>NZ_JAMYDU010000001.1 GCF_024138395.1 Pseudomonas mandelii
CCCCATGTGAGAGTAGGTCATCGTCAAGATCAAATTCCGAAACCCCTATCTGCATCTGCAGGTAGGGGTTTTGTTTTGTCCGCAGGAAAGTACCGTCGCTGCACGATTCCATCGACCGGCTTCACACGAACCCGTAGGAGCGAGGCTTGCCCGCGAAGAACGATAGTGCGGTGCAACGGACACCAACCCTAACGCACATCCATCGGTCTCGCTCGGCGCCAATGCTTTCTTAATGTGGTGGCTTATCGTTTCCCGGAACATTTCATCGCCCGGCAGTTGACGACGTTCGAGCGCAAGCGCGAAATGATTGTTCACCGATTGCCAGTCAGAGGGTAAAAAAATGGCAAGCATAATGGTCCTGGCGGGGGACTTTCTGCAGGGTGATGGAGAGTACAGAGACGGCGTATTTACGCTCAGGACGTCGATTCACCCGTGGCCCGGCATCACCCTCCCGCTCTCATCGTTCAAGCGCATAGAAGTGGCCAATGAGGATTCGATCAACAACATGAAGGGGGCTATCGGCTTCAGCGTGGCGGGTGCCATGTTGCTGGGACCGATCGGCGCAATTGCCGGTTTCATGTTGGCCGGCAAGGAAACCGAAGTAACCTTTCTGGCTACACTCAAGGATGGCCGAAGGTTTCTGGCGGCTGTAGATAGCGCCACATTTGAAGAGATTTCCCGAAAGATGTCATAAGCCTACGGACTTGCGCCGCACCACCGTCGTGGTGCGGCGCATACCGGTTCAGCTGAAAAACTTCGGATGTTGGCCTTTATGAGCTGCGATTTCTTGCCGCATATCAGCCACCAGCGATGCGATCGCGTGAGGGCTGTCCAATGTCCATACCGGAACATGGGTTGCCACCAGATCCACTTTGCCAGTCATGCAATCGCAAACCCGAATCGTCATGGACTGGTCCGCTTCCAGGCTGCAAGTGCACACGGCGGGCAGAAAACTGTGCTCAATGATGTTTTGAATTTCCAGGGTCGAAAGGAACATCGCTACCTCCCTCACGCCAGATGTGTGGCCGGGCAAATGCTCCGTCATTTACCCTTAGCCCGAAAATTCTAATCCTGAACAGAGGGTGTCTCAAGACCGTAACAGGTTGGTCATCGCCTATCGCGATTTGCGACAAAACCACATCAAGCCCCAGGCACCGGACAACTCATATCGCCTTCCTCACACGTGAGGTAGCGTTTGAAGGTTTCGGCGCGCGCCTTGGTCAGGTTGGCGGTGCACAGGCTATAGATCAGCGGATACACACTGCCACCCGTCACCGTAGAGGTCGAAAACTCACATTCGGCGTCACGAAACGCCACCCAGTTGCGTTGCGCACTGACCAGCAGCTTCTTGGCATCGGGATTGTCTTTCAATCGTTTGGTGATTTGCTGGTAAAGCGTGTTCAGCTCTTTATCAGCCGTTTTGTACTGCTCGGCGGCGCACTGATTCATGGTGCCCTGGTCGTTCGCATTCGCACAGTCCACGGCATGCGCCACGGTGGTGAACAGCAGCGGCGTCAGCGCCAGGAGAAAGCGTGGGTGCATGGGATTCTCGTGGTGACATTGGAAAGTTGAGGTGCAATGTAGCGAAGCGGATGGTTATTCAACGAATCTGCCGCTCGCCACCAAAGCGCTGCAATGTTCAGAATTTATACCTGCCACTCCGGACATTTCTCAATCGATTCATATTCAAGCCAGGGCACGTTATGAGACGTCCAAATATGAACCTGAGGTGTCATTTTCGGGTCATCGTCGAGTGTCGCCACGCGAACGATTACATGGGCTTGGGCCAAGCGTTCTGCCATCAGGTGCGACCCGCAGATCGAACAGACACCACAAGGCCGCTTCCAGTGATGCAACGCAGTAACCGCTACCGCGAATATCGTTTTTGGATTTATCGAGGTAGTCGCCTCGGGCGATGCTCGCAACCTTCGGTTCCACGAACCTCGTCTCTGGCAGGCTCTGCAAATCCTGCTTGGGCGCGCCTTGCAATGCCTTGCGGATCAGCTCGGCAAGCAACTGACAGCATTCAAGCGCCTCTGGTGCCGCGTGGGTAGTGCGCGAGCTGTCTGCGGAAAAGGTTCTGATCCGGTCGGGATCGGGAAAGTAGTACAACACTATTGGCGCTAACCGCATCAGCGAGCCGTTGCCGGCCGTGTAGGGATCGGTGGAACCTGCGAATGGTTGACCGGTTTCCTGATAACGAGCCAGCGCTTCACGTACGGTCATGCCAATGTCGAAGCATACGCCGGTCGAACTCAGGTAACCCCATTGCCACCAGTTGAGATAACGGCGCATTTGGTCGGCGGCATCAAAACCTTTTTTGTTCAGCAGGCTTTCTGCCAGGCAAAGTGCCATGGAAGTGTCATCGGTCCATTGCCCTGGCTTCAGATTGAAAGGGCCGCCCCCAACCATGTCGGTCAGAGGGGTAAACGAGCCGCGCGGCTGAAATTCGGCACGGGTGCCAACGGCATCCCCACAAGCAAGCCCCAGCAGGGTTGCGCGATAACGTTCCGTGAGTGAAGGCTGCATGAATCTTCCTTGTAAGGGGTCACGTCGCTGCAGACGTTAGCAGCTTCAGCCCGCTGACTCCCCCCTTCAAACCAGAACTTATGGCCAAAACTGAGGCCGAATATTTCAGGTACGGGTGATTGCCGCACCCGTTTGATACAACTTTAAGGTTGGTCTTATGGTCTTTACAGGCCTACTGTTCAATACAGGAGGTGACTTATGAACCCAGCATCAGATCGCATCGAAAGGAAGATCCTGCTCAAGGTGCCGCGCTCGCAAGTCTGGCGTGTGCTGGCCAATGCTGAAGCCTTTGGGCAATGGTTCGGCGTGGCACTCGAAGGTAAACGCTTTGTCGCCGGCGAATGGACCCAGGGGCAGATTACTTATCCTGGTTATGAGCACTTGTTGTGGAATGTACTGGTGGAGCGGGTCGAGCCGGAGCGGGTGTTTTCGTTTCGCTGGCACCCGTATGCAGTCGAACCCGATACCGATTACTCCCAGGAGCCCACCACGCTGGTGAAATTCGAACTTCAGGATATGGACGAAGGCACGTTGTTGACGGTCGTCGAGTCGGGCTTTGATCACATCCCTCAGTCGCGCAGGCTCAAGGCATTCCGCATGGACAGCCGGGGTTGGGATGAGCAGATGAGCAATATCGAACAATTTCTGGAAACAAGTACCAAGACCCATGAGCGTCAGGGAGGTTGAAGGCTGCAGGCCACGAAACTCGGGGCCTCAGGGCATGATGGCTGACTCGTCCAAGGGTTTTCGGAAGGGCAGCTATAGCGAATGTCTTACACGCGGTAGTAGCTATGTCGTCTATTGCGGATTGGATCCCAAGCGTAATCTAGTCTCATCAACTGAAGCACAGGAAGTGCTTCAGGGTCATGGATGATCGACCATAGCAAGGATCGCTGCCGACAGGGAGTCGATATGGTCTTGGGAAAAACCCGCTTCGGCGGGTTTTTTTTCGCCTGCAGAAAAATTGAAACCCGATCCCTGTAGCAGCTGCTGCTACAAATGCAGGTTTCAGGCGCTGAATGGTCAATGGCTTACACGTAACCAGTGATATGTCGTCTTTTGATGCTTCACCGATGCGTCTAATCTGGATCCATCAACTGAAGCACAGGACGTGCTCAGGATCATGGATGATCGACCATAGGCCAGGATGGCCGCCGACAGGATGTCGCAATGGTCTTGAAAAACCCGCTTAGGCGGGTTTTTTTTCGTCTTCAGAAAACTGAAACCCGATCCCCTTGTAGCAAGGGCAGGTTTTCAGGCGTTGGGTGGTCATGGCTTACACGCTTCCCCGGCCTGATTCTGTTTGCCTACACAAAACCGCTAGATCGCCTGAGCGCGCAGCCGGGCGATGTCCTTGCTCGGCGAGGCGCCAAACAGACGGCTGTATTCACGGCTGAATTGCGAAGGGCTTTCGTAGCCCATTTTGTAGCCGATTGACGAAACATCGCTGTTCTCCGACAACAGCAGCCGCCTTGCTTCCTGCAAGCGCAATTGCTTCTGGTATTGCAACGGGCTCATGGCTGTCACCGATTTGAAGCGGTGATGCAGCGCCGAGGTACTGAGATTGATCATCTGCGCCAGGTTTTCGATGTTCAGGGGTTCGGCGTAATGGTTGTTCAGCCATTCGATAGCACGGCTGATGCGATGGGTCTGGGTGTCGGGGATGGCGATTTCATGCAAGCGCCGGCCCTGCTCGCCACGCAATAACCGATAGAAGATTTCCTGTTGCGCCAGTGGCGCCAGGGTCGCGATGTCGTCCGGGGTTTCCAGCAAGCTCAGGAGCCGCAACACGGCATCAAGCAAAGGTGCGTCGATCCTGTCCAGAAACAGACCACGTCCACTGTTCATCACCCCAGGCACCCCGATCGGGCTGACAGCGGCGATCAAATGGCAGATCTGCGCCGGGTCGATGTCCAGACGCAAACACAGATAAGGCCGGTCTGGGCTGGCCTCGATCACTTTGCCGGCCAAGGGCAGGGTGACCGGCACCACCAGGTAATTGAGCGGGTCGTAGAAGTAGCTTTCAGTGGCCAGGCGTACTTCCTTGCGGCCTTCGACAATCACACACAGCCCCGGTTTGTGCACTGTGTGCAGGTCTTCTGTGGGATGGTCGCTGCGGATCAGGTGCAAGTCTTTGATCGGCGTGGCATGAACGCCGTATTCCGGGGCGAAGCGCTTCATCAGGCTCACCAGCTCGGCGCGCCGAACGTCGACGCCGTTCTGGGCATTCGCGGAAGTAGAAGTCGTCATGCTGAACAATCTCCCTGGCCGAAGGTTGAATCGGGCTAGTAAAACCGATTGCGCGCGTGTCGACCAGCATCGGTTTCGCTGCTACAGGATCGTGCAAGAATGCAGGAGAAACCGGCTAACGAAACCCGTCGAAGCGTCCCTAATCTGGACCTGTCGCAACGTCCCCTCGGGGATATTCCAGTCTCCAGATAAGGAAAAAGTCATGTCCAACATTCAAGGCAAAGTGGTTGTCATTACCGGCGCCAGCAGCGGAATAGGCGAAGCCACCGCGCGTCTGTTAGCCAGTCAGGGCGTCCATGTGGTGCTCGGTGCCCGGCGTGTCGATCGCCTGGAAACACTGGTCGCAGAACTCAATGAGGCTGGCCAGAGCGCCGCGTTCAGAGCGGTGGACGTCACCCGTCGCGATGACGTGCAGGCCTTCATCGATTTCGCGGTCGAGCGCTTTGGCCGGGTCGATGTGATCGTCAACAACGCCGGGGTCATGCCCCTGTCGAAACTCGAGGCGCTGAAGGTCGAGGAGTGGGACCGGATGATCGACGTCAACATCCGTGGCGTCCTTCACGGCATCGCTGCCGGGTTGCCATTGATGCAGCGTCAGCGCTGCGGCCAGTTCATCAACATTGCCTCCATCGGTGCCTACACCGTCAGCCCGACCGCCGCTGTGTATTGCGCCACCAAATTCGCCGTGCGAGCGATTTCCGAAGGCTTGCGTCAGGAAGTCGGTGGCGATGTGCGAGTCACGGTGATTTCCCCCGGCGTGACCGAATCAGAACTGGCCGAGAGCATTTCCGATGCCAGTGGCCGCGCCGAAATGCGTGAATTCCGCAAGATCGCCATTCCTGCCGAGGCTATCGCCCGGGCCATTGCCTACGCCATCGATCAGCCGGCTGATGTGGATGTCAGCGAATTGATCGTGCGGCCGACGGCCAGTCCGTTTTGAGCTGTCATCTATTTGCACTGAAACTTGAACGAGTGGAAAGCCACATCGCCGGCAACGGATTTTCCGCTTGAATGACTGGCTGCGGGGGGGGGGGGTAGCTCCCGCAGCCATTTCTTTCACTGGCGATCGAGTTTCGCCGCTGCACGTTCGGTGATTTCCGAGCGCAATTTCAACGACGCGGCAGCGCGTTTCCGGGCTTCTTCCAGCACGCTGACCGGCGCTGTCTCGGGACTGCCCGAAGCAAACGGCGGCGCCGGGGCGTATTCCAGCTGCAATTGCACCAGTTGCGCCGTGTCCTTATCGAACAATTCAGCCGCCAGGGTCAGGGCAAAATCGATCCCCGCGGTGATCCCGCCACCGGTCAGCAGATTGCCGTCGCGCACCACCCGATCGCTCACCGGGATCGCTCCCAAAACCCTGAGTAATTGGTGATATGCCCAGTGAGTGGTGGCGCGCTTGCCCTTGAGCAACCCCGCCGCGCCAAGCACCAGCGCACCGGTGCAGACCGAAGTGACATACCGCGCGTTGGCGGCCTGAGTCTTGATGAAGACCAGGGTTTCGTCATCCTCCATCAATGGCCCGACGCCGCTGCCGCCGGGAATGCAGATCACATCCAGTGGCGGGCAATCGTCGAAGGTAATGGTCGGTTTCAACACCAGCCCGGTGCTCGCGGTGATCGGAACCAGGTCCTTCCAGATCAGATGAACTTTCACGTCCGGCAGCGAGGCCAGCACGTCATAAGGGCCGGTCAGGTCCAGTTGTTGAAGTTGTGGAAACAACAGAAAACCGATCTGCAACGTCATGGCGTTTTTTCTCCTGGTTGGGTGGACGGCTTCACTGTAGGCTCGTAGGATCTGGCGCATACGCCAATCACCCCACGAATTACGCCAAACATGCCGAACAACCCGAAAACCATTCATGTGCTGGCCTTTGCCAACGTGCAACTGCTCGACGTCACCGGGCCGTTGCAGGTATTCGCCTCGGCCAACGACATTGCGCGCCAGCAAGGTTTGCCGCCGCCCTATGCGCCGTCGGTGATTGCCTGCGGTGGCGGGGCGGTGATGTCGTCGGCGGGGTTGGCGCTGTTGGCAGAACCATTGCCGGATCAAGATAGCGACACCTTGATCATTGCCGGTGGCTGGGGCGTTTACGCGGCGGCGAAAGACGAGCCGCTGGTGGCCTGGGTACGTGAGCACGCGACGGGGTGTCGGCGGGTGGCGTCGGTGTGTACCGGGGCGTTTTTGCTGGCGGCCAGCGGTTGGCTCGATGGCAGGCGGGTGGTCACGCACTGGACCCGTTGCGAGCAATTGGCGCAGCAGCATCCCAAACTACAGGTCGAACCCAACCCGATCTTCATCAACGACGGTCCGGTCTGGACTTCGGCTGGGGTCACTGCGGGCATCGACCTGGCGCTGGCGATGGTCGAAGAAGATCTCGGACGAACCATGGCTCTGGATGTCGCCCGGCAACTGGTGGTGTTTCTCAAGCGTCCGGGTGGCCAGTCGCAGTTCAGCGTGACCCTGTCCCTGCAAAAGGAAGGCAACCGCTTCGACGAACTTCACGCCTGGATCAGCGAAAATCTCACCAAGGACCTCGGCATCCCAACCTTGGCCTTGCAGGCCGGCATGAGCGAGCGCAGCTTCGTCCGTCACTACCGCGCCGACACCGGCCAAACTCCAGCGCGGGCCATCGAACTGATTCGGGTCGAGACCGCGCGACGGTTGCTCAGCGATACCGGTGTGCCGATCAAGCGGGTCGCGGTGCAATGCGGCTTTGGCAGTGAAGAGACCTTGCGCCGCAGTTTTCTGCGGGCCATGGGCGTGACGCCGCAAGCCTATCGGGAGCGGTTTTCCGTCAGCCCTGTAGCAGATCCAGTAATGCCTTGAGGGTCGCCTCGGGCGCTTCTTCGGGGATGTTATGCCCGACTCCCGCCAATACTCGGCGTTCGTAAGGGCCGGTAAAACGCTCGGCGTCTTCGTCGATTTCAGAGGCGGGGCCGACACCGTCATCGGCGCCGCATAGGGAAATCGTCGGCACGCTGATTACCGGTTGTTGGGTCAGCGCTTCTTCCATCCATTCCAGCGCCGGGTCGCCGGGCGAATACATGAACCGATGCCGATACGAGTGAATCACCACCTCGACGAAATCCGGATTATCGAAGGCTGGCGCGCTCAAGGGATAACGTTCGGCATTGTTGGCCCAGGTCGGCGACCACAACTTCCAGAGCAGTTCGCACAGTGCCCGACGGTTTTGGGTCAGGCCTTCAACACCGCGCGGCGTGTGGAAGTAGTACTGATACCAGAGACGGTGTTCGGTTTCCGGGTCCAGAGGTTGGGTAGCGTTGGGGATGTTCTGAAGATTGTAGCCATCGCCCGTCACCAGACAGCGCACCCGCTCCGGCCACAGCGCCGCAACAATACACGCCGCCCGACCGCCCCAGTCGTAACCACACAGAGCGGCTTGTTGAATGGCAAGAGCGTCCATCAGGTCCAGCAAATCCTGGGCGAGGGCGGCTTGCTGGCCGGAGCGCAGGGTGTCGGAGGAGTTGAAGTGAGTCGGGCCGTAGCCGCGCAGGTACGGGACGATAACGCGGTAGCCCTTTGCGGCGAGGGCTGGGGCGATTTCGTCGTAGGCGCGAGGGGAATAGGGGAAGCCGTGGAGCAGAATGACCGAGGCGCCGTTGGTTGGGCCGTGTGCTTCATAGGCGAGATTGAGGCTGGGTGTCAGTGCATATTGGATCTGCGCGTCATGGTTCATTCGACATTCCAGGGGCTGTTTTGAGAGGGCTGATTCCAATCGACTCGGTGCCTTTTCCTCAGGCTTCCACGTCCGCCACCTGATTGAAATACTTCGACCGATCCGGTGTAAACGTCACCATCATTTTTGTCCTGGAACAGGTCAGCGCCCGTTCTGCGCTCAAATCAATATCCAGATCTTCGCCGCGCAACCCCTGCCATTGGGCGAGGTATTTGAGGGATCCGTATTTTTCGAGTTTCTTCAGACTGCGGCTGACGCCACCTTTCCAGCCTAGCACCGGGAGTTCATCGGTGAGGCATTGTTGTGCGAGGTCGGGGAAGCGGACGGCACGTTGGCGGCCGATTTCCCAGCATTTGATCAGGCCTTTGTCGTGGTCTTCCCACAATTCATCCCGGTTCAGGCCTGATCGGAGTGGGGTGTCGATGCTGCGATGGATACGCTGGGTCATTCTGGTTCCTTGAATTCGGGTTTTGACAGCTCCGCTGTGCCCGTTGACGTGGATGGTAGGGATGGATGTCAGCGCTGGCAACAAGGTATTTCCGGATGTAGGAATGAGTGACTGCGTGTTGATCGGGCTGGATCGTTTAGTAAATGTAGGTGTTTGGCCTACACGATCCTGTGGCGAGGGGGCTGGCCCCCGTTCGGCTGCGCAGCGGCCGTAAACCCAGCAAATGCGGTGTTTCTGGAGGAATGTGGTTGTAGATTTCAGGGCCGCTGCGCACTCCAACGGGAGCAAGCTCCCTCGCCACAGGGATATGTAAAATGTGTTTTTGTTGACTGCCTGTAAGCCTTTCTCCTACAAAAAATGCAGCGAAAGCAGGCATTTCCGACAGGTTTTGACGACAGTAAGCCTTGTGTTGGGCTGAGGGCCCTTTCGCGGGCAAGCCTCGCTCCCACAGATCACGCTAGACCTGTAGGAGCGAGGCTTGCCCGCGAAGAAGGCGACTCGGTCTTCAAGGCTGCCAGAAGTTTTTCTCCCCACTCAACTTCCTGTTCAAAAAACTCGCTGCGCTGATCAGCGCCAGATGCGTCAGCGCTTGCGGTGTATTGCCTAGATGCCGGGCATGGCTGTCGAACTCTTCGGCATACAGCCCCAGCGGGTTGGCATACTTCAGCAATTGTTCGAACTCCAGATGCGCCTTCTCCACTTGGCCGGCCCGGGCCAGGCATTCGACGTACCAGAACGAACACGCGGCGAAGGCGCCTTCGGTACCGGGCAGGCCGTCGATCTGGCTGTCGTCGTTGCGGTAGCGGTAAACCATGCCCGCGCGCACCAGGGTTTTCTCGATGGCTTCGAGGGTCGAGATCCAGCGCGGATCCTTGGCGCTGACGAAGCGCACCAGCGGCATCAGCAGCATCGAGCCGTCGAGGCCGGTGCCGCCGATGTGCTGGACGAAATGCCCGCGTTCTTCGTTCCAGAAATTGCTCCAGATATCGGTGTAGATCGCTTGACGGGTCTGGTCCCAGCGGGCGAACGGGGCGGGCAGCGAGCGTTTGGACGCCAGCCGGATGGCGCGATCCACGGCCACCCAGCACATCAGTCGCGAGTGCAGGAAATGATACTGCTCGCCGCGCATTTCCCAGATGCCGACGTCTTTTTGCTGCCAGGTTTCGCAGACCTGATCGACCACTTCCACGGTGTGTTTCCAGCCTTCATGGGAAATCGCTTCACCGTGCTTGTTGACCAGGTACACCGCATCCAACAGCTCGCCGAAGATGTCGAGTTGGATTTGATCGTAGGCCTGATTACCGATGCGTACCGGTGTCGCGCCGCCATGACCGGCCAAGTGTGGAAGTTCGACTTCCGGCAGTTCCTGACGGCCATCGATGGCGTAGAGGATGTTGAGTTTCATGGTCTTGCCGTGACAGTCCCTGACCCGACCGCGCAACCAGCGCGTGTAGGCGTTGGCTTCCTCGACGAAGCCCAGGCGCATGAAGGCATAGACGGTGAACGAGGCGTCGCGGATCCAGGTGTAGCGGTAGTCCCAGTTGCGTTCGCCGCCGGGCGTTTCCGGCAGGCCGAAGGTGGCGGCGGCGAGGATAGCGCCGTGCTTGCGCGAGGTCAGCAGCTTCAGGGCCAGCGCCGAACGATTGACCATTTCCCGCCAGCGACCGCGATAATTGGACTGGCCGATCCAGTCGCGCCAGAACTTCAAGGTGCGCTCCAGACACAGTGCGGCGGCGCCTTCCTTGAAGCGTGCGTCGTCAACGCCACCGAGCAGGAACTCGGCGCTCTGGTCCTGTTCGAGGATGAATTCGGCGACGGCCGCATGGCCCTCGATGCGCAAGGATTGATCCGAACACAGCTGCATGGCTGGCTGACCGATGGCCTCGAAACACACACTTCGATCACGTGCGCGAGCCTTGGTGGGAGCCCGGGCATAGTCATGACGCACGGCGCAGCGCATGCGGATCGTCGCTTGACCGCTGACCACTCGCACCCGACGCATCAACATCGGCAAATCATCCTCGCTGTCGCCGATGGGCAGCAGGTCAGTGACTTCGACCACTGCGTGATCGCTGAGCCAGCGAGTTTGCAGGACGTTGGTGTCGGGCAGGTAAATCTGCTCGCGACGGGCGTCGGGCAGGTCCGGGGCCAGTTGGAAAATACCAGCTTGGGGGCTGTCCAGCAGCGAGCAGAAGATCGAAGGACTGTCGAATTCCGGCCAGCAGAAAAAGTCCACGCTGCCCTTGTCGTTGACCAGCGCCGCGCTGCGCATGTCGCCAATGATGCCGTGGGCGTCGATGGCGCTTTGTCGTTCGGAATGATCAGCCATTGCCGCAGAGCTCCGGGGACTTAGGGCCTAACTAGCTGACCAACGGGATCAGGCAGGAGTTCACTGGGGTATGAGTTACGTCAAAGGTCTGGAATTTTGCAGTTCATCGGATGCGATCAAATGGGCAGGTTTCAACAACTCCAGCAGTCTTGCTCTGGCTTGCGGATGCTTGCCATACCGGGCAGCCACGTAGGCGTCGAGCAACTGAGTGAAGTCCGTTGCAATGTGGCTGCCCTTGAGCGTCATCACCCGCTCGCCGTCCATGTACACCGGTGCCGAAGGGTGTTCCCCGGCGCCAGGCAGGGAAATGCCGATGTCCGCCAAGCGGCTTTCGCCGGGGCCATTGACGACGCAGCCCATGACCGCGACATGCATTTGTTCGACGCCGGGAAACTGCACTTTCCAGGTCGGCATCCGGGCCTGGAGAAAGCCTTCGATCTGCTGCGCCAGTTCCTGAAAGAAGCTGCTGGTGGTGCGCCCGCAGCCAGGGCAGGCGACCACTGTGGGCGTAAATGCGCGCAAGCCCATGACTTGCAGAATTTGCTGCGCAACCAGCACTTCGCGGGTGCGGTCGCCGTTGGGTTCAGGGGTGAGGGAAATTCGCAGCGTGTCACCGATGCCTTCCTGCAATAGCACCGCCAGTGCGGTGGAGGAGGCGACGATGCCTTTGGAACCCATACCGGCTTCGGTCAACCCCAGGTGCAGTGGAAAATCACAGCGTGCCGCGAGGTTGCGGTACACCGCGATCAAGTCCTGCACATGGCTGACTTTTGCCGACAGCACGATCCGGTCTGCCGGCAAGCCGACGTCGATGGCCCGTTGCGCATTCTCCAGCGCTGACACCACCAGCGCTTCACGCATCACCGCATCGGCTTCCAGCGGCAGGGCCAGCGCCGCGTTGGTGTCCATCATCCGTGCCAACAGGTCTGGGTCCAGGCTGCCCCAGTTAACGCCGATTCTCACCGGTTTGTCGTAGCGGCAGGCGACCTCGATCATGCTGCAGAACTGCTCATCGCGCTTGACGCCTTTGCCGACGTTGCCGGGGTTGATGCGGTACTTGCCCAGCGCCTCGGCGCATTCGGGATACGCCGCCAACAAGCGATGACCATTGAAATGAAAGTCTCCCACCAACGGCACGTTGATATTGCGTCGGTCCAGCAGGTCACGAATGTGTGCCACCTGAGCGGCGGCGTCGTGACTGTTGACCGTGATCCGCACCAGTTCGGCACCTGCCAGGGCCAGGCTTTCGACCTGCAACGCCGTGGCTGTGGCGTCGGCGGTATCGGTGTTGGTCATCGCCTGCACCACAATCGGCACATCGCTGCCCACCGTGACATGGCCGATGGTGACTTGCCGGGTTTTGCGTCGAGCGATTGCGCTGTCCATGGATTCGACTCCAGATAGTCGCGGTTTACTGATGAGCAATCAGCCCCTCAGGAAGACGGAACTGAACATGTTCTTCGCGTCCCGGCAGATTCTCGATCTCGAGCGGGGCGATCCTTTTCAGGGGTGGTGCTTTGGGTGCTGCCGATCACCAACACCACATCGACGCATTGGCTCAATTCACGTACTGCCGTTTGGCGATTCTGCACGGCATAGCAAATGTCACGGGTATCCGGCCCGATGATCCGAGGATAACGCCGCATGAGTGCTTCGACCACTGCGCGGGTGTCGTCGACACTGAGGGTGGTTTGGGTGATATAGGCCAGCGGGGTGTTCTGCGAAAACTCAAGGGCGGCGACGTGCGCTTTGGTTTGCACCACCACCACTGGGGCGGGAATTTGCCCCAAATGACGGCGTTGGCTGGCACTTCATTCAGGTTTTCGACGAACCGCGCTCCCTTGGCGCGTAAGTCATCGACCACGTGCTGGTTATGGACGATTTCGTGTCGTACATAGACGGGGGCCCCGTGGTGTTTCAGGGCCTGTTCGACGGTATCGACAGCACGAACTACACCAGCACAGAAACCTCGGGGTTGGGCGAGGATGACTTTCATGGTGGTCCCTCACAATCGGTCGGTTGCCGCGCCGGGTCGTACTCCCACCACCAGTCGAACCAAGGCAGAGCAAGTACCCTGAAACTCTCCGGTGGCAGGTTGTCGGTCAATTCGTCAGGGATGAGGTGCGGATTTAACCCAAGCCCGTCCGCCGAACCATATCGACAGTTGCTTTGCGTCCAGTGCATTGCACCACAGTAGAGTTCAACCAAATCTTCGATGTACGTACGAACGGCAACCGAGGCATCGACATAAACAGCGCGTCGTAAACGCAGAAACAAGCTGATAACGCGCCAACGTATGTCCAGATAATGCGTGACGGCTTGATCGGTGGAGCAGCCGTATTCACGACAGATCACCGAGATGATGTTGTGTTGTTTTCCGTCGACAGCGCGAGCCTGTTCTTTGTTATAGGAGTAAGGATCGTTGTCCCACATCAGCAGGCAGACCATCATTTCTGTCAACGCCCGAACACGTCTGTCTTCATATTCATCTTGAGTGATCGCGCTCCCCGCACCGATGTGTTGCAACGTCGAAACCGCCCAACCAAACCCGCTAAAGGCTCGCATCAACAGGCAGTCGTTAAGGGAGGGGGCTGGATCGAAGGCCTTCCACACTTCCATCTTCATGCTGATGCGTATGGCTTCTACGAAGCGTCCTAGCTGAGTAGGGGAAGCATGGAGGTCGAGCCGACAGCGAATTTCATGCAGAGCGTCGGCATAACGGTTCTCGGTAATCAGATGTTCGGGGGATTCCAATGTCCGTTGAATCCAGGCGCACATTTTCGTCAGTTCGATCGGTTCCATACTGAGTGGTCCCTCATCACACACCTCATCATCAAAAGCAAATATCCACATGAGGAAGTCGGTTGCAATGTGCAGCATCTCGTCAGAGCAATCTCTATGCAGCTGTGTTGCCAGGCGCCCACAACCAAAGCGGTCTAGTCGCTGACGGTGAGCTTCGTCGAGGAATAATTTGTGACGATCCCTGAAATGCCGCGCCCCGCCTTCGAGCTGATTTTCCTTGGGGTGCTTTTGACTGAGTGGAAAGTGGGGCCCGTTTTTAAAGGGAATTGGGAAGGGCGGTAGTTTCAATCTGTCGCAGTCGGTCATGAGAAAGCTACTCGTGCTTTTTCTGAAGGATAGGACGAGGGAAACAGCGTCCTTGCCTTTGTGGGTTTGAGGTCAATCCGGGTTTTAAGCCTTCGCTACTCATCGTCAGCGCAGAGCGATAGAGAGTTGCAAGTTCATCGCTAAAACAAACTGCGAACCATTCATTGGGATAAGGCAATGCGACTTGTGTTATCCCTGTTGCGCTGCGCTTATTGCCTTTTGTGATGATTTCATGGTGACTCACATTACTGATTGCCCACAGCCAGTCAGTTGTTATATGAACCCATCAGTCAGCGGAGGGCGTCGATACTCAGGTGCAGTACACGCATGTCGTACCTCATTGAAGTTCCTGCCCTTGTTGTTTTTTGTAGGTGTAGGGTTCCTGGCAGGCGTTGAATTCGCGCCCTGCCTTTCTAGCTGCAACAACATGGTCATTCGGGTGAAACCTGTGGACGGATGAAGAGCGAGCAGGGTCATAGTCCCACCACCATTGAATGGAAGGTATTGGAACTGGATCGAAGCTTTGATCATGTGGTTGATCGGTGCTATGACCGCCCTTGTAGCAGGGAGTGGAGTCTCCCGGACTCAGGACGCGGTAGCGCTCATCCCGACGATGCCATTCTAGGACACCTGTTTGATAGTGAATCAGTGCCTGGATGTAACGTTCTACCTCGGGGGAGGCGTTCTGAAGCAGTTGTTCGCGTAAACGTACAAATAAGCCCATGATTCGGTCATGCATCGAATTTAACCACGTCAAAGCATCGTGCGTCGAACAGCCGAAGTGCCGCCGGATTGCGTCAATCATGTTATTACCGCGGGTATCCAGACTATCGCGCATGCTTTCTTTGGCGTAGGAAAAGAACTCGTTTTCCCATAGCACAAACGTCGCCGCCATTTCCGTCATGGCGACTATTCTGCGGTCGATAAAATCGTCTTGATGGATATCAATACCGGCCACTGCATGGGTGAGAGTGGGGAAAAGCATCCCACCCCCACCAGTTAAGCGCAGGAAAGTACATTCGCTTAGCTCAGGGTACATACACCCGGCTTTTACAATCTCGCCCATAAAGTAGCCTTTCTGAGCTTCGACAACGCGATTGACTTGAATCGGCGTGGCATGTTGTTCGAGGCGAATGCGCAATTCTTGCATGGACAAGGAATAACGGTCATTCGGATCAACGGGGTATTCAGGGCATTCCAAGGCGCGGCTCATGCGTGCGGAAGCAATCATTATGGTTTCTGGTTTCTTCGTGACCGGCCCTTCATCGCACCACTCATCATCATAGGCAAAGGCCCACGCCATCCAGTCAGAAGCAATCTGAATCAGCTCGTCAGTGCCTTTGGGGTAGGCGAGTGATGCCAATAATCCCCAGCCTGGCCGAATCATTCTCTGTCTCTGCTTATCATCCCAATAGAGTTCCCAGTGTTGGAGCCAGTCCGCCGTGCTCTGACCGAACTGCTCGGCCTTGGGGTGTTGAATGTGAGTAAAAGGACAATAAATATTGGGTAAGGTAATAATCGACATGGTGTTCTCCAGTAGTACGGATAGATCAAAACCCGGTGTGTGTTTACTGTCCAAATGGCTTCTTCACAATCACGCTATACGTCGAAACCTTGTTTTTAAGCAGCGCCACCGACCAGTTCTCCGCCAGCACCCGCAACTCTTCCAACGCCTTCGTCACTCCATTCGGAAACAATTCCTTGTTTTCAATATTGGTTTTCGAATCCATCAGCCAGCGAGCCACGTCGATGTTGGATGGCAATACGCGCATGTCATGTGTGGTGAAGCCACTCTGTTCCAGCACTTCCCGAAAATATTTGGGTGATTTGCGGTGTTTGCAGGCCAGGCGATCGACTTCGTCCGGAGTATCTGAGGTGTAAGCCTGCGGTTCGGTGTTGTAGAGATTGTCCGAAATAACCACAACGCCCCCTTCACGGACTCGAGGGGCGAGCGCGCGCATGGTGTTTTCATAGAGTTCATTCGGGAAATGTGAGATCACGCCGCGAATGATCACCAGGTCATAGGGTTCATCGGCATCGGGCAGCAACTCGACGTCCTTGGCGTTGCACAGGTACAGATTGATGCGATCGGTCAAACCCTGTTCGGCGTGAAATTTTGCGCAGAACTCCAGTTGGCGTCGGCTGACGTTCACGCCGTCGAGGCGTTGGCATTCCGGGAAGCGTTCGGCCAGGTATTTGAGGATGTATCCCCAGCCGCAGCCAATATCGAGAATGCGTTTGATCGGCGGACGATTCGGTTCTTCCAGGCCGGCAAGTTTCAGCTGACGTTCGAAGTAGCGAATGCCTGACTCGTCGAGGCTGATTGGCGGCGTCGAGCGTGGATCGTCATAGACACCGAACTGGAAGAGGATGTAATTGCCAATCGCCTTGCGCCAGTCCTCGGGACTGTCGCCATAGGTGTACACGACCTTTTCCTGGTAGGTATCGACGCTGGACCCTTGAATGACCTGATAGGACAGATGCGTTTCCTCGGCGATGACAGGCTGTTTCGCTTGCGTGCTCATTAGTCTCTCTCCTTGTGAATATTCACTTCATGCTCGTGCCCGCAACGAGACGTCGGTCGTTGCGCTGTGGTTTTTGGAAAACTCCCTGTCATGCGTGCTCAAAAACGCCTCTATCGAGTGGGTGATTCCGGGCGCATCGAGCCCGCACATACTCAGTAATTTTTCGGGTGCACCATGCTCGATGAAGTGGTCGCTGAACCCTAATTGCAGCACCGACGATGAAAAACCGATGACAGCCAAATGCTCCAGGCACGCCGAGCCAGCACCCCCCATCACGCAACCTTCTTCAATGGTCACCAGCAGGTCATGGTCCCTGGCCAATTGCTCAACGAGGGCCCCATCGAGCGGTTTGATAAAACGCATGTTGGCGACGGTGGCGTCGAACGCTATGGCGGCTTCAAGGGCCGGTATCAGCATCGAACCGAACGCCAGGAGGGCGATGCGATAGCCGGCGGGTTGCGCCGAGGCTCGGCGGATTTCACCTTTGCCAACCGGCAGGGCATGCAACGTCTGCGACACAACGATGCCGTTACCCGATCCGCGTGGGTAACGCACGGCGCTCGGGCTTTTCAGGAGGAGGGCGGTGTGCAGCATCTGCCGGCATTCGTTTTCATCCGCCGGGGTCATGACGGTCAGGTTCGGTATGCAGCGCAGATAGGCAATGTCGAAGGCACCTGTGTGGGTGGCACCGTCGGCACCGACGATACCGGCGCGGTCGATGGCGAATACCACGGGAAGATTCTGGATTGCGATATCGTGAATCAGCTGATCGTAAGCCCGTTGCAGGAAGGTCGAGTAGATCGCCACCACCGGTTTCAAACCATCGGCCGCCAAGCCCGCCGTGAAGGTCAGCGCGTGTTGTTCGGAAATCCCGACATCGAAAAAACGATCGGGGAAGCGTCGTTCGAATTCCACCAGGCCTGAGCCTTCGCGCATTGCCGGGGTGATGGCCACGACCCTTGGGTCAACATCGGCTTCATCGCATAACCAGTCGCCGAATACTTGGGTGTACGTGGGCTTGCCGGCCATCGATGGATCGATTCCGTGTGCCGGGTCGAATTTTCCTGGGCCGTGATACAGCACTGGATTCGCCGCAGCCGGTGTATAGCCGTGACCTTTTTCCGTGACGATGTGCAGCAATTGCGGGCCGCGCAGTTTTTTCAGGGCGTGCAGCGTGGGGAGCAATTCGTCGAGGTTGTGACCGTCGATGGGGCCGGTGTAGTTGAAGCCCAAGGCTTTAAAAAAAGTCGCATCGGTTCCTGACCCTTTTACCTGCTTCAGTTTCCCGAAGTACTCGCGCAAGGCACCGACCGGCGGTGAGATCGACATGTCGTTGTCGTTGAGGATCACCAGAAACGGCAATTCCTTATATAAGCCGGCATTGTTCATCGCCTCGTACGCCATGCCGCCGGTAACCGCGCCGTCGCCGATCACCGCAATGCAATGGCGAGGTTGTGACTGATTGCGAGCGGCCAGCGCCATGCCTAACGCCGCCGAGATGGAGGTGCTGGAGTGCGCCGTGCCAAAAGTGTCGAATTCAGATTCGCCGCGCCGCGGAAATCCGGAGATCCCGCCGAGTTGACGAATGTTCGCCATCGCGTCACGTCGGCCGGTGAGGATTTTGTGGGCGTAGGCTTGATGGCCGACATCCCACACGATTTTGTCGTTGGGCGTATCGAACACGTAATGCAGCGCAATACTCAATTCCACGGTGCCGAGGTTGGCCGACAGGTGCCCTCCGGTTTTCGCGACGCTATGCAAAATGAACGCCCGCAGTTCGTCCGCGAGTGGGCCGAGAGCGGCAACATGCAGTGCTCGCAAATCAACCGGATAGTCTATGGTCTTGAGTAATTCGAACATGCTCGATTCCTTTCCTTGAACGTAGTTCCGGTGCGTGTCTCGTGATCAGGAGAAGGAAACGGCCTGACGGCGGGCTTCTGCGAGTTCTTTCCAGGCGCTGATTCCGGCAGGTCCGGTGGTCTGGAGTATTCGTCGGAACCAGAAGGTGAAGCTCTCGGGGGCAGCGGCAATGCGCTCGCAGATTTGCGAAAGCGTCAGCCACTGCCAGGCGTGGGCTTCCTCGGGATTGGCGACGGGATCGAGATCGCTGATACCGACGAATACGTGGTCGAACTCGTGCTCGATCATCTGGTTTGAAACCTGTTCGCGGTAGAGCAGGGTGGAGACTTTGCGCAGCGGGCAGGTCATGCCCATTTCTTCCTGCAAACGGCGTTTTGCCGCCGCCATTGTCCGCTCGCCCGGCCGAGGGTGGCCGCAACAGGTATTGGTCCACAGGCCTTGAGAATGGTATTTGCCGAAGGCGCGTTGTTGCAGCAAGAGACGGCCGGCATGATCGAAAATGAAGATTGAGAACGCTCGATGCAGGAGGCCTTGTTGATGGGCCTGTAGTTTGGGCGCATAGCCCTTTTTGCGATCGCGCTGGTCGACCAGAATCAGTAACTCTTCCATAGCAAGACTCCACTATTGTGTCTTCGCTACTGGACGTTACTGCAGGCCAGACAATCTAGAGAAATTCAGACGGTGTTAATGTTTGGTTCGAATCTAGTGGGTGGTGTTATGTGTTGCAAGTTTTTGTTTAGAACTTTTTTGTTTGATAAGGTTGTTGTTTTTGATGTGTGCAAGTCTATTGAATTTGTACAAGGTTACGAGAAAACTTATAGTTTTCCCCGCAGTAAAGATTATAGCTAAACGTCATAAGTTCTGGCTTGTAATGCCCTGAGGTCTTGCTATTGTCAGGCAAAACCGCTCTGTAGCCATCTTTTCGTTGCCCGCAGAACGTGTCAGGGTGTCGCGGTAGCGGAGTTTTAAAAAACCTAGCATAAATATCAGGAAGAATAGGAAATGTTACAGCGCCTATGTGTTCTCGGTTCTACCGGGTCTATTGGCGACAGTACTTTAGATGTAGTCGCACGTCATTCGGACGCCTTTGTTGTGTATGCATTAAGTGCACATTGCAATATGAGAAAGTTGTTCCAGCAATGCTTGAAATTTAATCCGGCATTGGCCATTGTCAGTGAGCCCCATCACGCGATTGAACTCCAGGTTCATCTCCAGGCGGCGCAGTTACGCACCGAGGTGTGTTGCGGCGTTGAAGCCTTGTGTGCGGCTGCTCGTTCAGATGATTGCGATACGGTGGTCGCCGCCATTGTCGGTGCGGCGGGCCTTCTGCCCACCTTGAGCGCTGCCCGGGCCGGCAAAAAAATACTGTTGGCCAACAAGGAGGCTCTGGTCATGTCCGGCGCGTTGATCATGCGTACGGCCAGCCAGTCGGGTGCGGTGATTTTGCCGATGGGCAGTGAGCACAATGCGATCTTTCAATGCCTGCAAAGCGGCAATGATCGTACGTCTGTAGCGGTTGACTAAGGTTCGGGCCTTGCTCGGACGATCTGTTGATCCTCGAAAGTTTATGGCACCGTGCACGTCCAAAACGGACGTGAGGATGTCATGGCAAACCCCTACCGCGAGCTGTTCAACGCCCCAGGCACACGAGGTTTTGTGCTGGCCGGCATGATCGCGCGCATGCCGATTTCCATGACAGGCATCGGCCTGATCACCATGCTCTCGCAATTGAAGGGCGGTTACGGATTAGCCGGCTCCATCGCCGCAACCTTTGCCTTGGCCACGGCGTTTTGTGCGCCGCAGGTTTCGCGGTGGGTGGACCGTTTTGGGCAAAGCCGGATCTTGCCGGTGTCGGCACTGGTCGGTGGCGGCGCGCTGTTGATGCTGTTGCTCTGTACCCGGTTGCAGGCGCCGCACTGGACGTTGTTTGTGTTTGCCGCGCTGGCCGGGTGCATGCCGAGCATGTCGGCGATGGTGCGGGCGCGCTGGACCGAGTTGTATCGCGGTCGGCCCGAGTTGCAAACCGCCTATGCGCTGGAGTCGGTGCTGGACGAGGTCTGCTTTATTGTCGGGCCGCCGTTGTCGGTGGGGTTGTGTGTGGTGGCATTCCCGGAGGCAGGGCCGTTGGCGGCGTTGCTGATGCTGGCGATCGGGGTCACGGCATTTGTGTTGCAGCGCGGTACCGAACCGCCGGTGCATCCTTATGAAGAACACCATCAGGGTTCGATCATCCGCTCGAGCGAGATCCAGTTGCTGATACTGTTGATGGTCGCCTTGGGCACCATCGTCGGTGTGGTGGATGTGGTCAGCGTCGCGTTCGCCGAGCAGCAGGGGCAACCAGCGGCGGCGAGTATTGTGCTGTCGGTGTATGCCATCGGCTCATGCCTGGCCGGATTGGCGTTCGGTGCGTTGCGCTCGAAACTGCCGCTGCCTCTGCTGTTCCTCTACGGCGGGGTGGCGACGGCGGTGACCACGTTGCCATTGCTGCTGGCGGCCAATATTTTCGGGCTGTCGCTGGCGGTGTTCGTCGCCGGGCTGTTCTTTGCACCGACGCTGATTGTGGGCATGGCGCTGGTGGAGCGCATCGTGCCACCGGCCAAGCTCACCGAAGGCCTGACCTGGCTGGTCACCGGTTTGAGTATCGGCGTGGCGATCGGCGCGGCCAGTTCGGGCTGGCTGGTGGATGCGTTCGGTGCGCGCAGCGGGTTCTGGGTGTCGATTGCTGCGGGTGGTGTGGTGTTGGGTTCGGCGGTGCAGAGCTATCGCCACCTTAAGTAATGGGGCACACCAGCCAGTTAAGCCGTAATGCCACTTGTAGCAGCTGTCGAGCCTGCGAGGCTGCGTTCGGCCGTAGCAGCTGTCGAGCTCGCGAGGCTGCGTTCGGCTGCGCAGCAGTCGTGAATCCGGCTGACGCGGTATGCCTGATCTACCGCAATCTCTGGTTTTACGACTGCTGCGCAGCCGAACGCAGCCTCGCAGGCTCGACAGCTGCTACGGCCGAACGCAGGCTCGCGAGCTCGACAGCTGCTACGGCCGAACGCAGGCTCGCAGCCTCGACAGCTGCTACATAAAGTGCGTCGCGGCTGACGCTGCTTAACCCCACAGACTAATTCTCACCACACCTCATCCGTTCTCCTAAACATATAACCAATCGAGGTAAGTGCGGTGACAAAGCTGACACTGCTGTGCCTGCCCTATTCGGGCGCCAGCGCCATGGTCTATAGCCGCTGGCGGCGCCAGTTGCCGCCGTGGCTGCACTTGCAGCCGGTGGAATTGCCGGGGCGGGGCGCCCGTTATGACGAACCCTTGCAGACCGACATGCGCGCCCTGGCCCTGCAATTGGCCAGGGAGCACAAGCCGTCCTTGCACGGCCCTTACGCCCTGTTCGGTCACAGTCTGGGGGCGTTGCTGGCCTGCGAGATGGCCCACGCCTTTCGTGCCCTCGGTGCTGCGGAACCGGTGGCGCTGTTCGCTTCAGGCACGGCCGCCCCGACCCTGCGCAGTGACTATGACCGTGGCTTCGCCGAGCCCCAGAGTGACGAACAGTTGATCGAGCAGCTGCGCACCTTCCAGGGCACCAGTGAGGACGTCTTGGCCAATCAGGAGTTGATGAGCCTGACGCTGCCGATCCTGCGCGCCGATTTCATGCTCTGCGGTCGCTTCCGCCCGATGCAGCGCCCGCTGCTCAAGTGCCCCGTGCACGTGCTCGGCGGCAAGGAAGACAAGGCCACCACCGAGCAATTGATCGGCTGGAGCCAGGAAACCCTGGGCAGCTTCTCGGTGGACATGATGACCGGCGGGCATTTCTTCATTCATGAGCATGAAGCCAAGGTGATCCGGATTATCAAGAATCATCTGGAAGTCCATCACCGACGTCATGCGCAGTTTGCCGCGCCGGTTTTTTAGCGCGCGCGGTTCACTTTATCGGTGTTAACAGGAGGCCCGTCATGGGTGTTGCTGTGGGTTTTGCCGTGCGGCCGTTGTTGCCGGCGCGGGGTCGCTTGCCGCTGTTGGTGGAGGCGACCGAGCCGAATACCAGCCTGTTGGCGGTGTTCGATGAATTGAATGAATTGGTGGATGAGCATTTGCTGCGTGACGGCGGCATTCTGTTTCGCGGGTTCCAGCTGGATGGTGCCGAGCAGTTCCGCCAGTTTGCCGCTGGTTTTGGCCATCCGCTGCTCAATTATGAATTCGGCTCGACGCCGCGCACCAACGTCACTCAGGGGGTCTACACCTCCACCGAATACCCGGCGCATCAGAGCATTCCGTTGCACAACGAGCAGGCCTACTCCCGGGATTGGCCGATGAAGATCTGGTTCTACAGCATGATCGCCGCCACCTCGGGCGGTGAAACGCCGATTGCCGACAGTCGGGAAGTCTATCGCCGCATGCCGGTCGCGATCCGCGAGCGCTTCGTCGGCAAGGGCCTGATGTACGTGCGCAATTTCGGCAACGGGCTGGACGTGGCCTGGGAGCAAGTGTTCAACACCGAAGACCGCGAGGTGGCCGAGGCCTACTGCAAGGCCCACGGCATTATTTGCGAGTGGAAGGACGACGGAGAATTGCGCACCCGCCAGACCTGTCAGGCGGTGGCGCGTCATCCGGTGACAGGCGACATGGTCTGGTTCAATCAGGCTCACCTGTTCCACATTTCCAACCTTCAGCCGGAAGTGCGCGAAACCCTGCTGGACATCGTCGACGAGGAAGACCTGCCGCGTAACGTCTACTACGGCGATGGCTCGCCCATCGAGGATGAGGTGCTCAATGAAATTCGCGCCGTGCTCGATGACTGCGCCATCAGCTTTCCCTGGCAGGAGGGCGATGTGCTGATGCTCGACAACATGCTCTCGGCCCACGCCCGCGCGCCCTTTGAAGGCAAGCGCAAGGTGATCGTCGCAATGGCCGAAGGGCATTCCCAGGACGCGCGCTGATCTGATCAGTCCCTGACGCGCCTGTTGCCGAAGCCGGTCTTGCACCGGCTTCGGCGTTTCAAGCGCAATCCATGTGGGAGCGAGCTTGCTCGCGATTGCGGTGGGTCAGGCACCTTAATATTGGTTGGGGTGGCCCCATCGCGAGCAAGCTCGCTCCCACAGGTTATGTACCTTAACTGACTGACATTGGGAGCCGGGTATGTCAGTGCCGCTAAATCATCACGTCAGCCATTCGTTCTTGTTGATACGACCGGGCCTCCTGGTCACGCCGCCGATCAGCAAGGACCCAATGCATGAATGCCGCAGACGCACAGAAACTCGCCCGCCGTTTTATCGAACTGCCGCAGGACAAGCGCCGCTTGTTTCTGGCTGGCATGGCCCGCGAAGGCATCGATTTTGCGCAGCTTCCCATGACCTCCTGTGTCGGGGTCGACGAGCGTGACGGCCTGTCCTATGCCCAGCAGCGGATGTGGTTTCTCTGGCAGCTGGATCCGCAGAGCGCGGCCTACAACCTGCCGATGGCGGTACGCCTGAACGGCGCGCTGCAAACCGAGGCGCTTGAGCGCGCGTTCAGCCTGTTGGTGGCGCGCCATGAGTGCCTGCGCACCACCTTCGGCCAGCAGGGCGAGCGTGCATTTCAGCGGGTGGCCGAACCCCGTGACCTGACACTGGCGATCAACGACCTGAGTGCCTTGCCTGAAGAGCGGCGCTGGCCGCAGGCGCAGCAGCACATGATGGCTGAAGCCACTCAGGCGTTCGATTTGCAGCAAGGGCCGCTGCTGAGCCTTCGCCTGTTGCGCCTGGCCGAACGGGAACACGTGCTGTTGCTGACGCTGCACCACATCATTGCCGATGGCTGGTCGATGAACATTCTGATCGATGAGTTCATGCGCACCTACGACGGGTTGGTGGCGGGGCGGCAACCGACCTTGCCGGAATTGACCGTGCACTACCGCGACTATGCCCTGTGGCAGCGCAGTTGGCTGGAAGCCGGGGAGCGCGAGCGTCAGCTCGATTACTGGCGCACGCAGTTGGGCGAAGAGCACCCGATCCTCGAATTGCCTACCGACCGTGCTTATCCGGCCCAGTCCAGCCACCAGGGCACGCGCCTGGAAAAGGTCATCGACGGGGCCCTGCGCCAAGAGCTGAAAACCCTTGCCCAGCGCCAGGGCGTGACGCTGTTCGTGGTGCTGCTGGCCGCCTTCAAGACTTTGCTGCATCGCTACAGCGGCCAGACCGACATCCGCGTCGGCGGCTTGATCGCCAACCGCACCCGCAGTGAAACCGAAGGCTTGATCGGCTTCTTCGTCAATACCCAGATCCTGCGCAGCGAGGTCACCCCGCAGATCCGTTTCAGCGACCTGCTGCAAAGCCTGCGTCAGGCAGCGCTTGGCGCCCAGGCCCATCAGGAGCTGCCGTTCGATGCGTTGATCGAAGCCCTGCAACCGGCACGCAGCCAAAGCCACAATCCATTGTTTCAGGTGATGTTCAACCACCAGCCACTGGTCACCGATCTGCAGGACGTGCGGCTCGATTGCGGTTTGCAGGTCGGCTATCTGAGTGAGCAGCAACTGGCCGGCAGCGGGCGTCAGCATGCGGCCACCAGCGACCTGATGCTCGACACCCGGGAGGAGGGCGAGCAACTGTTCGCCGCGTTCACCTACGCCACCGACCTGTTCGACCCACAGACCATTGCCGCGTTGGCCGAGCATTGGCACAACGTGCTGGTGTCGGTCTGCCGTGATCCGCAACAACCGCTGGGCGAGGTGGCGATGCTCGGCACGGATGAGCGCGAGCGCTTGATTCAAACCGTCGCCATCCCGGCGCCGCTGCCCGGCATGCCGCAGCTGTTCGAGGCCCAGGCGCAGCGCACTCCCGACATCACCGCCGTGATCCTGGCGGCCGATCAGTCGCCCTCACTTAGCTATGCCGAATTGAATGTTCGCAGCAATCGTCTGGCCCATCAGTTGCGCGCCCAAGGTGTCGGCCCCGATGTGCTGGTCGGTGTGGCATTGGGGCGCTCGCTGGAACTGGCCGTGGCGTTGCTGGCTGTGCTCAAGGCCGGCGGCGCGTATGTGCCGCTGGACCCGCACACCCCGGCCGAACGCTTGCGCCATGTGCTGGATGACAGCGGGCTGAAACTGTTGCTGACCGAGAGCCCGCTGCTGAGCAGCCTGCCGGCGCTCGATGGCATCGATTGCCTGTGCCTGGACCAGCTACCGGACAGCGACGCTACGAGCCAGGACAACCTGCAAGTGACGGTAGATCCGCAAAACCTTGCGTACGTGATTTACACCTCCGGCTCCACCGGCCGGCCGAAGGGCGTGGCCGTCAGCCACGGCGCGTTGAGCGAATTCATCGCGCGGGCGATCGACTACAGCGATTTGCGCGAAGGCGATCGCGTCCTGCAATTCGCCACCAGCAGTTTTGACGGTTTCGTCGAGCAATTCTTCCCGCCGCTGTGCCATGGCGCTGCTGTCGTCCTGCGTGATGCAGGCCTGTGGGACAGTGCGAGCTTGCATCAGGTGATCGTCGAACAGGGCATCACCCTGGCGGATTTGCCGGCCGCTTATTGGTATTCGGTGGTGCAGGATTACGCGGCCAACCCGCCTGCCCACTTCGCTGCGTTGCGTCAGATTCATGTGGGCGGCGAGGCGATGGCGGTGGACGGGCTGCGCCTGTGGCAACGCGCCGGGTTGGGTCATGTGCGTTTGCTCAACACCTACGGCCCGACCGAGGCGACGGTGGTTTCAACCCTCCACGATTGCAGCGCGTTGACCGCCGAGGCGGTGTCGTGGCGCGGCATTCCGATCGGTCACGGCCTGGAGCAGCGCCGGTTGTACGTGCTCGACGACGATTTGAACCTGCTGCCGCAAGGTGCAGTGGGCGAGTTGTACATCGGCGGGCCGGGCCTGGCCCGTGGTTATCACCGGCAACCGATGCTCAGCGCCCAGCGGTTTATCGCCGATCCGTTCGCGGTCGGCGAGCGCCTGTACCGCACCGGCGACCGTGCCCGGCTGCGGGACGACGGCGCGGTGGAGTACATCGGCCGCGTCGATCACCAAGTGAAAATTCGCGGGTTCCGCATTGAGTTGGGGGAAATCGAGTCGCGGTTGCAGCAATGCCCGGGGATTCGTGAGGCAGTGGTGCTGGCCTTGCCCCTGACCGGCGGGCCACAACTGGTGGCGTATCTGGTCGTCGATCCGAGCGTGCTCGGCAGCGCGGCGGAGCAGGCGATTCTGCGCCAGCAAATCCGCGCCTCGCTGCAGAAGAACCTGCCGGACTACATGGTGCCCCGCCATTTGCTGCTGTTGCCGCGCCTGCCCCTGACTCCCAGCGGCAAACTCGACCGCAAGGCCTTGCCGATCCCCGATCCGAGCCAATTACAAAGCACTTATCGCGCCCCGCAAACCGACACCGAACAGGCGCTGGCGCAGATCTGGATCGAGGTGCTGCAGGTGCCACGGGTCAGTATCGATGATCATTTCTTCGAGTTGGGCGGGCACTCGTTGCTGGCCGCGCAAGTGATCGCGCGAATCAAAAGCCAATTGGGCGTGGTGCTGCCGTTGCGCAGTCTGTTCGAGACACCGCGGCTGGGCGATCTGGCGCTGGAACTGGCCGCGCTGGCGGGCGGTGCAAGCGATAACGACTGGTCCGACATGGATCAGTTCATGAGTTCTTTGGAGGGAGTAGAAGTATGAGCGGCACTATGGCGGAGCGTATCGCTAAAAGGTTCGTCGGTTTGCCGCTGGAGCAACGTCGACAGTTTCTCGCCAAACTGCGCGAGGAGGGCAAGGACTTCAGCCTGCTGCCGCTGCCGGTCAGTCGTCACGACTGCGCGGTGATCCCGCTCTCGTTCGCCCAGCAGCGCTTGCTGTTTCTCTGGCAGCTCGACCCGCAGAGCGCCGCGTACAACATGGCCGCCGGCCTGCGTCTGCACGGGCAGTTGAACGAGGCCGCGTTGCTGCGTTCCTTCGATCATCTGGTGGCGCGCCATGAAGTGCTGCGCACGGTGTTCCAGACCGACAATGACCAGCCGAGCCAGATCATCCTCGAGCAGCAGAGCGTGCCACTGCAACGCGTCGATCTGTCGAACGTCGCCGTGCAAGAACGTGAAACCGAGCTGGCGCGGCAGGTTCAGGACGCGGCCGCGCAACCGTTCGATTTGCTCCATGGGCCATTGCTGCGGGCCAGCCTGTTCCGTCTGGCGGACGATGAACATGTGCTGATCGTGAGCATGCACCACATCGTCTCGGATGGCTGGTCGATGGACGTCATGGTCAAGGAATTCGTGCAGTGCTATCAGGCGTTCAGCCTGGAGGGCGAACCGCAATTGCCGGCATTGCCCTTGCAGTACGCCGACTACGCGATCTGGCAGCGCCGTTGGCTGGAGGCCGGCGAGGGCGAGCGGCAACTCGATTACTGGCGTCAGCAGTTGGGTGAAGAGCACCCGCTGTTGGACGTGGCGGCGGATTTCCCCCGGCCGCTGACTCAGAGTTTCGAAGGCCAGACCTTGAGCTTTGATTTCGGTGCGGACCTGTCCCGGCAGTTGAACGGCTTTGCCCGGGCTCAGGGCATCAGTTTGTTCATGCTGGTGCTGGCCGGGTTTTCGCTGTTCCTGTCGCGTCTTGGCGGCCAGCGCGATATTCGCGTCGGCGTGCCCAATGCCAACCGTGGACGCTCCGAGGTCGAAGGGCTGATCGGCTTCTTCGTCAACACTCAGGTGTTGCGTTGCCAAGTGGATGAGCGCGGCAGCTTCGACGATTTGCTGGCCCGGGTTCGGGAAGCATCGTTCGGTGCCCAGGCCCATCAGGAGCTGCCCTTCGAGCAACTGGTGGATGAACTGGTGCCCGAGCGAACCCTGGGCCACAACCCTTTGTTCCAGGCCAAGTTCAATCAGAACGTCGGCATGCAGACCCAGCGTTCGATGAACCTGCCGGGCCTGAGCGTCACCGAGTATCCACTGGACAAAGAAGGCACGCACTTCGATCTGGCGCTGGACATCACCGATGACGGCACGCTGATCCACGGGCAAATGACTTACGCCAGCGACCTGTACCAGCAGTCGACCATCGAGGGGTTTATCCCGACACTGCTCGGCCTGTTCCGCGAATTGCTGAGCGCCCCGCAGGCGCCGCTGCACAGTCTTGCAACCACACCTGTGCAACCGGCGCTGGCGCCACGGCAGCCAGCGGAATCGGTGTTGCAGCAATGGGATCGTCAGGTGGCCGCACAGCCTGAAGCACTGGCCGCACGCTGTCTCGAGCGGACATTGAGTTTCCAGACGCTGGATCAGGACGCCAATCGCCTGGCCCACTACCTGCGAGCGCAAGGCGTGCAAAACGGGCAGCCAGTGGCGGTGCTGATGGAGCGCTCACTGGAATGGCTGACCTGTGTGTTGGGTATTTTCAAGGCCGGGGCGGTTTACATGCCGCTGGATGTCAAGGCGCCCGCCGCGCGATTGCAGCAGATGCTCGAGGGCGCGCAAGCGCAAGTCCTGCTGTGTGCCGCAGGCGATGCGCGGGAAAACACACTGGCGGTCGACGGTTGCCAAGGGCTGGCCTTCGCCCCAGAACGCTGGCAGGACCAGCTGACGACGAAGCCTTCGCTGGCTGTGTCGGCGGATGCAGCGGCCTATGTGATTCATACCTCCGGCTCCACCGGACAACCCAAAGGCGTGCTGGTGAGCCACGGCGCTCTGGCCAGTTACGTGCGCGGTGCGCTGGAGCGTCTGGCGCTGGAGCCGGCGGCGAGCATGGCGCTGGTCTCGACCATTGCAGCGGACCTGGGGTTTACCGTGCTGTTTGGCGCCCTGTGTTCCGGTCGTTTGTTGCATGTATTGCCGGAGGAATTGGGCTTCGACCCGGACCGGTTTGCCGATTACATGGCTGAGCACCAAGTGGGGGTATTGAAGATCGTGCCGGGGCATTTGTCGGCGCTGATGCAAGCGTCCCGGGCAGCCGATGTATTGCCGCAACACGCACTGATCGTGGGTGGCGAGGCCTGCTCGCCGGCATTGTTGGAACAGGTGCGGCGACTCAAGCCGGGCTGTCGGTTCATCAACCACTATGGCCCGAGTGAAACCACGGTCGGCGTGCTGACCCATGAGCTCAAGGATCTCGACTCGGGTGCCCGCAGCGTGCCGGTCGGTCGGCCGTTGTCGGGTGCGCATGTCTACGTGCTGGACGATGTGCTCAACGCGGTCGCCGATCAGGTGGCGGGCGAGCTGTACATCGGCGGCGACAGTGTGGCGCTGGGTTACCTTGGGCAGCCGGGGCTGACCGCCGAACGCTTCCTGCCGGATCCGTTTGGTGCCGTCGGCGCGCGGGTGTACCGCAGCGGCGACCGGCTGCGGCGCAATCGTCAGGGCGCACTGGAGTTCATCGGTCGTGCCGACGATCAGGTCAAGGTGCGCGGCTATCGGGTGGAGCCGGCGGAAGTCGCTCGGGTATTGCTGGGCCTGAGCGGCGTGAGCGAGGCCGCGGTGCTGGCCTTGCCGCTGGACGGTGATGAAGCGCGCCTGCAACTGGTGGCGTACTGCGTGGCCGTGCCTGACCTGCCATTGAATGTCGACGCCCTGCGCCAGCAGTTACAGGCGTGCCTGCCGGAGTACATGGTGCCGGCGCAGATCGTGGTTCTGGAGCGCCTGCCGCTGACCGCCAACGGCAAACTGGACAAGCGTGTCTTGCCGACGCCGGGGCTGGTCACGCAGCAATTTGTTGCCCCGGTGGGCGAGATCGAACAGAAGCTCGCCGCTATCTGGGCCGATGTCCTGAAGCTTGAACAAGTGGGTAGCACCGATAACTTCTTCGAGCTGGGTGGTGATTCGATCCTCAGCCTGCAAATCATCGCCCGGGCCAAACGCCAGGGCATCAAGCTGAGCCCCAAGCAACTGTTCGAGAAGCAAACCATCGGCCAGTTGGCGGCAGTGGCCAAACTGATCGAGAGCAAACCGCCGGCCAGCGTCGCGCAAAAGATCAGCGGCGAGTTGCCGTTGTTGCCGATCCAGGCACGTTTCTTCCAGACCGACATTCCCCAGCGTCAACACTGGAACCAGTCGGTGATGCTGCAGCCGCAATCCCCTCTCGATGCGACCCATCTCAGCAACGCATTGGCCGCCCTGATCGAGCAGCACGATGCGCTGAACCTGAGTTTCCAAGCGTCGGCCGAGACTTGGCAGGCGACATTCCAGACGCAACGCCACACTGACCTGTTGTGGGTGCGGGCACTGGACGACCTTGCCGATTTGCCAGCGCTGGCCACCGAGGCTCAGCGCAGTCTTGATCTGCAACAGGGTCGGCTGGTGCGTGCGGTGCTGGTGAATCTGCCTGACGCTACACAACGGTTGCTGCTGGTGATCCATCACCTGGTGGTGGATGGCGTGTCCTGGCGGGTGCTGCTGGAAGATTTGCAGCAAGCCTATACCGCGTTGGCGGCAGGCAAGGCGATCGTGTTGCCGGGCAAAAGCAGTTCGCTTCAGGCCTGGGCGCAACACCTGCACCGTTACGGGCAGAGCGATATTTTGCAGGCCGAGCGCGACTACTGGCAGCGCACGCTGGAGGGCGGTAACAGTGACTTGCCGAGGGATTTCCCGGAGACAGTCCAGACTCGCCGTCAGGCCGCTCGGGCCACTTCGCGCCTGAACAAAACACTGACCCACGCGCTGCTCAAAGTGGCCCCGGCCGCCTATCGCACCCAGATCAACGACCTGCTGCTGACGGCCCTGGCGCGGGTGCTGTGTGACTGGAGCGAACAGGATTCGGTGGTGATCCAGCTCGAAGGTCACGGTCGCGAAGACCTATTCGACGACCTGGATTTGAGTCGCACCGTGGGTTGGTTCAGCAGCCTGTTTCCGGTGCGATTGACCCCACAGACAGAACCGGGCACGTCACTGTGCGCGATCAAGGAACAACTGCGAGCGGTGCCGGGCAAAGGCATCGGCTACGGCGTGTTGCGCTACCTCGCAGGCTTCGAACCGCTGCGTGAATTGCCGCCGCCGCGCATCACGTTCAACTACCTGGGCCAGTTCGACGGTGCGTTCAGTGCCGCTGATGGCGCGCTGTTCGTGCCGGCCGCCGAAAGCACCGGTGAGCATCAGAATGAAGATGCGCCCTTGGGCAACTGGCTAAGTGTCGATGGCCAAGTCTATGGCGGTGAGCTGGAGTTGAGCTGGACGTTCGGCCAAGGCATGTACCGCCCGCAAACCATTCAGGCGCTGGCCGATGCTTATTGCCTTGAGCTGGAACGACTGATCGAACATTGCACTGCCGGTCAGCATGCCGGGGTCACGCCGTCGGACTTCAATCTGGTGCGCCTGACGCAAGCGCAACTGTCGGCATTGCCGGTACCGGCGCGGGAGATCAGTGATCTCTATCCGTTGTCGCCGATGCAGCAGGGCATCCTGTTCCACAGCCTCAACGAGCCGGACGGCCCGGCGTACACCAATCAGTTGCGGGTCGATGTGCGGCACTTGGATGCCGAGCGTTTCTGTCAGGCTTGGCAGCAGACGCTGGAGGCCCATGAGATTCTGCGCACAGTATTCGTCTGGCCCGAGGACGCCGACGCGGCGGTGCAGATTGTAAGGCAGGCGGTGCAGATGCCCCTGACCGTGCAGGACTGGCGCGGTCGTGATGATCTTCAAGCGGCGCTCGATCAGTTGGCCCGGGAGGATCTAACCGCCGGTTTCAAACTGGACCAGGCCCCGCTGTTGCGCGTGCTGCTGGTGCAAACCGGTGAGGCGCAGCATCACTTGATCTACACCAGTCATCACATCCTGATGGACGGCTGGAGCACCTCGCAGTTGTTCGGCGAGGTGTTGCAACGCTATGCCGGCATGACACCGGCGGCGACCCCGGGGCGCTATCGCGATTACATTGAGTGGCTGAGCCAGCGCGACGTTCAGGCCAGTCGCGAGTTCTGGACGTCGGCATTGGTTGACCTTCAGGAACCGACCCGTCTGGCCAGCGCCATGCCGGTCAGTCAGGCGTTGGCTAGCGGTTATGCCGATTACCAACATGCGTTCAGCGAACAGCAGACCAGTGACCTGAACCGCTTCGCCCGCGAGCAGAAGGTCACCCTCAATACCCTGATGCAAGCCGCGTGGCTGGTGCTGTTGCAGCGCTATACCGGCCAGGACACCGTGGCTTTCGGCGCCACTGTGGCCGGTCGGCCGACGGATTTGCCCGGCGTCGAGCAGCAGATCGGCCTGTTCATCAATACCTTGCCGGTGGTGGCTGCGCCGTCCGCCGAGATCCCGGTCGGGCAGTGGATTCAGCAGGTGCAGAACCTCAATCTGGCCCTGCGCGAACATGAGCACACGCCGCTCTACGATATTCAACGCTGGGCGGGGCAGGGCGCGGGCGCGCTGTTCGACAGTATTCTGGTGTTCGAGAACTACCCGATGGCCGAAGCGCTGGCCCAAGGCTCTGCCACCGGGCTGGAGTTTTCCACCATCCACCGTAAGGAGCAAACCAACTATCCGCTGACATTGGTGGCGGTCACCGGTCGTGAGTTGACCCTGGGTTTGAGCTTCGATCAGGCCTGTTTCGATCACGCCACCATCGCCGATCTGAGCACCCAGCTCGAAGGCCTGATGATGCAATTCATGGCGGATGCTTCGCAGCCTCTGGGCGCGTTGCAATTGCTGGACGGCGCACCGCGTCAAGCGGCGGTCGACTGGAGCAAGGCCGCAGTCACGGCGCTGGATTCGCGCAGTGTGGTCGAGCGGATTGACGCGCAGGTACAACGCCAACCGCAGGCCGCGGCGGTGTTGTTTGTCGAGCAGACCCTTGATTACCGCACCCTCGACGCCCGGGCCAATCGACTGGCGCACAAGCTGCAAGCGCTGGGTGTCGGGCCGGAAGTGCGGGTCGGCGTGTGCATGCGCCGCACACCGGACATGCTGGTCGGGCTGTTGGCGATCCTCAAGGCTGGCGGTGCCTACGTGCCGCTGGATCCGGAGTATCCGCAAGAGCGCTTGCTGCACATGCTCGAGGACAGTTGCGCGGCAGTGCTGCTGACCGAAGCCGCGTTGCAGGCGATGTTGCCCGAGGCGTTGCCGTCTCAAGTGCTGTTGGTCGAGGGCGCCGAATGGCTCGCCGGGTATCCGTCCACGGCGCCTGTCAGCGGCATCGTTGCGCAGAATCTGGCCTACGTCATTTACACCTCCGGCTCCACCGGCAAGCCCAAAGGCGTGGCGATCACCCACGCTAACCTCGCGGCGCTGATCCAGTGGTCGCAGGGTGTTTACCGCGATGAGCAGCTGCGTGGCGTGCTGGCTTCGACCTCGATCTGCTTTGACCTGTCGGTGTGGGAGATTTTCGTCACCCTGGCCAGCGGCGGTTGCATGGTGCTGGCGGACAACGCCCTGGCGCTGTCCGAGTCGCCGGCCCGTGAGCGCGTGACGCTGATCAACACCGTGCCATCGGCGATTGCCGCGCTGCAACGGGCCGGGCAGATTCCGGCGTCGGTCACCACCATCAATCTGGCCGGCGAGCCGCTCAAGCAGACGCTGGTCGATACGCTGTACGCCAGCACCTCGGTCCAGCAGGTCTATGACCTGTACGGGCCGTCGGAAGACACCACCTATTCGACCTTCACCCTGCGCACCGCCAACGGCCGGGCGAACATCGGGCGGCCGCTGGACAACACCGTGGCCTACCTGCTCGACAGCCAGTTGCAGGTGCTACCGGCAGGGCTGACGGCCGAGTTGTACCTGGCTGGCGCCGGTTTGACCCGAGGTTATCTGCTGCGTCCCGGCCTGACCGCCGAACGCTTCGTGCCGGACCCGTTCGCCACTAACGGGGAGCGGCTGTATCGCACCGGCGATCTGGTGCGCCAGGGGCCTGACGACAACATTGAGTACATCGGTCGTGCCGATCATCAGGTGAAGATTCGCGGCTTCCGCATCGAGCTGAGCGAGATCGAAGCCCGATTGCTGGAGCAGCCTGATGTGCGCGAAGCCGTGGTGCTGGCTCAGGAGGGCGCGGCGGGCAAACATCTGCACGCCTATGTGGTGGCGAGCGACCGTCAGTTGTTGGTGGAAAGCCTGCGAGCGACCTTGGCCAGTCGCTTGCCGGCACACATGGTGCCGAGCCATCTGCACGTGATCGACGCGTTGCCGCTGACCCCCAATGGCAAGCTCGACCGCAAGGCCCTGATGGCGCTGGGCGGCAATCCGACGCTGCAGCGTTACGAAGCGCCGCGCACCGATCTGCAATGGGAAGTGGCGACCGTCTGGCAAGAGGTGCTGGAAGTCGAGCGCGTGGGCCTGACGGATAACTTCTTTCAGTTGGGCGGGCATTCGTTGCTGGCGACGCTGGTGGTGACCCGGATCAAGGAACGCCTGGGTGACAAGGTGCCGCTCAAGGAGCTGTTCGAGGCCGACACCCTGCAAGCGTTCTGCAGCCGTATCGAAGCGTTGCGCGTCGATTTATCGCCGGTTCAGGACGAATTGGCTAAATCCCTGGAGGCCCTCAAACGTCTATCCCTCGATGATCTGGAAAAACTGATTTCTTGAGGGGAACAACGCGTGCAAGAGTTAATCGAGTCGGTAGGACAACTTTCGGCTAAGCAAAGAAAGGCTCTGGCGGTTCTGCTCAAGCAGAAAGGCGTCAACCTTTTTGACATTGCCCCGGTTTTCAAGCGCACGGCTGAAGAACCGTTGTTGCTGTCCTACGCTCAACAGCGCCAGTGGTTTCTCTGGCAATGGGCGCCGCACAGCGCGGCCTACAACATTCCGACAGCCCTGCGCTTGCAGGGCCCGCTGGATGTGGCCGCGTTGCAGCGCAGCGTCCAGGCGCTGATTGAACGACACGAAACCTTGCGCACGGTGTTCACTCAAGACGCCGGGCAACCCTTGCAAACGATCTTGCCCGCAGGATCGTTTGCCCTGGATATTCACGAGCTGAGCCCTGAGCTGGCGGCAACCCCGGAGGCGTCGATCCAGGCCTTCGTCCAGACCCAGAGCCAGCAAGCTTTCGATTTGCAGACCGGCCCGCTGTTGCGCGCGGCCCTGCTGCAAGTCACCCCGCATGATCACGTGCTGGTGCTGACCCTGCACCACATCGTGTCGGACGGTTGGTCGTTGCAGGTGATGATCGAGGAATTGGTGCAGTTGTATGCCGGTTTCAACCTCGGGCATGACGCCGGGCTGCCAACCTTGCCGATTCAATACGCCGACTACGCCCTGTGGCAGCGGCAGTGGATGGAGGCCGGCGAACAGGAACGTCAACTGGCCTACTGGCAACAAAAACTCGGCGGCGAGCAACCGGTGCTGGAGCTGCCCACTGACCGCGCGCGTCCGGTGGAACAGAGCTTTGCCGGGGCCAGCCACAACCTGATTCTGGACCCGACGCTGAGCGACAGCCTCAAGGCCTTCGCCCGACGGGAAAACGTCACGCTGTTCGTGCTGTTGCTGGCCTCGTTCCAGGCCTTGTTGCACCGCTACAGCGGCCAGGCCGACATCCGCGTCGGTGTGCCGGTGGCCAACCGTGGGCGCGTGGAGATCGAGCGTCTGATCGGTTTCTTCGTTAACACCCAAGTGCTCAAGGCGGACGTCGACGGGCAAGCCAGCTTCGTCGATCTGCTGCGCCAGGTTCGGCAAACCGCCCAGGAAGCCCAGGCGCACCAGGACCTGCCGTTCGAACAACTGGTGGAAGCCCTGGAGCCGGGACGCAGCCTGAGTCACAGCCCGTTGTTCCAGGTGATGTTCAATCACCAGGCCGAAAGCCGGATCAGTGTCGAGACTCGGTTGAACGGCTTGAGTATCGAGCCGCTTGAATGGCAGAGCGCAACCGCGCAGTTCGATCTGGTGCTGAACACCACCGAGCAGGCCCATGGCATTGAAGCGGTGCTCAAATACGCCACCGATTTGTTCGAGCCTGCGACCATCGAGCGTCTGGCGCAGCATTGGCGCAACCTGCTGCGGGCGATCGTTCAGGACCCGACCCAGCGTATTGCCCAGCTGCCGGTGCTTGATGACGCGCAGCAACAGCAACTGCTCGCGCACTGGAACCCTGGTCCGGTGGTGCACCCGGTCAGCCAGTGCATTCATCAGTTGATCGAGGCGCAGGCCGAGCGTCATCCGCAGGCGCCAGCGGTGGTGTTCGCCGGGCAACGGCTGACGTATGCCGAACTCAATTGCCAGGCCAACCAATGGGCGCATCAGCTGATCGCCCGTGGCGTCGGCCCCGATGTTCGAGTGGGCGTGGCGGTGGAGCGTTCGCTGGACATGATCGTCGCCATTGTCGCTGTGCTGAAGGCCGGTGGCGCTTATGTGCCGCTGGACCCGAGCTATCCCGACGACCGTTTGCGCTACATGATCGAGGACAGCGGGATCGAGCTGTTGCTGACTCAGGGACATTTGCTGGCGCAGTTGCCGATTCCACCGGGGCTGGCGTGTCTGGATCTGAATCAACCGCTACAGGACAGCAGCACGGCCAATCCACCTTGCCGGACCACCGTAGACAACCTCGCGTATGTGATTTACACCTCCGGATCCACCGGCAAGCCCAAAGGCGCGTTGCTGCCCCATGGCAATGTCATTCGCCTGTTCAGCGCCACCGATCACTGGTTCGGTTTCGGCCCTCAGGACAGCTGGACCCTGTTCCATTCGTACGCGTTCGATTTCTCGGTCTGGGAAATTTTCGGCGCGCTACTCCACGGCGGCAAACTGGTGGTGGTGCCCCACGACGTCACCCGTTCGCCGGAAGAGTTCTACAGCTTGCTCTGTGATGAACAAGTCACCGTTCTGAACCAGACGCCGTCGGCGTTCAAACCGCTGATGCAAGTGGCCAGTGCTTCGTCGCGCAATCATGCGCTGCGTTACGTGGTGTTTGGTGGCGAAGCGCTGGAAATGCAGAGCCTGCGTCCCTGGTTCGAACGTTTCGGCGATCGCGCGCCGACCCTGATCAACATGTATGGCATCACCGAAACCACCGTGCATGTGACCTATCGCCCGCTGTCCATGGCGGACTTGCAACAGACCCATAGCAGCCCGATCGGCGAGCCGATTGTCGACCTGTCGTGGTACTTGCTCGACGACGCGCTGAACCTGGTGCCCCAAGGGTGCATCGGCGAGTTGTACATCGCCGGGGCCGGGCTCGCGCGGGGGTATTTGAACCAGCCAGGCATGAGCGCCACCCGGTTCGTTCCGGATCCGTTTAACCCTGTGGCCGGCGAACGCTTGTACCGCACCGGCGACCTGGCGCGGCTGCGCGGCGACGGTGTGATCGAGTACATCGGCCGTATCGACCATCAGGTGAAGATTCGCGGTTTCCGTATCGAGCTGGGGGAAATCGAAACCCAATTGCTCAACCATGACGCGGTGCGTGAAGCCGTGGTGCTGGCGGTCGAAGGGCTCAGTGGGCAGCAACTGGCTACCTGGATCGTGCCGAGCGAACCACTGGACGCGGACGCCCATGCCGGCTTGCGCGATTCGATCAAGGCGCAATTGCGTGAAACCCTGCCGGACTACATGGTGCCGGTCAGCTGGGTATTCCTCGACCGCCTGCCGCTGACGGCCAACGGCAAGCTCGATCGCAAGCAATTGCCCAACCCTGATGTGAGCCTGGTGCAAGAGGCTTATGCGGCACCGCGCAGCGAACTCGAACAGCGTTTGGCCGAGATCTGGCAGGACGTATTGAAAGTCGAGCGGGTCGGGCTCAACGACAATTTCTTCGAACTGGGCGGCGATTCGATCATCTCGATTCAGGTGGTCAGCCGGGCGCGTCAGGCGGGCATCCGCTTCTCGCCCAAAGACATCTTCCAGCACCAGACCGTACAACGCCTGGCCACCGTCGCACAGCAGAGCGATGCGGTGCAGGCGATGCAAGGTGATGTGCTTGGCGCTGCCGTGCTGACCCCGATTCAACAGTACTTTTTCGCCACCGACATTCCCCAGCGTCAGCACTGGAACCAGTCGATCCTGATGACCCCGGCCGAACCTCTGCAAGCGGCTGCGCTGGAGCAGGCCCTGGAACATCTGCAACGGCATCACGATGCCTTGCGTCTGCGCTATCGCCAGACCGCAGATGACTGGGCGCAGGAGCATGCCGCCGTCGATCAGCCGAACGCACTGCTGCGCACCGTGGCGTTGCCAGACAGCGAGGCGTTGCCGGCGCTGTGCCTGGCGTTGCAGCGCAGCTTGAACCTGAGCGATGGCCCGTTGATCCGCGCGGCATTGGTGGATTTGCCCGACGCCAGCCAGCGACTGCTGTTGGTGATCCACCATTTGGTGGTCGATGGTGTGTCGTGGCGGATCCTGCTGGAAGACCTGCAAACCGCTTATCAACAACTGAGCGCCGGGACGCCGTTGCGCCTGCCGGCCAAGACCACGGCGTTCAAGGATTGGGGCGAACGCCTGCAAGGTTATGCGCACAGCGCCGGGCTGGAAACCGAGCTGGATTACTGGCGCGGGCAACTGGCCGAAGCGCCGGCGGACTTGCCGCTGGACAACCCTGATGGACAACTGCAGAACCGTTTCGAGCGCAGCGTCGATACGCGTCTGGATGCCGAGCGCACTCGCCAACTGCTGCAACAGGCGCCGGCGGTGTATCGCACTCAGGTCAATGATTTGCTGTTGACCGCACTGGCCCGGGTTTTGTGTGAGTGGACCGCCTCCGACAGCGCCCTGGTGCAGCTCGAAGGGCATGGCCGCGAAGACCTGTTTGACGATCTTGATCTGAGCCGTACCGTGGGCTGGTTCACCAGCATGTTCCCGGTGCGCCTGACTCCGCAGGCCAGCCTCGAAGCGTCCATCAAGGGCATCAAGGAACAACTGCGCTCGATCCCGAACAAAGGCATCGGCTTTGGCTTGCTGCGGTATCTGGGCAGCGACGCTGCGCAGGCAGCCCTGAGCGGCTTGTCCCAACCCAAGGTGACGTTCAACTACCTGGGGCAGTTCGATAACAACTTCGACGAAGGCGCCCTGTGGGTGCCGGCCACCGAAGACAAGGGCGCCGGGCAGGACGAACAGGCGCCGATGAGCAACTGGCTGACCATCGACGGCCGCGTCTACCAGGGGCAATTGAGCCTGACCTGGACCTACAGCGGTGACGTGTTCGAGGAGGCGACCATCAACGCCCTGGCTCGCGCGTATGAAGTCGCGCTGGGTGAGTTGATCGACCATTGCCTGAACCATCCGAGCGGCGGCCTGACCCCTTCCGATGTGCCATTGGCCGGGTTGTCCCAAACGCATCTGGACAGCCTGCCAATCGCCGCGCAGCGCATCGAGGACATTTACCCGCTGGCGCCGATGCAGCAGGGCATTCTGTTCCACAGCCTGTACGATGCCGATGCCAGCGCTTACGTCTATCAGATGCTGCTGGATATCGACGGTCTGGACGTAGCGCGCTTCCAGCAAGCGTGGCAGCGGGTGGTGGATCGTCATGAAGTGCTGCGCGCCGGTTTCATCTGGGGTGGCGACGGTCTCGATACACCGCTGCAAGTGATCTATCGCCAGCTGACCCTGGAAATGCCGGAAGTGGATGTGCGCGCAGAGCCGGATCTGCAAGCCGCGCTTGAGGCCCGTGCCTTGGCCGATCGCGAACGCGGTTTCGACTTGCAGAATCCGCCGCTGCTGCGCTTGTGCCTGTTGCGCACCGCCGATGACCGTCATCGCCTGATCTTCACCTGCCACCATATTCTCATGGACGGCTGGAGCAACTCGCGGATGTTTGGCGAAGTGCTGCAGGATTACGCCGGGCATCCGGTGTCGAGTGCGCAGGGCCGTTATCGCGACTTCCTGGCCTGGCTGCAACGCCAGGACAAGGACGCGGCGCAAGCCTTCTGGCGCGGGCAGTTGGCCGAACTGGACGAACCGACGCGATTGGCCTCGGCCTGCCACGGGCAAACCGTGCCCGGCCCCGGCAAAGGCGTGCATAAGCTGACCTTTGACGCAGCCTTCACCCAGCGCCTCAACGGTTTCTCGCGCCAACAGCAAGTGACGCTCAACAGTTTGGTGCAAGCCGCGTGGCTGCTGGTGTTGCAGCGCTACACCGGGCAAAGCAGTGTTGCGTTCGGCGCGACGGTGTCCGGTCGCCCGGTGGACCTGCCGGGTATCGAGCAACAGTTGGGCCTGTTCATCAATACCCTGCCGGTGATCGCCAGCCCGCAAGCGACGTGCAATGTCAGAGACTGGGTGCGCAGCGTGCAGGATAAGAACCTGCTGCTGCGCGATTACGAACAGACGCCGTTGCAAGACATTCAACGCCTGGCCGCGCTCAACGGCGAAGCATTGTTCGACACCTTGCTGGTGTTCGAAAACTACCCGGTGTCCGACACCCTGGAGGCCAATCCGGGCGGCTTGCGTTTCAGCGGCCTCGAACACCGTGAGCAAACCAACTATGGCCTGACGCTGATCGCCGGTGCCGGCGAAGTACTGAGCCTGGACTTCAACTACCTCACCGAACACTTCGCCGAGCGCAGCATTGTCGGCCTGGCCGCTCATCTGGAAGAAGTGCTGCGCCAGTTCCTCGACGCACCGCAACGCTTGCTGGGCGAGATCGGTCTGTTGCCGGCGAGCGAGCTGCGCACGCTTGCCGAATGGAATGACCATCACGCCGCGTATCCGACCCAAGCCTTGATCCATCAAGGCTTCGAAGCCCAGGTCGAAGCGCGGCCACAGGCGATTGCCTTGCGCCATGCCGGTGCTGGGTTGACCTATGCCGAACTCAATCGCCGCGCCAATCAACTGGCCCGTCATCTGCAAACCCTGGGTGTCGGCGCGGAAATCCGCGTGGGCGTGGCGATGCCCCGTTCCGCCGAACTGGTGATTGCCCTGATGGCGGTGCTCAAGGCCGGCGGCACCTACGTGCCGCTGGACCCGGACTACCCGGCGGATCGCGTGGCCTACATGCTCGACGACAGTCAGGCGCGGGTGTTGCTGACTCAGCCGCATTTGCTGTCGCAATTGCCCGAGACCCAGGCCCAAGTGGTGTGGGTCGAGGCGGGCGGTCAGGCCTTCGCCGACCTGGCGTCGCACAACCTTGAGGGCGGGATTGATTCGGCCAACCTGGCTTATGTGATTTATACCTCCGGTTCCACCGGTAAACCCAAAGGCGTGGCGATTGCTCATCGCAACGTGCAGGCGCTGATTCACTGGTCGCACGAGGTCTACAGCGAGGAAGAGCTGCAAGGCGTGCTGGCCTCGACTTCGGTGTGCTTCGACCTGTCGGTGTGGGAGATTTTCGTCACCCTGGCCCGCGGCGGTTCGATCATCATGGCGCGCAACGCCCTGGAATTGCCGGACCTGCCGGAACGCGATCAGGTTCGCCTGATCAACACCGTGCCGTCGGCCATTGCAGCCTTGCAGCGCGCCGGGCAGATCCCTTCAGGTGTGCGCATCATCAACCTTGCGGGTGAACCGCTCAAACAAGGCCTGGTGGACACGCTGTACCGCGAGACCTCGGTCGAGCACGTTTACGATTTGTACGGGCCGTCGGAAGACACTACCTATTCGACCTGCACCCGTCGCGAAGCCGGCGGTCAGGCGAACATCGGTCGGCCGCTGGTGAATACCACCGCGCACTTGCTCGACGGCCAGTTGCAGGCCGCGCCGATTGGCGTTGCGGCCGAGTTGTACCTGGCTGGCGACGGCATTACCCGTGGCTATCTGTTCCGTCCGGGCCTGACCGCCGAGCGCTTTGTGCCCAACCCGCTGGCCAGCAATGGCGAACGGATGTACCGCACCGGCGACATGACCCGTTTGCGTGACGACGGCCTGATCGAATACATCGGACGCATCGACCATCAGGTCAAGGTGCGCGGGTTCCGTATCGAACTGGGTGAAATCGAAGCGCGCCTGCTGGCCCACGACAGCGTGCGCGAAGGCGTGGTGCTGGCGGTGGAAGGTCATAGCGGCCAGCAGTTGGTGGCCTATGTGGTGCCGGTGCAGTCCGACCTGAGCCCACAACAGCAGGACGATCTGAGCGAAGCGCTCAAGGCCGGACTCAAGGCACATCTGCCGGATTACATGGTGCCGGCGCAATGGGTGTTCATCGAACAACTGCCGCTGACCCCCAACGGCAAACTCGACCGCAAGGCCTTGCCGACCCCGGACGCCAGCCAGCTGCAACGCGATTACGTGGCACCGCGCACCGCGCTGGAACAGCAGATTGCCGGGATCTGGCAAGACATTCTGAAACTTACGCGGGTCGGTGTGACCGACAACTTCTTCACCCTGGGCGGCGATTCGATCATCTCCATTCAGGTGGTGAGCCGGGCGCGTCAGCAGGGAATCAGCTTCACGCCCAAGGATCTGTTCCAGCAGCAGACCGTCCAGGGACTGGCCACTGTCGCGCAGCTCGGCAAAGCCCTGGCGCCAACCGATCAAGGCCCGGTGACAGGTGAGACACCGTTGCTGCCGATTCAGCAATGGTTTTTCGAACAACCCTTGCCGCAGCGTCATCACTGGAATCAGTCGGTGCTGCTCAAACCGTTGAACCCTCTGGTGTCCGCGCCGCTTGAGCAGGCCTTGCACGCGCTGATCGATCATCACGACGGCCTGCGCCTGGGCTTTACACAAAACCCAGGCAGCTGGTCGGCGAGCTATCGGACCGTAGAACAACAGCGCCTGTCGCCGTTGTGGCAGGAATCGGTCAGTGATGCCGCCCACCTGGAACGCGTCGCCGAACAAGCCCAATGCAGCCTGGATCTGCAACAAGGCCCGTTGTTGCGCGCGGTGTTGTTTGATTTGCCTGAGGGCGAACAGCGCTTGTTGTTGATCGTTCATCACCTGGTGGTCGATGGTGTGTCGTGGCGGATCCTGCTGGAGGATTTGCAGGGCAGCTACCGCCAGTTACTGGCCGGCGAACCGTTGGCATTGGCGGCCAAGACCACGTCCTTCAAGCATTGGGCGGAGCAATTGCAACGTCACGCCCGCAGTGAATCGCTGCTTGAACAATTGCCTTACTGGCAGGCGCAGCGCTCGGACGGCGCGCCGCTGCCGCAAGATAACCCCCAGGGCAGCCTGCAGAGCCGCCATGCCTTGACGCTTTACAGTCGCCTGAACCCGACCTTGACCCGACGACTGCTGCAGCAGACCCCGGCGGCTTACCGCACACAGGTCAACGACCTGTTGCTGACAGCGCTGGCACGGGTGATCGCCCGTTGGAGCGAACAGTCGTCGGTGCTGATTCAGCTCGAAGGCCATGGTCGTGAAGATCTGTTCGACGGCCTCGATCTGACCCGCACAGTAGGCTGGTTCACCAGCCTGTTCCCGGTCAAATTGACCCCGACCCAGGAGCTGGCCGGCTCGATCAAGCAAATCAAAGAGCAACTGCGCGCGATTCCGGATCGTGGCATGGGTTACGGTGTGCTGCGTTATCTGGGTGACGAGGCTTGCCAGGCGTCGCTGCGGACCCTGCCGACACCGCGTATCACCTTCAACTACCTGGGCCAGTTCGATGGCAGCTTCGATAGCCAGAGCGGTGCCTTGTTTGTGCCGGCCGATGAGGTCAAGGGCACAGAGCACAGTAACGATGCGCTGCTGGGTAACTGGCTGACGCTCAATGGCCAGGTGTACGGCGGCGAGTTGAGTGTCGGCTGGTCCTTCAGCACGCACATGTTCAACGCCTCGACCATCGAACGCTTGGCCGAGGAGTACGCCCGGGAACTGGAGTTGCTGATCGAGCATTGCTGCCAGCCGGACAGCCACGGAGTCACGCCGTCGGATTTCCCGTTGGCGCACCTGGATCAGGCCCGACTGGACGCCTTGCCGGTAGCCCCGTCGCGGATCGAAGACATTTATCCGCTGTCGCCGATGCAAGAGGGCATGCTGTTCCACACCTTGTCGGACAATGGTTCGAGCCTGTACGTCAATCAGATCAGTTTGCCGGTGGGCGGTCTGGATGTTGAGCGTTTCCGCAAGGCCTGGGAGGCGGTCATCGAGCGTCAGGCGATCCTGCGCACCAGCTTCCATTGGCACGATGGCTTGGCCAAACCGCTGCAAATTGTCCAGCGTCAGGCAACGCTCGATTTGCAGGTGCTCGACTGGCGCGATCGCGACGCCAGCGAGGCGGACATCGCCGCGCGGGCCGCCGAGGACCGCGCGCGAGGCTTCGAGCTGACCCAGGCGCCACTGCAACGAGTGTTGTTGATTCGCAGCACTGAAGATCAGTATCAAATGGTCTGGACCAGTCACCATATCCTGATGGACGGCTGGAGCAGTTCGCGGCTGTTTGGTGAGGTGATCCAGCACTACGCCAAGGGTGAAATCAGCGCTGAAAACGGCCGCTACCGCGACTTCATCGCCTGGTTGCAAGCCCAGGACCAGGACGCCCGGGAGTTGTTCTGGAAAGCCCGGCTGGCCCCGGTCAACGAGGCGACGGCGCTGAGCCAGGCCATCCATCCACGGCATGTGTCCGATGAACCCGGCCACAACGCCATTTACTCCCACTGGAACGCGCAACAGACCGGTCGCTTGCTGCAGTTCTGCCGCGATCTGCGGATTACGCCGAACACGTTGATCCAGGGCGCATGGTTGCTGCTGTTGCAGCGCTACACCGGGAAAAACACCGTGACCTTTGGTGCCACGGTGTCCGGGCGTCCCGAGAGTTTGCCCAATGTCGGCAACATGCTGGGTCTGTTCATCAACACCTTGCCGATCATTCAGACGCTGGAACCGGATCAACCTCTGGCAGACTGGCTGAACCGGATCCAGGCTTACAACCTGGATATCCGCGACCATTCCCAGGCTCCGTTGGCGGATGTGCAACGCTGGTCCGGCCTGGGCGGGCAGGCGCTGTTCGACAGCATCATCGTGTTCGAGAACTACCCGATCGACGACCGCCTGCAAGAGGACAACGATACCGGCCTGAGCTTCGGCAAATCCATCGGCCATGACGTGACGAACGTGCCGATGGACCTGGCGGTGACGCTCGGCGACGAACTGTCGATTGAATACCTGTACCTGCGCAGCCACTTCAGTGCCGAGGCAGTGGAGGGGATTCGCCTGACGCTGGAAAACACCCTTGAGGCGATGATGCGTGCGCCTCACGAACGTCTGGGCAACCTGAAGCGCCTGTCGCTCGAGCAATGGCAAGCGATGCAGACCTGGAGCGCCGAGCCGTCAGCGGATCATCAGCCACAGCTGTTGCCGGAGCTGATCAGCCGACACGCACTGACTCAGCCCGAGGCCATTGCGGTGCAATGTGCCGGGCTGAGCCTGAGTTACGGCGAACTGGAACGACGGGCCAATCGTCTGGCCCATTGCTTGATCGAGCATGGTGCGGGGCCGGAAGTGGTGATCGGCGTGGCACTGCCGCGTTCGCTGGAAATGGTCGTCAGCTTCCTCGCCGTGCTCAAAAGCGGCGGGGCCTATGTGCCGTTGGACATCGATTATCCGCCGGAGCGTCTGGCGTACATGATCGAAGATTCCGGCATGGCGTTGCTGCTGACCCAGAGCAGCCTGCGGACGACGTTACCGGCGCCCGAGGGGCTGTTGCGCCTTGAGCTGGATCATCTCGACGAGTCCCGTTATGGCGATGAGGCGCCGGTGTGCCGCGTGCTGGAGCAAGGGTTGGCTTATCTGGTTTACACCTCGGGTTCCACCGGACGGCCAAAAGGCGTGGCGGTGACTCAGGGACCCCTGAGCATGCACTGTCAGGCCATCGCCAAACTGTATGAAATGGACACCCGCAGCTGCGAGCTGCACTTCATGTCGTTCGCCTTCGACGGTGCTCATGAGCGCTGGTTGAGTACGCTGTACAGCGGCGGCCGGCTGGTGATGCGCGATGGTTGCCTGTGGACGCCGGAGCAGACTTATCAGGCACTGCACGAGTACGGCGTGACCATCGCCTGCTTCCCGCCGGCCTACCTCAAGCAACTGGCCGAGTACGCTGCGGCCAGCGCAATTGCACCGCCTCCGGTGCGCATCTATTGCTTCGGCGGCGATGCGGTGCCGGACCAGACTTTCGAACAGGTCAAGGCGGCGCTGCGCCCCGAGTACTTCACCAACGGCTACGGCCCGACGGAAACCGTGGTCACGCCGATGCTTTGGAAAGTGCCGGTGAGCCAGCAATGTGAAGCGGCTTATGCGCCGATCGGCCGGGCGGTGGGCGCGCGTTCCCTGTATGTGCTGGATGAAGAGCTGAATCCGCTGCCGCCAGGTTTTGCCGGCGAGTTGTACATCGGTGGCTACGGGGTTGCCCGTGGTTATCACGGTCGGCCAGACCTGACCTGCGAACGCTTCGTGCCCAACCCGTTTGCCAGCGGCGAGCGGTTGTACCGCACCGGCGACCTGGTACGCTTGCGCCAGGACGGCGTGGTCGATTACGTCGGCCGCATCGACCATCAAGTCAAAGTGCGCGGGTTCCGTATCGAGCTGGGGGAAGTCGAGGCCAGCCTGCGGCAACTGGCGCAGGTCAACGATGCCTTGGTGATCGCCCGGGACAGCGCCTCCGGCAAGCAACTGATCGGTTACGTCGTCACTGACGCCGGCCAGCAGCTAGGCGATGAACTCAAGGCCGGTCTGCGCACCACCTTGCCGGAATACATGGTGCCGGCGCAGATCGTTTGCCTCAGTGCCTTTCCGATCACCCCCAACGGCAAGCTCGACCGCAAGGCATTGCCCGAGCCGGAATTCAAAAGCGAGGAATACATTGCCCCGCGCAATCAGCAGGAACAGTTGCTGACGGAGATCTGGTCGCAGGTGTTGCAGGTGGAGCAGGTCGGTATCAGCGACAATTTCTTCGAACTCGGCGGCGATTCGATCCTGAGCCTGCAAGTGATTTCCCGGGTCAGGAACCACCCGACCCTGCAGATGGAACTCAAGCTTCGCGATCTGATGCGCTACCAGACCATCGCCGGCATCGTCGAACAGGACGTGGTCAAGGCGGGCACCGCGCAACCGTCGGTGGACCTCACCCATGTGGCCAGTGAGGGGTTGTTCAATCTGCTGCCGATTCAGGAGTGGTTCTTCGCCGAGGGCATGGCCGAGTCTCATCACTACAACCAGTCGTTTTTGCTGAGTGCGCGTCAGACGCTGGATCTGGATGCTCTGGAACAGGCGCTGGGCTGGATCGAAAACCATCACGACACCTTGCGCCTGCGCTTCTGTCAGGAAGGCGGGCGTTGGTTGCAGCGCTATGCCGCACCGACCGAGCGCCGCGAACCGGCGCTGTGGCGCCGCGAGGTCGAAAGCAGCGAGCAGGTCGAAGCCTTGGCCAACCTGACTCAGCGCAGCCTGAAACTCGACGATGGCCCAGCCTGGCGGGTGGTGCACATCGCCTTGCCGGACGGCCAGGCGCGGCTGTTGATGGTCATCCACCATCTGGTGGTCGACACGGTGTCGTGGCGGATTTTGCTCGATGACTTGAAGGTGGCTTACGAGGCTTGCGTGATGGGCATCGAACCGCAATTGCCGATCCGCACCAGCAGCTATCGCGCATTTGCCGAAGCCCTGCAGGCGCAGGCGCCGGTGATTGTCGAGCAGGAATTGAACTACTGGCTGGAGCAACTGGATCAGCCGGGTATCGACCTGCCGTGCGACAACCGTCGCGGCAAGAATCAGGTGCGTCACCAGGCTCAGGCGCGGCTCAAGTTGTCTCGCGAGCACACCGAGCAGTTGCTCAAGCAGGCGCCAGCGGTCTATCGCACGCAGATCAACGATTTGCTGCTGTCGGCCCTGAGCCGGGCACTGTGTCGCTGGAGCGAACAACCGTCGGCGCTGATTTTGCTGGAAGGGCACGGCCGCGAAGACCTGTTCGAGAGCATCGACCTGAGCCGCAGCCTGGGCTGGTTCACCAGCATGTTCCCGGTCCGGCTCACCCCCGACAGCGCGGACATCGGCGCGTCGATCATCAACGTGCAGGCGCAGTTAGCGGCCATCCCGCAGAAGGGCATCGGCTACGGCGTATTGCGTCATCTGGCCGGCCCGCAACTGGGCCGCCAATTGGCCGACCTGCCGCAGGCTCGGGTGACGTTCAACTATCTGGGGCAGTTCGACCAGAGCTTCGACGAGCAGGCGTTACTGGTGCCGGCGCTGGAAGAGACCGGCGACAACTACAGCCTGCAGGCCAATCTGGGCAACTGGCTGGAGGTTGTCGGCCAGGTGTACGACGGTCAGTTGGCGCTGCGTTGCATCTACAGCACCCAGCGTTATCGGGCCAGCACCATGGAGTCGTTCATGCAGGATTATCAGCGCGAGCTTGAGGCGTTGATCGAGCATTGCATGGCGCGGGTGGGCTGAGTGTCGGGGTTTTAATCATTGCTGGGGGGGCGTTGCCGAGGCGCGCCTCTTTTTACGGACATAAGGATTTTTTCGATGTCGTTACACCCTGATCTGGAAGCCTTCCTCGACCTGGCGCAAGACGGCCAGGACGCAGGCCTGCCGGCGCTGCATCAAATGACTCCGGCCGAGGCCCGGGCGATTTTCGAACAAACCACCGCGCAATTGCGTTGGGATGCTCCTCAGGATATTGATGTGCTGGAGGTCAACACCACGGCCCGGGAGGGTGCGCCGCTGGCATTGCGTTTATATCGCCCGAGCGGGGCGACGGCACCGATGCCGGTGCTGGTGTATTTCCATGGCGGTGGTTTTGTCGTGGGCAGCCTGGATTCCCATGACGGAGTCTGCCGCGAATTCTGCCGACGTACGCCGTGCGCGGTGTTGTCGGTTGGCTATCGGCTGGCGCCTGAGCATCGTTTCCCGACGGCGCTGGAGGACGGTGAAGACGCCTTGTCCTGGCTAGCGGAACAGGCGTTAGCCCTGGGGCTGGATGCCGGTCGCGTCGCGTTCGGCGGTGACAGTGCCGGTGCCACATTGGCGACGGTGCTGGCCTTGCAAGCGGTGGTTCAGCCACACACCGTGGCCATCGTTCCCAAGGTGCAGTTGCTGTGTTATCCGGTCACTGATGCCTCGCGCACCCACGATTCGCGTCTTTTGTTCAGTGAAGGGTATTTGCTGGAGAACGACACGCTGGACTGGTTTTACCAGCACTACGCCCGCCGCCCCGAAGACCTGCTGGACTGGCGCTTCTCACCCTTGCTGGCCGAGGATCTGCGCGGTGTGGCGCCGGCGATTGTGTTGCTGGCGGGGTTCGATCCGTTGCTCGATGAAGGCCAGGCCTACGTCGATAAACTGCGCGCGCAGGGGGTGAGTGTCGAACTCGAACATTGCCCGGGTTTGACTCATGATTTGCTCAGGCTGGCCTCGGTCATGCCGGATGTGCTGAGCGTGCATGAAAGCTTGAGTCGGGCGCTGAGTCGGCATTTGGGTTGAGTGCGATTGATCGTTCCCACGCTCCGCGTGGGAATGCAGTTCGGGACGCTCCGCGTCCCACCCCCTAAAGCCGAACGCGGAGCGTCCGTTGAAGCATTCCCACGCAGAGCGTGGGAACGATCGGTTACAGGTTCTTCGCTAGCCTCGCGGATCGTAGTTATCCAGCACCCGATTCACTGCCAACTCACCAAGCATCACCACCTGCTGAATCCCCAACATCATGTTGCGATGTGGCATGTCCATCAATCCGGCGAACTCACTGAGCATCATGCTCGCTGACGCCAGGGATTCGCAGGCGTTGACCAGTAGGGTTTCGTTATCGACCTCGGCGCCGACATGGTAAATGGTGCTGGGTTTGCGCTTGGTGTCTTTGGGGATGGGCGGCTTGAGGTAGTGATCGAGGGCGCGGTCGGCGGCTTCGTTGAGTTTTTTCGAATCGAGGGATTCGTACGGGGATGTTGGATCGGTTTCAGGCGGGTTGGGTGTGGCTTTGAACATAGTAATGCTCCTTGATTAGTGGAGCCGCCACGGTTCGCTGCGAAACGAAGATAGGTGGCAGCTGTACGCAGGTTCGCAGACCGGGAATCAAGGAACCCGGCAGACCCGAAGATCTCCCGCGCACAGCCGCCATAACGCAATTCAGCGAACGAATAACGTCATCTGAAAAGGAACGGTGGCGCTGTGCGCCTTGATTGACCCGGGCTGCGAAACCCGATCGCTGTTTTTCAGCGACCCGGAAACGATAGAGCCCGGCCTCAAGGCGCACAAGCCGGCGGATTCTGGCGCAGTCGTAGGCAACGGCGCAAGGATGTGTAGCCTGGGTGAGTATCTGGAAGTGTCGTTTTAAACAGTGCCTGTTTAGCGGTCTGACACGAGCCTTGTGGTGGCTGTACCGGCGTCATCGCGGGCAAGCCCGCTCCCACAGGTTTGTTGATCGTTCCCACGCTCCGCGTGGGAATGCAGCCCGGGACGCTCCGCGTCCTTCCAGAGCCGAACGCAGAGCGTCCGTTGAGGCATTCCTTTGCGGCGCGTGGGAACGATCTAACCATTGCCATTTCTCGCCTTGCTCACAAAAAAAACGCCCCGCAATTGCGGGGCGTTTTCATTGAGGCTGCAATCAGAAGTCAGCCTTGACCGACATCACGAAGTTGCGCGGTTCACCGTAGAAGTTACCCCAAGCTTCGGTACCGACCGTGGCGTAGTAGCGCTTGTCGAACAGGTTGTTGCCGTTCAGTGCCACGGACCAGGTGTCGTCGATGCGGTAGCCGATGCGACTGTTCCAGACCGCATAGCCAGACTGGGTGACATTGTTGCCGCTGGTTGGCGAGGTGCGATAGTTGCTGCTTTGGGCATTGACGCCGGCCCCGACGGTAACGCGTTCCAGTGGACCGCTGAGGGCATAGTCGCCCCACACTCGCAGCAAGTGGCGCGGCACATAGGTGTTGTACGACACGCCATCCTGACTGACGTCGGCGTCTTCCAGCACCTTGGTCTGGGTGTAGGTGTAGCCGGCCAGCAATTGCAGGCGGTCAATGACTTCACCGCTGACTTCAGCTTCGAAGCCTTGGGCGCGCACTTTGCCGGAGTTCTGCGAGCAGGTGCTGTCCGGGCAGGCCGGGTCATCCTGGGCTGCGTCTTTCTGGATGGTGCGGAACAGGTTGAAGGAGCTGTTCAGGCGACCGTCAAACCATTCACCCTTGATCCCCAGTTCATAGCTCTGGCCGATCAATGGCTTGAGCGTCGCACCGGTGATGGTCTTGTAGTTGCCTTGCGGGGTGAAGATATCCGCGTAGCTGGCGTAGGCGGTCAGGTTGTCGTTGATGTCGAACAGCAGCGCCGCAAACGGGGTGACTTGCCCGGTTTCCTTGGCCTCGGAACTGATCGGTGTGCCTTCGCCGCGCCAGAACGAGACAGAGTCGGTTTCGGACTTGTACCAGCTGACGCGGCTGCCCAGTACGAAGGTCAGCGGATCGGCCAGTTTCAGGCGTGCCGTGGAGTAGGCGCCGTATTGCTTGATCCGCATGTCTACCGGACCACCCCGGGTAGCGTTGGCCAGGTAGAAACTTTCATCCGGCTGGGGCAGGTGATGGTTGGGGTTCAGCACATTCTGACGATCAGGCAGGAGGGCCACGGCGTAGAAGTCATCTTTGCGGGAGCGGCTGGCGTTGGCGCCGACGATCAGCTCGTGCTCTTGGCCGAATGCGTCGAACTTGCCGTCCACATAAGCGTCGAGGCCGTAGTCGACCTGATCGTAGTCAAAGATGCTGCCGATCATCAGGGTATCGGTGCTGGTGGCGCCAACCGGTACCGTTCCGCTCGGGAAGGCGTATTCCATGTCCTGGGTGTTTTTCGAGTAAACCCCCGCGACCTTCAGCGCCCAGTTGTCGTTGAATTCGTGTTTCAGGTCGCCAAAGTAAGTGGCCCGCTTGCTGCGCTGGTTGTTCCAGGCGGTGTTCAGGCACGTGGAGCGAGAGAGCTTCAGGTCGCTGCCATCGGCGTAGCGCGGCAAGCCGCCCCAGCACGGAGTGGCATCGACGTCTTCATAGGCCATGCCCAAGCCCAGGGTGGTGTAGTCGCTCAGGTCGAAGTCCAGCGCGCCGTAGTAGATCTGGTCCCTGCGTTCGCCCACGTCATAGAAATACTGACGGGTCTGCTGGGTCACCACGGCCCGGCCACGAATGGTGCCGGCGTCGTTCAGCGGGCCGCCGGTGTCAACCTGGCCACGGTAGTTGTCCCAGGTCCCGGCAGACAACGACAGTTGAGTGTGCGGGGTGTCCTGGCCGCGCTTGCGCACGAAGTTCACACCCCCCGCGGTACCGCCAGCGCCCTTCATCATCCCGGCCGCGCCGCGCAACACTTCGACTCGATCATAGATCGCCATGTCGCTGTTGAAGGCATCGGCCTGCACGTAGCTGCTGCCGATGTCCAGCGGCACACCGTCGTACTGATACTGGCCGGTCATGCGGAAACCCCGGGAGTAGAAATACTTGCCGCCCATTGGCGAATCGTAAACGGTGATGCCCGGGGTCTTTTCCATGACCTGTTCGATGGTGTTCAGGTTCTGGTCATCGAGCATCTTGCGCGTGATGACGGTGATCGATTGCGGGGTTTCCTTGAGCGAGTGCTCGCCCTTGCCGATGGTCACCGCCCCGGTGGTGTAGGAGTTGCTGCCTTCGGTGGTCGCACCCAAGCGCTGACCGTTGATACTGGTGGGTGCCAGTTCCATCGCGCTGCCGGTGGCCGGCGCCAGTAGCGTGATCGTGTTGCCGTCGCGCTGATGGCGAATCCCGCTGCCCTTGAGCATCGCGCTGAGCGAATCATCGTCCTGATAGCGGCCGTTGAGGGCACTGGAGCGCAGGTTCTGAATGCTCTCCGGGCTGTAGATGATTTGCAGACTGGTCTGTTGACCGAGGGTCTGCAGCGCCTGAGCCAATGGCTGGGCCGGGATGTTCAGGGTCCATTCCTGAGCCTGGACATAAGGCGTCATGGCCAGGGTCATCGCCAGGCCGAGGCCGGTGGACGTCATGCGCGAGCGGGTCGTGCTGCTCATTAACAGGGCGCGGGTCAGAGGTCGAAGCATGAAACGGGATGCGGACATGAGGTTAAGACCTTGGCAGGTATAGTTGGTAATGGTTCTTATTCATCTCATTAAGACGAGGAGGCCGCGGCAAACCGGAAAATTATTTTTCCGATCGGCCACGGCCTCGTCGATTACGCGGGTTGCAGTTCGCTTTTAACCTTGCCGGCTTCCATGCGCACCAGTTGATCTGCCACGTCGAAGTAGCGGTCATCGTGGGAGATGACGATGATGGTTTTGCCCAGGCGCTTCAGGTCGGGCAGCAGTTCGGTGTAGAAAATGCGGCGGAAGGTCGGGTCCTGATCGGCGGCCCATTCATCGAACACCAGCACCGGCCGTTCTTCGAGCCAGGCATTGACCAATGCCAGGCGTTTGCGCTGGCCGGTGGAAAGATCGGTGGTGCTGAACGCGCCGTCGCGCACGCTGACCTTGTGCGCGATCTCCAGACGTTCGAGGTAGCGCGTGGCATCCTGCGGCACTTGCCGGTCGCCCTGAATCAGGTCATCGAACAGGTAATAGTCGGCAAATATCGTAGTGAAGTTTTGTCGGTAGTCATCGCGGTTGAGCGCGGTGATCGGCTGGTCGTTCACGCGGATCTCGCCTTCGGTGGGCGCATAGAGGCCCAGCAGCAGTTTGATCAGCGTGGTTTTGCCGCAGCCATTTTCACCGACGATGAACACGATGTCGCCTTGCTCGATGCGCAGGTTGACCGGGCCGAGGCGGAAGGGCTCGCTGCCTTCTACCGGCGGGAAAGCGTAACGCACGTTGCTCAATTCCAGGCTGTGGACCGGGCCGGGTTTGTGGCCCTGATCCTCCAGCAGCAGGTGCGGCTCGGGGGAGGAAAACTGTTCGCTGAGCTCGGCGATCCGACGAAACGCAATCTGCGCGCGGCTGATGATTGGCAGCGTGCTAACCAAGTGTTCCAGCGGCCCTTTCATGTACAGCAGCACCAACACAAAACCGCTCATCACGGCTTTGTCGGAACTGGGCCAGAACGATTGCAGGGCCAGCGCCAGGCCGATGACCACGAAGAACAGCATCGAGCCGAACGACTTGGCAATGACGAAGGTATTGATCGAGCGGATCTGGGTGTCACAGATTTTCTCGGCGGTTTTCTGGATGCCGGACACGAACATGCGCTGACGTCGCGGGCGGTGGATGCGCAGTTCCTTGGCCCCTTCGGCGATGGCGTTGTAGTGCTTTTGCAGCTCGTCTTCAGAGTCTCGCGCCGCGTAAAAACCGCGCATGCCCTTGGCCCGGGCGATGGCCTGGATGGTGGTGCCGATGGCGATAGCGACCAGCATCATCAGAAACATCGGCCACGACAGCATGGCCAGATAGCCGAGGCAACCCAGGGTCACGGTCAGGGAAATCGCCAGCGGCGCGAAGGCGAAGGCGAAATCGCTGATGGTGTCCACGTCATGGGTCAGCACCGGGATCAACCGGTGACTGCGGTAGCGCTCGATCTGGTCGATCGGCGCCGACAGCACTTTCTCCCCCAGTTCTTTGCGCAGCCTGGCGATGATGTGCTGACCGACGTAGTTGGTGCCGATGTCAGACAGAATCGAGGTCAGCAGCGCCAGCACGCACAGCCCGGCGAAAATCATCACCACGGTGCGAGTCAGGCCGTCAGCGGAGTGCAGGGCATTGTTGATGGTCGCCAGCAACACGGTGACGCTCAGGCCACCGATCATGCCGAGCACGATGGACACAGAGACGATCAGCCGGAAGGGCTTGAGCAGGGCGAACAATTCGTTGATCGCCCCACGCGTTGGCTTGGTCATGGAGGATTCCTGCTTCGGTGCGGAGTGCGGAGGGAGTGCCGGTACTTAAGGAAAACGAATGGTTGCGGACTTTATTTAAACGGCGGCAAAGGGTAATGCCGGTGTAGCAGCTGGCGCAGCCTGCGTTCGGCTGCGCAGCAGTCGTAAAACCAGAGGTTGCGGTGCGTCAGGCGGACCGTGTCAGCCGGATTTGCGACTGCTGCGCAGCCGAACGCAGGCTGCGCCAGCTGCTACAGGAGTGTGTGAGCTCGAAAGGATTCAGAGCTCACGCACTACGCGAAACCCCAGCCAGTCGCCGCTGCTGGTGGGCAGGCTGCTGTTGCGATTGCCGGAGCGGGAAAACACCGGCGCTTCGCCCCAGTCGTTGCCGCGCATGACATGGCGTTTGCAGTTCTGCTCCAGCCACGGGCTGCCGTCGCTGGGCACGCCGACATAGTCTTCGCGGTAGCAGTCGGCGACCCACTCATAAACGTTGCCGTGCATGTCGAACACACCAAAGGCGTTAGCCGGGAAGGTGCCGACCGGGGAGGTGAAGTTGTAGCCATCGGCGGCACCGTAGGTGTTGGCGTTTTTGGAGATCTGGTAGTCGGCGCCTTCATCGAACGCAAACGGGAAAGATCCGGTGCTGCCGGCGCGGGCGGCGTACTCACGGATCGACTCGCTAGGCATGCGATAGGCATGACCGGTTTTCTTCGACAGCCAGGCGATGTAACCCTCGGCTTCGGCCACGTTCATGCACACGGCCGGGTGACGCGCGGTCTGTTTGAAGCTGGGTTTGCCGGCGGTGCAGCGACGTCCCGGGCGATCATCGAAGTCGGCGGGGGTGTTGCCGGTGGCGCGCACGTACGCATCCCATTCGCCGGCCAGTACCTGGAAGCGGCTGATGGCGAAAGGGCGGGTGAAGGTCACTTCATGCAGCGGACCTTCATCGGGCTGGTGGCCGACTTCATCCTCTGGCGTGCCCATGGTGTAGCTACCGGCGGGCAGCACGACCATTTCCGGACAGTCCTTGCAGTCCTTGAACACTTTGCCTGGGGCAGGCGTGTTCGCGGCCTGGGCGGCGCCGGGCAGCAGGCCGGCGAGCAGTGCGGTCAGTGCCAGGGCCGATAGGGTTCGCAGGGAAAAGGGCATAGGGAGCGTTTTCATAAGTCGTCTCGGTTAAAGGAAAACGGTGCTTCGGAGCGGAGGTTCACGCGGAGCGCTTTTTTCCCAGCACGTCGATAAAACGCTCCACATCGGCTTCGGTATTGAGCAGTCCCGGTGCGGTGCGGATCACCGGGCCGGCGTCGCGGCTGACTGCATCGCTGACAATCCGGTTTTGCATCAGGTGAGCCGCCACGGCATCGCCGTCCTGACCCTTGACCCGGAAGAAGCTGAACCCCGCCGAAAACTTCGGATCGACCGGGGTGACCAGTTCGACGCCCGGTTGCTCCAGCAAGCGCTGTTTCAAGTAGCTGTTGAGCTGATGGATGCGCGCCTGGACGTCGGCCTTGCCCAGTTCCAGGTGCAATTTGAATGCTTCGTCCACGGCCCAGCGATGTTCGAAAGCGTGATAGCCGCCCGGGGACATGGTGGTGGAAAAGGTCGTCGCTTCGGAGAAGGTCGGCACGCTCGGGCTTACATATTTCAGCGCTTCGCTGCGGCTGCAAACGATGCCGGTGCCGCGGGGGCCGAACATCCATTTGTGGGTGCCGGCAATGAAAAAGTCGCAGTTCATCGCCGGGAAACTCAGGTCTTCGACGCCGAAACCGTGCACGCCATCGACCACGTAAACGATCCGGTCCTTGTCGTCGCGCTGGCGATTGTGTTCATCGACGAGACCGGCGATGTCGCTGATCGGCAGCTTCACGCCACTGCCCGAGTGCACCCACGTCATGCCGAGCACGCGGGTCTCGGGGCGGATGTTGCGGTTGATGGTCTCCAGCACCTGGTCGGCCGAGATCGACTGTGGCTGCTCGAACAACTGAATCTTGCGCACCCGGGTGCCATCGCGCTGGTTGCGAAAATGCAGGATGTTGTTCGTGGAGTAATGCTCATGAACGGTGGTGAGGATTTCCTGATCGGGGCGCACCTGCACGCCGCCATAAATCATCGCCAGGCCTTCGGTGGTGCTGCCGGTGAGGGCGATCTGTGTCGGTTTGGCCTGCAAATATCGACCGGCCCAGAGCCGCACGTTTTCTTCGCGCTGATGGGTCACGCCGTGGTCCCAGTCCATCGCGAGCCCGGGATTCAGATCGAGAGCGGCGCGGTGACGGGCGATGGCCTCGCGCACGGGTTTGGGGTGGGAGGTCACCAGGAAGTTGGCGAAGTGGATGTAATTCGGGTCCTGATCAAACAACTGACGCAATTGCGCCCATTTGTCCCGGGGCAGGGTTTGCATCTGCGCGGCGGCGACCGGTGAGCCGAGGCTGGCACCCAACGGCAGGCCAGCGGCGAGGATCCCGGCCTGTTTCAGAAAAGTCCGACGGTCACTCATGGCTTTACCGTTTCCTGGCGAGAAATCAGCGTGGGCTTCGCGGCTTTTTGCACCTGTTCCCAGACCCGCAGGAAGTTACCGCCCCAGAGCTTGGCGATGTCGGCTTCGGAATAACCGCGCTGGATCAGTTCGGCGGTGACGTTGCGGATTTCGCCGACATTTTCCCAGCCCTTGATGCCGCCGCCGTCATTGAAGTCCGAAGCGATGCCGACGTGGTCGATGCCGACCTTGCGCACGGTGTAGTCGATGGCATCGCCGAGGTCCTTGAGCGTGGCCTTGGGTTCTTCCTCAAGAATGGCGTACAGACCGCTGGCGTATTGACCAAGCTTCTGTTCGGACCAGGCGGTGATGATCGGGTCGCCGGGCATCAGCGCCATCGCCAGGTTGGGCAATGGCGGCAGATCGAAACGCGTGCGCAGGGCGTTGAGTTTGTCCTGTGTGCCTTGGGTCAGCGGTTTGAGGTATTGCGAGAAACCGACCACCTGCACCACGCCGCCGCTGTTCTTGATCAGCTGCAACTCTTTGTCGCTGAGGTTGCGCGGGATGTCCACCGAAGCCCGTGGCGCCGAGTGCGAGGCCACCATCGGCGTGCGGCTCAGTTGCGCCACTTGCTCCAGGCCTTTGGTCGACATCTGCGACACATCAATGATCACGCCCAAATCGTTGAGGCGCTGCACCGCTTGTTTGCCGATGTCCGACAGCCCATCGAGGGCATCGGGGGAGTCGTTGAAAAACGGCAGCGGTCGTGACGAGTCGGCCCAGCTGTTGTTGCCGATGTAGCTGAAGCCGAACATGCGCATGCCGCGAGCAGCCCACAGGTCCAGTTTGCTCAGGTCATTGCCCAGCGGGTAGGCGTTGAGCATGCTGATGAAAATCGCAAACTTGCCCTCGCCGTGCAGGCGTCGGAAGTCGTCGGGGGTGTAGGCGATGCCGACCTGATTGGGAAAGTCGCGCACCAGACCGGAGATGATTTTGTAGCGCACTTCCTGCTGGTTGCGCGCTTCTTCGACGAAACCGTCAGTGGGCCTGTGCGGCGCGTTCGGGCCGTTCCACATTTCCGGCCAGCCAAAGACCGTCAGGGCCGCGCCGGACAGTCGGCCACGGTTGGCCTTGATCAAATCGAACTGGCCGGAACCGTCCTTGTCGGCCTCATTGCCGTGGGCGCCGAAACTCAGGGGGACGGTGATGTGGCTGTCGAAGGAAAGGATCCGCCCCTGCAGTTCGGTGGCCTGTTTCATGACCTTGACCGGGTAGCCGGGGTTGTCCTTGAACCAATGATCCCAGACCAGCCAGCCTGCGCCGGCACTGATCGCCAAGGCCAGTGGCAGGCCGAGGTACAGCGCTTTTTTCGAACGTGTTTTTTTCATCGCCATCTCAGTCAGGTTCGCCGCCCCGGTGCAGGCGCAGGGGCCTTTGCTATCTGGGAAGAACGAGTGACCGGCACAGGAATTTAGGTAGCCCCGAAAAGATCGCAGCCTTCGGCAGCTCCTACACGGGACCGCATTTAAATTTGTAGAGGCAACAAACGTTCTAGCTTGGATAAAGCCTGCTTCAGGGCTGACACAGGTAGGGCAATGACGATTTCTCGACGCTGGTTCATGGCGGGCCTGGCGCTCACGAGCGCTGCGGTGCCTGCCGCTTTTTATGCACATCGTGAGCTGACCCGGGAAAAGGAACCGATCACGCCGGGGGAGGCCACGGTCGACCTGGCCAGCACCGCCGGCCAGCAACTGGCCGACAGCTTGCGCGGAATCTGGGACATTCGTTTTGTCGGCAGCGATGCCGGGCTTGATGGTTTGCCGCAGGACGGGCTGGAGCTGTTTCTCGACATCGCCCATCGCGGGCGCGGGTTGCGCGGTTGCCTGGACACCGGCACTCACCTGCGCGGGGAAGGCCAGCCGTGCTATCAGGTCATCGGCGATCTGGCGCCGGCCAAGGGCGCCGAACTGTACTGGCGACTGATGCGCACCGACGCCCCGCTGGTGGCGCCGATGTATGAATTCAAGGCAAAACTCGACGAAGTCTGGGCGGCGTTCGGCAATGCCGGCAGCGGCACGTTCAGCGGCCAGGTGCTGAGCCTGAATCGCCCGTTGGGTTTGCCCGAACTCGACAATCGCTTTATCGCCATCAAGCGCCGGTTTCCCGAAGCGCGGGAGCGAACTGCCCTCAATCCGGCGTTTCTGGCGTGGCTGGTGTCCCCCGAACATCGATTGTTTCATCAGCTCTGGCACGCGTCCCGGGACAAATGGCACAAGCTCTCGGAGAAAAAACGCGAGGCGTTGCGCGGTATCGGCTGGCAACCCGGCCCACGGGACAAGGAGCGTGATGCCCGCGGGCCGCGCAAGGACCGCAACGGTTCGGGCATCGATTTTTTCTTCATGCACCGGCACATGCTCGGCATCGCCCGGTCCATGCAGGATTTGCCTTCATGGCCGGCGTTCCCCTTGCCGCAGCCGGAACTCGAGCGCGATCGCCAGGGCTTCGCGCGCTATTTCGACAATCACGATGGCAATGCCTTGCCGCCGACCTGGTTGACCGAGGGCGACGACGAATACACCAAGTGGGTCAGTGACATCAAAGCCGCAGAGACCTATCACAGCAACTTCCAGGTCTGGGAATCGCAGTACCGGGATCCGCGTTACCTGTCGAAACTGACCCTCGGCCAGTTCGGCTCGGAGGTCGAGCTGGGCTTGCACGATTGGCTGCACATGCGCTGGGCGTCGGTGGCCCGGGATCCGTCCAATGAGATACCGGTGCCGATGGCCCGGGATCAGGCCGACTTTGCGGCGCGCTGGTATGCCCCGGAAAACGACTTTCTCGGCGATCCGTTTTCGTCCCACGTCAACCCGGTGTTCTGGCGTTTCCACGGCTGGATCGACGATCGCATCGAAGACTGGTTCCGCGCCCATGAGCGTTTTCACCCCGGCGAACTGAGCCGCCTGGAAGTCAACGGCGTGCCATGGTTTGCGCCGGGGCGTTGGGTGGAAGTCGGCGATCCGTGGCTCGGCCCGGACACCCACGGTTGCAGCACGACCCCGGGCCTGCAAACGGGGCGCTCGGTGGAAATGGACCCCGAAACCATGAAGCTGGCGTTGCGCATCACCTTTGGCGATGAAGACAACATGAGTGACCTGTTGCGCAAAGTGCCGCGACGGCCGTGGTATGCGCGGCATTTGAAGGTCAAGGGATGGCAGTTGTAAACCCCGAAAGATCGCAGCCTTCGGCAGCTCCTACAGGATCGATGTTCATTCGCAATATTTCGGCGAACATCAATCCCTGTAGGAGCTGCCGAAGGCCGCGATCTTTTGATCTTCAAATAAGCCACCCCCCACCCAACGCCTTGTACAGCGCAATACTGGCCTGCAACCGCGACAATCTCAGCTGCACATTCATATCCTGGGCGGCATACAGCGCGCGCTGGGTTTGCAGCACCGTGAGCAAGTCTTCAGCGCCCGCCTGGTAGCGGCTCTGGGCGATGTCGAAAGCGGTCTGCGCCTGGCTCAGTTCTTCCCCTTGCCACTGACGTTGTTCGTCCAGCCCATGAATACTGTTGAGGGCTTTTTCCACATCGGCGAAGCCATTGATGATTGCCCCGCGATAGGTTTCCAGCAATTCCTGTTGGCGTGCCGTGGCTTTGTCGCGGGTGGCGCTGAGGCGACCATTGTTGAAGACCGGCGCTACCAGCCCCGAGGACAGGTTGTAAAAAGTCGTGCGCAACAGGTCCGAAGCCAGGTCGGCGCCGGTGCCCAGGCTGGCGGTGAGCGTCAGGGTGGGCAACATCGCCGCGCGGGCGACGGTCACATCCGCCTGGGCGGCGGCGAGTTTGGCTTCGGCGCTGGCGATGTCCGGACGACGACTCAACAGTTCACTGGGCACGCCGCTGGCAATCTGCGGCCAGTGCAATTGATCGAACGGTTGCTCCGTCAGCGTCAGTGCCTGCACCGGTTGGCCGAGCAGGGCGGCGAGGGTGATTCGCGCTTCCCGCGCCTGTTGCTGCACCAGCGGCAGTTTGCGTTGCTGTTCGGCCACCAGGCTTTTTTGCTGAGCCAGTTCCAGTGCGGTGGCGCTGCCGGCGTCGTAGCGGGTCTGCACTAATCGCAGCACGCTTTGGGCGTTGGCCAGGTTCAGCTCGGCGATCCGTTGCTGTTCACGCAACGACAAGGCCTGGGTGTAGCTGTTGGCCACGCCGCTTTGCAAGGTCAGCTCCACGGTGGCCCGATCGAACTCGCTGGCCTGCAAGCCGAGCAGGGCGCTGTCCCGGGCCGCCCGTTTGCTGCCCCAGAAATCGATTTCGTAACTGGCGCTCAGTTCCGCGTCGTAATAATTCAGCGAGCGATTATCGGGGCTGACGTCCAGTTGGCTGTAGCCCTTGCCATGCAGCAAGCGTTGGCGATTGGCGTTGAGGCCAGCCTTGAGTTCGGGCAGCAGCGGCGCACCGGCGATGATGGCGCTGGCCTGGGCCTGCTGAACCCGGGCGACAGCGGCGGCCAGGTCGTGACTGCCCACGCTAGCCTGTTCGATCAGGCGATTCAGTTGTGGGCTGCCGAACTGCATCCACCATTGCCGGTTGCTGTGTGCGGCGGCCGCGGTGTTCGGCGATTGCCAGGCGGCGGGTGGTTGCAGGCCGCTGTCGGGGCGCGGCGCAGGGTTGCTGCAGGCGGCCAGCAACAGGCTGGCGGCCAGAAGAGTCAGGGGCACTTTCATAGGTCGATCATTCACTGGTAAGGGCCGTGACCGGATCGAGCCGGGCAGCCTTGCGGGCAGGCATGAAGCCGAAGATGACGCCGGTGACCAGGGCGCAGCCGAAGGCGCCGAGCACGGCGAACAACTGGAACGCGACCGCGACATTGCTCAGCAGCAACACGCCACCGACCAGCAGCGCCAGGCCGATGCCGGCGACACCGCCGACCACCGAGAGCATCACCGCCTCTGTGAGAAACTGGCGCAAGATGTCGCGCTGACGGGCGCCGGTGGCCATGCGAATCCCGATTTCCCGGGTGCGTTCGCGCACCGTCATCAGCATGATGTTCATGACGCCGATGCCGCCGACCAGCAGCGAAATCGCCGCAATCGAACCGAGCATCAATGACAGCGTGCCCTGGGTGCGGGCCTCGGCCTGGATCATGGCGGCGTTGTTGGTCAGCTCGAAATCGCGCTTGCCCTTGTGCTCGCGCAGCATCGTTTGTTCGATCGCTTGCTCGGCTTCCTTGACCTTGCGCGCATCCTTGGCGGCGATCACCACGTACTCGGGGTTACGGCTGCCAAACAGACGCACGCTGGCGGCCGAGTAGGGCACGGCGATGCGGTTATCGCTATCAGAATCGCCGGAACTGGAACCTTTTTCGGCCAGCACGCCGAGCACCTGAAACGGCACGTTTTCGATCAGGATGTACTGGCCGATCGGGTCGGCCAGGTCTTTGAACAGCTTCTCCCGGACCTTGTGGCCGATCACCGCGACGGCGGCGGCACTGTCTTCATCGGCCTGGGTGAAATAGCTGCCCTGAACCACCGGCCAATTGAAGATGCTCGGGAAATTGGTGTCGTTGCCGCCCACATAGGCGGTGTGATCGGCGTTGCCGAAGCGCACGCCGGCAGTCGAGCCGTTGACCGGCATGATCCGCTGCACCTGAGGCAGGTTGGCGAGCGCGGCGACGTCGTCGAGGGTAATGATCCCGGGCGGCGTACGCGGATTGGGCGCGGCGCCGCTGAGGTAAATGATGTTGGAGCCGAAGGCGCCCATCTGCGCCATCACCTGTCGCTTGCTGCCTTCGCCCACCGCCAGCATCACCACCACCGACGCGACGCCAATGACAATCCCCAGTAGCGTCAGGGCGGTGCGGAAGCGATTGATCCACATCACGCGCCACGCCGCCTGAACCGCGTCCAGCAGTTCGCCTTTCCAGGCGCCATTGGGCTCGCTGCCGGCGCTCAAACGCTGGCGCAGGTCGACGGCTTGCAGCGCGCCGGGACGGGCCGTGCGCGGGGCGGCTAAGGGATTGGTGGCGGTGTCGCTGATGATCAGGCCGTCGCGGATTTCGATGACCCGGTTGGCGCGCTTAGCCACTTCGCGGTCGTGGGTGATCAGGATCACCACATGCCCCTGACTGGCCAGTTCATCGAGCAGGCTCATGACTTCGGCGCCGCTGTGGCTGTCGAGAGCGCCGGTGGGTTCGTCGGCGAGGATGATGTGGCCGCCATTCATCAAGGCGCGGGCGATCGATACCCGTTGCTGTTGACCGCCGGAGAGCTGATGTGGACGGTTGGCGGTGCGCGAGCCCAGGCCGAGGCGCTCGAGCAGGGCCGCCGCGCGGGCATGGCGTTCGTCTGCCGGGGTGCCGGCATAAATGGCTGGCATCTCGACGTTTTCCTGGGCCGATCCGGACGGGATCAGGTGGTAACCCTGAAACACGAAGCCGAAGGCCTCGCGCCGTAGCCACGCCAGTTCGTCACTGCCCAGGCCCGCGACGTTTTCTCCGGCGAACAGGTAGTCGCCGCTGGTGGGGCGGTCGAGGCAGCCGAGGATGTTCATCAGGGTCGATTTGCCGGACCCGGAGGCACCGACGATGGCAACAAATTCGCCGGCATGGATCGACAGGTCGATGCCGCGCAGCACTTCCACCACAGGGCTGTCGCCACCGCCGTAGGCTTTGCGGATCTGTCGAAGGTCAATCAGGGGCGTTTGCATTCAGCCTCCGCTGCCGGTGAGCGGAGTGCTCAGCACGTGATCGCCTTCCGCCAACCCGTCGAGAATCTGCGTGCGTAACCGGTCGCTGATCCCGGTGCGAACCTCGCGGCGCTGAACCTCGCCGTTGGCTGCCACCACTTGCGCCACTTGGCGATCCGCGGAGCCGTTTTGCAGGGCCGCGGTGGGCACTGTCAGCACGTTCTGCGCTTGCTGGGCGACGAAAAATACCTGGGCGGTCATGTCGGTCATCAAGGCGTTGTCGGCGTTGTCGACATCCAGCAGCACGGTGTAGAGCACTACTCGCTCGCTGCCGCTGCGACCGCTGGTGGGGCTGCCCTGCATCTGTTCGAGCGGGCGCGGCGGCACTGGCAAAATCTGCCGTACGGTGCTGCTCCAGCGCCGGTTGCCACCGCTGAGCGTGGTGAACCAGGCGGTCATGCCGGGTTTGACCTGGCCGATATCGGCCTCCGAAACTTCGGCCCAAACGGTCATCGGTGACAACCGGGCAATGCGCAATATCAGCGGCGTCTGTTGTTGCGCGTTGAGGGTCTGGCCTTCCCGGGCACCGACGGCGACCACCGTGCCGGACATTGGCGCGTAGATCCGTGTGTAACCCAGCTCCGCTTCGTCGCTGCGCAAACTGGCCTGGGCTTGACGAATCTGCGCCTGGAACATGTCGATGCGCGCCTGGGTCGCCCGCACTTCGGCGCGGGCGGTTTGCACATCTTCTTCGCGAGTGGCGCCGCCGGCCTTGAGGTGCTGCTGGCGCTGATACTTTTGTTGCGCCAAGTCGTGCTGGGCGCGCTGCTCTTGCAACTGGGCCTTGAGGTTGTCGATGGAAAAACGTCCAGCGTCGAGTTTGGCTTTCTGGGTCGAAGGATCGATCTCCACCAGCAATTGGCCTTCCTTGATCTGATCGCCGGCCTCGACATGAATCTTCTGGATCTGCCCGGACGCCTGGGCGCCGACGTCCACGTAGCGTCGCGGTTGCAGGGTGCCGAGGGCGGTCACGCTGTTTTCGATATCGGCGCGGGTCACGGCGGCGGTGGCCAGTTTCTCACGCCCCGGCGGAATCACTTGCCAGGCAGCCAGGGCCACGGCGGGGATCAGGCACAGAGCGACAAACAGGGCGCGTCGGGTGGGGCGGGGACGTTTCATGCGGGGTTCCAGCCGGTGAAAATCGGCCCGTCGCTCGGTAAGCGCGGCAATGATCCGCGCCGCTGAACGCTGTCGGTGGACCGACAGACACGGGAAGCTGTCCTGTAAACGAGAACCCCGAACGGGAATTTAAGTGTTGAGACATGGCGTTGCAGGTCGACAAATGAGGTTATTTCTCAGGTAAATGGATCCAGTGCTTTAAATCTATATGAGAATTACTATAAATTACGCCTCTTGCGCGCTGCCATCATCGTGCCGCCATCTCTTTTATGGCGCAGATCTGTCTCAAGGACTGGGAGTCATGTTGGAAAACTACTATCGCGAGCTGGTGTGTTTCCTGAACGCCAAGCTAGGCAACCGTCAGGTGGCCGAAGATGTGGTGCATGACGCTTATCTGCGGGTACTGGAGCGTTCGAGTGACACGCCGATCGAACAACCCCGGGCGTTTCTTTATCGCACCGCGCTCAACCTGGTGATTGACGATCACCGACGCAATGCCTTGCGGCAGGTCGAATCCCTGGATGTGCTCGACAGCGAAGAGCGCTACTTCACGCCATCCCCCCACAACAGCCTCGATCACGGTCAGCGCCTGGACATGCTCCAGCGCGCACTGGCGGAGTTGCCACGGTTGTGTCGCGAGAGTTTTCTTCTGCGCAAGATCGACGGCTTGTCGCACCCGGAAATCGCCGAGCACCTGGGGATTTCCCGGGCGCTGGTGGAAAAGCACATCGTCAATGCCATGAAGCATTGCCGGGTGCGCATGCGCCAGTGGGACGCTCCCTGATCGACGCCGTTTAATCAGGCCTCGTTAAATTTTTTTTCATTGTCCTCGTTCCTATTCAACAGACGATCTGCTGCCGCCAAAGGCCGGTCAGGTCACCCAGGCTTTATCCCCGCTGCTCCGGGGTTCATCCAGAGGACACTGGAAATGACACAGGCAATTGCATCGCCCATCGTTCACGACCTGATCGGCGTCGGTTTCGGCCCTTCGAACCTGGCTCTGGCCATCGCCCTGCAAGAGCGCGGGCCGAGCCAGGGTGAGCTGGATGTGCTGTTTCTCGACAAGCAAGCGGACTACCGCTGGCACGGCAATACCCTGGTCACCCAGAGCGAACTGCAGATTTCCTTTCTCAAGGACCTGGTGACGCTGCGCAACCCGACCAGCCCGTATTCCTTCGTCAATTACCTCAAGCACCATGGTCGTCTGGTGGACTTCATTAACCTCGGCACCTTCTATCCGTGCCGCATGGAGTACAACGACTACCTGCGCTGGGTCGCCGGGCAATTTACCGCGCAGAGCCGTTACGGCGAGGAAGTGTTGGCCATCGAGCCAGTGCTGCACCACCAGCAGGTCGAAGCGCTGCGGGTGATCTCGCGTGATGCGCAAGGTCAACAGCATGTACGCACCACCCGTTCGGTAGTGGTCAGCGCCGGCGGTACACCGCGCATTCCCGAAGCGTTCAAGGCGCTGAAGGAGGACGGCCGGGTATTCCACCACTCCCAGTACCTGGAGCGCATGGCCAGGCAGCCGTGCGTGAACAACCAACCGATGAGTATCGCGATCATCGGCGGCGGGCAGAGTGCGGCGGAAGCCTTCATCGACCTGAACGACAGCTTCCCATCGGTGCAGGTGGACATGATCTTGCGTGGCTCGGCTCTGAAACCGGCCGATGACAGCCCCTTCGTCAACGAAGTGTTCTCGCCGGAGTTCACCGACCTGGTGTTCCAGCAGGCCAGCAGCGAACGCGAGCGCCTGGTCAACGAGTACCACAACACCAACTATTCAGTGGTGGACATCGACCTGATCGAGCGCATCTACGGCATCTTCTACCGTCAGAAAGTCTCGGGCATTGCGCGCCATGCGTTCCATACCCTGACCACTATTGAAAAAGCCACCGCCACCGAGCGCGGTATCGAGCTGGCGATGCGCAACAACGCCACCGGTGAAGTCACCGTTCGTTGCTATGACGCCGTGGTGCTGGCCACCGGTTACGAACGTCAGATGCACCGCAAACTGCTGGCGCCATTGGAACAGTACCTGGGTGATTTCGAGGTCGACCGCCATTACAAACTGATCACCGACGAGCGCTGCAAGGCCGGCATCTACATGCAGGGCTTCTGCCAGGCCAGCCACGGCTTGAGCGACACCTTGCTGTCGATCCTGCCGATCCGTGCCGATGAAATTGCAGGCTCGCTGTATGAGCATGGCAAGTCGCTCGGGCAGGGCGGGTCGGTGATGGATTTGTTGTTGGCGACTGCCAGCTAAATCTTCTGCGCCTGCCAAGCCGCTATCGCGGGCAAGCCCGCTCCCACAGTTTGATCTTCAGTCACCAAATCTGTGTTCACTGAAGATCCCTGTGGGAGCGGGCTTGCCCGCGATGGGGCCCTCAAAAGCACCACAAATCCAGAATCCTGAACCCGCCTGAAGAATCCCGCGCTGCAACGGCGCAGCGAATCCCGACCCGTTCCCTGAGAGCCCTGTACTGAAGGGATAAGTGACACCATTTTTAGGAAACGTCCTACAGAACGCTTCCTCGGTCTTGCGTAGCCTTGCCGCCTCACTCATCAGTCATTGATTGACCTGGAGGCTCGCGATGATCAACAAAGCCTTACGTATCCTGATCGCCGACGAACAGCATTTCTACCGAATGAAAACCGAGCGGCTGTTCAACCAGCTCGGTTATTACCGGGTGGCGCCGGTACAAAGCCTTGCGGAGATGCTGACCTTGGTCGAATACGGCTGCGAGCCCTTTGATCTGGTCGTCATCAATGCCTCACTGGCGGGTGGGGCATTGGACCTGTCTGCGTTCTTCCTCGATAACCGCCAGGTTCGTCACGCCTTGATCTACGCTGCGGCGCCGCCTGATCTTGCGTCCATTCAACGGCTGATGACACTCATCGATCCGCCGGCGTGTGAAGCTGCACCCTCCTTGAATCAAGAGCGATATCGGCAACGGACCGGTTGATTTTCGGGACTACCGTTCGTCGGTACTATCAATTCTGTCAGGTACATTCTTTCTGCCTTCCATGCAAAAGTCTTAGCGCAGCCGTTGCGTCCGGTTCGTGGTTATCCGGCGTGTATTTGTGCGCAATCGTCAGGTCTTTGCACAGGGAGTTGTCATGAAGTCAGTGCTGATTGTGGACGATCATCCGGTGGTACGCGCCGCAGTCAAAATCGTATTGGAGAAGGAGGGTTTCAAACGGATTTATGAGGCTGCCAGTGTTGGCGAGGCCTTGTCGATACTTCGTGAGCATGCAGTTGATCTGGTAATACTGGATCTGGTCATGCCTGGCGGCGATGGGCTGGATGTGCTGGAACGGATCAAAACCAGTGATTGGTCGTGCCAGGTGCTGGTGTTCTCATCGCTGGATCCGCTGTTTTTTCAAGATCGGTGCATGCGCGCAGGGGCCATGGCGTATGTCGCCAAGACCAACGACCTGATTCAAATGCAAAAAGCCGTGCAAGCGGTCAGGACCGGTTACACCTATTTCGCACGGCTGCCTGCGGGTTCGCAGAACCCCCTGCAACGCAGCGAAAAACAGATGATCGACAAACTCTCCAACCGCGAACTGACCATCCTGCAATACCTGGCCCGGGGCATGACCAACAAGGCGATCGGCGAGCTTATGCACTTGAGCCACAAGACTGTCAGTACCTACAAGACTCGCTTGGTCGAAAAACTCGGAGTGAACGCGGCGGTGCACTTGCGCGACTTTGCCAAGCGCAATCATTTGATCTGAATGACCCCGATCATGCGCCTATTTCTGTCGGCCTTGGCACTGAGCCTTTTAACGCAGTTGCCTGCGGCGATGGCCGACGAGCCGCAGCGATTGCAACTGCTGGGTCGTTCCACGGTGGAGGGCTTTCAGGTCAAACTGGATGAAAAGGACTGGCAATGGCTAAGCGATAAACGGACCTTGCGCCTCGGGGTAACGGGGGCGGATTACCCGCCGTTCGAAGTGACGCGGCATCGCGATGTGCTGGAAGGCATCACGGCCGATTACGCCGGGCTGCTGGGGCAACTGCTGAACGTCAAAATCGACGTGCTGCGCTACACCACTCGTGAAGCCGCCATGGACGCCCTCAAACGCCATGAACTGGATCTGCTCGGAACATCGAACAACTTCGAGGCGGCCGACCCCGCGCTGACCCGGTCCCGAGCCTATGCCGAAGATCAGCCGATGCTGGTCACCCAACTGGACGAGCGAATCCCTGTCGACCTTGCCGGCCAACGCATCGCCATGGTCGATGACTATTTGCCGGCAGAGACCGTTGAAGCGTTTTATCCCGATGCAAGTTTACGGCTTTACCCCTCGGCCCTCGACGCGCTCGGGGCGGTGGCATTCGAGCAGGCCGACGTGTACTTGGGTGACTTCATCAGCGCCAATTACCTGATCAACAATAATTACCTCAACAATGTGCATCTGGCGGGGCCTTCCGGTCTGGATGCCAATCCGTTCGGCTTCGCTTTGGCGAAGGACAATCCGCGTCTCAAAGGCATCATCGACAAGGCTCTGGCGGCGATTCCGATGGACCAGCGCGCGGTCATCGAGGTGCGCTGGAGTGCCGGCAGGGCCAATACGGCAGGTCAACAACAGGTGCGTCTGAGTCCCAGTGAACAACGCTGGCTGGACCGGCATCCGACGGTCACTGTCGGCGCGATCGATAACTTTGCCCCGCTGACGTTTTACGATGCCCAAGGCCGGCTCAGCGGGTTGACGGCGCAGTTGCTGACGCTGATCAGCCAGCGCAGCGGTTTGACCTTTCAGGTGCAACGCGGCCGCTCCCTGGACCGGCAAATCGAGCAACTCCAGAGCGGTGAGATCGACCTGTTGCCTGTGGTCACCCCCAGTACCGAGCGTGAAGACTCATTGCTCTTTACCCGTGCCTACCTGAGCAATCCATTTGTGCTGATCAGTGCAACGACGACGGGCAGCCCCAGGACGCTGGACGATCTGACGGGTAAACGCCTGGCGATTTATCGGGGGCATCCGTTGTTCGGATATATGCAGACCCGGGCGCCGCAGGTCCGCCTGGTCGAGGTGCAAAGCCCGGCCGAGGGCATGGAATGGGTGATCAAGGGGCAGGCTGATGCGACGCTCAGTTCATTGATCGTCGCCCGTTACCTGATCGCTCGGCATTACCGTGATCGTCTGCGCGTCAGCAGCACCGTGGGTGATCAACCTGCCCGCATTGCCTTGGCCACGCATCGCGGCGCGCTGGAATTGCACTCGATTTTGAACAAGGCATTGCTGAGCATTTCGCCTCAGGAGATGGACGATCTGGTGGCGCGCTGGAGTCATGATGTGGTGTTGGATGACAGCTATTGGCTGCGTCACCGTAAGGGTATTTTTCAGGCCTTTGCCGTGGCTGGCGCCTTGCTGTTGCTCGCCTTGGGCTGGATCGCCTGGCAGCGCCGGCAGATCCGCCAACGTCAGCAGTGGTTGCAGCAGTTGCAGGATGCCAAGAACGAAGCGGAGGATGCCAACCGCGCCAAAACCACTTTTCTGGCAACCATGAGCCATGAGATCCGCACACCGATGAACGCCCTGATCGGCATGCTTGAGTTGGCGCTCAAACGTGCCGACGAGGGCGTCACCGATCGCTTTGCCATTGAGGTGGCGTCCGGTGCCGCACAACAATTGCTGGCACTGATCGGTGACATTCTGGACATCGCCCGTATCGAGTCGGGGCATTTATCCCTGACACCTGAGCGCGCCAATCTTCGGCGGCTGGTGGAATCGGTGTGTCGGGTTTTCGAAGGCCTTGCGCGGCAGAAAGAGCTGGCATGGCGAGTCGATCTGGATGAACACAGCGATTGCGACGTGTTGATCGATCCCACCCGATTCAAACAGGTGCTGTCCAATCTGCTGAGCAACGCCATCAAGTTTACCCGGGAGGGCGAGGTGAGCCTGACGCTACGGGTGACGCCCGTGACGCTGGAGCATCTGGCGGTCAGTGTGCGCATTGAAGACACCGGCATTGGCATCAGCGATGTCGACCAGCAACGGTTGTTCAGCCCGTTCGCCCAGGCCAGCAATAACCCGCAGTCAGCTCGCGGCGGTTCCGGGTTGGGCCTGGTGATCAGTCGCACCCTGTGCGAAATGATGGGCGGCCGGTTGCAACTCAACAGCGTCCCTGGACAAGGCACAAAGATTGATATCAACCTTGAACTGATTGCACTGCAACCATTGCCTTCCATTGAGGCAGTGGATAGCGGGTTCCAGGTGCCGACGCGGCCACTGACGATTCTGGTGGTCGACGATCACCCGGCTAATCGACTGTTGCTTTCACGGCAACTGAGCCACTTGGGTCATCGTGTCCAGGAGGCCGAAGAAGGCGAGCAGGGGCTTGAGTTGTGGCGCGAACATGAGTTCGATCTGGTGGTTACCGACTGCAATATGCCCAAGCTCAGTGGTTATGAACTGGCGGGTGCAATCCGCGATGAAGAGCGCGCCCAGGGATTACCGTCGACGCTGATTCTGGGCTTTACCGCCAATGCACAGCCCGAGGAAAAAGTCCGCTGCCTGGAGGCAGGTATGGACGACTGTCTGTTCAAACCCATCTTGCTGGCGGATTTGAGTGCATGGCTGGCCGCAAGGTTTGCAAGCGAAGCGCCAGCGACTATTGAAGAACAATCCTCGCCCGAAATGGACTTGAGTGGTCTGGAGCAATACGTCGGTGCGGACCGCACACTGCTTGATCACCTGGTGCGCGAACTGGCGGTGACTAATCGCAGTGATCGGACCCATCTGCTCCAGGCGCACGCCAGTGGAAATCGCCCAGGTCTGCAAGACCTGGCGCACCGCATCAAGGGCAGTGCGCGCATGGTCCGGGCGGTGCGCTTGATCGAGCGATGCGAACAACTGGAGCGTGTCATCGATGAGGGGAACACGGCGCTGCTCGACGAAGCCGTCGAGCGGTTGCAGCAAGCCATGTCATCGCTGGACAAACACTTGAACCAAGGCTGAAGTTCAATCCCACTGCGGCGCAATGCCTTTGGGGCTGGTCAGCCGCTGACCGCGATCCAGGCCTGCGATCAGCGCCATGTCGGCGTCGCTCAAGGTCAGGGTGCAGGCCAGCAGATTGCTTTGCAGGTTGACGCGTTTGGTGGAGGAAGGAATCACCGCGTACCCCAGCTGCATGGCCCACGCCAGCGTGACCTGGGCCGGTGTCGCCTGAAGGCGATCGGCGATCTGCTGGATGAGCGGATCCTTCAGCACTTCGCCGTAGGCCAGAGTCATGTAAGAGGTGATCTGGATGCCTTGGCTTTGGGCGAATTCGACAACCTTGCGGTTTTGCAGGTACGGGTGCAGCTCGATCTGGTGGGTGGCGATGTTCTCGGCACCGATGGCGGCAATGGCCTGTTGCATCAGGTCGACCGTGAAGTTGGATACGCCGATCTGGCGGGTCAGGCCCAGTTGTTTGGCTTCGAGCAATGCACCCATGAATTCTTCGACCGGCACCTGATCTTCCGGCGATGGCCAGTGGATCAGCGTCAGGTCCAGGTAATTGGTTTGCAGTTTGTTCAGGCTCTCTTTGAGGCTGTCGATCAAGCGGTCTTTGGCAAAGTTGGCGACCCAGATTTTGCTGGTGATGAACAGTTCTTCACGAGCAATGCCGCTGGCAGCGATGGCCTGGCCGACCTCGGCTTCGTTTTCGTAGATTTGCGCGGTATCGATGACCCGGTAGCCCAGCTCAAGACCGGTGCTCACCGAATCGATGACCACCTGGCCTTGCAGGCGAAACGTACCAAGACCGAATGCGGGGATAGACATCAATGACTCCAGGGGTTGCAGTAGGAATGAGCGGGAGTATCCCCGGCTCTACCCTTGAGAAAAACCGCTGGATCGGCAAAGCACTGTTTACCGTAAGTCATGAATGGGAAGTTTCAGTGGCATTGATGGTGTTTGGTCTGACGCCTTCGCGAGCAAGCCCGCTCCCGCATTGAATCGATGGTGTACGCAGCTCTCCAATGTGGGAGCGGGCTTGCTCGCGAAGGGCGCGACGCGGTGTCGGAATCTAACCCCGCCTAAGCAATATCGCTATGACTGAATTCCTCACCCAGAAAGTCGATCAAGGTCCGCACCGACGGCAACAATCCGCGTCGTGACGGGAAGATCGCATGCACGATCCCACACTTGGGCGTCCAGCCCGGCACCAGTTCTACCAGTCGGCCGGCGGAAATCTCATCACGTACCACCACACTCGGCAGGTGGGCAATGCCAATCCCGGCGAGCACCGCGTGACGCAAGGCCAGCAAGTCGTCGGTGACCATCCGCGGGGTATGACGAATCAGCGCGCTGGCACCGTCGGCACCGAACAATTCCCACTGATATTCCCGCTGCGCGCCACCCCAATGCACGCTCGGCAGGCCACTGAGGTCAGCCGGCGTGGCCGGTGACGACAAGCGCTGCGCAAACGCCGGACTCCCCACCAGACACTGGGTGCTGTTGCCCAGCACTTTCATCACCATGTCAGTGTTTTCCAGCGGCGGAAAGCGCACGCGCAGAGCGATATCGAACCCTTCGTGGATCAGATCGACCCGGCGGTTGGTGCTTTCGATAAACAACTCCACCAACGGGTATTTGAGCATGTAGCGGGTCAGCATCGGCCCACCCAGGAATTCAGCAGCGCTGTCGGGCAACTGATGCGCACCAGACCTTGGGGTTCGGAGCGATTGCGTTCGATTAGCTCGGCGGCGCTTTCGGCTTCCACCCGCATGGCCAGGCAACGCTGGTAATACGCCTGGCCGATTTCGGTCAGCGAGCAATGCCGACTGGTGCGGTGCAGCAGGCGCACGCCGAGGCGCTCTTCGAGTTCGGCGATGCGTCGGCTGAGCTTGGACTTGGGCATGTCCAGCGCGCGCCCGGCCGGGGCGAAACCGTGGTGCTCCACCACTTGGGTGAAGTAGTACAGGGTGTTGAGGTCTTCCACCATCGTTCTCCAAATAGAACGCTAAGGCTGATTTTTGCAGTCTAGCGCAGCAAAGGCGTCGGTTTTAAGCTTTGTCCATCGCGTCACACAACAGATTTGGAGGGACAAGATGAAAAACATCATCGGTATCTACACCAGCCCACGATCTCACTGGGTCGGCGACGGTTTTCCGGTTCGCACGCTGTTTTCCTACGACAACCTGGGCAAACACATCAGCCCGTTTCTGCTACTGGATCACGCCGGTCCCGCCGAATTCACCCCGACCACCGAGCGTCGTGGCGTTGGTCAGCATCCGCACCGCGGTTTCGAAACCGTGACTATCGTTTACAAGGGCGAAGTGGAACACCGCGACTCCACCGGCAGCGGCGGCAAGATCGGCCCCGGCGACGTGCAATGGATGACCGCGGCCTCGGGGATTCTTCATGAAGAGTTCCACTCCGAAAGTTTCGCCAAGAGCGGCGGCACCCTGGAAATGGTGCAGCTGTGGGTCAATCTGCCGGCCAGGGACAAGATGGCCGAGCCCGGTTACCAGACGATTCTCGACGGTGACATCCCGAACATCCCGCTCAAGAACAACACTGGCAGCCTGCGCTTGATCGCCGGTGAGTTCGACGGCCACAAAGGCCCGGCGCGGACTTTCACGCCGATCGACGTATGGGACGTTCGTTTGAGCGCCGGCAAATTGCTGACCCTGGATCTGCACGAAGGTCGCAACACGGCACTGGTGGTGCTGCGCGGCACGGTTCAGGTCAACGGTCTGGAATGGGTTCGAGAAGGGCAGTTGGCGCTGTTCGAGCGCGACGGTGATCAGCTCAGTCTGGAAACCAATAACGACGCCGTGGTGCTGCTGCTCAGTGGCGAGCCGATCGACGAGCCCATCGTCGGCCATGGCCCGTTCGTGATGAACAGCGAGCAGGAGATTCACCAGGCCTTTGCCGACTTCCAGTCGGGCCAGTTCGGCCGGATGCCCGGTTAACCCGTACAGATTCAACAACCCGCTCTACACAGGATGCGTAGGCCGGTTCCCGGGCCAGGGATGGCTGCTGCCTGAAAGAAAGAGGAAACGCACATGACTACCATCAACGCGGCCAACTTCAATGGCCTGAAACCGATCATCGACCCCAATGACACTGCGATGCTGTTGATCGACCACCAGAGCGGACTGTTCCAGATCGTCAAAGATATGGACGTGCCACAACTGCGCGCCAACGCCATTGCCCTGGCCAAAGCCGCGACCCTGCTGAAGATGCCGGTGATCACCACCGCCTCCGTACCGCAAGGACCGAACGGGCCGTTGATTCCGGAGATACACCAGGAAGCACCGCACGCCCAATACGTGGCACGCAAAGGTGAAATCAACGCTTGGGACAATCCAGAGTTTCACGCGGCAGTGAAAGCCACCGGCAAGAAAACCCTGGTGATCGCCGGCACCCTGACCAGCGTTTGCCTGGCTTTCCCGTCCATCGCGGCGGTGCATGAAGGCTACAAAGTGTTTGCGGTGGTCGACGCCTCCGGCAACCACTCGAAACTGGCCACTGATCTGACAGTTGCCCGTTTGGCACAAGCCGGGGTGGTGCCGATCGACATCATGGCTACGCTCTCTGAGCTGCAAGGCTCGTGGAACCGTCCGGATGCCGAACAGTGGGCCGCTGTCTACGCCCAGGCCATGCCGCATTATCAATTGCTGATCGAGAGTTACCTCAAGGCTCAGCAAGTGGCGAACGAACACGAAGAGCTGGATTCCCAGCGCTAACCGGGTACCCCACGCCGACCTCCACTCGGCATCGATAACACGCGAGGACTACTGCAATGACTACTTCCTACAAACGTCTCGACAAGGATAACGCCGCCGTTCTGCTGGTGGATCATCAGGCGGGTTTGCTTTCTCTGGTGCGCGACATCGATCCGGACCGTTTCAAGAATAACGTGCTGGCCCTGGCCGACCTGGCCAAGTACTTCAAGCTGCCAACGATTCTGACCACCAGTTTCGAAACCGGCCCCAATGGCCCGCTGGTGCCGGAACTCAAGGCACTGTTCCCGGACGCGCCGTACATTGCTCGCCCTGGCCAGATCAATGCCTGGGACAACGAAGACTTCGTCAAGGCGATCAAGGCCACCGGCAAGAAACAACTGATCATTGCGGGTGTGGTAACCGAAGTCTGCGTGGCATTCCCGGCGCTGTCGGCCCTGGCCGAAGGTTTTGAGGTGTTCGTGGTGACCGATGCTTCCGGCACGTTCAACGAACTGACCCGTCAATCGGCGTGGGATCGCATGTCGTCCTCTGGCGCCCAACTGATGACCTGGTTCGGCCTGGCCTGTGAACTGCATCGCGACTGGCGCAACGACGTGGAAGGTCTGGCGACCTTGTTCTCTAACCATATCCCGGACTACCGCAACCTGATGACTAGCTACAACACACTGACTAACGCCAAGTAATCCCTGACAACACACAACCCTGTGGGAGCGGGCTTGCCCGCGATAGCGATCGATCAGTCAACATCACATTGACTGATCAATTGCCATCGCGGGCAAGCCCGCTCCCACAGTGTTTTGTGTTGTTCTGAACACATCAAATCCTCCTACACTGTGCCCATCCGTACTATTGCTGGAGTCGCTTAATGCTGTCACTGATTACCGATCACCCGTTGCTCAGCGCGTTGATCCTGATCCTGATCGATCTGGTTTTGTGGCGCCTGATCACCGCCAGCGGCAGCAATTGGAAGCTGGCGGTGCGGCTGGTGGTTTTTTCGCTGTTCAGCGTGCTGCTGTTCAATGAAGGCTTGAACCCCATGGCGCCGGCGCCTTGGGTCGACAATGTGCCGTTGCACCTGGCGGCGACCGGTTTGCAGATCAGCTGGTGGCTGTATGCAGCGCGCACCCTGACGGTGTTGATCGGCGCGGTGATGATGCAACGGGTGGGGCATACCGGGCGTTTGCTGCAGGACTTGCTCGGCGCGGTGATTTTCCTGATCGCGGTCATCGCCGCCCTGGCATACGTGCTCGAATTGCCGGTCAAGGGCGTGCTGGCAACGTCCGGTGCGTTGGCGATCATCGTTGGCCTGGCCTTGCAAAGTACCCTCAGCGACGTGTTCTCCGGTATCGTCCTGAACACCACCAAACCCTATCAACTGGATGACTGGATCTCCATCGACGGCACCGAAGGCCGGGTCACCGACATCGACTGGCGCGCCACGCGCCTGCAAACCGCGCAAGGCAGCATGGCGGTGATTCCCAACTCGTTGGCGGCCAAGGCCAAGATCATCAACTTCAGCCGACCCAGTGACATTTTTGGGGTATCGATCAGCTTGCAAGTCAGCCCCCACGCGCGTCCGCAAACGGTGATCGATGCACTGGAGCGGGCCATGCAGGGCTGCCGCTTTCTGTTGAACAAACCGGCGCCGAGTGTGTCGTTGAAAAGCTCCGGCAGCGCTGGCGTGGAGTACGAAATCAGCGGTTTCGTGGTCTCCATGGATCAGAAGCGCATGGTGCGTAATCAGTTGTTCGACCTGGCATTCCGGCATTTGCAGGCATCCGGTGTCAGCCTGTTATCGAGCGTCGAGCCTAACGCGCCTGCTGCGCTGTCACGGCCGCGGGCGCTGTTGGATAGCTCGAGCATCTTCTCGACCCTGCGTCAGGAAGAGAAAGAAACCTTCAGCCAGAACATGAAGCTGCAAACCTTCCGCGCCGGTGAAATGATCCTGCCGGCGGGGGAGGTCAGCGATCACCTGTTCATCATCGAATCCGGCGTGGTGTCAGTCGCTCTGAGCCGTGGTGGCAAAAAGTTCGAGGCCGGGCGCATGGGGCCGGGTGAGGTGATTGGCGAGGCCGGGATTCTGTCCGATGAATCGGCGCTCGCCGACTTTTCGGCCAAGACCTTTTGCACGCTCTACCGCATCGAGAAGGAATACCTCAAACCGTGCCTGGATGCTCGCCATGACATCAGCGAAGCGATGAAGGCCTTGCTGGATTTCCGTGTGCATACGGCTCAAACGCTGATTCAGGAAACACCCAAGGTGGTGGAGAAGAAGGGGTTTTTGCAATGGTTGCGCAGTCGTAGCGGCTGATTTTTTGGTTGCCTGTACCGGCCTCTTCGCGAGCAAGCCCGCTCCCACATTAGATCTTCAGTGAACACAGGTTTTGTGTCTCGCGAAGATCAAATGTGGGAGCGAGCCTGCTCGCGAAAGGGCCGGTACAGTCACTGAAAATCTTCTGATCCATTGGCATCCTCAACTTCCCAATAATTGGCTATTTGTTCAACTCCACGTCGGCATTAACGTAGCGCCAACCCCACCTGTGACTGGAGCCCCACCATGCAACCTCGTATCGATTTCTACACCGCTTCCCCAGACGCCCTCAAAGCCATGATGGCCCTGGAAACTGCCGTCTCGAAGCTGCCGCTGGAAAAGTCGCTGATCGAGCTGGTCAAGCTGCGCGCTTCGCAGATCAATGGCTGTGCGTTTTGCATCGACATGCACACCGCTGATGCCATCAAGGACGGGGAAACTCCACGTCGGCTGTTCGCCGTGACGGCTTGGCGCGAGGCGCCGTTTTTCACCGATCGTGAGCGCGCGGCGCTGGCCTGGACCGAGTCCTTGACCCAACTGAGCCAGACCCACGCGCCGGATGAAGACTACTCACTGCTCAGCGCCGAGTTCAGCCCCAAGGAAATGGTCGACCTGACCGTGGCGATTACCACCATCAATAGCTGGAACCGCCTGGCCGTGGGTTTCCGCAAAATGCCTCAGGCGTAACATCTGGCTCTAATGCCAGTCAGTCAAGACGCAGATCAACCTGTGGGAGCGGGCTTGCTCGCGAAAGCGGCGGAACAGTCAGCATTGATGTTGCCTGACACACCGCTTTCGCGAGCAAGCCCGCACCACCTGGATTGCGCGTTATTGAGTCGCTGTTAATCAGCGAATCATCCTACGGCCATTTCCACCTTTCCCGACTTCTTTCCTGATCGATCCCCCGCAAAGTCCCCGCGCCTAATTTTTCTGCGCGAGGGATTGCTCATGTTCGACTCCTTTTCTCCAGCAACTCCGTACTTCTCGGTACGTTGATGGAGCACGTTACCCGCATCGAGGAGGAACTCGACAGCTTCCCGCACACCCTCTCGCTCTACCGCGAACAGCTCAATCACTGGCTCAACCGAGCCGCCGACCAGGCCAGCCACGTGGCGGATCTGCCGTCGCTGATGGGCATGGAGCGGATCATCACATTCGGAGGCTCCAACACCGTTGTCAGCAGCGGTGACGACGAGTTTATCTCCACCGTCGTCCAGTGCCCGAAAGGCGGAAAGCTCGAAATCGAGAGCAAGTTCGAATCGGTTTATGACATTCCCGTGGGGAATATTCAGGTCGATGTGATCGCGATGGATGGCGGTAAGTCGACGCCGGTCACGCTCGATAAAAACGGCAAGGGAGCATTCCGAGGGGAAGAGGGCAAGTTCTACCGTGTTCACGTTCATAACGAAGTGAAGCCGGAGCAAGTTGAAGATCTTTTCTCTTCCTACGATGGCCTGACGAAGGAGCTCGAAAGCTGGCTGCGTGATGAATGGCAGACATTCAAGCCGAAGTGGTCGCAATCGTCTTCGGTTGCTGTAGGCAATGGAATGCTCGCGGGAGGTTGGGCGGCAGTTGAAGGTGTATGGGACGGCATCAGCCTGCTGTCGGACATCCTCAAGGATCCCGGCCGGTTCGCTAAGCGGTTGGGCAGCGGTGCCGATCAGTTGCGCGAGCTGGCGGAAAAATCACCGCAGGTGATGCAAAAAATCCAGCTGTTGGCCAGTGACGAAGCGGCCCTGTGTTTGCTGCTGCGCACGGCCAGTCTGTGGCTGGAAATGCTGCCGCCCAGCGAGATCGCCGGTAAAACCGCTGAAGCAGTCTCGGCGGGCGTGGTGCAATTGCTGATCGACATTCTGATCGGGATTGTCCTGACGTTTGCCGGGGCGGGTGCCGGGATCGCCTATCTGAGCATGCGCCTGGTCAACTACGGCGCTCGAATCATTAATGCCGTGGTGCGCTTTATCAAAGCGATTTTCACGATCATCGACAGCTTCATGGAATACGTCGACCACTACAAGAAAGTCGCTGCACGCGGTGTGGCAGCGGGCCTGAAAAAAGGTCGGATGCAACTGCGCTGGGATGCCCAACGCAACACCACGCTCAAGCCAAACGAACACCACGACGACGCGTCGAAACAGGCCACCAACCCCAACGGCGACAGCGCCGACTCCGCCGATAAAACCGCCACCAACAAATGCCCGGTGTCGATGGTCACCGGCGAAGAACTGCTGACACTCACCGACGGTGCGCTGGACGGCATTCTACCGTTCGACTTCACCCGGCTCTATCGCACCAGCGCCGTCGAGATCGACTGCGGGCTGGGCTTCGGCTGGAGTCACTCACTCGCCCATCGACTGGAAATCGATGGCGACACCGTCATCTGGATCGACCACGAAAACCGTCGCACCCCGTTTCCATTACCGAACCGCGAACGCGGCGATCCACAACAGCCTCTCTCGCGCCGCGATTTATTTCGGCAATGAGCCCGAGGAACTGATCCTCGCCCAGACCGGCGACGATACGCGTTTTTACCACTTTCATCACGGTCGGCTGACGGCGATCAGCGACGCCTACGACAACCGCCTGCGCATCACCCGCGACCGACAGGATCGCATCCAGCGCCTCGACAACGGTGCTGGCCGCGCCTTGTTGTTGCGCTACGACCGCGCGCATCTGATCGCCGTCGACTACCAGGTGTTTGTCCCGGTGCAGACCCTCGCCGAGGCCTGGCGCACCGAGCAGACGCTGGTCAGTTATCTCTACGACGAACGCGATCAGCTGATCGAAGCGAGCAACGCCGCCGGCGAAAGCGAGCGTTACGACTACGACGACCGGCACGTGATCCTGCAGCGGCAACTGGCCGGTGGCGCGAGTTTCTTCTGGGAGTGGGAACGGTCTGGCAAGGGGGCACGATGCGTGCGGCACTGGGCGTCGTTTGCGCAGATGGATGCGTGCTATGTCTGGGACGACCAGGGCAGCGTCACGGTTCATAACGTCGATGGCAGCCAAGAGGTTTACCTGCATGACGACCGCGCCCGGCTGGTACGCAAGGTCGAGCTGAACGGTGGTGAACAGCTCAAGGCTTACGACGCCAACGGCCGCTTGGTGGCCGAGCAGGATCCGCTCGGCGCCATCACCGAATACCGTTACGACGAAGTCGGGCGGTTGGTGGCGCTGATTCCGCCAGAAGACGAGCCGACGGCCTACGAGTACCGTAACGGTTTCCTGCATGCACGCTATCGCGGCAAAGCGGTGTGGACCTATCGGCGCAATGCGCAGGGGGATGTCACCGAAGCCACCGATCCCGACGGCCAAATCACCCATTACCACTACGACGCTCAGGGGCGTTTGCTGTCGATCCGCTACCCGGACACCAGCCGCCATGTGTTCGTCTGGAATGCCTTGGGGCAGTTGCTTGAGGAAACGCTGCCGGATGGTGGGCAGCGAAAGTTTTCCTACGACGCGCTGGGTCGGCAGATCACCCGTCAGGACGAACACGGTGCGGTCACCCGGTACCAATGGGATGCCATCGGCCGACTGCTCCAGACGACGTTGCCTACCGGCGCCAGCCGCGCCTTCAGCTACAACGCCTACGGCCAGATCACCGCCGAACGAGATGAATTCGGCCGCATCACCCGCTACGAATATTCCGACGATCTGCACCTGGTCAGCCGCCGGATCAATCCTGATGGCACGCAACTGCGTTATCTCTACGACAACGCGCAGCTATTGCTGACGGAAATCGAAAACGAATCCGGCGAACACTATCGGCTGGACTACACGCCCAACGGCCTGATCCGACAGGAAACCGGCTTCGACGGCCGCCGCACCGCCTACGCCTATGACCTCAATGGGCACCTGCTGGAGAAAACCGAGTTTGGTGATGACGGCTCGCAGTTGATCACCGGCTATCAGCGGGACTCGGCCGGACGTCTGTTGGTCAAGACCCTGTCCGATGGCGTCGAGGTCAAGTACTGCTACGACCACCTCGGTCGACTAATCAGTGTCGACGACGGCCACGACCATCCGCTGGAATTCGAATACGACGCCCAGGACAGGCTGATCACCGAACACCAAGGCTGGGGCACATTGCGTTATCGCTACGACGCATGTGGTCGACTCAACCACCTGCGCCTGCCGGACAACAGCAAACTCGATTACCACCACGCCAAGGGCGGCACGCTGACGGCCATTGACCTCAACGGCACACGCCTCACCACTCACCAGTTTGCCTTCGGTCGCGAACAAAACCGCCAACAGGGTCTGCTGCTCAGCGAATACGCCTACGACGATCAGGGCCGTTTGAAGGCCCACGCCGTCAGCCAACAGCAAAAAAGCCTGTACCGCCGCGACTACGCCTACAGCCTCAACGGCAATCTCGACCAGATCGCCGACACCCGCCACGGCCAGCGCAGCTACCAGTATGACTTGCTCGACCGCCTGACCCGCGTCCGGTACACCCGCGACGACCCAGCGGAAAGCTTCGCCCACGACCCAGCCGGCAACCTGCTGATGCAGGACCGCCCCGGCGTTGCGACCGTCAAAGGCAATCGCCTATTGATGCAGGGCGACCGTCACTACGACTACGATGCCTTCGGCAACCTGATCCGCGAACGCCGCGGCACCGCACAGAAACTGGTCACCGAATACCGCTACGACTGCCAGCACCGACTGATCGGCGTCACCACCCCGGACGGTCGTTGTTCCAGTTACCGCTACGACGCCTTCGGCCGCCGCATTGCCAAAATCGTTGACGGTAAAACCACCGAGTTCTTCTGGCAGGGCGACAACCTCGTCGCTGAAAGCAGCAAGGAGCATTACCGCAGCTACGTCTATGAGCCCGGCAGCTTCCGCCCGCTGGCCATGCTCGACGGCAAAGGCCCGCGCAAAGCCTGCCCGTTTTACTACCAACTCGACCACCTCGGCACGCCGCAGGAACTGACCGATTTTGGTGGCGAGATCGTGTGGTCAGCGAAGTACAACGCCTACGGCAAGGTCACGCATTTGGCGTTCGGCGGGGGCGAGCAGCTTGAGCAACCGCTACGTTTTCAAGGGCAGTACTTCGATGCCGAGAGTGGCCTGCATTACAACCGGCATCGGTACTATGATCCGGAGATTGGACGGTACCTGACGCCTGATCCGATCAAGTTGGCCGGCGGGCTGAATCAGTATCAGTACACGCCGAATCCGACGGGATGGGTTGATCCGTTGGGGTTGAGCGGAAATTGTCCACCGCCGAATAAGCCTGGGTGTGCGGCGTCGGATGATACGACTGGCGCTAAGGTTGATGAGGGTGAGCCGCAGCTGCCGAAAATGACGGCTGAGCAGCGGCGGGCGAGGATTGATGAGTTGGCTGAGGCGAATGCCAAGGGTCGGGTCATGGCGATGGAGGATAAATACGACATGCACACTGTTAAAAAGCACAGTTCAGAAATACCTGATGCTGCACTAAAGCAGAGGGCTATAAATGGAGCACACCCTGAAACGGGAAGAGTTCCAGTACCACCAAGAGGAAATTTAAGCTCCCAGTTCGCAAACTGGAGAGTTCATTTTAATGCGTTGAACAAAGCTATGACGAGGGAAAGGCTCGGGCTGGACCCATATACAGGTTGGGATCACAATAATGACCCAGTTGTAAGGATGGAGTTGCCTGGTGCGGGTCGCGGTTATCGACCGAACAAAAAAGACAAACAAAATCCCACGCTGAATGATGATTTAAATTGGTTTGAGGTTAAGTTCGATCAGGATAAGGTAGCTTGGCGTATACAGGTTTTCCCTCGGAGAGAAAGTGATGTTGAAAGATCCCTTTATGAATGAGGATTTTGAACCGAACCTGATGTGGTTTATTGGGGTGTTTAATGTCTATGATCGTGAGGAGACTCGTGGGGAAGAACTCGTAGCCTTTGATCCTGATAATCAGGTTGATAGAGATGTTCTGATCATTAGGTACAGTTTGAAACTTGGATGCTTGTCTTATCGGCATAAGTTTGTGTTGTTTGAGTTTTTGGCCGAAAAGCTAAAAGATCGCAACTATGACTTTCAAGTTTTGTTCAATATAGACGATGTGTATGACTCAAGTTGGCCGCGAACTGAATGGTATGCGCTGAAAGACCCTCGTGGTTTTTTTGAGGATATATATAGATTGGCGAGCGGAGAGTGGAAAGACGATCTTCATAAGGCCAGCCTTGAAGATCAGTCCACATGGTGAAGTCCGTTAATTTCGTGTCTGACGGATTTTATGACCGCTTCGCGCTCAATCGCGGGCAAGCCTCGCTCCAACAGGACGGCGGTGATCCGTAGGAGCGAGGCTTGCCCGCGATGGCGGTCTCATAGGCCGCGAAATTTCTGGACAAGCTCGTCGGAAGTTTCCTTCAACTCGTAGCGGTTTTCATGAACTGGTGTGAAATGTGTTCCAACGATAGCCTCTGGTGGTCACTGAAAATTCAGTGGCAGGGTGTAGGAACCCTTCAAGACTAGAGAGGACGCTTCGGCGTCGACACCTGAATTGCGGCCATCAACGTGTGTCCGTAAGATCAGTTGCGGCGGCTGTGCGCGGGCACGCTTCGGTGTGGTCGAGTTCTCTGGTCTCGATATTCCTACCCCGCGTATAGCTGCCACCCAAGCCTGTAGGAAGGCCGATGGTAGCTCCACTTCTACCAGAGGTTTAAAAATGAAAAGTCTTCATCCCGATCCACCCTACGAAGAACCAATTCCACACCCCAATAACCGCTTCATGGCCCTCACCGGCAACTGCAACGACATGCCCACGCTGTTCGTCGATACTCACGCGCCGCTCGATGTTTTGTATGACGCTGCCAGCTATCGAATTCGCGCCGTCACTCAGGTGCTTGAGAACCTGTCCATGCGCGGCTCAGTCGAGTGCGATTCGATGATTCTCAGCGACTTTGCCTTGCTCTGCGCCATTCCATTGCGGGATGGGTGTGATGTGCTGGATGTGATTGGGCGGCGGTTGAGGGCACGGCCTTCGGGCGATGCCTAGTGACGGATTAGTCCTGGGAATTTGCGGTGCCTGAGCCGGCCTTTTCGCGGGCAAGCCTCGCTCCTACAGGTTTTGTGTCGTGTGTAATTATTGCGAACGACGCAAGACCCTTTAGGAGAACCAGGCTTGCCGCTTCGCGACCCAACAGGGGCAAGCCTCAATGAGCATCAGTACTCGGCGCGGCCGGTGGTTGCACCTTGCGCATCAAGGGCACCATCGCCGTGGCGAGGATGAAGCAGACCATGATCATCAGGAACGCGTCGCCATAGGTTTGCGTCTGCGCTTCGCGGTAGGTCAGTAGCCACAACTGACGCAGGCTGGCGGTGACGCCGATGTCACCGCTCTGGCCGAGGGCGGCAAAATTATTGCCGACCTGGGACAGCCACTGATTCAGCGCTTCGTTGGTGCTATTGAGGTTCTCCGCCAACCGGGTGAAGTGCAGGTTGGTGCGGTCGTTGAGGATGGTCGCGCACGCGGCGATACCCATCGCGCCGCCAAGGTTGCGCATCAGGTTGAACAATCCTGAAGCATGTTTGAGTCGCGCGGGCGCCAGTCCGCCGAGGGTCAGGGTCACCGCGGGCGGTATCGCCAGTTGTTGAGCGATCCCGCGCAAGGCTTGCGGCAACATCAATTCTTTGGCCCCCCAGTCGTGGGTGATCGGGCTGAAATCCCACATCGATAAGGCGAACAGCCCAAGGCCGATCATCATGACCCAGCGCAGGTCGATGCGGTTCGCCGGGTTACCGCGACAACAAGGTCGGGTTCAAGGCTGGGCATACTGGTCATGGTAAGTACCTGTGAGAAATGATGCTTTATACGCAGGTAATATGATGCAGGTAATATGTGTTGCAATGGGTTTTTGCTACCAGTCGTCTGGTGCCCCCCGAACCTTTCGAATCATAAAATCCGTGGCGAGGGGCTTGTCGGAACGCCGCATCGCCCCGTTCGGCTGCGTAGCAATCGTCAATCTGGTGAAGCCACAGAGGAATGATTTGCCGGCCTTAATAGGAAGCATTACTATTCACGCCTCCTCCCCACAGCACACCGCGATGACCCCCAAGCTGCCCCGCAGACACGGCTTTTTCGAGCATTACGAAGAGTTGATCGGCACCTGGACCCGTCGCCTGAGAAATCGTCAGCAGGCCGAGGACCTGGCCCACGACACCTTCGTGCGGGTGCTTGAGTCCGATTCGGCGGCGGTGCAACAACCTCGGGCGTATTTGCACCAGACCGCGCGCAACATTGCGGTGGACGGTTATCGGCGTGAGGATCGGCGCAGTGCCATGGAATCCGAGGCGGTCGATCACAGTGTGTCGTCGTCCGGCGACCCGGAGCATTTCATGCACGCGATCCAGTTGGCGGATTCCATCGAACGGGCGCTCACCGAGTTACCGGTCAACTGTCGCAAGGTGTTCGTCTGGCAGAAGATCGAAGGCCTGACCCAGGCCGAAATCGCTGAGCGCCTGGGGCTGTCCAAGAACATGGTGGAAAAGTATATGATCCGCACCCTGCGACATCTGCGTGATCGCCTGGACGGGTTACAACCATGATTCGCCGCGTCTTTTCATCTGCAGCCAAAAGGGACTTTCCATGATGGACACTGGGGATTGTGCGTGCGGGCAAACAATTGTTCGCGACGACGCGGCGCGGTGGTTTGTGCGTTTGCGGGAACCTGTCGTCAACGCCGAAGACCGGCGAGGCTTCGAGATCTGGCTGGACGAACACCCTCAGCATCGCGACGAATATCAAATGCTCCAGAGCCTGTGGGTGGCGGCCGATCTGCTGCCGGCCAAGCGTTTGCAAGCCATATGTGAAACCCCGACGGCGCGCCGCACACGTCATCCGCTGGTGCGTTATGCAGTGGCCGCCAGTGTGTTGGTGGTGGCGCTCGGCTTGGGGTTGTTCAGTGGCTTGAACCATCCGGCGACCTACACGGCTGAATATTCCACGGCCCTTGGCGAACGTCGTCATGTGGCATTGCCGGACGGTTCGGTGATCGATCTGAACAGCCGCAGCCGGGTGCAGGTGCGCTATGAAAAGAATCGTCGCGGCATCGAGTTGACGCAAGGCGAGGCGATGTTCAGCGTCGAGCACGACAGCAGCCGACCGTTCGTGGTCGAGGCGGGCAGCGGCAAGGTCACGGTTACCGGCACCCGTTTCGACGTGCGTCGCGACAGCACCGAAACCCGCGTCGTAGTCGAGCAGGGCACGGTCAAGGTTCAAGGTAACGGCGCCGATTTCGTCAGCCTTACCGCCGGCCTCGGCACTCGCGTCGATGCTCTGGGGAAGGTGGCCGCCGCTTATGCGGTCAATCCTGCAGAACTGACCGCGTGGCGCAGCGGCAAACTGGTGTTCAACAACGCCAGCCTCAGCGAAGTGGCCGAAGAAGTGTCACGTTATCGGGAAAAGCCGCTGAAGGTCGGCAGTGCCAAAGTGGGCGATCTGCGCCTGACCAGCGTGTTCAAATCCGACAACACCGATGCGCTGCTCAAGGCCCTGCCGGGCATTCTGCCGGTGGCCATCCGCACCCTGGATGACGGCAGTCAGGAAATAATTGCCCGATAGATTCAGGTTTTTTTCGAGTTCTTCGTCTTCTTGTCCAACTGCAACTGGTTTGCATTAACAGCCGCACACTCTTGCGATCCACAGGACAACGTTCGACGTGAAAAAAACCACCGCTAAAAATAACAAATCATCCTGGTTGCCCCTCGCTCTCGCCTTGGCGGTCAGCTCGGCGCTGCCCCAGGCGTTCGCTGCCGATGCCATTCATATTCAGGCGCAACCGCTGGGGCAGGCCTTGAGTCAGTTGGGTCAGCAAACCTCGCTGCAGGTTTTTTTCAGCCCTGAACTGGTGGCCGGCAAACAGGCTCCGGCAGTCGACGGCAATCTTTCACCGGAACAAGCCTTGCGCCAATTGCTGCAAGGCAGCGGTCTGGAATATCAGATCGATGAAGGCTCGGTGACCCTGATGCCAGCCCCGACTTCCGCCGCCAACGGTCCGCTGGAGTTGGGCGTGACCGACATCAAAGTGGTCGGCGATTGGCTCGGTGATGCCAATGCCGCCGTGGTGCAAAACCATCCCGGCGCGCGCACGGTGATTCGTCGTGAAGCCATGGTCGAGCAGGGCGCCATGAACGTCGGGGACGTGTTGAAGCGTGTACCCGGCGTGCAAGTGCAGGACGCCAACGGCACCGGCGGCAGCGATATTTCCCTGAACGTCGGCGTACGTGGCCTGACCTCGCGCCTGTCGCCACGCTCCACCGTGTTGATCGACGGCGTGCCGGCAGCCTTCGCGCCATATGGTCAACCGCAGTTGTCCATGGCACCGATTTCCTCCGGCAACCTCGACAGCATCGACGTGGTGCGTGGCGCCGGTTCCGTGCGTTATGGGCCGCAGAACGTCGGTGGTGTGATCAACTTCGTCACCCGCGCGATCCCGGAGAAAGCCACCGGTGAAATCGGCACCACTCTGGAAACCACCCAGCGCGGTGGCTGGAAACACATCGACACCGCGTTTCTCGGTGGCACCGCCGATAACGGCATGGGCGTGGCGCTGTTGTATTCCGGCGTGAACGGCGATGGTTATCGCAAAAGCAACAACAGCAATGACATCGACGACGTGATCCTCAAGACCCATTGGGCACCGACCGATCAGGATGATTTCAGCCTCAATTTCCATTACTACGACGCCAGCGCCGACATGCCCGGCGGCCTGACGCAGAAGCAGTACGACGCCGACCCGTTCCAGTCCGACCGCGACCATGACAACTTCAGCGGCCGCCGCAAGGACGTGTCTTTCAAGTGGATTCGGCAGATCGACGACCGCACCCAGGCCGAAGTGCTGACCTACTATTCCGACAGCTTCCGTGGCAGCACCATCGCCGCTCGCGACCAGAAAACCCTCAGTTCCTATCCGCGCACTTACTACACCTTTGGCATCGAACCGCGGGTGTCCCATGTCTTCGACCTGGGCCCGACCACTCAGGAAGCCAGCGTCGGTTATCGCTACCTGAAAGAGGGCATGCATGAAGAGGCGAGCCGTCTGGCGCTGGTGAACAATCAGCCGGTAGTCACCAAAACCTCCGATGGTCATGTGTTCCAGGATCGCACCGGCGGCACCGAAGCCCATGCCGTTTACATCGATGACAAGATCGACGTCGGCAACTGGACCGTGACACCCGGCATCCGTTTTGAAAGCATCAGCACCGAATGGCACGACCGACCGGTGCTCGACACCGCCGGCAAACCTGTGCAGGAAAAACGCCGCAGCATCGACAGCAACGAACCGCTGCCGGCGCTGAGCGTGATGTATCACATGTCCGAGGCCTGGAAGCTGTTCGCCAACTACGAAACCTCGTTTGGCAGCCTGCAATATTTCCAGCTCGGTCAGGGTGGTTCGGGTGATAACACCGCCAACGGCCTGAACCCGGAAAAGGCCAAGACCTACGAAATCGGCACGCGCTACAACGATGACGTGTGGGGCGGGGAAGTGACGCTGTTCTACATCGACTTCGATAAAGAACTGCAATACATCAGCAACGATGTGGGCTGGACCAATCTCGGCGCGACCACGCACCAAGGCCTTGAAGCCTCCGTGCACTACGACATGGCGGCGCTGGACCCACGCCTCGACGGCCTGACCGCCAACGCCGGTTTCACCTACACTCGCGCGGTTTATGAAGGCGAGATTCCAGGCTTCAAGGGCCGTGATCTACCGTTCTACTCGCGTCAGGTGGCGACCGCCGGCCTGCGTTACGACATCAACCACTGGACCTACAACCTCGATGCCTTTGCCCAGTCCAAACAGCGCTCGCCGGGCACCGCGGTGAACGCTGATGGCAGTTTCAGCGGCAACTACATCACCGAAGGCAGCGCGGACGGCCAGTACGGCGACATCCCGGGTTACGTCACCTGGAACGTGCGTGGCGGTTATGACTTCGGCTCGCAACTGTCGAACCTGAAAGTCGGCGCGGGGGTGAAGAACATTTTCGACAAGCAATACTTCACCCGCTCCAGCGACAACAACTCGGGGATGTACGTCGGCGCACCGCGTACGTTCTTTGTGCAGGCCAGCGTCGGGTTCTGATAGACCGAGGTGGATTCATTCGCGGGCAAGCCTCGCTCCCACATGATCTTTGGCATACACAAACGCTGTGTTCACTGAAGATCTCTTGTAGGAGCGAGGCTTGCCCGCGAAGACGGACATCCAGCCGATAAAGCCGTCGCCTGACACAACGCTTTCGCGAGCAAGCCCGCTCCCACAGGTTTCGCACCTTAACTGACTGGCATTGGGGCTTGCCCGCGATGCTTTTAAACCTTCAACACTTTCCCACCAATCGCCACGGCCACCAGCAACACCGCCATCAACCCAAAGGCAAAACTCAAGCTGCTGCCATGAGCGATAAAGCCGATCACTGCAGGCCCGGCGAGAATCCCTGCATAACCCAGGGTGGTAATGGCCGGCACGGCAATGCTTTCCGGCATGACGGTCTGTTTGCCCACGGCGGTATAGAGCACCGGCACAATGTTCGAACAGCCAGCCCCCAGCAGCGCATAACCCACCAGTGCCGCTTCCCAGCTCGGTGCGAATGTCGCCAGCGCCAGGCCCGCCGCAGCCGTCGATCCACCCAACACAATCACTCGTGTCGCACCGAGGCGCCGGACAATGGCATCGCCGGTCAAACGCCCGACGGTCATGGTCAGCGCAAACGCTGCATAACCCAGCCCCGCATACGCCGTGTCGATCCCGCGCTCCTGCGCCAGGAATACCGCGCTCCAGTCGAGCGCCGCGCCCTCGGCGAGGAACACGATGAAACACATCCCACCGATAAACAGCACAATGCCATGGGGCACGGCAAACGCCGGGCCGGAACTTTCACTGCCATAAGGCAACAGATGCGGCGCCGCTTTAAGCAACGCCACAATCAACATCACAATCACCACCAACATCGCCCCCAGCGGCGACATCCCCAAGCCGAGCAGGGCGCTGACACCCGCCGCGCCGACGATTCCGCCAAGACTGAACAGCCCATGAAACCCCGACATCATGGTCTTGCCGCTGGCCCGCTCGACGATCACCGCTTGCAGGTTCACCGTCGAATCCACCGTGCCCAGGCCCGCGCCGAACATGAACAATGCGGCGATCAGCGCCGGAATCGAAGACACCGTCGCCAGCAGCGGCAGTGCCGCACAAATCAACAAAGTCCCGCCGCTCAACACCCGACGGCAGCCAAAACGCGTCGCCAGAATCCCGGCCATCGGCATCGCCAGAATCGAACCCACCCCCAGACACAGCAGCAACAGCCCGAGGGTTCCTTCATCCAGCCCGGCCCGCGCCTTGGCGTAAGGCACCAGCGGCGCCCAGGCTGCGATGCCGAACCCGGCGATGAAAAAGGCGATGCGTGTGGACATCTGTTCCAGACGGCCGGGGATGAAGGTGGCTTGGGTATTGAGATTGGTCATATCGATCCTTGGCAAACAACGTCGCGTTCCCAAGGGACAGTGAACAACCGCAAAGGGTTCGCTCATCACGTCCAGTGGAATAGCAGTCAGGCAGGGTGACATCCTTGCACAGCCAGCCACTGTTTCGCGATATCGTCGACGCATCAATTGTTCATAGAGAGAGGGCGCCATGACGCGGATGTACGATGCTCGAGGGAATATCTACGCGGTCGTGGCGCCGGACAACGTGCGCAGTAGCGGTATCGAACTGCCTGCGCTGGCCAGCCATGCCGCGCAAACCCGTGAAGCCTGGGCGTTGTCGGCCATCGAGGCGTTTTGCGCCTGGGCCCCCGGTACACAACCGCCCGGCAGCAAGGCGCATCGCTGCGATGGGCTGCTGGTGGGGCCGTTTCAATCCTCGCCGCCTTTTGATCTGCTGATCGTCAACACCGATGGCACTCTGGCCGAGCGCAGTGGCAATGGGCTGACGATTTTTTCCCAGGCCCTTGGCGAGCAAGGACTAATGCCGACGGAAGAGGCCTGTCTGCTGCGGGTTCATCACGACAAGAACGATGCGGTTTCGCCGGTGGAGACTTCAGTCAAACCCGCTGAAATCGATGGCATGCAAGGGTTCTGGCTGGATTTGGGACAGCCATCGTTCGGGCCTGAAGCGGTGGGGGCTCAAGGCGTTGAACCCGTGACGTTGAAGGAACGCGAAGTCAGTCATGTGCGGCCGTTGTCGGTGCTCGACCCTGCCTGGAACCGCAGCCAGTTCGTGCGTATCGGCAATCCGCATTGCGTGACGTTGGTGACAGACGCCGATGCATTGCCGAGTAACGCGCAGATGCGCGAGTCCGCGATGGCCGAAGGATTGACCCGTATCGCCTATGCCATGCCGATCGGTGCAGGGCAGCCGTGTGTGGCTGGGGTGAACCTGCAATGGGCGACTTTTGAATCCGAGGGCCGAATCGTTGCGCGGGTGTTCGAGCGCGGCGAAGGGCCGACCGCCTCGTCGGGCACCAGCGCCAGTGCGGTGGCGTGTGCGGCGTGGCGAGTGGGTTGGGTGGCGGCGGGTGAGGTGAAGGTGGTCATGCCTGGCGGCACGGCGCCGATTTTGCTGGAAGAATTGGATGGCGAGTTGAGTCGGGTCCGGTTGTTTGGTACGGCGCGGTTGATGGGTTGAATTCAAGGTCGCCATCGCGGGCAAGCCCGCTCCCACAGGTTCTCCATTGTTTGCAAATTTTGCATTCAACACAGATCCCTGTAGGAGCGAGGCTTGCCCGCGAAGAGGCCCGTCTGCTCAGCGACGTTCTAAAGCTGATCCGCCCATTCCACCACCGGCATCTGCCGCTTCATCAACACCTTGCCCCCGCGAACCGAATACAGCGGCAACCCCTGGCTACGAATCACCTCATAATCGCTGTCCGCCGACAGAATCAGCAGGTTCGCCGGCCTCCCCTGTTCCAGACCATAACGATCGCCCAGGTTCATGGCCTTGGCACTGTTGTCGGTCACCAGATCCAGCGCACTTTGCAGATTGCGATAACCGAGCATGTGGCAGATGTGCAACCCAGCCTCGAGTACCCGCAAAATGTTGCCGTTACCCAGCGGATACCACGGATCGACGATCGAATCCTGACCGAAACACACGTTCATCCCCGCTTCGAGCAGCTCATTCACCCGGGTCACGCCACGGCGTTTCGGGAAGTTATCGAAGCGTCCTTGCAGGTGAATGCTTTCGGTAGGGCAGGAGACAAAGCTGATCCCCGAATGCCCGAGCAATCGAAAGAGCTTGGCGCAGTAGGCGTTGTCGTACGAACCCATGGCCGTGGTGTGGCTGGCGGTAACGCGCGAACCCATGTCGCGGCTGCGGGCCTCTTCGGCCAGTACTTCAAGGAAACGTGAGTGCGGGTCGTCGGTTTCGTCGCAATGCACGTCCACCAGACAATCGGTGCGCTCGGCCAGGTCCATGAGGAACTTCACCGAACTGACGCCCTGATCCCGGGTGTACTCGAAATGCGGAATGCCCCCGACCACATCGGCGCCCAGGCGGATCGCTTCTTCCATCAGCTCCCGACCATTACGGTACGACTCGATGCCTTCCTGAGGGAACGCGACGATTTGCAGGTCGATCAGATGACGGCTTTCCTCGCGGACTTCGAGCATCGCCTTGAGCGCCGTTAACTCCGGGTCAGTGACGTCGACATGGGTGCGCACGTGCTGAATGCCGTGGGCGGCGAGGGTCTGGATGGTCTTCTTGGCACGGGTCTTGGTGTCTTCCTGGGTGATGGTCGCCTTGCGCTCGCCCCAGCACTCGATGCCTTCGAACAGCGTGCCGCTCATGTTCCAGCGCGGTTCGCCGGCGGTCAGGGTGGCATCGAGGTGAATGTGCGGCTCGACGAAGGGCGGCACCACCAGATTGCCACCGGCGTCCAGGTCATCCGGCCCCAGGGACGGGGCTTCGGTTTGCCGGGCGATGCTGTGAATCAGGCCGTTTTCCAGGTGCAACTCATGCAGGCCTTCTTGGTTGCGCAGGCGGGCGTTGATGATGTGCATCAGGCGAATCCTTTTAGAGATCTTGTAGTGGTGCGTCGGCGGTACGGGCACCCAGTACCCCGGTCAATAGCACATACGTTAGCGCGGCTACGGCAATTCCTACCAGCGGCGCGACCCACGGCGAGCTGAAGGCGGCGACTGTGCCGAGCGCATAAGCGCTTAGCCCCGGCCAATTGAACGCGGGCAACCGTGTGTCGGCCAGGCGTGGGTAGCGGCCCCGATAGCGAAAGAAAAAGTCCGCCATGATCACCCCGCCAATCGGCGGAATGACCGTGCCCAGCAGAATCAGATAAGGCACCAGCATGTCATACATGCCCAGCAGCGCCAGTAGCGTGCCGATCACCGCGCCGGCCAGGGTCACGGTTCTGCGCCGGCCCGTGCGCAGCAGGTTGCAACCGGCGACAGCGAAGTTGTAGATGGTGTTGTCCTGGGTGCTCCAAATGTTGAGCAGCAACATCGCCATTGCGGCCATGGCGAAGCCTTGCAACAGCAGCACTTCGACCACGTCCGGTTGCTGATAGACGATGGCGCCGTAGGCTCCGATCAACACCATCAGACCGTTGCCGACGAAGAAGCCGATCAGGCTCGCCAGCACCGCCACCCGCGCCGAACGGGAGAAGCGTGTCCAGTTGGTTGCTTGCGTCGCACCGCTGACGAACGTGCCGAACACCAGCGTAATGGCGGTCGACCAATCCAGCGTTCCTGTCGGAACCACCGCGAGCAAGCCCTCGAGCCCGCCGACCTTCACCGTGGCGACCCACATCGACAGCATCAACAGTAACATCATGGCCGGCACCGCGATATACGACAAAATCTCCAACCCGCGATAGCCGATGTATGCCGTCGCGCAAAAGCCTAGGCCGAACAGCACCATCAGCCCCAGAACGGTGCCGTCGCTCAGTTCGAAATATTTACCGAGTACGACGGCGGCGGTCGCGGTGCCCCAGGCGTACCAGCCGATCTGGGTGAAACCGAGGATCAAGTCGCTGAGTTTGCTGCCCACTTCACCGAAGCAGAAACGTCCCATCAGCACGGAGTTGAGGCCGCTCTTGAAGGCGATGTAGCCCAGCCCAGCAGCGTAGATCCCCAGCAGCAGATTACCGACAATGATCACCGCCAGCATCTCGCCGAAACTGAACGCCACACCGAGCTTGCCGCCGGCAAACATGGTCGCGGTGAAGAAGGTAAAACCCAGTAGCACCATGGCGGTGGAGGCGAGTCCCTTGCGGGCATGCATCGGGACTTCGCTGAGGGGGTAATCGTTGCCCGAATCGTTCTGCGTCATGTGGCGTTCCTTGCTGGATGGAGGACGCGGGGGGTATTGCAGTGCTCGTGCCAATGGCGCGAGGGTGTTGTTATTTATAGACGAGCAGGCGGATTTGGTCCGCAGAGAGGCACGAAAGCGGTGCACCTGAAGGAACACAGCACCCATGTGGGAGCGAGCCTGCTCGCGATAGCGGTGGCATATTCACTACTAAGGTGACTGTCAGACCGCTATCGCGAGCAGGCTCGCTCCCACATTTTGATTCGGTGTTTTCAGGGGGATTCGTGTTGCGGCAAAAACCGCAGTATCGCCGCCACGATTGCCTCCGGCGCATCTTCCTGAACCAGATGCCCGGCTTTGGGGATGACGTGAAACTGCGACCCCGCCATCATCTGATGCAGCGCCCGGCCGCGCTCGATGGGAATCCACTGATCGTCCTCCCCCCAGAGAATCTGCACCGGGCAGCGAACCGTCGGGTATAGCCCTTCGACCTCGCGGGTATAACGTTCATCCATCTGCGCGATCTGCCGATAGAGCGCCGCTTGCCCCGGCTCCCCGAGCCACGGCCGCACATAAGGCGCCAGCTCATGATCGGGAATCTCGCGCTTGATCGCGCCACGAATATAGGCCGGCACTATCGCCTGCTGAATGTAATCGGGCAGCCCACTGAATGCGGCTTCATACTGACGCACATGTTGCACGAACGGTGACCCCCAAGGCGATAGCGCCACCGGATCGATCAGCGTCAGGCTCCGGTAATCCTTGCCATTGAGCAGATGCGCGCGCAACGCGGTGGCGCCGCCGAAATCGTGGGCCACCACGTCTGGCCGTTCCAGGCCCCAGTGCTCCAGCAATTGCGCCAACAGTTGGTTTTGTACGCCCAGCGACACATCGCCGTCCGGCTGTGTGGATTGCCCGTAACCCAGCAGATCGAAGTAGTGCACCCGGTGCGTGGTGATGAAGTGCGGCGCGATCCGGTGCCACACATAAGAGGAGAAGGGCGTGCCATGCACGAACACCAGCGGCGGACCGTCGCCACGCACGGCGTAGCGCACGGAGTGCCCGTTGAAGCGATAGGTCTGAGCGAGCGGCCAGTCAGCCATGGATACATCCTCTTGGCGTGTGCGAGCCAAAAAGCATAGGCATAAAAAAACAGCCGTTGAAGGCTGTTTTTATATTCACTGACGAAACGCATTTTTTGTATGGTTGGGCTTGTGTGGGAGTCGGGCTTGCCCGCGATGCAGGCGGCTCGGTTTAACGTCGAACCGGGTTGATGCCATCGCAGGCAAGCCAGCTCCCACAGGGATTTATGTTGTGCTTGGGGTCGGTTTACTCACCGCGATAGATGCAGCCGCTGGTGCAGGTCTCGTGGATACGAATCGCGCTGAGTTCCGGCAGCAGGGGCTTCAATTCATTCCAGATCCACTTGGCCAGCACTTCGCTGGTCGGGTTTTCCAGGCCGGGAATGTCGTTCAGGTAGTTGTGGTCCAGGCGCTCGTAGAGCGGCTTGAAGATCGCCTTGATTTCCGAGAAGTCGCGGATCCACCCGGTGTGCGGATCGAGATCACCGCTCAGGTGAATCGCCACTTTGAACGAGTGACCGTGCAGGCGTCCGCACTTGTGGCCGTCCGGCACGTGGGGCAGGCGGTGGGCGGATTCGAAGGTAAATTCTTTGAAGATTTCCACAGTCATGTTCAGCTCTGTTCAGATGGCGTTCGCCGCAGCGATTCGGGCAGGTGGCGAGTTTACCAGAGCTCTGGGCAAAACACTGACTAAAGGGTCAGCAAGCGCTCGCCGAGGCGACCGTTGGCGGTCAGTTCGAGGAATTCGTCACCCAGCCTGCGGCTTTCATCCATCGTCGCGCGCCAGTATTTCTGCCGGCTCGGGGCGTCGCCCATGAAGCGCTTGAAATCGTTACGGTCTGGCAATTTGCCGTAGGGCAGGCGCGACAGGTATTCCTTCGATGGCGCCAGCAACAGAACATCCTGCAATCGCGCCGGGCAGGCACGGCGCCACGGCAGCGTCTTGTCGAACCAGCCGGGGATCACTCGATCAGTGAAGTGCGGATACAGCACGATGTCGTTGCCGCTGTAGGGCAGGTCGAGGTGATAGTCCAGCAGACCGCCATCGCGAAACGTCCCGATGCCGGCACCCGGCAGATCGCGCACACCTTGCATCACCATCGGGATCGAACCCGAGGCGAGCAGGGCCTGGCGCAGGTTGCCGGCATCCAGCGCAACGAAGCGCGACGGAAAGTCATTCAGCGTGTTGACCGGTGGCGCCAAACGCGGGTCGTGGATGATCAGCCGCTCGAAATGCCGCGACAGCCGCGCGCGCCCGCGCAGGTTGTCGGCGATCACCGACGACAGGCCCAGCCCCAGCCGACCGCGATGATCGTCCGCCAGCAGGCCGTGGCTTTTGACCACCATGACGTTCAGTCGATAGTGGGCGTTGTCCAGAATCGACGCATCACGGCCGTCGAGCAAATCATCGAGCATGCGCCGGGAGCTCTGGCTGATCTGCGCCATGGTCACGCCTTTGGCGAAATTCTGCTCTGTGTACAAGTGACCGAGGCGGCGGAGCCCTTCAACAGCATCCGGCAAACAGGCGCTGGCGAACCGCCAGGAACCCACCGAGGCGCCAATCAGCGAACGCTCCCGGGGCGCCGCCGGCAGCCATTCGCCGAACAGCGCCAGATCCAGCCCTTGAATTCCCAACGCTTTCGGGCCACCGGCGGCGCCCGGCAGTGTGCCCACGTCAGCGGCGCTCAAGCCATTTGCACGGATGCGCGCCAAGGCACGCGGGCCGGCCTTGAGGGTCAGGGAAGGGAACTTGATGTGGATCGCGGTCATAACCGGTCTCGATGTTTGGCAGACGGGGGGATTATAAGCGCGTGTCAGACAGCGCAACGCACAATCTGTAGGAGCCAGCGGTGCGGCGATCCGACTTGCCGGCGAAGGCGTCCTCGAAATCGCCTTCGCCGGCAAGCCTCAATGCCTGTCAGTTAAGCGAAATTTCTGTAGGAGCGAGGCTTGCCCGCGAAGAATGCACCACGGTTTTTCAGGTATTACGCGTCATCGTTCTTCGCGGGCAAGCCTCGCTCCTACAGAGGTTTATATGGGTCAGTAATATCGCATTGCAATCATTGATGATGGCAATTCAGTTTCAGTTAAGTTCGAATCGCTAAGGTTGCTCTCATAGCAACACATAAAAAAACGGAGACACCCATGAAAATACTGACTGCCCTGTTCACCGCCTCCATCATCGCCATGACCGCCAGCATCGCCCACGCTTGCGACCTGGGCCCCGACGAAGCCCTGAGACTGCGCGACGCTGGTACCATTGTGTCCTTCGAGAAGCTCAACGCCACGGCATTGGCCAAACACCCCGGCGCCAAAATCAGCGGAACCGAGCTCAAAGAAGAGTACGGCAAGTACATCTACCAATTGGAACTGCGCGACCCGCAGGGCCTTGAGTGGGACCTGGAACTGGATGCTGTCAGCGGGCAGGTTCTCAAGGATCATCAGGATACGTAATGAAGGTGTTTTGTTTAAATCGACGCACCAGCAGTCGAATGGCGCTGGCGCTCCTGGCTTTTTGCTCGGTGGTCATGGCCCGCGACCTCGATCAGGACGAGGCTCTGCGCCTGCGCCAACAGGGCGTGATCCTGCCGCTGGAGCAGCTTTTGCAGCAAGCGCTGGACCTCTATCCCGGGGCCAAATTGCTGGAAGCCGAGCTCGAAGAAAAACACGATGTCTACGTTTATGAAGTCGAGCTGCTGACCACTGAGGGCGTGGTGCGCGAGTTGGATCTCGACGCCACCACCGGCCAATTACTGAAAGACAAGGAAGATTGACCGATGCGTTTGCTCCTGGTGGAAGACCACGTACCGCTGGCTGATGAATTGATGGCCGGCCTCAACCGGCAGGGTTACGCCGTGGACTGGCTGGCCGACGGCCGCGATGCGGTGTACCAAGGCAGCAGCGAGCCTTATGACCTGATCATTCTCGACCTCGGTCTGCCGGGTTTGCCGGGGCTCGACGTGCTGGCGCAATGGCGGGCCGGCGGCTTGGCCACGCCGGTGCTGATCCTCACCGCGCGCGGTTCCTGGGCCGAGCGGATCGAAGGCCTCAAGGCCGGCGCCGACGATTACCTGACCAAACCCTTCCACCCGGAAGAACTGCACCTGCGGGTCCAGGCACTGTTGCGCCGCTCCCACGGCCAAGCCAATCAGCCGACGCTCAAGGCCGCAGGTTTGCATCTGGATGAAGGTCGCCAGTGCGTGACCCGCGATGGCGCCGACATCCAGCTCACCGCCGCCGAGTTTCGCCTGCTGCGCTATTTCATGCTGCACCCCGAACAGATCCTTTCCAAAAGCCACCTCGCCGAACACCTCTACGACGGTGAAACGGAACGCGATTCCAACGTGCTGGAAGTCCACGTCAATCACCTGCGACGCAAACTCGGCCGCAGCGTGATCGAAACCCGTCGCGGTCAGGGTTACTTGTTCGGCGGGCAAGCCCAGTGAGATCGATCCAGCGCCGCTTGAGCCTGGGCCTGATCAGCGTGATGGTGATCTTTGGCCTGGTGCTGGCGCAAACCAGTTTATGGCTGTTCGAAATGGGCTTGCAGCGCTACCTGGAAGCGGGGTTGCGCGACGACAGCGAAAACCTGCTGGTGGCGCTGGTGCGTGGGCCGCAGGGGTTGCAACTGGATGAGCGGCACTTGTCGCCGGCCTATCAGCGACCGTTTTCCGGACATTACTTCCGTATCGACTTTGCCGACAGGCATTGGCGTTCCCGCTCGTTATGGGATCAGGATCTACCGCAGCTCGACCATGTCGGCCTGCACAGCAACCTGCAACTGGGGCCGGAAGGGCAGCAGCTGCTGGTGTTGCGTTCGGACTATCGCCGGTTGGGCCAGGCGATTTCCATTAGCGTGGCACAGGATTACACCCCCATACGTGAGAGTTTCTGCCGCATGCAACAGGTCGGTCTGGGGCTGGGGCTGGCGGGGTTGTTGTTGATTTTACTGTTGCAACGAATCACCGTGCGCCGCGCCTTGCGCCCGCTGGAAAATGCCCGCGAGCAAATCGCGCAGTTGCAGCAGGGCCAGCGCTCGCAACTCGACGAAGAAGTGCCGCTGGAACTGGAACCGCTGGTGGCGCAGATCAACCATTTGCTGGCCCACACCGAAGACAGCCTCAAGCGTTCGCGCAATGCGCTGGGCAATCTTGGCCATGCCTTGAAAACGCCACTGGCGGTGTTGTTGAGTCTGGCTTCCAGCGAAAAACTCGATGCTCAGCCGCAGCTGCGCAAAGTCATGCTGGCGCAATTGGAGCAGGTTCAGCAACGGCTCAATCGCGAACTCAACCGCGCCCGGTTGTCCGGCGATGCACTGCCAGGGGCGTTGTTCGATTGCGATGCCGAACTGCCGGGATTGCTGGCCACGTTGAACATGATTCACGGCGAACACCTGGACCTGAGCTACCAGTCACCGGCCGGTTTGCAACTGCCATGGGATCGCGAAGATCTGCTGGAATTGCTTGGCAACCTGCTGGACAACGCCTGCAAATGGGCGGATGCCGAGGTGCGGTTAAGCGTGGTCGAAACGGCAGAAAGGTTTGAGTTGAGCGTGGAAGACGATGGCCCGGGGATTCCCGAAGACCAGCGCGCTCAGGTGTTCAGCCGCGGTACCCGGCTTGATGAACAGACGGATGGGCATGGGCTGGGGTTGGGTATCGTGCGCGACATCGTCGACACGTGGGGCGGGGTGTTGAAGTTGCAGGAAAGCGAGTGGGGCGGGTTGAAGGTCACGATCGAATTGCCCAAACGCTGACCCCCATCCGAAGGACGCCGCCTTAACCTGTCAGTTAAGCGCAATCCATGTGGGAGCGGGCTTGCTCGCGAAGACGGCAGCACAGTAAACATTGATGTTGCCTGACCCACCGCTTTCGCGAGCAAGCCCGCTCCCACATTGGATCTGTGTTGCCTGCAAATTTTGTGGACAACCACTAACCCTGTAGCAGCTGCCGAAGGCTGCGTTCGGCCGCGAAGCGGTCGTAAATCCTGTGCACGCGTTCTTTCTGAAACACTGCATTGTCTGAATTCACGACTGCTACGCAGCCGAACGCAGGCTTCGCCAGCTGCTACAACGGGAGGTGTTCGCTTTGACAAGGGAACCCCGCTGCGGCACAGTGCGCGCCCTCTAATAAAACCCTTTTCTCCATCCGCTGGCGGCGCTCCTACAGACTGCCGGCCGGACTCATTCCGTTTGGCGGTGATTGCCTCACCGCGCTGCTTTTGAGGTAACAACAATGAATGCAGTAATTGCCGCGGTCGGCATCATGCTGATACTCAGCCTGTCCCGCGTGCATGTGGTGATCGCGCTGATTGTGGGCGCACTGGTCGGTGGTTTGACCGGTGGCCTGGGCATCGACGCGACCCTGAAAGCTTTCAACAGCGGCCTCGGAGGCGGCGCGACGGTTGCGTTGTCCTACGCCTTGCTCGGTGCATTCGCGGTGGCCATCGCCAAGTCTGGCCTGGCCCATGCGCTGGCCGATAAAGCCCTGGCCATGGTCGATCGCCAGCACGCCAACGGTGGCACCAATGTCAAATGGCTGTTGATCGGCCTGCTGTGGCTGGTGGCCATCGCCTCGCAGAACATTTTGCCGATTCATATCGCCTTTATCCCGTTGCTGGTGCCGCCACTGTTATATGTGCTGACCAAACTGCAACTGGACCGTCGATTGATCGCCTGCGTCATTACGTTCGGTCTGATTACGCCGTACATGTTCCTGCCCGTGGGTTTCGGCAACATCTTCCTCAATGAAATTCTGCTGGCCAACGTTGCCCGTAGTGGCGTGGACATCAGCGGCATCAATGTCACTCATGCCATGGGCATTCCGGCGCTGGGCATGGTGTTTGGTCTTGCGGCAGCGTTTATCAGCTACCGCAAGAAGCGCGTTTACGACCTCGAGAAAATCGAGAAAGTCGAACAGGTCGCGGTGCAGTACAACCCGATGAGCCTGCTGATCGCCGGTCTGGCCATTGCTGCCGCGTTCATTGTTCAGTTGTTGTTGGACTCGATGATTATCGGGGCGCTGGCAGGCTTCCTGATCTTTTCGGTGTCGGGCATCGTCAAATGGCGCGACACCGATGACCTGTTCACCGAAGGCATGAAGATGATGGCAATGATCGGCTTCATCATGATCGCCGCGTCCGGGTTTGGCGAAGTGATCAAAGCCACCGGGCAAGTGCAGACGCTGGTCGAAACCTCCGCTTCGTGGATCGGCCACAGCAAAGCCATCGGCGCGCTGCTGATGTTGCTGGTGGGCCTGTTGGTGACTATGGGCATCGGCTCGTCGTTTTCCACCGTGCCGATTCTGGCGGTGATTTTCGTACCGTTGTGCGTGCAACTGGGCTTCAGCCCGATCGCCATCGTGTGCATCGTCGGCACCGCCGGTGCGTTGGGCGATGCCGGGTCACCCGCGTCGGATTCGACCCTGGGCCCGACCTCCGGTCTGAACATCGATGGCCAGCATCACCATATCTGGGACACCGTGGTCCCGACCTTCCTGCACTACAACCTGCCGCTGCTGGCGTTTGGCTGGGTGGCGGCGATGGTTCTGTAAATACATTTACCTTGTGGGAGCGTGGCTTGCCCGCGATGAACGATTACGCGGTGTGCCTGAAAAACCGAGGCGCCTGAATCGCGGGCAAGCCACGCTCCCACAATGATCGCGTTCAACTTTTGATCCGGCGTGCCGTTAAAGCCTTTAACCACGCCAACAAAATCAAAAGAGTGAACGCCATGCGCATGAGCCTGAAGGCTAAAGTCCTATCCCTTGCCGTCCTCCCGGTGCTGCTCTTTGCGCTGGTCATCAGCCTGACCACGCTGTTCATTCTGCAGGAGCAGGCTCGCAAGGAAGTCGAGGAAACCCGTCAGCGCCTGCTCAGCGATGCCAAGGCGACTCTGCAAAGTTACGTCGCCGTGGCCATGACCACGATCAAACCGCTCTACGATGCAGCCGCCCCCGGCGATGATGCGGCGCGGGCGCAGGTGATCAAGTTGCTGTCGAGCATCACCTACGGCAAGGACGGCTACTTCTTCGGCTACGACTCCAACACCGTACGCCTGTTCAAGGCTAACAGCCCCGAAGGCGTGGGCCAGAGCTTCAAGGACAACCGTGATCCGAACGGCGTCTACGTCAACCGTGACCTGGTGAAAGTCGCCAAGGACGGTACTCATTACCTGCAATACAGCTCGACGCTGCCCGGCAACACCCAAGTGCTGGTGCCCAAACTCGGCTACACCGAATACCTGCCGAAGTGGGACATGGCGTTCGGTACGGCGGTCAACCTCGACGGCATCGAGGCTCAGGTCGCGTTGGTTGAAGCCAAGGTCCAGGAGCGCATGCAAGGCGTGGTGCTGAGCATTGTCGGGATTGCCGTGGTGGTGTTGTTGATGATTGCCGCTGCCGGGATGCTGCTGGCCAACACCATTCTGCGTCCGCTGAACCTGATGAAAGCCAACCTCGACGACATCGCGGCGGGCGAGGGCGACCTGACCCGGCGGCTGACCATCACCAGTCAGGATGAACTCGGCGAACTGGCTGGCTCGTTCAACCGTTTTGTCGACAAGATCCATGGTTTGGTGCGGCAGATCACTGAAATGACCTCGCAACTGACCGGGCTGGTGAATCAGGTGTCCGATCAGGCCCAGCGCTCGGATCAGGCCATGGAGCGTCAACGTCACGAGACCGATCAGGTGGCCACCGCGATCAACGAAATGTCGGCGGCGGCCCAGGAAGTGGCCAAAAGTGCACAAAACGCAGCGGTCGCTGCCCAGCAGACCGACGAAGAAGGCCAGGCCGCCAAGCGCGTGGTGGCTGGCAGCATCGTGAAGATTCATGCGTTGGTGAACGACATTCGCAGCAGCGGCGTGTCTCTCGACAGCCTGCAGAAAGACGTGTCGTCGATTGTCAGCGTGCTCGGGGTGATCCGTTCGATTGCCGAACAGACCAACCTTCTGGCGCTCAACGCCGCCATTGAAGCAGCCCGCGCCGGTGAGGCCGGGCGTGGTTTTGCGGTGGTCGCCGACGAAGTGCGTGCATTGGCCAGTCGCACGCAAATCAGCACCCAGGAAATCCAGAGCATGATCGACCGCTTGCAGGCCGGCACCCAATCGGCAGTCGAAGCCATGCGCCGCTCCAGCGAGGCTGGCGACGGCACGTCAGCCCAGGCCAATGAAGCGGGGGCCTCTCTGGACGCCATGGCCCAGTTGATCGGCACCATCAACTCGATGAACGCCCAGATCGCCAGCGCCGCCGAACAGCAGACCGCCGTGGCCGAAGAAATCAACCGCAGCGTGCATCAAATTGCCGTGGCCGTAGACAGCGTCGCCGACGAAACCCAGCTCGGCGCCCAGACCTCACGCAGCCTGGCCGACCTCGGTCAACGCCTGGGGAAACTGGTCGGGCAATTTCGTATCTGATCGATAGTGCTTTGTGGCGAGAGATTTGCCCCCTAATGCCTGTAAATCAGGACGCAGAACCCGTAGGAGCGAGGCTTGCCCGCGAAGAATGCACCGCGGTTTTTCATGTATTACGCGTCATCGTTCTTCGCGGGCAAGCCTCGCTCCTACAGGTCCCCTTAGCCACAGGGCAGTGTTCGTCCATGGGTAGCCGCATCGCGACTACCCTCATTAGTAAGCAAACACCGTCCAAGCGTTTGTTAGAACCCGTTTGGGGAACGGCGGTCATTTGCTTCAGGTGTCGCGCACCCGCGGTACCTTGACGACCACAACAATGGAGTCAGACTCATGATCGACAGTGAAAGTATCTGCGACTGCCCCAAATGTTCCTGCAAACTGGGCCAACATCCGATCGCGCGTCACGGCAAGCACTATTGCTGTGAAGCCTGCGCCAAGCACCACGAACACGGCGAACCCTGCGTCACCAAAGGCTGCAAGTGTGCTCAACACTGACCGTTCAGCCAAAAAAGTGGAGCCGTCCAGGCTCCACTTCGGTTTGAATCCTTCCCCTCCTTTTTGACGCTCAACTGGCCGGTCGCCAGGTCACATTCTCGATGCCGAATTTTTCCGCCAGCGGTTTGCTGGTCTTTTGCACCCGTTCACGGCCAAAGCGCGGGATCCGGCCGACGCCGGCGTCGCAACTTGCCCAGTGCCAAGCCTCTGCATTATCCATTTTGTCCAGGCGGATAATGAAAGACTTGGGCTGGCCGTGAAGGGTGTATTCAATAACGAAAAGTTTTGCATTGTTCATAAAGCCTGTATTCCTCCCTGTAGTTATAGAGGGATCGCGAGGCGCGGGGAAAATTCAGTCGGATTGTCGGACGGTGACAGTGACTGGCGACAGCCGGACGCCTCGTTATCATGGAGCCTTCCTGACTCCCGATGATCCTAGCCTATGGCCCCGGGTGTGCCGGCGGAACGGTCACAATCGGCATTGATGTTGACTGTTCCGGCCCTATCGCGAGCAGGCTCGCTCCCACAATTGATCTGCGCCGCTCACATGATTTGTGACCACCCCAAACCTCTGGTAGGAGCGAGGCTTGCCCGCGAAGGCGTCCTCAAGCCGACCTCAGACCTCAGACCTCAGGCACACCTTTCTCCCAAACCGACCAATTCTGCAAAATCTCCTGCACCAACGGGTTCCCGGTGCGGTACAGGTTTTCCAGCGCCGGCACAAACCCACCCTGATCGGCGTATTTGAGCAGGTTATCCACCTCGCTCTGGCCCGGTGCCGGCCGGTCGAAGTCGGAGCCGGCGCGCACCACCGCCAGACGCCGGACGTCCACCAGACCCTCGCGGCTGGCGCGCAGCAGCGCTTCGTAGGTGGAGTTGTCTTCCTGCTGAGTCGTGCAATAGACCCCTTCGTTATTAGTCAGCAACCTGGTCCAGACTTCAGCCCGCTCACTCAACCGCGTCCCGGAAAACCAGGTATTGCCCGCCAGCGTGTCGCACTGGGTTACCACTGGCGGCTGATTGGCTGGCGCAGACGGATACTTCAAGCGCCATGCCGCCGATTCCTTGCTCTCGCTCAGCTGGACCTTGTGGCTCAGGGCGAACGCCTTGGCCTGCAACTTCGGATTGAGTTCGAACACTTCAGTCTTGTAGTCCAGCGGCGGCTTTTCGTTCGGGCCTTTGGTGTTGATGCCCAGGTAACCGGTCGGCCAGTCTTTCGGCGCGTCCCGGGAGTCCAGCTCCCACTGGGTGCCGAACTCCACCAGATAGTGTGCCCACGCGGTGGTGCCGATGGTGCCGTGGTGCGGGCTGATGCCGGCAATCCCGGCGATCAGGAAATAACTTTTACGCAGGTCGAATTTTGGCGACAGCGCCAGAGCCAGCGTCGAGGCCGCCGCATTGGTCTGGCCCATGCCGGTGACCATCAGGCACACCTGTTGGCTGTTGCAGCGAATATTCGGGTACTCGGCGGACAGGCCCGGTACGCGCACTTCTTGCTTGAGCTCCAGGCGATCGATCCAGTTCTGCGCCTCGGGGGCGAACATGGTGATGAGCATCACTTTCGGCTGGATCGGCGTGTCATCGGCCCAGGCAGCAGAAGAGAGCAGAGTGCCGCAGGCCAGGGGCAGGGTTACGGACAGGGAAAACGAAAGACGCGTCATTGCATTCATAAAACCTCCTGATTCAAATGAGCCTTAAAACTGATAACCGACACCGGCGTAGTAGCCCCAGCCGTTGGAACGGGCGCGGAAGTCACCGTCGCCGAAATTCAACTCACTGCCGTCGTCCCAGTTGCCGCCGTTGTGGAAATAACGGCCGACCAGGGTGAAACGCAAGTGGGTGAAGGCGTAGAGCAACACGTTGGTGGCCACGGTGGCATTGGCGGTACGGGCCGGGTTGTCCTTGTGCAGGTCGGAGCCGAAGTCGAAGTTGGTGAAACCGATGTAGGTCAACGAAGCGCCGTTGCTGAAACTGCTGATGGGCACGATGTACTTGAGCTGGGCGCGGTAGCCGTCCCACGAATATTCATTACTGGCGCCGTAGTTTTCCCACTGGTAGCGGCCGTAGAAGTTGGCCGACAGATTGACCCGCGAATGGGTGTCGATGTCGGTGCCCAAACCGCTGTACAGCGTGTTGGCACGGTTGGCGCTGTTGCTGCCATGGTCGTAGATCCAGTCGAACGCGACGTACCATTCCTTGAACGGTCCGACGGCCAGGCTACGGCCGGCCAGGTAGTCGATGGAAATCCGCGGTTCGTGCTCCATGAACACCGGCGAGCCGTGGTCCCATACGCCTTTGTCATGGCTGTTGCCGATGTCGAAGATCTTCGGAATGTCGATGTAGCCGTACAACTCGAACGGCCCCTTGCGGCCGAAGTACTCATATTCCAGGTAGATGTCGTCGGCTGGTTGCGGGCCAAAGCTGATGTCTTTGCTGCCGATGACGGTCAGGTCCTGGTTGAACCAGTCCGACAGGTAGGCGCCTTTTTTCGGCGGGCTGGCTTCAGGGCTGAGGCCTTCGCCCTGGGCGGACTCTTCGGCGGTGGCCGGTTGGGCCAAAACATGGCTGCTGAGTAGTCCTGTAACGCTGGCCAGCAGCAAGGAAACAGCAAAGGTGCGCGAGCAAGTCACGCGGCTGGAGGTGCAATGCATTAAAAATCCCTTTTAGTGCGGATCGAAAGCCCGATGGTGCGGGTTTGCGCGGTTGGGTGGCGAACAGGCCGGTATCGGCGACTCGCAAACGTTTGCACAAGGTGTACCAGTTTTGTTCAAGGCGCGGAAAAATCTAAGGAATTGCCGGTTTAACTGTCCTTTCGGTCAAGGATTCGACGTGAGGGAGAAAGGAGTGGAGATCGGGGCGAAGGGATCTGGAGTGAGATATGCACCAAAGTGGTGTCGACTGTTTCCTGTAAGAGCTGCCGCAGGCTGCGATCTTTTGACTTTGGGCGATTTCAACTCTGCCGAAGCTCAAGATCAAAAGATCGCAGCCTTCGGCAGCTCCTACAAAATGGGCTTGCTGTAGAATCCTCGGCATTGACTTCACAAGGTGCAAATCCCCGATGAGCGAGCCGATTCGTCTGACTCAATACAGCCATGGCGCAGGTTGTGGCTGCAAGATCTCGCCCCAGGTGCTGGAGGTGATTCTGGCCGGCAGCGGCGCGCAAAACCTGGACCCGAAACTCTGGGTCGGCAACGCCTCGCGCGATGACGCGGCGGTGTATGCCATCGACGAAGAACGCGGCGTGGTCTCGACCACCGACTTTTTCATGCCGATCGTCGATGATCCGTTCGACTTCGGCCGCATCGCCGCCACCAACGCCATCAGCGATATCTACGCCATGGGCGGCGATCCGTTGATGGCGATTGCGATCCTCGGCTGGCCGGTCAATGTGCTGGCGCCGGAGATTGCCCGGGAAGTGATTCGCGGCGGGCGTTCGGTCTGCGATGAAGCGGGGATTCCTCTGGCCGGTGGCCACTCCATCGACGCGCCAGAGCCGATCTTCGGCCTGGCCGTGACCGGGCTGGTGGAAAAGCGCCACATGAAGCGCAACGACACCGCCACCGCCGGTTGCTTGCTGTACCTCACCAAACCCTTGGGCATCGGCATCCTCACCACGGCCGAAAAGAAGGGCAAGTTGCGCAATGCCGACATCGGCCTGGCCCGTGACTGGATGTGCACCCTGAACAAACCCGGCAGCCGTTTCGGCAAACTCGACGGCGTGACCGCGATGACCGACGTCACCGGTTTTGGCCTGCTCGGGCACTTGGTGGAAATGGCCGACGGCAGCAACGTGACCGCCCGCATCGAATATGACCGGGTACCGCTCCTGCCGGGTGTCGAGTATTACCTCGATCAGGGCTGTGTGCCGGGCGGCACGCTGCGCAATTTCGACAGCTACGCCAGCAAACTGGGGCGGCTTCAGGAAATGCACAAACGCGTGCTCTGCGACCCGCAGACCAGCGGCGGCCTGCTGATTGCGGTCACGCCTGAGGGCAATGAACAGTTTTTGGGGGTGGCAGCCGAACTCGGCCTGACCCTTGAGCCGATCGGCGAACTGGTTGAGCGACAGACCAACGCGGTAGAGGTGTTTTGATGTCTAGCGACTTCACCGATTACCGCGACATTTTCCTCAACGACCGGCCGATGATGGATACCCGCGCGCCGGTCGAATTCCTCAAGGGCTCATTCCCCGGTGTGGTCAACCTGCCGCTGATGAATGACCTCGAGCGGCAACGGATCGGCACTTGCTACAAGCAGCAAGGTCAGCAAGCGGCCATCACGCTGGGACATCAATTGGTGTCTGGCGAGATCAAGGCCGAGCGCATCCAGGCCTGGGCCGATTTTGCCCGAGCTCATCCGGATGGGTATTTGTATTGTTTTCGTGGCGGGCTGCGTTCGCAGATCGTTCAGCAATGGCTCAAGGACGAGGCCGGTATCGACTATCCGCGAGTCGGCGGCGGCTACAAGGCCATGCGCACCTTTTTGCTCGATACGCTCGACCAGGCCATTACCCAGTGCGATTTCGTTCTGCTGGGCGGCATGACCGGCACTGGCAAGACCGAGGTGCTCACGCAACTGAACAACGGGCTGGACCTTGAAGGCCACGCTCATCATCGCGGCTCCAGTTTTGGCAAGCGCGCCACCGGTCAACCCTCCAATATCGACTTTGAGAACCGCTTGGCGGTGGACGTACTGAAGAAGCGCGCCCGTGGCATCGAACAGTTCGTGCTGGAAGACGAGAGTCGCGCGATCGGCAGTTGCGCCTTGCCGCTGCCGCTGTATCAGGGCATGCAGCAATTTCCGATGGTCTGGCTGGAAGACAGCCTGGAAGGACGAGTCGAACGAATCCTGCGCGATTACGTGGTGGACTTGTGCGCCGAGTTCATCGAAGTGCATGGCGATGAAGGCTTTGCACTGTTTTCCGAGCGTTTGCTGGCGAGCCTGAACAATGTCCAGAAACGGTTGGGCGGCGAACGTCATCAGCGGATGCTGACCTTGATGGAAGACGCGCTGGCAGAACAGGCGAACAGCGGTGCGGTGGATTTGCACCGGGGCTGGATCGAAGGGTTGCTGCGCGAGTATTACGACCCGATGTATGCGTTTCAGCGGGAGAAGAAGGGTACGAGGATCGAGTTTGTCGGGGAGCGGGGGGCGGTGCTTGAATATCTGCGAGCGCGAGGTCATCAGCGGGGGTAGGTGGCGAGTTTGCTGGCCTCTTCGCGGGCAAGCCTCGCTCCTACACTGGATATTCGTTGTACACAAATGCTGTGTTCACTGAGATCCCCTGTAGGAGCGAGGCTTGCCCGCGATGAGGCCCTGACAGGCGCCCGACCGCTTACGTCGGACAGGTCTCCTGACCGTTATCCAGCCCTTGCTTGTAGCTGTGGCTCTTCAGGCTGGCCTTGCCGTTGTGCCAGGTCAGCGTGAGCACGTACAGCGAGTCGTAGTCGCTGGATTCCCAGTCATCGGTGATATTCTGTTTTTTGCCGACGGCTTCCCCGGCGACCTTGTTGATCAGCTCGGGCAGGTAGCCGTGGGACCAGGCCGTATAAATGACCGAGTTGTGATACTTGTCGTGCAGCAGTTCATCCGCCAGGTCGCTGGTATCGTTGGCCGAGAAGTTGATGTTCACCGGCAAGCCGAGCTTGATCGCGCTGGGGCTGATGGTCATCAGGGGGCGGATGTAACTGTAGGAATTATCCAGTTCGCCTTCCTCGACATTGCGTGTCGGGTTGGCGGCAAACACGTAGTTGGCCTTGCCGAACTTTTCCGGCAACAAGGTGGCCAGGTCGATGGCGCGATTCAATCCCTGACAATTGAGCTGACCCAGTCCGCCGGCGGGTTTTTCGGCGTGGCGCAAGAAGACCAGCGTCTGGATGCCGTCCGCCGGTTGGGCGCGGCTTTCACTGGATTCAAGCGACAAGAACAACGCGCTGACCGCCAGCAGGGAGGGCAGGAAGATATAGGCGCGATGCTTGAAGCGTTTGGCGAATTTCAATGGGTTCATCATCGAATAGGTCATCTTCAGCGTATTCGGTTAAGGCTGACAAACCTTGACACCGCGAGCTCCCAGCATCGGGTGTATTCCATGTCGTTGACCCGGTCCGTTTCCTACAGGGCAATGCTCAGAGTCCTCTGAAGCCCTTTGGTTCGATCCGAGCGAGGTGCCTGGCACTTTAACGGCAACCTTGAACGGATTGGGGAAAAGGTTATCGACGGGATGTTGCGGATTTATGGACACGGCACCTACCTTATTCCTCTGTAGATTATGATCCTCACTCTGATTTTTACGTGGATGCCCCTTATGACCGATTTGTCTGCATTCCCCATCACGCAAAAATGGCCGGCCCAGTACCCGGAGTGGATCCAGCTCTATTCCTTGCCAACGCCCAATGGCGTCAAGGTTTCGATCATGCTCGAAGAGATCGGGCTGCCCTACGAGCCGCATCGTGTGGGCTTCGACACCAATGATCAGTTGTCCCCCGAATTTCTGTCACTGAACCCCAACAACAAGATCCCGGCGATCCTCGACCCCCACGGTCCGGGGGATCAACCGTTGGCGTTGTTCGAGTCCGGGGCGATTCTGATTTACCTCGCCGACAAGAGCGGGCAACTGCTGGCGCAGGAATCGGCGGCGCGTTACGAGACCATTCAGTGGCTGATGTTTCAGATGGGCGGTATCGGGCCGATGTTCGGCCAACTCGGTTTTTTCAACAAATTCGCCGGCAAAGACTACGAAGACAAGCGTCCCCGTGATCGCTATGTCGACGAAAGCAAACGCTTGCTTCAGGTCCTTGATGGTCGTCTGCAAGGGCGCGACTGGATCATGGGCGAGCGCTACACCATCGCCGACATCGCGACCTTTCCGTGGGTACGCAATCTGATCGGCTTCTACGAGGCCGGCGATCTGGTCGGTATCCAGAACTTTCCCAATGTCACCCGCGTGCTGGAACGTTTCCTGGCCAGGCCGGCGGTGATTCGCGGGCTGGAAATCCCGAAGCAACCCCTTTGAATCTCTCATCACCAAGGCAGGCAATGAGCTCATTCGATTTCAAGCAAGTAGATGTCTTCAGCCACGTCGCGCTCAAGGGCAACCCGTTGGCGGTGGTATTCGGTGCCGATAAGCTCAGCGATGAGCGCATGGCGGCGTTCGCGTCCTGGACCAACCTCAGCGAAACCACTTTCGTGCTCCAACCCCAAGACCCTCGAGCCGACTATCGGGTACGCATCTTCACCACGCTTCGGGAGTTGCCGTTCGCCGGTCACCCGACGCTCGGTACCTGTCATGCCTGGCTCGAGGCCGGTGGGGTGCCCAAGGGCGAGGAGATCATTCAGGAATGCGGCGTCGGCCTGGTGCGGGTGCGGCGACAGGGCGCTGAGCTGGCGTTTCTCGCGCCACCGCTGCTCAGGTCCGGCCCGGTGGAGGCCGAACTGGTCGAACGGGTACGACGCGGCCTGGGATTGGCGCCGGGTGCGATTGTGCGGACGCAATGGGTCGACAACGGTGCCGGTTGGCTGGCGGTGATGGTCGAGGATCGTCAGCAGGTACTGGATTTGCAGCCGGATCATTCGCAGATGTTGGGCCTCGCCGTCGGTGTCATCGCGCCGTGGTGCGTCGAACGCGATGGCGCCGAGGCGCAGTTCGAAGTGCGTGCGTTCATTTCCGGCGACGGCATGCCAGAAGACCCGGCCACCGGCAGCCTGAATGCCGGGATTGCCCAATGGTTGCTCAGCGAAGGGCTGGCCCCGACGTCTTATGTCGTCAGCCAGGGCCTGACCATGGGCCGCGGCGGGCGGATTCAGGTCGAGCAGGTGGGGGATGAGATCTGGATTGGTGGCGCGGTGGTGACCTGCATCAGCGGTACGATGACGTTATAACCTGTGGGAGCGGGCTTGCCCGCGATGGCGGTGATAACTTCAACGTCAATATCACTGACATACCGCTATCGCGGGCAAGCCCGCTCCCACAGGGTTCTGTGCTGAATGCGGGGGATTGTTGCCGAACCGGTAATGCTTTGTTCCGCGTCTGAGGTTTGTGCCCCGCGCCTTGCAGCGCATAAGCTTCGCCCCTACGACTTTTGTCTTATCCGCCGTTTTTCAGGAAAGCCCATGCCCAGTCAGTTCCCCGAAGCACGTCCACGCCGTCTGCGCCGCAATGCGAGCCTGCGCAGCCTGTTCCAGGAAACCGAGTTCAGCTTGAATGATCTGGTGTTGCCGATTTTCGTCGAGGAAGAGATCGACGATTTCGTGCCGATCAAGAGCATGCCCGGGGTGATGCGCATTCCCGAGTCGAAGCTGGCCGGTGAGATCGAGCGTTACGCCCGCGCCGGGATCAAGTCGGTGATGACGTTTGGCGTGTCCCATCATCTGGACAGCAACGGCAGCGACACCTGGAGCGACAACGGCCTGGTGTCGCGCATGTCGCGCATCGCCAAGGACGCCGTTCCGGAAATGATCGTGATGTCCGACACCTGTTTCTGCGAGTACACCGATCACGGCCACTGCGGCGTGCTGCACCATCACGAAGTCGACAACGACCAGACCCTGATCAACCTCGGCAAACAAGCCGTGGCCGCCGCCCGCGCTGGCGCCGATGTGATCGCACCGTCGGCGGCCATGGACGGGCAGGTCCGGGCCATTCGCCGGGCGCTCGATGAAGCGGGTTTCAGCCAGACCGCGATCATGGCCTATTCGACCAAATTCGCTTCGGCGCTTTATGGCCCGTTCCGCGAGGCCGGCGGCAGTGCGCTGAAGGGCGACCGCAAAAGCTATCAGATGAACCCGATGAACCGCCGCGAAGCCGTGCGTGAATCGCTGATGGACGAGCAGGAAGGCGCCGACGCGCTGATGGTCAAACCGGCCGGCGCGTACCTGGACATCATCCGCGACATTCGCGAAGCCTCGCGTTTGCCGCTGTCGGCGTATCAGGTGAGCGGCGAGTACGCGATGATCAAGTTCGCCGCCCAGGCCGGGGCCATCGATGAAGACCGGGTGGTGCGTGAGAGCCTGGGGGCGATCAAACGGGCCGGGGCAGATTTGATCTTCACCTACTTCGCGATGGACCTCGCTCTGGCCGGGATCTAAAAAATCAAAAGATCGCAGCCTGCGGCAGCTCCTACAGGTGTACTCAATTTCATGTAGGAGCTGCCGAAGGCTGCGATCTTTTGATCTTCAGCCGAAGAACGACCGAATATCATGGTCCCGGAAATACCGCTCGATCACCTTCGGATCGGCGCTGTAGTCGGCAATCGCCACATACGTATCCGGCCGCAGCAGGTAAAACCCGTTGCGCGCCAGCCCCGCCGTTTCAAACGCCGGCCGCCAGTCGAATACCTGCAACGGCAGGTGATGCTCGGCGCACCAGGCGATCATCTCGTCACTGGTGTCGCCATACACATGCACTTGCCACGTCGGGTCCTTTAGCGATTCGAAATTGTCCCCTTCACCGTCGTGGGCCCAGGGCAGGCGATCACCGCCGTGAACATGGCCAGCAACTCCTTCGCTCAACGGCATGCCGCGATAGTTGAGGGTGGTCTGCGACACCGTGCGAAACAGGAATTCCCGAGCGGCTTCCAGCGAGGTCATTTTCGGAATCAAGAAGGGCGCCACGCGGGTGCGCAGCAAGTCGGCAATTCGTCCTTCGGCGGTGACGAAGCTGAAGACCCGGTCAGTAGTTGCCACCAGTTGCCGGGCAAACGCGATGCGTTCAGTTTCATAACTGTCGAGCAGTTTGGGCGTGGCGCCACCGCTCAAAACCGTGGCGAGTTTCCAGGCCAGATTGATCGCGTCGCCAATCCCTGTGTTCATGCCCTGGCCCCCCGCGGGGCTGTGGACATGGGCGGCGTCACCCAACAGAAACGCGCGCCCGGTGCGAAAGTGATCCGCAACCCGGTGATGCACGCGGTAGGTCGAGAACCAGTTCACCTGATCGATCTGCACCTTTAAATGCTCGATAGCCCGGCTGCTGACGTCTTCAAACTGGAGGGTTTCGGCACGGTCGGCGCGCTTGTCGCGAACCGTGCCGATCAGGCGGGCGCGACCTTCGCCAGCCAAAGGGAATACGGCGAGGAAGTCGGCTTCATCAAGGTCCACATGCAGTTCACCGTTGAACGTCGGGCCACGAGCCTGCACATCCGCTACGTAGAAAATCTGCTGGTAAGTGCCGCCCGGAAAACCGGTGTCCAGCGTTTTGCGCACGATCGACCGGGCGCCGTCGCAACCTGCGAGATAACAGGCCTGGCAGATTTCCTGCTGACCATCGGGCAAGCGTAGCCGGGCGGTGATGCCGTCGCCGGTTTCCTCAAAATTTTGCAGTTCGGTGTCGCGCTCCACCGTAATACCGAAGGCCTCCAGGCGTTCGATCAGCAGGCGTTCGTGTTCGTCTTGCGGATACATTTCCAGAAACGCGTAGGGCGTCAGACCCTCGCCGATGGTGCTCAGCGGCAGGCGTGCGACCGGTTCGCCCTTGACCCAGAAATTCGCCGCGGCCACTTTATGGCCGTTTTGCACAATGGTGTCGCTGAGGTCGAGCTGGCGATACAGTTCAAGCGTTCGCGCCTGTACTGCCAGCGCGCGTGAAGTGGTGCCGGGTTCCAACGTCTTGTCGATGATGCGCACCCGAATTCCCAGTTTGCTCAACCACAGCGCCAGTACCAGCCCGGTCGGGCCGGCGCCGATGATCAGCACATCGCTACGGTTCATGAGCTGTCCTCCTCGGTGTGTGGAGCAAGTATGGTTCAGCCCGGATGCACCGGCCGCCCGGCTGCCCAACGGAAAACCACGCGTGTAGCAGCTGTCGAGCTTGCGAGGCTGCGTTCGGCTGCGCAGCAGTCGTGAATTCGGCGAACGCCGTTTACCTGAAAGAACTCAGTTGCAGGTTTTACGACTGCTGCGCAGCCGAACGCAGCCTCGCGGGCTCGACAGCTGCTACAGCGCTACAGCGCTACCGCCACGGGACAGGGTCATGGGAACAGTCCGCGACTGTCACAGTCATAGCCTGCGCCATGCCATTGATCGTATGGTTAACCCGGCTCAACGGATTTTGATGGAGCACCATGCAAGCCAATCGATTGATCATGAGCGTCGCGGCACTGTTGGTCCTGGCCGGTTGCGGTACTCAACGCACTCAGGAACCGCCGGTCCGCAAGCCCGCCGAGGTCAAGGCCGAGATCATGCGTCTGTTACCGGCCAAGACCTCCGACCGTCAAGGCTGGGCCACGGATATTTACGCGGCGTTTGCCGCGCAAAATATTCCACCGACCACGCAAAACCTGTGTTCGGTACTCGCCGTCACTGAGCAGGAATCGACGTTTCAGGCTGATCCACGGGTGCCGGGCCTGGGCAAGATCGCCCGGGAGGAGATCGACCGCCGTGCGGCCAAAGCCCACATTCCCGGCCTGCTGGTGAGCGGTGCCTTGCAGGTCAGTTCACCCAATGGCAAAAGTTACAGCGACCGGCTGAACGCCGCGCGCAGCGAAAGAGAACTCAGCGCGATTTTCGATGATTTCATTGGCATGGTGCCCATGGGACGGACGCTGTTCGATGGTTTCAACCCGGTGCACACCGGCGGGCCAATGCAGGTCAGCATCGACTTCGCCGAGCAGCAGGCGCGTCATTATCCCTACCCGGTGAACGGCTCGATTCGCCGCGAAGTGTTCACTCGTCGCGGCGGGATGTATTTCGGTATTGCCCACTTGCTCGGTTATCCAGTGAGCTACAAGCAACCGCTGTATCGCTTCGCCGATTTCAACGCCGGTTGGTACGCCAGCCGCAATGCGGCGTTTCAGAACGCGGTCAGTCGTGCGACCGGCATCCCGCTGGCACTGGATGGCGATCTGGTGCGCTACGGTTCGATCATGCCTGGCACCACGGAATTGGCGGTGCGCACTCTCGGCAAGCAATTGGACATGCGCAACCTGACCATTCGGGACCAATTGGAGGAGGGTAACAGTCTCGAATTCGAGGACACTAAGCTGTATCGGCGCGTGTTCGCCTTGGCCGAACAGGCTGAAGGCCGCCCATTACCCCGGGCGGTGTTGCCTGGAATCCTGCTGCAAAGCCCGAAAATCACCCGCAAACTCACCACGGCGTGGTTCGCCAAACGGGTCGATGAGCGTTATCAGCGCTGCATGAAGCGTGCAGGGAAGTGACCCAGATGCGGTGCGTCAGGCAGACCGCGCCAGTCGAGGCCCCTGTGGGAGCGAGCCTGCTCGCGAAAGCGGTACTACATTCAACGGATGAATTGGCTGACCCACCGCTTTGGCCGAACGCAATCTTCAGCAACTGCTACAAAGAAAGAGTCGCAGAGGAGATTTAGTCATGTATCAGCTTTACGGACATCAGAACTCGGGTGCGGCCGCCATCGAAGCCGCGCTGGAACTGTGCGAGGTTCCTTATCGCTTCATCGATGTTTCAGCGTCCCCGGAGGCGGTTCAGGCATTGGAGAAGCTCAACCCGCTCAAGCAGATTCCCACCCTGCAACTGCCCGATGGCGGTGTTCTGACCGAAAGTGCGGCCATCCTGATTCATCTGGGCATGACGTTCCCCAAATCGAACCTGCTGCCGGAAAACCCGCTCAAGCGTGATCAGGTTATTCGGGGCCTGGTGTACATCGTCAGCAATTGCTATGCCGCCATCGGCATCATCGATTACCCCGAACGCTGGCTGGCAGAGGCGGACGAATCGTCCAGGAAGAACCTCATGGCCGGTGCTCGCCAGCGTCTGCATTGGAGTTGGGAGGTGTTTGCCGATCAGTTCGCCGGCAAGTTGTACCTGGGCGAGGGAGCGCCGGGCGCACTGGATATTCTGGCGGCGGTGGTGACACGGTGGGCGGGTACCCGAGAGCACTTGCGCGCTGCGCGGCCGGGGTTCTCCGCCTGGCTCGAACGCTTCGACCGGCACCCTGCGTTGGCACCGGTTTTCGCGCGGCATTGGCCGTAAGAACACCGTTAGTCCAATGTAGGAGCGAGGCTTGCCCGCGAAGAACGATGACGCAGTTCATCGGTTCCACCGCATAACGGCTTTCGCGGGCAAGTCGGATCGCCGCACCGCTCGCTCCTACAGGAGATCACTGCATCGGATTGCAGCGTTTTATTCGCCGCGAATGTACTGCTCCAACTGACGAATCAGTTCAGCCTGTTCGGCAATGGCTTCCTTGACCAGGTCGCCGATGGACAGCAAACCTATCAACTCGCCGTTTTCCACCACCGGCAAGTGCCGCAGGCGTTTTTCGGACATGATGCCCATGCAGGTTTCGACGGTTTGATGGGTGTCCACGGTAATCACCGGCGCCACCATGATGTCGCTGACCGGTGTGCCGACGGAGGAGCGCCCCTTGAGCACCAGTTTGCGCGCATAGTCACGCTCGCTGATGATGCCGACGACCTTTCCCTCTTTCAGCACCGGCAACGCGCCGACGTTTTTTGCGGCCATCACCATCAGCGCTTCCAGCACCATTTGATGAGGCGCAATGGTGTGGACTTCCTGATTCTGTTGGGCCTTTAACTTGAGCAGTTGGGCGACGGTTTTCATGGCGGATTCTCGGGTGTTGTCGTTGTTCTTGAAGAATCGTAGAGACGCGCTCGCAGAGCAAGGCAGAAAGCGGCAGATACCGCGCAAAAAGCGTCATTCAGCGATTTTTCTTTGTAAAAGTCCGCCCCTGAGCGACGAAAATCCTGTGGGAGCGTGGCTTGCCCGCGAAGAATGCACCGCCGTTTTTTCAGGTACTACGCGTCATCGTTCTTCGCGGGCAAGCCACGCTCCCACAGGTTCTGCGTCTTAACTTGCCGGCATTATGGCAAGCCCCCCTCACCACACCGCCGATCACGCGTAGAATTACCCCTTGAATCAGATCGTTGAGGTTGCAGTGGTGGATTTACAGCAGGGCTTCGTCCTGACCCGGCATTGGCGCGATACCCCGGCCGGCACGGAAGTCGAGTTCTGGCTGGCGACCGATGTCGGTCCCCGGTGTATCCGCCTGCCGCATCAAACGTCGGTAGCGTTCATTCCGGCGGTCCAGCGCGAGCAAGCCGAAGCGCTGCTGCGCGGCGAGAAAAACGTCGAGCTGAAGCCCTTGGCACTTCTGGATTTCGAACACCGCCCGGTGCTGGGCCTGTATTGCCAGCAGCACGGTCAGTTGATGCGCCTGGAAACCGCGCTACGCAGATCAGGCGTCGATGTATTCGAAGCCGATATCCGCCCGCCGGAACGCTACATGATGGAGCGTTTCATCACCGCCCCCGTTTTGTTCGGGGGCACGCCCAACGCCGAAGGCTTTCTGCTCGACGCGCAAATGAAACCCGCCCCCGGCTACCGACCGAAGCTCAGGCTGGTCTCGCTGGACATCGAAACCACCGCTCAGGGCGATTTGTATTCCATCGCCCTGGAAGGCTGCGGCGAGCGGCAGGTGTACATGCTCGGGCCGCCCAATGGCGATGAGAGTGGGGTGGATTTCCAGCTCGAATACTGCGACTCGCGAACCCTGCTGCTGAAAAAACTCAATGAATGGTTCGCCCGGCACGACCCCGACGCGATCATCGGCTGGAATGTCGTGCAGTTCGATCTGCGCGTACTGCACGAACATGCTCGCCGCTTGGCGGTGCCGCTGAAACTGGGGCGTGGCGGCGAAGAAATGCAGTGGCGCGAGCACGGCAGCCGCAATCATTACTTCGCGTCGGCCGCCGGCCGGTTGATCATCGACGGCATCGAGTCGCTGCGTTCGGCGACCTGGAGCTTCTCCTCGTTCAGCCTGGAAAACGTCGCACAAACCCTGTTGGGCGAAGGCAAGTCGATCGACAACCCGTACCAGCGCATGGACGAAATCAATCGCATGTTCGCCGAGGACAAACCGGCCCTGGCCAAATACAACCTCAAGGACTGCGAACTGGTGACGCGGATCTTCGCCAAGACCGAACTGCTGACCTTCCTGCTCGAGCGCGCCAGCGTTACCGGTTTGCCGGCGGACCGCAGCGGTGGTTCGGTGGCGGCCTTTACTCACCTGTATATGCCGTTGATGCACCGTCAGGGCTTCGTCGCACCGAACCTGGGCAACAAACCACCGGAGGCCAGCCCCGGCGGTTTTGTCATGGACTCGCAACCCGGGCTGTACGAATCGGTGCTGGTGCTCGACTACAAAAGCCTCTATCCGTCGATCATCCGCACTTTTCTGATCGACCCGGTGGGCTTGATCGAAGGGCTCAAGCACCCCGACGACAGCGAGTCGGTGCCGGGCTTTCGCGGTGCACGTTTCTCAAGAACCCGGCATTGCCTGCCGGCCATCGTCGCCCGGGTCGCCGAAGGCCGTGAAACCGCCAAGCGCGAACACAACGCGCCGCTGTCCCAGGCGCTGAAGATCATCATGAATGCCTTCTACGGCGTGCTCGGTTCCAGCGGTTGCCGCTTCTTCGATACACGGCTGGCCTCGTCCATCACCTTGCGCGGTCACGAGATCATGCTGCGCACCCGCCAGTTGATCGAAGCACAGGGCCACGCGGTGATCTATGGCGACACCGACTCGACCTTCGTCTGGCTGCGCCGCGCTCACGGTCAGGCAGAAGCCGCGCAGATCGGCCACGCGCTGGTGGATCACGTCAACCAATGGTGGCGTGAGCATGTGAAACACGAATACGGGCTGGAAAGTGCCCTGGAATTGCAGTTCGAAACCCACTACAAGCGCTTTCTGATGCCGACCATTCGCGGCGCCGAGGAGGGCAGCAAGAAGCGCTATGCCGGGTTGGTCACCCACGCCGATGGCACCGATGAAATGGTCTACAAAGGCCTGGAAACCGTGCGCACCGACTGGTCGCCGCTGGCCCGGCAATTCCAGCAGGAGCTGTACCTGCGCATCTTCAATCGCAAGCCCTATCAGGATTACGTACGTGACTATGTGCGCAAGACCTTGGCCGGGGAATTCGACGAACGCCTGATCTACCGCAAGCGCCTGCGCCGTACCCTCGACGATTATCAGCGCAACGTGCCGCCCCACGTGCGGGCCGCGCGAATCGCCGACGACTATAATGACCAGCAGGGACGCCCGCGGCAATATCAGAACGGCGGCTGGATCAGTTATGTCATCACCGTCGCCGGCCCCGAGCCGCTGGAAATCCGCAGCGCGCCCATCGATTACGACCATTACGTCACCCGGCAGCTGCAACCGGTGGCGGATGCGATTCTGCCGTTCGTGGATGACGATTTCTCAACGCTGATTGGGGGGCAACTGGGCCTGTTTTGAGTCCAGCAGCGACAGTGTCCAGTCGTCCGGTATGCCATGAAAATACTGATCCAGCGCCTGATGGAACAGGCTGCCTTTTGGCGAAACCTGGGCAAACAGCGTCATCGATGAATGAAACTTGAGGTTGTCGGGATGACCGAAAATCTTGGCGATCGACCGATGAGGAACGTCCAGGACCAGTTGCGTGCACATGCGCAAGCGTGGACCCAGTAACGGATGTTCCAGGTACGCGGTGGCTTCTTCACTGGAGCGAATGGCAAAGTAGCGGGACATCTCGCTGTCACCCAGCCCGGAAAACTGCGGAAAGATAAACCACATCCAGTGCCGGCGCTTCTGGCCGGCGCGCAGCTCCTCCTGCACCCACTCGAACACAGGGTCCTGCGCCTGGACGAAGCGTGGCAAATTGAACGAGTCGAGCTGATCGGTACTTCTCATGCCGATGCCCTCTGACAGAACCGCGATGGCTCAGACCATGGCCAACCGCTGCTTGCGTTGTGGCGCGCGAAACGCTTGGTCCAGCGCCTCCAGATCCCCGACTTCAAGCCGCAATTGCGCCGCTTGCGCATTGAGCTGCACGTGCTCGGGACGGACCGCTTTGGGGATGGCGATCACGCCGTTCTGACGCAGAATCCATGCCAGTGCGACCTGCGCCGGTATCGCCTCGTGACGGGCGGCAATTTGCTTGAGCGTCGAATTGGCCAGCATGTGCCCGCCCTGGCCGATCGGACAATAGGCCATCACCGGCATCCTTTGGTGCTGGCTCCAGGGCAGCAAATCGAATTCGATGCCGCGTTCTTCCAGGTTATACAGCACCTGATTGGTGGCGCAGGCCGGCGAGGCCAATTCTTCCAGGTCGTCCAGGTCAAAATTGGACACGCCCCAACGGCCGATCTTGCCGTCTTCGCGCAGGCGCTCGAAGGCTTCGACGGTTTCCGCAAGGGGATAATCGCCGCGCCAGTGCAACAGGTAGAGATCGATGTAATCGGTATTCAACCGCCGCAGACTGCGTTCGCAGGCCTGGGGGATGCCTTTGCGGCTGGCGTTATAGGGGTAGACTTTGCTGACCAGAAAAACCTGATCACGCCTGCCAGCGATGGCTTCACCCACCACCTCTTCAGCGCCTCCTTCGGCGTACATTTCAGCGGTGTCGATCAGGGTCATGCCCAACTCGATGCCCAAACGCAGGGCTGCAACTTCCTTTGTGTGTCGGGAGCGTTCCTCTCCCATGCGCCAGGTTCCTTGGCCGATGACCGGCACATGGCTGCCGGCCAGCTCAAGAGTACGCATGCATCCTCCTTTCTAAAGTCCGATCGATACTTCAGTTGGCAGCAAAATAGCCCGGTGGTTCCGTCCGGCAAGGTCAAAAGATCGCAGCCTTCGGCAGCTCCTACTCCATCCGCGATATCACGGATATACCCCGCCCCTGTAGGAGCTGCCGAAGGTTGTGATCTTCTGACCTACAGGGTGGAAAACTTGTACACCGTAGTCTGGCTATAACTCTTGCCCGGATCCAGCCGTGTGGACGGGAAGTTCGGCTGATTCGGCGAGTCCGGATAATGCTGAGTCTCCAGAGTAAACGCCCCCCAATGCGGATAAATCTTGCCAGCCTTGCCCTTGACCGTGCCGTCGAGGAAATTGCTGGTATAGAACTGCACACCCGGCTCAGTGGTGTAGAGCTGCAAGCGGCGCCCGGATTGCGGATCGCTGACGTCGGCAGCGAGTTTGCCCAGATCACCCTTGGCGTCCAGCACCCAATTGAAGTCAAAACCGCCTTGTTTCGGTTCGGCGAATTTCAGTTGCGGGTGATCAGCCTTGATGTGTTGACCGATGGCAGTCGGTTGAGTGAAATCCATCGGCGTGCCGGCGACCGGGGCGAGTTCACCGGTAGGGATCAGTTTGCCGGTGACCGGCGTGTAGCGGGCGGCATGCAAGGTCGCAAGCTGCTTCAGCACGTCGCCATTGCCCGCACCGGCCAGGTTGAAATAGCTGTGGTTGGTCAGGTTCAGCACCGTGGATTTGTCAGTGCTGGCCTTGTACTCGATGCGCAGCTCATTGTTCTCGGTGAGGCTGTAGGTGACTTCGGTTTTCAGGTTGCCCGGGAAACCCATTTCACCACTCGCCGACAGATACGTCAGGGTCACGCCCACCGAATCCTTGCCGTTGCTCGGTTCGGCTTTCCACACCCGTTTATCAAAACCCAGGGCCCCGCCGTGCAATGAATTGCTGCCGTCGTTGAGTGGTACCTGATAGCGCTTGCCATCCAGCTCGAAGGCACCGTTGGCCAAACGATTGCCGAAGCGGCCGATGGTTGCGCCGAAGTACGCGGTGCCACTTTGATAACCCTGCACATCGTCGAAACCCAGCACCACATCGTCGAGTTTGCCGTTTTTGTCCGGCACTTTCAGCGACTGCAGAATCCCGCCGTAGGTAATGATCGTGGCTTGCAGGCCATGGCTGTTGCGCAAGATGTATTGCTCGACGGGCGTGCCGTCACTGGTTTTGCCGAAGGCTTTGTGTTCGCTGGACAAGCCAACGGCGTGAGCGGGGAGGGTGGCGATCATCAGGGACAGTCCGAGGCCGGAAAGCAGGTGTCGAGATTGAAGCATGGTTGACCTTCCTTTTTGTTGTTTTGAGAAGTAGTCATACTAATAGTCGGGTTTTAACGCGATCAAGGAAGGATTTATAGCTTATCTATGCGGTGTTGCAATTAAAAAGTATGACTAGTTAGGGTATCTTCCATGGTGATCAGCGCTTACGGACCACCGGCACTGCACTTTTTCGGCTTTCGCGGTTCTATCCTTGGCCAGCCCGCGGCGATCCCCACCGCCGGCCCATGCCCAAGTTCAAGAACCCATGGCTCGAGTTTTACCCCGCTTTACCCCGCACATTCGCCGTCATTGCTGGCTGCTGATTGGCCTGTCGATGCTCTTCGCCAGTGGCTGCAGCCATCAGCCGGGCAACGATATCGTCAGCCAGTTTCGCAACGGCACACCCCAGGAGTTCCTCCAGACCAGCGTCGATCGCATGGCGACCCTGGCGATGCGCGACAATCTCCAAAGCCTCTACCTGCTGATGAACAAGCTCTACCTGCGCAACCCGGACGAGCTGAAAAAATCCGGCTTCCTCGATGTCGGCACCGCAGAAAAACAAGTGCGCCTGGCCATCGAACAGCAACAGCCACTGCCCACCCTCGGCGGCAAAAAAGACCTCGCCGCGCTGAGCTACGCCATGAGCCCGGAATTTCTCGGCGACCGGGTCGGTGCCTTCATCTATGCCATCGGCAGCATGCTGGTCACCGCCCACGGCAATCGGCTGGAGTTCTACATGACGGATGCAATCAACCCGACCTTCGTCAGCAATGCCGCGCGCAACATCGAGAAAGCCACCTGGATCTTGAGTCAGCGACAAAACAAGCAAGGCGAGCCCTTGCTGTTTTCCAACGAAATCTCGGAGGAGGGCAGCAACCTGAGCTTTGCCGTGGAGTTCGGCAAAATCGTCGCGCGGCTGGACCTGCTGACCCAGATGCTCGACGAACGCTACCGACGGATCGGCCTCAACTACGCCCAGAGTTTGTTGTTTCTGAATTTCTTGCCGGTGCAGTAAAGCGAGTGCTGCCCCTGTAGGAGAGAGCTTTTGTGGGAGCTGGCTTGCCTGCGATGCAGACGGCTCGGTTTAACGTCGAACCGAGTTGATGCCATCGCAGGCAAGCCAGCTCCCACAAAAGCCCGATCCCATGGGATTTGACAGAAGGAATATCGTGTTCAGGCCCAATGGATTGGCATAACGATAGACCGCATCGATATAACTGGTTATAAGAAAAATCGCTATGCTGCGAGCCGGTTATTTCCCTGCGATTTTCTGGGCGTATGAATGGAATTCGGTAATTTCGGGTTGGTCGTTGCAGGTCTGGTGGTCGGCTTTATTGTCGGGATGACCGGCGTTGGGGGCGGTTCGTTGATGACCCCCATTCTGCTGTGGTTCGGCGTCAACCCGGCCACGGCGGTGGGCACGGACTTGCTGTATGCGGCCATTACCAAATCCAGCGGCGTGCTGGTTCATCGCAAGAACAAGAACATCGACTGGGCGATCACCGGTTGGCTGACCCTCGGCAGTGTGCCGGCAGTAGCGCTGACGCTATGGTTTTTGAGCAGTTTGCAGACCTCGCCCGATGCGATGAACGCTGTTATCAAACAAGCCTTGGGCTTCGTATTGTTCGCCACGGCGCTGGCGATTTTCTTCAAGAAACGCTTGCTCGATTTCGCCCATAAACGGGCTGGCGGCCACTACAACCCTAGCGGTCCCCGGTTGAACGCAATGACCGTCATCACCGGTCTGATCCTGGGCACCATGGTGGCCCTGACCTCCATCGGCGCCGGCGCTTTGGGCACCGTTGCGCTGTTCATTCTGTACCCGATGCTGCCTACCCGCCGCCTGGTCGGCACCGAAATCGCTCACGCGGTGCCCTTGACCCTGGTCGCCGGCCTGGGCCATGCGAGCATGGGCAACATGGATTGGCAGATTTTGGGCTACTTGCTGGTCGGTTCACTGCCGGGGATTTACCTGGGCAGCCATTTGACCGGGCGGATCTCCGACGAACTGCTGCGTCCGTGCCTGGCCACGATGCTGGTGCTGATCGGCTACAAGCTGGCGTTCTGATCCGGCACTGTATAGATCACAGAATTTAGCGGAATCATGCCCTCGCTGGCGTAGTCAAAACTATGACCACGTTCAGATGAGGTCATGACGTTCATGAACAGCCCCGTAAGCGATCTTCTTCGACGGTTCAACCGCCCTCGCGGCGAGCCACCCGGCAATGCGGCCGACGTACTGCGCCGTCATGCCGAGCCGTTGCCTGCACTCGACTCACCTGAATTCGGCGAAATGTTCGACCGCTTTGGCGACGCCAGCGTGGTGCTGATCGGCGAAGCCAGCCACGGCACCCAGGACTTCTACCAGACCCGAGCGGCGATCACCCGCCGCCTGATCGAGCAGCACGGCTTCAGCATCGTCGCGGTCGAAGCCGACTGGCCCGATGCCGGCCAGATCGACCGATGTGTCCGCGACCTGGGCCGCTCCGCCTGGAAAAAACAGGCCTTCGCCCGATTCCCCACCTGGATGTGGCGCAACACGGCCGTGCAGACCTTTACCCGCTGGCTGCACCACTATAATCGCGGACTGATGCCTTCGCTGCGGGTAGAGTTTCGGGGACTGGATGTTTACAGCATGCGTCACTCCATCGACGAAGTGCTGGGCTATCTCGATAAGACCGACCCGCAGCTGGCAAAAGAAGCTCGACATCGCTACAGCTGTCTGACGCCGTGGCATGACGACCCGGCGCTGTACGGTCATTTCGCTGAGCGGGGCAACATGGCCACGTGCGAGGACGCAGTGGTCGAGCAATTGAATGTGCTGCTGGGCGAACGGCTCGATCCGATGGTCGCCGACGATGAAGCGTTTTTCAGCGCCACCCAGAACGCCCGCGTGGTAAGGGCCGCCGAGCAGTATTACCGCGCCATGTACCGCGGCTCGACTTCCTCGTGGAACCTGCGTGACCTGCACATGTTCGACACCTTGCAAACCCTGATGGTGCATCGCGGAGGAGGCGCCAAAGCGGTGGTGTGGGCGCATAACTCCCACATCGGCAACGCCGCCGCGACGCAAATGGGATGGGAGGGGCAGTTCAACATTGGCCAGTTGTGCCGCACCGCCTACGGCTCGCAAGCGGTGCTGATCGGAATGGGCACCGACCACGGCACCGTCGCCGCCGCCGATGATTGGGATGAGCCGATGCAGGTCAAACAGGTGAACCCGGCATTGGCCGACAGCTGGGAACAACTGTTTCTCAAGGCCGGCATTCCCGCCGCGCTGCTCGACTGGCGGACGTCACCGAGCGAGGAATTGCTCGACGTACTCGCTGAGCCGTTACTTGAACGCGCCATCGGCGTCATCTATCGACCCAGGACCGAGCGCCAGAGTCATTACTTTCAGGCAGTGCTGGCGGAGCAGTTCGACGCTTTCGTCTGGATCGAAAAAACCCATGCGGTCTCGCCATTGCCGGCGCCCGAATTCATGGAGCACGAGGAAGACACCTTTCCGTTCGGTATATGACAGCAAATGACGGGTCTCTATTCCCGGGTAAAAATCTCCAGCAGATGCCCGTCCGGGTCATCGAAATACACCCGTCGGCCACCACCGTAATCATTGATCTCGTTCGGCCGTTGCTTGCCAGGATCGGCCCACCAGGGCTGCTTGAGCGTTTGCAGGCGAGCGAAGGCTGCATCGAAGTCTTTGTCGCCAATCAGAAACGCATAGTGCTGGGAGGCAATCGGCGGGTCGTTGTTGTAGAAGTCCAGCGACACCCCGTTATCGAACTTGACTACCAGCATCGGTCCGAACGGCTCGGCATCGGGCAGGCCGAGGAGGTCGGTCAGGTAACGGGCCGACACCTGTTTGTCACGGCACCAGACGATGGTGTGGTTCAGCTGAGCGCTCATGGAAAAATCCTCACGGCGAATCAGGTCGTGCAAGTGGTGCTATGAGATTAGCTCAGGCTGTTGCGCAATGACTGCCCTGACCTAAGCTTGGGGCAAGGCGAAACACAAATACGGTGCGTCACCCGGAACGTTCGCCGCGATGCGCAATCATTAGAGCGTGGATATTAAAAGGAGATGCGCATGCTCATCAGGTCTTTAACCCTGGCTACTCTGCTGGCTTTCGTCGGCCCCTTGTTCGCCGCCGATGACGATTCCCCTCTGGTTAAAGACGTGGGCAGGGCCCGTCCCCTGATTGTCATCACACCCAGTTCGGTCGACCCCACCTGGGTCAGCCTGAAAAAATCCCTGGATGAACCCGCCAGCCGCAAGGGCTTCACCGAGCGAAACATGGTGCTGTACACCGTGATCAATACGATGGGGCAACGCGACGGCAAAGACCTCGACCCGCAAACGACGATGGCGTTGATCCGCTCGCTCAAGCTGGGCGCCGGGGCGAAGAGCAAAATCATCCTGATCGGCAAGGACGGCGAAAAGAAGCTTGAAAAGGATGTGGTCGAGCTGAAAGAGATTTTCGCCACCATCGACGCGCTGCCAGCAGCCGAAAAGGAAGCAACGGTGCCACTACCTCCGCCGGTCACCGAAACCGCACCGGCCAAGGGCGCAAAAGGCAAGCCGGCGAAACCTGCCAAGCCGCCTGAGCAGCCGGATGATTGAATTTTCGCTGGTAAGTTAAGAAATTTGAGCGACGAAAATCCTGTGGGAGCGCGGCTTGCCCGCGAAGAATGCACTGCGGTTTGTCAGCTATTACGCGTCATCGTTCTTCGCGGGCAAGCCACGCTCCCACAGGTTCTGCGTCTTGACCATTTTTCGTTTATCCCCCGAACGTCCGTAGCAGCTGCCGAGCCCGCGAGGCTGCGTTCGGCTGCGAAGCAGTCGCAAAATCTGCCACGGAGTCTTTCAGGCAAACCGCATTCTCTGGATTACGACCGCTTCGCGGCCGAACGCAGCCTCGCGGGCTCGGCAGCTGCTACAGAGCGCCTGGTTATTCGGTCAGGGCACTGAATATTTTGTGGGCGATTTTGACTCGCTCTGCGTTCGGATAATTTTTGTTGGCCAGGATCACGATGCCGATGTCCTTCGCCGGGATAAAGGCGACATAGGCGCCGAAGCCGCCGGTTGAGCCGGTTTTGTTGATCAGCACAGTGTCGCGTTGCGGTTGGGGCGGGTTCAGCCACCGGACTTCATGCGCCTCAAAAGCCATCTGCGACGAGTTGCCCGCCAGCAATGTATCGAGCGTCACCGGATAGTTGTAGAGCTCCCATCCCAACCCTTGAATCATCTCGCCGACGGTGTAGTAACCGGTATGAGTGGTGGCGATGGCTTGCTGCAAGGGCTTATCCAGCGACATCGGATTCATGTTCGCCTCAACATAGCGAAGCAGGTCCGAGGCGCTGGTTTTCATGCCATACGCTTCGGAATCCAATGCGCCCGGCCCGACCCGCACTGGCTTGTCGTCCTTGTTGTAACCTTGGGCGTAAAGCGCCATCTGATCCTGCGGCACCTTGAGGTAGCTGTGTTTCAAGCCGAGTTTCGGCAGCAAGGTTTTTTCCATCAGCTCATCGAACGGCGCACCCATGCTTTGTGCCGCCAGATAGCCGAACAACCCAATACTGGGGTTTGAATATTGGCGATGAGTGCCGGCGGCGTAGGTCGGTTTCCACTGCTTGAAATAGCCGAGCATTTTGTCCTGATGGTCTGCATCGCTGGGGAACTGCAGCGGCAGACCGCCGGCGGTGTAGGTGCCGAGTTGCAGCACGCTGATGCTATCGAACGCGCTGCCACGCAATGCCGGCAGAACCTGACTGGCGTTGTCCGACAGGGCCAGTTTGCCTGTCGCCTGCGCGTAGGCGGCGAGGGTGGCGGTGAAGGTTTTGCTCACCGAACCGATCTCGAACAGGGTGTCTTCGGTAACGGCTTTGCCGTTTTCTTTCGAGGCCACGCCGTAGTTAAAGTAATGCGGTTTACCATTGACGGTAATTGCGACCGCGACACCGGGGATCTGCTGTTGCTGCATCACCGGTTCAATGGCGGTCTTGACGATGGCTTCAATGCGGTCGTCAGCAAAGCTGTGGCTAACGCCGAGCAGAAGTGCGAAAGCGCTGTAAGACGCGAGTTTTCTCTGATTCTTTTTAGGCATGATTGAATTACTTTCCATGAGTTTCTGTTGTGTTAACCGCTACACTCCGAGCGGTTTTTCAAGCCGGTCTGTCGCTGGGCGAGCCAAATCTATGCAGTTTGGCGAAGACCGACAAACGACGATATTTCGGATGAGCCATTAGAAAATTTTGGGAATGGGCATGATTCGACCTCATCTGCCGCTGAATGCGCTGCGCGCTTTCGAGGCTTCGGCGCGCCATCTGAGTTTCACACGGGCGGCGGTGGAGTTGTGTGTCACGCAGGCGGCGGTGAGTCATCAGGTCAAAAGCCTTGAAGCCCAGCTTAACGTGACTTTGTTCAAACGCCTGCCCCGAGGCCTGATGCTGACCAGCGAAGGTGAAACCCTGCTGCCGGTATTGCGCGATTCCTTCGACCGGATCGCCGAGACCCTGGAGCGTTTCGAGGGCGGGCATTTTCGCGAGGTGTTGACGGTAGGGGCTGTGGGCACGTTTGCGGTCGGCTGGCTGCTACCGCGGCTGGTGGATTTTCAGACGAAACATCCGTTCATAGATTTGCGCCTTTCAACCAACAACAACCGGGTGGACGTGGCCGCTGAAGGCTTGGATTACGCGATTCGATTTGGCGCGGGAGCGTGGCATGGGATCGAAGCGGTACGGTTGATCGAGGCGCCGCTGTCGGTGCTTTGCGTTCCCGAGATTGCGCGACAATTGCACACACCGGCCGATCTGTTGCAGCAAACGCTGTTGCGCTCTTATCGCACGGATGAGTGGCCGGAGTGGTTTCAGGCGACTGGTCTTTCGGCCCATGCCGCCCCGCCCCGGAGCATTGTCTTCGACTCGTCGCTGGCGATGATGGAAGCGGCGTTGCAAGGGGCAGGTGTTGCGTTGGCACCGCCCTTGATGTTCTCCCGGCAACTGGCGGCGGGCGCAATCGAGCAACCGTTTGCCATCGGGATCACCACCGGTAGCTACTGGCTGACCCGTTTGCAGTCGCGGGTTGAAACTTCGGCGATGGCCGCGTTCAAGCAATGGCTACTACAAGTGGCACATGATGAATCGTAGGAGCTGCCGAAGGCTGCGATCTTTTGATCTTGATCTTTAGCGATTTCAGCGTCGCCAAACGTCAAGATCAATAGATCGCAGCCTTCGGCAGCTCCTACACAGGCTTGCGGAGTGTTTTCGAGGATTACCGCACCAGACACGGTCGCTTGTTATCGAACTTCCACCCCGGAATCAGAAACTGCATCGCCACGCTGTCATCCCGCGCGCCCAGCCCCATGCCTTTGTACAGCTCATGGGCCTTGGCTAGTTGATCGATATCCAACTCAACCCCCAGGCCAGGTTTTTTCGGCACCTGCACGCAACCATCAATGATCTGCAGCGGCGCTTTGGTCAGGCGTTGGCCGTCCTGCCAGATCCAGTGGGTGTCGATGGCGGTGATTTCACCCGGCGCGGCAGCCGCGACGTGGGTGAACATGGCCAGGGAAATATCGAAGTGGTTGTTGGAATGCGAGCCCCAGGTCAAGCCCCATTCGTGGCACATCTGCGCGACCCGAACCGAGCCCTGCATCGTCCAGAAGTGCGGGTCGGCCAAGGGAATGTCTACTGATTGCAACTGGATCGCGTGACCCATTTCCCGCCAGTCGGTGGCGATCATATTGGTCGCGGTTTTCAGGCCCGTGGCACGCCGGAACTCGGCCATGACTTCCCGGCCCGAATAGCCGTTTTCCGCACCGCACGGGTCTTCTGCATAGGCGAGAACGTGATGCTGATCCCGGCACAGGCGGACTGCTTCTTTCAGCGACCAGGCGCCATTCGGATCGAGGGTGATGCGCGCATCGGGAAAGCGTTCGGCGAGTGCGGTGACCGCTTCGATTTCCTCGTCGCCGCTCAACACGCCGCCCTTGAGTTTGAAGTCCTCGAAGCCATAACGGGCGTGAGCCGCTTCGGCCAGGCGCACCACGGCATTGGCGCTCATGGCTTTTTCGTGACGCACACGGAACCAGTCGTTGTCGGCGTCCGGTTCGCTGCGGTAGGCCAGATCGGTTTCGTTGCGATCACCGACATAAAACAGATAACCGAGCATCTTCACTTCGTCGCGCTGCTGGCCTTCGCCGAGCAGGGCCGCGACTGGCACATCCAGGTGTTGACCGAGCAAGTCGAGCAGGGCGGCTTCCAGGCCGGTGACCGCGTGAATGGTGATGCGCAGGTCGAAGGTCTGCAGGCCGCGACCACCGGCATCGCGATCGGCAAAGGTCTGGCGCACTTGATTGAGGATCTTCTGGTAAGTGCCGATCGGGCTGCCGACCACCAGTGCGCGCGCGTCTTCCAGCGTCTGGCGAATACGCTCGCCACCCGGCACTTCGCCGACGCCGGTGTGGCCGGCGTTGTCCTTGAGGATCACAATGTTGCGGGTGAAAAACGGGCCGTGGGCGCCACTCAGATTGAGCAGCATGCCATCGTGGCCGGCCACCGGCACAATCTGCATGCTGGTGATGATCGGGGCTTTTGCGGCTTCTTGTGCGTTCATTTCTATGTCCTTGAAAAGCAGGTATTCAGGCGTGACGGGGCGAAGGTTTGCCCATGGCAACGGCCGGTGCGGGTTTCGGTTTATTACGCGCCGCGAAGACGATGATCGCGGCGATGATCGAGGTGGCGGCCAGGCCGTACAGCCCGCCCTGAATCGAGCCGGTGTGTTCTTCCAATAGACCGAAGGTGGTCGGCGCGACGAAGCCGCCGAGGTTGCCCACCGAGTTGATCAGTGCGATCACACCGGCGGCGATCCGTGCATCCAGGTACGCCTGTGGAATCGGCCAGAACAGCGACGAGGCCGATTTGAAACCCAGCGCGGCAAAGCAGATGGCGACGAAGGCGAAGATCGGCCCGCCCGTGGTGGACATGAACATCCCGGCGGCAGCGATCAGCAGGGCGGCGGCGACCCAGGCTTGCTGGTGCTTCCATTTGGCCGACAGCGAGGCGAAGGCGTACATGCCGACGATCGACAGCAACCATGGAATCGAGTTGAACAACCCGACCTGAACGTCGCTCAGGTCACCCATTTTCTTGATGATGCTCGGCAGCCAGAAGGTCGCGGCATAGATGGTCAACTGGATGAAGAAGTAGATCAGGCAGAACAGGATGATCTGGCGATCCTTGAGCAGTGTGCCCAGCGACGGTTTGATCGGCGTCGCGGCTTCGCGGGCCAGTTGTTCGTCATCGATGGCTTTGACTAGCGCGTCCTGCTCGGGACGGGTCAGCCATTTGGCATCGTGGGGCTTGGAGTCCAGCCAGAACCAGACGAACACGCACAGCCCGACCGAGAACATCCCTTCAATGAAGTACATCCACTGCCAACCGTGCATGCCCAAACCGCTGATTTGCAGCAGCAACCCGGACAGCGGACCGGAGATCAGCGACGCGATGGCCGAGCCGCTGAGGAAGATCGCAATCGCCTTGCCGCGTTCGACGCCGGGCAACCAGCGGGTGAAGTAATAAATCACTCCGGGGAAGAAACCGGCTTCGGCCACGCCCAGCAGAAATCGCAGGATGTAGAAGTGGGTTTCGTTCTGGATGAATGCCATGCAGGAAGCTACCAAGCCCCAGGTCAGCATGATGCGGGTCAGCCAGATTCGTGCGCCGACTTTTTGCAGGAGGATGTTGGATGGGACTTCGAACAGCGCGTAACCGATGAAGAACAGACCGGCACCGAAGCCGTAGGCGGCAGCGCCAATGCCCAAGTCATGCTCCATGTGCGCGCGGACGAAGCCGATGTTCACACGGTCAATGTAGTTGACGATGAACATGATCACGAACAGCGGCAGAACGTGGCGTTTCACTTTCGAGATGGCGGACTTCAGGACCGAATCGGTGTCTTCGTCCATCCCGGATATGGATGTATTCACTGCTTTTTCTCCCACTCGTTGTTTTTATGCGGGGTATGGCTTGGGTGCTGCGTTGTTGATAGACATCATACAACTACGGTTTTTTGTCCTACAAGTGCTGTCTCTCAACAAAATGGTGCTAGAGAGGAAGTTTTTTATTCGTTTTTTGGGTTTGTGTGGCGTGTTTACTGGGTTTTATTGAGGGTTGCTCACTCGATGATTCTCTCTTCAGCGCGACGGAAGGCTTAGGTTCTACGGTTTAAATCGTCTTTTTCAGTGTGGTTATTGAATGTTGTCATACAAGTTGAGCCGCTTCTCAGCGAGATTCCAGTCACCGAGAAGCCCGCGCCAGTGCTACGATCCGGATAACCCGCTTTACGGATAATCACCATGCAAGAAGACATCGACGCACCTGCCCGCAAGCGGGCCCATAACCTGGCCCATGATCTGGTGAGCAAACTGACCCAGAGCATCTTGCTCGGCCAGATGCTGCCGGGGGACAAGCTGCCGTCGGAGAACTCGATTGTTCAGGAGCATGGCGTCAGTCGCACGGTGGTGCGCGAAGCAATCTCGAAGTTGCAGGCCTCGGGGCTGGTGGAAACCCGTCATGGCATCGGCACTTTTGTTCTCGAGCGTGCCCCGGATCAGGGGCTGCGACTGAATGTCGATACCGCGCTGGGCGTGCGCAGCATTCTGGAGTTACGCATGGGCCTGGAAACCCAGGCCGCGGCGCTGGCGGCGGTGCGTCGCACAGACCAGCAGTTGGCGCAAATGCGTGAAGCGCTGGATGACTATCAAAGCCTGTTGGCCAACAACGACAGTTGCGTCGAGGCGGACAAACTCTTCCATCTGCTGATCGCCGAAGCCACCGGCAACGTGTGTTTCACCGAGATCATGCAGCACCTGGGCAGCGCCATGATCCCTCGGACCCGCGTCAATGCCGCCGAGCGCGGGTCGGCGGATTTGAGCAAGCTCGGGCAACTCGCCAACCTCGAACACGAGGCGATTCTCAACGCCATCAAACGCCAGGATCCAGATGCGGCGCGGGCGGCGATGTGGTTGCACCTGACTAACAGTCGTGACCGCTTTTCGGCCGATCGGTAGCCGCCGTTGGTCTCCTCGATAGCACCCCTTTTGCAGGCTCGTCTCCAACCTGTACGGCCCAGATTCGCTGGACCTCATCAGTGAGGTGCGTCATGGCTTACGATCAAATCCTTCAGGGTGGAACTTCCGATAACGACCCTGACAGACCCATTCCCGATATGGACGATCCGTCGATGGATCAAGACGCACCACCCGGCATGGACCCATCGCGAGACCCGGCCAATACGGACGTTGATCGCCCTGAAGACTGGAGGGACCCGGCTCTGGATCCGGCTGTGGATGACGACATTCCCGCGCCGGATGACGAAACGCCATTGTCCGACGACAGGCGATAAACGGAACCCGGCCGATGCGCCGGGTTTTGTGGTTGCAGGTTTATCGCGTCATCGTTCTTCGCGGGCAAGCCTCGCTCCTACAAAAGCACCACCCCTCCCCGTAGGAGCGAGGCTTGCCCGCGAAGGCGCCAGACGCAGCAACACCAATCAGTGATCAAACACTGGCCACCTGGATCCCAAAAAACCGCCGTTCCAGATTCAACGCCAACACGCTGACCAGCACCACCACCGCGCCTACCAATACCATCAACGTCGGCTGCTCGCCCAGAGCAAAAGACGCAATGGCCATGGCCGTCGGCGGAATCAAATACATCGTCATCGTCGCTCGGCTCAAATCCACATGAGCCAACACAAACGCCCAGGCCAGGTAGGCAAGGGCGCTGGGAAACACGCCCAATGCAACCACTGCCCATTGCACATGAAGCGGCGCACTGACGATTTCGCTGGCCAGCCCCGGCAAATAAACCAGCAACAATGCCGTCCCCGACCAAACGGTGTAGCAGACCAGCGTCAACCCGTCGTAGCGTCCGGACTGATGTTTCTGCAACGCAAAGTAGAAGCTCCAGGACACCGCTGCGAGCAAAATCAGCAAGCCGTGAGCGTCGATGCTCCCCACGCCATGATCACCCGCAACCACAATCACCACGCCGGTCAAACCGAGAAACACGCAGCCCCAGCGCCACACGCTCACCCGGTCCTTGAAGACGAAACGTGCCAGCAGCGTACTGAACAAGGGCGTAGTTTGCGCGAGCACACTGGACGCCCCGGCGCTGACCCCTTGCTGGCCGAAATTCAGTGCGACGTGATGCAGGCTCACGGCAAAGAAACCGAGGACGATCAGCAGCGGCCAGTCGCGAATGTTCGGCAGGCGGATGCCTCGGAATACGGCGACCACCGCCATGAACACCGAGGCCACCAAAAACCGCAGCAGCGCCAGATGGCCTGGATCATAGGCCTGCAAACCGATATGAATACCGGTCGGAGAATACCCCCAGCAAGCGACGACAAACGCCATCGCCAGAATGACTTTGACGGAGTGATGAGAGGCGGGTGTGAGTGGCTTCATGGTCGGGCACCTGTGGGCATATGCACCGAGTATCGGAAGCCTGATCGTTCGCCACAACTGACTTATACTGCGTCAACTGTTCACTTTGGGTGATGTATGGAGCTGGCGCAGATTTGCATGTTCAAGACCGTCGCCGACGTCGGAAGTATCGCCCGGGCGGCCGAGTTGCTGCACTGTGTTCCGTCGAACATCACGGCCCGCATCAAGTCGCTGGAAACCGAGTTGGGTGTCGCATTGTTTCTGCGCGAAGGCCGAGGGTTGCGAATCAGCCCGGCGGGGCAGACCTTTCTGGCTTACGCCGCGAAAATTCTCGCGCTGACGGCTGAAGCCAAACGCGCGCTGGACCCTTCGGCCGAGCCCTCCGGGCCGCTGCGCATTGGTGCTATCGAATCGTCGGCGACCGGTCGATTACCGCGCTTACTGGCCAAGTTTCACAAGCGCTATCCGGGCGTTGCGCTGGAACTGACCACCGGCAGCTGGGGACAATTGCTCGATGACACGCTCAATCACCGACTCGACGGCGCGATCGTCGCGGTGGATGTCGAGCGCTCACACCTCAAGCGCACGCCGATGTACCGCGAAGAGCTGCTGCTGATTGCGTCGACATCGTTAGGGCCGGTGCGCGATATCGCCGATTTGCGGGACAAGACCGTCTTCATGTGGCCTCAGGGTTGTCCTTACCGGGCGGCGCTGGAGCATTGGTTGTTGCGTCAGGGCCAGGCATTGCCGATCGTCAGCCTGGCCAGTTATGGCGCGATTGTCGGCTGCGTCAGCGCCGGGGCCGGCGTCGCGCTGGTGCCCAAAGGGATCTTCGATCAGTACGCCAAAGGGGCAGGGTGTGCGGGGTACGAATTCCCCGAATTGACCGCCATCGACAACCTGTTTTACTGGCATGAAAACGCCGGCGTTCATCCGGCGCGAGAGGCGTTTGTGGCGATGTTGCGGGAGGAGTTCGCCTGACTATTTGTGGTGAAGCAGCTTACTGTGGCGAGGGCTTGCCCTACATAGCGGTAAATTAAGACGCAGACCCTATGGGAGCGTGGCTTGCCCGCGAAGAACGATGACGCGTAATACCTGAAAAACCGCGGTGCATTCTTCGCGGGCAAGCCACGCTCCCACAGGGTCTCGTCGCTCAAATTATTTAGCTCGCACCCACATCCCGCATCAACAACCCAAAGCGCAAATCCACCGCATCCGGTATCGGCAAATACACCGTGTGCCCATCCCCCGGCGCCACTTCAACCGCCTCGCCTTTGACGTTCTGCAGCTGATGCAAATCGAAGTGAAAGTTGCCCTTGGGCGTCATCAATTCCATGTGGTCGCCCAGACCAAAGCGATTCTTCACCCGCACCTCGGCCAGCCGATCCCGGCGTTCGCCAGTCAGCTCGCCCACGAACTGCTGGCGCTCTGAAACCGAGCTGCCGTTCTGGTAATTCTGATATTCGTCATGCACATGCCGACGCAGAAAACCTTCGGTGTAGCCTCGTTGGGCCAGGGATTCCAGGTCGGTCATCAAGCTGCGATCAAATGCTCGGCCAGCCACCGCATCATCGATCGCGCGGCGGTAAACCTGGGTGGTGCGCGCGCAATAGAAGTGCGATTTGGTTCGACCTTCAATCTTCAATGAATGCACGCCCATCTGTGTCAGGCGCTCGACATGCTGGACAGCTCGCAGGTCTTTCGCGTTCATGATGTAGGTGCCGTGTTCATCCTCGAATGCCGGCATCAGTTCGCCCGGGCGATTGGCTTCTTGCAGCAGGAATACTTGATCGGTCGGCGCACCGATGCCCAGGGTCGGTTCGGGCTGGAACTGCTGAACGATTTCACCGAGCTGATTTTCGCTGGCCGGTGTCGCCGAGTATTTCCAGCGACAGGCGTTGGTGCAGCTGCCCTGATTGGCGTCGCGCTTGTTCATGTAGCCCGACAACAGGCAGCGCCCGGAATAGGCCATGCACAACGCGCCGTGGACGAACACTTCCAGTTCCATCGTCGGGACGTGCTGGCGGATTTCGGCGATCTCTTCCAGCGACAGTTCGCGGGACAGGATGATCCGGCTCAAGCCCTGTTGCTGCCAGAACTCGACGCTGGCCCAGTTCACCGTGTTGGCCTGCACCGACAGGTGGATCGGCATCTGCGGAAAGTGCCGGCGCACCAGCATGATCAGGCCGGGGTCGGACATGATCAGCGCATCCGGCGCCATGGCAATTACCGGTTCCAGATCCTTCAAGAATGTTTTGAGCTTGGTGTTGTGCGGGGCGATGTTCACCACCACATAGAAGCGTTTGCCCTGAGCCTGGGCTTCGGCAATGCCAAGCGCGAGGTTGGCATGATCGAATTCGTTGTTACGCACCCGCAGGCTGTAGCGCGGCTGGCCGGCGTACACCGTATCGGCGCCGTAGGCGAAGGCATAACGCATGTTTTTCAGGGTGCCGGCAGGGGCGAGCAGTTCCGGGGGCGTAAGCGTCATGGCGCAGGTCATGGCAGTGTCGATCGCAAAAGCCGGCAAGGGTAAGCGGCTTGTCCGCGGGGTTTATTGATCTGGATCTATGCTTGATGAACAAACGGATGGCACTCGCGCGCGCCGTGGCGGACTAAACATCAAGACGCGCGTTGGCGCTCCTGCGCACTGACATGGATCGGACATGAACGAAACGAAACTGCAAAACACCTCGCTGATGGTCTTGCTGACGCTGGTGAGCATCGCCTTCATCTGGATTCTGCTGCCGTTTTACGGCGCGGTATTCTGGGCGGTCATCCTCGGCATTCTGTTTGCGCCGTTGCAGCATCAGCTGCAACGCAGGTTCGGCTGGCCCCACAACCTGACGGCCCTGTGCACCTTGATTCTCTGTGTACTGATCGCGATCTTGCCGGTGATCACGATCAGTACCTTGCTGGTTCAAGAAGGCGCGGCGCTGTACAACAGAATCGAAAGCGGTGAGCTGGACATTGCCGGCTATGTGTCGCAGTTCAAACAAAGCCTGCCGCCGTACGTTCAGTACTTGCTCGATCGTTTCGGCTTGGGCGAGCTGAGCGGCCTACGGGAAAAAATCATCAAGAGCACGATGCAAGGCAGTCAGTTTGTCGCGACCAAGGTGTTCAGTTTTGGACAGGGGACGTTTGAGTTTGTAGTGGGCTTTTTTGTCATGCTGTATCTGCTGTTTTTCTTCCTGCGAGACGGGGCCGAACTGGCGCGCAAAGTACGTGCGGCGATACCGCTGGAAGACAACCAGAAGCGCCGTTTGCAACTCAAGTTCAATCGCGTGGTGCGAGCCACAGTGAAGGGCAATGTGGTGGTGGCGATCACACAAGGGGCATTAGGCGGTTTTATTTTCTGGTTTCTGGACATCCCGAGCGTGCTGCTCTGGGCAGTGTTGATGGCGTTCATGTCACTATTGCCAGCGGTAGGCGCGGGGATCGTCTGGATACCGGTGGCGGCGTATTTTCTGTTCAATGGCGCGATCTGGCAAGCTACGGTGCTCACCTTGTTCGGAGTGTTCGTGATCGGACTGGTGGATAATGTCCTGCGACCAATTCTGGTGGGCAAAGACACTAAAATGCCTGACTACCTGATCCTCATTTCGACCGTGGGTGGCCTGGCGCTTTTTGGCCTGAACGGTTTTGTCATCGGGCCATTGGTCGCTGCACTGTTCGTGTCGAGCTGGGCGATTTACGTCGATTCCAAGCCCAAGGTTCAGCTGCCTTAAGCGCTGAGCTGGCCGGAGCCGATACGTTGCGACAAGGCCTGGGCGGCGGGAAGCGAGGTGAGCGGGCCGCTGATCGGTTCGCCGTCCTGCATAAGATACCAACAAGCGAGCAATCCTCGCGCTCTGAGCGGTGCGGGAACGGCGCTGCCGATAACAGACATTATCTGGACTTGAGTCATAAGTACCTCCATTAATCTATGGAGGCCACCTTACGGATCGGACGCTTGAACGGACAATCAACGCTTTCGATAGTCGTCATTGATGCCAATGAGTCCTGTGGTCAATCCACCACTTGATCGAGCATATGCACGACTTCCTGCTCATTGAGCAGGCCTTTGCGCACCAGGTTTTCTGCCAGCAGCGAGAGAAATTTTGCGCTGCGGTGACCTTCCAGGTGCTTGAGTTCGGTCAGTGCGTTGTACACCTTGCTGGAAGTGCACAAGCCGACAATGCGATGCGGGTTTTGTGTGGGCATGAAGTCGTCCTTGTTTTTATCAACCTGTTGTTTACGGACAGGCCCAAGCTTGCGGACCGGACATGACATAAATATGAACAACTTTACCTGCCGGGACTGTCCCGACAGCGACCTTGACGAGATTTATTCAGACTTCGTCCAGCCAGTGGTCACAAAAAGGCCCCGCAATAAAAGCGGGGCCTGATGAGCGTGTTTACCAGCGGTCGCCACGATAATAACCATGGGGAGGGCCGTAATAGCCGCGTGGTGGACCATACCCGCGTGGCGGACCGTAATAGATCGGTGCCGGGCGGTAGTACATCGGTTGTTGAACGTAGACCGGCGCCGGTTGGTAATAAACAGGCGGTGGCTGCACGTATACCGGTTGTGGCTGAATGTACACCGGTTGCTCCACATAAATTGGCCGATCACGACCGATAATTGCTGAGCCGATGATTGCCGAGCCGACGATCGCACCAAACACAGCCGGACCTTCCCAGCCACGACCACCTGCTTCTGCCTGCCCTGCGATAGCGAGAGCACCGATCAGCAAGGCTACTGTGGGGATTTTACGGATCATGATAAGTCCTCGGTTCTTCGACCCGGCGCTCGCGTCTGCAATAGACACAAGTTGTCGCGGGGATACTTCTAAGACAGTTTTTTTTAAAAAATCAGCACAGCCGTTGGGTAAATTTTGTGTAAGGTCTGTACCGGCTTCTTTACGGCTGTGTGCCAGGTGCAGACTGGCTTTTATGATCAATCAGAACCGGTGGAGTGGCTAATCCCGTCCATCCGAAAGTGCTATTGAAGGAGATTCCAATGCAGATGAACCCCAACAGAGACACTCAGCTGTGCATGTCACTCTCGGGGCGCCCCGGCAACTTCGGCCTGCGGTTTCATAACCATCTGTACGAACAACTGGGCCTGAATTTCTATTACAAAGCCTTCAGCAGCCAGGACTTGCCGGGCGCTGTGGGCGGCATTCGCGCCTTGGGTATTCGGGGTTGCGGGGTTTCAATGCCATTCAAGGAGGCTTGTATTGCGTTGGTCGATGAGCTGGATGCATCGGCTGAAGCCATTCAATCGATCAATACTATCGTCAACACCAATGGCCATCTCAAAGCCTATAACACCGACTACATCGCCATCGCCCAGTTGCTTGAGACTCATCAGGTTCCCAAGGATTCGACCTTTGCCCTGCGCGGTAGCGGCGGCATGGCCAAGGCTGTGGCCAGTGCCTTGCGCGATGGCGGCTACAAAAACGGCGTGATTGTGGCCCGTAATGAGCGCGCCGGGCGTGCTTTGGCTGAATCGTTGGGTTATTCATGGCAGGCGGAACTGGGGAGCCAGCGCCCGCAGATGCTGATCAACGTCACGCCCATTGGCATGGCCGGCGGGCCGGAAGCGGATCAACTGGCGTTCGAGCCTGACGCTATCGCTGCGGCTGAAACTGTATTCGATGTGGTGGCGATCCCCTCGGAAACCCCACTGATCGTGCGCGGTCGTGCTGAAGGCAAACGGGTGATTACCGGGCTGGAAGTGATTGCGATCCAGGCGTTGGAACAGTTCGTGCTCTACACCGGTGTGCGGCCGACCGATGAACAATTCCAGAAAGCCGTGGCGTTTGCTCGGGGCTGATCATCCCGATTTTCTATTGAATGTACCGGCCCCTTCGCGGGCAAGCCCGCTCCCACAGGTTCAGCGCTGATCTTGTGGGAGCGGGCTTGCCCGCGAAGGGGCCGGCACATCCTGCATCAATATGACTGACAGACCGTTGGCGCTGACCTTTGTGGGAGCGAGCTTGCTCGCGATTGTTGCGACTCGGTCTCCTGCCAATCCCCACTCACTTGCCCACGAATATCCCCCGCCTATACTGGCCACCAGCAAGCGCAGATTTGCTCTCCAGCCACCGTGACCGAGGTTTTCATGCATCCCGCCATTCTCAACCTGGATCAGGCCGAACTTTTACCGCTGCCCGAAGAGTTTGCTCCCACCGGAGACGCTGCCGGCCGCTATCAACAACGCTTTGCCCGCATGGGCCAGCAACTGGGCGCGCAAAAGCTGGGTTATCGGTTGTACGCCCTGGAGCCGGGCATGCGCGGCAGTCCTTTTCATAGTCATCGGGTCAACGAGGAGATGTTCTACATCGTGGCCGGGGAAGGCGAGGTTCGCCTTGGCACCGAACGCTTTGCGATCCGCGCCGGTGACGTGATTGCCTGCCCGGCGGGCGGTCCTGAAGCCGCGCACCAGATCATCAACACCAGCAGCGGCGAGTTGCGCTACCTGGCGGTCAGTACCCAGCAATCGCCGGATATTTGCGAATACCCGGATTCCGGTAAATACGTGGTGATGGACGACTTCAAGGTCGATGCCGAGGGCAATGCTTCGGGCTTCGTCGCGGTCGCCAGGCAGGCCGATGGCGTGGATTATTGGGACGGTGAGTAGCTATTCAGGGTTGAACGCATTCTTGGGCAGCTACCGAGCCTGCGAGGCTGCGTTCGGCTACGCAGTAGTCGTGAATTCAGACGACTCAGTGCTTCAGGAAAACCGTGTATGCAGGGTTTACGACTGCTTCGCAGCCGAACGCAGCCTCGCAGGCTCGGCAGCTGCTACAGGCGAACGCAGCAGCTGCTCAGGTGCGGATTATTCGAGGCGTGCCAAGCGCTCTTCCAGCGCCGCAATCCGCGCTTCAAGCTCTTCGATTCGCTCAACCGACACACCGCCACTAGTGCTACGTTCCGCCGGATTCTGTCGGGCTGCCAGGATCGCGTCGATCTCCGCCGGATCACCCAGCGCATGCATGTAACGGTCTTCGCGCTGGCCGGCCTGACGCGGGATCAACAGCGCCAGGCCTCTGGCGATCAAGCGTTCCAGTTGGTGCACCACCTGCTCGGCATCTTCGAAGTCATGCATGCGGCCGCTGCGGGTCAGCAGTTCGTTGACCGTCTGCGGGCCGCGCAGGAACAACAGCCCGAGCAGAATCACCTGCGCCGGCACCAGTTCCAGCGCCTTGTCGACCCGATGCTCCCAGCGGTCGGCACGGCTGCCCATCACCAGTCTGGTAAAACCGCGACCTTCCAGAACGCGCAGGCTCTGGCCAACCTGGCCCTGGCTGAGGTTCATTACCGGTTCGCGGCTGGTTTTCTGGTTGCAGGCAATCACCAGCGCATTGAGCGTCAGCGGATAGGTTTCCGGGCTGGTGGCCTGTTTCTCGATCAACGAGCCCAGAATGCGGATTTCCGTGCTGTTGAGCCGCGGTTCGTCGGAGGTCGTTTCTTGCTCAGTGCTCATCGCGCTTTTCCCTATGCAGTCGAAGCATGCAGTCGAAGCCGCCTAGCCTAATCCTTGCAGGATAAAAGACAAGCCGCTGGGTGGCCGGGCATGGCTATAATCGTTCCACATTTTTACTCCTGTCACCACACGAGACCATCATGACTATTTCCCTGTACGCCGCTTCCGTTCCGGTTTTCCAGCAAATGCTCAACGCCCTGAGCAACAACCTGAGCAAGGCCGAAGCCCACGCTACCGCGAAAAACATTGACCCGAACGCGTTCCTGCAAGCCCGTCTGTACCCGGACATGTTCCCGCTGGTGCGTCAGGTGCAGATCGCCGTTGATTTCGCCAAAGGCGTTTCGGCGCGTCTGGCTGAAGTCGAACTGCCGAAATATGACGACACCGAAACCACCTTCGCCGAACTGCAAGCGTTGATTGCCAAGGTCCTGGCCTTCATCGGCGAGATCAAACCGGAGCAGATCGACGGCAAGGAAGGCATCGAGATCGTTACCCGTCCAGGCACCCCTAAAGAGAAGCGCTTCACTGGCCAGGCTTACCTGCTGAGCTACGGTTTGCCGCAGTTCTTCTTCCACGTCACCACTGCTTACGCATTGCTGCGTCACAACGGCGTGGAAGTGGGCAAGCGCGATTACATGGGCGCGTTCTAAACCACCCAGGTACAAAAAAGCCCGCCAAGGTGTAAGCCTTGGCGGGCTTTTTCGTTTTGCCTTCGGCGAAGGCGTACTTGAGATCGCTTTCGCCGGCAAGTCGGATCGCCGCACCGCTGGCTCCTACAGGTGCGTTGTTAGGCCAAACGCTGAGCTTCCCGGGCTTTCTGGGTCTTCTGTTCCTCACGTAGGCACGCCGCCGCAGTGAACAGCACGTCGGTGGAGGAATTCAGCGCGGTTTCCGCCGAGTCCTGCAACACACCGATGATGAAGCCGACCGCCACCACTTGCATGGCGATTTCGCTCGGGATGCCGAACAGGCTGCACGCCAGCGGAATCAGCAACAGCGAACCGCCGGCCACGCCCGAGGCGCCACAGGCACAGATCGCCGCGACGATGCTGAGCAGGATGGCTGTCGGCACATCCACGGCGATGCCCAGGGTGTGCACGGCGGCCAGGGTCAGCACGGTGATGGTGATCGCGGCGCCGGCCATGTTGATGGTGGCGCCGAGCGGGATCGACACCGAATAGGTATCTTCGTGCAGGCCCAGGCGCTTGCTCAATTCCAGGTTGACTGGAATGTTCGCCGCCGAACTGCGAGTGAAAAACGCAGTGATGCCGCTCTCGCGCAGGCAGGTGAGTACCAGCGGGTACGGGTTGCGACGCAGCTTCCAGAACACAATGGCCGGGTTCATCACCAGCGCCACGAACAGCATGCAGCCCAGCAACACGACCAGCAGATGCATGTAACCGATCAAGGCACCGAAACCGGAGGTGGCGAGGGTCGAGGCCACCAGGCCGAAAATCCCCAGCGGCGCAAAGCGAATCACCAGGCGCACGATCAAGGTCACGCCATTGGACAAATCACCCAGCACCTCGCGCGTCGTCTCGCCGGCATGGCGGATCGCAACGCCCATGCCGATCGCCCAAGCGAGAATGCCGATGAAGTTGGCGTTCATCAGCGCGCTGACCGGGTTGTCGACCACGCTGAGCAACAGACTTTGCAGCACTTCGCTGATGCCGCCCGGTGCGGTCACGGCCACATCCTGGGTAGCCAGCACCAGGCTCGACGGAAACAGCGTACTGGCGATCACCGCCACCACGGCCGCACCGAAAGTGCCCAGCAAATACAGAAACAGAATCGGCCGGATATGGGTTTCCTGGCCGTGCTTATGGTTGGCAATCGACGCCATGACCAGCACGAACACCAGAATTGGCGCGACAGCCTTGAGCGCCGACACGAACACTTTGCCAATGAAGGCGGTGGACTTGGCCAGCTCAGGCGCGAACAACGCCAAGGCAATCCCGGCGATCAGGCCGATGATGATTTGCGTGACCAGGCTGCTGCGTTTCAGGCGTTGCAAGAGAGAAGGGGATGAAGCGGTCATAACGGCATCTCTGATTTTATTAGGGTGCAGGGTTCTGCTCATGCAGCAAAAAGCCGGGCAGGCCACATGGAGAGAACCGAAGGGTCGCTACATCAATGCCAATGAATGGCCGATGAGCAAAGTGTAAGTACCGCGGGCCGCGGACTTTATCACAGCGTAGCCGTGATCCTTCAGACCTGTGACGATCTGCCACCCGATTGCTCAACGCGATTTGCAGGTTCGTGCAACCTCGTCCGGAAACACTCTGTTAAGCTTCGCCCTCCTCATTTTCATGTTCCGCCAGCGAGCCTTCAGGCTGTCGCTGGTGTCGTCGTTTCTCTGGAGTTCTGCATGCTGTTGCCCATTCTTCTGTTGTCCGCCGCCGGTTTTACGGTGCTGACCACGGAATTCATCATCGTCGGCCTGTTGCCGGCAATCGCCCGTGATCTGGACGTCAGCATCCCTCAAGCGGGTTTGCTGGTGACCCTGTTCGCCTTTACCGTGGCCGCTTTCGGACCGTTCCTGACCGCCTACTTCGCCAGGTTTGAACGACGCAAACTGTTTATCAGCGTGCTGATCATGTTCGGCCTGGCCAATACGCTGGCGGCATTGGCGCCGAACATCGGGGTGATGGCCATTGCCCGATTGATTCCGGCGCTGGGGTTGCCGGTGTTCTGGGCATTGGCCAGTGAAACGGCGGTGGACATCGTCGGGCCGGAGTACGCTGGGCGGGCCATCTCCAAGATCGGTTTCGGCATCGTCTGTGCCACGGTGTTCGGCATTCCGGTGGGTACGCTGATCTCCGATGCATTCGGCTGGCGCAGTGCCTTTGGCATTCTGGCGGTGATCGCGTTTGCCAAGGCGCTGCTGCTGTTTATCTACCTGCCGAAAACCAACCTGCACCAGCATCAAGTGAGCTTCCGCTCGCAGTTCAGAATCCTGCGCAGCCCGTTGATGCTGGGGCATGTGCTGTTATCGATCCTCGTGTTCAGCGGCATGTTCACCGCTTACACCTACCTGGCGGACATTCTTGAGCGGCTGGCCGGTTTCAACGGCACCGTGGTCGGTTGGTGCCTGATGGGCTTCGGTGCGGTCGGCTTGATCGGTAATTCGTTGGGCGGTCGCGCGGTGGATCGACATCCGCTCATCGCTTCAGTGACGTTCTGTGCCTTCATGATCGCCGGCATGGTGGCGCTGGTGCCGAACATTCATTCACCCCTCGGTCTGGCGGCAGCGATGGGGATCTGGGGCGTGACTCAGGCCGCGCTGTTCCTGGTCAGCCACGTGCGCCTGATGAAGGCTGCACCTGAAGCTCCGGCCTTTGCTGCATCGCTGAACATCGCCGGGGCCAATCTCGGAATCGGTCTGGGCGCGATGGTCGGTGGGCGGGTGATCGACAGTGTGGGCCTGGGTGGCCTGGGTTTCGCGGCGGCGGGTTTTATCCTTGTCTCGATCCTGTTGGCGATGGCGCTGATGACCTTCAAACCTCGCGAAATCTGCGCCTGATGCCTCACATCTCGACGAACAACTCGCGTCGGGCACCTTCGGTAATGGCGACAATGCCGGGGTGCTTGACCTTGCGTTCCACCGAGATGGCGTAGAACGATTCGCGCACCGCGTCGGTCTGGCCAATCACCTCCACGCCATATTGGCGTTTCACTTCGTCGGCAATCACGCTCGGGCCGATGAATATCCCACTGCCGGATTGGCCGAAGGCCTGCATCAAGGCACTGTCGTCGAACTCGCCGACAATCCGCGGCTGGATCTGCTGTTCGGCAAACCAGCGTTGCAAGCGACTACGCACCACGGTTTCCGGTCCGGGAATCAGCAGCGGGGCGCCGTGCAGGCTGCGGGGGAAGTCCTGGCCATATCGCGCCGCCAGCTCAATGGTGGCGAAGAAGCTGATACCGCATTCACCGAGTTTCTGGCTGTAGCCCTTGATGTCCAGATTCGAGGGCATCGGGCTGTCGGAGATCACCAGATCAAGGCGTTGAATCGCCAGGTCGGCAAGCAAGCGTTCCAGTTTGTCTTCGCGACAGGTGATACGCAGCGGTTCGTTCAACTCCATGGTCGGCGCGATCAGGCGATAGACGATGGATTTGGGCACCACGTCGGCGACGCCCACCCGAAACAGAATCTGTTGCTCATTGGGCTGCGCCCGCAGCATCAACTCCAGCTCGCCACCGAGTTGAAACATCTGCTCGGCGTAGGGCAGGGTCTGACGCCCGGCTTCGGTGAGTTCCAGCTGCCGGCCGACCCGGCGAAACAACTCGATGCCATAGGTTTGCTCGAGCAGGGAAATCTGCCCGCTGATGGTCTGTGGCGTCAGGTTCAACTGCTCACAGGCGCGCACGATGCTCCCGGTCTTGGCCACCACCCAGAAGTAGTGCAGCTGCCGATAATTCAACATGTTGGTGAAATCCCCTGTTCACATCACATCATCCCGTAGGAGCTGTTGTAGGAGCTGTCGAGTGAAACGAGGCTGCGATCTTTTGATCTTGTTCTTTAAAAAACAACATCAAAAGATCGCAGCCTCGTTTCACTCGACAGCTCCTACGATTCGTTAAAACCGAAGTATAGCCGCTAAAAATACGAATTTTCCTGAAGTGTTTGCTTCCTTAGAATGCCTCGCTATCGACGGATCGCCATTCGGTTCTGTCTGTTCTATCGAGGAATGCATCATGAAGCTTAAAACCACGGCGCTGCTGATAACGTCTTTACTGGTGTTGGCCGGTTGCGACCAGGCCGAGAAAAGCGCTCAACAATTGATGGGCAAGGCTGCCGAAACCGCCAAACAGGCGATTGACGACACTCACAAAGCGGCCGAGCAAGCGTTGAGCGATGCCACGGGCGGTTTGATCAGCAAGAAAGAACAATCGGCCAAAGAGACGGACAAAACCGAATCTTCGTCCCAGGAAATCTAAACCGTCTACAAACGAGTCAGGACTGACCCATGGAATACCTTTTAGAACTTGCTGCAAGCCCCACCGCGTGGGTCGCCCTGGCCACGCTGGTGGTGATGGAAATCGTGCTCGGCATCGATAACCTGATCTTCATCTCGATCCTCACCAACAAGCTGCCCGAACAGCATCGCCAGAAGGCTCGGCGCATCGGTATCGGCATGGCGTTGATCTTGCGCCTGGGCCTGTTGAGCACCATCGCATTCATCGTCCAGCTGACGGAGCCTGTGATCGAGATTCTGGGCCAAGCGTTCTCCTGGAAGGACATGATCCTGATTGCCGGTGGCCTGTTCCTGTTGTGGAAGGCGACCACCGAGATCCATCACAGCATGGACCCGGCGCCGGATGATCCGATGTCGGCTACCTCGACCGTGACCCTGGGCTTTGCCGCCGCGATCGGTCAGATCCTGCTGCTGGACATGGTGTTCTCCATCGACAGCATCATTACCGCTGTCGGCATGACCGAGCATTTGCCGATCATGATCATTGCGGTGGTGGTGTCGGTACTGGTGATGTTGCTGGCGGCTGACCCTCTGGCCAAGTTCATCAACGACAATCCGACGGTGGTGATGCTGGCGCTGGGCTTCCTGATCATGATCGGCATGACGCTGATCGCCGAAGGTTTTGGCGCCCACGTACCGAAAGGCTACATCTACGCGGCCATGGCGTTCTCGGCCACGATCGAAGGCTTGAACATGCTGTCGCGTCGGTCCAGGCAGAAGCGCATCGCCGCTGAAGCTTAACCTTCGTTAAACGAAACGGCCGCCTGAACTCGAAAGAGTCCAGGCGGCCGTTTTTGTTTGGAGGACCGAAAAAGCGTCGGTCAGTGCGCGGTGGCGGGGCGTGCAGCCGGCTGATCGGTTTTCGCCACAGGCGCCGATTGAACCGGGTGGTGATGGTGGCGGCGGGTAATACGCAAAACGCCCCACAGCATGGCGGCCGCCACGGCCAGCCAGCCGGAAATCAACATTACAATGGTCATTGTCAGGCTCATCAGTGCCTCCTCTTTGCCCTGCATCGGGCACACACTCTTCCTTGGTAAGTGACAGTTTAGCCGCTGCTGTATTTCAGGCTATTGACCAAAGGTCGTCCGTCACCAACCAGTTCGCTCTATCGAATCCAATCAACTGCCGGTTAAGGCTATACCGCTGCCGCGCGGCATCCTATGATCGACGGCCAAGCCGGGAGTGCGGATACCTGGCGTCTGAACAAGAGAGTGATGATGGTGCAGGTATTTTCTCGAATTCGATCTTTGGTGCTGATCGTTGGCTGCATCGCCGGCTTGGCGGGTTGTGCGGGGAGCGTGGCGCCTGAGATCAAACGTCTGCCAGAGCGCGTCGAACTCAGCGGTACGTTTTACCGAGGGCAAAGTTATCAAAGCGGCCCCCAGGTGCTGGCCAGCCTGTTGTCCCGGCAGGGCATCGTGATCACCCCGGGGTTGCTCGACAAACCTCTGCATTTGCCGGGTGCCGAAGACCGCTTGCAGCAAAACATGCAGAACCTCGCGCGCGAGTACGGGAGGGTGGTCTATCCCCTCGACAGCCAATTACCGGCGCTGCTGGCCCAGGTTGCTGCCGGTTATCCGGTAATGGTGCGCTTCACCGAAGGCTCGGCGTTTTGGGCGGAACCCCGATACGCCATTCTCGACGGTTACAACCGTCAGAAGCAGACCGTGCTGCTGCGCGCCGGGATGAATCGTCGGTTGCTGATGGGGTTCAGCGCCTTTGAGTCGGCATTCGAAAATGCCGGCGGTTGGGCCGTATTGATCCAGAAACCGGACCAGATTCCGGCCAACGTCGATCAGCAGCGCTGGCTGAAAGCGGCGAGCGATCTTGCCCAGTCCGGTCAAGAGCAGGCGGCAGCCCGGGCGAAAAAAGCGTTGAGCGCGCAGTAGTTTCCGTTCGTCATCTTGTGGGGCACCACTCAGGGTTATTGGCCTCTTATGTAAAGGGCCCGGATTACATGCCGGGTCGTGACCAGGAGGCGCCCATGGCTCATTCCAATACTCCCACTGGCCCGCACTCATCCGAGCATTCGTCCGATAATGAGTTGGGGTTCGACCCCGATTCTCCGGACCTCGCCGATCCGCAGGTCGATCCCATCGGGCCTGCCAAGGCGCCCAGGGATGTAAAACCGGGTGAGGCGGGCAAGAAGGCTCCCGCGAAGCCTTACGATCCACTTGGCGATCTGAAACCCAAGTCCTAGTCAGAGGTGCATATGTCTACCGATTCGAGCTTCGACGACAAACGTCCAGATCCTCCAGACAGTGTTCCAACAACCCCCGAAGGGGATCTGGATCCGGTGATGGATCCGGACAGCCCGTTACGGGACCCGTTGGCCAGACCAACCGTGGTACCGACAAAGCATCCGCAGGGTTGGAAAGACCCGAGTGCCGGTGATGGCATTCCGGATGACGATCAGATGCCGTTGCCCAACGATTAATTGCGGACAAAAAAAGCCCCGAATATCGGGGCTTTTCGTTTGCAGAGGTTTTGATCTTACTTCGACGCTTCAATCACACCGCTCTGGCGATGTTTGAGGTTCTTGTCAGACTTGTACTGCAGGGCAACGGACGGCACGTTGGCGCTCTTGCCGGTTTCCATCCAGCTGCGAATCCGGTTCGCATCGGCAAAGTGCGTGTACTTGCCGAAAGCATCGAGGATCACCAGTGCAACCGGACGGTTGCCCATGTGGGTGACCAGCACCAGACAATGCCCCGCTGCGTTGGTAAAACCGGTCTTGGTCAGCCTGATATCCCAGTTGGGCTTATTGACCAAATGATCGGTATTGCGAAAGCCCAGGCTGTAGTTGGGTTTACGGAATCTGACGGTTTTTTCCTTGGTGGTGCTCAGCTGAGTCAAGAGCGGGTGCTTGTGTGCGGCGATCAGCAGTTTGCTCAGATCACGGGCGGTGGACACATTGCGAGGGGAGAGGCCGGTCGGTTCGACAAAGTGGGTGCTGGTCATTCCCAGCGCTTTGGCTTTGGCGTTCATGGCGGCAATGAACGCGACATAGCCGCCCGGATAGTGATGGGCCAGCGTCGCGGCAGCACGGTTTTCCGATGACATCAGGGCAATCAGCAGCATTTCCCGGCGCGGCAATTCGCTTTTGAGTTTGACTCGGGAAAACACGCCTTTCATTTCAGGGGTGTCGCTGATGTTGACGGAAAGGTATTCGTCCATGTTTTGCCGGGCTTCTACCACCACCAGGCCGGTCATCAGTTTGCTGACGGACGCGATTGGCACTACGACGTCAGGGTTGCTGGCATAGATGACTTTGTTGGTTTGCATGTCCATCAGCAAAGCGCTGCCGGAAGCGATCTTCAGTTGTGAAATGTCTCGAGGGGCGGCGGTGGTTTCTGCGGCGTTGATCGTTGGCGCGGTGAAAGTCCCTGTAAATGCAAAAAATAGGCTCAGGATTGAAAGACGGATTTTCACGCTGGCGGACTCATAAAGGGTGGATATGCCGTTCTGTAACGGGCTGTTTCTTTAAAAAGCGACGCATTTTAGGAGTATGGCTGAAGAACTGTCGATGGTTGTTCGATGTTCAGCGGAAAGTGCCTGGAAACAGGCTTTTCCGGCGGATGGTCGAGCTTTTTCCGCCGGCAAAAAGAACCCCGCGATCGCGGGGTTCTTCAATGCGGCGCTGCAAGCGGGCATGAACTCAGCCGTGCAGTGTTTCCGCGGCGTACAGCGTGTTTTCCAGCAGGCAGGCGCGGGTCATCGGGCCAACGCCACCCGGAACCGGCGTGATCCAGCCGGCGCGGGGCAGGGCGGTTTCGTAGATCACGTCGCCGACCAGCTTGCCATCTGCCTGGCGATTGATACCGACGTCGATCACGATCGCGCCTTCCTTGATCCACTCACCTTTGACCAGGCCCGGCTTGCCGGCGGCAACCACCACCAGATCGGCGCGACCGACATGGCCCGCCAGATCTTTGGTGAAGCGGTGGGTAACGGTCACGGTGCAACCGGCCAGCAGCAGTTCCATCGCCATCGGACGGCCAACAATGTTGGAGGCGCCGACAATGACCGCGTTCATCCCGTATAGATCGGCACCGGTGCTTTCCAGCAACGCCATGATGCCTTTAGGTGTGCACGGACGCAGCAGCGGAATGCGCTGGGCCAGACGGCCGACGTTATAAGGGTGGAAACCGTCGACGTCCTTGTCAGGACGAATGCGCTCCAGCAATCTGGAGGCGTCCAGGTGTTCAGGTAAAGGCAGCTGAAGCAGAACGCCATCAATCGCCGGGTCGTCGTTCAGGCGATCGATCAGGTCGGTCAGTACTTCTTGAGTGGTTTCGGCAGGCAGGTCGTAGGCTTGGGAAAGGAAGCCGACCTCTTCACAGTCTTTACGCTTGTGCGAGACATAAACCTGAGAGGCAGGATCGCTGCCGACCAGGATCACCGCGAGGCCGGGCGTGCGCAGGCCTTGCTGGCGACGCTCGGCGACTCGTTTGGCGATCTGCTGGCGCAGGCTGGCGGCGATCGATTTGCCGTCGATTAGTTGTGCAGTCATTGCGCGTGATTAACCATCGAGAGGGGAAAAAAAGAGAGCGCATTCTCGCATGTCATGAGGTGAGGGCAAAGGCGCTTGGTCTGCAAAATCCTCTAACCCCTTTAATTAAATGAATTTTTTATAAAAAGGATTTGACGCCCTCTGGGGGGCTCTATACTATTCGTCGCACTTGTCGGGCACAGCCTAGCACTGGTTGAGAAGGTCGAGCAGAATCAAGGTTTTGCAAGACTGAAAAGCACTTAGTTTGTAGTCCTTCAAGGTTACAGCTAACAAGGCGCCCGTAGCTCAGCTGGATAGAGCATCCGCCTTCTAAGCGGATGGTCGCAGGTTCGAGTCCTGCCGGGTGCGCCATTAGGCAGCTTTGGCACAAGTAACGCGATATGGTGGGCGTAGCTCAGTTGGTAGAGCACGGGATTGTGACTCCCGTTGTCGTGGGTTCGATCCCCATCGTCCACCCCATATTTCGAAAGGCGCCAGATTTAACGGTCTGGCGCCTTTGCTTTAACAGCTTCAATCCGCGGATGTGGTGGAATTGGTAGACACACTGGATTTAGGTTCCAGCGCCGCGAGGCGTAAGAGTTCGAGTCTCTTCATCCGCACCAAATAAAGCTTCGCTCATGCCGATGGCATGATTGGGGCTCAGCAAAGAAGTTGTTCATTCTTTGTAACGCAATATGGTGGGCGTAGCTCAGTTGGTAGAGCACGGGATTGTGACTCCCGTTGTCGTGGGTTCGATCCCCATCGTCCACCCCATATTTCGAAAGGCGCCAGATTTAACAGTCTGGCGCCTTTTTTGTTTCAGCGGCCGCAGGTTCTGGGTCGCGGCGGCGGGGCGTTTCGTCGTATTTATGTTTCTCGATGATGCCGCGCTGCCCGCCGGCCTTGCTCGCAAGATCGGCTGTCAGGGAGATTGTCGGCAGTCTCTTCTATATATAGAAGGGTTGGCGCAGAGCCCTGGCGTGACTGGCTGTAATTGCCATCGGGGCGAGGTGCATTCGTGCATTCGCACCTATAAATTGCCTGCTGCTTTTTTACCCGTTTTCAGTAGGGTGACTTCTTGAGTTTGACCCACTAGAATGCATGCCCTTGATTCTGGGGTCGGAAACGGCCGGCTAACGTCTGTGCAACGAGGAATATCCATGCAAGTTTCTGTTGAAAATACTTCTGCTCTTGAGCGCCGCATGAGCATCACCGTGCCGGCTGAGCGCATCGAGACTCAGGTCAACAAGCGTCTGCAGCAGACCGCCCAAAAGGCCAAGATCGCTGGCTTCCGTCCAGGCAAAGTGCCTATGAGTGAAATCAAGCGCCGTTTCGGTGCTGATGCACGTCAAGAAGCCGTGGGCGATGTGATCCAGTCTTCCTTTTACGAAGCTGTTGTCGAGCAGAAGCTGAACCCGGCTGGCGCTCCTTCGATCGAGCCTAAATCGATGGAAGCTGGCAAAGATCTGGAATACGTCGCAATCTTCGAAGTGTTCCCGGAGTTCACCGTTGCCGGTTTCGAAGGTATCACTGTCGAGCGCCTGAGCGCTGACGTGGCTGATGCCGATCTGGACAAGATGCTGGAAGTCCTGCGCAAGCAGAACACCCGTTTCGAAATCGCCGATCGCGCTGCTCAGAACGAAGACCAGCTGAACATCGATTTCGTCGGCAAGGTCGACGGTGAAGTGTTCGCTGGCGGTTCCGCCAAAGGCACTCAGTTGGTGCTGGGTTCCGGTCGCATGATCCCTGGTTTCGAAGACGGTCTGGTTGGCGCTAAAGCCGGCGAAGAGCGCGTTCTGAACCTGACCTTCCCTGAGGACTATCAGAACCTCGACCTGGCAGGCAAAACTGCTGAGTTCACCGTGACCGTGAACACTGTTTCCGAGCCTAAACTGCCAGAACTGACCGAAGAGTTCTTCGCTCAATTCGGCATCAAGGAAGCCGGTCTGGAAGGCTTCCGCGCCGAAGTTCGCAAGAACATGGAGCGTGAACTGCGTCAGGCGATCAAATCCAAGGTCAAGAATCAGGTTATGGACGGTCTGCTGGCCACCAACCCGATCGAAGTGCCAAAGGCTCTGCTGTCCAACGAAGTTGACCGTCTGCGCGTGCAGGCTGTTCAGCAGTTCGGCGGCAACATCAAGCCAGACCAACTGCCGGCCGAGCTGTTCGAAGAGCAAGCCAAACGCCGCGTTGTGCTGGGTCTGATCGTGGCTGAAGTGGTCAAGCAATTCGACCTCAAGCCTGACGAAGCCCGCGTCCGCGAGATGATTCAGGAAATGGCTTCGGCTTATCAGGAGCCTGAGCAGGTTGTGTCTTGGTACTACAAGAACGACCAGCAACTGAACGAAGTTCGTTCGGTTGTGCTGGAAGAACAAGTTGTGGATACTGTTCTGCAGAAAGCTAGCGTGACCGACAAATCGGTCTCTTACGAAGAAGCGGTCAAGCCGGTAGAAGCTCCACAAGCCGACTGATTGTTTTTGCGGTAAGAAGTACACACATAAGCCAGCCTTCGTGCTGGCTTATGCGTATTCAAGACATAACTATTTGGGAGTGACTGCAGAGCATGTTCCGTAATTCGTATATTCAGCAGAACTCTGATATCCAGGCCGCAGGCGGCCTGGTCCCGATGGTTGTCGAGCAGTCTGCTCGTGGCGAACGCGCCTATGACATCTACTCGCGCCTGCTCAAGGAGCGAGTGATCTTTCTGGTTGGTCCGGTAGAGGACTACATGGCCAACCTGATCTGTGCGCAACTGCTGTTCCTTGAAGCGGAAAACCCGGACAAGGACATCCATCTCTATATCAACTCGCCGGGCGGTTCGGTGACGGCGGGCATGTCGATCTATGACACCATGCAGTTCATCAAGCCAAACGTGTCGACCACCTGTATCGGTCAAGCGTGCAGCATGGGCGCGTTTCTACTGACGGCCGGTGCCCAAGGCAAGCGTTACTGCCTGCCGAACTCGCGTGTGATGATTCACCAGCCACTGGGCGGTTTCCAGGGCCAGGCCTCGGATATCGAAATCCATGCCAAGGAAATCCTCTTCATTCGTGAGCGTCTCAACACGCTGATGGCCAAGCATAGCGGGCGCACTCTTGAAGAAATCGAGCGCGATACCAACCGCGATAATTTCATGAGTGCAGAAGCTGCGCGTGAATACGGGTTGATCGATGAAGTGATCAATCAGCGCCCCGCTTAAAATAAGCAGCTCAAAATAAGGTGGGTCGGCGGGTCCGATCACCAGCGGGCTTGAAAAAGCCCGCAATAGCCTTCATCTTGTGTTGCAAGCCTATCGGATTTGGATCGAACGAATGACTGACACCCGCAACGGCGAGGACAACGGCAAGCTGCTCTATTGCTCCTTCTGTGGCAAAAGCCAGCATGAAGTACGCAAATTGATTGCCGGCCCCTCGGTCTTTATCTGCGACGAGTGCGTCGACCTGTGCAATGACATCATCCGTGAGGAGGTGCAGGAAGCCCAGGCCGAAAGCAGCGCGCATAAATTGCCTTCGCCTAAAGAAATCAGCGGCATCCTTGATCAGTACGTGATTGGTCAGGAGCGTGCGAAAAAGGTTCTGGCCGTAGCGGTGTACAACCACTACAAGCGTTTGAACCAGCGTGACAAAAAGAATGACGACGTCGAACTCGGCAAAAGCAACATATTGCTGATCGGCCCGACAGGCTCGGGTAAAACCCTGCTTGCCGAAACACTGGCCCGCTTGCTGAACGTTCCGTTCACCATCGCCGACGCAACCACCCTCACCGAGGCGGGTTATGTAGGTGAAGATGTCGAGAACATCATTCAGAAGCTGCTGCAGAAGTGCGATTACGATGTAGAAAAAGCCCAGATGGGCATTGTCTACATCGATGAGATCGACAAGATCTCGCGCAAGTCTGACAACCCGTCGATCACCCGGGACGTTTCCGGTGAAGGCGTGCAGCAAGCCCTGCTCAAGTTGATCGAAGGCACGGTCGCTTCCGTTCCGCCTCAAGGTGGTCGCAAGCATCCGCAGCAGGAATTCCTTCAGGTCGACACCCGTAACATCCTGTTCATCTGCGGTGGTGCGTTCTCCGGTCTGGAAAAGGTTATTCAAAACCGTTCCACCAAGGGCGGCATCGGTTTCAACGCGGAAGTGCGCAGCAAGGAAGAAGGCAAGAAAGTTGGTGAGTCCCTGCGTGAAGTCGAACCTGACGATTTGGTCAAGTTTGGTCTGATCCCGGAATTTGTCGGTCGTCTGCCGGTACTTGCCACGCTGGACGAGCTTGATGAGGCTGCGTTGATGCAGATTCTCACCGAGCCGAAAAATGCTCTGACCAAGCAGTATGCCAAGCTGTTCGAGATGGAAGGCGTGGACCTGGAATTCCGGGCCGACGCGCTGAAATCGGTCGCCAAACGTGCTCTGGAACGCAAAACCGGTGCCCGTGGGCTGCGTTCGATTCTCGAAGGTGTATTGCTCGACACTATGTATGAAATCCCCTCGCAGTCCGAGGTGAGTAAAGTAGTGATCGATGAAAGCGTTATAGAAGGCAAGTCCAAGCCACTGTATATCTACGAAAACAATGAGCCGACTGCCAAGGCAGCGCCGGACGCCTAAGCGTCACACTGCTGGAATAAAGAAGGGGCCTTCGGGCCCCTTTGCTATTGTGGGAGCTGGCTTGTCGGATCGCCGCTCGCTGCGAAGGCGGCATGACAGCCGACCTGATTTTTTGGATGTATCCGGACCCATGCAGGCGCTACCGTAAGCAGCGATCTTTAAAGTGGTTCTTTTATCCGCTTGTTTTTTTTGAAAACAGCCCCCATCTTGGTTTCAAGCTTACATCCATCTGTTTACGGCCTTATGGCCGCCGTAGAGGCGAAATCATGAAGACAACCATCGAATTGCCTCTCCTGCCATTGCGTGATGTCGTGGTTTATCCGCACATGGTTATCCCGCTGTTCGTGGGGCGCGAGAAATCCATCGAAGCCCTCGAGGCAGCGATGACGGGCGACAAGCAGATCCTTCTGCTGGCTCAGCGAAATCCTGCTGACGACGATCCCGGTGAAGAAGCACTTTATCGCGTAGGTACCATCGCTACCGTTCTGCAGCTGCTCAAGCTGCCTGACGGCACGGTCAAGGTTCTTGTTGAAGGCGAGCAGCGGGGCGCCGTGGAGCGCTTCAGCGAAGTCGACGGCCATTGCCGTGCCGAAGTTTCGCTGATCGACGAAGCCGACGCGCCTGAGCGCGAGTCGGAAGTGTTTGTCCGCAGCCTGCTGGCTCAGTTCGAACAATATGTGCAGCTGGGCAAGAAAGTGCCCGCTGAAGTCCTGTCGTCGCTGAACAGCATCGACGAGCCAGGCCGCCTGGTCGATACCATGGCCGCGCACATGGCCTTGAAGATCGAGCAGAAGCAGGAAATCCTCGAAATCATCGATTTGTCGGCCCGGGTCGAGCACGTTCTGGCGTTGCTGGATGCCGAGATCGATCTGCTGCAAGTCGAAAAACGCATTCGCGGCCGCGTTAAAAAGCAAATGGAGCGCAGCCAGCGCGAGTACTACCTGAATGAGCAGATGAAAGCCATTCAGAAAGAACTGGGCGACAGCGATGAAGGCCACAACGAAATCGAAGAGCTGAAAAAGCGTATCGATGCCGCCGGTCTGCCGAAAGACGCGTTGGCCAAGGCCCAGGCCGAACTGAACAAGCTCAAGCAAATGTCGCCAATGTCCGCGGAAGCGACGGTGGTGCGTTCGTACATCGACTGGCTGGTTCAAGTGCCGTGGAAGGCTCAGAGCAAGGTGCGTCTGGACCTCGCCCGTGCCGAAGACATTCTCGATGCCGACCACTATGGTCTGGAAGAAGTCAAAGAGCGGATCCTCGAATACCTCGCCGTGCAGAAGCGCGTGAAGAAGATTCGTGGTCCGGTGCTGTGCCTGGTTGGGCCTCCCGGGGTGGGTAAAACCTCTCTGGCGGAGTCGATCGCTCACGCCACCAACCGCAAATTCGTGCGCATGGCCCTCGGTGGTGTGCGCGATGAAGCGGAAATTCGTGGTCATCGCCGGACTTATATCGGTTCGATGCCAGGAAGATTGATTCAAAAGATGACAAAGGTGGGCGTCCGCAACCCGCTGTTCCTGCTCGATGAAATCGACAAAATGGGCAGCGATATGCGTGGCGATCCGGCGTCGGCGTTGCTGGAAGTGCTCGATCCCGAGCAGAACCACAACTTCAACGATCACTATCTGGAAGTCGACTACGACCTGTCCGATGTGATGTTCCTGTGCACCTCCAACTCCATGAACATTCCGCCGGCACTCTTGGACCGGATGGAAGTGATTCGTCTGCCGGGTTACACCGAAGACGAGAAGATCAACATCGCCGTCAAATACCTTTCGCCGAAGCAGATTACCGCCAACGGTCTGAAGAAAGGCGAGCTGGAATTCGACGCCGAAGCGATCCGCGACATCATCCGCTACTACACCCGCGAAGCCGGTGTACGTGGGCTGGAGCGCCAGATTGCCAAGGTTTGCCGCAAGGCGGTCAAAGAGCATGCGATGGAAAAACGCTTCTCGGTGAAGGTCACTGCCGACATGCTCGAGCACTTCCTGGGCGTGCGTAAATTCCGTTACGGTCTGGCTGAGTCGCAGGATCAGATCGGCCAGGTCACCGGCCTGGCATGGACTCAGGTGGGCGGCGAATTGCTGACCATCGAAGCCGCGGTCGTGCCGGGTAAAGGCCAGTTGATAAAAACCGGTTCTCTGGGTGACGTGATGGTCGAATCGATCACCGCAGCCCTGACCGTTGTTCGTAGCCGAGCGAAGAGCCTGGGAATCCCTCTGGACTTCCACGAGAAGCGCGACACGCATATCCATATGCCTGAAGGGGCAACGCCGAAAGATGGCCCTAGCGCCGGTGTAGGCATGTGCACGGCCCTGGTGTCAGCATTGACTGGTATTCCTGTACGCGCAGATGTTGCCATGACCGGTGAAATTACCTTGCGTGGTCAGGTGCTGGCGATTGGTGGTTTGAAAGAAAAACTGCTGGCTGCTCACCGTGGCGGAATCAAGACGGTGATCATTCCTGAAGAGAACGTACGCGATCTGAAGGAAATTCCTGACAATATCAAGCAAGATCTACAGATTAAACCAGTTAAATGGATTGACGAGGTCCTGCAAATTGCGCTGCAATACGCGCCGGAGCCCTTGCCGGATGTGGTTCCGGAGATCGTTGCAAAGGATGAAAAGCGCGAGACTGACTCTAAGGAAAGAATTAGCACGCATTAGTACGCATATGCCTGGGGGGCTTGTTGACAGTTTTTTAGAGCCCTTGTTATAAAGCGGCTCTTAAGTGTCTGTAGGCCATTCAGCACTCGTTTTTTTGCTTTCACCAAAAAACTTAGAATCAAACTCAAATAGATATAAGGGGACTTAGAGTGAACAAGTCGGAACTGATTGATGCTATCGCTGCATCCGCTGATATCCCGAAAGCTGCTGCTGGCCGTGCGCTGGACGCTGTAATCGAATCCGTCACTGGCGCTCTCAAGGCTGGCGACTCTGTTGTTCTGGTTGGTTTCGGTACCTTCTCCGTGACCGATCGTCCAGCTCGCATTGGTCGTAACCCACAGACCGGTAAGACGCTGGAAATCGCCGCCGCCAAAAAACCAGGTTTCAAAGCCGGTAAAGCACTGAAAGAAGCTGTCAACTAAGTTCGATTCAGGTTTTTGCCTATCCGGGTCGGGGTCATTCCTGACTTGGCAGCGGAGCGGTAGTTCAGTCGGTTAGAATACCGGCCTGTCACGCCGGGGGTCGCGGGTTCGAGTCCCGTCCGCTCCGCCAGTTACGAGAAGGCGCATCCTCGGATGCGCCTTTCTTCTATCCGGATTCTACCCACGCTCCACGGTTGCCTAATTTTGAAGTTCAACCGTTTCTGGGGGACGCATGCTGCAGAATATCAGGGACAATTCACAAGGCTGGATTGCCAAGACCATTATCGGGATCATCGTTGTATTGATGGCTTTCACCGGTATCGAGGCCATTTTCCAGGCGACGACCAACAGCCAGGATGCGGCCAAGGTCAATGGTGAAGAAATCAGTCAAAACGAGCTGAACCAAGCGGTTGACATGCAACGCCGTCAGCTCATGCAACAGCTTGGCAAGGATTTCGATGCTTCCTTGCTCGACGAAAAAATGCTGCGCGAATCGGCCCTCAAAGGCCTGATCGATCGCAAACTGCTGCTGCAAGGCGCAGAAAAATCAAAATTCGCTTTCTCCGAAGCGGCTTTGGATCAGGTGATCCTGCAAACGCCTGAATTCCAGGTGGATGGCAAGTTCAACGCCGACCGCTTCGATCAGGTGATCCGTCAACTCGGCTATAGCCGTCTGCAATTCCGCCAGATGCTGGCTCAGGAAATGCTGATCGGTCAGCTACGCGCTGGCTTGGCCGGTAGCGGCTTTGTCACCGATGCACAGGTTCTGGCCTTCGCCCGTCTGGAAAAACAGACCCGCGATTTCGCCACCTTGAACGTCAAGGCAGATCCTGCGGCGGTGAAACTGACTGACGACGAAGTCAAAGCCTACTACGACGAACACGCCAAGGAATTCATGACGCCGGATCAGGTGGTCATCGACTACCTCGAATTGAAGAAGGCTTCCTTCTTTGATCAGGTCAGCGTCAAGGACGAAGATCTGCAAGCGGCGTATCAGAAAGAAACCGCGAACCTGTCCGAGCAACGCCGGGCTGCGCATATTCTGATCGAAGTGAACGATAAGGTGACCGAGGCGCAAGCCAAGGCCAAAATCGAAGAAGTGCAGGCGCGTCTGGCCAAAGGTGAGAAATTCGAGGCCCTGGCCAAGGAATTCTCCCAGGATCCAGGCTCGGCGAACAATGGCGGTGACCTCGGTTTTGCAGGTCCGGGCGTCTACGATCCAGCGTTTGAAAAAGCCCTGTATTCGTTGGCCAAGGATCAGGTTTCGGAACCGGTTCGTACCGACTTCGGTTTCCACCTGATCAAGCTGTTGGGCGTTGAAGCCCCTGAAGTGCCGACGTTCGCCAGCCTGAAAGACAAGCTGACCCGCGAGCTGAAAGCCCAGCAGGTCGAGCAGCGTTTCGTCGAGGCGACCAAGCAATTGGAAGACTCGTCGTTCGAAGCCTCCGATCTGGCCCAGCCAGCACAAGACTTGAAGCTGACTGTCCACACGTCCGCGCCATTCGGCCGGGAAGGTGGCGAAGGTATTACGGCCAACCGTGCCGTGGTGACCGCTGCGTTCAGTCCTGAAGTGCTGGATGAGGGTGCCAACAGCACCGCCATCGAGCTGGACCCGGAAACCGTGATCGTCCTGCGCGCCAAGGAACACCGCAAGCCTGAGCAACTGCCGCTGGAAAGCGTGGCTGCCAGCATCCGTGCGCAGTTGACCAAGGAGCATGCCAGTGCTGCCGCCAAGACCAAGGCTGAACAACTGATCGTCAGCCTGCGCGATGGCAAGACTGCGCTGGACAAGGCGATCGATGGCCAGAACTGGAAAGTGACTCAAGCGGCGACTCGCGCTCAGGAAGGGGTCGACCCAACTGTGCTGCAAGCGCTGTTCCGCATGCCCAAGCCTGTCTCCAAAGACAAGCCGACTTTCAGCAGCGTGACCCTGGCCGACGGTAGCCTGGTGATCGTGCGTCTGGATGGCGTGAACGAAGCCGCGGCGCCGACTGAAGAAGAGAAGGTTCAATACCGTCGCTTCCTCGCCTCGCGCATTGGCCAGCAAGACTTTGCGGCCTATCGCAAACTGTTGGAAAGCGAGGCTGAGATCGAGCGTTTCTGATGCTTGACTGAGCTTTAGCGCGACAGAAAAGACCCCGGCCGAAAAGCTGGGGTTTTTTTATGGGCGAAGATCAAAAGATCGCAGCCTGCGGCAGCTCCTACTGGTGTACGCGATTCCATGTAGGAGCTGCCGCAGGCTGCGATCTTTTGATCTTCGCTCTGCTTAGAACTCGGCTCAACAAACCTGTAACTGTTTTAAGACATAATCGATGCTCCGCTAAGCATCGATCTGTTGCACAATACGACCCGAACCGTTTTCCTCAGGATGTTCAATGTTTAGATCAATTCCCATGCGGGTTGTGGGGCTGGCCGTGGTGCTGGCCGCCGCTGCCGGTTGTTCATCGAAGAAAGCCGCCATCTACGAGCATGAGAACTTCGACGATTCCGGAACGTTTTCGCGCAACTACCCGGTGACCGATAAGCAGAGCTGCGAGGCCGCCCGTCGGGCTTTGCTCAGCCAGGGTTACATCATCACCAGCAGCGATCCGAAACTGGTCAGTGGTCACAAGAGCTTCCAGCAAACTGGTGAGACCCATATGGAGATCAGTTTCAATGTGGTCTGTGCCGATGACGGCAGCGAAGGGCATCATGCGACGATGTTCGCCAACGCCCTGCAAGACCGTTACGCGCTGAAGAAGACCAACAACTCCGCCAGCCTCGGTGTCGGTGTATTGGGCTCGGTATCGATGCCGATCGGCTCATCTGACGATTCGATGGTCAAGGTCGCCAGTGAAACCGTATCCTCGGCCAAGTTCTACGAACGTTTCTTTGCCTTGGTCGAGTTGTTCCTGCCGCCGGAAGCGAAGAAGGCCGCACACATTACCGAGAAGCCGAAGACTGATCTGGGCGTGCCTGAAGTCAAGGCTGCGCCGGCTCAGTTGGCGCCGACCTCGACCCCTGCGGCAGAACCTGCGCCTGCTCCAGCGCCGGCAGCTGAACCTGCACCTGCTCCTGCCGAAACCGCTCCAGCCAGTTCGGAGCCTGTTGCACCACCTGCTGAAACGGCGCCGATCACTCCAGAGCAGGGCAGCGAGCCGGCTTCGTCCACGGAAACGGTGACGCCACCGGCAGACTCAAGCACCATGCCCCCTCCGAGCGAGCCGATTTCGGCCATGCCTCTCTCCGGGCAATAATCGGTTAATGTTACGGATCGGGTCAGACGACTCCGATCCCGTAACACCTTCCAAGATTGATCCACATCAAATCGAGCCGTATTCCTACGGTTCGTATAGAAAAAATCCTGTGATAAATTCCTGACCACCTGCTACGTTTTATTGAGTAGCGATGTAGTGTCATGCCCGCGTCATTTTTCTTTCATGCGGGCACTTTATGCTCAGGGCACTGGTCATTTACTCAGACGATTTTTTCAACAAGCGATGGGGGTTTAATAATGGACGATTATCAAGAAGAACTGCTCGAGTATCAGGCGTTTGAACTGGACCCGCTGGAACCGGCCGAAGACGCTACCGAGTTATAAACCTTACGCGGATTGGCGATGACTGCGGCGAAACTCGCCGGGGGTCTGGCCGTTCCAGCGTTTGAAGGCCCGCTGGAACGCTTCGGCAGAGGCAAACCCTAGCAGGTAGGCGATTTCGCCGAACGCCAGTTCGGTGTCGCGGATATAGGTCATGGCGAGGTCGCGGCGTGTGTCGTTGAGAATTGCACGAAATTGCGTGCCTTCCTCGGCGAGTTTGCGACGCAAGGTCCAGGTTGGCAGCTTCAGGCGTGCCGCCACTTCTTCCAGGTCGGGTTCCCGACCACCATTGAGCAACGGCCCCAATAACTGAGTGATGCGTTCACGCAGGCTGCGGGTGCGTGTCAGTTGCTCCAGTTCCCGTTCACACAGTTGCAGCAGGTGCCGCCAGGTGCTCGGGCAGTGTTCCGGGTTGCGCTGGGCGAGGCTGTCCAGGCTCAGACGCAGTTGATTCTGTTCGGCGCCAAACTGAATCGGACAATCCCCCAACACGGCGTACGCCTCGCGGTAATCCGGCGCGTCAAACTCGATCTCGATCCGTTCAGCGCGTAGCGGGGCAGGGCTTACGCTGGATAATTGCTGCAACCAGCCGGCGATGATCGAATCGACCACGAAGCGGTTGTAGGCGTTGTAGGGGCTGATGGAATAGAACCGCAGCCAGGCACCTTGGGCGTCTTCATGAAAGCTCGACTGGCCGCGATAGTTGGAACCATACAGCGCTTCGAAGCGAATCAGGCAGCGCGCTGCTTCCCGCACGGTGGGGGCTTGGGCGGCGGTGACTCCGGCCAGGCCGGCCTGGCTCAGGCGACTGAGCTGGCCCATGCGCAAACCCAGTGCCGGATCGTCGGTCAATTGAATGGCGCCGTGACCCAGGCGCATGTAGCGCGGGATCGAGAGACGGGCGCCGGCCTCGGCCAGTCGCGCGGCGTCGAGGCCGTACTGTTCGAGCAGTGGTTGTGGGTCAAGGCCATGGCTGCGCACGGCATCGGCCAGGCTATGGACGAAGCCCACCGACAAATCTCCGAGGCGCATCGGCTGCGGTTTCATCGCTTACAGCCAGAGATTCAGCAAACGCGCGCCCCGGGCATCGCCGTCGGCGAATTGTTGCCCGTTGCTGCTGAGAAAGCTTTGACCGGCGCTGCCCTTGTCCCAGAACTGACCGCGCAGGAACACACTCATGCCGGCGATGGCCTGGCTGCTGGACGGTTGGGCAATCAGCGTCAACCGATGCCAGGCTTGACCCTCACTGAGTTCGTCAGCCTTGAGGCTCACAGAGCTCGGCGTGGACTGGCCTTTGTAGCCGCGCCACGGTTGATCCCAGGACCCGCGCCCGACGATGAACGCCGGGACCGCCACCAGTTGCGCGCCTTGATCGTCGAGTTTGCGATAGTTGTCGGGGTACCAACTGTCGCTGCCGATCAGCACGCCCAAGCGTCCGGCCGGTGTATCGACGACGTTGATCGTGTGTGCGGAATTGGCTTCGACGGTGTCGTGCCCAGCGAAAGTCGGGTGCATTTGCCGCTGCGGCTGGCCGATCGGCAAACCGTCGCGACCGAACACTACGCTGCTGTTGTACAGAGCACCGCCGCCAATCTTCAGGGTGCCATCGCTGACACTCGGCTCGGGCAACACGATGGAGCCCGCCACCAGAGTGATGCGAAATTCTTTCGCCAGGCCGCCGAACAGCGCCTGGTAATCCTTGGCCATTTTCTTGGCTTTCATCCGCAAGTGCGCATCGTCTAGGCGGCTGTTGCCCTCAGCACTGATCAGGGCGCGGATGAACTGCAACGGGTTACTCACCACCAGCCAGTTCATGGCTTCTTTAAGGGTGGTGGCCTGATACAGCTCGTCTTTTTCGCCGCTGATCATTAGCCAGGTGCCGACATGTTCGGGCAGTACGACGATGGTCTTTTCGTTCAGCAGGCCCTGATCCTGAGCCTTCTGCAAGTAGGCCGCTAGCTTGCGGTGCAGGCGTTCGGAGCTTTGATAATCGGTGGGGAACAGCTCGGGCTGGATGCCCAGCAGATTGCCGCGATCGGCGGGGGTGCCCTGATTAACCGCGAGACTGATGCGCAGGTCTGACAAGTAATGTCCCACCGGACGGTCCGCGGCCCACATGGCGTAGGTCGTGAGGGCGGCGATCAACGCCATGGAGAAGGTCAGGTACAAAAGTTTGCGCATGGGGAAACAGTCAACGGCCGTGTGCAGGGTTCGCGACTAGGGTAGGGCCCATGCCCGCGCTTGCCAAGGGGCGCTGCACATTTGGATCAATAAGTTGTCAGTTACGGTCATTGAGTGACAGCGGTGCGACTCTTAGTCTGTCGAACATGACTGACGGGGGCCGAAGAGCTCCTGCATTTTTTCCGTGATCGCTCGTTGTGGAGTTACCGATGGCCGCCGCTCATTACCCGCACCTGTTAGCCCCGCTGGACCTGGGTTTTACCACGTTGCGCAACCGCACCCTGATGGGCTCGATGCACACGGGCCTTGAGGAAAAGCCCGGTGGTTTCGAGCGCATGGCTGCGTATTTCGCCGAGCGTGCCCGTGGCGGTGTAGGCCTGATGGTCACCGGCGGTATCGGCCCGAACGATGAGGGCGGGGTTTACTCCGGCGCGGCCAAACTCACTACCGAGGAAGAGGCACTCAAGCACCTGATCGTCACCCGGGCAGTGCACGAGGCGGGCGGCAAGATCTGCATGCAGATTCTTCATGCCGGGCGTTATGCCTACAGCCCTAAACAGGTGGCCCCGAGCGCGATCCAGGCGCCGATCAACCCGTTCAAGCCTAAAGAGCTGGACGAGGAAGGCATCGAGAAGCAGATCAGCGATTTCGTCACCTGCTCGACCCTTGCGCAAAAAGCCGAGTACGACGGCGTCGAGATCATGGGCTCCGAAGGTTATTTCATTAACCAGTTCCTCGCGGCCCACACCAACCATCGCACTGATCGCTGGGGCGGCGCTTACGAAAACCGCATGCGCCTGGCGGTGGAAATCGTTCGTCGGGTGCGCGAAGCGGTCGGCCCGAACTTCATCATTATCTTCCGCCTGTCGATGCTCGACCTGGTGGAAGGTGGCAGCAGTTGGGAAGAGATCGTGCAATTGGCCAAGGCCATCGAGCAGGCGGGCGCGACGATCATCAACACCGGCATCGGCTGGCACGAAGCGCGGATTCCGACCATCGCGACCAAGGTGCCGCGTGCGGCGTTCAGTAAGGTCACTGCCAAGTTGCGTGGGGAGGTAGGCATTCCGCTGATCACCACCAACCGCATCAACACCCCGGAAGTGGCCGAGCAGATTCTGGCCGAAGGCGATGCCGACATGGTGTCCATGGCGCGACCGTTCCTCGCCGACCCGGATTTCGTCAACAAGGCCGCAGCCGGTCGTGGCGATGAAATCAACACCTGCATCGGTTGCAATCAGGCGTGCCTGGATCACACCTTTGGCGGCAAGTTGACCAGTTGCCTGGTGAACCCGCGGGCTTGCCATGAAACCGAACTCAATTACCTGCCGGTGCAGCAGATCAAGAAAATCGCCGTGGTCGGTGCCGGGCCTGCCGGTTTGTCCGCCGCGACCGTAGCTGCTGAACGGGGTCATCAGGTGACGTTGTTCGATTCGGCCAGCGAAATCGGCGGCCAGTTCAACATCGCCAAGCGAGTGCCGGGCAAGGAAGAGTTCTTCGAAACCTTGCGCTACTTCAGCCGCAAATTGCAGACCACCAACGTCGAGCTGTGCCTGAACACCCGTGTGGATGTGGCGCAGTTGGTTGAGGGCGGTTACGACGAAATCATCCTGGCGACCGGCATTGCGCCACGGGTACCGGGCATTCCGGGCGTCGAGCATGCCAAGGTGCTGAGCTACCTGGACGTGATCCTGGAGCGCAAACCGGTGGGCAAGCGCGTCGCGGTAATCGGCGCCGGTGGTATCGGTTTCGACGTGTCGGAATTCCTCGTTCACGAGGGTGTGGCCACCAGTCAGGACCGCGAAGCGTTCTGGAAGGAGTGGGGCATCGATATACACCTCCAAGCGCGCGGTGGTGTTGCGGGCATCAAGGCTGAGCCGCATGCGCCGGCCCGTGAAGTGTTCCTGCTGCAACGCAAGAAATCCAAGGTCGGCGACGGCCTGGGCAAGACCACCGGCTGGATTCACCGCACGGGACTTAAGAACAAGCAGGTGCAGATGCTCAACAGCGTCGAATACCTGAAGATCGACGACGAAGGCCTGCACATCCGCATCGGCGAAAACGGCGAACCGCAGGTGCTGCCGGTGGACAACATCGTGATCTGCGCCGGGCAGGATCCGTTGCGTGAATTGCAGGACGGTCTGATCGCCGCCGGGCAGAACGTGCACTTGATCGGCGGCGCGGACGTGGCGGCGGAGCTGGATGCCAAGCGCGCTATCAATCAGGGTTCGCGGTTGGCGGCTGAGTTGTAACAGCAAGCCCAGCGTGCCAATGGCCATCGCGGGCAAGCCTCGCTCCTACAGGGTTTCGAGTTAAAGCACAACCTGAAACCTGTAGGAGCGAGGCTTGCCCGCGAAGGCGTCCTGTCTGCTGCTAAGATACCGGCTCATTACCCCGAGCCGGCATCAATGCTTTCCCCTCCAAACTGGCTACCCCAAGCCCCCCTCGAACCCCTTCACCTCGACTGGCTCACCACCGCCGGCATCGACGTCGCGATCCTGCGTCTGGATCAGATTGACCCGCTGATCAGCGGCAACAAGTGGTTCAAACTCATCGAGCACCTGAAAGCCGCCGACAAGCATGGCGCCCAAGGCATCATCAGCCTGGGCGGTGCTCATTCCAACCATCTCCATGCATTGGCCGCTGCGGGCAAACGCTTCGGTTTCACCACGGTCGGCCTGCTGCGCGGGCATCCGCAAGACACCCCGACGGTAAAGGACTTGCAGGCGTTCGGCATGCAGTTGCATTGGTTGGGTTATGGCGGTTATCGAGCGCGGCACGAACCAGGCTTCTGGGCGCCATGGCGGGAGCAATACCCCGAGCTACATCCAGTGCCGGAAGGTGGCGGTGGCTTGCCTGGGGCGAAGGGCTGCATGCGACTGAAGGAGATAGCCTGCGAGCAACTGAGCGCTCTAGGCTGGAGCAACTACGATGGCTGGTGGCTGGCCTGCGGAACGGGCACGACACTGGCCGGGCTGGTTCTGGCTGAGGCGGGTGAGCATCCGGTGCATGGCGCGCTGGCGGTGCCTGACGATCATGGCGTGGCGCAGCAGGTCGAGATGATTGTGCAGGAAGCCGGTCTGATCGATCCCGCCTATGAACTGCTGGACGCCAGCCGTGGCGGCTTTGCCAAAGTCGATCCGCTATTACTGGAATTCATCGAGCAGACCGAACAGGCCAGCGGCATTCCCCTCGAACCGTTGTACACCGGCAAGGCGCTGCTGGCGCTCAAGCAGCAAGTCGAGGCGGGTAAATTTGCCCGGGGAACGCGCTTGATCTTCATCCACACTGGCGGCTTGCAGGGCCGCCGGGGTTTCAGTTCACGGTGAGGGGACTAAGAAATTTGAGCGACGAAAATCCTGTAGGAGCGAGGCTTGCCCGCGAAGAACGATGACGCGTAATACCTGAAAAACCGCGGTGCATTCTTCGCGGGCAAGCCTCGCTCCTATAGGTTTCAACCGCGCGTGGGCATCATCCGCACCAAGGTGTTATCGCGCACCACATAGTGATGATAAATCCCGGCCACGGCGTGCAGTCCGATCAGCCAATAGCCGATCGTCCCGCCGAGCACATGCCAGCCCTCGAGCTCCTTGGCCAACGGTTTGTTTTCTTCGATCAGCAACGGCAGGTCGATGCCATAGAACATCACCTGATGCCCCTCGGCACTGGTAATCAGCCAGCCCAGAATCGGCATGGTGATCATGAAAATATACAGCGCCCAATGCATCAGTTTGGCGAGCAGGGTTTGCCAGCGAGGCGAGGCGGGGGATATCCGGGGGGCCGACCCCAGGCAGCGGGCGAACAGCCTTAGCCAGACCAGCATGAACACCGTCAGGCCGAGCATGAAGTGCGCTTCCTTGATCAGCGTCCGGCCGTCACTGCCTTTGGGGAATATCCCGCGCAATTCGATACAGGCATAAACCGCTATCAACAGCACCAGCATCAACCAGTGCAGCGCTATCGATACGCTGCTGTAGCGTGATTCGGAATTCTTCCAGGGCATACGGTGTTTCCTCACAGGTCTGGTCTGAAGTCACCGTTCTTGTTCGACGGCGTGGGTTAACTGTAATCCTGTTTTGCCGGTTTGCTTGAGATGAATGGTCTGTTCAATGCTCTGGATCAAGTGATCGGCCACAAAAAAGCGCCAGTTCCGTTAAAGGAGCTGACGCTTTTTTATGGCGCGAGAGGCGCAATCAGTTGGTTTGCGGCATCTCGCCCTTGGCCAGGCGCTTGTTGATATCGGCTATCACTTCCGGTAAATCGGTGATGGTGTCGATCATGTAGTGCGGCCGCGAGCCTTCGAACATGGTGTGAATGCGCTTGCGTTCGCTGGCCAGTTTTTCGCTGCTCAGGGCGCGATAGCCTTCGTAGTCCAGACCCAGCGCGTTGCCGGAACAGATCAGCGCCACGGTCCACATGCCGGCGCGGCGACCTTCGAGAATGCCCGGCACCGTGTCGTCGATTTTCACGCAGGCCGCGACGTCGTCGATGCCCAGGGCGATCACGTTGGCCAGTGCCTGAGCCGGCCAAGGGCGACCGTTGGGTACTTCGTCGGTGGCGACCACGTGATCGGCGACGTAACCGTTGGTGGCGGCCAGTTCGACCACTTTGTCCATGACCTGTTTCGGGTAGCCGGAGCACGAGCCGATCTTGATCCCTTGTTGGCGCAGGTTGGCGATGGTGTCCAGGGCGCCCGGAATCAGTGCCGAGTGTTCGGCGATTTTTTCGATCTGCAGTGGCATGAAGCGTTTGTAGATGGCGGTGACGTCATCGTCGGTTGGGGTGCGACCGAACACGTTGCGGTAACGCTCGGCGACTTGCGGCTGATCGCACAGGGTTCGGATGTGGTCCCACTTGCCCATGCCCATCGGCCCGCGGGCTTCTTCGATGGAAACCTGGACGTCGAACTCGGCGAAGGCTTCGACAAAAATCTGCGTCGGGGCGAAGGAGCCGAAGTCGACCACGGTGCCGGCCCAGTCGAGGATGGCGGCTTGGAGTTTGGTTGGGTTGGTGTAGTTCATGTCTCATATCCTGTCTTGGGGAATGGTGATCCCTGTAGCAGCTGCCGAGCCTGCGAGGCTGCGTTCGGCTGCGAAGCAGTCGTAAACCCTGCGCACCTGGTTTAACTGAAAGATCGCGGTGCTTGATTTCACGACTGCTTCGCAGCCGAACGCAGCCTCGCAGGCTCGGCAGCTGCTACAGGTCGTCGTGAATCAGATTTCTAGTACTTCCATCTCGCGCAGCACCTCGGCCACTGCCGCCACCGCAGCGTGCATTTCGGCCTGGTTGACGTGGCCGATGCAGCCGACGCGGAAGGTTTCGACCTGAGTCAGTTTTCCGGGGTAAAGGATGAAACCCTTGGCCTTGACCCGCTCGTAGAATTCCTTGAACTGATAGCGCGGGTCTTTCGGCGCGTGGAAGGTGACGATGATCGGCGCCTGGATCGCGGCGGGCAGGAAGCTGCGCAGGCCCAGTTTGGCCATGTCATCAAGCAACACCTGGCAGTTACTGGTGTAGCGCTGATGCCGAGCGGGCAAGCCACCTTCTTCGTTGTATTGCAGCAACGCTTCGTGCAGCGCCGCGACCACGTGGGTCGGCGGGGTGAAGCGCCATTGGCCGGTCTTGGCCATGTAGGTGTGCTGATCGAACAAGTCCATCGCCAGTGAGTGCGAGTTACCGGCGGCCTTTGCCAACGCTTCTTTGCGCGCGAAAACGAAACCCATCCCCGGCACACCTTCCAGGCATTTGCCCGAGGCGGCGATCAGTGCATCGAACGGCACCTGTTGGGCGTCGATCGGCAAGGCGCCAAACGAACTCATGGCGTCGATGATCAGGCGTTTGCCGTGTTGCTCGATGACGTGGGCGATTTCCGTCAGCGGGTTGAGAATGCCGGTGCTGGTTTCGCAGTGAATCAGCGCGACGTGGGTGATGCTGGCATCGGCCCGCAGCAGGCGGTCGACGTCGGCGGCGGTGGTCGGTTCATCTTCAGCGGTTTCGAAGGTGCTGAACGAGCGGCCAAGCACTTCGCAGATTTTCGCCAGACGTTTGCCGTAGGCGCCGTTGATCAGTACCAGCACTTTACCGTCGCGAGGCACCAGCGTGCCGATGGCCGCTTCGACCGCGAACGTGCCGCTGCCTTGCAACGGCACGCAGTGATGGCTGTCGCCGCCGTTGATGATCGTCAGCAGCTGTTCGCAGAGGCTGGCGGTCAGTTGGTTGAAACGGTCATCCCATGAGCCCCAGTCGACCATCATTGCCTGACGGGTGCGGCTCGATGTGGTCAATGGGCCGGGGGTGAGCAGGATGGGCTCGGCAGTACTCATTCTTGTGTCCTCGCAAAAGCTCAGTGGGATGAAGCTACGGGACATAAATTGCAATTCGGTGAGCTATCAATCAAATTGTTTGTTGTTATGCCAGCCATCAGTGAGGGTTATTCATGAATCTGTTTCAGCTGCGCGCCTTCGATGCTGTGGCTCGGGAAGGCAGTTTTACCCGCGCCGCCGAGCGCCTGTTTATCAGCCAACCGGCCGTCACCGGGCACATCAAGGCGTTGGAGGAGCACTACCAGATCACCTTGTTGCGACGCACCGCGCGGCGGGTCGAGCTGACAGAAGAGGGCACCAAATTGGCGGCGATCACCCGGGCGATGTTCGGCCTGGCCGAAGAAGCGCAGGTGATGCTGGAGGCCAACCGGCAGTTGCTGACCGGGCGCCTGGAAGTGGCGGCGGACGGGCCGCACATGGTCATGCCGATGCTCGCCAGTTTGCGCGCGCGTTATCCGGGGATCACCGTGAACCTGCGGTTGGGCAATGCTCAGGAAACATTGGCGGCGTTGTTGTCGGAGCATGCCGACGTGGCAGTGCTGACCGAGGTCGAACCGCGCAAGGGGCTGCACCTGCAAGCCTTGAGCGAGTCGAGGATTTGCGCGTTGGTGCCCGCTGGGCATCCGTGGGCGCAAAAGTCGAAAGGGGTACAGCTCAAGGAGCTGGACCAGGTGATCATGGTCCTGCGCGAGCCAAGTTCGATTACCCGACGCACGTTCGACGAGGCGTGTGCTCAGGCCAAGGTCAATCCACGGGTGTTGCTGGAGCTGGACAGTCGTGAGGCCGTGACCGAGGCCGTGGCCGCAGAATTGGGCGTGGGCGTGGTGTCGTCGGTGGAAGTCAGCCACGACCCGCGAGTGGCGGCGGTGCCGATTATTGGCGAGGGGTTGGTTAATCGGCACATGATCGGATGCATGGAGCGGCGGCGGGATTTGCGCTTGATACAGGCGTTTTTTGGGTTGGCGCCAAATCTGACTTGATCGTGGATTCCCTGTAGGAGCTGCCGAAGGCTGCGATCTTTTGATCTTCGCATTTAAAAGCAGAATCAAAAGATCGCAGCCTTCGGCAGCTCCTACAGAGTGGGTAAGCTTTCGCGAACCATCTCCAGAAACGTCGCCACCACTCGCCGCGAACTCTGTTCGCGCAAGCACACCAGGGTTTCCGTCAGCCGCCGTGTGCAATCGGTAATCGGCAACGCGCACACCCGCGAATCCGCGCCGAATTCAGCGGCCGACACCACCCCCACGCCAATCCCGACCACCACTGCCTCGCGCGCCGCTTCGCGGCCTTCGACTTCGATCGCCGGGCGGATGCGAAACCCGGCGCGGGTCATTTCTTCTTCCAGGGTTTGCCGCGTCACCGAGCCGATTTCCCGCAGCACCAGCGGCGTGTCGTCCAGGTCCGCCAGGCAGATGGATTCGCGATCAGCCCACGGATGATGGCGTGAAACGAAGGCCACCATCGGGTCATTGCGCAGTGGCAACGAAAGCAAACGATCGTCGCTGACATCGCGTCCCAGCAGGGCCAGGTCGGCTTGGTAATTGAACAGCCGAAACAGCGATTCGTCGGTGTTACCGGTTTCAATCTTTACGCTGATGCCGGGATAGCGCTCACAGAACCGCGCAATCTGCGGCAGCACATGCACCGGCGCATCCACGGCCAAAATCAGGCTGCCGGTTTGTAACGCCTGAGACGCGTGAAGCAACTCCTGCGCCTCGGCCTCGATGACGAACAGCCGCTGGGTGATGCTCAACAGGCGTTCGCCCAGATCGGTCAGGCGCACGGAGCGTTTATTGCGGTGGAACAGCAACACACCGAAACGCTCCTCGAGCTTGCGCACTTGGTCGGAAATCGCCGGTTGGGTCAGAAACAGCCGCTCGGCGGCTCTGGTAAAGCTTCCATGGACCGCGACGGCATGGAAGGCTTTGAGCTGGGCGTGGGATACCGACATCGAACACTCCAGAAACAAGCTGGGCCAGTAACAAGCTGAACTTATATTGGAAATACGATAAATCGATTTCACTTATTAATCAGTAATTGTTTTTATCCGCTTCAACCCCGGTGACTGGTCAGTCGAACAGCATCGGTGGCCATGAGCCCATGCGTGCAATCAGCAGGACTCATCTGACCGGTATCGCCTCAGGGATCAGGGGCTACCGCAGTGCTCAACAATAAAAACACAGGCGTTTTCTTCCAATTCTGCCGGCACACTCACACCCTGAGGTCAGAACCACAATGAACAGTCCCATCGGTACCATCAAGCGTTGGCGCGTGCAGATTTTCGCCATCACCTGGCTCGCGTATGCCGCGTTCTACTTCACCCGCAAAGCCTTTTCCGTGGCCAAACTGGGGATCGCCGAAGACCCCGACTTCACCCTCGACAAAATGGCCATGGCCAACCTCGATGCTATCTACCTGGCCGCTTACGCCATCGGACAATTCACCTGGGGCATTCTGGCCGACCGCTTTGGTCCAAGGGTTGTGGTGCTCGGCGGATTGCTGATTTCCGCAGTGGCCGCGCTGGTGATGGGCAGCTTTGCCACGTTGCCGATTTTCGCCACGTGCATGCTGATTCAAGGGCTGGCGCAGTCCACCGGATGGTCGGGGCTGTGCAAGAACATCGGCAGTTTCTTTCCCGCCGAGCAGCGTGGGCGGGTGCTCGGTTTATGGAGTTCCTGCTACGCCTTTGGCGGACTGGTGGCCTCACCGTTTGCGGGTTGGTGGGCGTATACGCTGATCGGCACCTGGCACGCGGCGTTCATTTCCAGTGCAGCGGTGGTTGGGCTGGCCGCCGTGTTGTTTTTTATTTTTCAGCGTAACAAACCCGAAGACGTTGGCTTGCCAGCGGTGGAGCCGGAACCGGAGCTGACCGCTGAAGAGGCACATGCTCAAAGCAAGATCAGCATCCTGGAGCCGCTGCGGGAAATCCTGCGCAACCGCACAGTGTTGGTGCTGGGGCTGGCGTACTTTCTGTTGAAACCGGCGCGCTACGCGATTCTATTGTGGGGGCCGGTGATCGTCTTCGAACAAATGCCCACGGTGGGCAAAGTCGGCGCAGCGATTATTCCCACCGCGTTCGAACTGGCCGGGCTGCTCGGGCCGATCCTGCTGGGGCTAGCCTCGGACAAACTGTTCGGTGCCCGACGCATGCCGGCCTGTGTGTTGAGCTTGTTGGCACTCACCGTTTCCCTGGCGCTGTTCATGGGCGCCCTGCAAACCGGCAGCGTGTTGCTGGTGGTGGCGCTGCTGTTCGTCATGGGCCTGACCCTGTACGGCCCGGACTCGATGATCAGCGGCGCGGCGGCCATCGATTTCGGTACCGCCAAGGCCGGTGCCACGGCGGCGGGCTTCGTCAACGGTTGCGGCTCGGTCGGGGCGATTCTCGGTGGGCTGCTGCCGGGTTACTTCGACTCGGTCACGGTGTTCATCGTCTTTGCCGGCTGCGCATTGTTCTCCGCTCTGGTGTTGATTCCTTACTGGAACAGCCGCCCGGCGGGTCTGCGTCCCGAAAGTGCATCTGTGCCTAACCAACCGATGACTGTAAAACCCCTGCGTACATAAGGATTACCCCATGAGACCTTACTGGCTGGAACAGGCGCTGGCGGCCGAGTCCTGCGCGCGGTGCGAACCTTTAGCGGGTGATGCCCGCGCCGACGTCTGCATTGTCGGTGGCGGCTACACCGGGTTGTGGACCGCAATCATGCTCAAACAGCAGAACCCCGAACTGGACGTGCTGCTGATCGAGGCGGACATCTGCGGTGCCGGTGCCAGTGGGCGCAACGGTGGTTGTGCGCTGTCGTGGTCGGCCAAGTATTTCACCCTGGAACGGTTGTTCGGCGTCGAAGAAGCCGTGCGCTTGGTCAAGGAGTCCGAGCGCAGCATCCACGCCATCGGCGCCTTTTGCGAACAGTACGCGGTGGACGCCGATTACCGCCTCGATGGCACGCTCTACACCGCGACCAATCGCGCCCAATGCGGCTCGACCGACGCGGTGATTGCGGCGCTGGAGCGCAACGGCATCAATTCTTTCACCCAGCGGCCACTGGCGGATGTACAGCGCATGGCCGGTTCCAGCAAACACCTGGAGGGCTGGTTTTCCCCGGCTGCCGCGAGTGTTCAGCCGGGCAAACTGGTGCGCGGCTTGCGTCGGGTGGCCTTGCAGTTGGGGGTGAAAATTCATGAAAACACGGCGATGACCGGCCTCGTGGAAGGCAAGCCTGCTGGGGTTAAAACACCCAATGGCACGGTTCGCGCCGACCGGGTGGTGCTGGCGATGAATGCCTGGATGGCTCGGGCGTTTCCACAGTTCGAACGCAGTGTAGCGATTGTTTCCAGCGACATGCTGATCACCGAACCGCGGCCGGATCTGCTCAACGAGATCGGTTTGACCAGCGGCGTGACGGTGCTTGATTCGCGGATTTTCGTGCACTACTACCACAACACCCCGGACGGTCGAATCATGCTCGGCAAGGGCGGCAATACCTTCGCCTACGGTGGACGAATGTTGCCGGTGTTCGATCAGCCATCGCCCTATGCCGGCTTGTTGCAGCACAGCCTGAGCGAGTTCTTCCCGGCGTTCGCCAAGGTCAAGGCCGAGGCCACCTGGAACGGGCCGTCGGATCGCTCGGTCACCGGTTTACCGTTTTTCGGCCAGATGAGTTCCAGCGGCAATGTGTTCTACGGTTTCGGTTACTCCGGCAGTGGGGTCGGGCCTTGCCATATGGGCGGGCAGATTCTCGCCTCTATGGTGCTGGGGCTGGACAATGCCTGGACTCGTTCGCCTTTGGTGAACGGCCCGTTGGGCTTTTTTCCGCCGGAACCGATCCGTTATCTGGGTTCGCTGATGGTGCGCAATGCCATTCGCCGCAAGGAGCGCGCCGAGGATCACGGGCGTCGGCCACGGCACCTCGATGTGCGTCTGGCCAAGTTTGCCGCGGCGGCGGGCAAGGCCGACAAGGGATGAAACTCAAGGTGCGAGATCCGAGCGATTGATCAGCCAATCGAGCAGCAGACGGCCATCGCGGCGTGGCTCCGGAGCTGGGCGGGGAGGCTGGGGATGGCCCATGCCGGCACACAAAACCGGCCGGTCCGGGTCGCTGTCGAGGAAACTGATCAGCACCTCGGTGCCGGCCATGGGCAGCCTGGCCGGATCGATTCGACCGTCCGGCGTTGCAAGGGCCACCGGTAGCCAGAGACCAGCGGACTCATCCGCCTCGAACGCCGGCGTCGGCCATAGCCTGACCTGTATCCGGCCTTGGTCATCGAGCGCCGCCGGTTGCCCGACGGGACCCAGCACCCGTGCGGTCTGATAGCCCGGGATGCTCGGCCTGGCTTGTTTAAGCGCCGGCCTGAAGACCGTTGACCAGGGAATGGCGGTGAACTGATTGCTGTAGCGCCGGGCAATGCCGGGCGGGTCCTCGGCGAGAATCGACGGCTGCTGCCCCCGGTGCCGGATTTCGGTGAGCAGCCACTGATCATTGAAACTCGAGAGCGGGTGCTGCGCCACTTGCAGGATCCGTCCACTGCGCAGTTCGCTGTGGTTGCTTTGGCCGTGGATCTGCCGTTGCTGGCAACGCAGGCGTTCCAGCAGTCGATGGCTGAGCTGGTCGCGATGAAGTTGTTCGGGGGCAGGGCGTGCCGTCGCCGGCCCCGTTCTGGTGAGCGGGTGGTTGGCCGCTCCATCGCCGATCACTCGCGTGCCGCGGTTTCTGGCCTCCCATCGTGCGGGGGCGAGGTCCGGCTCATGGCGCTGGAACAGTTCACTGATCACCGGCAGAACGGAGTCGTTGAATGCGTCGTCATGAAACGGCATCAGCAGTGGTTCCTGAGGGAAATTCAGGCTGTCATCGGCGAGCACCAGCACGTGCCCGTCGTGCTGATGTTCGAAGTGATAGTGGATGCCTTCTTCTTCACACAGCCGCTGCAGGAAGACCAGATCGCTCTCATCGTACTGAATGCAAAAAGGCCGGGGCGGGTAGCAGCCGTTGACCAGTTCGAAGCGATAGCTGTGCTCGGGCAACTGATGCTCCTCCAGCAACTGGCGCACGATCGCGGGCACGCTGAGACGATGAAACACCCGACGCGAACGGTGCCGATCCAAGTGTTGAAGATGGGGTGTCAGCACCAGGGAATAGCCGACCCGGTGCGGGCCGCGATGTTCGCGACTGACGCTGTGGATCACGCCGTGAATGCCTTGGTCATCCGCCAGCCGCAAAAACGCCGGTTGTTGCAGCCATTGCTCGAGGTGCATCGCCGGGGCGAGGCCGATCACGTCGATGTCGAATCGATAGGGCTGGTTGAGACTTTCATGGCCACTGAACTGCAACACCTGCAGGCTCAAACCGCCGTCGAGGAGTGTCAGGGTAAAGGGGCTTTCCTTGTCGTTGTGCATCGAACGCGCTTCTGCCAGGGAGGATGGGCGCAGAGGGTACGGAACCACAGCCCTGAAGCGTCACCGCAAATCGACTTTTCAGAATCGCCCTACAAACACTGGTGAAGAAGTCGATTCGTCATGGGGTGAAGATCTTGGAATTTTTGGTCGATTGGCATCTTTAGGCCGTATAAACTTGCGCCATGCGTCGGCCAATAGATGTCTCGGCGCCACAGATCAAGAGAGTGAGTAATGGGCGCACAGTGGAAGGTTAAACACAAAGAAGCGGCATCTAACGCCAAGGGCAAAATCTTCGGCAAACTGGTGAAAGAAATTACCATTGCTGCCCGTAACGGTGCCGATACTGCCACCAACGCACACCTGCGTCTGGTGGTCGAGCAGGCCAAGAAAGCCTCGATGCCCAAGGAAACCCTGGATCGCGCGATCAAGAAAGGCGCGGGCCTGTTGGGCGAAACCGTGCAATACCATCGCGTGACCTATGAAGGCTTCGCACCGCATCAGGTGCCGCTGATCGTTGAATGCGTGACTGACAACATCAACCGCACCGTCGCTGAAATCCGCGTCGCGTTCCGCAAGGGCCAGTTGGGCGCTTCCGGTTCGGTGGCCTGGGACTTCAACCACGTCGGCATGATCGAGGCATCCCCGGACAGCCCTGACGCCGATCCGGAAATGGCTGCGATCGAAGCCGGTGCGCAGGATTTCGAGCCGGGTGAAGACGGCGCGACGCTGTTCCTGACCGAACCTGCGGACCTGGATGCAGTGCAGAAAGCGCTGCCGGAGCAGGGTTTCACCGTGTTGTCGGCCAAGTTGGGTTACCAGCCGAAAAACCCGGTCAGTGGTTTGAGCGAGGAGCAGATGGCGGAAGTCGAAGCGTTCCTCGAAGGCCTCGATAACCACGATGACGTGCAGGACATGTTTGTCGGGTTGGCGGGTTAAAGATCAAAAGATCGCAGCCTTCGGCAGCTCCTACAGGGGTTCGCGTATACCTGTAGGAGCTGCCGCAGGCTGCGATCTTTTTCTTCAATTCTCCGCAATAATTTCCTGCAATACGCGACTAACCTCGCTGTACCCAGGCCGTGCCAGCACATCCGGCTGACAGCAACGTTGCTGTAATGCTTCTAACGACTCACGCCCTTCATCGCTCAACCCCGAGTCGATCCGCTCCAGCAATTCCCCCAGCAGCACCCCGAACGCTCGCACCTCGATCCGTTGCAGCGCGCGGCTTTCAAGGCTGTCCGAAGTGGCATGGAAAGACGCCGCGCCAAAGTCGCCCAACAGGCAATCACCGTCCTCGTTCCACATAATGTTGTGAGCATAGAGGTCGCCGTGAGTGATGCCTTGGCGGTGCAAATGTTCAGCCACTGAAGCAATGCCACTGGCGATGCGCAGCGCCACTTCAGCGTTGAATCGGGTGTCGTCGGCGTAGACGTCGCGGGTGCAGGACGCCAGGCTCGGCAGCCCGGCGAGGTTGCGGTAACTCGGATCGATCAGTTGCATCACCAACCCGGCCTGCGCTTGCGGATGGCCGGAGATCCTTCCTTCGACCCGGATCAGGTTAGGGTGGATGCCGGCGGTGATGCAGGCGTTCATTTCGTGCAGCGGTGAGCCATCGCTGGTCATCTCGCCTTTATAGAGTTTCACCGCGACCTGTTTCGTCTGTTCCCACAACCCCTGATGAATAACCCCAGACGCGCCTTCGCCGAGTTTTTTCTCCAGGCTCAGTTCGGACCAGGGAATACTCGCCGTGGCTTCGAGGGCGGCGGCATCGGCTTCGGTTTCCAGCGGATTACCGGCGTAGGCGAGCCAGGTGAGGCTCGGCAGGGTCAGCAGCCACTCGGGGAGCTCAGTGAGCTGATTGGCGGCGATGCGGATCAGTTCAAGTCGATGGCAATGCCTCAGGCTTTCGGGCAAACGCTGTAACCGGTTGCCGGCGAGCATGAGCTTTTGCAGACGCGGGCGTTCACCCAGTTCGGTCGGCAGACTCGTGATGCAGTTATCGGTCAGGATCAGCCAACGCAGCAGCGGTGGCAGCGCGGTGCCCGGCACGTTTTCGATGGCGTTGGCCTTGAAGCCGATCATCGTCAGCGCGGTGCACTGGCCAAGACAAGCGGGCAGTTCGGTGAACTGATTGTCCGAGCAGAACAGCACGCGTAAACGGGTCAGCCGGTGCAGGTCGTCCGGCAGGCTGCGCAAGGCGTTGCCACTGAGGTTGAGCACTTCCAGCGAGTCCGCCAGGTCGAGGATTTCCCGGGGGAACTCGGTCAGGCCGCAGGACAGATCCAGGCGGGTGATGCCCGACAATTGGCCGGCGCGCAGTTGTGCGAGGGTATCCATGGGCAGGTTCGCTATTGATCAGGAGGGGGGCGTGGGGGCCTGGAAATGGGCGACATGATAGCGGGAAAGTCGGGCTTGCCCTAAGGCCAGTAAGTCAAGGCGCAGAATCTGTAGGAGCGAGCGGTGCGGCGATCCGACTTGCCCGCGAAGAATGCGCCGCGGTTTTTCAGGCATTACGCGTCATCGTTCTTCGCGGGCAAGTCGGATCGCCGCACCGCTCGCTCCCACAGGATTTTCGTTAGCGCTCGATACTGCGATTCCACCGAGCATTCCATGCCGGGCGCTGTTCGTTGACCTGGTCCCAATCGATGGCGATCGCGGAGGTCAGATACTGCTTCATCGCCTCGACCTGACCGCGGGTCTTGTCGGTGGTTGGCGTATTCGGGTTGGACGGAATCTGATCGCCATCTTCAAGCGCGGCAGCTTGTGCTTCGGGGGTCAGCAGGAAGGCGGCGAGTTTCTGCGCCAGTTCCGGTTGGGTGTTGTTGGCGATGGCGCATTCAGCGACGTTGAGCACCACGGAGCCTTCCTTCGGCTGCGCATACTCCACCGGCATGCCCTTGAGTTTCAGCGCAGTGACCTGGGTCGGCGTCAGCGGGAACAGCGCCGCTTCGTCGGTCTGGAGCATTTCGGAGATTTTCGCCGAGCTCGGAATGTACTCCAGCACGTTACGTCCGACGGTGTTTGGCCAAGCCTTGAACCCCGGTTCGACGTCGGTTTCGCTGCCGCCCTGAATCCGGTTGAACATCAGAAAACCATGTAGGCCGAAGGTCGACGAGGCCATCGACTGGAACACCAGTTTGTCCTTGAAGCGCGGGTCGGCCATGTCCATCCAGGAGGTTGGCGCGCTCCAGCCTTTTTCCTTGAATAGCCGCGTGTTGTACGCCAGCCCCGTGACCCCGAGGCTGACCGCCACGGCTTGATCCTTGATGCGACCCTTGGCCGGAATCTGCGCCAGGGGCGGGCTGTCTTCGAGTTTGTCGCACAAGCCCATGGCGATGGCGCGGTACATGATGCCGTCGTCGAGGAACATCACGTGCATCTGTGGGCTACCTTTGCTGGCCTGGACCTTGGCCAGAATATCGGCGGAGGTTCCCGGCACGATCACCACGTTGACGTTGTTGGCTTTCTCGAAAGCCGGCAGCACCTTGTCGGCGTAGAGCCGCTCCATGGTTCCGCCGTTCATGCCCAGGTAAAGCGTCGGCTCGGCGTGGGCCTGGGTGGCCATGAGCAGGGCGCTCATGCAAGACAAACCGAGCATGGCATTGCGTTTGAGGTTTTTCATTGGCGCGACCTTCCTCTATCAAGCTACGGAGATGGAGTGAAACCGGGTGATGGAAAACGCATCCAGCGACGTCTTTGACGCGCCGCTGCAGATGATCTCGGTGAGCGCCTGGCCCACCGCAGGCCCGATCTGAAAGCCCGCGCCGGCAAAGCCGAACGCGTGCAACAGACCGGGTTGAGTGCTGCTGTGGCCGATCACCGGTTGGCGATCGGGCAGATAACCTTCGGTGCCGCTCCAGGTGCGAATCGCCTGGGCGCCTTCAAGAAATGGGTAGAGCTCGACGGCCTGGCGCAGGATCTCGATGACGGCATTCTGACCGGGCCGGGCGCGGGCGTCATCGAGGGCAAAACCCTGGCCGCCGCCCAACACGCAGTTGCCGCGCGCGACCTGACGGGCATAGATGCCGCCGCCCTCGACGCCGGTGCTCGCGTTCATCACCAGCGGCAACGGTTCGGTGACCAGCATTGCCGGGTGACCCGCGTGCATCGGCACTGCTTCGCCGAATTGCGCGGCGAGCTTTCCGGCCCAGGCGCCGGCGCAATTCAGTAGCCAGGGGGCGTGCAACTCGTGGCCGGTTTGAGTGCTGACCTGAAAGCGCTGACCGTCATGTTCAACGGTGCTGACCGCGCATTGTTCATGGATTTGCGCACCGTGCCGACGGGCCATCTGCGCGAAGGCGGGGGACACCAGTCGCGGGTTGGCGTGGCCGTCGTCCGGGCACAACGAGGCACCAACCGCGACCTTTCCGACCCACGGAAAACGTGTGCGCAACTCATTGCGGTCGAGTACCTGCAAATCGAGGCCGAACCCCTGGCTGCTGGCGGCGTAATCCTGCAAGGCGTGCAGGTCGTTGAGGCTGCGTGCGAGTTTCAGATGACCGCTGCGCTGGTACTCGCCGTTGATGCCGATCAGCTGCGGCAGTTGCCCCCAGATCTCGTGAGCCCGTTGCGACAGCGGCAATTGCGACAGTGGTCGGCCCTGACGCCGCACGCCGCCGTAGTTCACGCCGCTGGAGTGCGAACCGCAAAAGTCCCGCTCCAGCAATGCGACTCGTTGGCCGGCCTTGCTCAGAAACAGGGCGGCGGAGGCGCCGACAATGCCACCGCCAATGATGATTGCATCGACCTCGATCATGGCTCGACCTCCAGACCGAACGGCAACGGTTTGATCGGCGCCTGAGCTCGCAATCGGCCGATGTCGGACACAGCGCGCTGGCTTTCGCAGGCAATGATTTCCGCTGCCGCGGCGCCACACATCCGTCCCTGGCAGCGACCCATGCCGACCCGGCAATGGGCCTTGACCCGGTTGATCTCCCAATGGCCTTCGCGCACCACCTGACGGATGTCGCCGGCGCGCACTTCTTCGCAGCGGCAGATCATCAGGTCATCCGCCGCATCGGTGGCCCAGCTTTCGGGAAACAGGAAGGCGCGTTCAAGACCTTGGCGGAATCTGCCGATCGTTTGAAGCGACTGTTCCAGCCGGGTGGCGCGTTGTGGCGGGATCAGGTAACCGATGTCTTCGAGCAGCGCCAGGGCTGCCCGTTCACCGGCCATTTCGGCCGCGTCGGCCCCCATGATGCCGGCGCCATCACCGGCCAGGTACACCTCGGCGATGCTGCTGCGACCGGCGCTGTCACGCTGCGGCAGCCAGGCGCGGTTGAGCGGGTTCCAGGTGAATTCGCAACCCAGCAGGTCGGCGAGTTGGGTTTCACTGCGCAGGCCATGGGCGAAGGCTACGGCGTCGCATTCGATTCGATGTTCGCTTGTTGCGTTACGCCAGTTCAGCGATTGCACGCGGTGTTGGCCATCGATGCGTTTCAAGGTGGCGCCTTGGTGCACCGGGATGCCGTGGGCGGTTAGCCAGGTGCGGTAATAAATGCCTTTGGCCAGCGTGGAGGGTTGCGACAGCAGGCCGGGCAGGGCGCGGGCCTGAGCGCTGAAAGGCGAGCTATCGAGCACGGCGATCACGTTGGCGCCGGCCTTGGCGTATTGATACGCCACCAGATACAGTAACGGCCCGCTGCCGGCGAACACCACGCGTTCACCAATGGAACAGCCTTGAAACTTCAAGGCGATCTGCGCCGCGCCGAGGCTGTATGCCCCCGGCAGCGTCCAGCCTGGTACGGGCAGAATCCGGTCGGTGGCGCCCGTGGCGACGATCACGCGCGAGAATTCCAGCCGTGCGGCGCGGCCTTCATGCAAGGTGTCGAGCGCGCCAGCCTCGGCGTTCCACACCAGCGTGTCGGGGCGATAATCAAGTTGCTCGCGCAGTGCGTCGATGGTCTGATGCAGTGCCTTGGCCTTGCGTGCTTCGAAGCCATACAGCTTGATCGCCGAGCGCTTGAAATTCGCCGGCTGACGCCGATAAATCTGCCCGCCACCACGCGCTGCTTCGTCCAGCAGAACGGGGCGCACGCCATGGGCAACGAGGGTTTGCGCCGCCCGGATTCCGGCAGGGCCTGCGCCGATGATGACGACAGACTTCATACCCACCCCCTATGTGATAGACGCCCCAATCCTGTGGGAGCGGGCTTGCCCGCGATGACGGCGGAACATTCAACATCGGTGGTGGCTGACAGACCGCTATCGCGGGCAAGCCCGCTCCCACAGTTGGTGGAGGCATGCCGCATTATTTGTGACCGGCACGGAACCCCTGTGGGAGCGAGCCTGCTCGCGATGACTGCGGGACATCCAACATGGGTGGTGGCTGACAATCCGCTATCGCGGGCAAGCCCGCTCCCACAGGGAAATGGGTTTCTGCAGGGTGAGTTGGAGTTCATAGAGCGCGCCCCGGTTCGCGGCTGATGTGCTGTCCGGCTTCAAGCAGCGTCGAGCAGGCGCGCACCCGGCGGCCGTCGCCCAGGCGTACCCAGCAGTCCTGACAGGCGCCCATCAGGCAGAAACCGGCGCGGGGTTCGGCGCTGAAATCGCTGCCGCGCAGGTGCTCGCTGCAGGTCAGCACGGCGGTCAGCAGGGTGTCGCCGAGCAGGCCGCGGGCAGGCACGCCGTCGAGGGTAAAGTCCAGGGCCAGGCGGTCGCCTTCGGCCAGTCGTTTCAGCAGAGCCATGGCGCCCTCATTGTTTACCCACCAGAACCCGATCCAGGCCGTAGACCCGATCGAGCAGAATCATCGTCAGCGCGGTCAGCGCAATTACCAGTGCCGACACCGCCGCCATCATTGGATCGATGGATTCGGTGGCATACACGTACATGCGCACCGGCAGTGTTTGCGTGGCCGGCGAGGTGACGAAGATCGACAACGTGACCTCATCGAAACTGTTGATGAACGCCAGCAGCCAGCCACCGGCGACCCCCGGCAAAATCATCGGCAAGGTGATTTGCCGGAACAGCGTGAAGCGTCCGGCGCCCAAGGATTGCGCGGCGTGTTCGGCGCTGCGGTCCAGGCCAATGGCGGAGGCCAACACCAGCCGCAGCACATACGGCGTGATCACCAGCACATGGGCGAAGATCAGCCAGGCGAAGCTGCCGTTGACGCCCATCAGCGCAAACAAACGCAGCAACGCGACGCCCAGCACCAAGTGCGGAATGATGATCGGCGACAGGAACAGACCGTTGAAAAAGTCCCGTCCGGGAAACTCAAAGCGCGTGATTGCCAGGGCTGCCGGCACTGCGATCAGCGTCGCCAGCGTGGCGGCGCAAAACGCCAGGATCAGGCTGTTGTAGAACGCATCGACAAAGTCTGCGCGCTCGAATACCGCGCGGAACCAGCGCAGGGAAAACTCCGTGGTCGGCAGGCTCAGGGTATTTTCCGGGGTGAAGGCGACGAGGCACACCACCACCAGCGGCGCGAGCATGAACAGCACCACCAGCGTATGGAACAGCAGGGCGAAAGGACCGTTTCTGGACATGACGAATTATCCCAATGACTTCTTGTAGCGGCCTTCGATCATCCGGTTCCACGACAGCATGATCAGCAGGTTGAGCAACAGCAGCGCGACGGCAATCGCAGCGCCCATCGGCCAGTTCAGCTCCGACAGGTACTGGTCGTAGATCAGCGTGGCGACCATCTTTATCCGGCGTCCGCCGAGCAGTCCGGGAATGGCAAATGAACTCGCCGCGAGGCCGAACACGATCAAGGTGCCGGAGAGCACGCCGGGCATGATTTGCGGCAGCACCACTTTGCGCATCACCGTGAGGTGGCTGGCGCCCAGCGACAGCGCGGCTTGTTCGGCGGCGGGGTCGAGTTTTTGCAGCGAGGTCCAGACCGGAATGATCATGAACGGCAGCATCACGTGGACCAGCGCGATCACCACCGCGAACGGCGTATAAAGCAGCTTCATCGGTGAGCCACCGAAGGCTTGCAGCGTCTGGTTGACCAGGCCGTCGGCACCGAGCAACAGGCTCCAGCCGAAGGCGCGCACCACCACCGAAATCAGCAACGGCGTGAGGATCAGAATCAGGAAGATCGAGCGCCACGGCGCGCCCATGCGGCTGAGGATGTAGGCCTCGGGCACGCCGATCACCACGCAGAGCAGGGTGGTCAGGGCGCTGATCCAGAACGTCCTCAGAAAGATCTCGTAGAAGTACGGATCGCCCAGAAGGCTGCTGTAATGATCGAAGGTGTAGGCGTCGCTGTTGATCCCCGAGCTGTAATCGAAGACGTTGAACGACAGCACCAGCGTCAGCAGCAGCGGGATCACCAGCAGACCGAAGTACAACGCCAGGGCCGGTGCGGATAACCAATAGCCCTGACGTCCCTGACGTCCTTGGCGAATGACGGCAAGCGTACTCATGCCGACACCTCGTCGACACTCAGCACCCGCAGCAATGTTGCATCCCAATCGAGGCCGACCGCCGTGCCTTCGATCAAGGGGGCGGAACCATCGTTGCGGCGCACCACGCTGAGTTCGCCCAACGATGTCGATACGCCGTACAGCCATTGGCTACCGAGGAAGAAGCGGCTGACGATCTTGCCTGGCAGACGGCCCAGGCCTTTATCCAGCAAGTCGATTTTTTCCGGGCGCAGGCTCAACGTCAGTTCGCCGTCGCCACGATTGCAGACCTGCACAACGCCAGCGCTGTCCCGCTCGCCGGGCAGCAGATTGGCCTTGCCGACGAAGCCGGAAATGAACTTGGTGCGCGGGTGTTCGTAGAGGGTGTAGGGCGCGTCGATCTGAGTGATGCGCCCGGCCTGCATCACCACCACCCGATCGCTGATCGACAGCGCTTCGGACTGATCATGGGTGACCATCAGCGTGGTGATGCCGACTTCGCGCTGGATACGGCGGATTTCGAACTGCATCTCTTCGCGCAGATTGGCGTCGAGGTTGGACAGCGGTTCGTCGAGCAGCAGCACCGGCGGCTCGATCACCAACGCCCGGGCCAGCGCAACACGTTGGCGCTGACCGCCGGAAAGCTCTCGTGGATAACGCTCAGCGTGCAGGTGTAGACGCACCAGTTTCAGCACCCGATCCACCCGTTGCTGCAACTCGCCATTGGGCACTTTGCGCATGCGCAGGCCGAAGGCGACGTTGTCTTGCACGGTCATGTGCGGGAACAGCGCATAACTCTGGAACACCACGCCCAGACCACGACTGGCGGGTTTGGCGTGGGTGATGTCGCGACCGTCCAGCACAATGCGCCCGCTGCTGACTTCAACGAAGCCGGCAATCATTTGCAGGGTGGTGGTTTTGCCGCAGCCGGAGGGGCCGAGCAAGGAAACGAACTCGCCTTTTTCCACCGACAGGTTGGTGGCGACGACCGCGTCGATTTCGCCGTAACGTTTGCCGAGGTTTTCAAGTTGCACGAAGGCCATGACTGCGCTCCACCTGAGATTGTTATGCGTCGCCAAAGGCGCGCTTTTTTGTATGGGCAGATACGAAAAGGATGTTGCCGGGGTGCGTTGGCGCTCGACTTCTGCCGGCTGCCGCTGTTGTTCGAATCGCCCCTGATGGACGCAGAGTAGGACGAAGAATAGGATGGGCTCAATGGCCTATTTCACTGAAGCGATGACTATTTTCAGTTTCATTCAGTGAGTAAATTTATTGTTGAGAAATCACATGCCTGATTCCATTGAGCGGAATGAAAACAAAAATGAAGTCGGCGTGGGCGCCGTCTCAAGGCTGTTTGCGGTGCTGCGCAGCCTCGGGGATACCGTCGAGGGCGGAGAGCGCGTGACGCAACTGGCTCAGCGCATTGGTCTGTCGCAACCGACCACCCACCGCTTGCTGCGCAGCCTGATGGACGAGGGGATGGTCGAACAGGACCCGCGCAGCAAGCGCTATCGCCTGAGCCTGGAGTTTTTCGCGCTGGCGGCCCGCGCCGGCAACACAGGCAATTTGCGCGAACTGGCGCGCCCGGCGTTGCTGCGGCTGTCGGCTTCGTTGGGGGATTCGTTGTTTTTATTGGCGCGTAGCGGCTTCGATGCGATTTGTCTGGACCGCAGTGAAGGGCCGTTTCCGATCCGCACGTTTACCGGTGACATCGGCGGACGGGTGGCGCTCGGCGTGGGGCAGGGCAGCCTGGCGATTCTGGCTTTTCTGCCGGAAGAGGAGCGCGACACGGTGATTCATTACAACTTGCCGCGGCTCAAGGATTTTCACCTGTATGACGAGGTGTTCCTGCGCTCGGAAGTCGAGAATGTGCGCACCCTCGGTTACGCCGGGCGCAACACCGGCGTGTTGCAAGGCATGGCTGGAGTGGCCGTGCCGATCCTTGATCGCGAAGGCCGGGCGGTGGCGGCATTGAGTGTGGCCACGGTCAGTGATCGCCTGGGGCCGGATCGCTTGCCGACGGTGGTGGAGATGCTCAAGCGCGAAGCCGCGCTGATCGGGCCGCGGATCAATCCGTTCGATCCGCTGTTGCGAAGGCCTTCACAAGTCTTCGGGCAGGGTTGATCCCACGTTGATCGTTCCCACGCTCCGCGTGGGAATGCAGCCCGTGACGCTCCGCGTCACTGGACGCAGAGCGTCCCTAGAGGCATTCCCACGCAGAGCGTGGGAACGATCAGTATCGGGAGTCAGAACTGGACGGTTTGTTTGAGCATCTGCGCGGCCGGCGTATCACTCGGGCTGACCATTGCGTAGTTGTACCCCGCCCCCGACCAGTACTCGGCCTGCAACCCGCCATCGTTGCGACTGCCCCTCGGTAGCAGATAGTTTTTCGGTCCAGGTGGACGGACGTAGAAGCTAATCTTCTGGCCGTTCTGATTCTCGTAAATCACCATCGCCGCCGGTCCTTGTTCGGTGCTGAGCAGCCGCCCGCTAATGGGTGTGTATCCGGCAGCGGTCAGGTTCGGTAGACGATGGGCCTGGCTGAAATACCGATCGAGCCAGCCCTGTATATCGCCGTCATCGCTGACTGTGTAATCCGCCGGCAGGATGCCTTGCTGGGCAATCAGCCGGTAGGCCTGCATCGCATCGGTCATCGGCAGCGGGGTGCTGACCAGGGTCATTTGCCGGGCCTGCCAACCGCTCAAACCGCCAACGCTGACCGCGATCAGCAACATCGCGGCGCTGGCCAGATGGCGGCGCAACTGGCGTTTGACTCGCTGGCGAATCATTGCCGGGTCGAGTTGCGGGTTGGCCGGTTGCTGCAAGGCGCCGCTCAGGGCCGCGCGCAATTGTTGGGCATCGTGCTGCCAGGCGCGTACTTGCGCGGCCACTTCGGTGTTGTTGGCCAGATAAGTCTCGACCCGATGTCGGTCGGCATCGCTGAGTTGGTGATCGACGTAGGCGTGCAGGTCACGCTCGCTGGGAGGCATGCTGATCATTTGAGTCTCCGCAGAGAAGGGTGGGTGATTTCGCCGTCGCTGAGCTGGCGCAAGGCCTGGCGTGCGCGGGACAGGCGCGACATCACGGTGCCGATGGGGACGTCGAGAATCTCGGCGACCTCCTTATAACTCAGACCTTCCACCGACACCCAAAGCAGCAGCGCGCGCTGTTCGGTGCCGAGTTGATCGAAGGCTTGCAGGGTCGATTGGGCGATCACCGTGCGCTCTGCCGAAGGCTGTGCATCATCACGGCCGGTAAAGAATTCGAGCATCCGCGCATAACGCCGGGAGCGGCGATGAGCGTCGAGAAACTGCCGATAAAGAATCGAAAACAGCCAGGCACGCAAGTCACCTTCGGGACGTTTGTCGCCCCAACTCGACAGCGCGCGCTCAAGGCAGGCCTGCACCAGATCATCGGCGCTGCTGGGGTTGCGCGTCAGCGATACGGCGAAACGCCGCAGCCTGGGAATGACTTCCCTGAGTTGTTCGTCGATATCGTTCATGAAGTTCTGACCAGTCACTACGCTGTGGTGAGTGTTCAGGAAGACGCCCGACATTCGAGGTTATTCCACGCCCGGAAAAATAAACACCGGGCGATGGAATAAACCCTGGCGCGGTTCGTCTGCCTGATTCTTCCCACTTGTGGCCGATGGCCCTGGAGTCATTCATGGTAGATCGCTCATCACCACCAACGGGGCCTGGCCGGCCACCGCTGAGTGCCGCGAGCCTGACGTTGCGCCTGACCGGCATTGCCGTGGTGGTTGCCGCGCTGGCCGGGGCTTTTGCCTACGTCAACGGCACACTCGACCCACAACGCCTGACGCCGAACGCGCTGGTCAATGTACTGGAGAAAAACAACGGCGTGCACCCGGGATTTCGTCGTAACCACGCCAAGGGTGTTTGCGTGATCGGGCATTTCGAGAGCAGCAGCCAGGCACGCGAGTATTCCAGCGCCCAAGTGTTCGGCGAAGCGCGGACCCCAGTGGTCGGGCGTTTTGCGCTGCCGGCCGGCAATCCTTACGCGCCGGACAACAGCGTGCCGATCCGCAGCCTGGCGTTGCGTTTCACCCAGGCCAACGGTCAGCAGTGGCGCACCGGGATGAACAGCATGCCGGTGTTCCCGGTGGGCACGCCCGAGGCGTTCTACCAGTTGCAACAAGCGCAGTCCCCGGATCCGGCGACCGGCAAACCGAACCCGGCGGCTGTGCCGGCGTTCTTCGGTTCTCATCCGGAAGCCGCGCCATTTCTGGCCTGGATCAAAACTGCCAAACCCTCGGCCAGTTATGCAACGGAAACCTACAACAGCGTCAACGCGTTTTACCTGGTTAACGCGGCCGGGCAACGGCAGGCGGTGCGTTGGAGCATGACCCCATTGGCTCAGGACGCGGCAGGTGCAACGGCCCCTGAGGGCGGTGATTTCCTCGAGAAAGATCTGGTTCAGCGCTTGTCCGCCAGCCCGCTGCGTTGGCAGTTGAACATCACCCTGGCGAACCCCGGGGACCCGGTCAACGACGCGAGCAAGGCCTGGCCTGTCGATCGAAAAGTGCTGAACGCCGGCACGCTGGTGCTCGAAAGTACTCAGCCGCAACTCAATGGTGAGTGCCGTGACATCAACTACGACCCACTGGTATTGCCCAGCGGTATCGAAGGCTCCGACGACCCGCTGCTGGTCGCTCGCTCGGCGGGTTACGCCCGTTCCTACCTGCGCCGCACCAGCGAAGTGAAGCAGTTGCCCAACGCCAAACAGGAATCTCAATAATGAGTGCTCAACCGAACCATTTCGCGCCGTTGGCGCGGCTGCTGCACTGGCTGATGGCGCTGATGATCCTCTCGATGCTGTTTATCGGCGCGGGTATGGCGGCCTCGGTGTCCGAGCGCCATCAGTGGCTGATCAACCTGCATAAACCTTTAGGCGTGGCGATTCTGTTGCTGGTGATCGTGCGCCTGGCCGTGCGTTTTTCGACCCGGCAACCACCACTGCCGGCGGATCTGCCGGGTTGGCAAGCATTCGCGGCCAAGGCTTCGCATATCTTGTTGTACGCCTTGATGCTGATCTTGCCGCTGCTGGGCTGGGCGATGATTTCCGCGGCCGGCGACCCGGTGATGCTCAGTAGTTCTCTGCAGTTGCCGTCGATCCTGCCGGCGAATGCGCAGGTGTTTGCGTTCCTGCGCAAGGCGCATGGATATTTGGCGTATTTGCTGTTTCTGACCGTGTTGCTGCACTTGGCGGCGGCGTTGTTTCACGGGTGGGTGCGTCGTGATGATGTGCTGAACAGCATGTTGCGGGGTAAAGATCACGATTTGTAGCAGCTGGCGAAGCCTGCGTTCGGCTGCGCAGCAGTCGCAAATCCATTCTCCACGGTGGCTTGGAAAGATCGCGGGGTGTTTGGTTTTACGACTGCTTCGCAGCCGAACGCAGCCTTCGGCAGCTGCTACAGGTCAATGTGAAGCTGCTTCCGCAGGTTGAGCCTTTGGGGCCAACGTCATCCACCAATAAATCAATGCTACGGCATTGATGCCCGCACCCAGCCAACACACCCCAATCCATCCCGCCCAGGCGTACATCGCCGTCGAACCGATAGAACCCACGGCGCTGCCGATCGAATAGAACAGCATGTAGCCGGCGGTGAGTCGGCTTTGCGCTTCGGGGCGCACGCTGTAGATCATGCTCTGGCTGGTAACGTGAACGGCTTGCAGACCCAGATCCAGCGTAATCACCCCAAGCAGCAGCGCCCACAGCGAGGATTGGGTGAATCCGATGGGCAACCATGAGGCGAGCATCAGCAGCAACGACAGTCCACTGGTCCATTGACCCAAACCGCGATCAGCCAGATGCCCGGCGCGAGCGGCGGCCAGCGCACCGGCGGCTCCGGCCAGGCCGAACAGTCCGATTTCGGTGTGGGAAAGTGAAAGCGGCGGGGCACTCAGCGGCAACACCAAGGGTGTCCACAGCACCATGGCGCTGGCGAAGGTCAGCAGGGCGAGCATGGCCCGTTGACGCAATACCGGTTCTTCCTTGAACAGCGTGAATACCGAGCCGATCAACGCAACGTAAGCACTATTCGGTTGCGCATCTTCGTGCTTGGGCAGTACACGAAACCACAGCAACGCCATCACCAGGGTCAACCCGGCGGACAACAGATAAATCGAACGCCAACCGGCCAGATCGGCCATGCCGCCCGCCACCGTTCGTGCCAACAGAATGCCGACGACAATGCCGCTGGTGATCACGCCCACCACTCGTCCACGTTGCGCCGGGATGGCCAGGGTCGCGGCGTAGGCCACCAGGACTTGCGTCACGACCGCCAGTAACCCGGTCAGCGCCATGCCGAGCAACAGCCAGATGCTGTTCGAGGCAAACGTGATCATCAACAAAGCCAGGGCCGACAGCAGGGTTTGCGCGACGATCAGGCGTCGACGGTTGAGCAGATCCCCTAGCGGAACCAGCAACACAAGACCCACGCCATAACCGATCTGGGTAAGGGTGACGACGATACCGATGGTTGCCGGGTCCATGGCGAAGGCTTCGGCCATGGCATCGAGCAGCGGTTGTGCGTAATACACATTGCCGACGGCCAGGCCGCAGGCGACGGCAAACAGCAGCACCACTGCGCCGCTTAACGGGTGGTCAGGTTTCATCACAGCTTCCTTTTGTGGTTTCAAAATAAAACCAGTTGTACGGTAGGGAGTCTGGTTTTATATTGCAACCACATTTGTTGCCGGCGGACGCGGTCATGGTTAAACGTACAAGCATGGAAGGCGCCGAATGCCCGGTCGCCCGATCACTGGACGCGATTGGTGATTGGTGGTCGTTACTGATCGTGCGCGATGCGTTCGATGGCCTGCGGCGATTCGGTGAGTTCCAGCGCAATCTGGGCATGGCCAAAAACATTCTCTCGGCACGCCTGCGCACATTGGTGGCTCACGGGATTTTCGATCTGGTGCCTGCGTCGGACGGCAGCGCGTATCAGGAATACGTGCTGACGGAGAAGGGCAAGGGCCTGTTCCCGTTGATCATCGGGTTACGGCAGTGGGGCGAGGCGTTTTTCTTTGAGGCGGGGGAGGCGCATTCGCGGGTTGTCGATCGTGAGAACGGTCGACCGGTGCGGGCTCTGGAATTGCGTGCCGAGGATGGGCGCTTGTTGGGGCCGGAGGATTGTGTGCGGATTGCTGCCGAGTGAAACGTCAAAAGATCGCAGCCTTCGGTAGGAGCCTGCGATCTTTTGATTTTAAGGGTGATCAGCGCAAGGTATCGACCATGTCGGCGATGGTCGTCAGCACGTCCTTGCCCAACTGCTTCGAACGCTTGCCGGACCAGCCGGTCAGCGGGTTCGGTGCGTCGTTGTGGTCCTTAAAGGGCATTTCCAGGGTCAGCGACAGGCAGTCGAACTTCTGACCTACGCTGTTGCAGGCCAGGGTCATGTTGGCTTTGCCCGGCTCGTCGCGGGTGTAGCCGTATTTGGTCTGGAAGTCTTTGGTCTGACGTTTCAGATGACTGCGGAAATGCTCTTCGAGTTTTTCGATCCGTGGCGTATAGCCCGGGTTACCTTCGCAACCGGCGGTGAATACGTGGGGGATTTCTTCATCGCCATGGATGTCGAGGAACAGGTCGACGCCATACTTTTCCATCTGCTGCTGAACGAACAGCACTTCCGGGCTGAGTTCCTGAGTGGCGCTCTGCCAAGCGCGGTTCAGGTCCTGGCCCATGGCGTTGGTGCGTAAATGACCATGGAAGGCGCCGTCCGGGTTCATGTTTGGCACCAGGTACAGGTCGGCGCTGGCCAGGAGTTTTTTCAGCACCGGGTCGTCGTGTTTTTCCAGGCGCTCGATCACGCCTTCCATGAACCATTCGGCCATGTGCTCGCCGGGGTGTTGCTGGGCGATGATCCAGACCTTGCGTTGGCCTTCGGCCCCCGTGCCTTTGCGCAACAACTGGATGTCGCGACCTTCAACGCTCTTGCCGGTGGCCAGCAGTTCGGTGCCGGCTTTGGTCAGGGCCTGTTCGATCAGCCAGTCATGGCGGCCACGGCTGTAAGGTTCGAAATAGGCAAACCAGGCATGGGTGGCGGTGGCTTCAAGGCTGAAACGCAGGCAGTCGCCTTCGAAGATGGTCGGCACCCGGAACCAGTTGACGTGGTCATAGGACGCCACCGCCTGATAGCCATCCCAGGCTTTGTTGTACGAGGATTTGCTGGCGTTGTTCAGGCGAAACCAATGCTCCTGTCCGACGTGCAGACCGCTGGCCTTGAAGTGGAACCACTGGAAATGCTGGCTGCGAGTGTCTGGCTTGATCGCCAGCAGCGCTTGCAAAGGATTGCTGATGTCCAGCACTTCAATGTTGCCACTGTCGAAGTTCGCGTTGATGTCGAAAGAAGATCTAGCCACGGCCATAATCAATTCCTGAATATGATTTTTATGGCTGCTACTTTACACGCAAGGAAGGGATAAACCGGGGGAAATTGCGAGGGTGAAAATGGGGGGCGTCCTCCTTGACGCCGACGCAGCTTAGAGACTGTGCGAGTGATTCTCAAGTGCTATTTTGCGTTAGTTTGGCCCAATGCTACCGGGCCTCTCTTGCCAACAGATATTCTTTTGATATCATCCGCGGCAATCGAATTTGCAGCATCCACAGACTTCATTAGCCTGAAGCAAAAGCCAGAATAACTGGCAAAAAAAAGACCCGGCAAAAAGCCGGGTCAAAAACCGTGATTAGCCTGATGAGGAGATAGTCCAGGAGACCGACCTAAGGTCCCTTGGGCCATCGACTGATCTCGCGACCAGTTGATGCAATAATAATCATTATCATTTGCAAGTCAAATGTTTTTATCTGCTCGATTGGAAAATTTTCCTGTCCTCCTTCAAAGCGCTTCCTCCTCAAATGTTCTGATTGCCCTCCAGGGAGCGGTCGACCATCGCCTTGGCCATGTCGATCATGTGCACCGTCGAAAACGCCAGATCCCGGCTTGCGCCCTGCAGCTGGTTGGCTGACTCATGCGCGGTGGCGGCGGCACAGCGCAGCAGATCCGAAGCATGGACCAGTGCTTCTTCGCTGCTGATGTTACGGTTCACATCGAAGAAACGTTCTTCGCTGGCCTCTTCTGACACAGCTGGTTTCAAGTAATAGTCCAGCGCCCGCTGCGCGGCAGCAGAGCCTTTTGGCGAGTTGAGCGTGGTGTCGAATTGGGTGTCGGGCAGGGTAATGCTGGGGATGGTCATGACGATGGCAAGCTCCGTGATAGATTCAAATCCGTGAGCCCAGCTTAGTACGTACTGTATTTGTGTCTTTAATTTAAATACTACAATTTGTGTTTTGTTGGTCGGAGTACCCCACGTATCGTGCCGCACATGGATAAATGGATTGAATTGGTCAAGGCCAAAATGAGTGAACTCAAAGTCACTCAAGAGATACTCGCCGAGCGCATCGGAATGTCCCAGGGCGGCGTCGGCCATTGGCTGAATAAACGTCGTCAGCCCCGCATCCAAGAGATGAACCGTGTCTTGCAGGCGCTGGGAATGGACTATCTGGAAGTCGCGATGGTGATCAGGGAACCGCAGATCTCACAGGATGAGGAGATCTCTCTGACGCAAAAGTACAACCCGTACTTTCGCTACCCGGTCAGTGACTGGCGCGAAACCGGGGAGGTGCGCGACGGGGAGCTATCAACCTACGGCGCTTCATCGACTGTCAGCAAACCGCGCTTCGAGTTGTCCGATTACCACGCACAGGGCGCGGCGTTCTGGCTGGTGGTGGTCGGCGATGCGATGACCGCCCCCACGGGTGTGAGCATTGCCGCGGACATGTTGATTCTGGTGGACCCGGCCATCGTGCCGGAGCCTGGCAAACTGGTGATCGCCCAATGGCCCGGCAGCGCCGAGGCGGTTTTTCGCAAACTGATCGAAGAGGGCGGGCAGCGTTACCTGGTCCCGCTCAATCCGACCTATCCGAAAGCCCTTTACACTGAAGAATGTCGAATCATCGGCGTGGTGGTTCAGGCGACTGCCAAATTCTAATCAGATCGGTCCTCGCAGAGCGTAGGACCGATCTTCATTTCATGCGTGTTCCAACTCCACCAAAGCACTGCCTTCGCTGACCATCTCGCCTTCCTGGCAATACAACGCCTTGATAATCCCGGCGTGGGGCGCGCGAATGCTGTGCTCCATTTTCATCGCTTCCAGCACCACCAATTGCGCCCCGGCGTCGACCGTTTGCCCGGCCTCCACCAGCACTCGCACGATGCTGCCGTTCATGGGCGCGGTGAGTCCGCCCTGATGGCTGTGACTGGCTTCGACGGCACTGATCGGGTCATACGCTTCGATGCGGCGCAGCTCACCGTCCCATTGCAGATACAGCGTATCGCCACGGCGGATTGCCCGATGCTGGCGGCGCAAGCCGTTGTGTTCAGTCAGCAGGTATTCACCCTTGAGCTGGGCGGTATGAGCGTCGACATCGCCCAAGGTCAGCGCCCGGTCTTGCCCTTCGCAACTCAAATGCAGAGTGATTTCTGTTGGCAGTCCGGCACGGAATCCGTTGCCGATACCCCAAGGCGAACTCAGGTCATCAGCGCGGGTTGTGCTTGGCTGGCTCTGGGCAAATGCCTGCGCGGCCGCTTGCCAGAATTCATCGCTGAGGTCTGAAGGTACTGGCAGCAGTTGTTCCTGATAACGCGGAATGAACCCGGTATCCAGCTCGGCCGCGGCAAACGCCGGGTGGCCGATGATTCGGCGCAGGAAGTTGATGTTGGTCTTCAGTCCGCCAATGGCAAACTCGTCAAGCATGCTCAGCAAACGCAGCCGCGCCTGCTCACGGTCTTCGCCCCAGGCAATCAGCTTGCCGAGCATCGGGTCGTAGAACGGCGAAATCTCATCGCCTTCTTCGACGCCACTGTCCACGCGACGACCCGGCCCTTCTGCGGATTCGCGGTACAACGCCAGACGCCCGGTGGCCGGCAGAAAATCATTGCCCGGGTCTTCCGCATACAACCGCACTTCAATCGCATGGCCGATCAGCGGCACCTGATCTTGAGTCATTGGCAGCGCTTCACCGCGAGCCACGCGAATCTGCCAGGCCACCAGATCAAGGCCGGTGATGGCTTCGGTGACCGGGTGTTCGACTTGCAGGCGCGTGTTCATCTCCATGAAGAAGAACTCACCGCGCGCATCCAGCAAAAACTCGACGGTGCCGGCACCGACGTAACCGATGGCCTGTGCCGAGCGCACAGCGGCTTCACCCATCGCGCGACGCAGTTCCGGGCTCAGACCCGGAGCGGGGGCTTCTTCGACGACTTTCTGATGCCGACGCTGGATCGAGCAATCACGTTCGTTGAGGTACAGGCAATTGCCATGCTGGTCGGCGAATACCTGGATTTCCACGTGACGTGGTTTGAGCAGGTACTTCTCCACCAACATCCGCGAATCGCCGAACGACGACTGCGCTTCACGTTGTGCCGAGGCCAGGGCTTCGGCCAGTTGGCTGACCTCCTCGACCACTTTCATGCCTTTGCCGCCACCGCCCGCCGTGGCCTTGAGCAGCACCGGATAACCGATGCGTTCGCAGGCGTCGCGAAAGGTGTCGAGGTCTTGGGCTTCGCCGTGATAGCCGGGCACCAGCGGCACGCCGGCGGTTTCCATCAAGGCTTTGGCCGCGGACTTGCTGCCCATGGCGTCAATGGCCGAGGCGGGTGGGCCGAGGAAGATAAGGCCGGCCGCTTCGATTGCGCGAGCGAACCCGGCATTTTCCGAGAGAAAGCCATAACCGGGATGTATCGCCTGAGCGCCGCTGGCTTTCGCGGCGGCGATCAGTTTGTCGATTTGCAGGTAACTGTCGGCGGCTTTGCTGCCGCCCAGATCGACGCGTATATCCGCTTCTCGGCTGTGCCGGGCGTCACGGTCGGTGGCGCTGTGCACGGCCACGGTGGTCAGGCCCAGAGCCTTGGCGGTGCGCATCACTCGGCAAGCGATTTCGCCGCGGTTGGCCACCAGCAAGGTGGTGAGAACAGGTGCGCTCATCAACGCGGCTCCTTGAGGGTGGTTTCGGCTTGCCAGGTTGGCGAGCGTTTTTGCAGGAAGGCGCGCAGGCCTTCCTGGCCTTCGGGACTGACGCGAATTCGGGCGATGGCATTCTCGGTGTAGCGCCGCAGCGCCGGGGTCAGCGCACCATGGCCGACTTCACGCAGCAAATCCTTGCTGGCGCGCATGGCCGCCGGACTGTTGAGCAGCAGGTTGTCGATCCACTGATCGACTTTCTGCTCCAGCTCAGCCATCGGGTAGCTCTCCGACAACAAGCCGATTTCCCGAGCCCGTTGCCCGCCAAAACGTTCTGCGGTCAAGGCATAGCGCCGTGCTGCGCGCTCGCCGATGGCTTGCACCACGAACGGGCTGATGACCGCCGGCGCCAGGCCGATGCGCACTTCCGACAGGCAGAACTGCGCGTCGTCGGCACCGATGGCCATGTCGCAGCAACTGATCAGGCCCAGCGCGCCGCCATAGGCCGCGCCTTGCACCACCGCCACGGTCGGGATTTTCAGCTTGGCGAGGTTGTACATCAACTCCGCCAGTTCCCGGGCGTCGTCGAGGTTGGTGTGGTAATCGAGTTCGGCCGATTGCTGCATCCAGGCCAGATCGGCGCCGGCGCTGAAATGCTTGCCGCGTCCACGGATCAATAGAAAACGCAGACTGGCATCGCTCGACACTTTGTCCAGCGCGAGGATCAGTTCGCGGATCATTTCGGCGTTGAAGGCGTTGTTCTTTTCTTCACGGCTGAGCCACAAGGTCGCAAAACCCCTTGGATCGCTCAGCAGTTCGAGGGTGTTGAAGTCGCTCATATTCATCCGTCTCCACAACTCTATTCTGTAGGAGCGAGGCTTGCCCGCGAAGGAAGCGCCGCGGTGTACCTGTTGCACCGCGTCATGCCTGTTCGCGGGCAAGTCGGAACGCCGCCCGCTCGCTCCTACAAGGTCGGATCACATCCGGAACACGCCGAAGCGGCTCGGTTCGATTGGCGCGTTCAGCGACGCCGACAAGGCCAGGGCCAACACGTCGCGGGTCTGCGCCGGGTCGATGACACCGTCGTCCCACAGTCGAGCGCTGGAATAATAGGGATGCCCCTGTTCTTCGTACTGATCGAGAATCGGTTGCTTGATTTCGGCTTCCTGCTCGGCGCTGAAACCATGGCCACTGCGCTCGGCCTGCTCACGCTTGACCTGCACCAGCACGCCCGCCGCCTGTTCGGCCCCCATCACGCCAATCCGCGCGTTCGGCCACATCCACAGGAAGCGAGGATCGTAAGCCCGCCCGCACATGCCGTAGTTACCGGCGCCGAAGCTGCCGCCGATGATCACGGTGAATTTCGGCACCTTGGCGCACGCCACGGCCGTCACCAGTTTCGCGCCGTGCTTGGCGATGCCGCCGGCTTCGTACTTCTGGCCGACCATGAAGCCGGTGATGTTTTGCAGGAACAGCAACGGGATGCCGCGCTGGCAGGCCAGTTCGATGAAGTGCGCGCCTTTCTGCGCGGCTTCGGCGAACAGGATGCCATTATTGGCGAGGATCGCGATCGGGTAACCGTGCAGGTGGGCAAAACCGCAGACCAATGTCGTGCCGAACAATGCCTTGAACTCATCGAACACCGAGCCGTCCACCAGGCGCGCGATGACTTCGCGCACATCGAATGGTTGCTTGGCGTCCGCCGACACTACGCCGTACAACTCGTCGCTGCTGTACAGCGGCGCAATCGGTGTGCGTTGTTGCAGCTCACCGAGTTTGCGCCAATTGAGATTGGCGACGCTGCGTCGGGCCAAGGCGAGGGCGTGTTCATCGCTCTCGGCGTAATGGTCGGCGACGCCGGAAATCTTGCAGTGCACATCGGCCCCGCCGAGGTCTTCGGCGCTGACCACTTCGCCGGTCGCGGCTTTCACCAGCGGTGGGCCAGCGAGGAAAATCGTTGCCTGCTGACGAACCATGATCGCCTCGTCGGCCATCGCTGGTACATAAGCGCCACCGGCGGTGCAGGAGCCCATGACCACCGCAATCTGCGGAATGCCCATGGCGCTCATGTTGGCCTGATTGAAGAAGATTCGCCCGAAGTGTTCGCGGTCCGGGAACACTTCATCCTGACGCGGCAAGTTGGCGCCGCCGGAGTCCACCAGATAAATGCAGGGCAGGCGATTTTGCTGGGCGATGGTCTGCGCGCGCAGGTGTTTTTTCACGGTCAGCGGGTAATACGAGCCGCCTTTCACGGTGGCATCGTTGGCGACGATCATGCATTCGACGCCTTCCACCCGACCGATTCCGGCAATCACGCCAGCGGCGGGAACGTCTTCGCCATACACCGCGTAGGCCGCCAGTTGGCTTATTTCCAGAAACGGCGAGCCCGGATCGAGCAGGCGATTGATTCGTTCACGCGGCAGCAGTTTGCCTCGCGATGTGTGGCGTTCTTGAGCCTTCGGGCCGCCACCTTGCTGCACTTGCGCGAGCAGGGTGTGCAGGGCGTCGACCTGTTTGAGCATCGCCGCGCTGTTGGCCGCGAACTCCGCCGAACGGGGATTGAGCTGGGTATGCAGGATAGCCATGTGCAGCTCCGTTTAGCGGGTTTCGTTGAACAGTTCGCGACCGATCAGCATGCGACGGATCTCACTGGTGCCGGCGCCGATTTCGTACAGCTTGGCATCGCGCAGCAGACGACCAGCGGGGAATTCGTTGATGTAGCCGTTGCCGCCGAGAATCTGGATCGCGTCGAGGGCCATGCGGGTCGCGCATTCGGCGCTGTAGAGGATGACTCCGGCGGCGTCCTTGCGGGCGGTTTCGCCGCGCTCGCAGGCCAGGGCCACTGCATAAAGGTAGGCGCGGCTGGCGTTGAGTTGGGTGTACATATCGGCGACTTTGCCCTGGATCAGCTGGAATTCGCCGATGCTCTGGCCGAACTGTTTGCGGTCGTGGATGTACGGAACGATCAGGTCCATGCAGGCCTGCATGATTCCGGTTGGGCCACCGGAAAGTACCACGCGCTCGTAGTCGAGGCCGCTCATCAGCACTTTCACACCGCCGTTGAGCACGCCGAGGATGTTTTCTTCCGGCACTTCGACGTCATCAAAAAACAGCTCGCAGGTGTTCGAACCGCGCATGCCGAGCTTGTCGAATTTGTTGCTGCGGCTGAAGCCTTTCCAGTCGCGCTCGACGATGAAGGCGGTGATGCCGTGCGGGCCTTTTTCAAGATCGGTCTTGGCGTAGATCACGTAAGTGTTGGCGTCGGGGCCGTTGGTGATCCAGGTTTTGCTGCCGTTGAGCACGTAGTGATCGCCGCGTTTATCGGCACGCAGTTTCATCGACACCACATCGGAACCGGCATTCGGTTCGCTCATGGCCAGGGCACCGATGTGCTCGCCACTGATCAGCTTCGGCAGGTATTTGCTTTTCTGTTCGTGAGTGCCGTTGCGGTTGATCTGGTTGACGCAGAGGTTGGAATGGGCGCCGTAAGACAAAGCGACCGAGGCCGAACCACGGCTGATTTCTTCCATGGCGACGACGTGCGCCAAGTAGCCAAGGCCAGCACCGCCGTACTCTTCCGGCACGGTGATACCCAGCAAGCCCATGTCGCCGAATTTGCGCCACAGGTCGGCCGGGAACAGGTTGTCGATGTCGATCTGAGCAGCGCGCGGGGCGATCTCCTTGGCGACGAAGGACTGAACCTGATCGCGCAGCATGTCGATGGTTTCACCGAGGGCAAAGTTCAGGGATGGGTAGCTCATGGGGCACCTTTTGGCTTTTTTGTAGGGTGGGGAGGGCTGATTCGGCTCTCACCTTTACGTTAACGTAAGCCTGTGAAGAATGGCTGTCAATCACCCTTTACGTTAACGTCAACTTAGGTGATTCTGTAGGAGCTGAGCTTGCTCGCGATGAACGATGACGCGGTCCTGCAGCTAGACGCTGTGGCCTATCGCCGGCAAGTCGCATCGCCGCATCGCTCGCTCCTACAATAAAGACAATAGGGGTCGTCATGGATCAAGCCAGTGCAAGCCCGCAGCGCAGCTATACCCGTGGTTCCCAGGACAAAGCCTTGCTGGCGATGACCATCGGTCAGGCGTTTGATAACACGGTCGCGCAATACCCGAACGGGGAGGCGCTGGTCGTGCGCCATCAACAGCTGCGCTACACCTGGCAGCAGCTGTCAGAGGCCGTTGACCTGCACGCCAGAGCATTTTTGGCGCTGGGCTTGCAGACTGGTGACCGGCTCGGCATCTGGGCACCGAATTGTGCTCAGTGGTGCATCAGTCAGTTCGCCAGCGCGAAAATCGGCGTGATCCTGGTCAACATCAATCCGGCTTACCGCAGTTCCGAACTCGAATACGTGTTGAAACAGTCCGGTTGCCAATGGCTGGTCTGTGCCGGGGCGTTCAAGACTTCCGACTATCACGGCATACTGCAAGGATTGGTACCGGAATTGGCGGAGCAATCCATCGGCCAGTTGCAGAGCGAACGCCTGCCGGAACTTCGCGGGGTGATCAGCCTGGACGCGCAGCCGCCATCGGGTTTCCTGCCGTGGTCGCAGCTGACTGATCTGGCGGCCAGGGTGTCGGTCGAGCAACTGCGTGAACGTCAGGACAGTCTGCATTTCGATCAGGCGGTGAACATTCAGTACACCTCCGGCACCACCGGTTTCCCCAAGGGCGCGACCCTCAGCCACTACAACATTCTCAACAACGGTTACATGGTCGGCGAAAGCCTCGGACTGACGGCCAATGATCGGTTGGTGATTCCGGTGCCGCTGTATCACTGCTTCGGCATGGTTATGGGCAACCTCGGCTGTGTCACCCACGCCAGCACCATGATTTACCCCAACGACGCCTTCGATCCATTGCTGACGCTGAGCACCGTCGCCGAAGAAAAAGCCACCGCGCTTTACGGTGTGCCGACCATGTTCATCGCCATGCTCGATCAGCCCAAGCGCGCCGAGTTTGATTTGTCGAGCCTGCGCACCGGGATCATGGCCGGGGCGACCTGCCCGATCGAGGTGATGCGCCGGGTTATCAACGAAATGCACATGAGCGAAGTGCAGATTGCCTACGGCATGACGGAGACCAGCCCCGTGTCTTTGCAGACCGGTCCGTCAGACGAGCTGGAATTGCGCGTCACCACCGTTGGCCGAACCCAGCCGCAACTGGAAAGCAAAATCATCGACGAGGCGGGCAAACTGGTACCGCGCGGCACCATCGGTGAGCTGTGTACGCGAGGCTACAGCGTGATGCTCGGCTACTGGAATAACCCGCAAGGCACCGCCGAGGCTATCGATGAGGCGGGCTGGATGCACACCGGCGATCTGGCGAGCATGAACGACGAAGGCTACGTGTGCATCGCCGGGCGTAACAAGGACATGATCATCCGCGGCGGTGAGAATGTTTACCCAAGGGAGCTGGAAGAGTTCTTCTTCACCCACCCGGCGGTCGCCGACGTGCAGGTGATCGGCATTCCTTGCACCCGTTATGGCGAAGAGATCGTTGCCTGGATCAAATTCCACCCCGGCCACCGCGCCACCGAGCAGGAACTGCAAACCTGGTGCAAGGAGCGCATCGCACACTTCAAGACGCCGCGTTACTTCAAGTTCGTCGAGGAGTTTCCGATGACGGTGACGGGGAAGATCCAGAAGTTTCGGATGCGTGAGATCAGCATCGAGGAGTTGCGCATCAACAAGGCTAATGAATAACCCTGTGGGAGCGGGCTTGCCCGCGATGGCGTCAGACCAGTCGACATCAATGTTGAATGTTCCGGCCTCATCGCGGGCAAGCCCGCTCCCACAGGAGACCTGGAAACCCAAACGCCAGAAAGCACAAAGGGGAGCCGAAGCTCCCCTTTAATTTTGTCGTACGTGCTCTTTTTTTATTATTGAGGGGCGGTCTGTTGTTGTTTTTGGCAACCGTGGCCCTTTACCGCTGTTTTTGTCGATCCCCATCCGGGATCAAGAGCAAACGTATTTTTTTGAGCGCTGATCTACTTTTTCGCCAAGCGATCCAACCAGTTCGGGAGCTACCTGAAGGTAGTTTTATTGTTCTCTGCCCGGTTGCGGGTTACTTCGAAAAGCACCCTGAAAAGCACATCCTCTCCAAAAAAATCTGTTAGCTGCGTCTCTGCCGTGTTGTTCTTGTTATGTCAGAGTCGTTACGTCTTATTTTTATTGGTTTGCAGTTTTTATTCTTGTTATGCCATAGAGATAGCAGAAGCCGTGCCAACTTTTAAAAACCTTTTAAAATCAACGGTTTGAGTTTTTTGTAGGAATTTTCATCCGAGCCAAACCTGACAATTTGTTTCCGTGTTACTCGCTTCCGCCCACGTTTCTGCACACGCGGTAACACCCGGACACATCCACACTGTCACTGCGCGCTGCGGGCCTTGGCCACGCGCGAACCGGTAGGGCGCCCCAGCACCGCGCAAATCTGTTGGCCGGCCCGAATCAAGGCGTCCAGGTCGATTCCGGTCTCGATGCCCAGGCCGTTGAGCAGGTAAACCACGTCTTCGGTCGCGACATTTCCGCTGGCGCCCTTGGCGTACGGGCAGCCGCCGAGGCCGGCGATGGAGCTGTCAAACACCGCGATGCCTTCCAGCAGGCTGGCGTAGATGTTGGCCATGGCTTGGCCATAGGTATCGTGAAAGTGCCCGGCGAGTTTTTCACGTGGCACATCGGCCGACACCACTTCGAACATCTTGCGGGTCGCGCCGGCGGTGCCGGTGCCGATGGTGTCTCCCAGCGAAACCTCGTAACAGCCCATTGCATAGAGCTCACGAGCAACCCGGGCGACTTGTGCAGGTGCGATGTCACCTTCATAAGGGCAGCCCAGCACGCAGGACACGTAACCGCGCACGCTGACGCCGTGTTGTTTGGCGGCGTCCATGATCGGTACGAAGCGCTCCAGGCTCTCGCTGATCGAGCAATTGATGTTGCGCCGGGAAAACGATTCGGACGCTGCGGCGAATACGGCGACTTCCTTGACCCCGGCGGCGATGGCGTCTTCAAAGCCCCGCAGGTTGGGGGCGAGGGCGCCGTAGGTTACGCCGGGCTTGCGCTGGATCTGCGCGAAAACCTCGGCGGAGCCGGCCATTTGCGGCACCCATTTGGGCGAGACGAAACTGCCGACTTCTATATAGCCCAGGCCTGCGGCAGACAGTGCATCGACCAGTTGCACCTTGTCGGCAACGCTGATGGGCTGGGCTTCGTTTTGCAGACCGTCGCGGGGGCCGACTTCGACCAGGCGTACGTGGGTGGGTAGGGGCATGGCAATGGACCTGTTGAAATTGTATGAATGTTCACAGAACCCTGTAGGAGCTGAGCTTGCTCGCGAAAGCGTCAGGTCAGTCGACATCAATGTTGAAGGACATACCGCTTTCGCGAGCAAGCTCAGCTCCTACACGAGCTGCTGGCTCTTGATCGTCTGTTCCAGCGCCTGAGTACAGCGCTCTTCAGCCGTGTCGAGTTCCAGTTTCATCTGTTCGATATCCAACAGCTGCTGTTCGAGTTGTTCCCGACGTTCGGCGATTTTCGCCAGCATGCTGTGCAGTTGCTTGGTGTTACCGCTGGAGGGGTCGTAGAGTTCGATCAGCTCGCGGCATTCGGCCAGGGAAAAACCAATGCGCTTGCCCCGCAGGATCAGCTTAAGGCTGACCTTGTCACGGGGCGAATAAATGCGTTCCTGACCGCGACGCTCGGGGCTGAGCAGGCCTTGCTCTTCATAGAAGCGAATGGCCCGGGTGGTGATGTCGAGCTCGCGGGCGAGGTCGGAAATGCTATAGGTCTGGCTGCTCATGGAAGCGCTCGAAAAAGGTCATGGCGCTAAGCTAATGGCAGGTTGACGTTTACGTCAAGGGGCATGAATTTATGGTGCTGCTAATGGCCTCTTCGCGGGCAAGCCTCGCTCCTACAAGGTCGCGTCGAGCCAAATCGACACCAGACCCTGTAGGAGCGAGGCTTGCCCGCGAAGAACGATGACGCGGTCCAAAGCCCTACACCTTATCCAGCTTCTTCTCATGCGCCGTGACCTGCTGACACAACTCGATCATCTGCTCACGCATCCAGCGGTTGGCCGGGTCCTGGTCGGTGCTTTCGTGCCAGTAGAGGTGGGTTTCCACCGGCGGAACTTCTTTGACCGGCAGGTTCACCGAGTACAAGTCATGGCGACGGGCGAAGCGTTCCGGCACGGTCATGACCATGTCGGTCTGCTGCAGCACCTGTGACGCCATCAGGTAATGCTGGGAGCGCAGCGCGATCTTGCGCTGGATGCCCATTTTGCCCAGGGCCAGGTCGACATAACCCAGACCGCTGCGCCGGCTGGAAATATGGATGTGGGTCAGGGACAGATAATCGTCGAGGGTGAATTTGTCTTTGCCCGCCAACGGATGGCCCTTGCGCATGGCGCACACGTAACGGTCCTCCATCAACTTGACGTGACGCACCTGCGGGTCAGTGTTGAGCGGCGCATCCACGGCGAAATCGAGACGACCGGCGGCCAATTCCTTGGTGGTCTCGCGACGTTTGGACAGGAAGCTTTCGATGATCACCGTCGGCGCCAGGCGTCGCAGGCGCTGGAACAGCGGCGGCAGAATCACCGCTTCAGTGAGGTCAGTCATGCTGATGCGGTAGGTCTTGACCGCCTGCAACGGATTGAAAATACGACTTTCCTGCACCGACACCCGCAGCAAAGAGAGGGCGTTACGCACCGGGCCGATGATGTTTTGCGCCATCGGCGTGGGCACCATGCCTTGGGCGGTGCGCACGAAAAGCGGATCGTTGAAGGTCTCGCGCAGGCGGGCTAGAGCGTTTGAGACCGCTGGTTGAGTAATGCCGACAATCTGCCCGGCGCGAGTCAGGTTGGCTTCGGTATAGATCGCGTCGAAGACGATGAAAAGGTTGAGGTCGACCTTGCTCAGATTCATTGCGCTGCGCTCTCTGTTCTTGTTTTAGGAAGGTAGCTCGATCAGTCGATCATATATCGGTGATGAATGTTAATACACGCCGAGAATAGGCTAGGTAAATTATCAACGCTGTTCTAGCATCGATTGCATGACCTGAACAACCTCCCTTTAGAAGGTAGCTGCCCATGGATTTCGCTTATTCGCCCAAAGTGCAAGAACTGCGTGAGCGCGTGACCGCGTTCATGGACACCTACGTTTATCCCGCTGAAGCGGTGTTCGAACGCCAGGTCGCCGAGGGCGATCGCTGGCAGCCGACAGCGATCATGGAAGAACTCAAACTCAAGGCCAAAGCTGAAGGCCTGTGGAATTTGTTTCTGCCTGAATCCGAACTCGGCGCCGGCCTGACCAATCTCGAATATGCGCCATTGGCGGAAATCATGGGCCGCTCGCTGCTGGGTCCGGAACCGTTCAACTGCTCCGCGCCAGACACCGGCAACATGGAAGTGCTGGTGCGTTACGCCAATGAAGAACAGAAGCAGCGCTGGCTCGAACCGCTGTTGCGCGGCGAGATCCGCTCGGCGTTCGCCATGACCGAGCCGGACGTCGCCTCGTCCGACGCCACCAACATGGCCGCCCGCGCTGTGCGTGATGGCGACGAATGGGTGATCAACGGCAAGAAATGGTGGACCTCTGGCGCCTGTGATCCGCGTTGCAAGATTCTGATTTTCATGGGCCTGAGCAACCCGGATGCACCGCGCCATGCGCAGCACTCGATGATTCTGGTGCCGGTGGATGCCCCAGGCGTGAAGATTGTGCGTCCGCTGCCGGTGTTCGGTTACGACGACGCGCCTCATGGTCATGCCGAAGTGCTGTTCGAAAACGTCCGGGTGCCGTACGAAAACGTCCTGTTGGGTGAAGGACGCGGCTTCGAAATTGCTCAGGGTCGCCTCGGCCCAGGCCGGATTCACCACTGCATGCGTTCGATCGGTATGGCCGAGCGTGCGTTGGAGCTGATGTGCAAACGTGCGGTCAACCGCACTGCGTTCGGCAAACCCCTGGCGCGTCTGGGCGGTAACATCGACAAAATCGCCGACTCACGGATGGAGATCGACATGGCGCGCCTGCTGACGTTGAAAGCGGCGTACATGATGGACACCGTCGGCAACAAGGTGGCGAAGAGCGAAATCGCGCAGATCAAAGTCGTCGCGCCGAACGTGGCATTGCGGGTGATCGACCGGGCGATCCAGATCCATGGCGGGGCAGGGGTTTCAAACGATTTCCCGCTGGCCTACATGTACGCCATGCAACGCACCCTGCGCCTGGCCGACGGCCCGGACGAGGTGCACCGCGCGGCGATTGGCAAGTTCGAAATCGGCAAATATGTGCCTAAAGAGATGATGCGTAGCGGGCAGTAAGACCGCGTCATAGTTCTTCGCGGGCAAGCCTCGCTCCTACAGAAATTTACCGCCCCCTGTAGGAGCGAGGCTTGCCCGCGAAGGCGTCGGCCCATTCAACCCATCAACATCAGATTCAATACACCCAAACCTCAACTCGCCGATTCTTGATCCGCCCTTCATCCGCGCTGTTGGCCGCCACCGGCATCTCGGCGCCGAAACCGCGAATCTCGCGAAACACCACGCCGCTTTTCACCAGTTCTCGCCGCACCGCCATGGCCCGCAGTTTCGACAGCAGGTCAGCCCGCGCCGGGTCGCTCTTGGCGTCGCCAAACCCTACCAGCGTCACCTGCCGATTGGTTTTGTCGTGTTGCTTTATATAGTCGAGCACCCGCGACAGGTCCTGTCGGGCCTTGTTGTCCAGCGTCGCGCTGCCTTCTTCGAAGCGAAAGTTCACCGTCAGCCGCTGGGCATGACGGCTGAGTGCCTGATAGCCCTCGGGCATCAATGCATTCGGCGTGACCGCCATGGCCTGAACGGTCTGAGCGATAAAACCATTGGCCGCGACGATCGCCTGGCCTTTGCTGCTTTGGGCAAACTTCACCAAGGCCTTGGCCCAGGGATTTTTCCCATTTGGCGGCAGGTAAAAAAACAGCCGACGGGACAGCGGGTAATCTTCCGTCGCGATCAGGCTATTGAGCGGCAGCATGGCCTGGGAGTCGCCATCGACAATGGCCACGGCTTTGGCCTGGCGCACATAAGGCAAACCGATGAAGCCGATGGCTTGCGGGTCCAGACTGACCGCGTCGGACAATTGTTCGCTGGATTCGAAGCGTTTCGCGTTGCCGCTCAGGGTTTTCCCACGCGGGCTGAGGACCAGTTCCTTGAACGTGTCATAGGTGCCCGATTGATCATCCCGCGCATAGAGATGAATCGTCCCACCGGTGCCGCCGAGTTCTTCCCACGTTTTCGCTTCGCCGCTGAAGATTCGCGCCAGTTGTACGGTGTTGAGTTGCTTCAGCGGATTGTGCGGATGAAGGATGATTGCCAGCCCGTCGATGGCGATGACTTGCTCGGCAATCGGGCTTTTCAGATCGCCCAGCGGCTCAAGATCCAGCCGTTCGCTGTCCTTGATCGGGCGCGATGAGGCCGCGAGATCGGCAGAGGCGATTTTCAGGGCTTTGAAGCCGGTGCTGGAGCCGTGGGCTGCGACCTCCACTTCGACTCGGCGTCCCTGAACGGTTTCGCCGACGATGCGTTGTTCGTTGGCTTTGTCCGGGGCTTCGCGATGAACCTTGAGCAGGCCCTGTTCACGCATCAACCCCTCGACCAGCGCCGGGCCCAATGCCGCGCCAATGGTATTGGAGCCCTGGATGCGCAGCACCGGGCCACGTTCGGGCGTGGGCAAATCGCTGGCCGACACCGTCAACGACAACACGGCGCCGAGCAGCAACAGAAACAACACGCGCAGCGTCATGCCGGCACCTTATAAGCCTGGGAAAGTGCCGGGAGAATAAGTCAGTAAGGTTTCTGAACGATGACAGTGATCGTTCCCACGCTCTGCGTGGGAACGCCGCCGGGGACGCTCCGCGTTCCGCTCTTGAATGTGACGCAGAGCGTCACGGGATGCATTCCCACGCAGATCGTGGGAACGATCAGCAAAACCGGATCAGCTCAGCTCAAGCCAGATCGGTGCGTGATCGGACGGCTTTTCCATCGCGCGAAGATCGTAATCCACGCCGGCATCCTTCACTCGCGGCAACAACCCATGGGACGCCATGATCAGATCGATCCGCAGCCCACGCTTGGGCTCATCCTCAAACCCGCGGCTACGGTAATCGAACCAACTGAAACGGTCGGAGATGTCCGGGTTCAGGTGACGGAAGCTGTCCACCAAGCCCCAATTCTTCAGGCGGGCCATCCATTCGCGTTCTTCGGGCAGGAAGCTGCATTTGCCGGTTTTCAGCCAGCGTTTCATGTTGTCCGGGCCGATACCGATGTCGCAGTCTTCCGGGGAAATGTTCACATCGCCCATCACCACAATCGGCTGATCGTTGCTGAACTGGCTTTCCAGCAACTGCTGCAAATCGCTGTAGAAACGTTCCTTGGCCGGGAATTTTGTGGGGTGATCGCGGCTTTCGCCCTGTGGGAAATAGCCGTTCATGATGGTTACCGGCACGCCATTGGCGTCGGCAAAAGTGCCCCAGATGAAGCGCCGCTGGGCGTCTTCTTCGTCAGTGGTGAAACCTTTGTACAACGCAATCGGTTCCTGGCGCGAGAGCAGGGCGACGCCGTAATGACTCTTTTGCCCGTGGTAATACACGTGATAACCCAGCGCCTGAACTTCGGCCAGAGGGAATTGGTCGTCGTGAACCTTGGTTTCCTGCAGCCCGATCACGTCCGGTTGATGTTTCTCAATCAGCGCCGCCAGCTGATGCGGGCGAGCGCGCAGCCCGTTGATGTTGAAGGAGACGATCTTCATGGTCGGCAGTCCTGGCAAAAGTGCGATGCTAGCTGACATGTAGGAATGGGGCCAGCCTTGGGGTGAGGGGATTCGTTGTGTTCTGTCAGAGATGTGTTGGCAGATCGGGCCTCTTCGCGGGCAAGCCTCGCTCTTGTAGGAGCGAGGCTTGCCCGCGAAGGCGTCTGCCCAGTCGATGAAGATCCTGGCTTGGTCTATACCTGTGTGGGGAACTGTGAAGCCACCCAAAGGCTCGTACCAATAAGAACGCGGCCTTCTGAGCCGCGCCCAGGGGAGATTTACCGTTATGCCCGAAACCTCGACCGTCATTGCCGATATTCACATGCTCGACAGCGGCTATTCCCGCGAAGCACGCTCCTTGTTGTACCAGGCATACCGGCACGAGCCGACGTTCGGCTATCTATTCGAAGCCGAACGCCCTGGTTATGAACAACGGGTAAGGGCGACGGTGCGCGAACTGGTCAAGCAACACTTTCTTCAGGATTTGCCGGCCATCGGCCTGCTGGTCAACGATCGCTTGATCGGCATCGCCCTGATCGCACCGCCGCAACGCCGCCTGGGCATCACCGAAAGCTGGGCCTGGCGCCTGCGGATGGTGCTCAGCACCGGGTTTCGTTGCACCCGACGCTACCTCGATTACCACGCCGCCGTAATGGCGTGCGTGCCGTCCGATTCGGTACACGTGTTGCCATTACTGGGGGTTCATCCGCAATTCCAGGGCAAGCACTTCGGCGAACAATTACTGCAAGCGGTCCATAACTGGTGCGCGGTCGATGAGCACTCACAGGGCGTGATCCTCGACACCGGAAACCCTCGTTATCTGGAGTTCTATAAGCGTCAGGGCTATGAGGAAATCGGCGAAGTGGCGGTAGGACCGATTCTTGAACACGTGTTTTTCCACGCTAATCCGCAAGTGTTGCAAACGGCAACGGCGTAGCAGTAGAACTTTCGCAGCAGGTCAGGCTCTATCAGGCCCCCAGGCTCGTGATAGCATCCGCGCTATGAAGTTTTCCGGAAGATTTACCAGTGGCGTGCTGATGCTGATTTCCAGCTGCGCGGCGCTGGCGCAAAGTGAATTGGATGTGAGGATCAAACCGTCCAACGATGAACTGAAGGCCAATATAGAAGGCTATATCGGTAGCCTCGGCGATCGTGATGAAGAAGCCTTGCTGCGCTTCAGTCGCGGCGCCGAAGAACAGGCGCGCAAGGCCGCCCAGGCCTTGGGTTATTACCAGCCGCAAATCGACAGCGACGTGAAGGGCGGCAAGACGCCGCGCCTGGTGCTGACTATCGAACCCGGCGAGCCCATCCATTTGCGCTACGTCACGGTGCGCATCGACGGCCCGGCGGCCTCGTTCAAATCCTTTCGTGTGCCGAAAAGCGACCTGCTCAAACCCGGTGCGGTGCTGAACCATGGCCGTTACGAAGACGCCAAGCGGCTGATCCAGAACCAGGCCTCGCGCTACGGTTTTTTCAGTGGACGTTTCACTCGCCAGAAACTGTTGGTGGACCCGCGGGCCGGCGTCGCCGACATCGAATTAATCTACGACAGCGGCCCGCGCTATGCGCTGGGCAAAGTCAGTTTTGAAGGCGATACACCGTTCGACGAAGACCTGCTGCAACGCATGGTGCCGTTCAAGGCGGGTACGCCCTATGACTCCGAACTGATCGCCGAACTCAATCAGGCGCTGCAATCGAGCGGCTATTTCGAGGGCGTGCGCGTGGATGCGGCGCCGACCGCGTCCAAGGACGAGGTGATCCCGGTGGCGGTCAAACTCGAAACCCGCAAACCACGGACCATGGGCCTCGGTCTGGGCTTTTCCACCGACGTCGGTCCACGGGCCAAAGCCAACTGGACCCGCCACTGGGTTAATCCTCAGGGGCATAGCTATGGTTGGGAGGCGGAGATTTCGGCGCCACGGCAGAACGTCGGGCTGTTTTACGACGTTCCGCTGGACCCACCATTGACCGACAAACTGCGCTTTGCGGGTGGTTATCAGAGCGAAGAAATTGCCGACAAGGACTCCCTTAGCAAGCTGCTGACTCTCGGCCCCGAGTGGCACAGCAAGTTGCCCAGTGGCTGGCAGCGGGTGGTGTCGCTCAAGTGGCAACGCGAGGAATACCAACTCGGTGACGATTCGGGGCTCAGCACCTTGTTGATGCCGGGCGTGAGCTATTCGTACCTGAAAAGCGACAACCGCATCGATCCGCACAACGGTTATCGCCTGCAATTCGAAACCAAAGTCGCCAAGGAAGGATTGGGTTCGGACACCAACCTGATCTACGGCACGGCGCTGGTCAAAGGCCTGACCACGGTCTTCGACAAACACCGCTTGCTCGGCCGGGTGCAGGTCGGCGGCAGCGCCACCAATGGTTATAAATCCGTTCCGCCGTCCTTGCGCTTCTTTGCCGGTGGCGATCAGAGCGTGCGCGGTTACGATTACCAGAGTTTGTCCCCGGAAAACTCTGATGGCGACCGTATCGGTGGCCGCTACATGGTGGCCGGCAGCGTCGAGTATCAATACTCCGTCGCCGAAAAATGGCGGGTCGCAACCTTCATTGACCAAGGCAACTCCTTCAACACACTCGAACTGCCGAACCTGAAAACCGGTGTCGGTATCGGCGTACGCTGGGTTTCGCCGGTGGGGCCGATTCGCCTCGACCTGGCCCACGCGATGGACGACGACGGCGGCATTCGACTGCACTTTTCCATGGGACCTGAGCTGTGAAGCGTGGTTTGAAAATAACGCTGCTGGCGATCCCGGCGCTGCTGATGCTGATCGTGCTGACACTGGTCACCGTACTGGGCACTCCGACGGGCAGTCGCTGGGCACTCGGGTTTGTACCGGGTTTGACTGTGGAGAATTTCCAGGGCCGTTTGGGTGGGCAGTGGAGCGCCGATCATCTGGTGTGGCAGCAGGACAGCAGCAGGGTTGAGCTGAACAAAGCCATTTTCGCCTGGTCGCCGCTGTGCCTGATGCGCATGACGTTGTGCATCGAGCAATTGCAGGCCGAGCAGGTCAGCCTGCAATTCCCGCCGGGCGTGGAAGAGGAAAGCAGTGGCCCGATCAGTCTTCCGGACTTGAAATTGCCGCTGGCCATCGAATTGGGCGACGTCAAAATCGGCCGTCTGCTGTTCAACGGCAGTGAAGAACTCAAAGGGCTGCAACTGGCGGCGCACTGGACCGAGAAGGGTCTGCAGATCGACTCGGTGCACTTGCAACGTGATGAACTGAGCCTGAACCTGTCAGGCCTGTTGCAGTCGAGCGGTAACTGGCCGCTGACCGCTGAAGGCAAACTGACTTTGCCGGCACCGGGTACCGAACCATGGGCATTGGCTCTGAAGGTCGACGGTAATCTGCTGAAAACCCTGAACCTGAAAGCCGACAGCAGCGGTTACCTGAACGGGCAACTTATTGGCGAGCTGCAACCGCTGGTGGAAAACCTGCCGGCCAAAGTGCGCATCACCGCTGACGGCTTCAAGGCCAGCGCTGATCTACCGGACACCCTGCAACTCAATCAACTGGAACTCACCGGCGACGGCGACCTGAAAAACGGTTACCAGTTGCTCGGCAAAGCCACATTGCCCGCAGAACAAGGCCCGGTCGCGCTGTTGCTGCAAGGCAAGGTCGACGCCAAGGGCGCGCAGATCGCCGACCTTGATCTGACGGCCAACGACAAACAAAGCCTCAAGCTCACCGGGCTTGTGGACTGGAGCAAAGGCCTGAATGCTGAAGCGAAAATCGACTGGCTGGATTTCCCGTGGCACCGTCTCTATCCGCTGATCGACGAGCCGCAAGTGGCGCTGCGCAGCTTCAACGGTGAGGTCTCCTATACCGACGGCAACTACATCGGTAACTTCAAAGCCGCACTGGATGGCCCGGCCGGGGCGTTCAGTCTGAACAGCCCGTTCAGCGGCGACTTGAGCAAAATCCACCTGCCGCAATTCAAACTCGAAGCCGGGCAGGGCAAGGCCGAAGGGCACTTGAACCTGCAGTTTGCCGACGGTATCGCCTGGGATACGGCGCTGGACCTCTCGGCGATCAACCCGGCGTACTGGCTCGCGGAGTTGCCTGGCACGTTGGCCGGTCCCTTGCGCAGCAAAGGCGAGATGAAGAATGAAAGGCTCAGCCTGACCGCCGACCTGGACCTGAAAGGCAAACTGCGCGGGCAACCGGCGGTGTTGCAAGCCAAGGCCGATGGCGGCGGCGAGCAATGGAACCTCAGCGCGCTGCAGATTCGCCTCGGTGACAACAGCATCAACGGCCAAGGCAGCCTGCAACAGAAACTCGCCGGCCGGATCGACATCAAGATGCCGCGTCTGGCCCAGCTCTGGCCGCAACTGCGCGGGCAGCTCAATGGCCGGGTCGATGTCGCCGGCACGCTCAAGGCGCCACAAGGCAAACTCGGCCTGCAAGGCACGCAACTGGCCTTCGAAGACAATCGCCTGCAAAGCCTCAATCTGGACGCCACTCTCGACAGCGCTCAGCGGGCGAAGATCGACCTCAAGGGCAGCGGGATTCGGGCTGGTGATACCTCGCTGGGCACGTTGACCGCCAGTGGTCAGGGCGATATTAAAAACCAGAAACTCACCCTCGACCTGCAAGGGCCGAAGCTGAAACTGGCGCTCGGTCTCGACGGCACGCTGGACAAGGGCAATTGGCGCGGGCGTCTAGCCAGTGGCGATATCCAGGCCGGCGGTCAGGACTGGAAACTGCAAAATCCGGCGAAGCTTGAGCGACTGGCGGACGGCAAAATCAACTTCGGCGCCCATTGCTGGGTGTCCGGCCCGGCCAGCCTGTGCGGCGAAGACCAGCGCTTGATGCCCGAGCCGAAGCTGCGTTATCACCTCAAGCAATTCCCGATCGACAGTTTGGCGCAGTGGTTGCCGAAGGATTTTGCCTGGAAGGGCAAGCTCAACGCCGACCTGCAGCTGGACCTGCCGGCCAGCGGTCCGAACGGCCAGATCAGCATCGATGCCAGCGGCGGCACCTTGCGTATGCGCGAGAAGGAGCAATGGCTGGACTTCCCGTACCAGACCCTGAAACTCACCAGCAAGCTCACGCCAAAACGCATCGACACCGACCTCAACTTTGTCGGCGGCAAGCTCGGTGAACTGATGGTTCAGGCGCAGATCAATCCGATACCGAAAAACAAACCGCTGACCGGTTCATTCCGCCTCAATGGTCTGGACTTGTCGGTGGCGCGGCCGTTTGTGCCGATGGTCGAGAAACTCACTGGGCGCCTGAACGGTAGCGGCACGCTGTCCGGTGGGTTGCTGGCGCCGCTGGTCAACGGCAACCTTGAGCTGCGCGATGGTGAAATCTCCGGGCCTGAACTGCCGATGGCGCTCGAAGCCTTGCAACTTCAAGCCGTGATTGCCGGCGAAACCGTGCAACTGAACGGCGGCTGGAAAAGCGGCAAAAGCGGGCAAGGCAGCCTCAATGGCAACATCGCCTGGGGCCAGGCGCTGATGGTGGATCTGGCGCTCAAGGGCTCGCGATTGCCGGTCACCGTCGAACCCTACGCCGAGCTGGAAGTCGCGCCGGACCTGAAGATTTCCATGAAGGACGACAAACTGGCAATCGTCGGCAAAGTGCTGGTGCCCAAGGGTGAAATCACCGTGCGCGAACTTCCACCGTCGACGGTGAAAGTCTCCGATGACACGGTGATCGTCGGTCAGCAGACCGAAGAGGGTAAGCCGCCGATGGCCATGGCGATGGACATCGATGTGGTGGTTGGACAGGACAAACTCAGCTTTGCCGGATTCGGCCTGACCGCCAACCTGCAAGGTCAGGTGCACATCGGCGACAACATGGACACCCGTGGCGAGCTGTGGCTCAACGACGGGCGTTATCGCGCCTACGGCCAGCGACTGACGGTGCGCCGGGCGCGATTGTTGTTTGCCGGTCCGATCGATCAGCCGTACCTCGACATCGAAGCGATTCGCCAGACCGACGACGTCATTGCCGGCATTCGCCTGAGTGGCAGCGCCGAGCAGCCGACCACGCAGATCTTTTCCGAACCGGCGATGAGTCAGGAGCAGGCGTTGTCCTATCTGGTGCTCGGGCGTCCGCTGAGCACCACCGGTGAAGACAACAACATGCTCGCCCAGGCTGCCCTCGGGCTGGGTTTGATGGGCAGTTCGGGTGTGACCAGCGGGTTGGCCAAGGATCTGGGTATTCAGGACTTCCAGCTCGATACCCAAGGCAGCGGCGCCAGCACTGCTGTAGTGGCCAGTGGCAACATTACCGAGAAACTCAGCCTGCGTTATGGCGTCGGGGTGTTCGAGCCGGCCAACACTATCGCCTTGCGCTACAAGCTGAGCAAAAAGGTCTACCTCGAAGCCGCCAGCGGCGTGGCCAGTTCGCTGGACATCTTCTACAAGCGGGATTTCTAGGTCCGCGTTTTCTTCCAGATACCGCGTCGCTCCAATCGCGGGCAAGCCCGCTCCCACAAGGATCTCGCCGAACCTGTGGGAGCGGGCTTGCCCGCGATGGCGTCAGAGTGTTCACCGCAGAATCCATCGCCATTTATCAACCAAATACAAAGCACCCTAACTATTGCGTTGACATTCGCTGCCTAGGCAGTAACATCTCGACATACATTCTCTGCTTAGGCAGCTAATCGGTGGTCAGATGAAACATTTCACCTCATACGATTTTCACAAGTGCCATCTCGGCCTCTTGCTCGGGCGCGCCGCGCTGCTCAAGGACCGGATCATCGACACCCACATGGAACCCCACGGCATCACCGCCGCGCAATTCAAAGTGCTGATCATCATGGCCCAGTTCGGCGTCAATACCCCGGCCGAGCTGTGCCGTCACCTGTCGCTGGACAGCGGTTCGATGACTCGCATGCTCGATCGTCTGGAACAGAAAGGTTTCCTCGCCCGCCAACGCTCCGAGGCAGACCGGCGTCAGGTTCAACTGGTGCTGACCGAACAGGGCCAGCAGCTGACCGACCAGCTGCCGCAGATCGGCGCCGAGGCCATGAATGAACTGGCCGGTGCCCTCACCCCGGACGAATTGAAAATCCTGGAACAGATCCTGAAGAAAATTTTGGTAGCGGCGGGTGACCCGATCACCCTGCAGCGGGTAGGTAGCAATGAACAATAAAAGCCTGCGTGGTGGATTGAGCCTGGTGCTGTTGGCCATGAGCCTCGCCGGTTGCGCCAGTTACAGCGGCCTGACCACCGAAGGCGTCAGCCTCGATGCGAAAAATCTCAAGGTCGGGCAATCCCTCACCGGCGTGACCCTGTCGCCCGCCGCGTGGCCAAAAAGTGACTGGTGGAAAAGCCTCGGCGACCCGCAACTCGACGGTCTGATCCGCGAAGCCTTGCACGACAGCCCCGACATGCAGATCGCCGACGCCCGCGCCCACCAGGCCAGCGCCGCTGCCTATGCCGCCGACGCCGCGCGGATGCCGACCCTCGATGCCAGCGCCGGCGTCAGCCGTTCGCGTCTGGCTCGCGATCAGGACCCGAGCGGGCAGGGTGGCACCTACTCCACCGTGCGCAACGTGGGTGCCAGTTTCAATTACAACTTCGACCTTTGGGGCGGTCAGCGCGCTGCCTGGGAAGCCGCATTGGGCCAAGCCCGTGCCGCCGAAGTCGATCAGCAAGCCGCGCAGCTGACCTTGTCCGCTGACGTCGCCCGTGCCTACAGCGATCTGGGGCAGGCACATATCATCCATGACTTGGCCAGCGAAGACCTCAAGCGCACCCAACAAATGCTCGACCTCAGTCAGCGTCGTCTGAGTTCGGGGATCGACAGCCAGTACCAATTCCAACAGACCGAAAGCCTGGAAGCCAGCGCCGAAGCCAGCCTGATCGACGCCGAGAAACGCCTGCAAAGCGCGAAAATCGCCTTTGCCGTGCTGCTGGGCAAAGGTCCCGATCGTGGTAACGAAATCACCCGACCGAAAGTTCTTCAGGCAAGCGCCGTGGCTTTGCCGTCGGTGCTGCCGGCGGAATTGCTCGGTCGTCGCCCGGACTTGGTGGCGGCACGCTGGCGGGTTGAAGCCGCGAGCAAAAACATCGCGGCGGGCAAGACCCGGTTCTACCCCAACCTCAACCTGAGCGCGGTGGCGGGTGTCGAGTCGTTGCTGGGCGATGCGATGTTTGGTTCAGCGAGTCGTTTCTTCAACGTCGCGCCGACGATCTCGGTGCCGATTTTCGACGGTGGCCGTTTGCGTGCCGACCTCGATTCCCGTGACGCCGATTACGACCTCGCGGTGGCGCAGTACAACAAAAGCCTGGTGAAAGCCCTGGGCGATGTCAGCGACACCATCAACCAGTTGCGCGATATCGGCCGGCAAATCGGCGCCCAGCAGCACGCCACCGACATTGCCCAGGATTCTTACAACACCGTGGTCCAGCGTTACGGTTCCGGCATCGGTAACTACCTGGACGTGCTCAGCATCGAGCAGCAATTGCTCCAGGCCCAGCGTCAGCTGGCCAACCTGAATGCCGAGCAGATCGACCTGTCGATTCAACTGATGCAAGCGCTGGGCGGCGGCTTCCAGGGCGAAACCCTGACCGCGGCCAACGCAACCCCAGCCACGCAGCACAACTAATTCAAGGTACCCGTCATGGCCACTGTCGATACATCCCAAGCCCCTGACAACGCTCAAGACACGAGCAATCCACGCAAACGCAAAGTGATGCTGTTTGTGCTAACCATCGTGGTATTCCTCGCCGGGCTCGGCGTCTGGGGTTATCACCAATTTTACGGTCGCTGGAACGAAAGCACCGACGACGCCTATGTGAACGGCAACGTGGTGGAAATCACTCCGTTGGTTACCGGCACCGTGGTTAGCATCGGTGCCGACGATGGCGATTTGGTCCACGAAGGCCAGGTGCTGATTAACTTTGACCCGAACGACGCTGAAGTCGGTCTGCAAAGTGCCCAGGCCAATCTGGCTCGCACTGTGCGTCAGGTTCGAGGCTTGTACAGTAATGTCGACGGCATGAAAGCCCAGGTCAATGCGCAACAGGCCGAAGTGCAGAAGGCTCAGGACAACTTCAATCGCCGGAAAAACCTCGCCGCTGGCGGGGCGATTTCCCAGGAAGAATTGTCCCACGCCCGCGATGACCTGACCTCGGCGCAAAACGCCCTGGCCAACACCAAACAACAGCTCATGACCACCAGCGCGTTGGTCGATGACACCGTGGTGTCGTCGCACCCGGACGTGATGTCCGCCGCCGCACAATTGCGTCAGGCCTACCTGACCCATGCCCGCAGCACCTTGATCGCGCCGGTCACCGGTTACGTTGCCAAACGCAGTGTGCAACTGGGCCAGCGGGTCCAGCCGGGCACCGCGCTGATGGCGGTGATCCCGCTGGATCAACTGTGGATCGACGCCAACTTCAAGGAAACCCAACTGCGTGACATGCGTATCGGTCAGCCGGTAGACATCGAAGCCGACCTTTACGGCAGCGACGTCAAATACAGCGGCACCATCGACAGCCTCGGTGCCGGGACCGGCAGCGCGTTTGCCTTGCTGCCGGCGCAAAACGCCACCGGAAACTGGATCAAGATCGTGCAGCGGGTGCCGGTGCGGATTCACATCAACGCCGAAGAGCTGGTCAAGCACCCGTTGCGGGTCGGCCTGTCGACTCAGGTCGATGTCAACCTGCGTGACCAGAGCGGTCCGGTGCTGGCGCAACAGTCGCCGCAAAAGGCCTCGTTCAGCACCAGCGTCTACGACCGTCAGTTGGCCGAGGCCGACGCGATGATCACTCAGTTGATTCACGACAACAGCGTCGCGGTCAACAAAACCGCGCACCGCTGATTCGCCATCACACCGGCCCTGTGGGAGCGAGCCTTTGTGGTGAGGGGGCTTGCCCCCGCTCGGCTGCGAAGCAGTCGCAAAGCTTTCGGGGTCGCTTCGCGACCCAACGGGGGCAAACCCCCTCACCACAAAGGCTTGCTCCCACAAGGTCAGCTGCGTCAGTAACAGGCGCTGTGCCAATCAGGTTTCAAAGGATTTGCGATGAGCAATAACGCGTCTTTCACGCCGCCCAGCCTCCTGCTCAGCACCATCGGTCTGTCGCTGGCGACCTTCATGCAGGTGCTCGACACCACCATCGCCAACGTGGCCTTGCCGACGATTTCCGGCAATCTGGGTGTGAGTTCGGAGCAGGGCACCTGGGTCATCACCTCGTTTGCCGTGAGCAATGCCATCGCGCTGCCGCTGACCGGTTGGCTCAGCCGGCGTTTCGGTGAGGTAAAGCTGTTTCTTTGGGCGACGATACTGTTCGTGCTGGCCTCGTTTCTGTGCGGTATTTCAACCTCGATGCCAGAGCTGATCGGCTTTCGGGTGCTTCAAGGCCTGGTGGCCGGGCCGTTGTATCCGATGACGCAGACGCTATTGATTGCGGTCTATCCGCCCGCCAGGCGAGGCATGGCCTTGGCATTGCTGGCGATGGTCACGGTGGTGGCGCCGATTGCCGGGCCGATTCTCGGCGGCTGGATCACCGACAGTTATAGCTGGCCGTGGATTTTCTTTATCAACGTGCCGATCGGGATTTTCGCGGTGATGGTGGTGCGCCAGCAACTCAAGGCGCGGCCGGTGGTGACCAGTTACCAGCCGATGGATTACGTGGGTTTGATCACGTTGATCATTGGCGTGGGCGCGTTGCAGGTGATCCTCGACAAGGGCAATGACCTGGACTGGTTCGAGTCGAATTTCATCATCATCGGCGCGGCAATTTCAGTGATTGCGCTGGCGGTGTTCGTGATCTGGGAAATGACCGACAAGCATCCGGTGGTCAATCTGCGGCTGTTCGCCCACCGCAATTTCCGCATCGGCACCATCGTGTTGGTGGGCGGTTACGCCGGGTTCTTCGGCATTAACCTGATCCTGCCGCAATGGCTGCAAACCCAAATGGGCTACACCGCCACCTGGGCCGGATTGGCTGTGGCACCGATCGGTATTCTGCCGGTGCTGCTGTCGCCGTTTGTCGGCAAGTACGCGCACAAGTTCGACCTGCGACTGTTGGCCGGTGGCGCGTTCCTCTGTATCGGTTTGAGTTGCTTCATGCGCGCCGGGTTTACCAATGAAGTGGACTTCCAGCACATCGCCCTGGTGCAGCTGTTCATGGGCATTGGCGTGGCGCTGTTCTTCATGCCGACCTTGAGCATTTTGATGTCGGATTTGCCACCGAGCCAGATTGCTGACGGCGCAGGGCTTGCGACCTTCCTGCGAACCCTGGGCGGTAGTTTTGCGGCCTCGTTGACCACCTGGATCTGGATTCGCCGCGCCGATCAACACCATGCATATTTGAGTGAAAGCATCACCACGTATGAGCCGGCGACCCGGGATGCCTTGAATGCGTTGGGCGGGGCGGGTAACCCGGCCTACGCGCAACTGGATCATGTGCTGACGAGCCAGGCGTACATGCTCTCCACCGTGGATTACTTCACGTTACTGGGGTGGGCGTTCATGGGATTGATTCTGCTGGTGTGGCTGGCGAAACCGCCGTTTGCGGCGAAGGCGGGGCCGGCCTCGGCAGGCCACTAAGCCCGGACGATCGTTCCCACGCTCCGCGTGGGAATGCCTCAACGGACGCTCCGCGTTCGGCTCTGGAAGGGACGCAGAGCGTCCCGGGCTGCATTCCCACGCAGAGCGTGGGAACGATCAGGCAGGTTCTTTTGTTTGGCTGTCAGTTTACGGGTGCTGCCAATTGCGGTGGCGGGGTGAAGTCGAAAGGCGCCAACGCAAACCCTTGCTCATCCACCTGCAACGCCCAACCCTGACGATCCCAATCCCCCAACACAATGCGTTTGGCCGCCTGCTCGCCAATCTGCAACTTGTGAATGGCGGGGCGGTGGGTGTGCCCATGGATCAAGGTTTTCACTCCATAGTGCTGCATGATCCGCGGCACTTCTTCCGGCGTGACATCAACAATGTCATTGGCCTTCATCCGCGTCTGCGCCCGGCTTTCGCTGCGCAGCTTGCGCCCCAGTTTATGGCGAGTGCGCAAGGGCAGGTGCCGCAGGATAAACAGGGTGATCGGGTTGCGCAGGTAACGCCGCAGCTTCATATACGCTTCGTCGCGGGTGCAAAGGCTGTCGCCGTGCATCAATAGCACCGGCTCGCCGTAAAACTGCACGACACTCGGGTCCTTCAGCAATGTACAGCCAGCCTGTTTGCAGAAGGCCTTGCCAAGCATGAAGTCGCGATTGCCGTGCATCAGAAAAATGGCCGTGCCGCTGTCGCTGAGTTCGCGCAGGGCCTGGCAGATGGAACGCTGGAACGGCGTCATGGCATCGTCGCCAATCCACGCCTCGAAAAAGTCGCCCAGAATGTACAACGCACTCGCCGAACGGGCGCGTCCAGCGAGCAAATCCAGAAACGCCCGGGTAATGTCCGGGCGCTCCTCTTCCAGATGCAAGTCTGAAATCAGCAGTATCACTCAATGATCTCGGCTTTCTCGATGATCACGTCTTCTGCTGGTACGTCCTGGTGGCCGGCTTTGGAAGTCGTGGCCACGCCTTTGATCTTGTCGACCACGTCGGTGCCTTCAACTACTTTGGCGAATACGGCGTAGCCCCAACCCTGAGCGGTTTTGCCGCTGTGGTTCAGGAAGCTGTTGTCAGCCACGTTGATGAAGAACTGGGCGGAAGCCGAATGCGGCTCCATGGTGCGGGCCATGGCCACGCTGTACTTCACGTTCGGAAGGCCGTTGTCGGCTTCGTTCTGGATGCTTGGGCGCTTGTCTTTCTTTTCTTTCATGCCTGGCTCGAAACCGCCGCCCTGGATCATGAAGTTACCGATGACGCGGTGGAAAACAGTGTTTTCGTAGTGACCGGCTTTGACGTACTCGATGAAGTTGGCCACGGTGATCGGGGCTTTTTCGGCGTTCAGTTCCAGGACGATGTCGCCGAAGTTGGTAGTCAGTTTGACTTGGGTCATGATCTGTACTCTTTAAGGAATTCGTGGGTTTCGGGCGTGTTGACCCTCAACCAGTCCGGCCAGTGTTGGCCAAGGCACGCAGTTTAGCGTGCCGGGCGCGAATTTCGAGGCTGTTTTTCATTGGCAACCGATTAAATGCAACCGATTGCCGGCCTGCTCTGTCAGCCACTTGACAGCATCGGCTATGATAAGCCCCTTTGATTTATAACAGCCGCTTTGATTTGGCCAACTGGCCGCGCACTTGTACGTTCAAGGATCCTATGAGCAAGCCCACTGTCGACCCTACCTCGAATTCCAAGACCGGCCCTGCCGTGCCGGTCAATTTCCTGCGCCCGATCATCCAGGCGGACCTGGACTCGGGTAAGCACACGCAGATCGTCACCCGTTTCCCGCCTGAGCCCAACGGCTACCTGCACATCGGTCACGCCAAGTCGATCTGTGTGAACTTCGGTCTGGCCCAGGAATTCGGCGGCGTCACGCACCTGCGTTTCGACGACACCAACCCGGCCAAGGAAGACCAGGAATACATCGACGCGATCGAAAGCGACGTCAAATGGCTGGGCTTCGAATGGTCCGGTGAAGTGCGCTATGCCTCGCAGTATTTTGACCAGTTGCACGACTGGGCGGTAGAGCTGATCAAGGCCGGCAAGGCTTACGTCGATGATCTGAGCCCGGAACAGGCCAAGGAATACCGTGGCAGCCTGACCGAGCCGGGCAAGAACAGCCCGTTCCGCGACCGCTCCGTGGAAGAAAACCTCGACTGGTTCGCCCGCATGCGCGCCGGCGAATTCCCGGACGGCGCACGCGTGCTGCGGGCCAAGATCGACATGGCCTCGCCGAACATGAACCTGCGCGACCCGATCATGTATCGCATCCGTCACGCGCATCACCACCAGACCGGCGACAAGTGGTGCATCTACCCGAACTACGACTTCACCCACGGTCAGTCGGACGCCATCGAAGGCATCACCCACTCGATCTGCACCCTGGAGTTCGAAAGCCATCGTCCGCTGTACGACTGGTTCCTCGACAACCTGCCCGTGCCGGCACACCCGCGTCAGTACGAGTTCAGCCGCCTGAACCTGAACTACACCATCACCAGCAAGCGTAAGCTCAAGCAACTGGTCGATGAAAAGCACGTTCATGGCTGGGACGATCCGCGCATGTCCACGCTGTCGGGCTTCCGCCGCCGTGGCTACACGCCGAAATCGATCCGCAACTTCTGCGAAATGATCGGCACCAACCGTTCCGACGGCGTCGTCGATTTCGGCATGCTCGAATTCAGCATCCGTGATGACCTCGACCACAGCGCCCCCCGCGCCATGTGCGTGTTGCGTCCGCTGAAAGTCGTGATCACCAATTATCCGGAAGGCCAGGTCGAAAACCTCGAATTGGCGTGCCACCCGAAAGAAGACATGGGCGTGCGCGTTCTGCCGTTCGCCCGTGAGCTCTACATCGACCGTGAAGACTTCATGGAAGAGCCGCCAAAAGGCTACAAGCGCCTGGAGCCGAACGGCGAAGTGCGTCTGCGCGGCAGCTACGTGATCCGTGCCGACGAAGCGATCAAGGACGCCGATGGCAACATCGTCGAACTGCGTTGCTCGTACGATCCGGAAACGTTGGGCAAAAATCCGGAAGGCCGCAAGGTCAAAGGCGTGGTGCACTGGGTGCCGGCCGCGGCCAGCGTCGAATGCGAAGTGCGTCTGTACGATCGCCTGTTCCGTTCGGCCAACCCGGAGAAAGCCGAAGACAGCGCCAGTTTCCTGGACAACATCAACCCTGACTCGCTGCAAGTTCTCACTGGTTGTCGTGCCGAGCCTTCGCTTGGCAATGCACAGCCGGAAGACCGTTTCCAGTTCGAGCGCGAAGGTTACTTCGTCGCGGATATCAAGGACTCGAAGCCAGGTGTTCCGGTGTTCAACCGTACCGTGACCCTGCGCGATTCGTGGGGCCAGTGATTCAGCGTTAAGGAAGGAGCATTCGTGCTTACGATCTACAACACGCTCACCAAGAGCAAAGAAGTCTTCAAGCCTCTGGATGGCAACAATGTGCGCATGTACGTCTGCGGGATGACCGTGTACGACTACTGCCACATTGGCCATGGCCGCAGCATGGTCGCGTTCGACCTGGTGACCCGCTGGTTGCGGTTCAGCGGTTACAACCTGACCTACGTGCGCAACATCACCGACATCGAAGACAAGATCATCAATCGGGCGAAGGAGAACGGCGAGCCGTTCGACGCGCTGACCGAGCGCATGATCACTGCGATGCACGAGGACGAGGCGCGCCTCAACATCCTCAAGCCGGACATGGAGCCGCGAGCCACCGATCACATCGCTGGTATGCAGAGCATGATCCAGACCCTGATCGACAAGGGTTACGCCTACGCACCGGGCAATGGCGACGTGTACTACCGCGTCGCCAAGTTCATGGGCTACGGCAAGCTGTCACGCAAGAAGATCGAAGACCTGCGCATCGGCGCACGGATCGAAGTCGACGAGTCCAAGCAGGACCCGTTGGACTTCGTGCTGTGGAAAGGCGCCAAGCCGGGCGAGCCTAGCTGGCCATCGCCGTGGGGTGACGGCCGTCCGGGCTGGCACATCGAGTGCTCGGTGATGTCCACCTGCTGCCTCGGCGAGACCTTCGACATTCATGGCGGCGGCAGCGACCTGGAGTTCCCGCACCATGAAAACGAAATCGCCCAGAGCGAAGCGGCGACCGGCAAGACCTACGCCAACGCGTGGATGCATTGCGGCATGATTCGCATCAATGGCGAGAAGATGTCCAAGTCCTTGAACAACTTCTTCACCATTCGCGACGTGCTGGAAAAGTACCACCCGGAAGTCGTGCGTTACCTGCTGGTATCCAGCCACTACCGCAGCGCGATCAACTATTCGGAAGACAACCTCAAGGACGCCAAGGGCGCGCTTGAGCGTTTCTACCATGCGTTGAAAGGCCTGCCGAGCGTGGCACCGGCCGGTGGCGAAGCCTTTGTCGAGCGCTTCACTCAGGTGATGAACGACGACTTCGGCACGCCGGAAGCCTGCGCGGTGCTGTTCGAGATGGTGCGTGAGATCAATCGTCTGCGTGAGAGCGATCTCGATGCGGCGGCGGGTTTGGCGGCTCGTTTGAAAGAGTTGGCCAGCGTGTTGGGTGTGTTGCAGCTTGAGGCCGATGACTTCCTGCAGGCCGGTGCCGAAGGGCGCGTGGACGCAGCCGAAGTCGAGGCGCTGATTGCTGCACGTTTGGCGGCTCGTGCCGGTAAAGACTGGGCCGAATCCGACCGCATCCGCGACCAGCTCACCGCCATGGGCGTGGTGCTGGAAGACGGCAAGGGCGGGACGACCTGGCGTCTGGCTGACTGATTGCTGTATTGGCTACAAACAAAACCCGCCTTGTGCGGGTTTTTGTTTGCCTCACTGATCGTTCCCACGCTCTGCGTGGGAATGCAGCCCGGGACGCTCCGCGTCCCTTCCATAGCCGAACGCGGAGCGTCCGTTGAGGCATTCCTTTGCTGCGCGTGGGAACGATCAGTCGTCTGACTGGCGCAATCGCTTGTAAAGGGTGTTGCGACTAACCCCGAGCCTGCGGGCCAAATGGGAAATATTCCCCCCAGCCGCCTGCAACTGCCGATTCAATTCCTCGGCATCATTCAAATCAACCACTATCGGCTCCGGCGAATCCACCGGCTCCATCTCCAGATCGACAAAAAAATCATCCGGCAAATGCTCCAGCCGCACGGGTTGTTCCTCGGCCATCGCCAGCGCCACCTGCATCACACTGCTGACCTGGCGCAAATTTCCCGGCCACGGATGACGATTGAACAGCGCCATCACTTCACGGCTCAAGCCAGCCCATTGGCTCGGTTCGCGGTGCTGGTCCCACAGCCGTTTGAACAGCGCTTCTTTATCGCTGCGTTCCCGTAGCGGCGGCAGTTCCAGGGTCAAACCACCGATCCGGTAATACAAATCCTCACGAAACCGCCCCAGCTGAACCTGCTCGCGCAACGAGCGGTTGGTCGCTGAAATGATCCGAATGTCTACCGGGAACAACTCGCTGCTTCCTACCGGTTGCACACAACGTTCCTGCAATACCCGCAGCAACCGGGCCTGGGTCGGCAGCGGCATATCGCCGATTTCATCGAGGAACAGGGTGCCTTTGTCGGCCTTGCGGATCAGCCCGATGCTGCCTTTCTGGTTGGCGCCAGTGAACGCACCTTTCTCATAGCCAAACAGCTCGGATTCCACCAGTTCGGCGGGGATCGCCGCACAGTTGACGGCAATGAACGGCTGTTTGCTGCGTGAACTGGCCTGGTGCAGGGCTTTGACGAAGACTTCCTTGCCGACTCCGGTTTCCCCATGGATCAACAGCGGAATGTCCTTTTCCAGCAAGCGTTCAGCCTGGCGCACGGCTTTTTCTACGCGGCTGTCGCCAAAATGCAGGGTGTTGAGGCTGATCGCGGCGGGTGCCGCCACGGTGGCTTCGGCAAACACTCGGGCTTGAATCGGTGCTTGTTTTGGCCGTTTCAGCAGACATTGAAAGCGGTTGCGCCCCGAGGCTTGCAGGGCAAACGGCAGGCCGTCCGGCTGGTTCAGCAGTTCCAGCAATGAGACTTTGAACAGGCTTTCGACGCTGACCCGCGTCAGACTGATGCCCAGCAGGTTATCGGCCCGGCGATTAGCCGACAGCACCTGACCGGTTTCATCGAAAATCAGCAACCCGGCCCATTGGCTGTCGAGGTTATTCAGCCCGGTATTGAAGGTCAGTTGGAAATGCTGGCCGTGGAACAGGTTGAGGATCAGCCGGTTCTCCACGGTTTGGCTCATCATCTTGACCATGCCCAGGGTATGGGATGGCGGCAGGTAGCTGTCGCTGGACACATCCAGCACCGCGATCACTTTGCGCTCGGCATCGAAAATCGGCGCGGCGGAACCGGTCATGAAGCGATTGGCCTTGAGAAAATGTTCATCGTGCTCGATGTGCACCGCCTGCTCGCAGGCCAACGCGGTGCCGATCGCATTGGTGCCGCTGCAACGTTCCATCCAGCTGGCGCCGGCGCTGAAACCGCGAGTCAGGCTCGGCTCGATGAAACGCTGGGTACCCCAGGACGTCAGCACCTGGCCCTGATTGTCGGCGAGCATGATCAGGCAATTGGAGTTGCTGAGGATGTTCTCGTAATACGGCAGGACTTCCTGATGGGTGGTCTGCACCAGTGAATGCTGGCTCTCCAGCAACTGGGCGATGCCATCGGCGGGTAGCTGATCGAACGCTGGCGCGCTCTGATGATCGAGCCCGAACGCGCGGCAGCGGGACCAGGAGTCCTGGATGATGGCGTCGTGGGAGAGCGGCGGGGCAGGTGCGGCCATGGCAGTCGATCTCTGAGCATTATTATTTTTGTTATGAGTAACGCGATTCATGTAGCAGCTGGCGAAGCCTGCGTTCGGCGACGAAGTCGTCGTGAAATCGAGCGTCGCGGTGTATCAGGATGACCATGCAAACAGGTTTTACGACGACTGCGTCGCCGAACGCAGGCTTCGCCAGCTGCTACACAGGATCGCGTGGAATCGAGTATTCGTGTCGCTAAAAGCATCCGTAGAGTGTTGTTCACTATTGTTCATTGTCAATCATTGAACTGTTCAAATGTTCATCCGCGGTTGTTCATTTCTGTTCAGCAAGGAACGCGATTTTTATCCCATTTGAAGGAATTTCAAGTCAGATCAACCGCTTGGAGTTTCTGGCACGAATGTCGCTGTAGTGCTCTGGTCGCTTGACTCCAATAATAAAAAGGCCGAGCCATGTCACTAATCCTGGAGCACGTCAGCCGTACCGTCGAGGGTCAGACCTGGATCGACGATGCGTGCCTAAACTTCGAACCCGGATCGTTCAACGTTTTGCTCGGTCGCACGCTGTCCGGCAAAACCAGCCTCATGCGCCTGATGGCCGGTCTGGATAAACCCGACAGCGGCCGCATCCTGATGAACGGCGTCGATGTCACTCAGCGCCCGGTGCGTTTGCGCAATGTGTCGATGGTCTATCAGCAGTTCATCAATTACCCGACCATGACGGTGTTCGAGAACATCGCCTCGCCGCTGCGTCAGTCCGGTGTTTCCAACGAGCTGATCCAGAGCAAAGTGCTGGAAACCGCGAAGATGCTGCGCATCGAGAAATTCCTCCAGCGTTATCCTTTGGAACTCTCCGGCGGCCAGCAACAGCGCACGGCCATGGCCCGGGCGCTGGTCAAGGACGCCGAGCTGATTCTGTTCGACGAGCCGCTGGTCAACCTTGACTACAAACTGCGCGAAGAGCTGCGCCAGGAAATGCGCGAGCTGTTCAAGGCCCGGCACACCATCGCGATTTACGCCACCACGGAACCTAATGAAGCCTTGGCCCTGGGCGGCACCACCACGATTCTTCATGAAGGTCGGGTGATTCAAAGCGGCAAGTCCTCCGAGGTGTATCACCAGCCGCAAACGGTGCTGGCGGCGGAGCTGTTCTCCGAGCCGCCGATCAATCTGATGCCGGGGCGCATCGCCGGTAACGAAGTCAGTTTCGCCAATTTTGTGCACTTCCCATTGAACGTCGATCTGCGGCCGGTGGGCGAGGGCGAGTTCCGTTTCGGCGTGCGCCCCAGCCATATTTCGCTGGTGCCGAGCAACGACGACGATCTGGAACTGGCGGTGACCGTCGAGGTGGCCGAGATCAGTGGTTCGGAAACCTTCCTGCACGTGCGCAACGAGTATTTCCTGCTGGTGCTGCACTTGCCGGGTGTTCACGAATACGACGTCGACGCGCCGATTCGCATCTATATCCCGACCCATAAACTGTTTGTGTTCGATAGGCAGGGGCGGCTGGTTCAGGCGCCCGGTCGCCGCATTGCGAGGGTTGCCTGATGGCTGAAATCCGTTTGCAGAACCTTGCTCATAGCTACACCCCAACGCCGACCGGCCCTGAGGATTACGCGATCCGCGAGATGGATCACGTTTGGGAACAGGGCGGTGCTTATGCGCTGCTCGGGCCTTCGGGGTGCGGCAAGTCGACCTTGCTCAACATCATTTCCGGGTTGCTCAGCCCGTCCCAGGGCCAAGTGCTGTTCGACAGCAAAGTGGTCAATGAACTGACCCCGGAAAAACGCAACATCGCCCAGGTTTTCCAGTTTCCGGTGGTCTACGACACCATGACAGTGTTCGATAACCTGGCCTTTCCATTGCGCAATCAGGGCATGGACGAGGCGAAAATTCACACCAAGGTGCAGGAAATCGCTGAAGTCCTCGACCTCCAGGCATTGCTGTACAAGAAGGCGCGCAACCTCACCGCCGATGAAAAACAGAAGGTTTCCATGGGCCGTGGACTGGTGCGCGATGACGTGTCGGCAATCCTCTTCGATGAACCGCTGACGGTGATCGACCCGCACCTGAAGTGGAAGTTGCGACGCAAGCTCAAGCAGATCCACGAGCAGTTCAACATCACAATGGTCTACGTCACCCACGATCAGCTCGAAGCTTCGACCTTCGCCGACAAGATCGCGGTGATGTATGGCGGGCAGATCGTGCAGTTCGGTACGCCTCGGGAGTTGTTCGAGCGGCCGAGCCACACCTTTGTCGGCTATTTCATTGGCAGCCCGGGGATGAACCTGATCGAGGTCCAGCCACAAGCCGGCGGTGTCGGTTTTGCCGGGACTCACTTGCCGTTGTCCGACTCGATGCAGAAACGAATCGCCGAGTCCGAATGGAAAACCCTGAAGGTCGGCATTCGTCCGGAGTTCGTTCATGTGTGGGACGAACCCTGTGACGACGCGATGCAGGCACAAGTCGTACACGTTGAAGACCTGGGTACCTACAAAATCATGACCCTGAACCTCGACGGCGCTCCTTTGAAAGTACGCTTGGCCGAAGATAAACCAGTGCCCGAAGGCACGGCGTACATCAGTTTTCCGGCGCAATGGCTGATGGTCTATGCCGATGATTACCTGCTGGAGGTCCTGCCATGAACAAGGTGCAGAACAACAAGGCCTGGTGGCTGGTGTTGCCGGTGTTTCTGCTGGTGGCATTCAGTGCGGTGATCCCGATGATGACCGTGGTCAACTACTCGGTGCAGGACATCTTCGACCAGTCCAGCCGCTACTTCGTCGGTGCCGACTGGTACCGGCAGGTGCTGCTCGACCCACGCTTGCATGACTCGCTGCTGCGCCAGTTCATCTACTCCGGCTGCGTGTTGCTGATCGAAATTCCATTGGGCATCGCCATCGCCCTGACCATGCCGACCAAGGGCCGCTGGTCGTCGGTGGTGCTGATCATTCTGGCGATTCCATTGCTGATTCCATGGAACGTGGTCGGCACGATCTGGCAGATTTTTGGCCGGGCCGACATCGGTTTGCTCGGTTCGAGCCTCAATGCCATGGGCATCAGCTACAACTATGCGGCCAACACCATGGACGCCTGGGTCACGGTGTTGGTGATGGACGTGTGGCACTGGACGTCGCTGGTGGCGCTGTTGTGTTTCTCCGGTTTGCGGGCGATTCCGGACGTGTATTACCAGGCGGCGCGGATTGATCGGGCGTCGGCCTGGGCGGTTTTCCGACACATCCAGTTGCCCAAGCTCAAGAGCGTGCTGCTGATCGCGGTGATGCTGCGGTTCATGGACAGCTTCATGATCTACACCGAGCCGTTCGTACTGACGGGTGGCGGTCCGGGGAATGCCACTACCTTCCTGAGTCAGACGCTGACCCAAATGGCCATCGGGCAATTCGACCTCGGCCCGGCGGCGGCTTTCTCGCTGGTGTATTTCCTGATCATCCTGTTGGTGTCGTGGCTGTTCTACACCGCCATGACTCACTCTGACGCCAATCGGTGAGGCCCGCCATGAGCAAGAGAAAGCTTATTCCACTGCTGATCTACATCCTGTTCCTGCTGGTGCCGATCTACTGGCTGCTGAACATGTCCTTCAAGAGCAACACCGAAATCCTCGGTGGTCTGACGCTGTTTCCCCAGGATTTCACCTTCGCCAACTACAAGGTGATCTTCACTGACCCGAGCTGGTACACCGGTTATCTCAACTCGCTGTACTACGTGAGCCTGAATACGGTGATTTCCCTGAGCGTGGCGCTGCCGGCGGCGTATGCGTTTTCGCGCTATCGTTTCCTCGGTGACAAGCACTTGTTCTTCTGGCTGCTGACCAACCGCATGGCACCACCAGCAGTTTTCCTGCTGCCGTTCTTCCAGTTGTATTCCTCGATCGGGCTGTTCGACACCCATATCGCGGTGGCGCTGGCGCACTGTCTGTTCAACGTGCCATTGGCGGTGTGGATTCTTGAAGGCTTCATGTCCGGCGTTCCCAAGGAAATCGACGAAACCGCCTACATCGACGGCTACAGTTTCCCCAAGTTCTTCGTGAAGATCTTCGTTCCACTGATCGGCTCCGGGATCGGTGTCACAGCGTTTTTCTGCTTCATGTTTTCCTGGGTCGAGCTGTTGCTGGCGCGAACCTTGACCTCGGTAAACGCCAAGCCTATCGCGGCGGTAATGACCCGAACGGTCTCGGCATCCGGAATTGACTGGGGCGTACTGGCGGCGGCGGGGGTGTTAACGATCCTGCCGGGCCTGTTGGTGATCTGGTTTGTTCGCAACCACGTGGCCAAGGGCTTTGCTCTGGGCCGGGTATGAGGAACTGATGATGGAATGGATGAGTTGGACGGGTCCCACGGCGGCGTTCTTCAGCGTCATTGCCTTGACTCTGGCGGGCATGACGACCTGGGAGTTGCGTTCGCCGAGTGTCCCTCGGCGTGGTTTTTTGCCGATTGCCACCACCCGTGGCGATCGGCTGTTTATCGGTCTTCTCGGCAGCGCCTACCTGCATTTGCTGGTAATCGGCGTCACCGACTGGAGCATCTGGGTAGCGTTCGCGTTGTCCCTGGTGTGGCTGTTGGCTGTGATGCGTTGGGGCTAGTCGACATCGATCGGCAATGCTGCTCCGAAACTCAAACAGGAGGTCTCTATGTTCGACAAAAACAATAAGCTGCGACATAGCGTTTCATTGGCAGCCATGTTGGCACTCAGCGGGTTGAGCGCTGCGGCCTGGGCCGATGCCTATGAAGACGCCGCCAAGAAATGGATTGGCAGCGAGTTCAAACCGTCCACCCTGACCGAAGCCCAGCAGCTCGAAGAGCTGAAGTGGTTCATCAAGGCGTCCGAGCCGTTTCGCGGGATGAGTATCAAAGTGGTGTCGGAAACCATCGCCACCCACGAATATGAATCCAAGGTGTTGGCCAAGGCTTTCACCGAGATCACCGGGATCAAGCTGACCCACGACTTGCTGCAGGAAGGCGACGTGGTGGAAAAGCTGCAGACCCAGATGCAGTCGGACAAGAACATCTATGACGGCTGGGTCAACGATTCGGACCTGATTGGCACGCACTTTCGCTACGGCAAGACCGAATCGATCACCGACCTGATGGCCAACGAAGGCAAGGCCTTCACCTCGCCGACGCTGGACATCAAAGACTTCATCGGCATCTCGTTCACCACCGCGCCGGACGGCAAGGTCTATCAACTGCCCGACCAGCAGTTCGCCAACCTCTACTGGTTCCGCGCCGACTGGTTCGAGCGAGCGGATCTGAAAGCGAAATTCAAAGAAAAGTACGGTTATGAACTGGGTGTACCGGTGAACTGGTCGGCCTATGAAGACATCGCCAAATTTTTCAGCGAAGACGTCAAGGAGATCGACGGCAAGCGCGTCTACGGTCACATGGACTACGGCAAGAAAGACCCGTCCCTTGGCTGGCGCTTCACCGATGCGTGGTTCTCCATGGCGGGCGCTGGTGACAAAGGTATACCCAACGGCTTGCCAGTGGACGAGTGGGGCATCCGCGTCGAGGATTGTCATCCGGTCGGCTCCAGCGTGACCCGCGGCGGCGATACCAATGGCCCGGCGGCGGTCTATGCGACCACCAAGTACGTGGACTGGATGAAAAAATACGCGCCACCGGAAGCGGCGGGCATGACCTTCTCCGAATCCGGCCCTGTGCCGTCCCAGGGCAATATCGCCCAGCAGATCTTCTGGTACACCGCGTTTACCGCCGACATGACCAAACCGGGCCTGCCGGTGATGAACGCCGACGGCACGCCGAAATGGCGCATGGCACCGTCGCCAAAAGGTCCGTACTGGGAAGAGGGCATGAAGCTCGGTTATCAGGACGCCGGCTCCTGGACGTTCCTCAAGTCCACGCCTGAAAAGCAAAAACTCGCGGCCTGGCTGTACGCGCAGTTCGTGACGTCGAAAACCGTATCCCTGAAGAAAACCATCGTCGGCCTGACCCCGATTCGCGAGTCGGACATCAACTCGCAAGCCATGACCGACCTGGCACCGAAACTCGGTGGTCTGGTGGAGTTCTATCGCAGCCCGGCCCGCGTGCAATGGACCCCGACCGGGACCAACGTGCCCGACTATCCTCGTTTGGCGCAACTGTGGTGGAGCCACATCGCCGAAGCGGCCAGTGGCGAGAAAACGCCACAACAGGCACTGGACGGTCTGGCCAAGGATCAGGATGCAATCTTGACCCGTCTGGAGCGCTCAAAGGCGCAAGCTACCTGCGCGCCGAAAATGAATCCGGAGCGGGATGCGCAGTACTGGTTCGATCAGCCGGGCGCGCCGAAAGCGAAACTGGCGAACGAGAAGCCTAAAGGCGAAACCGTGAGCTATGCCGAACTGTTGAAATCGTGGGAGGCGGCGCGTAAGTAATCGTCTGTTATGTGAAACGCGAACGGCACCGAAAGGTGCCGTTTTGCTTTGTGCCTGATGGGCCGCCTTCGCGAGCAAGCCCGCTCCCACAGTTAGCCGTAGGAGTTCCCCAATGGTGTGTTCACTGGAGATCCACTGTGGGAGCGGCGGTGCGGCGATCCGACTTGCTCGCGATGGCGTCATTGAAAACGCCACAAACACTTCAGGTCAGCGCCGCCAGTTGTTGAACCGTCTCCGGAAAGCGCTCAACCAGCCGGATCAGCGTTGTCGCCTGAGCATTGGGTTTCGCCCGCCCTTGTTCCCAGTTCTCCAGCGTCCGGGTGTTGGTGCGCAAGTACATCGCAAACACCGGCCGGGAGAGATTCAGTTGCTGGCGGATGCCGACCACTTCCTCTGCCGTAATCGGCGCCAGTTTGGCCAGTTTTACTTTGTGCGTACGTAGAGTGATTTTACCTTGGCGCTCATCGGCCAAGGCTTCAAACCCCTCTACCAGCTCGGAAAAAATGTCACGTTTCATCGCTCGTTCTCGCTTTGATTTCTTGATAAAGCATTTCTTTAAGCAGTTTTTTCTGTTGTGGCGTCAGATCGTCCTGCTCGTTCTTGCCATACAAGGTAAAGAGCCAGAACTGGTCGAAACCGGACCACCAGTAATAAATCACCCTCAGCCCACCGCGCTTGCCCTTGTTTCGCCGCTCATCCACCACTCGAATTTTGCGCAGACCTCCGGTGCCTTCGACGACATCTCCCGCTTCCGGGTTTTGCAGCAGCTCCTGCTGGAACCGGTGAAACAGATCATCATCCAGGTAGTCACTTCGATGCTTTTGAAATACGGGTAATTCGATAAAAAGAGCGTCCATGTTCTGTACGTTACCTGCGTATATTTCTATCACAAGAATCGAATAGGTCAAGGCTTCTGTTCCTGCCCAATTCGGTCAAGTCGTTACGTTAAAGTCGAAGGCAGGATCGGGATGTAGGACGCGGCTGATTCATCCGCGAGGCGATTCTGGATATCGGGGAGGAGAGGGCCGGTTAAACCAAAATTGCTAAATTTGCGTACCTGGCCATGGGGCGGCGGTGAGCAGCTTTATCGGCTCGGTCATGGCCGTTGAACGATCAGCCGACCGAATGGGTCACGGTGGTGATGTTCGAGGTCATTTCTCAATCCTGAGGGCCTTCAAAACTATCGATCATGTCATCGGGCAGAGGCACGTCGAAATCGTCAGGAATAACCAGTTTTCCTTTCATCGCTCCGATACGCGGGTCAAAGGGTTTTTCCACTGCAAACCGGCGTCCAGAGGCCAAGGCGTCGAAGCCTTCTACCCATTCGGCACAAATATCTCGTTTCATGGTTCGCGATCGCTCTTGATAGCTGATCTTCGAATTTAACGGCAAATGCCTCCTGCGGGATGTCAGCTATTGCCCACCGCCTTGCAGGTATCTTCCTGTAAGTGGAAGGGCGATGAAGAGTAAAAAATCACAGCCTGCGGACAGCTCCTACACAGTGCGTATTTCAATTCTGAATGTTTAAAGTTGTGTGGGAAATACAGAACCTTCCCACAATGTTTTCAGGTTGTCCGTCGGACGTCCGCTCTCTAGCCTATGTTCGTCGCTGCCAATTCAGCGATCGGGATTAGAACCCCGGAACCCCCAATTCAAAAGCCGATACCGAATCCCTACTGGCCAATGCCAGCGAGTCATTGTCCTCGGCTACGGTCATGCTCTGTGACTTCGCCGCTCTGCTGGAAGGCACGCATCGCAAGACCCTGTTGGGTATTGCGCAAGTGGTCATGTTGGGAGAGTTGGCGGTGAATCAGGCGTTGGATAACGTTGAGCCGGCTGTCGCCACGACGGATCGCAGTCAACTAAACCAGCCCCCGCAAATTCGGCCAGTCAGTTAAGCAATTTCAGCCGCGACGCATTCTTTGTAGCAGCTGGCGAAGCCTGCGTTCGGCTGCGTAGCAGTCGTAAAATCAGAGATCGCGGTATGTCAGGCAGACCGCATCAGCCGGATTCACTACTGCTACGCAGCCGAGCGCAGGCTTCGCCAGCTGCTACAGATCGCATTACGGCTTAACTGACTGGCTAAACCCAAAGGTGCCCTTTTTTGTTTGTTAACAAGTCGGTGGCGGCGCCAGACCGAAGGGTTTGTCGCAATCGATTGAATGGTTTCGTAATGCGGCTTCGAGATTGACTTGTCGGACCATCCTCAGCACTATCCGCCCATGATTTACATACGCCGAATGAACATGATGTGCCCCTCTATGACCGCCTCTGGCGGGCCATGAGGTCATGCGTGCTTAGAATTTGACGTGTTACCCCAAGCCCCGCCAGAGATGGACGGGGCTTTTTAGTTCTCCGTCCGAACATGGCTGACGGAGAGTGAAATGTTCGAGATTAGACGAGCCAGCCACAGCGATTCCCAGACAGCATTCGACATTCGCCTTTTAGCGATCCGGCATCAATGCATCGGCGCCTATACCGAGACGCAGCTATTGGCCTGGACGGCTGGTGCGGCCGAGGATGGCTATTACACACTGATGGAGAAGCACTTCTATCTGGGCTGTATTGACAGCGAGCCGGTGGCGACAGGAATGCTTGACCTGGAGAACAGCGAAATCGGCGCGATCTTTGTGCATCCTGGCTTTATGCAGCGGGGTATCGGCAGGAGAGTCCTGGACCACCTCGAATGCCTGGCGCGAGAGTTGGGCCTGGAAAAAGTCAAGCTTGATGCTACTTTGAATGCGGCTGACTTTTACCGACGCTACGGTTTCGTCGGTGAGGAGCCTGCGATTTACCATTCCCCTTCGGGGCTTCAACTGGCGTGTGTTCCTATGGTGAAGGGGCTTCTATAGATCAGGTTTGATTTGATTGCTCAGGAACTGGAGCAAGAAAAAGGCTGCGATCACGGGTTTCTGAAAATCCATCATCCCCCAAACGCAAAAACGGCACCCGAAGGTGCCGTTTCTGTTTTCTGCCGAGTGCGCTTAAGCGATCAACCCGCCAACCCCGTTTGCTGAACCAGGTTCAGCAGCGGCTGTGGATACAGGCCGAGGAAGAATGCCAGTACGGCAATCGCCAGCAGCATCACGCCGCCTGCACGTTGTTCCCAGTGCAGCTGGGCATCGTGGCGACGCAGGTTCGGTTCGATCAGGTACAGGGTGACCATCACACGCAGGTAGTAGAAAACGCCGATGGCGCTGCCCAGTACCAGGGAGCCGACCAGCCACCATTGCTGCGATTCGACACCGGTGGCGATGATGTAGAACTTGCCGATGAAGCCCGCGGTCAACGGGATACCGGCCAGGGACAGCATCATCACGGTCAGGACGGCGGTCAGGTACGGACGGCGCCAGAACAGGCCGCGGTATTCGTACAGGGCATCCGCGTCACGGCCGTTGTACGGCGAGGACATCAGGGTGATCACGCCGAACGCGCCGAGGCTGGTGATCACGTAAGTGACCAGGTACACGCCGATGGCTTCCACAGCCAGGCCTTTGCTCGCCACCAGGGCGATCAGCAGGTAGCCGAAGTGGGCGATGGACGAGTAACCCAGCAGACGCTTGAGGTTGCTCTGGGCCAGTGCCAGCAGGTTACCGAACAGGATCGACGCGATGGCGATGATGGTCAGTACGTCGCTCAGCACGCCACTGCTCGCCGCTGGCGAGATCTGGAACAGACGCACCATCACCGCGAACACGGCGACTTTCGACGCAGTGGCGAGGAATGCCGCCACCGGTGCCGGAGCACCTTCGTAAACGTCCGGGGTCCAGAGGTGGAACGGTACCAGCGACAGTTTGAACGCCAGGCCGATCAACATCATGCCCAGCCCCAGTTGAGCCAGAGAACTTGGCAGACCAGTGGCCGCCAGGGCCTGACCGATGCCGTTGAAGCTCAAGCTGCCAGCGTCGGCGTAGAGCAGGGCCATGCCGAACAACAGGAACGCGGAACCGGCAGCCGACAGCACCATGTATTTGATGCCGGCTTCCAGCGAACGCTTGTTGAAGAAGGCATACGCCACCAGACCGTAAACCGGTACCGAGAGCAGTTCCAGACCGACGAACAACCCGGCCAGGTGCTGCGCGCTGACCAGTACCAGACCACCGGCGGCGGACATCAGGATCAGCAGGTAAAGTTCTTCACGGTTGCCCGGATAGCCCGAACCGCCATCGCCCAGGTAGGCGTGGGCGAGGGTTACGCAGGCGAGGGTGGCGACCAGGATCAGCGCCATGTACAGGCAAGCGAAGGTGTCGATCTGCAGCAATGGCGTCACGGCCAGGGGCGCGACTTTCAGGGCTGGCAGGATCGACAGCAGGGCCAGGTTCAGACCTGCCACCGACAACAGGAAGGTCTGTGAGTGGTTGCGGCGCCATGCGATAGCCAGCATCACCACGATGATCGTGGCGCTGGTGATCAACAACGGCGCAAGCGCGATAAAGTGTTGAGTCGTGAATTCCATAGCGCTCTTACCGGGCCGAAGCGAGTTGAGTGAAGGCGGTGCCGAGCCACTGCTGTACGCCATGCATCGTCGCGGCAGAGGTATCGAGGAACGGTTGCGGGTACACGCCGATGTAGATCAGCAGCGCCGCCAGTCCAACCACCATGATCAGTTCGCGACCGTCCATGCCATGCAACACCGCGTCCGATTTCGACGGGCCGAAGAAGGCACGGTGGACCATGATCAGCGAGTAGACTGAGCCGAACACCAGGCCGGACGTCGCGATCACGGTGATCCATGGAGCGCTGGCGAAGGTGCCGATCAGGATCAGGAACTCACCGACAAAGTTACCGGTCGCCGGCAAGCCCAACGACGCGGCGGCGAAGAACAGGCTCAGAGCTGGCAGGTAGGCAATCTTCGACCACAGGCCACCCATCTCACGCATATCGCGGGTGTGGGTACGCTCGTACAGCTGACCGGAGAGGATAAAGAGTGCCGCGGCCGACAGACCGTGCGCCAGCATCTGCATCACTGCGCCCTGCAGCGCCAGTTGGCTGCCGGAGTAGATGCCGATCAGTACGAAGCCCATGTGGGAAACGGACGAAAAGGCGATCAGACGCTTGATGTCGGTTTGCGCGAAGGCCAGGAACGCACCGTAGAAAATCCCGATCAGGCCCAGGGCCATGGCGAACGGCGCGAACTCGGCCGAGGCATTCGGGAACAGCGGCAGGGCGAAACGCAGCAAGCCATACGCCGCAGTCTTCAACAAGATACCGGCCAGGTCCACGGAACCCGCGGTCGGTGCCTGGGCGTGAGCGTCAGGCAACCAGGAGTGGAACGGCACCACAGGCAGCTTGACCGCGAAGGCGATGAAGAAGCCGAGCATCAGGATGTACTCGGTGGTCATCGACATCTTGGTCTTCAACAGATCGGCGTAGTTGAAGGTAATCACGCCGGTGTCATTGAAGTTGACCAGTACCAGCCCCAGGATCGCCACCAACATGATCAGGCCGGAAGCCTGAGTGAAGATGAAGAACTTGGTCGCCGCGTAGATCCGGGTTTTCTTGCCGTCCGAAGAACTGTGACCCCAGAGCGCGATGAGGAAGTACATCGGCACCAGCATCATTTCCCAGAAGAAGAAGAACATGAACAGGTCGAGAGCGAGGAACACGCCGACGACACCGCCCAGGATCCACATCAGGTTCAGGTGGAAGAAGCCCACGTGACGCTGAATCTCTTTCCACGAGCAGAGTACCGAGAGGACACCCAGCAGGCCGGTCAGCAGGATCATCAACAGCGACAGGCCGTCGAGGGCCAGGTGCACGTTGATGCCGAAGCGCTGGATCCAGACGTGTTTGAATTCAATCACCCAGGTCGGATCGGCACCCGGTGCCGGAGCAAATGAATAGTCACCGTTGGCCCACAGCCAGAGGCCGAGGGAGAGCAGCAGGGACATGGTGATCAGCGCAATCCAGCGGGGGAGGGTAGCGCCGAAGCGCTCACCCATCCAGCACAGCAGGCCGCCGATGAAGGGGATCAGGATTAGCCAAGGCAGAATCATGACGGGCTCGTTTCCTTTCGCAAGTTCGCAAGGTTCATATCAGACCGCTACCAGCACGACGGCGCCGATTACCAGCACGGCACCAGCAGCCATCGAGGCGGCATACCAACGCAATTGACCGGTCTCGGTGCGGCTCAGGGCGGAATGACCGCCTTTGGCCATACGCGGGATCAGACCGATAGTCTGGTCGAGCGGGTCTTTGCGCAGTACATGGCTGATCGCAAGGTAAGGCTTGACGAACAGTTTGTCGTAGATCCAGTCGAAGCCCCAGGCAGCGAACCACCAGGCCGAAAGGATGCGGCCGATGCCGCTGTTGGCGACGGCCGTGGCGAAGCGGCGCTTGCCGAGGAACAGCAACGCGGCCAGCAGGATACCGGCCAGTGCGATGGCGCCCGAGGCGATTTCCAGGCTGTGCTTGGCTTCGCCGCCGGCGTGGCCGACGCTTTCTGGCAGTACACCGTGCAGCGGCGGAACGATCATCGCGCCGACGAACGTCGACAGCACGATCAGCACCGACAGTGGCAGCCAGTGAGCGATACCGTGACCGGCATGGGCTTCGGTCTTCGCTTCACCGTGGAACGCGATGAAGATCAGGCGGAAGGTGTACAGCGAGGTCATGAAGGCACCGACCAGACCTGCATACAGCAGACCCTGGTTGCCGCTGGCGAACGCTTCCCAGAGGATTTCGTCCTTGGAGTAGAAGCCCGCGGTCACCAGAGGCAAGGCCGCCAGGGCCGCGCCGCCGACGATGAAGCTGGCGTAGGCCAGTGGCAGTTTCTTCCACAGACCGCCCATCTTGAAGATGTTCTGCTCGTGGTGGCAGGCAACGATTACCGAACCGGATGCAAGGAACAACAGCGCCTTGAAGAAGGCGTGGGTCATCAGGTGGAAGATCGCGCCTTCCCACGCGCCTACGCCCAGCGCCAGGAACATGTAGCCGATCTGGCTCATGGTCGAGTAGGCGAGGATACGTTTGATGTCGGTCTGAACCAGTGCGGCAAAACCTGCCAGCACCAGCGTCACGCCACCGACAACACCCACCAGGTGCAGGATATCCGGCGCCAACACAAACAGACCGTGTGTACGGGCGATCAGGTAGACACCGGCGGTCACCATGGTCGCAGCGTGGATCAGTGCCGAAACCGGGGTAGGGCCGGCCATCGCATCCGCCAGCCAGGTTTGCAGCGGCAGTTGCGCGGATTTACCGACAGCACCACCCAGCAGCATCAGGGTCGCCAGAACGATCCAGAAGTCGCCGGCCTTGAAGTGCTCAGGCGCCTTGACCAGCAGTTCCTGGATGTTCAGCGTGCCCAACTGTTGGAACAGGATGAACAGGCCGATGGCCATGAACACGTCGCCGACGCGGGTCACGATGAAGGCTTTGAGTGCTGCGTTACCGTTGTTGCGGTTGCTGTAGTAGAAACCGATCAACAGGTACGAGCACAGGCCCACGCCTTCCCAGCCGAAGTACACGAACAGCAGGTTATCGGCCAGGACCAGGAACAGCATGCTGGCGATAAACAGGTTGGTGTAGGCGAAGAAGCGCGAGTAACCGGCTTCACCACGCATGTACCAGGACGCGAACAGGTGGATCAGGAAGCCGACGCCGACCACCACACCGAGCATGGTCAGGGACAGACCATCCAGGTACAGCGCGAAGTTCGGCGTGAAGCCTTCCACCGCCATCCACTGCCACAACACTTGGGTGTAGTGACCGCCTTCAGGGGGCGCAACGTTGAACTGCCAGATGATGTAAGCAGTGACGATGGCCGACAGGCCGATGGAGCCGACGCCGATCAGCGCCGAAAGGTTTTCTGACCAGCGACCGCGTGAAAACGACAGCAGCAGGAAACCTATGAGAGGGAATACGAAAGTCAGATAGAGAAGGTTCATCCGCGCATCTCGCTGGCAGCGTCGATATCGAGAGTGTGGAAGCGGCGATACAGCTGCAACAGAATCGCCAGGCCGATACTGGCCTCGGCGGCTGCCAGGCTGATCACCAGGATGAACATGATCTGTCCATCCGGCTGACCCCAGCGGCTACCGGCAACGATGAACGCCAACGCGGAGGCATTCATCATGACCTCCAGGCTCATCAGCACGAAGAGAATGTTGCGCCGGACCATCAGGCCGACCAGACCGAGGCAGAACAGGATGCCGGCGACCGCCAGACCATGCTCCAAAGGGATAGCAGGCATCGTCATTGCTCCTTGGCTTCGTTACGGCCCAGATGGAACGCCGTGACGGCTGCGGCAAGCAGCAGCATCGAGGCGAGTTCGACCACCAGCAGATAAGGACCGAACAGGCTGATGCCCACGGCCTTGGCGTCTACGGTGGTGTGGCCGATGGCCTGACCGCTGGCATCGCTGAACAACACGTACAGCAGTTCAACCAGCAGCAGGGTGCCGAGGGCGACCGGGCCGAGCCAGATGCCGGGCTTGAGCCAGACGCGCTCTTGCTGAACCGAGGCGGGCCCCAGGTTCAGCATCATCACCACGAACACGAACAGCACCATGATGGCGCCGGCGTAGGCGATCACTTCCAGCACACCGGCGAACGGCGCGCCGAGGGCGAAAAAGGTCATGGCCACGGCGATCAACGAAATGATCAGGTAGAGCAGGGCGTGCACGGGGTTGGTGTTGGTGATCACGCGAAGCGTGGACACAACAGCGATACCCGATGCGAAATAGAAAGCGAATTCCATCTTTCTTCCTTAAGGCAGCAAGCTCTTCACGTTGATCGGTTGGGCTTCATTCTGCGCGGCGCCTTTCGGCTTACCGGCAATCGCCATACCTGCAACACGATAGAAGTTGTAATCAGGGTTTTTGCCGGGGCCGGAGATCAACAGATCTTCTTTCTCGTACACCAGGTCCTGACGTTTAAACTCGGCCATCTCGAAATCCGGTGTCAGCTGGATCGCGGTGGTCGGACAGGCTTCCTCGCAGAGGCCGCAGAAAATGCAGCGCGAGAAGTTGATACGGAAAAACTCCGGGTACCAGCGACCGTCATCGGTTTCAGCTTTCTGCAGCGAGATGCAACCTACCGGGCACGCCACGGCGCACAGGTTGCAAGCTACGCAACGCTCTTCGCCGTCGGGGTCGCGGGTCAGCACGATACGTCCACGGAAGCGCGGCGGCAGGTACACGGCTTCTTCCGGGTACTGCAGCGTGTCGCGCTTGCGGAAGGCGTGGCCGAAGATCATCACCAGGCTGCGAAGCTGGGTGAAGAAGCCATGCACGATGTCAAATATGTACTTCATGATTCTCTATCCTCACTGAGCCGCGACGGCGGGCGTGTTGAGCAACACGATCGCAGCGGTCACCAGCATGTTGACGAGGGTCAGCGGCAGGCAGAACTTCCAGCTGAAATCCATCACTTGGTCATACCGTGGGCGCGGGATCGAGGCGCGCAGCAGGATGAAGAACATGATGAAGAACGCGGTTTTCAGTGCGAACCAGATGAACGGGATCTGCGGCAGAATGCCGAACGGACCGTGCCAGCCACCGAAGAACAAGGTCACCAGCAGCGCCGAAATCAACACGATGCCGATGTACTCGCCGACGAAGAACATGCCCCATTTCATGCCGGCGTATTCAATGTGGTAACCGTCGGCCAGCTCCTGTTCCGCTTCCGGCTGGTCGAACGGGTGACGGTGAGTCACGGCGACGCCAGCGATGAAGAAGGTCAGGAAACCGAAGATCTGCGGAATGATGAACCACAGGTTCTGCGCCTGGTATTCAACGATGTCGCGCATGTTGAACGAGCCAACCTGGATCACGATGCCCATCAGCGACAGGCCCATGAACACTTCGTACGACACGGTTTGTGCCGAGGCCCGCAAGCTGCCCAACAGGGCGAACTTGTTGTTACTCGACCAACCGGCGAACAGCACCGCGTAAACCGACAGACCGGCCATGGCGAAGAAGAACAGGATGCCGATGTTGATGTCCGCCACGCCCCAGGTCGGGGTGATCGGGATGATCGCGAAGGCCATCAGCAAGGCGCTCATGGCCACGACCGGTGCCAACGTGAAGATCACTTTGTCGGCGAACGGCGGGGTCCAGTCTTCCTTGAAGAACATCTTGATCATGTCGGCGGCGATCTGGAACGCGCCGAACGGGCCGACGCGGTTCGGACCGTAACGGTCCTGCCAGAGGGCGAGCAGACGACGCTCGACCCAGCTCAGCAGCGCGCCGCACACCACCACGGCGAGCAGAATCACGATGGCCTTGAGGACCGCGATGATGATGTCGATCACTTCAGGAGTGAACCAGGTCATAGCGCTGCCTCCTGCAGACCGTCAACGGATTTGCCAAAGATCGCGGGCGGAATGCCGGCGATACCGGCCGGCAACGCGACCAGACCGGCGCCCAGCTCTTCGTTGATGCGCAGCGGCAGACGCAAGGTCTGACCGGCCACGTTCAGGCTCAGCAGAGCACCGTCATTAACGCCCAGGCGATCGGCTTCGGACTTGGCCAGCGACAGGTACGGGGCTGGAATGCGTTCTTGAACCGGCGCGGCTTTGGAAGAGTTCTCTTCGCTGCCGAACAGGTGGAAGAACGGCACGACCTGCCAGGTGCCCGGAGCCGGGTTGAACGCGCGCGGAACACTGGCGAACCAGTTCAGCGAATCACCGGTGCTTTCGATCAGGCGAGTGCCTGGGTCGCCCGCACGCAGGTGACCACCGACTTCGTCCTGGAATTTGTTCCAGGCTTGCGGCGAGTTCCAGCCCGGCGACCAGGCGAATGGGACCTGCTGACGCGGTTCGACCGAGCCCGAGTAACCTTCCATGGAGAACGAGAACGCGGTGTCGTTGTCCTGGGAGGTACGCGGTTCGTGCACGCTGATGTCGGCGCGCATGGCGGTCCGGCCACTGTAACGCAGCGGTTCGCGAGCCAGTTTCAGGCCTTTGATCCGGAACGCGGCGGACGGCGCGGCATCGACGATGCGCGCCAGTTGCGGTTTGCTCGCAGCAACAGCAGCGGTGACGTGGTCCAGTTGGGTCCAGTCGATCGGCTGGTTCAGCAGGGTAGCGCGCAGGGCATGCAGCCAGCGCCAGCCTTCATGAACCAGAATGCTTGCGTCGAGGTAAGTCGGGTCGAAGACCTGGAAGAAACGCTGGGCGCGGCCTTCCTGGCTGACCAGCGTACCGTCGCCTTCAGCGAAGCTGGCCGCTGGCAGAACCAGGTGCGCGCGATCGCTGGTGGCGGTCTTCTGATGGTCCGCCACGATCACCACTTTCGCGGCGTTCAGGGCAGCATCGACACGAGCTTTGTCGGTGCGGGTGTACAGATCGTTTTCCAGCACGACGATGGCGTCGGCCTTGCCGTCGATTACCGCTTGCAGGGCTGCGTCGACCGAATCACCACCGAGCATGGCCAGGCCGAGGCTGTTGGCCTCTGGCACGATCAGGCTGATGGAACCGTTCTTCTCGCGCAGCTTCAGGGCCTTCGCAATGTTGGCAGCAGCCTCAATCAATGCCTTGGAACCCAGCGAGGTACCGGCAATGATCAATGGACGCTTGGCAGCGAGCAGGGCGTTGGCGATGCGCTGAGCCAGTTCGAGGGCTTCAGCGTCCAGGCCTTCAACGGCCGGCGCGCTGGCATCGAGGGCATGAGCCACGGCGAAACCGATGCGGGCCAGGTCGTCAGGAGCTGCGTGAACGCATTCTTCAGCCACGTCGTCGAGCTTGGTTTCAGCCAGGCTGGCGATGAACAGCGGGTTCAGCGCGTTCTGACCGATGTTCTTCACCGCGGCATCGAGCCACGGCTGAACGCGCATGGCGTCGGCCATGTCTTCGGCCTTGCCCTTGACCGATTGACGCAGGGCCAGGGCCATGCGCGCGGCAGTCTGGGTCAGGTCTTCGCCGAGGACGAAAATCGCATCGTGATCTTCGATGTCGCGCATGTTCGGGATCGGCAGCGGGCTGTCTTTGAGCACCTGCACAACCAGACGAATGCGCTCAAGTTCAGCGGCTTCGATGCCGGAGTAGAAGTGCTCGGCGCCGACCAGTTCAAGCAACGCGTAGTTGCTCTCGAGGCTGGCGCGCGGCGAACCGATACCGACGATGTTGCGACCGCGCAGCAGGTCAGCAGCTTTATCCAGCGCTTCGTCGAGGCTCAGCTTGGCGCCATTGGCCAACAGTGGCTGACGCGGGCGGTCTTCGCGGTTGACGTAGCCATAGCCGAAACGGCCACGGTCGCACAGGAAGTACTGGTTCACCGAACCGTTGAAACGGTTTTCGATGCGACGCAGTTCGCCGTAACGCTCGCCCGGGGAAATGTTGCAACCGCTGGAGCAGCCATGGCAGATGCTCGGCGAGAATTGCATGTCCCACTTACGGTTGTAGCGTTCGGAGTGAGTCTTGTCGGTGAACACACCGGTCGGGCAGACCTCGGTGAGGTTGCCGGAGAACTCGCTTTCGAGGGTGCCGTCTTCAACGCGACCGAAGTACACGTTGTCGTGGGCGCCGAACACGCCGAGGTCGGTGCCGCCGGCGTAGTCCTTATAGAAGCGCACGCAGCGATAGCAGGCGATGCAGCGGTTCATTTCGTGGGAAATGAACGGGCCCAGTTGCTGGTTCTGGTGGGTGCGCTTGGTGAAGCGATAACGGCGCTCGTTGTGGCCGGTCATCACCGTCATGTCTTGCAGGTGGCAGTGACCGCCTTCCTCACAGACCGGGCAGTCGTGAGGGTGGTTGGTCATCAGCCATTCAACAACACTGGCGCGAAACACTTTCGCTTCTTCGTCGTCGATGGAGATCCAGCTGCCATCGGTGGCGGGGGTCATGCAAGACATGACGATCCGACCACGCTTGTCGTTCTCGTCGGTGTACTGCTTGACCGCGCACTGGCGGCAAGCGCCAACGCTGCCAAGGGCTGGGTGCCAGCAGAAATAAGGGATATCGAGGCCTAGCGACAGACACGCCTGTAACAGGTTGTCTGCCCCATCGACTTCGAGCTCTTTGCCGTCTACGTGGATAGTGGCCATGGTTCAAAGTTCTTCGTTGGCCCGGTGTCAGCGGGCGTGGCTAATGGAATCTTGTTATTCGCGTGAATCAACACAGCCGTTCACGGCGTCATCACACGAGAAGACGAAGGGCACGGACCCTTCGCCTTTTTAAGCGTTTACGCGCCGACTACGATCGGCTTTGCCAGAGGCGGGACGACGGCGCTGGTAGGCGCGATGCCGGCTTCGAACTCTGGGCGGAAGTATTTGATGGCGCTGCCCAACGGCTCCACGGCACCTGGTGCGTGTGCACAGAAGGTCTTGCCCGGGCCGAGGAAACCGACCAGACCCAGCAGGGTCTCGATATCGCCGGCTTGCCCTTCACCGTTCTCGATCGCGCGCAGCAGCTTGACGCTCCACGGCAGACCGTCACGGCACGGGGTGCAGAAGCCGCAGGATTCGCGGGAGAAGAACTCTTCCATGTTGCGCAGCAAGGACACCATGTTGACGCTGTCGTCCACCGCCATGGCCAGGCCGGTACCCATACGGGTGCCCACTTTGGCGATGCCGCCGGCGTACATTTGTGCGTCCAGGTGTTCCGGCAACAGGAAACCGGTACCGGCGCCGCCTGGCTGCCAGCACTTGAGCTTGTAACCGTCGCGCATGCCGCCGGCGTAATCTTCGAACAGCTCGCGACCGGTGACGCCGAACGGCAACTCCCACAGCCCAGGGTTCTTGACCTTGCCGGAGAAGCCCATGAGCTTGGTGCCCATGTCTTCGCTGCCTTCGCGGGCCAACGATTTGTACCAGTCCACGCCGTCGGCAATGATCGCCGGCACGTTGCACAGGGTTTCCACGTTGTTCACGCAAGTCGGCTTGCCCCAAACGCCCACGGCGGCAGGGAAGGGCGGCTTGGAGCGCGGGTTGGCGCGGCGGCCTTCGAGGGAGTTGATCAGTGCGGTTTCTTCACCGCAGATGTAACGCCCGGCACCGGTGTGGACGAACAGCTCGAAATCAAAACCCGAGCCCAGGATGTTTTTGCCCAGCAGGCCAGCAGCCTTGGCTTCTTCCACGGCACGGTTCAGGTGCTTGGCGGCAGTGGTGTATTCGCCACGCAGGAAGATGTAGCCACGGTAGGTTTTCAGCGCGCGAGCACTGATCAGCATGCCTTCGATCAGCAGATGGGGCAGTTGCTCCATCAGCATGCGGTCTTTCCAGGTGTTCGGCTCCATTTCATCCGCATTGCACAGCAGGTAGCGGATGTTGATGGATTCGTCCTTGGGCATCAGGCCCCACTTCACGCCCGTAGGGAAGCCTGCACCGCCGCGGCCCTTGAGGCCGGAATCTTTCACGGTTTGGACGATGTCGTCCTGGGCCATGTCGGCGAAGGCCTTGCGCGCAGCGGCGTAACCGTTCTTGGCCTGGTATTCGTCGAGCCAGACGGCTTCGCCGTCGTCACGCAGACGCCAGGTGAGCGGATGAGTCTCAGCGACACGCTTGATGCGGTTGGCAGGACCAAAGGAAGTCAGGGTCATACGTAGCCCTCGAGCAATTTGGCAACGCCGGCAGGCTGCACATCACCGAACGTGTCGTCGTCGATCATCAGCGCCGGCGCCTTGTCACAGTTGCCGAGGCAGCAGACCGGCAGCAGGGTGAAACGACCGTCGATGGTGGTCTGACCCAGGCCGATGCCCAGCTTGCTCTGGATTTCGCTGACCACCGACTCATGGCCGCCGATGTAGCAGACCATGCTGTCGCAGACGCGAATGATGTGACGGCCCACGGGCTGACGGAAGATCTGGCTGTAGAACGTCGCCACCCCTTCAACATCGCTGGCCGGGATGCCAAGCATCTCGCCGATGGCGTAGAGCGCGCCGTCAGGCACCCAGCCACGTTCCTTCTGGACGATCTTCAGGGCTTCGATCGACGCCGCGCGCGGGTCTTCGTAGTGATGCAACTCGTGCTCGATGGCCGAGCGCTCGGTTTCGCTCAGGGCGAAACGGTCTGTCTGGATAAGCGGGCTGTTCATGCTTAGCGGTCCACGTCGGCCATAACGAAATCGATACTACCCAGGTACGCGATCAAGTCCGCGACCATGCTGCCTTTGATCACCGAAGGGATCTGCTGCAGGTGCGGGAAGCTTGGGGTACGAATCCGGGTGCGGTAGCTCATGGTGCCGCCATCGCTCGTCAGGTAATAACTGTTGATGCCCTTGGTCGCTTCGATCATCTGGAAGGATTCGTTGGCCGGCATGACCGGGCCCCACGAAACTTGCAGGAAGTGCGTGATCAGGGTCTCGATGTGTTGCAGCGTGCGCTCTTTGGGTGGCGGCGTGGTCAGCGGGTGATCCGCCTTGTACGGGCCTTCCGGCATGTTGCGCATGCATTGCTCGATGATCTTGATGCTCTGGCGCATTTCTTCGACGCGAACGATGCAACGGTCGTAGGCATCGCCATTGGCCGCCAGCGGGACTTCAAATTCGAAGTTCTCGTAGCCGGAGTACGGGCGCGCCTTGCGCAGATCGAAATCGCAACCGGTGGCGCGCAGGCCGGAACCGGTGACACCCCATTCCAGGGCCTCTTTGGTGTTGTAGTCGGCGACGCCGATGGTCCGGCCACGCAGGATGCTGTTGTCCAGTGCGGCTTTCTGGTATTCGTCCAGACGCTTGGGCATCCACTCGACGAAATCCTTGACCAGTTTTTCCCAGCCGCGCGGCAGGTCGTGGGCGACGCCACCGATGCGGTACCAGGCCGGGTGCAGACGGAAACCGGTGATGGCTTCGATCACCGTGTACGCCTTCTGGCGGTCGGTGAAGGTGAAGAACACCGGGGTCATGGCGCCGACGTCCTGGATGTAAGTCCCCAGGAACAGCAGGTGGCTGGTGATCCGGAAGAACTCGGCCATCATGATGCGGATGACGTCGACCTTCTCGGGCACCTTGATGCCGGCCAGCTTCTCGACCGAGAGCACGTACGGCAGGTTGTTCATCACGCCGCCGAGGTAGTCGATACGGTCGGTGTACGGAATGAAGCTGTGCCAGGACTGACGCTCGGCCATCTTCTCGGCACCACGGTGGTGGTAACCGACGTCCGGCACGCAGTCGACGATCTCTTCGCCGTCCAGCTGCAGGATGATACGGAATGCACCGTGAGCCGAAGGGTGGTTGGGACCCAGGTTGAGGAACATGTAGTCCTCATTCGGTCCGGAACGCTTCATGCCCCAGTCTTCAGGCTTGAAGCGCGCGGCTTCTTCCTCAAGCTGTTGCTTGGCCAGGGTCAGGCTGAACGGGTCGAACTCGGTGGCGCGGGCCGGGAAGTCCTTGCGCAGCGGGTGACCTTCCCAGGTCGGCGGCATCATGATGCGGGTCAGGTGCGGGTGACCGGCAAAGTTGATGCCGTACATGTCCCACACTTCACGCTCGTACCAGTTGGCGTTCGGCCAGAGACCGGTAACGGTCGGCACGCTAAGGTCGCTCTCGGACAAGGCGACCTTGATCATTACGTCACTATTACGTTCGATCGACATCAAGTGATAGAACACAGTGAAGTCGGCGCCGCTTGGCAGCCCTTGACGCTTGGTGCGCAGACGCTCGTCCACGCCGTGCAGGTCATAGAGCATGACGTACGGCTTGGGCAGGTTGCGCAGGAAGGTCAGGACTTCGACGAGTTTGGCGCGGGCAACCCAAAGCACCGGCATGCCGGTGCGGGTCGGCTGGGCGGTGAACGCCTCCGGGCCAAAACGATTGTTCAGTTCGACGACCACATCCTGGTCGTCTGCCTTATAAGGCGGGATGTACAGAGCACTGCCTGTAGTCATGGTTATTTATCGCTTTCGGTCAACGTAAAGAATGAAGCCAGTTTCTCGTTTCTTTGTAAGAACAGATCTGGATCAGACTTCGTCGGGGCTGCGCAGGTTGGTGACTGCGATTCGCTGTTCGCGGCGCTGTTCCTTTTGCGAAGGCATCTCGGCGCGGTACACGCCTTGATCGCCGACGACCCAGGAAAGTGGGCGACGCTCCTGTCCAATCGACTCTTGCAAGAGCATCAAGCCTTGTAGAAAAGCTTCAGGGCGGGGCGGGCAGCCAGGCACGTAGACGTCCACGGGCAGGAACTTGTCCACCCCTTGAACGACGGAGTAGATGTCGTACATGCCACCGGAGTTGGCGCACGAACCCATGGAGATGACCCATTTAGGCTCTAGCATTTGCTCGTAGAGACGCTGAATGATCGGCGCCATCTTGATGAAGCAGGTACCGGCGATAACCATGAAATCCGCCTGACGCGGCGATGCCCGGATAACCTCGGCGCCAAAGCGCGCGATGTCGTGGGGCGCCGTGAAGGCGGTGGTCATTTCCACGTAGCAGCACGAAAGACCGAAGTTATACGGCCACAGGGAGTTCTTGCGCCCCCAGTTGATCGTGCCGTTGAGCACGTCTTCGAGCTTGCCCATGAAAATGTTTTTGTGGACTTGATCTTCTAACGGATCGGAAACGGTTTCCCGCTGGCCAATCGGATACTGCTCGTTAGGAGCATCGGGGTCGATCCTGGTGAGATTGTATTGCATTGCCAAAGCCTCATTGTTTCAGCTTCGCTTGCCGCTTACGACGAGCTTCCGGAGCCCAGTCAAGGGCGCCCACTCGGAATAGGTAGACAAGGCCTGCCAACAGAATTGCTATGAAAACGAGAGCTTCGACGAATCCGGTCCAGCCGCTTTCGCGGACGGACACAGACCAGGCAAAGAGAAAAAGGGCTTCGATATCGAAGATCACGAAGAGCATCGCGACCAGATAGAATTTGGCTGAGAGCCGCAAGCGGGCGCCACCGGTAGGTAGCATGCCGGACTCGAACGGTTCGTTTTTGCTGCGACCCCAGGCTTTTGACCCAAGGAGGCTGGATACGCCGAGCATGAAGGCGCACAGGCCGCCGACACCCAGAAGGAAAATGGCAAAGCCCCAGTTGTGGGCCATGAGTCCGGTCGCTTCGGGCATGCTGGTAATCCTTAACAGAGAGCAAAGGTCTCTGAGCTTGAAAAGAAACAAAGCAGTGACGATATGTCGCAGCAATCAATCGCGGTGATTTTATGGCTAAACACCGAGCAAGTAAAATTCAGATAGCGAAATTATTTACAAGAATAAGGACATAGCGTGCCTCCAAAGCCCTGTAGCCCATGCCGCTCGGGCATTAGCGGGGGTTTTGTCAAATATGTCTTGTAGGGAATGTAACGAACATAGTTGTCGCTAAATGATAATCAATATTATTTATCGCGGTTTTCAAACCGTTTAACGGGTAAAGGGTCACGAAGTTGTCTTATATGCGCGTTACTGCAAGTAGCAGGCGCCCCCGTTTTACCCTCTTTTTCTGATCGCAGTACCGCTCTGGATCAATGTTTTTCGCAAAATTTTGGGGGTTGACGCATTCCCTGTGGGAGCCGGGCTTGCCCGCGATAGCGATCTGTCAGTCAACATCTGCAGCGCCTGACACACCGCTATCGCGGGCAAGCCCGCTCCCACAGGGTTTTGCGGGGTTGTTAAATCGCAGGCAAAAAAAACGCCCCGAACCAGTCGGGGCGTCAGATGAGCGGCTTTGCGGTTAGCTTTTTATTCGGTCCGCAAGGGCCGTTTGTTAAACGAAGCAGATCAGTGGAACTGTTCTTCTTCGGTCGAACCGGTCAGCGCGGTCACCGAGGACGTGCCACCTTGAATCACGGTGGTCATGTCGTCGAAGTAGCCGGTGCCCACTTCCTGCTGGTGAGCCACGAAGGTGTAGCCCTTCGAAGCGTCAGCGAACTCTTGCTCTTGCAGCTTCACGTAGGCAGTCATGTCGTTGCGGGCATAGTCGTGCGCCAGGTTGAACATGCTGTGCCACATGTTGTGAATGCCGGCCAGGGTGATGAACTGGTGCTTGTAACCCATGGCGGACAGTTCGCGCTGGAACTTGGCGATGGTCGCGTCGTCCAGGTTTTTCTTCCAGTTGAAGGAAGGCGAGCAGTTGTACGACAGCAGTTGGTCCGGGTATTCCTTTTTGATCGCTTCAGCGAAGCGACGAGCCTCGTCCAGATCCGGCTTGGCGGTTTCGCACCAGATCAGGTCGGCGAACGGCGCGTAGGCCAGGCCGCGAGCGATGGCCTGGTCGAGACCGGCGCGTACTTTGTAGAAACCTTCCTGAGTACGTTCGCCAGTTACGAATGGCTGGTCGTACGGGTCGCAGTCGGACGTCAGCAGGTCGGCTGCGTTGGCGTCGGTACGGGCCAGGATGATGGTCGGTGTACCGGCAACGTCAGCTGCCAGACGAGCAGCGGTCAGCTTCTGCACAGCTTCCTGGGTCGGAACCAGTACCTTGCCGCCCATGTGGCCGCATTTTTTCACGGAAGCCAGTTGGTCTTCGAAGTGAACGCCGGCGGCGCCAGCTTCGATCATGCTCTTCATCAGCTCGTAGGCGTTCAGTACGCCGCCGAAACCGGCTTCAGCGTCCGCCACGATCGGCGCGAAGTAGTCGATGTAACCTTCGTCGCCCGGGTTCTTGCCGGCTTTCCACTGGATCTGGTCAGCACGACGGAACGAGTTGTTGATGCGCTTGACCACGGTCGGAACCGAATCCACCGGGTACAGCGACTGATCAGGGTACATCGATTCGGCGGAGTTGTTGTCCGCAGCCACTTGCCAGCCCGACAGGTAGATCGCCTGGATACCGGCCTTGACTTGTTGCACAGCCTGGCCGCCGGTGAGGGCGCCCATGCAGTTGACGAAATCTTTCTCAGGGCGGAAGGACGGCTTGGCACCCTGGGTTACCAGGTTCCAAAGCTTGTCGGCGCCCATTTTTGCAAAGGTGTGCTCAGGTTGAACCGAGCCACGCAGACGGACGACGTCAGCAGCGGAGTAATTGCGTGTCACGCCTTTCCAGCGCGGGTTTTCAGCCCAATCTTTTTCGAGGGCTGCAATTTGCTGTTCGCGTGTCAGTGCCATGGAGATAAACCTCGTCGCGTCTTTAATCGAAAGTAGTTCTGGGTGGACAGTTCCTGCGTGCCAAGTACGCAATTCAAAGGGGCGTAAAAGGCTGCTCGCTGACCAGAAGCTTAGGCGGTCAAGTCGGATTTGGCGGGGAAGGCGACGGGATGAACGATGGGCTCTTGGGGGAAGTGAGCAGGTAAGGGCGAACTGGCGAGCGCATTCGGGCGTCGTGGGCCTTGGTGCGAACTTCAGTGTGGAGCCGGGTTACCTATTACGCTTCCGTCCCTCGGGACAACTTCGTTCCAGTCGGCAACCTCGTCAAACACACCTTGTGGGCGGTACAGACACGAATCGGCTCGCGGGGTAGGTGCGAACAACAACTCGAAAGCCCTTGCCAGGGCCTCTGATTAGCGGGAGCGAGGCCATCATGCCTTTGCTTTTTTGGCTCGTCAAACGTTTTGTAGTGCTTTTTTTCAAGCACTACATCTTTGGTCTAATACGACTAACCAGTCAGTTTTCGGTGCTTTAGTCCAACGTATCGACTTTCACCCGCAGAGTCATGTCATCCCGGCCCTGAGTCGAGTAGCTGCGGGTCAGGCCCTGTTTGTCGGCCTGAGTCTGGCGATTTACGCCGGCCAGGGTGATCCACTCGCCCAGTCGGCCGCTGACAGTTGTGTCGGTACTTTGCACGTTCACTACATCGGGACGTTCCTGGCTCATCCGGTCACGGTTGGTACTGATTGCCAGATGAACGATGTCGCCGGTGACGCTGGCGGTGACGTAGAAGCCTTGGGTGACGTTGCGGTATTCGGTCTGGCTGCGCAGGTCGCCATAGCTGTCGGTCTGCGCGCTGGTCAGCGGCACGCTCTGGCCGACCTGGATCAGCGCCGGTGTGCCTTCACTGGCTTGAACCTGCTGGATGCCGCCGTCACGGCTGTCAGTGCTGTGGTTGATGATGCGGGTCTGGCTCGGCTTGGCACCGTTCACCGAGTAACCCTGATCGCCCTGGAAGTTGTTTTCGTTGGTGTCGACCGTGATCAGCAAGCGCTTGGCGGCCACATCGAGTTGGCTGATCACGGCCTTGAGTTCGTCGATCTTGCGCTGTTCTGCGTTGACGATCAGCTGATTGCCATAGGCGCTGACCTGGCCGTCCTTGCCGATGAAGTTCTGCGCCACCGGTAGCAGATCGGCGCTGGTGCGATAGTTCAGGGGCACGATCTCGGTGGCGGCCATGACCGAAAAACTGCAGGTCAGCAGCAGCGTGGTGAGCAGGGTGCGTAGGGACATTTCCGTTATCTCCGGCCTTTAAAGTCTTGATATTGCCAGTTTGTCGGCTTGCAGTGGGGCAAGTTGAATCGTAGACAGCAAAACGCCCCGGCATCCGAAGATGGCGGGGCGTTTTGTGGTGTTCTTGAGGGTGCTTTCGCGGGCAAGCCTCGCTCCTACGGGTTCAGCGTAAATCCTGTAGGAGCGAGGCTTGCCCGCGAAGGCCTCACCTCGGTGTCAGGCCGAGTGACGCACCATGTCCACATGCGGAATCCCGGCTTCCAGGAATTCCTCACTGACCATGCTGAAGCCCAAGCGCTCGTAGAACGCCGTGGCCTGCACTTGCGCGCTCAGCATCTGCTGCTTCAGCCCGCGCTCCTCGGCTTCACCGATCGCCGCTTGCATCAGCGCATCGCCGACTTTCAGACCTCGCCAGTCCTTCAGCACCGACACCCGGCCAATGTGACCATCGGGCAGTAGGCGGGCGGTGCCGATCGGAAAGTCGCCTTCGAGGGCGAGGAAATGCACCGCGCTCTCGTCATCAGCATCCCATTCCAGTTCAGGCGGAACGGATTGCTCGGCGATGAACACCGTCTCACGAATGCGCCGGATCTCGGCGTTGTCCTTTTGCCAGTCTGCGACACGTACGTGAATTTTATTCATCGGCAAACCCCAGGCTGCCTTGCTTGATCAGTTCGCACAGCAGGCCGCGACCGTCTTCATCGCTGAGCCAGTCGCCGAGATTGTCGACGTGCAGCGCATCGGCGGCGCAGATCATCTTCAGCAACTCGCGCAGTTTGCCCGGCAGATAACGGCTCTGACCGCTGGCAAACAGCAGCAGGTCATCATCGACTTCCGACCAGGCCAGGCGTGCGCTCGGATTGCGGATCAGCACGGCGCCTTGCTCGAGACTGGCGAGCAGGTCGTCTTCCTCGATTTCTTCCGGGCCAACCACCAGTTCCGGGTAGCGCGGCTCGGTCATGAACTGGCCGAACCAGGTCAGCAGCAGGCGCTCGTCGCTCATGTGCTCGGCCAGCAGGCTTTTCAGGCGATCGAGGGCGTCGTGCTGGATCTGATGAGGATCGACAGCCGGCAGGGCGTCGGCGTCGGTGTAACGCTCTTCGTCCGACAGAAACTGGCTGAGGAAATCGGTGAAGTGAGTCAGCACTTCAGCTGCGCTCGGCGCGCGGAAACCGACCGAGTAAGTCATGCAGTCGTCAACGGCCACGCCGCAGTGAGCCAGGCGCGGCGGCAGGTAGAGCATGTCGCCCGGTTCCAGGACCCACTCATCGGTCGCTTCGAAGTCGGCGAGGATGCGCAGGTCGGCGTGTTGCAGCAGCGGGCTTTCGGAGTCGCACATCTGGCCGATTTTCCAGTTGCGCTTGCCGTGGCCTTGCAGCAGGAACACGTCGTAGTTATCGAAGTGCGGACCGACGCTGCCACCTGGGGCGGCAAAGCTGATCATCACGTCGTCGATGCGCCAGCTCGGCAGAAAGCGGAAATGCTCGAGCAGTTCGCTGACTTCCGGCACGAATTGGTCGACGGCTTGCACCAGCAGGGTCCACTCGCGTTCCGGCAACTTGCTGAATTCGTCTTCGGCGAACGGGCCGCGGCGCAATTCCCAAGGGCGCTCGCCGTGCTCGATGATCAGGCGCGATTCGACTTCTTCTTCCAGCGCCAGGCCGGCCAGTTCGTCGGCGTCGATCGGGCTTTCGAAATCAGGGATCGCCTGACGGATCAGCAGGGGTTTTTTCTGCCAGTAGTCACGCAGGAATTCGCGCGCCGTGATGCCGCCCAGAAGTTGAAGAGGAATGTCAGGATTCATGTGTAACCTATTGAAAAAAAGCACTTTTCAGACGGGAATAAAAACGCCCGGCGCTGCCGGGCGTCTCAAACGGGTAAAGCGGTTGATCAGATGCGTTTGGCTTGCTCTACAGCGTTGCCGATGTAGTTCGCCGGGGTGAGCAGTTTCAGCTCAGCCTTGGCTTGCGCCGGCATGTCCAGCCCGTCGATGAAGGTCTGCAGCGCTTCAGGGCTGATGCCCTTGCCGCGAGTCAGCTCTTTCAATTTCTCGTACGGGTTTTCGATGTTGTAGCGACGCATCACGGTCTGGATCGGCTCGGCCAATACTTCCCAGCACGCGTTCAGGTCAGCGGCAATCTTTTGCTCGTTGAGCTCCAGCTTGCTGATGCCTTTGAGGCTGGCTTCGTACGCGATCACGCTGTGGGCGAAGCCGACACCGAGGTTGCGCAGTACGGTGGAGTCGGTCAGGTCACGCTGCCAGCGGGAGATCGGCAGCTTGCTCGCCAAGTGCTGGAACAGTGCGTTGGCGATACCCAGATTGCCTTCGGAGTTTTCGAAGTCGATCGGGTTGACCTTGTGCGGCATGGTCGACGAACCGATTTCGCCAGCGATGGTGCGCTGTTTGAAATAACCCAGGGAGATGTAGCCCCAGATGTCGCGGTCGAAGTCGATCAGGATGGTGTTGAAGCGCGCGATCGCGTCGAACAGCTCGGCGATGTAGTCGTGCGGTTCGATCTGCGTGGTGTACGGGTTGAAGCCCAGGCCCAGCTCGTCTTCGATGAAGGCGCGGGCGTTGGCTTCCCAGTCGATCTGAGGATAGGCCGAAAGGTGAGCGTTGTAGTTGCCGACAGCGCCGTTGATTTTGCCCAGCAGCGGAACGGCGGCGACTTGAGCGATCTGACGCTCCAGACGGTAAACCACGTTCGCCAGCTCTTTGCCCAAGGTGGTCGGCGAGGCCGGTTGACCGTGGGTGCGCGACAGCATCGGCACGTCAGCGAAACGGATCGCCAGCTCGCGGATGGCTTCGGCGGTCTGGCGCATCAGCGGCAGCATCACGTCATCACGGCCTTCGCGCAGCATCAGGGCGTGGGACAGGTTGTTGATGTCCTCGCTGGTGCAGGCGAAGTGGATGAATTCGCTGACGGCAGCCAGTTCTGGCAGTTTGGCCGCTTGCTCTTTGAGCAGGTACTCAATGGCTTTGACGTCGTGGTTGGTGGTGCGCTCGATCTCTTTGACGCGCTCGGCGTGCTCCAGAGAGAAGTTTTCCGCCAGGGTGTTCAACACCGCGTTGGCTTCGGCGGAGAACGCCGGCACTTCGCTGATGGCAGGGTGAGCGGCCAGGCGCTGGAGCCAGCGCACTTCAACCAGAACGCGAGCACGGATCAAACCGTATTCGCTGAAAATTGGGCGCAGGGCCTGGGTTTTGCCGGCGTAGCGGCCGTCAACAGGGGAAACCGCAGTGAGCGAAGAGAGCTGCATGGGGTGTTCTCGGACAGTCGGGCAACGAAATGGGGCGCGTATCATACATGAAAAAATCCGCCGGTCCGTTGCCAACTGACCGGCGTATTACGCGTTACTGACTACAAAGCGGTATTGCGGGCGCGGTTCAGCTGCTACGCATCAGCGGGTAAAGCTCTTTAAGCAACTTGCGTCGGCTGATCACCAACTGCCAGCGATGACCGCCCAACTGCCGCCACAGGCGTGCCGATCGAATTCCGGCCAGCAACAGCGCGCGAATCTTCGAGGCATTGCTCGGTTGCTGCAAGTTGCGCATGTCGCCGTGCACCTGAATCCGTTGGCGCAGGGTGCTCAGGGTATCCTGATACAACGCACCACAGGCAGCGATCACGTTTTCATGAGCCGGGCCGAAGTGCTCGACTTGAGACTGAATCTGCGGCAAACGCTTGCCGATCACTTCCAGCAAGTCGTCGCGCTTGGCCAGCTGACGTTCCAGCCCCAGCATCGCCAGGGCGTAGCGCAGCGGTTCGCGCTGGAGGGTGCTGGGGTCTCGCTCCAGGGCGCCGATCAATGCGCGGTAGCCTTCACGCAGATTGATGTCGTCGCCGCCATAGACTTCCAGCGTGTCCTTGGGGTCGCGAATCAACAGGCTGCCGAGCATGCAGGTCAGGCCGGCTTCGTTGGTCTGACCGGTCTTGGCGATCTTGTCGACCAGTACGGCGGCGAGAAACACGCCGCCCAGCGCTGTGAGTTGCTCCTGAGTCGGGCTCATGCGCGCTGACCCTTGCTGGTCCAGGGTTCGGCCACTTCGATCACGCCACCGCCGAGGCAGACTTCACCGTCGTAGAACACCACGGATTGGCCTGGGGTGACCGCGCGCTGCGGGTCATCGAAGGTCGCGCGGTAGCCGCTGGCGGTCTTCTCCAGCGTGCAAGGCTGGTCGCTCTGGCGATAACGCACTTTGGCGGTCAGCTTGCGCGGCTCGGTCAAATCGATGGGGTTGACCCAATAAATATCCGAGGCGAGCAGGGCGCGGGAGAACAGATAAGGGTGATCATTGCCCTGGCCAACGATCAGCTCGTTGTGTTCCAGGTCCTTGATCAGCACGTACCACGGCTCGTCACCGGCGTCTTTCAACCCGCCGATGCCCAGGCCCTGACGCTGGCCGATGGTGTGATACATCAAGCCGTGGTGACGGCCGATGACTTCGCCTTCGGTGGTCTTGATCTCGCCTGGCTGGGCCGGCAGGTACTGCTTGAGGAAGTCGCTGAAGCGGCGTTCGCCGATAAAGCAGATCCCGGTGGAATCCTTTTTCTTCGCGGTGGCCAGGTCGTGTTTCTCGGCAATCGCGCGCACTTCGGGTTTTTCCAGTTCGCCGACCGGGAACAGCGTCTTGGCGATCTGTTCACCGCCGACGGCGTGCAGGAAATAGCTCTGGTCCTTGTTCGGGTCCAGGCCCTTGAGCAATTCGGTGCGGCCATCGATGTCGCGGCGGCGCACGTAGTGGCCGGTGGCGATCAGGTCGGCGCCGAGCATCATGGCGTAGTCGAGGAACGCCTTGAACTTGATTTCGCGGTTGCAGAGGATGTCCGGGTTCGGCGTGCGACCGGCCTTGTATTCGGCCAGGAAATGCTCGAACACGTTGTCCCAGTACTCGGCGGCGAAGTTGGCGGTGTGCAGCTTGATGCCAATCTTGTCGCACACGGCCTGAGCGTCCGCCAGGTCATCCATGGCGGTGCAGTATTCCGTTCCATCGTCTTCTTCCCAGTTCTTCATGAACAGGCCTTCCACCTCATAACCCTGCTCGATCAGCAGGAGAGCGGAAACGGAAGAGTCCACGCCGCCGGACATGCCGACAATGACGCGCTTCTTTTGTGTGTCAGAAGGGGCTGGATCACGCATAGGGATTCAATGAGTGTCTTGAAAAAGGACGCGATTCTAGCAGGCTCAAGCCTGCAAGGCTAAAGAGAAGGGCGGATCAGCTCGAGGCTGAAGTGTTTGCCGTCCAGATAATCATCGATACAGCGGATGATCAGCTCACTGCGCCAGTTTGCGCGCTGTTGCAGCAGTTCGTCACGCGTCAGCCATTTTGCGCCGACGATACCGTCGTCCAGCTGATAGTCCGGGTGGTGTTTGAGCGGTTTTGCGGTGAAGCAGACCCGCTGATAGGTCACGCCATTGCTCGGCGCGGTATAGAGATAAATACCCACCACGCCTGTCGGCTCGACGTCCCAGCCGGTTTCCTCAAGGGTTTCACGCACGGCGGCGTCGATCAGGGTTTCATCCGGGTCCAGATGACCGGCGGGCTGGTTGAGCACTGTTTGTCCGTGCTTGAGTTCTTCGACCATCAGGAAACGACCATTGTCTTCGACGATGGTGGCGACGGTGATGTGGGGTAGCCAATCCATGAAGCTTCCTCAATTTGAATGTTGAAACCCGATCCTGTGGGAGCTGGCTTGCCTGCGATAGCGGTAGGTCAGTCAATTTCAGTGTTGAATGATAAATGGCTATCGCAGGCAAGCCAGCTCCCACAGGGTTTGTTTCGGCAGATAGATATGTGTAAAAGCCAGAAACAGAAACCCCGGCGCTGGGCCGGGGCTTCTTTGCATCCTTACAACCTTAAACCAGCGCAGCGATCGCGGCGTTGAAGGTGTTGCTCGGGCGCATGGCCTTGCTGATCAGTTCGGCATTGGCGTGGTAGTAACCGCCGATGTCCACTGGCTTGCCCTGAACGGCATTGAGCTCGGCAACGATGGTCGCTTCGTTCTCGGTCAGGGTTTTGGCCAGTTCGCCGAACTGCGCTTGTAGTGCAGTGTCTTCGGTCTGGGCGGCCAGGGCTTGAGCCCAGTACAGTGCCAGGTAGAAGTGGCTGCCGCGGTTGTCGATGTTGCCGACTTTGCGCGATGGCGACTTGTTGTTGTCCAGGAACTGGCCAGTGGCTTGATCCAGGGTCTTGCCCAGCACCAGCGCTTTAGGGTTGTTGTAGGTAACACCCAGGTGTTCGAGGGAAGCAGCCAGGGCCAGGAATTCGCCCAGGGAATCCCAGCGCAGGAAGTTCTCTTCCAGCAGTTGCTGAACGTGCTTCGGTGCCGAACCGCCGGCGCCGGTTTCAAACAGACCACCGCCGTTCATCAGCGGAACGATCGACAGCATCTTGGCGCTGGTGCCCAGTTCCATGATCGGGAACAGGTCAGTCAGGTAGTCGCGCAATACGTTGCCGGTCACCGAAATGGTGTCCTTGCCTTCACGAGTGCGGTCCAGGGTGAACTTCATCGCGTCGACAGGCGACATGATGCGGATGTCCAGGCCGGAAGTATCGTGATCCTTCAGGTAGGCCTGAACTTTCTCGATTACTACGCCGTCGTGGGCGCGCATTGGGTCCAGCCAGAAAATGGCCGGAGTTGCGCTTGCACGAGCACGGTTGACGGCCAGTTTGACCCAGTCCTGGATCGGCGCGTCTTTGGTCTGGCACATGCGGAAGATGTCGCCGGCTTCAACCGACTGTTCCAGCAGAGTGCGGCCTGCGCTGTCGGAAACCCGAACCACGCCGTTTGCCTTGATCTGGAAAGTCTTGTCGTGGGAGCCGTACTCTTCAGCTTTTTTCGCCATCAGGCCAACGTTCGGCACGCTGCCCATGGTGGTCGGATCGAAAGCACCGTTAGCCTTGCAGTCTTCGATCACCGCCTGGTAGATGGTGGCGTAGCAGCGATCCGGGATCACAGCCTTGGTGTCGTGCAGCTGGCCGTCGGTGCCCCACATTTTGCCGGAGTCACGGATCATTGCCGGCATCGAAGCGTCGACGATGACGTCGCTCGGTACGTGCAGGTTGGTGATGCCTTTGTCGGAGTTGACCATGGCCAACGACGGACGAACGGCGTAGACCGCCTGGATGTCCGCTTCGATCTGCGCTTGTTGCTCGGCAGGCAAAGCCTTGATGCGAGCGTACAGGTCGCCGATGCCGTTGTTCAGATTGAAGCCGATCTGGGCCAGCACGTCAGCGTGCTTGGCCAGTGCGTCTTTATAGAACTCGGCAACGATCTGGCCGAACATGATCGGGTCGGAAACCTTCATCATGGTGGCTTTCAGGTGAACCGACAGCAGCACGCCTTTGGCTTTGGCGTCTTCGATCTCGGCCGCGATGAAGCTGCGCAGTGCGTTTTTGCTCATGACGGCGCAATCGAGGATCTCACCGGCTTGTACGGTGGTTTTTTCTTTCAGGACGGTGGTGGTGCCGTCTTGAGCGATCAGTTCGATTTTGACGGCGTCAGCGGCGTCGATCAGGGCGGCTTTTTCGCTGCCGTAGAAATCGCCGGTGCTCATGTGAGCGATGTGAGACTTGGAGTCTTTGGCCCAGGCGCCCATTTTGTGCGGGTGCTTGCGCGCGTAGTTCTTGACCGACAGTGGTGCACGACGATCGGAGTTGCCTTCGCGCAGAACCGGGTTTACGGCGCTGCCCTTGATCTTGTCGTAACGCGATTTGGCGAGCTTGTCGGCATCGCTGGTCACGGTTTCCGGGTAGTCCGGCAGTGCGAAGCCCTGGGCTTGCAGCTCTTTGATCGCGGCCTGCAGTTGCGGAACCGAAGCGCTGATGTTCGGCAGCTTGATGATGTTGGCTTCAGGCGTAACGGCCAGGTCGCCCAGTTCGGCGAGGTGGTCGGCTACGGCTTTGTCACCCAATTGCTCGGGGAAGCTGGCCAGAATGCGCCCTGCAAGAGAGATATCGCGGGTTTCAACGGCGATATCAGCCGAGGCGGTGAAAGCCTCTACGATAGGCAACAGTGAATAGGTGGCGAGGGCTGGGGCTTCGTCGGTGAAGGTATAGATGATCTTCGAGCGGGTGGGCATATTCGGATTAACTCTCTCTTCTTTGCTAAAGCGTGCGCAGAAACTCGAGGGGCGCCGGGTAAGCGCGTTCGTTCAAAGTCATCCATGAGCCGAATGTCGAGGTTTCTTCGCGGTGATGTTGGGTGCATCAGTCGAGCGTCAAGCGGGTGGATTGCGATAACAATCCGGCTTATTCGGGCCCAACGTCTTGTGATAGAGCGGTCGGCCGTCGTGACTCTGTGGTCAGCGGCGGCATTATACATAGGTAGCTGGCAATCTGCCGATGGTTCATAGGTAACGTTTTTCGTCCATTGGTCTAAAGGTCGCAGGGGAGTGCGACGCGTAGAGTCGTTCGCCGTGCTTGAGTTTGGCGCTTTTCCCTTTGCTTTCAGGGTTGTACGTCGCGAACTGGGCAGCTTTGCGGCAGATGGGTGGAACATAGGGTTTGCGCGCCGATTTAACTGGGGTACGCTCGAACGCAGCCAGATGTTCAATCCAAACAATGGAGTACAGCATGGGATACAAGAAGATTCAGGTTCCGGCCGTCGGCGACAAAATCACCGTCAACGCAGACCATTCTCTCAATGTTCCTAACAACCCGATCATCCCCTTCATCGAAGGCGATGGTATTGGCGTTGATATCAGCCCGGTCATGATCAAGGTTGTCGATGCTGCTGTTAAGAAGGCTTACGGCGGCGAGCGCAAAATTTCCTGGATGGAAGTCTACGCCGGGGAGAAAGCGACTCAGGTTTACGATCAGGACACCTGGCTGCCTCAGGAAACCCTGGACGCCGTCAAGGATTACGTGGTTTCCATCAAGGGCCCTCTGACCACGCCGGTTGGCGGTGGCATCCGTTCGCTGAACGTGGCCCTGCGTCAGCAACTCGACCTGTACGTGTGCCTGCGTCCGGTGCGCTGGTTCGAAGGCGTGCCGAGCCCGGTCAAGAAGCCAGGCGATGTCGACATGACCATCTTCCGTGAAAACTCGGAAGACATTTATGCCGGTATCGAATGGAAGGCCGGTTCGCCGGAAGCGACCAAGGTCATCAAGTTCCTTAAAGAAGAAATGGGCGTCACCAAGATCCGTTTCGACGAAAACTGCGGTATTGGCGTCAAGCCGGTTTCCCTGGAAGGCACCAAACGTCTGGCGCGCAAGGCTCTGCAGTATGTAGTCGATAACGACCGCGACTCGCTGACCATCGTGCACAAAGGCAACATCATGAAGTTCACCGAAGGCGCCTTCAAGGAATGGGCCTACGAAGTGGCCGCTGAAGAATTCGGCGCGACCCTGCTCGACGGCGGTCCGTGGATGCAGTTCAAGAACCCGAAAACCGGCAAGAACGTCATCGTCAAGGACGCCATCGCCGACGCCATGCTCCAGCAGATCCTGCTGCGCCCGGCCGAGTACGATGTGATCGCGACCCTGAACCTGAACGGGGACTACCTCTCCGACGCCCTGGCGGCGGAAGTGGGCGGTATCGGTATCGCGCCAGGTGCGAACCTGTCCGACACCGTGGCCATGTTCGAAGCGACCCACGGTACCGCGCCGAAGTACGCCGGCAAGGACCAGGTCAACCCGGGTTCGTTGATCCTGTCCGCCGAGATGATGCTGCGTCACATGGGCTGGACCGAAGCGGCCGACTTGATCATCAAAGGCACCAACGGCGCGATCTCCGCGAAAACCGTGACCTATGACTTCGAACGTCTGATGGAGGGCGCGAAACTGCTGTCGTCTTCCGCGTTTGGTGATGCGCTCATCTCGCATATGTAAGCCGCAGATGTAAGCCAGCTGACAGAAAAACCGCCTTCGGGCGGTTTTTTTATGACTGGATGATGGGGGGGCATCAGCTCGACACTGTTTCTTTCCGGGTGGCGGGAGTGGTCTGTTCGGTCGGGGGGGCGACAGGCACGATCTTTACTGCATGCAACCCTTTGGGGCCCTGAATGATCTCGAAGCCAACGATTTGCCCGGCCTTGAGGGTTTTATACCCTTCCATGTCAATGGCCGAATAATGGGCAAAGAAATCGATATCCTTGCCTTCCTCGTCGCGACCTTCTCTGGCGTCGGTGTTAATGAAACCGAACCCCTTGGCATTGTTGAACCATTTCACCGTACCGACTGACATACCCATATCCCTCTGCAACAGACTCCATCACTGGAGTATCATCCAGTTAATCCGCAGTCTGATCTTGCAAATAAGATTGACTCCGCGGACCTTTTTTACCCACTGTGGGCTCTATTGTTTGTAACACCGATTTTCCGATAGTCAAGGTGACCGGGCAGTCGGAGTTGAAATCCTCGATGGCCGCCCCCACCACTGTATTTGCACAACTGACGAACCTTTCTTTCCATGCATGCAATCAGCCAGATTCGACTAACATTCAATCAGGATCGCCCGATTCTCCAAAAAGATCACCCGGAGGAACACGACGACGATTCCGCAGGCATTGCTGTTCAGGAGGCTAAGCCTGCTTTACAGGCGCCGCCTATGTATAAGGTGGTTTTGTTCAACGATGACTACACACCGATGGATTTCGTCGTCGAAGTGCTCGAGGTGTTTTTTAACCTGAATCGCGAGCTGGCGACCAAGGTCATGCTGGCCGTCCACACAGAAGGACGGGCAGTATGTGGAGTGTTTACCCGCGACATCGCCGAGACCAAGGCCATGCAGGTCAACCAGTACGCCAGGGAAAGCCAGCATCCGCTACTCTGTGAAATCGAGAAGGACGGTTAATCGCCGACCACTTGGGTATGAGGTGAAGCTATGTTAAACCGCGAGCTCGAAGTCACCCTCAATCTTGCCTTCAAGGAGGCTCGTTCGAAGCGTCATGAATTCATGACCGTCGAGCACCTCCTGTTGGCCCTATTGGATAATGAGGCTGCCGCCACCGTTTTGCGTGCCTGCGGCGCAAACCTCGACAAACTCAAGCATGATCTGCAGGAGTTCATCGACTCCACCACGCCATTGATCCCTCTTCATGACGAGGATCGTGAAACCCAGCCAACCCTGGGCTTCCAGCGTGTACTGCAACGTGCTGTCTTTCACGTACAGAGCTCGGGCAAACGCGAAGTGACTGGCGCTAACGTGCTGGTCGCAATCTTCAGTGAGCAAGAGAGTCAGGCAGTGTTTCTGCTGAAACAGCAGAGCGTTGCGCGCATCGATGTCGTCAACTACATCGCCCATGGCATTTCCAAAGTGCCGGGGCATGGCGATCACTCTGAAGGTGAACAAGATATGCAGGACGACGAGGGCGGTGAGTCTTCTTCTTCAGGCAATCCTCTGGATGCTTATGCCAGCAACCTCAACGAACTCGCGCGCCAGGGTCGTATCGATCCGTTGGTAGGCCGTGAGCTGGAGGTCGAGCGCGTCGCGCAGATCCTCGCGCGTCGTCGCAAAAACAACCCGCTACTGGTGGGCGAGGCAGGCGTGGGTAAAACCGCGATTGCCGAAGGCCTGGCCAAACGCATTGTCGACAACCAGGTGCCGGACCTTCTGGCCAACAGCGTGGTGTATTCCCTCGATCTGGGGGCCTTGCTGGCCGGGACCAAGTACCGCGGCGATTTCGAGAAGCGCTTCAAGGCGCTGCTCAATGAGCTGAAAAAACGTCCGCAGGCGATCCTGTTCATCGACGAGATCCACACCATCATCGGTGCGGGCGCTGCGTCCGGTGGTGTCATGGATGCTTCGAACCTGCTCAAGCCATTGCTGTCTTCGGGCGACATTCGCTGCATCGGTTCGACCACGTTCCAGGAATTCCGCGGAATCTTCGAGAAGGACCGTGCTCTGGCCCGGCGCTTCCAGAAGGTCGATGTGTCGGAACCATCGGTGGAAGACACCATTGGCATTCTGCGCGGCCTGAAAGGGCGTTTCGAAGCGCACCACAATATCGAATACAGCGATGAAGCCCTGCGCGCCGCTGCTGAACTGGCCTCGCGTTACATCAATGACCGGCACATGCCGGACAAAGCGATCGACGTCATCGACGAGGCGGGCGCCTATCAGCGTCTGCAACCGATCGAGAAGCGCGTGAAACGCATCGAAGTGCCTCAGGTCGAGGACATCGTCGCGAAAATCGCGCGAATTCCGCCAAAGCACGTCACCAGTTCCGACAAAGAGCTACTGCGTAACCTTGAGCGTGACCTGAAGCTCACGGTATTTGGTCAGGATGCGGCGATCGACTCGCTGTCGACCGCGATCAAACTGTCCCGTGCCGGCCTCAAGTCGCCTGACAAGCCCGTCGGTTCGTTCCTGTTCGCAGGGCCGACCGGTGTTGGTAAAACCGAGGCCGCGCGGCAACTGGCCAAGGCGTTGGGGGTCGAGCTGGTTCGCTTCGACATGTCCGAGTACATGGAGCGCCACACCGTATCGCGTCTGATCGGTGCGCCTCCAGGCTATGTCGGGTTCGATCAGGGCGGTCTGTTGACCGAAGCCATTACCAAGCAGCCTCACTGCGTGCTGTTGCTCGATGAAATCGAGAAGGCGCATCCGGAAGTCTTCAACCTGCTGTTGCAGGTCATGGACCACGGTACGCTGACCGATAACAACGGGCGCAAGGCGGACTTCCGTAACGTGATCGTCATCATGACGACCAACGCCGGTGCCGAGACTGCAGCGCGTGCTTCGATCGGTTTCACTTATCAGGACCATTCGTCCGATGCGATGGAAGTGATCAAGAAGAGCTTCACGCCGGAATTCCGTAACCGTCTGGACACCATTATCCAGTTTGGTCGCCTCAGCCATGAGGTCATCAAAAGCGTGGTGGACAAGTTCCTTACCGAACTTCAGGCGCAGCTGGAAGACAAGCGTGTGCTGCTGGAAGTCACCGACGCTGCTCGCAGCTGGCTGGCGGCGGGTGGCTACGACTCGGCAATGGGTGCTCGTCCAATGGCGCGTTTGATCCAGGACAAGATCAAGCGTCCACTGGCCGAAGAGATCCTCTTTGGCGAACTGGCCGAACATGGCGGTGTGGTACACATCGACATCAAGGACGGCGAGCTGACCTTCGAGTTCGAGACCACGGCTGAAATGGCCTGACGTTAAACCGCAACAAAGCAAAAGGCGCCGATTGGCGCCTTTTTGCTGTCTGGTCGATTTCAAGCGATAAACACAAAACCCTGTGGGAGCGGGCTTGCCCGCGAAGGCGGCGGCACATTCAGCATTCAGGCAAGCAGACCCACCGCTATCGCGGGCAAGCCCGCTCCCACAGGATCTGTGCAATGGCTCGAAATGTGGCAGCTAATTCCCCCACAAACAAAAACGCCCGGCATAGCCGGGCGTTTTGTATTGACTTGATTAGCGAGCGCGGTAGGTGATGCGCCCTTTGCTCAAGTCATAGGGCGTCAGCTCGACGCGCACTTTGTCGCCGGTAAGAATACGGATGTAGTTCTTGCGCATCTTGCCGGAGATATGCGCGGTTACGACGTGCCCATTTTCCAACTCCACACGAAACATGGTGTTGGGCAGGGTGTCGACGACAGTGCCTTCCATTTCGAAGCTGTCTTCTTTCGACATGCAGTAAAGCCCTCGGTGTCCAATGAATGGCCCGGTGCAACTGCGCCAGGCAAAAGCGGCGTGCATTGTGCCCGAAAAATGGGGTTTAAGCCAAGGGGTTCTAGCTCAGGATGACCCAACGCTGATTAATCAGCAGTTCGATAGGGCGATATTGGGTCTTGTAGCTCATTTTTTTGCAGTTTTTGATCCAGTAGCCGAGATAGACCGCTTCCAGCCCCAGACGTCGGGCTTCGCCGATTTGCCAGAGAATCGCATAACGCCCCAGGCTACGACGCTCTTCAGCGGGCTCGTAGAAGGTGTAGACCGCCGACAGACCGTTGGGTAGCAAGTCAGTGACCGCCACAGCCAGCAGCCGGCCTTCGAGACGAAATTCGTAGAAGCGGGAGAATGGCAGGTCACGCACCAGGAAAGTCGAAAACTGGTCGCGGCTCGGCGGATACATATCGCCATCGGCGTGACGCTGTTCGATGTAGCGCTGATAAAGGTCGAAATACTCTTCACTAAACTTTGGTCTGGAGGGGCGTACCTGCAAGTCGGCATTGCGTTTGACAATGCGTTTCTGTTGACGGTTGGGCGTAAATTGCGCCACAGGAATGCGCGCCGGTACGCACGCATTGCAATGCTGGCAATGGGGCCGGTAGAGATGATCGCCACTGCGACGAAAGCCCATTTCCGACAGATCTGCGTAGACATGCACATCCATGGGCTGACTAGGGTCGAGGAACAGCGTCGTGGCCTGCTCCTCGGGCAGATAACTGCAAGAGTGGGGCTGAGTGGCATAAAACTTCAAACGCGCCAACTCGGTCATGATCAACCCTCGGGATAAGCTTTTGATTTGGGGGTGCTCTCAATTCGCTTCCCCGCATTAAGTGTAAGCCACGCGCGCAAAAGTCGCTCATCAAACCCAGGTGGCACGGCCGGGTTGATCCAGGTGCCGCGCAAGGTAGCCGGCAAATTCGCGGCGGGGGATCGCTCGGGCACCCAGACTGTGCAGATGATCGGTAGGCATCTGGCAGTCGATCAGCACAAAACCTGAGTCTTTCAAGTGTCGCACCAGGGTGGTGAAGCCATATTTGGAGGCATTGTCGGCGCGGCTGAACATTGACTCGCCGAAAAACAATTGCCCCATGGCCAGGCCGTAGAGCCCGCCGACCAGCACGCCATCGTCCCAGACTTCCACCGAATGGGCGTAACCCCGCCTGTGCAGTTCGACATAGGCATCCTGCATCGCTTGGGTGATCCAGGTGCCGTCAGCGTACTCGCGCGGTGCGGCGCAGGCGCGAATGACCGCGGCAAAATCCCGATCGAAGGTCACTTGATAGCGCTGTTGGCGCAGCAGTTTGTTCAAGCTGCGGGAGACATGCAGTTCGTCGGGAAACAGTACCGTGCGCGGATCCGGCGACCACCAGAGAATCGGCTGGCCCTCCGAGAACCACGGAAAGCAGCCGTGACGATAGGCTTGAATCAGACGATCGGCGGACAAATCGCCACCCGCGGCCAGCAACCCGTTGGGGTCGCGCATGGCTTTTTCCAGCGGAGGAAAGGTCAGGGTGTTGCGTTGTAACCAAGTCAGCATGGCATCCGGGCTTGCAGAAGGGGAGGGCGGTAGCGAGCCGTTGAGCCCGCCTTGTAGGAGGTTAACCGTCAAACGGTGGGGATGTCATCGAGATACTTTTCGGCATCCAGCGCCGCCATGCAGCCAGCCCCGGCGGAAGTCACCGCCTGGCGGTAAATATGATCGGCCACGTCACCGGCGGCGAACACACCTTCGATGTCCGTGGCGGTGGCGTCACCTTCGCTGCCACCCTTGATCAGCAGATAACCGTCGCGCATTTTCAGCTGGCCCTGAAACAGGTCGGTGTTGGGCTTGTGGCCGATGGCGATGAATACGCCGGCCAGCGGCAACTCATTGGTTTCGCCCGTATGACTGTGTCGCAGACGCGCACCAGTCACGCCGCTGGCATCGCCCAGCACTTCGTCCAGATTCTGGTTCCAGTGCAGGCGGATATTGCCGTTGGCGGCTTTTTCGAAGAGTTTGTCCTGGAGGATTTTCTCCGAACGCAGTTTGTCGCGACGGTGAATCAGATGAACTTCCTTGGCGATATTCGACAGGTACAGCGCCTCTTCAACGGCCGTGTTACCTCCGCCGACCACCGCGACTACCTGATTGCGGTAGAAAAAGCCATCGCAGGTGGCGCAGGCCGAAACCCCTTTGCCGGCAAAGGCTTCTTCCGAGGGCAGCCCCAGGTATTGGGCCGACGCGCCAGTGGCGATAATCAGCGCATCGCAGGTGTAGGTGCCGCTGTCGCCAATGAGCTCGAACGGGCGCTGTTGCAACTTGGCCGTATGGATGTGGTCGTAAACGATCTCTGTGTCGAAGCGTTCGGCGTGTTTTTGCATGCGTTCCATCAGTACCGGGCCGGTCAGGCCTTCGACGTCGCCGGGCCAGTTGTCGACTTCGACGGTGGTGGTCAGCTGGCCACCTGCCTGTATGCCGGTGATGACAACGGGTTTGAGGTTGGCGCGAGCGGCATAAACGGCTGCGCTGTAACCGGCAGGGCCGGAACCCAGAATGATCAGGCGGGAATGCTTCGCTTCACTCATAAAAACACCTCATAAGCCTTTGTCACAAAAGAGAATGCATGCTCAAATTGGACTGCGCGTATTGTGCTGTTGGCTATGCTGCACCCAAGGTCTCAAGCATGGCATCGGGCGAACAAACCCGTACAATGCCTGCTTGTAACCGTGTTTGTATCAAAAAAGCGCTGCGTGCCGTATTTCGAAAAACCGGGGCGCAGTGTTAAAAGTAGTCCCAGTTGCGCCTGTTAACTTTTTTACCTGCCTGGATTGGGCAGTTTTTATAGTCATTCAACAGATGGACGCGCCATGGGCGCAGGAAAAGAAGCGTTTTGAAGAAATCCACCGCAGCACCTAAAACAGTCGTCCCGCTATGGCGCCAGCAATTGCACTACCGGCTCAAGGAAGGTGCATTGATCGCCATCGGCGCCCTGTGCCTGTTCCTGATGATGGCTTTGTTGACCTACGGCAAAGACGATCCGGGCTGGAGCCATAACAGCAAGATCGACGATGTGCAGAACTTCGGCGGGCCTGCCGGCTCTTACAGCGCCGACATCCTGTTCATGGTCCTGGGTTACTTCGCCTACATTTTCCCGCTGCTGCTGGCGATCAAGGCGTATCAGATCTTCCGCCAGCGCCACGAGCCGTGGCAGTGGAGCGGCTGGCTGTTCTCCTGGCGCCTGATCGGCCTGGTGTTTCTGGTGCTGTCGGGTGCGGCGCTGGCCCACATTCATTTCCATGCGGCGACCGGTCTGCCGGCCGGCGCGGGCGGTGCTTTGGGCGAAAGCCTCGGCGATCTGGCCAGGAACGCGCTGAACATCCAGGGCAGCACGCTGTTGTTCATCGCGCTGTTCCTGTTCGGCCTGACGGTGTTCACCGACCTGTCGTGGTTCAAGGTGATGGACGTCACCGGCAAGATCACCCTTGATCTGTTCGAACTGTTTCAGGGCGCGGCCAATCGCTGGTGGGCGGCCCGTGTCGAACGCAAGCAACTGGTTGCTCAACTGCGTGAGGTCGACGATCGCGTGCATGACGTGGTCGCGCCGACCGTCACCGACAAACGCGAGCAGGCCAAGGTCAAGGAGCGCCTGATCGAGCGCGAGCAGGCCCTGAGCAAGCACATGTCCGAGCGCGAGAAGCAGGTGCCGCCGGTGATTGCCCCGGCTCCGCCCAAACCCGCAGCGCCCAGCAAGCGCGTGGAAAAAGAGAAGCAGGCGCCATTGTTCGTCGACAGCGCCGTGGAAGGCACCTTGCCGCCGATCTCGATTCTCGACCCTGCGGAAAAGAAACAACTCAATTATTCGCCTGAATCCCTGGCGGCCGTCGGCCACTTGCTGGAAATCAAGCTCAAGGAATTCGGCGTCGAAGTCTCGGTGGATTCGATTCACCCGGGTCCGGTCATTACCCGTTACGAAATCCAGCCAGCCGCCGGCGTCAAAGTCAGCCGCATCTCCAACCTGGCGAAAGACCTGGCCCGTTCCCTGGCCGTGACCAGTGTGCGTGTCGTCGAAGTGATTCCGGGCAAGACCACGGTCGGTATCGAGATCCCTAACGAAGACCGGCAGATCGTGCGGTTCTCCGAGGTCTTGTCGACCCCCGAGTACGATAACTTCAAGTCCCCGGTCACTCTGGCGCTGGGTCATGATATCGGCGGCAAACCGGTCATCACCGACCTGGCGAAAATGCCGCACTTGTTGGTGGCCGGTACGACCGGTTCCGGTAAGTCGGTGGGCGTGAATGCGATGATCCTGTCGATTCTTTTCAAGTCTGGCCCGGAAGACGCCAAGCTGATCATGATCGACCCGAAAATGCTCGAGCTGTCGATCTACGAAGGCATTCCGCACCTGCTGTGCCCGGTGGTCACCGACATGAAGGACGCCGCCAACGCCTTGCGCTGGAGCGTCGCAGAGATGGAACGGCGCTACAAACTGATGGCGAAGATGGGCGTGCGTAACCTGTCGGGCTTCAACGCCAAGGTCAAGGAAGCCCAGGACGCCGGCGAGCCGTTGAGCGATCCACTGTACAAGCGCGAAAGCATCCACGACGAAGCACCACTGCTGCAAAAACTGCCGACCATCGTCGTGGTCGTCGACGAATTCGCCGACATGATGATGATCGTCGGCAAGAAGGTTGAAGAGCTGATCGCCCGTATCGCCCAGAAGGCCCGTGCGGCCGGTATCCACTTGATCCTCGCGACCCAGCGTCCGTCGGTGGACGTGATCACCGGTCTGATCAAGGCGAACATTCCGACCCGTATGGCGTTCCAGGTATCGAGCAAGATCGATTCGCGGACCATCATTGACCAGGGCGGTGCCGAACAACTGCTGGGCCACGGTGATATGTTGTACATGCCGCCAGGCACCAGTCTGCCGATTCGTGTTCACGGCGCGTTCGTGTCCGACGATGAAGTTCATCGGGTGGTTGAAGCCTGGAAACTGCGCGGCGCGCCGGAATACAACGATGACATCCTCGCCGGTGTCGAAGAGGCCGGTAGCGGCTTTGAAAACGGCGGCGGTGGCGGTGACGATGATGCCGAAACCGATGCGCTCTACGACGAAGCGGTGCAGTTCGTACTGGAAAGCCGTCGTGCGTCCATCTCCGCGGTTCAGCGCAAGCTGAAAATCGGCTACAACCGCGCGGCGCGCATGATCGAAGCCATGGAAATGGCCGGGGTCGTGACGTCCATGAACACTAACGGTTCGCGTGAAGTCCTGGCCCCTGGCCCGGTGCGTGACTGATCCGGTTTTGAAAGGGGCGGTGTCTTGAGACGCCGCCCGCACTCCCACGAATGTTTATGAGGACTCCCATGCGTCTTATCCGCATGTTGTTGCTGCCGGTACTGGCTTTGACCACGCTCTCGGCCCACGCCGATGACAAGGACGTGGCGCGTCTGACTCAACTGCTGGAAAAATCCCAGACCCTGACCGCGCGTTTCTCCCAGCTGACCCTCGATGGCAGCGGCACCCAGTTGCAGGAAACCGCCGGTCAAATGTCCTTGCAGCGCCCGGGCCTGTTCTACTGGCACACCGATGCGCCGCAGGAACAACTGATGGTGTCCGATGGCAAGAAGGTTTCCCTGTGGGACCCGGACCTGGAGCAGGTCACCATCAAGACCCTCGACCAGCGCCTGACCCAGACTCCGGCACTGTTGTTGTCCGGTGACGTGTCCAAGATCAGCCAGAGCTTCGACATCAGCGCCAAGGAAGCCGGCGGCGTGATCGACTTCACCTTGAAGCCGAAAACCAAAGACACCCTGTTCGACAGCCTGCGTCTGTCGTTCCGCAACGGTCTGGTCAATGACATGCAACTGATTGACAGCGTCGGCCAGCGCACCAATATCCTCTTTACTGGCGTGAAGGCCAACGAGCCGATTCCTGCGTCCAAATTCAAGTTCGACATCCCCAAGGGTGCCGACGTGATCCAGGAATAAAACGCAGGACCTGTGGGAGCGGGCTTGCCCGCGATGGCGTCAGGTCAGGCGACTCTGATGTTGAATGTAATGCCGCCATCGCGGGCAAGTCGGATCGCCGCACCGCCGCTCCCACAGGGATCGCAGCGTTCAAATAATTGGCTGAATGGCATCAGGACCCAGTGAGGTTTCATAAGTAGTGATGGACCTGTTTCGCAGCGCCCCGATCGCTCAGCCCTTGGCCGCACGCCTGCGCGCGACCAATCTGGATGAGTACGTCGGTCAGGAACACCTGCTCGCTCGCGGCAAGCCTTTGCGCGAAGCGCTGGAGCAGGGTGCCCTGCATTCGATGATTTTCTGGGGGCCGCCGGGGGTGGGTAAAACCACTCTGGCGCGGCTGCTCGCGGAAGTCTCCGATGCGCACTTCGAAACGGTTTCGGCGGTGCTGGCCGGCGTAAAGGAAATCCGCCAAGCGGTGGAAGTTGCCAAGCAGCAAGCCGGGCAATACGGTAAACGCACCATCCTGTTCGTCGATGAAGTGCATCGCTTCAACAAGTCCCAGCAGGATGCGTTCCTGCCGTACGTTGAAGATGGCACGCTGATTTTCATCGGCGCGACCACCGAAAACCCCTCGTTCGAACTCAATAACGCACTCCTGTCCCGGGCGCGCGTCTATGTGCTCAAAAGCCTCGACGAAGCGGCCCTGCGCAAGTTGGTGCATCGCGCATTGACCGAAGAGCGTGGGTTGGGCAAGCGGCAACTGACCCTCAGCGATGAAGGCTTCCAGATGCTGTTGTCCGCCGCCGATGGCGATGGCCGGCGTCTGCTCAATCTGCTGGAAAACGCCTCGGACCTGGCCGAAGACAACAGCGAGATCGGCGTCGATTTGCTGCAAAGTCTGCTCGGCGATACCCGTCGGCGCTTCGACAAGGGCGGCGAAGCCTTCTACGACCAGATTTCCGCGCTGCATAAATCGGTGCGCGGCTCCAATCCCGATGGCGCGCTGTATTGGTTCGCGCGGATGATCGACGGCGGTTGCGATCCGCTGTACCTGGCTCGGCGCGTGGTGCGCATGGCCAGCGAAGACATCGGCAACGCCGACCCTCGCGCCCTGAGCCTGTGCCTGGCGGCGTGGGAAGTGCAGGAGCGCCTCGGCAGTCCAGAAGGTGAATTGGCGGTGGCCCAGGCCATTACCTATCTGGCCTGCGCGCCGAAAAGCAACGCGGTGTACATGGGTTTCAAAGCCGCGATGCGCAGCGCCACCGAACATGGTTCGCTCGAAGTGCCGCTGCACCTGCGCAACGCGCCGACCAAATTGATGAAGCAATTGGGCTATGGCGACGAATACCGGTATGCCCACGATGAACCGGATGCCTACGCCGCTGGCGAAGACTACTTCCCGGACGAGCTCGAACCGCAACGGTTTTATCAACCAGTGCCCCGCGGCCTGGAACTGAAGATCGGCGAAAAGCTTAGTCACCTCGCGCAGCTTGATCGTCTAAGCCCCCGGCAGCGGAGAAAATAGTGATTCCATTGATCGTTGCCGTTTCTGTCGGCGGTGTCGCCGGTACGCTATTGCGCTTCGCCACCGGTAACTGGATCAACGCGAATTGGCCGCGGCACTTCTATACCGCGACGCTGGCCGTTAATATCGTGGGCTGTTTGCTGATCGGCGTTTTATACGGCCTGTTTTTGATACGCCCGGAAGTTCCGATTGAGGTACGCGCCGGGTTGATGGTTGGCTTCCTCGGGGGGCTGACGACTTTTTCATCCTTTTCACTGGATACGGTGCGCTTGCTGGAAACCGGGCAAGTGCCGCTGGCCCTGGGCTATGCGGCGATCAGCGTATTCGGCGGGCTGCTCGCCACCTGGGCTGGCCTGTCCTTGACCAAACTTTGATAACGAGAAACCGACATGCTCGATTCCAAACTGTTACGTAGCAACCTTCAGGACGTAGCGGACCGCCTGGCATCCCGTGGCTACACGCTGGATGTTGCGCGCATCGAAGCGCTGGAAGAACAGCGCAAGACCGTCCAGACCCGCACCGAAGCTCTGCAGGCTGAACGTAACGCGCGCTCCAAGTCCATCGGTCAGGCCAAGCAGCGCGGCGAAGACATTGCGCCGTTGATGGCGGACGTCGAGCGCATGGCGGGTGAGTTGAGCGCCGGTAAAACCGAACTGGACGCGATTCAGACCGAGCTGGATTCGATCCTGCTGGGCATCCCGAACCTGCCGCACGAATCGGTGCCGGTCGGCGATGACGAAGAAGGCAACGTTGAAGTGCGCCGCTGGGGCACGCCGGAGGCTTTCGATTTCCCTGTTCAGGATCACGTGGCCCTGGGCGAGAAGTTCGGCTGGCTGGACTTCGAAACCGCCGCCAAGCTGTCCGGCGCCCGTTTCGCCCTGCTGCGCGGCCCGATCGCTCGTCTGCACCGTGCATTGGCACAGTTCATGATCAACCTGCACATCAACGAACATGGTTACGAAGAGGCTTACACCCCGTACCTGGTGCAGGCGCCTGCCTTGCAGGGCACCGGTCAGTTGCCGAAATTCGAAGAAGACCTGTTCAAGATCAGCCGCGAAGGCGAAGCCGATCTGTACCTGATCCCGACCGCTGAAGTGTCGCTGACCAACATTGTCGCTGGCGAGATCGTCGATTCGAAATTGCTGCCGATCAAGTTCGTGGCACACACGCCGTGCTTCCGCAGCGAGGCCGGTGCATCGGGTCGCGACACTCGCGGCATGATCCGTCAGCACCAGTTCGATAAAGTCGAGATGGTCCAGATCGTTGAGCCATCGACTTCGATGGAAGCGCTGGAAGGCCTGACCGCCAACGCCGAGAAAGTCCTGCAGCTGCTGGAACTGCCGTATCGCACCCTGGCGCTGTGCACCGGCGACATGGGCTTCAGCGCGGTCAAGACCTACGACCTGGAAGTGTGGATTCCGAGCCAGGACAAATACCGCGAGATTTCGTCGTGCTCCAACTGTGGCGATTTCCAGGCCCGCCGCATGCAAGCGCGTTTCCGCAACCCGGAAACCGGCAAGCCTGAGTTGGTTCACACCCTGAACGGTTCCGGCCTGGCGGTCGGTCGTACCCTGGTGGCGGTGCTCGAGAACTACCAGCAGGCCGACGGTTCGATCCGTGTGCCTGAAGTGCTCAAGCCGTACATGGGTGGCCTTGAGGTCATCGGCTAAATGGACTATCTGCCGCTGTTTCATAACCTTCGCGGCAGTCGTGTGTTGGTCGTCGGTGGGGGGGAGATTGCCTTGCGCAAATCCCGCCTGCTGGCCGAAGCCGGTGCGCTGCTGCGGGTGGTCGCACCTGAAATCGAACCGCAACTGCGCGAGCTAGTGGTCGGCAGCGGTGGCGAGTGCCTGGTGCGTGGCTACGTCGAGGCGGATCTGGACGGTTGCGCGCTGATCATCGCCGCCACCGATGACGAACCGCTGAACGCGCAAGTCTCCGCCGATGCTCATCGGCGTTGCGTGCCGGTCAACGTGGTCGATGCGCCAGCCCTGTGCAGCGTGATCTTCCCGGCAATCGTCGACCGCTCTCCGTTGATCGTCGCGGTGTCCAGCGGCGGCGATGCGCCAGTGCTGGCGCGGTTGATTCGCGCCAAGCTGGAAACCTGGATTCCCTCCACCTACGGTCAACTGGCCGGGCTGGCGGCGCGTTTCCGCACTCAGGTCAAAGGCCTGTTTCCGGATGTGCAGCAGCGCCGGGCGTTCTGGGAAGATGTATTCCAGGGCCCGATTGCCGACCGGCAACTGGCCGGGCAGGGCGCCGAAGCCGAGCGCTTGATGCTGGCGAAAATCAATGGCGAAGCACCTGTCGCTACCGGCGAGGTTTACCTGGTGGGCGCCGGGCCGGGGGATCCCGACCTGTTGACCTTCCGCGCCTTGCGTCTGATGCAGCAAGCCGATGTGGTGTTGTATGACCGCTTGGTGGCGCCGGCGATTCTGGATTTGTGCCGTCGCGATGCCGAGCGAGTCTACGTTGGCAAGCGCCGCGCCGATCACGCCGTGCCTCAAGAGCAGATCAACCAGCATCTGGTGGATCTGGCCAAGGCCGGCAAACGCGTGGTGCGCTTGAAGGGCGGCGATCCGTTTATCTTCGGGCGCGGCGGTGAAGAGATCGAAGAACTGGCGGCCCATGGCATCCCGTTTCAGGTCGTACCGGGCATCACCGCCGCCAGCGGTTGCGCGGCGTATGCCGGGATTCCGCTGACTCACCGCGATTACGCGCAGTCGGTGCGGTTCGTCACCGGGCACCTCAAGGACGGTTCCACCGATTTGCCGTGGGCCGACCTGGTCGCGCCGGCGCAAACCCTGGTGTTTTACATGGGGTTGGTGGGTTTGCCGATTATCTGCGAGCAGTTGATCAAACACGGTCGCGCGGCCGATACCCCGGCCGCGTTGATCCAGCAGGGCACCACGGTCAATCAGCGGGTGTTTACCGGCACCCTGGCCGACCTTCCACGGTTGGTGGCGGAGCATGAAGTGCATGCGCCGACGCTGGTGATCGTCGGGGAAGTGGTGCAACTGCGCGAGAAACTGGCGTGGTTCGAAGGGGCTCAGGCGCAGGTCTAGAGACCGAGTCGCCTCCATCGCGGGCAAGCCCGCTCCCATAGGTTATTGGGTGAAGCTGCAATCTTTGGCATCACCCAAATCCCTGTGGGAGCGGGCTTGCCCGCGATGAGGCCCTCAAAGCCTGTACGAATTCAGATCCTGCGCCAAACTCCTTCCCCACTAAAGCGCTCACGATCATGCGCCGCAGTGAAATCCTGCGCCGGCCCTTTCGGCACGATCCCGGTCGGATTGATGGTCTTGTGGCTGCCGTAGTAGTGATGCTTGATGTGCTCAAAACTCACCGTCTCGGCTATCCCCGGCCACTGATAAATCTCCCGTAGCCAGTTCGACAGATTTGGATAATCGGCAATCCGTCGCAGGTTGCACTTGAAGTGCCCGTGGTACACCGCATCAAAGCGAATTAGCGTGGTGAACAACCGAATGTCCGCTTCGGTCAGGTACTCGCCCGCCAGGTAACGATTAGCGTCTAACAGCTGCTCCAGCCGATCCAACTCATCAAACAACTCATCGAACGCTTCTTCATAAGCCTGCTGCGACGTAGCAAACCCGGCGCGATAGACACCGTTGTTCACCGCTGGATAAATCCGCTCGTTCAGTGCATCGATCTCGGCCCGCAATGGTGCCGGGTAGAAATCCAGATCATTGCCGGTCAACTCATCAAACGCGCTGTTGAACATGCGGATGATTTCCGCTGATTCATTGTTGACGATGCGATTCATCTGCTTGTCCCAGAGCACCGGCACGGTGACGCGACCGGTGTAGTCGGCGGTATCGGTGGTGTAGCGCTGGTGCAGAAAATTGAAGTGATCGAGCTTGTCGCCGGTCGAGCCCCGGTTTTCATCGAAGGTCCAGCCGTTTTCCAGCATCAACCAACTGACCACCGACACATCGATCAGGTTTTCCAGGCCTTTGAGCTTACGCAGGATCAGCGTGCGATGAGCCCACGGGCAGGCGAGGGATACGTAGAGATGATAGCGACCGGCCTCGGCGGCAAAACCACCGACGCCGGTCGGGCCTGGCTTGCCGTCGGCGGTCAGCCAGTTGCGACGTTGCGCCTGTTCACGCTGGAACGTGCCGTCCTTGCTTTCGTACCACTGATCTTGCCAGCGGCCTTCGACTAACAAACCCATGTTCAAAACTCCTCAACCGATAAGCGTTGGAGACGAGTCTATGCGCATAGGTTCGAACAAAAAGCGCAAAGGTTGGGCGTTTATGATCGGTTAAATCGATCGGTCCCTTGCATCCCAATACTGTTGGGCGGTTTCGAACGCTTGCTCGCGTGTCTGGCCGAGACCGCGCAACGCCAGGGCCATGGTCGAGATCAATGCCATTTGCGGATAGCTGTCGACAACGTCGCCACGCCATACGGCTTTCAGGTGCTCCGGATCGAGCGTGGCCGGTTTGACGTGGCGCTGGGTCGACAGTTGTGGCCATTCTTCATCCCAGCTTTCGCCGCCGGTGGTGCCATACAAGTGACTGTCGGCGTCCGGATTGATCTCGATTTCGCCGCCATCACCCTTGATCACGATGGCGGTGTCGCCGAGCAAACCGCTGGCATCGCGATGCACGGCCTGATAGCCGGGGTGGAAAATGCTTTGCAGGCCGCAGCGAGCGCCCAGCGGGTTGAGAATCCGTGCCAGGGAATGGATCGGCGAGCGCAGGCCCAAGGTGTTGCGCAGGTCGATCATCCGCTGAAGTTGCGGGGCCCAATCCACCAAAGGCATGAACGCCAGACCGCCCTTATCGAGCGCCGCGCCGACCTGCTGCCAGTTGCGGCACAGTGGAATGCTCAGCGTCTCGAGCAGTTGTTCGCTGTACAGCCGACTGGCCGTGTGCGCGCCGCCGCCATGCATGAAGATGCGCACGCCGTTCTGCGCCAGGCACTTGGCCGCCAGCAAATACCACGGCAGATGACGCTTCTTGCCCGCATACGTCGGCCAGTCCAGATCGACCGCCAGCGCCGGTGGATTCAGGCGCTCGCGCAAGGCTTCGGTGAACCCGGCCATTTCCTCGGCGCTTTCTTCCTTGTGCCGCAACAGCATCAGGAACGCGCCGAGCTGGGTGTCCTCGACCTTTTCATCAAGCACCATGCCCATGGCTTGGCGGGCTTCTTCGCGAGTCAGGTCGCGGGCGCCACGTTTGCCTTTGCCGAGGATCCGCACGAATTGGGCGAACGGGTGCTCGGCGGGTGTTTCGAGGGTCAGTGCTGGATAGTCGGTCATAAGCAATTCGTCGGTTTGGGCAGGCCCGCCAGTTTCGCGGCGAGTTTGGCAGGGGTGCCTTTGAACAGTCGGTTCAGGTGCAGGCTGTTGCCTTTGTCGGGGCCGAGTTTCAATGCGGTGTACTTGATCAGCGGGCGGGTCGCCGGGGACAGCTGGAATTCGTCGTAGAAACTGCGCAGCAGTTCGAGGATCTCCCAGTGTTCCGCGCTTAACTCGATGTCTTCGGCAGCGGCAAGGGCGGCGGCCACTTCGGCAGACCAGTCACTCAGTTCGACCAGAAAACCGTCCTTGTCCAGTTCAATGGCGCGGGCGCCGACCGTCAGGGATTTCATAGCCAACTGTTAACCTTGTCGTAGTGAATCGACAGCTCGACGAAGGCTGGGTAATCGATAGCCCTGGCCCAATCCGGGACTTGCAGAGCCCGTGCTTGAGCATCTTCGGCCAGCACGAACAGTTTCAGGCCGCGAGCCTGCAACGTGCTGAATGGTGCAGTGCCTGGCTGCAAGGCATAAGCCGCATCGCCACTGAGCAGCAGCGCATCGTCGGCGCCGATCACGCGCAGACAACTGATCAGGCGGTCGTCGCCGAAAGGGGAATGAGACAACACATGCAAAGTCGACATCAGAGGGTGATCACCTGGTCGTAACGGTCAATAAGGGCGGTGATTTCCTGGGCGGCCAACACCTGGGCTTCTTCAAGCGACAGACCTTTTGGGTCCAGACCACGGGCAGCGGCGCTTTCAGCGCATACAAACAGGTCTTCGACACCAAACATCGGCAAGGCTTGCAGGTTGGCGCTCAGGTCTTTCTGTTGCAACGCCTTGGCGTCCTGTTTCGCGGCGAGCTGGAACACGCCGTCATCGAGGAACAGCAGCCCGATCGGCAGATCGAAGGCGCCGCCGGCCAGCACGATGTCCAGCGCTTCCCGTGCATTCGGCCCGGACCACGGCGCCTGACGGCTGATAATCAGCAAGGATTTAGCCATCTCACGCGCCTCCGAAACAGATCAAGCGGTCAGCGTCTTGCACCGCATCATGCAACTGGCCGAGGCCGGACAATTCCCACGGCGCACCCACGGCTACCGCTTCACGCTGATAGCGCTGGGCTTCTTCCTCGTTCAACACCCCACGGCGCAGGGCAGCGGCGATGCAGACCACGCCATCGAGTTGATGCTCGCTGACAAAGTTGCGCCATTGCTTGGGCAAATCCTGCTCATCCTGAGGCGTGACCACGCTGCCGGACGCGTTGTAGACGCCATCCTGATAGAAAAACAGCCGGACAATCTCATGCCCGCCGGCCAGCGCGGCCTGGGCGAACAGCAAGGCACGGCGCGATGAGGGCGCGTGGGCAGCGGAAAACAGCGCAATGGCGAATTTCATGACGGGCTCGATCAGCAAAACTGCGGCCATGATAAAGCTTTATCGGCGGGGCGGCGAAGGGCGTTTACTCGTAGACCGCCATCGCGGGCAAGCCCGCTCCCACAGGTTATGTAGTGAGGCTGCAATCTTTGGCATCACACAAATCCTTGTGGGAGCGGGCTTGCCCGCGATGAGGCCCGAACAGTCAATGCAAGATTCAGCGCGGCATATACCCCAACTGCCAACGCCGCGGTATCTTCAACGACAACAACCCCAGCACCCCCGCCAGCAGCCCGCTGACAAACAGGGCCTTGAGCCCAAGATGATGTTCCAGCAAAGCCCCAATCACCGCACCAGCAAACATCCCGGCCCACGGGATCAATTGCACCCGCCAGCCATTGCGCCGCTCGCCAAGCATCCACCGCCCCAGCCCACGGCCAAACCGCGACAACGCGCCGGTGACGTAAGTCAGCCCGACCGGCAGGCCGTTCACTTCTTCCACGGCGGCATTGAGCATGCCCATGGCGATGATTGCCGCCAGCAGCGCTGGCAATTGCGTCTCATAGGGCCAGGCCGCAGCGCCGCAGAGCAGGGTGGCGATGCACAGCAGCAACGGCAACGCCCGTCGGCCACCGATCCGGCTGACGACAATGCCCAAGGCGTTGCCGGCGACGAATGTGGCCACGAGGATTACCAGGCGCAGGGTCAACCCGAGGTCGCCATCGCTGATAGCCACGGCCAGACGGGTGGTGTTACCGCTCATGAAGGAAACGAAGTCGCCACTGGCCATGAAGCCGATGGCATCGGTCATGCCGGCGAGCACCGACAAACTGGCGACCAGCGACAAGCCGATGCGCCCGCGCCATTTATGGGTATGCAAATGGCCCGGCGTGGCCCGGGTACTTGAAGGCGAAGGCAGCATCGAAAGCTTCCTTGAGCAGCGATGATTATTTGGTTAACCCATATAACTCGCAATACTCCAGCCAGTCCATGCCGGCCATCTCCGCGACTTCCTTATGCACCTCCAGGCGTTGGGCCTGGTAGTCCTCAGGCGTGGCGGCGGTCAGTTGCAGCGTCAACTCCCAGGCAAACAAACCCAGGCGCTCGGCCTCGGCTTCGAACGCTTCATGCAAGCGCTCGTCGCGGTACTGCGCCACCGTCACGCCCTTGGCCTGGGCCAACAGTGGATTCAGGTTATCCAGTTCGACGCGCAGTTCAGGATGCTCATCGAGAAACTTCTTCAGCGCCTGCTCGTGTTGCTGTTCGGTTGCCGCCATGGTCACTCCTTGGAAGACTGCTTTTTGCTCGCCTTGGCGGCCGCGGCCAGACACTCCAGAGCAAATTGCTCGGGGTAGGTCATCTGGATCGGCGTGGTTTCGCCTTTGACGGTTCTTTCGCCATCGAGAATGTAACGAATCCGCTTGTCGGTGACGCCAATTCGCTTGGCGATCCAGGAAGGTGTCTGACCGATCTGGCTGATCAGCTTGTCGGCGTATTCAGCGGTCGGTTTGTAGTATTCGGCGTTGGGTGTCATGACCTTTCCAGAAAAATGCGCCCGGAATAATGGGCGATGCGGCGTTAATGGCGCGACAGGGTGCGCGAATCGTTGCGCGGTGTCGCGGTATAAATGAAGTAAAGCAGAACGATACGCTGCGCTGCGGTGATACAGTCCGCTTTTTCCTGATGAGCGAACGCAATGCGAATTCTGATGATGGCGCTGGCCGCAACCTTGCTGGCGGGCTGTGCCGGATCGGCGATGAATGACGCCCGCACCAAAACCCCGTACAAAACCCTGACCTCGGACAAACCGGAAAAAGTCGTCGCCCAGTGCGTGCAATTTGCATGGCAGGACGAGGCGGTGTTCGGCGTGGATGCGGGCGCGTATTTGCAGCCGGGTGAGAAGGGTGGCTCCACGGTCTACACTCGTTCGGCCGAGTCCTTTGTGGACGTGACCACCGACGCCTCCGGTACAGCGTTGAGCTACTACGCGCAGCATGACGATTTTGTCGCCAAGCGCCGATTGGCGGCGTTGGCTACCTGTTTGTAAGCAGGCGCCTTGTGCACCGGGCAGATGCAGTTCCTGTGGGAGCGAGCTTGCTCGCGATGGCGGTTTGTCATTTGACATTGATATCGACTGACCCGCCGCTATCGCGAGCAAGCTCGCTCCCACAAGGTTTTGCGTTTTAATCAGCCCAAACGCTTCTGAAAAAAGAAGCGCTTATGGCCCGGCGGGTAATCGTCGATGTGCCCCAACTCGCTGTAGCCATGCTTCTTGTAAAACTCCGGCGCCTGGAAGTCGAAGGTGTCCAGCCAGATCCCGATACATTCCTTTTCCCGCGCCAGGTCTTCGGCCATTTGCATCAGCTTCGAACCCATCCCTTGTCCCCGGGCCTGATCCGGTACCGACAACAACTCAATGAAAAACCACCGGTAAAACACTCGGCCATAAAGCCCACCGAGAATCTCGTCGCTGTCATTGCGTACCAGCAAAGCAATTTGCTCCGACACCGTGGCCCCGGCCTTTGAGGCGTTGTAGGCGCGCAGCGGTGTGAGGATCGCCTCGCGCTCCTCCTGAGTGGCGTTTTTCGACAATTCGATTCGCAGGGTCATAGACAACACATCCTTATGGCAGTGAACACGGAGCCTATCCCGGTTGCGGTGATTGTTCTATCCCCCGCAGCCCAAGGAACCCCCGGGGCCCCTGGAATGTCTAGCCTAAACAGCGTCATTCCTGAACGCGGCCTATGAGGACACTCCGTGAATATTTTCGAAGCCTTGCGCGAAAGCCATGACCGCCAACGCACCTACGCCGATGCGCTGATCCAGACCAGCGGCGATACCCCCGAGCGGGTCGAGGCTTACAAGCAGCTCAAGTCCGAGCTTCAGGCCCACGAAACCGCTGAAGAGCGGCATTTCTACATCCCGCTGATGGAGTTCGATAATGGCGTCGACCTCAGCCGTCATGCCATTTCGGAACATCACGAGATGGACGAAATGATGGAGGAACTGGACGAGACTGAGATGTCCAGCCCGGCCTGGCTGGTGGTCGCGAAGAAGCTCGCCGAGAAGGTCAATCACCACCTGGAAGAGGAGGAGCAGAAGTTTTTCCAGATGGCCGGCAAGTTGCTCGACGACAAACAGAAAGAGACGCTGGCGGGTCAGTATGAGAAGGAATACAAGGCTCAGCTGTCTTAGCGCCAGGCTTTCGTTTTCGCCTAAGATGTGCGCCTTCTGACGAAAAAAGGGATGTTGTCATGTTGAACACAGCCGAGCGGGTCAACCTCATCGAGTCTCAGGTGTTGTCCCACGACTGGTACCTGCTCAAGAAAATCACCTTCGATTACCAGCGCAACAACGGCGACTGGCAGCGTCAGACTCGCGAAGTCTACGACCGCGGCAATGGCGCGGCGATTCTGCTGTTCAATCGCGAGAAGAAAACCGTCGTATTGACCCGCCAGTTCAGGCTGCCGGTGTTCGTCAACGGCCACGATGGTTTGCTGATTGAAGTGGCGGCGGGGCTGCTGGAAGGCGTTGCGCCTGAAGAGCGCATTCGTGCTGAGGCCGAAGAGGAAACCGGCTATCGCGTCCACCATGTGCAGAAGGTTTTCGAGGCCTACATGAGCCCCGGTTCGGTGACTGAAAAGCTGCATTTTTTCATGGCCGAGTACGACGCCTCTTCGAAAGTCAGCGATGGCGGCGGGCTGGAGGAAGAAACCGAAGAACTGGAAGTGCTGGAGTGGAAGTTCGATGACGCGCTGGCTGCGTTTTATCGCGGGGAGATCTGCGATGCCAAGACCATCATGCTGCTGCAGTATGCAGCGATGAAGGATGTCTTCGGAGCGGTTTGAGCCGGTTCGTCTGATTCGAGAGAGCGTTCAGGCACAATGGTCGAGCATTTCGGCACAGTATCCAGCCTTCGCGCTCTCTAGACTCGTACCTCACGCCAACACTCAGATGAGGTCACGATGAACATCAGAATAATCCTATCCGCATTGTCCATGGGGGTCGTGCTCACGGGGCACGCTGCCGAGTTCTCGCTGACGAGCCAGGATATTGCCGAGAACCGCCCGCTGACCAGTCGCGAGGTGTTCCAGGGCTTCGGTTGCGAAGGGGGGAATACGTCTCCCGAACTTTCCTGGCGCAACGCCCCATCGGGCACCAAAAGTTACGCGATCACGGTCTACGATCCTGATGCGCCCACCGGTAGCGGCTGGTGGCATTGGACGGTGGTCAACTTACCCGCTTCAACCAGCAGTTTGCCAAGAGGGGTCGGCTCGAACCTGCCTGCCGGTGCAGTACAAGGGCGAACCGATTATGGCCAACCGGGGTTTGGCGGAGCTTGTCCTCCTGTAGGGGATAAACCGCATCGATATCAATTCACCGTATGGGCGTTGAAAGTCGATAAGCTGCCACTCGACAATCAGGCCAGCGGAGCCTTGGTGGGCTATATGCTCAATGCCAACGCCTTGGCCAAAGCGACCATTACTTCAACTTACGGACGTTAAGAACGATGCGCCCTTGTTTCGGCATACAGCACCGGGAAAATATTATCGATGCTTGTGTCATACGGGCGCGACAGCCCCATACATTGCAACGGGTGCCGATATTCGCTACCGCGTTGTGTCGAGTGCGGCAGGGGGAAAAGCTGCTGCAATGGGATGACCGGCAGATGCGTGCAGGGCCGCAACATCTGATTCTGATGCCGGCCGGGCGTGAACTGGGCATCTCGAACTTTCCCGGCCTTCACGGTCACTACATCGCCGATGTGGTGATCTTTCCTGGTTCGACACTGCGTAACTTCAGCAGCCGATATGGCCAGCAGATCATGAGTCATCGCCGTGCCCTGAAGACAGATCTATGTGTTCCTCTGGACAGGCATACAACGCAGGCATGGGATCAGTTATTGGCCTCCATCAATGCGGATGCTCCAGATGCATTGCGCACCCACTATGGGGAAGCGGTTCTCCTGAGCCTGTGCCTTGGCGGCCAGGCCGGACCGCTGCTGATGGATCGCAACGATCCCCTGTGCGAACGGGTGCAGCAGTTGGTCATGGGCAGCCCGGAGAGGGACTGGACTGTTGCGGATGTCGCACAACACTTGAACCTTGGCGAATCGACTTTGCGTCGTCAACTGGCCAATGAAGGGGACAGTTTCAGGAATATTCTTGAAAGTGTTCGACTGGCTACGGCGCTGCAATGGTTACAAACCACGTCTCGTCCCATCGGTGAAATCGCCGGTGCCAGTGGTTACGCCTCGGCCTCACGTTTTGCAGTACGCTTTCGCTCGCACTATGGCTTGTCGCCACGGGAATTGCGGGCGGCGATTTAGATAATTCCTGTCCCCTGTCTTTTTGTAAGGGGCCGTTAGATAAACAAATCATCCATCCTGCCAGCCCCGTGGCACTCGTATCCTTCCAGTGTCAGTAGCCGTTCCTTAGCCTCAAGCCCACCGGCAAACCCCGTCAGTTTCCCCGACGCACCGATCACCCGATGACACGGCGCGATAATCGAAATCGGATTCTTGCCATTAGCCGCACCTACCGCCCGAACCGCGCTGGGATTGCCGATCTGCCGGGCGATCTCGCTGTAGCTGCGAGTCTCGCCAAATGGAATGGTCAGTAACGCCTGCCACACCTTCTGCTGAAATTCCGTCCCGGCAAAATCCAGTTCCAGCTCGAAACTGTTACGCGTGCCAGCGAAGTATTCCTGCAACTGCTGCGCGGTGCGCACCAGGATCGGGTTGTCCGCTGCTTCAGTCATCGGCCCCAGCCTTACCCGGCCCGGTTTGTCGTTTTCCCAGAGGATAGCCGCCAGTCGTGCGCCTTTCGCCACCAGTTTCAATTCGCCGACCGGAGACACCAGGGTGGTGAAGGTGTAAGTCATGCCGGCGGACTCCAAAAAAGTGTTTAACAGGGAGCCCAGCATACTGCCTCGTCGGGGAGGCGCAATACGCAATCCCAGCCATACTTGCCTACTGCTCTTGAACCGTTCCCTCTGTTTTTAACAGAGCCTAAAAACAAAAAGAGACCGACTCATGAAGTTCGAACCTTTTACCAAATCGCTCGTGGCAACCACATTGGCGCTGAGTTGCCTGACCGCCCACGCGGCCTCCGTCGCCCCGGTCGCAGCCGAAAACGGCATGGTTGTCACCGCTCAGCATCTGGCCAGCCACGTCGGCGTCGATGTGCTCAAGAGTGGCGGCAACGCTGTCGATGCCGCCGTTGCGGTGGGTTATGCGCTGGCGGTGGTGTACCCCGCGGCGGGTAACCTGGGCGGTGGCGGTTTCATGACGATTCAATTGGCGGACGGGCGCAAGACCTTCCTCGACTTCCGTGAAAAAGCCCCGCTGGCCGCGACCCCCGACATGTACCTCGACAAAGAGGGCAACGTGGTCCCGGAGTTGAGCACCCGCGGCCATCTTGCCGTTGGCGTGCCGGGGACCGTTTCGGGCATGGAACTGGCCCTGAAGAAATACGGTACCAAACCCCGCAAGGAAGTGATCGCCCCGGCAATCAAGCTTGCTGAAGACGGTTTTGTGCTGGAGCAGGGCGATGTCGACTTGCTGGAGTACGCCACCGACGTCTTCAAGAAAGACATGCGCGATTCGGGCTCGATCTTCCTGAGCAATGGCGAACCGATGCAGGTCGGCCAGAAACTCGTGCAAAAAGACTTGAGCAAAACCCTGCGGGAAATTTCCGAGAAGGGCGCCGACGGTTTCTATAAAGGTTGGGTGGCCGACGCCATCGTCACCTCCAGTCAGGCCAACAAGGGCATCATCACCCAGGCCGATCTCGACAAATACCAGACCCGCGAACTGGCGCCGATCGAGTGCGATTACCGTGGCTATCACGTGGTCTCGGCGCCACCGCCAAGCTCCGGTGGCGTGGTGATCTGCGAGATCATGAACATTCTCGACGGCTACCCGATGAAAGACCTGGGCTTCCGCTCGGCTCAGGCGATGCACTACCAGATCGAAGCGATGCGCCACGCGTATGTGGACCGCAACAGCTACCTCGGCGACCCGGACTTCGTGAAAAATCCGATCGCCCATCTGCTGGATAAAAACTACGCGACCAAAATCCGCGAAGTCATCGATCCGCAGAAGGCCGGCGTGTCCCGCGAGATCAAACCCGGCGTAGCGCCCCACGAAGGCAGCAATACCACCCATTACTCGATCGTCGATAAATGGGGCAACGCGGTGTCGGTGACCTACACCCTCAACGACTGGTTCGGCGCCGGCGTCATGGCGAGCAAAACCGGGGTCATCCTCAACGATGAAATGGACGACTTCACCTCGAAAATCGGCGTGCCGAACATGTACGGTCTGGTGCAAGGCGAAGCTAATGCCATTGCTCCCGGCAAGGCACCGCTGTCGTCCATGAGCCCGACCATCGTCACCAAGGACGGCAAGGTCGTCATGGTTGTCGGCACTCCCGGTGGCAGCCGCATCATCACCGCAACCCTGCTGACCATCCTCAACGTGATCGACTACGGCATGAACATCCAGGAAGCGGTGGATGCGCCGCGTTTCCACCAGCAATGGCTGCCGGAAGAAACCAACCTGGAGAACTTCGCCACCAGCCCGGACACCAAGAAAATGCTCGAAAGCTGGGGGCACAAATTTGCCGGGCCGCAGGACCCCAACCATATCGCAGCTATTCTGGTAGGTGCGCCTTCGCTGGAAGGCAAGCCAGTGGGCAAGAACCGCTTCTATGGAGCGAACGACCCACGGCGTAATACCGGGTTGTCACTCGGTTACTGAAACAGGCGATCACCGGCCACTTCATCTCCCTGGGTGGCCCCGATCCCCTGTAGGAGCTGCCGAAGGCTGCGATCTTTTGCCTTTGATGTCAGCGAAAGCAAGATCAAAAGATCGCAGCCTTCGGCAGCTCCTACAGGGGCTGAACGCAAGCTCGACAGCTGCTACAGAAAGGGAGTTGAATTCCATCGTTTTACCGACCTATCTAAGGAAGGAAACCATGAGCACCGCACTCCTGATCATAGATGTCCAACGCGCGCTGTGCACCGGCGAGTATGAATGCTTCGACATCCAGCGCGTCATCGACACCATCAACGATCTCAGCACCAAAGCCCGGGCCGCCGACATCCCGGTCATCCTGATCCAGCACGAAGAAGAGGGCGACCTGTTGCAATACGGCGGCGAAGGCTGGCAACTGGCCGACGGTCTGAAAACTTCATCCCAAGACCTGCGCGTGCGCAAAACCACCCCGGATTCGTTCTACCAGACTCACTTGCATGAACAGCTGCAAGAACTGGACGCCACACGCCTGATCATCTGCGGCCTGCAAACCGACTACTGCGTCAACGCGACCGTTCGCCAGGCGCATCAATTGGGCTACGACGTCGTGCTGGTGGCCGACGCCCATTCCACCATCGACAACGGCACGATGAGCGCCGAAGACATCATCGCCGAACACAACAAGGATCTGGCGCACCTGACCGGCTCCGTGGCGCGGATCGATGTTGTCCGGGCTAGCGAAATCAAAGTCTGAAAACACTATCAGCCCCGTGGCGAGCGAGCTTGCTCGCCTGGTGCTGGACGCAATCGCTGCGCCTATGGCATGGTCAAAAAAAATACGCCATGTAGCGAACAGGATCAGAACAATGGAGGAGGGTGATGAGGTCGGCGCCAAGGCGTCGATGGCAACGCTGAAAGCGTTCAATCTTTGCGTACTGCACTTGGGGCGTCTTGCCCGGAATCGTGGTGCATCCCGGTTCATCACCGACGGCCTGCAGGCATTTAGCCAACTGGTGCCCTTCGCTTCGGCCTGGTGGGGTGAGATGTCTGCGTCAGGCGTCGATGTTTCGCCCAGAAACTGGATGCATGGGCGAATCAATCTGCCCGAGTCGTTTGCCGCCGAGTGGCACACGTGTGCGCGCAACGACAAATTCTCCCATGACACCATGAGTCGACCCGGTGAGGTCTTGCGCGATAGCGGCTTCAATGACCCCAATGAAGAAGTGAACGCCTTCGCTCGGCGCCACGATCTCTACTACCTGATGTGTATCACCTTCGAATTGCCTGAAAGCGGCTTGATGTTCTTCGTCTGTCTCTACCGGGGCATTGATGCCTCGGCTTTCAACGACAACGAGGCCGATCTGTTCTCGGCTTTCTGCGACCACTTGTTGCAGCTGTGGCGATTCCAGGTACAGGACATGATTCGCTCCGACACGGGCAACGGGGCGTCTGATTTTGGCGTCGCGCGCATGGACGGCAGTTTGCTGTACGTGGGGGCAACGCTGTGCGCAGCCATCGAACGGGAGTTACCCGGCTGGAACGGTTCAATGCTTCCCGCGCAGGTGATCGCGCAACTGCAAAAGGCACCCTGCGTCATGCGCCTGGGCCGCTGCGTCCTGACACTGAGCCCTAACGCCGAACACGTCATCCTGTCGCTCGAAGCCCAGTCGCGCGGGGCGATGCTCGCGCCACGCGAGCGAACGGCAGCGATGCTGTTTGCCGCCGGCCATTCCTACAAGGAGATTGCCAAAATCCTGGAGTTGAGTCCTGCGACAGTGCGCACCTATCTGCGCAACTGCTACCTGCAACTGGGCGTGAAGAGCAAGGTGGAACTGGGTTCTGTACTGCGTTCAGCGACCTCGCTCGCGGATGCGACGCGCCGCGATTAAATCCGCCTACAACGCGCCCTCTGTAGGAGCGAGGCTTGCCCGCGAAGAACGATAACGCGGTGTGCCAGACCTGACGCCTTCGCGGGCAAGCCTTAATGCCAGTCAGTTAAGCAATTTCAGCCGCGATGCACTCTTTGTAGCAGCTGGCGAAGCCTGCGTTCGGCTGCGCAGCAGTCGTAAATCCGGCTGATGCGGTCTGCCTGACATACCGCGATCTCTGATTTTACGACTGCTTCGCAGCCGAACGCAGGCTTCGCCAGCTGCTACAAAGAGTGCGTCGCGGCTGAAATTGCTTAACTGATTGGCATTAGGGCAAGCCCGCTCCCACAGGGAAAGCATTGGCAATAAGCGTTGTGCCGGGCACCACCATCGCAGACCTACGGCAACAGCAAATACCCCGCACTCACCGCCAGCAACAACGCCATGATCCGGTTGAACAGGCGCATCCCCGCCGGATTGCTCAGATAACCACGCAAAAACGTCCCGGCATATGCCCAGCAACCCACCGACAAGTAGCAGATCACCAGATACACCGCCGCAAACTGCCACACCAGCCGCGCTTCGCCATCGGCGACAAACGCCCCCATCCCGGCCACACAGGCCAGCCAGGCTTTCGGGTTGAGCCATTGCATCACCGCGCCATACAGCATCGACGGCGCCCGACCTGACTCCTTGGCATCGAGCTGACCGTTATCAGTGGCCAATTTGAAAGCCATGAACAGCAGAAACGCCACCCCCGCCCATTGCACCACCCGCGTCAGCGCCGGCCAACGTTGCAACACTTCATGCAAACCCAACCCCATCAGCACCAACAGCAGCACGAACCCCAGGGTCGCCCCGGCCACATGCCGCTGACTGGCGCGAAAGCCGAACTGCGCGCCAGAGCTCAACGCCACGATGTTCACCGGTCCCGGCGTAATCGAAGCCGCCAGCGCAAACGCGGCCATGGAAAGAACAAGACTCATCGCATACCTCTTCAATTCAGTTGAACAGGCTTAAAGGTAAGGAGGCACCTGAGCGACGTATTGAAGAAAACTCCCCTCTGCGTTATTGCAAGCCTGCCACGATGTGCCCTGAGGCGGGCCTATACTCTAAGAGTCGGCACACTCGAAGCGACTTGCAATGGTGTTTGGTATACGGGGTATCGCGTCGAGTGATCGTTCACGCAGGCCACGGCCTGCCTTCGTCGTAGGGAGGAAAAGATCATGGCGCGTAAATATATTGACTGCCGCGAGTTTCCAAGCGCTTCCAAATGCTCGGTCGCGTTGTCCGCAGACTCTGAAAACGAACTGCTCGAGGCTGCCGCGCAGCATGCGGTCAGCGTTCACAAGCACACCGACTCACCGGAACTGCGTGCTCAACTGAAGACAATGTTTCACGACGGCACTCCGCCTGTTGAAGCACCGCGTCCCGCTTGATATGGCCCCCCGTAGGATCTGCCGAAGGCTGCGATCTTTTGATCTTGATCTTCGGCGATCTTGATGAAAATCAAGATCAAAAGATCGCAGCCTTCGGCAGCTCCTACGGGGATTTGGTGTGTATGGGAGACCTTGTTTGATGTCAGGTTTGAGCGCTTCAGAAAGTGCGTTGGCTTGATGAGTTCCTTTCTGCCAACTCTATGCACTTCAGCGCCAGGATCGTCGTCGGATCGACAAGAGTCACGGTGTGCCCATTGATTTCAAACGCCTCGCAATGGTCGAGCACCAGGGGCAATTCCGTACACCCCAGGATCAGCACCCCCGCCCCCAACTCACACAGGTGTTCGGCTGCCAGCAGCAGCTGTTCTTTGCAAAGCCCTTGGGTGAATCCGGCCTTGATGCCTCGCTGTCCATAGATGGCGTCCATGACCATCGCTTGGTAATCGACGCCAGGCGTGAGGATTTGAAGCCCGGCGCGACGGGCGGCCTGGTGATAAACCTGGCTTTGCACGGTACCGGATGTCGCCAAAAGACCGATTGCCTTACCCGAACCATATTTGTGCACTATCCATTCCACCGTCTCGGTCAGCATGTTCACGATGGGTACCCTCAGGTGCGTCTGAATACGCTCAACGAAAGCATGGGCGGTATTGCAGGGTATCGCGATGGCATTGGCGCCCGCGCTTTCGAGACGTTTGCAGGTTGCATACATCGCCATCGTGGGATCCGTTTCATCTCGTAGCAGACTGGCCGTTCGGTCCGGTATTTGCGGGTTTTGCTCAACCACCATTTTGATGTGTTCCTGATCCTTCCCCGCCGGCGTATGGGCGACCACCTTGCCCATGAAATCCACGGTGGCGGCAGGCCCGACGCCACCCAGGATGCCAAGTTTGAAAGGGGGACGTCTGGTCTGTCTGCTCTCCACCGTGGCGAAATTCGCGTAGATCTCATTGATGTCCAGGACGGCAACCCCTCGACGCTGCAGGTCAGCGCAGACCAGCGAAAGCTCTGTCATGCCGGGCAAGATCACCGTGGCGCCCTGCACCTGCAAGGAGAGGCACGCCTGGTAAACTGCTTCAAAGGGTACGCCTTCCAGGTGACCGTCCTTGATGCCGTTCAAGCCATACATGGCCTCCATCAACGCCGATTGCGCTTGCGGATCCGGGTAAACAATCTTGAAATCCTTTTCGAAATGTCGTTCGAACAACCCGCAATGGCGGACAAAGTCGGAGGCGATGACCCCCAGGGTCGCTTGCGGCTCGACGACGTGGCTAACGTGCCGGGTCAAAGCGGTCATCATGTCCAACACCGGAATGCCAAGCTCCTCCTGAATTTCAGCGCGAAAAGTATGACTAGCGAAGCATGGAAGCATCACGGCATCGAAGCCACTTTCCTCGAACGACTTGCACACCTGGAACACATAGAACTTGCGCGAAGTCATGCTCGCTCCGCTGTCCAGGGGCAGCAGCACGTCCTTGAAAGGGTGCTGCTCAAACAGGAAATGGTATCGGCCCTGGTCCTCCAGCACGGCTCTGGACTTGACCAACTTATAGAACAGATCGCCCCCGGCCAGTGACCCGAGCCCACCGACAATACCCAGTTTGCGGACAACAGAAGCTTTGTTAGTCGACTTCGCTTTAACCTTCATGACCTAACTCCTCTAGCCACCGAAACCGGTTCGGATCGAGACCGTACTGGAGCCTGTGCTTCGCCCTCCTCCACGGGTTCTTCATGAGGCTCGGACTTGGCGACGACGGCCGTTGCGATACTGTTCCCCACAACGTTGGTGGCCGTGCGAGCCATGTCCAGGAACTGGTCAATGCCAATGATCAGCAGCAGGCCGGCTTCAGGAAGATTGAACATGGGCAGCGTCGCAGCGACGACAACGACGGAGGCACGTGCCACACCCGCCATGCCCTTGCTGGTGACCATCAACGTCAAAAGAATCAGCAGTTGCTGGGTAAAGCTCAGGTCGATGTTGTACGCCTGGGCAATGAACATGATCGCGAATGCCTGGTACATCATCGAACCGTCAAGGTTGAACGAGTAACCCAGGGGCAACACGAAGCTGGACACCCGTTTTGGAGCGCCAAACTTCTCCAGCGCTTCAATGGTTTTTGGGTAAGCGGACTCGCTGCTGGCGGTCGAAAACGCCAGGAGGATCGGCTCGCGAATCAGTTTGCCGAGGTCAAAAACCGATCGTCCGAGGAACACATAGCCTGCGCCGAACAACACCGCCCAAAGGATGACAATCCCCAAGTAGAACTCGGCAATCAGCTTGCCGTAATCAACGAGTAAACCAAGCCCCTGGGTAGTAATGGCCGATGCGATGGCGGCGAAAACACCAATCGGCGCGAAAGCCATCACGTAGTCGGTGATCTTGAACATCACCTTCGCCAACTCCTCGATGGAGTCCGTTATCTTCGTGTAGCCAGCGCGTTTGACACCTGCCAGGGCGAATCCGAAGAACAGCGAAAAGACCACAATTTGCAGGATCTCGTTGTTAGCCATGGCCTCGGCAATACTGCGAGGGAACACATGACTGATGAAGGTCTTGAGACTGAAATCGCCCGTGTTGACTGGCACGGCCGCGGTTGCATGTTGAACAACCTCCATATTCAATCCGGCACCGGGTTGAAACAGGTTAACCAGCCCCATCCCGATCATCAGTGAGATGACTGAAGCCGTCACGAACCACGCCATTGCCCGCATGCCGATCCGTCCAACGGAACGAGAGTTACCCATGCTGGCGATGCCACCGACCAGCGTTGCAAAAACCAGGGGGGCGATGATCATCTTGATCAATCGCAGGAAAATATCGGTGACCATCGAAAAGTAAGCCGCAATCTCCTTGGCACTTTGCTCGCTCCCTGCGAAATGGTGACACGCCCAACCCACAAGCACGCCCAGCACAATGCCAATCGCAATTCGACGTGGAAGCTTATTTTTCTTCACGGAGCTGTCCTCAAGTAGTTATTGGATTTTTTTACTTGGCAGGGTCAATTTGATTCGCCCAATGCTCTGAGGGGCATTGGTGCTGTGCTGATTCTAAGGACCGGATCAACCAGGCTTGATGAGTAATCCTGCTAGGCCCATGCGCTTTTGGAATAGTTATTGAACAGCCGCGATGGCCAGGCGATTCCAACGTAAAATGGCGCTCTCACAGCGGGAGATCCCGATATGCAAATCAAATGGCTGGATGATCTTCTAGCGATTGCCGAGTTGAAAAATTTCTCGCGCGCGGCGGAGGTCCGGTGTGTGACGCAGTCGGCGCTGTCACGCCGTATTCGGTCACTTGAGGAATGGGTGGGCGTCGAGCTGGTTGACCGTGGCACCTATCCCGTCCAGCTCACCGCTGCCGGAGTGACTTTCTGTGAAGAAAGCAGAGAGGCGCTGGCGGGATTACTGAGACTGCGCTCAACGTTGCGCGAAGTGGAGCGAATGCCGGGACGATCCATTCAGGTCACGGCTGGCCACAGCCTCTCGATGACCTTTCTGCCTAAATGGCTCTCGCAGTTCCAGCAACACAATGAACAGTTCAATGCACGGGTGGTCGCCGCCAATATTCATGATGCCGTCATCGCGTTAGAGGAAGGCAGTTGCGATTTGATGATGGTCTATCACCACCCTCTCGCACCCATCCTGCTGAACCCTGAGCGTTTCGGCAGCCTGACGCTCGGGCACGATGCTTTCATCCCTTTGTGCGCGCCAAACGCCATAGGCGAACCGCTGTTCCGCTTGCCCGGAAGCTCCGGCAAACCGGTGCCCTATCTCGCCTACACCGCAACGACTTTTCTGGGGCGCGTCGCAGACATCGTTATCAAGAACGGCCCTGCACCGGTCGCGCTGGAGCGCTGTTACGAAGCGGATATGGCGATGCTGCTGATGCGCATGGCGATCGAGGGCTACGGCGTGGCCTGGTTGCCACAAAGCGCAGTCATCGACGAAATGGAGCGAGGGCTCTTGGTCAGAGCGGGTGGTGAGGAATGGAGTACGCGCCTGGAAATCCGGTCGTACTGCGCCATTGCCAATCAAAATCCGACGATGCGTAATCTCTGGAAAACCCTGGAAAGTGCCTCGTTACGCTTGCCTGCTGCCTCGATTTAAAGTAGCCGATGGTCGTTGCATTTCGTTCGTCGCCAGCGTTTGGCTTAAGCTGAATAAACCGGGACGAACGGAAACCTTAGTAATGGCGACCATTAACGGATCTGGATTGGCATCAAACGGTAACTCCCAAAGGAGACGACCATGTATGCGGTTATAAGAACCTACCTGGGTGCTGGAGCAAAGCAGCTTTTCGAGCTTTTGGAACAACGCAAGACCGACGTCGAAGCGACCCTGCGGACAGTGCCTGGCCTGGTCAGTTACACACTGCTGAATACGGGTGATGGCGGTACGGCGGTGACTGTTTGCACGGACAAGGCCGGCAGCGATGCAAGCTTGAAAGTTGCGCGCGAGTGGATTCAGAAGAATGCCTCGAATATCCGCGCGAACCCGCCGATCGTGACGGAAGGTCCGGTCATTGTGCAGATCAAATAGCACGCGCTTCCAGTTGACCTTAAATTAAAAGTGACAGACCGCGATTCAAGGCAAAAGCCGAGCGACCGTGGTCTGTCGCGTGTTTTTCCCAAGCCCTGTTCTTCTTGTTATCCCAACCCGTGCAAGGGCTGTGATTAAAGGTCTTGGCGTGGGCAATCCAACTTCACGGGCACAGCTCACTGCTCGTCGAATAGTTCGCCTGTGCACTTGCATGTAGAAGATCTCCTGCTTAACTCTGAACCTCCGGCCAATCAGTGACTCATTGGTCACGACGCCCGCATTGGCGGTATTTGCCTCGTGCTTCACTCTCAGGTCCACGTGTTCTGCTTTCTGCGATATGGCCCCTATGGGCAGTCGCTCACGCTCTGCGCTGAATCCAGTTGGTCAAGGAAGAAAATGACATGATGCCGAAAACTGCCATCATCGATGATTGGTAAGAAGTACAAGGTTTATACCGAGCATTATCTATCTGGAAAGTCACAGTGAAGTGCATAGCCACTTGACTCGCCAGGACTCTTCGCAAGGCAGTTTTTGATGCGCCTTGTACCAGTCCTTGCGGTTTAGCTCTATGACGATACGACGATGGAGTTTGGTCCATGCGAAAGAAAACAACAGCGGCGAGCGCTTTGCCCGGATCCGCGTCCCTTGTTAAAGCAGAGCGAAGCGCAGTATTTGGCCTACCTGGTCGAAGTCTGTTCCCTACATTGCGTACTCTGGCGCTGCAAGGAATCAAGCAGCCTATCCATAGTGCCCGCCATGCTCTAGCCCTTGGCGGCCAACTGGGCCGCGTGCTGATCGGCAATACGTCGCCTACCTCCCCGGTCCAGGATGCGCGCTTTCAGGACCCATCCTGGCGCTTCAACCCCTTCTACCGCCGCCGTCTACAGGCCTATCTGGCCTTGCAGAAGCAACTGAACGCCTGGGTCGACGAGAGCAGCCTGGCGGCCGACGACCAAGCCCGCGCACGCTTCATATTGGCTCAACTCGGCGATGCGCTGGCGCCATCCAACAGCCCGCTCAACCCGCTGGCGATCAAGGAACTGTTTGACACCGGCGGCGCCAGCCTGCTCAAGGGGATTGGTCATCTGATTGACGACCTGCAGCACAATGGTGGCATGCCCAGCCAAGTCAGCAAACAGGCTTTCGAGATCGGCCGGAATATCGCGATTACCCCTGGCGCCGTGGTGTTCCGCAACGAACTGCTGGAGCTGATCCAGTACCAGCCGATGAGCGAAAAACAGTACGCAACACCACTGCTGATCGTGCCGCCGCAAATCAACAAGTACTACATCTTCGACCTCAGCGTGGAGAAGAGCTTTGTTCAGTACGCACTGAAGAACGGTTTACAGGTGTTCATTATCAGCTGGCGTAACCCCGACGCTCGCCATCGCGAGTGGGGCCTATCGCGTTATGTACAAGCCATCGAAGAAGCCCTCGATGTGACCCGCGCCATCAGCGGCAGCAAAGAGGCCCATCTGATGGGCGCCTGCGCTGGCGGTCTGAGCATCGCCGCCCTGCAAGGCTATCTGCAAGCCAAACGACAGCTGCACAAAGTCGCTAGCGCAACCTATCTGGTCAGCCTGCTGGACAGTCAGATCGACAGCTCAGCCATGTTGTTCATCAATGAGCAAACCCTGAAAGCCGCCAAGCGCCGCTCCAATCAGCAAGGCGTGCTGGATGGCCGCGACTTGGCCAAGGTCTTCGCGTGGATGCGCCCGAATGACCTGATCTGGAACTATTGGATCAATAACTACCTACTCGGCAAGCAACCCCCGGCCTTCGACATCCTCTACTGGAACAACGACAGCACTCGCCTGCCGGCCGCCCTGCATAGCGATCTGCTGGACTTCTTCAAACTCAACCCGCTCACGCACCCTGGCGGCTTAAAGGTCTGCGGCAAGCCGATTGACCTGCGCAAAGTCACGGTCGACAGCTTCAGCATCGCTGGCGTCAACGACCACATCACGCCCTGGGACACGGTATACCGCTCGACCCTGCTGCTCGGTGGCGAACGGCGCTTCGTGCTATCCAACAGCGGGCATATCCAGAGCATCCTCAACCCGCCAGGTAATCCCAAGGCCAATTACCTGGAGAACGACAAACTGCCATCCGACCCACGCGCCTGGCATTTCGACACGCAGAAACACGATGGCAGCTGGTGGCCAGATTGGCTGGGCTGGATTCAGGCGCGCTCTGGTGAACAACACGAAATTCAGCTGGAGCTGGGCAATCAGAGTCACCCACCGATGGAGGCCGCTCCAGGCACCTACGTGCATGTGCCTTGAACCCTGACTTGAAGATTGAAAAGACCGGCCGGGGATCTCTCGGCCGGTTACCATCGCCTTCCGGGGTGAGGCACCATCCATCAGCATCCGCAGCAAAATAGTTCGATTGGGTCCAGTCTGAAATAACTGGCACAAACCTGAGGACTCAATTTTTTCGGTTCAAAACACCGCTCTGTTATTCCTGGACATGAAGTGCCGCGCTCAAGGACGTAATCCCCCAAGGCTATGTTCAAGGAGAAAGCACGTGTCAAACCACGCAGTTCAATCATCTTGTTCGGTGTGTGTAGTCATTCCGATGTACAACGCCGCGAACAGTATTCAAAAGGCGCTGGAGTCGCTGAGCCATCAGACCCGCCTGCCCGACAATGTCATCGTCGTTGACGATGGTTCAAACGACCTCGGTCCGCAAATAGTCAAAGACTACGCGGCGCCCTTTCCCTTGACACTCTTGCAGCAGGCCAACGAAGGGCCGGCCAGCGCACGGAACAAGGGTCTCCTCCACGCCGAAGAAACATTTGTTGCCTTCCTCGATGCCGATGACCAATGGCATCCGCAAAAACTGCAAAAGCAGTTGGCACTCTATGAAGAACTGACTCGCAAGGGACATCGGGTCGGACTCATCGATAGCTACCAGTTGAGTGAGTTCAGCGACGGGAAACGACAGCTGGAAGTACGACGAAAATGCGGTCGTCATTTCACCAATTTCATTCATGAAAACGTCATCAACGGTACGTCCGGCGTGTTGGTGATCCGCGAAGTGATTGTGGCCTTGGGCGGCTTCAATCAAGCACTGCATTTTTCCGAAGACCGCTTTTTGTGGACCCGGATCGCCGAGCACTGGGAGATTCATACAGTGCCGCAGGTGCTGGTAAAGCGTAGCGTCAATAGCGAAAACATGACCGCGCAACCACAAAAATACTACCCGCACAAAGTCAAATTCATCGAACTGTACCTCGCACGCTATGGGGCAATGCTGACCAAACAGCAGCGCATTCATTTCGTGCTCGCGAACCACGCGGAATTTCTCAATGCGTTTTCCAGGCGCGGTGAACACAAGCATGTCGTCACGGTGTTCAGGCGAATGCTTGAGTATTCGTGGCAAGCGCTGATTTTCTTTAAGGGCAAACCGACCCTGCGCTATCTCTATGCGCGGGTGAAAACATTGTGCGGAGCCGCTTGAGTTCCCCCTTTTTCACTTCCAGCCAGTTAAGGCGCAGAACCTATGGGAGCGGGCTTGCTCGCGAAAGCGGTGTGTCAGGCAACATTAATGGCGATTAATGGCGCTGCTTACCTGTTGTATCTGGCCTGGCAACTGTGGCGCGCCAATCCCGAGGCCGAGCAACTTGTGACCGGCGCCCCAGTTGGCATTGTCGCTCTGGCGGGGCAGGAGTTTCTGGTGGCGACGGGTTGATCTTTACCCTTGAGACGGCCCTTTCAGTTCGACCTGATTGCCGTCCGGATCGAAGCAATAGATCGACAACCCTTTACCTTCAGCGCCGAAACGCACGGCGGCTTTCTCGGGCGTCACGCCGAAGGACTGCAAGTGAGTGACCAGCGCTTCCTCGTCGAACGGTTCAATGCGCAGGCAGAAGTGATCGACGTTGCGCCGTTCGTGGCCAGCGCCGGCACCGCCCTTGCGGCCGAGTTCGCCCTGGATGTCGACGAGGTCGATCATCGAGGTGCCCGCACGCAAATGCACCATGCCCAGATCATCGCGGCGCTTGATCAGTTCGGCGCCGAATACCTCGCCGTAAAACGTGATGCTTCGTTCGAGATCCTTGACGCGCAGGACGATGTGATCGATGTGTTTGATCGTGAACGGTTGCATTAGGAGGATTCCTGAAAATATCGTTTACAGGATTATCGGTAACCCGATGACTGTAGCTCAGTGCTACAAAAATTCACTGTCGATTTTCCGGTGGAGTCGCCTGGCGACGCGGCCTATGCTCAGCCCATGAACCTACAAAACGCTGTGCTTCCGCCCCACGCCGAGATGGTTCGCGCCATGCTCGAACGCGACACCGCCTACGAGGGGGTGTTCTTTACCGCGGTCAAAACCACTGGCATTTTCTGCCGCCCCGGCTGTACGGCGCGCAAACCGAAGCCGGAAAACGTCGAGTTCTTCGCCCATGCCGATGAGGCGATGTCGGCGGGTTATCGGGCCTGTCTGCGTTGCAAGCCGCTGGACGCCGCGGCCATCGCGCCGGACTGGGTGCAGCGGCTGCTCACATCCGTGGACGCCGATCCCGACCTGCGCTGGACCGATGCCCAGTTGCTCGCCGAGGGCATCGAGCCGCTGAAACTGCGCCGCTGGTTCAAGCAGCATTTCGGCATGACCTTTCACGCCTGGCTGCGCAGCCGACGCCTGGGCATCGCCCTCGGCGGCATCAAACGGGGCGAATCCATCGACAACGCCGCGTTCGATTCCGGCTACGAATCCCTGAGCGGCTTTCGCGATGCGTTTCAAAAGTCGTTCCGCATCACGCCCGGCCGCGCCGCCCACAGCGAGCCCCTGCTGTTCACTCGACTGACCACACCGTTGGGGCCCATGATCGCCATGGCCGAACAGCGTGGGCTGGTGCTGCTGGAGTTTCTCGATCGACCGGCGCTGACCAAGGAAATCGAAGAATTGCAAAGCCGACATGGCTACGCCGTGGCCCCCGGGCATAACGGGCATTTGCAGCAGATCGGAGAAGAACTGGTGCAATACTTCGCTGGTAAACGAACCGGATTCAACGTGCCACTGCACCTGCCCGGCAGCGCTTTCGCCCGGCAGGTGTGGGCTGAACTGATGAAAATCCCCTACGGCCAGACCACTACTTATGGCGCCATCGCCGCGCAACTGGGCAAGCCCGGCGCCTGTCGCGCCGTGGGCCTGGCCAACGGCCAAAACCGCTTGGCGATTATCCTGCCCTGCCACCGGGTGATCGGTGCAGACGGCTCGTTGACCGGCTATGGTGGAGGGCAACCGCGCAAGGCGTTTCTGCTCAGGCTGGAAAGCGCCGCGGTGCAAATCACCCAACAACTGGCGTTCTGATCACTCCACCGTTTATTCAAAAAAAGTCATAAGGAAGGACATTCGATGGACACACTCGACCACCAATTCCACCAACTGCATCAGAGCGGCCTGCTGATTCTGACCAACGTCGCCGATGCCACCGGGGCGCGATTGGTGGAACAGCTGGGCAGCAAGGCCGTCGCCACCAGCAGCGCGGCGGTGGCCTGGGTTCACGGTTATCCGGATGGCAACACCTTGCCGCTTGAACGTCTCGTTTCCACCGTCGAATCCATCGCCCGAGTCATCACGGTGCCGTTGACCGTGGACATTGAGGCGGGTTACTCCGATGACCTGGGTCGGGTCGCAGAAGTGATCGACGCCGTCATTGCCGCCGGTGCCGTGGGGATTAACATCGAGGACGGTGCTTCGCCGCCCGAGCTGCTGGCCCGCAAGATCGAAATCGCTCGCCAAGTCGCCAATCGTCGGGACGTGAAGCTGTTTATCAACGCTCGCACCGACGTGTACCTCAGGGGCCTGGTGCCGGCCGAAGATCGCGTGGCAGAAACACTCAAGCGCGCCGCGTTGTATCAGGCTGCTGGTGCCGACGGGCTGTTCGCGGCGGGCGTCACGGCGGCGTATGAGATCGAAGCGCTGTGCCGTGGCACGACGCTGCCGGTGAACGTGCTCGGTTTCGCGGGCCTGCCTTCGCCTGAAGAACTGCAAGCCCTTGGCGTGCGCCGTTTGAGCGCCGGCTCGAGCATCGCCGAATTCCTCTACGGCGCCATGGCATCGGTGGCGAAAAGCTTTCTGGAAACCGGAAAACTCGATAGCGGCGACCTCAAGGCCTTCACTTATGGCCAAGTGAACGCCCTGCTGGCCCCCACCGGCAAAGTTTGACCGCAAGCAATGGAGTGCGGCGCTGCGGGGTGAGGGCTAATCTTCCCGCAGTCACCCGCGCTTCAGGATGTTCCATGCCCGACACCTATCAACTGGCCAGCGAATTTCTCTCGGCCCTCGATGCCGACTGGCAACGCCACATCAGCGCCATCGGCCCCTGTCTGCATCAGCCCCATGCGGCTCGCGATCCTTATGAGTCGCTGGTGCGGGCGATTGCCTATCAGCAACTGCATGCCAAGGCCGGCGACGCGATTGTCGGCCGGCTGCGGGCGTTGTTTCCGGCGAGCACCTTTCCCAGGCCTGAGCAGATTCTGGCCACAGACTTCGAGCAAATGCGCGGTTGCGGGTTTTCCGCCAGCAAGATCGCGACCATTCAGGGCATCGCTCAGGCAGCTCTGGACGGCGTCGTCCCGGATTACGCCACGGCCCTGGCCATGGATGACGAAGCATTGATTGAGCGCTTGATCACCTTGCGCGGGGTGGGTCGCTGGACGGTGGAAATGCTGCTGATCTACAGCCTCGAGCGGCCGGACATTTTGCCGGCCGATGACTTTGGGGTGCGCGAGGGATATCGGCGGTTGAAGGGGTTGGAGGTGCAGCCGACTCGTAAGCAGATGATTGAAATCGGGTTGGCGTGGCGCCCTTATCGGACGGTGGCGGCGTGGTATTTATGGCGGGTGCCCGGCCGGTAGACCACGTAATCGTTCATCGCGGGCAAGCCCGCTCCCACAGGGATTGAGTCTGTTCACAGATTTTTGTCCCTCCCACGGAACCTGTGGGAGCGGGCTTGCCCGCGATAGCGGCCGCTCAGCCACCCTGAATTCAACTGCCCGGCAACCCTGACCGTCTAGGCTGTGTTGAGTCATCCCAAGACCCGTCGGAGGTTCCCATGCAGCTCGAAGGCTCCTGCCATTGCGGCGCGGTGTCGTTCAGCCTGACCAGCGCCCACCCCTACCCTTATCAACGCTGCTATTGCTCGATCTGTCGCAAGACTCAGGGCGGTGGCGGTTATGCGATCAACATCGCGGGCGATACCGCCAGCCTCAAAGTGCGCGGTCGCAAGCACATCTCGATTTACCATGCGCGGCTCAAGGACAAAGGTGACAAACGCGCTCACCGCAGTACCGCCGAGCGGCATTTCTGTTCCGTTTGCGGTTCGGGATTATGGGTGTTCAGTCCTGAATGGCCGGACCTTATTCACCCCTTCGCCTCGGTCATCGACACGGCGCTGCCGGTGCCACCCGAGCACACGCATGTGATGCTCGGTTCGAAAGCATCATGGGTGGAAGTCCAGACACAGCCCGCTGACCGACAGTGCGATGTCTGGCCCGAAGAGTCCATCGCCCAGTGGCATGAGCGCCTGGGTTTGAGCCACTAAGCCCGTTCACAGTCTTTGACAGTTTCCCGACAAAGCTGTCAAAGATTGCTGGCCGGCACCCGCCTAGCATGGGCGCATCCAATTTCCCCTCGGGTGCTCCCATGTTCCGTTCGTTGTGTCTGCCGTTGACTTCATGCTGCCTGCTCATCTCTTCCGACCCATTGCACGCCGAAGACTGGCGCTACAGCCTGCGAGCCGGTGCCGCCAGCGTGCCGCGTTACAGCGGCAGCGATGAACGCGTAGTCGCGCCGCTGTTGGGGGCAAAGATCATCAGCCCTTATGGGGTTTTTCTCGATACTCAAAAGGGTTTTGGCTGGGCGTTTGATGAAGACGATTTCGGCCTGAGCGTGTACATCGGCGCCAGTGATGTGCGCAAGGATCGCAAGAGCGGATTCAAAGGCTCGGATGAACTCGACGGCATGGGCTCGATCAAGTCGCGCCCGCTGCTGGGGCTGGACGGGACCTATAACATGGGGCCGATCATCTTCGGCGCGACCTTCGAACATGCACTGGAAAAAGACGATGACGATCACGACACCGGTTCGGCCTGGAGCCGGTTGAAGCTGAGCATCAGCGCTCCGTTTTATGAGGGTGACTATGGCAAGCTCGTGGGCAGCCTCAACAGTCAGTTCGGCGACAGCAACTACATGCGCACCTGGTATGGCATCAGCGCGGCTCAGGCTTCACGCAGTCAGTTCCGGGCTCATGACACTCATGGCGGGCTGTTCAGTCGCGGGGCGGATTTGACCTGGTCGTTGCTGATCGATGATCAGTGGAGCCTTTCGACGGTGCTGGCCGTTCAGTACCTGGCCAATGATGCGGCGGACAGCCCGATTGTGAAGCGGCGGATGCAGACGTCGTTGGCTGGGCAGGTGGTTTATACCTTCTGAGATCGAGGATCGTTCCCACGCTCTGCGGGGGAACGATCAAAACCCTGTAGGAGCGAGGCTTGCCCGCGAAGGCGTCCGCAAGAACGCCACAGCTAATCGACATGCGCCCAGGTCATGCGAAACGACGCCCCGCCCCAAGGCGAGTCCCCCACTTCCACTTGCCCGCCATGGGATTGCGACACTCGTCGCACCAGCGCCAGGCCCAGGCCGAAACCACCGGTGCGGCGATCGCGGCTGGCGTCCAGGCGCGAGAACGGTTCGAAGATTTTCTCCCGCCCGTCCAGCGGCACGCCCGGCCCGTCGTCGTTGACCCGCACTTCGTAATGATCACCGGTGCGCACCAACGACACTTCCACCCGCTCGTCGGCGTAGCGAATGGCATTGCGCAGCAAATTGATCACCGCGCGGGCCATGAACCGCGGTTCGATGCGAACTTCGTCGACCTGACATTCGACAATCAACAGCTGCACCCCGGCGGCCTCAGCCTCCAGCGCCACGCTGCCAACCACGCTGTCGAGCCAGTTGCTGGCCTGAATGTTCTCCCGCGTGATCACCGTGGCGCCGCGCTCAAGGCTGGCGTAAGTGAGCAGCTCGGAAACCATCTCTTCCAGCTCGCCGAGGTCCGCGTACATGTCGGCGATCAGTTCGTGATTCTGGGTCGGGTCGGATTGTTGCTTGAGCTGATCAAGTTCAAACGACAACCGCGCAATCGGCGTGCGCAGTTCGTGGGACACCGCGTTGGTCAGCTCGCGATGATTGGCAATCAGGCCTTCGATGCGCGCCGCCATCAGGTTGAAGTGTTCGGCCAGGTCGCGAATGTTCGAACGCTTGGACAACTGGATGCGCGACGACAAGTCGTTATCGCCGAATCGCTCGGCGGCCAGGCGCAGTTTTTCCAGATCGCGCCAGTGCGGGCGCACCCAGAATAACAACACGAAACCGATCATCACCGCGATCATCAGATAGGCCGCGGCAATGTAGAACGACATCAGGCTCGGCTCGGCCGGCAGTTTGATGCTGAGCAGCTGCGAGCCGTCGTCAATGCGCGAGATGAATTGCGTGTACTCGTCGCGAATCACCAGCAGGCCTTGGGCCAACTCGGCTTTCTCCTGATCGGTCAGGGACAGTTGATCGGTCTCGACCAGGGTCAGGCCCAAGCCGTAGTGGGGGCGCACGGCTTCCAGTTGGCGCTCCTTGGCCGCACTGTCCAGGCCGCGCAACTGCTCGGCCAGCGACCAGGCCTGGCCCCGCCCCGCCTCTCGGTTGTAGCTCTGCATCTGACCGTCGAGAAGCGCATCGAACGTTCGCTCAACGGTTTGCAGGCCCAATACCAGGCCAACCGTCATCACCAGAAACAGCCCCAAAAATAACCGCAGCATTTACAGCTCCCACGCAAACGGATTGAACAGGTAACCCTTGCCCCAGATGGTCTTGATGCACACCGGCTCGCGCGGGTTGTCCTTGAGCTTGCCGCGCAATTTACTGATATAGACGTCGACGCTGCGGTTGAGGCCGTCGAAGGCGATACCGCGCATGCGGTTGAGAATGTCGTCGCGGGACAGCGTCTTGCCGGCGGCGCTGGCCAGCAACCACAGCAGTTCGAATTCCATGGTGGTGAGCTCGATGCCCTCGCCCGCCAATCGCACTTCGCGGCAGCTGCGGTCGATGCTCAAATGACCGAACTCCAGCGCGCTGCACACGCTGCTGTCCGGCATCTGACGGCGTTGCAAGGCGCGCAAACGCGCCAGCAGCACCGGTGGTTTGATCGGTTTGATCACGTAGTCGTCGGCACCGGATTCCAGGCCGAGGATGTGATCGAGGTCGTCTTCCTTGGCGGTGAGGATGACGATCGGCGTGTCGGATACGCTGCGGATTTCGCGGCACACGTGCAGGCCGCTCTGGCCCGGCAGCATCAGGTCGAGCACCACGATTTTCGGTTTGAAGTCGAGGAAAGCGGCCAACGCGAGATCACCGCGGTGCACCTGTCGGACCTCGAAGCCGTGTTGGGACAGGAAATGCGCGATCAGCCCGGCAAGCTTTTCGTCGTCTTCCACCAGCAATACTTTGCCAAAACCCAGGTTATCCATAACGACCGTTTGCCAACCCTTGAGTGAAGTGGCCGGCATTATGGCGCCAATCACGGGCGGGACGGTTATCGCAGGCAGCAAAAACCGGCCGCGTGGGCCGGTTTTTGGCGATGTTTCATTCTTTTAAGAGTTTTTAACAATTCAGACGCAAACGATCGCAACGTGCGGATGGAATGTGTTGGAGCACGGCTTGCCGGCGAAAGCGTCCTTGAGATCGCCTTCGCGGGCAAGCCTCGCTCCTACAAGGTTATGCGGCGGCTGGCACACCGCTGTGAAAGCGAAACTCCACATCCGGCGACTCGATCAATGCCTGCTCGGCGTCCCGAACTTTGTCGATCACCTGGGCGATGTCCTTGGCGTCACCGTACTGATAGGCCAGTTTCAGGTAACCCTGGAAATGCCGCGCCTCACTTTTCAGCAGACCGAAGTAGAACTTGCCCAGTTCTTCATCCAGATGCGGCACCAACGCCTCGAAACGCTCGCAGCTGCGCGCTTCGATGAAGGCGCCGACCACCAGCGTGTCCACCAGCTTTACCGGTTCATGGCTGCGCACCACTTTGCGCAGCCCCGAGGCGTAACGCCCGGCGGACAGCTGACGCAACTCGATCTTGCGCTTTTTCATCAGGCGCATGACCTGTTCGTGGTGCACCAGCTCTTCCCGGGCCAGACGCGACATCAGGTTGATCAGATCGACGTGGGAGTGGTATTTGGCAATCAGGCTCAACGCCGTGCTGGCCGCCTTGAATTCGCAGTTTTTGTGGTCGATCAGCAAAGTTTCCTGATCGGCCAGCGCGGCCTGGACCCAGCCATCAGGCGTGCGGCAGCCGAGGAACTCGTGAATTTCGGGAAGGATCATGGGGCTCACGGATAAAAGGTACAGAACGAAGGGCGCCGATTATACCGGGCTGCCGACAGACCACCAGCCGCGACCGTTGATATGCATCAAGTCGCCGAATGCCGACCAGCAACTATAGTTGTCCAACGCAGTATTTTTTACTTCATGGAGATTCCGATCATGCAAGCCATTCGCAGCATTCTGGTGGTCATCGAACCCGAGCATTCGGAGAGCCTGGCGCTCAAACGGGCCAAACTGATCGCTGGCGTGACCCAGGCCCATTTGCACCTGCTGGTCTGCGATAAAAAGCATGACCACGCTGGCATGCTGGGCGTGCTCAAGGCAGCGCTGTTGGAGGACGGCTATAGCGTCACCACCGAACAAGCCTGGAACGACAGCCTGCACGAAACCATCGTCGATGTGCAGCAAGCCGAAGGCTGCGGACTGGTGGTCAAACAGCATTTCCCCGACAGCCCGCTGAAAAAAGCCCTGTTGACCCCGGCGGACTGGAAACTGCTGCGCTACTGCCCGACTCCGGTGCTGCTGGTGAAAACCTCGAAACCCTGGACCGGCGGCGTGATCCTGGCGGCCATCGATGTCGGCAACATCGACGGCGAACACCGCACCTTGCACGCCAGTATCATCGATCATGGCTATGACATCGCCAGTCTGGCCAAGGCCCATTTGCACGTGATCAGCGCCCATCCATCGCCGATGCTGTCAGCGGCCGACCCGACGTTTCAGCTCAAGGAAACGATCGAGGCCAGTTACCGCGAGCAATGCAAGGCGTTCCAGGCCGAGTTCGACATTGATGATGACCACTTGCATATCGAGGAAGGCCCGGCGGATGTGTTGATTCCGTACATGGCCAAAAAACTGGGAGCGTCGGTGACGGTGATCGGCACCGTGGCGCGGACCGGGTTGTCCGGGGCGTTGATCGGTAATACGGCGGAAGTGGTGCTCGATGCGCTGGAGAGTGATGTGCTGGTGCTCAAGCCGGATACGGTCATGGATCATCTGGAGGAGATCGTGACTCAGCATTGAGATTTGCAGTGCCGGTTAAATCGCCTTCGCGGGCAAGCCTCGCTCCTACAGGTTATGTATCGATCATGAAAACACCGATAACCTGTAGGAGCGAGGCTTGCCCGCGAAGCTCTTAAGATTTACCCGCCAAACGCATCCTTGAGAAACCCCGGCGCAATGTAGCGCTGGTAATGCGCCTCAGACAGCAGAAAAAATTCCCGATCAATGGCATCGCGCAGTTCCGGCAGGTTCCAATCGCGGAACTCCGGCAGCAGCACCATCCCGTAGGCTTCCAGATTGTTGATGACCCGCGCCCCGCGGGCAATCAGCTGATAAGCCCAGCAATATTCCGACTGATGCGGCACAAAGCGGATCTTGCGCTGTTCCAGCTGCAGGCGCAGCAACGCGGGATCGAAAATCTCTACCTTGCTGGCCATCACCTGCGACAGCAGTTGCTCAAGACGCAGCCACACCGCGCGTTTTTCTTCCTCGTTGTAACCGTTCCAGTGAATCACTTCATGGTGGAAACGCTTGCAGCCACGGCACACCAGATCACCGTAAACAGTGGAGCAGAGGCCGACGCAGGGGGTCTTGATGGTCTGATTGGGCATAGGTAGGCAAAACACGGGAAAGCAGAACAGGTCGGCATGTTAGCCCTTTGTCTAACATTCATCACCCCTCAAAGTTCAGGGGCTAACTTACCTAAAAAATTTTTTTGCCGTAGAATCAGCCAGCCTTTTAAGGCGCCAATGTCCGTTAGAAGCTGTTTTCAAAGCGTCACGAGCACAGTCGTTCCTTCAGAGCGGTGTTGGCGAAGGGTTTTTCAGCGGTGAAAAACCTGACGCCAACCCTCATCAGCTCCCCGTTCTGCAGGCGTAAAACTTTGAAAGCAGCTTCTGTAAGGAATTGCCGGTAATTCTGGCTAAGCGGCCCACAACGCCACGCAGCGCATGAGTACGGCAATTTCGGGATGAGCGTCCCGGACACCCATTTGGGACCACTGATGAGGGTAATAACTGTGCTTGAAGCCTACCGCAAACATATCGAAGAGCGTGCAGCACTGGGTATCGTTCCCCAGCCGCTTAACGCCGAACAAACTGCAGGCCTGGTCGAGCTGCTGAAGAATCCCCCGGCTGGCGAAGAAGCCTTCCTCGTTGACCTGATCACCAATCGCGTTCCGCCAGGCGTGGACGAAGCTGCCTATGTAAAGGCCGGTTTCCTCTCTGCCCTCGCCAAAGGCGAAGCCAAATCCCCTCTGATCGACAAGAAACGCGCTGTTGAACTGCTCGGCACCATGCAGGGCGGCTACAACATCGTGACGCTGGTCAATCTGCTGGACGACGCCGAACTGGCGCCAGTGGCCGCCGAAGAACTCAAGCACACCCTGCTGATGTTCGATGCCTTCCACGACGTCGCTGAACGCGCCAAGAACGGCAACGTTCACGCCAAAGGCGTTCTGCAATCCTGGGCCGACGGCGAGTGGTTCAAGAACCGCCCTGTGCTGGCCGACAAGATCAGCCTGCGCGTGTTCAAGGTGACTGGCGAAACCAACACCGACGACCTGTCCCCGGCTCCGGATGCCTGGTCCCGTCCGGACATCCCGCTGCACGCCCTGGCCATGCTGAAAATGGCTCGCGACGGCATCGTGCCGGACGTGCAAGGCTCCATCGGTCCGATGAAGCAGATCGAAGAAATGCGCAACAGCGGCTTCCCGATCGCCTACGTCGGTGACGTGGTCGGTACCGGTTCGTCGCGTAAATCGGCCACCAACTCGGTGCTGTGGTTCTTCGGCGACGACGTTCCTTTCGTGCCGAACAAGCGTGCTGGCGGTTTCTGCTTCGGCAGCAAGATCGCTCCGATCTTCTACAACACCATGGAAGATGCCGGCGCACTGCCAATCGAATTCGATGTGACCAACATCAACATGGGCGACGTGATCGACCTGTACCCGCACGCTGGCAAAGTCTGCAAGCACGGTACCGACGAAGTCATCACCACCTTCGAAATGAAGACCCCAGTGCTGTTGGACGAAGTCCGTGCCGGCGGTCGTATTCCGCTGATCATCGGCCGTGGCCTGACCGACAAGGCTCGCGCCGAACTGGGTCTGCCAGCATTCGACCTGTTCAAGAAGCCGGATGCCCCGATTGAAAGCACCAAGGGTTTCACCCTGGCGCAGAAAATGGTCGGCAAGGCATGCGGCGTAGTCGGTGTGCGTCCAGGCACCTACTGCGAACCGAAGATGACTACCGTGGGTTCTCAGGACACCACCGGTCCAATGACCCGTGACGAACTGAAAGACCTGGCGTGCCTGGGCTTCTCCGCTGATCTGGTGATGCAGTCGTTCTGCCACACCGCGGCTTATCCAAAGCCGATCGACGTGACCACCCACCACACCCTGCCAGACTTCATCATGACCCGCGGCGGCGTTTCCCTGCGTCCGGGCGACGGCATCATCCACAGCTGGCTGAACCGCATGCTGCTGCCGGACACCGTCGGTACCGGTGGTGACTCGCACACCCGTTTCCCGATGGGCATTTCGTTCCCGGCCGGTTCCGGTCTGGTCGCATTCGCCGCTGCCACCGGCGTGATGCCGCTGGACATGCCGGAATCGATCCTGGTGCGTTTCAAAGGCGAGATGCAACCGGGCGTCACCCTGCGTGACCTGGTTCACGCCATTCCTTACTTCGCGATTCAGGCTGGCTTGCTGACCGTCGAGAAGAAAGGCAAGAAGAACGCCTTCTCCGGCCGCATCCTGGAAATCGAAGGCCTGGACAACCTGAGCATCGAACAGGCTTTCGAGCTGTCCGACGCCTCGGCCGAACGTTCAGCTGCCGGTTGCACCATCAAGCTGTCGAAAGAGTCGATCACCGAATACCTGCAATCGAACATCACCCTGCTGCGCTGGATGATCGGTGAAGGCTACGGCGATGTGCGTACCCTGGAACGTCGCGCTCAAGCGATGGAAGCCTGGATCGCCAACCCTGAGTTGATGGTTGCCGATGCTGACGCCGAATACGCTGAAATCATCGAAATCGACCTGGCCGACATCAAAGAGCCTGTGCTCTGCGCGCCAAACGATCCGGACGACGCCCGACTGCTGTCCAGCGTTGCTGGCGAGAAGATCGACGAAGTGTTCATCGGTTCGTGCATGACCAACATCGGTCACTTCCGCGCTGCCGGCAAGTTGCTGGAACAGGTCAAGGGTCAGCTGCCAACCCGTCTGTGGCTGTCGCCGCCGACCAAAATGGACGCTCACCAACTGACCGAAGAAGGCTACTACGGCATCTACGGCAAGGCCGGCGCACGCATGGAAATGCCAGGCTGCTCGCTGTGCATGGGTAACCAGGCACGTGTAGAGCCTAACTCGACTGTTGTGTCGACATCGACCCGTAACTTCCCGAACCGTCTGGGTGACGGCGCGAACGTCTACCTGGCTTCGGCCGAGTTGGCGTCCGTTGCGTCCATCCTGGGTCGCCTGCCGACCGTCGAGGAGTACATGGAATACGCTGGCAAGATCGACAGCATGGCGGCCGATGTTTACCGCTACCTGTCCTTCGACCAGATCGCCGAGTTCCGTGAAGCTGCAGCGAACGCCAACATCCCGGTCGTTCAAGCCTAACGTTACAACGCCATAAAAAACGCCGCCCATCGCGAGATGAGCGGCGTTTTTTTATGCCTGCTCCCAAACACCGCACAAAACCTGTAGGAGCGAGGCTTGCCCGCGAAAGCCATCACGCGGACAAACTGCAAGACCGCGTCATCGTTCTTCGCGGGCAAGCCTCGCTCCTACAGGGTATTCAGCGTGCCTGGAGGATCGGCACTCAAGCAGTCAGGGAGTAGATCAACGCAGTAATCGCCACCAGGCCCACCGCTGTCACGAAGACATTGGAAGCATGACCACGAAAGCGCGCCATGGCCGGAACCTTGCGGATCGCGTACATCGGCATCAGGAACAGGATTGCCGCGATGATCGGGCCGCCGAGGGTTTCGATCATGCCGAGAATGCTCGGGTTCAGCGTGGCAACGATCCAGCAGACCACCAGCATGAACGTCGCAGTCATACGGTCCAGCGTCTTCGGTGCCGGGCGCTTGCCACTCTTGACGATCAGGCCCTTCAAGCCTTCGCTGGCGCCGATGTAGTGGCCCAGGAACGACTTGGAGATGGCCACGAAAGCGATCAACGGCGCGGCGAAGGCGATGGTCGGGTTGCTGAAGTGGTTGGCCAGGTACGACAGGATCGACAGGTTCTGCGCCTTGGCTTCCGCCAGTTGTGCCGGCGACAGGGTCAGCACGCAGCTGAAGACGAAGAACAGCACCATCACCACCATCAAGAGGTGGGCGCGGGACAGGATCTGCGAGCTGCGCTCTTCGGCATGCACGCCGTAGCGACGCTTCTGGTCCACCGCAAACGCCGAGATGATCGGCGAATGGTTGAACGAGAACACCATCACCGGAATCGCCAGCCATAGAGTGTGCAGCAGCGCCGATGGCTCAGGCAGCGTGGTCGCGGTGCTGAGAATGCCGCCATTCCAGTGCGGAACCAGGAACACCGCCAGGAACAGCAGCGCGACGATGAACGGATACACCATCAGGCTCATGGCCTTGACGATCACCTGCTCACCGCAACGCACCACTGCCAACAGGCCGAGAATCAGCACGAACGACAGCACGGCGCGCGGTGGCGGCATGATGTGCAGTTGATGTTCGAGGAAACTGCCCACGGTGTTGGTCAGGGCCACGCTATAGATCAACAGGATCGGAAAGATCGCAAAGAAATACAGCAACGTGATCAGCGCACCGGCCTTGATGCCAAAGTGTTCTTCCACCACTTCGGTGATGTCAGCGCCTTCGCGGCCGGACAACACGAAGCGGGTCAGGCCACGGTGGGCGTAAAACGTCATGGGGAACGCCAGCAACGCCAGGACCAGCAGCGGCCAGAAGCCGCCTAGCCCCGCGTTGATCGGCAAAAACAGGGTACCCGCCCCGATTGCCGTGCCAAACAGGCCCAGCATCCAGGTGGTGTCATGGCGATTCCAGCTTTCGAGACTCGCTGGTGTCGCCGCTACATAGCGTTCGTCGACGCTATTGGCCTGATCATTCATCCGGTCGGATCTCCGCTTTCCGGTCACTTGCCACCCGGTCAGGACGAGTCGGAAAAAACCGACAGGCAGCGCCCTGGCCGAAACAGGGGCGCGATTGTCCGGGATTAATCAACAGAAGCAAAGGCTTAGCTGAGGAATGGTTATGCGGATCAGATGCGGCTGGCCCTGCGTTCTTCTGTAGGAGCGAGGCTTGCCCGCGAAGAACGATAACGCGGTACTCCTGATGGACCGAGGCGACTGGTTCGCGGGCAAGCCTCGCTCCTACACAGATTGCATTACGGCTGCGCAACATTCATCGCGGACAAATCCTCTCCATCTGCCTCGCACTGATCTAGTGTTGTCATTAGAAGGATCGCAGGCTTCGCCAGCTCCTACCCTTGGTAGCCAAAACCCCTGGCCATTGCCAAACCGCTCTGGCGTCAGCAATCTGAAGTGACGTTCGAGCCCCCGACATTCCGCTGCCCGCAGGAGCCCAGCATGACCGCAACTGTTCTGGTACTGGTTGAAACCATTAATGAATACCTGCCGATTCTCGAACATCAGGGGTTTCATTTGATCCTGGCCCCGACCCCGGCCGAGCGCGCCGCTGCCATTGCCCGACAGGGCAGTCAGATTGATGCGGTGCTGACCCGCGGTCCATTGGGCCTGCACGCCAATGAAATTGCCGCCCTGCCCAATCTCAAGATCATCTGCGTGATCGGCGCCGGCTATGAGCACGTCGACCTGCAAGCCGCCGCCGACCGCGGCATCACCGTCACCAACGGGGCCGGCGTCAATGCCTCTTCCGTCGCCGACCACGCCATGGCGTTGCTGCTGGCGCTGGTGCGCGACATTCCCCGTTGCGATGCTGCCGTGCGTCGGGGCGAATGGCCGAAAATCATGCGCCCTTCCCTAGCGGGTAAACGCCTGGGCATCCTCGGCCTCGGTGCCGTCGGCATCGCTATCGCCAAACGTGCCGCCAACGGCTTCGACATGAGCGTGAGTTACCACAACCGCCAGCATCGCAGCGACGTGCCCTACAGCTTCTGCTCGACGCCGACCGAACTGGCGCGCCACTCGGATTTCCTGATAGTCGCCGCACCCGGCGGGCTCGGTACCCAGCACTTGATCAACAGGCAGGTACTCGACGCTTTAGGGCCCAACGGATTTATCGTCAATATCGCGCGGGCCAGCGTGATCGTCACGGCAGACCTGATAAGCGCGCTGGAGCAACGACGGATTGCTGGCGCCGCCCTGGATGTCTTCGATAACGAACCCCAGGTGCCGGACGCCCTCAAGGGACTGGCCAACGTGATTCTGACGCCGCATGTCGCCGGATTGTCCCCGGAAGCCACCCAAGGCACCGTGGAACTGGTCGGCAAAAACCTGACGGCGTTTTTTTCCGGGCAACCGGTCCTGACCCCGATTGCTTTACCGCCGCCGTCGGCAGCCGCCCGGAACACTCATTAAAGGAACCACTAAAGGACGCCCAACAGCGTCCACAGTCGACGGGATTCGGCATCGGCGCTTATCAGCTCCCCAAGCAACTCGCTCAGGGGCTTGTTGCCCCACTCCACGCCCCGTTTAATCAAATAGGGCACCGGGCTGTGGGGTTCGGTGCGCGCCAGGTACTCGGCGATCAACAGCAATTGCCGGTACGCCTCTTCACGATTCGCCGGCTCGCTGAACGTCTGAGGGGCCGGGATGATGTCCGGCACAGCGGCTGGGCTCGATGTCGCCACCGCAGGCGTTTCGACAGGCGCCGGGGTTGGTTTTCGTGGGTGCATGGCGATGAACTCCTGAACCAGCGTCAACAACGCTTCGATCACATCCTGCAGCGCTTTGAAGCCTGGGGCCTGGTTGCCGAGATACGCGTCGCTCCACACCTCCAGGCGTTGCAAGTGCTGCTGGCTGAGCAGCAGCGTGCCCTGGCTGCGCAACCAGAATGACAACGGGGTGGCGCGAATCTGTTCGGTGAGTTTTTTCTGTTCGTTGCGCGCGTTCTCGGCTGAGGTCTTGGCCGTTTTACTGTCGCTGGCCTGTACCTGGAGCAGCTGCAACCGGCGCCAGGCATCCAGACAGAAACCATCGAATTCATTGTTGCGCGGCTCGAACAACGGCACTCGGGTCAGCAACACTTCAGCGTAGCGTCGAGCCAGCCATTCGAGCGGTATCACCCGCCATGACTGATCGCCGTCCTCAGCCTGTGGGTGCAGGTGCTCGGGATAGCGTTCGCATAACCCGGCCACCAGCGCCAGGCTGCCCGGCAAACCTTCGAGCCCGTCCTGATGCAGCCAGGCCTCCCCCAGCCAGGCGCTGAGCATCAAATCCTTGCTGCGTTCGAGCAGCAGGCTGGTGGTCAGTTTTTCCAGTTCCGGCCATTGGGCGCGCTTGATCGACGACTGCCACACCCCCGTGGGCAAACTGGTGTCGTCCTCACGGCGCAGTTCGCGCAACCGGTCGAACTCAGGCTCATAGCGCAGGTCCTGGCCACAGGGCGCCTCCGCGCTGATCGGTTCGAGCAGTTGGGTGATCAGTTCCGGCAACGGCGTTGAAGGTTGATTCACAGGCCCTCCTTTTGCGGTTCGATGTCCTGGGCTTCAATGCCCGCGGTCGATCTCGTCACCATGAACGGTGAGCGTGGGGCCCGGGTTGGCAAGGGCTGAATGGACAACGGCAATTTCGAGCCCTGGGTCATCAACGACAGACGCACAAACATCAGGGTTTGCTCGGCGGTGGCGGTGCTGGACTGCGTCGTCACGGGCAGGCGCAAGGTCAACGGAAAATCCGTGTAGTCCATGTTCGGCTGGCGTTGCACCGACACGTGCGAACGCATCAAGCGCAATAACGACCACGGACCGCTGTACTCCCAGCCCGCTTCCAGATCCCGCACCACCAGGCTCGGCTGTAACGGATCGTTGGCCGGGCGCTGGTAGCCATTTCGGGCCCAACGCAAGGTCAGCCGAATCGGTTGGCCGACCATCCAGCGCAGGTTCTGCTGAGCCTCGCCGGGGTAGCTGAGCTGTTGATTGCCGGCATTCAAGCCCCAGGCGATCACCTGATCGGCACCGCGTTCTTCCTCTCGATCGGTGCGCCAGCGCACGTCCATCTCCAGCCCCAACACACCGCTCTTGTCGCGCACAAACATCGGACCCAGCCAGGTGCTGGCTTGCTTCAGACGATTGAGAAAGTCCTCGGCGGCCAAGCGCTCCGGGGTCTGGCTCAGCAGCAATCCGGCCTGCGCCACCGGCAAACGCTTGTCGATCAGTTCCAGTAAATGCTGAACCCTGGCCGGGTCGGCGTCAGCCGCTTGAAGGCCATTGGCAAACGGAAAGCGCTCCGCCAGGTACTGATTGAAATAGTTGGCCAAGTCGTTCCACGCCGCCGCGGCCTGTTGCTGTTGCAGGAATTGGCAGCGTTGCATGGCGGTTTGTTGCAGATCCACCGCTCGTAACGCCAGTGTTCCGCGCCCGCCAGACAGGTTGGCGGTTTGCAGGATCTGGCCGCAGGACGTGGCGTCCATTTCGATGAAGTCGCGGCTCACCAACTGCTCGATCTGCGCCGGCGAACTGGCGGGATTCTGCTCCTTGTACTTGAGCAGTTCGTCGTTGAGCGCATTGAACTGCGTCACACGTTCATAATCCAGCGCCGAGAGATTCTGTTGCTGCACTTTCAGCCATTCCAGCGCCGAAGTGCGGCGCTCGGTGATGCCGAGCATGGTGTTGAATTGCTGCTTGAGGCTCAGTTTCAAATCCTGCACGTCGTTGGCGCCATACAGTTGCAGCCCCAGGTTTTTCGAGCCGTCCCACTGACTGATTTCGGCGCGTCCGCTGAACAGGGGCTGGGCGACGATTTCATCGAGGCCACTGATAACTTCGGCCAAGGCGCGGCGGTTCAAGGCTGTTTGCAAACGCGTGGCCAGATCGCTGCGACGCACCTCGACAAAGGCTTTCTGCAAGGCAATCGCCTGGGAGGCCTGCACATTGAAGACGCCGCCGTGGGCCTGCGCATTGTGCTCGCGCAGGCTCGACAACATGGCCTTGACCACCGCGCCTTCGGCCGCTTGCAGCAATGCACCGCGATACGCCGGGGGAATACGCGGCAACTCTTCGGCGGCGTAACTCTTGTAGCTGGCGAAATAGTTCAGCGCACTGTCGAGGTCATCGCCATCAACACCCTGCCCCTGCCCACTCGGGGCTTCGGACCGATCCGCCTGTAAGGCGATGGCCACAAAGTCACGTTTGAATAGCGCCTGCACGGCGTTATTGAGCTGCACCACATGTTCCTGCAAGACCAGTTGCCCACTGCCTTGCTGAATCAACAAATTATCCCGGGAACCGGCCTGAACGATCCATTGATCGCGAAAGCTCTGCTGCAGCTTGGCCGCCTGCATCTCCAACTGTTGTTCCAGTTGCGGTCCGAGCAAGACACTTTTGCGCACATTGTCCAGCAACTCGCGATAGCCAGGCACCAGGTCCTGACCTTTGCCCCGGCCCCACGCCGAATTCGTCAGGCCGATCACAGTTTGCAGGTCATCGACCAGTGCTCGCAAATCTTCGAGCTCGGTGAGGGTGTTGCCACTGCCGGCTTCGAGCCGTTCCAGATGCAGCTTGAGATAACCGGCCTGACGCACGAAATTGTCGGCCAAGAAATACTGATCCAGCCAGCGCTCCATGAGCCCGAGGAAATTTTCCTCGATCACCGGACTCTCGACGGTCAGGTCCAGTGGCCGCAAGTCGCTGCCATCCACATCGAATAACGCCCGGTTGTAAAAACCGGCACGGTGCAAAGTGCCGACGTTGAGGTTTAGCGATAACGCGTTGTTGCTCAGCAACACCAGGTCTTCGAGGGGGGCCTTGGGGCTGTTCAGCGCCTGACTGAACCACTGGTTCTGCTGCTCCAGACGTACCGCGCGCTCTACCAGATCCTTGGCCTTGACGTAGTTTTGCCATTGGGCCGGATCTTCGCTTTCAACGTTGCCCCGTCGTTCGGTGTTGCGGATGGTCTTGAGTTGCGCCAGCTCCGCGCTCAACAGGTCGCGCAACGGCAGCATCAAATGGTTGTGGGCGGTCAGGCGCAACTCGCTTGCCAGCTGCGCATCCAGCGAAGAGAACCAGGAGGTCGGAAATACCACCGAGGTGAAGCTCCAGCCCGGCGCCTTTTCCAGCACCCGCCAGAACCCCTGGACGTTGCGCCGGGTCGACTCCAGCCGATGAGATTCATCGGTGACCGCCGCGTAGTTTTTCTGCGCCCCTTGCAACAGGCGCGAGAGTTCATGGGCCTCCTTGACCGAATCCTGCCAGACCCACAGCATGCCCGCGCCCCAAACCACCGCGACCACCAGCGCCACTGCTCCGGTCACGCGCTGCCAGCGCTGACGCAGGCGTAACAGACGCGGCACCACCTGGGCCAGGCCGCGCTCGGCAACCACCCGCCGCTGCCACAATTGCCGGGCGAAGGCGCTTTGCTGCAACCCGGTGTCGTAGGCCGAAAAGCCGTCAGTGCTGTCTTCCGAGGGCTGATTGGCAGTGAAATAAATACCGCGAAAGCGCGGCGCCTCGCCTTGAGCATTGCCCTGAAAAACCGGCTCCAGCAAAGATTGCAGATGGCGCCGCATGGCTTCGAAGCGTTCCGGCAAGCCATACAATTCGCTGCTCAACTGCCCGGACAAGGCGCCGATTTCGATGATCGATTCCGCCAAGGCCCGAGTCACCTGATCCAGCGCCTGATCGCTCCATTGCGCTTGCCAGACCGCATCGATCCCGTGGGGCGACGACCAACCCACCGTGCGTTCGCGGGCCTCGACCGGTAGCGCGGTGATCAATTCCTGAAAGCCCGGCAACTCTTCCATGCCGGTAATGACCACGTACACCGGCAGGCTCAGCCCGAACCGTTGCAACACATCGATGAAGCGCCGGCGCGCCGCCAACCCGAGGGTCGTGGCTTGCTCGACGTTGCCCAAGCGGCTGACCGGCACCGTCCAGATCACCCCGTCCAGCGGACGTTGACTGCGCAGGCGCAAGATCAATCCCAGCAAGCGCCACCAGCCGCCCCGTTGCAAGTGCATGCCTTCATCCGGCAAAAACAGCGCCTGTGGCACCACCAATACCGCACCTTCAGGGTCCGACCACCAGCGACCGAACCAGGCCGGTTTGTCGGTGGGCTGCAAGCGCCACTGCGTACACAACTGCGTGCCCTGGGTTTCGTTGCCGAGCATCAGCAGCCATGGAATCTGGTAGCGGTCCTGGGCGCCCTGCTCCTGCTCCATGTGCCGCACCGCCAGGTAAAAACTGCGAATCGCCGCACCGCTTTGCGTGCGCAACCACCAAACCGCCACCCCGATAATCGCCAGCACCAACAGCACGGCGATGATGAGGCCGATAATCCCCAGCGTGCTCATGAGTCTTGCTCCGAGGCGGTCACGGAATCGGTCAACTGCAAGACCGGTTCGAGTTCCAGACGAATGTCACGCCAGAACAACTGCCCCAACCCGGTCAGCAGCAGCACCATGGCGAGAATCCCCAGGCCCAGGCGAAAACCGTCGGGCAACGAAAGGCGCACCGGCAATTGCACCGGCGGCACGGCCGAAGGTTGTTCGAGCCGGGCACTGACGTCGGCATAATCCGCCTCGTGCTGCCAGGCAAAGGTGAACAGCGCCAGGCGCCATTTTTCATGCTGGGCCTGATTCTGCTCGCCGCGCAGACGTCCCTGAAACCCCAACACCAGACACTGCAGATAGACATTGGCCAGATCGCGAGTGGTGGGGATTTGTTCGTCCAGCAGCTCCTTGATCGCCAGCGGTATCCGTTCACCGGCCTGACGGCTGGAATACAACCGCGATTCCAGCGGTTTTTCCTGCCAGGCCGACTGGCCCGGCCACGGCGTAAACAGCAAGGTTTCATCGACCAGCGCGACAAAGGCATAGACCAGCGCCTTGACTTGCTCTGTGGCGGCGTCACCGACTTTGGCGAATGCCGTTCTCCAAAGACGCTGGGAGATCTGCGTGGAGAGTTCGACCACCGCTTCCACCAGCGCCTCGTCCTCGCTGTCCTTGGGCAACTGGTTCCAGTCCTGGGACCATTGCTGCCAGGCCTGGCGAAAAGCACTGCTCAATGGTGCTTCGTGGAGGCCTCGTGTACCCGACCCGACATTGCCCTCAGACATATGACGTTCCTTCCTTGATCAAGCACTTTCACCCGCCTGGGCGACAAACAACACCACTTGCCATGGACTGCTGGCCAGCCTGGAAGCCGGTGCGGCAATCAGCAACGGCAACTGCCCGTCGAACCATTGGCCTTCGGCCGTTACCACAAACAACCGCGTATCGTCGCCAACGCTGTAGGCCACTTGTTCATTGCGACTCATGGCCTGATGGGACAACCCGCTCATGCGCTGGCGACTGAGCAGCGCGATGTGCGGCTGCGACGCAATGATCGCCCCGCGCAACCATTCACTCGCGGCCTGTTCGCTGGCACCGTTGGGCATGCGCAAACCGATGACCAGCCGTTGGTTCGGTTGGTCGTCGGGCAACTGAATCGAGAAAGTCTGTTCACTGCGTTCGAACGCCAGGCTGCGGTAACCGGCGCGAATCAGTTCGAGGGTCTTTTCAAGCCAGTCGAGCACCGCTTCATAGCCGCGCTGCAATTCAAGAAAATCCAGCGGAGCAAACGCCGGAACACCGGCCAATGGATCGAGCGCCGACCAAGCGCCAGCCAGCCCGAGCAGCAAGCCATACAGTGCCTGAGGCGTCGCCACCCGACTGTTCAGCAGGCCTTCGACTTCCGGCAGCCGCGCCCAGAGCGCCGTCAACTGACGGCGAATTTCCAGCGCGTCGTCCTGATTGCCGGCCTGCTGCGCCTGGCGCAAACGACCGGCGAGGAACATGCATTTCTCCCGCGCCCGGGCACATAGCCCCGCCACGCGCCGACCCACTACCGACTCAGGCAACAGGCACGGCGTCGGCGGGGTGTAAGGCAATTGAAGAAAGCCGCCGCCCTCCTTGCGAATTCTCAGCAGCGGCAGGCAGACGGAATCCGCCTTGTTCAACTGCGTGCACAAACGCGGGTTCGGACGCCAGACCGTGATCGATTCGGGGTACTCGCCGCTCGTGAGATCCGGCAACGCGTCGCCGACCACCGATTGCAATCGACCCTTGAGCGGCAGCAACTGCCCTGCGCGCCACAGCGGACTGATCGCCAGATACACCGTGACGGTGGCGTTGTCCGTGGCGTCGATCGCTTCACTGACGTCGAGCTCCAGCATCGGCCCCACACCAGCCTGCAGATTGACCGGCAAACCGTCCGGCAAGGTCGCCTGTAAATTGATCAGTCGTACCAGCCCGGCGCTCAATGCCGAAGGATCGAACTCGACGCGAGTCACGCCCCAGAACCACGGATTACAGGCCTGGGCAAAATGCGCCACCAGCGCCTCGGCCCGCAGCCCTTGCAACTGAAAATGCTGGGGCAACAACTGCATGCCCTCATGCCAGCAAACCGCGTCAGGTAGCAGACTCATACGATTCCCTTCGACCTCTGGTGGCGCCGCGCAAAAAAATGGGCGGTCTGGCCCGCTTTTCGTAGGAGCCAGGCATTGCTCTGGTCGTCCAGCCGTAACCGGTGTGCTCCGGGAGTGTTATAGCTGGCGAAGACTAAAAGTCCAGCCGCCCGCTTGCCCCCCAGCGGGAAGGGTTGTTTGTCGATGAATTGACCGGGCACCAGCTCCAGTCCCCACACCGTCATCAGCTGTCGGTAGTCGCGCTGGAACTGCTCGCGTTCGGCGAACCATTGCCGGGCGGTGATGCCCGACAACTGCTTGAGCAGGTCCGCGTCGTTCACCGCAATGAAGTCCACCGCAATCGGCGTGTCATCGTTGGCGCGGGGCGCGACGTCCAGCGTCAGGTTATCGAGGTCGACACGAGGCCCGAACAACGAACACCCGGCGAGTGACAGGAGCAGAACCACAGAAAAAAAACGGGTGTCCAAAATGAATTTTCCTTTTCTCGACACGGTCCAAAATTGTTTTTTGTTTGCTTTTTTATAGACCTGTTCTAGCGTCTTGGGTAGTTCGGTCGACACGCCGAATGTGGAAGGTTCGTCAAAGGAATGACAGGTCCTCTGCCCTCCCTTTCTAACCTACGGTCCAGTAAGGGAATGCGATGAAACGGGCCTCCCGATGCATTGCGCCCGCCTCATGCATCGGAGTCAGCCACCATGGCAGAAAGTACTCAGCACAAGCTCGACAGGGTTCGCCCGCCCCGGGTGCAAATCACCTACGACGTCGAAATCGGCAACGCCATCGAGAAAAAAGAATTGCCATTGGTTGTCGGCATTCTCGCCGACCTCTCCGGCAAGCCTCTCGAGCCACTCCCGAAACTGAATGAACGGCGCTTCACCGAAATCGACCGCGACAACTTCAACGAAGTGCTCGCCTCGATCGGCCCGCGCGCCACCTTGCAGGTCACCAATACCCTCAGCGGCGACGACAGCAAACTCAACATCGAGCTCAACTTCAAACACATCGACGACTTCGACCCGGTCAAGGTGGTTGAGCAAGTGACCCCGCTGCGGCGTCTGTTCGAAGCCCGTCAGCGTCTGCGCGATCTGTTGACCAAGCTCGACGGCAACGATGATCTGGACAAGCTGTTGCGCGACGTCATCGCCAACACCGAGGGTCTGCAAGAGATCAAGTCGGCCCGCCCGGAAACCGCCGCTCCCGCCCCCGCGGGCGATGCAGATGTACCGGCCGAACCGCAAGCCTGATCGTTCATCCACTTAGGGAGAATTCGCCATGCCCGCCTCATCCGCCGCGCAGAGCCAAGCCAGCGACAGCACAGCCCAGACCTTGTCCCTGCTCGATGAAATAATCGCCAAAGGCCGCATGGCCCACGACGACAGTCAGCAGGATTACGCCCGCGACATGCTCGCGGAATTCGCCACCCAGGTACTCGACGAAGGCATGGCCATCGACAAGGACACCGTGGCGATGATCAACGACCGCATCAGCCAGATCGACGAACTGATCAGCGCTCAGCTCAACGAAGTGTTGCACCACCCGGACCTGCAAAAACTCGAGGCCTCCTGGCGCGGCCTGCACATGCTGGTGCAGAACACCGAAACCAGTACTCGGTTGAAACTGCGGTTGCTCAACGTGACCCAGAAAGAGCTGCAGAACGATCTGGAAAAAGCCGTCGAGTTCGACCAGAGCGCACTGTTCAAGAAGATCTACGAAGAGGAATACGGCACCTTCGGCGGCCACCCGTTCAGCCTGCTGGTGGGTGACTACACCTTCGGCCGGCATCCGCAGGACATCGGCCTGCTGGAGAAACTCTCGAACGTCGCCGCGGCCGCTCACGCACCGTTCATTGCCGCCGCCAGTCCTCGACTGTTCGACATGAACAGCTTCACCGAACTGGCCGTGCCGCGTGACCTGTCGAAAGTCTTTGAGAGCCAGGAGCTGATCAAGTGGCGCTCGTTCCGCGAAAGCGAAGACTCGCGTTATGTGTCGCTGGTGCTGCCGCACTTCCTGCTGCGTCTGCCCTACGGCCCTGACACGTCGCCGGTGGAAGGCATCAACTACGTCGAAGACGTCAACGGCAGCGACCACGGCAAATACCTGTGGGGCAATGCCGCGTGGGCCTTGTCGCAACGGATTACCGAAGCCTTCGCCAAGTACGGCTGGTGCGCGGCGATTCGCGGTGCCGAAGGCGGTGGTGCGGTCGAAGGCCTGCCGGCCCATACCTTCCGCACCACCTCTGGCGACCTGTCGCTCAAATGCCCGACCGAAGTGGCGATCACCGACCGCCGCGAGAAAGAGCTCAACGACCTCGGTTTCATCGCCCTGTGCCACAAGAAAAACAGTGACGTGGCGGTGTTCTTCGGTGGCCAGACCACCAACAAGTCCAAGCTCTACAACACCAATGAGGCGAACGCCAACGCGCGAATTTCGGCGATGTTGCCGTACGTGCTCGCAGCCTCGCGTTTTGCGCACTACCTGAAGGTGATCATGCGCGACAAGGTCGGCAGCTTCATGACCCGCGACAACGTGCAGACCTACCTCAATAACTGGATCGCCGACTACGTGCTGATCAACGACAACGCGCCGCAAGAAATCAAGGCGCAGTACCCGTTGCGTGAAGCCCGAGTGGATGTGACCGAGGTCGCCGGCAAACCGGGCGCCTACAAGGCCACGGTGTTCCTGCGGCCGCACTTCCAGCTCGAAGAGCTGACCGCGTCGATCCGCCTGGTCGCGACCCTGCCGCCACCGGTAGCCGCCTGACCTGCCTCCCGCCGGCCAACCCGGCGGGATTCCCTCTGCTTATCTAGCACGATTACTTTCAGGAGTTTCATGCGATGGATGCAATCATTCTCGACCTCGGCGGCGACATCAAAGGCGATAGCCTGCTCGAGGGCTACAAGGACAAGATCGAAGTCATGTCCTACAGCCACAACGTGGCGATGCAGGTGACCAACGACGTCAGCAACTCGGAGCGGACCTCCGGCAAGCCGCACATCGGCGAGTTCACCCTGACCAAATTTGTCGACAGCTCGACGCCCTCTCTCAACGAATATTGCTGCGCCGGCAAACCAATCCCCGAAGCCAAAATCACCATCGGCCGCAACGCCGCCGAAGGCAGCGGTCAGCTGATGCCGTTCATCATCTACACCCTGACCAACGTCGTGCTGTCCAACGTCAGCGTCAGTGGCGGTACCGGTGGCAAACCGGTGGAAACCCTGTCGCTGAACTTCACCAAAATCAAATGGGAACTCACCGCACAGAAAGACGACGGCACCAAGGAAGGCACGGCCGCCTCGACCTGGGACATGGCCGCCAACAAACTCATCAAAGCCAAGTAAGCGGACGCGTCGGCCATGGCAGGCACCGGCATGCTCCCACCGTTGTTCGAGCGCCTCGCCGCAAGCGAGGTCGACACCGTGCAGGTGTTCGATCGCCAGGGGCTGCTCGACTCGGTACACACGGAGTTGCTGCGCTTGTTCAACACTCGACGCGGCCAACGTCCACTGACCTCCCCACCGAGCATTCTCGACTACGGCATCGCTGACTGGACCGCTTTGCAACAGCAGCGCAGCGATGACCGTCGTCAGTTGGCGCGGGAAGTCCGCGAGGCCATTACCCACTTCGAACCGCGCCTGCAATTGGGCGAGGTTCAGGTCAATCCGGTCCCCGGCCATCCGCAGCAACTGAGCATTCGGCTACTGGGCGAGTTGCGCAGCGGCCAGCAGCACTGGCCCGTGGCATTTGTCATCGAGAAGGTCAGCGATGGCCTTGAGGTGCGTCATGAGCGACTCGATTGACCCGCAACTGCTCGATTACTACCAGCGCGAACTGACCTGGCTGCGGCACGCCGGGAGCATTTTCGCCGAGCGTTATCCCAAGGTCGCCAGACGCCTGGAATTGTCCCCCGGTGAATGCCCCGACCCGCATGTCGAACGACTGCTCGAAGGTTTCGCCTTGCTCGCGGCACGCCTGCAACGACGGCTCGATGACGACTACGCCGAATTCAGCGACGCCTTGCTCGAACAGCTTTACCCGCTGGCCATGCGGCCGTTGCCGTCCTGCGCGATCGTGCAGTTCGAGCCGGACCCGAGCAAAGGCAACCTCGCCGGCGGTTACCCGTTGCCACGCGACACGCCACTGTTCGTCACCACCAGCAAAGGCGAAAGCATCCATTTCCGCACCAGCGCCGCGGTTCGCTTATGGCCGATAGAAATCAACGAAGCACTGCTGCTGGGCAGCGATGAAGCACAGGCTCTGACCGGTGTGGCGCAAGCGCGCTCGGCCCTGCGCCTGAGCCTGCGCTGCCTCGGTGAAAGCCAATGGTCGGAGCTGGCGATCAAACAGTTACGCGTGCACCTGGCCGCCTCCCCGGTGATCAACGCCTGCCTGTATGACCTGCTCGGCGCCCACGCCGTGAAGGTGCTGGCCGGCCCCATCGGCAGCGTGCCGAAAGTGCTGGCGGGGTTGCCAGACATCGTCGGTTTTGCCAGCGACGAAGTGCTGTTGCCGGACGAGGACGGTGTGCATCCGGGCATGCGCCTGCTCGCCGAGTATTTCGCCTTCCCGGACAAATTCAATTTCTTCGATATCCCGTTGGCCGGTGCTACCAGCGACAGCCAGACGCTGTACCTGTACATCGTTTTCGACCGCGCCCCGGCAAACCGGCTGCACCTTCAAGCCAGCGACTTTGCCTTGGGCTGTGCGCCGGTGATCAATCTGTTTCCGCGAACCTCGGAGCCTCTGCGCCCGGACGGCACCCGTAGCGAGTACCGTCTGGTTGCCGACAGTCATCGGGAAAACAGCGTCGAGATCCACAGCATCCGGGCGATGCGCGCCAGTTCCAGTCTGGGTGTGCAACGCGTTCCCGCCTATTACGGCAGCCAGCATATCGGCGGTGAAAAGCAATGCTACTGGCACGCGCGACGGGTCAGCGGCATGACCCCGAATCGTCTGGGCACCGACCTGATGGTGAGCCTGGTGGACACCCGCCTCGATCCATTGTCCGAGGCGATCGAATACAGCCTCACCGCCGAACTGCTGTGCACCAACCGACACCTGGCCCAGAGCCTGCCCGCTGGGACACCACTGGGTTTCGAACGACCGGGGCCGGTGGCCTGGGCTCGTCTGCGCAACCCACCCAGCCCACAGAGCTTGCCGCGACTGGATGGCGAATCCCGTTGGCGTCTGGTGTCGCAACTGACCCTCAATCATTTGTCGCTGGTCGAGGGGCCGCAGGCACTGGATGCCCTCAAGGAAATCCTCCAGTTGCACAACCTGCGCGACGAGGCCAGCGCCCTGCGACAGATTGAAGGCTTGCTGGGCCTTGGCTGCGAACGGGTGATCGCCCATGTCGGCGAAGACGCGTGGCGCGGCTGGCGCAATGGGCTGGAGGTTCAGCTGCAACTCGATCCGCAGCATTTCGTCGGCAGCAGCGCCGTGTTGTTTTCAGCGGTGCTGGCGCAGTTCTTTTCACTCTATGCCACGGCCAATCGCTTTGTGCGCACGGTCCTGGTCCAGTCAGACAAGGAGGTCAAGACATGGCAACCCCAAGCCGGCATGCCACTCTCCCTCTGAGCCTGAGCCAGAAGCTGCGACGCGACCCACAGGCGTTCGAGTTGTTGCAGGCGTTGCTGCTGCTGGAGCGCGAACACCCGCAAGCTGAATCCCTGGGCAGCGGCACTGCGCCTCAAGCGGAAGCCCTGCGCCTGCGCGGCCCGTTGACGCCGCTTTTTTCCGCCAGCGAAATCGAAAGCCTGACCCAGGAAGCCGGCCAGCAACCGACGCTCAGTACCCCGGTGTTTGGCCTCGGCGGGCCCGATGGCCCCCTGCCCTACGCCTATCAGGAATGGCTGCAGCAACGGGCACGCGCCAAGGATCATGCACCGGCCGAGTTCCTTGATCTGTTCCAGCATCGCTTGCTCAGCCTGCTGTACAAGGTGATGCGCAAACACCGGATTGCCATCGGCTTCACGGCCCCCGGCGTGTCCCCAGTGCAGGCGCAACTGCGGGCGCTGACCGGGTTGTTGCCCAAAGCCTTGCAGGAACGTCAGGCCGTTCCCGATTCCGCAGTACTGGCGTGCAGCGCGCTGTTTGCCGACGGGCGTCGCTCCCTCGCCGGCTTCGCCGCGATCGTGCGCGAGCACTTCGAACTGCCGGTCGCACTCAGCGCCTATGAAGGTGCCTGGCGGGAAATCCCACCCGCCAGTCGCAGCCGCCTGCAACCGGGAGGCCGCAATCTGCAACTGGGCCGTAGCGCCGTGGCCGGCACCCGAGTCTGGGATGAACACGCAGGCTATCGCCTGACCCTCGGCCCGCTGACCTCGGCGCAGGCGGCGCGATTTCTGCCGGACGGTGAATCCCATCCAGCACTGGCCAGCCTCAGTGCTTTGTACTTCGGCCCCGATCTGGATTGCACCCTGGTGCTGTTGGTGCGCGGCGCCAGCCCGATAAAACTCGGTCGCCAAGCCCCGCCCTTGCTCAGTTGGAACGGCGGCCTGCAACGCCAGACCAGTCTCGCCGTGCAACAGATCGAAACCCGCCTTCGTCAGCTGGAGATCACCTGAACATGGAACTGGCCAGCCTGATCGGACGCCTCAACCCGGACAATCGCCGCGCCCTCGAACGGGCCGCGCAACGCTGCCTGCAACGGGGTCATCATTACGTCGAAATCGAACACCTGCTGCTGGAGCTGCTAGATATCGAGGGCGGTGACTTCGCCTGGCTGCTGCCGCGCTTCGGCCTGGAGCGCGATGCCCTGACGGCGGAAATCAACAAGGCCCTGGAACTGTTCAAATCCGGCAGCACCCGCACCCCGGCGCTCTCGGCGCAAACCATCGGCTTGCTCGAAGACGCGGTGGTGCAAGCCAGCGTGCTCGGTCTCGACAGCATCCGTTCCGGTTTGCTGCTGCTGGCCTTGCTCGACCGCGATGAGCGCCGCAGCCTGCTGCTCAATAGCGCCTCGTCATTGTTGAAAATTCCCCGGGAAGCATTGCGCAGCAATCTGCTGGAGTGGACCGAAAACTCTCGCGAACACGTCGGCGGCACGCGGCCCGTTAGCGCCGGCAAGCCGCAGCCGAAACAGGATTCGGTGCTCGATCAGTTCACCCAGGACCTGACCGCCGACGCCCACGCCGGGCGCATCGACCCCATCGTCGGCCGCGACGGCGAGATTCGTCAGTGCATCGACATCCTGCTCAGGCGTCGACAGAACAACCCGATCCTGGTCGGCGCGCCGGGCGTGGGCAAGACGGCAGTGGTCGAAGGCCTGGCCTTGCGCATTGCCGCCGGCGATGTGCCGCCGTCGCTGCAGGAAGTCAGCCTGCGGGTACTCGACCTCGGGTTGTTGCAGGCCGGTGCCGGGGTCAAAGGCGAGTTCGAGCAGCGGCTCAAAGGCGTGATTGACGCGGTGCGCAGCGCCGACAAACCGATCATTCTGTTTATCGACGAAGCCCACACCCTGATTGGTGCTGGCGGCGCGGAAGGTGGCAGCGACGCGGCCAATCTGCTCAAACCGGCGCTGGCCCGTGGCGAGTTGCGCACCCTCGCCGCAACAACCTGGCTTGAGTACAAAAAATACTTCGAGAAAGACCCGGCCCTGGCCCGGCGTTTTCAGTTGGTGCAGGTGGAGGAGCCGGACGAAACCACTGCCGTGGAAATGCTCCGTGGCGTGGCCGCGAAACTGGAACAGCACCACGGCGTGCAAGTGCTCGACGCGGCGATCCACGAAGCGGTGAAACTGTCCCATCGATACATCTCCGGGCGCCAGTTGCCGGACAAGGCCATCAGTGTGCTCGACACCGCTTGCGCCCGGGTCGCCCTCGGCCAGCACGACGTGCCGCCACCGCTGGAAAGCTTGCGCCATCGCCAGCAAAGCCTCAAAGACGAAGTCGAACGCCTGCGTCGCGAACAGGCCACCGGGCTTGATCATCGTGAACGCATCACCCTGCTGGAAACCGAATCCGTCGGTAATGTGCAAGCCATTCGCGACCTGGAAATCCGCTGGAACGAAGAACGGATTGCCGTGCGCGAACTGCTGGAAACTCGCCGCGAATTACTCACCTTGAGCGAGCGCGCCGACAACGACAAACCGGACGAAGCCACCGACAGCCGCATCGATCATCTGGCCGCCGAACTGGTACGACTCGAGGCCGGTCTGGACGCCATACGCCAAGACGATCCGCTGGTGCCGGAACAGGTCGACGCAAAAACCGTGGCCGCCGTCATCGCCGGCTGGACCGGCATTCCGGTAGGCAAGATGCTCGCCGACGAAGCCCACGCCGTACGCACCCTCGGCCAACGCATGGGCCAGCGAGTCATGGGCCAAAGCACCGCGCTGAACACCATCGCTCAACGCCTGCAAGCCTACCGCGCCGGCCTCACCGACCCGCAAAAACCGGTCGGCGTATTCCTCCTGGTCGGCCCCACGGGCGTGGGCAAAACCGAAACCGCTTATGCGTTGGCCGATGCGCTCTACGGCGGTGAACGCAACCTGATCAGCATCAACCTCTCCGAATACCAGGAAGCCCACACCGTCAGCCAACTCAAAGGCGCCCCGCCCGGTTACGTCGGTTATGGCAGCGGTGGCGTGCTCACCGAAGCGGTGCGACGCAAACCCTATTCGGTGGTGCTGCTCGACGAAATCGAAAAGGCCCACCCGGATGTGCTCGAAGCCTTTTACAACGTCTTCGACAAAGGCGTGATGGAGGACGGTACCGGCCTGGTGGTGGACTTCAAAAACACCGTGATGCTTGCGACCAGTAACGTTGGAGCTGAATTACTGCTCGATACACCGGTGTCGCAACTGGGCACCGATGCCTTCAATGAAGCGCTGCATAAAGTGTTGCTGAAGGCGTTTCGGCCAGCGTTTCTGGCACGCATGACGGTGGTGGCATATCGGCCGCTGGATGAGGCGACGCTGGAAGGGATTGTGTTGGCGAAACTGGAGAAGTTGCGTGGGCGGTATAAGGCCGCGACCGGGAAGCAATTTGAGTTTGATGCCGGGATTGTGCAGGCGGTGTTGGCCAAGTGCAGTGCGGCGGGTGCAAGGGATGTTGAGAATGTGTTGATGACGCAGGTGACAGGGAAGTTGGCGGAGTGGGTGTTGGAATGAACTATTCCCGCCAGGTGCAGGGAATAAACGCTTGAACACTGTTTGAAGAGGTAAAGGACTATGTCGGAAATAGATTTCTCTCCCAAATTTATAAAGGCCGTCAATCGCATGATTAACCACAATTCACCAGGTGAGGTGGGATTACTGATGCGTTGGGATAATGATGACAGCATGCTCTGGACAATATGGTCAGAGCGCTTTTCGGACGGGTCGGGTTTAGCCGGATATAACAGACGGCAAGTGCAGCGATTGGAAATAAAAAAAGGCAATCTCGTTGCCTGCAAACCTACCGTGCTTGGCGGACATGCAGAAGAAATCATGATCCGGAGTTGGGATGGCTACCGAAAAGAAGTAAATAAAACAGACGACCCTAGAATTGTGGATATTTTCCTTACACACAGTCCATGCCTGGACTCTTCGAATATATTTTCCGATGAATTCGGAACATGGCCGAAAGGCTGCGCACCGAAACTCAGCAAGTTCATAAATGGCATCGGGAAAACCATCGAATGGCGAATCGCCTTCTGGGACTACTACGGTTCGTTTTCTTCCCGCTCGAACGCCATCGCCGCAGTGGAGATAATAGGAAAAATCAGTAACGCTACCATCTACAAAATATTCAAGTAGCTAACGCATACCGAGCCATTTCAGCAGGATATTGGCATGACGGAAAGACATAAAGTTGGTCGTTACTCAGGCGGCAATGTGGCAATGACAGGGGCAAACCCCATGTACGCCACCTGGCTAGCCGCTAACCAAGCCACTAATGGCGGCACCATTCCCGACTTGGCCAGTATTTGCCATGAATCCTCTTCGACTCGCCGCGCCTTGGCCGGTTCGGGAGCGTCCCATGGAACCTGTTTCGCGCTGATCGAACATTTCGATTCCGCACGTGGCTTACTAATGTACAAATTCGGCGACAGCGCACTGAAACTGGATCTCCTCGGAACCTACACCACCACAACCAAGAAAGTAGTTACGACCCTACGCGGACATGCGGAAATCAGTGCACTGGCCCAAGCGATCAACAGCGTTGCACTTCCGGATGGCGACTACAGCAACTTCATCACCCGTATTTATATCGAACTAAGTCCCTGTCATCTTTGTGGACCGCAGCTCGATCCCTATATCGGAAATTCGGTATTGATGTACAGCTACACCTATGGAAATGACACCGAGATGGGCGGCTGGGTCAGCGACAACCAAGCTGCCATACATGAGAAGGGCGGCAAGTTCAAGTGACAGCATAGTTATTGGTAATAGCCAACACTTGATTATTAGCCTGAGCAACGTTTTACCCGCTAGCAACAAATAAGGATCGACCATGAAATACAGAGCCACCATTGAAGAAGCACTGAAAGCCTGGCACGCCATCCGCTTTCATTGGCTCAAGAGCGCTGAAAGCAAGGCCGCCGCCAACCTTCTTCGTCAGCTTATCGATAGCAGTCAGTATGACAACGTGCTCAAACAAGCCGTTGAATGGTTCACTGACCAATGCAACGAGGCCTTCACCTATCAGAATGTTACCTATAGCCGACTCAAGACCACGTCGGCACTCTATGTGCAACTCAACACCCACCTGAAATCCGCCGAGGGACCGAATTTGTCGCCGGTTGCCAGCAGTTCCTCCTCGAGCGTCCCGACAACGATAAGGATGGGCAGCAGCGTTGCGCCTGTGTCCGGGAATTCTTCCAGTGGTCTTGGTCTTGGCCTCGCCCCTGCTTCCGCCTCTGGCCTGAGTCTTTCTTCTTCCAGTGGTGTGCGGCCTATTGAATTGCAAATAAGAAAGTATGAAAAGCTCTGGGCGAAGATCACGGTAACGGATATTCCCACCAACAAACATGGCGTTTACAACTACACAAAAGATGACCCGATCACAACGCAACAAAAAGGCTCTGCTTCGGGCGTGGTAGAAATTACACTGAGAATCGCAGGCAAACCGCTTGAAGCCCCAGAGTTCTGGGTTCTGTTGGGAGGCATGGTCCTGAAGTCAACATTTGGAAGATGCTTTAGCTGTGCCGCCGCGGCTGTTCACACGTTGGTCCATGATGAATACTTCGATCGATGCGAAGTGGTCATTATGGGTACTAAAAAGTATGATCATTACTTTGTTTGCGTCGCTAATACCCTAGGTGATATCAAATCCGGCGACGGCATTGCCATCGATATCTGGCAAGCAAATTTATCTAAAAAACCCGATGCTTATGCCCACTACCCAGCCAGTACCTTCACGTATTGGCACAAAGCGGAAATCATCTGCGTTATTCCCCAAAGTAGACGTACAGAATTTCGCGAGCTAGTAAAAACCCGAAATAACATCGAACACCCGAAATAGCATGCCTTAACCATCACCTGAGGTTGCTCGATGCCACGCACCATTGACAGCAACACCAGCCTTTCGCTGACTGCCTCAGCGTTGGCGGCGCTGTATCCTGAGTCCATTTGCGGCGAGGAAGCCCTCAACGGCCTAGGCAGGCAGACCTTGAATTGCCTCAACGACGGCACCTCATTAACCCTGACCACCGCCATCGCCACCCACCTCACCACCACCTTGCACAACGACGCCCAAACTCGCCCGTTCGACGCACTCGTCGCCGAAATCCGCCAACTACCCGCCGACGCCACCGCCGAACGCTATCAGTTGGTGCTGCGCCCGTGGCTTTGGTGGCTGACCCTGGCCAGCAACAACCGTGTGTTCCAGAACCTCAGCACCTCTGACATCGTCACCACGATTTTCAAGGCCCACGGGTTCACCGATTTCCTGCTGAAGCTAAGCGGCAGTTACACCCCGCGCGAATACTGCGTGCAGTACGGCGAAACCGATTTCGCCTTCGTTTCGCGGTTGCTGGAGGATGAAGGGATTTTCTGGTTTTTCACCCACGAGGACGGCAAGCACACGTTGGTGTTGGGGGACAGTAATGATGCGTTTGTGCAGATTCCCAACGGGCCGAAAGTCAGCTATCTCAGCCAGCAGTTGGGTGAACGTGAATTGCACGGTATCCGCTCCGGGCAGGTGTGTGTGCAGGCAGTGGCCGGGGTGTATCAGGCGACAGATTACGAGTTCACCACCCCGACCACCTCGCTCTACAGCAAGGCCGAAGCAGTCGCCGGGCCGCGGTCGATGTACGAGCATCCGGGCAGCTACAACGCCAAGACGCGCGGCGATGCGTTGACCAAGCAACGGGTCGACGGCTTGCGCAGTCAGGAGAAACGTTTCGTCGGTGAAAGCGATTGCCGCTGGCTGGTGCCTGGGCACTGGTTCACCCTCGCAGGGCACGATGATTCGACGTTGAATATCGATTGGGTGGTGACGGCGGTGACTCACGAAGCCAGCCATGACAATTATCGCAACCGCTTCGAAGCCATCCCCAAAACCACACCTTTTCGCCCGGCGAGAACCACACCCAAGCCGCGCATGCACACGCAAACAGCAATTGTGGTCGGTAAATCCGGCGAAGAAATCTGGACCGACGAATACGGCCGGATCAAGTTGCAGTTCCCGTGGGATCGCGACGGCAAGAACGACGAAGCCAGTTCCTGTTGGGTGCGGGTAGTGTTGCCCTGGAGCGGCAAGGGTTTCGGCATGCAGTTCGTGCCGCGGATCGGCCAGGAAGTCATCGTGACGTTTATCGATGGCGATCCAGACCGACCGCTGGTGACCGGTTGCGTCTACAACGGCGACAACGCCCTGCCCTATGCGCTGCCGGCGAATCAGACCCAGTCCGGGATCAAGACCCAATCATCCAAGGGCGGCGGTGGTTTCAACGAGTTGCGCTTCGAGGACAAGAAGGACGCCGAAGAGGTGTTTCTGCAGGCGCAGAAGGATCTGAAGATCAACGTGCTCAACGACACCACCGCCACCGTCGGCCACGACGAAACCCTCACCGTGCAGAACGCCCGCACGCGCACGGTGAAAGAAGGCGATGAGACCGTGACGCTGGAGAAAGGCAAACGCAGCGTGACCATCCAGACGGGCAGCGACAATCTCGATGTGAAGGACAGTCGCACGGTGACCGTGGGCGCAGACCAGACCCACAGCACCGGCGGCAACTACACGCACAAGGTCACGGGTGATTACAGCCTGACGGTGGACGGCAATCTGACCATCAAAGTGACCGGTACTCTGACCTTGCAAAGCGGTGGCAGTTTCACGATCAAAAGCGGCGCCGATCTGGCGGCCGAGGCCAGTACTTCGATCAGCCAGAAGGCCGGCACGTCCCTGAGCAATCAGGCCGGTACCTCGTTGGAGAACAAGGCCGGGACGACGATGACCAACGATGCCGGGATCAGCCTGACCAACAAGGGCGCCGCTTCGCAGACCGTGGATGGCGGCGGCATGCTGACCATCAAGGGTGGTCTGGTGCAGGTCAACTGACGAGGAGAACCGATGGCCATCACGCCGCTGGACCTGCAGCAGAACGATAAACACCTCAAAGGTCGCTTGTTGGATGGCCAGCTCGACGGTGCGTTGCACATCAAGGATGACGGTCGCGCGCAGGCCGATTTGCAGTACAGCCAGGGCGAGCTGCAAGGCACTACCCTGCTTTACCACCCCAATGGCAAGGTCTCGGCGCAGCTGCCGTTTGTTCGTGACAAGCTGCAAGGGATCGCCAGTTTCTATGCGCCGCAAGGCTGGCTACAGCGCAAGGCGACTTACCGCCGAGGGCTGCTGGATGGCGAGGCGTTCAATTACTTTCCCGATGGGCAACTGGCGGAGGCCGAGTTCTACCGCGACGGTGTGCGCGACGGACGCTATCAGCGCTTTCATTCCAACGGTAAAACTGCCGTCGAGGCTCGATATCTCAATGGTCAGTTGCTGGAGCCGGAACAGGGTTTTGCGAGCGATGGGCGACCGCTGGATGCTGAAGGCAAGCCGATTTCACGGGTGCGTTGGTGGTTTCGGCGCTGGAGTGATCCCGAGCAGACCTGAGCCCTGTAGCAGCTGGCGAAGCCTGCGTTCGACGGCGCAGCCGTCGCAAACCCTGAATACAAGGTATTCCTGACACTGCGAGGTGGCTGATTTCACGACGGCTTCGCCGCCGAACGCAGGCTTCGCCAGCTGCTACAAAGGTTGTTGGAAGTCAGGGAATCAGCATTTGCATTTGCCCTGGCATCACGATCTTGATGACGCCGGCCCAGTTGCACATCAACGTGCTGTTGGCATCGATGGCCGGCATGCCGCCCAGCAGCAGGGTCGGCGCGCCGCCGGGAATCCAGGGGGTGGCCGTGGCCGGGATGCACGGCATCGGCGTCAATACGCCCAGCGCGGCAGCGGTGGCGGCCGCGACCATCGGGTTGGCCATGCTCATGCACGTGCCGAACGGCATGACGTTCACCAGCGGAATGTGGTCCATGATGTTCGCCGCCGGCATGCCCCCGGTCAGCGTGCGGTTCACCGGCAGCACGTTGAGTACCGCCGGTGCCGCGCCGAAACTGCATTGCAGGGTCGCGGTGGCGCAAACTTGCGGACAGCCCATGTCGAATCTCCTTCCTGGAAGCAGCACTCCCCTGAACCATAGTCCGCCGAGCCTGTTCGCGCACATCAGGAACGCTGATTATCCAGCAACACGCTAACCTATAAGACCGAACCGCGCTTGTGGCGACCCCGGCGCACCATTAGATTAGCCAATGATGTCTGGCCTCCAAAATAAGCAGAAGGGATAAGCATGGCGCTTACTGACCAGTCCACCCGTATCCGCTCTGGCGAAGAACTCGATGCCAGCCTGATCGATCCGTACCTCAAGGCGCACATTCCGGGCCTGAGCGGCTTGCCGAAAATCAGCCAGTTTCCGGGCGGTGCATCGAACCTGACTTACCTGCTGGAATACCCCGAACAGGAATTCGTCCTGCGTCGGCCTCCATTCGGTCACAAGGCCAAGTCCGCCCACGACATGGGCCGCGAATTTCGCATCCTCAATCAGCTGCGAGACGGTTTCCCCTATTGCCCCAAAGCCTACGTGCATTGCACCGACGAATCAGTGATCGGCGCCGAGTTTTATGTGATGGAACGGGTCAAGGGCATCATCCTGCGCTCCGAACTGCCGCCGGAACTGGGCCTTGATTCAGCGAAGACCGAAACCCTGTGCAAGAGCTTCATCGACAAGTTCGTGGAACTGCACCAGGTCGACTACAAGGCCTATGGCCTGGGCGACCTCGGCAAACCCGAAGGCTATGTAGCACGGCAAATCAAAGGCTGGAGCGAGCGCTATGAAAAAGCCCTGACGCCGGATGCGCCGAGTTGGGAAGCGGTGAAGGCCTGGCTCAACGACAAGATGCCGGCCGATCACCCGACGTCGAGCATCGTCCATAACGATTACCGCTTCGACAATGTGATTCTCGACCCCGAGAACCCGATGCAGATCATTGGCGTGCTGGATTGGGAACTGACTACCCTCGGCGACCCGCTGATGGACCTGGGCAACACCCTCGCCTACTGGATCGAGGCCGATGACCCGGCGCCGGTGCAATTGATGCGTCGCCAGCCAAGCCACGCCCCAGGCATGCTGACCCGCCGTGAATTCGTCGATTACTACGCCGAGCGCGCCGGCATCCAGATCGACAATTTCGACTTCTACTACACCTACGGCCTGTTCCGTCTGGCCGGCATCGTGCAGCAGATCTACTACCGCTTCTTCCATGGTCAGACCCAGGACAAACGCTTCGCACAGTTCATTCACATGAACAAACTGCTGGAGCAGATGAGCCTGCAAGTCATCTCGAAATCCAGCCTCTGATCACGGCCGCTGACCGGGCCCATAAACAAGGAAAAATCATGTCCAAGACTCAGTTGTTCGACCTCGACGGCAAGATCGCTTTCGTCTCCGGCGCCAGCCGCGGCATCGGTGAAGCCATCGCCAAACTGCTGGCGCAGCAAGGTGCCCACGTCATCGTTTCGAGCCGCAAACTCGACGGCTGCCAGCACGTCGCCGATGCGATCATCGCCGCTGGCGGCAAAGCCACCGCCGTCGCTTGCCACATCGGTGAGATGGAACAGATCACCCAAGTCTTCGCCGGCATCCGCGAACAGTTCGGGCGCCTGGACATTCTGGTCAACAACGCCGCGACCAACCCGCAGTTCTGCAACGTCCTGGACACCGACCTCAGCGCCTTCCAGAAAACCGTCGATGTGAACATTCGCGGCTACTTCTTCATGTCGGTGGAAGCCGGCAAACTGATGCGCGAACACGGCGGCGGCAGCATCATCAACGTCGCCTCGATCAATGGTATTTCGCCGGGGATCTTCCAGGGCATCTACTCGGTGACCAAGGCAGCGGTGATCAACATGACCAAAGTCTTCGCCAAGGAATGCGCGCAATTCGGCATCCGTTGCAACGCCTTGCTGCCGGGTCTGACCGACACCAAGTTTGCTTCGGCGCTGGTGAAAAACGACGCCATTCTGAAAACCGCGTTGCAGCAGATTCCGCTCAAGCGTGTGGCGGATCCGAGTGAAATGGCCGGGGCGGTGTTGTACTTGGCGAGTGATGCGTCGAGCTACACCACTGGGGTTTCGTTGAATGTGGATGGGGGGTTCTTGTCCTGATTCGGTACTGCGAATAAACCGAAGGCAGCCTCAGGGCTGCCTTTTCAGTTTTCAGTACTCACCACTGATCGTTCCAACGCTCTGCGTGGGAATGCCTCACCGGACGCTCTGCGTCCGCTCTTTTGGGACGCGGAGCGTCCCTGGCTGCATTCCCACGCGGAGCGTGGGAACGATCAGATCGCAGCCATATCGGACCCAATTATAAGAATATTTATTCCATCATTTGCACATTAGGAATATTTATTCCATAAATAGCCCTCCTGAAAATAAGAATCCAAAGGACCCCGGCTATGCGCGAACTCGGTATCGGACTCATCGGCACAGGTTTCATGGGCCGCGCCCATGCCTTGGCCTTTCGCAACGTCAGCGCCGTTTTTGAATTGCCGCTGAAGCTCAAGCTCGCCGCCCTCGCAGACGCCGACCCGCTACGCGCCCGACATTGCGCCGACGCTTGGGGCTTCGATGCCGCTCACAGCGACTGGCAACAGCTGATCAATGATCCCAAGGTCAACCTGATCGCTATCACTACGCCTAATCATCTGCACTGCCCCATGGCCATGGCCGCCCTCGCCGCCGGCAAACCGGTGTACTGCGAAAAGCCACTGGCGGTGAACCTCGAACAGGCCAGCGCCATGCGCCTGGCCGCTAAAGCTGCAGGCGTGGTGACGCGGGTCGGGTACAACTATCAGCACAACCCGATCATCGGCCTCGCTCGGGATCTGATTCAAAACGGAGCGCTGGGGCAGATCATCAGTTTCCAGGGCGAATTCAGCGAAGACTTCATGGCCGATCCCGTTTCACCCTGGTCCTGGCGTTGCGACGCCGATTACGCCGGCGGTGCCTTGGCGGATCTTGGTAGTCACTTGCTGGCCATGGCCCGTCATCTGCTGGGCGATATCGAGGCGGTGTGCGCGGATACCCAGACCGTGCATGCCCAACGCCCTGTTACGTTGGGTGGTCAGGAACGACGCGAGGTCGCGGTTGACGATCAGGTCCACGCGTTGCTGCGGTTCGCCAACGGCGCGCGCGGCACGTTCAGCAGCAGTTGGCTCAAACACGGTTACAAGAATCACCTGAGTTTTGAAATCAGCGGCACCCGGGGCACCCTGGCGTTCGATCAGGAACGCTTGAATGAACTGCGGATGTATCGCGCAGGGCAAGGCGGTTTTCAACGGCTGCTGGCAGGGCCGGATTTGCCGGGTTATGCCGCTTTCAGCCCGGCACCGGGGCATCAGTTGGGTTACAACGAACTCAAGACCCTTGAAGTGCATGAGTTGGTGATGGCGCTGGCCGGCCTCGGTCAGGTTGGGACGGATTTCGAGCAGGCATGGGAAGTCGAACGCCTGGCGACGGCGATCCGTTTGGCGGCACAGGAGTCGCGGTGGGTCAGGATCGAAGAAATCTGACCAGACGCTCAAGCCACGCACGCCAGTTGAACAGAGGGCCACTGGCGGTACACGCCATCACACCGACGCAGGCTTACTGAGTGACGCAACGGGTCAGGGTCGTGGTCCGGGTCACCTGCCCTTCAACCCTCATATCACCCTGCACATCAGTATTTTCGGAGGTCTGACAAGTACGAACCGGTGCCGGTGGCGGCGCAGCGGGTGGTGGCGGCGGCGGACTCGCACAACCACCCAGAATCGCCGTGCAGAGTACGAGCGACAGTGGCGAAAAAGTAGGTATTCCAAAACTGTTCATAGGCTGACCCGCGATAAGTGATCGACACCTATGTGTGACAACAAAACATCCGCACAAAATCCACCAGCCAGCTGCGAGAAACAGATCGCCCTTGTTGGCACGCCGGCGTCTATGAAGCAGCGGACCGATGCAGGCCACTGCTCTGAAGCTCATACCGCAGCTCTTCAATCAACGCCGCCATTGCCTCTGGCGTCCTGAGCATCGCCATGTTCAACCCACTGACCACCAGATCCACCTGCCCCGTCGCCGGATGATAAAGCTTCACCGTCAACGAATTATCCCCTGTAAGCGCACACTCACAGGCCAATGGCGAAAAGCTGAGTTCCAATTGCATACGTAATTGCGTCAGATGAATCATCCCGGTTCACCTTGGCGACGACGTAAAATCGACCCCACGCTTGATCTGTTCGCACTCATGTGGCTGTTCCTTTAGCTGCATCGAAGAGGACGCGATACGACCCGAAGCCTCGTATCACACCCTCACAGCCTAGAAAAAGCAGCCCCTGAGCAAAACATCAAATTGCACCACCCCAACTAGTGCATTTGCATCTTAACGTTGCCCCTTGGGCCTACTCTCACTGGAGAACAGACCCCGTTCGCGAGCCCAGACAATCGCTTCACTGCGGCTGTGCACATCGAGTTTGGAATACACCGTCGACACATGATTACGCACCGTATTAGGCGCCAGTTTCAGGCGCGCAGCGATTTCCTTGTCGGCGAGGCCTTCACAAATCAGGCCGAGCACATCGCGCTCCCGGGCGGTCAGTTCGGTAAACGACACACTGGGCAATTGCGGGGAATTTACGTTCTTCACATTGGCCAGTTTCTCGATCAGCGTGCGACTGAACCAGGAGGCGTCTTTCATCACCTCTTCGATCGCCGACACCAATTCCAGCTCGGTGCGTTTGCGCTCAGTGATGTCCATCAACACCAGCAGGTAACAAGTACCCTCCTGAATGTTCACGGTGTCCGCCGAAACCGCGCAATCGATCAACCCGGCATCCTTCCCGCGCACCTTGATATCGATGCGATCCACGCGCCCGGTTTTCTCCAGGGCCGCAAACAGTCGCGTGCGAGTGCCCGCGTCCTCGATAAAACCGAGTTGCGCCACGGTCTTGCCGAGCACCTCTTCACTGGAAAACGCGAGGGTATCGAGAAAGGCTTCGTTGACGTCCATCACCACTTGATCGTCGGCGCTGCACACCAGGATCGGCACCGGGGTAAGGCGAAAGGCTTTGGCGAACCGTTCCTCGCTCTGGCGCAGAGCAATTTCGGCCTTGTGCCGCAGCTCCATGTCGACGAAGGAAAACAGCATGCAATCTTCGTCGTTGAGCTCGAGCGGTTGTCCGGCAACGATCACCTGTTTGCTGCCAACGTCGGGTAATTGCAGTTCGGCCTGCATCTGCGGAATGGTTGCCCCGTCACGCAAACGCTGCTTGGCCAGGTCCTTGTTTTCGGCGCGCTCCAGCACATCCAGCTCATAGGTCGAAGCGCCTATCACCTGATCGCGGGCATAACCGGTCATTTCCAGGAAGCCCTGGTTGACTTTGATGTAGCGCAAATCGCTGAGGCGACAGATCACCGCCGGGGCCGGGTTGGCATTGAAGGTCTTTTCGAAACGCTGCTCGGCGCTGGCCCACTCGGTGACGTCGTTCATGATCAGCACCAACGACTCCGGCTCGCCGGCGCGATCGGTCAGCACCATGCTGCGCACGCTGTGAACCCAGGTGCGCTCGTCGTTTTCGACTGGCGTCAATGCAACCAGCACATCACTGAACACCTCGCCGCGGGCAACGCGGCTGATTGGATAATGCTCCATCGCTACCGGGTGATTGTTGCGATAGCGCAAGGCAAACCGCTTCGCGTATTCCTTGGCATTGGCCCCCAGTTCACCAATCCGACTGACCCCGTGCATGGTCAGCGCGGCGTCATTGGCCCAGAGAATCGTCTGATCGAGCTCCAGCAGAATCACCCCGTCGGACAGGCCGGCGATGATCTGCTGCAACTGGCGGCGATTGGTTTCGGTGGTCAGGACGTCCTGGCTCATTGGATCTCCACGATTGCGACGGCGCCGTTACGCGCCGCCCTGTGAAGATTACGACCGCCGGGGGCTCTGATAGTGCGAATGAAGCGGCTGCCGGGACAACAAGATCATTTCGGGCCGATGGATTACTGCACTTCCAACCCCGTCTCCAACCCCGCCAACTTATCCGGATTACGCATGATGAAAATCCGGTTCACCCGTCCATCCTCGTCAAAACCAAAACTCAGCGATGCAACGAGTTCACCGTCGGTTTTGATGATCACGCCTTGAGCACCGTTGATTTGCGTGGGCAGCCATTCGTACGTCTGCCAGTAGGTGTGCAATGACTGGCCGATGAAGTCCAGCACGCTGTTGATGCCGAACAGGGTTTCGCGGATGGCCGAGGCCTTGCCGCCGCCGTCGGCGCAGAGTTCGACGTCTTCGGCCAGCAGCGCGGTGAGGGACGCGGTTGAGCCGCTGGCGATGGCGCTATGGAAGGCGTTCAGCAACTGGTCCTGACGCGCCGGCTCCGGCTGATAGCGGATTTGCCCGCTGCCCAGACCGGTCTTGGCCCGGGACACGAGCTTGCGGCAAGTCGCTTCCTGGACGCCGATCGCCTCGGCCACTTGCGAGTAATCCATGTCGAAAATTTCGTAGAGCAGGTACGCGGCGCGCTCCTTGGGGGTCAGCCGTTCCAGCAAGAGCAGGAACGCGGTGGACAATGACGAGGCCAATTCATGCATGTGTTCGGGTGAATGCTGATGGGTGGTGTGAATCGGCTCCGGCAGCCAGGTGCCGATGTAGTCGACCCGTGACGTGTGCGCCGAGCGCAGCACGTCAATGCAGTGCCGGGTGCAGGCCGTGGTGAGCCAGGCGGCTGGCGTGGTAATGGAGGCCCGGTCGGCCTCCAGCCATTTGATGAACAGCTCTTGCACCACATCCTCGGCGTCGGTGCGCGAGCCGAGAATGCGATACGCCAGACCGAGCAAAAAGGGCCGGCGCTGTTCGAACACAGCGGCGGCGTTTTCAGCGGAGTTCATCGATCAGTGCCTCGACACCTGCAAACGGTTCCACAGGTTGATCATGCCGATCTCGGCCGTCAAGGCGCCGATCTGCGCGTCGTTGAAGTGTTCGCGCAAGTCGCCGCGCAGGGTGGCGTAATCGGTCTTTTCGTCGAGTACGGTGAGGGCTTCGGTCCAGGCCAGGGCGGCGCGTTCGGCAGCGCTGAAATCGCTGACATGGCGCCAGACGATCAGGCGGTCCAGGCGTTCGTTGGTTTCATTGGCTTCGCGCGCCTCGCGGGTGTGCATCTTCACGCAGAAACCGCATTGGTTGATCTGCGAAGCACGCAGATGCAGCAGGTGTTTGAGCGTCGGGTCCAAATCATGGCTGTCGAGGGTGACATGGACTTGGGTCAGGCTTTCGAAAACCTGAGGGATGGATTGCAGCAAATTGACCGGTTGGGTGTTGGACGACATCGTGTTGCTCCGCTAGAGGGGTTCAACAGGATGACGATTGAGGATTCGGGTTTGTGACGTGGGGGCAATTTTTAATAGGTAAAAAGCGAAAGATCGCAGCCTTCGGCGGCGCTCACAGGCGCGTAGGAGCTGCCGAAGGCTGCGATCTTTTGACCTTCAAGCGGCCAATTCACCACGGGCAATCGCATCCGAAGCCGCCAGCATCGCCCGCAACAACACCGCACACCCCGCGGCCAGGTCATCCGGCGCGGCATTTTCGATTTCGTTATGGCTGATGCCGCCTTCGCAAGGCACGAAGATCATCCCGGCCGGGCCGAGTTCGGCGAGGAAGATCGCGTCGTGCCCTGCTCCGCTGACGATGTCCATGTGGGACAAACCCAACCCTTGAGCGGCGCCGCGTACCGCTTCGACGCAGCCTTTGTCGAAGTACAGCGGCGGGAAGTCGGCGGTGGGTGTCAGTTCAAAGGTCAGGCCATGTTCCTCGCAGGTGGTTTCGATGACTTCGCGAACTTCGGCGATCATCGAGTCCAGACGAGCCGGCTCAAGATGACGAAAGTCCAGGGTCATGCGCACTTCGCCGGGAATCACGTTGCGCGAGCCGGGGTAGGCTTGCAGGCAGCCGACGGTGCCGCAGGCGTGGGGTTGATGGCTGAGGGCGGCGCGATTGACCGCGCCGACGATCACTGAGGCGCCGACCAGAGCGTCCTTGCGCAGGTGCATCGGCGTCGGGCCGGCGTGGGCTTCGACGCCGCGCAGTTTCAGGTCGAACCATTTTTGCCCAAGGGCGCCCATCACCACGCCGATGGTTTTGCGCTCGTCCTCAAGAATCGGGCCTTGCTCGATGTGCGCTTCGAAATAGGCGCCAACCGCATGGCCGCTGACCTTGCGCGGCCCGGCATAGCCAATGGCGTTCAGGGCTTCGCCGACGGTCACACCCTCGGCATCGACCTTGGCCAGGGTTTCTTCGAGGGTGAATTTTTCCGCGAACACGCCGGAGCCCATCATGCACGGGGCGAAACGCGAGCCTTCTTCGTTGGTCCAGACCACCACTTCCAGCGGCGCCTCGGTTTCCACGCCCAGATCATTAAGGGTGCGCAAGACTTCGACCCCGGCCAGCACGCCGAAGCAACCGTCGAACTTGCCACCGGTGGGTTGAGTGTCGATGTGGCTGCCGGTCATCACCGGGGGCAGATTCGGGTTGCGCCCCGGACGACGGGCGAAGATGTTGCCGACAGCGTCGATGCTGACGGTGCAGCCGGCCTCCTCGCACCAGTTCACGAAGATGTCCCGGGCCTGGCGGTCGAGGTCGGTCAGGGCCAGCCGGCAGACACCGTCCTTGACCGTGGCACCGAGTTTGGCCAGGTCCATGAGCGACTGCCACAGACGGTCGCGATTGATGTGCTGGTGGGTGGACTGCAGAACGTCTATGGCAGCGTTCATGGTGATCTCCTCAGTTTTTCTTCTGATAGTTCCCACGCTCCGCGTGGGAATTCATCCATGGACGCTCTGCGTCCGCTTCTGGGACGCGGAGCGTCCCGGGCTGCATTCCCACGCAGAGCGTGGGAACGATCAAACCGCAGTTTTCACAACAGTAGGACTCGGCCGCATCACGCTCAACCCGTAATAAATCAGCCCACCAAGGACCGAGCCGGTGAACCAGCCGTAGCTGTAAAACCAGCTGAACGCATCGCTGCCCAGCGACAGCAGCGTCAACGCCACCGGCACGCCGAACGCGATAAAGCCGAACCAGTTCCACGCCGGGTAAACGTCATCGCGGTAGAGACCGGCCAGGTCCAGTTGCTGTTTCTTGATCAGGAAATAGTCGACCACCATGATCCCGGCGATCGGGCCCAACAGGCTCGAATAGCCCAGCAACCAGTTGGAATACACCGTCTCAAGGCTCAAATCCGAGACGATCAGCCCCAGCTTCTTCAACAGCTCATGGGCCATCAGCGCCAAGCCGACCAGCCCCGTGAGGATCACCGCTTTGGTGCGGTTAATGATCTTGGGTGCAACGTTCTGGAAGTCGTTGGTCGGCGAAACGATGTTGGCCGCGGTGTTGGTCGACAACGTGGCGATGATGATCAGCGCCATGGCCAGTGCAACCCAGACCGGGCTCTGGATATGGCCGATCAACGTGACCGGATCGGAGACGGTAACGCCCACCAGTTTTACCGAAGCGGCCGTCATCACCACGCCGAGGGAGGCGAACAGGAACATGGTCAGGGGCAAGCCGATGATCTGCCCGACGATCTGATCCTTCTGGCTTTTCGCGTAGCGGCTGAAGTCCGGAATGTTCAGCGACAAGGTGGCCCAGAAGCCGACCATCGCAGTCAGCCCGGCGGCAAAGTAACTGACCACGCTGGCCCCTTCCGGACGCTTGGCCGGGATCGCCATCAACTCGCTCATCGATACGTTCGGCATCGCCCACACCAGCAGCCCTACACCCACCAGCACCAACAACGGCGCCGAGAGGGTTTCCAGCCATTTGATCGAGTCCGCGCCGCGAATCACCACCCACAGGTTCAAGGCCCAGAACACCATGAAGCCGATCACTTCACCGGTGCCGCCGAGGGCTTTCCAGTCATCGAACACCGAGCCGAGAAACAGGTGAATCGCCAGCCCGCCGAACATGGTCTGGATGCCGAACCAGCCGCACGCCACCAGGGCACGGATCAGGCACGGAATGTTCGAACCGAGGATGCCAAAGGATGAGCGCAGCAACACCGGAAACGGAATGCCGTACTTGGTACCGGGGAAGGCGTTCAAGGTCAGCGGAATCAGTACGATGATGTTGGCGAACAGAATCGCCAGCAGCGCTTCGCCGACGCTCAGGCCGAAGTAGGCAGTGAGTACGCCGCCGAGGGTGTAGGTCGGCACACAGATTGCCATGCCGACCCATAAGGCGGTGATGTGCCATTTGTTCCAGGTTCGTTCGCGCACCTTGGTCGGTGCCATGTCGTGGTTATAACGGGGACTGTCGAGGACGTCGCTGCCGGCTTCTAGCTCAAACAAGCCGTCGCGCTCGGTCACTTGCGATCTGATCTGTTGCATGGCCGCTCCACTGTTCTTTTGATTATTTTTGCTCATCAGGGGCTGGCGCGAGTGCGCGAGCCGGACGATGGCCGGAGAAACTGACAACTTTCATGGACCGGCCAAGGTGTCAGCGGCGGCATCAATAAACGTGCCGGGTGCCCCGCTTGCGCATCGGGCCATGCCATAAAATTTTGCTAACCAACTGATGTTAATCAGCTTTATGTATCCAACTATTGAATCCGGGGTCATTTGCCATGCCACTCAGGCCGAATGTCAGGCAAGTTGTCCGAACAGTCAGGACTCAATCTGGTGCGTCGATCTTTTTGAAAGACTGCGCCCTCAACCATAGACCATCCACAAGCGGCTGATTTCACATAGAAAATCTCGTCTATTTTTGGAACCTGTCAAGTGCGTCAAAATGGTGAGAGACCTCACCATTTTGGTGATTTTCAGTTTTAATCGTTATTTTTCAATAAGTTAAAACGGTCATAAGCTTATAAAAAATATTCTTGCTCAATCGACAAACTGCAGCTAGCGTCTATTCTTGACAGCGCTGACAGGAATACACCGATTGGCGTCTGCTTCATATAAAAACATCTAGAACCGGCATCAGTCGGTCATGCCTGCGAGGAACTCGGAATGTCTCTGTTGATCCGTGGCGCCACCGTTATTACCCATGATGAAAGTTATCGCGCCGACGTCTATTGCGCCGACGGCGTGATCAAAGCCATCGGTGAAAACCTTGATGTTCCCGCCGATGCCGAAGTGCTCGACGGCAGCGGCCAATACCTGATGCCCGGCGGCATCGACCCGCACACTCATATGCAGCTGCCCTTCATGGGCACGGTGGCCAGCGAAGACTTTTTCAGCGGCACCGCGGCGGGGCTTGCCGGCGGCACCACCTCGATCATCGACTTCGTGATTCCCAACCCGCAGCAATCATTGATGGAGGCATTTCATCAATGGCGCGGCTGGGCCGAGAAGTCGGCGTCGGACTACGGTTTCCATGTCGCTATCACTTGGTGGAGCGAGCAGGTTCGCGAGGAAATGGCCGAGCTGGTCAGCCATCACGGGGTCAACAGCTTCAAGCATTTCATGGCCTACAAGAACGCGATCATGGCCGCCGACGATACGCTGGTGGCGAGTTTCGAGCGTTGCCTGGAATTGGGCGCGGTGCCGACGGTGCACGCGGAAAACGGCGAGCTGGTCTATCACCTGCAACGCAAGTTGATGGCCCAGGGCATGACCGGGCCGGAAGCGCACCCGCTGTCGCGACCTTCGCAGGTGGAAGGCGAAGCCGCGAGCCGGGCGATCCGCATCGCCGAAACCCTCGGCACGCCGCTGTACCTGGTCCATGTCTCGACCAAGGAAGCCCTCGACGAAATCACCTATGCCCGCAGTAAGGGCCAACAAGTCTACGGCGAAGTGCTGGCCGGGCATCTGCTGCTGGACGACAGCGTTTACCAACACCCGGACTGGCAGACCGCCGCCGGTTACGTGATGAGCCCGCCCTTCCGTCCTCGCGGCCATCAGGAAGCCCTTTGGCATGGCCTGCAATCAGGCAACCTGCACACCACCGCCACCGACCACTGCTGCTTCTGCTCCGAGCAAAAAGCCGCCGGCCGTGACGACTTCAGCAAGATCCCGAACGGTACCGCCGGTATCGAAGACCGCATGGCGGTGCTCTGGGATGAAGGGGTGAACACCGGGCGCTTGTCGATGCAGCACTTCGTTGCCCTCACCTCTACCAACACCGCGAAGATCTTCAACCTCTATCCGCGCAAGGGTGCGATCCGCGTGGGCGCCGATGCCGATCTGGTGCTGTGGGACCCGGAAGGTACGCGGACGATTTCAGCCAAGACCCATCACCAGCAAGTCGACTTCAACATCTTCGAAGGCAAGACCGTGCGCGGCGTGCCGAGCCACACCGTCAGCCAGGGCCGAGTGGTGTGGGCCGACGGCGATTTGCGGGCCGAGCGTGGTGCCGGTCGGTATGTCGAACGGCCGGCGTATCCGGCGGTGTTTGATTTGCTGAGCAAGCGGGCTGAGCTGCATAGGCCGGTTGCTGTGAAACGCTGATCCGTACCAATGATCGTTCCCACGCTCTGCGTGGGAATGCAGCCCGGGACGCTCTGCGTCCCATTGGAACGCGGAGCGTCCCTTGAGGCATTCCCACGCAGAGCGTGGGAACGATCAGCCCACCAGAGGCAGCACCTCAAATAACCGTGAGGCCAACACCGTGATCAAATCCCTGAACCACCTCCCGCATCCCCATGAGGATGCGGCCGCCCTCGCCGGCCAGTTCACCGATCTGGCGCCGCCGCTCAGCGACCGTCAGGCGCATCTGGAAGCCTCGCGCTGCCTGTATTGCTACGACGCGCCGTGCGTGAATGCCTGTCCGAGCGACATCGATATTCCTTCGTTCATCCGCAATATCCATCAGGAAAACGTTCAGGGCGCCGCGCAGAAAATCCTCTCGGCGAATATCCTCGGTGGCAGTTGCGCCCGGGTGTGTCCGACGGAGATCCTGTGCCAGCAAGCCTGCGTGCGCAACAACGCCCAGGAATGCGCGCCGGTGTTGATCGGCCTGTTGCAACGCTATGCCGTGGACAACGCACACTTCAGCGAACACCCGTTCCAGCGCGCCGCCGCAACCGGCAAGCGCATTGCCGTGGTGGGTGCCGGTCCGGCCGGTTTGTCGTGTGCGCACCGCAGCGCGATGCACGGCCATGACGTGGTGATTTTCGAGGCCCGGGAAAAGGCTGGCGGCCTCAACGAATACGGGATCGCCAAGTACAAACTGGTGGACGATTACGCGCAGAAGGAGCTTGAATTTCTGATGGGGATTGGCGGGATTGAGATTCGTCATGGGCAGAAGCTCGGCGACAATCTGACCCTCAGCGAACTGCATCAGCAATTCGACGCGGTGTTCCTCGGCCTCGGCCTGGCCGCCAGCAAACAGCTGGGGCTGGCCCACGAGGATGCCCCCGGCCTGCTCGCCGCCACCGACTACATCCGCGAACTGCGCCAGGCCGATGACCTGACGCAACTACCCCTGGCCGAGCGCTGCATTGTCCTCGGTGCCGGTAACACCGCCATCGACATGGCCGTGCAAATGGCTCGCCTCGGCGCTCGCGACGTGAATCTGGTGTACCGCCGCGGCGCCCAGGACATGGGCGCCACCGGTCACGAACAGGACATCGCCAAGGCCAATCAGGTGCGCCTGTTGACCTGGGCGCAACCTGAAGAAGTGCTGCTCGACGCTCAAGGCAACGTGCGCGGCATGCGCTTCGCTCGCACCCGACTGGTGGAAGGCCGCCTGCAAACTACTGGCGAAACCTTCGAACTGGCCGCCGACGCGATCTTCAAAGCCATCGGCCAGGCTTTCGACAGCAGTGCCCTCGCCGATCCGCTGGCCCGTGAACTCAAGCGTCAGAGCGACCGCATCCTCGTCGACGAACAGCTGCGTACCAGCATTCCCGGCGTGTATGCCGGCGGCGACTGCACCAGCCTTGATCAGGACCTCACCGTGCAAGCCGTGCAGCACGGCAAGCTGGCCGCCGAGGCGATCAACGCTCAACTCATGCTCAACGTGGAGGCTGCGTAAATGGCCGATCTCTCGATTGTTTTCGCCGGCATCAAAGCTCCCAATCCGTTCTGGCTGGCTTCCGCGCCGCCGACCGACAAAGCCTACAACGTGGTTCGCGCGTTCGAGGCTGGCTGGGGCGGCGTGGTCTGGAAAACCCTGGGTGAGGACCCGGCGGCGGTCAACGTGTCATCACGCTACTCGGCGCATTTCGGGGCTAATCGGGAGGTGCTTGGTTTTAACAACATTGAACTGATCACCGACCGCTCACTGGAAATCAACCTGCGGGAAATCACTCAGGTCAAAAAGGACTGGCCGGACCGCGCGCTGATCGTGTCGCTGATGGTGCCCTGTGTCGAAGAGTCGTGGAAAAACATCCTGCCGCTGGTGGAAGCCACCGGGGCCGATGGCATCGAGTTGAATTTCGGCTGCCCCCACGGCATGCCGGAACGAGGCATGGGCGCCGCGGTCGGCCAGGTGCCGGAATACGTCGAACAGGTCACCCGCTGGTGCAAGACTTATTGCTCGCTGCCGGTGATCGTCAAGCTAACGCCGAACATCACCGATATCCGCGTCGCCGCCCGTGCCGCTTACCGGGGCGGGGCTGATGCGGTGTCGTTGATTAACACCATCAACTCGATCACCAGCGTCAACCTGGAGCGCATGGTCGCCAATCCCGCCGTCGGCAGCCAAAGCACCCATGGCGGTTATTGCGGTTCGGCGGTGAAGCCGATCGCGCTGAACATGGTCGCCGAGATCGCCCGCGATCCGCAGACACAAGGCTTACCGATCTGTGGCATTGGCGGGATTGGCAGTTGGCGCGATGCGGCGGAATTCATCGCGCTGGGCAGTGGCTCGGTGCAAGTGTGCACGTCGGCGATGCTGCATGGTTTCCGGATTGTCGAGGAGATGAAGGACGGTTTGTCACGCTGGATGGACAGTCAGGGCTACGCCAGCGTGTCGGAGTTTTCCGGGCGAGCGGTGGGCAATACCACGGACTGGAAGTACCTGGACATCAACTATCAGGTGATTGCGAAGATTGATCAGGAGGCATGCATCGGTTGCGGTCGCTGCCACATCGCTTGCGAAGATACCTCGCACCAGGCGATTGCCAGTCTCAAACAGGCAGACGGAACGCATAAATATGAAGTGATCGATGATGAGTGCGTGGGCTGCAATCTGTGTCAGATCACGTGTCCGGTGCAGGATTGCATCGAGATGGTGCCGATGGATACCGGCAAGCCGTTTCTGGATTGGAATCATGATCCGAGGAATCCGTATCATGTCACGGTCTGAACGCAGCGTTGCCTGAACTGACGCCTTCGCGGGCAAGCCTCGCTCCTACAGGTTTAGCGTCGATCATTTAATGTGGCTCGACATAAAATTGTAGGAGCGAGGCTTGCCCGCGATGGGGTCAGCCGACGCACCGCACAACTCAAGGCTCCAACCCAATCCCGCGCAATATCACGCTGGTCACAGTCTGCACCGCCCGTTCGAACTGCATGTCCGACAGCGGCTGGTGATCATTAAGAATATTCACCTGGTGATCGAAGTCGGCGTAATGCTGGGTCGAGGCCCAGATCATGTACAGCAGGCTGGAAGGCTCCACCGGCAGGATGCGTTTGTCCTCTACCCACTGGCGAATTTTCGCTTCTTTCATCTTGGCCCAGTCGTACAGGCTGGCGTCCAGTTTCTCACCCAGTGTCGGCGCCCCGTGGATGATTTCGTTGGCCCAGACTTTCGAACCGTACGGCCGGCTGCGGGAATGGTTCATCTTGGCGCGGATGTAGCTGCTGAGCACCACTCGCGGGTCATCGAACATCTCAAAGCACAGGGCGTCCTGCTTCCAGACCTCCAGCAAACCCAGCAGCACCGCGCTGTACAGTTCACTTTTGGTGCTGAAGTAATAATGCAGGTTGGAACGCGGCAGTTGCACTTCGGCGGCGATGTCGGCCATGGCGGTGCTGCCGAAACCTTTTTCGGCAAAGATTTTTTCGGCCCCCAGCAGAATCTTTTCGACGTTACTGCGACGAATCTCGATCTTGTGATTGCCCATGAGGGCTCCCTGACAACAGCGTTGGTCAAGACTAGCATCCGCTCTGGATCGGGGCGACAAGGGAAAATACCGCCAACAATTTTCGCCCGAACACAAACCCCCTGTAGGAGCGAGGCTTGCCCGCGAAGAGGGTCTGTCATTCAACATTGATGTCGGCTGACAGTCCCTCTTCGCGGGCAAGCCTCGCTCCTACAGGGGGATGAGGTGTTCAAGCAGTCATCGTATGACTTGTGATTGACATTACTGCAATGCCTTGCGAATAATCGCCGCCAATGTTGTACGACGACGTATAACAAAAAATAAAAACAACAAAAAGTCAGGGAGCGTTACTGTGAGCAGACTCGCCCGCAATTCCTTCGCCAGCACCCCTCGCCCTACCGTCGCTCGTCGCCATTCCCTCAGCCTGATCGGTTGCAGCAGCCTGGCCTTCGTCCTGCCCATGACCAGCCAGGCCGAAGGTTTCGTCGATGACGCCAAGGCCACGCTCAACCTGCGCAACGCCTACTTCAATCGCAATTTCACCAACCCAGACAATCCCCAGGGCAAGGCTGAAGAGTGGACGCAAAACTTCATCCTCGACGCTAAATCCGGGTTCACCCAAGGCCCCGTCGGTGTCGGCGTGGATGTGCTTGGTATGTACTCGCAGAAGCTCGACGGCGGTAAGGGCACGGGCGGCACGCAGTTGCTGCCGATCCATGATGACGGCCGCCCTGCGGACAATTTCGGTCGCTTGGGCGTGGCGCTGAAAGCCAAGGTGTCGAAAACCGAATTGAAGGTCGGCGAATGGATGCCGGTGCTGCCGATCCTGCGCTCCGATGATGGTCGCTCGCTGCCGCAAACCTTTCGCGGTGGCCAGGTCACCTCCACCGAACTCAGCGGCCTGACGCTCTACGGCGGCCAGTTCCGGGGCAACAGCCCGCGCAATCACGCGAGCATGGAAGACATGTCGATGAATGGCAGAGGTGCGTTCACCTCCGACCGTTTCAACTTCGGCGGCGGCGAGTATGCATTCAATGAAAAGCGCACACAGGTCGGCGTCTGGTACGCGGAACTCAGCGACATTTATCAGCAGCAGTATTTCAACCTGAGCCACAGCCAGCCCATTGGCGACTGGACCCTGGGTGCCAACCTCGGTTACTTCATCGGCAAGGAAGATGGCAGCGCGCTGGCCGGCGACCTCGACAACAAAACCGCGTTCGCCCTGCTCTCGGCCAAATACGGCGGCAACACCTTCTATGTCGGCCTGCAAAAACTCAGCGGCGACAGCGCCTGGATGCGCGTCAACGGCACCAGCGGCGGCACGCTGGCCAACGACAGCTACAACGCGAGCTATGACAACGCCAAGGAACGCTCCTGGCAGGTGCGCCACGACTACAACTTCGTCGCCCTCGGCATCCCCGGCCTGACCCTGATGAACCGCTACATCAGCGGCGATAACGTGCACACCGGGGCGATCACCGATGGCAAGGAATGGGGCCGCGAAAGCGAACTGGCCTACACCGTGCAAAGCGGCGCATTGAAGAGCCTCAACGTCAAATGGCGCAACGCAACCATCCGCCGGGATTTCAGCACCAACGAATTTGATGAGAATCGCATCTTTGTCAGCTATCCGATTTCGTTGTTGTAAGGCGCGAAGCCTGCGTTCGGATGTAGGAGCTGTCGAGCTCGCGAGGCTGCGTTCAGACGTAGCAGCTGTCGAGCTCGCGAGGCTGCGTTCAGACGTAGCAGCTGTCGAGCTCGCGAGGCTGCGTTCGGCTGCGAAGCAGTCGCAAACCCTGAATGCACGGTGTGTCTGACGGACCGCAGTGCCTGATTTTACGACTGCTTCGCAGCCGAACGCAGCCTCGCGAGCTCGACAGCTGCTACAGCCGAACGCAGGCTTTGCCAGCTGCTACAAAAGAGTCGCGGTTGAAATTACTGAACTGACTGGCATTGGGGCTTGCTCTCTGGCCACAGGTTCAGTGCACTCATTGGATGAACACGACCCTCCGTCAATTTCAACCAAAGTCGCGTTGACAAGCATCGGAAAGCCCAATAATACTTCAGCAAGTCATACGACAACCTACAACAAGCCCAATAATAACAATTTCTGTTCAGGGACTTACATGACGACCCCATCCCCATTCAATCGCCTGCTCCTGACCGGCGCCGCCGGTGGCCTCGGTAAAGTCCTGCGCGAACGCCTGCGACCTTACGCCAACGTAGTCCGTCTGTCGGACATCGCCGACATGGCGCCAGCCATTGATGATCGCGAAGAAGTCGTGCCGTGCGACCTCGCCGACAAGCAAGCGGTGCATCAACTGGTCGAAGGCGTGGATGCAATCCTGCACTTCGGCGGCGTGTCGGTGGAGCGTCCGTTCGAAGAGATCCTCGGCGCCAACATCTGCGGCGTGTTCCATATCTACGAAGCCGCCCGCCGCCACGGTGTGAAGCGGGTGATTTTCGCCAGTTCCAACCACGTCATCGGCTTTTACAAGCAGGACGAAACCCTCGACGCCCACTCCCCTCGCCGCCCGGATGGCTATTACGGCCTGTCCAAGTCCTACGGCGAAGACATCGCCAGTTTCTACTTCGATCGCTATGGCATCGAAACCGTCAGCATCCGCATCGGCTCCTCATTTCCGGAACCACAGAACCGTCGAATGATGAGCACCTGGCTGAGCTTCGACGACATGACCCAACTGCTCGAACGTGCGTTGTACACCCCGAATGTCGGCCACACCGTGGTGTACGGCATGTCCGACAACAAGAGCATCTGGTGGGACAACCGATTCGCGACGCACTTGGGTTATGCGCCACAGGACACGTCCGAAGTGTTCCGCGAAAAAGTCGAAGCCCAACCAATGCCCGCCGAAGATGATCCGGCCCGGGTTTATCAGGGTGGTGCCTTTGTCGCGGCCGGGCCGTTCGGCGACTGAGCCCTCGCCAATCCCCACATAACAAAGCCAAGGGAATGCGCTGCCATGCAAGCCGAATTGATTGTCGATGCCCGCAATGCGGTCGGTGAAAGCCCGGTGTGGGTTCCCGAGGAAAACGCCCTGTACTGGGTCGATATTCCGACCGGTGGATTACAACGCTGGAATGCCGACAGCGGGCACGTTCACGCCTGGAAAGCCCCGCAAACGCTCGCCTGTATCGCTCGTCACAGCGCGGGAGGCTGGGTCGCCGGCATGGAAAGCGGATTTTTTCACCTGCACCCGCACAACGATGGCAACCTCGACAGCGAACGGCTGGCCCATGTCGATCACGCCCGTCCTGACATGCGCCTGAACGATGGCCGCTGTGATCGTCAGGGCCGTTTCTGGGCCGGCAGCATGGTGCTGAACATGGGCGCCAACGCCGCCGACGGCAGGCTCTATCGCTATAGCGCCGGGCAACGCGGGCCGCTCGACGCCCCGCTCAGCGGTTTCATCGTGCCCAACGGCCTGGGCTTCAGCCCGGACGGCAAGACGATGTACCTCTCGGATTCGCACCCGAACGTGCAGCAGATCTGGGCCTTCGATTACGACATCGACAGTGGCACGCCGTCCAACCGTCGGCTGTTCGTCGACATGCATCAATTCCTTGGCCGCCCCGATGGCGCGGCGGTGGATGCCGAAGGTTGCTACTGGATCTGCGCCAACGACGCCGGGCTGATTCACCGTTTCACCCCCGATGGCCGACTGGATCGTTCCCTCCCCATGCCGGTGAAGAAACCGACCATGTGCGCCTTCGGCGGCAGCCAGCTCGACACGTTGTTTGTGACCTCGATCCGCCCCGCTGACGACCATGACGAACAGTCGCTGGCCGGCGGCGTCTTCGCCCTCAACCCCGGCGTCAAAGGCTTGCCGGAACCGGTGTTCAACGAATTGCTTTAACCCCTCTGCTGCATCGCTGTGCCTTGAATAAAAAAACAACAAGACTGGAGACACAACCCATGGACTTCAAACGCACCTTGCTCGCCGCCGCACTTCCCGTCACTGCAGCGCTCACCTTCACCCTCAGCAGCGCCGCCCAGGCGCTGGAAATCAAATTCGCCGACATCCACCCCGCCGGTTACCCGACCGTGGTCGCCGAGGAACAACTGGGCAAAACCCTGGTGGCTGACAGCAACGGCAAACTGACTTTCAAAATGTTCGCCGGCGGTGTGCTCGGTTCGGAAAAAGAAGTCATCGAACAGGCTCAGGTCGGGGCTATTCAGATGGCTCGGGTCAGTCTCGGCATCGTCGGGCCGGTGGTGCCGGACGTGAACGTGTTCAACATGCCGTTCGTGTTCCGCGACCAGGCGCACATGCGCAAAGTCATCGACGGTGAGGTCGGCGATGAGATCCTCGACAAGATCACCAACTCCGAATTCAATCTGGTCGCCCTGGCCTGGATGGACGGCGGCACGCGCAATATCTACACCAAAAAACCGGTACGCAGCCTCGCCGACCTCAAAGGCATGAAGATTCGCGTCCAAGGCAACCCGATGTTCATCGACACCATCAACGCCATGGGCGGCAACGGCATTGCCATGGACACTGGCGAGATCTTCAGTGCGTTGCAGACTGGGGTCATCGATGGCGCGGAAAACAACCCGCCAACCCTGCTCGAACACAACCACTACCAGAACGCCAAGTTCTACAGCCTGACCGGGCACCTGATCCTGCCCGAGCCGATCGTGATGTCGAAAATCACCTGGGAAAAACTCAGCCCCGACCAGCAAGTGCTGGTTAAAAAAGCCGCCAAAGCCGCACAGGCCCAGGAGCGCACGCTGTGGGATGCGAAGTCGGCCAGTAGTGAAGAAAAACTCAAGGCTGCCGGCGTCGAGTTCATCACCGTCGACAAAAAACCTTTCTATGAAGCCACGGCTTCGGTCCGGGAAAAATACGGCGCGCCTTACGCCGACCTGATCAAGCGCATCGAAGCCGTTCAGTAACCCTCCCTGCATTCATGAAAGGCCCGGCACCGTTGACGAATGAATCGTCAGCGGCGCCCGGTTACGGTGAAACCCGATGAAGAATCTGCTGCTGCGCATCAACGACAGGATTTACATGACCTGCATCTGGGTCGCCGGCCTGTCGGTCCTGACTATTTCCCTGATCATTCCCTGGGGCGTCTTCGCCCGTTACGTCCTCGGCACCGGTTCCAGTTGGCCGGAGCCCACCGCGATTTTGCTGATGATGGTCTTCACCTTTATCGGTGCCGCCGCCAGTTATCGCGCCGGTGCGCACATGGCCGTGGCCATGCTCACCGACCGCATGCAGCCGCAAATGCGCAAGACCATGAGCATTGTTTCGCAGCTGCTGATGGCGACCATTTGCCTGTTCATGGCCATCTGGGGCACCAAGCTCTGTCTATCCACCTGGAACCAGTTCATGAGCGCCTTGCCCACCCTGCGTGTGGGCATCACCTACATGCCGATCCCCGTGGGCGGTGTGCTGACGCTGATTTTCGTGCTGGAAAAGCTCTTGCTCGGTGACCAGAGCAACCGTCGGGTCGTGCGTTTCGACCTGGTTGAAGAAAGCGAAGGTGCCGCATAAATGGACGCTCTGATTCTGCTCGGCAGTTTTATCGCTTTGATCCTGATCGGCATGCCGGTCGCCTACGCCCTGGGGCTTTCTGCCCTGATCGGTGCGTGGTGGATCGACATCCCGTTCCAGGCGCTGATGATTCAGGTCGCCGGTGGCGTTAACAAATTCTCGTTGCTGGCAATTCCGTTCTTCGTGCTCGCTGGCGCGATCATGGCCGAGGGCGGCATGTCCCGGCGATTGGTGGCTTTTGCCGGGGTGCTGGTGGGGTTCGTGCGCGGCGGGTTGTCGCTGGTGAACATCATGGCCTCGACCTTCTTCGGCGCGATTTCCGGCTCTTCGGTGGCGGACACGGCGTCGGTCGGTTCGGTGCTGATTCCGGAAATGGAGCGTCGCGGCTACCCGCGGGATTTCTCCACCGCGGTGACGGTCAGCGGTTCGGTGCAAGCCCTGCTGACGCCGCCCAGCCATAACTCGGTGCTGTACTCGCTGGCCGCTGGCGGTACCGTTTCGATCGCTTCGCTGTTCATGGCCGGCGTGGTGCCGGGGCTGTTGATGAGCGCGTGCCTGATGGTGCTGTGCCTGATCTTCGCCAGAAAGCGCAACTACCCCAAGGGCGAAGTCATCCCCATGCGGCAAGCGCTGAAAATCTGCGGTGAAGCGATGTGGGGCATGATGGCGATGGTCATCATTCTCGGCGGCATTCTCTCGGGCATTTTCACCGCCACCGAATCGGCGGCGATCGCGGTGTTGTGGTCGTTCTTCGTCACCATGTTCATCTACCGCGACTACAAGTGGAATGAGCTGCCCAAGTTGATGCACCGCACGGTGCGCACCATCTCGATCGTGATGATTCTGATCGGTTTCGCCGCCAGCTTCGGCTACATCATGACGCTGATGCAGATTCCGGCGAAGATCACCACGATGTTCCTGACCCTGTCGGACAACCGTTACGTGATCCTGATGTGCATCAACGTGATGCTGCTGTTGCTCGGCACGGTGATGGACATGGCACCGCTGATCCTGATCCTCACGCCGATTCTGATGCCGGTGATTCTGGGCATTGGCGTGGACCCGGTGCAGTTCGGCATGATCATGCTGGTGAACCTGGGGATCGGCTTGATCACACCGCCGGTGGGCGCGGTGCTGTTTGTCGGCTCCGCGGTGGGCAAGGTCAGCATCGAAAGCACCGTGAAAGCGCTGCTGCCGTTCTATGGCGTGCTGTTTCTGGTGCTGATGGCCGTGACCTACATTCCCGCCATTTCGCTGTGGTTGCCGCATTTGGTGTTGTGACCTCAAAAGATCGCAGCCTTCGGCAGCTCCTACAGGATTTGTGTTCGTCCGATATTTCACGGGTGTACGCGATTCCCAATGTAGGAGCTGCCGCAGACTGCGATCTTTTCACTATCGTCCGATATAACCTCAGGCAAGATCAGGCGCGCACCAACATGTACACCGCAACGATCAGACAAACGCTGGCAAAGCCCACCTGCAGCCCTCTGGCCGGCACCCGCGCGCAGAGTTTTCGACCGAGGATCATTCCGACGATGCTGGCGACAATGAACGATACGCCCAAACCATCGATCCGCACCCCGGCGCTGAACGCACCGATCACCCCGATCGCCGAGATCAGGCTGATCACCATCAACGACGTGGCGACGATCCCGCGCATTTGCACATCAGTCAGTTGCTTGAACGCCGGCACAATCAGAAAGCCGCCACCCACCCCGAGCAGCCCCGAGACCACACCGGTCACCGCGCCGAGTGCCGCGAGGGTCGCGGTGCATTTGGCGGTCCAGGAAAAACGCCCGGTCTGCTGATCGAGCATGCAGTTTTTCTGGCCCCAGTTGGCATGCCCGTGATCGCTGGGGCCATCGTCGGGCTTTTCCCGGCGCAGCATCCGCCAGGCCACCATGACCATCAGCAGACTGAACAGGATCATCAGGATCTTTTCCGGCAACTGATGCGCGAAGTAGATGCCCACTGGCGAAAACACCGCGCCCAGCAGTGCAATCAACAACGCCGCGCGATAGCGCACCAGACCATGACGCAAACCGTCGATAGCGCCGACGGCTGCCGCACTGCCTACCGCGAACAAGGCGACGGGCGCCGCTTGGGTCATGGTCAACCCCAACCCCAGCACCAGGGCCGGCACCGCAAGAATACCGCCACCGGCACCGGTCAAACCCAGCACCAATCCCATGACCACGCCGAAAAAACTGGCCAACAACATAAAACACTCGTCATCCGCGAAGAAAAGCCGGGATCGCCCGGTATCGATTGAGTGACAGGATAGAGCCCGCACAGCTTTTTTCATCAATTGAATTAATACGGGTCTGGCCAACGCAGGGAAAATGAAACTACCCTCAAGACTTATCCAAAAAGAAACGGCCACCATGCCCGCCTTGATTGAAGCCTTCCTCGACCCCGCCTCATCGACCTACAGTTACGTGATCTACGAACACGACGACGGGCATTGCGCGATTGTCGATCCGGTGCTGGATTACGACCCCGCCGCCGGGCGTACCGCGACCGTTCAGGCCGACAAAATCATCGCCTTCGTGCGCGAGCATCAGTTGCAGGTGCAATGGCTGCTGGAAACCCATGCCCATGCCGATCACCTGTCCGCAGCGCCCTATCTGCGTCGGGAACTGGGGGGCAAGATTGCGATTGGTCAGTCGATCAGCAAGGTTCAGGGGGTATTCAAGACGCTGTTTAATCTCGAACCGGAATTTAGCGTCGATGGTTCACAGTTCGATCACCTGTTTGCGCCAGACGAGTCATTCCGGATCGGCAACCTCAAGGCCACGGCCCTGCATGTGCCCGGGCATACCCCGGCGGACATGGCGTATTTGATCGACGGCGATGTGATTCTGGTGGGCGATACGTTGTTCATGCCGGACGTCGGCACCGCGCGTTGCGACTTCCCCGGCGGCAATGCCAACCAGATGTTTGCCTCGATCCACCAACTGTTGGCCTTCCCTGCCAGCGTTCGCCTTTACGTCTGCCACGATTACCCCCCGGCCGGCCGCGCCCCGCAATGCCAGAGCACGGTTGGCGAGCAGCGCAAAAGCAATATTCATATTCACGATGGCATTGATGAGGCTGCTTTCGTCGCCATGCGCACCCGGCGCGACGCCGGGTTGGGTATGCCGACGTTGTTGTTGCCGGCGATTCAGGTGAATGTGCGGGCGGGGAATTTTCCGCCGGCGGAAGAGAATGGCGTGAGTTACCTGAAGATTCCCCTGAATCAACTCTGACCGTCGATCGTTCCCACGCTCCGCGTGGGAATGCCGCCAGGGACGCTCCGCGTTCCGCTTGCGGATGTGACGCAGAGCGTCACGGGATGCATTCCCACGCGGAGCGTGGGAACGATCATCAAACGGGGGTTTCTTCAATTGGCCAACGTCAACCCATTCGCCGGCAACGGCAGCGCCGTCTTATACCTCACCTGCTTGAGCGCAAAGCTCGAACGGATGTTCGCCACCCCCGGCACTTTGGTCAGGAAGTCCATCATGAAGCGCTCCAGCGACTGAATGGTCGGCACCAGCACGCGGATCAGATAGTCCGGGTCGCCGGCCATCAAATAGCACTCCATCACTTCGGGGCGATCGGAGATCGCCTCTTCGAAATGCTGCAACGCCTCCTCCACCTGTTTCTCCAGGCTGACGTGAATGAACACATTCACATGCAGCCCCAGCAGGTCGGCATCCAGCAGGGTCACTTGCTCACGAATCAGCCCTAATTCTTCCATCGCCTTGACCCGATTGAAGCATGGCGTCGGCGACAGGTTCACCGAGCGCGCGAGGTCGGCGTTGGTGATGCGCGCGTTCTCCTGAAGGCTGTTGAGAATGCCGATATCGGTACGGTCCAGTTTGCGCATGAGACAAAACCACCTGTTTTTTATGTTTATGCAGAATTTTTATCCTCAAATGATCTCGAGCGCAACGAAACAGAGAGAAATATTCTTCTTGGGCCGGCCTATGATTGTTGTAGGACAAGAATTCTTTTACCGAAGAATGACTGCCAGCTCACTACAAGAAATTCACAAGATCGAGCGTAGAAGCCATGAACCAAGCGTACGAACCGCTGCGCCTGCACGTTCCCGAACCTTCGGGCCGCCCCGGCTGCAAAACCGACTTCTCCTACCTGCATCTGACTGACGCAGGCTTGGTGCGCAAACCCCCAATCGACGTTGAACCGGCCGACACGGCTGATCTGGCCAAAGGCCTGATTCGCGTGCTCGACGACCAGGGCAATGCCCTCGGTCCATGGGCCGAAGGCGTGCCAGTCGAGATTCTGCGTAAAGGCATGCGCGCCATGCTCAAGACGCGGATTTTCGACAACCGCATGGTGGTCGCCCAGCGTCAGAAAAAAATGTCGTTCTACATGCAAAGCCTTGGCGAAGAAGCCATCGGCAGCGCCCAGGCCCTGGCCTTGAACATCGACGACATGTGCTTCCCCACCTACCGTCAACAAAGCATCCTCATGGCCCGCGAAGTGCCGCTGGTCGACCTGATCTGCCAACTGCTGTCCAACGAGCGCGATCCGCTCAAGGGCCGTCAGTTGCCGATCATGTACTCAGTCAAAGACGCTGGTTTCTTCACCATTTCCGGCAACCTCGCCACTCAATTCGTCCAGGGCGTTGGCTGGGGCATGGCCTCGGCGATCAAGGGCGACACCAAAATCGCCTCGGCCTGGATCGGCGACGGCGCCACCGCTGAATCGGACTTCCACACCGCCCTCACCTTCGCCCACGTCTACCGTGCGCCGGTGATTCTCAACGTGGTCAACAACCAGTGGGCGATCTCGACGTTCCAGGCGATTGCCGGTGGTGAGGCCACTACCTTTGCCGGACGCGGCGTCGGTTGCGGCATCGCCTCTTTGCGAGTCGATGGCAACGATTTTGTCGCGGTTTATGCTGCCTCTGCCTGGGCCGCCGAACGTGCGCGCCGCAACCTCGGCCCGACCATGATCGAATGGGTCACCTACCGCGCCGGCCCGCACTCAACCTCCGATGACCCTTCCAAATACCGTCCTGCCGACGACTGGAGCCACTTCCCGTTGGGCGACCCGATTGCGCGCCTCAAGCAGCACCTGATCAAAATCGGTCAGTGGTCCGAAGAGGAACACGTCGCGGTCAGTGCCGAACTGGAAGCCGAAGTGATCGCCGCGCAAAAAGAAGCCGAGCAGTACGGCACCCTCGCCGGCGGCCAGATTCCGAGCGCCGCGACCATGTTCGAAGACGTCTACAAAGAGATGCCGGAGCACTTGAAGCGCCAGCGTCAAGAGTTGGGGATCTGACATGAACGATCACAACAATAAAATCGAGTTGGAAACCGCCATGACCACGACCACCATGACCATGATCCAGGCCCTGCGCTCGGCCATGGATGTGATGCTTGAGCGTGACGACAACGTCGTGGTGTTCGGCCAGGACGTGGGCTACTTCGGCGGCGTGTTCCGTTGCACCGAAGGGCTGCAGAACAAGTACGGCACCTCCCGCGTATTCGACGCTCCGATCTCCGAAAGCGGCATCGTTGGCGTCGCCGTGGGCATGGGTGCTTACGGTTTGCGGCCGGTGGCGGAGATCCAGTTCGCCGATTACGTTTACCCGGCGTCGGACCAGATCATTTCCGAAGCGGCACGCCTGCGCTATCGCTCGGCTGGCGAGTTCACCGCGCCGATGACCCTGCGCATGCCTTGCGGCGGCGGCATCTACGGCGGCCAGACCCACAGCCAGAGCATCGAGGCGATGTTCACCCAGGTCTGCGGTTTGCGCACGGTCATGCCGTCCAACCCTTATGACGCCAAAGGCCTGCTGATCGCCTCCATCGAAAACGATGACCCGGTGATCTTTCTTGAGCCAAAACGCCTGTACAACGGCCCGTTCGACGGCCACCACGACCGCCCGGTAACCCCGTGGTCGAAACACCCCGCCGCGCAAGTGCCGGACGGTTACTACACCGTGCCGCTGGACGTCGCCGCCATCGCTCGTCCGGGCAAGGACGTGACCATCCTGACCTACGGCACCACGGTTTATGTGTCGCAAGTCGCCGCTGAAGAAACCGGCGTCGACGCCGAGGTCATCGACCTGCGCAGCCTGTGGCCGCTGGACCTGGAAACCATCGTCAAGTCGGTGAAGAAAACCGGCCGTTGTGTGATCGTTCACGAAGCGACCCGCACTTGCGGTTTCGGCGCCGAACTGGTCGCCCTGGTGCAAGAGCACTGCTTCCACTACCTGGAAGCGCCGATCGAACGCGTCACCGGTTGGGACACTCCCTACCCGCACGCGCAAGAGTGGGCGTATTTCCCTGGTCCGTCCCGTGTGGGCGCGGCTTTGCATCGGGTTATGGAGGTCTGAATGGGCACGCACGTTATCAAGATGCCGGACATTGGCGAAGGCATTGCAGAAGTTGAACTGTCTCAGTGGCACGTCAAGGTCGGCGACATGGTCGTCGAGGATCAGGTGCTGGCCGATGTCATGACCGACAAGGCGATGGTCGACATCCCTTCGCCGGTGCATGGCAAGGTGCTTGCGCTTGGCGGACAGCCAGGTGAAGTCATGGCGGTCGGCAGTGTGCTGATCAGCATCGAAGTCGAAGGCGCGGGCAACGTTAAAGAGTCGGCTCAGCCAGTAGCGGTTAAAGAAGCACCCGTTGCAGCGCCGAAAGTTGCAGCCGTTGTTGAAAACAAACCGGTTGCGGCTCCTCGTCCGGCCGCCGCGTGCCAAGGCCCGATGGTTGCCCGCGAGGCCGATGAGCGCCCGCTGGCCTCCCCGGCCGTGCGCAAACATGCGCTGGACCTCGGCATTCAATTGCGTCTGGTGCGTGGCAGCGGCCCTGCCGGCCGGGTGTTGCACGAAGATCTCGAAGCCTATTTGGCGCAGGGTCATTCAAACGCCTCGGCACCTGCCTCTGCCGCTTACGCCCTGCGCAATGACGAAGAGCAGATCCCGGTGATCGGCATGCGCCGCAAGATCGCCCAGCGCATGCAAGACGCCACCCAGCGCGCTGCCCACTTCAGCTACGTCGAAGAAATCGACGTCACTGCCGTGGAACAACTGCGCGCACACCTGAACGAAAAACACGGCGCGACCCGCGGCAAGCTGACTTTGCTGCCGTTCCTGGTCCGCGCGTTGGTCGTGGCCCTGCGCGACTTCCCGCAGATCAACGCCCGTTACGATGACGAAGCGCAAGTCATCACCCGTCTTGGCGCGGTGCATGTGGGCGTCGCCACCCAAGCCGACATCGGTTTGATGGTGCCAGTGGTGCGTCACGCCGAAACCCGCAGCCTGTGGGACAGCGCCGCGGAAATCTCGCGTCTGGCCACCGCCGCGCGCACTGGCAAGGCCAGTCGTGACGAGCTGTCCGGCTCGACCATCACCCTGACCAGCCTCGGCGCCTTGGGCGGCATCGTCAGCACGCCGGTGCTGAATCTGCCGGAAGTGGCGATCGTCGGCGTGAACAAAATCGTCGAACGGCCGATGGTCGTCAAAGGCCAGATCGTGATCCGCAAGATGATGAACCTCTCCAGCTCCTTCGATCACCGCGTGGTCGATGGCATGGACGCGGCGCAATTCATCCAGGCCATTCGTGGCTTGCTCGAACAACCCGCCACCCTGTTTGTGGAGTAAGTCATGCAGACCCTCAATACCACGCTACTGATCATCGGCGGCGGCCCTGGCGGCTATGTGACGGCTATCCGTGCCGGCCAACTGGGCATTTCGACCATTCTGGTGGAAGGCGAATCGTTGGGCGGCACCTGCCTGAACATCGGCTGCATTCCGTCGAAGGCTTTGATCCACGTCGCCGAACAGTTCCACCAGACGCAACACCACAGCCAACACTCGGCGCTGGGCATCAGCGTGTCGGCACCGACCCTGGACATCAGCAAAAGCGTCGAGTGGAAGGACGGCATCGTTGATCGCCTGACTACCGGCGTCTCGGCATTGCTGAAGAAGCACAAGGTCGAGGTCATTCAAGGCTGGGCCAAGGTGATCGACGGCAAGACTGTCGAAGTCGGCGACACGCGTATTCAGTGCGAGCACCTGGTGCTGGCCACCGGTTCGAAAAGCGTGAACCTGCCGATGCTACCGATTGGCGGGCCGATCATCTCCTCCACCGAAGCCCTGGCGCCGACGTCCGTGCCGAAACGGCTGGTCGTGGTTGGTGGCGGCTACATTGGTCTGGAGCTGGGGATTGCCTATCGCAAACTCGGCGCCGAGGTCAGTGTGGTCGAGGCGCAGGACCGAATTCTACCGGCCTATGACGCCGAACTGACCCATCCGGTACACGAAGCGCTCAAGCAACTCGGCGTGAAGCTTTACTTGAAGCACAGCGTTGAAGGCTTTGATTCACAAGGCAATACCTTGCGAGTTCGTGATCCGAATGGCGATACCCTGAACCTGGAAACCGATCAGGTACTGGTGGCCGTCGGTCGCAAACCCAACACTCAAGGCTGGAACCTCGAAGCCTTGAACCTGGACATGAACGGTTCGGCGATCAAGATCGACAACCGTTGCCAGACCAGCATGCGCAATGTGTACGCCATCGGCGACTTGAGCGGCGAACCGATGCTCGCCCACCGGGCCATGGCCCAGGGGGAAATGGTTGCCGAACTGATCAGCGGTAAACACCGCGAATTCAACCCGACCGCCATCGCCGCCGTGTGCTTCACCGACCCGGAACTGGTAGTAGTCGGCAAGACCCCGGACGAGGCCAAGGCTGCGGGGCTGGACTGCATCGTTTCCAGCTTCCCGTTCGCCGCCAATGGCCGGGCGATGACGCTGGAGTCGAAAAGCGGCTTCGTTCGTGTTGTAGCGCGGCGGGACAACCATGTGATTGTGGGCTGGCAAGCGGTGGGTGTAGGTGTTTCAGAGTTGTCGACGGCGTTCGGTCAAAGCCTGGAAATGGGCGCCCGACTGGAAGACATCGCCGGCACCATCCACGCGCATCCGACGCTCGGCGAAGCGGTGCAGGAAGCGGCGTTGCGTGCCTTGGGCCACGCTTTGCACCTCTAAGGGCACACGGAAAAACCTGTAGCAGCTGACGAGCACCGCGAGGCAGCGTTCGGCGACGAAGTCGTCGTAATCCGGCCGACGCGTTCAGTCTGAAAGACCGCGATGGCAGATTTTGCGACGGCTGCGCCGCCGAACGCTGCCTCGCGCTGCTCGACAGCTGCTACATCGGGTGCATCGATAGTCGCAGAGATCGCATTCCGGGCTGCGAAATGGGCCCGGAATGAAGTATTGTTGTCCCCATCCAGAAAAATGTCAGAAGCCTTGAACCGTTTCGGCGGTTGTTAAGTGATAGAGGGTGTCATGGGTAACGAAAGCATCAATTGGGACAAGCTGGGTTTTGACTACATCAAGACAGACAAGCGCTATCTGTCGCACTGGCGTAATGGCGAGTGGGACAAAGGCACCCTGACCGAAGATAACGTGCTGCACATCAGCGAAGGCTCCACTGCCCTTCACTATGGCCAGCAATGCTTCGAAGGCCTGAAGGCCTACCGTTGCAAGGACGGTTCGATCAACCTGTTCCGCCCGGACCAGAACGCCGCACGCATGCAACGCAGCTGCGCTCGCCTGCTGATGCCGCAGGTGTCCACCGAGCAGTTCATCGAAGCGTGCAAGGACGTGGTGCGCGCCAACGAGCGTTTCATCCCGCCTTACGGCACTGGCGGCGCGCTGTACCTGCGTCCGTTCGTGATCGGCGTGGGTGACAACATCGGCGTGCGTACCGCGCCCGAGTTCATCTTCTCGATCTTCTGCATCCCGGTCGGCGCCTATTTCAAAGGCGGTCTGACCCCGCACAACTTCCTGATCTCCAGCTACGATCGTGCCGCCCCACAAGGCACCGGCGCTGCCAAGGTCGGTGGCAACTACGCCGCCAGCCTGATGCCGGGCTCCCAGGCCAAGAAGGCGCACTTCGCAGACGCCATCTATCTGGACCCGCTGACCCACACCAAAATCGAAGAAGTCGGCTCGGCCAACTTCTTCGGGATCACCCACGACAACAAGTTCGTCACCCCGAATTCCCCTTCGGTGTTGCCGGGCATCACTCGTCTGTCGTTGATCGAACTGGCCAAAACCCGTCTGGGCCTGGAAGTGGTCGAAGGTGATGTGCTCATCGACAAGCTGTCCGACTTCAAGGAAGCCGGTGCTTGCGGCACTGCCGCAGTGATCACGCCAATCGGCGGCATCAGCTACAACGATAAACTGCACGTGTTCCACAGCGAAACCGAAGTCGGCCCGATCACCCAGAAGCTCTACAAAGAGCTGACCGGTGTACAGACCGGCGACGTCGAAGCGCCAGCAGGCTGGATCGTCAAGGTTTGACGCGACTGTCCGTTTGAACACAAAAGCCCGGCCATCACGTTGAAGGCCGGGCTTTTTGTCGTCCGCGTATCGTGGAAAAGGTCACTAGACTTGCCACGTGCAACAGCCATCAACAGGTACCATCAAAACCATGGGAAAACTCTGGCGAAAGTATCTGGCCTTGCTGGACACTGACTTCACCACGCAAGTGTTCGACAACATCAAGAACTTGCTAGTGTGCGCCCTGCTGTTTGCGGCGGGCAGCAACGCATTGCACAGCGATCATTCTCTGTTTCTGGGATTGCTCGCTTCAAGCCTCACAGGTTGGGGGTTGATTGCAGTGTCAGGCATATTGATGTTGCTCAGTGTCAGTGATGGCCTGCGTCGACTGTCCAGGTTGCCGTATCACACAGCGTTTCAAATCATCCTGTTTCTGATTTATCTGATTCTGGCCTTGCGAGTGGTGGAAATCGTCTGGGCTTTCAGGGCGTAGCGGTCACAGCACGAGGTGTTTGCCAGCGCAACTCATCCTGAGCAATCCGGGCAAACAACCATTCCACAAACACCCGTGTCTGAGCCGTCACGTCCGGCGCCACACCGTAAATAACGCGGCAACGGCACACGCAACTCGGGCAACGGACAGATCAGCTGTCCACTCAACAGATGGGTGCCCAGCAAAGAGGTCGGGCACAAGGCTATGCCCTGTCCCTCCATGGCGGCCTGAAGCACCAGGTGCATGTGATCAAACTGTCGGGTGACCTGAGTGGCTGACAGACTTTGACCAAAGTGCATCGCCCAATGGTGCCAGTCTTCGCGACGTGCCTTGGCGGTCAGTAATGTGTGGCTGCTCAGCGAAGTGACGCAATGAAATCCGCCAGCCTGGGTGTCAGCCAAAGCACAGCAAAGGACGGACGTACATTAATCCTCACGGTAGGCAGCGCGGCATGTTGCTTGAGTGCAGCGGCGGCGCTGGCGATCTGTGACAGCCCGGCGCTGACCTGCTCATAAAAACGCTGACCGGCCGGCGTCAGCACCGATTGACGGATGCGCCGTTCGAACAGCAGCACGCCCAGGTATTCCTCAAGCAATTTGATGTGGCGGCTTACAGCACTGTGGCTGACATGCAGCTCTTCGGCCGCCAGCCTGAAGCTCTGATGACGAGCAGCCACGGCGAAGGCGCGAACAGCATTAAGCGGCGGTAGTTGATTTTTCATGCGTCTAATTTAGTTTGTACGGCGTACTGGTGATTCTGGTGCATGGCAGCTATGCCTTGCTCGCCAATGCCGCCAAAGGCTGGTTGTCGAGCCCGAAGGGTTCCTGGCTGGCGGCGAAAGTCTCGGGCGTGACCTTCGCTGGTTTTGGCGTGCTCATGGCTTCGTCAAGTCGCTAAGCCACAGGACTGGCGATCGCGCGACGTCTGTTCTCGGTGGCCGCTGGTGTTGTCGTCACCTGAACCGGCAATTCAACGGCGAACCGGCTACTGAGCTCCTTGCGTCCCACCGCCGTTAGCGCCAGCGCCCGACTGTCCAGATCCTGCGTCACCCATTTGCGTTTGATCGCCGTTTGCAGCAACGCCGCGCCCAAGGCGCCGCCCAGGTGCGGCCGACGCATGCTCCAGTCCAGGCACGGGCAGGCGAAGCGGCGGCGCAAGGTGCTCAGGTCTTTGACGTCGATTCCCAGTCCTTCGAACAACGCTTCACCGCTGGAGCTCAGCCGATAAGCCTGCTCATCGGTTTCCAGCAACCACCCCGCTTCGATCATCCGGTCATGCAGCAACACCGCCAACGTGCCGGCCATGTGGTCGTAGCAGGTGCGGGCGAATTGCAGTCGATCCGGAGTGCGCGGGTTGAACGTCGGCGCCGCGTTCTGGCCGATCACCATCAGTGCTTCGAGGGCCTGGGCCACGCGTTTGCCCGCGAGGCTGTAATAGCGGTGGCGACCCTGAACGTGCAAACGCACCAGCGCCAGTTCCTTGAGCTTGGCCAAGTGAGCACTGGCGGTCGAGGCGCTGACTTCGGCAACCGCCGCCAGTTCGGTGCTGGTGCGGGCGTGGCCGTCCATCAGCGAACAGAGGATTTTCGTCCGGGCCGGCTCGGCAATCGCTGCGGCCACTTGAGAGACGCCGATGTCGTGTTGTTCTGCGTTCATATTTCGCTCCCGGACGAATCGTCGTCTTTTCGAGAGGGAGATAGTAGCAACACTTTCCCGACCGACAAGGCTGCGACCCATGAACCCGATCATCGCTGCGACTCATGCCGATCCCTACCCCTATTACGCACAACTGCGCGCCGAAGGCGGACTGGTTTTTCATCAAGGACTGAAATTGTGGGTGGCCAGCAGCGCCCGAGCCGTTGCCGCCGTGCTGGCGCATCCGCACTGCCATGTCCGGCCATCCCATGAGCCGGTGCCCAAGGCAATTGCTCAAGGCATGGCCGGCAAGGTGTTCGGTCAGTTGATACGGATGAATGAAGGCGAACGGCAGCGTTGCCCGAGGGCGGCGATTGAGCCGGGGCTGGCGTTGATTGACGTGAACGAGGTCAATGCGTTGGTCGGCGCTCGGTTGATCACCCCGGGCGCCGACGGGTTGTACGCGGCAATGTTTCGCGGGCCAGTCTGCGTGGTGGCGGCGTTGCTGGGGTTTTCTCCGGCTCAGGGCCGGGCCATCAGCGAGCTGACCGCCGATTTCGTCGCCTGCCTGTCGCCCCTCAGCGATCAAGCGCAACTGGATGCCGCCCACGTCGCGGCGGAACAGCTGAAGGGTTATGTCATCGAGCTTCAGGACGACCCGAGCAATCGAAGCGCCCTGCTCGCCGGTATCCGGCAGCGTTTCGCGGTGACATCGACCGATTCTGAAATCTTGATCGCCAATCTGATCGGCCTGTTCTCCCAGACCTTTGAAGCTACTGCCGGGTTGATCGGCAATGCGCTACTGGCGTTGATTCGAAATCCACAGTTGGATTCGGCTCAAGTAGATGACCTGATCGCTGAAGTCCAGCGCTTCGACCCGTCGGTGCAAAACACCCGTCGCTTCGTCGCTGCGCCGTGTGAAATCGACGGCGTGCCGCTGAACCCCGGCGATGTCATCCTGGTGCTGCTGGCCTCGGCCAATCGCGATCCGCAGCTCAATGACGATCCCGATACTTTCCTGCTCGACCGCCCGAACCGTCGCAGCTTCACTTTCGGCGCGGGCCGTCATCAATGTCCGGGACAGGTGCTGGCGCTAAGCATTGCCAGCGCCACGCTGACTGAGATCCTGAAGATGAAACCTGCTTTGGACCCTTTGGCCTGGCACTACCGCCCTTCCCTGAATGGGCGCATTCCGCTCTTTGCCTGAAACATACCTCAAGCGTGGCGATGCTCGACCGTCAGGTGAGACAACTCATGAACCGGCGCCAAACGCTCGCGAATGGCGTCGGCATTGACACTCGCAGCAGCCACGACGCTGACGATCGCCGCCCGCGCCTGAGGGCCAACCTGCCAGACGTGAAGGTCACTGATGCGAACATCGTCCGTCGATTCGAGCAGCTCACGAATTTCGGCGGCGACGTGCTCATCGGTGGTATCCAGCAACACCGCGGCGCTATCGCGCATCAAGCCATAAGCCCATCGCGCGATCACGATGGCGCCGACGATCCCCATCACCGGGTCCAGCCAGACCCAGCCCAAGTAACGCCCGGCCAACAATGCCACGATGGCCAGCACCGAGGTCAACGCATCGGCCAGTACATGGAAATACGCCGAACGCAGGTTGTTGTCGTGATGATGAGCGTGGGCATGACTGTGATTGTGGTGCTCATGGCCATGATGCCCATGATTGCCCGATAGCAGAAACGCACTGACGATATTCACCGCCAGCCCGATCACCGCAATCACCGTCGCTTCGGTGAAGGCCACGGTGGTCGGTTGAAACAGTCGCGCGATGGATTCGCCGGCGATACCGATCGACACCAGGCCCAGCACTATGGCTGAAGCAAAACCCGCCAAGTCCCCAACCTTGCCGGTACCAAAACTGAAGCGCGAATTGTTGGCATGCCGCCTGGCAAAACCGTAGGCCGCCGCGGCAATGCCCAAGGCCACGACGTGGGTCGCCATATGAAACCCGTCCGCCAGCAGCGCCATGGAACCGGTGATGTAACCGGCGGCAATCTCGCCGATCATCATAACGAAGGTCAGCGCCACCACCCACAACGTGCGGCGGGCATTGTCATCGTGGGCAGCCCCCAGAAACAGGTGGTCGTGGGTAAAACGCGAAGCCGCAGGTGTCAGCGTCATGGTTCGGGCCTCTATTTGGAGTAACGGCGGATGGCTTGCAGCAAGTCTTCAACGCCTTCGGCGCGGGCTTCATCGCTGAGCCCGGGACGCGCCACATGCTCACGGGCGTGGGCGTCGATAAATTGATCCATCAAACCGTTGACCGCACCGCGAATCGCCGCGATCAGATGCAGGGTTTTGGCGCACTCGGCGTCGGACTCCAGCGCCCGCTCCACCGCCTGGACCTGGCCGGCAATGCGCCGGACGCGGTTGAGCAAGTCGTCTTTGTGTTCGTGGATGTGTGACATACGTATACCCCCTACCCCTATATGGCGTGCATGGTTACCGATGCAATTGGAGTTGGCAAGTCAGGTGGACCGAGTCATCGTTCATCGCGGGCAAGCCACGCTCCCACAAGTTCAGCGCAAACCCTGTGGGAGCGGGCTTGCTCGCGAAGGCAGTCTGACAAACAACGCATCATTTCTGGCATGCGCAATAGACCCGCATCGCAACACAATGCTGGGGGCAGCGTGCTAGGTGAACTGGCGATGAACCCGGCGCTGGACAACATCGATCCGCAGTAAATACACCGGCACCGATCGTTCCCACGCTCTGCGTGGGAATGCAGCCAGGGACGCTCCGCGTCCCAAAGAGCGGACGCAGAGCGTCCGGTGAGGCATTCCCACGCAGAGCGTGGGAACGATCAAAAACCCGCTCTCTCCTCACAGAGACAGCGGGTTTTGTCGTTTCAGCTTACACAACCATCAATCATCCCGCGTCAGCACTTCCAGCAATTCAATCTCGAAAATCAGATTCGAATTCGGCGTAATCGCGCCCATCGTCCGCTCGCCATAAGCCAGATGCGCTGGCACCAGCAGCTTGCGTTTGCCGCCAACCTGCATGCCCATGATTCCCTGATCCCAGCCCTTGATCACCCGCCCCGTGCCAATCACGCACTGAAAAGGTTTACCCCGGCTGTAGGAAGAATCGAATTCAGTGCCGTCTTCCAGCCAACCCCGATATTGAGTGGTGATCAGCGCGCCTTTGACAGCCGCTTTGCCATTGCCCACTTCAAGGTCGATTACCTGCAATTCATCATTCATTACATTCACTCTAGTGTGCTCTTGCCCGAACAAGCTTCATGGGCGCCGTTTTCCCAGAAATACAGACTGTTGGCAACCGTTTCAGTCTGTCTCCGGCGGTGGCCGTGAACTAAATCGACTGGACGAGCAGACGTTGAGTCATAGCCAGGTCGAATGACACGCTCAGTCGTTGCTTTGACCGAAAGGAATGCCGTTGAAGGTATGAGTGCAGCAATTGCAGTCAGGCGTCATTTGCTCAGCCGTCAGCTCAGGATTGACGATCCGCAGACGCCCCTGATCATCGACATACAAGCCACTGAAATAGCTCGACTCCCCCAGTCGCACCTGTTCCTGCCTTTCGCTTTCATGAAGGGCAACCATCCAGAAAACCGGTTCTGTTCGATCGAGGCGAGCCACCGCTTCGCTGAAAACCTCATCCCACTGTTCTCCAACGCGAGACAGCAGGAATCGGAATAACGGTGTGTAATCCAGGCCGTGCCGTCGGGTTCCATGCATCGATCCGCGTGACGATTCATTGTGGATTTCGGTTTTGGTGTGACGCTGATGCCGGTACTCACCCGAGTAATCATTCAGCCGAACACCCCTGGTACGAGTGTTGATCTTGCGGTAGAGGGGTTTCTTTTCCAACGAGTCGCTCCTGACATCCATTCAATCAAACACCCGATGCGTTTTACTTGAACGGTGGACAATATCAATCAGCCCGCCATGGCAAATTGTTTCAAACGACTTGAAGTGGCAGCAGCGTGATATCGGTGTATCAGCCAACAACGTTGTACCTTCATAGCTGACGCGTCTCGTCGCAGCCTTTATCCTATGCGCCCCCGCCGTATCGAGTTTCTGGAGTTTCGCCATGCCCCACGAAGGCAACCTGTTGCAAGCCGCTGTCGTCTTTTTATTCGCGGCGGTGCTCACCGTGCCCTTGGCCAAGCGCCTGCAATTGGGGGCTGTATTGGGTTATCTGTTTGCCGGGGTGATCATCGGGCCGTCGGTGCTGGGCTTGATCGGTAACCCACAAAGCGTCAGCCACATCTCCGAACTTGGGGTGGTGTTGTTGCTGTTCATCATCGGCCTTGAGCTGTCGCCGCGACGTTTGTGGGTGATGCGCAAGTCGGTGTTCGGCGTGGGCCTGGCGCAGGTGCTGCTGACCGGTTCGGTAATTGGTGTGCTGGCGTTGTTCGTCTTCGGCCAGTCCCTGAACAGTGCCATCGTGTTGGGCCTGGGGCTGGCGTTGTCGTCCACCGCGTTTGGTTTGCAAAGCCTGGCCGAGCGCAAGGAATTGACCAGCCCTCATGGGCGGTTGGCGTTCGCGATTTTGCTGTTCCAGGACATCGCCGCAATCCCGCTGATCGCGATGGTGCCGCTGCTGGCCGGCGGCGATCACACCACCAGTGCCGCCGAAGATCTGAACCATGGCTTGCGGGTGCTGGGGAGTATTGCGGTGGTGGTGATTGGCGGGCGTTATTTGCTGCGCCCGGTGTTTCGCGTGGTGGCCAAGACCGGCCTGCCGGAGGTGTCCACGGCCACTGCGTTGCTGGTGGTGATTGGTACGGCGTGGCTGATGGACCTGGTCGGCGTGTCCATGGCACTTGGCGCATTCCTCGCTGGTTTGCTGCTGGCGGATTCCGAATACCGTCACGAACTGGAAGCGCAGATCGAACCGTTCAAAGGCCTGCTGCTGGGGCTGTTTTTCATCAGCGTCGGCATGGGCGCCAATCTGAGTTTGTTGCTCAGTGCGCCGATTGCGGTGCTCGGGCTGACCGTGCTGCTGATCGCGATCAAGCTGCCGTTGCTGTTTGTGGTCGGCCGACTAGCCGGGGGGCTGGGCAAGGTCAATGCGATTCGCTTGGGCATCGTGCTGGCGGCCGGTGGTGAGTTTGCCTTTGTGGTGTTCAAGATCGGCCGGGATCAGGGCTTGTTCGAGCCGCGCCTGTACGACTTGCTGGTGTTGACCATCACCCTGTCGATGGCGCTGACGCCGCTGTTGTTGCTGGCCTGCGCACGACTGGTCAAACCCAAGGTTCAACCGGTGGAGGTGCCGGAGAAGTTTCGCGAAATCGACACCGACACACCGCGCGTGGTGATCGCCGGCATGGGGCGTATGGGGCAGATCGTGGCGCGGATTCTGCGGGCGCAAAACATCAAATTCGTCGCCCTCGACACGTCGGTGGAAACCATCGAACTGTCCCGCAGCTTTGGCGGCGTGCCAGTGTTTTACGGCGACCCGATGCGCCCGGAAATCCTCAGCGCGGCCAAGGTCGAACAAGCGGAATTTTTCGTGATCGCCACCGATGATCCGGAGACCAACATCAAGACGGCCGAGGTGGTGCACAAGCTTTATCCGCACATCAAAATCATCGCCCGCGCCCGTAACCGTCAGCATGTGCACCGGTTGGTGGATGTCGGGGCTCAGGCGGTGCGGGAAACCTATTACTCCAGCCTGGAAATGACCCGGCGGACGTTGGTTGGACTGGGTCTGACGCAGGCCCAGGCGGATGCGCGGATCAAGCGGTTTACCCATCATGATGAGCAGGTGCTGGAAGCTCAACATGCGGTGTATGACGATGCGGCCAAGGTGATGCAAACGGCGCAGGAAGCGCGGGCGGAATTGGCGAAACTGTTTGAGTCGGATCAGTTGGAAGAGCAAGCGGGTAAGGTTTGAACCGGATCGTTCCCACGCTCTGCGTGGGAATGCCGCCATGGACGCTCTGCGTCCGCTCTTGAAATGTGACGCAGAGCGTCACGGGATGCATTCCCACGCAGAGCGTGGGAACGATCACTTGGCAAGGAACCCACAATGGCTGACCAAACCTCCCCCGCCCTGAAGGAAATCTTCAACGCCGAACGCCTCGCGCACATCGCCACCGAGATGACCGCGGTCTATCCCGCTTTCGATGCCAAGGCCTTCCTGAAACTGGCCAAAACCGGTCTGGCGGAGTTGTCAGTCATGCAACGCATGGCCCGCGTCAGCGAATGCCTGCACGCGGTATTGCCACTCGGTTATGAAGAATCCCTCGACGTCCTACGCGCCCTCGCCCCGCGCCTGAACAGCGCCTTCGTCAGCATGTTTTTGCCCCATTACGTCGCGACCTACGGCGCTCACACGTTCGATCTATCGATGAATGCGCTCAAATATTTCACGGCCTTCGGCTCATCGGAATTCGCGATTCGGCACTTTCTGCGCAGCGATATCGAACGCTCGTTGGCGCTGATGCACGACTGGTCGCTGGATGAAAACCAACACGTCCGGCGCCTGGCCAGCGAAGGCAGCCGACCACGTTTGCCATGGTCGTTCCGCCTGGAGCCGGTTCAGGCCGACCCGACACTGGCGGCTGCGATCCTCGACAACCTCAAGGCCGACGACAGCCTCTACGTGCGCAAATCCGTGGCCAACCACCTCAACGACATCACCAAGGATCATCCTGAATGGGTGCTGGATCTGATCGAGGGTTGGTCACTGGAAAACAAGCACACAGCGTGGATCGCCAGACACGCCCTGCGCAGTTTGATCAAACAGGGTAACCAGCGGGCGCTGGCAATCATTGGCGCGGGTGGCAAGCCTGAGGTTGAAATCGTTGGGGTGAAGGTCGAACCGGCGGTGATTCGTCTGGGGGAGAAAATCACCCTGTCCTTCACGGTGAAATCCACAGTCCCGGAGAGTCAGCGACTGGTGATCGACTACGCGATTGACTATGTCAAAGCCAACGGCAGCACATCGGCGAAGGTGTTCAAGCTCAAGGCGATGACACTGCCCGGCAAGGCCACCGAATCCATCGTACGTAGCCAGCACATCAAAGAACTCACCACCCGAAAGCATTACCTTGGCCTGCACGCCGTGCACGTTCTGGTCAATGGCGAACGGCTGGCCAGCACGGCGTTCGAAATCCTCGCCTGAGCACCACAGCCTTCGCTTGAAATACGGTCCCTGTAGGAGCGAGGCGTGCCCGCGAAGGCGTCAGGTCTGGCACACCGCGTTATCGTTCTTCGCGGGCAAGCCTCGCTCCTACAAGGGAATGCTAAGGCGTATTAATGTGATCCAGAACCCGATTCGCCGTGATCTCCGCCACCATGATGCTATTCGAAATGCCCAGCAGGGCATGACGCGACTCCCCCTCTAGATGATCGACCAACTGATGGACCATCACATCGACCGAGGCCAGCGTCTCGACCAAAAAAACTGCCAGGGTTTCGGTAGTCGCCTCTGGGTCCACGGCAAACAGCTTGCTGGGTTTACGCGCGGTGGCTTTGATGTCGGCATTCGACGGGAAGTGGAAGTCGAGGGCGCGTTTGGCGGCCTCGTTGAGTTCTTTTGAATCGGGTTCATACGGGGATATCGGATCGGTGTCCGGCGGATTGGGCGTAGGTTTGATCATGAAGAAACTCCTGATTGTTCATTAGGAGCTACCCGCATCACTTGCAGATGATGGGTGGCAGCTCTGTGCGGGTCTGCAAGACCGGGAAACCAGGAACCCGGCAGATCCGAAGATCTCCCGCACAAAGCCGCCATTTCGCGGACATAAACGAGCGTCCTTTGGCTGGGCTATGCGACTGGTATTCCGGCGGGCTTGCAGACCCGATCACTGATGAGCAGTGACAGGAATCAAGTTACCGAGCGGGCCCTAGACGCACAAGCCGGCGGATTCTGTCTTACGTGTAGGGGGTGGCGCAAGGCGTTGTAGCCCTTAGGTGGTAACGGCAAGCTTCATTTAAACGCTCGCGATTTTTCTTGTTTAAACGTGCCCCCTGTAGGAGCGAGGCTTGCCCGCGAAGACCGATAACGCGGTGTGTCAGACTTGACGCCTTCGCGGGCAAGCCTCGCTCCTACAAAGGAATGGAGCCTTGCAGCAGATCCCGCTCGCGCTCACACAACTCCACCACGTAATCCCACAACACCCGCAGCCGCACGGACTTGTGCAACTCGCGCCGTGTGCTGATCCAATAACTGCGCTGGATGCTTTCATCCGGCAGCAACGGCACCAAGTCCGGATCGGCGCTGGCCATGTAGCACGGCAGCACGGCGATCCCCAGGCCCGAGCGCGCGGCCTGTTGCTGGGCGATGACGCTGGTGCTGTGAAAGACCACCTGAGGGTTGCGGCAGAAGCTGTTGAGGAACATCAGTTCCTGGCTGAACAGCAAGTCGTCAACGTAACCGATCCATGCATGGCGACCGAGGTCTTCGCGGCTGCGCAGTGGTGGCGAGCGGTCCAGGTAGGCCTGGCTGGCGTAGAGCGCCAGTCGGTAATCGGTGAGTTTGCGGGTGACCAGCATGTCGGCGGCCGGGCGCTCCAGGTGAATGCTGATTTCCGCTTCGCGGTTGAGGATGCTGACGAAGCGCGGCACCGCCACCAGTTCCACCTCCAATCCCGGATAGCGTTCGAACAGCCCGTTCATGCGGCTGGCGAGGAACATGATGCCCAGCCCCTCCGTCACCCCGACGCGGATCTTGCCCAGCGGCGCGGATGACTGGGTGATTTCTTCCTGAGCCAGCAGCGCGACATTTTCCATGGCCTCGGCGTGTTTGAGCAGCGCTTCGCCGGCCGGGGTCAGTTCATAGCCTTGGGCATGCTGGACGAACAGCGCGGTGCCGAGGCTTTTTTCGATGGCTTCGATGTGCCGGGCCACGGTGGCGTGGGTGGTGTTCAAACGGCGAGCGGCGGTGAGCAAGCGGCCGCTGCGCTGCAATTCGAGAAAAAACCGCAGGTCATTCCAGTCGAACATGAACCCTCCTTGTCGTTATGCCGTGTGAATGATGCTGTCTAAAAACGCACAGCAGCTGCGCAAAAACTAACATTCTTTTAACGAAAGCTAACAACTAGGATGACCGACAACAAGAACAACAATACGAGGTCAGGGATGCAGACTTCCCTTGATGAATACGACTACATCGTGGTCGGTGCCGGGCCGGCCGGTTGTTTGCTGGCCAATCGATTGTCAGCCAACCCGCAACATCGCGTGTTGCTGCTCGAAGCCGGCGGCCGCGATAACTACCCGTGGATTCACATTCCCGTCGGTTACCTGTTCTGCATCGGCAACCCGCGCACCGACTGGTGCTTCAAAACCGAAACGCAACCCGGCTTGCAAGGCCGCGCCCTGAGCTACCCGCGCGGCAAAGTACTCGGCGGCTGTTCCTCGATCAACGGCATGATCTACATGCGCGGCCAGGCCGGCGATTACGACGGTTGGGCGGCCGAGGGCAATACCGGCTGGAGCTGGCAAGACGTGCTGCCACTGTTCAAACACAGCGAAAACCATTTTGCCGGCGACTCGGAATTTCATGGCGCTGCCGGCGAATGGCGGATCGAGCGCCAGCGTCTGTCGTGGCCGATTCTCGATGCCTTCCGCACGGCGGCCGAGCAAAGCGGCATCGCCAGCATCGATGACTTCAATCAGGGCGACAACGAAGGCTGCGGCTATTTCCAGGTCAATCAGAAAGCCGGGATCCGCTGGAACGCGGCCAAGGCGTTTCTCAAACCGATCCGCCAGCGCGCCAATCTAACGGTGCTGACTGATGTTGAGGTGGACCGCGTGCTGCTGGAAAACGGCCGAGCCTCAGCGGTCAGCGCACGCTGGCAGGGCCAGGCGAAAACCTTCAAGGCGCGTAAGGAAATCGTCCTGTGTGCCGGTTCCGTCGGTTCACCGGGCATCCTCCAGCGTTCCGGTATCGGCCCTCGCCCGCTGCTGCAAAAACTGGGCATCGGCGTTGTCCATGAACTGCCCGGCGTGGGCGGCAACCTGCAGGATCATCTGCAACTGCGGCTGATCTACAAACTGGAAAACGCCCGCACCCTGAACCAGATCGCCGGCACGCTGTGGGGCAAGATGGGCATGGGCCTGCGTTATCTGTATGACCGCAGCGGCCCGCTGTCCATGGCCCCGAGCCAACTGGGTGCCTTCGCCCGTTCGGGGCCGGAGCAGACCTCGGCGAACCTCGAATACCATGTGCAACCATTGTCGCTGGAGCGTTTCGGCGAGCCGCTGCACGCCTTCCCCGCTTTCACTGCATCGGTCTGCGATCTGCGCCCGCAAAGCCGTGGCCGAATAGACATTCGCTCCGCCGACCCGCGGGAAGCGCCGCTGATTCAGCCCAACTACCTGAGCCATCCCGAAGACTTGCGAGTGGCAGCCGATGCCATCCGCCTGACCCGCCGCATCGTCTCGGCACCCGCGTTGCAAGCGTTCAAACCGGTCGAGTACCTGCCCGGTGACAGCTTGCAGAGGGAAGAGCAATTGCACGAAGCCGCCGCCCGGATCGGCACCACGATTTTCCACCCGGTGGGCACCTGCCGGATGGGCAGCGATGCGGACGCGGTGGTCGACGCCGAGTTGCGCGTCCACGGCATTCCCGGCCTGCGCATCGCCGACGCTTCGATCATGCCGCGAATCACCTCGGGCAATACCTGTTCGCCGACGCTGATGATCGCTGAGAAAGCTGCGCAATTGATCCTCAATCCCGACACAAGGAGCCCGCAGAAGCCAACTGTAGGAGCGAGGCTTGCCCGCGAAGAACGATGACGCGGTGTGTCAGGTCTGACGCCTTCGCGAGCAAGCTTCGCTCCTACAAAGATCGACGTACACCCCGCTTTATGGATAAACGCGGCAACAGCCCACAAGGCTGGCGTCGACAGTGGAACAACAAAAACAATCACTGTGAGGGATACCGATATGTCAGAACATGTTCAGCCCCTGGAAGCCGTCCGTAGTGCCGGCACCAGTCAGGAAACCCAGAAAGTCATCTTCGCCTCGTCCCTCGGGACGGTGTTCGAGTGGTACGACTTTTTCCTCTACGGCGCCCTCGCGGCGGTCATCAGCAAACAGTTCTTCGCCGGGGTCAACGACACCACGGCGTTCATCTTCGCGCTCATGGCCTTCGCCGCCGGCTTCATCGTGCGGCCGTTCGGTGCGCTGGTGTTCGGACGATTGGGGGACATGATCGGGCGTAAATACACGTTCCTCGCCACCATCGTCCTCATGGGCGTGGCAACGTTTTGCGTCGGTTTGTTGCCGACTTACGCGAGCATCGGCATCGCCGCGCCGATCATCCTCGTGGTGCTGCGCATGCTTCAGGGCCTGGCGCTGGGCGGTGAGTACGGCGGTGCCGCCACTTACGTCGCCGAACACGCACCGATGGGCAAACGCGGTTTCCACACCAGCTGGATTCAGTCCACTGCCACCCTCGGCTTGCTGCTGTCGCTGCTGGTGGTGCTCGGCTGTCGCTATTTTACCGGTGATCAATTCGAAGTCTGGGGCTGGCGCATTCCGTTCCTGCTGTCGATCGTGCTGCTGGGCATTTCCACCTGGATTCGCCTGAGCCTGCATGAATCCCCTGCCTTCGTGAAAATGAAAGAGGAAGGCAAACTCTGCAAGTCGCCGTTGCGCGATTCCTTCGGCAAATGGGAAAACCTCAAAGTGGTGCTGATCGCCCTGTTCAGCATCAACGCCGGGCAAGCGGTGACCTTCTACGCGGCGCAGTTTTATGTGCTGTTCTTCCTCACCCAGTTCCTGAAAATGGACCCGGCGCTGGCCAACAGCCTGCTGATCGTCAGCGTGATCATCGGCGCACCGTTCTTCATCTTTTTTGGCTGGCTGTCGGACAAGGTCGGGCGCAAACCGGTGCTGATGATCGGTCTGTTGCTGGCCACCGCGCTGTACTTCCCGATCTTCAAAACCCTGGCTCATTACGCCAACCCCGCCATCGACCAGGCCAGCCGTCAGGCACCGATCACCGTGCTGGCCGACCCGGCCACCTGCACCTTCCAGTTCGATCCGGTGGGCAAGGCAAAATTTGATAGCCCGTGCGACAAGGTCAAAACCTTCCTGGTCAAACAGGGCCTGCCCTACACCAGCGAAGCGGCCCCGGCCGGCAGCGCCGTGCAGGTCAGCATCGGCGAGGTGAAAATCGATGGCTATGACGAAGCGGCCCTGCGCGGCGCGGTGACCCTGGCCGGGTATCCGTCACACGCCGACACCCAACAGATCAACAAACCAATGATCGTGGCGCTGATCGTCGCGCTGATCATCATCTCCGCCATGTGCTACGGCCCGCTGGCGGCACTGATGGTCGAACTGTTCCCGACCCGCATCCGCTACACCTCCATGTCCCTGCCCTACCACATCGGCAACGGCTGGTTCGGTGGTTTCCTGCCGACGGTGTCGTTTGCCCTGGTGGTGTACACCGGGGATATTTTCTATGGGCTGTGGTACCCGGTGGTGATTACCGGGGTGAGCCTGGTGGTGGGAATGATGTGTTTGCGTGAGACGAAGAATGTGGATCTGGACAAGAACTGACGGCTAGCAGGAGGTTTGTGTGTGGCGAGGAGACTTGCTCCTCGCCAATCATCTAAGCCGTCATGCGATCTGTAGCAGCTGTCGAAGCCTGCGTTCGTCTGTAGCAGCTGTCGAGCCCCGGCGAGGCTGCGTTCGGCTGCGAAGCAGTCGTGAATCCGGCTGACGCAATCTGCCTGACGTACCGCAATCTTTGGTTTTACGACTGCTTCGCAGCCGAACGCAGCCTCGCCGGGGCTCGACAGCTGCTACAGCCGAACGCAGCCTCGCGGGCTCGGCAGCTGCTACAACCTCAGGTATCGAGCACTTCAAACGTCACTTCTTCAGGATAGAACGCCACATATCCACGAATCTGCGCAACAGACACTTTCGGGTGCTCATAACTCCAAACCGCATTGGCACCTTCATGCCCGGGGATTTGCAGGCTGAAATAGCTGGCATCGCCCTTGTACGGGCAATAGCTGGTGTGGTCGGTGCGGGCGAAATATTGTTCGGCGATGTCCTCACGGGGGATGTAGTACACCGGAGGATAATTGGCCTCACGCATGACCAGCGCCCGAGTGGATGACGCCACTTGAATGCCATGGAACTTCACCACCACGCAGCCAGGTTGAGGGCTGATGGCAATGGGATTACCGGGTCCGGGAGCTTTCATGGAATAAGATCCTCTGTACTGCTGCGCTGTAATCCGCGATCCGACAGGTATACCTCATGTTTCGGCATCGCGACTGCTTCACAGCCGAACGGAGCTTGCTTGAGCTACAGTGAAGCCCCCCAAAACAGCATGCCCCACACCTGGAGAGCAGCATGGACATTGCCAACATCCCCTTCGGCACCACCGATTGGTCGCAAATCGAACCTGCCGAACACCCGGGCGAGACTGGCAGCGCTCTGTGGCGCACCCGGCAGTTCGGCGCGATTCGTGCGCGCATCGTCGAATACACGCCGGGGTATCTGGCCGATCACTGGTGCTCAAAGGGGCACGTGCTGTTTTGCCTGGAGGGAGAACTGCACACCGAACTGGAAGACGGTCGAGTCTTCGTTCTCACGCCGGGCATGAGCTATCAAGTGGCGGACAATGCCGAAGCGCATCGTTCATCCACGGCCATTGGCGCCAGGTTGTTTGTGGTGGACTGACCGCTGTCATCAACCGCAACAGCTTAAGCTGTACATCCATACAGATAAAGATTGCTCCATCGCTCATCAGCCGCCATTCTGTGCACCTCTCGAACATTGATCGACGATGGTGGTTATGCAGCTGTACCTCTGTGAAAAACCTTCCCAGGCCAAAGACATCGCGGCCGTGCTCGGCGCCAAGCGTCGGGGCGACGGCTGCTGGCTGGGAACGAACGTCACGGTGACCTGGTGCATCGGCCATCTGCTGGAAACCGCACCGCCGGATGCCTATGACGCACGTTACAAGCGCTGGGTGCTGGCGGATCTGCCGATCATTCCAGAAAAATGGAAGATGACCGTCAAACCGCGCACGGCCAGCCAGTACAAGGCGGTCAAACGCTTGCTCGGCGAGGCCAGTGAACTGGTGATTGCCACCGACGCCGACCGTGAGGGCGAGATGATCGCCCGGGAACTGGTGGAGCATTGCCGTTATCGCGGGCCGATCCGGCGGCTGTGGCTGTCGGCGCTGGACGACGCGTCGATCCGCAAGGCACTGGCGGCGCTCAAGCCCGGCGTCGAAACGTTCAGCCTTTATCATTCGGCATTGGGGCGCTCCCGGGCCGACTGGTTGATCGGGATGAACATGAGTCGGCTGTTCACCCTGCTGGGGCGTCAGTCTGGCTATCAGGGTGTATTGCCGGTCGGTCGGGTGCAGACGCCGACCTTGCGCCTGGTGGTGGATCGCGACCGCAGCATTGCTGATTTCATCCCGGTGGCTTATTGGGCGATCGATGTGCCACTGTTGCACGACGGCACCGCGTTCACCGCCCAGTGGCGTGCGGCCTCCGACGTTTGCGACGATCAGGACCGCTGCCTGAATCAGGCGCTGGCTCAGAAAGCGGCTGCGGCCATTGGCGGTGCGGCGAGCGCTCGGGTGATCAAACTGCGCACCGAACGCATGCGCGAAGTCGCGCCTTTGCCGTTCGATCTGGGCACGCTGCAGGAAGTCTGCTCGAAGAAGCTGGGGCTCGGCGCTCAGGAAACCCTCGATATCGCCCAGGCGCTGTACGAAACCCACAAAGTCATCACCTACCCGCGCAGCGACTGCGGTTACCTGCCGCTGAGCCAGCACAGCGAAGCCCCAAGTATTCTTGCTGCGCTGAGGCAAGCCGACCCGGCCCTGAACGCGTTGCACGATTACCTGGAGCCCCAGCGTCGCTCACGGGCCTGGAACGATGCGAAGGTCAGCGCTCACCACGGGATCATTCCGACGGCGGCGGCGAAAAACCTCGACCGACTGGCAGGCAAGCAACGGGCGGTCTATACCCTGATTCGTGCGCGTTATCTGGCGCAGTTTCTGCCCAACCATGAGTACGACCGGACCCAGGCCGACTTCGACTGTGCCGGTGAAGCCTTGCGCGCCGTGGGCAAGCAGATTGTCGAGGCCGGCTGGAAACGCGCCCTGCCCGAGGCCCTCGCGCCTGCCAAGGGACGCGAAGCACCGGCGCCGCAAACACTGCCGGCACTGGCCGAAGGGCGTGACTGCGCGGTGGCCGATGTAAAGCTCAAGGACCTCTGGACCCAGCCGCCCAAGCCATTCACCGAAGGCGATCTGATCAAGGCGATGAAGAATGTCGCCAAACTGGTGGAAGACCCACTGCTCAAGCAAAAGCTCAAGGACACCACCGGCATCGGCACCGAAGCCACCCGCGCCTCGATCATCCAGGGCCTGCTGGACCGCGGCTACCTGATCAAGAACGGCAAAGCCTTGGCCGCGACACCGGCAGCGTTCAGCCTGATCGACGCCGTGCCGCGCGCCATTGCCGATCCCGGCACTACGGCGATCTGGGAGCAGGCCCTGGACATGGTGCAGAGCGGTGAAATGAGCCTGGAAGAATTCGTCACCAAACAAGCTGCATGGATGAGCAAGCAGGTGGCCCGTTGCGCCGGCCTGAATCTGACCATCAGCGGGCCGGCAAGCCCGGCCGGACGTGGCGCCACACCATGGAAAAACAAACGCAAACCGGCCAAACGCAAGCCCTCGACCGGTGCCAAACGAGTGGTGAAACCGGCGAGCAAGGCTTGAGGGTGGTCTAATGTTCTTCAACTGTAGGAGCGAGGCTTGCCCGCGAAGAATGCACCGCGGTTTTTCAGGTATTACGCGTCATCGTTCTTCGCGGGCAAGCCTCGCTCCTACAGGTTCTGCGGCGCATCAGGCAACAGCCCTGCTTTCTGAAAGGTACAACCATGACGACAATCAGAAACCAGCCCTCGATAGAACTGCACGCCGCTCAGCGCGACGAACTGGAAACCATCGAAAACCTGATGCAGTTCTACGTGTATGACTTCAGCGAATGGCTGCCGCTGAAACTTGGGGAAAATGGCTTCTTCAACATCCAGCCCAGGCTTGATTATTGGCGCAATCCTGCAACCAGACCGTTTCTGATCAAGGTTGACGGCGAGCTTGCCGGTTTTGTGAGCGTGGATAACGAAACCCATATCGTCGGCGCCGAGCACAACATCGGTTACTTTTTTGTCAGTCGACGCTTTCGTGGCCAAGGCGTCGCGAAGTTTGTCGTCTCTGCCCTCTTGAACCGGTTCCCCGGGCAATGGCAGATTTTCCACATCGAGGCCAACCAGACTGCGCAGCGGTTCTGGGCCAGGGTGATGCCCGATCTCACGAGCGGTGAATTCACCCTCCATCGCATGCCCATTGATGGTTATCCATGCACCGTTTACCGTTTTAAAACATCGCAGCCTTCGGCAACTCCTACCCCGGCCCCGTAGGAGCGAGGCTTGCCCGCGAAGAACGATGACGCGGTCCAGCAATGTGTCCGCGTGATGGCCTTCGCGGGCAAGCCTCGCTCCTACGGAAGGCTGCGATCTTGGCGATTCCAACGACGCCACAGCCAGCCACACCTGACTTTGCTAATTCCAAAACCACTTTGTCCGACAATATGTAGTGAGCATAAATATTCACTACAAAACCGTTGACGCCTCCGATTTGCCCTTGCATGATGCAGACATCTCCCCGATCGGGAGTACAGGCAACACGTTTGAGCAAGCTCGTCTGACCGCCGAGCTGTTTTCCCGGATACACGCTGCCCACAAGGCAGATTGAAGAAGCTGACCTGGCCTGAACGTCCAGTACAAGGACGAGAAGCGCTGGCGATCAATCCTCATGAAGCTTGTGGCCGACCCTGAAAATGTCGGCAGTGGCCTCCAGGTTTTCGCTGCTTCTCTTCGTTGTGACGCTATTGCGTAGCAGTTATTCAACACGACTACATGCAACAGACGCGGGACCCCGTCGTATTGACGGCCGACCGCTGACGTCCTGGTTTCGGTGCCAGGGATCAACTAACCGATGGGCTACTTGTATTAGCGAATCAATTTTGAAAGATCACCAAATGGTCAAGGGGCTTACAATGAATCTGAACAATCAACCTACTATCGATGAACTGGCTCGCTTGTTCGCTGCGCAAAAAGACAGCCAGGACAGCCATATTCTGTGGATCAGCAAATCGGGCCAGGTTCATATCGACTGCCTGTCGCCCCATGCCCACGAAGAAGCATTCGACCAGAACAACCAGAACCTGCTCGCCCGACTGAAGATGTACCGTCGCGGCCAGGGTTATGTCGGCAAGAAAGCCGCGGCCGACAAGGACTTCATCGGTAATGTGCTGCAAACGCTGAAACAGGCGTGGGCATCGATGCAGAACCAGAACGAAGTTCGGGTGATTGATCGGTTGTATTGATATCCCCCCTCAGTAACGAAGAAGGCCCCGCTCGGAATATCGAGCGGGGTCTTTTCGTTTGTCTCGTGCGCACCAAACAAAGCTATGGTTAACCGTATGCCCTGCTGGATTTCTGGAGGCTTGCGATGAACAAAATCCTGATCTTCATAGTGTTGGCGATGGCGAATGTTGCGCATGCGAACACCCTCCCTGGCATTCCCTCATTCGATGTGGACTGCCCCGGTAAAGTCGTCGTTCATGCGGACCAGGACGGCCCGGTATTGATCAACAGTAAAGAGGCGGTAACCAAAGCCATCAACGATCGTCGCTTCGAAGCCAGGGGTTCGGGCATCACGATCTCGATCATTCTCGCCGATGACGATTCGGTGACCGTGTCCTCCACCGGCAAGGCTCCCAACGGGCTGTGCCAATCAGTGGATGACTGACTTCGCCGACTCGACCGCAGCGCCCGACACCAGCTCCATAAAGGCCACCGACGCCGCACTGTGATAGTTGTTTTTGCGCCGAAGCAGCGCGGCCCCTCGGTTGGGTGCCTCCCCCAGCAGCGGAATTTTGCGCAATGCCCGTTCCGCAGTGGCGATGGGTTCCGGCAGGATGGTGGCCATCGGCGCGTGGCGAATGACCTCCAGCAGCGTACTCACCGAGTTCACCTCGATTGCCACTTTGGGCGTGATGTTCTGTTGCCGAAAATACCCGTCGATGGAGGATCGGGTGATGAAGTCCTGCGTCAGCAACGCGAAATCCAGTTGTGCCAGCTCCTTCGGCGACAGCGGGCTCTGGTGCTCGTACAGCGGATGACTGCGCCCGACCATCACGCCCAAGGTCTCGACAAACGCCGGCACGCACTCGATGTCGGGGCTCCTCACCGGGGTAAAGGCAATGGCGATGTCCAGCGAGTCATCGAGCAGCCCGACCTCGATGTCATCCATCGATAATTCGGAAATCTGCAGATGGATGTTCGGAAATTTCGCCACGTAGTCGCGCACCAGTGGCCCCACCAAATACGCCATGAACGTTGGCGTCATGGCCAGTCGCAAACTGCCGCGAGACAAATCCTTCACGTCATGCAGTGCGCGTTTCCCCGCTTCAAGTTCCACCAGTACCCGACGGGCACTTTCGATATAGGCCAGCCCCGCATCGGTCGGCTTGACCGTGCGCGAGGTGCGGTCGAACAGGCTGACGCCCAGGGTTTCCTCCAGTTGCCGGATCTGCTGGGACAGGGTCGGCTGGGAGACGTGCAACGCCTCGGCGGCGCGGGTGAAGCCACCGTGGTCGGCGACTGCCAGCAAGTAGCGCAAATGTCGGAGCAGCATGGGGGACACCATCTATAGGCAGGACTTATGTGAAGCATTGTATATCGGTCTTGGACCCTATTGATCAATCGACCGAAGATGGCTGCACTTTCCAGCGATAACCAATAGGAGTCACACCATGCAACAGTCCCATGCTTACCAAGACCCGAGTCTGGCCCTGACCACTTCGATCCTCGATGCCAAGGCGCGCAAGAATCTGTCCTGGCAGGATTTGACCGACGGCACCGGCCTGGGCCTGGCCTATGTCACCGCTGCCCTGCTCGGCCAGCATCCGCTGCCGGAAGCTGCCGCCAAGGTGATTGGCGAGAAACTCGAACTGGACGCCGACGCCGTGGCCGGCCTGCAGATTATTCCGCTGCGCGGTAGCCTTTCGGGTATCCCGACCGACCCGACCATCTACCGCTTCCACGAAATGATCCAGATCTACGGCACCACGCTCAAAGCCCTGGTTCACGAGCAATTCGGCGACGGCATCATCAGCGCGATCAACTTCAAGCTGGACATGAAGAAAGTTGAAGACCCGGAAGGCGGTTCGCGCGCGGTGATTACCCTGGACGGTAAATTCCTGCCGCTGCGTCCTTTCTAAAAACAACCCAGTCAATTAAGACGCAGAACCTGTAGGAGCGAGGCTTGCCCGCGAAGAACGATGACGCGTAGTACCTGAAAAACCGCGCTGCATTCTTCGCGGGCAAGCCTCGCTCCTACAGTTCTGCAGGCATTAGCCCCTCTCATTCATTGCAAGGACATCAGCCATGAAAGCCCTCATCGAAGGTTTATTGAAGTTCCAGAACGAAGCCTTCATCCAACGTACCGACCTGTTCAAACACCTGGCCACCACCCAGCATCCCGGCACGTTGTTCATCACCTGTTCCGACAGCCGCGTGGTGCCGGAACTGCTGACCCAGCAAGAGCCCGGCGAACTGTTCGTGGTGCGCAATGCCGGCAATATCGTGCCTTCTTACAGTCCGCATCCCGGCGGCGTGTCGGCCACGGTCGAATATGCGGTCGCGGTATTGGGCGTGACCGACATCGTGATCTGCGGGCATTCGGACTGCGGCGCCATGACCGCCATCGCCCAGTGCAAATGCATGGATAACCTGCCCGCCGTCAGCGGCTGGTTACAACACGCCGAGTCGGCCAAGGTGATCAATGATTCCCGCCCCCACGCCAGCGACGCAGCCAAGGTAAGTTCGATGGTCCGGGAAAATGTCATCGCCCAACTGGCGAATATCCAGACTCACCCGAGCGTGCGTCTGGCCCAGGAAAAAGGCCTGCTGAACCTGCATGGTTGGGTTTATGACATCGAGACCGGCTCAGTCGATGCTCTGGATGCCGACAGCCGCACGTTCCTGTCGCTGGCCGAGCATCCTGGCACCTGTGCGGTTTATGGCAAAGCGGTCGAAGCCGCCTGAGGGATTCGCACACCAAAGCCGCGCCAGGCTTGGCGCAGCGTTACCTCTTGTCATTTGTCGTCTGTCTTGGCTGACGAGGGTGGCCGACGCTCAGGAGTGTCTTCGGCATTAGGTGCTTCAGGAAAACTGCCTGGCGTGAACACGTGCGTCAGCAATTCGCTGGCATCGATGTCGACGACACCCTGAACCGAACGGGCCAGAGCAACAGCCTGCTCACATTGTCTATGGGTATTGACGCGGCCGCTCAATGCCACCCTGCCCGCATGGGTTTTGACATGGACATGCAGGCCAAGGGTTGAGTCGGCCAATGCCAGGGCCGACTTCACCCGGGTGGTAATCCACGCGTCGTGAACGACCGTTTCCAGATGATGAGAGTAATGTTGAAAGGAATGAAGTTTCATGGCGCCATCCTCACGTAATCAGATGCGCCGCCCGCCCCACCGCAGACAGGCACACACATTAAGTATAGTGCGTGGCGTTGCCTGCGGTCGGGGGGCTGTCCCTGATGCCGGCAAGATACAAGAGCGACGAATAACCTGTAGGAGCGTGGCTTGCCCGCGAAGAATGCACCGCGTTTTTTCAGGTATAACGCGTCATCGTTCTTCGCGGGCAAGCCACGCTCCCACGTTTGCGCGGCTGTTCTGGAGTGCCGTCTCAGCGTTTAACCGACAGATCCGTCTGAGTCATGCGGCTACGGATGGTAAACACACCATCCCCCGAGAGAATCGCGCTACGTGCAAACAGGCGCCCACTCTCCCAGTTCGAAAGCCCCAGTTCCGGCTTGTTCAGCGCGTACTGCCCATCGACCCAGCGGGTAATCCCGTTGCCGACAAAAGGTGCGTTGACCGCGTTGTAGAAACGCTCCTGCGACGGGGCATCCTCACTGATCAGCGACACGGTGAATTGCGGGCTGTAGCGGTTGAACAAGGCGATGGCGTGGTCCAGGTCATCGACGATCTTCAGGCTGACTTCCGGGGTTTCTTCCCATTCCCACTCGCGCCCCAATTGATCCTCAGGCAGCGGTTCGGCCAACGCTTCGGTCTGATAGCCTTCGGCGCGGTACACCTCGACGCTCGCGGTTTGCCAATCGGCCGGCAAACAAGGTTCGTTGCCCTCAACGATATGCAACTTGCAGCCCTGGCCCCGAGCGGTGCCGGCCTGTTGCAGCGCGTCGAGAAACAACGGCACCAGTTCGCCGGCGCGATCGCGGTGGATCAGGCAAACGTTGAGGGTGTTGCAGACTTTGCGGTCCAGCGAGTTGCGCACCACGGCGGCAAAGCGCCGGGCATCGGCGTCCTGGTCGGCGATCAGCCAGGCGCCACCGGTGCCGTGCAGGCTGACGGCAGTGCCGGCCTGCTGGGCGATGCTGCCCAACTGGCTGACTGCACGTCCCGAACCACGGGCCACGGCCAATGACAGGCGTCGGTCGGCGAACATCGCCCAACCGGCGGCGTGATTGACGCTTTCCACCAGCGACACCGCGCCGATCGGCAATCCGGCATCGCTCAGCGCCGGATTCAATGCATGGGTGACGATGGCCTGGGCGGTGCCCAACGCATCGCTGCCAATGCGCAGCACCGCCGTGTTGCCCGTGCGCAAAACACCGGCGGCGTCGGCAAAGACATTCGGCCGGCCTTCGAACACGAACGCGACGATGCCCAATGGCGACACCACTTGCTCGACTTTCCAGCCGTCATGCTCGACGCAGCTCACGACCTTGCCGCGGGTGGCCGGTGCATCGCGCCAGGCGCGCAGGCCGGCGATCATGTCGCGGCGCATGCGCTCATCGGCGAGCAACCGCGTGGTGGAACGCCCGCGTGCCTTGGCCCGCTCGATGTCAGTGAGGTTGGCGGCCGCAATCAGGGCCCAGCATTCCGGAGTTTCCAGGCGTTGCGCAAAGCGATCGAAGAACTCGCTAATGGCCTGATCCGAGACACTGGACATCGCCGCGAACGCCGCTTCGGCGCGCTCGATGGCGACTGCCGCTGCGTGCTGATCCGCCACGGGAATCAGCAACAATTCGCCGCTGACCTGCTCCACCAGCAGATGGTCGCCGGGCTGAAAGCGCGCCGCCAGTTCGGGGCTGACGACAGTGACACGATTACCGGCAAAAGGGATCGGCGTACCAGCGACTAGACGTTCGAGCGCGAGAGACATGAAACGGTTTCACCATGCAGGGGAGCGGCCAGAAAATGTATAGGAAAATCCGTGGAGCGTCATTCACCGGGGCGCAATGGCGGTTACTTTTTCGCCAGTCGAAATACATCTTGCTCCAGGCGATTGCTCCCCGGTTTGCGCCACGCGGCGTTCGCGTCATAAACCACCAGCAGCAAGGGCTCTTCTACGCCGGCGGTGCTGATAAAGGTCAGTCCTTCGGCATGATCGCAGCCTTTATCCCCTCCTTGCCCGTAGGGAACCTCCAGGACCGGCGTCAATTGTTCGCTGTAGACAAAACTCTCATCTGTTGGCCTGGCGCCGCCCTGCCAGCGAAATACGCTGACAGGCCCGTCGAGGTTCATCGTCGGCCCGGCCAGGATCAACATGTCGTCACCCTCGATGCATAAGTCCCTGACACCGAGTCCGCCCAACTGGAGAAAATGCTTTCGATATTTTCGCCCCCCAGGCCCGATTTTTTTCAGTGTCAGCGTGTGGGCGGTCTTGGGATGGTCCTCAGGTTCAATCTCCAGAACAATGGTCCAGCCCCGCAACACCGGCCCTCGCAACCCGATAAAAACACGTTTGCCGTTGATCTCTAGGCCTTCGGTATCGAACCCGTTGTCCTTGCCGGGAATGTGCAGAAAGGCTCCCACATGCTCGTCGTCCTTGAGCTCATCGAGCAATTCGTTGCCCAGTTGATTACCGGCCAATTGGGCCGCGACTCGATCATCGCTGGCGGTGCCCTTCACCAAAGTGAACGTCCCGTTTTCTTCGACCACCGGAATCCGGGCCAGGAGAAAACGATTGCCATCGCTGCTGACCGTTGCCAGACGCTCGGCGTTTTTCTTCAGGGACTTGGTGCTATCGGGTTTTTTCCGTTTCAGGCTGTGAGACCCCACAATCCAGAGATACCCCGTGTCGCGGTCGTAGCTCATGCCTTCCAGGTCTGCCTCAACGAATTCTTCGCCATCCTTCGGGATGACCGGCAGCGCCAACAGGGACGCCAACGGGAACTGTTTGTGCTGGTCAAACAGAAACTCGCCCGCATCGGTGCGCTCATGCAGGGTGAGGCGCTCCAGGCTCAAGGATTCATCATTGGCGACCCAGAGGGTATTGCCTATCTGGACCACGGCAGACAACCCTTTGCGCACATGAGCGTCCGGCTCATTGAAGACTAGAAGCGCGGAACCGAATTTCACCATGAAGTCACCTGCCCCTTCACCCGCTCGGGTGAGTCAAAGAATGCCTGCTTCACGGTAGCGGTCATCGGGCGCTAGTCAAGACAGGCCATCAGAACACTGACCAGCCAATCCGCTGACTCAACAACTCCAGCGCCGCCATGCCGGCGAGGGAATTGCCGGCGGTGTTCAATTCCGGGGACCAGACGCACACCGTGAATTGCCCGGGCACCACGGCGACGATGCCACCACCAACGCCGCTTTTGCCCGGCAGACCGACGCGATAGGCAAAGTTGCCGGCTTCGTCGTACAGCCCGCTGGTGGCCATGATCGAGTTGACTTGCTGGGTCTGGCGGGCGCTGAGGATCTGGGCGCCGCTGTGTTTGCAGAAACCGTCGTTGGCCAGAAAGCAGAACGTGCGGGCCAGATCCACGCAACTCATGCGCAGCGCGCAATGGCTGAAGTAGCTGCGCAGCACGGCTTCGACGTCGTTATGAAAGTTGCCGAACGATTGCATCAGATAAGCCATGGCCGCGTTGCGCGCGCGGTGCTGGTATTCCGACTCGGCGACCTTGCCGTCCACCATGACATTCGGGTTGCCGGACAAGCGCCGGACAAAATCGCGCATCGACAACGCCGGCGCGGCAAAACGTGATTGGTTGATGTCGCAGATCACCAGCGCACCGGCGTTGATGAAGGGATTGCGCGGGCGCCCGCGCTCGAACTCCAGCTGCACCAGCGAGTTAAACGGCTGGCCGGACGGCTCGTGGCCCAGGCGCTCCCAAATCGCTTCGCCGGAATGGTCGATGGCCTGCACCAGGCTGAATACCTTGGAAATACTCTGCACCGAGAACGGCGTGTCGGCGTCGCCGGCGCAAAACAACTCGCCGTCATTGCCATACACGGCAATGCCCAACTGATTGGACGGCACGGTGCCGAGGGCGGGAATGTAGTCAGCCACTTTGCCCTGACCGATCAACGGTCGGACTGCGTCAAGGATCTCGTTCAACAGCGCTTGCATGCCGGGTTCCGAAGTCTCGCCCCATGGGATTGCGGGGACACTGTCGCTAGACGCCCCAGGTCGGGGCTGAATCACAGTTTTGTATGGGAATGTATCTGTTGTGGCTCGGGATACATGAACTTGCGCCGGGCGACCTTTCGGACATACCACCCATACAGCAGGTTGCAACACTCCCGCCGTCCGCTGACCACCGGCAAAACCGGGTCGGCCCTTGCTCAGGAGTGTTGTCATGATGACCCAAGTTCCCCGTTACCACGGCTGGTCGCTGTTTGGCCTGCTGTCCTTGCTGGTGCTGTTGATGACCGGCCTGATTCTGCTGCTCAACCCGGATCTGGTGGAGGCCACGCGCAGCGCCATTCGCGCCACCGCACGGACCTCGTTTGCGCTGTTTCTCGCCGCCTTCACCGCGTCGGCCCTCGCTGTGCTGGTGCCCTCGCCTTTCACCCGATCGCTGGTGCGCGAACGGCGGTTCCTCGGCCTGGCCTTCGCGTTTTCTCACCTGGTACACGCCATCCTGATCTACAGCTATGGCCAACTGAACCCCGAGTTCTGGCCCGGCCGGACCACGGTCGGCAACATCCCGGGTTCGGTCGGTTATCTGTTTATTTTGCTGATGGCGCTGACCTCGTTCAAAACCACGACGCGGCTGATCGGCCCCAAAGCCTGGAAAGCGCTGCATGTGAGCGGTATGTGGGTGATCGCTGCGGTGTTCATCTATTCCAACTTCAAACGCATCCCCCTGAGCGCCTGGTACGTGCTGCCGTTCGGCGTAATGTTTTCGGCGATCGTCATTCGGCTGCTGGGCAAGATTGCACAGAAGTACAAACGGAGCCAGACCCGCGCCTATGTTTAACCCTCTGGCCGACCGTAGCAGCTGCCGAGCCCGCGAGGCTGCGTTCGGCTGCGAAGCAGTCGCGAAATCAGCCGATGCGGTCTTTCAGGTAAACCGCGCACACCGGGTTTGCGACTGCTTCGCAGCCGAACGCAGCCTCGCGCTGCTCGGCAGCTGCTACAGGTGATTGCCCGCCACCGATCAAATTCACAGAGATCAAACCCATGAACACCTCCCTTTCATCAGCCATCAAAAGCCTGCACCTGAACCTCGACCGTGCCGGCAACTGGATTGCCCCTCTGACCTTGCGATTGTTCCTGGCCTGGGAGTTTTTCGAGTCAGGCCTGGAAAAATGGAACGGCCAGAACTGGTTCGCCGACATCCAGCACCGCTTCCCGTTTCCCTTCAACCACGTGCCGGCCACGCTGAACTGGGAACTGGCGATGTGGGCCGAACTGATCTGCGCCCTCGCCCTGCTGGTGGGCCTGGGGACGCGCCTTTCGTCCATCATTCTGATCGTGGTCACGATCGTCGCGACCGCTGCCGTTCACTGGCCGGCCGATTGGTCTACATTGAGTGAACTTGCCCAGGGTTATGCCATCAGCAATAAAGGCTACGGCAACTTCAAACTGCCGCTGATCTACCTTGCAGCCTTCATGCCGTTGTTGCTCTCGGGGGCAGGCAAACTCAGCGTGGACGCGCTGTTGGCTCGATACTTCTGGCGGCGTAGTCACTGCTGATACGCCAGCGTCTCGGTAACTCACCCAACTTATGTAAAGGAGCCATCATGAGCGTAACCACCCAATGGATCGAGATCACCAGCGCCGAGGGCACATTCGGCGCTTACCTGGCCATCCCCCATACCCGTAAAGGTCCGGGGATTGTGCTGATTCAGGAAATCTTCGGCGTCAACGAACACATCCGCTCGGTCGCCGAGCAATACGCCGCCGACGGCTACCTGGTCATCGCGCCGGATCTGTTCTGGCGCAACGGCCACCGTATCGAACTGGGCTACGACGAAACGGGTTGGAAACGCGCCGTCGAACTGATGAACGCCACCGATACCAAAAAAGCGCAGGCCGACATCAAACTGGCCATCGACGCCCTGAAAGCACAGCCGGGGCTGGACGGCAGAATCGCTTCTATCGGTTTCTGCTTCGGCGGCATGCTCTCGTACAACACCGCGGCCAATGGTTTCGTCGATGTGGCAATCGCCTACTACGGCGGCGGCATTCAGAACCAATTGGATCGAGCCGATGAAATCAAAGTGCCCGTGCTGATGCACTTCGGCGAACAGGACAGCCACATCCCCATCGACGCCGTGAAACAAATCGCCGAGCGTTTCGAGTTCAACGACGACGTCGATATCGAGGTTTATCCGGGGGCCGAACATGGCTTCAACTGCTCACACCGTGACAGCTACAACCAGCGGGCGGCGGTAGAGGCACATGGCAATACGTTGCTGTTTTTGAGTCAGAACCTATAAGGCCTGATCGCCGGGGTTGGCGACATAAACAATCGGTGAGCATTCAATCCCGGAAACCAGCATGGACAAACTCTCGAAACCCAGACCGGCCTCAGTCCGTATCCCCTCCACGGTCTGGGCCCTGGGTTTTGTCAGCCTGTTCATGGACCTGTCTTCAGAGCTGGTACACAGCCTGCTGCCGATATTTCTGGTCACGACCTTGGGCGCGAGCGCGTTGACCGTCGGCGTGATCGAGGGCATCGCCGAAGCGACCGCGATGCTGACCAAGATTTTCTCCGGGGCCATCAGCGACTTTATCGGCCGGCGCAAAGGCCTGCTGTTGATGGGCTACGGTCTGGCAGCTTTGTCGAAACCGCTCTTTCCCCTCGCGCAGTCGGTGGAGGTGGTGTTCACCGCGCGTTTTCTGGATCGCATCGGCAAAGGTATTCGCGGCGCGCCGCGCGATGCGCTGGTCGCCGATATTGCACCCGCCGAAATCCGTGGCGCCTGCTTTGGCTTGCGCCAATCGATGGACACCGTGGGCGCCATTCTTGGCCCGATCCTGGCTATCGTGCTGATGCTCTGGCTCGGGCAGATCCATCTGGTGTTGTGGTTTGCGGTGATCCCGGCGGTGATCTCAGTGGCGCTGATTGTCGGCGGGGTAAAAGAACCGACCGCAGCCGCTGGCGAACGCGCCTTTCGCTCGCCCATTCACTGGAAGGTTCTGCGGGATTTTTCCCGTGGTTACTGGTGGGTGGTGATCATCGGCGGACTCTTCACGCTGGCCCGTTTCAGCGAAGCCTTTTTGGTATTGAAAGCACAGCAAACAGGCCTGACGGCCACTTGGGTGCCGATGGTGATGGTGGTCATGTCGCTGCTCTATGCGGTATCCGCCTACCCCGCCGGTTGGCTGTCAGATCGAATCAGCCGCACCAAAGTGTTGTGCATCGGCATCGTCCTGCTGATCCTGGCGGACCTGTTATTGGCGCAAGCGGATTCGATCATGACCATGCTCGCGGGAGTGGCCCTGTGGGGCCTGCATATGGGTTTCAGCCAAGGGATTCTCGCGACGCTGATCGCCGACACCGCGCCCGAACATCTCAGAGGCACGGCCTTCGGCCTGTTCAATCTGATCAGCGGCGTGTGCCTGTTGATCGCCAGTGTGCTGGCCGGCGCGCTGTGGGAGACCTCGGGCTCGGCGAGTACTTTCATCGTCGGGGCGGGGCTGGCGGCTGCGGCGTTGTTGTTGCTTGTGTTGCGTAAGCCCTAATGCTAGTAAATCAAGCCGCGACGCACGCTTTGTAGCAGACCCGCTCAACTGCCCTCATTAGCGTATGCTTCTTCAAAGAAGTAATCCTTCCAGCTGGCAGCCTTGTTTTTCAGCACACCGAGTTCCTGGAGTTTTTCGGCGTAGATGAAGGTGCGCTGGGGCACGACGGTGAAGTCGATTTCAGGATCGGCGACAATTTTCTCAACCAGTGGCAGCGCCAGCTTCGATTGTTCCACCCGGATATAGGTCTGGGCGGCTGCGGGTTTATCGGCCTTGATTATTTTCTCGGCCTCGGCGAGTGCCGCGTAAAACGCCTTGTAGGTTTTCGGATTTTCGTCATGGAATTTCTCGGTGGTGTACAGCACGTTAAACGTGGCCTGGCCACCCAATACGTCGTAGGAACTCAGCACCTTGTGCACGTTGGGACTCTCCAGCTCCTGATATTGGAACGGCGGACTGGAGAAATGTGAGTTGATCTCTGAACCGCCGGCAATCAGCGCCGTCGTCGCATCCGGATGGGCGAGGCTGATCGAGATGTCGTCAAATTTTTTGAAGTTTTGCGCACCAAACTGTTTCGCCGTTTCGATTTGTAAAGTGCGCGACTGGAAACCTACCCCTGCTGCCGGCACCGCGATGCGGTCCTTTTCGGTGAAGTCCTTGAGGCTTTTTACGTTCGGATTATTGGTCAGCAGGTAATTGGGCATCGACCCCAGCGAGGCGATGGCCTTGACGTTTTGTTTGCCCTTGGTCCGGTCCCAGATCGTCAGCATCGGCGGCACGCCTGCCGACACCACATCCAGCGCACCGGCCAAGAGCGCCTCATTCATCGCCGTGGCACCCGAAATGCTGTTCCAGTCGACCTTGATGTCGAGGCCCTGCTCCTTGCCATGTTTCTCGATGAGCTGCTGATCGCGCACCACATCCAGGATCAGGTAACCGATACCAAATTGCTGGGCAATGCTGATTTTGCCTTCAGCCTGAGCGCCGGGGCTGAGTAACGCACTCACCGCAGCCACGGAGGCTGCCAACAGCGTCAATGCGGAGCGTTTGAAAGGAGTCGCCATGAAAACCTCAACGTTATGGAAAGTGAGCACAATGCCGGTAAGTCAAGACGTAGAACCTGTGGGAGCGTGGCTTGCCCGCGAAGAACGATGACGCGTAATACCTGAAAAAACTGCGGTGCATTCTTCGCGGGCAAGCCACGCTCCCACAGGATTTTCGTCGCTCACATTTCAATTTCAGAGCTTGGCGATCGACACCTCGGTGGATTTGACGAAGGCAATCACCTCGCTCCCCACTTTCAATTCAAGGTCGCGCACCGAACGGGTGGTAATCACCGAGGTGACGATCCCGGAAGCGGTTTGCACATCGATTTCGGACACCACTTCACCCGCTACTATTTCCTTGATGACACCCTTGAACTGGTTCCGGACATTGATCGCTTTGATGGTCATGATGAGGCTTCCTGTCTGGTGTCGGGCGCATCCGCATGGATGTGCAGGCCCTCAAAGTGCACCACCCGAACCAGCAGCAAAAGGAATATATAGTTATCTATTTATTCCTTAATAGAATATTAGATAAATAATAAAATCGAATTAACAAATAGAATATAAGTATTTATCGTTATAAAAACATCAACGTCGACCAACAATCCCATCGCGAGCAGGCTCGCTCCCTCAGTTTGATTACCGCCTCACACAAATACCGCGCCGAACCAAATACCCTGTGGGAGCGAGCCTGCTCGCGATGAGGCCCTCACATAAGTCTCGCCGGTGCAGATGATGCCGGCGTGCGACCACACCGGCCCCCCTCGACCCTTCGGCTTATTGAACCAGTTGTCGGATCCCCAGTGCCAAAATCAAACTGCCACAGAGTCGATCAATTGCCTTTTTACTCCTTCGATACCCTGATGCGATCTCAGGTTGCGAAAGAGCGATTGCGACCACGCCATACCAAGTCATCGAAACCACCACTACGACCGCCAGCATCGATAAAAACGTGCCTGGCGAAACGTGGGCCGGGGCTGCCGCTGAAAAAATAGCGGCGTAAAAGGCCATGGATTTAGGGTTCCCGATATTCGTAACGACCCCTTGAATGAATGACTGCCGAAAGTTTCCGACAACAGCATTGTTACAAGGGGCAGGCGCACCCTTCCCGGCCTTGATCAAGAGTCGCAATCCAAACCACATCAGATAGGCGGCCCCCAGAACTTTTACGATCAGCGCCGCCCAAGGGAACGCAGCAAATACAACGCCGATACCCGCAATTGCACAGGTGGCCCAGATTAAGTTGACCAATACGATCCCTGCGACCAGGGCCAATGCTTCTGACCGCGTAGCCGCCACCGCTTTGTGGACCACTGCAACGAAATTTGGCCCTGGAATAACGACACCAGCCAGGTAAACCAAAAAAACTGTTAATACGGCGGGACCATCGATCATGTGCATTCCTTTGCGAGAGTTGTGGCCGGGAGACCTAGTCGATAACAGGTCGAATCTTGTGTTCGTTCTGGAGTGACAACCCTACTCCTCAAAGCGCCCCGAGGTATCACGATCGCGCTCGTATCGTCGCGTCAGCGGAAACAACGGCAACCAGGATTCGCGACGGACGATCCAGCTTTCGTAGGTGGGCTTCAATTGGTCAGGGGCATCCAGGGATCCCAGGTTCACTTCGATTTCGTCATTGGTGCGGGCGAAAACGGAGGAACCGCAGCGAGGACAGAAAAACCGCCCGGCGTAGTCGCGTGTTTCGCCCTCGATCGTCACCGCGTCCTGAGGGAATATCGCGGAAGCGTGAAACAGCGCCCCATGATGTTTGCGGCAATCGAGACAGTGGCAAAGGCCGACCCGGTATGGGAGGCCCGACGCCTCGATTCGGACGTTGCCGCACAGGCAACCGCCGGTGAATCGGTCCATGCTGCGTCTCCTCTAATCAAGCGCCGGTTTTAACCTTGCAAACGGCCATTATCGTGTGGTTGTGAAAATAGTAGCGAAGCCACCGCCATGGGTCGACTAATCTGAGTAGAGCACGAGCACAAACACGCCTCTAGCCTCAGGGGAAACGGGATGACCGGAAAAACAGCACGCCAATGCTCGTCATGGGTCCTGCCCTCCCTGCTCGCCATCAACCTGGCGCTGATGGCGGGATGTGCGGGTAAAGCTTCCACGGCTCGCTATTCGGCCTCAAACATAGGCTCAAACTGCTACGCAAAAGCGATACCTACGGCGGGCGAAGGTGGCTTGGCGTGGGGCGATACCTTGAGCATGGCTCGCAAAAAATCCATGGATAATTGCATCCGCTATGCCGGCCGATCCGGTGGTACGCCCGATACCTGCCAGGTGGTGTTGTCGGAGTGCAAAAATTAATAGCCCATTCTGTTCGCGGTCAGCCGCCTGACCAAACGCCAGTCGATCATGACCGAGGGCATCTGATTTACACGCCATTTTTTGGAGAACCAAGATGATCAGCAAGAACACGATTTGTCTCTGGTACGACGGCTCCGCGCTGGACGCTGCGACGTTCTACGCCGAGACGTTCCCGGACAGCGCCGTGGGCACTGTCCTTCGCGCGCCTGGCGACTATCCGGCGGGCAAACAGGGCGATGTCCTGACGGTTGAGTTCACGGTGATGGGCATCCCTTGTCTGGGGCTGAACGGAGGCTCGGCGATCAAGCACAACGAAGCTTTCTCGTTCCAGGTTGCGACCGACGACCAAGCCGAAACGGACCGTTTGTGGAACGCGATTGTCGGAAATGGCGGCCAGGAAAATGTATGCGGCTGGTGCAAGGACAAGTGGGGATTGTCGTGGCAGATCACACCACGCGTTCTGACAGCGGCGATAAACGATCCTGATCGAGCGGCGGCCAAGCGCGCATTCAACGCCATGATGGAGATGGGCAAGATCGACATCGCTGCAATTGAAGCGGCTGTGAAGGGTTAACCCGTGTTGGAAGATGTCCGGACCAGACTCGTTCACCCTGCAGCCCTGCCATACTGTTGAGCATGACCAGTGCAACCTTCCGCTTCTATGAGGAGCTCAACGATTTCCTGCCGGCCGAACGGCGGCGGCAGTCCTTCACCTGCGAGTGCGCGCAAGGGGCGACGGTCAAGCACATGATCGAGGCGCTCGGGATACCGCACACCGAGGTCGAGCTGGTGCTGCTCAACGGCGAGTCGGTGGGCTTCGAGCGGGTGATTTTCGACGGTGATCGACTGGCGGTGTATCCCAAGTTCGAAGCGCTGGACATCAGCCCGCTGCTCAAGGTTCGTGCGCAACCTTTACGGGTGTTGCGCTTCGTCGCTGATGCGCACCTTGGCGGGCTGGCCAACCTGCTGCGCATGAGCGGCTTCGACACCCTCTATGACAATGGTTTCGAGGATAGCGAGATCGCCGAGATCGCTGCGCAGCAAGGACGCATCGTGCTAACCCGTGACCGCGAACTGCTCAAGCGGCGGATCATCAGCCACGGCTGTTACGTGCATGCCCTGAAACCGTCGCTGCAGCTGCGCGAATTGTATGAGCGCCTCGACCTGGCGCGTAGCGCGCAGCCATTCAGCCTGTGCCTTCATTGCAACCTGCCGCTGCACGAGATCAGCCCGGAACTGGCCCGGCCGCAGGTGCCGCCACGCATTGGCGTCCTCTACTCGCACTTCCTGCGCTGCGACGCCTGCCAACGGGTTTACTGGGAGGGTTCGCACTGGCGCAGCATGTGTGCATTGCTGGCACCTCTGCTGGGCCGATAGCTGAGCGCATCCCGGTCAGTGAGTGTCAATAAAATCCGCTTTTAAATAAACACTGACAATACTCGGTTTGATCTAGGCTTGCATGAAGTCACGTGGGAGAACCCTACAATGCCCCTCGCTCTCAGAGATCCAGTCGCCATTGTTTTGGGTGTCTTCTTCTGCATGGCAGCGTGCGGTCAAGGGTTAGCAGACAGCAATCACCCACCGGCAATACTCCCACTGGAATCTGAGACGGTACCCAAACTCATTGCCTATCCGCCACTTGCCGAGCCGCTCGCTCGCGGAGTGGTCATCATCCAGTATCGAACAGAGCACGCCAGGATCATGCCGGTATTTGGCAAAGCGGCTGTTGAGGTATCACCACGTCTGGGTCACCTTCACGTGACCGTCGATGACTGGAAAGGTACATGGGCGCATACCAGTGAAGACCCGATTATCCTGGTCGGACTGAAGCCCGGCACTCACACGCTTCTTCTTGAAGTGGCCGACCCGACTCACAAGATCCTCACCAGCACGACAGTGAACTTTATAGTTCCGGAGAAGAAACCAACGGACACTCCCCACATTGACGATGGTCACGCAATAAAACCATAACTGTTCAGTGTTTACCTTTCCCCGTTTCCCACCCTTTTCCCGTAAAGCCGTTGGTCATCAGGAAAACAGCGGCAGCGCCTGCCTCTGCGTCGCTGCATGGACGCATTCCAGCGCAGCCGTTGCTTTGCGGACGATATCGGCATCGTTATGTGACGGGTGACGCCCGTGCCACCTTCGAAGCGGCGCGCGCTATGCAAACCCCAGGAACGACAGGATTACCACGATGATCACAACTACCCCGACGATGTAGATGATGTTGTTCATGAAATCCACCTCTCAACCTGGACAGGACTGCGTTAGAAAAACAAGGCACTGCACCTTTTTGCCGGGAACACGCATCGGCAGCGCTGCAAAATATTTTTTGCGAGCGACTGGCTTACCGTTACCGGGCGGGATTGGAGCCTGTACCGAGCCCCAATCCCGCCCTTCCTATTTATTGACCACCCGACAACGGTGGGGTTCGAGGCGGAATCAATCGTTTCGTTCCCGTCGACTCAAACGCCGAAGCCAAGCGCAGCAGCGTCGAATCGTCATAAGCACGACCGGCGAAGGTCAGCCCGACGGGCATGCCGATGTCCGGCATCACGCCCATCGGCACCGTGACCGTGGGAACACCCAAGTGGCGGATGGCGAGATTGCCGTTCGCGACCCAGACACCGTTACTCCACGCGATGTCCGCAGACTTCGGATCGACATCGGCATTCGCCGGCCCAACGTCGGCCACCGTCGGGAAGATCACCGCGTCGAGCCCCAACCGGTCCATCCAGTCCTCAAGATCGATTCGGCGCGTCTGTTCAAGGCCGCGTAGTCCGTCAGGCACCGTGGGGATCTGGTCCCAAGGGGTGATACCGCGCTCGGCCATCCGCACATATTCATCCATGCCAGCGGCAAGGTCGCCCTCACGGTTGGGCAGCGTTCCTGGGTCGTGCGGGAAGATCAGCGGTCCGTTCACATCGACCAGACGATTGAGTTCTGGATCGCCGTTGGCCCGCAGAAAATCGTCGAACGCCCAGGCCGTCAGATCCCACAACTCATGGTGAAGGAACTCTTTGGAAACCAGGCCGCGGTTGAACACGGTCGGTGCACCAGGACGATCACCTTCGCAATTGGAGACCAGCGGAAAATCGACCTCGATCAATTCGGCACCAAAGGCTTCGAGTGCCTTGCGAGCCTCCTCCCAGAGCCCGATCACGGAGGCACGGGTGTTGATTCGCTGGCCCGTCGGACCACCGATACCAGGCGCATCGCTCGTGCCCGCCTCGGGATCCGCGTTGATGTACATACGAGGAACGCCGAAGCGCTTTCCGGCGAGGGCATCGGTATTCGCGGCAAGCGACCTATAGGAAGCGGGACGCACCGAGGCGACACTCGGGATGGGCACCCAGGGTTGCATCCGCCACAGATCGCCGCGTGTGTCGGGATCGTCCGCCACTACCACATCGAGCACTTCGAGCAGGTCGGCCATGGTTCTGGCAAACGGCACGACCACGTCCATGGTCGGCGTCAACGGCCAGTTCCCGCGCACCGAGATCACTCCGCGCGAAGGCGTATAGGCACACAAACCATTGTTCGACGCCGGGCCACGTCCGCTCGACCAGGTTTCTTCGGCGAGGCCGAATGCCGCGAAACTGGCGGCGGTTGCAGTGCCGGCGCCGTTCGATGAGCCCGATGCGAAGGGGGCGGTGAGATAGTCAGCGTTGTAAGGGCTCTCGGCACGGCCATAAACCCCGCGCTGCATGCCGCCGTTGGCCATCGGCGGCATATTGGTCTTGCCCAGGCAAATCGCGCCAGCGGCACGAAGCCGTTCGATGGTGAACGCATCGCGATAAGCAATCAGGTTCGCGAAGGCGGGACTTCCGGAGGCTGCGGTGAGCCCTTTCACCAGATAACTGTCTTTGGCTGTATAGGGAATTCCATCGAGCGGCCCCAGCGTCTCGCCCTTGGCCCGACGGGCATCGGACGCCTGCGCTTCCTTGAGCGCATCGGGGTTGCGAACCACCACTGCATTGAGGGCGGTGGGCGTGTCGGGGCCGTCGTAGGCGTCGATCCTGGCGAGATAGGCCTGGACCAGCTCAACCGCCGTCGTCTGGCCGGACTCGAGCGCAGCACGCAGTTGGGCAATGGAAACCTCGGTGACCTCGATCATGCTGTTACCGTCGGCGGCTGATGGATTACTTGATGTTGGGCTCAGGGACATCACTTATCTCAAAATGGGTTTTCATATCAGTTGTCATTGCACGGCATTATGCGACAGCGCGCCTGGACCCGCGATGGTTTACGGCCGCCTACTGCGCCGTCCCGCCACGAGGTTTATAAAACAGAAACTTGCGGGTCTCGGCCGTCCTCGTGTATTTCTTCGCCCAGGCGGGCTTTACCGTTCTGTCGTGGAAATACAAAGCACCATGGGTGCGATCCGTGAGTTGCTTGTTGAGTGCCTTGCGCGCGATTTCCTTGGCGAGGGCATATTCGTTGTCTTCCTTTACCTGATCCGCACGTCCGTCGCACCACCACGAAAACTGGCAGGAGCCCGTTTCAGAACCTTGCTTGACCACGGCGCACACCGTATCGGGGAAGCCCTCCTGGCCGAGCCGGTTCATGACCACGCTGGCGACGGCTTCCATGTTGGCAGGCGCCACGCCTTTGGCTTCCCAATAGATACTGCGTGCAAGGCAAGTAATGGCATCGTCCAGCGGCGCGGCGCCCGCCGGATCGACTGCCTGCACTTCGGAGGTGGTAATGGCTTCGGACTTGGGCACCGGAAGTTCGCTGTCCTTTTCTGCCGCTTTCTGTTCCAGGACCTGCGCCTTGTCTTCAGCCGCTTCCTGTTTTTGCTCCTGGTCAGTCGCCAACACCTGATCTCCTAGAAGGATGATTGCGAAGCAGGTGACTACCCATTTTAATCGCATGATCGATCCTTCCGATGACACTGGCTTGAGCAATGAAACGGCGATGTTGTCGTGCTGACCTGCTGTGATTGTAGTCGTCGCACGTCATTCCAGCCGCCTGACAATAAACTGCATTCGAGGCGAAAAGGCATTGCATCGGGAGGGGGGAAATCGCGCATCATGGGCGCAGTCCGTCCAAGGGAGAATTTCATGCGCAGCCTGTCATCCGTTTTGCATCTTGCCGTGTTGTCATTCGGGCTAATGTTTAGCGTCGCCGCGTCGGCGGCTGATGAAACGCAGCTGGTCGAGTCGATCAACGTTTACCGCAGCCAGGCGCAGCGCTGCGGCGGCCAGGCGTCTTCGGAGTTGCCGCCACTGGCGAGCGATCCGCGCCTGGTGTTGTCCGCCAACAGTATCGGCGACTTGCAGCAGGCACTGGCCCGCGCGGCGTATCCGATGGTCAATGTGCAGGCGATCAGCTTGTCTGGCCCGCGTGATGCGCCGTCCGCCATGAAGGCGATTCAGGAGAGCTTCTGCCAAGTGGTGCTGGACCCGCAATTCGTCGACATCGGCGTCAGCCGCGATGGCCGTGAATGGCGCATTGTGCTGGCGCGTCCGCTGTTGACCGGGCGTCTGGGCGACTGGCAGGCAGAGGGGCAACAACTGCTTGAAGCGATGAACAGCGCCCGCGCTCAGACGCGCCAGTGCGGCACCCAAGCCTTTACCGCCACGACGCCGCTGGCCTGGAACGCCACGCTGGGCTCCGCGGCCGAGACCCATAGCCGGGCCATGGCCAACAATAACTATTTCGATCACAAGGACCGCGATGGTCGCACGCCGGGTGATCGGGCTGAATTGGCGGGTTATGCGGGTCAGCAAGTCGGTGAAAACATCGCCGCCGGGCAAGACACTGTGCGCAAAGTAGTCGATGGCTGGCTCGCCAGCCCGGGCCATTGCGCCAATCTGATGAACCCGCAATTTCGCGAGTTGGGTGCGGCTTATGCGGTGGACCCGAAGAGTGACGCGGGGATTTACTGGACGGCGATGTTTGGGACGCCGTGAAGGCTTGAATCGACAGTTGAAAAAGGAATCGTGATTTGAATAAAGCCCCCTCCTCGACCGTCGAACAGGACTTGTCGAAGCCTGAAACCATCAGTCTGCGGGAAGCGTTTCTGTTCTGGCTGAAGCTAGGCTTCATCAGTTTCGGCGGGCCGGCCGGACAGATCTCGATCATGCACCAGGAGTTGGTGGAGCGCCGACGCTGGATCTCGGAACGACGCTTTCTGCATGCCCTCAACTATTGCATGTTGCTGCCTGGGCCTGAAGCTCAGCAGCTGGCCACCTACATTGGCTGGCTGATGCACCGCACATGGGGTGGCGTGATTGCCGGCGCGCTGTTTGTGCTGCCGTCGCTGTTCATCCTGATTGCGTTGTCCTGGGTGTACATCGCGTTTGGCGAAGTGCCGGTGGTGGCCGGGCTTTTTTATGGGATCAAGCCTGCCGTGACTGCGATTGTGGTGCAGGCAGCCCACCGAATCGGCTCGCGGGCATTGAAGAACAACTGGCTGTGGGGGATTGCTGCGGCGTCATTCACAGCGATCTTCGTATTCAATGTACCGTTCCCGTTGATTGTGCTGGGCGCTGCGATCATCGGTTATGTCGGCGGACGTCTGGCGCCTGAACGGTTCCGCACCGGGGGCCACAGCGCGACGAAAAAATCCTTCGGCCCGGCTGTTATCGACGACGACACCCCGCCTCCCGAACACGCCCGTTTCAACCGTTTCAAATTGCTGCGCCTGTTGCTGGTAGGTGCTGTTCTGTGGGTATTGCCGATGGGAATTCTCACCGCCCTGTTCGGCTGGGAAGGCACCCTGACCCAGATGGCCTGGTTCTTTACCAAAGCGGCGTTGCTGACATTCGGCGGCGCGTATGCCGTGCTGCCTTATGTGTATCAGGGCGCTGTCGGCCACTATGGCTGGCTGACACCCACGCAGATGATCGATGGCCTGGCGCTCGGCGAAACCACCCCCGGCCCGCTGATCATGGTGGTGGCTTTCGTCGGTTTTGTCGGTGCCTATGTTCAGCAGGTGTTCGGCCCTGATCAAATGTTCCTGGCCGGCGCCCTCGCCGCCACGCTGGTGACCTGGTTCACCTTCCTGCCCTCGTTCCTGTTCATCCTCGCCGGCGGTCCATTGGTAGAGTCGACCCACAACGAACTCAGGCTCACCGCGCCGTTGACCGCGATTACTGCCGCAGTAGTCGGCGTGATTCTTAATCTGGCGTGTTTTTTCGGCTACCACGTGCTGTGGCCCAACGGCTTCAGCGGCCAACTCGACTGGCCTTCGGCGCTGATCGCCATTGCAGCGGCCATTGCCTTGTTCCGCTTCAAGCGGGGGGTGATCGAGGTGTTGTTGGGGTGCGCATTGATCGGGCTGGCGGTGCATCTGCTGCGCTAGCCTAATCAATGACTTTGTCGCTGCCTCTGTAGCTCAGTCTTCAGCCAGAGGTTGGCGGGTTGTACGCCTGCCGGACAGCGCACTTCATAGGCGCGGCCACTCATGCTGCTTTGGCTGGCCGCCAGATCGATGAAGTCTTCGGCGCTGTTGACCTTGTTCCGGTCTTCGAGGTACTTCAGCTTCTTCTGCAGATGCGCCCGGGCCTCAGCGCCCGGGTATTCACTTCCGTTACGCACAAACCGGCACTCACTGCGCTCGACAAAGTCCAGCAAGCTGTTTATTTCCCGGGTGGCTTGAGGTGGGGTTTGCGCCTGGGCCTCGAGCGCCATGGCGGTCAGGCCGATACCCGCCGCGATCAGCCAGTGGCTGAAATACCGAGTGAAACGTCCAGGCAGAATTCCCATGGTGATACCTCGCATGACTGACGGCAGATCAGAGCGGTGGTGCCCTCCGCTCTGAAGGCTGGCGGCTCGTATCAATCGTCGTCGCGGTCCCGATCGCGGTAACGACGGCGATCATCACGACGGTCGTAATCGCGGTCATACCCTCGATCATCACGGTAATCATAGCCTCGGTCATAGTCGCGACGGTATTCACGGCGGTGATCCCGATCGTACCTGTCGTCATCTTCCCAGTGAGGAAAGCAGCCTCCCAACAGGAGAGTACTTGCAATGGCCAGGGTCATTATCGCGGTGCGCTTCATTTGAACATCCTAAAAGCAAAGGTCAGAGCTGCGGGGATGAGGTGACGCTACCCACGAATTCAATCGCAGTGCGTGCAAACCGCAGATACGACCTTCCAGATGCACAATGATTCAGTGATCCCCGGGCCTTACAGCGTTCTTTGGCTGTTACCGATGGTTTTGGCTTTTTCGATGCCCCACTCCATCGCGCCTTCCATGTCCAGCAGGTGCGGTGACGGGTGGTTGTCCTCAACGATCATCGAACCGTCCGGCCGGTAAACACCGATGAACATCCCCAGCGAACCGTCCCTCAAGATCTCGGCCTTAACCTTGATCGTGCATCCGTTCGATAACGTTTCCGAGTGGATCATATGGCGCTCAGTCATGACTGCATTCCTCCCGTCGTAGCTCTCAGCGTAACTCATGCAACGCTGAGCGCGATGACGCTCAAGCGTCCACTTGCACCACCTCGATCCCCAATTTTTGATAATCCTCGACATTGCCCGAGGCCACATGACGTTCGGTGATCAGGGTATGCACACGGTTGCAAGGCGCAACAACGAAGGGCTCCACCGCCCCCAATTTGTCTGCGGTGGTGACGGCAATCACGTGGGAAGCGCTGGCGAGCATCGCCTGCTTCACCGGCACCTCATCGAAATGCAGCGAGCTGATGCCGACTTCCGGATGAATGGCACAGACCCCGGTGAACACCAGGTCGGCCTTGATCCCTTCGATCAGCCTCAGCGTTTCATGGCCGCCGGAAGACATCGTCGCGGGATTGAGCTGACCACCGGCGACGATTACCGTGATGCCTTTGTATTCGGCGAGGGTGATCGCGATCATTGGCGACGCGGTGATAGCCGTGATGCAGATGTCAGCGGGGAGCGAACGCGCAATCTGCAGCGTGGTGCTGCCGGAATCGAAAATCACGATCTGGCCATCTTTGACCCGGCGTGCGGCGAGTTGAGCCAGCCGTGTTTTCACTTCATCGGTTTCGCCGACCCGGGTGAAGTAATCCTTGCCCGTATCCTTGGGCCGCGGCAGCGCACCGCCGTGGACCCGCTGCACCAGCCCGGCGCTGGCCAGCTCCGACAGATCCCGGCGAATGGTGTCTTCGGACACGGCGAAATGCTGACTCAGTTCACAGGCCATGACCTTGCCGTCGCGTTCGAGGATCAAGAGGATTTTCTGACGGCGCAGCTGCGGGAGTTCGGCGATGGAATGCTCGGCTTGCATGGTTATGCCTGTTTTTGCGTGTTTGTGCGAGATTAGCCAAACGGCGGGATGAACACAACGGGCAACAGAAGGGAAAACGGGTCAAATGGCACACGCGAAACCTGTGGGAGCGGGCTTGCCCGCGAAGGCGGTGTGTCAGACGACATCAATGCTGGATGTGCAACCGCCATCGCGGGCAAGCCCGCTCCCACAGGATTGTGGGCAACTGATGCCCCTCACAACGCACTCACAATGAACTCGCGCAGCCATTGGTGCGCAGGGTCGCGATGAACGCGCTCGGGCCAGAGCATCGACATCTCGTAACCCGGGACATCAAGCGGTGGCTCGATCACTTCTAACGCCCCCGCATCGCGAACCAGCCGCGACGGCAGCATCGCCACCATGTCAGTGCTCTCCACTACCGACCTCACAAACAGGAAATGCGGGACTGAAAGCACCACCCGGCGTGTCATGCCCACCGCCGAAAGCGCTTGGTCGGTGACACCCTGAAAACTTCCACCATCCCGTGACACGATCACGTGGTCGAGCTTGCAGAACTGCTCAAGAGTCGGCCGCTTTTTAAACTGCGGATGGCCTGCACGGCCCACCAGAACATATTGCTCGGTAAACAACGCGCGACGTCGCAAGCCGAGGGGCGCGTCCTCGCTGGTGTGAAAAGCCAGATCGATTGCCCCCTGCTCCGCTTGCTTGGCGATCTGTAACGGAACCAGGTCAAACACCGCCAAACGCGTGCCCGGTGCTGCCGAACGCAGCCCGGCTAACGCAGGCAAAACGATAGTCGTCTCACCATAGTCGGACGCCATGATATTCCACGTCTGCCGGGCCTCGGCCGGGTTGAAAGGGCTGGCGGGCGACACGGCGCGCTCCAGGGCTTCCAGGGCCTGGCGCAACGGCTCGCGCAACTCATCGGCCCGGGCTGTGGGCCGCATGCCCCGTGGTCCTGGCAGCAACAGCGGATCGCCGAAAATGTCTCTCAACTTGGCGAGATGAACACTCACCGACGGTTGAGACAAACTCAGGCGTTGCGCCGCACGGGTCACATTGTGTTCCGAGAGCAAGACATCAAGGGTCAGCAACAGGTTGATGTCCAGGCGTCGCAGATTATTCATGGTAATACCTGGCATATTGGTTATTCATTTCCAATATACCTGGCAAAGCCCGACTCTGCAGCCTCCTGACACTGGAGACTAAGCCATGAAAGTTCTACTCGTTTATGCCCATCCCGAACCCAAATCATTGAATGGTTCGCTCAAAGACTTTGCCGTCAAACGCCTGGAGGCTGCCGGCCACCAGGTGCAGGTCTCCGATCTATACGCGATGGACTGGAAAGCCTCACTGGATGTTGATGACAGTCCCGGCCGGCCGACCGAATCGCGGTTCAATCCTTCGCTGGACTCAAAGCATGCGTTTGAAGAGGGTCGACAAAGCCAGGACATCGTCCTCGAACAGGAAAAACTGCTCTGGGCCGATGCCGTCATTCTGCAGTTTCCGCTGTGGTGGTTCTCGATGCCGGCGATTCTCAAAGGCTGGGTGGAACGCGTTTACGCCTATGGTTTTGCCTATGGCGTAGGGGAGCATTCCGATGCGCGCTGGGGTAACCGCTATGGAGAAGGCACGCTTGCGGGCAAACGGGCGATGCTGATCGTCACCGCGGGTGGATGGGAGTCTCATTACAGCCCTCGGGGCATCAATGGGCCCATCGATGACCTGTTATTCCCCATTCAGCATGGCGTACTGTTTTATCCCGGTTTCGACGTGCTGCCACCCTTCGTGATCTATCGCACGAGCCGAATGGATGAGGAGAGATTTTCAACGACCTGCGACGCGCTCGGCCAACGTCTTGATGACCTCGCAAGGACCGCACCGATTCCTTTTCGACCGCAGAATGCCGGCGCGTATGACATCCCGCAACTCACATTGCGCGCGGAAGTTGCTTCGGATCAATCTGGCTTTTCGGCTCACGTCAGACAGGCAGAGCGTGAGGGACCAGGTGTACATGCGCCAAACGCAAAAGCGAGTGCCGTGAGTTAAGTCGTAATGCGATCGGTAGCAGCTGTCGAGCTCGCGAGGCTGCGTTCGGCTGCGAAGCAGTCGTAGATTCAGAAATTGCGGTACATCAGGCAGACCGAGTTCACCGGATTCACGACGGCTTCGCAGCCGAACGCAGCCTTCGGCAGCTGCTACAAAGAACGCGTTGGGCTGAAATAATTTAACCGACTCGCAAACACGAAAAAGCCCGCACAAGGCGGGCTTTGGAAATCGATGTAGGTGGCCAGTGCTGGTCTCTGGCTTACAAGGTTTATCGGGCCTCTCACAGAACAGTAATTGTTGCTTTGGGCTGTTCTGCCTCACACGGCATAAGGGCTGGATCTCAGCGCGGAGATCTTTCTAACCGTGTACCCTTGGGAGCGCGCCCCACGCTTCCTCGCTATCCCTTTGCGCATCAGTCTGCGTCTTCACCTACCACTTCAGAATAGCAAATCGTTCGAAGCCTGGGTCGGGCTTTTTTAGACCGATTCCCTTCAAGGGGAATGACCGGTGGATGGAAAAATACTAACGCTGCGGGATGGACCTCCATATTCCGGTCAGGTGCTGCCGAACGCCGTGTAGGAGCTGCCGAAGGCTGCGATCTTTTGATCTTAAGCCTCCAAGCCACCGCAAATTTAATGAACCCCGCCCACACCCGCTCACCTAACTGAATGACTATCAGGAGGTGACCAATGCAAATCGAAACAATCTGGATCGTGCTCGCAGCAGTACTTGTGCTGATCGAGTTGTGGGCGATAAACAGAGTGCGAAAAGCCGAAGGCAAATCGAGCAACAAACTGGTGTGGATGGTGGTGATCGTGTTTGTGCCGCTATTCGGGCTGATCGCATGGGCCTTGGCGGGACCGAAGCACATCGCACTTAACCCGCACTCACCGCAGGCCAGGCAATAACGCCGGACGGCGTGCGGTAACGAGCTGCGAACTGCGCAATTTCAAAGAACAAAGCCCTGATGATTTGGGGCTTTGTCATTTCGGGCTGGAACACCTTCCGAAAATCCCGGAATGATCGGCACTCGCGCCGGCAACACGGTGCCAACACTCACTACGAACGCAACACCCCTATCGCCCGCCGATACTTCTCAACACGCTCCAGATCCTCCCAGGACGGCTGGGCAATCCGCGACAAGTCGCTGTTCTCTTCCAGATCCGCCAGTTTCACCACCCGCCCGATCGGGTTTTGCGCCACGCGCTCGACGAACGCCTCATAGGATTCGCCCGGCACCTTGGTCACCGACGCAATCGCCATCAGCACCGTTTCGCTAAAGCCTTCGTTACGCAGATCGTCGAAGCTGATGCCGCAATCCTCGACTACGTCATGCAACACCGCGACGATGCGCTCTTCCAGCGTGTTCACCCGCAGCATGACTTTCAGCGGATGCAGGATGTAAGGCGCACCGCCCTTGTCCACCTGCCCCTCATGCGCCGCCGCGGCGATGGCAATGGCGCGCTCCAGTGTCTGGCTCATGGGATTCTCCTCGGGTTAAATGCCGTAACGGCCGGTGAAATGAATGTTGCGACGCCCACCCTACGCGCAATGACCTGACCAGCGACCAGCTGCACACGACCCCATTGCGGGCATTCATAAAAGCCGGTGGGACAAGAAAAGCGTGGTCCACCCTACAATGCCAGGACGGATCAGTAGAGTGAAAAATCCGCATGAGGGTTTTCCACCATCCGGATATCCAGGCTACTTGGCCGTATTGCATTTACCTTGATAAGGCACGATGCGGTCAGCGGCATCGAAGTCGAAAATAGAGCGCCAGGGCTCGACGTCTGTATAGGTGACCAGTTTGCCCATATTAACTGGATCGGCTCGGCTTGGACCGGCACCAATGAGTGCTTGATCATCAGTGGTGCTCGGGTCGCTGTCGCGATCAAAGAGCAAAAATCCGAGCGAACTCTCGCCCTTGTATGCTTCGGCCCTGGGACGTTGCATCCGATATATCGACGCCTTTTTTCCTGCTTCCGCAAACTTCGGAATGATCTTCTTTGGATTGCCGTGTGGAAAAACAATATTTCCATTTACATAGGCTTGGCGCAATTGATCACTGCCGTCGTAATCGAACGAGATATTCCACCGCCAAATGTAGTAATGGCATAAATCAATATCGTAGATATATTTCTCGACGCTAGAGTCATCCTTCCTGACCTTTAGCGTTGCGCGTCCTTCTTTTACGAAAATTTTTCGGACATTTTCGCGAGAAGATCCAAGCGGTGTTTTCGATCTGATCAGAGCCGACATGTCATCGAGCGTTGCCGCTGACTCAAAGGAGAATGTTGATTCAGCGCTGGTCACCCTGACGCCACATAAAACAAGAAACAGCGCCAAACTGGCAGCATGAATTTTCCTCATAGCAACTCCGGCATGCGATGTAGCAGGAAAAAATGACAAAAGAAGGATAGATGCATTTCTACCCCCTGTGCCTGTTTCTAGCCGAGGCTGAATTGCCGCTCGCTGCCGGAGATGACCTCAATCAGCGTCGCTCATTCAGGCGAGCTTCTTGGGGGGTTTCTTGCACCACAAAGGACGTCAACCGTCCTATCAGTGGTGTCGCCAGTATACGAATGGCACGATGGTCAACCAGGCAACCCACCAGGCTTTGAATCCATACAACCGTAACTGGCTGGCCGAAAGAGTCGATGGACTGGCGATGGCCGTTGCAATTGCACAGGTGATTGCAGATTGAATCACCGCAGAAGTCTGCTGACGATATCGCCGATGGAGCTTGGGCATTTCCAGCACTCCTGAACGGCTGCGTCGCAAGTAGCGAGCAGCCGACTTTTATCGACCTTACTTGGCTTGGAGCAACTCAACAGTCTGCGCAGTCGTCAACAGCGCATTGGCGATGTAGCGGAAGTTGATCAGAGCGGCCAGGTAACCGTCCCCTTCAGGAGTAGTTGGACCGGCGGTGGCGTCACGAACCACGGCCACTTCAAACCCAAGCTCCAGCAGTTCACGCAAGTGCGACTCAACGCAGAGGTTCGCCGCCATGCCCGCCAGGATGATTTGCGACACGCCATGCTTGCGCAGTTGCAGTGCAAGATCATTGGTTTCCGGGCCATACACCTTGTGTGGCGAGGCGATAATGGTTTTGCCATCAAGGATGTATTGCTTGAACTCGGGCATAAAGTCGGCACCGGAGTTTTCGAAGCCATCGAGGTTCAACGGTCCCTTGCGATCAAACATGCCGATGTTGTGCATGACCTTTTCCAACGGCCCGCCGAAATGCCACTCGTGGTCGCACGGATAGTAGTAGTGCGGGGAGACGGCAACCGTGATGCCGGCGCTCTTGGCGGCGGCGAACAATTGGCCGAGGTGGTTGACGACATCGTGCTCGACGATGCTTTTACCAAATACGCCCCAGCTCACGCCCTCAGGGCTGAGGAAGTCGATTTGCGGGTCGATGACGACCAGCGCGGCGCGAGAAAGATCAATCTTCATGCCTGGATCTGGCAGCGTAGGAACTGCCGGGTCTGCATACTGGGGTGCAAGGCGAGTAGTCTCGTTGCTCATGACATTTGACTCCGATCGTCGATAAGAAAGTTGCTCTATGCCATGGCGTCCCAAGGGGTCGTTGTTTACCATCGGCAAGAACTTCATCCTATCTCCACGTCCTGATCCGGTTTTGTCAGCGCGTACAGAGTCTTTAACCGGTCGTCCCTATCATCATGGATATCCTGTCCGAACTCTTCGAACGCACAAACCTTCAGGGCAGGCTTTTTTTCTCTGGTCGGGTCGATGGCACGCTTGTTCTCGATAAACCTCCTGGCATGGCGTTCATCCATGTCATCAGTCAGGGCGATATCGACTTGGTTCAGCCCGGGTTACCGAAGATAGCGATCGCAGAACCCAGTGTGTTGTTCTGTCCGAGCAGCTGCCGTTACCAGTTACGCTCCAATACGGTTGAGGGCTCGAAGTTGATTTGCGCCTCCTTTCAATTTGGGCGCAACACGCTGCAACCCTTCCCTCTCGGACTCAAGGAAACACTGATCTTCCCATTCAGGGAACTGGAAAATCTCAGCCCGGTGATTGGCGCGCTACTTGCCGAATTTCAGGATCAAAGTGCAGGAAGAACCAAAGCGCTGAACTTGCTGCTTGAATACATTTTTGTCCTGATCGTGCGCCGCGCCGTGGCAGACGGAAAGATATCCAGTGGCTTGCTCTATGCCCTGCAGGACGGGCGCCTCGGCGCGGTATTCAACAGCATTCATTCAGTGCCGGATGCGCTCTGGAGCGTCGAGAAACTGGCGAGCCTGGCGAACATGTCCAGGTCGAAATTTTCAGCCTGCTTCACCCAGATAATGGGGATATCGCCCATGGGGTATGTCACCGCTTGGAGAATGAAGGTGGCTCAGGACATGCTTCGCGATGGCGTTCAGATCAAGGTGATTGCGGAGTCGGTTGGCTACAGCTCGCAGGCGTCTTTCTCGAAAAGCTTTCTGAACGTGATGGGCTGCCCGCCCGCTGAATGGCTGAAACGCGATGCCAATGCACAAGAACCGTTGGTGACCGCGCACGTGCAATCTGCATAGGATCATTCAGAGGCAAGCACTCTCACCACCGAAAATCCCACGACTGATCGTTCGATGAAGAAGCAGCCAGGATTTTGAAGTCTGACTCAAATCCCGTAGGAATCTTCTCATTGTGGTGAGGGGGCTTGCCCCCCGTTGGGCAGCGAAGCAGCCCAAAACTTGGCTAGCCCATTTCCTCAGACACACCGCTACGCCCGGTTTTGCGCCTATTTGGCAGCCAGCACTCATGTTAATATGCCATCACTCTTTCAATGAAGTACACCCACATGGATGTCACGTCTCGCCCTTCCAGCTTTTTTTCACTGCTTATCGTTGCTGTGATCCTCTCTGGATGCCAAGCAACAAAACCCGCTCAAATCACAACATCTGAGGCCCGGCCGGGGTTTGCGGTTTTCAACAGTGTGCTGTTCGAGGCACCCGAGCCGAACTCGATTGTGCGCGAGGGCGATCGAATCACCTATGTAGTGGCTTCGTCTCCAAGTCCGGAACTCCACTATCTGGCACGTTTCGACGCGAACTGCCGCCAGCCCGACGCGCAGATGGCCTACCGTAGCAAAGCGGGAATGGCTCGATTCTCCGTCAACCCGCGGGGGCGTTCGGAGGAATCCTGGCAATTACCTGCTGAACAAAAGAGCCAGTACCTGCAAAGTGCGCAGCTGAAACAGGTTTGTGCCCAGACTACACCTCCTCAATGGCGCGTGTTCTCGGCACCCGAGCATCAGGATTGGCAGATGATCGACCGCAGCAGCCTGAAAGTAAAAGGTGATGAGGTCACTTTCTGGACGGCTCGGGTACTACCCGGCGAGATGTTAGTGCCCGGCAAAAACGTCTTGTATGGGCAGGTACGCCAGCGGTGGACGGCCAACTGCGCCCTGCAACAACTGACCGCGTTAAGCCTTTTCTACCTTGATACTCACAGTCGTGTGCTCACTGGAAACATGCAGACAGATCTCAAGGCCATCGGCCCGCAAAGCCTCGGAGCCGAAGAGCGTCAGCTGGTTCAGGTAGCCTGTGGCAAACCGCAATCCCTGGACCAATACACACAATTTGAAGGGCGTGAGCAGTCGCCCTTCGAAGTGCCAGTTCCCGTCGTTGCCGCCCCGGTGTTGAAAGCCATCGAGGCATTAAATATGCCCAAACCGGAGAAAAGCATTCGGCACCTGCGCCGGGTGTTCAAGGATAACTCCGAGCCAAGACAGTATTCAGATGAAGCCGTGCGGCTCAACGGGCGTGACTCGCAATACCTTTCAGGCGAGGCGGGCAATCAACTGACGGAGCGTTTTAAAGAGCGAGGAAGTCAGTGGGTCAAGGCTACTTTCCGAGGCCTGATTGTCCTGGCTGGAAGTGAATTCAGCACTCGTGCAGGTGAGATAACGATCGAGGACGAGGCGCTGACGAACCTCAGCTTCGAGGGCGATTGGGCGAACATGCCGGTTGGCGCACTCTTGCGATACACGGCGCAGGATATGCAGCTTCTTTATACCAACGGCGGCAAAGGTCCCAGAACCTTAGTGCCGGTCGACAACAGATATAGCTGTGAGGTGCAGTCGCAGAAACCCGCCAGCACGTATCACCCGAGTTTGACCGGGACTGCCAAGGTACTCAGTTGCACGAAAGATAACTACCAATACAGCACCTCCATTTACGTCTACCTCGAAACGTATGGAATGTTTGTGCCGATTCAATACGTCACGCAGAACGTGCTGGGCGAATGGACGATTGAGGTAGTGGAATCTTGAGTTGGCAGGCCATTAGCAAAAAAACCGTTGAAGTGGAAGCACAATCTGCTTCCGCGTTTTCACATCAATGCCAAAACCCGACAAGGAACGCACATGAACTTCTTTAAAAAGCTTCTCGATTCACTGAGAAGCCCTGCTACCCGAGACCTCCGGGTCGAACCGCAAATCCAGGCATTCCAGAAGCTGGTTGATATCGATGAGTTGAACGAGGCTGAAGCGTCCAATCTGGCGGCGCGACTCGCCGGCGAAGCGTGCCTGGATCGTCATTGGCACTCTGTCGGCACCGTCGAGCGGGATGTCATTGCCTATATGATCAGTCCGAGTTTCAGGGGTGGCCCTGACTGGCCCTCGACTCGTCAGGCCTACCGGGTGGTCCGCCGTGGTGACTCGATAATCCTTGCCACCGACGGCCTGTCGGATCCATTCGATGGAGTTGAAGGGATGGGCAATGGTTTCGAGATGGAATTGTTCATGGAAACAGCTGACATACCCGAGCACGCACGTGGCTCACTTGGTGAGGTCGATCCATTAAAAAACAGCTGGGCATTCGAACTGTTGGAGCACGTTGCCAAAACGGTGGCCGACGCTGGAGGAGTCACCGAACGGCTCGATCAGCACGGGACGTTATCTCTCGAAATTCCCGGGCTCAGCTTGTCGCACCATATGAGCGATCAACTCCCAAAAAGCTTTGTGACCGAGGACGACTGTACAGGCGTTCTGCTGGGAGCCCTGCAACCGGATTTTCCGACCCGACTGGATGACATGCCGTTATCTCCGGTCAGGTTGGTTTCGATGGTATTGATCACCGCATCGGAGCTTGAATATGTCCGATCGGGTGGGCGAGCAGCACGCGAAGATCTGGTCAGCCGTTTGAAGGCCGCCGGCATCGGACATATGAGCAATCTGAATCGTGCCAGCGTTGTGTGAAAACCGAGCGGCCGCTTTCATGTGAGCCTCAAAACATGCACTCAACATCGCACAGCCACTTCATGACACACAGGCTGCTTACCTTGCGGAGTAACGCGACGGTGTGACTTCAGACGCAGTCGAGTGACAGACTCCTCAAAGCGCGCCCCGCCCCCTCACTATCACGAGCAATGCCGCTTATGCCCCCCACAACCCCCCAAAATTAATGAACCCTGCCGAGCCTCCCCACGGGAAATCCCGCGCTTGGTCCTTGATTGTAGGAGCGGCCAGGATTTTAAAGTCTGCAAAACACGTAGGAATCTGCCCTTTGTGGCGAGGGAGCTTGCTCCCGCTGGGATGCGAAGCAGCCCTAAACCCTGCTAGCCCGTTTCCTCAGACACACTGCAACGCCCGGTTTTGCGGCGGCTGCGCCACCGAACGGGGGCAAGCCCCCTCGCCACAGTGACCGCGTGTGGTCCTACAGCCCGGTTGCGGTTGCCAAAATCACTGCCTAGAGTGGGTCTGTCGCTGAGCGAATTCAGCGATAGGGTTTCGCAGCCCTGACGATACGTGTAGTAACCTTGCACCCCATAACCAGCAACGGTCGCACAAAAGCGCCCGTACTCCGTTTTATGGTGGCTGTGTGTGGGAGACCTTCGGGTCTGCCGGGTTCCTCGTATCCTCGGTCTGCGAACCCGCACATAGCTACCACCCATTCGTTTCGCAGCGAACGGGAGTAGCTCTTCTTACAGATTCGAGGAAGATTTACTTATGAGTACGAACACCCCGCTCCGCCACTACACCCCCATGTCCCACTTCGCCACCGACCACCCCGTCCTCCTCATCGACGCCGATGCCCCACTGCGCGAACTCCACAACTGTCTCAGCGAACGCCTCAACGCCGTCCTCAAATACCTCAACCTCATGGCCTGCACCAGCTTGCCGGACTACGCCGAGCACGACATCAACACCGTCACCAACATCGCCCGGATCATGGTCCAGGATGTGAGCGATGTGTTTCGGGTGATTGAGCAGCAGGGGTTTGATAAGCCGTAAAATCAAATAGGTGACAGATCTATTTGTTTAAATAGATCCGTCACCTATTTTCCATTTTCCAGTAAGGCAAACAGCCACGGACACTCTCAGAGAATCGAGTGATTTACCGCATGTCCCGGTTGTGCGCAGAGATCAATGCCAAGGGACATGACAAAACGGTTACTGATGATTCGAGACTTCTCGCAAGGCCCCGTCTCCAGGACCTCCCAGACACCAGCAATCAGTAAACCTGCACCCGCCACAACTCCCGCGACGAAGAAGCCGCCGACATCGGCAACCGCCCATGCAGCGTCCGATAATTATCAATCAGCACCAAATCCCCTTCACTCCATTGATGAGCAATCATGCACTCCGGGTCATAAACCAGCGCATTGACCTGTTCCAACAACGCCTGCTGAGCCTGCTCGTCATGATCTTGCACAGACTGACTCAAGGTCTGCAGTGTCGAATCAGTGCCCTCTTGGTAACGCAGGATGAGTTCGCCGCTCCGGGGATGGTGATCCACCAGGCTGTACATGCGCGGCGAGCCGCCGAAGTAGGTCATTTTGGTGTAGTAGGTGATGTTCACATCCTGCCATTGTCGCGCGACTTGCTGTCCGACTTTGCGCAGTACGTTTCGGCTGTCGACGATGGTGGTTTGGCCCTCGCCCGGCTGAGGCGCGGTCTTGCAGTACAGCATGAATTTGCTGGCGCAGAATTTCGGGTTGCGTTGAACCTGTGCGTCGCTGTCGGGCAGCATGTTCAGGTCCCAGTGCAATGGCGTTTTCTCCAGCGAGTGCACCACGCCTTGGGGTTTGTCTGCAGGCTTGACCACGTGCACGGCGCCGAAGGCCCATTCGTACAGCGTGCCGAAGCGTTCGCAATCGCGCGCAAAGCTGTCCTGGTCGTCGAAGCGGCAGCCCTTGAGGCAGACGAAGCCAAAGGTTTCCACCAGTGCCTCCAGCAGGCCGGTGGACAGTCGCTCAAAACCCAGCCCCAACGGGTCTCGCACCACCAGGCCAAACAGCGGCAGCTTTTGCAGTTCGTATTCGAAGCCTTTGGCCTGTGGGTTTTCTGTTTGGTGGTAGAGCCACGGCCGCCCTTGCCAGGTGACCAGCACATGGTGGTCGAGGTCGACTTGGGCGCGGGCGCGAAGGGTTTGGCTGCCATCGAGGTTGCACACCGGTACGGCGTGCCAGGGGCTGTCGACACGGGTCAGCCCTTCGGCCAAGCCGAAGGTAAATTTGGGCCCGGCATTGCTGTATTGATGGACCGACAAGCGAATGTCATCGCCGAAGAAACGATCCACTGCCGCATTCAATGCCTGCCCGCGATACATCATTTGGTAGGCTTTGAAGTTGATTTGTTGCAGGTACTCGTCCTCGCTCTGCCCTTCTTCACGGCACAGACGCAGGTCGTTGTAGAGGTGACTGCAGAGGTGGTCATGGGCCTGGCTGAGGGATTCATCGCCGCGGCTCTGTTCGATCAGATCCCCAAGGTTTTTCCAGGGCAGACGGGCCTGCTTGATCAGGCTGGCGCGAACCGACTCGGCACTTTGGGCCTGTGGGAACAGGTCTTCCATGCTGACCCACTGAATCGTGTGGGTGGTGGACAGTTCACGCAACGCCCGGTTGTAGGTCTCGCGAACGTCGTCGGCGACTCCAACAATGTCGTTGAAGGTCGTGCCGTCACTGAGGATCGACACCACGCAGCCCGGTGCGTGCAGCGCGGCGATGGCCTGGCCGAGCTGGTCGAGGCGCTCGATGGCCATGACCTCGCCGTAGTCCGGCAGCACGCCGAACGTCTGGTCGCTGGCGTTTGGCGATTTGCAGGGGAAGCCTGGCAAAACCAGACGCACCGGCAGGCTCTGATCGAAGTAATGCCCCAGGCGTTGCGCGAGATGCGCTCTGCCTTGTGTGTCGAAACAATCATCCGTGCCTTTGAGCAGATAACCAGCCAGTAAATCGCTGACGGCAGCGATCCATGCGTCTCTATGTTCCATAGAACAACTTCCTTGAGAGTGTGTGTATCAATAGGATTTGATGGTGTCGCCATGCTCGGTGAATGCATGCGCTGTAGCGCAGACTTGCTGCAGAATGCGCAGCAACCCGGTCGGGTGTTCACAACAGAAGTTGGGGGTTTGGGCCTGCAATGTAAGGGGCTGGCCATACCCCCAAGTGACCGCCGCCGAGTACATACCTGCAGCACGGGCGGTCTTCAGGTCGATGGTCGTGTCACCGACGAACAAACAGCGTTGCGGATCAACCGACAATCGCCGGGCGGCTTCCCATGCCACATTCGGCTGAGGTTTGAGCGCCCTGCCCGCGCGATGCCCCAGAATCGTCCCGAAGGTATTCTGTGGAAGCAGCACATCGGCTACTTGAAGGGCCATGTCCTCGGTCTTGTTGGTCACGATTGCCAGCGGCACTTGTAACTGGCGACAGCCTTCGAGCAAGGCAATCACACCGCTGAATGGCCGGGAAAATTGAACAAGGTTGTTTTGATACAGCGCCACATAACGCTGGTGCAGGGCGACCGCGTCGGCTATGCCAAACCGCGTGGCAACCTGCTCGATCATCGCCGTGACCCCGCCGCCGATATAACCGCGCACCGTTTCCGCTGTCTGCGCCGGGCAACCGTGTTCGAGCAACACCTGGTTCAGGCACCAGGTGATGTCAGGCAAGGTGTCGACCAGGGTCCCATCCAAATCGAAGAGTACGGCTTCGACCCGCAACCGAGACGCCATCATTGCGCACTGGCGTAGTGACAAGGACGCCCCTTGCGAAACACCAGACGGTGGTAGCGCTCATCGACATTGCTGCGTTTTTCGAGGGTGACCACACCCCGTCGCTTGATGGCCACCGAATGCCAGGGCGTACGCCACAGGTCACTGGTTGGTACCAACCGGATACCGATTTTCGTCGACACCGCCAGTTGCGGGTGAATCGACAGGCGCAGGCAATGCGGGTAGCGCGCCTGTAACAGTGCACTCCAGGCTTCACTGCGCTGGATCACTCGCTGCGAGGCCGGTTTGGCGACTTTCTTTATCGCATTAAGGCTCATGCCGGCGAATACCTTGAGCCCCAAGTAATCCTCGGAAAGAAAGCGATGGATGCCGCAGTACATCAACATCATGTGCGGATCATCCTTGAAGCGCTGCTGCAACAAGATCAATGACTGACCGTGCTCGATCATCATCTCCTCACGCATGGCGTCCAGACAATCAAGCGGAGGATAGGCATCCCTGAGGTCGAAATGGGCGAACGTGCCGGGATAGTGCTGTTCGGCGTAGTCCTGGATAGCGTCGGTGTAGGCCTTAACGTCCGCATCCGGAACATGCACCAAGTCAGAGAATACATAGCCATCGGAGCAGATATGAATCAGCGCGCCCGGTGCGTAGATCTGCTGGATCTCATTGCACAGGCGATGTAGCTCGTCAATTGCATGATGTTCAGCAAGATCGGGTAGATGGCTGAGGGTTTTCTTGCGACTCGGCGACTTACCGGGAAAGGCTGGCAAGACCATTTCGACCTTGCGACCGCTCTCGACCGCTTGCATGACCTTCGCCAGATGGGGTTCCAGCACCTGCGCCGAAAGTTCGTGATCCTCCCCCGGAGCAAGGCTACGGCGGCGGAACAGGCATTCGAGGATTTGCTGGGCAATGGTCATGTGTGGGGTGTTCTGATGCTCATGCACCAACTGACCGCACACCTGTTGAGCAACGGTGTTTGAACCTTGCATAGACAATCCCTTGTGTGGTGAATAACAGCCTTCTTTTGGCCGTCAGCAGATATTCCTTACCTGCGGGGCGGATAAATTCCTACAAGTCGTTAGGTCTGTCAATCGTGGCAATCAGGAATATTGCGGGCTGATTTGTGGTCGAGGGCTCGACACGAATGCCATCGAACAAAAATTAAGGAACTGTGTTTTTTCGTGACTACACTCATGACTGGTAGCTTTTGGCTACCAACGTGATGGGTCCCAACAGGAAATTTACAAATAGAAGGGAATCTGATGAGCAAATTAAAAGCCCCCCCGTTTGCCTGCGCTGCATTGTTGTTTTTCGGCTGTGATTCAATGGCGCTGGCTGCTACCGATATTCTGGATCAGGGATGGAATGACACCACCCTCTCCAATTGGCATGACCTTTCACAGGGATCGAGAATTCTCCCTCTCTCCTGGGCGCTTGCATTGGAAGAGCCCGCTTCAGAGGAGAGGTTCATGAATGACAAAGCGATCTCGGCCTACGGTTACACGCCTTATCAGCCGTCTTATAAAGGTAAGCATTTTACGTTGCCGATGGGTTTCGTTTTGGATGATAGCCACGACAACAAGCTGTCTTTCACGAAACTCCGTTGGTTTTTTGGACAAGGGACGCAAGAGCCGTGGGTGGGGATGAACTGCTCTGCGTGTCACACGGCTCAAATCAATTTTGAAGGACAGAACCTTGTTATCAATGGCGGGCCAACGAACGCCGACTTTCAAAATTTCTTTAAGGCGTTGAGAGCGGCTTTAAGTACAACAGCTTCCGACCCTGAAAAATTTGAACGCTTTGCAAAGAGTGTCCTGGGTGATGACCTGTCGAAAGGGAATCGCCATCGGCTGAAAAAATCCCTGGATAGCTTGAATGCGTTTTATGCACAAAACGAGACCCTGAATGCCACAGATCTGCAATATGGCCCAGGTCGCCTTGATGCAGTGGGCCACATTCTCAACAAAATCAGTCAAGTCACCCAAGCGAAACCACCTACCCCTAACCCCTCTGATGCTCCGGTAAGTTATCCATTTCTGTGGAATACGCATCAGCATAATGTCCTCCAATGGAACGGAATGGTCGGCAAAAAAACACTCCCCTCGATAAAAAAAGACGGCGGCCTCGATGTTGGAGGTCTGGGGCGTAATGCTGGAGAGGCCATCGGCGTGTACGCCGATATTCGACCAGTTAAAGAAAATCCGGCCAAGCCAGGATTTATCTCCAGTGTGAACGTGAAAAACCTGGATGTTCTAGAACGTTCTCTTTATACCCTGAAGCCTCCGCAATGGCCGGGGTCGCTGCCAAAAGACCTCACGTCAGGCGCCAAATTATTTACGGAAAATTGTGCCGGCTGTCATGTACCCCTTGATAGAAACGATCTCAAGACGGCCATCACAGCGGTCATGATTCCAATCTCTGCCAATGAAAATCTAAATCCTCGGGGCCCAAATGACAGGACCATTAGCACGGACCCCTGGATGGCGTGTAATGCCTATCAATTTAAAGCGGATGCTGGTGTGTTAGCGGGTTATTCCAAAGTGGGTAGTCCAAAAGAAACCATTCAGCCAAATGACCTTCTCTACAACATGCTGGGTGTGACCGTCCTTGAGACATTACTTGGCAAAGGACGCGATCTCGCCGAGTTGGCTTTCGATGGATTGCTTGGAATAGATACCAAACCTCAAAAAGTCCCTGGATTCAAGGACCGTGCCTTGTTCAGCGATGTTGATGAGAAAGCGCTACGGTTAATCAACTGCTACCGTGACAGCCCAAAAGTTGCTCTTCTCGCCTATAAAGCAAGACCCCTCACCGGCATTTGGGCCACAGCGCCCTATTTGCATAACGGCTCTGTGCCGACCCTGAACGACCTTCTCCTGCCACCCCGTCAGCGTCCTTCAAGTTTTTACACAGGGACTAATGAATTCGATAATCAAAAGGTGGGATTCAAGACCGAGAAATCGGACAAGAATTGGTTTCTTTTCAACACCAAGCTTGAGGGCAACAGCAACGCCGGGCATGACTATGGCGTGGGTAGCCTCAGTGATGTTCAAAGGTCACAGCTTCTCGACTACTTGAAGTCACTTTGAGCTGAGTCACAGACGCCCGCACCTGAGGCATGGAGGGGTAATCGCTAGTAGGGGCGACCAAAAATAGTGGTCGCCCCTGCCGAGGCCGTTAGAGGTTTAATGCTTGCTTTAGATATCAGAAGTTAGCCGGGGTGTTGGCGCTGATGATTTCAGCCTCATCCGCGCCAATATTGCGAAACCGATGCGGCAGCGTCGTCGGAAAGTAATACCCATCTCCGGCATTCAGCACACTAATCTGTCCATCCACCGTCAGCTCAACCGTGCCACGGGTTACGAGCCCGCACTCCTCCCCTTCAGCATGCACAATCGGCTCTTCGCCCGAACTCGCCCCAGGCGCGTACTGCTCGCGCAAAAGCCGCATCTGCCTACTCGGCACCGAAGCGCCAATCAGCAACAACCGCAACCCATGACGCCCGAGATCCGGCTGTTCATTGGCGCGGAACACGTATTGGTGCTCGCGAGGCGGTTGGTCGAAGGTGAAGAAGTCCGCTAAAGACATGGGGATGCCTTCGAGCAGTTTTTTGAGGGAGCTGACGGAGGGACTGACGCGATTCTGTTCGATCAGGGAAATGGTGGCATTGGTGACGCCGCTACGCCGGGCCAGCTCGCGCTGGGAGAGTTTGTAGCTTTCGCGTACTAATTTGAGTCGTGAGCCCGTGTCCATGACAGCCTTATGCGAAGAATACTTAAGGGGTAATGGGGGTGGGTGGCGGGCGACTGGTGGCCGCGGATTACGCCGTTTCCCGTCCCGGAACCGTGGAAGGCGGGTATTAAATCACGTTTGTTGGTGTTGCTCAGCAGGTTCGATAAACGGCTGTGAAAAAAGCCGGCGGGCCCCTGATGCAGGTCGGTCAGATGCGGGAATTGTGGGAGTGAGCCTGCTTGCGATGGCGGTGTGTCAGGCGATATTGATGGCGGCTGATATGGCCTCATCGCGAGCAGGCTCGCTCCCACAGTTTGGTCCGGGTTGACCATCAACTTGGTGTTCGGCCTGGATCCCTGTGGGCGCGAGCCTGCTCGCGATGGCGGTGTTTCAGGTGACATCAATGTTGACTGTGCCGCCGTCATCGCGGGCAAGCCCGCTCCCACAGGTATTGTGGTGCCGCCAGTTGCGGTTGGGTTAGATACCGAAACGGTCGCGTAGCGCGTAATACGCGGCGCCCATGGCGGTGAGTGGGGCCTGGAAGGTGCGGCCACCGAGCATCGGCATGTGCGGCAGGGAGGCGAAGGCGTCGAAGCGTTCGGCGTCGCCGCGGATCATTTCCGAGATGAGTTTGCCGGCCAGGTGCGAGCAGGTGACGCCGTGGCCGCTGTAGCCTTGCATGTAGTAGGCGTTTTTTTCGATGCGGCCGAATTGCGGCATGCGTGACATGGTCAGCAGGAAGTTGCCGGTCCAGCGGTAGTCGATTTTTACGTCCTTCAATTGCGGGAAAGTCTTGAGGATTTTTGGTTTGATCAGTTGTTCGATGTCGTCGGGCTCGCGAGCGCCGTAGACCACGCCGCCGCCGTACAGCAGGCGGTTGTCGGCGGTGAGGCGGTAGTAGTCGAGCAGGTAGTTGCAGTCCTCGACGCAGTAGTTGTTGCTGATCAGGCTGCGGGCGACTTTTTCGGACAGCGGCTCAGTGACGACGATTTGCGAACCGCAGGGCATGCTTTTGCGCGTGACGCGGTTGTCGAGGTCTTGAGGCAGGTAGGCGTTGCCGGCGATCAGCAGGTACTTGGCCCGCACCACGCCTTTGGCGGTGCGCACGGTGATCGGTTCGCCGTAGGTGATTTCCACGGCAGCGGACTGTTCGTAGATTTTGCCGCCCAGGCTGATGATCGCGGCGGCTTCGCCAAGGGCCAGGTTCAGCGGGTGGATGTGGCCGCCCTGCATGTCGAGCAGGCCGCCGACGTAGTTGTCGCAACCCACTTCGCGCTTGATATCAGCGGCGTCGAGCATTCTCAGGTTTTTGTTGCCGTAGCGCTCCCAGCTGCTCTTCTGTTCGGCCAGGCCATTGAGTTGTTTTTTGTTCAGCGCTGCGAAGATGCCGCCGGGGCGGTAATCGCATTTGATGTCGTATTCTTTGATGCGCGAACGGATGATGTCGGCGCCTTCGAAAATCATGCTGCCGAGCACTTCGGCGGTTTTGTCGCCGTAGCGCTCTTCGATGACATCGACGTCACGGCTGTAGGAGTTGACCAGTTGGCCGCCGTTGCGACCGCTGGCGCCGAAGCCGACTTTGGCGGCTTCCAGCACGGTGACGCTGTAGCCCGCTTCGCTGAGGAACAGCGCCGAGGACAGACCGGTGTAGCCGGCGCCGATCACGCAGACGTCGCAGTCCACCGCTTGTTCCAGCACCGGGAAGTCACCGGTGAAGTTACGGGTCGCGGCGTAGTAGCTGTTTACATGGGTTTGTTGAACAGAGCTTTGTTTCATACGTTTCTCCGAGGGCCGCCGACATGTGCCGGCGACCGCCGCTGTAAAAGGGTTAGAGCTTGATCCAGGTCGCTTTGAGTTCGGTGTATTTGTCGAACGCATGCAGCGATTTGTCTCGACCGTTACCCGACTGTTTGAACCCACCGAACGGCGCGGTCATGTCGCCGCCGTCGTACTGGTTGACCCAGACACTGCCGGCGCGCAAACCGCGAGCGAAGGTGTGAGCTTTGCTGAGATTGCTGGTCCAGACACCCGCAGCCAGACCGAAGATGCTGTCGTTGGCGATCTGCAGGGCTTCTTCAGCGGTGTCGAAGGTGATCAGCGACAGCACCGGGCCGAAGATTTCTTCCCGGGCGATGGTCATGGCGTTGGTCACGCCGTCGAAAATCGCCGGTTCCACGTACAGGCCACCGGTGTCTGCGAGGGTACGATTGCCGCCGGCGATCAGTTGAGCGCCCTGCTCTTTACCGATCTGGATGTAGCGCAGCACGTTCTCCAGTTGGCGCTGATCGACGACTGCGCCGACAGTGGTTTCAGGATCGAGGGCGTGCCCCGGTTTCCAGGCTTGCAGTGCTTCCACCAGCAATGGAATGAATTGCTCGCGGATAGAGCGTTCCACCAACAGACGCGAGCCGGCGGTGCAGACTTCGCCCTGGTTGAAGGCAATCGCGCTGGCCGCTGCTTGTGCTGCCGCGCGCAAGTCCGGCGCATCGGCGAACACCACGTTCGGGCTCTTGCCGCCCGCCTCCAGCCAGACGCGTTTCATGTTGCTTTGACCGGCGTAGATCAGCAGTTGCTTGGCAATCGCGGTGGAGCCGGTGAAGGCCAGCACGTCGACGTCCATGTGCAACGCCAGCGCCTTGCCGACGGTGTGACCGAAGCCCGGCAGGACGTTGAACACGCCTTTAGGGATACCGGCGTCGAGGGCCAGTTGCGCGATGCGGATAGCCGTCAGCGGTGACTTTTCCGAAGGCTTGAGGATGAACGAATTGCCTGCCGCCAAGGCCGGGGCGAATTTCCAGCTGGCCATGATCAGCGGGAAATTCCACGGCACGATGGCAGCGACCACGCCTGTCGGTTCACGGGTGATAAGGCCGAGTTGGTCGTGTGGCGTGGCGGCAACTTCGTCGTAGATTTTGTCGATGGCTTCGGCGCTCCAGCGGATCGCGTTGGCGGTCGCGGGGATGTCGATGCTCATGGAGTCGCTGATCGGTTTGCCCATGTCGAGGGTTTCAAGCAGCGCCAGTTCTTCCTGGTTCGCCAGGATCAAATCCGCGAAGCGAATCAAAATGCGCTTGCGTTCTGCTGGCGCCAACCGCGCCCAGATGCCGGATTCGAATGTGCGTCGCGCGACGACTACCGCCGCATTGGCGTCGGCTTCGTCGGTGCTGGCGATGTTCGCCAGGAAGCGGCCGTCGACCGGGCTGATGCATTCGAAGGTATCGCCGCTGAGTGCCGGGCGGTATTGGCCGTCGATGAATGCGCGGCCTTCTAGTGTGAGGGACTGGAAGCGTTGCTCCCAGTCGCTGCGAGTGTTTGTCATGGTTGTGACTCTACGCAGAGGAATAAGTAGTCGTTGGATTGAGCTGGCGAAGGTGGAGTGTCAGGCGATTCCAACGGTGATTGTGCTGCCGTCTTCGCGGGCAAGCCTCGCTCCTACAGGGTTTGTGCCCGACACATCATCCCTGTAGGAGCGAGGCTTGCCCGCGAAGGGGCCATCAAACCGTATGCAAGTACCAGTTGTACTCAAGGTCCGAGATGGAGTTTTCGAACTCGGCCAGCTCGCTTTCCTTGCACGCGACGAACACGTCGATGTACAGCGGGTCGATGTAGCGCGCCATGACTTCGCTGTCGTCCAGTTCACGCAAAGCATCGCGCAGGTTGTTCGGCAGGCTTTGCTCGTTCTGCTCGTAGCTGTTGCCTTCGACCGGGGCGCCCGGTTCGATTTCGTTGGTCAGGCCGTGGTGAATACCGGCCAGTACCGACGCCATCAGCAGGTACGGGTTGGCGTCGGCGCCGGCAACGCGATGCTCAATGCGCACGGCATCCGCCGAACCGGTGGGCACGCGGACCGCTACGGTGCGGTTGTCGATGCCCCAGCTTGGCGAGTTCGGTACATAGAACTGCGCGCCGAAACGGCGGTACGAGTTGACGTTCGGGCAGAGGAACGCCATCTGCGCCGGCAGGGTCTCGAGCACACCGCCGATCGCGTGACGCAGTGCGGCGTTCTGCTCGGGATCCTCGCTGGCAAAGATGTTGTTGCCTTGCTTGTCGAGAATCGAAATGTGCACGTGCAAACCGTTGCCCGCCTGGCCCGGATACGGCTTGGCCATGAAGGTGGTATCCATCTCGTGGTCGTAGGCGATGTTCTTCACCAGACGCTTGAGCAGCACCGCGTAGTCGCAGGCCTTTATCGGGTCGTTGACGTGATGCAAGTTCACTTCGAATTGCGCCGGGGCGCTTTCCTTGACGATGGCGTCGGCAGGAATGCCCTGCTCTTTCGCGCCTTCGAGGATGTCTTGCAGGCAATCGACGTATTCGTCCAGGTCGTCGATCAGGTACACCTGAGTCGACATCGGACGCTTGCCCGAAACCGGCGAGCGCGGCGATTGCGGACGACCGTTCACGTTGTCCTGGTCAATCAGATAGAACTCGAGTTCGAAGGCTGCGCAAATGGTCAGGCCCATGTCATCGAACTTGCTCACCACTTGACGCAACACTTCACGCGGGTCAGCGAAGAACGGCTGGCCTTCGAGTTCGTGCATGGTCATTAACAGCTGCGCGGTCGGGCGCTTCTGCCAGGGTTCGATGCTGAGGGTATTGGGGATGGGGAAGCAGATTCGATCCGAGTCGCCGATGTCCAGACCCAGCCCGGTGCTTTCCACCGTAGAGCCGTTGATGTCCAGAGCAAACAGTGACGCCGGGAGGTTAATGCCTTTTTCGTAAACCTTATGAAGACTGGTGCGTTCGATGCGCTTGCCGCGCACCACACCGTTCATATCCGCAATCAGAAGGTCGACGTACAAAACCTCAGGATATTTCTTAAGGAATGCGTTTGCTTCGTTGAGTTGAACGGCACGCAGAGGGACCGACATGATGCACCTATTAGCTGTTAATTATTATGTTCACTACCCTTTCACGAGCCCAGTCAATCCGAAAGGCAAAGTGAAGTCAATAGCGAACACTTGGCCTTTCAACCTTTATTTTCTGGCCTTTTCTGGACACGAGAGTGCCATATCAGTCTTGTGCACCGCGTAAATCCTGAAGATCGGACGTGTGGTGTTTAGAATTTTTTACATGAGAGTTGTTAATTAAAATCAACAAGGCTAAGCTCCGGAAAAGCTCGTTCAAGTGTGAAACTTCGAGGTGATAAAAATGGCATTCAAGCCATTGATCGGCGTTACTGCGTGCATCAAACAGATTGGCCTGCACCCCTACCACGTCAGCGGCGACAAGTATTTGCGTGCTGTCAGCGTCGCGGCTTTGGGGTTGCCCGTGGTCATTCCTTCTTTAGGCGATCTGACCGAAATCGATGACCTGCTCGCGCAGCTCGACGGTCTGTTGCTGACCGGCTCGCCGTCCAATGTGGAACCCTTCCACTATCAAGGCCCGGCCAGTGCCCCCGGCACGGATCACGATCCGCAACGGGACGCGACCACCCTGCCCTTATTGCGCGCAGCCATTGCCGCCGGCGTTCCGGTGCTCGGCATCTGTCGGGGCTTTCAGGAAATGAACGTGGCGTTCGGTGGCAGCCTGCATCAGAAGGTGCATGAACTGCCTGGCTACCTCGATCACCGCGAAGCGGATCATCCGGACCTGGCTGTGCAATACGCGCCTGCTCATGCGGTCAACGTGCAGCGGGGTGGCGTGTTCGAAGCGCTGGATTTGCCGCAGATGTTCCAGGTGAACTCGATTCACAGCCAGGGCATCGACCGGCTCGCTCCTGGCCTTCGCGCTGAAGCTGTCGCACCGGATGGTTTGATCGAGGCGATCTCTGTCGAGCACAGCAAGGCCTTCGCCGTCGGCGTGCAATGGCACCCGGAATGGCAGGTGCTTTCGAATCCCCCCTATTTGAGTATTTTCCAGGCGTTTGGCGAAGCGTGCCGGCAACGGGCGGCGCTGCGTAATACGCGCTGACTTCAAAAAGCATTCAACGATTTAACTGCCCCCGTGAGTCTGGCGGGCGTGCCTTTGCGCGCCGGTCGCTCACGTAATAGATGAACCGCAATAACAACAAGTACGACCAGGCAGCCAGGATGGCGGTGCCGAATAAGCCCTCCGGTACGGGTAAACGCCAATCCCTGTAGGAGCGAGGCTTGCCCGCGAAGGCGGTGTATCAGGCAACGATGATGTCGACTGACACACCGCCTTCGCGGGCAAGCCTCGCTCCTACAAGGGGCCGCGTTATGACTGGCATCGGGTTGCAATCCACTCTTAAGTCAGGCCGCGTTGGCCCGACGACTGAAACCTGTTGGGAGTTTCATATGGCAAACGCCTCCAGCATCTACAGGAAGGCTCTCGAAGGTCACCAGGCACCGAAAAAGGTGTTGGTGAAAGTCGACCGCGTCACCAAGAAATTCGACGAAACCACCGCCGTGGACGATGTGTCCCTGGAGATCCATCAGGGTGAAATCTTCGCCCTGCTCGGCGGTTCCGGCTCCGGCAAATCGACGCTGCTGCGCATGCTCGCCGGCTTCGAGCGCCCGACTGAAGGGCGGATTCTGCTCGACGGTGTCGACATCACCGACATGCCGCCGTACGAACGGCCGATCAACATGATGTTCCAGTCCTACGCCTTGTTCCCGCACATGACAGTGGCACAGAACATCGCCTTCGGCCTCAAGCAGGACCGCTTGCCCACCAGCGAAATCGACGCCCGTGTCGAAGAGATGCTGCGGTTGGTGCACATGACCCAATACGCCAAACGCAAACCGCATCAGTTGTCCGGCGGCCAGCGTCAGCGCGTGGCATTGGCGCGTTCGTTGGCCAAGCGTCCGAAGCTGTTGTTGCTCGACGAACCGATGGGCGCACTGGATAAAAAGCTGCGCTCGCAGATGCAACTGGAGTTGGTGGAAATCATCGAACGCGTCGGCGTGACCTGCGTGATGGTGACCCACGATCAGGAAGAAGCCATGACCATGGCCGAACGCATCGCGATCATGCACTTGGGCTGGATCGCCCAGATCGGCAGCCCGGTGGACATTTATGAAGCGCCGGTCAGCCGAATGGTCTGCGAATTCATCGGCAACGTGAACGCCTTCGACGGCACCGTGGTCGAGGACCTGGAAGGTCACGCGATCATTCACAGCCCGGATCTGCAACAGAAGATTTACGTCGGCCACGGCGTGAGTACGTCGGTGCAGGACAAGTCGATCACCTACGCCATCCGCCCGGAAAAAATGCTGGTCAGCACCCTCAAGCCCGAGACTCGCTACAACTGGTCCGAAGGCAAGGTGCATGACATCGCTTACCTCGGCGGTCACTCGGTGTTTTATGTGGAGCTGCCCGGCGGCAAGATCGTGCAGTCGTTCATGGCCAACGCCGAACGCCGTGGCGCGCGTCCGACCTGGGACGATCAAGTCTACGTGTGGTGGGAAGACGACAGCGGCGTGGTACTGCGCTCATGAGAACCTTCAATCAGCAGTTTCTGCGCCTGGTGCCCAGCGGCCGCAAACTGGTCATCGGCATTCCGTTCCTGTGGTTGTGCCTGTTTTTCCTGTTGCCGTTCTTCCTGGTGATGAAGATCAGCTTCTCGGAAGCGGCGCTGGCCATTCCTCCCTACTCCGAGATTTACACCTTCGCCGAGCAGAAATTTCAGCTGCTGCTGAACATCGGCAACTACTCGCTGCTGACCGAAGATGAGTTGTACATCTCGGCCTACTTCGGCTCGTTGAAGGTCGCGTTTTTCAGCACGCTGATGTGCCTGGTGATCGGCTTCCCGATGGCCTACGCAATCACCAAGGCCAACAAGGAAACGCAGAACGTTTTGCTGCTGTTGATCATGATGCCGACCTGGACCGCGATCCTGATCCGCGTCTATGCGTGGATGGGCATCCTCAGCAACAACGGTTTGCTCAATGGGTTCCTGATGTGGACCGGGCTGACGTCGCAGCCGATCGAGATCCTCAATACCAACACGGCGGTCTATATCGGGGTGGTTTACGCGTACTTGCCGTTCATGGTGTTGCCACTGTACGCCAACCTGGTGAAGCACGATCACAGTTTGCTGGAAGCCGCGTCGGACCTGGGTTCGAGCAACTTCAACAACTTCTGGAAAATCACTGTGCCGCTGGCCAAGAACGGAATCATCGCCGGTTGCATGCTGGTATTCATTCCAGTGGTCGGTGAGTTTGTGATTCCGGAACTGTTGGGCGGCCCGGAAACCCTGATGATCGGTCGTGTGCTGTGGCAGGAGTTCTTCAACAACCGCGACTGGCCGGTGGCATCCGCATTGGCGGTGGTGATGCTGGCGATTCTGATTGTGCCGATTCTGCTGTTCAACCGCAGCCAGGCTAAAGAGATGGAGGGACGGGGATGAAACGCTTCGGATTTTCAAAGTTCATGCTGATTTTCGGCCTGTCGTTTATCTACCTGCCGATGCTGATTCTGGTGATCTACTCGTTCAACGCCTCGAAACTGGTGACGGTGTGGGGCGGCTGGTCGGTGAAGTGGTACGTCGGCCTGCTCGACAACTCGCAACTGATGGGCTCGGTGGTGCGCTCGCTGGAAATCGCCTGCTACACCGCGATTGCCGCCGTGGCGTTGGGCACCCTCGCCGCTTTCGTGCTCACCCGTGTGACGCGCTTCAAGGGTCGCACGCTGTTTGGTGGCTTGGTGACGGCGCCGCTGGTGATGCCGGAAGTGATTACCGGTCTGTCGCTGTTGCTGCTATTCGTGGCCATGGCGCAGTTGATTGGCTGGCCGCAGGAGCGTGGCCTGGTGACGATCTGGATTGCGCACACCACATTCTGTGCAGCGTACGTGGCGGTGGTGGTGTCGGCGCGTTTGCGTGAGCTAGACCTGTCGATCGAAGAAGCGGCCATGGACCTGGGTGCGCGTCCGTTCAAGGTGTTCTTTCTGATTACCATTCCGATGATCGCGCCGTCGCTGGCGGCGGGCGGCATGATGTCGTTTGCCTTGTCGCTGGATGATTTGGTGCTGGCGAGTTTCGTCTCTGGCCCCGGCTCCACGACCCTGCCGATGGAAGTGTTCTCGGCGGTGCGTCTGGGCGTGAAACCTGAGATCAATGCCGTGGCCAGTCTGATTCTGTTGGCGGTGTCGCTGGTGACGTTCCTCGTCTGGTACTTCAGCCGCAAGGCCGAGGCCACGCGCAAGCGGGCGATTCAGGAAGCGATGGACCAGACAGCCAGCGAGTCGTGGCAGCAACCGAAAAACCAGCGAGTCGAAGCGACGGCCTGACGAAGAACCTGTAGGAGCGAGGCTTGCCCGCGAAGAACGATGACGCGTAATACCTGAAAAACCGCGGTGCATTCTTCGCGGGCAAGCCTCGCTCCTACAACCGGCATCAGGGCTTGCCCGTTTTGTGTTCTATAAAAAGAAAATGGAGTTGTACCGATGAAAATGTTTGGCAGGACTCTGCTGACACTGTCCTTATTGGGCGCGATGGCTACCGGTGCCCAGGCCAATGACAAGGTATTGCGCGTCTACAACTGGTCGGATTACATCGCCCCGGACACCGTCAAGAAGTTCGAAGACGAGACCGGCATCCGCGTGACCTACGATGTGTTCGACAGTAATGAAACCCTTGAGGCACGCTTGCTGGCGGGTAAATCCGGCTACGACATTGTGGTGCCGTCCAACAGTTTCCTGGCCAAGCAGATCAAGGCCGGCGTCTATCAGCCGCTGGATAAATCGAAGCTGTCGAACTGGAAAAACCTCAACCCGGTGCTGCTGAAAAACGCCTCTGCCAGCGATCCTGACAATGGTCACGCTTTCCCGTACATGTGGGGTTCGATCGGCATCGGGTACAACCCGGCCAAGGTCAAGGAAGTGCTGGGCACTGATGCCCCGGTGAACTCCTGGGACTTGCTGTTCAAACCGGAAAACGCCGCGAAGCTCAAAGCCTGCGGCATCAGCTTTCTTGATTCGCCGACAGAGATGCTCCCGGCCGCCCTGCACTATCTGGGCTACCCGGTGAATTCTCAGGACAAGACGCAGATCGCCGAAGCCGAAGCGCTGTTCATGAAGATACGGCCGTCGGTGGCTTACTTCCATTCATCGAAATACATCTCCGACCTGGCCAACGGCAACATCTGCGTCGCCGTCGGTTACTCAGGCGATGTGCTGCAAGCCAAGGCCCGCGCCCAGGAAGCCGGTGACAAGGTGAAAATCGAATACAGCATCCCGAAAGAAGGCGCCGGCAGCTTTTACGACATGGTCGCCATCCCCCGGGACGCAGCCAACGTCGACAACGCCTATCTGTTCATGAACTTCCTGATGCGCCCGGACATCATCGCCGAAGTCACCAACAGCGTCGGCTACAGCAACGCCAACGCAGCGGCCACGCCACTGGTGGATGAAGCGATTCGAAACGACCCGGGTTCCTATCCGCCGCAAGCGGTGATGGCGACGTTGTATGCCATTCCAGATATGCCGATCGGTATTCAGCGGGTGATGACCCGGGGCTGGACGCGGGTGAAGCTGGGTAAGTAAATGTGCTACACCCCCTGTAGGAGCGAGGCTTGCCCGCGAAGGCGGTATGTCAGTCGACATCATCGTGCCTGATACACCGCCTTCGCGGGCAAGCCTCGCTCCTACAGGGGTAGCAGGCCGGCCCCACACTTCTGATCGTTCCCACGCGCAGCAAAGGAATCCCTCCACGGACGCTCCGCGTTCGGCTCTGGAAGGAACGCGGAGCGTCCCGGGCTGCATTCCCACGCAGAGCGTGGGAACGATCAATCTCAGGCGCCTTTATGCAGAGACCAACGGCCATTCGGCCAGCGCCCGGTACCGGCCTTTATGGGACTCGAACAAGGTGAAGCGATCCGCACGCAGAAAAAACTCTGGTGGCGTAGCGGATTCAGGGACTGGCGCCCGGTAGTCGCGCATCAGGGTCAAATGCGGGCGAAATTCCCGACGGGTGTCTTCGAAGCCAAACGGCAACATGGCCTGCTCCAGCGCATACACCAACCGCAGCAACTGCGGTTCTGCCTGCTCGGGCGCCAGCAACAAAACCCCGGAGCGACGCCAGACTTCCAGACGATCAAGCACAACCGTCAACGGCACGCCAGGCATCCGCACATTGGCGGCGGCCTCGCAGACGCCCGCTATCTGCGCCATCCCCACCGTGCCGAGAAACAGCAGCGTCAGATGAAAGTTTTCCGCCGGCACCGGTCGCCCGACATTGAGTTCCAGCGCGCTCCGCCATTGGGCAATGGCCCGGCGTTGTTCGGGGGCGCAGTTCAGGGCGAAGAACAGCCGCTTGAACGGCTCACGGGATTCATCGCTCATGTCTGCCACCTCAAGGCTTCGGGGACCCTTTGATTTTACAAAGGGATACCACGCCAGCAAGTGCATTTCTGGCACCTGCCGACATGCGCGTTATAGTTCAAGCAACCGAATCGACGGGAGGGCGCCATGCGTCAGATCATCAGCAAAGAGCCATGGTGGGCCGTGCCACCGAAACCCGGCCAGGATGAGTCCGAGCTGGAATGGGGCTGGCTGGTTCATTACAACGAAGGTGAGCCGCGTTTTGAGTTCATCAAGGAGCGACCGTCGGACAGCGAAATTCGTAACCGCAAGAGTTGCAGGACCGCCCCGACGCCGGAGTGATCCTGCGACGATTTCAGGCTTTCACGATCATCTCGAAACCGCCAAAAATCATGCGCTGACCGTCAAACGGCATCGGATTGACGTCGGGTTGCATCCGCGGATCGCTCATGAGTTTCGCCATCCCGGCGTCACGAGTGGCCTTGTCGGGCCAGACGATCCAGGAAAACACCACGGTTTCATCTTCCTTGAGTTTGACGGCCATGGGAAACGAGGTCAATTTGCCATCAGGCACGTCGTCTCCCCAGCATTCAGCGAGGCTCAGGGCGCCGCTTTCCTTGAAGATCTCGGCGGCGGATTGTGCGTGTTGCTTGAATTTTTCGCGGTTGGCGGTGGGTACTGCTGCAACGAAGCCATCGACGTAAGCCATGATTGGTTTTCCTCAAGTTATGGGTTGATCCGCTGGGTAGTCGAATCAGCGTGGCTCCAATCGACAGTTCCTGCATCCAGACCGACCGACGGCTCGGCTGGCGGTTCGAGGGTGAGGGCCAGGCTGCCCTCGATCTGCCTGGCCATGTACAGCGTTCCGGCCATGACGCCGGTGGCGGGGTTTTGCACCAGCTTCACCCATGCCTTGTCGAACGAGTTGCCCAGGCTGCTGCGGATCAGCGCTTCGCTATCGGGCCGATCGTTGGCCTGAATAATCGCGCGCACCCCCGCCACCCCCACGGAAATCAACGCCCCGGCCGCCTTCCCGGCCACTGCCGCCACCGCACTGGCCGCCCCTCGGGGGGCCATTTCGGCTTGTATTCGCTTGCTGGCACGCTTGGCCACCGGCGCCATGCCGGCGTCCGTCGAAGCAATACCCTTTTCGCCGCCCGCCGTGTGGATCGTGTCGATCAGCGCCAGATAGGCCGGCAATTTGCTCAGCTCGGCATGCACCACCTGATACAGCGAAGCGTCACGGGCGGACGGTGGGCCGAGTGAAATAGCCGGGATTTTCTGGATGCGACCGTTGAGCTGCGCCATTGGCACGCCATGACGTTTGGAAATAACCTCGAGTTGCTGACCCATCAGTTGCACATAAAACTCTGTCGCCTGGCCGAGGATCGCGTCGGGATCGATCTCCACCGCCACCGGTTCCAGCACGCGTCGGTGATATTGCTCCAGCAAATAAGCCGACAGGCGTTTGACCGTCGCATCCTGCTCGTCCCCGGCATTGATGGCGTACCAGCTGACTTTCATCGACAGCCATTCCTGGGTCCAGTAGCTGCTGAACCACGGAATGAAGACTTCTTCGGTTTGCTGATAAACCCGCGTGCGCCAGTGCTCCATGGACCCGCGGGCAAAGACTCTGGCCTGTTCGGTGGCCTGTTGCGAAGCGGCGACAATCTCCCGGTCCACCTGCTGCCAAGTGCTCTGGGACACCACCACCGGCACCACGACTACTGGGGCAGGCGTGGGCGTGGCGCATCCCGCCAATATCACCAACACAGCGACGATCAGCGAACGCAGGTTCAAGATCGCGGTGTCCTACAGACTTCGCCGAACGGAGTGTTCGACGCTAAAGAGCGTGCTGATTTGAGTATAGGTCGGGGCCGGGGGCCGTCTGTCAGATGGATGGGTGCCGCCCTCCAGGACGCCTTCGCGGGCAGCGAAAAGCCTTCAAGATCACCGAAGATCACCACCATCATTCACATCAATATTCACCATCGCCACGAACGCCTTCCGCAAAAAAACCGTCAGGTGCAGGATTAATCTCATCCCCAATCAAACCCCGCACCGGAGGGGCAAATCATGTTGATCCATCTCCTGACCTGCCTGGCCCTGACGGCCGTCACCCTGACCTTGTTTTCCCGCTTCGTGCTGGACATCGATAAAATCGAGGAGCCGAAATCATGATTTATGCCATCAGCCTCGCCGTGAGTTTTCCGGTGTTCGGCAGCAACTACTATTCGCAACAGGTCGTGTCTCGCAAAGCAGTGGCGCTGGTGTTCGACGAGCACTTCGAGGGCTTGCTGATGCCGGCAGCGGCCAACCACTTCAGTAACGAAGTGGTCGGGCTCAACGATCAGTTCCGCTTTTTGAACGATGTGCTGCTCGAGCATCTGCTGGAGACCGAAATGACTCAGCCCCTTTCGGCACAAGCGTTCACCTTCTGACACGCTCGTGCCCATCTTGCTAACTGGTACTCAGGATCCGCACCGGGCCTTGCCGATTGAGAACTTCGATCATGACGTTTTCTCCCGAGCGCCTGAGCATCAAGTCCACGCATTCAGAACCCACTGCCAAACGCTGTATGGCGATGGTGTCCAAAAACGCCGGGAGCACCGGTTCGTCGAACAGAATGTTGAGCTTCCTCGGCCTGAAGCTCAGCCCCAGGCAGGACTGAATCATCGACAACGGCGCAGCAGCGGCCCAGGCCTGAGGCATGCAGGCGACTGGATAGAACGTCGGCCCCTGGGTGCGTTGCCGGGCAAAGCCGCAGAACAGTTCGGGCAAGCGCCGCAGATCGATGTAGGTCGAGGCAGCGAACAGACCTTCGAAAATCCGCGCCGCGTCCCGACGGTAACCGTAGCGGGCGAAGCCGGCGGCGATCAGCGCATTGTCGTGGGGCCAGACAGAACCGTTGTGATAACTCATCGGGTTATAGCGAGCCTGGGAGGACGCGACGGTGCGCACGCCCCAGCCGGAAAAGGATGAGCGGTCCATCAGGGTGCTGACGACCGATGCCGCGCGTTCCGGGTACGCGATGCCCGCGAACAGCGCATGGCCAGCATTGGAGGTACGGATTCGACAGGGCTTCTTGTTGCCATCCAGCGCCAATACATAAGTGCCCAGTTCTTCGTCGAAGAAGCGGTTATCGAATTCTTCGCGCAAGCGTTGCGCCTTGTATTTCAGGCGTTGGGCCCGCTCTGGATCACCCAGCCGACGGGCGATTTTGGCGGCACCGGTCCAGGCGCCATACACATAGGCCTGAACTTCGACAATCGCAATCGGGCCCACGGCCATTTGCCCATCGGCATGGAAAACCGAATCGTGGCTGTCCTTCCAGCCCTGGTTGATCAGCCCCTCGGCGGACTGCCGGCCATACTCGACAAAACCGTCGCCATCGCGGTCGCCGTATTCCTCGATCCAGCTCAGCGCCGCCTCAATATTCGGCCAGAGCTGACGCACCGTGCCCAAATCATTGGTGCGCTCCAGGTACGCGGCGGCCAGCATGACGAACAGCGGCGTGGAGTCGATGCTGCCGTAGTAGCGTCGGAACGGCACTTCGCCCAGTTCGGCCATTTCTCCGAGTCGTATTTCGTGCAGGATTTTACCGGGCTCGGAATCGGCATGGGCGTCGACGATGGTTGCCTGATTGGCGGCCAGATGCCCGAGCACGCCTTTGGCGATACCGGGATCGAACCACAGCATCTCCCATGCCGTGATCAGCGCATCTCGTCCGAAAACGGTGCTGAACCATGGAATGCCGGCATAGGGATATAGCCCCTCGGGGGTTTTGGTCATGAGCATGTAGAGGTCGGAAACGCTGCGGCTGACCGCCTCGTTGAACACATCGTGGGAGGTCAGCACCGAGGCCGCCCGCGAAGAGAATGTGCGTAACTCGCGCCGGGCATCGCGCAATGAAATAAAGAACCCGTGGCGCACCGTAAACGGTGGGTTTTGCACACCGCAATTGATGTCCATGAACAGTGACTGGCTTTCCCCCGGGGCCAGCCGAACCTCGAACAACGCCGAATCGCAGGTCAGGCTGGCCGGCACCGGAGCGAAACGCAGGCGAGTCATGCGCCGCTTGTGGTCCAGGCCGGTATAGGAAAGCACCACTTCTTCATCGGTGATCTCTGCCCGGTGCCCTTCACCGCGTTGCGGACGCCGGGCACCGCGAACTTCGAACAGGTCTTTGAAGTCGGCCGCGAACTGGATTCTCAATTGCAGATGCCGGGGGGCATCGTCGAAATTGCGCAGGGTCAGGCGTTCGTAGCAGGAGCCTTTCCATAAGAACCGTGAGCGGCGCAGATGGATCAAATCGTGGGGCAGGATTTTATCGCCATGTGCATCGAACAAATCCGGGTTGGTCAGGTCGCAGGTGAGCATCGCGTTGTCATCACGCAACGTCGAACTGAGCAATAGCGGCCGCGCGCCGTTGAGCGTCAGGTAGAGCCCGGAAAGGTGTCGGGTATCGGTATGGAAAATCCCTTGCGGGCTGTCGTCCGCAAACAGCACGTCGCCATTGGGATCGAACACCCCAAAGGTGTCGTTGTTTTTCAGGTTACGCAAACGCAGCTCCTGCAGCGACGCGGTGGCCGGAATATCGAAGGGCGTGGAGGGATGGCCATAGGTGTTGCCCGCCGTCAGATGGCGATACAACTCCAGATAGTGATTGGTCATGCGCTCGACCGTGAACCGTTCGTCGAACCTGGCCCGCACCTTGCGCCGATCCAGCTCTGCCAACCGCTGCACCGCCGCTACCGCCCCAGGGATTCCATCGACGATGTAACCGGACACACCCTCGTCGATCACTTCCGGCACTGAGCCCTGACCAAACGCAATCACCGGCGTGCCGCAGGCCATGGCTTCGATCATGACCAGACCGAACGGCTCTGGCCAGTCGATGGGAAAGAGCATGGCGCGGGCATTGCCCAGCAAGTCTGCCTTTTGCGATTCATCGATCTCGCCGAGAAATTCGACATTCGGATGGGTGGCGATCATCGGTGCGATGACTTCTTCCCAATACACTTGATCCGCCTTGTCGACCTTGGCCGCGATCTTCAGTGACAACCCGGCCTTCGAGGCAATCTCGATGGCCCGGTCCGGGCGTTTTTCGGGAGAAATGCGCCCCAGAAACACCAGATAGTCGCCGCTTGGTTCGGGGTTGAACGTCAGCAGGTCGCTCGGAATGCCGTGATAGACATTGCCCACCCAATTGACGTCGCCCTTCACCGGGGTGCGCTGCGCCTTGGAAATCGAAACCAGCGGCACCTCGGGAAAGTGAGGGTAGAAGGATTGGTAATCGCCAATATCCAGACGCCCGTGAAGCGTAGTCACGCTGCGCCCGGCCAAGTGCCGAATCAAGGGAAAATGGTAGATATCGATATGAAAATGCATCACGTCGAATTGGTCCGCCTGACGCAACACCTGATCGAGCATCAGAATGTGATGAGGTGCTCCGTCCTTGACGCGTGGATCGAACCGCAGGGCCTGGTGCGCGCTCGACTCCAGACGTGCCGAGGTTTGCGAATCACCGCTGGCGAAGAGCGTGACATCGTGTCCCTGTCGCACCAATTCTTCAGTCAGGTAAGACACAATCCGCTCAGTGCCACCGTACAACCGGGGCGGACAACGTTCGGTAAGCGGCGCGATCTGAGCGATCCTCATTGAGGGGCCCTCCGTCATGGGGTCGAAGGATAAAGGCCTCCTGCGCCTCGGCGTTTCTGTTCGCCGAGGTGTGGCGGCTTTATCCTCGATTGACGGTGCATTCGCCATAACAGTTCCATCCGGTTATACGACCTGTAGCAGCTGCCGAGCCCGCGAGGCTGCGTCCGGCTGCGAAGCAGTCGTGAGTCTGTCTGACGCGATATGCCTGATGCACCGCAATTGCCGGTTTTACGACTGCTTCGCAGCCGAACGCAGCCTCGCGGGCTCGGCAGCTGCTACAGAGTGCGTTCGGCTGAATGGCTTAACTTACCGTCATAAAGTTATAGGCCTCGGGCTCACCGGTCGCCGCTCTCCAGACTTCTGAGCAATTGACCTAAGCCGTCTGCAAAACACGTCGGCTCGGTGAACCGAAAACGTTCAAGCAAACGCTGGTTATTGGCCCGGGAATGGCGGATGTCACCGGAGCGCGGTGCAGCGTAATTCAATGCCAGAGGCCGGCCCAGCAGTGTGCTCAACGTGGCCGCCAGCTCGTTGATGCTGGTGGAGCGGTTGAAACCGACATTGACCGGTTCGCCGCTCGGCTCCGATTCTTTCACTGCCTGTACCAGCACCTTTACAAGGTCTTCTACGTAGACGAAATCCCGCGTTTGCTCGCCATCCCCATACACAGTGACGGGCAAGTGTTTCTTGGCTCTTTCGCTGAAGATACTGATGACCCCGGAGTAAGGGGATGAAGGATCCTGGCGCGGTCCGTAAATGTTGAAGAAGCGCAGAATCACTGGCTCCAGACCATGCTGGCGGCGGTAAAAATCGAAGAAATGTTCACTGGCCAGTTTGTCCGCGGCATAGGGCGTCAACGGGGCTTTGGGCGTGTCTTCGGTGATGGCCGTGCCTTCGCCGTTGTTGCCATAGATGGCGGCGCTGGAGGCGAACACCACCCTTCTCAGGCCGGCCTGGCGCATGGCTTCGCAGATATTCAGCGTCCCGATGAAGTTGCTTTGGTGAGTGGCGACCGGGTCTTCGACCGACGCCTGAACCGAGGCGACCGCGGCCAGATGCACCACCGCGCTGCAATCTTTCAGCGCGCGCTCCACTGTCGGCCCGTCCGCGACATCCCCGACTATCAGGCTCAAATGCGCACGATCCACCGGCAGATTCGCCAGTTTGCCGGTTGAAAGATCATCCAGTACCCGTACGCCATAGCCGTTTTCAAGCAAGGCTTCGACCAGGTGCGAACCAATGAAGCCCGCGCCACCTGTCACAAGAATTCGATCAGCAGACATGGCAAATTCACTCTGGAGTAGTGGTTGTAGGTCGATCCATCGCGACGAACTCCTCGACTCTTTCCATGAGCTCCCGGCCGGCGCTGAACATCTCTTGCCAGTCCGTGGGAAAGCGAACATTCAAGGGCAATTGATCGATTCGCCAGCGCGACGGCAGTGGGTCATCGAACCGGGCTGCAACCTGCAAGCCCATTTCACTGGCGGCAAACGGGCCGCGCAGCACCGTCGGCGTGCGCCCGGCGCTGTCTACTGCCTGCACCACATGCGCGGCCAGCCACTGGCCATCCGGCATGCGCACGCGCAGCGGCTGACCGATCGCGGCGTAACTGATATTGAGCGGTTCCAGATAAATCCATAGCAGCGGGTCCTCCAACCGCTCCAGGCGCATCAACAACGTGCCGGCGCCGACGTTTTCGCCGGGCGTCACCAGCACTTCCGCGATCCGGCCGCTCTGCCCCGCCTTGATCGACAACGCGGCGAGACGTGTCTTCAACCACTGCTGCTCGGCGTTCTGCTGAATGATCTCGCGCTCAACGCCCTGGGAGGGCTGACGCGCCAGTTGTTCGCGGCGTTCGAACGCCAACAAGTCCGCTCGAAACCCGTCGAGCTCCGACTGCGCCGCCAGCACTTCACCGCGAGCGGCCGCGCCTTGGCCAACCAGATACTCCAATTCGCTGATTTTTTGTTCCGCCCTGCCGATTCGGGTCTTGAGTAACTGGCGTTCGCGACCGCCCAGTTGGGCAGTGACTTTGCCCGTGCCGGTGCCCGTCGCCTTGGTCGGCATGGCGGCCAGTTGCGCCAATCGGGCCCGCCATTCCGGGTTGTCCAGGGTGACCAGCATTTGATCGGCCTGGACTTGCTCACCGGCCTTGGCAAACAGCTGATCGACCCGGCCGGCATCGCGCGCGCGCACCTCGTAAATCGGCAGGCGCAATTGCGCCGGCGCGTCGATCATCAGCATGCTGTACGCCAGTTTTCCACCGAGCCAGATCAAGGGGCTGGCAACCAGCAACAGAATCAAATACCAGCGCGCGCGAAAGGCCATGCGCTTGCCCGGTGCGTACAGCACGCTCAAGCCCTGTTCCTGGGTGGGGTTCAATTCTTTGCGACTATCGAAACGAATTTTCATGACGGCTCACCGTTTTGGGAAGTCTCTCCAGGCCTGCCAGTCAATACCGGCAACCCCCCGCGGTTGTAATTGTTCGCGCCAGGCGCTGGCCTGATGTTTCAACTGTTCAGTCGATGCGCCAGCCCAGCTTTCCGTGGCTGGCAATTCGGGTTCTGTGCTTTGGGCCAAACGAAACTGCAGCGCCGGCCAGCGCTGGGCGATCTGCTCCGTCATGCGTGCGCTGTTTTTCGGGTTGCGGGTGTAGATCATCAGGCTGACCTGACGCACACCGGCGTCGGGAAGCTCACACGGCACACAGGTTTGCCCAGGCTTCGGTTCAGCGAACCAGCGATGATGGCTGGATATTTCCACCGGCCACGGGCTCTCGCTGGACGCCATGCGCAAGGTATCGAGCCAGTTTTTCAGGCGCTGATCCGGGACTGGCATGCCCAGTTGTTCGACTTCGAGGTCCAGATGCAGGCTGCTGAATGCAAGCCCCTTCAACTTCTTCAACAAATCGCTGAGCTGATGGCGATCCGGCGGCTCGATCCAGCTCGAATCGCCGAGCAACAGACTCACTTGCAGATCTTCTCGGGCCGCGTCCTGAAGCAGTTGCTCCAGCCGTCGCCGGGTGGTCACCAAGTCATTGACCTGTGCGCCCTTGAGGCCGAGGTAGATTTTGTCCATCCCGGCCTTGCGCAGCGCCTGAAGCTCCGTCTCACGCCGATCAGGGTCGAGCAACGCTTCACTGTCCCAGACGTAACTGGCCTGGGACCATTTGCCCGCCCCCGTCCCTGCCCCAGCCCCGACTTTCGGCGCTGCCGCTGACGTGGACGCCAGCAAGAAACGCGGTTGCGCGAGTTCAAGTGCTGCTGATGCAGAGGCAGGCGCCACAATAGACGAGGCCGCCACCGACGGCACCAGCGGGGTCCATTCCTGATGCTCAGTGCCCAGCAACGCGGAGAAGCGCGGGTTGTCATCGATGAACAGGTTCAAATCGGCCTGACGCAACCAGGCGGTGTGCCAGGCTGCAATCCGTTCGAAACCGGTCTGAAAATAGAGGCGCTGGGTGGTCAGCGAGGTTTCCAGGTTATTGCCCGAGACGGAACGCTTGCGTTCTTCATCAAGCGCCCTTTCCGCGATTTGCCATTGTTGGGTCCGTTGATTGATCGTCGCCAACGCAGAGTTCTGCGCGCGTAGCGTTTTGCTCAGTTCCTGCCCCAGCGCACGCTGTTCGGCGGTGACCCGTTCGGTCGCCGCCTCGTAGCGTGCTTCGGCGACTTGCCGACGCGCACGCGTGTTGCCGACCAGATCAAACGGCACGGAAAACACCAGGTTGGCTTCCAGGCCGCTGCCGGCCTTATCCGAGCCGCTGCGGTATTCCCGCGAGCCGGCGAGGATCACGTCGGAATCGATAGAGGAATACCAGGGATTGTCGCGCTCTCGATCAGCCTGTTCGCGCAGGTTTTGCTTTTCGGTCACCCGTGGATGTTGATTCATCACGGTCTGCCATTGGGCCAGGGGTTGCGGCCTGAGCGCCAAAGGCTCGGCCACGGCTTGCGCGGAGGGCGGGATATCGGTCATGGCGACGCTGGACAAATCCTCGCGAATTTCAGTCTCGACCTGATGCAATGCATTGCAGCGGTCGGCGACGCCCGCCCATTCACTCATTTGCAACTGGGCTTCAGAGACGCGCATCAGGCCGCTCTGTAACCGCGTGCGAATGGCGTTGTCGGCATTCTGGGCAATCGGGGTCAGCCTGCCGCACAACGCGACCTCCTGTTGCACACGCCACCAATCCGCGTAGGCGCTGCGCACGGCCAGACGCTGGGCGGCGCGCACCAAAGCCACGCGCATCTGCTGCCGTTGCCGCTCGTATTGACTGGCCTGCACCAGATCCAGCTGACGCTTGAGGCTCCCCAACAATGGGTGACGGATTCCCAGGCTGACATTGCGCCCGTAGTAATCATCGCGTACGTCATCGGTCACCAGTTCCCGATAACGACCGGTGCCGGCAGTGGCAAAGGCCTGCCAGCCGGCCCTGTCTTTCTGAAGTTTGGTTTCTCCATCAAGGGCTCGCAGGTCGGCCTCGCCGGCGCGAAACAGGGGGTCCGATTGTTGCTTGTCGATCAAATCCTGAAGGGGCAGCGGTTGTGCGACAAGCGCCGCAGGGGGTAGCGACAGCGTCAAGGCTAGCAGTACGGATCGCATATCAAAACCTCGTGGCTCGTTTAAGAACCCACCACGGCGCCATAGAGGTCTCTTCATGGCCTCGACGAAACATCTCGTTGAGCATGGCCACTGCGCTCCAGCACCGAATGAGTAGCATGAACAGAGGGAAGACAGGCACCAACAACGCCAGGGTCACGTCCTGTCGAGGTCGATCGGACACCATCGTCAACATGGCGCCGAACAGCAGCATGGTGATCAACAGGTACAGTAGGTAGATCAGCGCAAACAGAAACAACAGCGTCTTGCCCGGCAAAATGAATAACGCCAGCAAGGTGTAGATGAGGATGATGAAGGGCAGCACCAACTGGAAAAAGAAGCCACTGACCAGGATCATCAGGAAGCTTCGCCAGCCCAGTAAATCCGGGTTGATGTTGTGGTTGTGCTTTCTGACGTAGAGAAAAAACAGGTCGCCGTCCCAGCGCAAACGCTGCATCAGAAACTGCCTGAGGGTCGCGGGTGCATCGGTGTGCCCGATCGCTTCCGGCTCGAAAGGAATCTTCAAGTCATATCGCTTGAAGTAACTTTTGATGCGCAGCGTCAGGTCCAGATCTTCCGCGGTATGGGTGTTCCAGCCACCGATTTTCATCAGAAAACTGCGACGGAAAGCGCCAAAGGCACCTGAGACGTTATTCACCAGGTTCCATTCGGCCAGACCGATTTTCGACATGTGAATCGACAACACGTATTCCAGCGCCTGCATCGCCGTGACCCAGGAGCCCCAGACATTGCGCACCCGCAGACTGCCAGCGACCGCAGGCACCGAAGGGTCTTCGAAATTGCGCACGATGGCGCTGACCATGTTGTTGTCGAAGGATGTATCTCCGTCGAGCGCCATCACGATTTCGCCGCTGGCGTGGGCCAGGCCGGCGTTCAGTGACGACACCCGTCCGCCCCTCTGCCATTTGGCAATCGGGCGCAAATGGCGCCGGGGGTACAACAGCGGGTCCACGTAAAAACTGCGAACGGCACTGAGCGTCGGTTGATTCATCGTGGCGCCGTCCACCACCGGAATCATCTCGATGTGGCCGGGGTACGTCTGCTCGCACAGGCTTAACAACGTGGTCTGGACATCCATCCCTTCGCTGTAGCAGGTGATGATGCAAGAGACTTTGGGCCGATAGAGACTGGTCTTCGGCACGCTGGTGCGTCGACGGGCAAACCAGCGCAATACGCCGAGGAGCACCATGATCGTCAGTGGCAATTCAAACATCAGAAACAACGGAAAGAGCATGAAGAACAATCGGCTCAGACCATCCGTCCCCATGAGCGCGCTGAGCAGGCTATAGAGTTGCTCCATTAGCGGGCTCATGGCTTAAATCAACTCGCTGGCAAGGCGGGCCAGCAGCAGCTCACCGTCTTCTTGCTCGAGTAAATCCCCGGGGGCCGTGAAACTGACGACGCGCAGGGAAATGTCACTGACCTCCGGTGCGGAAAACAATTCGGCGACCCGGCCCAGACGCTGGGTGACAAACTCCAGCCCTTTGCTATCGGTGTGCGGCAGCATGATCCAGAAGAACTCTTCGGTGCTTCGCGAACAGCGGTCGGTTTCCCTGACGGATTCCTTCAGCCGATCCGTCAGGCTATCGATGAAAGCATGCCCGCGGTGCTCGCCAAGACGCGCCAGCGTACCGGCCAGATTGACGAAGCGCAGGCCGAGCAGTGAGAACGCTGGCTGCTGGTAACGGCGCACCACCTGAAGCTGCCAGGTCAAAAGCTCGTAGAAATCTTTGCCGCCCAATAAATTGAGGCGGCCGAAATGGTTGATCGATCGATCATTGAAGTCCTGGCGACACCGGAAGCGCCCCGCTTCCGCCAGGCGAAAGTCTCGAACTTCGCGTATGCGCAACTTGTCGGGCGCGTGGGACAAGCCGCAATCCAGGCAGCGCGCCTGCACATCGGCATCGACAAAAAACGCCTGGCATGAACGGCAGCGATAATTTTCCAAAGGGCGGTCGTAGTCACTGCCAATGTGCCGCAAACGGTTCAGGCAGTTGGGGCAGAGCAACAGGCCATCCTTGAGAAACGACTCCTGACTGCCCACGTGACCACAGGTGAAGCAGTGCAATGAAGGTTGCCGTGAAATGTCCATCGCCTGGCATTCGGCGCACACATCAATGTAATTGAGGCGCCCCGAACCACAGTCCGAACATAGACGAACCCGATCGACCAGCACACCTTCTTCCAGCCATTCGTGCTGCACCATCAAACTGAGCCAGGCAAACGGGTTGACCTGCTCGCTATCCGCCAGTGCCTCGAGCAGCGGATAGCGATAATGCTGGGGGACTTCGGGGTCGCGCAGGGCATACACATGGGCGTCGGCGCGCAACCACAGCCACGACAACACCCGACCTTCAAACCGCTCGGGCGCAGAACCCTGTCGGAACAGGTTGAAGCGCTCTCGCCAAATACCCCACAGCGTTTTTATTTCGCTTGTCTCGGCAGGGCATGCACCATCGCCCAGTGCTTCACACCAGCCATCCTGATCCCGACAGCAGTAAACAAGCTGATAGCGATAGGCCGTAGTTGAGCGCAATTTGCGCAGAACTCGCCCGGCATAAGCCGCGGGCATATCAAGCAACAGCACATCAAATGCAGGCGCAGCCAATAAGCTGCTTAGATCCGAAAAGTGTTTGAGGTCAGGGATATTAGAACTGGCAACTCTATTACCAAGAACCGCAATACGAGGATTTGGAGTCGACATGATGCACTCCCCCTAAGAAGCGAGCTAAGTGTGATCCAACACAAGACTACCAACACTAGCACTCCGTCAGAAAAATGCCCGACTAATTACCTAGTTATTTTTTGACACTAAGAACGCCAAAATCTCGCCACCAAAAAGTTGCAACCACCTATTAATCACCCCATTACCAATTAATTAACAAACTCAAATAATATACATATAAATCAATTATTTGTGATTATAGCAAGCTAAGCAACAAGGCGTTTTGGATGGATATACAGGGTATTCAAATGCGTCTTGTTGCCAATCGAAAAACCTTTTGCCAAATTGCAGGCGCACTCGCGTGTCAGCGATACTACCCGGCATTCAATAAGTTCAACGTTATTCGTCGGCAAAACAACTACAACTGCATACTTGAATGTGTAACAACCCCTTTACATTAGCGGCTTATCGACATCATTCAATTAGAACACTTTATAACTTTCATGAATTGTTTTCTGAGCCACTTAATAAAGAGTTGTGATGACTAAACCGTCGCCAGAGATGAATAACCAATAACGTGAAGAATGCAGCGGCCACTGCCAGCGCCATATCGGCCTGAGAGTCCCATGGGTCATTTTGTGCAGCGACAAAAGCCTTCGCCGTGTCTCTTCCCAAGTACTGCCCCCCTATCCATTCGACGATTTCATAGACAGCCGAGGTCGACAGGATAATATTCAGCGCGATAAACCCGACCCAGAATCCCCGTAGCGGCGTGATTCGCACCAGCACTTCCCGAATCGGATAGACCATCAAGAGTCCATAGGTCAGATGGACCAGCCGATCGTAATGATTGCGTTCAAACCCAAAGGTTTTGTTGAGGCTGATCCCGGTCAAGGCTAAGCACCAGCGGTCGTAGGGCACCAGCGCGTAGGTGTAGTGCGAACCCAGCTCATGAATACACAGAAAAACGAACACCAGGCTGATGGAAACGGCAGACAAACGGAACCGTCGATAAACGCCGACCAGGACCATTACCAGCAGCAGGGCCAACAGATTTTCCAGAACCCAGTCCACTCGGCTATGGGGTGAAATCCCCAGCGCTATGACGATAAGAAGAAATGCAATCAACAGCGCCAGGTCGTATCGCGGATGTGCCTTCGGTTGCATGGCTTGAGCCCCTCCAAAGGTCTCGCTCGGCCACTGTAGATTAGTTGGATTCGCGCACCGCGGTACGACCCGAGACTTGCGCCGCAAAGGCTTATGCAGGCCGGCGCACTGCCCTCACCTTATCCACTATGGGTGCCGATGATCGTAGGAGCTACGTTCAACCGTAGGAGCTGTCGAGCTCCGCGAGGCTGCGATCGGCCTGTAGGAGCTGTCGAGCTTCGCGAGGCTGCGATCGGCTGCGAAGCAGTCGTAAAACCAGAGCTCGCGGTGTATCAGTCAGAACGCGTCATCCGGATTGACGACTGCTTCGCAGCCGATCGCAGCCTCGCGGAGCTCGACAGCTCCTACAGGCCGATCGCAGCTTGGCGGTTCGACAGCTCCTACAAAGAGGAGATCGCGGTTGACAGTAATCGACCCTGACGCTCAAGCCCTTCGCGTGGAGCAGTGCTCCACAATGAGCTGAGTGAGCGCTGCCACAATCGCCTGATCCGCTTCAGCAGAGGCAAACAACCGAAACTGCGCACCCGGCAAATCCGGCAATCCTTGCTCGGCCCCCAGAGCCGCCAGTCCCTGCCCCAATTGACTGACCGTCATGGGTGCCACCGCGAAACCAGCCAACGCCGCCGCTCGCAACCCGGCGGTGCTGGTGCATGACATCGCCGTACGTTGGGCGATCCCCGCCTGAGCCAGCCGCCTCAACGCTATCTCACGATAAGGACAGGGCTCAGGGAACAGCGCCAGCGGCAACGGTGTCGGCAATTGGGTGACCGGTTGCGCCGACCAGGCCCATACCAGCGGTTCTTGCCACAGGAGCAACCCCGCTTCACTGGTTTCGCACAGAGAACCGATGACCAACTCAAGATCGCCTTGCTTCATCAGGTTCAACAACGTGCCAGGGATGCCCACTTGCACGTCGATTTCCATGCCCGGGTACTGCGCCGCGAAATCCTGAAAAGCCCGCAGCAATCGCGCTTCGACAAAATCCTCCGACACCCCGATCCGCACCCGCCCGTGAAACGGCGTGCGCGTCAGTTGCGCCCAAGCATCACGGTTCAACGCGAGGATCGTGCGCGCATAAGCAATCAGGCGCTCGCCATCGGGCGTCAATTGCTGGGAACGGGTCGTACGCTTCAACAGCGGTTTACCGACCTGTTCTTCCAGTCGCCGCAAGTGACCGCTGACCGCAGACTGGGTCAGGTGCAGCTTTTCGGCTGCGCGACTGAAACCATCTTCATCGACGACGGTGACGAATGTTTTTAACAACAGCACATCGAACATAGTTTTATTCGTGATTAATGACTTGTTTATTCACGATTTATATTCCAAATAAAACTATGTTGCAATAATCCAACCTCCATCGTCCGAGACACGCCATGACCACCCTTCTGCATATCGAATGTTCCCCGCGCAAACAGCGGTCAGCCTCCCTTGAAGTCGCTCGCAGCTTCATTGCGCGCTATCAAGAAAACACCCCGGACACCGAAATCATTACCCTCGATCTTTGGGAGATGGTGTTGCCGGAATTCGACGGGCAGGCAGTGGACGCCAAATACGCCGGGCTCAATGGCACGCCCTTGACCCCGGCGCAGCAAGACGCCTGGAACACCTTGAAAGATCTGGCCGCGTACCTGCACCGCGCGGACGTCCTGGTGATGTCCGTACCGCTGTGGAATTTCAGCATCCCGTACAAACTCAAGCACTTCATCGACCTGGTGTCGCAGAAAGACATTTTATTCAGCTTCGACCCGGAACGCGGTCTGGAAGGCATGCTGCACAACAAAACCGCCGTGGTGATGTACGCCCGCGGCCTGGATTTTTCAGCGCAGTCGATCACGCCAGCGGAGCGCTTCGACTTTCAGAAACCCTACGTGGAAGCTTGGCTGCAATTCATCGGCGTGAGCGATGTGCACTCGGTGATTGTCGAGAAAACCATCCTGGGGGAAGACGTTGACCTGAGTGCGCGTAAGGCTGCGACTCAGCAGGCCATGAGGCTGGCAGACAGTCTCGTGCTGTAAACTCACCGCGGTACGTTAAGTCGTAATGCGACAGCTGCTACAGCCGCCCCACATACAACCACCTCAAACAAGAGATCCCCATGGCAAACCATGACATCACCTTTCTCCCCGACCCAGACCCGGAATCCATCTCCTCCGACGTCGCCGGTTTCGGTGGCCTGCTGGTCTCCACTCAAATCCCTACCCGCGCCGACGGCAGTCTGGAGCTGGGTGGCATCGCCGAGCAGAGCGAGTGCACTCTGCAAGCGCTCAAGGTGGCGCTGGAGCTTGCCGGCAGTTCCATGGACCGGGTGCTGCATCTGACCATCTACCTCACTGACATGGCCGACCGCGCCGCTTTCAACGAAGTCTACAAGCGCTTCTTCGCCAAGCCCTGGCCGGTTCGCGCCGCCGTTGGCGTAGCCTCTCTGGCCGTCGAAGGTATGCGTGTGGAAGTCACCGCGATGGCGGCCAAGGGCTGAGTCCGCAGAGTTGTCCGGTGGCCCTGCTGCAGCAAGCAGCCCGCCACCGGGCACCCCTTCCATTACGCCCAATGTTGAGCCGGACGATGGGGCGCACAGATGGCATAATCGCAACCTGCTCATAACAGGGGCGTATAAATGACCGCTGAAAGCTACGACCAACTCGCGATCTTCTCGGCCGTGGCAAAGGAGCGCAGTTTCACCCGCGCCGCTGCCAAGCTGGGCATGTCACAGCCCGCTTTGAGTCGGGCGATGCGTCAGTTGGAGGAGCGGCTGGGCGTCAGGCTGCTCTCTCGCACCACCCGAAGCGTATCCCCGACCGAAGCGGGGGAACATCTGCTGCAAGTGATCGCCCCCCGCTTCGAAGAAATCGACAACGAGCTGGCATTGCTCAGCGAATTCCGCGACAAGCCGGCCGGCAAACTGCGCATCACGGCCGGCGAGCATTCCGCGATCACAATCCTGCAACCCGTGCTCGGGAAACTGCTACCCGACAATCCCGATCTGAATATCGAAATCATCGTCGACTACGGCTTTACCGATATCGTGGCTGAGGGTTTCGACGCCGGTGTACGGCTGGGTCAGCAGGTGGCCAAGGACATGATCGCGATGCGCATCGGCCCTGACATGCGCATGGCGGTTGTCGGCTCCCCGGCGTATTTCGCCCGATATTCGAAGCCAGACATCCCGTTTGATCTCATGGAGCACAACTGCATCACCCTGCGCATGCCCACTTACGGCGGCCTGTTTCTCTGGGAGTTCGAAAAAGACGGACAAGAACTGAAAGTTCGGGTCGAAGGCCAACTGGTGTTCAACACCATCGCCATGCGCCTGGAGGCCGCCCTCCAGGGGTTGGGGCTGGCCTATATGCCAGAGGATCTGGTGCAGGAACATGTGGCGCAAGGTCGGTTGATTCGCGTGCTCGAAGATTGGTGCGAGCCGTTTTCTGGCTACCATCTCTATTATCCGAGCCGGCGCCAGAGTTCACCCGCCTTTACATTGCTGCGCGAAGCCCTGCGCTATTTGGGCTGATTGGCCTGCAGGGTGACGTCCAGCGCCGCGCCGGCACGCTTGGCCGCGTCGACGTCGCCTTGGCTGTGCAAAACCTGGATCAGTTGACGCAATTGTGAAGCGCTCAGACCGACCCGCAAACTGGCGGCCATGTGCGAACGCAGTTGCGGCTCCACACCCGGCGTGGCGGCCAGCGCTGCGACCGTCGCCAGCTCTCGACTTTGCCAGTCCAGGTTGTCGCGTTCGAAGATGTCGCCGAACAAATGCGCCTGCAAGTACTGGTTGATAATGGGTGCGAAGTCGAACAGCGGGCCCTGGACGGGCGCACCTGAAATGCGGGTCTGGTTGGCCTTGCCCACCGCCAGCAGTTCATCGCCGGTGGGTATGATGCGACCGGGCTCGCGCCCTGGGGCATCCTGAATGCCGCGTTGTTTGCGCGCCTCCACTACTTTCATCAACTCGCCGAGCGCGTTGAGACTGCGCGGAAAACCGCTGTAGGCGTAGAGTTGCACGAGGATTTCCTTCGCCTCGCTGACGGTCAGCCCCGCATCCAGTCCTTGGTTCAAGGCAGCGTTGAGCCTGGGCATATTGCTCGTGGCCATGGAAGCTGCAATCAACGGGATGGCCTGCTGCCTGGCGGAGAGCACCTCGGAAGCGGCTTGGGCTGCGGGCATGGCTTGTGGCGCCACGGGGCGCTGAGCGCTGTATTGTTCATCGGTGACTTTCTCCAGCCATTGCACGCTCTTGCCATCCACCGCGCCGGTCACAGCCAGATGAGTCATGGTGCTCGTCGGTGCGGCACCGTGCCAATGCTTGACGCCCGGCGGGCAGACGATCACATCTCCCGGGCGAATTTCCTGCACGGGCTTGCCCCACTCCTGCGTCAGGCCCATGCCGGAAATCACCACCAACCGTTGTCCTGCGGGATGGGTATGCCAGGCCGAGTGCGCGCCCGGCTCGAAGGTGACGTAGGCGCCGGACGCATTGATCTCGCCGGTGGCGGGAAACAAGGGATCGACGCGCACCCGCCCGGTGAAATAATTCGCCGGTCCCGCTGCCGAAGCCTGGGTGCCTGCCCGGTTGATCTGCTGGGTGGCCCGAGACTCACTGGCACTGTCTGCACCGGCGGCGCTGGCGAAGGGAGCCGCGGCGCATACCGCGATGCCTAAAAGGGTGTTTTTCATAATGACGGATCCTTCAAGTCAGAGCGTTCTGGCGTAAAACGCGGTCAACTGGCTCATTGCAACGTCCACATACTCAGGCACCCAATAGGTTTCGATATGGGTCGCGCCATCGATCGTGAACAACTTCTTGTCCTGGGTGCCGGTGGCCTTGGCAAAGGCTTGCTCCGACATGTACAGGCTGTCGGCCTTGCTGCCCGCGATCATCAGCAACGGCTTGTCGATCAGTTCGATCTGATCCGTGGCATCGAAGCTCATCAGATCCAGCAGGCTGCTCATGGTGTATTTGAAGGTCGAGTTGGGGTGTGCGTGCGTCTTCCAGTAGTACTCGTAACCCTGTCGATACAGATCAAACGGCAATTTGGCGATCTGCTCATCGGTCAGATTGGCATCCCCTGCATAGCGAATTTCGCCACCCGCCGCTTCCTGGGCGCGGGCTGCAGAGGCCTGCTGCAAGCGCTCCTGAATAGTGGACAGTTGCGAATCCATGTAGCCATTGCGGCGAACCAGCCCGGAGTTGAACATGCTCACGGTCGCGATCGACTGGAAGCGCCTGTCGGTTTGCGCCGCCTTCAATGAATAGCCGCCACCGCCGCAGATGCCAAGCAAGCCTAGACGCGCACTCTCGACGCCCGGATAGCGGGCGATGAAGTCCGCCATGCCATGGATGTCCTCGATGCGATATGCGGATTTGTCCACGTTGCGCGGCTGACCGCCACTGGCACCCTGATACGCCGCATCCGCAGTGATCGTAATGTAGCCCTGATCAGCCAGGCGCTGGGCATACAGCCCTGCGACTTGTTCCTTCACCCCGCCGTTGGGATGCGCCACGATGACGGCGGGATATTTCTTGCCCGAATCATAGTTCGCGGGGGTGTAGACGTTGGCGGAAATGTCCAGGCCGTTGAGTTTGTACGTGACTGGATGGATGTTGACCTTGCCCGGTTCGTTCTTCATCAACGCGCCAGCATAGGTCAATGTGTATGGATTGCGCATGTAGTCCGCGGCCTCGACCTCGGCTGCCGATATCCCGATCATGGCGGCCATAAGGGTGGCCTTTATCGTTCTCTTCATATGAATCTCCTGCCAATTTCTGATTCCGAGGGGCACGGCAGCCATCGCCGTGCTCGCAGTCAATCCAGGTCTTTTTCTGCAAGGAACTTCGAAACCAGATCCGCGATTTCGACGTTGTTGAGGTCCGAGAACGGGAAGTGGCTATTGCCCTTGATCCCGATCTCCGGCAGATGGATGAGTCTTACGTCACCGCCATGCCGGTTCACCGTATCTCGCCACAGGCGCGCCATTTCAAGCCGGGCACGCCAGCTATCCTGCGCCGGTAAACGAACCGGTTTGTCGGGGATGTTGTCGCCGTAGAAGATGACAATGGGGATGCGGGTCAGCGCTTCGAACTGCGTCTTCGATACGACTTGCGCCGAGAGTGTGTCGAAAGCGCTGGGAATCGGCGCGGGAACCTCCCCCTCTGGAAACACGAAGCTGCTACCCGGTTCGAACGCGACGATGGCCCGCACATTGCGGCTCTTGATCGCCGTCAGCCAACCGGGCCCGCCACCCTGCGAATGGGTGAACAGGAGGGCCGGACCCGTTTTTTCCAGCAGCGCGGAAACACCCTCGGAGACGACCTCAATCTCGTAAGGACCGGTGTTGGGCGTCATCGAACGGAAGAACTGCTCCTGCGCCTCCTGCCCACGCGGAAACTGGCTGCCCTTGAAGATCTCGGGCCACAGACCGATGCGAAACTGGTTGAACCACAGCTGCTCGTCCGCCACCGGTTTGATCGTCGTTTCAACCAGACTGCGGCCCGCATCGCCACGGCGCGGCTGCTCGATCAGCCAGGTGGAGAAGCCACGACGCAGGAAGATGTTCTGGAATCCTTCACGTCCGTCAGCCGTCGTTTCCCAGGATTTCGCAGACTGCCCCGCGCCATGCCACATGACAATCGGGAGCGGGCGCGCGTCAACCGGAACCTGGTAGAACGCATACACGTGGTCGCCGTGATAGGTTTGGCCATCGGGCTTGGTCGGTGTGTACGGATCGAAGATACCCGGTTGAGTGATCAGCCCACCGCCGACCATCAGGCTCCCCTGATCCTTGATGACTAGCGGACTGCGATCACCCGCATTCACCACCGCCCAGCTGCACAAAGCGAAACAAAGAGTGCCCACCCTCGCTACGGCGGGCACGTATTTGCGGATGATGTGTCGGGTCATGGCTTGCTCTCGGCTTGAAATCACAGAGAAGCAAGTTACCCTTCGACTATTGATTGATAAATAGTACTAATCGGATAGCACTGATACCAAAATCACATAAGTCGGTGAGCCAAAACTCACTCGGTAGCAGGCTCTTGGTGAACGATGGGGACTTTTACTTTACCAACCGTTTTTCCTTGGAAGGCCTGTAGCCGAAGTACGAGCTATAGCACTTGCTGAAATGACTGGGCGACACAAAGCCACAGGCAACCAGCACGTCTACCTGGGACAGCTCTGTGTGTTGAAGCAGTCGACGCGCTTCGGTGATGCGCAGCTCCATGTAATATCGCTGCGGCGTTGTCCCGAGCTGTTCCTTGAACAAGCGTTCGAGTTGTCGCCGGGAACGGCCCGCGTAGACCGCCAGTTGCTCCAGCTCCAGAGGCTCTTCGAGGTTGGCGTCCATCAGCTTGACCACCTCTCGCAACGGCGCGCTCACACAGATATTTTCAGCCGGTTTGATGCGCCGGTAGCGAGACTCCTCGAAAGCAAGAATGTCCTCGATACCCTCGACGAGCGCTTTATCATGCAGTTCCTTGATCCAGTCCAACGCCATATGAAATGCGCCAGAGGGGCTGGACGCGGTGAGCCGGTCTCGATCGATGACATAAGGCTCACTGGTGACATGCGTCGCCTTGGAGATTTCCGCGAGTGCGGGGCGATGTTCGGGGTGAATGGCGCAACGGTATCCATCGAGCAGGCCTGCGCTGCCCAGGAACCATGCGCCATTCCACAACCCGGCCAGACTGACGCCCTGATCTGCCGCCATCCGCAACAGGCTGATGAACTCATCAGTCGCCTTCAGCTCTGTCCTGTAGCCGCCGCAAATAACCAGCAGGTCCAGGTTGTGAATGGCTGAAGAATCGATGCGTGCATCCGGCCGAATGACCAGGCCCAGATCGCTGATGACCTCCCCTTCATTCAAGCCGAACGTTCGGGAAGAGAACAACCCGGGGCGCAGAAGATTCGCGGTAACAATCGTATCCAGTGCTTGGGTGAAGGCAGGCAGCGAGAAATGCTCGAGCAGCAAAAAGCCCGCCCGAGTCATTCGAGCAGGCTCACCCGTGTTTTCATTCAGATAGCGGAGGTTTTTGCCCTTCATGCCTCCGCTGAATTGACGTCGTTCAATCAATGTTCGACCCACTCGGTTACGTTAACCAACCTGTCATTTGGTGCGCTGATAAAGCGTCATGCTACCTGCAGAAACTCGAAAAGCCCTAGCGCCATTATGCAACGATCAGTCGGTTGGCCGGGGACGAGACGTTGAAAAACCCGAACTCCCTCCATACCGCTGTATCCAATGTATAGGCCAATGGAGGTGCGATATGAACAATGATGACCGTGTTAATGACGAGGAATCAGAAACGACCTCGAACGCCCCGCCTACCGATACGTCTGGCAAACCCGACGATGTGGTCGAAAGCGAGCTTGAGGACCGCGACAGCGACGCCGAAAGTTTAGATGAAGCGCGAAACCAGGAGCGGGAGGCTGAAGAGCTCAGGCAAAAAATAGCGGAGATAGAACGTAAGGTAGCGGATGGTAATTAGCAAAATGCCGGAGGGGCGAGATCCTCAAATTGCCTGTCGACAAGTGCTCAGTCTTATCGCGGTGCTGTTGTTGGTTTATTGATCGTAACGAATGTCACTGATATCGATAGCCACCAACAGCTGCGACGCGATCGCATGATTATTCGTGTCACGGCGATAGGCCCTGCGCTTGCTGGGCATATGGAGTCCCTGGGCTTGGACATAGTCGTGAACGTATTGGGTAGCGGGAAATCCGCCACTTACGTCGACGCTGTAGTCGTGCCGGCGCAGCAGAAAGTCTTCACCAAAGTAGAAGTCCTGTACCGGACAGTGCGTGACCACGCTCTGCGCAAAGTGCACCCGCAAACGACGCCAACGTTGGTCGCCCTCTTCCCAGGGTTCGACCTCTTCAACCCTGACACCCGGCAGGATGAACAGAAATGGCATCGTCATGTAAGACCACAGCGCGTAACCGTTGAAGTACGCCCGGTGAAGCGGATCCCATGGTGTCGTTTCTCCGTGGTCACGGAAAGACTCCCGCGGATCCGAGCGCTCCGCCACCACCTGGCCATCCGTGGTTTCAATAGCGATTCGATCGGGCGTGTACGCCGTACGTTGGTTCGGGGCTCCGAAAGGCATCACCGACGCTCTCTGCTCATGCAGCCAGACAGTCATCTGACGCGAGTCGCTATCCTGGGTCAGTCCCTTCATGCCCCACAGTGAACCGCCGGTCACAATGCTGGCGCTCACCGTGTTGAACCTGTTCCAGCGTTCTTGTCCGCCATGGGCTATCAGTACCTGTTCAAGCAGATCGCAGTTCTGTTCGTTCATGGCGATAACCCTCTTCGTTTTTGAGCCGGCCCACCCGCGTGGTTTAGACGATCTGCACCGAACGCTGTACGTTCAGAACCCAAGAGAGCGAAGGCTGAGGCAACAATATCCCCACGCCCAACGTCTATCGCGTGGGTTTTAAACCCCTTGGCCAAACCTCTGGAAGCCCACACCATGAACGTCTTGAACATTAACAACGCTAGCAACAACAGCTTACCCAACAGATTATCGCTCGGGGTTAAAACCATGGCGGTTGGCACCTACGGTGCTTACTTTGCACTCGCCATCATCTACTTCTGGTTCGGCGGCATGAAATTCACCCATTACGAGGCGCAGGGGTTGGTTCCGCTTGTGAGCAACAGCCCTCTATTGGGATGGACTTATGACATTTTCAGTGTAGATGTCTTTTCTCGCTTACTCGGAGTCCTGGAGATCTCGATCGGTGCTCTTATTGCGGGTCACCTGCTATCACCCAAGCTTTCTTTAGTGGGTGGAGCGTTGTCTGCCGGACTGTTTTTCACGACGTTGACCTTTATGCTTTCGACACCCGGAGTGGTTGAACCCGGCCTCGGTTTTCCAGCCATTACGGTTGCTCCGGGCCAATTTCTCCTTAAAGACATAGGGTTGCTTGCCGCTTCCATATTCGTGGCGGGCCATTCTCTGGCCAAGTTGGAAACCCGTTGAACTGATAACTTCCCTCCAGGGATGGCCTGAAGCAGTCCGATGCCCTCAGGCCATGTCCTTATCACATACTGTCACGATCACGATCCAGGCTCAGGGGGAGATCAAGCGCTCCGCCCCCTCTCGCGTCAGCGATTTCATCCAGTCCCGGGGGCTGCTGCCCGTCTTGCGGCGAAACGCACGAGCAAGCGCTGAAGGACTTTCATAACCGACTTCGTCGGCGATCAGCGTAATCGGGCGGCCTTCACGCAGGCGTTTCTGCGCGAGGCTGATCCGCCAGCTCAGAAGATAATCCGCGGGTGTCTGCCCGATAACGGATCGAAAATGCGCGGCATAGGCGGCGCGCGACATGTTCGACTCACTCGCCAGTTCTGCAACTGACCAGGCATGATGGGGTGCGTTGTGCATCTGCACCAGAGAGCGCGCCAGCCGCGAATCGGCCAGTCCCGCCATCATTCCGGTACTTAACGCCTGGTGGTCGAGCAGATGCCGGAGCAGCAAGATGATCAGTAGCTCGAATAAGCGATCAAGCATTGCTTCCCTGCCACAATGTCCGGATGCCGCCTCACCGAACAGCCATCTCAATGTATCGGCCAGCAGCGGCAGCTCATCCAGGGACAGCACCAAAAATTCGGGTAACGAAGCAGACAATGGGTTCCCGACACCACCATCAAATTCCATTGACGCGCACAACAGTCGAGCCCCTTCGGGCTCACTCGGGATGAGTTGATGCCGGCTTGGGCGTGGCAAAAAAATCAGGCTGGGACGGGTCAGTAGCAAGTCGCTGTCATCGGGGCGCCGTAAAGTGACGTGACCTGCCTGCAGCAGGTGAATATGGCCGCGCTGGTCAGCGCCATCGTATGACGCCACATCGCAAAGCTTGCCACTGTGAAACAGGTGGGCGCGGACGCCGAACTGTGACAACAAAGTAGACAAGCGGTCCATATGGAATCTCATGGCAAGATAGAGACGATCAGGATCATATCACCGATAAAACACTGCACGGCTCATCCATCCGAAACCTGGCTCTAGTGTTCGGACTGGTGTGCCATGGATCGTTCAATGCCCTTCGCACAGATTGCAATTGGGCCAAAAACGGTCAATATCGCCCCTTTTCGTCTACCCTCTCAAAGCGTCAGGTAGCCATCAGCGTGTGTCAGGCGCCTCGACATTCTTTCGTTAACACACCGGAGATCTTCCATGCTCAAGCGTACCCTGGCATTGGCCATCGGCTTGACCCTGTCATTTTCCACCCTATTGGCGCAGGCCGCCGATACGCTGAAAGTCAGCGCAATTCCCGATGAAGCCCCTACCGAACTGCTGCGCAAGTTCAAGCCACTTGGCGCCTATCTGGAACAACAGTTGGGCATGAAGGTTGAGTTCGTGCCCGTCAGCGACTACCCGGCCGTGGTCGAGGCGCTGGCCACCGACCGCATCGACCTGGCCTGGCTGGGCGGCTTCACGTTCGTGCAGGCACGCCTGAAAACCGGCAATGCCATTCCGCTGGTACAGCGCGAACAGGACGCCAAATTCACCAGCAAATTCATCACCGCCGACCCGGCCGTCAAATCACTCTCTGACCTCAAGGGCAAGACCTTTGCATTCGGCTCGGTGTCCTCCACGTCGGGCAGTCTCATGCCGCGCTACTTTATGCTCAAGGACGGCATCAAGCCTGAAACCTACTTCAGTCGCGTGGGCTACTCCGGTGCCCATGACGCCACTGTCGCGTGGGTCCAGGCCGGCAAGGTGGACGCCGGGGTACTGAACGCCAGCGTGTGGGAAAAACTGGTCGCCGCCGGCAAGGTCGACACCACCAAGGTCAAAGTGTTTGCGACCACCCCGGCCTACTTCGACTACAACTGGACGGTGCGCGGAACCCTCGACCCGGCGCTGGCGGCCAAGATCAAGGCAGCCTTCCTGGCGCTCGATCCGGCGAAGCCTGCGGACAAGGAAATTCTGGACCTGCAGGCCGCCAGCCGATTCATCGAAACCAAGCCTGAGAACTACAAAGGCATCGAGGAAGCCGCACTCGCCGCCGAACTGCTCAAATGACATTGCATCTGACCCAGGTCAGCCTTACCCACGCCAATGGCGTCCAGGCGCTGCGTGGCGTGGACCTGCACATCGGTGCAAGTGAACAGGTCGCCATCATCGGCCCGTCCGGCGCGGGCAAGTCGAGCCTGCTCAACTTGCTCGCCACTGCCTTGCGACCGGGCAACGGCGAGCTGCAAGTGCTCGGCGAGCGAGCCTGGCAGCTTTCTGCCCGTCAGCGTCAACGTCTGCGCGCGCGCATCGGCCTGATCCATCAGTCGCCTCCCCTGCCACCGCGCCAACGCGTGGTCACTGCGGTTCTGGCCGGAAAGCTGGGTCAATGGGGCTTGGGCAAGAGCCTGTTGAACCTGGTGCATCCACTGGATATTCCGGGTGCACGCGCGGCATTGGCCAGGCTGGACCTGAGCGACAAATTGTTCGCGCAATGCCAGCAACTGTCCGGTGGACAGTTGCTGCGCGTGGGCATTGCCCGCGTTTTGTACCAAGCGCCCGAGGTGTTGCTGGCCGATGAGCCGGTATCGGCCATGGACCCCGTGTTGGCCCAGCACACGCTTTCGGTGCTCTGCAGCCATGCCCGGCAACACAACGTCACCCTGGTTGCCAGCCTGCATGCGGTGGAACTGGCCCTGGCGCACTTTTCGCGCATCATCGGCTTGCGTGATGGACAGATCCTGTTCGACCTTCAAGCCAGCGAAGTCGACCGAGAGTTGCTGGACAAGCTCTACGCCAACGAACAATTGCTCTCCCCACCGATTGCTCCGGCGCCCTTGAGTGTGCAGATTCCCCGATGCTGACCCGTGATACCCGAGATCCGGCCACCCGACCCCGCCTGCTGCTCACCTTGCTGGCCCTTGCCTTGCTGTGGCCGGGCATCCACTTCAGCGAGTTGGACCTCAGCGTGTTGGTGGCGAGTGACAGTCAAAGCGAGATGGGCCGGTTTGTATCCGCCTTCTGGCCACCGGCCCATGGCGAAGAATTCATTAAGCTGTTGTTGCAAGCCACCCTGCAGACCTTGGCCATCGCCACGGCCGGCATGGCCCTGGCGTTGCTGTTGGCAGTCCCCGCCAGCCTATTGGCTAGCCGTGCTTTGTCGCTGTCTGCTGCCTCCCGTGCCGGGCACCCGAGCTATTGGGGCCAACTGCTGCGCTGGCCTGTACGCGGTTTATTGATCTTCCTGCGCAGCGTGCCGGAAATCGTCTGGGCCCTGCTATTCGTGCGCGCCGTCGGCCTCGGCCCGACGGCCGGCGTGCTGGCGATTGCCATTACCTACAGCGGCATGTTGGGCAAGGTCTACGCGGAAATTTTCGAGTCGGTTGACCAGCGTCCGGCTCACGCGCTACTGCAATCGGGCAGTGGTCGGCTCGCAGCTTTTTTCTACGGGATCCTGCCCAATGTCGCTGCGGAGTTGCTGTCATACACGGTGTACCGTTGGGAATGCGCCATCCGCGCCTCGGTGGTGATGGGCTTTGTCGGTGCCGGCGGTTTGGGCCAGCAAATAGATCTGTCGTTACGCATGTTCGCCGGCGGTGAAGTGGCCAGTTTATTACTGACGTTCCTCGTACTGGTGCTGCTCGCCGATCAACTCAGCCGCCTGCTGCGCTGGAGGCTGGCATGAATCGCCTGATCAACCTGGCACTGCTGCTCTGCATCGGCGCAGCGGTAGTCGCCTCGTTCATCTATCTGGGCATCGACCTCGGCGAGCTAGGCGGCACCGGCAATCTGAAGCAGATGGGCGCTTATGCGCAGCGTTTTCTCAGCCCGGATCTGAGCCCCAGCCATCTGCAAGCCATCGGCCACGGCGCATTGGAAACCATTGCCATGTCTGCCCTGGGCACACTGCTGGCGGCGGTATTCGGCCTGCTATTGGCATTGCCCGCGGCCGGGCGCTTCGGCTGGCCATTACAGAGTGCGTCGCGCCTGGTGCTCAACGCCTTGCGCGCGGTTCCGGAACTGGTGTGGGCTGCACTGATGGTCCTTGCCGCCGGTCTCGGCCCCAATGCCGGCACCCTGGCATTAGCCCTGCACACCACCGGCGTGCTCGGTCGGCTGTTCGCCGAAGCGCTGGAAAACACTCCACCAGAACCCGCCGAAGCTATCCGCTTGCAGGGCGGCAATGCCATCTGGGCTTTCTGTTACGGCACACTGCCCAACCTGTTGCCACAGCTACTGGCCTACGTTCTGTACCGCTGGGAAAACAATATCCGCATGGCCAGTGTGCTCGGCTTCGTCGGCGCCGGTGGTTTGGGGCAAATGCTCTATGTCAGCCTCAGCCTGTTCCAGGAAGCCCAAGCCAGCACGGTTATTCTGGTCATGCTGTTACTGGTATTGGCCGTCGATACGTTGAGCAGCTGGAGCCGTCAGCGGTGGGTCAAGGCCTGAGTGCATTCGCGGAACGGCGCAAGCCTGGGCAAACAGCACCAGGAACGACTCGCGCGGCGCCTGTCGTGACCGGCAGAAATCGGCCAGAAGCGACACTGGGATGCGCCTGGAAAACGAGTTGATTCAATGGGCATCAAAATTGACTGTGTGTGCCTACACGATGGCTGATATCTTTCCCGCGCACCAAATCGCGTCCAATCGACGCTGATCCCATCAAGGAAGATAAAAACAATGAAAACATTATTCATCGCTTCGCTCGGGACCGCGTTCCGCGGCCTCTCAATCAAACATTAGAGGCTGCACTGAACATGAATCGCCTACTTCTTTCTACCTCCCTTCTTGCCGCATTCACTGCAGCAATACATATCTTCGTCGGTACGCCGGAAATCGAAGGGCCATTGCTTCAATCTACGCTACCGCAAGAGGTGAGTCTTCTTCTCTATGCGTGCTGGCATCTAGTCTCTGTGACATTAACGCTGTCTGCCGTAGCCTTCTTTATCTCAGCTCGCACCATTGATACATCCCCACAGCACATGACAAAACTGCTTTCCTGTATGTGGCTTTGTTTTGGCCTGGTATTTATCGCCGTGGCGTTGCTGTACTCCGACGTCTCAATGCTGATCAAGCTACCCCAATGGACTTTACTGTTACCTGTAGGTGCTCTTGGTCTCTGGGGTTCCTCTGACAAAGGGTTCAAATCGCTTCGCTCTCTGGGATCAAGTTCCGCGGCCCCTTGATGAGCCTGCTGAAAACCCGGACCAGGTGCTCACCGACAACGTCGATCGATGGCTGATTTATGATCGTCATCGCAGTCATCACTTTTTTCTCCAGACAAAAAATCCCGCACCAGGCGGGACTCATGGCTAAGCTGTACGCTTTACGCATGGAGGCATTTATGAAGTACACAACAGTTTTACTGGGTGTCGCTTTGCTCGGTGGCTGCTCTTCGTACAATGAGCGCGGCACCGGCGAAGGCGGGAGAGAAATAACCAACAAGGGCTACACCGTCCGCTGTGACGCGACACCCGCCAATCAGCCAGGTTGCTATACGCCGCCGCCATCGTGGGCCTGGTGGCCCTCAGACAGCATCCAATTCAAGTTGGGCGCGAACTGACACGTTCGGTTCGGCATTGATGAAGGCAGGACCGCCATCAAGGAGACGGTCAGTTGATTGGAGCGTCGCAATGCATTGACAGGAACGCTGCTTCGGTCAGTCGGGCGATGGTGCCGATGCCTTGGGCTTGTTCATTGCGGATTGTCATGTTCACTGATGTTTTCTTTGGTGTCCTGGTCGATGATGCTGCGAAGCACCTCAAATAGAGGGTTGGCATCAGTGTATTTTTTGCCATAGGCCAGATTGAATTCGTAATCGAAGTCCGGTGGGTTCTTGCCCTGATTGTGCTGAAGGATTGTCTCCAGTTTGTCTAGCGCCTTGACGGCTTTCGCCTCTGGCGACAGCGCGTCCTCATAGTCATCCCAGAGCGCCAGGATCTCAGCTTTTAGCGTTTCATCCAGTGCATTGGTCAAGACCAGAAGATCGTTTCTCTCTTGCTCGCTTTTGTTGGGAAACGATTCTTTGCTGACGGCAGGAATGTCTCCATTGATGGCCTCTCCCAAGTCGTGAATGACGCACATCTTGAGCATTTTCAGCCTATCGAGACCGGACAGTTGATCCTCGAAAACAATGGCCATCAGGCAAAGGCGCCAGCTATGTTCTGCCGTGCTTTCGGTGCGCCCGGAAGAGGTATGCGCGCTTCTGAGTACATCCTTGAGCTTTTCCGCCTCGCGTAGAAATTCGAGGCGCCTTTTGATTTTTTCGATGTCCATAAACCCCTCTGACTCAGTCGGCGAACAGCGTGCCGTTCACCCTTGTTGAGGCCAGACTAGATCTGAAGTTGTTCAGCGTCCACGCATAAAATATGCGTGCAAAAGGGGATGCGATCAGTCAGAGCGTCTCTACCAAACGTGCTGCTGTTCCGTCTGAGAGTGGGATACGTGTCCAGCGACAGGCTCTGGCTGATAGGAACGAGGAGAGAGTCATTGGTGCCGGTTATAAATTCCAGCGCTGGTGGTGCGAAAGCTTCCCGCCATCCCGATTCATCTAGAGCGAACTCCTTGCTAATGATCCCTGGCGTTGCAAAGCGCCATAGCGAACGACCAAGCAGTTCGCTAATCGGGCTGGCGAATTGGGCTGCGCGCGACGGGGAGCAAGCCAGCAAACGATGCGTCAGATCACAAATGAGATGAACGGGACGTGAGCTTTGCCTGACCAGCCGAGCCAACGCTTGATCGGCGGCTGCATCGAGGCGAGCGGCCAGCAATTGCTCAAGCTTTTCGTGTGCGAGGGGGTCCATTGCCTGTACGCCACTTTCCCAGCGAGAAATGGTCGATTGGGTGACGCTGAACAACTCCGCGGCATGGGATTGTTTTACGCGGTGTAGCAGACGCCATCGCCTGAGCGCAACGCCAGGCAAAGCTGGCTTTAGCAACATGTCAGGCATTTCGGATTCCGGAAGAGTGACGGGTTGGCTAGTTTGATTTATGCAGGGCCATGCTGCAAATTGGTTGGATAAATGGAACCGGCTGGAAGGTGCTCCCTTTGCAACGATTTTGTCGGCGCTTGCTTATAACTTCTCTCTGAATGACTGCTTCTGGCCGATTTCTACCGGCGTCAACGGCAGCGATGGGTCAACCCCAGCGCGGTATGCGTTGAGATTGGAGACAGTGTGCCTTTTGTTTCACGCTTGGGGCTTCTGAACGCTCGTATTTAGCGCAGAACGTCTTTATTCATCAACAGGTTTTGGAGGAGTGATCATTCGTGCCTAGTTAACCAAAAAAAGCCTCCGAAAAAGACGGAGGCGATATCACGAAAAAGTAGTATCACTCTTTTGTCGAAAATAGACCTTTTGGCAGCTCTTTACCATTTTCGTTGTAAGCGGCCTTGACGCTAATATAAGACTCCATTTCGTCGATATAGCCATCTTTATTAGTGTCTTTTTTTGCAAATACTGCTTGAGCGCCTGGTGCAACAACCAGGAACTCTGCAAGCGAGACTCGAGCATCATGATCGGTATCAATCGAATTGAAAATCGCGTCGCCACACTTGCCTTCACCGCATTTTCCTTCAGCGGTGGTTGCCTTCGAGGGTTTGGCGTTGGTTTCACTGGAACCGCATTTGCCCTCGCCACATTTACCTTCCGAGGCTTTATCTGCAGCGGCTAGTTGATAACCCTGAGGCAATGCTTCTACGGCAAAGGCGGCGGATGACGCTAAGCTAATGCCGGACAGGGCAAGAGCTGCCAAGCCGAGGCTTGTTTTATTCGAGAACGAACGGGACATATTACTTCTCCGGATATTGTTGCGCGACCAAGCCGCGCAGGACATGCCAGAAAGGGAAAAACCTCTAGAAGGTAAAAGGCAAAACGGATGAAACCAGAAATCTCTGGCGACATACGCGCAACCACGTTTACTTCAACAGGCAGATCTCATTTGGGCGAAATCATTTAGCCGTAGCCCTGTATCCTTGATGTATCGGTAAAATGGGTATTTGTAAGTCAATGTTTAAAAGTTTCTTCGGGATACAATAAAATACATATATATGATTCAATTCAGCAACAGATACTAAATTTTGAATTAGGGTTCTGGGCCTCTTCACCCAGTTTGGCCTTTTGCCTCTCATTTCATGGTTAGTACCTATGGCAGTGATCGGCTAACCGTTCAAAAATCCAATTACGCTGGGTTTGCATTGCACAGAGCAAACCACCGTGGTCAGCAGCAGGTTTCAAATCTTGAATGACGTAAAACGCAACGTGCTGCACTTGCACACACGGTTGTGACTCCATAAAAAATCCGGAGCCTTAAGGCTCCGGATTTTTTTGTGAACTATTGGACACTATCGCAAGCAGCAGGCTTTATCGTGCGGGCCGAATGACCGAGCTGAACTGAACGCCACTGCTGGCTTACTCCGCAAGTGTGGCCTTCGCAGCGGGCGCCTTGCGTGCGCGCATGACCCGGAAGGCTAAGAAACCGGCCACGGCGAAGGCGGCATTCAGAGCGACCATCGGCAAGGCCGAGTCGTCCTGAAGTCGACTGAGCAATAGGCCGGAAATAGTCGCGCCAGCCATCTGGGCAAAACCGATAAAGCCCGCCGCCAACCCTGCGCGAGTCGGGTTGGGAATCACCGCGCCAGCGACCGAACCCGGCAAGACCATGCCCGCGCCCAGAGTCAGCACCATCTGTGGCAGCATCAAGCCGAGCACTGATGGGCCGTTAAGTTCATGGAGCACCAGGCCCAGGCTGGCGCCAACCGCAACTAGGCTGGTGCCGATACCCACGATTTTTTCCGGACCGAACTTCATGATCGTACGGTTGGTAAAAATCGCACCAGCGATCATCCCCGAAACGATACCGCCGAAAACCAGGCCATACTGGGTCGGGCTCAAGCCGAGTTGCCCAACGAACACCCGCGAGGAGCCGGCAATAAAGCAGAACATCGCGCCATAGGTGCAGGTAATGGCCATGGAAAAGCTGCGCAAGGATGAGCTTTTAAGTAACACAGCGTAGTTGCTTAAAAGTGTTTTCAACCGACCCGCCTGTGGGTCGCGTTGCAGATTGGTCTCCTTGAAGAACAGCGAGGCGATCAGCGCAAGTGCGCCAAATAATACAGTGGCGAACACAACCGTGCGCCAACCTCCAGCGTGGGTAGCGATCAGCCCGCCAAGCACCGGTGACAGCATGATCGCACTGAGCATGCCAATCACCGTGATGGCCATTATCGGGCCCGCTTTCTCTTTCCAAACATCGCGCACGATGCTCCGCGCCACTACCAACGCAGCGCAGGCACCCAGCCCCTGAAGCGCTCGGCCACCGATGAACTCGGCCATATTCCCTGCAAACGCCATCCATAGAGAAGCAAGCACATAAATGGCGACCCCAGCGAGCAGCAACGGCCGGCGACCGATGCGGTCGGATAGCGGGCCTAAGAAAAGTTGCCCGAGGCCAAAGACAGCGACAAACACTGATAAAGCCGCCAAGGAGGCACCCGGCGCGGCGTTAAGCCCCATCTCAAGGTCTCGCAGGCTAGGGATCAGCAGCTGGGTAGATATTTCACCTAGGCCGCAAAGCCCGATTAGGAGGGCAAGCAACCCACTGGAACGACTAGGATGTTTCATGGCTATTTCCAAGGTGACGTGAGGGAGGCTCGCTCAATCTGTTGGGTTTCTGGCTGGCGCATTAACACGAGGTCGCAAGCGCAAAAAACCCGCGGAATTATGATCATAATAATTTATTGCTGTAAATATGATAGGCATAATTTTACTTGCCGTTTATCTCCTCAGGATCCCTTGGGCACCTTCGCATGCCGAACGCGTTAATAGCTTTGCGTGGAGACTGGCTTAAGCGCCCAGGATCACGACATTGAAAAAATGTGGGCTCAATTGCCAAGACGTGGTGGCTGGCTAAGTAAAGTTACGCTGCTACGCTTGAATTGTCGGAGCTGCCGACAAAAGACGACATGTTCCGGTCAGCCAAAGTTTCCGAGTGATTCGGGATAGATCAACCAGCCTACCGTGAACAACTCTGTCGACACCTGTCCCCTACCGCCGATCGTGCCCAGCCGAGCCGATTTAAAGCGCTTATGCACGAAACCAATGCATGTATTTACTCGCGAAGGAATCGAGCGAAGGGGCGTGAGTTTTAGCGCGCTTCAATTACTACGCAGGCTGCGCACCGCTCAAGCGGGGACCCGCATGCTTTTAGGCAAATCTCATGGAGATTCATATGAGAATTCAGTTGCTTACGGCTGCATTGATCTTCGTTTGCGCGGCGTCATCAGGTGCGGTACTCGCCGGTGACTCCCCCCTTAGTGCGGTTAAACAGGAAATCAAGCTCACGAAGGTCACACCCCAGTACTGGCGTGTCACGTTTCACAACCCTCCGTACAACATCTACGGGCCGGAAACCATGCCGCAGTTGAACGAGGTAGTGACGGCCATCGAGTCCGATCCGAAACTGGTGGTCGTGGTGTTCGACAGTGACGTGCCGGATTTCTACCTGACCCACTATGATTTCGTGCCGCCGTTGACTGATACAACCAGCATGCCCAATGGGCCGACCGGCCTGCCACCGCTACCCGACATGCTGGTGCGATTAAGCAAGGCGCCAGTGGTCTCGATTGTGTCGATACAAGGCCGTGCGACTGGCGTCGGCAGCGAACTCGCCCTGGCCAGTGACATGCGCTTCGCCAGCCGAGAAAAAGCCATTTTGTCGCAATGGGAAATCGGCGCCGCACTGGTTCCCGGAGGTGGCCCGATGGCTCGCCTGCCGCGGCTGATGGGACGAGGGCGGGCACTGGAAGTCCTTTTGACCGGCAATGACATCAATGGCGAGCTCGCCGAGCGTTATGGCTACGTCAATCGCGCCCTACCCGATGCCGAACTCGACACATTCGTCGACACCATGGCTCGCCGCATCGCCCGGTTCGACAAACAGTCAATTGCCGACATCAAGAGACTGGTCGACGCGGCCAGCCTTCCACCCAATGAAGCCATCGCCTCAGAATGGGAAGGTTTCATCGGTTCAGTGAAACGTCCGGCGGCGCAGGCGCGGATCAAGCAATTGATGGAGCTTGGATTGCAGACGAAAGCCGACGTTGAGAAACGCCTGGCGCATTACACCGGCACCTTGGGTGAGGAATCGAAATAGTTTTCACGCTTTTTTGAAGGAGTCGAATGCAATGTTTTGCATAGCTGAAAGCAGGGCTTCGTCTTGCAGATGCAGTTTTTGATTTTTCAAGAGGCTGAAAACGCAACGCCCTGAATCAAACGGGACTTTGTGTCGGCGCCCAAACTTCGTACCAGGCATCACAGCCAAAACCTTCTCCTGATTTGGAGGTATTCGATGAGTACTAGCACCGAACTCGACTCTTTCACCGGTTGGGCTGCTATGGCGGCCGGCGCTCCACTGGAGCTCTATAGCTATAATCCCGGTCCGTTGGGAGATGAAGAGGTAGAGGTCGCTATTGAGTATTGCGGCGTCTGCCACTCTGACCAGTCGATGATCGATAACGAATGGGGGCTGAGCCAATATCCTTTTATCCCCGGTCACGAAGTGGTCGGCAGCATCGTGCGCATGGGTACGCACGTGCGCGGGCTCGACGTAGGGCAACGCGTGGGGATTGGTTGGTACAAGGGCAGTTGCATGCATTGCTCCTCGTGTATCGGTGGCTCACACCACTTATGCGGTACTGTCAAACCCACCATCATTGGTAGCAACGGTGGCTTTGCGGATTACCTGCGTTCGCACTGGGCCTGGGCTGTTCCGTTACCGAAAGAACTCGACCCTGCCATGGCCGGGCCACTGTTCTGCGCTGGCTCGACGGTCTTCAATCCACTTCTGGAATTCGAAGTTAAACCCACTGACCGCGTCGGCGTAGTGGGCATTGGTGGCCTCGGTCATCTGGCACTTCGCTTCCTTAACGCCTGGGGGTGCGAAGTCACGGCCTTTACCTCGACCTTGAACAAACAGGACGAAGCCAAGCGTCTGGGTGCACACAACGTGATTGCCTCGACCGATAGCAATGCACTGAGAGCCATTGCCGGCACCCTGGATTTTCTCTTAGTTAGCGCCAGCGCGGATCTCGACTGGCCGGCCATGCTCGAAACGCTGCGCGGCAAAGGCCGACTGCATTTTGTAGGCATCGTGCCGAGCGCTATTCCAGTACATGTTTTCAACCTGATACCACAACAGAAAAGCTTGTCCGGCTCACCGATCGGTTCGCCCAATAACACGGCAACCATGCTGGAATTTTGCGCACGTCATAATATCCTGCCGCAGGTGGAGATATTCCCCATGAGCCGAGTTAACGAAGCCATCGATCATTTGCGCAGTGGCAAGGCCCGATACCGCGTCGTGCTGGACGCGAACAAATGACAAACCGACGTGGCAAGTGCGCTACACGCACTATCAAATTCGCGCTTGCGATGTATTGACCGCGCGTCTTAAGTACTTGCCCGCCGCCATCTACCTGAGAGGACAATCCATGCCTTCGATCTCGCTCAAACTGTCGGGTCCACGCAATCCCAACTTGGGTCAGCAAGCTATGGTTGTTATCAATCAGCTCACTGCCAAGGTATTGGGCAAACAGCCTGAACTCATGGCAACGACCGTCGAATATATCGCCAATGAGGATTGGTTCATCGCAGGGAAACCGTTATCGCAAGCAGGGGGCAGCGCGTTCCATCTTGTTATCAGCATCACTGACGAGACTAATACAAAAAAAGAAAAAGCGCGTTTTCTCCTTGAGGTTCATTCCGCTATGAAAAAACTACTTCCAGACCTACATGACATTTCCTACGTGTACCTCATCGATGCACGCGCAACAGCCTACGGCTATGGCGGCCGCACGCAGGAATGGCGCCATCAGCAACCCGCCGTGTGAACAATCCCGTTTCCTAGTCGATTACCCGGATCGGCAGTTAATGGTTATGGGCATTGGCGATGTGAGACCGCTGGCTTTTGAAGGCCGCGGTCTCCTCAACATTTTCAATTCGAGTTCAATCGGTATTTCAGTTCAGAACTGTTTGAACACAACCGGTACACAGGCGTCATCAGAGCAGACGCAAACGAATTCCGATTCGTGAATCCCACCGGGCGACGACATAGTCGTTCGCAATGCCGTGTGGGTCGCGAGTGATACTCCAACACAACTTCCAATGGATGGCGCAGTTGCAGGCTGGCAAAGCGCTTCACCTGACTGCGACAGCAATATCCCGTTGCCAGCGCCTCGTTCTTTTCTTTCAGTTTGCCGGCCCAGGACTGCTCAAAAATGGTCCGTGAGTGGCCTTGGTTGCGTGTTTCATGGCCGAAGGTGCCGGACATGCCGCAGCAGCCGGTCGCCTCAGTCGTCAACTTGAGCCCGAGCCGGGCAAAAACGGCTTCCCATTGCGAAGTGCTGGCCGGGACATTGGTTTTCAAAAACCGAGTGGCAACGTCGGCGAGCTGGGGCGGCTGCGGATCTGGCTCTGCGACTGACGAGGCGACCATTAGAGATCAGTTGAGCGAATACCTTTTACATTTCTTGCAGAATCCCCTTAACTTGATCGTTTCGGAGACCACCATGCTTCGCGCATTTGAACAAAGACTCGACCCCTTCCCGCCCGACGAGGTACCACCGCCACCCGAAGGCCTGGCTCGGTTCCTTTGGGCGTGCACTCGGGGCGCCCGCCGCTATATCCTTGCGTTTGCGCTGCTCAGTGCCGGTGTGTCGATCTACGAAGCCTGGTTGTTTTCTTTCCTTGGGCAGGTCGTGGATCTGCTCTCGACCTGGCAGGCAGGTGGTGATGCGGCCGCGCAGGAAAGTCGCGTGTTGTGGGGCATTGGCATCGTAATGGTGGCCAGCATCGGACTGGTGGCGTTGCGTACCATGGTGCAGCACCAGATTTTGGCGATCAATCTGCCGTTGCGGCTGCGTTGGGACTTCCACCGCCTGATGCTGCGGCAAAGCCTTTCGTTTTTTTCCGATGAGTTCTCCGGCCGGGTCACCACCAAGGTGATGCAGACTGCGCTGGCCGTGCGCGACGTGCTGTTCACCCTCATCGAAATCGCCCCCGGGATCGGGGTGTATTTCATCGCAATCATTGCACTGGCCGGCGGCTTTGCACTGAAACTGATGCTGCCTTTCGTTGCCTGGATCGTGTTGTTCGGGCTGGCCATGCTGTACTTCGTGCCTCGCTTGGGGGCAGTCGGGCAGGAACAGGCCAATGCGCGGTCGATGATGACCGGGCGTATCTCGGACGCCTACACCAACATCACTACGGTGAAGCTGTTCTCCCACTCCAATCGAGAAGCGCACTTCGCGCGTGCAGCGATGGAGGACTTCAAGCAAACCGGCTTCCGCCAGATGCGCCTGGTCAGCCAGTTCGAGATCGTCAACCAGGCATTGGCGGTGGCGTTGATCATGGCAGCAGGTGGTTATGCGCTGTGGTTATGGCACCAGGGTGAGGTCGGCGCTGGCGCCGTGGCGGCAGTCACCGCGATGGCGTTGCGTATCAATGGCATGTCGCACTGGATCATGTGGCAAATGACCTCGCTGTTCGAGAGCATCGGCACCGTACAGGATGGCATGGCGACGCTGACCCTGGGCACCAAGGTGCAGGATGCTCCGGGTGCGGGCGTGCTAGTGACCTCTGGCGGCGCAGTAACCTTCGATAATGTGAGCTTCAATTACAATGGCGAACGCCAGGTGCTCAATGGCCTGAGCCTGAGCATTCGCCCGGGCGAAAAAATCGGCCTGGTTGGCCGCTCTGGCGCCGGCAAATCCACGCTTATCAACTTGCTGCTGCGCTTCTATGACGTCGACAGCGGGGAGATTCGCATCGACGGTCAAAACATCGCACACGTGACACAAGATAGCCTGCGCGGCGCCATCGGCATGGTCACCCAAGACACTTCCCTGCTGCACCGTTCCATTCGCGACAACATCGCCTACGGCCGTCCCGACGCGACCGACGCGCAAATCCGCAGCGCCGCGGCGAATGCTCAAGCTGATGGGTTCATCAGCCAACTGAGCGACCGGCAAGGTCACACCGGCTACGACACCTTGGTGGGCGAGCGCGGCATCAAGCTTTCGGGCGGCCAGCGCCAGCGCGTCGCGATTGCCCGAGTGATGCTCAAGAACGCCCCGATCCTGCTACTTGACGAGGCTACCAGCGCGCTGGATTCGGAAGTCGAAGTGGCCATTCAGGAAAGCCTCGATGAAATGATGGAGGGCAAAACCGTCATCGCCATCGCCCATCGGCTGTCCACGATTGCGGCGATGGATCGACTTATTGTCATGGATGATGGCCGCATCATCGAACAGGGCACCCACACCGAATTGCTCGCCAGGAATGGCATCTATGCACGGCTGTGGCACCACCAGAGTGGCGGATTCCTGGGTGAGGATCAGGGGGTTGCCGAGGTTATGGATCAAGAATGAGCGTGAACGGCCCGGGGGGATGATCTGCAAGCGGCTGCTTAGGGTCCGATCGCGGGCCTTCGCGAAAGGCAGAAATCGGCCAAAAGCGGTCACACGTGGATAAACCATGGTGAAAATGGACGTTCAAAAATCTGGGAGGCTGGTGAGTGAATTCACTTAAACTCGTCGTGGGAGTACTGGCCTTAGGTTTTTGGTTTTCTTCATTTTTTGTCTGGAAGTACTTTGATGCTCACGGGCTGAGAACACCGGATCCTCAAAGTGGAAAAATCTACCCGCTGGATACGCACGGATCGGTTGTATATCTAACGTTCCGTGAGCATTACTTTTTGTACGGCTTGATCATCGCCGGCATAGTGTTCTTCCTGCTCAGCGTTGTTTTTTATTTTGTTGGGCGCAAGCAACTATAGTTTGTTCGCCCAAGTTGGGTTCGGTGATCTATATCAGTAACGCACGAGAAAGCGCGCAGAAGTACTCAGAGTGATGATGTATATCGAATTTGGTGAGTACCATTTCGGCTCTTGGGATCCTAGCAGGTTAGAGAGGCCTCCCACTGGTACCTTCTGGTCGCTATTTGCCAGGTATTGATCGACAGCTATGGGTCGTTTTGCGCCAGTCACGACAGGCAGAAAACGGCCAGAAACGGACGCTGGACAGCGCACGACAGCATGTCTCTAAGATCGCAATCCAACGTCATTAACGATGCTGATCACATGTCTACGCCCAGGCTATCCGCTAACGCCCTCAGCTTCAGTGTTACGGCGATGATCTCGTCTTTCGTCATTCCACAATATGTAGGGAGTGATTCGGACGGAATGTGCTGCGCGAGAGCTGGCCCACATGCAATGAGATACCTAAGCTCTCGCTTGGTCACCGTGAGGTTTACACATTCAATATCGGAAAGATCGTCCATTCAAATCCCAAGCGAACCCAGAGCTGTCGTTAATCCACATTTATACGCCTGCGCCTCACAATCTGTCAGTGATGTTCCCAACCACCCTTGGCTAATTGTGCTTTCTGACACTGTCCGCTTTGGGTCGGTTGCGGGCCTTCGCGAAAGGCAGAAATCGGCCAAAAGCAGTCGTTTGGGAGGGGTAATAAATCTGTCTCCTTTTCCCTATGGGAGTGTCTTTACGTAGGGGGCACGAAGCTAACAGGCCGTTAAAAAACTATCTGCGTTGGCAATACTGCGTTAAAGACGGCCTGCTAGCGAGCTTGCACGACCTTAGGCAAGCTCGGATTGCAGCAGGCGTGGGTTGAACATGTCGTTGGCGATCATCCGCGCGGGCTCTCACCGCCGTGCTGCTGGCAGAGGAATTCGCGTATCGCTTCGGCGGTTCGCCTGGCGCTGGTGACCACGAAAAAATGCCCCTCGCCCTGCAGGACATGCAGTTCGGCACGGCGGATGGTGCGGCGTAGGATGTGCGCGTTGTACAGCCGCACCAGGGTGTCGCGTTCGCCGGTGAGAATCAGCGTGCGCTGGCGCAGACGGAACAGCCGCAGCAGGCTGGTCCAGCCGACCAAGGCGGTGAACTGGTGGTAATAGGTCCGCGGGTTGACCGTGATCATGCCGTTCACCACACCGAAGCGCAGCAGCGTCTGTATTGAATTGCGCGAGCCTTCTTGCTTGCGCAGTTTGGCGCTTTTGCTCCTGCCAAAAAAATCCAGGATGTCGGCGGGCTTCACCAGCATTGCCGGACCGGCTGAGGTCGCCGCGAGGATCAGTCGACGCACCATGCTCGGGTAACGCAGGGCGAATTCTTGCGCCAACGCACCGCCCCAACTCACGCCGAACACATCGACCTGGTCGATTCCCAATTGCTTGAGCATCTCAGCGATCAGGTCGGCATGGCGCGGTAGACGCATCGGCCAGCGGGGCATTTGCGATTTGCCGACCCCGGGCACGTCCAACGTAATGGTCTTGTAGTCCACTAGTTCATCGCGCAGGGGATCGAAGGTACGGATCAAACCACCCAGGCCGTTGAGCAAGAGCAGCGGTGAGCCTTGGCCGCGGATTGAAACGTTCAACTGCAAGTCTTTAATGGTTAATTTATGCGTTGTCATGGTTTCCCCCTTGGCCTATCCGCTGTAGACAGCGTCTGGCGTGCATATGATCCCAAGCCACTTTGACGAGGAAAATGCCCAACATCACCCCTGATGAAATTAATCGTGACCGACCTCGATCTGCGAGAGTTGGAGACCTGCTGCCCTTCGTAACAGGCAGAAAACGGCAAGAAGCAGACATTCAGTTCAGAGTGATTGGCACCGCCAATCGGCAGTCTCTCGTCTGTTGATACTCGTCTCAACAGCCTAAGATACGTTTTGAGAACGGCCGGAAAGCTGCGAAAAATTCCAAACCTTTGACTGCCCTGCTATCTGATACGGAGAGCCTGTCACTTTGAATTATGGACAAGACGTTGCAGTTGTTAAGGCCTTTCAAAGGCTTGCGCGATCAATTGACATTGAGTTTCCAGAACGCCTCGCGACTCTAATGGGAATCGCACATACAGGAACGGCAGCACTGAGTAGCCTTGAAGATTTTCTATGGCTTGATGCCGAACAGGCTGAGCGAGAAATCAATGAGTGGCTTAATCCTGATGACCAGCAAGGTCGGACCTTTCTTCCCTTTGCGGCTACAGGCGGTGGTGAGCCTTACTGCGTGGTTCGATTGGAAAACGGCGCTTCGGGGATTGCTCAGGTACTTCATTTTGCACAGCCATCCTCACTTGCCTACGCCGATGTCTCTTCGTTCGTGACAAGGGAGTACGTGCGCGTCGCTAGAGATCTATCTTGGCTACCGCCTAAAGCAGACTTCAGTTTTGCACTGAAAAGTGAAGTGGCATTAATCCATGCCGCCCTACTACCCGCAGATTATTCACTTCTTGAGGCCCTGTTCAGTCGGCAGTGTGTTGCCATGAACTACCAGGCTGGGCCTCGAAGTATCCCGAAAATTGTCCAAGCCTTTATTTCTCAAGAAGAAGAGGAATCTCTAGCCGCCCGACTGCGCCATCCAGACCCAATTGAATTCGAAGCTATTCGCGCCTGAATGCGCTAATTGTCCATTTCGTGCTCGGAGCCTAAAATTGGGCAAGTTATTGGCCAATAATTGACGATTGCGGCCCTTCGCGACAGGCAGAAATGGCCAATGAGGAGACATTAGTTTAGTACGCAACAGTAGTGTGATCGATAGGGCTAAAATCATGATTTTCATCAGATTTGTATGCGTTCGCTCCCTGACCTTCTTGGTCTTGTTGTTCGGACTTGGATTGGGATGTGGTGCAATTCTCTCAGGCTTCGACGTACGGAAACTGCCCTCCCGAGATGAATAGCCGAGCAGGGTCTTTGTTAGTTGATGCGCGCGGAGATTGGTCTTCCCTTCTTAAGCATCAGAGAGTCTTCGCTTCTTGTGATTATGGTGAGCTGGGCGAGGGCTACTCTGAAGCCGTGGCGAACCTCTTCGCCTAAAGATGGGATCAGTTCAGTACATTTGTCGCACTTGCAAAAACACACCCTAACTTTCAAAATTGGGCGATACGACATATCGATGCGACTGTCTCAGATGATGACATGAATAGAATTATATTGAATTCCAATACATGCATTAATAATGCAGCGGTGGAAAAACTTTGCAGGGTTATTCGGCAGAGTGCTGCAAATGCCTTGATGGAATCCGCACGGATGCGACGATAAATTTGAGGGATAGGTTCTACGCCTATGTCAGCGGCAATCCGTTAAGTTACAAACATCTGCTCAGGTTGCGATATTTCTCAGGCAGTCGCCGCAGCCTGGTTTGGTCGCCGGCACTCCCGGGTTGCCGAGCCAGTCCGCCGGCCATACGATTCAATTATTCTTCAGGCGGAGGACTCATTGTGAAGCCGGTGATGCTCCTGACGCGCGTCCTGGCGCCTGCCATCGCTCTGGCGCTGGCATCCGCCGGCCTGCATGCCGACGACCTGTTCGCGCCATTGCGCGACGCCATGGTATGGGAGATCGCCAACATGTCGTCCATCACCCGCGACGATACCGGCAGGGTCGAGTTTGCCGCGCCGGTGATGGCCGGAAAAAGGGGACGGATTTATTTTCACTACTCTAAACGTCCGCTATTGATCAACGGCAACTAAGGGTCGGTTGCTGCCCGTCCTGGCGGCGAATATCTGTCTGAACACTTTCGGCTACTATACCTTCTGGCCGCTGGACTCCGCCAAGCTACGAGATATTGCATGGAAACTGTCGACGCAAACCGCCTGAAGATCTGGCAAGTACTTTCAGAGTTTTTTCTCGATACTGGGATCACCGACTCGACTTTTGACTATGTTGCTCGCGTAGTCTTGGAAACAGGCTATTTGCCACAAGAAATTCACAGCATCCTGTGGGGTGAAGTTTTCCCGGCACTTGAGGGAAACCTCAAATCCATTGCAGGTGAATGGGCGGGATGGACAGATAAATGGTTGTTAGAGCATCTGTCGGTATGTGAGGTCTCTACGAGCAAATTGGGTGACAGCGGCATCATTAAAGAAATCAGAAGATGCTGGGGGCAAGTGGCAATACGGCTTCCGCCGGCATATGCCTGAAACTCGACTTCATTCAATTCCCCTAGTAGCTACCGGCTCCTATCGGCCAAAAACGGTCATTCAGATGGGCAGAACGCACTGGGCATGGGTTTGGCCGAGGCATTTGGACTCGATCCCAAGGCGGGTTTGATGGTGGGTTCTATTTCCCTCACGGGAGGGGTGAGCACCACTCTGGCCTGGGCACCGATTTTCGTCGAAAAGCTGGGAATCAATACGCGCATGAACTGGGCATCGCCAGCAATACTGTCGGCCTGATTGCCGCTTGCGTGATCGGCGGCCCTATCGCCAACTACGAAACCAGCGTTATTGCTTCCGGATTCGGGGGGATTACCTACTCGGGCCATCGCGCCAGCGCCGCAGGTCGGCCAGCCAAGCCTCCGGTCGCTCGATCAGCGTCTCGTACTCGCCGCGCCAGACTTCGCCGCTGTCGCCGTCCAGAGTGATCAGCTCGCCCTCGGCCAGCACCTCGCCGTTGGCGAACTGCAGGTAGCCGCGCTTGGCTTCGACGTGCAGGCTGTTGCAGCCGACCAGGCAGACCTTGTCCAACTGCCGTGCCACCACCGCCGCGTGGGCGGTGCGCCCGCCGCGCACGCTGAGCACGCCGTTGGCCAAGGCGATACCGGCGAGGTCCTGGGTCGCCATCTCTGTCCTCACCAGGATTACCGGCCGACCGGCTTGGTGCAATGCTTGCGCCGCGGCCAGGCTAAGGGCGATACAGCCGCTGGCGACCCCAGGGCTGGCGGTCAGGGCATGCGCCAGCGGCATGTCGCCGGGGCGCAGCGCCAAGTGGCGGCGGCCGACAGCCTCCAGGTCCAGACCCGCGAGCCGTTCCAGGGCGCGCGCCGGGTCGATCTGGCCCTCGCGCACCTGCTCGACCGCTACCACAACCGCCGCCCAGGGCGTGCGCTTGCCCGAGCGGGTCTGCAACAGGTAGAGCACGCCTTCCTCGATGGTGAATTCGAATTCCTGCATGTCCCCGAATGCGGCCTCGAGCACCGTGGCGGCCTCCTGCACCTCGGCCGCCAGCGTCGGCATGCAGCGCTCGAACAGGTCCAGGTCGCCCAGCGCGTGGCGGCCGGAGACGAGGTCCTCGCCCTGGCTGTTGAACTGGAAGTCGACATATAGGCGCTTCTCGCCGGTTGCGGGGTCGCGGCTGAAGGCGACCCCCGAGCCCGAGGTGCCGCCGCTGTTGCCGAACACCATCGCCTGCACCGTGACCGCAGTGCCGAGGCCTTCCGGGATGTCGTTGAGCCGGCGGAAGGTCGCCGCCTTGCCCGAGTCCCAGGATCCGAGGATCGCCAGTACCGCGCCCTGCAGCTGGTCCTGCGGATTCTGCGGGAACTCCTGGCCGGTTACCGCACGGAACAACTCAAGGCTCTCCCGGGTGAGCGCGCGCAGCGCGTGGAAGTCGAACTCCGCCGGGGTGGCGACCCCCGCAGCGGCGAGATGCTGGACGGTCAGATCTTCGAAGCTGTCCGCCGGCGCGGCATGCACCACTTCCGCGTAGCTTCTCACCAGGCGCCGGTAGGAGTCCCACACCAGGCGCGGGTTGCCGGTGGTGCGCAGCACCCCTGCGGTAGTGGCGTCGCACAGTCCGATATTGAGCAGGGTCTCCAGCATGCCCGGCATGGACACCGGCGCGCCGGAACGCACCGACACCAGCAGCGGCCGGCGGAGGCCGCCGAAGCTGCTGCCGCTGCGCTGTTCCAGCCAGCGCATGTGATCCACCAGCGCACCGCCGAGCGTCGGCAGCGCGCCTCCCGCCTGATGCCAGGCCTGGTACCAGTCGGTGGTGAGAACGAAGGCTGGCGGCACCCTCAGGCCGGCCGCGGCCATGCCCGCGAGGTTCCAGGCCTTGACCCCGAGCCGATCGGCGCCGGCCGCCGGTGCCGCCTCGCCGGCACCGATATGGAAGATCTGCTGGGTGAGGGGTAGGTCGTTCATGGGCACTCCTCATAGGGCCGCGCGGGCCAGCGTCTGATCCCGCAGCATCTGCACGGTGTGCCTGAGGGCATCGGTCGCGCGCTCCAGATTGCCGGCGATGGCGTCGAGCACATAGAGTTCGCGCGCCTCGATTTCCTCGGCAAGCAAGGCATGGCGGACTTGGCGCAGAGTGTCATCGGCCATCTTCTCCAGATCGACTACCCGGTACACCGCCTGAAGGAACTCCTGCATGTCCTCGCGCGCCGTTCCCTGCCCCAGCGCCTGCGCCGTGACCAGTGCCTTAAGGTATCCCTGAGTCGCCGACAGGGCGAGCGCGAACAGTGCCGCCAACGGAGAAGCGGCCGGGTGTGCCAACGGACTGCGCGGCAGCAGCGAGCAGTGAAAGGCTGCCTCTTCCAGCTCATCGGTGACGTCGTCGGCACAGCTGGCGAGCCGGAGCATGAATTCACCGCATTCGACGTGCGGGCTCGTCTCGCGCACGCGCAGCACCAAGTCGTCGGCGCGCCGCTCCCAGTCCCTGGCGCGCAGGGCGCGGGCCGCCAGGCACTGGTTGAAGTCGGCGATGCCTAGTTGCAGCCAGGCGTCGCGCAGGCTTTCGGCGATCTCGACGGTGTAGGCCGCGTGTTCGACCACGGCGTCGAACAGGTCCTGTTCAGCACTGCGAAAGTAGCTGAAGAACTCGGCTTGCAGCTCGTCGTACACCAACGCCTGGGAGCGCCCGGCGAGCAGGGCATTGCTGCAGGCTGCAAGCACGAACTGTAGCAGTTGGCGCGCCTGCGGCAGGCCGATGATCTGATGGAGCTGCTCGCCATAACGCAGGCTGCCGCGACCGGCCGACTTGAGCGTGTCGTACAGCAACTGCTGGCCACCGCAGAGCAGGAAGGCCATGTGCCCATAGCCGTTCTTCGCCGCCCAGGACAGCAGCGCGACCGTCTCCTCTTTCGGCAGGAACGCCTTGAGCTGCTTGCGCGCCTTGTTCCAGTCGATCAGGAATACCAGCCGTGAGCCCAACAGGTCGAGGAACTGCAGCAGCTTGTCGCGCTGGGCGGAGCGGAAGCGACCAATGCACAGATGATAGAGTCCATCCTCCATGGTCGGGTCCTTGCGCGAACGGGCGCCTTCCCAGTCGACTTCGACGCCATCGAACAAGCCTTGGAAGAACTGCAGGCGCTGATGGTGGACATCGGTGTAGGTGACGGTCACCTCGTCCACGCTCACATGCACCACCAGAACATGGGCGTCGGTGGTGCCGATGTCGTTCTGGATGATCAGGGTGTCGCCCGAACGGGTCACCGTGGTGCCTAGGCCGGGATGGTTGAACTTGAGCGGCGCCGTCCGGTGGAGGCCGGCCATGAACGCGCGTACCGCATCCCGATCCGCCTCGTCGATGTTGTAGACCGCCGCCCCTTCTAGATGCTCCGCGGCGAGCCGGCTTTGCACTTGGTTGAGCACCCTGTGCGCATCCATCACCAGCAGATGCCAGCTGTCACCAGCTTCGCGGTCGCCGGAGGTCAGCAGGCCCAGGGCTTGGTCGTCGAGCAGGTCGTCGGCGGGACGCTGGACCCGTTCTGACAGACGCGCAAGTCGCGTAGTGAATTGCGCCTCTTCGCCGCTCCCAGCTTCGCCGCTTGCCAGCAGGCCGAGCGGCACCAGCATTTCCTGCATGTCCTCGACGATGCCGCAGACCAATCCCTCTGCATAAGGGATGCGATAACGGCCATTCTCCTGCAAGGCACTGCCGACCACTGTATCCAGCTCTACACTATCCACACCGCAGGCCAAACGCTCAACGTGCAGTGAGGAAAAAGGCAAGTCTGGTTGTCGCGCATGGGAGCGAGCCGCCTGCAACAGGGCGAACCGGTATTTCAGCCGTTCATTGGCGGCGAGCGCCCTGTTCACCAAGGCCGGCAGGGCGATGTCCTCCTCGCCTAGGGCAAGCACGATCTTGCTCTTGTCCACCATAATGAGACCTCGCCGGGACCTTTCCTCTGTTTCTTCAGATTAGTCGCGTACGGTGTCGCCCTGGGCGCGACTGGATGATCGGCAGCGGAGGTCATGGCCGCTCGTAATAAACGTGTTGGAACAGGACAGAGGGGGAAGGCTGGTTTCAGCGGGGAATGCCCAGATATTTTCTCAGGCAGTCGCCGCAGCCTGGTTTGGTCGCCGGCACTCCCGGCTTGCCGAGCCAGCCCGCCGGCCATACGATTCGACTACTACTCAGGCGGAGGAGTCATTGTGAAGCCGGTGATGCTCCTGACGCGCATCCTGGCGCCTGCCATCGCTCTGGCGCTGGCATCCGCCGGCCTGCATGCCGACGACCTGTTCGCGCCATTGCGCGACGCCATGGTGCGGGAGATCGCCAACATGTCGTCCATCACCCGCGACGATACCGGCAGGGTCGAGTTTGCCGCGCCGGTGATGGCCGCAATGGCCAAGGTGCCACGCCATAAGTTCGTCCCGCCCGACGAGGTGCCCTACGCCTACGAAAACCGCCCGCTGCCGATCGGCTATGGCCAGACCATCTCCCAGCCCTACATCGTCGCCCTGATGACCGACCTGACGCAGGTCGGGCCCGGCGACGTGGTACTCGAGATCGGCACTGGCTCGGGCTACCAGGCGGCGATCCTCGCCGAGCTGGCACAGGCGGTCTACACGATGGAGATCATCGAGCCGCTGGCAGTGCAGGCCCGGGAGCGCCTGGGCCGGTTGGGATATGCGAAGGTGCAGGCCCGGCTGGGCGATGGCTACCACGGCTGGCCCGAGCACGGGCCTTACGACGCCATTCTCGTCACCGCCGCCGCCAGCCATGTGCCGCCGCCACTGATCGCCCAGCTCAAGGCCGGCGGACGGATGGTAATCCCGGTCGGCGCGCCATTCATGATCCAGTACCTGCTGCTGATCGAGAAGGCCGGCGATGGCAGTGTGTCTACCCGGCAGGTGCTGCCTGTGCGCTTCGTGCCGCTGGTCGGAGGCGGTTGAGCATGCATTCGCCACCATTGCTCGCCCTGGCGCTGCTGTCTGCCTCCGCGCTCGGCTATGAGGTGCTGCTGCTGCGCCTGCTTTCGATCATCCAGTGGCATCATTTCGCCTACATGATGATCAGCGTCGCGCTGCTCGGCTACGGCGCTGCCGGCACCGCCGTGGCGCTGGCGCGGCCTGTGCTGGCGCCGCGCTTCCGCGGCGTGTTCATCGGCGGCGCGGTGCTGTTCGGGCTGAGCGCCATCGCCTGCTTCAGCCTGGCCCAGCAGGTTCCGTTCAATCCCCTCGAGATCCTCTGGGACGCGCGACAGTCGGCGCGCCTGCTGATGGTCTACCTGCTGCTGTTCGTGCCGTTCTTCTGCGCGGCGGTGTGCATCTGCCTGACCTTCACCTGCTTTCAGGAACAGATTCATCGGATCTACGCCTTTGACATTCTCGGTGCCGGCGTGGGCAGCCTCGCGATCGTCGCCGCGCTGTTCGCCCTGACGCCCGTCGATGCGCTGCGGCTGCTGGGTGGCACCGGCATCGCCGCCGGGGCGCTGGTCGGCATGACTTGCACGGGGCATAGGCGCTGGCTTGCGCCGTTGCTGCTGGCGGCGGCAGTCGCGGTGCCGGCCGGCGTGCCCGCGCGCTGGATCGCCCTGTCACCCTCCGAGTACAAGGAACTGAGCCAGACGCTGCGTATTAAGGATGCGCGCGCAATCGCCCAGACCTGGAGTCCGCTGGGCCTGCTCACGGTCGTCGACAGCCCGACCATTCCCCTGCGCCACGCGCCGGGCCTAAGCCTCAACGCGACGCAGGAACCACCCGCACAACTGGCCATTTTCACCGACGGCGACGGCCTTTCCGTGCTGAACCGCTATGACGGGCGCCGCGAGCCGCTCGCCTATCTGGGCTACCTGACCTCGGCTCTGCCCTATCACCTGCTGCACCAACCCCGCGTGCTGGTGCTGGGCAGCGGCGCCGGCGCCGATGTGCTGCAGGCGATCTACCACGGCGCCAGCGCGGTGGATGCCATCGAACTGAACCCGCAGGTGATCGATCTGGTCCAGCGCCGCTTCGCCGACTTCTCCGGCAAGCCGTACAGCGCGCCCAACGTCCGTGTGCTGATCGGCGAGGCGCGCGGCCTGGTGGCTTCGCGCGGCGAGCCTTACGACCTGATCCAGATCGCCCTGCTGGACTCCTTCGGCACCGCCTCGGGCGGCCTGCATGCGCTGTCCGAGAACTACCTGTACACGGTGGATGCCTTCGCCGAGTACCTGCGCCATCTCGCGCCCGGCGGCCTGTTGGCCATCACCCGCTGGGTCACCCTGCCGCCCCGCGATGTTCCCAGGCTGCTGGCCACCGCGGCCGCGGCCATCGAGCACGACGGGCAGGCCAGCGCGGCGCACCGTATCGTCATGATCCGCGGCTGGAAGACCGCGACGCTGCTGGTCAGCAACAAGGATTTCGACGACGCCGGCATCGCCGTGCTGCGGGAGTTCTGCCGGGCGCGCTCCTTCGACCTGGCCTACTACCCAGGGATGACCGTGGCCGAGGCGAACCGCTACAACCTGCTCGACCGGCCCTGGTTTTTCGAAGCGGCGCAGGCCCTGCTGTCCGACAAGCGCGCGGAGTTCCTGGCACGCTACAAGTTCGACGTGCGTCCGACCATGGATGACCGGCCGTATTTCTTCCACTTCTTCAAGTGGCGCTCGCTGCCGGAACTGCTGGCGCTGAAGGAGCAGGGCGGCCTGTCAATGCTGGAGTGGGGCTATCCGGTGCTGATCGCCACGCTGCTGCAGTCCAGCGTGGCCGCCGTGCTGCTGATCCTGGCGCCGCTATGGGTGGCGCGCCGGCGCCAGCGGCGCTCTCGGAATGCGGCTTTGACCAGGTTCGAACTTCGGGTCGTGTCCTACTTCGCCGCCATCGGCTTCGCCTTCATGTTCGTGGAAATCGCCTTCATTCAGAAGTTCACCCTTTTCCTCAGTCACCCGTTGTATTCGGTGGCGGTAACGCTCAGCGCGTTCCTGATCTTCGCTGGCCTGGGCAGCCGTTACTCCGGCCGGCGGCGGGGGGACATTGGAACGGGTGTGGGGCCCCGTTATCCGCTCGCGCGGCCAGTCCTGGCGATCTGCGCGATCGCCCTGCTCTACCTGATCGCCCTGCCCCCGTTGTTCCAGCTGCTGGCGCCAATGCAGACCCTCGCCAGGTTCGGCATCTGCGCCGCGCTGGTAGCGCCGCTGGCGTTCGCCATGGGCATGCCGTTTCCGCTCGGACTCGGGCGCGTCTCCGCGCGCGCCGAAGCACTGGTGCCGATCGCCTGGGGCGTCAACGCCAGCGTATCGGTGGTGGCGGCCGTGCTGGCGACCCTGCTGGCGATCCACTTGGGCTTCACCGTGGTGTTGCTGCTGGCGTTGCTGCTATATCTCGCGGCGGCGGCCGCGTTTCCCTGACCGCGGCGGTCCGGAGCGAAACGTCAACAGACCCTGGTGAGACGAATGGCCTGTTGGAACGCCGGCTGCCGATGGTGACCGGCAGAAACCGGCCAGAAGCGGACACTGGCCAGACACACAGCGCTGTAGGAGCGATGTGCCCACGCCGCTGAGATAAGGCAAATATTCTTAAGGAGAAGGTCATGTCAGATAAAGATCCTCCCGATCGGCAAGGACGAGAAATCTCTGGACCAGCGGGGCCAGGACGTGACTCCCGTTAGGTTGCGAATGCGCCAGATCCTTCTTATCGCGTGCCTTGCATATCTGGCAACTCTTGTCGGCGCCTTTGTGGTCCTTGTGCTGCTGCCAACCTTCGAGGAAGTGGGCCGTCTTAAGCATGGGTGCTATCGAACAGACGCTTTGCTGCCCTACGTGGAATGCCGAGGTTTTTTTGCTTGGCCGCTCGCAAAAGTTGTACTTAATCTTCCCTATCAGGTCGTGTTTGTACCAATGTTTACGGTGTATACCGCTCCTGAGTTTGAACCGCGTCCGTTCTTGTTGCTCCTGAGCTTTGGTGTCCTGCTTTGGTTGCCCCTCATCTATTTGGGCTGGCGGGGCTTCCAACGAATCGCAACCTAACAAACGGTTCAAGGCCGTTCGCTTCGCTCATCGGATTCGCAATAGCTGCGCTTTTGTTCACCTGTGAGCTTAATCGTTATGAATGTCTGCAATGGGTCGATAGCTGCCTGTCATACCGGTCCACTTCCGTCCAAAAGCTTTGGGATGAGCGCTGTTAAGGAGGTTCGCCGGCTACCACATCAGCACATTCAAATTGCATCGGATTTCACCCCCTGCACCACGGGAAATCCGCGCAGCTTGGCCGACCACGTCACCATCAGCGTGGCCACCAACAGCACCAGTAGTGCGGGAGGGAACGCTTCTACGCCGAGTCGGTCGAGTAGCAGACCTCCCACAATGCCCCCGCCAGCAATTGCGGTGTTCCAAGCAGTCACGAGCATGGATTGTGCGACATCTGACGCATCGCCAGCAGTTTGGGCCAATGCCGTTTGAAACAACGTCGCGGCACCGCCAAAGGCTAATCCCCACGCGCCAATCGCTACGAAAACGGCAACGGGTTCGGTGGCTGCTATACCCAGCACCATCGCTGAAATCCCAAACAATGCGGTACTCGCCAAGGTCAGCGCACGCAGGTACTGGTCGATTAACACCCCAACAATCCAAATGCCCAGCAGCGATGTGATTCCGAAGACCAGCAGTACTACATCCGTCTGCGCCCCCAGGCCGGCCACTTGCAGAAACGGGGCGATGTAGGTGTAGAGAATGTTGTGCGCAAGGACGAACGCCAGTACCACGAAGAGCACGGGGCGAATGCCCCGCAGTGTGAATACATGGTGCAGCGACAGACGTTTTTCTTCAGTCTTTCCGGCGAAGTCCGGCACGTTGAAGCGCACCCATGCCATCAGCAGCACGGCCAGCAGGCTCATGATGCCGAAGCACATGCGCCATCCCAGAACGTTGCCCAGAAAGGTTCCGGCCGGGATGCCCAGCGAGAGCGCCAGGGGTGTGCCCACCATCGCAATCGCGATGGCGCGGCCTTTGCGGTGTTCGGGCACCAGGCGCGCGGCATAGCCGGCCAATAACGCCCACAACAGCCCCGCCGCAACGCCGGCCAGAAAGCGCGCGGCGATCGTCAACGTGAAGCTGGTCGAAAACGTCGTGACCGTGTTGGCAATGGCAAAGCCGGCGATGGCAGCGAGTAGCACGGGACGGCGACGAAATCCTTGTGTGGCCGCCGTTAACGGTATGGCGGCCATTAGCGATCCAATGGCATAGGCGGTGACGGTTTGCCCGACCCACGCCTCGGAGACGGCCAGCCCCAGTGCCATTTGCGGTAGCAGACCAGCCGGCAGTGCCTCGGTAAGGATGGTGATGAAGGCGGCCATTGCCAGCGCCAACAAGGGTGCATAAGGCATGCGATCCTGCACTTCCGAATTCATTGGTCTAGCTCCGTGACGCCGTATACCGCGTCGCGCAGGTCGGTTACGAACCGTCCCGACATGCCCTCGTATAACGTGTTGGTGAAGGCGACGACACTCAGCTTCTGCTGTCGATCCACACTCCACGAATGGCCATAGGCGCCACCCCAACGCCAGGTGCCTGGCGACTCGGGGGTGACCGCCACGGCCGGATCGCGCAGTACCGAGAACCCCAGACCAAAGCCGAACCCCGGTGCAGCGGGCAGGTCCCGGCCGCCGGTTTGATCGCGTGCCATCTCCTCGACGAGTGCCGTGGACAGCAGCTCACCGCCGCCGCGACGCAATGTTTCAAGGAGGCGCAGGAAGTCCTCGGCTGTTCCGGCCATGCCGGCACCACCCGAGGCAAACGCCTGCGGGTTGAAGATGCGGGCGGGGCTGAACGGGATGCCGATCGCCCCCTCGAACGGCGAAACGATTTCGCCTTCGGCCAGCGCATGGGGCTCGGGAGTCGCACTGACGTAGGCAGTAGGCACGCGCGATGGGTCAAACGCGGCAAAGCCGGTATCGGTCATGCGCAGCGGATCAGTCACGAGCTGGCGCACCGCATCAGCCAATTGCTCGCCCTGCACCCGCTGAATCACCGCCCCCAGTACATCGGTTGCCAGCGAATAGCCCCAGGCCGTGCCGGGATCGTACAGCAGCGGCACGCTGGCGATGCGGCTCAGGTTCTCGGTGAGGCTGACGGTGGACGCATCCATGCCGTCCGAGACACCGGCCTGTGCATAGGGGCCGTGCGCATCGGCTTCCAAAAAACGATAGCCAAGCCCCGCAGTGTGACTGAGCAAATGCCGCACCGTAATGCGGGCAGCACGTCCATCAGCCAACTGTGGCCGAAACTCGGGCAACCACCGCTCAACGCTGTCATCCAGACCGAGACGACCTTGCGCTACCAACACCAGGGCCGCCGTCGAGACAATGGGTTTGCTGATCGATGCCAAGCGAAACACCGCCTCTACGCTCATCGGCAACCGCCTCTCGCGGTCGGCCCAGCCGGCCGCCTGGCGATGGACCAACTCGCCATCGCGGGCCACCAGTATCACCGCGCCAACCAAGCGCTGCTGCTCCAGCGCCTGCTGGACCGTTGCTTCAATGCGCGCGGACAACTGACGTGAAAGCGTGCCCGTGGATAAAGCGACTTCGGGGAGGGTCATGTGCAGTTCCTTCTAAGAGTGGAGAGCCCCGCCACGATAGAAAGTCCTGGATTAAAGAAAAACTGGGGTAGAGTTCCATTTTATGCGGAGCAGAACATCCGCAATGGAGAGCAGCATGGACAGCTTGAACGGCTTTGTGGTGTTTGTGCAGGTCGCTGAAAATCGCAGTTTCGTTGCGGCCGGCCGAGTGCTGGGGGTGTCGGCGTCGGCCATCGGCAAGAGTGTGGCGCGGCTGGAAGAGAAGCTCGGTGTTCGCCTGTTTCACCGCAGTACGCGCAGCGTCACGCCGACTGCCGAAGGCATGCTGTTTCTGGAGCGCAGCCGTCGGATTCTGGCCGAAATCGAGGCGGCTCAACTGGAACTGTCGCAAGCCAGCGTCGCTCCACGTGGGCGCTTGAGGGTCAGCCTGCCCTTGGTCAGTTCGTTGGTACTTCCGGTGCTCGGCGACTTTATGCGCGAGTACCCGGCCATTGAATTGGACCTAGACTTCAGCGACCGCCTGGTCGATGTGATCGAGGAAGGTTTCGACGTCGTGGTCAGAACCGGCGCGCCTAGGGATTCGCGTTTATCGGCGCGTAAGCTCGGTTCATTCCGTTCGTTGCTGGTCGCCTCCCCGGCCTACCTGGCAGCGCGTGGTACGCCAAAAGTGCCAACCGATCTACTGCAACACAGCTGCCTGCACTACCGTTTCCCCAATAGTGGCAAGCTGGAAACCTGGGCCTTGCGTCGTACTGCTGAGGAGCCCGAGTTAGCCTTGCCCATTTCGATGATCTGCAACACCATCGAAACCCGTTTGTGCTTTGCCTTGCGAGGATTGGGTATCGCCTATCTGCCGGAGTTCTCAGTCAGGCAGGCCCTCGCCGAGGGGCAGCTGTGGACCGTTTTGCCAGAGCACACAGAGCGCAATGGCGAGTTCCATTTGCTGTGGCCTGCCAGTAAACACCCCTCTCCCAAGGTGCGTGTATTCGTTGATTTCCTCTGCGCCCGGGTATTTCCGGGGAAAAAGGGGACGGACTTATTCTCACTACTCTAAACGTCCGCTATTGGCCGATTGCTGCCCATCCTGAAAGACTGCAATCGGCCAAAAGCAGCCATTGCGCCTTTCGTTTTGGTCAGTAAGGCCGAACCCTTCTATGATCAAGCGATTACGCGCAAGGAGCTGCCTTGATGGATTACCTGATTCGAAGCGCTATGAATGCAGATGCCCCGGCTATCAGTCGAACGATCATTAACACTCTCCGCGAGTCCAATGCTCAGGACTACTCATCGGAAATCATCGGTCAAGTGGCGCAAAGCTTTTCTCCCCCGGCAATTCTTCAATTGTTGTCTCGGCGTCAGGTACTCGTAGCAATAGTCGACAGTCATATCGTTGCAACTGCAAGTCTTGATCAGGACGTTGTCCGAAGCGTGTTTGTCGACCCGACCTATCAAGGGAAAGGGATCGGAAGACATCTGATGGAGAGGATTCAATCGATCGCCATAAATGCAGGCCTGAGCCTGCTACGTGTCCCCTCTTCAATCACCGCGGAAGGCTTTTATGCTTCTCTTGGCTTTAAAAAAATCCGCGACGAATTTCACGAATCGGAGCGCACGATCATCATGGCGAAGACATTGGACCTGTAGCGCTACAGCGTCCGAGGAGATACCAGGATCAAAAAATGGATTTGATATCTTGATACATTCAGAAACTCAACCGCGCACCAGGTAGGCTCCTGAGGGAACTCGATATCGCAGCTTCTTGCATTTACCGGGTGCAGGCTGATGCCCCGGCGGGCGATCAGGAAACCAGATTCGGCATTTACCCCGAGGCGGCCAATGGCCGCGGGGAATCTCAACCCCAGCGGACGCCCGCTCCGGCTCGACATTACCCATTTGCAATTTTCCTTCGGATCCGGCTCTGCCAGCCGTCGGTGCATTCGAAATCCGATCTGTCTCTGCGCTAGCGAAGTTGCCAGCGTCACGCCCCGTGTCCGGGGTGGATTGCTCAGCAACCGCCATTTCCACTTCGCGGCGCCTTTGGGTCTCCTTTTCCAGACCCTTTTGTACTGCGACCAGGTCCTCTTTGGTATTGGGTGGGGTACCCGAAACCTGGGCATGCTGCGCCGCCTGGATCAATTGGAAGTTGCGGTTGCGTAACTCGACGTTGCGACCAACCCGCATGTTCGAGCGCACCGCCAAGGTTTCAGCCTGCTGGTACTGCCCCTGCTGAAGACGCAACACACCAAGGTAATGCAGCGTCGCGGGATTGTTCGGCTGGATATGCAGCGCACGCTCCAGCGTGGCGGCGGCCTGGTCCAGTTGGCCATTTCCATACTGTCGCGAGGCTTTTTCGATCAGGGTGGTTGATGCGCTGTTGCTTTGCGCGGGCGCTCTTCGCTCGGCAGCAATCGAGCAAAGCGACGCGACGGTGCAGAACGCCAAGATGAGACCCGGCAGAAAACTCTTGGTTGGCATCAGGGGGCGGACTCGGCTGATCTAGGATGGCACTGCCGTAAACAGGCCACAGCGCTGCTCGGCATCTCCGATACAGGGCCCCCATTGACCTGGCCAGTACCCTGAAGTTCCCGCTTGGGGTGGACGGCCATTGGCCTTGAACCAACCTCGGACGGCCGCTCAACGGCACAACAACCCCATGGGCAAACCAGACCATAGCGCTCTATGATTGAGCCCCATGACGACCTCTCTTCCGATCCGCCAACCCTGCCCGCCCGGAGCCTGCATCTGCGAGCGTGAGCCGTTACTGGAAACCCCCGGCGCGGATTTGCGCATCCTGAGCCTGACCCGGTCGGAGGAGAAGCGCCTGATTGAACGCCTGGAAAATCTCCAGAGCCTCGACGATCTGGTGCGCCTGCAACGCCGGATGTATGAGCAGTTGGGTCTGCGCGTTGAGATCGTCCCGGGCTTCAATGAAGTGCGCACCATGCGCGGCATTAACATCACCCTCGGCGAACTCCCGGGCCTGTGCCGCAAAACCCGTCAGTCGATTCCGGCGGCGATTCGCCGCGGATTGGAGAAGCGCCCGGAGATTGCCTACGAGCTGCTCAATGCCAACGACTTGTTGCGTGATGCCTGACGGTTTGCGCTCCACTATTTTTTCATCCCGACCCGCCGCCGCATTTCGGCAGTAATCGTCTGTCGGGTTTTCTTCAGGTCGGCCCAGGGTTCGTCACCGATCTCGGCCAGGCGTTCATGCACGTTGTGCACGTTCCATTGATTGCCGCCCTTGAGCTCCGCCACCTCTTCGCCAAAGATCGGCACCGACACCGGCAGCCCTTCGCGGGTGCGCGCGGCGTAAGCGCAAATAGTGGTGGCGCCCAGACCGTTGCGCAGGTAGTCGATGAAGATACGCCCGACGCGGTTTTTCGGTCCGGACACCGCGGAAAAACGATCCGGCAGTAGTTTGGCCATGTGGCTGACGATCGCGTGGCTGAATTCCTTGACCTCGTCCCAGCCGTGTTTGCGGGTCAGCGGTACGATCAGGTGAATCCCCTTGCCGCCGCTGGTTTTGAGAAACGCCTTGAGGCCCAGTTCATCCAGCACCGTGAGGGTTAGCTGAGTCGCTTCGATCATGCTTTTCCAGGGCAACGCCGGATCCGGGTCGAGATCAAGGACGAAGCGATCGGGTTTATCCAGATCGACTGACGTGGCGTTCCAGGTGTGCAGTTCCACCGTGCTCATCTGCACCGCGCCGATCAGCGCTTTGGCGTTGTTGATGATCATCACCGGTTGGCCCGTCAGTTCTTTGTCCAGGGTAACAATCCCCGGAATGGCCAGGCGTTCGGCGTTCTTCTGAAAGAACAGTTCGCCGGCGATGCCGTCCGGCGCGCGCACCAGCGCCACCGGCCGGTCCTTGAGTTGCGGCAAAATCCATTCGGCAGCGCTGGCGTAGTACTCCGCCAGTTGCATCTTGGTGGTGCCGCTGCTGGCGTCGATCACCCGGTCCGGATGCGTGATGCGCACCTTGCCGCTGGCCAGGCCGATCTGCGACGGCGCGACAGTCGACTGCGCGTTTTTTGGTTCGGCGGCGTCAGGTTTCTCGGCGACGGATTGCTTCTTGGCCGTGGAGTTTGCTGCGGCGGTTTTCGAGGCTGATGTTTTCGAGGCTGAAGTGTTCACGGTTTTCGGCAACTCCTCGGTGATTTCTTTGGCAGGCTTGTCATCACGCAAACCATGGAACACGGCGTGGCGCACCGAACCGTCCTTGGTCATCTCGGCAAAAGCCACCTCCGCCAGCAGTGTGGGTTTGAGCCAGTGCACGCCTTTGGCTTCAAAACCGCTGGGCGGATTGACCACCGACGGCTTTTTCGTCTGCAACGGTTTCAATTGTTCATAAATGCGCATGAGAGTCGCCTCGTTGAACCCGGTCCCAACCTTGCCGGCATAGCGCAATTCACCGCTGTCGCGGTCGTGCAACCCCAGCAACAACGCGCCAAAAGCACTGCGCGCGCCTTTGGGGTCGGTGAAGCCGACCACGATGAATTCCTGCCGATGCTTGCACTTGAGTTTGATCCAGTCACTGGTGCGCCGAGACACGTAAGGCGACCCCAGGCGCTTGCCGATCAACCCTTCCATCTTCATTTCGCAAGCACTGTTGAGCAACGCCTCCGGGGATTCGCCGAACGCGTCGGAGAATCGCAACAGCGGATTCTCATTGGGCTTGAGCACGGTCGCCAGCGCCGCCCTGCGCTCCTCGACAGGCACTTCGCGCAGGTCCACGCCATTGAGGTAGGGCAAGTCGAACAGGTAGTAAACGATGCTGCCACTTCGGCCGGAATCGAAGGCGTTTTGCAGCGCCTGGAAATCCGGAACACCTTGCTCGTTGGCCACCACCATTTCGCCGTCGAGCCAGGCAGATTCCAGGCCCAGCGCTGCCAGTGCCTCGGCTTGCCCGGGCAATTTGTGGGTCCAGTCGTGACCGTTGCGGGTGAAAAGTTTGACGTCGCCATGGTCGATGCGCGCCATGACCCGATAGCCGTCGAACTTGATCTCATAGCTCCATTCGCCACTCGGCGCGGATTCGACCAGTGTCGCCAGTTCGGGTTTGAGCAGCTCAGGCTGCTTGGCTTTGCGCGCGCCCGTCAGTTGTGGCGACTTTTCCTTACGCGCCTTGGCCGGGGCTTTTTTGATCGGTTTGGGCTTTTCCGCTCCGTGTTTTTTTTCCACGATGGTGCGGTCGCTGAGCACGCTGTCCGGCTCGGCGGCGACCACGTCGTATTCGCTGTCGGATCTGGCGGCGCTGTCCTGATGTTTGATCAGAAACCATTGTTCCTGCTTGCCCGGCATATGCGTGCGCACGAGGTTCCACAGGCCGCCTAGCTTTTCTCCCTGTAGTTCGAATTTCAGCCGGCCCTTGGTGTACGCCTTGGCCGGATCATCTTGGGGAATCCACACCCCACGGTCCCAGACGATCACATCGCCAGCGCCGTAATGCCCTTCGGGAATGGTGCCCTCGAACGTGGCGTAATCCAGTGGATGGTCCTCAACGTGGATGGCCAGGCGCTTGACCTTGGGGTCCAGCGACGGCCCTTTTGGCACGGCCCAACTTTTCAGCGCGCCATCGAGTTCCAGGCGAAAGTCGTAGTGCAGGCGGGAGGCGTCATGCTTCTGAATGCAGTACTGCAAGGCATGGTCCTTCGCCGTTTTTTTGCCCGGGCGTTTGACGGCAGCCGGTTCCGAGGTTGCCGAAAAATCGCGCATCCGGTTGTAATCGTCCAGGTTCTTGTTCATGGCTCACCTACCGCTCGTTGCGGGACCGGGCTGGCGCAAGGTTGTTCGCCGGTTTCTATCAGCAGTTGATCGACAGCTCGCGCCAACGCCTGGGGCATCGAGCGTCCCTCGCGCAATGCCTGTTCCACCGCGTACCGTTGCCGATCCGCGCTGGTGCCTTCGATCAGCATGCGCCGGGCCTGTTTGAAGACGTCTTGCACGCCCAGTTGCTGCGCGGTTTGGGCAAACGTCACTTGCGCCAGGGCTAGCCATTGCTCGACCGAGATCGTCGGTTCGTGGTCCTTGCGAATGAAGGTGCCGTGAATGCCGTAACGCTTGGCGCGCCAGCGATTTTCCTTGAGGATCCAGTAAGCCGTCCGGTTGAAGTTCGCCCCGGGCAGCGGCTGCGCGATGGCGTCAGCGACCATCAGGCGAAACAGCGAAGCGATGCACAGCGCGTCATCCAGCCGTGGGCAGGCATCGGTGATGCGCAGCTCCAGCGTGGGAAACCGCGCGGCCGGGCGCACGCTCCACCAACAGTCGCTGGGCTGCCGGATCGAGCCGGTCCGGGTCATCAGCGCGACGTAGTGATCGAACGCATCCTGATCCTCGAAAAACTCCGGAATGCCCATGCGCGGCCACTCCTCGCAGGCGACTTGGCGATAGCTCATGAAACCGCTGTCTTCGCCCTCCCAAAACGGTGACGAGGTGCTGAGCGCCAACAACAGCGGCACCCACGGCAAGACTTCGTTCATGACCCGAATACGGTCCAGATGACCGGGCACTTCGACGTGCACGTGCAACCCGGACAACAGGCTGCGCCGGGCCACTCGCTGGTAGTCGTCGAACAGTTGATGGAAATGCGCCTGGTCGGTCGGTTGCTGAATCCGCCAATCCGCCAAGGGGTGACTGCCGGCGCTGAGCAGGCCCAGGCCGAACGGCTCCAGAGCACGTCTCAGGGCACTGCGGGTGGTGGCCAGGTAATCGGCGGCGTCCGGCAAGCTGCTGAAAACCGGTGAGGCGACTTCAATCTGCCCCTGGAACATTTCATAGGCGAACGACTGGCCCAACGCCGCCCTGCACGCCTCGATCGCCTGGGCCGAGGGCTGCCCCGGCATGCGCCGGGTGACGAGGTCGGTGAGGAAGTATTCTTCTTCAATGCCGAAGTTCAGGCGCCTGCTCATCAACGTTTTCCCCAATGCCTGGGCCGAGACGCGTCACGGTCAGCGCGACGACGGCAATCCGTTCCACCCGTTGATAACCTGGTGTCTCCAACTCTTCACCGAACACATCGGGATCGACTTCGCGATACGTCCAGCCGAACCCCGGGGCCTCCAGACGCGGAGTGAGGGCCTCCAGAAACGGGTCGCGGCCATCGACCATTGCCGCGCCGGTGTACAGCAACAACGAGCCGCCGGGTGCCAGCCGACCAAGTGCCTGCTCGACAATCCGCAGTGACAACTCCGCGCCCAGCGCGCCACCGCCATGCCGGTAGGCACGCTCGGCGGGGTCGGCCATGTAGGGTGGATTGGCGACGATCAGGTCAAAATATCCGTCGACATCCTGCAGCAAATCGCTGGCCTCGACGCTGACGTTGGCTACTTCCGCGAGCGCGGCGTTGATGGCCGTCATGCGCAGCGCCTCCGGGTTGATGTCCAGCGCCAACACCTCGGCTTCGCGACGGGCGCGGGCAATCAGAATGGCACCGACACCGGCGCCACAGCCGATGTCCACGGCGCGCCTGATCGGGGCGAAATTCTGCTGCAGATGGGCGTGAATCAGTTGCGCGAACCGATAAGTGTCGGGGCCGAAGAATACTGAATCGGCGGCCTCCGTCGGAAAGGCCGAATGCACGAACAGCAAGTCGTCGAGGCTGGACCAGCGCACCCGGCTTTTCAGCCGGCCGTTGCACTCCTCCAGCACCTGCGCCTGTTGCAACTGGCGTTGTTCATCCGCCGACAACAGCCCTGGCTCAAACGGCCGCGACCAGCCAAAGACATCGCGCAGGGTCTCGGCCCGCCGGGCTTCGGCGCGAGTATTGACCCGCTGATGAGTCAGCGGCGTCGGCGTGATGAATCGGTACCCGTCAGCCTGCAAGCGCCGTCCCAGTTGCACCAGCGCCAGGTCGGCGGCAGACAGTTGTTCTTCCTGACTCATAAACCGCTCCCGTGGATAAAAAAGCGTTCTAGAGAAGACTGGATTTGAGTTCGATAAACCGGCGCGTCGCCAACAGACCGGCAGGATGGCCATGCCGATGAGGCGAAAGCCACGGCATCAACACCGACATCTGCTCGTGCCCGCTCAGACCGTTCAGCGCGGTTTGCAGCTGCTGAACATCCGGATCGCTCTCAGGCACCGGCATCTGCGCCGTAACGCTGCTGCCGCGCCTTACCGCAGCCACCGGCTGCTCTGGCTTCCAGTCACCGGCGATCCAGTCATGCAGCAATTGTTTTTCGTAGGGGCTGAATACGCCGAACATCGCGGCGCCGGCGCCGTCGATCAATTGCCAGAAACGACTGGCCTGCGGGTCTTGGTGGCGCTTGATCCAGCCTTTGTTTTCCATGGCCGCCAGCAATCCTGGCAATTGCTCGGGTGAAGACAACCATTGATTGACGGTCTTGCCTTCAAAGCGGCTGTAATCGGAATGCATGTGCTGGCCGAACGGGCGTTTGCGTTCAAGCATGCTCAGTACTTCACTGTCGAGGTCGAACGACTCGATGATCGCCCGGCTGCCCTGCCCTAGGTCGTTGAGCCGATAACCCAGCGCCACCCGACGCAAAAAGTCATCACGGTCGCCTTCCACCGGGAGCAATTGCAGCACAGCCTGCACCGCCTTGTGGGCATGCCCGGTGCTGGCATTGTCGATGGTCACATGGAGCGTGAAATAAAGCGGATCGATGCTCAGTTCGCTGAGTTCATAAGCGCTGATCAACAAGTGCAGCGGCAGCAGTTCATAGCCGAGGTTGTAGCCGATCACTTCCGGCAAACACTCGTCGGTGCAATAGCCGAGCGCCAGTTGAATAGCGCCTTGCAGGTAGCGTTCATCGGCAATCGCCGAGGAGTCTTGCAGGCCATGTTCGGCGAGCAGTTTGCGGTAGATCACCACATGATTCTGCGCCGGGTTGCCCTCGCCCAACTCTTCCAGATAGGTGCACAACAGACCGTCGAAACGCGGGTCACGCCAGTGCCGCAACAGGCCATAAAGCCAGGCGCCATCCACCAGTTTGGTCGGGGCAACCGCTTGCAGGAAAAACAGCGCATGCGCCTTATTGCTGAAGAACTGTCGCCCCCCGCCCGCCTTGCGCTGCTGAAGGTAGTCGGCGTACTGCCGGGCCACGTCGACGCTGTGCTGTTCGACCCAGTTTTGCAGGGCCGAGAGATCCCGTGGCAGCTCTTCAGGCAGGTGCGCCGCTTGCTGCAATTGCTCCTGCAGGAAGCGCTGGGCGAGCGCGTGTTTTTGCGCGTCATCGTCGCTCAGCAACAACTGTTCATAGAGCGACTTTATGCCGCCCGCGGCAGTTATCGCGTGTTCGTGGGCAGGCCGGGATGCAAGTCGTGTCAGGGCAGTCATGGAATAATTTTCTCGCTCTGAGGCCAGTGACAGGACGCTGGATCAGCACGTCTCTATCAGCAGAGCGGCGGTGCCTGAAAAAAATTCCATTGGCGTTGAAATTGGCCGGACAGACGGGCCAGCGCCGCGGTACGCCAGCTCCTACGCGGCCACACTCTCCCCGTAGGAGCTGCCGCAGGCTGCGATCTTTTGATCTTGGGCATTTTCAACACCGCTGAAAATCAAAAGATCGCAGGGGAATGCTCAGACAACGCCACCCTTGGCCTGTTGCTCCAGGTGCAGCTGCAACTCTGGATCGATCTTCAACGCAGCGGCCAATTCATCCAGATAGTTGCGTTCGGCGTCCTGCTGATCGTCCACCAACATCACGCTGGCCAGGTACATCTCGGCGGCCATGCCCGGGTCTTGGGCAGATTGCGCCACATCGGCGGCATCCAGTGGCCGGGCGACTTCGTCATCGAGCCATTGCTGCAGTTGCGGATCGTCGGTGTGGCGGCCGATTTCGGTGCTGATCATGTGTTTCTCGGCATCGTCGATGCGGCCATCGGCCTTGGCGGCGGCGATCAAGGCGCGAAGGATGGCGTTGCTGTGGTCTTCGACTTCCGGTCCCGACAACAAGTCCACAGTGCGCGGCGCCTGCTGTGGTGCCGAGGCCTGGCTGCGTTGCCAGGCCTGATACGCCTGGAACGCCATCATCCCCAAAGAGGCCAACGCCGCGTAGTTGGTGCCGCCCGAGCGTGTCTGGGCCGAACGGCCGATGGGTGAGTTGCCGCCCAGCAGACCACCGAGCAAACCACCCAAGCCGCCGCCCGCACCGGCACCCGCACCGGCACCCGCGCCGCGCCCTAACAGACCACCAAGCAACCCGCCAAGATCGCCCAAGCCTCCTTGAGCTGACGCCGCACCACCACTTTGTTGCGGCTGCGAGCCCCGGCCGGCTCGCAGTAATTGCTCAAGCAAATCGCTGGTGTTCATGACGACGTCCTCATCAATGGGCAGAAACTCAGTCAGGCAACGATAGTCCTCGCCCGACATTCCGCCAACTCCTGGCTGACGTCGTGTGTACTGCCCTTGCCCTTCACACTCGATGTTCAATACGTGCCCCGGATATTTCCGGGGTATTTTTTTGTGCGGCGGCTAAGATTCATAGGTGGTGAACCTTATTCCCGAAAATCCGGTCGATACCTGCAACCCGACCCGGTTTGCCGACGCCCCCACACGAGGGTGATAACTGGCTTGCTTCACTTTCTGGAGAACGCCCCGTGATATCCACTGTACACATTGCCAGGCTCAAAGCATGGGGCGCCCATGGTTTTACCGCCACTGGCGTGGTCACAGCCTTCCTCGCGACCCTCGCCTTGTTGGAAAACCAGCCCACCAATTGCCTGCTGTGGCTGGGCGTGGCGCTGATCGTCGACGGTCTGGACGGCGCGCTGGCACGCAAGGTCAATGTGCAGTCGGTGCTGCCAAGTTTCGACGGTTCGATCCTCGATCTGGTAATCGACTACCTGACGTATGTGTTTATCCCGGCACTGTTCATCTATCGCTACATTCCGTTGCCGGACTACACCCTGCTACTGACCGTGTCGCTGATTCTGGTCTCGTCGCTGTTTTGCTTCTGTAATGTCAACATGAAGAGCAAAGACAACTACTTCCAGGGCTTCCCCGCCGCATGGAACGTGGTTGCGCTATGCCTGTACATCATCGATCCGTCGCCATGGATTACCTTTCTCACGGTTATTGGCCTGGCATTGTTGACCGTGACCCGCATGAAATTCCTGCACCCGTTCCGCGTACGGCGATTCATGCCAATCAACATTGCCGTGACGGCCATTTGGCTGCTGTGCAGCTTGTCGCTGGTGGTCAACCACCCGGTCGTCAACCCTCTGGTCATGGGCTTGTGGCTGCTGATGTCGGCCTACTTCCTGGGGATCTGCTTCTGGCGCACGGCGCTGGAGTGGTTCGACAGTTCGCGGCTCAAATAGGCACGGCGATCATGCCCATCCACATCGTCCAACTCGGCTCCCCCCGCACAGCGCACGAAGGCCTGCGCCTGGGCACGGTACGCCGCCCGCCTCGGGGCGTACCAAAGGCCGAATTTGCCAGCCGGGATTTTTACGATGTGTGGCAACCGCTGCTGTCCCCCAGCCCCGAGTTGGTGGCCGAAGCCAAAGCGGCGGAAGATGCCAAAGCCTGGAGCGCCTTCAAACGCAAATTCAAGGCCGAGATGAACGAACCCGCGCCCAGCCAGATGCTCGACCTGCTGGCCGCCCTCTCCCATCAAACGTCGCTGGCCGTGGGGTGTTATTGCGAGGAAGAGGCACACTGCCACCGTTCCGTATTACGGGAATTGCTGGAGGCACGGGGCGCGAAGATAGGGTGAACACCTATTCCCCTGTAGGAGCGAGGCTTGCCCGCGAAGAGGCCAGCCCATTCAGCATCAATGTTGCCTGGACACACCGCCTTCGCGAGCAAGCCCGCTCCCACACATTAGAACTTCAGCGTGACACCCATCGCATGAACCCCCACGAAAGAGAGCATGGTCAATAATTAATGAATTGAGGTGTATTGAACGGGAGGTTTGTCATGTCTGGTCAAGCTCGCTTCATGCTCGTCGCCTCGCCCCTGATGGAACACAGCCCGGCCTTCGATCGGGCCGCAGCGCTGGCCAAGGCCGAGGATGCGGCCCTGCATATCGTGGCCTTCGACTATCTGGAAGGCCTGGCGACCGCCGGCATGGTCAACGAAAAGGCCCTGGAGCAGATGCGTCTGGGCTATGTCGAGCGTCACCGCCAGTGGCTCGAGGAACAGGCCCGTCCCTTGCGCAAGATCGGTGTGCACGTCACCACGGAGGTGACTTGGGTCGAAAAGCCGTTGGAGGAAATCCTGATTCACCTCAAAGAGCAGCCGATGGATGTGCTGATCAAGGCGCTGGAGCACCCATCACGCTTGTCGCGGCTGGTGTTTACTCCCCTCGACGTGCATCTGCTGCGCGAATGCCCGGTACCGCTGCACTTCGTCAGTCATGCCAGGCATGCGTTGCCGCGCAAGATCCTCGCGGCGGTCGACCCCTTCCATCGTGATGACCATTACAAAAGCTTCAATGACCGGATTCTGCACGAAGCGTCAAAACTGGCGAGCGCCTGTAACGCCGAGCTCGATGTGGTCTACGCCTATGACCTTTCGTCGATCAGCTCGGACGAGTTCAGTTTCGAAAACGGCTCGGCATTTTTCGCTTCGGACAAAGCCAAAACCCTGTTCGACTTTCAGGAGGATGCCTTCAACGAATTGGCCGCGCGCAACGGCATCGCGCCGGAGCAACGGCACATGCTCATGGGCAGCCCGACCAAGGTGTTGACTCGCTACGCCGATACCTATGACGTCGACGTGATTGTCATGGGCCGGGTCGGCCATCGCGGCATGGGCCGGTTGATCGGCAGCACGGTGGAGCATCTGCTGTACAAAATGCCGTGCAGTGTGTGGGTGGTGTACACCGAGCGGCTGGATGAATGATTGCGCCGCACGCGGTCCTTTGTAGGAGCTGCCGAAGGCTGCGATCTTTTGATCTTGATCTTTTGCGATCTGGAGGTCCTCGAGAATCAAGATCAAAAGATCGCAGCCTGCGGCAGCTCCTACAGTGTTGCCCTGTCAACGCCGTGTAATCACCACCTCCAGGTATTCACTGGGTACCACCAACGACCGCTCCCCCGCCCGGTTCAGGCGATTCAGCAGTTCGGTCAGGTCGTTTTCCAGGGCCGCGCCCTCTTCGGGTGGCAGGGTCGCAAAGGCCTTGTGAACCGGCCCATACCAGGTACGGAAGGTGTCGATCCAGTGCGCGGCCGAGCGATAGCGGAAGTTGAACAACCGCCGTGTCACCTGGAGCTGGAAGTCGCGCTGGTCGAAGTGCGAGTGCAACCAGGCTTCGGTGCCCCAGTTCGAAGGTGGTTGCGCTCCTGGCGGTGGCGGCATGTGGCGGCCCAGGGTCTTGAACACCTGGCCGATGTAGCCTTCAGGCGTCCAGTTGGCAAGGCCGATCCGCCCGCCAGGACGGCACACCCGCGCCAGTTCCGCTGCAGCCTTGGGCTGATCGGGCGTAAACATCACGCCAAAGGTTGAAAGCACGGCATCGAAACTGGCGTCTTCGAACGGCAGGTCCTCGGCATCGGCCACCTGAAAGGTCACGTCCAGGTGTTCCGCCCGTGCGCGGTCTTCGCCGCGTTCAAGCAGCTTGGCCACGTAGTCGGTGGACGTGACCTTGCAGCCCCGGCGCGCGGCGGCGAGCGTCGCATTTCCGTTGCCGGCGGCGACGTCCAGCACCTGCTCATCACACAGCAAGTCGCAGGCTTCGGCCAGTTGTTCGCCGACGATCTGTAAGGTGGTGCCGATCACGGTGTAGTCGCCGCTGGCCCACGTGGCCATTTGACGGTTTTTCAGGGCAGTGAGGTCAATGGGTGTGCTCATGAAGTCTGCTCCGTTGCGGTTGGAACTTGTCCGGCTCACTCCGCCGTGGTGGGATCGATGATGTTCATGACCCGGGAAACGCTGCTGATGGGAAATTCACCCTTTTTGGCGTGCTCCCTGATCAGTCCCTCGTTCGGCGCGATGTACACGCAGTAAATCTTGTCGCCAGTGATGTAACTCTCCAGCCATTGCACCTCTGGCCCCATCTCGCGCAATACATCGCAGGACTTTTGCGAGATCGCTTTGAGTTCCTGTTGCGGCAGTGCGCCGGCGCCCGGAAGCTCGCGTTCAATAATGAATTTAGGCATGGCAACGTCCTTTTCTTGAGGGGTGATAACAGGATCGGCATGATCCCGTCGTCCACGAACTATCGCCCCCGAATACGTCGGCGTCCTGTCCGGTCGTCTGGCTGAGTCACGAAATACACCGCTCTCCGATGCATGGTCGTCCATCTGTAACGCCGGATTAACAGGTGGGCCCGCTTTAGGCGGCAGGCGCTTTGGCCTCTTCCAGCAGTTGCCTGATCATCTGCTCCTGAGTCTCGTATCGGCCTTCGCCAAAGTGGGTGTAACGTACCTGCCCCTTGGCGTCGATCAGGTAGTGAGCGGGCCAGTACTGGTTATTGAAGGCGCGCCAGATCGCATAATTGTTGTCGATCGCCACCGGATAGGTAATGCCGAGTTTTTTCACCTGATCGCGGACGTTGTCGATGATGCGTTCGTAACCGTACTCAGGGGTGTGCACGCCGATCACCACCAGGCCATCTTTCTCATATTTTTTCGCCCAGTCCTTCACGTAGGGCAAGGTGTGCTGGCAGTTGATGCAGTCGTACGTCCAGAAGTCCACCAGCACCACTTTGCCGCGCAGGGCATCGTTGCTCAGCGCTGGCGAGTTGAGCCATTGGACCGCGCCGGAGATTGACGGCATCGCGCCTTTGGCTGAATCCATGGTCGAGTCGGCCTTGACCTTGCTCACGAAGTAATCGACCACTTTCGGTACGGTTTCCAGCACCCGCTGTTCAACCGTAGTGATGCCTTCGGATGAGGTGCTGGCGAGTAACTTGTTATCGACGCCGGTGGAGATGACCGCGGCAGCGACCAACACCGCAGCTCCCGTGCCGCGACGCAGCCAACCAGTCAGCGGAATCGACGGTTTCAAGCGATTGACCAGGCCGCGACCGGCGAAGATCAAAGTGCCCAGGGACAACGCGCTGCCCAGGCCGTACGCCACCAGCAGCAGACTGGTTTGAGCGTTGGCGCCTTGCAACATGGCGCCGGTGAGGATCACCCCGAGAATCGGCCCGGCACACGGCGCCCAGAGCAGACCGGTGGCGACGCCGATCATTACCGAGCCTAACGGGCCAGACATTTTGCGAGTGTCGGGATCGAGGCGATTGCCCAGCAGCACGAACGGACGCGCCAGCCAGCCGCCGATGCGGGCGGAGATCAGCGACAGGGCGAACAGCACCATCACGATCAACGCCACATGGCGGCCGGTGTTGCTGGCTTGCACCACCCAATCGCTGCTGACAACGGCCAGGCTGGAGATCAGGGCGAAGGTCAGGGCCATGCCGCCGAGGGTGAGCAGGATCGAAGAACGCGTGCGTTTAGCCCCGGCAAACAGAAACGGCACGACCGGGAGGATGCAAGGGCTGAGGACGGTCAAAATGCCGCCGAGGAAAGCGATGAGGAACATGGGGATCACCTTGAAAATACACGGCCTATGTGGGAGCGAGCTTGCTCGCGATAGCGGTCTGGCAGTCACATAGATGTTGAATGTGCTGCCGTCATCGCGAGCAGGCTCGCTCCCACATTGGGTCTGCGGGAATTGACAGAACTGTGCCTGGCTTCAGGACTCCAGCTGCTGCCCCTGTGGAGTCCGGCTGTAGCCATTCTCTGCGAACAACTGCCCTTGCGGCGTGCGGCTCGAACCATCCTCAGTCAGCAACGGAGTCAGTTGGAAGCAGGTACTGCTGCCACCGGTATTTTGTTCAACCGCAGCGTTGGCATGGGCGGCGGCGCCCGCTACGGAGAAAACGATGGCGGTCAAAAAGCGGGTGATGTTGTTCATGATGTTTTTCCTGTTTCAAAGGGGATGGGCATTGGGGAGTCGAAGGACTCAGTTGTTTTCATTGCAGCCGTCAGCGAATTTGCTGTAATCCAGCACCTGGGTTTTGCCTTGGGAATCCAGGTAGGTCATCCGGGCATTCACAATCCCGCAGGCAGGGGTCGCGTCCTGTTTCATCGACAGCACTTTCTGGATATCCAGGTGCGTGCCGTAGGTGTAGGTTTGAGGGGTTACATCGGCTTCGGCCCGGGCCGAAAAGGTGCAGATGTTCAGGGCGGCGAACAGGCAGGCGGCGTAGACGGCTTTGGTGTTCATGGGGGATCCTCTGGGCTTCAATAGGTCAATCGTTGATTGAGCCGAGGCGATTGGGTTTGCCTCGATGGAACCTATTTGAAACCCGTGAGGTATCCCGTCTGTGTCCAGAACAGCGGCGGGTAAATCGCTGTGTATCAGCGCAGGCTTGCGATACACAGCGATACAAACCCTGTTTTTTTGCGTCCCCGTGTATCCGCCGACACGCCAGATACACTGCAATACAAAGGACGGCGGGCGAGCGGGCCAAGGCTCGATAGACTGCGTGCAACTTCCACTCAAGAGGCTTGGCCCCATGGAACACGTCGATCACATTCTCATCGTGGACGATGACCGCGAGATCCGGGAACTGGTAGGCAACTACCTGAAGAAGAACGGCCTGCGCACCACCGTGGTGGCGGATGGACGGCAGATGCGCTCGTTTCTGGAGTCCACGCCGGTGGACTTGATCGTGCTCGACATCATGATGCCGGGGGACGATGGCCTGGTGCTCTGCCGCGAACTTCGCGCTGGCAAACATAAGGCCACACCGGTGCTGATGCTCACCGCTCGCAACGATGAAACCGACCGCATCATCGGCCTGGAAATGGGCGCCGACGATTACCTGGTCAAACCGTTCGCCGCCCGTGAGTTGCTCGCGCGCATCAACGCCGTGCTGCGGCGCACGCGGATGCTGCCGCCAAACCTGGTGATCACCGAAAGCGGTCGCCTGCTGGCATTCGGTCGCTGGCGTCTGGACACCTCGGCCCGGCATCTGCTGGATGAGGACGGCACCATGGTCGCCCTCAGCGGGGCGGAATATCGCCTGCTGCGGGTGTTCCTCGATCATCCTCAGCGGGTGCTCAATCGCGACCAATTGCTCAACCTGACTCAAGGCCGCGATGCCGATCTGTTCGACCGTTCCATCGATTTGCTGGTGAGCCGCTTGCGTCAGCGTCTGCTCGACGATGCCCGGGAACCGGCCTACATCAAGACCGTGCGCAGTGAAGGCTATGTGTTTTCCCTGCCGGTGGAAGTGCTCGGTGCGCCGTCATGAGTCTTGCGCTGCACTGGCCTCGCACACTGGCCTCGCGGCTGTCGCTGATTTTCCTGGTCGGGCTGATCCTCGCCCAGGCGCTGTCCTTTGGCGCTCAGTACTACGAGCGTTACGAAAGTGCGAAAAACACCATGCTGGGCAATCTGGAAACCGATGTCTCGACTTCTCTCGCCATCCTCGACCGCTTGCCCGCCGACGAACGCCCGAACTGGCTGCAGCGCCTGGAACGCGCCAACTATGGCTATTTGCTGAATGAAGGCTCCCCGGGCACGCCGATGGCCGCCCGCGATGTGCCGATTGCAGTGACCTCGATTCAGGACGCCATCGGCCATGATTACCCGCTGACCTTTACCGACATCCCCGGCCCGAAGAAGCACTTCCAGGCCCACCTGAAATTGAAGGACGGCAGCCCTGTCACTATCGACGTGCGACCTTCGATGGTGCCGTTGTCGCCGTGGTTGCCGGCGGTATTGCTGGGGCAACTGGCGCTGATGATTGCCTGCACCTGGCTGGCCGTGAGAATCGCCATCCGCCCACTCACCCGCCTCGCCCAAGCGGTGGAAACCCTCGACCCCAACACCCACGCCATACACCTGGATGAAAAAGGCCCGACCGAAGTCGCCTATGCCGCCCGTGCCTTCAATGCGATGCAGGCACGCATTGCGGCTTATCTCAAGGAGCGCATGCAACTGTTGGCGGCGATTTCCCACGACCTGCAAACCCCGATCACCCGCATGAAGCTGCGTGCCGAATTCATGGATGACTCCAGCGAAAAAGACAAACTGTGGAATGACCTCGGCGAGATGGAACACCTGGTGCGCGAAGGCGTGGCCTATGCCCGCAGCATCCATGGTGCCACCGAGGAGAGTCGCCGCACCGATCTGGATTCATTCCTCGACAGTTTGGTGTTCGACTATCAGGACATGGGCAAAGACGTGCAGCTCGACGGTAAAAGCGCAGCCGTGATCAACACCCGGCCGCATGCCTTGCGACGGGTGCTGGTGAACCTGATAGACAACGCGCTGAAGTTCGCCGGCGCGGCAGAGCTGTGGGTGGAAACGAAGGCTGATGGCAGCTTGTCGGTGAAAGTGATGGACCGTGGGCCGGGGATTGCCGAAGAGGAATTGGCGCAGGTAATGGAACCGTTCTACCGCGTGGAGAATTCGCGTAATCGCAGCACGGGGGGGACTGGGTTGGGATTGGCGATTGCCCAGCAATTGGCGCTGGCGATTGGCGGGTCGCTGACCTTGAGCAATCGCGAGGGCGGTGGGTTGTGTGCGGAGCTCAGGTTGCCGATAACCCAATAAACACCACTAATTCCTGTGGGAGCGGGCTTGCTCGCGACGAGGCCAGCACCTCCAACATTGATGTTGACTGACACTCCGCCATCGCGAGCAGGCCCTACTGCCAGTCAGTTAAGCCGTAATGCGATCTGTAGCAGCTGGCGAAGCCTGCGTTCGGCTGCATAGCAGTCGTGAATCCGGCTGATGCGGTCTGCCTGACATACCAGGATCTCTGATTTTACGACTGCTTCGCAGCCGAACGCAGGCTTCGCCAGCTGCTACAAAGAGTGCGTCGCGGCTGAAATTGCTTAACTGACTGGCATTAGGGCATGCCCGCTCCCACAGGGGAAGTGGGTGTTTGGGGGATTGCGCGTGGTCAGGCAGCCATGCCAACTACCCCTTCCCCATGCATCTGCCGCAATAATGCCAATCCGCTGTCGATAAATTCCAGCGACCCCACCATCCCCGCCTCTATTGCCAACCCTTCCAGCTGCGCTCGGCCATTGAGCAGAGGAAACTCCCCGATCCGCTGCAACAACCGCCACGCCAACGGGCTCAGTTCGGAAAACCGCACACTCCAGTCTTCGGACCGATGAACCAACAGCAACGTCGGCTCAGCCGGCGGCGAGTCAGGCCGGTAATTCGGCCCCACCAACTGCACCGGCCAGCCATACGCCAATGACCAAGCCAGCGGTGAAACCTGCAACGGTCGATCCAGCAGCAACCCGGCATCGCTGGCCGGCAATGGCTCGGCGTCGGATTGTTGCAGTGCCATTTCGACCCACTCGTAATGCGCCAGCTCAACCATGAACGGCGGCCACGCTCCGTCGTTCAACGCCTGTGGCGCAGAGGCGAGAAACTCGACAAATTCCTGGGCAATCTCGCCGAATTTTGGCGTGCGCGCGCGGTAGTCCCGCAGGAAGATCCGCACCAGAGAACGCCACTCACCGTCACCCAATATCTTCACCAACACCGGAAAAGTCCCGCTGAGTAACGACGACAGGTTCGAGAACACCAGGTCTCGATAAACCTGCGCCCGTGCCACGTCCATCCCGGCAGGTGGCGCACAGTGGTCGGGATCGCGCAGGTAGCGCGTCAATGTGTCTTGCTGCTGATACAAGCTGGGCTTATCCACGGTTCTCACCTTGCAGGTGGCGAATGATCTGCAATTCACTCACCAATTCGGAAAAGTCGGGAAAGTTGAAATCCCGCTCCAGCAGCGTCGGTTGCACACCAAACCGCGCATACGCCTCGGCCAACAACGACCAGACCACCGGTTTGACCGAGGCGCCATGGGTGTCGATCTTCAGCGTGTCGGATTCATCGAAATGCCCGGCCACATGCATGGCAACCACCCTTTCGGCATCAATGCCGGCCAAAAAAGAGTGCGGATCGAAACCGTGATTAATCGAGTTGACGTAGACATTGTTGACGTCCAGCAACAGGTCGCAATCGGCTTCACGCAACACTGCGTTGGTGAAGGTCAGTTCATCCATATCCTGCTGTGGTGCGGCGTAGTAGGAGACATTTTCCACTGCCAGGCGCCGACCGAGAATGTCTTGTGCCTGGCGAATCCGCGCGGCAACGTGGTGCACCGCTTCTTCGGTAAACGGCAACGGCAGCAAATCGTAAAGATGCCCGTCATCGCTGCAGTAGCTCAGGTGTTCGCTGTACAGCGGCACCTTGTGGTGATCGAGGAAAACCCGCACTTCCTGCAGGAACCCGACGTCCAGCGGCGCCGGCCCGCCCAATGACAAGGACAAGCCGTGACAGGACAACGGATAACGCTCGGCCAAGGCGCGAAACGCCGCGCCGTGAGCGCCGCCGATGCCGATCCAGTTTTCCGGCGCGACTTCCAGGAAGTCGAAAGCGCCCACCGGGGCCGCTTGAAGGTCCTTCATTAAACCGCGCCGCAAGCCTAGCCCGACGGTCGCCTTCGATGATGTGATGGGAGTGTGCATGGTGTCGATCTCATTCCGGGATCCGGTCTCCAGCGTCTGAAAACTCAGTGCTGGCCGGCAGGCCCAGTCAAGCGCCGTGGTGTGTCGGGACTGTGTCACAAACGCCGCTCTTCTCAGGCCACTGTATCGGACAGGCAGTCAGATACAGTGGGATACACGAACTAGACTTATTGATTACCCCCGTAAGGGAGCCAGGACGCGGTTATCGTCCTGTTCATTCCCACGATCACCGCCCAAAGGAGCATGCCTCGACAAACAATGCCTCTGGACCGTGATCCTGCTGAAGGAGCACACATGATGGACGAGGCCAGACTCAATGATTTCATGGGCAAACTGGTAAACGACATGGGCGGCGCGGCGATGCTCGCCAACGTCATCCTGGGCGAAGAGCTCGGCCTGTATCGGGCGATGGCCGACAGTCAGCCAGTCACCCCCGAAGCACTCGCCGAAAAGACCGGCTGCAATACCCGCCTGCTGCGCGAATGGCTCAGCGCCCACGCCGCCTCCGGTTACATGGAACACCGTGACGGCCAGTTCCGCCTCCCCGAAGAGCAAGCTCTGGCGCTGGCGATCGAAGATTCACCGGTCTATGTGGCCGGCGGTATCGGCGTGGTCGCGTCGTTTTTCCATGACAAGGACAAACTGGTCAATGCCATGCGCGGCAACGGCGCCCTGGCCTGGGGCGATCACCATCCGTGCATGTTCAGCGGTACCGAACGGTTTTTCCGCCCAGGGTACAAGGCGCACTTGGTCAACGAATGGCTGCCGGCCCTCGACGGGGTGGTCGCCAAACTGGAGACCGGCGCCAAGGTAGCGGACATCGGCTGCGGCCACGGCGCCTCGACCGTGATCATGGCCCAGGCGTTTCCGAACTCACGGTTCGTCGGTTTCGATTACCACGCGCCTTCGGTCACCGTCGCCACCCAGCGCGCCGAAGAAGGTGGTGTGTCCGGCCGGGCGCGGTTCTTCCAGGGCACCGCCAAGAGCTATCCGGGCGACGACTATGACTTGGTTTGCTACTTCGACTGCCTGCACGATATGGGTGACCCGGTCGGCGCCGCAAAGCATGCCTATGAATCGCTCAAACCCGACGGCTCGGTGCTGCTGGTAGAGCCCTTCGCCAACGACACGCTCGACGCCAACACCACTCCGGTGGGACGACTGTTCTACGCCGCCTCGACCTTCATCTGCACGCCCAACTCACTGTCCCAGGAGGTCGGCCTCGGGCTCGGCGCCCAGGCGGGTGAGGCACGGCTGCGCAAGGTCTTCACCGAGGCGGGGTTCACGCAGTTCCGGCGGGCCACGGAAACGCCGTTCAACCTGATACTGGAGGCGCGGAAATAAGAGTGATCCCGCCAGCAACTGGCGAAACCCATTCCTGTGGGAGCGGGCTTGCCCGCGAAGGGGCCGGTACAGTCAACATGGATGTCGCCTGACACACCGCCATCGCGGGCAAGCCCGCTCCCACAGGATGATCTGCACCCCAAAAATCAGACACCAATCCTAATTTTGGGTGCAGATCACTTATTGCGCGGACAGGCGCTCGCCGAGGTTCTCAGCCTTGAGAATATCGAACAACGCCTGCGCCGCCGCCGACAGTTCATGCCCCGTCGTCAGCACCCCGATCGCCCGCTCCACCACCGGATCTCGCAGGGTAATGCAACGCGCGCCCAGCTCGCGCATCTGCCCGGCGCACAAGGCCGGCACCGCACTGACGCCCAATCCGCTGGCCACCATCCGACCGACCGTCGCCAATTGATGGCTTTCAAATTCCACCGGCAATTTCATGCCGCGCGTCTGTAAATGTTCTTCGAGCATCACCCGCACCGTCGAGGGTCGCTGCAAGGTAATGAACGGTTCCTTGAGCAAGGTCTGCCAATCAATGTCGTCCAACTCCGCCAGCGGTGAATCGAGCGGCACCACCGCCACAAACCGGTCGATATACAACGGGGTGAAGTCCAGCGACGAACTCTGGATCGGTTCGAACGCCACGCCCAATTCCACTTGACGGTCGCGAACCATTTCCAGCACCTGTTCGTTGATCACGTCGTTCACTGTGACGTTGACCTTGGGGTAACGCGCGCGAAAGGTCTTGAGGATCGGCGGCAGCAGGTTGCCGGCAAACGACGGCATCGCCGCCAAGGTCACGCGGCCGCGCTGGAGGGTAAAACGTTGGCGCAATTCATCCTCGGCATTGTCCCAGTCCGCGATCAACCGACGAGCCAGTGGCAGCAGCGATTCGCCTTCGGCGGTCAGTGCGACGTTGCGGGTATTGCGCGTGAACAGGCGCCCACCCAACCCCTCCTCCAGCGCCTTGATGGTCAGGCTCAACGCCGACTGGGACAGGTGCAGCCGCTCGCACGCCACGGCAAAACTCAAACTCTGGGCCACGGCCAGGAATGCACGGATCTGTTTGACGGTCATGGCCGATGTCTCCAACGTAATACATTGGTGAGTTTTATCTATCAATCAACCTTAAAAATCAACTTAACAAATAAATCCTCCGGCGAGACACTCCCTCCCCATCCGGCTAGCCAGCCGCCCATAAAGAATAAAAGAGGTGCATATGGCAGGGTTCGACAAGCGCGTGTATTCCTACGAGGAAGCGATGGCAGGTCTTGAAGACGGCATGACCGTGATCTCCGGCGGCTTCGGCCTGTGCGGGATTCCGGAAAACCTCATCGCCGAGATCCAGCACCGCGGTACGCGTGATCTCACCGTGGTCTCCAACAACTGCGGCGTCGACGGTTTCGGCCTCGGCGTGCTACTGGTAGACCGGCAGATCCGCAAGGTGGTGGCCTCCTACGTCGGCGAAAACGCGCTGTTCGAGAAGCAACTGCTGAGCGGCGAAATCGAAGTCGTTCTGACCCCTCAAGGCACCCTCGCCGAAAAAATGCGTGCAGGCGGTGCCGGCATCCCGGCGTTCTTCACCGCCACTGGCGTCGGCACTCCGGTGGCCGACGGCAAGGAAGTCCGCGAATTCAAGGGCCGACAGTACCTGATGGAAGAATCCATCACCGGTGACTTCGCCATCGTCAAAGGCTGGAAAGCCGACCATTTCGGTAACGTGGTTTATCGCCACACCGCCCAGAACTTCAACCCGTTGGCCGCCACCGCCGGCAAGATCACCGTGGTCGAAGTCGAAGAAATCGTCGAACCCGGCGAGCTGGACCCGTCGCAGATCCACACCCCTGGCATCTACGTCGACCGGGTCATTTGCGGCACGTTCCAGAAGCGCATCGAACAGCGCACCGTGCGTAAGTGATCCCCTGCCCCCGGACCGAATGAAGGAATAACAACAATGGCACTTTCCCGCGAACAAATGGCTCAGCGCGTCGCCCGCGAAATGCAGGACGGCTACTACGTGAACCTCGGCATCGGCATCCCGACCCTGGTCGCCAACTACATCCCTGAAGGCATGGAAGTCATGCTGCAATCGGAAAACGGCCTGCTCGGCATGGGCGCCTTTCCGACCGACGACGAAGTCGACGCCGACATGATCAACGCCGGCAAGCAAACCGTGACTGCACGAATCGGTGCGTCGATCTTCTCGTCCGCCGAATCGTTCGCGATGATTCGCGGCGGTCACATCGACCTGACCGTGCTCGGCGCATTCGAAGTCGACGTCGAAGGCAACATCGCCTCCTGGATGATCCCCGGCAAACTGGTCAAGGGCATGGGCGGCGCGATGGACCTGGTGGCCGGTGCGGACAACATCATCGTCACCATGACCCACGCCTCCAAGGACGGCGAGTCGAAACTGCTGTCCCGTTGCAGCCTGCCGCTGACCGGCGCCGGTTGCATCAAGCGCGTGCTGACCGACCTGGCCTACCTGGAAATCCATAACGGCGCGTTCATTCTCAAGGAGCGCGCGCCGGGCGTCAGCGTCGAGGAAATCGTCGCCAAGACCGCTGGTAAACTGATCGTGCCTGACCACGTCCCGGAAATGCAGTTCGCTGCCCAGTGAGGAATTTTTCCATGCAAGAAGTCGTGATTGTTGCCGCCACTCGTACTGCCATCGGCAGTTTCCAGGGGGCGCTGGCCACTGTGTCCGCGGTTGACCTCGGTGCTGCGGTAATCCGCCAGTTGTTGGCGCAAACCGGGCTGGATCCGGCGCAGGTCGATGAAGTCATCATGGGCCAGGTTTTGACCGCCGGCGCCGGGCAAAACCCCGCGCGTCAGGCCGCGATCAAGGCCGGCCTGCCCTTCACCGTGCCGGCCATGACCCTGAACAAGGTTTGCGGCTCCGGCCTGAAAGCGCTGCATCTGGCGGCGCAGGCGATTCGCTGCGGCGATGCCGAAGTGATCATCGCTGGCGGCCAGGAAAACATGAGCCTGGCCAATTACGTCATGCCCGGTGCCCGCACGGGGTTGCGCATGGGTCACGCACAGATCGTCGACACGATGATCAGCGATGGCTTGTGGGATGCGTTCAACGATTACCACATGGGCATCACCGCTGAGAATCTGGCCGAGAAATACAGCCTGACCCGTGAGCAACAGGACGCCTTCGCTGCCGCCTCGCAGCAGAAAGCCGTGGCCGCCATCGAAGCCGGGCGGTTTGCCGACGAGATCACGCCGATCCTGATCCCGCAGCGCAAGGGCGATCCGCTGTCTTTCGCCACCGATGAACAGCCTCGCGCCGGCACCACCGCCGACTCTTTGGGCAAATTGAAAGCGGCTTTCAAGAAAGACGGTTCGGTGACCGCCGGCAACGCTTCTTCGCTGAACGACGGCGCCGCTGCGGTGATTCTGATGAGCGCCGAAAAAGCCAAGGCCCTTGGCCTGCCAGTGCTGGCGAAAATCGCCGCTTATGCTAACGCGGGCGTCGACCCGGCGATCATGGGCATCGGCCCGGTATCGGCTACTCGCCGCTGCCTGGACAAGGCCGGTTGGTCCATCGATCAACTGGACCTGATCGAAGCCAACGAAGCCTTCGCCGCGCAATCTCTGGCCGTGGCCAAGGATCTTCAATGGGACCTGAGCAAGGTCAATGTCAACGGCGGCGCCATTGCATTGGGCCACCCGATTGGCGCGTCGGGTTGCCGAGTGTTGGTAACGTTGCTGCATGAAATGATCAAGCGTGACGCCAAAAAAGGTTTGGCTACGTTATGCATCGGCGGAGGCCAAGGCGTGGCATTGGCCATCGAGCGCTAATCACATCCTTGTAGGAGCGAGGCTTGCCCGCGAAGAACGATAACTCGGTGTAACAGATAAACCGCGTCATCGTTCTTCGCGGGCAAGTCGGATCGCCGCCCGCTCGCTCCTACAGGATTCGCGCATAACCTGCTCGCGATCTTTTGATTTTGAACAATCCATCGCCCGCAATGCTAACGTGGCCGGCTCACACCGAATGGAGACGCGTGCGTGCTGATGCTCAAACTGATGGTGATTCCGGGATTTCTGTTGCTGATTTCCCTGGCCGGAAAACGCTGGGGCCCAAGCGTGGCCGGTTGGCTGTCGGGGTTGCCGGTGGTGGTCGGGCCGATTCTGTTTTTTCTCGCCATCGAACAGGGGCCGTTGTTTGCCGCACAGTCAGCGGTCGCGGCACTGTCAGCGATGTTCGCAATGATTGCCTTCTGCGTGACCTACGCCCAGGTTGCACAACGCTCGAACTGGCCGTGGGCGCTATCGATTTCGCTGCTGGTCTGGGCCTTGGCGGCTGTTGTGCTGTCGCTGATCCCGCCGTCGCTGGTGTTCTCAACGATTGCCGCCGCCACCGCGTTGCTGGCCGCGCCGTACTTGTTTCCCTCGGTGCAGCCCATCGTTTCAGGCCCGGCGCCGAAGTCCGACAAACTGCTGCTGCGCATGATGGCCGGCGCCCTGCTCACCTTGGCTGTGACATTGCTGGCCAGCACCGTCGGCGAACGCTGGAGCGGCCTGCTCGCGGTATTCCCGGTACTGGGCAGTGTGATGGCGGTGTTTTCCCAGCAGACTCGCGGGCCGGCGTTTACCGCGGCGTTGCTGAGGGCGACGGCAACCGGGATGTATTCGTTTGCGGCGTTTTGTCTGGTGCTGGCGCTGGCGTTGCCTGGATTGGGATGGCTGGGGTTTGTCTTGGGCATAGGCGTGTCGTTGGGGATGCTAGTGATCACTAAACGGCTGGCATTGCGTTCGAGAACTTAGCGTTTCGACAAACGGCGACGATGATCACCGCTTCACGCCACGAACACACCCTGTGTAGCAGCTGCCGAGCCTGCGAGGCTGCGTTCGGCTGCGGAGCAGACGCAAAACCGGTGCGCGCGATATGCCTGAAAGACCGCAATGCCCGATTTCACGACTGCCTCGCAGCCGAACGCAGCCTCGCGAGCTCGACAGCTGCTACTACAAACGCAGGCTGCGGCAGCTGCTACAGATCGCGATCCGTGGGATGATCGCCGTGTCAAAGCGCGGATCATCCCCTGGAGAGTTTGAATGTCATTGTTGAGTAAAAAAGCCGTTGTTCTGCTGCTGATGGCGGCCACCAGCCTGGGTGCCTTGAATGCGCAGGCGGCCAAGGCCACTGCCAGTGATAAGGCGCCGGCGCAGAAGGTCTCGATGCTCGGCGGCAAGTTCACCTTCACCCTGCCCAAGGGTTTCATCGCCAACCCGCTGCCGGCCGGCGACGCGGCCACCGGCACCGCCGGGGCGACGGGTACGATGTACACCAACCAGACCACCAAAACGGTGGTGATTGCGGCCGAAAACACCCTCCCTGGCGGCGCCAACGTCAAGGACAACGACGGTGAATTCCTCGACGCCACCGTGTCCGCGTTCGCCACCGAGCAACGCAACGCCTTGCCGGACTTCAACAAAACCAGCGAAAAAAGCCTGACCCAGAAAGGCACGGGCCTGGGCCTTCGGCAGATCGACAGCACCGCCACCCAGGGCGGTGGCATGACCCTCGATAGCACGTTGATGGCCGCTTCCGGCACACGTATGGCCATCGTTCAGATCATTTCCCGCCCCAACGACAAAACCGGCCACGAAACACTGGTCAAACAAATCGTCAGCGGCAAATAAGCCCGACCGCCTCAGGGATTGAGGCGCTGCAACCAGGCGCTCAAATCCTGCATTTCGGTAGCGCTGATGCTGTGACCGACACCCGGATAGGCATGAAACTCGGGCTTGAGTGACAGGCGCTGCAACAGGCTGTCGGCTTCAGTACCGTCGTTGTAGGGCAGAAGTGTGTCGGCGGTGCCATGACCGATGAAAATCGCTAGCTGCTGGCGTTTTTCATCCGGTTTGAGCTCGGACCTGAGCACCGGAAGGATGCGCCCGCTCAACGCCGCAATTCCGCCCACCGCCTCGGTATGACGCAACGCGACCTCGTAGGACATCATCGCGCCCTGGCTGAAACCCACCAGGAATACCTTATTCGCTTCGGTGTGATATTTCTTCGCCGCTTGTGCGACAAAATCCCTCAGCACCTGGCCGCTGGCCTTCAGGTCGTCCGTCTCACCGTCATAGGCGCCCTCGCCCTTCTGGCGAAACCACTGGTAACTGCCCTCCTCCATCGTCATCGGCGCCCGCACCGACAGGTAGTTGTACTGCGGCGGCAATTCATCCTTGATGTCGAACAGGTCCTGCTCATTACTGCCGTAACCGTGCAGGAAAATCACCAAGGGTTGGTTGCGGGATTCAGCGTGGGCCTGCTCCAGATACTTGAGCGGCAGATCGGTGTGCAGCGGGGTTTGAGCGTGGACGGCGGAGGACGCCAGGAGCGTGAGCAGAGCGAGTAACTTCAACATAAACCTTCCTTCACAGAGCGCAGGATTCGGGGCAAAGCCTAACATCTCTTCCCGGATACGCCGCCCTAACGATCGTTCCCACGCTCTGCGTGGGAATGCAGCCCGGGACGCTCCGCGTCCCAGAAGCCGAACGCGGAGCGTCCGTTGAGGCATTCCCACGCAGAGCGTGGGAACGATCGGTGAGAGAGCATAAAAAAGTGGCCACCGCGTCAACGGAGGCCACTTTTTTCTACGGCGTATTAATGGCCGTACACGTCAAAGTTGAAGTACTTGTCCTGCACTTGCTTGTACTTGCCGTTGGCGCGGATTTCGGTGATGGCGGTGTTGAATTTGTCCGCCAGTTCTTTATCACCCTTGCGCACAGCGATGCCGGCACCGCCGCCGAAGTACTTGGCGTCTTCATAGGTCGGGCCGACAAACGCGAAGCCTTTACCGGCGTCGGTTTTCAGGAAACCGTCGTCCAGGTTGACCGAGTCGGCCAGCATCGCGTCGAGACGACCGGCGACCATGTCCAGGTTGGCTTCCTGCTGGGAGCCGTAACGCACTAGGTCGATGCCGGCCGGCACCAGCACTTCAGTGGCGAAGCGGTCGTGGGTGCTGGCGCGCAGCACACCGACTTTCTTGCCTTTGAGCTCGGTCAGCGGATCCTTGACGGCGGTGCCTTCCTTCATCACGAAGCGCGCCGGGGTGTGATAGTACTTGATGGTGAAATCGACGTTCTTCTTGCGGTCGTCAGTGATGGTCATGGACGACAGGATCGCGTCGATTTTCTTGACCTTCAGGGCCGGGATCAGGCCGTCGAACTCTTGCTCGACCCAGGTGCACTTCACCTTCATCTGCTCACACAACGCATCGCCGATGTCCACGTCGAAACCGGTGAGTTTGCCGTCCGGGGTTTTCATCGAAAATGGCGGATAACCGGCTTCGATACCGAGGCGAATCGGCTTGGCGTCTTCAGCCACAGCGGTCAGGGACAACATCGACAGTGCCAGGGCACCGAACATCACTCGCTTCTTCATTTATAACTCCTGTGTGCGGAGGCTTTTATTGGCAGCTTTCGATTGGCAACTTTCGGTTAGTGAAGACCGAAGTGGCCGGCAGTCTAGAGCGGCTGCAGACGGGCAAATTGCGTTTAAGCGACAAATACTTACAGAAAATCAGCGGAGGGATTCAAGGCACTTGAAGCGTGCGCCACGGAGGTGCAAGGGCTGTAGGACAATCCTGGGCTTCAGACCAAACCTATAAAATTTCGGGCGTGATCCGACCGAACAATCGCACTGGCGATGAAGCTTTTTTTGCGGCACATTGACCCCGCCAACCCATCCCCCAAAGAGAAGCGTGATGCCCACGTTGAACCTGATCCAGCACCATCCAGCCGAAGGTCCTGGCGCCATTGCCGAATGGGCCCGGTCCCGTGGCATTACGCTGAACGTGTTTCGCGCCGACCTCGGCCAGTTGCCGCCGGTGAGCGCGACACCTGCGATCCTGTTGGGCGGGCCTTATGAGTCCAACGCTGGGCCGATGTGGTTGGAAGCGGAGCGTCAGTGGCTGGTGGGCAGTCTGGATCAGGGCGCGGCGGTGTTTGCGATTTGTCTGGGCGCGCAACTGCTGGCGCTGAGCCTGGGTGGGAATGTGCGGCGCATGGCTCGTCCCGAAACGGGCTGGACGACTGTGACCTTTGCGGATGGCCAGAGGCTGCAGGTGCTGGAATGGCACGAAGATGCGATCGATCTACCGGCGGATGCGCAGTTGCTGGCCAGCAGTGACGTGTGTGAGCAGCAGATGTATCGGGTCGGGGCGACGCGGGTGGGGTTGCAGTTCCACCCGGAGTGGAATGCCGAATCGGTGGCGATGCTCAATGAGCACTTTGCCGAGGAATCGCCGTTGCCACGGGGGCCACAGGACAGTTCGGCCTATGCAGCCGTGTTTGGCTGGTTGCAGGTGACGCTTGACCAGTGGTGGGCGGCGCGGACAGCGGTTTGAATCAAGATCAAAAGATCGCAGGCTTCGCCAGCTCCTACATTGACCGAGTACACCGGTGAAATTACGGCTGTACGCCCCCTGTAGGAGCTGGCGAAGCCTGCGATCTTTTCGGCTACATCAACATTCGCAGCCGATCACGGTACTGACCGGCCGTTGCACCGCAACGCTCAACGCAAAACCCTCATCCAGCCACCCCGTCACCCCGCCGATCATTTCCTTGACCGGGTAACCCAACGCCGCCAGCTTCACCGCGGCCTTGTTGGCGCCGTTGCAGTGGGGCCCTGCGCAATAGACCACAAACAGCGTGACCTTCGAATAACTCGCCAGGCCGTCAGCCGTGATCAGTCGCCCCGGAATGTTGATCGCGCCCGGCACATGTCCGCGTTCGAACGCCGACGGTCCGCGCACGTCCACCAAGACAAAATCCACCTCGCCAGCCTGTTGGCTGCCATAGACGTCGGAACAATCGGTCTCGAAGGTCAGACGGTTGCTGAAATGCATCAGGGCGATGGCAGATGGGGCGGCGGGAATTTCGCGAACCAGGCTGGGCATGGGCTGTACTCCAAAGTCTCGGTGGGTGTGGGAAGACTTTATCTGCCCCGCGCTCGCCGCTACAGTGGCGCACAAGACACTCATCGGGAATTTTCCGCCAAATGCAGCCCACCCCTGGATTGGTCGCGATTCTGGCCTACGACGGCCTCTGCACTTTCGAATTCGGCATCGCCGTGGAGATCTTCAGCCTGGCGCGGCCGGAGTTCGATTTCCCTTGGTATGAGCACCGCATCGTCGCTGTCGACCAAGGGCCGATGCGTGCCATGGGCGGCATTCAGGTGCTGGCCGACGGCGGGATGGAACTGCTTGAAGAGGCCCGGACCATCATCATCCCCGGCTGGCGCGACCGCAGCGCGGCAGTGCCTGAACCGTTGCTCGCAGCCCTGCGCCAGGCCCATGCCCGGGGCGCGCGATTGCTGTCGATCTGCTCCGGGGTATTTGTACTGGCGGCCACCGGTTTGCTCGACGGTCACGGCGCCACGACGCATTGGCGCTACACCGCTGAACTGGCCGAACGTTTTCCGAACATTCAGGTGGACCCGGACGTGCTCTATGTTGATTCCGGCCAATTGATCACCTCGGCCGGCAGCGCCGCGGGCATCGATGCCTGCCTGCACTTGGTCGCACGGGATTTCGGCACTCAGGTGGCCAACTCGGTGGCGCGGCGGTTGGTGATGTCGCCGCAACGCACCGGCGGTCAGGCGCAGTTCATTCCGTCACCGGTCAGCCCGACGCCGCGCAGCGATCTGTCGCGGGTCATGCAATGGGCACGGGAACGTCTGCACGAACCGCTGGAGGTTCGCGACCTTGCCAGCGAAGCGGCCATGAGTGAGCGCACGTTCCTGCGGCGGTTCACCGAAGCCAGCGGCCTGCCGCCCAAGGCGTGGTTGCAACATGAACGCCTGGCCCGCGCGCGTGAATTGTTGGAGAGCACTCGCCAGAACACTGAGCAGATTGCCCAGCATTGTGGTTATCGTTCGGTGGAGAGTTTCCGGGTGGCGTTTCGCAGTGTGGTCGGTGTGCCGCCGTCGGTTTATCGGGAGCGGTTTGGGCGTGAGGTAAAGGCGATTTTTTGAGGTGTGCTTGAGGGCCTCTTCGCGGGCAAGCCTCGCTCCTACATTGGACCACGGTGCGCCCCTGTAGGAGCGAGGCTTGCCCGCGAAGAGGCCCCCCAGCCACCCATTATCTCAAGGTTTGCGCAACAGATAGGTATCCATGATCCACCCATGCGCCAGCCGCGCCGCCTTGCGCACCCGTTCAATCTCATCCGCGACATCCTTGAGCTTGCCACTGATCAGGATTTCATCCGGCGTCCCCAAATAAGCCCCCCAGTAAATCTCCGTCTCCTGATCGGCCACGTGATGGTAAGCATCTTGCGCATCCAGCATCACCACCAGGCTATCGGCATCACTCACCTGCCCCGCCGCCAACCGCCGGCCGGTGGTGATTTCAATCGAGCGACCGATGCGATTCAGCGGCACCTTATGTTGCGCTGCCAACGCCTGCACGCTGGTGATCCCAGGGATCACTTCGAACTCGAACACACACCGGCCTGACGCCAGAATCGCCTGCAGAATCCGAATGGTGCTGTCGTACAACGCAGGATCGCCCCACACCAGAAAACCGCCGCACTGGTCGTCGGTCATTTCCTCGTTGATCAATCGTTCGAAGGTCTGTTGTTTAGCGCGGTTCAGGTCTTCGACGCTGGCCTTGTAGTCCACATCCCCGCGTTCCCGCTCCGGGCTGTGGGCTTCAACGAAGCGGTAGTCATGATCGGTGATGTAGCGCTCACAGATCTCGCGGCGCAGGTCGATCAGTTTGTCTTTGCTCTGGCCCTTGTCCATGAGGAAAAACACATCGACGCGGTTCAGCGCCTTCACTGCCTGCATGGTGATGTAGTCGGGGTTGCCGGCGCCGACACCGATGACCAGAAGTTTTTTCATCAGCATGTTCCCTCAGGGTCCGTGCCCATCAAACGTAACCGCCAGCGACCGTTGAACCGCAACTCGATGGCCGACAACGGTTCGACGTCGATCTGATTGAATGCCGCGCCCTGCAGCACCTGCATCAATGCGGCGCGGATGACAAACGGATGGGTGATGGCAACGATATGCCCCGGCATCGCCTCAAGACTACTCAACCATGCAGCCACCCGCTCACCGAGTTGTGCCACCGATTCTCCACCGTGGGGCGCCGACGTAGGCTCATTGAGCCAGGCCTGGAGCGTCTCCGGTTCGGCTTTTTGCAGATCGTCGATCGACATGCCTTTCCAGCGGCCGAAATCGCAATCCCCCAACGCCGCGACAATCTCCACGTCGTCGCCAAACAGTTCAGCGGTTTGGCGGGTCCGCAGTTCCGGTCCACAGAGCAAACGGGGCGTTCCCTTGAACTGGCGGCAGCGCGAACCCTTCGCCGAATGCCAATCCATTTCCAACGGCTCGTTCGTAGGAAAACACGCCAATTTCTGTGCGACGGTTCGAGCGTGGCACATCAGGGTCAAGCGGGTCGCCTGCACGGAAGATCACTCTGTCGATAGGATGGAAAATGGCACGATGCCGCAAACTTGCGGCTCATTGTGCCGCAAGAAGCGCGCACCCTGAACGCATTCCTCGTAGCAGCTGTCGAGCCTGCGAGGCTACGTCGGTTAGTAGCAGCTGCCGAGCCTGCGAGGCTGCGTTCGGCTGCGAAGCAGTCGTCAAACCAGAACTTGCGGTGCATCAGGTGAACTGCGTCAGCCCGATTCACGACTGCTACGCAGCCGAACGCAGCCTCGCAAGCTCGACAGCTGCTACAGCTGCTACAGCTGCTACAGCCGAACGCAGCCTCGCAGGCTCGACAGCTGCTACGGCACTGGACTCACAGACCCATTTTATCCCCCGGGAAGTAGCGATCTCTGACACCGCTATGGGCGATGTCCTACAAAGGGAGTCGACATCCGCGTAGCCCACGGCGTATGGGGTTTGCGCTCCATTTTTGGACTTTTAAAATCCTCGAAAAAATTCGCTAGACATGTAGCACACGTTACATAAATACTAATTTAGCAATTTGTGAAATAAAACCGACATATCCATCCAGCAGGAGCCCGGATGTCCTCTCTCAGAGACCTGATCACCGATCCCGCCCTGGACTTCACTCCGTCGGAACGCAAAGTCATACGTGCCTTGCTGGATCAGTATCCGCGTAACGGACTGGGCCCGATGTCACGTCTGGCCGAACATGCCGGTGTCAGCGATCCGACCATTGTGCGGCTGGTAAAGAAGCTTGGTTTCAACGGCTATGCCGACTTTCAGGAAGCCTTGCTCAGCGACATGGATGACCGCCTGCGCTCTCCCAGTACTCTGTTGCAACCCCGCGCCCATCTCAAGAAAGATGATCCCTGGGGCCATTATCTGGCGAACAGCCATCGGGCATTGATCGACACCCAGGCGCTGACCCAACCCGAAGATGTACGAATTCTGATCGAATGGTTGCTCGACACTCGCCATCAGATCCATTGCTTCGGCGGCCGCTTCAGCAGTTTCCTCGCCAACTATTTGCTCAACCATTTGCGCCTGTTGCGGCCCGGCTGTTTTGCCCTGGAAGACAACGCGCAATTGCCGGACCGGCTGTTCGACGTGCAGCGTCAGGATGTGGTGCTGGTGTTCGACTATCGCCGCTATCAGTCCCAGGCCCTGCGTGTCGCTAATGCCGCGAAGAGCCGGCATGCGCGGGTCGTGCTGTTCACCGATATCTACGCGTCACCGCTGCGAGAAATGGCCGACCTGATCATCAGTGCACCAGTGGAATCGGCGTCGGCCTTCGACTCGATGGTTCCGGCGCTGGCCCAGGTTGAAGCACTGGTTGCCTGCCTGTCCCTGCGCAGCCCCGATCTGGCCGATCGCCTGGAAGGCATCGATGCCCTGCGGACCGATTTCGACACCCACCTGCTGGAGGATAAATAAGGATGTTCACGCTCCCCCACCACTCGCCCCGGGACTTACCGTTCACCACCGACCACACCGCGTTGTTGCTGGTGGACATGCAGCGTGCCTGGCTTGAGCCGCAGTTCGACCCGCACCTCAACGGACCGGATGCCGAATACTTTCTGACCCGCGCCCACACGCAGGTGGTGCCCAATCAGCGCCGGTTGCTCAGTGCCTTTCGCGGCGCACGGCAAAACGTGCTGCACACGCTCATCGAAAGCCTCACCGCCGATGGTCGCGATCGTTCGCTGGACCACAAACTCTCGGACATGCACCTGCCCAAGGGCAGCCCGCAAGCGCGAATCATCGATGACCTGACGCCGATCGAAAACGAAATGGTGTTGCCCAAGACTTCTTCCGGGGTCTTCAACTCCACCAACATCGACTACGTGCTGCGCAACCTTGAAACCCGCCACCTGATCATCGCCGGCATCGTCACCGACCAGTGCGTCGACATGGCCGTGCGCGACGCCGCTGATCGCGGTTACCGGGTGACGCTGGTCGAAGATGCCTGCGCCACCTACACCGAACAACGGCATCACGCCTGCCTGAACGCCATCAAGGGCTACTGCTGGATCACCGACACCCAGACCGTGCTCGGCCGATTGCAGGAGATGCAGCCATGAGCGCTCGCCTGTCGCCACTGCCGATGACCACGATCGTCACCACCGACCTGATCGGCGTGACGCGCGGCCGTTCCTTTCCCACCGACGAACTCGATGCCTATCAAGTGGCCGGCTGCGGCTGGGTGCCGGCCAACAGCGCCCTGACCCCGCAAGACATCATCGCCTCCAGCAATCCATGGGGCGCTTATGGAGACTTGCGGCTGATTCCCGACTTGAGCAGCCGTGTGACCGTCAACAACGGCCCGGACGCCAATGCCCCGGCGCTGGACTTCATTCACGGTGACATTCGCGAAACCGATGGCCGTCCTTGGGGCGCCTGTCCGCGCACGCTGTTGCGCAACGAGGTGGAGCGTTATCGCAGCGAATTGGGACTGCAGATCAACGCCGCGTTCGAACATGAATTCAACCTCGGCAGCGGCGCGGCTGAGCATCTGGCGTTCTCTCTTGAGGCGCAGCGCCAGGGCGCCGAGTTCGGCGGCTGGTTGCTCAGCGCATTGCGTGCCGGCGGTGTGGAGCCGGAGATGTTCCTGCCGGAATACGGCAAGCATCAATACGAAATCACCTGCCGCCCAACCCTCGGCGTCGCCGCCGCTGACCGCGCGGTGAACGTGCGCGAGATCACCCGTGAGATCGCCCGGCAAATGGGTCTGGACCTGAGTTTCGCGCCCAAGACCTCCGAGCAGGCGGTGTGCAATGGCGTACATTTACACGTGAGCCTGCAGGATCTGGCCGGCCACCCGGTGATGTACGACGCCGGCACCACCAATGGCCTATCGACGCTCGGCCAGCATTGGGCCGCCGGCGTTCTGCACTATTTGCCGGCGCTCTGCGCCTTTACCGCGCCGACACCGGTTTCCTACGAGCGCTTGCAGCCCCATCACTGGAGCGCTTCCTACGCCTGCCTCGGCCAACGCAACCGCGAAGCGGCGCTGCGGATTTGCCCGACCGTGAGCCTGGGCGGCAAAGCCGTGGCGGCACAGTACAACCTGGAATTTCGCGCCATGGACGCCACCGCCTCGCCGCATCTGGCCATGGCCGCGTTATTGATCGCCGGACGCCTGGGCATCGAGCAGCGCCTGGCCCTGAACGCGATCACCGATGAAGTCCCCGATTCCCTGAACGAAGAGCAACGCCAGGCCCGCGGCATCGTCGCCCTGCCCGCGTCTCTGTCCCAGGCCCTGGAATGCCTGCGCAACAGCGAGGCGCTGATCGAAGCCCTGCCGAGCGCCTTGCTGGACACCTGGTTCGCCCTTAAAACCGAGGAACTGAGGCTGACGGAACAGCTCTCGCCCGCCGATCTTTGTGAGCACTATGCGCGCCTGTACTGAGTCCGCCGAACTGGGGATCTACACCCAACCTGCGTACACCCTGAGCCGGGAAGCCTCCGAGCACCCGCTGATTCTGGTGTGTGAACACGCCAGTCGTTTTATCCCGGCCGGGCTGAATGACCTGGGCTTGAGCCATGAAGCCGCCCGCGAACACATCGCCTGGGACATCGGCGCCCTGGCGCTGGCCGAGGGTGTGTCCGAAGCATTGGGCACCACCCTGCTGGCGGCCAACTATTCACGGCTGTTGATCGACCTCAACCGCCCGCGCCATGCGCCGGACAGCATTGCATTGCAGAGCGAGATTTATCAGGTGCCGGGCAATCGGGACCTGGACGAGGCCACCCGCGAGTATCGCCGGCACTGCCTGTTCAAGCCGTTTCATGCACGCCTGCAAACCTTGATCGACGCCCGTGTGGCTAAAGGTCGACCGGTTCGCGTGGTGGGGATTCACAGTTTCACGCCGATATATTACGGCCAGCCACGAGTGCTGGAGGCCGGCGTGTTGTTCGGCCAGGCCAGGGAGTACGCACAGCGAGTGATCGACGGGTTGAGTCGGCACTCCTTGAAAGTCGCGGGTAATCAGCCATACAGAATCGATCCGCTGGGTGACATGACCGTGCCAGTTCACGGTGATGCACGCGGGCTTGAGTCGGTGTTGATCGAGGTGCGCAACGATCTGTTGCGTACGCCCGAGGATATCGGTCGCTGGACCGACTATCTGGCGCCGCTGCTGTAGAGCAATAGCTTCAATCTCGCAGCGTGCAGCTGCTTTCATATCAAGGAGAAGGGCTTCATGGAAATAGAAGAATTCGGCTACAAGCAAGAGTTGAAACGTAGCCTGTCGCTGACGGATCTGGTGGTGTACGGGATGATCTTCATGATCCCCATCGCCCCGTTCGGCGTTTATGGTTACGTCAACGCCGAAGCGCCGGGGATGGTGCCGCTGGCCTACATCATCGGCATGGTGGCGATGCTGTTCACCGCCCTCAGTTACGGCAGCATGGCCCGGGCCTTTCCGATTGCGGGCTCCGTGTATTCCTACGCACAACGCGGCCTCAACCCGCATGTCGGGTTTATCGCCGGTTGGCTGATGCTGCTCGATTATTTGCTGATTCCGCCGCTGCTCTACGTCTACGCGGCGATGGCGCTGAATCATTTGTACCCGGACATCCCGAAAGTCGGCTTCATCCTGGCCTTTCTGGTCAGCGCTACCTTCGTCAACTTGCGAGGCATTACTTTCACCGCGCGGATGAACATCGTCTTTCTACTGGCGCAACTGGTGGTGCTGGGGATCTTCCTGTTCTATGCCTGGACTGCCCTGCACAACGGCGGCGGTAACGGCCAACTGACCCTGGCGCCGCTGTATAACCCCGAGACATTCAACTTCGCCCTGCTGATGCAAGCAGTGTCGATTGCGGTGCTGTCCTTCCTCGGTTTCGATGCGATTTCCACCCTCGCCGAAGAGATCAAGGGCGACCCGGGCCGCAGCGTCGGCAAGGCTGCGCTGATCACATTGCTGGTGATGGGCGTGATCTTTGTCGTGCAGACCTGGATTGCCACCGATCTGGCCGCCGGCTTGGGCTTCAAGTCTGCCGACACTGCGTTCTATGAAATCGCCGAAATCGCCGCCGGCAGTTGGCTGGCAACCCTGACTGCTGTGGCCACCGCCCTGGCCTGGGGCGTCGCGGTCGCAATCACCTCGCAAGCGGCGGTTTCGCGCCTGCTGTTCGGCATGGCGCGGGACGGCAAACTGCCGAAAGTGCTGGCCAAGGTGCATCCGAAACACAACACGCCGTACATGAGCATCTATCTGGTGGCGGTGCTGTCGCTGGTGATCTGCTACCTGTTCATCAACTCGGTGGACACCCTCACCTCTCTGGTGAACTTCGGCGCCCTGAGCGGCTTCATGTTGCTGCACCTGACCGTAATCAACTATTACTGGCGTCGGCAGAAGTCCGGCCAGGTGATCCGTCACCTGCTCTGCCCGGTGATCGGCTTCATAATCGTCGCGGCCATCATGTACAACATGGGCGTCGATGCACAGAAACTCGGCCTGATCTGGATTGCCCTGGGGCTGGTCTATCTATTCTTCCTCAACAAACTGGGTGCCAGCACGGTCCTACCCGACCCGAGCAATGGCTGACAAGAAAAAGAGCAGCGTCTGACATGAATTCAGGCGACTGCCGCTTTAACGCGTGGAAACCGACAGTGATAGTCAGGTTCGGTGCAAATCGCCGAACCCTTTGATACAGGAGTACATCCATGCTGGTCTTACGCCCAGTGGAGTTAACCGACCTGCCCCAATTGCAGCAATTGGCGCGCGACAGTCTGGTGGGGGTCACGTCCTTGCCGGATGACACCGAACGCCTGCGCGAGAAGATCCTCGACTCCTGCGCTTCGTTCGAGAAAGACGTCCAGGGGCCTGGCCCGGAGAACTATTTCTTCGTGCTGGAAAATCTCACGACTCGCTGTCTGGTCGGCTGCTCGGAAATCCTCGCCACCGCGGGGTTCAGCGAACCGTTCTACAGTTTGCGCAACCGCCATTTTACCAGTGCCTCACGGGAGCTGAACATCGAGCACGGAGTGCCGGCGTTGTCGTTGTGCCACGACCTCAGCGGTCATTCTTTGCTGCGCGGTTTCCATATCGACACAGCGCTGGAACGCACGCGGTTTTCCGAGTTGCTGTCCCGGGCGCGGCTGTTGTTCATCGCCGCCCACGAGGCGCGCTTTGCCGAAGCGGTGATCACCGAGATCGTCGGTTACAGCGACGAACAGGGCCAGTCACCGTTCTGGGACGCGCTGGGCAAGCATTTCTTCGACCTGCCCTATGTCGAAGCCGAGCGGCTCTGTGGTTTGCAGAGCCGGACGTTTCTCGCCGAACTGATGCCGCAATACCCGATCTACGTACCGATGCTGCCCCCAGCGGCACAAGCATGTATCGGCCGGATTCATCCCGACGGTCAGGAGGCCTTCGACATTCTTGAGCGCGAAGGCTTCGAGACCAACAGCTACATCGACCTGTTCGACGGTGGCCCGACGTTGTACGCACGCACCTCGAACATTCGCTCCATCGCCCAGAGCCAGATTGGCACGGTGCACCCTGGCTCGGCCATCGATGCGCGCGGCAGCTACTTGGTGAGCAACGATTCGTTGAAAGGTTATCGCGCCATCGTCGCCGAACTGGACTATCGCGCCGGGCAACCCGTGGCCTTGAGCGCCGAGATGTGCGCGGCCCTGAATGTGACCGACGCCAGCGCGATCCGGTTGATCGCCCTGTGAGCCACCACCGGCCCCATGCCCAACGACAGCGCCCGAACATGCGTGAAGAAGGAGCTGCATCATGATTGTCCGCCCGGTTCAAGTCACCGACCTGCCCGCCTTGCTGGATCTGGTGCAACGGGCCGGCCCCGGGTTCACCACCCTGCCGGCCAATGAGGAACGCCTGACCCACCGAGTGCGCTGGGCCCAGCGCACCTTTGCCGAACAGGTCGAGCGCGCGGACGCCGATTACCTGTTCGTGCTTGAAGACGACGATCAACAAGTGGTCGGCGTCAGTGCCCTGGCGGGAGCCGTCGGCCTGCGGGAGCCCTGGTACAACTACCGGGTCGGGCTTACCGTCAGCTCGTCGCCGGACCTGGGTATTCAGCGCCAGATCCCCACGTTGTTCCTCAACAACGAAATGACCGGCCAATCGGAAATCTGTTCGCTGTTTCTGCGACACGATCAACGTCATGGCAGTAATGGTCGATTGCTGTCGCTAGGGCGCCTGCTGTTCGTTGCCGAGTTCCCCCACCTGTTCGGCGACAAGCTCATTGCCGAACTGCGCGGCAGTGCCGACGAACAAGGCTGCTCGCCGTTTTGGGACAGCCTGGGCCGGCACTTTTTCAAGATGGATTTCAGCCATGCCGATCATTTGTCGGGGCTGGGCAGCAAAGCATTCATCGCTGAACTGATGCCACGCCAGCCGCTCTACACCTGCCTGCTCACCGAACAGGCCCAGGCGGTGATTGGCAAGCCGCACCCGAACACTGAACCTGCATTGAAGATCCTCACGGCCGAGGGGTTTGCTCATAAGGGTTACATCGACATCTTCGACGCCGGCCCGGTGATCGAAGCCCCGGTGTCGAGAATCCGCACGGTGCGAGACAGCCAACGCCTGGAACTGGCTATCGGCACGCCCGACGATCAGGCGCCGGTGTGGCTGATCCACAACCGCCGCCTGGAAAACTGCCGCATCACCACCGCCCAGGCGCGGCTGATCGGCAATAGCCTGATCGTCGACCGGCTCACCGCCAAGCGCCTGCAACTGCAACCCGGCAACTCGGTCCGCGCCGTGCCGCTGCGCAACCGACAGCAGCAGGCGGTGGCGGCGTGATCATGTAGCACTTGCATGGCATCCGATCCGTGATGGCGAGTGCTACGCACTCGAACGCAGCCTTCGGCAGCTGCTACAAGGGATCGTGTCGAAGTCAGGAATCGTGTCAATCCGGCTTAAAAGGCATCACCCACCAACACCCTGTATGCCGATCACTGCATACCCCATGCAAATTCGTCATCATTGTTCACCCGCCCGCGTGATAGCCTTTTGTCCCTTCGGCGTTGACACTTTTGCTCAAGCCCTTCCATTCCCTTGTGTTGGTGGAACTCATATGTCCAGGCTGTCTCATCAAGATTTACGCCGTAATTTCCGCCAACTGTTCGCTTCCAACACCTGCTATCACACCGCGTCGGTCTTCGACCCCATGTCGGCACGCATTGCCGCTGATCTGGGTTTTGAAGTAGGAATCCTCGGTGGTTCGGTCGCATCGTTGCAGGTGCTGGGCGCCCCCGATTTTGCGTTGATCACCCTGAGCGAGTTCGCCGAGCAGGCTACCCGCATCGGCCGCGTGGCCCAATTGCCGGTGATCGCCGACGCCGACCACGGCTATGGCAACGCACTTAATGTCATGCGCACCATCGTCGAGCTCGAACGCGCCGGCATCGCCGCACTGACCATTGAAGACACCTTGCTGCCCGCGCAATTCGGCCGCAAATCCACTGACCTGATCGGAGTTGCGGAAGGCGTCGGCAAGATTCGCGCAGCTCTGGAAGCACGGGTCGACTCGGAAATGGCGATCATTGCGCGTACCAATGCCGGGATCCTGCCGGTTCAGGAAATCATCAGCCGCACCCAGCAATACCAACAGGCCGGGGCAGACGGAATTTGCATGGTGGGCGTGCGGGACTTCGACCACCTCGAACAAATCGCCGAGCACCTGAGCGTGCCGCTGATGCTGGTCACCTACGGCAACCCGCTGCTGCGCGACGACAATCGCCTGGCCGAACTGGGCGTGCGCGTCACCATCGACGGCCATGGCGCCTACTTCGCGGCGATCAAGGCCACATATGACAGTCTGCGCGAGCAACGCCAGATCTTTACTCAGGCGTCGGACCTGAACGCCACGGAACTGACTCACACCTATACGCAGCCTGAGGATTACATTCTTTGGGCGAAGGAATACATGAGCGTCAAGGAGTGAGGGTTGAGCTGAAATGATGGTGTGACGTCTTTCCATGATGCCGGTAAGTTAAGGCGCAGAACCTGTGGGAGCGTGGCTTGCCCGCGAAGAACGATGACGCGTAATACCTGAAAAACCGCTGCGCATTCTTCGCGGGCAAGCCACGCTCCCACAGGATTTTCGTCGCTCAAACTTCTTAGCTTACCTGCACCTGCATGGGAAGGTGATCCAGCCGATTACTTCTTGGTCAATTCCATAATCATCCGCGACAACAGATAAATCCTCGGCGCCACGCTCTCGACTTCGGCGTACTCCTCGGGTGTATGGATATTCCCGCCGACAATCCCGAACCCGTCCAGCGTCGGTGTACCCACTCCGGCCGAGAGGCTGGCATCCGCCGCCCCGCCGCTGCCTTCTTCGGTCAACTTGCGGCCGATTTCGCCGTAAATCCCTTGGGCCATGGCCATCAAGCGATCCGACTCCGCCGTTTGCGGCATCGGCGGCAAGCCGCGTTTCAGGGTGGTGGTGACTTCAGTTTCGGGAATCAGCTTGTCCTTGGAAACCCGCGCCAGGTCCTTCTCGATCCGGTCGAACTCTTCTGGCACCGCTGCCCGTACGTCAGCCTTGGCGGTGGCCTGATCCGGAATCACGTTGGTGCGATCCCCGGCATCGAGCACGGTGAAGTTGATGGTGGTTTTCTTCTGCGCATCGCCCAGTTTGCCGAGTTGCAGAATCTGGTGCGCGGCTTCCATCGCCGCATTGCGCCCCTGTTCCGGTGCGACGCCAGCGTGAGATGCCTTGCCTTTGACCTCGACCATGGCGGTGGCGCTGCCTTTGCGCCACACCACCAAACCATCGGCCGGGCGGCCCGGTTCGAGGTTGAGGGTCACGTCGTGGGCCTTGGCGGTTTTCTTGATCAGGTCGGTGGCGACGTCCGAGCCGGTTTCTTCGCTGGCGTCGAGCAGAAAGGTGATCTGCGCGTAGTCCTTGAAATCGAGGTTTTTTAGAACTTTCAGCGCATAGATCCCGGCGACGATGCCGCCCTTGTCGTCCATCACGCCCGGCCCGTAAGCGCGGCCGTCCTTGATCTGGAACGGGCGCGCGGCGGCGGAGCCTTCCTTGAACACGGTGTCCATGTGCGCCATCAGCAGGATTTTCGCCGTGCCGGTGCCTTTGAGCGTAGCCAGCACATGGTTGCTCTTGTCCGGGGTGTTGGGCACGAGTTCGATGGTGGCGCCGAGTTTCTTCAACTCTTCGATAGCGATGTCACTCACCTGGGTCAGGCCCGGTTCATAGCCGGAGCCGGAGTCGATGTTCACCAAGCGTTCCAGCAATTTAAGGGCTTCACCTTTGTACTGTTCGGCATCGGCGAGGACTTGTTTATGGGGTTCGGCGAAGGCTGCGGGGGTGAAGGCGCCGAGGGCGAGAGTCAGGCCGAGGCTGGTGGCCAGGAGGGAGCGAGAGAGATTGAACGTCATGAATCGATCCTTGTTTCGTGTCGGGGGTCAAAAATACCCTACCTGACTACGACGCAAGGCTCTACACCGGATGCGACCTGCACGAACCTCAATGACCACACATCTCCTGTGGGAGCGGGCTTGCCCGCGATAGCGGTCTGACAATCACAGCGATGTTGAATGTGCCGCCGTCATCGCGAGCAAGCCCGCCCCCACAGGGGATTTGTGGTGATTGGGTTACACCGAATCGAGCAACGCCTTATGCGGTTTACCGTCGCCGTGGCAGATGACGCGGTTGCGACCGGTGGTCTTGGCTTCGTAGAGCGCCTGGTCGGCGTCGTTGAGCCATAGGGTCGCGTCGTCGTGGGCCGGATTGAAGGCTGCCAGGCCGATGCTCAAACTGACTTTCAACGCCGGGTTCTGCTCGTAACCCAACGTGGCGAAACGATCCCGCAGCGCATCCATCGCCACAGCGGCGCGGTCCAGCGGCAGGTCCGGCAGCAGCACGCAGAATTCATCGCCGCCATAACGTCCAGCGACATCCGCTGCCCGCAGGTTCTGCTTGAGCATTTTGCTCAGTTGACGCAGGACGATGTCCCCGGCGACATGGCCGTAGGTGTCGTTGATGGTTTTGAAATGGTCGATGTCGATCAGCGCAATCGCCCCGCCCTGCTGCTGACGCTGGCATCGCTGGAATTCGACTTCCAGCTGATCTTTCCAGGCACCGTGATTCAGCAAGCCCGTCAGGCTGTCGGTGCGGCTCAGGGCCAATAGCTCGCGCTTGTGTCGGCCAAGGGTATGGGCCTGACGAAAGCAGATCCAGCCCAGCGCCATCGGATAAATCGACAGTAAAGGCAAACAGGCGTACAGCTGCATCGGACTGGTATGCGGGACAAAAGCCGGCATGAACACCAGTAACCCGAGGGCAATCCCAAGCAGTTGCGCGACGGCGCCCATCAACAGAAAACGCAAACCGCCGATGGCTACATTGTTCATCGCCATCATCGAAAGGGTCGCGGCGGTGGGCAGCGGGTTGAATTGCATGGCGGCCACCCAGAAACCGCCGAGAAACGCGTCCACCAGGATGTTGCGGTGTTCGGCACGAAAAGGAATTTCCGCCCGGCGCGCCCATTGCCAGGCCACATGCGGCCAGAGCAGCCCGTTGAGCAGCATCACTACCCAGACCCAAGGCGCCGGGTTGAGTGGATACATCCCTGCGCCGACACACAACAACCCAAGGGCCAAACCCAGGGTTCGCGACGCATACAGCCTCCTGGCCAGTGAAAGTCCTTTTCCTCCCTTTTTTTCCATAGAGGCCTCTGTACCACTGAACGGAGCCTGACAACGCACGGGTTGAAAGTGTGTTTGAAGTCTATCAGGGCAGCGGCAAATAGCCATCACCGGTTGGCGGTCTGAATCGCGTGGCATTGCCGTGAGCTGAATGCCCACTGTTTGGTCTATACATGAAGGGAGGGATCGATAAACAACGATAAAGAGGAGGCCTTTGTAGCAGCTGTCGAGCTTGCGAGGCTGCGTTCGGCGGTAGCAGCTGTCGAGCTTGCGAGGCTGCGTTCGGCTGCGCAGCAGTCGTAAATCCGGCTGACGCAGTTTCCCTGTTGCACCGCGAGCTCTGGTTTGACGACTGCTTCGCAGCCGAACGCAGGCTTCGCCAGCTGCTACAAAGAGTGTGTCGCGGTGGAATTGGATTTCAGTTATCACTCATTGACCCCGGCGCTCAAACCCGCCGACCACACTCTGTCCTGATCACTGCAAAGGAATAGCCTGATGCTTTTGCTGGTTGTCACTATCGCCGTCTTCGTGGCCTGGAGCTGGTTGAGCTACCCGGCCATCGGTTACTGGCTCTATGACTTGAACATGGCGCTGGAGGCCCGGCTGTACCGGTTGCACAAGATCATTGTGCCAATCCCCGAAATGACCGTTTCGACCTGGCAAGGCGGGCCTTACGAAGCCTCCAGCAGCGTGCTGATGCTGCACGGCTATAGCGCCGACAAGAACATCTGGCTGCGCTTCGCCCGGCATTTTGTCGATGATTACCGGGTGATCATCCCCGACCTCGCCGGCCATGGCGAAACCGGCTTCAAGGCCGGCGGTGGCTATGACATTCCGGTTCAGGCCAAACGGTTGATCCAGTTGCTCGATATCTGTGGGGTCGAAAAGGTGCACGTGATCGGCAACTCCATGGGCGGTTATATCGCGGCATGGCTGGCGGCCACTTACCCGGAGCGCATTGTTTCGCTGGCGTTGATCGATCCGGCAGGCGTCACCGCCCCGGAGCCCAGCGACATGGAGCGACACCTGGCTCGCGGGCATAACCCGTTTCTGATTCATTCCCGTGAAGAGTTCCAGCATTTTTATGCCATGACCATGGTCTCACCGCCATGGGTACCGGGGATCGTGCTGGACGCCGTCGCTCAACGCTATGAGCAGCAGCGCGACGAGCTGGAAGAAATCTTCAGGGACTTTCACGCTAGTCCGCCGATGGAGCCGAAATTGCCCGACATCAAATGCCCGGCACTGCTCCTGTGGGGGCGCAAGGACCGCTTGATCGACGTCAGCAGCGTACCGGTCTGGAGCAAGGGCATCGCCGATCTGCAGGTGGAAATCTGGGACGGTGTCGGCCATATGCCGATGGTTGAGCAACCGGCCAATACAGCGCGGTTGTATCGGGAGTTTCTGGAGACACATCGCTCATGAGCTCCCTGTAGCAGCTGTCGAGCTTGCGAGGCTGCGTTCGGCAGTAGCAGCTGTCGAGCTTGCGAGGCTGCGTTCGGCTGCGAAGCAGTCGTGAATCCGGCGAACGCAATTTGCCTGCTGCACCGCAGGTTCTGGTTTGACGACTGCTTCGCAGCCGAACGCAGCCTCGCAGGCTCGACAGCTGCTACGGGGATGTTCGGCAGATAATTCGGGGTGATGTTCCGCGATTCATATGAGGCGCGATCATGAACATTCTTTACGACGAACGCATCGACGGTGTTCTGCCGAACGTAGACAAAGCAGCGCTGCTCAAGGCCTTGCAGCAGGAGGTGCCGGACCTGGACATTCTCTGGCGCGAAGAAGAACTCAAACCCTACGAATGCGACGGCCTCTCGGCCTATCGCACCACGCCGATGCTGGTCGCCCTGCCCCGGCAGCTGGAGCAAGTGCAGGCGCTGCTCAGGCTTTGTCACGCCCGCAACGTGCCGGTGGTGGCGCGCGGGGCCGGCACCGGGTTGTCCGGCGGTGCACTGCCGTTGGACAAAGGCGTACTGCTGGTGATGGTGCGGTTCAACAACATCCTGAACATTGACCCCGCCGCCCGCACCGCACGGGTCCAGCCGGGGGTGCGCAACCTGGCGATATCCCAGGCGGCGGCACCGTTCGGTTTGTATTACGCGCCAGATCCGTCTTCGCAAATCGCCTGCTCCATCGGCGGCAACGTCGCGGAAAATGCCGGTGGCGTGCATTGCCTCAAATATGGCCTGACCGTGCACAACCTGCTGAAACTTGAAGTGCTCACCCTTGAAGGCGAACACCTGACCCTCGGCGCCGATTCACTGGACGCGCCAGGCTTCGACCTGCTGGCCCTGTTCACCGGCTCCGAAGGCTTGCTGGGGATCATCACCGAAGTCACCGTCAAACTGCTGCCCAAACCCCAGGTCCCCAAAGTCCTGCTGGCCAGTTTCGATTCCGTGGAAAAGGCCGGCCGCGCGGTGGCCGAGATCATCGCCGCAGGGATCATCCCGGGAGGCCTTGAGATGATGGACAACCTGGCGATCCGCGCTGCCGAAGACTTCATCCACGCCGGTTACCCAGTGGACGCCGAGGCAATCCTGCTGTGCGAACTGGACGGTGTCGAAGCCGATGTCCACGACGACTGCGAGCGGGTCCGCGAGGTGCTGCAACAGGCCGGCGCCAGTGAGGTACGCCAAGCCCGGGACGAAGCCGAGCGCGTGCGGTTCTGGGCCGGGCGCAAAAACGCCTTCCCGGCGATCGGCCGCCTCTCGCCGGATTATTACTGCATGGACGGCACCATCCCCCGCCGCGAACTGCCCGGTGTGCTCAAGGGCATCGCCAGCCTGGCGCAAGAATATGGCTTGCGCGTGGCCAACGTTTTCCATGCCGGTGACGGCAACATGCACCCGCTGATCCTGTTCGACGCCAATCAGCCCGGCGAACTGGAACGGGCCGAGGACCTTGGCGGCAAGATCCTCGAACTGTGCGTGAAAGTCGGCGGCAGCATCACCGGCGAGCATGGCGTCGGCCGCGAGAAAATCAATCAGATGTGCGCGCAGTTCAACAGTGACGAATTGACCCTGTTTCACGCCGTGAAAGCCGCGTTCGACCCCAAGGGCCTGCTCAACCCCGGCAAGAACATCCCGACCCTGCACCGCTGCGCGGAATTCGGCGCGATGCACATCCACGCCGGGCAGCTGCCGTTCCCTGAGCTGGAGCGTTTCTGATGCCGGACTTCGATGCCAGTGAAGCCCTGCTGGAGCAAGTCAAACAGACGCGGGAAAACGCCACGCCGTTGCGCATTCAGGGCGGTAACACCAAGGCGTTTCTGGGCCGTGAAGTGGCCGGAGAAATACTCGACACCCGCGCCCATCGCGGCATCGTCAGCTACGACCCGACGGAGCTGGTGATCAGCGTTCGCGCCGGCACGCCGCTGAGCGAACTGTTTGCCGCACTGGATGCAAAAGGACAAATGCTGCCCTGCGAGCCGCCGTCGTTCGGCGAAGGCGCCACTGTTGGCGGGATGATCGCCGCGGGTCTGTCCGGGCCGCGGCGCCCGTGGTCCGGTTCGGTGCGCGATTTTGTCCTCGGTACGCGGGTGATCAGCGGCCTCGGCACTCACCTGCGCTTCGGCGGCGAAGTGATGAAAAACGTCGCCGGCTACGACCTCTCGCGCCTGATGGTGGGCAGTTATGGCTGCCTCGGCGTGCTGACCGAAGTTTCGCTCAAAGTGCTGCCCAAACCCCGACAATGCTTGAGCATCAGCCTGGACATCGACTGCGCCCGCGCCTTGGACAATCTGGCGCAATGGGGCCAGCAACCACTGCCCATCAGCGCCGCCTGCCACGACGGTCAGCGTTTGTATCTGCGGCTGGAAGGCGGCGAAGGTTCGGTCGCAGCTGCTCATCAACGGCTCGGCGGCGAACCGATGGACTCCGCTTATTGGTCCGACCTGAACGAACAACGACTAGACTTTTTCAATGAGGGCCTGCCGCTGTGGCGCTTGTCATTACCCAACAACCTCGGGCCTCTGGACTTGCCCGGTGAGCAACTGATCGACTGGGGCGGCGCGCAACGCTGGTTGAAATCCGCGGCCGACAACATTCAGTCGCGAGCCCTTGAACTAGGCGGCCACGCCAGCTGTTTCAGCCATGGCGTCAGCGACACGCCCTTCCAGCCGCTGGCCCCGGCACTGCTGCGCTATCACCGGCAACTCAAGGCGCAACTGGACCCGCTAGGGCTGTTAAACCCCGGGCGGATGTACGCGGAGCTTTAGCATGCAAACCAATCTCAGCGAACAGTCCAAACGACTGCCCCGCGCCGAAGAAGCGGACAAGATTCTGCGCACCTGCGTGCATTGCGGGTTCTGCAACGCCACCTGCCCGACCTATCAATTGCTGGGCGACGAACTGGATGGGCCGCGCGGGCGTATCTACCTGATCAAGCAAGTGCTCGAAGGCGCTCCCGCCACGGCCAAAGCCCAGTTGCACCTGGATCGCTGCCTGACGTGCCGCAACTGCGAAACCACCTGTCCGTCCGGGGTGGATTATCACAACCTGCTGGACATTGGCCGTGCCGTGATCGATCAAGCGGTGCCGCGCCCGGCCAGTCAGCGACTGTTGCGCCAAGGGTTGCGGGCATTGGCGCCGAACCCGAACCTGTTCAAGACCTTGCTGCAGATCGGCGCCACATTCCGGCCGTTGCTGCCACGGGGCGTTGAGGCAAAATTGCCCCACAACGTCCCCGCCTCAGGCGAGCGCCCTGCCCCTCGGCATGCTCGCCGGGTGCTGATGCTCGAAGGCTGCGTGCAGCCCGGTCTGTCGCCGAACACCAATGCCGCGACGGCGCGGGTGCTGGATCGGCTGGGGATCAGCGTGATCCCCGCACCGGAAGCCGGCTGCTGTGGCGCGCTGGACTATCACCTCGACGCCCAAGCCATGGGCCTGGACCGCGCCCGACGCAACATCGACGCCTGGTGGCCGCACCTGGAAAACGGCGCCGAAGCCATCGTGCAAACCGCCAGCGGCTGCGGCGCGTTCATCAAGGATTACGGGCATCTGCTGGAGCGCGATCCGGTTTACGCGGACAAGGCCCGGCGGGTCAGCGAACTGGCGCTGGACCTGGTGCAAGTACTGGCCGATGAACCTTTGGAAAGGGTTTGCGCAGCCACCGACCGACGAATCGCCTTCCATTGCCCCTGCACCTTGCAGCACGCGCAGAAACTCGGCGGCGCGGTAGAGGCCGTGCTGACCCGATTGGGCTTCAATCTCACGGCAGTGCCCGACAGCCACCTGTGTTGTGGCTCGGCGGGCACCTACTCGATCACCCAACCGGAACTGGCCCGGCAACTGCGCGACAACAAACTCAACGCCCTGGAAACCGGCCACCCCGAGGTCATCGCCACCGCCAACATCGGTTGTCAGAGCCACCTCAACAGCGCCGGACGAACGCCGGTCAGGCACTGGATCGAACTGGTGGACCAAGTGCTGCGATAAACAAACACTCCTGCGTTGCAAGAACAGTCCTTTGCAGAATGAAGTTCGTCAGAAACTTCGTTTGTCGGCGCCGCCGAAGGCTGCGATCTTTTCCGGCATCCGTTACGTCACTGCGCCAGGAAACTTTTCATGAGCCATCCGAACTTCGTCAGCCCTGACCTGATCCGCCAACGCTTCTCCAAAGCGATGTCCGACATGTACCGCGAAGAAGTGCCACTGTACGGCGCGCTGATGGAACTGGTGGAACAGACCAATCGCCACGTGCTGGACAGCGACCCGCAGATCGCCCGACAGCTGCACAGCACCGGCGAAATCCAGCGCCTGGACCTGGAGCGCCACGGTGCGATCCGCGTCGGCACCGCCGCTGAACTGGCGACCCTCGCCCGCCTGTTTGCGGTGATGGGCATGCAGCCGGTGGGCTATTACGACCTGACCCCGGCCGGCGTGCCGGTGCATTCCACCGCATTCCGTGCCGTGCATGAAGCCGCGTTGCAAGTCAGCCCATTCCGGGTATTCACCTCGCTGCTGCGCCTGGAACTGATCGAAGACGCCGAACTGCGGGCCTTTGCCCAGTCGGTGCTGGACCAGCGTTCGATCTTCACCCCGGCGGCACTGACCCTCATCGAACGCGCCGAAACCCAAGGCGGCCTGACTGAATACGAGGCGCAGGATTTCGTCGCACAAGCCTTGGAAACCTTCCGCTGGCACCACAGCGCCACCGTCACCGCCGAGCAATACCGGCAACTCAGCGCCCAGCATCGACTGATCGCCGACGTGGTAGCGTTCAAAGGCCCGCACATCAATCACCTGACGCCACGCACTCTGGACATCGACATCGTCCAGGCGCAGATGCCCGCCCATGGCATCACCCCCAAAGCGGTGATCGAAGGCCCGCCCCGCCGCCAATGCCCGATCCTGCTGCGTCAAACCAGCTTCAAGGCGCTGGACGAGCCGATTGCTTTTACCGATCAAGCCGAAACCCGTGGCAGCCACAGCGCCCGCTTCGGTGAAATCGAGCAACGCGGCGCGGCGCTCACCCCCAAAGGCCGGGCGCTTTACGACCGTTTGCTCAACGCTGCCCGGGATGAACTCAAGGACTTCCCCAACGAAGCCAATGCCGCACGCTACAACGCGCTAATGGCACAGCACTTCGGCGAATTCCCTGACACCGTCGAGGACATGCGCCAACAGGAACTGGCGTACTTTCGCTACTTCGTGACGGAAAAAGGCCTGGCGGCGGATGGGCTGAAAGGCACGTCGCTGGAGGATTTGCTCCAAGGCGGCTATGTGCGGGTTGAACCGCTGGTGTACGAAGATTTTCTGCCGGTCAGTGCGGCGGGGATTTTTCAGTCGAACCTAGGGGATGCGGCGCAAACCCACTATGGCGTGCCTTCAAACCAGCAAGCGTTCGAAAAGGCCTTGGGAAGGTCGACGATTGATGAGTTGGGGCTGTATGCCGAGACGCAGCGGCGGTCGATCGAGGAGTGTTTTGCGGCACTGGGTTTGAACGTTTCCGAATAAGCGTGATGACCGCAAAAAAGATCGCAGGCTTCGCCAGCTCCTACAGGGGCGGGTACATCCGTTATATCGCGGTTGTACACAGAGATTGTGGGCACCCGTTGTATGACGGTTGTACACGGTCGATGTAGGAGCTGCCGAAGGCAGCGATCTTTTGATTTTATTTCAGCTTTGCCAACAACGCCTTGGCGACCGCTTCCGACGACGCAGGATTCTGACCGGTCAGCAACAGGCCATCCTCGACCGCATAACTCGCCCAGTCATCGGCCTTGGAGTAAATACCACCGTTGGCCTTGAGCATGTCCTCCACCAAAAACGGCACAACATCCGTCAACTGCACCACGGCTTCTTCGGAATTGGTGAAGCCCGTCACGCGCTTGCCTTTGACCAATGGCTGGCCGTCCGCATCCTTGACGTGACGCAACACCCCCGGCGCATGACAAACTGCCGCAACCGGTTTGCCCGCCGTGTAAAACGCCTCGATCAGCGCAATTGAAAAAGTGTCTTCAGCCAGATCCCACAACGGGCCATGCCCGCCGGGATAGAAAACAGCGTCATAGTCTTCGGCCCTCACGGTATTCAGCACCCCAGTAGACGCCAATGCGGACTGGGCGGCGGAATCCTTGCGAAAGCGGTTGGTGGCAGCAGTCTGCGCGTCTGGCTCATCGCTCTTGGGGTCCAGCGGTGGCTGGCCGCCCTTGGGTGAGACCAGGGTCAGCTGAGCGCCAGCGTCCTTGAAGGTGTAATACGGGGCGGCGAATTCTTCAAGCCAGAAGCCGGTTTTCTTGCCGGTGTTACCCAATTGATCGTGGGACGTTAAAACCATCAGGATTTTCATGTCGTTCTCCAGTCGATGTCCGGGTTGTTCAGTGATCTGACCATCGGGCAGCGCTGTTCGTTGCGATAATTGTCGGAGTGATGGCTCATAGCCTTGGTGCGCAAGAAGTTGCGCACCTGTATCGGTGAAAAGGCCCCAAAAGACGCTGGACGCCAGGTTTAACAAGCCCTCCAGCCGAGTGCGCAAGAAGTTGCGCACCACTGCGCAACTTCTTGCGCACTTTTTCAGCTGATCCTTGCCGAAAACCCTTTCGGCGCTGATTAAATCTCCTCAATCACCTGATTTATATAGCCTTAAGCAGTTCTGGCACGGTCCTTGATAACAGTCAGGCACCCACCGGGCGATACCGCCTCCCGGGCACCCTAACTTTTAGCAAGGAGCACATCCATGGCTACACCAGCGTACATGTCCGTTACTGGCGAGAAACAAGGTCTGATCACTGCCGGCGCATTCACCGCCGACTCGGTTGGCAACACCTACCAGGAAGGTCATGAAGACCAGGTCATGGTTCAGGCTTTCAGCCACGACGTGATCATCCCGCGTGATCCACAGTCCGGCCAACCGACCGGTCAGCGCGTCCACAAGCCAGTCGTAATCACCAAGGTCTACGACAAGTCCTCGCCACTGCTGCAAGCGGCGCTGACTTCCGGCGAGCGCATGAGCGAAATCGTTATCCAGTGGTACCGCACCTCGGCTCAAGGCACCCAAGAGCACTACTACACCACCAAACTGGAAGACGCGATCATCGTCGCCATCAACAACAAAATGCACAACTGCCAGGATCCATCGAACTCGCACTTCACGCACCTGGAAGAAGTGCAATTCACCTACCGCAAAATCACCTGGACCCACGAAGTATCCGGTACTTCGGGTTCCGATGACTGGCGTGTTCCAGTCGCTTAATCGCGGCTGACGGTTCCAAACATCGGCCAGCTCTGCTGGTCGATGTCATTTGCGCCTTCCAGGAATTTTCGCGTCCGCAAGTGCCCGTTTGGGTTCAGGCGTGCGCCGCAGCACTGCACGAGGAACAAGGGATGTTCGCGCCGGCCAATCAGACTCACTTTGCCCTGACTATCGAAGGTCTGGAAAACGATCTCCAGGTCCTTGCCCTGCAAGGTCGGGAAGCCATCAGCCAGCCTTTTGTGTTTGAGGTGGAGCTGGTCAGTGAACAGCCGTCCCTGGACCTCGAAACGCTATTGCACAAACCGGCCTTTTTGCAGCTCTCGCCGGATGGCAGCGGCATCCATGGCCAGATCTACCGCGCCGCCCAAGGCGATTCGGGCAAACGCCTGACGCGCTACGCCGTGACCCTGCGCCCGCAGCTGTCCTACCTGGCGCACCGCATCAACCAACGCATCTTCCAGAACCTCAGCGTGCCGAAAATCGTTGGCATGGTCCTCGAAGAGCACGGCATCCAGAGCAATGCCTACGAGTTCAAAGTCGGGGCGATTTATCCCGAGCGCATTTACTGCGTGCAGTACGATGAATCGGACCTGCAGTTCATCCAGCGCCTGTGCGAGGAAGAAGGTATCCATTACCACTTCCAGCACAGCGCCACGGCCCACAAGCTGGTGTTCGGCGATGACCAAACGGTGTTCCCGAAACTCGCGCCCGTGGCCTACCAGCAAGACTCCGGCATGGTCGCCAACGACCCGGTGATCAAGCGCTTCGACCTGCGCCTGGAAACCCGCACCAGCCGCACCACCCGCCGCGACTACGACTTCGAAAAACCGCGCCTGACCCTGGAAAGCGAACACCGTGGCGACGCCCTGCCCGACCTCGAAGACTACGACTACCCCGGCCGCTTCATCGACCGCGAACGCGGCAAGCACCTGGCCAAACGCGCCCTCGAACGTCACCGCAGCGACTTCCAGTTGGCCGAAGGCAAAAGCGATCAGCCGTTGCTGGTCAGCGGCCACTTCCTGGCCCTGACCGAGCACCCGAAGGCCAAGTGGAACGACCTGTGGCTGCTGACCGAAATCCTCCACGAAGGCAAACAGCCGCAAGTGCTGGAAGAGTCGGTCACCAGCAACACGACCCAGCTCAAGGACGATTTCCATCAGGGCTACCGCAACCGTTTCCAGGCCACCCCCTGGGACGTGCCCAACCGTCCGCCGCTGAACCACCCCAAACCGCGGATCCTCGGCAGCCAGAGCGCCGTGGTCACCGGCCCCAAGGGTGAAGAAATCCACTGCGACCAATACGGCCGCGTCAAAGTGCAATTCCATTGGGACCGCGAAGGCCAGGCCGACGACAAGACCAGCTGCTGGTTGCGCGTCTCCTCCGCCTGGGCCGGCGCCCATTACGGCGGCATTGCCATCCCGCGCATCGGCATGGAAGTGCTGGTCAGTTTCCTGGAAGGCGATCCCGACCAACCGCTGATCAGTGGCTGCCTGTACCACAAGGAAAACGTCGTCCCGTACGCCCTGCCGGCGAACAAGACCCGCAGCACCTTCAAAACCCTGAGCTCCCCGGGCGGCGGCGGTTACAACGAACTGCGCATCGAAGACAAAAAGGGTCAGGAACAGATCTTCCTGCACGCCCAGCGCGACTGGGACGAGAACGTCGAACACGACCAGAAAATCCGCGTCGGCAACGAACGCCACGACACCGTCGAACAAAACAGCTACAGCGAATTCAAGGCCGAAGAACACCACACCGTCTACGCCGACCGCAAAGTCGAAACCCGCGCCAACGACCACCTGACCGTGGGCGTCAACCAGCACATCAAAGTCGGCACCGGCCAGTTCATCGAAGCCGGCCAGGAAATCCACCTGAGCAGCGGCATGAAAGTCGTGCTCGAAGCCGGCAGCGAACTCACCCTCAAAGGCGGCGGCAGCTTTATCAAGATCGACGCCAGTGGCGTGACGCTGAGCGGGCCGGTGATCAACATGAACTCCGGTGGGAGTCCGGGTAGTGGGACGGGGGCGGCGCCGTTGATGCCCGGGGCGTTGAAACAGGCTGATGCGGATAAGGCCGGGCAATTGTTGGTGCCCGCACAGCGGCAAGCGTTGATGCAGAAGAAGCCAATCTGCGCGATCTGCGAGAAGGCCAAGCTGGAGGCGCAAAATGCTGAAGTCTGAGTGGCCGCTGGAAAATGGGTTGCCTCAAGGCCTGCCGTGGAATGGCACCGTCGGTTTGCTGCTGGATGGCGTCAGCGTCGAAAAACTGCCGCAGCTCCTTTATCAATGGTCGGATAATCCGGTTTTCGAGCCACTCTACCTCGGTACCCCGTGGGTTGAATTGGGCGATGTTTCGCCGTGTCTGGTTCAGATAAAAGCACAGAACAATGCCATCCTGGCAAAGTTTCTGGCTGAGCCTCGCCAAGAATGGGGCTACCTCGTGTTCAGCGATCAACCCTGGGAGCACATGGTCGAGCACTTCCGCTGGCTGACCAGTGTCATGCACCCTCAGGGTGAAGAAGTCCTGTTGCGCGTCGCCGACCCCGCCGTGGCCCACGCGCTGCTCAGCCACGGCGAGAGCATCAAGGACCCGACCCTGTTCGGTCCTTGCTCGCAGATCGTCGGCGCCGACGGGGCACTGGGCTGCTGGCACATCAACCAGCGCCCCGGCAAAGCCCTCGAGCCGATCCACAGCAAACGCTACCGCTTGAGCGACGAGCAACTCAGCCAACTGGATGAAGTGAATTTCCGCAGCATCGTCCTGCGCCTCGACGAACACATGCACGAATACTTTCCGTCCTATCAGGCGCAAGCGACACCTCTGCAGCGCTGGGAACACCTGCATGCATTGGCTTCGAGTTCGTATGATCGAGGCTTCAACACCGAACTCGACATCACCCTCTACGCCAACATTCACGGGTTCCTCGGTGAAAGAGCGCTGGAAGAACATCCAGACCTGGATGCGATACTTAAAACGCCATCGGAACAAACGCCCGCTCAGCGACTCGAACGGGTCGCTGATATTGCCCAGGAACGGTCTGAAACCCTGCCAAGGAGCCAAGGATGACAACGCCCACATCGACCGGCAAAAGCCCGAACAACGTTGCAAAAAGCCGGGACGACGGTAAGTGCGCCATGGGCGGTTGCTCCCTGATGAAGGCCAAGATTCAGCTCATCCCTTTACGCTATGGTCTGGTCGAACGACTCGACCCATCCAGCGCACTAGCGATGCCTTACAAAACAACTTCACGGCCACTGGGCATTCGCTTGATCCGCGACGGCTGGCTCTACGTCATCATCGACAAGAAACCTCAAGCCGTCATGCACGAATACCGAATCCAGAACGGCATCGTGACCCAACTGCTGTGGGAAAAAGGCGAAATAACCGCCAACAAACGCGAAAGCAACGTGGGCGAGGCCGTGCTTGTCTTCCCGCGGTTGAGCAAGCTCTACGTCAACTACTCAGAAGTGCAATGGACCGCCGCCAAATGCGCGCAGGTCCTCAAGCACAAATCCGAGCGTGAGTACTTCATGCAGGCAGTAGACCTGACCAAGGCTGATCCGGAGAAAGGCGCGGCTAATCTGTTGACGCCAAGTCAGGCGGAAAAATGGATAGCGGAAGTTGCGGAGCAGCCGAGTAAGGAACCGGCGGTTACGAGTGCCAAGCCTGAGGAAAGCAAAGACTATCTCTGGGAGCAAACACCTAACTTCAAAAAAACTCAGTTGGGCGCGCTCAAAAAGCAAGTCAAGGCAGAAAACGAGCGTGACCATCTGTACTTGGTCATACAGGATGACCTGGGCGTGTTACGCGATCTCGCTGAGCATCAGGATTTGGTCACTGGCTGGATCAGCGACTGGAGCGACGCTGAAGCCAATCAAAAGAAGTATGTGTTTGGTTGCTACATCGAATCGTTGTACACCGTAACCGGCGAAACCATTCTGAATGCCGCCCAAGGCGACCCTCGTTTTGCCAAACTCAAGGACGAAACAAGCGAGGACCAGCGGCAATCGATCGTCGATTACGTCAACGTTAAAAATCAAACCCAATATTCCGGTGCAGGTACGCATCGTGGGGCTATTGCAGCTTCAAAGTCGCGGATGCGTACGAGTCTTGGACCTTTGCATTCCAAGTACGAAGACCTGATCGAGACCATCGAAGACAACGCGGAAGACGCGCTCGACGGCGCGAAAATGGGACAACAGGGCATCAACGATCTGATCGATCGGCCCGCGATGGAAGCCTTTCTGAAACAGCAACGCGCCCAACTCAGTCGTTGGAACAAACGTCTAGATCTGATCAGTGACGATCGCGCGAATCTGATCAGTGAAGAACGCTTCCAACGCTCAGCCTGGTATTTCGACCCCAAATTTGGCGATCAACTCGACACAACTCTCGCTACTGAATATGCCTGTATGAGAGACATTTGCCGGACAGATAAAGCGACTGAAAAGCTTGCCGATCTAATCGAGAAACAGCCGGGTTTTACCGTACCAACCTTCTTCACATTGAGCTTGACTGATCAGAAGGACATGCACGCCAAGGTCACATCTTTCATCAAGTCCCTGCGCGATACCTATATGGTCAAGGACGACTATCAGGGGGCCCAGGCACTCAGCGGAAAGTTTGGCAATTTGCTCACTCAGAATCTCGCAGCAGCAATGCAATTGAGTGAAAACGGCATTGTGCTCGGTCAGTTGCGCAACACGGCGTATGAGCCTGCAAAGCAATTGCGCCTGGCAGGAGCGCTGGATGAGGCCATGCAAGCGCTACGCAGTGGCCAGTCGCTAGATCCAGCAAAAGTATTGCGCCGAATTCCTGGCTCGGCCTGGATAGACGTTCTGCGTGCCTTTGGTAAGGGGGGTATTACGTTGGAGTTTGCCTCTGCGAATCAAATTGCCGCGTTCAAAGCTGATATGGCCAAACTGACAGATCTGCGCCAGCAAATGACTTCGCTGAAAAAACAGATTCGGCAAACCCTGGCTGATGAACGTAAAGGCCGGTTACCAAAAGGCGGTTACAAAACCTTGGTATCTCGCCGCAAAGCTATTCAACAAACTGTCGCTCCACTTGAAGGGCGGGTAGCTCAGGCCATGAGTCCTGTTGGTGACGGGCCGGGTAAGGCTGCCTTCAAGATCAAAGGGCTTAACAATGCTCAGGTGCTTGAGTTTGAGCGGATGGCCGATGACTATCGGCTCAAGCGACCGTATAAAGGTTTGACTGGAGAAGTTTTCAAATCAGTGGGTGGCGATGTGTTTGCTTCAGCCGCATTTGTCATGCAAACGATAAATTTCTACCAGGTATTTATCGAAGTACGTTCTAAAGTAGTGTGGGAAAGCGCTGATACCCTATCTTTCTTTAACGCCCTCTTTTCTACGGTTGGAGGCGGTTTGGCTGCTGCACAGGGTATTGCCATAACAAGTCTTTCAGTAGCTATCAAAAATTACACAAGCGCCGCCGGCAAAATTAAGTTGGCCGCTAAGCTAGGAAAAATCACCGGGGCATTGAGCCCATTTGCCTACATATTCAGTGCAGTTGCCGCAGGAACAGGTATGTATGGTGAAAAAGGATCGGCTGCCAAATGGACAGAGGCGTTACGTTCAGGGAATGGTGCCAAGTTGACAGGCGCCAGCATGACATTAGCAGGAGACTCTGGACAACTTGCGCTCAATGGATGGGCCTTCGCCAGGAGTGGCCAATCCATTTATGAGGCGTTTACCACCGTAAATCAGGCACGTGCGCTGGTTTGGGTCAAAGCGGGTGGCCAACTGTTGAGCATTGCTGCCAGAGCAAATTTGATTGGCCTGGTGCTTACCGGTCTGCAATTGGGCGGAGAATGGCTGTACAACCGAAACAACAAAACAGATTTGGATACTTGGTTGCAAAAAGGGCCTTGGGGTAAGCAGAGCGCCAACCGCAGTCTGACTGAGGAGCGCCTGCTGCTTGCCGACATAACGGCATCACCGCAGGTGGCATTGCAGACGATAAACAACAAGGCTATGGCGGTACTGCGCATACCAGGAATCACTGCTCGTGAACTAAATGATGTAGAGTTTGGCGTGAGCGCTTACTGGCTGACAAACCACCAACGAAATGACTGGGAGGCATGGAGCGAGCCGCTGCTTTATCAATTCAACTTGCTCAGTGCTCCGGATGAACCGCTTAAATTAGGCATGGACATTTTCCAACACGAAGCCAACGCCCAACATGGTTTGGCTATTGTCCTACGCTATCACCCCGTTGCTGGCGATAAATCCTTCCGAGAGAAACGCTTCGAAACTACGACGTTGAACGCGCAAAATGGCAAGCTATTTTCGGCTGTCTCTGTTTTAAAGTCGCGCAAAACCGATGCCCCATGGCTATTGGTCAACAGCGACTTCCTGTAGGTGCCCGACTCACAACTTTTCGGTTGAATTACATGTCATCCAAATCAACAAATAACGACGAACTTCATCTCAAGCATCAGCGCCCCGTCGCTGGTGAATCTCGACGTTTTACTACTGGCGAAGCAGTGTTTTTTTCGCCACTACCCGTCCCTACCGGCCAGATCCCAATGGATTTGGGGGGAAGCTTTCTTGATATCAACGACACTTACCTAGACGTAGGTAGCAGTAACGTCAATAAGGCATTCCAAACCAGGGTTATGATCGCAAGCAGCATGCTCATACTGATTGTGAGTTTAATAATCGGCCCCTTCATCGCCGGGCTAATGAGTTTTGGTGATCCCTATGGCAGAACATTTACACATATTTTCATAGAGTTTTTCCCCACCGGCGCTGCAATCGGAGCTTGGGGAGCAGCAGGAGCCACAGTTCTGGGACTCTACGTTGTCATCAGCACTACTCTAGCCAAAGTCCGTACCCGCCCGATACGCTTCAATAGGCAACGTCGCGAAGTCTGTTTTTTTGCTAATGGGTCTGACGAGCCGGTCATCCAACCTTGGGAAGAAATGGTGTCCTGGATTTCTGTCAGTACTGGTGTAACTGGGGTCGGCGTCATGAGTACTTATACCTTTGGCATGGCATTTGACGACCCTAAAACTGATACCGTTCATTTTGTGAACCAGGGAGTAATGACTCCAGTTCATGGTTTGGGTAAATGGGAGGCGATACGTGTTTACATGGAAAGAGGGCCACAACACTGCCCCGGTAAAGCACCGTACGAAGGCCGCCATACATTTGATAAAGAGCACGGAGATATGCTTGAGGAGTACCAACACAACGAGCGCTCCGCGTTAGGTGTTGGCTGGTGGTATTTCACTCATGTAATCACTTTATGGCGCTTTCCGTACTGGGTAGCGGAATGGGACCATCGTTTCAGCATGAAATCTCTACCTGATTCCATTTCTGAGTGGTCCAAACCGTTACCCTCTGAACAATGGGCCAAACCAAGCGCCGCTCTGAAAGAGCAAAGCATGAAGATCGAAAAAGCCTTTACTCAAGGACAGGATTTCATGACGTACTTTAAGGCCAACCTAAACGAAACCAGGGCAGAAGAATCAACAAATAGCTGAATACTGTGAAGCCCAAGAATCAGATGGGGCGCCGCCAACCGCCTCGCACAAATTACCCTGTCTGATCCAGCAGGAAACCTACAAGAAAAGGGGACTACAAGAAAAGGGGACAGATTTATTTTCTAAGCGTTCATGAAAATAAATCTGTCCCCTTTTGCTCGTATAAAACCCGGAGACGCCCGATTCAAATACGAAATGCCGAACGGGAAAGAAAATGGTGCCTATCCAAAAGAGTGGATTCCCAGCGGAGCAACGAAAAGCGGCACCAAAGAGGCTGCCCTAATAGGCTCTGAGGAAACACAACATAATAAAAGTATCGATGAATTATTAAGCCAATTTGAGGCCTGGGAAAAACTTCAATGAAATTTCAGATCGCACTAGAAAACAATGAGCCCTCGGAGTTTTTTAAAGGTCAAGGACAATATTTTTCCCGAGACCCTGATTGGGGAGATCACCTCTATATCAACAACTGGCAAGGTCTCTGCGGATACCTAAAATCTAAAGAAAGCCCAAATAAAATACTACTTGATATATTCAGCAAATATTTAACATCACTGCAGCACTGCTACCAAGATGCGGATTCCTTGCTATTAAATATAAGCTGTTACTATTCAATACGAAATGATACATCGCTCATGTCCGAAGACAGCTTTGACTTAATAGCGAACCTTAGCGAAGGAAACAAAAAAACAATCGGCGAACTATTTAAACTTCTACGCAGAGAGTACGCCAACCAAAATACTGGCAAGCCTGTGATTAGTCTTGACCAATTTCTGTTTAAAATAAAGACAAATGGTTGCAATTTTGATCTAGAAAAACTGTAGCTGACATCAAGGAAAAAAGTCGAAGAAAAACTACAAAAAAGGGGGCAAATTATTTTCTAAGCGCTCATAAAAATAAATCTGAGAATTATCTGGCCGGCCTCCCCACCTCACGGAGGTGGCGGAAAATTCAAGGTGTGAAGTTAGTTTTGCTAGGAATATGCCAATTGCCTTATCCCGATCTGCAAAATGCTGTTCAACGTACCGGGTTCACCGTCACCCAGTTCTCGGCCCAGCGCGTATATTTCGGCTGTTGGTCGATGACCGTTGAAGGCCACGGATGCACCTACCTAGTAGTCAACGAAGGACGAGACGGTTGGTTAATGTTTTATCGCGTGGGGGCCGCAGGGACATTTACTGAGCTGGACAAGAAAGTATCGACTTGGATGGACGACGCCGATAAAGCAACTCAATGCCTGATCTGGCTTTCTGGCTGCCGTCCTCCTCTACAGCCCCACAAAGTCCGAAGTTATTATGTGATTGCCGAAAAGGATCTTGTACCGGAGCAACCCCACAGCTCTGACTGGCCAAAATTAATCGGCTACTGCTACGACGATGACTACTTTTTGTTTTTTGAGGGCAAGGGTCATGGGCTGGGTGGGACCGCAGTACCCGCTTGCGAAGGCAAAAAAGCTGAGTGGCTAACGATATTCAGGGCACTGGACGTCGAGTGGTTTATAAGCTTGCTGGAAACGCTTAAGTTCACGTCGGAGGAAGCATTTACCTTAGCGTTGATCGAGAAGGTAGGCTCGCTCAGAGTTTGTCGATATTAAAAACTAATGTGTGTCCTCTTTTGCTTCTGATGCATTGCCATCAACAAGTCGCCCCTAAGAACTGGATCATCACTCAACAAAGGAATGAACCCTTGTTCACCATCGCACGACCATTCGCCATGCTTTTGGCATTGACCCTTTCTCTTGACGCTGCCGCGCTGTCACTTCGATCAGAAAAACGCGCAGACGGTACAACCGTGTTGCAGCTCACCAATGACCCGGCCCCTGCACGACCGCCACAGCTCAACGAAGATCCGGCGATACGCGCCGCCTTGATTGACTTCATCGGTTATGCGACAGGCAGCTACACCAACGATGACTCGTTGATCGTGACGCAAGTGCTGGATGCCCTTGATTCAGAGTTCTCGACGTTTGAGGAAGGTGTACCTGCCGGACGCAAAATGCTGACGGCCATGGATGATGGTAACCACGGCGACGAGCGCGCCGCACTGTTGTTGGACGACAAGGGGCAGTTGATCGCCGTTGGGCTGGTCAATGGGCACTGTACCGTCAAATCACGCACTGAGTCGTTGTCCTGCAACCCCGGCCCCGAAACCGTGCTGACTATATTCCAGGCGAAAGGCGCCAAGAAGAGCGATGCTGACCCAATCATTGTCTGGAGCAAACAGTTGCCACCATTGATTGCGTATTGGGCCGAAAGTGAAGATCCCGAAACACGTGCTCAAGCGCAAAAAATTGCCACGGTCGAATACATCACCACTGACCCGAAAAAAGACTCCTGGAACGCCTCGCAATTACCTTCCGACTTCCCGAAGGCGATGCTCCCTTTGATTCCGAAAAATGCCCATCTGGCGGGCGCTGGCGTCGATGGCGTTTACACCACACCCGGCATGAAAGGCGCGCCGATTTACGGTGACTTCGACGAATTGGCAGGCCGGCCACGACATGATTTCGAGATCATGTTGAAAACCTATACAGCGTTCTCCGACGTCGTCGAGTTTTACAAACAGAAAGCTAAAGGTGCCGAGTTAAGTGCCAACGATGAAAAGGCACTGATTGAGGGTGTTGCAGGTGGCGCCACCTACAAAATCGAGATAAAGGATAATGAGGAAGAAGGAACGGCCATCACTTTTTCCGCGTGGAGAAAAGAGGTCTGAATTCCTTTAACTAGATGATCGGACGCAATGCGGCAGATTCATTCAAGTCTTCGTGATTGGTAATCTGCCCTTTGCTCCTGAAACAGGGTTTGGTATCCAGATGAAACTAAAAGATATTTTCACAAGTAAAATGGAATATTTCAGCATCGGACACGAAGAAACGTCGGGAAAGTTCTACCGATCCCGGTCAGCAATCGCCTCATCGACTACGAGGAGTACTACGAAATCCCAAAAGCGTGCTTCGACCGATATCTGGAAAAACCAGATAGCGCACTGGAGTTCGTCGAGCAATGTCGAAATCAACAAATGGACCACTTGCTCATGATCAAGCCCGGTAGCGACCGTGGAACCGCCTGTTGAGTTGAAGTTCGTCGCCTGACAAAAGCATCGGACATTTCCCACAACCCCCATCGCCACCCATGAACTTGTACACCCTCTCCTCCCCAGATAACCTCCCCCAGCCGCTGCAACCTCAGCGACCGGTTTTGACAGACCGAACACGATCAAGGCATGTAAATGCCGCTTTGCGGCTCCATTGTTTCAGGAGCTTCACGATGAAAAAGTTTCCACCCGATTCCCTCGACCCCCTCCAACTCAACCAAGCAACCCAACGCACCATCAGCGCCCGCCTCCGCAACCCAAAAAATCCCGACCCATCAGCCACGTTTTCACCCTCCTCCCCAACATTGACACCGAAACCCTGCTAAGCCACGCCTGCGAAACCCTCGCCTCACTCAACGTGCTCACTACCGACTTTGCTTGTGAACTCGAAGGCTCGCACCGCAGCCTGGCGCTATCGATTCAGCAATTGGCCGTGCTGGGTGAATTGTTGGTAAACCGGGCGCTGGATAACCTCGATCCACCCGGTGGGGCGCCCGATGCTCAGGAGGTGCAGCCATGACTCGATACATGCCGATTACCGGCATCGACTGCACGATCCCTTCCCTGCTGATCGACACTGAAGCGCCTATTGATGTGTTGCATGACACGGCGGCGTATCGCATTCGCAGCGTCACTCAACTGTTGGAAACGCTTTCCCTGGGCGAAGCGCTTGGTGGTGATGCTGCGCTGTTGCAAGAGTTTGCGCGGGTGTTGGCCATCCCGTTGCGCGATGGCTGCGATTTGCTGGATGTGGTCGGACGGCGGTTGCGAGCGCGACTTTAAATCATCAATAAGAATGGGCGACCCAAGGTAGGGTCGCTCATTTTTATATCCGCAACTTTTAAACACCACCTCTCAGACTTATGCACGCAGCACTTCGCAAGAGTTTGTTAAAAACTGTCTTTAAACTTCTGATCATTCAGAAAAATCGACTCAACATCGTGAGCACAAAAAACAAAAAAACTGGCTCTTTGGTCAACTAACATCTCATCGCCTCACCTGAAAACAGCAAAAAACAAAACAATGGTTTTCAACCAACCTTCAAACTATACTTCCGCGCGCAGTATGGAGGCTGTGATTTATGTTCAAATTCAGACGAAAAACATGGGCTTTACTCTTGGTCTACATCGTGGGTGTCAGTGGCTATATCTACTACCTCTACGTCGAGACTCAAGGAAATCTCACTGAAAACATTAATAACAAGCTGCTGCATGCAGCGCTGGGTACTTCGGCCATCCTCGGCGATCGTTACCATGACAATCTGACCGACAAACAGTCCAAATCGCACGCGCAAGACTTGGATGCCATTCAGCGGCTCTCCCGGTTCAACGAGTCCATGGGAACCGCCTTTGTCTACAGCGTGGTCAAACGCTCGGGCGAGGCTTATCTGGTCAGCTCCAGCGCATCGAAAAAAGAAATTCAAGAGAACAATTTCGTACGCTTCTTCGATCCCTATCCGGATGCCAGTCAGGCTCTGCTCGACAGTTTTGAACGTACAGAACCCACCTGGATCGACTACTCGGATCATTGGGGAGACTTTCGCGCCGTCTTTGTCCCAATGAAATCGCAGGACGGTACGATTTATGTCGTCGGCGCGGAGATGACGTTGGCGGACTACCACCACCAACTTAATCAGGACTCCCTGAACCATATCATCTTGGCCATTCTGGTATTTCTCGCCTTCATTCTTTTACGCATGCGTGCTCATCTTCAGCAACTGCAAATAAACGAACAGGTATTGAATCAGGCAAAAAATGCCGCCGAGGATGCTGATCGCTCGAAGACCCTATTTTTGGCCACCATGAGTCATGAAATTCGCACGCCCATGTACGGTGTCATCGGCGCGACCGAGTTGCTGGCTCGGTCCGCCCTGAATCCCGAGCAAAGAAGCTTGCTAACAACGATTCATACGAGCGGGCGAACCCTGTTGTCGCTTATCGACAACATTCTCGACCTTGCAAAAATCGAAGCGGGCAAACTTGAGTTGAAACCTCGCGTATTCGACGTGAGAGCACTGGTTTCAGCCAGTATTGAACTGATCCGGCAAAACATTCAGGACAAGCCAATAGTACTTGAGGTCCAGGTTTCACCGGACGTACCTGCCTTGGTCAAAACCGATACCGATTGCCTTCGCCAGATACTGATCAACTTACTGGGCAATGCGGTCAAATTCACCGAAACCGGAAAAATATCGGTCGTGGTTACGACCAGCGGATATGGCCCCCGAGCCCGACTCAACTTCTCCATACGTGATACCGGCATAGGTATTCCCACGGAACGCCAAGACAGTCTGTTCAAACCCTTTACTCAGTTTAAAGGGCCAGCCAGTCGACGCTTTACCGGAAGTGGGCTCGGTCTTTCAATCTGCAAAAACCTGGTGGAGGCGCAGCAGGGGACTTTATCCTTTACCAGTCAGCCTGGCGTTGGATCGACGTTCTCCTTCTCACTTCCCATGGGGCTTTTTTCAGTCTCGGAAGTACCCTTCGAGGACGATCATGCAGCGGTTGGTTTCGACTCGTTTTTTGCCGAGGATTACCCGCTCGATATCCTGCTGGTGGAAAACCATCCGGTGAGTCAGAAAGTGGCCATGGCGATGTTACAAGAGTTGGGTTATACACCCGACCTTGCGTCAGATGGCCTGGAGGCGGTCAATTCGTGTATGACTTCAACGCCAGATATCATTTTCATGGATATCAACATGCCTGTTATGGATGGGCTAGAAGCCATCCGTAAAATTCGCAAACTGCCAGTGGGCGATACGTGCTACATCGTTGCTTTCACCGCGAGCGCTTTTTCGAGCGAGATCGAACGTTTCAGGGCCGTAGGTGCCAATGACATTCTGACCAAACCGGCAAATTTTCAGGCGTTGACCCGAGTGCTTCAGCGTGCAGCCAACCACCGGCAGCAGCTTCAGGCCTGTACACCGGTAGTTGATACAAATTGAGTAACTCCGTGAAATGTGACGCTGGATGGTCGGGGGCGATTACGGGCGCAGCTGAAACCCACCCAATAAAAATGGGCGACCCCAAGGTCGCCCATTTTTATATCCGAAACTTTTAAACGCCACCTCCCACAGAAGGTGTTCGCCCAGTGTAATGGCCTGGCAATCCATGCACCGGTAAAGAGCCCTGACACCGGGCGAACGGGAAGGATTTTAATAGAATTTGGCAGATATGTCCTCGTGTATAAACATGAAATTTTATACACGTAGCACTTTGTAAGGCGTTGCAAACACAACGTCTACAAACCGCTTAAAACTCACCAGTTCGACCATTAAAATTGATTGCTCTTATACAACTATCTGTACAAGAACAATCAATCCGTACAAGTAATGATCAGCTTGGGTGCTGAGTGGTCACTTTCAATACGTCGGTATAGGTCACCACGACGCTCTGCCCTACTTTCAGATCTTTCAATTTCGCTTGGACTTCAGGCTTTTCGACGTTAACGGTTTTGGATTGGCCGGCCGGGTTCTGGAAGATCAGCTGGTTTTTCTTCAGGTCGATGTGGGTGATTTTCAGTTGGACCTGTACCTGACGGTAGGCTTCGCCGCCGGGGTTGGGGTTGTCTTTGGTGGCGCGGATTTCGCCGGTGCGCTCGATGGAGCCTGGCAGGCCTTTGTCGACGTCGGTGTCGAGGTGGGCCGCGACCGAGCGGACGACTTCGACGTTGACCTGATCGCCGACTTTCAGTTTGCCGAGGTTTTTGGCTTTGTCGCTGAGTTGTATATGGACCTGACGACCTTCGGCGCCTTCGAGAACGACCTGGTGTTTGGCGGCGTCGACCGCCAGGACTTTGGTGACGACCTGATCGGCTTCCACGGCGGCGGCCAGCGGGATCTCCGCGGCAATGGCGCTGAGGCTGGCGGTGGACAGGAGGGTGGCGAGGGTGATGGCTTTGGTCAGTGCGTTGAGCTTCATAAGCGGTACGTTCCCTGTGATTGGATGGCAGCAGACGGCTCTCAATCCAGGTTCGGCGCCGTCTGTGCCGATGAGCATAGACGCTGATCAGGGAGTGTTCGCAGTTTCTTGTGCGGTGGACTCTCCGCTGTCGGTGCCTTTGCCGCTTTCCTTGCGCCGGGTCGGGTCGGTGGGGCGCAGGGCATCGTTGTCGCGCTCGACTTCGCCTGGTGGCCGGGGTTCGTCGGGGTTTTCCGAGGGGGTGGTCGGTTTGGGATTCATGGGGTTTTCCTCAGGCTTCGGGATCGTCGACTTCGTGGGCGACGTTCACGGCGGGTGAGTCTTTGTGGGATTGATCGGCCTTGGTTTTGAGGATCTGCCATTGATCGAGGTCGATGGCGCCCTGCCCCAGCAGATCGTCGGCGATGCGCAGCAATTCGCTGTAATGCACGTCGGGAGATTGCTGCCAATAGGCCTTGTCGTCGAACAGCCGCTGCCAGGTGGCAAGGGTGGGCGGTTTGAGATCGTCGCTCATGGCGGGCTCCCGTGAATGGGCTTCATTACGTAGGAAAACGACGTGACGCCGAGAGTTCCGGGTCAATACCCGGTCATCTCCAGATACCCCTGCCCGCCATGACTGCCGCTGAGCCGCACCGGTCCTTCCCAATAGGGAATGCGCAAGTCCATCCAGGCCTTGGGGTTGAGGGCGCTGATGGTGATATCGAGGTGTTTGGTGGGGATTTTGATTGACCAGCTCACGGGCATTGAACGCCCGGCCACGTTGGCGGTGTCTTGGGGGGTGAGGCTGATGTCGTCGGCATGCAGTAACTGCGTCTGCCCTTGGGCATTGATCCAGGTGCCGGTGAGGTATGGCGCGCCGTCCTTTTGCCTCATGCGGTAGAGCATGACCTGTTCGCCGCTGTTCAGGTGCAAGGAGAACCAGTCCCAACCGGTCTGGTTGGCGGTCAGGGGTTGGCTGCTCCACTCGCGATCGAGCCAGGCCGGGCCGCTGACCCTGTAGGTTTTACCGTCGATTTCCAGCGTGCCCTTGGCCTGGAAAAACGGCTGACTGTAGTAATACGACGCCTGGCCTTGTTCGGATTTCTGGCTGAAGCCCTTGTCTCCCTGAAGTACCAGCGGCCGATTTGAAGTCAGTCGAAGCTGGTAGTTGAAGGCCTTGTCGCGAGCGCTGAGTTGCAGGTCCGCCAGAGGGTCTTCATGGGTGGCCTGACTGCTGAAATGCCAATCATCGATCCATGCGTTGAACGGCGCCAGGCTCACGCCGGCCTGGCCGACGCCGCCTCGGGCGTAGCGTTCGGCGGCATGATGCGCCATGGCGGAAGTCACGGCCGCGTGGCCCAGCCAGATGGTCTGATTGCCCCAGCCAGATTGTTCGGGCGTCGCTTTCAAGGCGCTGCGAAACAGCGTCCATTGCGCGCCGAATTCCTGACCTTGATCGTCCTTGAGGTTGGCGGTGACGTACCACCATTCAATGCGAAAGCCATCGTGCGGGCCGTGGTCTGCCGGAAAACTGAAAACTCGTCCGGGCACCACCGGGGTAAATGCCTCGGCTTGATGGCCGAGGCCGGCGAAGCCTTTTTCCGGCGCAGGCGTGTTGTCGCATCCGTTCAGCAGCGCGGCCAGTAACAACACGCCGAGCTTAATCTTCATGAGCAAAGGTCCTCAGCAGATCCGCCGGTTGCGTGCGATACAGCGAGTACAACGGCCACGCTGAAGCGAGCAATGTTGCGAGCAACGCCAGGCCCATCAACTGCAACAGTTGCAGCGGAAAGACCCGTAGCGGCAAGCGCCAGCCGAAGGCCTGAACGTTGATTACCGTGTCCAGGCACCACGCCAATGCGATGCCCAAGGGCAATGCCAGCATCAATGTCAGCACTGCCAGCAACCAGGTTTGCCCCAGGTTCAGCAGCATCAACTGGCGCCGCGTCACACCCAGCGCCCACAGCGGCGCAAGTTGCCCGAGGCGGCTCTGGCTTTGGGTCAGCAGGCTGATGAACAGTGCCACGCCCGCGACGCAAAGCGTCAGGCTGTTAAGCGCCGCGGTGGCGGCGAAGGTGCGTTCGAATACTTGCGTGGACCAGCCCTTGAGCCGGGCCTGATCGACGATGCGGCTGTCGTCCAGGGTGAAGCGGGTTTGCAACGCAGTCAGGAATTCGGGGATGGACGCCGGGTCGATGCGCAGGTTGAAACGGTTGGGCGTCAATTGCGGCCAGCCGCGCAGCAGGTGATTGATGTTGACCAGCAGGTGGCCCTTGGGATTGCCATAGTCGGCGTAGATCCCGACGATCCGTGGCGACCATGGGCCATTTGGCGTGGGGATCGTCAGGTGATCACCAAGGCGTACCTTCAACCGTCGGGCCAGTTGTTCGCTGAGCATTAGCGCGTCGTCCTTGGCCAGTCGCTCCCAAGGGTTGTCGCCCAAGGCTTCCAGCAGCGGCCAATGCTGACGATACGTCGGGTGATCGATCACGCCAAAGACGTCCGCCGGCCAGCCCTGCAACTGGATCGACACCTGCCAGTTCGGGAGCACCGCGGTGACTTGCGGTTGTTGTTGGAGCCAGGTGTGCAGTTCTCGAGCCTGGGCGGGACTTTGCGGATTGAGGTACAGCTCGGCGGTCAGGCGTTGTTCGAGCCAGTTGCTGAAGGTCTGGCGGAAACCGGCGGTCATGCTGCCGGCGCCGATGTTTGCCGCCAGCGCCAACAACAGCGCCATCAAGGCCAGGCTCAGGGCCGGCAACTGTTGGCGACAGTCAGCGAGAAACCATTGCCCGAGCACCGAACGACTGCGCCCAAGCACCCAGTCGAGCACGCTGTTCAACACCACCGGCAAGGCCAGTGCGGCGCCGATCAACAACGCGGCCATCAGCACGAAACCGCTGCTCAGGCTATCGCCGAAGATCAACGCCAGTAACGCGATCACCGCAGCCATCGCCGCGACCCACCCCTGGCGCCGCAACCAGCGTGCGTGCGCCTGATGCCAGGCTTGCGGATTGGCCAGTGCCAGCAACGGCAAACGCGCCGCCCGCAGCAAACTGTTGGCACCGGCCAGCAAGGCGCCAAACAGGCTCAGGCCGATACCGCTGAACCACCACAGCAGACTTAGATTCAACTGCCCCGGCACTTCGGCGCCGTACAAGCCGCGCAGGCTGGCGGCGACGTCCGGTAACAGCACGCCGGCCAGCAGGTAGCCGCTGACGACGCCGGCAATTCCACCGATCAGCGCCAGAGCACCCAGTTCGACGGCAAGGCAGGTAATCAACATGCGGGCGCTGACTCCACAGGCGCGCAGGGTTCTGAGCAAGCTTCGGCGTTGCTCCAGCGCCAGGCCGATCGCCGCGTGGACGATGAACAGACCGACCACGAACGACAGAAAGCCCAAGGCATCGAGGTTCAGGTGGAAGCTCTCGGTCAGACGCGCGAGATTGTTTTCTTCGCCGCTGCTTTTGAATTGAAATTGGCCCTTGAACTCATCCGGCAGGGTCGCGGTGAAATCCTTGGGCAGCAGCAAGCGCGACAACTGATCGGGCAATTGCAGAATCTGTTGGGCGAAGCCGATGTCCACCAGCAACACGCCGGGGGCCATGTCGGTCTGGGCACGCAGCGGCGGCAAGGTGACTCCGCTCTGGGCCACCGGGGTTTGACCTTCGTGCAAGCCCAACGCCTGCAACGTCTGCGGTGAAATCCAGGTGCTGCCCGGCGGGGTAAAAAACTCGACAACCTGCTCGATCGGCAACGACCGCCCGGCCACTGCGGAACCGGCCGGCAACGACACCGGCTCAATGCCCATCAACTGCAAGCGCTGGTCTTCATGGCCCTTGAGCGTCACCCGGCCTTGCAACACGGGCGATACCGGCCAACCCGCACGACGCAGATCGACAAATACTTGCTGGGAAAACACCCCACCGCCGGTTGCACTGAGGCTGGCTTGCGGTTCGCCGCCGATCAGCTGACTGGCCCGAGCGTAGCTTTCTCGCGCCTGGCTGTTCAGCGCTTGCACGCCGGTCAGCAGGCTGGTGGCGAGCCAGAGCCCGGTCAGCACACTGAAAAATTGCACCGGGTGTTGTCGCCAATGGCTGAGCAGCGCCCGCAACGTCTCGCGAAAAACCCACACCTCAGCGCTCGTCCGCGCCAGCCAGACGGCCACCGTGCAGCACCACTTTGTCTGCCAACCGCGCGGCGACCCGTGGGCTGTGAGTGACCATCAACAAAGTCGTCGGACTGTCGTCGAGCAGTTCCAGCAACAACTTCAACACCTCATCGCTGGTTGCTTCATCGAGGCTGCCGGTGGGCTCGTCGGCCAACAGCAATTTCGGTTGAGACGCCAGAGCACGACCTAATGCGACCCGTTGCTGTTGCCCACCAGACAGTTGCTCCGGATAGCGCCGCAGCAAATCGCCCAACCCAAGACGCTGCACCAGATGCGCCTGCCAACGCGGATCATGGCGCCCGGCCAAACGGGCCTGAAACGCCAGATTGTCTTCGACGCGCAAACTGCCGATCAGGTTGAACTGCTGGAACACTAGGCCGATTTCGGTCCGCCGCCAGTTCGCCAATTGGCTTTCGTTCATCTGCTCCAGCCGATGCTCGCCGCTGCGGATGCTGCCGCGATCGACCTTGTCCAACCCGGCGATCAGGTGCAGCAAGGTGCTCTTGCCACTGCCCGACTCACCCATCAGCGCCAGACTGCTGCCGGGCTTTAACGTGAGGTCGACGCCTTGCAGCACAGGCAACGGGCCTTGAGGGGTGGCGTAGCTTTTGAAGACGCCCTGGACGTGAAGCATGAAGGGGAAACTCTTTTGATGAGTGGGGCCAAGGGTAGAGAGTACACCCGATAATCCTGGGTTGAACGGTCTGCCGCCTTCGCGGGCAAGCCTCGCTCCTACGGATCGCAATATCCTGCACCGACGCGTACCTGTAGGAGCGAGCGATGCGGCGATCCGACTTGCCCGCGAAGAGGCCGGCTCAGCCAACAAACAACCTCACTGCCCCACCGCCACACTCGGCACCACCTGCCCCGGCGTCACAATGCGGTTCAGATCAATATGCTTCCACTCAGGCTTGGCCCCCAACCGCGCATTGAAACGATAGTTAAACGTGAAGTCGTCCACCGTCGGCACACTCAAGGGTTTGCCATACACCGCCTCGATCCCCGCTAGGTCATAACCCATCAACTGCAGCAACGTCGGGAAGATGTTGTAGTGACTGGAGCGATCCTTGTTGGCCGGCAGCTGCGCCGGCCAGTCCAGGGTCTTCAAACCGCTGCCCGAAATCACCACCAACGGCACCAATCCCTCCTCCTCCACCGGATCACCGCCGCAGTGCGTATTGAGCCCCGGGTTACCTCGCTCATGCAGATCCTGCCCGTGGTCCGAGGTGTAGATCAGCAGTGCATGACTCAAATCCGCCTGAGCGAAAACCCGTGCGAAAAACTCGCCGACATTCCACAACACGGTATTTTTGTAGGCATTGCGGTACAGCAACCAATCATCTGGCTGACCGTCGAAACCATCGCGTTTGCCCGTGTCCGCCACTTCGACGAACTGCCCACGGGCCAATGTCGGGCGGTAAGCCATGAACGCGTCCGGGTATTTGTCGTGTACCGGAAAATGCGCGCCGACCTTGTTGATTACCACCAGCTGCTGCTTATCATCGTTGAGCAGTTCGATCAGCTTGGCCGCCGCCGCCATGTCGCGGTCGCGTACGCTGGTCCGGTCGAATTGCACGAACTCGTCGATGTCCTTTTTCTCGGCAGCGTTCATCAGGTTCTGCAAGTTGCCAGCGGTGCGCTGGGAATCGATGTAAACGGTGCGCAGCCCGGCCTTTTTGGCGTACTGCCAGATCGACGGCTGCGTGCTGTTGATCCGCATGTAATCGCCACGGGTACCACCGTAGCGCAGGGTGACATTGGTGTCGGCGCTGCAATTGGCGATGGACGCCGCGTAGCCGTAATTGAAAATGTCCACCCCGGGGCGTGGTTCCTTGAGGTTGCTGTGCACACCGAACGGCGTGTTGATGTCCAGGTAATTGCCGGAAATGCTCTCATCGATGATCAGCACGATGTCGTGCCCCACTGGCTGATCGATGCGCGTCAGGTTCACCGGTTCACGCGGGCCGACGGTGTTGTGCAGCGCTTCATAGGTGAACAGATTCAAATAGGCCAACGGTGTGTACATGATCGGCAAGCCACGGGCGCCTTCGCCGGCCCGCACGAATAGCACTACGCTGAGCAGTAGCACCCCGAGCACCGGTGCCGCCAGCAACAGCGCCCCCGGCAATGGCGCCCGTCGACGCGGCTTGAGTCCGATGCCGAACAGCAGCAACAAACCACTGACCATCCCGCTGATGATTGCATCGCGGTACTGGAACGCCGCCTCTTGAATGAACCCACCGGAATACACCAGCGACACAAAACTGCTGTAGGTCATGTAACCGGCAGTCACGTGCGTATAGACGTCGAAGAACACCGCCGAGCCAAACATCACCAACGCGAACAGGTGACGGATCAGCGTCTGACGGATGTACGCGGTCATGAACAATGCCACTGTCAGCACGACGAACATTGCGCCATACAGCACCATCGGGAAACCGATGCCCAGCGCGTCAAGACGATCGAGGTAGTCGTCGTAATTCTTGAGCAGATACAGAACCAGCAGCAGTTCTTTGAGGTAACGGATCATGGTGTTTGCAGCGCCTCCATGACCAATAGATTGTGGCCACTTTCTGACACTAGCACCGAGCCCTCGAAGCGCAAGAAATGCCGGTTTTTTGCCAAAAGCGTCAAAAATATGTTGCCTCAAATCTGACACACTCAAGTGCCTGTAACCCTTGTATTACAGGGCTTACGACCGTTTATCGCATTCTTCAAATCGCCCGCAACCCCTCAAAACCGCGGCAAATCCAGCAGCGGCAAGCACTTGATGGCAAATAGCCCGTGAAATCGGGGTTTCCTGCCCCGGTAACCCGTCATTTTGCTGACACGCTTTCCCACGGCTGGGCTATACCCCTTTTGACAGTCTCATTTCAGTTACATCCACCGTTTTACGAGGCACGCCAATATGGACGTGAGCGTATTTGGTACGGGTTACGTCGGTCTGATACAAGCCGCGGCATTGGCCGATGTCGGACATCGCGTCCTGTGCGTCGATATTGATCCCAACAAGATCAGGCAGCTGCAACAAGCCGTGCCCCCGATCAGCGAACCGGGACTGTCCAGCACCCTGGAAGACAACATCAAGACCGGTCGCCTGCTCTTCTCCACTCAGGCCAGTGACGCGGTCGAACATGCCGAGCTGATTTTCATCGCGGTGGGTACTCCCGCCGATGAAGACGGTTCCGCCGACCTCAGCCATGTGCTGAGTGTCGCTCGGCAGATCGCCAGTTTCATGGAGTCCGACCGCACCCTGATCATCAAGTCCACCGTGCCGGTGGGCACCGCGGACCAGGTGGCGAGCGCTGCCAACGAAGAACTGCAACGCCGTGGCAAAGAGGCATTGAACGTACGGGTGGTGTCCAACCCGGAGTTTCTCAAGGAGGGCAGCGCCCTCGCCGATTGCATGCGCCCGGACCGGATCATCGTCGGCACCAATGACGATGAGGCGCGCAACCAATTGAGCGAACTCTATGCACCGTTCTGCCGCAACCGCGAAAAGCTCATGTTCATGGACAACCGCAGCGCCGAGCTGACCAAGTACGCCGCTAACGCAATGCTCGCCACCCGCATCAGTTTCATGAACGAACTGGCCAACCTCACCGAGTTGCTGGGGGCCGACATCGAAGCGGTGCGCAAAGGCATCGGCTCGGACCCACGCATCGGTTACCACTTCATCTACCCCGGCTGCGGCTTCGGCGGCTCGTGCTTTCCAAAAGACCTGCGTGCCCTGCTGCACACCGCCGAACACCACGGCATGCCATTGCGTCTGCTGCGCAGCGTCACCGACGTGAACGACAGCCAGCGGCACATTCTGTTCAGCAAACTGCAGGCGCTGTTTCCCGATGGCCTGGGTGGCAAGTCGATCGCGATTTGGGGCCTGGCCTTCAAGCCCAATACCGATGACATGCGCGAAGCCCCCAGCCGTTATCTGATGGAGGCGCTGTGGGCCGAAGGTGCGAGCGTGCAGGCTTACGATCCGGAAGCCATGTCCGAGTGCCGGCGCATTTACGGCTACCGCGATGGCCTGCACCTGTGCGCTACCCGCGACGACACCCTGGAAGATGCCGACGCGCTGGTGATCTGCACCGAGTGGAAGAACTTTCGCGTGGTCGACTTCGACCTGCTGGCAAGCAAACTGCGCGCGCGGGTGATCGTCGACGGGCGCAACCTCTACAACCCCGAACACGTGGCGGCGGCCGGTTTGCACTACAGCGGCATCGGGCTTCGGCACATCGCTCCCGAGGTGCCACGGCCATGAAAATACTCGTCACCGGAGCGGCCGGTTTCATTGGCGCCCATTGCGTGTTGCGGCTGTTGCGCGACGGGCATGAGGTGTGCGGCCTGGATAATTTCAACGACTTCTACGACCCGCAACTCAAGCACGACCGCGTGGATTGGGTGCGCAAGCAAGTCGGCGATTTCCAGCTCGCGAAAGTCGATGTGGCCGACGCCACGGCCCTCGACGCCTTGTTTGTGGGTGAACAACCTGAGGTGGTGATTCACCTCGCGGCCCAGGCCGGGGTGCGTTACTCCCTGGAAAATCCCCGGGCCTACGTCGACAGCAATCTGAGCGGGTTCCTGAACATCCTCGAAAGCTGCCGCCACCACCCGGTCAAGCACTTGATCTATGCCTCGTCCAGTTCGGTGTACGGCGCCAACCAGCACACGCCTTACTCGGTCAAAGATGGCGTCGACCACCCGTTGTCGCTGTACGCCGCAACCAAAAAAGCCAATGAGTTGATGGCCCACAGCTACAGCCATCTGTTCGGCATTCCCTGCACCGGTCTGCGTTTTTTCACGGTGTATGGGCCTTGGGGCCGGCCAGACATGTCGCCGATCCAGTTTGCCCGGGCGATTGCCGAAGGGCAGCCGCTGAAGCTGTTCAACTACGGCCAGCACCAGCGTGATTTCACCTACATCGACGACATCATCGAGAGCATCGCCCGGCTGATCGAGCGCGCCCCCCAAGCAGCACCGGACTGGAACCGTGAACAACCGGACCCGGCCAGCAGCATGGCGCCGTGGCGCATTTACAACATTGGCGGGCAACAGCCAGTGGAGCTCAAGGACTACCTGGCGCTGCTGGAAAAACACCTCGGACAAAAAGCTCTCGTCGAGTTGCTGCCCCTGCAACCGGGCGATGTGCTCAACACCTGCGCCGATGCCAGTGATCTGGCCCAGGCCACCGGTTTCCAGCCACGGATCGAGCTGGATGAAGGACTCGGACGATTCATCGCCTGGTTCCGCGACTACTACCCACTGCGCCACGCCCACTCGCCACTCGCGTCCGGGCTTCAGCGGAGGACCCTATGACTGGACATGAAAAAGGCGTGTTGCTCAATCACATGCAGCGTGACAAACGCCTGGACCCCGAACACCGAATGCGCCTGGACACGGCGATCCACATGCAGGGCCGCGGTTGGATGACTGGCCGCGACGGTGGTCGGCCCTGGACGCTGTCGCGAACCAATCGGGTGGTTGCATGCCTTGGCGCGCTGGTGATTCTGTTGCTGCTGTCCCCTGTACTGCTGGGCCTGGCCCTGGTGATCAAATTCAGCAGCCCGGGACCGGTGATGTTCGTGCAAAAGCGCACCGGTTACCGCGGCCGCCTGTTCGGCATGTACAAGTTCCGCACCATGGTGACCAACGCCGAAGAGCTCAAGGAATCCTTGCGGCACCTGAACAAGCACGGCGCCGACGCCATCGATTTCAAGATCGACAACGACCCACGGATTACCCCCATCGGCGGTTTTCTGCGGCGCAGCAGCCTCGATGAGCTGCCCAACCTGATCAATGTAGTCAGTGGCGACATGCGTTTAGTCGGTCCGCGACCGACCTCGTTCAACGCCTATCGCTACAAGGACAACCACCTTGCACGCCTGAGCATCTACCCCGGCATGACTGGCCTGTGGCAGATATCCGGGCGCAGCAATATCGACTTCGACCAGCGCGTTGAGTTGGACCTCAGCTATATCGCCGAGCAGAGCCTTTTGCTTGATCTGAAGATCCTGTTGAAAACCCCCTTCAAAGTATTCAGCGGCCACGGAGCGAGTTAAATGGACGGTTCATCGAACAAAAGCCTGACCATCGCCAGCCCGAGCGAGTCCAACCTGACCTCGACCGTGCTCGACCTGGATCTGCGGATCCTCTTTCTGACCGCCGCCAATGCAGGCGCCGGCACCACCACTAGCGCCTTGGCGCTGGCCAGCCAACTGGCGTCAATGAGCAGCGGCCAAGTGCTGCTGGTGGATGCCAGCCAATCGGAGAGCAACCTCACGCAACAGCTGGGGCTGACCAAAGAGCGCGGCTTTCGCGATCTGCTGTTCAACGCTTCCCCGCCGCTGCTGCAGGATTGCCTGGTGAACGTCTCCAGCCTGCCCTTCCATATCTTGCCGAACGGGCGGCACATCCGCGGCGCCGAGCACCTGACGACCGAACAATTGGCTCCGTTGCTCAACCAACTGGGCGATCGCTATCGCTTCGTGGTGATCGACGGCGACGCGGTGTATTCGGCCGCCGACACGTTGGTCATCAGCACCTTGGTGGACGGCGTGATCATGGTGGTGCGCGCCGAAGACACGCGCTGGGAAGTGGCCCAGGCCGCGGTCCAGCGCCTGACTCAGGCTGGCGCAAAACTGGTGGGCAGCGTCTTCAACCGGCGCAAGTACTACATGCCCAAATGGCTCTACAAAAACCTGTAAGCAACCGCAGAAAAGGATGACGCTATGAACGCTAAAATGCTTCTCCTGCTGTTGCTGCCGCTTGCAGGTTGCTCCAGCACCAGTGAAACCCAGCATATGCCGGTGCAGATTCTCACGGCCGAGCCGGCCCATGCCCAGGCCACCGACATGCCCAGGGTCGAACAGACCCTGCGGCCCAAGGACGTGCTGGATGTGATCTTTCACGTCAGCACCAGTAGCTCGGGTGCTTACCGCATTCAGGCGGGTGACCAGGTCGCCCTGAACTTCACCGCGGCCAGCCAGCTCAACGGCACTCAACTGGTGCTGCCCGACGGCACCATCGAACTGCCGGGGGCCAATACCGCGGTGAAAATCGCCGGGCTGACGGCTGTCGAAGCGCGGCAGGAGATCCAGCGTGCCTATGAGCGCAAATCTCTGTTCCAGCCCAATCGCAATCAGGTGACCGTGCTGGTCACCAGCCCGCTGAGCAACGAGCAGAACCTCAAGAGCAACCTGAGTCAGCCCGGTAGCGGTATGACCCGGGAGATCACCGTGGGCAACGACGGCTATGCGAGTTTCCCGGAAATAGGCTCCGTACCGCTGCAAGGCATGACGGTCAACCAACTGGAAACTTTCCTCAATCAACGTTACGCGCAACTGCCGGGACGGATGAGGGTCGACGTCATGCTCAAGTCCACGTCGGGCAACGAAATCTATGTGCTGGGTGAAGTCGCACAACCGGGTTCCTACCCGATTCGCCGGCCGGTCTCGGTGCTCGAAGCGTTGACCCTGGCCCGTGGTACCAACGTCAAGGCGCGACTCGATTCGGTGGTGATCATGCGCCGCACCGGCAACCATGTGCAGGCCGTGCACTATGACGTTGAAAAAGCCTTGTCCGGTGACGCTTCGCAGATTGCTTACCTGCAACCGGACGACATGCTCTACGTGCCCAAGACCAAACTGGCCAGCGCCGGTGAGCTCGCGCGGCAACTGGCGGATGTGGTGTTGTTCCAAGGGGTGGGCTTCGGTTTCGCCTACCGCGTCGACAACAAAGACAGCGACAACTAACGCTCAGGGGACCGACCATGAACCCAAAGGAAAACTACCTGCATGAGTTCTTCAGGATTTTCTTCGCCAACAAGCAGTTGGTGAAACGAGTCTTCCTGATCTTTGCAGTGATCGCCCTGCTCTTGCCGCTGATGCTCAAACAGAGCTTCGATATCACCGCGCAGGTGATCGTGCAGTCCAAAAAACTCTCCCAGGGAGACGCCACCACGTCCCTGACCCAGGGTGATGCCTCGTTCATTCCGCCGTCACTGGCAGACATGGAAACCGAGAGCAATATCCTGCGTTCGCCGGCCCTGATCCGTCAGACCATCAGCGACCTGCGGGCCAAAGGCGAGTACGCGCCCAACCCCGGGATCTTCAGCAAACTGGTGACCGAACCGATCAAACGTTTTGTGACCACCCCTTTGCGTGAATACGTGGTCAATCCGGTGCGCGACGCGTTCGGGCTTGAGACCGATCCCGTGCGCGATACCGACCTGGATGTCTTCACCCAGCAGGCCACCGAAAACCTGAAAATCGAGACCATGCCGGGCTCCAACGTGATCTCCATTGTCTACAGCTTTGGCGATCCTGCCCAAGGCACCCGGTTTGTCGCGGCGCTGCTGCAAAATTACCTGATCAACCGTCAGGAACTGCAATCGATCGAACTGCCGCAGAGCTTCTACGAAACCAAAAAGAAGCAATATCAGGTGCGTCTCGATGGGCTGGAAGGCACGCGACTGGCGTTGCTCGAAGGTGTGGCTTCATCCGATCCGAAGGAAGAAATCACCTTCCGCCTCAACGCCATCAACACCGAGGAACAGGCCCTGAATCTGTATCAGGATCGCCTGTTGCAAAGCCAACGCTGGCTCGACTACCTGAAAACCGCCCTGACGACCGCCACCAATACGTCCCGGCTCAGCGAGTACACCTTCCCCTACACCTTCACCACCACGGTGGACAATATTGCGTTCGAAGACCGGGAGATCAGACAGCTCGGTGAGCAACTGACGACTCAGGTCAGCCGCTACATGAACGACCTGGCGATCTTCAAGCCGGGCAGTGAACCGATGCTGTTGACCCGCGAGCAGATTTCCCGCACCCGCCAGCAGTTCCTGAAAATCGTCAGCAACCGGATTCAGGAGCGGACCAACGACCTGGCGATCGTCACCTCGGTGATCAAGCAGAAAACCGCGCGCATCGCCGAGTTCAAGGACCGCATCCATCAGTTGCAAGTGGCTCAAAGCAAACTGGCGCAAATGGACACCGAGATCAATGCCCTGCACGCGGCGTTCTCCACCTACGCACAGCGCTTTGCTGAAAGCAGCACCTCCCGTTCGCTGGACAACGATATGTCCAACGCCCGGGTACTCAGCCCGCCGTACGAGCCGACCGATGCGGCGTTTCCAAAACCGATACTGATTATTCCGTTCGGGATGCTGACCGGTCTGCTGCTGGCGATTGCCTTCGTCTACGTGCGTGAGTTCTTCGATCACCGCTTCAAACACCCAGCGCAAATCACCCATGAACTGGGCTTGCCAGTGCTGTTGGTGATCAACGAGCAAGACGTCCTGCCGAACAACCCGCACAAAAACTGGACCGTGCCTAGCTTCGTGCATTGGGTGCGCCATTGAACGGGCCGCTCAGCGCCAGCGCTCTGCCGATCATGCATTTGATCAGCAGCGGCGGCTTCTATGGGGCTGAGCGGATGCTGCTGGACCATTGCCTGGCGACGCCGGGGCAGCACCAGGTGCTGTTTCTCGATGCGCCGCCAGCGCTGATCACGCGATTTCGCGAAGCCGGGGTCGACTGCCGCAGCTTCGTGGGGTTGAGTGATTTGCTGCGTCATTTACGTCAGCGGCGGGCTGAACAGCCGCTGATCAACACGCACAATTTCAAAGGTTTGTTGTTTGGCTGGGTGGGTGCGACGTTGCTGGATTTGCCGTTGGTGATTACTCAACACGGTTTTACTCCACGCAGTCGCAAGCAACGCGTTTATGGCTGGCTGAGTTTGCAATTGTGCCGTACAGCGTCGGTGCGTCGCGTGGTTTGCGTAGCCGAAAGCATCGCCGTGCTGCACCGCAAGGCCAGTGTCCGGACGGAGAAACTGCAAGTGATCCCCAATGGTCTGCCAAAGGCCAGCGACCTGCTGCCCCTCAATGCCCCGCACTCGCGCTGGCTGGCGGGCTACGTCGGGCGGCTGAGCAATGAAAAAGGCCCGGACCTGTTTCTCGATGCCCTGATTCCGCTCTGTCAGCAACACTCGCAACTGGACGCCGTAATGCTCGGCGACGGCCCGGAACAGCAAACCCTGCTGGCGCGGATTGCCGCCGCCGGCTTGCACAAACGCATCACCCTGCCGGGTTACCAGACCGACATGAACCGGTGGTGGCAGCAACTCGATGCGCTGGTGATCAGCTCGCGCACCGAGGGCACGCCGATGATTCTACTGGAGGCGATGCAGGCCGGAGTGCCGGTGGTGGCATTCAGCGTCGGCGGGATTCCCGATGTGCTGGAGGACCGGCACAACGGCCTGCTGGCGACACCCACCGACAGTGCCGCCCTCGCGCGACAGATCGATACGCTGCTGAATGAGCCGGCACTGGCTCGTGAACTGATCGACAACGCAAGACGTACGCAATTGGACCGTTACGACCTGAAGGCTTTGGCCGAACGCTGGTCGCAGCTTTATATCCGTACTGCACGGGAGGCACGCGCGTGATCTTTCCGCTCTCGATCGTCAGTTTGCTCGCCCTGGTCTGCTTCGGTTTGCTGGCCAGCCCTTATCCGTATCTGGCACCGGGCGCGGTGCTGGGCCTGGTGGCCATCGCGGTGCTTTATCGAAAACCTGCCTGGGGTTTGTTGGGTATTGCGGCGCTGGTCCCGTTCGAAGGTTTCTTCAAGGGCAATGCAGTGTCGGGCACCAAATTCATTGGTGCGTCGCTGGCACTGATCCTGATGTTGCAACTGGCCATGCACCAGATTCCATCCGAGCGCCTGCGCAGCAACATCTGGCGCTACCTGATCTGGTTCATGGCGTTGTACCTGTTGAGCATGATCATTACTGACAACCTGGACATGTCCCAGTCTCATCTGCGTGAGCTTGCCGTCGGCCTGATTCTGTTTGTGATTACCTTGCTGATCGGCCGTGAGCTGAGCCTCGACCTGTTCGCCCGGCTGGTGACCCTCAGCGTCAGCGCGACCTGCGTGCTGGCCATGCTCTCCATCAAGTATCAGGACCAGGGTCGCGCCTCCGGGCTGCTGGAAGACCCGAACTCCTTTGCCCTGCTGATCGCCTTCGCCGTGCCATTGGGCCTGCTGCTGGTGATCCGCGGCCCGAATTTGTTGCACCGATTGTTCTGGGGCGCCTGCTGCATTTTGCTGTTGGGCGGCATGACCAAGACCGAATCCCGTTCCGGGTTGGTGGTGCTGTTCCTCAGCTTGATGATCGGCGCCTGGCACTATCGCGCTCAATTGCCACGCATTCGTCCGCGCCATCTGGGCTTTGCCATGCTTGGCTTGGTGATTGTGATTCCGCTGGCCATTTACTCGATGCCGGCCGGTTATGTTGCGCGTATCCAATCCTTGAGCATCCTGAAGGCCGGCGCCAAGAGCCAGGACGAATCCCTTGGCCGCCGCGCGTCATACCTTGTGGTCGGCAGCCAGGTCATTCGTGAGCACCCGTTACTCGGTTCCGGACCCGGTACTTTCTCCCTGCAGTACGCCACCACCGGTTACGCCAAGGCGTTTTCCGCCAACCGCAAGCCCGGTGACCTGTACCGCCGCGCTCACAACACTTACCTGGAAATTTTCAGCGAAGTAGGGATTCCCGCCGGGCTGTTGTTCGTCGGCATGCTGGGCCTTGGGATGTACAACCTGGTCCGCGCCCGACACGCCTGGTTGCTGCGACGCAATTGGGAACAGGCCGACCTGATCACGCACCTGGGCATGAGCTATCTGTCGCTGTTGCTGTTTTTGATGTTCCTCAGCGCACCGAATCACAAATACCTGTGGATCATGCTCGCCCTGACTTGCGTGTTGCGCCTCAAGGCTGAAGAACGTCCGCTAACGGAAGCCAGAGCATGAGCCGCATCAGCCTTGTCATCCCGATGTACAACGAAGCCCGACACATCGGCCGTACCTTGCTCGCCGCGAAAAAAGCCGCCGAGGCTGCCGGGCTGGAATGCGAGTTGATCGTGGTCGATAACGGCTCCGACGATCAGGGCCCGCACATCGCTCGCCAGTTCGGTGCACAGGTGCTGGTGCTGCCCGGCCTGCTGATCGGCGCCCTGCGCAATCGCGGGGCGGCGATGGCGACGGGCGAATGGCTGGGCTTCATCGATGCCGATATCGAGATACCCGAGGATTGGCTGACACGGCTGCTCGAACTGGCGTCCGGCGGTCAGGCCGATGTCCTTGCCCTGGACTTGCACACCCCTGTCGAAGCGCCGTGGTTTGCCACGGCCTGGCAACGTCGCATGACCCGCCCGACCACTCATGCCATGCATCCGGTGCAATGGTTGCCCAGCGCCAATCTGTTGATGCGCCGTAGCTGGTTCGACAAGGTCGGCGGCTTCGACGAGACCCTGCGCACCGGCGAAGACAAGGCGTTCACCTTGCGCCTCAGTGAAGCCGGCGCGCGATTGTTCGCGGTCAGCCAAAGCGTCGCCTTGCATTGGGGTTACGAAGGCAGTTGGCGCGAATGGATGGGCAAGGAGTTGTGGCGCCAGGGCAGTCATCTGCAACTGCTGCGCACTCAGGGGATGAGCCTGCGGTTGCTGCGGTTTCCGGCCTTTTCGATGTGCGTCTGGGCGCTGGATTTCATCGCGCTATCCGCCCTGCTCAATGGTTTTCCCGAAGCGGCGTTATTCATCGCGTTCATCACCAGCCTGCCAGCGCTCGCCCAGAGCCTGCGCCAAAGCCTGAAACACCGTGACCTTCGCCTGATGCTGCAATTGTGGGGTCTGCACTGGGTGCGTCTGCACCTGGCCGGTGCCGCGCTCATTTTGAGCCTGTGTCATTGGAATGCCAGGAGGCCGGCCCGTGGCTGAATTCATTTTCTGGATGTGCCTGCTATTGCCGGTGTATGCCTGGCTCGGCTATCCACTGCTGCTGACACTGATCGCGCCCTTGTTCCCCGCGCGGCGTCATGCGCCAGCGCCACCGATGAACGTGAGCATCATCATCGCCGCGCACAATGAGGCCCGGCATGTCGAAGAGAAATTGCGCACCCTGCTCGCCCAGGATTACCAGGCGCTTTCGCTACACATCATTCTGGCCAGCGATGGCTCCACCGACGACACCGTGGCCTGCGCCCACAAGGTCATCGACCCGCGCATCAGCGTGCTCGACCTGCCCCGTCAGGGCAAGGCAGCCACCTTGAATGCCGGTGTCGCCCTGAGCATGGGCGAGATTCTGGTGTTCACCGATGCCGACAACCAATGGTCGACCAACACCCTTGGCCAGTTGCTCGCGCCCTTGGCCGATCCGGAGATCGGAGCTTGCGCCGGGCACATGCTGATCCCGGTGCCGGGCAAGGGCCTGAGCCTGGGCGACAGCCTTTATCGGCACTACGAAGGCTGGCTGCGCAAGATGGAAAATCGCACCGGCTGCATGGTCTCCGCCGACGGCGCCCTGCTCGCCCTGCGCCGCGAGTTGTTCCAGCACGTGCCGGCGGAGGTCAACGATGACTTCTTTATCAGCACCTGCGCGCCGGTGGCGTTCAAACGCATCGTCTATGTGCCCGAAGCACAAGTGATCGACCAGGGCGTCGACGAAATCGACAAGCAATGGCGCCGTCGCCAGCGCGTCACCGTCGGCGGCCTGCAAAGCCTGGCCCAGCGCCGGGAGCTGCTGAACCCTTGGCGCCATGGCCTGTATGCGATTGCCCTGATCAGCCACAAGCTGATTCGACGCCTGGCACCGGTCCTGTTGCTGCCGTTGCTGCTGAGCAATTTCTGGCTGTGGAATGTACATGGCTTCTATCGCCTGAGCCTGATCGCGCAACTGCTCGGTTACGCGGTGGCCATCGTCGGCCTGCTGGATGTGCAACACCGTTTGCCCAAACCCTTTCGCCTCGCCGCGTTTGTTCTGGTGACCCTTGCCGGGATGAGTAGCGGTCTGTGGCAGTTCCTGCGCGGCCAGCGGTACGCGCAATGGAACCCCGAGCAAAATCGTTGAAAGGACCGCGCCATGGCGATCAAACAATTATTAAAACGCACCAGTGGCTGGCTTTATCTCAACTCGCCGATAGGCCGTCACCAACTGCACGGTGCCGGGGTGATCCTGATGCTGCATCGGGTGCTGGCCAATGACCGGGCCGCCGACCTGCCCCATCGCAATGAACTGTGCGTCGGGCCGAAGGCATTCGAACATCTGCTCACTTGGTTGAAAAAGAACTTCGACTGCGTGCCACTGATGGAGATCTTGCAACCCGGTGCCATCAGAACCGGGCGGCCAAAAATCGCGCTGACCTTCGACGACGGCTGGCGCGACAACGCGCTGAATGCCTTCCCGTTACTGAAAAAGCATCAGGTGCCGGCGAGCATTTTTCTCTCCACCGATTTCATTGGCAGCCGGCAACGCTTCTGGTGGGAAAGCCTGGGGGAAACCTTGTGGCGCAGCCACGGTGAAAAAGCCCGGACGCATTTGATTGAATGCCTGCAACGGCTTGGGCTACCGCTGCCGGTGCTGCTCGATGATCTGGATGTGCAGCGCCGCAGCCTGGCGCTTTTGCATTTTCTGCAAACCCTGAAAACCCTGCCCCCGGGCGAACTGAGCCGGCTCACCGATCAATGCCCGGATGAATCGTTGCCCCAGGCGCTGGACTGGCATCAGGTACGCGCGCTGGAAGCCAGCGGGTTGATCCGCTTCGGTCCCCATGGCGCCAGCCATTCGATCCTCACGAGCCTTGACGATCAACGTCTGGATGAGGAACTGAGCCGCAGTCGCGATGCCCTGCTGAACGGTTGCAACCGGCCGCTACCGGTCTACTGCTACCCCAATGGCAACCATGATGAGCGGGTGCGCGAACACGTGGCCAACCACGACTTCCCGTTTGCCCTGGGCACCGTCGCCGGGATTTATCGGGGTATCAGCGATCCATTGGCCTTGCCGCGAATCGGCATCAGCCATCGCACGGCGCGCAATCCGGAGCTGCTGTCCTGGCGCATCTACCGCGGAGCCCGGCCATGAGTCGCAATCACTATCTCAAACACTTGGCCCTGAGCATGGGCACCAAACTGGCGATGATCGCCCTGCGGCTGCTGCGCAACGTATTGCTGGCGCGGATTCTGGGGCCTAGCGAGCGCGGTCTGTTTGCCCTGCTCAGTACCCTGCCCGATTTGATCAGCGCCGCCACCAGCGGCGGGTTGAATTCGGCGGTGGGCTATCAGGCGGCCAAGCAACGGCCCATGGGATTGTTGCTGAGCCAAGTGCTGGTGTTCGGTTGCTTGCTGGCGGGTTTGCTGACGTTGCTGGTGGTGGCGCTGGTGCGCGAACTCGGCGGCGAACTCGACATCACCACGCAACTGGGATTGCTCGCCTGGCTGTTGCTGCTGGCGGTGCCGCTGACCGTGCTCAAAAGTGGTCTGCTGACCTTGCACAATGCGTCGGGCGGTGTGGTCGCGTTCAATGTCTTGCGGCTGGTGGAATCACTGGCGCCACTGCTGCTGTTTCTGGCCTTGTTCTGGATGTGGAAAGACGCCGCGCTGGAAGCAGCGCTGATCAGTTGGCTGGCGGGCATCAGCCTGGTGGTGCTGGCCGGTTGGTTCTGGCTCAAGCGCGCTCAACCCTTGAAGTTGCAATGGGACCGCGCCAGCCAGAATGAACTGTGGCGCTACAGTGCTCGCAGCCATCCGGACCTGTTGTTCCAGCAAGTGATTCTGCGCTCCGATTTTCTGTTCATCGGCGCCCTGCTCGGCAGCACGGCGTTGGGTCACTACGCCATGGCCAGCGCCGCCGCCGAGTTGCTGCTGATCGTCCCGGAAGCAGTGACCACGCCGCTGATGAAACGCCTGCTGCAACAGGATGAAGGCATGGATCGCCTGACGCCGTTGGCGCTGCGCCTGACCGCCACGGTGATGCTCGGCGCCTGCCTGACCATGGCGGTGATCGGTGAGTGGCTGATCATCACACTGTTCGGCATTGCCTATCAGCCGGCCTACCCGGCGTTGCTGGCGCTGCTGCCGGGGCTGCTCGGTCTTTGCTATGCGAGCATCCTGCGCCTGGACTTGCTGGGCAAAAATCGCCCCGGCACGATTTCGCTGTTGATGGGCCTCGGCGCGTTGCTCAACCTGGCCCTGAACCTGTTACTGATCCCGATTTACGGCATCGTCGGCGCGGCGACGGCATCGTCCATCGCCTACCTGGCGGTCACCGTCGCGCTGCTGGTGATGTATTGCCGGTTGAGCGGCGTACCGATCTGGCAAACCCTGATCATCCTGCCCAGCGATGTGGCTCCGATGCTTCAGATACTGCAACGGAAATCGGCATGAAACGCCTCATGCTGCTGTTGAGCCTGGGCCTCGGTTTGAGCGCCCAGGCGGCGCCCATGCGCTGGGCTGATATTCGCGACGGCAGCCTGTACCTGCAAACGGATCGCCCCGACACGCTGACTATTCGCTGGGTTCCGGCGTGGCAGGCCGATGCCAACGAAGAACGCCTGTACCTGCTCGACGGCAACGGCAACCTGAAGGGCGAACGCCTGATCGCCGCCAGTGAAACCCGGGGCAAGCAGAGCTGGCCACTGGCGCCAAGTGCCGCCAGTTATCGACTGGAAATTCCGGGCTACAGTTTCCGCCGCTACACGATCGAACACGACGAGCACACCGTGGCGTTGTTCGCCCCGGCCAAGGTGCATTTCAGTGCCGAAACCCGCGGTGGCGATGAGCTGTATTTCAAGGTCGCGCCGGGCGAACGCGCCATACTCGCCGGCAAATTTCACGGTGGGATCAACGCCCTGCAAGCCCAGCGCGTGAGCGACAACAAACAGCTGTCCCTGGCGCTGAAACCCCATCGCGCCTATTGGCAGTTCGATCAGATGGCATTGCCCGTCACTCATGGCGAACAGGTCTGGCGCCTGCGCCTGCAAGGCAGCGGCAAGGTCGCGTTCTGGCTCGATGGCACGGCGAATCTGTTTGCCCAGAAACCGCAGCAGCTCAAACCGTTGCGCGAGGACAATGGCCAGACTCGCTTGACCCTGCACAAAGAGATGCTCGGCCCAACCCCGAACCTGGGCATTTACTTGCCCTACGTGCTGCCCCCTCAATCCAGCTTCGCCGTGCTCGACGCCCTCAAGCCCCAGGCGGGCACCTATTACAGTTTCGTCGATGTGACCGCGCAAAATCCGCACCACGAAGATGCGTTCCGCCAGCTCTATCAGAATCGCTTCGGCATCACCCAGAACCTCACGCTGTTAGCCGGTAGTCAGCGTCAGGCCGATCTGCGGGCCGATACCCAAAGCAACGCCGGCCTCGATGCCTGGCTCGCCGCCACTCGCGCCCTCGGTGGTACCGGTACTCATTACATCGCGTTCGCCGACGAGCCGAACCTCAACTACTCGAGCTACGCCGACTACCAGGCGATCTTCAACAGCATGGCCCGGCAAGTGCGCAGCGATCCGGCCAACGCCAAAGCCGGTGTGCGCATCGCCATGCCCGCCACTTCGCGCTTCGTCAACGGCCCGTTCGCCGACAACGCCGCCGACAAGCGCGGTATCGACTGGGCGCGGCGCCTGCTGGCCGAATCCGGCGAGCAGATCGACGCCCTCGCCTGGCATGAATGGATGATTCGCGACCTGTTGGCGACCCGGGTTTATCGCGACAGCGTGCGCCGCGCCGCCGAACTGGTGGGCCTCGATGCCAAAGGCCGGCCACGCAAAGCTTTGTTGCTGGATCAGACCAACCTGTCCAGCGGCTCAAGCCTGAGCCCCTACGATCAGGAAACCCATTTTGCCTCGATGTGGTGGACCTCGGTGGTCATCAACTCGGCGCAGGACGGGTTGCTGGACATGCTCAACTGGTTCCAGGCCGCCGATGAGCCGACCTACCCCAAAGGCATGGTGCGGGTGCTGGGCGGCGATCGTTTCGAACTCAAACCGGTGGGCCTGGCCCAGCAATTCATCCAGCAGCACTGGCTGAAAAACGTGATGCGCCTGGACAACGACGCTTTCGAAGTCGACGTGCTGGCCATGGCCACCGAACGCCAGCGCAGTCTGCTGGGGGTCAACAAGGGAGTGCGCTCGCAGCGTGTCGATCTAGCCGGGGCGACGTGCCCGCTGGCCAAGGGAGCGCTGGTGTACTTCGGTGCCGACAGCCGCAGCCGTAGCGCTCAATTCAACTGTCACGACGGTCGCGTCAGCTTCGACCTGCCGGGCGAAACCCTGTTCGCCTTGAGCTGGAGCGCCTCATGAACGCCGTCAATTTGCATCACCACGACCGCGCCGCTCTCGACTGCGCGTTGCAGTACGTCATCCGCGACCGGTCCCTGTCAGGAGACAATGACATGAATGCCTTAGGGAGACTTCGCCAACACATCAAACGAAAAGGCCTGCGTGCAACGATCAGGGTCGTGTGGAGGCGCTACGTGTTCGCTCATTGGGAGTTGTTATGGATGAAGCGTGACCTGGTCAGCCCGGTACCGCCCCATCAGCTTAAACCTTACCCACCGCTGCGGATGAAGGCCATCACGGTGCACAACACCGCCGCCTTCGCCCGTCACTTTGGCGACCGCGTCAACACCATGGCGGAACTGGCTGCCGAGGGGTACACCGGGCACATGTATCTGGACGACAAAGGCGACACGGTGGCCTTCATCTGGGGCAGCATCCGGGAATATCACGACCGGCATTTCTATGGCTGCAAGTTCCCGGTAAAGCAAGGCGAATTCTTCGAGTTCGGCGGCGAACTGGCCCGTGCCTATTGGGGCACGACGCTCTCGGTGGACCTGCAACTGCGACTCTGGAAAGCCATGCAGGCCCAAGGCTGCCACACGGTCGTGGATGTCTGCGACGCTCGCAACCTACCGGCGCTGAAACTGCACGTTCGCATGGGCTATCAAGAGCAAGGACGCATTCTGCACGCCTACCGATTATTCGGTCGCTGGCGCTTCTTTCGTGAGACCCGTTACCGCGACTCACGTCTGGATGCGCTACGTAAACCGTCCCGTTCAACTGTTCCTGAGGCGGTGGCCTGAATTTATGGTGGCGCGATTCGAATGGCGCACGTCGTTGTGCGCCCCCGACTTTCCGGCAGCGGCCTATGAGGGGTTGCGACTGCGCGTGACCGATCACACGCCGTTCAATACCCTGGCCTGGCTGTACGCGTCGGAACAGGCACTGACAGCCGGGGCACGCCTGCACGTTCTGCTGGGCTGGCACGGTGATGAGTTGGCCTTGTGCCTGCCGCTGGTGGCGTCCGTGGAGCGCTTTGGAAAGCTGCCATTTCGGGTCCTGCGCCACCTCGGTTATCCGCTCACCGATCGCCTGGCCCTGCTCACCTGCCTCGATGCCGACAGCATGCGCAAGGCGCTGGTAATCATCCGCCGTCGCTTACCCCATGCAATGCTGCAACTCAATGAATTGTCCGAACCCATCGGCGAAGAAAGCGCGCTGACTGCATGGATGGCCCACAGCTCGACCGGCGAGCGCCGCCTCAGCTGCCGGGTGCCGGTGCATTTGATCAACGAGACCGACCGCCTGGAAGTGTCCGGCGACCCGCGCTACAAGCTGCGCCGGGCGCGTAAACGCATGTTGGCCTATGGCGCCGAGGTGCGACGCATAACCCCTGACGCCGCCACCATCGGGCCTTTATTGCAGGCCCTCAGCGAAGTCGAAGCGCACAGCTGGAAAGGTCTCGAAGGCGTGGGGATTTTCACCAGCAACCTTAGCCGACAATGGATCGACCTGGCCTTTACCGCCCTCGCCGAACAGGGACTGCTGCGGGTAGTGCTGCTGGAACTCGACGGGCGCTGCATCAGCTACCGGATCGGGTTGCTGGAACAGGGCCGGCTGTACGACTACAACCTGGCGTTCCTGCCGAAATACGCCGACCTGGGCAGCGGTCGTGTGCTGCTCGAAGAGTGGATTCGCTGGGGCCTGGACGACAACTGGCACTGGATCGACGCTTCGCGAGTCAGCCTGAAGAACTCCAGCCATCAACTCCAGGAGCGCATGACAGGGCAACTGGAACACTGGCGCTGGAGTTTCTATTCCTGGCGCCCTAGCGGCCTCGTCCTGGGACTGAGCATGCGACTCTGGCACCAGCTCAAGCCATGGCTGGACAAGTGGAGGGCCTGGCGGGCATCAACCGCTCCGGCACCCCCTCCGACAACGGCTTGCGTCGACAAAGGTCCGGCGCCCACCGATAAAATCATGGAGGACAAACATGCCTCGCCAAGTAATAGTCAACGCTGACGATTTCGGTCTCAGCCAGAGCGAAAACGCGGTGATCCTGGGTGCCTTCCTGGCTGGGGTCATCAGCTCCGCCACCGCCATGGCCAACATGCCGGCGTTCGAGGAAGCTTGCGTGCTGGCCCGGCAGTCGTTGCTCAAAGGGCGAATCGGCCTGCATTTCAATCTCACCTACGGCCGGCCGTTGAGCCCGTCGATTCTTTCACGTTCGACATTCTGTAACAGCGAAGGCCTGTTCGACCTCAGCCTGCCCCGCCACAGTCTCTGGCTCCCCCGCCAGGATCGCGACGCGGTGTTGGAGGAGCTCGAAGCCCAATGGCAACGCTGCCTGGACAACGGCCTGCGTCCCAGCCATATCGATTCCCATCAGCACGTGCACAACATCTGGCCCATCGGCGAAATCGTCGCGCGTTTCGCCGCCTGTCAAGGTGTGCCGGTGCGACTGGCGCGCCATCTGGGAAATAATCTGAGTGTGCCCAAGCGGATGTTCAAGACATTGCTCAACCATCGATTGAGCCGCCTGGCCGGAGCGACCGCCGAGTACGTATGCACCCCGGTTGACCTGCGCAACGTGGCAATGCCGATCGATGGCCTGCTGGAAATCGTCGTCCACCCGACCCATATCGGCAGCGATTTTGGCGACATCTATTTAAACCCCGGAGAGTCTCTGGCTCACATGCTGGAGCTGCGTCTTCCGGGCATTCCGAGAGTGTCCTATGCCGTCGTGCCAAGGACGTTCAAAGAGGAACCGCAGTACTCGGCTGAGCTACAAACGTTGCAACCTTGATTTATCGCCATTGAAAAAACGTTCCCCACCCAACCCTGGCTTCAGCCTCGGAGGACTTCATGAGCGCCACCGCCAAGCTTCGCGAACGAATCAAACAAAAAGGCCTGCTTCACACGCTCCAGACGCTCTGGAACCGCTATGTGTATTTGCACCGAGAGCTGCTGTGGCTGGGACGCGATCTGGTCACTCCAATAGGGCCGCACAAACTACGGCCCTACACGGGCTTGCGTTTGGTGACCATTACCCAGGAGAACGCCACGGCTTTCACCAGGTATTACGGTAACCGCGTCAAGGCCATGGCCCAAATCGCGTCCGAAGGTCACACCGGGCACATGTATCTGGACGAGAAAGGAGATGCCGTCGGATTCATATGGGGCAGCCTCAGTGACTACTTTGACCAGCACTATTACGGTTGCTGGTTCAGGGTCCAACCCGGTGAGTTTTTCCAGTTCGGCGGCGAAATGATCCCTCAATATTTCGGCTCCAGCCTGTCGGTGGACGCCCAGTACAATATCTGGGGTGCGATGCGGGACCAAGGTTGTAACAAGGTCATGGACGTCTGCGATGCCCGCAACATCCAGGCCATGAAAATGCACCTGCGCATGGACTATCAGGAACAGGGGCGCATCACCCACGTCTACGACCTGTTCGGCCGCTGGCGCTTCTTCCGCGAAACCTATTACAGCGGCTCGCGGCTGACTGAACTGCGCAAACCGGCGCAGTCGGCAGTGACTGCGGCGCAGGTGTGATTTTGGTTGGTGGGAGCGATGGTTGTTGCTTGACTGCGGACCGTGTCGCCGCCATCGCGGGCAAGCCCGCTCCCACAGGTAACTGCTTTGACCAAAGGATTTGTGAACGACAGCGATCACTGTGGGAGCGGGCTTGCCCGCGATGGCATCAGTCAGTGCAACTCATTCCTCAGGTCTGACACTCAGCGCTTCACCGCCACCAACGTGTAACACAACGGCAACTGCGCTTTTTGCTGCTGATACTGGTCGTAGAGTTCTTCGCGATTGGAATGCGGGTATTCCTTGAAGTGGCTGATCTGCAACCCCGCCTCGACGGCACCGGTGAAGATGGCGCCCAGGGTGTGGACGAACCAGTAGGACGCTGCGGCCTGCTGTTCGACTTTGCCTTCATAGACAATCGGCTGGCTCTGGACGAAAGGTTCGCTGCGAAAATACGAGCTGTCCGGGCGATAGGGATCGGCTGATTCGGGATCGAACATCTCCAGGAACGGGTGGGTTTCGTACACCACAAGCGCACCGCCGGGCTTGAGGGTTTGCGCGGCATGGCGCATGAATTCAGCGATGTCCGGCATCCAGTTCAATACACCGATGGTGATCAGTGCCACATCGAAGCGCTGGTGCAGTTCAGTGGGCAAGTGATGGATGTCAGCCTCGATGAACTCGGGCTCATGGGGCGAACGAGATGCCAGTTCCCGGGCCTGATTTAGAAAGGCCTCCGACTGGTCGACGCCCACGACATGACGGGCGCCCAGCGTAAACAGCGAAAGACTTTCGCGTCCGTTGTTGCAGCCCAGTTGCACCACGTCCTTGCCGTCGACGCCGACCTGTTGAAGCAACCCGCTGAGGGTGTCATCCAGGCAGGAAAAATCGCCATGGCTCACGGCACTCAAACAGGCCTGCCACTCAGGAGTATCTTTGTGGTGTGGGGCGGAGTCATTCCACGCATCGCGATTGCTGGCGATGGCTTTTTCTTTTGTCGGCATTTCCATTGCACGCTCCAGAATTCGGGCCTTTGATTAGCCGGCACGAGTCTAGATCAGCATCCAGAAAAACCACATCAGGGGTTTGTTGTGATCTTGTAATCACCGGTGGCGCGAACCTTCTTTGCGTTGATTCAACCGCTCACGCAAGAACTCGATCAGCGCCTGCACCGGCCGCGAACTCTGGCGATGCTGCGGGTAGACGGCCGACAAGGTCAGCGGCTCGGGGCGCAAATCATCCAGCACCGGCACGAGTCGGCCGTCCTCCAGGGCCGAACCGACGATGAAGGTCGGCAGGTACGTGATCCCCATGCCAGCGATGGCCGCGTCCTTGAGCAACTCACCATTGTTGACCCGCATCCGCCCAGTCACGTTGATATTCAGCGGCTTGCCCCGCCCCTCGAAACGCCACTGCACCTGACGACCGTGGCCGTAAGGCAGGCAATCGTGAGTATGCAAATCCTCGGGTTTAAGCGGCGTGCCCCGCTCGGCCAGGTACGCCGGGCTGGCGCAGTACACCCGCTCGATAGAGGCGAGGCGTCGGGCGATCAGCGTCGAATCTTCCAGCACGCCAATGCGCAATGCCAGATCGTAGCCCTCGCCGAGCAAGTCCACTGGCCGATCGCTCAGGTCGACCTCAACGGTGACCTCGCGATAACGCTGCAAAAATACCGGCAGCAGACTGCCCAAATGCGCGACCGCAAATGACAGCGGCGCGCTCAAGCGAATGGTGCCGCGGGGCTCGGTGGTCTGGCCGGCGATGCCCTGCTCCACCTGCTCGACTTCGCTGAGCAGGCGCAGTGCCGATTCGTAATAACTTTGCCCCAACGGCGTGACGTCCAATCGTCGGGTCGAACGGTTGAGCAGGCGCACACCGAGGCGCTCTTCCAGTTGCATCAGGCGGCGGCTGACGAATTGCTTGGACAGCCCCAATTGATCGGCTGCCGCAGTGAAGCTGCCAGAGTCCATGACCTGGCAAAAAATACGCATATCCTCGAACGGGTTCATTGTCGCGTCCTGGTTGACAGCAAAACGCTTTATAGCCGTTTTTTCCGTTCCCGGCTTCCCCAATTCAAAGAACAAAAGATCGCAGCCTGCGGCAGCTCCTACAAAGGTTGCGTGTACATCCGTAAACGATCAGATGTACTCAAATCCCCGTAGGAGCTGCCGCAGGCTGCGATCTTTTAAAGCTGCCAACCGAGACCGGCAGCCGTACCCCTTACTTCGCGGTGAACGTCGTGTAGCTGTTGATCAGGTTGCGGTAGTTCGGAATGCGCTGCGATAACAGGTTGGCCAGGCCTTCCATGTCGTTGCGCCAGTCGCCCTGCAGCTCGCAGGCCACCGAGAACCAGTTCATCAATTGTGCACCGGCCGCCGCCATGCGCGCCCAGGAGGCTTGTTGCACGGTAGTGTTGAAGGTGCCGGAAGCGTCGGTCACCACGAATACTTCAAAACCTTCAGCCAGCGCCGACAGGGTCGGGAACGCCACACACACGTCAGTCACTACACCGGCAATGATCAGTTGCTTGCGGCCGGTGGCCTTGACGGCTTTGACGAAGTCTTCGTTGTCCCAGGCGTTGATCTGACCCGGGCGCGCAATGAACGGAGCGTCCGGGAACTGCTCCTTGAGCTCCGGCACGATCGGGCCGTTCGGACCGCTGTCGAAACTGGTGGTGAGGATGGTCGGCAGATCGAAGAACTTGGCGATGTCGCCCAGGGCCAACACGTTGTTCTTGAATTCGTTGGGCGAGAAATCCTGCACCAACGAGATCAGGCCGGTCTGGTGGTCGACCATCAATACCACTGCATCATCTTTGTTCAGACGTTTGTAAGGAACGTTGCTCATGTGAAACTCCTCGGAGGATGGACGTTGCTTAGGGCGCCGACACACCAGGTCGGCGCTTTTTTGTAATCACTAGAAGGCAAAACACGAGCAGCCAAACGCGCCCCAGAACCCCTGGAAATCGCTGACCGGCGCATTCGACAAACGCGCCCGTTCATGGCTGTGGGAATGCACCGCGCACGGTCCGCTGCACTGGTGAACCTGCGCCTGCATCGGCGAAGTCGGGCGCCAGTGACCGGGCACCTTGACCACCGGCGACCAGTCCGGCAGCACCGGTACACTGGGCGGCCCAAGTTTTTCGAAGTCGCCGGCGGCGTACACCACTTTGCCGCCGACCACGGTCAGCACCGATTCGATCCACTTGATGGCTTCTTCCTCGACACTGAAAAAGTCCGCGCTCAATGCCGCCACGTCAGCCAGTTGACCGACCTTGATCTGGCCTTTCTTGCCCTGTTCCGACGAAAACCAGGCACTGCCATGGGTGAACAATTCCAGCGCGGTTTGCCGGGGCAGGCCTTCGCTGTGCAGCGCCAGGCCACCGACGGTGCGACCGCTGACCATCCAGTACAACGAGGTCCATGGGTTGTAGCTGGACACTCGAGTCGCATCGGTGCCCGCGCCGACCGGAACCCCCTCGGCCAGCATGCGCTTGATCGGTGGCGTGTTTTCGGCGGCCTTGGCGCCATAACGCTCGGCGAAATATTCCCCCTGGAACGCCATGCGGTCCTGGATCGCGATGCCGCCACCCAGCGCCCTCACCCGCTCGATATTCTGTGGGGTGATGGTTTCGGCGTGGTCGAAGAACCATGGCAAACCATTGAAGGGAATGTCGCGGTTGACCTTCTCGAACACATCGAGCATGCGGCTGATGGATTCGTTGTAGGTCGCATGCAAACGGAACGGCCAGCGCTGCTCGACGAGGTGGCGGACCACCGGTTCCAGTTCGTCTTCCATGGTTTGCGGCAAGTCCGGACGCGGCTCGAGGAAGTCCTCGAAATCCGCCGCCGAGAACACCAGCATTTCCCCCGCGCCGTTATGCCGCAAAAAGTCGTCGCCCTGATGCAGCTTGACGCTGCCGGTCCAGTTCTTGAAATCAGTCAGCTCTTCCTTGGGTTTTTGGGTGAACAGGTTGTAGGCAATGCGAATGGTCAGTTGCTGGTCCTTGGCCAACTGCTCGATCACCGCGTAGTCGTCCGGGTAATTCTGGAAACCACCGCCGGCGTCGATGGCGCTGGTCAGGCCGAGGCGATTGAGTTCGCGCATGAACTGTCGGGTCGAGTTGACCTGATATTCCAGCGGTAACTTCGGCCCCTTGGCCAGGGTCGAGTACAGAATCATCGCGTTCGGCCGCGCCACCAGCATGCCGGTCGGCTCACCGTTGGCATCGCGCACAATCTCGCCGCCCGGCGGGTTCGGCGTGTTGCGGGTGTAACCGGCGACGCGCAACGCAGCGCGGTTGAGCAAGGCGCGGTCGTACAAATGCAGCACGAACACCGGTGTATCGGGGGCGGCCTGGTTGAGTTCTTCCAGGGTCGGCATGCGCTTCTCGGCAAACTGGAATTCGTTCCAGCCACCCACCACCCGCACCCACTGCGGCGTCGGCGTGCGATCGGCCTGATCCTTGAGCATGCGCAAGGCATCGGCCAGGGACGGCACGCCTTCCCAGCGCAGTTCGAGGTTGTAGTTCAGGCCACCACGGATCAGGTGCAAGTGCGAGTCGTTGAGGCCGGGGATGACGCAACGGCCCTTGAGGTCGATGACCTGTGTGCCCGAACCGCGCAGGGCCATGGCTTCGCTATCGGTGCCGACCGCGACGAAGCGGCCGTCGCTGATCGCCACGGCGCTGGCGAGGGGCTTTTCACGGTCAACGGTATGGAACTGGCCATTGAACAGAATCAGATCGGCGTTCATCGCGTTTCCTTAAGGCTGTGTGGGATGGGACTGGCCGGCTTCCAGCCACGGCGTGAACAGGCGCGTGGCCAGCGGCATAAAGATGTACACCACCGACAGCACGATGGTCAGCGTGATCAGAAACGTGGCGACCACGTAATTGGACAAAAAGGCATTGAGCTGCAGCAATGGTCCCCAGAGCAGCGGCACCAGCAAGGTGTGCGGCAAAATCACCAGCAGCGTCACCACCGATTGCTTCCAGCGCGGCGGTGGCGAACCGGCCTCAGCCAGCGGTGAGAACCAGAATTCATTGACCGGGTTGACCTCGGTCTGGTCGCCGTCGGCTAGCATCGGAGCAGCTTCGTCGACCAGCGCCTGACGTTGCGGTGAGTCGAGCCAGCGCTGCATCGCCTCGGTCGAGCAAAAACGCAGCACGCAGGTGTAAGTGTCGAGGCCGGCGTTTTTGCCGCGCACCACGTCCACCCCCAAATGGCCTTCTCGCTGCCCCGCCACACTGACGATGTTGCGCAGCCAGGTTTCATAGGCTGCTTCAAAACCGGCCTTGACCCGGTGCTTGACGATCAGGGTCACGACTTCTTCAAAACGATTGGAATCAGGCATAACGGAAAGCTCCGGCGAAACGGACACTGAGCGCCAGCCGACCGGGCCCGGCGATGAAGATGCTGGTGAAGAGGATCAACAGCAACCAGCCGAACTGCCCTTCGGCCACACTCCATTGCGGATGCACGACCAGCAACGCCACCAGCAGCACGAAGAGAATAGGCAAACAGGCCAATCGCACCAGCACCCCGGCGATGATCAGCAAGGGGCACAGCACCTCGGCGGAAATCGCCAGAATCAGGGTCAGGTTTGCGCCGAGATGAAACGGGTCTTCGATGCGTTGCAGTTCGGCGCTGTAATCGAGCAGTTTGGGCAAGCCATGCACCCACAACAGAAACAGCCCGCCGCTGACCCGCAGAAACAGCAGCCCGAAATCTTGAGCCTGTTCATTCCATCGCGAAGCGTTCATGGCCCTACCCTTGATCAATCATTGCCCTGAATAGTGCAGCGACGGGGTGGGGAAAAATTGAATGTACGTGCTCTCTTTGCGAGTGCGTTGAACGCCCGAACGACCAAAACCCTGTGGGAGCGGGCTTGCCCGCGAATAGGGTGTGTCATTAACAGTGATGTCGACTGACCCGACGCCATCGCGGGCAAGCCCGCTCCCACAGGGTTTTGTGCGTGCTCACTACTGCTCAGGCACAAAAAACGGCCCGAAGGCCGTTTCGTATTGAATCCGGTCAGACGGCCGGGGCTGCCTTCAATTCCAGACTATCCAGCGCCCGACTCACAGCCAGTTCACCCAGCATGATGAGCTGCGCGACGCCCAGTATCGTATTGCGCTGCGGCCCCTCCAGAAACCCGGCACAGTCACTGGCGATCACCTTGGCCGAGGCAAAGGATTCGCAGGCATTGGCCAGTAGCTCTTCGATGTCGATGCCCGGGGCGACGGTGTAAATCGTGCTCGGTTTGCGCGGGGGCTGATTGGTGCAGTCGGGGTCGGACGGTTTGAGGTAGTGATCGAGAGCACGCTCGGCGGCTTCGTTGAGTTTTTTGGGATCGAGGTGATCGTAGGGGGATGTTGGATCGGTTTGCGGCGGGTTCGGTGTTGGTTTGAACATAGTGAAACTCCTGTAGGAAACGGAGCCACCATGACCTGTCGCTAAACAAGTAAGGGTGGCGGCTGCACGCAGGTTAGCGAACCGGTCACAGGCACCCGGTAGACCCGAGGGTCTCCCACATACAGCCGCCATAACGTTATTGCTGGTGTATGAAAACCTGCAACAAAGCTTGGAACGCTGATGCACCTGGAATGATCCGGGTCGCTAAACCCGATCGCTGATTCGTCAGCGACCGACAAACGATAGAGCCCGCCCCCAAAGCGCACAAGCCGGCGGATTCTGGCGCAGTCGTAGGCAACGGCGCAAGGATCTGTAGCTTTCAGGAAGTAACGCTAAACATCATTAAACACAGCCCTCGAATCAACACACATTCCCCTGTGGGAGCGGGCTTGCTCGCGAATAGGGTGTGTCATTCAATAGTGATGTCGACTGACCCGACGCCATCGCGGGCAAGCCCGCTCCCACAGGGTTTTGGGGGGTTGAAGACCTCTATTTACAGCCTTAAACCACCGGAATATCCAACGCCACCGACATGAACTGACTGATCCGCGACCTTAACCAGCGCTCCGCCGGATCGTTGTCATGCACCCCGCTCCAGGCCATCGACAGTTGAGCAGCGTCGATAGGGAACGGCGGATCTTCGGCGCGCAAGGCACATCCCTCAACCAACGCGCAGGCTGCGTAATCGGGGACAGTAGCGATCATCTCTGTGCCAGCGAGCAACGCGCGTAACCCACTGAATTGCGGCACCCCAAGTACAACGCGTCGCGTGCGTCCGACCTTGGCCAAGTCCAGATCAATGTTGCCGCTCAGGTCACCGGAAAACGACACCATCGCATGGGGCCGCGCACAGTAATCATCCAGGGTCAGCGGTTCTAGCCGGTTGTCGCCGCGCAGTACTTTGCACGGAATGTCGCGCAGCTTCTTGCGTTTGGCGTTGGCCGGCAGGTCGGTGGTGTAGCTGACGCCCACCGAAATCTCCCCGGAGGCCAGTAACGCCGGCATCAGCAGATAATTGGCGCGACGCACCACGACCACGATTCCCGGTGCTTCTTCTTGCAGTTGCCGGAGCAATGGAGGAAAGAGACCGAACTCGGCATCATCCGACAGCCCGATGCGAAACACGTCGCAGCTGGTCGTCGGGTCGAATTCCTTGGCGCGACTGACCGCCCCCGAGATGGTGTCCATCGCCGGTTGCAGTTCCTTGAGAATTGCCAACGCCCGTGCGGTCGGCTCCATCCCGCGACCGTTGCGCAGCAACAACGGATCGTCGAACAGATCTCGCAACCGTCCCAGCGCGGCGCTCACCGCCGGTTGGCCCATGAAGAGTTTTTCGGCGACCCGGGTCAGGTTCTTTTCGAACATCAAGGCTTCGAAAATCACCAGCAGGTTCATGTCGACGCGGCGCAGATCATTACGATTCATAAGCACAATCCCATTGTGTTTTCGGCCAGGCACCAGGGTTGACGAGTGTGGCTGACTGTACTCGAGACTGCCCGCGCCGATCGAGGAATTAACAACGTTTAACTCGCAAGCCAACGCTCCCGCGACCAAGAATGAAGCCTGCTGCGCAGACCTTTTCTTAGAGGGAACGTGCTGACTCACCGTGCAGTGCACCCGCGCGCGCCCTTCGACACGGACATTGGCCATGGCTCATTTTCAGCAAAACGCGACTAGCGCGTCACCCACTGAAACGCGAAAAAAACCCACTGGCGGGCTCAGCCCCTGGCGTGAAAATCTGGCCAAGCAGTTGATCCTCGACCACCTCGGCGAAACCCTGGAAGTGACTGAACTGGCACGGGCGTGCGCCCTGTCGCGCAGTCATTTTTCCCGTGCGTTCAAATGCAGCACCGGCCTTTCGCCGCAAGACTGGATTCGCCGGCAACGCATTGCCCGGGCCAAGCAGTTGATCCAGAACACGGACCTGACCCTGACGCAAATCAGCCTGGAATGCGGCTTCTGCGATCAGGCACATTTTTCCCATCTCTTCACTCGCAGCGAAGGCGTTTCACCGTTTGTCTGGCGGTGTCGGGCCGTGCGTTCTCTTCCCTCTCTCACCATCAAAAGATCGCAGCCTTCGGCAGCGCCTACAGGGGCTCACATAACCGTGTAGGCGCTGGCGAAGCCCGCGATCTTTTGATCTTAAATACGAACAGCAAAGATCGCAGCACCAACGGCATACACATAACCCTGTAGGAGCTGCCGGAGGCTGCGATCTTTCGATCTTGATCAGCCCTTGATGAACGTCAGCAGATCTTCGTTAAGCTGATCCTTGTGGGTGTCGGTCAGGCCGTGAGGTGCTCCCGGGTAGACTTTCAATGTCGAGCCCTTGACCAGTTTCGCCGCAGCGATACCCGCGGCTTCGATCGGCACGATCTGGTCGTCGTCGCCATGCACCACCAGGGTCGGCACGTCGAACTTTTTCAGGTCTTCGGTAAAGTCGGTTTCGGAGAACGCTTTGATGCAGTCATACGCGTTCTTGTGGCCGGACATCATGCCCTGCAGCCAGAACCAGTCGATCATGCCTTGGGACGGCTTGGCACCCGGGCGATTGAAGCCAAAGAACGGACCGCTGGCCAGATCCTTGTACAGTTGCGAACGGTCAGCCAGGGACGCCTGACGAATACCGTCGAACACTTCCAGTGGCAAGCCGCCGGGATTGGCCTCGGTCTTGAGCATCAACGGTGGCACCGAGGAAATCAGCCCGGCCTTGGCCACCCGACCGGTGCCGTGGCGACCGATGTAGCGCGCCACTTCGCCACCGCCGGTGGAGAAGCCGAACAGCACGGCGTTTTGCAGATCCAGATGCTCGATCAGCTGCGCCAGGTCATCGGCGTAAATATCCATCTCATTGCCGAGCCATGGCTGGCTCGAACGACCGTGACCACGGCGATCATGAGCAATGACCCGGTAGCCTTTGGAAGCCAGGAAGATCATCTGCGACTCCCAGCTGTCGGCGTTCAATGGCCAACCGTGGCTGAAGACGATCGGCTGACCGGTGCCCCAGTCCTTGTAGTAAATCTCGGTGCCGTCTCGGGTGGTAAAGGTGCTCATGATGATGTCTCCTCGTGCATGGTTTTTGTGGCAGTTAATAAGAGGGGCGGACCATTCGTTCAGCCAGGCGTGCCACCCGCTCGCCCAAATGCGCGGCAGTACGACGGTCTTCGGGCGGCGGTGCAAGGTCGGGGGACTGTTCGACGTTCGATTGGGCCATGGCCCCCAGTGAACTGCCGAGACGATTCAACTGCCCATCGAACAGGCCAATGCTGCTGCGGGCCGGCAGCAGGTCGAGGCCGACCCAGATCATCGAGTGCTGGGCGGCGAACACGGTCATCTGCAACAAGGTGTTGAGCTTGTCGCCGCACAAGCAGCCGGAATTGGTGAACCCGGCGGCGAGTTTGTCGCGCCAGGGTTGGGCCAGGTAAAACGATGCGGTGGCTTCCATGAAACTTTTGAAGGCCGCCGAGGCACTGCCCATGTAAGTCGGGGCGCCGAAGATGATTGCATCGGCACGGTGCAAGCGCTCCCAATGTTCGTCCACTTCCTCGACCGGAATCAGCCGACAGGTGCTGCCCAAGTGCCGCTCCACCCCTTGGCCCACAGCTTCGGCCATGACCCGGGTATGCCCGTAGCCACTGTGATAGACCACCACCACGTTGCTCATTCCGGCTCCTCCAGAAGTGTTCATCCTTTTTTCGGCACGCTTTTTGTTGCAAGAAGGTCAGTGCCTTCGGTTGAACTTGAAGGGATGGATTTTTGAGCGTAGACCGGATACACGACGAGTTAAACGTTGTTAATTTTTAAGGGTGCGCCAATGGATTCCGCAGCATCGTCAGCGGCATCGCGCCCCAATAAATACGGGACCGGCCGGCACCGGCCTGAATACAACGACCGATACGCACTGCCACCAGGTGCTCGACGCTGCGTTGCGCTGCCGAAAAAACCTGAGGAATATGCCCGGATACCGCGTGATAGACGGATGCAAGCAGGAGTGACCCGTTGACCCTTTCTCCCGAACAGGCCATCCATTTCGGCCCTTACCGGATTTACCCCGGACAACGCCTGGTGATGGAGGCCGACCAGCCCTTGCGCCTGGGTCGGCGCGCCATGGACATTCTATTGATCCTGCTGGAACACGCCGGGCAGGTGGTGAGCAAGCAGCAACTGATCGCCGGGGTCTGGCCCAAAAGCGTGGTGGAAGACATCAATCTGCGGGTGCACATGGCGGCGCTGCGCAAAGCCCTCGGCGACGGTCAGGCCGGCCAGCGCTACATCATCACCGTTGCCCAGCGCGGCTACAGTTTTGTCGCGCCGTTCTCTGTGACGCAAGTCGAGCAAAGCCCGAAAATCGACGAAAATGGGCCGAGCCGGCATAACCTGCCCATTCGTCGGACCCGCATGATCGGTCGTCAGGCGCTGGTCGATAGCCTGGTGAAGCAACTGGCGCAGCAGCGGTTCATCACCCTCGTGGGCCCCGGCGGAATCGGTAAAACGACCGTGGCGCTGCGCGTCGCCGAGCAATTGATCGGCCGCTACCGAGACGGCATTCGCCTGCTGGACCTGGCACCGATCAACGATCCTTCGATGATCACTACGCACCTGGCAACGCTGCTGGATTTGTCCCTGCACGACGCCGAACCCATGAGCGGTCTTGCCACGTTCCTGCGCGAACGGCAGATGCTGCTGGTCATCGATAACTGCGAACACTTGATCGATGCCATTGCATTGCTCAGTGAAAGCATTCTGCGCGCGGCGCCCCAGGTGCACATTCTGGCCACCAGCCGCGAGAGTTTGCGGGCCGAAGGCGAGTTTGTGCAACGCCTGGAATCGCTGGACTGCCCGCCACCCATCGCCGTGCTCGACCGCGCCCAGGCCCTGACGTTTTCGGCGCTGCAGTTATTTGTCGAGCGGGCGATGGCCAGCCACGACAGCTTCGAACTGAGCGAAGCAGACCTGCCGCTGGCGATTGAAATCTGTCGGCGTCTGGACGGCATACCGCTGGCCATCGAACTGGCGGCAGCGCAAGTAGGCAGCCTGGGTTTGAGTGGGTTGCTGTTGCAACTGCAAGGCAGCTTTCGCCTGTTCACCCAGGGCTGCCAAACGAATTTGGGCCGCCATCAAACCCTGCGCGCGACACTGGACTGGAGCTTTGAACTGCTCAGCGCCTGCGAGCAAACCTGTCTGCGCCGATTGAGCCTGTTCCGGGGCGGTTTCACGCTGGAATCTGCCGCCGCCGTGATTGTCGGCCAGCACATCGAGCCCGGGATGGTGTTTTCCTCGATCACCCAATTGGTCGCAAAGTCATTGCTGAATGTGGAAGTCGGCGACGAAGAAGTGTTCTATCGTCTGCTCGACACCACGCGTGGCTATGCACTGGAAAAGCTCGACCAGGCCCAGGAGCTGCCGGACACCCGCGAGCGCCACGCCGAACGTTGCCTGGCCTTGATGCAGCAAGCCGGGAACGACTGGGAGCAGATCTCGAGCGAGCGCTGGACCGAGCGTTACGCCCGCAGCCTGGGAGATATTCGTTCTGCACTCGATTGGGGCTTGAACGCTCAAGGACCGCAGGCCTTGGCGATCCGCCTTGCCGCGACCTCGACGCCGCTCTGGCAGGAACTGTCGCTGCTCAAGGAGCACGGCGTGTATGTGCGCAAAGCGTTGGCCTTGCTCGAAGCGACGCATCAGCCCTGCCCGCGGGTGACCATAACCCTCAAGCTTGCCCTCGGCAGCTCCTGCTACCACACCCTGGGCAGTAGCGCCGAAGCTGTCGAAGCGTTTGTCAGCGCCAAACACCTGGCTGAACGCTGCAACGATGTGGCCGGTCAGCTCAAAGCGATTTCCGGGCACTTGGCGGTTGATCTCAGTTGTGGCCACTACCAACAGGCTCTGGAGCAGAGCCGACAATTCGAGCGGTTGGTGTTGCACGGTGACGCGGTGTTGGCCCTCAGCACCCAACGCTTGCGGGTTCTGGCCCTGCACTTTGCCGGAGATCAGGCATTGGCGCGGGAGAATGTCGAACAGGTCATTCAATGCCTGGCCCATAACGGTCACCTCAACCGCTTCAGTTACTGCTTTGGCGTGCATTACGATCAGAGCGTCGCGGCCCTGACAATCCTGGCGCGCATTCTCTGGTTACAAGGGCACCCGGAAAAAGCCTGGCGCACCGCACGACAAGCGCTTGATATCGCGATGCAGATCAATCATGGCACGTCCATCTGCTACACATTGGCGCTGGCCGGTTGCCTGATCGCTCACTACAACGGCGATACCCCGGTCGCCCGCGAGCTCCTGAACCTGCTGCTTGAACAGGCGAAGAAACACTCGGTGCTGCTGTTCTACACCTGGGCCAAACATTATGCGCAGGTGATCGATGCTGCCGATGCGCCCTCATCACCGCAAGCAAACACCGGGTTGATCAAGGAAATCATGGTCACGCTGGACAGCCGTTTTGTCGATGATGCGTTGCTGGAACGGGCCGAAAACGGCGCGGCAGGCTGGAGCACCGCGGAAATTCTACGAGCCCGGGCCAACGCATTACTGACCAGGGATGGCCCGACCGGGGTCAGCGCGGCTGAGGCGGTGCTGCTCAAAGCCTTAGCCGTGGCAAAAACCCAGGGAGCGCTGGCCTGGGAACTGCGCAGCGCCACCTCATTGGCCCAGCTGTGGCAGCGCCAGGGTCATGTTCAGCAAGCCCATGAGCTGCTGGCGCCGATTTATCAGCGGTTCACCGAAGGCTTTGCTACACCAGACCTGATGAAAGTCCGTCGGCTACTCGACGAGCTGCAGCGACACCTGCCCGGCTGATGTCCAGCGCGCCCGGCTGATATAGCGGGCATAACGCCGTTCAAAGGCACGCAAGTGACCGCTGTGTTCGAGTTTCTCCAAGGCGTAGAGGCGGGTGGTGTTGAGGAAACGGTAACGGGTCTGGCCGCAGCCCTGCTCCACCGACAGCAGTGATTTGCTCGCCAGCCGCTCTACGATGTCGACCAGGCAGGTGGGCCGCAGCACCGCGCAACTGATCACGCCAATCGCCGACGCCTGCGTGAACGCCATTTTGAACACCGCCAGCCGCTGCAACACGGTTTGCTCCAACGGGCTCAGCTGTTCATAGCTCCAGTCCAGTGCGGCTTTCAGACTCTGATGCCGTGGCACGGCGGTGCGTCGACCCTGGGTCAGCAGCTGAAAACAGTTACCGAGTTGCGCTTGCAACCCCACCAGCGCCAACGCATCGATCTGCGCCGCCGCCAGTTCAATGGCCAGGGGCAAGCCATCCAGGCGTCGACAGATTTCACGCACCGCCTTGAGATCCTGTTGGCGCAGGGTAAACCCTTGCTGACGGGCTCGGACGCGGCTGACCAACAGCTGCACCGCCGAATAACCCATGGCCTCGGCCACGTTATATATCGCTGAGGCCGGCGGCACCGCCAGGCCCGGTAAACGCAGCAGCGTCTCCCCCGCCGCTCGCAGGGGTTCGCGGCTAGTGGCCAGGATCGACAGCCGTGGCGCCCAGGCCAGCAAATTGTCGACCACTGCCCGACAGCATTCGAGCAGGTGATCGCAATTATCGAGCACCACCAAGGCATGTCGTTGCATCAGCGGCGCCTCGCCCACGTCCAGTTCCAGCGTGCGCGACAGATGCTCGACGAGTTGCGCCGGCTCATCGATGGCCGCCAGATCAACCCTCCAGACACCGTCCTGATAGTGCTGCAACAGCAATTCGGCCACGCGCAACGCCACGGTGGTTTTGCCAATGCCGGCGGGACCGATCAGGGTCATGAGACGTCGAACCGGCAACTGCCGGACCACACTGCCGATGATCGAGTCGCGACCAGTCACCGGAGTGAGCCGCGCAGGCAGATTGTGTTGAGGCTTGTGCTCCATCGCGATGGGCACTGGCGTATCTGCCCGGTCGCACTGCACCGGGGCGATGAAGCTGTAGCCGCGCTGGGGAATATTAACGATGTAGCGCTGCCCGTTCTGGCCATCGCCAAGTGCCCGGCGCAGGGCGGCGATGTGCACGCGCAGGTTGATTTCCTCGACCACCGAGGTCGGCCAGATATGGGCAATCAGGGCATCCTTGCTCACCACTGAACCGGCGCGCTCGAGCAGCACCTGCAAAATATCCAGGGCTCGCCCGCCCATGCGCAGCGGGCGATCACCCTGAAGGATCAGTCGCTGACGCAGGTGAAACGCGTAGGGCCCGAACCGCAGCACCGCATCGCTGTTTATATCTCTGAGGCTGTTCATGCACGTTCATGCGCTGAAAACCTGGCCCGGCTCAAGGTATTGCAACATCCATCGCACCGGTCCATCCAGGTTCCCGCACCTCCATGGTAAAGAGTTCACGGATATCTTGGCAGGCATGGGTGACGGCACAACGACCACGGGAGGAGCATCACGGCCATCACGGTGCGCGTGACGGACAACGCCTCCTAACTGAACTGTTCACGGTATTGAGTGGGGGTCAGGCCGAGCTTTTCACTGAACAGAAAACGCATATGCCGCACGCTGCCAAATCCACTTTTATAGGCCACGGTCTTGAGCGGCAGGTCGCTGGTTTCCAGCAGATTCCTCGCGCAGTCGATGCGCGCGCTTTGCAGAAACTCCATGGGCGTCATGTTCACTTCCCGGGCGAAAACCCGGGCGAAATGCCGCGCACTCATGTTCACCAGACTGGCCATGCGATCGATGCTGAACGCTTCGTCGAGGTGTTCGAGCACATGGTTCTGCACCCGGGTGATCGGCGTTTCATGGGGTGCCACCGCCGCCATCAACGGACTGAACTGCGCCTGCCCGCCCTGGCGCTTCATCACCACCAGCAACACCTTGGCGACATCCTGGGCGACCTTCTTGCCATGATCTTCGGCAACCACCGCGAGCGCCAGGTCGATGCCAGCGGTGACACCGCCGGAGGTGATGAGATTGCGGTCCTGCACGTAAATCTGATCGGTCTCGACGGTGGCCTTGGGGAAGCCTTTGATCAGGCGTTCGGTGTAATGCCAGTGAGTGGTCACGCGATAACCGTCCAGCAGCCCGGCATGCCCGAGCACGAACGCGCCGGTGCAGATCGACCCATAACGGTTCGCGCGGTTGACGGCGCCTTGAAGCCAGCCTAGCAACGGTGGATGTTTTTCGTTGTAGGCCCCCGGCCCGCCCGGCACCAGCAACAAGTCATAGCGCTCGTTCGCCTGATCGAGATGCAAATCGGCCTGGACGTTGACGCCGTTGGAAGCCCGCAGCGCACCCAGCTCGGTACCAATGGTCGACAGTTCGTAACGGTCGCCCGGTGCCAGATAACGATTGGCGATGGAAAACACTTCCATGGGACCGGCCATGTCGAGCAGAAGAAAGTCGGGGAACAGCACCATTGCCACGGTTTTCATGGATTGGACGTCACTGGTATCAGAGGAAGAAGGAACATAGCGTCAGCAGCACTGAGCATTATGGCCAAATGTAACAACAAGGATACGTGAACTCGCATCAAAAACTGTCAACTTGAACGAGACAGTATTTCAATTTTCATCTACTTATTGCACCAAACGGTAAACATTAACCTTCTCCTCACTCGGACGAATTCACGTCCTGACAGGAGATTTCATCATGCTGACCCTTCGTAAAGCTTCGGATCGCGGCGCGGCCAATCACGGTTGGTTGAAGTCGTTCCATACCTTCTCCTTCGCCAACTACCGCAACCCGCGGGAGCAGGGTTTTTCCGACCTGCTGGTGATCAACGACGACCGCATGGCGGCCGACAAAGGTTTTGGCCAGCACCCGCACCGCGACATGGAAATTTTTTCCTATGTGCTTGAAGGGGCTCTGGAACATAAGGACACCTTGGGCACCGGCTCGGTGATCCGCCCCGGTGACGTGCAATTGATGAGCGCCGGCAGCGGCGTGGCTCACAGCGAGTTCAACCATTCGGCGAACAAACCCGTGCACTTCCTGCAAATCTGGATCGTGCCGGAGGTCAGCGGCGCCAAACCGCGTTACCAGCAAGAGCACTTCAGCACGCAGAAAAAACGCGGTCGCTTGCAGTTGATCATCTCCCCTGACGGCGCCAACGGTTCGCTGAAAGTCCGGCAGGATGCGCGGGTGTATGCCGGCCTGATCGACGGCAAGGAAAGCGCCACGCTGGAACTGGCCGCCGATCGTTACGCCTATGTGCATGTGGCGCGCGGCAGTGTTGAACTCAATGGCATGCAGTTGCAGGAAGGCGATGGTGTGCGGGTTCGCGAAGAACAGGTGCTGACCTTGAGCAACGGCGTGGATGCCGAGGTGCTGGTGTTTGATTTGCGGCCTCAGGAGTTGCCGGAGATGCCGTGAAGCCTGGAGAGCCTAAAGCCCCTGTGGGAGCGAGCCTGCTCCCACAGACTGGATGATTCTGGTGAGTTGCCCATGAAGATCAAAAGATCGCAGCCTTCGGCAGCTCCTACATGTACGCAATCCCCCCTGTAGGAGCTGCCGAAGGCTGCGATCTTTTGAATCTTTCAACGCCAGAACGCAGACCCAGGGCTACCGATAACCACGAGCCTGCACGCTGAACAACTGTGCATAACGCCCGCCCGCCGCGACCAGGCTGTCGTGATCGCCGCGCTCAAGGATCGAACCCTGATCCAGCACGATGATGTGGTCGGCATTGCGTACGCTGGAGAACCGGTGAGAAATCAGCAACGTCATGCGGCCTTCGGTGTGTTGACTGAAATGCTCGAACACCGCCGCTTCCGCCGCCGGGTCCAGGGCGGAGGTGGGCTCATCCAGAATCAAAATATCGGCGTCGCGGCGCATGTAGGCGCGAGACAAGGCAATCTTTTGCCATTGCCCACCGGACAGCTCCTGCCCACCGGCAAACCACCGCCCCAATTGCGTGGCGTAACCGCGATCCAGACGCTCGATAAAGGGCGCGGCCATGCCCTCGGCGGCCGCTTGCTGCCAGCGCGCTTCATCGTTGAACGCCAGGGTATCGCCCACGCCGATATTCTCGCCCACCGAGAATTGGTAGCGAATGTAGTCCTGAAAAATCACACCGATGCGCCGTCTCAGCGCCTCTTCTTCCCAGGACTGCAAATCGCTGCCGTCCAGCAAAATACGACCCTGGTCAGGGCGATACAGCCGCGTCAGCAGCTTGATCAGCGTGGTTTTGCCCGAACCGTTTTCCCCCACCAGCGCAACGCTGTGCCCGGGCAGCAGGTGCAGATCGATGCCCTGCAAAGCGTCGCGGCTCGCCCCTGGATAACGGAACCCGACATTTTCGAAACGCAAACCATCGCCAGGCACCGCGCCCACGGTAAGGCTCGCGCTATCGGCAATAACCGGCTCGGCCAAGTACTCGTAGAGGCTCGACAGGTAAAGACCATCCTCGTAAAGACCACTGATCGCGCTCAAACTGCTGCTCACGGCCGCCTGTCCCTGCTTGAACAGCACCAGGTACATGGTCATTTGCCCGAGGGTTATATTGCCGTGAACGGTATCGACCACGACCCAGGCATAGGCCAGATAAAACGCAGCGGTGCCCAGCAGTCCCAGTACAAAACCCCAGCCATCGCGACGCAATGTCAGGCGCCGGTCTTCGGCATACAGACGCTCAAATGTGTTCCGATAACGCTGTAACAGCAGCGGCGCGAAGCCGAACAGCTTCACCTCTTTGATGTAGCCCTCATGGGAGAGCAGCGTCTCGATGTAATTCTGCTGCCGACTCTCCGGCGCCCGGCGCGTGAACAGGCGAAAGGCATCCCCGGAAAAATGCGCTTCGGCAAAGAACACCGGTAACGCCCCAACCACAAGCAGCACCAGCGCCCACGGCGAAAAGTGCACCAGCAACACACCGAAGCTGATCAACACGATCAGGTTCTGGATCAGCCCCAGCGACTTCATCACCAGCGCCAGCGGCCGGGTCGATGCCTCGCGCCGCACCCGTACCAGCTTGTCGTAGAACTCGGAATTCTCGAACTGCACCAACGATAACGTCTGGGCCTTCTCCAGAATCATCGTGTTGACCTTCTGCCCCAACTGCACCCGCAACAGCGATTGCTGAACCGACAATGCACGCTGTGTCCCGGACAGCAACGCAAGCACGCCTGCCTCCAACAGCACATACCGCACAACCGGCCATAACGGCGCACTACCCTGCCGGGCGTGCAACTGCATGGCGGTGACAACGGCGTCGACAATCCGCTGCCCCAACCAGGCCGCCAGCGCCGGCAGCACACCGGCAATCAGCGTCGCCAGCACCAACCCCAGAAACAGCCCACGGGATGTTCCCCACACCAGCAACAAGGCACGTCTCGCCTGGTCGAGCAAAGAGGCGAAACGGGTCAGGACGAGCATAGGGGGATGGACTCAGGTGGCGGATGTCAAAGGAGCGCGGCAGGTTCTACGGTACGTGGAGCGGTGTACTCTATTTGGACAGAGGCGATAAACCTCGCCTCGACTATAGGAAAAACATCTAAAAAAATACCACCCTTTGCCGGAGCGTGATGTCCATCGATGTGCCCTTCTTCATTAACAGGAGCAAAACATGAAAATCAATCCCTACCTGATCTTTAACGGCGACTGCGAGGCCGCTTTTACGTTCTACGCCAAAAGCCTGCCAGGCCAGATAGAAGTCATGATGACCTTCGGCGAAACCCCAGCTCGCGACCATGTCCCCGAGAGCTGCCATAACCTGATCATTCATACGCGCCTGCTGGTTGGGGATCAGGCAATCATGGGATCGGATACCACACCTGATCGCCCCACCATGGGCATGAGCGGTTGTTCGGTTTCGTTGAATGTCGACAGTGTGGCGGAGGCCGAGCGGGTATTTGCTGCGTTGTCGGAAGGCGGCAGTATTCAAATGCCACTGGAGGCGACGTTCTGGGCGGCTCGTTTCGGAATGCTGGTCGATCGGTTTGGCGTGGCATGGATGGTTAATTGCGAAAAGGATCAGTAACCGTCCACCCCCCGGTTAGTCCATAAAATTAATGGCGCTTTAATATCAACTTTAGTGTTTTTTATTCAATAACCAAACAGAATAACTACACGCTCACAAATTCAGCTCTTGACATAAAATTTTACGAATACAATGCAAAATGCCTCAATTAAGATAGTCCTTCGTCTCGTTCGCCCTCAAAAGAGGCAATCGTTGTACTGATTGCCTCCCCAACGTGCACCTGCATCGCCATAGAACACCGTGAAATATCCTTATAAATCAACTCCAATTTTCAAAAATGCGGACCTCCGCACAGTTCATATGCAAGACTTCCCAGTTGTGCTTCGCTCTGCAGCCAGATGGGCAATTAGCCATCGCAGCTGTATTGCTCATAGAAAAGTCAACCTAAAGAGCCTAGTCCGACCGAAAGGGGCGCACCAACTAAGCCCGATATCACAAAAACACCTCGGCATTTGCCTATGTCATTGAATCAGCTAAAACTACTGAAGATGGAGTGACGCGTGTACAGGGGCGGGAAATGTTATAAAAAGTCAGATAACGGCAGTATTTTGTGTATTAAGATTGCAACGCCAGCACATATGAGTAATTTACATGATGACTACTGAGAGCAAAATCGAAAATAGCCAGAAGGATATTCTTGCTATTGGACGCACTTGGCGTTCGACAGACAAACTTCGGCAGCTATTTGCATCTAATCTCAGGCATGTTTATACATTAGATCATCCCGATCCGCTCAGCCCTAATATCGACACTAAAACACTCGACACTGTATTGATCGATATTGAAACCCCCTCCATTCTCAATGACTGCCTGGCGCTAATTAAACAGTTACGCACAACCCAGACAAAACTGGCCATTATCGTAGCCATCAACTATCGCTCTCCGCAGACCAAAATTGAATGTTACCGGGCTGGAGCCGATCATTGCATCAATGTACCTAACGATGAGGATGAAAAAGCCAGGGTCCTATCAGAGTTGCTCGAAACCCCTGAATGGCAATCCAGCGTCAAGTTAACCCTGGACCAAACATGCCTGCACTTATACAACGACGACTATAAACTGGATTTAGCCTACCAGGAAATGAAAGCCCTGGATGCGCTCATTAACGCCGAAGGCAATATTTTGCACCATGATTGCATGGCCGGCTCGATGGGATTGAATATAAAACTTTATGACTCACGCGTCCTGGAGAAGTCCATAAGTCGGCTTCGCAATAAAATCAAAAAGCACTTTGGCATCAACATTATTCACAGTGTCCGTGGTTATGGCTATCGACTGCTTCGAGGGGTCATATCTGTCAACCAGGTAAACTTCCACTCTTAAAGGGACTAAATGATGGAGCCCGGCAGGCAGCCTATCGTGCAAGAAAACTTCGCATTGGTGTTTTTCAGACAGTCGATTCTTAAACGAAACGATGAACTGTTCGGCAGTGAAATCTATGCCAAGGCGACCAAACAGGAGACACCTCTGAACAAGGGGTATCAACAGCTGCATTCCGATCATCCACTGGCGACCTATTACGAAGTCCTGACACGGATCCAATTGAATGCCCTCTCACAAATTGAGACCTCACCGTCCCCGTCCACACAGACACCCAACAAACTGTTCATGACCATGAACCAATCTGCTTTATTGGACAAAGCGCTGATCAAGGAAATGAATGATGCTCAAACGGTACTCAAAAAGCATGAGCAACAGCTGATCCCCAGCATTAACAGCAGTTCGTTCCTGTCGTTCAACCTCAAAGAAAAAAGAACCATTATCAATCACATTCACTTATTGAAAGACAATGGGATCGAGATTGCTTTCGATGGCTATGATTTAAGCGACGACAGCACCGAAAAATTGATCAGCCCGACGCTGTTCGATTACATAAAAGTGGACCTGACAAAATCCAACTTCGACATCATGGTCGAAAACAGCCAGGACTTTTTCAACCGGTCTTATGACTGCCTGAGCGGCATGATTCATGACAGCAAGATCAAATTCGTGGCGGACAGGGTGGAGCACAAAGCGCTACACACACTGGCTCGCAGCATGCCATTCGACTTTTTTCAGGGGAGGTACTACTCGCCGACCGAACTCATTTAAGTTTAAAAAACTTCACCAGACTAGGAAGGAACCTTATTGTGAATACGCCGAACAACAGCTTTCTGATTTTCACCCGGGACCAACTGGCACGACAAGCAATCGAATCGCTTCTCGCGCAACGCCTGTATTTATCTTTTGAAATAGAGTCAGGTAAACTCAGCAGCGAACGCATCCGAAAGAGTCGATTCACGCACATCCTGCTCGACCAGGCGGACATATCGCTAAGCGATGTCAGTTTCATCCGTAAAAATCAAAAAGATGCGGAAATCATCCTCATAACGCCCAACTCTGAATCTTCAGAACTCCATCATTTCTCGCACTTCGGTGTTGATGGCTTTCTCAAGAAGCCGGTGGCTGACGAAGAGTTCATTTCGGCAGTCAGTCGGGTTAAAGAGTCCCAGGGCACTCCTGATATCTGGTGGTTTAACGCTGACGATCGAACGTTGGTCAAAGAAGACATCACTATTCCATTGACCGGTACCGAGTCGTTAATGCTCACCCAATTGGTCCTCAGCGATCGACGTGTACTCAGCAAAAACGACCTTATTCTACGCATCGATAAAGACCCGGACCAATACAGCGGACTTGAAATGTGCTTGAGCCGGTTGCAGAAAAAATTCAAAACTGCCGCTAATGGTCAACGGCTGGTTCGCTCGGTCAGAAACCGCGGTTATTGTTTGGCACAAAGGATAAGAGTCGCTTACTGAGCGAGAGATCGCAAAAATAATAACAACAAACGCGATTCCCCGCCCCACTTGATATACCCATACCCGCAACTTGCCTCCTGGCATTTGCACATCCTGACAGGCGCCATACACCTCCCATGGCTCCGGCTTCGTTTCATCCCCTCGCCGACCGACAAACGTTTATCGAATGCTGCAATTATATAGACGATTGAGCGATATCCTCCTAACAAAACAGCACGACCTTTTATAACAGGGCCTCTGAAAGAGTGGCCGTTATAATTCGTCAGACACACACAAAGATTTAGGTACTAGTATAAAAACTGGACACTGAGACAACCGTATCAGTTGACTTTAAAACAATGCCAGGATGGCCAGCCAAGCCCACGTTATTTCCCTCCAATAATAACAATAACTTCTGACTGAACCACGTTCGCTCAGCCTTTTGTGCGTGGCTGCCATTTATTAACCGTCGACTGATACACAACGTGGCGCAGGCCCGAGGAATACTGCGATGGTACATAATCGTATTAATCGAAACAGCATAAGCAAAGGACTGACCTTCTGGGGGCAATGGATAATTGCCATCACTTCGGTCAATACGTTGTTATTCGCTCTGGCGTTGTACCAGACAGGAGAAATTGACGCTCATTATCGTGTGCTTGCCGTGCTTACTCTGCTCGGTTCGGTCCCCTCCTACTCCCTGCTGTTGGTCTACCACAAGCAGCATGGCTACCTCACTGGCTTGGCACGCCTCCTGCTGGGATGGCTACTGACGCTGGCCGGGTTGACCAGCATTGGTTTTATCAGCAAGACCAGCGAATTGTTCTCTCGGGAAATCATTCTGGTCTGGGCCGTGGCCGGTTACTGTGTGCAGGCCTTGCTGTACCTGCCTTTGCACAGTTTTTCCAGGCACTACCATCGCCAATTGCACAGCCAAAACAACACGCTGATTATCGGCACTGACCAACTGGCGGTGAATCTGGCGGACAAACTGGCCAAAACCGAATATCCGCCACTGGTCGGCCTGATCAGCTCAAAACCCAATGAGTTGTCTACCAACGTCAATGCCCACAGGATCGTGGGTCAGTTGCAGGAGCTGCGCGAGCTGATCCGGGTGCACGATGTGCGGCGCTTATACATCGCGCTGCCCCTGAGCGAGGCCAAACAGGTCGAAGCGCTGTACATCGACCTTCTCGACTCGAATGTCGATGTGGTCTGGGTTCCCGACCTGGGCAGCATGACGTTGCTCAATCACTCCGTCAGCGAACTGGATGGCCTGCCCGCCATCCACCTCAATGAAAGTCCGCTGACCAGTTACCCGACAGCGGCGCTGAGCAAAACACTGCTCGACCGAAGTCTCGCCGCCCTGGCGCTGATCGGCTTCAGTCCGCTGCTGCTGGTAATCGCCGTCGCGGTGAAGATCTCCTCCCCGGGCCCGATTATCTTCAAACAGGAGCGGCACGGCTGGAACGGAAAGATCATCAAGGTCTGGAAGTTCCGTTCCATGCGCCTGCACGACGACCATCAGGTACGCCAGGCCGGCCGTGAAGACCCGCGCATTACTCCGGTCGGCCGCTTCATTCGACGCACCTCCATCGATGAACTGCCGCAGTTCTTCAATGTGCTGCAAGGCCATATGGCGCTGGTCGGACCGCGGCCACACGCGATCGCCCATAACGACTACTACACCGGAAAGATTCAAGCTTACATGGCTCGCCATCGAATCAAACCGGGCATCACCGGGCTGGCCCAGATCAGCGGCTGCCGTGGCGAAACCGAAACCCTCGACAAGATGCAAAAGCGTGTGGAGATCGACCTCAACTACATCAACAACTGGTCGTTGTGGCTTGATATCAAGATCCTGATCAAGACCCCCTTTACGCTCTTTTCCAAAGACATTTATTGACCGCTGTGAAGTTCGCGCTCATAGCCTGTCTATTCTTCAGCTCATTGCAAACAGGGCTACAGCCCGGGCAGTCAGACCTCTGACGGCCCGGAACACCCGCCCCACCGCCTCATCCCATCCCATTTTTCCAGGTTGAACCATGCGCCCGATTACCCGACGTCAGCTACTCGCCGCCACTGCTTGCGGGGCTGCCGGCCTGGCCAATGCCGCCGATCCTGATGCGAGTCCGGACAAGGCGAGATTTCTGCAATCAGGAACGGGCACCGAATTGCGCACTGTCGGCGACAAGCTCAAGGAACGTCACAGCCTGCTCGACTTCATGAGCCAAGCACAACGAGACGATGTGACTTCGGGAGCCGCGCTGCTCGACCACACATCCGCGATCAATCGAGCCTTTGCCTCGGGGTATGAAATCGAGTTGCCTGACGGGGTGCTCAATGCCCAATACATCGATCTGGTCGACGGTACTCGCGCCATCGGCAAGGGGCATATCGCCGGTCGCATGGATACCAGGAACTGGAGTGGCACAGTGATCAGAGCCTTGCCCTCCAGTGAGCGAAAATTCATCCGCATGCCCACGGGCAAAATCAGGGGGGTTTTGCTGGAGGGGTTTACGCTGGCCGGAGACCCTGTGCAAAACCCGTTGCAGGACGGCATCAGCCTGGAGGGAGTAGTGTCGGGTCGTGACGGCGGCTTGTGGGATTTCGAGCTGCGCCGCCTGTTCATCAAAGGGTTTGCCGGTGACGGCTTGCGGCTGGTGGGGGGCCATAAGGATTATCAGGCTCCCGTGCAGTTCGGCCATGTCGCTCATGTGCTCGTTGAACGACCCGTGGCCACGGCGCGTAGCCTGGTGTTGATGGGGCAGTGCGAACATATCGAATTCGACGAATGCCGATTCGATGGCGTGTACGGCCTGGGACCTGTGGGCACGGGTTCCTTTATCGGCAGGTTCGATCCTTCCTACGACATCAGGCCCAACAACATCACCTTCACCAACCCCAGTTTTCAGCGCGCCGATATCGGCATCGAAATCGACCGCTGCGAAAACATCGTGATGATTGCACCCTGGTTTGAAACGGTTAATACCGCGATTGTCCAAAAGAACTCATCCGCCGGGCTGGAGTTGATCGCGCCACGCTTCGCCAATGTCGTCACTGGCCTGGATTGCGGCAAGAACTGCAGGGCATCGATTCGCTCCCCCATCGTCGCGGGAAGCATGTCGAACCTGGTCGTCGGCAGCGACCATGCCGGCGTCAGGCTCGATTCACCCTCCAAGGTCGGCGTCGAGACTCGCGGTGTTCATTCCACTGTTTCGTTTAATGCCGGACGCCGGCTTGAGGTCAAGGCCCATGCCTTGGTCAACGTCGAGTTCGGTCCAGGGGTGACGATAGAAGCGATCAACGGCTACCACATGCCGGGAGAAACCTTGACCCTGCTGGTCAGCTCCAATCCTGTGAGATTCATGACGGGAGGCAATCTCGCTCTAGGGAGCCAGGGCCCTTTTAAAATATTGGTCCCTGGTAGCAGCATCACCTTCATTCGAACAGATGCACCCGGCGTCGTAGCCTGGCAATGCATCGGACTGGTGTGACGTAACAAACCAATTCTGCTGACGCTCTAGCGTAGCCAGTACCTCGCCACCAACAGGCCCATCAACACGCCGACAGTATTTGCCAGCATGTCGTAAGGCGAAGCCGTGCGCAGCGGCATCAAACCTTGCGAGGCCTCGATGAGTACGCCGGTGAGCAAACACCCCACGGCGATCCAGCGAAATTTCACATGGGGAAAGGCCAGGCGGCAGCTGCACGCAAATACCAGAAAGCCGATCCAGTGATGGAGCTTGTCCTCATCGACGAACAGCTCCGGGATCGGCTGAGAGCGCAATCCGGCGAACAGCAGAATCACGGTCACCGTGGCAAAGACCAGGCCCCGGATCCAGAACGGCATCTCGACCAAGCTCTTGAGCCACGTGATCATTCGGTAATTTTCTCGAAGTTGTTGTAGAACAGGTCGCTGTCGCGCCCGTCGGTCATGGTTTGCAGCGAGTAGGCACGGCTCAGGCGTGCACCGCCATCGCGGGTCAGTGGCGCCCAGACGATGTTGGCCCGACGCATGGTGGAGGTACTCATCAACTCATCGAACGGGATGGAAACATAGATCCCTTTGTCGAAGCTGCCCTCGCCAAACTCCTCCTTCGACGCGCTGGTCAGGGTGACCCAGGCGCCAAACTTCACGCCGTTCTTGAACACCCGCGACAAATCGACGGTGGTGCCCCAGTCCCGCGCCAGATAACGCCCGACACTGACCGCTGCAAGCATGTCATTGGGTAGCTCAGTATAGCTGGTGACATGGCCCGTCACGGTCTGGTAATCACGCAGGCCGAAGCCCTGATCATAGTTCCGCTGACGCACGAAGTTCAGGTCTGCGCCCACCGACCAGCGTTTCCCCGTGGGTCGATACAGCACTTCGCTGCCGACCCCGGCAAACATGGATTCCAGATAGCCGCCGTAGACCATGCCGTACAAATCCCGATCCAGCTGCGCCGCGTGGTTGAACTGGAACGTTGGCATCATCACATCGGAGGTGGTCATGTATTGGCGCAGATCAGTGCGCACGCGCGGCAGCCCGCTCGGCGCATCGTAGGTGAACTTGTCATAGTTGTTCAGCAGATTGGCGCTGAGCAAGCCGCTCCACCAGGTATTACGGGTGAAACGGTACTCTGCATCGGCATCGGCGGTGAACTGATAGATCAGTCCGTCGGGGCCGCCGATGTTCTGTTTGTAGCCCAGGCCCAAGCCGTAACTGAATGGTTCCAACGCCTGGGTGTAGAGCGTGGTTTCCCGGTGCGCAGTCGCCGGATTAACTTCGGTGGTACGGTGCAGATCCTTCAGCGGCTGGTCATTGTTCACGACCGCGCGGAACGTTTCGCGCGGCACGCTGGTTTCCTCGATGGACATGTCATAACGCTGGTTCACCAGAGTGAACCAATCGATGTCTTGATTGACGCTGTTATCGAGAATCCGGCTGGCTCGCCCGACGGCTTTGGACGGATAGAAATAGCGAGACTGTTCGCCATACACCATCAGCTCGGAGCCACGTTGGGTGATGCGTTTCACCTTGTAGCCGGCATTTTGCTGCAGCCGGTTAGAGACATCGGCCCAGTTGACCTGGTCAACCGGCGTCGACGGCGCCTGCACCGGCAACGGCTCCGCGGGAGGGTCATATGTCTTGACCGGCGCCTTGCGGCTGACAAAGTTGGTGTGCAGGGTGATGCCGAACATCGCCGTATTGCCACGCTCCCAGGCAGCGCTCAGATCGACACTGTCCGCGAGCTTGTAAACCACGCCGATGTTGATCGGCAGGTCTTGCTTGATCGAGTTGTCCAGTGGCTCGTTCTTGTAATCGTTGCCTTCGTATTCGATCTTCAGGCTTAGCGGTGCCCATGGCGTTTGGTAGGCAACCCCGCCAAACAACGAAGGGTGACCTCTGAAATACGCGTTGGTGTTCACGTCCCCTGCCCTGGCGATAGCCGCCGTGCTTTCTGGCCGGTCGTTGAACTTGCTGCCGAAGACGGCGAGCGGGTTACTGAAATCCCCGCGATTACCCAGGTAGCCCCACGCAATACCGAGGCTGAAATCCAGGTCGCCATAACGCTTGTTCGCGACGAAATACTCGCTGGAAAACAACCCGGTACCGCCGATATCCCGGGCACCGACGGCGACCTGTGGCGCCCAGTGACTTTCTTCCCAAAGACGCACCTTGACGTCGATGGCCTTGTCTTTGAAGCTCTGGTCACCGCTCAATTCTTCAGTGCCGTACTTGCGGTTGGTGATCGCCGTGTAACGAAACGAGCCCTCCAGCCAATCGAACGGCTGCAGGGAAAAACCATAGCGGGTGTAGGGGTCGGTACGGCTGGCAGTGGCACTCAACTCCCCTGCGGGAGCCATGCGCGCGGTGGGCGTTTGTAACAGACCGACGCCACCAAAATCATTCTGGGTGTAGCGTGGTTCACCATGAACCAATCCACAGGGCAGGAGCAATACAACAGCAAAACGCAACTTCAAGGGGCCACCTCGGCCAGCGGTTGAGTGGCGAGAAACTCAGCCAGTTGTTGATTGAGTTCAGGCGTCGGTAGCTCCAGGTCATCGTTGCGGATCGGCACCAGAATCCTGCTGCCAGGAGCAGCCACTACGCCCTCCTCACGATTCCATGCCGCCACGCCCACGCGCCGAATCTTGCCGTCGGGCTGGATCAGCCACAGATAATCGCGCTCGGCGTCGTCGAGGATGGTGCATTGCCGGGCATAGGCACGGACTTCCTGCAGGGCGCGATAAGGCACATGACACGGCTGCGCGACGGCTCCGAGGATTTCCACGGTAGACGGCCGCGCGGGATAAACAAGACGGTCACCATCATCGAGCAAAGCGTTGCGGGCGAACCCCACTTCCACCGCGATCGGGTCGAGTACTGCAATCTGGCGCCCGGTGACGGGCAGCCGCTCGACCTGCTCATACAGGCTCGCACTCAAGGCTGCTCGCGTGCTCTTGCCATCCAGCAAGGCCCCCCGTTGCAGCAGTTTCAGATCGAACAGGACGCCTGCCTTCAAACGCGCTTGCTGATCCTCCAATGAGCGATGCAACCACGCAGCGCCCAGCCAATAACTTTCGGCGTTGGGTTGGGCGTCGCGAATCACGTCCAGCAAGCGTGCACTGGGTTTTACCTCGAAATGGCCGGGGCTGCGCACATCACCACTAACCGTGACGGCCGCCTGGCCCACGCCCGGCCCCATCAACAGCAGACCAAGCCATAAAAGGTTTGAACACTTCACCGGGCAGCCCCCCGATCCGGGCGCAACTGCACGATTTTCAGGAACAGCTGCGGCGTCAGGTGCTGCTCGCTGCGCAGGATGAAACCGTCCTGGGGGTCGACCCAGTAGCGGTTGGTGGCGCGGAAATTCAGGGTGGGTGCATCCACCTGCTCGTCGATGCGCAGCAAGGCGTAATCCTTGTCCAGAATGCGGATGGTCTCAATGTCGTGGGTGCTGAAACGGCTGTTGACCGCAATGCCGATACGGTTGCCGTCATAGATGTCGATCCAGCGTGTGCTGGCATAGCCGTTGGGTAAATGTTGAAGGCCGCGTTTGAACGGCGACTCATCATCGAAACGAGTACCGTCCAGAGAAACGCCCAGCCCGACGGTGCGTACCACCAGACCGTCGCGCATCATCAGCACTTGCTTGCCGGAAGCGACCCAGAACTGCAGGTCACCGCGCCGACGAGCCATGGCCATCACACCCTCGCTGGAGGTAGTGGTGACCAGGATCTGCGGATACGGCACAGCGTCGACCTGAGCACGGGTCACTTTGATGGAAGCTGGCCCTGCGACCGAGGTTTCAAGGGTGTCCCAGGAGGCCCTCATCAACGGGTTACACCCGCACAGCAAGAGCGCCATCGTCAGACAGGCACAGGTAGGCAAAATTTTCACGGAGGGATAGAGCCTTATCTACTGTTGGCTTCGCTGAGATCGTTAACTGAGCTGGCACCGGTCCCCAGGACACTGGCGGTAGGCAGAAGCTGGGTGATCAGACGGTTCCAGCGCGTCACGCCGGCCGGGCCGACATAGACGATGTCTTGCGGTTGCAAGTCGAAACGGGTGGCCAGCACCAGGGCCGAAGGGGATTCTGCATCGAGCTGGTAGACCTTGGCCGGCTCGGTTTCCAGCTTGTCCGCGCCGCGAATCACGTACACCGCGTTGCCATTGGAGGTGGTCTGGTTCAAGCCACCCACAGTGCCCAAGGCATCGGTGAGGTTCATCGATTTGCTCTTGAAGCTCAGCGCACGGGGTTGGTTGACCTCACCCATGACGTAGATCCGCTTCAGGTCGTTGTAGGGCAGGTAAAGTCGGTCGCCGCCCTTGAGGTAGACGCCCTGCAACTGCGAGTCCTGTCGATTGAGGGTGTCCAGATCCAGCTTGTACTCGCGCCCGTCCCGGGTCAGGGTCAGGCCTGACAGGTCTGCATTCGACGGATCCACACCAGCTGCGCCAATAGCCTCCACCACACTCAACGGGGTGGTGGTGATCGACTGTTGGCCGGCTCTTGTCACCGCACCGGAAACCACCACGGTCTGGCTGGCGAAGCGCAATACGCTGACGTCGACTTGTGGGCTTTCGACAAATTGCGATAAACGCTCGGCGATAAAGGCTCGCAACTCTTCGATGGTTTTACCGGCGGCCGGAATATTACCGATATAGGGATAAAACAGCGTGCCGTCAGGGCGAACGAGACGGCCGTTGGCATCGATTTGCTGTTGCGGCCCGGAAGGCGCCGTCAACTCGGGATGATCCCAGACTGTGATAAACAACAGGTCATTGGCGCCCACGCGATAACCACCCGGAACATAGGACAACAACGCCGAGGGGACCGATTCGCGAACTTGTGTGGCGGCATCCATGGCAATCAATTTAGGGGTGATCGGAATAAGTTCCACCCGGCTACTCTCCGGAGAGCCGTCACTGACCATTTGACTGGTGTCCATGTGTTGACCAGGCGAAAACATACAGCCGTGCAAGCTGATACTTGCCAGCATAACAACAGATAATCTACGGATCATAATGGCACTACGCTAGTCGAGGGCGAATCTAAAAAACAAGATCACCCAGAAAGCTCTGAGTGATCTTGAACAACACACTTCACGGGGTATTAGTTGGTACCAGTCGTACCACCCGTTCCGGTGGTACCGCCCGTTCCAGAAGTACCGCCATTGGAACTGCCACCCGAGTTTGAAGCGGCTACTGCAGCGCCAGCGATCGCGGCGCCCACCACTACGGTTTCGGCGACCGTCACTCCCCCCACCAACGGGGTACTCAAGCTCAGTGGTTCGGTCAACGTTTCTTCCACCGCCAACACTGCAGTGCTCATGACAGCCAGCAAGCCGGCCGTAAGTAGTTTCTTCATATCAGACTCCTTCTCGACATCAACTCTCTATAAGATTTGATACTAAGGGACCAGGAATGGAACAGCAGAACGAATGAAACTGACCGATCGAACCAGTCAATTCATGCGCATTGCCTCCTTTGGAGCATGTCATTTATAGGTGTTGCACGCCATATACCGAACCTCACCACATCATTGGCAGAAGGGCAGAATCAGAAAAGACCTATTGGCGAACACTGGTGATTTCAAAGATGTTCAGCACACAACCAAGCATTTTCAATACATTTTTATGGGTATGAGTCACTTGCCTTTAGGCTCTATTGTTATTATTAGTCAGGATTTTACCGACTTCTGATTCTGCAAGGTCCTATTGTGTTGGACATCGAAGGCCAAATAACATCAGGTCATAAATAGTTAATATAACTATAGACCGTTATTCATTCGTCATTCGCCATTCAACACCGCACGCAAGCGCGGGTTGCGCAAGTCTTTTTCCGAGAGTTGAGGCGATTCCAACGGCCAGGCAATGTCCAGCTCCGGATCATTCCAAAGCAAACCACCCTCGTCCTCGGGGTAATAAAAATCGGTGCATTTGTATTGAAAATCGGCGGTATCACTGAGCACACAGAAGCCGTGGGCATAACCCGGCGGTACCCATAGCTGAAGATGGTTGTCGGCGGTCAACTTGACGCCTACATGTTCACCACAGGTGGGGGACTCAGGATTAATGTCCACAACCACGTCGTACACTGCACCTTGGGTGACCCGCACCAACTTGCCCTGCGGCTGGGTCCGCTGGAAGTGCAAACCACGCAACACGCCATACTGCGAGCGCGAGTGATTGTCCTGGACGAAAGGCAATTCGATGCCGGCGTCGCGATAACGCTCCTGGTGATAACTCTCGAGAAAGAACCCGCGGGCATCGCCGAAGATTTTAGGCTCGATGATCAGTACACCAGGCAACCGGGTATTGATGACATTCATTTCGCGGGCTCCGTCGTCAGCACCCGTGCCAGGTACTGGCCGTAACCTGTTTTGTATAGCGCGGTGGCTTGTTTATCCAATTGCGCAGCCGACAACCAACCCTGGTGGTACGCCACTTCTTCCAGACAGGCCACTTTCAGGCCCTGCCGCGCTTCGATGGTCTGGACGAAATGCCCGGCCTCCATCAATGAATCATGGGTCCCGGTGTCCAGCCAAGCAAAACCACGCCCGAGCACGCTGACATGCAGGTCCCCGCTCTCCAGGTAGGCGTTGTTCACGTCAGTGATTTCAAGCTCGCCGCGGATCGACGGTTTGACTTGCTTCGCGATGCGCACCACATCTTTGTCGTAGAAATACAAGCCAGTGACGGCATAGTCGGACTTCGGATGTTTAGGCTTCTCTTCGATCGAAATCGCCTTGCCGTTATCGTCGAACTCGACAACGCCAAAACGCTCCGGGTCGCTGACTCGATAACCAAAGACAGTGGCACCGGTCTGTCGTTGTGATGCTTCGCGCAATAAGGCGCTGAAGCCATAACCGTAGAAGATGTTGTCGCCCAGAATCAGCGCCACGTTACTGTCGCCGATAAATTCCTCGCCGATAAGAAAGGCTTGGGCAAGACCATCGGGAGAAGGCTGTTCGGCATAACTGAGTTCAATGCCGAAAGAAGAGCCATCGCCCAATAGGTTCTGGAAGTTGGGCAAGTCCTGCGGCGTGGAAATAATCAATATCTCGCGAATGCCCGCCAGCATTAATACCGACAGCGGATAATAAATCATCGGTTTGTCGTAGACCGGCAGCAGCTGTTTGGATACACCACGGGTAATGGGATGCAAGCGAGTGCCGGAGCCTCCCGCCAGAATGATGCCTTTCATATGGGGATTCCCTTCGAGTTAATAGAGGCAGGGTTTGAATGTTTCAGCCGACGTGGCCAAGACGCTCGGGCCGGTACTGACCATTAAGGACCCGCTGCCACCACCCTTGATGATCCAGATACCACTGAACCGTTTTGCGTATACCGCTCTCAAAGGTTTCCTGTGGTCGCCAACCGAGTTCACGCTCGATCTTGCCCGCATCGATGGCGTAACGAAGATCATGCCCCGGCCGATCCTTGACGAACGTAATCAGCTCGCGATAACACCCGACGCCGGCTGGCTTGTTGGGCGCCAACTCTTCGAGCAGATCACACAAGGTTTCCACGACCTCGAGATTGGTTTTCTCGTTATGGCCGCCGATGTTATAGGTCTCGCCGACCTTGCCCCGACTTACGACCTCGCATAGGGCGCGGGCGTGATCTTCTACAAACAACCAGTCGCGAATCTGCAAACCATCGCCATAGACCGGCAGAGGTCGCCCGTGGATAGCATTCAGAATGACGTGGGGAATCAACTTCTCGGGGAAGTGATAAGGGCCGTAATTATTCGAGCAATTGGTCACCAGCACCGGTAGGCCATAAGTACGTTGCCAGGCTCGAACCAGGTGATCCGAACTGGCTTTGGACGCCGAATAGGGCGAGCTTGGCGCATAAGGCGTGGTTTCACTGAACAGGCTATCGGGCCCTTCCAGGTCTCCATACACCTCATCGGTGGAAATATGGTGAAAGCGAAACGCCCACTTCCCTTCTGCCGACAGTCCATTCCAATAACGCCGGGCCGCCTCGAGCAAGGTATAGGTCCCGACAATATTGGTCTGGATAAAGTCTGCAGGGCCGTCGATAGAACGATCGACATGCGACTCGGCGGCCAAGTGCATCACCGCATCCGGTTGAAATTTCGCGAATACTTGATCCAGCGCCTGGGCGTCACAGATGTCTACGTTAAAAAAGTGATAGCGCGGTAACTCGGCGACACTGGCCAAAGATTCCAGATTGCCGGCGTACGTTAACTTATCGAGGTTCGCGACTTCATATCGAGTATTTTCAATCAGGTGCCTGACAACGGCAGAACCAATAAAGCCGGCTCCACCGGTCAGCAGAATACGCTTCGTCATCATCATCTCCTTACCGACTGATGGGGATACCATTTAGCCAACAATTCTTCGTACTGAAGCAGGATCTGATTCCACGTAAAACGTTGATGAAAGCGTGTACGACTATCCGCCTCCATCTGCTGCTGCGTTGAATCATCCGCCAATAATTGAGCAAACAAGGCACTACAAGAGGCTTCATCCTTGAAATACGCGGCGCCACTTTCCGTTACCCAACGATTGAATGGGTTGTCGTGGGCAATGACCGCGCAACCCGCGCCGAGCGCCTCGACCAATGATGGATTGGTTCCACCGACACGATGCCCATGCAGGTAAAACCGGCAGTAAAAGCGCAGCGCCTGCACGACGGAACTCTCATAGATCGCTCCGGGAAAGATGACCTCGGCACTGGCCGCGTCCATGACCTGTTTATGGTACGGATTATTATTCGGTTGAAAGTTACCCAGAACGACAAGTGTGTGATTGCGCAGTGTGGAACTGAACGCGCGAACCATTTCCAGAAACGAGTTTTCGGGTTCGGGGCGGGCAATGATTACCGAAAACTGACCCGGTTCCAGGGCATAAGTAGCCAGCAACGTCGGATCAGCGCCGGTAACCTCATCCCCACCATAAGGAATCATAGTGATCCTGGTTGCGCTGACTCGTGTCGCAAGGTGCTCTTTGATCTTGGGGTGATCGGCGACCAGGTGATTGCCCATCCAGCAACCAGCCCGCTCATTGAGCCAGAACCAGGTCTTGGCAATGGCTCCCCATTTGTCACGCCGCCACTCAATACCGTCCATGTTAATGATGTTGGTCTGACCTTTGAGCCTTTGCAGCAAACTGAACACGGCGGTGTTGTAACCCAGGGTCAGAAACAACCCCTGTTGCGATGCCGCATGACGCGTGGCTTTCCAGTCAAAAACGACTGTCCCCAGCGCACCTGCCTGGGTCACAGGGATATGGATCCTGTTGACATCGTTCCAGGTGCTATAAGTAACTTCTCCGCGTCCTTCCTCTTGGCAGTAAACATACACTTGCCAACCGTGCGCCGTTAGATAAAGCGATAGCTTTTCCGCGAAGGTTTCAAAACCACCGTGTTCAGCCGGGACACCTCTTATGCCAAGGATATAAAGTTTTTTAGGTGTCATGCTGCATCTCGTTGAATAATGTTGAGAACTTGCTTTCGAACACTTCCAGGCTGAAGTCTCGAGTACGGGACAACGCATTATCAGACAGCGCCTTGTATTTTTTCGGATCCAGCGAGATCCTGTTCACTGTGCTGTAAAGTTCTTCTATGTCGTACGAAGAAATTAAATAACCTTCGATATCGCTACGTACCAATTCGGTTGGGCCTCCTACGGGAGGAACGATCACCGGCAAGCCATGGGACATCCCTTCGAGAATGGTCAAACCGAATGTTTCTATCCAGCCATCCGTTCGGGAAAGGTTCAGAAGCAAATCAGATCGCGAATAAAAGTCTGACAGGTCCGTTTGGCGAGGATAAATCGCCACATTGCCCGGGATCTCGATACTGGAGAAAAAACTATCGATTTCACTCAGGCTGGCATTGAGTACCAGGGTGAAGCTCAGGTGTTTGTCATCCTTGCTGCGCTGCGCCAGCGCCAGGAATTCCATAACCCCCTTGTAGGCCTTCAACGAACAGATCATCAAAGAAGTGAAACCGGTCTCTTCCTTTACTCGATACTGCTTCTCGACCTCGGAATCCAGCGCATTATGAATAATCACCTGGGGAAGTTTGGTAAAACCTTCCTCCTGCATCAGGTAATTTGAGACGAAGACCACCTTCGTACTGGTCTTCTCAATGACCAGCCTGAGAAACCGCTTGAGAATATTGGGTTTTATCGATGTTTCATGCACATGATAATAAACCGGTATTCTTAACAGTTTGCCCGCCAGCGCCGCCCCAAAGGGCATCATGGTATTGACATAAAAGACCACATTCTGCCGTCTGTATTTCAGGCACTGAAGAAACAACAATGCTTGAGAGATCAGGTAGTAGCCAAGGGTCAGCAACTTATTCTCTGACCTTTTATAAAAAAGCCTGCTCTGCACATCGGCCACACCGGCCAAGAAGCCGTCGCCATGAGCACTGGTGATCACCTCGGTGGCTATATTGTTATTGGCCGCCGCCTTCACCACTTGAGACAAGACTTTTGGGCTACCACTTCTGTCGTTGAACAGGTGAATGAAAACCAGCTTCTTTGAGTTCATGCTTAAGTACTTTTAATGAGTGAGCGACTGAGTGTGGTGAACCGCTCGGTGAGCGCCAGGCACACCCAAAAAATGGCGATCGAATGTGCGGGAATTGTCTGACTCGAGAAAGTCATGGCCAGAAAAAAAGCAACCAGAGCGGCCCCAACTTTGACTTGATAGCGGTCGACACGTTGATCAATCGCCAGTTTGCGGACAGCGGTCAAACTGCGCTTGATCACCAGAATTATGAATGCGAAGAAGACGATGAAACCGACGGCGCCCGTGTCATTGAGGATTGCCAGGGGCAAATTGGATATCCACGCACTGCGATGATTCTCTGAACCGACCAGCTCTGGCGCAAAAGAATAGATTTCGCTGAAGCTGTAGATGCCATTTCCGAACAGGGGGTTTTCCAGAATGGAATTCGCAGCCAATGCCCACATGATAAAACGCGTCTTGACCGAGTGGGTCCTGCCAATCAACTCATAATCACCAAAGGAAGAAACAATGAAATAGGACAAAAGCGATACAACCGCCACCAATAAAGCTGCCCCCAACAAGTACTTCACCAAGTCTCTATTCGTGTATTTCCTTGGATAACTCAAGCCGTGATATAGCCAGACAGAGATAATGTAGGAAACCCACGGCGCCCTTGAGAACGAAAAAAGCAGGGCGGTGTGCAAACCGATCACAAGCACCCACCACCATAATTTTCGGTAATAACCCAACGCCAGCACCGTCAGGGTGATAAGCGAGACAAACACCCCGAATAGATTGGCCTCATAAATCCCGCCACGGATACGCGTCCCCCCACTCCCCTCCTGTAGCCAGTGAACGGCCAAATCAGGAAGCGGAAATTTCAACAGCGAGAGCACATAGATCACAGATAAAACCGGACCTGAAAACCACGCCAACAATAGATAGGATCTAGACTTGAAAATTGTAAAGGGATTGGCCTTTAACCAAATCACTACATAATAAAACGAAGCCGCCAGGAGTAAGCCTGCATACATCTTCAGGGACCAGGCCTCTACCGGCCCGGAAGCGGATGCGTAAAAAGCCAGCACAATCCATACAGTCAGAATCACCCCTGTTTTTGGCAAGCGCAGCGCGATATTCGAGCTGACCAATAACAGAACAGCGATAAAGAAAATAGGGGCGGCCAGTAACCTTTCCAGTGTCAGGTTATTGCCACCCAGCGACCATTCAATATTATTGAACACCACCGTGATGCCGATGATAACTGCCAGCACATAACGAGGATTGATGCTTGAGGATCTCAAGCTAGCGACACGCTGGTTCATCATGAAAATTCAATTGGCTTTTTTACTATTTTGCTAGCAAGGGCTCCATCGAGATATTTCCAGGTCGCCTGCCTCAGTGCCTCCAACTGCTGATGACTGTGCGTAAAATCGAGGGGTTTTTCGACCACCGAGTTGACGTCACGCAAGCAAGTTACCAGACGATCGGTCAAACCGACTTTATCCAGAAGCCCCTTGATTCTATTCAATCCGCTTTCCGGCAATGCGGTAACAAACGGAATCCCAAAGTTCAAGGCAAAGGCGGTGCCATGGAATGAATTAGTGATCACGAAGGACGCATTGGCGAACAACGAAACATAATCCACCGGACTGGCATCCATTATATGCTGATCGCTTTTGTAGCCTAGGAACGGGTCTTGATCGATCGCTACAACTCGTAGCCCAAGAACGGTCCTTATTCTGTTGATGGTCTCCCGGACCAAGGTGTCTTTCTTCAGGGTATAAACAAGAATGTATTTATCAGCGCTGCCTGACCCTTGACTGGAAAGCTGCAGGCTCTGCATCCACTCTTGCTTGTTAAGCATCAAGGTAGGATCCAGGGTGTGATCGATTTTTTGGTTGCCCAGCATGCTGCGCAGGTTTCGCGCTGTGTCTTCTTCCCGGACGGAAATGCTGTCAAAGGTCGACAATGCCTTTCTGACCTTGAGCTCTTCCTCGTCGGAATAGCGGTAGGAGCCCGCACTTGAGGAGAATGAAATTTTCTTTTTTGCTCGGGAAAACGCCAGCATATAGTTCAAATCCAGCTCACCCGTAATCATCGGGTTCCATATCTGATCGCTGCCACACACCACACAGTCAAAGTCACTGGACAAGGTTTGCAGCGCTTGCAAATCCGGGCATGCGGGGGTCAGGTTGTAATGAGCCCGCATAAACTCTCTGAATTTCGCGATCAACCTTCTGCGAGGAATGATTCGAAAGAAATCCTTGCCGGCTCTGAAAATACTGCGTGGATTACTGTCTACCCGAATCAGTTTTAATGTGTTTTCCAGCTCTTTACTTTTGTAATCGATGATATTGACGTCGCCATATTTCGATAGCACGTTCTGGCTGGCGAGTGCTTGTAAGGTTCCGCCATAGCTGTTGGCGTGATGTATGGTAATCAATGCAATTTTCAAGGTGCTGAGTCCTTTGCGACCAAGGGTGAGACTTACTGACCGGACAGCTTGGTATACACTTCACTGATGGGGCGACGCGAAGAAGCACAGACGGTGTTCTGCTCGTTCGGATAACCTATCGCCAACATCATCATCACCGTGTGCTGCGGACTTATCTTGATCACCTTGCGGAACTTGATGTCCGCCCTCCCCGATTGACTCCAGTTCAAGCAGCAGGAGGCAATACCTATTGAATGTAATGCCAGAATCAACGACATGGAAAACATCCCGCCGTCGATCCAGTGTTGGTAGCGTTCTCGTGGGGAAACGAAAGCCCGCAGGTCGGTGGTTATAATCAGCAATTCTTTTATTTTGTGGCCGAAACCCCGATTACCATCTTGAAAAGCAAGGGCTTGTTGCGCCAACTCGCCCTCCAGATGATAAACATGCCACGATTGTCTGTTACAGGCCGAAGGTGACTTCATGGCCATCTCCAGCGCTCTGCTTAATGCTTCGGCACTTATTTTTTCGTCGGAGAACTCCCGCAGCGAGTACCTGGACATGAAGAAGTTTTCTGGAACGGCCAGTCGCCCTTTATCGAACGCTGTCTTGTCGTGGTTAATGGCCCCACTGTTGTCATAAAACGGAATTGACCGATTGCTCAGGCTCTCGACTTTAACCAGGCGCTTTATAAGCGCGGCGGTTTTTTCTGGCTGGTGGGTTATTTCCGCTTCAGCAAATTTCTTTAATACCGTGATCGCCACCATGTCGTGATAGCCCGTGCCATTGAGCGTAAATGACTGCTCCAGTGCCTTGATAAGTGCATTGGCCCCTGCCCATCCAGACCCCGGCTTGCGGTTGGTAAAACTCAGGCTCTTTTCCAGGGTGTGGTACACCTTGACCATGTAATAATTCCGGGTTTCTACCGAATTGAGTGAAGATCGCCATCCGGCGTACCTGATATATCGACCCAAGTCATATAAAAAGCCAAACCCAGCCAATACTGTCCGGGCATAAATTTTTGCGGTATCAATCATGAGAATTCATCTCCCGGCTGTCGGTGTTCATAAATAATTTAGGCATGGGGAGCAGCACCTGCTAACGAAACTTTATTCTTGAAAACCAACCGTTGGGCGCCATAAAAATATAACGACAACAGCAACAAATTACTGATAACGGTCGCTACCGCGGCACCCTGCAAGTCAAAGCGAGGAATTAAGACCAGGTTAAGCACTACATTGATGACCGCGACCACGGCCATGTATTTAACTTTCACTTTCATGTGTTCCTGGGTCACCAATGTGGCACCAGCACTGAATGCCAGAAAAATGATTGGGGCCGACAGCGAAAGAATTTTCAGGATCGACGCAGCGTCTTGATAAGCCTCACCAAACAGCAGCGGTACTGCCCAATCCGCACAGACCAGAATCGCCAGCATGGCCAGCGTTCCCAGCAGTAGCATCAACCAGTTGCCCTTTCGGTATATCTGATAAAACATGTCGCGGTCATGGTTCGCCCAGCGGTGCATCTTGGGCAGCAAAAACCGCTGATAAATCACGCTGGGCAACAAATACACGGCGGTCATGATGGTGAACGCAACGCTATAGATACCGGCGGCGCTATTACTTGAGAGATGTTTAAGCAAGATAATATTGCTTTGAAAATAAATCAGATGCGAGAACGCTGCGACGCCAAATGGCCAACTGGCGCCGGCAACACTTAACATGCTCGGTCTCACTGCCAGGGCCTTGAATTCAGCGGTCAGTTCGTGGCCCTTCAGGATCAACTTCCCATTTGTCATCTGCAACAGCTGGGGAACGGCCAACAAAAAAAACAACACGGCAATGGCCGAAAAAAAGGCGGCGTAGTATTCCGTGGCTATCGGTGTGGCGCTCATGACCGCCGTGACGAAGACCATCGAGCAACGAAGAAAATGCGGCAAAAACTGCCAAAGTGCCAAGTGCAGATATTTTTCTTCAAGTTGAAGTTTGCTGCTCACTAGTTCTACTGACAGCTGCCCCAGTATGTACAGAGAGAGAATCAACAGCAGATTCTGCGTTAACCGGTCATGGCTGGAATAAAGCGCCCACGCCACAATGGAGCAGATGAGAAATAAAGTACTTAAAGCGATGAACTGGAACGAAGGTTTCAACCAGCGTTTCGCCGCCCATCCCTCTTGACCAAAAGCCTTTAGCCAGTACTGCGATATCCCGAAACCCGCCAAGGGCGCGAGTAGTGTAATGGTGGTAAGTGCTGACGAAAAAGCACCGAAGTCATTGCTGCCCAACTTTCTCGCCAGGAAGACCTGAGTGAGAAAGGCGAACCCGGCTCCCGCCAGGGAACCGACCCAGAGGAGCGAGATAGCCTTGAACGCTGTGGTTTTATTCATTTGACCTGTCATTCTCAATCACGCTACCGCCCCAGGATTTTTCGTCATCTTCCTCAGGACGTGGTGTTTCCATGAAATATCGGTTTGATCATGCCTATTGGCTAATGATCCGGCGCAGCAATAAACGATAGAAACTCAATAGCAACAGCAATACCGTCAAGGATCCGAACTTATGACGCGACCTGTTTAATACTCGTCAATTTTTGTCGGATGTGTAGGCATAGTGGTAATAACCATAATCACTGTAGCCATATTTATTGGAGGCTTTTTTCTCCACACCGTTAAAAATCGCACCTTTAATGACAACACCATTCTGGGAGAACCGGCGGACCGTCAACTCGATTTCTTTCGCCGGATTCAGGCCATAGCGCGTCACAATCAGGTTAGTCCCGGACAAGCGTCCGACGATCGCTGCGTCTGTCACCGCCAGCAGTGGTGGCGTATCGAGAATAACCAGATCATATAGCTCGCTCGCCTGCTCCAGCAGCGCGCTGAAATTGGCATGCATCAATAACTCGGAAGGGTTGGGCGGGATCTGGCCTCGACTGACAAAATCGAAGTTGTCGATTTTGGTCTTATGGATAGCGGTGGTTACATCGCAGCGCCGGGCCAGGATATCGGAGAGCCCGTTGTCTGAAGAAACACCTAACACTTTGTGCAAATAGCCCTTGCGCATGTCGACGTCGATCAACAATACCCGCAGTCCGGTTTGTGCTATCACCACCGCGAGGTTGACCGACACAAACGTTTTACCCACCTGAGGGCTGGGCCCGGAAATCATCAGGCGATTATTGTCGGCCTCATGCATGGCGAAGTGCAGACTGGTCCGCAAACTACGCAATGCCTCGACTGCCAGATCGGTGGGATGAGTGACAGCCAGCAAGGTAGAACCTGCACCGGAACGCCCTCGTCCGCGGGAGACTTTGTCTTCTTCGGTTTTCTGCAGAATGCTGTAAGGAATCGACGCATAGACCGGCAACCCAAGTTGCTCGATGGCTTCCGGACTTTCCAGCCCTCGGTTCAGCGCCTTGCGCACCAGCACCAGGGCCACCGCCAGGAAGCCACCAAGAAGGGTGGCGACCAATACAATCAAGGCTTTTTTCGGCTTGACCGGTTTGAGAAAATTGACGTCCGCGGTGTCGATTAGGCGTACGTTACCCACGGTCCCCGCGCGCATCACATCCAGTTCCTGAGACTTGTTCAGCAGTTGGGTATAAATGGCCGTACCGACTTCTACATCCCGGGTAAGGCTCAGCAGTTCTTGCTGGGTGGAGGGAAGGCTTTCCACCTTGGTCGCCAAACTTTTCTGCTTGCTGCTCAACTCGCCGATCTGGGTCAACAGTGCGCGATAGGCAGGATGTTGGCGGGTGAACTTGCGGTCCATCTCGGCTTGCTGCAACTTCAATTCGGAGATGCTGGTATCGAGCCCGACAATCTGGTCGAGTATGGCTTTGGTTTCCAGCGTGATGTCCACGGACTTGCTGCGCGTCTGGTATTCATTCAAGGCATTCCCGGCTTTTTCCAGGTCCTTCTTGACTTCAGGAAGTTGCTCTTTGAGAAACGCCAGGCTTTGCGCAGCCTCAGCTGAAGTGCGCTCCACGTTTTGCCGCACATAGATAGCGGCAATTTCGTTGAGTATGTTAATGGCCTCATCCGGATCTGTACTTTCCAGTGCCAGACCGATCATGCCCGAGTCTTTTCCGCGCTCGGCTACACCCAGAGCCTCTTGATAGTCGAGGATACTGGTCAGGCGAGAATTGCGGATGATTCTGAAGCGGGTTCCAGGATTGGCGTGCATTTCCTCTATCTGAAAAGCAACGCCATTTTGCTCGAAAAGTTGTCCCGCCTGGCTGGCTGCCAATAGGTTGTCGTCTTCATCCACCAGGGTGTAATGACCATTTTCACCCGTGGTCAGGGTCAACTTCTTGCCCAGCTGCGAGTCGGGAAGATCCAGTTTGAATATCTTCAGCGACTCCCCTCCCCAGGCGAAACTGTTCAATCCCAGTAAGGGATCGGCTATTTCACCGGGATTATTACTCTGGAATCGTCGCGCCAGAAACTCACCCACCACCGGGAAGTACATCGGTTGTATGACAATATCAAGTTTCAAGTTGTCGACAGTTTTGCCAATCACGGCGCGAGACTGGATCAACTCAATCTCGGTGGCCGAAGGAGACTCCTTGCCCAGCATGCTGCCGATGTCCGAGAAGCCCAGCAAATCGTTCTTTTTCGCTTCGACCTGCAACAGCGCATTCGCCTGGAATACCGGGGTCGCCAGCACCGCATACGCGGCCCCGGCCACCATGAAGGCGCCGGTCACCGCGGCAATCAGCCATTTATGGTCGATGAGTGTTCCAAACAAGCCGAGAAGATCAATCTCGTCATTGTTGTCGTCCCGCACGTTGACTACCGGTGCTTGCTGCATAAGTCGGATTCTTTGCCTTGATTACGATTCAAAAAGGAGTGGCCATCAGCGCGCCAGGCGCTGTGCCCATGCGAGTACGGCTTCTTCGATCAACGCATAAGCGTGCACAAAAGCAGGTTTGCCTTGGCGGAAGGGGTCGCTGATTTCACGATCGTCTTGCCATTTGCCCAGTAGCAACACTTTGCCTCGCGCTTCGGGGGCAATGTTGAGCACGCCGCTGACATGCCGTCGCTCCATGACCAGAATCAAGTCCGCCTCGCTGACGGCTTGAGGCGTAAGTTGGACGGCCTCGTGCTCATCGGGCAGATGACCATGCTCCTTGAGTACGGCGTGTGCCGTCGGCTCGATGGGCTTGCCCGCCAAGGCAGCGAGGCCGGCCGAGCTGACCTCGATATCGGAATGGACGAGTGCCCCGCGCAGCAAATGCTCCGCGGTGGGACTGCGGCATATATTGCCGACGCAGACAATCAAAACCCTTTTAAGCAAGATAACATTCCCCGTCTTGTCAACATTGGCGGTGACATAGCACTTGCCGAACATAGAGCTTTAAACTACGAATGAGTTCGGGTATTCATATTCCCGGTAACTGCAGCTGAAACTTTAGAACAATCAGTGCGTATTTATTACCATGACGTTTGAACAGCCCCCAACTTTTTCTTCAGACAAAAAATAACATTTCGCTCTTTGAGCGCTGAAAATAACAGATCAGAGATTTATCCAGACAATTTCTAACAATTGCGGTTTTCCCGCGACTCTTCAATCTAAATTACACCGAAATAGCGAATAGCTAATATATAGCCGATCCGTTAGTGCATTGCCAGGGCGTCGAACATTTGGTTAGAAGTTGGGTAAGAGATACCTTGGGCAATAACTTTGTTTACAGTGGGTTGAGTCACAAGCATGCCGTGGAACAACAGACATGCTCGCCGGCCCTCTCGATCTTCCCTCTGCCTGCGCCTGGTGCGAAACATAGCGTACTGAGCGTTGCGAACATTTTTCTCGAGTGATCGGGCCATTTAGAGCCCGCACTCTCCAGAGTTGCCGGTTCCAACAATCTGAGTCGAACCTTTCCTACTGCCATTAGCCATTCCATCTGTCTACTTTCAAGGACGCTTCCATGATTCGTAAATGCCTATTCCCCGCTGCCGGCTATGGGACCCGCTTTTTGCCCGCCACCAAGGCCATGCCGAAGGAGATGCTGCCGATCGTCAATAAGCCGCTGATCCAGTACGCGGTAGAGGAAGCGCGCGACGCCGGTCTGCAACATATGGCCATTGTCACTGGTCGGGGCAAGCGAGCGCTGGAGGATCATTTCGATGTCAGCTTTGAGCTCGAACACCAGATTCGCGGCACTGATAAGGAGCGATTCCTGGAAGGCACTCGCGAGCTGATCGATACCTGTACTTTTTCCTATACTCGCCAAGTGGAGATGAAAGGCCTGGGTCACGCCATTCTCAGCGGCCGTTCGTTGATCGGTGATGAACCATTCGCCGTGGTGCTGGCCGATGACCTGTGCTTGAACCTGGAGGGCGATGGCGTGCTGGCGCAGATGCTCAAGCTCTACGAGCAATTCCGCTGCTCGATCGTGGCGATCCAGGAAGTGCCGCGTGAGCAGACTCAAAAGTACGGCGTGATTGCCGGCGAGCTGATTCGCGAGGGTATTTACCGGGTCAACAGCATGGTTGAAAAGCCTCGCCCGGAAGACGCCCCGTCCAACCTGGCCATTATCGGTCGGTACATTCTGACCCCCGATATCTTTGACCTGATCGCTGACACAGAGCCTGGCAAGGGCGGTGAAATCCAGATCACCGATGCATTAATGAAACAGGCCCAGAACGGCTGCGTGCTGGCTTACCAATTCAAGGGTCGACGCTTCGATTGCGGCGGCGCCGAAGGTTACATCGAAGCCACCAACTACTGTTTCGAGCACCTGCATCAGAACACCTTGTGACAGCGCTGATCCCTGACAAACGTGTGCGTTATCGAATCGATTTTTTGGTCTTTATTACCCTATGGACGAAGCCTCTATGAAGACATTGAGCGGTTTCAAGGCAGATGACAGTCGCCGCCCGTATGGCGCTGACCTGAAAAACAATCTCGCGTACCTCATCGTGCGCGCCTATGCGTCGGAGCTGATCTTTCCTCGCGTGCAGAAACCGCCGGTGCTGCTGGTGGAGCGCATCGGTGCCTTCCCCTCCTCCGGGGAGATCCGCCGTCACGTCAAGGAGGGTCCGGCGTTGCTGGCAAGCATCAGGCAGCGTTATGCCGCCGAAGCCCTCTACATTGACGAAAGCGATGGGCTGAACCTGGTCTTCGCCGATTGGCGTCTCAGCTTGAGTCTTCTGGAGGAAGGTGGCGTGATTTGCCTGAGCGTGGAAAGCCGCGGCGACAGCTCGCTCATGCAGCACAAAACCGCCGAACTGCTGGGGCAAATCGATGCTGGGAGGGAATTCGAATGAACGCGATTGCAGAACACGCCGCCAAAGCCTGGTATCTGCTTCAGTGCAAACCCAAACAGGATGAGCGCGCCGAAGAGCATTTACAGCGCCAGGGCTACGCCTGTTTTCGCTCGACCTATCGGCGTGAGCGTATGTTGCGCGGGCAGCGTCGAGTGATCAGTGAATCGCTATTTCCGGGCTATCTGTTTATTCAACTGAGCCTTCAGGACAGTTGGGGCCCGCTGCGCTCGACCCGTGGCGTTTCGCGTGTCGTCGGGTTCGGCGGTCAGCCATTGCCGATCCGCGACGCGCTGATCGACGAGCTCCAGGAACGGGACAGCCAGGCAATCGTGACCACGTTGTTGAGGCAGGGAGATACGGTGCGCATCACTGAAGGCCCGTTCTCCGATCTTGAGGCGGTGTTCCTCGCCATGGACGGCGAGGAACGGGTGCTGCTGATGATGAATTTCCTGCAGCGTGAACAGCACATCAGCCTGCCATTGGCAGGGGTTAACAAGATTTAAATTTTGTAGGGGCGGGATTGCCCTAATCTAGTCAGTTAGGCGAATAACCGCTTTTCGTAGGAGCCAGGCTTGCCGGCGAAGGCGATCTCAAGGACGCCTTCGCCGGCAAGCCTGGCTCCTACAAAACCTATGCCCCCTCTGGCAGATGATTCCAGTCGATCCACCCCAAAAACCATGTCGCCAGGATGAGTAAACCGAACGCAATCCGGTACCAGGCAAACACCGCATAACTATGGTTGGCGATGAACTTGAGCAAACCGCGCACGGCAATCATCGCAAAGAGGAATGCGGCCACGAACCCCAAGGCAAACACCGGCAAGTCTGCGGCCTGGAACAGGTCGCGGTACTTATAGCCCGAGTACACCGCGGCCCCCACCATCGTCGGCATCGCCAGGAAGAATGAAAACTCGGTTGCCGTCTTGCGTGACAGGCCAAACAGCAACCCGCCGATAATCGTCGAACCCGAGCGAGAGGTGCCGGGGATCATCGCCAGGCACTGTGCGCAACCGACCTTCAAGGCATCGGTCCAGCGCATCTCGTCGACGTGATCGATAACCACCACATGCTCACGTTGTTCGGCCCACAACATGATGATGCCACCGATCACCAGCGCCACGGCCACGGTGATCGGGTTGAAAAGATACTCATGGATTTTGTCGGCGAACATCACCCCCAGAACAACCGCCGGCAAAAAACCGATCAATAAATTCAGAGTGAAACGTTGCGCATTACGCTGAGTTGGCAAACCAGTAGTGATCTCCAGAATCTTGCGACGAAACTCCCAGACGACCGCCAGAATAGCCCCCAACTGAATGATGATATTGAACGCCATGGCTCGCTCACCGCCGAAGTCGAGCAAGTCCGCGGCAATGATCTGGTGTCCCGTACTGGAGATGGGCAAAAACTCTGTGAGCCCTTCAACCAACCCTAGAATCGATACCTGCGTAGTGGTCCAGAAGTCCATTAATCCCCCGTTAAACCCTCTCGGCTGAAAGGTCTGTTGATGATGCCGAGCATTTGATCCTGGTCGCGATTAAACCCTGTCGGACCAGCGGAGGATTAAAGCGCACTCTCTGCCTGCTTGAGCTAAACGTTATAAAACGTCCATGTAGGAGCGCCGGGTCCGCTCTCCTGAAAATGCCCTCCGCCCCGAGGACGTCTGAGAATGAAATTCTTTTGCAGGACGAGTACTTATGCATCGCGAATTTATGGATGCCACTCATCGTCGGATCGTTGACGTTTCGGCTTTGGGCGCGCGCAATGTCCTACCCGAAAATGATCGCCCAAGAGAAAACTCGACATGGCAAAGATCACTGTACTCGCCGGTGACTTCCCGCAGTGCGACGGGGAATACCACCTTGGAACCATCACCCTCAAAACGTCCCTCAAACCCCGGCTTGGAAAAAGCTTTCCGGTCTCGGAATTTAAAGATCTAACCATTCAGAACACTGATTCGAACAAGAATATAAAGACCGCCATAGGCCTGGGCCTCGCGGGCGCCATGTTGCTCGGTCCCGTCGGAGCCATCGCCGGCTATCTGCTTGCAGGAAAGAACATCGAGGTGACCTTTATGGCCACCTTGAAGGACGGCGGAAAGCTGCTCGCGGCAACTGATAGTGACACCTACCGGGATATCTCGGCACGCGCCCTGAAAAAATCCGCAGCCGGCCGCCGAGCCGCCCTTTCCAGCTCACTCAATAACGGATCCTTTCACTGATTCGCTTGCCCGGCGACTGCGAGAATGTTGCAGGGCACCCGATACAGAACATGCTCCGTGGTACTGCCCACCCATTTCTCCAGCCCCTTGCGATGCGCATTGCCCATGACGATCACGTCGGCCCGGTGATGCGCTGCAAAGTCGGCCAGTGCTTTGCCTGGCGGCCCTGCAACGAAGTGTTGCCGTTCGGTGGGCACGCCGTAGTGATCGGCCAATGCGATGAATGACTTATGCAAAGACTTGCGCACGTCGCTGTTGAAGCCGGGCATCGTCACTGCACCCGCGCCCGCATCGGATATATGCGTCTGCGATAGATCGTAGGCATACAGCAGATGCATTTCCGCATTGCATTGCATTGCCAATTCGTTCGCAGCCTGGATGATCAGGTCGTTGATTCCAGTGATCTGAGTCTCTGGATGCGACGGATCGACGGCCGCCACGATCACGCGCGGAAGTGGGCAACTGACTTCGCTGACCAGATGGACAGGCACCGGACATTCACGCAGCAGATGCCAATCCAGCGGCGTGATGAAAACGCGTTTGAGCGCTGACTCATGCTGCACGTCCTTGATCACCAGATCCGCCTGCGTTGTAGTCACGTGTTGAAGGATCTCTTGCAGCGCGTCGCGTGTGAAAAGTACCTCGGTACTCAGGTTGATCCCGCGCCCACGGATCAGATCGGCTTCATCCTTGAGCCATTTTTCGTTCTCTTGCTGACAAGCCTCACGAAACCGCGCACTGGCGTGGATCAAACCCAGGATGTTGAAATCTTCGATGAACACCGTGATATGCAGCGCTGCACCCGTGGCCTCGGCAAGGGCGACGGCCCGCTGCAGCGCCGGCGTGTGACGCATGGTGGGGCCGGCTATTAGAAAGAGTCGTTGATATTGGCTCATGTCACACCTCCGAACGTTCTGGGATATCTGCTCGCTCCCCCAGCCTCTTGTCTGTCGCACCGCCAGCGATCTGCTATCGCCTCAATGACCCGGATCGACACAATCAATATACGCCTGGATCCAACTAACCCGCCAAGAGGTGGATCATCGTACCCACTACGATGAACCCCACCTCGGCAGCCAATTGATTGATGACGCAAAATTACTTCTTCGCATACTTCGCGCCATGCGGATCGTTAAGCTTTACCTGCATCAGGTCCCACTCACGCTGAATAGTCGCGTAAGGGATAAAGATGCTGATCCGCTCAGCGCCCTTTAACCCGGGATGGAAACTCACATCATTAAGCGTAGTGGAGAAAAAGCCGACATTGATACCGACAATGCTGCCGTCATTGCCTATGACGGGGCCACCCGACATCCCTTTTATCATTGGGGCATCGTGGATGGCATAACGCTCACCGCTGCCTTCATCGCTATTGATGAAAGGTGCCGGGTACACTTTGCCTTGCCCACTGACGGTCGTCATGTAGGGGCTCGCCCCCACGGCAGTGATGTGTTCACCCACACGCGGTGCGCGCCAGGACGGGTAGCGGCCGTCGGCCTTGTGCTGGATGAAGACGAGGTCGCAGCCGGTGCTGCAGCTGTATTTCACGTTGCGAATGAGGGGTGTGTGGCGGGTGGTGACGGCATAGTCTTCGTTCCATTGCACGGCCGAGGCCATGTACAGATAAGGCAAGGGAAAGCCCGAGAAGACGGAAAAATATGAATCATTGGCAGGCCCCGACAAATCGGGTTTTACCATACCGTTGCATCCTGCAATACCAGCTCCTATTAAAAAGTAGGTCATGATTTTAATCATGATTATCACCGACTTATAAGGAGGATTTAATTTTTTGTTGTGCGAATCGCTTAGTTGTCAGTTTTTTGTAGTTTTTCCTCGCAGCCTGATCCGGTGCGTTTATTTATGGCTGAGATTGTAATAAATGCGTATGAATGAATTGTGCTAGGACTAATTGCTTTTCGATCCATGCAACAAACTGCAAATATTTGACGCCTGAAAAATGGCAAACCACAAGTAAGAAAAATAGTAATGAAAGTTACACACTTCGAGTAAAGCCAGTGAAACAGCCGCCGAAAGCGCAATTTAACTCACTTCGGCATGCCTCGGTAACCCCACAGAAATCAATGCCGCGAAAATAACAAATGCGCTGGAGATCCATAAACACGCCCCCAGCCCGAAAGCCTGATAAACCCAGCCCGAGAGCACGGTGCCGATTAGCCGTCCCATGGCGTTGGACATGTAGTAAAAACCCACGTCCAGTGACACGCCGTCTTCCTTGGCATAGGACACGATCAAGTAGCTGTGCAGCGAGGAATTCACCGCGAACAGCGCACCAAAGACCATCAAGCCGCCTAACAGCACCCCTTGTTGCGATAACCCGGTGTTCAGGCCAAGAGCGATTGCCGCGGGCAGGCCTGCCAGGGCAAGCGCCCACAGAAAGGCAGCGCGGCCATCAGGAACATGCCCCCGTTGCTTGCCGGTGATGCGCGGCGCGAACGATTGCACGATGCCGTAGCCGATCACCCAGGTCGCGAGGAATCCACCCACCTTCCAGAAGTCCCAGCCAAAAACGCTGCTCAAGTACACCGGCAACGCCACGACGAACCAGACATCGCGGGCGCCGAACAGAAACATTCGGGCCGCTGACAGAATGTTGATCGCCCGGCTTTTGGACAGAATGTCGCGAAATCTGGGCTTGGCTTTCGCCTTGCCCAGATCCTTTTTCAACAGAATCAAGCTGCTGACCCAGATCAGCGCCAGCACACCCGCCATGGCCAGCAATGCTCCTTTAAACCCAATCAGGGCGAGCAATGCCCCGCCGAGAAAGAAACCGACACCCTTGAGTGCATTCTTCGAGCCGGTGAGGATGGCTATCCATTGATACAGCGTGCCCTGCTGCCCGTCGGGCACTAACAGCTTGATCGAGCTTTTGGCGCTCATCTTGTTCAGGTCTTTGGCAATCCCCGACAACGCCTGCGCGCTCATCACCCAAGGAATCGTCAGCCAGGCCACGGGCACCGTCAGCATCAGCAGCGCCGCAACCTGTATCCCCAGCCCGATGTTCATGGTCCGGTTCAGGCCCAGTCGGGCGCCGAGATAACCGCCCACCAGGTTAGTGATCACGCCAAAGAGTTCGTAGAACAAAAACAACGCCGCGATTTGCAGCGGGCTGTAGCCCAACGCGTGAAAGTGCAGCACCACCAACATGCGCAAAGCACCATCGGTGAGGGTGAAGGCCCAGTAATTGCCCGTTACGAGCAGGTATTGCCGCACTTGAGGAGCAAGGGCTGACAACGCTTTCATCACCGCTCCTTAAACGGCCAGGCCGACCATTCTGGCCAGTTCGACGGTGCGGTTTGCGTAACCCCATTCATTGTCGTACCAGGCATAGAGTTTGACCTGGGTGCCGTTGATGACCATGGTCGACAGCGCATCGATGATCGATGAGCGCGGATCGGTGCGGTAGTCGATGGACACCAGTGGACGCTCCTCGAAACCGAGGATGTCTTTCAGTTCGTTCTCGGAGGCGTCCTTGAGGAACTGATTCACTTCTTCGACAGTGGTGACGCGTTCGACTTCAAAGACACAGTCGGTCAGCGAAGCGTTGGCCAACGGTACGCGCACGGCGTGGCCATTCAGACGCCCGCGCAGTTCCGGGAAGATTTCGGCAATCGCGGTGGCCGAACCGGTGCTGGTCGGGATCAGACTCATACCCGACGCACGGGCACGGCGCAGATCCTTGTGCGGTTGATCAAGGATGCTTTGAGTGTTGGTCAGGTCGTGGATGGTGGTGATCGAACCGTGGCGAATGCCCAGCTTTTCATGAATCACTTTGACCACTGGCGCGAGGCAATTGGTGGTGCATGACGCGGCGGTGACGATGCGATGTTCCGTCGGATTGAACAGCTGATGATTGACGCCCATGACGATGTTCAGCGCGCCCTTTTCCTTCACCGGAGCGCTGACCACCACGCGCTTCACACCTTGGTCGAGGTAAGCCTGAAGCACCGCGACGGTCTTCATTTTGCCGCTGGCTTCAATCACCAGATCGCAGCCCGACCAATCGGTGTCGGCAATTGCCTTGTTGGCCGTTACCTTGATTCGTTTGCCGTCGATGACAATGCTGTCGCCTTCGGAGTCGGCCTGCTCATTCCAACGGCCATGCACCGAGTCGAAGTTCAGCAGGTGCGCATGGGTCGCCGCGTCGCCTGCCGGATCGTTGATCTGCACGAACTCGAATTCTGGCCAGCTCCAGGCTGCGCGCAGAGCGAGGCGACCGATGCGGCCAAAACCATTGATGCCCACTTTGATAGTCATGTTTTCCCCCTTCAAATGGAGCGCTGATTGACACGTTTCATGAGCTCTTGCGCCGATTCCTTGCGCTCGGAATATCGATCGACCAGATAGTCCTGACGGTCGCGCAACAGCAGCGTGAATTTCACCAGTTCTTCCATCACATCCACGACACGGTCGTAGAACGGCGAAGGTTTCATCCGGCCGTTATCGTCGAATTCCATATAAGCCTTCGGCACGGAGGATTGGTTGGGAATGGTGAACATGCGCATCCAGCGCCCCAGCACCCGCAGCTGATTGACGACGTTGAACGACTGCGAGCCACCGCACACCTGCATGACGGCGAGGGTCTTGCCCTGAGTCGGGCGTACGGCGCCCATCGCGAGCGGCACCCAGTCGATCTGCGCCTTGAAGACCGCGCTCATCGAACCGTGACGCTCGGGTGAACACCAGACCTGCCCTTCCGACCACATCATCAATTCGCGCAGTTCCTGCACTCGTGGGTGATCGTCGCCGGCATCGTCAGGCAGCGGCAAACCAGACGGATTGAAAACCCGCGTCTCGGCGCCGAAATGCTGTAGCAATCGGGCGGCCTCCTCGACCAGTAAGCGACTGAAGGAACGCTCACGGGTCGATCCGTACAGCAGCAAAATGCGTGGCTTGTGACTGGAGGTTTTGTCGATGCCGAGTTTGTCGGTCGACGGGAAATCAACCAGTTCGGTATCGAGTTGGGGCATGTGGTCATCGTGCATGGTCATTGTCCTGCGCAAGAACGTTCCTGGAATCATCGAACCGGACAGCAGGCCGCTGCCCGTTCGGGACGGTCACCCATGTCTTCAAGGCGTTTGGCATCCGGGCTCAACCAGTGCCCGTTGGCTTCGAGCACCACGGTCAGCACCTGATGCACCCAGCCCGGCAGATCCGGATGCAGTCGGTAATAAACCCATTGACCCTGCCGACGGTCCGAGAGCAAACCGCACGTACGCAACTGCGCCAAGTGCCTGGAGACTTTGGGCTGGCTCTCATTCAACGCACAGGTCAACTCGCACACACACAGCTCTCCCTCACGGGCGATGAGCAGCATCATGCGGACGCGGTTGTCGTCAGCCAGGCATTTGAAAACAGTGGTCGGCGTCAGTTGGTCAGCCATCGGGTTTCTCTGCGTTGAATGTTCACGTATCAAAGGTGAATACCGGCATATGCGTTTATTCGAATATACGGTTTTCCGCATGTACGGGTCAACGGCAAATGTGTCGACTCCGCATGTGAATGATATTTATTTACTTACAAAAGGTAATCGTTATCATTAGCGCAATAATTAATAAAAAGGAGCTCATGGTGGCTTTACCGCGCATTTACCCCGCCTCTCTCTCACTGCTGGGGCTTTTTGCAGTACCTGATTTGCAAGCAGAAACCCAATCGACATTGGCCCTGCCTGCAACCGCTGTGACCAGTGATTACAGCGAGCAGAGCTACAAGCCGACTGACAGCCGCAGTGCGCTGAAGATCGACGCCCCGCTGCGGGATATCCCGCAAACGGTGAATGTGATCCCCCAGAGCGTGATCAAGGATCAGGGCGCACAGTCGATGGAGGACGTGTTGAAGAACGTCCCCGGCATCGGTCTTTCCAATGGCGATGGCCAGCGCGACCAAGTCACCATTCGCGGCTTCAGTGCCATCGGCGACATGTACGTCGACGGTGTGCGTGACGACGCGCTGTACTTCCGCGATCTGTCCAACGTCGAGCGCGTGGAAGTGATCAAGGGGCCGGCAGCGGTGCTCTATGGCCGTGGCTCATCCGGTGGCCTGATCAACAGCATCAGCAAGAAACCTAACTTCACTCCCAAGCAGGAAGTGGGTGTAAGCTTCGACAGCGAGGGTAAAAAGCGCACGCAGTTCGACGCCGGCTGGACCGATCAGCAGCAAAACGACAAGGCATTCCGGGTGACCGGTGCACTGGAGAACAGCGACACCTTCCGCGATGACGGCTACATCGATCGCAAGGCCATTGCGCCTTCGGCCTACTTCAAGCTCTCCGATGATCTTGAGCTGAACCTGGGGGCGACGTACCTCTACGACAAACGCCTGATCGACTTCGGCATTCCCGCGCGGGGCGATCGCCCGGTCGATGTCGATCGGGACAAGCGTTTCGGTTCCGCCGACCCGGATGACGATTACACCCGCAGCGAAGTATTCTCGTTCACGGCCGGCGTCGACTACCGCATCAACGACGACTTCACCCTGAGCAACACCAGCCGTTACTACCACTACGACCTGGATCGCAACAACACACTCGCCGACTCCAGCCCGACACGTTTCGTCACCGCGCCCAATGGCGAATTGCTGGTCAAACTCAATCGCGGCAACGTGCAGCGCAAGGAAGACGGCTGGTTCAACCAGACCGAACTGAAGCAACAAGCCACGCTGGCCGGGATGAACCACAACCTGCTCTATGGCGTGGAACTGGGGCGTCAGGTCAAGGATCAATCCGTCTTCAGCCAGAACAACGTAGCGCGGGTCCCGGTGTACCGCGATGGCTTGGTCGACGTGCCGTTCCAGGCCAACCGACAAACCGCCAAGGGCACCACTACCCAGGACACGGCCGGTTTCTACGTCCAGGATCTGATTGAACTGACCCCGCATTGGAAAGCTTTGCTGGGTGTGCGCTATGACGTGTTCGACCAGGAATATTCGGATGACCTGACGCGTGCCACCCTATCCCGAACCGACAACACCTGGAGCCCACGCGCAGGCCTGGTCTATCAGCCTGATCAGGTTCAGTCCTACTACATTTCGGTGAGTCGCTCTTATCAACCCTCCTCCGAAGTCTTCGCTCTGAGTACCACCAACCAGGACCTCGAGCCGGAGCAAACCACCAACTTCGAGATCGGCGGCAAGTGGGACCTGTTCGACAACCGCCTGGCGTTGACGGCGGCGCTGTTCCGTCTGGAACGCACCAACATGAAAACTACCGATCCGGCGAACCCGACCAAACTGGTCCTGTCGGGCGAGCAGCGCACCGACGGTCTTGAACTGACCGCCAGCGGGCAGTTGAGTGACAAGTGGCAGGTCTATGCCGGCTATGCCTATCTGGACGCCGAGATCATCAAGTCCAACAGCCGAACCAATGGCGTCGCCAACGAAGGCCAGACACCCACCCTGACCCCGCGTCACAGTGCCAACCTGTGGCTGGTGCGCTCGCTCACCAACACCTGGCGCGTGGGCATGGGGGCGAACTATGTCGATGACCGTTACACCGCCCTGGATAACCAGGTGGTCATGCCCGCTTACACCACCGTGGACGCGGCGTTGCTCTATAACTTGCCGAAATGGGACATGGCGCTGCGCTTGCGCAACGTCTTCGACAAGGACTATTACGCCTCGGCCCATGGCTCGGTGGACCTGATCACCCCCGGAGCACCACGGACGCTGGAGTTGAGCACCAACTACCGGTTCTGAGTGGAAATCTGAAATCAAATGCCGCAATGCCGGTCAGTTAAGCGCAATCCATGTGGGAGCGAGCTTGCTCGCGATTGCGGCGGACCAGTCGACATTAATATTGAATGATCAACCGCTATCGCGAGCAAGCTCGCTCCCACAGGTTTTGCGTCTTAACCGATTGGCAACAGACGCCCTGCATTCCAGGGCGTGTATTGCAGCCCGCAACATCGTGACAACGATCAAAAGCTCAACTAATCTTCAGCGCGCGAGAGTGATTGAGAATCTCTCGCGTTGTCAGACAACAACAATATTTCGAGGAAAACCCATGCGTAAACTTCTGTTGCTCTCCCTTCTTGCCGCCTCCCCCTTGGCCTTCGCCGGCCCTGAATGCACCACCACCGACAAGGCTCAATGGCAGGACCAGGCCAAGTTTCAGGAAGATCTCAAGGCCAAGGGCTACGACATCAAGAAGTTCAAAGTCACTGGCGGCAATTGCTACGAGATCTATGGCTTTGACAAAGACAAGCGCAAAGTCGAAATCTACTTCGACCCGGTCAGTGGCAAGGTCGTGAAAGAAGAGATCGAATAAGGCCCCTGTGAAAGCTGAAACCCTGCGCCTCTGGGACCCTCTCGTACGCGTGTGTCATTGGTCCCTGGTGGTTGTCTTCATCAGCGACTACTTCCTCAATGAGGAAGGCGACGGCTGGCATCGCTGGCTCGGCTATTACGCCGTGGCTGTCGTGCTGGTGCGTGTGGTGTGGGGGTTCATCGGCCCGCCATCGGCGCGTTGGTCAGACTTTTGGCCAACCCCGACGCGCGTCGTTCAGCATGGCCGGGCGCTGTTTTCCGGCAAGGGCTATCACCGCATGGGGCACTCGCCCATCGGCGCACTGGTGATGGTCCTCATGCTGCTGTTGATGACCGGCCTGGGTATCAGCGGTTTTTTGATGGAAGAAGTGGACTATTTCTGGGGCGAAGACTGGCTACGGGATGTCCACGAGTTTATGGCCGATGCCCTGCTCGCATTGGTTTGCGTGCATATCGTCGCGGCGCTGGTGGAGAGCGTTCGCTTGCGTGAGAACCTGCCGCTGTCGATGATCACGGGCCATCGTCGTAAGCGCTAGAAGAGTTCAAGTACTCTCCCCGGCGCGAAGGTTTCTGATACCGCACATTGCCCTCCCCCTCGCGGGAAAGGGCGAGTGCCGATCCTATGTGTGATGAATTTCCCGATCCTTGGTTTCCGGCAGGAAGAACGTGCCAAGAATGGCTGTCATCACGGCGATGACGATGGGGTACCACAACCCGTAATAGATATCCCCCGTGGCCGCGACCATCGCGAATGCCACCGTGGGCAGAAAGCCGCCGAACCAGCCATTGCCGATGTGATACGGCAGCGACATCGAGGTATAGCGGATGCGCGCCGGGAAGAGTTCCACCAGCCAGGCGGCGATCGGGCCGTAGACCATGGTGACGTAGATCACCAGGATGGTCAGAAGCAACAACACCATCGGATAGTTGGTCTTCGCCGGGTCGGCCTTCTCGGGGTAACCGGCGTCCTTGAGGGCGGTGCCCAGAGTAGCGACGAAGGCATCGTTGCGGACCTTGAAGTCGGCGGCCGGCATGCCGGTGCCCTCGAAGCTCGGGATCACCTTGTCGCCTATGCGAACCTGCGCGACGGCGCCAGGCTCGGCCTTCTCGTTCTCATAGGGAATGGCCCTCTTCGCCAACACGGTCTTGGCGAGGTCGCAGGAGCTGGTGAATTTGGCTTTGCCCACCGGGTCGAACTGGAACGAGCATTTACTCGGATCGGCGATCACCGTGACCGGGTTTTTCTCCTGCGCGGCGAACACGTCGGGGTTACCGTATTGGGTCAACGCCTGGAAGATCGGGAAGTAGGTCAGCGCCGCGAGGATGCAGCCGGCCATGATGATCCCTTTGCGGCCAATGCGATCGGACAGGCTGCCGAATACGATGAAGAACGGCGTGCCGATCAGCAGCGAGCCGGCAATCAGGAAGTTGGCGGTCTGCGGATCAATCTTCAGCGTCTGCAACAGGAAAAACAGTGCGTAGAACTGCCCGGTGTACCAGACTACCGCCTGGCCGGCTGTACCGCCGAGCAGGGCCATGATCACTATCTTGAGATTGTCCCAGCGGGCGAAGGATTCGGTCAGCGGCGCCTTGGAGGACTTGCCTTCTTCCTTCATCTTCAAGAACACCGGTGACTCGCTGAGTTGCAAGCGGATGTACACCGAGATGATCAGCAACAGGATCGACAGCAGGAAGGGAATCCGCCAGCCCCAGGCCTCGAAGGCTTCGGTGCCGAGGATGGTGCGGCAGGCGAGGATCACCAGCAACGAAAGGAACAGGCCGAGGGTCGCGGTGGTCTGGATCCATGAGGTGAAGTAGCCGCGCTTGCCCTTCGGCGCATGTTCGGCCACGTAGGTCGCCGCTCCGCCATACTCACCGCCCAGGGCCAGACCTTGCAACAGGCGCAGGGTGATCAGAATGATCGGTGCCGCCACGCCGATGGTCGCATAGCCGGGTAGAAAGCCCACTATGGCGGTGGAGATACCCATGATGACAATGGTGATGAGGAACGTGTGTTTGCGCCCGATCATGTCGCCCAGTCGGCCGAACACAATGGCGCCGAATGGACGTACAGCGAAGCCGGCGGCGAACGCGAGCAGCGCGAAGATGAAGGACGTTGTCTCATTGACGCCGGCGAAGAAGTGCTTCGCTATGATCGCGGCGAGGGAGCCATAAAGGTAGAAGTCGTACCACTCGAACACGGTGCCCAGGGACGAGGCGAAAATGACCTTGCGCTCCTCCTTGGTGATCCCGTGGTGGGGCGCGCTGCCCGTGGATGTATTGTCGATTGCGGCCATGAGTCTTCTCCGTCTTGCTCTTGTTATAGGCCGGAGTACCTCACTTTCTTTTTACCGCACCCAGGCCCTATGGCTGATGTCATCGGATTACGGATTGCGCGAAGCATGGAAACAGGCTGACGGCCTCGCATCGCTGCAAGGTTTCTTGAAGCATAATCGGCTTCGCGCAGATATCCACTCGGGGCATCCCGTTCAAACACGGGCCGACGCGCTGTCCAATGACAATTCAGGCCGGTGAGAACTCATGCGAAGCGTCTGGGTAGCGCCCCGCTGCTGCCTATTCTTCGGGCGGCCATCGCCTGGAACTTCGCAGCGAAAGAATTTCGTATACCCTATCGCCATCTCACTCCAAACGACCGCTGCCGTGAACCTGACCAAACTCAACGCTCCCGACCTTGGCAATACCCCTTCGACCTCGGAAATCATCACCCGCCATTTGCGGGACGCGATTGTCGCCGGGCATTTCGCCGAAGATGAGCCGATTCGCCAGGACGACATTGCCCGCCAGTTCAACGTCAGCAAGATCCCGGTGCGCGAGGCCCTCAAGCGGCTGGAGGCCGAAGGGCTGGTGATGTTCCAGCGCAATCGCGGGGCGATGGTCACGCGGGTTTCCGATGCAGAACTGGCGCAGATGTTCGAAGTGCGGATGTTACTGGAGGACAAAATACTGCGCCTGGCCATTCCCAACATGACCGAAGAAACCTTCGCCCGTGCCGAGCGTATCTGTCAGGAATTCATCGGCGAGGACGACGTGGGCCGCTGGGCCGAGCTCAATTGGGAGTTGCACGCCTGCCTTTACGAGCCGGCGCAACGGCCGTTTCTGGTCAGCCTGATTCGTTCGGTCAACGATAAGCTGGAGCGCTACCTGCGCATGCAGATGAGCCTGTCGGCCGGCAAGGAACGGGCCGATCACGAGCACCGCGAGATCATCAAAGCCTGCCGTGCCGGAGATGTGGACCTGGCGGTGAAACTGCTGGATGAGCACATTGCCGGGGTCTGCAAAACCCTGTTCGAGCATCTGCCTCACGCGCACTAGGATGCTGTGCTGATTTCGTCATCGGCACAGGATAAATCCATCAAGCCGACACCCCGCCGCGCAGGCCACTCTTTCGTTCACTCATCTGAACGGACGTGGCCCTCCCATGAATCGCATCACCGTGATCGACTCCCACACCGGCGGCGAACCGACCCGTCTGGTGACCGCCGGCTTTCCTGACCTGGGCACCGGCAGCATGGCCGAACGTCGTAAGCTGCTCGCCGAACATCACGATCAATGGCGCGCCGCTTGTGTGCTGGAACCCCGTGGCAGCGACGTACTGGTGGGTGCCTTGCTCTGCACGCCTGTAGACCCGAGCGCTTGTGCCGGGGTGATTTTCTTCAACAACACCGGTTACCTGGGCATGTGCGGCCACGGCACCATCGGCCTGGTGGCGTCGTTGGCGCATCTGGGCAAGATCAGCCCCGGCGTGCACTGCATCGAGACGCCGGTGGGCACGGTGCAGGCGACCCTGCACGAAGATCATTCGGTGAGCGTGCGCAATGTGCCCGCCTACCGTTACCGCAAGGCGTTGGTGTTGCAGGTGCCAGAGGTCGGCCAGGTGGTCGGCGATATCGCCTGGGGCGGCAACTGGTTTTTCCTGATCGCCGAGCATGGCCTACGGGTGGCCCGCGACAACCTCGACGCGCTGACCGCTTATACCTACGCCGTGCAGCAGGCGTTGGAGGCCCAGGGTATTCGTGGCGAAGACGGCGGGCTGATCGACCATGTCGAGCTGTTCAGCGATGACGATCACGCCGACAGCCGCAACTTTGTCCTCTGCCCCGGCAAGGCCTATGACCGCTCACCGTGCGGCACCGGCACCAGCGCCAAACTGGCGTGCCTGGCAGCGGACGACAAGTTGCAACCGGGGCAGATCTGGCGCCAGGCCAGTGTCATCGGCAGCGAGTTCGAAGGCTCTTACGAATGGCAGTGCGAGCGCGTCGTGCCGACCATTCGTGGGCGCGCGTTCATCAGTTCCGAAGCCAGTTTGATCATCGAACAGGATGACCCGTTCGCCTGGGGCATTCGTCCATGAACGAGGGCCTTGTGGCCGATGTGATCGTGATCGGCGCCGGCATCATCGGCGCCGCCTGTGCCCAGGCGCTGGCCCATCGCGGCTTGCAGGTGCTGGTGCTGGACGCCGGCCTCCACGGTGCGACGGCGGCGGGCATGGGCCACTTGCTGGTGCTCGACGACAACCCGGCCGAGCTGGCCCTGAGTCAATACTCCCTGCAACGCTGGCGCGAACTGGCGCCGGACCTGCCCGACGGCTGCGCTTACCGCAACAACGGCACGCTGTGGCTGGCGGCCAACGCCGAGGAAATGGCGGTCGCCGATGGCAAATACCTGAACCTGCAAGCCCAGGGCGTGGCGTGCGAATTGATCAGTGCCAGTGCTTTGCGCCAGCGTGAACCGGAACTGCGCGAGGGGCTGGAAGGCGGTTTGTTGATCAATGGCGACGGCATTCTTTATGCGCCGGCGACGGCCAGCTGGATGCTCGACACCCCGAATATTCGTCAACGCCGGGCGCGGGTCAGCGCGGTCGATGGCAACCGCGTCTGCCTCGATGACGGTCACTGGTTGAGTGCCGAAGCGGTGGTGTTGGCCAACGGTATTCAGGCCAACGAACTGTGCCCTGAGTTGCCCATCGAGCCGAAAAAAGGTCACCTGCTGATTACCGATCGCTACCCCCGCACCATCACCCACACCCTGGTCGAACTGGGTTACGTCACCAGCGCTCACAACGCCACGGGGCCGTCGACCGCCTGCAATATTCAGCCGCGCCCCACCGGGCAATTGTTCATCGGTGCCTCGCGCCAATTCGGCACCAACGACCCGCAAGTCGAAGGCTGGATGCTGGCGAAAATGCTCAAGCGCGCCGCCGAGTACATGCCCGGGCTGGCCCGACTCAACGGCATCCGCGCCTGGACCGGCTTTCGCGCCGCCAGCCCCGATGGCCTGCCGCTGGTGGGCCAGCATCCACAACGCGAAGGCTTGTGGCTGGCCGTCGGTCACGAAGGATTGGGCGTGACCACCGCCCCCGGCACCGCCGATTTGCTGGTGGCGCAACTGTTCAACGAAACCCCGCCATTGGCCGCGCAACCCTATCTGCCCCAGCGTTTCCTCGGAGAACCTGCCTATGCCTGATTTGCTGCTGGACGGCCGTGCCTTGAAGGTGGCCGAGGGCACCAGCGTCGCCGCTGCCTTGGCGCTGGGCAGCGACGGCTGCACGCGCACGTCGGTCAGTGGTCAGCGTCGTGCGCCGCTATGCGGCATGGGCATCTGCCAGGAATGCCGGGTGACCATCGACGGCCGGCGACGCCTCGCCTGCCAGACCCTGTGCCGAAACGGCATGCAGGTGGAGACACACCCATGAACGAATACGCCGATCTGCTGATCATCGGTGCCGGCCCCGCTGGCATGGCCGCCGCTCTTGCCGCTGCACCCAGCGGCGCACGCATCGTCATGCTCGATGACAATCCGCTGCCGGGCGGACAAATCTGGCGTGACGGCCCCCAAGCCAATGTGCCCGATCAGGCCCGTCGCCTGCGCGAGCATTTGCAGGCTTGCAGCAACATCCGCCATCACGCCGGCACCCGGCTGATCGCCAATCCCGGTCCGAAACAACTGTTGGTCGAAGATGATGAGGACGGCTGGTTGATCAGTTACGACAAGCTGATTCTGTGCACCGGCGCCCGCGAACTGCTGCTGCCCTTCCCCGGCTGGACATTGCCTGGCGTGACCGGGGCCGGTGGCTTGCAGGCGCTGATCAAGTCGGGTGTGCCGGTGCAGGGCGAGCGCGTGGTGATCGCCGGCAGCGGCCCGCTATTACTGGCGACTGCCGCCACCGCGAAAAAACATGGCGCGCAGGTACAACGCATCGCCGAGCAAGCCTCCCGCATCGCCGTCGCCGGTTTCGCTGCGCAACTGCCACGCTGGCCTGGCAAATGGTTGCAATCGTTCAGCTTGTTCGACCGCCATTACCGCACCGCGACTCATGTGCTGGCCGCCCTCGGCACTGACCGACTGGAAGGCGTGCGTTTGCAACAGCAAGGGAAAACCGTCGAACTGGAATGTGATCGACTGGCCTGTGGTTTCGGCTTGATTCCGAACATTCAATTGGGCCAGGCACTGGGTTATGCCATCGAAGATCAGGCGTTGGCGGTGGATGCCTGGCAGGCCAGCAGCCGCGCCGATCATTATGCGGCAGGCGAATGCACCGGGTTTGGTGGCAGTGAACTGGCGTTGGTCGAAGGTGCAATTGCTGGCCACGCGGCGGTCGGTAACTTTGAAGCGGCCCGCCAATTGTGGCCACGCCGGGCACGCTGGCAGGGATTTGCCAAGGCACTGGACAGCGCGTTTGCCCTCGAGGCGAAACTCAAATCCTTGGCTCAGCCCGATACCCTCGTCTGCCGCTGCGAAGACGTGCCTTACGCTGCATTGGCCGGGCACGCTGACTGGCGCGAAGCCAAGCTGGCCAGTCGCTGCGGCATGGGTGCCTGTCAGGGACGGGTGTGTGGCGGTGCGGTGCAGCACCTGTTCGGCTGGCAACCTTCGGCGCCCCGCCCGCCCTTCAGCCCGGCGCGAATCGAGACCTTGATGTGCCTGGACGACACCCCGCCGAACTGATTCCCCCGCGGGGGTTTCGGCCTCGCTGCCGAGCCTCTATGATCCCGGGGTCGCCATCAGACCCCAGCGCCATGTATCCCTCGCTCAGCACCTTCAAACCCTGCGATCTGCCAACGCTGCTGAACAGTCTGCAGCCGATTGCGCCGCTGCTCGATACCCTGGCGGACGTGGTGTTTTTCATCAAGGACCGCGAAGCCCGCTACGCCTTCGTCAACCAGACCCTGGCCCGGCGTTGCGGTTTCAAACATCGCGAGGAACTGCTGGGGCTCACCGCCGAAATGGTCTTCCCGGAACGCTTCGGCCCGCTGTACACCGAACAGGACAGGCGGGTACTGTCCAGCGGCCGCGAACTGGCTGACCAACTGGAACTGCACCTGTATTACGGCAACCAGCCGATCTGGTGCCTGACCCACAAAATCGCCTTGCAAGATGAACAGGGTCAGATCGTTGGCCTGGCCGGAATCTCCCGCGACTTGCAATCCCCCCAATCTAACCACCCCGCATTCCAGAAACTCGCCGCCGTGGATGCGCACATCCGCAGCCACTTCGCCCGCGCCATCAGCCTCGCCGAACTGACCGCCATCGCCGGCTATTCCGTGGCGCAACTGGAGCGTCACTGCAAACGAGTATTCCAGCTCACCCCACGGCAGATGATTCACAAGGCGCGCCTGGAAGAAGGTTCGCGGTTGTTACTGCACACCGACCTGCCGATCACCGATATCGCCCTGCGCTGCGGTTACACCGACCACAGTGCCTTCAGCCGACAGTTTCGTGCGTTGACCAGTCTTTCGCCGAGTCAGTTTCGCGATACTCAGCGCTAAAGATCGTTCCCACGCTCCGCGTGGGAATGCAGCCTGGGACGCTCCGCGTCCCACCCTCTAAAGCCGAACGCAGAGCGTCCGTTGAGGCATTCCCACGCAGAGCGTGGGAACGATCAACAGGCGATGTTTAATCGACACTTCCAGACACTCACCCAGGCTACACATCCTTGCGCCGTTGCCTACGACTACGCCAGAATCCGCCGGCTTGTGCGCCTTGAGGCCGGGCTCTATCGTTTCCGGGTCGCTGACGAATCAGCGATCGGATTTGACCGTCCGAATCAATCAAGGCGCGCCAGCGTCCAAGACCTAATTCAGGCATTGTCTGAAATATCGTGTCGCGGTGGCTGTGCGTGGGACACCTTCGGGTGTGCCGGAGTCCTTGATGTCCGGTCGGTCAACCCGCGTACAGCTGCCACCTTCGATGGACATGCCACATCGCAACATGATGCTGGGAATTCAGCAGGTGGTGATGCTCGGTGAGTTGGCGGTGAATCGGGTGCTGGATAACCTCGACCCACAAGGCTAGCGCGGATGATCGTTCCCACGCTCTGCGTGGGAATGCAGCCCGGGACGCTCCGCGTCCCTTCAGAGCCGAACGCAGAGCGTCCGTTGAGGCATTCCTTTGCTGCGCGTGGGAACGATCAGCAGCGCGCCGATGTTCCTAAAAGGGGCGCCCCGCACAATCATTGCTCCCATCTGTAACACCCGCCATTGCGGGCCCAAGCCTTCACGCCGTTACTCCCCCTCCAGTTGCGCCACTAAACACCTCTACCTCAACGCCTGACAATTAATTCGCCCTTTTGCCTTGAAACAGGCACGTTGATTGCTATTGTTAATATCGTATACGAAATCCCCAATACGATATCCAACAGCACTTCACATCAACGAGGCCTCTATGAAAAACCCCGCATTTACCGTAGCCCTCAGCGCTGTTCTCAGTACCTCCTTTATTGCCACCGCCCAGGCCGACAAGCTCGACGACATCATCGGTTCGGGCAAGCTGCGCTGCGCCGTGACCCTGGACTTCCCGCCCATGGGTTTTCGCGATGCCGGTAACAACCCGGCCGGTTTCGACGTGGACTATTGCCATGACCTGGCGAAAATCCTCGGGGTCGAGGCCGAAGTGGTCGAGACGCCGTTCCCGGACCGCATTCCGGCGCTGGTCTCCGGGCGGGCCGACGTGATCGTCGCCTCCACTTCCGACACCCTGGAACGGGCCAAGACCGTCGGCCTCACGGTGCCCTACTTTGCCTTCCAGATGGTGGTGCTGACCCGCGACAACACTGGCATCAACAGCTTCGACGACATCAAGGGCAAACCCGTCGGCAACACCAGCGGCACCTATGAGGCCATTGCCCTGGAAAAAGACGTGAAGAACTGGGGCTCCGGCAGTTTCCGCGCCTATCAGTCGCAGAACGATACCCTGCTGGCGGTCGCCCAGGGCCATATCGACGCCACCGTGGTCACCAATACCGTGGCCGCTGCCACTCTCAAATCCGGAAAATACAAAAACCTGAAAGTCGCCGGTAACGCGCCGTACGTGATCGACTACGTCTCCCTCGGTGCCAAGCGCAACGAGTACGGCCTGCTCCGGTATCTCGACTTGTTCGTGAACCAGCAAGTGCGAACAGGCCGTTACAACGAGCTGTTCACCAAATGGGTCGGCACCGAGATTTCACCCACCGACCTGACCGTGCCAAAGGTCTACTACTGAGATGTCCGGCATGCCTGGGTCAATTTCTCTGACCGGTCGCAGCCTGGTCGCGGGCGCCGCTCAAGGCGCCCTGCTGTTCGCCGATGTGGGCTTGAGTTTCTGGGGCGGGGTCGATCCGTATAGCGGCGAGATCATTGACCGTCACCACCCGCTCAGCGGCGAATACCTGGCCGGCCGCGTGTTGGCGATTCCCAGCGGTCGCGGCTCGTGCACCGGCAGCAGCGTATTGATGGAACTGATCAGCAACGGTCACGCACCGGCCGCACTGGTGCTGGCCGAGCCCGATGAGATCCTGACCCTGGGCGTGCTCGTGGCGCAGACCATTTTCGAGCGTTCCCTGCCGGTGCTGTGCATCGGCCGGGAGGCCTTCGCCGCTCTGCGCGGCAAGGCCTTCGCTCGGGTCGAGGACACAACGCTAAGCCTGTTCGAGCACCTGCCGGGCGATATCTGGCAGGCACTCGACAGCCCTTTGCCGAGCACCGATATCGCCACCGCAATCGACCTCACTGAACACGACCAAGCATTGCTCGACGGCCAGCATGGCAAGGCTGCGCAAGTGGCCATGCAGATCGCCCTGCGCATGGCCGAACTGCAAGGTGCTCGCCATTTGGTGGATGTCACCCAGGCGCACATTGACGGCTGCATCTACACCGGACCTGCGAGCCTGCGTTTTGCCCAACAGTTGGTGCAATGGGGAGCAACAGTGCGGGTGCCCACCACCCTCAATTCGATTTCCGTGGACCAGCGCCGCTGGCGCGAGTTGGGCATCGACCCGGCCCTCGGCGAACCGGCCAGTGCCTTGGGCGATGCGTATATGGCAATGGGTGCACAGCTGAGCTTCACCTGCGCGCCCTACCTGCTCGACAGCGCGCCGAAGGCTGGCGAGCAGATCGTCTGGGCCGAATCCAACGCGGTGGTTTACGCCAACAGCGTGCTCGGCGCACGCACCTTGAAGTACCCGGACTACCTGGACATCTGCATCGCGCTGACTGGCCGCGCCCCGTTGATCGGCTGCCATCTGGACGCGCAACGCAAGGCTCGACTGCAGATCGAGTTGCCCGCATTGGGTGAACTGGACGACGCCTTCTACCCGCTGCTCGGTTACCACATCGGCGCGCTGGCGGGCAGCCGGATTCCACTGGTGCGCGGGTTGCAAAACCGCCAGCCGAGCCTGGACGACCTCAAGGCTTTCGGCGCGGCATTTGCCACCACGTCCGCCGCGCCCTTGTTCCATATCGCCGGAGTCACTCCGGAAGCACTCGACGCAACACAAGTGCTGGAAACGAATGTACCCATACCCGTGGAAAAAATCCGCCTGAGCGATCTATTGGTCAGCTGGCGCGAACTCAACAGTGCCCGCGACAACCGGGTGGATGTGGTCTCGCTGGGCAACCCGCATTTCTCCCTCAGCGAATTCGCCAACCTCGCGCGGTTGTGCCTCGGTCGGCACAAACACCCTGACGTGGTCGTCGCCATTACCTGCGGCCGTGCCGTGCTGGAGCAGGCTCGTGAAGCCGGGCATATCGCCGTGATCGAAGCTTTCGGCGCCACCCTGGTCACCGATACCTGCTGGTGCATGCTCGGCGAACCGGTGATCCCGCCGGCTGCAAAAACCTTGATGACCAACTCCGGCAAGTACGCCCATTACGCACCCGGCCTGGTGGGCCGCAAAGTGCATTTCGCCAGCCTCGCCGAATGCGTCGATGCCGCCTGCAATGCCACCGCCAGCGGGCGCCTGCCGCCGTGGTTACAACCTGCTGCCCTACTGGAGAGCCCTGCGCATGTTTGACTACAGTTTCCAATGGCGCTCAGCGCTGCGCGCCCTGCCGGACATGCTTGCCGGTGCCCTGGTCACCTTCGAGACCGCGGCGCTGTCGATGATCTTCGGTGTGCTGATCGCCCTGGCCCTGACCGTGATGCGCGAAAGCAAAAACCTGCTGCTGCGCGGCATCGGCAACGGCTGGGTATCGATCGCGCGCAACACCCCGTCGCTGTTCCAGATCTACATCCTCTACTTCGGCCTCGGCTCTCTGGGCATGCACGTCAGTTCATGGCTTGCCCTGCTGGCCGGGATCACCTTCAACAATGCCGGGTATCTGGCGGAGAACTTTCGCGGTGGCCTCAAGGCTGTACCGGACACACAAGTGCGCGCTGCACGTTCGCTGGGCATGAGTGCCTTTCAGGCCTACCGCATGATCATCGTCCCGCAGTTGCTGCGGATCGTCTTCTACCCGCTGACCAATCAAATGGTCTGGGCGGTGCTGATGACGTCGCTGGGGGTGATCGTCGGGCTGAACAATGACCTGACCGGCGTGACCCAGGACTACAACGTCAAAACGTTCCGCACCTTCGAGTACTTCGCCATCGCAGCGGTGCTGTATTACCTGATTGCCAAGGCGATCGTCGCGGCAGCCCGGCTGATGGCCTGGCGGTTGTTCCGTTACTGAGGAGTCGTCCATGTTTAATACCGGGTTTTCCTCCAATGACCTGTTGTTCCTGCTCAATGGCGCCTGGGTCACGCTGCAACTGACCTTCTGGTCGATCATCCTCGGCTCCCTGGCCGGTCTGCTCTTCGGCCTGCTGCGGGCCTTGTTGCCGCGGGCCAGTTTGCCCCTGGCCTGGGTGCTGGACGTGTTTCGCAGCGTGCCGTTGCTGATTCAGTTCGTGCTGTTCAACTCGCTCAAAAGCATCGTCGGCTTGAACATCAGCGCCTTCAGCGTCGGCTGCATTGTGCTGGGGGTTTACGCCGCCGCGTACTTCACCGAGATCGTGCGCGCGGGTGTGCTGTCGGTGCCGTTCACCGTGCGCCGGGCCAGTCGTTCACTGGGGCTAAGCTTCCTCCAGGACCTGCGCTGGATCGTCCTGCCGATAGCCACCCGGGTGGCTTTTCCGGGCTGGCTGAACCTGGTGCTCGGCGTGATGAAAGACACCGCGCTGGTGATGTGGATCGGCATCGTCGAACTGCTGCGCGCCTCGCAAACCATCGTCACCCGCATCCAGGAACCGTTGCTGGTGCTGTGCATCGCGGGCCTTATTTACTACGTCATGAGCCTGGTGGTCGCACGCCTGGGCGCTCGTCTGGAAAGAAGGTGGCAGGAAAATGATTGAGATCGACAACGTACATAAATCCTTCGGCAACCTCGAAGTGGTCAAAGGCGTCAATCTGACGGTGAACAAGGGCGAGGTGGTGTCGATCATCGGCGGCTCGGGCTCCGGAAAATCGACCCTGCTGATGTGCATCAACGGCCTGGAGCCGATCCAGAAAGGCAGCATCCGCGTCGATGGCGTCGAGGTCCACGACAGCACCACCGACCTCAATCGCCTGCGGCAGAAAATCGGCATCGTGTTCCAGCAATGGAATGCCTTCCCGCACCTGACGGTGCTGGAAAACGTGATGCTGGCGCCACGCAAAGTCTTGGGTAAAAGCAAGGTCGAAGCCGAGGAACTGGCGGTGCAGCAACTGACCCACGTGGGCCTTGCCGACAAGCTCAAGACCTTCCCCGGCAAATTGTCCGGAGGCCAGCAGCAACGCATGGCCATCGCTCGTGCCCTGGCCATGTCGCCGGACTACATGCTGTTCGACGAAGCCACGTCGGCCCTCGATCCGCAATTGGTCGGCGAGGTGCTGGACACCATGCGCATGCTTGCCGAAGACGGCATGACCATGGTGCTGGTGACCCACGAAATCCGCTTTGCCCGCGATGTCTCCGACCGCGTGGCGTTCTTTCGCAATGGCCTGGTGCACGAGATCGGCTCGCCGGATCAGGTGATTGGTAATCCGGTGCATGCGGAAACGGCGGCGTTTCTGAAATCGGTGAAATAACGGATGGCCCCTTCGCGGGCAAGCCTCGCTCCTACATTTATCCGTGGCGGTCACCGATTTTGTGTACACCCACCAACCCTGTAGGAGCGAGGCTTGCCCGCGAAGAGGACCGCACAGACGAAACAAGGAGCAGGCAATGCGTTCATCAAAAGTGATTCATGTAGTCAGCTGCCACGCCGAAGGCGAAGTCGGCGATGTGATCGTCGGCGGCGTCGCACCACCGCCGGGCGCCACCGTGTGGGAGCAATCGCGCTGGATCGCCAAGGATCAGACACTGCGCAACTTCGTGCTCAACGAACCTCGCGGCGGCGTGTTCCGCCACGTCAATCTGCTGGTGCCGGCCAAGGATCCTCGAGCACAAATGGCCTGGATCATCATGGAACCGGCAGACACGCCACCGATGTCCGGTTCCAATTCGCTGTGCGTCGCCACGGTGCTGCTGGACAGCGGCATTCTGCCGATGACCGAGCCGCAAACCCGACTGGTGCTCGAAGCGCCCGGCGGCCTGATCGAGGCCGTGGCCGATTGCCGTGATGGCAAGGTCGAGCGGGTAGAAATCAAGAACGTGCCCTCCTTCGCTGACCGCCTCGACGCCTGGATCGAAGTCGAAGGCATCGGCTCATTGCAGGTCGACACTGCGTATGGCGGCGACAGTTTTGTGATCGCCGACGCCGAACGCCTGGGCTTTTCCATTCGCCCTGATGAGGCTGCCGACCTAGTGGCGGTCGGGCTGAAAATCACTCGCGCGGCTAATGAACAATGGGGCTTCGTCCATCCGCTGAACCCCGAGTGGTCACATATTTCTTTCTGCCAGATTGCCGCGCCCATCGTCGTTGAAAACGGCATCGCCACTGGCGCCAACGCAGTGGTGATTCAACCCGGCAAGATCGACCGCTCGCCCACCGGCACTGGCTGCTCGGCGCGCATGGCGGTGCTGCAGGCCAAGGGACTGATGCAGGTGGGCGAGCGCTTTATTGGCCGATCGATTATCGGTTCCGAATTCCACTGCCGCATCGATTCCCTGACCGAAGTGGCCGGACGCCCGGCGATCTTCCCATGCATTTCCGGCCGGGCCTGGATCACCGGCACTCACCAATTGCTGCTAGATCCGAGCGATCCGTGGCCACAGGGCTATCGCCTGTCAGATACGTGGCCCGGTGCCTGAAACTCTCCAGACCAACGGCTACCAAAAACCCCTGACAAATTGAAAAAAACACTAGCCGAGTCATTGGCATTTAAAATATCGTATACGAAATACAATTAACGAACCGGAGGCAACAATGAGCAAGCGCATTAACTGGAGTGGCGTCTTCCCCGCGGTGACCACTCAATTCAACGATGACTTCACCATCAACCTGGAAAAAACCCATCAGGTGATTTCCAACGTGATCCGTGACGGCGTATCGGGCCTGGTGGTGTGCGGTTCAGTGGGGGAAAACACCTCATTGACCGCCGAAGAAAAAATCGCCGTGACTGAAGTCGCGGTCGACGCCTCCCGGGGTCGCGTGCCAGTGATTTGCGGCGTGGCCGAGTTCACCAGCGTTGCAGCGGCCAAGGTCGCCAATGCCGTGCGCCGGGTCGGCGTCGACGGCGTGATGCTGATGCCGGCGCTGGTCTACGGCTCCAAGCCGTTCGAGACCGCCGAGCACTACCGCTACGTGGCAAAAAACGCCGACGTACCGCTGATGGTCTACAACAACCCGCCGATCTATAAAAACGACGTCACCCCGGACATCCTGATTTCCCTGGCCGATTGCGACAACGTGGTGTGCTTCAAGGATTCCTCCGGCGATACCCGCCGCTTCATTGATGTGCGCAATGAAGTCGGCGACCGTTTCGTGCTGTTCGCAGGTTTGGACGACGTGGTGCTGGAAAGCATCGCGGTGGGTGCCGAAGGCTGGGTCTCGGGCATGTCCAACGTGTTCCCCAAAGAGGGCGAAACCATCTTCCGCCTGGCCAAGGCCGGTCGCTTCGCCGAAGCCATGCCGATCTACGAATGGCTGATGCCGATCCTGCATCTGGATGCCCGTGCCGACCTGGTGCAGTGCATCAAGCTTTGCGAAGCCATCGCCGGTCGCGGCAGCGCGCTGACCCGTCCTCCCCGCCTGGCACTGCCAGAAGCCGATCGGGTGTTCGTCGAGCAGATCATGGCCAAGGCCCTGGCTAACCGTCCGGAGTTGCCAGACGTCGGTCTCTGAGTGATTGCCGGGCGGGTCTTTGCGGACCCGGCCCGGCTGCCTGTTTTTGCGCCTCTACAGGAAACGCCAGCATGTCCAATCTTCTACACACGCAAAGCGCAACCACCCCCTCGGGACTCAAACGCGTAGTGGCCGCCGCCATGGCGGGCACCGTTGCCGAGTGGTACGAATTCTTTCTCTACGGCACCGCCTCCGCACTGGTCTTCGGCCAGTTGTTCTTCCGCCAGACCGACAGCCCCATCGACGGCATCATCGCCGCCTTCGCCTTGTACGCGGTCGGCTTTCTCGCCCGTCCATTGGGCGGTCTGGTGTTCGGTCACTACGGTGACAAGTTCGGCCGCAAACGCCTGCTGCAACTGAGCCTGGTGGTGGTCGGCATCACCACTTTTCTGATGGGCTGCCTGCCTGGCTTCGACCAGATCGGCTATGCCGCGCCGGTGTTATTGGTGTTGCTGCGGCTGATACAGGGCTTTGCCTTTGGCGGTGAATGGGGCGGCGCGATTTTGCTGGTGTCCGAACACTGCCCGGACAATCGCCGCGGCTTCTGGGCCAGTTGGCCGCAAGCTGGGGTGCCGGCGGGCAACCTGCTGGCCACGGTCGCGCTGTTGCTGTTGTCGTCGAACCTGTCGGAGGAACAATTCCTCGCCTGGGGCTGGCGCGTGGCGTTCTGGTTCTCGGCGGTGGTGGTGCTGATCGGCTACTGGATTCGCACCAGCGTCGATGACGCGCCGATCTTCAAAGAAGCCCAGGCCCGTCAGGCACAGACCAAGCAGCAACAGTTGGGTGTGGTCGAAGTGCTGCGTCATCACTGGCGCGCTGTGCTGGTCGGCATCGGCGCACGCTTTGCCGAGAACATCCTCTATTACACCGTGGTCACCTTTTCGATCACCTACCTGAAACTGGTGGTGCACAAGGACACCTCGGAAATTCTGCTGCTGATGTTCGGCGCGCACTTGGTGCACTTCTTCCTGATTCCGTTGATGGGGTATTTGTCGGATATCGTCGGGCGCAAACCGATCTACCTGACCGGTGCAGTGCTCACCGCGTTCTGGGGCTTTGTCGGTTTCCCGATGATGGACACCGGCAACAACTGGCTGATCATGGCGGCGATCATTCTGGGCCTGGGCATCGAGTCGATGACCTATGCGCCCTACTCGGCGCTGATGGCCGAAATGTTCCCGACCCATGTGCGCTATACCGCACTTTCACTGTGCTATCAGGTGGCGCCGATCTTCGCCGGTTCCCTGGCACCGCTGATCGCCATCACGCTGCTCAACAAATATCAAAGCTCGACACCCATCGCCTGGTACCTGGTGGGCGCCGCGTTGATCTCCATCGTCGCCGTCGGCCTGACCCGGGAAACCCGTGGCAAGTCGTTGCATCAGGTGGATGCGGAATCTGCTGCGCGGATTGCAGCGCTGGATAGCGCCGAACCCGCCATGGCGCGTCGGGGTTCGTTGATTTGAGCCTTGTACCTGTAGGAGCGAGGCTTGCCCGCGAAGGGGGTCGGACATTCAACATTGATGTCGTCTGACACACCGCCTTCGCGGGCAAGCCTCGCTCCTACAGGTCCCCTTTTTTGACAGGAGTTTTTCGATGTCCCAGATCATCGGCCACAACTACATCGGCGGCGCCCGCAGCGCCGCCGGGAGCATCACCCTGCACAGCCACGACGCCAGCACCGGTGAAGCACTGCCCTTCTCTTTCATGCAAGCCACCGTGGAAGAAGTGGACGCCGCCGCCCAAGCTGCGGTGGCAGCCTACCCGGCTTTCCGCAATCTGCCGGCAACTCGCCGTGCAGAATTTCTTGAAGCGATCGCCACGCAACTGGATGCGCTGGATGATGAATTTGTCGCTCTGCTCACCCGCGAAACCGCGCTGCCGATCGGGCGCATTCAAGGCGAACGCAGTCGTACCAGCAACCAAATGCGCCTGTTCCCTCAGGTTCTACGCCGGGGCGATTTTTATGGTGCGCGCATCGATCGTGCCTTATCCGAACGGCTGCCACTGCCACGGGTCGACCTGCGCCAATACCGGATCGGCGTCGGTCCGGTGGCTGTATTCGGCGCCAGTAATTTCCCGCTGGCCTTTTCCACTGCCGGCGGTGACACCGCTGCCGCTCTGGCCGCTGGTTGCCCGGTGGTGTTCAAGGCCCACAGCGGACACATGGCGACCGCCGAACGCGTGGCCGATGCAATCATCCGCGCCGCCGAGCAAACCGATATGCCCAAAGGTGTGTTCAACATGATCTACGGCGCAGGCGTCGGTGAAGCGCTGGTCAAGCATCCGGCGATCCAGGCCGTCGGTTTCACTGGCTCGCTAAAGGGCGGTCGCGCCCTCTGTGACATGGCCGCCGCACGGCCACAACCGATTCCGGTGTTCGCCGAAATGAGCAGCATCAACCCGGTGCTGGTATTGCCGGAAGCCCTGCTCGTGCGTGGTGAGAAAATCGCCGGTGAACTGATGGCGTCGGTGGTCCAGGGTTGCGGTCAGTTCTGTACCAATCCGGGGTTGGTGCTCGGTATTCGCTCACCCCACTTCAGCGCTTTCACCGCACGGCTCAGTGCCTTGATGGCCGAACAGCCGGCGCAAACCATGCTCAACGCCGGCACCCTCGGCAGCTACGAAAAAGGCGTGCAGGCGTTGCTCGACCATCCGGGAATAACTCGCTTGGCGGGCCAGGATCAGCACGGCAATCAAGCGCGGCCGCAACTGTTCAAGGCCGACGTCAGTCTGCTGCTCAAGGGTAATCCGCTGTTGCAGGAAGAAGTGTTCGGCCCGACCACAATCGTCGTCGAAGTCGCCGACAAGGCCGAGTTGGGACAAGCGCTGAACAGTTTGCACGGCCAGCTCACCGCCACGTTGATTGGCGAAGCACAGGACCTGAAGGACCACGCCGATCTGCTGGTACTGCTGGAACAAAAGGTCGGCCGGGTGCTGTTCAACGGCTACCCCACCGGTGTTGAAGTCTGCGATGCCATGGTGCATGGCGGACCCTATCCGGCGACCTCCGACGCCCGTGGCACTTCGGTCGGCAGCCTGGCCATCGAGCGCTTCCTGCGCCCGGTGTGCTACCAGAACTGCCCGGACGACTTGCTGCCCGACGCCCTTAAAAACGCCAACCCGCTGGGCATTGCGCGACTGGTTGACGGCATCAGCCACCGCGAACCGGTTTAACACCACGACCTCCTGTAGGAGCGAGGCTTGCCCGCGAATGGGGCCTGACATTCAGCATTGATGTCGCCTGACACAACGCCTTCGCGGGCAAGCCTCGCTCCCACAGGATTTTCATCGCATTCAAGCCAGCAGTGCTTTCAGGTCGTTGTACAGCGCCTCGGGAATCTGCACCCCCTCCACCACGCTGCGCGCCCGCGCCGCATAACGCCGTTGCGACGGCAAGCGTGCACCCTGCCCTTCAATGCCCTGAAACAACACTTCGGCCCGGGTCAAATGCTCCTCGGTGGCCGCCCCCAGAAAACGTCGCGGATCCAGCGCGATGATCAACTCGCCATGGTACGGCGACGACTTGCTGCCCGCGTCATAGGCCAGCGATTCGGCACTGGTCAAATCACCGATCAAAGGCCCGGCGATCAACTCCACCATCGCCGCCAGCGCCGAGCCCTTGTGCCCACCGAACGTCAGCATCGCGCCGCTGTCGAGCACCACATTGGCATCGGTACTCGGCCGGCCTTCAGCGTCCACGCCCCAACCCTCGGGAATCGCCTTGCCAGCACGCCGATGCAACTCGATATCGCCACGGGCAATCGCACTGGTGGCAAAGTCGAACACAAACGGATCCTGCCCCGCCCGCGGCCAGCCAAAGGCTATGGGATTGGTGCCGAACACTGGCACACGCCCCCCGGCTGGTGCCACCCAGGCATGACTCGGATTACACGCCAGCGCCACCAAACCAACGGCGGTCAACTGCTCGATCTCCACCCACAGCGCCGAGAAATGCACACAGCGATTGATCGCCAACGCCGCAATCCCGTTCGCCCGGGTTTTCTCCGTCAGCAACCCAAGCCCCGCCTGAAACGCCAATTGCGAGAAACCACCCGCGGCATCCACCCGCACGATCGACGGCGCCTGGTCGATCACCTGCGGCTCGACATCGGCCGACACCTTGCCGGCTTGCAGGGAGTTCACGCAGCCCAGAATCCGGTACAAACCGTGGGAGGCACAGCCATCGCGCTCGCCGGCGATCACCGTCGCCGCCACCGCTTGCGCATGGGCCAGATTAAAACCGTTGTGCAACAGGATCGATTCGGCCAGTTCACGGGCTTCGATCAGGGTCAGTCGGATCATGCTTATCTCCTTGGACAGACCATCGAGACTGGGCCATTCCAAGGCTCACGGCTTGATCGCTTTAGGTCGGGTTGATGACGAATTCGGCATATCGTTGAAAAGGGTCGCCGTTGTATGGCCGCACCACTCGTCGGCAGACGCAACGCGATCAATTGACATCGATGAGTGTCTGGGCAATTATTATTACATCGCATACGATACAAACGTATGCGACACATAAATCACATCTTTTGAAACGTTGAGGATCCACCCCATGAGCAAGATCGAAAAAGTACTGGCCACCGGCAAAACTCACACCACCGTCAGCGCTGCGGGCAACACTTCGCGGGGCCATAACGGCAGCCTCGACATCCAGCTCTCGTCGCCTGGAAACGCGAAACTGGCGCACGAGTTCAAAGCCATTGCACCGCACCCAACCGCAGAGCAGCTGTTCGCCGGCGCATGGTCGGCCTGCTACACCGCGGCCGTCGGGCTGGTGGCCAATGAAATGAACGTGGTGCTGCCGTCTGATCTGTCCGTCGACATCGAAGTCGATCTGGGTCAGACCGGCTCGGCGTACTTCCTCCAGGCTCGATTGACTCTGCGGGTGCCGGGACTGACACATGAAGTCGCGACGACGCTGGCACACACTGCAGATCAAATCTGCCCGTACTCGAAAGCGACGCGGGGTAACATTGATGTGGCCCTGAACGTCCTCACGGCGTGACGCATCGCGATTGGCCTTTTTTTTCCCTTAATATATCGTATACGCTTTAAGCGCATACGAATCACATCCGTACGGCCGGTTCGACGCACTGCCGAATCGGCCACCGTCGACAATCAGAGCTGTTCCGACACAATCGCATACGCGGTATATTTTGCCTTTGCGAGCCTTCAATTTTGGCCAACGAGGAAGCACATGAAACCCACCGACAAGACGGCTCCCGCCAAGCTCTCCGACTTTCTGTGTTTTGCGGTCTATTCCACGAACCTGGCCTTCGGCAAAGCCTACAAGCCGATACTCGAGCAGCTGGGGCTCACCTATACGCAATTCATCACCATCGTTGCGCTATGGGAGGAAGACCATCAAACCGTGGGCAGCCTGGGCGAAAAGCTGTTTCTCGAATCGAACACCCTCACACCGATCCTGAAGAAGCTGGAAGCGATGGGCTATCTACAGAGGCAGCGTGATCCCGAGGACGAGCGGCAGGTGCGCATCAGCCTGACGAAAAGCGGTCGACAACTGCGCGAAGGCCGCCCCGAAATGGGCCTCTCCGACGCAACTGGCCTGACACCGGACGAATTCATGCACCTGCAGAGCGCGGTCGTGAAGCTGCGCAACAACCTCATCAAATCGACGAAAGCCGGGGAGTGAGTGTTGACTGAGCGGTTTTTTACATCGGCCAAACGCGCAGAAACACGGCCCGAACTCTCTGACACACCACCAAACTCAGGGCAAATCGGACCATGTAGGAGCCAGGCTTGCCCTAATGCCCGTCAGTTAAGCAATTTCAGCCGCGACGCACTCTTTGTAGCAGCTGGCGAAGCCTGCGTTCGGCTGCGCAGCAGTCGTAAACCCTAAATACACAGTGGGCCTGACGGACCGCAGTGCCTGATTTTACGACTGCTACGCAGCCGAACGCAGGCTTCGCCAGCTGCTACAGATCGCATTACGGCTTGACTGGCAGGCATTAAGGCTTGCCGGCCGGTTCCTCAGGATGGAAGACCTCGCAATGAGTGCTCAGGGTCGACGTAGTATCCACCGCACCTTTTTCACCCCAATTCGCTTTCCCGAATCAGCTTCTTATTAATCTTCCCGACACTGGTTTTAGGAATCTCCGCGACGAATTTGAACTGCTTGGGGATCGCCCATTTGTTGATGCGGCCACGCTCGACAAACCCTTGCAGGTGCGCCTCGAGGATCTTGTTGTCGAGATACTGCCCAGGCTCGCACACCACCAGCGCCATCGGCCGTTCGCCCCATTGCTCATCGGCAATGCCCACGACCGCGACCGACATCACCGCCGCGTGTTCGCTGATCAGGCTTTCCAGCTCAAGAGAGCTGATCCACTCCCCGCCCGTCTTGATGACATCCTTGATTCGATCTTTGATTTCCACTCCTCCCAAGGCGTCGATGGAGGCCAAATCGCCGGTGTGCATCCAGCCGTTGTGCCAAAGCTCGGCACCCTTTTCGGGTTCCTTCAAATAGCCTTGAGTCAGCCAGGGTGCGCGCACCACGATCTCGCCCAGAGACTCGCCGTCATGGGCAACGTCATTGCCATTGGCATCGATGATTTTCAGATCGACCATCGGCACCGGCGTGCCAGTCTTGATGCGGGTGGCCAGTTGGGCTTGCGTGGATTGTTCGAGGTCTTCATCACGCAGGTACGTCAGGCACAGCAATGGGCAGGTTTCCGACATGCCGTAACCGCTGTGCACCTGAATACCTTTGGCGCTCGCTTCGCTGGCAATGCCCAGCGTCAGTGCGCTGCCACCCAAGAGCATTTTCCAGCCATCAAAACGGGTCTGTGCCGCTTCCTCGCAGCTCAGGATCATTTGCAAAATGGTCGGCACGCAATGGGAAAAAGTGACCTTTTCCTCGCGGTACAACCTGACCAGGCTATTGGGTTCGTAGCGGCCGGGGTACACCTGTTTGAGCCCCATCAGGGTGGCGACATAAGGCACACCCCAGGCATGCACGTGAAACATCGGCGTGATGGGCATGTACACATCATCGGAACGCAGCAACGGCAGGCCTTGATAGACGCCCAAAGTGCCCACGGCATTCAAGGTGTGCAGGACCAATTGGCGGTGAGTGAAATACACGCCTTTAGGGTCGCCAGTAGTGCCCGTGGTGTAGAAAAGGGTCGCCACCGAGTTTTCATCGAAATCGGGAAAGTCGTACTGGTCTACGGCCCTGGACAACAGGTTTTCATATTCCCCCAGCACCGGTAACCACGTATCGATTGCTGTGTCGTCCGTGAGCTGCAGGTAACCTTTGACGGTTTCAAGCCGGCCCTGAATCTGTTCAACCAGCGGCAGGAAATCATCATGCACCAGCACCAGATTGTCCTCGGCATGGTTCATGGTGAAGAGCACCTGATCCGGCGAAAGACGAATGTTCACGGTATGCAGCACCGCACCGATCATCGGTACGGCAAAGAAGCATTCCAGGTAGCGATGGCTGTCCCAGTCGAGCATCGCCACGGTATCCCCGGCCTTGACGCCGGCAGCGGTCAAGGCGTTGGCCAGCTTGCGGATCCGCTGATTGAGGGTCTGGTAGTTGTAGCGCAGTTTGTCGGCGTAGACGATTTCCCGGCCCGGTTCGTAGCGCACGCCGGACAGCAACAATTGCTTGATCAGCAAGGGATAGGCATAGGCGCCATCGGCGGGCGGAATTATTTTTGTCGCCATCATGGTTGGGGTTCCTTGTCCTTTCGATCAGAAGTGCGCTGCATCCAGCTCATAGAGGGATTCGCTACCGGCCCTGGCCGCAGCGCTCAGCGAGTGGATACGCGGCAGCAAACGGGCGAAGTAGAAGCGCGCAGTGCCCAGCTTGCTGGCGTAGAAGTCATCCTCGGCCTGTTTGCCCATGGCCGTTTTGGCCATCAGGGCCCACATATAGGCATAGGCGGTGTAGCCGAAAACCTGCAGGTACTCGACCGAGGCAGCGCCAATTTCGTTGGGATTGTTCATAGCCCGATCCAGCAACCACGCGGTCAGTTCGTCGAGGGTGTCGACTGCGGCGTTCAATGGTTTGCAGAACTCGCCGAGGTCGGCACTGGCGTTGGCGGTGAACTTGCGGATTTCCGCAGCGAACAGCCGGTAGAGCGCCCCGCCGCTGCCAACAATCTTGCGCCCGGCCAGGTCCAGTGACTGGATACCGTTGGTGCCTTCGTAGATCTGCGTGATGCGCACATCGCGAATCAGTTGCTCCTGGCCCCACTCGCGGATGTAGCCGTGGCCGCCGAAGATCTGCTGGCCATGCACAGTGGTTTCCAGCCCCATGTCGGTGAGGAACGCCTTGGCCACCGGGGTCAGCAGCGACACCAGTTCCTGGGCGCGGGTGCGGGTTGCCGCGTCATCGCTGTACTTGGCGGTATCCAGTTGCAGGGCCACGTAGCTGGAGAACGCACGCCCACCCTCGTTCAAGGCTTTCATGGTCAACAGCATGCGTCGTACATCCGGGTGCACGATGATCGGGTCGGCGGCCTTGTCCTTGTTCTGCGCGCCGGTCGGTGAACGGCTTTGCAGACGGTCACGAGCGTATTCGACCGCGTTCTGGTACGAACGCTCACCCAGCGCCAGGCCTTGGACACCCACGCCAAGGCGTTCGTAATTCATCATGGTGAACATTGCTGCCAGGCCCTTGTTCGGCGCATCGACGATCCAGCCGGTCGCCCCGTCAAAGTTCATTACGCAGGTGGCGGATGCCTTAATGCCCATCTTGTGCTCGATGGAACCGCAGGACAGGGAGTTGCGCTCGCCCAGTGAGCCATCGTCATTGACCAGCACCTTGGGCACCAGAAACAGCGAAATCCCCTTGGGACCGGCCGGTGCATCCGGCAATCGGGCGAGCACTAAATGAATGATGTTTTCGGTCAGGTCGTGCTCGCCGCCGGTGATGAAAATCTTGCTGCCGCTGATCTTGAAACTGCCGTCGGCCTGAGGTTCGGCGCGAGTGCGAATCAAGCCCAGGTCAGTGCCGGCATGCGCCTCGGTCAGGCACATTGAACCGGTCCAGGTACCGGCATACATGTTCGGCAAATAGCGTTCCTTGAGTTCCTGACTGGCGTGGGCATTGATCGACAGGCACGCACCGGCGGTCAGCATCGGGTACAGGCCGAACGACAGACTGGCCGAGTTGACCATCTCCTCGACCTGAGCCGAAATGGCCTTGGGCATGCCCATGCCACCGAATTGCGGATCGCCGCCAACACCGACCCAACCGCCTTCAGCGAATGCCTGGTAAGCCGCAACAAAACCATCCGGCGCCGTGACTGCGCCGTTGCTCCAGGCGCAGCCCTGCTCGTCGCTGCTGCGGTTCAGCGGCGCGACCACCTCGGCGCTGATCTTGCCGGCCTCTTCAAGAATGGCGGCGGCCGTTTCTTCATCGATCACCTCGGCCAGGCCAGGCAATCGGGCCCATAGCCGGGACACCTCGAAGACTTCGTTGAGTACGAAGCGCATGTCGCGCAAAGGAGCTTTGTAATCAGACATTGTTGGCTTACTCGGAAGTGGTCAGGGCATGGGGCATGCCAGGACGTTCAGTGGTTTCGGTGGTTTCGGTTGACGCAACGGGAGCAGGCTCAACCGCCCGTTCGCGCAGCAGGAAATACGACAGAGCTGGAATCAGGATCAGCGCGCCGAGCATGTTCCACAGGAACATGAAGGTCAGCAGGATGCCCATGTCGGCCTGGAACTTGATCGGCGACCAGACCCAGCACACCACGCCCGCCGCGAGGGTGATGCCCACCAACCCGACCACCCGGCCGGTGAACGACACGGCGTTGCGGTAGGCCTGGGACAGCGGCAGGCCCTGGCGCTGGAAGTGCAACTGCACGCTGAGCAGGTACAAGGCGTAGTCCACGCCGATGCCCACACCCAATGCGATCACCGGCAGGGTCGCGACTTTCACGCCAATGCCCATGACCACCATCAACGCCTCGCAAAGGATCGAGGTCAGCACCAATGGCAACAAGGCGACCAGGGTTGCGCGCCAGCTGCGGAAGGTGATCAGGCAGAACAGCGTCACCGCCGCATAGACGTAAAGCAGCATGGTGCGGTTGGCCTCGCGCACCACAATGTTGGTCGCTGCTTCAATCCCGGCCGACCCGGCCGCCAGCAGGAACTGGCGATCTTCGCTGTTGTTCTCCCGGGCGAATTTCTCGGCGATGCCCACCACGGCATCCAGGGTCTCGGCCTTGTGGTCCTTGAGAAAGGTGATCACCGGCATCAGCGAACAATCGGTGTTGAACAACTCCGGGGAGTTGACCGAGGCTTGCTGCGCGGCGTAGTTCAGCACGTCCTGATTGCGCTGGATGCTGTTGAGCTTGGGGTTGCCTTCATAAGTACCGGCGGTGATTTGGCGCACCGCGTTGACCAACGAAGCTGTGGCCTGTACGCCTGGAGACTGCTGCAGCTCCCAGGCCAGACGGTCGGCGAGGATCAGCGTCTTGTAGTTCAGGCAGCCTTCCGGCGCGGTCTTGATCATCACCGCGAACAAGTCGCTGGACAGCGCGTAGTGGCTGGTGATGTAGGCGTTGTCACGGTTATAGCGAGAGTCGGCACGCAACTCCGGTGCGCCACTTTCCAGATCGCCGATCTTCAACTGCAAGCTGACCATGAAGCCGCCGATGCCCATCAGTGCCGCGACCAATACCGCCCCCGTGGCCCATTTGGCCGTGGTGAAGCGGTCAAGCAAGTCCCACAGTTTGCCGAAGCCTTTATGTCCTTCTGCGCGCGTGTCGATTTTCAGCGCACGCTCGGCCGCCTTGGCGCCGACGCCGACATAAGACAGCGCCACCGGCATCAGCAACAGCGAGGTGAAAATCAGCACCGCCACACCGATACTGGCGGTGATCGCCAGGTCGCGGATCACCGGGATGTCGATCAGCATCAACACCGCGAACCCGACGGCGTCGGCCAGCAGCGCGGTGACGCCGGCAATGAACAGGCGGCGGAAGGTGTAGCGCGCGGCGATCAGCTTGTGGGTGCCACGGGCGATGTCTTGCATGATGCCGTTCATTTTCTGCGCCGCGTGAGACACACCGATGGCGAAGATCAGAAAAGGCACCAGCACCGAATACGGGTCGATGGCATAGCCGAGCCAGGCAACAATTCCGAGTTGCCAGACCACTGCGATCAGCGAGCAGCCAACCACCAGCAAGGTGCTGCGCACGCAACGGGTGTAAGCGTAAATGATGATCAGCGACGTGACGACGGCCAGGCCGAAGAACATCATCACCTGGATCAGGCCATCGATCAGGTCACCCATCAGTTTGGCGAAACCGATCACCCGGACTTTGTACTGGCCCTTGCCCTCCTCCCCGGCCTTGCGCGCAGCGCTGTCACCTGCGAATTCGATCTGGTCGCGCAACTGCTCTTCGAGCATCTGCGAAAAGGCGTGATAGTCGATGCGCTGACCGCTGGCCGTGGCTTTGTCCAGCAACGGAACAGTGAGCATGCTCGATTTGTAGTCGCTGGCCACCAGACTGCCGACGATGCCGGCGCGGGAAATGTTCTGGCGCAGCTGTTCTATTTCTGCAGGCTTGCCCTGATAGGTATCGGGCATCACCGGGCCACCCTGGAAACCTTGCTCGGTGACTTCGGTCCAGCGCACCGCCGGGCTCCATAACGACTTCATCCAGGCGCGGTCGACGCCTTCGGTGACGAACAGCTGATCGTTGACCTGTTTGAGCACGTCAAGATACGCGGGGTCGAAGATGTCGCCCTGGGTGTTCTCCACCACCACCCGCACCGAGTTGCCCAGACCGCGCAACGACTGGCGGTTTTCCAGGAAATTCTGGATGTACGGCTGGCTCTGCGGAATCATTTTTTCGAAGCTGGGACGCAGCTCCAGGCGCGTGGCGGCCATGTAGCCCAACACCACGGTGGCCAGCGCCATCAACAGCATGAACAGCGGACGGTAGTTGAATACCAGCCGTTCCAGCAGGTTGCCGGAATGGCGGTCGAAGTCCCGCAGATCGCGGATCACCGGCATGGTTTCTTGTTTGGTATGGCCCATGTCTGGGTTCTCGCTCTAAGGGTTCGAGGGCTTATTCGACGGACAGCGTCCGTGCACCACGGCTGCCAACCACCATCAGCGACCCGTTGGCGGACTGAGTGGCGTCGGTCACCGGTGTCGGTGCCGGTTGCTGAACCAGATGCAATTGCGCGCCTGTGCCCTGGCTGACCAGCATCTGCCCGCCCTGGGTGAACAAGCGGTAGTTGCCACGGCCATCGACGAGGCCGGCGGTGATGCTGACGTGCAGGCCGGTGTTCAGCGGGGTCCAACTGAAACCGCCATCGGTGCTGCGCAGCACATTGCCGCGCAAGCCGTAGACGAGCGTTTCCCCGGGTTTGCCGAGCACACCGAAAAAACTGCCCTGATAGGGTGTCTGCACGGCGGCGAACCGCTGTTGGGTGTCATCCCATTTGAGCAGCAGACCCTGCTCGCCAGCGATGTACAGCGCGTCCCCGGTGGAGGCGATGGCGTTGAGGTGAAAGCCCTGTGGGTTGTCGGTACGGTCCTGGAACGGTGTCCAGCTCTGGCCGCCGTCCTCGGTGCGCAGGATCAGGTTGAACACCCCGACCACATAGCCGAGACGGTCGTTGGCGAACCAGACATCGAGCAAGGGTTTGTCGGCGCCCTGCGCCACCAGGCGCTCACCTTCGGCGACCAGCAGTGGCCATTGTTCGTTGCCGGGTTCTGCACTGACCAACGCGCTGTAATGCTTGACCAGCAAGGCACCGATCTCGCGGCCGTCCAGTTGCTTGCGCCAGCTTGCGCCGGCGTCACGGCTGTGCAATACCACGCCGTCACCGCCCACCGCCCAGCCCTGGGTGGCGGAAGGAAAACTCACGGCATTGAGGTCGGCACTGACCGGCACCGCTGCCTGTTGCCAGTGTTTGCCGGCGTCATCGGAAAACAGAATGTGGCCACGCTGCCCGACTGCAACCAGACGATCGCCGGCGCGGGCCATGCCGGACAATGGGCTGTTGGCGGCCAAGGCACTGACTCTGGCTGGCAGATCCAGCACGTCGACGTAATCGGCCGCCTGGGTGATGCCCTGCGACAGGCAAAGCACAACGCCAAACGCCAGCTGCAAAATATTATTTTTATACGAACACATACTGCGTCCTCTTCGGAAAACCGCCTCGGGGCACACATCCGTGTGCCAGACGTTCAAACCAGGCGCACGCTTGGTCCCGCTACCTTGTGAGCAGAGGACCGTGCGGGCTTTTTTTGCGGTGGACTTAGCGAATGCCGGCGCCGGCCAGGGACTCTGGCGACCACTGCGCCTTGGAAAGCGGATCGATGTACTTGATGCCGCCGTAAGGGCCCACCACACCGTTGATGTTGTAGGAGCCACCCACCAGGTCGTAGATCATGAACGGCGTGGAGTCCGGGATTTGCTTGTCGTAGCTCTGGCTGAGGAACGCGAAGGAGCCACGGTACAGCTGACCACGGGCGTCGTATTGGTCAGAGGCCAGAGCGGTCCAGCTGTCTTCATCGAGGTAGAAGCGACGCTTCTGATAGATGTGGCGGGCGCCGGCCTTGAGGTTGCCCTCCACTACCCAGACCCGATGTTTTTCCCAGCGCACGTAATCCGGTGACAGGTGATTGGCGGTAGTCAGCGCCTTGGGGTCCTGGGCGTAGGTCAGCTTGTAAGTGTTGTAGGGCACGATCATTTCCTGCTTGCCCACCAGCTTCCAGTCGTAGCGGTCCAGCGCACCGTTGAACACGAAAACATCGTCGTAGGTGCCCGCGCCGGCGGTGCCGGGGTTAGGCGTGTCGTAAGCCAGGTTCGGTGCCAGCTTGACCCGACGCTGGCCCGGCAGGTATTGCCAGGCGCGGCGCGGTTGCTGCAATGGGTTGGCCGCGTCCTTGAGCATTATTGCTTCGCCGGCCCGGCGTGCCGGGCCGGTATAGGACAACTTCATCTGGTAGTAGACGTCGGCGCTGCTGATCGGCTGCGTGAGGTTCTCGTAGATCGGATAGGAAATGGATGCCTGCCCGGTGATCGCCAGACTCGCAATGCCGGCAGAATCGACGTTCCAGGAGTCGTACTTGGAGTTGATGTTGACCCCCTGAAAACGCAACAGGAAGTTCCACATCGCCTCGTTGCCCGACTGCGGGATCGGGAACGGCACACCGGGCAGTACATTATCGATGGCCAACCCACCCTCAAGGGACTTGGCCCCGGTGGCATTTTTTACCCCATTGTCCAACACAGCCTTGGGCAAAGAGACTGTACGGTGGGTCGGGTAGACATTGACGTGGAAGCTTGGGAAACGTTTGGCCAGTTCCGCCGTGGTTGCAGTGAGCAGGCCCTTGTACTGATCGACGTTTTTGCCATCGATCACCAGCAACGGTTTTTCGTTGGCGAAGGGGTCCGGCCGCATGCTGTCACCGGATTTGAAACTGGCCGGCGGCGTGGTCAAGCCACCGTCATAGGCGGGGATAGAACCATCAGCGTTCCCGGCCTTTTCGGCGCCCACCAGGGTCAGGCTGCTGCCCAATTTGGCAGCGTCCTGAGTTGAAACAGCGGCCTGTGCCTGGGCAGCAAGGGCCATGGCCAGCGAAGCGGCCAACACGGTTTTTACGCATTTCATCTTGTTATTCTCCTGCTTGCATTGAGCAAATCAGTGGTGAATCAAAAAGTGGTTTTCATCGTCAGGTAAACGGCGCCACGGTCCTCAGTCGTGGCACCACCCCCAGAGAAGGCCGAGTAGCCGCCGCCGTAACAGGCGTAGTTTTCATTGCCGCTAAAGGCATTGGGTGTGGAGCCGTCACCGCTGCCGGCATTGGCGGCGCCGGTGCTCAAACCGCTGGTGTCGCACTTGTCGGTCTTGCCGAAGGAATCCACGTACTTCAGGTCGACGAAGTATTTGTTGTACACAACGGCCCCCACGCCCACGGCATAGTTGCCGGTGTTTTTGGCACCGCCACCGGACACCGGTGACACGCCATCAAGACCGACGTTGATCGACATCGGTGCGTTGAGATCGACCCCCGGGAACACCTGGTACCAGGTCGGTGTGAAGTTGACCGCGATACCCCAGTTGTCCCGGGTCGGCTGGTCGATGCCGCGATAGGTGTCCTTGCCCTTGTAGAGCGCTTCGTTCTTGCTATCGAGCTTGAGCAAGTTGCTGTAGTACAACTCGGCGAGCAGGCTGGCCGAATCGAACACCGGTGTTTTCGGGAAGGTCATCAGGCCGTTGAGCGTCCAGTGCAACGTGTCACCGGTGGCGCTCATGCTGTCGCCCTTTTGCGGGGTGTCATAGATCACACCGGTGGCCGCCGTGCGGGCCGGCAACAACCCAAGACCTGCGCCCAAACCCCGCGGCCCTGTCGAGCTGACAACCGCGGGAATACTGGCCAGCGGCATGTTGTGCCGAATGTTCAGGTCCGAACCGACGCTGATACCGCCCACATCCTTGGACAAACTCAGGCCGACGATCTTGATGTTGTCGGCATAGGCCAATTGATAGGTGCTGGTGCTCAACGAATTGAGGGTGTTGACCACCGCAGGCACCATGCCGGCAGGCGGGGTGCCGTTGGGATTGGCCGAAGTCAGGCCGGTGGTGTTCAACCAGGCTTGCGGCAGGATCTCTGAGGTTTCGCGGTAATAAACGCCGAGGGTGCCATCCAGCCAGGCTGGCGACCACTTGGCCATCACGCCCCAATCTCCGCGCTTGTCCGGCGTCAGGTCGTGACCGCGACGCACATTGGTCAGCCCATTGCACGGTGCCAGACCACAACCCAGTGGACTGCCCGGCACCACGCCATTGGTGTTGCCCAGCAGGAACGACTGCGCACCGAAGCCGACCAGATCGGAACCACCATAGTAAGTACCGGCTTCAGGCAGGCGGGCGGCATCCCAATCGAGGAAATACTGAGCGCCCACAGTCAATTCGGGATTGACGGTGAACGACATCGACAACTGGTTACGCGGAACGAACAGCTCCTTGGCTTCAGTTCCCGGCGACGCGGCGAGTTTGGCCAGGTCGAGGCCCGACTGACCGTAGCTGATCGAGTGCACCGGGTTCAGGATGGTTTCACCCCAGAACACGTTGTGCTGACCGACCTTGACGCTCAACAGCGACTCCTCGCCCACTTCAGTGCTGTAGAACACGAAGGCATCGAGAATTTCGCCGGATGGACCGGTGTAGTAACGCTGGGCGTAGTTGCTCAGGTGCGGGCTGCCATTGCCGACATTGTCGCCGGTGACCCCGGCCAGGCGCGGATCGTTGGCGACCAGACCCGACCTTGCGTCATTGCCATTGACGAACGGGTTGGAATTGGAACCGGTGTTCTCGTACGCCTTGTCGTACCAACTGGCGGCACTGACGCGAAAGCCCATGTGGTTCTGGTAAACCACATCCATCTCGGTCAACAGGTCAACGCGGTTGGTGATGTTGGTCCCGGCCTTGCGGAAGTTGTAATCGCCATCGTTGTTGTTCGGTGTCGCCAACATGCGCTTGTCGGCGCTTTCGGTGCGTACGCCGTAGTTGTACTTCACAGTGTTGTCAAAACGCACGGTCCAGTCCGGGTTACCGGTGTCGAATTCGACCGCATGGGCAACCGGCATGGCGGCGACCAGAATGGCCGAGGCCAACAAGGTGTAACGCGAGGGTGCGAACCCGTGACTCTTATTGTTGTGCATTGCGTTGTCTCCGCCTTTTTGTATTTGTTTTAAGCGCAGCCGCCCTCGCGCACCCTCTTGTTCCAGGGGTTTGCGTTTTCAGGAGTGAGGGCAAATGCCGGATGGATGCGGCCAACCGGCGCCTGAATTAGCGATCCAGTTCCAGGATGAATGCTTCGGCGTGCGGCCAGTGGCCAAACCCTGCAGCCGGATTGAGATGACCCACGTCGCCCACGTTGAGCAGTTCGCTGCCCCAGCCTTCAGCCAGGCGAGTGACAGCGTCCAGGCTGGCGAGGTGGTCGTTGGTACTGGCAACCACCAGACTGCGGAACGGCAGTGGTCTTTTTGGTAGAGGATTCCAACCCTGGGTGCGCAGGGTTTCAGCGGATGGGTAGCCTTGCGGCCAATCAGCATCGAGATCCGGAGGCGTGGCCAGCAGCGCGCCCTTGATCGGACGACTGTGCTGCGCAGCCCAGTGCGCGACCATCAACACGCCAGCACTGTGGGCTACCAGAATCACCGGCCCGTCGATCTGCTCCAGCGCGTGCTGGATCGCTTCGACCCGCTTGGCGCAATCGAGCTTGTCGGTTTCCAGCGGCGGCACACTGCGCACCTTGCACAGCCTGGCTTCAAGCAGCGTTTGCCAATGTTCGGCAACGTGCTCACGCAGGCCCGGTACGATCAGAACGGTTGCGGCAGTTTGCAGTTTGTCCACTTCAACACCTTCGCTTTCTCGATGACTCGACTGGCTCTATCGCCAGGGGCTTTTTGTAGGACTGACATTAAAGAGCGCCCACCCCGGGCGCTTTTCATTGGACGTCAGGCACTTTTCTTTTCATGACAGATTTCCCGGTGTTTGGCGTGCCGCGACCATTGGTCGAAAATCCCCGCAGCTTCTCTGCGGGTCACTGTAATCAATGGGTGAGCGTCGATTGCTCGACGACAACGGAGGTGATTCTGGACAGAATCGGGCGAGCGCCCTCGATAACGTCACAACTGTTCAATTGCTGATGTGCTGGATATAGTCGCCACGCTCATCTGAATCGCAACCGGCCCAGGAAAGACCTTCGCATGCCCAAGCTTGTTCGCGCCGCCGTCTTGACCAACTATCTGGAGGTCACCCAGTACCTGGGGTTCAACCCGCGCGACGTGCTGGCAGGCGTCGGCCTGAGCAAAGCGCTGCTGCAAGCGCCCGAACACCGTATTCCCATTGATGCCGCCGTACGCCTGCTGGAAGATTCGGCCGCCGCCAGTGGCTGCCAGAGCTTCGGCCTGAGCATGGCCGAGTCGCGCCAGCTCTCGGACTTCGGAGTGGTCAGCCTGCTGCTCAGCCACCAGCGAACGCTGCGTGATGCCTTGCAGGTCGTGGTGCATTACCGGCATCTGATGAACGATTCGCTGGCCATCTTCATTGAAGAGGCCGGCAAGATGGTGATTATTCGCGAGGAGGTGGTCACCGAGTCGCCGATGCCCAGTCGACAAGCCACCGAACTGGCCATTGGGGTGATGTTCCGCCTGTGCGCCGCGCTGCTCGGCACCCACTGGCACCCCTACAGCGTCAACTTCACGCACCAGCCTCCCGACAACCTGCAACTGCATCGCCGCCTGTTCGGCTCCACGCTGGAATTCGGCAGCGAGTTCAATGGCATTGTCTGCTCCGACGCCAGCCTCGATCTGACCAACCCCAATGCCGACCCGGCCATGGCGCGCTATGCGCAGAGTTACCTCGACTCGCTGCTGAGCCACGAAGGTCCCTCGATGCTGTTCGAGGTGCGCAAAGCCATCTACCTGCTGCTGCCGATGGGACGCGCCACCATCGAGCAGATCGCCCAGACCCAGGGCATGAACGTACGCACCCTGCAACGTCGCCTGAAAGATGACGGCTGCGCCTTCAACGACCTGATCAACGACGTGCGCCGCGACCTGGTGTTGCGCTATCTGGAAAACCCGAATTACTCGTTGGGGCGGATCGCTGACATGCTCGGCTATTCGATGGCGAGTTCCTTCACACGCTGGTTCATCACCCAGTTCGGCATGCCGCCCGCGGCATGGCGCAGCGCGCAAAAGCACACCATCAAAGCACCGCCGGACTTGACCACCCTGCCCGGATCCAGCGAGCCCTGAACCGGACGCAACAGATGCGGTGCATGCAAAAAAAAGCGGCGACTGCTGGTACAGTCGCCGCAAAGAACCGGTATCTGTGACACCGGCCGAGGAGTCAACGCAGTGCGGCCCTGTAGCAGCTGCCGAGCCCGCGAGGCTGCGTTCGGCTGCGAAGCAGTCGTAAAACCATGCAACGCGGTGTGTCAGTCAACCCGCGCATACCGGATTTGCGAGGACTTCGTCCTCGAACGCAGGCTGCGCCAGCTGCTACAAAAAAAGTGCGCCGCAGCCAGTATTTTTTTACGGTCTTACAGCCCCCAGCGCAGCAACAGCAGCACCAGCACGACAAGGAATACCGTCTCCCCCACCATCAACAGAATGGGTTTGATGCCGACAGCCGCCAACTCCTTGAGCTGGGTCTTCATGCCCAGGGCGCTGATGGAAACCACCAGGCACCAGCGCGACAGTTCGTTGACCGATCCCTGCACCACCGGGGCCACCCAGCCGGTGCTGTTGATACAGGCCAGAATCAGAAACCCGACGGCGAACCAGGGCAGCAGCGGCGGTCGTTTGCCAGCCGGATCGGCGCCCTGCAGGCGGGTAATCATGGCGGCGCAGACGATCACCGGCAGCAGCATGGCAACCCGCATCAACTTGACCACCGTCGCGGTATCACCGGTCTCGGTCGACATGCTGTAACCGGCACCGACCACCTGGGCCACATCGTGGATGGTGGCGCCGAGGAACACGCCCGCCACTTGCGGCGACAACGACAGCCAGTTGGCAATCATCGGGTACAGGATCATCGCGAGGGTCGACAGCGCCGACACGCCGATCACCGTGAATAACGTCGCGCGTTCTTTCTGCGGATGGTTCGGCAATGCCGCCGCCAGCGCCAACGCGGCCGACGCACCACAAATCGCAGTGGCCCCACCGGTGAGCATGCCGAACAAACGCTGGAATCCCAGGGCCTTGGCCGCGATCACCGAGACGCCGATCGTCACCACCACCACAATCACCACCAGTGCCACAGGCTTCCAGCCCAGCGCAGCCATCTGTTCGAGGGTGATGCGCATGCCCAGCAACGCCACACCGATGCGCAACACGGTGCGTGCGGTGAACTCGATGCCGGCCTTGCAGACGCCGTCACCGGCCAGGAAGTTCAGCGCCATGCCCAACAGCAAGGCAAACAGCATCACCGGCGCACCGTAATGCTCGGACAAAAAGGACGCAGCCGCCGCCACGATCAGACTGACGACAAAACCCGGCGCCAGTTCGCGCGTTCGGCTATGGATACGGGTGAGAGCGATAGTGCTCATGGCACGGACTCCTCGGGAACGATGACGATGAATGCCTGGCCGTCGATGATCTCGACCGGGTAGTTGGCGACTTTGAGCTGGGTTGAATTGAGCAAGTAACCACTTCGCAAATCGAAGCGCAGGCCATGGGCGCAGCACTGAATCACTCGCCCCTCGAGGCGTCCGCCACACAGCGAAGCGCCCTGATGCGGACAACTGTCGTCGATGGCGAACAGGTCACCGTCGACGTTGAATAGCGCCAGGCTTTTGCCATCGAATTCGAACAGCGCACGACCACCGGCCTGCGGGAGTTTTCCGGCAGGCACGGGGATACGAAGACTCATACCGGTTGCCGCTCACGGGCACTTTCTTTCAGGGCTTCGCTCATGGCACTTAGTAACGCTTCGGCAGGCTGCGCGCCCACCATCGTCATCCGCCGGTCGAACTGAAAGCTCGGCACGCCGCTGGCGCCACCGGGGATTCCGTCAAAGGGACTGGCGTCACCCTTCAGGCAGTCGGCCACAGCTTCTGCATCAATGCCGCAGGACCTGGCAATGGCGAGCAAGGTCTCACGGCAACCGAGGTCTTCGCCCTTCTGGAAATAAGCGGCGAACAGACGCTCGAGCAAGGCGTCACGCCGGGCAGGATTGCCCAGTACGCTGACACGCTCCAGCAGCCGATGGGCGTCTGCGGTATTGGGCATGGTGGCGATGCGGCTGAAGTCGATGGACACCCCCACTGCCTTGGCGGCCTGCTGCACCTGGGCCTGCCGCATGGCTACAGCGTCGGCATTGCCCAGACGCTTGCGATAGAAATCGGCGAAAGGTTCACCTTCTACCGGCAACTGCGGCAGCAACTGCACGCCATGCCACACCGTGGTGATCTGCACATCCGGTTGGCGACTGCGAAACTGTACCTGCGCATGCTCCAATTGGCGTTTGCCGATCAGGCACCAGGGGCAGATGAAATCGAAAAACACATCAATACGTAAACGACGACTCACAACTTCACCTCTACTACGGATTCGCCCACCGGATCGTTGATCCGCTCGCCCTTAAGCCGGGAAATGTCCTTGTGGTAATGACACTTGGCATAAAAGAACACGGCCGCAGCCGCGATGCTGACCAGAGGCACCAACTGAAAAGCAGCCTGCAAGCCGATGAGGTCGGACACCCTGCCGGTGATGAACGGTCCAGGCGCCAGCCCCAGCATGTTGTTGGCCAGGGTCAGCGTGGCGAAGGCCGTGCCGTGGACCGAGTAATGGGTCAGGTTGGCAACCATGGCTCCGCACGGGCCAGTCGTGCCGGCGGCAATCAACATGCCCAGGCAGATCAGCGCCAATTGCACAGGCCCTGCCGGCAGGGCGAACGCCGCCGACAACAGCAGACAACTGCCCAGGCAATAGACGATGGCCAAAGTGACCTTGCGCTCCGGCGAATGGCGACACAGGCGATCACTAAGCATGCCGCACAGGATCATCCCCGCACCGCTGCACAGCACGATGATCGCCGCGACTCCGCCCGCCTTGTCCGTGGCCATGTCGTAATAACGATTGAGGTAACTGGGCATCCACACAACGACGGTGCCGCCGACGAACAGTTGCAAGCCACTGCCGATGTAGGCAGCAATCACCGAGCGGCTGGAAAACAGCGTACGCAACGGCCGCTTGACCGCGGTAGCCGCCTTGTTCACCGCCTGAGCGGCACGTTGCGGCGCAATGCGTGCTTCCTTGACAATGATCGGGTACAGCACCGCCAGCAGCAGACCGAACAGCGCCATGCCGGCAAACGACCAGCGCCAGCCAAGCTTGGCGGCGATTGCACCGCCCAGCGCCATACCTAATACCGAACCGAACATGCCGCCCGCCATGAAGGCACTGGCCAGGGTTGCCCGCATGTGTTTGGGAAACACCGAAATAACCACCGCGATGCCGACGCTGCCGTACGCTGCTTCGCCGACACCAACCATGAATCGTGCAATGAACATCTGCTGATAGTCCTGCGCCAACGCACACCCCAGCGTGGCCAGACTCCACAGCAAAGCCATCAGCGCCAGGCTCTTGACCCGGCCGAAGCGATCCGCCAGCAATGACAGGGGAATTGTCAGCAGCCCCACCATCAGGGCGACAATGCCACTGAGCAGGCCGAGCTGGCCGTCGCTCAGGGCCCATTCACCCTTGAGCATCGGGAACACTGCGTTCAATACCTGACGCGACATGTAATCGGAAATCAACAAGCCGAACGTCAGTGCAAAGACGATCCAGGCATACTTGCGCGCAACGCCGACGCCACTGCAGTCATCATCGTCTGCGGCGATTGGGTGAAAGGCCATGCAGCCTCCTCAAAGCTTTGTTTTATTGTTGTTATCAAGCGTGTTGCAGTGCAGCGAGCGGGAGGCCATTGACCGCCCGCGTCGTCTGCCGATCAGCCGCGTTGCGGCACACCTTTCTGCCCGGCCTTGCGGTTGGGGGCCATGCCATTGGCCAACAGGGTTTCTTCGATGCTTTGGTACTGCACACCGATGCGGTAGATCTCACGGGCTTCTTTACCCGTGGCGATTTCGCGACCCAGTTCATGGGCGATGCGTACGGTCTGCTTGATCTGCGCAACTGAGCCGAAACGATCGCCCTTGTGATCAATGATAGTGTCTTCATTGCCCACACGCGGGTGCATACCCATGGCCATCGACATGGTGTTGAACGGCATCACGTTTTTCAGCAGCGACTCGGAGGTCACGGTGCAACCGTCTGGCGCGCGGTGAATGAAGTTGAAGAAGTTGAACGGATTGGGGCCGTCGAAACCGCCGCCGATACCGATCCAGGTCAGGTTTAGCGGACCCTTGTAGACGCCCTTGCGCACCAGGCGCTCAAGGGTTTCCATGGCATGCATGCCGGTCAGCTGGAAGTGCGGCTGGATGCCGTTGTCCATCAGACGTTTGAGATGCTCGGCAACCCAGGCCGGACCGGCCGGTACGGTCATTTCGCTGTAAGCCGCCTGATAGGCAGGATTGGCCAGAGAGGTGCCTTCCAGGTATTCCGGATACAGCAGTTCCATGATGTTCATCTGGGTGGTGTTGATGGCCACCGTGACCTGATCCGGTTTTGGCGTCAGCTCGGCCAGCATGTGGCGAGTGTCGTCAGACAGCCACTTGGCGGCTTCGCCATCGCTTTCGGGGGCGAAGGAAATCGAACCACCGACCTGGATGATCATGTCCGGCACGGCTTCACGCACACCGGCGATCAATTCGTTGAACTTGGACAGACGCTTGGAACCCTTGCCGTCCAGTTCACGCACATGCAAGTGCAAGACCGTTGCACCGGCCTCATAACAATCGACCGCTTTTTGCACCTGCTCGTCCATGGTCAGCGGGATGTCTTCTGGAAAGTCTTCCGGCATCCACTCGGGACCATAGGGGGCCACGGTGATCACCACTTTTTCCATGTTTTCCGGGTGCAGGGAATCGTCGAAGAATTGCATGAGTTACTCCTGTTCTTATGATTGTTCCGCCCACCCGGGATCGTGCCGGGCAGGCGTGTTTACGAGAGCGAATACAGGTGCGGTCGATCAGTAAGTCTTGTCGCCAATGATCCCGGCGCGTTCCATCTTGCGATGGCACGGCGGGTAATCCATGACGGCGTAGTGCTGGGTACTGCGGTTGTCCCAGATGGCGATGCTGTTGGGTTTCCAGCGCCAGCGCACCTGATACTCGGGGATGTAGGCCTGGCTGATCAGGTAGCGCAACAGCTCACTTGCGCCGGGGTTGGCGTCCTGGCCGAAGCGCACCCGCTCGGGAGTGTGGTAGTTGCTCAAGTGCGTAGTGAAGGCGTTAACGAACAGCACCTTTTCCCCGGTTTCCGGGTGGGTGCGCACCACCGGGTGCTCGGCATCCGGGTACATCGCCTTGAGCGCCAGACGCTTTTCGATCGGCATGGCAGCGCCGAAACTCGCTTCGATGCTATGGCGCGCGCGCAGATCGGCGATCTTCACCTTCACGTCTTCCGGCAAGCGCGCATAGGCCTCGACCATGTTGGCCCACATAGTGTCGCCGCCCACCGGCGGGCACTCTACGCAGCGCAGCACGCAGCCCATTGGCGGCGCCTCGCGCCAGGTAGCGTCGGAGTGCCAGGCGTTTTCGTAGCGGTCCATCGGCTGGTCCGGCCGCTTGTAGATACGCACCAGCCCTGGATGGTCCGGATCGCTGCCGGCCACCGGGTGATCCTCCAACTCGCCAAAGCGCCGGGCGAATGCCACATGCTCGGCGCGTGTGATGTCCTGATCACGCAGGAACACCACTCGATGCTTGAGCAACTGAGCACGAATCTCGGCAAAAAGACCGTCGTCATGCACCGCATCGGCGAGGTTGACGCCCACCAGCTCCGCGCCAATGCTGCAGGTCAATTGTTCGACTTTCATGGCAGACGACTCCCTTAAATGACGAAAATCGATGAGCCCGTGGTTTTGCGTGATTCCAGGTCGCGATGGGCCTGCACGGCATCTTGCAAAGCATAGTGCTGGTTGATCTCGATCTTGATCCGACCGCTGCCGACATGGTCGAACAACTCGCCCGCCAACGCGGCTTTTTCCGCCGGGTCGGCGATGTAGTCGGCCAACGCCGGGCGGGTCATGAACAGCGAGCCTTTCATTGCCAGCAGTACCGGATCGAAGGCCGGGATCGGGCCAGACGCCGTGCCGACGCACACCATCAAACCGCGACGCTTGAGCGAATCCAGCGAGCCCATGAAGGTGTTCTTGCCGACACTGTCGAACACCACGTTGACCCCCACGCCGTCCGTCAACTCGCGAACGCGCTGGGCGACGTCTTCATGGCTGTAGTTGATGACATGCTCGCAGCCATGGGCCAGAGCGATTTCACCCTTGGCCTCGGTGGACACGGTGCCAATGACGTTCAGGCCGAGCAGCTTGGCCCACTGCGAAACGATCAGGCCCACACCACCGGCAGCGGCGTGCAGCAGAATGCTGTCGCCGGCCTTGAAGTTGTAAATACGCCGCATCAGGTACGAGGACGTCAGGCCGCGCATGGTCATGGCCGCGGCGGTTTCGAAACTGATGGTTTCCGGCAGCTTGATCAGCGGCGCGGCCGGGATCAGACGTTCGGTGCTATAGGCACCTAATGTATTGAGAAAACCGGTGTAGGTGACGCGATCGCCGACTTGAACATTGGTCACCCCTTCGCCAATGGCCTGAACCACACCGGAGGCTTCAACCCCCATGCCGCTGGGCATCGGAATCGGGTAAGTGCCATTGCGAAAGTAAGTGTCGGCATAGTTCAGGCCCACCGCCACATGACGAAGACGAACCTGACCTGGCCCGGGATCGCCGACGTCGACCTCTTCATAACGAAGGACTTCGGGACCACCGGTTTCGTAGAAGCGTACGGCTTTGGCCATTTTTTCTTATTCTCCAGTCTGCAAGATAGGTGTGCTGCGTCAAATTGCGCTGATTGGACTGTAGGACGCCGTCTGACGAGTCGCTTCTCATCAGACGACAATGGCTTTTCATTTCATGACAGTGCGTGTTGCATCAGCGCCTGCGGTGGATGACTTATCCAGTGCCTCTCGATACCCTGCGCACCTCGGTATGATGGTGTTCCAGGTCAAACCACCTTCCTTCCAGACGAGCATGTGATGAAATCCCCTGCAGGTTTGCTGCTGTCGGCTATTGAGCTGGACCGTGCCAGCGCCATCCCCTTGTACCGCCAACTCTATTTGCAGATTCGCAAACAGATTCTCAGCGGAAAAATGCAAGGGGGCGTGCGCCTGCCATCGACACGGACCCTGAGCAAAGAATTGGCGCTGTCGCGGATCACCATTCTCAATGCATTCGATCAGCTGATTGCCGAAGGCTTTTTGGCGTCGCGTACCGGGGCCGGTACCTATGTCGGCGATGAGTGGGAGAGCCGAGGGATTGCCGACGAAGAGCAGCGCCAGCCACCGCGCCTGTCCGACCTGAGCCAGTCCATGCTGTCGCTGCGCAGCAGTCACTTTCGCGGGGTCTCCTATACCGATTGGGACCCTGCGACCCCCACCTCATTCCTGCCCAGCCACAGTACTTACGACACATTCCCGCTCGCGGTGTGGCGGCGCTTGATGAACCGCCACCTGCTCAAGCCGACCAAGGCCATGCTCGGCTATGGCGAACTGCAAGGGTTACAGGCCTTGCGCGCGGCGATTGCCGAGTACGTCTTCGATGCCCGTGGCATCGATTGCAGTGCCGAGCAGGTGGTGATCGTTTCGGGAGCCCAGCAAGCCTTTAACCTGCTGGGCATGTTGCTGCTCAACCCGCAGGACAGCGTATGGATGGAAGACCCGGGACACATCGCGGCGCGCATTGCGTTGCAGGCCCAAGGGGCTCAAGTGGTCCCATTGCGGATCGATGAACAAGGAATCGATATTCAGCAAGGCCTGGCCGAGTGCCCTGACGCCCGCCTGGTGTTTACCACGCCATCTCGCCAGCATCCCTTGGGCGTGACCATGAGTTATGCGCGACGCCAGGCACTCATCGATTGGGCCGCGCAGTATCAGAGCTGGATCATCGAGGACGATTGCGACAGTGAATTTCGCTACAGCGGCCGCCTCCTCCCCGCGCTCTACGCCATGGACCGGATGGCTCGAGTGATCTACGTCGGCACCTTCAGCAAAGTCCTCTTCCCTTCGCTAAGACTGGGCTATGTGATATTGCCGCAAGCCCTGATCGAACCCTTCTGCACCCTGCGCGCGGTGATGGATCGCAGCCCGCCCACGCTGCTCCAGGCGACGACGGCGGACTTCATGCGCGAAGGCCACTTCCTCGGCCATATTCGCCGCATGCGTGCGCTGTATCAGGCTCGCCAGCAAGCACTGCTCAAGCAACTTCAGCAACAGCTGGCCGGCTTCTTCAACATCACTCCGGTGGAAGCCGGCATGCACCTGATCGCCTGGCTGCCACCCACGCTTGATGACGACGCCATCGCCAGGGAACTGGCCCGGCACAATATCCATACCTATGCCCTGAGCGACTACTGCCTTGAGCATGTCCTGCCACCTGCCCTGCTCATCGGTTTCGCCGGTACGCCTGAGGGCCAGGCACAGGAACGTGTCGAGGCGCTGGCCCGGGCCTTGAGCAAAATGGGGTACCTGCAGGCCACTTGAAGCAAGGCAAGTGGTCTTATGATTTAACTGATAATGGATCTATCGAGAGTTCCTGACTGGCGCGATAAAGGCTGCGCCGGTAGACCCGGCGCCTGACCAGGAACGACTCGAATGAACAATAAGATCCAAGAGCGATTCAATGCCTTGCTCAGCCACAAGGCTGTCGAGGCCGGGACACCTCCCCTACTGACCGAAGCACTGGCCCGCCAACTGCTCGACCGGCTTGGGCAGATGCGCTTGTTTGCGCATGCCTATCCCTTGCTGACCAACCTCACCCATGGATGTGTCACGCCGGCCGACCTGCTGGACTTCGCCTATCGCCACGAGCTGCAGGGTCTGAGCCTGCATCTGCTCGACGGCGAGGAAAACAGCCTGAGCCAAATGACACCCGCGCAGTTGCAGGCGTTTGCCGACAAGGCCAATGCGCTCGCACTGGATGTGCACCTGGAAATCAGCAGCACGCTGAAAAAAGATGTCGATCAGGTGATCGCCATCGCCAAGGCGCTTGGGGTTCGCAATATCCGCGTTTACTCACGCTACGAGGGGACGCTGTCACGGGTCATGGACGTGATCGAGTCAGACCTGCATTACCTCGCGCAGCAGGCCGATGAGCACGACCTGTTCTTCGATTTCGAGCAGCATGAGGAACTCAAGAGCGCCGAGATCGCGCAACTGCTGAACCGGCTAAACCACCCACGGCTGCATGCCTTGTTCGACTTCGGCAACATGATCAACGCCTGCGAACAGCCCCTGCCGGCGCTGCGGACCCTGGCGCCGCACATACGCCAGACCCACCTCAAGGGTGTGCGCATCGTCCCCGAGCAAAACGGCTTCGGCCATTACGGCGTGCTGCAAGGCAGCGACGATGACGACCTGCCAAGCGCTCGCATGCTGTTCGAACTGTTGATGCTCGGCGATTCAACTCCGCAAGTGATTGCCTTCATTCTTGAGCAGGAAAATCACTACATCGCCCCGGCGTTCCGCCAGACCTCTGAGGCTGTCGATCCATTCATTGCGTACCGGGAAATGAGTGACACGCCACTCCCGGACGGCTACTCGCTTGAACGAATGCTCGCCGACGAACACCGTTGGGCAAACAACCAGGTCGCCTATGTACGAGGCCTGCTGGCCGAGTTCCGAACCCTGGCCGAGTTGACCCTGAACGCCTGAACCCGATGTAACAACCAGCACTGCTTATCCAAGCCTGGAGAACAATAATGACAACTCGTGACAAGGCCAAATGGCTCAGATTCCTGATTCTCATCCTCGGTGGTGGCACCATCTACAAACTGGCGAACCTCAAAGACGCCTTCTACATCCCCATGCAAGAATTCATGGGCTTGAGCCACACTGAAATCGGCCTGCTGCTGAGCGCCAACGCCATCATCGCCACCGCGCTGTTTGTGGTGGGCGGTGTGCTCGCCGACCGCTACGACACGCGCAAACTGATCCCCATCGGCCTGATTGGTACCGGCGGCCTGGGGCTGTATCTGGCGACCTTTCCGCCGTTCAGCAATCTGCTGATCGTATTCAGCCTGTTGGCCGTCTGCGCCGATTGCATCTTCTGGCCCTCGCTGCTCAAAGCCATCCGCAATCTGGGTGACGATCAGGAACAGGGTCGGTTGTTTGGACTGCTGGAAGGTGGGCGCGGCGTTATTGATACCTTGGTCGCCTTTTCGGCGCTGGGCGTTTTCGTCGCCATGGGCTCCGGTGAAACCGGTCTGAAATCGGCAATCCTCTTCTACTCGGTCATCGACATTCTTGCCGGAACCCTGACCTGGTTCCTGCTCAAGGGCGGCAGCGCGCAGACGATTGCCAAGCCAAAGAACAGTTTGTCGAACCTCCTCGAAGCCATCAAAGTGCCGGGCATCTGGCTGGTCAGCCTCAACGTGTTCATGGTCTACATCGTCTACTGTGGCCTGACCTATTTCATTCCCTACCTCAAGGAAATGTACGGGCTGCCCGTGGCACTGGTGGGCGCCTACGGCATCATCAACCAGTACTTCCTCAAGATCCTGGGCGGCCCCGCCGGTGGTTTCATTGCCGACAAGCAATTCAAGAGCACCAGCCGCTATTTGAAGTGGGCATTCCTGGCCTTGCTGCCGCTGATGGGCGTCATCCTGCTGATCCCGAAAAGCCCGAGCTTTATCTATGCGGGCATGGCCGCCACGCTGTCGTTCGCGCTGATTGTGTTCTCCATGCGCGGCGTGTTCTGGGGTCCCATGGGTGAAGTCGGCATTCCCCAGCACATCACCGGTTCAGCCTTCGGCATCGGCTGCCTGATCGGCTACGCACCGGGCATGTTCGCTTACGTCATCTACGGCGCAATCCTCGACCATTTCCCGGGTCAGCAAGGCTACATCTACGTCTTCAGCTTGATGAGCCTGTTGGCCGTTCTGGGATTCATGGTGTCTAGCGTGCTGTATAGGACTGTTCGGAGTAAATCGATGCCAACGGGTGCGGTTAGCGCGGCGCAAAGCTGATCGGGTAATCGTTGCCTTCATTGAACAGGCCTTTCGGGAATGCTCTCACCTTGGGCTTGAAATCGTTGAGGGTTGCGACTATCAGTGAGGTTCAATCCTTCGAGGGCAATAACATGCCAACGACTGAAGAATCGATCATTGCAGCAGCCAGGCTGCGCGCCGCCTACCGGGGAGAAAACGAGGCGCTGGCTGCGGCCTCAGCGCTCGAAGCCGTGGCAGTGCTGAAAAAAACGTTAAAGGGAGATAAGTATCAGGAGGCGCTCGAAAGACTGTATCTCGAGTATTCAACTTCTTGATCTGCCTGTGACGCACTTGGCTGCGGCACATTGTTTAAAGCCCAGCAATAGACTGTAATGCTGTTCATCTAGGCGCGCTCTTGGATCGTGCATACCTTTGTGGCGAGCGAGCTTGATCGCGTTGGGCAGCGTAGCGGCCCCAAAAATCTGACAATCATTACCGATTTTTGTGAGTACTACGCACTCAAAAGGGAGCAAGCTCCCTCGCCACAGGTTTCTCTGATTCAAGACTCTCTTAAGTGAACAGTATCAAGCACTAGACTGGGCTTTTAGATGCTGGACTTACTTGGCAGGCATAAAAAAACCCGCGGACTTTACGCTAGCGGGTTGTTAAGGCTAGAAATCAATAAATTAAGTTTCTTCAGGCATTCTGATTACAACTTCTAAAAAGGTTTTCTGATATAGACCAGACTCACCAAATGACCCCGTATAGCCCCATGATTGGAATTCACGCTTTCTGTTAGTTATCTCAAACGATTCTAGCCGGGGATCAAAAGTCATTTCATCAAAAATACTATTTATATCCATCCGAGCATTAAAAACAGGAGAGCTGGCGGGTGCATGTTCAGTTAACGCGGCAATGATTCGAACCTCATCTTCATGGAAAAAGCCATTCCGCTTCAACATGAGTAACTTCGCTCTATTTACTGGATCCTTGAAGATATCCGGTCCAATGCGATTTACATCATTGGCTATTTTCTGGTTGAGCTCTTCTTGAGGTAAATAGTGAACTTCACCTATAAATGTAGCGATTTTTTCCCGATCGCCTACACTTCGATTTAACGCTGAAATTAGCTTTCTAGGAGTACTTCTTACTCTAACTCCTTCGTCACCAGGGCATGTATTACGCCCGTGTCGCGGATCCTTCACAACTCGAGAGTACGCCCTAAGCAGCGTGTCTGAATCAACAGTTGCTGACCAGCTTTGAGCATAAATTGGCGGAAGGCCTTGCCCAGGAAATATCTGAGGATATGGAGTGCTTTTGGACGTGCGGGTGATCACTATCTTACTTTCAATCACTTCATATGGGTCTTCCCAAAATGAAGGTGGCACCAACGTTATGCGCTTAAGCCTAAGAGCTTCCTCTAAGGCCCATTGAGGAAATATTCGATAGATAGGCTTATCTAAATCATCGATTCCAAAGATTTTATCACTAATGAATTTTTCTTCAAAGTCTTCCATACTATTGCTCACCTAGACTTCAGTCCCTATGCAAGCTTATCACTTAACAAGATGTAACTTCCCCTCATAATAAGGTAATCCGCGAACTGCGCCCTGCTTGTACGGCGGTGGTCGCATCAGGTTTCCAGGGTTTGCGCGACTTGCCGTTCGTTTGCCGCTCGGCTCGGTTGCATGCGTTGGTTATTCTATCTCGAAGTCCTGCTCGGCAGGCATATAGCTCAACAGCCAGGCGCACCTGCCCCCATTCCAGCTCGAATGGAACGAATGCTTCAGACAGCATCTGGAACTCGATCTTGCAATCGCTGCGCGGCCAGGCCATAGCCTGATCGGGCTTGGCTTAGCCCTTCCACTGGCGAGCGTTGATGTCCGCCGCGGCACGCAGCAGCAAAGCTAGCTGTTCTTCCTTCGCCTAGGGGATCCGGAAGTCGTAGTAGTCACGTAGAAAGTCAGCTTTTCCAGCAACACAAAGCTGTTAGCGTCAGGCCTGCCCTTCCCGTCCTCAACAATGATCTGCATCGGTCATCTCAACCTAGTTGAGCGCCGAGTGTAACGCCTGCTCGGTGGCTGCAGCAGATCCGCACCGAGATCGACGGCTTCACGCCGGACATCAGCATCCGCAAGGGCCGTGATGCAATCGCCTCGATGGCTTACAAGATCGCCCGCTCCAAGACGGCGCTGGACGAGGTCGGAAAGAAGCTGGTCGCCGATCTGAAGGAAGTACCAGATTGACGCCGAGCGCAAGCGCGTTCGCGACCTAACAGGAAGAAGTCCGCCGGCCGCTGCACGAGTGGCAGGCTGCCCAAGATGCGCGCGTCGACAAGCATAATGACGCGATCGAACACATCCGGTTGCTGGCCGTGGATTTGGACGGCATCACCGCCGAAGACCTGACTGACCGCGTCGCTCAGCTTGAAGCAATTGTCATGGGCAAAGACTGGAAGAGTTCGAGCCGGAAGCCGCCCGCGTCAAAGACAAGGCCCTAGGCGTGCTTCGCGCTGCCCTCACCGCCCGCCAGCAGTACGAAGCTGAGCAACTGGAGCTGACCCGGCTGCGCGAAGAAAAGGAAGTCCGCGACAAGAAGGACCACGAAGAGCGTATTGCCCGTGAAGCAGCAGAGCGTGCAACTCGCGAGCCGGAAGAGAACGCTCGCCTTGAGCGTGAAGCAGATGCAAGGCCCGTTCGTGATGAGCAGGCCGCCTCTGAGAAGCGCGAGAACGACCTGAAACTCGCAGCTGCCGAAGCCGAGCGAAAGGCCGAGCAGGCAAAGCGCGAAAAACCTGAGTCTGAACAGAAAGCCGGCTGGCAGACTGGGCATCAGTTCGACGTTGCTCTACCGGCCCACTGAGGATTTCGACATCGATTATCCAAAGCTGGAGCCAACGTTTCGATGAAGCACCGCCCACAACAACGCAAACGACAAACCTGGTTGGCGATGCCGGCCAGTGGAATTGAGGAGGCAGGCCATGGCCAAGAGTGGACAAGAACGATTGGCGAAGGCCGCCGAGAAGCGGCTTCAGTACGACGAGAAGGAATTGCGGCACCGGGTCAGGCTCGGCACCCGGCAGAAGCTTGATGAACTTATGGCCTGGAATCGCATCACGGAAATCAATGAAGCGATGCAGAACTTGATCCTGAACGCTCATGCGCTCGGGCCGACCCTGTCATACCCAGCAATGGAAAGTCCCCGCCACAAAGTGCAGATAAGTGAAAACGTGGCGCGGATGTTTCGGAATGAGAGTTTGGCGGAGCTGCGCAAAGACCCAGGCGACGAGAACTTCGAGCCGAATTGAAATCAAGCTGCATGCCACGTCACGGTCCATGGAGAGGCAGTCTTTTTGACCTTTATCCACTCCCTGTCACAATTTCTGCAACGCATCCGTGTGTACAGGGAGCCTATCGGATTCCGTTCAATACGAACTTCATCCATTCGCCCCAAGTTGAAGGGTTGGGAATCGGCTACTGACATTTGCTCACAAGCAGAACAGTCGTCCATTTCACACATCCATCGCGATTACAGTAAAAAAACATACTCCAGCGCGCATCCGAACAATGGCAATCAGGTTTACCCCTCCTCAAGATCAATTGGCCCTGTATATATCAACCACTCATTTCCGAGTTGTATAGATTTAAGTTGTGGTCCGCCGAACATGTCTTGATGAGGTCTCAAAATGTAACCGGAACCATCTGCCTTGGGTTCGACTTGGACAATGAGCCGACTTACATCGTCTCGGCTCCATCCAATTGCCGCAGCAATCTTTGCGTCGTTTGCAACGTTCCGAATAACCATCGCGAATCCCTTTCGTGAAGTGGAGCTTGAAGCCTAGCTCAGTGCAAAAAAGTTCCCATACCACCTGTCGCATTCGGTCACGGAGGGCGGCGCCCGACTGGAGACAATTCATGGACGATCAGGTCGGCCAAGGCGCGGCCCGCGGTCCACGCCGGAAAGATCTCGATCAAAGAAGCCCTGCGCGGCACCGGCATAAAGCTGGTCAAGCCGAAGAAGCCGCGAGGGCAGGTGTGTCACTACATCGGCTGCTGTCGGTTCATTGCCGACCTGCGGCGGTATCAAGTAGATTGTCGCAACTGCGGCGCGAACAACGCTCACTGATCCACCTTTGGTAAGTCGCGGTTAGTCGTCCTTGTTTGCCAGCACAGTGGCATGCGCGTCGCTTATCTCCTGGCAGGCCTTGGTTCCGTATGGGTGACCAGCTATCTGGAAACGGCTACCGCTATCCAAAATGAAAGCACTCGCCTTGCCCAGCAGAGCATGCACATCAACATCGCTGGTCTCTGCTGCCGCAATTACCGCGACAAGAGCTTGTTCCAGCGCAATTTCACGTGATCCAGCCATCTTTTTCTCCTTGATCCGGCCTCATGCCGGGCGGAACACAGATACTCCACTTCAACGAATCACGCCAGCCGGCGAGGCAATCGGCTGTCTGGAGCAGTTATGAATCCCTACCTGATCAAGGGCCCGACCCCGATCGGCATCAGCGGTGGCGCACCAGCGGCCCACATGGTCTAAAAAATTCTCGAAGCCCACGGATGTGCTCTGCCACCTGATGTGCATCTGTTTTTCCAGAACACAGGCAAGGAGCGTGAGGAAACGCTGATCTTCATCGGCCAGATTGCCAAGCGCTGGAGCGTGAACATCGTTTGGATGGAGTGGTGCCGCGTGTACGGACAGCAAGATGACGTATCCTGGTACAGACTGGTGGACTTCGAACCCGCAAGTCGCAACGGCGAACCATTCACTTTGATGCTCGAGTACTACGCTGCGTACCGAAAGGCAGAAAAGGATTTACCGCCGGTGTGCTACCTAACTTCTCAAACAACATGTGCACCGCTTACCTAAAGGTGAAGATCGGCGAGAAACACATGCGAACCTTGGGATACACGGAATGGGATTGCGTGGTCGGCATACGATATGACGAGCCGAAGCTCTACCACCGCATGATGGCTGCCAATGATCGCGGCGGCACCCGCTGGGACAACCTCTGCCCTTCCTACACAGCAGCCATCACAAAGGAGGATGTTGCCGAGTTCTGGAAGGCTCAGCCATTCGACCTGGGCATGGATTCAGATTTCGTCAACTGCGACCTTTGCTGGAAGAAGAACGAAGGCAAGCTGGTCAAAGCCATAATGGAAGACCCGTCGCGGGTTATCTGGTGGTCAGGGACGGAAGAAAGGTTCACCTGCGTGCTCAGCCATCGCCACGGTCGTACCAGTAGTTTGCGACCTTTGCGGCCTGTAGATTGACTGCGCTCCAGCTATCGAATGGCCCGTTCACAACTCCTATCACATCATACCTTTCGCCCGTACCGATGAGCACGCGCACCGTATCAGGCAATGCTGGACTTTGGACATTCGCATAATCAATCCATGCGTCCTTTCCTTTGGTGAGTTCCTCAGGGATGACCACTGGTGCCACTGGTTCTGCGCACATGTAAATCTCCTTTCGGCTCCATGCCGGGCCTAACACAAATACCCCACTTCAACGAATTACGCCAGCCAGAAGATCAGCTTGAGGTCCGGTATGGGGACCTTAAACGGCTAGTCTCCATTTACGTCAAGGTACCTAACCTCTTCGTTATATGGCGCAGACAATTTCAGTTTCACCGGCGGATCATAGTCGTACAACTCTACTGTTTCAATTAAGTTATCTTGATACGATATCTTTATCTGAAGCGACACTTCGCCATCAAACGTTCTTTCAAACTCATTTTCAAGAACGAAAGGATAGTTATCATCTTCGTGATCAAACGGACTCCTATCGTAATCTTTTTCGACTTCAATAGTTTCAGCAACAAACTTGAACTCAAGATCGTATACACACCCCTCTCGACCAACTGATATTAAGTTCGCCTCAACTAGCTCAATGTCAAACACCTCAACGCTCTCTAATTGAGAGTCCCAACCGCCAATCTTGAATTCTGAATCTATCGCATTTATGCACTCATGAATTACGTTCATGAAGTCGCCCCTGACAACATCTAGTGCTTTAGCGGCAAACTCAGCCGGCTTAATAGAAACGCTTTTGTTGACAGCATCAATGAACGCATCAATAGAATCGCTGCAAATCAAGCGGGGATGCTCTTCGGCAAACTTGAGCATATCTTTATCATTGGAAATGACGTGAATTATATGTCCTCGCTTTTCTGACAAATCGTCTAGTGCCTTTAACACAAATGCATCAGCGAATTCTTTTTCCTTCTCGCCAACAGCGAACGGCGCTAGCGAAGCAAAGTACCGCTCGAACACATAGCTAGGTTTCACACCGTCAATGGACACAAACTCGACATTATCAGAAGTGAGAAAGGTGTCGAAGCTGTCAATAAGCGACTGAGCAATGTCATTTACCGAAACATCCGAAAATATCCCATGTGCTGGAATTTTTGGAAGATTGCGAAGAATCATTGCATTTTTTTTTATCGCCTTCAGTTCAGAGACCGCAGCGGCGGCTTTCTTTCTAATGTGTGCAACCACTTCTCCTTTCGTGACTTCCGTTACTAAAAGATGAATTTCACCATCATCAATCAGACTTTTAAGTCCGCCTAGGCTATGGGTTAAAAACTGAAAATTTTTACCTTCGTAAATATTGGTATCAACAAACACCAGGCGTGATTTCAGATCCATGCGCGCTCTCCTTTTTTCTTGAATCATACGGAGCATTAACACCCATGCCCACAGAAAACAAACCGGCAGAGCCGCTGAAGGTTGAGCGCTCGACAGTCACAAAGCTGATGATCACTGGCGCGCCGCGGCTCGACGCGATCACCGTGTTCCTCGAGGACTTCGGCCGGCGCGACTGCCCGACTGAGTCGAACCCGAACTACCAGACCGCCCAAGGCTAGATCACCATCAACTGGTGGGACAACAACAGGAACGCTTATTGGGGCGGTATGGGGCCGCGCACCGTTGCTGAGTTCGTTGCCGACTGCGATTGGCACTACGTCCTTAACTGCCTCGATCGCGGCATCAGCGAAACTCGATTCACCTGTGATGCGTTGGAGGCGCGCATGTGCGTCCTTGAGTGCCGACGCGGGCGCAATTCTTCGGACGGGGAGGAAGGCAGCCTCGGCGCAAAAGACGCGCGCCGCCTGTTCAATTGTGTGGACGAAATGCGTAACATCGAATCGGCGACGAATGCTGGCACCACAGTGAGCTGCTGACCGAGCTATTCGGCGAAGAGTGGCACTACCCTTGTCGGCGATCGTGCCAAAGAGGAAAACCATAAGTTCACATATCTGCGGAGGGTCGTCTAAGCGGTGCAGGCAGCGCTTAGCCAAGAACAGCAGCAGGTGGCAGCCTGACCAACCCTCACCTTTGTCACGTGCTCTCCACAATTAGTTGATGCTTTGTAGTCTCGTCACACGTAATCGCAGGCACTTGGCCCGGCCGAGAGTGGATCATTAAGTATTGCTGCGTACGCTCGGTATCAAAGACCTGATTTGCTGCCTCCATCTCCTCCAATGATCTGGTATCGATGGAGGTTGCAGGAGTACCAACATTTACCGAGCTGATGTAAAAAGCAGTCTCTATTTCACCCAAGCTAGGGACATGAGCCAATACATGCAGATCAGTCGTACTGGAACAGTTTTAACTGGTGAACATACCAGTTGGACCATAAGCGTTCACGACGACAGCGCAGGTGAAACTGGTGGCTATTTCCTTTGCTTGTTACTGGATGAGCTGCACGGCTTTGATTCCTGGTTCGAAACCATAGAACAGTTAGAGCGAGAAATTTCAGAGTTCGACGTTCGCTGGGACTAGAGCTTCACAGCTTCATTTCACCTTCCCCTCCCTTCCCCTTCAAAGTCAGCCGCTATAGCGGCAAAGGAACAGTCATGCCTGAAGAAACTGTTTGATCGAAGCACTCCCAGTCCATCGCGATGCGAACGGTTGGTGGTCGCACCCTGAACACCTCTCGGAGTTCAACGACGAAATTACCGAAGAGCAGTTCAGCGACTGGTGCAAGCGCCACCAGGTGGAAACGAAGATCACCTACATGGAGAGCGACGTGCCCGTCGATGTGTTCGACGCCTACATGGAGGACGACCAGGTTGATTGCTCGGCGTGGGAGATTCATTACCCCGCCGAACCTGATTGGTTCATCCTGTCGATTCACGACGCCGAGGATGGCCCTGTTTGCATCTGGGGCCGACGGGTGACGTCATGATCATTCCAGTCTGCGCCCTCGCCTACATGGCCTGGCTCATCTATTCGGGGCCACGGCGATGAATAACAGGATCGTCTGCCAATTCAGCTGTGGCGCTGTTTTGGCAGTGAGTACTGCGTGCCGGGATCAGCCTTCCGATCATGTACCAGATGGGCTACGACAACGCCAATTGCATTGGGTGTGTGAAGGCTGGGGAAGGCCACTTCCACGCCATCCGTTAGAACTTTCCGGAGCAGTTCGAAGAGCTTTGCAAAGTACAGGACGAACTTGGCCCCGGCAGTTACCTGCACCGTAACCGAAAAACTGGAGTGCGGTATTCGCTACGTTACCTAGGCGTCGGGCCAGCGTGCCGCAACGAAAGCCTCCCAGCCTGCTCCTTCTTTTGTGAACTCGCAGAGGCTGACTATCAAACATCAACCCCCAATTCGGCAATAAGCTAAGAGGCCTGCCGCAGCTGGCGATGCTCAACGCGGTGGCAATTGGCACATAAACACTGCAAGTGCTCTAGGTTGGTCATGTGCCCTTCTTTCATCTCCGCGATCTGCGTGGAGTGATGATGTACCTCAATACATGCCTCGCCGACATCACCATACAGTTCCGCAGGGTCGAGAAAGCATTTTTCGCAGAAAAGCTTGCCATGCTTTCGGATGAATGCCGTTTTTTTTGCTTTCGACAACCCAGGCGCCCGCTCTCTGCGTAAGTGAAACACGAGTCTCGGACTGCCCTCAACCCAATGTCTTTCCTCCGCCTCCAAAGGAAGCGCCAAAACCGAAACCTCTTCCTTTTTGGCGATGATTCGGTATCCCGCCTCTTCAAGCAACTCGAAACAAACTGTATCCCTACCAGCCGTAAAATGCGCTGGCGTAACCTTAAAGCCCAAAGCCGAAGTCGCAGCAAGCCCAAACACCTGCTTTGGCGCAAGCCTGACTCCGTCATCAGCTATCAAGTCATAGTCAGTCGAAGGTGCATATCCATCAGCAGCTTGCCCTATGAGAAGGGCTTGCACCGCGCTCCAAATGTGCTCTGAAGTGACCTTTCGAAGATCGTTCAATGGTAAGCGACCTAGTGCAACTTCATTAGAGCGACGGAAAACGGCTATAGCACGTTGTCTATCCGCTGTGCACTCCCACCCAGCAGCGATCCAGAGGTGAGCCCAAGTGTGCGAATCGCGAGATCTCGAATTCGCCCACCAAGCATCATGGTCTCTCGCACTGGGGGGGAGTCCGCCCACAAGACGATCTATCTCTTGAAATGTTATCTCAACGACATTTGCAGACTGGCGACGTAAAAATTCCGCTAAAGGTGCGTATTTGCTCATCTGACACCCTCCTAGAAAAGCGTGAGCATATTGCCATCAACCCTAACCAACAATAGACCACCCCGCCGACCCGAAAAAAACACCCAGCAGTAATCCTCCCCTTAAAACTCAAAAGCCTGCCGGTGAACGGCGGGCTAGGAATGGATATGTCCGATTTTCAAACGGAATCCACGCCTCCGCTCGCAAGGTGCACAAGTGCGGTGAATGCCACGGCAACATTGCGCCAGGCCAGAAATACCAGCTCATCTCAGGAAGCTGGGACGGTGACATGGGCTCGTTCAAGACCTGCATACCGTGTCTCAAGGAAAGGCCATCGACCAGATCACCATCCCCATGATCGCGGAGATGCTGGACGCCCTCACCCCGCGCACGGCCAACCAGTGTCGGGCGCTGCTGATCGACATCTTTAACCACGCAGCGGCCAAGGGTCTATGCCCAGATAACCCGGCGGCCAGCACCATCAACCGGATCGAGAAGAAGCAGCGAAAACGGCACACGATTGAAGGCCTGAAAGCCATTCGGGAGAAATCGCCGGTCTGGCTGCAGAACGCAATCGACCTTGCACTGATCACCGCGCAGCGCCGTACCGACATCCTCAACATGCGATTCGATGGTGTTAGGGAAGGGTATTTGTATGTGGTCCAACAAAAGATGGCCAAGGCCAGTGACGCGGCGTGGATCCGGTTCAAAGTGACCGAAGAACTTCAGGCCGTGATCAGCCGGTGCCGGGATGATATCGCCTCCCCGTACCTGGTCCATCGCCGTCCCGATCGCCTGAAACAGAAACAGGCGCAGACAAAGGATCACTGGACGCAGGTTGAAGAGCGGTATTTGACGCGGGCCTTCAAGGAGGCTCGGGAGTTGGCGGGTTGTTACAAAGGATGGAAGGAAGAGGAAATGCCGGGCTTCCACGAAGTGCGAGCGCTATCGCTGCAGCTGTACCAAAAAGCCGGAAAGGACGGGCAGAAAATCGCTGGCCATGCGAGCGAGAGCATGACCAAGAACTACCAGAAAGACCACGCAGAAATCGTCTGGTCGGAGGCAATTCCCGACCTGAATATCAGCGAAATCACCGGGTAGTTTTGCGCAAGTTTTGCGCGGGTTTTGCGCAGACACAAAAAAACCGATCTAGATGATCGGCTTAAGTGTCTGATTTTACTCAGAAAATATGGTCGGGACGGAGTGATTCGAACACTCGACCCCTAGCACCCCATGCTAGTGCGCTACCGGACTGCGCTACGCCCCGACTAGGCGTTGAATCTGTTCCTCATCTCGAGGAACGCTCAAGAATATATCGCAAGCTTTTGAAAACTGGAAGTATTTAAAAGCAGGAATTTATTTCTTGAGCACCACCAGAACATCTTCAAGCTCGGCGATCATCTGGCGGATCATTTGTTTGTATTGGGTGGTGTCGTCTTTGGCTTCATCGCCGGACAAACGCAAGCGTGCGCCGCCGATGGTAAACCCCTGATCGTAAAGAAGCGCGCGGATTTGCCGGATCATCAGCACGTCCTGGCGCTGATAATACCGGCGGTTTCCGCGGCGTTTGACGGGGTTGAGTTGAGGAAACTCCTGCTCCCAGTAGCGCAGCACGTGCGGTTTTACGGCACAAAGCTCGCTGACTTCACCAATGGTGAAGTAGCGTTTGCCCGGGATGACGGGTAGTTCGTCGTTATGACTTGGTTCCAGCATAAGCCTCAACTCGGGCCTTCAACTTCTGCCCTGGACGAAAGGTGACCACACGGCGAGCCGTGATCGGGATTTCTTCTCCCGTTTTTGGATTGCGGCCAGGCCGCTGGCGTTTGTCCCGAAGGTCGAAATTGCCGAAACCGGACAATTTGACTTGTTCGTTGTCTTCAAGAGCGTGCCTGATTTCTTCAAAAAACAGTTCGACCAATTCCTTGGCCTCCCGCTTGTTCAGGCCCAGCTCTTCATACAGACGTTCCGCCATCTCAGCTTTCGTCAAAGCCCCCATACGTCACTTCCTTAACGTGGCGTTCAACCTTTGTTCGAGCGAGGTGAGGATGTTTTGCGTCGTGGTATTCACCTCATCGTCATTAAGAGTGCGCGATGGATGCTGCCAGGTCAAGCCGACTGCGAGGCTTTTTCTATCAGGATCAATGCCTTTACCCTGATACACGTCAAAGAGCCTGAGGTCTGTCAGCCATTCGCCTGCATTTTCACGGATTACGTCCAATACGGCGGTGGCCGCAACGTCTTTATCCGCCAGCAGTGCAAGGTCACGACGTACTTCAGGAAAGCGCGATAACTCCTGGAATTTAGGCATTTTGCCCAACGCCACTTCAGCCAGAACCAGCTCGAATACGAAGACCGGACGGTCGAGACCGAGGGTTTTCGACAATTCAGGGTGAATCGCGCCAACGAAACCTACCAAACGGCCTTCGCGTTCGATGCGCGCGGTTTGACCCGGGTGCAATGCTGGGTGTTTACCCGGCACGAACGTGAACGAATCCAGTGCGCCGGCGAAGCCCAGTACCGCTTCAACATCGGCTTTGACGTCGAAGAAGTCCACGACATCGCGACCTTGTGCCCAGCCTTCCGGCAGACGGCTACCGCACACTACACCCGACAGCATCGGCTCTTGTTTGAGGCCTTCCAGCTGACCGACGAAGCGCAGGCCGCTTTCGAACAGGCGGACGCGATCTTGTTGACGGTTCAGGTTGTGCTGAAGCGCTTTGACCAGACCAGGCCACAGGGACGAACGCATGGCAGCCATGTCGTTGGAAATCGGGTTGGCCAGCAGCAGCGGCTCGACACCCGGATTAAACAACTCGAATTGTTTCGGATCGATGAAGCTGTAAGTGATCGCTTCCTGATAACCACGAGCCACCAGCAGACGACGCAGTTCAGGCAGATCGCTGCGCGCTTCAGCCTTGGCTTGCGGCGCCAGGCGGGCTTGCGGGTAACGAACCGGCAGACGGTTGTAGCCGTACAGACGGGCCAGCTCTTCGATCAGGTCGACTTCAAGGCTGATATCGAAACGGAAGCTTGGCACTTCAACGCGCCACTGCCCTGCCCCATCGGCAGAAATGGTCAGGCCCAAGGCGCTGAGCAGACGCTCGACTTCGGCCGAATCCATTTCCATGCCCAGCATCTGGGTGATGCGCTGGGCACGCAGGGTAATCGGCGCGATCGACGGCAGGTGTTGCTCGCTGACGGTTTCAATGATCGGACCCGCTTCGCCGCCGGTGATGTCCAGCAGCAGGCCAGTAGCGCGCTCCATGGCTTCACGGGCCAGTTGCCAGTCCACGCCACGCTCGTAGCGGTGCGAGGCATCGGTGTGCAGGCCGTAGGAACGAGCCTTGCCAGCGACAGCAATCTGGTCGAAGAACGCGCTCTCCAGGAATACATCGCGCGTGGTTGCAGACACACCACTGTGCTCGCCACCCATGACGCCAGCAATGGCCAGCGCGCGAGCGTGGTCGGCGATCACCAGCGTATCGCTACGCAGGCTGACTTCCTGACCGTCGAGCAGCACCAACTTCTCGCCTTCTTCGGCCATGCGTACGCGGATGCCGCCATTGATTTCGGCGAGATCGAACGCGTGCAGCGGTTGACCCAGTTCCAGCATCACATAGTTGGTGATGTCGACGGCAGCGTCGATGCTGCGCACGTCGGCACGACGCAGACGCTCGACCATCCACAGCGGCGTCGGCTTGGACAGGTCAACATTACGGATAACACGACCCAGGTAACGCGGGCACGCGGCTGGCGCGAGGATTTCAACCGAACGCACTTCGTCATGCACGGCGGGAACGCTGGCAACGACCGGACGCGTGACTTGGGCGGCGTACAGCGCACCGACTTCGCGAGCCAGACCGGCCAGGGACAGGCAGTCGCCGCGGTTCGGGGTCAGGTCGACCTCGATGCTGGCGTCGTCGAGGCTCAGGTACTCACGAATGTCCTGACCAACCGGCGCATCGGCCGGCAATTCCATCAGGCCATCGTTGCCTTCGCCAATTTGCAGCTCGGCCTGGGAGCACAGCATGCCGTTGGATTCAACGCCGCGCAGTTTGGCTTTCTTGATTTTGAAGTCGCCCGGCAGTTCGGCACCAATCATGGCGAACGGGATCTTCAGGCCCGGGCGCACGTTTGGCGCACCGCACACGACCTGGAAAGTCTCCGAGCCACTGCTGACCTGGCAAACACGCAACTTGTCAGCATCCGGGTGTTGCTCGGTGCTCAGCACCTCGCCCACTACCACGCCACTGAATTCACCGGCGGCCGGCGTAACGCTATCGACCTCAAGACCGGCCATCGACAGACGAGCAACCAGCTCGTCGCGACTTACCTGCGGGCTTACCCAGCCACGCAGCCATTGTTCACTGAATTTCATCCTGCTCTCCTAAGAATTCGTTACGACTAGCGAAATTGCGCGAGGAACCGCAAGTCGTTGTCGAAGAACAGACGCAAGTCGTTCACGCCGTAACGCAGCATGGCCAGACGCTCAACGCCCATGCCGAAGGCAAAGCCCGAGAACTCTTCCGGGTCGATCCCGGACATACGCAGCACATTCGGGTGAACCATGCCGCAGCCCATGACTTCCAGCCAGCCAGTCTGCTTGCAGACACGGCAACCTTTACCGCTGCACATCACGCATTCCATGTCGACTTCGGCGGATGGCTCGGTGAACGGGAAGTACGAAGGACGGAAACGCACGGCCAGTTCTTTTTCGAAGAACACGCGCAGGAACTCTTCGATGGTGCCTTTCAGGTCGGCGAAATTGATATCGCGATCGACCAGCAGGCCTTCGACCTGATGGAACATCGGGGAGTGAGTGATATCGGAGTCGCTACGGTACACACGGCCTGGGCAGACGATGCGGATCGGCGGCTGTTTCGATTCCATGGTGCGGACCTGTACCGGCGAGGTATGGGTGCGCAGCAACATGTTGGCATTGAAATAGAAGGTGTCATGCATCGACCGGGCCGGGTGATGGCCTGGGATGTTGAGCGCTTCAAAGTTGTGGTAATCGTCTTCGACCTCAGGGCCTTCGGCGATGCCGTAGCCGATGTGAGTGAAGAACTGTTCGATACGTTCCAGAGTGCGAGTAACCGGATGCAGACCACCGGAGGTCTGACCGCGGCCAGGCAGGGTCACGTCAATGGACTCGGCAGACAGTTTGGCGGCCAGGTCGGCCTCTTCAAACAGTGCCTTGCGAGCATTGAGAACCTCTGTGACACGCTCCTTGGCAACGTTGATCAGCGCGCCGACTTGCGGACGCTCTTCTGCCGGCAAATTCCCCAGGGTCTTCATCACCTGAGTCAATTCGCCCTTTTTGCCAAGGTAGTGAACCCGGATTTGCTCCAGGGCATTGATATCTTCAGCGCTTTGCACAGCCTCTAGTGCTTGAGAGACGAGCGCATCCAGGTTTTCCATGTACAGACTCCAGATACAAAATAGGGGAAGAGCTTGAAGGCTCTTCCCCTATTTATGACGTTTAACACCTGGCCCCACAAAGGTGAGGCCGGGTGACTGTCGGGGGTACTTAAGCCAAGGTGGCTTTAGCTTTCTCGACAATCGCAGCAAACGCCGCTTTTTCGTTCACTGCCAGATCAGCCAGAACCTTACGGTCGATCTCGATGGACGCTTTTTTCAGGCCGGCGATGAAACGGCTGTAGGACAGACCGTTGATACGTGCACCAGCGTTGATACGAGCGATCCACAGAGCGCGGAACTGACGTTTTTTCTGACGACGGTCACGGTAGGCGTATTGGCCTGCCTTGATTACCGCTTGCTTGGCAACACGGAATACGCGCGAGCGAGCGCCGTAGTAGCCTTTAGCAAGTTTCAGAATTTTTTTGTGACGTTTACGGGCAATGACGCCACGCTTTACACGAGCCATGAGTTACTTCCTCTATTCTTGACTAAATTAACGAAGGCGCAGCATGCGCTCGACTTTTGCCACGTCACACGGTGCCAGCAAGCTGCTACCGCGCAGTTGACGCTTACGCTTGGTCGACATTTTAGTCAGGATGTGGCTCTTGAAAGCGTGCTTGTGCTTGATACCGTTAGCAGTTTTCAGAAACCGCTTAGCAGCACCACTTTTAGTTTTCATTTTTGGCATGTTCGGATACTCCGCATTCAGTTGATAAACATAATCAGAAGGCCTGCCGTGCCCTATTGATTACTTCTTCTTTTTCGGGGCGATGACCATGATCAGCTGGCGTCCTTCCATCTTAGGATGCTGTTCGACCGAACCGTACTCGAGCAAGTCACCTTCAACTCGCTTGAGGAGTTCCATCCCCAGCTCCTGGTGGGCCATCTCACGGCCGCGGAATCGCAAGGATACCTTGGCCCTGTCCCCATCACTCAGGAAACGTACCAGGTTGCGCAGTTTTACCTGGTAATCCCCTTCCTCCGTCCCTGGACGAAACTTGATTTCTTTAACCTGAATCTGCTTCTGGTTTTTCTTGGCCGCGGCAATCTGCTTCTTCTTCTCGAAGATCGATTTGCCGTAGTCCATCAGTTTGCAAACAGGGGGTACTGCATCGGCGGAAATTTCCACCAAATCCAGTTTGGCCTCTTCAGCCTTAAGAAGCGCGTCTTCAATTGACACAATCCCAAGCTGTTCACCTTCAGCTCCAATTAACCGAACCTCGCGTGCCGAGATATTCTCGTTGATCGGGGCTTTCGGTGCAGCTCGTTTATCTTGTCTCATTTCACGCTTAATAATAATTACTCCGAATCTGGGCGACCACGCCGGGAAACCGCTTGCGCGAGAAACTCAGCGAACTGGGCGACGGGCATCGAGCCCAGGTCAGCACCTTCACGAGTACGCACAGCGACAGTCTGCATCTCGACTTCCCGATCTCCGATAACCAAGAGATAGGGAACCTTGAGCAAAGTATGCTCGCGGATTTTAAAGCCGATCTTTTCATTTCTCAAGTCAGACTTGGCACGAAATCCGCTTTCATTGAGGGTTTTTTCAACCTCAGCGGCAAAATCGGCCTGTTTATCAGTGATATTCATGATCACTGCCTGGGTCGGAGCCAGCCACGCGGGGAATGCACCCTCGTAGTGCTCGATCAGGATTCCGACGAAACGTTCGAACGAACCCAGGATCGCCCGGTGCAACATAACCGGGTGCTTGCGACTGTTGTCTTCGGAGACGTATTCGGCTCCCAGACGGACAGGCAGGTTAAAATCGAGCTGAAGGGTACCACATTGCCAGACACGGCCGAGGCAATCTTTCAGCGAGAATTCGATCTTCGGACCGTAGAACGCACCCTCGCCTGGCTGCAGATCATACGGCAGGCCAGCACTATCAAGGGCTGCAGCCAGTGCAGCTTCGGCGCGATCCCACAGTTCGTCGGAACCGACGCGTTTTTCCGGACGAGTGGACAGCTTCATCTCGACGTCTTTGAAGCCGAAGTCGGCATAAACGTCCATGGTCAGCTTGATGAACGCAGCGGATTCGGCCTGCATCTGCTCTTCAGTACAGAAGATGTGAGCATCGTCCTGAGTGAAGGCGCGCACGCGCATGATGCCGTGCAGCGCACCCGACGGCTCGTTACGGTGGCAGGCACCGAACTCGGCCAGACGCATCGGCAGCTCGCGGTAGCTTTTCAGGCCCTGATTGAACACCTGCACGTGGCACGGGCAGTTCATCGGCTTGATAGCGTAGTCGCGGTTTTCCGACTGAGTGGTGAACATGTTGTCGGCGTAGTTGGCCCAGTGCCCGGATTTCTCCCACAGGCTGCGGTCAACGACTTGTGGAGTTTTGATCTCCAGATAGCCGTTGTCGCGCTGAACCTTGCGCATGTACTGCTCGAGTACCTGGTACAGAGTCCAGCCGTTAGGGTGCCAGAACACCATACCCGGCGACTCTTCCTGGGTGTGGAACAGGCCCAGACGCTTGCCGATCTTGCGGTGATCACGCTTCTCGGCTTCTTCGATGCGCTGGATATAAGCCGCCAGTTGCTTCTTGTCCGCCCATGCGGTGCCGTAAACGCGCTGCAATTGCTCGTTCTTGGCATCGCCACGCCAGTAGGCGCCGGACAGCTTGGTCAGCTTGAAGGATTTCAGGAAGCGCGTGTTCGGCACGTGCGGACCGCGGCACATGTCGACGTATTCTTCGTGATAGTACAGCCCCATGGCCTGCTCGTTCGGCATGTCTTCGACCAGGCGCAGCTTGTAGTCTTCGCCGCGGGCCTTGAACACTTCGATCACTTCGGCGCGCGGAGTGACTTTCTTGATCACGTCGTAATCTTTCTCGATCAGCTGTTGCATGCGCTGTTCGATAGCGGCCAGGTCGTCCGGAGTGAAAGGACGCTCGAAGGCGATGTCGTAATAGAAGCCTTCGTCGATGACCGGACCGATGACCATCTTGGCCGTCGGGTACAGCTGCTTGACCGCGTGGCCAACCAGGTGGGCGCAAGAGTGGCGAATGATCTCCAGCCCCTCTTCATCCTTTGGCGTAATGATTTGCAGCGAGGAATCGCTGTCGATGATGTCGCTGGCGTCGACCAGCTTGCCATCGACCTTGCCGGCCACGGTGGCCTTGGCCAGACCTGCACCAATGGATGCGGCGACCTCGGCTACGGAAACCGGATGATCGAATGAACGTTGACTGCCGTCGGGAAGAGTAATAGTTGGCATGGCGCCTCCTCTCCTAGTGGTGACCCCTACCAAAGGTCACGTGGGTTGGGATGAGCCAGTACAAGATCCGATCCAGGCCATTCAATAACGAACGCCTGCCTTACAGCGGCAGGAGCCTTGCGGCCAACCGGAAAACCGAACCAGAGTGACTGGGATTCAAATCAGGGTTATTCGAGCATCTGCCGCTGCCGGGACTGAAGGTCGTCCGGAGCCTGCAAACGCCCGAGCGAGGCATGCTAGCACAGATGAACGGTCATCGCGGTGGCAAGGTTTTCTGCTGGGGCAAATCACGCATTTTTATGCCAGAGTGCTGAACTTGAACCCCGCTTTACCCCTCAGATAACAAGACATTGACCCAAAAGGAGCATCTCAGCATGCGTCTGAATCGTTTATTCGCCATCGTCGCACCCGTCGTCCTGTTGCTGCCGCTGGCTGCCCATGCCGATTGGCCAAAGGGCGAGCGCGAGAAATACATGGCTCAGTGCACTCAAGCGGCCACTCCGCAGATCGGCGCTGCGGCTGCGAAGTCTCACTGTGCTTGCGGTGCCGACGCGATCAAATCGTACCCGGCCAGCGACATTCAGGCCCTGATGGATAACAAGGCCAGCCCGGAACTGCAACAGAAAGCCCTGGGTCAGATAGCTAAATGCAAGGCCAATGCACCGGCGAAAAAGTGAGAAAAAAGTCCTTTTAACCCGGCTCACTGCCGATAAAAAGTGATGAAATCTAGCTTTTTCGTACAAATTTTTCAGGTTTTTCAGCTTTTTTTATTGTCTTTACTTTCGGCTGAAAGCCTTTTAAACCGGGGCTTTCAGCCACACGGAGCAACAAAGCAAACGTGACTGTAGGGCAAACAGCACACCCAGGGGGCTCCCAAAGCGAACATTTCGACTATGATAGTCCGGTGTGCCCAGTTGGCCTGAGCAGCACAGTACACTGAAAATATATGTTTCTTGGAGATACACCATGTCTAATCGCCAAACCGGCACCGTTAAATGGTTCAACGATGAAAAAGGCTTCGGCTTCATCACTCCTCAAGGTGGCGGTGACGACCTGTTCGTACACTTCAAAGCTATCGAAAGCGACGGTTTCAAAAGCCTGAAAGAAGGCCAGACCGTTTCCTTCGTGGCTGAGAAAGGCCAAAAGGGTATGCAAGCTGCACAAGTCCGCCCAGAGTAATTTCTGGCGCACTAAAAAAACCCCGTCCATGTGACGGGGTTTTTTATGGGCGTAACAAAAGCCTGAAGCAATCAGCCGCAGTTGACGCGGGTGACCACCAGATTGTTGTCGGTGTTCAGGTTCAGGCGATCGGAGCGATATTCCAGGGTCACCATATCGTCAGGCTTGAGGAACCGGGCATTCTGCGCGCCTGCACGGGTACGTGCCTGCTCGAGCAATTGGGGCGAAGCCTTTTTGCCGATGGTGAATTCGGCAGCCTTTGCTTCACAACGGCTGTGGCCGGTGTCGGTCGCCACAGGGTTCTTTGCCGACTCGGTGGACGTACTGCTGCAACCGGCCAGCAGGGTGGCGGCCAACAAAGTACCCAATGACGCGAGCTTCCAAGGCATGAAGCCTCCTTTTTTCAATAGTTAAGCTGAGATCGTGCGACCGCCATTTCGGCGTTTGGTTTCAAGGCGGGCTTTCGCCTCGCCCTCGATCCGGGATAGCGGCGAGTGTGCCTGAGCATCGGCACGCCGTTCATCCTTCAATCGTGACTGAATATGAACAGCGCTCAATAGACATCGATGTAGTCGTAAGGCGGCTTTGGCCAATTTTGCTTGAGCGCATTGAAGATCTGCATCACCCAGACCTCGTCGCTGGCCGCGACCAATCCGACATAACCGGAACCCTTGGCCCACGTCTCCAGGCGAAACAGCAATCCGTCGATGTCCGTACCGCCCACAATACCCGACGAAATGTAGGCGATGCCGCCCTTGGTGACCCGCAACTGGGTGTGCTCATCATCACTGGCAGAGGCCAGTAGCTGACGCACCGCGTCGAGGGTCAAGCCGCCAGGAGTGTTCAAATCGATCTGCACAGCACGGTCCTTGAAAATTCATCAAAGACCAAGTGTCGCATAGCCCTCCCCTCATGCCTAAGTCGGAGTGCCAAACGTCCCGCAAAATGGTTAACTCGACACTCAGCCTTTCCGACTTCACGAGCGCCATCATGACCACCGTAAGCATCGACGCCGACATCAAAGCCAAGTGGCCACAGGGCCATAGCTCTTACAGCCCGGGTAGCCCGGAAGAGTTGGCAATCATTGGTATCGATTTACTGGTCAAGGAACTGGGAACACAAGCCGCACAGACATTCATCAAGCAGGTTCTCGAGAAGTACCCCGTCGACTATATGGGCGCAACAGAAACCGAATAACGCAAAAACCCGCAGGCTGGTACCTGCGGGCCTATGACTTACTTCAAACGAGCCAGACGCTGGGTCAGCAGATCGAAGAAGCCCTGAGCGTCGCCGCTTTCAACCCAGAAGGCATTTTTCGGTGCCTTCAGGCCATCATACCAGTCGACAATGGTCTGGCCGAAGGTCGGCCCTTCGCGGCTATCAACCACGACGTTGACCGAGCGGCCTGTAAACAGCTCTGGCTTGAGCAGGTAAGCAATAACCGTGGCGTCATGCACCGGGCCACCCGACATGCCGTAGTGCTCCATGTCGCCTTTGACGTACTCGTTGAGAATATCGCCCACCAGCTTGCTGGCATGGTTGTTCAGGGCGGCGATCTGCTTCAGGCGCGCTTCACTGGTCAGGATCTTGTGGGTCACGTCCAGCGGCAGGTAGGTCAGCTTGACGCCACTTTTCAGCACCACTTCCGCAGCCTGAGGGTCGGCGAACAGGTTGAATTCGGCCACTGGGGTGATGTTGCCACCGTTGAAGTGCGTGCCCCCCATGATCACCACTTCCTTGATGCCCTGAACGATTTCAGGCTCCTGGATCAGCGCCAGCGCCAGGTTGGTTTGCGGGCCGAGCATGGCGATGGTGATGCTGTGGGGTTTAGCGGTCTTCAGGGTATCGATCAGATAGTTGACCGCATTGCCTTCGGCCAGACCTTTCTTCGGTTCGTGCACGGTGACGCCCGACAAGCCTTCCTTGCCGTGGATGTTCTCGGCATAGATCGGCGTGCGCATCATCGGTTTCGGTGCGCCCGCGTAAACAGGCACCTCTTCGCGCCCTGCCCACTCGCGGGCCAGACGCGCATTACGCGAGGTCTTGTCCAGGCGCACGTTGCCCGCAACGGTGGTCAGCGCACGAACGTTCAGCTCTTCCGGCGATGCCAGGGCAAACAGCAAGGCGACCACGTCATCGGCACCCGGATCGGTGTCGATGATCAAGTCGATCTTTTCCGCCGCTTGGGCGCTTGTTGCGGTAATCAGGGACAAAAGCAGCAGACTCCGAAGCAGGTGGTGCAGTTTCTGAGCATAGCGGTGCATAGCGCACTCCTTGTGCGTGGGAACAACGGAAGTTAAAACGTTACGCCAGCCACCAAGATAATGTTGCAGTACGGCTGACATTCTCCTGTACGAATAATCGCCCGTGCTTGTCGGCTGAGTACTTTGAATTGGTCATGACTGAGCAGTTCACGCCGGCCCAGCGCACCTTCGGCTTTCAGATCATCCAGCGTACTCAAGGCCGACGGTTTCTTGTCCAGAATCTCATGAGCCAGCACATGGCTTTCGACCTGCATTTCGCTGAGCACGACCTTCAAGGTACTGACGAAATCCGGAATCCCGTGGGTCAAGGCCAGGTCGATCAATTCGACGCCGGGCGGAACCGGCAGGCCGGCATCGCCGATCACGACCGTGTCGCCATGGCCCAGTGAGGCGATCAGCCGCGACAGCGCGACGTTGAGCAAAGGAGTCTTTTTCATGGTGCTTTAAAGGCCTGTACGTCGGACAAGGTGGGGATCGAAGGTTGCGCGCCAGCCCGAGTGACTGACAGCGCTGCGGCGACCTGGCCGAAACGGATCGCTTCAGCCTCGCTTTTGCCGGCCGCCAGCGCGGCGGCGAAACCACCGACGAACGTGTCGCCGGCCGCGGTGGTGTCGACCGCCTTCACTTTCGGTGCAGGGAAATGCTCAAGCCGCGTGCCATTGGCCAATAGCGATCCCTGAGCGCCGAGGGTGATGATCACTTTGCCGGCGCCCATGGCGATCAAGCGGATGGCGGCGGTTTCGGCGGTGCTCAGGGAATCCACCGGCAAACCGCTCAAGGCCGAGGCTTCGCTTTCGTTGGGTATGAGGTAATCGATGGCCGCATACCAATCCGCCGGCAGCGGGCGACTGGCCGGCGCCGGATTGAGAATCACGGTTTTACCCAACTCACGACCGCGCTTCAGCGCATGGCCGACCGTGGCATCCGGTACTTCCAGCTGACAGATAATGACATCCGCCGCTTGTAACACCGCGTCGAAACGATCGACCACTTCGGGCGTCAGCGCACCGTTGGCGCCGGCAACAATCACGATCGCGTTCTGACTGTTGTCATCGACCACGATCAACGCCACGCCACTGGAGTCCTCAACAGTACTGACCGCCTGGCAATCGATTTGCTCGGCCAACAACGCCCCGCGCAGCGCTTCGCCATAGGCGTCGCTGCCGACACAACCGACCATCGACACCTGCGCCCCCAGCCGCGCCGCAGCCACCGCCTGGTTCGCGCCCTTGCCGCCGGAAACCGTGGCAAACGATTCGCCGATCAGCGTTTCACCACCACGGGGCAGCCGTGGCGCCCGGGTTACCAGGTCCATGTTCAGGCTGCCTATTACCACTACTTTTGCTGGCATACATCACTCGTCAATTCTGTTTCTGCGGTGCTTTTGGTTTCAGCGATGCTTTTTGTTCAGCGGTACTCAGCGAACGCGCTGGCCAGCGGCGCAGTCGATTCTCGCAGGACAATACTGGGCGTCACGATGCGCTGATCGGTCGCCAGCTCGGGCGTGGCAATTCTGCGCAACAGCACTTCGGCCGCCATCTCGCCAAGCTGCAGGATCGACTGGCCCACGGTGGTCAGCGCCGGATAGACGTAACGGCTCATCTGGATATCGTCGAAGCCAATCACCGACAGCTCGGTGGGCACCCGAATATTGCGCTCGGCAGCGGCGCGCAACACACCGATGCCAATCATGTCGTTACCAGCGAAGATCGCGCTGGGTGGATTCTTTTCCAACAGGATCGCGGCGGCGTTGTAACCGCCAGTGCTGGTGAAGTCGCTTTCCAGCATGCGCTCGCGCGGCACTTCGACGCCCGCCTCTTTCAAGGCGCGGCAATAACCGGCCAGACGCATCTGCGCCACGCTGGTACTCGCCGGCCCGCCAATCGTGGCGATGTCCCGATGCCCCAGCTCCAGCAGGTGTCGGGTCGCCAGATAGGCACCGTATTCATGATCGATGCGCACCATATCGGCATCGAGACCTTCGAGCCCACGGTCGACGATCACCATCGGTGTGCGCACACCCGCCAGACCTTCGGCCAGGCCGCTGTCACCCCCGGCCGAGGCCACGATCAAACCGTCAATGCGTTTTTCCAGCAACACGCGAAGGTAGCTGCGTTGCTTGTCCGGATTGTCGTCGGAGTTGCAGAGGATGACGCAATAGCCGTTGCGCTCGCAGTAATCCTCGATGCCACGGGCCAACTCGGCGAAGTACGGGTTGAGGCTGTTGGGCACCAGCAGGCCGATGGTCGCGGTGGTTTTCGCTTTCAACGACCGGGCGACGGCACTGGGCACGTAGTCGAGACTTTTGATCGCTGCCTCGACCTTGACCCGCACTTCCTCACTGACCGGCCGCGTCTTGTTCACCACGTGGGAAACCGTGGTGTAGGAAATGCCCGCGAGTGCCGCTACATCTTTGATTGTTGCCATGACTCAGGTCCGCCGGCTTGCGCGCTGACTGCGATAAGTATCTAGCACCACCGCCACCACGATCACCGCACCGGTGATGATGCGTTTGGTGGGTTCGGTCGCGCCGATCTGCGCCAGACCGGCCGCCAGTACGGAGATGATCAGGACGCCGAAGAACGTACTGATGACCGAACCGCGCCCGCCCATCAGGCTGGTGCCGCCGATCACGACTGCGGCAATCACTTGCAACTCCAGACCGGAACCAGCGTTCGGGTCCGCCGCTTCCAGGCGCGAAATCTGAAACAACGCAGCGATACCGGCCAGCAGCCCCATCAGACTGAACACCAGGATCTTGTAGGGCTTCGGATTGATCCCCGCCAGACGCACTGCTTCTTCGTTGGTGCCGATGCCGATCAGGTAACGACCGAACACCGTACGCGTCAGCACGGCCTGGGCGACGAAGATAATCAGCAAGGCAATGATGAATGACGGCGAGATGCCGAATGCGATCGGGTTGGACAGCCAGGCGAAGGCATCACCGATGTAGGCGGTGCGCGAACCGGTCATCTGATACGCCAGGCCTCGCGCCATTTCCAGCACGCCGAGGGACACGATGAACGACGGAATTCGCCACGCCACGGTGATTGAACCGGTGATTGTCCCGGCCAATGCCGCTACCGCCATGCCGAGCAAGGCCGCGGGCAAGACGCTCCAGCCCCAACCGAGAATTGCCACGCTGACCGCCGAGGCCGCGAGCGCCAGCACCGAACCCACCGACAAGTCGATTCCGCCGATGATCAATACGAAGGTCATGCCGACCGCCAATACCATCAAATCGGGAATCTGGTTGGCCAGGGTGCTGAAGGTGTCGTAAGACAGAAAATGGCTGCTCAGGATCGAGAACAGCGCGACCATCGCCAGCAAGGCACCGGCCAGGCCCAGATAAGTACCGAGGCCGTAAAAATTGCCACTACGTTTGCCGGCCAAAGATGCAGTATTCATGGAAGATCCCTAGGCGCTGCTTCATTGAGCAACGCATCACGTTTTTGGTAGCCGGCGAAAGCAGCGGCAAGCAAATCATCCTGGGTCCAGCTGTCACGATCGAAGGTGTCGATCAGACGCCCTGCCGACAGCACACCGATGCGGTCGCAGATCAGCATCAGTTCGCGCAGGTCGCTGGACACCACTACCAGCGCCTTGCCCTGACGGGTCAATTCACCGAGTAATGCGTAGATATCGAACTTGGCGCCGACGTCGATGCCACGGGTTGGCTCGTCGAACAGCATCACCGTGCAGTCGCGCTCGAGCCAGCGGCCGATTACGACTTTCTGCTGATTGCCCCCGGACAGTTCCGAGACCAATTGCGTAGGGCTGGAACTGCGAATGCGCATGGCGTTGATCTGACGTTGGGCCAGAGACATCTCGTCACCGTTATTGACGAAGCCTCCGCTGGAAATCACCGGCATATTGCCCAAGGCAATGTTGGCGCTGATTGATTGCGTCAGCAGCAGGCCTTCACCTTTGCGGTCTTCGGTGATCAGGGCGATGCCGTGACCGACCGCGTCGGCCGGCGAACGAATACTCACCACCTGAGCCAACGCCCCCAGCGCGACGGTGCCGCTGTCGGCTGTATCGGCGCCGAAGATCAGGCGCAACAACTCGGTGCGTCCTGCCCCGATCAAACCGGAAATTCCGAAAATCTCGCCGGCGCGCACTTCAAAGGACACGTCGCGAACCTTATCGGAACGGGTCAGTCCCTTGACCGTCAAGGCCGGCGCGCCAATCTTGCGCGGGCCCATATCGATGTGCTCGCCCAATTCACGGCCGACCATCAGGGTGACCAGTTGCTCGCTGTTGTAATTGGCCATCGGCTCGACACAGACCAGGTTGCCGTCGCGCAATACCGCAATGCGCTGGGCCACCCTGGCCAGTTCTTCGAGGCGGTGGGAAATGTAGATGATCGACACGCCGCGAGCCTGCAGGCGGGTGATCTGCTCGAACAGCATTTCGACCTCACGGGCCGTCAGCATGGCTGTCGGCTCGTCGAGGATCAGCACGTGGCAATCGCCTATCAGGTTGCGAGCGATCTCGACCATCTGCTGATGGCCGATCCCGAGTTCGCCGACCAAAGTATCTGGATCGATGGCATCCAAGCCGACTTGGGCCATGGCCTCGATCGCCGCCTTGCGCAATTGCTTGCGGCTGATCCAGCCACCGTGGCTAGGCAGATTGTCGAGAAACAGATTTTCCGCCACCGACAATGTCGGCAACAGATTGAGTTCTTGCATGACCATGCGGATGCCCAGCTCTTCGGCCTGGCTCCGGCTGCCGGGGCGGTAATCCCGCCCCTGGAATTGCATCTGGCCGGTGGTCGGCGTGACCAGTCCGCCAATGATTTTCGACAGCGTACTTTTACCGGCGCCATTCTCGCCGGTCAGCGCCAGCACTTCGCCGCGCATCAGCGTCAGGTCGATGCCGGTGAGGACGGGTTGGGCATAAGTCTTACCGAGACCGCTGACCGAGAGGACAGCGTTCGGGGCGCAAACTGACATAAAAACTCTCCATGTGCTCGCCCCAAGAGGCGAGCACCGTTGTGTCGCCAGAAGGACTACTTGGTAACCAGCTCTACCGGAGTTTCGATGACGCCGTTGACACCGCTATCGACTTTCTTGCCGTTGATGATGTTCAGCGCCGTCTCGATGCCGAACACCGCTTGCCGGGCAGCAAACTGGTCGGCGGTGGCCAGGACGCGGCCATCCTTGAGCATTGGCTTGATGGCATTGATGTTGTCGTAACCGACCACTTGCACCTTGCCGGCCTTGCCCGCCGCGCGCACGGCAGATACCGCGCCGACGGCCATGCTGTCGTTGCCGGCCAACAGGGCTTTGATGTTCGGGTACTCGCTGAGCATCGACGAGGCAACCTTGCCACCCTTGTCGATTTCCCAATCGCCGGACTGCAGGGACACGACTTTGATCTGCGCCGCCTCCATCGCATCCTTGAAGCCCGCCGTGCGCTGCTGGGCATTGGTGGTGGTGGAAACGCCTTCAATGATGCCGACTTCATCACCAGCCTTCAGCTGTTTGGCCAGGTACTCACCCACCAGACGCGCGCCTTTGCGGTTGTCCGGGCCTACGAATGGAACGGTGATATTTTTGCTTTTGACCACGGCCGGGTCCAGCTGGTTATCGATGTTGATCACGGTGATGCCGGCATCGACTGCTTTCTTGATGACAGGAACCATGGCCTTGGAGTCTGCCGGAGCGATAACCAATGCGTTGACCTTGGACAAAATCATTTGCTCGACGATGCGCGTCTGGCCGGCCGTGTCCGTTTCGTCCTTGATGCCGTTGGAGATCAGCTCAAAGTCGCCGGAGTGGTCTTTCTGGTAGGCCTTGGCGCCGTCTTCCATGGTCAGGAAGAATTCGTTGGCCAGGGATTTCATGACCAGTGCGACTTTAGGTTTTTCAGGGGTTTCGGCGAAAGCCGAAGAGACGGGCAACGCGGCGGATGCGGCAGCCAGCATTGCGACAGCGAGAAGACGTCCAGCGAATGGCAGCTTCATGGGTTCACTCCGATCTTATGATTATTCTGAGCAACGCTTGCGCTAGACCCTGCCCTTACGGGATCAAGCCATCAAGGGCGACCGCGCAAACGTTTGCGTAGACCGAACTATGCGAACCCTGTCGAGCTTTGTCAATGACCGGTTTTGTGTCTTGATTGGCAAAAGCCAACCCATTTGCCTCACGCTGTGGTGCTGACCAGATTGCCACTGCTGGAACCCTTGGCCAGCTCTTTCACCAGATTGCCCGTCACTTGCGCCAGCGCACCACTGGTATCGGCGATTTGCCCCTGAATCGACATCACAGCGGTGGCTTTGGCTTCCGGGGTCGGATAATTCGCTGCCTGAGCGGCCGCCAGTTGCTGTTGCTGTTCGCGCAGTTGCTGCTGAAGCTCCTGCATGCGCTTGAGCAGTACCTGCACCGCAATACTTTGATTGCTGCTTTTTTCGGATTTGCTTTCGCCCTGAGTTTGCGCACCACCACCGGTTCTGACCTGGTTGTCACTACCCGCCTCTTCACCCAGCGCTTGGGCCGAGGCGTCGGACGTCGCTTCACTCAAGGCGTTGATGGTCGCCGGGGACTTGCCCGCGATAGTGATGGCACTTGCATTTGGAAAACCGACAGTAAACGACATGTGAACTCCTGGAAAAGATCCCTTTAAAGGAACATCGACCTGCACAGGGGTTTCTTTAGCACTGATTTGCGATTTCGCAAGGTGACTTTCTTAATGGAGGTCGGAGAGCCGAACGTAAAAGCTATACATGTTCGGAAACCCGGACGCACAAGTGCGAAGATTTCACCGACCTGTAGAATAATAGTTATAAAAATCATCAAGTTAAAAGATCACCTTCTCCAACGTGTGACTGGTACAGATCCTGCTCTTCTTCTACACCTCCGGCGTTCAGATCTGCTTGGGGCCGTGTCTAGATGAACCTGCATCCGCACCGTTTCACTACGAGAGAAAACAATAATGAAATCTGCCTTCAACACTTTTATTCCGGGCGCTTTGGCCCTCCTGCTTCTCCTTCCGACCGCCCTCCAGGCAAAAGAAGTCGAAACCCAACAAAAACTGGCGAATGTGGTGATCCTAGCCACCGGCGGCACCATTGCAGGTGCGGGCGCCAGCGCCGCCAACAGCGCCACCTATCAAGCGGCGAAAGTCGGCATCGAACAATTGATCGCAGGGGTTCCGGAACTGAGTCAATTGGCCAACGTTCGCGGCGAACAGGTTATGCAGATCGCCTCCGAAAGCATCACCAACGACAACCTGCTGCAACTGGGCCGTCGGGTGGCTGAGCTGGCCGACAGCGATGACGTCGATGGCATTGTCATCACCCACGGCACCGACACCCTGGAAGAAACCGCTTACTTCCTCAACCTGGTGGAAAAAACCGACAAGCCAATCATCGTCGTTGGCTCCATGCGCCCCGGCACCGCCATGTCAGCCGACGGCATGCTGAACCTGTACAACGCGGTCGCCGTGGCCAGCAGCAAAGACGCCCGCGGAAAAGGCGTGCTGGTGACCATGAACGATGAAATTCAGTCGGGTCGCGACGTCAGCAAAATGATCAACATCAAGACCGAGGCGTTCAAAAGTGCCTGGGGTCCATTGGGCATGGTGGTCGAAGGCAAATCCTACTGGTTCCGCTTGCCGGCCAAGCGCCACACCATGGATTCAGAATTCGACATCAAAACCATCAAGAGCCTGCCTGACGTCGAAATCGCCTATTCCTATGGCAACGTCAGCGACACTGCCTACAAAGCCCTGGCTCAATCGGGCGCCAAAGCCATCATCCACGCCGGCACCGGCAATGGCTCGGTCTCGTCTCGCGTAGTTCCCGCCCTGCAAACCCTGCGCAAGGACGGCGTACATATCATTCGTTCTTCCCACGTCAATGCTGGCGGTTTCGTACTCCGTAACGCCGAACAGCCTGACGACAAGTACGACTGGGTTGTGGCGCATGACCTGAACCCGCAAAAAGCCCGCATCCTGGCCATGGTCGCATTGACCAAGACCAACGACAGCAAAGAGCTGCAACGGATGTTCTGGGAATACTGATTCGCCCTCGCCCGACCTGTTCCGGGTCGGGCACCGTTGTCACCACTCGCCAGCCTTAGTGAGTGGTTCACGACTTTTCCGATAAAAAATTTCCCACCGTCCTACACCAAACGGAAAAAACTACTGTCAGAGGATTTTCTTGAATTTTAAGCAGTTGCGAAAATGCTTACAGTTAAATACTGTATGCCCGTACAGCTTAATAAGGATAATTCCGTGGCCACTACCTCTGTCTCTCCTGACACCTACGAACGCCTGGGTATGCGCGTTCAGAAAATCATCAATTCCCCCACCGCCCAGAAAGCCAAAGCCGCACTGATCTTTCGTCTTCCGGATGAACCCGTGGATGAGTGGGAACGCTTGCTCGAAGAAATCGACGAGAACGATAACGTCACCCTTGCCCATCGCGACGATGGCGGTGTGCAGATTTTCTGGGTTGTGCCGAAGGAAGATTGAGTCAATGAGTGTCCGCTGGTTTGCTTTACTGCTTCTGTTCATCACCCTCGGCGCCCAGGCTGGCGCCCCACGCACCTTCAACGAAGCCAAGAAAGTCGCGTGGAAGTTGTACGCTCCGCAATCCACCGAGTTTTATTGCGGCTGCAAATACACTGGCAACCGTATCGATCTCGCTGCCTGCGGTTATGTGCCGCGTAAAAATGCCAAACGCGCCTCACGCATCGAGTGGGAGCACATTGTCCCGGCGTGGCAGATCGGCCATCAGCGCGAGTGCTGGCAGCAAGGTGGTCGCAAGAACTGCACGCGGTATGATCCGGTCTATCAAAAAGCCGAGGCCGATCTGCACAATCTGGTTCCAAGCATCGGCGAGGTGAATGGCGATCGCAGTAACTTCAGCTTCGGCTGGTTGCCGGTGCAAACCGGTCAATACGGTTCGTGCCTGACCCAGGTCGATTTCAAGGCGAAGAAGGTCATGCCCCGCCCTTCCATTCGCGGCATGATCGCCCGCACGTATTTCTACATGAGCAAGCAGTACGGCTTGCGCCTGTCAAAACAGGATCGGCAACTGTATGAAGCCTGGAACAAGACCTATCCAGTACAAGCCTGGGAACGTCAGCGCAACAAGAGCGTGGCGTGCGTGATGGGGCGCGGCAACGAGTTTGTCGGCCCGGTAGACATGAAAACCTGCGGCTGACCGGCTGCTGAAAACACAAAGGCCTGGGGCATCACACCCAGGCCTTTGTTCGTTTCTAACCGGCGCTTTTGGTTACTGAGCCGTCGGGTGTTCAACGACCAGCGACTCGATGTTCCTTTTTTTCGCCCGAGTGAGCGCTGCCGTCACTTCAGCTTGTTTGGCTTCTGCCTCGGTTTTCGAATTGAATGGCCCTATCAGGATACGAACCTTTCCATTCTCCCTGATGACGCTGGAAACAAAGCTATGCTCAATCAACCAGCCGCTCAGGTCGCTGACCGCCTGGGGAGTTTCGCCGCGCACCTCGACGTCCCACTGCGGGCCGGTTGTCGCTGCGGGTGCGGAAGCGACTGCCGGTTGCGGCTTTTGAGTGTCAACCCCCTTACCCTCATCGCACCCGATCAACGTCAATACTGCGATTACCAAGGCCATTTTGCGCACAACGCTTCCCTCTGAATGCTGAAAGCGGCGATTTTAACACTCATGGATCCTTCTCGAGCGCCGCAAAATGGGCGCAAAACAACGAGAATGATGGTTGCGGCCTCTGTATAGTTACGCCTTGGGAATTAATGCAGCATCTGCGCGTCAGAAAGAGGCACCCAACCGCGAGACTTCGCACTAATCTATACCTATACCGACCTCTGCACTGTCCGAATCAGGTGCCCCACAAGCAATCAAGGAGAAAACCATGCTGATACTCACCCGCAAAGTCGGTGAAAGCATAAACATCGGTGACAACATAACGATCACCATTCTGGGCGTTAGCGGCCAGCAAGTCAGAATTGGCATCAACGCCCCGAAAGACGTTGCGGTGCATCGCGAAGAAATTTATCAACGAATTCAGGCTGGCCTGACCGCCCCAGACAAGCCGCAAACCCCCTGAATCCTGCTGTAGTCAGTAGCCAGCCTATTCTGTCTCGAATAACGGCTGGCTAAAGATTCAAGCACCGCATCGCTCTCCGCCCAGTCTCTCGTTGCTATGCATTCGCAACGTGGAGCCGATACTACCGTCCTCGCCTCATACCTGACTGTCAGACGTTTCGGATTTGCTGCGAGAAAGAGCGCCCTCCTTCCCGGCTAACCAAACGTTACCCCACGCGCCATGCCCGCGGCAGCCACGACCATCAGCACCAACAGCAGCGCTTCGATATGACTGATACGGGCAAACAGCGTTGCGCGCCCGGTATCGATAGCCGCCCCACGCCCCAGCGCAATCCGCCATTTGATCAGCGCCACCATCGGCGCAATTTCAAGCAGCAGGATGAGAACGAAGAGCGTCATTTTGAGATGAAACAGCGGTTGGTGAAGATAGTAATCAGTGCCTTTTTCGTACCCACCAAAAGCTCGCATCCCACCCGTTACCAAGAGAATGACTGCAGAAATCCCCCACAGATTATCCGCAAGCAAAACGCTGCGCGCCTCTCCCACCCCGGCAATCAGACGACGTAAAGCCTTACCGCGGGTCAGTACCGCCCAAAAGGCCAACGCAAAGGCCAAGAGGTGAATCGTCGCCAGAAACCAGTGAGCCAGCATCGACATACTCCTACAGACGAAGTTGAAACAGCCCTACAGTAGTAGTTCATCGGAGGGGATTTGCCCATGCACGTGGCTTCGCTGATTACCCGCACATCAGGGCGACTGATACGCCGGTTGTTTCAACGTCAGACTCAATTGGCAAATAGCGGGCGCAAAAAAGCCGGGCTCCTGATGGATACCCGGCTTTTGAGAACGTTGGACTTAATCCGTTCTTTTTGAAGTCGAAGTGCGAGCCTTGCTTAATCCTTTCGCATTGTGATCACCAGGCGTAGAGGCCGAAATGGCAGAGGCTTTCGTCACTCCTCGTGTATCCCGGGATTTCGCGATGCCCGAAGTCACTGAACCATGGCCGCTAACACCATTACGATCACTACCGTAGTGATTGCCACTGACACCACGATCGCGGACAGCTTTGCCTGCGTGATCACTGCTCAAGCCATTGCCGTGGCCATTGCTGACACCGCCGGAATGGCCGGACCCACCGTGGCCACCACCGTTACCGCCGCCATTGCCACCACCGTTACCACCACCATTGCCGCCGCCGTTACCACCACCGCCCCCGCCACCGCCGCCACCACCATCCTTCGCGTAGGCGGAAGTCATGATGGACAGGTCAACGGGCAATAATGGGGCGGCCGCAAGCATCATCACGCATGACATGACAGCTGCAAAACTCTTGTTTTTTAATAACATGGGGGGCTTCCGTGAGGTTGATATCGCACGGAGTAATTGACTGTTTCGGTGCCATACAGTTCAAAGGCTGACGACCAGCGGGCAGGCAATGTGCAATTATCGAAAATGCACATTGCTTCCCGTGATTTTGCAGGTCGTTATGCGGCGAGGGTGCGATTGGAATTTGTCGCTTTCATATCAATCGAATGCGCCATTGAGAACCTCGTAGATGATCCCGGTAGCGATCGCCACCAATATCAAATCAGTGCCAGCCTGGCGCCACTCGTAGCCATCGTAGTGCGGAAGCCTGCCGAGCAATCGACCATCGAGTTTCTTGGCGATCCCCGGAGGTAGCGGTTTTCCGCGAGCGAGGTTTTTTTGAATGCCGGGCGGCAAGGCGGGCCCGGGGCTCCAGTAGTCGCGATAACCACCCACGATGCCAAGAACACTTCCTTGATTGATGCTCGGGCCGTGACTCCAATCGTCACCCCCTGAACCTTTGCCTTTGTTACCTTGGCTGGCATTGCCATGGCCTTGGCTGTTTTGTGGGTTTCCCTTGCCGCTTCCCTGGCCCTTCCCGTTTCCCGGGTCGGCCAATGCAGCCATTGAACCGGACGCCAAGGCAAGACACGTCATAGCGGCAATCAACGAGCGAGATCTAAACATATCCGTTCTCTCAGAAAGGGATGCCCCCTGCAATGTAGACGATTATGGGTGTGTTAGTTCAGAAACTGAGATGGCGACAGAGCCAGACGGGGAAAGCCGAACGAACGGAGAGCAGAACTGGCCCAGTCAATTGATAGCTGGGCCAGATGAAACAACTACAGCACTACGGTTGAGAGCATGCCTAAAGCACCCAGGCAAAACCCGATGAGCGCGCCACGTCCCGGTGCCTCATGAAACAAGTACCAAACCACTATCGGCTCAAGGAGCAATAGCGACGTAATTGAAATCACCGTAACAACCCAGATATCACCTACAACAACATAGCCCAGCCAATAGGCTCCTAGCAGGCAAAAACCTGCAACGCTCATCAGCACGACGGGAAGCATGAACTCTTCCCATGAACTACTACCTGTTTGGGCAAGCCTGGCAGTTACTACCTCACTGTAGATCGCGAAAAACTCACCTACCACCATCAATCCTAGAGCAGAAACTCCGAGTAGTTCTTTGGACATATCAAAAATTCCTTCGTATTCAGAGCAAGATTTTTCAGCTCCCAACCAGCAATGTCGCTGGCTGGCGATCCGTTGCGGTGATACGAAGCAGTCTTGAATAGCCCTGAATTACCGAAGTGCTTTTCCATGCTCATTTCCTTCTCGATATGTGAATCCAGGCACCAGAATAGTGAGTGCCTGCACCGATCATACGTTTCGTTAACCTCCGCTAACAACCTGCGTCACTTCAGCCTGGCGATAACGGCCCGACCCTCTCTGCGAGAGCAAGATCCGCGCATTGGGGCATGGCTGTACGAACAGCAGGGTTTTGAGCAGGAATACATTCAGGCGCTGAGGGGGCATGTGGCCTAAAAGATGACGAAGCATTACCAGGAAGGGCACGGCGACAAGACGAGTACGTTGAGGTAGGCGCCGAGTGGGGTTTTGCAAATCGCAGACAACAAAAAAGGGCCCACCTTTCGGTGAGCCCTTCTAGACCGCCCAGCAGAGCGGATTTTGTTTGGTAGGCGCGATTGGACTCGAACCAACGACCCCCACCATGTCAAGGTGGTGCTCTAACCAACTGAGCTACGTGCCTGCTGTGAGGCGGCATTCTACGGAATTCCGGAGGGGTGTCAACACCTTTTTTTCACCTAACCCTATGAATATGCAAAATATTTAATTTCCCGGCTGCAAAGAACATTTTCCGCTGGCTGGCGGTCGTTTTTTAACTCGGGTAGGATCGATGCACTCGTAAAATATATTAAACAGAGGCTGCAGGATGGCGAACACTCCCTACCCAGAGTCCTATTACGCCGCATCGGCTAATGTGGCGCCGCCGCGCCCGGCTTTGCGAGATGACGTAGAGACTGATGTCTGTGTCATCGGCGCCGGCTATACCGGCCTGTCCTCTGCCCTGTTTCTGCTGGAGAACGGTTTTCGGGTAACGGTCCTGGAAGCGGCCAAAGTGGGTTTTGGCGCCTCGGGCCGCAACGGTGGCCAGATCGTTAACAGCTACAGCCGTGATATCGATGTGATCGAGCGCAGTGTCGGCCCCAAGCAAGCCCAGCTGCTGGGGCAAATGGCGTTTGAGGGTGGACGGATCATTCGTGAGCGAGTGGCCAAATACAACATTCAGTGCGATCTGAAGGATGGCGGTGTATTCGCCGCCATTACCGCGAAGCAGATGGACCATTTGGAGTCCCAGAAACGCCTGTGGGAGCGCTTTGGTCACACGCAACTTGAGCTATTGGATCAGCGACGCATCCGTGAAGTGGTGGCTTGCGATCAATACATCGGCGGGATGCTCGACATGAGCGGCGGGCATATTCATCCGCTCAATCTTGTCTTGGGCGAAGCAGCCGCCGTGGAGTCGCTGGGCGGCACTGTTTACGAGCAGTCGCCAGCGGTGCGCATCGAGCGCGGCGCCAATCCCGTGGTGCATACGCCTCAGGGCAAGGTCAGGGCCAAATTCATCATCGTCGCCGGTAATGCTTACATCGGCAACCTGGTGCCGGAGCTGGCCGCCAAGTCGATGCCCTGCGGGACTCAAGTGATCGCCACCGAACCCTTGGGCAATGAATTGGCCAAGCGGCTGCTACCGCAGGACTACTGCGTCGAAGACTGCAACTACCTGCTCGACTACTACCGCCTGAGCGCGGACAAACGCCTGATTTTCGGCGGCGGCGTGGTCTATGGCGCGCGAGATCCGGCGAACATCGAGGCGATCATTCGACCGAAGATGCTCAAGGCCTTCCCGCAGCTCAAGGATGTGAAAATCGATTACGCCTGGACCGGTAATTTCCTGCTGACCCTGTCGCGACTTCCCCAAGTCGGACGCCTGGGCGACAACATCTACTATTCCCAGGGTTGCAGCGGCCATGGCGTGACGTATACACATGTGGCAGGCAAAGTGCTAGCCGAAGCATTGCGCGGCCAGGCCGAGCGCTTCGACGCCTTTGCCGACCTGCCCCACTACCCATTCCCCGGCGGACAATTGCTGCGTACACCATTCGCTGCGTTGGGCGCCTGGTATTACGGATTGCGGGACAAACTAGGGTTCTGACCAACAGACGCAAAAAGGGGCAACTGAAAAGTTGCCCCCTTTTTTACATGTGCGCCATGCCTGGCGCAGACACAAAAAACCCCGGTCTTTCGACCAGGGTCTTTGCTATCGACTCGAAACAGACACTGGCTTTACCAGCGGCTTGCTTCGTAGCTCCAAGGCGTTCAGTGGGCCTTGAGGCAGATATGGCGCAGCGGACGGGACTCGAACCCGCGACCCCCGGCGTGACAGGCCGGTATTCTAACCGACTGAACTACCGC
>NZ_JAMYDU010000010.1 GCF_024138395.1 Pseudomonas mandelii
ACCACCACGGCTGTCACAGCCACCGGCGATCTGTTCGCACGGCAACTCAGTGATGGTCGCGACACTTTTTTCATGCTCGGTGTACTGCAACACATCCATGACGTTGTTAACCGTCGTGGCGGCGATCGTCAGGTCGCCGGTGCTATCAATCCCTGCGGACCTGTTGTCCAGCAGATCAGCCTTGGTCCCGTTTTTGTCCCTGGCGATGAGGAGGCTGCCCAGGCTGTAGACCTGCCCGTAGCTGTTGGTGAAGCTGGGGCTCAGGAGCTGCATGTCTGCGCCACTGAAGATCAATCCGCGGTCGTTGCGTAACGCACCTGTGCTCAACGTCAGGTTCTTGCCGGCGCCCACGGTGCCGGTGTTGTTTACGCCACCGGCCGTCAGATTCAGGTCGGCAGCCGAGGTCAGGCGACCTGCGTTAGTGAGCAGTCCCCCCACGGAAATGGTGGTGTTGCCACCACCGGCGATGCTCGATGCGGCAGTGAGGTTCAGTTGTGCAGCGCTGAGGCCAAACGTTCCCAGGCTGCTGACCCGACCATTGCCCGAGTAGGTGCCACCCAGATTCAGGCTCAGGCTGCCGTCACTGGCAATCAGGCCCTCGTTGCTCCAATTGCCGCCGTTACCGGTCAATGTGCTGACGGCCAGCAATTGACCGCTAACCGTCTGGTTGAGGCTGTTGATGTTGACGGTCAGGCGGTCGGCCTGGATCACGCTGCTGTTTGTCCAGCCGTCGGCGGTGAGGGTCAGGCCGCCACGGGTGACGAAGTTACCGCCAGCGCTGCCCAGTTGCCCGGTGGCAATGTCGAAGAGGCCGGTGCCGACGTGCAGCACGTTGCCGCCGACGTTCTGCAAGCTACCGGACGCGAGAGTCAGGTTGGTGTTGGCGGATTCCACGGCGCCATTGCGGTTATCGAACAGGCCGCCGATGGCGAACGTGGTTTTACCATTGCCACCTAGCGCGCGAAGTTGACCGGTCTGGTTATCGAGGCTGGCGGCGGAGATGGTCAGGGTGCTTTCGCTTTCGATGATGCCCTGGCGGTTGTTCAATGCGCCGCGCAGGCTCAGGTCGATCTGTTTCCCGCCGATCTGCCCGTCATTGTCGCCGCTGTTGTCGAAGTCTTTAGCGGTGACGCTGACCAGACCCTTGGCGTAAAGACCGCCATTGCGGTTGTCGAAGTTGCCGTTGGTGCCGGTGTCGACAATGGCATCGCCGGTTTGGGCGGTGATCCGCCCGCCATAGTTGTCGATGCCGGCCAGTGCCTCGAGGTCCAGGCTCTGGGCCTGAATGATCCCGCCCTGACGGTTGTTGTTCAGGTCATAGCCGTTGCGCAATACGCCGGTGATGTGGCTGTTGAAGGCGCCTTGCAAACTGGAGAGCACACCGCCACGACTGTCGAGGCTGGCGGCGGTGATGTCGAGGGTGCCGTTCTTGGCGACGATACGCCCGCTCTGGTTGTCGATGGCGCCGCCGGTTTTTACCGTCAGGTCGTCCTCGCTTTGCAGAGAGCCCTTGGCGTTGTCGAGGCTGGCGGCATTGAGTGTCAGGCCGGCGACGCTGCTGAAGATCTGACCGCCTGCGCTGTTCTGCACGGAACCACTGGCCGTGAGCGTCAACAGATCGTTGGCCCCGACAATGCCGCCATTGCGGTTATCGAGACCACCGGTCAACAGGCTCAGCAAACCCTGGCTGATCAATTTGCCGTTCTGGTTGTTGATCTGCTGCGCGCGCTGAATGACCAGTGGGCCGTTGCTCGCCACTTTGCCGTTGGTATTGGTCAGGGTGCCGAGCAGATCGAGGGTGATCGCGCCATTGCCGGCCAAGGTACCGGCACTGTTGTTCAGGTCGGTGCCGGTGAAGCTGATGTCCTGTTGCGCGTTGATGGTGGCGTTGGTGTTGTTGAGGGTTTGAGCCTGAATAGTCAGAGTGGCGCCGCTGTCGATCAAACCACCTTGGGCGTTATTCAATGCTCCGGCGATGACAACGGTTTGTGCGCCGGCACTGGAAAGAATGCCGTTGTCGCTGTTGTCGAGGCTGGCTGCTGTGACCTTCAGCGTGCCGTTACTGACCAGCGCACCGGCATTGCTGTTACGCACAGCGCCAGTAAGGTCTACCAGCACGTCACCGTCGCGGCTCGACAAGGTGCCCCTATTACGGTTGTCGAGGCTGCCGCCCAGAAGGCTCAGGCTTTGCCAGCCGGAAATCAGACCATCGAGGTTAGTGGTGGTAGCGGCGGTAAGGTCCAGTTGCTGACGGCTGAAGAGTGTGCCATCGCTGTTATCCAGATGGCGGCCCATCAGCGTGTAGCTTTGGCTGCTGGAGATTTCACCACTCTGGTTGTTCAAATCCCGCAGGTTGCGGATGCTCAGTTGCCCGGTGGTGGTGATCAGACCGTTGGCGTTGTTCAGGTCACCCATGGCGCCGCTGAAGTCGATGGCAATGGCGCTGCCCAGCAACGAGCCGCCATTCTGGTTGTTCAAACTCGCGGTGTTGATGGTCAGTTTGTCGGTGGCGTTGATCAGCCCTTGGTCCTGATTGTCGAGCGGGCCAGTAACCCGAAGCTCAAGGTTGGCGCGACTGGTCAAGGTGCCGCCGTTGTTGTTCAGGCTACCGGCCTGTACATCGACGCTTGCCGCCGCGATCAGGCCTTTGACGTTGGTCAGCGCTTGCTGCACGCGCAATGTGAGCGCTTGATTGCCGAGCAGTTTGCCGTTGCTGTTATCGAGGCTGTCGGCCGTCAGCGTGAACGCCTGGGCACTGGAAATTTCGCCGTTACGGTTGTCCACCCGCGCAAGGTTTTTCAGGACCAGCAGCGGAGCATTGATCAAACCGTTCTGGTTGTTCAACTCGCCGTGATGCAGATCCAGCGTCAGCGACGTGCCACTGGTGAGTTGCCCGCCATCGTGTTGGTCGAGGCTGCCGACGCTGGCCGTCAGGGCCTTATTGCTGGCGATCCGGCCCTTGTTGCTGTTATCGACCTTGCCGGCGCTGAGGCTCAGGCTGTCCAGGCTGGTCAGTTTGCCGCCCTGGTTGTTCACCACCCCCGTGGCGGTGACGGTCAAAGCCTGACCGGCGTTCACCAGTCCCGCTACGTTATCCAGAGTGGCCATGCGCAGCGTCGCGGCGGCCAGGCTCGAGAGTTCGCCAGTGTGGTTGTTCAGGTGGCCAAGGGTGGCGTTGAGATTGCCGGTACTGGTGATCAGGCCGTTGCTGTTGAGGACCTGATTGGCCGTGAGATTGAGGTTGCCCTTGCTCAACACCCGGCCGTTGTTTTGATTGTCCAGCGTTCCAGCGGTGATATTCGCGGTTTGCGCGGCGCTCAGCGTGCCGGTCTGGTTGCTCAGAGTCTGGCTGGTGTTGACCGTCAGGTTGCGACTGGCGATAACGCTCTTGCCGGTGTTGTTGAAGTTCTGTGCGCTCAGGCTCACATCGCCCGTGGCGTTGCGGCTGGTGTCGGCGTTGAGTCCGGCTTCGATGATGCCGTTGTTGGTCAGCACTCCGCCGGCGCTCAGGGTGATGTTGTCCCGGGCGGCGAAGGTTTGCTGGTTGGTCAGGTTGCCTTGGGTTTGCACGTTCAGCGCCGTGCCGGCATAGACTGGGCCGCGCGCATCGAGGCTGGCGGCTTTGATATTGACTGCACCTGTGGCCGACGTCTGTGCGAGGCTCAGATGTCCATTGGCATCGAGCTGGATATCCCCGCCACTGGCCGCCAGGTTGCCATCGAGTTTCACCCCGACTCCGGCTTCGGTGCCCACCAGTTTGATCGCCCCAGCGTACATACCGCCCAACGCCGAGGAATCGATGGCCAACCCCGGTTTGCCACTGCCGTCATCGGCGCGGGCGGTGGGGTTGAGGCTGTCGGCATTGACGTCGTTGCGGCCGGCGATGATGGTCAGGTTTTTCGCCTGAATCTCGGCATTGATCTTGGCGCTGCGGGTGATGATTTCGAAGCGGTCGACGTTGCTGGCGTTCAGCCCGGCACCGTCGATGGCAACGCTGCCCTGATCGACCTGGAAACGATCGAGACGCCCGTTGTCCAGCACCGGTTTGCCGGTGGTCAAGGTCACGCGCGGGGTATTGATGAAGCCGCAGCCGTTGCAGCTGATGCCATAAGGGTTGGCGACGATGACCCGCGCCGACTGCCCCGCCACTTCGGTGTAACCGCGCAACTGGCTGGGACTGCCACCGACCACTTCGTTGAGGATGGTTTGTGCGGCGACTCGGTTGGTCAGGTTGGGGTTGCCGACGATGATCCCGCCCAATTGCGTCGCGCCGGTCTGGTGGGCGACGTTGTTGAGAATCACGCCTTGGGCGCCGACGTTGTAATCGTGAAACTGGTTATGCGACAGACCGCTGCCGTTGGGCGTGGCGATCTGGACGATCGGCACCCCGTTGCCCGCCTGGCCGAGGCTGGTGCCCGGCGTAGCCACCACAATCCCGTCGGCTTGCGCCCACAGCGGTTGCCAGAACATGACGTTAGCCAACAGGAATGCCAACCCGCGCTTGGGCATGCCCCAAAAGTGCTCGCGGTTTTTGACGGCAGCAGAAGGCTGACCAGCCAGAAGGGCCAGTTGACGAACGTTCATGATTTGAATCTCGTTAAAGCAGAATTTAGAGGAAGAAATCCACGCGGAAATAGATCGGCGCTTCGCGCTCGGTCAGGGTGTCCGGGCGTTCCAGGGAATGGGCAAAGGTCACGCTCGCGGCCAGGTGCTGACCCCGGGCAAACAGCTCCACCGAGTTGCTCGACATGCGCCCGTGCTGATCGCCATTGAAGCGATCGCCACGGATCACGCCCTGGTCGTAGCCGAGGCTGGTGCCGTATTCGGCGAACACCGGGCGCAGCCATTCGAGGGTCACCGGGCGACTCCAGCGCAGGTCGTTGCGCCAGTAGCCGCCGCTGTCGCCAGACAAGGACTGGTCCTTATAGCCACGGATCGACGACTGCCCTCCAAGGCTGGTGCGCTGCGGGCTGAACAGCACATCTTCGCTGCGCTGGCCGGTCATCAGGCTGCTGAAACTGAAGGACTCGCCCCACAGCTTGAACGGTTGCAAATAACTCGCGGTGGCGGTGTATTTGCGGTAACGCGCGTCCGGCTCGCCGGGGCCCGGATCACCGTTGCCCTGAGCGTCGAACGCGCCAATGCCTTCCTGCATGCCCAGGTCGAGGTTGACGAACGCGCTGCCGACCCGACGACCGTGGTTGATGCCGAACTGTGCTTCGCTGATGCGGTTGCTGCTCAGCTTGAGTTTGCGGTCTTCGATGAAGTTGTTGGTGCGCAGGTGAGAGAGGCCGGTACTAAGGGAGGTCTTGCTCACGGCGTCGCGATGGATCACCCGCTCGACGCGTAGCTGATGGTTTTCACTGTCGCCGGTCTGCTTGAAATTGAAACCGTTGGCCTGCGCTTGCGAGCGGTATTCGCTCTGGCTGTAGGTGTAACTGAAATTCCACCAGCCCCACGGCACGCTGTAATTGAGCATCGCGTTGTTGGAGGTGTGCTGGTGATCGGTCATCGCATCGTGACCGCCGCGCAGCATCAACTGATCGGCCAGGCCGAGCGGGCTGTCCCAATCAAACGTCGTGCCCCACTGTTGTTCGCCGGTGCTGCGCTGGCCGTCATTACTGCGGGACAATCCGGCTCGCCAAGGCTTCTGCGGCGTGTTCTTGACCAACACTTCACTGCCGCCGACGTTCTTGCCCGGCGACAATTCCATCTGCGCCTGATTCGACGGCAAGCGGTTAAGCTGATCGACCATCTGCTCGATTTCCCGCAGATTGACCAGCTCACCACTCTTGCCGGGGAAAGCCATCCCCAGCTCGCGCTCCGACAGCTTGCTGCCCTCCGCGCCCTTCAACCCTTCCAGCCGGCCCTCGACCACCAGCACCTTCAAATGCCCGCCGGACAAATCCTGCTGCGGCAAATAAGCACGGCTAGTGACCAGGCCTTTCTCGATGTAGTGATCGGTGATGACTTTCAGCAGCTCGTTGAGCTGCGTGACACCCAGGCACTGACCGATGTAAGGCTTGAGCAGACGATTTTTATCGCTGTCCGAGAGACTGTCGGCGCCTTTGAGCTCAATGTCCTTGATGGGGAAACAACGGGCGTCGGCCGGGGCCGTCGGTGGCGTGGGTTTGACTTCCTTGCCGGGTAATTCCTTGAGCTCTTCGAGACGTCGACGCTGCTCTTCGAGCAAGCGATCCTGACGTTCGCGGATCAGATCGGTTTCACCGGGGGTGGGGGCAGCGTGAGCAAGATTCGGCGGAGAAAGGCACAGCAAAGCCAGGCACAACCTCGCCACGAGGGCGGGTGGGTACATGTTCGATCCCTCGAATGGAGAGTGACAGCAGAATAGTGGCGCGATATTAGATGGCCATTATTCTGGCGTCAAATAATGGATCCACGTGAGAAGTGTATTTGACGACTGATAACGGCTATATCAGCCAGTTCCGGGAGGCGTTCAGGACATTTCTTAAGCTGAGGTCGAAAAAAACCCGCAAGAGCCAGGTCATTGCTAAATGCCTACAGGACGTTGGACTGATGACGTATGAACTTTCAGCACGACGCAGCCTCAACCGAGTAACCGCTCGATACGGAACCCGAGGCCTGACCGATGAAAACCCTGCTGAAACTGACCCTCGCCGCCACCCTCGCCTGCGCCCTCCCCGTTTGGGCTTGCCCGCCCGACGAAGCCACCGCCAAGCGCGAACAATTGGCCAGGGAAGTCGCCAAGATCACTGAGCAGAACCCGGCCAAGGCCAAGGAGATCAATGATGAGTTGAAGAGGATGGATCTGAAGACGGCCAGCGCGGATTTACCGGACAAGTGCCAGTTGATCGATCAGCGTCTCAAGGAGTTGCAGTCGGCGGAGAAGAAAGCCGGGGGTTAAACGGCAAGATCAAAAGATCGCAGCCTTCGGCAGCTCCTACGCCGATCGCATGCATCCGCACGTTAACGGGTGTCCCCGCTTCCCGTAGGAGCTGCCGAAGGCTGCGATCTTTTGACGTAAAAAAACCCGGACACTGTCCGGGTTTTTATTGGATCGCCAGATCGCTTTACTCAGCAGCCGGTGCTTCGGGCTTGCGGCGCTTGAGCGGGGCCATGCCGTCCTTGCTGACCAGCGACAGGGCGTCGGTCTTCGGGCGGTTGGCGATTTTGCGCTTGGTCGGGGCCTTGGCGCCGGTTTTCTTCTTGTCGCCCTTGGCGTCGACTTTTTTCTTCTTCACGCCAACGGCTTTGCCCGAGGCCTTGACCTTTTTCGGTCCGCCGTAGGTGCCTTTGACTTCCTTGATGGTGCGGCGCTCGAAGCTCTGCTTGAGGTAGCGCTCGACGCTCGACATCAGGTTCCAGTCGCCATGGCAGATCAGCGAGATGGCCAGGCCATCGTTGCCGGCGCGGCCGGTGCGACCGATGCGGTGAACGTATTCGTCGCCGCTGCGCGGCATGTCGAAGTTGATCACCAGGTCCAGGCCTTCCACGTCCAGGCCACGGGCCGCGACGTCGGTGGCCACGAGGATCTTCACGCCGCCCTGCTTCAGACGGTCGATGGCCAGTTTGCGGTCTTTCTGGTCTTTGTCACCGTGCAGCACGAACGCTTTGTATTCCTGCGCCACCAGACGGCCGTAAATACGGTCGGCCATGGCCCGGGTGTTGGTGAACACGATGGCCTTCTGATAGGTCTCGTTGGCCAGCAGCCAGTTCACGATCTGTTCTTTGTGCTGGTTGTGGTCGGCGGTGATGATCTGCTGACGAGTGGTGGCGTTCAGATCGCTGACGTTGTTCAACTGCAAGTGTTCAGGGTTGTTCAGAACCTTGGCGACCATCTCGCGCAGGCCCGAACCGCCGGTGGTGGCGGAGAACAGCATGGTCTGCTGACGGTTAGTGCACTCGTCGACCAGACGCTGCACGTCTTCGGCGAAGCCCATGTCGAGCATGCGGTCGGCTTCGTCGAGCACCAGCACTTCGACTTCCTTGAGGTCGAGGTTGCCGGCGTTCAGTTGCTCGATCATCCGGCCCGGCGTACCGATCAGGATGTCCGGCACCTTGCGCAGCATGGCGGCCTGGACCTTGAAGTCTTCGCCGCCGGTGATCAGGCCGGACTTGATGAAGGTGAACTGAGCGAAGCGCTCGACTTCCTTGATGGTCTGCTGGGCCAGCTCACGGGTCGGCAGCAGGATCAGGGTCTTGATGCTGACGCGGACTTTAGCCGGGCCGATCAAACGGTGGAGGATCGGCAAAACGAATGCAGCGGTTTTGCCGCTACCGGTTTGCGCTGTCACCCGCAGGTCACGCCCCTGGAGCGCGAGCGGGATAGCCGCTGCTTGCACAGGCGTTGGCTCGACAAATTTAAGCTCGGCCACGGCTTTGAGCAGGCGTTCGTGCAGGGCGAATTGGGAAAACACGGGTGCTACCTCGAAGAAATACAAAAAAACAGCTGCATAGGGTAACGGTTTCGAGCGCGAAGGCCGAGTTTCTTTATACAAACGGCTGCAAACAGTGGTTTTTTTGTTGCCTGTTTTGTCTCAAAACGTCATCCGGAACGTCTTAAATGCTCTAATCGCCCCGTCGCGTCCTACAGAAGAACCGTTTTCGCCCATGGATATCAAACAGCTCTGGCTCAACGCCCAAGACCTCTGGGGTGCTCTCGAACAGCACCCGCTCCTGCATTCCACGCTCGCGCTGATGTTGCTGCTAGTAGTGGCGCTGGTGCTCGGACGAGTGGCGCGTTACCTCATTCTTCACGCGACCAAAATGCTCGGTCGCCAGCCGTCGCTGCACTGGATCACCGATTTTCGCCATAACAAAGTGTTTCATCGCCTGGCACAGATGACGCCCTCGCTGGTGATCCAGTTCGGCCTGCATCTGGTGCCGGAGTTGGGCAAGACCAGCCTGAACTTCCTCGGCAACGTAGCGCTGTCGTTCACTATTCTGTTCCTGGTGCTGGCCGTCAGCGCATTACTCAATGCTCTGCTGGACATCTATGCCCGTACCGAACACGCTCGCACCCGCTCGATCAAAGGCTACGTGCAGCTGGCGAAAATGGTGCTGTTCGTGTTTGGCGCGATCATCATCGTCGCCACGCTGATCGACCGTTCGCCGCTGTTGCTGCTGTCGGGTCTGGGCGCCATGTCGGCGGTGATTCTGTTGGTCTATAAGGACACCCTGCTGTCGTTCGTCGCCAGTGTGCAACTGACCAGCAACGACATGCTGCGGGTCGGCGACTGGATCGAGATGCCGCAAGTCGGTGCCGACGGTGACGTGGTGGACATCACCTTGCACACGGTCAAGGTGCAGAATTTCGACAAAACGATTGTGTCGATCCCGACCTGGCGCCTGATGTCCGAGTCATTCAAGAACTGGCGCGGCATGCAGCAGTCCGGCGGGCGCCGAATCAAGCGCAGCCTGTTTATCGATGCCAGCGGTGTGCGTTTCATCCGCGACGACGAAGAGCAAAAGCTGTCCCAGGTACACCTGCTGACCGACTACATGAGCCGCAAGAAAGCCGAACTCAAGGCGTGGAACGAAGCCCAGGGCAACGTCGCGGCGATGTCGGCCAACCGCCGGCGGATGACCAATATCGGCACCTTTCGCGCCTATGCGCTGGCGTACCTGAAGAGTCACCCGGAGATTCAGCCGAACATGACCTGCATGGTTCGTCAGATGCAGACCACCGCTCAAGGTATTCCGCTGGAAATCTACTGTTTCACCCGAACCACCGTTTGGGCTGATTACGAGCGGATTCAAGGGGATATTTTCGATTACCTGCTGGCGGTGTTGCCGGAGTTTGGCTTGAGCCTTTATCAGCAGCCGAGCGGTGGGGATTTGCGGTCGGGGTTACTCCCGGCGGTGTTGGGCGCCAGCCACATTCCCGAACCGGAAAAACACATCATGTAGCACCACCTCCTCATTGTAGGAGCGAGGCTTGCCCGCGAAGACGGTGTATCAGCCGACATCAATTTTGCCTGACACACCGCCTTCGCGGGCAAGCCTCGCTCCTACGAAGAGCGGATTGCGGTCGGCCTGATACCCAACCGACTAATCCACACCGCCATCAGAATCACCGACCCGCCAAACAACAACCGCCCCAGCTCTTCATGCTGATTCCAGATCAGCAAATTGATCAGCAACCCCACCGGCACATGCAGGTTGTTCATCACCGCCAGCGTCCCGCCGTTCACCAGGCACGCGCCCTTGTTCCACCAATACAAACCCAGCGCGGTCGAGACCAGGCCGAGGAACAGCAGCACGCCCCATTGCAGCGGTGCTTCGGGCAGGAAGTTCTGTTTGCCGAACAACAGAAACGCCGGCAACGCCACCGCCAACGCACCCAGGTAGAAGTAGCCGAAGCGCCGGTAATGCGGCAGATCGCTCGGATGTCGGGCCACCAGATGTTTGTAGAGCACCTGCCCGGCGGCGTAGGTGAAGTTGGCCAGTTGCAGCAGCAGGAAACCCATGAAGAAATCCGGGTTGATCCGGTCAAAGCGAATCACTGCCGCCCCGAGTACCGCCACCAATGCCGCGATCAACGCCCATGGATTGAAGCGCCGGTTCAGCGCATCTTCGATCAGGGTCACGTGCAGCGGCGTGAGAATGGTGAACAGTAACACTTCCGGCACCGTCAGTACCCGGAAGCTCAAATACAAACAAACGTAAGTCACGCCGAACTGCAACGCGCCGATCAGCAACATCCCGCGCATGAACGCCGGTTCGACCTGACGCCAGCGCGTCAGCGGAATGAACACCAGCCCCGCCAGCAGCACCCGCACCAGCACCGCGAAGTAACTGTCGACATGCCCGGCCAGGTATTCGCCAATCAAGCTGAAGGAAAACGCCTGGATCAGCGTGACAAAAAGTAGATAGCCCATGGTCGCCTCATTTCGAATGGCGGCGACGATAGCGGGTTTTGCCGGCGATCGCGAGAACACGTAGATCCCTGTAGGAGCAGAGCTTGCTCGCGAAGACGGTGGGTCAGTCGATATCTACGTTGATTGTGAAACCGTCTTCGCGAGCAAGCTTCGCTCCTACAAGTTCGTGCCAAGCCCATCAAATCGCAGGCAAAAAAAAGCCCGATCTCGCTAATGCGTTCAATCGGGCTAGAGCACTCAGGAGCAACAAGTGCAAAGGGAGGTTCGATGCGCGTACAGGCTTGAAGGGTTGCGCCAGGTCACTAGACCATCCAGCGATTATCTGGCGATTAACGTGTCAGGCGACCTGGGAAAGCTTGGCGTTGGCCTGGTTCAAGCCTTTCTCCTGGAAGTCACCGCCCAGGTTCATGCCTTCGGCGTGAATGAACGTTACGTCGTGGATGCCGATGAAGCCCATGACCTGGCGCAGGTAGGGTTCCTGGTGATCCGCGGTGCTGCCGGCGTAGATCCCGCCGCGAGCGGTCAGCACATAAGCGCGTTTGCCACTGAGCAAACCTTGCGGGCCCGTTTCGGTGTACTTGAACGTCACGCCGGCACGCAGCACGTGGTCGAGCCAGGCTTTAAGGGTGCTCGGAATGGCGAAGTTGTACATCGGCGCGGCCATCACCAATACATCGGCGGCCAACAGTTCATCAGTCAGCAGGTTGGAGCGTTCCAGCGAAGCCTGCTCGATGTCGTTGCGTTGTTCGGCAGGTTTCATCCAGCCGCCCAACAAGTTGATATCCAGGTGCGGCACCGGATTGACGGCCAGGTCACGGACGGTGATCTGGTCGGCCGGGTGTGCGGATTTCCATTGGCTGATGAAGGTCTGGGTCAGCTGGCGGGAAACCGAGTCTTGCTGACGGGCGCTGCTTTCGATGATCAGAACGCGGGACATGGGATGTAGCCTCCATCTGAGAATGCTGTAGGTCGATGGAGTGAAGGTTAAACAGAGTCATATCGATGAAAAAGCGCAAATAACTGCTATAAAGCATCGATTAATTCGTTTATAAGCGGAGCATGCCCCAACTGGGCTGCTCCGCTCGATGTCATTTCGGGGTGCAGGTCAGGTTGATACGCATCTTGATGATGGTCCGGGTGAACTTGGCGGTGGCGTTTTTGTGTTTTCCGGCGGGCACTTCGATTGTGCGGTTACGCGGCGCTTCCGGACCATTGTTGAAAACCACCTTGCAGATCGCATCGGTGCTGCCGTAGTTGTTCACCTGAATGGAGGCGATATCGGCATCTGTATCAAAGGCGTTGTAGTCGATGCTCAAGCCGTTCAATTGCTTTTTAACGTCGATCGGATAAGAAAACGCAGTCAACGGCAACATCGCCAACACTGCACAACCCGCCATAACACAACACAGTTTTTTCATTCAGCAGCCTCCAATAAGGACTGCCAGCTTAGGACAAGAGGAGCTCAACATGAAAGCGCCCCGCGTGACCCTTGATCAATGGCGAACATTGCAGGCCGTGGTCGATCACGGCGGTTTCGCCCAGGCCGCCGAAGCGCTGCACCGCTCGCAATCGTCGGTCAGCTACACCGTAGCGCGCATGCAGGACCAGCTCGGCGTGCCGCTGCTGCGCATCGACGGCCGCAAAGCGGTACTCACCGAGGCTGGCGGCGTGTTGCTGCGCCGCTCCCGGCAACTGGTGAAACAGGCCAGCCAACTGGAAGACCTGGCCCATCACATGGAGCAAGGCTGGGAAGCGGAAGTGCGGTTGGTGGTCGACGCCGCCTACCCCAGCGCCCGCCTCGTTCGCGCACTGACCGCGTTCATGCCGCAAAGCCGTGGCTGTCGGGTGCGTCTGCGCGAAGAAGTATTGTCGGGCGTGGAAGAAGTGTTGCTCGAAGGCGTGGCGGATCTGGCCATCACCGGGTTCAGTATTCCCGGGTATCTGGGCGCGGAATTGAGCGATGTCGAGTTCATCGCGGTCGCCCACCCCGAGCATCCCTTGCATCGCCTGAACCGCGAACTGAACTTCCAGGACCTGGAAAGCCAGATGCAAGTGGTGATCCGCGATTCCGGCCGTCAGCAACCGCGAGATGTCGGCTGGCTCGGCGCCGAACAGCGCTGGACCGTCGGCAGCCTGGCCACTGCGGCGACTTTCGTCAGCAGCGGCCTGGGCTTCGCCTGGCTGCCCCGGCACATGATCGAGCGCGAACTCAAGGAAGGTACGCTCAAAGTGCTACCGTTGGATCAGGGTGGCAGCCGCAACCCGAGCTTCTATCTGTATTCGAACAAGGACAAACCGTTGGGCCCGGCCACGCAGATTCTCATCGAACTGCTGCGCACCTTCGATACCGCGCCGCTGGATGCGCCCTTCGCCGCCCCTGAGCAAGCCTGACACGGAGTGAACCCATGGCTTATTTCGAACATGAAGGTTGCAACCTGCACTATGAGGAATATGGCCAAGGCACGCCGTTGCTGCTGGTTCACGGGTTGGGTTCCAGCACCCTGGATTGGGAAATGCAGATTCCGGCGCTCGCAGCCCATCATCGGGTGATCGTGGCGGATATGCGCGGCCACGGGCGCTCCGACAAACCCCGCGAGCGCTACAGCATCGCCGGGTTCAGCGCCGACCTGATAGAGCTGATCGAACACTTGAAACTCGGCCCTGTTCATTACGTGGGCTTGTCCATGGGCGGGATGATCGGTTTTCAGTTGGCCGTCGATCAGCCGCAACTGCTCAAGAGCCTGTGCATCGTTAACAGCGCACCCGAGGTCAAACTGCGCAGTCGTAACGATTACTGGCAGTGGTTCAAGCGCTGGAGCCTGATGCGCGCGCTGAGCATGGGCACCATCGGCAAGGCTCTGGGCGCCAAACTGTTTCCCAAGCCCGAACAAGCTTCGCTACGACAAAAAATAGCGGCGCGCTGGGCAAAAAACGACAAACGTGCTTATCTCGCCAGCTTCGATGCCATCGTTGGCTGGGGGGTTCAGGAACGACTTTCCAAGGTCTCCTGTCCAACCCTCATCGTCAGCGCCGACCGTGACTACACCCCGGTCGCGTTGAAAGAAACCTATGTAAAACTGCTGCCCGATGCGCGGCTGGTGGTGATCGCCGACTCGCGCCACGCCACCCCGCTGGATCAACCGGAACGTTTCAACCAAACGCTGCTCGAATTTCTCACCGCAGTCGACACCACCACTCAGGATCACTGACTTATGCTGAAAAAAATCGCCCTCGTCGCCGGCTCCGTTCTGTTCGCCGCCAACCTGATGGCCGCTACGCCCGCCAAGGCGCCGCACGTGCTGCTGGAAACCACCAACGGCCAGATCGAAATCGAACTGGACCCGGTCAAGGCGCCGATCAGTACCAAGAACTTCCTTGAGTACGTCGACAGCGGCTTCTACAACAACACGATTTTTCACCGTGTGATTCCTGGCTTTATGGTCCAGGGCGGCGGTTTCACTCAACAGATGCAGCAAAAAGAAACCAAGGCGCCGATCAAGAACGAATCCAAAAACGGCCTGCATAACGTGCGTGGCACGCTGTCCATGGCCCGTACGTCCGCCCCGGATTCGGCCACCAGCCAGTTCTTCATCAACGTCAAAGACAACGACTTCCTGGACCAGGGCGACGGCTATGCCGTGTTCGGTAAAGTCGTCAAAGGCATGGACGTCGTCGATGTCATCGTCAACTCCCAGACCACCACCAAAAGCGGCATGAAAGACGTGCCTGCCGATCCCGTGTTCATCAAGTCGGCCAAGCGCATCGACTGAGACTAAGCTGAACAGGGAGTTTTGAGCGGCCGCCGGTTCTTCCGGCGCCGCTCATATCGTTTAAAGGAGAGCCCGTGCGCGGGCGAAGAACTGATGCTTTATCGCCGTTTTGAAAAACTGATCGACATTTTCCGCGATGCACCGACGGCGGCTCCGCCGGATCGGGTCCTCCCCTTCTACACCTACTACCTGAAACAGGTCTGGCCGAGTTTCGCCGTCCTGCTGATCGTCGGCCTGTTCGGCGCGCTGATCGAAGTGGCACTGTTCAGCTACCTGAGTCGCATCATCGACCTGACCCAGGGCACACCCAACGTCGACTTCTTCAAGGTCCACGGCGTGGAATTGGCCTGGATGGCGGTGGTCGCGCTGATCCTGCGACCGCTGTTCCTCGCCTTGCATGACTTGCTGGTGCACCAGACCTTGAGCCCCAGCCTGACCAGCCTGATCCGCTGGCAAAACCACAGTTACGTGCTCAAACAGAGCCTCAATTTCTTCCAGAACGACTTCGCCGGGCGCATCGCCCAACGCATCATGCAGACCGGCAACTCGTTGCGCGATTCGGCTGTGCAAGCGGTGGACGCATTATGGCATGTGTTGATCTACGCGATCAGTTCGCTGGTGCTGTTCGCCGAAGCCGACTGGCGTCTGATGATCCCGCTGCTGACCTGGATTGCCGCCTTCATCGGCGCCCTCTACTACTTCGTGCCACGGGTCAAGGAACGCTCGGTGGTGTCGTCCGATGCGCGCTCCAAGCTCATGGGGCGGATCGTCGATGGCTACACCAACATCACCACCCTGAAGCTGTTCGCCCACACCAACTTCGAGCAGCAATACGCCCGCGAAGCGATCAAGGAACAAACCGAAAAAGCCCAGCTGGCCGGCCGGGTGGTCACCAGCATGGACGTGGCCATCACCAGCATGAACGGCCTGCTGATCGTCAGCACCACGGGCCTCGCGCTGTGGCTGTGGACGCAATCGCTGATCACGGTGGGCGCCATCGCCCTCGCCACTGGGCTGGTGATCCGCATCGTCAACATGTCTGGCTGGATCATGTGGGTGGTCACTGGCATTTTCGAAAACATCGGCATGGTTCAGGACGGTTTACAGACCATTTCCCAGCCAGTCAGCATCACCGACCGCGAGCAGGCCAAACCTTTGAATGTGGCGCGTGGCGAGGTGCGTTTCGATCACGTCGATTTCCACTACGGCAAGAAAAGCGGGATCATCGGCGACCTCAACCTGACCATCAAACCCGGCGAGAAAATCGGCCTGATCGGCCCATCCGGTGCCGGCAAATCGACGCTGGTCAATCTGCTGCTGCGCCTCTATGACGTGCAGGGCGGGCGGATTCTCATCGACGGCCAGAACATCGCCGAAGTCGGCCAGGAAAGCCTGCGCGAACGCATCGGCATGATCACCCAGGACACCTCGCTGCTGCACCGTTCGATCCGCGACAATTTGCTGTACGGCAAACCCGATGCCACCGATGCCGAACTCTGGGAGGCGGTGCACAAGGCCCGTGCCGACGAATTCATCCCGTTGCTGTCGGACTCTGAAGGCCGCACCGGTTTCGATGCTCATGTTGGTGAACGCGGGGTGAAACTCTCCGGTGGTCAGCGTCAGCGGATTGCCATCGCCCGGGTGCTGCTCAAGGACGCGCCGATCCTGATCATGGACGAAGCGACCTCGGCACTGGACTCGGAAGTCGAAGCGGCGATTCAGGAGAGCCTCGAAACCCTGATGCAGGGCAAAACCGTGATTGCCATCGCCCACCGCCTCTCGACCATCGCGCGGATGGACCGCTTGGTGGTGCTGGAAAAAGGCAAGATCGCCGAAGCCGGCAGCCACGCCGAACTGCTGGCCCATGGCGGTTTGTATGCGCGGTTATGGCAGCATCAGACCGGGGGATTTGTCGGGATCGATTGAGGCTTGCGATCAAGGCCGGCCCACACTGGATCTGGGCCGGCCGCTGGTTACAGCGTCAACACCATCTCATGCCACGCCATCCCGCCATGGTCCGACGCCGAAGGCTTGATGTAGGCAAAACCAAACCCGGCATAGAGTGGAATGTGCCGCTCTTTGCACATCAGATGGATGCTGGCCTTGTTCAGTGCGCGCATGCGCTGGATAAACTCATCCAGCAAGCGTTTCGCCAAGCCCTGCCCCTGGTAGTCCGGATGCACCACCACCGACATGATCACCACGTGCGGGCCGGCCGAGTCATGGCCGATCAACTCCTTGAACGCCTCGTCCGACATCTCCACCTCAAACGCCGCGCCGGAATTGATGAAGCCGGCTACAACCCCATCCACTTCAGCAACGATGAAGCCCTCGGGCCAAGTGGCGATGCGGGTGGCGATTTTCTCGCGGGTGGCGGCTTCATCGCCTTCGTAGGCAACGGTTTCGATGGCGTAGCAGCGGTCCAGGTCAGCGGGAGTGACGTGGCGGATGACGGTGTTCATGGCAGCTCGGAATCGGCGTGGTAAAGGTTGGGGATCATAAATCAGCATTAACACGACATCGAGAGGCGAATCGCCGATCCGCCTCTCGATCCAGACCATCACGCCTTGAGCGGCAGCCAGATTTCCAGCACGCCGGTATTGAGCTTCGGGTTGAAATCGTCGCTGTAGCGTTCGAACTCCGGAGCGTCCGCCGCTTCATGACCGGACTTCGGCAACCAGGTTTTCCAGATGTATTGAAAGGTCTGGGGCAAGGCATCCAGAGAGCCCTTGTGTTCGAAGACTGCATACTTCTGAGGCTGAACTTCGATCCAGCGGTATTTATCCGGCAGGTCGTCGAGCTTGCTGATTTCGACACCGGCGATGTATTCGAAACCACCCTTGCCATCCGGATTACAGCAGATGCCGTAGGTTACTTCGCTTTTCTGACCGGGAATTTTGCCGATCTCGGGTATGAATTTCTCCCAGAGGTCGGGGATCGCTTTGGTGGTATCCGCCGTAAATCGGCCGCCAAGCCCCGCTATGAGCATGAAGTGCCCGTTTTCAAAGCGTGGCTCGGCCTTATCGGCGCCTGTTTGCTCATCCATGACTCAACTCCTGGTACAAAAAGGTGGGTTCGGCTGGGAGTATAGAAGCCAAACCCGTTTCGCCCAGTTACAGTGCGTGCAACTGTTCGATGGCGCCTGGACCGATGAACTCGTTGTAACCCGACAGGATCACGTAGACCGCGAAATAGCAGAAGATCGCGGCCGATGCCATGTAGGAATAACGCAGCAGTTTGTCACCGAGCAATTTGCCGCCATGGCTCGCAGCGAAGCACAAACCGACACACCAGAGCACTCCGGCGCACAAGAAGCCGCCGAGAAACAGCGCTGAGCTGAGCGCGTCACCGCCACCGGAACGGGCGATCAGCGTCCCGCCCACCGCGGCAAACCAGAGGATGGCGCTGGGTGATGACATGGCCAGGAAAATGCCGCGAAAGAACTCCTTCCGGTGGGAGTTGTGGCCGACTTCAGCGGTCTGCGCCAACAACGCTTCATGGTGGATCGCCGAGTAAATCATCTTCGCCGCGAAATACAGCAGCAGCGCCGACCCGCCGATCCACAACACCCAACGCACGGTTTCGTACTGCAGCAATACGGTCATGCCAGCCAAGGCCAGCACGGCGTAAATCAGATCGCCGACACACGTCCCCAACCCCAACGCAAAGCCTTGAAAATAGCCGCGCTGCATCGCCAGCGTGATCATCGCGATATTGGCCACGCCGATATCCAGGCACAGCGAAAGGCTCAACAAGAAGCCACTGGTAAATTCCATCGAGCATTTCCTTGGGAAAAATTTATTAATGCGCAGGCTAGACAGTTTGCCATGACTGCCCTTACATTCCGCCACAGGCCACCGCAGTGGCCAGCGTCGCTCGGACGGTTCCGGGCGCTTACGTTATCCGAGGCAACAATGGCCGAACAAGGTTCGCCGCGCCGCTTTGCGCGCATAGATCGACTCCCCCCTTACGTTTTCAACATCACTGCCGAGCTGAAGATGGCCGCCCGTCGTCGTGGCGAAGACATCATCGACTTGAGCATGGGCAATCCCGACGGCGCCACGCCGCCGCACATTGTCGAAAAACTTGTCACTGTCGCCCAGCGCGAAGACACCCATGGCTACTCCACGTCCAAAGGGATTCCGCGCCTGCGTCGGGCGATTTCCAACTGGTACAAGGATCGCTACGAAGTCGACATCGACCCGGAAACCGAAGCCATCGTCACCATCGGTTCCAAGGAAGGCCTGGCGCATTTGATGCTGGCGACCCTCGACCAGGGCGACACCGTGCTGGTGCCAAACCCAAGCTACCCGATTCACATCTACGGTGCGGTGATTGCCGGCGCCCAGGTGCGGTCGGTGCCGCTGATCCCAGGCGTGGATTTTTTCGCCGAGCTGGAACGGGCGATTCGCGGCTCGATCCCGAAACCGAAAATGATGATTCTCGGCTTCCCGTCCAACCCCACCGCCCAGTGCGTGGAGCTGGACTTCTTCGAGCGGGTGATCGCCCTCGCCAAGCAATACGACGTTTTGGTGGTGCACGACCTGGCCTACGCCGACATCGTCTACGACGGCTGGAAAGCCCCGTCGATCATGCAAGTGCCCGGCGCCAAGGACATCGCGGTGGAGTTTTTCACCCTGTCCAAGAGCTACAACATGGCGGGCTGGCGCATCGGTTTCATGGTCGGCAACCCGGAGCTGGTCAACGCCTTGGCGCGAATCAAGAGTTACCACGACTACGGCACATTCACCCCGCTGCAAGTCGCGGCCATCGCGGCACTGGAAGGCGATCAGCAATGCGTCAAAGACATTGCCGAGCAATATCGGCAGCGTCGTAACGTGCTGGTCAAAGGCCTGCATGAACTGGGCTGGATGGTCGAAAACCCGAAAGCGTCGATGTACGTCTGGGCCAAGATTCCCGAGGCTTATGCACACATGGGCTCACTGGAGTTCGCCAAGAAACTGCTGGCCGAGGCCAAGGTCTGTGTCTCGCCGGGTGTGGGATTTGGCGAGTATGGGGATGATCATGTGCGCTTCGCGCTGATCGAAAACCAGGACCGAATCCGTCAGGCCGTACGCGGGATTCGCGGGATGTTCCGGGCGGATGGGCTGGTCACCAAAACCAACGCCTGACACCCGATACCCGACACCCGACACCTTGTACTTGTAGGAGCTGTCGGGTGAAACGAGGCTGCGATCTTTTGATCTTGATCTGAAAAAACAAGATCAAAAGATCGCAGCCTCGTTTCACTCGACAGCTCCTACGGGCCTACGGAGATTTAGAGCCACCCACAAAAAAACCGCATCGCTGCGGTTTTTTTGTGTTTGCCGATCGTGTCAGACGAACAACGACAACAGCAGGATGAAGCCCAGGCCCACCACGGACAGGATGGTTTCCATCGCGGTCCAGGTTTTGAAGGTTTCCGCCACGGTCATGTTGAAGTACTGCTTCACCAGCCAGAAACCGGCGTCGTTGACGTGGGACAGGATCAACGAACCGGCACCGGTGGCCAGCACCAGCAGCTCACGGTTCACACCCGGAATCATCCCCACCACCGGCACCACGATGCCCGCGCCGGTAATGGTTGCCACGGTTGCCGAACCGGTCGCGATGCGAATCACCGCCGCCACCAGCCACGCCAGCAGGATCGGCGAGATCTGCGCTTCCACCGCCATGTTGCCGATGACATTACCCACACCGCTGGTCACCAGCATCTGTTTGAAGCCGCCACCGGCACCGATGATCAGGATGATGGCGGCGGTTGGCGCAAGGCTGGCATCCAGCCATTTGAGCATCTGGTTGGAGCTAATGCCCTGCTTGTAACCGAAGGTGTACAGCGACAGCAGCAAGGCCAGCAGCAGCGCCGAGATCGGGTGACCGATCAGGTCCATGAAGGTGCGGAAGAAGTTGCCGTCCGGCAGTGCCACATCGGCAAAGGTCTTGAGCAGCATCAGGAACACCGGCGACAGCACGGTGATCAAGGTGATGGCGAAGCTAGGCAGATCGCCCGCATCCTCATCGCGCACCAGTTGATCCACCAGTTCCTGATTCGGATGACCAGGAATGTGCTTGGCAATGAACGTACCGAAGATCGGACCGGCAATGATGGCCGTTGGCAGCGCAACGATCAGCCCGTAAAGAATGGTTTTACCAATGTCGGCACCGAACACGCCGATCGCCAGCAACGGACCCGGGTGCGGCGGAACCAGACCGTGCACGGCGGACAGACCGGCCAGCAATGGGATACCGATCTTGATGATCGACACGCCAGTACGACGGGCCACGATAAACACAAGCGGGATCAGCAGCACGAAACCGATTTCGAAGAACAGCGGGATGCCGACCAGGAAGGCCGCGAACATCATCGCCCACTGCACCTTGTCCTTGCCAAAGGCGCGAATCAGGGTCTGAGCGATCTGATCCGCCCCGCCCGACTCGGCCATCATTTTGCCGAGCATCGTGCCCAGCGCCAGGATGATCCCGACGAAACCGAGAACGCCACCGAAGCCGTCCTGGAACGCCTTGATGATGGTGCCGATCGGCATGCCGGAGGTCAGCCCGAGAAAAGCTGCGGCGATGATCAGGGCGATGAAGGGGTGAAACTTGAACTTGGTGATCAGGACGATAAGTCCGATCACCGTGACCACTGCATCGAGCAGCAGAAAGGTCTCGTGGGACATGCCAAACATAAGGGGGTGTCTCCTGTTTGTTGTTGTTATTAAAGCGGTTATTCAAAAGCCGTCAGGACAGCGCTATCTTTTGCAGCAAAACTCAACTGGCGAGTTTCAAGCCATGATCGAGCCACCAACGGTGGGCCAGAGCGGCCAATTCATCGACACTGTGACTTGAAGCATCCAGAGCCAGGGTCAGGGGCTCACCAACGGGCGATTCAAGGGTGGCGAACTGGCTGTCGATCAAGGTCGACGGCATGAAGTGGCCCGGCCGATGAGACACACGATCGGCGGCGACTTCGGGAGTCAGCTCAAGAAAAACGAAGCCCAGGCCCGGCAAGGCACTGCGCAAGCGTTCGCGGTAACTGTGTTTGAGGGCCGAGCACGTCAGCACCGGGCGTTCGCCCTTGGCATCGATGCGGCGCAGTTCATCGCACAGGCTGTCAAGCCAGCCGGCACGGTCTTCATCATTCAGGGGGATACCCGCGCTCATCTTTTCGATATTGGCGGCAGGGTGGAAAGTGTCGCCTTCAATGGCGGTCGCGCCGCTAAGCTGGCACAGGGACTGGCTGACGCAAGTCTTGCCGCAACCGGCAACGCCCATGATGACCAGGGCGGTGATGGGATGATTCATGTAACACCTCAGCACGCAGACAGCGCTACCTTTGCTACGTAAGACTCACGTGCAAAAGCAGAAGTTGCCGACGCCTTCTTGTCATTTTTGTGGGTTGCAGCATGTTCGTTCTCGATGCCAAAAAGCGAGGATCAGGCAAACCTCGTTCACGCATTTGCAGCTGCATCGAGACAGCGCTACCTTAGTGCCTTGAATTTTGTTTGGCAAGCCGTCCGATGAATACCCCTAAAAACGATAAAAATACTCGCACCACTGGCCGCCCTACCCTCAACGAAGTCGCGCGCCTGGCCGGTGTCAGTCCGATTACAGCGTCCCGCGCCCTGCGCGGCGTTAGCACGGTGGCCGCGGAGCTGGTGGAAAAAGTCCAGAAGGCCGCCCTCGACCTGAACTACGTGGTCAACCCCGCCGCCCGCGCATTAGCCTCGGCCCAGAGCCATTCCGTGGTGGTTTTGGTGCCGTCGCTGTCCAACCTGTTGTTCATCGACACGCTGGAAGCCATTCATCAGGTTTTACGACCAAAGGGCTTCGAAGTGCTGATCGGCAACTTCCATTACTCGCGTGATGAAGAAGAAAACCTGCTGCGCAATTACATGGCTTATCAGCCTCGCGGCTTGTTGCTGACCGGTTTCGACCGCACCGAAAGTTCGCGGCGGATGATCGAGACCAGCAATGTTCCCTGCGTCTATATGATGGAACTGGACAGCGCGGCCGGGCTCAATTGTGTCGGCTTTTCGCAAGTCGCTGCCGGCGAAACGGCAGCCGAGCATTTGCTCTCCCGCGGTCGCAAACGCCTGGCCTACATCGGCGCGCAACTGGACCAGCGCACGCTACTGCGCGGCGAAGGCTTCCGTCGCGCGCTGCAAAAGGCCGGTTTGTACGATCCAGCCCTGGAAGTGCTGACCCCGCGAGCCTCCTCGGTGGGTCTGGGCGGCGAATTGTTCCTGCAACTGCTCGCTGCCCATCCAGACGTTGATGCGATCTTCTTCGGCAACGACGACCTCGCCCAGGGCGCGTTGCTCGAAGCGTTGCGCAATGGCATCAAAATCCCCGAACAAGTGGCGATCCTCGGGTTCAACGACTTGCCGATGTCGGAGCACATGGTCCCGCGCTTGAGCAGCATCAGAACCCCACGAGAAGCCATTGGCCGTCGCTCGGCGGAGCTGATGTTGACCTTGCTGGCTGGCAATTCAGTGACTAAACCAGTGCAGGATATGGGGTTTGAGTTGAAGGTGCGCGAGAGTACCTGACGGGCGATCATTCCCATGCTCCGCGTGCTAGATTCCCGATACCTGGAACAGCAAACGGAGAAGCTCAATGGGACATACGCTGAAGATTTTGGGTCGGGCCTCGTCAATCAACGTCAGAAAAGTCCTGTGGACCTGTGACGAACTGGGTGTTTCCTTCGAACGCGAAGACTGGGGCAGCGGCTTCGCATCGACCCAGAGCCCGGAGTTTCTCCAGCTTAACCCCAACGCACAAGTGCCGGTTCTCATCGATGAAGCCGGCGTGCTGTGGGAGTCCAATACCATTTGCCGGTACCTGGCCGGCAAACACCAAAACACTGACCTGTTGCCCATCGAACCGGCGGCTCGCGCTCGCGTAGAGCAGTGGATGGACTGGCAAGCCACCGAACTCAATCCGTCGTGGGGTTACGCATTTTTTGCACTGGTTCGGCAATTGCCAGACTTTCAGGACGCGCAACGGATTGCTGATGGCGTTCGCGGCTGGAACGCGAAAATGGGCATCCTCGAACAGCAACTCGCGACAACCGATGCGTATGTAGCCGGACCACGCTTCACACTGGCCGATATCCTCATCGGGCTGTCGGTCAACCGCTGGCGGATGACACCGATGGAGCGCCCGGACTACCCCGCCGTCGACGCCTATTGCCAACGACTGGCGCTGCGACCGGGGTTCATGGAACACGCTTGCAACGGCGTGCCATAACGCCAAACCCGCCCCCTCAGCCTTCCATAAAAAGAGAAACCCATGAACGGACTCAACGTACTGCTGACCGGCGCCTGTGGCAGAATCGGCAAAACCTTTTTCGAAGCTTCGCAGGACCGCTACACCTTCGTGCTGACGGATCGCATCGAGCCCGACTTCAATGTCGATGCGCCGCATCGCTTTGTACGCCAGGACCTGTCCGACCTCACCGCCGTAAGCGAAGTGCTGAAAGGCATCGACGTCATCGTGCATCTGGCTGGCATCCCTCACGCCACCGCCTCTTTCGATGAGTTACTGCCCAACAATATTCTGGCCACCACTTACCTGTTCGAAGCCGCCGTGGCTGCAGGCTGTAAACGGTTGGTATTCGCCAGTAGCGCGCAGACCATCGAGGGCTATCCGGTGGACCGGCAGATCACACCGGGCATGCAGGTGATGCCGGCCAATCTGTATGGCGTCAGCAAATGTTATGGCGAAGCCTTGTGTGCGTTCTATGCTGCCAAACACAACCTCTCGAGCATCGCCATACGCATCGGCGCTTTCGAGTTTGCGGACCGTCACGAATTGACCAACGCTCGCGACCTGAGCGCATGGCTCAGCCCTCGTGATGCAGTGCAATTGCTGCAACTCTCGGTGGAGGTCAAAGGTGTGCAACACCTGATCGCCCACGGTATTTCCAATAACCGTTTCAAACGCCTGGACCTCAGTGAAACTACCCGGGTGTTGGGTTATATGCCGGTGGATGATGCGTTTCAGGAGTTCGACATTCCCATTGGGTTTCCTTGACGGTGCTTGTCCAGAATTGGGGCAACGTGGTTCTTGCACTCTAGCCCGAGGGTATGCGATCGACCGCTGTCGCTCGGCGGCGTTCCAACGAAAGCGGTGTATCAGACGACATCGATGTAGATTGTGACGCCGTCTTCGCGAGCAAGCTCGCTCCCACAGGCTTTTGTGGTGCTCACAAGTTCAAGGTTCACCCAATCCCTGTAGTAATTGGCAGATGGCAGACAAGTTGAGGCAGCGAGCGAAAAACAATTGTGCAGACTTTCTATATGACCGCTCGTCTGAATCCCTTCCAATCGCGAGCCTACCTGTAATTTCTGACAGTAGATGTCAAGTGAAGCGAGGCCAATGATCCGTGAGGGAACAATGAGATTCCCGCTTTCACTTTAGATATAAGGAGATATCCATGGCGAACACCCTTGACGCTAAATTTACGCTGGATGGCGCCCCACCAAAGTCAGACTACGTTGCCACAAGAATTGACGTCGGCCCGAACGCCCCACCTCTTCCCGCCAAAGTTATCCGTTCCAATGACGATGAGAACAGAAGTCTAACGTTTGAATTCATAAACGGGTTCGGTGATGGCGATCACGAACTTAATAAGATCAATACATCTGTCGTGTATGTTGACAAATCTCACTACCTTCTCGAAGGTTTGTCGGGATCCATTAAAATAAGCCTTCTAGACGGCACCTATGAAGGTAATTTCACTGCAGATTGGAAGGATAGTTTTCAGAGGATCTGGAAAGTCGAAGGCACTATCAATGTTAAAGTTGTACCGCAAAAAAAAGCTTGAATGTCCGGTAGCACGCTTTTCGATCTTGCCATCAACCAAATACGCTCATCCTTGCTGTTCTACTGCCAGGAATGAGCGCTTTTTCCAGATGGCTCAGTTCAACTGCAACGTCTCATTGAACTGGCTGATCGCATCCACCACATGCCGCGATCCCTGTTGAATCTCCAGAATCACCTCCCCCGCCTCGTTCGCCAACTCCACCCCAAGCCCGGTGCGACTCAGACTCGATTGCATGCTCGACACCGCACTTAACGACAAGTCGTGGTTCTTGCGCACCACATCGACGATCTCCAGCGTCGCCTGACTCGTCCTCGCCGCCAGACTGCGAACTTCATCCGCCACCACTGCAAAGCCCCGTCCATGCTCACCCGCCCTCGCCGCTTCAATCGCGGCGTTGAGCGCCAACAAGTTGGTCTGATCGGCAATCCCGCGAATGGTCTGGACGATGGTGCCGATGATGTCGGACTGTTTGCTGACCGCATCGATACTTACCGCCGCCTCGTTGAGGTCGCGGGAAATGTCCTGAATGATCTGCACCGTTTGCTGCACGACTTGTGAGCCTTTTTGCGCGCAGGCGTCGTTTTGTACCGAGGTGCTATGGGCCGATTCCGCGGCGGTTTGCAACGTGGTCATTTGATGGGTGATATCGCTGGCGAACTTCACCACTTTGTAAAGCCGACCCTTGGCGTCGAACAGTGGGTTATACGAGGCTTCCAGGTAGACCATGTGCCCGGACTTGTTCTTGCGCTCGAAACGGTGGGAGTGATATTCACCGCGATTGAGCGAGGCCCAGAATGCCTTGTATTGCGACGACTCCGCTTCGCTGCGATGACAGAACATGCTGTGGTGATGCCCGACGATTTCGTTGAGCGAGTACTGCATAGTCTTCAGAAAGTTTTCGTTAGCGCTGATCACATTGCCTTCCGGGGTGAACTCGATCACCGCCATCGAGCGACCGATCGCCGCCAGCATGGCTTCCTCTTCGTGTTCCTTGTTGATTCGCGCGGTGATGTCTGCCGCCACTTTGATCACGCTTTTGACTTGCTTGTCCGCGCCATATACCGGCATGTAACTGGCTTCGAGCCAGACTTCCTTGCCGCTCTTGTTCAAACGCAAAAACGTCCCGCTGATCGGCTCGCCACGGGCCAGGTCGCGCCACAATCTGGCGTATTCCTCACTGCGATAAAACGCTTCTTCGCAGAATACCCGGTGATGTTTGCCGCGCACTTCATCAGCGCTGTAGCCCATGGTCTTGCAGAAGTTTTCATTGGCATCCAGAACGATGCCGTCAGGGCTGAATTCGATCATCGCCATCGAACGGCTGACGCCGGCCAACTTGGCGTTGGCTTCGCTCAGGGCACAGCTGAAACGTTCGATTTCCTGCAGGTCAGCCTTGTGATGTAGGTTGAACATGGTTGTATCACCTTCCGCGCGGTCGTTTGATTTGATGAAAGTTCAGGTCTTTCAAGATCCACCACTACGTTCCACAGAACAGGCACACGCATTCCTCCACGGGAGGAAGTTGTCAGGTGATAAATGATGATTAATCGGAGAGTCCATGCAGCGACGCTCTAATCAAGACATCCTTCTCTTGATAGCCCGCAGGCGGGCCAGCCCCAACGTATCGAAGAACTTCCATTTAACAATCGCTCCTTGCAACGACTGAGCATAGACGGCGCAACGCCGTGCGCAAGGCCACTATTATGCCAGTATTGAGGACTTTTTGAACATGAAACGGTTCAGCGAGAAATGCTGACTGATTGATCGCCATCGCGAGCTCGCTCCCACCTTTTTCGTTTGGGAGGCTCAGACCGTTCGTCGCATTAAGGGCCGTACCTGTAATTTCTGACAGTAGACGGTGCCATTTACTTACTCAAATATGGGTTCGTGCGTGTCCGATATGGACGTGTTCTCCCACTATCAGCAAGGAAGAAGATCATGAGCGAAGACCTGAAGATAAAACTGTCAAAGCCACCGGACTTTTTGCGTTATATGTGCGAGAGAATGGCGAAATGGAGGAGACGATTCCAACCTCCCACCTCACGCTGTCATTAGATTCTGATCAGGCATACATAGCTGGGCGGGCTGGTGCAGACCTCAGATCGCAGGGAATAGATATCTATATTAATAAAAAGATCGAGGCCAAAACAAAATACCTCTTCGAATCTCGGGTTGTCGGTGGTAATTATAATCCGAAAAAATTTGAGAACAGTTCCTGGGGTTCACGCGTTGAGGGCGGATGGGTAGAAATTGAAGAAGTAGACTTGGATAAAAAAACCGCAAAAGGCAAATTCGAGTTTACCGCCACATCCGGGGACGAGATCCAAAATGCAAAGGTCCGGGGAACCTTTAACTTGCGGCCAGATCAATAAGTCTTGGGTTCACCGATCAATAACTGCCCCTCAAGTTTGAGAGGCAGTTGCCGTGACAAAATCAAATCAACTGCAACGGAGGAATGCGTGTGCTTGTTCCATGGAACGTAGTGGTGGATTGTGAAAGACCCGAACTTTCATCAAATCAAAAATCCACGCGGAAGGTAATACACACCTGTTCGACCTACATCACGAGGCTGAATTCACTAACCGTGCACGGTCGACATAGTTAGTTACAGCGAAGCATAGCCAGCGCAAGACCACTAGTCAGCCGGCACTTTTTGCACAAGAAACGGTTAGCGCTGAAGCGAGGGATGTCCATCGCGAGCAGACTCACTCCTATGATCTGCGGTGTTCACACGATCGAATGTAGGAGTGACCCTGCTCGCGATACCAATAGTTGCAGCACTACAGAAACGTCAGAAAAGACTTACAAACTTTCACTCACCTTACTCGCCACCTCCCCCGGCACCCAACTCTTCCACACCTGCGGCTGATCGCGCAAAAATGCTTCGGCGACCTGACGCGGTGGCTGGCGTTTTTCGCTCATTTGCCCGAGGGTCTGGTTCAGCAGATCGATTGGCAGATCGACCTTTTCGAAGAACGCCACCAGGTCCGGGTACTGCGCCTTGAAGGGTGCCGACACACCGATGGCCAGGCTGGCCGGCATCGAGCGCGTGCCTTTGGGGCTCGGGTTGTTGGCATCGGCCAGGGTCTTCCAGGCTTCAGCATCGAACGGCGGTTCTTCGAGTTTCACCAGTTTGAAGCGGCCCAGTAATGGCGTCGGCGACCAATAGTAAAACAGCACCGGTTTACCACGGCGGATCGATGAAGCGACCTCGGCATCCAGCGCCGCGCCGGAACCGGTGCGGAAGTTGACGTAGCTGGCGGTCAGGTCATAGGCCTTGAGTTTCTGGCTGTTGACGATCTCCGAGGTCCAGCCGGTCGGGCTGTTGAGGAAGCGTCCGCGGCTTGGGTCTTCCGGGTCGCGGAACACGTCCTTGTAGCGCGCCAGGTCGGCGACGGATTTCAGCTCCGGCGCCAGCGGTTTAATGCCGCGTTCCGGGTCACCCTTGATCACGTATTCCGGCACCCACCAGCCTTCGGTTGCGCCTTTGACCGTGTCGCCCAAACCAAACACTTTGCCCTCCGATTCCGCCTTCACCCAGGCCGGATTGCGCCCCGCCCACTCTTCGCCGATCACTTGAATATCGTTTTTCGCTAATGCTGCTTCGAGGCTGACGGTGCTGCCCGGCAAGGTGTCGGTCGGGTAGCCGTAACCTTTCTCGACGATCAACCGCAGGATCTCGGTGATCAGGCTGCCGCTTTCCCAGGTGATGTCACCGAAGTGGATGGGCGTGGTTTTTTCTGCGGCTGGAACGTGCCCAGCCACCAGGCTCAGGGCCAGCAGCGAACTGCCGAGCAGGGTTTTGATCGATCTCATGCGGACCTCGAGTTCAGTGGGAATCGGCTATGTGGGAATCGGCTCAGGGGTGTTCGGTTCAAGGGTTCATTGGCGCTGTGCTGGGCGCACAGTGCCCGGGAGCGGGTCATGTAGACGCTGACCGAGCGTTGGGAAATGCCCAGTTCGGCGGCGATTTGTGGGTAGGTCAGACCGTCGATTCGCGACAACAGGAAGGTTGCCCTGACCTTGCCCGGCAAGCGGTCGAGGACTCGATCAAGGCGTATCAGGGCCTGGGAAAACTGCGCCAGATCTTCAGGCGAAGGTCCACCGAGCAGGTCAATTGGCGATAGCTGATCGAGGTGCTGGCGTTCCAGATCACGACGGCGCCACAGCTGATAAATCAGCCGCTGGGCAATGGTGGTGAGCAAGGCGCGAGGTTCGCGAATTGGCGTCAGGCCAGGCGATTCGAGCAATTGCGCGAAGGTTTCGGCAGCGATGTCTTCGACGCTAGGGCTGGCCCCCAGATATCGGCGCAGGCGTGCGCACAGCCAGGCGTAGTGGGCGCGAAACAATCCGCCCACGTGGTTGCGATGGGAAAGGTCGGCGCCGGACATAGAGGCTCCATGGGTTAGGGGTCGCTGGATGTCCGGTGATCCGGTGGCGCGATCCTAGCAAGGAGCCTTATTCATTAATAATACTTAAAACGAATTTTTATATTCCATAAATGAATTTAAATAAGCAGCGCCTGATACATCGCTATCGCGGGCAAGCCACGCTCCCACAAGTCCACCGATATCCTGTGGGAGCGTGGCTTGCCCGCGATTGATGGAACTGTCGGCACAAACATCAATCCTCATCGCAACCGCCCGTACCCCAGCGCTTCTGCTTCCTGCTGATAATCGAGAATGACCTGATAGTCGCTTTCGGTGGCCGGCAGCACTTCTTGCAAGCCGAGGATTTCCGCGACATCGGGCAACTCATGCAATGACGTGTTCATCACCTGTCGAAGCTGCTCAGCCTGCTCATCAGTGGTGCCAGCAGCCGCGATGTACGGCAGCGTCGGACTGAACGCCGTGCGCGCCAACACGCGCAGGCCTTCGACCTCTGCCTGGGCATGCTGCGCGAGATAAGCGAAGGTCACGCTGTCGATGGCGGCCAGGTCCGCCAGGTCATCACGCAGCCAACGCAGGCTTTCGCGGTGGCTGCCGCTGATGGAAACAGTGGCAAAAAATTCTCCATCGCGCTGCAACGGTGCCAATCGGTGGCGCAACAGGTTCATGCCACTGTTGGAGTCTTCGCCGTTGATCACACCGCGACTGCCCCGAAAGGCCGACAAGGTCCTTCGAGGATCATCGGCGCGAGTCAATAACAGGCTGCAATGGTTACCGCTGTTGCTGTCTGGAAGTTCGTAACGAGGACGACCGATGACCCGGACGCGACCACGCAAGGCCGTCATCAAGGGATAGCCGCAGGTCTGGGTCAGCAGCAGGTGCGGGGACAGCCAAAGGTCCATCAGCGACAGCCCTTCGGCCTCAAGGCGAGTGCTGCCGAGCCGCTCGAGAATCTGCGCCAGCCAACGCTCGTTGGCCTGACGGATTGGCTCGGGGGCGACGTACATCAGTAATTCAGCGAGGTGTTGTGTCATCGAAAATATCTTCACCAGTAAAGTCAAAAGATCGCAGCCTTCGGCAGCTCCTACAGATGTACAGCGATTCAAAGTAGGAGCTGCCGAAGGCTGCGATCTTTTGGCGATTTAGGCCAATCAATGAAACGGATGCCGTGGACTGTCAATCGCCCTCACCCCATGCTGACGCGCCAACTGTGCATAACCCTGCACCAAAAAACCGCCACTGCGCGCCAGCCATTCCTCGCGACGCGCTCGATAGACCCGTGGCAGGTCGTACCAGGGCAGGCCCGGCAAATCGTGATGCACCAGGTGCAGATTGAGGTTCAGGAACAGCCAACGCCACGGCCATGCCGCTTCGTTGATGACGGTGCGTTGCTCGGGTTGCACGTGAGGACGGTGTTCATAGTAGGAGCGGATCATCGCAATCGACAGCGCCGGCACGCTGATCAATAACAGGTAATGCCAGACCGGCAACCCACTGTAGCGCGTGATGAACATCAGCATCAGCAGCGTCAGCGCACCGTGGGTCAGCCACATCAACCAGGCTTGGCGCTCGCCTTTTTTTAGCCGTTGCAGCTCTTCCCGAGCCAGCGCCAGCAAGGCCAGTGGCGCACCGAGGACGAAGCGACCGAGCACGGTTTTGTTCAGCCAGTGCAGGCCTTGTTCGAACAGCGAACTGCGCTGCCACTGTTCAGCGCTCAAGTAACGGCTTTCCGGATCGAGACCGGGGAGGGTCAGGTCTTCATCGCGGTGATGCAGCAAATGACTGTCGCGGTACAGGGTGTAGGGATACCAGACCGCGAACGGCGCATAACCGAGGACTTTGTTCAGCGTTTGCCAACGGGTGGGATGGCCGTGCAGCAATTCGTGCTGCACCGACAACCACAACACCAGCAGTGGAATCAGTAACAGGCTGCTCCCGCCAAGACCGAGCCAATCGCTATTGAGCACGATGGCGAACCAACCGCCATACACGCCGATCAGCAACAGCCAGGTCGGCCATTCGGTGCGGGCGGTGAAGCGTTGGCGCAGGGTTTCGATCTGCTGGCGATGGGCGGCGTCGAAGTAATGGGGCATGGCGTTGCTCGCAACAGGGAATCTCTCCCTCTGTGTTACGAGACCGCAGAATCTTGCAGCTTTTGTTGCGATGCAATTTCGACCGTTCGTCGGGACTGTAATTTTTGACAGTGGCAACGCTACTTACTTGAGGCGCCTGATGGGGCAGTCGTCAGCCTTCATTGACGTAGCCCTTCATGACTCGAAAGGAGACAGGCCATGAGCCTCTATATCCCCCGCTCCGCCTCACTGGCTAACGATTCGGCGGCGCTCGCCCCGCTCAAGGTCGGAGGCATGATCGACGGCATCGTCGATGCCGATTTCGCCTTGGGCATTGATCAACTCAAGAGCGGCGCTTTATGCGCAATTGACCATTACCTGAATATTGCGGAAGGCGACATTATCGAGCTGTTTTTTACATCCCCGAACCGGGCTGATGATTACAAGTTCATCCGCAAACCTGACCTTGATGACCCGGAAAAACGGATCTACCTGACCATTCCTCGCAGTTATTTTCTTTCGAAGATTTATGAACACGTTCACTACCGCGTCACGCGCTTCTCAGGCAGCGAGGAAAGTTCCCCACCACTTAAATTTTTGGTCTTGCTGACCCGGCCGGGCGGCGTCGATCAAAACTCGGATCCCGTCAGCCACTCGGAATTGCACCAGACCCTTGAGCCGGATGTGGCTGAGCGCGGCATAGATGCCGAGCGGGCCAAGGCCGGTACGTGGGTTACGGTGGTGCCCTACACCTATTGTCGGGTGCGCGACAAAATCGAATTGAAATGGGGTACCGAATCGGTTCATCACCTTGTCACCAAGGAAGAGGCCGAGGATCCGGACAATTATCCGATCAGGATTTTCATCAGCCGGACCGTTATCGAAAATGCTGGCAGTTCGAACCGATTGCCCGTCATGTTCAAACCCATCGACGAGGCGAACAACCTGCCCGATGAGAATGGCCCGTGGTCAACGCCGGTTTATGTGGATGTCGATCTGGATGATTCGAAGCTGGTCGAACCCTATATTGAAAAAGCCGACTACGTCACGGGAGAAATCGATCTCAAGGGCTTGAATGGTCAAAATTTGAAAATTGAAGTGCAGACCAGCCGTCAACACTATCAACAGGGCAATAGAGTTTATCTGACTTGGGCAGGCACAACGGTCGATGGCAGGCCGGTAAACGAACTCATGGAGTTTACCGTCGATGTGCCCGGCAAAACCTACGAGTCCTTCGTCAATTACCACACTGTCAAAGCCATTCCAAAAGGCAAGGCCACTGTCTCTTATGAAGTGCAGACCGCGAATGGTCGCTTGTACTCGAAAAAAACCTTCGTGAGCATCGTCGGCGAACTCAATCCCTTTGCTGCGCCGGGTATCGAGGAGGCGAACGGGAGTTATTTGCCTTCCAACCTGGCCAAGGCCACGGCCGTCATCCCGTATTTCACGGGTCGCTCGGCCAACGATCTGGTGATTCTGTTCATCACTGCCGTTCGCCCCGGCGTCGGTACGGTGTTTTATGAAGATCCACTGCTGGTGGGTGAGCTACCGGACGGTCTGCCCATTATCCGGGAAATAGCGGGCGCCGATCTGGAACGTTTTGACGGCCTCGATATCGCCGTGACGTATGAGGTGCATAACCAGACAGTGCACGCCTCCGACGCCTTGAAGCTGACTGTCGGCGAACCGGTGAAAGCCTTGCCCCCGCCGGTACTGGAAGGTGCTACAGAGGACGATGTGTTCGATCCCGTTCCCGATCGCGAAGCCGTTTATCAAATACCGCTGATTCTGACAACCACCAAGGATGTCGGCACGTGGTACTTCAAGGGGATCAACCGCGATGCCAGCATCCAGGGCAATTTCGAGCTGACGCCCGGGTCGGAGGCCAGGCCCATTCGTATTCCGCTGGCACGCAAGTTCATCGACCTCAATGCGGGACACACGGTGAGGATGTTTTATAACTTTACGCGTGAAGGTAAAGAGCATTACTCGCAATACCGCGAAGTGCGTATCGGCACTCCGCTGCCGACGCTGCTGGAGCCAACCGTGATAGAGGCGCCGGATCGTATTCTCGACCCGAACAGCTATCAGGACGGATTCACCGTTCGTGTGACCACCTCGACATTCGAACCGGATGACGCCATCGAGCTGACTGTTAATGGTCGCCCGGGAGATGGCTCGACGATTCCGGAACGCAAGATGGTCAACGGTCAGGCGAATGTGGATTTCAATATTCTTGCCGTCATTACCGGCGCCAATCTGAAAACTGTGGTGAGTATCAGCTACAAAGTGATTCGGTTGGGACAAGAAACGCCGTCCAAAACCCTTGAACTGAGCATTGGCGCGTTGTTGCAGCAGAGCATGCCGAGACCGTTGATCGAGGGGTTCGTCGGAGAACTTCTGGAAATCGGTTCAATCAAGGACACCACCAAGGTGCTGAGCGACAAGTGGCCGTTCCAGCGCTCCGGCCTTCCGATTTGGTTAAGTTATTTGGAAAGCAGAACCGACGGGACTACGCGCTCCAGAGATCAGTTCGTGGGCACGCCACATGATCAGGGGGCGGGGCTGAGTTATACCACCGAGGTGCAATGGCTGCGTGAATGCAAGGCGGATTCGAAACTGGCGATTATTTTGAAGGTGGGGTTGTTTAAAGAGGCTACGGTGAGTGATGCGGTGGAGTGTCAGGCCAGGATTTATACGGTCAGGGCGGGGTTGGACAAACTAACAACTTTCGATAGATTCAATTGGGATGGCTGGACTCCGCACCCTTCTTATCCGTCACAAATCGTACTGGAAGAGGGAGAGTACTTTGTACAATCGACAAATGGGTATAACTATCTGATATTCGATAAAAGTTACGACGACATAGAAATTGGTGAAGTTTACGAGCTAAGCTTCAAGTATCAATGCCGTGTTGCATCTTTGCTGTACATAACACGAGATGGCGTTCTCATTCATAATGCAAATATTCCAGCGTCAAGCACATGGGGAACTTACGCCGTAACCTTCCCTTCAAAAAACACTTCCCCCGCCTCCCCTATGAAACTGTATTTCCAATTTGGTCCTGCACAAGGATACCCGATAGGCAGTTCAAAAATAGACAATGTTCGCCTAAGATACGTCCCTTAAACAACACATAGTAATCAAAATGCTTTGACCAGATCATTCCGGCTGTCAACCGGAATGATCTACTCCACTTCACTAGTGCGTAGGATCAATGCCCGAACACACCCACCTTCTTGGCCTTCTTGTCCGCACGTTTTTCATCGGCGGTTTTAGCCGGTTTCTTCTTTGCCGCTTTCTTTGAATCCATGCCTTTGGCCATGATACATACTCCACTCATACGGGACGTGAGATCAGGTATACACCTATCGCGGCGCCCGCGTTCTTTTATAATCACCCGCTTTGCGCACTGACAGTCCAGGCCCATGCCCAACACCCAGTACACCTTGCTCAACGAGCCGTTATGGCCGTTGATGAACAAGTTTTACCGCGCCCACCAATCGTCGATGAAAGCCGTCCGCGACGCTCGGCTGTGGGTCGCAAAACGCGATGAGATCATTGCGGCGTTAAGTTTGCGGCCAGTGGCCGGCGGGCATTGGCTGACCGGGCTGTTCGTCGCCCCGAGCTGTCGTGAGCAGGGAATCGCCGCGACGTTGATCGACCACGCCGTCAAGCACCTCGAAGAGCCGGTCTGGTTGTTCTGCCATCCGGATTTGCGCGGTTTTTATGAGCGCCGGGGTTTTACGTTCGACCCGGTGCTGCCCTACGCCATGGCTGAGCGGTTGAGCCGTTATGCGCGCAGCAAACCGATGATTGCGATGGGGCTGGAACCGGCCAGATAACGCTCTAAAGCCTTATGAAGATCAAAATGTGGGAGCCGGCTTGCCCGCGATGGCGGCGTGTCAGTCACCAATAATTTGACTGTCAGGGCCTCATCGCGAGCAAGCTCGCTCCCACAGGGTTTTGTGGTGTTTTCGAATCAGTCGTCTGCATTCGGATCGAGGTCCGGGAACATCACTTCGGTAAACCCGAATTTGCTGAAATTACTGATGCGCGACGGGTATAGCCGGCCGATCAGGTGATCGCATTCATGCTGCACTACCCGCGCATGAAATCCCGACGCAATGCGCACGATCGGCTCGCCTTTGGGATCGAAGCCTTCATAACGAATCTGCTGATAACGATCCACCGCACCACGCAGGCCCGGCACTGACAGGCAGCCTTCGAAACCTTCTTCGAGGGTCGGGCTTAATGCCGTGATCAACGGATTGATCAGAATGGTCTGCGGCACCGCTTCGGCGTCCGGATAGCGTTCGCTGTGTTCGAAACCAAAGATCACCAATTGCAGGTCGACACCGATCTGCGGCGCGGCCAGGCCAACTCCGCCGACGCTTTCCATGGTCTGGAACATGTCGTCGATCAGTTGCCACAACTCAGGGCTGTCGAACATTTCTGCCGGCACCGGTGGGGCAATGCGCAGCAGGCGCTCGTCGCCCATTTTCAGAATTTCACGGATCATTTTATGGCTTCGTCAGTGGTCGGCTTTGAGTGGTCGCGCCCCAGTCCCGAAACGTGCTGTTTTTCTTCATGGCCGGGGCCATGCTCGCCAGGGACCTTCTCGCCAGGGTCTTTGCCTTCGCGCGACATGTGCTCGATCACCGCGTTCATTTCTGCGCCGAGCAACATCACCGCAGCGGAAATATAGAAGTACAGCAGTAACACGATGATCGCGCCGATACTGCCATACATGGCGTTGTAGTTGGCGAAGGTTTTAACGTAATAAGCAAAGCCCAGCGAAGCGATGATCCAGACCACCACGGACATCACCGCACCCGGAGTGATGAAGCGAAACTCTTGTTTGACGTCGGGCATGACGTAGTAAATCAGCGCCACCGCCATCATCAGCAAAATCACGATCACCGGCCAGCGGATGATGGTCCAGACGGTCACGATAAAATCTTCGAGGCCCACTTGCGAGGCAATCCATCCCATCACCTGAGGCCCGAGCACCATTAGCGCGGCGGCGATTAGCAACATGCCGGCGATGCCGATGGTGTAGAAAATCGACAGCGGAAAACGTTTCCAGGCCGGACGGCCTTCGACCACGTCGTATGCGGCGTTCATCGCGCTCATCATCAACCGCACGCCGGCGGACGCGGTCCACAGGGCAATCACGATACCTACCGAGAGCAATCCCCCCTTGGACTGCTGAAGCTGGTCGATCACCGGGTTCACTTGCTCCAGCGCCTGCGGCGGCAGAACCAGTTCTGATTGCAGGCGCAACCAGGAGAAGAAGTCCGGCAAATGCAGAAAACCGATCAGGGCGATCAGGAACAGGATGAAAGGGAACAACGAGAACAGCATTTGATAGGCCAGCGCCGAGGCATAGGTCGACATCTCGTCGTCGACAAACTCGGTGACCGTACGCATCATCACCCGATGCAGGGGCAAACCTTTCATGGTTGGAAAAAACATTAGCGTCTCCTTTCGCCGCAAAAAGGTTGAAGTCATGGCGACTCAGGGGCCGTTTTCTACAACAAAGTAGCCTACTTGGCGACTTTGAAACAATCTAAGGGTATATCCCATCTACCCGATATAAAAACGGCCATCCGTGGGATGGCCGTCTTCTTGCACTCGTCAAAGGCTCAATCAAGCCTTGTCGACACCTTTTTTAATGGCGTCCTTGGCTTTGCCAACCTTCTGCTGGGCTTCGCCTTTCTTCTCCTGCACCACGCCTTCAGCGCGCAGTCTGTCATTATCGGTGGCCTTGCCGACGCCTTGCTTGACGTTGCCGGCCGCTTCGTTTGCCATGCCTTTAACTTTATCGCCAGTGCTGCCCATGGTATTTCTCCTGTGAACATTTCAACGGGGAAAGTGGTTACACAAGGATTGACCGGGGGCTTTCGCGCGGAGTTTCATTTATTTTGCTGCAGAACATTTCATCGTTCCAGGCAGGTTAGGCTTTATGTTTTCAGGCTTTGCCCGGAGAATGCGCAACGTATTCAGGCTCATGGCGCTGAAGATCCAATCCCGTAGGAATGTTATGAAACTCGATAAAAAGCAGGCCATTGCCCGCAGAAACCAGGAACTTGGCGGTGCTGTGCTTGGCGTCAACAACTGCCATTTCACCGAATTGAACCGCAACCGCAACATTTTCTGGTTCGATATCCCGGTCGCACGCCTGGCCATTGGTCAGTACGAATGGATTCACTTGCTGATGCACACCCCGGATACCGACGAATTGCTGCACTTGAAAGTGCCGACGGTGTTCCTGCGCGAGAAACTCGAAGGCCTGGTGGTGCGCAACCAGGGCAAGCGCAAGGCAGCATTGAGCCTGGAACTTAGCGCCGACAAGGACTCCTACCTGCAGGACATGCGCCCGGCGGGGACCAACGTCGATTTCGCGCAGTTCCGCCTGTAAGTTGATCGTTCCCACGCTCTGCGTGGTAACGCAGCCCGCGGACGCTCTGCGTCCCAGCATCGGACGCGGAGCGTCCGTGGCGGCATTCCCACGCAGAGCGTGGGAACGATCAGTCAGGCAACAAAAAGCCCCGCACTGCGGGGCTTTTGTTTGACTAGGCGCTGACTTTCTTCACGCCCAGTTTCTTCAGCTCTTCGTCGCGCAGTTCGCGGCGCAGGATCTTGCCGACGTTGGTGGTCGGCAGTGCGTCGCGGAACTCCACGGCTTTGGGTACCTTGTAGCCGGTGACGTTGGCGCGCATGTGCTCCATCACCTGTTCCTTGGTCAGGGTCACGCCCGGTTTGGCGACGATGAAGATCTTGATCGCCTCCCCCGACTTCTCGTCCGGTACACCGATGGCCGCGCATTGCAGCACGCCCGGCAGAGTCGCCAGCACATCTTCCAGCTCGTTGGGGTACACGTTGAAACCGGAGACCAGAATCATGTCTTTCTTGCGATCGACAATACGCATGTAACCATCAGGCTGGATCAGCGCGACGTCACCGGTCTTCAACCAGCCTTCGCTGTCGAGTATTTCATCGGTGGCGTCCTGACGCTGCCAGTAGCCCTTCATGACTTGCGGACCTTTCACACACAGTTCACCGATGGCGCCCAACGGCTGTTCAACGCCGGCATCGTCGATGATTTTGCACAAGGTCGATGGCACCGGAATACCGATGGTGCCAATCTGGATGTTCTGGCTCGGGTTCACCGTGGCCACCGGGCTGGTTTCGGTCATGCCGTAACCTTCACAGATCGGGCAACCGGTGACCGCTTTCCAGCGCTCGGCCGCGGCCAGTTGCAAGGCCATGCCGCCGGACAGGGTGATTTTCAGGCTGGAGAAATCCAGCTTGCGGAACGCTTCGTTGTTGCACAACGCGACGAACAGCGTGTTCAGGCCGACGAAACCGCTGAACTTCCACTTCGACAGTTCCTTGACCATCGCCGGCAGGTCGCGCGGGTTGCTGATCAGGATGTTGTGGTTGCCGATCAGCATCATCGCCATGCAATGAAAGGTGAACGCATAGATGTGGTACAGCGGCAGCGGGGTGATCAGGATCTCGCAACCTTCGTTGAGGTTGGAGCCCATCAGCGCCTTGCATTGCAGCATGTTCGCCACCAGATTGCGGTGGGTCAGCATCGCGCCCTTGGCCACGCCGGTGGTGCCGCCGGTGTATTGCAGCACGGCAACGTCGCTGCTGGCCGGGTTGGCTTCAACCACTGGCTGGCCATGGCCCTTGCTCAGCACGTCATTGAATTTGATGGCCTTGGGCAAGTGATACGCCGGGACCATTTTCTTCACGTACTTGATGACGCTGTTGATCAGCAGGCGCTTGAGCGGCGGCAGCAGGTCGGCCACTTCGGTGACGATCACGTGCTTGACGCCGGTTTTCGGCACGACGGTTTCGGCCAGATGCGCCATGTTGGCCAGGCAGACCAAGGCTTTGGCACCGGAGTCGTTGAATTGGTGTTCCATTTCCCGCGCGGTGTACAACGGGTTGGTATTGACCACGATCAGCCCGGCGCGGATGGCGCCGAAGACGGCGACCGGGTACTGCAACACGTTGGGCAGTTGCACGGCGATTCGATCGCCGGGTTGCAAATCGGTATGCTGTTGCAGGTAAGCAGCAAAGGCACCGGACAATTCGTACAGCTCACCGTAGGTGATTGTCTTGCCCAGGTTGCTGAATGCCGGTTTGTCAGCGAAGCGTTGGCAGGACTGCTTCAACACTGCCTGAATATTCGGATACTCGTCTGGATTGATCTCGGCAGCAATTCCAGCTGGGTACTTATCCTTCCAAAAGTCTTCGATCATGGAAGCCCACTCCTCAGCAACGCGAATTCAAATACCGCATTTGATGCGATTATTATTGGTGTTTGATTATTGGTGAGTCTGGCTTTTTTCAAGGCCGAGAAGTCACAAAGCGCGCCGAGAGTAGCAGCTTTGCCAAGGGGCTACTAGAGCCAAAATTGGTCTCAACGGTCACGTTTATGACTCTTGAATATTCAATAGTCACTTTTAGAGCAAAAATTCTATAGAGCCTTGGAAGCCCCTGAAACCGGGGTTTCAGCTCTTAAAAGCTTCGCGGGCAAGCCTCGCTCCTACAGGGTTCGTGTCGTTCAGACCACTGAACCTGTAGGAGCGAGGCTTGCCCGCGATCGCGCGAAGCGCGGCCATCCAACGATCAGGCGATATCGCGCAACTCCCGCCGCAGAATCTTGCCCACCGGCGTCATCGGCAACGACTCACGCAAGACGATGTGCTTGGGTACTTTGTACGCCGTGAAGTTTTCTTTGCAGTAGGCCTTCAGCTCTTCAAGGCTGACCCCGGATTCACGGGCCACCACAAACAACTTCACCGCCTCTCCCGAACGCTCGTCCGGCACGCCGATCACCGCGCAGTTGGCGACTTTCGGGTGAGCCATCACCACGTCTTCGATCTCGTTCGGGTACACGTTGAAACCCGAAACAATGATCATGTCTTTCTTGCGATCGACGATGCGCACGAAACCGTCCGGGTCGATCACCGCGATGTCACCCGACTTGAACCAGCCGTCGGCGTCCAGTACTTCGGCGGTGGCTTCGGGATTCTGCCAGTAGCCCTTCATGATCTGCGGGCCTTTGATGCACAGTTCGCCACGCTCGCCCAGCGGCAGCTCGACGCCCTCATCGTTGATGATCTTGAGCGTCGTGCCCGGCACCGGCAGGCCGACCGTGCCGATGCGCGACTTGTCGCCGTAGGGGTTGGTGCAAGCCACCGGCGAGGTTTCGGTCAGGCCATAACCCTCGGTGATCCGGCAGCCGGTGAGCTGATTCCAACGCTCGGCCGTAGCCTTGACCAGCGCGGTGCCGCCGGAGTTGGTGAGTTTGAGGCTGGAGAAATCCAGGGTCTTGAAGTCGGGATGGTCCATCAGTGCGACGAACAGCGTGTTGAGCCCCAGCAGCGCCGAAAACCGCCAGTTCTTCAGTTCCTTGATGAAGGCGCCAATGTCCCGTGGATTGGTGATCAGCACGTTGTGGTTGCCGGTCACCATCATGCACATGCAGTTCGCCGTGAAGGCATAGATGTGGTACAGCGGCAGCGGCGCGATCATCACTTCCTGGCCTTCGCGCAGCAGCGGCTGACCGTCAGCGCCGAATTGCCCCAGACACGCGCGCGCCTGCTGCATGTTCGCCACCAGGTTGCCGTGGGTCAGCATCGCGCCCTTGGCCAGCCCGGTGGTGCCGCCGGTGTATTGCAACACAGCGATGTCATCAAGGCCGACGTTCAGCGGTTTGATGCCCAAACCTCGGCCCAGACGCAACGCGCTCTTGAAGGGAATGGCCTGCGGCAATGAATAGTCCGGGACCATTTTCTTGACCTTGGCGACCATGGTATTGACCAGCCAGCCCTTGGCGGCAGGCATCAGGTCGCCCATCTTCGCTTCGATCAGGTACTGGATGTCGGTGTCGGGCAGCACTTCCTGGACCTTCTGTCCGAATACGTTCAGGTAGACCAGCGCCCGGGCACCGGAGTCCTTGAACTGATGACGCATTTCCCGCGCGGTGTACAGCGGGTTGGTGTTGACCACGATCAGCCCGGCGCGCAAGGCACCGAACACGGCAATCGGGTAATGCAGGATGTTGGGCATCTGCACCGCGATGCGATCTCCCGGCACCAGGTCGGTGTGGGCTTGCAGATAACCGGCGAACGCTGCGCTGTAGCGTTCCAGTTCGGCGTAGGTCAGGGTCACGCCCATGTTGCTGAACGCCGGGCGGTCAGCAAATTTCTTGCAGGAACGCTCGAACACCTCGATCACCGACTTATAGGCCCCAAGGTCAATATCCAGGGGCACGCCGGCCGGGCGTTTGTCATTCCAGAAATCAGGTTGCATTATTCTTGTCCTCTTTACCTGAACCTATCCGGGGCCGCTTTTCTGTCTTTTCTCTCTTCTCAAAAAGCGGAAAGCGAAAAACGGTGCTTCCCGGACACTAGCAGCTATGGTGAATCAGGCAAATATGCGCACGGTCGTCATTGATCGCGTGAATCTTGCTGCCCCGGCGTGGCCTGATCAGACGGCATGCGTTGGATGCGCTATACAATGCAGCGGGGCTGTTTCCCCATCGCAGCCCAATGCAAAGGAATCGCCATGATCCACGACACTTTCTGGCTGACCGCGAGTGACCGCAGCCGCCTCTTCGTCAACCAGTGGTTGCCGGCCGCGCCGCTCAAGGCGGTGATCCTGCTGGCCCACGGCATGGCGGAACACAGCGGTCGCTATGTCCGTCTGGCGCAAGCCTGCTGTGATCAGGATTATGGTGTTTATGCGCCGGACCTGCGTGGACATGGCAAAACTGCCGAAAACGGTACGTTGGGCCATTTCGCCGATGACGATGGCTGGTGCAAAGTCGTCGGCGACCTGGCCAGCCTCAACCAACAGATCGGCCAACAGCATCCCGGCGTACCAATCGTGTTGCTCGGCCACAGCATGGGCAGCTACATCGCCCAGGCTTATTTGCTGCACCACAGCGCCAGCCTGCACGGGGCGATTCTCAGCGGCTCTAACTTCCAGCCTATAGCCCTCTATCGCGCAGCGCGACAGATTGCTCGCCTCGAACGCCTGCGCCAAGGGCCCAAGGGGCGCAGTGCGCTGATCGAATGGCTGTCGTTCGGTTCATTCAACAAGAAATTCAAACCGGTACGCACGCCGTTCGACTGGCTGAGCCGCGACCCGGCCGAAGTCGACAAATACGCCAATGACCCGCTCTGCGGCTTTCGCTGCACCAATCAACTGTGGATCGATTTGCTCGGCGGCTTGCAGCAAATCAGCAAAGCGTCCAATCTCGCCCAGATCGATCCGGGCCTGCCGCTGCTGGTGATTGGCGGCGAATGTGATCCGGTGAGCGAAGGCAAACGTCTGAAAGATCTGGCCCACGCGTTGCGCGACGCTGGCTGCCAGAGCCTGCAGCTGACTATTTACCCGCAGGCCCGGCATGAACTGTTCAATGAGAGCAACCGCGACGAAGTGACGGCCGACGTGCTGAACTGGATCGCCCAAGCCTTGAGCGCTCGCCGGCCACCCAGAACCGAATAGTTTTTTTGTGGATTTTTCTAATTCGTCACAGGAATCGAGACAGATGACCCAGGTTACCAATACCCCTTACGAAGCCCTCGAAATCGGCCAGACCGCCAGCTACAGCAAAACTGTCGAAGAACGCGACATCCAGCTGTTCGCCGCGATGTCCGGTGACCACAACCCGGTGCATCTGGACGCCGAATTCGCCGCCGCCAGCATGTTCAAGGAGCGTATCGCCCACGGCATGTTCAGCGGCGCGTTGATCAGCGCGGCGGTGGCTTGCGAGTTGCCTGGGCCGGGGACTATTTATATCGGTCAGACGATGAGCTTTCAGAAGCCGGTGAAGATTGGCGACACGCTGACCGTGCGCCTGGAGATTCTCGAGAAACTGCCAAAGTTTCGTGTGCGCATCGCCACTCGGGTGTTCAACCAGCGCGATGAGCTGGTGGTGGATGGCGAGGCGGAAATTCTGGCACCGCGCAAGCAACAGACCGTGACGCTGCCGACATTGCCGGCTATCAGCATCGGCTGATTTGCAAGCCCGCACGATCGTTCCCACGCTCCGCGTGGGAATGCATCCAGTGACGCTCCGCGTCACCAACGGCAAGACGCAGAGCGTCCTGGGCGGCATTCCCACGCGGAGCGTGGGAACGATCAATGACCTCCCTCCTGCACCTGCACACTCGCCGTCATCCCCGCGCTCAAACTGATCCCTTCAGGCAACTTGTCGAGCTTGATCCGCACCGGAATCCGCTGCGCCAGGCGCACCCAGTTAAACGTCGGTTCCACCTCGGCCAGCAATTGCCCATCGGGCGTGGTATTGCGGTCGGTAATCCCGCGGCTGATGCTTTCGACGTGCCCCTGCAACGCCTCCCCGGCGCTCATGAGCCAGACCTTGACCGGATCGCCGACGCGAATTCGCGGCAGTTTGGTTTCCTCGAAGTACGCCTGCACGTAAAAGGTCGAATCGTCGATCAACGCCATCACCGGTTGCCCGGCATTCACGTAATTACCCTGGGCCAAACGCAAGTTGGTGACGTGGCCGCTGCGCGGCGCATGCACCTCGCTGCGGGTCAGGTTGAGTTGCGCGACCTTGGCTTCAGCCTGAGCTTCGCGCAGTTCGCCCCGGGCGATGCCGGCATTGATTTGCGCGTTCTCGCGCAGTTCGGCGCTGATCGCCTGCGGCCCGAGACTGGCGCGGCGGCTGGCTTCGTGTTCACGCAAACTGAGTTGCTGCTGACGGGTCTGCACCACCGCTTGAGCTTTCTCCAGCGCGGCTTCGAAACGATCACGGTCGATGCTCAGCAACACATCGCCAGCCTTGACCTGTTGGTTATCGAAAGCCTTGAGCTCACGCACCCAGCCAGAAACGTCCGGGGCGATGACCACCACGTCGGCGCGGATCCGAGCGTCGCGAGTCCAGGGCGTCAACATGTAGTACTGCCATAGATGGAAACCGGCAAAAATCGCCAGCGCCGTCAGGCTCAGGGTTATCGCGACACGTACGGGTGTACGCATATTCAACTCCTTTATAAAGGCCCAAGGACGACGGTGATCAGGGTCAATACACAGACGTACAAGGCGCAATCAAACAATGCTTCGTGCCAGATCCAGCGACCAACCGGGGTCAGGCGCAATACCATGCGCAACGCTCCGGTGACCAGCAACGCCAGCAGCACATCAATCAGAAACGGGCTGAGCAGCACGCCACCCATCGACCACTCACGCAAGCCCATGGCTTTGCTCCTGTTGGTGACACCAGGCACGCCAACTGCTTTGCAATTGCAGCACCGCGCCTTGGGCGAGTTTCACCGCATCGCTGGGCGGCAATGCGTACAAGGTTTTCAATAACGCCTCACTCGGTTGCGCCAGCGCCTCGGCGCGATGGCCGGCCGGGCCTTGCTCGAGGACTTTTTCCAGTTGTTCGAGATAACGTCGCTGGGGCTCTTTGACCGGCACCTGCGCCACCGCCAGGCTCAAGCGTAAATGCAGCAGCTCATCGCCGATGTCCAGGCCGAGCAAGCCATCATCCCAGCGGCTGCGCGCCGGCTCCGGCAACTCGGGATAATGCCGCGCCAATTGCAGCAAACGGTCGGCCATACGCCCACCGAACCAGCTTTCGGCGCCGCGCAGATTGCGTCGGGTCAGGCGCACCAGATCGGCAAGGGTCGCCGCCAGCAACCGGCGGCCATGCCACGTCGGGTTACGCAGAATCAGCAAGTGAAACGCCAGCACGGCGGCGCCGACACCGATCAGCATGGCCTGAGCGCTGTTGAAGAAATTCGCGACATCGAACTTCATCATGTTCAGCGGCGAAACCAGCACAATAAAGTGCAGACAAAACGAAGTAGCCGTCGCGCCGATCTGCGGTTTGGCCATGCCCAGCGCCCCGAGAAACAGCGGCACGCCCATGCCCATGCACAGCAGCGCAAACCCGCTCCATTGCGGCAGCAGAATCTGCCCGACAATAAACGCCGACGGAATCGCCAGCAGTATGCCGCGCAGAAAACTCATGCCGATTTGCGCCCCATTCTCGCGGCTGGCAAACAGACTGCACACCACACACGTCAGCACCAGAGCGCCCGACGCCGCAGGCCATGCCGTCGCTAGCCAGAAACCCGATACCACCAGAAACGCCAGCGCACTGCGCGCGCCAAAGACCAGCGCCAATGACAGGTCGCGATGCGGCGTCAGGGTTCTCGGCGGATCGACCGTTTCACGCCCCTCCTGCACCGCTTTCAATGCGGCACAGGCCGCCATGGCGGTATCGAGCAACAAGGTGAAACGGGCCAGGCAGTAACTTTGCGCCGAACTGATGTGTGCATCGTGAGAGGCGTCGAGCAACCTCGGGCGCAATGCTTGCAATTGGGCGGTATCACAAGCGCCAAGCGCTTCTTGAACCTCGGTCATCCATGGCATCAGTTGCTCGGCTTCCTGCTGCTCCAACTGATTCCATTGGCGGCGCACCGAACGGGCGATGCGCAACAGCATCAACAGCTTCTGACTCAAACCGCTGATGGCACGCGCCCGCTGCCGACCGAGACTGCCTTCAAACCAGGCATGTTCGCGCTGGGCATCGACCGCGACGATTTTCCCGAGGATTTCCAGCAAACCTTTACGCGCCTGACCATCACCAGCCAGGGTCGCACGCGCGGCATTCATGCCGCTTTGCCAGGCTGCCCGGGCTTGATCCGCCAGTTGTCTTTCAACCCGCAACGGCCAGAGCAACGCACTGGCGGCGGTGGCGCAGAGAATGCCCAGGCAGATTTCCGTGCAGCGAGCCACAGCTTGATCGAACACCGTCAGCGGATGGGTAATGGCCGGCAATGCGATGATCGCCACCGTGTAACCGGCCAACACAAAGGAATAGGACCAGGTACTGCGCAGTAAGGTCGAGCTCGCCGTACACAGCCCGAGCCACAACGCCAATGCCAGCAAAAACAGCCAGGGCGTCTGAGCGAACAGGCCCATGAACACCACCGACATGATCGTCCCGACCAACGTACCCAACAGCCGTGCCAAACCCTTCTGCACCACCATCCCGGACAACGGTTGGGCGACGATAAACGCCGTCATCAACGCCCACGACGGTTGCTCCAGCCCCCAGCGCAACGCCAGCCACAGCGCCAGGCCGCCGCCGATCAAAGTCTTGATCGCGAACTGTAAGGCGCGGCGGTCAGGCGCGAACAAGGCCTGCAAAATAATGGGCACGTAAGGCACTCTTGAAAGGACGGTTTAACGATAGCCGGGTCGGGCGAAATGATTTGAAGAACAAATTATTAGCTAGCTATCTATATCCCGTCCAGCGTTAAATCCCGAATACAAAAAAACGCCAGACTGGCTGGCGTTTTTGACGGATAACGAACGCTTATGAGCGTGCGCGAGCCTGGTTACGCAGGGCTTTAACCTGATCGTGGTTGCGTTGCACGCCGTGATACTGGCGTTCAACGATGTCACGAATGCTCACCAGGTTGTTCTTGTTAATTTTTTCCAGTGCGTCCTTGTAAGCCTTCTTCGCGTGGTCTTCACCGCGTTCGGCTTCGTTCAGTACCGCCTCGTCATCCTTGCCGGTGAACATCGACTTCACGTCGACCCAGCGACGATGCAGATCGCCACTGACGCTGGTGGAGGTTTCCGGATCACCGCCCAAAGACCGCACGGTGGCCTGCAGCTCGGCAGCGGCAGAGGCGCAGTCGGCGGACCGCTGAATGAACAGGGTTTTGATTTCTGGATTTTTGAGGTCTTCAGCGCAAGTCTTGAACCCTTCCTGACCGTCTTTACAGGTTTCAATCAGGTCGTTGAGTACAGAGATCGCTTCTTTATTGATGTCAGTCATTTTTCAATTCCTTGCGGTTGATGAAAGATGCAATAAGTAGTTGCACCCTGCATGCCAGCTTTGAATTGACGGTTTTTTACTTATATTTCAATTAGTTGGCTTTTAACGCGAAAATCGGTATCCGCTTTTTTGCATGATCTGTCATTTGGCCTGCATGCAGAATGCCTGTATTTTCCAGACTGCTTTGAATGAAGACGACTGATGATGAATCCCGAAAAGCTCGAACTGCTGATTACCCGCGAAATGCCCTTCGGCAAATACAAGGGCCGCATCATCGCTGACCTGCCCGGCCAGTACCTGAACTGGTTCGCTCGCGAAGGTTTCCCCCACGGTGAACTGGGCGGCTTGCTGGCCTTGATGCAGGAAATTGACCACAACGGTTTGTCGGAGCTGCTCGAACCGCTGCGCGCCAAACACGGCAAACCCGCCCCTCGCCACTGACCCGCCCTATCTCATCGAGTTGCTCATGCCCGATAACACCCGCCGTTCCCGCGATGAAGCCTTTTGGCTGACCTTTGCCGACCGCTATGCGGTCGAACCCGGCCCCCTGAACCTGGAGAATGGTTACTTCGGGCGCATGTCACGCACCGTGGTCGAGGAGTATCAGCGCAACATCGAGCTCATTAACCGCGGCAACTCGGTGCATGTGCGCCAGCGCTTCGAACAGGGCGAAAGCGTCGACATTCGCGCGCAACTGGCCGAGTTGATCGGTGCCCCCGCCGAAGCCGTCGCCCTCACCCGCAACGCCTCGGACGGCCTTCAATCGCTGATCCGCAACTACAACCGCCTGGAACCGGGCGATCAGGTGCTGATAGGCGATCTGGAATACGACACGGTCAAGGGCGCGATGCGTTGGCTGGCGTGCGCTCGAGGCGTGGAAGTGATCGAGATCGAACACCGCCACCCCGCCAGTTTCGACAGTTTACTGACCACTTACCGCGAAGCGTTCGTGCGTTATCCGCGTCTGAAGTTGATGGCCCTGACCCACGTCACCCACCGCACCGGGCTGGTCATGCCGGTGCAGGCAATTGCCGCCGCCGCCAAAGAACACGGCATCGACGTGATTCTCGACGGCGCCCATGCCCTCGGCCAGATCGAGTTCAACCTCGATGAGCTGGGCATCGCCTTTGCCGGCTACAACCTGCACAAATGGATCGGTGCGCCGCTGACTCTGGGCTTCATTTACATCGCGCCCGAGCGCCTGGCCGATATCGATCCGGACATGGGCGAGATGCATTTCCCGAGCACCGACATTCGCGCCCGCACGCCCTACAGCACGCCCAATATTCCGGCCCTGCTGACCCTGCCGCTGGTGTTCGAAGAACATCGCGCCATGGGCGGTTCCGTCGCCAAGGGCATGCGGCTCAATTACCTGCGCAACCGCTGGGTCAATGCCGTTCGGGGGTTACCGGGGATCGAAGTCATGACCCCGGATGACCCGCGCCTGTATTGCGGCATCACCTCGATGCGCTTTACCCGGCATGCCGATCAGCAGGCGATGGTCGAGCGACTGCTCAACGACTACAACCTGTTTACCGTGGCGCGCAGCGGTGCGGCGTGTGGCCCGTGCATCCGCATTACGCCAGGGTTCACCACCACCGCCGCCGACATGGATTTGCTGGCCCGGGCGCTGACTGAATTGCGCTGACGTCACACGGTGTATTTGTCGAAGTCTTCGGGCTTGATTTGCGATGACAACGCAAACGTGTCGACACCGATGGTCATGTGGCCGAAAAAGCCGTCTTCGCTCGAGTCTCGACCGATGGGGTGGACGTTCAAGGTCGAGGCTGCACCGCCCATGCCCTGATAGAACTCATCCTGCTCGTTGTTCAGTGCGCAGATGCCACGCCCACGGTACTCGCGGGCTTTAAGTACTGACCGCGAGGCCACCTCGGGAAAGTACAGCTGGCCGACCCAGGCGACATGGCGCTCTTCCAGGTAGTTGTTGCCGGCCGTGATCCGTACCGCCACATGAATATGCAGGGCGCGGCCGGCATAAAAACCCGGGTAGATGGTGGTAAATCGCACCACGCCCTGGTGATCGGTAAATTGCCCGCCGCGCAGGTAGGTATCGTCATCGGTGCGCGGGATCGACCCGATATCACCGACGTCGACTTCCTTGTCCGGGTCGACCTTGCCCCAGCCCGAATACGCCCCGCGCGCGTTGCAATGCCAGATATCGACCACCGCCCCGGTGACCGGTTGACCGGTCATCGCATCGACGATCGTCAGCCGCAGCACCAAGGGGATGCCATCCATGCCTTCGCTGATGTTTCGTCTGATCAGTTTCGGGTTTCGAAAATACGGGCCGGCGATCTGTTCGGGTGACAGTTGGCAAGCCGGTCGCGGGAATGTAATTGCAGTGTTGTCGTCCATGACGTTCTCTCTTCCATAAGATGAACGCAGGTTAACGCTGGACGAGCGACGAGATGCGGTAACTATGTATCGCATGATGTCCTGTAGGAGCGAAGCTTGCTCGCGAAGGCGTCGGTACATTCAGTATTGATGTAGCTGGAAGACCGCCTTCGCGGGCAAGCCTCGCTCCTACAGGTTCTATTTGTGCAAAAAAACGGCGTTTGGCTGAGTGGCAGTCATAAGGGGTTTATTTCAGGCAAAAAAAACGGTGCACCGACCAAGTGCACCGTAAAGCCGTAGAACACACAACGAAGTGTTTGGTAAATCCGGTTAATCAGTCCAGCAGCGCCAACGCCTCGGCGGTGCACTCCTGGATGCGGGCCCAGTCGCCGTTCTTGATCCACTCGGGGTCAAGCATCCAGCTACCGCCTACGCACATCACGTTTTTCAGCGCCATGTAGCTCTTGATGTTGGCCGGGCTGACGCCACCGGTCGGGCAGAATTTTACTTCGCCGAACGGGCCGCCCAGGGCCTTGATGGCTGCGACGCCGCCGCTGACTTCCGCCGGGAACAGCTTGAAGCGGCGATAACCCAGGCTATAGCCTTCCATGATGCCGGAAGCGTTGCTGATGCCCGGCAACAGCGGGATCGGACTACCGACACTGGCTTCAAGCAGGTCACGGGTGATACCCGGCGTGACGATGAATTGCGAACCGGCCGCTTCGGCAGCGGCCAGCATGCTGCGATCAAGCACGGTGCCGGCACCGGTCACCAGTTCCGGACGCTGCTCGCGCAGGATCTGGATCGCCTTGAGGCCGAACTGCGAACGCAGGGTCACTTCCAGCGCCGTCAGGCCACCGGCCGCCAGGGCGTCGGCCAACGGCAGTACGTCCTGCTCACGAGCGATGGTGATCACTGGCAGGATCCGCGCCTTGGCGCAGAGGCTGTCGATCAGGGCAACTTTGTCCGCCATGGAAACGGTCGGGGATGTGTTTGTCATAGCGGCTGATCCTTGGTTCATGGGCACCAGTAAATCTCTAACGTAGGTTGCAGAAACGCCCGAATCGGCATGGCGGCGACATCGTCACCGGCCAGTGCGGCATTCAGGGTGGTCAGCTTGGACTGACCGGAAATCGATAGAACGGTGTGCTTCGCCGACGCCAGCAGAGCGCGACTCATGGTCAGGCGTTGATGAGGCACGGTCGGCGCCAGCATCGGCCAGCAGCGACGGGTACCGTCGACTTTCAAGGCATCGGCCAGGTTCGGGCTGTTGGGGAACAGTGACGCGGTATGACCGTCGTCACCCATGCCCAGCACCAGCACGTCGATCGGCGGCAATTCGGCGAGCAAGCGATCAGCCTGCTCGGCGGCCTGTTCCAGGTTGGCGGTGGCGCTGTACAGGCTCAGAAACTGAGCCTTGGCCGCCGGGCCTTGCAACAGGTAACGCTTGAGCAGACCGGCATTGCTGTCGGCATGTTCCACCGGCACCCAGCGCTCGTCGGCCAGGGTGACGACAACCTTGGACCAGTCCAGCGTCTGCTTGGCCAGGTGCTGGAAAAACGCCACCGGGCTGCGTCCACCGGAAACCACCAAGGTCGCGGTGCCGCGCGCGTCGATCGCATCACTCAGTTGCTTGGCCACATTCAGCGCCAGGCCTTCGGCCAGCAGCACCGGGCTTTTGAACTCATGAGCGCTGACGCCCTGAGGCAGTTTCAATTCAGATATCGCCATACCACGACCTCCCGTCCCGCGTAATCAGTGCAATGGAGCTCATCGGCCCCCACGACCCGGCCGCGTACGGCTTGGGCGCATCACCGGATTTTTTCCACCCGGCGATCAACTGGTCACACCACTTCCACGCGGCTTCGATTTCATCTTTACGGACAAACAAATTCTGATTGCCGCGCATCACTTCCAGTAACAACCGCTCGTAGGCGTCGGGAATCCGCGCGCTGCGATAGGTGTCGGAAAAATTCAGCTGCAACGGACCGCTGCGCAGCTGCATGCCCTTGTCCAGGCCTTGTTCCTTGGTCATCACGCGCAAGGAAATGCCTTCGTCCGGTTGCAGGCGGATGATCAGTTTGTTGCTGATCTGCAAGCGCTGCTCGGGGGCGAAGATGTAGTGCGACGGTTCCTTGAAGTGGATGACGATCTGCGACAGCTTCTGCGGCATGCGCTTGCCGGTCCGCAGGTAAAACGGCACGCCGGCCCAGCGCCAGTTGCGAATGTCGGCACGCAGGGCGACGAAGGTTTCGGTGTCGCTCTGGGTGTTGGAATTAGGCTCCTCCAGATACCCGGGTACCGATTTGCCTTCGCTGTGGCCGGCGATGTACTGGCCGCGCACCACTTGAGTGGTCAGGCCTTCCGGGCTGATCGGTGCCAGCGCCTTGAGGACTTTGACTTTCTCGTCGCGGATGCTGTCGGCGGACAGGTCGGCCGGCGGGTCCATGGCGATCAGGCAGAGCAGTTGCAGCAGGTGATTCTGGATCATGTCCCGCAGTTGCCCGGCCTTGTCGAAATAGCCCCAACGGCCTTCGATCCCGACCTTCTCGGCCACGGTGATTTCCACGTGGGAGATGTAATTCTGGTTCCACTGGGTTTCGAACAGGCTGTTGGCGAAACGCAGGGCGATCAGGTTTTGTACGGTCTCTTTGCCCAGGTAGTGGTCGATGCGGTAAGTGCGGTTCTCCGGGAAGAACTGCGCCACGGCGTCGTTGACCTTGCGCGAGGATTCCAGGTCCGAACCGATGGGTTTTTCCAGCACCACGCGGGTGTTTTCGGTCAGGCCGACCTTCGACAGGTTCTCGCAAATAGCGCCATAAACCGCCGCCGGGGTGGCGAAGTAGGCAATCACCCGCTGGGCACTGCCAGCCTGCTCGGCCAGGGCGACGTAATCGTCAGCCTTGAGGAAGTCGACGTGCAGGTAGCTCAAACGGGCCAGGAAACGCTCGACCACCGCTTCATCCAGCTCTTTGGCGCCCACGTAGCGGCGCAGCTCAGTGGCGATGAATGCCAGGTGTTGCTGCTCGCTGCCGGGCTCACGGGCCAGCGCGATAACGCGCGTATCCTCATGAAGCAGGCCAGCACCATCGAGTTGATAAAGGGCAGGAAACAGCTTGCGCAGGGCCAGATCGCCGAGTGCGCCGAACAAGGCAAAGGTGCAAGGTTCAACCGTAATCGAAGGCATGATGTTTGTTCTTTTATCAAGTTAAGCTACAAATACCTTTTTTCAAGGCATCACTCAAGGGAAAATGTAGTAATAACCACAACATTTTCGCAAAATACAGATTCCGAGTGGTGGTCGGTCGGAGCCATCAGTAGGATAGGCCACCGTTATGGGCCGTATCAAAGGCCCAATTTGCATTAGCCGAACGCTTATTTGCGCTGCTGACCTAAGGAACATGTAATGGACCGCGTGCGAAATTTACTGGAACAGATCCAGAATCGCCTTGAAGACCTGAACAAGGCGGAACGCAAAGTCGCCGAAGTGATCCTGCTCAACCCAGAGCAGGCCACCCGGTTCAGCATCGCCGCCCTCGCCCAGGCCTCAAAGGTCAGCGAGCCGACGGTCAACCGTTTCTGCCGCTCGTTCGGCGTCAGCGGTTATCCAGAACTCAAACTTCAGTTGGCCCAAAGCCTGGCCAGTGGCGCGGCGTATGTCAGCCGCGCGGTTGAAGCCGATGACAATCCGGAAGCGTATACGAAGAAGATTTTCGGCAGTGCCATCGCCTCGTTGGACAGTGCGTTGCAGGCGCTTGACCCGAACCTGATCAGCCGTGCCGTCGACCTGTTGATCCAGGCCCGGCAGATCCACTTCTTCGGCCTCGGCGCCTCGGCCCCGGTGGCGCTGGATGCGCAGCACAAGTTCTTCCGCTTCAACCTGGCGGTCACCGCCCATGCCGACGTGCTGATGCAACGCATGATCGCCTCGGTGGCCCACACCGGCGAGTTGTTCGTGATCATTTCCTACACCGGCCGCACCCGCGAACTGGTGGAAGTGGCGCGCATTGCCCGGGAAAACGGCGCTTCGGTGCTGGGCCTGACGGCCGAGGGTTCGCCGCTGGCCAAGGCCAGTACGTTGAGCCTGAACATTCCGCTGCCGGAAGACACCGACATCTATATGCCGATGACGTCACGGATCATTCAGCTGACCGTGCTCGATGTGCTCGCCACCGGCATGACCCTGCGCCGGGGTGTGGATTTCCAGCCGCATTTGCGCAAGATCAAGGAAAGCCTGAATGCCAGTCGGTATCCGATTGGGGATGAGTTTAATTAATCCACCTTAAAAGATCGCAGCCTCGCTTCGCTCGACAGCTCCTACAAGGGATCGGCGTAAACCTGTAGGAGCTGTCGAGCGAAGCGAGGCTGCGATCTTTTGATCTTTTAATCTTTTTCACGCCCCAACCCGCGCCTGCAAACTCAAATGCGCCCGCTCTCCCGGCGCCAGGCACAGGCTATCGGTGCCGCCGCTAGCCGCTTCCACACAGACGAACTCTAAAACCTCGTTCCAGCTCACGCCCAGCAACGGCCGCGAGCCTGGATGCCAGACCACCGTGTCTGCATGGTCACCGGTATCGATGCACAGTTGCCGCTGCCAGGCGTGATCCTTGAGCTGCAATTCGCCGTCATGCTGGAACACTCGCTGACAACCGCCGTCGACCCGCAACTCGCCTTCCTGCTGGCAAACCTGGCGGCTTAACTGGTCGTAACCTTGCGCGCCGTCGAGCCCAGACAGCGCTACCTCACCCACGTCACCAATACGCCAATAGGCGTGCAACGCCTGGCTCAACTGGCACGGCATGTCGTCTGATGCTCGGTGCTCAGGTGCAAATCCATGCGTTCGCCCAGGTGTGCGTGCAAGTCCACTTGCCAGTCGCACAGCTGTAACTGCCAGTGCAGGTGCACGCCATCGTCATCACTGCTGCTGTCGAGCAGTTTCCAGTCGAGCAAACGCGCCCAGCCATGGGACGGCCAGGCGTTTTCGCTCGGATGACGGCCATACCACGGCCAGCACACCGGCACACCGCCGCGAATCGCACCGACATGCGGCCACTTCGCCGCGCACCACAACCAGGGTTTCTGACCCTTGGGCTGAAAGTGCAGCAACTGCGCGCCCTGCCGACTGAACACCGCCTGACACAGCGGATGGTCGATCACCAGCACATCGCGCATCTGATAGCGCTCCCACGCAAACACCGGACGTTCGCGCAAGGATTTGAAGAAGCGTTGTAGCGGATGCTCAAGCATGTGCCACGGTCCTGAAAATCATTTTTCTACCTGATCGTTCCCACGCTCTGCGTGGGAATGCATCCCGTGACGCTCTGCGTCACATACGATGAGCGGCGTTACCACGCAGAGCGTGGGAACGATCTGTCCAAGGGGTATGCGGCCCCCCAAAAAAAAGCGGACAGCCATGGCCGTCCGCAAAAATGCGCACATAGAGAGGAGCTTATCGCAACAGCGTTAGAACACCGACTGAATTTTCAGACCAGCCACCAGAGCATTGTCGACTTCATCCACACCGCCCGGGTGAGTGATGTATTGCAGGTTAGGACGTACGGTCAGCCAGTTGGTAACGTGGAAGCCGTAGTTGATCTCGTAGTTGTACTCGGTGGACCGCAACGGCGAGAACAGCGGATCGTTGTAGTCGCTGACACCATTGGCGGCGTTGACCAACTCGGCGTTCTTCTTCACGTCCTCGTTGACATGGATACGGGCAAAACCGATCCCGACGTCATCTTTTGGACGTGCGTCGAATGGGCCCTTGTACACAAACATCAGCGACTGATAGTTGTCGACGATGTTGGTGTCCTTGTCGTGGAAAGTGGCGTTGGCCGCGATGTTCAGACCGCGCGAAGCGTCCCCGTTGTGGGTGGTGAGTTGTTGCTGCGCCACGAACCAGTAGCCGGACTTGCTGCTGTGGCTGCGATAGGCGTTGCCGCTGGTTGCCGCATCATTGCCGTCTTCGTCTTCACGAACGTCATCGGCCTTGGCTGTACTCTTGTAGTAACCCACACGGTATTCGCCCGGCAGGTTGTTGACCTTCGGTGACCAGACCAGTTCGACCGGCAAGACGGTACCCTCGGTACCACTGCCGCTGAGCTTGAAGCCGTTACCGTGTTCCAGTTGCGACGGGTTCTGGTTGTACGCGCCGATCTGCGCATAGAATTCAGGCGTGATGTTGTACTTCACGCGAATTGCCGCCTGCATGACCGGCCAGTTGTACCAGATGTTGGTCGCCCAGTTACCCACTTGGGAACCGCAGAACGCCAGGTTCTGGAACTCGCAAGGGAAGGTGTTGAAGTCTTCACCTTCACCAAAGTAACCGGCCTTGATGTCCAGTTTATTGTCGAGGAATTGATGCTGGATCCACAATTGGGTCAGACGGACCATATGGCCACGGCCGTAGACTTCCTGGGAGGAACTCAAAGTGCCGGCACGCGGGTCGCCGACGCGATCATTGGAGATGTTCTCACCGTTACGGTTGGTGAGCTGAATCTTGGCCTGGGTATTATCCCAGCCCCACAGTTTTTCCAGGTCCAGCGCCACGCCCAGGCCAAACTGGTCGGCGTAACGCGCCGTCTTGTCGTCGTTGTAGCCGCCATGCAGATTGGCGCCCATTTCACCGACGTAGTCGGCCTTGATGTCGATGCCTTGTTCGATCAGCCTGGTCCTTGCGCCACCCCAATCCCCGGTCATCCACTGCGAGTCGGCACTGAACGCGTCAGCCGCGTGTGCGCTACCGGCCAGCATCATTGCCGCAATCGCTGACAACTGGCAGATAAGCTGAGCGTTGTTGTTCTTCTTCATCCCTACATCCTCGTTTTATTGTTATTAACTGTTTTTATCTAACGCGGTTTACAACGGTTGCGGCGGATGTCCCCATCTGCCGCGAATCCCCCTGTGGAAGCGGCTTGTGTGGGAGCTGGCTTGCCTGCGATGCAGGCGACTCGGTTTAATGTCGAACCGAGTTGATGCCATCGCAGCGGTGCGGCGATCCGACAAGCCAGCTCCCACATTTTTTGATCTTCAGCGGCCTTTGAATTGGGCGACGTTGGCACTATGAGCTTCAGCTTTCGGCAGGCCGGCCACCCCCAGGCGTTCACCAGTCTTGGCGTCGAACAACAGCACTTTCGATGGATCGAATTGCAGGGTCAGGGTCTCGCCCACGGCCGGCGCCACGTCCGGTGCCAGGCGGCAGCAGACTTTGGTGTCGTTGAGGTTGACGAACACCAAGGTGTCGGGACCGGTCGGTTCGGTGACCTGCACTTCGGCGCGGATGGTCGGCAAACCATTCGGCTCGCCGTTCGCCAGCACGATTTGCTCCGGGCGCATGCCGAGGATCACTTCGCGGTCTTCAAGCCCGGCGTCCTGCATGCCCAGCGGCAATTCGCAACGCGCCTGACCGCTGTCGAGCAGTGCGACCAGACGACCTTCCTTACGCTGCAAACGCAGAGGAATGAAGTTCATTGGCGGCGAACCGATGAAGCTCGCCACGAACAGGTTGGCCGGGTTGTTGTAGATGTCTTTTGGCGTGCCGAACTGCTGAATGATCCCGTCCTTCATCACCGCCACTTTGTCGCCCAGAGTCATGGCTTCGATCTGGTCGTGAGTCACGTAGACCGTGGTGGTTTTCAGGCGCTGGTGCATCAGTTTCATTTCGGTGCGCATCTCGACCCGCAGTTTGGCGTCGAGGTTGGACAGCGGTTCGTCGAACAGGTAAATCTTCGGCCGCCGCGCCAGCGCCCGGCCCATGGCCACGCGCTGTTGTTGACCACCGGAGAGCTGGCCCGGTTTACGGCTGAGCAAGTGTTCGATTTGCAGCAGCTTGGCGACGCGAGCGACTTCTTCGTCGATTTCGGCGGTGGGCATTTTGCGAATCTTCAGACCGAACGCGATGTTGTCGCGCACGCTCATGGTCGGGTACAGCGCGTAAGACTGGAACACCATGGCGATGTCGCGATCTTTCGGGCTCATGCCGCTGATGTCGGCGTCGTCCACCAGAATCGCCCCGCCGCTGATGTTTTCAAGTCCCGCGATGCAGTTCATCAGCGTGGATTTGCCGCAGCCCGATGGGCCGACCAGGATCAGGAATTCCCCGTCATCGATCTTCAGTTCGATGTTTTTCAGGGTGTCCGGCAAGCCAGCGCCGTAGGTCTTGTTGACGTTGCGTAATTCGAGAGTTGCCATGTTCTACCCCTTGACCGCGCCGGACGTCAGCCCACGCAGGAAATACTTGCCAGCGAATATGTAGACCAGCAGTGTCGGCAGCCCGGCGATCATCGCGGCGGCCATATCAACGTTGTATTCCTTGGTCCCGGTGCTGGTGTTGACCAGGTTGTTCAGGGCCACGGTAATCGGCTGGGCATCGCCACTGGCGAAGACCACGCCGAACAGGAAGTCATTCCAGATTTGCGTGAACTGCCAGATCAGGCAGACCATCACGATCGGGATCGACATCGGCAGCAGGATCTTCCAGAAAATTGTGAAGAAGCCCGCGCCATCCAGTCGCGCCGCCTTGACCAGCGCATCCGGAATGCTCACGTAGTAGTTGCGGAAGAACAGCGTGGTGAACGCCAGGCCGTAGACCACGTGCACCAGCACCAGCCCGGTGGTGGTGTTGGCCAGGCCGATCTTGCCGAGGGTGAACGAGGCTGGCAGCAGCACGGTCTGGAACGGCAGGAAGCAGCCGAACAACAACAGGCCGAAGAACAGTTGCGAACCACGGAAGCGCCACATCGACAGCACGTAGCCGTTCATGGCACCGATGAACGTAGAGATCAGTACCGCCGGCACAGTGATTTTCACCGAGTTCCAGAAGTAGCTGCCGACACTGTCCCAGGCCTTGATCCAGCCAATACCGTCGATCACGCTCGGCCAGCTCAACAGGTTGCCGGTGCGGATGTCTTCCGGGGATTTGAAACTGGTCAGCAACATCACCACCAGTGGGACCAAATAGATCGCAGCGGCCAGCAACAACGTCGCGTAAATGGCAATGCGGCTGAAGCTGATCGCCGGTTTTCCGAGTTGATTACTCATGGCGTTTGCCTCGCAATTCGGAGTACAGGTACGGCACCAGAATCGCCAGGATCGCGCCGAGCATCATCATGGCGCTCGCCGAACCAATGCCCATCTGGCCACGGCTGAACGTGAAGGAGTACATGAACATCGCTGGCAGGTCGGATGAATAGCCCGGACCACCCGCAGTCATTGCTGCCACTAGGTCGAAGCTCTTGATCGCGATGTGCGCGAGGATCATGAAAGCGCTGAAGAACACCGGGCGCAGGCTCGGCAATACGATCTTCAGGTAGATGGTCGGCAGGCTCGCGCCGTCGACTTGCGCCGCGCGGATGATCGATTGATCGACGCCACGCAGGCCGGCCAGGAACATCGCCATCACAAACCCGGAGGCTTGCCACACGGCGGCGATCACCAGGCAATACACCACGCGATCCTGATCCACCAGCCAATCGAGACGGAAGCCTTCCCAGCCCCAGTCGCGCAGCATTTTGTCCAGACCCAGGCCTGGGTTGAGCAGCCATTTCCACGCGGTACCGGTGACGATCATCGAGAGCGCCATCGGGTACAGGTAAACGGTGCGGATGAAGCCTTCCTTGCGAATGCGCTGATCCAGCAGCACGGCGAGGAACACCCCCAGCACCAGACTGATGCCGATGAACATGCCGCCGAACACCGCGAGGTTCTTGCTCGCGACCCACCAGCGATCGTTGTCCATCAAGCGAATGTATTGCTGCAGGCCGACCCACTTATAGCTCGGCATGAAGCTGGAATTGGTGAAGGACAGAACAAATGTCCAGAGGATGTAACCGTAAAAACCAACCAGGACGATCAGCATGCTCGGCGCCAAAACCAGTTTGGGGAGCCAGCGCTGCAATGCGTCGAACGGTGAGGCTTTGCTGAAAACCGCCACAGAGCTCATCGGGATAATCCAGGTGAAGAAGTGAGGATCACAGAGCGATCCTTTGTAGGAGCGAGGCTTGCCCGCGAAGGCGGTGTAACGGGTGACAAATGTGTTGAATGTCAGACTGCTTTCGCGGGCAAGCCTCGCTCCTACAAGGGGAGCGCTCTCAGATATGTGCCGAAGATTACTGGGCAGCTTTGACAGCCGACGCCAGTTGCGCGCTGGCCTTGGCCGGGTCAGCGTTTTTGTCGTTCATGAAGTTGGTGACCACATCAAAGATCGCGCCCTGCACGGCCAGGGATGTGGCCATGTTGTGCGCCATGCTCGGTTGCAGGCCGCCGGTCTTCTCGTCTGCCAGGAAATCCTTGGCCGCCGCTTGAGCGCAAGAATCGAAGCCCAGCGCGCTCATGTCGTTAAGCATGTCGGTACGCACCGGGATCGAGCCTTTGTTGATGCTGAAGACTTTCTGGAAGTCTTTGCCCAGAGCAACCTTGGCCAGGTCTTGCTGGGCGGCGATGTCACCTTTGCGATCGGCTTTGAGCTTGAACACAGCCATCGAGTCGATGTTGTAGGTGAAGGCTTTTTCGGTGCCCGGGAACGGCACGCACTGGTAGTCCTTGCCCGCGACTTTCTTGGCGGCGGTCCATTCGCTTTTGGCCCAGTCGCCCATCATCTGCATGCCGGCCTTGCCATTGATGACGTCGGCGGCAGCGATGTTCCAGTCACGACCGGCGCGGTTCGAGTCCATGTAGCCGGTGATTTTTTTCAGCTCGGTGAAGGCCTTGGCCATCTCGGGGCCGGAGAGGGTTTTCTGATCCAGGTCGACCAGCGCTTTCTTGTAACCGTCGGCGCCCATGACCGAGAGCACCACGTCTTCAAACACGGTGCTGTCCTGCCAAGGCTGGCCACCGTGAGCGAGCGCGATGAAGCCGGCGGCTTTGAGCTTGTCGCCAGCGGCATAGAATTCTTCGAGGGTGGTCGGCGCTTTTTCGATCCCGGCTTTCTTGAAGACTTCCGGGTTGATCCACAGCCAGTTGACGCGGTGAATGTTCACCGGCACGGCGACGTAATCGCCTTCGTATTTCACGGTGTCGGAGACTTTCTTGATCAGCAGGTTATCCCAGCCTTCGGACTTGGAAACCTCTTTGAGGGTGTCGGTGCTGAGCAGGCCAGTGCTGCCCCACTCCTGGATATCCGGCCCCTTGATCTGGGCAACGCCCGGCGGGTTACCGGCGACGGCGCGGCTTTTGAGTACGGTCATGGCCGTGGAGCCGCCACCGCCGGCGACTGCGCCGTCTTTCCAGGTGAAGCCGTCTTTTTCGACTTGGGCCTTGAGCACATCGACGGCCGCTTTTTCACCACCAGACGTCCACCAGTGAACGACTTCCACCGAACCTTTGGCATCGGCGGCAAGGGCACTGACGGGGAATGCCGCAACGGGAAGCAGAGAAGCGAGAGAAATGACAGTAGCGAGGCGAGAAATCGCATTCATCTAGTAGTACCTTTCTTGTTGTTATGCATGCAAGTCTGGTGCTTGCGCTACATAGGATTCTAAACAGGGGATGCCCCTTCGCAGGTAACGAAGGGACGCGCGAATGTCACCACATGGTTACACAGGAATGCTCTGGGACAATTGCGCCAGCGCAGTGGCCATGCTCGGCGCCAACGGCAGGCGCGGGATCAATACGGCTTGCCAGGCGTGATACAGGTCGGGTTTGCCGGCCCAGATATCGGCGCTCGGACGGTTCAGCGGATCGAGTTCATGGTGCCAACTGCCATCGCAACGGTCGATGAAATGACTGTCACAGAATTCCCAGAACAGTCGGTACCAGCGCTCGTATTGTTCATCACCGGTGCGTTTGAGCAGCGCACTGGCCGCGGCGCTGGCTTCGGCGTGGGTCCAGTGCAAGCGATGGCGAACCACCGCGCGGTTATCCCAGTCGAGGGTATAAACAATGCCCGGCGCACCGTCGACGTCCCAGCCGTGACGGCAATTGTGCTCGAAGAGTTTTTGCGCATCGGTGGCGAGCCAGCCCGGCGTGAGTATCCCGGCCTGCACTCGCGCCGCTTCAAGATGCAGCAACAGCCGCGCCCATTCGAAACCATGACCCGGCGTGGTGCCGTAAGGACGGAAACCGTCGGCCGGGTTGTCGTGGTTGTAGTCGCGTAGCGGCTGCCAGTCGCGGTCGAAATGCTCGACCACCAGGTAATCGTTGGCCGCGGCGTGATCGTGAATGACGCGCTCGACAATGCGCTGGGCGCGAATCAGCCAGCGGTTGTCCTCGGTGACATCGGCCAGGGCGAGGAAGGCTTCGGTGGCGTGCATGTTGCTGTTGGCGCCGCGATAGGCTTCTTCTTCATTCCAGTCGCGGGTGAAGGATTCGCGCATGGCGCCCTCCTCCTCGCACCAGAAATGCGTGTCGATGATGTGGATCGCATCGTCGAGCAAGGCTTGTGCACCGGGACGCTGAGCGACCACTGCAGAACTCGCGGCCAATGCCACGAAGGCATGCAGGTAAGCGGCTTTGCCGGTATTGCCGTCGCGGTGTTCGGGCGTGGCGAACCAGCCTCCGTGTTCGGCATCACGCAGCGGCCCGCTGAGGGCCTGGATGCCGTGATCCACCAGCTCGGCAAAACCCGGCAGGCCCTGGATATGGGCCATGGCAAAGCTGTGAGTCATGCGCGCGGTGTTCATGGTTTCGGCTTGTGCGTTGGCCGGGAGGCGACCCTTTTCATCGAGATTTCCGAAACCTTCGGCAAGCTTTGAAGCCTTGGCAAACGCCAACAGGCGCAAGCCTTCGGCGGCGAGCCATTGCTGATGGGCAGGCGCGTTCAGCCAACTGCTGAAGGCAGGTTGGAAGGTGTCCATGGGAGTACCTTTTTTGTTGTTATGACTGGGGGCAGTCTAAACAACGGGGGGTGACGGGCAGGTAACGAAGGGGGCGAGTTATGTCACCGAGTTGTGACATTTGCCTTCAGGCATGTGTTGAATGATCTGACGCCATCGCGGGCAAGCCCGCTCCCACAAGGTTTTGCACATATTTTTGAAAATGCAGGTAATCCTGTGGGAGCTGGCTTGCCCGCGATGAACGATAACGCGGTGCCGCTAATCAATACTGCGCGGCAACTGCAACGTCACCCGCAACCCGCCTTCACGCAGGTTTTGCAGGCTGACTTCACCGCCATGGCTATGGGCAATATTGCGTGCAATCCCCAGCCCCAAGCCGTAACCCTGCTGCTGCCCGGCCAAGCGGAAGTGCGGCTCGAACACTTGCTCCAGTCGCTGCTCCGGCACGCCCGGCCCTTCATCGTCGACATGCAGGACAAACGCGCTTTCGTCGTCATCGATGTGCAGATGCGCGTTCCGCCCATATTTCAAGGCGTTGTCGATCAGATTGCCAATGCAACGCTTGAGCGCCAACGGCTTGCCGGGATACGGCGCCAGCGCCCGGCCATCCTGGGTCACGCGGCCGTTGCCGTTAGGTGCCAGATACGGTTCCACCAGACAGTCGAGCACATGATTGAGATCCACCGGCTCGATGTTCTCGTGGATGTCGGTATCTTTCACGCATTGCAACGCACCCTTGACCAGCAGCTCCAGCTCATCCAGATCACGACCGAACTTGGCTTGCAGCTTTTCGTCTTCAAGCAATTCCACCCGCAGTCGCAGCCGGGTAATCGGTGTGCGCAAGTCATGGGAAATCGCGCTGAACAACTGGCTGCGTTCGGTCAGGTAACGGCTGATACGTTCGCGCATCGCATTGAAGGCGCGGCCCACCTCCACCACTTCACTGCCGCCGCCCTCGGCCACCGGTTCGACTTCGGCACCCAGAGACATGTCCCGCGCCGCCCGCGCCAATCGCTTGAGCGGCCGGCTCTGCCAGTGCACCAACAGGCCGATGAACAGCAGCAGGAAACCGCTGGTGAGCACGATGAACCAGACCTGCTGCGCCGGCAGGCCTTGTTCTTCAAGACTGGTGTAGGGCTCGGGCAACAGCGAGGCGATATACAGCCACTCGCCCGGTGCCATCTGGATTTGCGTGACCAGCACCGGCGGGTTCACCGGCTCCAGGGTCAACGCGTAATGCGCCCAGGAGCGCGGCAACTCATCGAGCTTCAGGCCGCCGTTGAAAATCCGCAGGTCTTCGGGGCTGACGAACGTCACCGAAATGTCAGTGTCCTGGCCCAGCGACTGACGCAGCACTTCGTCCACCGCTTTGAGCACCGCTTCTTTGCGCGGGGTGATCGGCAGCACTTCCATCCCTAAGGGTTTGTCGTTGAGCGTCACCACGAACCGGGTGCCGCCCATGCTGCGCAATTGATCGAGTACCAAGGGCCTGAACGCCACCGGCAACGAGCGGAAATAACTGACGCTGGCGGTCATCGAATGCGCCAGGCTGCGGGCACTGGTGACCAAACCTTCAAGCTGCGTGGCGCGCAATTGCGAGACCCAGATCACGCTCGACAGCGCCTGGGCGAACAACACCGCCAGCAGGGTCAGCAGCAACATGCGCCCGAGCAGCGAGCGCGGCACCGGCACCCGCCCGGCGAGCTTGCGCAGGAAATCAGTGACCATTGCTGGCAACCACGTTGGCTGCCAGTTGGTAGCCACTGCCGCGCACGGTACGGATCAGCCGCGGCGGTTTTTCGGTGTCGCGCAGGCGCTGGCGCAAACGGCTGACCGCCATGTCGACAATGCGATCCAGCGGCATCAGGTCACGGCCACGGGTGGCGTTGCCGATGGTGTCGCGGTCGAGGATTTCCTGGGGGTGATCGAGGAACAGTTTCAGCAGCGCGAAATCGGCGCCTGAGAGAATCACTTCCTCCCCGTCGATGTGGAACAGTCGATGGCTGACCATGTCCAGCCGCCAATCATCGAAGGCCAGCACTTCACTGCCGGAACGCTCCTGACCGAACTGCGCGCGGCGTAACAGGGCTTTGATGCGCGCCTGCAATTCACGGGGGCTGAAGGGTTTACCAAGGTAGTCGTCGGCGCCCAGTTCGAGGCCGATGACGCGGTCGGCCTCGTCGGAACTGGCGGTGAGCATGATGATCGGCACATGGGCCTGACGCGGGTGCTGGCGGATCCAGCGGCAAAGGCTGAAACCGTCTTCATCCGGCAGCATCACGTCGAGAATCACCAGATCGCTCGGCGCCTCGTTCAAGGCCTGACGAAACCCTGCACCGTCGGGCGTGGTACGAACCTGGAAACCGGCGCGGGTCAGGTAGGTGTCCAGCAACTCGCGTATCTCTTGATCGTCATCGACCAACAAAATCGACTTGTTGACTGAGCTCACGGGGCGGCGTCCTTGTTGTTTGAATTAGGTGGGTTATGCCTGATCGATCGTGGATCTATGGTGTCTGTTCCGGCCTCTTCGCGGGCAAGCCTCGCTCCTACAGGTTTTCGAGCGGCCACCAATTTCGTGGACGGCACCATTCCTGTAGGAGCGAGGCTTGCCCGCGAATGGGGCGACGCGGTCTAAGCTTGATCCAGCGCCACACCCGCGCCCACCAACCCGGAATAAGGCGCCGTCACCAGCCACACCGGAATGCCTTTGAAGTAATCGCTCATGCAGCCCTTGTCGGCGAAGCAACGGGCGAAACCGCTTTTGATGAAGAAATCGGCAAACCGTGGAATCACCCCGCCAACGATATAAACGCCACCGCGCGCACCGGTGGTCAGCACGTTGTTACCGGCCACGCGACCGAGCCAGCAGCAGAACTGCTCGAGCACTTCCAGGGCAATCGGATCGCCCGCCAGCCCGGCCGCCGTAATCGCCGCAGGCGTGTCGAGCACCGGCGTATGACCGTCCACCGCGCAGATCGCTCGGTAGACCCGCGGCAAACCACTGCCGCTCAATGCCGTTTCAGCGCTGACATGGCCGATCTCATTGAAGATGTGCTGCCACAGTTGGGTTTCTCGCAGACTGCTCAGCGGCAGATCGACGTGACCACCCTCCCCCGGCAGCGGGGCAAACCGGCCCCCGCCCAGATCGAGCAACGTGCCCACGCCCAGGCCAGTGCCCGGGCCGATCACTACCGCCGGCCGCAACGGTTCCGGCGTGCCTTCGCAGACCACCCGGAAATCGCCCGGCTGCAAGCGCGTCATGCCCAAGGCCATCGCCGAAAAATCGTTGATCAACAGCAGTTGATCCACCTGCAAGGTCTTGCAGAAACCCTTGCGACTGAGCCGCCAGTGATTGTTGGTGAACTTGAATTCATCGCCGCTCACGGGGCCTGCCACCGACAGGCACACCGAACCGATCGAGCCCGGCGCCAGACCGAGCCCGCTCAGGTAGACCGCAATGGCATCGATCGGGCTGGCGTGATCTGCCGTCGCCAGCACCTGGACCGATTCCAGTTGCTGGTTTTTCCACAACGCGAAACGTGCGTTGGTGCCACCGATGTCACCGACCAGAGCCAGTTTCAATTAAGCGTCTCCAGGGCAGAAGTAAAGGCGCTGGCGCCTTGCTCTGCGGAGCTGAAGGCCATGCGCATGAAACCAAACAGTTCGCGACCGCTGCCAATGTTGTTGCCCAACAGACCCTTGGCAGGCTCGCGCGCTGCGAATTCTTCGGCGTCCACCTTAAGCTCCAGGGTGCCTTTGACGCCATCGACGCGAATGATATCGCCCTCTTGCACTCGCGCCAAAGCGCCGCCCACATAAGCTTCCGGACTGACGTGGATCGCCGCCGGGATTTTCCCCGAGGCGCCGGACATACGCCCGTCAGTCACCAACGCGACTTTGAAACCGCGATCCTGCAGCACGCCGAGGAACGGCGTCATCTTATGCAGTTCCGGCATGCCGTTGGAGCGCGGGCCCTGGAAGCGCATCACCGCGACGAAATCCTTCTCGAGCAAACCGGCCTTGAACGCATCGGCCAGGTCCTGTTGATCCTGGAACACCATGGCCGGTGCTTCGACGATCTGGTTTTCCAAAGCGACGGCGGAAACTTTCATCACGCCACGGCCGAGGTTGCCTTCCATCACTCGCAAGCCACCCTCTGCCGAGAATGCGCGAGCGACCGGACGCAGGATGGTTTCGTCGAGGCTTTCGATCGGGCCTTCGCGCCAGACCAGTTCACCGTTATCAAGAAACGGCTCCATGGTGTAGCGGCTCAGGCCGTGGCCGAGCACGGTGTTGACGTTTTCGTGAAGCAGGCCGGCTTCCAGCAGTTCGCGGATCAGGAACGACATGCCGCCCGCTGCCTGGAAGTGGTTGATGTCGGCTTTGCCGTTCGGGTACACGTGGCTCAGGGTCGGCACTACCTCGGAGAGGTCGGCCATGTCCTGCCAGGTCAACTGGATGCCCGCGGCCATGGCGATGGCCGGCATGTGCAGGGTGTGGTTGGTCGAGCCTCCGGTGGCGTGCAGGGCCACGATGGAGTTGACCAGCGAACGCTCATCGACGATTTCGCCGATCGGCATGAAGTCGCCGTTCTGCTTGGTCAGGCGGGTGACCTGGTGCGCCGCTTCGCGAGTCAGGGCTTCGCGCAATGGGGTGTTCGGGTTGACGAACGAGGCGCCCGGCAAGTGCAGGCCCATGACTTCCATCAGCAACTGGTTGGTGTTGGCGGTGCCGTAAAAGGTGCAGGTGCCAGGGCTGTGATAGGACTTCATCTCCGACTCCAGCAGCTCTTCGCGCGTCGCCTTGCCTTCGGCGTAGCGCTGACGCACATCGGCTTTCTGCTTGTTGGAAATGCCCGAAACCATCGGCCCGCCCGGCACGAAAATCGTCGGCAGATGACCAAAACGCAAGGCCCCCATCATCAGGCCCGGCACGATCTTGTCGCAGATGCCGAGCATCAGCGCGCCGTCGAACATGTTGTGGGACAGCGCCACAGCGGTGGACAGCGCGATCACTTCACGGCTCGGCAGGCTCAGTTCCATGCCCGGTTCGCCCTGAGTCACGCCATCGCACATCGCCGGGGTGCCACCGGCGAACTGGCCGACGGAGCCGATTTCGCGCAGGGCTTTTTTGATCTGTTCCGGGAAGACTTCGTACGGCTGGTGCGCCGAGAGCATGTCGTTATATGACGAAACTATGGCGATGTTGGCGGAGTTCATCATCCGCAGGCTGTGCTTGTCCTCGCTGCCACACCCGGCCACGCCATGGGCGAAGTTGGCGCATTGCAGCTTGCCGCGCATCGGGCCGTCGCTGGCGGCGCCGCGGATCAATGCAAGGTAAGCCTCACGCGTGGTGCGGCTGCGGGCGATAAGCCGTTCGGTGACCTCAAGGACGCGGGGATGCATGTGTAGAACTCCAGGCTAACGGATGTGGCGACCTGATTGTCTATGCTGATCGAGCACCGCTGTGATTGGGATGACAGACGGTTTTCTTGATCATTCGGACCAGTTGATTCAGGTCACTCGTTGTAGATAAAACAAAATATTGCCACTAAAAAGGCTTGTTTTCTATTTTTTTGCGAATAATCTTGTAATTCCAACAACAAAACGACGGCGGCGCTGTAAATGACTCTTCGAATCGCAATCAATGGTTTTGGCCGTATCGGCCGTAATGTCCTGCGCGCACTGTATACCCAAGGTTATCGTCAGGATCTGCAGATCGTAGCGATCAACGATCTGGGCGACAGCTCGATGAATGCCCATCTGCTCAAGTACGACACCGTTCACGGTACTTTCGATGCCGAAGTCCAGCACGATCAGGAAAGCCTGACCGTCAACGGCGACCGTATTTCGGTCAGCGCCATTCGCAACCCGGCCGAATTGCCTTGGGCTGCGGAGAAAGTCGACGTCGTGTTCGAATGCACCGGTCTGTTCACCGACCGTGCCAAAGCCGCCGCGCATATTACGGCCGGCGCGCGCAAAGTGATTATCTCGGCCCCGGCCAAAGGCGCCGACGCCACCGTGGTTTATGGGGTTAACCACGACATTCTGCGCCAATCGCACCAAATCATTTCCAACGCCTCGTGCACCACCAACTGCCTGGCCCCGGTAGCCCAGGTGCTGCATCGCGAGCTGGGCATCGAAAGCGGTCTGATGACCACCATCCATGCCTATACCAACGACCAGAACCTGACCGATGTCTATCACACCGACCCGTACCGCGCCCGTTCCGCCACCCAGAACATGATCCCGAGCAAGACCGGCGCCGCTGAAGCCGTGGGCCTGGTGCTGCCGGAACTGGCGGGCAAACTGACCGGCATGGCGGTGCGTGTTCCGGTGATCAACGTGTCGCTGGTGGACCTGACCGTGCAGCTCAAGCGCGAAGCGTCGGCCGATGAAGTCAACGCGATGCTGAAACAAGCCAGCCAGCACTCGAAGATCCTGGGTTATAACACCCTGCCGCTGGTTTCCAGCGACTTCAACCATAACCCGCTGTCGTCGATCTTCGACGCCAACCACACCAAGTCCAGCGGCAAACTGCTCAAAGTGCTGGCCTGGTACGACAACGAATGGGGCTTCTCCAACCGCATGCTCGACAACTGCCTGGCGCTCTGCAACGCAGAATAAATAGCTGTGTCGACGCGGCCCCGGTAGGAGCTGCCGCAGGCTGCGATCTTTTGATCTTGATTTTTGCCGGCCTCACAACCGCCAAGATCAAAGATCGCAGCCTTCGGCAGCTCCTACGGGTATTTGCAACACCAAAAAATGCGTCGTCGCTGGAGCATTACGCTTGGGGAGCAGCCTCCGATGATCGGTATCAGCTTTACGCAAAAAACCCTGGCTGCGCGCAAGCGTATCGCCCTGGTTGCCCACGACCACTGCAAAGTATTTTTGCTGGATTGGGCCGAGCGGCAGAAAAACAAACTCGCGCAACATGAACTGGTCGCCACCGGCACGACGGGGTTGTTGTTGCAACAACGCCTCGACTTGCCGGTGGAAAGCATGATCAGCGGTCCGCTGGGCGGCGACCAGCAACTGGGCGCGCGAATCGCCGAGCAGCGAGTCGATATGCTGGTGTTCTTCTGGGACCCGTTCGAACCGCAACCCCACGACCCGGACATCAAGGCGCTGCTGCGGGTCGCGGCGGTGTGGAACATCCCGGTGGCCTGCAACGAATGCAGCGCCGATTACCTGCTCAGCAGCCCGATGATGGATCAGGCTCACGAACACCGCATCCCGGATTACGCGACCTATCTGCAGGGTCGCGGGTAAAGCTTCACAAATCAGCACTTGACCATTCGAGCGGATGATAAGCATTATCATTTGCTCGAAATGGATCAGGTCCTCCCGTGAGTCAATCGCGCTTCAATCACATCTTCATCGTCCAGCGCGTTTCGCTGCTGCGCACGCTGGAGCGGATGGTCAACAATCACAGCACCGCCGAAGACCTCTTGCAGGAAACCTACCTGCGCGTGACCCGAGCGCTCAGCGAGCGGGCCATCGATCACCTTGAACCCTTCGTGTTCCAGACCGCCCGCAACCTGGCGCTGGACCATCTGCGTGCGCGACGCATCCAGTCCCGCACGATGCTCGACGACGTGCCACTGGACGTGGTGCAAAGCGTCGCCTCACCCGTCAGCAGCGCCGAAGATGCCGCCCATGCCGAACAGTTGCTCGAACGCTTGAACGTGAGCCTCAGTGAACTCAGCCCTCGTCAGCAGCAGATTTTCATCCTCAGTCGCCTGCATGGGCACAGCTATCTGGAGATTGCCGAGAAGCTTGGCGTCTCGTTGAGTACCGTGCAAAAAGAGCTGAAGCTGATTATGGCGATTTGCATCGGCATCGCGCAGCGGTTAAACGGCGACTGAGACCGCAGATTTACATGCGCAGGCTTTGCTACTCTTGCTCCACTTCGAGCTTCACTAAAAAAACAGCCGTGCACAGACACTGCCGAGGAAACACCGTGACGGACACCCATCGCTCCCCTCCGCCCTCCCCGGCGCGGGACCCCGCCAGCGCAATGGACCAGGCGCTGGACTGGCTCATCGTGTTGGGCAGTCCGAGCGAAGAACAGACCCGGCAGTTCCATGACTGGCTGGACGCCGACCCGTTGCATGCCGAGGCGTTTGTCAAGGCCCAAGCAATCTGGGGCGGCCCGCAGGTTGCGCAATGCGCGCAAAACCTGGCCGCCCAGCCGCCGAAAGTGAGCGTCCTGTCGCGTCTTCGTCCGCACTGGAGACCGCTGGCCACGGCGGCAGTGCTGATCCTCGGGTTGTTCAGCTTCAGCAATCTGCCGATGCGCCTTCAGGCGGATCATCTGACCGTGATCGGTGAACGTCAGCGTCTGCAACTGGAGGACGGCTCGAAAGTCCTGCTGAACACCAATTCGGCGTTCTCCAGCACCATTAACGATCAGCAGCGCGTGGCCCGTTTGTATCAGGGTGAGGCGTTTTTCGAAGTGCCAGCCAATCGCGGTGCGCCGCTGGAGATCGACGCCGGGCCGGTCAAGGCCAGCGTGCGCGATACCGCGTTTGCCGTGCGCTATCTGGACGGCGTGGCCCAGGTTCGGGTGCAGCGTGGCGATGTCGATCTGCGCGCCACGCGTAACGACGCGCGCGTGCGGCTCTCCGCCGGTGAAAGCATCCGCATCGGTCCCAACGGTTTCGACCATCCAGCCAGGCTCGATGCCGCCACCGATCTGGCCTGGGTCCAGGGTCGACTGGTGTTCGAGAACTGCCCGCTGAGCCAGGTACTGGCGGAACTGCGCCGCTACTATCCGGGCTGGATCATCAACACCAACGAGCAGTTGGCCGACGTTGCCGTCACCGGTAATTACCGCCTCGACCAGCCACTGGACGTGGTCCGCTCCCTCGCCCACATCACCTCTGCCAGGCTTCAGGAATTCCCCGCGCTGGTGATCTTGAACTAAATGAGAATTATTTTTACTCGATAGCTAAAGCTCGTTCGTCTCGTTATAGCCAATGCAATTGATTCGCATCTCGCGATGCCCATCAGCACCTATAAAGATTCGTGCGACACGGAGCGCTATCGATGTCCTCTCGCCTTACCCGCCAGTCCTCTTCACCTTCACGCGTATTGTCCCTGTTGACCGCCGCCATCCTGATGGCCGGCAGCGCACCGCTCATGGCCGCCACTGCCGCCGAACAACCGAGCCGCAACATGGGCGATTATTCATTCGCCATTGCGCAGCAGCCGCTGGTGTCGGCGCTCAATGCGTTTACCGCCGTCACCGGTTGGCAAGTCGGCTTGCCGGCCGAACTGGCTGAAGGCGTGGCGTCGCCGGGAGTGCGGGGTTCGTTGCCGCCGGAAAAAGCCCTGGATCGCCTGTTGGTGGGGACCAACCTGAGCTATCGCAAACTGGGCAATAACAACATCGTGCTGGAAAAGCGCAGCACCAGCGGTGCCCTCAATCTGCAACAGGTGACGATCAGCGCCACCCGTCAGGAACAAGATGTGGCCAGCGTGCCGAGCACCGTCACCGTCCACACCCGCGAAGAACTGGACCGCAACAACGTCAATAGCATCAAGGATCTGGTGCGTTACGAGCCTGGCGTTTCGGTGGGCGGTGCCGGTCAGCGCAGCGGCCTCACCGGCTACAACATCCGTGGCATCGACGGTGACCGCGTGCTGACTCAGGTCGATGGGGTGCAAGTGCCCGACGGTTTCTTCAACGGCCCCTATGCCCAGACCAACCGCAACTATGTCGACCCGGAAATCGTCAAGCGCGTGGAAATCCTCCGCGGCCCGGCTTCGGTGCTGTATGGCAGCAGCGCCATCGGCGGCGCGGTCAGCTACTACACCCTGGACCCGGACGACATCATCAAACCCGGCAAGGACGTCGGCGCACGCCTGAAGACTGGCTACAGCTCGGCCGATGACAGCTGGCTGACCTCCGGCACCGTGGCCGGTCGCACCGGGGAGTTCGACGGCCTGCTGCACCTGAGCCAGCGCAATGGCCATGAAACAGAGTCCTATGGCGAAACCGGCGGTACCGGTCTGAACCGCTCCGAGGCCAACCCCGAGGACGTGCGCACCACCAACGTGCTGGCCAAACTGGGCTGGAACTACGCCGACGACTCGCGCTTCGGGCTGACTTACGAGCATTACAAGGATGACCGTGACACCAACCAGCTGAGCGCGGTGGGCGGCCCATTCAACGCGGGACGCGGTTTCGGTTTCTACAAATCGCGTACCGGCAACGACACCATCACCCGTGAGCGCTTCGGCCTGGAGCACAGCTTCGGCATGGACAGCGCCTTGGCCGATCACATCAAGTGGACGCTGAATTACCAGATCGCCAAGACCGACCAGAGCACCGAAGAAATCTACGCGCCGTCGCGCACGGTGCTGCGTACCCGCGAAACCACCTACAAGGATCGCCAATGGGTGTTCGATGCCCAGGCCGACAAGTCGTTCGCCATCGCCGACACCGACCACCGCGTCACCTATGGCACCACCCTCAAACAAAACAAAGTCACCGGCCTGCGTACCGGTAGCGGCACCTGCCTGACCGTGGCCGGCAGCTGTCGCACCATCGGCGCTGCCAGCGCGACCGACACCCTGACCCCAGCCAGCGATTTCCCGGATCCGACCATCAATACCTATAGCCTGTTCGCCCAGGATGAAATCAGCTGGAACAACTGGACCTTCCTGCCCGGCGCACGCTATGACTACACCCAGCTCAAGCCGCACATCACCGACGAGTTCCTGGTCACCGCCGACCAGAGCGGCAACGGCGTGGTCAGCGGCGACACCAAGACCTGGCATCGGCTGTCACCCAAATTCGGTACCACCTACAGCTTCAACGACAAATACACCTGGTATGGCCAGTACGCCGAAGGCTTCCGTACGCCGACCGCCAAAGCCTTGTATGGCCGCTTCGAAAACCTGTCCGGCGGCTATCAGGTCGAGCCCAATCCCGACCTGAAACCGGAAAAGAGCAAGAGCTATGAAACCGGCCTGCGCGGCCAGTTCGAAGCGGGCACTTTCGATGTGGCGGTGTTCTACAACAAGTACCGCGACTTCATCGACGAGAACGCCATCACCCCCGGTTACACCGAGACCACGTTCCAGAGCAACAACATCAAGCACGCCACCATCAAGGGCCTGGAGCTCAAGGGTCGTCTGAACCTGGACAACTTCGGTGCGCCGAACGGTCTCTATACCCAAGGCTCGGTGTCCTACCTGCACGGTCGCAACGATGACAGCGGCGAGCCGCTTAACAGCATCAACCCGCTGACCGGCGTGTTCGGCCTGGGTTATGACCAGGACACTTACGGTGGCCTGCTGAGCTGGACTTTGGTCAAACGCAAAACCCGGGTCGACAGCACCAGCTTCAACACCCCGGACGGCACCAGCACCCAGTTCAAGACCCCGGGCTATGGCGTGCTCGACTTGGCGGGCTTCTACAAGGTGACCGACGATCTGACCCTCAACGCTGGCCTGTACAACCTGACCGACAAGAAGTACTGGCAGTGGGATGACGTACGCGGTTACGACAGCGTCGGCGAAGCCTCGGTGACGCAACCGGCCAACCTTGATCGCCTGACTCAACCGGGTCGCAACTTCTCGGTCAATCTGGTCTGGGATATCTGACCCAGTGTCCTCCCTGCGTTCTTTTCACAGGAGCGCGGGGATTTTTTTACTGTCTGGCGCGGCCCCGTTCGTCTCGTTACCAAGCGCCTCTTTTTCTCAAGGACTTCTCATGACTTCCCAGCAGACTGCTCAACGCCCTGCTCTGCGTTCGCAACGTTTGAACCAGATCACTCACGAACCTCACAGCAAACTCGACGCGTTAGTCAAAGCCCACGTACCGTTCGAAACCCAGGCCAACTTCGCGCGTTTCGTGGTGGCCCAGTATTTGTTCCAGTCGGAACTGATGTCGTTGTACAACGATGCGCAACTGACTGCCATCGTTGCGGACTTGCCGGCCCGCTGCCGTGCTGAAGCGGCCAAGGCTGATCTGGCGGATCTGGACACTGAAGTTCCGGCCCCGGTTGCGGGTGCAGTCAACAATCCAGCCAAAGCCGAGGCGTTGGGCTGGTTGTTTGTTTCGGAAGGCTCGAAGCTCGGTGCCGCGTTTCTGATCAAGCGTGCCGTCGGTCTTGGCTTGAGCGAAACCTTTGGTGCTCGTCACCTCGCCGAACCGGCCGGTGGCCGCGCCGAAGGCTGGAAAAGCTTCGTCAAGACGCTCGATGGGTTGACGTTCAGCGAGCAGGAAGAAGCCGAGCTGGATAAAGGCGCAATCGATGCGTTCAACCGCTTTACCGTGCTGCTGGAACAGGCCTACACCACCACTCCCGAACTCGCCTGAGCACCCCGATCTTGTAGGAGCGAGGCTTGCCCGCGAAGAACGATAATGCGGACTTTCAGACAGACCGCGTTATCGTTCTTCGCGGGCAAGCCTCGCTCCTACAGGTTAGAACGCCCTATGACTCGCACATCCCTAGCCCGAATCCTCTTCGCCCTGCTGGCCTACGTCAGCCTCGGCATAGGTCTGATCGCCATCGTCATCCCCGGCCTGCCAACCACCGAGTTCATCCTGCTGGCCGCGTGGGCCGCGACCAAAAGTTCGCCACGTTTGAGTGCCTGGCTGGAAAACCATCGGCTGTTCGGACCGATCCTGCATAACTGGCGCAACGGCAAAATCATCGCCCGTCGCGCCAAGGTCAGCGCCACCGTCAGCATGCTGCTGTGCGCGGGGTTGATGCTGGTGATGCTTGATCATGGCTGGCCGATCTATCTGGCGATTGCGGGCATGAGTCTGGGCAATCTGTGGATGTGGTCGCGCCCGGAATCGTTGCCGAAAATCTCCTGAATTCTTGTCCTTTTCAGGGCATTTTCCTGCGCAAACGTTTACCTGCTGCCGTTCGTCGGCTTGCGTTCATGCAACCTTCGCCCACGCCGATGCGCATTAAATGGCGCTGAATGGATTTGGCGACTCGGGTCGACTTCGGCTCACAGCCAACATCTCATCCATTCACGAGATCGCTCTATGTTCGACTCTCTCTCCATCCGCCTGAAAATCGTTTTGCTGTCCGGTCTGTGCCTGCTTGGCGTGGTCGCTTTGATCGTCGGCATGAACATCTACCAGACCAACCGGAACGATGAACTGGTCAGCGCCTCCAGCAGCAAGATGCTCACGGCCAGCGTGCAGAACCTGCTCCAGGCCAAGGCCGCCGAACAAGCGGTGCGGGTGCAGAAGACATTTGGCGAAAGCCTGCTGGTGGTGACGGCCCTGGCCGATCAGATCAAGGACATGCGGGCCATGGCCAGCAAACGCTCCCTTGAGGCCGGTGCCCTGCGTGAGGAGTTGAACCAGAGCCTGAAAACCGCCTTCGAGCGCAACAGCAAGGTGCTGGGGATCTGGCTGGCGTTCGAGCCCAACGGGCTTGACGGCAAGGACAGTGAGTTCGCCAACGATGCGGCTCGTCAGTCCAACGAAGCCGGGCGTTTCGCCAGTTACTGGAGCCGTGCCGGCGGTGCCGGGATGAACACGATCATGGTCGAAGAAGACATGACCAAAACCACCCTGAGCCTCAGCGGTACGCCTTACAACAGTTGGTACACCTGCCCTCGCGACAGTAAACGCACCTGCCTGCTGGATCCGTATGCCGATACCGTCGGCGGCAAAGAAATGCTGATGACGACTATTTCCGTACCGCTGCTGGTGGATGGCAAATCCATCGGCGTGGTCGGTGTGGACATCGCCCTCGATGCCCTGCAAGCCGCCGCTGTCGATTCCCAACGTGACCTGTTCAATAGCGCCGGGCACATGCTGATCGTCTCCGGCAGCGGTGTACTGGCCGGCTACAGTGTCGACGCGGGCAAGGTCGGCAAAAGCATCGGCGAGACCCTCGGCGCAGACGGCAAGGACATCCTGCAACTGCTCAGCGCCGGCACGCCAAAAATCCTCGAACAGGGCGACATGATCCGCGCGGTTTATCCGGTCAGCCCGATCAGCGATTCCAAAGCCTGGGGCGTGGTGATCGACCTGCCGAAACACGTGCTGCTGGCCGACTCGGTGAAGCTGCAAACGGTGCTCGATGACGCGCAGCAAAGTGGCACGATCAAAGCGATGCTGGTGGCTGTCGCGGCCGGCCTGGTCGGTCTATTGCTGATCTGGCTCACCGCGTCCGGCGTGACCCGGCCGATCAACAGCGTGGCCGAAATGCTCAAGGCAATTGCCAGCGGCGACGGTGATCTTACCCAACGCCTGCACTACAGCAAGACAGATGAACTGGGCGAATTGGTCAGCTGGTTCAATCGCTTCCTCGACAAGCTGCAACCGACCATCGCACAGATCAAACAAAGCATCACCGACGCCCGTGGCACCGCCGACCAGTCTTCGGAAATCGCCCGTCAGACCAGCGAAGGCATGCAGGTGCAGTTCCGCGAAATCGACCAGGTCGCCACCGCTTCCAACGAAATGAGCGCCACTGCTCACGACGTCGCCAACAGTGCGTCGAACGCGGCCAATGCCGCCAAAGGTGCCGACCAGTCGGCTCGCGATGGCATGTCGATCATCGAGCGCAGCACCCGTGACATCAATCAGTTGGCCGAAGAGGTCAGCAAGGCCGTGACCGAAGTCGAAGCGCTGGCGGTCAACAGCGAGCAGATCGGTTCGGTACTGGAAGTGATCCGCAGCATCGCCGAGCAGACCAACCTGCTGGCGCTCAACGCGGCCATTGAAGCGGCGCGTGCCGGTGAGAGCGGTCGCGGTTTTGCGGTGGTGGCCGATGAAGTGCGCAACCTGGCCAAACGGACCCAGGATTCGGTGGAAGAAATCCGCATCGTCATCGAGCGCATCCAGACCGGCACCCGCGGCGTGGTCGCCACCATGCATTCGAGTCAGACCCAGGCCCACAGCAACGCCGGGCAGATCCAGCAAGCGGTCCAGGCGTTGAGCAAAATCAGTGACGCGGTCACGGTGATCAGCGACATGAACCTGCAAATCGCCAGCGCCGCCGAACAGCAAAGCGCCGTGGCCGAAGAGGTCAACCGCAATGTCTCGGCCATCCGCACCGTCACCGAAACCCTCACCGGCCAAGCCACCGAATCGGCACAGATCAGCAGCCAGCTCAACTCCCTGACAACCCACCAGATGAAATTGATGGACCAGTTCCGGGTGTAGCCAACACCACCGCCCCTGTAGGAGCGAGGCTTGCCCGCGAAGAAAGCGCTGCGGTTTTTTAGACAGACCGCGTTATCGTTCTTCGCGGGCAAGCCTCGCTCCTACAGGGGATTTCATCCGGCTTGGAAGATTTTTGATCTATGCTCGGGCTCTCGTTCCGGAGGGCCTTCGATGACTGATTTGCTCACGTCCATTCAAGCCGCGCTCGGCTTGCCGCACACCCCAATCCCGTTCACCTCGAGCGGCGCCCTGCCCTCGGCATTTGCCGTCACCGACCTTGCCTGCGCCAGCGTTGCCGCTGCCGGTCAGGCCGTCAGTGAACTGCTGCAACAACACACAGGCCGTTTGCCTACCCTTGAAGTCGACCGCCGCCTGGCGTCGTTCTGGTTCGCAACGTCGATCCGCCCCGTGGGCTGGAGCGTTCCACCGTTGTGGGACCCGGTTACCGGCGACTACGCAACCAAGGACGGCTGGATCCGCCTGCACACCAACGCGCCTCATCATCGTGCCGCCGCTGAAAGCGTGCTCGGCGCCTGTGCCGACCGCGCCGCAATGGCGAGCAAGGTTGCGCAATGGGTGAAAAGTGATCTGGAGCAGGCCGTTGTTGATGCCGGTGGTTGCGCGGCCGAAATGCGCAGCTGGGCGCAATGGCAAGCGCATCCCCAAGGTTTGACGGTGAACGCCGAGCCGTTGATTCAGTTCAGCGCTGGCGACAGCCAAAACCCCAAACCGTGGAAGGGTTCAGTGGCGCAACCGCTGGCCGGGGTCAAGGTGCTGGACCTCACGCGCGTGCTCGCAGGCCCCATCGCCAGCCGTTTTCTCGCCGGCCTCGGCGCCGATGTTTTGCGCATCGACCCACCCACCTGGAACGAACCCGGCGTAGTGCCGGAAGTCACTTTGGGCAAACGCTGTGCGCGTCTGGATCTGCACGACAAGACTGATCGCGCGGTGTTCGAAAGCCTGCTCAAGGACGCTGATATCTTGCTCCACGGCTACCGAGCTGATGCACTGGAAAGGTTGGGGTACGGCGTCACCCAGCGTCAAAAACTGGCACCGGGCCTGATTGATGTGTGCCTCAATGCCTACGGTTGGAGCGGCCCCTGGCAGAACCGTCGAGGGTTCGACAGTCTGGTTCAGATGAGCAGCGGGATTGCCGAAGCGGGAATGCAGTGGAACAAAGCGAACAAGCCGACACCACTGCCGGTGCAGGCGCTTGATCATGCCACCGGGTATTTGATGGCAGCTGCGGCGATCAAGTTATTGGGACATGGCGGGTCGGCCAGATTGTCGTTGGCGCGGACCGCCAAATTGCTGATTGAACATGGCGCAGGGACCGACGAGGCGTTGCGGGCGGAGGATGACAATGATCAAGGGATGCTGGTTGAGCAGACACCTTGGGGTCCGGCCCACCGGCTCCAAGTACCGCTGAAAATCACCGGAACACCCTTGCAGTGGGCGCTGCCGGCCGGAGAATTGGGTTCCCACCGCGCGCAGTGGTGGTGACCATCCGATAGGTATCGCGAGCAAGCCACGCTCCCACAGGAGAACACATATCACCTGTGGGAGCGTGGCTTGCCCGCGATGAGGCCCGAACAGTCACCGCAAATATTGGATCACAAAGACAGTAGCCCGCTATACAACCCATAGGCCGCCAACCCCGCCCCGGCAACCACACAGCTGAAAATCCCCTTCTCCACCAACGTAAACAACGGCCTGCCCTGTTCCCGCTTGGCCTGGGCAAACAGAATCACCCCCGGTGCATACAACAACGCCGAGAGCAGCAGGTATTTCACGCCGCCGGCATACAACAACCAAACCGCGTAAGACAGGGCAATGCCACCGATCAGCAAGTCTTTCGTGCGCTCGGCCGAAGCATGCTCATAGGTTTCCCCTCGCCCGCTCAACAACACCGCATACGCCGCCGACCACAGATACGGCACCAGAATCATCGATGAGGCGAGGTAGATCAGGCTGGTGTAAGTACCGGCGGAAAACAGCGTGATCAGCAGAAAAATCTGGATCATCACGTTGGTCAGCCACAGCGCGTTGACCGGCACATGGTTGGCATTTTCCTTTTGCAGGAAGGCTGGCATGGTCTTGTCTTTCGCGGTGGCGAAGAGGATTTCGGCGCACAGCAGCGCCCAGGACAGCAATGCTCCCAACAGCGAAATAGCCAGGCCGATGCTGATCAGCAGCGCGCCCCAAGGGCCGACGATATGTTCCAGCACCGCCGCCAGCGACGGGTTCTGCAGCGTGGCCAATTCCGGTTGGCTCATGATCCCGAGGGATAACACATTCACCAGCACCAGCAGCGCCAACACACCGATAAAACCGATGACCGTCGCCCGGCCCACGTCCGAACGTTTCTCCGCCCTCGCCGAATACACACTTGCGCCTTCGATGCCGATGAACACGAACACGGTGACCAGCATCATGTTGCGCACCTGGTCCATCACGCCACCGAAATTCGGGTTACTGCGGCCCCAGATGTCGCGGGTGAAGATGTCCGCCTCGAAGGCCACGGCAGCGATGACGATGAACATGATCAGCGGCACAATCTTGGCCACGGTGGTCAGTTGATTGATGAACGCCGCTTCCTTGATCCCGCGCAGCACCAGAAAATGCACGGCCCACAGCAGCACCGACGCGCAGCCGATGGCGATCGGTGTGTTGCCTTGGCCAAACACCGGAAAGAAATAACCGAGGGTGCTGAACAGCAATACGAAATAACCGACGTTGCCCAGCCAGGCGCTGATCCAGTATCCCCAGGCAGACGAGAAACCCATGTAATCGCCGAAACCGGCTTTGGCGTAGGCGTACACCCCAGAGTCCAGTTCCGGCTTGCGATTGGCCAGGGTCTGAAAGACGAAGGCCAGGGTCAGCATGCCCACCGCAGTGATCGCCCAACCAATCAATATCGCCCCGGCATCGGCACGCGCCGCCATGTTTTGCGGTAAGGAAAAAATCCCGCCGCCAACCATCGATCCCACCACCAAAGCGATCAGCGCACTCAGGCGAAGCTTTTGCGTCGGTTGCGACATTCGGGCGTCTCCATTTGCCCGCCGCGTTATCGCCGCGAGACCGTTACATAGTCGGTTTCTAACTAAATAGATAAAGCGTAATAACGCTTATCAATTAACGCCAATATTGTTTATTTATAACTTATCACGCTAGCGCAGCCGTCCGGAAATAGCGGTTTTGTCGGTAGGTCTTGATAAATCAATATCACTGCAAAATCAAATGACCAATACTTGCCAAAACGAAAAAACAAACTAGCGTCTAAACCTCAACTGATACGCTTTATTTCTTTCACTTTTATCCGAGGGCTCTGCATAGGGTTTTCGGGCATTAGCTTTATGCCTGCCAAAGACCCATAAGTCTTTAATTAACAATGGAATGTGATCATGCATTGATCTAAGTCAGATGATTGAACAGCGAACGAAACTACCCTGTTTTCTCTCTTCTCCTGCACTGGAGTCATGCAATGTCTGAATCCCCCGGGAAACTGAAACTCGGCGCCTTGGTTGCACTGGTTGTCGGCTCAATGATTGGTGGCGGGATCTTCTCTTTACCCCAGAACATGGCCGCCAGCGCTGATGTGGGCGCCGTTCTTATCGGTTGGGCAATTACCGCGGTGGGCATGTTGACCCTAGCCTTCGTTTTCCAGACCCTCGCTAATCGAAAACCTGATCTGGACGGCGGTGTCTACGCCTACGCCAAGGCCGGTTTCGGCGATTACATGGGTTTCTCGTCTGCCTGGGGTTACTGGATCAGCGCCTGGCTGGGTAACGTTGGTTACTTCGTCCTCTTGTTCAGCACCCTCGGCTACTTCTTCCCCATCTTTGGGGAGGGGAACACTGTAGCGGCCGTGATCGGTGCGTCGCTGCTACTCTGGGGTGTGCATTTCCTGGTACTGCGCGGAATCAAGGAAGCAGCGTTCATCAACCTGGTGACCACTGTCGCCAAAATCGTACCGCTGCTACTGTTTGTCCTGATCGCGATTTTCGCGTTCAAACTGGACATCTTCACCGCCGACATCTGGGGCGTGAAAAACCCTGACTTGGGCAGCGTGATGAACCAGGTGCGCAACATGATGCTGGTCACCGTCTGGGTGTTCATCGGTATCGAAGGCGCGAGCATCTTCTCGGCCCGTGCGGAAAAACGCAGCGACGTGGGTAAAGCCACCGTCATCGGTTTCATCACCGTGCTGCTGTTCCTGGTGCTGGTGAACGTGCTGTCGCTGGGCATCATGACCCAACCGGAACTGGCAAAACTGCAGAACCCGTCCATGGCCGCCGTGCTGGAACACGTGGTCGGTCATTGGGGCGCGGTACTGATCAGCGTTGGCCTGATCATCTCGTTGCTCGGTGCGCTGCTGTCGTGGGTGTTGCTGTGTGCAGAGATCATGTTCGCCGCCGCCAAAGACCACACCATGCCGGCCTTTTTGCGCCGTGAAAACGCCAACCATGTGCCGGTCAATGCGCTGTGGCTGACCAACGCCATGGTCCAGCTGTTCCTGATCATCACGCTGTTCTCGGCCAGCACTTATCTGTCGCTGATCTACCTCGCCACCTCAATGATTCTGGTGCCGTACCTGTGGTCGGCGGCTTACGCGCTGCTGCTGGCGGTGCGCGGCGAGAGTTATGAAAACGCTTTGGCCGAGCGCAGGAAAGACCTGTTCATCGGCGCCGTCGCGTTGATCTACGCGGTCTGGCTGATCTATGCCGGTGGCGTCAAATACTTGCTGCTCTCCGCCCTGCTCTATGCGCCCGGCGCAATCCTGTTCGCCAAGGCCAAACTTGAAGTCAACAAACCGGTTTTCACCAACGTCGAGAAGCTGATTTTCGCAGCGGTCGTCGTGGGCGCCCTGGTGGCAGCCTACGGACTGTATGACGGCTTCCTGACCCTATAACACCCGACCCATTTGTCATCTGGAGGATCACTGTAATGACCACCGAAAAAGTTAAGTACGGCGTCCATTCCGAAGCCGGCAAACTGCGCAAAGTCATGGTTTGCTCCCCCGGGCTGGCCCACCAGCGGCTGACTCCGAACAACTGCGATGAACTGCTTTTCGACGATGTGCTGTGGGTTGCACAGGCCAAGCGTGACCATTTCGACTTCGTCACCAAGATGCGCGAGCGCAACGTCGACGTGCTGGAAATGCACAACCTGTTGACCGACATCGTTGCGATTCCTGAAGCGCTGGACTGGATCCTGGAGCGCAAGATCACCGCCAATTCGGTGGGTTTGGGTCTGGTCAATGAAACCGCTTCCTGGCTGCGTAGCCTGGAGCCGCGCAAGATCGCTGAGTTCCTGATTGGCGGCGTCTCCGCCGATGACTTGCCGGACAGCTTTGGCGGCAAGACCATTCAGATGTTCCGCGAGTTTCTCGGTCACTCCAGCTTCATTCTGCCGCCGCTGCCCAACACCCAGTTCACCCGCGACACCACCTGCTGGATCTATGGTGGCGTGACGCTCAACCCGATGTACTGGCCGGCACGTCGTCAGGAAACCCTGCTGACCACCGCTATCTACAAGTTCCACCCGCAGTTCACCAACGCCGACTTCCAGATCTGGTACGGCGATCCGGATCAGGACCATGGCAGCGCCACCCTGGAGGGCGGCGACGTGATGCCGATCGGCAACGGCGTGGTGTTGATCGGCATGGGCGAGCGTTCGTCCCGTCAGGCGATCGGCCAATTGGCGGTCAACCTGTTCAAGAACAAAGCGGTCGAGCGGGTGATCGTCGCCGGCCTGCCGAAGTCCCGCGCAGCGATGCACCTGGACACCGTGTTCAGCTTCTGCGACCGCGACCTCGTGACCATTTTCCCGGAAGTAGTGAACCAGATCGTCGCCTTCAGCGTGCGCCCTGATGAAAGCAAACCGGGTGGCGTCGACATTCGCCGCGAAGAAACCAGCTTCCTCGACACCGTGGCCAAGGCCCTCAACCTGAAAGCGTTGCGCGTCGTCGAAACCGGCGGCAACAGCTTCGCCGCCGAACGCGAGCAATGGGACGACGGCAACAACGTGGTGGCGGTGGAGCCTGGCGTGGTCATCGGTTATGACCGTAACACCTACACCAACACCCTGCTGCGCAAGGCCGGTGTGGAGGTCATCACCATCAGCGCCGGTGAACTCGGTCGCGGGCGTGGCGGCGGCCATTGCATGACCTGCCCGATCATTCGCGACCCTATCGACTATTAACTTTCAAACCCTGGCCGCCGCTTATCCAGCGCGGTCCGGGGGATAACCGATACCCAAGGAGATCCCATCATGGCTTTTAATATGCGCAATCGCAGCCTGCTGAGTTTGATGCACCACACCACTCGTGAGCTGAATTACCTGCTGGACCTGTCCCGTGACCTCAAACGCGCCAAGTACACCGGCACCGAGCGTCCACACCTGCAAGGCAAAAACATCGCGCTGATCTTCGAAAAAACCTCGACCCGCACCCGCTGCGCCTTCGAAGTCGCGGCCCACGATCAGGGCGCCCACGTCACCTACATCGACCCGGTGTCGTCGCAAATCGGCCACAAGGAAAGCATGAAAGACACCGCCCGCGTGCTCGGGCGGATGTTCGACGCCATCGAGTACCGTGGCTTCGAACAGGAAATCGTCGAAGAGCTGGCCAAGTTCGCCGGCGTGCCGGTGTTCAACGGTCTGACTGCTGAATTCCATCCGACGCAGATGATCGCCGACACCCTGACCATGCGTGAACACAGCGACAAACCGCTGCACGACATCAGCTACGCCTACCTCGGCGATGCCCGCTACAACATGGGCAATTCGCTGTTGATGATCGGCGCCAAACTCGGCATGGACGTGCGCATCGCCGCACCGAAAGCGCTGTGGCCGCATCAGGACTTCATCGATCAGTGCCAGGCCTTCGCCGCCGAAAGCGGCGCGCGTCTCACCATCACCGAAGACCCGAAAGAAGCGGTCAAGGGCGTGGACTTCATCCACACCGACATCTGGGTGTCGATGGGCGAACCTGTGGAGGCGTGGGACGAGCGCATCGAGCAACTGCTGCCCTACCAGGTCAACGCCGACATGATGAAGGCCTCGGGCAACCCGCGCGTGAAATTCATGCACTGTTTGCCGGCGTTCCATAACAGCGAAACCAAGGTCGGCAAAGACATCGCCGCGCGCTACCCGCACCTGGCCAACGGCGTCGAGGTGACTGAAGAAGTCTTTGAATCACCGGCCAACATCGCCTTCGAGCAAGCGGAAAACCGCATGCACACCATCAAGGCGATTCTGGTGTCGGCGCTGGCGGATATCTGAGGCTGAACACGTGTTCATGACCAGCCACTGAACCTGTGTTTATTCATACCTGACCCTGAACCTGTAGGAGCGAGGCTTGCCCGCGAAGGGGCCTTCAAGACCGCTAAAAGCTTCGCGGGCAAGCCTCGCTCCTACGTTAAAAGGACTGCATTATGCGTATCGTCGTTGCTCTGGGCGGTAACGCCCTGCTCCGCCGGGGTGAACCCATGACCGCGGACAACCAGCGCGCCAACATCCGCGTCGCCACCGAACAGATCGCCAAGGTTTATTCCGGCAATCAACTGGTGATCGCTCATGGTAATGGTCCCCAGGTTGGCCTGCTGTCGCTGCAAGCGGCGGCCTACACCCAGGTTTCCCCTTACCCGCTGGACGTGCTCGGTGCCGAAACCGAAGGCATGATCGGCTATATCATTGAACAGGAACTGGGCAACCTGCTGGACTTCGAAGTGCCGTTCGCCACCCTGCTGACCCAGGTCGAAGTCGACGCCAACGACCCGGCGTTCCAGGCCCCCAGCAAACCCATCGGCCCGGTCTACACCAAGGCAGAAGCGGAAAAACTTGCTGCCGAGAAAGGCTGGGCGATTGCTCCGGACGGCGACAAATTCCGTCGCGTGGTGGCCAGCCCGAGGCCGAAACGCATCTTCGAAATCCGCCCGATCAAGTGGCTGCTGGAAAAAGGCAGCATCGTGATTTGCGCGGGCGGTGGCGGCATTCCGACGATGTACGGCGCCAGCGGCAAACTGCAAGGCGTGGAAGCGGTGATCGACAAGGACCTGTGCTCGGCGCTGCTGGCCGAGCAGCTTGAAAGCGATCTGTTGGTGATCGCCACCGACGTCAACGCGGCGTTCATCGACTTCGGCAAACCCACCCAGAAAGCCATCGCCCAGGCCCACCCGGACGACATGGAAAAACTCGGCTTCGCGGCCGGCTCCATGGGACCAAAGGTCCAGGCGGCGTGCGAATTCGCCCGCCATACTGGAAAAGTCGCGGTGATCGGCTCACTCTCGGACATTGAAGCAATCGTCCAGGGCAAGGCCGGCACACGTATCAGCACGGCGACACCTGGCATAACTTATTTATAAGGAGAGACGTCAATGGCAACGTTTGAGCCCGGTCATCTGCACATCGAGCGCCACGCGCTGACCCCCGATGATGTCAACTACAACGTGCATCTCGACTATGAGGTCAGCAAAGATCCCAAAGGGGAAAAAGGGATGCAGTTCACGATGCACGGCACCATCCAAGGCAAGGAATTTACCGAGTTGTTCTTCCTGCCCAAGGATCAGGCCTACAACTTCGCCAGCAACGTGACGAAAATCGCAGAAAAGTACGGTATTCCCAAGCATCTGAGCAGTATTGGCTCGATCCACAAGTATTACGATGCGATGTTCGAAGATGTTCGGGTGCAGCTGAATATGAAGTCGGGGGACCCGGTAAAACCCGAACACCTGGAATAACCCACGCACCTTGCTCGCGACGGACTTTTCATTCGCTATGGATGCCAACTGAAAGGCCGGGACACACGACTGTAGGAGCGAGGCTTGCCCGCGAAGCTTTTAGCGGCCTTGATGGCCTCTTCGCGGGCAAGCCTCGCTCCTACAATTAGCACGCGCATTTCACCTAAGACCCGCCCCAAGGCATACTTGCCACCCTCCGCACTCCAGAACCCAACCGCCCCATGCGTATCCACGTCAGCTTCATCGACCGCGTCGGAATCACCCAGGAAGTCCTGGCCCTGCTCGGTGGACGCAATCTCAATCTGGATGCGGTGGAAATGGTCCCGCCCAACGTCTACATCGACGCTCCGACCTTGAGCCCGGCAGTGCTTGAAGAGCTGCGCGACGCGCTGTTCAGTGTGCGCGGCGTGCAAGCGGTGACGGTGGTCGACATTCTTCCCGGCCAGCGCCGTCACTTGCAGCTTGATGCGCTGCTCGCGGCGATGACCGACCCGGTGTTGGCCTTGGACAGCGCTGGTAAGGTGCTGCTGGCCAACCCGGCACTGATTGCCCTGTACGGACGCGAACCGGCAGGTGAAAGCATCAGCGAGCTGTTTGCCGACCCGGCGCTGCTCGACGCGTTGCTGGAAAACGGCTTCCGCCTGCCGCTGCGCGAAATCACCGTCAACGGCCAGACCCTGCTGCTGGACGCCACGCCAATCACCGACGCCGGCGCGCTGCTGACCCTGTATCAGCCGAACCGAATCGGTGAACGCCTCTCGGCGCTGCACCACGATCACGCCGAAGGCTTCGATGCCCTGCTCGGCGAATCCCCGGCGATTCGTACACTCAAGGCTCGCGCTCAACGGGTTGCGGCCCTCGATGCTCCATTGCTGATCCAGGGTGAAACCGGCACCGGCAAAGAACTGGTGGCCCGCGCCTGCCACGCCATCAGCGCTCGCCACAGTTCGCCGTTCCTGGCCTTGAACTGCGCGGCACTGCCGGAAAACCTCGCCGAAAGCGAGCTGTTCGGCTACGCCCCCGGCGCCTTCACCGGCGCGCAACGGGGTGGCAAACCGGGGCTGATGGAACTGGCCAACCAGGGCACGGTATTTCTCGACGAGATCGGTGAAATGTCGCCGTACTTGCAGGCGAAACTGCTGCGTTTTCTCAACGATGGCAGCTTCCGTCGGGTCGGTGGCGATCGCGAGGTGAAGGTCAATGTGCGGATCCTCAGCGCAACCCATCGCGATCTGGAAAAAATGGTCAGCGAAGGCGCCTTCCGCGAAGACCTGTTCTATCGCCTCAACGTGCTGAATGTCGAAGTCCCACCGTTGCGCGAGCGTGGCCAAGACATTCTGCTGCTGGCGCGCTACTTCATGCAGCAGGCCTGCGCGCAGATCCAGCGCCCGGTCTGTCGCCTGGCCCCCGGCACTTACCCGGCGCTGCTGGGCAATCGCTGGCCGGGTAATGTGCGGCAATTGCAGAACGTGATCTTCCGCGCCGCGGCGATTTGCGAAAGCAGCCTGGTGGACATCGGCGACCTCGACATCGCCGGCACCTCCGTGGCGCGCCAGAGCGACAGCGAGGTCGACAGCCTCGAGCAGGCCATGGAAGAGTTCGAAAAAACCCTGCTGGAAAAGCTCTACGTCAGCTACCCCTCGACCCGCCAACTGGCCAGCCGCCTGCAAACCTCCCACACCGCGATTGCCCATCGGTTGCGTAAGTACGGGATTCCCAACAAACCGTAATGCTGTGGCTGAAACACAATCCCCCTCAACACCACAAAACCCTGTGGGAGCGGGCTTGCCCGCGATGGCTATCTTACATTCGACATAGAGGTTGAATGTAATGGCCTCATCGCGGGCAAGCCCGCTCCCACAGGGGGTTGTGGTGTTTTCAAAAGCGACCTCCATCTGTACTGAAAGCGCTACAGTGGAATGATATCGCTACACTCTCTCCCGATCACCGCTGTGCAAGGCTTTGATCCACTTCAGCTTTTTTCTTCCGTCTGCACTGTAGCGATTTCGCTACAGTCAGTCTTTCTCAGTCATCCGCAATAACCAATAACTCATTGATTTATAAAGAATAAATAACATTGGCCGCGAATTTGCTAAGTAACCTCTCATAAATCAGGGCATTGCCCAAGCATTCAATCGCGTCCACCAGACGAGTCTGGCCCCCTTAGGAGTTTCCATGAGCGAGTTGCGTTTTACTGAAGATCACGAATGGCTGCGCACTGAAGCTGACGGCACCGTCACAGTCGGCATCACTGCTTTCGCGCAGAACGCCCTGGGCGACGTGGTTTTCGTACAACTGCCTGAGCTGCAGTCCTACGACAAAGGCGCTGAAGCCGCCACCGTGGAATCGGTAAAAGCCGCCAGCGGCGTGTACATGCCACTCGACGGCGAAGTGCTGGAAGTGAACCCGGCGCTGGACAGCAGCCCTGAACTGGTCAACGAAGATCCGCTGGGCGAAGGCTGGTTCTTCCGCTTCCAGCCAACCGACGCCTCGGCTGTCGGCCAACTGCTGGATCAAGACGCTTACGACCGTCTGATCGCCCAAGCCTGAGGAGCGCTGACATGACTCGAATCAATCTCGACACTGCCAACGAATTCATCGCCCGCCACATCGGCCCGCGTGCCGGCGACGAGCAAGCCATGCTCAATAGCTTGGGTTTTGGCTCGCTGGAAGCCCTGAGCGCCAGCGTCATTCCCGTCAGCATCAAGGGCACCAGCGTCCTCGGCCTGGAAGACGGCCTGAGTGAAGCCGATGCCCTGGCGCTGATCAAATCCATCGCCGGCAAAAATCAGCTGTTCAAGACCTACATCGGCCAGGGCTACTACGGCACTCACACGCCGTCGCCGATCCTGCGCAATCTGCTGGAAAACCCGGCCTGGTACACCGCTTACACCCCGTACCAACCAGAAATTTCCCAGGGTCGTCTCGAAGCGCTGCTGAACTTCCAGACCCTGATCAGCGACCTCACCGGCCTGCCGATCGCCAACGCCTCGCTGCTGGACGAAGCCACCGCCGCTGCCGAAGCCATGACCTTCTGCAAACGCCTGAGCAAGAATAAAGGCAGCCACGCGTTCTTCGCCTCGGTGCATTGCCACCCGCAAACTCTCGATGTACTGCGCACCCGTGCCGAGCCGTTGGGCATCGACGTGGTGGTCGGCGACGAGCGCGAACTGAGCGACGTCAGCGTATTCTTCGGCGCCCTGCTGCAATACCCGGCCAGCAACGGTGACGTGTTCGACTACCGCGAACTGACCGAACGCTTCCATGCCGCCAATGCACTGGTCGCCGTCGCGGCTGACCTGCTGGCCCTGACCGTACTGACCCCGCCAGGCGAATTCGGCGCCGACGTGGCCATCGGCAGCGCGCAACGCTTCGGCGTGCCGCTGGGCTTCGGTGGTCCGCACGCGGCCTACTTCTCCACCAAGGACGCGTTCAAGCGTGACATGCCGGGCCGTCTGGTCGGCGTTTCCGTGGACCGTTTCGGCAAGCCGGCCCTGCGCCTGGCCATGCAGACCCGCGAGCAACATATCCGCCGCGAGAAAGCCACCAGCAACATCTGCACCGCCCAGGTGCTGCTGGCCAACATCGCCAGCATGTACGCCGTGTACCACGGCCCGAAAGGCCTGACGCAGATCGCCCAGCGCATTCATCACCTGACCGCGATCCTCGCCAAAGGCTTGAGCGCACTCGGTCTGAACGTCGAGCAAACCAACTTCTTCGACACGCTGACGGTTAAAACCGGCACGCAAACGGCTTCGTTGCACGACAAGGCGCGTGCTCAGCAGATCAACCTGCGCGTGGTCGATGGCGAGCGTCTGGGTCTGTCTCTGGACGAAACCACTTCGCAAGCTGATGTGGAAACCCTGTGGGCCCTGCTGGCCGATGGCAAAACCCTGCCAGACTTCGCCGCATTGGCCGCAAGCGTTGCAAGCACGATCCCGGCCGCACTGGTTCGCCAATCGCCGATCCTCAGCCACCCGGTGTTCAACCGTTATCATTCGGAAACCGAGCTGATGCGCTACCTGCGCAAGCTCGCCGACAAGGACCTGGCCCTGGATCGCACCATGATCCCGCTGGGTTCCTGCACCATGAAACTCAACGCCGCCAGCGAAATGATCCCGGTGACCTGGGCTGAATTCGGTGCCTTGCACCCGTTCGCCCCGGCCGAGCAAAGCGCCGGTTATCAGCAGCTGACCGATGAACTGGAAGCGATGCTCTGCGCCGCCACCGGTTACGACGCGATCTCGCTGCAACCGAACGCCGGTTCCCAAGGTGAATACGCTGGCCTGCTGGCGATCCGTGCCTATCACCAGAGCCGTGGCGAAGACCGCCGCGACATCTGCCTGATCCCGTCGTCGGCCCACGGCACCAACCCGGCCACCGCCAACATGGCGGGCATGCGCGTGGTCGTGACCGCCTGCGATGCTCGCGGCAACGTCGATATCGAAGACCTGCGCGCCAAGGCCATCGAGCACCGCGAACACCTCGCAGCGCTGATGATTACCTACCCGTCGACCCACGGCGTGTTCGAAGAAGGTATCCGCGAAATCTGCGGGATCATTCACGACAACGGCGGCCAGGTGTACATCGACGGCGCCAACATGAACGCCATGGTCGGCCTCTGTGCACCGGGCAAGTTCGGCGGCGACGTGTCCCACCTGAACCTGCACAAAACCTTCTGCATTCCACACGGCGGTGGCGGCCCGGGCGTCGGCCCGATTGGCGTCAAGTCGCACCTGACGCCGTTCCTGCCGGGCCACGCCCAGATGGAGCGCAAGGAAGGCGCGGTCTGCGCGGCACCGTTCGGCAGCGCGAGCATTCTGCCGATCACTTGGATGTACATTCGAATGATGGGTGGCGCGGGTCTCAAGCGTGCTTCGCAACTGGCGATCCTGAATGCCAACTACATTTCCCGTCGCCTGGAAGAGCATTACCCAGTGTTGTACACCGGCAGCAATGGCCTGGTGGCGCACGAATGCATCCTCGATCTGCGTCCGTTGAAAGACAGCAGCGGCATCAGCGTCGATGACGTCGCCAAGCGCCTGATCGACTTCGGCTTCCACGCCCCGACCATGTCGTTCCCGGTAGCGGGCACGTTGATGATCGAGCCGACCGAAAGCGAATCCAAAGAAGAACTGGACCGCTTCTGCGAAGCCATGATCCGCATCCGCGAAGAAATCCGCGCGGTGGAAAACGGCACGCTGGACAAGGACGACAACCCGCTGAAAAACGCGCCACACACCGCCGCGGAAATCGTCGGCGAGTGGACTCACCCGTACAGCCGCGAGCAAGCGGTGTACCCGGTTGCGTCGCTGATCGAAGGCAAGTACTGGCCACCGGTCGGTCGCGTCGACAACGTGTTCGGCGATCGCAACCTGGTCTGCGCCTGCCCGTCGATCGAAAGCTACGCTTGATCTATAGGGGGCGGGTTCGCTCGCCCCCATTGTCAAGAACACCATAACCCCCTGTAGGAGCTGCCGCAGGCTGCGATCTTTTGATCTTTCTCGAGCGCGCTTGAGTATCAAGAGCAAGATCAAAAGATCGCAGCCTGCGGCAGCTCCTACGGGGTGCATGCCTGGTGATATTTACGCCTATAACAAGAAACCGGAGAACAACCATGTCATTAAGCGTGTTCGACCTGTTCAAGATTGGCATCGGCCCCTCCAGCTCCCACACCGTCGGCCCGATGCGTGCCGCTGCGCGCTTCGCCGAAGGTCTGCGCCGTGAAGGGCTGCTGGCCGCAACCACCTGCGTCAAAGTCGAACTCTATGGATCGCTCGGCGCCACCGGCAAAGGCCACGGCAGCGACAAGGCTGTGTTGCTCGGCTTGGAAGGCGAACACCCGGACACCGTGGACACCGAAACCGTCGCCGCTCGCCTGCAAGAAATTCGCGGCAGCGGTCGCTTGAACCTGCTCGGCGAACACAGCATTGCGTTCAACGAGAAAGAACACCTGGCGATGATTCGCAAACCGTTGGCCTATCACCCCAATGGCATGATCTTTCGCGCATTCGATGCCGCTGGCCTGCAAATCCGCAGCCGCGAGTACTACTCGGTTGGTGGTGGCTTCGTCGTCGATGAAGACGCCGCTGGTGCCGACCGCATTGTCGAAGACGCCACGCCGCTGACCTTCCCGTTCAAAAGCGCCAAGGACCTGCTCGGTCATTGCGCCACCTACGGTTTGTCCATCAGCCAGGTGATGCTGACCAACGAAAGCGCCTGGCGCCCGGAAGCGGAAACACGTGCCGGTTTGCTGAAAATCTGGCAAGTGATGCAAGACTGCGTCACCGCCGGTTGCCGCAACGAAGGCATCCTGCCCGGTGGGCTGAAGGTCAAACGCCGGGCCGCGGCGCTGCATCGGCAATTGTGCAACAACCCGGAATCGTCGCTGCGCGATCCGCTGTCGGTGCTGGACTGGGTCAACCTGTACGCTCTGGCGGTCAACGAAGAAAACGCCAACGGCGGACGCGTGGTCACGGCGCCCACCAATGGTGCAGCCGGAATCATCCCGGCGGTGCTGCATTACTACATGCGCTTCATCCCCGGTGCCAACGAAGACGGCGTCGTGCGCTTTCTGCTGACGGCCGCCGCGATCGGCATTCTGTACAAGGAAAACGCCTCGATCTCTGGCGCCGAAGTCGGCTGTCAGGGCGAGGTTGGCGTCGCCTGTTCCATGGCCGCCGGCGCGTTGTGTGAAGTGCTGGGCGGCACCGTGCAGCAGGTGGAAAACGCCGCCGAAATCGGCATGGAACACAATCTCGGCCTGACCTGCGACCCGATTGGCGGGCTGGTGCAAGTGCCTTGCATCGAGCGCAACGCCATGGGTTCGGTCAAGGCCATCAACGCGGTGCGCATGGCCCTGCGCGGCGACGGTCAGCACTTCGTCTCCCTCGACAAAGTCATTCGCACCATGCGCCAGACCGGCGCCGACATGAAAAGCAAATACAAGGAAACCGCCCGTGGCGGTTTGGCGGTCAACATTATCGAGTGCTGATGCGCGCATCCGTACTATTTTCAGGAGCTGGATATGTCCACCGAACAACTGTTGAAAACCCCGTTGCACGCATTGCACCTCGAACTCGGCGCCCGCATGGTGCCGTTTGCCGGCTACGACATGCCGGTGCAGTACCCGTTGGGCGTGATGAAAGAACACCAGCACACCCGTGAGCAGGCCGGGCTGTTCGATGTCTCGCACATGGGCCAGATCCGCCTGACCGGCGCCAACGCGGCAAAAGCCCTGGAAACCCTGGTGCCGGTGGACATCATTGACCTGCCGGTGGGCATGCAGCGCTATGCGATGTTCACCAACGAGACCGGTGGCATCCTCGACGATCTGATGGTCGCCAACCTCGGTAACGACGAACTGTTCCTGGTGGTCAACGCGGCCTGCAAGGATCAGGACCTGGCGCACCTGCGCAAGCACATCGGCGACCAGTGCACCATCGAACCGCTGTTCGAAGAGCGCGCGTTGCTGGCGTTGCAAGGCCCGGCCGCCGTCACCGTGCTCGCGCGCCTGGCGCCTGAAGTAGCGAAGATGACCTTCATGCAATTCGCCCGCGTGAAGCTGTTGGGCGTGGACTGCTTTGTCAGCCGTTCGGGCTACACCGGTGAAGACGGTTTCGAAATTTCCGTACCGGCCGCCAACGCCGAAGCCCTGGCTCGCGCCCTGCTGGCCGAACCGGAAGTAGCGGCGATCGGCCTCGGTGCTCGCGACTCCCTGCGCCTGGAAGCCGGTCTGTGCCTCTACGGCCATGACATGAACACCGAAACCACCCCAATCGAAGCCAGCCTGTTGTGGGCCATCTCCAAGCCTCGTCGTGCCGATGGCGCGCGGGCCGGTGGCTTCCCTGGCGCTGAAACCGTGTTCGCCCAGCAACAAGCCGGGGTCAGCCGCAAACGCGTTGGGCTGCTGCCGCAGGAACGTACGCCCGTGCGCGAAGGTGCAGAGATCGTCAACGAAGCGGGCGACATCATCGGCAGCGTGTGCAGCGGCGGCTTTGGTCCGACCCTTGGCGGTCCTCTGGCCATGGGTTACCTCGACAGCGCTTATATCGGTCTGGATACGCCGGTTTGGGCAATTGTTCGTGGGAAAAAGGTGCCTTTGCTTGTAAGCAAAATGCCATTTGTTCCACAACGCTACTATCGTGGTTGATTGACTGTTTCTATAAGTAACGCGGCTGCGTTAACAGTGCACTAATCTGTAACGCAGCCGCCATAAAACAGTGCGAGCGTTTCGTTTATGAACGTTACTTATAACGATCGAAAACAACTGAACAACTCTATCGAATAAGCCTGCGCTAGTGCCTCCCTGATTGCCACCAACCCGAGGAAATACGGGCTTGCGCAGGGCTTGTTTTTTCTCCCGTAGTTGGCGTAGAGTTTGTTCACTGTGTTTGCATGGGTCGCTTGGAATCGTGACCTGGGCAGTAGCCTACAAGTTAGCTACATCCCGTTCGACGTCTTCTTACTCTCCTGCAACCAGCCCCAGTACTCTTTCACCAGAAGGAGACTGTCATTCATTTTTGCGTCAAAGGAAATAAGAAATGTCCCAACGTCAGAGCGGTACCGTCAAGTGGTTTAACGACGAGAAAGGTTTTGGTTTTATCACTCCAGAAAGCGGTCCGGATCTGTTCGTACATTTCCGCGCTATTCAGGGCAACGGCTTCAAGAGCCTGAAAGAAGGCCAGAAAGTGACTTTCGTTGCTGTGCAAGGCCAGAAAGGCATGCAGGCTGACGAAGTACAAGCAGAAGCCTGATCTTCTGTAACGAAAAAGCCCCTGATACTGATATCAGGGGCTTTTTTGTGCGCGCAAATCCGTAAAATGGCTTCTTTTTTCCGCTCAGAGGCTGCCATGTCGAAACACCTGCTCTACCCACAGGGCGACTTCCCCGCCGTCGGCCTGGGGCGTCGTCTGGCAGCGATGTTCTACGACTTTCTGTTATGCACCGCCCTGCTGATCGTCACCAGCGGCACTTACAAGATGATTCAGATGGCGATCATCGGCGAAGGCCAAATGCGTGCCATGACCGAAGCTGGCGCGCTGGACGGTGATCCGCTGCTATCGACGGTGTTGTTATTCGTGCTGTTCGGCTTCTTCGCCAAGTTCTGGACCTGGTCGGGGCAGACGCTGGGCATGCAGGTCTGGGGCATCCGCGTGCAAAACGCCGACGGCTCATCCATCAGCCTGTGGCAGGCGCTGTTGCGCTTTGTGGTGTCGATCGCGTCCTGGCTATGCCTCGGGCTGGGGTTCCTGTGGTCGCTGTTCGACAAGCAGAAGCGCAGCTGGCATGACATCTACTCCAATACCCAGCTTGTTCGCATCCCAAAGAAGACCAAGTAATTCAGCCATACGAAAACCACTGTGGGAGCGAGCTTGCTCGCGATAGCGGCGTATCAGTCAAGGTGGATATGACTGACAGACCGCTATCGCGAGCAAGCTCGCTCCCACATTTTTTTGCGACTAGCTGAAAGATCTCAAGCGTTGCCGGCCAACTTCATCCGCGCCGCCTGCGTGAAATCAAGCATCCGCTTCAACGGCCGCACCGCCTGCGGAATCAACGCCGGATCAACGAAGATCTCGTTGGTGCCCTCGCGCAAGCTCTTCAGCGTACGCTCAAGGGTATTCATCGCCATCCACGGACAATGTGCGCAACTGCGGCACGCTGCGCCGTTACCGGCTGTTGGCGCTTCGATAAAGACCTTGTCCGGGCACAGCTGCTGCATCTTGTAGAAGATGCCGCGGTCGGTGGCGACGATCAGAGTCTGATTTGGCAGACTTTGCGCAGCAGCGATCAGCTGACTGGTGGAACCCACCGCGTCGGCCAAGTCGATCACTGCGGTCGGCGACTCCGGGTGCACCAGAATGGCCGCATCCGGGTACAGCGCTTTCATGTCTTCGAGCTGCTTGGCCTTGAACTCTTCGTGAACGATGCAGGCACCGTCCCACAGCAGCATGTCGGCGCCGGTTTTGCGCTGGATGTAAGTGCCCAGGTGCTTGTCCGGAGCCCAGATGATGGTTTCGCCGTTATCCATCAGGCTTTCGACGATTTCCAGCGCACAGCTGGAAGTCACTACCCAGTCTGCCCGGGCTTTGACCGCCGCCGAGGTATTGGCATACACCACCACTGTGCGCTCTGGGTGCTGATCGCAAAACGCCGAGAACTCGTCCACCGGGCAACCCAGGTCCAGCGAGCAGGTCGCTTCCAGGGTCGGCATCAGCACGCGTTTTTCAGGGTTGAGGATTTTCGCGGTTTCGCCCATGAACTTCACGCCGGCGACCACCACGGTCTTGGCCGGGTGGGCATTGCCGAAGCGGGCCATCTCCAGAGAATCGGAGACGCAGCCACCGGTTTCTTCAGCCAGGGCCTGAATGACTGGATCGCAATAGAAGTGGGCAACCAGCACCGCGTCCTGAGCCTTGAGCTCGGCAGCGATGGCAGCGCGGTAATAAGCCTCTTCATCGGCGGTCAGCGGCTTGGGCTGCTTGGCGTCGAGATGGGCTTGAACCAGAAGGCGTTCGGAAATCTGCGTCATGTTCGCAAGACCTGCAGGCGCTTTCGCGCGAAAGTCGAGTATACACCCGGCTCCGGACCCTTCAGGGTACCGCCGGGAGAGTGAGTATTCATCAGGCGTGGACAGCGTTGAAGCTGCGCAAGGCTACAGAATATCCCTTGGATGCAAAAGATGATTCTGACCTGCGTCACCCGGACTGAGCCGAGCTCAAATCGCGGGCAAAAAAAAACCCGGAAATCCTCACTTACGTGGGCCTTCCAGATTTTTTAAAATGGTGGGTCGTGTGGGATTCGAACCTACGACCAATTGGTTAAAAGCCAACTGCTCTACCAACTGAGCTAACGACCCGCTGTGTGGTGGCGCGTATAATACTGATTTTTAAGGACTATTCAACACCTAATTTGAAATAAATCAAAAATAAGGTGTTGGGTCGGTCACACCGGCCGCCGCGAAGCCTTCTGCACGCAGGCGGCAGCTGTCGCATTTACCGCAAGCGCGGCCATTATCGTCTGCCTGATAGCAGGAAACAGTCAGCCCGTAATCGACGCCAAGCTTCACGCCAGCCTGAACGATCTGCGCCTTGCTCAGGTTCTGCAGTGGCGCCTGAATACGGAAGCCCTGCCCTTCTACCCCGGCCTTGGTCGCCAGGTTGGCCATGCGCTCGAAGGCTTCGATGAACTCGGGACGGCAATCCGGGTAACCGGAGTAATCCACCGCGTTAACGCCGATAAAGATGTCACGCGCGCCCAGCACTTCGGCCCAGCCCAGCGCCAGGGACAGAAACACAGTGTTGCGTGCCGGCACATAAGTCACCGGGATACCTTCACCCGGCGTTTCCGGCACATCGATGCTAGTGTCGGTCAGTGCCGAGCCGCCGATACCGTTCAGGTTCAGGCCGATTACCTTGTGCTCGACCACACCCAAGTCTTGGGCGACACGTGCAGCGGCGTGCAATTCGGCGTGGGAGCGCTGACCGTAATCGAAGCTCATGGTGTAGCAGCTGTAGCCTTCAGCACGGGCCATGGCCACGACTGTCGCGGAGTCGAGGCCGCCAGACAGCAGGATGACCGCACGTTTTTCGACAGTGTTCGTTTGTTCAGTCATTTCAGCGCCCCGGCTCGTCATTCCAAAGATATTTATGCAACTGCAATTGCAGACGCACAGGCAGATTGTCCGCCACCACCCAATCCGCCAGATCACGCGCGTTCAGGTCATGGTGGCTCGGCGAGAACAGGACTTCGCCGGCACGCTGATCCAGACCGTATTGAATCAGCTTGGACACGGCCCAGTCGTAATCTTCCCGCGAGCAGATGACAAACTTCACCTGATCGTTAGGCGTAAGCAGCTCGATGTTCTCGTAGCGGTTGCGGTGTGCTTCTTTCGAACCCGGGGTTTTCAGGTCGACGACGCGACTGACCCGCGGATCGACCGCCGAGATATCCAGCGCGCCACTGGTTTCCAGCGACACTTCATAGCCGGCGTCACACAACTGCTTGAGCAAGGGAATGGCATTCGGTTGCGCCAGGGGTTCGCCGCCCGTGACACAAACATAACGCGGGCGAAAACCGGCCACTTGCTCGAGGATGTCGTCGAGCGTGCGAAGGGTGCCGCCAGTGAACGCGTAGGCGCTGTCGCAGTATTGGCAACGCAATGGGCAACCGGTCAAGCGCACAAATACAGTGGGCAGCCCGGCAGTCCGCGTTTCACCCTGCAACGAGTAGAAAACTTCGGTAATTCTCAATGTGTCTTGCATAGTCGCCACGGGCGTAACAGCTAAACAGGCTGTCCGCCTCCGTCAGGCACTTCAAGGAACCTCGCCAACGCGCAGATCCCAAAAAGCGTGTTTCATAAAAAGGGCATGAATTCTAACGAAAAAACCCGCGATAGGCGCGGGTTTCTTCAAAACGAAGCTATTTCTACAAGCTTACAGGCTTACATGCGCTGCAAGTCACGCTGCGCCAGCTGAGCGGCGGAAGTGCCCGGATATTGGGACACAACCTGTTGCAGAATGCCTTTGACCCTGTCGGTATGACCGAGGCGGCGCTCTACATCAGCGAGCTTGTATAGCGAATCAGGCACTTTAGGGTGCTTGGGGTACAACTGTGAAACCTTGGCAAAAGCCTGACCTGCACCTTGCAGATCGCCTTTGGCCAGGTTCACTTCACCCAACCAGTACTGGGCGTTGCCCGCGTATTGGCTGTTCGGGTATTTGCGCAGGAATGCGGCGAAAGCCTGGCTGGCCTTGTCGAAATCCTTGGCTTTGATCAAGTCGAAGGCTGCATCGTAATACAGTTTTTCCTTCGCCGGATCAGCCGGTTCGCCACCCGCGGCAGGCGCTTGAGCGGCTGCGGCTGCCGCCCCCGCACCTGCGCCGGCTGCTGCACCGGGGGCATTCAAATTGCCACCGGTGGAAGAATTATCAGGAGTCGCGGCTGGTGCAACGCCGGTTCCTATGCGCCGATCAAGATCCTGATATCGCTCCAGGTTCTCTTGCTTCATGCGCGCTACATCATTTTGCAGTTCTTCGATCACACCCTGTTGGCGCGAGATTTGATCCTGCATTTGTTGCAGTTGGTTGAACAGCTGGCCCTGTGCCGAGACAGGGGTCGAAACCCCTCCCCCGGCATAGGCGCCGTTCGTACCGTAACCCGCAGGCGGATAACTACTCCCGCTATTGTTATAGCCGGAGTTGTCCTCGACCACAGGAACCGCAGCCCACACCGCAAGCGGTGCGAGGCTGAGAGCCAAAACAGTTACAGCACGACGGCACGTTCGCATGACGAATTACTTACGCAGTTCGACGCGACGGTTTTGAGCCCAGGACTGCTCGTCGTTGCCGGTAGCAACTGGACGCTCTTCGCCGTAGGAAACCAGTTCTGCTTGAGCTGGGGAAACACCTTGCAGTACCAGGTAGCGCTGAACGGCTTTCGCACGACGCTCGCCCAGTGCCATGTTGTACTCACGAGTACCACGTTCGTCGGTGTTGCCTTCCAGAACAACGCGAGCGCCGTTTGCTTTCAGGTCTTTGGCGTGAACGTCCAGAGCGCGCATGGCTTCTGGCTTCAGGTCCGAGCTGTCGTATTCGAAGTAGAAGGTGGTGATTGCGCGCAGAGCAGCTTCTTCGCTCAGGGAGCCGTCAACAGCACCAGTGTTAGCGCCGTAACCAGCGTTTGGATCAACAGCGCCTTCACCGGCGTTGTCGCCGCCTTTGGACGAGCAACCTACAGCTACAGCCATGGCCAGAGCCAGCGCAGCAAATTTACCAAACTTCAGCATTTCCATCGTGAAACTCCTAATGAACCCCAGTGTGTTAAGTACAACGTGTAGCGCCGCGTCAGTTCAGGTAAGGGGACCAGGAAGGTTCTCTGACTTCGCCTTGTGCGGTAGGAAGCGGGAGCCTTACGCGTCCATTAATGGACACGAGCATCAAGACTCCCCGGCCCTGCTGGCGGGTGGCGTAGATTACCATGGTGCCGTTGGGCGCAACAGTAGGCGACTCGTCCAGAGTGCTATCAGTGAGGATCTTTACACTACCGCGCTGCAAATCCTGCGCTGCCACCTTGAAATTGGTGAAGCCTTCCTGACGATGGATCATCACCAGAGTCTTTTCATCGGCCGACAGTTTAGGGTTGGCGTTGTAGTTGCCAATAAAGGTCACACGCTCCGCGCCACCACCGCTTGCGCTGGTTTTGTAGATCTGTGGCTTGCCGCCACGGTCGGAGGTGAAGTAGATGGTCGAACCATCTTTACCCCAGAACGGTTCGGTGTTGATGCCTTGGCCGTTGGTGACCCGACTGATCTGACGCGAACCCAGGTTCATCACATAGATGTCAGGGTTGCCGTCTTTCGACAGTACAAATGCCAGACGCTGACCATCCGGCGACCATGCTGGCGCGCCATTCAGGCCTTCGAAGTTGGTGATCTGCTCACGGCGACCGGTGTCGATGTTCTGCATGAAAATACGCGGGCGTCTCTGCTCGAACGAAACATAGGCGATGCGCTTGCCATCCGGTGCAAAACGCGGCGACAGGATTGGCTCGCGCGATTGCAGCAAGGTCACGGCGCGGGCACCGTCATAGTCCGAACGTTGCAGCGTGTAGCGAGTGTTCTTCTCGGAGAACCGCTCGGCCGTCACGTACAGCAGACGAGTCGAGAACGCACCTTTGATACCGGTGAGTTTTTCGAACGACTGGTCGGCGATGTAGTGCGACATGTCGCGCAATTGATCGACGCTGCCCGACACGCTGCCGGTCAGCACTTGCTGCTCGGTGGCGACGTTGAACAGTGCGTATTGAACCTGCAGGCGACCGCCCGCTGGAACAATGCTGCCGACCATGACGTACTGGGCACCCAGCGCCTTGAAGTCACGGAAGATGATTTCGCTGGCCTGGCTTGGCTGGCTGATCATGTTCTGCTTTGGAATCGGCGAGTAGTAACCCGAGTTGCGCAGGTCGTTACCGATGATTTCGGCCATGTCGTCCGGCAGCACGCTGCCGCCCTGGTTGCCGAACGGAACGACGGCAATCGGGGTGGCCCGATCACTGCCGCTGGTGACCAGAATGTTTTTTTCATCAGCTGCCGCTATCCCTGCCAGGCAGCAGATAACGACAAGCATTCCTCGAAGAAGGTTTCTCACAAGGCTAGATCCTCAGGTGTGAATGTCATCTTGAATGAACGATAGGGAGCGAAATCGCTCGGCTTCATTCCCTGCATTTCTGTCAAACGTCCAATGTTCTTGACCGCCGCTACAGCGGAAGCGTCAAACGGACCATCGCCGCTGGACCTGGCAACGCCAACCGAAGTCAACGTACCATCGGGCAACATGCCGATTTGCAACACGACCGTCATGCCTTTGCGTGCCGAAGGTGGACGAGCCCAGCCTTCCGCTGCACGAGCACGAATCAGATCATCGAAACTGCCGGCGACTTCGTCACCCTGCTCATCGGCCAAGGCCTGCTGACGCTCTGGCGTATCGGAAAGCAAATCTGCCAAGGCCTGGGCCTTTTTGTCTTCGGCGGATTTACGTGCCGCTTCCTGCGATTTTTTCTTCGCGGCATCGGCGGCAGCTTTCTTCTTCGCGTCTTCGGCGACTTTCTTCTTCGCCTCTTCAGCTTCAGATTTCTTCTTGGCGTCTTCGGCGGCTTTCTTCTTCGCGTCTTCGACGATCTTTTTCTTCGCTTCTTCAGCGGCCGCTTTCTTGGCCTCTTCTTCAGCAGCTTTCTTGGCTTCTTCTTCAGATTTCTTCTTGGCTATATCAGCCAATTGTTTCTCTTCGGCCTTTTTGGCTTCGGCGGTCTTCTTCGCTTCATCGGCTTTCTTGGCTTCATCAGCCTTTTTTGCCTCTTCCGCTTTCTTCGTCTCGTCGGCCTTCTTGGATTCTTCGGCCTTTTGAGCCGCATCTTCCTTCTTTTGTTCCGCGGCCTTGATCGCTTCCTGCTCGATCTTTTTCTGTTCCATCTGTTCGACTTCGGTCTGGCGCGCGGCGGATTTCTTCGCCTCACCCGCAATCTTCTGATTGGTCTGGGTGGTCGCCTGACTTTTCGATTTCAGCTGGTACAAGGTCGCCTGGACAATCGGCTTGGCCGGCGGCAGTTCCGGTGTGAAGGCAAAACTGACGAACAGCATGCCAAAAACCAGCACGTGCAAGACAAGCGCCCAGACACTAGGCCAGAAATAGCTTTCCGAGGCGGACGGCTCTCGCATTTGCTGCATCAGGGTGCCTCGGTAATCAAGCCAACATTACCGACCCCGGCTTTCTGCAACCCGCCCATCGCGCCCATGACGGAGCCGTAATCGACAGTCTTGTCGCCGCGGATGAATACCTGGGTACGCTTGCCGCCTTCAGTACCGGCGCGAACGATCTTGGTCACGGCGTCGGTCATTTGCGGCAAGGTCATGGCCTTGTCCTGCTGCTTATCGGTGTCGACTTCGCTGCCAAGGTTCCAGTAGTAGGTCTTGTCAGACTTGATCGAAATGGTCAGGACCTGAGTGTTGTTGTCCTGCGGCAAGGCTTCGCTGGAAACCTTGGGCAGATCAACTTTCACGCCCTGGTTGAGCATTGGTGCGGTCACCATGAAGATGACCAGCAGTACCAGCATCACGTCGATGTAAGGCACCACGTTCATCTCGGCAACCGGCTTGCGCTTTTTGCGAGCTCGAGCGATTAAAGCCATTGGAAATTACCTGCTTATTCTTCGCTGGTGTGCACTTTGCGGTGCAGGATCGCCTGGAATTCATCGGCGAAGGTGTAGTAACGGCCCAGCAGGGTTTCGCTGCGAGCAGCAAAACGGTTGTACGCGATAACGGCCGGGATGGCGGCGAACAGACCGATCGCGGTAGCGATCAGTGCTTCAGCAATGCCCGGGGCCACGGTGGCCAGGGTCGCTTGCTGGGCAGTTGCCAGACCACGGAAGGAGTTCATGATGCCCCAGACCGTACCGAACAGACCGATGTACGGGCTGACGGAACCGACGGTGGCTAGGAACGGCAGGCTCTGCTCGAGCTTTTCTTCTTCGCGAGAGATGGCCACGCGCATGGCACGGGCCACGCCTTCCATGACCGCTTCCGGGTCAACGCCTGACTGCTGACGCAGACGGGAGAATTCCTTGAAGCCGGCACGGAAGATCTGCTCGACGCCCGAATCCGGATCAGGGTTGCTGCCGGCCTGACGGTAGAGTTTGGACAGGTCGATACCCGACCAGAAGCGCTCTTCAAAGCTCTCCAGGGCACGTCGACCGGCGCGCAGCAAGTTGCTGCGCTGAAAGATCATGATCCATGAGGTCACCGATGCGGCTACCAGGATCAGCATTACCAGTTGCACCACGATACTGGCATTGCTGATCAGGCTCCACATGGAGGAATGGTCGACGACGTTAGCTTCCACGCTTTATCTCCTGCTTTGAGTGTGTACCCGCGCCGCTCACGTCGGCAAAGGCCGCACGTAGAGCTTCGGAAATGGCCCGGGGTTTCAAACTGTTGGTGCGCACACAGGCCACCAGAAACTGCCCTTCGCAGAGCAGCACATTATCCGTAGCCCGCCTGACCTGCTGTTTGAAGCGCAGGCTGACCCGGTTCAATTCAATGACTTCAGCGCTTACCAGCAGCTCGTCGTCCAGTCGCGCCGGCGCGTGGTAACGCGCTTCGCTGGAATGCACGACAAACAACAGGTCCTCCCCTGCCAGCGCCGATTGGGCAAAGCCCAGCTCCCGGAGCCGCTCGGTTCGAGCCCGTTCCATAAACTTGAGGTAATTGACGTAATACACGATGCCGCCCGCATCGGTGTCCTCGTAATAAACGCGACAACGATGTGCGAACGGCTCAAGCCCGTTTTGCGCGCGCATACTCTAGTGCTTACTCCTCAGGTTGCCAATCCGGCCAGGCAACTGTTTTTCATTGATTCGCGGCTTTCTGGCGAAAGTACCGTCCTGGGACAGCACAAACCCCGAATAAATCAGCACGCAAAGGTGATTAATCGTCCACGGCATCGAGGAACTCGTCTACCACGGGCATCTCGCCTAATCGTGACGGGATGTTTAAACCGAAGTGCAGGTACGCATGCCGAGTGACCACCCGCCCCCGCGGAGTGCGCATGATATAGCCCTGCTGGATCAAATACGGCTCCAGCACGTCTTCAATGGTGTGACGCTCTTCGCTGATTGCCGCCGCCAGACTGTCCACCCCCACCGGCCCACCGTCGAACTTCTCGATCATGGTCAGCAGCAGGCGTCGGTCCTGATGATCGAAGCCACGCTCGTCGACATCCAGCAGGTTCAGCGCCAGGTCAGCGATCGGCTTGGTGATATGGCCTTTGGCGCGGACCTCGGCAAAATCCCGGACCCGGCGCAGCAAGCGGTTGGCGATCCGCGGCGTGCCACGGGCACGGCGGGCGATTTCGAAGGCACCTTCCGGGTCCAGTGGCAAACCGAGAATGTTCGCCGAACGGCTGACAATCGTTGAGAGGTCGGCTGTGCTGTAGAACTCCAGGCGCTGGACGATCCCGAAACGGTCGCGCAACGGGTTGGTCAGCATGCCGGCGCGAGTAGTTGCGCCGACCAGGGTGAACGGCGGCAGATCGAGTTTGATCGAGCGCGCGGCCGGTCCTTCGCCGATCATGATGTCGAGCTGGAAATCTTCCATGGCCGGGTACAGGACTTCTTCGACGATCGGCGACAAGCGATGGATCTCGTCGATGAACAACACGTCATGGGGTTCAAGGTTGGTCAGCAACGCCGCCAGATCACCCGGACGCTCAAGGACCGGCCCCGACGTGCTTTTGATCGACACGCCCATTTCCTGGGCAATGATGTTGGCCAGGGTGGTTTTACCGAGGCCCGGCGGGCCGAAAATCAGCGTGTGATCCAACGATTCATTGCGCCCGCGCGCGGCCTGGATGAACAACTCCATTTGCTCGCGAACGGTCGGCTGGCCAATGTATTCGGCCAGGCTGACGGGACGAATCGCCCGGTCCTGGACTTCCTCGCGGTCACGGGGACCACCCGTGGCAGCGATCAGACGATCAGCTTCAATCACTTAGATCATTCCCTTCAGGGCACGACGAATCATGTCTTCACTGCTCAAACCTTTCTCCTTGATCGCGGAAATCGCCTTGCTGGCTTCCTGCGGCTTGTAGCCCAGGGAAATCAGCGCGCTGACCGCGTCATTTTCGGCGGTGGCGACCGGAGGCGCATCTGGCCCACCCGGCTGGTTTGGCACCAATGCGAACATTGCCGGCACGGTTTCCCACGCCTTGAAGCGATCCTTGAGTTCCACCAGCAAACGCTCGGCCGTCTTCTTGCCCACGCCCGGCACCTTGGTCAGCGCCGACGTGTCCTGGGATTGCACGCAACGCACCAGTTCGTCGACCTCCAGGCTCGACATCAAGGCCAGCGCCAGTTTCGGCCCCACACCATTGAGACGGATCAGTTCGCGAAAAAAGTCTCGCTCGCGCTTGCCGAAGAAGCCATAGAGTAACTGCGCGTCTTCGCGCACGACCAAATGGGTGTGCAGGGTCAGCGGTTCACCGACCGACGGCAAGCGATAAAGCGTGGTCATGGGCACTTCCAGCTCATACCCCAGACCATTTACATCCAGAATCAGATGCGGCGGCTGTTTCTCAGCCAAAGTGCCGCGCAAGCGTCCAATCACGTTTCAGATCCTTGAGCCTTGGCCAGATCAGGGCTGGCGACTGACAGAACAAGGGTTTTGCGCCGACAACACAGGCGCAAAACCCTCATTCCATAAAAAATGATTGCTGATGCTATCAGAGACGCAGGCGCCCGCCACGACTGCGTGCTGTACCCAGACCATGAGGCAAGAGGCTGGAACGGGTGTGAGCGTGGCAAATCGCGATGGCCAGGGCATCCGAAGCATCGATTTGCGGCTTGCTGGTCAATTTCAGCATGTGCATGACCATCATTTGCACCTGTTCCTTGTTCGCCCCGCCAGTGCCGGTCACCGCCTGCTTGACCTGGGTCGCGGTGTATTCAGCGATTTCCAGGCTTTCCTCGGCACCGGCCACGATGGCTGCGCCTCGGGCCTGACCGAGCTTGAGGGCAGAGTCGGCATTGCGGGCCATGAAGACTTTTTCGATGCCCATGGTCACCGGGCCGTAGGTCTGGATCACTTCACGCACGCCCCGATAGACGATTTGCAGACGTTCATGCAGCTCGCCGGAACCCGTGCGAATGCAGCCCGACGCCACGTACACGCAGCCACGCCCGGTATCGCGCACCACGCCATAACCGGTGATACGCGAACCGGGGTCGATACCAAGAATTAAAGTCATAACGCCTGCGGGTTAGGTAAGAGCACGATATTCAATACAGCGAATAACAAATGTGGGAGCTGGCTTGCCTGCGATGGCGTAGGCACATCAAACAACGATGTAGCCTGACACGCCGCCATCGCAGGCAAGCCAGCTCCCACATTGGATCTTAGTCGCCCTTATCCGAGCTGAGCGGCCACCGACTCCGGAATGTCGGCGTTGGAATACACGTTCTGCACGTCATCCAGGTCTTCGAGCATGTCGATCAGCTTCAGAACCTTCTCGGCGCCTTCCAGGTCCAGTTCGGCACTGGTGGTCGGCAACATGACGATCTCCGCGTCATCGCCCTTGAAGCCGGCGGCTTCCAAAGCGTTACGCACGGAATAGAAGCCGGCGAACGAGGTGAACACGTCGATCGAACCGTCTTCGTGGGTCACCACGTCATCGGCGTCGGCCTCCATGGCCGCTTCCATCAATGCATCTTCATCAACACCTGGGGCGAAGGAAATCTGGCCTTTGCGCTCGAACAGATAAGCCACCGAACCGTCGGTGCCAAGGTTGCCGCCGCACTTGCTGAACGCGTGGCGAACAGCCGCTGCGGTGCGGTTGCGGTTGTCGGTCATGCATTCGACCATCACCGCCACACCGCCCGGGCCGTAACCTTCGTAGGTCAGTTCGACCATGTCATCGGTATCAGCGGCGCCGGCGCCGCGAGCAACCGCGCGGTCGATGATGTCGCGACTCATGTTCGCACCCAGCGCTTTATCCAGCGCCAGACGCAAACGCGGGTTGGAGCCTGGATCAGCGCCGCCCTGACGAGCAGCGACCGTCAGTTCACGAATCCACTTGGTGAAAATCTTGCCCTTCTTGGCATCCTGACGTTCTTTGCGGTGCTTGATGTTCGCCCACTTGGAATGACCCGCCATAACTCGCTCCGAATTATCTTTGAAACATTGCCCGCCACGTCATGATGCGCCAGCCAGCAAAAAAAAATCTCGACCCTATCTATAAAAGAAAGGGCGCATCCGTAGATGCGCCCCCCCCTCAGGTCAGCCTTACTCAGTCTTTGGCGTTTCGCGCAGACGAATGTGCAGTTCGCGCAATGCCTTGGCATCCACCAGCCCCGGTGCCTGAGTCATGACGCAGGCAGCGCTCTGGGTTTTCGGGAAGGCGATCACTTCACGGATCGACTGGGCGCCGGTCATCAGCATCACCAGACGGTCCAGACCGAAAGCCAGACCACCGTGCGGCGGCGCGCCGTATTTCAGGGCGTCGAGCAGGAAGCCGAACTTCTCTTCCTGTTCCGCTTCGCTGATACCCAGCAGACGGAACACCGACTGTTGCATTTCCTTGCGGTGGATACGGATCGAACCGCCACCCAGCTCGGTACCGTTCAGGACCATGTCGTAGGCACGGGACAGCGCGGTTGCCGGGTTGGCTTCCAGTTCTTCCGGCGTGCACTTCGGTGCGGTGAACGGGTGGTGCAATGCGGTTAGGCTGCCGTCGTCGTTCTCTTCGAACATCGGGAAGTCGACGACCCACAGCGGGGCCCATTCGCAGGTCAGCAAGTTCAGATCATGACCGACCTTAATCCGCAGCGCGCCCAAGGCTTCGCTGACGATCTTGGCTTTGTCGGCGCCGAAGAACACGATGTCGCCATCGACTGCACCGACGCGATCGAGGATCACGTTGAGGTTGGCCTCAGGGATGTTTTTCACGATCGGCGACTGCAGACCTTCAACACCGGCAGCGCGCTCGTTAACTTTGATGTACGCCAAGCCCTTGGCACCATAGATGCCGACGAACTTGGTGTAGTCGTCGATCTGCTTGCGCGGCATGCTCGCCCCGCCCGGAACGCGCAAGGCGGCGATACGGCATTTCGGGTCATTGGCCGGGCCGCTGAACACCTTGAAGTCGACTTCCTTGAGCTGGTCGGCAACGTCTACCAGTTCCAGCGGGTTACGCAGGTCCGGCTTGTCGGAACCGTAACGACGCATGGCCTCGTCCCAGGTCATGTGCGGGAAATCACCGAACTCCAGACCCAGCACTTCCTTGAACAGGTTGCGGATCATGCCTTCGGTGAGGCCCATGATGTCTTTTTCATCGAGGAAGCTGGTTTCGATGTCGATCTGGGTGAATTCAGGTTGACGGTCGGCACGCAGGTCTTCGTCGCGGAAGCACTTGGCGATCTGGTAGTAACGATCGAAGCCGGCGACCATCAGCAGTTGCTTGAACAGCTGCGGCGATTGCGGCAAGGCGAAGAAGGAACCGGCGTGGGTACGGCTCGGCACCAGATAGTCGCGCGCGCCTTCCGGAGTCGCACGGGTCAGGATCGGCGTCTCGACGTCGAGGAAGCCGTTCTCGTCCAGGTAGCGACGAATGCTGGTGGTCATGCGCGAACGCAGACGCAGCTTTTCGAGCATTTCCGGGCGACGCAGGTCGATGAAGCGATAACGCAGGCGGGTTTCTTCGCCGACGTCGGAGAACTCGTTCAGCGGGAACGGCGGGGTTTCCGCTTCGTTCAACACTTCCAGTTCATAGCCCAGCACTTCGATCATGCCCGAGGCCATGTTGGCGTTGCCGGCACCGGCCGGACGCAGGCGCACCTTACCGGTGACCTTGACCACGTATTCGCTGCGCACGCGATCGGCGGCGGCGAAGGTTTCAGCGCGGTCCGGGTCGAACACCACCTGGGCCAGACCGTCACGATCACGGATATCGAGGAAAATCACCCCACCGTGGTCACGACGACGGTGGACCCATCCGCAAAGGGTAATTTCCTGGCCTTCCAGGCTTTCGTTCAGTTGGCCGCAATAATGGCTGCGCATCATGGTAGTGGTTTCGCTTCTCGTAATTCGAAATTCGGTTGGAGGTCTTGCCGCACCCTCGCACTTGAATAAGGTGCCGGATGATGCAAGAGCTCGCGCGTGTCATTCAGCCCGGGCGCTAGACCCTAGTCAGCTTTGTCGCCACCGGCCAGATTCTTCTTGGAACCGGTCTTGAAATCGGTTTCGTACCAGCCGGTGCCGCTGAGGCGGAAACCCGGCATGGACAGCATCTTTTTAAGCTCTGGCGCTTGGCAGGCAGGGCAGTCGACCAGCGGTGCTGCGCTGATCTTTTGAATGGCTTCCAACTGATGACCACAGGAAGCACATTGATAGTCGTACATCGGCATGGGGGTTGTCTCGGCGATCAGATTGCTACCGCGCATGCTGGGCTTTGCGGCAAAGGGCGGGATTATATCCATTAAATGCAGCCTGTGCAGCCGTAAGACTGCACAGACCGACACTCGACACGATCAACCGCCACCGCTAGGCCATGACGAGGCAACTTCCCTCCTTCAGGCTGTGCACGACGCAGACAACCCGCACCAGCCCGGTGAAATTTTTCACCCCGCCATGGCGCAAATGCACTTCGCGATCCACATGGGACAACAGCGCACTGATCGAGCAGCGATTGACCTTGGCCATATCACTCAAAATATCCCAATAAACCTGCTCCAGTCGCAAACAGGTCGCAAAGCCATTCAAACGCACTGACCGGGATAATGGCTGGGCCAGGCCCATATCGAATTCGCTGACAAATGAATCAATCCTCACTTCCTTGAGTGGACCGACCCTCCCCTCGCTTCGTTTCTCTTGATAAACCATACCATTGACACTCCTTTGCCATCCTTGCTGCTTATAGGATTCATATTCCGTTTCCTTATAAAAGCGCAGGCGTACAGGGATATCCAGATGACTTTATGACCATCGACGTAGGATAAGCCAACAACAGAGGGGAGATCATGGAGCACGTCCTAGGCCGGACGATTTCCTACGAATACGGACGCAACATCACTCAAGGAAAGGCAAAAGATCCGAGGAACACAGCGCGCAAACAATACTCGGCAAGCGTTATCCGCTCAGCGGCCAGAAGCAAGCACCGCCGGACTGCCTGATTTGAGTAGCTGCCGGCTTTGCTGTTAAATAGGCAGTGTGTCGCTACCCCCTATTTTTCCGGGGGCTGCGCATAGGCTGATAGCGGGTACGTGTCCAACGCCTCTTATTGTTCTGAAGCGAACCGTGCTCCATCAGCTCTTCCTTGTGATCCGTCTTAACGTGAGTTAATCAAAATGTTGAAAATCGTCCACCTGCTAATGGGCGCAGCAGCCTTGCTGCTGTCCTTCATCCCTAGCCTGCGATCCGAAGCGGTACCTTACCTGCAACAACCCGATGCGCTGTACCTGGCCTTTTTCGGCCTGCTGAACCTCACCCTTGCACCTGTTATCCCTTACTGGAACAAAGGCCCGCGTCATCAACTGCAAAATCTGGTCAGCGCCTTGCTGGTTCTGGCTGTGGTATTGCAAACACTGACATTGTTCGCCCCGATGCCTGTCATCGCCGGTCAACCTGCCGTTCTGTTCAGTCTGGTCGTTGCCCTGATCGCCATTCTTTTGCACCTGGCCGTCAGCTTCTATAAATCCTCACCAGCCGCCGCCTCGCCAAGCTATGACATGAGCAACCGCGATACCGGCACCGTTAAATGGTTCAACACCTCCAAAGGCTTCGGCTTTATTTCCCGTGATTCCGGCGATGATATTTTCGTGCACTTCCGGGCAATTCGCGGCGAAGGCCACCGTGTTCTGGTCGAAGGCCAGCGCGTGGAGTTTTCTGTCATGAACCGTGACAAAGGCCTGCAAGCCGAAGATGTGATCGCCGCCCTGCCGCGCCGCTGATTCCAAGGCTAAAAAAAACCGCGAACAATCGTTCGCGGTTTTTTTTTGCCTGCATTTCAGTAATGCGGCGGTGGCGCTTCTTCTTCGAAGGACTCGAACTGGCCGACCATTTCCTCCTGACGCTTGAGTAGCGCCATCATTTGCAGTTGCAAGCGCTCAACCGCATGCTGCTGCGCCGCCAGCACATCATTCAATGTCTGGATGGTGTCATCCTGAAACGCCAACTGGCTTTCCAGATCAGTAACGCGCTCTTCCAGACTCATGACTTAACCCTCCAGAAACGTGAAGTCATCGGTCAACACCAGACGCAACCGTTCGCGAATCGTCGCGATCTGCTCTGGATTGTAGGGTTTGGCCTGCTGATTACCCCAGACCGGGGCTGGCCAGGCGGCGTCCTCACGCTTGCGCACAATCACATGCATGTGCAACTGACTGACGACATTACCCAGGGCCGCGACGTTCAACTTGTCCGCATCGAATGAGTCCTTGAGCATTTCCGCCAGCGCGGTCGTTTCCTGCCACAGCTGCTGTTGATCTGCGACATCTAACTGAAATATCTCACTGATATCCTCGCGGCGGGGCACGAGGATGAACCACGGGTAATTCGAATCATTGGACAACAGCAACCGACAGAGCGGGAAATCGCCGATAGGCAATGTGTCTTGTTGAAGTCGTGGATCTAAAGCGAACACAGCGCGCACTCCCCTCTAGTGATCTTTTTTCAGCTTAGCGCCCATACCAAAAGACGGCGCGCCAAGCGACAGGACGGCAGCATACCCGCGAACGCCATGCGCTTCACGACGAACTGCCGCCTGCAGCGTCCTCCGGGCGCCCCGACATGAGCCATTTTGAGCCGGGGCGCACCATTAAAGAACCAGGCAATCCCACGAAAAATGCCGAAATGACCGAGAAACGGCGGGCTGTTCGATTCGGTCACAAAACGACACTGTGTGAATTCGGTACAGCAATTGAAATTTTTTGCACCAAAACCGCACAACGCGTCTACGCTCAGTGCGTCAGCATCCGCTAACTACTCACTGACGGGGTGAACCGGTAACGTTTTTGGTTGTCGCCCCCATCAGTTCGAAGTGGCAACCACGATGCGAAGGATGGCGTCAAGCTCAAGTAAAACGAGCGTGAACCCCCCGGTTTTATGAGGTTTTTACAGCAGCAGGCAGGCCTTCGAAAAAAAACAGCAACAGAATTCCGATTTGTGCACGCTTGTTGCATTCACATCCGTATCGTCTATAAGCGCTCCGCTGGAAGTGGAAGCTTAAGGCCAATAAAAACAGTGGCAGGGTTGCCCGATGGAGATTCAAGTGCAGGACCCAGGGACTCTTTTTTACCGATGCTCAAGTCATGGAAAACAACGTTGAAGTTGTCAGTCCGATTGCGTCGGGATTGTGAATTTGCGACATTCACCCAGCCATTTGCGACAGGGTCGTAAAGAAGCTGAAAGGTTAGATGTGCAAGTATCGCCAACATGGTCGGCGTGATATAAGTTTGCGCCGACACAAAAAGAAAGAGCCGCCCGGATAATAAAACAGGCGGGACGGCAGTACTCTTCTAAAAACCAAAGGAGCAAATCACGATGCGCGTGATGAAGTGGAGCATGATCGCACTGGCAGTTGCCGCAGCAGCCAGTACTCAAATGGCTACGGCCGCACCGTTTGTAAGTGACCAGGCTGAAGCCAAAGGTTTTGTTGAAGACGCCAAGTTCGACTTGCTGCTTCGCAACTATTACTTCAACCGTGATAACAAAGATCGCGCCCGGGACGTGAAAGACTGGACCCAGGGCATCTGGGGCAACTTCAGCTCCGGTTACACTCAGGGTACCGTAGGCGTCGGCGTTGATGCATTCGGCTACCTGGCCGTCAAACTGGACGGTGGCGATGGCACAAGCGGCTCAGGCAACATGAGCCGCGGCGCCGTCGATTTATCCGATGACAGACGTATTCGCCACGCCAACGACAGCCAAGGTAAGGCAGGCGGATCCATAAAGGCCCGTATCTCCAAAACCGAGTTGAAATTCGGCGAAATGCAGCCAAGCACCTCACCAGTGTTCGCTATTGGCGGCTCCCGGATCCTTCCTCAAACTGCCACGGGCTTCCAGCTGCAGAGCAGCGAAGTCAAAGATCTTGATCTGGAAGCCGGTCACTTCTATTCGGCCACCAGCCAGGATAATAACTCCAGCAAAGGCGGCCTGTTCGCCAACTACGCTGGCGTAGAAGCCAACTCCATCGACTACTTCGGTGGCAAGTATGGCATCACCGACAACCTGAGCGCGTCGCTGTACGGTGCCAAGCTGGAAGACATCTGGAACCAGTACTACGCCAACTTGAACTACACCATCCCAATGGGTGGCGATCAGTCGCTGAACCTGGACGGTAACATCTACAACACCAAAGATACCGGTGACGCCGAAGCTGGCGAGATCAGCAACACCACGTTCTCCCTGGCAGCCGCTTTCTCGTTCCTGAAAGCGCACACCATCACCGTCGCCTTCCAGAAGGTCAACGGCGACACTCCGTTCGACTACATCGGTGTGGGCAAGAACAACCGTGGCGGCGACTCGATCTTCCTCGCCAACTCCATCCAGTACTCTGACTTCAACGCTCCTAACGAGAAGTCTGCCCAGGTTCGTTACGACCTGAAAATGGCCGAGTACGGCGTTCCAGGTCTGAGCTTCATGACCCGTTACGTAAAAGGTTGGGACATCGACGGTACCAACACGCCAACAGGCAGCGCTTACGACGGCCTGTACGGCGAAGATGGCAAGCACAACGAAACCAACTTCGAAGCCAAGTACGTTGTTCAGTCTGGCCCGGCAAAAGATCTTTCCTTCCGCATTCGTCAAGCATGGCACTTCGCTAACGCCGACGAAGGCGAAGGCGATGTCAAAGAGTTCCGCCTGATCGTCGACTACCCGATTTCGGTTCTGTAATTACCGAAAGTCAGTTCGCGGTAATCAAAAAGGCCCATCTTCGGATGGGCCTTTTTTATTGGGTACAACACTGCGTTTAACAGATCGGACTCTTGCAGAACATGCCTGACCGAAAGGTCAGACATTAGCTGAAAGACCAATCATTACACCGTTGCCGATTCCTGAACCACTCGAATAACTCGCTGCGGAAACGGAATATCGATACCCGCGGCCTTCAAACGATCTCGGGCGTGCTCGTTAAACATGAACAGTACATTCCAGTAATCAGCAGTCTTGACCCATACTCGCAGCGAAACAGTGATCGAGCTTTCGCCCAGCATGGAAATGACCGCTTCCGGTGCCGGATCAGTCAACACCCGCTCATCCCTGGCCAATTCCATTAACACTTCACGGGCCTTTTGCAGATCCGCGTGGTGATCCACACCGATATCAAACACTACTTTGCGTGTCGTTTGACGGTTGGTATTGGTGATGATGCCGTTCGACAGATTACCGTTAGGCACGATGATGGTTTTGTTATCGCCAGTGCGCAGTACAGTGTGAAAGATCTGAATGCTGTCGACAGTACCGGCAACACCTTGGGCTTCGATCCAATCACCGATGCGGAACGGGCGGAACAACAGAATCAGCACGCCACCGGCGAAGTTCGCCAGACTGCCCTGCAACGCCAGACCGATTGCCAGGCCGGCAGCACCAATGGCCGCGACGAACGACGTGGTTTCCACACCGATCATCGACGCTACGCTGACAATCAACAGAACCTTGAGGATGATGTTCGCCAGGCTGCTGATGAAACCTTGCAGCGCCAGGTCGGCGTTACGCAACGCCAGCAGGCCACCGAGTTTTTGCGTGACCTTGTTGATCAGCCACCAACCGATGGCCAGGGTAATCACCGCCAATAGCACGCGGCTGCCGTATTCCATGATCATCGGAACCCAGGCTTGGGATGCCTTGACCAGGTTGTCCACTTCAGCATTCAAATCCATCTTCTTTCTCCTGATTTCCGGCTACCCGGCACGCAAAAAATGAGCGGCAGAAAGACCGAACCCATGGGGGATTCAATCGTTTCTGCCGTTGCTGGGGCCTCGGACGTCGAAAACGTCGAGAGGTTCCCGCTTTAGTCGCGGAAGTTATTGAACTGTAGCGGCATGTCGAACGTCTTGGCGCGCAGGGCGGCAATCGCTTCCTGCAAGTCATCACGTTTCTTGCCGGTAATGCGCACTTGCTCGCCCTGAATGGCGGCCTGGACCTTGAGCTTGGCGTCTTTGACGTGAGCGACGATTTTCTTCGCCAGTTCTTTGTCGATGCCTTCCTTGAGGACCGCTTCCTGCTTCATCAACTTGCCCGACGCGTAGGCGTCCTTGACTTCAAGGCACTGCACGTCGATCTTGCGCTTGACCAGGGCCAGCTTGAGGATCTCGATCATCGCTTCGAGCTGGAAATCGGCTTCCGCGGTCAGGTTGACGGTCAGGTCTTTTTCCTTGAACTCGAAGGTGCCTTTGCCTTTCAGGTCATAACGACGATCGAGTTCCTTGACGGCGTTCTCGACCGCGTTGGTGACTTCGTGTTTGTCCAGTTCGGATACCACGTCGAACGACGGCATGTAATCTCTCCAATAAAAAGGCACGCTCGATAACGATGGAGCGCGCTTGGCTTGCGGTTAAAATCGGGCTCATTATAACGGGTCTTTTCCAACCGATACTGCGAGCCTCACATGCCAGCGTCAAACCGAGCAAAAAGCTGATGTCCACCCCTTGGCATATTCTGGGCGCCGGCAGCCTCGGCACCCTTTGGGCCACACGTCTGGCGCGGGCCGATGTGCCAGTCAGGCTGATCGTGCGGGACGCGGCGCGCTTGCAGGCCTATCAGGCGGCGGGCGGGCTGACGCTGGTCGAACACGGCGAAGCGCAGCTGTATCCGGTGCCCGGTGAAACAGCCGACAGCGACGAGCCCATCCGCCGTCTGCTGGTGGCTTGCAAAGCCTACGACGCCGAAAACGCCGTGGCCCGGCTCGCCCACCGCCTGACACCCGACGCCGAGCTGATCCTGTTGCAGAACGGCCTCGGCAGTCAGGACGCGGTTGCCGCGCTGGTTCCTCAGGCGCGCTGTATCTTCGCCTCCAGTACCGAAGGCGCGTTTCGCGACGGCGACTGGCGCGTGGTGTTCGCCGGCCACGGCTACACCTGGCTAGGAGATGTCGGCCATCCGGTAGCGCCGATCTGGCTGGAGGACTTGAGTGCCGCCGGTATTCCCCATGAGTGGAGCACCGATATCCTCACAAGGCTGTGGCGAAAACTGGCGCTCAATTGTGCGATCAACCCGCTGACCGTGCTGCACGAATGCCGTAATGGCGGTTTGCAGCAACATCATTGCGAAGTCGCCACCCTGTGCGCCGAGCTCACCGAGCTGCTGGAGCGCTGCGGCCAGCCGGCGGCGGCGCAAAACCTCCAGGAGGAAGTCGAACGGGTGATCCAGGCCACCGCCGCGAATTTTTCCTCGATGTACCAGGACGTTGCGAATCAGCGCCGCACTGAAATCAGCTACCTGTTGGGTTATGCCTGCAAAGGCGCGTCCCGGCATCAGTTGAACCTGCCCCACCTCAGTCAATTGCAGCAGCGCTTGATCGCCCATCTGCGCAGCCTTGGATTGCCCAGCGACTGAGCAGCGGATACGCTGGCCACTTGTTCCTTTTCAGCGATGAACCCGATGCCATTGCGCCAGCGCCTTGAAAACCTTCCAGTCGGCCAGAAATTGCTGGCCGCCCTGCTGGTGCTGTTGACCACCGTTTTGCTGGTCGCCAACCTGACCTTTATCAGCGCCGCCTATTACATCTCTCAGGAAAGCATGGCGCCCCAGGCCTTGCAGACCATCGGCCGGCTGGTGTCCAACCCGAGCCTGATCTCCGACGCCTTGAAGTCGCCGCAAACCGCCGAGCGCCTGCTCAACGAACTCAACAGCTATACACCGCTGCGCGCGGCAGCTCTCTATGATGGCAAAGGTGTGCGTCTGGCGCAGTTGCAGCAGGGAGACAAGCTCAACCTGCCGGAGCACTACCGGCACCTCGAAGCCTGGCAAGCCACGGAGTTTCGCAGCAATCAAGTGATCACCCTGCCCCGCCCCGGTACCGCGCCGGGGCATTTGCTGCTGGTGGCCAGCAGCGAATTACCGATGGCGTTCTACACCGGGACCCTGACCGCCAGCCTGGGGATTTTGATCTTCAGCGTGCTGCTGTGGCTGGTGATTGCCCGGCAGATCAAACGCCTGATTACCCAGCCGATTCATCAGCTCGAAGAGTTGTCCCGGCAAGTGACCCGGGAAGAGAACTACGCCCTGCGCGCCTCTCGCGGCAACCACGACGAAATCGGTAGTCTCGCCGAAGCGTTCAACACCATGCTCTCGCGCATCGAGGCCCGGGAGCAGCAACTCAAGCGCGCTCGCGACGATTCCCAGGCTGCCTACGACCAAGCCCAAGGGCTGGCCGAAGAAACCCGTCATACCAACCGCAAGCTGGAGCTGGAAGTTCAGGTGCGCAGCAAGATCGAAAAGAAACTCACCGGTTTCCAGAACTACCTCAACAGCATCATCGACTCCATGCCGTCGGCACTGATCGCCCTCGACGAGCAGCTCTACGTGACCCAGTGGAATCAGGAGGCCAGCGCCCTGTCCGGCACGCGCCTGGCCGAAGCCTTGAACCAACCGATCTTCCTCGCCTTCGAACCGCTCAAGCCGTTCCTGCCGCAGCTCAGGCAAACCGTCGAACAGCACACGGTGGCGAAGATCGAGCGTGTTACCTGGCTCAAGGACGACGAGCCACGGCATTACGCCCTGACGTTCTACCCGTTGATGGGCGGTGCCGGGCGCGGCGTGGTGATCCGGATCGACGACATTACTCAGCGTCTGTCGCTGGAAGAAATGATGGTGCAGTCGGAGAAAATGCTCTCGGTCGGTGGCCTCGCCGCCGGCATGGCTCATGAGATCAATAATCCATTGGGCGCAATCCTGCACAACGTGCAGAACATACGTCGGCGCCTGTCACCCGATCTGCCGAAAAACCTCGAACAGGCCGAGCAACTGGGCATCGAACTGGAAACGGTCAACCAGTATTTGAAAGCTCGCGAAGTGCCGCAGTTACTCGATGGCATTCAACAGGCTGGCGCCCGGGCGGCAAAAATCGTGACGCACATGCTCAGCTTCAGCCGCCGCAGTACCCGGCAAATGGCGCCGTGCGATTTGCCTGCGCTGATTGATCAAGCAGTGGAAATCGCCGGCAATGACTTCGACCTCGCTATCGGCTTCGACTTCAAGGGCCAAGCAATCATTCGCCAGTTCGATCCGGCACTGGGCCCGGTGCCCGGCACCGCCAACGAACTGGAACAGGTGCTGCTCAACCTGCTGAAAAACGCCGCGCAAGCCATTCACCAGCGCACAGATGATCGCGAACCGGGGCGGATCATTCTGCGTACAAAACTGAATCCGCCATGGGCAGAAATCCAGGTCGAGGACAACGGCATCGGCATGAGCGAGAGCGTGCGCAAACGCACGTTCGAGCCGTTCTTCACCACCAAGGAAATCGGTCAGGGCACCGGCCTTGGGCTCTCGGTTTCGTACTTCATCATCACCAACAACCACAAGGGCCAGATGGAAGTGCAATCGACGCCGGGCCAAGGCACTTGCTTCACCTTGCGCCTGCCGTTGTCGGGCACTGCGGTGGTCTCTCAAGAACTCAATCAGCTGTCGAGGTAACCATGGGCTTTCGCTTGTCGAAGATATACACCCGCACTGGCGACAAAGGCGAAACCGGGCTCGGCGATGGCCGCCGGGTGCCCAAGGACCATCCGCGCATCGAGGCCATTGGCGAAGTCGATACGTTGAATAGCCAGGTGGGTGTATTGTTGGCCGGGTTGGCGGCGCAAAGTGATGCGTATCCGGGCTTGAACGAAGTGATCGAGGTATTGGCGCCCTGCCAACATCGGTTGTTCGACCTGGGTGGCGAACTGGCGATGCCGGTGTATCAAGCACTGAACACGGCAGAAATCGAGCGGCTGGAAGCGGCGATCGATGTGTGGAATGAAGAGTTGGGGCCGCTGGAGAATTTCATCCTGCCCGGCGGTTCCGCGCTGATTGCCCAGGCTCATGTATGCCGCTGCCTGGCGCGCAGTGCCGAGCGGCGCTGTCAGCAGTTGAATGCGATCGAGCCGCTGGCCGGGGTTGGCTTGGCGTATATCAATCGGTTATCGGATTTGTTGTTTGTGGCGGCGAGACTGATTGCCAAGCGTCAGGGGATTGCAGAGATTTTGTGGCAAGCGGCTGCGAAACCAGGGGTTTAGTGATCGTTCCCACGCTGCGCGATGATCGTTCCCACGCTCTGCGTGGGAATGCAGCCCGGGACGCTCTGCGTCCCATCAAGAGCCGAACGCGGAGCGTCCGTTGAGGCATTCCCACGCAGAGCGTGGGAACGATCGAGTGCTAGGCCTCAGGCCAAAACGCCCGAATCCCCGCCACCCCCTGCGCCCCCGCTGCCCAGGCTTTCTGCCGCTCTGCCGGGCCGACCCCACCCAGCAAAAATACTGGTTTGCTGAAGCCCTCGATCAAGGTCGAAGCCTGTTCCCAACCTAATGGCAGAGCATCCGGATGAGTCTGCGTCGGCTGCACCGGCGACAGAGTCACGAAGTCCACGCCCATTTGTTCGGCCAGCGCCAGTTCTTCAGCATTGTGACAGGACGCTGCCAACCAGCGCGAAGCCGGTAGCGGTCGCCCGGCCGCCGCATACTTGCGCAGCTGCGCCGAAGTAATGTGCCAACCGGCGGACGGGAAGTCCCCCAGCCATTCAAACGGCCCTTTGATCATCAACTGCGCCTTGCCAGCACACAGCCCCGCCGCGTCCACCGCCAGATCTCGATATTGCGGGTCATAGCCGTTGGGCGCGCGCAACTGAATCAACTTGATGCCGCCAGCGATGGCTTTCTGAATACCGCGCAGCAAGGCCGGAGTTTCCAGGCCCTCTGGGGTAATCAGGTAGTCGCCGGGCAAGCGTGCAGCGGCGACGATCGGCTGGTTGGCGGCCGGGAACTCGTAGTCCACCAGCTCCCGCGCGCTCACCCAGGCCAAAGGCTGACCTTCGGCGCCATGGGGTTCGCCGGTAAACGCCGAGACCTCCCAGACATCCAGCAACACCTGCTTGTCCGGGTAATCGTGGCGGACCTTGATCATCGGCCGCGCGGTGTTGACCACAATCCCCAGCTCTTCGTGAAGCTCGCGAGCCAGGGCCGTTTCGACGGATTCGTCATCCTCGACCTTGCCACCGGGGAACTCCCACAAACCGCCCTGATGCTGGGTGTCGGCACGGCGGGCAATGAGGATCTTGCCGCTGCTATCGCGGATAACCGCGGCTGCTACATGGACTCGTTTCACCGCTCTATTTCCTCCAGACCCGCCTTCTGCCAAGCCTTGAAGGCTGGCCATTGGTAGATGGTTTCGACATAGGCCGCGTCGACCTCGGGCAGCTTTACCTGATAGGTGCGCAGGCGTACGGCGATCGGTGCAAAAAACGCATCGGCCAGGGTCGCGCCGCCAAACAGGAACGGCCCGGTTTCAGTCGCGGTGGCACGACATTCAGCCCACAACGCCAGCATGCGCTCGATTTCAGCCTGAACCTCAGGCGGCATTGGCGACAGTGGCGCGTCGTGGCTCAGGTCGAACGGCATATTGCTGCGCATGGCGAAAAAACCGCTGTGCATCTGCGCGCACGCCGAACGCGCCTGGGCACGGGCGGCAGTGTCTTTGGGCCAGAGGTCGGCGCCGGGGAATTGTTCGGCCAGGTACTCGGCAATCGCCAGGGAATCGGCGATGGTGCCGTGTTCGGTTTTCAGCAGCGGGACTTTCCCGGTCGGCGAATGCTTGAGCACGCGCTCGCGAGTGTCCGGCTGGTTCAGCTTGATCAATTCTTCGGTGTAGGACGCACCGGTCAGGTCAAGGGCCAGTGCGGCGCGCAGGGACCAGGAGGAATACAGTTTGTCGCCGATGATCAGGTGGAGGCTCATGTGTTGGTGCCTTCTCGTCAGGGGAACAAATCCAGAATTTTTAGCGTCTGGTGGTCCGACTTCGCGGGCAAGCCTCGCTCCTACAGGGATCGCGCCGTACACAATGCTTATGCACACCATTGAACCTGTGGGAGCGGACTTGCCCGCGATAGCGGTCGACGCAGTCTTACGTACGGTACTCAGCGTTGATCTTCACGTATTCGTGGGACAGGTCAGTGGTCCAGATGGTTTCGCTGCAATCGCCGCGCCCCAGCTCGATGCGGATGGTGATTTCTTCCTGCTGCATCACCGCCGCGCCCTGGGCTTCGGTGTAGGTGGCAGAGCGAGCGCCACGGCTGGCGATGCACACGTCGCCAAGGAATACGTCGATCTTGCTCACGTCCAGGTTCGGTACGCCGGCACGGCCCACGGCGGCCAGAATGCGGCCCCAGTTCGGGTCGGAGGCGAACAGCGCGGTCTTGATCAGTGGCGAGTGGGCCACGGTGTAACCGACATCCAGGCACTCCTGGTGATTGCCGCCGCCGTTGACTTCCACGGTGACGAACTTGGTCGCGCCTTCGCCGTCACGCACGATGGCCTGCGCTACATCCATGCAAACTTCGAACACCGCTTGTTTCAGCAATGCAAACAGCGGACCGCTGGCTTCGGTGATTTCCGGCAGTGCAGCCTGTCCGGTGGCGATCAGCATGCAGCAGTCGTTGGTCGAGGTGTCGCCGTCGATGGTGATGCGGTTGAACGACTTGTTGGCGCCATCCAGCAGCAGGTTTTGCAGCACATCGCGGGAGACTTTGGCGTCGGTGGCGATGTAGCCGAGCATGGTCGCCATGTTCGGGCGGATCATGCCCGCGCCTTTGCTGATACCGGTGACGGTGATGGTCACGCCGTCATGCTGGAACTGGCGGCTGGCACCCTTGGGCAGAGTATCGGTGGTCATGATGCCAGTGGCGGCCGCTTCCCAGTTATTCACCGACAGGTCGTCGAGGGCGGCTTGCAGTGCGCCTTCGATTTTTTCGACCGGCAGCGGCTCACCGATCACACCGGTGGAGTACGGCAGCACCAGGCTTGCATCGACACCGGTCAGTTCAGCCAGTTTGGCGCAAGTGCGCTCGGCAGCTGCCAGACCCGGTTCGCCGGTGCCGGCGTTGGCATTGCCGGTATTGGTCAGTAGGTAACGCACCGGGCCTTGCACACGTTGCTTGGCCAGGATAACGGGCGCGGCGCAAAAGGCGTTCAGGGTGAACACGCCCGCCACTGTGGAACCTTCGGCACAGCGCATGACCACGACATCCTTGCGCCCCGGGCGCTTGATGCCGGCCGAGGCGATACCGAGTTCAAAACCGGCAACCGGGTGCAACGTTGGCAAAGGACCAAGACCAACAGCCATGAATGCGCTCCTTAAAAAAGTAGTGTCTGCACCGTCATTACCCCGTTCTTTTAACGTGGCGCGGTGGTTTAAATGGCAAAACGCCGCGACGGCATAAGCCGGTCGCGGCGCGGGTATTTCAGCGTATGAAACGGGTTTACTGGATCTGCCCGTGGCAATGCTTGTACTTCTTGCCCGAACCGCAGTAGCACAGCTCGTTACGGCCCAGCTTCTGTTCGTTGCGCACCGGTGCGGTGGCGAGGGCTACATCGACCTCTTCACCCAACACTTCCGGGTGCTCCAGGCCAGGGGCTGCGTCGTGCTGGAACTGCATGCGCGCAGCCAATGCCTCGGCTTCCTGACGCAGGCGAGCTTCTTCTTCGATCGGGTCTTCGCGGCGAACCTGAACGTGCGACAGCACGCGGATCGAATCGCGCTTGATCGAATCCAGCAACTCGGAGAACAAGGTGAAGGACTCGCGCTTGTATTCCTGCTTCGGGTTCTTCTGCGCATAACCACGCAAGTGGATGCCGTGACGCAGGTGATCCATGGTCGACAGGTGGTCTTTCCACAGGTCGTCCAGTACGCGCAGAACGATTTGCTTCTCGAAGGTGCGCAGTGCTTCGGCACCGGCCTGGTCTTCTTTCTCGTTGTACGCGGCGATCAGCTCGTTCATCAGCTTCTCGCGCAGGGTTTCTTCATACAGGTGATCGTCTTCATCGAGCCATTGCTGGATCGGCAGCGTCACACCGAAGTCACTCTGCAACGCCGCTTCCAGACCGGCCACATCCCACTGCTCAGGCAGCGATTGCGGTGGAATGTGCGCGCTGACGGTGGCATCGAGCACGTCCTGACGGAAATCGGCGATGGTTTCGCCAATGTTGTCAGCTGCCAACAAGCTGTTACGCATGTGATAGATCACTTTACGTTGTTCGTTGTTGACGTCATCGAACTCGAGCAGTTGTTTACGGATATCGAAGTTGCGGCCTTCAACCTTGCGCTGAGCCTTCTCGATGGCGTTGGTCACCATGCGGTGCTCGATCGCCTCGCCGGACTGCATGCCCAGCGCCTTCATGAAGTTCTTCACCCGATCAGAGGCGAAGATGCGCATCAGGCTGTCTTCCAGCGACAGGTAGAAACGGCTGGAACCGGCGTCGCCCTGACGACCGGCGCGACCACGCAACTGGTTGTCGATACGGCGCGATTCGTGACGCTCGGAAGCGATCACCTGCAAACCGCCCGACTCCAGCACTTGCTGATGACGTTTCTGCCAGTCGGCCTTGATCTGGGCAATCTGCTCAGGGGTCGGGTTTTCCAGCGAAGCCACTTCCACTTCCCAGTTACCGCCCAACAGAATGTCGGTACCACGACCGGCCATGTTGGTGGCGATGGTCAGTGCGCCAGGGCGACCGGCCTGTGCAATGATTTCGGCTTCTTTTTCGTGGAACTTGGCGTTCAGAACCTTGTGTTCGATGCCTTCCTTCACGAGCAGATTGGACATGTGCTCGGACGTTTCGATGGTGGCGGTACCCACCAGCACCGGACGGCCCTGAGTCATGCATTCCTTGATGTCGTTGATGATCGCCGCGTATTTCTCTTCGGCGGTCAGGAACACCAGATCGTTGTAGTCTTTACGCGCCAACGGTTTGTTCGGCGGAATCACCATGACCTGCAGGCCATAGATCTGGTGGAATTCGAACGCTTCGGTGTCTGCGGTACCGGTCATTCCGGACAGCTTGTTGTACAGACGGAAGTAGTTCTGGAACGTGGTCGACGCCAGGGTCTGGCTCTCGGCCTGAATGTTCAGGTTTTCCTTGGCTTCGATGGCCTGGTGCAGGCCTTCGGACAAACGGCGACCCGGCATGGTACGACCGGTGTGTTCGTCGACCAGCACGACCTGACCGTCCTGCACGATGTATTCGACGTTGCGATTGAACAGTTTGTGCGCGCGCAGGCCGGCATAAACGTGAGTCAGCAGACCGAGGTTATGCGCCGAATACAGGCTCTCGCCTTCAGCCAGCAGGCCGACGCGGGTCAGCATGTCTTCGATGAACTGGTGACCGGCTTCGTTGAGTTCGACCTGACGGCTCTTCTCGTCGACGGTGTAGTGGCCAGCTTTGGTGACTTCGCCTTCGACTTCTTCGACGTGCAATTCCAGCTGCGGGATCAGTTTGTTGATCTCGATGTACAGCTTGGAGCTGTCCTCGGCCTGACCGGAGATGATCAGCGGGGTACGGGCTTCGTCGATGAGGATGGAGTCGACTTCGTCGATCACGGCAAAATTGAGTTCGCGCTGGAATTTTTCTTCCATGCTGAACGCCATGTTGTCGCGCAGGTAATCGAAACCGAATTCGTTGTTGGTGCCGTAAGTGATGTCGGCGGCGTAAGCGGCGCGCTTCTCTTCCGGTGGCTGGAATGGGGTGACCACGCCGACCGTCATGCCGAGGAATTCGTAGAGCGGACGCATCCAGTTGGCGTCACGGCGAGCCAGGTAGTCGTTCACCGTCACAACGTGCACGCCCTTGCCGGACAGCGCATTGAGGTAAACACCCAGTGTTGCCACCAGGGTCTTGCCTTCACCGGTACGCATTTCCGCGATCATGCCTTCATGCAAGGTCATGCCGCCGATCAGCTGGACATCGAAGTGGCGCATACCCATGACGCGCTTGCCGGCTTCGCGGGCGACCGCAAAGGCTTCGGGCAGCAGCTTGTCGAGGGTTTCCCCTTTGGCGAGGCGGGCCTTGAACTCGTCGGTCTTGGCACGCAATTGATCGTCCGAAAGGGCCACCATTTGCTCTTCGAAGGCATTGACGAGCTGCACCGTCTTGAGCATGCGTTTGACTTCACGCTCGTTCTTGCTTCCAAAAAGTTTCTTTAACAAAGGCGCAAACATATCGGCAGGATCTTCCACACTAAAGGGATGGAGGGCGGCCCCGAGAGTCGCCCGTGCAGCCCTCATGGCCGCATGCGAACGAGTATTCTACCCGGAAACGATGGTGAGGAAAGTGGCGTTATTCCACGATGCATGCACTGCGCTGTGACGGGGCCCACTTAAAATAAGGGCATTTTGCTGAACTTCAACCCATCGAGGGCACAAGTTACTTGTTGATTTAATGGGTAAAGCGCTCGCAAAGCAATGGGTCGGGGGCAGCGGGTGCTTTCTGTTACCATGGCCGCTCTGTTACTTCAGGTGTCTGATCATGGCATTTCGCCCTCTCACGGCCAGAGCACCCGCCGTTCTGCTTCGCGAAGCCAAACCGCTAAAAGCCATTTTTGGCCACGCTCAACGCCTGGGTCATTTACAACGTCTGGTGGAAAGTCAGTTGCAGCCAGCTGCCCGCGAGCACTGCCATGTAGCGTCGTGGCGCGAAGGCAGTTTATTGCTGATTGTCACCGACGGTCACTGGGCCACCCGCCTGCGTTATCAACAAAAGCGTCTGCAACGGCAGTTACAGCTGTTCGACGAGTTCGCCAGCCTGACGCGAATTCTGTTCAAGGTTCAACCGCCTACCGTTCAGCAAGGGGCTGCGGGGCATACGATAAATTTGTCGACCGATGCGGCGGCGACCATTCAGGCGACGGCTGACGGGATTACCGACCCGAACCTGCGGGCGGCCCTCGAACGCCTGGCGGCTCACGCAAAACCCAAAACCTGAAATTGCCACATAACCCTTGTAGGAGCGAGGCTTGCCCGCGAAGAGGCCCTTGAGGCCGCCAAAAGCTTCGCGGGCAAGCCTCGCTCCTACAGGGATTGATTGTGTTCAATCAAAGGTTTTAGCGGCGTTTACTGCCACCGAGCAATGACCCCATCAACCCGCGTACCAATTGTCGCCCCAATTGATTTGCCGCCTGTCGCATCGCTGATTTCAACGCCTGTCCGGCCGCCGTGCCGAGGAATTCCCCGGCCTGTTCGGTGAAACTCGGCTCTTCAGGCGCGGGTTTGCCCGGCGCTGCTTCAGGATCCGGTGCCAGCCCTTTACGCCCCACCAGCACTTCATACGCCGATTCGCGATCGACGGGCTTGTCGTAACGCCCCTTGAACGGCGATCCGGCGATCAGCACCGTGCGTTCGGTTTCGGTCAGCGGCCCGATCCGCGATTGCGGCGGTGCAACCAATACCCGCTGGACCATCCCCGGTGTGCCCTTGTCCTGCAGGGTGCCGACCAGCGCCTCGCCGATCCCCAACTCCGTCAACACCGACAAGGCTTCAAATGCCGGGTTCGGCCGGAAACCGTCGGCCACCGCGCGCAGGGATTTCTGTTCTTTGGCGGTAAATGCACGCAAACCATGCTGAATGCGCAGGCCCAATTGAGCCAACACATCATCTGGCAAGTCGCCCGGCGATTGGGTGACGAAATACACCCCCACGCCTTTCGAGCGGATCAGTCGCACCACTTGTTCCAGACGTTCCTGCAACGCCTTGGGCGTACCGGCGAACAACAAGTGCGCTTCGTCGAAAAACAGCGCCAGCAGCGGTTTCTCGGCATCACCGCGCTCCGGCAACTGCTCGAACAGCTCGGCCAGCAACCACAGCAGGAACGTCGCATAGACCTTCGGCGCTTCGTGCACCAGACGACTGGCATCGAGCAAGTGAATGCGCCCGCGACCATCCACGGCCGGTTGCAACATGTCTTCCAGTTGCAGCGCCGGTTCGCCGAACAATGCTTCGGCGCCTTGCTGCTCCAGCGTCGCCAGACGGCGCAACAGAGCCTGGCTGGAGCCGGTGGTCATCAGCGCCGCATCATCTCCCAGCAATTCAGGACTGTCGCGCAGGTGATTGAGCAGCGCCTTCAAATCCTTCAAATCCAGCAGCAACAACCCTTCGCGGTCGGCCACCTTGAACGCGGCATACAACGCCGACTGCTGACTGTCGGTCAGTTCCAGCAGGCTGCCGAGCAGCAACGGCCCCATTTCGCTCAAGGTGGTGCGCAGTGGATGACCGGACTGACCATTAATGTCCCATAGGGTCACCGGATACGCCTGAGGCTTATGGTTCAGCCAGGGCATCCCGGCGATCCGCTCCGCGACCTTGCCTTGAGGGTTGCCGGCAGCGCCCAGGCCGCACAGGTCGCCTTTGATGTCCGCCGCGAACACGGCCACGCCGGCATCGCTGAAGGCTTCGGCCAGGCGCTGCAAGGTGACGGTTTTACCGGTCCCGGTAGCGCCCGCCACCAGGCCATGACGATTGGCCAGGCGCATGGCCTGGGCGATGGACTGGCCCGCGAGATCGGCGCCGATAACGAGTTGCGATGAGTCAGGCATTTTGTCACCCATGGTTAATCTTTGATCCTTCATGGCCGATAACACGCCAGAGACCAGACTGAAAATAGCGTCGGTAATTCCCTAAGGAGAGGTGGAAATATCAGCTTACTTTCAACACTGCCCATTTTGCGCGCCTTTATAAAAGCACGCCCTGGACATTAAGACTTTAGCGGACCCCAAGCCATGAATAAAAATCTGCGCTTCAGCCATAAAATACTGCTTGCCGCCGCCCTCATCGTTATAGCTGCCTTTGCCTCGTTTACGTTGTACAACGACTATTTGCAGCGCAACGCCATTCGCAAAGACCTGGACAACTATCTCAATGAGATGGGAGACGTCACTGCCAACAACATCCAAAGCTGGCTGGCCGGCCGAATCCTGCTGATCGATAACCTCGCCCAGAACATCGCGATCAACCCCGAACAGGCCACCGTCGCCAGTCTGCTTGAGCAGAAAGCGCTGACATCGACGTTCATGGCGTCCTACCTGGGCGATGCCACCGGCAGCTTCACGATTCGCCCCGACGCGAAAATGCCCGCCGGCTTCGATCCTCGAGTACGCCCTTGGTACAAAGGCGCCGAAAGCAGCAGCACCGCAACCCTGACCGAGCCATACATCGACGCGGCCACCGGCCAGACCATCATCTCTATCGCCACAGCCTCGAAACAGGCCGGTAAAAGCGTGGGTGTGGTGGGCGGCGATCTAAGCCTGCAAACCCTGATCGACACCCTCAGCGCCCGCGACTTTGGCGGCATGGGTTACGCCTTTCTGGTCAGTGCCGATGGCAAGATTCTGGTCCACCCGGACAAAGCCCTGGTCATGAAGTCCTTGAGCGAGGCGTACCCGAAAAACACTCCGCGCATTAGCAGCAACTTCACTGAGGTGGACGTCGACGGTAAAACCCGCATTGTCACCTTTACCCCGATCAAAGGCCTGCCGTCGGTGAACTGGTACATCGGTCTGTCGGTGGACAAGGACAAAGCCTTCTCGATGCTCAGCGAATTCCGCGCCTCGGCGGTCGTCGCCACCCTTATTGCCGTGGCGATCATCATCGCCCTGCTGGGCATGCTGATCCGCATCCTGATCCAGCCGCTGCACGTGATGACCCGCGCCATGGAAGACATCGCCGACGGTGAAGGCGACCTGACTAAGCGCCTGACCATCCAGAATCAGGACGAATTCGGCGTCCTCGGCACGGCGTTCAACCGTTTCGTGGAACGGATTCATACGTCGATCCGCGAAGTGTCCTCGGCCACCGGCCAAGTCAATGAAGTGGCCCTGCGTGTGGTAGCCGCCTCGAACTCCTCGATGTTCAATTCTGACCAGCAAGCCTCGCGCACCAGCAGCGTGGCCGCGGCGATCAACCAGCTCGGTGCCGCCGCCCAGGAAATCGCCCGTAACGCCGCGCAAGCGTCGAATCAGGCCAGCGACGCCCGCAGCCTGGCCGAAGATGGCCAGCAAGTGGTGGATCGCAGCATTGCCGCGATGAATCAGTTGTCGAGCATGCTCAGCGCCTCGAGTACCAACATTGAATCGCTGAACAGCAAAACCGTGAACATCGGGCAGATTCTCGAAGTGATCACCAGCATCTCCCAGCAAACCAACCTGCTGGCGCTCAACGCGGCCATTGAAGCGGCGCGGGCCGGTGAAGCCGGGCGCGGTTTCGCCGTGGTGGCCGACGAAGTGCGCAACCTGGCGCATCGCACGCAAGAGTCGGCGCAACAGGTGCAGACCATGATCGAGGAACTGCAAGTCGGCGCCCGCGAATCGGTCAGCACCATGAGCGACAGCCAGCGTCACAGCCAGGACAGCGTGGAAATCGCCAACCTGGCGGGCGAACGCTTGAACAGCGTGACGCTGCGCATCGGCGAAATCGACGGCATGAACCAGTCAGTGGCCACAGCGACCGAGGAACAGACGGCGGTGGTTGAGTCGATCAATGTGGACATCACCGAGATCAACACACTGAACCAGGAAGGCGTGGAAAACCTGCAATCGACGTTGCGGGCGTGCTCGGACCTTGAGCAACAGGCTTCGCGATTGAAGCAGTTGGTGGGTAGCTTCCGGATTTAAGTCGCTCTTGCGGGCCCCTTCGCGGGCAAGCCTCGCTCCTACAGGTTATGCGCAGTTCAAAATGATGCGCCAATACCTGTAGGAGCGAGCGGTGCGGCGGTCCGACTTGCCCGCGAAGACGGTCTGCCAATCCCCGCAAAACCCCGCTGACACCCTCCGCCGCAAAACCCCAACCGAACATCTATCCTTCATATAGGTCAACCAAGGGAGAACAAACGGACCGGAGGAATGTTCATCGTGCATATCGCTGACATAACCATGTTCTACGCCCCTGCCAGCGGTGGCGTGCGCACTTATCTGGATGCCAAACACCGTCGTCTGGGCATTAAACCGGGCATTCGCCACAGCCTGTTGATTCCCGGGGCTCATTTCAGTGAACAGGACGGTATCTACACTGTTCCGGCCCCTGCCCTTCCGTTTGGCAAGGGTTATCGCTTCCCCCTCCGTCTCGCGCCCTGGCGCAACGTCCTGCAGGATTTGCAGCCCGATCTGATCGAAGTCGGCGACCCTTACCTGACTGCCTGGGCGGCGTTGGACGCCAAGCGGCAACTTGATGTGCCGGTGATCGGTTTTTATCACTCAGACCTGCCGCTGCTGGTCAGCAATCGCATGGGCAACTGGGTTACACCCAATGTCGAAGCTTATGTCAGCAAGCTCTATGGCAACTTCGACCGGGTTCTGGCACCGAGTCAAATCATGGCCGATAAACTGATCGGGTTGGGCGTGAAAAACGTTTTCGTACAACCACTGGGCGTCGACCTGCAAATGTTCAACCCCAGTGCACGGGATCCAGGGGTGCGGGCCGAGTTGGGCATCGATGAAAATACGCATCTGCTGATCTTCGCCGGCCGTGGATCCAAGGAAAAAAACCTGCCGGTGCTGCTCAAATGCATGAAACGCCTGGGCCGTCGCTATCACTTGTTACTGGTGGGCTCGTCAATGCCGACCCTGGTACCGCGCAATGTCACCGTGCTCAATGAGTTCTACCCGGCGGCGCAAGTTGCGCGCTTGATGGCCAGTGCCGATGCGCTAGTGCATGCCGGTGATCAGGAAACCTTTGGCCTGGTGGTCCTCGAAGCCATGGCCAGTGGCATTCCGGTGGTGGCCGTGGCCGCCGGGGCTTTTCAGGAAATTGTCACCGATCAATGCGGCCTGCTTTGCACGCCGAACAATCCAACGGCGATGGCCAACGCTGTGCGCGAACTGTTCAGTCAGGGCAGTGCCGCGCTGGGCAAACAAGCCCGCAGCCATGTCGAGCAGCATTACGCCTGGGACATCGTGGTCGACAACCTGCTGGGGCACTATCACGCCGTAATCGGTACTCAATGGCCGCTGACCGCCAATGGTTGACCCCATGAACGCGCCCGGCCTGTTACTGGTATTGCACGACGTTGCGCCGCAAACCTGGCCCGATTACCAAACCTTTGTCGAAGCCGTCGACGCGCTGGGTGAGGTGCCAATCACATGGCTGGTGGTGCCGAATTTCCACAAACATAATGATCTGGCCGCGTATCCGGCGTTTCGCCGTTTACTGACCCAACGCGTCGCTCGCGGCGACGAACTGGCACTGCACGGTTACTTTCATTGCGATGAAGGACCGATCCCCCTCACCCCCCGAGACTGGTTCATGCGCCGAATCTATACCCATGAAGGCGAATTCTACGACCTGCCACAGGAAGCCGCACTCTCCCGCCTGCGTGCCGGAATCGAGGTGTTCCACCGTTACAACTGGCCACTGGAAGGTTTCGTCGCCCCGGCCTGGCTGATGAGCGAAGGCACCCGCCAGGCGTTGCGCCAGTTACCTCTGAGCTACACCAGCGATTCGCAGCATCTGTATCGTTTGCCGGACTTCACCGCGATCGATGCCCCGGGTCTGGTCTGGAGCGCGCGCAGTGCCTGGCGCCGCGGCCTGTCAAAAATCGTCAGCGATCAGTGCGAACAACGCTGGAAGCAAGCGCCGGTGATTCGTCTCGGCCTGCATCCGGTTGATATGCGCCATGAGTTTTCGCGTCAGTATTGGCTGCAAACGCTCAAGCGTCTGCTCGACGAGGGCCGCGTGCCGATGACCAAGGTCAACTGGCTGGCACAGCAACGCGACGCCATCGGCCGCGCCGCATGAGCCGCGGGATCCTGCTGGTCGTCGCCCTGCTCGCTGCGGTGCTGATCCCCTCGTTGCTGGGCGGTGGAGAGACCTGGTCGCGGTTGCAAAGCTTTCCGCTGAAATGGTTGCTGATAATGTTCGGCATGATTTTGCTCTGCTGGATGCTCAACACCCTGCGCTTGCGCCTGTTGCTGGGGGATCAGTGCGGCAAGATCAGTCGCTTCAAAAGCCTTGGGGTGGTGATGTCCGCCGAATTTGCCTACTGCGCTACTCCCGGCGGCAGTGGCGGACCGCTGACCATCATGGCGCTGCTGGCACGCCACGGCGTACGACCGGCCAAGGGCAGTGCCGTGTTCGCCATGGATCAGTTGAGCGACCTGCTGTTTTTTCTCTGCGCGCTGAGCGGGATTCTGATTTATGCACTGTTCCAGCACCTCAGCCAGCGCATGGAATGGCTGCTGATCGTCAGCGCCCTCTCGATGTTCGGTGGGCTGTTCAGCTGCGTATTGGCGGCTCGCTACCACCGCTCGCTGATTCGTCTGAGTGGTCGATTGCTCGTTCGTCTCAATGTCAAAGGCACCACCCGGATGCGCTGGGCACGAAAACTCCTGCACTTCCTGGCGGCGTTCACTGACACACTGAAGTTGCCCTTTCAGACGTTAATCACGGTGTTTGCATTGACCTGCCTGCATTGGCTCTTGCGTTATAGCGTGCTGTATCTGGCATTGCGTGGGCTGGGCGTGGATTTGCAGTGGGCCTGGTGTTTTCTGATCCAGCTGCTGTCGCTGAGTGCGGGGCAGTTCAGCTTGTTGCCGGGCGGTGCCGGGGCGGCGGAATTGACGTCGGCGGCGCTGCTGGCGCCCATGGTCGGAAAATCCACCGCGGCGGCGGCGATTCTGATCTGGCGGACAGTGACCTATTACTTCTATCTGGTGGTCGGTGGCCCGGTGTTTTTGCTGATGCTCGGGCGGCCATTGCTCAGGAAGTTGATGAAGCTCAAGCAGGCTTAAAAGAAAGATCGCAGCCCTCGGCAGTTCCTACAGGGTGTACGCCAAGCCCTTGTAGGAGCTACCGAAGGCTGCGATCTTTTCAGGAGTCCCCGGATTCATCCTTGGAATCGTCCTGCAACTGCTCCCACAACTCGGCGGCGCCGGGAAACTCCGTGCCGTCTTCGGCGCTCAGGTCATCGGGGTCATAGCGACTCAAACAGCCCTCCCCCAATGTGGTGGGTGCCTTGGAAGTGGCTTTGTCCCGTGGATCGGCCATGGTTATGTTCTCTCTTCACTTGGATCGTTCCCACGCTCTGCGCGCTCTGCGTGGGAACGATCCCCAGACCATCAGAACACCACGGTTTTGTTGCCATGCACCAGCACCCGGTCTTCCAGGTGATAACGCAGACCACGGGCCAGCACCATTTTCTCAACGTCACGGCCGAAGCGCACCATGTCTTCGATGCTATCGCTGTGGCTGACGCGCACCACGTCTTGCTCGATGATCGGACCGGCATCCAGCTCTTCGGTAACGTAGTGGCAAGTGGCGCCGATCAACTTCACACCGCGCATCGAAGCCTGGTGATACGGCTTGGCACCGACGAACGACGGCAAGAAGCTGTGGTGAATATTGATGACTTTATGGGCATATTCGCTGCACAACTCAGGCGGCAGAATCTGCATGTAACGGGCAAGTACCACCACTTCGGCCTCGTGCTGTTTGACCAGACGCGAGACTTCGGCGAAGGCCGGCTCCTTGTTCTGTGGGTTGACCGGGACATGGTAGTAAGGAATACCGTGCCACTCGACCATGCTGCGCAAATCATCATGGTTGGAAATCACGCAGGCGATTTCACAGTCCAGTTCGTCGCTGTGCCAGCGGTGCAGCAAGTCGGCCAGGCAGTGGGATTCGCGGCTGGCCATCAACACCACGCGTTTCTTCTGCTCGGTGTCTGTAATACGCCAGTCCATCGAGAACTCTTCGGCAATTGGTGCAAACGCTTCGCGAAAGGCTTCGATACCGAAAGGCAGCGAATCGGCCCGAATTTCGTGACGCATGAAGAACCAGCCACTGAGATTATCCGAGTGATGGCTCGCTTCAGTGATCCAGCCGTTATGTGACGCCAGAAAGTTACTGACTTTAGCAACGATGCCGACGCGGTCCGGGCAAGCAATCACCAGCCGAAAAGTGCGCATGAGGGGGAAACTCCAGAACTTCGCAAAGGCCGCCATTCTAGCGATTGCGCAGCAAAACTGCAGTATTGATGACGTATGACCTTGCCACAGGACCGGTAACAGGTTCTGCAAGCACCAGACTGCCCCACGCGATGGTGTTCTTGCGGGCAATCTTCAAGAGCTCAACTGTGAATATTTGTGACGCTATTTAACTGTCACTCCAATGTGTGTCCTATTCCGCAACTAATTTAAATAAAACCCCGGTTAAATGTTTACTTGATGAAACACCCTGACTATTATTGTCGCACTGTCACCCTGCATCCAGCGCCCAACATAAGGTAGTCCTCATGTCCTTGATCAACGAATATCGCGCCACCGAAGAAGCTATCAAAGAGCTGCAAGCCCGTTTGAAGAACCTGTCCCAAGACGACAAACTGCAAACCGAGCTGGAATTCGAAGGCAAACTGCGCACCCTGATGGGCGAATACTCCAAATCCCTGCGCGACATCATCGCGCTGTTGGATCCAGAATCCAAAACCAAGGCTCCACGTGGCGGCGCAGTAAAAACTACCGGCACCAAGCGTGCTCGCAAAGTTAAACAATACAAAAACCCGCACAATGGCGAAGTCATCGAAACCAAAGGTGGCAACCACAAGACTCTGAAAGAGTGGAAAGCCAAGTGGGGCGGTGACGTGGTTGAAAGCTGGGTTACCCTGCTGGGCTAAGCCGCAAGCGTCTCGCAGACTGATTCGCGACCAAAAGAACGCCAGCAAATGCTGGCGTTTTTTTATGCCTGGAATTCAAGCGCAGATTATTTTCGTTTTCATAGATTCAAACGTTTGCGTAATGCCTGGACATGATTTTGCCATTCATCCAGAACCTCTCGCTGAAACGATGTAGCACTAATCGTCAATTGGGCCACAACCTCCAGAAAACTATCCAGCGTATTTGGCGCGCCCCACTCGGGTGCACACAAACGTTTCTGACAGAATATTCGCCAGCGTGCTTGCTCTTCCAGGCTCAACGTATCGGGAAAGTTGCGGGCGCGATAACGAAATAATAATTCAGGTAAACGTTCATCATCGAAAGGCCACTGTTCTTGTGCTAATTGCGCAGGATCGGCGGCTCTGACTTGCTCACATAGACGCCGGTCCCGATCACCGATAAAACCGTCGTATAACTGTTGCTCGGGGTCTTGGCTCGGAGAGAAATCGTCGCGACTGTAAATCCCCAACACTTTATCTCGCCAAACTTGTTGTGCGTCACTTAGCCGCAGCGCCCGCTCCTGATAAAGCGCCATATCCAGCCCCAGTCGTTGCTGATCTACAGGACGCAGTACCGATAACGGCGCGACTACCGGGCACTTGTTTATGTGTATGAGCTTGAGCGGTACCGGCAGTTCGCCTTCGGCCAAGTCATCGCGGCGGGTATAAAGGCGCTGACGCAAGGTTTCGGCATCCAGATCGAGCAGCCCCTGAGGGTCCAGGTGCAGGTCACAGACAATCAGCGCGTTGCGATTACGTGGATGCCAGGCCAACGGCAGCACCACACCGACATAGTTGCGGGCCGCCGAAAAGCGCCCGGAAATATGCACCATCGGCTGCAACAGTCGAATCTGATCCATGACCTTTTGTTTGCCGCGCAACTGAAACAGCCAGTCATACAACTTCGGCTGTTTTTCCCGAATCAGGCGCGCCAGGGCGATGGTGGCGCGAACATCCGACAGCGCCTCGTGTGCATGCCCGTGATCGATGCCATTGGCGGCGGTCAGACGTTCGAGCTTGAGCGTGACTCGCCCTTCGTCGTCCTTGGGCCAGACGAGGCCATCAGGACGCAAGGCATAAGCCGCGCGCACCACATCGATCAGGTCCCAGCGACTGTTGCCGCCCTGCCACTCCCGTGCGTAGGGGTCGAAAAAGTTTCGATACAGGCTGTAACGGGTCATCTCGTCGTCAAAACGCAGCGTGTTGTACCCGGCCCCACAGGTGCCGGGCGCCGCGAGCTGGGCATGCACCCGGGTCATGAAATCGGCTTCGCTCAAACCTCGTTCAGCCAGACAGCCAGGCGTAATACCGGTGATCGCGCACGCCGCCGGATGCGGCAGGATGTCGTCACTGGGCTGGCAATAAAGGTTGACCGGTTCGTCTATTTCATTGAGATCGAAGTCGGTGCGAATCCCCGCCACTTGCAGCGGACGGTCGCAACGGGGGTTGATGCCAGTGGTTTCATAGTCGTACCAGAAGATCGAGGTCACGGGTTGTTCCTGAACTGAAGACCGGCGAAGTCTAGGCGCACAGAGGCTGCCTCGACCAGAAATCTTGTCATTCAATCATCTCTGACCACGCACCGTGCAATACATAGTTATGTCGTTTTCCCCCGAGAGGCTGCTAGCATCCGACGGACCAGGCCACATCAAGGTTGCCCATGCTCGAAACCACAGCACTGCCAGGGAAAGCGACGCTGGCCCCGCCACTGGATACGCGGTATCACGTCGAAACGCCCGAAGGCATCGACTTGCCGCTACGCCCGGCCGGGTTGATGGTACGTGCGCTGGCGTTCGCCATCGACCTGGGTCTGCGCGGTTTGATCCTGGGCCTGCTGTTTATGGTGTTGGCGTTTCTTGGAAAACTCGGTGCCGGGCTGGGTTCGATTCTGCTGTTCGTGGTGAGCTGGTGGTACATGGTGCTGTTCGAGGTGCTCAATCAGGGCCGATCGCCGGGCAAGCAATGGATGGGGTTGCGCGTGGTACATGACGATGGCACACCGATTGGCTGGTCCGCGTCCTTGCTGCGCAACCTGCTGCGATTTGTCGACATGTTGCCGTTCGGCTACTTTCTCGGGGCAATCAGTTGCCTGCAACATCCCACCTTCAAACGCCTCGGCGACCTGGCCGCCGGTACGCTGGTGATCTACCGCGAACAACCGCTCACCCGCCCCCAACTGCCTGATGTCCCGCCGCGGCGCGCAGCTTTCGCACTGACGCTGACCGAGCAACGCGCCATCCTCGGGTTTGCCGAACGCCAGGGTGAACTCTCCGAGGCACGGGCCAACGAACTCGCCTCGATACTCGCGCAACCGTTACAGGTATCGAAGCCTCAGGCGAAGGCCGAACTCAACGGCATCGCCCGTGGACTGTTGGGTCCCACATGAAGCAAAGCCTTTTCGAAAGTCGCCACAGCGCCGAATGGGAGCAGTTTGCATTCATGCTTGAACGGCTGGAACGAGGCAAGGACGCCTCTGGAGTCGCCAGTTTCCCCAGCGATTATCGACGGCTCTGCCAACACCTGGCCCTGGCACAGGAGCGCGGCTACAGCAGTTTCCTGATCGACTCATTGCAGCAACAGGTCCTGCGCGGGCATCAACAGCTTTATCGGCATCGCAGTCGACTGGGTGCCAACGTGTTGAGTTTCATCCTTGCCGATTTCCCGAGACTGGTGCGCGAACAGTGGCGCTTCGTTTTTGCCGCCAGCCTGATGTTTTTTGGCAGCCTGATCGGCTTCGCGTTGTTGGTGTATCTATTCCCGGAGCTGGTCTACAACCTGATCCCGGCCGAGCAGGTCAGTGAGATGCAAAGCATGTACGACCCCGTCGCTGGCCACCTGGGACGTTCGGCCGAACGGGCGGCCAGTGAAAACTGGGTGATGTTCGGTTACTACATCATGCACAACATTGGCATCGCTTTTCAGACCTTCGCCAGTGGCTTGCTGTTTGGCTTGGGCAGCGCATTTTTCCTGTTCTTCAACGGATTGATGATCGGCGCGGTGGCTGGGCACCTGACGCATATTGGCTATGGGCAAACCTTCTGGTCGTTCGTGATCGGCCATGGTGCCTTCGAACTGAGTGCCATTGCCTTGGCCGGTGCCGCGGGCCTGCAACTGGGCTGGGCCCTGATCGCGCCGGGGCGTTTACCCCGCGCCGAGGCCCTGCGACTGGCAGCGCGCAAAAGCGTGTTGCTGATTTGTGGGGTCATGCTGTTTCTGCTGATAGCGGCGTTTATCGAAGCCTACTGGTCGTCGCGGACCGGGGTCACGCCGCTGACCAAATACCTGGTCGGCGCGGCGCTCTGGTTGTTGGTGGCGACTTATCTGTTGTTCGCCGGACGGACCCGCCATGCGCCTGAGTGATGCCAGTGTGGTGATCCGCCCGCGCACAACCTGGGAAGCCATGGATCTTGGGGTGCTGCTGAGCCAGCGCCATCGACGTCTGTTGATAACCAGTTGGGCCATCGTGACCTTGCCGATCTTCGCCCTGCTCACTTTGCTGCTGTGGGATTCGCCTTCCCTCGCCGTGTTCCTGTTCTGGTGGCTCAAACCGGTGTTCGATCGGTTGCCGTTGTACATCCTGTCCAAAGCCATGTTCGGCGAAACGCCCACGCTCAAGCAGGCGCTGCGCCAATGGCCCCGTCTGCTCAGGCCACAATTGCTGGCCAGCCTGACCTGGCGCCGCCTGAGCCTGAGCCGCAGTTTTCTGATGCCGGTGGTGCAACTCGAAGGTTTGGCGGGCGAAGAACGCCAACAACGTTTGCGCGTGTTGCTGCAACGCAACGCGGGCGCTGCCCAGTGGCTGACGATCATCGGCGTGCATCTGGAAACCGCGCTGTGGATCGGCTTGATGGTGCTGTTCTATATGCTCTTGCCGCAACAGGTCGAACTCGACTGGGGCTGGCAGACCTTGATAACCGCCGCCACCCAAGACTGGCGCTGGCTGGAACACCTGACCAATACCTTTTACGTTCTGGTGCTGATTGTCTGGGAACCGATTTATGTGGCCTGCGGTTTCAGCCTTTATCTGAACCGGCGCACGCGGCTGGAGGCCTGGGACATCGAGCTGGTGTTCCGTCGGTTGCGCCAACGCTTGACCAGCACGGTCGTCACGCTGTTGCTGGCCGCGATCCTGCTGGTGCCGACGGCGCCAAACGTCTGGGCCGCCGAACCGGTTATCTCACCGGACTCTCCGCGCCTGCTGGAGCAACCACTGACCAGTCAGGCATCGCGCGACAGCATCAAAGCTATCCTCGATCGGCCCCCCTTCAAGAATAAGGAAACAGTCACGCGCTATCGTTTTGGCGAAGACAAACCCGCCTCCGACACTGCCGACGATCGTCAAACGCCTGCCTGGCTGAAGGCGTTGTTCAGCTTGCTGGACAGCCAACGCTTTGGCGTATTGGCCAGCCTGATCGAAGTGTTGCTGTGGGGCACGGTGATCGGCGCCATTGGGTTGTTGATCTGGCGTTACCGCGATTGGTTGCAGGCCTTCGTCAACCGTCGGCCGACGTTAAACCGCAAAGTCGCGCGGCCGTTACCGCAACAGGCGTTCGGCCTGGATCTGAACCGCGAAACCCTGCCCGCCGACATCGCAGCCAGCGCCGAAAGCCTCTGGCAGAGCAATCCCCGTGAAGCCCTCGGATTACTCTATCGCGCCCTGCTCAGCCACTTGCTGCACGACTTCAACATGGCGCTCAAACCCGCCGACACCGAAGGCGAAGTTCTGCAGCGCATTGAGCAACTGCAACAACCTGCCTTGCTGGCCTTCAGTAAAAACCTCACCGGGCACTGGCAGAACATGGCCTACGGGCATCGTCTGCCACCGGCGCATTTGCAGCAGGAACTCTGTGACGGTTGGCGCGCGCTGTTCGGCACGGGAGCGGTCCGTTGAACCGGCGTTTGTGGCTTTCGGTCGGTGCCCTCATCGCCCTGCTAGTGTGTGCGCTGAGTGTTTACGTGTATTTCAAGGCCATACCCTATCCAGCAGAAATCGATCACGGCCCATCCCCCGAAGCCCAGGCCAACCCCTACCTGGCGGCCGAGCATTTTCTGCGCAAACAGGGCCTGACCGTCAGCCATGCCAACAGCCTCGACATCCTGCCCACCCTCGAACCTCATCAGCGCAGTTTGTTGTTGCTCGGCGATCGATCGAACATGTCGCCGCGACAAGTGGATCAAGTGTTGAACTGGACCCGGGCCGGTGGACGTCTTTTATTCGTCGCCGAAGCCCTGTGGGATGAGAAGACCGGTCAGAGCAATGACCTGCTGCTCGACCGTGTGCAGTTGCACCAGTCCCTGAGCAAAGACCTCAAGGAACCGCCGCCCGATCCTGTCGACGATCCCTACCCGAAACTGACCAAGCTCTACCTGGAAAACGAAGAAGCCCCGGCCTACGTCAGCTTCGATACCGCGTTCCACCTCGACGACCCGAAAAACATCGCCCAGGCTTGGGCCAACAGCGGCAAGGCCACGCATATGATGCAACTGACTCACGGGCTCGGTTCGATCACCGTGGTCACCGACGCCGACCTCTGGAAAACCCCAGCCATCGACCAGTACGACAACGCCTGGCTGCTGTGGTACCTGACGGCCGACACAGACGTGACCCTGTTGTTCAATACCGATCACGACAGCTTGCTGACCTTGCTGTGGCGCTATTTTCCACAAGCCCTGGTGGCCCTGATCGCCTTGATCGTTTTCGGGTTCTGGCACGTCGGCGTGCGCAACGGCCCGCTGCTGGAGCCGGCCCCAAGAGCCCGCCGCCAGCTTCAGGAACACCTGCGTGCCAGCGCCGACTTCATGCTCCGTCACAACGGTCAGCACAGCCTGTTGCAAGCCTTGCAACAAGACATCCTGCGGCGTGTCCGTCACCGTCATCCCGGTTTTGAACAACTCGGCGTTGCCGAACAATGGCTGGTGCTCGCACGCCTGACTGGCCAACCCACACGCGCCATCAGCCAGGCCATGAGCCCGCGACCGAAACAGCGGCTGTCTAGCGCTGAATTCAGCCGTCAGGTCGCCCACCTGCAAACCTTGAGGAATGCCTTATGAGTGAACAGATCGAGCCCGGCACACAGACCCACGCCACCCAGCAGCGCCAACGCGCCAGCCAGTTGGCCCAAGCGGTAAGAACGGAACTGCAAAAAGCCGTGATCGGCCAGAACATCGTGATCGACGATGTGCTTACCGCCCTGATCGCCGGCGGCCATGTGCTGCTCGAAGGCGTGCCGGGATTGGGCAAAACGTTATTGGTGCGCGCCCTCGCTCGCTGCTTCGGCGGTGAATTCGCACGCATCCAGTTCACCCCGGACCTGATGCCCAGCGACGTCACCGGGCACGCGGTGTACGACTTGCAAACCGAGCAATTCAAACTGCGTAAAGGCCCACTATTTACCAACCTGCTGCTGGCCGACGAGATCAACCGCGCCCCGGCGAAAACCCAGGCGGCATTGCTCGAAGCCATGCAGGAACGCCAAGTCACCCTCGAAGGCCGCGCCCTGCCCATCGCGCAACCGTTCATGGTGCTCGCCACGCAAAACCCAATTGAACAGGAAGGCACGTATCCACTGCCGGAAGCCGAACTCGACCGCTTCATGCTCAAGGTGCGCATGGATTACCCGGATGCCGAGCAGGAATTGAACATGGTGCGCCAGGTCAGCCGCTCGACCCGGGCCGACATGCTTGATGTGCAACCACTGCGCACCGTGTTGCAAGCCAAAGACGTTCTGGCCTTGCAGCGCATTGCCAGTGATCTGCCGATGGACGATCAGGTGCTCGATTACGCCGTGCGCCTGGCGCGCAGCACCCGAACCTGGCCGGGGTTGACCCTCGGTGCCGGGCCACGCGCGTCAATCGCGCTGGTGCGTTGCGCGCGGGCTCGCGCCTTGTTGCGCGGTGGCGAATTTGTGATTCCCGATGACATCAAAGGCTGCGCGCTGGCCGTGCTGCGTCACCGTGTACGAATTGCCCCGGAGCTGGACATCGAAGGGTTGGAAGTCGATCAGGTGCTCAAGCAACTGCTCGATCAAGTGCCGGCGCCAAGGGAGTGAATGCCGTGATCGATATTTGCATCGCCCCAGATCGCAGCCTTCGCCAGCTCCTACGTCGAACGCGGGCCCCCGTAGGAGCTGCCGAAGGCTGCGATCTTTTCAACAGGCCACACGGTACCATGCCATGAAACCCACGCGCCCGCTGCTGATCTGGCTAGCAACGCTGTTGGCCATCAGCATCGTGCTCGGCGCATTGCGGGCACTGGACATCCCGATTCCATCGAGCCTTTTGTCGATCAACTGGGGATTGCTGCTGGCGATGCTGGCCCTGGCGATACTCGACGCCATCCGCCTCAAACGCCTGGCCTTGCCTCGCGTGCAACGGCAAATGCCCGGCAGCCTGGCGCTCGGGCGATGGGGCGAAGTGCGACTGGAAGTCGAGCACGACTTTGCTCAACCACTGAACGTACAGATTTTCGACCATGTGCCGCATGGCCTGGACTTCGAACATCTTCCATTGTCTGTCGAACTGCAACCCGGCCAGCAAAGCCAGATCGGCTATCGCCTGCGCCCACTCAAGCGCGGCCACTTCACCTTCGAACATTGTCAAATCAGTCTGCCAAGCCCAATGGGCCTGTGGTCGGACAAACGTCTGCTGAATGTGCTGGACAACACCCGCGTTTACCCCGACTTCGCCCGCCTCTATGGTGGACAATTGCGGGCTGTGGACAACTGGCTCAGCCAACTCGGCATACGCCAACGGCAACGCCGCGGCCAAGGTCTGGAATTCCATCAACTGCGCGAATTCCGTGACGGCGACAGCCTACGTCAGATCGACTGGAAAGCCACCGCCCGCCACCGCACACCGATTGCCCGGGAATATCAGGACGAGCGCGATCAGCAGATCATCTTCATGCTCGACTGCGGCCGGCGCATGCGCAGTCAGGATGATGAACTCTCGCATTTTGATCACGCGCTCAATGCCTGCCTGCTGCTCAGCTATGTGGCGTTGCGCCAGGGCGACGCGGTCGGCCTGAGCACGTTTGCCTGTGATCAGCCGCGCTATCTCGCCCCCGTCAAAGGCTCCAACCAGCTCAATGCCTTGCTCAACTCGGTCTATGACCTGAACAGCAGTCAGCGCACAGCCGACTACCAGGCTGCGGCCAGTCAATTGCTGGCCAGACAGAAACGTCGGGCGCTGGTGATATTGTTCACCAATCTGCGCGATGAAGACGATGCGGAGCTGTTGACCGCCGTCAAACGCCTGAGCGCCCGGTACCGGGTGCTGGTGGCGAGCCTCCGGGAAAAAGTGCTCGATGAAATACGCCTGCGCCCGGTACAAACACTGGAGGATGCTCTGGCCTACTGCGGCGCGGTGGACTATCTCAATGCCAATGCGCAACACCATGAACAATTGACTGCTCAGGGTGTTGCGGTGCTGCACACCCGGCCCGAGGAGTTTGGAGCAGATCTGGTGTCGCGGTATTTAAGTCTCAAGAAAGCCGCTGCCCTCTAACCGTCGGCCAATTCGGCAGTGGGCACTGGCCCCAACGACATTTGATTGGCCGGCGATCGCATGAGCAGGCGGTAGGCCTCCAGTACCAAGGCATATGCGCCACCGATCTTGCCGGTGAGCTCCCAACTCAAACCGCTGGCGGTAAGCGGTCGGGATTCGCCCAGAGCGGGCACCACACGTGTTATCCCCAGCTCACTGAGCGAAGAGTAACTTTCCAACCCCAAGCAAATAGCGCGCCCTATCAAAGGGCTGTCTGGATTGCTGACCGATAATTTGATGGTATGAGGCTGGCTGATCCTCGGAAAACTGATTTCCTTGCCCCAGACCTCAGGCGAATCCGAATTCATCTGGATCATGGCATCGTCCCAGCCCCCAGTGGCCAATGACTTGAAGCGAAAGGTACGGGACGGTGCCACCCCGGCTTCATTGACAACGCTTTCCAGCACAGCATGCACCTCGATGTCCCCGACTTTCTCGGCCGTGTAGGCGAAACGCGCCCACCCTTGGTCGTCTGTCGTCACACGAGTGGACTCCTGCTCGGCAAAGAACGTCACCTCGACACCGGACGCTGCCCGCTGTGTGCCTGACGAGAGAACTCTGATCTCTATCCAGACGGGTTGGCCCACTACCGGATCAAACGGGGGCTCACGTACCTCGGAAAATTCCGCATCATTGTTTACAGGCTTTTGTTGGATGGGCGTGAGCGACTTCTCGTCTGTCAGCGTTGTGGATGAACTCAGTTGCCCGAGTACCTTGAATTCAAATTTATGGGAGGGGATATTATCGGGACCGTCGTAGGGGCTTGGCACCGTGGCAACCACTCTTACAGGGCCCGCTTGGGTAGCGGTGAAATTAAAGGCCGCCCAACCCGTATCCGAAGTTGAAACGGATGTTGAGGTATCCCCGTCAAAGAAACTTACTTCAAGCTCCGTTAGTGTTTCTTTGGTGTAGTACGACTGATTCCTGATTTGCATGTCCACGGTCTCGCCGACAAAGGGATCAGCTGTAGGGTGTCGGTACTCGGTGATCTCGACTCGGTTGTGCCCCAACTGCATAGGTACCGCAGGGAACTTGAAGTCAGCCTGAGAGAGTTCCAGCGCCGGCGCAAACGCTCCATCTCCATTGCTTTTGCTAGCGTCAAGCGTCCACTCCAGGCCTGCACTGGTGAGATCCCGATCAGAGACAGGTTTTAGTATCACATTGAGTGCAGGATCTGGTTCATCAGTCCACTTCGCGGCGACGGCAAGCCCGGTCAATAAGCTGCCCGGATTTGGCTCGAAACGCAGGACATGTACCCCTCCCCGACAAGGAAACGCCGTACCTGCATCGCTCAGTTTCGTTTCATCAAAGGTGAACGTACCTTCATCTTCGAGGGTTTGCGATAAGAGCCTGCCCTCCATGACATAGGGTTCGATTTCGGCGTGGTGCAGCGTCAACTGAAAACGCGCACTGACATCGGAGCTTGCGCTGACTTCCCAACTCAAGCCTTCAATGGGCATTTGACGTCGCTCATCCATTGGCGGCTCGAAATGAAAACCCAGATCCACTTCACTCGTCACATCCAGGTAAAACCATTCGCCCTCCAGGTCGTCATTCTTCGGGATAACGCACAACATTACCGCCTCTGCATTGCGAAAACAGATTAGCCCAGTCGCCCCTAGCTCACGGTTATCCAATTTCACCGTTGTCATCGTTGCCAATGGATTTTCAGGCAACACCTCAAGCTTGAATTCATGCTTGTCTGTCTTTTCGTCATAAGGACAGTAAATCTCGGCGAAGACTTTGAATGAGCCTTCCACCTCAGGAGTAAACGCGTATTGCGACATGCCATCGGCGCCCGTTGGCAGGGTCTCATCGTCCTTGCCAGCGAGTTTCCAGATCACATCGGCCCCCGGCACGGCCCCCACCCCTTCGACCGTCGACAAGATTTGAACCTGTAACGGCACATCTGCATCGCCCACAGAAGGGAACCGTGAGGGTTGTCCCGTATCGCCGATCTCCAGCGAGTTGTGCGCAAGTTCCAACACCTGCAAAGGTGATGGCTCCAACAACTTTGAACACTCAACTCTGAACTTGAACTGGCTGTTCCTGAGATTGCCGCACTTCATCTGCCACTTCGCACTCCGCCCTGAAACAGGGTTTTCAGCCTCAAGCTTCGGCACGAACACCATTCCCAGCTCGTCGGCAGTGTCTTCACTCGTCCAATGCAACTTTTGGGTGGTTTCGGCCAATGCATGTCCGTCTGCGAAGGCCAGCTCAACGTTATGCATAGCGCCACGGCAGGGGTATGCGGTTTTCGTGCTCCAGATCCATTCGCGTTTAGCGTCATCCAGTGAAAAGTTCGCAGTCAACCAAGGGTCTTCCTGCAGCGCACGCATCGCGAATAAAACCCGGGCTTCGTCCTTTTTGTAATAACTGTCAACAGAGGCTTCGATTTTCCAATCGCCAGCCTTTACCGGCGTCCAGATAAACTCCGCCTCACCTTTCTCGTCCGTAGCGTGCCTGCATAGTTCGATATCGTCTGCCCCACTCGGGTCTTTCAACGTCCAGGTCACTTCACGGTTGGCCAGAGCCTCGTTGGTGTAATGGGACTCCACCCGCACGCGCAGTGGGACACTTTGATGGAGATCGATCACCGGATAGTAGGCCGCTTCCTGCAGCACAACGACATCGAGATGAAAATGCCCGCAAACCGTGGGCAATGGATAGAGTTCGGCGGTGTACTTGCTGCGCACCTTCAAGGTGTATTGGATCTCTTCATCCCCCTGAACGAGGGCGCAGGCGATCTGCCACGGAGTTTCGATCAGTTGCTCCTCTCCCCATTGCGGGTTGACAGTCAGCAAATTTGCGGGATCAACCACCCCATCGCCCACCAGCAAGCCTGCCTCCAGTCCGGTCCATATGTTGTCCTGCGCTGGCTGCAAATGCAGTTCATGCGTTGCAGCAACGCACAGGTGCAGCTTGTCCTCCAGCGCCTGCGGCTCACCATCGACAGACAGCCCACAGAGTTGCAAAGGCTCCAGGAACAGTTCTACGCGCACGAAAGCCAGCCGCAGGCCTCTAATATCGCCCGCGTTGTCGTTTTTCGGGCTGCTCAGGGTAAATTTGACGCGCTTTTCTTCGGTATTGAGGTCGAGACAGAAATCGTACGGGACCAGATCAATATCGAGTAAGACTTCGTTGTCATCCGATGCTGTTTTCATGTCCGCTTTGCGCGAGGGTGTAATCGGCATCTCCGCTTCCGGGCCCATCGATGGATTGATCCGCATCTTACCGCCGGTAACACCATTCGCCTGGGCATGGAACAGCAGCTTGTATTCCGCTTTTTTCGGCATGGGACGTGGATGCTCAGGCAGGTCAATCGTCTGCTCCCCCTCGCCCTCATTCACCGCACTCATAAACGGGACTGTTTGGTCGTTCCAGCGCCCGGTCTGGTGGGTCACCTTTCTTTCGTCATTAATTTCCCAGTCGGCCAGATCCAACACAAAATCGCCATTTTTTATAAAGTTATGGTTGGCAAAAATATTTTCGTCGCTCATGGCTGCATCCTCCTTGCCCGTGAAATCGAGGGTCTGTCGGATGAAATGTGCTGATATTCAGGTACGGGCAGCTTTTCAACTTCTGTGGCGAAAGTCGGTCCGCCATCCCGCGCCTGATAAACCAGGGTCAAAATCACGTCCGTCAGCGATTTCAGGAGACTTGCCTGCAAAGGCCGTTCAGGCCTGGGAAGTGTCAGTACATACGTGGCATGAGCGCCCGTGCCTTCGAACGGCCGGTAACGGTCATCGTTTTCCTCAATGGCCATACCGCCGTCTTCGAGCCCCAACGACAAGCCGATTTGCTGGTAAGGGCGCAGGTTGTGCACGATCGAACCTGTCTGCGCATTGGCAGGTAATTTGTGCAGCTCTTTGACGGCTTCGATATCCGGCTCGACAATGATCGAGCTGCCCAGTTGTACCAGCGTGGCGCAAATATTCTGGTAAGGCCCCAACAGGCACGGGAAAGTCAACGACAGGGCTTTTACCTGACGGCAATAGTGACCGGGGTAGTCTTCGTTGAAAGAGGCTTCGGTGAGATCAAATTGCAACTTGCCATTACCTTTGAATTCAGTCCACGCGGTGTCGCCCAGACTTTTGAGAGAAATGGTCTTGACCAATTGCAGCCGCCGTTCGTCGCGTTTGATGCGCGCTGCGGACATCCTCAACAGATCCAGTTTCAAGGACTGACCGGAAGTAAAACCATGATAGGTGTCCATCCACACATCCGGGCGGATAAACCGGCTCTTGTAGTCGCCCATTTCGTATTGCCAACAGGTTTCGGCACACAGGCTCAACCCCGTGACCAGATCGTAAACCTGGTAGATCAGGGCCTTGACCTGCCCCAGCACCCAGTTACTCAACTCAGGGCCGGTACTGCGATTCTTGTAAAAGGCGTACACCTCTTTTGCCTGGCTGTTGGCAACTTCGGCTTGTAGCAGACCGGCCCGCGCGCCGTTGATTGCGTGCTCCTGAGCCAGCAATTGCTCGCGCATTACCCGGGCTTCGGCGTGGGATTGATCGCGGGCCAGCTCCCATTCCTGCCTGCGCCGCCGGTATTGTTCGTTGATGCTGATGTCTTCGGCTTCGCGCATCGTGTAATCCGCTGTCAACTGGATGAGTTCGGCAAGCGCGTACGGGATAGCCGCAGGACGTGCCCCGCCATTGGCCACTCCGAAAATACTGGGAATCAAATCCAGCGCCGCCCCTGTCATGCGCATGCTGCCACCGATCGAAGCAGCTATGCGGGCCGCCCGGTTTTTACGCAGCACGAGGTTCTCTGCCTCGGACACGCCTTCCTCAACCAACTCTTCGTAATGCCGGGCACGCGCCTTGATCATGCTTTCGCTTTGCCGCAATGACGCAGCCGTCGCCTCGAGTTGCGCGATCGTCGCTTCGTGAATCGAGCGTGTATAGTCGGCCAGCTCAATCATGTGGTTTTGCTGCAATTGCTCCAGTTCACCCCGTTCACGCATCTCCAGCCATGACCGGAGCTGGTCTTCTTGCTGGATGAGGAACTCGACGCCTTGCAGCGCCAGGTTGTAGACGGTCTGCCATTTGTAAGGCACCACCTGAACCTGACCACCGGGATTGCGCGCACCGCCCAGATGGGAATTGGCCTGGGCGCGTAACAGTTCCAGCGGGTCCATCGTCGGGTTGAACAGGCGTATCGACAACGGCTGACCATCGATCGAAAGATTGTTGCGCAGGTTGTTCAAGCGCCTGTTGAGCAGCATCCACAACGCGTTGGGCCGTTCGTTGATACCCTGCCGGAACACACCGGCACCCAATAGATTGAAACGCGGTGTGGTCGCCATTGCGGTGGGCACATCAGCCAGGCTCAATGCCAGGCTGGCTTCAAACTCCTTGAGCGGAACGCGGCCGCGGACCACGCCCACTATCTCGCTGAGCTTGCGCGGCTTCCAGGTACTGGCGGTTCGTGTGACGGGTTCTTCGCCGATCAACGCCAAGGCCCTTTGGTAGTTGAGCGACGCGTGGACCATGCTGTCGTAATCCAGGTGGCGATAAAGCGAGTCGCCCCACTCGATCAGGTTTTCCAGATAACGCAGAAAAATCGCGATCTTGAAGTGGATCGGCGCGCAATAACCGATTGCATCGGGATCCGACGGCGCCGCACTTTCATACGAACATTCGATGTCGTCGTTTTGCAGCGGCCGGCAACGCCAGTACGCCGGGGCCGCAATGATCGACGGCTCATCAGGCGGCGGATCCTCTGGAGGGGTGACTTCACGCGCCAATGGGTTGAAAACGTACTCGAACCATTTTTGCGCTTCGTGAAAGCGGCCCTCCGCCGACAAGCGTGAACCGACCAGATCCGGGGTATGGAGGAACAGCTCATAGAAGTACAACCCGTTACAACCGTCGAAAGGTCCGTTCGACTCGATCTTACCGTCGGGCATCAATGGTTCATTGATGTGCTGGGTGTCCCAGGACAGCAACGCGTCAACCGAGACGGCGGCGCGACTGGTCAGCACCGCGCCGGAATGGGAGTTAACCCGGGAATACTTGAGTGCCTGTTGGCGATTGTTGAAACTCAGAAACTGCGCGCCTTCCTTGCTGCTCTTGTCCAGGGACGGCGTTACATATTCAACCGGCCTTTTATGCAGACGGACCGAAAACTTTCTGTTCCCGGCGTCTCCCATATCCGGATCACCGAAAGTAAACTCCATCGGTTCGGCAATCGGAAATAACAAGGTGCCGAAGGATGGAGTCTGTCGCCGATAGGTCATCCAGGGTGTGGCGTATTGACCGTTCAAAATGCCGGTTGCATTCCAGTCATGTGGATCAATTTCAGTCCGTGCTGGAAATTTGAGCAGGAAATTCATCGAGACATAAAAGATACGCGGTACTACCTGATTGCTTTCATTAGTAACGGCGTCCCCCAAGAACTCGATGGAAAACCCTGCCCCCGCAATGATTTCGTCACGGCTTCTGCTCAGCAGATAAGGGAGCGCAGTGGCAGACAATTGTGCAACGGCCTCTGCCACGAAGATTCCACTTCCCTCCGCGGTTTCGTTGAATGCAGTGCCTTCAACTAAATGGATAACTTCTTTCGCATTGCCCTTCGGCAGTTGCACGCTGTAAGTTTTTGTATCTGCCGGGCACTCGCGAGTGCTCATTGTGATCCGCAACGCCTGCTCGCCAGCGTCGACAATCGTGATGTCGAATGCCGGACGGACTTCTGGGGGGGGGGTAGTCACGGCAGGCACCCGCCAACTGATCGACAAGCGTTCAAGCACTCGCCCCTGTTCTTTCACGGCGTTGCAGCGTCCGCGAACCCTGAGCACCTCATAAAAATTTTTGTCTGTCGCCTGCTCGCGCGTATAGATGACATCCAGAAATAAATTCGCGGCGATGGATTGAACCTTGAGCTCCACTTCGCCTGGAATAATCTCAACGGGCGAAAATTCCGCGGGTATCACTTTTTGCTGCAGGCTGGCGGCATCGTTGAAACGACCAAAGATGAGCGCCAGCAAGATCGAGAGCCTGTCGGGAATCTTGCGAAACAACGCATCGCGGGTTTCGTAGATTTCAATTTCCTGGAATGCGGCCGGACCGTCCAGGCTGTGGCGGTTGGTGTAACACACAGCCAACTGGTCATCGCGCGGGTCGCCATCCCCCAGCGACACGGCAGTCAACCGGCCATTGGAAACATCGTGCTCGCATTCACGCTGATGCAACGACAGCGGCGCCGACCATTGGCCATTGAGCGTACTGAAGGCCAATTTGAGTTCAAGCACCCATGGCGTTTGCACCACACCGTTGCTATCGATCTGGCGCTCACGCCATTCACACCAGACCATCACCGGCAAGCCAAGCCAGTTCACGCAGCGGATATCGATCACTTTGCCGGTGGTCGCGATGTCGACTTTCTGCCATTCCGCCCAGGCAGCCGGGTTGATTTTCTTGCTGTGGTCATCCAGTTCGACGTTGACCCTGCGCAGGTAGTAGGCAAAAGGTGCCGTCCGCTCCCGCCCGACCAGGTAATAGTGCGCATCCTGAGTGTTTGAGCCATCGATGTAGCCACTCAGCACATCCAGATCACAGACGCGCTGGAAGGCATGGGTGTATTCCATCAAGCCCTGCTGCACCGATTCGGTATTCAGGCGCATCTGATTCAGGCTGTTTTCCAAGGACCGAAACAGTTCGGTTTTTTTTAGGCGAAGCGCGGGAACAATGTAATTTTCCGCCTGATCGCTGAGCAGCACATTGGCCGACCAGATACTGTAGCGATTGAGGAACTGGTACCAGTACTGCAATTGCTCTTCGTCAAAATGTGCATTCTCATACCCCGGCTCCATACCGCTGTAGACCGACTGGATGTATTGCTGCAAACAGCGCACGGTCGAAGACACCAACGTTGCTTGCAGTTGTGCGCTGTCCTCTGTGTCAAGCATCAGGTATCGGCTAAGGTCCAAGGGGGTTTTCAACACGCCGCTACCTTTCCACAATCGTTGACCCAACACCGCCTCCACCATTGCCTTCGTGTAACTTTCCGTCAGCCTGTCGAATGCGAGCTTTTCCATAATATTTCTCCCTGTCGCAGTGTGATGACCCAAACGGCCAACACACGGCCTGGCCAAAGCATTTAAGGAAAGCGATCAAATCAACGCCTCGACGGTAAACGTCGGGTGAACGGTCGCTTGGTCAACGTGCCCTCAAGCACCAGTGACTCATTCAAGGCGTCGCACATCAGAATCAACTGGAAACGACCGTTGCGTTTATCTCTGGTGTCGATCGCCACTTCGAACGAGCCGTTGGTGGCCACAAGCTCTGTTCCGAGTGTCGGCGTGAACTCCATCCCCAGTGCCCGAGTCGAGTATTCGGAACTCCACCCGAGCGAAACCCGACGGCCCTGGAGCTTGTCGATGTGGGGTGTCGAAATTTTCAGCCAGTACTTAGCGTCTCTGTACAGGATGAGTTCGTCCATGCCCGGAATGATCTCCTCGCACTCATAGATATTGCCCACGGAGATGCACAGTTCAACTTTCCATATAAAGGTCTCGACCACCGTCAGCTCGAACGTCTGGCTTACAGAAGGATGGAGTTCCAGTTCAGCGGTCACTGTGAAGACGCCCGTCGCATCCGATTTAAACGCATAAACCGATCGCCCTTGCGCGTCAGTGGGGAAGGTTTGATCCTCGTCAGGTCTCGAATCGTCCTTCCACTTCACGGGATAACGAGGCACTGGCATATCCGTGTCGGAGGCACCTTCCGTTACATCCACCCACAGCAACGTCAGCCGCTCCGCGCCGGCTACCGGGAAGCGAGTGACTGCCGAATAGCTCTGTATGACTGCATCATCAGCCACGTAAATGCTGACCTCGACAGCCGGGGCAGTACCCAGCTTTGCGTAGACCACCAAAGGGCCTTTTGGCGGGTTTACCACTGTGAACTCGGAGAACCCTTCGTCATCGCTCGGGATTTCTTCTTGCTCATCATTGGCACTGGTCGACCAAACCACCGTCTCCCCTTCAACGGGCAGATCATCGAGTCCCACAACCTGGCAATTGAGCCGCAACGCCTGATTGATCAATGCAGGCGTAAGGACAGCGGGCGCATCGAAGATTCGTGGAATGTTGTCGAACACAATGGGCCTGTTCCACTTGTAACTGTGGCTGCCCTCGACGTTGCTGATCGTTACAAAGGCGTCACCCGGACTGAGGCTGGAAATCCACACCCGGCTCACGCCGTCCTTGTCCGTGTAGGTTTCGGCGGGGCGAATTTCACCCACGGTGGTGGACCAGGCCACCTGGCGGTTAGCGCCTCTGTTGCCGTAAGCGTCGCTCAACACGGCGTATATTTCCTGCGCCCACAAACGCCCTGCCAGCACCGCGTCCTTGGGTGGTAGCCCACCCAATTGGGGGTTGAACTGCAGTGAAGGCTCGTCGCAATCGATCAGCACCGAGGGCGCGTAGACCGGTTCATACAGCGGCACTCTGTAGTGCAAGTGGGCGGTGCCCATCCATTTCCCGGCCTGCAATTGCGCCCATGCGCACCCTTGGTCATCCGTGCGTACTTCAGGAGTGAGTACCGCTCCCAAGTCTGTTCCGATGTACAGAACGACGCCCCTGAGGGGTTTGCCGAAGAAATCGGTCAGGGTGATCCGGTAAGTGGCGACTTCCTGTGACACGTTCGCAATCAGAATCGGGTTGTCCACCACGCATCGACTGGTGAAACTTTGTCCAACTTCAGCCGAGTCCTGTGGAGTGCTCATGGCGTTGAAGCGAGCCAGGCTTTCCAGCGCATTTTGGGCAGCCGCTGCGTAAGCCGGTTCCTGATCCAGCGTATACAAGCGGCCTAGTGCGAGTGCCGCGGTTGCGTCCATGCCGTTGCGAGCCAGCTCCAGGGTGCGATCGAGCAAATCAAGATGCGCCAGAGTGCACAAAATGGGCGGCGGCGCAGTGTCACTTTCTTCCCCCGATTCGCTGATATGAGCAGCGCATTCGAGTACATGGCGAATCCCGCAGCCGAGGTAACTGGCCAGTTTGTCAGCGGCGGCATCGCGCACCAGGAGCAGGCCGTCCTCGCTCATGTCAGTGGGCAACGTGTTGACCTGAGTGAGGTAGTCGAGCATTTTTTCTTCGGGTTGCCTGGCCCGACTGATCAGTCGACGGTAGAACGCCAGGTAGTACACTGTACGAAGCGAAATTTCGTAAGGACTATTGAGACTGAACCACAGGTATTGCTCGCCCGTCAGCAGTATCTTGAGCATGGCCGGGCTCAACTCGAGCCTGGCGGCAATCCGTCCACGGCGTTCCAGCTCGGCGAGCATTTGCAGGAAAGAATCCGGTTTTTCCGGAACCTCTCCGACCCGCGTAAAAGCCGGCGTCAGCGGCATGGCCTTGGCGAGAATTTCGTAAGGGTGGCCCTGCGCCCAGCCCAGCACTTGCGCCGCGAGCAATGAGTCGAGTCTCAGGTAGACCGCAAGGCCTTCTTCCACCACGACCCGCTGCTCGTCGCGGCAGCGCAACACAATCGTCACGATGAGGTTCTTCAGCGGCTCGCGCTTGGGTTCATCCTCAATATCGCTGAAAATAGTCGCGACCAGATCGACAACCACGAGCTCGATACGCGCCTCGTACTGCGCCTGCGTTTCGTCAATGCTGCCGATGACCACACCTTGGGAATCGACCAGTTGACTCAGTTGCTGCATCCAGTCGATAAGCACGTGTTTTGAGTCACGCAGCGGTGCACCGGCCTCCAGCAACGTCGCCGGCTCTACCAGTACCGAGCTGGCCTGGCTGCGCAATTGCCGCAAAAACTGTTCCTGACTTTCCGTCCAGACAGTCGGCACATAGACCGGGCTGACGTTTTGCATCAACCACAACGGCGGCAATTCATATTCGCGGCACCATTTGGCACAGCTCATCAACCCGCGTATGGCACTGAGTGCATCCGCACCGTCGAATGAGCCGTGGTCGGAAACCACAGGCTCACAGGCCAGCTGCGCCACCATGCCGTCGCCGTTGCCCAGCGATTGCAGCAGTGCCGTGGATTCGATAGGCGTCACCCCGAATAACCGGCCCACCCACACCAGCCGCCAGAAACTGGACAGTATCGGCAGGGTTCGCGTCAGGTGGGTGGTGAGTCCATAAGCGTTGGCGATCACACTGGCCAGGTAGCGATAGGTCTCGAAGTTGATTTCCAGCGCGCTGCAAATCTGGTGCACCGTCTGTTGTTCGTCATGCGTGCGCGGCACAACCGCGAAATTTTCGCCATCGATGCGCAACGAATCCTCAAACCCGTTCTCGCGGTTATAGACACGGTCAAAGTGCGACGGTTGTCCATCCTGGCCGTATACCGACAAGACATCGATCAACGCGGAGAACTCTTCGGCCTTGCAGCCGTAAGCATTATTCAACTCCTTGAACAATCCCAGGCAGCGCAGGGTGTTGGCTCTGATCCAGTTCGTCTCCTCTCCGGTACCGCGACGCTCGGCATTCATCGCAGCTATCAGCAGTTGATCGACCTCATAACTGGGCAACTGCAACATGCGGTCCAGGCGACACTTGCGATTGATCCGGTCCATGCGATGTTCGAACTGAGCGAAACCAACCTCTCCCACATGGTGCAACCGGAACTGGTTCCCAATGCCATCCGGAATCAGTTCTATTGCGGGCGCTTCGGCGCCATGGATATACCTCGCCCCGGTTTCTACGCCGGTGACGGGTACATCAGGGTCATCCAGCAGAGGCGCATTGCTCGATAGCGTGGGGGTGAAAGGGCCAATGGCAAACAGACAATCGACCTCGCGCTGACTCAGGCGCGTCGAATCTTTGAAGACCCACAGTTGGCGCACATTTTGAAGACCGATGGACATGCTGCCAAAGTTGGTTAAATAAAAATCAGTGGCGGACTGTTGCGGATTCGGATCGACCAGCCGGGTCAGAGGATCCACCCTGAAAAGAATGGAATCGGGGGCATCGGGCTTCAGCTTGAAGTACGGATCTTCGAGCAACAATGCCAAATGCAGAGGTCCGATGCCGATGTTCAGTTGCATCGCCACCTCGGCGCGCGATCCACGGCCATTCGCATTCTTGAAATATGGATAATCCTGATCGACCCGACGAACAACGTCGCCCAGCGTGCCGTTTTTGATTGCCGTGGCGGCGACATGGGTGATGCTCTCCCAGTCGTGGTCATAAGGCAGACTGTTATGAAAACGGATCGTGCGCAAGTACGACTTGACGGTCGAGTCAGTTAGCCTGTAGCGGCTCAGAATCAGCGCTTCAAGCACCAAGTTGGCGATCTGCAGCCGTGACAGCACCTGGTTGATGGCCTGCTCATCGATCAGCAACGCATCCACATCGGGGCGGCGATCTTGCAGTGGGGTAAATCTTCCATCTTCCCCCTTGGGCACGATATTTTCTTGCACCCATTCGCGCAGGGCCACCATGTACGCGGTGGTTGAAGCGATGTGTTCGGGACTGCCCGGCAGAGCGGCGCCGTCGATGTCGGGATTGAATTGCTCCTTGTACGAGGGGAGCGTTACCAGGGTTTTTTCATCGTCTGGAGGCGGTGCAGCGCGCAGGCTCTGTTCGCGATACAAGCGGGCCACGTACAACGCCATGGCATTGCCGCGCGCCATCAGGGCATGGGCCTCTTTGCGGTCAAGGCCGAGCTGCTGCAACCCGACAGCACCCAGTTTTATCAGATCGAACACGCTCGGGTTTTGTTCAATGTACCCATCGAAAGGCCGCAATGATTTATCGTTGCGCTCGCCGAGTACGGCCTTGACCAATTGATGAATCGGGCGATGGTCGGATGCATTCATTGCGCTATGTTCCCTTCAGGCAAAACCAGAGCCGAATCCCGTGAGCAGGTTGGCGGTTGCTTGCGTCAGGATGATTTAGCGCCTGCTGACGATGGCAGGTCTACTGTCATATCTGACAGGTTTGATGACCGCTGATCGGAAAACGCAGTCATGCAGGCCATTTCGAAGCGGGAAAAAAAGGCCCTCAAAAGAAGGCCAATGCAGGAGCGGGGGCTTAGCCCACATCGATCACGTTCAATACAAGACCAGCCATCCAGCCAGAGGCGTTGCCGTTCTTGTATGCCTTGCCTGACAAGCTGATTTCCGGCAACGGTAGATCATTGACCACGATCACCCATTGCCCTTGCTCATCCGTTATCCCCTTGCCCCAAAGCTTGCCGGCATTGCCTGATGTGACCAACTGCACTTCCGCCCCAGGCAGTGCGGCTCCGCGGATAACCGTATGCGGTGAAACGAAGGCGTTCTGTGCCGGGTGGGTGAACACGGGATTGTCGATCCTGTCTGCCACCTTGAAGGTGATTTCGGCGCCCGACCAAGCCGAGAGCTGGCCGTCCATGTTCTGCTGAGCAGCAATCTGATGCGCAGCTTCCTGAACGGGCAATTCAACCTGACTTCGAACCGACCAGCGACCTTGGGCATTTACCCTCGTCGTGGCATAGACTTCATCGCTTGAATGTCGGTAAACCTTGAGTTCTGCACCCGGCACGCCCGTGCCACTGAATAGCGGTAAGCGCTCCAGTACCTGAGTTGCATCGTTCAACGGTTTTCCAATGACCGGTTTTTCGAAATTGGCGGCAACCTGCGCCACGACAACGGAGCGGTTGGGCAGCAGCCACTGCGAGGTGGCACCGTCGCGGCTTTGACGAACCGAATAGGCATAGGCATTCGCTGCAACCGGCAGCTCGATCTGCGAGCGCAATGCCCAGCGTCCGTCACGATAGACCAACACGCGGCCCAATACCGTGGACATATCATTGGTTTTCACAATCAAAACTTCGGCCCCCGGCTCTCCCGTCCCCGAAAACATTGGCCACCGCCCGACCTCCTGGCCCATGAGCGGGTAATCTACCGTGGGGGCGTCAAAATCGCTGGCCTTGCGCTCCACCATAAAGCGCCCGCTCTTGGCCCACTCTGAACGCACGCCCTCTACCGTCTGACGAACCACCACTCGCGCCGCGCCGACGGGCAGGTCCTTGTTACCCGTCACTGCCCATCGACCATTGGCATCCGCCTCCACCGGCGGGGCAAGGACCTCGTCGGTATTGAACCAGGTGGCCACGGCGACGGTTGCCCCGGGCGTGGCAATCCCGCTGAACAGTGGCCGGACGCCCACCCAGTCGCCCGGCAGAGGTTCGGTGATTTGCGGGGCAGCGCCGAGCAAGGAAAAAATCCGAATGTCGGATGCCGAGGAATCCAGCCCCGCACCCGCCCGCGCAAACGCCCTCATACCATCGCCGGCAAGCATGTTGTGCCCAAAGCGCCCCGACCAGGTGCCATCCTCCGTGACAAGCAGGGAAGCGAAGTTATAAGGATTGCCCGTTCTTTGGAGAATCACCTCATCGCCGACATGGCCATGCCCGGAAATCCTCAAGTAACGGCCCAGCGCCTCACCGTCGCGTGGCGTATCGATCACCGGCACCGCCGGCACCACGGTGATCACACGCTCGGCCGGCTCACTGGTGAAGGTTTTTTGCTGCAGCCTCGCCTCTATCGTGACGGGCCCGCCAGCGTCCAGCGTTACCCTCGCCTCCCAGGTGCCGTTCTCATTTACCGCAATGTCTTTGAGGAAGGGCTGGGGCTGACCTTTGATCGACAACGCGACAAAGCCGGGATAATTCGCCGTTCCGCAAAACATTGAGGTACGGGCCGGCCTGCCGTTTGGCTCCGGCAGCGTTATTCCGGGCTTCGGCACGCGAACCTTCACAGTCTGCGCTGCAGTCGGGTCGGATTTGTTATCACTGAATTGAGCGTCCTGTTGAATGGCATAAATAGTCAGGTGGGCCGGGGCCTGCTCAGCCAGCGTCATCGTCCATCTACGGTCAGCAAGCACCTGATTGCTTCCCAATGCCAGATGAGTGGCTTGCGAATAAATAACCACCCAGCAACCCGGGAAACCTGTCCCCTCAATGACCGGAACAAGATCGACCTCGGCATTGCCAGCCGTTGTGATAATCGGTACCGGGGATTTAACCGTAAACGATCGCGAGCCCGGTGCAGACGGCAACCCGCCGCCGAAAGCCGCTGTGGCCGTGAGGGTATAGGTGCCCGGCGCCCAGTCTTCGTCGGCATTCAGGGTAAACGTGCCGAGCGTGGCCGTCAGCGGTACATCGGGTTTTTCCGGAATCTTCAAAACGATGGCCGACTCCGGCCAGGCACTGCCGGAAATCTGCGGGCGCTGCCCGCTGGGGACATTCGAAGGCGGATTGATGAATTCGGGGGGAGGCGAAGGGATGGTCATTGTTGCAATTTTGGCACTGTCGCCGGACCACCGATGGTTCACCCATTGCCGAGCAGTCAGGTCGGAGTAAACGCCAGGTGCAAGATCGGCAGTTGCAGAGATGCTCCAGCCGAGGTTGGTCTGCACGGTGGTCTGTGGCACGCCGGCCAGGGCGCTACCATTATTGTAAATGCCGATCTTGACCTCATACGTGCCCCACTGACGCCCTCTGCCGGAAAAGGTGGCCCTCTGCCCGTAGACGGTGGCGATGACGTTCGTCGGTGGGGGCGTGGGGATGCTGACCGAGACTTCATTGGCCCAACCGGAATTATAGATACGCCCGCTGCCACCATCGGAAACGCTTTGCCGACCGGTCAATCGATGGGTGGCGGGCACTAAATCAGTCGGTAGATCCTTCGTCCAAATCCCCATGGAAGAAACGGATGTATCAAGATAAGGAGTTTCATTGTTAGAGAAATGAATATCCATTCGGGCACCGTTGTCGCCGGTGCCATGTAGCTCAACACCGTCCCCTTTTGGCCTGGATAACAGGGTCGGTTTGGCCGGCCGCACAAGCAAGGTGAATGGCGAACTACCTACTGAAGTCACGTCCAGATAGGTGTGGGTGCCGACAATCGAATGCGGGCCCGGCGTCAAGGTGACTGATGTGGACCACCTACCGGTCTCGTAAATGACCGAAGTGCTGCCCAAGTCAGCGTTTGTGGTTTCCGAACGTAATCTGACAGAGTTCCCCCAACGGTGCGCAGGGGCCGCCCCTTCAAACGTCGAGGTCCCCTCCACGGTGTGCAACGAACCGGGTGTTGTAATTCGAGGAGGGCCAACAAGATAAAACTCGCGATCTGCCCCCCACGCAGTGGTGACTCCCTGATAGGTCTGTCTGGCCACAATGGAGTGGGGCCCCGGCGCAAACGTATGGAGACTGGTTGCGCTCCACGTTCCATCGCCCTTTACCGTCTCGTCGACTACGACTGGCGTACCAGAGTTCGATACGTAAACAGTAATTTGGGCTCCCGGATGTGCCCCCGAGCCGCTGATCACGGGGCGCTGAGCAGCAGTTGGCGGATTAGAGATCGGCAGGGTAATGGAGGGAGGGGCTAGAACCGTGTAAGTCTTTCTCTCAGTGTATCGGCCATGTGTCCCGGCAACGTCTTCACGGATTTGCAAGTCGTGCACGCCTTGGCGAACGCTCGGCAACAGCCTGCAGTCCATCCACATGTCCGCATTAGGGCTCATGATCGGGACGCTCTGCGGCACGGTCGTGCCGTAACGCACAAGCGTGATGGTGCTACCTGCACGGGCCCATACCTTAATTTGCGTGGTTACCACTGCGGGGTTATCGAAATAAGCAGGCTTTCTCACCCAAATATGCTGCGCCGTCCAAGGGGCCTCTTCGTCACCTTTATGCCATTTAGCGTCAAGTCTCGCCCTACCTTCCACGATTCCCGCATTAATTTGAATAGTGTTCCATTTAACAGCTTCGAACCACGCGCCATGAAGGATTCTCCGGTAAGCGCTTGGATTGTTTACAGAGTGGAAATCCAACCAAACCTGATGGCTTTCTCCTGAATAGGCCGGAACATTGAACGTAAGCGGCATCATCGACCAGACGAGTAATGTCCTATTCCTTTGGGGAAACTCGATAGGCTTCCAACCCCGAATTTCCGAGTTCGCATCTGCGGACTCTAGAGGCGGCTCAGGCTCCTCGGGAATGGAAGTGCCCTGTGACAAACTGATTGTCGTGTGTTTATCTTCTGGCATGGTTGCACTCCTGCTGTGGACTTCGTCCCGATAAGACCCTTTGTACTAAACAGGCAAGTGCGCCCACACCTGTAAAATCTGACAGTCCCGACGAGCGGTAACTTATCCCACATCCAAGTACGGCGGCGTCCTTCAGCCGCCATCACATGGCTACAGCGGCTTGCGCCGTTGCCTACACATCACTCAGAATCCGCCGGCTTGTGCACCTTGGCGTTGCCCCGTAACTTGATCCACGTCGCTGCCAATCAGCGATCGGGTTTAGTCGCCCGGAGGTGATATGAATGTGTATAAGCGTCATACAGTCGGGTAATCCCTATCCCCGCACTTGATGGTGGCTGTGCGCAGGGCGCCCTCGGGCGCGCCGGTTTTTCATATCTCCTCCCGGTCGACTAACCTGCGTACAGCCGCCACCCTTCGTTTAGTCGCGAGCCGGTGGTAGCTCCAACAAGGAGATTTACCATGTTCAAAGCCACACCCAATCCACCACCCGAAACCGACCCGGTTTCCCCCTACGCCACCCTCGATTCAAAAAAAAAATCTCCACGCCGCCGCCAAAAAGGCCCTCGACCATTACCTCAAACCCGACATCGAATCGCTGCGCTCACCCCAGGACCGTGCCATGAAAATGTTCACCGTCGTAGCTGATGCAAATCCCGAAGCCCTCGTCATCCAGACCTACGAAACCTTTTCTTCGGTCAGCATTCTGCTACTCGACCTGGCGGAAAGCCTGGAAGACAAACAGCGGCATCTTGCGATGGCGATTTATCAGATGAGTGAGATGGGGTTGATGCTGGCGGAGAGGTCGCTGGATAACGAGCGGGCGATTAAGCCGGCCTAGCTTTTAAGTATTGGCCGTCTGGTCTGACGCCATCGCGGGCAAGCCCGCTCCCACAGGGATCTTCGGTGAACACACAATAAGTGAACACCGCCGAAACTGTGGGAGCGAGCCTGCTCGCGATAGCAATAGTGAAAGCGCCGCAGCCCCTCAGGCCGAAGCAGGCAACGGCTGAAAACTGAAGTACTGCTTCAGTGCCTCGATCAATTGCTCATACTCCGGCGGTGCCCGTTGCAGGCTGAAGCCGGCGTCATAGTGATGGGGGGTTGCGTCTTCGTGGCACCACAGGCAGCAGGCATTGAGGTCGATCACTTGCTGACAATGGCTATCCATAGGGATTTTCAGGCGCAGATTAAAATCGGCGCCCACCATCATCGGCAACTGGCTGATCAACATCAGCCCGTCCTGGGACAGATTGCCCAGAAAGCCAATGGGCTTGTCGGTGACGCTGTTGAACACTTTGAGAAAATACGGCAGTTGATGCCGCTCGATCCGGCGGTCAGTGAACATGCTGATTTCGCTATGCAAGGCCCTTAAGCAGGGCCGCACTAATGCTTCGGAACGGGCCTGCCCTATTGCTTCATAGGCATAAGCCGCGCTCTCCCCGATCCTGGTGCGACAGTCCATTCATCCGCTGTCGCTTACTGCTGCCGATCACAGGTGTTACCTCGATTAGAAGCAAGGCTCTAAGTCGATTTATTCGACTATAGCTCACCGCCGCCGGTCAGCCAGCCGCTTCAATCAGAACCGGGTCGGGCGCACGGCCGCCGCGCTGCGGGTCGGGTAATGCCCCAGGCTCTGCAAGGTTTCCAGACGGGCACGGGCGCGGTAGGCGTATTCGCTTTGCGGGTATGAGGCGATGATGAACTGGTAAGTCTGCGCCGCATCGATAAACATTTTCTGCCGCTCAAGACACTGGGCGCGCATCATCGACACTTCCGGCCACACATAAGGCCGCGCCTGGCTTGCGCGCTCGACCTTGGACAACTCAAGCATCACCTGCTCGCAATTACCACGGTCATAGGCGCTGTAGGCATTATTCAAATGATGGTTCATCGACCAACGGGTGCAGCCCACAACACTGAGGGCAAGGACGGCAATGAGCACGAATCGCATGGGGGATCTCCTGTCTTGAGCTCTGTATCGACCCGTTGGCGGAAATCTTCAGGCTGGCTTGCTGCAAAGTTGTCGGGGTTCAATAAAGAAAGCAATAAGTAGTGCAAACGAACAATGACTACACCCAAAGACCATAGTAGCCTCTGCTAGCGCTTGAACTCAGGAGTCTTTGCATGTCCGTCCGTCGTACCAAAATCGTCGCTACCCTTGGCCCGGCCAGTAACTCGCCGGAAGTTCTCGAACAGTTGATTCTGGCTGGCCTGGACGTCGCCCGCCTGAACTTCTCCCATGGCACCCCCGACGAGCACAAGGCTCGCGCGAAGCTGGTGCGTGACCTCGCTGCCAAGCACGGCCGCTTCGTCGCCCTGCTGGGTGACTTGCAAGGCCCGAAAATTCGTATCGCCAAATTCGCCAACAAGAAGATCGAGCTGAAGATCGGTGATCAATTCACCTTCTCCACCAGCCATCCGTTGACCGAAGGCAACCAGCAAGTAGTCGGCATCGACTACCCGGACCTGGTGAAAGACTGTGGCGTGGGCGACGAGCTGCTGCTCGACGACGGTCGCGTGGTCATGCGCGTCGATACCGCCACCGCCACCGAATTGCATTGCACCGTGACCATCGGCGGCCCACTGTCGGACCACAAAGGCATCAACCGTCGCGGTGGCGGTCTGACCGCACCGGCCCTGACCGAGAAAGACAAGGCCGATATCAAGCTCGCTGCCGAAATGGAAGTCGACTACCTCGCGGTATCCTTCCCGCGTGACGCCGCCGACATGGAATATGCCCGCCAACTGCGCGACGAAGCCGGCGGTACTGCCTGGCTGGTGGCGAAGATCGAACGCGCCGAAGCCGTGGCCGACGACGAAACCCTCGACGGCCTGATCAAAGCCTCCGACGCGGTGATGGTGGCTCGTGGTGACTTGGGTGTGGAAATCGGCGACGCCGAGCTGGTAGGCATCCAGAAGAAAATCATTCTGCACGCACGCCGCCACAACAAAGCTGTGATCGTCGCGACCCAGATGATGGAGTCGATGATCCAGAACCCGATGCCAACCCGCGCCGAAGTGTCCGACGTAGCCAACGCCGTGCTCGACTACACCGACGCCGTGATGCTCTCGGCTGAATCCGCTGCGGGCCTGTATCCGCTGGAAGCCGTGCAAGCCATGGCGCGCATCTGCGTCGGCGCTGAAAAGCACCCGACCGGCAAGACGTCCAGCCACCGCATCGGCAAGGAATTCACCCGCTGCGACGAAAGCATCGCGCTGGCGACCATGTACACCGCCAACCACTTCCCGGGCGTTAAAGCGATCATCGCCCTGACCGAAAGTGGCTACACCCCGCTGATCATGTCGCGCATCCGCTCTTCGGTGCCGATCTACGCCTTCTCGCCGCACCGCGAGACTCAAGCGCGCGCAGCGATGTTCCGTGGCGTATATACCGTACCGTTCGAACCGGCTTCGCTGGAACCGCACGAAGTCAGCCAGAAGGCCATCGACGAGCTGGTCAAGCGCGGCGTTGTGGAAAAAGGCGACTGGGTCATCCTGACCAAGGGCGACAGCTACCACACCACCGGCGGCACCAACGGCATGAAAATCCTGCACGTGGGTGACCCGCAGGTCTGAGTAATCGATTGCTGAAAAACCAAGCCCCGCTGTTATTACAGTGGGGCTTTTTTATGCCAATTGGGTTGATTCGACTGTCAGCTCTGTCAGTAGTCCATTGATTTTTTCCTGAGTAACGTGGAGATGCGCTACCCACTCACCAAAAACTGGACACACCCCGTGCTCAGGGAGGATGCAAACAATGAATCTGCAACAGACACTGACGACTGTCTCACGAGGCAAACTGGATCCGGATTTCGGCGAGGCGGGCAAGGTCTTTCTGAAAACGCCTGACCCCCTCGATCAGGAGTTCACGCAGAGGGGGTTACTCGTCGACACCTTGGGGAATACTTTTATTTCCGGAGATGTCCTTCGCTCGACGGCCCGTTCTGACTATTGCTGCGTAAAACTGGATACTCAAGGCAAAGTCGACACTGCGTTTGGCAAGGACGGTTATGTCACCGGCCGTTTTGATCGTGATGATGGAGGAATCACACATTCGCATGCCCATGAAATAGTGGAACTGGACGATGGAAAGTTGCTCCTGATCGGCATTTTTTTTGACGGCAGCCTGAAAAAATCCAAAGCACTTGTACGTCTGAATTCCGACGGCAGCCTGGATCTGAAATTTGGTCAACAGGGCAAAGCTATTATTGACCTCAAGGACGAAAGCAACCATTTGCAGATTTCACGCGAACCTTCCAGCTTGGCTGCGAAATCTCAGGGTGAAAACCACCCCTCGACTGTGTTGCCAGACGGCAGGATTCTTTTGCATGAATCAGTCGGTTGGGGCTTCGAGAAAACGACTACCGCGGTCATTCGACTTTCGGCAGACGGTGTCTTGGATACGAGTTTTAACCAGCAAGGGATCGTTCATATTTCTCATCCGAATTTTGCCCACACGTTGTTGAACGATCTATTGGCCAAACAGGACGGTACTTATGTACTGGCGGGCACAGTCTACAATGACGATGGCTATTCCGCCTCAGCATTGCTGACTCAATTAACCCACGCGGGGAAGATCGACGCTTCATTCGCCGACAATGGTTATCTGTTGGTAACTCCAGAACAAAACATCATTGATTTGAGTATCGAGAAAATTATCGAACAAACGAACAGGCGCCTTTTGGCCGTTGGATATACGGGAGGAGGAAACGTGTCTGGTCTGCTAGTCAGCCGAGAAGCCGACGGTAGCCAAAATATCCAGTTCAACCGCGGCAAGTCGTTGCTGACTAAACTGGACGGGTATCAAACCGTCTGGCAGTCCGCTTCTATCCTGAGCAATGGAAACATTCTGGTTTTCGGGAAACTATCCAGTGATGCTGCCAACTATGTTGTTGCTAGGTTCATCGATGACGGCACCCTCGACAAGTCATACGCGAACGGCAAGGGTTGGCGGATGTTTGCCATTGAACAAGCGTTCAGAAGTGCGGTTGCATTCACGGAGGGCAAGGCCACATTTCTCGGCCGCGTCATCGTGGCAGGGCGGCCTGTCCCTTGCGTTGCCCGTGGACTGATCGAGTAATTGCATTTTGATGCAAGCCCTCTCCCTCAGGGTTAGCGTGGGTTTGAGTGACCGGTTGCTGAAAAAACCAAAGCCCCGCCATGTGAAGGCGGGGCTTTTTGGTTCAAAAAACAGATGAATACGCCTTTTAAACATTTATCACCTGTCAGATGTGACAGTAGACGTCTCTCCGATCCTCCCCTTTAATCGATCTTGTCCACCGCTACTATCGCTCGCTTGGCTGTTGCGGTCCCGTCATTTGGCAGCACTCGACGGGTATCCACATCGATTAAAGGAATAAAACGATGAGTCCTTCTACAGCAATGACCTCTCGTGCCGCCGGTGATCTCGACTCGACATTCAATGGCAATGGCCAGTTGGTCATGCGCTTCCCTGGTGCCAGAGATACTACTGGTGAATGTATTGAAGAAGGTCCCGACGGCAAAATCTACGTTGGCGGAGGCGTTGACGCCGAAACTGATGACGTCATTCACAAGCTAGGTATCGCCTGCCTGCACAAGGATGGCACACCCGATACAGAATTCGGCGAAGGGGGGTATGTAGTCTTACCTTTTAGCCCCATGCAAGACACCCACTTGCGACAGATCCTTTTTCTGATGGTCGGAGGGGAACAAAGAATTCTTCTATCCGGTATCGATACTAAAAAAGGAGAAGTCGTGTTAGCTCGTCTTTATGCCAACGGGCGTGTAGATGAGAATTTCGGCATTAAAGGCCTGTTGACTGTCAAACCGCCGCAAAGCCTCGCTAAAAATCTCGGACTGGGTTTTAAACCGTCGACGACAGTCGGCGTCAATGCCTCAGGGCCTTGCACGGTATCGAATGGGAAAATTCATGTTGTCATGGAAATGTACATGCCCACCTGGATCGCCAACGTCGCGCTGTTGATCCGGCTTAACACTGATGGATCGTTTGACACAGACTTCAACAAGGTCGGTTATGTCGCCGTGACCAATCAATATTGGGGAAATAGCTCTATCAAGGATGTGCTGGTGCATAACGGGAAAATCACCGTGTGCGGAACGCTGGCAAACAAAGGCATGGTGGCTCGTATTAATGACGACGGATCTTTCGATACTCGCTTCGGTGAAAGTGGGTTCAAACTGATCGATAACACCGAAGTATCTTTTGAGAAGCTCAGTCACTACTCCGAATCAAAGGTTGTTATCGCAGGTTGGGGATTAACCCCGCGTCAGGGCGTGCTGGTCGGACTCGCAGATAACGGCGAACTCGATCCATCGTTCAATAATGGCAACGTACTGTTTCAATCCTTTGAAAACGAAAATAATGTCTTATTTATGAGTGTCGGGATAACTGGCGGAAAAATTATCGTGTCCGGGAGGATGTCAACGGCAAGCGGTCAACCTTCAATCGTAGTAGCTCGCTATCAGCTTGACGGCAAACTGGATCTCGAATTTGGGCGCGGCAAGGGTTGGAGTTCTACTAAATTCGAAAATCATTACACCGTCGCTCAAAACATGGGCCTGCAAAAGGATGGAAATATACTGGTGGTAGGCGACTGGGGCGGCTTTAGCTACGCAGCCTTGATCGCGCGCTTTCTGAACACCAGCCAGTGACAACGGGCCCATCAAAAGCAACCGTTCACCGCCTTATGCGGTTGCCTCTTTAACTACCTTCGCCTGCTGGCGATCCGATGGTCTGCGGATATCGATTGCTGAAAAAGGAAAGCCCCGCCATGTGAATGGCGGGGCTTTTTGGTTTTTTGATCCTGGAGATGTGTGGTCTGGGCGGGCCTCTTCGCGGGCAAGCCTCGCTCCTACAGGGATTGCGGGTGTCCACAAAATCAGCGTTCAACACAAAACCTGTAGGAGCGAGGCTTGCCCGCGAAGAGGCCCGCCCGGCCACCGCGAATTTAATGCCTGTTGAGAAACCCTGACAACGCCGCCATCGCTTCCGGCGAACGCAGCCGCTGGGTAAACAATGCGCCCTCTTCTTCTATTACCTTGCGCAACTGTTCCCGATCCGGCGCTTTCATCAATTGCTTGCTGATGCGCACCGCCTCTGGTGGCAGTGATTCAAATCGCAACGCTATCTCCCGCGCCTTGGCCAACACCGCTTCGCCACTGCGCAACGCTTCAGTCGCTATCCCCCACGCGGCTGCCTGTTCACCACTGAACGCTTCGCCGAGCAACAACAACTGCGCCGCTTTGGCCTGCCCGAGCAAGCGCGGCAGGATCAGGCTGGAACCGAACTCCGGGCATAACCCGAGGTTGACGAACGGCATGCGCAACCGGGTGTCGGTGCTGACGTAAACCAGATCGCAATGCAGCAGCATCGTCGTGCCAATCCCCACCGCCGCACCGGCCACGGCGGCGATCACCGGTTTACGGCACTCCAGTAAATTGAGCATGAAGTGGAACACCGGGCTGTCAAGGTTGCTCGGGGGTTGCTGGAGGAAATCAAAGATGTCGTTGCCGGCGGTGAAACACTCAGCGCCACCGGTGATCAGCACCGCATTGATTTCCGGGTCGGTATCGGCTTGCTTCAGGGCCTCGGCCAAGTGGCTGTACATGGCGCGAGTCAGGGCGTTTTTCTTTTCGGGGCGATTGATGCGCAGGGTCAGCAGGCCGCGCTCGCGTTCAAATCGGATGGTATCGGGCATGGTGAGTCCTGACCTGAGAGGATCAAAATCAGCGCTCAACCACGGGGTAGAAAGACATCCGCCAGCAGTTGATTGCGCGGCAAACCCGCCAGGTACAGGCGCCGGGCAAAGGCGTCGACGCTGTCGGGGGCTCCGCAGACTAAGGCCAGGGTTTGCCGCGAAACAAGGCGCAGTTGCGCCAAAGCCGCGGGCAACTCGGCCGCCGTCCACAGCTCGACTGTCAGGTTTTCACGGCCGTCGGCCATGGCTTGCAGGGGTTTGGCCAGATAATGCTCCTCTGCGTCATGGGCCAGGTGAATGACACGGATGGCGCCTTGGTGATCCTGGCGCAATGCTTCGCGCAAAATACCGAACAACGGCCCCAGACCGGTGCCGGCCGCCAATAACCACAACGGTCGGGTATGCCAGTCCGGGTCGTAATGCAGCGCCCCGCCGCGCAACTCGCCGAGGCGAATCGGATCGCCGATTTTCAAGCAACGCGCCGCATCACTGAATTGCCCCGGCTGACGGCAATCGAGGTGGAACTCCAGAAAACGGTCTTCTTCCGGCAGACTGGCCAGGGAATACGGCCGCGCAATCTGACCCGCCCACAACACCAGATGCTGCCCCGCCTGATAGCGCAACGGTCGCTCACTGGTGAGGCGTAAGCGCAAAACACTGGGGCTCAGCCAATCGCTGGCGACTACCTGCGCAGCAAGCCCATCACGCAGCGGGTCAAAGGTTTCGACTTGCAGATCGTCGACCACCTGGCACTGACAGGCCAACCGCCAACCCTGCTGACGCTGCTCATGGCTCAAGGCATCGGGACGACTGTCGCTGGGCAAGCCCTCGACACATTTGACCAGGCACGCATGGCAACTGCCGGCGCGACAGCTGTAGGGCACCGACACGCCGTTCTGATTCAAGGCATCGAGCAAATTGCTGCCCGCCGCCACCGTCCATTGACGTTCGCCGACGCGTAACTCAGGCATCGACATTCTCCCAAGCCGCCGCGCAACGGTTACGGCCATCACGCTTGGCGCGATACAGCGCCTGATCGGCGCGGTGCAAGGCGTCGTCCAGATCATCCCCCAATTGCAGCAGGGTCATGCCCGCCGACAGGCTGAGGTTGCGCACATCCAGGCCGACCAACTCGACATCCATAAAGGCAATACGCAACCGCTCGCAACACGCCGTCAGGCGCTCGGCATCGCAATCGGGCAACAGCACCACGAACTCTTCGCCGCCATAGCGGGCCAGAACATCGCCATCGCGCAGGCAGGCGGTGGCCACTGCGGCAAACGCTTGCAGCACCTGATCGCCGGCGGCATGGCCGTGAACATCGTTAATGCGTTTGAAGTGGTCCAGGTCGATCAACGCCAGGCCATGCACCACGTCGGCTTCCATGGCATTCAACTCGCGGGAGGCCAGGCGCAGGAAATGCCGGCGATTGAACAGCCCGGTGAGTTCGTCGGTCGCCACCAGGTCTTCGAGCTGGCGCATCATGCCCCGCAGGGTGTCTTGGTGCGCCTGCAAGGCGAACCGCCGCTGACGCATACGCTGGCGCGACATCTGCACGTAACGGGCGTAGAGCACCAGCCACGCGAGCACCACAAACAGCACACACACCTGCAACAGCGCCAGCGTCGGGTCGGACAGCTGAAAGTGGTAACCCTCCCACAAGGTGAGGGCGCTGAAACTGAAAAACACCAGAAACGCGCAACGGGCGAAAGCCGTGCGCGAAAGATGAAATAACCCGAACAACAGAATCAACAGGTAAAACACCAGAAACGCGCCGCGCGCCTCGTTCAGATGGGCGATCAGCCAGGTTTGCCAACCCAGCCCCAGAAGTATTTGCGCTTCGGTCAGGCTCGGGTCGGAAAACCGCAGGTTGCAGCCGCTGGAGAACACTGCGAACAACACCGCCTGACTGAGCACCACCAACGCGCTGCCAATCGCCATGCCGCTGACGGATTCCTGATAGTGACCGGTGAAAAACGCCAGCCACAGCAGCAGCAAAGCCAGGGCGTAGGTGCCAGCTGCGAGGGCAAAGCGTTTGAGCAAAAGCCGCTGGATGGCGTTATGGGTCAATCGTTGATTCACCGTGGAAAAGGAGGCTGATCGAGTGTCCTACTCTACAGGCCGGATGCCACTTTAGTGGCGAGTCTGATAAATGACCATTCAATTTTCTGGGCAAAAAACTGGCGTCAAAGCCATGACCCATTTCCATAGGAGCCGAGCCTTGCTGCATTCCTTGTAGCAGCTGGCGAAGCCTGCGTTCGCTGTAGCAGCTGTCGAGCTTGCGAGGCTGCGTTCGGCTGCGAAGCAGTCGTGAATCCGGCTGACGCGGTCTGCCTGACATACCGCAAAATCTGATTTTGCGACTGCTTCGCAGCCGAACGCAGCCTTCGGCAGCTGCTACAGGTTCGCGTCGTGCGATAACTGGCGATCATAACCACCGATGTATGCGACCAACGTTTGACTGTCAACGGATGTGCCCGCCATCGAGGCGCGCTATACTGCCGCGCCTTTTTAGCGTCGCGCCAGCATGCCCGGCGTGCCTTGAAAGGTGCTTGCAACCGACCGATGCACCCAAGCTGCAAGCACCTTATTGAATGTTCCCGTCTTTTAGAGGAGCGCGACTCATGACCGTGATCAAGCAAGACGACCTGATTCAGAGCGTTGCCGACGCCCTGCAATTCATTTCCTATTACCACCCCGTGGATTTCATCCAGGCGATGCACGAGGCCTACCTGCGTGAAGAATCGCCGGCAGCCCGCGATTCCATGGCGCAGATCCTGATCAACTCGCGCATGTGCGCCACCGGCCACCGCCCGATCTGCCAGGACACCGGTATCGTTACCGTGTTCGTGCGCGTGGGCATGGACGTGCGTTGGGATGGCGCCACCATGGGCCTGGACGACATGATCAACGAAGGCGTGCGCCGGGCTTACAACCTGCCGGAAAACGTCCTGCGTGCCTCGATCCTCGCCGACCCGGCGGGCGCTCGTAAAAACACCAAGGACAACACCCCGGCCGTTATTCACTACTCCATCGTTCCGGGTAACACCGTGGAAGTGGACGTGGCGGCCAAGGGCGGCGGTTCCGAGAACAAGTCGAAAATGGCCATGCTCAACCCATCCGACTCAATCGTCGACTGGGTTTTGAAAACCGTTCCGACCATGGGCGCCGGCTGGTGCCCACCTGGCATGCTCGGCATCGGCATCGGCGGCACCGCCGAGAAAGCCGCCGTCATGGCCAAGGAAGTGTTAATGGAGTCCATCGACATTCACGAGCTGAAGAAGCGCGGCCCGTCCAACCGTATCGAAGAGATGCGTCTGGAGCTGTTCGAGAAGGTCAACCAACTGGGCATCGGCGCCCAGGGCCTGGGTGGCCTGACCACCGTGCTCGACGTGAAGATCATGGATTACCCGACCCACGCCGCTTCGTTGCCGGTGTGCATGATCCCCAACTGCGCCGCCACCCGTCACGCGCACTTCGTGCTCGACGGTTCCGGCCCGGCCTCGCTGGAAGCGCCACCGCTGGACGCCTACCCGGAAATCGTCTGGGAAGCAGGTCCGTCGGCCCGTCGCGTCAATCTCGATACCCTGACACCTGAAGAAGTGCAGAGCTGGAAGCCGGGCGAAACCGTCCTGCTCAACGGCAAAATGCTCACCGGTCGCGACGCGGCGCACAAGCGCATGGTCGAGATGCTGAACAAGGGTGAAACCCTGCCGGTGGATCTGAAAGGTCGCTTCATCTACTACGTCGGCCCGGTCGATCCGGTCGGTGACGAAGTGGTCGGCCCTGCCGGTCCTACCACCGCCACGCGGATGGACAAGTTCACCCGTCAGATCCTCGAGCAAACCGGCCTGTTGGGCATGATCGGCAAATCCGAGCGCGGCCCGACCGCGATCGAAGCGATCAAGGATCACAAAGCCGTTTACTTGATGGCGGTCGGCGGCGCGGCTTACTTGGTGGCGCAAGCCATCAAGAAATCCCGCGTGGTAGCTTTCGCCGAACTGGGCATGGAAGCGATCTACGAGTTCGACGTCAAAGACATGCCTGTGACCGTTGCGGTCGACAGCAAGGGCGAATCGGTACACATCACCGGTCCTGCGATCTGGCAGAAAAAGATCAGTGAAAGCCTGGCGGTGGAAGTGCAGTAAGCGCTTCGCCCCTCGATAGAAAGGCCGGGCGGTCAGCAATGATCGCCCGGCCTTTTTTTCGCCTGTCATAAGGTGGCGCGCGCCAGCTACCTATCAGATTTGACAGGTTACGCCCCGTACGAGCTCTGTTAGCGTGGAATCTCACCGGTATCCCATGCTTCCCTGCCCCGGTTAACAGGTTCGCTTGCCATGGCCAATGATGCAGATGCGCTCGTTACCACACCCTCCATACCCAAGACGGCGTCCATTGCCACCAATGGCCGCAGTTGGGGGGAAATCGGCGCGACCGGTCAAAAGCCTTACATACTGCCACTGCCATTCCTGTCGGGCCGCCAGCTTCACCCTGGGCTGCAGGTGTCTTATGACAGCAACTCGGGCAATGGCAAATGCGGCCTCGGCTGGGATCTGCCTCTGTCCGCCATTTCCCGAAAGACCAGCAAAGGCGTGCCGAAATACGAGCCAGCCGATGTCATGCAAGCCAACGGCACCGAGCTGCAGCCCGAGCTGACCACACGCGGTAAAATCAAGACGAGCCGGCGTACGCGCGGTAAAGGTCAGCGTGCCGAAACGTATTCAGTGGTGCGCTACATCCCTCGCCTGGAAAGTACATTCACCCGATACGAGTTCTGGACACGGGACGATGGCAATCCCGGATTCTGGGTGGTCTACGGCGCTGACGGCACCCAATATTGCTACGGCAACAGCATGGCCTCCTGCCTATTCGACCCTGCCGCCCCGAACCGCATCGCCGTGTGGTTGCTGGTGGAAATCATGAATGCCGTCGGTGAACACATCTTCTTCGAGTACAAGTCCGACGATAAAGAACCTGACGAGCGTTTTGACTATCGGGCTCAGCGCTACCTGCGTCAGATCTGTTATGGCAACGAGACCGCCAGTGCCGAGTTGCTGTGTCTGACGCATGAGGCACCGCAGGACTTGCGTTGGTATTTCCGGATGGTGGTGGACTACGGCGAGCGCAGCACCGACCCGGCCGTGGCACCGCCATTTGACGCTGCGGATGAAAAAGCCTGGCCGCTGCGTACCGACCCTTTGCACACGCATCGCTACGGCTTCGAGGTGGGCACCCGGCGCCTGTGCCAGCAGTTTCTGATGTACAACAACATCGGCCCCGAGAAGGTGCTGGTCAATCGCCTGTTGTTGGAGTTCAAGCCCACGGCGCTGCGCTACAACCAGCTGAAAGCGGCGCACTACATGAGTTACGACGCCAAAGGCAGGGTCAAACACTCACCGCCGCTGGAATACTTCTATTCGGATTTCGTGCTCAATACCCTGCCCCAACCCTTGTTGCAGCTCGATCACATGCCCGGCCTCAACGACGGCCGGCCCTATCAATGCGTCGACCTCTACGGCGAAGGCGTGCCCGGGTTCCTGTGCCAGTACGACAACGCCTGGTATTACCGGGAACCCTTGCGGGGCGAACCCGGCACGCACGAAATCGTCTACGGTCCCTGGACCTTGCTGCCCCTGATCCCGACTGCCGACAGCAGCAAACCGGTGGTGCAAATCCTGACCGACCTCACCGGCGACGGGCGTCTGGACTGGGTCGTCGCGCAGCCGGGCGGCAGCGGTTACTACACGCTCAATCCGGATGGCACCTGGTCGCTGTTCAAGCCATTCAGCCAGTTTCCCGTGGAGTTTTTCCATCAGTTGTCCCAGCTGGGTGACTTGAGCGGCGACGGTCTGGATTCCGTGGCGCTTATCGGCCCGACAAGCGTGCGGGTGTACGCCAACCTGCGAGAAAAAGGCTTCGCGTCGCCGAAGGATGTGCCCCATGAACCGGACGGCTTGCTGCCACTGTTCAGCAGCGCCCGCTCCGAACTAGTGTTTTTCGGCAATATGCACGCCAGCGATCTCACCGGGCTGTGCCGGATCCGCCACGACAAAATCGAATGCTGGCCCAATCTTGGCCATGGCAAATTCGGCAAAGGCAATGTGATCAGCGCCCTGCCCTTCACCTACCAGGACTTCAACCCCGACCAGGTGCGCATCGCCGACCTGGACGGTTCCGGCGCGCCCGCCCTGATTTATCTGTGCTCCGATTACTTCGATATCTACTACAACTACGGCGGCAATGGCCTGGCACAAGAGCCAGTGAAGGTTGCGTGGCCCAAAGACGTGCGCTACGACAACCTCTGCCAGGTGACTTTCGCCGACCTGCAAGGCCTGGGCTGCGCCAGCCTGTTGTTGACGGTGCCGCACATGAAGCCGCAGCACTGGGTGTATCACTTCGTCAGCGAACGCCCGTATTTGCTCAACGGCTGCAACAACAACATGGGTTACAGCGCCACGCTGGGTTATGTCAGCAGCGCGCAATGCTGGCTGGATGAAAAGCAAGAGGCGCTCGCCGCCGGGGAACAACCGGTCTGCTACCTGCCGTTCCCTCAGCAGGTACTTGGCTGGTTGCGACAGGACGATGAGATCACCGGCAATTCTCTGATGCAGCTGCTCAAATATTTCGAAGGCTACTACAACGGGACAGAGCGAGAGTTTCGCGGCTTCGGGCGGGTGTATCAAACCGACAGTGAGTCGGAACCGGGCAAGGGCGAAAGCGGCCATACGGCGCCGATGCGGGTCAAAAGCTGGTTTCATACCGGCCGGGACGTCGACCTCGAACTCAAGGATACTTGCCAGATCGACGGCGCGGCCAAGTCATTGGGCCTCACGCTGTTCTCACGCTTCAACGAGATCAAGCGCACCGACCTGATCCGCAAGCCCTTCCCCGTCGACAAACGCGAAATCGCCTACGCCCTCAGCGGCCAGTTGCTGCGCACCGAAGTCTCCCAGGCTGACGACCCCGAGCCTGCGCGACTGTTTTCCCAAACCGATCATCGCTACCGGGTTCGACAAACCGCGAGCAAGCCAGTAAGCCTGATGGTGATGGATCAGGAAACCCGCCGCTATCAATACGAACGTTTCATGGATGACCCGCGCTGTCAGCATGTGGTCAACCTGGAATGGGATCGGTTCGGCCAGCTCGTCCACAGTTTCACCGTTGACTATGCACGACGCCGCACTGATACCGACGAACCACCATTCGAGGAAGAGGATCAATGCAGAGCCTGGACCGATAGCTTCGATGAGCAACAAACAGTGTTTTACCTGACAGAGGCCCGCGCAGATTTCATTCACCTGACCGATGCGTCCTGCTGGTTATTGGGGTTGCCCTCGCGCCAGCGCAGCAATGCGCTGATGTTGCGCAAGGGCACGCTACCTCAGGGCCTGAGCGAGGATCAGGTGAGCTTCGAGAATGTCGTCAAGCATCAAGCGAGCCCCGAATGGACAACCTTGCGTGAATTGACATCGCTCTCAGAGCAACGTTATCTGAAGGACGGCGATGGCAGGATCTTGTATCCGCCGCTGGCGGGGCCGACGGAACAGGCCGTATTCGACAAAAAAGCACTGGCGGCCTACGACGATGTTTCGCCCGATATTCGTGCCGAACTGAAAAAAATCGGCTACGCACCCATGCCCCGGTTTTTTCCTGAGGACCCGAGTGAAGACCTGCTGGAAAACCTGTGGTCAGCCTTGAGTAGCTTTTTCACCTACGCCGATGCCAGCGGCTTTTACCACGTCACCGCCGTGCAGCAGACCGCCAGCCATGGCGTGACGGAAATTACCCGGGATCCCTATCACCTGCTGACCATTGCCATCACGTTACCAGACGGGTGCAAGACCACAGTGGATTACGACTACCACTTCCTTTTGCCGGAGCGCATCACAGACCCCAACGAAAACATTCAGGAGGTGTCCTATGGTCGGGGCGGGCAACCGCTGGTGAGCAGTTTTCATGGCACTGAAGAAGGCAAGGCTGCGGGTTTTTGCCCACTTGACGAACATACGGTGCCGGCAGATGAGTCTCCTGGATACGCCATCGAACACCCGCAGGAGGTGATAGCCTCTGCCGCCAGTGCGATGCGCGTTGAACTGGATAGCTGGATGCCCGAACTCCCGGTTTCCGAAGCGCTGTCCGTCAAGAGAGAAGAATGGATCACCCAAGGCCTGATGCTGCGCAACGGCCGCATCCGGGCCACGGCCCTGCGCTGGCTGAGCCGGCAAAAAAAGCTTACTCGCAGTGAACAGACCCTGCTCAAATACGCCCGGACCGGGCCCCGACAACCGGTGCACAGCGTCGTTCTGACAGCCGACCGTTACCCTGAAGATCTGCTGCAATTGATCCATCTGGTGATCAGCTTCATTGATGGCTTCGGCCGCGAGTTGCAAACCAAACAACTGGTCGAACCGGGCCTGGCCTACGTGGCCACCCCCGAAGGCAAACTTGCGCTAGACCGCGGCCAACCTCGAGAGGCACTGGCCGATTGGCGCTGGCGTGTCAGCGCACGCGTCGAGTACAACCATAAAGGCGAGACCATTCGGGCCTACCGTCCCTACTTCCTCGATACCTATCGCTACATTAACGACAGCTCGATGCGCACGCATGGCTTTCATGACCGGATTTTTTATGACGCACTCGGCCGGCCAATCCAGACGATCAATGCCATGGGCCATTTGGCATTCGACGTTCTGCATCCCTGGTTCAAGCTCAGCTACGACTTCAACGACACTGACGACACGCTATCGGCCAAGCCTGCGAAACCTGCGAAGAAGGCCAAGTCATGAGCGCCAGTGTGCACTTTCGTACACCTTCCATGGCCGTCAATGGGCCCCGTGGCTCGACCATCAGGCAGGTGAACTATCTGCGCACGGTGGCCGGCGGCGAGGTGGAGGCGCTCATCACACGCCAGCACTATGACCTTGCCGGACGGCTGGTGGCACAACAGGATCCACGCCTGTCCACGTCCAACTCCGTCACCGTTTACAGTCTGGAAGGCCACACCCTCAAACTTCACAACGTCGATGCCGGGACCGGAATCAGCTTGCCGGGGCTGGCCGGGAAATCCGTGCAGACCTGGGACCCACGCAACAATCATCGGCGCATGAACTACGACAATCAGATGCGCGTGGTGGCCATCGAAGTGAACGCGGTGCCGGACATCGAGACCTTCGGCTACGCCAATGCCGGAGCCGATCCCGGACACAACCTGCGCGGGCAGATGACCGAACGGGAAGATTCGTCAGGCCGGGTCAATTTCCTCAGTTACGCCTTGCCTGGCCCTTCGCTAGGCGAAACCCGCACCTTTCACGATGGCAAAGCCTTCACCAGCCACCAGGTCTTCAGTCCTCTCGGCAGGGTGCTGGAACACACCAATGCCGGCGGCCACCAGCAGCGATCGACTTACGACATCGCCGGGCAACTCATACAGGTGCAGCTCAAGCTCAACGGGCAGCCCGACTGGCAACCGGTGCTGCGGGATGCGCAGTACAACGCCGCCGGACAGATCATCGAGAAGCTGACCGGCAATGGCGTGACCAGCCACTGGCATTACCATCCGGCCGACGGGCGCCTGCATCGGCAATCAGCGCAAAAGGCTTCGGGACCGGCGCTTCAGGATTTCGAATATGAACACGACCGGATGGGCAATATCACCTGCCTTCTCGATCACACCTACACGCCCACCCACTTCGCCAACCAACGGGTGGATGGCAGGCGAACGTTTGTCTACGACTCGCTTGAACGACTGATCCGCGCCATCGGTTACGACGATGCCCCACCCAAGGACAACCCGGGCCGACCGCAGCCGACTGATCCCAAGGACCGGCGCAACTATACCCAGACTTACCAATATGACCGCGGCAGCAATCTGATCCAGCTCAGCCACGTGCGCGATGGTGCCACTCAAACCCGCCAGATGGTTATCGCCCCCGACAGCAATCGTGGCGTGCGCTGGAAACCGGCCGATCCGGATCCGGACTTCCCCGCACTGTTCGACCGCGCCGGCAATCTCCTGGCCCTGCAACCCGGCCAGCCAATACGGTGGAACGACCAGAATCAACTGGAATCTGTAACGCTGGCCGAACACGCCAGCGGGCCGCATGACATCGAACAGTCTCGCTACAGCCAGGGCGCACGGGTCTACAAACGCCATGAGACCCACACCACCAAAATCAGCCATTTCCATGAAGTGCGCTATCTGCCGGGCCTGGAGATCCACACCAAAGACAACGGCGAAGAACTGCATGTCATCAGCGTGGGTAACGCGCGTTGCCTGCACTGGGAACAAAAAAAACCAGACGGCATCGCATCCGATCAATTGCGCTACAGCCTCGAAGATCACCTCGGTTCCTGTGTGACGGAACTCGATCAACAAGCACAACTGATCAGCCACGAAGGTTATTACCCGTTTGGCGCCACGGCGTGGATGGTTGCGCGCTCGGCCATCGAGGTGAGTTACAAGTTCATCCGCTATTCGGGCAAGGAAATGGATGTCAGCGGGTTGTATTACTACGGCGCCAGGTATTACGCGCCGTGGTTGCAGCGTTGGATCAGTGCGGATCCGGCGGGGGATGTGGATGGGCTGAATCTGTATGGGTTTGTAGGTAACAACCCATTGCGCTATGTGGACGCGTCGGGTGAAAGTGAATTGGAAGCGGCCATCATGCTTTCATCTGCATTCATTTCCAAAGTTGGTGAATTTGCCGAGCAGACCAACCTGATCATGCACAACGTCATTAACAAGAAACATCTGAAAAGAAACCTGGCCGCTAATCTGGTCGTTGAGACCATCAAGGGCCCCATAGGCTATGAGGCCGGAGTGATCGCAGGCGGTATGGTCGATCGGATTTTACCTAGTATTCCCGGTATACCTTACCTGACAGCCGGGGGCCTGATTGGTGGCAACATAGCTGGCGATGTAACCGGTGCAATGGTCGACCCGCTGATCAACACGGTCGCGGATAGCCTCGGTGTGACGATAGGCCCACTGATACCGCAAACCTCGACAATGTCGGTTGCAAAGATCAACAGTGAACTGGGCATCACCTCCGACAAAGAATTTCGTTTGAATCCACTTCTCGACAAAGTGCTTAACCCTGAATTCATGATGAACAGGGTCATTAGTTCATGGCTATCGATCATTCCCGGCACTCTCAATATGTTTGCCCGTGCAATCGAAGTCGAAGACATCATCAACGGCCTTGATCCCGTTAAGGTCGGCAAGATAGAGATGATGTACACCGAATGGCAACAAGCAGTGCAGCAACATTCTGCTATTTACGAAGAAGCGTTCAAAGAGTTGGGCACCAACGTCCTCGAACCATCGGTAGCGGGTGGTACAGCCATTAGCCTGGACACTTTGCGTGCGCAAACTTTGGCCGCTCAGGCAGAGATCCGCGTTGGGCTCAGAGGTATTGCCGCCTACAAGGAAATGAACACTACGGATAACCGATTCCTGAGACAACAAGAGCACCCGGTTCAGAAAAAACATTCCCGGTTTTATAACTGGTTTACCCGTGACAAACAGTATGGCAATTGATTGGCGCACGCCGGCGCTGTCGGTGATTGATGGCCGTGGTCTGCCGATTCGTCAGGTCGCTTATTTGCGCACCTTCGCCGATGAGCCGGCCAGCGCGCTGATCAGCCGTCAGCGCCATGACATTGCCGGATGCCTGGTGACGCAGTGGGATCCGCGCCTGGACGAACCGAACCTCACCACAGTCTATGGGCTGGGCGCTGCTGTGCTGAAGTCCGACAGCGTCGACGCCGGTTGGCGCATCAGCCTGCCGGGCCTGGCCGGCGAAGCGCTGGAGCATTGGGACGAGTGCGACAACCATTGGCGCACGACATTCGATGATCAGCTGCGGGTGGTAGCAGTCGAGGAGAACGCTGAACCGGACGTCGATACATTCACCTATGCCGATGCCACCGCCGACGCCGGGCACAATCTGCGTGGCCAGTTGCTCGAGCTGAAAGACCGTTCAGGCTCATTGCGTACGGACAGCTTCGCCCTGGCTGGAGAGCCGCTGAAAGAAACCCGCACCTTTCACGATGGCGAAGCGTTCAGCAGCCATCGTGTGTTCAGCCCGCTCGGCGCGTTGCTGGAGCTGACCGACGCCGGTGGCCATCAGCAACGGTCGCGTTATGGCCTCGCCGGGCAACTTCGGCAGGTGCAACTGTTGGTCAAGGGGCACACCGAGTGGCAATCGGTGTTGCGCGATGCGCAGTACAACGCCGCCGACCAGATCATCGAGCAACAAGCCGGCAATCTTGTACTCAGCCGCTGGACCTACGACCCGGCCAACGGTCGCTTGCACAAGCAATCCAGCCGCAAAGACAGCGGTGATGTCCTGCAGGATTTCGAATACTTCTACGATGGGGTCGGGAATATCACCCGCATCGAAGACCACGCCTTTGAGCCAGCCTATTTTGCCAATCAGCTCGTCGACGGCCACCGCGACTTCGCCTATGACTCGTTGTACCGGCTGATCCGTGCTACCGGATACGACGACGCGCCACCGTCGGATATTCCCGGCCTGCCGCAGCCGGGCAATCCTGACAATCGCCTCAACTACACTCAGACCTACGAGTACGACTCCGGCGGTAACATGACCAAATTGGTCCATGTGCGAGCCGGCAATAATCACACACGACAGATGCGCATCGATCCACTGAGCAACCGCGGCGTGCGCTGGCAGCCGGGCGATCCGGAGCCGGTGTTCGACACTCTGTTCGACCGCCACGGCAACTTGCAGGCGCTGCAACCGGGACAGGACATGTACTGGAACGTGCGCGATGAACTCTCCAGCGTGATCCTGGTTCATCGCGAAACCGGTTCTGATGACGCCGAGCACTACCGCTACAGCCAAGGCGCACGCGTATTCAAACGCCACGAGACCTTCACCGCCGGCGCCGAACATTTCCATCAAGTGCGCTACCTGCCAGGGCTTGAAATCCGCACCAAAGACAATGGCGAAGAACTGCACGTCATCAGCGTCGGCAATGCCCGTTGCTTGCACTGGATAGCGAAAAAACCCGCAGATATCCCGGCGGATCAACTGCGCTACAGCCTCGAAGATCACCTCGGCTCCTGTGCGATGGAACTGGACCCGCATGCACAACTGATCAGCCACGAAGGCTATTACCCGTTTGGTGCCACGGCGTGGATGGTTGCGCGGTCAGCCATCGAGGTGGGCTACAAGTTCATCCGCTACTCGGGCAAGGAGATGGATGTCAGCGGTTTGTATTACTACGGTGCGCGATACTACGCGCCGTGGTTGCAGCGCTGGTCCGGTGCCGACCCGGCGGGTGATGTGGACGGGCTGAATCTGTATGGGTTTGTAGGGAACAATCCACTGCGCTACTTCGATGATCAGGGCACCACTCTGGAAGAGAGCGCGGCAAAGCAAAAAATCATCGAGCATTCGAACTTCCTGTCGGCGACGAACAGCGAACTGAAAAAACTCAACTACCAGCTCTACAACTTCACCCGAACCCGTGACATTTATAAAACCGCGGGTAAAAAACTGTTGTTCAGCCTGGTCACATTCGCCATCACCATCAAAGCAGGAGCAATCGGTGCCACGATCACCGGCGGCGCTGCCAGTGTGACCGGGCCGGCGGCACCTGTTCTGGTGCCTGTTGCAGCGGCTGTCGGCGGCATTGTTGCCGCCAATGCCGCCAACACATTCATGGAAAAAGTGGGCGAAGAAACTACCCTGGGCTACACCATCACACCCGATCCCTCAGCACTCTCGATCAATCGCCTGAAAAGCAAAGCCTCGGCCGAGTCTTTCAGCTTGAAAACCGTGGCGCAAAGCTTCAACCCGGACAACTCGGCAGGCCTGACCAAGACAGTGATCGAAACTACCGCCCGAACCGTGGGTAAACACCTCAAGGTGCCCTACGCAAAACAGGCGCTGACTATTGCACGTCAGTCCGCTCATTTGACAGAGGCACTCCAGGGTTCATTTGGCGAGGGCGACTTGAACATCATCAGGGCAAACCTCGATGCGCTTGAACAACACCTTATGGGTGAAGAAACAACAGCGCAGGCCGCGTTTGAGGTCATGAACAGCACCACTGTCAAAGACCAGACGCTCGTGGGGGCGATGTCCATGCCCATGGAAGGCGATCTGAAACAAGCACAGCTGCAACAAGAACTGGTGGTCGCCAGAGGCCAAATCAAGCACATCAGAAGCCTGGTTGATCGGGTCTCTGCCCAAATAGCACAAAAGCAAGCGGCGTAAGCCGATCCGAGTCTTTATCGAGAATGTTCATACGAGCTCGAATCTTCATTACCGCACTCCGAACCTGCTCGTTAAAGATACCCGCGGCTTGCCGGTCCAGAACCCGAAGAGCCCTTGCTGAATACTCGATCAGCGAAGGTTCATGCATGGGCGCCAAGGTTCCCCCATGCTATGGTGCCCGCCCGTAATTCTGACTGTTTTCCACAGCATGCTGCCGACTTCTCGTACCCTGCGTCTGTCGTTATATACCCTGCTGATCCTCGCCGGCGCAGCCCTTGCTGCCGGCCTGGCGATCCGCCATACCGAACGCCAGTCGCTGGTGGACGACGCCGCGCGAGCCAATGAGCAACTGGCGCTGTATGCCAATTCCCTGCACACCCTGATCGACCGCTACCGCGCGCTGCCCGCCGTCTTGGCGCTGGACCCGGAATTGCGCGCCGCGCTAAACGGTGAAGTGAGCCCCGAACAGCAGCTTGCGCTGAATCGTAAACTGGAAAAAATCAACGGCGCCGCGCACTCCTCAACCCTGGAGTTGCTCGACCGCACCGGTCTGGCCGTGGCCGCCAGTAACTGGCGCTTGCCGAGCAGCTACGTCGGCCACAATTACGGTTTTCGCCCTTACTTCAGCCAGACCCGCACCCAAGGTACCGGGCGCTTTTATGCGGTGGGTGTCACCAGCGGCATTCCCGGCTACTTTCTGTCCAGCGCGGTGACCAGCGACAGTGGCGAGTTCCTCGGCGCCATGGTGGTGAAACTCGAATTTCCGGAACTGGAGCGCGAATGGCGTCAGGGCAGCGATACGTTGCTGGTCAGCGATGCACGCGGGATTATCTTTATCGCCAACCAACCGGGCTGGCGCTATCGCCTATTGAAACCGCTGAGCGACAACGATCACACCGAACTCAAAGCCACCCGCCAATACGACAAACAACCGCTGACACCGCTTGACTATCAATCGGTGCGACGCTTTGACGACAACAGTGCGCTGATTCGGGTCGTTGGCCCCGACGGGACGGCGGATTACCTCTGGGAATCGCTGCCGCTGGCCGCCGAAGGCTGGACGCTGCACCTGTTGCGTCGCCCGCAGGTCTCATTCGAAGACCGCCGCAACGCCGGGCTCGCCGCCGCCGGGGCCTGGCTGACACTGGTGTTTCTGTTGCTGTTCCTCAACCAGCGCTGGCGTCTGGCAAAATTACGCCAGCGCAGCCGTGAAGAACTCGAGCGACTGGTGGAAGAACGCACCCGGGATTTGCGCACCGCTCAGGACGGGCTGGTGCAGTCGGCCAAACTCGCCGCTCTCGGTCAGATGTCTGCGGCGCTGGCCCATGAAATCAATCAACCGCTGACCGCCCAGCGCATGCAGCTTGCGACTCTGAGGCTGCTGCTCGATCACGGCCGTGTCGAGGACGCCTACAAGGCGTTGAAACCGGTGGACGACATGCTCACGCGCATGGCCGCCCTCACCGGCCACCTGAAAACCTTCGCCCGCAAAAGCCCCAGCGGTCTGCGCGAACGGCTGGACCTGGCGGCGGTGGTCGATCAATCCTTGCAGTTGCTGGATGCGCGCCTGCGTGACGAGCACATCAGCACCGTGCTACATCTGACTCGCCCGGCCTGGGTGCGTGGCGATGCGATTCGCCTGGAACAAGTGCTGATCAACCTGCTGCGCAATGCCCTGGATGCGATGCACGACAAACCCTGCAAACGTCTGGAAATCCGCCTCGAAGCCGATGAACAATTGTGGCGCCTGAGTGTTTCCGACAACGGTGGCGGCATTGCCGAAGAGAACCTGGGGAAAGTGTTCGATCCGTTCTTCACCACCAAACCGGTGGGCGATGGCCTGGGCCTGGGGCTGGCGGTCTCCTTCGCCATCGTCCATGAATCGGGCGGACGCCTGAGTGTCGAAAATGGTGAAAACGGCGCGGTGTTCACCCTCACGTTGCCCATTGATCTGGAGGTGCCTGGCTGATGCTCAATTCGGTGATGGTGGTCGATGACGAAAGCAGCATCCGCAGCGCCGTCGAACAGTGGCTGAGCCTGTCGGGGTTCGAGGTGCAGCTGTTCAGTCGCGCCGATGAGTGCCTGGCGCAGCTGCCGAAGCATTTCCCCGGGGTGATTCTCAGCGACGTACGCATGCCTGGCATGACGGGGCTGGAGCTGCTGGCCGAAGTCCAGCGCCGCGATGCCGACTTGCCGGTAATCCTGCTGACCGGTCACGGCGATGTGCCGATGGCCGTCGAAGCGATGCGTGACGGCGCTTATGACTTCCTCGAAAAACCTTTCAGCCCGGAGACCCTGCTGAGCAGTTTGCGTCGTGCTCTGGACAAGCGTCGGCTGGTGCTGGAAAACCGTGCGCTGCACGAGCAAGCGGACAATCGCGCGAAACTCGATGCCACCCTGCTGGGGGTTTCCCGTGGTTTGCAGACGTTGCGTCGGCAAGTGCTGGACTTGGCGACGTTGCCGGTCAATGTGCTGATCCGTGGCGAAACCGGTAGCGGCAAGGAATTGGTTGCCCGATGCCTGCACGACTTCGGCCCCCGCGCGGACAAGCCCTTTGTGGCGCTGAACTGCGCAGCAATTCCCGAGCAGTTGTTCGAGGCCGAGCTGTTCGGTCATGAGAGCGGCGCGTTCACCGGCGCCCAGGGCAAACGCATCGGCAAGCTGGAATACGCCGATGGCGGCACGTTGTTTCTCGATGAAATCGAAAGCATGCCGCTGGCTCAGCAGGTGAAATTGCTACGGGTGTTGCAGGAGCAGAAGCTTGAGCGATTGGGCTCCAACCAGAGCATCCACGTGGACTTGCGGATCATCGCCGCGACCAAACCCGACTTGCTGGATGAAGCCCGGGCCGGACGTTTCCGCGAAGATTTGGCCTATCGATTGAACGTTGCCGAATTGCGCCTGCCGCCGTTGCGTGACCGGCGTGAAGACATTCCGCTGTTGTTCGAGTTCTTCGCCCAGAGTGCCGCCGAGCGTTTGGGTCGCACTTTTGCGCCCTTGAGCGGGCCGCAACTGAGCCATCTGCTGAGCCACGACTGGCCGGGCAATGTGCGCGAACTGGCTAACGTCGCCGAGCGCCAAGTGCTGGGCCTCGGCGAGCCGGAACCGGCGGGGATCGACCCCGGCCAGTCACTGGCGGCGCAGCAAGAAGCCTTCGAAGCGCATTGCCTGCGCGCGGCCTTGACCCGGCATAAAGGTGATGTGAAAGCGGTGCTTGAAGAACTGCAACTGCCGCGTCGTACTTTTAATGAAAAGATGCAGCGGCATGGACTGACGCGCGAGATGTTCATCTGACACGGGACACCCCCGAATGCCCGAACATGATCGTTCCCACGCTCTGCGTGGGAATGCAGCCCGGGGACGCTCTGCGTCCCATAAGCCGAACGCGGAGCGTCCGTTGAGGCATTCCCACGCGGAGCGTGGGAACGATCAAGCGTGGGAACGATCAGGTTCGGCGAAAATCCGCTTGTCACCCTGCGCATCATAAGCGGATTTCCGCTCACTCAAGTTTCAAAACCCCTCTAAACCGGCCCTCCTCCCCTTGGCACAGCTCCTGCTATAGCTCCAGCAGGCTGCGTTTTAACGCGCTCCACAAAAACAATTAAACGAAGGATCCTTCAATGGATAACTCCAACGCCCTGCCCCTTGGGTCGGCTGCCCTGCCGGCCACAGAAAGAACCACCGCTAGCCGGATCAAATCGATCTTCAGCGGCTCTGTCGGCAACATGGTCGAATGGTACGACTGGTACGTCTACGCCGCCTTCTCCCTGTACTTCGCCAAAGCCTTCTTCCCCAAAGGCGACACCACCGCACAACTGCTCAACACCGCCGCGATCTTCGCCGTGGGCTTTTTGATGCGCCCGATCGGTGGCTGGCTGATGGGCCTCTACGCCGACAAGGCCGGGCGCAAACGTGCGTTGATGGCTTCGGTGTACCTGATGTGCTTCGGCTCGCTGCTGATCGCCCTGAGCCCGGGTTATGAAACCATTGGCATCGGCGCGCCGATCCTGCTGGTGTTCGCCCGCCTGCTGCAAGGTTTGTCGGTCGGGGGTGAGTACGGCACCTCGGCGACTTACCTCAGTGAGATGGCGACCAAGGAACGTCGCGGCTTCTACTCCAGCTTCCAGTACGTGACCCTGATCTCCGGCCAGCTCATCGCCCTGGCGGTGTTGATCGTGCTGCAACAGACCCTGACCACCGAAGAGTTGTACGCCTGGGGCTGGCGCATTCCGTTCGCCATCGGCGCGCTGTGTGCCGTAGTCGCGCTCTACCTGCGTCGTGGCATGGAAGAAACCGAGTCGTTCACCAAGAAAGAGAAAGCCAAGGAAAGCGCGATGCGCACCTTGATGCGCCATCCGAAGGAACTGATGACCGTGGTCGGCCTGACCATGGGCGGCACGCTGGCGTTCTACACCTACACCACGTACATGCAGAAATACCTGGTGAACACCGTCGGCATGAGCATTTCCGACTCCACCACGATTTCCGCGGCCACGCTGTTCCTGTTCATGTGCCTGCAACCGATCATCGGCGGGCTCTCGGATAAAGTCGGTCGTCGGCCGATCCTGATCGCCTTCGGTATTCTCGGAACGCTGTTCACTGTGCCGATCCTGACCACCCTGCACACCGTCCAGACTTGGTGGGGCGCGTTCTTCCTGATCATGGCGGCGCTGATTATCGTCAGCGGCTACACCTCGATCAACGCGGTGGTCAAAGCCGAACTGTTCCCGACCGAGATTCGCGCCCTGGGCGTCGGCCTGCCGTACGCGCTGACCGTGTCGATCTTCGGCGGTACCGCTGAATACATCGCGCTGTGGTTCAAGAGCATCGGCATGGAAACCGGTTACTACTGGTATGTCACGGCGTGCATCGCGGTGTCGTTGCTGGTGTACATCACCATGAAAGACACCCGCAAGCATTCGCGGATCGAGACGGACTAATCGTCACATCGTGGTTGGCTGAACCGCCCTCTTCGCGAGCAAGCCCGCTCCCACATTCAACCGCATTCTTCTGAAAGAACTCGGTCAACCTGTGGGAGCGGGCTTGCTCGCGAAAGCGGCTTAACATTCAACAGGGATGCTGACTGATACACCGCCTTCGCGAGTAAGTCGAATCGTCGCACCGCCGCTCCCACATTAGATCTCATCGCTGGAAATAACCCGCTCGCCCCCGCACTATGATCGATCCCGAAACAAAGCCCTAGGAACCCCGTCCATGCCCGACGATATCCACTTCTACGAACCCGCCAACGGCCATGGCCTGCCGCATGACCCGTTCAACGCCATCGTCGGCCCGCGCCCTATCGGCTGGATTTCTTCCCAGGACGCCAACGGTCGCTTGAACCTGGCGCCCTACAGTTTTTTCAACGCCTTCAACTACATTCCGCCGATCATTGGGTTTTCCAGCGTCGGGCGCAAAGACAGCCTGAATAACATCGAGCAGACCGGCGAATTCGCCTGGAACCTGGCGACCCGTCCACTGGCCGAGCAGATGAACCAGAGCTGCGCCATGGTCGGGCCTGAGATCAATGAATTCGAATTGTCCGGGCTGACCACCGCCGCATCGAAAATCATTCAGGTGCCACGGGTTGCCGAAAGCCCGGTGTCCTTTGAGTGCAAGGTCACGCAGATCATTCAGTTGCAGCGCGCGGATGGCGAAACGGTACCGAGCTGGCTGATTCTCGGCGAAGTGGTTGCCGTGCATATCGCCAAATGGCTGTTGAAGGATGGGGTGTACGACACCGCCGCGGCAGAACCGATTCTGCGCGGCGGCGGGCCGGCGGATTACTTTCAGCTGGGGCCAGAGGCATTGTTCAAGATGTTCCGCCCAGGGGCGGTCAAGTAGTTACCAGAGCAGGTCGGCGTCTTCTTTAACGTCTTTGAGGCGGGTCAGCTCTTTGGCCGCGGCCTCGTCGGCTTCATGAGCGGTCTTGAAAGTCTGGCCTTCCAGCACTTTGTGAAAAGTCGGGGCACCGGAACCACCTAGGGCTTTGACGGCAATCGCGGCGTGGTAACCGCCCTCGCCCGGTACTACGGCTGAAACGGCTTCGAAGTGTTCAAAGGCTTTGCGTGCCATGTCGCGGATCCTGGCTAATGGAGAATTGCGCCATTAAACCCTCAACCGACGAGTTTGTGTACCGCTGCCTGGGACTGACCAAGGGCCTGGGCCGCCGAGACATCCTTGAAGGTATGGAAATCCAGGCTATTGACCATCAGTTCTTGCACCAGCTCGGCAAAAATCTGCATCGCCGGGCTGCCGAAGTAAGCGGTCATGGCCTGCTGGTTGACCCAGAAACCGGACACCAGCCACAGCTCGGGATCGCATTGCGAGTGCTGTAGCGCAAAGCTCAGGCAACCCGGCGCGTTGCGCGATGGCTCGATCAGGGCGCTCAGGCGCGCACCGAGTTCTGCCGAGCGCCCGGCGCGGGCGCGGACGAAGGCCATATGACTGACGGGGATTTGCGTAGACATGTTCAACCCTCCCAGGTCATCCAGTGGCAGCCGGGGACGGGCTGCGACAGGATCCAAGATTAGGCGGCGCGCCACGATCGTCGTTAGTCGATTCCTGCCGGCTTTTTGCACAATCCTGCGCGGCTGCAAAAAACCTCTGTAACAGCATGTAAAGCATGTCATGGCACTGTCACAAGAGATTCGAGCAAGTGTGCTGAATTCATGTAGGAGCTGCCGCAGGCTGCGATCTTTTGATTTTGAAAGACCCAGTCAAAAGATCGCAGCCTTCCGCAGCTCCTACAAAAGCAAAGCCGCGCCGGCAAACGTTGGAGCGCAGATCCACCTCGTGCAGAATCAGGCAAGCTTTTGGCAGGATGTGTCTACCGCTGTCCCTTGCACAAATTTAAGCTCAGCTCATTACCAACGCGTCACCGAGGATGCCCAGCATGTCGTCGCTCGATCATTTTCAAGCCCCGCTGGATGCCGACATGGAAAAACAGCGCGCGGAACTGGCCGCCCTCATCCGCCGTAACACGATGGAGGATGGCTCTTATGCCACCGCCGTCGGTTCGCTGTTCATGTCGCGCCACAGTAAAAACCATGACTTCGCCCCAGTGCTGGCGCAACCGGCCCTGTGCATCATGGCCCAGGGGCGCAAGGAAGTGCGGCTGGCGGATGAATACTTCAATTACGACCCGCTGAATTATCTGGTGGTGTCGGTATCGATGCCGTTGAGCGGGCGGGTGGTGAATGTCTCGCCCGAGGAACCGATCCTCGCCGTGCGGCTGGACATCGACCCGGCGGAAATCAGCGCGCTGATTGCCGACGCCGGCCCCATCGGCGTACCCACACGGCCCACTGGCCGCGGCCTGTATGTCGAGCGCATCGATTCGGCAATGCTCGATGCCGTGCTGCGTCTGGCGCGATTGCTGGACACACCCAAAGACATTGCCATGCTGGCGCCGCTGATTCGCCGGGAGATTCTGTATCGGCTGTTGCGCAGCCAGCAGGGTCATCGGCTGTATGAGATTGCCATTGCCAACAGCCAGAGCCATCGCATTAGCCAGGCGATCAAATGGCTCAATGGCAATTATGAACAACCGCTGCGCATCGATGATCTGGCGCGGGAAGTGAACCTGAGCGTGTCGACATTGCATCACCGGTTCAAGGCGATGACGGCGATGAGCCCGCTGCAGTATCAGAAGCAGTTGCGCCTGCAAGAGGCGCGGCGGTTGATGCTGGCCGAAGGGCTGGAAGCGTCGGCGGCGGGTTATCGGGTGGGGTATGAAAGCCCTTCGCAGTTCAGCCGGGAGTACAGCCGATTGTTCGGGGCGCCGCCGCTGCGGGATTTGGCGCGGTTGCGGTTGACGGTTTGATCCAATATTTGTTGTGCGACTGATGGCCCCATCGCGGGCAAGCCCGCTCCCACAGGTTTTTGCGGTGGACACAAGATCCGTTAACACCACCAACCCCCTGTGGGAGCGGGCTTGCCCGCGATGAGGCCAGAAAGGCCAACATCAAATCCGGATCAGGCGCTTAGTACTCGGCAAGCCTCAGCCGGCAATGTCACCGACACCGGATTGCCAATGCTCAACCCAACCCCCTGACAGGGCGTGCTCAACGCCGTAAACGTCACCCCGGAACACTCCACCGTAGTTTCGATGGTCGCCCCTATATCCCGCACAAACGTCACCTTCCCGAGCAAGCGATTCCCCGCCGTGGCCTGGGGTTGCGACAGTTGCAGGTCTTCCGGGCGAATCAGCATTTTCACCTTCTCCCCCACCACAATGCTGCTGCAGATCGGCACTTGCAGGGCATCGCCACCGGGCAAGCTGACCTTGCCGTTGCCCAGCGCTGTGGCCGGGAAAATATTGCCCGAACCGATAAAGTCCGCGACGAATTCATTGGCCGGTTGCCGGTAGATCTCAATCGGCGTGCCCACCTGCTGCACCCGATGCTCACCCAGCACCACCACGATATCGGCCATGGTCATGGCTTCGCGCTGGTCGTGGGTGACCATGATGGTGGTGATGTTCAGACGCTGTTGCAGCTGACGGATTTCCACCTGCATCGACTCACGCAACTTGGCGTCCAGCGCCGACAGCGGTTCGTCGAGCAGAAGGATTTTCGGCCGCGAGGCAATCGCCCGGGCAATCGCCACGCGCTGACGTTGTCCGCCGGAGAGTTTCGCCACCGGGCGATCAATCATTTCCCGCAGCTGAATCAGCTCCAGCAACTCCACCACCCGCGCCTGTTGATCAGCCTTGCTGACCCCGCGCAGTTTCAGCGGATAGGCGATGTTCTCCCCCACAGTCATGTGCGGAAACAGTGCCAGCGATTGAAACACCATGCCGAAATTACGCTGATGCGCCGGCGTATGGCCGATGTCTTCACCGTCCAGGCGAATTTCGCCACCGGTCAGGGTTTCCAGCCCGGCAATCATCCGCAGCAAGGTGGTTTTGCCACAGCCCGAAGGGCCGAGAAAACACACCAGTTTGCCCTCGGGCAAATGCAGGTTCACATCCTTTACCGCGCAGGCCGAGCCGTAATGTTTCTCGACGTTTTCCAGAATCAGACCAGTCATGTTGCACCTCAAATCAAAAGGAAACGCCGCCTTCGCCAACCAGCTTCTCCAACGCCCAGATCAGGACGAAGTCGATCAGCACGATCAGCACGGCAAACGAGAAAACGGTAGGGTCGAGCGAAGACACGGTGCGGCTGTACATCCAGATCGGCACGGTCATGACGTCGATGGTGTAGAGGAAATAGGTCACGGTGAACTCGTTGAACGAGACGATGAATGCCAGCAGCATGCCCGCCAGAATCCCCGACTTCATCAGCGGCACCACCACATCGACAATCGCCCGTAGCGGTGAAGCGCCGAGCATTTGCGCCGCCTCTTCGACTTCGCTGCCGATGGAGAGCATCGCCGCGGTGCAGTTTTTCACCACGAACGGCAGCGCCAGAATCACGTGGGCAATTACCAATCGCGAGGTGGTGATGTGGAACGGCAGGCTGTCGAACACCAGCAGCAAGGCCAGGCCCAACACCACCATCGGGAACACCAGTGGCAGCGACATCAATTGCAACGCCACGGCCTTGCCGCGGAACTCGCAACGGGTCAGGGCATAGGCTGCCGGCACCGCGATAATCGTGGCGAAAATCATGGTCAGGCAGGCCACCATCAAACTGGTGGTCATGGCTTTGCCGAGGCTCAGCACATCGCTGGAGTCTGGCGACACGAAGGTATCCCAGGCGGCTTTGTACCATTGCAGGCTATAGCTGCTGGGTGGGAAGTCGAGGTTCGACGCACCGCTGAACGACATGACGATCATGGTCAAAATCGGCAGCACGGCCAGCAGCAAAATGAAGCCCGAGAGGATGCCGGCGAACTTGCCGGTATCGCCCGGCAGCAGCGAGTGGCGCTTCTTGATCACAGAGCTCATTGCGAAGCCTCCAGCATGCGCCGACGACGGCCGGTGATGTATTCGGACAAGGTCATGATAGCCAGAGTGGTGACGATCAGCACCACACCGGCAGCGGACGCGGCGGGCCAGTTCATCAGCGGAGCGATCTGGTCATGCACCATCACCGCCAGCATCGGCACGCGCCGACCACCGAGCAGCAGCGGCACCACAAAACTGCTGGCGTTGTAGGCGAACACCAACGTTGCGCCAGTGATGATCCCCGGCAAACTCATCGGCAACACCACTTGGCGAAACACCTGCAAGCGACTGGCGCCGAGGGTGGCGGCGGCTTCTTCGTAAGTGCGGGCAACGCCGCGCATGGCGCTGGCAATCGGCAGCACGGCCAACGGGAACGCGGTTTGCACCAGGCCCATCAACACGCCGTTTTGGTTGTACAGCAGCATGATCGGGCGCTTGATCAGGCCCAGGCCCATCAGCGCCTGATTGAGCATGCCGCCGGGGCCGAGAATCACCAGCCAGCCGTAGCTTTGCAGCAGCAGGTTGACCAGCAATGGCAGCAGCACTGCCGCGAGGAAGATCCGCCGCACAAACGGTGAGGTCAGCCGCGACATGGTGTAGGCCACCGGGATCGCCAGCAGCACCGCAATCACCGCGCTGATCAGCGCCAGACGCAACGTCAGCAGCAACGATTTGAGGTAATAGGGTTCCAGCAATTGCGCGTAACTGGCCAGGCTGAACCCGGTCCACTCCGCGCCTTTGGTGCCGACGCTCATGCGCAGCACCAAGAGGCTCGCGGCAATCAGCACGCCGAGAAACAGCATCGACGGCGAGAGAAAAAGCCAGGCGCGCGCCGTCGGTGAGACACCCCGATTGATGCGCACGGGTGCGGCGCTTACCGGATGGGTCAGAGGTTGGTGTTCCATAGCAAAGGGTCTCGTCAATGGAAAGCAGCTGACAAACACAAGACTTGAAATCACTTCGGCCCCTGTGGGAGCGAGCTTGCTCGCGATTGCGGTGTATCAGTCGACATCAATGTTGAATGACAGTCAGCAATCGCGAGCAAGCTCGCTCCCACAGGGGATCTTCAGTGGTTGAAGATCCTGTGTTCGCCACTCGATCAGGAAGAAAAGATTTCCGTGTAACGACGAATCCATTGGTCATGCACGGAGGCCAGGAAGGCGTTGTCGTGCATGATCGCCTTCTCGGCAATCTGCTCCGGCGTGAGGATGTACGGGCTCTTGCGCGCTTCGGCGGAGATGATTGCCTTGGCGTTGACCGGGCCGTTGTAGATGTCTTCGGCCATCTTGCCCTGCACCAGCGGGTCCAGAGAGTGGTTGATGAAGGCGTAGGCCAAATCGATATCGCCCGGACGATTCTTTGGCATCACCGACAACATCAGGTCGGTGTAGAAGCCTTCCTTCATGCCGAAGGTGGCGCCCAGACCGTAGGCCGGATCGCGAATCTGTTTCGGGAAAAACGCCGGCGCGTACAAGCCGCCCATGTCCAGGGAACCGGTGCGGAACAGCTCGGCGATCTGGTTCGGGTTTTCGCCCAGGGTCACGACGCGATCTTTCAGCTCGGCGAGTTTCTTGAAGCCTGGCTCGATGTTGTGCTCGTCACCACCGGCCAGTTTGGCGGCGATGATGATCAGGTCCATGGCCTCGGTCCAGTTCGGCGGCGGCAGGAAGATGTTCGGCGACAGCTCCGCGTCCCACAGGGCGGCATAGCTGTCCGGCGCTTCTTTGATGGTGCGGGTGCTGTAGACCAAGCTGTTGCACCACAGCAGGTAACCGATGCCGTGACCATTGGCGCCGGTGCGGTATTTCTCCGGCACATCGATCAGGTTAGGGATGCGGTTGAGGTCGGGTTTTTCCAGCAGGTTGGCGGCGGCCAGACCTTCGGCGCCGACGCCGGCCAGAGTGATGATGTCGTACTGCGGACGATCACCGCCGGCCTTGAGTTTGGCGACCATTTCCGAGGTGCTGCCGGTGCGGTCGGCGATGACCTTGCAGCCGTACTTGGCTTCGAAAGTGGCGGCGATATTGCGCAATGCCGCAAGGCCGGTGTCATCGGACCAGGTCAGCAAGCGCAGGGTCTTGCCCTGGAAGCGCGTATCGCTGGCATTGGCCTTGATGAACGGCATGCTCATGGCCGCCGCAGCCACGGACGCTACGCCCACGGTTTTGATGAATTGACGTCTGTTCAGATCGTGCTCGCCCATGAAGGACTCCCTTTGTTTTTTTAAGTATGAGGTTGGTCGCAACCGTTGCATCCGCGCGGCCAGATCAGCTTCAAGCCCCCGGTTTCAATGGGCTTTGGCGATGCCAGCGGGTTCATCCTGAGGTCGTGCAAAACACCTGACTATCGATAAAAACTCATTGAAGCCATGACACCAGTGCATGCCTCATCAAGAGGCATGCGCTCACCTTTTTCGTGCTGTCAGACGGCCCGAATCACGTGTTTTATTTCCTGGAACGCCTGCAAGCCCCACGGCCCCAATTCGCGGCCGATGCTGCTCTGTTTGTAGCCACCCCAAGCGGTCTGCGGGAAGATCACTTGCGGCGCGTTGATCCACACAAGCCCCGCCTGCAAAGCGTTAGCGACGCGATCGGCCGCTTCGGCGTCGCGCGTGACCACGCTGGCCACCAGACCAAACTGGCTGTCGTTGGCCAAGGCAATCGCCTCGGCTTCAGAGGTGAAACTGCGCACGCAGATCACCGGGCCAAAAATCTCTTCGCACCACAGCGCACTGTCGAGGGGCACGTCGATGAAAATGGTCGGCTGCAAAAAATAGCCGCGAGGCAGGTCCGCCGGACGATTACCGCCGCAGATCAGCTTCGCCCCAGCACTCAAACCGCGATCGATGTGGCCCAGCACGCGTTGGTATTGCGCATGATTGACCAGTGCGCCCATTTCCACGTTCGGGTCGAACGGCTCGGCCACGCGAATGGCTTCGGCGCGCGCCTTTAATCGTGCTACAAATTTATCCGCCAGTTCATCGGCAACCAGCACGCGGCTGGTGGCGGAACACATCTGCCCGGCGTTGAAGAAACCACCGCCACAGGCCACTTCCACGGCCAGTTCGATGTCGGCATCGGTGAGCACCAGCAGCGAGGATTTACCGCCCAGTTCCAGGCTTACGCCTTTCACGGTTTCCGCCGCCCGCTGCATCACCTGCACGCCGACCGCATTGCTGCCGGTGAAGGAAATCTTGGCGATGCGCGAATCAGCCGATAGCGGTGCGCCGACGGCCAGACCGGTGCCGCAGACCAGATTGAACACACCGTTAGGCAGACCCGCTTCGGCAATGATCGTCGCCAGTTCCAGCTCCGGCAGCGGCGTCACTTCAGACGGTTTGAGCACCACGCAGCAACCGGCGGCCAGGGCCGGGGCGAGTTTCCAGGCGGTGGTGACCATCGGGAAATTCCACGGCACGATCAGCCCCACCACACCGCATGGCTCGCGGCGTAAACGGGCGCTGAAATCGTCGCTCGGCAACGCCACGGCGCTGTCTTGCTTTGCGTCCAGGCCTTCGGCCAGATCGGCGTAATACTCGAACGTGGCGATTACATCGTCGACGTCGATGGCCGCTTCGAACAGTGGTTTGCCGTTGTTGCTCGACTGCAATTTCATCAACTGCTCGCGACCGGCCTGCACGCCAGCGGCGATTCTGCGCAGGATCGCCCCGCGCTCGGCGCCGGTGGTTTTTGACCATGCTTCGAAAGCGCTGGTCGCCGCCGTGACGGCCTGATCGACAGCGCGTTCATCGCCGCCGTTAACGGTGGTCAGCAGCGCTTCCGTTGCCGGGTTGATCACGCGTAAATGTTCGTTACCGGCAGACCATTGGCCATTGATGTACAGGCCATCGAGAGTAGTCGGGAACGTCGCAGAAAAGCTCATTTCGATACCGCCTTCATCCACTCGGTCTGATCGATTTCAATCAGGGTCGGCCCCTGACGATCAGTGGCGATACGCAGTGCATCACGCAATCCGTCAACACTGCTGACCGCTTCGGCCGCGCAGCCCAGCGCTTTCGCCACACCGATAAAATCCGGGGTATAGATGTCCACGCCCACAGGCTCGATGGCGCGATTGACCATGTATTTCTTGATCTCTTCGTAGCCCTGGTTATTCCACAGCAGGACGATCACCGGGGTGCTTGCTTCCACCGCACTGGCCAGTTCCGGCAGAGTAAATTGCAGACCACCGTCGCCGATCAGGCACACCACCGGAGGGCGTGCACCGCCTTCGACGCTGCCACCAAGCCAGGCACCAATCGCCGCCGGCAAGGCGTAACCGAGGGTGCCGTAACCGGTGGATGAGTTGAACCAGCGGCGCGGGCGTTCCGGGTTGAATGTGAGGTTGCCGGTGTACACCGGTTGGGTCGAATCGCCGACGAACACCGCGTTCGGCAATTCGTGCAGAACGGTTTCCAGAAAACGGGTCTGCGCCAGCGTCGGAGCGTCCCAGGACGCGGCCAGTTCCTCGCGCAAACGCACGGCACGCACCTGGCCCCAATCGTTGCGACGCTCGGCCAGCGACTTGTGGGACAGCGCACTCAGCAAGGCCTGAGCGGCGTTGCGCGAATCGGCCACCAACGCGACTTTCGGCGGGTAATTACGCACGGTCTGATCGGGGTCGATGTCCACGCGCAGCAATACGCCCGGAATTTCGAAGCCGCCGGCGAAGGTGACGTCGTAATCGGTTTCGGCCAGTTCGGTGCCGATGGCCAGCACCACGTCGGCCTCGGCGACCAGCGCGCGAGTGGCTACCAGGCTTTGGGTCGAACCGATCAGCAGCGGGTGGCTGGATTCAAGCATGCCTTTGGCATTGATGGTCAGGGCCACCGGCGCGTCCAGCAGTTCGGCCAGTTCAGTCAGCTCGGCCGCCGCATCGATAGCGCCGCCGCCGGCGAGAATCAACGGGCGCTTGGCACCGGCCAACAAGTCGGTCATGCGGCTGATCGCGCTTGGCGCAGCACCGGCGCGATCAATGTTCACCGGCACGCTGGCGAGCAAGTCATCGGCCTCTTCGACCAGTACGTCCAACGGAATTTCGATGTGTACCGGACGCGGACGGCCAGCCTGGAACAGCGCAAAAGCACGGGCCAATACGCCCGGCAATTCAGCCGCCGACATCAAGGTGTGGGAGAACGCCGCCACGCCGCCGACCAGTGCGCTCTGATTCGGCAACTCATGCAGCTTGCCGCGACCGCCGCCCAATTGGCTGCGCGATTGCACGCTGGAGATCACCAGCATCGGGATCGAGTCAGCGTAAGCCTGGCCCATGGCGGTGGTGATGTTGGTCATGCCAGGGCCGGTGATGATGAAGCACACACCCGGTTTGCCGCTGGTTCGCGCATAACCGTCGGCCATGAAACCGGCGCCCTGTTCGTGACGCGGAGTGACGTGGTTGATGCTCGAACGGGCCAGCCCGCGATACAGCTCCACGGTGTGAACCCCGGGAATGCCGAACACCTGCTCGACCCCGTAATCTTCGAGTAACTTGACCAATACTTCGCCGCACGTCGCCATGTCTTTGCCCTTTTTGTTCGTTTGAGACGCCGGGCCTGCGCAGTGTTTATGATGGGTTGGCAGGTCCAGGGATGGCCTCATTGGAACGGGCGACACGTAGCCGCAACAATGGATAAAAAGTCATACTAGCCATGTCCTCACGTCATACCTTGGATCCCAATGAAACGACTGCCTCCCCTGCCGGCGCTGCACACTTTTCTGATCACCGCGCAGTGCTGCAACTTCACCCGGGCCGCCGAACAACTGCACATCACCCAAGGCGCGGTGAGCCGGCAGATCGCTGGGCTGGAAGATCATCTGGGTTATGAGCTGTTCATTCGCCAGGCGCGAGGCTTGAGCCTGACCGCCGCAGGACGGGAGTGGTTGCCACGGGTGCAGCAGATTTTCGGCCTGATCGACGAGGCGGTGGAGCATATCGGCGAGAAGCGCGAAACCTTGCAACTCAAGGCACCGACCTGCGTAATGCGCTGGCTGTTGCCGCGCCTGTTGCAGTGGCAAAAGGAGCACCCGGATGTGCCGGTGGAATTGACCACCACGGTGAAACACGGCGTGGACTTTCATCGCGAGCAGTTCGATGCGGCGGTGATGTATGGCACGCCGCCGGACAGCTTGTTGGCGTCTCATCATCTGTTCGATGAGCAACTGACGCCCGTGTGTTCCCGACCAATGCTTGAAGGGCCGATGGCTTTGCAGACACCGGCCGATCTGCAACAGCACTTGTTGCTGCACCCCACCCGTGATGAACGGGACTGGAACGCCTGGCTGAAGGCTGCGGATATTCGGCTGAGCAATGTCGGCAAAGGGCAGCACTTCGAAACCCTGGACCTGGCGATGTCGATGGCGTCTCAAGGGACGGGCGTGGCGATTGGCGATTGGTCGTTGATCGGCGATGACCTGAGTGCCGGACGGCTGGTCATGCCCTTTGACTTGAAGGTGAAAACCGGGTTGGCGTATTACCTGGTGTTCCCCGAGAAACCGGAGCCTTCGCCGAAATTGCGCGAATTGATGGGGTGGTTGGTGGAGCAGGCTCAGAGCCGCTGAGAGATGCTCATAGATCGTTCCCACGCTCTGCGTGGGAATGCCTCAACGGACGCTCCGCGTTCGGCTTTGGAAGGGACGCGGAGCGTCCCGGGCTGCATTCCCACGCAGAGCGTGGGAACGATCAGATCAAGCAGCGCCATCAATACCCGACAGTAAACCGCTGCCGTGAATGCTTCGGCGTTTCCACTTCATCAAGCAGCGCAATCGCGAAGTCAGCAAAGGTAATCCAGCTGCGGCCCTGCGCACTCACCAGCAAGTCATCCTTGCCGACCCGAAACGTACCCGTGCGCTCACCTTCGACGAACTCCGCCGACGGCGACAGGAACGTCCAGTCCAGGTCCTTTTCCTCACGCAAGGTATTCAGGAACGCGGCACCGGCGCTGGCCTCGGTCTTGTATTCCTTCGGGAAGCCTTCGTTGTCGATCACCCTGGAACCGCCCGGCAGCAACAGCGAACCGGCACCGCCGACCACTAGCAGACGTTTGACCCCGGCCTTCTTCACCGGCTCGATGATCGCGCTGGCGGGAATGGTGGAGAAATGCGCCGCGCTGATCACCGCATCATGCCCGGCCACGACGGCTTGCAGTGCAGCAGCGTCGAGCACGTCCACGTTTTTGCTCACGACCCCGGCACGCGGGGCGATTTTCGAGGTGTCGCGGGCGATGGCAGTGACGCTGTGACCGCGACGCAGGGCTTCTTCCAACAATTGGCTACCGGCACGACCGGTGGCACCGATGATTGCGATGTTGCTCATGACGTTTCTCCAGTTGGCATGGGTGAATCTGTATAGGTGTGACAGACGCAGAACCTGTAGGAGCGAGGCTTGCCCGCGAAGAACGATGACGCGTAATACCTGAAAAACCGCGGTGCATTCTTC
>NZ_JAMYDU010000011.1 GCF_024138395.1 Pseudomonas mandelii
TGCCCTGATGAAAAATCAGAGCGAATACCAGCCGACCTGAAGTTGCGGGGTTGTCCTGCAACATAGAATCTCCCACACTGGGTCAGCGTACGCCTGAGAGAAATTGGTCGGCTGTCAGGTTGTCTTCGCGGGCAAGCCTCGCTCCTACAATGAAGCGGTATGTCCCGCCCCTCGCCACTCGATGCGAGCCAGCAGCGGGTCAAACTGTACCAACAGGCACAGCAACTCTCGAGTAACAGGCGCCGATTACCGATTGCGAATTCGACAGTGTTCCAGTCACTGCGCAAGGAAGTCACCGACTTCAAGATCAGCCCTTTCGGCTTACTCCCTTCTATGGAGTGGGTATAAATAAGTAACACCAGGCGCCAACCCGGTGCGCCAAACGCCTCGGCTGCCCCTTGCCGGTGCGCGATTTGCACCGTAAAAAACCTGCGCAAACGGTCAAATGCGCACGTATTTATACATATGCGACATTAAGGTACGTTCGTGCCACTGTTTAAGGTTTGTGGCCATTCAGGATCTTGCATTGGGTATGGCCCCTGCATAAGTATCCGCAGGTCGACTCACGAGGTCGTCCTCTAATTCCAAAAATGACAACAATCATGAGGCCACCATGCTTAAACACGCGGTCATTCCGTTTTTAGTCGGCGCAAGCTTATTAGCCAGCGCACCTTTCGCCGTCGCTGCGACTAACCTGGTGTTTTGCTCCGAAGGGAGCCCGGCCGGTTTCGACCCTGGTCAGTACACCACCGGAACCGACTTCGACGCCTCTGCAGAAACCATGTTCAACCGCCTGACCCAGTTCGAGCGCGGCGGCACCGCTGTTATTCCTGGCCTGGCGACCAAGTGGGACATCTCCGATGATGGCCTGACTTACACCTTCCACCTGCGTGATGGCGTCAAGTTCCACACCACTCCGTACTTCAAGCCAACTCGTGAGTTCAACGCCGACGACGTGCTGTTCACCTTTAATCGAATGATTAACAAGGATGACCCGTTCCGTAAGGCGTACCCGACTGAATTCCCGTACTTCACCGACATGGGGATGGACACCAACATCACCAAGATCGATAAAGTCGACGACCATACCGTCAAGTTCACCCTCAAAGAAGTTGATGCCGCGTTCATTCAGAACATGGCCATGAGTTTCGCCTCGATCCAGTCCGCCGAGTACGCTGCCCAGCTGCTCAAGGAAGGCAAAGCCGCCGACATCAACCAGAAGCCGGTCGGTACTGGCCCGTTTGTGTTCAAGAGCTACCAGAAAGACTCCAACATCCGCTACACCGGGAACAAGGACTACTGGAAGCCTGACGATGTGAAGATCGACAACCTGATCTTCGCCATCACCACCGACCCGTCGGTGCGTATTCAGAAGCTGAAAAAAAACGAGTGCCAGATCACTCTGTTCCCACGTCCGGCCGACTTGAAGGCGCTGAAGGAAGACAAAACGCTGAAGGTGCCTGACCAGGCTGGTTTCAACCTGGGCTACATCGCCTACAACGTGATGGACAAGATCAAGGGCAGCGATCAGCCGAACCCGATGGCCCAGTTGAAAGTGCGTCAGGCACTGGACATGGCCGTCAACAAACAGCAGATCATCGACTCGGTTTACCAGGGCGCCGGCCAACTGGCGGTCAACGCCATGCCACCGACCCAATGGTCTTATGACACCACCATCAAGGATGCGCCGTACAACCCTGAGAAAGCCAAAGAGCTGCTCAAGGAAGCCGGCATCAAGGAAGGCACCGAGATCAACCTCTGGGCGATGCCGGTTCAGCGTCCGTACAACCCGAACGCCAAGCTGATGGCCGAAATGCTGCAGTCCGACTGGGCGAAGATCGGTATCAAGGCCAAGATCGTGACCTATGAGTGGGGCGAGTACATCAAGCGCTCCAAGGGCGGCGAAAACGGCGCGATGCTGATTGGCTGGAGCGGCGACAATGGTGACCCGGATAACTGGCTCAACGTGCTGTTCGGTTGCGACTCGTTGCAGGGCAACAACTTCTCCAAATGGTGCGACAAGAAGTTCGACGGCATCGTTAAAGAAGCCAAGCGCACGACTGATCAGGCCAAGCGCACTGAACTGTACAAACAGGCGCAACACGTCCTCAAAGATGCCGTTCCAATGACACCTATCGCTCACTCGACGGTGTTCCAACCCATGCGCAACAACGTGCAGGACTTCAAGATCAGCCCGTTTGGCTTGAACTCCTTCTACGGCGTCAGCGTCAGCAAATAAGGTTTGGCAACGGCGACGTCATTCACGTCGCCGTTGCTTTATCTGCCGAGAAAGTAGGAATTACCTGACAGCTAAATCCGCCGCGTACCGCAGCAGAGGTTTAGGACGCGTCGCCTTTTCCTACGAGTCTTTCAGACTCTACACATTTACTGCCAGACCCACGGCTCATACCGTCGGGATCTGACCAGTTCATGCGTGGGCTCTCGGTAATCGCTGCACGCGATGGTTTGAGATCAATGAAGCCTCAGCGTCCCTGAACGGGACGGGCTCATTGATAAAACACTAAACAAGAGGGAGTGTCATGCGCCATACCTTGGTTTTATCCGCATTGCTGGGCACCGGCCTGCTGGCCGTCACTTCCATTAGCCAGGCCGCCAGTAACAGCCTGGTGTTCTGCTCCGAAGGCAGCCCGGCGGGTTTCGACACCGCGCAATACACCACGGCAACCGATAACGATGCCGCCGAGCCGCTGTACAACCGATTGGCAGAGTTTGAAAAAGGCGCCACCAACGTCGTACCGGGCCTGGCCACCAGCTGGGATATTTCCGAGGACGGCCTCAAGTACACTTTTCACCTGCGCGAAGGGGTGAAATTTCACACCACCAAATACTTCACCCCGACCCGCGATTTCAACGCCGATGACGTGCTGTTCACCTTCAATCGCATGCTCGATCCGCAGCAACCTTTCCGAAAGGCTTATCCAACCGAGTTCCCGTATTTCAACGGGATGAGCCTGAACAAGAACATCGCCAAGGTCGAGAAGACCGGGCCGCTGACCGTGGTGATGACGCTCAACAGCGTCGACGCCGCCTTCATCCAGAACATCGCCATGAGCTTCGCCGCGATCCTCTCCGCCGAATACGCCGACCAGTTATTGGCCTCCGGCAAGCCGAGCGAGATCAACCAGAAGCCGATCGGTACTGGCCCGTTCGTGTTCAAGAGCTACCAGAAAGATTCCAACATCCGTTACAGCGGCAACAAGCAGTACTGGGACCCGAGCCGGGTCAAGCTCGACAACCTGATTTTCGCCATCAACACCGACGCCTCGGTGCGCGTGCAGAAGCTCAAGGCCAATGAATGCCAGATCACCCTGCACCCGCGCCCGGCCGATGTGACCGCGCTGAAAAACGATCCGAAACTGCAACTGATCGAGAAACCCGGGTTCAACCTCGGTTACATCGCCTATAACGTACGGCACAAACCGTTCGACCAGCTCGAAGTGCGCCAGGCGCTGGACATGGCGGTGAACAAGCAAGGCATTCTCAACGCCGTCTATCAAGGCGCCGGTCAACTGGCGCAAAACGCCATGCCGCCGACCCAATGGTCCTACGACGACACCATCAAAGACGCCGCCTACAACCCGGAAAAAGCCAAGGAGCTGCTCAAGGCTGCCGGTGTGAAGGAAGGCACCGAAATCACCCTCTGGGCGATGCCGGTTCAGCGTCCGTACAACCCCAATGCCAAGTTGATGGCCGAAATGCTTCAGGCGGATTGGGCGAAGATCGGCCTCAAGGTCAAGATCGTCAGCTACGAATGGGGCGAGTACATCAAACGCACCAAGAACGGCGAACACGACATCAGCCTGATCGGCTGGACCGGTGACAATGGTGACCCGGACAACTGGCTCGGCACGCTGTACAGCTGCGATGCCATTGGCGGCAACAACTACTCGATGTGGTGTGATCCGGCTTACGACAAGCTGATCAAGCAGGCCAAGGTCGTCACCGATCGTGACCAGCGCACCGTGCTCTACAAACAGGCGCAACAGTACCTCAAGCAGCAGGTGCCGATCACGCCGGTCGCCCACTCGACGGTCAACCAGCCGTTGAGCGCCAAAGTTGAAGGATTCAAGGTGAGTCCTTTCGGCCGTAACGTGTTCTCGGGCGTCAGTATCGACCAATAACCGATTAGCCAAAACGCTGAGGGCGGAATTCCGCCCTCACGCAAGCGTATTGCCGTAATTCGCCAATCCGGCCTATAGCAAACGTTTGCGATGCCTGCATGAGTTCTAACCAAATAGTCGGATCACCGAAAAAGACCGGCATTAAAAAAAAAGAAAGTAAGGAGCTTCACCCATGAAACTGAGCAGCACCGCGTTATTGGCCTTGGCCATCAGCAGCGTGACCGCCACGGCTTACGCAGAACCTCAGAGCCAGGCGTTCACCCCGGTTACCGTGAAAGAGAAAAGTGCTCAAAGCGAAGCGACCGGCTTTGTCGAAGGCCAATCGATCAGCGGCACCACGCGTAACTGGTATGCCAACGAACAGTTCAAGCGGGGCGCCAAGCTCAACTACCGTCAGGGTGGTGAAACTCGCCAGACCGACCGTCGCATCAACTGGCTGCAAGGCACCATCCTCAAGTACAACTCGGGCTTCACTGAAGGCACCGTGGGTTTCAGCACCGAAGTGGCGGCCTACAACGCCATCGCTCTGGATCGTGACCGCAAGGATCTGGCATCCAATAACGGCGGCGCACCGGGCACCCGTTCTGGCGCGGGCAACAACCGTACTCTGACCGAAGAAGGTGGCGACGCCGTCGGCCAGTGGAGCAAGCTGGGCCTGGCCAACGTCAAGGCCCGTGTGTCTAACACCACCCTCACCGCCGGCCGCCAGAACTTCAGCAGCCCGATGGTCGACGTCATCGGTAACCGTGCGCTGCCTTCGAGCTTCCAGGGCGTGAGCCTGCACAGCGAAGAACTGGAAAACCTTAGCTTCGACCTCGGTACATTCGATCGCAATTCTCCGCGAACCGAACAAAGCCAGCGCAAGTTCCGCACCGAATACGCCAATGGCATCGTTGAAACCGATCACGTCAACACAGCCGGCATCACCTACACGCCATTTGCCAGCCTGACCACCAGCGTCTGGGCGACCCAGGCCGAAGACATCTGGAACCAGTACTACTTCGGCGCCAGTCATGTGCTGGGCGACAGCCAGGTTTTGAGCCTGACCACCGGCCTGAACTACTACAAAACCCAGGAAGAAGGCAAAGCCCTCATCGGCAAGATCGACAACGACACCTACTCCCTGTCGTTCGGCCTGACTCACCAGGCTCACAGCCTGACCTTCTCCTATCAGGAAGTGAACGGTAACGAGTACTTCGACTACCTGCACGAAACCAACGGCATCTACCTGGCCAACTCCCTGCTGTCGGACTTCAACGGCCCGAACGAGAAGTCCTTCCAGATCGCCTATGGCCTGAACATGGCCGAATACGGCGTGCCGGGCCTCAAGTTCAACATCTACCAGGCTCGCGGCTGGGGCATCGACGGCACTCACTACACCGGCAACGGCGGCGTGGCGGACAAGGGTTATGACGGTATCCAGAACCAGGATGGCGAACATCACTATGAATACGGCATCGGTGCTTCGTATGCCGTACAGAGCGGCCCCCTCAAGGCCACCGCTATTCGCGCGACTTACACCGCACACCGTGCCAGTGAAAACCAGGCGGATGGCAGCCTTAACGAGTTCCGTCTCGTGACCACTATCCCGTTCAACATTTTGTAAAACGCATGCCAGCGGCTGACTCATGATGAGTCGGCCGTCTGGCTTTTCTGTTCCACCGATTGCAGAGGGCTCTAGATGAAAATGCTTCCCCTACGAGCGGCCATCGCTGCCGCGTTGCTGAGTGTCGCCGTTGGCGTCTCGGCCAAACCCTTGGTGGTCTGTACCGAAGCCAGTCCGGAAGGCTTCGACATGGTCCAGTACACGACTGCAGTCACAGCCGATGCGGTGGCCGAAACCATCTTCAATCGTCTGGCGGACTTCAAGCCCGGCACCACTGAAGTGATCCCGGCTCTGGCCGAGTCGTGGGACATCAGCGACGACGGTCTGACCTACACGTTCCACCTGCGCAAAGGCGTCAAGTTTCACACCACCGATTACTTCAAGCCGACCCGCGACATGAACGCCGACGACGTGGTCTGGAGCTTCCAGCGTCAACTGGACCCGAAACACCCATGGCACAAACTGTCGAGTGTAGGTTTCCCGTACTTTGAAAGCATGGGCTTCAAAGAGCTGCTCAAAAGCGTCGAGAAAGTCGACGACAACACGGTCAAATTCACCCTGACTCGCCGTGAAGCGCCGTTCCTGGCCGACATCGCCATGGCCTTCTCCTCGATCTACTCCGCCGAATACGCCGACCAGTTGCTCAAGGCCAACAAGGCCGGCGACCTGAACAACAAGCCAATCGGCACCGGCCCGTTCGTCTTCCAGCGTTACGCCAAGGACGCTCAAGTCCGCTTCAAGGCCAACCCGGACTATTTCCGCGGCAAACCACCAGCTGATTCGCTGATTCTGGCGATCGCCACCGACAACAACGTGCGCCTGCAGAAACTCAAGGCCAACGAATGCCAGATCGCGCTGTATCCGAAACCGGATGACATCCCGAGCATCAAGAAAGACACCAACCTGAAGGTTGATGAACTCAATGCGATGACCGTTTCGTACATCGCAATGAACACCTCGCACAAGTACATGAGTGATGTGCGCGTGCGTAAAGCCATCGACATCGCCTTCGACAAGGCTGCGTACGTCAACGCGCTGTTCGGCAAAGGCAATGCGACGGTGGCGGTCAATCCGTACCCGGACACCCTGCTGGGCTACAACCACAAATTGACCAACCCGCCGCGTGATCTGGACAAGGCTCGCGCCCTGCTCAAGGAAGCCGGCGTACCGGAAGGCACCACGTTTACCCTGTTCACCCGTAACGGCGGCGGCCCGACCAACCCGAACCCGATGCTCGGCGCGCAGATGATGCAGGCCGACCTGGCCAAGGTCGGGATCAAGGTCGATATTCGTGTCATGGAATGGGGCGAAATGCTCAAGCGCGCGAAAAACGGCGAGCACGATATGGTGTCCGCCGGTTGGGCTGGCGATAACGGCGACCCGGATAATTTCCTGACGCCTATGCTCAGTTGCGAAGCGGCCAAGAACGGCGAAAACTACGCTCGCTGGTGCAATGAAAAGTTCCAGGCACTGATCGACGAAGCACGGGCTAAAGTGAACCCGGACGAACGCACGGCGCTCTACGAACAGGCCCAGGCCATTTTCAATCAGGACCAGCCGTGGATCAGCATGGCGCACACCCGTATGTTCACCGCGATGCGCACCAATGTAGAGGGCTATCACATTAGCCCCCTCACCACTAATAACTTCGCCACCACCCAGGTGAAGTAGATAAGAAACGCCCGGCATCGCTGACCCCAGCGCTGCCGGGCACGCCTAACCGGCTGATGAGGTACACCACACGATGTTTAGTTTTATTGCCCGCCGATTGGGGTTATTGATCCCCACGTTCTTCGGCATCACCTTGCTGACTTTCGCGTTGATTCGCATGATTCCTGGCGACCCCGTGGAAGTGATGATGGGCGAACGTCGGGTCGACCCCGAAATGCATGCCCAGGCAATGGAACGCCTTGGTCTGAACAAACCGCTGTATGCCCAATACCTGGACTACATCGGCAAGTTGGCCCACGGCGACCTTGGTGAATCCCTGCGTACCCGTGAAAGCGTCTGGACCGAGTTCAGCTCTCTATTTCCCGCGACCCTGGAGCTGTCCATGGCCGCCCTGTTGTTCGCCGGCATCCTGGGCCTTCTGGCCGGGGTGATTGCGGCACTCAAACGAGGATCCCTGTTCGACCATGGGGTGATGGGCATCTCCCTGGCGGGATACTCGATGCCGATCTTCTGGTGGGGCCTGATTCTGATCATGTTCTTCTCGGTGAGCCTGGGCTGGACCCCGGTGTCCGGTCGGATCGACCTGCTCTACGATATCGAGCCGCGCACCGGTTTCATGCTGATCGATACGCTGCTGGCCGATGACGTCGGGGCGTTTTTCGATGCCCTGCATCACCTGATCCTGCCGGCCATCGTGCTCGGTACCATCCCGCTGGCAGTAATCGCGCGGATGACCCGTTCGTCGATGCTCGAAGTGCTGCGTGAAGACTACATCCGTACCGCCCGCGCCAAAGGCCTGTCGCCCTCGCGAGTGGTGTTCGTTCACGGCCTGCGTAACGCGCTGATTCCGGTACTGACCGTGGTCGGCCTGCAAGTCGGCACGCTGCTGGCCGGCGCGGTCCTGACCGAAACCATTTTCTCCTGGCCCGGCATCGGCAAATGGCTGATCGAAGCCATTGGCGCACGGGACTATCCCGTGGTGCAGAACGGCATCCTGTTAATCGCCTGCCTGGTGATTCTGGTCAACTTCGTGGTGGACATCCTCTACGGCTTTGCCAACCCACGCATCCGTCATCAGCGCTGAGATCAAGACCATGACCACTCTCACTACACCGGTACCAGTCGATCAAAGCCTGCTGTACCCATCCCCGTACAAAGAATTCTGGCAAGCATTCTCGAAGAACAAAGGGGCCGTCGCCGGCCTGATGTTCATGCTGCTGGTTATTTTCTGCGCGATCTTCGCCCCATGGGTCGCACCGCATGACCCAAGCGAGCAATACCGCGACTTCCTGCTGACCCCGCCGTCCTGGCTGGAAGGCGGGCAAATCCAGTTCCTGCTCGGCACCGATGAACTGGGTCGCGACCTGCTGTCGCGGCTGATCAACGGTTCGCGCCTGTCCCTGCTGATCGGCTTGTCGTCGGTGGTGATGTCGCTGATTCCGGGCATCCTTTTGGGGCTGTTCGCCGGGTTCTTTCCGCGCGTGCTCGGCCCGACCATCATGCGTCTGATGGACATCATGCTGGCCCTGCCGTCCCTGCTGCTGGCGGTGGCGATTGTCGCCATCCTCGGCCCTGGCCTGATCAACACCATTATTGCCATCGCCGTGGTTTCGTTGCCGTCCTACGTTCGTCTGACCCGCGCCGCGGTGATGGGCGAATTGAACCGCGACTACGTGACCGCTGCGCGCCTGGCCGGTGCCGGTCTGCCACGCCTGATGTTTGTCACCGTGTTGCCCAACTGCATGGCGCCGCTGATCGTTCAGGCCACCCTGAGTTTCTCCTCGGCGATTCTCGATGCCGCAGCACTGGGCTTCCTCGGCCTTGGCGTACAACCGCCAACCCCTGAGTGGGGCACCATGCTGGCTTCGGCTCGTGACTACATCGAACGCGCCTGGTGGGTGGTGAGTCTGCCTGGTTTGACCATTTTGCTCAGCGTGCTGGCAATCAACTTGATGGGCGACGGTCTGCGCGATGCGCTGGACCCGAAACTCAAGAACGCCGCCTGAGGAGATTCAAATGTCACTGTTAGAAATCAAGAATCTCAACGTTCGCTTCGGCGACGCCAACGCCGTTCCGGTGGTCGATGGTCTCGACATTACCGTGGAAAAGGGCGAAGTGCTGGCCATCGTTGGCGAATCGGGTTCCGGCAAGTCCGTGACCATGATGGCGCTGATGGGCCTGATCGAGCATCCGGGGATCGTCACTGCTGACGCCCTGAATTTCGACGGCAAGAACATGCTCAAGCTCAGCAACCGTCAGCGTCGGCAAATCGTCGGCAAAGACCTGGCCATGGTGTTTCAGGACCCGATGACCGCGCTGAACCCAAGTTATACCGTCGGTTTCCAGATCGAAGAAGTGCTGCGCCTGCACCTGAAAATGTCCAGAAAGGACGCCCGCAAGCGCGCCATCGAACTGCTGGAAAAAGTGGAAATCCCGGGCGCCGCCAGCCGTATGAACGCCTACCCGCATCAACTCTCCGGCGGTATGAGCCAGCGTGTGGCGATTGCCATGGCGATTGCCGGCGAACCGAAACTGCTGATCGCCGACGAACCGACCACCGCACTCGACGTAACGATTCAGGCGCAGATCATGGACCTGCTGCTGGCCCTGCAGAAAGAGCAGGACATGGGCCTGGTGCTGATCACCCACGACCTCGCAGTCGTGGCCGAAACCGCCCAGCGCGTGTGCGTGATGTACGCCGGCCAAGCGGTTGAAGTCGGTCAGGTGCCACAACTGTTCGATATTCCGGCGCACCCGTACAGCGAAGCACTGCTCAAGGCCATTCCGGAACACAGCCTGGGTGCCGCGCGCCTGTCGACGCTGCCGGGCATCGTTCCCGGTCGCTACGACCGCCCGCAAGGCTGCCTGTTGTCGCCGCGCTGCCCCTACGTGCAGGACAACTGCCGCACCCAGCGTCCGGCCCTTGACCCGAAAAGCAACAGCCTCGCCCGCTGCTTCTACCCGTTGAATCAGGAGGTGGCGTAATGGCCGTCGTACTAACCGCCCGCGACCTGACCCGTCATTACGAAGTGTCCCGTGGCCTGTTCAAGGGTCATGCGACCGTGCGCGCCCTCAACGGTGTGTCGTTCGAACTGGAAGCCGGCAAAACCCTCGCCGTGGTGGGCGAATCGGGTTGCGGCAAATCCACCCTGGCACGTGCCCTGACGCTGATCGAAGAACCGTCCTCCGGCTCCTTGAAAATCGCCGGACAGGAAGTCGCCGGTGCCGACAAGGCCCAGCGCAAGCAGCTGCGCAAAGACGTGCAGATGGTGTTCCAGAGCCCGTACGCGTCACTGAACCCACGGCAGAAAGTCGGTGATCAGCTCGCCGAGCCACTGCTGATCAACACCAACCTGAGCGCCGCGGAACGTCGCGATAAAGTCCAGGCGATGATGAAACAGGTGGGCTTGCGTCCCGAACACTACCAGCGCTATCCGCATATGTTTTCCGGCGGTCAGCGCCAGCGGATCGCCCTGGCCCGCGCGATGATGCTGCAACCGAAAGTGCTGGTCGCGGACGAACCGACCTCGGCGCTGGACGTGTCGATTCAGGCGCAGGTGCTGAACCTGTTCATGGATTTGCAGCAAGAGTTCAACACCGCCTACGTGTTCATCTCCCACAACCTGGCCGTGGTGCGTCACGTTGCCGATCACGTGATGGTGATGTACCTCGGTCGCCCGGTGGAAATGGGCCCGAAAGAGGATATCTACACCCGCCCTCTGCACCCGTACACCCAAGCGCTGTTGTCGGCCACGCCGACCATCCATCCGGATCCGGACAAGCCGAAAATCAAGATCGTCGGTGAATTGCCCAACCCGCTGAACCCGCCGTCCGGCTGCGCCTTCCACAAGCGCTGCCCATACGCGACCGAGCGCTGCACCACGGAAGAACCGCTCCTGCGCCTGGTCGACACCCGCCAGGTGGCTTGCCACTACGCCGAGCAATTCCTGGATTAAAGGAACAAAAAATACTGTGAGAGCGGGCTTGCCCGCGAAGAGGCCGGCACATCCAACATATGTGGTGACTGACACTCCGTCTTCGCGGGCAAGCCCGCTCCCACAGGGATTGTGCTGCTCAACCAACCCCTTCTGCTTCGATTGCACATCAGTCCGGCAGGAGGGGTTTTTTTGTCCGTCATTTACGTTTGCGTGTCTTCCTCGTCTTCCTCATCGACGTCTGGGTCGTCCTCGTCTGCTTCGGTCGCAGCGATCATCAGTTCGCTGTGCACGCCTTGGCCGTTCAAAGCCTGTTTTTCATGGTTCTCACATTCTGCCCATGCCACCGCCGACGTGCCGAGGGACAACATCACCAAAACCTTAAGCAACATCACAATTCGTTGATAAATACTCATAGCCGATTCCATCCTTTCTTGGGTGACGCGTGGATGCCTGAAAGGTACTGAGTGAAATTTAGTTCCGATTGACCGGGTTCTCCAGACAGGACGCTACCGGGTAGCAGAAAATCCCGTTGGCGAAGAGATTGGTTTGGAATACGTGTTATGCCGAACCATTATTATTCTGGGAGCGAGCTTGCTCGCGATAGCGGTCTTTCATTCAAAAACTGTGTCGACTGACAGTCAGCCATCGCGAGCAAGCTCGCTCCCACATGTTGACCGAGTCGGGCGAAAAAAAAAGCCCCGCAGCTTTCGCATCGGGGCTTTTGGTGTTACGGCTCAGCGCTTAGTGATGCTCACGCGTCGCCCGGAATTTCACGTCCGGCCAGCGCTCTTCCATCAACGCCAGATTGACTCGCGTCGGTGCCAGGTAGGTCAGATGACCGCCACCATCGACCGCAAGGTTTTCCACGGCCTTGATCCGGAACTCTTCAAGCTTCTTCTTATCGTCGCAATCAATCCAGCGCGCGGAATAGACAGTGATCGGCTCATACGAGCACTCGACCTTGTATTCCTCTTTCAAACGGCTGGCGACCACGTCGAACTGCAGCACACCGACGGCGCCGAGGATGATGTCGTTGCTGCGCTCGGGGAAGAACACCTGAGTGGCGCCTTCTTCGGCCAGTTGTTGCAGGCCCTGACGCAGTTGCTTGGATTTCAGCGGATCGCGCAGACGCACGCGACGGAACAGTTCCGGGGCAAAGTGCGGGATGCCGGTGAAGCCCAGGACTTCGCCTTCGGTGAAGGTGTCGCCAATCTGGATGGTGCCGTGGTTGTGCAGGCCGATGATGTCGCCGGCAAACGCTTCTTCCAGTTGCTCACGCTCGGAAGAGAAGAACGTCAGAGCATCGCCGATCCGCACGTCTTTGCCGGTGCGTACGTGGCGCATTTTCATGCCTTTTTCGTATTTGCCGGAGCAGATACGCATGAAGGCGATGCGGTCGCGGTGTTTCGGGTCCATGTTCGCCTGGATCTTGAACACGAAGCCGGCGAATTTCTCTTCAACCGGTTCCACCGTGCGCTCGTTGGCGACACGGGCCAGCGGTTTCGGTGCCCAGTTGACCACGGCGTCGAGCACGTGATCGACACCGAAGTTGCCCAGTGCGGTACCGAAGAACACCGGCGTCAGTTGGCCGTCGAGGAATTCCTGTTGATTGAATTCGTGGCAGGCGCCCTGCACCAGTTCCAGCTGATCAACGAAGCGATCGTACTCATCGCCCAAATGCGCGCGAGCTTCATCGGAGTCAAGCTTCTCGATGATTTTCACATCGGTGCGCTCGTGGCCGTGGCCGGCGGTATAGACGATGATGTAATCGTCGGCGAGGTGGTAAACACCCTTGAAATCGCGGTAGCAACCGATCGGCCAGGTGATCGGTGCAGCCTTGATCTTCAGGACCGCTTCGATTTCGTCGAGCAGTTCAATCGGATCACGGATGTCACGGTCGAGTTTGTTGATGAAGCTGACGATCGGCGTGTCACGCAGACGGCAGACGTCCATCAGCGCGATGGTCCGTGGCTCTACACCCTTACCGCCGTCGAGGACCATCAATGCCGAGTCCACCGCTGTCAGGGTGCGGTAGGTATCTTCGGAGAAGTCTTCGTGGCCCGGGGTGTCGAGCAGGTTGATCATGTGATCGCGATACGGGAATTGCATGACCGACGTGGTAATGGAAATACCCCGTTGTTTTTCCATTTCCATCCAGTCGGAGGTGGCATGGCGGTCGGATTTGCGAGATTTCACCGTGCCCGCAATCGCAATCGCCTTGCCCATCAGCAAGAGTTTCTCGGTGATGGTGGTTTTACCGGCATCGGGGTGGGAAATAATGGCGAAAGTGCGGCGTTTCGCGACTTCGGCGGCCTGTTTGGTCATGGGAAATCGCCTGGCAGGTGATTCAAAAAAGGGCGGCGAGTATAGCTCAAAACGACATCTACAGACCACCGTTCGCCCTGTAGCAGCTGTCGAGCTCGCGAGGCGGCGTCCGGCGGCGAAGCCGTCGTAAAACCAGACGCTGCGGTGTATCAGATAGACCCCCGCGCTTCCACTCGACGACGGCTGCGCCGCCGAACGCCGCCTCGCGAGCTCGACAGCTGCTACATGGGTAAACCGAGATGCGGGCTGGCTAAATGCTGCTAATTATGGAACCTTTTAAAAGGTGGAGGCGTCCACTCCCCTGTTACGGCACTCGTACCAGGGGCTGAAAAATCAGCAAGTTAGCCTGACGAGGCTGCGCTTATGGCTCGATTTCATGCCGTTTTACCGGCACTGATAGAGCTGCTTTTCGCGAACACTGACTTCGGCAGCCAGGAATGGCATTGCCACACGAAGCGGTGTCCGCCGACTGAAAAAAGGAGTCCGCCTGTGGCTATCCACTATGGCAAAGGGCTGATAGGAGGCGCGCTGGTAATCGCCCTTCTGGCCCTGCTGATCCACTGGATTGGCATCAACACGATCGAACAGTACCGCGACGATTTGTTGTTTTACCTGCAAGCTCATCTGATTCTCGTCCTCGTTTCCATGCTGGCCGCCCTTGTAGTGGGCATACCCGCCGGTATCTTCCTCAGCCGCCCGACCATGGTCGGCCGCGCCGAACGCTTCATGCAGATCTTCAACATCGGCAACACCGTGCCGCCTCTCGCCGTACTGGCCATCGCCCTGGGTATCCTCGGCATCGGCAGCGGCCCGGCGATCTTCGCCTTGTTCCTCGCCTCACTGTTGCCGATTGTGCGCAACACCTATGAAGGGCTGAAAAACGTCCAGGGATCGCTCAAGGAAGCCGCCGTCGGCATCGGCATGACACCGACTCAGGTGCTGTGGCGGGTCGAACTGCCGAACGCCGTGCCGATCATCATCGGTGGTGTGCGTGTGGCGCTGGCGATCAACGTCGGTACCGCACCGCTGGCGTTCCTGATCGGCGCCAACAGCCTGGGTAGCCTGATTTTCCCCGGCATCGCCCTGAACAATCAGCCGCAACTGCTGCTCGGCGCGGCGTGCACCGCCCTGCTGGCCTTGCTGCTCGACGGCTTGGTGACACTCGCCAGCCGCCTCTGGCTCGAACGCGGCTTGCGCCCGTCTTAAGCCTCGGCAAAGGAATATTCATGAAGACATTTAGCTTTTTACTAGGCTGCGTTCTGCTGTTCGCAGGATTTGCCCAAGCCGCTGAAAAACCCGTGATTCGCATCGGCGCCCGGGTGTTCACTGAACAAACCCTGCTGGCGGAAATCACTTCCCAATACCTGCTCGCCAAGGGTTACGACACCCAGGTGACCGGTGGTCTGGGCAGCAACCTGGCCCGCAGCGCCCATGAAAGTGGTCAGCTGGATTTGATGTGGGAATACACCGGCGTATCGCTGGTGGCTTACAACCATGTCACTGAAAAGCTCGACAGCGCCCAGTCCTACGCCAAGGTGAAAGAACTCGACGCGAAAAAAGGCCTGGTCTGGCTTACCCCGTCGAAATTCAGCAACACCTACGCCCTGGCTTTGCCGGAAAACACCGCAAAAGCGTATCCGCAGATCAACACCATCAGCGAGCTGAACACGGTGCTGCAGGCTGAGGCGAAGACCAATCACCTCGTCGCCCTGGACACCGAGTTCGCCAACCGCTCCGACGGTCTCGATGGCATGGTGGATCTCTACGGCATGAACCTGACCCGCAACAACATCCGCCAGATGGACGCCGGGCTGGTCTACACCGCGCTGCGCAATGGCCAGGTCTTCGCTGGTCTGGTTTACACCACCGACGGTCGCTTGAACGCCTTCAAGCTTAAATTGCTGGAAGACGACAAGCATTACTTCCCGGACTACACCGCCGCGCCAGTGGTACGTCAGGTTTACCTCGAGGCCCACCCGAAACTCGCCGAAGAGCTCAAGCCGCTGGCCGAACTGTTCGACGACGCCACCATGCGTCAGCTGAATGCGCGGGTCGATGTCGATCATGAAAGCCCTTCATCCGTTGCTGCAGATTTCCTGCGCCAGCACCCCATCAACTGAGGAGGAAAAGCCATGGAATTTTTGAACGCCTTTTCCCATCTCGATTGGCCGCAGGTTTTGCACCTGACCTGGCAGCACATCACCCTGGTCGGCATCGCCGTGACTCTGGCGATTCTGGTCGGCGTGCCGCTGGGCATCCTGATGACACGTTTCCCGACACTCGCCGGCCCTTTGCAAGCCAGTGCCACGGTGTTGCTGACCGTGCCATCGATCGCGCTGTTCGGCCTGCTGCTGCCGTTCTACTCCAAGTTCGGTCAGGGCCTCGGCCCGATGCCGGCGATCACCGCGGTGTTTCTGTACTCGCTGCTGCCGATCATGCGTAACACCTATTTGGCGCTGACCGGCGTCGAACCGGGTATTCGCGAAGCGGCGCGTGGCATCGGCATGACCTTCGGCCAGCGCCTGCGCATGGTCGAACTGCCGATTGCCGTGCCGGTGATCCTCGCCGGTGTCCGCACCGCCGTGGTGATGAACATCGGTGTGATGACCATCGCCGCGACCATCGGCGCCGGTGGCCTCGGTGTACTCATTCTCGCTTCCATCAGCCGCAGCGACATGTCGATGCTGGTCGTCGGCGCCGTGCTGGTCAGTCTCCTGGCCATCTTCGCCGACCTGATTCTGCAATGGCTGCAACGCACGCTGACTCCAAAAGGACTCCTGAAATGATCGAACTTCAAAACCTCAGCAAGACCTTCCAAAGCAACGGCAAAGATGTGAAAGCCGTGGACTCGGTAAGCCTGACCGTCAATGAAGGCGAAATCTGTGTGTTCCTCGGGCCATCGGGCTGCGGCAAAAGCACCACGTTGAAAATGATCAACCGCCTGATCAAACCGACCTCCGGCAAGATCCTGATCAACGGCGAAGACACCACCGACCTCGACGCCGTGACCCTGCGTCGCAACATCGGTTATGTGATCCAGCAGATCGGTCTGTTCCCGAACATGACCATCGAGGAAAACATCACCATCGTTCCGCGCCTGCTCGGCTGGGACAAACAGAAATGCCACGACCGTGCCCGCGAGTTGATGAGCATGATCAAGCTCGAACCCAAGCAGTACCTGAATCGCTACCCGCGTGAATTGTCCGGTGGACAACAGCAACGGATCGGCGTGATTCGTGCGCTGGCGGCGGATGCGCCGCTGTTGTTGATGGACGAACCGTTCGGCGCGGTCGACCCGATCAACCGCGAGATGATCCAGAACGAGTTCTTCGAGATGCAACGGGCGCTGAACAAGACCGTGATCATGGTCAGCCACGACATCGACGAGGCGATCAAGCTCGGCGACAAGATCGCGATTTTCCGCGCGGGCAAACTGCTGCAGATCGACCATCCGGACACGCTTCTTGCGCACCCGGCGGATGATTTTGTCAGCAACTTCGTCGGCCAGGACAGCACCCTCAAGCGTCTGTTGCTGGTCAAAGCCGAAGACGCGGCGGACAACGCTCCCTCGGTGAGCCCGGAAACTCCAGTGGCCGAAGCACTGGAGCTGATGGATGAACTGGACCGTCGCTACGTGGTGGTTACTTGTGCCGAGAACAAAGCCTTGGGCTACGTGCGCCGTCGCGACTTGCACCGCCAGACCGGCACCTGCGCGCAATACCTGCGCGAGTTCAACGCCACCGCGGCGTACGACGAGCATTTGCGCATCCTGCTGTCGCGCATGTACGAGTTCAACCGCTCGTGGCTGCCGGTGATGGACGCCGAGCGGGTGTTCCTTGGCGAGGTGACGCAGGAATCGATTGCCGAGTATTTGAGCTCCGGCAAGTCCCGTGGGGGCAAGACCAGCATTGTTTCGCCAGCCGAGACTGCTGTCGCCTGATCTGACGTCTTCGCGAGCAAGCCTCGCTCCTACAGGTTTGGTGTCGTGCAAAAAATCAACGCACGCCACAAATCCTGTAGGAGCGAGGCTTGCCCGCGAATGGGGCACCACAGTTCCAGCCTGAAACCCCTCAAATATCCCTGCTCAGGGAACATCACACTGTCATGCAGGTCGGTTACATCAGTAGCTACCCAGGACCGCACGACGGAAGCGTGCAAAAACGCGACATTTTTTGTTGATCTCAAGCTCCTCACGCCCTAAAGTTCGCGCCGAACGTCCATGCTGGAAACGATCCATCCGGCTCAAGTACTGACGACGAGACAGCAAGGCCAAGGGAAAGCACCGCCTCCCGTGGCCTTTTTGCTTTCGGCGACATGCCTTGGGAAGTAGGCGAACCAAAGTGGGGATACGGAGGGCGTTCATTTGCACCCATTGATTACTAACGTTTGCCAGTAGGAGTTCCCAGCATGTCGATCAACGTCGAAGACTATTTCGCGCGCGATACCTTCCAGAAAATGAAGGCTTTCGCCGACAAACAAGAAACCCCGTTCGTGGTGATCGACACCGCGATGATCAGCCAGGCCTATGACGACCTGCGCGCCGGTTTCGAATTCGCCAAAGTCTACTACGCAGTCAAAGCCAACCCGGCCGTTGAAATCATCGACCTGCTCAAAGAGAAAGGCTCGAACTTCGACATCGCCTCGATCTACGAGCTCGACAAAGTGATGAACCAGGGCGTCGGCCCGGATCGCATCAGCTACGGCAACACCATCAAGAAATCCAAAGACATTCGCTACTTCTACGACAAGGGCGTGCGTCTGTACGCCACCGACTCCGAAGCCGACCTGCGCAACATCGCCAAGGCTGCACCGGGTTCGAAAGTCTATGTGCGCATCCTGACTGAAGGCTCGACCACCGCCGACTGGCCACTGTCGCGTAAATTCGGCTGCCAGACCGACATGGCCATGGACCTGCTGATCCTCGCTCGCGACCTGGGCCTGGTGCCGTACGGCATCTCGTTCCACGTTGGTTCGCAGCAGCGCGACATCAGCGTCTGGGACGCGGCGATCGCCAAGGTCAAAGTGATCTTCGAGCGTCTGAAAGAAGAAGACGGCATCCACCTGAAGCTGATCAACATGGGCGGCGGCTTTCCGGCCAACTACATCACCCGCACCAACAGCCTGGAAACCTACGCCGAAGAAATCATCCGCTTCCTCAAGGAAGACTTCGGCGACGAGCTGCCGGAAATCATCCTGGAACCAGGCCGTTCGCTGATCGCCAACGCCGGCATTCTGGTCAGTGAAGTGGTGCTGGTGGCGCGCAAATCCCGTACCGCCGTCGAGCGATGGGTGTACACGGATGTGGGCAAGTTCTCCGGCCTGATCGAAACCATGGACGAAGCCATCAAGTTCCCGATCTGGACCGAGAAGAAAGGCGAGATGGAAGAAGTGGTCATTGCCGGTCCAACCTGCGACAGCGCTGACATCATGTACGAAAACTACAAGTACGGCCTGCCGCTGAACCTGGCGATCGGTGACCGTTTGTACTGGTTGTCGACCGGTGCGTACACCACGAGCTATAGCGCAGTTGAATTCAATGGCTTCCCGCCGCTGAAATCGTTCTACGTGTAAGCGCTACTCGTGTTCAGCTGATCGTTCCCACGCTCTGCGTGGGAATGCCTCAATGGACGCGCAGCAATCGCTTCGGCAGGGACGCGGAGCGTCCCGGGCTGCATTCCCACGCAGAGCGTGGGAACGATCTACGCCTCAGGAAACACGCATTTTCCCCCGGTCCAGATCGGCACAGCGTTGCGTGTAGTCTTCGGCCAACTTACGAATTTGCGGATTCACCGCGTTCAACAGCGCCTTGCTTGCCACCCGCAAAAAATTCAGATTCCCGCCATCCAGTGCCTTGTGCAGCCAACCCAGCGCCTCGTCGATGCTCCCTTCATCTGCCAACACCGCTGCATAACTGAACTGCCCACGAAAATCCCCCCCGACCGCCGAACGTCGATACCAGTCACGGGCAGCTTGCGGGTCAGCCAGGCAAACCCGCCCCTCTTCCAGATAACGCCCCAGCAGGTTCATCGACTTTGCATGGCCCAGTTCAGCGGCGCGGCGATAAAGGCTCAGCGCTTGCACCTGATCCTCGATCACGCCACGACCAGTGGCCAGCAGATTGGCGTAGTTGTACATCGCCCAATCCAGCCCCGCTTCCGCTGCGATCCGGTAATGCCGCGCAGCCACCGAAGCATCGGCAGTGCAGCCCCAACCATGCTCATGGCATCGCCCCAGCATGTTGCGCGCCATCAAATGCCCTTGTCGGGCAGCAATGTCGAACCAGCACACCGCCAGCGGCTGATCCTGCTCAATGCCTCGCCCGTCCAGCAGGATCTGCCCGAGTAACGCCTGAGCATCGAGCACGCCTTCACGCGCGGCGATCAGGATCGCCTGAGCCGCTCGCGCCGGGCTTTCTTCGAGCATCGACTTGAGGCGGTCGCCGTCGAGGATTTCCTCGCGGCGTAACCGAAAATCCGTCACTTACACCTCGACCCAGCGACGCAACAGGTTGTGATAAGTGCCGGTCAGGCGGATCAATGAAGGGTGGTCGGGCATGTCCTGGGTCAGTTGCTGAATCGCCCCGTCCATCTCGAACAGCAAGGCGCGCTGGCTGTCTTCCCGCACCAGGCTTTGCGTCCAGAAAAACGAGGCGTAACGAGTGCCACGCGTAACGGCGTTGACCTTGTGCAGGCTGGTGCCCGGATACAGGACCATGTCACCGGCCGGCAACTTCACGCGCTGGGTACCGAAGGTGTCCTGGATTTCCAGTTCGCCACCGTCGTAGTCCTCCGGTTCACTGAAAAACAGCGTCGCCGACAGGTCGGTGCGCACTCGCTCGATGCTGCCCTTGGGCTGACGCACGGCGTTGTCGATGTGAAAATCGAAACTGCCGCCGGCCGTGTAACAGTTCAGTAACGGAGGGAAGACCTTATGCGGTAATGCCGCCGACATGAACTGTGGATTTTTCCACAACCGTTCTAGCATCGCCGCGCCGATTTCCTTGGCCAACGGATGCCCTTCCGGCAGTTGCAGATTGTGCTTGGCCTTGGCCGACTGGTAACCGGCGGTGATTTTGCCATCGGCCCAATCTGCCTGCGTCAGGGCCTCGCGAATGCGCTGCACTTCTTCTTTCGCGAACACGCCGGGAATGTGCAGCAACATGGAAAGACACCTGAGGGCAAAGGAGCGCCAATGGTATTGATTCTTATTGCCTGTGTAAAACCCGTGCGACGAATGAAACGGCAAAAACCGTAAAGGCAAATTGTAAAGAATGTAAATTAATCGCGAATAGCAACATTTCGCAATTGATACAAATACGTGTTTACCCTATATTCCGCGGCCTCAAATCCTTGGGGAGGGGAATTCACATGTCACGCCAACAACTACAATTAACGGTCGGTTCACCGCGTTTGCTCGCGTCTGCAATTGGCGTGGCGATCACTGCCAGCTCTGCGGGCCATATGGTTTTCGCAGCCGAGAAGAGTGACGAAAAAGCACCGAACAATGCGATTTCCCTGGACGCGACCAGCGTTGTGGGCGAGCAGAATGACACCTCCTACAAGACCGATACTTCGGCGTCCAAGAAGTACACCGCGCCACTGCGCGAGACGCCGAAAAGCGTCACCGTGATCCCTCAACAAGTGATTCGCGACACCGGCGCCACCAGCCTGGTCGACGCCCTGCGCACCACTCCGGGCATCACTTTCGGTGCCGGCGAGGGCGGCAACCCGGCGGGCGATCGTCCGATCATTCGCGGCTTCAACGCCGAAAGCGACACGTTTGTCGATGGCATGCGCGACCCGGCGTCCCAGAGCCGCGAGATTTTCAACGTTGAATCGATCGAAGTCAGCAAGGGCCCGGGCTCAGCCTTCACCGGCGCCGGTTCCACCGGTGGCAGCCTGAACCTGGTGAGCAAGACCCCCAAGCTGGGCAATGCCTACAACGGCGGCTTCACTTGGGGCTCGGACCAGACCAAGCGCACCACCCTCGATCTGAACCAGCAGATGACCGACACCTCAGCCTTGCGCTTGAACCTGATGAAGCACGAAGCCAACGTCGCCGGCCGTGATACCGTGGACGTCAGTCGCTGGGGTGTGGCGCCGTCCTTCGCCTTCGGCCTGGGCACCGACACCCGCTTGACCGTCGGCTACTATCACGTCGAGACCGACGACATGCCCGACTACGGCATCCCGTTGACCTTGAGCCCCAACCGCAGCAAGTACAACGTCGACAAGCCGGCCAACGTTGACCGCGACAATTTCTACGGCCTCACCGATCGCGACTATCGCCAGACCACCAATGACAGCGGCACCCTCAAGATCGAGCACGATCTGAATGAAGACCTGACTGTGTCCAACAGCTTCCGCATGTCCCGCTCGACCCTGGACTACATCGTCACCAACCCGGACGACAGCAAGGGCAACGTGGTCAATGGCAACGTGTATCGGGGTGCCAAGAGCCGTAACTCGACGTCCAGCGGCTGGATCAACCAGACCGACCTGAGCGCCAAGTTCAACACCGGATCCATTGAGCACAGCCTGGTGACCGGCCTGGAGTTTTCCTATCAGGACACCCACAACCGTCCGTACATCCTGACCTCCACCGCCAGCGGCACCCGCTGCAACCGCCCCCTGTTCAACTCCGGCGACTGCACCAGTCTGTACAACCCGACACCTGGGGATAACTGGAACGGCAGGATCACCGACAGCGCCGCGTTCACTGACACCAACACCAAAACCGCCGCGGCCTACGCGTTCGACACCCTGAAGTTCAACGAGCAATGGTCCCTGAACCTGGGCCTGCGTTATGACAACTACGAGGTCGAATCCAGCGGCTTCGCCAACGCTAGCAGCACAGCTCCAGCGGGCAGTTTCTCCCGTCAGAACACCAGCGACTTGGTGAACTACCAAATCGGCGTGGTCTACAACCCGTTGCCTAACGGCAGCATCTACGCGGCTTACTCGACCTCCAGCAACCCGGCCGGCGAAACCAGCGGCAACGGTGGCCTGGAATTGGCCGCGAACAACAGCAGTCTGGACCCGGAAAAGAACCGCAACTACGAAATCGGCACCAAGTGGGACTTCTTCGGCGACGACCTGTCGCTGACCGCCGCGCTGTTCCGCACCGAGAAAACCAACGCGCGGATCAACGATCCTGACGGCGGCACCACGCAAGTGCTGGACGGCGAACAGCAAGTCAATGGCCTGGAACTGAGCTACGCCGGCAAGCTGACGCGTAATTGGAGAGTCTTCGGCGGCTACACCTACATGGACAGCGAAGTGGTCAAGACCACCCTCGCCGCCGATGAAGGCAACCACATGCCAAGCACTCCACAGAACAACTTCACGTTCTGGTCGACTTACGATCTGGTACCGGACAAGTTGACCGTCGGTGCTGGTGCGACCTACGTCGATTCCCAGTTCGGCAACGTCGCCAACTCGGTGGAGATCCCGTCTTACTGGCGTTACGACGCGATGGCCAGCTACCGTCTGACCAAGAACGTCGACCTGCAACTCAACGTACAGAACCTGACCGACGAGCGTTACTTCGACCAGATACTCCAGAACCACTACGCCCACGTGGCAGCGGGCCGTACTGCCTTGCTGAGTGCCAACTTCCACTTCTGATCCTGTGGGAGCGAGCCTGCTCGCGAAACGGTGTCTGTCGCACTTTATCTGTGTGGCTGACATAGCCTTCGCGAGCAGGCTCGCTCCCTCACTAGAGTGGTGGGAGAAACGCCCTGGCCCCGTTCATCGAAGTGAACGGGGCTTTTGTGTGTAAAAAAGAATGCTTCTCGACAACTCACGGCATAATACGCGCCGTGACGATGACTTTTGAACGAACAAGGCGAGCGACGTGTTGAAGAAATCCCTGTTCCAGTTGCACTGGTTTTTCGGCATCAGCGCCGGACTGGTCCTGGCCCTGATGGGCATCACCGGGGCGGCGGTATCGTTCCAGGATGAAATCCTGCGGGCGTTGAACCCCTCTGTGCTGCACGTCGAGAAGCAGATTGCCGGCGTACTGCCACCTGCCGAGCTGGTAGAGAAAATCGAAGGTGCTTCGGGCAAGAAAGTCTCGATGCTCTGGGTCGAGACCGACAGCGGCAACGCCGCGCGGGTGATCTTCACGGCGCCCCCCGGTGAACGTCGCGGGCCGATGCGCTATTTCGACCCATACACCGGCGAGTTCATGGGCGATGTCACGGGCCAGGATTTCTTTGGCCTGATGTTGCAACTGCACCGGTTCCTGGCCATGGGCGACATCGGCCGACAGATCACCGGCGCCTGTACGCTGATTCTGCTGTTTTTCTGTCTGTCCGGCCTGTATATGCGCTGGCCGCGTCAGTGGAAAAACTGGCGCGCCTGGCTGACCCTGGACTGGAATAAAAAGGGTCGCAGCTTCAACTGGGATTTGCACTCGGTGGCCGGTACCTGGTGCCTGGTGTTCTATCTTTTGGCGGCGTTGACCGGGCTGACCTGGTCGTACGAGTGGTACAACAAGGGCCTGACGCGGCTGCTTTCCGATTCGCCGCAGAACGAACGAGTGCGCAGTGGTCGCGGTCCTGCGCCGAGCGGCCCGGCCCCCACCGCCGATTACGCGGCGATATGGAGCAGCATCTATAGCGTCGCCGGCCCTGGGCTTTCGTCCTACAACGTGCGTATGCCGCCCGTGGCCGGACAACCGGCAACCGTGTTCTATCTGCTGAAGAACTCACCCCACGACATGGCACGGAACCAGCTCACCCTCGATCCGGCGACCGGCATCGTCAGCCGTCATGACCGCTACAGCGACAAGAGCTTCAAGGCGCAGCTGTTGACCAGTGTCTACGCGCTGCACGTCGGCAGTTATTTCGGGATTATCGGGCGGATTATGGTGACGATTGCCGCACTGGCCATGCCGCTGTTTTTCATCACTGGCTGGTTGCTGTACCTGGACCGTCGACGCAAGAAACGTCAGATCAAGGACGCCCGCAAAGGCCTTGCGCAACCGGGCAGTGATGCGCCGGCATGGCTGATCGGCTTCGCCAGTCAGAGCGGGTTCGCCGAGCAACTCGCCTGGCAGACCGCCGGGCAGTTGCAGGCCGCCGGGTTGCCGGTGAAGGTTCAACCGTTGGCCAATGTCAGTGAACAGGACCTGCAGGATTCCAGCAACGCCCTGTTTGTGGTCAGCACCTTCGGCGACGGTGAAGCGCCGGACAGCGCCCGAGGATTCGAACGCAAAGTGCTGGGTCGTGCGTTGAGTTTCGACAGCCTGAACTATGCCGTGCTTGGCCTCGGTGACCGCCAGTATCAACACTTCTGCGGCTTCGCCCGCCGCTTGCACACCTGGCTGGGCGAGCACGGCGGCAAGACCTTGTTCGCCCCGGTGGAAGTCGACAGCGGCGACCCTTACGCCCTACGTCACTGGCAACAGCAACTCGGCCTGCTGACGGGCCAGGCACCGGTGGATACCTGGCAAGCGCCAAGCTACGACAACTGGACCCTGACCCGCCGCGAATTGATGAACCCGGGCAGCAGCGGTTCGCCCGTGTATTTGCTCGGCCTTAGCGCCCCCACTACCAGCAGCTGGCTGGCCGGTGATCTGGTGGAAGTGCTGCCGCGCAATTGTCCGTGGGCCATCGAGCATTTCCTCGACGGCCTGGGGATTGACGGTCGGGCCACGGTTGAGTTCGATGGTCTGTCGCAAACGCTGGAACAAGCCCTCGCCAGCCGCCAACTGCCCGAGAACCGCGCCCATCTGGTCGGCCTGCACGCGCAAGCACTGGCGGACGCCCTGGTGCCGTTGGCCATGCGCGAATACTCCATCGCCTCGATCGCCGCCGACGGCGTGCTGGAATTGATCGTGCGTCAGGAATTGCATGCCGACGGCAGCGTGGGCGTCGGTTCCGGCTGGTTGACCGAACATGCTCCCGTGGGTAGCAGCATCAGCCTGAGGGTACGACGCAACAGTGGTTTTCACCTACCGAACGAACCAGTGCCGATGATTCTGCTGGGCAACGGCACCGGGCTGGCCGGGTTGCGCAGTTTGCTCAAGGCACGGATTGCCGACGGGCAGCAGCGGCAGTGGTTGTTGTTTGGCGAGCGTAATCGCGAGCATGACTACCTGTGCCGCAATGAGCTGGAAGAATGGTTGATTAACGGCGATCTGGCGCGTCTGGATCTGGCGTTTTCCCGAGATCAGGCCGAGAAAATCTATGTTCAGGATCGCCTGCGCGAGTCAGCCGAGGAGTTGAAAAAGTGGCTGGCCGATGGCGCCGTGATTTACATCTGCGGCAGTTTGCAGGGGATGGCTTCAGGGGTGGACCACGCGCTCAACGAATTGCTCGGCATTGAAGAGGTCGACCGCCTGATCGAACAAGGCCGCTACCGCCGCGACGTCTACTGACACCATCGATCCCCTGTCTGATCGTTCCCACGCTCTGCGTGGGAATGCAGCCCGGGACGCTCCGCGTCCCTTTCAAGCCGAACGCGGAGCGTCCATTGAGGCATTCCTTTGCTGCGCGTGGGAACGATCGTGCAGCCCTCACACCGGCTGCAACTTGCGCTCAAACACCCCCACCCCATCCAGATCCCGCAACACCACACTCATCTCCCCCGTCTGCCCATCGATATTCACCTCGCCAAAAAACTGAAACCCGGCAAACGGCGAGGTGTTCTGCGCCTGTGGTGCCTTCTGGAACACCACTTCGGGGCCGAAGGTTTTATCCAGCGTATTCGGCCCGAAGCTCCCCGCATTCAGCGGCCCCGCGACAAACTCCCAGAACGGTTCGAAGTCCTGAAACGCGGCGCGGTCGGGGTGGTAATGGTGCGCTGCGCAGTAATGCACATCCGCCGTGAGGAAGACGAAATTACGCACCTGCTGCGCCCGCAGAAAACCGAGCAATTCAGCGATTTCCACTTCACGGCCCTGAGCCGGGCCTGAATTACCATTGGCCACCGCTTCCCAACGCGCCACACCGGGGCTGACTTCGCCATCGGGCACGCCGAGGCCGATGGGCATGTCGGCGGCAATGACTTTCCATTGGGCTTGGGAGCCTTTCAATTCACGTTTGAGCCAATCCAATTGTTCGCGACCGAGAAACGCTTTGGCAGCACCCAGGTTGTCGTCATTGGCTTGGCGATAACTGCGCATGTCGAGCACGAATACATCCAGCATCGGCCCATAACTCAGCTTGCGATAAATCCGCCCGCCGTCATCGGCACTCTGCAAACGCATCGGCGCATATTCCAGCCAGGCCTGGCGTGCGCGGCCCACCAGGCTGTGGATATCTTTGCTCTTGTAGCGCTCATCCAGTTGCTTGCCCGGCGACCAGTTGTTCACCACTTCGTGGTCGTCCCATTGCCAGATCTGCGGCACTTCGGCGTTGAAACGGCGGATGTTTTCGTCCATCAGGTTGTACCGATAATTGCCGCGATAGTCGTCGAGGGTTTCGGCGACTTTGCTCTTGGCTTCGCTGGTGATGTTGCGCCACACCCGGCCGCTCTTTGTTGTGAGCTGCGCAGGTACGGGACCGTCGGCGTAGATGGTGTCGCCGCTATGGATAAAAAAGTCCGGCAGGCGCAGACGCATGGCTTCGTAGATGCGCATGCCGCCGATGTCCGGGTTGATGCCGAAGCCCTGGCCGACCGTGTCGCCACTCCAGACGAACCGAATATCCCGCCGCGTTGTTGGCACACTGCGCAGATGACCGAACCAGGGTTCACTGGCGACACCGCTCTGGGCGTCTTCGAACGTCACGCGGTAGAAAATCGCCTGATCGGCGGGTAGGCCAGTGAGCTCGACTCGGGCAGTGAAATCGGAGCGGGCATCGGCCAATGGCGAGACGAATCGACGAGGGTTACTGAACAGGCTGCGCGTGTCCCATTCCACCACCATCCGCGCCGCACGGTCGCTACGGCTCCAGATCATTGCCCGGTCGCCCAGCAGGTCGCCGGACTGCACGCCATCGGTGAGTTGCGGCCGATCCTTGACCGAAGCAATCACCGCCGGCGCCAGGCCAGGCATCAACAGCCCGGCCCCGACGGCTTGCATGACACGACGGCGGCCGAGGTCGAATTCGCTCATGGTGTTCTCCCTGAAAAAGGAAAACTTAAGCATGGCCGTGTGAATCAGGCATGACAGATCCTTTGTAGGAGCGAGGCTTGCCCGCGAAGAGGCCATAACATTCAATATCAATGTTGAATGAAAAAACGCCTTCGCGGGCAAGCCTCGCTCCTACAGGGATTCGTATCAGGCCTTGGCCGGCTCCAGCGCCAACTCCACCGTCTCAGGCCGCTTGAGCACCGAATACGTCACCGCCGTCAGCAAACTCCCGGCGACGATCGCCAGCAGATACAACAGCGCATGGTTGATCGCATTCGGAATCAGCATCACGAACAAACCGCCGTGCGGTGCCATGAGTTTGCAGCCGAAATACATCGACAACGCGCCGGTCAGCGCGCCGCCGGCGATGCTCGCCGGAATCACCCGCAGCGGGTCTTTCGCCGCAAACGGAATCGCCCCTTCAGAGATAAAGCACAGCCCCAGCACCAGCGCCGCTTTACCGGCCTCGCGTTCAGTCTGGGCGAACTTGCGCCGGGCGATGAACGTGGCGATGCCCAGGCCAATCGGCGGCACCATGCCGGCAGCCATGGTCGCGGCCATCGGTGCATAACTTTGTGACGCCAGCAGCCCCACCGAAAACGCGTAAGCCGCTTTGTTGATCGGCCCGCCGAGGTCGACGCACATCATGCCGCCCAGCAACACACCCAGCAGAATGGCGTTGGTGGTGCCCATGCTGTCGAGGAAATGCGTGAGCCCCGCGAGCATCCCGGCCACCGGTTTGCCGACCACATAAATCATCACCAGACCGGTGAACAGACTCGCCAGCAACGGAATGATCAGGATCGGTTTCAGTGCCTCAAGACTTTGCGGCAAACGCGCATAGCGATTGATCGCCTGGGCCGCATAACCGGCGATGAAACCGGCAATGATCCCGCCGATAAAACCGGCGCCCAGGGTACTCGCCAGCAAACCACCAATCATCCCCGGCGCCAGGCCCGGGCGGTCAGCGATCGAGTAGGCGATGTAGCCCGCAAGCAGCGGCACCATCAGTTTGAATGCGGTGTCGCCGCCGATCTGCATCAGCGCAGCCGCCAGCGTGCCTTCCTCCTTGAACGCAGTGATGCCGAACACGAAGGACAAGGCGATCATCAGACCGCCCGCGACCACCATCGGCAACATGTATGACACACCGGTCAGCAGGTGTTTGTAGATGCCGGTCTTCTCTTGCTTGGCCGGGCCTTTGGCGCCGGTCGAAGCGCTTTCCTGCTTGCCTTCGGCCAAGGCTTTGTTCAACGTCGCTTCGGCCTGTTTCAGCGCTATACCGGTGCCACAGCGGTAGATTTTCTTGCCGGCGAAACGCTCGGTGCCGACTTCGATGTCTGCCGCCAACAGCACCACATCGGCATCGGCAATCGCCTCTGCGCTGAGTGGATTGCGCGCGCCAACCGAGCCTTGGGTTTCCACTTGCAGGTCGTAGCCCAGACGCTTGGCCGCTTGCTGCAAGGCTTCGGCGGCCATGAAGGTGTGGGCGACGCCGGTCGGGCACGCGGTGACAGCCACCAGGCGTGGCGCATGTTTAACCACGGCAGCCGGCTCGGCGGCGGCTTCGGGCGCGACGTAAACCTCAGCCTCTTCTACGCCACGACGCAGCACCGCTTCGACATCCTGCAGGGCCTGGGCCGGGGTGCTCTGGAATACGCGTTTACCGACGAACCGCGACATATCCACCGGCGCGCTGGTGACCAGCAACACCCACTCGGCGGCTTCGATGGTCGCGGCCGACAATTGGCGTTCCGGATGGGCCGCATCAACGACTTCGACACTGGTGCTCCAGCCCTGACGCTGGGCCGCTGCATCGAGCAGACGAGCGCACAGCACACTGGTGACCATGCCGTTCGGGCAGGCCGTAACAATGGCTAACTTCATTGCAAACCCTCTTATTGTTCTGTCAGGGGGCGCAGGCGCACGCCCTGTTCGAAGTGCGCCAGTGGCGTGGCGTCACCGATACCGAAACCGATCTGGGTGACGGCCATGGCGGCAATCGCGGTGGCGGTGCGCAAGGTTTGTTCGGGCGTATCGGCACTGAGCAATCCGTGCAGCATGCCCGCCAGCAACGAATCCCCCGCACCGACTGTGCTGATCACGCTGACCTTGGGCGGAGTGGCGTGCATGGCCGAACCGACACTGAACCAGTTCACCCCTTCGGCACCGTCGGAAATCACCACGTGCTCGATGCCTTGTGCATGCAAGCGGCTCGCTGCCTCAGCTTGGGCGCCCACGGAAACCACCTCGCAACCCAGCGCTTGCGCCAATTCTTCGGTGTTGGGTTTGATCAGCCATGGGCCGGCCGCCAGACCTGCGCGCAAGGCTTCACCGCTGGTGTCGAGCGCCACTTTCAAACCGCGTTTTTTCAAGCGCTGGATCAACTCCCGCAGCCACTGAGGATTCACGCCACGGGGCAAACTACCGGCCACGACGACCGCGTCATGCCCGGGAGCAATCTGGTCGAGACGATCGAGCAAGGCCTGCTGCGCCGCTTCACTGACCCTCGGCCCCGGACCGTTGATGTCGGTGATGCGCCCATCGCTTTCCGCCAGTTTGATGTTGCTGCGGGTCTCGCCGGGGACACGGACAAACGCATCGGTAAAACCGCGTTTGGCGAACAGGGTTTCGAACGCCTGAAGATTATCTTCCCCGAGAAAACCGCTGACGGTCACCTGATGCCCGAGGTCGGCCAGCACCTGCGCCACGTTCACGCCTTTGCCGGCGGCGTGGGTGTGCATTTCGTCACTGCGATTGACCTGACCGGGTGCAAGCAGCGGCAACTGAACGGTGAGGTCCAGCGCCGGGTTAAGGGTCAGGGTTAAGATTTTGGCCATTACAGGGCCTCCACTAATGCACGAACTTCGTTCGCACTGCCCAGGGCCAGGGCCTGTTGGGCAAGGGTTTGAGTCTGGGTCAGGCTGAGTTCACGAATGCGCGCCTTGACCTCGGCAATGCTGCGGCCCGACACGCTCAACTCATCCACACCCAGGCCCACCAGCACCGGCACTGCCAGCGGATCGGCCGCCAGTTCACCGCACACGCCGACCCACTTGCCATGAGCATGAGCCGCACGCACGGTGATGTCGATCAGTTGCAGCACCGCCGGATGCAAGCCGTCAGCCTGGGCCGACAAGGTCGGATGACCACGGTCGATGGCCAGGGTGTATTGCGTCAGGTCGTTGGTGCCAACGCTGAAGAAATCCACTTCCTTGGCCAGCACCGGCGCCAGCAAAGCGGCCGACGGCACTTCGATCATGATCCCCAGTTGCAGGTCCGCAACCGGGATTTCCAGGCGCAAACGTTCAGTCATGTCCCGAGCCTGACGCCACTCATCGACGCTGCCGACCATCGGGAACATGATCCGCAATGGACGGTTGTCCGCCGCTCGCAGCAAGGCGCGCAACTGCGCTTCCATGACCTGCGGACGTTGCAGGGTCAGGCGAATGCCACGCACGCCGAGAAATGGGTTTTCTTCTTTCGCGATCGGCCAGTACGGCAGCGGTTTGTCACCACCGACGTCGAGGGTGCGCACCACCAGCGGTCGGCCGGCCAGGCCATCGAGCACACGACGGTATTCGACTTCCTGAGTCGCCTCGTCCGGCGCTTGCGAGTGGGCCATGAAAATCAGTTCAGTGCGCAGCAGACCAATGCCTTCGGCGCCCTGCTCCACCGCGCTGGTGACACCGGCGCTTTCGCCGATGTTGGCGAACACTTCCACCGCGTGGCCATCGGTGGTCAGCGCCGGTTGATGGCGTTGTTCGGCAGCGGCTTTCAAGCGCAGTTCGCGGGTGTCGCGTTCTTCGGTGGCGCGCTGCAAGGTTGCCGCATCGGCGTCCACATGCAGGCGACCGCGTTGACCATCGATCAACAGCGGCGTGCCCGGTTTCAGCAACAACACGGCAGCACCAGCGCCCACCAGCGCTGGAATACCAAGGGCACGCGCGACGATGGCGCTGTGGGCCGTGGCGCCACCGCGAGCGGTGAGAATGCCGGCGACGCGCGCCGGATCAAGGCGTGCCACGTCGGACGGGCCGACTTCGTCCATCACCAGAATGTACGGCTGCTCTGGTTCGGCCGGCGTTTCGACGCCACTCAATTGCGCCAGCACCCGACGGCCAATGTCGCGCAAGTCGGCGGCACGTTCGGCGAGCAAGGCGTCCTGCAGCGACTCCTGTTGTTTGGCGGCCGCTTCAATCACCGCCATCCACGCCGCTTCGGCGCTTTCGCCTTGCTTGAGACGGGTGTCGACTTCGTCGGTCAGTTCCGGGTCGTCGAGCATTTCCTGATGGGTGATGAAAATCTCGCGAATCGCCTTGGACTTGCTGCGCTCGATCAGACCTTCGATGTCGCGACGCACATCCGCCAACGCTTGCTTGAGGCGTTCGCGCTCGATCGCGGCGGACTCACCACGCAGCGGGTAATCGATGACTTGCAGCACTTGAATATGCGCCGGGCCGATGGCGATCCCAGGGGCTGCAGCAATCGCCTGAATCAAACTGCCGGAGGCCGGTGCAAGCAGCACTTCGGCGACATCGGCGATGACTTCACGCTGTTGGCTCACTGCCGGCAGCGGCTCGATTTCTTCACCGAGGCCTTCTTCGATGGCCGCCAGCAAGGCCGGCAAGGCATCGGCGGCGATGGTCGGTTCGGCGATGAATTCCAGCACCTGACCGCGACGGGCGCCCAAGCTGAGCAGTTTGCTCAAGCTCTTCACCGACACCGCGCTGTCGTGGCCATCGACGATGCGCACGCGGATTTCGCCTTCAAAACTTTTCGCCAATTGCGCGAGGATCTTCGCCGGGCGTGCATGCAAACCGTGGGCGTTGGCCAAGGCAATGCGTGCGCTCGGCCAATCCGCCGGCACTTCACCGCCGAGGACTTCCAGCACGGCGCGGCTGCTGGTGGCACGGCCCAATTCATGACCACGGCCTTCGATCAGCAACGCGCAAAGGCGTTCGAGCAGCGCTTGATGGGCTTCACCGAGGCTGGCCAGGCAGAACAGCCCGCTCAACGGCTGACCGAGGTAGCGCATGGGTTTGTCCGGGGTCACGAACGCCAGGCCCGGACGCTTCACCGTTTGTTCGCTGTGCAGCCACCACAGGCCATCGCCCAGCGGCAGCGCTTCGACCTGCTGCAAGACGCCGGCAAAACCGTTGCTCACGCAATCGGCCTGACGCAGCAAGCGGGCACCGCGCCAGACCAGTTCTTCGAAGTCATCGGCGGAAACACCGAGGCCGATCATCTGTGCGTCCAGCGCCAATTCTTGCGGCGCGCCTTGCAGCAGTTTCAGCAAGGCTTCGGCGGAACTGGCTCGGCGCAGGGCCTGGCCCAGATCGGTTTCACCGAGGGCGCGGGTCAGCAGTTGCAGCAGGCGCAAGTGTTCATCGGATTTGGCGGCGATACCAATCGCCAGATAAACGATCTGGCCGTCGCCCCAGTCCACACCGTCCGGGAACTGCATCAGCCGCACGCCAGTGGCGAACACCTGATCACGGGTTTCAGGGGTGCCGTGGGGGATGGCAATACCTTGCCCGAGAAAGGTCGAACCCTGGGCTTCCCGGGCCTGCAAGCCCGCAAGGTAACCGTCGGCCACCAGGCCATCGGTCACGAGTCGGTCAGCGAGTAATTGCAAGGCGCTGGCTTTATCCACAGCCGACTGGCCCATGGATATCTGCTCTATGGTGAGCTCGAGCATGCTTTCTCCTTTTTGGCGCCGTGTGACGCCAGGTATTGTTTTGATTGATTCAGCTTAGGCCCTTGGGAGCGCCTTTTCAGGGGCAGTTTTGGCGGTTTCGCGGCAGAACCGACCAAAGCGACCTATAACGTAGAAAATACGCCTGCTGAAACGTTTAATCTAGAATGTTAGGCACGTTACTCGATAATGTCTCATCCTTGAAGTCCAATTGTCGGATGTGCTGCGACAATGGTCGCCTGCCGAATCGGGTAGGATTGGCGAAAATGTCGGGCAAGCTCGAATAAATAAGGAAAACCCGGGTTGAAACTCAGTGATATTGCACAGTTGGCCGGCGTCTCCGTGACTACTGCCAGTTATGTCATCAACGGCAAGGCTGAACAGCAACGTATCAGCAGCGCCACCGTCGAGCGCGTGCGGGCGGTGGTCAAACAACATGGCTTCACTCCCAACCCTCAGGCCGCCGGGCTGCGCAGTCGGCACACCCGCACCTTGGGGTTCATTCTGCCGGACCTGGAAAACCCCAGTTACGCGCGAATCGCCAAATTGCTGGAACAAGGCGCCCGGGCTCGCGGCTATCAACTGCTGATCGCCAGCTCCGATGATGCGCCGGACAGCGAACGGCAATTGCTGCAACTGTTCCGCGCCCGCCGCTGCGATGCGCTGATCGTCGCCAGTTGCCTGCCGGCCGGTGATGACAGCTACCGTCAGTTGCAGGCCAAAGGCATTCCGATCATCGCCATCGACCGGGTGATGGAGCCTGAGCACTTTTGCTCGGTGATCAGTGATGATCGCGAAGCCAGTCTGCAGCTTACCCGCAGCCTGCTGGACCCATTGCCCAAGCAGATCGCGCTGATCGGTGCCCGTCCCGAATTGAGTATCAGCCAGGAACGGGCGGCAGGTTTCAAGGAAGCGCTGAACGGCTTCGAAGGCGAGGCGCTGATCGAGCACGGCGAGTCGTTCAGCCGTGAGTGCGGCAAACAATTGATGGAGGAATTGCTTCAGCGCCTGGGCCATTTGCCGGATGCGCTGGTGACGACATCCTACGTGCTGCTTCAGGGCGTGTTCGATGCCTTGCATGACTTCCCGCTGAAAACCCGCCCGCTACGTCTGGGCACTTTCGGTGATACGCAGTTGCTGGATTTCCTGCCGCTGCCGGTCAACGCCATGTCCCAGCAGCATCAGTTGATCGCCGACAAGGCACTGCAACTGGCGCTGGCGGCCATTGAACAGGCCGATTACCAACCCGGCGTGCAGGCCATCGCGCGGACCTTCAAGCAGCGAATTCATCAGGACTGAGCCGTGGAACTGATCGACACCCACACTCATCTGGATTTCCCGGATTTCGACGTGGATCGTCAGGCACTGCTGGCCGAGAGTCGCGCCCTCGGCGTGCGGCGAATGGTGGTGTTGGGGGTTTATCAGGCCAATTGGCAGCGGGTCTGGGACTTGGTGCAAAGCGATCCCGATCTGCACGCGGCATTCGGTTTGCACCCGGTGTATCTGGATGACCATCGCCCTGAGGATTTGGCCGAACTGGGTGACTGGCTGACGCGTCTGGCGGGCCATCGGCAGTTATGCGCGGTGGGCGAGATCGGTCTGGATTACTTCATCGAAACCCTGGATCGTGAACGCCAGCAAGCGCTGTTCGACGCCCAATTGCAACTGGCGGCGGACTTCAATCTGCCGGCGCTGATTCATGTGCGACGCAGCCATGCGGCGGTGATTGCCACGCTCAAACGGTTTCGCTTGAAACGGGCGGGGATCATTCATGCTTTCGCCGGTAGCCAGGAAGAGGCCCGCGAATACATCAAGCTGGGTTTCAAACTCGGCCTCGGCGGCGCCGCGACCTGGCCGCAGGCCCTGCGCATGCACCGGGTGCTCGCTGGTTTGCCCGTGGAATCGGTGGTGCTGGAAACCGACTCACCGGACATGGCGCCCGCCATGTTTCCCGGTCAGCGTAATAGCCCGGCTCATTTGCCGGCGATCTGCGAGGCATTGGCCGCCATCATGGCAATCAGCCCCGAACGATTGGCTGCTGCCAGCACTGCAAATGCGTGTGAGTTGTTCAACTGGTAGTAGTCGGACCCTGTGGGAGCGAGCTTGCTCGCGATAGCGGTCTAACAGGCAACATCTCTGTTGAATGTAACGCCGTCATCGCGAGCAAGCTCGCTCCCACAGGTAATCCGGTTCGTGGCATCAAACCCGGAACGCGCTGATCAATTGCTTGAGCTCCACCACCTGCGCCGACAACGCTCGGCTGGCATTTTCAGTCTGGTGCGCGCCGTCGGCGGTGCGCTCACCGGCGCGGTTGATCTCGACGATGTTCTGGTCGATGTCGTGGGCCACGGCGGTCTGCTGCTCTACCGCGGCGGCGATCTGCTGGTTCTGGTCGACGATCATGCCGACGGCGCCGAGGATGTTCTCCAGCGCTTGCTGAACCTTTTCCGACTGCCCGACCGTGCCATTGGCCATCTGATGGCTGGTGCCCATTGCCTTGACCGCCGCACCGACACCGCTGTGCAGCTTGGTGATCATCTGCTCGATTTCTTCGGTCGATTGCTGGGTGCGTTTGGCCAGGGTCCGGACCTCATCCGCCACCACCGCAAAACCACGGCCCTGTTCCCCCGCGCGCGCGGCTTCGATGGCCGCATTGAGCGCCAGCAAGTTTGTCTGTTCGGCAATGCTTTTGATCACTTCCAGCACACGACTGATGGATTGGCTGTCGCTGGCCAGTTGATTGATCACCCGCACCGACTGATCGATCTCACTGGCCAGTGCAGCGATGCTGCCCTGCTGGGACTCCACCAACCCGCGCCCGCTAATGGTCTCGTCGTTGACGCTGTGGGCACTGCTGACGGCCGCCGCGGCACTGCGCGCCACTTCCAGGGAAGTGGCTGACATCTGGTTCATCGCCGTGGCGACTTGCTCGATCTGCGTGCGCTGCCCCGCCACTGCCTGGTTGCTTTGGGCGGACACGTTTTCGACCTGGCCGGCCTGACGCTCGACCTCACTGACGGTCTGGCCCACGCGCTCGATCAGGTCATGGATTTTCTTCACGGTGCTGGTGAATACCTCGCCCAACTCGCCCAGTTCATCGCGGCTGTTGGCGCTGAAGGTCACGGTCATGTCCCCGGCCGCCACCTTGTCCATCACCGCGCCAAGACGCTTGAGGGTGGTGCGGGTCGAGGCGTAGAAACCTCCATAGAGGTAAAAAATCAACACAAACACCACCGACAATGCCACCGCCTGCAAGATCATGTGAGTGCGGTGCTGCTCCAACCGCTGCTGCAACTGGGTATCGAGAAATTTCAGGGTGGCTTCATTGAGTTGGTAAGTCTGGTCGATCAGGCCCGTGACCTGATCGTAAAAGGCCTGCCATGGTGCATCGAGGGTGTCAGCCATCACCACCTGTTCTTCGAACAGTTCACTGGCCTTTTTCAGGGAGGCCTTGCTGCTTTCGGCCTGAGCGGCCAGGGTTTCGTGCGCCGCTTTACTGGAGCCCAGCGCATCCTGCAATTTCAGACCGTATTCGGCCTGAAGCTTTTCGATCTGCGCCAGCAACTCATCGAAACGGGTGCTCGACGCCGAATTGAGAAAGCCCTGCCCCAACGAGTAAGAACCCATCGCCCGGCCGTCGCCGAGCGTCTGGGTCACGGCTGGCGTGACGTTGGTAATGAGCTCGCTCAGCTGACGCATGTCGCTCTGGCTGTCGCGACTCAGGCCGGCCTGACTGGCAATGATCTGGCTGAAAATCTGCGCGTTACCGAGCAACTTGCCGATCAGCGCACTTTTGCTTTGCAGGGAGGTTTCCGCTTGCTGAGCCTTGAACGCGGCGATCATTTCATCGCGCTTGCCATCGAAAAAGGTGATTTGCTCCGGGTCAGTGGTCATCGCCGCCAGCCCTTGTAAACGGGTCAGCACGCTTTGCTCCAAGGCACTGATATTCGATTCGACATTGCCTGCCTTGCCGGACTGGCCAAGGGTGACGTTGATCTGCACCAGGTTGTTCAGGGTTTCCAGATCCCGGCGCAAGTTCAGGCCGCTGCCCAGCAGGTCGAGGCTCTGCAGCTCGACCCGTGTGCCCTGGAATTCGCGATAGGAATCGCGCACCAGATAGAAGTTGGTCACCAGCATCGGCACGAGGAACAGCACGCTGATCAGACTGAACTTCATGCCGAAGCTCAGGCGGTTCATCAGCGCGACGGCGGGATAGAGCAAGCTCTTCACTGTGAAGTCTCCCTTTTGAATTCTTATTTTTATGGCAGGCGCGCAGAGACAGCAGATAGCCACTATTGGCGCTATCTCTGTATAGCCTAAATCGGCGGAGGGTTTTGTAACTTAAGGTTAACGACAGACATGCAGCCTGCGTTCGACCGTAGCAGCTGTCGAGCCTGCGAGGCTGCGTTCGGCTGCGCAGCAGTCGTGAATCCGGCTGACGCGGTCTGCCTGACGCACCGCGAGTGCTGATTTGACGACTGCTGCGCAGCCGAACGCAGCCTCGCAGGCTCGACAGCTGCTACAGGGCTGCGATCTTTTTGGTACTACGCAGAAATCAGGACAAAACAGTCCACAACGCGAACCCGGCATACCAAAGCACTGCCGCGCGCAGCAACAGTTCCCAGATCCGGTCGAGGCTGTTGATGCCGTCCGGCCCGACCACCGGCGCCGGAATTTCACCGGCCACCAACCCGACCTTCTCGATCAGTTGGGCGGCGCTGATGTTCCAGTTCAGCAGCTCGTGCAGCATCACCCGGCCGACCGCGACAAAGTTGCCGACCAGCGCAAAACTCGCCGCCAGCAGTCGCACCGGTACCCAATCGAATGCATGACGCAACTGTGCCGCTCGCTCGACCACGGCCGGGTTCTGCCCATGCTCCTCGGCCAGCGCCAGCAGTCGATAGCTCAACGCAGCAACCGGCCCCAGCAGGAAATACCAGAAGATCACCGCGAAAAAGCTCTGATAGGCCTCCCACAGCAGATGACCTTCAACTCGCTCCAGCAATTGCTCGCCGCTGTCAGCGCAAATATTCAGGTCACGTTTGGCCACATGAGCGGCGGCTTGCAGGTCTTCCCGGCGCCAGGCATCGCGGAACGGCCCGAGGCCGGCCAGCAGATCACCACGGCCCAGACTGTAAATCACCACCAGCAGGTGCACCGGTAACGCCAGCAAACCGTAAGCTACCGGCTCCAGCACCACCAGTAGCAAACCCAGCAGCGCCACCGGCAACAACACCAGCACCACCAGTATCAGCCACGGACGGTTTGTCATGCGTGGGTTGGCTTCAAGCTTGTGCAGCTCGCGCACCCAACCGCCATCACGTTGAACCCGATGGCGCAGGGCCGAGAACTTCTCGATCCACACCGCCAACAGCAGCACCAGAAAACTCATTGTTACTCCTTTTTTTCCAGAGCAGCTTTTGCCAGAGCCGCGCGATAGCGTGCCCAGTCAAACGCCGGTCCCGGATCAGTCTTGCGCCCGGGTGCGATGTCGCTATGCCCGCAGATGCGTTGGGCGGTGATACCCGTAAAGGCGCTTTGCAGCTGTAAAGTCAGGGCCGTCAACGCTTGATATTGGGCGTCGGTGAACGGCAGATCATCCGTGCCTTCGAGCTCGATGCCCACGGAAAAATCGTTACAGGTTTCCCGTCCTTCGAAACACGAGACGCCAGCGTGCCAAGCGCGCTCTAGACAGGAGACAAACTGAGTGACGGTGCCGTCACGTTCGATCAAAAAGTGTGCAGACACTCGCAGGTCGGCGATCCCCGCAAAGTAGGGGTGTTCCGTGACATCCAGACGATTCTGGAAAAATTCCTGCACCTTGCCGGTCAAAAACTGCGCGGGCGGCAGACTGATGTTGTGGATCACCAGCAGGGAAATTTCGCCCTCGGGGCGCGCATTGAAGTTGGGCGAGGGGCATATGCGCACGCCCTGACACCAACCGCTCGCGGGGTCCAACTGCATACAGGTTCCTTCAACGACGACTGTGTTGGTGCCCAGTATGCCGCGATAGACCCTCGGCGCGCGATCACTTGCCGCGATTGAGACGCCGCAGGTTGCCCAGCACCGACTCCAGCGCCCGGTCGAACAATAAGGTGTCGTCCAGCGTTCGCACCGCGCCACGCCGGAACTCCAGGGCCAGACCGGTACGGCTGTGCTCCAGCACTTTCATCCCGGTACGGTTGACGAAGATGTACTTGTCGGTGGCTTCAATGATCGCCGCCAGCTTGCAGCGCAGAGTGTTTTCCTCGTCTTCCTGAAACTCGACCCAGCAACCCAGGCGCAACTGATCGACCTGAAGCAGAGCGACATCGTCCTCCGGCAAACGCATCGATGTGGCTTCGACCGGGCCTTCGTCAGCGGTGCGAAGTACGATTTCCTGCTGCACTTCAACCATCATCGGTGCGTCAGCAGCCGTGCTTTGCTGGTCCGGACGTTCGAACAACTGAACGTGCAAAGCTTCCAGTTCGCTGAAAAACTCGCCGGTGGCGAACGGGTCGAATGCCGAGCTGTTCAAACCATCGCGCAACGACTTGAGCAACCCCGGCACCAGCGACAACAAGCGCAGGCTCGCGTCGGGTTCGTCATGGCGCTGCACGCTCCAGATCAATTGCGCCATGGTCTGCACATCGGCATGCCATTCGGCGGACTGATCACCGTGCTTGAGGCAGGTCAGCAACAGGACTTTGCTCCAGGCCTCCTGGACAAACGCCACCACACTGTGCGGCAGCACCTTGCCGACCAACACCTGGTTCAGCGCCTGCTCGACGCGCTGGCGCGCCAGTTCGGTCCTGGCGCGGCCTTCTTCGGCGTCACGGGTGCGCTGCTCGAGTAATTCGCTGCGACGGCGTTCGTCATTGGTGAAGGCAAGAAAATCCGCCAGCAATTCGGAAAAGATCGCCGGGTCATCGACAAAGTCGTTCAACAAGCGCTGCACCACTTGCTCGATGCGCAGGTACAGGCTGTCGCGCTCGTGGTCATCGCACTCGCCCCAGCCCATGGCCGCAGCGGCGATTTCGTTGAGCAAACGCCGGGCGGGATGGCTGCTGCGACTAAAAAAGCTTTTGTCGAGCACCGCCACTTTCAGCATCGGAATCTGCAAACGGCCGATCAGCGCCTTGAGAGAGTCCGGCAGGTTGCGATCATCGAGGATGCATTCGAAGAGCATGGCGATCAGGTTGATCACATCTTCGTCGGCCACACCCACCACGCGCGACTTGCCGCTTTTGACGCTGACCCGTGTCAGCAGTTGTTCGAGCTGGTTACGCAGATCGAAGTCGTCCTGAGCCGCCAGCGCCGGCACGTATTGCTGCAAGTGCGAGAGCAGGCGCAGCAGGTCGCGGGTGGAAATAGGCTGGGTCTGGGCACTGACTTCAAGGGTCGGCGCAACGCTGCCACGCACGTGAAACAGCAATTCCTGCAACGCGGCGAAGACTTCCTGCACGCCTTCGTCGATCTGCGGATTGCCAGCCCGCACGCCTGTCTCGGCGCGGTCAGCACTAACACTCGCAGCCGCCCGATCGGTGGCACGCCGCGCCGGGGCGGGTTTGAGGTCCGGCAGCACGCCGGTGGCGATCAGCAGTTGATTGGCTTCGGCGTAGAGCTGATCAGCATTGCTGAGCACATAGCGTTCGAACAGCTTGAGGATGATCAGCTTGACCTTGATCTCCATGCCCAGGTTGCGCCCGGCCTGCAAGAAATACTCGCAGAGCAGCGTCGGCCCCAGGGGGTTGTGCTGTTCGACCAGGGTCTTGCTCAGCAGTGTGCTGAGTCGAGCGGTGAGCTGGTCGAGGGCGAAACCGTCGCGATTCAGCACTTTGCCGACCATGGCCTCCACCGCCACGTTGCGCTCCATGTCGTCATTGGGCCTCGCCGCCGAGGCATCGAAAACCAATGGCCGGGGCGAGACCGCGTGAGAAATGTCGTACTGCGTGAGGCTGACGAAAGCCTCGAAGAATTGCTCGAGAAATCCGCGTTCGATGCTTTTGCGCTTGAGGCGCAAATCGCGCATGGCCTCGAAGAAGATGTTTTGCTCGACATTGTTTCGGGCGCGGTCGGCCATTTCGAACAGGGTGTCGTCGGCGTTATCGAACAGCTCCTGCAAACCTTGCTTGAGCTGTTGAGCGGCCTTGTCGCGAACCTGAAGCAGAATCACGGGCAGGCGGGCGAGCGGCGAGTGAGTCGCCTGGTCGGTAGCTGCCTTGTGCAAAGGCACTACATTCCCGTCGTTGTGCATCCAAGCCTCCTGAAACGGTGATTCTTCGGTTCGGTTCGGTAAGAAAGATCGGGTACGCAGGCCACATAGCCGACGCTCAACGGGGACAGTCACCACCCGTTGTCATTCAATAATCGGGAATCCAAAGTTACGTCAAAGCTATGACGTCAAATGCAAGGCGGATTATCTGCAAAACACCTTCTTTGCGCCAGCAGACTCTGCGCTTTCCCAAGAAATAGACGTTATGAGAGGGCCGCTGCTTAACACCGATTACCCGAGTGAATCGACCAAATGCAGGTTGGCGAACGATGGAATGGCCGTTGATGCCTTGGGTTGCCTCGCACCATGGCCCTATAATCGGGCCACTTTGTTTGTGGAGCCCGTTATGCCGAATCTACGTCTCGCCGATTTGACCGCCGAAATCGAAGCCAACGTGCGCCGTGCGTTGCTCGAGGACATCGGCAGCGGCGACATCACCGCGCAACTGATCCCCGCCGAACGCCTGGCCAAAGCCACCATCATTACTCGCGATGAGGCTGTCATTGCTGGCACCGCGTGGGTGGATGCGGTTTTCCGGCAACTGGACCCGCGGGTTGCCGTTCATTGGCAGGTGCGCGACGGCGAACGGGTGAAACCCAATCAGGTGCTATTCCATCTCGAAGGCCCAGCGCGCTCGCTGCTGACGGGTGAACGCAGCGCTCTTAATTTCCTGCAATTGCTGTCCGGCGTGGCCACTCGCGCGCAGTACCTGGCCGATTTCGTCGCCGAGACCCAGGTGAAGTTGCTCGACACCCGCAAAACCCTGCCGGGGCTGCGTCTGGCCCAAAAATACGCCGTAACCTGCGGCAGCTGCCACAACCACCGCATCGGCCTGTATGACGCCTTCCTGATCAAGGAAAACCATATCGCCGCCTGCGGTGGCATTCCTGAAGCAATCAACGCCGCGCACAAGATCGCCCCGGGCAAACCGGTGGAGATTGAAGTGGAGAACCTGGCGGAACTGAAGGAAGCACTGGCGGCCGGTGCAGACATCATCATGCTCGATGAACTGAGCCTGGACGACATGCGTGAGGCCGTGCGCCTGAACGCCGGCAAGGCAAAACTGGAGGCTAGCGGTGGTATCAACGAAAGTACGTTGCTGCCAATCGCCGAAACCGGGGTGGATTACATTTCGATTGGTGCAATGACCAAGGATGTGAAGGCTGTGGACCTGTCGATGCGACTGAGTCTCTGATCACGCCTTTGATAATAAAAAATGCCAGCCTGATAAAGGCTGGCATTTTTTTTAGACCACCAGATTGTTCATCTCGCAGTACTCTTCCCACTCGACGCCCAATACCTCGGCCGCCTCTTTGTGCAGCGCCAGGCGCGCGGCCTCGAACTCTTCCGGACTTGTGGTGTACTTGAGCGTCAGCTCCCACGGCTGCAAACCCTGAGCTTCCGCCTCATCCTCGAATGCCCACTGGATCTGGTCTTTCTGATCGTCGGCTGGCAAGTCCTTGATCTCTTCGGCTAGCTGGGGCGACTCAAGCAGGTACTTTTTAAGCGCTTCTTCGTTTCTGGCTTCTTGGCTCAATTCTTTAACGGTCATGGCGTTCTCGCTGATCTGGGGAATGGAAGATGGATCTGGATCATCAAGGATCTCTCTGACGCAAAAAACCGTTTTAAGCCCGGTTTGTCTGGCCTTCAGAACCATTCGGGATCATCTGAAAACTGCTGGGCGATGCTCATGCAGACAACGAATATAGGACGTTTTGTCGATGAATTACACGGGTCTTTACATAAAAAGACACGTGCAGGGGGCCTTGGGAACATAAGTCGAAATCCCAAGTCATAGCGATGTGCCATATCGGCACTTCACAAGGAACTCCAGTGATGCGCAGTTTTTCGAAGCTTTTGTCTGCCCAGCTTGCCACCGCTACCCTGCTGCTTGGCAGCCTGTCACTAACCAGTGCCGCTCAAGCGGCTGTCGAAGTCACCTCTGATCCTGCGTTGTACTCCGACAAAATCTCCGCGCTCCACAATTCATTCGGCAAGGACACACTCGTCAGAACCAGCGTCAGCATCGATGACCTGGAAAGCCTGCAAAAAACCGTGAAGGCCAATGCCACGGAACTGGAAAGCCAGAAGCGCACCCTCAGCGAGCAGGCCCGTCAGATCGAAGAACTCAAACGCAACAGCGGCTCCAGCTCAAACTCCAGCAGCAAGGAGATTGACGATCTCAAGCGCACGGTCAATGAGCAAGAGCGCGATCTGAACAACCTTGGCAAGCAAGTGGAAGAGCTAAAGCGCAACAGCGGCTCCAGCTCAAGCTCGAACAACAGCGAAATCTCCAGTCTCAAAGGGGAGATCAGCGAACAGGATCGCGCGATGGATCAACTCAAGCGCACCGTCGAGGATCTGAGCAGAAAAGTGAAGTGAAGAAGAGAATGGTGCCCGAGACAGGAATCGAACCTGCGACCTTCGCGTTACGAGTGCGCTGCTCTACCGGCTGAGCTACACGGGCTGTGGGCTAAACCTAGCACTGGCTTCGGGGTCCGGCAACTTCGCGCATCGCAAAATCAAAAGATCGCAGCCTTCGGCAGCTCCTACATTGGGCTCGTGTAGGAGCTGCCGAAGGCTGCGATCTTTTGATCTTCCTACCACACAAAAAAATGCCCCGCCGTTTTCACGGCGGGGCATTTTTTATAACGTTGAAGCGGTCAAGCAAAGGGGGTGATTAAACGCCCGAAGCCTTGGCTGCTGCTACGTCTTTGATGGACAGCTTGATACGGCCGCGGTTGTCCACGTCCAGTACCAGTACTTCCACTTCCTGGCCTTCTTTCAGGATGTCGGTCACTTTCTCGACGCGAGCATCGCTCAGCATGGAGATGTGAACCAGACCGTCCTTGCCCGGCAGGATGTTGACGAATGCGCCGAAGTCGACGATGCGCTCAACCTTGCCAACGTAGATCTTGCCAATCTCGGCTTCTGCGGTGATGCCCAGAACGCGCTGACGTGCTGCTTCAGCCGCTTCCTTGGTTTCGCCGAAGATCTTGATCGAACCGTCGTCTTCGATGTCGATCGAAGCCTTGGTTTCTTCACAGATCGCACGAATGGTCGCGCCGCCTTTACCGATGACATCACGGATTTTGTCGGTGTCGATTTTCATCGCGATCATGGTCGGAGCGTTTTCCGACAGCTCGGTACGCGACTGGCCAATGATCTGGTTCATCTGACCGAGAATATTCAGGCGCGCTTCCAGGGCTTGGCCCAGAGCGATTTCCATGATTTCTTCGGTGATGCCCTTGATCTTGATGTCCATCTGCAGCGCGGTAACACCTTTGGCGGTACCGGCTACTTTGAAGTCCATGTCGCCGAGGTGATCTTCGTCGCCCAGGATGTCGGTCAGGACAGCGAATTTCTCGCCTTCTTTAACCAGACCCATGGCGATACCGGCAACCGGTGCCTTCATCGGAACGCCGGCATCCATCAGAGCCAGGGAAGCGCCGCAGACCGAAGCCATGGAGCTCGAACCGTTGGACTCGGTGATTTCCGACACCACACGAATGGTGTACGGGAACACGTCGGCAGCAGGCAGCATGGCCTGAACCGAACGACGGGCCAGACGGCCGTGACCGATTTCGCGACGACCAGCACCACCCATGCGACCACACTCACCTACCGAGAACGGAGGGAAGTTGTAGTGCAGCATGAACGGGTCTTTTTTCTCGCCTTCCAGGGTATCCAGCAGCTGTGCGTCACGGGCAGTACCCAGAGTCGCGACTACCAGAGCCTGGGTTTCGCCACGGGTGAACAGTGCCGAACCGTGGGTCTTCGGCAGAACGCCGACTTCGATGTTCAGCGGACGTACGGTCTTGGTGTCGCGACCGTCGATACGTGGCTTGCCGTTAACGATGTTTTCGCGAACGGTGCGGTATTCGATTTCACCGAAAGCCGCTTTGACTTCAGCGGAAGTCGGCTGACCTTCTTCACCGGATAGCTTGGTAACCACCAGGTCTTTCAGCTCGCCCAGACGTGCGTAACGGTCGGCTTTGATAGTGATGGTGTAAGCCTGGGAGATCGCTTCGCCGAACTCGGCACGGATAGCGCCCAGCAGTGCGGTGGCTTCTGGCTGAGGAGCCCAGGTCCAGGTTGGCTTGGCGGCTTCAGCGGCCAGTTCCTTGACGGCGTTGATCACCACTTGGAACTCGTCGTGAGCAAACAGTACCGCGCCCAGCATCTGGTCTTCGGTCAGCTCTTTGGCTTCCGATTCAACCATCAGAACGGCTTCCGAAGTACCGGCAACGACCATGTCCAGGCTCGAAGCTTTCAGCTGTTCGTAAGTCGGGTTCAGCAGGTAGCCGGTGCTTTCATGGAACGCAACGCGGGCAGCACCGATCGGGCCATCGAAAGGAATACCGGAGATGGCCAGGGCAGCCGAGGTACCGATCATCGCAGCGATGTCCGGATCGGTCTTCTTGCTGGTGGAAACGACGGTGCAGACAACCTGCACTTCGTTCATGAAGCCTTCTGGGAACAGCGGACGGATCGGACGGTCGATCAGTCGGGAAGTCAGGGTTTCTTTCTCGGAAGGACGGCCTTCACGCTTGAAGAAACCGCCAGGAATCTTACCGGCAGCGTAAGTCTTTTCCTGGTAGTGAACGGACAGAGGGAAGAAGCCCTTGCCTGGATCGGCTTGTTTGGCACCGACAACGGTCACCAATACGCTGACGTCGTCGTCAACGGTGACCAATACTGCGCCGGAGGCCTGACGGGCGATACGGCCAGTCTCGAGGGTAACGGTCGACTGACCGAACTGGAATTTTTTGATTACCGGGTTCACGGTGTCCTACCTTCTTTTGTGGCTCTTGGGGAACTTGTCTTCTTGCGAAATTCTTGGGCAATGTCGGGAATCGGCCCAACGCCTGTCCAGGGTAAAACGTATATCCAGATAAAACTTGAGGCTGGGAGCCTGCCATGCGCCAGCGGGAAACCCCCTGACGCACGACAGACAACCAACCTCTAGCGCAATCGCTTATTAGCGACGCAGACCCAGGCGACCGATCAGAGCCTGATAACGACCCAGATCCTTGCCTTTCAGGTAGTCCAGCAGCTTACGGCGCTGGTTTACCATGCGGATCAGACCACGACGGGAGTGGTGATCTTTACCGTTGGCCTTGAAGTGACCTTGCAGCTTGTTGATGTTGTGGGTCAGCAGTGCAACTTGCACTTCTGGCGAACCAGTGTCACCAACAGCTTGCTGGTAGTCAGCTACGATTTGAGCTTTTTCTTGAACGTCGAGAGCCATGAGGCAATCCTTTTATCAGGAAACTGTTTCAAGGAAACAGCTTCAACAGGCCAGGGACAAATCCCTGTATCTATAAATGAGTAGTGACCGTGCCTGTTAACAGCCACACTCGCCGACCTGCTGTTACACAGGCCGGTTCCGGTCATTCTGACCGAATCAGTCGACGCGGCGCGATGCGCCCGTCTTCGCTCACTTCACCGATACCGATGAAGCGACCGTTGTGATCCTGTACCCGTACCATGCCGAACTTCGGTGCATCCGGAGCGCGTACCGGTTGGCCGTTAAGCCAGTAGAACGCGCTGTGCTCCGAGAAATGCAACAGTGGCCAGTCCAGCAGGCCGCTGTCCGATGGCATCAGGAAGCGGTCGACCGCCTCGTTGCCGCCTTCGGCATGTACCGCTTCAAGCTCTTCCAGAGAGACGGTCTGTGCCAGCGTGAAAGGCCCGGCCTGGGTACGTCGCAATTCAGCCACGTAAGCGCCACAACCGAGTTGCTCACCGATATCCTCCACCAGGGTGCGGATATAGGTGCCTTTGCTGCAATCCACCGCAAGCCGCGCAGTATCACCCTCAAAGGCCAGTAATTCCAAGCGCGCAATAGTAACAGAACGCGGTTCGCGCTCCACTACTTCGCCTGCACGGGCCAGCTTGTACAGCGGCTGGCCATCACGCTTGAGCGCCGAGTACATCGGCGGTATCTGACTGATTTGCCCACGAAATTTCGGCAGCACAGCTTCGATATCGGCGCGACCAACGGTCACCGGGCGTTCCAGCAAAACCTCACCTTCGGCATCGGCCGTGGTGGTGGTCTTGCCCAGTTGCGCCAGGGTTTCATAAGCCTTGTCGGAATCGAGCAGGTATTGCGAGAACTTGGTGGCCTCACCGAAGCACAACGGCAGCACGCCAGTGGCCAGCGGATCAAGACTGCCGGTGTGCCCGGCCTTCTCGGCATTGAGCAACCAGCGGACCTTCTGCAATGCCGCGTTGGAGGTGAACCCCAGCGGCTTGTCGAGCAGGATGATGCCGCTGACGTTACGACGGATACGTTTGACCTGAGCCACCGATTACTCCTTGGCGTCTTCGGGTTCAGCCGCTACCGGGTGCTGATTGTCTTCAGCCACCGCACGCTCGATCAGGGCCGACAGGTGCGCCCCACGCACGACGCTTTCGTCGTAATGGAAGTGCAACTGCGGAACGCTGCGCAATTTCATTTCGCGAGCCAACTGCATACGCAGGAAACCGGCGGCTGAGTTGAGCACCTTGATGCTTTGCGCGATGTCAGCGGCGTTGTCCTGGCCCATCACGGTGATGAAGATCTTGGCGTGACCGACGTCACGGCTGACTTCAACAGCGGTAATGGTGACTAGGCCGACGCGCGGGTCTTTGACTTCACGACGGATCAGCTGTGCCAGCTCACGCTGCATCTGATCGCCGATACGTTGGGTACGGCTGTATTCTTTTGCCATGTCTTGTTACCTGTTACTGCCCCACGGCGAAACCCGAGGGGTCTGAAAGCGGCAAACGCCCGGCCTGACAAAAGCCAGACCGGGCGTTGCGTTTAGAGTCCGGACGTTGCGCCGCGCATCTGCATGCTGCGGCTCATCGTGGCCCTTGAAGTGCGCGAGTCAGAGGCTGCGAGCAACCTGAACCTTCTCGAAGACTTCGATCTTGTCGCCGACTTTGACGTCGTTGTAGCTCTTCACGCCGATACCGCATTCCATGCCGGCACGTACTTCGGAAGCGTCATCCTTGAAGCGGCGCAGGGATTCCAGCTCGCCTTCGAAGATAACGATGTCTTCACGCAGTACACGGATTGGACGGTTACGGTGAACAACACCTTCGATAACCATGCAACCGGCGATCGCGCCAAACTTCGGCGAACGGAACACGTCACGCACTTCAGCGGTACCCAGGATGTTCTCGCGAACATCGCTGCCCAGCATACCGGTGAGGGCTTTCTTGACGTCTTCGATGATGTCGTAGATCACGTTGTAGTAACGCATATCCAGACCTTCCTGCTCGACGATCTTGCGAGCGCCAGCATCGGCACGCACGTTGAAGCCGAACAGTACAGCGTTGGAGGCCAGTGCCAGGTTGGCGTCGGATTCGGTGATACCACCGACACCGCCACCGACCACACGCACTTGCACTTCGTCGTTACCCAGGCCATTCAAGGCACCGTTCAACGCTTCCAGCGAACCACGGACGTCGGATTTGAGGACGATGTTAAGCGTCTTCTTCTCTTCCTGACCCATGTTCTCGAAGATGTTTTCAAGCTTGCCGGCGTGAGCACGGGCCAGTTTGACTTCGCGGAACTTGCCTTGACGGAACAGAGCCACTTCACGGGCTTTCTTCTCGTCGGCAACAACGCTCATCTCGTCGCCAGCGTCCGGGGTACCGTCCAGGCCGAGAATCTCGACAGGGATGGAAGGACCGGCTTCCTTGATTGGCTTGCCGTTCTCGTCGAGCATGGCGCGAACGCGGCCATAGTTCGAACCGACCAGCACCATGTCGCCTTGGCGCAGGGTACCGTCTTGAACCAGAACGGTTGCAACCGGGCCACGACCTTTGTCGAGACGCGATTCAACCACGACGCCACGGCCAGGAGCCGAAGGGGTCGCTTTCAGTTCTAGAACTTCAGCTTGCAGCAGAACAGCTTCGAGCAACTCGTCCACGCCAGTACCGACTTTCGCCGAAACCGATACGAACGGGGTGTCGCCGCCCCACTCTTCCGAGGTCACGCCGTGAACCGACAGTTCGCTACGGATGCGATCGAGATCGGCACCCGGCTTGTCGATTTTGTTCACTGCAACCACCAGCGGAACACCAGCAGCCTTGGCGTGCTGAACGGCTTCAACGGTCTGCGGCATTACGCCGTCGTCCGCTGCAACCACCAGGATCACGATGTCGGTCGCCTTGGCACCACGGGCACGCATGGCGGTAAACGCTGCGTGACCTGGGGTGTCGAGGAAGGTGACCATGCCGCGTTCGGTTTCAACGTGGTACGCACCGATGTGCTGGGTGATACCGCCGGCTTCGCCAGCAGCTACCTTGGCACGACGGATGTAGTCGAGCAGCGAGGTCTTACCGTGGTCAACGTGGCCCATTACGGTCACAACCGGTGCACGGGAGAACGCTTCACCTTCAAACTTCAGGGACTCGGCCAGGGAATCTTCCAGGGCGGTGTCGCTGACCAGGGTCACTTTGTGGCCCAGCTCTTCGGCAACCAGTTGGGCAGTTTCCTGATCCAGTACCTGGTTGATGGTCGCTGGAGTACCCAGTTTGAACATGAACTTGATGATTTCAGCAGCCTTGACCGACATCTGCTGGGCGAGATCGCCAACAGTGATGGTCTCGCCGATCTTCACTTCGCGCACAACAGGGCCGGTTGGGCTCTGGAAACCGTGGGCGTTGCGTTTCTTCAGCTTGGCCTTGCCGCGACCACCACGACGGAAGCCATCGCTTTCTTCGTCGGTAGTACGTGGCGCAACACGTGGAGCAGGCGCTTTTTCCTTGACCGAAGCACGATGCGGAGCGTTTTTGCGCTCGCCATCGCCACTGCCACGACGACTGTTATCGTCGGCACGTGGTTTGTCCGGACGGCGCTGTTCGTTCTGCTTGTTGCGAACATCGGCAGACGGCGCTGGTGCAGCAGCCACAACCGGCGCGCTTTCACGCACTGGCTCGGCAACGGCAGCAGGCGCTGCAACGGCGTCGTTAGTAGCGGTTTGCGCAGCAGCAGGCTGGCGACGCGCTTCTTCTTCGGCGCGACGCTTGGCTTCTTCTTCAGCCTTCTGACGTGCAGCATTTTCTACTGCGCGGCGTTCATCCAGTTCACGTTTGCGCTCGGCTTCGATTTCTTCCGGGCTGCGTTGTACGAAGACTTTCTTCTTGCGTACTTCAACGCTGATGCTCTTGCTACCAGCAACACGCAGTGTGCTGGTGGTTTTGCGCTGCAATGTAATCTTGCGCGGTTCTTCCACTTTCGCCTTGTGGCTGCTCTTCAAGTGAGTCAGCAAAGACTGCTTCTCACTATCGCTCACACCTTCATCGGCGGCGGTGTGCGGCAGACCTGCCTCACGCATCTGCTGCAACAGGCGCTCTACCGGTGTTTTGACCTCATCGGCCAGTTGTTTCACCGTGACTTGCGTCATGCACTTCTCTCCTCAGGCCGCGCCTAATTACTCGAACCAATGGGCTCGGGCGGCCATGATCAACTTGCCGGCACGATCATCGTCAATGCCGTCGATGTCGAGCAGGTCGTCAATAGACTGCTCGGCCAGGTCTTCGCGGGTAATTACGCCGCGCACCGCCAGTTCCATCGCCAAATCCTTGTCCATACCCTCAAGTGAGAGCAGGTCTTCGGCCGGATGGGCGTCTGCCAGCTTTTCCTCAGTAGCGATGGCTTTAGTCAACAAACGATCCTTGGCGCGAGCGCGAAGCTCGTTGACGGTTTCTTCGTCAAAGCCGTCGATGTTGAGCATTTCTTCCAACGGTACGTAGGCAATCTCTTCCAGGCTGGTGAAGCCTTCATCTACCAGCACCTGTGCCAGGTCTTCGTCGACTTCCAGCTCGTCGATGAAGTTGCGCAGGATGTCGCCGGTTTCTGCTTGCTGCTTAGCCTGGATGTCCGATTCGGTCATCACGTTCAGGGTCCAGCCAGTCAACTGGCTAGCCAGACGCACGTTCTGACCACCGCGACCGATGGCCTGAGCCAGATTGTCTGCGCCAACGGCGATGTCCATTGCATGGGCATCTTCGTCAACGATAATTGCCGCCACTTCAGCTGGCGACATTGCATTGATCACGAACTGAGCCGGGTTATCGTCCCACAGGACGATGTCCACACGCTCACCGCCCAACTCGCCCGACACTGCCTGGACGCGCGAGCCGCGCATACCGATGCAAGCGCCTTGCGGGTCAATGCGTTTGTCCTTGGAGCGGACCGCGATCTTGGCGCGCGAACCCGGGTCGCGGGACGCAGCCATTACTTCGATCAGGCCTTCAGCGATTTCCGGGACTTCGATGCGGAACAACTCGATCAGCATTTCCGGCGCGGTACGCGACAGGATCAGCTGAGGACCGCGGTTCTCGGTGCGGATTTCCTTGAGCAGCGCACGCAGACGCACGCCAACCCGGAAGGTTTCGCGAGAAATGATGTCTTCACGAGCCAGCAACGCTTCAGCGTTATTGCCCAGGTCGACGATCACGTTGTCGCGGGTGACTTTCTTCACGGTGCCGGAGATGATTTCCCCTAGGCGCTCGCGATAGGCATCAACGACTTGAGCACGCTCGGCTTCGCGTACTTTCTGCACGATGACTTGCTTGGCAGTCTGTGCAGCAATGCGGCCGAACTCGATGGATTCGATCTTTTCTTCGACAACGTCACCGACCTGGGCGCCAGGATGCGTTTCTGCAACCTTGCTCGGCCAGGTTTCGATGGCCGGATCGTCCAGGTCTGCTTCTTCGACAACCGTCCAGCGACGGAATGTCTCGTAAGCACCGGTGTGGCGATTGATTTCCACACGCAGATCGACTTCGTCCTCGAAACGCTTTTTGGTAGCAGTGGCCAGAGCCAGCTCCAGCGCTTCAAAAATTACGTTTGCCGGTACGCCCTTTTCATTGGATACCGACTCAACAACCAGCAGTACTTCTTTGCTCATCGTACGCCTCGCCTTTCGCAAGCCATTGGATCCGCGGGATCCGCGTCTCAGTCAAAACTGGGAATAATGTTGGCCTTGTCGATCATATCGATCGGCAACAGGAACTCATGGTCTTCAACCTGCACCACGACGTCCTGCTCTTCTACACCGCGCAGAAGGCCCTGAAAGTTGCGCCGACCTTCAAAAGGCGAGCGCAACTTGATCTTCACTTGTTCACCGGCAAATTTTGCAAACTGCTCAATAGTGAACAGTGGGCGTTCCATGCCAGGCGAGGAAACTTCAAGGGTGTATTCAACGGCGATCGGATCTTCAACATCCAGCACACCGCTGATCTGACGGCTGACGATGGCACAATCGTCCACCAGCACGCCGCCCTCTTTATCAATATAAACGCGCAACATTGAGTGGCGACCTTGAGCCGAAAACTCAATACCCCAGCATTCATAGCCTAGGGCCACGACCACCGGGGCCAGCAAGGCCTGCAACTCTTCTAGCTTGCTCGACACCTGAACCCCCTCGTGCATGTATGTGCATGCTGTGCAAAATAAAAAAATGGGCGAAACGCCCATCCTTGAAACGCCGTTGAACAGCGGCGTTGAAAGTGTCCAGCTAACAAAAAGCCCCTTAAAAGGGGCTCCTTAAACTGGTTGCGGGGGCCGGATTTGAACCGACGACCTTCGGGTTATGAGCCCGACGAGCTACCAGACTGCTCCACCCCGCGACAAAGCTGGGGCGGAAGTATACGACCGATCCCTGACAGGGTCAATGTAACCTTCCACCTACAAGAAAGCCCGCAACAGCGGGCTCTCCTGATAATTGGTACCGAGAAGGGGACTCGAACCCCTACACCCTATGGGCACAACCACCTCAAGGTTGCGTGTCTACCAATTCCACCACCTCGGCAATACTACGTTTGAAACCCTTCTTACTTCTGCTCTTGAGCTGGAGGCACGTCAGTCGCTGGAATAGCCGACTTTTGCTCTTGAAGCACCGGGACATCATCAGAAGCCGGTTGTTGCTTTGGAACTTCCAACACTGCTGGATTTGGCAAACCTACTTGAGTCAGCTCTTGAGCCTTCTCTTTAGCAAAGTAACCTAACCCTAAGCTGGTTATGAAGAAACCGGCGGCAAGTATAGCAGTAAACTTACTAAGAAAGGTAGAGGAACCTTGGCTTCCGAACACAGTATTTGAAGCACCTGCTCCGAAAGACGCGCCAGCATCCGCACCTTTACCCTGCTGCAGCAAAACCAGAGCAACTACGCCCAATGCACCCAGCAGATGAAAAACGACTACGACTGTTTCCAGCATTTTTTCAGTTTCCCGCGGCGCGACAAATCGCACCGAACTCATCTGCATTCAGGGAAGCCCCACCAATGAGCCCCCCATCGATATCCGGCATGCCGAACAGTTCGACCGCATTGGCCGCCTTCACGCTGCCGCCGTATAGAAGCCGCACACCTTGCGCGACTTCAGAATTCTCTGCCGCCAACTGAGCGCGAATGGCTGCGTGCACATCCTGCGCTTGTTGCGGCGAAGCAGTCAGCCCGGTTCCAATGGCCCAGACCGGCTCGTAAGCGATTACTGCCTTTGCAAAGACACCTACACCCAGCCCCTCAATGATACTGCCAAGCTGACGCCCGACAACCTCAAGAGTTTTTCCAGCCTCGCGCTCTTCAAGGGTCTCCCCTACGCACAACACCGGAATCAAGCCACATGCCTGCGCCGCTGCGAACTTGCGAATCAGCATTCCATCCTGCTCGCCCATTATCTGGCGGCGCTCGGAGTGCCCGACAAGCACCAGGGAACAACCTGCATCCACTAATTGACTCGGAGCAATTTCACCGGTCAATGCACCTTGCATGGATTCCACTGCAGAATTCTGCGCGCCGACCGAAATCGACTTGCCTTTCAAGCCATCAATCACTTGATTGATATGCAAGCAAGGCGGGAATACCGCGACATCAACACCGCTCGGCAAGGCCAGATGACTAAGGCCGTTGATCAGCTCAGCGACGCTGGCGCGGGTACCGTGCATCTTCCAGTTACCAGCTACCATAGGGCGACGCATGCTGTACCTCGTCGGTCAAAGTGGGCGCAGATGTTACCCAACACAATCATGGCTGGCAAGCCGAAATCAGACAGAAACTTCAGTTACCAGTTTTGCCAGCTCTTCGGCATAACCGCGAACCTGCGTTTCGTCCTCGCCCTCGACCATGACCCGCACCAGCGGCTCCGTCCCGGACTTGCGTAACAGTACGCGCCCACGACCGGCCATCGCCTGGGTGACTCGGTCACTGGCCTCCTTGACGGTCGGATGTTCGATCGGATTCTCACCACCGCCAAACCGGACATTGATCAGCACCTGAGGACACTTGCGCAGCGCCTGACGGGACTGAGCCAGGCTTTCTACGCGCCTCTTCAGCGCCATCAATACCTGCAACGCGGCAATAATTGCATCACCGGTGGTGGTATGACTGAAGCAGACAATGTGCCCCGAGTTTTCTCCACCCACCTGCCAATCGCGCTCCAGCAACTCGGAGATCACGTAACGGTCGCCTACGTTGGCGCGCACAAAAGGAATCGCCAGATCCGCCAGGGCCAATTCCAGCCCAAGGTTACTCATCAGCGTACCGACCACGCCGCCCTGCAACTTGCCGCGATCTTGCAGATCGCGAGCAATGATGAACAACAACTCGTCACCGTCGACGACAGTGCCAGTGTGATCGACCATCTGGACCCGGTCACCATCACCGTCAAAGGCAATACCCAAATCGGCGTGCTCGGCCAATACGGCAGCTTGCAGTGGCTCCATATGGGTCGAACCGCAATTCTCATTGATGTTCAGGCCATTGGGATGAGCAGAAAGCACAACGACATCGGCCCCCAGCTCACGGAACACACTCGGCGCCACTTTATAGGTCGCACCATGAGCGCAGTCGATCACGATCTTCAGCCCGGCAAAACTGGTACCGGTAGGGACGCTGCTTTTGCAGAATTCGATATAGCGGCCCGAGGCATCATTGATTCGCGATACCTTGCCGATTTTGCTCGACTCAACCACGGTCATCGGGGTGTCGAGCAACTCTTCGATCATCAGCTCGACTTCATCCGGAAGCTTGGTGCCCTTTCCGGAGAAAAACTTGATGCCGTTGTCGTCATGGGGGTTGTGCGAAGCGCTGATCACGATGCCGGCTTCGGCATGAAAGGTCCGCGTCAGATAGGCGATGGCCGGTGTCGGCATCGGCCCCAGGAGCATCACATCAGCACCTGCCGAAGTCAGCCCGGCCTCAAGCGCCGATTCGAACATGTAACCGGAGATCCGGGTGTCCTTGCCCACGAGCACCTTGCAGGCACCCATGCTGCGAAAAGCCATGCCTGCCGCCCAGCCAAGCTTGAGCATGAAATCAGGAGTAATCGGGTATTCACCGACCCGACCACGAATGCCGTCGGTGCCAAAGTATTTTTTGCTCATAAGTACTCCATCATTCTTATTCGGCTGATTCTACGGCGGCGATCATCCGCACCACATCGACGGTTTCGGCCACATCATGGACGCGCAATATACGCGCACCCTTGATCGAAGCCAGTGCCGCGAGCGCCAAACCACCATGCAGGCGCTCTCCCACAGGCCGATTCAAGGCCTGCCCGATCATGCTCTTTCGCGAAACCCCGACCAACAGGGGCCGCCCCAAGGCATGCAGAGCTTCCATATGCTTGAACAAGCTTAGATTGTGCTGCAAGGTTTTCGCGAAGCCGAAGCCCGGATCGAGAATAATCCGCTCAGCGGGAATGCCCACCGACGCACATTGAACCATGCGCTCAGCGAGAAACTCGCCGACCTCTTTCGTTACATCCTGGTATTGCGGATTGTCCTGCATGTCGCCCGGTTCGCCGAGCATATGCATCAGACATACCGGTAAGCCAGTGGCTGCTGCCGCATCCAGAGCGCCATCTCGGCGCAACGAACGCACATCATTGATCAAACCCGCCCCCAGCCTTGCGGTTTCACGCATGACTGCCGGCGTGGAAGTATCGACCGAGATAATCACATCGAGCTCACGATGAATACGCTCGACGACAGGCGCTACACGTTCCATCTCTTCAAGGGGGGAAACCGCCCTGGCACCGGGCCGGGTCGATTCGCCACCAACGTCGATCAGCGTCGCACCAGCCGCCACCATCGCCTCGGCGTGGCGCAGGGCCGCATCGAGCTGACTGTATTGGCCACCATCGGAAAAGGAATCGGGAGTGACATTGAGAATGCCCATGACATGCGTCTGGGCCAAATCAAGAACCCGGTTGCCACAAGGCAACCGGGTCGAGGACTGAACAGAAGTCATTTCAAACCTTATACGTCAGCAGCCGGGCCACCGATTGGTGTTTCCGGACGCCCATCCTGCACCGCCGGAGGCGTACCGGATGTATCACTGCCGCCAGACCAGTCGCGAGGTTCGCGAGGCGTACGACCTGCCATGATGTCATCGATCTGATCGGCATCGATCGTCTCGTACTTCATCAGGGCATCCGCCATGGCGTCGAGCTTGTCACGGTTATCTGTGAGGATCTGCTTGGCCGTGCCGTAACACTGGTCAATGATGCTACGTACTTCGGAGTCGATCAGCTTGGCTGTCTCGCCGGAGAAGCTGGCATGCTGACCACCGCCGCCACGACCGAGGAACACTTCGCCCTCTTCTTCGGCGTACATCAACGGGCCGAGTTTTTCCGACAAGCCCCATTTGGTCACCATGTTCCGTGCGATCTGGCTGGCACGCATGATGTCGTTGGATGCACCGGTGGTGACACCGTCGAAGCCCAGGGTCATCTCTTCAGCGATACGACCGCCATACAGCGAGCAGATTTGGCTGATCAGCGCACGCTTGGACAGGCTGTAGCGATCTTCTTCCGGCAGGAACATGGTCACACCGAGCGCACGACCGCGCGGGATGATCGACACTTTGTAGACCGGGTCATGCTCAGGCACGACGCGACCGACGATAGCGTGGCCAGCTTCGTGATAAGCGGTGTTCTGCTTCTCTTTCTCGGACATGACCATGGATTTGCGCTCGGCACCCATCATGATCTTGTCTTTGGCCAGTTCGAACTCTTTCATCTCGACGATGCGCTTGCCGGCACGGGCTGCGAACAACGACGCCTCGTTCACCAGGTTGGCCAGGTCGGCACCGGAAAAACCAGGAGTGCCACGTGCGATCACGGCCGGAGCGACGTCGTCACCCATTGGCACTTTGCGCATGTGGACTTTGAGAATCTGCTCGCGACCACGGATATCCGGCAGACCGACCACGACCTGACGGTCGAAACGGCCCGGACGCAGCAATGCAGGGTCCAATACGTCGGGACGGTTGGTCGCCGCGATGACGATGATGCCGTCATTCATTTCGAAACCGTCCATCTCTACCAGCAACTGGTTGAGAGTCTGTTCGCGCTCGTCGTGGCCACCGCCCATGCCGGCGCCACGGTGGCGACCGACTGCGTCGATTTCATCGATGAAGATGATGCATGGCGCGTGCTTCTTCGCCTGCTCGAACATGTCACGAACACGACTGGCACCGACACCGACGAACATTTCGACGAAATCGGAACCGGAAATGGTAAAGAACGGCACTTTGGCTTCGCCGGCAATCGCCTTGGCGATCAAGGTTTTACCCGTACCAGGAGGACCGACCATCAGCACGCCACGAGGAATGCGACCGCCCAAACGCTGGAACTTGCCCGGATCGCGCAGGAACTCGACCAGTTCGCCAACTTCTTCCTTGGCTTCGTCGCAACCGGCAACGTCAGCCAAAGTGGTTTTCACCTGATCTTCGGAGAGCAGGCGCGCCTTGCTCTTCCCGAAGCTCATCGGCCCGCCCTTGCCACCGGCACCGCCCTGCATCTGCCGCATGAAGAACATGAAGACAGCGATGATCACCAGGATCGGGAAGCTTGCGACCAGGAGTTGAGTCCAGATGCTTTGTTGCTCAGGCTGTTTGCCTTCAACTACCACGTGGTTATCCACGAGGTCGCCGATCAGGCCATTGTCCTGGATTGCCGGACGAATGGTCTTGAAGCTGTCGCCATCGTTGCGCTTGCCGGTAATCACGTAGCCATCAACCGCTACGCGCTCGACCTTGCCATCCTTGACCTGCTGGATGAAGTCGGAATAGTTGAGGGTCTGCGGCTCGTTAGGGCTGGAGAAGTTGTTCATCACCGTCACCAGGACAGCCGCGATGATCAACCACAGGATCAGATTCTTTGCCATATCGTTCAATTAACTACCCTCTGAAGCAAGCTCCGCTAATGGCGCGTGCTTCGCATGATATTCACCGGCCTAACTTACTACATTACCTACGGCTCTGGCAGGCGCCGTCTGTAACCCTTTGTGAAACACTTTCTACACAATATTCGCTAATGCTCACGGGACGAAATACGAAAAACCTATCGACCCGCAAAAAAACCTCGATTTACTCACTACGGCCGCGGTAGCCCCAAGCCAGCATGTATTGCTCGCGGGAACTGCCACGGGAAGAGTCCGGCTTGATCATCTGGACCTTGTCGAATTTCTGACGAGCGTCCTTCACGTAAGCATCAAACCCTTCGCCCTGAAACACCTTGATCACGAAATTACCACCCGGCTTGAGTATCCGAGCCGCCAGATCAAGAGCCAGCTCACATAGAAACATGGCTTTTGGCATGTCCACCTCAGGCGTACCACTCATATTGGGGGCCATATCGGAAATCACAAGGTCCACCTGCGAATTACCCACGGCTTCAAGGATCTGAGCGAGCACTTCGTCCTGGGTGAAGTCACCCTGGATGAAAGTCACGTCCGGAATGCTGTCCATTTCCAGAATGTCCGAGGCGATCAGACGCCCCTGACCACCGATCAGCCGACTAGTGACCTGCGACCAGCCGCCGGGCGCCGCACCCAGGTCGACAACGCTCATACCCGGACGGATCAGCTTGTATTTCTCCTGGACCTCCAGAAGCTTGTAACTCGCACGCGAGCGGTAACCATCCTTCTGCGCCTGCTTCACATATGGATCATTGACATGTCTTTTCAGCCAACCAAGGCTTGTCTTGGAACGCGCCATTGGGCACCTCGATGATAAGGGTCGTGATTAATTGGGCGGATCCACGAACCCTCGGGTAAAATGGCCGCCATTTTACAGAATCCAGACTAAAGGGTCAGATTATGCCGCTCACTCAAGAGCAGAAGAAACAGTACAAATCCATTGGCCACCATCTGAAACCAGTTTTGATTGTGGCTGACAACGGTTTGACTGAAGGTGTGCTAGCCGAACTTGAACGCGCGTTGGCGGATCACGAGCTGATCAAAATCAAGCTCAACATCCTCGATCGCGAATCGCGCCTGGCAGCCATTGCAGAACTCTGCAAGGCCGGCAAAGCCGATCTGGTTCAGGTCATCGGCAAGATGGCACTGATTTACCGCAAGAACTTCAGCGTCAACAAACAGCTGTCGAACGTCCATCGCTTCAAGTGATGGCAAGGGTCAAGGGTGTGCTTCGCGCACCCTCACACTCCATCCCGGCACCGGTTGCATCACCAGCACCAGCCCGGAAAATCCCAGAACAAGATAGCTGAACAGCTGCCAATGCGCCGCCTGTGGCCAGCCGACATAGACTGCGAAATACATCGCGCCCCCATACAGCGCCATCATCAGCAGTTGCCCACGAATATCGCGCCATAGACTGCCAAGGCCCTTGGCCTGAATCAGCACCAAAGCCTGAAAAATCACACACGCTGTGGCAAACCCCACCATCAGCGTATTCAGCATGCCTGCAATTTCGTCGATCAGCAGCTGTGCCAGGCCAATCCGCCCCAGCACCGGCAGCAGACCGATATGCAACAGCCACAGGCCGCCAACCCACAACATTTGGGTCATCTGCCAAAGCATGGCGCCCGCGCGTAGCGGGCGCCTTCTTTCAGAGGTGGCGAACTTCGACAATCTCGTACTCGATAACGCCACCGGGCGTTTTCACAGCGACCACATCACCCTCTTCCTTGGCAATCAAGGCGCGGGCCAGTGGCGAACCCACCGAAATCTTGCCGAGTTTGAAGTCAGCCTCATCCTCACCCACGATGTGGTAAGTGACGCGCTCATCCGTCTCGACGTTGGCGATTTCAACGGTGGTGCCGAAAATCACTTTGCCGGTATGAGGAATGGTCGTGACATCGATGATGACCTGATTCTGAATCCGGCCTTCGATGTCACGAATCCGCGCCTCGACCATACCCTGCTGCTCGCGAGCAGCGTGGTATTCGGCGTTTTCTTTCAAGTCACCCAACTCGCGGGCCGTACCGATGTCCTGGCTGAGCTTCGGGCGGACGACCTTGGTCAGGTGAGCGTGTTCTTCTTCCAGGGCTTTCGCGCCCTGGACGGTCATTGGGTATTTGATCATGCCTTCAATCCTGCGTGTAAATCCTGCAAGCGGCGCACGGTCTTCTCGGGACCGAACTTCAGCGCTTCGCAGATAGCTTCGCCAGCAGCAATGGTAGTAGTGCAGTAGATCTTGTGCTGCAGGGCGTTGCGACGAATGGAGTAGGAATCGGCGATCGACTGGCGACCTTCGGTGGTGTTGATGATCAGAGTGACTTCGTCATTCTTGATCATGTCGACCACGTGCGGACGACCCTCGGTCACCTTGTTCACACGACGTACTTTCAGGCCTGCGGCTTCGATCAGCTTGGCAGTACCGGCAGTGGCGACCACTTCAAAGCCCAAGTTGATCAGATCACGGGCCACGCCTGCAACCAGTGGTTTGTCATCGTCACGCACACTGATGAACGCGGTACCGCCAGTCGGCAGCACTTCGCTGGCACCCATCTGGGCTTTGGCAAAGGCTTCGCCGAAGGTGTCGCCCACGCCCATCACTTCACCGGTGGACTTCATCTCTGGGCCCAGGATCGGGTCCACGCCAGGGAACTTGGCGAATGGGAAAACCGCCTCTTTCACGCTGTAGAAGTTCGGAATGATTTCTTTGGTGAAGCCGATTTCTTTCAGGGTTTTACCGGCCATCACGCGAGCCGCGATCATTGCCAGGGAAACACCGATGCACTTGGACACGAACGGCACGGTACGGGAAGCGCGCGGGTTGACTTCGATGACGTAGATGTCTTCGCCTTGCAGCGCCAACTGAACGTTCATCAGACCAACAACGCCCAACTCCAGGGCCATTTTCTTGACCTGTTCGCGCATCTCGTCCTGGATGTGAGCAGGCAGCGAGTACGGCGGCAGGGAGCACGCGGAGTCACCGGAGTGAACGCCGGCCTGCTCGATGTGCTGCATGATCGCGCCGATCACTACGTCGGTGCCGTCGCAGACTGCATCCACGTCCATTTCGATGGCGCAATTGAGGAAGTGATCGAGCAGCACCGGGCTGTCGTTGGACACTTTCACCGCATCACGCAGGTAGCGCTTGAGTTCTTCTTCTTCGTAGACGATTTCCATCGCGCGACCGCCCAGTACGTAGGACGGACGAACCACCAGCGGGTAACCGATCTTGGCCGCGGCACGAATCGCTTCGTCTTCGCTGCGCACGGTGGCGTTTGGCGGCTGACGCAGGTTCAGACGCTCAACCATTTGCTGGAAGCGCTCACGGTCTTCGGCACGGTCGATGGCGTCAGGGCTGGTGCCGATGATTGGCACGCCGGCTTCTTCCAGGGCACGTGCCAGTTTCAACGGAGTCTGGCCGCCGTACTGAACGATCACGCCTTTAGGCTTCTCGACGCGGACGATTTCCAGTACGTCTTCCAGGGTCACTGGTTCGAAGTACAGACGATCGGAGGTGTCGTAGTCGGTGGAAACGGTTTCCGGGTTGCAGTTGACCATGATGGTCTCGTAACCGTCTTCGCGCAGGGCCAGTGCCGCGTGTACGCAGCAATAGTCGAACTCGATGCCCTGGCCGATACGGTTTGGACCGCCGCCGAGGATCATGATCTTGTCGCGGCCCGACGGCGCGGCTTCGCACTCTTCCTCGTACGTCGAGTAGAGGTAAGCGGTGTCGGTGGCGAACTCGGCGGCGCAAGTGTCAACGCGCTTGTAGACCGGGAAGATTTCCAGCTTGTGACGGTGACGACGCAGAGCCTTCTCGGTCACGCCCAGCAGCTTGGCCAGACGCATGTCGGAGAAGCCTTTGCGCTTGAGGCGGAACATCAAGTCGCGGTCGATGCTGGCCAGACCCAAGGTCTTGACCTTCTCTTCTTCCTTGATCAGATCTTCGATCTGCACCAGGAACCACGGATCGATCATGTTCATGCCGAAAATATCTTCGACCGACAGACCGGCGCGGAACGCTTCAGCGACGTACCAGATACGCTCGGCGCCCGGCACGGTCAGTTCGCGCTTGAGGATGCTCATGCTTTCCGGGTTGCTCAGGTCGAGCTTCTCGTCCAGGCCGCAAACACCCACTTCCAGACCGCGCAGGGCTTTCTGCAGGGATTCCTGGAAGGTCCGGCCGATGGCCATGACTTCACCGACCGACTTCATTTGAGTGGTCAGGCGTGCGTCGGCTTTCGGGAATTTCTCGAAGGCGAAGCGTGGCAGCTTGGTCACGACGTAGTCGATGGACGGCTCGAAGGACGCAGGAGTAGCGCCGCCGGTGATTTCGTTCTGCAGCTCGTCCAGGGTGTAGCCGATCGCCAGTTTGGCAGCGATACGCGCAATCGGGAAACCAGTGGCTTTCGAGGCCAGTGCCGAAGAGCGGGATACCCGCGGGTTCATCTCGATCACGACCATGCGGCCAGTGTCCGGGCAAATGCCAAACTGAACGTTGGAGCCGCCGGTTTCCACGCCGATCTCACGCAGTACCGCCAACGAGGCGTTACGCATGATCTGGTATTCCTTGTCCGTCAGGGTTTGTGCCGGAGCAACGGTGATCGAGTCACCGGTGTGCACGCCCATCGGGTCAAAGTTTTCGATCGAGCAAACGATGATGCAGTTGTCCTTCTTATCGCGGACAACCTCCATCTCGTACTCTTTCCAGCCGATCAGCGATTCGTCGATCAGCAGCTCTTTGGTCGGCGACAGGTCCAGACCACGGGCGCAGATCTCTTCGAACTCTTCACGGTTGTAAGCGATACCGCCACCGGTGCCGCCCATGGTGAAGGACGGACGAATGATGCACGGGAAGCCGAGCTTTTCGAGGACTGCGTTGGCCTCTTCCATGCTGTGGGCGATACCCGAACGCGGGCAGTCCAGACCGATGGATTTCATCGCCTTGTCGAAGCGCGAACGGTCTTCGGCCTTGTCGATGGTGTCAGCGTTGGCGCCGATCATTTCTACGCCGAACTTCTCCAGAACACCTTCGCGCTCCAGGTCCAGGGCGCAGTTCAGTGCAGTCTGGCCACCCATGGTCGGCAGCACCGCGTCCGGACGCTCTTTTTCGATGATCTTGGCAACGGTCTGCCACTTGATCGGCTCGATGTAGGTGGCGTCGGCCATGTCCGGGTCGGTCATGATGGTCGCCGGGTTGGAGTTCACCAGGATGACGCGGTAACCCTCCTCGCGCAGGGCTTTACAGGCCTGGGCGCCGGAGTAGTCGAATTCGCAGGCCTGGCCGATCACGATCGGGCCAGCACCGAGAATCAGGATGCTTTTAATGTCTGTACGTTTTGGCATGGGTTGTCACTCAAATCCGCAGGTCAGTCGGCAAGCCGTCTTGTTCAATCTCTGAAGCCTTGAGGGGGCCACCGGTTTCGGGACCGCCCTCAGGCTTCGCTACATCAGGGCGAGCGATTAGCGTCGCTTGGCCATCTCGTTGATGAAGCGATCAAACAGTGGCGCTACGTCGTTCGGGCCAGGGCTGGCTTCAGGGTGACCCTGGAAGCTGAAGGCGCTCTTGTCGGTACGTTCGATGCCTTGCAGGGTGCCGTCGAACAGCGATTTGTGGATCGCCCGAACGTTGCCTGGCAGGGTCGCTTCGTCTACCGCAAAACCGTGGTTCTGGCTGGTGATCATCACCACGCCGCTGTCCAGATCCTGGACCGGGTGGTTGGCACCGTGGTGGCCGTGACCCATTTTCAGGGTCTTGGCGCCGGAGGCCAGCGCCAGCAGTTGGTGACCGAGGCAGATACCGAACACCGGAATCTCGGTTTCCAGCACGTCCTTGATTGCCTGGATCGCGTAGTCGCATGGCTCAGGGTCGCCCGGGCCGTTGGACAAGAACACGCCGTCCGGCTTCAGTGCCAGCGCTTCAGCGGCTGGAGTCTGCGCCGGTACAACAGTCACACGGCAACCGCGTTCGACCAGCATGCGCAGGATGTTCACTTTGACGCCGTAGTCGTAGGCAACCACGTGGTATGGCAACTCGGAGGCATCCAGAGTCGCGTGGCTGTCGGTTTTCAGATCCCAGACAGTCGAGCGCCACTCGTACTGTTCTTTGGTGCTGACGACTTTTGCCAGGTCCATGCCTTTGAGGCCCGGGAAACCCTGAGCGGCGGCGATGGCGGCTTCTTCGGAAATGTTGTCACCGGCCATGATGCAGCCGTTCTGCGCGCCTTTCTCACGCAGGAGGCGTGTCAGGCGGCGAGTGTCGATACCGGCGATTGCCACTACATTGTTGGCTTTCAGGTAGTCGGACAAGGACATCGTGTTGCGCCAGTTGCTCGCAACCAATGGCAGATCACGGATGACCAGGCCAGCGGACCAGACGCGGTCGGACTCGGCGTCTTCCGGCGTGGTGCCGGTGTTGCCGATGTGCGGGTAAGTCAGGGTAACGATCTGTTGGGCGTAGGAAGGATCGGTAAGGATTTCCTGATAGCCGGTCATGGCGGTGTTGAACACCACCTCACCAACGGTTTGACCGTCGGCTCCAATGGCTTCGCCGCGAAAAATGCTGCCATCAGCAAGGGCGAGTATGGCTGGCTTAGTCAAGAAGACCTCCCGTAAATAAAGCCTGAAAGGGCGATCGCAGGTTGTAAAAAAGCGGAGTGACGTATGGACACGTCACCCCGCTTCTTCACCGAATTATTCTGCGCGCTTTTAGTGGACACACTAAAGCTGTAGCTTACAGAAAAAGGCATTTTTGGTCTACCGCCAATGAGCCCTAAAGGCCGGAGAATGCGACAGGACGTCGCTTGGCAGTTTAAAACCGGGCCCAAACGCTATGTTTGAACCCGATTTCGGGCGCATCTTACCGCAGGTCGAGTACGTCTTGCATGTCGTAAAGGCCTGGCTCACGACCGTCCAGCCACAAAGCTGCACGTACCGCACCCTTGGCGAAGGTCATGCGACTCGATGCCTTGTGCGTGATTTCCAGTCGCTCGCCCTCACAGGCGAACAGCACCGTATGATCACCGACCACATCACCACCGCGAACAGTGGCGAAGCCGATCGTTTCACGCTCGCGCACACCGGTGTGACCCTCACGACCATAGACCGCAACCTTTTGCAGATCACGATCCAGCGCGCCAGCGATCACCTCGCCCATGCGCAGAGCCGTGCCTGAAGGCGCATCGATCTTGTGCCGATGATGGGCCTCGATGATTTCGATATCAGCCTCATCACCCAGCACACGAGCCGCCATATCGAGCAGCTTCAGCGACAGGTTTACACCGACACTGAAATTGGCCGCGAACACAATCGCAATATCCTTGCTCGCCTCGACCAGCAACTGCTTCTGCGCCGCGTCCAATCCCGTGGTGCCGATCACCATGGCCTTGCCCGCCTTACGACAGAACGCCAGGTTGTTCAGCATGACTTCCGGGAGCGTGAAGTCGATCAACACATCGAACTCATCAGCCACCGCATCCAGTTTACCGGACAACGGCACACCGATTCGCCCCAGCGATGCCAGCTCACCGGCATCCACGCCAATCAGCGTGCTGCCAGGACGCACAATGGCGGCCGTCAAGCCAGTCAGCGGCGCGCGCTGCTGCACTGCCTCGACCAGAATCTTACCCATGCGCCCGGCAGCGCCCATCACAGCTATACGTCGCATGCCGACTCCTTACAAATCGCCGAAGAAGCGCTTCACGCCTTCGAACCAACCGGTGGTTTTCGGCGAGTGACTGTTGTCGCCAGCCAGGGAGCTGCGGAACTCCTCCAGCAATTCGCGTTGACGACGACCCAGGTTGACCGGAGTTTCGACCGCCACGCGGCACATCAGGTCACCAGCACCGCCACCACGAACCGGCGCGACGCCTTTACCACGAACACGGAACTGCTTACCGGTTTGAGTCCCTTCAGGGATCTTCAGTTTGACCCGACCATCGAGGGTCGGAATCTCCAGCTCGCCGCCCAGCGCTGCATCGACGAAGCTGATCGGCACTTCGCAGAACAGGTGCTTGCCGTCACGCTGGAAGATCGCGTGCTCACGCACATTGATCACCACGTACAGGTCGCCGGTCGGGCCACCCTGCGCACCCGCCTCGCCTTCGCCAGACAGACGAATACGGTCACCGGTATCGACACCGGCTGGCACTTTCACCGACAGGGTTTTGTACTCTTCGACACGACCTTCGCCATGGCAGGAATCGCACGGATCGGAAATGATCTTGCCTTGGCCATGGCAGCGCGGGCAGGTCTGCTGCACCGAGAAGAAGCCCTGCTGCATGCGCACCTGACCAATACCGCCGCACGTCGGGCATGTGATCGGCGAGGAGCCTTTCTTGGCACCCGAGCCATCGCACGGCTTGCAGTTGACCAGTGTCGGAACGCGGATATTCACGGTCGTGCCGCGCACCGCTTCTTCCAGATTCAGCTCCAGGGTGTAACGCAGGTCGCTGCCGCGCTGAGCGCCGCCACGAGCACCGCCGCGACCGCCACCGAAGAAGTCACTGAAGACATCGCCAAAGATGTCGGAGAAGTTCTGGCCGCCAAACCCGGCACCGCCGCCACCCATGCTCGGGTCGACACCGGCATGACCGTATTGGTCATAGGCCGCGCGTTTGCTGGAATCGGACAGCACTTCGTAGGCCTCGTTGGCCTCCTTGAACATATCTTCCGACGCTTTGTCATCGGGATTACGGTCCGGGTGGTGCTTCATCGCCAGGCGACGGTAGGCCTTTTTCAGGTCCGCTTCGCTTGAACCACGCTCAACACCCAATACTTCGTAATAGTCACGCTTTGCCATAAGTCTTTGCACTCTTAAGGACGTTCGGCAAACCTCTCCTGAGCCTCGCCAAACTCGTTGAGCCCCAATACAGGCCCGGACCCAACTCACGTCAATTCAACGATCCTGGTCTTTGATTCAATGCGGTACTTTCGACTCGAAAAGCAGGAGCATTTTCGGTCATACCGCCAGCATTCGAGCGTTGTCGCATGCTGTAAAAATTCGCTTGCTCCAGACATGCCAACGCGGGAGCAAGCTCCCGCGCGGCGACATCCTACCAGTCACCGCCTGAAGGCAGTCAACCGGGCGACCAACAACTTACTTGTGGTCTTTGACTTCTTCGAACTCGGCATCGACAACGTCGTCAGCCTTTTCAGCCGATTCTTCTTTCGGCGCCGCGCCTTCAGCTGGCTGAGCCTGATCAGCGTACATTTTCTGAGCCACTGGCGCGGAGACCTTGGACAGCTCTTCAACCTTGGCTTCGATAGCGGCCTTGTCGTCGCCTTTGATGGCGGTTTCCAGGGCAACTACAGCTGCTTCGATTGCAGTCTTCTCTTCAGCGCTCACTTTGTCGCCAGCATCAGCGACCATTTTGCGCGTCGAGTGAACCAGGGCATCGCCTTGGTTACGGGCGCTGGCCAGCTCTTCGAACTTGCGGTCTTCTTCAGCATTGACTTCAGCATCGCGAACCATCTGCTGAATTTCTTCCTCGGACAGACCGGAGTTGGCCTTGATCACGATCGACTGAGTCTTGCCGGTAGCCTTGTCTTTCGCGCCGACGTGCAGGATGCCGTTGGCGTCGATGTCGAAGGTCACTTCGATTTGTGGCACGCCACGTGGTGCTGGTGGAATCTCGGCCAGATCGAACTTGCCCAAGGACTTGTTCTGTGCGGCTTGCTTACGCTCACCTTGCAGTACGTGAATGGTCACTGCGCCCTGGTTGTCGTCGGCAGTCGAGAACACTTGCGATTTCTTGGTAGGAATCGTGGTGTTTTTCTCGATCAGCGCGGTCATTACGCCGCCCATGGTTTCGATACCCAGGGTCAGCGGGCTGACGTCGAGCAGCAGAACGTCTTTCACGTCACCGGCCAATACCGCGCCCTGGATAGCAGCACCCATGGCAACAGCTTCGTCAGGGTTGACGTCTTTACGTGCTTCTTTACCGAAGAAATCGGTCACCAGTTTCTGAACCAATGGCATACGGGTCTGACCGCCGACCAGGATCACGTCGTTGATCGAACCCACGTCGATACCGGCGTCTTTCATGGCGATGCGGCAAGGTTCGATGGTGCGCTGAACCAGATCTTCAACCAGCGCTTCGAGCTTGGCGCGGGAGATTTTCACGTTCAAGTGCTTAGGCCCGGTAGCGTCTGCAGTGATGTACGGCAGGTTCACGTCGGTCGACTGGCTCGAGGACAGTTCGATCTTGGCTTTTTCAGCGGCTTCTTTCAGGCGCTGCATGGCCAGCGGGTCACCCTTGAGGTTCATGCCGCTTTCTTTCTTGAACTCGTCAACGAGGTAGTCGATCAGACGAATGTCAAAGTCTTCGCCGCCCAGGAAAGTGTCACCGTTGGTGGCCAACACTTCGAACTGATGCTCGCCATCGACTTCAGCGATTTCGATCACGGAAACGTCGAAAGTACCGCCGCCCAAGTCGTAAACGATCACGGTGTGATCGCCTTTCGCCTTGTCCATACCGTAGGCCAGTGCGGCTGCGGTTGGTTCGTTGATGATACGTTTAACGTCCAGACCCGCGATGCGGCCGGCGTCTTTGGTGGCTTGACGCTGGCTGTCGTTGAAGTAGGCCGGAACGGTGATCACCGCTTCGGTCACTGGCTCGCCGAGGTAGTCTTCGGCGGTCTTCTTCATTTTCTTCAGAATTTCAGCCGAAATTTGGGGCGGCGCCATTTTCTGGCCGTTCACTTCAACCCAGGCGTCGTTGTTGTCAGCCTTGACGATCTTGTAAGGGACCATCTGGATGTCTTTCTGCACAACTTCTTCGTCGAAACGACGACCGATCAGACGCTTCACCGCGTACAGGGTGTTATGCGGATTGGTCACTGCCTGACGCTTGGCTGACTGGCCAACCAGGATTTCACCGTCGTTGGCATAAGCGATGATCGACGGCGTGGTACGCGCGCCTTCAGCGTTTTCAATAACTTTGGCTTTGCCGTTTTCCAGCACGGAGACGCAGGAGTTGGTAGTCCCCAGGTCGATACCGATAATTTTGCCCATGTTCACTCTCCCGAAACTTTTGATTTGGATGCCGCAGTAGTGGTGGCTGACTGCGGTAGCACTTAAACGCTTGACTTCTAAATGGGGGCCTTGCGGCTAATTTCAAGCCTGCTCGTCAATCGAAGGCGAAACCGGTGCAGGTGCCTTGCTGACCACGACCATGGCCGGGCGCAGCAGGCGACCGTGAAGCTGGTAGCCCTTCTGAAACACCTTGAGCACGCTGTTTGGCTCGACGTCGGCGCTTTCCTGCATGGCCATCGCCTGATGGTGCGAGGCATTGAAGGGTTCGCCTTCAGGATCGATCGCTTCCAGGTGATAGCGCTTCAGGGTGTCCTGGAACATTTTCAGGGTCAGCTCGATCCCTTCGCGCATCGGACGAATGTTTTCGTCGTCAGGGTTGGATAGCTCCAGACCGCGCTCCAGGCTGTCGATGATCGGCAGCAGGTCGCCAGCGAACTTTTCCAGGGCGAACTTGTGAGCTTTTTCAACGTCCTGCTCGGCACGGCGGCGGACGTTCTGCAGATCGGCGGCTACACGCAAAGCCTGATCCTGCGCACCAGCCAATTGCTCTTCGAGCCCTTGTACACGAGCCGCCAGGTCTTCACCCGAAGCCTCGGGGCCCTGGTTGGCGTCTAGATTTTGCGTATCCACTGTCTGTTCGTCAGCCATAGATTTCTCCTTCCAATATCGTCCGCGAGCTCAACTCGCGCTTCTGCCCCGGTATATGGGGCCGCAAAATCCAGCTTCAAGGGCTATTTGATGATTAACCCTACAAAAAACAGCTGCATTGTCATTCCTCATTGCGCTAAGGATTCCCTTCAATCAAGCAAATCGACCTAAGAGGAAGCATTGTCAGCCAGAAACAAAACACTGTATAAATAACCAGACCTAAAGCCTGGGAGCGGCCTTTATGCTGGTGCACCTGTCCGTACATAACTACGCCATCGTTGAACATCTCGATCTCGAACTCGATCGCGGGATGAGCGTGATCACAGGGGAAACCGGCGCCGGCAAGTCGATCATGCTCGACGCCCTGGGCCTGACCCTGGGCGATCGCGCCGATAGCGGCGTGGTCCGCCCGGGTGCGGACAAGGCCGATATCCTGGCCACCTTCGATCTGGTCGACATCCCGGAAGCCAGTGCCTGGCTGGCGGAGCGCGACCTCGAGAACGACGGTCCGTGCATTCTGCGTCGAGTGATCACCGCTGAAGGGCGTTCGCGCGGTTATATCAACGGCACCCCCTGCCCCCTCGGCGACCTGAAAGCCTTGGGCGAATTGCTGATCGATATCCACAGCCAGCACGAACACCAATCCCTGCTCAAAACCGATACCCACCGCCGCCTGCTTGACGAATACGCCGGCGCCACGGACCTGGCTCGCCAAGTGCAACTGGCTGCCCAACGCTGGCGCCAGACCCGCCAGGAACTGGAACGCCTCTCCAACTCCGGCGACGAACAGCGCGCCCGTCATCAGTTGCTCAGCTACCAGCTCGAAGAACTGGAAAACCTCGGCCTCGGCGAAAACGAGCTGGTGCAGCTGGAACAGGAACACAAGAACCTGACCAACGCCGAAACCCTGCTGGGCATTTGCCGGCAAGTGGTCGAACAATGCAGCGAAAGTGATTCCGGCAATGTATTGAACGCGCTCACCGCCAGCCTTAATCGCCTATCGAGCGTGAACAATTCGATCGGAGCCCTAGGCGAAGCCAGCAGCCTGCTGACCAGCGCGCAGATTCAGGTTGAAGAAGCCGTGGGCGAGTTGAACCGTTTTCTCGACAATTTCGACGCCGATCCGGCCCGCCTTCAGTACCTGGAAGAGCGCCTCGATGCCATCTACACCCTGGCGCGCAAACACCGCATCCAGCCAACCGAAGTCGCCGAGATGCAGCAGAAGCTACTCGATGAAATCGAAACCCTGAATGCCAATGACGAATCCATCGAACGACTGAGCGATGAGCTGGCCTCCTATGCCCGCCATTATCAGGAGAAGGCTCGGGAGCTGAGCGATCTGCGATATCAAGCTTCGAGCAGCCTGGCCAGTGCCGTGGAACAGGAAATCCAGCGCCTGGGCATGCCCGGCGGCCGCTTCACCATCGAACTTCGCCCCAACAGCAGCGACGAACTGCTGCCCAATGGGCTCGAACAGGTAGAACTGCTGGTGAGCGCCAACCCCGGGCAACCGTTGAAAGCCCTGGCAAAAGTAGCGTCGGGAGGCGAGCTTTCGCGTATCAGCCTGGCGATTCAGGTGATCACTGCACAAACCTCGCGCGTACCGACCCTGGTGTTTGACGAAGTGGACGTGGGTATCGGCGGCCCGACCGCCGAGATTGTCGGCCAATTGCTGCGACGCCTCGGGGAGCGCGGGCAGGTTCTGACCGTGACTCACTTGCCGCAAGTGGCGGCACAGGGGCATCAACACCTATTTGTACACAAGGTCCGCGGTGAAGACGCCACGCATACAGCCGTCTCCAAACTGAGCAAGACCGATCGTGTCGAAGAAGTGGCACGGATGCTGGGCGGCATCGATCTCACCAAGGAGTCCTTGGCGCACGCGAAGAAAATGGTCGTTACCGCGAAAATTTAAAAGCGGCAGAAAGCACGAAGGCGACCCTGGGGTCGCCTTCGTTCGTTTCGCGAACCTGAAGTTCGCGCGACATGCTTACTTTTTCTTGCGCACGTACAGTACAAGATTGTGATCAACCATCTCGAAGCCATACTTGTCGACGATTGCTTTCTGCAGCCGCTCGATTTCTTCGTCGAAGAATTCGATCACTTCACTGGTTTCGACGTTGACCATATGGTCGTGATGCTTGCCGTCGTCCAGCTCGAAGACCGCATGGCCTCCGTCGAAGTTGTGCCGCACCACAAGGCCAGCTGCCTCGAACTGGGTCAGAACACGGTAAACCGTGGCCAGACCGACGTCCTCACCAGCCTCCATCAGCGCCTTGTAGACATCCTCGGCACTCATGTGGCGTTGCTCGGCGGAATCGAGCATTTGCAGAATTTTGACCCGTGGAAGGGTCACTTTGAGGCCGGCTTTGCGTAGTTCGCTATTTTCAACCATGGTCAGCTTTCTCGCGATGCTGCTTCGCAGCTTCTCTTAATGCGGGTATGATCGGCGTTTACGTTGTCCCAGCCAAGATAGTGGAAGTCGCCCACCGATGCAAAACACCAAGCTCTTGCTAACCAGTTTCACCTTTGTGGGACTGCTCGCACTCGCCGGTTGTTCATTCCCCGGGGTTTACAAAATCGACATCCAGCAGGGCAATGTCGTCACGCAGGACATGATAGACCAGTTACGCCCGGGAATGACCCGCCGGCAAGTACGGTTTATCATGGGTAACCCTCTGCTGACCGACACGTTCCATGCCGATCGCTGGGATTATCTGTACAGCCTGCAACCGGGTGGCGGTGAACGCCAACAGGAACGCATTAGCGTTATCTTCAACCCAAATGATCAACTTGTCAGCCTCTCTGGCGATTTCATGCCGGGCGTGAGCCGCGACGAAGCGATTCTCGGCAAGGACAGTGACACTACCGTGACCACGCCCGCCGAAAACGCCGAGAAGCCGAAGCCGGAAAAACCGGTCAAGCCAGGGTCGTTGCTGGACCAGATCCAGAAGGACGTGGACAACGTGGAAACCGTTCCAGTCCCGACGCCAGAACCGCTGGAAACCTCGCCGCAATAATTTGCGACGCAATAAAAAACCCGGCATGTCCGGGTTTTTTATCGTCTGGCGTTTAACCGAATCACTGATTCCGGGCTTTAGCCTCGGCCGCTTTGGCGGCGCGCAACCGGCGAACTTCTTTCGGATCGGCGAGCAACGGTCGGTAAATCTCGAGGCGGTCCCCTGCCTGAACCGGACGAATGGCCGGCTCCGCGATCACTTTGCCGAAGATGCCAACCGGACAACCGGCCAGATCCAACTCAGGAAATTCGCTGTTCAGGCCGGATTTGAGCAACGCATCCCGCACCGTTGCGCCCACCGGCACGGTTACGGTCAGCAGCACTTGACGATCAACGGCGGCATATACAACTTCGACTTTGATCACGACCTCAACCATGCATCTGTTTGGCGCGCTGGCAAAACGCGTCCATCAGCGTATTCGCCGCCTGATTGAACAAAGGCCCCAATGTGGCACGCACCAGCGGTCCCGAGTAGGCGAACGACAAGTCCAGACTGATCTTGCAGGCCTTCTCGCCCAACGGCTTGAACACCCAGACGCCGTGCAACTGACTGAACGGACCTTCCTCGAGGTTCATCTCGATCGAACGCCCGGGCACCAGGGTATTACGTGTCACGAAATGCTGACTCAGGCCACCCTTGGCCACGCCGACACTGGCACGCATAAGCTCAGGAGTGCTTTCCAGGACTTCCGCCGACGAGCACCACGGCAGGAATTCCGGATAGCGGGCCACGTCGTTGACCAAGTCATAAAGCGCTTGTGCCGGATACGGCAGCAGGGCCGAACGTTGAATGTGTGTCGTCATGTCAGCGTTACTTCCACAGCTGGGCGGCAAACACTACAAGAATGCCGATGGGCGCCACATAGCGCATCAAGAACAGGGACAGGGCGAACAGCACCGGACGGCGGATCGACAATTCGTCGCGCACCGCTTCACGCCCCATCACCCAGCCCGCAAACACCACGAAACACAAACCACCGAGTGGCAACATGATCCGCGAGGTGAAGAAATCGATCACACCGAAGAAGTCCAGACCACCGGCGGCTCCCCATTGATAGAGGTGGAACATCCCGCCTTCGTTCACGAAAAACCTGGCTTCCTTCCAGATATTGAAAGAAAACACAGTGCCCAAGCCGACGAACCAGCAGATGAAGGCCAGCCAGAAGGTGACCCAGGCGCGACTTATTTTCGTGCGTTCAACCAGGTAAGCCACCATCGGTTCGAGCAGGGAAATCGCTGAACTCCAGGCCGCAATCGCTACCAGTACGAAGAACACTACGCCCATCAACTGGCCGAACGCTACGTTGCCAAAGGCAAATGGCAGGCTGACGAACATCAGGCCTGGGCCTTCGCTTGGGTTCAGGCCCGCGGCGAACACAATCGGAAACAGTGCCAACCCGGCTACCAGCGAAACGAAGGTATCGAGCAGTGCCACGCCAACCACAGTCCCGGACATCGATGAACTCTTCGGCATATAAGCGCCGTAGATCATGATCGAACCGACGCCCACGCTCAGGGAAAAGAAAGCGTGCCCCATTGCTGGCAGCAAGCCATCGAGCACTTTTTCCGGATGGAAGTCGAACATGAAATGCACGCCTTCCATGAAATGGCCCGTGGTCATGCTGTAGCCCAGCAACACAAGGATCATCACGAACAGCAGTGGCATCATGATTCGCAGGCTGCGTTCCAGCCCGGCGACCACACCTTTGGCGATCACAATGGCGGAGAGGAGCATGAAAATCGTGTGCCAAAGTATCAGGCGCCACGGATCGGCGATCACATTGCCGAAATAGGCGCCGACCTGATCAGGCGTCGCCCCCTGGAAGTCGCCACGGCCCATATCAATGATGTAATCCAGCGACCAGCCACCGACCACACTATAGAAAGACAGAATCAGTAGCGCCGTGATCATCCCGGCAAATGCGCCCCAGGACCACTTCGCCGAATGCCCCGCTTCCAAAGCCAGGACCTTCAAGGCATTCGCCGGGCTCTGCCGCGCGCGTCGGCCGATCAGGGTTTCGGCCAGCATGACGGGTACACCGATCAGCGCGATACAGGCCAGGAACATCAGCACGAAGGCTCCGCCACCGTAGACGCCAACCATGTAAGGGAATTTCCAGATACTACCCAGGCCCACGGCCGAACCGGTCGCGGCGAGTATGAAGACCCAGCGGCTAGCCCAACTGCCGTGGACAGAAACCTTGTCTGTCGACATCGTTATCACGCCCAAGCGTTCAAAAAAGAGGCCGCATTGTCCGGGATTCAATCAACCTGCTCAAGCACGTAGCTTCACCGTAGCCGACAGCGGTGTAACTCCATATAATGCCGCCCCTATGGCTAAACAGAAGAAACACCCAACAGGGACCATCGCGCAGAACAAAAAGGCGCGACACGATTACTTCATCGAGCATAAGTTCGAGGCTGGTCTGGTCCTGGCCGGCTGGGAAGTAAAAAGTTTGCGGGCAAGCAAGCTACAACTGGTTGACAGTTACGTACTGCTCAAGGATGGCGAAGCCTGGTTGCTCGGCAGCCACATTACGCCGCTGATGACTGCCAGCACCCACGTCATCGCTGATCCGACCCGCACCCGGAAATTGCTGCTCAACCGCCGCGAACTAGAAAAGCTGGCCGCTGCCGTACAGCAAAAAGGTTACGCCTGCGTATGCCTGTCCTGGTACTGGAGCAAGCACATGGTCAAGTGCGAGATCGCTCTGGGCAAGGGCAAGAAGGAATACGACAAGCGTGATACCGAACGCGAGCGCGACGCCGGTCGTGAATTGCAGCGTGCGGTGCGAAACAAGGGTAAGGAAGATTAATTTTCCACCCTGATCGTTCCCACGCTCTGCGTGGGAATGCAGCAATGGACGCTCTGCGTCCCCTGTGACGCGGAGCGTCACGGGATGCGTTCCCACGCAGAGCGTGGGAACGATCATTCATCCAAACCTACATCCCCTTGCGCCGCTCCGCCCGAGCCACGCGCTGTACTTCCTGACGCACCTCTTCCAGCACTTCCTGCACATACAAAATGTGCCGACTGGAAACCTCCCGCGCCTCCTCTGCCCGTCCTTCGATAATCGCCAGATACAATTCCCTGTGCTGCGCAATCAACATGTCGCGGGTTTCGGAACGCTGTTTGTACATGCCGCCGATGTTGGTCACCACGTTGCGTTTGAGCAGGTCGAACAGCCCACGAATGGTGTGCAGCAATACTGCGTTATGACTGGCCTCGGCGATCGCCAAATGAAATTTCGCATCCGCCGCGCCTTCCTCTGCCCGACTCACTTCGTCATGGCGCGAATAGCAGTCTTGCAACTCATCGAACGCCGCCGTCAGCCGCTCGCGATCCACGTCTGTGGCGCGCAATGCCGCGTAGTAAGCACAGGATGCTTCCAGCGTATGACGAAACTCCAGTAAATCGCGCTGGGCCTCGGGGTTGCTTTCCAGCAGATGCAACAGTGGATCACTGAACGTCGAGCCCAAGGATTCCACCACATAGTTACCGCCGCCCTGACGACTGACCAGCAACCCTTTGGCCGCCAGTTTCTGAATCGCTTCGCGCAACGAAGGGCGCGACACGCCGAACTGCTCGGCCAACGCACGCTCGGCTGGCAGACGCTCGCCGGCCTTTAACGTGCCCTCGAGAATCATCCCTTCGAGCTGCTCGACAATATCGTCAGACAAACGGCGCTGCCGAATCTGATCAAACCCCATCACTCAATTCTCCACGATCCCGGCGGCTCGCCGGGCTCTCTATTCTGGCCTATCGGCGCTGCGCCAGCACCTACCAGACGACGTTTGATCGAACAGATCAGATGCGATCTGCACCGCTCATTCGACAAAAGTTTTAGGGCGGCAAATTGACACACCACATACAAGGCTTTTACCCTAGCCAACAGCGATTGTAAATTGGTATTACCAATTATCCAAGAACGCTGACCAGTGCCTGACCAACAACAATTAGGGGCCACCCCATATGCAAACCTGGCAACAGCTCTACAGCCCGCTCGGCAGTCTTGGCGTGTCCGCACTCGCGGCCGTCATCCCCATCGTATTTTTCTTCCTGGCTTTGGCCGTATTCCGCCTCAAAGGCCACGTGGCCGGCAGCATTACCCTCGCGCTGTCGATTGCCGTAGCAATCTTCGCGTTCCAGATGCCGGTCGATATGGCCTTCGCGGCAGCCGGATATGGCTTCGCCTACGGCTTGTGGCCGATTGCGTGGATCATCGTGGCAGCGGTGTTCCTCTATAAACTCACGGTCAAAAGCGGCCAGTTCGAAGTGATCCGCAGCTCGGTGCTGTCGATCACTGACGACCAACGCCTGCAAGTGCTGCTGATCGGCTTCTGCTTCGGCGCATTCCTGGAAGGTGCCGCCGGCTTCGGCGCACCGGTAGCGATTACCGCCGCGCTGCTGGTAGGTCTGGGTTTCAACCCGCTGTACGCCGCCGGCCTGTGCCTGATCGCCAATACCGCGCCGGTAGCCTTTGGCGCATTGGGGATTCCGATCATCGTCGCCGGGCAAGTCACCGGCATCGACGCGTTCAAGATCGGCGCCATGACCGGGCGCCAATTGCCATTGCTGTCGCTGTTCGTGCCGTTCTGGCTGGTGTTCATGATGGACGGCTTGCGCGGCGTTCGGGAAACCTGGCCGGCGGCACTGGTGGCCGGTTTGAGTTTCGCCATCACCCAGTACTTCACTTCGAACTTCATCGGCCCGGAACTGCCGGACATCACCTCGGCGCTGGCCAGCCTGATTTCCCTGACACTATTCCTGAAAATCTGGCAGCCAAAACGTGCCGCTGGCGCCCACATCGTCGGCGCCGTCTCGGCCTCCGTGGTGGCCAGCACCGGTGGTTTCGGCCAACCGCGCACTACCGTGGCATCGCCCTACAGCCTGGGGGAAATTATCAAAGCCTGGTCGCCGTTCCTGATTCTCACCGTATTGGTCACTCTCTGGACGCTGAAGCCATTCAAGGCGATGTTTGCCGCCGGCGGTTCGATGTATGGCTGGGTATTCAACTTCGCGATTCCGCATCTGGATCAAATGGTGATCAAGGTCGCCCCGATCGTGACCGCCCCGACAGCGATTCCGGCGGTGTTCAAACTCGATCCGATTTCCGCGACCGGCACGGCGATTTTCTTATCCGCGCTGATCTCGATGCTGGTACTGAAGATCAATATCAAAACTGGTCTTACCACTTTTAAAGAGACCTTCTACGAACTGCGTTGGCCGATTTTGTCCATCGGCATGGTGCTGGCCTTCGCCTTCGTCACCAATTACTCGGGCATGTCGTCGACCATGGCTCTGGTACTGGCAGGCACCGGCGCGGCATTCCCGTTCTTCTCGCCATTCCTCGGCTGGCTCGGCGTGTTCCTGACCGGTTCCGATACTTCGTCCAACGCACTGTTCAGTTCGCTACAAGCGACCACCGCGCACCAGATCGGCGTCAACGACACCTTGCTGGTGGCGGCGAATACCAGCGGCGGCGTGACCGGCAAGATGATTTCGCCGCAATCGATCGCCGTGGCCTGCGCCGCGACCGGACTGGTGGGCAAGGAATCGGATCTGTTCCGCTTCACCCTCAAGCACAGCCTATTCTTTGCAACGATCGTCGGCCTGATCACATTGGCTCAGGCTTACTGGTTCACCGGCATGCTGGTGCACTAAGAACTACACGCGACACGGAAAAAACCGACGCCGGATTACGCCCCCGGCGTCAGCTATTCACAACCGGGTCTGCAAGGCTGCTGAAAGCTTCTCTCTCTATATTCAGCAGCCTCAGCGGACGGATAACCGGGACCACCCGGAGACACGCCTGATGAGCGAGCTTTTTTACAACGCAGTGTCGAACGCGACCCGCGTCGCCCCGCCACTGCCCGAGCCTCGGCAATACCCCAGCGAAAAACCGTCACGGGTCTACCTGTTCGGGACTTGCGTGGTGGATCTGTTCTACCCGGAAGCCGGAATGGACGCGATTCACCTGCTGGAACGCGAAGGCATTCGTGTCGAATACCCGCAAGGGCAAAGTTGCTGCGGGCAACCGGCCTACACCTCGGGGTATACCGAACAGGCCCGGACCGTGGCGCGCTCGCAACTGGCGCTGTTTGCCGGGGATTATCCGGTGGTGGTGCCGTCGGGATCCTGCGCGGGCATGTTGCGCGAACACTATGCCGACTTGTTCAAGGACGAGCCGCAAACGCTGAAACAGGTTCAGGCCCTGGCTGCCCGGACTTATGAGCTGGCCGAGTTCCTGCTGTTTGTCTGCAAGGTGCAGCTCAAGGACAGCGGCGAACCGGTCAAAGTGGCGCTGCACACGTCGTGCTCGGCACGCCGTGAAATGAACACCCATCTGCACGGTCGTGAGTTGTTGGCGCAGCTAAGCAATGTGGAGCGAGTCGACCATAGCCACGAAAGTGAATGCTGTGGCTTTGGTGGGACTTTCAGCGTCCGTATGCCAGATATTTCCGGCGCGATGGTGGCTGACAAGACCCGGGCATTGAAGGAATCCGGCGCGCACAAGGTACTCAGTGCCGACTGCGGCTGCCTGATGAACATCAATGGCTCGTTGGAGAAACAGCAGGAAGCGTTGCGCGGTCAGCATCTGGCCAGTTTCCTGTGGCAGCGTACCGGAGGTGCCCGATGAGCACTTCCACGATTATTCCTACGGTTGCCGTAGAAGAAGATTTTCGCACCCGGGCTCACAAGGCTTTGGCTGACACGCAACTGCGAAACAACTTTCGTAGTGCGATGGATTCACTGATGAGCAAACGGGCAGCGTCCTTCAGCGATGCCTTTGAGCGAGAACATTTGCGAGCGCTGGGCAATGCTGTCCGCGCCCGTGCTTTATCCAAGTTGCCCGATTTGCTCGAGCAGCTTGAACAGAACCTGACCCGCAACGGTGTGACAGTGCACTGGGCGGAAACGGTGGACGAAGCCAATGGCATCGTCTTGTCGATCATCCGCGCTCACGAGGCGCGGCAAGTGATCAAGGGCAAATCGATGGTCAGCGAAGAGATGGAGATGAATCATGTCCTCGCGGCTCAAGGCATTGAATGCCTGGAGTCGGACATGGGCGAATTCATCGTCCAGCTCGACCACGAGAAGCCTTCACACATCATTATGCCGGCGATCCACAAGAATGCCGGTCAGGTCGCGTCCTTGTTCCACGACAAACTTGGCGTGGAGTACACCAAGGACGTAGACCAACTCATTCAGATCGGTCGCAAAGTCTTGCGACAGAAATTCTTCGAAGCAGACATCGGCGTCTCCGGCGTCAACTTCGCCGTGGCCGAAACCGGTACCCTGCTACTGGTGGAAAACGAAGGCAACGGGCGCATGTCGACCACCGTGCCGCCCGTACACATTGCCGTCACGGGCATCGAGAAAGTCGTCGAAAACCTGCGGGACGTTGTACCGCTGTTGTCGCTGCTGACCCGCTCGGCCCTCGGCCAGCCGATCACCACCTACGTCAATATGATCTCCGGGCCACGCAAGGAACATGAACTCGACGGCCCGCAGGAAGTGCACCTGGTATTGCTCGACAACGGTCGCAGCCAGGCGTTTGCCGACAGCGAATTGCGCCAGACCCTGAACTGCATCCGCTGCGGCGCCTGTATGAATCATTGCCCGGTCTACACTCGAATCGGAGGCCATGCCTATGGGGAGGTTTACCCTGGGCCTATCGGAAAAATCATCACCCCGCACATGGTCGGCCTGGCGAAAGTCCCCGATCACCCGAGTGCGTCTTCGTTATGTGGTGCTTGCGGTGAAGTCTGCCCGGTAAAAATTCCGATCCCTGCATTGCTGCGTCGCCTACGGGAAGAGAACGTCAAAGCCCCGGACAGCCCGCATCAAGTGATGCGCGGTCAGGGCAGCAAATACTCGCGCAAAGAACGGTTTATCTGGAACGCCTGGGCGAAGCTCAACAGCTCGCCAACGCTCTATCGCCTGTTCGGCTTCTTCGCCACCCGCCTGCGTGCACTGACGCCGAGCAATGTTGGCCCGTGGACCCAGAACCACAGCGCACCGAAACCCGCCGCGCGCTCACTGCATGACATGGCCCGCGAGCATTTGGCCAAACAGGGAGACCGCTGATGAGCGCCAAGCAAAATATCCTCGCCAAATTGCGCACCAGTCTGACAGGCACCACGCCGGTGCCTGACAACTTCGATGTCGAATTGGTGACCGAGCCCTACACCTACACGCCAGAGCAACGCATCCCGCAACTGCGCAAACTGATGGAAGCGGTGCACACCGAAATTCATCTGACGTCCGGAGAAGGCTGGCCCGAATTGCTGGCGCAACTGCTGCAGGATCGCCAGTTGCCAAGCCTGTTGATCGCGCCGGCAACACCCCACGGTCAACGTGTCACTCAGCATTGGGCGAAAAATCCTGGCTTGCCAGCACTCAAAGCCTACGACCGCCCGGTGGAGGAATGGAAAGCCGAGTTGTTCAACGACACCCCGGCCAGCCTGACCACCACCCTCGGAGCGATCGCCGCGACAGGTAGTCTGATTCTCTGGCCGACGCGGGAAGAACCGCGCCTGATGAGCCTGGTGCCGCCGGTGCATTTCGCGCTGCTCAAGGCCAGTGAAATCCGCGACAACTTCTATCAGGTGCAGCAGGAATTCGAATGGGCCCAAGGCATGCCGACCAATGCCTTACTGGTGTCTGGGCCATCGAAGACAGCCGACATCGAACAAATTCTGGCCTACGGCGCCCACGGGCCGAAAGACCTGGTCGTTCTGATCCTGGAGGACCAATGAGTCTACCGGCGGCGTTCCTGCGAGATGCGCAGCAACTGATTCCTGAAACACGACGTTTCGACGATCCGCTGTCGACCTTGGCCTTTGGCACCGACGCCAGTTTCTACCGGCTGATTCCGAAACTGGTGATTCGCGTCGAGTCCGAAGACGAAGTGGTGGCGCTGCTCAAACTGGCGCAACGGGACAAAGTCCCGGTGACCTTCCGCGCCGCCGGCACCAGCCTGTCTGGCCAGGCCATCAGCGATTCGGTGCTGATCGTGCTGGGCGATAACTGGAACGGTCGCGAAATCCGTGGCCAGGGTATGCAAATCCGTCTGCAACCAGGTGTGATCGGCGCCCAGGCCAACGCCTGGCTGGCACCGTTCGGACGCAAGATCGGTCCGGATCCGGCGTCGATCAACGCCTGCAAAATCGGCGGCATTGTCGCCAACAATGCGAGTGGCATGTGCTGTGGCACGGCGCAAAACACCTATCACACACTGGCCGGGATTCGTCTGGTGCTGGCCGATGGCAGCCGTCTCGATACCGAAGACGCCGCCAGTGTCGCAACCTTCCGTGAGAGCCAAGCCGAGCTGCTGGAACGTCTGGCGACGTTGGGCCGCGAGACCCGCGCCAATGCCGAACTGGCTGCGAGAATTCGCCACAAATACCGTCTGAAAAATACCACCGGACTGTCACTCAATGCGCTGGTGGATTTCGACGAGCCAGTGGATATCTTGAGCCACTTGCTGGTGGGCTCAGAAGGCACGCTCGGGTTCATCAGCGCGGTGACCTACGACACGGTGATTGACCACCCGAACAAGGCATCGGCGCTGATCGTGTTTCCGGATGTAGAAACCTGCTGCAACGCCGTCACCGTGCTGAAAAGCCAACCTGTATCGGCGGTGGAACTGCTGGACCGTCGCAGTCTTCGCTCGGTGCAGGACAGACCCGGCATGCCGGCTTTCGTACAACAACTGTCGACCAATGCCTGCGCCCTGCTGATCGAATCCCGCGCCGCCTCTTCTACTTTGCTGCAGGAACAACTGGCGCAAATCATGGCTTCGCTGACTGGGTTCCCGGTAGAGAAGCAAGTCGACTTCACCGAAGACCCGGTGGAAAACGCCCGGCTCTGGGCGATTCGCAAGGACACCTTCCCTGCCGTCGGCGCGGTACGCAAAACCGGCACCACGGTGATCATCGAAGACGTGACCTTCCCGGTGGAACAACTGGCCAGCGGCGTCAACCGCTTGATCGAGCTGTTCGACAAACATCACTACGACGAAGCAATACTTTTCGGACACGCCCTGGAAGGTAATCTGCACTTTGTCTTCACCCAAGGCTTCAACAGCGCGGAAGAAGTCGCACGCTACCAGGCATTCATGGACGACGTGGCGCAATTGGTGGCCGTTGAATTCGGCGGCTCGCTGAAGGCCGAACACGGCACCGGTCGCAACATGGCGCCCTTCGTCGAACTGGAATGGGGCAGCGATGCTTATCAGTTGATGTGGCAACTCAAACGCCTCCTCGACCCTAACGGCATTCTCAACCCGGACGTGGTGCTCAGCGACGACCCACAGATCCACCTCAAGCACCTGAAACCGCTGCCCGCCGCCGATGAGATTGTGGATAAGTGCATCGAATGCGGCTTCTGCGAACCAGTGTGTCCATCGAAAGACCTGACGCTGAGTCCACGCCAGCGCATCGTGATCTGGCGTGACATTCAAGCGAAGAAACGCGCCGGCACAGACACCGCCGAACTGGAACAGGCTTACGAATACCAGGGCATCGATACCTGCGCCGCCACCGGCCTGTGTGCACAACGTTGCCCTGTAGGAATCAACACCGGCGAGCTGGTGAAAAAGCTCCGCGGCCGTAAAGCGACGCATACGAAAACCGCTAACTGGATTGAAGGAAATTTCGCCACCGCGTTGCAAGGCGCGCGCTTCACCCTGCACGTCGCCAACGGTGCGCGGATGCTGCTGGGGGCGCCGCGCCTGGCGAAACTGTCGGCATCACTGACGCGGCTGTCCAAGGGGCAGGTTCCGCAATGGACCAACGCCATGCCGCAGCCGGAAAGGGCCATTCGCTTCAGCCCGACCGTGTCGGACGAGCGGCCTCGGGTGGTGTACCTGGCGGCCTGCGTGTCGCGGGTCATGGGCCCGGCAGCGGGTGATAAAGAGCAAATGTCGCTGTACGAAAAAACCCGTGGCCTGTTGGAAAAGGCCGGTTATCAGGTAGTTTTTCCAGACAATCAAGACAACCTCTGCTGCGGTCAGCCATTCGCCTCCAAAGGCTACGCCGAACAGGCCGAACACAAACGCCAGGAACTGATCGGCGCACTGCTACACGCCAGCCGCGGCGGGCTCGACCCGATCTATTGCGACACCAGCCCTTGTACCTTGCGGCTGGCTCAGGACTTGGGCGATGTGCGGCTGGACCTGTACGACCCGGTGCGTTTCATCCGCACTCACTTGATGGATCGTCTCGATTTCACCCCCCAGGAAGCGCCGATCGCGGTGCACGTCACGTGCAGCACTCAGCATCTCGGCGAAAGCCAGGCGTTGATCGATCTGGCGCGCAAATGCAGTAAAAACGTGGTCATTCCGGAAGGCATTCACTGCTGTGGCTTTGCTGGCGACAAGGGCTTTACTACCCCGCAATTGAATGCCCATTCGTTACGCACGCTCAAGGACGCGGTTCAGCAATGCAGTGAGGGGATTTCCACCAGCCGCACCTGTGAGATCGGTCTGACACAACATGGCGGCATTGACTACCACGGACTGGTCTATCTGGTGGATCGAGTGACGCAGGCCAGGGCAACCTGAAGAAAAATAGAACCCTGACGCACCGTCGCAGTCCACTGATCAAGTCCCGCGAACGTGGGACCTTTCCCAAAATTGGCAGCCCGTCCTGATGGCCAGCGATGCCTGGACCCTCAGTTCAAGGAGATATATATGAAACGCTCTGTACTGTTAGGTCTGTTCGTTACTGCCTCAATGCTGGCGTCCTCCTCGTTTGCCGCCGGCGGTTCGGACGATCTCTGTGCGACCAACCTGCAAGCCATTGCCAATGCCAAGACCCAGACTCTGACGCCGGAAATCAGAACTCGCGTCGAGGCCAGCGTCCAGCAGGCCAAGGCCTACCAGGCGCAAAACACCGAGGAAGGCACCAAAAAATGCATCTCCGAAACCACTCAAACCCTGCAGGAAATACAGAACCAGGACAAAGGCGATAAAACCTGATAACCACTGAGGGCCAACCTACGGGTTGGCCTTCTGAGCCGCGTTGGCGTACACTGTGCACGCTTGTTGCTCACTCAGATGTACAGAGCAATGAGTTCGGGGCCGTTTAGGATTCGACGCCGGTTGCGAAACTTTAGGTGCATGCCGAGTTGGTAACAGAACTCGTAAATCCACTGTTGCAACTTTCTATAGTTGCCAATGACGAAACCTACGGGGAATACGCTCTCGCTGCGTAAGCAGCCTTAGCCCTTCCCTCCTGGCACCTTCGGGTCCAGCAATCATCAGGGGATGTCTGTAAACCCAAAGTGATTGTCATATAGAACAGAATCGCCGTGCAGTACGTTGTGGACGAAGCGGCTAAAACTTACACAACTCGCCCAAAGCACCCTGCCCGTCGGGTCGCTGAGGGTTAACTTAATAGACACGGCTACGCATGTAGTACCGACAGCGGAGTACTGGCGGACGGGGGTTCAAATCCCCCCGGCTCCACCACTTCATCATCTAAAGACGTCCACGGACGTCTTTTTTGTGCCTGAAATCCAGTGAAATCAAGGGTTTGAGCGCTACTGGGCTCCATAGATCGTTTTTGAGTTCCAGCCGACTTGGTATTCCCAGTGGTATTCCCGGCTACCCAGCGCTAATCTTGGGAATACCAAAAGGTGACATGGAGTACTTCTCATGTGCGCTCAAACCGCCCTCTCGGACCGTCAGCTCAAGGCTGTCAAACCCAGAGACAAGGACTACGTCCTCACCGATGGTGATGGGCTTCAGCTCCGCGTCCGGGTCAATCGCTCGATGCAGTGGAACTTCAACTACCGGCATCCCGTTACCAAGAATCGAATCAACATGGCGCTCGGCTCCTATCCCGAGGTTTCTCTGGCGCAAGCCCGGAAGAAAGCGGTTGAGGCCAGAGAGCTGTTGGCGCAAGGCATCGACCCCAAAGCTCAACGCAACGAGCTGGTGCAAGCCAAACGAGCGGAGACAGAACACACGTTCGAGAATGTGGCCACCGCCTGGTTCGAGCTGAAGAAGGACTCGGTCACGCCGGCGTATGCTGAAGACATCTGGCGCTCACTCACACTGCACGTTTTTCCGAGCATGAAATCGACACCGATCTCGGAAGTCAACGCACCGATGGTGATCAAGCTCCTTCGCCCAATCGAAGCCAAAGGCAGCCTGGAAACAGTGAAGCGACTGAGCCAACGGCTCAACGAGATCATGACCTACGGGGTCAACTCAGGAATGATCTTCGCGAACCCCCTCAGCGGTATCCGGGCGGTATTCAAGAAGCCGAAGAAAGAGAACATGGCTGCGCTTGCACCTGATGAACTTCCGGAGCTCATGCTGGAAATCGCGAATGCCAGCATCAAGCGGATCACCCGCTGCCTGATCGAATGGCAACTGCACACCATGACCCGCCCTGCCGAAGCGGCCACCACCCGATGGGTAGACATCGACTTCGACAAACGTATCTGGACCATCCCGCCGGAGCGCATGAAAAAGCGTCGTTCGCACACCATCCCGCTGACCGAACAGGCACTCGCGTTACTGGAGGCGCTCAAGCCCCACAGTGGTCACAGGGAATACGTGTTCCCGGCAGATAGAAACCCGCGCACCCACGCCAATAGCCAGACCGCCAACATGGCGTTGAAACGCATGGGCTTCCAGGACCGCTTGGTCAGCCACGGCATGCGCTCCATGGCCAGCACCATCCTGAATGAGCATGGCTGGGATCCGGAGCTGATCGAAGTCGCGCTGGCGCATGTCGACAAGGACGAAGTCCGAAGTGCCTACAACCGAGCGGACTACATCGAACGCCGGAGACCGATGATGGCTTGGTGGAGTGAGCACATCCAGAAAGCGGCCACTGGCAACCTGTCGGCATCTGCGATCAATCAAACCAGGGACCACAACGTCGTGCCGATACGGTGAGCGCTCACCGGACGCTGCTGGTAACCGAGGATGACTCCCCAGATGGAGTGATGGTTGATTTGGCGACAGCGGCGACACCGGCGACAACCCACGTAATACCTGGCCTGCAGCATGGCGACAAAAGTGGCGACTGTCGCCGTTGCAAGCCTTGCTCTTGGGGCCTTTTGACTAAGTCCATGCGGGCGGGAAGGCTCCGCATTCCCACTCGCATGGGCTCTGCGTTATGGCATCTCACTTGACCACCTAGTTGCATTGCCACTGACCAGTTGTTTGCATCCGACTTGACCAGTCATTTGCATTCGCGCTGACCAGCCGTTTGCAGTTGATGGGTGTCAGCGGGTGCCACTCCGCGGGAGTGCGTCAGCCAAGCACTGAAGGACTGCAACCGGCCGATTCTGTTGAAAAAGTCGGTCGTGTTTTCTAAAGCAGAAAAGTCCGCGTCGGAGATTGAAATCCTGAATGTCCGCAGAGCCTTTCAGGCTGAAATTTCACGTAGAAGCGTGCTGAAGAGCGCTTTCACCGATCCATCCTACGGCATTCTGAAAAAACCTACTTTTTCAACAAAATCGGCCAAAAGCGACCATACAAGGCGGCCGGTTAAACAGTCACTTCGGAACAGACTCCGAACAGGGATACCCTGTGAGTGGCGCACTCATGGGCCCAGCCTTCTTCCCTCGTCTGTATAGATCACGTCAGGCTGACGCGGCGAGGCACACGCCGCGGAAGGACTCGCTCTGTTGTAAAGCCGCGCTGCGACGGTCGCCAAGATCGACCAGCGCATCAAGCACCTGCAGCAGTTTGCGGGCCAGAGGAGCCGGTAGCGGATGCAATCGGTCAGCGTGCGCCTGCACCAGAGCCGCAATAGCGGATGGTACCGAGGAGCCTTTCCAGCTTGCAGGCAGGCGTCCATCGACGATTTGGGCCAGCACCTGATCGGCGAACGTTTCGACAGGGTAGGCAGCGCCGGAACGCTCGCACAGTGAGATAAACTGGCGTGCGACATAAGGGTTCCAACCAGCGACGCGCACCATGCGATCTACAAGCGGCATCACTTGGCCGAGATCGTCCCAGCGGTTGTTGGCAAAGCGCGCGGCGCCAGGGGCGTGTTCGACATCCACGAAGAGCAGTGACTTCACTAGCCCTGGTAGATCGAAGCCGCCAATGCGTCCGTCGTTGTATTTTGAGCGGCGCAGGTCGCGGTTCTCCAGAGTCCGTTCAAGCACGGTGTGCAGCAGTTGTAAGGTGTCATTCCGAAGCTCAGGCGCATCGAGGACATCGCGGCAGACTACCGAACAAGTAAATGGCGCGAGCAGCCGCATTGCAATCTCGTCGGACTGCGCGAGGATTGGCATCAGCAACCGATCTTGGATCTCGTCAGCAGGAAAATAAGGCGCAACGCTTGCCATCATCAGGCTCAGCTGATTCTGCCACTCGTACAAGTTACTATTGCTGCGCTCGCGCGACCGTCGCTGCGGAGTTCGCCACACTGGGTCAATAGTGTCGAGTGTCCAACCAACAAACGCCTCGATGGCATCGACATACTGCGCGCGAGCCGTGCTTGCCATAACCGCCGCTACAGGTACTTTCTGCAAGACGTTCGCGGCATACTGGCTGTCCCACAGATCATCGGTGCTCTGCCAACCGTCTTCCTCATCTTCATCAATAACTTGCTGACTTGCAGCATCCTGAGGGACCTGTACCCACGAAGGCCGTGGGCACACCCAAGAGGGCAACAGGCCTGGCTCGCGGTACTCTTCGAGAGCTACTTCCAAAATCGCGGCACGTCTGTCTGACTTTATCTGCCGCCGAGCCTCAACATCGAGCTTGTACATGTCTCGATTACTAGCGAGCTGTGCCAACCGCAGCCCAAGATTGAAGCCACACCAGGCGAACCGCGCATCGCGTTCCCAGCAGCCAGCGACGCCGGCTAGGGCAACGAGCGAGACCGCATCAAGCGGGTGCGCGATCAAACGATAGAGTGCTTCGCGGTCGGAAACTAGTTCACGGCCAGACTTGATACGCGCCGCCAACGCATGCGCCACGAAGATCTTTGGGTGCCAAGGGATCGCTGATCCGGCAAACGTGTCGTCAAACATCTCGTCTTCCGTAACGAGAAAGCGTTCGATAATGGCATCGGCCCAAGCCTCATGCATGATCGCGTCGGCAAAGCAAATCACCACTGCCGCTGTTCCTGCAACCGTGCCTTCCAAGTGCCCATTGCCTGGCATCAGTGACGTTGACCGGCTCTCAGTGCTCGCTTCATCAATTTCCCTCGCGCGCTCGACGGCCTCGTCGACAGAGAAGCCCGCAGCCCAGTGGCGCGAGGTGAAACATTGGTCGACCCATAGCCACAACTCCGTCTCCCGTGCCACCTGCGCATGGCGCTGGATGGTCGCTAGCACCTCGGGAGCTTCGTGCCGAGGACTGCTCACCGAGATTTGGACCGCATCGCTGCGACCGGGGATCGGTTTGGTGGTGTAGTTTTCGACATGCCCCAGCTCGGACCAAAGTTCAGCCGTGCCACGCAATTCCGCCACATACTCGAGGTCCCCCGCCTCTTCTTGGTAGGTGAATTCAAGCCTGTTCGGAAAATCGTCAAGAGCCAGACGGCAGGAGTTCCGGAGGGTCGCGTCGTCGCTGAGGACGAAAAGAGGTACAAGGTCGCGTAATTCCAGAAAGCGCGACTTCATCTTGAGGTTGTCGGCAACTGCTTGTCGGTGATGCTCATCAGCGCTCCCCTTTTCGAACCCAATCAACCCGGCACTTTGAAGTTGGTACTCCTCGAGCTTTCGGCTCATATCGACCCGCCATAGTCGAAGGCTACTCAGCAGCGCCAAAGTCGTTGGCGATACTTGTTTCTCTCGCAAGACAAGGTGTACCGCAATACCCAGGATTCCAATACTAATGTGCCCTTCGAGCAGCTGTTGCAGCACGTCGTCCAATGGGCGACTGGCATCGAGTTGCCCAATGGCCCAACGTTCTAGCGCCATTAGCGCGCATTCCACGACCTGCGGCCCACCATGGCCGCGGAACCAGATGTAATGCCGGTTGCTTCCCCAATACTCTTGCGGCCCCCATGGAAACTCGATCACGAGCGGCAGAGGTGTCGAGCTGCCATGACAGTGTCGATGCAACTGACGCCATGCAGTGGTCGCATGGTTAGTGACGTCGCGAATGAGTGCGAGTGCTATAGCCGGATTACGAGTTAACAATGAATGGAACGGCTCGCGCAGCGGCGAGGCGGGAAAGTAGCCATGATGGTCGCCACCGATCGATAACCGCTCCCAATCGTGATGGGAGAACGAATGGTGCATGATTGACGAGCTTGAGAGCGCCAGCTTATCGAACCGAGATCGGTTCTCCGCAGAGATGGCCTCGACTTCCTGGCGACGGCGATAATGCTCATCAGCTTCGCGGCGCCATCGTATCGACGTGTCGTCAGGCAGTTCCTCTGAGAACCAGTGCCGTGCTACCCGCGCCAACTGCTCCGGATGGGTCTCTGCCAGCACTGGCGCATAGGTCATGAGTTCGCGGAACGCGCTATCTGACCAACGCTCAATTGTCTCGACCTTGCAAAGATAAGCCTCCACGACAGTCGGGTAGGCTCGTGCGGCCCTTAAAACCAACGCTCGCAATTCCGCCACCAAATGCGTAGGGGCTCTCGGGCGAGGCGAGGCATCGTTCGCCGGCCAACTGAAACGGCGGTCCGCCTGCTCGTCCTCGATCGCGTGCAACCAGGTTGAACACTGCGCCACAATTCGCTGCGATACTGCGTTGGGGTAATCCGCGACAGCGACCTGCCAGGTTCCGAACAGTGTGATGAGGTCCCCGAGGAGTGTGTCTGGTATCGACTCAGTGTGTTCGATTGCCCATGTGATTAAGCGGCCCCATGCTGCGAAGTCCGACGGCCAGCCCAACAAGTCCGCAAGACGGATGCGTGCGGCAGCTTCTAGGTTGCCACCGAATCCTCCAGACAGCACCATTGGATTGGGCGTTGTCTTCTCGGCCTGCATCCATACCAGGAGCTTTCCGAACAGTCGGTGGCCGTTTGCCGCTAATGTGGTAGCGAATATTTCGACATGCTCGAGGAAGTTTGGATTGAATACGGGCGCCACGAGCCAAGCGCGTAACCACTGCGGCCTCACCTGAGCACGCTCTAGCGCTTGGAGCTCGCGCGACCACTCGTTAGGGACGAGATAAGTCGCCTGAGCGAGCAACTCCACCACCCGCGCCAAGGCAGGCGGTTCACCGGCTGCGGTCAATGTTGCGATCCACTCGTCCCCTTGATCCAGCAGCAGGTGAAAGAAGGACCACTCGAAGAAGATGTCGTGGCTGAACTGCACTGTATGGCCCGTACGTACTTGATGCACTAGACCATCCTCCTCCAAGGCGGAGAGCACACTCTGGGTCGCGGTCGAAAGGTCGCGGATGCGAACATTTCGGCCCAGGTTGGGCGCACTACACTGCGCCAACTCAACCAATGCCCGCTGTCGCGCCAAGGCCTGAGGCGCGTGGGCGTCATAGCCGCCTCTCGTCCACCAGGCCTCTACAAGGTCCACCTCCGACTGAGGTTCGAACCCGGAGGGGTAAGCCAACCGCGAAAAACCCCGTGCTAGTACGGCAGCAAAGAATGGACGGCGCGCCAGCGTGAGTACGCGCTCATTTCCGCCAGTCAGGAGCGGCCGCAGCGCTGGCAGCGAGTCTGCGAGCAAGCTGGTCTCTTCGTCCGACAAGTTCTGCACATCGACATAGCCGACGCCACTGTTGTTTAGCAGCGCTGGAGGTACCCAATTGCGCAGGGGCTCAATGCCGGTGTCGCGCGCAGTAGCGACTACGCGCCAATCGGAAAGCGTCGGATTCGTTAGAAGCTGACCAAGCAAGTCAGTCAAAATCGCGCGTTGCTCCGGCGCAATGCGGTCTAGGCCATCAATGAGCAAAGTGGCATGCCCAGTAGCGGCAACTTCTACAAGCAGCGACTCGATTGATGTGGTCGCCAAACCAATCGACCGGGCATGCTCCGACCAACTGCGGCCCGAGAGCCGGTTGGCGGCGAGGAACAAGGTAGTACCATCGACATCCAGCTCTTGCAACAGGTCGCGCAATAGCACCGTCTTTCCGGTGCCTGGCAGGCCCTTGATCAGGGTCAAGCGGTGAGCAGTTATCTGATCACCGAGCTTGTCGCGCAGCACTCTGCGCTTGAGGTGAGTTCCCCCGATATCGTCTGCCTGCTGGGCAAGCCAGTTGCGCGTGTTGTCACGAAGGATTTGCATGTCACCGATAAACGCGGGGGCCCCGATGAAACGCCAGCCCGCCAGAAAGCGTATCAGCGATGCACGGGTATGTACGGCGCAGCTACCAGCGCCATCGCGAGCGGATTGGCGCAGCAACCCCCACAAGTCATAGGCACGTGCAACTTGCGTCGGCACCAGCGCGCGTTGCAGGCTAACAATAGCCTCCGCTTCATGCGTCGATCCGGAGTGAAGGAAGTCAAATCGGATCAGCACCAAGTGCAAAAGCAGGCGATACAATTGATCGTCGGTCAGTGATACGCCTGTAACCTGTGCAATCATTCGAACAGCTTCGACCACAGAGCGGTGGGCGGCTGAGGAGTTCCCACCCTCGGCAAATCGATGCATGAAGACTGCCGTTGTATCGGAGGCCCGCGCCCATTCGCATACAGTGGTGAAAGCCCGGGACGGCTCTTCCGCTACCACTCCCGTAATCACTCCGACACGGTCCACGCTCTCGCGAAAGTTGGGGTTCTGCAAAGTTTGCCAACTGCGCTGGATCACTTCGCGAAAGTCAGTGTTGGTCTCCGCCCCCGAGATTGTGAGCGAACGCTTAACTTGTAGCGATAACCGCATGACCGATCCGTCGGCCAAAGAAACCGCATCCACGATCACGTCGTCTAGTGGTTCGCCAAAGTCGGCCTGCTGCTGGGCCACCCGCTGCACGATCCTCGCATCAAGGCCCGCCGCCGTCGTGCCGCCGATCATGGCTGCGAGGTAATGAGCTGCGACCGCATCTTCATAGGTAAATCCGGCACCGCCGGTGAGTTCAGGCGAAGTCATGCTTTGTCCGTGTGTCTCGTCTGATTATAAAAATGATGCTTTCGGCTCACACCAGCTAAGCGACGATTCTTGTGAAGGAGGCTATATCCTACATAGCAGCCAGAGGCCGCCTTCAAAAAAGCCGAATGTATCACGGGACACTCTTAAGAAAAGTAGATATGGGCTGCAACCCTTCGGCCATGAGTAGCGCCTGTCCTAGAGCTTGGTCGTGCTGATATTGGCCTCGTGCTCCAAGGTATTGGTCGTGCCAATGGTGTACACGCAGTGGACGCCGAACTCGGCCACCTGAACACCCGACGCCTTGACGCACTCGCATACAAGGTCATAGCACCTTTCACCGCAGCAATGCCTTTCGACCACCCGGTTACGACAGGTAAAAACGACTCTTCGGGACAAGCAGAAATCGGCCAGGAGCAGTCACCTGGCTCGCATTGTTGCTTACCCAACCTCGATTTTGGAAAGCGCGAGTTGAGTACCCAATCTCTTTTTTGAGCGGATCACTGCGATTGACGAAAATGTCTAGACGTGTCGCTTCCTCTAAATGGTGATAACAGTGCAAGACCGACTTTGACGCCGATTCATCATGCCAGAGTGATATTATGCGACAAAACCTGCACACGAGGCGCAGTGCCGCCTGCGCTTATCACAGCGAGAAGAATTGCGATGATTGAAGGTTACTCAGAGGAAGAGTTTGGCACCACCGTCCACGCACACGTACGTCCAGCAGAGCCAATCAGCTCCATTGAGCTGCTCAAGGGTCGGCAAAAGGAGCTTGAAGAAATCCGTCGTGCTCTTTTCGCCAAAGGCCGTCACATGTTCATCTACGGTGATCGCGGAATTGGTAAATCGTCCCTCGCACAGACTGCTGCTTTGCAATACCAGTCCTCTGACTCCGATATTATTCAGATCGGATGTACGCGAACGAGCACTTTCTACGAGATTATGCAAAGCATCGCTGCGAGCTTGGTCGAAAACTTGGACAGCAGAGAGATTCAGGCCAAAACCGGGATTAACCTCAAGTTTTTCAGCTTTGAGCTGCTGGTCAAATCCTCGTTCAAACCTGAAGTGCCACCAGTAGGCAACATGGAACAGGCTCTGAACGTCATATCCGACATCAGGGAGATACATTCGGAAAAACCAATCATCGTCATCGACGAATTTGACGCGATTCAAGAAGCTGAGGAAAGGTACAAATTCGCCGAATTCTTGAAAAAAATGGGCGACTCAGGCATCTACGTTCCCATCATTTTCAGCGGTATCGCAGCGTCCCTAGACGACGTCCTCGGAGGACATCAATCCAGCATTCGCCAACTATTCCCCATACAGCTGTCACCTATTTCCTGGGACTCGCGTTGGGACATCCTGGTGGAAGCACTCGAAGCCTTCAATATCGAGTTCGACGATGAGATCAAATACCGGGTCGCCGGCATCAGCGATGGCTTTCCCTACTACGTTCACCTGATCACTGAGCATTTACTATGGGCGATCTACGATGACCCTGACACGTTGCAGATCGCCAATTTCAATCATTACAACGAGGCTCTAAAAAAAGCAGTAGAAACGGTTCAGGAGCATATCCGCAAGCCATACGACTTAGCGACGACTCGTCATAGCCAAGACTTCCACCATGCGTTATGGGCGTCTGCTGACACGTCAATTCTGCACCGCAATATCGATAGTATCTACGCGTCCTACGGGCGAATCATCCGCGACCTAAACCACGCGAATCCACAGGAAAAGCTGACCCCGATCGATCGCAAAAAATTCAGCCAACGGCTCAATACGCTGACCAAGCCCAGCCACGGCTCAGTACTTAAGAAGATGAGCGACAATCGAACAGGCTGGTATCAATTCAGTGAAAACATGCTCCGGGGCTATGTGCGGCTGCTAGCAGAGACAAACGGTGTTCAACTCTGGATGGATGAGGCGAAGGTACCTAAACAACTGATTAATCCGCGTCCCAGCCCCATGGGCAGCAGCCGTAGATTTCAATCAAGCGTCCCTACTGGTATTGGCCTCAAGGATGATTAGAGGCCATAGAAAGCCCCTCTCCAGAAGCATCATCTCTACCGAGAGACGAATGTGCCGCGTCGATCACAATGGCCAGTATTACTAGCTAGCCAATCTGTTGCATCGACCGGTTGGATCCAAAGCCAATAGCAGCCGCTCGTTTTGGGGTGCTAAAAGAACGCTAACCCGACTCCGCGACACCATCTTACCCCACCGTATCTTCGGTCAGTTAAGTCTGCCGGAAGCTGAAACAATGCTGGAGAAAGCCCCGTGAGCGATATGCAAGGAAAACTATTTAAAGAATGGTTGGTCAGTGAGGGGAAGACGCTTAATACCGCCAGTAATTATCTGTCTGGCGTTAATACGGTCACCAAGCATTTGGGCAGCAATGTTCTGCTGACCAACGACCTCGAAGAACTGGAAGAGCTGAACCGTCAATACGGTCCGGGTGGTGAGCACGCCAGAATTGGCTCCAGCAACAGTAACAACGTGCAAAGTGGATTGCGGCAGTGGCTGGAATACCAGCGATGCCTCCAACAAAGCGCAATTGACGGCTATGCCGATAAACGGGTGCTCCAGTTATTGGGTAAGGGTACACCTGAAGAGCAGGTATGGTTTTGGGCGTTAGTTAAGTGTTTCCGCGAGCGATACCCACATGCCGACCACTGGACGGTGAACATCAACCCTGCGGATATCCGTATTGGTGTTCGTGCGCAGGACAGCCTGAAAGGTAAACCTGTGTTCACGCTGTACTGGTACGGCGGGAAAATTTGTTGCTCGTTGCGTGGGATAGCGGACCATCGCGCACTGATGGAAGCCAAAGAGCAGGACTGGGAAATTGACTCGACTCACTACCCCACGTTAGCGGATATGGTCACATGGTTTGACTTGGTAGACCACGCACTGAAGGATAAGCAACTGACCTTGAACGGAACAGGATTAGTACCCCGCAACTATAGCCAAGCCGAACAGGAAGAGCCTGACGTAATGACAACTTATCCCGCGACAGAGCCCGCCCTTAATCAAATTCTTTTTGGTCCACCCGGCACCGGAAAAACCTACGCTACCATCAACCAGGCGCTGGCGATTCTAGCCCCGGAATTTTTAGCGCAAAACAGCGGCAGTGACTCCGATACGCGCGAACGCTTGAAGAAGGAATTCGATCGATTCGTGACTGCCGATCGTGTGCGCTTCGTAACCTTTCACCAGAGCTTCAGTTATGAAGATTTCGTAGAGGGGATTCGAGCGGACTCTGACGCGGAAACTGGACAGTTGAGATACCCGATTGACGCCGGCGTATTCAAACGCATTTGTGATGACGCCCGGACGCGACCGGCTACTGACCTAGGGGTGCGGGCCAACCCGGCGATATGGAAAATTTCCATTGACGGTACTGGGAACTCACCCAGCAAGAGCTATTGCCTGGCTAATGGAGAAGCACGCATTGGTTGGGGTAAGACCGGCGATCTGCGTGAGGACTGCGAGCAAAACCCGTATTACCAAAGCTTGGGCGCAGGGGATAAAGGCACGCTCAATTACTTTGCCGAGCAGATGGCGGTAGGGGACATTTTGTTGTGCATCCATTCGGCTGAGCAAATCGGTTCGATTGGCGTGGTGACGAGTGAGTATCGCTATGAAAAGCAGGTACCCGCCGGGGTGATCGCTAATTATCAGCATGTGCGTTCGGTGCGCTGGCTGTATCGCGATATTAATTTGCCCATCCTACCGCTCAACGATAGCCGGCAGTTCACGCTGAAAACTGTCTATGCCATGAACCGTTTCACCTGGGCAGATTTGCTTTCCTATCTGCAGCAGCAGGGTGTGCAGCCGGCTGAACCGGCAGTGGTTACCGCCAGTACGGACGTGCCTTATGTGCTTATCATTGATGAGATCAACCGGGGTAACGTCTCGCGCATTTTCGGTGAGCTGATCACCCTGATCGAGCCTTCTAAACGCGAGGGAGCAGAAGAGGCGCTTAGCCTGAAACTGCCCTATTCGAAAAAGCCTTTCAGCGTGCCGAAGAATGTCTACCTGATCGGCACGATGAACACCGCCGACCGATCACTGGCTGGCCTGGACATCGCTCTGCGACGTCGATTTACATTCAAGGAGATGTTGCCCCAGCCGCAGCTTCTGGACGGTGTGTCTGTGGCAGGCGTGGATATTGGCCAACTGTTACGGGTGATGAACCAGCGCATCGAGGTGCTGTTGGATCGCGAGCATTGTCTGGGACACGCCTACTTTATGCCGTTACTGAAAACCTCCAGCCTGGCGCAGTTGGAGCTCATCTTCCGCAATCAGGTGCTCCCGTTACTGCAGGAGTATTTCTTTGAAGATTGGCAGCGCATCCAGTGGGTATTCAATGATCATCGTAAGCCTTTAGCCGACTGCTTTGTGCTTCGCCAGAGCCTGGATCTCAACTCGTTGTTCGGCGGAAGAGTACCCGCACAGGATCAGGTCTGGCGTATTAACGAGTTGGCGTTTAACCGTGTCTCTGCTTATGCCGGCGTGATTGCATGTAAAACCGACGCCGAGGCTTCTGTCGAGTCGCACGAGGGGTTGGAGGTTTGAATGCTCACGTCACAGTTCGTGAGTACGCCAGGCTCACGACAACTGCGGTTGCGCCTGGTGATCTCGACTGTGCGCAGATATCTGAAACTGCCTTCGACTGGCTATGCGAGCTGAGCGCAAGCTTTAGTAAGGGTGGCGCAACCTTGCTGCAGGTCGAAGGTCGACGCTCGCTCAAATGGGATAGCTATGTAGGTGTAATTGAAACGCCTTGTGGCACAATTTTGGAGATATTACCCAAACATTTTGAAAAGCATGGCTGCAAGGCCAAGAGTCGTAGCCTGCTGCGCAAGTTAATTCAAGCGGCCTTATCGCTGAAACCGCGTCAGGTTTCGGTGGCAGGGCTGGAGCTATTCGATGCCCCACTGACGGAATGGGTGATGGGACAGTTCTTGGGTGAGCTGGATCTTCTGGTAAAGCGTGGCATTCGCTTCGACTATCAACGCGTCGAAGAAGATCAGCGCTTTTTGCGTGGGCAGCTCAATGTAGTGGCCCAGATTCGCCAGCCGCCGGGACGGCAGCATCACTTCCAGGTTCGTCACGATGTGTTTCTGCCGAACCGGGCGGAAAACCGCTTGCTTAAACTCGCGTTGGAGCATGTGGCAAAGAGCACTAAGGACGCCGCCAATTGGCGATTAGCGAGTGAACTGCGCACCATAATGACAGAAGTGCCTGCAAGCCGGCACGAGACACAAGACTTACGTGCCTGGAGTCGTGATCGCTTGATGGCTCATTACCAGGCAATCAAACCTTGGTGCGAGCTGATCCTTAATCAGCAGATGCCGATTGCCGTGAGCGGCGGATGGCGGGGGATGAGCCTGTTATTCCCTATGGAAAAATTGTTTGAACGTTACATCGAGAATTGGCTGCGAAACCAGTTACAGCCAGTTGCCAAGTTAAAGGCTCAGTCGGCCAGCCAGTATCTGTGCGGCCACGACAACGCTCGGATGTTCTGCTTGAAGCCGGACTTGCTCATCGATACGCCCGGGCAACGCTGGATTCTGGACACAAAGTGGAAACGAATTGATATGCGCAGGCGTGAGAAGAACTACGACCTCAGGCAGAGTGATTTCTATCAGCTGTTCGCCTATGGCCATAAATATCGCAAAGGCACAGGCGTGCCGAAGCTGGTGCTGATTTATCCGTATTGGTCAGGGTTGCAGGAGGCGCTACCGGTTTTCCATTACGGTGATGGGATGAGTTTGTGGGTATTACCTTTTGATTTGGATAATGACTGCTTGCTGGACGCAGGCACTGCCGGTATTCCTCTGAAACATGAAACCTCCAAAGCCGCGTTGGAGGTGAGAGAATAAGCCATTACCAACCGCCTTTGACCTTGCCCCGCGCATGACCCCACCGGCTCGCAGGCCGGCTCAATTGATGGATGAACTGTTGCAATCGTTGGTTAGCGGCAATGTGCATTCACTAATCGCTAGCTCAGCGCTCCATTATGAGTGTGAGTTCATTCATCCCTTTGTCGATGGGAGAGATCGGATTTACGCTTCTTTTGGCCGATTCGCGAAGGTCTGTAGTCGGCCGATTCTGTTGAAAAAGTCGGTTCTTCCAGACTGCCCGCCCGCTGACGGCTGAAAACACCTTTTTTGCGTGTCGCTACGCGAAATCTGAGCCCGGAGTCTTCTGCTCAAAGCAAAGATTTCAAACTCAAGCGCGTACTTTTCTATCGTGGAAGCTATGGTCGACTTTTTCAACAGAATCGGCCAGAAGCGGGTACTCAAATGCATCCGCAAAACGCAGCTATTCAGCTAGCGGTAAAGACGACAACACTTTTTCCCATTTCGAGGCTACCTAAGCGCTCAGTTGAAATTTGCCCGGCACGTCGTTGGCGTACGCGTGAGCGTGAGCTTTTTACAAATAATGCCTCTATTTTAATAAAGATTTTTTTGTTGTTGCCGATACATTCATGACTTTTGTTAAAGTCAATTGGATTTAGCTGCGTATAAGGGGGAAGTTTTGGGGAATAAAAGAAAACAGTCCTATTGTGAATACTCAAGTCCCAGCTCGAACTGAGATGGCGGAGCTATCGAAGACTGGCAAAATTTTGGCGTATATAAAAGCGCATCCGATTGCCGCCGTTGTGGTGTTGGCAATGCCCGCCACTCCATTTATCTACCAAGTGGCAGGTGATTTGTCAGATGGAAAATGGTCTGGTGAGGCGACGCTTTATCTGCACAGTGAGCCGCTTGAAAGTGATTCGCCAGTTTATATGTTTTACGCAAGCCCTACGGTTTCAGAATCAGAGCGCATTATAGTTCCTGTGGAAGTGTCGGTATTAAATAACTCAAGGAAGGCGGCGAAAAGCGTCAACCTGTCTCTGAAATACGTCAAGGCAACCGATCGCGATAAATTGCCTGAAAGCGCGCAGACACACTCTGGCTCGCTTGGCGCGGCAGATATAATGCATGATACAAACTCAAACGATAGTTACGTATATTCCAACTATCGAATCGCACTGATGCCACCTGCAGATAAGATCTCTTTTACAGATGGTGCGTTTGCCGTGCCCAATTATTTGGGAAAGGATACGCCTGTCTATATGTCGCCTGGTTCGGGTCTGGATGTCAATGCATCTCTATCTAGTGAAACGCAATCAAAGCATGAGTGGGATATTAGGTATAGAGGGGTTGTTGCCAAAGACAACAAAGGGGTAGGAGACTGGATCAAGCGGGACTATGGAGAGTATATCGCTATCGAACTTAGGGAAAAAGAAGGATTTTGGCGTTATTTGTGGGGATGGGCCACGGCAACAAAGGTTACCGTATTTAGCTTCTCTCCTAAATTTCGAACTGACGAAAGCCATAAGATTTATGTGCCTCTTAAAAATCCTGAAGAATATAAAGGATATCGCTTTAGTCCTTACGCAAAAGAATTAATTTTCGGCGTTAACTGAGTGCCGCGTTTTCAGATTAGTTCTCGTCAGTTTTTTTGTTCGAGAGCAGAACACTAGCCTGGGGCTTCGAGCAGAGTTTGAAATAAAAACTGAATAGCCCCTTATTTTGTAGGTGTCATGCCCCATTGGGATGGGCCGATTTCTGCCTGTCGCCATCGTCAGCTTTGGGGAGTGATAGCCGCCCGTTACGAGAGGCAGTAATCGGCCGTTCTCCGCCGGTCGTCACTACGGCGTGTGCTGGTCAAGTCGAATGCAAACGGTTGATCAACACGAATGTAATTGACTGGTCAGTGACAATGCAAATGGTCAAGTCCATGCAATTACGCAGGCTTACATTAATAACCGACGAACGACCACCCGGCCATGGAAAGCCACCGGTCTCCAAGGTCTTCCAGCGCTACCGATTGGCGCAAAAGTCGCCCCCAAAATACTGTTGACCGCTAGCAGAACGAGCGCTAAACCAAACTATACAAGCGCTGTCCTCGACAGCACCCAGGTAGCCAGAACCTTTGAGGCTACGCCACATTGTGGTGGTTCCCCCCCAAAGTGCGATTAGCGTCCGGCGGCTCGCACGGTCACAGCGATGTGATGGATGCCACTTCGTCCAGAATGCCCACTGCGGCAACTAATGCCCCTCCTGACTGCTCTGCAGCAACTTATCCGCTTGGCCATTTCTTGCGCCAACCTGTTGCCCGTCTCTTTGCCCCCTAAAGAGACGGGCGAATCTCACACTGCTGCAGCCCTGCTCGCATGGGGCTTTGCGGCTTCCCCCCTCGTGACAATCGGCGTGACAAACGCCGAATGCTCACTCGCCACAGCGATGCCGATGATGGTGCCGCAGCCCATGAAATGGACTGCACCTGACTGACAGTCAGGCATGCCCCGGTCATCGCATCACTGCCTTCACCCGACTCAATATCTCGCGGCGCTGGTCTCGTCAGCCAGTGCAGCCTCCACCCGCCCACTTCTACGGAAGTGTTCAGGAGGCCAGATCATGAGATGCCCAAGCTCCCGGCCGTAAGGAGCCGTCAGTCCCGCGTTAGTGGACAAACCTCACAGGTCGCAGGGGCCTTGATCCCTGATAACACTCAACAACCGTGGCGGGATGAGTGAGGACGAAGTCGATAATCTCAGGAGAATTTCGATGCAACTGTGCGAAGCGTTCGAACCCCCACAACCATTGCTGGAGTGCCAGCAGGCGCCACTGCCCTACCCGGTCGAAGCACTCGGGGATCTGTTGGGCCCTGCGGTCGAGCGACTGGCCGAGGTGATTGGCGTGCCCTGCGCCATGGCTGCACAGTCGGTGCTGGCTACCGCTGCCTTGGTGAGCCAGGGCCACGCCAATGCCCAACTCGACGGTCGAACCTATCCGCTGTCCCTCTACCTACTGACGGTGGCGTCCTCGGGGGATCGCAAAAGCGCGGTGGATCACCTGGCATTAAGGGCAGCGCGCGACTGGGAGCGGCAACAGTGGACCCTGTATGCGGAAAAGCTCAAAGCCTATCGCGCCGCTACCAGCATCATGGCCAAACCCAAAACCTCAAAGAAGCACGCGGAGGCGGAAGGCGGAGAACTATCCGAGCCGGTACCGCCGAGACTGATCATTGCCGAGCCCACCATTGAGGCTCTAGTCAAAAGTCTGTGCCATGGCTTGCCCAGCATGGGCTTGTTCAATGATGAAGGTGGACAGTTCTTGGGCAGCAGCACCATGAGCAAAGAGAATCTGCTCAAGGCGATCACCACCTTGTCGACACTGTGGGATGGCAGCCCGATCGACCGGGCCCGCTCTATGGCCGGAGAAAGCCTGCGCGCTTATGACCGCCGCCTCAGCCTGCACCTGATGCTGCAGCCCTACCTGGCCAACCAGCTGTTCAAAGACCCGGTGATCAATGGCCAAGGCATCCTCGGCCGTTGCCTGATCAGTTGGCCCGAGCGCCTGGCCGGCCAGCGACTTTACAAGGCGATCGACCTGACCCGAGATGCCAAAGTCCAGCACTACCAACAGCGGATCACCGCCCTGCTGCAAAAGCCCTGGTCGCTTCACCAGGATGGCTCACTCAATCCTGCCACGCTGGAGCTGACTCCCCGCGCCCGCCGGGCCTGGATTGATATTCATGACACCATCGAGTGCCAGTCTGGCGAGTTCGGCGAGCTGGCCGGTATCCAACCTGTCGCAGGCAAGGCGGCGGCGAATGTACTGCGTATCGCAGGCGTGCTGGCCATGGTTGAAGAGGCCAGTGCGTTGGACGAAGCACACATCCAGCGCGCCTCCACGCTGATGGATTACTACCTGGCTGAGATTCAGCGCTTGACCGAACAGGAGCCGGTCAATAGCCGACGTGAGGAAGCGGATCGGCTGCTGCGCTGGCTGGTGCAGAAAGGCTGGACCCACTTCACCGTCCGCGACGTCAATCGCAACGGCCCTCGTTTTGCGCGCAAGAGCGCTGACCATACCGCTTCTTTATTGGTCGTGCTGATCACTCATCGCTGGCTGAGCAGCCGCGACGGAAAAACTTTCGAGGTCCGCCATGTTTCGCCTTAATGACGCGGTGCGCCGCTACCAGGCGCAACATCAACCACAACCTGAATCACGGCGTGTCGCCGCCTCTGTCGCCACCCTGTCGCCACGCGCCAGGCCAGTAACGACGCGGGTTGTCGCCACTGTCGCCGCTGTCGCCACACCACCAATTGACCCTGCCCACCTCGCCCTGCTGGTCGAGCAACTGCGCAAGGAAGGGGCACTGTTGCAACACCACGAGAACGCCCTCCTGATCCGCCCGACACACTGGCAGCAGATGGTCAGGCTCAGTCCTCACTGGAAAGCCGTGCTGCTCTTTCTGCAAACAAACGAAAACGGTGATGACGATGGCACTAGTCGGTCGGCGTGAGGGTCGCAACTTTGGCTATGGCCGCCAGCTGAGCTACGCCGGCCCACAAGCGCTAAAGGATCTATTTGCCGGCGGCCACTTCGCCACGGTGAAAGCGCATAGCGATCGCTGGCAAGCGTTCGTGCGTTGGTGTCGTTCAGAGGACGGCCCTGGTTACAACGATGCGCGCCAGATCGATCGACTAACGCTGCAGGACTACGCCGCTTACCTGCGCCAGCAGATCCAACAAGGCGAGCTCAGCATCGCCACCGCGCAGAACCGCCTGAGCAGCGTCAACCGCACCATCGCCGCGCTGCGCGGTGATCAGGACGTCAGGATCGCCAGTCCGAGCCAGGCGTTAGGACTGCGGCGCTCGAGCGTACGCACCCGCGCGCCAGATGGCCAAGACCGCCAACAGCTGCGGCGAGTGCTTGAGGTGCTTGGCAAGCAGCAACACGAGCGGGTGGCGGCGATTGTCCTGTTGGCCCGAGAAACCGGCATGCGCCTGCGCGAAGCGATCCTGGCTGACCTGCCACGCTTACACCGCGAAGCCGAACACTTAGGCCGCATCAACATCCAGGACGGTACCAAAGGCGGGCGTTCAGGCGCTTCAGCGCCGCGATGGGTTGTGGCCAATGAAGAGGTGAAAGCGGCACTGCAGTTGGCTCATCATGCGTCGCCGCCCGGCAGCCGCTACTTGCTGGCCCGCGACGAAAGCTACGCCGCGTTCCTGCAACAGACCGTGCTCCCCGCCCGCGAAATACTGCACGAACAAGGGCTGAAGGGCTTTCATGAACTGCGAGCAGCCTACGCATGCGAGCGTTACGAACAGCTCACGGGGCACGTCGCACCGGTCAATGGTGGTCACGGCTATCGCATTGACCGCGGCCTCGATCAACGGGCGCGCCAACAGATCAGCCTTGAGCTCGGGCATTACCGAGTCGATGTAGTTTCGGCCTACATTGGAGGTCGAGAGTGACCAAACCATTCGATATAGCGCTGTTCCTGAGCGGCGTACTGACCGGCTCGCAGGTCACGCAGCAACGACACCTACGGCAAGCCCGAATCATGCAAGCGGCCATTCAACAGCGATGGCAGCGAGACAATCCCTGGACCTGGCAGCTCAAGCATGTGCGCTGGTTTCTCACTCAGCACCTGAAAGACCATTCCGGCACCACCCGGTATTACTATCGACTCACCGCTCTGCTGATCTGGAAGCGATTAGGGAACGGCCGGCAATTGCTGATGGATCGCTCGAATCGTGAGTAGGCAGCCTTCCAGGCACACTTGTCCGCCGTCATCTATCTCAGCGCGGATATCCTCTTGCTGATGAACCTGCTCGAAGCACACGCGGCAACGGCAAAAAGCGGCCATGAACGGACATTCACAATAGGACACATACAATAAAATCGCGGGCACGTACAAGGATGAGGTAAGAGAGACTCAGTCTGGAGAAAAAACCGTCTAAAACAAGAAAATAGTGAAAAGGCTTTTGCTAACATAATGTGAGTGATGCGCTTCTCTGCCGGTGCAGAGACCAAGCCTAAAAATACAACTTCTAGGATGGACAAGAATGAGCTTCAATAAATCGGAAGAGCGGCTTGGTGAATTGACACGAAGAACTTTTTTGTCGATGTGGACTTATCAAAGTCCGCATTATGCCAAGGGGAAAGAGCTATGCGATGCTTTAGTGGTTTTTGGTAACGATGTGATTATCATGTCTGATAAATTAATCAACTTCGATGATCAAGCTAACAAAAGTGTTGCTTGGGAACGCTGGTACAGAAAAGCTGTAGCCGGGAGCATTCGGCAGCTTCGTGGCGCTTTCAATCAACTGGTAAAATTCCCTGAGCGTATATTCTGCGATGTACATGCGTCCTCACCATTCCCTTTAGTTATTCCTAAACCTGAAAATATGCGTGTTCACCTCATAGCAGTAGCCAATGGTTGTGATGATGCTCATCTTCGGTCTCTGGGGTATCCGGGGTTATGTATAGATACGCACTGTGATAATGATAGTCCGTTCATGAGTGTGGGAGTTAAGTACCCAGAATTCGTGCATGTTTTTAGCACTGCCGCGCTGGAAGCAATTTTTAATTGTTTCGATACAACTCGTGACCTTATTGACTATCTTGCACGAAAGCAGGAGGCACTAAATGGCGAAGAAAGATTTTTGATTCACGGAGAAGAGAATCTCGTTGCTGCTTATGTAATGAGTCAGTCTGGCAACTCTGACTTCTATATACCAAGTGACGACTTTCCGATCGAAAACGGGGTTAAAACTGTACCTGCTGGGCTTTGGGATTTATATGCAAAAAGCCCATTACGAGAAAAGCGCGACAAAATCAGAATATCATCATACGTAGTTGATGATCTTATCGATCATATGGCAGAAGAATATAATTCTGGATCACTTATAATTGGACAAGATCAACCATTTTCATACCATGAGAAATTCCTTAGAATAATGGCTTCTGAGTCACGTTTGAGTCGACAGATTATGAGTAAAACCTTGCAAGGCATTATATACGAGGACTCATCGACTTTTTGGTGTAATATTTCTGAATCAAAAGATGTTCCTGGGTTAATGTACCTATGGTTAGTATATCCAGTCGTACCTGAGCATATTACAGATGAAGACCTTGAGATCATGCTCACCGTACATTTAAGTCAATATATTACGGTTGCACTATACAAGTTCCCCCATGCAACATCCATCTTTGGAATTTGCCTTCCAAATCATGCTTCAAATAGAAGATCTCGTGGATTTCAATTTTTTTCTGGGGAGTCACGTTGTGATGAGATGAAAAAAGACGCAGATAAGCTTGAGCAAGAGCAAGGGATTTTAAATAATATCGAAACTTACAACTTCATAAGTCAGCGTCTGTAGAATAGGCAATAGTCGAAGCCGCCTGCGCAGCCAGCGGCAGAAATATGAGAACGGATAAAACTAATGTGGAGCGAATGCTTTTCACGATGTTTACCCACGATTGAGCTTCATCGCCCTGTGCCGGTTTCTTGGTGTAGCTGCCGAAGCCCCGAAGGACGGGGCAGTACTACAGCGGCCTTTCGGTGGTCTCAGCGGTTACGCGCTAACGGGCAATCGGTTACGTCCATCTGCGTGACGAAACCGTAGGGATATGACGGTACGGTCCAGTCCTGCAATTCGGCCTTATTTACGATAGCCGTCCACTTGGCGTGCAAGAGCATAGGCTTGCCAGTGACCGGTGTTTTATCGAAACGCTCTATCCGAATATCGGTCCTGACCCCGTCATCAACAGGTTCACCGGTGTATACGTAGCGCCAGCCAGTGTGGGTGGGGGTGATTTTGGGTTTACCGTCTGCCCCCGTAATAAGTACTGGCTCGTCATTGTGCAGTTTTTCGCTCATGACAGGTTCGCCATTAGCAGTGAGAGGGATGTCATCGATTTTCACAACCTCGTACAGGCCTTTGCCAAAGGTAGCGTCGAGGATGCTCTCAGGCGAACTATCTCGCATGCTTTTCGCGTTTTCGGAGAGCTTGTCGTAAATGGGATCGCCTACTGGCTTCGGATACACGAATACGACGGTGTTGTAACGCGCGTTGCAGCTCGCATCCCCTGCCTGAGCCATCTGCACAGACATGGCAGTAAAGGCAAGCAAGGATGCGCAAAGCATGTTTTTCATCAGTCCGGTTTCCCTTCAAATCCTAGGTTGCGAATCACCGCGATTAAAGACCCGGCGCGTTGGTGGTGCCGCGTTCGATCAATCGCAGCCAGTCATTGCCTGCGCCATATACGCCATTTCGACCTGAGTATCGAACTCCGATTGGATTTTGGCCTTTACGATTTCAAATGCCGGGCCAAGGGTTTTACACTCCACGGCAACCGCATGTTGAAGTTGCAACATGTGCAGAAGCTTCCCACGCAGCTCCGTTGCGCTTTCGGTGGAGAGAATGCGTCTGCCTTGACGAAAATTTTCGAATGAGCCTTTCAACTCTTTCATCTTCTCGGCGTTCACTACACGTGCGTCACGCACTTTCTTAAACTTGAATCGGACGCAAAAGCTTCCCAAAGTTCACGATCAGCGGTGTTTGCTGCTGCCATTGAAAATTCTCTTTCCGTATGCCCTTTATGCCCTAATCGGCAGAGCCAATGGACTCTTGATTGTCTACCTGTCTGGATAATTGAACAGACTTACCCCCCATTTGCATTCGACCTGACCAATCATTTCCATCGGATTCGACCATCACACTGCGTAGCCATGACTGGGGGGGAGAACGGCCAAATGTAGCCGTCCAGCGTCTACAGATTCAAGGACGAGTCAGAGACAGAAAACACCTTCATTAGCTTGGCTTTGAGATTTTGGTCGCAGATCTGATAGGTGTCTACTGCCCTTATCAAAGCATCCATCTGCTGCTCACTTTGCTTGGGATAAGAGAGGACTGACTCAATTTGAGAGTTTGAAAGAAATTTTGCCAAGTATTGATAAGGGTTTGTATCACTTTTTGCATGCGAAAGGAGCATGTTCCACTTTTGATACTGGCGCAAACCTTCATGAATTCTTGTATACTCAAAATATTGTTGTAGTGCTTCAGCGTTTTGTTCAATTACAGCACCTTTGTGCCAAGCGTAATATGCTTGCGCCTGCTTCTTGTATGTTGCAAGTATTTTATAAACATCAACGCTGCCTTCTAATTCTTGGATGTATTTTTTTGCATTAGCAGTCCAGTTGCTCCATGCGAGAAAATCTTTCTTGTCTATCTGAAAGTGAGCCGTCCGCGTACCACTTTCCATGTCGTACTTTATCGACCAGTTGGCTTCGGCAATACGCCAATGTGTGTTGAAGTTGCGCAGGTCTTGTAAAAAATTGTGCAGTCCAAACGTAGTGAAAATCTCAGATCTTTTTATGCTAGATCCATCTACCTTGTGTCTTTTGTCAAAATTTCTGGAGATATCTACTAAGGTCATAAGTGAGGAGGTGCAATAGTATAGTTTTCGCTTTACCTCTCTAGTGTAGTGATCTGCCGTTTTTTCATTGCTCTTATTCCAGAATTCTGCATCCTTGCTCCGCTCCCCAAAAATACAAATTTCATCAATTAGTTCGGAAATGCTTGTATAGAAAATCCATGCCGTATCATCCAACCCTTTCAAGTCATTCCAAATTTTTCCGCCAGGAGTTCTATCAATTGAAGGCTGAACTTCCATAAATTTGTGTGTCATTGCCGCCATTATTTGCTTCCGATTCCACGGGTGCGAAATAGTGTCTAAGTAGCCAGTCATGTATACCTTCCATTATGAGCTAGTGTTTACAATCTATCCGCCTTTGCAGTTCCAGAAAACGGCGTAAGAAGCCTTTAGCGTAGCGCCTCCGCAGTCGTAGGCAAGATCAGCCGAGTGTACTTGAATCCCCTGATCTACTGGGCGCATCCAACTGGCTCCTTTTGGCCGATTTCTGCCTGTCGCAACCGGCAGCTATGGGTAGTTCACTGCCAATCATGGTTACGAAACGTGCTGGTCAGATCGAATGCAAACGGGTGGTCAACTGGAGTGCAGTATTCCAATTGGTATTCCAACCAAAAATCAAATTAGATATCAATGTTATAAATCAACAACTTACCAAACGGATTCAAATTACCCCGGCCCACCAATCCGAAAACGACAAAGCCCGCCAAGTGCGGGCTTTGTTGCATCTGGGGTTTGGTAAATTGTCGGCCACTCCACATCCCCTGTAGGAGCGAGGCTTGCCCGCGAAGAGGCCAACCAGCCCCGCACAAATCGCCCGTGGCCAAAGATGCAACCGTCGCCGCGACCGCCCTCGGAAATTCCCTGCGCCAAGCCCTCCTGATCATCGACGTGCAGCCCAGCTTCTTCCTCCCCAATGGCTCATCGACGGTGTCCAGAACTCCCTTGCAGGAACAACTCGGCTGACACCCTGCGCCGGACGACGACAGCCTGATCCAGGCCGACCGTATCTTCATCAAACACGGTTATGCGCCTTCGCCTGAGACCATCGAATATTTGAAAAGCCTGAAGGTGGATCGGGTGTTGGTCTGCGGCCTTCAGACGGAGACCTGCTGCCTGGCGGCCGGGTTTGCGCTGTTTGATGCGGGATTACAGCCGAAGCCGATTACCGATTTGAAGGTGGGTTCGTCACTGGATCGGAGGGGTGGGTTGGAAATAGGCTTTGGCAGCATCACTTCAAGCATACGGTGGAGGTCAGTGAGGTTGTGATGGGAACTGCCGTAGAGTGATCAGGAGCAGAAAACGATTGGATGATCATGCCGGTACTGAATTAATCGTGGTCTGGCCCCGTTTCTTTTTTTCAGCGCCCCCACCTCAGGGCCGCTTTTATTTCAGCCGAAAGTAAGTAGACACTTACTCCTCAGACTCAGATTTTTACCTGCTGCCTAGCAGCTTTTGCGGCCACCAGATCTCTGTACTCTATTACTTCACGCACGACTGAATGGATGTGATGATTGGTGTCTATTGCGATCCAATCTGAAGAGCTACCCGAGAATTCTCCTTCACTGCACCGAAGAATCTCCCTATCTCCCCAGCTAAATTTTTCATCAACCCAGTGACCCGATTTTATCACCAAACGGGCAAGCTCCTGATGCTGCGCACCTTTCAACCCCTCAGTTAAAGGGTATCCTCGAGCAATGAAAATCTCCCTATCAATTGTATAGCGAATTTTTCCATTCGCGTTCGAAGCACCGCCTGTTTCTTTTGCATTAGGCCCTCGGATACCGTAATCACTAAACCCGAGCGAATCTAGCCCCGGCTGCACGATCAAGATCCTCCATGCCTCCATCTCTTTTCTAACAACTAACCCGGTACTATTTTGCGTCTTAATCGACTGAGATATGAAAGCAGGGAGGGAGCACCCGGCCAATCTGAATATTTTAAATCCAGCTCTTGACAAAAGATCAATCGCCCTTTCTGATTTAGAAACCAAATCAGGCACCGTATGTTTCTCGTTAGATATATCTCCAAAATCAATCATAACCATCACAAGAGCAGGATCAAAATCCAAAGTATCCGCTATATCGGTCAATCTCTCCAAAACCAACTCTTCCTCGGACAGTTCCTCAACTGTATCGGAGTCCATCACGAGACGTAGAGCAAAATCACACCCACCCGTGACTCCCGCCCCACGAAGCGCATTAGCGTAGACTGGATCATCCCATCTAACATAATCAACTACCAGATCGGCACTAACACGAAATGAAGCCAATTCATTTCGTAAAAATGGAAGTACGTGCTCGCCACCCTCGGCTTGAGCGTTAGTTGCCCACTTTGGCATATCTAGCAATATCTTTCGATTTTTCCACACCGTGGAAATTTCCGCTGCTACGCCACTCAAATAGGCTTCAATCGGTGGAAATAGCTGACTACTGAGTTTCTCGAGCTTGTCATCATTAATAGGTGATATGTCAAACCAAGGTAGTACATGCTCGATAGCGGCGCCCTTTAAATGCATAAGCGCGGAAAGCTCACCAGCTTTAGCCTTTAAAATCGGAACATAAACAGTTTTCATAGCTCACCTTAGGAATGACAACCGATTAGACTTCTAACTTCTCCGCGCCCGAGCAAATCAGAAAATATCTGGTAGTTTTCTCTTTCTCGCTGAATCCTTCCCGCTATTATGGCGGGATGTATTTTCAGCTCTCTAGATAGTTTATCTATATTCTCTTTACTTGGATCGAGGTGAGCACCTGAACGTTTCCAGGCGACACGCGGTATACATGCCTCTCTAGCAAGACGATTAGCTTCAGCCTCCCTCTTATCTTCAGAAGATGCATCCAAATCGTCAAGGAAAGCCTCTTCACTACCAATATGTTTCCATATATGAGCCACTTCATGTAGCAATGTAAACCAAAAATTATCTAACCGATCATACCTAAGCGTCAATCCGATAATCGGCGCTCCATCCACATCCTTTAAAGCTGCACCATCTAGCATAGTGCCTTTCAAATGTGGCTCGATGATTACTGATATACCGTGCTTATTAAGGAACTCAACAGCAAGCAGCGGGCCATTTTCAAACCAACTGAGTTGTGCAAGCTCTCTCAAAAATGAACTTGACAGCTTGCTCTGATCAAACTCACCTAATACTCCACGATTTTCTCTAGCGCGCTGAATCACCCTTAAAAGCCATGCATACAAGGAATACTTAGTCGTCGGCGAATACGCATCACCCAATGGAGTCCGCCTGAATGCAGCCTCACCAAACTGCCATCCTATTAACGACACAAACTCCCGGAGAGTCTCTTCAGTAGTTTTAGCGGCCTTACCTACAGCTTTATTAATCCAGCCACGCGCAACCATTTCCTTAATTGGAAACCTAGACCAGTCCACTTCTTCTTTTGATTGTTTCTCATCTGTATGGGTTATCCCAAGCAATGTCTCAGCAGAGATCCCCAACCCAACCGAAAGAGCTTTGATCATAGGAACTGTAAGCGGACGCTTACGACCCAAAACCTCCGACACTCTGCTTCTTGTCCCAAAGTAGGGTATTAAGTCAGCCTGCTTGAGATTTCTCTCATGCATCCTGAACAAAATTGCATCGATCGGATCTGGTGCATCGATAGGGTGTTTTTTTGACTCATAGTCCTCAATCAGGAGAATCAGGACTTCAAGGCGATTACTTTCTGACGAACCTGGGTTCGGCATCATTGACATCAGCCTGTCGACTTCGGCCAGATAGGACTGGTGCTGTTCCTCTGTTTTTATGACCTTAGTGTCCATCAATTTCTTCTGCACCTAATATCGCGACTATACGAGCGATTTTTTGAGGAAACACTATTCGCACTTCTAACCAACACTTAGCTAAACCCACTTCAAAAATGAAAATCCCGGCTGATTTTTCTCTCACCGAAGGAAACTGATCTATCAGATCTGCTTGGTGAGCCCAAATCGCGTGCTCGAGCTCGGCAGTCCATGCGCTGACCCATATATCGACCTCTGGGTTACGCCCTTTTAGCCCACCGAGGATGTCCTTACCGACCAAATGCATAAAAATGTTCCCAATTTGGGATCAATATAAATCCCTTCCGAGGAGGCGTCAACAGCAAAAATTCCCAAAATGGGAACATCACGAGAACATTCATAGTAGCGTTTTGTTATCACCCCTCACAAGCAGTGACGTCTGCGGCTTGGAATAGCCTTTGTCAACGGGAATATGGAGATACAAGCCCTCCTGATCATCGGCATGCAGCCAGCGTCGCCACCATCGAACGCCACGACGAATCCCCCCTTTCCAGAAACAACTCGGCTGGGCAACCGGTCGAGACGACAGCCTGATCCGGGCCAACCGCGTCTTTATCAAACACGGTTATGCGCCTTCGCCGGAAACCACTGCCTGACAGACTCATACTCACCGTCCTAGGAAATTTCCCTCAAAATGTATCGACTCCCATGAACTAGCGGACGCAGCTCATGGAGGATAGCCTTCAGGTGTCGCTGCAAATCAGCGATTGGGCTTTGACAGGCCGAAAAGTGTAACCTTTCACTCCTCCTGATCAGGCAGCATGCTCACGCGCATGCAGTCTTGTTTATGGCTGCTGTGCGTGGGGCATCTTCGGATGCACCGGGTTCCTACACTACCGGTCTGTCAACCCGCGCACAGTTGCCACCCAATTCTGTTTGACAGCAGAGGGGTGGTCGCCTCCATAACTAGTGTAGGAGCATCAACATGAAGAAGATCACCCCCAACCCTCCAGAAACCGACACCCCTTCAGAACCCGAAACCCTCGACCTGACCCAACTCTCCAAAGCCACCCAACGCGCCGTCAGCGCCCGCTTGCGCGACCCGAAACAGCCCGATCCCGTCAGCCATATTTTCACCATCCTCCCCGGCGTCGACACCCCCACCCTGCTCGGTCACGCCAGTGAAACCCTGGCCTCCATGAACGTCATGACCACCGACCTGGCCGACCAGCTCGAAGGCTCGCATCGCAACGTGGCATTGGCGATTCAGCAACTGGCCGTGCTGGCCGAGATGTTGATCAATCGAGCGCTGGATAACCTCGATTCGCCCCTGCCTTCGGTCACGCCCGTCTGCCACTGAGTGATCACGCTCGCTGATCGAAAGGAGGTTTTGTCATGGATCGATACATGCCGGTCACCGGCATCGACTGCACCATCGCGTCGCTGCTGATCGACACCGAAGCGCCGCTGGACGTGCTGCATGAAACGGCTGCCTACCGCATCCGCACCGCGACTCAATTGCTGGAGAGCTTCGCCGCGAACGAAGGCGTTTACAGTGAACTGGCGCGGGTGTTGGTGACTTCGTTGCGCGATGGCTGCGATTTGCTGGATGTGGTTGGGCGAAGGTTACAGATGCAGGTTTCGGCATCGTAACGAACCTTACATAGGAAATCGTTGCCGCTACCCCAACACAAAAAGGCACCTGACGAGAGTATCGCAGGTGCTTTTTTTGGATTTGAGTGGGTAGAGATGTTCTGAACGCTCGAGCGCCGAAGGTCAGGGAAATGAAACCGCCCAAGAATCGCTGAAACCCCGCCAACCAGCGAGATATCTCACTTAATTTTTTGCCCGTTTTCACTTAGCGCACAGCCGAATTTAAGATAATGTTTAGCGTATGCTAAGCGTAGACCTTTAATTACGGGCGTTTCCCGGGATTCCTTCAAGATAATTTTTCGGCCGTTTTGAGATATTTCTCCATATGCCTACGTTTATCCATCACGACCTTGAGCTTCTCAATCCATCCTTCGACTCTGATCTAGTTGATGCATCTCCGGCCCGTGAGATGAGCGTAAAAAGCAAGAAAGGATAGCGCTTGTCGGGGTAAATTCTGGATGCTGATCAATGTTTCAGGGCGCTTATTCAGGCATGATCATCCCCCTCGAAACACCCGCAAGAGTGCATCCTCTGTACTCACGGGGCTGTAGACAAGGACGTGATTACAATGGACAGGGAAATCATCTTAATGCGTCATGGCCAGCCGAATCTGGCTGTGATCGACAAGATTTCATCACTCGATATGAAACACTGGATCGAACAATACGACCTCTCCGAAATCATCAACCAACTCGCCCCTGAGGCTAGTGTGGAGGTGGCCGCTACCGCCAGAGTGATCGTGTCGAGTACAGCACCTCGGGCGTTGACCTCCGTTCGGGCGCTGGGCCTTCAGCCCAGCCTTGTAGATGAGATTTTCTGCGAGGCGCAGTTGCCCTACGGGCGATGGAAACGGCCGCGCCTTTCACCTTTTACGTGGGCATTTATCCTTCGAATCCTGTGGTTGTGCGGTTTCTCGGGGACGGTCGAGTCTGCCCGCAACGCTAGAGTGCGGGCCAATGCGGCAGCTCAACAACTTCAATCTCTTGCCAACGAAGGGCCAGTTCTGCTGCTCGGTCATGGATTCATGAATCGAATGATCGCCAAGCGATTGGAAGCTGCCGGATGGACGCGCCATATAAGCAATGGCAACCGGTACTGGAGCGCGACAGCCTACCGGATGAATCAGAGTTAAGGCATGGCGACAGCCCACAGGCTCTCGCCACGGGTTATGCGGGCTGAATGTAACGAAAAGAGTTTCTCTGTCAGATTGGAGCCACGTCATCCTGGGAAATTTCCCGCAACCCGTAGCGACTTCCATGAACTGGCGAACAAGGTTTCCGGAAGATAGTCTTCACGCTTCGCTGCAAACCCTGCGGACGGTTTTGACAAGCCGAAACAGCGTAAGGATCCCTAACCCCCTGGAACGCCCTTATGAAAAAGATCACCCTGAAATTAATTAAAAATCCGGCCACTTCAGAGCCTGAAACCCTCGACCCAACCCAACCTCCCCAAGCCACCGAACGCGCTGTCAGCCCCCGCCGGCGCAACCTGAACAGAAACATCTTCAGCGTCCGTCCCGACGTCGATACAACCACCCTGCTCGCTCATGCCTGCGAAACCCTGGCGTCCCTCAACGTCATGACTTTGGACTTTGCCAATCGACTCGAAGGCTCGCAGCACAATGTGGCGCTGGCTCTTCATCAGTTGACGGTGTTGACCGAACTTTTGGTCAACCGAGCGCGGGACAACCTCGATCCGAACGGGTCGGTGGCCGTAGGCGAGCCTCCCGTCTTTCACTGAGTGATCGCGCTCGTTGATCGAAGGCGCTTACCGTGAACTTGCGCGGATATTGGTGACTTCACTGCGCGATGGCTACGATTTACTGGATGTGGCTGGACGAAGGTTACAGACGCAAATTTTGGCGTAAAAAACAAAATAGGCGACCTCATCGAGGTCGCCTACTTTTAGAACAAATCACCAAGTTCTTCCAAGGTCGGCATGGCTGCCGGAATGACAGCAAATTCGCAATCCAGAGCACCTAACACCCGCGCATAAGCACTCATGCTCACAGAAAGAGTGCCCTTCTCTACTGCGATGACTTTCTGCCGAGTCAGCCCGGCGAGTTCGGCAAGATTTGCTTGTGTCAGGCCACGATTCATACGCCTTTCGCGTATTTGCTTACCTAAGCGGTAGATCAACAAAGAATAATCCATGTTCCGTTACCGTGACATTTACATTTAAATGTACCGTATACATAACACTAATGCGACGCTGAAATACCGGACACGCCGGAGGGTCGCCCATCCACATGAATTTTTCTTCACCCCACCGCCTCTCTCCAACCTGTACATTCCTCTCGCTCTTCAAGAAACTACAGTTTGCCCGCCTCCCGCGGGCTTTTTTTTGCCTGCCGTTTTGTTAGCGATGATCTCAAGTGACCGGCGCCGGGTCACATGAACCCGCCGCACCCTTGAAGGTGCTCAAGACCATGAAGGTGGGGCGTCAGGCTTATTACTTTGTAACCCTGTAAACGGCTCAACAACCGGTGACGCAACCTTCTGCAGTACAGGCAGCTCCAGCCGCGCCCGTCCATAGAACGCCAACGCCGTCAGCAAACATGCCAGCCATACAATGATTCCGGCCCAGAAGGTGTGGGACATGTAGTGCCAACCCTGTAGAACCCGCGTCGTGCCGTAAACGAAACCGAGCAGCAGCGAGCCGTGCATCAGCGCTTTGGAATACCGCCAGCGATAGCGGCGCGCCACGAAGTACAGCGCGAGCATGGTGAAGCCGCCCGACGCATGTCCACCCGGCCAGCAGCGACCGTCGCCAGCGACCTTCAGCAGATCGAAATTCTGGTACCACTCTTTGTGTTCGATTTTCCCGGCGTACTGAGTCGTTTCGACCGGGCAATACACACTGGTGTGGCCTTTGAGGTAGTGGATAATGCCAGTGCTGATGGAAAACGCGAACACCACATAGAGAAAATCCCGACGGTGTTTACTGGCGAACCGAAGTACCGGCGCGATTTGGATTTTTTCCAGGAACGCGATGATCTTCGAATGTTTTTCAGCTTTCAGCCGCGGCCAGAGAAACGACAGCAAAGCGCCAATTATCGCAACCTCACCCGTCCAGTTCGGGATGATCCGCGCCCATTTATGGGTGATCTTCTCGAACAAATGGACATGGTCCAACGGAAATACCCGGGTGGCCGGATCATAAAAAAGATCGCTGAAGGCGATGTCGATTTTAGTCAGGTCAAACAGCAGGAATACCACGACCGCGCAAACCAGCGGGATACCAAAGTTTGCCCAGTAAAAGCGGTAACGGGAAGAAGTCAGCATCGTACGTCCTGATCCAGAGGGATGATGGTGAAGCTCATTCAGTGGTCACCGAGCGCCAGTCGGAGGCCTCGATGAAACCGAGCATGCGCGGTGGCTGAGACTTTTTGGCGGAGATAAACAGAGAAGCGCCGTAACCAAGGGTCGCGGAAGGTAACTTGAGGTCTTTTTCGAGTTGCGCCATGCATTCGCTATGGGTCACCAGAATCAGGTTGCGCCCGGCCACTTTGTGCGCCAAGGCATCGCGCAGCATGCTGCCCCTGCAACGGATCAACCAGTCTTCACCGACGCCAACCTTGTTGAACATGTAACCGGCGGTTTGCGCCGTACGCATCGCCGGGCTGTTGTAGATGTCGGCCCGATCCAGGCCCAAACGCTCGAACTGGGCGCCCACACTCACTGCCACGCTACGGGAGCGGTCGGTGATGCCATCGTTACCGATCAGGCAGGCTGCGGTGGAGTGATCGCAGCGCTCGACGTGGCGCACCAGCACGATCATGTCGCCCTTGGCCCAACCAGTCGCCAACGCGCGGGCACCCGAAACGTTGCCATGGGCCAGGTCCGGCACGGCAGCGGGCCGCAACAGCCAAACCGTCAGCGGAATCACCAACAAGGCAGATGCCAGCACAACCGCGGCGTTTCGATAACGGGCCAAAGGGCTCAGATCGATCGAGCGTTTTATCCCGAACAGACTCAGTCTCAATTCCACATCAAGCCGCCTCGCCGGCATGCACCACTGTCATTCGTTGCCGCGAGGGTAAAGACGCACGCGTCGGCAGCCGGTGAAACTCATGTGAAAAAAAGCTTAAGACCCGCCCAAAAGTTTTGTTACAGAATCGGTATAACAAAATCCTTTCAGCTCTCGGGATTGCTGCCGATACATACCTGCTAACCCCTTGCTGGCTCTTAAAACAACAATCTTCCAGCCAACCGACGATCAAGAAGCACAACGTTCCTGGAGGAATATTGATGAATAGCTGGTTCGGTAATATCAGCGTGAACCTGAAACTGGGCTTGGGATTCGGCCTGGTCCTGGCACTGACTTGCGTCCTCGCCCTGACCGGCTGGACGAGCCTGGGCGGGTTGATTGACCGCAGCAACTGGATGAGCGACATCACTCAGCTCAACGCCGGCCTGACCAAGCTGCGTGTGGTTCGCCTGCAATACATGTTGACCAACGGCGATGAAACGGCCGCACAGAATGTGCAGACCACCCTCGACGGTTTCATCGCTCAGCAACAATCGTTGCTGTCGACATTCAAGAGCCCGGAAAACGTCAAGCTGCTCAAAGAGCAGAGCGCGACCATCAGCGCTTACCAGATATCCCTGAACAAAATGCGCAGCGCCTACCGCACCGGTAACAGCGCCCGCGACGCTATGGGCGCCAACGCTGAAACCGCCAGCAAGTTGATCGAAGCGATCAGCGCCCGCGTACAGCAAATGCCCCTGAGCGACCAACGCTTCGAACAGTTCCAGGCCATCACCGCAGCCAAGGAAGCGTTCATCCTGGCGCGCTACGAAGTGCGTGGTTACACCGCCAGCACCAACGTCGAGACCGAGCAAAAAGCCGTCGCGCAACTGGACACGGCCATCGCCAGCCTGAAACAGCTCAATGTGCATTTCGCCGAGACCCAGCAAGATGCCCTGCGTCAGCTGGAAACCGCGCTGAGCAACTACCGAGGCGCCTTGCAAGCGTATAAAACCGCCAACACCGATGCGGTGCAGGCGCGCAAGGAAATGACCGAACAGGGCGCCACCATCGTAACCCTGAGCGATCAGCTGTATCAGATCCAGCTCGACCGCCGCGACGCGGAAAGCGCCCAGGCGCGCACGCTGCAACTGATCAGCACCTTGCTGGCATTGCTGGTGGGCGTCATTGCCGCCGTGATCATCACCCGTCAGATTACCGGCCCGTTGCGCGATACCCTGGCCGTGGTCGAACGCATCGCCAGCGGCGATCTGTCCCAGGATGTCAAAGTGACTCGCCGCGACGAACTCGGCGTGTTGCAGCAAGGCATCGCGCGCATGGGCGTAACCCTGCGCGATTTGATCAGTGGTATCCGCGATGGCGTCACCCAGATCGCCAGCGCCGCCGAAGAACTGTCGGCCGTGACCGAGCAAACCAGCGCCGGGGTCAACAGCCAGAAGATCGAGACCGATCAAGTGGCCACCGCCATGCACGAGATGACTGCCACGGTGCAGGAAGTCGCGCGCAACGCTGAAGAAGCGTCCCAGGCCGCAGCCGCCGCTGACGGCGAAGCGCGCGAAGGTGACAAAGTGGTCAACGAAGCCATCGCCCAGATCGAGCGCCTGGCCAGCGAAGTGGCGCGCTCCACTGAAGCGATGAGCGTGTTGCAGAAAGAAAGCGACAAGATCGGCAGCGTCATGGACGTGATCAAAGCCGTGGCCGAGCAGACGAACTTGCTGGCACTCAACGCCGCCATCGAAGCGGCACGTGCCGGTGAAGCCGGTCGTGGTTTTGCCGTGGTGGCCGACGAAGTTCGCGGCCTGGCCCAGCGCACGCAAAAATCCACCGAGGAAATCGAAGGCTTGGTGGCCGGCCTGCAGAACGGCACCCAACAAGTGTCGGCCGTGATGAACAACAGCCGCGCCCTGACCGACAGCAGCGTGGCGCTGACCCGCAAGGCCGGCGTGTCACTGGAAAACATCACCCGTACCGTGTCGAACATCCAATCGATGAACCAGCAGATCGCTGCCGCCGCCGAGCAACAAAGCGCTGTGGCCGAAGAGATCAGCCGCAGCATCATCAACGTACGCGACGTGTCCGAACAGACCGCCGCCGCCAGCGACGAAACGGCCGCCTCCAGTGTTGAATTGGCGCGGTTGGGTAATCAGTTGCAGATGATGGTGAGTCACTTCCGGGTTTGACGTTAAGTCAGCGGTGAATGACAGATCCGTTCGCGGGCAAGCCTCGCTCCCACAGGTTACTCACTAAACCTGTAGGAGCGAGGCTTGCCCGCGAAGGCGATCTACCGATCACCAGAGTTATTCAGGCTTCCCACGGATTGATCACTTCAATCCCGGGAAATTCGAAGTCCCTAACCCGCAGAGCAGCCGAACGGCCTCAGACACTGATCGCATTGGTAAACACTAACCGATTGCCGAACGGATCGCTGATGGTCATGTCCTGGCTCCCCCAAGGCATGGCCTGAATTTGCGGGCGGGCGAACTGATACTCCTTGGCCAGCAATTGCTGCTGGAAAGTCTCCAGTTCATCGGTCTCGATCCGCAACGCCGAGCCCGGTGTGCTGTCGCCGTGGTGTTCGGACAGGTGCAGCACGCATTCGCCACGGGAGATTTGCAGGTACAGCGGGAAGTTTGTTTCGAAGCGATGCTGCCAGTCGATCTTGAACCCCAGGAAGTCGACGTAGAATTCCAATGCCTTGGTTTCATCGAAAATCCGCAGGATCGGGGTGGTTTTGCCGAAACTCATGGGGTAGCTCCCTGACTGAATGAGCCCAGTGTAGCCGGGCTGGATGTCAGCGCTTCGGCTTCATGGGGGGATTCTTTAATCTCAGAGTGCCATCACTCCAAAAAAGATCAAAAGATCGCGCCTTCGGCAGCATCTATGATTACCCCCCTTCTCTGGCCAGAAAACGCGTGGGAACGATCAATGACTCAACGATCACTCAGTCATGATGCTCGCTGGCGCGTTTGAGCAGTTTCTTGCAGCGTTCGGACAAATGCAGCACACGTAGCTGCTTTCCAGCCTTGGCGTAGCGCTCGCGCAATGTCTTCAGCGCGGCAATGGCCGAGTAGTCGACGAAGCTCAGGTGGCGACAATCAAGGGTCACCTGGGCCGGGTCATTGGCGGGGTCGAACTGGTTGAGGAATGGCGTGGTAGAGGCGAAAAACAGTGTGCCGTGCAGGCGGTAGAGTTTGCTGCCGTCGCTTTCCTGATAGCTGTCGGCATACAGCTCGCGAGCCTGTTGCCAGGCGAAGTTGAGCGCCGCAATGATGATTCCGCACAACACGGCGATGGCCAGATCGGTGAACACCGTAATCACCGTCACCGCGATGATCACCAAGACATCGTTCAGTGGCACCTTGTTCAGCACCCGCAACGAAGCCCAGGCGAAGGTCTGCTGCGCCACCACGAACATCACCCCGACCAGTGCGGCCAGCGGGATACGCTCGATCAGCGGCGAAAGGAACAGCACGAACAGCAGAATCATCACCCCGGCCACTGCACCGGACAGCCGACCGCGACCGCCAGAGCTGAGGTTGATCATGGTTTGCCCGATCATGGCGCAGCCCCCCATGCCACCGAACACGCCAGAAACTATATTGGCGGCTCCGAGCGCCACGCACTCGCGATCCGGGTAGCCGCGGCTCTCGGTGATCTCGTCGGTGAGGTTCAGGGTCAGCAGGGTTTCCAGCAAGCCGACCAACGCCATCAATATCGCGTAAGGCGCGATGATGTGCAGGGTTTCCAGGCTCCAGGGGATATCTGGCAGCGCGAAGCTCGGCAAACCGCCGGCAATGTTCGCCATGTCGCCCAGGGTGCGGGTCGGCAGGTTAAGTAGATAAACCGCCAGCCCAACCCCCAGAATCGCCACCAGTGCTGGCGGCACGGCACGTGTCAGGCGTGGCATCAGGTAGACGATGGCCATCGTCAGCGCCACCAGCCCGACCATCATGTACAGCGGCGAGCCACTTAACCAGACCTCACCGCTTTTGAAGTGCTCCAACTGAGCCAGGGCAATGATGATCGCCAGGCCGTTGACGAAGCCGAGCATCACCGGGTGCGGCACCATGCGCACCAGTTTGCCCAGCTTCAACAGACCGAACGCGAGCATGATCAACCCGCCCAGCAACACAGTCGCCAGCAAGTACTGCACGCCGTGCTGCACCACCAGCGCGACGATCACCACGGCCATCGATCCGGCGGCACCAGACACCATCCCCGGCCGCCCACCAAACAGCGCAGTCAGGGTGCAGATGATGAAAGCGCCGTACAGCCCCATCAATGGATTGAGGTGGGCCACCAGCGCGAAGGCGATGCATTCGGGCAGCAGGGCGAAAGAGGTCGTGAGTCCGGCCAGGACATCGGCGCGCAGACGTTTGGGTTTCATGGCTTACCTAAAAAATACAGGCGGGAGAAGAGAGCGCGGATGTTACGGAATTGAGGGCGGGCCGGCCAGTGAATGGGCCGGCAGAAACGCAATCGCGAGCAGGCTCGCTCCCACAATGGACTTGCGTCGATTCACAATAATAGGATCAACACAGAACCAATGTGGGAGCGAGCCTGCTCGCGATGAACGATAACGCAGTCTTCGAATTAGCCTCTGAAATCCGCAATCGCATAAGCCGCCAATTTGCCCTGAATGAAGTCCAGGAAGCATTGAATCCGTAGGGCAAGTTGCGAGTTGCGGTAGTACACCGCGTTGATCGGTTGGCGATATCCGCTGTTGAACTCCGCCAGCAGCACCTGCAAGCGACCGGCGCGGATGTCGTCGATGGTCATGAAGTGCGACAGGCAGGCGATGCCCTGCCCTGCCAGTGCCAGATGCCTGATTGTTTCGCCACTGGACGCACAGATCGACGCCTGGATCGGCCAGCGATCACCGTGGACATAGCGCAGCGGCCATTGGTTGAGGCCTTCGTTCTGGGTAAATCCCAGCAGCGTATGGTCGGCCAGATCTGCAACGGCGGCCGGTACGCCGTGTTGCTCCAGATACGCTGGGCTGGCGACGATGTGCAGCGGGCTGCAACCCAAAGAGCGGGCGTGTAGGGTCGAATCGGCCAGCGTGCCGATGCGGATGGCGATGTCGGTGCTTTGTTCGAGCAGGTCGATGATCAGGTCATTACTGTTGAGTTCGAGCTGGATGTCCGGGTAGAGACGGCGGAACTCATCGATGTAAGGCACGATGGCGTGCAGCATGAACGGCGACGCGGCATTGATTCGCAGGCGCCCGGAGGGGGTTTGCTGGCGTGAGGACAGGCGCTCTTCGAGTTCGTCCATCTGATCGAGAATCAGCTTGGCGTGCTCGAAGAAATACTTGCCCTCCTCGGTCAGGTCCATGCGTCGCGTGGTGCGGTTGATCAGCGTGGTGTCGAGCTTGGCCTCCAATCGCGACAGCGTGCGGCTGACCGCCGACGGCGTTTGTCCGACCTGTTCGGCCGCCGCAGAAATCGACCCGCATTCAATCACGCAGACGAAAATCTGCAACTCATCGGATCTGGCTTTCACGTGTGTCCTCGTTAGCGAATCGGCGTTGCATGAATCGCCAAGATCGCAGCCTTCGGCAGCTCCTACAAGGATTGCGAGCGCCCTGAACCTTCGGGTGTACGCCATCTGTAGGAACTGCCGCAGGTTCGGGCCGCGTTCGGACGATCTTTTCCGCCGTTGCGACGGATACTAGCCGGAAATTCAGGCCGGTAAGCCAAACACCTCGCTCAAGTGCTGCTCATAACGCGCCACATCGGCTTCGACGTTCGGGCGTTTCATCACATCCACGCACAGGAAGGTCGGCAAACCGGTCATGCCGAGGAAGGTGTTGGCCTTGTGGAACGGGAAGTACACCGCGTCCACGCCCTTGGCTTCGAAGAAATCGGTCGGGTCGTCGAAGGCCTGCTGCGGCGCGTTCCAAGTCAGCGACAGCATGTATTTTTTCCCGTGCAACAAGCCGCCGCTGCCGTACTTCTGCGACGCGTCGGAGCGCGTGCGGCCATCGCTGGCGTAGAGGCTGCCGTGGCCTTCGGTGAAGACTTCATCGACGTACTTCTTGACGGTCCAGGGCGCGCCCATCCACCAGCCGGGCATTTGATAGATGATCACATCGGCCCAGAGGAATTTGGCAACTTCCTCCGCGACGTCGTACCCCTCGTCGATGAATGTGGCTTTTACATCCACACCGCCGCGATCCAGCACGCTCAGCGCGGCTTCGTGCAGCGTTGTGTTGTAGCGACCATCGGAGTGGGCAAACTTTTTGCCGCCATTGAGCAACAGGACTTTTTTCATGAGAAGTCTCGCAAGGTTGAAATTCGATGGCGGCAGAGTAGCGAGTCGACTCGCGCGGAATAAGCGCTCAATCCGCAAAATTCATTTGACCAATACGCACGAATCGATAGGGGATTGTTGCCATAGACTTGCGCCGATTCTGACTTTCAAGGACAACCTGATGAGCGAACTGCAAGGCTTCATCCTCCACGCCAAGACCCGCCCGGAAAAAGCCGAGGCCTTCGAAGCGTTCTTCCGTGCCTATGTCGAACCGAGTCGCGCCGAACCCGGTTGCATCGAGTACCACATGCTGCGAGACAAACAAGACCCGACGCTGTTTATCTTCTACGAGATCTGGCAGTCCCAGGCCCATCTGGACGTGCACTCGAACCTGCCGCACATGCAGCAGTTCCTCGACATGCGCATGGAGTATCTGGAGCGCGATTTCGATATCCGCCCGATCGAGATGCTCAGCACTTCGTCCGCTAGCCGCTGATCAGCAAGTGGCCGCCGAGCATGCCGAGGCCGATGAAGAACACGCGCTTGAACAACACGGCGCTGATCCGCTGGCGCAGCCATTGCCCCAACAGCATGCCGAGCACCGCCGGAACCAGCGCCAGCAGCGACGCGCTCAACTCACCACCGCCGAGGGCGCCGCGCCATGACAGGCCGGCGGCCAACGCGAGGGTCGACACAGTGAACGACAAGCCCAACGCCTGCACCAGTTGATCCTTGCTCAAGCCCAGCGCTTGCAGATAAGGCACCGCCGGAATCACGAAGACACCGGTAGCCGAGGTGATGATGCCCGTCAGCACACCGCACAACGGACCGAGCCAACGCTCGGTCCGACCGCCGACGCGCAGGGTCGGCAAGAACAACCCGCTCAAGGCGTATATCAACAACGCCGCCCCCAGCCCGCGCACGACCCACTGCCCACCGGCCATGCCGATCCATAGAGTACCGGCGCCCGTGCCGATGAAAATCGCCAACAGCATCGGCCACAACCGGTTCAGCAGCCCGCGCAAATGTCCGCCGAATGCCAGTTGCCAGACATTGGTCAGGGTGGCGGGAATGATCAGCAATGCCGCAGCCTGCGACGGTGCCATAGCCAGACCGAGCAAGCCCATGGCAATGGTGGGCAGTCCGAGACCGATCACGCCTTTGATCATCCCGGCCAGCAGGAAGGTGGCAATAACCAGCAAAGAAAGGGCCAAACCCAGATGTTGGTAGAACGCGGCGAGTGTATTCATGGGGCGATGGTGAGCGCGGATGGTTGCCTTGAAAATCTGCCATATACTGAGGCTGCCTCTTGATTTGGTGGAGGCTTGAATTTTCGTTGCGGCTGCTGATGTCTTCGCGGGCAAGCCTCGCTCCTACAGGGGATCTGTGATCTCCAGAACGACATAAACCCTGTAGGAGCGAGGCTTGCCCGCGAAGGGGCCAGTCCAGACAACAAACAACCAGAGGTTGCCGATGCACTTCGACCTGACCGACCTGCGCCTCTACCTGAACATCCTCGACACCGGCAACATCACCGCCGGCGCCGCACGCAGTCATCTGTCCCTGGCAGCAGCGAGCGCACGAATCCGCGCGATGGAATCTTCACTTGGCACTGATTTTCTGGAACGCGGCCGTCGCGGCATAACGCCGACGCCTGCCGGCAAGGCCCTGGCGCAGCACGCCCGAGTCCTTTTGCAACAGGCCGAGCGCATGCAGCAGGACCTGGCTGAATACGCCAAAGGGGTCAAAGGCCAGGTGCGGTTGTTGTGCAATACCACGGCGATCACCGAGTACCTGCCGGAGTTGCTGGCAGACTTTCTGCGCGACCATCCGAACCTCGACATCGACCTGCAAGAGCTGCCCAGCGCGCGCATCACCCATGCCTTGCGCCAAGGTGCGGCGGACCTGGGCATCGTGTCCGACGCCGTGGATACCGACGGCCTTCAGACCCGCTACTTCCGTGACGACCCACTGGTGCTGATCTTGCCGTGTGATCATCCCTTGGCCGACACCGTACCGCTAAGTTTCAGCGCCACCTTGCATCACGATTACATTGGCCTGAACGCCAACAGCGCGTTGGCCGTGTACCTGGAAGAACAAGCCCTGCACAGCGGCTTACGGATGCAGATTCGTATCCGTGCCGATGGCTTCGATGGCGTGATGCGCATGGTCGCCCGGGGTGCCGGGCTGGCGATCGTGCCCTTGGCGGCGGTTGAACGCTGGTCAGTTGAAACACCGTTCAAAAGCATCGCACTGAAAGAGCCGTGGGCTCGACGCAAACTGTTGTTGTGCGCCCGGGATTTCGCCGTGCTGCCCGGTTATGCCCAGGCTTTGCTGAGCGTCTTGACTCTCCCCTGAGGGGCAGACATTACCCTTGAGGTTTCATCTTCAGGGACAGTTATGATGAGCAAGCGAATTCTGGTGATTCTCGGTCATCCTTCGAGCAACAGTTTCTGCGGCGCACTTGCCGAACGCTACGCACAATCGGCGTTGCGTGCCGGGCATGAGGTGCGCCAGTTGTTTCTAGGAAGAATGGACTTCGACCCGGTGCTGCGCGAAGGCTATCAACATGTGCAGCCGCTGGAAGCCGACTTGCGCCGTGCTCAGGCGGACATTCTGTGGGCCGAACATCTGACCTTGGTCTACCCGATCTGGTGGGGCGGCGTGCCGGCCTTGCTCAAGGGTTTTCTTGATCGGGTGTTGCTTCCGGGCTTCGCCTTCAAGTATCGCGAAGGCAAAGCCTTTCCCGACAAATTGCTGCATGGCCGCAGTGCGCATCTGCTCGTGACCATGGACACGCCCCCCTGGTATTACCGCTGGATCTACCGCATGCCCGGTCTGCATCAGATGCGTAAAACCACCCTGGCGTTTTGCGGTATCGAACCTCAGCGCACACTCACCTTCGGGCCGGTTCTGGGGTCCAGCGCCGGGCAGCGCGAAACCTGGCTGCTGCAAGCTCAGGCTATCGCCAGCCGATGAGTCTGCCGATAATGGGGCTGGCTTACCCTCGGCAAAAAAAGGACTTTTCATGTACATCGGCCAAGCCGCGCATCGCTCGGGCACGACGATCAAGAGTATTCGCCATTACGAGTCGATCGGCTTGCTGCCTGCCCCTCGGCGGCAAGGAAAATACCGTGTCTATGATCAGCACAGCGTCGACCTGCTGATCTTCATCAAGTGCGCTCAACACTTAGGTTTCAGGCTCAAGGAGTTGCAGGCGATCTTTACCGGGCATCAAGGCCTGGCGATGCCCTGGTCATTGGCGCAGCAGGCCATCGATGCCAAGAAGTGCGAAATCAGCGAGCGGATTGCCGCACTCAGGCATCAACACGATCAATTGGTCGAGTTCCAAGCCAACCTCACACAGGCCAGAGCCGATTGCCCGCTGGAAAGTCTTTGAGAGTCTGCGCGTTTCTGGACAGCTCAATGTCGAATACAGACAACTGAACGGTGTATGGGCGCTATAGGGTGCGACTTCAGTTCTTGAACCCACTGCCCGGAGTCATCATGACCGCACCGATTACCGTCCTTCGCGATACTCATCCGCTGCCCGTGCTCGACGCCTGCAAATGGGAAAAACTCGAAGGCGACCCGCACACCGTCAACCTCAACGCCTACACCAGCGAAGATGGCAGCAAGATCATGGGCACCTGGATCTGCACGCCGGGCAAGTGGTACGTGGAATACGTGAAGTGGGAATACTGCCATTTCCAGGAAGGCTACTGCATTATCACCCCGGAAGGCATGGCGCCGATCCACCTGCGCGCCGGTGACATTTTCGTCATCGAGCCGGGGATGAAAGGCACGTGGGAAGTGGTTGAGACCGTGCGCAAGTATTTCGTGTTTGCCTGATAAAGCAAAAGATCGCAGCCTTCGGCAGCTCCTACAGGGTGTACACATTCCCATGTAGGAGCTGCCGAAGGTTCGGGCCGCGTTCGGACGATCTTTTTTCAGCCAATAAAAAACCGGGGATCTGCCCGACGCAGATCCCCGGAAAAAGCTCTTACTGCGGTTTGCGATAGCTGTTGATGATCGCCGAAAAGTCCTTACCCCCTTCCCCGCGCTGACTCATCACCTGATACAACTGCTGCGCCACCGCGCCGAGCACCACCGGTTGGTGCGCCTGACGTGCCGCCTCAGTGGCCAGCCCCAGATCCTTGAGCATCAGTTCGGCACCGAAACCGCCGGTGTACCCGCGCGAGGCCGGCGCCGTTTCGACGATGCCGGGCCACGGGTTGTACATCTCCGAACTCCAGCAACGCCCGGTGGAACTGTTGATGATCCCCGCCAACACCGTCGTGTCGATCCCCAGCGCATCGCCCAAGGCCATGGCCTCGCTGACGCCGACCATGGAAATCGCCAGCAGCAGGTTATTGCAGATCTTGGCGATTTGCCCGGTGCCGACTTCGCCACAGTGGACAATGTTACGGCCCATCTGCGCCAACACCGGTTGCAGGGTCGCGAACAGCTCAGGCGTGGCGCCGACCATGAAGGTCAGCGTCCCGGCCGCGGCACCGCCGGTACCGCCGGAGACCGGCGCATCGGCCATGGCCACGCCTTGTTTGGCAGCCGCTGCGGCAACGTCGCGCGCCGTCTGCGGATCGATGGTGCTGCAATCCACTGCGGGCACGCCCTTGGCGATCCCCGCCAGCACGCCATCTTCGCCCAGCCAGACGCTGCGCACATGCACAGCGGCTGGCAGCATGGTGATCACCAGCTCTGCATCTTGAGCCGCTTCACGCGCCGAAGCGCTGATGCTGCTGCCCAGTTGTTCGAGCTCCGCCAGCACAGCTTTGTTCAGGTCGACCAGCCGCAGTGAATGGCCGGCCTTGATCAGGTTGCGCGCCATCGGCGCGCCCATGTTGCCGAGACCGATAAAAGCGATTTTCATGTCCGGCTCCTTAACGCAAGTGGATGGTGGTATTCACACCGTCGTTGACGCTGTCGTCGTCGAACCAGCGCGCGGTGACGGTCTTGGTTTGAGTGTAGAACTGCACCACTTGCTTGCCATACGGACCGAGGTCGCCGAGCTTCGAACCACGGGAACCGGTGAAGCTGAAGAACGGCACCGGCACCGGAATCGGGATGTTGATGCCGACCTGGCCGACGTCGATTTCCGTCTGGAATTTACGCGCCGCGGCACCGCTCTGGGTGAACAAACCCGTGCCATTGCCAAACGGATTGGCGTTGACCAGGGCGATGGCCTCATCGAGGGTGTTGACTTCCAGCACCACCAGCACCGGGCCGAAGATTTCCTGGGTGTAGATCTGCATCTCGGGAGTTACACCAGAGAACAGGGTCGGGCCGACGAAGTTACCCTTCTCGTAGCCCGGTACGCTGATGTCGCGACCGTCGAGTTCGAGCTTGGCGCCCTCCTTGATACCGCTTTCGATCAGATCAAGAATCCGCGCCTTGGCTCGCTTGGAAATCACCGGGCCAACATCAGTGCCCGGCTCGCTGCCGGCATTGACCTTGAGTTTCTGCGCCAGCGCTTTCAGGTCTGGCAGCCATTGCTTGGCCGCGCCCACCAGCACCACCACCGAGGTGGCCATGCAGCGTTGCCCGGCAGCACCGAAACCGGCGCCTACCAAAGCATTGAGGGCTTGCTCGCGATTGGCATCGGGCAGCACAACGGCGTGGTTCTTGGCGCCCATCATCGATTGCACACGCTTGCCGTGCTTGCCGGCCAGATCGTAGACGTGAGTGCCGACCGCGGTCGAACCGACGAACGAAACAGCCTTGATGTCCTTGTGGGTGCAAAGCGCATCCACCACATCCTTGCCACCATGAACGACGTTGAGCACACCCGGCGGAATACCGGCCTCGATGGCCAGTTCCACCAGCAGCATGGTCGACATCGGATCCTGCTCGGACGGCTTGAGCACGAAGGTGTTGCCGCAGGCGATCGCCATCGGGAACATCCACAGCGGAATCATCGCAGGGAAGTTGAATGGGGTAATGCCGGCACAGACGCCGATTGGCTGACGCAGGGTGTAGGTGTCGACACCGCCAGCGACGTTCTCGGCGAATTCGCCCATTTGCAGGCTGCCAATGGAGCAAGCGTGTTCGACCACTTCCAGGCCGCGGAAAATATCGCCTTCAGCGTCGGCAATGGTTTTGCCCTGCTCATTGCTGAGCACCACGGCAATACGCTTGGAATGTTCGCGAATCAACGCCTGAAGCTTGAGCATGATGCGCATGCGCGCGCCGATCGGCGTCAGCTTCCAGGTCTGGAAGGCGCGATGGGCGGCGCTGATGGCGGCATCGACTTCAGCGTCTGTCGCGAATGGGACTTTGGCCAACACTTGTTGGGTCGCCGGGTTGACGATGTCGTGCCATTCGGTGGTCTGGGATTCGACCCACTCGCCATCGATCAACAGCTTGACCTTCTGCACGGTGGTTTCTTGCGATGCGTTCATGTTTGGTCTCCGGACGTTGTTCTTATTTAGAGAGCTATCTTTGGAGCCAAGGCGAGAAAGTCGCCTTGAGATGAGGCGTGTGTCACGAATTGGTTGTCGGACTGTTTTTGGAGTATAGATGTGCAAACTTCTAATAAGAACGCACATAAAAGCCGGTCCATCATGCAAAAAAACATCACGTCTTTAGGCTCGTTGAACTGGGATGACCTCAAGTTTTTTCTTGAGGTGGCCCGCACTCGCAAGGCCAGCACCGCAGCCAAGCGCCTGGCGGTGGACTACACCACTGTGTCGCGACGCATCAGTTCGCTGGAAACCTCGTTGGGCACATTGCTGTTCGAAAAGTCCCGGACCAGCGGTTTCGTCCTGACTGCCGAGGGCCAGCGGCTGCTGGGTTACGCCGAGTCGATCGAAAGCACTCTGCACATGGCCTGCGAACAGGTTTCGGGCTCCGGCGTGGCGTTGTCCGGGCATGTACGCATGGGCTGCACTGAAGGGTTCGGCAGCTTTTTCATCACCCCGCAGTTGAGCCATTTCGTCGACGCCTACCCGGCGATCTCGGTAGATATCCTGCCGCTGCCGCACTTCATCAGCCTGTCCAAGCGCGAGGCAGATATCGTCATCGCGCTGGAACGGCCGGAACACGGCCCGTATGTCTGCTGCAAACTCTGCGATTACAAATTGCAGCTGTATGCGACCCAGGATTATCTGGACAAGCACCCACTGATTCGCCGCCCGGCAGACTTGGGCAAGCATCAATTCATCAGTTATGTGGACGATCTGGCGTTCAGCTCGGAGCTGCTGTACCTGGCGAATGTGTTGCCCGGTGCCAGTGCCAATCTGCGCAGCACCAGCGTGATCGCGCAGTTCGTAGCCGCTCAGCAGGGGCGGTCACTGGCGATTTTGCCGTGCTTCCTGGCGGCTCAGGACCCGCGATTGCTGCCGGTATTGCCACAAGAGATAACCATTACCCGGCAGTTCTGGATGTACTGCCGCGAGGACCTGCGCAAGCTCAAGCGGATCATGTTGCTATGGGACTACATCCGTGGGGTCACCGAGCAGAATCAAGCGCTATTGATGGGGGAAAGTCGGGAGATGTTGTTCGCCGATTAATCCGCGCTCACCACAATCGATACCCGACGGTTCTCGGTGCGTCCGATCGCGGTGTCATTGGAAGCGACGGGCTTGCTGCTGCCCAGGCCGCGCAGTTGGATGTTTTGTTCTTTTATGCCGACTGAGGCCAATACCTTGCCAACGCTTTTCGCGCGACGCAGGGAAAGCTGTTCGTTATAGGACTCCTTGCCCGAAGCATCGGTGTGGCCGTCGACCCTCACCCGTTCGATCTCCACACTCAACAACGCCTTGCCAATGCGCTCGACGATCTCGGTGCTGGCGGGGTTGAGGTTCTCGACATCACTGCCGAACAGCACTTTGTCGGACAGACCATAGGCCCAACCATCATCCGTCATTTCGAAACCTTGCTGCTTGAGCACGGCGACCTGCGCCGGGGTCAGGCCCTTTTGCGGTGCCGTCTGGCAACCGGTCAATGCCAGCAAGGCCAGGAAAAGGTTGATCGTGAAAAGTCGCAGGGAACGCTGATTGAAGGTGAACACAGAAATTAGCTCCTGGTTTGAACATGGGCGACTGGGAGCTCCGCCCCTGCCGTTTGCTGTGCGCCTCGGGAAAGGCGTTTGGCCTGGTACATCGCGGCGTCGGCGGCATTGAGCAGCGCACCCGGTGTGACCCCATGATCCGGGTACACGGCAATGCCGATACTGAGTGAGGTCAGCACTTGGGTAGTGCCCGGCAAGGGAATTGGCGCTTCCATGCTGGCAATGATTTGGTCGGCAATTCGCTCGGCGTCTTCGGTGTTGTGCAGCGGTGTCAGCAGCACGGCAAACTCGTCGCCGCCCAGACGCGCCACCAGATCCTCTTCACGCAACTGTGCACGAACCCGGGTTGCCACGGCGATCAGCACCGCGTCGCCGGCGGCGTGACCGAAGTTATCGTTGATCTCCTTGAACCGGTCGCTGTCGAGAAACAGCACGGCCACTCGCTCATCCAACTTGCTGGCATTGCGCAAGGCACGCATCAGGCGGCCTTCGAAAAACGCTCGATTCGGCAGTCCGGTCAGGCTGTCATGACTGGCTTGATGGGCCAGGGTTTCGTTTTCGTTTTGCAGGTGGGTCTGCCAGGATTCGAGTTCATCGAGCAAGGCATTGAAGTCGTTGCCCAGGTTGTCGAGTTCGGCAATATCGGCGGGCGGCACGCGCCGGTCGAAGGCTCGCTCGCTGCGGGCGGCGTGAGCCACAGTAGCCAGGCTGCGCAATGGGCCGATAATCCCCCGCAATTGTCGACGCGCCAGATAGAGCGCAACCCAGGCACTAATGGCGGTACACAAGACGATCCCCATCAGGCCGCTGAGCAAAAAACGCATCAGGCTGCCGCCATGACCGGTGAGCAGGATTCTGCCGATTTCCTGACCTTGATGGACGATCGGCATGCTGATGGGTTTTTCCAGAAACGCCCGGGCGATCTGCATTTCAAGATCGGAGAGCAATCCCGTTTCCGGCCGTTGCCAACGTGCGAGCAATTCGCCTTGCTTATCCATCACCTGTGCATAGGCCACTTCTTCAGTGGAGGCGATCAACGCCAGCGCTTCGGTGGCGGCGGCCTTATCGTCGAACACCACCGCGGCTTCCACGGTGTAGTTAATGGAGCGGGCGATCAGATGCAGGTTGTGATCGGCATAAACCCGCAAGGCCAGAACACCCAGCAAGGTCAGTGAAACACTGGCCATGGCCACGGCCACCAGTGCGGCGATCAAATGTCCGCGGCCGATAACCGAACCAAGGGTCGGACGGGTACGAGGTTTGAATAAACTCATGGTGCCGCCGGCTTGCGGCGCGACAGTTGCAGCACACTGGGATGAATGCGCACACCGCTGCGAGCGACCGAGTCGAGGTTGACCTCGAAGGACACCTGTTCATCGCCGACCCGCAAACAGAACAGACTGCCGACGGTGCACTGATCACCGCCTTCGCTGATGCTCACTACCGGGCGCCCTGTCAGCGAGGCGAATAATCGACTGCGTTCGTCGCTGGTCAGTTTGCCGATGTACACCGCATCGCATTCACCGGCAATGGTGGGGTTGTCGGCCAAAAGCCGTCGCACGGTGACAGGCCGACCCGTGGCCTGAGTAGTGCCCTTGACCAGGTCGTCGGTGTACTCGGTGGGGCCGACCACACACAGTCGCAACTGTTGGGGCTCAACAGGCCATCGGGCATAACTGAGGATCCCGAGCACCACTTGAGTAACCGATCTGGCGCGCTGATCGGCCTTGCTCACGTCTGTGTCCGGCTGAGCGAAGGCAATGCCCGTCAACAAACAGAGAAGGCCGGCAAGCAACACTTGCTTGCAGCCAACAACGCGCTCTGTCGCCCAGACAGCCACCTTCATGCAGGGATTCTCTTCGATCGCAACGAAATGATGCCGCAACGATAGCACAGCGCCGAAACACCAGCGAGGCCACGTACGACGGCACTTCGGACAGAATCCGTCGTTTGGCGCCGCCCGCTCAGTGACCCGGCTCGATCCCCTCTTCCAGCTCCAGCATCAATCCGCTCAAGCGCTTGACCTTGCGGCGCACGGCCTCTTCGAATACGCCGGCGCGAGGCTCAATCAGGGTGAACCAGTGTTTGGCCCGGGTTATTCCGGTATAGATCAGTTCCTTGGTGAGCACCGGGTTCAGGGCGTCCGGCAGAATCAACGCTGTATGGGCAAATTCCGAGCCTTGGGATTTGTGTACGGTCATGGCGTACACGGTGTCGACATCGTTGAGCCGACTTGGCAGGACAAAGCGCACTCCGCCCTGACCATCGTTGCGCGGGAAGGCTACACGCAGTACTTGCCGTCCAGCCTCGGGGCCTTCTCGTTCCGGCAGCTTGAGGGCAATACCAATATCGCCATTCATCAAACCCAGGCCATAGTCGTTGCGGGTCATCAGCACGGGCCGACCTTCGTACCACTGGTGGTCGCTATCGATCAGCCGAGCCTTGAGCAGCGCGTCGGTCACTCGCTGATTCAAGCCTTCCACACCCCAAGGCCCTTTGCGTACCGCGCACAATAGTTGGAAGGCGTCGAAAGCTTGCAGCACCACGCGAGCCCAATCGGTCCAGCATGGATCGTCGAGCGAGCTGCCGAGCGATGGCCGCTGACTGCGCAAAAGACTCAGGTAATGCCGATAACCTTGTGGCCCCTCGCTATGACCTTCGAGCAGCAAACGCTCCAGCGCCCGGTCATGCTCACCCTTGAGGGGGAGGGAAAATACGTCCTGATGGCTTCCAGCCGCCAATAACTTGCGGGCTTCCTCAGGTTGCTGCCGATTGACCCAACGGGCCAACTGGCCAATGCCGCTGCCTTCGCCGAAGCGCCGTGAGTGACGCAACATCACGACTTGCTGAGCCAGGGGATGCGTTCCGTTAATATCTTCGTGCAAACCGCTGGTACGCAGGTTTTCACCGCTGACCGCCTCGAGCCAGTGGCGTGTCTGCGGACTGTACCAACCGCCTTCGGCGTCGCGGCACAAATCACCCAGGACGGCACCGGCCTCTACCGACGCCAGTTGATCCTTATCGCCGAGCAGCACCAGACGGGCGTGGGCCGGCAATGCGTCGAGCAGATTGGCCATCATTTCCAGGTCGATCATCGAGGCTTCGTCCACCACCAATACATCCAGCGGCAAGCGATTGCCGGCATGATGCCGGAAATGCCGGGTGCCTGGACGACTGCCGAGCAAACGGTGCACGGTAGTCACCTCCGACGGGATCTTCTCCCGCACTGTTTCAGCAACTTCCAAGGTTTGAACCTGTTGGCTGATGGACTCGGTCAATCGTGCGGCAGCTTTGCCAGTGGGTGCCGCGAGACGAATGCGCAGCGGTTTACCGGCCTCCACCGCTGGCGCCTGGAGCAATGCAAGCAAACGCACCACCGTGGTGGTTTTACCGGTTCCCGGGCCGCCGGTGACGATGCTGAATGCACTACGGGTAGCGAGGGCACAAGCGAGTTTTTGCCAGTCGATCACTTCATCAGGCCTGGCCGGACCGAACAGGCCCGTCAGGCGTTGAGGCAAATCACTCGGTGTTGTTTCATGTGCTGTCAGACGCTGATGCAGGGCGTTATCGATGCGCCTTTCGTAAGCCCAATAGCGGCGCAGGTACAGGCGTTTACCCGACAGCACTAATGGTCGGTGTTGCGCGGCCTCACGCCCGTCGACGGCCAGCGCCACCAGACGGCTGGACGCCAGAACCTTGCACCAATGAGCACCGTCCAGCGCCTCAAGCAATTGCGACGGCAGCAACATCGCGCCACTTTGCAGATCACCTTCCGGCGGCAGCGACAGCGCGAAGTCCGGCTCTTTCAGCGTCTCGAACAGATCGAGGCAAACATGGCCGTGACCCAACTGGTGGCTGGTCAACGCCGCGGCAAGCAGCACCAACGGATCATCGTCGGGGGCGAGTTCGTGGAGAAAGGCGACGAAGGCCTTGTCCAGCGCCCGCAGCCAACCGCGTTCAACCCAGCGTGTGAGCAGCAGCAACAAGTCATCTGCGCGACTCAGCGGGGCCAGATCCGCCAGACTTTCGGCCGCCAATGGCGTGGGCAGCAAATCGGCGAAGGTGCGACTCATAGCAGTACTCCCTGTTCCCAGGCGGGTTCGGCCTTGGGCTCTGGCTTGCCCTGGAACAACCGGTCCAGACGCTCGATCAGCTCCCGTGGCGGGCGGGCGAAATACACGCCCTGGCTGGCCGCGCGAGTACCGCGAAGGAACAGGTACAACGCCCCTCCGACATGCCGGTCGTAATCGTAATCGACCAGCCGCGCCTTGAGCTGACGATGCAGGGCGAGCAGGTACAAGACATATTGCAGGTCGTAACGGTTATCCAGAATCGACTGCTCCATGGCCTGCTCGGTATAGGCCGCGTCATCGAGGCCCAGCCAGTTGGATTTGTAGTCGGCGACGTAATAACGACCGTCGTGCTCGAACGTCAGGTCGATGAAGCCTTTGAACATGCCATTGAGCAGCACCGGTTCGGCGGCCACCCTGGCCACGCCGTTGTGGGTGTATTGGCGCACCAGTTCATCAAGTTTGAGCACATCGACTTTGTGACTGGCGAACCAGAATTCCATTTCGACCCGGTATTGGGTCAGTTGCTCAAACACCACGGGTGCCTGTCCGCCACCAATGTGCAGCGGAGATTTGAGCAGGTGCTGTAGCCAGTCACTCAACGTCGTAATCCAGCCTTCCCAGCCACGGCGATTGCAGCGGCGGGCGATGGCGTCCTCCACAGCTTGTGGTGCAGCGGCAAAACCTTCGTCACCGGCCCACTCAAGCAATCCATGGAGAAAAGTGCCGGGGTTCGGTCCGCGAGGAAATCGATGGATATCAGCGCCTCCCGCAATCACTTCTCGCGGCGCTTGCGGATCGAGACGTTCGTCGTCAAAAAGCTTTTGTGCTTGCGGGCTCTCCGGAGCTTCGTCACTGCCCACGCTCAGACTGTCGCCAATGCGCAAGGCGCTGTAGGAGGCAATCCACCAGTTTTCGCTGGCCTTGCGCTTGGGTGTCAGCGGCGCAAGCAAGGTCGCTTCATTGCGCGGCGGATGGTAGTGCTCAGCGCTAGCTTCAGGCATTTCGCTGGAGTTCAGCGCCGGGCAGTCTTGCTGCAAATCTTCCAGCCAGCGTCGCAACCCTGCCGACTCGGCCAATGGCGCACCACCGCCCAGCAGATAACCCAACGCTGAAAGGTGCAACATCGAGCCATTGTTATTGCCGCGCTTGAGGTCCGTCACACCGAGCCAGCAGGCATGTTGTGCCCGGGTCAGGGCAACATAAAGCAGCCTAAGATCCTCGGCCAAGCGCTCATCATCGGCCTGGGCGACCAACTCCGGCGTCGGCTTCAAACTCACTTGAGCGTTGCCCTTCGCGTCGTGGTAATACAAGGGCAAACGGCTGCCATCCACCGGTTTTGCCGAGCAAACGAACGGTAGAAACACCAATGGATATTCAAGCCCTTTGGATTTGTGGATGGTCACAACCTTGACCAGTTGCTCGTCGCTTTCCAGGCGCAGGATCTGTTCTTCGCCAGCCTGACCGGACAACGCCAGATGCTCGGACAAATGACGGATCAAGGCTTGCTCGCCATCAAGCTCGGCGGCGGCCTGCTGTAGCAGCTCGGACAAGTGCAGCAGGTTGGTCAGCACCCGCTCGCCATCGTTGCGCGCGATCAACGCCTGAGGCAGTCGGAAGTCGTGCAACAAACGTCGCAGCATTGGCAGCACGCCCTGCTTGCGCCAGAGCTCGCGATAACCGCGGAATTGCATGACCCGCGCTTCCCAAGCCAGTTCGTCCTGATTCAACCGTTCCAATTCAGCCAGCGAAAGGTTCAGCGTGATGCAGGCCAGCGCGGCACGGAGGGGGCGCTCGACATCTGGTTCGGCACACGCCTTGAGCCAGGTCAGCAGGTCATGGGCCTCCTGCGCGGCGAACACGGAGTCCTTGTCTGACAGGTAAACACTGCGCACGCCGCGGGCCGAAAGTTCGCCACGCACGGCTTGGGCCTCCTTGCCGTCGCGCACCAGAATTGCAATATCCGATGGCAGCAGACCTTTGAAGCCCTTACCGTCCTGGATGAAGCCAGCACGGTCTTGCTGGCCACCATTGAGCAGCGCGGTAACTTCACTGGCGCAGGCAGCGGCCAGTTGTTGTCGATACACCGCTCCAGACAGAGGCTGATCAGCGGACAGGTGCCAGATGTTCAGGGCCGGTACAACCTGACCATCAATGTGCAGGACTTCTTTTCGCCCTTGGGATTCGACGGGCAGGAACGGTACCGGATTTTCGCCATTCTTCTCACGAAAGAGGAACGCTCCGCGTCCCTGCTCACGAGATTCGGCGCGCTCGAACACATGGTTCACCGCGTTGACCATGCCATGACTGGAACGGAAGTTGGTGCCCAGGGTATGCAGGCGGCCAGTGGTGGCCTGGCGGGCGCGCAGGTAGGTATAGATGTCGGCCCCGCGGAAGGCATATATCGCCTGCTTCGGGTCACCGATCAGAAACAGACCGGTTTCAGGATTGTTGTCTTCGATGCGATAAATGCTCTCGAAGATTCGATACTGCACCGGGTCGGTGTCCTGGAATTCGTCGATCAACGCGACTGGGAACTGCTCGCGGATCAGTGTTGCCAGGCGCTCACCGCCTTCGGACTGCAAAGCCGCATCAAGGCGCAGCAGCATGTCATCAAAGCCCATTTCCGCGCGACGACGCTTTTCTTCCTCGAACCGTGCACCGACCCAGTGGGCGGCGTGTTGCAGCACGGCGGCATCGGGGGTCGGCAAACCATCGAGACTGGCCTTGAGAGCGGGCATCGCATCGAGACCGGGATGACGGGGGACTTCACCCTTCCAGGCTTCAGCCATGCCATCGGGAGTCAGACGAGTGAAGCCGGTGCCAATGTCCAGTTGCTCGAGAGACTCATCTTCGGCCCAGGCACGGAGCTTTTCGAACCAGGGTTCGAAGTAGCGCGGCTGCATCTTGCGGCCATCGACGCTCTTGCTTGTGACGCCCTGGTGACAGATGGCAAGCAACTCATCCGCCCATTGGCGCCAGGGCATCTTGAGTTCAAGCAAAGCGGCCCGTCGCTCCTGCAGGCACTCGGCAATCAACTCGGCAGGCTCTTTACCTTCAACACTGTCACGCTCACTGGCGAACAACCCACGCACTCGCGGCAGTAACGCCGCCGGGCCGCCCCAATTGCCGCGAACCCAGTTCAGTGCATCGCCTTGCATCGGGTAGCAGAACAGTCGCCAGTAGTCGCGCAGGACTTCGCCGAGCAAATCGCTGTGATCGGTTTCCAGGGTCTGGGTGAACAGGCTGCCACTGTCGAACGCGTGTTCGCGCAGCATGCGCTGGCACCAACTGTGGATGGTCGATACCGCCGCTTCATCCATCCACTGGGCGGCAATGTCCAGACGGTTTGCACAACCGGACCACTGTTCGGGAAGGTACTGCTCGCGCAATTCGGCAATGAGGCCATCCGGTGCCGGTGTCTCATCGCGGAAAAACCGTGCGGCTTCAGCCAGCCGAGTGCGAATACGTTCGCGCAGTTCTTTGGTCGCCGCATCGGTGAAGGTCACCACGAGGATTTGCGGCGGCAGCAATTCACGGCCAAAACCGCTCGATTCGCCGCCGTGGCCAAGGACCAGACGCAAGTACAGCGCAGAAATGGTGAAGGTCTTGCCGGTACCGGCGCTGGCTTCGATCAGTTGGCTGCCACGCAGAGGGAATGCCAGGGCCAGCGGTGTTTTCGTGGTCATGAGCGCGCCTCCTCGCTGGTCGATGAACGCCACGAAGCTTCAAACAGCGGCCGATACAAAGCGTCGCACCAATCGGGGAAGGTCTCGTCGGCAATCAGCGCATCGTAATCGGCGAATTGCCGAGCGAGCGCCGGGCTTTCGCGACGCTCGCCGTCCGTGGTTTGGCCGTCGCCTTCATAGGCCTTGCGGGCAGCGGCGTCAGCTTTGGCCGGGTCGGTTTGAGCGAGCCAGGCGAACGCTGTTTTTACTGCAATCGGCAGCGGCTGGCGCATGCCCGTTTGCCAGGCCAACAACAGATCACCCAGAATCCGGGATGCTGCAGCCTCCGCCATCGGACCGAGCAGCAAACTGTCGTCGTTGGCCACCAGCGCGGTTGTCATCGGCATGCCGCTGGCACATGCAACCAGGTGATTGACCCAAGGTCGCGTCAGACGATGCCATTTGCGAGCCTTGATCGAACCGATGCTGTTGGGAATCGTAGTCACCGACAACAATCCACCATCTGCGCGTTGATGCAGACCACTGAGCCAGCCCTCCAGACGCAATCCTTGTAGCTCCAGACTCACCGGCAACGCACTGGTGAGCGGGTTTGGCCATAACGCTAGAAGTTGCTGATAGCGCAGCAGCAGATCCGGCAGCGGCTCGATCAACTCTCGCTGAAGACATTCGCCAAAACCGGCCATGGGCAAGAGCCCGCTGTTTTGCAGGCGTTTTGCCTGCGCCTCCAGAACCTGATCGGTCTGGTCCAATTGCCCCAGTGCCGCTTCGAGCAAGCTGTCACTGAGGCTATAGCGTTGCAACGCGTCGAGTACGAATGGCTCTTCATCTGCCAAAGGCACTTCGGCAGCCTCGAAGAACACTTTGAGCCGCTGGCTGAAGAAATGTCGTACAGGGTTGCGCAGAAAATCCTGCAACTGACCCAGGCTCAGCGGTTCGTCCTGGACGTAGGGTTCAAGCACTTCGATATCAGTCGCCCGATCACTGGTTTGATGAAGAACCTGCCACTCGCTGGCGTAGCTGAATAGATCATCGCCTTCGTGAAAGTAGCGAGCGCTGAAAGGTTGCAGCGGGTGTTCCTGAGTCATGGATTCAAGCAGGTCATCATTGTCATCGTGCAGTCGCCAGCCACTACCGAGATGGTCACGCAACTGCCCTATCAACACCGAAGCAGGGCGCTCGCTGTTGTCCCGAATACTGCGGCCAACCCAGCTGATATAGAGTTGGTCGCCTGCGGACAACAATGCTTCCAGCAACAGATAGCGATCATCTTCGCGTCGGGAACGATCACCGGGGCGGTAGTCACTGCCCATCAGATCGAAATCCAGCGGCGGCTGCGCGCGAGGATAATCGCCGTCATTCATGCCAAGCAGGCAGACCAGTTTGAAGGGGATCGCTCGCATGGGCATCAAGGTACAGAAGTTAACGGCCCCGGCGAGGAAACGCTGGGACAGGCGACCTTGGTCGAGACCCGCCAGCCAGGCTTCCCGGACTACGGTCAGCGGTAATTCGTCCTGCAAACCTACAGACTCGCAGGTATCGAGCCAGGTCTCACGCAGCTCTTCGAGTTGGGCCAACAAATAGTCGTCATGCTCGTTACTGGCCAGGAAAAACAACTGCACCAAAGCTTGCAACCGCGAACCCCATTGTTTGGGCGCTGCAGGTTGAGTGAGTTCCTGATGGGCAACTTCCAGAGCATCCAGCAGTGCCACCAAAGGACCTATGAGCGCGGCATCCAGACCACCGATTTCATCGTAGGGTTCGATACCCTCACAGGCACTGGCGCTGCCCACGGCATAACCCAGCAGCATCCGTCGCAGACCGAAACGCCAACTGTTTTGCTCCAGTTCTTCAGGCAGGCCCAGACCCGCGCGCTGCTCGGCGTTCATCCCCCAGCGGATGCCTGCGCCTTCAATCCAGCGATGCAAGGTCGGGAGGTCACGTTCCTCTACGCCAAACCGAGCGCGTAATGCCGGAACGTCGAGCAGATCGAGGATCTCGCTGACAGGGAAGCGACTGTCGGGCAGTTTGAGCAGATGCTCGACAACGATCAGTAGCGGGTCACGACCGCGCTGGCCTTGATCCGCAAGCGTGAAAGGAATGAAGCGCGGATCAAAGCGATCAAGCTGACCAAAGACAGCACGGATGTGCGGGGCATAACTGTCGATGTCCGGGACCATCACGATTACGTCGCGAGGCCTCAGGTCTGGGTCAGCACTGAATCGTGCGAGCAACTGATCGTGGAGTATTTCCACTTCACGTTGAGCGCTATGGGCGATGTGAAAACGGATCGATTCGTCCTTCTTCAGATCGACAGCAGGCCAACGTTCGCGAGTTTCGTTCAGAGGACGCAATTCCAGGATGTCGTCCTGCAACTGATTGAGCATGTTCTGTGGCAGGTTCTCGCTGAACAGGTCGATACGCCCGTCGCGAAATGCTGAGCGATAGCTATTGGGATCGTCGTAGCTGTCGAGCAGATTAATGTAATCCCGCCCCTGCTTTCCCCACGCTGCCAGCAGCGGATGGGCATGCTGATGGAGCGTTTGCGAGTCGAGCACAACCGGCATGCCGCTCTTGCGAGCCTGACGCTTGTACTGATGTCGCAAGAGATCTTTATCGGCGACGATGTCCGCCCAATGGTGACGACATGGGTTGTGTACACACAGCAAAACCTGGCTGAATCGAGCAAGCCCGGCAAGCGCTTCCAGGGCTTGAGCAGGCAGGGAAGAGATCCCGAAAACAATCACCCGTGAAGGCAATCCGCTGGGCGCTACGTCTAGACTATTGATGCGTTCGATAAAGCGTTGGTGCACGCCTGCACGGCTTTGCGCCATGCCTTGTTCACCGACATCCAGCAACAGCGCACGCCATAGCTCAGCCTGCCAGCAGTTGGCCGGGGTCAGGGCTTTGGCTTCGCCTCTGCCATTTCGTAACTGATGGCGGCCTTCTGCCCAGTCTTCGAGCCAGTCGGCACGGTAGACCTGATATTGGTCAAACAGGTCCGCCAGCCGCTCCGCCAATTGATAGCGTTTACGTAAGTCGGTGTCATTGGTAAGAAAGCGCTGCAGGGGTTCGAAGTGCGGCTGGTTGATCAACTGTGGTAGCAGGCGCATCAGACGCCAAGTCAGCGGGGCTTTATCGAGCAGGGATTTGACCGGGATTTCGTCACGTCCCAGCACCATGCGATAGAGCTGCCACATGAAGCTGCCCGGTAGCTGCACGTCGATAGCTGCCGCAATTCCGCAGCCGCCCATGTCATCATCTTCAGGGTCTTCCGCCAATGCCAGCTTAAGCCACTGGGCGATGCCATTGCTCTGTACCAGGGCGATTTCATTTTCCAAGGGAGCCAGCGGGTAGCGCCGCATCCAGCTGACCACCAGGCTGCGTAACTCGTCCAGGCGGTTGCCGTGAACCACCATAAAACCAGCACTGAGGGACGTAGCGTCCGGCATAAAGGCTTCCTTGGAAAAATACAAAAGCTAGGGCCGAACCTTAGCACTGTCGTCAGACTGTGACAGCCGGAAGCGGTCCGATAATGCTGTACGAACTTTCCTGCGGACAAAACAAAACCCCTACCTGCAGATGCAGATAGGGGTTTCGGAATTTGATCTTGACGATGACCT
>NZ_JAMYDU010000012.1 GCF_024138395.1 Pseudomonas mandelii
ACTGCGTTTTGCGCCCGTATCCATTGCACCTTCCTGATAAGAAGTCAGAAGGTGTAAACCTTATTCAGGACGAGACATGATTCAATAAAAAGCCCGCCCGGCAGTGATGCCGGGCGGGCTTTTTTCATCGTGTCATGGGTTAGTCAGTGGAGAGCACACCCCGACGAACCTGGTCACGTTCGATCGATTCGAACAGCGCCTTGAAGTTGCCTTCGCCGAAGCCATCGTCGCCTTTACGCTGGATGAATTCGAAGAACACCGGGCCCATCAGGGTTTCCGAGAAGATCTGCAGCAGCAGACGCTTGTCGCCCGACTCAGACGAACCGTCCAGCAAAATGCCCCGTGCTTGCAGTTGATCGACCGGCTCGCCGTGGTTCGGCAAACGGCCTTCGAGCATTTCGTAGTAGGTGTCTGGCGGTGGCGTCATGAAGCGCATGCCGATGCTTTTCAAGTGATCCCAGGTCTTGATCAGGTCATCGCTGAGGAAGGCCACATGCTGGATGCCCTCACCGTTGAACTGCATCAGGAACTCTTCGATCTGCCCGGCGCCCTTGGACGACTCTTCGTTCAGCGGGATACGGATCATGCCATCCGGGGCAGTCATGGCCTTGGAAGTCAGGCCGGTGTATTCGCCCTTGATATCGAAGTAACGGATTTCACGGAAGTTGAACAGTTTCTCGTAGAAGTTGGCCCAGTAAGCCATGCGACCGCGGTACACGTTGTGGGTCAGGTGATCGATGATCTTCAGGCCGGCCCCGACCGGGTTGCGGTCCACGCCTTCGATGAACACGAAGTCGATGTCGTAGATCGAACTGCCTTCGCCAAAACGGTCGATCAGGTATAGCGGCGCGCCGCCGATGCCTTTGATCGCCGGCAAGTGCAGTTCCATCGGGCCGGTTTCGATGTGGATCGGTTGGGCGCCGAGTTCCAGGGCACGCTTGTAGGCCTTTTGCGAATCCTTGACGCGGAACGCCATGCCGCACACCGACGGACCGTGCTCGGCCGCGAAGTACGACGCCACGCTGTTGGGTTCGTTGTTGAGGATCAGGTTGATCGCGCCCTGGCGATACAGGTGCACGTCTTTGGAACGGTGGGTCGCGACCTTGCTGAAGCCCATGATCTCGAAGATCGGCTCCAGGGTGTTAGGGGTCGGCGATGCGAATTCGATGAACTCAAAGCCCATCAGGCCCATTGGGTTTTCGTATAAATCTGCCATTTTGGCGCCTCATCATTTCTTATCAATTAACGGATCGTTAGTTGCTAGCAATGCTGAGACCGGCGGGTGGCGCGCAGGAGATGCCCCGCACGCTGCGGGCGAGGAAATCACCGTAGATCAATTGAAACCCAAATATCTTCATTGTCGACCCAAGGCTATTACGGGCGAGGCTTCTGCTGCCAGAAGACGATTATTCTTATATGCGTAACCCGATTCTACACAGCGTAAATCAGTTGTCCATCCTTCTTATAAAATCCCCCTTTTCGCAGCCTGTGCAAGCGGTTTGTTGCACAGAAAAATCCCCGCCAGGATCAGCCCCCCGCCCAGACACATCACCAGGGTCAATTGCTCGCCCAGCAACAACGCGCCAAACAGGACGGCGGTCAGCGGGTTCAAGGCAATGAACACACCCGAACGCGTCGCACCGATTTTGCGGATACCGTCGTAATAACCAATATAGGCCAATGCCGAACCCAGCACGCCCAGGTACATCAGGCTCAACCATTGTTGCGTGCCCAGTTCGGCCAGCGCCGCGACACTCAGCTCACCCCGCACAGCACTGGTCACCCAGAGCATCAGCGTGCCCAGCAAAATTGAGTACGTCACCGTCTGCACCGGCCCCAGCGTTTGATTCAGGCCTTTAGAGAACAACGAATAAATGCCCCAGCCGAGCACACAGCCGAAGATCAACAGATCGCCGATCCAGGCATCCGTACCACCGGCCAGCAACTGCGGATTACCACTGACGATCACCAGACTGGCGCCGGCAATGCAGATCGCGATACCGGCCACTTTCGCCCCGCTCAGTCGCTCCTTGAACAATAGCCACGATGCCAGACCGATCACCGCCGGATTCAACGCCACGATCAAGGACGCCCGTGACGCGTTGATGTAATGCAGCCCATAAAAGAAGCACAGGTTGTAGAAGAAGATCCCGAAAAAACCCAGCAGCGTCAGTTGCAGCCATTGCCGAGGGCTGGGCCGCGCCAAAGGCACCCGCGCCAGCAACAGAAACAGCAGCAACGCCACGCTCGCCAGTAAGAACCGCATACTCGCGGCCAATAACGGACTGAGGCTGTCGGCCAGAAATCGCCCGGCAACGAACGTCCCGCCCCAGATCATGGTGACCGCTGCCAGTTTCAGATAAACCGGTACATCCGAAGAATTCGCCAAGGTCTGCCCACACGTCGTCATAAGTCTCCACCATCAGAAATCGGGCACATTGCGTAATGCCGGTCAGTAAGCCATTTCAGCCCATAGCGCACTTCGTGTAGCAGCTGCCGAGCCCGCGAGGCTGCGTTCGGCTGCGCAGCAGTCGTGAATCCGGCTGACGCGGTCTGCCTGATATACCGCAACCTTCGGTTTTACGATTGCTGCGCAATCGAACGCAGGCTTCGCCAGGTGCTACAGATTGCGACTGGCATAGGGCACATGGCGTATCATTCGACTAATGCCCGATCATCGTAAAATGAGTAAACACTCATGACCCTGACTCAACTCGAGATTTTCTCGCTGGTGGCCGAACTGCGTGGCTTCACGGCAGCGGCTAATCGTCTGGAAATTTCCCAATCCGCGGTGTCCCATGCGCTCAAGTCGCTAGAACAGGAATTGGGCGTCGAACTGCTGCGCCGGCATCAGTCGCAGGTCGAGTTGAGTGACATCGGCCAGCAGCTATTACTGCGCGCTCGGGCGATGCTTGGGCTCGCCAACACGTTGCGCCAGGAAGCGGCGGATGCTCGCGGAATGAAACGCGGCACCCTGCGCATCGGCTCGTTCGGCCCTACCTCATCGATCAAATTGCTGCCGAGGATCCTGCAGCATTACCGCGCCGCACACCCGGGTATCGAGGTTCACATCGACGAAGGGCCGGATCGCCAAGTGATTCAATGGCTGGAAGAGCGACGTATCGATATCGGCTTCGTGGTGTTACCCCAGGAACGTTTCGACACTTTCAGGCTGATCGAGGACCAGATGGTCGCGCTACTACCTGCCGACCATGCGCTGGCCGGTCGCGACAGTTTGAGCTTGAACGATTTGTGTCACGACCCTTTTGTGCTGACCGAAGCCGGCTCTTCGGAACTGGTGTCGCGCTTATTCAATGCGGCGCGGTTGACGCCGAACATCCGCTATCGCTGCTCGCAATTGATCAGCACGCTGGACACCGTCGGCCGTGGCGATGCCCTGACCGTTGTCGCCGAAGGTTCTTTGCCTGACGACAACGACAACCGCTACGTGAAAAAACCGCTGTTACCACCGATCAGCCGCCAGGTCGGGTTGGCGGTGCTCGATCAGCGTCAGTCATCACCTGCGACGCTGGCCTTTATCAAACTGGCTTCGAGCCTGAATGATCATTGAACGGCATAAGTGCTGTCGGCCAACTATCATGGCTGAACTCTTCTGGTCGCGATGGATTTGCGAATGCCACTAAACGTCAAAAGCCGCCGTAAACGTGGCACCCGGATCGCTGTGACTGTTTTGAGCGGGTTGCTCCCGGTGTTGCTGGGGGGCGCCATTCTCTATCTGCAGGCTGAACGTACGCTCAAGCAAAGTACCGAACTGACTGGCGAAGAAGCCGTTCGCCAATTCGAGCTGATGCTCGACAACACCGCGCAAGCCGCACAAGAGCTATTGCCGCTGGCCGGCCAGAACTGCAACGACGTCAAACTGGCCCTGCGCGAACAAGTCACCCGCCGACCCTTCGTGCGCTCGACCAATCTTGTATGGAATACCAACCTCTATTGCAGTTCGTTGTTCGGTGAATATCAGGAAAAGATCAATCCCGGCGATTACACCCAAGGCAAGCTTTGGCTCATGAACGGCAACCCGGTCACGCCCAATACCGCGTTGTTGGTGTATCGGCTGAGCGAAGGAAACCAGGGCGCCCTGACCACGCTGGACGGTTATCACCTGAGCAACGTGCTGCGCCTGATCGGTCGCAAAACATTATTGTTGCTGCAAGTCGGCCCTCACTGGTTGTCGGCCGACGGCAAGGTCCACGAGGATGCCCTGCCCGCCTTGCCCGTGGCGCAAAATACCCTGACCTCCTCGCGTTATGCCTTTACCGTGGCCGCCGGTTTCCCTGAAGGAGAAACCTGGCGTTACATGCGCAGTGAATATCCGCCGCTGTTCAGTCTGTTGATGTTCTTCGGTGTGGTGTCTGGCTCGATCGGGCATGTCCTGCAGAAGCGCTCGATGTCGCCCAGCCGTGAAATGCAGCGGGCGTTGGAGGCAGCAGAGTTCATTCCTTACTTTCAGCCCGTGGTGCATGGCGACAATAAGCAGTGGTCTGGCGCCGAAGTATTGATGCGTTGGCAACATCCCAAGGAAGGACTCGTGCGCCCGGATCTGTTCATCCCGTTTGCCGAACATTCCGGGCTGATCGTGCCGATGACTCGCTCCTTGATGCGACAGACCTGCGCACTGCTGGCCCCCTTGTCGGCGTCGTTTGACGGCCCGTTTCACATCGGTATCAACATCACCGCCAGTCACTGCCGGGATCTGGAGCTGGTCGAGGATTGCCGCGAATTCCTCAGCGCTTTCGCCCCGGGCAGCATCAACCTGGTGCTGGAGCTGACCGAACGCGAACTCATCGAGCCGACAGCCATCACCTTGCAATTGTTCGAGCAGCTTCACGGGTTGGGCGTGATGATTGCGATTGATGACTTCGGCACCGGCCATTCAAGCCTGGGTTATTTGCGTCAGTTCAATGTGGACTTCCTGAAAATCGATCAGAGCTTTGTCGCCATGATCGGTGTCGACGCCCTCTCCCGGCACATTCTGGACAGCATCATCGAACTCTCGGCCAAACTCGATCTGGGTATCGTCGCCGAAGGCGTGGAAACCGTAGAACAAAGTGACTATCTGACCGCTCACGGCGTGAACTTCCTGCAAGGTTATCTGTTTGGCCGGCCGATGCCCGGCGCAGACTTCATTAGAGCATTAAGTGGTCATTAACTAACCATTTTAAGCGTTGAGATCATGATGATACGCACCAAATTGCATCAAAAGACTACTCTTGTTACATGAAGAAAAAGTCAGGATTTACTCTTGGCCAATTAACTACTACAATTTTTCATACCTGTGCAGAACTGTCAGGTGAGCCATTATCACCGAGTCGCTTCAAGGCTCTTGGCTTATAGCTTTGTTTGCGGTTGGTATCAGCCAAACACACTATTGGAGTAAAGATATTGTCCAGACTCGCTGAATTCCGTGCAGCTGAAAAGGCCCTTCAAGAACAGCTCAAGCAGTTGGAATCGCTGAAGAACGATGCCGGGCTCAAAAAAGAAATCGAGTTCGAAGAAAAGCTCCAGGGACTGATGAAAACCTACGGCAAGAGCTTGCGCGACATCATCGCCATCCTCGATCCAAACCCGGCGAAATCCGGCCTGCAGCAGGCAGCAGCGCCTAAAACCCGCCGCGCTCGCGTGGTCAAGGTGTATCAGAACCCACACACCGGTGAACTGATTGAAACCAAGGGCGGCAACCACCGCGGCCTGAAAGCCTGGAAGGAACAATACGGTGCCGCCACCGTGGATTCCTGGCTGCGTGGCTAAGCGCTCGCGGTCATAAAAAAAGCCCTGCCAATGCAGGGCTTTTTCATGGACAGCGTCTAAATGCAACGATAGTCGCCGATCAACTCGTTACATGCCGATGAACTTTATGCTTAATCCCTTTGGCTATCTAAAAAAAGCCGAACCCGCTGAAATGTACTGATACGTAAACCTCAAACTAAAGTTTCAAGCTGTTTCGAGCCGCCGCTATGTCGTCCTGACTTGCCTTATAAAGGTCTGCCTGCCCCGCATAGGAAAGAACATAGGCCTTATCGGCGTCTACCGCAGCGACCAATGTTTGAGACAGCACATGTCGACCGTTCTGCGTAATCGTGCAGGTTGTTTCCAACGCCGATAGCCGGCCCAAGGTAGTCGGGTGAATTTTAGTGCAAACGCTCTGATACCCACTCTGAAAAAAGTCCTTTTGCACCGACTTGCGCATTTCCAGCAACACGCCTTCCAGATTCACCTGATGACCGGTTTCCACTGGCGTCATGGTCAACTCCATCACCATCACCGGCGTACCGTCCTGATCGTTTTTTACCGCGCGTTGCCGGGATACCTGTGGTTTGGTCTCGTCTTGCGGAACGGCCTCGACGGTCCATCCATTTGGCCAGGTCACGACCGGAGCCTCTGCATAAGCGTGGGTAACACCTGAAAGCAGACACATCAGGACGAACATCGATTGACAGAATCGGGTCATTGCAATGAACACTCACGAATTGAGCCGTAAAGTCTGAGGCTCAGCCGGCTGCCAGGCAAGCGTGCGGTTTTGGTTTGGCGATGCTGGGGCCCTTGCGTATCATTGAGAGCATTCTTAGCCCCACTTATTTTACGGAGGGCCCATGAGCCTGCACGAACTCAATACCTTTCCCGGTGTGACCGCCCAACCCGACACCGCCACCCAGAAGTTCGTTTTCAACCACACGATGCTGCGGGTCAAGGACATCACCCAGTCGCTGGATTTCTACACCCGTGTCCTGGGTTTCTCGCTGGTGGAAAAGCGCGATTTTCCTGAAGCCGAGTTCAGCCTGTATTTCCTGGCCCTGGTGGATAAAAACCAGATCCCGGCCGATGCCGCCGCGCGCACCGAGTGGATGAAATCGATCCCTGGTATTCTCGAACTGACCCACAACCACGGCACCGAGAACGACGCGGATTTCGCCTATCACAATGGCAACACTGACCCACGCGGCTTCGGCCATATCTGCATTTCGGTGCCGGACATTCGTGCCGCGTGCGAGCGCTTCGAAGCGCTGGGCTGCGATTTCCAGAAACGCCTGAACGACGGTCGCATGAAGAGCCTGGCCTTCATCAAGGACCCGGATGGTTACTGGGTCGAGATCATTCAGCCGGCGCCAATGTAAGCCCCACCGCAGAACTGATCGTTCCCACGCAGAGCGTGGGAACGATCAGACACAAAAAACCCCATGATCGCTCATGGGGTTTTGTGTTTTCAGCGTCGGCGTTTATGCCGGTGCCGAGGTGCGGATCAGGTGATCGAATGCGCTCAGGGAAGCCTTGGCGCCCTCGCCCACCGCAATCACGATCTGCTTGTACGGCACGGTGGTCACGTCACCGGCCGCGAACACGCCGGGCATCGACGTTTCACCACGAGCATCGACGATGATCTCGCCGCGCTGCGACAGCTCGATGGTGCCTTTGAGCCAATCGGTGTTAGGCAACAGACCGATCTGCACGAAGATCCCTTCCAGCTCGACCGTGCGCAACTCGTCCGACTGGCGATCCTTGTAGCGCAGGCCGTTGACCTTTTGGCCATCGCCAGTCACTTCAGTGGTTTGCGCACTGGTGATCACGGTAACGTTCGGCAGGCTGTGCAACTTGCGTTGCAACACCGCATCGGCGCGCAGTTGTACGTCGAACTCCAGCAGGGTCACGTGAGACACGATACCGGCCAGGTCGATGGCCGCTTCGACGCCGGAGTTACCGCCGCCGATCACCGCCACACGCTTGCCTTTGAACAGCGGACCGTCACAGTGCGGGCAGTACGCCACGCCCTTGTTGCGGTATTGCTGCTCACCGGGAACGTTCATTTCACGCCACCGGGCACCGGTCGCCAAAATCACGGTTTTGGCTTTCAAGGACGCGCCGCTGGCGAAATGAATTTCGTGCAGCTCGCCATTTTTGCCCGGCACCAGCTTGTCGGCGCGTTGCAGGTTCATGATGTCCACGTCGTACTGCTTGACGTGTTCTTCCAGCGCCACAGCCAGTTTCGGCCCTTCGGTTTCCTGCACCGAAATGAAGTTCTCGATGGCCATGGTGTCGAGCACTTGACCACCAAAACGTTCGGCCGCCACACCGGTGCGAATGCCTTTACGAGCAGCGTAGATCGCCGCCGAAGCTCCGGCCGGGCCACCGCCGACGACCAGTACATCAAAAGCTTCTTTGGCGCTGATTTTCTCGGCCTGGCGCTCGATGCCACTGGTGTCGATCTTGGCGAGCATCTCTTCCAGGCCCATGCGGCCTTGGCCGAAGTTGACGCCATTCAGGTAGATGCTTGGGACGGCCATGATCTGGCGCTCGTCGACTTCAGCCTGAAACAGCGCGCCGTCGATGGCGACGTGGCGGATGTTCGGGTTCAGCACAGCCATCAGGTTCAATGCCTGGACCACGTCCGGGCAGTTCTGGCAGGACAGCGAGAAGTAAGTCTCGAAGTTGAACTCGCCTTTGAGCGAGCGGATCTGTTCGATCACCTCAACGCTGGCCTTCGAGGGGTGACCACCAACTTGCAGCAGGGCCAGCACCAAGGACGTGAATTCGTGGCCCATCGGGATACCGGCGAAACGCAGGCTGATATCGGCCCCTGGGCGGTTGATCGAGAACGATGGTTTACGCGCATCGTTACCGTTATCGAGCAACGTAATCTGGGTGGAAAGACTGGCAACGTCTTTGAGTAATGCGAGCATTTCCTGGGATTTCGCACCGTCGTCGAGGGAGGCAACGATCTCGATCGGCTGGGTGACCCGTTCCAGGTACGATTTCAACTGGGCTTTAAGATTGGCGTCCAACATACGGGCGATTTCCTTGATGCTGTTTCATAGAGAGCAGACATAAAAAAACGCCCGAGCGAATCTCGCCCGGGCGTTTTGGGGGCGGTGCAGCTTACTTAGGAGGTGCGGAGTGCCGCCCTGATGAAGCGCGTCACAGACTTAGATCTTGCCGACCAGGTCCAGAGACGGAGCCAGAGTGGCCTCGCCTTCTTTCCACTTGGCAGGGCAAACTTGGCCTGGGTGAGCAGCGACGTACTGAGCAGCCTTGATTTTGCGCAGCAGCTCGGAAGCGTCACGACCTACACCGCCGTCGTTCAGTTCAACGATTTTGATCTGGCCTTCCGGGTTGATCACGAAGGTGCCACGGTCAGCCAGACCAGCTTCTTCGATCAGCACGTCGAAGTTGCGGGAGATAGCGTGAGTCGGGTCGCCAATCATGGTGTACTGGATTTTGCCGATGGCTGGCGAAGTGTTGTGCCAGGCAGCGTGGGCAAAGTGGGTATCGGTGGAAACGCTGTAGATTTCGACGCCCAGTTTCTGGAACTCGGCGTAGTTGTCAGCCAGGTCTTCCAGTTCAGTCGGGCAAACGAAGGTGAAGTCGGCAGGGTAGAAGAACACGACAGACCACTTGCCTTTCAGGTCAGCGTCCGACACTTTTACGAAGTCGCCATTTTTAAAGGCGTCAGCTTTGAACGGTTTAACTTGGCTGTTGATGATAGGCATCGATGACTCTCCGTCAGGGGTTAAGAAGTTGATGGGGTGAATCCTACCCAGTCGATCGCCGGTTGGCTCATTGGCAAACCTGATGCTGCTGATTGGTTTTCGCTATTAGCCGACAGTATTAATAGAAGAAAACGTGATCTACGGCGCCAACGGCTTTTCAGCGATGCGGGTCATCCCGAGAAACGGGCTGGCTTCAACATAGCGCATGGCGGACTTCATATCCTTCCAGCCCACGTAATTCATCAACGACTTCAAATCCCAACCGCTCTGATGAGCCCAGGTGGCAAAGCCACGCCGCAAGGAGTGACTGGTGTAGTGCTCGGCTGCAATACCAGCGCGTTCCAGCGCCTGGCGCAACAGCGGGATCACGCTATTGGCGTGCAAGCCCTCCTCGCTCAAATGGCCCCAACGGTCGATAGCCCGGAACACCGGCCCGCGGACCAACGCTGCTTCAGTGATCCATTGGATATAGGCCTGCACCGGACACAAGCGCTGCAACGCCGGCGTCTGGTATGTCTGGCCGAGGTTGTCGCGATCGCTCTTGCTGCGAGGCAGGTAGAGGGTGATGCCTGAGCCAGCGCTGGCCCGCACATGTTCAATCTGCACCCGGCACAACTCATCGCTACGGAAACCGCGCCAGAAGCCCAAGAGGATCAACGCCGTGTCACGCCGGGCTCGCAGCAAACCCGGTTGATCGCCCTGCGCCTTCGCGGTTTGCGCTTCCTGCTCCAGCCAGGCAGCCACTTGCTCCAGATGCTGAAGCTGCAATGGCTCGGCCTGTTTCTCCTGCGCCGGGTGCAGCGCGCGAATGCCCTTGAACACTTTGCGCACCACGGGGGCCTTGGTGGGATCGGCGAACCCTTGACTGTTGTGCCACTGCGCCAGCGCAGACAAACGTAACTTCAAGGTGTTGATCGACAGCACGCCCGCATGAGCCACGAGATAGCGCGCCACGCTGTCACTGGTCGCCGGCAGGAACCCGCCCCAATTGACTTCGAAATGTTCGATGGCCGCACGATAGCTACGACGGGTGTTGCCGCGCGTGGCGGCTTGCAGGTAGCGATCCAGTTCGGTCATGGGTTCAGCTCTCGAAAACGTACCGCTCTGGCGCGGGAAACCCGGATTACAGCGCATCACACGGGGTAATACCAGTATATCCCGCATGATAAATCTCAGGATTTTAACTTTACTAGCATCATGGTACATTGCACATATTAGTGGTACGTACCACAGTATCAAATCGTAGGAGAACATATGGCACGTGGCGGCGTAAACAAGGCACTGGTGCAGGCGGCACGCTCGGCAATCCTCGCCCGGGGCGAACACCCGAGCATCGACGCGGTGCGGATCGAGATGGGCAATACCGGTTCGAAAACCACGATCCATCGCTACATGAAGGAACTCGATGACGGCGCCGAGCCCGAGCAAGCACCTTCCGAACCTATCGATGATGAGCTCGCAAGCCTGGTGTCGCGCCTGGCGCAACGCCTGAAAGAACAGGCGCAAGAACCCATTGACCAGGCACGCGCACAGTTCGAGCAACAACGAAAAGAACTGGAAACCCAACTGCACGAGGCCCGCGAGACCAATACCGAACTGCAGCAGCAGTACGAAATTCAAAGCCTGGCGCTGACTCAGGAATCGGCCGAGCTGCAAGACACCCGCTCCATGCTGCAAACGGAGCAAACCCGCAACGCCGGACTGAACCAGGCGCTGGCGGATTTCGAGTTACGCTTGCAGGACAAGGACGAGCAGATCCGCTCTCTGGAAGAAAAGCACCTGCATGCCCGCGAGGCACTGGAACACTACCGCAACGCCGTCAAAGACCAGCGCGAGCAGGAACAGCGCCGCCATGAAGGTCAGGTGCAGCAGATTCAGATGGAGTTGCGTCAGGCCCAGCAAAGCGCACTGGTTCGCCAGGATGAAATCACCCAACTGCATCGCGACAACGAGCGCCTGCTGACGGAAAGCCGCGGAACGCTGCGAGAGCTGAGCCTGTCGCAAGAGCAACTCAAGCACACCAACAGCCGACAGGATCAGCTGCTGGAACAGGTCAGCCGTATCGACAGCGAACGCACCCTCCTCCAGGAACGCTTGCGCATTGCCATGCTGGAAAACCAGTCACTCAAGCAGAACATCGATGAACAGTCGCACATCAACAAAGCGCTGGAAATTGAACTGATCAAGTTGCAGGCAAGCCTGGATGAAAGCATGCGTCAGGCCACTGTCGTTGCGACAGCGCCAGACGCATCAACCTCGCGTAAAGACGATTAACCCGCGACCGGCGTACGCATGGTGACAAACTCTTCGGCGGCCGTCGGATGCACGCCGATGGTTTCGTCGAAATCGCGCTTGGTCGCGCCCGCTTTCAGCGCAATTGCCAACCCCTGAACAATCTCGCCAGCCTCTGGGCCGACCATGTGGCAGCCCAAGACCTTGTCAGTCTTGGCGTCCACCACCAACTTCATCAAGGTGCGTTCCTGGCATTCAGTCAGGGTCAGCTTCATCGGCCGGAAACGGCTTTCGAAGATCACCACATCATGCCCGGCCTCGCGCGCCTCTTCTTCGGTCAGGCCGACTGTACCAATGTTCGGCAAGCTGAACACGGCGGTCGGGATCATCTTGTAATCCACCGGGCGATATTGCTCGGGCTTGAACAAACGCCGCGCCACGGCCATGCCTTCGGCCAGTGCGACCGGTGTGAGCTGTACTCGACCGATCACATCGCCCAGGGCCAGGATCGATGGCTCTGCGGTTTGATACTGCTCATCGACCTCGACAAAACCTTTCTTGTCGAGTTTGACGCCGGTGTTTTCCAACCCCAGATTGTCGAGCATCGGACGCCGACCGGTGGCGTAGAACACGCAGTCCGCCTCAAGCTTGCGACCGTCCTTGAGCGTGGCTGTCAGGCTGCCATCGGCTTGCTTGTCGATGCGCTCGATGTCGGCATTGAATTGCAGGTCCATGCCGCGCTTGCTCAACTCTTCCTGCAAATGCTTGCGCACCGCACCGTCGAAGCCACGCAGGAACAGATCGCCGCGATACAGCAGCGTGGTCTCGGCGCCCAGCCCGTGGAAGATCCCGGCAAACTCCACCGCAATGTAACCACCACCCACCACCAGAACGCGCTTGGGCAGCTCTTTAAGGAAGAACGCCTGGTTGGAACTGATCGCGTGCTCGTGCCCCGGAATCTCCGGGATCTGCGGCCAGCCACCGGTAGCGATCAGGATGTTTTTGGCGGTGTAGCGACCGCCATCGAACTCGATGGTATGCGGATCGACGATTTTCGCGTGGCCTTCATGCAAGGTCACGCCGCTGTTGACCAGCAGATTGCGATAAATGCCGTTCAGACGATTGATCTCGCGATCCTTGTTGGCGATCAGCGTCGCCCAGTCGAACTTCGCCTCACCCGGGGTCCAGCCAAAACCTTGCGACTGCTCGAAGTCTTCGGCGAAGTGCGCACCATAGACCAGCAATTTTTTCGGCACGCAGCCGACATTCACACACGTACCGCCCAGATAGCGGCTCTCGGCCACGGCGACTTTCGCACCAAAACCGGCCGCAAACCGCGCCGCCCGCACACCGCCGGAACCGGCGCCAATCACATATAAGTCAAAATCGTAGGCCATTTCTATCTCCTTGGCAGGTCACCAGCATACCTGCGGGCGGCCTTTGGGCAAGCGTTGAAAACTATCTGGGGCCGGAAAATGAAAAAGCCACCCGAAGGTGGCTTTTCAGTACAAGCAGCTCAGGCGCTATCAGTAAGCCTTGCCAGTCTTGTAGAAGTTCTCGAAGCAGAAGTTGGTCGCGTCGATGTAGCCTTCGGCGCCACCGCAGTCGAAACGCTTGCCTTTGAACTTGTAGGCCATGACGCAACCGTTTTGTGCCTGCTTCATCAGGGCGTCGGTGATCTGGATTTCGCCGCCCTTGCCTGGCTCGGTTTGTTCGATCAGGTCGAAGATGTCCGGGGTCAGGATGTAACGGCCGATGATCGCCAGGTTCGACGGCGCATCTTCAGGCTTTGGTTTTTCAACCATGCTGTGAACGCGGTAGATATCGTCGCGGATCATCTCACCGGCAATCACGCCGTACTTGTGAGTTTCTTGCGGATCGACTTCCTGGATGGCAACGATCGAGCAGCGGAACTGCTTGTACAGCTTGACCATCTGGGTCAGTACGCCGTCGCCTTCCAAGTTGACGCACAAGTCATCCGCCAGTACCACGGCGAACGGTTCGTCGCCGATCAGCGGACGGCCAGTCAGAATCGCGTGGCCCAGGCCTTTCATTTCGGTCTGGCGAGTGTAAGAGAACGAGCACTCGTCAAGCAGCTTGCGGATGCCGACCAGGTATTTCTCTTTGTCGGTGCCCTTGATCTGGTTTTCCAGCTCGTAGCTGATGTCGAAGTGGTCTTCCAGGGCGCGTTTGCCGCGACCGGTGACGATAGAGATTTCGGTCAACCCGGCGTCCAGTGCTTCTTCGACGCCGTACTGGATCAGTGGCTTGTTTACCACCGGCAGCATTTCTTTGGGCATGGCTTTAGTCGCTGGCAGGAAGCGAGTGCCGTAACCGGCTGCTGGGAACAAGCATTTCTTGATCATATAAGTCCTTGAAAGGGCTGTGTGTTCGAGTTTCGGCGCAGTCTAATCAGGCGGCGGGCACCTTACAATGCCCCGCGCTGGCTAACCGATGCCATCATAGAGAAATAAACCGGCGGATAGTTCAATCGCCTTCCGGTTTGACGGATCGAGCGGTCCCACTCTACGCCCATGAGCGCCGTTTGCGTGCATTTGACGTATCATGGCCGCCTTGATCCCGCCAACGAGGCAGTTATATGTCGGCAGCACAAAACGCAAACGGTTATTCGGTCAGCCAGGAAAAGGACGGTCAGTGGTGGATAGTCAATTACCACGGCGAACAGGTCGCCGGCCCATTGCCCAGCAAGGCGATGGCGGTGGAAGTGGCTGCGGTGTTCCAGGACGACCGCTCTGCCCCGGCCGCACCCCGTGAAGCAGCGCCAGCTCGGAGCCCCCGCCGCAAGAAATGACCAGGACCGGCCCCGGTAAATGCCGTTCGAGCATTGAACGGGGGCTCGGTGACGGGTTTATCTGTACCGAAATGGCCATTCGCTATACCCTCGCGCCAGCCCTTCCCTTCCCGATGACTGATTCCATGAAAACGATACTGGCGCTGTTTGCAGTTCTGGCCTTGACGGGCTGTGCCTCGGCTGAAAAAACCTACCTGGACAATGGTGAACAGGGGCTGACCATCGATTGCTCCGGCGAGGCCAATTCCTGGGCCACCTGCTACGAAAAAGCCGATGCCTCTTGCGCCGGCACCGGTTATCGGATTGTCGGTACGGACGGCACACCTTCGACCCAGGAAAGCGAAAAGACCCTGGGCGTCGACGTCGGCAACTACAAAAATCGCAGCGTGGTGGTGGTCTGCAAGTAGCTACATGTGAATTTCGGCGAATTTGATCCCGAGCCCGCGCACGGTCTCGATCAAATCGTCGAGACGACTGAAGGACTCGACTTCATCGTTGTCATCCACCAGGAAAAAACTGCGCCCGGCGCTTTTCTTGAAAAACACAATCCACTCCTCCGGGTTTGCCGGGTTCTGAATCACGTGGGTGGCAGAGATATGACCCTCTGCATGGCGCTCCCGCACCTGCTCTCGCTTCATGCTCAACTCCAGAAATGACAATGCCGTCAAAGCGCGACTTTGACGGCATCGATGCTGACTGGGGGGTAGTTTATCAGCCGGATATGCACGCGGTGGCGGCATTGCGTACATCCCATGGGCGCAAGGGCACATTGGAAATGCGTTCATGCAGCTTGATGCTGCTGCCGCCGGAGCGGTCTTCGATGTCAAACACGGCTGCCGGCCCCGACGAGAACTTCTGCGGCACGATAACCCGCACGCCTTCCTTCTGCGGCTCGACTTGCAGGGCTCCACGGCTATCAGCGAGCTTTTCGACCAGGCATTTCGCGTACTCATGGGGATTCTTGCCTGAAATCACGCTCATGGTGGGCAGCGTTTCATTGATGTCCGAAACACTCGCACATCCACCCACTGCCAATACCAACGGCCCGACCAGAACTCCCCACTTCATACAAAACCTCCGATAAAGACCTTCCGACAGCTCAAATGCTGGTTTTCTCCGAGGCTCACTGCTTTTATCGCTCATAGAATTCCGTATAACTGTTTTTAATTGTCAAAGCGCACCTCGAGAGCCGGATAATAACCTGTTCGGGCTGATAAACTGCGTCAATCGCCCATGCTATCGTTTTGATTTTGTAGAAAAAGCCCTTCTGGAGGCGCCTCATGAAATTTATCCACCAGCGCGAGCACCTCAACGAAGACGACATCGTCGTCATCCAGTGCTCCCAAATGTGCAACATCCGCTTGATGAACGACGCCAACTTCCGCAGCTTCAAGAATGGCGGCCGTCATACTTACCACGGCGGCGCGTTCGACACCTTCCCGGCCCGCATCACTGCGCCAAGCACCGGTTTCTGGAACATCACCATCGACATGGTCACCCGCCGGCCGATCAGCGTCACCCGCAAGCCGAGCCTGACGCATTCGATCAAGATCATCCGCCGCTCCAGCTCGAAACTGAGCTGAGCCCACACGAAAACAGGCAGGTATGACCGTGGCCCAGACGACCAAATACGTCATCAAATACAAACTCAACGGCGAGCGCCGCTTTGAATTCGCCCAGCTGGAAAACGGCACGCAAGAAGAAGCCAAGGCTGCACTCGACGTCATTCATGGCCAGACTGAAGATGTCATCAGCGAGATCAGCGTGAGCAAAGCGCTGTAATGCGATCTGGAGCGACAACATGGACGTCTGCTCCGCTTTCGAATTCGACCGCAAGCGCCGGAGTGCCCACTCTCGCGACGCTCACTAAACTGGCCGCCTCGACCTTTTGGTCAAGGAGTCAGAACCCTTGTTTACCGACCCGATTCATAACGATGCCCTCGACTGGGCCGCGCTTGCGCAGCAACTCGATCAGGATGGCTGCGCGCTAATCCGATCGTTCTTAAGCCATCAGACCTGCGATGAAATAAGCGCCCTGTACGTCCGGCCAGAACCCTTTCGCTCGAAAGTGGTGATGGCTCGCCACGGTTTTGGCCGGGGTGAGTACAAGTACTTCAAATACCCGTTGCCGGATCCGGTGGCCCGGTTGCGTAGCGCGCTCTACCCTCGACTGGTTCCAATCGCCAATCGCTGGTACGAATGCATGGGCCTGCCGACCCGTTTCCCCGAATCGCACGAAGCATTTCTGCAGCGCTGTCATGCCGCCGGTCAGGAACGCCCCACGCCTTTGTTGCTGCAATACGGCCCGCAGGACTACAACTGTTTGCATCAGGACCTGTACGGGGAACACGTCTTCCCGCTGCAAGTGGCGATTCTTCTGTCAGAGCCGGGAGAAGACTTCACCGGCGGTGAGTTTGTGCTGACCGAACAACGCCCACGGATGCAGTCACGCCCGCAAGTCATCGATCTGAAGAAAGGCGACGCGTTGATTTTTGCCGTGAATCAGCGCCCGGTAAAAGGTGTTCGCGGCTATTACCGAGTGACCATGCGTCACGGGGTGAGTCGCCTGCACAGCGGAAAACGGCATACCCTTGGAATCATCTTTCACGATGCGCTATGACCCCATGAGCCCGATCACCCTTGATTTGTTTGCCAACTCCGAACCCGAGCAGCAGCCCAAGCGCGAGCAGATCGGCGAACAATCCTACGTTCTTAAAGGCTTCGCCCTGCCCTGGCTCGACCGGTTGCTGCCGGCACTGGAGACAGTTCTGACAGTAGCGCCCTTTCGGCAGATGGTCACGCCCGGCGGCTTTACCATGTCGGTGGCGCTGAGCAGTTGCGGCACCTGGGGCTGGACGACTGACCGCAGCGGCTACAAGTACACCCGCAACGATCCGCAGACCGGCCTGCCCTGGCCCGAGATGCCTGAGGTGTTTTTCGAGCTGGCGCAAGCGGCGGCGCGTGAGGCAGGGTTTATGGATTTCGTTCCGGATTCCTGCCTGATCAACCGCTATATTCCCGGTGCCAGGATGTCGTTGCATCAGGACAAAGACGAAGGTTCCTACGCGGCGCCCATTGTGTCGGTGTCCTTGGGGTTGCCGGCGACGTTTCTGTTTGGCGGATTCGAACGCAGCGCCAAAAGCCAACGCGTGCCGCTGTTACACGGCGATATCGTGGTCTGGGGCGGCGTGGACCGTTTGCGTTATCACGGTGTACTGCCGATCAAGCCTGGTTATCACCCTCAGTTGGGCGAACAACGGATCAACTTCACCTTTCGTACCGCGGAATGAAACCGTCGAATTCGACCGCAAGACCCGGAGTGTGGCGTCTCTGCCGGCTGGTTAATCTGCCTGAAACGGGTCAACGGACATGAAGCCATGACAACTCAATCGACAAAAATCGCCACCGAAAACGATCCTCGCTGGGCCGCCGTGGTCGCGCGTGATCCCCGCGCCGACGGGCAGTTTGTGTACGCCGTGAAGACCACCGGTATCTACTGCCGCCCCAGCAGCCTGGCGCGCTTGCCGAAGCCGCAGAATGTCGAATTCTTCGACACCGCCGAGCAAGCCCAGGCGGCGGGTTATCGCCCCAGCAAACGAGCCGCGAAAGATCAAAGCGACGTCGCCGCACAGCACGCCACGACCGTGGCCGCCGCTTGCCGTCACATCGAATCCGCCGAGACCTTGCCGGCATTGAATGCGCTGGCGGACGCGGCCGGCCTGAGCAGTTTCCACTTCCACCGAGTGTTTAAGGCCATCACCGGCCTGACGCCCAAGGGCTACGCCATGGCCCATCGCTCACGCAAGGTTCGCGAACGCTTGGCCGACGGAGGTACGGTCACCGACGCGTTGTATGACGCCGGATTCAACTCCAATAGCCGCTTCTATGAGGCCGCGGATCAAGTGCTGGGCATGAAGCCTGGCGATTACCGTGCGGCCGGACAGAACAACGACATTCGCTTTGCCGTCGGCCAATGTTCTCTCGGGGCGATTCTGGTGGCGCAAAGTGAGCGCGGCGTCTGCGCGATTCTGTTGGGGGACGACCCGCATCAATTGGTCTGTGATCTGCAGGACAAGTTTCGCCGCGCCAACCTGATTGGCGCCGATCATGAGTTCGAGCAGTTGATCGCTAAAGTGGTGGGCTTTATCGAAGCCCCGGCCCTCGGCCTGGACTTGCCGCTGGACGTACGCGGCACGGCGTTTCAGGAGCGGGTGTGGCAAGCCCTGCGGGAAATTCCCGTCGGCAGCACCGCCAGTTATGCCGATATCGCTCAGCGCATCGGTTCACCGAAAGCCGTGCGCGCCGTGGCCCAGGCCTGTGGCGCGAACAGCTTGGCGGTGGCAATCCCTTGCCATCGCGTGGTGCGCAGCGACGGCAACCTGTCGGGCTATCGCTGGGGCGTGGAGCGCAAGCGTCAGTTGCTGGAACGCGAGACGCGCTAATCAGCGATTGACGTCGACCACCACCCGGCCACGCAACTGGCCGGCAAGCAGGCGATGCGCCGCGTCGATGGCTTCGCTCAAGCCGATTTCGTGGCTGATCAGTGGCAGCAAGGCGAAGTCCAGATCCTTGGCCAAACGATTCCACGCCAGTATCCGCTTGGCTTTGGGCTGGGTCACGCTGTTGATGCCGGCCAGGGTCACACCGCGCAAAATGAACGGCGCGACGGAGGCCGGGAAGTCCATGCCTTGGGCCAGACCGCAGGCAGCGACGGTGCCATTGGCCCGGGTGCTTGCGCAAGCGTTGGCCAGCGTGTGGCTGCCGACCGAATCGATCACCGCCGCCCAACGTTCCTTGGCCAACGGTTTACCCGGCTCCGACAACGTGGCGCGATCGATGATTTCGCTGGCGCCCAATTGCTTGAGGTACTCGTGTTCGGAGGTGCGGCCGGTGGATGCCACCACGCGATAGCCGAGTTTGCTCAGCAGTGCGATGGCGAAACTGCCGACACCACCGTTGGCGCCCGTCACCAGCACTTCGCCTTGATCGGGGCTCACGCCGTTGTGCTCCAGCGCCAGGATACTCAGCATCGCCGTATAACCGGCCGTACCGATGGCCATCGCTTGCGCGGCGGTGAACGCTTTGGGCAACGGGATCAGCCAGTCGCCATTCAGGCGAGCTTTCTGCGCCAATCCGCCCCAGTGTCCTTCGCCCACACCCCAACCATTGAGCAAGACTTGATCACCGGCCTTGTAGTCCGGATGACCGCTGACTTCGACAGTGCCTGCCAGATCGATCCCCGGCACCATCGGGAATTTGCGCACCACCGGGCTGCTGCCGGTGATCGCCAGGCCATCCTTGAAGTTCAGCGTGCTGTACGCCACACGCACGGTCACATCGCCTTCAGGCAATTGATCATCACTGATCTCTTGCAGCGTGGCCCGGTAACTGTTGTCGTCCTTGTCGATCAAAATGCCTTTGAACATCACTGCCTCCCGATGGAATCGCTCAGTTGTCGTGCTGTTGAAATAACACATCAAAACACATCGCCGTAGCCGACTTTAAGCCAATCCTCAAACTCGACTGGCCTTGTGTCAGTCATTACTGATACAAATTCGCTTCTACCGACGTCGGAGAGCACTGCACATGAGTCAATGGCCAGACACCCGCATTCTTGACCTGTTCGGGATCGAACTGCCGATCATCCAGGCCCCTTTGGCTGGCGCGACGACGTCGGCCATGGTAATTGCGGTGAGCAACGCTGGCGGCCTGGGCTCGATGCCCGCCGCGATGCTGAGCATCGAGCAGTTGCGCGAAGAGCTGAAAACGATTCGCCAACACACCCAGCGCCCGTTCAACGTCAATTTCTTCTGCCATCAACCTCCACCGCCCGATGAGCAACGTGCCCGGGACTGGAAGAATCTGCTGGAACCGTATTACCGGGAATTGGGGGTCGATTTCGACGCACCGACGCCGGTGTCCAATCGCGCACCGTTCGATCATGCGGCCTGCGAAGTAATCGAAGAGTTTCGCCCTGAAGTGGTGAGTTTCCACTTTGGTCTGCCGGAAAAGTCGCTGCTGGATCGGGTAAAAGCCACCGGAGCGAAAATTCTTTCCTCGGCGACTACCGTCGAAGAAGCCATCTGGCTGGAGCAGCACGGTTGCGACGCGATCATTGCCATGGGTTACGAGGCTGGCGGCCACCGGGGGATGTTCCTCAGTGATGACCTGAGCAGCCAGGTGGGAACCTTTGCCTTGGTGCCACAGATCGTCGATGCGGTAAAAGTACCGGTGATTGCGGCGGGGGGAATCGGAGATGCGCGGGGCGTCGCGGCGGCTTTTGTGTTGGGCGCTTCGGCGGTCCAGGTGGGCACGGCTTATTTGTTCACGCCGGAGGCCAAGGTCAGCGCTTCTCATCACAAGGCATTGCGCACGGCCAAGGAAAGCGAGACGGCGGTCACCAACATTTTCACCGGGCGCCCGGCGCGGGGGATTCTCAATCGGGTGATGCGTGAGCTGGGGCCGATGAGCGCCAAGGCACCGGCCTTTCCCTTGGCGGGCGGTGCGTTGATGCCGCTGAGGGCCAAAGGGGAAGCGGATTTCAGCAACCTTTGGGCGGGGCAGGCGTTTACGTTGGGCGTTGAAATGACTTCGGCAGAGCTGACCCGGCGTTTGGCGGATGAAGCGTTGGCCAAATTGACTCATCGCTAAACTTTGTGGCGAGGAGGCTTGCCCCCGACTCCAGTCAAGCGCAATCCATGTGTGCGAGCCTGCTCGCGAAGGCAGTATGTCAGGCCCCTGTAGCAGCTGGCGTAGCCTGCGTTCGGCTGCGCAGCAGTCGTAAACTCAGCTGCCCACGATTAACCTGAAAGATCGAGGTGCCTGATTTAACGACTGCTGCGCAGCCGAACGCAGGCTACGCCAGCTGCTACAGGGTCCCGTATGAATTCAGCGAGCGCACTCCAATTCGTTCCGTTTACAGGCGATTCGCTATATATTCCACTATATAGCGTTTCATCTCGCCTACCACGGAGCCGTTCCATGACCGTTCGTGCCTCATGTTTTGCCCCCGCGTGCCTGTTCGCTGTATTCGCTTTCGGCTCCGCCCAGGCGGATGAAGTCCAGATTGCCGTTGCTGCCAACTTCACTGCGCCAATCCAGGCCATCGCCGCCGATTTCGAGAAAGACACCGGGCACAAACTGGTCACCTCCTTTGGCGCAACCGGCCAGTTCTATACCCAGATCAAGAACGGCGCACCATTCGAAGTGCTCCTCTCGGCAGACGACACCACTCCGCAAAAACTTGAAGCCGAAGGCGACACAGTCAAAGGCTCACGCTTCACCTACGCCATCGGCACCTTGGCGCTATGGTCAGCCAAGGACGGCTACGTCGACGCCAAGGGCAAAGTGCTGAGCGACAATCAGTTTCAACACCTGTCCATCGCCAACCCGAAAGCCGCCCCGTATGGCCTGGCCGCCACTCAAGTGCTGTCCAAGCAGGGCCTGACTGACAAGGTCAAAGGCAAACTCGTCGAAGGCCAAAACATCACTCAAGCCTACCAATTCGTCTCCACTGGTAATGCCGAACTCGGTTTTGTGGCCTTGTCGCAGATCTACAAAGACGGCAAAGTCACCAGCGGTTCGGCCTGGGCCGTCCCGGCCGATCTGCATGATCCGATCAAACAAGACGCGGTGATCCTTAATAAGGGCAAGGACAACCCGGCTGCCAAGGCACTGGTTGACTACCTGAAAGGTCCGAAAGCCGCCGCTGTTATCAAATCCTACGGTTACCAACTCTAAATGACGCTATCGAGTGCCGATTATTCCGCCATCTGGCTGACCCTGAAACTGGCGTCTCTGACGACTGTGATCCTCTTGGTCATCGGCACTCCAATTGCGTTATGGCTGTCGCGCACCCAGTCTTGGCTGCGCGGCCCGATCGGGGCGATCGTCGCCCTGCCCCTGGTGCTGCCGCCCACGGTGATCGGCTTTTATTTGTTGTTGGCGCTCGGCCCGAACGGCTGGATCGGCCAGCTCACCCAATCGTTGGGCCTTGGCACCCTCACCTTCAGTTTTGCGGGGCTGGTGATCGGCTCGGTGTTGTACTCGATGCCGTTCGTGGTTCAACCGCTGCAGAATGCTTTTTCCGCCATTGGCACTCGCCCACTGGAAGTGGCTGCCACCTTGCGCGCCAATCCCTGGGACACGTTCTTCAGCGTGATTGTGCCGCTGGCCCGCCCCGGTTTCATCACGGCGGCCATTCTCGGCTTCGCCCACACCGTCGGCGAATTCGGTGTGGTGCTGATGATCGGCGGCAACATTCCCGACAAGACCCGCGTGGTCTCGGTGCAGATCTACGATCACGTCGAAGCCATGGAATACGCCCAGGCACATTGGCTGGCCGGGGCGATGCTGGTGTTCTCGTTTGTGGTATTGCTGGCGCTCTACTCCAGCCGTAAAACCAAAGCGGTCTGGAGCTGATCGATGATTCACACGCGCTTGAAACTGAATTATTCGGGATTCTCCCTGGATGTGGACCTGCAACTGCCCGGCCGCGGAGTGACTGCGCTTTACGGCCATTCCGGCTCGGGTAAAACCACCTGCCTGCGCTGCATCGCCGGTCTGGAGCAGGCCGAGCAGGGTTTTATTCAGGTCAACGATGAAGTCTGGCAGGACAGCGACAAGGGGATTTTCGTCCCGCCACATAAACGCGCCTTGGGTTACGTCTTCCAGGAAGCCAGCCTGTTCCCGCATTTATCGGTGCGGGCCAATCTGGAGTTCGGCCTCAAGCGCATCCCTCGCCAACAGCGCCGGGTCGACATGGCGCATGCCACTGAGTTGCTGGGGATTGGCCATTTGCTCGGCCGTGAGCCGCAGAACCTTTCTGGTGGCGAGCGCCAGCGGATCGGCATCGCTCGCGCCCTGCTCACCAGCCCGAAACTATTGCTGATGGACGAGCCGCTGGCGGCGCTCGATACCCAGCGTAAAAACGAAATCCTGCCGTACCTGCAACGGCTGCACGATGAGCTGGACATCCCCGTGCTGTACGTCAGCCATTCCCAGGATGAAGTCGCGCGGCTCGCCGACCACCTCGTCCTGCTCAGCAACGGCAAGGCTTTGGCCAGCGGCGCCATCGGCGAAACCCTGGCCCGGCTCGATCTGCCGCTGGCGCTGGGTGACGATGCCGGCGTGGTGATTGAAGGACACGTCAGCGCCTATGACGCCAACTATCAGTTGTTGACCTTGCAGCTGCCCAACACGGAGCTGAGCATTCGAGTCGCCCATTCACCTATGGCTGAAGGCCAGGCACTACGCTGCAAGGTCCAGGCGCGGGATGTCAGCCTGAGCCTGCAAGGCGTCGAGCACAGCAGCATTCTCAATCGCCTGCCGGTCACGGTGATCAGTGAAATCGGTGCCGATAACGCCGCTCACGTACTGATCCGCCTGAATGCGGCCGGCACACCGCTGCTGGCGCGGATCACCCGCTACTCCCGGGATCAATTGGGTGTGCACCCTGGACAGCAACTCTGGGCGCAAATCAAAGCGGTGGCGGTGCTGGCATAAAATCTGTCGGCGCTCTCAAGGGATTCTCCAGGCATTCTCTAGGCACCCCGGCAACAGCGCGCGGTCAATGGCTTAACGCCCCATGATTCGTCGCCCAGGATTGCCCGTCATGCCAGATACCGCGTTGCCCGATGTTCTGCCGCCCGACCTGCATTATGTCGATGACCGCCAGCCCGGCATTACCCGCAAGCTCCTGCGCGGCAAGTTTTGCTACTTCGACCCGGCGGGTCAGCGCATTACTGATCAGGATGAAATCAAACGCATCAAAGCACTCGCGGTGCCGCCCGCCTACACCGACGTGTGGATTTGCCCCGACCCGCGCGGCCATCTACAAGCCACCGGCCGCGACGCTCGTGGCCGCAAGCAATACCGTTATCACCCGCGCTGGCGAGAAGTGCGCGATGCCGACAAATATTCGCGTTTGCGGGACTTCGGCCTGGCCCTGCCGAAACTGCGCAAACAGCTTGAAACTCTGTTGGCCGCGCCCGGCTTCAGCCGCGACAAGGTCATGGCCACGGTGATTACCTTGCTCGATGCGACACTGATCCGGGTCGGCAACAGGCAATACGCCCGGGACAATCGTTCCTATGGCCTGACCACTCTGCGTAGCCGTCACGTCGAGGTCAACGGCAGCGCGATCCTGTTCCAGTTTCGCGGCAAGAGCGGCATCGAGCACCAGATCACCGTCAAAGACCGGCGCCTGGCGCGGATCATCAAGCGTTGCCTGGAAATCCCCGGGCAAAACCTCTTTCAGTATCTGGACGAAAACGGCGAGCGGCACACCATCAGTTCCTCCGACGTCAACGCCTACTTGCAGACGCTGACCGGCGCCGATTTCACCGCCAAGGACTACCGCACCTGGGCCGGCAGTGCACTGGCATTGGCAGTGTTGCGCGAATTGCAGTGGGAATCGGAGGCCGACGCGAAGCGGCATGTGGTGGACATGGTCAAGAACGTCGCCCGGCAGTTGGGCAACACCCCGGCGGTTTGTCGCAAGTGCTACATCCACCCCGCCGTCGTCGATGGTTTCATGCAGGGGGCATTGTCCGAACTGCCGCGATCGAGGGGGCGTAAAAGGCTCAAGGCCGAAGAAGTCGCGCTGGCGGTGCTTCTGGATAAGCTGATCGAGACGGCTGAAACACCGTGAGGCGAACTAACCGACGAGCTGACCTGCCCATTTTTTTGCATGATTGCAAAGGGCTTCTATGCTTGACCTGAATACGATTAGCTTCGGTGACGCCATGGAAGACATTTTCGTTGTGAAACGCTGCAACAAGATCATCATTCATGGTCGCCGGGCCGGAGAACCCGATCACCCGCCACCCGATGCTGCCGTCTGGTATCGCATCACCGATACCCGCACTCGCGGCTTCATCGGTGACGGCTTCGATCTCGAAGAGGACGCCGCGCGCGAATGTCGGCGGCTAAACGCGGTCAGTGCGCCGAAGTCCCGGCAGGCCTGAAGCCGGCTCCTTCATTTTGGGAGCCGCGCAGCATTCGAAATGACTGCCCCAATCGCGCTTCTAACTATTAGACGAGTTCATCCCTGCCAGTCGTCCGAGTAGTGCAGATGCCGCCTCGATCTGTTCGGATGCAACCCATTCGGTTGCATCTTGTGCAACAGAGCGCACCGACGTAACGGCATGGCCCAAGAGCTCGCGTCCAGAATCCGTGAGTGTTGCGTAGCCCACTCGTGCATCCCTCGGGTCAGGCTGTCGTGATACCAGGCCCAATTTTTCCAGGGGAAGCAAGCTGCGAGTGACACCTGAAGCGGTCAAGCCCAGGCGCTCAGCCAAATCCACTCGACGCAGCCTGCCACCCGGCGCGCGCTCAAGGTAATAGAGGGTCATGAAATCGGCAAAACTGAGCCCGTGCAAGCCGGACAACACGTTATCAAGGCGCCGCGTCAGAGTGGCATAGGCGCGCGACAATCTGATGCAAAACTCAAGACCTGCGTCCGCGCTGCCATTGTCAGCTGTATTCACGACTGTGCTCATTCTTGCGGCGCTCGCACAAGGTGCGAGTCCGACAGTTCACTGTCGGTCGGACGTTCGAAGCGGGACTCCATTGCCTCAAACATCTGCGGTGTCACATCGAACGAATAGGTTTCCCCCTTCTCCGAATTCCTGCGAAGCACACGTTGCTTGCGAATTGGCAATGGGGCATCGACAAAGTGGAAAAGCACCACATGCCCCGCTTGTTCAACCTTCGCCTTGATCGAATCCCGATCCGTTTTTCGAAGCAAGCCAAGCTCCAGAATGACATCTGTTCCGGTGCCAAGTATTTGTTGTGCGACTGACCAGACCTGCGCCTGGCATCTGGCCACGCGAGGCATGACCCACGCCATGTCCATTCGTTCAGGCACGTCAGCCCCGAACATCGCCTGCATCCACTCGTCAATGGCGAAGCGAACACCGTTGACCTCCGTGGCAAGTTTGCGGGCAAAGGTTGATTTTCCTGAAGCAATCGGGCCGTAAATCAGGTGCGCGGTTCGCTGATCGTTGTTCATGATGGCTTCTGGTTATTGGATGATTAATGCTTGAGTACACAACCATAGCACATGCATCTGGCAACAACATCATCAGGATTGATGTTCAGTGTTCAACCGGGAGCCGATGTTCCGACCGTTACGGCTGCTCAAAAAATCCGGGCACACTATTTCCGGGTCTATACTCAAAGGAGCTGAAGGATCAGCGACCCCATCGGCAGAAAGCTCGCTCCTCGCGGGCTTTTTGTTGCCCTTTGCCCGATTTCTTTGAACGGAGGTGTATGTCATGTCCGAGAAAGAGTCCATCACCACCCTGCTTACCCTGCTTGACTCCCGTCAGGCGCGCCTTGCCGCTGCATGCAAGGAAATCGCCGATTGGGTTGATAACCAAGGGCATCCGACAGCCCTCAGGATTCGCGATCGTCTGAATGACATCGAGAAAGACACGCCGCAGATTCGCAGCGCGTTGTCTTCACTCAAACCTGTCGAGCCGCCGCTGCCTCGGTTCAGATGAATCGACCCAAGTACTTGAGCCAGGCACAAAGCCCCATTCAGGGCACCTGAACGGTGACAATCGTCACCAGGCTTATACCTGCCTGTCATGCGTTACACACCCACCCGGCCAGATTTGCCGGGATTTTTTTGTTCGTGTCTTTCCCATTTCACACGGCCTTCACAACTCATGCCCTACAGTGCATCCACTCCTTTCAAGAAATCCCCTGGCCCGCCCGCATGCGGGCCTTTTTTTTGCCTCCTATATAGCGAACGAACGCCCTCGCCCGTCTGTCGAACGATTACACGTCACGAAGGAGATGCCTCGTGGTCACTCACTTCAAAGTCGGCGGGCACCTGGCCTGCGGACACAAAGGCAGCAACCTGACTTCAAGCCGAATACTGACCCGCGTGAAATGCCGAAGCTGCCGCAACACCGATGCGTTCAAAGAAGCACGCAAAGCCGAACGCAACGCTGCCCGTCGGGCCGCACGCAAAACCAAAGCCGCCCACACCGCCAATGACTGGCGCGCCGCCTGGACCCAGCGACTGATCGAAATGCCCGGGTTGCAAAGACTGCCGCGTGGTTTCACGGGCCAGCCATTCGTGTAGCTGACTCCCGAACCCCGACATGGGGCGCTCGCTATAGGAGAGGAAATACCGATGAACAGACTTCTTCTGCTTCTGATCGTCTGCCTGTGCCCCACGTGGGTGATGGCCCAAGGGTGCGACGTCAAAACCCGATCCCAAAGCCCTTCAGTTCCCGTGATCGAAACGCATTCCTGTTATGAGTACGAAGGCATGCCCGTGGACTCTATCGATTGGTCCTGCAGCAATGAGAGCAAGGAAATGCTGACCAGCACCAAGAAAAAAGTCGCACAGTGCGGCGATCGCTATCGAGCCACCTGCCTGGGTAAATTGACCGCAGAGGCACTGGCCAACCCTCAGTCCATCAGCAAGGACAAGAACAGCAAACCGCTGAACATCCCCGACAATGCCCAAGTCATTACGTATTACTACAGCATCGAGAACCTGCCGCAGGCCAAGATCGATTGCGAAACCGGTGGTGGGAAATGGACGGAGAAGTAGCTGTTTTATGAGCTGAAGTTACTCATGGTCGCCGGTGCCATGATTTCACCCAGCGACATGCGTTTGAACGCCTCGACCAGGCGCCGGCCCTCCTCGGGCGCGCAAGAGATGGCCAATCGCATGGTCGCCTCACCCAGGTGCCAGATCAAAAAGGCTGCATCGGTCACTTGCTGCGCATCGCTGTCGGGAAACACTCGCAACATCGCATCGGCCAACAACCCGCCAGCGACACGACTCTCCTCCAGCTCCAACGCCAGAAGCTGTTTGTCCGCCTGCATGCCAGACCAGATATCACGCATCGCAGGCGTAGCCAGAACAATCTCGTAATACTGATCGAGCAGGTCCGAATAGGCTTCGCGCAATCCTTGCGCATCCTCGACCGCAGCCAGTGCCCCTTCGATACAGCGACGACTCTCGGCGTTATAACGCTCGGCCAGCGTGCGGATGATCGAACTCTTATCGGGAAAATATTGATACAGAGAGCCGATAGAAATCTCAGAGCGCTCGGCAATTTCGCTCATCTTCACCTGATCGCTGCCCTTGGTCGCGATCAGTTGAGTCGCCACGCCCAGGATTCGCTCCTGACGCTCGCGGCTGCGTTGCTGCGTGGGATTGCGTCGGGTCGGCTCTGAAACAGATTGTTCGAACCCAGCGGCTGCTTTCTTTCGCACTGGTGGATTTCCCGATTTATAAACATGACAAGCACTCACCTTAGCACCACCTGTCATTGCGCCCAATGGGCAGCAGCCATACGTCGGCTTCTACGATTTTGTCGGTTGACGGTAGAACGTGAGCGTTTATCATCTTTTAAACATGAGCATCACTCACATTAACCGATGGAGATGAACGCGATGACAGCCACCCAAGAGACAATTCTGATCCTCGGCGCCACAGGCAAAACCGGGCGACGGATCACCCAACGACTCAAAGCGGCCGGACAGCCGGTGCGCGAGGGGTCGCGCGCGGCGAATCCACCGTTCGACTGGGAGGATCAAACCACGTGGAATGCCGCGCTGGAGGGAATCCACGCCGTTTACATCGCCTATCAACCAGACCTCGCCGTCCCCGGTGCCCTCGAAACCGTCCAGGCGTTTACCGATCTGGCCGTCAAAAGCGGCGTCAGCAAACTGGTCCTGCTGTCCGGGCGTGGTGAAGTCGAAGCGGAACAAGCTGAACGAGTGATACAAAACAGCGGCGTCGACTGGACCATCCTGCGTGCCAGCTGGTTCAGCCAGAACTTCAGCGAGGCGCACTTTCTGGAGCCGGTTCTTCAGGGAGAACTGGCACTGCCCGTGGGGAACATTGCAGAGCCCTTCGTCGATGCAGAAGACATCGCCGAAATCGCTGTCGAGGCGCTGACCAAACCCGGCCATTCAAGCCAGCTCTATGAACTGACGGGGCCGCGAGCATTGACCTTTGCCGAAGCCGTCAATGAAATCGCCCGCGAGACCCAACGCGATATCCGTTTTGTCGCCGTACCGCCGCAGGCTTATCGGCAGGCGCTGGAACAGGAGCAACTGCCCGCTCAGTTGATCGACCTGGTGCTGTATCTGTTCACAACGGTACTCGATGGCCGCAATACACCGATTGCCGACGGTGTGCAGCGTGCACTGGGCCGGCCTGCGCGGGACTTCACCGATTATGTTCGGCGCACGGCAGTTACGGGGGGTTGGGGTGGCGAAAGCTGAAATTGCAGAGGAAGGAGTCTGTCAAAAATTGCCAGGCTGAGGATTCAAGAAATGCGTGGTGCCATCGTGCCCGACCCAGCGGGGACCACGAGATTAGATCAGTCGAGCCACCAAGGCGACGACGACAAAAGTCGCCAGGGCCAACGCGGCACCGATACTGAACGGCAGCAGAGTAGCGCGGGTGGCGGTCGGGGCCGGGCTGCGCATTTCTTCGGCCAGCGCGGCCACATCGCGGTGCAGCTGCTCAATGCTGGCTTGATTCGTAGGTTGTATGGACATACTGCGTCTTCCTTTGCAGGTCACGGGTCGCGTCTGCTGTGTGAACCCATGTTAGGCAATGTGGGCTGCGCAACGGCAAAACTCAAGAACCGCCGATGGATGGCCCCGCGGCCGCGAATACTGGTGCTCAGAGCTTGGTCCAAAGGCCAACAGCGGCGACGATGGCGGTCACCATACCAGCCCCCACCGCGAACGGATACCAGAAGGTCTCTTGCTTGAGCTTGCCTTCCTCCGCCATGAATTTGCGGGTTTCGGCCATGAACTTTCGGATCTCGACTTGTAATTTATCGAGCTCGAGATTGTCGCGGTCGTTTTGTAACATGAGTTAATCCTTTCGGATTTTGCTGTTCTAAAGGTTCTCGCCAAACTGTCGGCGATTTCTACCATTTCCTGCCCTCTCAATATTTCTTATTAATCCATTCCGGAATAGCGGATAACTCCCGCCTAAATCGTAGGAAAAATCCGAGAGTTGGGTAAGGAGGTATGCGTGCTGTATTTGAAGGCGGCGGCTATCGCCGCGATCAGTTTGGGGCATGGCACTGAGCAGCCACCGGCTGAATCCGCGGCGTCGATAAGGACTGACTTCACCGGCCGCGCCGATGGTCTGTCGATCAGCTTTGAGCAGCACCTGCTGGGTTCCAGGATCAAGTTCAATGAAGCTGGCGGCACGCTGACGCTGTGCGGACTTCCCCGCCAGCTCACCGATCAGCTCAAACGCGCAGCTGGCTAATCTCTCTTATGGCTACAGACGTTTCTGTTCAATGAGTGCTTGAGCTATTGTGTCCAACTCTTCATGGGCTGCAAGCTCGTCAGTCCAGCGCCCTGCCACCTCTTGGTAATACTCGACCGCTTTGGGGCTATCACCCTCTGGCTGAATAGGGCCGAGAAACGCCACCTGCGGGGGACCATCCTTTTGTGGGCCGAACGTGATCCACACTTTTGGGTCGCTCTCTGGGTAACCGTACGAATCCCAATAAGCCATATCGACTCTCCTCAATCCGGTCTCACGCCGGGTCCATCAACCAATAGTCCACAAATACACTTCACGCCAGCCGGCGAGGCCCGGCGCCTGACTGGAAAGCAATTATGATCCCTTCCCACCAGATACTGGTTGGCAGCAGGTTGCAGCCTGACCAACCCTCACCTTTTTCAGGCGTTCTCCACAATCAGTTGATGCTTTGTAGTCTCTACACGCGTAATCGCAGGCACTTGGCCCTGCTGAGAGTGGATCATCAGATATTGCTGGGTGCGCTCAGTATCAAAGACCTGATTGGCTGCCTCCATCTCCTCAATCAACTGCCGATTGACTGAGTAGTAACCACAGCTCGCACATTTAAACTCATCAAAACTGCCTACTGGATAAGCCTTCTCGGCGGTATCTCCGCATACGACGCAGACAGTGATGCTCATACGCACCTCCGTTGAATGATCTATCAACTGTAGCTGATCCCGAAAGCGCGGAGAGTATGCAGGTCCGAACTGGTCGGTGATTGTTGGGCATGGGAGATTCAGCACCCTGCCGAGCCGGGTTGGAGCGGAGCTCAATTACTTCGCTGACTCCATCCGATCAGCATAAACGCGGCTCCCGGAATCCAGAGTCCAGGACTTTCAACACCCAAACCGCAGACAAACAATGACATCCCCACTACGAACAGCGGCTTTCTAAATACATTTTCCATAATTTCTACCACTCCTTTTAAGAATCACTCCCATTAAATCATAAAGCCTGCCGGTCGGCGGGCGAGGAATCCCCATGACCAAAGAAAATGTATACGACGGACAAATCAGCCCAATGGTCCAAACGGCGAATTGAGGTGACAGGGGAGCTAAAGGTTTTGATTGATCGAATCATGTCCCGCCAGTCAGGACGAGGTCCGCTCGACGTAGCTGATCGTGTCTGAGGATGTCACGCCAATGACAGTGACGATGTTGCGCAGGAGGTTTGATTGGCCAGGGAGGCCGCTGGTGTGTCGAAGCCGACCAGAAACAAACAAGGGTTTGCATTAGCTTTCGCCCGCAAACCCTTGATTTTAGATGGTGCCGAAGCCGGGGTCGAACATAGAGTCTAAAGACCGCCTAATTGCTGGTTTTCTCTACTCTTAGGCTAGGCACATATACCTAAACGTATACCTAAAACGGGAAGTACCCACCTCCGCGCCTCCAGCCAGTTGCCTATTGGGTAATTGCACAGACTTGCCCACCCATTTGCATTCGACCTGACCAGTCACTTGTATCGGATTTGACCAGCACGCTTCGTGGCCATGACCGGCAGAGAACGACCGATTCTGTTGAAAAAGTCGGCCATGGTTTGGTCAACGACGCCTCGGACGGATAGCCCAATCTGCTCAATCAGTTCCGGCAACAGACTCAGCGTAGCTATTCAATCGCCATCGCTCCACCCACCGGCGGCTCTGGGCCGTTCTCGGGGAGCCTACAGAATTCGGAAAAAATCGTACGCTAAGGTGTAGGACTCTAGTGGCGGGCTAGATTCAGAGTTCACCCACCTCTATCCGCCTGGCTCTCGAAGGCCCACGGGCTGTGGCCTATACTGAATCGGTCAATGTGTCCGCAACCAGCATGTAGCACTGAAAGGAATCCCCGCGATATGGCCGATATCGAAAACCCCTCTGAACAGCTTGAAGCGCATATTACCGAGTTGAAAGCGCAGTATCAGCGGTTGCAGGACGATTATGACGATGAAGTTCTTTTGTGCACGGGCCTGCTGCACGCCCTGGCCAATGCAGACTATGGCCTCTGTGAGGCGCTGGTGAAGCACGCCGACTGCTCGGCTGAGCGCAAAGCCGATGCACTGCAATACATCGCCGATGCGCGTGCTGGATATGGCTGAGCGGCTTCGTCATAGATCAACAGCGAGGGTGTCAAAATGTCGAAAGGAGATCGCCTTTTCCGGGGGCCTGAAAGTCATGCTGCGGAAAAACTATCCAGGGATGCACTGGCGCCATTCCTGAAAGATCGAGGCTACGCTGTCATTGACGACAAGCGAATTCAAACGGGCGTGGCCACTCAACAGTTCATCGTCACCCGCACTCCTGATGGCCAGGTACTGAGAATGCGCGTCCGACTGTGCTGGAGGCGCGATGGACGAAACCCCAACGAGAAGAAGTACTCCGCGGCTCAACTGGCGGCGCATCTGCGGTCGGGCGGATGGGATGCGACACTGGAGCACATCACCACCCGAGACACGAAGCGCGGGCTCACTCACAATCTGCTTTTACAGCGTGACGGAGGCGCCATTATCTTCGCCGCGCTCATTCCTATCGAAAGTCTGCACAATATCTGGAACCGCCAGCGAGAGGTTAGCGATGACCTGCAACGCCGTGGATTGAAGGGACGAGCACAGAAGAATCACGCTCAGAACGGCACCAGCCCGACTCTGTGGTTGCAGGATGACCGGACACCTGACGGACACGAGGTGGCCGATGCACTATGGCAGTGGCCGGGTGTGATCGATTTAGCCAAGCTCACTCCCCATGCAGTGAAGTCGCTACTGGTCGATGATACCTATGACGACTGCCCGACGCCGGACTACTCGACTCTGGGCCGGGATGAAGGCGAGCGTATGCCCGTGCTTCGCTCGGAGGTCCGTCGCGATCCGCATGTACGTCGAGCTGTACTCGAAAGGGCCGGGTTTGCGTGCGAGCGTGAGAATTGTGGCAAGCGCCGGGACTTCCCTGGCTTCCTGGATGTTCATCACATCTTAGGGGCCGAGAAGTCAGATCGTGTTTACAACTGTGTGGCCCTGTGCCCGTGCTGTCACCGCGAAGCGCACTATGCGCCATATGCGGATGAACTCAACAAGCAGCTACTTACATACGCCAAGAGGCTCGGCTGAACCACTCCGCAGTGTGAGGGGCCACTACACCTGTGGGGCCAAGGGGTTAAGCGGCGGCAGGCAGTCCTTAAACTTTGTCTGGATGACTCGCATCGGGTTGATGCAGCAATCATTGCCAGTGAGGATCGCCGCGAGCATGCCCGTCATGGTCATCAAGCCGTTGGAGTTCCGCAGGACTTGCAGTACGAGTTGGGTAGGATAGCCCTCCAGGTGCCGACGCAGCGGGTGAATGCCGCTGTGCACATAGGAATTCATCGCCGACCAGGAAATGTCTTTGAACTGGATCAGCATGGATGAGGCCCCAACCGGAGCCTTCTTCACGATAGCCTCTGTCATCTCCCCAACTTGGGGGAGTTTATTGGCTACCCGCGCGCTTTCCTCTGTCAGCGGTGCCATGAGCTTTTGGATGGCCAGGTCACTCGCAGCGTACAACATCCACATCGCCCTGGTGAGAGCTTCAAACTGGAGGCGTAGCGCCGACATCGCGGTGGTTGGACTGCCATGCTCGAACAGAATGCGTAGTGCCTGAGCGTGTTCTAGGGCGACTCCACAGGCAATCATCGAAGCCTCAAACCGCTCGCCGGGATGTGTGGGGACGCCTTCGAGCAGTCGCAGGATCTCGGCCTGTAGATCAGCCGAGCGGGTGAGCATTTCCTCAAGCGTCATATCGGACTTCCCTGATGCGGTATTGAAGAAGTTCGGAGTTGAGGCAATCCAGCCCCATACCGTTGAGGCACTGATCTGAACTGATGAGAGTCGGTCATCTCGCAGGTTAAGGAAGACGAGTAGCCAACTGCCAAGTGGCCTCCATCTCTTTCATCGCTTTGTTCTTTTGGAGTTGGAGGCGCTCATGCGCTGTGTGGACAAGCACTCTCACCTCCCCAAACCGTGCAGCAGCCGACGTAAGTGCTTTGCAGGGGCCCATGTTGGGTATGACATCTCCAAGTTTGACGGTGGACATGCCAAGGCAGTTACCATTGAAGACCATCATTCGGATGTTGAGAGATGCCTCTTCCCGGGTCATATTCTCAATTGTCGTATCGATCGAGTCTCCGGTATTCCGGATCGCGGGCTCGGAGGCGAAAACTTGCGCCAATGCAGCCTCGGCCTGAGCGCTCTGCACACTATTAAGACGCTGCGCAAAACGCAGCTTGTCACTGATATCGTTGCTTGCGCGAGTGAAGTAAGAAATGAAGCGGGGCGTATCGTCGATTTGCTTTCTGGCCCTCTTCACATACGCATTCAGCGCCTCTTCGAGAGCCAGCGCGGACCGGTCCAAGGTTTCGACCTGATCAGCCCGTAACTTCTCAGTTCTAATCGACTGGCCGGCCTGTGCCAACCTTTCTGCTTCAGTATTGAAGTCTGCGACACTGCCGCGCGCGAAATGAGCGCTGGCTACAGCGCCGGCGCTGCCGACTAGATTTAGCTCCAACGTTGATGCGGTGACCGTTCCACTGAGGTTCCGACTGATTGGGAGACCGGCCAGGGACACAGTGAGGGTCAGACTCTCACCATCAACGACTCCACTTACGTTTGCTATCGACGTTTCTATCCCTCCACCGCTTTTGACAGCTAGTTGCTGCCATGTTCCGATGATCTTTCCGTCCTGGGCCTGAGTAAGTTGCAAGAACTCAGCGCTTGATGAGTCTTTGGCCACGTAACTACCTGAAATTGAGCGGTCAAAGCACGCCGAAAGCGATATCGCAATGGACATGATCACTAGAATGCGTACCGGGCTTCCCATTCCACTCCCTCCCCCTAGACAAAACCAGTATAGGGGCTGCTGGAGCAGCCTCAAGGCGTACGATTTTTTCTTAGCGTACGATTTTTTCCGAATTCTGTAGGCACCCCTTCCCTGCCGATCATGGCCACGAAGCGTGCTGGTCAAGTCCGATGCAAGTGACTGGTCAGAACGAATGCAAACGGGTGGTCAAGTGGAGTGTAATTTCGCACCTATCGTGCCGGCGTCCTCCCCCGTTTCACCGTCGCCGGGCGGCACTAGTGATCCATCAGCGCCCTCGCCATTTCGGGATGGCGGTTAGGAATGCGAATTTTGAAGAGATGGAAAAATAGTTTGGGTGCGGAGGCTGATACTGCGAACACTTAGACTTTTGACGCAGCGCCTCCCGACATTCCCTTATACTTGCCCAAGACGGCCATTTTCCTAAAAAACTACGAATTAATGGTTGAAACGGACAGGGACCGGTCCTTGAGGCGATGGCTCCAGACTTTTGACCTCCCCCTCCCTAATGGCTTTATGGAGCAGTATCAACTGTCTCTCATGTAAACAAAAAAACTTAGCCCCTCAGGCCCCTTGGTTTCGTATTTCGAGGGGTAACCGGGCAAATTCGAAATCACCCGATACAATCCGCAAACTCCAAACGCCCGCGACGTTCGCTCTGAACTGCACGCCTAAGCATTGAGAGAAATTAGCAACCGGCCGGTCCGCTCCTCGGACCACCGTAAAGGGAAGTCTAAAAACCTCCTGCCCGTCCGGATCATCAACAACCATGTAAAAGGTGAGTAAAAGAGAATCTGGAACCTGCCCCATAGAGCCAACCACGGCCGTTGGCCAAAAAATATCTGCTGGCAACTGCGGACAAACCCAGCACTCTGCGGCACCTCCCAAGACATAAAGCAGACCGTTTTTTGTATGGAATGCATCTGCAACCATGAGCATTGATACATTAAGCCCTGAGTCGATTTCTGCTGACGTCACCTCCCGAGCTCCAGGAGGAATTGAAAAACCTGAATCACCTCTCACCCCTCCTTTAGCTACGATAGATCTAACTATCTTTCCGTCAGATGTGACAAATCGCAGCTCTGAGTTCCCCCCGTTACTAGAATGCTCTCCGGGATGTTGTCCAGGACGTCCACCCTCGCCAACGTGCACTTCCATGGCCAACAATCCTTCCGGAGAATCGAGCTCGTCTACGGAGAGCGTCGTGATAACTATCTCTCCTCCACCGCCCCCACTGCCACCTGTAGCATTTTCACCTTCCGCGCCTGCTCCACCGCCACCCGCTCCAGGGTATTCACCAGAGGGCAATTTGTATTCGAAAGCTTCTTCGTGATGCCAGATGCTTTCATAACGAATGTCCCCACCAGGACCTCCCGGACCTGCTACCGCATTCTTTCCTACAGCTCCACCACCTCCCCCTCCAGCACCCGGTGCATTGCCGCCTAAACCACCAAGGTTCAATACAGAGTTAATTATCGTGGTGCCCTCGTCAGAGGCGCGCAAAGCCTCATCTGCCATATCGGAAGTAAGCATCCAACCTTGACCTCCAATAGCGTCAAACTCCTTAAGTTGCTCCTGCTTCCAAGCCTTAAGCAGTTGAGGAGGAAAGGCATCAGCTCTATTAGGTCGATCAATTTCCCACGCATGCTCAAGACATAGTATTAAGAGATTGCTTATTGAGCGATTTTCTTTTTCCGTCATTTCCGCATCCCAACGCTCGCCGCCTTCACTACGAGCACATATATGGGCAACATTAGAGTTCAAAGAGCGCTCACCTGTTTCTGAGTCAACCTTATATAGAGGTCGCCGACAAGATGGGTATGCGCATCGGAATGCGTTGGCATATAGTTCTTTAACTGTCGTTTGAGAAGGCCGCCGGTGCTCAATAGGCATAACTATTTCCTTATTTTTTTATCATCCGTCGCTGCTGACGCTTCATCATATTTATTAATTTTACTGTTGACTGATCAAGCACATCTTCTTGACCGAGCGTTAACAATAGTACTGGATGCTTGCCACGACCGCGATTAATCATTAATCGCCCAAGAAATGCTGCTGCTCTAAGATTATCTTTGAATTCCCGTCTTAGGCAACGCTTTAGCCCTCCAGCCAGCAAGTCAGCCAACTGAACCCCGAAGTCGTCCTTCGAATTCACAAACTGAATATCCTCCCTTATTAGCTTCTGGATATCCAATACATCATCCAGGTTAACTTCAATATTATAGTCATCTTTGAGATAGGTTGGCTGCTCTCCTTCCGGAACATCATACCGCACCATATGGCTGTAATCGAAGCCTTGGACCCTTGGCATAGGGTCGTCCAGAGACATTGTTTGCAAGTAACCTGGACTGAGATTTTCGAAGACTTCTTCGTATTTGGTCTTTCTACTTGGCTCCTTTTGATCCACGCGCCATACAAACGCGGCTAAAGACTCTGGGCTGTACTGTGCGTAGTAATTGACGGCTTGCGAAACCACCGAGTGCATCAACATTATCTGGCAGGTAAACTGAATATAGAGCTGATTAGAAAGCCTTCTAACTTGATCAGAAACACTCTTAATTCCTTCACGCGCGCATTGATGAACCATTTTATCTATATATTTCACCAATGCATCAGCGCTTGAACTCTTATGATCACTTACAGCCTCAGGGGTGTTGAGATGAGCGTTTGTTGCTAAACCATACAGCGTACAATTCAGTCTTTCGAAGCGTACAAGTAGACGAAAATAACTCATTTCATCTACTCCCTTTCCTAGCTTCAATTCATCAGTTGGAGCGACCCCATTCTCTGCTTTAAAATCCTTAAGCGCGTTTTCGGCGGCCTCCATCGCCTCGTCCAAAATGACAACGGCGCAAATTGTGCTCCAAGCATGAGGCTTTGGTGTAAAGGTAAAACTCCCTGATTCATCTATAAAAATGTGCATAGCCCCCCTCTACCATGATCGGTCATGGATGCTTTGTATGGAAAAAATACAATTCTCGAGCCTTATGAAATTATTCAATTACCGCATCATCACATGAAGACTCATTTACCATCGCATAGAACGATAACAACAAACTTAGGAGTATAATATATTTCATTTTATCTTCGGTTAATAGGCAATATGGGGTAGGCCACGATTGCTATGCCTTGTGAAGCAGAGAAAACATAGTCTGCCCCCTAATTGATGAGCGACGCGAGGGACTTTTACCAGTTGTTAGGTTCTGCCACGCAACGCCTCCAACGCATCTGGCGCGAATTTCTTCGTATGAGCGTATCCCTGAATATGCCTAGCTAGAATTGACGTCGCTTCTCTGAAACACTCCAGGATTTCTACCCAACTGAACTCAGGGAATTTCAAATCAGAATCAGAGATCAGGAACTCAATGGTTCGGTCTTCTTCCACGAAGTGAGAGATCGCATCGTTGATATGTGAGCCCGAGAAGTGAACGTATCCCGAGAGGTTTGCATAGACATCAGGCAGCCATGGATGCTCGTTTTTGTGCATTTCAACAAGATATGCATCCGTGAGTCTCTTGCCATTTCTGTCTGTCAACTTGTCGATGCGTGCGCCCTCGAATACCCTTGTGGCAAAGGCGTGCGGTTCCGAGACTAACCACGCGGCCGAGAATCGTAGCGCCGTATCGATGTGCATTCGAAGTAATGAGCGTGCACAGACCATGTTCCATGCCCGGACCATTGCAGTAACGGCACTCGCAGTGCTTAAACCCCTCTTGATGGCAGCAAACACCATCCAGTCAAGTGGGAACATCGGGCTGCCAGAGGGGCCGACAACCTGCATACCAAATTTCAGCAATGCGTCGCTGTCTCGCTCGAGCGCCTGTAACAGTGCTTCGACGTGTTCACCTTGTGGCGTGTGGTCACTGTTCATGCCTGAGGCACCTAATGTTCAGGGCGGGCTTTAGCCCGTCCCGAGTGATCGAAGCGAACGGCCTTGAGCCGCTTGTTAGAGAGCAGACTAATCGAACTTCAGGCCGGCCTTGATTAACGCGAGTTTTTCTCGTTCCGCAGCTTCCGCTGCCGCCTGTGTGGCCACTTTTTGTTGCGTATGCGCTAGATGTTGCCGATAGACCTGGTTTGTCTCGGCAATTACCTTATTTAACTCAGGAATGTGATCATTTTTCAGATCATCAGGCACACAATAAATTTCAAGGCGCTTGCCTGACACAGAAGCGTTGCGCTTCATCATGTAGAACTGTTGCAGCCAACGTTGATTGAAGTAATTTGACCATTCATATGGAGCCGAGGCAGAAAGACTAAGGACAACGTGCATCAGCGCCGAACTTGGGTCGCTCTTGTAGGATGTTTTATCGTCCAACGACACGATCTTGATGTCTTCAAATTCGGTCATCATGAAACTCTCCTTTGTTCTCTAACTATTATTAGTCGACCGTTATGTCGTAAAACGTTGTTTTTCGTCCTGTAAGCCCTTGTTTTCCTGAGGTGATCACGGTGAGCGCGACACTATCCGAGGAGAAACACGACGCGGATGGCAAGGCCAAACTGCTAGATCAGTGTAGACGGCAAATCAAACAATGCTGGCGACATGCCAGACAGCTTTCCATTGGCCGCTTCTGGCCGGGCAGATGTGCTCGACGGGGCGCCAACACACGTTTTCGCCGTTGGCTTCGACCGACAGGCGGGCCCAACGCAAACAGTCCAAGGCGGCCATAGTTAAAATTCCTCGAGATCGGGTAATTCATAGGCCTGTCCGACTCCCGTTAGATACACGTCCGACTCCTGTCTGATATGCCCGAAAGGTACAGGCTTGTAGGCGTCCGAATAGTCCGAAGTCCCTAAGGGTTTCGTTTTCTTCGGACAGACTCAGTTACCAGGACATGCGGTCCGTCCCGTTCAACTACTCCACGCTTCTGCAAGCCTTCACACGCCTCTTTGGCGCGGTTGCGATCCAGCCCGACAACCTCGCAGCGCGCCTTCCAGTCATCGAACAGGATGTTGATCGGATGATCTTCTCGGCCCTGCTTGGCAAGCCGCGTAGCGACCTCCCCCCACATCTGGTTCAGGACGTCCAAGGCCTTCTGCTGGTTCTTCCCCTGCGGCTTCGCCGCAGGAACAGGTGCGGTGTACTCAGTCAACTTCAACGCCGCGCCGCCAACCAAACTTCCGCTATCGTCGCGCACCGACACCCCCACTAGCTCGAAGGCGAGCGGCGGCGGCTCCTCTGCGTCCTTCATCTTGCGCGGGGTCAGTCGGATCAGTTTGTCTACGTCGCTCCGACTGACTTCGTACTCGGCATCAGCAGCCCCCTTCAGGGCGGACGACCCACGCGCGCCCTTTTCCCCATCCTTACCGCTGTGGTGGACGATCAGCACAGTAGCCTTCCAGTGTCGGCGTAGCACGTCGGCATTGCGCACAAACTGCCCAACTTCCGTTGCGCTGTTTTCGTCACCGCCGAAGTTGCGGGCCATCGTGTCGATAACGATCAGAGCCGGGGCTTCGCCGGTTGCGTCTGCGAGTTGTTGAACCGACTCGGCTACCTTCGCCACGTTGGTGGCGCTGGATAGATCGGTAGGGGCGTCGGACACGAATAACAGTGCCGGCATGTCGGTGCCATTGTGCTGTGCCCATGCTCGCAGGCGTCGCGCCAGCCCATTGTGGCCTTCGCCCGCAATGTAGAACACTGTTCCCTGCTTCACATCATGCCCGTGGAACGGGATACCCATAGCGATGCAGCACGACACATCCAGGGCCAGGAAGGATTTGCCCTTGCCGGGTGGGCCATACACTACAGCAAGCGCATCTTCCTCGATGTATTCGCGAACTAGCCACGCGACTGGCTTCACCGGCATGTCGCAGGCGGCGATGAACCGGAAGGGCCTTGAGCTGGACAGACGCTGGTCAACCTCGGCCCACTGGTCGCCATAACGGTCTTGTGCCTTTGCATTCATACACGCTCCTCCCATTGAGCCAGACGGCGACGTGCCAACACCAAGCGGTCTAAATCTGACTTCGGCAGCTTCTCGCCTCGAGCTTGCAGGGACAGGCCAATCGCGACGATGTGACGCTCGTGCTCAACTGCCGCACGACTGGGCCCTCTTGGGGAGGAGCGCTGGCCGCCATCAGGAAACAGGTCGCGCATATCCAGGCCGATAGCCGCGACGATTTGCGCCGCCGAGCAGCCAGCCCAGCATTTCAGCAGTAGCGTGCCGTCCCCTGCTTCCGTGATCTTCAGGCTTGGATTGCGGTCATCATGAGCTGGGCAGCAGGCGACCCATTGGCTTGGTTTGAGGGGGCGCACCTTATTTAGACGCGGCAACAGCTTGTCGGCGGGCATCATAGTTGTACCTCGCAAAACCAGCACAGAGAGATCAGGACCAAGTGGGGCTGCAGGTCGACGGCATACTCGTTGCGGTGCAAGTCAGTGGCGCGATTGTGGAGTGCGGACGAGCTGCACGTAGCATCGCGCTTCAAGGGCGGTGCTCTGAATGGAGATTTGAAGACATCTGCGCGACGGTTTACCAACCGGGCACTCGAGCGCGCATTTCGGTTTGACTGAGCCTGCATCAGTTCGAGGCCATTTTTCTTCGCAAAGGCGGCCATTTTCATGCTGCGTCCCTCGCTTCGATCTTGGCGCGCAGCCATGCCTCCACCTCAGCCACGACGTAATACGCAGCAGCCTGGCGGGTGTCGCCGTCTTTGATCGGCTTCGGGAAGGTCGGGTCTTTCTTGCGGAGCTTGTCCAAGCCCGAGCGGGATAGGTCCAACCAGCGACACAGCGCTGGCTGGCGGATTAGAGCTTTTGCGGGAGTCGTTGCAGGGTGCATTTGAGCGCCTCCGTATGGGTGACGCTCACAAGATAGTTATCGAAACAACGGCCAAATAATTACCCCGTCGTTTGTTTACGCCGCCACTCTCGATAGGTTGATTTCGGGATTTTTAAACGCCGCTCGATGATATTTGCGAACTCGCGCCGCGACTTGCCGGTAGCCAACAACTCCGCTTCCAGCTTGGCGACTGCCGCCCAATCGTGAAGGGCGGTTCGTCCGGCGCGGGCCGTCTCCATCTTCTGCCTGTACTTTTGGGCAATCTCAGACCTGACTGCCTGCTCAGCTTCAACGGTGGAGTGCAGGTCCTTTTGCAAAAAATGGCGCTCCGCTACTGCCATTTCAAGTGACTCCAACCGTTTGATCAGCTCTCGAACCTCCTCAACAGCGCACTCGGCATGGCTGTCTGGATCAAACTGCCGCGCTTCTTCGATATGGCCTAGCACCAATAAACAAGATGATCGGACATCCAGCAGCGAGCAGACATATTTGGGCAAATGAAAGCCGAAGCTGGAAAACTTCATGTGTTGGCAATCGCTCAATGATTCGAACCAGTCAGGACTGTACCCGGTGGTCTTTACCAAGCAGTCAAGGGCTCGCCCGGCCAGCTCCTGACAAGGCATCTCAAATGCGAGGTCAATATCAATTGGCGCTCGTTCAATCTCAGCACGAAGGATGACCCCGGCCAGAAAGTCCCGCGTGTACTCACTTTCCCCGCAATCCCATTGCGTAAGGTGCGCTTCAATGATCGGCAGCATGTCAGGTTTTATCATGCTCCCACCGCCCCTAGAGCTCTGGGCTCACCAACACTGACCTTATGCTGCGCAAACTCGTAGGGCGTAATGTGCTTTTCCCGGTTGGCGTCCAAGTAGTCAGCCCACCACGTCATCATCCGTCGGCGCTCTTCCAAGTGCTCAGCCTTGTGGATGTAGGCCGCGCGCACGCCGTTGCGCTCTTGGTGGCTCATTTGCCGTTCAACCGCGTCACGCGACCACAGGCCGGACTCGACCAACGCGGAACAGGCCATAGTGCGGAAACCGTGCCCGCAAACCTCTATCTTGGTGTCGTACCCCATGCGGCGCAGTGACTTGTTTACGGTGTTCTCCGACATTGGCCGCCAGTGGTAGTGATCGCCCGGCAACACCAGATCAAAACGCCCGCTAAGCCGGCGTATCTGCTCTAGCACTTCAAGCGTCTGGCGTGATAACGGGACAAGGTGCGGAGTCCCCATCTTGGCTCCTCGGTGCGACCTCTTGACGCCCTCGATTGGTGCCCGTTCGCCGGGAATCGTCCACATGCTCCGGGTAAAGTCGAACTCCGACCAGCGAGCAAAGCGCAGCTCACTAGAACGAATGAACACCAGTAAAGCGAGGCTTACAGCAAGACAGGTAAGCGGTCGTCCGGTGTCAGCCTCGCAGCGTTGCAACAACTCCGGCAACCGCTCAAGGGGCAAGGCCGGGCGGTGTTTGGTCTTGCGGGTGGCAGTCCCCCCCACCAGATCAAGCGCCGGGTTGTATTCGATGAAATTGCGCTGAACGGCGATTCGCATGATTCCGGCGATGCGCTGACGCAGTCGCCCAACCACATCAAGCGCGCCGCGCTTCTCTACCGTCTTCAGACAGGCCAGCAGGTCGCGGGTTTTCAGGTCGGATACGGGGCGTTTGCCCAGCATGGGGAAAAGATCGACCTCAATCTCTTTCAGCACCCTGACCGCGTGATCCTTCGACCATTTGCCGGCCATGCTGGCGTGCCATTCCAGGGCCAGCGCCTCAAAGGTGTTCCCCGCCTCATTGGCCGCCTCGATCTTTGCTTGCTTAGCGCTCTCGATGGGGTCTTGGCCATGCGCCAGCAACTCGAGTGCATCGGCTCGACGCGCGCGGGCGGCTTTCAGACCGAGAGCCGGGTAGTTGCCGAACGTTGCCAGACCAGGCTTACCGCTTGGCTTTTTATACTTGAAGCGCCAGACCTTGGTGCCGGTAGCCTTTACAAGCAAAAAAAGCCCTTGCCCGTCGAACAGGGTGTAGTCCTTTGCGCGGGGCTTGGCGGCCTCGCATTTGGGGTCGGTAAGGGGGGTTACGGTGCGCGCCATAGGTATACGCCTCGATATCGAACCGATATATACCTAAACGTATACCTAAATCTTGGGGCTGTACAGGTACATACGGGGATATTCAGACACAAAAAAACCGGCTATAAGGCCGGTTTCTCTAGGTTTCAGGTGTTTACGGGAACATCTGAAATCATACTATTGGTGCCCGAAGCCGGAATCGAACCGGCACGCCCTTACGAGCGGGGGATTTTAAGTCCCATGCGTCTACCAGTTTCGCCATTCGGGCGGTAGCGCGATAAAGCAGTCTGACGGCTGACCAATAACGATCTTGGCAGTTCTGACGCTTGTGCAACAGAGGGGGAAATATATACATCCCGCCCCGGTGAAGCAAGTTCGCAAAGATCCTTTTCAAGACTAAATCTTGCAGGGCTGCGAAAATAAAAAAGCTCCGTAGATCATGGATCTACGGAGCTCGTTTAAAGTGGAGGCCGAAGTCGGAATCGAACCGGCGTAGGTGGATTTGCAATCCACTGCATAACCATTTTGCTATTCGGCCTCAAACATCTGATGTCAGTAGCACGACATCAAACGTGTAAACTCGTATCTGGAAACAAGATTCTAATCTAGCTTCCAACCCTTTGAAATCTAAGGGGTTTTCGTCTTCCCTAAGCAGGAATGGACGCAATTCTGGACTGGTTCGAAAGGCATGTCAAGAACTGGAGGAAAATAATTACAGGTCGTGCCACCGGTATATGTTCCGAGAACAGGCCAGAGCCTTATAAAAATCGCAGCCTTCGGCAGCTCTACATGGATCGCGTACATCCGCAGGAGTTGCCGGCCCCTTCCTTGCCTGTATTCAAGAAAACTTCAGGCCTGCCGATAGTCAGGTTCAGGCCTTCGCTCGCTGACACGCCTGCACAGCCGATTCGCTCCATAGTAACAACCCTTTCTCGCTGCGCCCGTTGTCTGGTTTGTTCTGACTCAATTACATGGAGTAAGAGTGAATGGCCTTCCCCCCTCGTTTTCTTGAGCACTATCGCAAAGCTGACCGCATCATGATTGGTTTGGTCTGGCTGATGTTTCTCTACGCATTAGGTCTGGCGTTCTGGCACGACACGTTCACCCAGGCCGTGTTGGTGGGTGGCGGCACGGCGCTACTGCTGACGTTGCTTTATCACGCCATCGGCGGCACGCGGTTGATGCGTTGCTGCATCGCCATCGGCCTGATGGTCATCGCCGCCCTGCACATCAATCAATCCTGGGGCGTTATCGAAGTCCATTTCGGTATTTTCGTGTTTTTGGCGGTCCTGACTTTTTATCGTGACTGGTTGCCGATTCTGGTCGCAGCGGTGGCGATCGCTGCGCATCACGTGATTTTCCATGCCTTGCAACATGCAGGTTTCCCGGTGTTTGTCATGGAGCATCACGGTGGCTGGACGATGATCTTTGTCCATGCTTTCTATGTCGTGGTGGAGACGGTAATCCTGCTCTACCTTGCCGTGCACAGTCAGGCCGAAGCCGTGGAAAGCCAGGACATGCTCGACAAGATGCTCGCGGCCACGTCCCGGCTCACCGACGCCGGCAACAGCGATACCGCCGACGTGCATGTTTCGTTGTCGGATCGCTTCGATCAGTTCCAGCTGCAAATCACTTCTCTGATCGACGGGGTTGTGCGCGACACCAACGGGCTCGGCGAACTCGGCCAGGAGCTCTCCAGGGCCAGTCATACGCTGGAGAAAGGCGCCCAGCATCAGTTGACGGAAATTACCGAGATGACCGGTTCGATGCAGCGCATGGGGCATGCCATGGAAGACATTGCCGTTCACGTCGAACAGGCGGTTCAACGTGCCAGCCAGGCCAGCGCGCAAATCAGCCGTGGTCAGGAAAGCGTCAACCGCGCCCAGCAAGAAGTCACGCAGTTGGCTTCGCGCATAAAAGGCACCAGCGACACCGTGGAGATTCTGGCGGGCCAGGCGGAACAGATCGGCAATGTGCTGGAAGTGATTGGCAGTATTGCTGACCAGACCAACTTGCTGGCCCTCAACGCTGCCATCGAGGCCGCACGCGCCGGTGAGCAGGGTCGAGGCTTTGCCGTGGTCGCCGATGAAGTGCGCAACCTGGCCCAGCGCACCGCCCTCTCCACCAAAGAAATCAAAAGCATCATCGAGGCCTTGCAGCAAGGCAGCCGGAAAGCGGCGCAAGCCATGCATGACAGTCGCGAAGGCGTGGAACGTTGCGTCGAGGACAGTCGGCAAGCATCGGCGATGTTCCAGGCGGTGGGTGCCGATATCGTGCACATCGATGAGCTCAACGGGCGCATCGTCATCACCACCCGCGAACAATCCACCGCAAGCCTGGATATCGTCGTTCACTTACAGTCAGTGCAAGCCATCGCGCAAAATACCGCAGACGACGTCGCCACCCTGGCGCTGAGCAGCCAGCGCCTGCCGCCGATAGCCATCCGCCTGGAGGCGTTGGGGCGTACGTTTCATAAGCAATAAGTGCGGAGGAGTGACGTCGGCCCGACGTCCTCAGTGCCCGCGAATGTAATGCTCCAGTTGTCGAATCAAATCGGCCTGCTCGACGATGGCTTCCTTGACCAGATCGCCGATCGACAGCAGCCCGATCAGTTCGCCACTCTCCAGCACGGGCAGATGGCGCAAATGACTGTCGGTCATGACCGCCATGCAACGCTCGATGCTCTGCTGACTGTCGGCGGTCACCACCGGTGCGCTCATGATCTCGCGCACTGGCGTGCCGACCGAAGAACGGCCCTGCAGAACAACTTTGCGCGCATAGTCGCGCTCGCTGATGACGCCTACTACCTGCCCGTCTTCGATGACCGGCAACGCGCCTACATTCTTCTCGGCCATCATTTTCAGGGCGTCGAGGACCATCTGATCCGGCGCAATACTGTGCACCTGCTGGTTCTGCACGACTTTCAGTTTGAGCAACTGTGCGGCTGTCTTCATCAACGATCTCCGATACGGTTCAGGGCGGCAATCAAGCCGCCGCGACTTCCACGACGCCGGCGTTCAGGCGCACCGGCCATACGCGCAGGCGCTGCTCCGGGTACTCCAGGCAACTGCCGTCTTCGAGACGGAAATGCTGCTTGTAGATCGGCGACGCCACCACCAGATCGCCCTTGAGGCTGCCGATCAATCCGCGGCCGATGACGTTCGCGCCGGATTGCGGATCATGATTGTCGATGGCGTAGAGGGTGCGACCTTCGGCCTGCGGCAGGTAGAACAGCGCCACCTGCGCGCCGTCGAGCCAGACGACGACGCCGGAGTTGCTGACCAGATCCTGCTCGCTGCACACCGCTTGCCAAGCCTGAGCATTGGCCGCGGTTGCAGGGGCTTCGACACGCTGGGTAGTGGGCTGGCTCATCAGGCATTCTCCTCGGTGACAGGGATAAGGTTGAGTTCGGTGGCCATGATCGGCCGGCGCTGACCACGTTCCTGAACAAAATGGATGTCCGGGTCTGGGCGTTGATCGTTGACGAAGGTGCGGAAGCGCTTGAGTTTTTCCGGGTCTTTGAGGGCGTTGGCCCATTCGCATTCGTAGCGGTTGACCACCAGCTGCATCTGCGATTCGAGTTCCGCGCCGAGGCCAAGACTGTCGTTGATGACCACGTCCTTGAGGTAATCCAGGCCGCCCTCCAGGCTTTCGCGCCAGACCGAGGTGCGCTGCAATTTGTCGGCGGTGCGGATGTAGAACATCAGGAACCGGTCGATGTAACGGATCAGGGTTTCATCGTCCAGGTCGGTGGCGAACAGCTCGGCGTGACGTGGGCGCATGCCGCCGTTACCCGCCACGTAGAGGTTCCAGCCGTTCTCGGTGGCGATCACGCCCACGTCCTTGCTTTGCGCCTCGGCACATTCACGGGTGCAGCCGGAGACCGCGAATTTGAGCTTGTGCGGCGAGCGCAGGCCTTTGTAGCGATCCTCGAGGGTCAGGGCCATTTTCACGCTGTCCTGCACGCCGTAACGGCACCAGGTGCTGCCGACGCAAGACTTCACGGTGCGGGTCGATTTGCCGTAGGCATGCCCGGTTTCAAAACCGGCCTCAATCAGCTCGGACCAGATGTCCGGCAACTGATGCAACTGCGCGCCGAACAGGTCGATCCGCTGGCCGCCGGTGATCTTGGTGTAGAGGTCGTATTTCTTCGCCACCACGCCAATCGCGATCAGCTTGTCAGCCGTGATCTCGCCCCCGGCGATGCGCGGCACCACCGAATAGGTGCCGTTTTTCTGCATGTTGGCCATGAAGGTGTCGTTGGTGTCCTGCAACGGCACCAGCGAGGCGTCCATGATCGGCTGGTTCCAGCACGAGGCGAGGATCGAGCCCACCGCCGGTTTGCACACGTCGCAACCGGTGTGGCCGCGACCGCGCTTGGCCAGCAGTTCTTCGAAGGTGATCACCCCTTCCACCCGCACCAGCGCATAGAGTTCCTGACGGGTGTAGGCGAAGTGTTCACACAGGCTCTTGTCGACACTGACGCCACGGGCAATCAGTTCATGCTCGAACACTTGCTTGAGTAATCCGGCGCAACCGCCGCAACCGGTGCAAGCCTTGGTCTGCGATTTGAGCAGGCCGAGGTCGGTGCAGCCGCCGTCGATGGCTGAGCAGATCGAGCCCTTGGTGACGTTATGGCACGAGCATACGGTAGCCGATTCAGGCAACGCGCCCGGGCCCAGGGTTGGCGCGCCGGTGGACGAAGGCAGAATCAGGCTGGCCGGTTCCGACGGCAAGGCAATGCCGTTCTGCATGTATTGCAGCAGGGTGTCGTAATAGCTGTTGTCGCCGACCAACACCGCGCCGAGCACGCGTTTGCTGTCGGCATCCACCACCAACCGGCGGTAGCTGGCTGTTGCTTCATCGATGAACTGATAACTGCGCGCACCCGGCGTCTGGGCGTGAGCATCGCCGATGGAGCCGACATCGACGCCGAGCAGTTTGAGCTTGGTCGACATGTCGGCGCCCTGGAACGGCTCCGCCACTTGGTTGCACAGCAGAGACGCGACGCCACGGGCCATTTGATAACCAGGGGCGACCAGACCGAAGAGGCTGCCATTCCAGGCGGCACACTCACCGACGGCATAGATGTTCGGATCGCTGGTCAGGCACTGATTGTCAATCACCACGCCGCCACGCGGACCGATGTCCAGCGCACATTGGCGGGCCAGCGCGTCTTGCGCGCGGATGCCGGCGGAGAACACGATCAGGTCGGCTTCGAGGAATTCGTCATTGGAAAAATTCATCCGGTAGCGGTACTGCTCGCCGGCACTGATCGACTGCGTGCCACGGGACAAGTGCACACCGACGCCGAGCCGCTCGATTTGCGCCTTCAGCGCCAAGCCACCCTGCTCATCCAGCTGCACCGGCATCAGACGCGGGGCGAATTCCACCACATGCGCTTCCAGGCCCAGGCTTTTCAGGGCGTTGGCCGCTTCCAGACCGAGCAGGCCACCGCCAACCACCACGCCACGCCGGGCATTGGCCGCCGCGGCACGAATGGCGTCGAGGTCTTCCAGAGTGCGATAGACCAGGCGCGAGTCGCCTTCTGCACCTTCGATAGGTGGCACAAACGGATAAGAACCGGTGGCCAGAACCAGTTTGTCGTACGAGACGCAACCTTGTGCGGTGATCACTTGACGGCGGTCGCGGTCGATTTCCAGCACCGGCACACCCAGATGCAAAGTGATGCCCGGCGTCTGGTAAAGAGAGGCTTCGCCCAAGGCCAGCGACTCGGCATCGCGACCGCTGAAATACTCGGACAGATGCACACGGTCGTAGGCACGCATCGGCTCTTCGCTGAAGACATGCAGGCGGTAGTGGTCGAGGGCGCCACGCTCGATGAGCTGCTCCACACAATGATGTCCGACCATGCCATTGCCGATCACGATCAGCGTTTGCAGTTTGTTCAATGCGGCGACGTTGGAATTCATAGTAAGCACCCAGCCAAAGCCAATCACGGTTAAAAAAAGCAAAAAAAAACGCCTGAAACCTCTCGGTTTCAGGCGTCTTTGCCTGTTCTTCGCGGTGTTCGACCTGGCGCCTTCGCCGGATCCACCGATGTTGCCCACGACCTGCTCGGCCGGTCGATCGTCGTTGATCGAGTGGGCTGCCCATCTTTTTCAGGATGGCTGAAGGGATGAATGCAGTCTTTGTGCCAGTCGCTGGGGCTATCTTTCATCCGCGTTGCGAAACTGATGCTGAGCAATCGGGGAATAGGCTTGGAGACTGCGCAATAGGCGAGTTTTGCAGGGGTTAGACGGTGCTTTAGAAACCGGTGCGCGGATCAGATGCGGGCGCTTCACACATGGCGAACACTCGGTGCAAGTGCACATTTTTATGGCATCGCGCTTTATAAAAGTGCATGCAGCGGTCAATACCGCTCACGACAATGCCAGTCGGTTAAGCGAATGAACCGCTTTTCGTAGGAGCCAGGCTTGCCGGCGAAGGCGCACTTAAGGACGCCTTCGCCGGCAAGCCTGGCTCCTACAGGTCCGGGGGCAAGCCCCCTCGCCACAGGTTTCTCGGCACCATTCGGGCAAGCGTCAATGCCGGTTGCGGCCCTTGTGGGAGCGAGCCTGCTCGCGATAGCGGTGGATCAGCCAATCTTGATGCTGAATGTTCCGCCGTCATCGCGAGCAGGCTCGCTCCCACAAGTTTGCGCACCTTAACTTACCGGCATCCGGGCAAGCGTCGCCTTCAGCAGCACCGCGTATTGCATTTGCCACGGCCGAAACGGGCTTCCTGACGCTCACGAAAAAACGCTTCATAACTCATGACCGGCTCGCCCGGATGATTGAGCGCCCTTTGCGCGACGTAGTTGTCGTAGTCGGGAACGCCCACCATTAACCGTGCGCTCTGGCGGAAAAAGCTGGCGACATGCTGCAGTTTACGGAACATGGCAATGCTCTCTATGGGGGATTGGACACTCCCATGGAACCGCACTGATGTATCTGCAATGTGTCCGTGCATGGGTCATTTGTATTTTCATGTATCCCGAGACCGCGACCTTTTGGCGCATGCCGGCTAGCCATCGATTGAGCGCCACAGCGCAACAGTTTGTTAACATCCCTGCGCTCTTTTTCGTCTGATTGATCAGCCACTGTAGATTCCCGTCGCTACACAGGATGCTTTTTTTCATGAGTACGTTGTATACCCGTCGCACGGTCCTGCAAGGCATGAGCCTGTTGAGCCTCGGCCTGCTCGCCGGCTGCGATGACAGCAGCAGGCTGTCGTTCAAGTACGGCAAGGATCTGAGCGACAAGATCATGGGGCGTACCTTCAAGCTCAAGGACGCCCAGGGCGAGTACCGGATGCTGGGCAGCTACCGTGGCTTGATGCCGATGATTTTCTTCGGCTTTACCCAGTGCCCGGCGGTCTGCCCGACGACGCTGGCCCGTGCGGCACAGGCGAAAAAACTGATGGGCCGCGATGGCGAGCGCCTGCAAGTGATCTTCATCACCCTGGACCCCGAGCGCGATACACCGCAAATGCTCGATGCCTACGTCAAGACGTTCGATCCGAGTTTCGAGGCGCTGTACGGCACGCTGGAAGAAACCGCCGCCACCGCCAAGGAGTTCGGCGTGTTTTATGAAAAGGTCCCGAGCGGTTCGACCTACACGCTCTCCCACACCGCGACCAGCTTCGTTTTCGACTCCCGAGGCAATTTGCGCCTGGGGCTGTCCGCTTCCCTTACCGCTCAAGAGTGTGCAGAAGACCTGCTCACCGTCATGGAGGTCTGCTGATGACTTCGTTCTGCGCACCACGTATTAAACAGCCAGGCATTAAACAACTGATGCTGGGCCTTTCCCTGATCGGCATGGCCTGGCAGGTGTCCGCCCAAACGCAGGTGAATGACGCCTGGGTTCGCGCGACAGTGGCCGGCCAGCATTCGACCGGTGCCTTCATGACCCTGCAGGCCGACAGCGACAGCAAACTGCTCAGCGTGCAGTCGCCGGTAGCGAACACCGTGCAGGTTCATCAATCCAGCATGAAAGACGATGTAATGAGCATGAGCCAGGTCGAATTCGTCGCGCTGCCGGCCGGCAAACCGGTGAGCTTTGACCCCCATGGCTATCACATCATGCTGATGGACCTGACGGCCCAGGTTAAGGAAGGCGATAAAGTGCCCCTGACCCTGACGGTGGAAAACGCCAAGGGCGAGAAAGAAACGATCAAGGTTGACGCCGAGGCGCGGGCGCTCGGCATGCAGGATCACAGCAAGATGCATTGAGCGCTTTGCTGAGGATTTGTCGGCAACACTTCGTGAATAACGAATTGTCGGTGAAGAATAATCGGCTTTTCTTCAGCGCAATCTCCCCGCTAGCATGATCCCGTCGGCTCCAGAACAAGACTACGCAGGGAGAGCGACATGCAGCCCATTAACATCGGCGAACTCTGGATGTGGGTCGCCTTCATCGTCTTTGTCATCGCCATGCTGGCGATGGATCTGTTTGTCTTCGGTGGGCGCAAGGCTCATCGGGTATCGGTGCGCGAGGCGTCGTGCTGGGTGATTGCCTGGTGCGCGCTGGCGCTGACCTTTGCGGGATTGCTCTGGTGGTACTTGAATGCCGAGTTCGGGCCCGAGATCGCCCATCGCAAAACCCTCGAATTCCTCACGGGCTATTTGATCGAGCAGTCGCTGTCGATCGACAACATGTTCGTCTTCGTGATGATTTTCGCCTACTTCGCCGTGCCGCCGGAGTTGCAGCGCCGGATGCTGCTGTACGGTGTGCTCGGGGCCATCGTGATGCGCGGGGCGATGATTTTCGCCGGCGTGTGGCTGGTGTCGCAGTTCGGGTGGGTACTGTATGTATTCGGTGTGTTCCTGATCATCACCGGGTTCAAAATGCTGGTATTCGCCCATCAGCGGCAGGACCTCCATAACAACTTCTTATTGCGTTGGATACACGGCCATCTGCGCGTCACCGACGGGTTCCATGGCGAGCGTTTTTTTGTGGTGCAAAACGGTCGGCACTGGGCGACGCCGATGTTTCTGGTGCTGGTACTGATCGAGGCCAGCGACCTGATGTTTGCGGTCGACAGCATCCCGGCGATCTTCGCCGTCACCACCGACCCGTTCATTGTGTTCACATCGAACATCTTCGCGATCATGGGCCTGCGGGCGCTGTACTTCCTGCTGGCCGACATGGCTGACCGCTTCCACCTGCTCAAGTACGGTGTGGCGATCGTGCTGGTGTTCATCGGCGCCAAGATGACGCTGGTGCCGTGGCTGCACATGCCGGTTGAATGGTCGCTGGCCATTGTCGGCGGGATCATTCTGACTTCGGTGCTACTGAGCCTGTTCATGAGTCGGAAAAAATCATCCGAGAAAGATCGAATGCGATCTCTGTAGGCGCCGCCGCAGACACCCGCGACATCCTGTCCATCTGCTGCGGGTGGTAGAGGGTGGTCATCGACTGGTAACCTGCGCCCTGCTCTTTCAATGACGACGGTGACGCATTTGATCAGCAGTACCCCACCACTGGCCCGCGATATCGACGGCAAAGCCATTTCTGCCAAGGTCCTCGACGAGGTCCGGGAAGAGGTTCTGGCCTTGGCCGGCCAGCAGATCTACCCCGCTTTGGCGGTCCTGTTGGTGGGCGACGACCCTGCCAGCCACGTTTATGTGCGCAATAAACTGCTGCGCGCCAAGGAAGTGGGTATCCGCTCCCTTGAATATCGTCTGCCGGAAACCGCCAGCCAGTCCCAGGTACTGGAGCTGATTGCGCAACTCAATGCCGACGCCTCGGTGAACGGCATCCTGGTGCAGCTGCCCTTGCCGGCCCGTATCGACGAACAGGCAGTGATTCATGCCATCGATCCGATCAAGGACGTGGACGGTTTTCATCGGGAAAACGTCGGCGGGCTGGTGCAAGGCATGGAGGTGTTGACCCCCTGCACGCCCAGCGGCTGCATGCGCCTGCTGCACGAGACCTGCGGTGATGACTTGAGCGGCTTGCACGCGGTGGTTATCGGCCGTTCGAACATTGTCGGCAAACCGATGGCGACCTTGCTGTTGCGGGCCGACTGTTCGGTCAGTGTGGTGCATTCGCGCAGCGTCGATGCCCCGGCGTTGTGCCGGTTGGCGGATATCGTGGTCGCTGCAGTGGGCCGACCGGGGTTGATCGACGCCAGTTGGCTCAAGCCCGGCGCGGTGGTGATCGATGTCGGCATCAACCGCATCGCCAGCGAGTCCGGCGACCGTCTGGTCGGCGATGTCGATTACGCCAGCGCCCGCACCGTCGCCAGTGCCATCACCCCGGTACCCGGTGGCGTCGGGCCGATGACCATTGCCTATCTGCTGAAAAACACCCTGATCGCCAGCCAGTTGCAACGCGCGGCGCAGGCCCGTGGGCAGCAGCCTGTGGACGACTTGGCATTGAACTGAACACAACGCACATGTAGGGGCCAGCGGTGCGGCAAGCGCACCTTGGTCCCAGCGGATCAGTTTGAATTGCTGCGTCAGTTAAAGCCGCACCCAGTTAGCTGACTGAAGGGGCGGAATCACTGACGATTTGCTACTGAATGTCAGGTCACGGGGCTGGCTCGGTATTTTGGCGACCGGCTGCAGAAAGCCCAGCAAGGCTTGCTGGGTGTCATTCCAGGCCGTCGGGTGTTCCATATCGAGGAAGTGCCCGGCGTTCTTGATGGTCTGAAACTGAGCCTGACGGCTATGAGCCGCAAAAAGACGGGCGTCTTCCACCGAGGTGTACTCATCCCGTTCGCCGTTGATAAACAGCAGTGGGACTTCGATGGCATCGGCACAGGAAACATAGCAATGAGTGTCCTGGGTCAGCACCTCATTGACGTGAAAATGCATCTGCCGGTATTCGTGTTCGTCCAGGCTGCTGACATGGCGCTCATTGAAACGCTTGAACAGCGACGGCAGGTGCTTGCCGATAGTGCTGTTGATCAAGCGCCCGACATTGCGCCGGTCACAGGCCTGAAGAAAATGGCGGCCGCTCTCCAGATAATCGCGCATCGGGGTGTTGATCCGCGCGGCGAATGAACTGATCACTGCCTTTTCGATTCGTCGTGGATGCTGCGCCAGCGCCAGCAAGGTCGCCGCCCCGCCCCAGGAAAAGGACAGTACATGCTGCGCGCGAAAGTGCTCGATCAACTCCAACAAGATCGCGGCCTCGTCTTCCTTGCGGATCGGCTGGTCGTGCTGGTTGTGTTGTTTCGATTGACCGGCGTAGGGCTGATCGTAGAGGACTACGTTGAAGCGTGGTCGCAGGTATCGCACCGTTTGGGCAAAAGATGCGGTCGTTGCCAGCGAGCCATTGACCAGAATAATGGTCTTGTCGGCGGTGGCATTGAGATAATGCTCGGTATAAACCTTGTACTTCTTACCAATCTCGACGATCGCAGTTTTCAGCATCATTTTCATTCTATTCCTTGAACAAATGGATCAGCCACACAGCTTGAGTGACTCTCCGGCTTCCTCCGGGCAAGCCAGACAGCACAAAACCAGCGACAACGGTACAAGGCCGCTGAGATGAACGCCATGACCAACAAGTCACAAACCGACCAGTGGTCCACAGTTAAGCAGGAATTCTTCCGTCTGCAAGTACTCAGGCTTGAAAGCGGCGGCCCCTGACGCCCTGCCGACATCCGCCTATGATTACGCTCTCAATCCACCGGGAGTTGAAAGATGTCGCTGACCCTTTACTACCATCCGCTGGCGTCGTTCTGCCACAAAGTGCTCATCGCGCTCTACGAAAACGGCACTGAATTCGAAAGAAAAATCATCGATCTCGCGGACGCTGCCGACCGCGCAGAACTTCAGGCATTGTGGCCAATCGGAAAGTTCCCAGTTATTTGTGACCTTGCTCACCAGCGGAATCTGCCGGAATCCAGCATCATCATCGAGTACCTGGATCGACTGTATCCAGGCACGCACAGCCTGATTCCAGATGATTGGGATAGCGCACTGGAGGTCCGGTTATGGGATCGTTTCTTCGACCATTATGTACAAGTGCCATTGCAACAGATTGTCAGTGATCGACTACACGCGACCAACGGTGATTTGAGCAGGGAGCGGTCTACGCTGGAAACGGCGTACAGCATGCTCGATCGCCGAATGGCGTCCAGAATCTGGGTGGCCAGCCCGGCGTTCAGCATGGCCGATTGCGCCGCTGCCCCGGCACTTTTCTACGCCAGGACGCTCGTGCCGTTCCCCGCCGACTACCGGCATTTGAGCGCCTATTTCGAGAGGTTGGTCCAGAGACCGTCATTTCAGCGAGTGATTGCCGAAGCCAGGCCGTGGTTTTCGTTCTATCCGTTTGCGGAGGCCCTCGAGGAGCGGTTTCGCCAGGCGCCGGACAACGCATGACCCGCCATGGGTCCCGAGTCAAGGATCTGTAGCAGCAGGCTTCACCAGTTGCTACAAGAAGTGCGTCGATCGCCGCGACGATCCTCTTGTATGATGCCCCGCTTCAAGCGTGAGCCGCAGGCCAAGACTCGCCAAACCCAGGCCCGCCGTCGTCGAGGATTTTTCATGAATAGGCTTTACCGGACCTCCCGCCAGGGAGTGGCCGCCCCGCGGTTCGCGCTCAATCCCCTGAACCTGGGCCTGGGCCTGCTGCTGTCCAGCGCCGTGCCTTCGGCCTGGGCCGCCGCGACCGAACTGCCGGCGGTGACCGTCACCGGCGAAGACACCTCCGGTTATCAGGCCGACAGCGCTTCGGTCGGGGGTTTCGAAGCGGCGCCATTGCTCGATACGCCGGCCTCGATTTCGGTCATCAATGAAGCCTTGATCAAGGATCAGCAGGCCCGCCTGCTCAGCGAAGTTTTGCGCAATGACGCCTCGGTGGGTGAAAGCTACGCGCCGGTCGGCTACTACGAAAACTTCGTCGTGCGCGGCTTCTCACTCAACTCCGCCAGCAGCTACAAGATCAACGGCCGCACCATCACCGGCGAGCAGAACGTCGGGCTGGAAAACAAACAGCAGGTGGAGTTGCTCAAGGGTCTTTCCGGTCTGCAAAGCGGTGTCAGCGAGCCCGGCGGGCTGGTCAACTACGTGACCAAGCGGCCTGCCGATGTGCGTTCGGTCACCGTCTCCACCGACGATCGCGGCAGCGGTTACCTGGCCACTGACGTCGGTGGCTGGTTCGGCAGCGAGCAGCAGTTCGGCCTGCGCGCCAACCTGGCCCATGAAGACCTGCATTCCTATGTCGAACACACCAATGGCCAACGAGATTTCGCCTCGCTGGCCTTCGACTGGAACATCAGCCCCAATGCGCTGCTGCAACTGGACGCCGAGTACCAGACCAAGGAACAGCGCTCGGCACCGGGCTATCAATTGCTCGGCGGTTCCAGCCTGCCGCACCACGCCTCGCCGAAAAAGCTGCTGGCACACCAGAGCGGTTCGAAGCCGGTCACCACCGATGCGCTGAACCTCAATGGCAACTTCGAATACCGCTTCAGCGACCAGTGGAAAGGCAGCCTCAGCGCCTCGCGCAGCCGGGTGGTGATCGATGACTACAGCTCGTTCGCCTGGGGCTGCTACGGCTCCGCCAGTTGCGCCAGCGCAGCAGTGCCAAATTACTTCAGCCCCGAGGGCGACTACGACATTTATGATTTCCGCAGCCCCGACGATACCCGCCGCAACGACGAAGTGCAGGCTGCCCTCAGCGGCCGCTTCGAAACCGGCGGCCTGGGCCACGAACTGAGCATCGGGACTAGCGCGTTCCGCCGCGTGGTGGACAAACGTGATGCCATCAACCAGATGATCGGCAGCGCCAACATCAACAGCGAGCCGGCTGATTTTGCCCGCTACGACGGTCCACTTAACGATTCCTATCGACGCCTGGACAGCCGTCAGCATGGGCTGTTCTTCAATGACCGGATCAGCTTCAACGAGCAATGGCAGGCAGTGCTTGGCGGGCGCGAAGTGCGCCTGGATGAAGAGACCTTCGACAGCCAGGGCGACACCACCCGGCACACCCAACGCTATGAGTTCCTGCCCCAGGCCGCGCTGATCTACAAGCCGGTGCAAAACCTGTCGCTGTACACCCGCTACAGCAAGGGCTTGTCCCTGGGCGGCGAAGCGGCGTGGTTCACCACCAATGCCTATGAAATCCTCGCGCCCACCGTATCGCGACAAATCGAGGCCGGCATCAAATACGACTGGCAGCGCATCAGCCTGGCCGCGGCTCTATTCCAGATTCGCCAAGCCTATCAGTACTCGCGACCGAATGACGACGGCACGTTCACGTTCACCCAACAGGGCGAACAGAAGAACACCGGGCTGGAGCTCTCGGCCAATGGCTGGGCCAGCCAGCGCCTGCAGATTTCTGCCAGTGTCGCGGCGATCCGCGCGCGGGTCACCGACAGCGGCACGCCAGCTTATGAGGGCCACCAGGCAATCAACGTTCCAACCCTGCGCGCCAACCTTTACGGCGACTATGCCCTGCCCTGGTTCGACGGCCTGGCGCTGCTCGGAGGTGTCCAGTACAGCGCCAGCAAGTACGCCAACCGCCAGGGTGAAGTGCAGACCGGTGCCTACGCCATCTTCAACATCGGCAGCCGCTACAGCACGCGCATCGACGGTTACGACACGGTGTTCCGCCTGACCGTGGACAACCTGTTCGACAAACGCTACTGGCGTGACGCCGGTGAATACATGGGCGATGGCTACGTGTTCCAGGGCGCGCCACTGACCGCCCGGCTGAGCGCCTCGATCAACTTCTGACCGTGCGTTCCGATCGTTTCAGTTGAGGAGCCCACACCCTAGCGTCGGGCCAACTCGTGCCGGATGCATTGTTCGTAATAGGTTTGCTTGATACCGGCAGGCTTGAGACGCGAGGGACTGTTATAGGTTTGTTCGGTAATCCCCATGGCCGTCATGCGCATCCACGGCCGGGGGAATTTTCGCGATTGCAGTTTCTTGCGTGCCCCGTAAAGCGTGAATCCGGAAAGCTTCGCCGCTTGCGCGTCGGCGGCTATGTCCGAGCCCCAGCTGCAAACGAAACGACTGTTCTTGGTCAGGTCCTTTGCCTGAGCCTCAAGCGAGAGCGTCACCAGGGCAAACGTTGCAGCCATCCATACCAAAGTCCGCATATCGCCAATGCCTAACCTTCTGAAAAGAAAGCAAGTTTGACAACGAAACGGAAACCGGGGGGCCAGCAGTTCGCCTCATTCTCATCTGTTTTTTTTGGCCTCGATCGGCACAGCAAAGCCTCCCTCACGGTGTCCGAAACTTTTTTGAGCTTTAACCGAGCCTTGCAGTCTCTAGTTTGAGAGCGTCGTGGTTATCGACAGGTCATTGGCGGCGAACGCGCGGTCAGGCGGGTGGAGGCATCGATGTCAGATCTTGAGCATGTCATTCAGTCCTTTAATGCCAGGTTGGTGATGATCGGCTCTGGCTGTATCGGCAAAGGCGTACTCCCGCTGTTGTTGCGTCATCTTGAGCTTGAGCCGCAACGACTGTTGATCCTTAGCCCCGATGACGATGGACGCTTGCTCGCGCAGGAATTCGGCGTCTCCCACCAAGCCGAGCAACTGGATCAGAGCAATTACGAGGCGGTGCTGGACCCTCTGTTGAGCGCTGGCGATTTCCTGCTCAACCTCTCGGTGGGGGTATCGAGCCTGTCCCTGATTCAGTTCGCCCAGCGTAAAGGCGTGCTGTATCTGGACACCTGTATCGAGCCGTGGGAAGGCGGTTATACCGACCCCGACAAATCCCTGTCCGAAAGATCCAACTATGCATTGAGGGAAGCGGCACTTCAGCTTCGGGGCGAAAGTGCGCAAGGTCTGTCCACCGCCATATTGACCCACGGTGCCAATCCGGGGCTGGTGTCCCATTTGGTCAAACAGGCACTGGTCAACCTCGCTCATGATTTGGGTGACACCACGCCCCTGCCCGCGACTCGCGAAGAATGGGCGCAACTGGCCAGCCGACTGAATATCCGCTGCATCCACATCGCCGAACGCGATTCGCAGTATTCATCCCAGCACAAAATCGCCGATGAATTCGTCAATACCTGGTCAGTGGACGGTTTCATCAGTGAAGGCTGCCAGCCGGCGGAATTGGGTTGGGGCAGCCATGAGAAAGCGCTTCCCGAGGATGGCTATTACCACGCCTTCGGGTGCCAGGCCGGGATCTATCTGCAACGCCCCGGTGCCTCCACGCCGGTTCGTACCTGGACACCCTCGACGGGGCCCACCCATGGGCTGCTCGTGACCCATAACGAAGCCCTGTCGATTGCCGACTACCTGACCCTTGGCCAGGGAAGGCAGCCGACTTACCGGCCGACCGTCCATTACGCTTATCGGCCCTGTGATGATGCCTTGCTCTCGGTGCATGAACTCGCCGAGCGCAGCTGGAAACCCCAGAGCGGCGAGCGCCTGCTCGACGACGAAATCCTCGACGGCAGTGACGAACTCGGCGTGCTGCTGATGGGGCATGCCAGAAACAGTTATTGGTATGGTTCGCGCTTATCGATCCAGCAAGCCCGGGCGCTATGCCCCTATAACAGCGCCACTAGCCTGCAAGTGACGGCGGCGGTGCTGGCCGGTGTGATCTGGGCTATTCGCAACCCTCAACGCGGCATTGTCGAACCGGATGAATTGCCCTTCAGGGAGATTCTGCAGATCTGCATGCCTTACCTTGGCAATGTAGAAGGCATTTATTCCAACTGGACGCCCCTTACCGGACGTCACTCACTGATGCCCGAGCACACCGATGAATCCGATCCGTGGCAATTCGTGAACGTCAGGATCACTTGAAGGCCTGACGTGGTTTGCTCCACGCCAGGCAACGTCTGCGGTACGGCTCAAATACCGGAACCGTTCTGAAATGATTCGCCTGAACCGGACTCTCTTTGCCACGCCCGGTGCAGCAGCTCGATGACCTCTTCGTCGGATGTCTGCGAAAAATCCGTGTACCAATGGCCGATCGAAATCAGCCAGTCGGGGATGAGTGGGCAAATCAACTCGTCCACTTCATCGCGCAGCGCCTCTGCCGTCTCAAGCGGTGCCACCGGCACGGCAACGACGATGCGAGATGGCGCTTGCAGGCGCACAGCCTGTATCGCGGCCATCATCGTGGCGCCTGTCGCCAGGCCGTCATCGATCAGAATCACCACCTGATCCTTGAGCGCCACCGGTGCGCGCGATGCCCGGTATACCCGCTCGCGACGCAACAATTCCTGCGTTTCCTTTGCAACCACGGCATCGAGCGTACGTTGATCAATACCGTTAGCCCGCAGCGCATCCTCATTCACGATTTGTATGCCGCCACTGGCAATCGCGCCCATGGCGAACTCCTGGTGGGACGGTACTCCCAGCTTGCGCACCAGCATCAGGTCCAGGCGAACCTCCAGGGCCGTGGCCACTTCATAGGCGACCGGAACGCCGCCACGGGGTAAGGCGAGAACGATGACATCGGCTCTTTTAGCGTATTTAAGCAATGGCTCCACCAAGCCTCGGCCGGCATCCACCCGGTCATGCAAGATGGTTTGCAATGAAGGACTAGTCATTTGAAAACCTCCCTGGGGCGGGGGCCCCAAAAATCGGGCGTTCGTTTGACGGCGGCCATCATTCCGATTGGGGCGCCTGCCCCTAGACCGCCAGAATGCTGCAAGGCACCTGATACAGAATATGTTCGGTCGTGCTGCCCAGCAGCCGTTCCAGACCACGGTATTGGGTTCTGCCCACCACGACCACATCCATCTGCTGCTGGTGGGCGAATTCGCTCAGCACCGAGACCGGGTGCCCCATGATGAAATGCCGACAGTCAGAGGGCACACCGAACCGGGCGGCCAATTTGAGAAAAGACTTTTCCAGGTCGCTGCGCAGTTCCCGGGTGAGCTGCGCGAGCGTCAGACTGCCGCCCATATCCGCCAGAAAAGCTGCCGAAATGTCACAGGCGTACAGCAGATGCAATTCGGCATTGCACTGCAACGCCAGGCCCGACGCCTGCAAGATAATCCGGTCATTGAATTCACTGTTCGAAGGCTCAGTGTCTGACACGTCAACCGCGGCCACCACCTTCTGTGGCAGGGCGTGACCTTCGCCGCCCACCAGGTAAACCGGTACCGGACAATGGCGCAACAAACGCCAATCCAGCGGTGTGAAAAATGCGCGTTTGAGCACCGGCTCATGCTGCACTTGCTTGATCAACAGATCCGGCTGCATTTGCGTGACGAGGTCAAGGATGTCCTGGCGCATGTTGTCGGCCCATGCAACTTCGGCTGTCACCTCGATCCCCCGGCCGTGCATCTTTACCACCTGCTCATCAAGCCAGTCGCGGTGCTCCTGCAGGTAGCTCGCCCGAGCCATTTTGCGGTCGCCCTCTTCGAGCAGCGACAGAATGTCCAACGAGGGAATCAGGCCGGCAATGTGCAAGCTCGCCCCGCTGGCCTTGGCCAGGGCAGCGCCATGATTGATCGCAGGAGAATGACGCAACAGCGGGTTGATGATCAGTAATAACCGTTGATACTGGCTCATGATCCGACTCCAGACAGGGGCCACTTGAGAAGAATAGTTCACAACGGTGCCGTGCATCTCGTGTCGTACTCATCCCCGATGGCCGTTCGCCTGAAAATCGGCGATCTGCTGCACAAGCTGGCTCGTTTCAGGCTTTTTTGCGAAGACCTTCTGCGGCAGCAGCAGCCAGGCCAGTGCCGGCAGCAAGATCAAGGCGCCGAGCATGTTCACCAGGAACATGAAGGCCAGCAGGATGCCCATGTCGGCCTGGAATTTGATCGGCGAGAAGGCCCAGGTCGATACCGCAACCGCCAGTGTCATGCCGGTCAGCAATACCACTTTGCCGGTGAACAACAGCGCCTGGTAATAGGCTTGGGCCAGAGTGTCACCGGCACGCATTCGCGCCAGGATCACGCTCAACACATAAAGCGCATAGTCGATGCCGATACCCACCCCGAGCGCGATCACCGGCAGTGTCGCCACTTTTACTCCCATGCCCAGTCCCACCATCAGCGCCTCGCAAAGAATCGAGGTGAGCATCAGCGGCAGCATCGCGCAAAGAGTTGCACGCCAGCTGCGGAAGGTCAGCAGGCATAGCAGGCTGACCGCGCCGTAGACCCAGAACAGCATCTCGTGCATGGATTTTTTCACCACGATGTTGGTCGCGGCTTCGATGCCGGCGCTGCCGGCGGCCAGCATGAATTTGACTTCGGGCACCTGATGCTCGGCGATAAATTTCTCGCTGGCCTCCACCACCCGACTCAGGGTATCGGCCTTGTGATCGGCCAGGTAAACGTACAACGACAGCATCGAACAGCCCTGATTGAACAGTTCCCGCGGGGCCCGAGTCTGCACGGCGCCCAGCGCACCGTCATTGGGGATCAGCTCATACCACTTGAAGTTGCCTTCGTTGTAACCGGCCGTGGCGATCTTGCTCAGCGCCGCCATTGAAGTGGTCGATTCCACGCCAGGGAATTGCTCCAGTTGCCAGGCCAACGCGTCCACCGCGGACAGGCTGGCGTAGCGCGTGCACTGATCTTCCGGGGTCTTGATCATGATCACGAAAATATCCGAACTGGCCGCATAGTTTTGGGTCATGAACAGCGCGTCGCGGTTGTAGCGCGAGTCGGCGCGCAACTCCGGAGCGCCGGGGTCGAGATCACCGATCTTCAGGTTCAGGCTCACGGCAAAACCAAACGCTGCCAGCAGCAGGCCGCCCAGCATCGCACCAATGGCCCAGCGCCGTTGAGTGAACAAATCGAGCGCGCGCCACAACGGATGCTTGATCTGTGCTTGCAACTCGGAGGTTTCGGAGCTCAGGCTGCGTTGCGCCGCTGCCGGGCTGACACCGATATAACTGAGCAGGATCGGCAGCAGAATCAGGTTGGTGAAAATCAACACCGCCACGCCGAGGCTGGCGGTGATCGCCAGGTCCTGAATCACCCGGATATTGATCAGCAACAAGACGGCGAAGCCCACCGCATCGCAGAGCAAAGCGGTCATGCCCGCGGCGAACAGTCGGCGAAAGGTATAACGCGCGGCCACCACCCGATGGGTGCCACGACCGACGTCCTGCATGATGCCGTTCATCTTCTGCGCGCCATGGCTCATGCCGATGGCGAACACCAGAAACGGCACCAGCGCCGAGTACGGGTCCAGCTCAAACCCAAGTATCGCGAGCAGGCCCATCTGCCAGAGCACGGCCACCAACGAACAAGTCACCACGACCAGGGTGCTGCGCGCGCAGCGGGTGTAACCGTAAAGCACCACCACGGTCACCAACACCGCCATCACGAAGAACAACAAGACCTGGGTCAGCCCCTCGATCAGATCGCCGACGATTTTGGTGAAACCGGTGATGTGAATTCGCAGTTCATCGGTCTGGTACTTGTCCCGCAGTGCCTCCAACTGCCGGGAAAACTCACCGTAGTCCAGGGCTTTGCCAGTCTGCGGACTGACTTCGAGCAACGGCACGAAGATCACGCTGGATTTGAAGTTGCCGGCGACCAATTGACCGACCTCCCCGGAACGCGCGACGTTGGTCCGCACCTGCTCGATACTGGTCGCCGAACCATCGTAGTCGTCGGGAATCACGGTACCGCCATCGAGCCCCTCTTCGGTCACGGCGGTCCAGCGCGTGGTCGGGGTCCATAACGACTTCATGTAGGGGCGGTCGACACCCGGCAGCAGATAAAGCTCGTCGTTGAGCCTGGCCAGGGTGTCGAGGTAATCCTTGGTAAAGATGCTGCCCTGTTTGACCTCCACAGCGATTCGCAACGAGTTGCCCAGACCGCTCAACTCGCTGCGGTTCTCCAGGAAGTTGGCGACGTAGGGGTGCCCCGTAGGGATGGTCTTCTCATAGCTGGCGTTGATACCGATGCGCGTGGCTTGCCAGCCGAGCACTAGCGTCACCAGCAGACACAGCAGGATCACCAGCGGTCGATGGTTGAAGATCATTCGTTCGGCGAAATTGCCCGACGCCTGGTCGAAGTCTTCCAGGAGGCCGATCACGGTTTGGGTTTTGTCGTCTTTCAAGTCTGACTCCTGTTGCACGGGCCATGGCCCGATAGCGCTACACCGTGAAGTTTCAAGGTTTGGCGGAGGCCCGCGGATCCTGGTCAGTGGCCACGCCACTCAAACCGACCCTGGCCAGACTGCCATCGGCTGCCTGTTGCACGGCAGCGACCGTGCCGCCGCTGCGGCTCTGGCGCTTGTCGAAGCTGCGACCCTGGTCATGGCTGAACAAGAATTCACCGCTCTGGCTGGCCAACAACAGACTGCCGTCACGCAGCTCGATGGCGGTCGCCAGTGTTGATTCGATGCCGGTGTCGAGGCGTCGCCAACTGCTGCCACGGTCCTCGGACCACCACGCATTGCCGCGCAGGCCATAGGCGACCAAGGCGCCGCTGCGGGTGCCGAGCAGACCGAAGAAGCTGCCTTCATAAGGTGATTTCAGAGGCTGGAACGAATGCCCGGCATCGGTCGAACGCAACAGCAAACCGCGCTCCCCCACCAGCAGCAGGTCGTTACCCGAAGCGCGGATGCCATACAGGTTCAGGCCCTGCGGATTGTCCACATGCTGCATCCACGGCCTCCAGCTTCGCCCGCCGTCGTCGGTGCGGTAAATCTGGTTGTAGGCGCCAACAATGTAGCCATGCAGGCGGTCACTGAAGTACAGGTCGAGAAACGGTTTATCCGGACCGTCGCCCAGCATCTGCCGTGCCTGCGCAAGGTTGCTGGCGCCATTCGGTTGATCGGCATCGCGCTCCGCAAACTGCACCGCCAGCGCGGCGGCACGCTCACCGTCGAGTTGCTTGTGCCAGGTTTCACCACCGTCCTCGGTGTGCAACACCACGCCCAGATGACCGACCGCCCAGCCCTGCTCCGCATCGACAAATTGCACCGCGGTCAGGCTGACGCTGACCGGCACACGGGCCTGGCGCCAAGTCATTCCAGAGTCATCCGAGAGCAGCACGATGCCGCGCTCGCCGACCGCCACCAGACGCTCGCCAGCCCGGGCCAAGCCAAGCAATACTGCGCGCTTGGCCTTGGCGGTAGGCAGTGCCGGCTGCTGCAGCACAGCAAACGTCGCGACCTGCGCAGCCATGGAAGTGCTCGCCAACAGACACAACGCCAGCGCGCAGGCCCTCCATCGCAGACCGAAACTCGCAAAGATTTTTTCAACGTTCATGTCTTTATCCCGCCTGGAAAATCGCCAGCGACCGCGACGAGCTTCTCGCTCGTCACGGCGCTCCATGGTTCAACGCATGTTTTCGTTGGCCATGGCATCCGGTGTGTAATAGGAAGCCGAAGGTTTTGCGATCGTCTGGTACTGGACCGCCAGATCGTTGCTCGAAGCGTTGAGGAAGTAAGCGCCAGTATCGAGGTTGTAGCTGCCCCACATGACTTGCGCCGTGAGCGCCGGCAGGTCTGGCGCCAACAGCGTCAGCGAATACATCTGCCGTCCTAGTTTGCCCTGGGCGTCATACCCGTCGACCATCAGGATCTGCCAGGAGTCCTCGTCGACGTAGTAAGTCCGATGCGGCACCACATGGCGCTTGCCGGATTTGAGCGTGGCCTCGACCACCCAGACCCGATGCTTCTCCCAGCGCACCAGATCAGGATTGAGAAAGTTCGGTTTGACCAGATCGTCGCTCTTGGCCAGGCCGGCGCGATTATTGTTGTAGGGGACGATCAGTTCTTTCTTGCCCGCAAGCTTGAGATCGTAGCGATCGGTAGGCCCGAACAGCATGAACGCTTCGTCAAACAGACCGACGCCAGAGGTGACGAAGTCCGGGGTGTCGTAGGCGATGTTCGGCGCTCGGCGTACCCGGCGCTGGCCGACCAGATACTGCCAGGCCGCACGGTTGGCCGGGTCCATGTCCCAATGGGTCATCAGGCCTTCGCCGGCCTTGGATGACGGCAGTTCGGTCAGCAGCTTGCCAACCTGATACTTGCCGGCAAAATTTTCCAGGCTGCCACTTTCGGAGTAGTAGGGAAACTGATAGCTGAACAGGGCCCGGGTCGCCTGGACCTTCTTGCCTCCGGCGGTCATCAGCCAGGTATCGAACGGCGAGCTGATGGTCTCGCCGCCCTGCCAGGACAACCGGTAGTTCCACAGTACTTGCGCGCCGTTCTCCGGGATCGGGAACGGGATGCCGCCATAGGCACTGGTGACTTTCTCGGTTTCCACATCCAGCGTGGCACGGGTGGCATTCTTGCCGGTGTTGTCATACACCCATTGCGGGGCTGCCGCCGAGCGATGGGTCGGGTAAATGTCCAGGCGATAGTCGGGGTATTTCTTCAACAGAACCTTGCTGCCTTCGGCCAGCACGCTGGCGTAATGCTCCATGTTCGAGGCCTTGATCGAATACAGCGGTTTCTCAGCGGCGAATGGATCGGGACGTTTATCACCCGGTTTGTAGCCCGGCGCGACCTTGGTGTAGCCACCCTCCCAGGCCGGAATGCTGCCATCGGCATTGCCGGCGCGCTCGCCGCCAAGGGGTGTCAGTTCAGACTTCAAACGGGCAGCCTGTTCCGGCGATACCGCTGCTTGCGCCAGGCTGATGCCGGCCAGGGCCACGGTGAGGACGCAAGTGTTCAGGAAAGTGTTGTTCTGCATGGCGAATCCACCTTATTAAAATGAGGTTTTCACGTAGAGCGAGACGAAGTCGCGGTCGGCCAGCGACTGCCCGTAGCTGAAATTGCCGTCCTCGCGCAGCCCGGCCTTCGGGGCCCCGAAGAAGTTCACGTAGTTGAGGCCGACATCCCAGCGCTGCAGGTAGGTCGCCTTGAGCCCGACACTCCAGTCGCCGGCATGGGTATTGCCGAAGCCCGACTTGTTCACGGCCGAAGAACGCCCATCGAGCACCACGCCCATGCCGATCGGCACGGTCAGGTCGATCCCGTCGACAATCTGGAAGTACGCAGGCTCCACCAACACCCGCAACGCAGTGGCATCGCGGGTGGTGTTGGAATCCAGCGCCGCGGCGTTCTCGGTGACGCTCAGGGTGCGGTTCCAGGCCAGTTCGGCCAGTGCCGAACCGCCGTCCCAGAAAGCGCCAGGCGATAACAGGTAAATCGCCGACAGGTTGGCGTGAGCGGTTTTGCCCCGGGCAAACAGTGCGTCATCGCCACCATCGGCCTCCATGCCTGGGGCCACCACTTGCAGGTTGCTCACCAGCGGCGCATTCCAGCGCACGGAGGTTTCGCCGGCAAAGTTGAACGGCCCATAGGCAGTGGAGAAGCTGACGCCGGCGGTCTTGATATCTTCGGCGTAGACCTGACGATAGGAACTCAGGATCGGCAGCCCGGTGGCCGCTGCTGCCGCACCGTCGAGGTAGGCGTACAAGCCGATCGGCGCTTTGTCGTGATACTGCGCGGCGTAGAAACCCAGCTCCAGTTCGGTCCCGGTCGGTTTGAAGCGAATCTGCATGCCGCCCTGCCCCGAATTTCGCGGTTTCAGATCGCCGCCATTCACCGTGTCATTGCCGAACACTTGGCGCAGGGAACCGCTGCCGTAACCGATGGCATCGGCATCGCTCAGGTAGCTGCCGGCGCCGGGCAAATTGGAACGCTCCCACTCCAATTGGTAGTAAGCGCCCACCGACAACTGCGGGTTGATCTGCAACTGCCCGGAGATCTGATTGACCGGGCGCAGGATTTCCTTGAACTGGGTTCCCGGCACGCTGAGCAGCTTGACCACATCGGTCGGGCCTTGGGCATTGGCAATGCCGTTGCCGCCGTAGAACAGGCTTTCACCGTAAATCAGGCTGTGTCGGCCCAGACGCGCCACGCCCTGGGAGTCTTCACCGAGGTCACCGCGCAGAAACACGAAGGCGTCGAGAATTTCAGCGTCGCGACCATGGAGCTCGCGGGTTTCGCTGAGGAAATGCGGTTGCTCGCTGCTGTCGGTGTCCTGGTTGTAGATATCGTCGTACCAGGCCGCGCCGCTCACACGCAGCCCATAGTTTTGCCGGCTGAGGTCCATTTCGGAAAACAGATCCAGACGGTTGGAGACCAGACCGCGGCTGAAGTTTTTATCGCCCTGACTCTGGATCGAGGGGTACAGGCCATTGGCGGTCGGTGCGTTGACCAATCGGCTGTCCTGACCGTGCAGACGCCAGGCCTGGCTGTACTTGATGGTGTTGTCCCAACGCAGTTTCCAGTCCGAATCTCCCAGGTCCATTTGCATGGCCTCGGCCCTTTCGATCATCACGCCTGCGCTGCATAACGCCAGAAACAAGGCGCAATGCTTGAAACGAAAGCAACGTTTAACGTTGTCCATGGACGCTCCTCATTATTTTTATTTTTGGTATGGCTTTGCACGCATGGCACCAGCCAACACACTCAGGTAGCGACTTGCGCCGCTGTCTATGGGTGTGCGTTTTCAGATGTAGGTGGAGGCCAATCCGCCATCGACTGGCAGGTTGACGCCGTTGATCCAGCGCGACTCGTCGGCACACAGGAAAGCGATCACCGCCGCCACCTCATCGGCATAACCGGGACGTTTCATGCGATGGGCATCGGCCTGGGTTCGTGCTTCACCGAGCATGCTCACGAAGTCGCCGAGGATGGGGGTGAAGACCGGGCCCGGCGCCACGCTGTTCATGCGCACTGAATGTTCGAGAAACCAGGGCTGGGCCTGCAGGTAATTCCAGACGATCAAGGCTTCCTTGAAATACTGGTAGCAGGTCGCGTCCGGTACCGGGTGCTCGGCCAGCCAGGCTTGCGCGGCGGCGAAACCTTCAATGCGTGCCAGCGCCTTGTGCTGTTCCAGACGTAACGGCCACTCGGCACCGAGGATCGAGGCGATATTGACGATGCTGCCGCCCGCGGTGATTCGCGGCAGCAATGCCTGGCTCAGGTGACGCAGCCCAAGGTAGTTGACCTGCGCCAGCAATTGCGGGTTTGCAGTGCCCGGCACCCCGGCGATATTGCACAGGCTGTCGATCTGTGCCGGTAACTGCGGCAGCAGCCGATCGATGTTCTCGGCACTGCTCAGATCGCCCTGAACAAAACCGTCCAGGGTCATGTGCGGCGCCTTCAGATCGACGCCAATCACGTGGGCGCCGTGGGCGCGCAGCAGGCTTGCAGTAGCGGCGCCGATACCCGAGGAGACCCCGGTCACCAGCACAATCTTGTTGTCGAGTTTCATGTTGAGTCCTCTTATTATTTTTGTGTACTCGCCGACCTCGTCGGCCTGGTCCTGTCCGTCAGAACGGGTAGCGCGGCGCCTTATCCTTGACCGTCACCCATTGCCATTGGGTGTATTCGTCCCAATCGGCCGGACCGCCAACGCTACCGCCATTGCCCGAGCTGCCGCGCCCACCGAACGGGTTAATGCACTCGTCGGCTACCGTCTGATCGTTGATGTGCAGCAGACCGCAGTTGAGTTGTTCGCCAATCGCCATCGCGTGCCCGACCGAAGGCGTAATGATCCCTGCGGACAAGCCATACTCGGTGCGGTTGGCCAGGTCGATGGCCTCGTCGTCGCTAGCAAAACTCACCACCGTGGCGACCGGGCCGAAGATCTCTTCGTCGAATGCGCGCATGCCCGGGCGCACGCCGGACAGCACCGTGGGTTGGTAGAAGAGCCGGTCAAACTCGCCGCCGGCTTCCAGGGTTGCCCCGGCAGTCACACTCTCGGTGACGATTTCATGCACGCGTTGCAACTGTCGCTTGTTGATCAAAGGCCCCAGCACCGCCTCGCCACGAGCGGCATTGCCGACCGTGATCGCCCGGGCTTTCTCTGTCAGCCGGCGGACCAGTTCTTGCGCGATCGATTCATGGGCCAGAATGCGTCCGGTGGCCATGCAGATTTGCCCCTGATGCAGCCAGGCACCCCAGGCGGCATTGCTCGCCGCCAATTCAAGATCGGCATCTTCGAGCACGATCAACGAGTTCTTGCCGCCCAGTTCCAGAGCGACTTTTTTCAGATGACGCCCAGCCACCTCCGCGACCTTGCGCCCGGCCGCAGTCGAACCGGTGAACGCGATCATCCGAACATGCGGGTCGCGGCACAGGGCCTCACCGGCCACCGCTGCGCCCGGCAAAACCTGCAGCAGCCCCTTGGGCAGACCGGCCGCCTCGAACAACCGGGCAATGATAAAACCGCCACTGACCGGGGTCTGCGGATCGGGCTTGAGCACCACCGCGTTGCCGGCCGCCAGCGCCGGTGCCACCGAACGCAGGGAGAGCACCAGGGGAAAGTTGAACGGCGAGATCACCCCGACCACGCCATGGGGCAACCGACGTGCATAGGACAAACGTCCCGCCTCGCTTGGGAGAACCACACCATGGGGTTGCGATAGCAGACCGGCGGCCTGATGCAGCAAGACGATCGCCTCACGGACCTCATGTTCGCCCTTGAACAGGCTGCCGCCACTTTCCCGGGCGATGTACAGCGCCAGTTCGGCAAAGTGTTGCTGGGCCAGGGCTGCGGCTTTGCGAAAGATCTCTGCGCGTTCCCGTGGCCCCAATGCCGCCCAGGCCGGTTGAACACGGGCAGCGGTCAGGCTGGCAAACGCGATGTCCGCCGCATCGGCTAAACCGGTGACGGTGAGTACCTCGCCGGTGGCCGGCTCGATGACTCTGTTGACGCCGCCCAATGGACGTATCCAGTCGCCATTGAAGATGCGTTCGCACCACAGCGCGTCCCCCAGAAAATCAGATGGTTCACTTACCGACATTTCGGTCTCCCGGCTCTTGTGTTTGTAATTGCCTGACGCCGCCTTGCGATAACGATGCAGCGTCGTGAAAGCACTAGAGCAAGGGCTGTGCCGACTTCCTCTGTTGCCACGCGATTTAGGTGGCGAAGGCTCTGGCTTGAAGGTTTGAGAGGAGCACTGATGAGTAGGGCAAGGCGTCTGGCGCTCGGCCGACACCCGGCCACTTGTCCAAATGATAAAGTTATGTTTAATAACTGTTTTGCTGATTGATCATTTCGATCAGTCGACTCGTTCAGGGGCATATAACAATGAATAATCCCCATTCGCTGCTTCCTCATCTCGCGGTACAGGAGGAGCATTTCTCGCCCCGGGGAGACAGCACTCAACTGACCGAGGGCAACTCACCGACCCTGGCCGAGTTGACCGAATGCCTGTTCTTTTCCCCCGTTGACGGACGTATCTGGCTCAACGACCAGCGCATGCTGCTATTGCACAGTTCATCCTTCGGCGCGCTGCGACGGGAGATTATCGAGCGCCAGGGACTGGAACAGACCCGCGGTCTGTTTACCCGCACCGGCTATTTGTCGGGTGCACGCGATGCGCGATTGATCCGCGAGCGCTGGCCAGACGCCGATGCCGCGGCGGTTTTCTCGGCCGGCACGCGCCTGCACACACTCGAAGGCATGACCAAGGTCGAACCCCTGCACTTCAAATTCGACGCCGACTCAGGCTTCTACGAAGGTGAGTTCCTCTGGCACCACTCCTGTGAGGCCGACGAACATATCGCCGCCTACGGGATCGGCCAGGATCCGGTGTGCTGGACCGAACTGGGCTATGCCATCGGTTATGTCAGCGGGCTATTCGGCCGCCTGGTAATTTTCCGTGAAACCGAGTGCCGGGGCATGGGCCATGAGAGCTGTCGGGTGATCGGCAAGACCGCCGAGCAATGGGGCGATGTCGAACAGGACCTGAGTTACCTTACCGCCACGCCATCCAGCGTCGCCCCCAAGCAGCGTCCAGCCCCGGCGCCCGCACCCCAAGACGATGACAACGAAACACCCGGCGGGCCAAAACCCATCGGGGCCAGCGCCGCCTTCAACGCCGCGACTCTCGCCTTGCAGCGCGTTGCGCCGACGCCGGCCACGGTGCTGTTTAGCGGCGAGTCGGGAGTCGGCAAGGAATTGTTCGCCCGTCAGTTGCATCAGTTCAGCCCACGCCATCAAGGACCTTTCGTGGCCCTCAACTGCGCCGCGATCCCGGACAATCTGATCGAGGCCGAACTGTTCGGGGTCGAACGCGGCGCCTATACCGGCGCGACTCATTCGCGCCCTGGACGCTTCGAACGCGCTCACGGTGGCACCCTGTTTCTCGACGAAATCGCCAGCCTCAGCCTGCCGGGCCAAGGCAAGCTGCTGCGTGCATTGCAAGAGCGTGAGATCGAGCGCATCGGTGGTGGCGAGGCGATCAAGGTCGATGTGCGGGTGGTGGCGGCAACCAATGTCGACCTGCGCAAAGCCGTGGCGGCCGGAGACTTTCGCGAGGACCTGTTCTACCGCCTGAACGTCTACCCCATCACGTTGCCGCCACTGCGCGAACGCCGTGACGACATCCCGTTGCTGGTCAATGCGTTCCTGCGGCGCTTCTGTCAGGCCTACGCCCGCAAGCCTGCGGGGCTGACCATGCGCGCGCTCAAAGTGTTGTTGCGCTATGACTTCCCCGGCAACGTGCGGGAATTGCAGAACCTGGTAGAGCGCGGCCTGATCGCCAGCGAAGACGGTCAAGCCATCGATCTGGTCCACCTGTTTCGCAACGAACCCATGCCGCAGGAGGCGTACTCTCTGGACGGCAATGGCAGCCTCGCTGCCACTGACCCGAGCCCCGCCAGCACGCAACCTCGTCCAGCCTTGCTGGAAACCCTGACGCGCCTGGAACACGGCTTCTCCATTGAAGGTCTGGAGTCGCGTTTGATCGACGAAGCGCTGCAACAGAGCGAAGGCAACCTGGCTGCCGCCGCGCGCTTGCTGGGGTTGAGTCGTGCGCAGTTTGCCTACCGACTGAAGAAGTACCGACAAGCATCGGTTTGACTCAGGCTGAGGCACGGAGGTTGGCGTAGCAACGACTACCCGTCGCAGATGAGGATGAAACGAAATTTCTTGCCAATATAGTTATGACAATTAACTATGTTTGAAGTTAATTTGTTTGCCTCATCACACGCGCTCCGGAGTCCACATGCCCAATAACAACAATATCGACGGCATCATTGAACAACTCAGCCAACTGCCTCCCCTCAGCTCGCTGACTGTCGATCAGCAGCGGCAACAGGCCGAACAACTCTTCGGTGCCGGCTCCTGTGCCGCGGGCGTGACCTTTGAGGCCGCCAATCTGGCCAGCGTCAGCGGACTTTGGGCCACTCCCGCAGATGCCCGGCCAGACTTCGTTTTGCTGTATCTGCATGGCGGAGGCTATTCATTCGGCAGCGCCCAGGCTTATCGCCCGCTCGTCAGCCAACTGGCAGCCCGCAGCGGGATTCGTACCCTGTGCATCGATTACCGCCTGGCCCCGGAACACCCTTTCCCGGCCGCCATAGAGGACGCTCTGGATGTCTACCGTGCACTCCTCGAAACAGGAGTGAACGCAGATCATCTGGTGCTGGCCGGCGACAGTGCCGGCGGCGGTCTGTGCATGGCTCTGATGTTGGCTGCCAAGGCTGCGGGTTTGCCGCTGCCCGCGGCTGCGGTAGTGATGTCGCCTTGGGTCGACATGGCTCAGACGGGAGAGTCCTGGGATTTGCAAAAGGCTCGAGATCCATTGCTCGGCGCGCTTGCTGGCAAGACCCTTATGGCCGATACCTATCTGCAGGGCGCCGAGCCACTGAATCCGTTGGCTTCCCCGCTGTACGGTGACCTTCGGAGTCTACCGCCCGTGCTGATCCAGGTGGGCAGTCGGGAATGCCTGCTGGACGATTCAACCCGGCTCGCCAGCCGCCTGGCCAGCGCCGAAGTGGCGGTACACCTGGACGTCTGGCCGGGAATGATTCATGTCTTCCAGACCATGAGCGATCATCTCGAAGAAGCCCGTCGTGCACTGGACCAGATCAGCGCCTTCCTCCTAAGGCACCTGGGGGAAGATGTGTCTCAAGACAGGCATCCCTCCTCCACTGGCGCCTGCAACCCCATGAACCGCCGCACTCTATGAGCCTCAGTCTCCTCGCGAATCGCCTGTGGCGAGGAATCCAGCTGAATGTGGCCGTTTTCCATGAAGATCACCCGGTCAGAGATCGACAGCGCAAAGTCCATTTCGTGAGTGACAATCAGCAGGGTCATGCCTTCCCGGGCCAGATTGCTGATGACCGTGAGCACCTCGCCGACCAGTTCCGGATCCAGCGCCGAGGTGGGTTCGTCGAACAACAGGATGTCCGGGTCCATGGCCATGGCCCGGGCAATAGCCACGCGCTGTTGCTGCCCCCCGGACAGTTGATGCGGATATTTGTGGACGTGGGCCAACAAGCCGACCTTGTCGAGCAACTGACAGGCGCGTTGTTCGCTCAGTGCGCGGCTGACGCCATGATAACGGGGAGCGAGGCTGATGTTGTCCAGCAGTGTCCGGTGCGGGAACAGGTTGAAGTTCTGGAACACCATGCCGATGCGCCGTACACCCTGACGAACCCGACGGCCATCCGGTTTGTCCTCGGCATTGATGAAGCTCTCCCCGAACAACAGGATTTCACCTTGATCGATGCGCTCCAGGCCATTGACGGTACGAATCAGCGAGGTCTTGCCGGAGCCCGACGGGCCGATGATAGAAATGACCTGGCCACTTTGTACCTTCAGGTCAATGCCCTTGAGCACCTGATGATCGCCGTAGCATTTGTGCACGCCCTGCAGTTGCAGGGCCGGGGCGGCGCCTTTGGCCGGGGGTTTGAACGTGCTCGTTGCTACAGGCGCCAGACTGTCACGCAGCACGTGTGCCGAGGCGCTATCGAGGGTTTGCGGTGTCCGCAGGTTGAGGTCCAGATGGCGTTCCAGACGCTGCAGGGCGAAGCCGAACACAGTGACGATCAGCACGTAATACACACCCACCGCCGCCAGGGTTTCCATCACCAGGAAGTTCTGGGCATACAGGCGCTGGCCGACGGTCAACAGTTCGGTCAGTGAAATCACCGAGATCAACGAGGTCAGTTTGACCACTGTGATGTATTCGTTGATCAAGGTCGGCAGTGAGATACGAAACGCCTGGGGAATCACTATCAATCGTTGCAGGCCGAACAGGCCGATACCCAGAGCACGGCCGGCTTCCTTCTGACCCTTGGCGACCGAGATCAGTCCGCCACGATGAATTTCGGCCATGTAGGCGGCCTCAGTGACCACCAGCGCCAACAGACCGGAATAGAACGGCACCGACAGCACCGGCCCGGCACCGGGCAGCAACTGCGGAAGGTTGTAGATGAAGACCACCAGCACCAGCAGCGGAATGCTGCGAAAGAACCAGATGTAGAGTGACGCCGGCATGCGCAGCCAGGGCAAGCTGGACAATTTGGCTGATGCCAGAACGAAGCCCAGCAACATCCCCAGCAACCAGGCCAGAGCGCTGAGTTCGATGACAGTCAGGCTCGCCGCCCAGAAGTCAGTCTTGGAGAACAGCGAAATAAAATAAGACCAGTCGAATTGCATAGACACCTCGTGCAAGCCGCACCCTCGACCGAGGGCGCGGTTTCAGCCATTACTCGGAGACCGGTTCCAGATCATATTTTTTGAGAATGGTGGCGTACTCACCGTTGGCTTTACTGTCGGCCAGGGCTTTGACCAACGCCTGATAGGTAGCCACGGCGTCTTTCTTGACGTAGATACCCAAGGTCTGCGGGTACACCAGCTTCTGCGAGCTGACCACGACCCGTCCGTTGGTACGCTGGGCGATCATGTGCGCGGCACCGGCGATTTCCACCTGGGCCTGAATGTTCTTCGAGAGCAGCGCCTGCGTCACTTCGGGAGCCGAGGGGTACTCGTTGACGGTGATGGCGCCTTTGTTGTTCGGTACGCAATAGTCTTTGGACAACTGGGTGAATTTGCCGACCCAGGTGGTGCCCTGCTCCAGGCCGATCTTCAGGCCGCACAAGTCTTCAGGAACCTGCGGGTTTAACTCACTGCCCTTGGGCACCATGATCGCGGCGCCGGTGTTGGCGTAGGCGATGGTGCGGGCCTGGAGTTGGCGTTCGGGGGTGATGTACATGCCGGAAATGATCGCGTCGTAATGCCCGGCGTTGAGGCCGTTGATCAGATTGGGAAACTTGGTATCAACGAAGTCAGCCTTGACGTCCATCGCCTTGGCCAGGGAGTGGGCCAACTCAGGGTCGGAGCCGACCACATTCTTGTCTGCGTCGTAGGACTCGAACGGCGGGTAGGTGATTTCCATACCGACTTTCAACACACCTGGGGTCGCGGTGCTGGCGAAGGCGGTACTGGCGCAGAACAGGCCAGCGGCGAGCAGACTCAGTCGGGTCAGGGTGCAGGGGGTTTTCATCATGGGAAGCTCCGTTGGTTGTTTTTTTAGGAATGAGTGGTGGTGTTCTTCAGGCGGCCGAAGCTCGATGGCTTTCGAGCCCGGGACGGCAGTTCAAGCTCGCCGTTTTCCACGCGTTTGCGCAGATACTGGTAGGTCTGCAGCGCTTGGCTCCACATGTGCTCGCCAATCGCCAGCGCCTCGTAATCCCCGGCATCCTTGGCGAAAGCCGGCAGCGGTTTGATCAGCGTGTGATAGTCGCAGGCGTAGAACAGCGGGAAGCTGTAGCGCTCCTGAGCGACCTTGCGCACCCGGTGAGCGGTGGCGACAAAGGCACCTGCGGTCATGACTTCCAGCATGTCGCCGATGTTCACCACGAATGCCCCGGGCATCGGCGGTGCGTCGACCCACTGCCCCTGATCGTTAAGCACCTCCAGCCCCGGTTGATCGGCGTGCAGGATGGTGAAGCACTCGTAATCGGTATGTGCGCCAATGCCGGGGGCATCCACGGCTTCGGCGTCGAAGGGATAATGAATCAGCCGCAACTTGGAGGGCGGGCGAGTCACCAGCGCGTCGAAATAGCCCTCCTCCAGCCCCAGGGCCAAGGCGAAGCCATCGAACAGCCGGCGGCCGAGGGCAAACACAGCCTGATAGTAGTTTTGTACCGCGCCCTGGAAGCCCGGCACGTCGGGCCAGTGGTTCGGCCCCAGCAGCGGCGTACGGTTGAGGAACAGTGGGTCATCCACTGACACTTCGAAGCCGATATCGAAGGCCTCTTTATGATCCGGCTTGCCCTTGGAATACACCTCCTCGCCTTCGGGCACGAAGCCCTTGTGGCTTTGCGAGGCGCCGATGTAGTGGCGCATCTTGGCTTCCAGCGGCTGTGCGAAATAATCCCTGGCCGCCTGGCGCAGGCCCTCGATCAGCGCCGGATCGATGCCATGCCCGGTGATGTACAGAAAGCCCACATCGCTGGCGGCATGCCCTAGTTGCTCGGCCACGGCCAGACGGTGCTCCAGTTCGATACTGAAGAGTCCGGCGATGTTCACCACCGGGATGCTGTCGAAGTTGGCCTGGGTTGACGAGGTATTACTCATGGCGGGTTCCTTCACGGGTGAAACGGTCGAAGTGTTCGCGCTCGGTCCGAGCCATCCACTGGTTCAAGGTCCAGAGGTCGGCCACTGGCATATTGGTGAAGGGCAAGTGATGCAGATAACCGTCGGCACCGAACTCCGGGGTCAGGGTGCTGACCGGGTAGCCACGCTGAAGCTGAGAGGTCCAGACGGCCTCCCAGTGGCGCTGGTGAAACGCCAGTTCACGGGCATATTCCGGGGCGGCGGGATGGGGGACTTGCGGGCCCTGGTCATAGCCGACCCGGGCCTGGATGTGATGCACGCGTTCGACGAAGGCCGAAAGATCGTCGGCCGGATCGTCCAACAGTCGCTCGCAGCACACCACCCAATGACTGATGTCACTGGTGAAACGCAGTCCCGGCAGTTGGCGGATCAGTTCCAGGGTCACCCAAGGGCTGTATAGGGAACGGGCGCGGTGAGTCTCGAAACTGCAGAACACCCCATGCCTGGCGGCCAGCTCCATGGCCTGGCCGAAGAATTCGACCTGCAATGCCTGCGGCCAGCGGTCGTTGCCTGCCAGCAGATTGACGAAACGTGGGGTCAGCTCCGAGGCCCAGCCCAGTTTGCGATCAATGTCGGCCAAGTGTTGGGTGGGCGTGGCGTTCTGGTCGGGCAATACATCGTAAGCACTGAACAGCGTGCAGATATAGGGAACCTGATTGCTGCGCAGGAAAGCGTCGAACTCGCTACGCTCATCGGCCTGCAGCGGCAGGCGTGCTTCGATGCCATCGAAGCCGGCGGCGAGCAATTCATCCAGGGCTTGTGCCTTGCTGGCGGTATAGCCCCACAACGTGCGGAAAATCTCTAGCTTCATGCATTCCTCTCGACTGCGTCGGGCCACTAGCGGATTGGGCTGGTGGCGTTACTGGGCAGTCGAAAGGGGATGCTGCGGGCTGCTGCTCTGATGGCGTCAGTCCCGTGGGGAAGGATCCTAAGATCATGTCGGCAAATGATTGAATAGGCTGCAGCAAATAGTTAGTTCAGAAATTTATGAACTAACCATGCCGGGTTTTCTTGCGCTGTGTAAGCCGCAATGCGATCCGTAGCAGCTGTCGAGCTTGCGAGGCTGCGTTCGGCTGCGAAGCAGTCGTGAATCCGGCTGATGCGGTCTGCCTGACACACCGCGATTTCTGGTTTTACGACTGCTGCGCAGCCGAACGCAGCCTCGCAAGCTCGGCAGCTGCTACAAAGAGTGCGACCAGTGCTGATGGGCACGAACCAGAACAGAGCACTGCGGCTCAGCCATTCCCGCGACTGGTGCGTTGATCGCCTGTTCTGCCTTCCGCTGCCTTATAGCCATCCCCTTTCACCGCGTGGGCGACAGGCCGATTCTTTGTCGAGTGCGAAGGCTGGCAAACAACTTGCTTGGCTCTGGTCAAGCCTGAGCCATCAATGACGATGGCTTCGCAAATATCCCGGACAACGGCGTCCGCTTCCCTGCACATTGCGGCAGGAGAGCGTGCGCCGTTTTTGCTTTCATCCTGGCATTAGAAGGAAATCCACATGCCTGCTCAAGGAATGCACCCCACGGGTCATGCCATCGTTAATCTGCGCAGCGATGGCAGCAAATCGCACCCGGTCGGCATACCAGTCGCCAAGGCATTGTTCGAACCCGGTATGGCCCTGCTCGAACGCAGTAGAACCGGTTTCTGGTTACCGCTTGGACTGGCCCTCGGCGCCTGCGGTCTCGCACTGGCCGAACAGCCCGCAAGCGCACTGACTCTGATACCTGGCGTCCTCTATCTGGGCTGCGCCTGGCACCGGCGCGAGCGTCATCAACGCCATCTACAGAGATTCTGGGACACTGAACTTGCACAACTGCTGCGCAGCTCCCGGGATGCCGACCCAGCGACGCTCCTGGTGGCCGCCAGCATGCAACTGCGCAACAACGAACGCTTACGCAGCGAAGTACAGTTCGCCAGCCGCGCCCTGGAGCAAATGGCTCAACAGGCCCGCGACCAAGGTGAAGAACAAAGCCAACGAATCGCCATGATCGCTGCCGCCAGCGAGCAGATCGATCAGACCTTGCACAGTATCGATGCCTTGGCCCAAGGTGCGTTGGCGGCCTTCGCCAACGCCCATACCATGAGCGACGCCGGTTGTCTGGAGGCGCGCTCGGTGGGTGACAGCATGCGCTCCATTCAGCACAGCCTGGGCAATACTGCACACGCCGTGGAAGCGTTGCTGCAGCGCACTACCGCAGTTGAAAGCACCGTCACTAGCATCCAGGCACTGGCCAGGCAGACCCAGTTGCTGGCGCTCAATGCCTCCATCGAGGCTGCCCGCGCGGGTGAGCACGGTCGCGGTTTCGCCGTGGTCGCCGATGAGGTCCGCAGCCTGGCCCAAGCCACCGACCGGGCGACCAACGAAATCACCACGGCGGCGACGGCGATCGCCACAGCCGTGCGCCAGGTGGATGGCGAGGTCAAGGAACACCGCGACCTGCTGGCTGCCGGTAGCCGACAGAGCGAGCAACTCGCCGCCAACCTCGACGACCTGGCTCAACATAGCCAAGTCAATCTGCAACACCTCGGCGCCATGCAACAGGCGCTCAGCGAGCACCAACAAGCCAACCATGCCCTCAGCGAACAGTTGCAACAGGTCAATGGGGCGGTGCAGGAACAGAGCGCGCAGACCCATGTGCTGCACGATCTGACTCGTTATCTCAACCAGCTCACCGTCGGAAGCCGCCCATGAACCTACAACTCGGCACAACACTTGATGCTGGGCAATCCCGACGAGTCCGTCTGCCACAGGCTGACACCGGACTAAGACAGGCTCTTTTGCTGGGTCTCGACCTGCTGCAAGGTCTGCAGCAGCATCGTGGTCTCGGCGGACAAACCACCCGCGAGGCGCAACAGCGTTGCCAGGCACTGGGTCACGCGCTCGACCAACGCTGGAGGGAGTGGCCGTATTCCGCACAGTGCCAGGTCTGGAATGCATTACGCCGCAACCCTGCGGATTTCGATGGGCATTGCCGGTTGCTACAAGACCTGCTCGGCGCCATCCAGCACCTCGAACTGCAACGCTGTGCGCTCAACCTGACACCCCCGAGCATCGCCGGACGCTGCTGGGAGCTTGAAGAGTTGGGACGACTGCGCGGTCTGTCGGTACGCGCCGCCGCCCATCGAAGTTGCCCATTGGAAATGCTGATTCAATTGCAGTACCTGCACGAACGCCTGCTCAAGCATGCCCCCCGTTCGCTGCACACTGCTCTCGAACGGCTGCAGCGCTGCCTGATCGGTACAACGACTGTGTCTATTACCCCGGCGGAGTGCTACGCCCTCCTCACCCCATTGCTCGACGAACGCCTGGACGCTATCCGTCGGGAGCTGAACTGAGGCTTGACGCCATTCGACTTCGCAACGGTGCCGAGGAGAGCCGTTTTAGTTCACCTCGCACAGAAGCTGCCCAACAAACGATCAGTGCTTCGCTCCTCTTGGCTCTATGCCCCCTTCGATTTCTTCCTGGAAGACATCACAGAATCACCTCAAGTCATTGTTCCTATTGACTTTTAGAGCATAAAAAAAGATCGAACATGAACTTGGCAAGCCCTTTGCTACTGCTGTCTTACAGATTCATGCGGCGCGCCAATGGCGGCGTGCTGCACTTCCGGACAACGGCGTCCGCCAGGCCCCTCTATCGAGGGTGCCTGGCGCACGCCGTTTTTGTTTGCCCCTCAAAAAGGATGTGGTTATGACTGATGAGCGTGACTTGCAACATCCGGTACACCCCGGCCGACGCACCTTCCTCAAGCAATCCCTGGTGGCGGCCGGCACTGTCGCCGGGATCACCGCCCTCGACATGGCCGTGCCGAGCTTGCTGCGCAGCGCGGTCTGGGCCGCTGGCAGCGATGCGCCGGAGAAAGCTGCGCTGAAGGTCGGCTTCATTCCACTCACCGATTGCGCGTCAGTGGTGGTCGCGGCAACCCAGGGTTTCGGCGAAAAATACGGTCTCACTATCACCCCGAGCAAAGAGGCATCCTGGGCCGGCGTTCGCGACAAACTGCTCAACGGCGAACTGGATGCTGCGCATGTGCTCTACGGCCTGATCTATGGTGTGCAACTGGGCATCGGCGGGCCGCAGAAAGATATGGCCATGCTCATGGGACTGAACCAGAACGGCCAGGCGATCACCCTCTCCAAGCAGTTGCAGCAAGCGGGCGTGACCAATGGCGAACAACTGGCAGCCAAGGTCAAGCAAGGCGGCACGCCACTGACTTTCGCCCAGACGTTCCCCACCGGCACCCATGCCATGTGGCTCAATTACTGGCTCGCCAGCCTCGGCATTAACCCGATGAGCGACGTGAAAACCATTGTGGTGCCACCGCCGCAGATGGTCGCCAACATGCGTGTGGGCAACATGGACGGCTTCTGTGTCGGCGAGCCTTGGGGAGCCCGGGCGATCGCCGACAACATCGGCTTCACCGCCCTGACCACCCAAAAGCTCTGGCCGGACCATCCGGAAAAAATCCTTGGCACCACCCGTGCCTTCGTCGAGCAATACCCTAATACCGCCCGTGCGCTGACCATGGCGGTGCTCGACGCCAGCCGATTCATCGAGGCCAGCGTCGAGAACAAGAAAAGCACCGCCCAACTGATCGCCGGCAAGGCCTATGTGAATGCGCCCGTCGAAGTGATCGAGCAACGCTTCCTCGGCCACTATGAGGACGGGCTGGGCAATCAATGGACGGACGCGCATGCGATGTCCTTCTGCAAGGACGGCAGCGTCAACTATCCCTACCTGTCGGACGGCATGTGGTTCCTCACTCAGTTCCGCCGTTGGGGCCTGCTCAAGGAAGATGTGGATTACGCCGGCGTGGCCAAGTCCATCAACCAGACCAAACTCTACGGCGAAGCCGCCAGCCAGCTTGGCCTGACCATACCGGGCAGTCCGCTGCGCAGTAGCACCCTGATCGACGGCAAGGTCTGGGACGGCTCCAATCCGGCCGCCTATGCCAACTCCTTCACCATCAAAGCCTGACCGGAGTCACCGCCATGAACGCACCCCTCAAGTTGCCAGCGTCGCCCACCGCTACGGCGAATACCCCGCCAGAGCGTCGCGCCCCCCTCCTGAGCGGGTTGCGTCAACGCGCCAGGGATGGCATTGCCCCCGTATTGGGTATCGCCCTGTTTCTCGCCGTCTGGGCGTTGATAGCTGCGCGTAGCGAAGGCCTGCCCGGCCCGCTGGCGACCTGGTATTCGGCTCTGGAGTTGTTCCGCTCCCCCTTCTACGATAACGGTCCGAACGACATGGGCATCGGCTGGAACGTGCTGGCATCCCTTGGCCGAGTCGGCATCGGTTTCGGCCTTGCCGCCCTGCTCGGTATTCCGCTGGGCTTCGCCATTGGCCGCTTCGCCTTTCTCGGCGGCATGTTCGCGCCGATCATCAGTCTGCTACGTCCAGTCTCGCCGTTGGCCTGGTTGCCAATCGGCCTGCTGGTGTTCAAGGCCGCCGGCCCGGCATCGATCTGGGTGATCTTCATCAGCTCTATCTGGCCGATCATCCTCAACACCGCCGCCGGGGTCGCCAGCGTGCCGCAGGATTATCTGAACGTCGCGCGGGTGCTCAAGCTCAGCGAATGGAAGGTGTTCACCCATATCCTGTTTCCTTCGGTGCTGCCGCATCTGATGACCGGTATTCGCCTGTCCATCGGCGTGGCGTGGCTGGTGATCGTCGCCGCGGAAATGCTCACTGGCGGTGTCGGTCTGGGCTTCTGGGTGTGGGACGAATGGAACAACCTCAACGTCGAGCACATTCTCATCGCCATCATCATCGTCGGTCTGGTCGGTCTGCTGCTTGAGCAGGGCCTACTGTGGATCGCCAAACGTTTTGACTACAGCAACTGAACCGACATGCGCGCCGGTGTTTGGGTTGCCCGCACCTGACGCTTACCCGATGCAGGAGAACCGAGATGACAAAATTCGTCGAGCTGACCCAGGTCAGCAAACACTTCGACACCAAAAAAGGCCGCTTCCAGGCCCTCAGCAACGTCAACCTGAGTATTGCCCGCGGCGAGTTCGTCTCATTGATCGGCCATTCCGGCTGTGGCAAATCCACCGTGCTGAACCTGATCGCCGGTCTGCTGGAAGCCAATGGCGGCGGCTTGATATGCAACGGTCGCGAGATCGACGGTCCTGGCCCTGAACGCGCAGTGGTATTTCAAAACCACAGCCTCTTACCCTGGCTGACTTGTTTCGGCAATGTGCACCTGGCCGTGGAGAAGGTATTCGGCAAACGCGAAAACAAAGCCGCGCTGAAGGCGCGTACCGAGGCGGCGCTGACAATGGTCGGACTTGAGCATGCCATGCACAAGCACCCCAACGAGATTTCCGGGGGCATGAAGCAGCGTGTCGGTATCGCCCGCGCGCTGGCCATGGAGCCGAAAATACTGCTGATGGACGAACCCTTCGGCGCGCTCGACGCCCTCACCCGCGCGCACCTTCAGGACGAGCTGCTGCGTATCGTCGCAGCCACTCAAAGCACCGTGGTGATGGTCACCCATGATGTCGATGAGGCCGTGCTGCTCTCCGATCGCATCGTGATGATGACCAACGGGCCGGCGGCCACCGTCGGCGAGATCCTCAGCGTTGGCCTGGCAAAACCGCGCAACCGCCTGGTGCTGGCCAACGACCCCGAGTACCACCGTTATCGCACGACGGTCCTCGAGTTTCTCTACCATCGCCAGCAAATGCCGGCGGCTTGAAAACGGAGTCCGAGGAAGCCCCCGGTAGGAGGTGCAAGTAAAGCCCGGACAACTCGTCCCTTCACCGTAGATTCGCTACTATGTTCGTCCCGCTTCGCAGCCGAGCGGGAGCAAGTTCCCTCGCCACAGTGGATGCCTCGCCCACAGAGTGGGGCGTTGCCACCGACGCGTTCATAAAGCAAAAAAAACGCCTGAAACCTTCTCGGTTTCAGGCGTCCTGGCCTGTTCATTCCTGATGTTCGACTGGCGTCATTGAGCGTTGGCCTGATCGCAGCGAGGCAGGCTTTGTGCCACGCAGTCGCGAACAACGTGTTGTTTTATCGAGGATCCTTCCCGGCAAATCTACAAGGTGTATGAAATTCCCATCTGCACGGTTCTCGGCGCGCCCGGATAGGCGTAAACGTTGCCAAAGGCGCCTTCATCGTAGTGGCTGTCGAACACATTCTTCAGGTCAAGGTTAAGCCGCAGGTGTTCGTTGACTTTGTAAAAGCCGAGCAGGTCGAACACCTTGTAGCTATCCATGGAGAAGGCATTGGCCGCGGTCTGGCCGGCGCGCTCGTCGACATACTTGGCGCCCAGCCCCAGGCCCAATCCTTTAAGGCCACCGTCCTGAAACTCGTAGACGTTCAGCAGGCTGAAACTGTCGCGCGGAATGTTCACCAGGCGGGTGCCTGACTTCAACACGTTGTCCTGGGTGACTTCGGCATCGACGTAGGCGTAGCCACCGATCATGCGCCACTCTGGCGTGAGGTTGCCGGCCACATTCAGATCAAAGCCACGGCTACGAACTTCGCCCGCCGCCACGCTGAAGGTCGAGTCCACCGGGTCTGTCGTCAGGACGTTGCGTTTTTCGATCTGATACACCGCGGCATCCACGCTTAGCTGACGATCAAGCGCCTGCCACTTGACCCCCACCTCGTAGGATTTGCCTTCTTCAGGTTTGAAGCCGCCACCCGTTCGACTGGCACCGCTGTTGGGCTTGAAGGACCGCGCCGTGTCGGCATAGATCGCCACGGTCGGGGTCAAGTCGTAGATCAGCCCAAGACGCGGGGTGACAGCGTTGTCGCTGTTGGTCCAGCTCACACCGTTGACGAGGTTGTTGTCGTAATCATGTTCGAAGCGTTCGAAACGTACGCCTGCCAAGGCTTTCAAGCGCTCGGTCAGCGTTACCTGGTCTTGCACGAAAGCGGCATAAGTCTTGAGGTTTTCCTGATCGTGGGTGGTGGTACGGGTCAGCGCCGGACGCGGCTGGCCGTAGACCGGATTGAAAATATCGATAGGGTAGGCACTCACCGCCCCACTGGAGCGACGGATGATCGACTTGTAATCGTAATCCTCATACTCGATGCCCGTGAGCAACGTGTGGTCGAATCCACCGGCGGAAAAATGCCCGGTCAGGTTCAACTGCACATCAAGGTCTTGCCACTCCAGCTTGCGATAGTTGAAGTTGCGCCCCAGCGTTCGGCCGTCGGCAGCGACACCGTTGGCTTCGATGGCATTGCCTTGCAGGCTGCCGTCGAGAAATTGCGTGCCGCCGCCCAAGGTCCAGTTGTCGTTCAGGAAATGCTCGAAACGCACTTGCGCCATGTTGTTGTCGTTGTGCAGCTTGCCGATGTCCTTCTCACCGAAGAAAGTATCCCGCGAGGCGACACCAATCTGATTGCGATAGCGAGTCACGCCCCGATCGAGCGGCGCGTTGTTACGCATGAAATCGCCTTCGAAGGTGATACGGGTGGTGTCGTTAACCTGCCAACCGAGGACCGGCGCCACACCGTAACGCTCGTTTTCGACGTGATCACGGAAGGTCTCGCCGCCCTCGCCTATCACGTTCAGCCGATAGGCCAGTCGCCCTTCATCATCCAGCGGCCCTGAGGCATCCAGCGTGCCGCGACGCATGCCTTGATCGTTGAGTTGACTGCCCAGGGTGACGGTGCGCTCGGCCAGGGGTTGTTTGGACACCACGTTGAAAGTGCCGCCCGGGTCGCCACGGCCATACAGCGTGGTGGCCGGCCCGCGCAGGACCTCCAGGCGCTCGATGGTATTGGCATCGGGCATGTTCGGGTAACCGCGGTTAATCGGAAAACCATTGCGGTAAAACTCACCGGTGGTGAAACCACGCACGGTGAAAGTGGTCAGGCCCTGGCCACCGAAATTGTTCGCACGGCCCACGCCTCCGGCGTAATCGAGCGCGTCTTGCAATCGAGTAGCGCCAAGGTCTTCCACGACATCCTTGGTGACGACGCTGATGGATTGGGGGGTTTCGTGAATGGGCGTGTCTGTGCGCGTTGCACTGGCCGAACGGGTTGCTCGATAGCCCTGAACCGGCCCTTGAGCCTGTTCTTCCAATGTGCCGTTGATGTCGATCGCTTGTAACTCTATTGACGCAGGTTCAGTCGGTGCCTGTTCAGCCCAAGTGGTCTGGGAAATGGCTTGGATCACACACAGAGAAACGAGGGTTCGACGCATCGACAAATCAACCTTAAGGAGATGCCGGGCACACATTAGGAGCCCGATGGAAATTGATGTTGGATAAAGACTGAGGCGCCTCCCATTCCGCCAGCATGAACACCAGCGAAACGGGTCAGCGCATTAATGCACAAGGATCAGAACGTCACACTGGCGCTCAGCCGTGCCGTACGCGGCTCGCCAACATTGACCTGCAGCTGACTGCCCGTGGAAGACGGGTAGTACTGTTTGTCGAACAGGTTGTCGACGTTGAATTGCAGCGAAGTCTTGTAGCCGAACATCGGCGCTTCCCACCGTACGAAGGCATCGGCCACGGTGTAGCTGCTCAGCCAGAAATCGTTGGCGTTGTTGGCGGCGCGCTCGCCGACGTAACGTGCGCCACCGCCGGCATGCCAGGCTCCGAACTCCGCAGGAACGTTCAGGTGATGTGTGAGGTACAGGCTCGCGGTGTGCTTCGGCGCATCGGCGAGGCGGTGACCTTCGTCATCCGGATCATCGAGGATTTCCGTGTGGGTGTAGGCGTAGGTGCCGATCAGGTCCCAGCGCTCGGCCACACGCCCCGTGATGTCCAGTTCCAGGCCCTGTGAGCCGACCTTGCCTGCCGCCTCCGAGAGGCTGACGCCATTGACCGTCTGAGTGGTCACGACGTTTTTCTTGACGATGTCGAACAGCGCAAGGTTGATGTTCAGCCCCGGCAACGGGTCGTATTTCGCGCCGACTTCGTAGCTACGGCCCTCCTCCGGATCGAATGTGTGGCCGGCATCGTCGACTTCGGTATTGGGTTTGAACGAACGGCTGTAGTTGCCGTACAGCGACAAGGTATCGGTGGCTTTGTAGACCAGGCCCAAAAACGGCACGAAGGCATCGCCGTTATCGTCGCGGTTGACGGTATAGCTGCTGCCGCGGCCCTGATCGCTGTACTGATCGTAATGCTGCTGACGACCACCGAGGACCAGGATCCAGCGGTCATCGAGGTGCCAGTTATCCTTGAAGTACAGGGAGCTGGAGGTCAGCTGATTGCTCAGGTCACTTTGCGCGGCGCTGACGAGGCTGGGCTCGGCCAGACGCCCATAAACCGGCGCGGTGATGTCGAAGCCTGACCGCGGGGCATTACGGTAGGTTTTGCCACGGAATTGGTCGGAAGCTTCGGTATCCGCGCCGATCAGCAGGTCATGGCGTTGGCCGAACAGTTCTTGCTGGCCGATGAAATCCCAGCTGGCGTAGCGGGTCTCATCGTCGTAGTGAGCGCCATTGGCGGCACGTCGCAGATTGTTGCCGGTCAACGAATTCGGCTGGGCTATCGAGAGGCTGTAGCGGTCGTTGTTCCATCCGTAAGTGACGCGGGTTTTCCAATCGTCACTCAGCTGATACTCGAAACGCGCGGTGGCCGTTTCACGGATGCCTACACTTTTGGCCCATTTTTCGTCGAGGCGCTTGTCGTAGTCGATGTCAGCCGGATGACCGTTGGTGAACACGGTGCCGCGGTCAAAGGGATTGGAGTATTCGTTGTACTCATAGCTCAACGTCAGGCTGGCACGGTCACCGGTCCAGCTCAGCGATGGCGCGACCAGGGTGCTCTCATTCACACCGTAGTTGCGCCAGTAATCTTCATGGCCGCGTTCGGCAATCAGGCGATAGGCCAGGCCCGTATCTCCCATCGGCCCGGTAGTGTCGACGGCCAGAGTGCCGCCGCCTTCGCTGTAGGCTGAGCCGCTCAGGGTGGTGCTCTGGGTGTATTCGGGCTTCTTGCTGATCACGTTGATCAATCCACCGGGCTCCAGCGCGCCGTACAGCATCGAAGCAGGCCCTTTGAGTACTTCCACACGATCCGTTGTGGCGCTGAAGTTGTGCCCCATGTTGGAACGCACGCCATCGCGCAGGATCGAGCCGTCATCGTTGGTGCCGAAACCGCGCTTGACCAGCGAGTCCCGCGAGCCGCCCAAGGTATTGCCCTGACTGACGCCGCTGACGAACTTCATCGCGTCGTCCAGCGAGCGCACCTGATAGTCGGCCAGGGTTTGCCGGGTGACGACATTGATCGATTGCGCCTCTTCCTTGATCGGCACATTGCTTTTGCTCGCGGTGCTGGCTTGAGAGGTGGTGTAGCTCGTGTCTTGGCTGACGCGGCTTGCCTGAATATCAGTGGTCGGCAGTTCGAGGGCTTGCTGTGCCCACAGAGGGCTGGCAAACATCACGCAGGAGAGCGTTGGCAATGCGTGTTTCATGAAGACCTTGCGGCGGGCAAACGGGTGGGGCTGGCTCAAGACGTCGCACTCGATGAGTTAGTAGTAACGATTCTCATTGTATTGTGCGATAGATTTTCAGTAAACACCCTTCGCGGCTCATCTGCGCGCTCTTGCCCCCCGCATCGGCAGGGTTTGTGTGCTGACTGCCGGTGTCTATTTCAGCCAGAGCTTTGTATGCGTCAAAAAAATCACCTGTTAAAACAACTGGTTGAAGCGCCTTAATAGATTATTGGACAGAAGGCTATATTTTTGACTAGTGACATTTGACAGGCCGTCTGGAGTGGTCGATACCTAAGAGGGTCGACGTATAACAAAAGATGTAACTCCATTAACAGATATACGTCGCCCCCTGCGTTTAAGTACACGACCGAAAGTGCTTGTTTTTCAAAGGACCGGGAGTTCGGACCCTGCGGTAGCTTTGCCCATTGCAAAGAATACCCTTCCTCTGATGACGCGGCGATATCACTTATAGCGTTAAGTAACGTTTACACTTTCGATCAAGAGTTCTGATTGAGCACGGCCCAAGTAATAGAACCTTAGCGCACCAGGGCGGCGTACGCGCCAGATTATTGACTGACCATTTTTTGTCATCTTTATTTGTTCATTACATGCTTCATTGTTGATACACCTGTTCCATCGACTTAACACTTTCGCGACGCCATATTCTCTAAAGAGTTCATTGGAAGGGCGAGCATTGTTGATGCGCGAACAGGCATGCTTTAACCCATACTACGGAGCTTGCCAGAAATGCTGACGAGTACCCAAGGTGCCAACTGGTATCTTTTACAGTGCAAGCCGCGTCAGGATGAACGGGCACAAATCAATTTATTGCGACAAAACTACGTCATATTTTGCCCGCAAATTATTAGCGAGCGCCTGATTCATGGCAAACCCCATCAATCGCTTGAACCTCTCTTCCCAGGGTATCTTTTCATCCAGCTGAGTCGTGACGACAAATGGGCGCCCTTGCGTTCTACCCGCGGTGTGAGCCGCATTGTCGATTTCAATCAGGGCCCGGCAACGGTCCCGGACGACGTCATCGAGCATCTGCGCACCCGGTGTTACAAACCACCAGAATTGCACACACCCCAACCGTTCAAGCCTGGGGAAACACTGCAAATAACCCGAGGGCCATTGTCGACACTTGAAGGTATTTTCCTGAGCATGTTAGGCGATGAACGAGTCATGATTCTTCTTCACTTCTTGAATAGAGAACATCACGTTCGTGTGCCATTGACTGATATCGAGCGATCACGGCCTCATTTATAAACTTTTTAATTAGCGCACTTTACAACAACCTGCGCAGCCCCAAATAGCCAGCACTCTTTTGAATTATTGCACTCTGCCCAGTTATTAATTCAACTTACACACTCCTTCTCATGAATGAATTATTGATAGCCACCAGCATTACACAACCACATTCACCCACTGTTTTTCCGGTCTATAGTCATTGAACTCACCCCCAAGGAGCAATGACATGACCCTCAAGACCCGCGGCCCTTTCGCACTGATCATGATGTACTTATGTCCCGGAACGGCCTGGAGTCTTGATCCCCAGTCCATTGATATCTATGGGTTCGACTTCACCCCTACCCTGCTGTTTTCAGAAAGTTATGACGACAATTTCCGCGAACTGGAGCGGGCGGAGTCTTCCATGGTGACAAAAGTGGCGCCGACTTTCGAACTCAAGGCTGAAGACCGCAACAGTGCCACCCGACTTATCTGGCAGCCTACCCGGTACATTTATCATGACGACTCGGATGCTTCTAATACAGCACAACGCTTGCGACTCAATAGCATCATGGAATTCACCGACCGACATCGCCTGAAACTTGAAGCGGAAGCGCGTAAATACGAGCGTACGACGTCGACCGCTGTCGATGGCATTAATGACAAGATTCGCAGTAACCGCGTCAATGGCCTCTATACCTTCGGCGCCAGGAGCGCTGCCAATCAGATCGATCTGGGCGCCAGCTACGCTCAACTTCGCTACGACAATTCAGGCGGCATCAACGACGACAAAGAGCGCGATACCACTGGCCTGACCAGCACCTGGTACCACCGCATCGGCAGCAACACACGTGGATTGCTGGAATACGACCATACCGACTTTGATTACCGATCCAACACCCGTCTCAACAGCACATCCGATGCGGTCCTCGCCGGTGCCGAATGGGATTTCACCGCACGCACCACCGGTAAAGTCCGCGTTGGTTATGAGCGCAAAAACTTCGATGACAGCAGTGTCGATGACCTCAGTAACCCGACCTGGCAGGTGGATCTGCGATGGAAACCACGAACCTATTCGACCTTCTCGTTTGTTGCCCGCCAGGCCATGGCCGAGGGCGACGACGGTGCTGATGCCGTCAAGACCACCTCGGCCCTGGTCGGCTGGCGTCATGGCTGGACCGAACGCATCACCACGGTGGCCGAAGTCGGGCTGGCTCGCTATGAATACGAAGGGCAGGAGCGCACTGATGACCTTCGTGACTACAACCTCGCCGTGGAATACGCAATGCGCCGCTGGCTGGATATCGAGCTGGGCTATCGCTACCGCAAGGATGACTCCGATGCTGACAATCAGAGTTTTGAGCGCAACATTTTCTTGCTCAGCTTCAACGTAAGCCTTTAAGAGGTTTTCTTTATGAACTCGCGAATGCTTGGCTTGTTGTTAGTGCCGTGGCTGTTGCCCGCGACTTTTGCAGCAGACACCGGCGCCCAGTACAAACTGGCGGCCGGCGATGTATTGCGCATCACCGTGTTCGGTGAGCGGGATCTGAGCTTCGAGAAAATCCGTCTCAACGATGCCGGAATGTTCTCCTATCCATTCCTGGGTGAAATTGCCGCCAAGGGACTCACGCCCAAACAGGTAGAAAAGGTCATCGTCGACGGACTGAAGCAAGGTTACCTGGTCGATCCCAAGGTCAGCCTCAACCTGATCGCCTACCGCTCGTTCTATATCAATGGCGAAGTACAGAAACCCGGCAGCTATCCGTTCGAACCCGGGCTGACGCTGGAGAAAGCCATCGCCCTGGGCGGCGGCCTGACCGAGCGAGCCTCGATCAAGCGGGTGACCATCGTGCGCGGCGATGGCTCCCCACCACTGACCGACAAGGTCACGCGCAGCACTGCCATCGCACCCGGTGACACCATATCCATTGCACAAGGCTTTTTCTAATCATGGACAACAGCCCTAGCATATATGTCGAACGTCCGATCCAGCCGCACGTGCCGCAGCATCAGCAGTACAGCGAGGAAAAGGACACCATTGACCTGCTCAAATACTGGAGGGTGATCTGGCGCGCCCATTGGAAAATTGGCTGGTTGGTATTGCTTGGCTGTGCGCTGGCGATGGCCACGCTGTCGTTCATTCCGCAGCAGTACATCGGCAGTACCACCTTGCTGATCAAAGAAAAAACGCCACCGCTGCTGGCCTTCCAGCAAGTCACGGATTCGAGTTCCGGTACCGTCGATTATTTGCAGACGCAATTGGCACTCCTGCAATCGCGGGACCTTGCCGAACGGGCGGTAAAAAAGCTGAACCTCACCACACACCCAGTGACCGATCCACGCCAGCAACCACAGCCATGGTTCGCCCCGCGCAGATGGTTGGCATCGCTTGAGCTTGGCCAATGGCTGCCCGTAGTAGGCCGTTTGGCACCGGTTCAGGTGGTGCCCTCTGAAGCCGATGTCTTCAACCAAGTCACGCAGAACCTCATGCAGCGCACGAGCGTCAAATTCGTCGGCAAGAGCCAGCTGATCAAAATAGAGGTGGAGTTGCCCGACCCTGGCTTGGCGGCCGCTACCGCCAATGCGATTGCCCAAAGCTTCATCGACAGTCAGCTCGACAACAGCCTCAAATCCTCGCAGACCAATACCAGCTGGATGAATTCACGCCTGATCGAGTTGCGTAATAACCTGCGCAATGCCGAAAACAAGCTTCAGGGCTATCGGGAAGAACAAGGCCTGGTTGATGTCGGCGGTGTGGCTACCATCAGCGCCAATGAACTGGAATTGACCGGCAACCGCATGATCGATGCCCGCCGTAATCTGGCAGAGGCCGAGAGCCAGTACCGTCAGGTACAGACCCTGAGCAATGGCAACCTGAGCAAACTGTCCAGTGTGCCGGCGGTCCTGAGTAATCCTTTGGTGCAGAAATTCCAGGCGCAACAGGCCAAGGCCCAAGCCAAGGTCGAGGAATTGTCCGGACGCTACGGGGCAAAACATCCGACCCTGGCGGCCGCTCGCGCCGAACTGCGTATGGCCACCGACAGTTTGCGCCTGCAGGTTCAGCAGGTGGTTGCCGGTATCGAACGTGAATACCAACTGTCCCTGGCCAATGAAAACTCACTGCGTAAGTCATTCAACAGCAACAAGGCGCAATTACAGGACATTTCGCGCAAAGAGTTCCAACTGCGTGAGTTTCAGCGTGAAGTCGACAGCAGCCGCGCGCTGTATGAGACCTTCATTACCCGTTTGAAAGAAACCGCGGCCACCTCGGACATGGACTCCACCAAGGCACGCGTCGTCGACCCTGCGATTGTTCCTCTGGAACCCAGCAAGCCGCGTAAAACACTGATTCTGGCGATTGTCGCCGTCGTGTCCGCGCTGGTCGGCGTAGTGCTGGCATTGCTGTCGGAATCCCTGAACAAAACCTTCAAGACCGACGAAGCAATCGAAAGCACGCTTGACGTTCCCCTGCTCAGCGTGGTGCCGCTGGTCACGAGGAAAAGCCGCCGGCAACTCGCGCGACTGTTCGACGACAACGACCATCCGCGTTTTTGCGAGACCATCCGCAACCTGCGCACCTGGTTGATGTTGCACAGCGGCGACACGTCGTCACAGGTGGTACTCGTTGCCTCGACCATGGCCGAGGAGGGTAAAAGCACCATCGCCAACAACCTGGCGTACTCGCTCACCATGCTCGAGCGTGTCTTGTTGATCGATGCCGACATGCGCAAACCCAGCCTGTCGCTCAACTTTGATTTCCCGCCCAACAGCCCGGGATTGGCCAATGTTCTGGCGGGCACTGCGCGGCTCGAGGACTGTATCCGCACTGTCGGCAATCTCGACATGCTGCCGGCCGGGAAGCTGTCGCCACCACCGCTGGATCTGCTCAGCTCGCCGCGCCTGGCCCCAATGCTTGAGGCGCTGAAGTCGCGGTACCAACGCATCATTATCGACTCTCCGCCTGCACAAATGGTCAGCGATGCATTGTTGCTGGCCAAGCATTCGGACGCGGTGATCTACGTGATCAAGGCCGAAAGCACGCCTGTCAGCCAGGTGCAGAAGTCCCTTGCGATGCTGCAGCAGAGTCATGCGCCGGTGTTCGGTGTAGTGCTTAACCAGGTTGACCTGAGCAAGGCCCGCAAACAGGGCTACAGCCATTCCGATACGTTCCAGAACTACGACTACATGTCCCGGTAAAACCTTGCGTCTGTGACACCCGTAGTCTTCCTCCCAACTTCTACCAAAAGCTGCTTCATCCCAGTCGAGCTATACCAGCGTGCGGGAACGAGGGCGTGCAGTGTTCGGCGCCGAAGTCCAACCCATGCCCGGAGGTTGCGCCGATGACATCGCTCTACACCGCTCAAATGACGCGTCGCCGAGGTCTGACCTTCTGGGGCCAATGGCTGTGCGCAATAACCCTGGCCAACCTGCTGCTGATGTTGCTGGTGTATTGGCGCGTCGGCAGCCTGACCAGTGAATACCGCGTCCTGATGATTCTCACCGCGCTCGGTTCGGTGCCGATCTACAGCATCATGCAGGTTTACCACAAGCGTCATGAGTGGTTGTCCGGGCTCGGTCGGCTGCTGGTGGCCTGGATGATTTTGCTGGCCGTTCTGAGCAGCATTGCCTTCGTCACCCAAACCAGCGTGATTTTCTCGCGGCAGGTGATCATCGTCTGGGCCGTGCTGGGTTACCTGGTCCAGGCGGCGAGCTTTTTGCCCCTGCATTATCTGGCCCGACTGCATTCTCACAAGCTCTGCAACGAGCGCCGCGCGGTGATCATCGGGACGTGTCCGACCGCGCAAAAGCTGGCGAGGAAACTGTCCAGACGCAATCGCGTACCGCTATTGGGTTTTATCGCAACCGCCGACCATACCGGCCCGGCACCGAGCGTTTTGCCGCTATTGGGGCGCATCGATGAGGTTCGCGAAATCATCACCCGTCTGCACATACGCCGCGTGTACATCGTTTTGCCGATGGCACAAGCCGCCATCATTGAAGCGCTGTACATCGACCTTCTGGACATGAATGTCGACGTGGTCTGGATCCCTGATTTCGGCAGCATGGTGCTGCTCAATCAGTCGATCTCGGAAATAGAGCGAATGCCGGCCATCTACCTCAACGAGAGTCTGATCAGTTCGCACCCCGGCAGCCTGCTCTGCAAAGAGCTGTTCGAACGTAGCCTGGCCGCCGTGTCCATTGTTGTGCTCAGCCCCTTGCTGCTGATCGTGGCGGCAGCCGTGAAGCTGTCATCGCCCGGCCCGGTGTTGTTCAAACAAAATCGCTATGGCTGGAACGCTGAGGTGATCAAGGTCTGGAAGTTTCGATCGATGCGTGTGCACGACGACAACGAAGTGCGTCAGGCCACCCGCGAGGATGACCGCGTTACGCCACTTGGGCGTTTCTTGCGCCGCAGTTCCATCGACGAGCTACCGCAACTGTTCAACGTGCTTTGCGGCGAAATGGCCCTGGTCGGCCCGCGACCGCATGCGGTCACGCACAACATTTATTACACCGGCAAGGTTCGCGCCTACATGGCCCGTCATCGCCTCAAACCGGGAATCACCGGGTTGGCCCAGATCACCGGGCATCGAGGTGAAACCCAGACGTTGGAAAAAATGCAGCAGCGCGTCGCCCAGGACCTCAACTACATCAACCAGTGGTCGCTGTGGCTCGACATCAAGATTCTGGTCAAGACCCCTTTTACGTTGTTCTCAAAAGACACTTACTGAGGCATTACCGCGCGACTCAGCCAAGGCGTAACAAAAGGAGAAACATCCGTGTCAGACAAAGCCCCCCCCTTAGCGCATTCAGTGTGCGTCGTGATCCCTATGTACAACGGCGCCGACAGCATTGAGCAAACACTGGCGTCCCTGGTCGGGCAAACTCGACTGCCCGATCACGTCATCGTCGTCGACGATGGTTCCACCGATGACGGACCACAACGGGTCAAAGACTTCGCGGCGCCGTTTCGCCTGACGCTGTTGCAGCAAGCCAACGAAGGCCAGGCCAGCGCCCGCAACCACGGATTGCGGCACAGTGAAGAGACTTTTGTGGCGTTGCTCGATGCCGATGACCAATGGCGTCCGCAAAAGCTGGAGAAACAATTGGCACTGTATGACGAACTCAGCCGTCAGGGACGGCCGGTGGGGCTGATCGACTGCTACACGCAGGTCAATTACAGCGACGGCAGGCAGCAAGTGGACGACCGGTGCAAGAACGGCAGGCATTTCTACGATTTCATCCACGCCAACGTCGTCAATGGCGTATCCACCGCGCTGGTCAAGCGCGACGTGATCATGCATTTCGGCGGCTTCGATGCCAGCCTGCGTTACTCCGAAGACCGCTTCATGTGGACCCGAATAGCCGAATACTGGGAGATCCACACGGTGCCACAGGTGCTGCTGGATCGCACGGTCAACAGCGGCAACATGACCGCGCAACCGCAAAAGTACTACCTGAACAAGATCAGGTTCATCGAAGTGTACCTCGCCCGCTATGGCGCGCAGCTCAGCAAGCAGCAACGGATCGATTTCGTGCTGGGCAACCACACCGATTTTCTCAATGCATTTTCCCGACGCGGCGAGCATGCCCAGGTGATCGGCGTGTACCGGCAAATGCTGGAATATTCCTGGCAAACACTGATCTTCGCCAATGGCAAACCGACCTTGCGCTACCTCTATGCTCGCGTCAGATCATTGCGCAAGGCAACGGCGTCAACCACCGCTACCTGAAAAATTCAAAATCTGCAGGGGTATCAGTCTTCATTCGAAATTCCGGCGCCCATTGAGGTGAAGTGATGCCGATGTTTAAAGAATATCTGCTGGCACTACTGCTGACGGTTTCGCTTGTTTGCAACGCAGCACAAGCGCCTTCCGGTGCACCCACCAGCGGGCTCGTGCTGTGGCTGGACGCGGCCGATGCTTCAACAATGACCCTGGATGCGCAAAACCGTCTCCAGCGCTGGAGCGACAAATCCGGCAAGTCCAATGACGCCACAGTAGACGATGCCGCCTTGCAGCCACAGCGGATGGCAAACGCCCTGAATGGTCATTCGGTAGTGCGTTTCAGTGGCGCTTCGGCGTTTCTCGGCAAAACAATCCGTACGGCCAAAGGCCCTGTGACGATATTGATCGTGTCCCGTCGATTGCCCGAACAAGCCCCGGGGGATCCCTGGCAACGGTTGTTCAGCTCACGCCCGCAAATCGCCAACAACGATAACGTGTTGCCGAATTTCGCCATCAGCCTGCAACAGGCCACCGCGTACGAGCCGACCTTTTCCGTCCTGGAGCTTTACGATGTGCCGATTGGTCCGTATGCAGTCGGGCGCAACGTCGTCGGCAATTCCGACAACTTTCGCGGCGACATCGCAGAAGTGCTGGTGTACGACCGTCCGTTTGCCTCCCTCGCAGAGCGCCAGCGTGCATTTCAGTACCTGGCAGACAAGTGGTCAGTTGCCATCCCCTCACAGGCCGATACCTGGACTCGTGTCGGACCACTAGGCACATTGCCGACCCGGACCAACGCCAATCTGCCGCTGTCCGATCAGACCAATGCCGGTCGGTGGATTCTCGACACGAAACTGTCCGACGACTTCAATGGCACAACCCTCGACCCCGGGCGCTGGCACGTCAACAATGCCATAGGGAACGAATCGCTCGGACGCAAACCGGCGCTTTTCACTCCGCGCAACGCCACCGTCAGCAATGGCAACCTGAACATTGTCTTTCGCAAGGAAACCTTGCCGCAGAAGTACGAGCTACTCGGTTTCAAGGACTACACCTCTGCCATGGTTCGAACCATTGAACGCGGCTTCTACGGATATTACGAAGCACATGCCAAACCCATGAACTCCGCAGGTTCCAGCGCATTCTGGCTCGCCTGGACGGGCATGGCTGACAACGCAACCGAAATCGACATCTTCGAAATCGGCGGCAAGACGAAAGACGCTGCCTTCGATCGGCTATACAACATGAACGCCCACGTGTGGGCCACGCCACAAAGCACCGAACATATCGCCAACGGCAGCACCTGGGTCAGCCCTTGGCGCCTGGCAAGTGCCTTTCATGTCTACGGCTTCGACTGGCGGCCCGACACCCTGCGCTGGTACGTCGATGGCGTGCTGGTCAGGGAATCGAAGAACACCCACTTCTTCTTCCCCATGCAAATCGTCTTTGACAGTGAGGCCATGTGGAAATGGTTCGGCGTGGTCGACGATGCTGACCTGCCCTCCACCTTCAGCATCGACTACGTCAAGGTATGGCAACGTGCTCAATAGCCGTCACACGGCGCTATAAGGTTCGCCCCGGGGCAAAATTTCAATCGGCAGGGTGGTCTGTTTTCAATCAGCGCCAACACGTTTGGAGCGCATAGACATGATCAAGCGCCGGGTGAATGAATTAGACTTGCTGCGCTTCCTTGCTGCTTTCGCAGTAGTGATTTTTCACTATGCTTTTCGCGGGTATGCAAGGGGCGACATGTCTACTATGCCCTACCCGCTATTGGCTGAACCTGCCAAATACGGTTATTTAGGAGTCGAACTGTTTTTTATGATCAGCGGATTCGTCATTCTGATGACCGCTTCGAGCAATAATCTCAAAGTATTCTTCATCTCCCGCGTCGTTCGCCTCTACCCTGCTTTCCTGGTGTGCTGCACCCTCACTTTTCTAATCACGCTTGCCATCGGACAGCCAAGGTATACGGCTGATTTTTATCAATACATTGTTAACATGACATTGCTTAGCGACTTGATGGGCGTCCCGTCGATAGATGGCGTTTACTGGTCTCTCTTTGTAGAAATCAAATTTTACCTGATGATATCCATTCTGTTGGGTCTGAAGAAAATAGAAAAAATAGAGACCTACCTCGTACTCTGGCTACTCATCTCCGCCATAGTAGAAGCATTCACTTTTGAAAAGATTCGCTCGATATTAATTACCGATTACTCTGCTTACTTCATCGCGGGCGCCACCTTCTACATAATATGGGCCAAGGGCTTCACTAAAACACGAGTCTTCCTGTTGGCCGGTGCTTTAGCATTAGCCTGTTACACCGCAATTGTATGGGCCGCATCGATCGAAACCAAATATGCAACCGAATTCAATCCTCTGATCATATGCGGCGTAATTATCCTGTTCTTCATGACGTTTTTTTTGATCGCAACGAACAAAACGGCAGCCATAGGGAACTTGAACTGGACGACGTTAGGAGCCCTGACCTACCCACTTTACCTATTACATCAAATGATCGGCTTTATGATCTTTAACCTTGCTTATCCAATGGTGAACCCGCACATACTGCTATGGGGCACCACCGCCTTGATGATATGGGCCTCTTATATCATCCACAAAAGAATAGAAGTCCCCATGGCCAGGCAAATCAAAAAAATCCTTTTATTATCCCTCAACCGTGTCAGAGACTGATCAGCCCTGGCAGAGCGCCTCCTTCACACGACCCTCAACCCAGACATGGCGTCCAGCCGAGCTGAAAATTATTTCCAAAACAAATGGTTGAAGCGCCTGAATACGTTATTGGACAGAAGGTTATATTTTTGACTAGTGACATTTGACAGGCTGCCTGCAGTGGTCGATACCTATCAAGGCCGGCGTTTAACAAAGATGAAAGTGCAGTGAACAGCTATACGCCGCCCCAGCATCTAGCAACGTTCGAAGTGCTTGTTTTTTAAAAGAACCGACGGTTCGGACCCTGCGGTAGCTTTGGCCACATCACTGTAGTGTTAAGCAGTCGTTACAACTCTCACTAGTAGCCTTGAGTGTAACGCAGCACAAGAATCATCGTTAATTAATCATTGCGCACGCCAGATTATTGACTGACGTAAAACTCTACCGTTAGTTGTGCATTACATGTTTCACGATTGATACAGCAGTTCTAATCATTCGCATCACAAAAAATATCCTTGGGAGTCAGGCAATGATCAGTCTGGAATTAATGGGGCATTACACCCCGAATTTGCTGGACGCCAACAAGGCCTTTTCCTTCATTAACTTTGCATCCGTCGGCAGTCTGTTCGACCGGGACCCGACGTCCATCGCCTATTTTTGCGACGGCATGCTGATGTCGACCTTCATGTCGCGCATCACCGGCCGCACGATCGGCCGGGTCAGCTTCGACTTCACTTCCATCGCCGACGCGGTGTTCAGCTGCGCCGAGAAACAAGGCAAGCGCCTTTATTTTGTCGGTGCCCGGCAAGCCGAACTGGACCTGTTCCTCAATAAGATCAAGGCTCGCTACCCCGCGCTGATTATTGCCGGTCATCACAATGGTTATTTCGATGCAGCGCAGGCCGCGTGCATCCAGGCAGACATCTGCCGCAGTGAAGCGAACATCCTGATCGTAGGCTTGGGCGCCGGGCTGCAGGAGCGGTTCGAGCAGGATGCCCTGCGTGCCGGTTTCACCGGGGTGGCATTTACCTGTGGCGGTTTCATTCGCCAAGAGGCCACAGCCACTCATCAATATTACCCTGAACTGATCAACCGCCTGCATCTGCGCGCGTTCTATCGGATGTACCGCGAACCGCACACCATCAAACGCTACCTTATCGATTACCCGACCAATTTTGTTCATCTGTTGGTGATGATCATCCGGCGAAAAGTGACCATCAATATCACTTATCCCTAAGCATCCGGCACCGAGCAACGACCATGCATATCCTGTTCATCCTCAAGGACTTCAAGCCCGATGGTGGCCTCGAGCGTGTCCAGCAACGCCTGGCCAGACAGTTTCTCAAAGATGGCCAGCGTGTCAGTTATTTCGTCATGAACGGCGACACGCCAGACGATGAAGGGGCTGCCACGCTCAATGGCGGCGGCAATGGAATCGTTGGCCTGCTCAAGTCCATCGTATTGCTGCGGCGGATTATTCGTCGCGAACAAGTGACCCACCTCATCGCCGCCAAAGAACAAGCCAACCTCTGCACCTGGTTTGCCACCTTGGGTCGCCCATGCAAGGTTATCTATAGCCGTCATGCAGCACTGGATTGCAGCGAACAAAAAATCAGTCCCGCCACCCTGCGTCTGCTCTATGCGTTGTACCTCTGTGGCAACGGTCGGGTCGTGACGGTTTCCAACGGCTTGCGCCAGTCCCTCGCCGAGCTCGTGCCCTGGGGTCGCGAACGCATTCGTTATTGCCCCAATGCCGTGGTCACCGAGCAACTGCTCAGCGCCGCACAGACGCCCATGCTCACCGGTTTGCCGACCGAGTTCTGGTTAGCGGTGGGACGGCTGGTAGAACCGAAAGGTTTCCACCTGCTGCTCGATGCCTATGCCATGGCCTTGCGCAGCGCCGCGCTGCCGGATCTGGTGATCATCGGCGATGGCCCGCAACTCGCCGCGCTGACCTCACAGGCCAGCCACCTGGGCATCGAGGGCCATGTGCATTTCACCGGTTTCCTGAGCAATCCCTACCCTTTTATCAGGCAGGCACGACTGCTGATCCTGAGTTCGTTTCACGAGGGCTTGCCGACCGTGCTGATCGAAGCCTTGGCGCTGGGTACGCCAGTGTTGGCCTGCGACTGCGAAACCGGGCCCAGGGAACTGCTTGATAACGGCCGTCTCGGCGACCTGGTCAAGGTCAATGATGTAGCGGCGCTGGCCGAAGGGATGCTGCGCAGCGTGACCTCGCAAAGCCAGGCTGCGCCAAGCGGGGAAGTGGCCGCTGAAGCCGTCCGACAGTACACCAGTCAATCCGCCGCGCAAGCGTACTATCAGGTGTGGAATCAATGAAAAGATTGCTGATTATTCTGCAGGACCTGAGCGGTGGTGGCGCCGAAAAAATGATGGTGCGCCTCGCTGGAGCGCTGACTGATGCAGGCAATGACGTGACCTTGCTGATGCTCACCGGCGCAGGCGTGAACTCGGCTGGCCTCGACCCCCGGGTCAAACAGGTGGAATTGCACAGTGCGCGCAGTTCCCGGGCAGTGCCGGCGCTGGCACGCTTTCTTCGCCACAATCGCTTTGACGCGCAACTGGCCGCCCTCACCCATGTCAACGTCGTGGCCATCGCCGCCGCCGCGCTGTCCGGTACGCTGGCGCGCCTGCATGTCAGCGAGCGCAACGCGTTTTCCCATGACAAATACGTCAACCCCGCATTGAAAGTGCGTACGGCCTATCTGCTGGCACCGCTGCTGTATCGACTCATTCCCAATCCGGTGATCTGCGTCTCGCGCGGTGTCGCCCAGGACCTGGTCGACACCACCATTACCCGCCCGCAGGATGTCACCATCGCTGACAACCCGGTGCTCGACAACGATTTTCGTGACAAGGCGCCGGCACGTCCGAACCACCGCTGGCTGTCGAAAAAAACCACCCCGGTGATTGTCGCCGTAGGTCGCCTGGCACAGCAAAAAGGCTTCGACGTATTGCTCGATGCCTTCGCCCGATTACCCGATCCCAATACCCGATTGATCATTTTCGGCGAAGGCGCGCTCAGAACCGAATTGCTCGAGCAGGCCGTCACCCTGGGTGTGGCCCACAGATTCGATCTGCCGGGCTACACCAGCGATCCATTGGCGGAAGTGGCAGCGGCCGATTGCTTTGTGCTGTCGTCGCGTTTCGAGGGCAGCCCCAATGCGCTGGTCGAGGCCATGTCCACGGGCACCCCGGTGGTGGCGACGCACTGCCCTTATGGCCCGCAAGAGATTCTCGACAATGGCACGGTCGCCCCGCTGGTGGCGGTCGACGACCCTGACGCACTGGCACAGGCAATCACCGTGGAACTGTCGTTGCCGCGTGATTCAAACCGCCAGGCCCGCATTGATGCCGCTGCCCGCTTCGTCAGCGCCTGCGCGGCGAAAACCTATCTGGACGCTTTACTTGGAAGCCAGTCGTCATGAACAAGCTGGAAGTCAGGTACACCACCCTGCGCAACGCCTTCACGTTGTTCGGCGTGCTGTTCTATACCCAGGTGATTGGATTTTTTTTCGGGCTGGCTGATGTGTCGAGGCTGGATGCCGCCGAAAAAGACCTCGAAGGCAACGCAATCAACCAGATCTGCGGCCTGATCACCCTGCTGGTACCGCTGTTTTTCTTCATTCGCAACAAGGTCTTCCTCAGCAAAAGTTTTTACCGGAACAATGTCTTCCTGCTGATGTTCATGCTCTGCCTGGCCGCATCGATCAGTTGGTCCCACGACCCGATGTTAAGTTTCAGACGTTTTGTGGCGATCATCAGCGTGTTCTTCTTTGCAGGTTTCGTCGCCTACAACTACAGCCTCGAGAAAATCGCCTTCATGCTCGGCTGCATCATCGGCGCTGCAGCGTTTTTAGGCTTGATATTCGCGCTGTTCAGGCCTGACATCGCCTTCGTTTATGGCGGTCCTCGCGATGGTGCGTTCAAAGGGATCTTCCCGGAAAAAAATGCCGGCGCACGGATCAACGCGGTCGCTATTCTGTTACTGCTGCCGATGATCCGTCAGCGCAATCCCTGGGCCCTCCTCTGCTCGTTGTTTTCGCTGATCGCGATTGCGCTGGCCCAATCCGCCACCGCCATAGCGCTGATCTGCGCAGGCACGGTGAGCTATTGGTACTTCCTCACGCTGATCCGCTTGCACATCAACCGTTCATGGCCAGCGTTCCTCGGTACGATGATCGTCTATGTGCTGATCTGTTTTTTTCTATACAGCAATTATGCGTTGCTGCTGGAGCTGACCGGTCGTGACCCGTCACTCACCGACCGCACGCGGATCTGGGAACTGCTCACACCACTGATCGAAGCCGAATTTCTCAAGGGTTACGGCTTCGGCGCCTTCTGGTCCAGCCCAAGCGCTGAAGTATTCATCAACCGTTGGGGTTACATCGGCAATGCCCACAGCGGTTACATGGAAACCTTGCTTAACGGCGGCATCGTTCAGTTGATAGCGCTGATCTTGATGCTGGTCCAGGCGCTGATCAAACACTATCGGGCGGTGGTAGCTGATCAGTCGGCGCGGTTCCACGCCAGCGCAATGGTCATCATCGGATTGTTCATGCTCACCAACTATGTGGCGTATGTCGTGCCTAACTACCGCTCGGCGGAGTTTCTGGTGTTCTGTGTCCTGGCCCTGTCATTCCGTCACCACCACGCCAAACGCCCCGGCCTGGCAAGACGTCCTTTCACGTCTGGGGATGGCGTCACGCTTGCGGGCGTACCCGCCAAAGCGATGTCCAAGGAGAACAGCCAGTGTTGAACGTTCCCTCCCAATTACCCTGCTCGGTCATCAGCGTGTTCCGGCGGATGCTCGAGCACTCGTGACGAGCGCTGATTTTCTTCGATGTAAACCGACCTTGCACAATCCCTATGCACGGGTGAAAACACTGCGCAAGACGCCCTGAGTCTGGACCTTGCCCATGGCCAATCGTCGCCTGATGACATTAATCTGGATCTTCACAGAAAAATTCGGCCTGATTTTCCTGTCCATGATTACCTTCATCGCTTTTGCCAGGCTCATGTCGCCGGCAGAGCTGGGGATGGGCACGGTGATCATTGCCATTGTCGAGGTACTGGCCATTCTCTACTCGTCAATGCTCGAAGACCCACTGGTACGTTTGGAGCATCTGGAAGAGAAACACATCTGTACGGCCTTCTGGTTCGCCGTGCTGATCAGCCTGGCTTCTATCGTCGTCATCTCGTTCGCCACAATGCTGTATACGACGTCCCTGATGATCCAGTGGATGACGGCGGCCGCCTCGGTGAAAATCCTCTTCACCATGATGGCGCGGGTGTATGTCGTGGAGATGCGCCGCACCAGCAACTTCAAGATGCTGGCCTCGCGCACGCTATTGGGCAAAGTGGCCGGTGGCGTGGGAGGCATTGCCATGGCGCTGTGGGGATTTGGCGCGTGGGCGTTGATCGCTCAGGTATTGATCATGGAGTTCGTTTCCGTCGTTGTATTGATGCTCGGTAACCGCCGCCGGATTGCCTTCTACATCGACGGGCCATTCCTGCGCGAATTGTTGAGGGCCGGAACACCGGTTGCGATCAACGTGATGAGTTGGCAAATGCTGCAGCGCGGCGTCAATGTGGTACTCGGTATTACGGCCGGCACCCACGCCGTCGGTATGTTCAATATGGCCATGCGCATCATCGATCTGCCTCGCACGGCGATTTACAACGGCCTGATGAGTTATGCATTGCCGGTGTTTGCCCGGCGCGGCAGCGATACCCCGCGGTTGATCGGGTTGATCAGCGACTCGACGGCAATCAGTGGTTTCCTGCTCACGCCGCTGTTCATCGGCATCGCGTTAACGGCCGAAGACATCATCCTGTTGATATTCGGCGCGAAATGGGCAGAAGCCATTCCCCTGCTGCAAGTGCTGGCGTGCACGGCAGCCATCGGCAACACCGCCATGTACGCCACGACAGCCCTGGTGGCGGTCAACTGCACCCACCTGACTGTCAAGGCTGAAGTCGCAACCACGCTGCTGGCGCTGGCGCTGGTTTACAGCCTGGGTCACCACTACGCAGGCATGGCCGCAGCCGTGGCTTTGCTGGCGCGGATGGTGATCATCACGCCCCTGCAGATGCGTGGGTTGAACACGGCAATAGGTTACGGTTGGCGCCCTGTCTTCGAATCCAATTATCGCAGCGTGATCGCCTCGCTCATCATGGCTGCTGCCGTGGTGTTTGTTTCTTCGCACCTGGGTTTGCGCGGCTATCTGCACCTGGCCTGCAGCATCGGTGTCGGTACGCTGACTTATGCGCTGGCCTATAGCGCGCTGCACCCGCGGTGGCCGCAGGAGTTCAAATCGGTGTTTACGGCTCGGTGAATACTCTTATCAATGCATGGGTATCTACACATCTCTTGAGCACAGAGCTGGCGATTATTGCCCTTTGTAGGAGCGAGGCTTGCCCGCGAAGGCGGCCTGATAGCCAACCTGTTTCTTGCAGATGTACTCCGATCAAAATTGTGGGAGCTGGCTTGCCTGCGATTGGCGGCCTGATAGTCGACGGGACTCTTTGATCGGGTGCATATCCGTTTCTGCGGTTATGGCCGCTGGCGGTTTCGCTTTTACAGCGAGTCACTTTCGAAAAGCGCGAAAGTAACCAAAGCGCTTTTGCCCCGCCATTCGGTGCCTCGCCTAGGCTCGGCATGCCATAACGAAGGCATTGCTCCGGGGGCACGCCGCCATCGGCCATCCATGGCCGGGGGCGGCTACCGCGGCATCCTTGCCGCGGTGCCCCCTGCGCAACGCCTGCGTTCGGCCTCTGGGAAAGGGGCAACAGATCAAGATCAAAAGCCAAAGCAACGGCAAGCAACAGCAACCGCAAGATCAACAGCTTCGCGAGCAGGCTCGCTCCCACAGTTGGATCGGGTACATCCCGGGAAGATTGGTCGGCTGACGGGTCGCCATTGCAGGCAAGCCAGCTCCCACAATTGGACTGGGTACATTCGGGGAAGATTGGTCGGCTGACGGGTCGCCATCGCAGCGATGCGGCGACCCGACAAGCCACACAAAAATCAGCGCACATCCGCTCCGCTTTTCACCACTCAACAGGCCGAGCGTTAGCTCGCCTGCAGCTGTTGATGTTGACGCACCGCCCCCTCGAGAGGCCGAGCGGAGGTTCTGCGCAGTGGGCAACCCGGCATGGATGCCGGGTTAGCCGCGCACGGCCATGGATGGCCGATCGCGGCGGGCCCACGGAGCAGGACCGGAGCGAGGGCATGCCGAGCCTAGGCGAGGCACCGAACGAAAGGGGCAGAAGCCTTTTGGTTACTTTGGGGCTTTTCCAAAGTGACTCGCTGTAAAAGCGAAACCAATAGAAGCCGTGACCGCAGCAACGGATATGTACACCGAATCGGGAAGACGTACAGCGTCCCACCCAACACCTGTCTCTCGCACGGATCGCACTCCCTATCTTGACCGTCTTCTTGTGACCGGAGGAGCGCCCTATCATGGGAAAAACCACGCTGATTACAGGCGGAGCCGGCTACATCGGCTCTCATACCACTTTGGCCCTGATCAACGCCGGCCAGCAGGTGCTGGTGCTCGACAACCTGTGCAACAGCTGCCGGGAATCGCTCACGCGTCTGGAGCGTTTGACCCTTGCTCGGGTCGATTTCATCGAAGGCGATATTCGCAATACAAAGCTGCTCGACGATATTTTCAGCCGCTACGACATCGATGCCGTGATGCACTTTGCCGGCCTCAAATCCGTCGAGGAAAGCGTTCGAAAGCCGCTGGATTATTACGCCAACAATGTGGTCGGCACGCTCAATCTCTGTCATGCGATGGCCCGCCACGAAGTCTTCAAACTGGTGTTCAGCTCATCGGCCACCGTGTATGGCGCCCCCCGGCAGATACCGATCATTGAAGACCTGGGCACCGGCAAACCGATAAGCCCCTACGGTCGCACCAAGCTCATGACCGAAGAATTGCTCGCCGATCTGTGCCTGTCGGATCCGCGCTGGAGCATCGCTGTGTTGCGCTACTTCAACCCGATCGGCGCGCACGAGAGCGGGCAGATCGGCGAAAACCCCAATGGCCGGCCCAATAACCTGCTGCCTTGCCTGACCCAGGTCGCGATGGGGCGAGTGCCCGAACTTATGGTGTTTGGCAGCGACTATCCCACCATTGACGGAACGTGCGTGCGCGACTACGTGCATGTGGTCGACCTTGCCGATGGCCATCTCAAAGCGCTGCAAGCTTTGCAGAGCAGAAACGGCGTCCATGCCTGGAACCTGGGAACCGGTATTGGCTATAGCGTTCTGCAGATCATCCGCGCCTTCGAGGACATCACCGGTATTACCATTCCCTTTCGCTTCGCGCCGCGCCGCGCCGGCGATATTGCCGAATGCTGGGCCAACCCCACCAAGGCCGGGCGGGATCTGGGCTGGTACGCACAGCGCGACCTGGTGCGGATGATCATCGACACCTGGCGATGGCAACTGCGTAATCCGCATGGATACCACGCCCCGTCCGATTTATTGGCACCCGTTGCGGTAAAGCAACGGGTATGAGCAACAGGTCCATATCCAGGTATGTCCTGCTGATCATCCCGGCAGCGGTTGTTTGCAACGCGCCTGGCGCGCGATGCCAGTCAGTTAAGCAATTTCAGCCGCGAGGCACTCTTTGTAGCAGCTGGCGAAGCCTGCGTTCGGCTGCGTAGCAGTCGTAAAATCAGAGATCGCGGTAGGTCAGGCAAACCACATCAGCCGGATTGACGACTGCTACGCAGCCGAACGCAGGCTTCGCCAGCTGCTACAGATCGCGTTATGGCTTAACTGATTGGCATCACGGCAAGTCTGGCTCCTACCCTGCACTACCCAAAAACCTGGAACACACCCTAAAAGAGGTCGCAGCAATGAACGGTACGATGACTTCCGATCAAGCGATAGCCTGCCTAAACCTGGCGCTTGAACGTAACAAACAACTGTTCAGCGACGCCTATCAATTGAGCCATGCCGCCCTTGATCTTCTCGATCAGCCCCACATGGACATCGAAAAGTTCACGCACTATCAGAAGAAAAGACGACAGGCCGATCTTAAATACCTGGAAGCCATCGAGCACTTGCGATTAATCAAGGCTGAATACCCGGTCCATCTCTTATCAGCTGAGACCTCAACACATCAGCCGCAGATTTCGGCTGAAGAATGACGAGCAGCCTGTCACCGCGATCCGGCACCGCACTTGCGCCCCGCAGGGCAAGTGACCCAGCTGCAATGGCACACCGATCAGGATCGTCGGCCCAATTCCCGCAAGAGCGAGCGGTGTGGTTTAAGGTCCCTGCACAAATCAACCAACCTTGTCGTTGTCCTGTTCTGGCGTTTCGATGCCGGGCTCTGCTTCGCCAGGTTGTGGCCGCGTATTGGTAGTCGATGGCGCCTGCTCATCAGGCGCTTCATGCGGGTAACCGGGCATCCCTCGGGCGTCACTCGGGCCTTGGCGATGGTCTTCAGCGTTCCTTTCCTTGTCCCAGTCTGTGGTGGCATTCGGATCTTCATCGCGGCCCGCGGTACCGAGCACGCAGCCGTCGTCATTGGGGTTGCTCAAATCCTCGGTGGGCTCATCTTTGGTGGTAGAAGGATCGGGTTTCATCTCAGTCTCCAATACGAGGTAATGGAACTTCTTTGGAGACACTGTCCGTGCCAGAGTGCAGGGCAATTGACGAATGGTGTCTGCGACCTGAGCAATGATTCGGGCCAAAAAAAAAATGGACCTCTTTTCAGAGGTCCATTTTTTTATGCCTGGTTGCGGCAAGCAGGCCTGGGCCGACCCTCAAAGGTTATCCCACTCTACAAACACTCATCCAGAAAACTCACCACCGTCCCCATGCAACCAACCCGCTCCTCGACATGAGGCATGTGGCTAGAGTTTTCGAACAACGCCCAACGCGCGTTCGGGATCAGCTCCAGATAGGGTTTGACCACCGTCGGTGTGGCTTCATCGTAGCGACCGGAGATCACCAGCGTCGGCACGTTGATCTGTTGCAAGCGGTCGACAATGGTCCAGTCTTTCAGGCTGCCTATCACATGAAACTCCGTCGGCCCGCTCATGGCATGGTAAACGGTGGGGTCGGCATCGACTTGGGCAAACGTACGCGCGACTTCATCCGGCCAGGGAAGGACGCGACACACATGATTGTCGTAAAAAACCCTCGATGCTTCCTGATAAGCAACTGCTTGAAAATCCCCTGCCCGTTCGTACTCGAGCAATGTTTGATGCACACCGCCAGGCAGTAGTTTGCGTAAGCGGTTGGCTTCCTCAACCCAGACGCGCATATCCGCAGGGGAATTGGCGAGGATCAAGGCCCGTAGTCCCGCCGGTTGCCGTACGGCGTGCTCACTGGCGAGCATGCCGCCCCAGGATTGCCCCAGCAGCGCGTAATTGTCGCTGATCTCAAGGTGATCGAGCAGGTTATCCAGTTCATCGAGAAACAGCGCTACATTCCAGAACGAGGCGTCTTTTTCCGGTAGGTGGGTCGAGCGACCGTTACCCAGTTGGTCATAATGAACCACCGGATAGCCACTCGCGGCGATGTCCTTGAAAGCGTCGACGTAATCATGCGTGCAGCCCGGGCCGCCATGCAGAATCACCAGCGGTGTGTTTTTACCGTCGAACTTACCGGTGATGCGGTACCAGGTCTGATAAGGACCAAAAGGTGCGAAGCCTTCGCGTATAGATGCCATTTCTCTTTGCCGTCCCTGAAAAACCGTACGGCACACGATACCGGGATCAGATCCTCGAAATAACTAGAGAAACAAATAGGTTTCTGCCCTGTTTCAGCTATCGAGCAATCGATAGTGGGTAGCCCTGACCACAGCCTGGACCCGGTTCTTGGCCCCGAGTTTATGCATGGCCGAAGTCAGATGGAGGCTGATGGTGGCCATTGAGCGATTCAGTTGTTTGGCGATTTCAACCGCAGTCAGGCCCTCAGCCGCCCATTTAAGGCACTCGCGCTCACGTTTGGTCAGGTGAATGGGAGGCGTGTGAGCCTCTTTGCCCAGCAACGGGTAGGCCGCTTCCTGCAACGCATGGGAAATCAGGCTGAAATCCGCCAGGGTCCGCCGGGCATCGCGCAACACACTGGCGCTGCTGCCGGTACGCAGCCCGGTCAAGGAGGCGAAACCGCCTCTGGGCAGATGAATCGGGACCGACACACCACAGGTCAGCTGAGTGTCTTCCAGATAACTCACCACTGGCGCATGGCACTGACTGATCACCGGCTCCAACAAGGTGTCAGTCCCGGGTTTGTAAGACCAGACAAAGGGTGAAACACAATTGAGTGCAACCTGCTGGACTGGGTCGATCTGGTAGTAACCCTCTGCACACCAACGCGTATGCCAATCGGCTGGAGTATTGCGCAGTTTGAGCACCGCGGGCGTGATCAACTTGCCTTCATGGTCCAATGGCACCGGGCTGTAGTCGTACACCAAGGCATCAAAGCCCAGCTCCTCGGCTAATAGCATGGCGTTGTCCATCTGCTCATCCAGGCTCTTGCCCGACAACAGACGGGGGTTGAGGTCAGATAGCTTGGTCTGCATCCATTGCGCTCCCTAATTAATTTCAATCCTGAAATTCAGCACGTAGAATGCCACGCGTCGGCGCGGGACTGCCAGACAAAACCTATAAGAAATACTAGCTTTTGGGCGCATGACTTACTCAGTAAGGTTGAGCCATTTGGTCAGCGTGCGAACCGGCCAGCATCATAAAGGGAGCGTGCGATGTGGCGTGAAATCGAACCGGACCAACAAATAAACGTTGAAGTCGACGGCCACAATCTGGTGGTTTACAGCTTTGGCGAGGGCGATGAAGTCCTGCTGTGCCTCAATGGAGGCCCGGGGCTTCCCTGCGATTATCTGCGTGACGCCCATGGCTGGCTCAAGGACAAGGGGTTGCGAGTTGTCGCCTTCGACCAACTCGGCACCGGCGCGTCTGACAGACCCGAAGACCCATCCCTGTGGGACATCACCCGTTATGTCGCGGAGGTAGAAACCGTCCGGCAGGCCCTCGACCTGGGCCGTGTGCACTTGATGGGGCACTCCTGGGGAGGCTGGCTGGCAATCGAATATGCCATTTACCACCCTCACGCACTCAAAACCCTGATTCTGGAAAACACCGTAGGCGATATCCCGCACCTGTCTCAGGAACTGGAACGTCTGCGTGGCGCGCTGGGCAGCGAAACCGTGGCCATGATGCAACGTCATGAAGCCATGGGCACTCTCGATCACCCGCAATACCAGGCGGCGATCACCCTCCTCAACTATCGCCACGTCTGCCGTCTGGACGAGTGGCCGGCGCCGGTCACGCGCTCTTTGGGCGACTGGAACATAGGGCCCTACACAACCATGCAGGGGCCGAATGAGTTTCTCTACGTCGGCAACCTGAAAAACTGGAACCGTCTGCCGGAAATGGCCGATTTCACCATGCCGGTATTGATTACCACCGGCCAGCACGACGAACTGACCCCGGCTTGTGCCATGCGCATGAAAATGGCGCTCAAGGACGCGGCACTGCATGTGTTCCCCAATAGCAGCCACATGCCCTTCTACGAAGAACCTCACGCCTACTTTCCGGTGTTGCTGGATTTCCTCCAGCGGCACCGAGGTTAGTCGATGAATCTGTCGCGTTACCGTTTCATCCTGTCACGGCCCCTGCAGCTGCTGCCGGTGCTGTTCGGCATCAGTCTCATCACGTTTGTGCTAGTGCGCTCGATTCCCGGCGACCCGGCGCGCGCCCTGCTCGGCTCGCGCAGTACGCCGGAGGGGCTGCTCAGGGTTCGCGCCCAGTTCGGCCTCGATCAGCCGCTGTGGATGCAGTACTTCTACTTCCTGAAAAACCTGTTCAACGGCGACCTCGGCCAGTCATTGCTGTACAAGGTCGACGCCTTGAAGCTGATCAGCACGCGCATCGAGCCCACGTTGTTTCTGGTGCTTGGCAGCGTGCTGCTGGCAATGTTGATCGCGGTGCCGCTGGCCACCGTTGCGGCCCGTAACAAGGGCGGCTGGGGCGACAACCTGATCCGCCTGTTCACCACCGCCGGCCTCGGCATGCCGGCGTTTTGGCTGGGGATCATGTTGATCCTGTTATTCAGCGTACAACTGGGCTGGTTCCCGGTTTCCGGCTATGGCCGCTCCTGGCTGGACAAACTGCACCACATGGTTTTGCCCTGCCTGACCATTGCCCTGGCGTTATCGGCAGTGCTGGTACGCAATCTGCGAGCGAGCATGCTGATGGAATTGCAAGCCGACCACGTCACCGCGGCTCGGGCTCGCGGCCTGCCTGAAAACGCGGTGTTTCGACGTCATGTGCTACCCAACTCGCTCGTACCCGCCGTCAACCTGCTGGCGGTGAACATCGGCTGGCTGATCAGCGGCACAGTGGTCATCGAGAGTCTGTTCGCCATTCCCGGGATCGGCCAGTTATTGGTCCGGGGCATCTTCACCCGTGACTATATGGTGGTCCAGGGCGTGGCAATGGTGCTGGCCTGCGCCACCGTGGCGGTAAACTTTCTCGCCGATGTGGTGACTGTGGCCATCGATCCACGCGTGAAAATCCGATGAGCAGTCAGGCAACGACGGCCCCCCAACTGAACCTGCGCCTGGGTTTGCGCAATCCTCGATTGGCAATGGGAATGGGCCTGGCAATCCTGCTCGGCTGGCTGGTGCTGGCGATCTTCGCGCCCTGGATCGCGCCCTTCGATCCAATCGCCCAGAACACCGATATTCGCCTGCTGGCGCCCCATCTGGCCCACCCGTTCGGCACCGACAATTTTGGCCGCGACGTCTTGTCTCGAGTGATCTGGTCGGCCCGCATCGACTTGCAGTTGGCGGTGATCGGGGTGATTTTCCCGTTCCTGATCGGCACCTGTGTCGGGGCCTTGTCCGGCTACATCGGCGGGCGTTTCGACACGTTCTGCATGCGTCTGATCGATATCATCCTGGCCTTCCCGTTCCTGGTGTTGATGCTGGCGATCATGGCAATCCTCGGCCCCGGACTGATGAGTTTTTATATCGCCATGGCCTTGGTGGGTTGGGTGTCTTACGCGCGGTTGATCCGCTCGCAGATCCTGATACTCAAGGAAAGCGATTTCGCCCTGGCCGCCAAAAGCCTCGGCTTCGGTCATGGGCGCATTCTGTTTCGGCACCTGCTGCCGAACGCGATGTTTGGCTCGATCGTGTTTTCCATGTCGGATGCGGTGCTGGTATTGCTCAACGGCGCGGCCGTCAGTTACCTCGGCCTCGGGGTTCAACCACCGACCGCCGAGTGGGGCACGATGGTCGCTGAAGGCCAGAGTTTCATCACTTCCGCCTGGTGGATCTGCACCTTTCCGGGATTGGCGATCGTCACCCTGGCCATGGGCTTCAGCCTGCTGGCCGACGCTGTCGCCGAACACTTGGGTGAACGCTCATGAGTGCGCCCGTGCTGAAGGTCGAAGAGCTCAGCGTCATTGCCCGTAAGGGTGAGCACGAAGTGACTGTGGTGGATCGCTTGTCCTTTGACCTGGCCGAGGGTGAAGTGCTCGGACTGGTAGGAGAAAGCGGCTCCGGCAAAACCATGGCTTGTCGCGGTTTAATGAGGCTGCTGCCGTCGCCGAACCTGCGAGTCGAAGGCACAACCGTGCAGTTGGCCGGGGAGAATCTGTTGCACCTGGATGAGGCCGGCATGCGCCGCATGCGTGGGCGTCAGCTGGGAATGATTTTCCAGAACCCCAGCAGCCATCTTGACCCGTTGATGCGCATCGGCGAGCAGATTGGCGAAGGTATCCGTCTGCACCAGGGCGCCAGCAAGCGTGAAGCCCGAGCCCAGGCCATCGACGTACTTCGGCAAGTGGGCATTCCCGATCCGCAGCGGCGAGTCGACAGTTACCCTCACGAATTTTCCGGCGGCATGCGCCAGCGAGCGATGATCGCCGTGGCCCTGGGTTGCAACCCGAACGTGCTGATCGCCGACGAACCGACCACCGCCCTCGACGTCACGGTGCAAGCGCAGATTCTGCGCCTGTTGCTGGATCTTCGCGACCAGCGTGGCCTGTCGATCATCTTGATCACTCATGACTTGGGGGTCGTTGCCCAAACCTGCGACTCGATTGCCGTGATGTACGCCGGACGCTTGTGCGAGCACGGCAACAAACACGAGGTGCTGGCCTATCCACGCCACCCTTACACCGCTGGGTTGATCGACTGTCAGCCGGCCACCAGTCACGGTCACGCATTGCTCAAAACCATCGCCGGGCAACCGCCCCTGCTCGACGCCCTGCCCCAGGGTTGTCGGTTCAATCCGCGCTGCCAGCAAATCGGCAACCAATGCACAACACTGATGCCGAATTTGCAGCCCGTCAGCCATGGACACCGCATCGCTTGCCATTACCCCTTGGCCGCCGGAGACCGCTCATGACCCTGCTCAAGGTCAAGGATCTGCAGGTGCGCTTCGCCGCGCCGGGCACTGGTCTGCTGGGCATGAACCGGCAATGGCTGACAGCCGTCAATGGCGTTTCGCTGACCCTTTCGGCCGGAGAAACGCTCGGGCTGGTCGGCGAGTCGGGCAGTGGCAAAAGCAGCTTGGGACGGGCGATCCTGCACCTTAATGAGATTTACGCCGGGCAGGTGCTGTTCGATGGCGTCGACATGGCTCACGCGGGGAAGGTCGACATAGAGCGGCTGCGTCGTGAAATGGCGATGGTTTTTCAAGACCCTTACGCCGCCCTCAACCCACGCCTGAGCATCGGCCAGACCCTGGCGGAAGTGCTCCGGGTACAACGCAAAGTGCCAGAATCGCTGATTGCCGCCCGAGTCGATGAACTGCTGACTCTGGTTGGCCTGCGCCCCGAGTTGGCCTCGCGCAAACCGCACGCCTTGAGCGGCGGCCAATGCCAGCGTGTCGGGATCGCCCGCGCGCTGGCCGTGGAACCGCGCCTGATCGTCGCCGACGAATGCGTGGCCGCGCTGGATGTATCAATCCAGGGGCAGATCATCAACCTGCTGCTGGAACTGCGCCAACGCATGAACCTGGCGATTGTGTTCATTGCCCATGATCTGGCGATCGTTCGCCGGCTCTGTGATCGGGTGGCGGTGATGTATCTGGGCAAGATCGTCGAAGAAGGCCCCGTCGAGGAAGTATTTCGCTCCCCGCGACATCCTTATACCGCCGCACTGATTCAGTCGATTCCGCAGATCGACCCGGCCCGGGCGCTACCCATCGACCCTTTGCCCGGAGAACCGCCCAGCCCCTTGCAACTGCCATCCGGCTGCGCCTTTCACCCACGCTGTCGCTATGTTCGTCCCACCTGTAGCCAGGTGGCGCCCCCTACCCGTCAACTCGACGCTCGCCGTTACGACTGCGTGCTCGAAGAGCCTCTGCTTTAAAAACAATGCACCCATCAAGAAGGAGTTTGACCATGCGATCCAGGCATTTGAAATTGCTCGCCGCAGCCACATTGACCGCTTGCACCCTTGCCAGCGGTATCGCTCAGGCGGCCGGTGTACTCACCATCGGTTGCCGTGAAGAAAGCACCACGTTCGACCCGATCAAGAGCGCGCAAAACCGCGATACCTGGGTGTTTTCCAATGTCTACGACACCCTGATCCGGGTCGACAAGGCCGGCAGCAAGATGGAGCCCGGTCTGGCTGAAAGCTGGAAAGTCTCCGACGATGGCCTGACCTACACCTTCAAAATGCGCGCGGCGAAATTCTCCGACGGCTCGCCGATCACGGCCGATGATGCGGCATTCAGTCTGTTGCGCACTCGTGATAACAAGGCCTCGCTGTGGAGCGATGCCTACAAACTGATCGACACGGCGAAAGCGGCCGACCCGCAGACCCTGGTGGTCACCCTGACCGCCCCGTCGGTACCGTTCCTCTCGCAACTGGCCTCGCCGACCGTGTCGGTTCTCTCACAGAAAGCCATGACCCGCATGGGCGAAGATGCCTATGCCCAGGAGCCTGTGGTCTCAGGCGCATTTTTTGTCAAAGAGTGGCTGCGCGGCGACCGCGTGAAGCTGGAGAAGAACCCGCACTTCTGGCAGGCCGACACGGTCAGTCTGGATGGCGTGGAGTGGATTTCCATTCCGGACGACAACACCCGGATGCTCAAGGTACAGGCAGGCGAACTGGACTCCGCGATCTTCGTACCGTTCTCGCGAGTCGATGCGCTGCGCAAGGATCCCAACCTGACCATCCACTCCGACCCTTCCACTCGGGAAGATCACCTGCTGATCAACCATGAGCACGGGCTGCTGAGCAAACCTGAAGTACGTCAGGCACTGGACATGGCGATCAATAAAAAATCGGTGGTCGATACCGTCACCTTCGGCCATGGTCAGGAGGCTTATTCCTATATCCCCAAGGGCTCGCTTTACCATTACGACGACAATTTGAAGCGTCCATTCGACCCAACCAAAGCCAAGCAGATGCTGAGCGATGCCGGCGCAGCGGGCATGAAGCTGAATTACGTAGTCAACGCTGGCAACGAAGCCGATGAGCAGATTGCCGTGCTGGTTCAGCAGCAACTGGCAGCCGTTGGCGTGACCGCGAACCTGCAAAAGGTCGACCCCACCCAGAGCTGGCAGATGCTGGTCGACGGTGACTACGACCTGTCCGTGATGTACTGGACCAACGACATCCTCGACCCGGACCAGAAAACCACCTTCGTTCTGGGCCACGACACCAACATGAACTACATGACCCGCTACAAGAACGACAAGGTCAAGAATCTGGTGTCATCTGCCCGAGTGGAAGCGGACCCGGCCAAGCGTGAACAGATGTATGTCGACCTGCAGAAGGTCGCCAAACAGGACGTCAACTGGATCGACCTTTACTACAGCCCGTACATCAACATTTCGCGCAAGAACATAGAAAACTTCCAGCAAAACCCACTGGGGCGTTTCTCTCTTGAGGAAACGGTGAAGAACTAAGCAATCGTTGCATGGAAAACAAATGGACCTCTTTTCAGAGGTCCTTTTTTATGCCTGGAGCAGGGATTAAAAACCCACATCCAGCACCACACTGTCCAGATAGGTTCCCGGTGGCGGTGTACTCTGGTCGGCGTAGATTTTGGCGTTGTAGTTGAAGATCTGACTGCCAGTGCCCAGGCCGTTGCCGGGGTTGACCTCGGCATCGGAGCTGGTGCGACGGGCCGTTCCGACGCTGCCCCAACGGGTGGTTCCGGCGCTCTTGAAGAGGTCATAAGCCAGGTAATTGCTGCCTGAGATCATCCGCCTGCGCCCGCCCACGCCGTCAGCATGTTGACCATCGTCCAGCCCCACCGTGTAGGTACTGCCCTTGGTGCAGGCCAGGTTGATCGTCTGGCCAGTGACGGTGGCGAAGGAGCTGATTACCGAAGCGCTGCCAAAGCTGATGTTCGGCGCAGTGATCGTGCAATCGTTGTCCACGGTCATGTTCACAGTCAGGCTGGTGGAACCGCTGTTGATGTCTCGCCCCTGGCAACTGCCGCCGCCACCGTAGTCATGGCAATAATCCCAGCTCCAGAAAATATTCAGGGTTTCAGAATAGATCCCGGCCGCTACGTTGCTGCCGATAATCGTATTCAGGTAGATCGGTGCGGCCTTGGCAACTGCCGGATTGGAAAGCAGGCCGAGGGCATCGATGATCGAGTGTCGGGCAAAGTCGAACGCTACGCCACGAGTGATCGGATAGCTGGAGCTGTTGTTGGCAAACAGCGTGTAGCCAATCACATCACTGGTGGGCCCGACCGCTCCTGCGGTGGCTGACGTAATGGTGGCGTAAAAATGATCATCGCTGACCAATGACGACGCCAGCGAACCGGTGCAACTCAAACCGGCATGGGGGGTGGAACTGGTTTGCAAAGTGGTACGCACCGCGATCGAACTTAGCGAGCCAAAACCGGCCGGTGAAGTACTGGCCACTTCGCACAAGGCATAGACCTGACACGGCAGAAAAATCGCCATCAGCCTGATCACTTTACCCGGCCACCCATCAGAAAATTGCACACCCATCTCCCTGTTCTATTGGCGTTTCATTGACACAGCAGCGGCCCGATCAACGGCACCTGATCCTGTTGCAGGTCCAGCGTGAACTGCGCCTGGCAAGTCCGGCCATCGGCCAGGGTCACCTGCAAACTGTTGTGCGCTTCCAGGTTTTCCAGATAGACCAGCCCGTCCCAACCGACCACCGCGTGCGTCCCGTTCTGCTCGTGCCGCACGCGGCTGCCCAAGGGCAATTCGTGTTGCTGCGCATCCACCAGCACAACACTCGCGGCAATGATCCGGCTCAGGGGAAACTCCAGCAGATAGCCACTGCCACGGCGCACCGCCACCCGTTGTTCAACATTCGAGCTCTGCACATTGGTCGGCAGGTTCAGTGGATCGATTTCATATTTGCCGCGGTAATAGGCGCTGCTCCAAGGCACCAGCAGATGACCGTTTTTATCCGTCTGGCCCACCCGTTGATTCTCGTAACGCACCGGAATGTCGGCAAAACCACCGGTGCTGACCACGACGAAAGCATCATCGATACGATTGGCAACGAACACTTGATGGTCCATCCACACCAGCGAACCGCTGGCATCGGCCCAACGGGTTTCGGCATCACTGCTGCCATAAACCCCAGCCTGCAATTGCACCGATTGCAGGCGCCAGGTCAGGTCAGCCTGACGATAATCCGGGCCTTCGTCGTGGGCATAACCGAGGTTGAAGCCCACGCCGCCTGCGCTGGGCACAGCGCGACTGTAATTGACACGCTGGCGGCTTACGCCGGTCTTGCTGCGCTCGCCACTCATACTCAGGGTGCCACGCAGGTCGAACGGGATGACCAGTTGCGCCTGCATCGCCCAGTCGCTATCGCCGATCTCGCGATTGGCCGACAAGTAAAAACTGGTATTGCGCCACAGTGGCTTGCTCCAGGTCAGATTGAGTAACCGGGTGCGCGAATCATCCGCCGCCCGCACATCGAAATAGCCCGCACCGAGGCTGCCCCAGCCGTTGAGACTCACGCTCAGGGTCAACTGCTCGCTACGCTGGCTGAGGCTGAGATAAGGGCTGTCGACAACAGTCAGGTCGGCGTACTGGTCGCGGCGCTGCATACGCTGATAAGAAACGCTGTAGTGCTGACTGCTGTATTGATAACCGAGGCTGACTTGCTGACCGCTATTGCCGTCGAACCGGCTTTGACTGACCGCCGTGTTGAGCACACCGAAATTGCTCAGGCGCAGGTTGCCGCCAACGCCACCAAGGGCCAGCGCGTCCGAGGCTTCGGCGTGGGTTTCGAGGGTCAAACTATCGTTCAGACCGTAACGCAGGCTGCCGGAGGTCACACCCGGGCCGTAACCGAAATCGCGAATCCCGAAGTCACGGCGCAGGCTACCGGCGGCCACCGAGAAGTCCATCAGGCCTTTTTGCAGCAGGTTGCTGGTGACATAGAACGGCACGGTGGTCGAGACCTGTCGGCCGAGGGCATCGGTAGTGACCACCACCGCCTCGCCCGCACCGTTAATGAACGGGATATTGGTCAGCGTGTAGGGACCGGGCTGCAACTCGGCGCTGCTGGACTTGTAGCCGTTGATGAACAGGTCGACCGATGAAGGTACAGCCGCTTCCCCGGCGAACTGCGGCAACGGGTAGGTCACCAGGTCCGGGCGCACGCCGAAATCGCGCGACACTTGCACACCGCCCAAACGCACCGAACTGCTCCAGGGCAAGGCGCCGCTGACTAGATCGCCCGCCTCGTAAGTCAGCAGACGTTCATCATCGGAGTACCGCCAGGTGGTGTCGTAACGCCGATAACCGTTGTTCAGTGTGCCGTTGCTGATTCCGGAAATCGTGCGTCGGTATTGCCCGGTGTTGGACAACGTGCCCCAACTGTCGAATAGCCGCACCTCGTTCCAGGCCGCGAGGTAAGTGCCGCTGTCATCGGTGTCGTTGAGGTACAGGTCGTAGTTGAGCAAGGCGCCGAAACTGCTCAACGCCGCGGTGCGTGGATACGCCTCACGGCTGCCGACAAACTGCTCCGGCAACCAGTCTGGCGGGACGGTCAATAACAGCCGCTGCCCCCGACTGTCATAGTCGCTATGCAATCCTTGCAGACTGTCGAGGGCGACCTCGGCGCTAAGGTTTTGCGACAACTTCATACCGATTTCACGTAACACCGCGACCGGCACAAAGAAGCGCCCGCCGCGCTGCTCTACCGCCACCACACGCCCGGTATTCATTTGGTTGACAACCAGTTCCAGAAACAACTGCGCATCGACAATCGCCTCCATGCCGCTGGGGGCTGGCGGCAGCTCTGCCGCCAGCCCGTGCCGAGCGAATACCAGACAGCACATTCCAATCACGGCCCACAGCGGACGCTTGATACTACGAGCCCGATCCTGGCTCATCACCGCTTTACGTCCGTCAATGGACATTCCTTACTGTGGCGATCAAGAGACGCGCACAACACCTGTGGCTAGGGGGCTTGCAAGCTCCCTCGCCACACTGTTCCCATCACCGGGCTATCACCGCGCCGGCGCAATACTCTGAACCTGCGGCGCACCATTGACCCGTACTTGCAAGGCCTGATCCGCACTGATCGGTCCCGGTGTCGGCCATCGCATGATCGCCCCCGGCAGCACATAGCCGAGCAATCCCTCAACCAGCGGCCGTGTCTGACCGCCCTGCTTGAACGCGACATCGGTCAGCCGGGCATGCACCGCGCCCTGATTGCGCACCTCCAGGTAGGAACGGCCATCAACCGCTACCTTGCGCCAGCTCAGATCAGGCACACCGGCGCCTTTGGGGTCGCGTTTACGGTTCATGTCTTCCTTGCTCCACAGACCGGCGCCATAGGCAAACAGCGGCACCGAATAGCGCATTTGAAACCGGATGGCAGCAGCGGTTTTGCCATCCTCGGCCGTCACGGGTCGGGCCGCCGGGATTTCATCGATAATGATGCGATAGGCCAACTCCTGCCCCGGCGGTATATCGCGGGTACGGGTCAGGCGCACGAGCTGCTTGTGCCCGGGCTCGATCTTCGCTACCGGCGGGCTGCCAATGACATCGCGCTGGTTCTGATACTGATCGCTGAAACCACTCTGGCTCCAGGCAAACACCCGGATCTGCAGATTCGCCGTCTCGTTGCCGCGATTTTCCAGCCACAGCGCACTCGCCTGTTGATCGGCCTCCAGCACCGGATCGATCGGCCAGATCAGCACCGAACTGGCCGCCTGCACCTTGACCCCGCCCAGCAATACCATCGCCAGCACAGCGCAACGCGCGACCGGTAACCTGCGCAAAGGTGAATACATATGCCCTACTCCTTATGCCCGAACGACCGAGCTACCACGACAGCTGCACCTGCAGCACGTCGCTATACATTCCTGCGGGCTGATCACCCGGTAACTGCACTTGTGCGTAAATAGGCAATCGGATGTTGTTCGCATCGCTATAGGCCACGGCCACGCTCTGACCGATGCCCAAGCTCTCACTGAAGGCCGCGTCACTGAATAACTGATAGGCCACACGGGCACTGCCGTCATCAAGCTGCAGGTGCCGCCCGTTGCTGTTGTACTGGCCGCCATCGACGCTCATGTTCAGGCTCACGCCCGGCGTGCATTGCAACTGCACGCCGTCGCTCAATTGCACCTGCACGGTATTGGCCGCCAGCGCCGATTGGGTGCCGAAATCGAGATTGCCGTAAGTGGAAACCCCGCCCATCACCAGGCATGCCGCCGTCACTGTCGCGCTGACCTGAAAACTCTGACTGGTTCCCGCCGCCAGCGGCAGAGGCAAACCAGTCGCGCCAATCAGGATCAGCGCGACAGGACTGCATTGCACTAGAAGGTCAATACAACGGCGACAGCGTCCGAGTAGACGCCTGCGGGCAGGCCGGCCTTGCCCACGGCCTTGCCGTAGATATTCACCGTCTGCGCCACCCCGGTACTTTCTGCGAGTGTGATCACCCCGTCGATCGCCAGGACCTGCGTACGACCGGTATCGGTGTACAAGTCGTAAGGCACGAAGTTGCCGCTGCCATCGGCCAGCGCCCGGGTGCCACCGACAGATCCGCCGTCATTGGCGCCAGCACCGACGGTGACGGTCGGTAAGGTGCCGCTGGAACAGAGAATCGACAGTGCGCCACCGCCGCCAGCGAGCACCGCCCCGTTCGCTGTGGTGAATAGACTGCCGGTGGTGCCGAAGTCCAGCACACCGAAGTCCACCCCGGTAGCCCCGCCGGGGGCACCGTTGATCTCACAGCTGCTGCTGAGCGTCATGCTGGTGGTGATCTGGCCGGCAGATGTGGCCGCCTGAGCATTGCTGGCCAGCGCCAGAACGAGCGCTGAAAATCCAATCCTTGATACGAGCTTATGCATGATGTCCATCCTCTGGGGTTTACCAATCCAGCGTGACCGTCAAGGTGTCGGTATAGACTCCTGCCGGAACCGCGCGGGTATTCGCGACCACCGAGCCAAATACCGGGATTGGTACCTGACCTCCATGGGTAACAGCGAAATTGCGTTGTTGACCGATGCTGTAGCTGTCGCTACCGGAAGCATCGAGGAACAATCGATAAGGGATGGTCTGGGTACCATTGCTCAGGCGCCGCGTGGTGCCGTCGCCATGAGTGCCGCCATCGATGGTCACGGTGAAACCGGTGACCGACGGGTTGCAGGAAACTTCCAGCGTGCCGTTGCCGGCATCACTCAGGTTGGCGTTAATCGGATTGGTCCAGGTCGGACCTTGCGAGCCGAAATCCAACAGACCGAAATCACCGACCGGACTGTCGGCGCTGTTGGTGTCATTGGTCACTGCACAACTGGCGATGATGGTCAGCCGCGCATCAATCTGACCGCTGATCGCCGCTTGCGCCTCCTCAGCCAGTAGTAAAACTGTGCCGAGGGTCATCACCACCCAACTCTTCATCGTCTTGCACCGATCCTAATTCCATCAGGATTCAAACATTAGCCGTCCGCTTGTGAACGACGGTCCTTGTGCTGCCCGAATCCATCGGGCAGGTGTCACTCAATGCCTTGCTACCAGCTCACGGTCACTTTCAAGAGATCGGAATAACGGCTGACGCGGGGGATCTCGGCCAGTCGTTCGATACGGGCATACAGAGGTAAATCCACCGTACCTGAATCCGGCACCCGCCCACTCAAGAGCACATTCACCGGCAGCGGAATCTGCCGTGCGGCGTCTTGATAGAGGCGATAAGGAATAGGTTTACTGTGCTCTGCGCTGCCCGCCAGATAGCGGACCTCGCCGACGCCGCCATGCAGGCCGCCGTCGACCTGTAATTGGTAAGGGGTATCGGGATTGCATTCCAGGCGGGGCACACGTGCATCAAGCAGTGCCGCACTCAATGGCCCTGACGGATCGTCCAGGCGGGCGGTGGTGCCGAAGTCGAGTACGCCCAATTGCTCGATACCTGCCTCACGCTGTTGGCCAACCAACTGGCAACCGCGCTGCACATTGACCCGGACTTCAACCTGAAGCTGCGCCGCCAACGCTGTCGCACTGAGCATCGTGCTCATGACTGCCAAAACCCCGAGCCCGTTCAAATTCCATTCCCTTTAAGGGGTTATTCGCAGGCTGAGGTTAGCACCCAAGGGGGAAACAACACGTCAAATCCGCACCTTTGCGACGAAGGGGCATATTTCGTCTGGATGAGGGTATCGGCCGGATTTTTGAAGGAAAGAACCGTGCTTGACCACGGTCTTCAAGGTCAAAAGGTGACGGTGGCTGTCATGGTGTCGGCATAGGTGCCCGGCGGACTAAGCTGCCCCGCCACCACCCGACCATAGACCGGGATGACCTGGACAGAGCCGCTGCCGGTTCCAGTGATGAGACCGGTGCCACCGGTGTCACCCCAATTGGTCGCCCGAGTGACGTCCGAGTACAGCGCATAGAACAGAATGCCTGCGGGAGTGCCGGACATTTGCCGCGCTGTCGCGGTGCCGCCGCTCGTCCCGGCACCGAGGCCGACACTATAGGCCGTCGTGTTGGTGCAATTGACCGAGAGGCTGGACTCGGCATCGGCTTGCACACCTGTATAGGCGCCGAAAGCCAAAGGAGAGGCAGTGATCCCGCAACCGGCCACAATGCTTGCGGAAACGGTGAAGGTTGCAGTGGAGGTAGCTGAAATGGCCGGAATGGGCAGCAGACCGAGCGAAAAAACACTGAGGATGCCGACACGGGCGAGAATGCCCCTATCGCGCTGCATCCGAGTCTTCTTGCCTGGCGGAGCGTCGTTACTAGCCCAATGGGGATGTGAGGAGGACTGCGTGCAATGCAAAAACGTCATGGCGATAACTCCCTGTTCTACTTGGCCTGAACTCTAAAGCGTAGTCCACATGGGAGCTTTACACGGATGTTTTCGTGACACAGGCGCGCCGCGTTCGCTGCGCTCGCAAGACGGCTGAATGTTAAAGGGTCACTGAGAGGGGATTTGCAGGCATAAAAAAACGCCAGACCGGATTGGCGTTGGCGTTTTCTGTAAAGACAATCATCCGGGACTCCCGCACTACCTGCCGGCGGAGCCATACTTGGATGAGTGTAAGGAATATGGCAGGGGCGGCTGGATTCGAACCAACGCATGGCAGGATCAAAACCTGCTGCCTTACCGCTTGGCGACGCCCCTGTATCTGTTGCTGCGAGCAACATCGAGATGCTGCGTCCTTGCGCTACAAGCCCCCTGTAAGGGCGTCTGCAAGAACGGGCGGCAATTTATCAACTTTCGCTTCGCCTGGGAAGGCCAACACAAAAATATATTTGTTTTAAAACAGATGCTTACTCTTGATCCTGGGAGGGTGCCATGGCAGCTGTTACCGATACACTGAAGCTGTTTCTCGCCGGCGATGTCATGACCGCCCGCGGCATCGACTCAATACTGCCGCATCCTGGCGATCCGCGTCTCTACGAAGACTGCGTCAAGAATGCCGGCGTTTACGTCCGGCTGGCAGAAAGACTCAATGGCCCGATTCCCCTCCCCGTCGACTTCACCTATGTCTGGGGCGCCGCGCTGGATGAGTTTGAACTTCGCCAGCCACACGCACGCATCATCAATCTGGAAACTGCGGTGTCCCGCCATGGACGACCGGAGCCAAAGGGCATCAATTACCGCATGAGCCCGGAGAACTTCCCGGCCATCAGCGCAGCCGGCATCGACTGCTGCGTGCTGGCCAACAACCATGTGCTGGACTGGGGAGCAACCGGCCTGACCGATACGCTGGATACCTTGTCGAGCAACGGCATGTGCAGCGCCGGCGCCGGCCACAACCGGCAATCTGCCGAAGCGCCCGCCGTGCTGCCGCAGCCTGGTGGGCAACGCTTGCTGGTGTTTGGCCTCGGTGCACCCGACAGCGGCATTGAGCCGGACTGGGCCGCCACGGATAAGCGCGCGGGCGTGGCGCGGCTGGAAGATCTATCGATGCACAGCCTGCGCCCTGTGGCCGAACGGATTATCGAGGGCAAACAACCGGGGGACTTGGTGGTCGTCTCCATTCATTGGGGTGGCAACTGGGGGTTCGATGTTCCGCGCGAGCAAGTCCGGTTCGCCCATGCCTTGATCGACGAGGCCGGAGTTGACGTGGTGCACGGGCATTCCTCGCACCACGTCAAGGGCATCGAGGTGTACCGCGAACGCCTGATTCTCTATGGCTGCGGTGATCTGCTGAACGATTACGAAGGCATCGGGGGCCACACAGACTTTCGCGGCGACTTGGGGCTTATGTACTTTGCCTCGCTGGACCCGGGCGGGCACCTGCAGTCGCTGGACCTGATCCCCACCCGCCTCCGTCGTTTTCGCATCTGTCGCGCCGAAGGGGATGACCGTCAATGGCTGCACGACACCCTTTTTCGCGAGTGCGCACGCTTGGGTAGCAGCATCCAGCCGGGCGCGAAAAATACCTTCGAGTTGCGTTGGTAGATGTCTCTGGACACCTGAAACCCCAGGCAACCTTACCAATGTCAGCCAGTTAAGCAATTTCAGCCGCGACGCAATCTATGTAGCAGCTGCCGAGCCCGCGAGGCTGCGTTCGGCTGCGTAGCAGTCGTGAGTCCGACAATGCTGTCTGCCTGACTCACCGCAATTTCTGATTTTACGACTGCTTCGCAGCCGAACGCAGCCTCGCGGGCTCGGCAGCTGCTACGGGTCACATTACGGGCACCGGGGAACCTTCCCGCTTTTTTTCATTTCTGCGCCGCTTTTGCGTTTTTGTGCGACAGATCCCACTCCCGGGACTCCCGTACCACGCCCTCGTGGTGTTAGCTTGGAAACGTTTCTGACTCATCGATCAGACATTTCCCACAAACTGCCTGCAAAGGAATGCCTCAACAATGGATTTATCACTCAAGCACCTGGCCGCGACAACCCTGATGCTGGCCAGCCTTTCGTCGTTCACCACGTCAGCGCACGCCAACATCACCCCGCAACAGAGCGCGGCCATCCTCAAGACTTTCAGTGACGCGTCGGTCACCGATTTCAGGCAGTTCCTGAGTCGCTTGGCCAAGAGCGACCTTGCCAAAACCAGCGATCTCGGCCCGGCAATCAGTGCCTTCCAGGGCAACAAGCCTCTTACCGCTGAACAGCAGAACGAAATCCATCGCTTGCTTGGCCTCTATGCGCGGGTGAAATACGGCAATGCGGCCACCGAGACCCTGCGCGAGCTGGTGGCAATCCCGACCTTCCGCGTGGACGGCGTTGCACAACACGACAATCCCGAATTCATCAAGATCGCCGACAAGCTCAAGGGCCTTGCCCAGGCCTTCAACCTGAACTTTCGCAACATCGACAACCGCGTCTATGAAATCTCCCTCGCCGGCACCGGCGACGAAGTCGTGGGCATTCACGCGCATGCCGATGTGGTGCCCGTGACGCCGGAGAATTGGGTTCTGAAAGATGGCACCCGACTCGATCCGTTCAAGGTCACCCTGGTCGGCGATCGCATGTATGGCCGGGGCACCGAGGATGACAAGAACGGCATCGTGGTGGCGCTCTACGCAATGAAGATCATCAAGGAAGAGAAGCTGCCGCTGGCGAGGAATTTCAAGCTGCTGGTAGACACCACCGAAGAAACCACCGGCGACGCCATCCCCTATTACTTCGCACACAACCCGACACCCAACTACAACCTGGCGCTGGATGGCGGCTACCCGGTGGTGATTGCCGAGAAAGGCTACGGCACCGTCATGGCCAGTTTTCCTCGGCGCGCCGCACAGGGCAAAGGCGCCGAAATCACCTCAATGACCGGCGGCCTGGCAACCAACCAGATTCCGTCGACTTCCGTCGCCACCTTGTTGAGCGACAAACCCGCCGAATTGGCCGCCAGCCTGCAGAAGGCAGGTAGCGATTATGCCAAGCGCAATGGCGGTGACTTCGAGGTGAGCGCCAAGGTCGTTGGCAAGGACGTCCAGCTGACCGTCACCGGCGTTTCTGCCCACTCCTCCGAGCCCGAGTCAGGCGTCAACCCGGTGGCAAGAATGCTGGACTTCATCAACAGCCTCGACGGGAAGGTCGCGCTCAAGCACAACCACATTACCGACGCCGCCCGCTATGCCGCCGACAACTGGGGGCTGGACTACCTGGGTAGCAAATTGGGGGTCGGCTTTTCCGATGACTTCATGGGACCGCTGACCGCATCCCTGACCTATGTCGGCATGGATGAAAAAGCCTTCAAGCTCGCGGTCAACCTGCGCGTGCCGAAGGGTAAATCCCCGGAAGTGCTCAAGACCGAAATCGCCGACAAGCTTGGCGCCTGGAGCAAGAAGACCCACATTGCGACGGCCTTCGACTATTCGATCGCCGAACCGATGCACCGCAACCCAGAAGGTGAATGGGTCAAGGCCCTGCTGGCTGTGGCAAGCGAAAACCTCGGCATGGAACACAAGTTCGGCACTTCTGCCGGCGCCACTTCGGTCCATGAGCTGCCCAATGGCGTGCAGTTCGGGCTGGCCAGGCCCGAGGTCAAGTACACCGGCCACAACGACAATGAGTTCAAGACCGTCGACCAGTTCCTGCTGGACTTGCAGATCGTGACCGAAATGTTCGGGCGCATCGGGCAGTTGCCGAAACTCTGATCCCCCCCTTACAGACCCGCTATTCTGGCGGGTCTGTCAGTCAGTCAAGACGTAATGTTATCCGTAGCAGCTGCCGAGGCCGCGAGGCTGCGTTAGGCTGCGAAGCAGTCGTAAAATCAGCAATTGCTGTGTGTCAGGCAGACCGTATCTGCCGGACTCACGACTGCTACGCAGCCGAACGCAGCCTCGCAGGCTCGGCAGCTGCTACATCGAGTGCGTCGCGGCTGAAATTGCCTGGAATTCAGTGGGATCAATTTATGTCGCTAAGTTTTCATAAGATGCACGCCAATGGCGATGACTTCGTCATTGTGGACTCGCGAAACTCGGCCAATCCAATCACAAGTGCCTTGGCTCAGCGATTGGGTGATTGGCACCGAGGAATCGGCTTCAATCAACTCGCGGTGATGCTCGATTGCGATGATGCGGTGGCGCGTTTGATGTTCTGGAATGCCGATGGCTCCACGCTGGATGCGTGTGGCAGCGCAACGCGGGGGGCCGCGGACAGGCTGATGCGCGAATCAAATACGACGTCGATAGCGCTGCGAACCAACCGTGGTCTACTCACGTGTGAGCGAACCTCAACCGGTACGATTTCCGTCAACATGGGGGAACCGCTTTTCGGCTGGTCGGATATTCCCCTGGCGCAGGAACTGGACACTGCTGTTTTGCCCCTTGCGGATGGCCCAGCAGCTTGCAGCATGGGCAATCCGCACTGCACTTATTTTGTCGATGATCTAACCGCCGTTGATATCGCGTCCCTCGGACCGACCATTGAAACCAACCCTCTATTCCCCCTCAAGACGAACGTGCATTTCGTCCAGATCATTAATCGAAAGCACATTCGGTTGCGCATTTGGGAGCGCGGGGGTGGTATTCCACTCGGTTCCGGCTCCTGCTCTTGTGGCGCCGCCGTTAACGGAATTCGTCGTGGCTTGTTAGACAATTCCGTTGAGGTTGAATGTGATGGCGGAAGCGTAACGGTTGAATGGGATGGCGTGGGACCGGTCTTTCTCATCGGGCCGGTAGAGACAACGTTTTCGGGAACTATTCACGATAGCTCCTTCAGGCTATGAATCGGCGGCCATCGCATAACTGACCTATTCTGAATCGACCGACAAAAGATCACCCTTTTGCGGTACCTGAACTCGTTACAGCAATGGAGGCTGAATGATGAAGGAGCATTCGATTGAGTTTCGCGCTGGAGAGGCGCCTACGCCGCACGCTTCGCCCCTCGCCATGACCCGTTCTACTAAATCTCCCACGCTCAATAGCCGCATCGAGCTTTATACCCAGGAAGCGATGGTCAATTGGCTAGGCCCGTTTCAGCTCATGCGCACGGGCTTGCAAACGGCTGCGGCCACTACGATGGGTGCCTTCGCCGACCCGCGCGAAATGCTGGCCGTGCTCAACCCTCGGGGCTCCAACCCGCCTATCCAGGTGGCTGGCGACGGTGATGTGTGGATCGACTATCTGGCCGATACCGGCGATGGCTGGGATTCGACCTATTCCATGGCACTGTGCGTCAGCCATGCTGTCGAGTTGCCGGAACACCAACTCAAGCTGCCCCGCGCCGATGTGCTGTTGCTCGGTGGCGATCAGGTCTATCCCACACCGGCCCAATCCGGCTACCGCACCCGCTTCCTGGATCCCTTCCGCGCCGCCTTTCCCGCGCCGGTGCCCAAGGTGCGCCCTGATGACCAGGAACAGCCCGTGCCGCAACCTGATGCACCGTGGCTGGTGGCGACGCCTGGCAACCACGATTGGTATGACGGTCTGCGCGGCTTCTCCCAACTGTTTTGCGAGCAGAAACCCATCGGTGGCTGGGAAACCCGCCAGCGCACCAGTTACTACGTGCTACAGCTGCCCAATGGCTGGTGGATCTGGGGCCTGGATTTGCAGTTGGAGTCCATGATCGACCGGCAGCAGAAGCAATACTTCGAAGAGATGCGCACCAGACTGCAACCAGGCGACCGCGTGATCCTCTGCACGCCCGAGCCAAGTTGGGTGGATGAGGCCGAACGGCTGGCACGCGAGGAGAGCAAGGCCTTGTCCTCGATCGAAACCCAGACGCCGCGCTTCCGCAGCCTGCGCGAGATCGAGCAGCTCTTGGGTGATCACCTCGCGGTGGTCCTGGCCGGAGACTCGCACCACTACGCGCGCTATCAGCCACAAGCTGGCACCCAGGCGCCGCAGCGCATCACCTGCGGAGGCGGTGGCGCCTTCTTGAATGCCACACATCAGCTTCCCGATCCGCCCAAGCCGATCACCGTTGGCGGTACCCGGCAGCACTACGAGCTGGCGGCGGCCTATCCGGACAAAAAGACCTCCGAGCAACTGCGTAATCGAGCATGGCGACTACCTACCCGCAATCTCTCGTTCTGCGGCATGCTTGCCATTTTGTACCTGCTGTTCGACTGGATGGTACAAAGCGCCAGCACCGTGCCCCACCCGGCACGAGGCAACCGCAGCCTGATGGACGTGTTGTCTGGTCTCCAAGCGTCTATTCCCAACATCAGCGAAGTTTGGCGACACCTGCTCCTGGTCCTGTCACACAGTCCTTCGTCGGTGATGTTCGCCGTGGTCATTGTGCTGGGTTGCGCAGTGTTCTCGGCCGCCGGGGTCAAGCGCACCCGAAAGCTCGCCTATGCCATTGGCGCGGTTCACGGGTTACTTCATCTGGGACTGGCGATCGGGCTGCTGTGGCTGATGGGCCGTGTCAACATCCACTACCTGCAGCTCGAGGTAGAAAACCTACACCAGGTTTTATTGTTCCTGGCGGAGACGCTGGTGCTCGGCGGCAGTTTGGGAGGCCTGTTGTTCGGTGCCTGGATGGTGATGGGCAACACCTTTTGGGGGCTACACAGCGAAGCGGTTTTTTCCTCGCAGTGCATCGCCGACCACAAATGCTTCCTGCGCATGCACTTCAAAGGCGACCAACTGACCCTTTACCCGCTAAAGCTGGAGAAGGTCTGCCGGCGCTGGTCCCTGGGATCAGGCGTCGCCCAACTGGCGAAGGTGCAGCGAACCTGGAGGTTGCGGGCCACGCCTGAAAGCACCGGCCCGCGCTTCGTGCCAGCCTCGGGTGCGCTCGAACTGCAACTGATCGAGCCGCCTATCGTGATTCAGCGTGGAAGAACCGCCCCGTAGGAGCCAGGCTTGCCGGCGAAGACGTCCTTAAAAACGCCTTCGCCGGCAAGCCTCAATGCCGGTCAGTTAAGCGAAATTTCTGTAGGAGCGAGGCTTGCCCGCGAAGAATGCACCGCGGTTTTTCAGGTATTACGCGTCATCGTTCTTCGCGGGCAAGCCTCGCTCCTACAGATTTCGCCTTAACTGACAGGCATTACGGCAAGCCTGGCTCCTACAGGTTCGGCCTGTCGCAGATGAAGCAAAATTCAGAACCAGGTTTCCATCTGTATGCCGTACTGCCATACACCGCCAGCGTTGAAGTCCGACTTGCCGAAGTTGTCTGTGGAACTGTACCTGTCCAGGTCCGAAGACCAGTTCATGAGACTTGCGAACACTCGCAATTCGGGGCGTGTGAGCAGGTCGCCAACGTCGGGTTTGAATGTCGGGGCGATCGTGAATTTCCAGAAGTTACCGTCGACCGCATTACGTTGCATATAGCCCTTGGGGTCGAGGTCCATGGTTTGCCAGCTCATCTCGTAAGCCATCTCGAAATTGCTGTTGATTTCATTGGCCAACCGCACGTTCAGGGTCATCCAGCGGTAGTCGTCACCCTTGACGTACCTGTCCTTGCTTTGTTCGGCCAACAAACTGGGGCCGATGCGCCAGCCGGGTGCAATGGGTGTCTCGCCGTAAAGCGCCAGACGCAGCGCGCGGGCGTCGTCGATCAGTTCGCCATCCGAGCCGACGTTCTTGACCTCTGCCCCCAGACCTTGCCCATAGAGCAGTGCCGTTTTGAAGAAGCCTTCCCTGCCGAAAAAATCTTTCTGGTGATTGGCCAGCATGCTGTGCAAGCCGGAATCCGCCGGCGTCAGGCCCGCTTCATTGGTGCGGGTGGCAAAGTCGTTTTTCTTTGAGCCAATGCCATTGAACATCCACTGCCACTGACCATTATCGAAGAACTGGTTGGAGGTCAGGATGTAGCTTTCCACATCGGCATTGACACCGCCCTCACTGAAATCCCCGTAGTTACGGCCGATCAAGGAGTAATGGGAGCGCCAATCCTTGTTCATCTGCACATCGTAGATTCCGCCCCCGGTGCCGGCCAGAAAGATGACGTCCGAGTCCAGCCAGTGGATATCGAAATTGTTCTTATCGAATCGCTTGCCTGCCCACAGGGTGGAATTTTCGAATACTGAATTGCCCTTAAAGGCGGCGAGATGATCGAGTTCGGTAAATACCTGACGTACGTTCAGGTTGCTCTCATCGGCCGTCCAGTCATTGGAACTCTCCACACCGTCGGCAATGGACACCGTGAATCTGGAACGGGTGCCGTTCTGCGCATAGAGCTCTTTCGACAGGTCTATGCGCATGTAAGTATCGTCTTCGTTACCCAGTCGCCCGACTGCCCCCCCGACTGAACCGGCAGGTGTTGTATAAGGACCGCCACGACCACCCCCCAACCCATCGTTGATCAGCAATCCGGAACGCGCGTAGCCCTTGAAGCTGAAGCCGTCAGTCAGCTGTCCGCTATTGTCCTGCTTTTCCATGCTTTGCTGACGGGCTTCGAGTTTTGCCAGTCGAGTGTCCAAAGTGGGTGCCGAAGTGGCTGCTGCCGTGGACGCCGCCGGCTGCAAGGCGGGAGTAGCCAGTTTGATTTGCTGCAATTCTCTGGCGAGTGCCTGGGTTTGCTGTTCAGCGGCGGCTGCACGTTTTTCCGCGGCGCTGGCACGGGCTTCAAACGCCGCCATGCGCTCTTCCAGAGTCGCGGCCTGGGAGGTCGCCGCCGAGGTGCCGAGCACGCCTGCGAGTAGCCAGCTTGATGCTTTCTGCATGGGGATTTCCTGTTTTGTTTTTATTGTTTTGTCCTGCGACCTGCCTTTTCTTTCGTCAGTTGTGATTTGCCAAAACCGACGAAAAAAAGGATGCCTCATCGCAAATACGCTGCTACATTTGGCGATGTTAACGTTAACTTTTCTAAAAACAAAAATAAAGAGGGCTTTATGAAACAGCTCAAATCGTTCCTTCCAGCAGCACTGCTTACCCTTTGTGCCGGGCTTCCATCCCTCTCGATCGCAGCTGATTTGACGATCTCCTGCGGTGCCGTGGGCGCGGAATTACAACTCTGCAAGGAGGCTGTCGAGGCGTGGTCAAAACAGACCGGCAACAACGTCGAAGTGGTTTCCACGCCTAACTCGGCGACCGAAAGGTTGTCGTTCTACCAACAGATCCTCAGTGCGCAGTCCAGCGACATCGACATCATTCAAATCGACATGGTGTGGCCGGGGATGCTGGCCAAACACCTGATGGATCTGCGCGAGGTGCTTCCCGCCAACGCGACCCAGGGCTACTTCCAGGCACAGGTGGATAACGCCACCGTGAACGGACGGCTGGTGACGATGCCGTGGTTCACCGACTCGGGTCTGCTGTATTACCGCAAGGACTTGCTCGAGAAGTACAACCAGCCGGTTCCCCGGACCTGGGAAGAAATGACCGCGACCGCCAGAAATATTCAACAGGCCGAGCGCACTGCCGGGAACCCCAACGCGTGGGGTTACATCTTTCAGGGCCGTGCCTACGAGGGTCTGACGTGCAATGCGCTGGAGTGGATCAGCAGCCAACCGGAAGGCGGACTGGTCAATTCACGAGGCGACATCGTAGTCAACAATCAGGCCTCAAGAACGGCTTTGACCCTGGCGAAAAGCTGGGTCGGAGACATCTCCCCGCGGGGCGTGCTCAATTACACCGAGGAAGAAGGCCGTGGCGTATTCCAGTCGGGAAATGCGCTGTTCATGCGTAACTGGCCGTATGTCTGGGCCCTGGTTCAAAGCCAGGACAGTGCGGTAAAAGACAAGGTCGGGGTCGCTCCCCTGCCCCGCGGCGGCGAGGCTGGCACCCATGCATCCACCCTCGGTGGCTGGGGTCTGGCGGTTTCGCGTTACAGCGCCCATCCAAAACTTGCCGCAGAACTGGTGAGCTACCTGACCAGTGCCCAAGAGCAAAAACGCCGTGCCCTGATAGGCGCCTATAACCCGGTTATCGAGTTGTTGTATCAAGACCCGGAATTGCTCGCGGCCATGCCTTATTACGCTCAGCTGCACAGCATTCTCAACGATGGGGTGATGCGCCCCGCCTCCATCACTGCCGATCGTTATCCACGGGTCTCCAATGCGTTCTTCGATCGAGTGCATGGCGTGCTGGCGGGCGAGTTGCCTGTCGATCAGGCGCTGGCCGAACTGGAAAGCGAACTCACGCGCATCAAACGCCGGAACTGGTAAGCCACAAGGAAGGAAATCACCATGTCTGTCTCTACTACCCATGCCCCCGGTGAGGAGCTGCTGCTCACCCGGGAAACGCCCGTGCAACGTCGCCGCGTGCGCGCTGCCTGGCTGTTTCTGACGCCGATGTTGCTGTGCCTGGCCCTGGTGGCGGCCTGGCCGCTACTGCGCACATTCTGGTTCAGCCTGACCGACGCCAACCTGGCGGACACCGGTGGCGGAACCTTCATTGGCTTGAGCAATTATCTGTTCCACAACGGTTCCAGCTGGTCGGGCATCCTGGTCGATCCGCAATGGTGGAACGCGGTGCGCAACACCTTGCATTTCACCGTGGTGTCGGTGGGGTTGGAGGTCGTACTGGGACTGCTGGTGGCGTTGCTGCTGAACATCAAATTCACCGGCCGTTCACTGGTGCGCGCGTTGATTCTGATTCCCTGGGCGATTCCTACGATTGTCTCGGCAAAGATCTGGTCATGGATGCTTAACGACCAGTTCGGCATCATCAATCACCTGATGCTGAGCGTCGGCCTGATTGACGCGCCCCTGGCCTGGACGGCCGATGCGGACCTGTCGATGTGGGCGGTGATCATCGTCGACGTCTGGAAGACCGTCCCGTTTGTCACGCTGCTGATGCTCGCTGCCTTGCAGATGTTGCCGAGCGATTGCTACGAAGCCGCCAGGGTCGATGGCATTCATCCGCTGAAGGTGTTCTGGCGTGTCACGCTTCCCCTGCTGATGCCCGCCTTGCTGGTGGCAGCGATCTTTCGCATCCTCGACTCGCTGCGGGTATTCGACGTGATCTATGTGCTGACCTCAAATTCGTCGAGCACCATGAGCATGTCGGTGTATGCCCGCCAGCATCTGGTGGAGTTCCAGGACGTTGGTTACGGCAGCGCGGCTTCGACCCTGCTGTTTCTGGTGGTGGCGGTCATCGCCATGCTTTATCTCTACCTCGGACGCCGTCAACTGGAGGTCCGGTCATGAACCTGCGCCTACTGAAAAAAGCGCTGTTGCGCCTCGGGTTCTGGTGTCTGATCGGGGTGTTGCTGCTGTATGCGGTGTTCCCTTTCTACTACGCCATCGTCACGTCACTGAAGCCGTCCAGCGCCTTGTTCGAGGTGAGTTACTGGATCGCTAACCCCGACTTCTCCAACTACGCAGCGGTGCTCAGTCAAGCTTCATTCCTGCGGGCGATCGGCAATTCGCTGGTGGTTGCGCTGTGCGTGGTGACGCTGGCGCTGTTCCTCAGCCTGACCGCCGCCTATGCCTTGGGCCGGGTGAAGTTTCGTGGGCGTGGCACAGTCTTGATGATGGTCCTTGGCGTGTCGATGTTTCCCCAAGTCGCGGTGCTGTCGGGGCTGTTCGAAGTGATCCGCGCGCTGGGTCTGTACAACACGTCCTGGGCGTTGATCCTGAGCTACACGATTTTCACCCTGCCCTTCACCGTCTGGGTGCTGACCACATTCATGGGGCAACTGCCCCATGAACTGGAAGAAGCGGCAATCATGGATGGCGCCTCGCCTTGGGTCACGCTGACCCGCGTGCTGTTGCCGCTGCTCTGGCCCGCCCTGGTCACCACTGGCTTATTAGCTTTCATCGCGGCGTGGAACGAGTTCCTGTTTGCCCTGACCTTCACCCTCACCGACACACAACGCACGGTGCCGGTCGCCATCGCCTTGATTTCCGGCGGCAGCCCCCATGAGTTGCCGTGGGGGTTGTTGATGGCCGCCTCGGTGGTGGTCACCGTCCCACTGGTGATTCTGGTGCTGATCTTCCAGCGCCGAATCGTTTCCGGTCTCACTGCCGGCGCGTTAAAGGGTTGATGCCCAACAAAGACAAGGAACAGCATCGTGATCAAATTGAAACTGGACAACGTGAATAAACAATTGGGCGGCGCGCGGATTCTTCGTGACGTCAGCCTGGAAATCGCGGCAGGTGAATTCGTCGTGTTCGTCGGCCCTTCGGGCTGCGGAAAATCGACCCTGCTGCGACTGATCGCCGGCCTGGATTCGATCTGCGGCGGCGACCTGCTGATCGACGGGCGTCGGGTCAACGATCTGGAGCCGCGCGAGCGTGGCGTCGGCATGGTGTTTCAGTCTTATGCGCTGTACCCGCACATGAGCGTCTACGACAACATCAGTTTTGGTCTCAAACTGGCCAAGACGGAAAAGACCAGCCTGCGCGAGCGCGTGCTGAAAACGGCGCAAATCCTGCAATTGGACAAACTGCTGCAACGCAAGCCAAAGGAACTGTCTGGAGGGCAGCGTCAGCGTGTGGCAATGGGCAGAGCCATGGCGCGGGAACCGGACATTTTGTTGTTCGATGAACCGCTGTCCAACCTGGATGCGTCCTTGCGGGTGCAGATGCGCAACGAAATCGCCCGGCTGCATGATCGGCTGGGCTCGACCATGATCTACGTCACTCACGATCAGGTTGAAGCGATGACCCTGGCCGACAAAATTGTCGTGCTCAATGGCGGTCGCGTCGAACAGGTCGGCTCACCGCGCGAACTCTATGAACGCCCTGCCAGCCGTTTTGTCGCCGGTTTTCTCGGTTCGCCCAGAATGAATTTTCTGCCAGTGCGCCTGCAGACGCCTGGTGAAACCAGCCTGGTCAATACCCTCGTCTGGGGTATCACCGCCCTGCCATTCGACAGTACGAACCTGGCGGCAGGCACTCACCTGAGCCTGGGGATTCGCCCGGAGCACCTGTCGCTCAAGGCGGCGGAGGGAACCGCCGGCGTCGTCGTGACTGCGGTCGAATACCTGGGCAGCGAAACCTATGTGCACCTCGATACACGTCTGGAAGAACCACTGATCTGTCGTTGCGAAGTCAGCGCCGGCTGGAAGGCGGGCGATCGGGTTGAGCTGCTGCCGGACATCGACAACCTGCACCTGTTCGCCGCCGACGGCACGGCCTTGAAGCGCCACCCACACGCCATTGAAACCCTGCCCGATGGCGTCCTTCTGAGCCCGGCACGAGCAAGCGCCCTATGACTGTGTCTTTGAATTCCATGAGTGATCCCATGTCCGCTGCCCTTGAGATTGCGCAGCATGCGCTGAGCGATGGTGTGTCTCGCGTCATCGATGATTATCGGCCCGGTTATCATCTTGCCCCTCCCGCGGGCTGGATGAACGACCCTAATGGGGTGGTGTACTTTCGTGGCGAATACCACGTGTTCTATCAACACCACCCCTTCGACGCAAAATGGGGTCCGATGTATTGGGGGCATGCCAAGAGTGCCGATCTGGTTCATTGGCAGCATCTGCCCATTGCGCTCGCACCCGGCGATGATTTCGACCGCGACGGTTGTTTTTCCGGTAGCGCGGTGGTGTGTGGAGACACCTTGGCATTGATCTACACCGGGCACACTTGGCTGGGGGACGTGGGTGACGAGCGCTCGATCCGTCAAGTCCAGTGCCTGGCCACCAGCACCGATGGTATCCGCTTCGTCAAGCATGGCGCCGTCATCGACACCGCGCCGCAAGACACGATCATGCACTTTCGTGACCCCAAGGTATGGCAGGAGGACGACGGCTGGTACCTGATTGCCGGCGCACGTCTGGGTGATGTGCCGTTGCTGCCGCTGTACCGTTCCGCAGATCTGCATAGCTGGGAATTCCTCGACTATGTGTCCAGCGGCAGCGCGGGCGATGGCTATATGTGGGAGTGCCCGGATCTGTTCCGACTGAACGGGCGCGATGTGCTGCTGTACTCTCCTCAGGGCATGCAACCTCAACGTTACGATCGGCTCAACAAGTACCACACCGGTTATCGAGTGGGCCGACTCGACAGCGAATGGCACTTCACTGGCGGGCCTTTTATCGAGCTGGATAACGGCCACGACTTCTACGCCGCGCAAACGCTCGTGGCCGCCGATGGCCGGCGTCTGGTGTGGGCGTGGCTCGACATGTGGGAAAGCCCGATGCCCAGCCAGGCTCATCACTGGTGCGGCATGCTCGGCTTGCCGCGCGAACTTGAACTGCGTGCAGATCGCCTTTGCGTGTATCCGGCACGGGAACTCACCGCACTGCGCAAGGCGCCATTGCCGGGCACGCCTTGGTGGGATGAATCGGGAACCCGGTGGGTGCCGGAAGTGAATGGCGACATGCTCGAAATCCATGTGCATCTGGATTTGCGCGGCTGCAGCGACGGCCACCTCGGAATCGCCTTGCGTTGCAGCGACGATGGCCACGAAGAAACCCTGCTCTACTACGATGCGTCGCTGCAGCGATTGGTGCTTGATCGCAGCCGCTCGGGCGCGCAAGTCACCGGTCAGCGCAGCGTGGCGATAGACCCGACACAGGAGCGACTGGAACTGCGCGTGTTTCTCGATCGTTCGTCCATCGAGGTGTTCGACGAAAACGGGCGCTTCAGCCTCAGCAGTCGCCTCTATCCGCGGCCCGACAGTCTGGGGGTCAAGCTGCTGGCAAGCGGGAGTGGCGGGCGTGTCTCGATTCCCAAGGCATGGCCTCTCGGCTCTGGATGGCTGTGAGCAGCGTCATTCGTGTCGCGAGAAGCCCGGGCGCTGTGTCATGATCCTGCGTCAACCTGACCGGCCTCGCCTCGCATGACTTCAGTGAAAGACGTTGCACAGCTGGCCGGCGTGTCCCTGATGACGGTTTCCCGAGCGCTCAATAATCCGGAAAAACTGAGCCCCGAAACCCTTCAGCGGGTGCGTCGCGCCATTGACGAACTGCAATTCGTACCGAGCCTGTCGGCGCGCAAGATGCGCGGCGACAACCTCCAGTCGCGAACCATCGGGGTGTTCGCGCTGGACACCGCGACCACACCGTTCGCGGTCGAGCTGCTGCTGTCCATCGAACAGACCGCGCAACAGGCGGGCTGGAATGTGTTCATCCTTAACCTGTTGAGCAACCCGCCTACCGACCAGAACATCGACCTGATGTTGTCGCACCGTCCCGACGGGTTGATCTTCAGCGCCATGGGGTTTCGCCAGGTGAGCATTCCCGAGCGCTTGAAGAGCAAACCCCTGGTACTCGCCAATTGCCTGGCCGATGACAGTGACCTGGTCAGTTATGTGCCGGACGACGAAATGGGGCAGTATCGAGCCGTACATCACGCGTTGAGCCAAGGCTATCGGCGCCCGCTGTGCATCAATCTGCCCAAACAGAGTCTGGCCTGGGGCTTGCGACAAAAAGGCCTGCAGCGTGCCTGTCAGGCATTCGGCCTGGCGCCTGACGCACTCTTGCAATACGACCTTTCCGATCATGACGCCTATGGTGAAACCGCAGCCATCCTCGACCGGCACATCATCGAAGGCCGCCCTCAATTCGATATTCTGATCTGTGGCAACGACCGCATTGCCTTTTGTGCCTATCAGCTGTTGTTGGGCCGTGGCCTGAAGATTCCCGCCGATGTCGCCGTGCTCGGCTATGACAACATGATCGGCATCGCCGAACTGTTCATCCCGCCACTGACCACGGTGCAACTGCCGTACTACGAGATCGGTCGCAACGCGGCCCGGCACTTGATCGAGGCCCTGGAGGTCTCGGGCGCCCACCCGGTTGATTGTCCATTGGTGGTCAGAACGTCGTTATGAGCCATCAAAACCCTTTACCGAGGGGCAAGCTCTCGGTAAAGGGTTAAGTGATTTACTTGGGTGGAACGAAGTTATCCAGCATTCGATTCACCGCCAGTTCAGCCAGCATGATGACTTGCTGAAGCGCCAGCAGGGTATGGCGCTGGGTGCCCTCCACCAATGCAGCGATGTCGCTGGCCATGACACTGGCTGAGGCCAAGTTCTCACACGTTTGAACCAGCAAGGTTTCATGGCCGACATCCGGCGCAACCATGTACATGGTGCTGGGTTTGCGGGGGGTGTTGTTCATGATCGCTGCCGGGTTGAGGTAGAAATTGAGGGCGCGTTCGGCGGCTTCGTTGAGTTTCTTTGAGTCGAGGGATTCGTACGGGGATGCCGGATCGGTGTCCGGTGGGTTGGGCGTAACTTTGAACATAGTAGAAACTCCGATGCTTTTTAAAAGGAGCCAACACCATCTCGCTACCAAACGGAGGGTGGCGGCCATACGAAGGTTGGTAGACCGGGCATCGGAACCGGCGCTCCCGAAGGAGCCCTGCGCATGGCCACCATAAAACGCGCAGCCCTAAGAAAGGACCGCCGAAGGTGACGCTATGCGTCGATGCTGAGGGTCTACCAAACCCGATCGCTGCTATTCAGCGACAGGGAAACGATAGAGCTCAAGCCATCGGCGGACAAGCCGGCGGATTCTGTCTTAACCGTAGGTAACGGCGCAAGGTCTTGTAGCCTTCGGGACGTAACACTGAGTGTCGTTAAACACGCATCGTTAAACGCGTGAAAGCTTTCAAAAAAATCGAGGAAACGTCCGACATTCCTAGATTGTGTTGCGGCGCGTCTCCTCCTCCCAAGCATGGGTATCTACACATCTCTTGAGTTACAGAGATCCACTGCCCAGGGCTTGGTGTTTTGGAGTACATATCCATTTTTCCGGTCACGTCTGGCGGTTATCGGCCCTTGTAGGAGCGAGGCTTGCCCGCGAAGGCGGCCTGATAGCCGACCGGGACTTTTGATCGTGTACATATCCGTTTCTGCGGTCACGGCCGCTGGCGGTTTCGCTTTTACAGCGAGTCACTTTCGAAAAGCCTGCGCGGCCCGGCGGAAAGTAACCAAAGCGCTTTTGCCCCGCCATTCGGCCTCTGGGAAAGGGGCAACAGATCACGATCAAGATCAAAAGCCAGAGCCAAAGCAACGGCAAGATCAACAGCTTCGCGAGCAGACTCGCTCCCACAGTTGGGCTGGGTACATCCCCGGGAAGATTGGTCGGCTGACAGGCCGCTTTCGCAGGCAAGCCAGCTCCCACAGTTGGAGTGGGTACATCCGGGGAAGATGGGTCGG
>NZ_JAMYDU010000013.1 GCF_024138395.1 Pseudomonas mandelii
CGGTATGTCAGGCAGACCGCATCAGCCGGATTCACGACTGCTTCGCAGCCGAACGCAGGCTTCGCCAGCTGCTACAGAGAGTGCGTCGCGGCTGAAATTGCTTAACTGACTGGCATTAACGCAAAAGCCCCGGCTCTTTCGAGTTGGGGCTTTTGCATTTCAATGGCGGACGTTTACAGCGCTGGGTAATCGATATAACCGACCGGGCCTTTTGCATAGAACAATTCCGGACGTGCTTCATTCAACGGCGCATCGGCCTTCAAGCGTGCCGGCAGATCCGGGTTGGCAATGAACGGTACACCGAACGCCACCGCATCGGCCTTGCCGCTGGCCAGCCACTCGTTGGCGCTGTCCTTGGTGAAGCGTTCGTTGGCGATGTAGGGGCCGCCGAAGGCTTCTTTGAGTTGTGGACCAAGGCTGTCGCCGGCTTCTTTCTCGCGCGAGCAGATGAAGGCAATACCACGTTTGCCCAGTTCGCGAGCGACGTAGGTAAAGGTCTCGGACAGGTTGTCATCGCCCATGTCATGCAGGTCGGCACGAGGGGACAAGTGCACACCGACGCGACCCGCGCCCCAGATTTCAATGGCGGCATCGGTCACTTCCAGCAACAGGCGCGCACGGTTTTCCAGGGAGCCGCCATAGTTGTCGGTGCGCTGGTTGGTGCTGCTTTGCAGGAACTGGTCGAGCAGGTAACCGTTGGCGCCGTGGATTTCCACACCGTCAAAACCGGCCGCCTTGGCGTTCTCGGCACCCACGCGGTAAGCGTCGATGATGTCGGCGATTTCCGCGGTTTCCAGGGCGCGCGGGGTGGGGAAGTCGGCCAATGGACGCACCAGGCTGACATGACCCTTAGGCTGGATGGCACTCGGCGCGACCGGTGCTTCGCCGTTCAGGTACAAGGGGTGAGAAATCCGCCCTACATGCCACAGCTGCAGGAAGATTTTGCCGCCCGCGCCGTGGATTGCTTTAGTCACGTTGCTCCAGCCGCGCACCTGATCGTTGGACCAGATGCCGGGAGTGTCCGGGTAGCCCACGCCGATTGGCGTTACCGACGTCGCTTCGCTGAGGATCAGGCCAGCGGAGGCGCGTTGCACGTAGTACTCGGCCATCAGCGCGTTCGGCACACGGCCTTCGTCGGCGCGGCAGCGGGTCAGCGGTGCCATGATGATGCGGTTGGCCAACTCGAGGTCGCCCAGTTTGATCGGATCGAAAATAGTCGTCATGAAATAGCTCTCTTTTAGCGATCAGTGAGTAGCGGGGGCCAGCTCGGCATCGCCGCTCTGACGGAAAGTAATCAGGGTCACCAGCAACGCGAGTACCGCCAGTGCCGCTGCCGCGAGCGGCACGCTGGTCAGACCGAAACCATGGGCGATGACGCTGCCGCCAACCCAGGCACCGAGTGCGTTGCCAACGTTGAAAGCGCCGATGTTCAGGGTCGACACCAGGTTCGGAGCCGCTTTGCCGTAGGTCACAACGTTCACTTGCAGGGCGGGTACGGCGGCAAAACACGCGGTGGCCCAGAGGAACAGGGTGATCTCGGTGGGGATCAATGCAACGCTGGTCCAGGTCAGCACGGTGGACACGACCGCCATGGTGATGAACACACCGATCAGCGTCGCCGCGAGGCTTTTGTCCGCCAGCTTGCCGCCGATGATGTTGCCGACCGTCAGGCCCAGACCGATGAGCATCAAGGTCCAGGTCACGCCGCGTGGCGAGATCCCGGTGACCTCGCCCAACAGCGGGGCGACATAGGTGAACAAGGTGAAGACCGAGGCGGCGAACAGCGCCGTCATGCTCAGGGACAGCCAGATGCCGGCGCCCTTGAGGGCTCGCAGTTCGGCGCGCATGTCGAGTTTCTCTTCATCGCGCTTGGCCGGCAGGAAGCGAATCAAGCCGATCAACGCAATCACACCGATCACGGTCACCGCCCAGAAGGTCGAACGCCAGCCGGCTTCCTGACCGAGCGCGGTGCCCAACGGAACCCCGAGGACGTTGGCCAAGGTCAGGCCGGTGAACATCAGAGCCACGGCCGATGCCCGTTTGTTGGCCGGCACCAGACCTGCCGCCACCACCGAACCGATGCCGAAGAAGGCGCCGTGACACAGCGCGGTGACCACACGGGCAAACATCAAAACGTTGTAGTCACTGGCCAGGGCGCAGAGCAGGTTGCCGATGATGAAGATGCCCATCAACGCTACCAGTGCGGCCTTGCGCGGCAGTCTGGCAGTGGCCAGTGCCATGAACGGCGCACCGATGGCCACGCCCAGGGCGTAACCGGTCACCAGCCAGCCGGCGCCGGGGATCGACACACCGAGATCGGCCGCCACCTCGGGCAACAGGCCCATGATGACGAACTCGGTGGTGCCGATGGCGAAGGCGCTCAAGGCCAGAATGAGTAGCGAGAGGGGCATTATCAGTTCCTTGTCGGAGCGCGGAGCTCCTTGTCGATGGCGTCGAGGAACGCCTGAATCACGTCCTCGTTGCGTTTGAAGAAGTGCCATTGACCGGCCTTCTGGCTGCTGATCAGTCCCGCACGTTGCAAGGTCGCCAAATGGGCGGACACGGTCGACTGCGACAGGCCGCAGCGTTGATCGATCTGTCCGGCGCAAATGCCGTACTCGTGGTTGTGGAGCTGTTCCGGGAACTGGACCTTGGGGTCTTTCAGCCAGATGAGGATGTCTCGGCGTACTGGGTGTGCCAGCGCTTTTATTATTTCGTCGAGGTCGATGGTCATGGTTTGGGCTCGTGATGAGTAAAACGCTATATCGCGATGAGGCGAACTTTAAATCGGTACTTCGCGATATACCAATATGATTTTGGTCTGATGACCGCATGAATCGGTATATCGGGTTATAACGATATGGATGGCGCAGTGCTAAGCTGCGCGCATGAACTATCTCGCACATCTGCACCTCGGTGGCCAGCGCCCCGGTCAAATGCTCGGCAGTCTGTATGGCGATTTCGTCAAAGGGCGGCTGCAGGGGCAATTCGAACCGGAGATCGAAGCGGGCATCCAGTTGCACCGCAGCATCGACGTCTTTACCGATCGCCATCCGCTGGTGGACATCGCCTTGTCGCGGTTTTCCCTCACGCGCAGGCGCTACGCCGGGATCGTGCTCGATGTGTTTTTCGACCACTGCCTGGCGCGGGACTGGGTGCTGTACGCCGATCGGCCGCTGGAGCAATTCACCTCGGATGTGTACCGGGTGCTATTGGCCGAGCACCAGTTGCCGGAGCGCTTGGCGAAGATTGCACCGCACATGGTCGCCAACGACTGGTTGGGGTCCTATCAGGAGTTCGAAGTGCTGGAGCAGGTGCTGCGGGGGATTTCGCGGCGGTTGACCCGGCCGGAGGAGTTGGCCGGGGCGATGCAGGAGTTGCGGTTGTTGTATGAACCGTTGAGCGAGGATTTTCGGTTGTTCTATCCGCAGCTTCAGGATTTCGTCCAAAACCGCTGACACAAACCAGTTTCCCAAAAATGGCACGATACCTGTAGGAGCGAGGCTTGCCCGCGAAAGGAACGCCGCGGTGTACCTGAGACACCGCGTTATCGTTCTTCGCGAGCAAGTCGGGTCGCCGCACCGCTCGCTCCTACAAAAGCAAAGTCAGGCAGCGATCAGCTCGCCGGCATGCTGTGGCTCGGCAGGTTTTGCGACTTCACCAAACAACGCCCTTTGCACCGCCTGCTGCGCCTCAAACGCCAGCGCCGCACGCTCCCGGTCCTGGCACTCGATCGGTTTGAGCAGATGAATTTCCACTTCACCCCGATCATTGGCGAACAAGCGCATCAGGTGCGAGAGCAAATCATCATCGCCAATGAACGGTGCCAGAGTATCGAGCTCGCCATCGCGCAGATAACGAATCGCTACCGGTTGCAACGCCACTTCGGAATCGATCGCCGCGGACAGCAAACGACCGTGAAACGTGCGCAGCGAGCGGCCATCGGTGGTGGTGCCTTCGGGGAACATCAGCAGCGGGTGCTCTTGCTCCAGATGGCGGGTCATTTGTTTGCGGATCAACTGACTGTCGCCTGAACCGCGACGAATGAACAAGCTGCCGGCCTTGGCCGCCAACCAGCCCGCCACCGGCCAGGTGCGCACTTCGGCCTTGGACAGGAACGACAGCGGCGTGAGCATGCCCAGCAACGGGATGTCGGTCCAGGACACGTGATTGCTGACCCAGAGCATCGGTGCTTTCGGCAACTCGCCATGCACGGTCACGCGAAAGGGCAGGGCATTGCTCAGCCGCGCCATGAAAAAACGCGACCAGCGCTGGCGACGGACCATCGAATGGGCAATCCCCAGTCGCTCGAACAACCCGAACACACTGGCCATGCTCAAGCCCAGCGTTACCACCAACAGCACTCGCGCAATTCGCGCGTACACCCGCAAGCGGCTCATTACACAGCCGCCTTGAAGTGCTTGGCGTAACGCGGGCAGAGTTCGTCGCGCTTGAGCAGGATGAACACGTCGGCCACCTGGAAGTCTTCGTCCCAGCATGGCTCGCCGCAGATTTTCGCGCCCAGGCGCATGTAGGCCTTGAGCAGCGGCGGCATTTCGGCGATGACGTTGGACGGAATATCCAGCGTCGGCAATGGCTTCTTCGGTTCAGCCCGCAGGTGTTCGGTGCACAGGTAGCGTTCGCGCAGGCGCTGCATGATCGCGTGGGCCTGAATGCCGCCATCCTGCATCGGAATGCTCGCGCACCCCATCAAATAGCTGTAGCCGCCCTGGTTCAGCACCTCGGCCAGTTCGCCCCAAAGCACGGCGATAGTGCCGCCGTTGCGGTAGGCCGGGTCGACGCAGGTGCGACCGATTTCCAGAATCGGGCCTTTCAAATGGACCAGACCATGCAGGCTGAATTCTTCTTCGCTGTAGAACTTGCCCAGGCTGCTGGCCGCTGTGTGGTCGAGCAAACGGGTGGTCGCCACCAGGCGCCCGGTGTTCAAGTCACGCACGCCGATGTGGGCGCAGTGAACATCATAGTCATCCATGTCCAGACCCAACTCCGCGCCTTTCAGCTTGGCGTTGAATTCGCCGCTGAACACGTTGAAGCGCAAGGCCTGGGCTTCCTGCAATGCCTCGGCGCCCACCAGGCGTTCGGCTTGCAGGCGGCGTTCATTGCCGGTGTCGCTGATGCGGGCGATCTGAGTCATTGTGAGTCTCCGTACGGGCTGGCCACCCGTCTTGGGTTGCAGCCGATCGACTTTCTTTATGCAGCCGTGTTGTGCAAAGTCAGGCTATGTAGCCCCGGTGTCATCGCCATGAAGCTTTGGTGATGCTTATATGACAGCCCACAAGGAGCCTCTTATGCCCTGGCAAATTCTGTTGAACCGCCGTGATCGTCTGCCCGCCAACCCGGACCTGGGCGAAGGGTTTGCAACCTTGCTGCAACAGTTGGGCACGGTGACGCCGTTCGAACTGGCGGTGGTCGGCGGACGGCTGATGGCAACACCGGGGCTGGCGTTTCTGGTGGGCTATCAGGCAGCGTTGCGCATGCTCTGGCCGAGCGCGCCGCTGAGCCTCGGCGCGTTATGTGCGACTGAACAGCGCAGTTTGCGGGTGGCGGACATGCAGACCCGGCTGCGCGATCTGCGGCTGAGCGGGCGCAAGGATTTCGTCACCGCCGGCGATGCCGCCGACTGGCTATTGGTCGCTGCTCGCAGTGAAGAACCCGGCGAAGTACCGCGCTTGAATCTTGCGGTGGTTTACCCCGGCGAACCGGGTGTGCGTCTGGAAAAACTCGCGCCGATGCCACTGATGCCGGACATAGGCCACGGCCGGCTGTTTCTCGACAATGCCTTGTGCGAATTGCTCGCAGGGGATGGCTGGGATGCTTATGTCAAACCGTTCAGAACCCTGGAAGACACCTATGTGCTGAGCGCCATGACTGCGTGGCTGTTTGGCGTTGGCCAGGACAGCGACTGGCCGCAAACCTTGCAACTGCGTTTACTGGCGCTGCTGGCCGGGTGCGCGGAAGTCAGCCGCCAGGCACCGAACAATCCGGCGGGGCACGTGTTGCTGGGCGGGTTGTTTGCGCAGTTCGACGGGCTCAAGGCTGAAGTGAATCAGGCCCTGGCCGATGGCCCGCCACAATGGGCGCAGATGTGGCAGCGCGATCAGACAGTGATGGATTTGGCGGCTGGGGCGCGGGGGAAGCGGTTGGCGAAGGCGTTGGCGGTGTATTGACGGGCCTCATCGCGAGCAGGTTCGCTCCCACATTAGTTTTGTGTCGTGCCGCAGATCTGTGCTCAACACAGCCCCCCTGTGGGAGCGAGCCTGCTCGCGATAGCGATCTCACAGGCGACGCAAACTTCAAAACTGTCATCAACCTCGACTAGGCTCTGCAGGTTCATCCCTCCGAGCGCCCCTCATGTTCAAAGGCTTGTCCCTGTTTTTCATGCTGCTGCTCAGCCTCACGGCCGAGGCCGAAAACTGGCCGGCCGAGCAATGGTCGCCCGGCCCGAAAATCACCGGGCCGGCACTTCAGGCCCTGGAGAATTACGCCTTCCCACCCCGCGACGAGGCCACTTACCAAGGCATCCGCACCGATGCCTTGCTGGTCATCCGCGACGGTCAGCTGATCTACGAACGCTACGCCGGCCCGACCACTGCTCAAACGCCGCACCTGACCTGGTCGATCAGCAAAAGCCTGATGGGTGCGGTGCTCGGTGTGGCCTATGGCGAAGGGCTGTTCAAACTGCAGGACCCGGCGGTGAAGTTCTATCCACCGCTGGAAAAACACCCAACCATGACCATGGCCGACCTGCTGCACTGGGCCTCGGGCCTGGACTGGCAGGAAGATTACGAATACGCCCCATTGAAGTCTTCGGTGGTGGCCATGCTTTACACCCGTGGTCACCGCGACATGGCTGCGTTCACTGTCGACCACGACGAATACGCCAAATCCGGTCAGGCATTCCGCTACTCCAGTGGCGACAGCAATCTGCTGTCCGCCGCGCTGAAAACCATCGTCGGCCCGGCTCGTTATCCGGATTATCCGTGGACTGCGCTGTTCGAACCCTTGGGGATTCGCAGTGCGGTGTGGGAAGCAGATGCCACGGGCACATTTGTCGCATCGTCTTACGCTTACCTCACTGCCCGGGACTTGGCGCGGGTCGGTCTGTTGATGGCGCGCGACGGTCGTTGGCGTGAACGGCAATTGCTGCCCAAGGATTGGGTCGACTTCAGTCGCGAGCCTTTCGCCGGCTATCAAGCCAATCAGGATGAAGCGGTGCCCGGCGGGCATTGGTGGCTCAACCGCGCGATGGATGGCGCGACCCAGCCCTGGCCCGCCGCGCCTGCCGATACCTTCGCCGCTCTGGGCCATTGGGGGCAGGCGATGTACGTGATTCCTAGCGAAAAGCTGGTGATCGTGCGCTACGGCGATGACCGCGATGGGAGTTATCGGCATAACGAACTGCTCAAACTCGCGCTCAAGACGTTTGCCATGCAGGTGCAGCCATGAGCCGCCGCAGTTTTATTCGCCGTCGGCCGTTCAGCACTCTATTACTGGTGCTGCTGATCGCCTTGCTTGGCTGGGTCTGGCAGGAGCGTGTGGCACTGTGGGCTTTTCCCGACATCATCAGCGCCTACACCGCCAAGGAATACTGCTCGTGCCGCTATGTGATGAATAATCCGGCCGAGTATTGCCAGGGTTATGTGAAGCAGTATTTGCCCACCAGTGGGTTCGTCGATGATGCGGCGAACAAGCGTGTGACGGTTGGTGGGATGGGGCGCAGCAATAGCGCTGCTTGGGTTGGTGAACGGCAGGGATGTCGCCTGCAACCCTGAACTACACCTATCCCCTGTAGCAGCTGCCGAAGGCTGCGTTCGGCGGCGAAGCCGTCGCCTATCCCGTCACCTCGATCTATATGAAACACCGCAGGCATGGTTTTACGACGGCTTCGCCGCCGAACGCAGCCTTCGGCAGCTGCTACAGGTTTGCAACTGACTCGCGGACAGTTAAGGTTCGCTCAGGTTTATCTGCCCCCGAGTTTCTATGTTCAAGCGCTCCTTCTCTAATACCCTCGCCTTCCTGCTGCTGGCCGGTGTCACCCTATCGGCCCAGGCCAATTGGTATCTGGACGGCGAGTCCTCGCGGCTGTCGTTCATCAGCACTAAAAACGCCAACATCTCCGAAGTGCAGCGCTTTCTGGTGCTGCACGGCAAGGTCGATCCCAAGGGCCTGGCGCAGGTGGAGGTTGAACTGGAGTCGGTCAACAGCGGCATTCCGCTGCGTGACGAACGCATGCGCAAGGAGCTGTTCGAGATCCAGACGTTCCCCGAAGCGCTGATCACCACGCAAATCGATCTGCGGCCGATCAACGACCTGGCGCCAGGTGCGCAACTGGAGTTGCGCTTGCCGCTGACCGTCAACCTGCATGGCAAGCAACACCAATACAACGCCGAACTGCTGGCGACCCGTCTCGATGACCGGCGCTTCCAAGTGGTGACCCTCGAGCCGTTGGTGATCAGCGCTGAAGATTTCGACTTGGCCCCGGGCCTGGAAAGCTTGCGCAAGGTTGCCGGTTTGTCGGCCATCAGTCTGTCGGTGCCGGTGGGTGCGGTGCTGATTTTCACGGCGCGCTGAGATGCGCGGCGCGATTTTCCCGTGGCGCGATGGCAACCGCTTTGAACTGCTGATCGACGGCCCGCAGTTTTTTCCGCGAATGCTGGTGGCGATTGCCCGCGCCGAAGAGCAAGTCGAACTGGAACTGTATCTGGTGGAGGCGGGTGCCTGCGCCGAGGCCATGGTTCAGGCGCTGGTCCAGGCGGCCGAGCGCGGCGTGCGGGTACGCTGCCTGTTCGATGACTACGGCAGTCTGGCTTTTACCCTGACCTTGCGTCAGCGCCTGATCGCCGCCGGTGTCGAGTTGCGTTTCTACAATCGCCTGAGCTGGCGCCGTTGGGTGGGCAACTTTTATCGCGATCACCGCAAGCTGCTGCTGGTGGATCAATGCCTGGCGGTAGTCGGCGGCACCGGGGTCACCGATGAGTTCTGGGCACCGGGCGAAGACACCTGCGAATGGCACGAAGTGATGGTGGAAATCACCGGCCCCTTGGTCATCGACTGGCAGTTGCTGTTCGACCGCCAATGGATCGCCAACCGCCATCGGCGCGCCTGGAAACCCACTGCGCACTTCGGTTTACCGCGCTTGCCGCGAGTGCCGGCCATGGGCGAGGGTATGGGCCGGGTCGCCTATGCCGACGCCCGCCAACACCGCGATATTCTGCAATCGCTGGTTCGCGCGCTGAACAGCGGCCAGCGCCGAATCTGGCTGGCCACGCCGTATTTCCTGCCGACCTGGAAAGTCCGCCGCTCACTGCGTCGGGCGGCGGCTCGTGGTGTCGATGTGCGTCTGCTGCTGACTGGGCCACGCACCGATCACCCGTCGGTGCGCTACGCCGGGCATCGCTACTACCCGCGACTGCTCAGGTCCGGGGTGAAGATTTTCGAATACCAGCCGTGTTTCCTGCACCTGAAAATGGTGTTGATCGATGACTGGGTGAGCATCGGCTCGTGCAACTTCGATCACTGGAATCTGCGCTTCAATCTGGAAGCCAACCTCGAAGCCCTGGACCCCGGATTGACCTTCGCGGTGGCGGCGAGTTTCGAGAATGACTTTGCCCTGAGCCAGGAAGTCAGCCTCGAGGCATGGAAACGCCGACCGTTGTGGCGGCGGGTCAAGCAAAGGGTATGGGGATGGGTGGATCGGCTGGTGGTGAATTTGCTGGATCGACGGGGGTAGTCGTTCAGATCGTTCCCACGCTCTGCGTGGGAATGCAGCCCGTGACGCTCCGCGTCACTGGACGCGGAGCGTCCCTTGAGGCATTCCCACGCAGAGCGTGGGAACGATCAGTCCGTGCGCGGGATTACAGCAACTCAAAGCTCTGCTGCGTCACGTCCTGGGAGTCCAGGCCGATCTGCACGTTGAACTTGCCCGGTTCCGCGGCGTATTTGAGTTGGGCGTTGTAGAACTTCAGGTCATCCTCGGTGATGGTGAAGCGCACGACTTTCTGTTCGCCGGCCTTGACCATTACTTTCTGGAAGTTCTTCAGTTCCTTGACCGGGCGGATCATCGAACCGGTCACGTCCTGGATGTACAACTGCACCACGGTTTCGCCGTCACGCTTGCCAGTGTTCTTCACCACGACGCTGGCGTCGAGCTTGCCAGTCTTGTTCAGCGTGGTCGAAGACAGGGCCATGTCGGTCAGGCTGAACTGGGTGTAGCTCAGGCCGAAGCCGAACGGGAACAGTGGCCCGGTGGTGTCTTCGAAATATTGCGAGGTGTAGTTCCCCGGTTTGCCCGGAGTGAACGGCCGGCCAATGCTCAGGTGGTTGTAGTAGGTCGGAATCTGACCCACCGAGCGCGGGACGCTGATCGGCAGTTTACCCGACGGGTTGTAGTCGCCGAACAGCACGTCAGCGATGGCGTTGCCGCCTTCGGTGCCGCTGAACCAGGTTTCCAGAATCGCGTCAGCCTGCTCGTTCTCTTCGAGAATCGACAGCGGACGGCCGTTCATCAACACCAGCACCAGCGGTTTGCCGGTGGCTTTCAACGCCTTGATCAGCTCGCGCTGGCTGGCCGGGATATTCAGGTCGGTGCGGCTAGACGATTCGTGGGACATGCCACGGGATTCGCCCACCGCTGCCACCACCACATCCGCTTGCCTGGCGGCCTTGACCGCTTCATCGATCAACACATTGGCCGAACGCGGATCATCCACCACTTCCGGTGCGTCGAAGTTGAGGAAGTTCAGGTAATCGAGGATTTTCTTGTCGCTGGTGATGTTCGCGCCACGGGCGTAGATCAGCGTCGACTGCGCGCCAAGCGCATGGGTCATGCCGTCGAACAAAGTTACCGATTGCTCGGGACGGCCAGCAGCGGCCCAACTGCCCATCATGTCGATCGGCGCCTTGGCCAATGGACCGACCAGCGCGATTTTCGCGGTTTTCTTCAGCGGCAGGGTTTCGCCCTGGTTCTTCAGCAACACCAGGCTGCGGCGAGCGACATCACGGGCCTCGGCGCGGTGCAGACGGCTTTCGGCGTAGGTGTCGGCCGGGTCATCCTCGGCCTTGCCGATGCGCAGGTACGGGTCCTTGAACAGGCCCATGTCGTACTTGGCGGCGAGCACCTCGCGCACGGCGTTGTCGATGTCTTTCTGGTCGATTTCACCGGCCTTCAACAGCCCTGGCAATTCCTTGCCATAGAGGGTGTCGTTCATGCTCATGTCGATGCCGGCCTTGATCGCCAGCTTCGCGGCTTCGCGACCGTCAGCGGCGACGCCGTGCTTGATCAGCTCGAAAATCGCCCCGTGATCGCTGACCGCCAGGCCCTTGAAGCCCCATTCCTTGCGCAGCAGGTCGTTCATCAGCCAGGTGTTGGCGGTGGCCGGCACGCCGTTGATCGAGTTCAGCGCAACCATCACCCCGCCGGCACCGGCGTCAATCGCCGCGCGGTACGGTGGCAGGTAGTCCTGGTACATCTTGACCGGGCTCATGTCGACGACGTTGTAGTCGCGACCGCCCTCGACCGCGCCGTACAAGGCAAAATGCTTGACGCTGGCCATGATGCTGTCGGCCGCGTTCGCCCCAGTACCCTGGAACGCCCTGACCATTACGCCGGCGATCCGCGAGACCAGGTAGGTGTCTTCGCCGAAGCCTTCGGACGTGCGGCCCCAGCGTGGGTCGCGGGAGATATCGACCATCGGCGCGAAGGTGATGTCGAGGCTGTCAGCCGCCGCTTCCTGGGCGGCGATGCGCCCGGAGCGACCAATGGCGTCCATGTCCCAGCTCGAGGCCAGGGCTAACGGAATCGGGAAAATGGTGCGGTGGCCGTGGATCACGTCATAGGCGAAGAACATCGGGATCTTCAGCCGGCTGCGCATGGCCGCGTCCTGCATCGGACGATTTTCGGCGCGGGTGATCGAGTTGAAGGTGCCGCCGATATTGCCGGCCGCGATCTCCTTGCGGATCATCTCCCGCGGCATTTCCGGGCCGATGCTGATTAGGCGCAACTGGCCGATCTTTTCATCGAGGGTCATTTGCTTCATCAGCTGGCTGATGAAGGCGTCCTTGTTCTCTATCGGTGCGGGCGTCGTGGCGGCCAATGCGGTATGACTGGCCAGGCTGACGAACAGGCCCAGCAAACACAGCTTCTTCATGAATTGTTTTCTCAAAAGCCTAAACGGCAGTGAATACACGCCGGTCAGCCAAAATTTTGGGAGCGACTATTGTTGTTCAGGTAAATGCAGACACACTTGCGCAGTGTGTCAGCGCTGGGCCATCTTTTAGCCCATTGGCTCGTTGCAATCCAGTAGCGGCGCAGATTATGCCCCAAGAGCCGGGTTCAAAGTTCGCAGGTTGTTTCATCAACGGACTGTGCAAGGGAGCATCAACCAGATGAATGTACGACACCATTATCGGTCGAACCTGCAGGTTGCAGCCTTGATGTTGCTGACAACACTGCTGGTCGGCTGCGGCATCAACAATATCCCGACCCTCGACGAACAAGCCAAAGGCGCCTGGGGCCAGGTGCAGAACCAGTACCAGCGTCGCGCCGACCTGATTCCCAACCTGGTGGAAACCGTCAAGGGTTATGCCCGGCATGAGCAAGAAACCCTGACCGCGGTGATTGAAGCCCGCGCCAAGGCCACGTCTATTCAGGTGGATGCCGGCACGCTGGACGATCCGGAAAAACTCAAACAGTACGAGCAGGCGCAGAATCAACTGACCGGCGCGCTGAGTCGGTTGATGGTGGTGTCCGAGCGTTACCCGGACCTCAAGGCCAATCAGAACTTCCTGGCGCTGCAATCGCAACTTGAAGGCACCGAGAACCGCATCGCCGTGGCGCGTCGCGACTTCGTCCTGGCGGTGCAGAAATACAATACCGAGATCCGCACCTTTCCCGGTCGCTTGTGGCACACCGTGATGTATAGCGATCTGCCAATCCGCGAAACCTTCGAGGCGACCAGCCCCGGTGCCGAGAAAGCGCCTGAAGTGAAGTTCCAGTAAGCGCCGGAATTGGCTTGAAGCGTCACCCAGGATGAGGTTGCCAATGCGCGTGTTGAAAGTGGGCCTGATGCTGATGTTCTGGGTGTTTGCCCAGGCGGCCCAGGCTGAGTTGAAGTTCCCGGAATTGACCGGGCGGGTGGTGGATAACGCCCAGATGATCGAGCCGGCGGTGCGCGAGCAGCTGACGCAACAGCTCAACGCCCATGAAAAAACCACCGGCGAGCAGTTGGTGGTGGTCACGTTGCCGGACTTGCAGGGCACCGACATCGCCGATTTCGGTTATCAGCTGGGACGCTACTGGGGCATCGGCCAGAAGGACAAGAACAACGGCGCGTTGCTGATCGTCGCGCGTGACGAGCGCAAGCTGCGGATCGAAGTCGGTTATGGCCTGGAAGATCGCCTGACCGATGCGCAGAGTTCGGTGATCATCCATCAGGTGATCACACCCGCGTTCAAGGCCGGCAACTTCAGTAAAGGCATCAGCGATGGCGTCGCGGCGATGCTGGTGGTGCTGGGTGGCAATCCGCTGGACGAGCCGTCGACGGTGTATGAATCGGGTGGTGATCAGGAGAGTGATTTCGTTGGGCGGCATCCGGGGTTGTTCGTGCTGCTGCTGATGCTGTTCATCCTGACGATCTTCGTCGGGCAGATGTTCGGTATTCTGCCAAGCGGCGGGGGCCGTGGCGGCTCGGGAGGCGGTTTCGGCGGTGGAGGTTTTGGCGGCGGCGGGGGCTTCAGTGGCGGCGGGGGCAGTTTCGGGGGCGGCGGTTCGTCGGGCGGCTGGTGATAACACTGCAGGTAAAAACAACAATAGCGAGCAGGCATTCATAACCATGGCATTACTGACTGAACACGAACAACGCAAAGTCGCCGAGGCAATTGCCCGGGTCGAGCGCGACACCGACGCCGAACTGGTGACGGTGCTGGCGGCCCGCGCGGACGATTACGCGTATATCCCGCTGCTCTGGGCCAGTCTGCTGGCGCTGGTGGTGCCGGGTATCGTGCATTACCTGACGGGCTGGATGACCATGCACAGCCTGCTGTTGGTGCAATGGCTCAGCTTCATCGTGCTGTGCCTGGTGTTCCGGATCCCCAAAGTCACCACGCGTCTGATCCCGCGTACGGTTCGTCACTGGCGTGCATCAAACCTGGCGCGTCGGCAGTTCCTGGAGCAAAACCTGCACCACACCGTGGGCAGCACCGGCATGCTGATTTTCGTCTCTGAGGCCGAGCGCTATGTGGAGATTCTGGTGGATGAAGGCATTTCCAAACGGCTGGACAACAAAAACTGGGACGAGATTGTGGCGGCGTTTACGCACCAGGTGAAACAGGGGCAGACGCTGCAGGGGTTTGTGACGTGCATCGAGGCATGCGGCGAGTTGCTCAAGGTGCATGTGCCGGTGACTCATGTGAGGAATGAATTGCCGAATCGGTTGGTGGTGTTGGGCTAAAAACCAGATTCCCGGCAACGACTCGTTCTTTGTAGCAGCTGGCGCAGCCTGCGTTCGGCTGCGAAGCAGTCGCAAATTCGCTTGGCACGGTCTATTTGATACACCGTGCATTCTGGTTTTGCGACTGCTGCGCAGCCGAACGCAGGCTTCGCCAGCTGCTACAGATTGCACCGTTCGGCAAATAACTGCGTGTCCCGAACGGCCATCCCCCCTAAAATACCCACCATTCCCGTCCGCACCGCCCGAGGCTGTTTTTTCCCATGTCTGTCACCGCCACTCCCGCCAGCCTCGCGCCGGATCACCACACCCAGTTCATCGACCTGCTGCAAACCAGCCTCGACCAGAACACCTTCATCAAACTGGTGCTGGCCAAGTACGTCGGTGGCGAAGCGGATTTGCAGCGGCTGATCATCAAGCAACTGACGGTCAAGGATCAGCCATGCCTGTCCTTCGTCTATCGCTATAAAACCCGCGACATCACCAAGAACCTGCCGATTACCGAAGGTGTGGCGACCATCGCCGCGCTGTTGCCTGCATCGTTCAAAAATGCGCATTTACTGTCATTGACCGACGAAGCCCAGCTCGAATACAGCAAAAAAGGCAAATGTTCGCTGTTCAAGAGCAAACCTCAGCAATTGCGTGAAGTACCGTCCGCCGAGCACAACCGCGAGAAGAACCGTTTCCTCGACCTGAGCCGGCCGTTCCTCAAAGACCTCGGCGTGACCAACGCGCAGCATGAGCTGATCCCGGCGATGTCGCGCAAGTGGAAGCAGATCAACAAGTTCATCGAGGTCTTCAGCCATGCGCTGACCTCATCGCCGCTGGCGCTGGACAAACCCGTGCGGGTGGCGGATTTCGGCTCGGGCAAGGGTTACCTGACGTTCGCTATCCACGACTACCTGCGCAATACCTTGAAGGCTGAGGGCGAGGTGACTGGCGTCGAGCTGCGCGAAGACATGGTCAACCTGTGCAACAGCGCGGCTGCGAAGCTGGAGCATCCGGGGCTGGTGTTCAAATGTGGTGACGTGCGCAGCGTCGCGCCGAGCGAGCTGGATGTGATGATCGCGTTGCATGCCTGCGACATCGCCACCGACTACGCGATTCACACGGGCATTCGTTCCGGCGCCTCGATCATCATGTGCTCGCCGTGCTGCCACAAACAGATCCGCCTGCAGATCCAGAGCCCGGCGCTGCTCAAGCCGATGTTGCAATACGGCCTGCACCTGGGCCAACAGGCGGAAATGGTCACCGACAGTTTGCGTGCGTTGTTCCTGGAAGCCTGTGGTTATGAGACCAAAGTCTTTGAGTTCATCTCACTGGACCACACCAACAAGAACAAGATGATCCTGGCGGTGAAGCGCGCCGAACCGGTGGATCCGGCTCAGCTGTTGGTGAAGATTCAGGAGCTGAAGGATTTCTACCACATCAGCGAACATTGCCTGGAAACATTGCTGCGGGCTGATGGCTATTTGGCCTGATTGCCGAGCCAGGCACAAAGCTTGGCGTCCAGTTTGAGGACGCCATCGCGGGCAAGCCGCGCTCCCACAGGTTTCGCACTGACCGCAAGATCGATACAGGACTGTGGGAGCGTGGCTTGCCCGCGATGAACGATGACGCGGTCCTTCAGGTAGTAACTGGTTATTACCCGACCCGCCGGATAAGGACTACCTTGAATACTCCTGCATGCCCATGCATTTTCCAGAGGAGTCCTCCCCATGGCGGCTAAAAAAATTCTGATGCTGGTCGGCGATTACGTCGAAGACTACGAAGTGATGGTGCCCTTCCAGGCGCTGCTGATGGTCGGCCATACGGTACACGCCGTTTGCCCGGACAAAACCGCCGGCCAGACCGTACGCACAGCGATCCATGACTTCGAAGGCGATCAGACCTACAGCGAAAAACCCGGCCACCTGTTTGCCCTGAACTTCGATTTCGCCAAGGTAGACGCGGCGGACTACGATGCGCTGCTGGTGCCGGGCGGTCGTGCGCCGGAGTACCTGCGCCTGAACGAAAAAGTCCTGGACCTGGTGCGAGCCTTCGACAAGGCCGGCAAACCGATCGCCGCCGTGTGTCACGGTGCGCAACTGTTGGCCGCGGCAGGCATTCTTGAGGGGCGTGAGTGCAGCGCTTACCCGGCGTGCGCTCCGGAAGTGCGCCTGGCTGGCGGCACATTCATCGATATCCCGGTGACGCAAGGTCACGTTCAAGGCAATCTGGCCACTGCACCAGCCTGGCCGGCGCACCCGAGCTGGCTGGCCGGTTTCCTCGGATTGCTGGGCACTAAAATCACGCTGTAACGAGGGATTTGTCCATGTGCGAGCTCTACGTCAAGGCCGATCCGATTCTCTACGAATCGCGCTCCCGCTCGCTGCGCATCTGCGGGGTGGTCACCACCCTGCGGCTGGAGAATCAGTTCTGGGACATCCTCAGCGAAATCGCCGAGGTGGACGGCATGACCACCAATCAGTTGATCGCCAAGCTGTATGAAGAGGTGATGGACTACCGCGGCGAAGTGGTGAATTTCGCCTCGTTCCTGCGGGTCAGCTGCATGCGCTACCTGAGTCAGAGACGGGGGCAGGCCCCGGAGTTGTCGGTGGTGCGGGCGGCGGTGAAATAGAGCGGCTTGTATCAATTTTGAGGATGCCTTCGCGGGCAAGCCTCGCTCCTACAGGTTTTGCATACGTTGTGAGAACAACATCGAACCTGTAGGAGCGAGGCTTGCCCGCGAAGAGGCCGGTACAGGCGACAGAAATCCTGACTTGGTCTTTACTCTGAAGCGCGAAACCTTTCAATCGCCAAGGAGTAAAAGCATGTCTGGATGGTACGAAGTGAGCAAAACCGTCAGCGGTCAATTCAAGTTTGTATTGAAAGCGGCCAATGCCGAAACCATTCTGACCAGCGAGCTGTACACCACGCGCGGTGCAGCCGATAGCGGTATCGCTTCGGTTCAGGCCAACAGCCCGCTGGACGAACGCTACGAGAAAAAGACCACCAAGGACGGTCATCCTTATTTCAATCTCAAGGCCGGTAACCACGAGATCATCGGCAGCAGCGAGTCCTACTCATCCGATGCCGCGAGGGATAAAGGCATCGCCAGCGTCAAGGCCAACGGCCCGACCACGATGATCAAGGACAAGACCTTGCCGGTGTTCTAAACCCACACCGGCTACCTGATGTGAGAGCGAGCCTGCTCGCGATGAGGCCATGACAGTCAACATAAATGTTGAATGACAGACCGCTATCGCGAGCAGGCTCGCTCCCACAGTGTTTTGTGTGTGGCTGACGATCAGCGCAATGCGTTCAACAATCCCTGCAACTGACTGCGACCCGCTTCACCCAACGCAAACACCGGCAACCGCGGATCGCCCACTTCCAGCCCGGTCATGCGCAACCCGGCCTTGATGGTCGCCGGCAGACCACCCTTGAGGATGAAGTCCAGCAGCGGCAATTGGCGATAGAACAGTTCGCGAGCCTTACCCAGGTCGTTGGCCAATACGGCTTCGTACAAGTCGAGATTAAGCTGCGGGATCAGATTCGGCGCCGCCGTGCACCAGCCTTTCGCGCCTGCCGCAAACGCTTCCAGCGCCAACGGATTGCAGCCGTTATAGAACGGCACCTGACCTTCACCCAGCAGTTGCAGTTTGTGCATGCGCTGAATATCGCCGGTGCTTTCCTTGACCATGGTGACGTTATCGACGGCGTTGAAAATCCGCAGGATCAGCTCCACCGACAGGTCGGTGCCGCTGGTGGCCGGGTTGTTGTAGAGCATGATCGGCACGCCGATGCTCTCGCCGATGGCGCGATAGTGGGCAAGGATTTCTGCCTCGCTGAGTTTCCAGTAGGACGCCGGCAGCACCATCACCACATCGGCGCCGTGAGCTTCAGCGAAACGCGCTCGGCGCACGGCTTTGGCGGTGGTCAGGTCGGACACGCTGACGATGGTCGGGACGCGTTTGGCGACATGCCGGATGCTGAATTCGCTGACCTGATCCCATTCCGCGTCGCTCAGGTAAGCGCCTTCGCCGGTGCTGCCCAATGGGGCGATGGCGTGGACGCCGCTGTCGATCAGGCGATCGATGGAACGCCCGAGCGCGTCCAGATCGATGCCTTCGCCATTAGCGGTGAAGGGGGTGATGGTGTAGCCGATGATGCCGTGAATGTTTGGGGTCGACATGGTGTCTCTCCTTTGAAGAATGAGTGGGGTCAGTTCAGGCAATCGGCGTGTTGACGCAGGTTCTGCCGAGCGTAGTAGTTGAACGCGGCGACGTGACGCTTGGGTTTTGAAATCCAGTCATGGGCTTCGCGGCCAAGCTGGGGAAGAATCGGTTTGATCACCCCCGCGGCCATGGCCAGCAACTGCAACTTCGCCGCACGTTCGATCAGTTGCGCAATGACACAGGCTTCTTCAATGGTCGCGCCGGTGGACAGCTGACCATGGTGGGAAAGCAGAATCGCCCGCTTGTCGCCCAAGGCCCCGGCAATCAGTTCACCTTCTTCATTGCCCACCGGTACACCCGGCCAGTCTTCGAGAAACGCACAGTCGTCGTAGAGCGGGCAGAGGTCCATGTGGGAAACCTGCAGCGGCACTTCGAGCATCGACAGCGCCGCGATATGGGTTGGGTGCGTGTGAATGATGCAGTTCACGTCTGGCCGGGCGCGGTACACCCAGCTGTGGAAACGATTGGCCGGGTTGGGCATGCCATGGCCTTCAAGCACTTCCAGGTCTTCGTTGACCAGCAGCAGATTGCCTGCCGTGATCTCGTCGAAACCCAGGCCCAGTTGCTGAGTGTAATAGGTGCCCGGCTGCGGGCCGCGAGCGGTGATTTGCCCGGCCAGACCTGAATCGTGGCCGTTTTCGAACAGAATGCGGGAGGTCAGGGCCAGCTTTTGCCGGTCGGTCCACGTATTATCCGCCAGGGTGTTTTGCATCTGCGTCAGCGCTTGCTTGACCAGTTGCTCTTTGGGTAGTGCTAATGTCTTGGCCATGTTCGGTGTCCTTCTGTGGATCATGCAAATGACACCAAAGAGGCTATATGACACATTGTGTCATTGGCAAGAACAAATCGTTGCCTCCTTGATGGATTAATCGCTCTACATGTCTATCCGTTTGAAATTACTGAGAAAAAAACTTGGCGTGACGCTGGAGGCCCTGGCCGAAAAATCCGGCATGACCAAGAGCTACCTGTCGAAAGTCGAGCGCGGGTTGAATACCCCGTCGATTGCTGCTGCCCTGAAACTGGCCAAGGCGCTGAACGTGAAGGTCGAGGAGTTGTTCTCCGAAGACAACGTCAGCCTCGACAGCTACAGCCTGGTGCGCAGCGACGAACGCCAGTCCCTGGCCGCCAACGACCACAGCCCGGGTTATGCGGTGCTGGCCCATCAGGTCAGTGAACGCAGCCTGTTGCCGTTCATCATCTACCCGCCGGCAGAGTTCACCGACAAAACCTTCAAGGAACATCTGGGGGAAGAGTTTTTGTTCGTCCACGAGGGGCAGGTGGAAGTGGACTTCATGAACGAGCGCGTGCTGCTCAATCGGGGGGATGCGCTGCACTTCAATGCGCAGAAACCGCATCGCATCAGGTCAGTGGGTGAGGTGCAGGCGCAGTTGCTGGTGGTGGTGCATAGCAGCGAGGAATGAGGTGTCTCTAAAAGATCGCAGCCTTCGGCAGCTCCCACACCGATCTATGTAGGAGCTGCCGAAGGCTGCGATCTTTTGATCTTGACCTAAACCTCGACCGGTACGGTCAGCTTCGGGTTGCCAAGCGCATGGGTCTTCGAATCAAAAAACCGCAGCTCCACACCCGTCCCCTCGAACACCTTCGTGTAGTGCCGCTTCTGATGCTGGATGAATGCCTTGCTGCGCGGGTAAATCGAGATCGCCGCAGTCTTCGGCTTCGCCTGGCGCAATGCATGAATGATGTGACTGTCCTGGTCGCCAAGGGCATGCCCGAAGATGCACAGCCCGTCGCCATGGCTCAGCAACTGGTCGTAGCAGAACGACAGGTAATCCGAGCTGCGAATAGTCTTGAGCTTGTCCTGGGTCGGACCTTCGGTGACGAACAGCGGCACGTCGTCGAGGGTCTTGATCGTATTGTTAATGGCGAAACTGCCCAGTAACGTACCCTCGGTCGATATCAGTTTACGCGCCGTGCCGTCCTGATTGCGCACCAGATGCAGGCCGCCGTGCAGGTACAGCAGCCGGGTTTTGTCGGTCGCGGTGAGGCTCAAATCAAAGCGCGGCTCGGTGCCCTGAAACAGATCGGTAATGGCGTCAGGCTGGTGCTGGACCGCCCAGTAGTTGAGCAAATCGTAATTGGTGGTGAACACCGTTCGATAGCTGCCCAGTTCCTGATTGATCGTCGCCAGCGTCGAGGGCACCACCAATCGCCAAGGGATATGCACCGCATGCACGGTGTTGATCAGCGCTTCCTTGATCGCGTAATAGCGGTTGCGCGGCGCCGCAGAGCTGACGGCCAACGCCTTGTTGACGCGGCTGGTGGTTTTCAGCGCCCCAAGTACTTGTTCGAAACTACGCGTCTGCATCGCGTCGAACACGCTCAGTTCGGATTGGCTCAGAGGCTTTTCTTCGACGGTGCGGGCATTTTCGAACAGCGAGTCATAGCCGAAGTCGTCCCACACCGCACGACTGGCGCCGTTACCCACCAGCAGGCCGCCGAATGAGGCGGTGGTGCGCAAGGCGTTCCAGTCTTCAAGTTGGGCATCGACATCCTGGAAATCGGTCATTGCGATCAAAGTCTCAAAGCAAAAGGTCTGATGGACGGCGACTTTATCACGACCCGGACTTGAGCCAGATCAAGTTACCGCACGACTGATGGGTCGATCCTGTGCCCACCCGCCAAATCGGCGCTGCCGATTCGGCTTCAGCCAGGAGACTCTCGCATGAGCAGTACGTTTTTCATCCCCGCTGTGAACATCATGGGCACCGGTTGCCTCGACGAAGCCATGGATGCCATCCGCAAGTATGGTTTTCGCAACGCGCTGATCGTCACCGACACCGGGCTGGCCAAGGCTGGCGTGGCGACGATGATTGCCGAAAAACTGGCGATCCAGGACATCGACTCGGTGATCTTCGACGGCGCCAAGCCGAATCCGAGCATTGCCAACGTCGAGCTTGGCCTGGGTCTGCTCAAGGAAAGTCGCTGTGATTTCGTGGTGTCTCTGGGCGGCGGTTCGCCTCACGACTGCGCCAAGGGCATCGCCTTGTGCGCCACAAACGGTGGGACGATTCGTGACTACGAAGGTGTCGACCAGTCGACCAAACCGCAGCTGCCGCTAATCGCCATCAACACCACCGCCGGCACTGCCAGCGAGATGACCCGTTTTTGCATCATCACCGACGAATCCCGTCACGTGAAAATGGCCATCGTCGATCGCAACGTCACGCCGCTGCTGTCAGTCAACGATCCGACGCTGATGGTCGCCATGCCCATGGGCCTGACTGCCGCCACTGGCATGGACGCACTGACCCACGCCATCGAAGCCTACGTCTCCACGGCGGCCAACCCGATTACCGATGCCTGTGCGCTGAAAGCCATCACCTTGATCAGCAATAACCTGCGCCTGGCCGTACGCGACGGCAGTGACATGATCGCGCGGGAAAACATGGCTTACGCGCAGTTCCTCGCCGGTATGGCATTCAACAATGCGTCCTTGGGTTATGTCCATGCCATGGCTCATCAATTGGGCGGGTTCTACGACTTGCCCCATGGCGTGTGCAACGCGGTGCTGCTGCCTCATGTGCAAAGTTTCAACGCGCTGGTCTGTGCTGACCGCCTGACCGATGTTGCCCGTGCAATGGGCGCCGACATTCACGGGTTTAGCCCCGAGGAGGGCGCGCAGGCAGCGATCGCGGCTATTCGCACCTTGGCCAGGGACGTGGAAATTCCCGCCGGTTTACGCGAGCTCGGTGCCAGGCTCAACGACATCCCGGTGCTTGCCAGCAATGCCCTGAAAGATGCCTGTGGACTGACCAATCCACGCGCGGCGGATCAGCGGCAGATCGAGGAGATTTTCCGCAACGCGTTTTAACCAGGGCACGGTTCGGACGCAAAGAACGCTACGCTGCGATCTCGTCCGAGCCGACAGGACGCCATCGCGAGCAGGCTCGCTTGTATGTTTAGACTTGAAGGGGTGGGCGTCGGACACAAATCCTGTGCCCGACGCATTCAATGTGTTGAGCGAGCCTGCTCGCGATGACTGGCTTACAGCCAACAAAAAACCTGCGGCTATACGCTCAAGGACGTTTAAGTTGTACGCTCCGCTCGGAACCAGCCTCAAGGTTACTAAACCCATGCTAACCGGCCTCAACCATCTGACCCTCGCCGTCACCGACCTGAACCGCAGCGTGGCGTTCTATCGGGATCTGCTGCAACTTCAGCTCGAAGCCACGTGGGACACCGGCGCCTATCTTTCGCTACCCGGTCTGTGGTTGTGTCTTTCTCTCGATCCGCTGCGCGAATCCGCGCCCGCTGCTGACTATATCCATTACGCCTTCAGCATCGATTCTGCGGACTTTCCGTTGTTCGTCGAACGCCTGCGATCGACCAACGTGCGGGAATGGCGGGATAACCGCAGCGAAGGCGCGTCGTTCTATTTTCTCGACCCGGACGGGCACAAGCTTGAGGCGCATGTCGGGGATCTGGCGTCGCGGCTGACGGCTTGCCGGCAACGGCCGTATGCGGGGATGAAGTTCTTCGACGATCGTTAAGTCGATGCTCGGGGTCCTGAGATAGACTTGCGTCCATTCATCCGGCGTTTCAACAGGAATTCCCATGACTCCATCGCTGCTAATGGCCGTTCTCGCCTCGGGCTTCATTTATGGCATCACGCCGGGGCCCGGCGTTCTGGCGGTGTTCGGCATCGGCGCGGCGCGCGGGCGGCGGGCCGGAGCGGGGTTTCTGTGCGGGCATTTGCTGGGCGACGTGGTCTGGTGCAGCACCGCGCTGATCGCGATTGTCGGTGCGCGTGAAATCGGCAGCACCGCGTTCGATGTGCTGGGCGTGCTCAGTGGGCTCTACCTGTTCTGGCTGGGCCTTCGCGCGGTCCGGGCTCGCCGCGGCAATGCCGATGCACCTCAGGGGCCGGCGCGGCAGCCGTTCTGGCACGGCATCATGTTCGGTCTGACCAACCCCAAGGCTTATCCGGTGGCAGTGGCGACCTTTACTGCGCTGCTGTCCAGCCGTGCAGAATTGCTGCATTGGTCGATGCTGCCATGGTTGATCGTCTTGAGCTTCGTTGGTGGCCTTATGGCCTACGCTATCCTCATAGGCATCGTCGGTGCGCGTCAGGTGCGCACGCTGTATCAGCGTCATGAACTGGCGATCACCCGGTTGTGCGGGGTAATGTTCATCGGTTTTGCCATCAATGCCCTGGTGCATGCGCTGCCGGGGCTGGTGACGAACAAAGCTTGAGGCTGATCGCAGGGACGCGTCAGCTGCACAGTCAGCGCTCGGGCGTATGACCGGTCAGGGAGGTTGTTCAATGTTGCATTGTCCGGACACGCTCTCGGCATCATGGAAAGCAGAAACTCCGAACCACTGGCGAGCTACATCGACCTCTTGCTGGACGCCGTCTGTGCGGTGGACAAACAAGGTCGCTTCGTATTTGTCAGCGCGGCCTGCGAGCGCATTTTTGGTTATACCCCCGACGAGTTGATCGGCCAGCCGATGATCGACCTGGTGCATCCCGCCGACCGACAGCGCACTCTCGACGCCGCGCGGGAGATCATGGGCGGCGAGCCCAAGCTGAATTTCGAAAATCGTTACCTGCGCAAGGACGGTCGGGTGGCGCACATTCTCTGGTCGGCGCGCTGGTCCGAGGTCGACCAATTGCGTATCGCCGTGGCTCATGACATTACCGAGCGCAAACAGGCCGAGTCCCGGCAAGCGGCGTTGTATGCCATCTCCGAAGCGGCCCATGCGACGGAAGATTTGCTGGCGCTGTTCAAACGCATCCATTCGATCATCGGCGAATGGCTTCCGGCATTGAATTTCTCCGTGGCGCTGTATGACGAGCACTGCGCGCAGTTGAATTTTCCCTATCACGTCGACGACCGTGAACCGCAACCCGAGGAGCCCGGAACGGTGACCGGGCGTCTTTGCGGTGAAGTGATTCGCAGCGGTTTGCCGATCCTGCTGACCCCGGATCAGGACAATCCACCGGCTGGGTTTGCGGCGCTGGTCGCGGGGCAGGATTCGCCCTGCTGGCTGGGTGTGCCATTGAGTTCGAAGAACGGCACCATTGGCGCGTTGATCGTTAAAAGCGTACCGGGCGGCGAGCGTTATACCGAGCAAGACAAGGAACTGCTGCAGTATGTTTGCGATCAGGTCGCGACCGCTATCGAGCGCAAGCAATTGCATGCCCGGCTCCAGCGCATGGCCCAATACGACCAACTAACTCAGCTGCCCAATCGCGAGTTGTTGCGCGAACGCCTCAAAGCCTCGCTGGCATTGGCCCGAGTAGATTCCGGTCGAATGGCATTGCTCTACGTCGACCTCGACCGCTTCAAGCAAGTCAACGACACCCACGGGCATGCGGTCGGCGACATGCTGTTGCAGGCAGTCGCCAATCGGCTCAAGGGCTGCGTGCGTGAAACCGACACCGTGGCGCGCATCGGCGGTGATGAATTTGTCGTGTTGTTGCACAGCATTCACGCCGCGGAGGATGCCGAGAGTGTGGCGGGAAAAATCCGCCAGGTGCTGGTTCAGCCCCTGCGCCTGGACGGGCATAACCTGAACATTCAGCCGAGCATTGGCGTTGCGCGCTACCCCGAACATGGGACTGAAGAAAACCAGCTGTTCAGGCATGCCGATGAGGCGATGTACAGCGCCAAGCGTCAGCAGCACCTGCGTCTCGGGGCCTGAAAGCCCGTCACCGTTCGTCGCAGCGTTGCCAGTTTTTCTAAACCTTTTTGGCGATGGAAATTCATATTCTATGCGGGCGGCTGCTCGCAGCAATCATCACCAAGAGGATGAGAACCATGCCTACTTCAAAAAATCCAAGTCCGGGTAGTTCCCACGATCGAACGAAGGCGTCTGAATCCGGTCGCAAAGGTGGGAAAACCACCACGACGACCGTTGATAAAGACTCCGCGAAAGGCGGCATGGGCCGCAAAGGTGGTCAGAAATCCCGGTAATAGTGAAGGTGGTTTTATTAAAAGACGGGGGCGAAAGCCCCCGTTGGAATTTTCAAAGAAGGAGGGCGCGACCATGAGCCGGATGGCCACCCGTTTACGCAATGTCAGTTTTGTCACGTTACTGGGTCTGTTTGCCAGCAGTGCCTTTGCCCAGTCAGTTGCCGAATTCATCAACGAAGCGTCGGCCAAAGGCATGGCCGACATCGAAGCCAGTCGCCTGGCGCACCAGAAAACCGAGTCCCAACAGGTCAAGGATTACACCATCGTGGTGATCAACGACCTGACCACCGCCAACCAGCATCTGGCGAAAATTGCCAAGGAACTTGATTTACCGGTTGCGCCACGCGAAGAGGTGATGGACAAGGCCAAGACATTGATCCCGGAGGTAAAGGACGACGCGTCCTTCGATCAGGCATACGCCGCCAACCAGGTGAAAACCACACAAGAATCAATCGAGCAGCTTCAGCAACAAGCGCAGACCACGGACGTGCCGCAAATCAAAGCTTTCGCCGAAGAAACCTTGCCCAAATTGCAAAACCACCTGCAAATGGCCAGAGAGCTGCAAGCCAGTCGTTAGCACCCATCGTTAGCATCAATGGCGCGGGTGACGTCGCCGGTCACCCGCGGGGCAGGGATCAACATTTATTCAATCCTGTTTCTTTGTTTCCGGTACGACTGTGCCGTCCAGGGCAATCGTTTCGCCCTCACCGAGGTGGCGATATTTCTTTCTCAATTCTTCCAGCTGTTTGAGATCCAGCGATTCGAGCCCCAGCATCGCGTTCTGCGCTTCCTTGGTCACCCGTAATAATTCGTCGATTTTCAGGTGCAAAATGTCGGTGTCGCGGTTCTGGGTGTTCTGGATCAGGAACACCATCAGGAAGGTGATGATGGTTGTCGAGGTGTTGATGATCAGTTGCCAGGTATCGTTGAAATGAAAAATCGGCCCGCTCAAACCCCAAAGTACAATCAGAATGATCGCCATCAGAAAAGTCCGAGGATAGCCGGCCCACAGGGAGAGTTTCTGTGCGATTTTCGCGAATTTCATTGCCGTATTCCTTATAAGGATGCGCCTGATTTTCAGACAGCACGGGCATAACGAAAATTCTGCTGAATATTGCCTGCGGGGGCGGAAAATCGATGCGTTGAACCCTCTGTCAGTGCCGATCGTTCGGGGGCGAGAAAGTCGCAACCATTTCCCTCGACATGGGTCACTACTTCAAGCCCATGAAACTGGAGAACAGCATGAACCTCCCCCGCACGTTTTACCTTTGCTGCTGCCTGCTCGCGTTGCAGGGCTGCTTCGATAATTCCGATAACGAGACCAAAGACAATACTGACGGCACCAAGTCTTCGGTGCAGATGCAGGAGAAGGGGGCGGATGATAAAAAGCAGTGAGTCGCGTTGCTATACCGCTGCGCTAATCGAGAAACCGGCCCTTGAGGCTAATGCCAGTCAGTTAAGCGAGTAAGCCGCTTTTCTGTAGGAGCCAGGGTTGCCGGCGAAGGCGTCCTTAAGAATGCCTTCGCCGGCAAGCCTGGCTCCTACAGGTCCGATTTGCCCTTAACTGACCGGCATTACCCCTTAAGGCCGGTTTTTTGTGGGTGTCTATTCACGCCGACAGCGTCACCTCAGTCTTCCAGCTGAAGTACCCGAGCGCTTCGCAGCGCTGGTTGATCAGCATGAAGTTCAGTTCGCAGGCGGTCACGCCCGTGCTCAGTTGCGAACACTCCCAATAATGATCATCGGCGCTGTGGCTGCCAGGCTGGGTCGGGTTGGCGGGGTCGGGTGCGGGGACGGTCTGGTCGCCGTGGACGATCAGTTTGGGCGGTGAAAGGATCCCGGTATCATGCACCGTCATGTTGTGGAATACCACGGTGTGTTCGGCCAGCAAACTGACGGTCCTGCCGCGAATATGAAAGACTTTTCCGTTGTTGGTGGTCAGCATGATTTTACTGTCATTTATAATATTTTGTGCTGCCGTCGTAGCACTGATGGCGAAGATGAAACCATCTTCAATCACCGTCGGTTTTTGCGGGTCAAGGCTGGGTTGCGGATAGCGGGAAAGCAGCGATTCGGCATCGACGATCAGCAGCACGCTATTGGCGGTTACGGCGCCCGCCGAAGGGGAGGTCATCGGTTCGGAAGTCATCATGGATTCCTTTCATGATGTTGACGCAAAACGGTAGCCGCTTCGGTTTCAAGCAAGACATCCTGATCCAGCCGAGGCGGCAACGAACTGGGGGTGACCCCTCGTTGCCAAGGGGCCGGTTCCATCATCAGTTATGGATGGAAATGAACGGGTCCCACGAGCAGCAGCCGATAATTTGGCAGTTGCGGTCGACGATCAGGAAGTTGAAGTGGTAGGTCACACGACCACACGCCAGGGTTTCCGAGGACCAGTAATGGTTGTCGACTTTCTGGCAGCTAGGCACTGACGGATTGCTGGTATTGGGTACCGCAACGCACGCGGTAGCACGGCGCGGCGAAGGTGGGGAGATCAGCTCGTTGCCTGCGTTGCCGATGAACTTGTAGAAAATTACGGCGGTTTCGAAGCTCTGGGACAGGCTGGTTTCACGCCAGCGAATCAGATCGCCGACCTGAGCCTTGAGGTCCAGCTCGCCACCGGCCTGGCCGCCGACCACGTTATCCTGATTGGTGACCATGTAGACGTGCTTCCAGTCGATCAGCGTCGGCGAAGCAGGGTTTTTGCTGATGTTCGGGTAGTTTTTCAGAATGGTTTCTGTGTCGATCGAAACAAGTACATCCGTGACTCGAGACATAGTAAAGCTCCTTTGAACATAGTGATTACCTGGCTACCTACCAGGCACGACAACGCTTGTTTGCCTTGCGGCCGTTGCGAACACACTACTGGGGAACCCACTCGATCACGGGTACGAGCTGGCCTTGCTCCTTGCCTTGAAATGACGGGTTGGGTTCCTTCCAACAGGCTGCGATAGGACTATAGATGCCATTTTTATACTGTCAAAATCGCTTTGCCTGTCGGTCGACGAACGGTCCTTTTGGTTATGATTTCCAATGAATCGGCGATAAAAAAAGGTTCGTTCAGATCCCTACTCCAAAAGTCGGGATAGGGCGGAGTACACCGGTCGATGTATCGTAGCGAACCGGTTGTCGCCTCTGGCTACAACTGCACCGACAGGAGAGCGATATGAGTTGGTCCGCCAAACAATACGTAGCTTTTGAAGATGAGCGCACGCGCCCGGCGCGTGATTTGCTGGCCGCCATCCCCGCAGTGGACGTCCAATCGGCAATCGACATCGGCTGCGGCCCCGGTAATTCCACCGAGTTGTTGGTGCAGCGTTTTCCCACTGCCGCGGTGCGAGGGGTGGACAGTTCAGCCGATATGATCGAGGCCGCCCGCAAGCGCTTGCCTGACCTGCGTTTCGACACTGCTGATATTGATACCTGGAACGAGACCGGCCCGTTCGACGTGATTTTCGCCAACGCGGTATTGCAGTGGCTGCCCGATCACGCCCGGTTGTTGCCGTCATTGGTGACCAGGCTTGCGCCCGACGGTAGCCTGGCGATTCAGATGCCCGACAACCTCAACGAACCGTCGCACAGGTTGATGCGCGAGGTCGCAGCGAACGGCCCTTGGGCTGACAAACTGGCAAGTGCGCCTGGCCTGCGAACGGAAATGGAGGATGCGAGTGGTTACTACTCGATGCTCCGTGCCCACTGCAGCCGGGTCGATGTGTGGCGCACCATTTACTACCATCCACTCGCGGACGGCGCATCGGGCGTGGTCGAGTGGTTCAAGGGCAGCGGTTTACGACCTTTTCTTGAGCCACTGAATGAGGCGGAGCGGGTGCAGTATCTCAAGCAGTATCTAACGGCGATCGAGAAGGCCTATCCGACGCTGAGTGATGGTTCGGTGCTGTTGCCGTTTCCGCGGTTGTTCATCGTGGCGACACGCTGACGTACAAAGGGACATGCGTGGCCGTTTGTCCCTTTGGTTGACCAACCTTCGAACCTTCAACCCTGCTGCAATACCTTGAGTGCCGCCGAGGCCAGAAACCCGGAGCGACTTTTCTCTTCCGGATGATGCAGTACGTATTCGTCGATGCGGTTGAGCAGATAGCCGGGCAGGGTGATGTTGAGTTTCTGGGCCTTGCCCAGGTATTTGGTGACATCGATGTCCACCACGGCCCATGTACATCCAGCGTACTGCGGATTGGCCGCATGCAGGGTCACTTTGTTGGCGGGCGGAATCGGCGATCCGTCTTCGGCCAGTATTTCGAAATGGCCTTCGATGGCTTCGCGAGCCATGGCCATGGCGTCATCCAGATCCTCCCCAGCGGAGAAACAACCCGCAATATCCGGTACTTCTACACCCCAAGCGTGTTCGTCATCGCCCATTGAAATTGCAATTGGGTAAAGCATGTTCGTCATCCTCTGAAGGCGCTGTCCATCGGCTCGTCAGAGCAGCGCCTGTTGCAAAATACTGATGGCCGTTTTTTTGAGCAGATCCTTTTTCGGATGAGGAACCGTTACCAGTCCCGGCTTGGTCGGATGCTTGAAATGGTGATGGCTCCCCTTGATTCGTACCAGATACCAGCCGTCTGCAACGATTTGGCTTATCAAAAACCGGCTATTCACATCACCTCCCTGTGGTGTGCTTGTGGTTACTATACCTACTGAAATTCACTAATCAACACTATAACCACCAGTTCATCCTGAGCACCGACGTGTTAGCGGCATGAAATGAGTCTAGGAGGGCATTTGGCGATGGCTTGAGAGAGGCCGGCCTTCTGTATTGCAGGGTTTTGCCGAGGAGCTGGAGGGCGAGGGGAAATCAAATTTGATGCCTAAAAGAACCGGCCATTTCTGACGGTGGAGAAAAACCTGTATAGCAGCCAGCCGGGCCTTCCTTATCAACCTCGCGGTTCAACCCGATGGAACTATACTTTTTACTGACTTTTGCCGCCCCGATGGGTGGTACTTGTCTGCCCTGCCTGGACGTCAGTGGCTGTTGCATAACCAGTGAGCAACAGGAATAGGATGAACAGAAATGGCAATAGCAATTATCCTGATACTAATCGTTATTGCCTCAGTACTGTTCCATTTACTTGCGCCTTGGCATGCGGCACCGCCAGCCTCCAACTGGGGGTCAATAGACACCACGCTGTTCATCACCCTGATCATTAGCGGAATATTTTTCATCGCTATCACGGTATTTATGGCGGTAGCCGTGATGCGTTATCGTCACAAGGAGGGTTCCAGGGCGCACTACCAGCCAGAAAGTAAAAAGTTGGAAACCTGGTTGATTATCGTGACCTCGGTAGGTATTGCCGCGATGTTGGCGCCAGGTCTGGTGGTTTACAATGATTTCATCCAAGTGCCGAAAAATGCTTATGAGCTTGAAGTGGTCGCCCAGCAGTGGCAGTGGGCCTTTCGTTTTGCCGGCCAGGACGGGAAGTTGGGTAAATCGGATATCAAGTTTGTTGATTTCACCAATCCCCTTGGCCTTGATCCCAAAGATCCTGTTGGGCAAGACGATGTGCTTATAAAAAATAATGAAGTTCGCCTTCCGCTCGATCAGCCAGTGAAAGTTTTACTGCGCTCTAAAGATGTGCTGCACAATTTTTATATTCCGCAAATTCGCAGCAAGATGGACATGGTGCCGGGGATGGTGTCGTACTTTTGGTTTACGCCGACCAAAACCGGGAAATATGAAATCCTTTGTGCTGAATATTGTGGCGTAGGTCATTACAACATGCGCGGCCAGATGATCGTGGAAGAGCAGGGCGCCTTCGATCAATGGCTGAACAGCCAACCGACTTTTGCACAGACATTAACGACAGCTGCCAAACCCAGTCAGGGCAGCGTGCTGGAAAAAGGCCGCCAGTTGGTCGAACAATACGGCTGCGGTGCCTGCCATAGCCAGGATGGCAGTACTCGTCTCGGCCCGGGATGGAAGGGGCTGTACGGCCGCACTGAACAGTTTGCCGATGGCACCAGTGCGCTGGTCGATGAGGCCTACCTGAAAGAGTCGATCCTCGATCCCAAGGCCCGACTTGTGCTGGGCTACCCGCCAGTCATGGTGGCCTATACTCTCACTGAAGATGAACTGGGTGCCATCGTCGCCCTGATCAAATCACTCGGTGCCGCGCAGCAAGAACCTTCTACCAGCGAAAAGCTGGACAGAGGTGACGACATGGCGACGCAAGGGCAGCGACTGGCCGAGTCGCTCGGCTGTCTGGCCTGTCACAGTGTCGATGGCAGCAAGGGAGTGGGCCCCACCTGGCAAGGCCTGTATGGCGAGACAGAACCCCTTACCGACGGAACGAATATCAAGGTCGATGAGGGCTATATAGAGGATTCGATTCTTAATCCCAACGCCAAAATCGTCAAAGGCTATGCAGCCGTCATGCCGGCCTTTGCTCCGAGTGATCAGGAGTTGAACGCACTGATCGCTTTTATCAAATCCAAAGCGAATGCCGACGCTGATGCGAGCAAGGCGGAGCCAGGGAAGTAGCCGTAAAGCAGCCAGGAATGCACCGAAACTTCGAACAGGAGGATGACGTGATGGCCTATGCGGAGCAAGCCGAAACAGAAGCACTGCACGAACCTAAAAGCTTCCTGACCAAATATATCTGGAGTCAGGACCACAAGGTCATAGCCATTCAATATTCCTTGACGGCTCTATTCGTGGGCGTTATCGCCGTGGTGTTGTCCGGCTTGATGCGCATACAGCTTGGCTTCCCCGGCACTTTGGAGTTCATGGACGCCAGTGCTTACTATCAGGCGATGACCATGCACGGCATGATCATGGTCATTTACTTGCTGACGGCCTTGTTTCTGGGTGGCTTCGGTAACTATCTGATCCCGCTGATGGTGGGCGCCCGTGACATGGTCTTCCCCTATGTCAACATGTTGAGTTTCTGGTTCTACCTGCTGGCGGTAGTGGTGTTGCTCTCCAGTTTCTTTGTCCCCGGCGGCCCCACCGGTTCGGGCTGGACGCTCTATCCACCACAGTCCATTTCTCAGGGAACACCGGGGGTCGAGTGGGGCATTGTCCTGATGCTCGTCTCACTGGCTATTTTTATTGTTGCAGCCACCATGGGCGGGTTGAACTACGTCACCACGGTGTTGCAGGCGCGCACGCACGGCATGACATTGTTTCGCATGCCGCTCTCCGTCTGGGGCATCTTCATGGCCTCGATCATGGCCTTGTTGGCCTTCCCGGCGTTGTTCGTCAGTGCGGTCATGATGCTGTTTGACAAGCTGTTGGGCACCAGCTTCTTTATGCCGGCAATGATCTCGCTGGGGCAGCAGATCGATCACCAAGGTGGCAGCCCCATATTATTCCAGCACTTGTTCTGGTTCTTCGGCCACCCGGAGGTCTACATCGTGGCTCTCCCCGCGTTTGGTCTGGTTTCCGACTTGATCAGCACGCATGCGCGTAAAAATATCTTCGGCTACCGAATGATGGTGTGGGCCATTATTGCAATTGGCGTACTCAGCTTTGTGGTCTGGGCGCACCATATGTATGTCAGCGGAATGAACCCGTACTTTGGCTTTTTCTTCGCCGTCACCACCTTGATCATCGCGGTGCCGACCGCACTGAAAGTCTACAACTGGGTGTTGACCCTGTGGCGGGGCGACATCCATCTGACCGTGCCAATGCTGTTTGCCCTGGCCTTTATCGTCACGTTCCTGGTCGGCGGTTTGACCGGATTGTTTCTCGGCAATGTGATCGTGGATATTCCGCTCTCGGACACCTATTTCGTCGTAGCGCATTTTCATATGGTCATGGGGGTCGCACCGGTATTGGTGGTGTTCGGCGGCATTTATCATTGGTTCCCGAAAGTAACCGGGCGCATGTTGAACGACACCCTGGGCAAGCTGCATTTCTGGATTACCTTTCTGGGCACCTACGCCATCTTCTTCCCCATGCACTACCTGGGTTTCCAGGGCATGCCACGCCGTTACTACGTCTATGAAAACTACGCGTTCATCCCGCAGTCGGCGCAAGAGTTGAATGCCTTCATTACGGTGATCGCATTGATCGTTGGCGTTTCCCAACTGCTGTTCCTGTTCAACCTGGCCTGGAGTGCATTCAAGGGCAAACCCGCAGGCAGTAATCCGTGGGGGGCGGCCAGTCTGGAATGGCAAACGCCGAACACCCCGCCGATACACGGTAACTGGGGAGCGAAGTTGCCGGTCGTGCATCGCTGGGCCTATGACTACAGTGTGCCGGGGATAGAACAGGATTTCGTTCCGCAAACGGTCTCCGCCGAGGAGCTGGAGCAGATGCGGCAACTGAGCGCCGGAACCAAGATAGCGGACGTTAAAACATGAAAAGGCTGCTATTGAGAAACGCCGACGGTGCAGACCCCGGCGGCAGTTGGAGTCGCGATCCTGGGGATACCACGGAGGGTGCCGATAGAAGCCAAATTGCAAGAGTGGGCCTGCGCTTGTTTCTGGTCGTGGTGAGTTCGTTGTTCTTTCTCTTCCTGTTCGCCTTTATTGCCCGTTCACAAATGGCCGACTGGCTCCCCCTGACAGACCCCTTGGCGCCGTTAGCCAATCTCTGGCAGCTATGGCTGAATTCGGCTTTTCTGGTATTGAGTTGCATCGCACTGCAGTGGTCGCGTATGGCCGCCCGGCAGGCTCGACTGGACGCGACGGTCATCGGTTTTGCATTGGGGGGCGTATTTGCCATTGCCTTTCTGGTGGGGCAACTCTGGGTCTGGCAGCAGTTTGTCGCCTGGGGCTACTTTGTCGCCAGCAATCCGGCCAACAGTTTTTTCTACTTGTTGACCGGCCTGCATGGGCTCCACCTGCTGGGCGGGCTGATAGCCTGGAGCATAATCGTCGCTAAATTCCTGCATCGCGTGCCGTTGGCGCAACTTGGCGTCAGCGTAGAGCTCTGTACCATCTATTGGCATTACTTGTTGGGTCTTTGGTTCGTGCTATTCGCTTTACTGGCCAGCACGCCGGAAACCTATGAAGCCATCGCCAGATTCTGCGGCCTGAGGTGAAAAGCCATGGCATCGCACCCACTCGCCCCAGGCGAATCCAGTTCATCCAATCCCCCAGACTCACCGCCTGAACCGGGATGGCAGGGCATCGCCAGCGACTGGGCCTCGGATAGAGAGGTCTTCAAGCAAGTCCCTTGGGGCAAGGCGATGATGTGGATATTCCTGCTCAGCGATACTTTTATATTCACCTGTTTTTTAACCGGCTACATGTCGGTACGCATGACCATCACCACCGCCTGGCCGAACCCCAGTGAAGTGTTCGCATTGACGATTGCCGGTAAGGAAATCCCGCTTATTTTGATCGCCATCATGACCTTTGTGCTGATCAGTAGCAGCGGCACCATGGCCATGGCCGTTAATTTCGCCTATCGCCGTGATCGCGCGAAAACCGCTGCCCTGATGCTGGCGACCGCGGCCTTGGGCGTGGCCTTCGTTGGCATGCAGGCATTTGAATGGACCAAGCTCATCGCAGAAGGGGTGCGTCCCTGGGGGAACCCCATGGGGGCGGCGCAATTTGGTGCCAGCTTTTTCATGATTACCGGTTTCCACGGGCTGCATGTGTCAATCGGCGCCCTCTACCTCAGCATTGTGGCGCTGAAAGTAATGCGAGGAGATTATGAGCGCTCCGGAAACTATCAGAACGTCGAGATAGCCGGGCTCTACTGGCACTTCGTGGATTTGGTGTGGGTGTTTATTTTTGCTTTCTTCTATTTATGGTAGAGGAGCACGGTGATGGCACATGCTCAGGGTCAACAACATCCAATCAGTTTGTACCTTAAAATCTGGGGGCTGTTATTCGTCCTCAGCACGTTGTCGTACCTTGTCGACTATTTCCAGTTCCATGGCTACCTTCGGTGGTCCCTGATTATCACGTTCATGTTGTTGAAGGCAGGTTTGATTGTCTCCATCTTCATGCACATGGCCTGGGAACGGTTGACCATGGTCTACGCCATATTGTTGCCACCTTTGTGTTTGCTGGTACTCGTCGGACTGATGGCCACCGAGGCAGACTATGTCTTCCTCAGCCGGGTCATTTCCTTCGGTCAATAAGCAGCTTCCGGATGGCCTTCAGTCTCCATGGCTAACCCGATATCACTCGCTTGAACTGGTGCCATTTGTGCTGCCAGGCCACTGTCCAGTGGGGAGCTGCCGTTCCCGTGCCGGCGACTGTCAGCGTTGGATGATGTTCGATTACCCGGTCCAATATCGGTTCCTGATCCGGTTCAACATCCACGAAGAAGATATGTTTTCCATCTTCTACCAGCTGTTTAAAATTGCGGAAGTGAGCGTTCGGCACCTGGATACCAAAAAAGCCGCCTTCCCAGATGCAGAAGCCAAATATAACAATGGCCAGGAAGATAAAAGGCACCCAGCCTGCGGCGGATTCGGTCCAACCCATCCAATAGGCGCCGCCAAGGACCAGCGCCGCGAGTGGCAATCCCACCACAGCACCAATCTCGCCAGAGTGAACAACATCCTGTTTCATTAACGAGTTGACCTCGTGGAGGTGATGTTCTTCAACATCAGCAACTTGTTCACTGAGCACATGAATTTGTTCGGTATTGATGCCGTTGGCTTCCAGTTCATTTTCAACGGCTTCGAGATCGTCGAGATTGTCACTGATGTAATAGTGCCGATTCATGCCACACCTCCCATCTCGTATTGGCTGTAGACCTCCTCTGTCTTGCAGCCGTTAACTGAGATTTGCAGTCGGTATCTGTGTCCGTGGGGAACGTTGCGCGCTTCATGCAATTTGAAGGAAGTATAGCATTCGCTAGCATGCGGGCCGGGCAACGTCAAGATCTGAGAGGTGGCAGGGCTTGGCCCAAGCCCCAAACCCCAGACACAAAAAAACCGGCCATCGAGGCCGGTTTTTTCTTTATCTGCATCCCCCGTCAAAAAACGACGTAAGACTGAAATCTGATTGGAGCGGGTGAAGGGAATCGAACCCTCGTTATCAGCTTGGGAAGCTGGAGTAATGCCATTATACGACACCCGCTCAGAGCGGCTGACTTTGTACCAGATGTGAGCGCGGATTTGAAGTTTTTCTTTATGCTCGATGGCTTTAGCACGGGTTAAACGAAAGCATCGACCGCGTGGCGGTCATTCGCGGGCAAGCCTCGCGCCTACAGAATTGCATCAGTGTTGCAGTAGGGCGGGGCTTGCTCGCGATGACTCTGTTTCAGATTGCCAATGCATGGTGGTCCTGGACGTAGTGGTAACGCGGCCGGCTTTCGTGTTGCGCCGGTTTCAGGAAGCCCAGCAGTGCGTTGCGGCTGTCTCGGCAGGCGGCTTTGTGCTCCATGTCGAGAAAGTGGCCGGTGGCCTGCAGGGTACTGAAGGTGCTGTGCTGCACGTGGCCAGCGAACAGCTTGGCATCGGCGGCGGCGGTGTACTCGTCCCATTCGCCGTTCATGAACAGCACTGGCACGTTGATTTTCTTCGCCGCGTTCAGGTAGCACTGACGGTCGCTGTGGAGTACGTCGCTGATGTGAAAATGCATCTGCCCGTATTCATGTTCGGCCAATGAACTGACGTGACGGTAGTTGAAGCGCTTGAACAGCGAGGGCAAGTGTTTGCCGATGGTGCTGTTCACCAGGTCACCGACCCGGTTACCGTCCCGGCTGCCGAGATAATCGACACCGCGCTCAAGGTAGTCGAGCATGTGCTCGTTGACCACCGGCGAGAACGAGCTGATCACAGCCTTTTCGATGCGCCGTGGCTGTTGGGCGAGGGCGACGAGCGTGGCGGCGCCACCAAAGGAAAACGACAGCACGTGCTCGGCGGCGAAGTGGTCGATCAGCTCGAGGAGGATCTGCCCTTCGATTTCCTTGGTGAGCATTTTCTCATGCAGGTTGTGGGCCTTGGACTTGCCCGCGTAGGGCTGGTCGTAGCACACCACATTGAACTCTGGGTAAAGGTTTTTCACGGTCTGTGCAAACGACGCAGTCGTGGACATCGAGCCGTTGACCAGAATGATGGTCTTCTCTGCGGCGTCTGCGCGATAGAACTCCGTGTAGACCCGATACTGACCCTGTATATCCAGCACAGCGATTTCTGGCCTCATGTCATAAGACTCCTGGCAAGCGGGTATGCGCGCAAATCAGATTGCACGAGCTTTGTGACAGGTAGGCATACGCCTGGAATTTTTGAAGGCCCATGTCGATCCATTGAAAGCCGGTCGACGGGTATTGTTATAAGCGGGCAGTTTGCCGGGGGAAGGCGGAACCTTAGGGTTCTCTGCCGGCAAAAAGTTTCTTAGAGTAGTTTTGTGACTCGTCGGTCACGTTTCGCGCCGACGTCCTGATTCAAGCAGCGGTCACGTCATCGCGCAAGTATCTTTCGCAAATTTTTCGATAACTTCTGCTGAGCGGTCGTCCGCTTAGATCAATCGGATCTCTTCGTTGCTCAACGACCGGTATTCGCCGGGCTTCAACCCATCGTCGAGCACCAGTGGCCCCATGCGTTCGCGGTGCAGTCGCAACACCTTGTTGTCGAAGTGGCCGAACATCCGTTTGACCTGATGATAGCGGCCTTCGACGATGCTCAGGCGCGCAGATTTTGGCCCGAGCACGACCAGTTCGGCCGGTTGTGTGGTGAGGTCTTCGAAGGCGAAATACAGCCCTTTGGCAAAGGTGACCGCGTATTCGGCAGTGATGTCCTGCTCGGTCTCGACGTAGTAGACCTTGGGGAGTTTGGTCTGCGGTTGGGTCAGGCGTCGCGACCAGCTGCCATCGTTGGTGATCAGCATCAGGCCGGTGGTGTTGAAGTCCAGGCGACCGGCGATGTGCAGGTCGTCCCTGTCCGGTTCATCGATCAGGTCGAGCACCGTCGGGTGTTGTGGGTCGCGGGTGGCACTGACGCAACCGGGTGGTTTGTGCAGCATGAAGTAGCGGGCCGGCTTGCCAACTTGCAGCACCTCGTCGTCGACTTCCACGCGGCTGAACTCAAGCACCTCGGCGTGAGGGTCGCTGACGACTTCTCCGTCGACCCTGACGCGTTTTTCCACCAGCAACAGGCGTACCTGCTTACGGTTGAAGCGGGGCAGGTTGCTGAGGAAGCGGTCAACGCGCATGGCTAGGGTTCGGTGGGTGGATTCGATGGGAGAGCGCCGCGCATCTTACGTGATCGGCCAAGCGGCTGCTTGCAACTGCATCTCGACCTGGGCGCAGGCCGGGCACAGGCAGGACTTGTCGCGCAGTTCGGCGGGCAACGCCTGAAGCACCGCCGGATCGATGCTGACGCCGTAGCACCAGCAGGCGCGATCGACGGTTCGCGGGTCAGCCAGGCTGCAGTCGTTGGAGGCACCACAGGCCGGGCACAGGTCAGGTTTATTCATGAAGGAGCATCGGTTACGAGGAGCATTCGGTGACGGCCGGTTGGTTTGGCCCGAGACCGCGCATGATCGGCCGGCAAGCACTCCTGCGCAAGCCGGCGACCCTGAAAATCAACGACGATCGTTCAAATACGCACGCCACCCGCCCAAATGACTGATATCCACCGCCCCCTCCAGCCCATAGGGCTCACAGATAAACCCGCTCTCCCAACGCCCATCCGCCAGTTGCACTTTGCCCAACCCCAGCGGCGCCGGAATCCCGGTCAGGAATGAACCCAACTCACTGCTCGGCAACTCCCACACTTCCACCGCAATCGCCACGCCGCCTTCTTTCACACGGACCATGCCGGGACGATACGGTGGACCGCCAGCCAGGGCATACAGTTGATAGTCGGCAGAACTGTGAGTCGCTTCGACCAGCCGCGCTCCACGCTGCTTGAGTTGCCAGTTCAGCGCCAGCCCATCCAGGTGCGCGCCGCAGACCACCAGCCGTGCGCGATCATTGCGCGCAACATGTGTCGGCGCAGGCGCGGCCAACCCTTGCTGGCGTTGCAAGGCATCCGCCACGCTCAACAGATACTGATCAGTGAACGCCCGGCCGAACAATGTCACGCCCCATGGCAAACCATTGCCCATGAATCCGCTGGGCACGGCGACGGCGGCGTAATCGAGCAGGTTCATGAAGTTGGTGTAGTAGCCCAGTTCCGAGTTGCGCAGCACCGGTTCGGCCGCAAGCTCCGCCCGTGTCACCGGGCGGCCGATGGTTGGCGTGACCACGCAATCAAGGCCTTCCAGGGCTTTGTCGCACAGCGCTTTCAAGGCCTGCAGACGGTATTGGGCACGGAAGGTTTGCACGCCGGTTACCGCTGGAGCTTTGGCCAGCACGGCGCGAATCACCGGCAGCACGGCTTGAGGATGTTGTTCCATCAACTCGCCGGCCACGCTGTAACGCTCGGCCACCCACGGCCCCTCGTAGAGCAACCGCGCCGCTTCGAGAAACGGCGACAAATCCAGTTCGACCGCCTCGCAGCCCATGGCTTTGAGCTGGTCGATGGCATCGCCGAACAGCAACGGGCCTTCAGGACAGCCAAAGAACGCCAGATCCTGCGCACGGGGCACGCCGAAACGAAATGGACGTGGTGTGCCGAAAGCCGAGCCGTCATTCCACAGCGGATTACTGCGGCTGTATTCGTCCCGTGGATCGAGATGAGCGGTGAGCGCGAGCAACTGACTGGCTTCCCGGGCCGTGGCCGTGAAAGTCGTGACGCAATCGAGCGTTCGACAGGCCGGAACCACACCGGCAGTGGAGATCAGCCCTTTGCTGGCTTTCAAACCGACCAGATTGTTCAATGCCGCCGGCACGCGACCGGAGCCTGCCGTGTCCGTGCCCAGGGAAAAACTCGCCACCCCGAGAGCCACCGCCAGTGACGACCCGGCGCTGGAACCGCCCGACGGATACTCCGGCAACACGCTGTTTGGGCAAGCGCCATAGGGCGAGCGGCTGCCATTGAGGCCAGTGGCGAACTGGTCGAGGTTGGTCTTGCCCAACGGGATAGCACCCAGCGCCAGCAGTTGCTCGACGATGGTTGCCGAGCGTTCCGGCACATAAGCAAACGCCGGACACGCCGCCGTGGTGGGAATGCCCGCCAAGTCGATATTGTCCTTGATCGCGAACGGTACGCCGTACAGCGGCAGGCTGCCTGGGTCACGATCGTCGAGTGCGGCGAGGTACGGTTCCAGTTCCAGGGCGCTGAGCAAATGGATGAACAGGTGATAGTCCGGGTTCAGTGCCGCGGCTTTTTCACGCAGGTTCAGCAGCAGTTGCCGAGGCGTAGTGCTGCCGTCACGGTAAGCGTTGCGCAGGGCGTCGAGTTGCAGATTGATGTTCATGGCGTTAATCCTTTTTTAATGGCTTGAGTCGAGTTCCAGCACCACCACACGTTGCCCGGCACGCACTGCCGAACCCGGTTGCACGCGAATCTCGCGCACCACGCCCGCCATGGGCGCGAGCAGCGGGATTTCCATCTTCATCGACTCCAGAATCACCAGCACATCCCCCGCCGCGACCCGGCTGCCAGCCTGCACCTGAACCTGCCAGAGGTTGCCGGCGATGTGGCTGTCGACACTCCGTTGACCACTGGCCAGCGGTGCATCTTCGGTCACTTCCGGGGCCAGCTCTTCGCTGTCGAAGTGCGCCTGACCGCTGGCGATCCAGCGTTCGCGCTCGGCATTGAACGCGCCTTTTTGCTGATCCCGAAAGGCTGCGATGCTCTCAGCTTCCTTGGTCAAGAACGCCTGGTAATCCGCGAGATTCAACTGGCTGTGTTCGATGTTCAGATCAAAGCGCCCCAGCGGGAAATCCCGACGAATGCGCAGCAGTTCATCGGCGCTCACCGGGTAGAACCGGATCTGGTCGAAGAAGCGCAGCAGCCACGGTTTGCCATCGAACGCGGCGACTTCGCGATAGCGATTCCACATCTGCAGCGTGCGACCGACGAACTGATAACCGCCGGGGCCTTCCATGCCGTACACGCACATGTAGGCGCCACCAATGCCTACCGAGTTTTCCGCGGTCCAGGTGCGGGCCGGGTTGTACTTGGTCGTCACCAGGCGATGCCGAGGATCGAGCGGGGTGGCGACCGGTGCGCCGAGGTAGACGTCGCCCAGGCCCATTACCAGATAGCTGGCGTCGAACACTGTGCGCTGCACTTCGTCGAGGTTCGGCAGGTCGTTGATGCGGCGGATGAACTCCAGATTGCTCGGGCACCAAGGCGCGTCCTTACGCACGGTGGTCATGTATTTCTCGATCGCCAACTGGCAGGCCGGGTCATCCCAGGACAGTGGCAGATGGACGATGCGCGAGGGCACTTGCAGGTCCTTGGCGGCGCACACGGCGTCCCATTCACCGGCGACAATGCCCAGCAGATCGGCCAGCGGCAGCTGCTCGGGTTGGTAGTGCACTTGCAGCGAGCGGATGCCCGGCGTCAGGTCGATCACGCCGTGCAGGTGTTTGCTTTCCAGTGCCTGCATCAACGCGTGAGCGCGAAAGCGCAGAACAAGGTCCAGCTCGGGGGCACCGATTTCCAATAACAAATGAGTGTCGCCGGACAGTCTCGCAACCAGCCTCGTTTCGTCCTGGCCCAAATCCAACACCACAGGCGACGCAATCCCCTGTGGGAGCTGGCTTGCCTGCGATGAAGTTGATGCGGTGTCTGGTCGGGCCTCATCGCAGGCAAGCCAGCTCCCACAGGAATCCCATTTCAACGCGAGATTGCGCGCGGTCTTGAGGTCGACTGCGATGAACTGAACCTTATCCCCAGCCTTGAGCTGACCCAGCTGCCAAAGGTCCGCCTCGATCACCGTCACCGGGCAGACAAAACCACCGAGGCTCGGGCCATCGGGACCGAGGATCACGGGCATGTCGCCGGTGAAATCCACCGCGCCAATCGCGTACGGATTGTCATGAATATTCGACGGATGCAATCCCGCTTCACCACCGTCGGCCCGCACCCATTCAGGCTTCGGCCCGATCAACCGCACACCGGTGCGGCTCGAGTTGAAGTGCACTTCCCACTGCGTGGCGAAGAAGGTAGCGATGTAGTTTTCAGTGAAGTATTCCGGCGCGCCATGCGGACCGTAGATCACCCGAATACGCCGCATGCTCGACAACTCGCTGATCTGAACTTCAGCCAGTGATTGACCAGCACTTCGGTCGATCAAGGCAGGCACATGTAACACATCGCCAGCGCGCAACGCACGGCCACCATGCCCACCAAACTGACCGAGCGTGAACGTACTCTTGCTGCCCAGATAATCCGGCACTTGCAGACCGCCGCGCAGGCACAGGTAGCTGCGTGCGCCTGCACCGCCAAGGGTGCCAAGGCTCAAAGTGGCACCGGCGGGAATCAGCAGTGCCGTGTTCATCGCCACGGTTTCACCATTCAACGTCAGTGGAATCACCGCACCGGTGACGGCCACCACCGCATCACAATTGAAGCGCAATAACGGACCGCTCATGGTGATTTCCAGCGCCGCTGCACCTTCATCGTTCCCCAGCAAGCGATTGCCCAGACGCAGTGCCCGGTTGTCCATCGGTCCCGACGGCGGCACGCCCACCGCCCAGTAACCGAGGCGTCCGGGATAGTCCTGAACGCTGGTCTGGGTGCCAGCGCTAAGCACTTCAAAGGTGTTGGCTTGATAGACCAGGCCTTCCAGGCAACAGGTCCACGGCTGGCCACTGGCAAAGGGAGCATCGAGCAGAATCTGGCGTAGGTAATCGCGGTTGGTTTCCACGCCATACAGCAGGCTGTCACCCAGAGCCTGATGCAGATCGACGCGCGCTTCTTCGCGAGTCGGCGCCCAGCTGATGACCTTGGCGATCATCGGATCGAAGTACGGCGGGATCTCACAACCGGCCTCGACCCACGTGTCGATGCGCAGGTGTTTCCCATCGGCGGCAGGGAAGTTCACGGCAGTGAGCAGACCGGGACTCGGCTGGAAATCCCGACCCGGATCTTCGGCATAGAGTCGTGCCTGAATGGAATGGCCGCAGGCTTTCAATCCTTGACTCAACGTGCGCAGCGGCGGCAAATCACCGGCCGCCAGTTCCACCATCCAGCGCACCAGATCTACGCCCCACACTTGTTCGGTGACGCCGTGCTCTACCTGTAAACGGGTATTCACTTCAAGAAAATAGAAATGCTGGGCATCGCTGTCGAAGACGAATTCCACAGTGCCCGCGCTGCGGTAATTCACCGCTGTGGCCAGTTTGATCGCCGCGGCACAGAGTTCGTCAGCCATGCCCTCGGGCAGGTTCGGCGCCGGGGTTTCCTCGAGGACTTTCTGGTTGCGCCGCTGCACCGAACAGTCGCGCACGCCGAGGGCAATGACCTCACCCTGGCCGTCGCCGAACACCTGCACTTCCAGATGCCGAGCGCGTTGGATGTACTTTTCGATGAACACGCCGGCGTCGCTGAAATTGTTCTGACCAAGGCGTTTGACGGCTTCGAACGACTCGCTCAATTCGCCGGCGCTGCGGCACACGCGCATACCAATGCCGCCTCCGCCGGCGGTGCTTTTGAGCATCACCGGATAGCCGACCTGCTCGCCTGCTATCAACGCTGCGTCGAGGCTGTCGAGCAGCTCGGTACCTTCGAGCATTGGCACGCCGTGTTGCTTGGCCAGTGCGCGTGCGGTGTGCTTGAGGCCGAACACCCGCAGTTGCTCTGGTGTAGGGCCGATGAAGGCGATGCCGGCCGCTTCGCACGCTTGGGCGAATGCAGCGTTTTCCGAGAGAAAACCATAACCGGGATGGATCGCGGTGGCACCGGTGGCTTTTGCGATGGTGAGGATTTTATCCACGGCCAGATACGTGCCGGCTGCCGCGCCTTCACCGAGGCAGTGGGCCTCAGAGGCTTGCAGAATATGCAGGCTGGCGGCGTCGGCTTCGGAGTAAACCGCGACGCCCTTGACCTGCAATTCACCGAGGGTGCGCAGGATGCGGCAGGCGATGGCGCCACGGTTGGCAATGAGAACTTTTTTGAACATGGCATGACCCCTGGAGGCGATAACGCATCAGCCTCGACCTGGGATGCGGGCCGTCCCGCAGTTTTTCGAAAGGCGCCGAGGTCGTCCTCGGCGGCAGAATTAACTCCCAAACACCACCGAACCCTTGTGGGAGCGAGCTTGCTCGCGATGGCGTCGGAACTTTCAAAATCGATGTCGACTGACACACCGCTATCGCGAGCAAGCTCGCTCCCACAGGTTTCAGTGGTGTTTTGGCTGTTTGAGGCACTGGCCGGAACGGGCTTGGCAGAACGCAAACAACCATCTACGTAAACGCGAAAATTTCAGTTCCATACCAGCACCTCCGCAGGCGTCGGGTTGTAGGCGTTGCACGGGTTGTTCAGTTGTGGGCAGTTGGAGATCAGTACGATCACGTCCATCTCGGCCCGCAGGTCGACGTATTTGCCCGGTGCCGAAATCCCGTCTTCGAAGGTCAGGCCGCCGTCGGCCGTCACCGGCACGTTCATGAAGAAGTTGATGTTCGGCCCGATGTCCCCCTTGCCCAGCCGACCATCGTGGACACAGGCGCGCAGGTAGTTGTCGCGGCAGCTGTGCATGTAGCGTTTCTCCAGCGCATAACGCACGGTGTTGCTCTCTTGGGCGCAGGCACCGCCGAGGGTGTCGTGACGGCCGCAAGTGTCGGCGACGATGGTCAGCATCGGTTTGCCGAGGTTGGAATAGAGCACGCTGCCGGTGCTCAGGTAGACGCTGTTCTGCCGACGTAACGTGCGTTGTACGTCGTAGCGCTCCTTCGGGTTGGCAACGCTGTAGAACAAGGTGTCGACCGCCTGATTGCCTTCAAGGTCGAGGATACGCAGTGTCTGACCGGCTTTGACTTCCATCAGCCAGGGTTCGCCGGCGGGGATGGTGGCGCGGTAGATCGCGGTTTCAGGCAGCTGTTGAGCGGTGGCGATAGCGAGTGACATGGCAGCGATCCTCAGGCGAACAGACGGTCGGTATTGATGAAGCCGCGCTCGTTTTCCAGGCGCGAGGTGCGGCAGTGTTCGGCGACACTCGCATCGGCGTTCATCCAGCTGAGCTTCAGCGGTTTGGGTGCGTACTCAGGCGCCGGGTCCATCGGATGTTGCAGCGCAGTGAGTACCACCAGGGTGTCCATCGGCGCGTACAACTCGATGTAATCACCGGCCTTTGAGTTGCCTTCGACGAAGTGGAAACGCCCGGCCTCATCGACGTTCACGCGGCTGAACAGGTTGAGGGTCATCAACAGATCGGACAGGCCCAGACCCCACTTGCCCAGTTCCACCAACAGGTTGTCGGTGCCGTTGCGGAAGAAACCGTTGCGCAGTTCCTGATAGCGGCCCGCGCCGTACTTTTGCGCGACCTCTTCAGCGCACAGCACGCCGCCGAGGCTGTCGCTCCAGCCGCAGGTGTCGGCGGTGATTGCCGCCAACACGCGGCCCATGTCCGAGTACAGGCAATGGCCAGTGGTGAGCTTGGCGGTGTGTTGGCATTTGAGGCTGTCGGGCAGGTTCAGGCGTTCGGTTTTTTCGTTGGCGTTGAGCAGCGTCAGGCTGACGTTGGCACCGCCGCGCAGGTCGGTCAGGCGCATTAATTGGCCGCGTTTCAGAACGAAGGAACGATGGCCGCCGCCGGGGAGCATTTCTTCGGCGAAGGGCGCAAATAGTTGAGTCGAGTCAGTCATGTGTAAATTCCTCTAAGCGATGCGAGGCGACCCTGCCAACTGAGGCAGCAGGGCGTCGACAGCGGCGCGATTGGCGCGGCGGTCGCTGTTCAAAGGGATGTCGTAAGTGATGCGTGCGCCATAGGCACCGGGGGCATGCGGGTCGATACGGACCTTGTCAAATACCAGCAAACGGGTGCCGAGGCTGAAACCTTCGGACAGGTCATGGGTGACCATGAACACCGTCAGCTGCGTCTCGCGCCACAGCTCCAGCAGCAAGCCGTGCATGTCCTTGCGGATGCCCGGATCGAGCGCGCCGAACGGTTCGTCGAGCAGCAGCACGCGCGGTTTCATGATCAATGCCTGGGCGATTGCCAGCCGTTGTTGCATACCGCCGGAGAGCTGCGCCGGGTACTTGTCCAGCGAGTGTCCGAGGCCGACTTTGTGCAGCAATACCGAGGCTTGTTCTTGCGCGTCTTTTTTTGCGCTGCCGAACAACCGGCCCAGCAACGGGGAGCGCGGCAGTTCGAGGCCGAGGGCGACGTTGTCCAGAACTGTCAGGTGCGGGAACACCGAGTAGCGCTGGAATACCACACCACGGCTGGCATCCGGTTCGCTGGCCAGGGCCTGGCCGTCCAACAGAATCTCGCCGCGACTGGCGCGGTCCTGGCCCAGCAGTAGCCGCAGGAAAGTCGATTTCCCGCAACCTGACGCCCCGACGAGTGTGCAGAACTCACCTTCGTTGACGTTCAGGTTCAGACCTTCGAGCACTACCTGATCGGCGTATTGCTGCCAGACGTTTTTCACTGTGATGAAGCTCATGCGCGGGCCCCCTCATACCAAGGGAACGCCCGTTGGGTCAGGCGCTTGAGGCCCCAATCCATCAACCAGGCGAGCAGGGTGATCCAGACCACGTATGGCAGGATTACGTCCATCGCCAAGTAACGGCGCACCAGAAAAATTCGATAGCCGAGACCATCGGTGGAGGCGATGGCTTCTGCGGCAATCAGGAACAACCACGCCGAACCCAGCATCAGCCGCAGCGAGATCAACAGGCGCGGCAACAATTGCGGTAGCACCACACGCAGCATCAAGGTCCAGGTCGAAGCGCCAAGCGTCTGTGCCTTGATCAGCAACTCGACGGGAATTTCCCGGGCTCGCTGTTCCAGGTCACGGGCCAGGCATGGGGTGATCCCGATCACGATCAGCATCACTTTCGACAACTCCCCCAGCCCGAACACGATGAACAGCATCGGCAGGATCGCCAGCGGCGGCACCATCGACAGCACGGTGAGTACCGGCGACAACGGTGCGCCGAACAGCGGCAGGGTCCCGGCGGCGATGCCCAGGCACAGCCCGGCCAACGCGCTGATGCCAAGGCCGATGGCCAGTCGGCGAAGGCTCGAGGCAGTGTCTTGCCAGAGCAGGTATTCACCGGAGCGGGTGTCGGCGGTGAAGGCGAGGCGTTTCACCGCATCGGTCATCTGCACGGCACTGGGCAGCAGTTTGTCGTTGGGGTTGTCCATCAGCCGATCGGCCGAGCCCATGAAGTAGGCGAACAACACCAGGGCGAACGGCAGAATCACCAACAGCAGGCGACTCGGACGATCCGGGTGGCGATTGATCAGGCGCATGGCCCAGTCCTCCGTTATTACAACGTGGAGTCGGCAGCCATCTGCACGTAGCTCGGATCGAAGCGCAGCTTGAGGTTGGTCTTGTCGCCGCTGGTCACGCCATTGGCGAAAGCCATGCCGATGGCGCTGGTGTCCTTGGCGCCTTCACCCAGCAAGCCGTGCTGAAAGGAAAACTCGGCGACCTTGCGCATGGTGTCGGGCAGTTGCTTGCTGGTGGCGAATTCCAACGCTTCTTTGGGTGTGGCAAACAATTTGGTGGTATCGAGTTGCGCTTGGAAACCAGCGAGGTCAGTGCCCGACGCTTTGGCCATGTGTTCGAGGGCAGCTTTGCTGGCGGCGTTTTTGGCGTTCATCAACTCCACCACTTCAAACCACGCACCGGTCAGCGCTTTGCCCAGGGCCGGGTTGTCTTTGAGAGTCGCGCTGTTGACCACCATCATGTCCATGATTTCGCCGGGAACCTGGCTGGAGTTGAAAACTTCGGTCACGCCGGGTTTGGCCTTGATGTCCGAGAGCATCGGGTTCCAGGTGGTGACGGCGTTGACCTGGTCGGTGTTGAAGGCGGCCGAAATGTCGGCGTCGGAGGTGTTGACCACTTTCAAGTCTTTCTCGGTGAGGTCCACCGAATCGAGCGCCCGGGCCAATAGGTAGTGGGACACCGAGAGCTCCACCAGATTGACGTCCATGCCCTTGAGGTCGGCGACTTTCTTGCCTTCGCCTTTGAGCACAATGCCGTCGTTGCCGTTGGAGAAGTCGCTGACGATCAGGGCCGTGCTGTCGACGCCACCGGCAGCCGGAATGGTCAGCGCATCCATGTTGGTCATGGTGCACCCGTCGAACTGGCCGGCGGTGTATTGGTTGATGGATTCGACGTAATCGTTGAGCTGCACCACATCGATTTTGATGCCGTACTTTTTCGCCCATTTGTCGACGATGCCTTGGCTGCCCGCGTATTCCCAAGGCATCCAACCGGCGTAGATGGTCCAGCAGACGCTGAAGTGGTCTTTCTGTGCAGCTTGAGACGAGACGCTCACGAGGGCTGCGAAAGCAGTGGCGAGCAGGGTGGGTAAACGAAGCTTGAGCATGGTGGTTCTCCAGTTGATCAAGGGCGGACAGGAAGGCAGCGGCACCGTGAACGGTGGCTTGTCTCCCGGGCTTTTGTCCCGCCGTGTAACCTCAACTGGAGGTCGCCAACTCTCGGACCAGCCACTCGCCTAAGCGAGCCGGAACCCTAGTCAGCCATTGCAAATTGTGGTGCCGCGAACCTGTGATGACTCCTGCACGCCTTTGGCTAAGCGAGAGCCGTGCCAAGTCGGCTTGAGCCCTCTAGCTTGGGCATCGAGGAAAAGGGAGGGATAAACAAGCAGCATGCCCTGCCTTGTCATGGTGCATTGGCGCATGTCTATGCACCGTAGATGGACGCAGTGGCCGCTGATCTGAAGGCCAGACGCTGTCTGGCACTCGGTGCCGGTTTGAAAGTCAAAACAGATGTCAGTCGACTGCTGTTGCAGGTCTTCCAGGAGGCCTCCATGTTCTGTCAAACAAAGCTGCGTCGAATATTGCTCAGTGTGTTTTTTGGTTTGGGCCTGTCCGGCTGTTACTACTACGCAGGCTCGGGCGATTTCTACCCGACCCCTTATTACTACCCCGGTTATTACTACTCACCTTACTACTACGGCGGCCCGCGTTTTTACGGGGGTTATCGTTACTATTATTTCAGTGGTCCCCGTCATCACCATCGCGGCGGACACCATCGCGGGCACCGTTAACCGGTTCATGAATACAACAGCGCGTCTGGCTTACGGACGCGCTGTTTTCTTGTGGGCTGGATGAAAAACCTTTCATCGGCTACTTGTTTCAACGTGTTGCAAGGACGCACCAGATTCCGATTTCACTGTCTGATATTTCGACAGTCGCCGAACCATTGACTGTCGCCTGCCAGCGTCGCTGGTGTGGTTCACTCGCGGTCCAGGAGGCCGCCATGCTCTGTCAAAAACAGATCCGCCAAATTCTGCTGATTGGTCTATTGGGATTGTCTCTTGGTGCGTGTGTGCCCTATTCCGATGGAGGAGCCAGCTACTACCGTTCCGAGGTCTACACGTCCCCAGCGCCGTATTATTCCGGTGGCGGGGCTTACTACTCCGATGGACGTTACTACTCGGCCCCGCGCAGGTATTACTCGCCACCTGCTCGGTATTACCAGCCAACGCCGCGTTATTACCATCAGCCGCGGATTTATCAACCGGCCCCGCGCTATTACCAGCCGGCGCCACGAGCAGACTACCGGGTCTACCAGAATCGCGGATGGGATCGTCATGACCGCAGAGGTTGGGACGGTCATCACCGGGGCGGTTGGGACGGCCGGAATCGAGGCGGCCGGGGCGATGACTATCGAGGCCACAGGGATCGCCGTGACGGAAGAGGCGATCACCGCAATCGCGGCGATCACGATGGCCGAGGCGGCCACCGTTAACCGCTCAATAAAAGGCGGCGCATGAAGCGCCGCTTTTTTATGCTCGAATTTTCAGTATTCCGATAGATCGGCCAGAGGATGCCGGCCTTCCCAGACCTTATGGAAATGCGCCTCCACCGCCGCCTCCGGCACAGTATTGATGTCCGGCCAATGCCAGCGAGGTTTCTGGTCCTTGTCGATCAACCGCGCTCGCACGCCTTCGCTGAACTCCGGATGCCGGCAGCAATTGAGGCTCATGGTGTATTCCATCTGAAAGACTTGAGCCAGCGATAGATGCCGGGCGCGAACGATCTGTTCCCACACCAGATGAGCGGTCAGGGGCGAGCCTTCAGTCATGGTTCTGGCGGCACGAGCGAGCAGCGGGTCGCAATGATCGTGTAGCGCACTGATGGCCTTCCAGGCGCATTGAACGTCGCTGACATCCAACAGTTCGTCGATCTGCTCGCGTCGAGGCAGCCACTGCGCTTCAGGCATTTGCGCGATCGCTTCCTGCTGCAAGGCCTTGAGCAGGCTGTTGAGCTGCATGGCTGTCTGTTCCTGCCAGTTCAATTGCAGCAAACCTTCGAGCAGCTCATGCTGTTGATCATCGCGCAGGAAGCGGTCGGCGAGGTCCAGATCGATCGCATCACGACCGTTCATCGGGGCGCCGGTCAGGCCGAGAAACACTCCGAGCTTGCCGGGCAACCGCGACAGAAACCAACTGGCGCCGACGTCAGGGTACAAACCGATGCCAATTTCCGGCATCGCCAACCGGCTGCTCGGCGTAACGATCCGGATACTCGCCCCTTGCAGCAGCCCCATGCCGCCGCCCAGCACGTAACCATGACCCCAGCAGATCAGCGGTTTCGGGTAGGTGTGCAGGTTGAAGTCGAGGCGGTATTCTGCCGCAAAGAAGTGCGCAGCCAAGGGCGGCACTTCGCCGGGATGGGCGCGACAGGCCTCCACCAGGCTGCGTACTTCGCCGCCGGCGCAAAAAGCCTTGGCGCCATTGCCGCGCAGCAGCACGCAAACGATCTGTGGCTCCTTGGCCCAGACGTCCAGTTGATCGCGCAGGGCGTTGATCATCGGCAAGGAGAGGGCATTAAGGGATTTTTCGGCATCCAGGCTGGCGATGCCGATACGTGCGCCGTCGGTGCCGGTGAGTTCTTCGAAGTGCAGATTCATCGTGACCTCGATCGGGAAATTGAGCGTTCAGTATGATCGCTCTTTAGGAAAGTGCCGGATCTGCGTCAGATCAATTGACAAGCGAGATAGGGTTTCCTAGGGTTCGCCCCATTGTTTTTGCCGGATGTAACCATGACTGCTGACGACCGTATCAAACTCGAATCGAGCTGGAAGGAGGCACTGCGTGCCGAATTCGACCAGCCGTACATGGCAGAGTTGCGCACATTTCTGCAACAGGAGCGCGCGGCGGGCAAAGAGATCTATCCACCCGGACCGATGATTTTCAACGCGCTCAATTCCACGCCGCTGGACAAGGTCAAAGTGGTCATTCTAGGTCAAGACCCTTACCACGGCCCGGGTCAGGCCCATGGGTTGTGCTTCTCGGTGCAACCGGGCGTGCCGGCACCGCCGTCGCTGGTGAACATCTATAAAGAGTTGAAGCGCGACCTGAACATCGACATTCCCAACCATGGCCACTTGCAGAGCTGGGCAGAGCAGGGCGTGTTGATGCTCAATACCACCATGACCGTGGAACGCGCGAATGCCAATGCCCATGCGGGCAAGGGCTGGCAATATTTTACCGACCGGGTTATCGAAGTGGTCAGCGAGCACCAGCCACATCTGGTGTTCCTGCTATGGGGCGCGCATGCCCAGAGCAAGCAGAAACTCATCGACGCCACCAAACACCTGGTACTCACCTCCGTCCACCCGTCGCCGCTGTCCGCCTATCGCGGTTTCCTCGGTTGCGGGCATTTCAGCCGGGCGAACAAGTTTCTGGAACAGAATGGCGAGACGCCGATCGAGTGGCGGTTGCCGGCGGTCTGAAGATTGTGGCGAGGGGGCTTGCCCCCGTTGGGTCGCGTAGCGGCCCCAAAACCGGCCACACCGAATTCCTCAGATTTTACGACTGCTTCGCAGCCGAACGGGGGCAAGCCCCCTCGCCACAGGACTCATATCAGGGCGAATCCGGCTCCCGGTTCCAATACCGAAACAACGGTTCCGCCAGAAACAACACAAACAACAATCGCATCACCTGCATCGCCGTCACCAACGGCACCGACAATTGCAGGGTCTCCGCTGTCAGGCTCATCTCGGCAATCCCGCCGGGCATCATGCCCAGTGTCAGCGAACGCAGATCCAGATGGGTCAGCGCACTCAAACCCAATGCCGCCAAAGTGGCGATCAACATGGTCAACACCGTGCCAAGCAGGGTTCGGCCCATGAAGGACGGTGCCCGCCGAAAGAACTGCCGATTGAAGTGACACCCCAACCCGCTGCCGATCAGCCACTGGCCAATCTGACTGCCGCCGTTGGGCAGACCGATGTGCAGGTCCCAAGCAATGCTTACCGCTGCACTCACCAGCAACGGCCCGAACAGCCAGGGGTTAGGTTGACGCAATCGTTGCCAGATCCAGGCGAGCAGGGCGCCCGCCGGAAACAAAATCGCCAGCCAACGCCAATCGACGCTGCCGGCATGGGCGATCGGCGTACCGTCGCCCAGTAAATATTTGAACGCAGCTGGCACACATAGCACCACCACCAGCACCCGCAAACTCTGCCCCGCCGCGACACGGCTGAGCACCGCGCCGTTGCGGGCGCCGAGATTGACCATCTCCCCGGAGCCGCCAGGCATGCTGGAAAAGAACGCGGTGGCGCGATCTTCCCCGGTGCGCCGCATCAACCAGACCCCGACCACCGCGGACAGGCTGGTGACCAACGCACCGAAGAAGATCAAACCGAAGTGGCTCAACACCTGCTCCATCACCCCCGGGGTGAAGTGCAGACCGATGCCGATGCCGACGATCCACTGGCCGCACTTGCGGCCGCCAGGGATTTCCGCCAATTGCCAGGGCGTCAGACAGCGCACCAGGATGATCGCCAGCAACGAGCCGACCATCCACGGCAGTGGCCAGCCGATCTGGCTGGCGAGGTAACCGCCCAGCAGACCGACCAGCGGGGTTCCCCACCAGCTTTTGAAGGGGGTCCTATCAGACATCGGCGATAGCGCGCCGGGCGACCGAACGTTTGCGCCAGATACGCAGCAGCGGCATCAGCAACATGATTGCAGTCAGTACCCAGCAACCGAACGTGATCGGGCTCGACCAGAGGATTTCCAGTGCTCCGTTGGAAATCGACAGGGCGCGACGCAGGTTTTGTTCCATCAGACCGCCGAGGATGAAGCCCAGCAGCACGGGCGACAACGGGAAGTCTAGCTTGCGCAGGATGTAACCGAAGATACCAATACCGATCATCAGGAACAGGTCGAACGTGGTGGCATGCACCGCATAGACACCGATCCCGGTAATGATCGCGATCACTGGCACCAGCGCCCAGTTCGGCACGGCGAGGATGCGGGTGAAGATGCGGATCATCGGGATGTTGAGGATCACCAGCATCACGTTCGCCACGAACAACGACGCGATCAGGCCCCAGACGATATCCGGTTGTTGTTGAAACAACAGCGGTCCCGGGGTGATGTTGTACAGCGACAGCGCGCCGATCATCACCGCCGTGGTACCCGAACCCGGAACGCCGAGGGTCAGCATCGGCACCAATGCACCGCAGGCTGCACCGCCGATGGCGGTTTCCGGAGCCGCGAGGCCACGCATGTCGCCTTGTCCGAACGTGCCCTTGGCGCCGGCGATACGTTTCTCGGTCATGTAGGCCACAGCACTGGCCAATGTCGCGCCGGCACCCGGCAACACCCCCATGATGAAACCCAGCACACCGCAACGGATGTTCACCACGAACACTGCCGCGGCTTCCTTGAAGTTGAACATCATGCGCCCGGTGGCTTTCACCGCTTCCTGGCCGTGATGGGTTTTTTCCAGCAGTAGAAGGATTTCGCTGATGGAGAACAAACCCAATACCAGCACAACGAACTGAATGCCGTCCGTCAGGTGAATGTTATCCCCGGTGAAACGGTATACGCCGCTATTGGCGTCGATCCCGACGCTCGACAGAAACAGACCGATCAGCGCTGCAATGAAGGTCTTGAGCGGTCGATCACCGGCCATGCCGCCGAGACAGACAATCGCAAACACCATCAGCACGAAATACTCCGCCGGTCCGAAGGCAATCGCCCATTTCGCCAGCAACGGAGCGAACAGCACCATGCCGCACGTCGCGATGAACGCACCGATGAACGAACTCCACGCCGACAGTGACAGCGCTACACCAGCCAGGCCTTTGCGAGCCATCGGGTAACCGTCGAGGGTGGTCATGACGGTGGAGGCTTCGCCCGGAATGTTCAGCAGGATCGAGCTGATCCGGCCGCCGTATTCGCAACCCAGGTACACCGCCGCCAGCAGGATCAGCGCCGACTCCGGCGGCAGGCCAAGGGCGAACGCGATCGGAATCAGCAACGCCACGCCGTTGATCGGACCCAGCCCCGGCAACAGCCCGACGACGGTACCGATCAGGGTGCCGCACAGCGCGGTCACCAGGTTGTACGGGCTCAGCGCGACGCCGAAGCCCTGACCCAAATAGCCAAGAGTATCCATGTCAGTTCTCCAGAACGTCGAGCACGCCCAGCGGCAGTGGCACGTCCATCAACTTGTCGAACAGCAGATAAAGACCGATGGCCATCAGGCTGATGATCACCGCGCTAGGCAGCCAGCGGCCGCCATACAGACGTGCCATCGGGACTCCGATCAGAATGCTGGCGACGATGAAACCAAGGGGTTCGAAGGTCCCGGCGAACACCAGCAACAGCAGTACGCAAATGCCGATTTTGGTCAGGGTTTCGCGGTCCAGTTTCGGGTCATCGTCGCTGTGCACGATCGGCGCCGGTCGAAACACCATGTACAGCAACGCCAGGCCCATCAGGGCGAGCATCAGCAGGGGGAAGGCCCGAGGCCCAACCGGTTCGTAGGAAAAAGCCGCTTGATACGGCCACGCCATCAATGCCAGGCCGATACAGGCCAGCAGCAGCACCGAAGCGAAAATGCGTTGTATGAGCATGAGGAACTCCTGGGCCACGACCCCGAGAACCGGGGTCATGGCCACTAGACAGAGGCGATCACTGGATCAGGCCGAACTCTTTGGCCAGCACTTTGTAGTCCGCGACCTGCTTCTTCACGTAGGTGTCGAGCTCCGGGCCGGTCATGGCGAACGGGAACAGTTCACGCTGATCGCGCAACTTGGCGAAATCCTCGGAGGCCAGCAGTTTGTCGAAGGCGTCTTTCCACCAGGCGTAGTCTTCGTCGCTGACTTTTGGCCCGAGGTAGAAACCGCGAACCACTGGCCAGACGATGTCGTAGCCTTGCTCTTTAGCGGTCGGAATCTCTTTCATTTCCGGCTCGTCCAGACGCTTCTCGGAGAACACCGCGAGCAGACGCATGTCGCCGCTCTGAATGTGTGGCATGGAGTCGGAGATGTCGGTGCTGCCGACCTGGATGTGACCACCGAGCAGGGCAGTGGCGATTTCACCACCGCCTTCGAGGGCGACATAACGCAGGTCGCGCGGGTTGATCCCGGCCGCCTTGGCGATCAGGGCGGTCTGCATCCAGTCCTGGCTGCCGACAGTACCGCCAGAACCGATCACCACTTTGCTCGGATCTTTCTTCAGCGCCTGAACCAGATCGTCCAGGGTCTTGTAAGGCGAATCGCTTTTCACCGCGATGGCGCCATAACTGGTGCCGACGGCAGCGAGCCAACGAACGTTGGTTTCATCGAAACGACCGAATTTGCCTTGCGCCAGGTTCAGCAGTGAACCGCTGGACCACGCCACCAGCGTGCCGGCATCGGCGGGGCGCTGAGCGACCACCGCGTTGTACGCCACGGCGCCGACACCGCCGGGCATGTAGGTCACGCGCATCGGCTTGGTCAGCAGTTTTTCGTTGACCAGCGCGCTTTGCGCCAGTTTGCAGGTCAGGTCGAAACCGCCGCCTGGCGAGGCCGGAGCAATGCATTCCGGGCGTTTGGGTTCGGCCATCAATTGGCCGGCAAACAGCACACAGCTGGCGGCGAGAGCAACTTTACGCAGTGATAAGTTCATTTGAGTCTCCACGGGCATTCATTATTGTTATTGAACGTGATGTTTACCAAAGGGCAACGCTATAGCTCACCAGCAGACGCACTTCATCGGCGCTGGCCGCTGGTGCCGTCGCGAAAGTCGCGGTTGAAATACATGTTGCGGGTTTCGAAGGGTGCCGTACTGTCTTCGAAGAAGGCAGCCTGACTTAACGGCGAAAAGCCGGCGAGGGCGGCGGCACTGGCAAGGGCGGTGTGGCTGAGGCGGGAAAAGCGCGCAGGCGGGCGAGCCTGAAGCTGCATGGACAGCATGGTGACGTACTCCGTTTATTGTTCTTATTGGCGAAAACGCTTCGAGGCGTTTTTCGTACGCTATGTGCGGTAGCGACGGCAGTCGAAACTGTCCGTGGCTGGACTCTAACCGGCCAACCTTTCGCTAACCTTTCAGCTTACTTTCACGGTTTTCGGGCTTCACAGCGACGGATGCGGCTGTAAACTCCGCGCCAAAGAATGGCGTCGACCATCCCTGAATGAGGTAAAGATCCATGCGTGTTCTGCTCGTCGAAGACCATCTGCAGCTTGCCGAAAGTGTCGCCCAGGCGCTCAAGAGCACCGGGCTGACCGTGGATGTGCTGCACGACGGTGTGGCGGCCGATCTGGCCTTGAGCAGCGAGGAATACGCCGTGGCGATCCTCGATGTCGGCCTGCCGCGCATGGATGGCTTTGAAGTGCTGGCGCGCCTGCGGGCCCGGGGCAAGAACCTGCCGGTGTTGATGCTCACCGCTCGTAGCGACGTCAAGGATCGGGTTCACGGCCTGAACCTTGGGGCTGACGATTACCTGGCCAAACCTTTCGAACTGACCGAGCTCGAGGCCCGGGTCAAAGCCTTGCTGCGTCGCAGTGTGCTCGGCGGTGAACGCCAGCAGCGTTGTGGCGTGCTGGCTTATGATCTGGACACCCGGCGCTTCACCCTCGGCGAAGAATTGCTGACCCTGACCTCCCGCGAACAGGCGGTGCTCGAAGCCCTGATCGCCCGTCCCGGTCGGGTGATGAGCAAGGAGCAACTGGCGGCCCAAGTGTTCGGTCTGGACGAGGAGGCCAGTCCTGATGCCATCGAAATCTACGTCCATCGCTTGCGCAAGAAACTCGACGGTCAACCGGTAGCCATTGTGACCTTCCGCGGCCTTGGCTATCTGCTGGAAAGCCGCGATGCATAAGGCCAGCAGCCTGCGCTGGCGGCTGCTGTGGAACCTCGCGCTGCTGCTGGTGGTGCTGATGCTCGCCAGTGGATTGAGCGCGTACTGGAACGGCCGCGAAGCCGCTGACACCGCGTATGACCGGACCTTGCTGGCCTCGGCGCGGACCATCGCCGCGGGCCTGTCCCAGCGCGATGGCAGCCTCAGCGCCAACGTGCCTTACGTGGCCCTCGATACGTTCGCCTACGACAGCGCCGGGCGGATTTTTTATCTGGTCAACGACATCAATCAGAAGCTGATTTCGGGCTACGAAAACCTGCCACCGCCGCCGCCGGGAACCCCGCGCACCGATGATTATCCGGCACTGGCGCGTTTCTATAACGCCACTTATCAAGGGCAGAACGTGCGAGTGGTCAGCCTGCTCAAAGCGGTCAGCGAGCCAAACATGAACGGCATGGCGGAAATCCGCGTGGCGGAAACCGATGAAGCGCGGGTCCGCATGGCTCGCAGCCTGATGGCCGACACGTTGTTGCGTCTGGGCATGCTGGCGATCGGTGCGTTGCTGATGGTGTGGTTTGCGGTCAGTGCGGCGCTGCGTCCGCTGGAGCGCTTGCGCACGGCGGTGGAAGAGCGTCAGCCCGATGACTTGCGGCCCTTGCCGCTGGTGGAAGTGCAGCACGAATTGGGGCCGCTGGTGCGTGCGCTCAATCACTTTACCGAGCGTTTGCGCGGGCAGTTCGAGCGTCAGGCGCAGTTCATTGCTGACGCCGCCCACGAATTGCGTACCCCGTTGGCGGCGCTCAAAGCACGACTGGAACTGGGCTTGCGGTCGAACGAACCCGAAACCTGGCGCAGCACCCTGGAAACCGCCGCCCAAGGCACGGATCGCCTGACTCACCTGGCCAATCAATTGCTTTCGCTGGCACGGGTCGAGAACGGCGCTCGAGCAATCGCCGAAGGCGGTGCGCAGTTGCTTGACCTCAGTCAGTTGGCCCGGGAACTGGGCATGGCCATGGCGCCGCTGGCCCATGCACGTGGCGTGGCGCTGGCGTTGGAAGCCGACGAACCGGTGTGGCTGCGCGGCGAGCCGACGCTGTTGAATGAACTGTTGAGCAATCTGGTGGATAACGCGCTGGCTCACACGCCGCCGGGCGGCAATGTGATCCTGCGGGTCATGGCGCCGGCGGTGCTGGAAATCGAGGACGATGGGCCGGGGATTCCGCTTGAAGAGCGGGAACGGGTGTTTGAGCGTTTTTATCGGCGTAACGAGCAAGTGGCTGGATCGGGGTTGGGATTGGCCATTGTCGGCGAGATCTGCCGCGCTCACCTGGCGCAAATCAGCCTGCACGATGGCGAGCAGGCGGGGTTGAAGGTGCGGGTGAGTTTTATCGCGGGAGAGTGATAGTGTTTGTTATGGCCTCTTCGCGGGCAAGCCTCGCTCCTACAAGGTATGTACGATGCTTTGTAGGAGCGAGGCTTGCCCGCGAAGCTCTTAATAAAACATCGATCGTGACTCTTCCAGATTCTTGCACATCGCCTTGTTCTCCGGATCGATCCCCAGCTTCTGGAAGGCCGGCACGCTGAAGGGGTCGATACGCGCCAGTGGATGATCGGTGTCCTTGTGGCAGTACAGGCTGGCCACTTGCACCAGATCGACATAGTCGACCCGCTCCGATTGCCGCTTGAAATCCAGATACAGCCCAGGCAACTGCACCAGCATTTCCGGAAACTCCCAGACCCTGAGCAATTTATCGCCGAGCAGCGGATGAATCCGGTCGATCACATGGTTGAGGCTGACCGGGTCGGACAGCAATTCATAGTGATCTTCGGCGTAGGTCAGAATCGGCAGTACGCCAATCTGATGCACGAGCCCGCCGAGCGCCGCCTGATCAGGCTTGAGTTGCGTATAACTGCGGCACAACGCGTAACTGACGCCGGCGATTTCCAGGCTCTTGCGCCAGACCTCGCGCATTTTCTGTTCCACCACTTCGGAACGGGCATTGAAAATCTGTTCCATCACCAGGCCAATGGCCAGGTTGCTGCTGTAATTGACGCCCAGCCGGGTGATGGCCGTGTGCAGGTCAGTCACTTCCTGGGTCGCGCGCAGCAACGGGCTATTGACCACTTTGATCAGACGCGCCGACAGCGCGGTATCGCGGCCAATCACTTTGCTCAGTGTACTGACACTGATTTCCGGGTCTTCGGCGGCCTTGCGAATCTGCAGGGCCACTTCGGGTAACGTTGGCAGAACCAGGTCATCGTTATCGATGGCCTCAACCAAATCCTGTTGGACCTTATCCGCCAGCTCGATCATTTCTTTTCTCTAGGGTATTGCGACAAGTGCTGCTGTTAACGCTGGATTTCGCGATCACGATCCAGTTGGTAAGGCAGGTCGAGCAGATGCAGGCCCGGACCTTCGAGTGCACCAAGGTGCAGATTGCCATCTTCTGCCGCTTCGGCTTGCAGCACCGCAAGGAGTTCAATGTTTTGCTCGGCGCGGGCGGCCAGCACCACTTCACCGATCGAACTGCCGTGGGTCGGGGAGAACAGTTGGGTGCCGGGTTCCGGCAATTCGCTGGCCTCCAGTTTCAAGCGATACAGCCGGCGCTTGAGCTTGCCAAGGTACTGCATGCGCGCAACGATTTCCTGTCCGGTATAGCAACCCTTTTTGAAGCTCACGCCACCGATGGCTTGCAGATTGAGCATCTGCGGGATGAACAGCTCGCGGGTACTCGGCATGACCTGACCGATCCCGGCACGGATCTGGCCCAGCAGCCATTGATTCAATTCACCTTCGGCCAATTGAGCCGACAGCTTGCCCTTGAGGGTGTCGGCTTGATCGGCGCGAACCCAGAGTTCAGCGCGATCCGGCGAGACGCGAAGGGCAATCAGGCCGTCATTGCGTACCACGCTGTCGGTTTCTGCCGGTAGTTCCAGGCCCAGGCTGGCCAGTGCCACATCGCCATGCTCAAGGCCAAAGCGAACCCAATGGGCACTTTCATCGGTCAGTTTCGATTTGGAGAACACCGCGTACTTTTTCAGGTCCGCCAGTTGCGGCTCCAGCAGTTCGCTGGCCATCGCCATGAGCACACCGTCGCCTTCCAGCAGAATGCGGAAACTCGACTGCATCCGGCCTTTCTGCGTGCAGCGCGCGCCAAGGCTGGCCTGAGTGTCGCTCAGGTAATCAAGGTTGCAAGTCAATTGGCCTTGCAGGAATTTGCTGGCATCCGCGCCGCGTACCGCGAGAACGCCTTCGTGAGACAGGGTGCAGAAAAAAGCAGAATCGGCCATGGGTCATCGCAGGGGTAAAGAGTCCGAGGGACATCATAAGGGGGCGCCCATGAAATGGGTAGTTCACAAAGGATCGACGGGGGTGACCAAAGCCGACTGTGCGACCCGTCGCGGGGCTGTATACTTGCCGCCAAATTTGAGGAGGGCTCCATGGTCGAACAAGTTGAACTGAATCGCCTCTTTTGGCACAGCCGTCGCGGCATGCTTGAGCTTGACGTGTTGCTGGTGCCATTCGTGCAGGAGGTTTACGCGACGCTGAACGAGGTGGATCGCGATCTGTATGTCCGTCTGCTGACGTGCGAGGATCAGGACATGTTCGGCTGGTTCATGGAACGCAGCGAATCTGAAGATCCGGAATTGCAACGCATGGTTCGGATGATCCTGGATCGTGTCCAGCCCAAGTAATGCGTTCGAATGTCGCTGGCATGCCTCACGGCAGTTGCTGGCGGCCTATCTTCTGGCCCAGCTGTTCGCGCTGGGTTCGTTGTTTCTTCTTTCCATACCCGTCTGGGCCAGTCTGCTCGGCGCTTTTTGCTGTCTGGCTCATGGCGTCAGGGCATTGCCGCGACAGATTCTGCTGACACACCCACAGGCGTTTCGCGGCTTGCGTCGCGATGCCGATGGTTGGCAGTTGTGGAATCAGGCGGTGGGTTGGCAGCCCGTGCAGCTGCGGCCGGACAGCTTGGCGCTGCCATTGATTGTGGTACTGCGTTTTCGTCTGCGCGATGAGCGACGGATCAGGGCGATCTGTGTGCCGCGCGATTCACAGGCGGCGGATGTGCACCGACGCCTGCGGGTTCGGCTCAAGTTCAGTCGGCGTAGGTGGGCGGCACCAGAATAGTGTCCAGGGCGACCGGCAGCATGTTCGGGTAGTCGAGGGTGTAATGCAGGCCGCGACTTTCCTTGCGCTCCATGGCTGACTGGATCATCAGCTCGGCCACCTGCGCCAGGTTACGCAACTCGATCAAATCCCGACTGACCTTGTAGTTGCTGTAGAACTCGTCGATTTCGTCCAGCAACAGTTGTACCCGGTGCTGAGCCCGTTGCAGGCGCTTGTTGGTGCGCACGATGCCGACATAGTCCCACATGAATCGCCGCAGTTCGTCCCAGTTATGCGCAATGATCACGTCTTCGTCAGAGTCGGTGACCTGGCTCGCATCCCAAATGGGCAGGGCGGTTGGTATCGATACTTCTGGCAACTGTTCAAGAATATCCGCCGCCGCCGAACGGGCGTAAACGAAACATTCCAGCAGCGAGTTGCTGGCCATGCGGTTGGCGCCATGCAGGCCGGTGAAGCTGGTTTCACCGATCGCATACAGGCCCGGCACGTCAGTGCGGCCCCGCTGGTCGACCATTACGCCGCCGCAGGTGTAGTGCGCCGCCGGCACCACCGGGATCGGTTGTTTGGTGATGTCGATGGAGAATTCCAGGCAGCGTTCATAGACCGTCGGGAAGTGCGTCTTGATGAAGTCTTCGGGCTTGTGGCTGATGTCCAGGTAGACACAGTCGATACCCAGGCGCTTCATTTCATGGTCGATGGCGCGGGCGACGATGTCCCGTGGTGCCAGCTCGGCCCGTGGATCGAAGCGCTGCATGAAGCGTTCGCCGTTGGGCAGCTTCAGGTGGCCACCTTCGCCGCGCAGGGCTTCGGTGATCAGGAAACTCTTGGCTTGCGGGTGATAAAGGCAGGTGGGGTGGAACTGGTTGAACTCCAGGTTCGCCACCCGGCAGCCTGAACGCCAGGCCATGGCGATGCCATCACCGCAGGCGCCGTCGGGGTTACTGGTATAGAGGTAGACCTTTGCCGCGCCGCCCGATGCAAGGATCACGAAACGCGCGCCGTAGGTGTCGACTTCACCGGTGCCGCGGTTGAGCACATAGGCGCCGAGACAACGGTCGCCTTCAAGGCCCAGGCGCTTTTCGGTGATCAGATCGACCGCGACTCGCTGCTCCAGCAGTTCGATGTTGGGACGCTGCTTGGCCTGATCGAGCAGGGTTCTGAAGATCGCCGCGCCCGTCGCATCGGCAGCGTGGATGATGCGCCGATGGCTATGACCGCCTTCGCGGGTCAGGTGAAACTCGAAACCACCGTCTTCAGTGCCGGACTGTTCATCGCGGGTAAAGGGCACGCCTTGGTCGATCAACCATTGAATGGCTTCTCTGCTGTGCTCGACCGTAAAGCGCACGGCGTCTTCATGGCACAGGCCACCGCCGGCGTTGAGGGTGTCATCGACGTGGGATTCGACAGTGTCGGTGTCATCCAGAACGGCAGCGACACCGCCCTGGGCCCAGAAGGTTGAGCCATTGGCGAGGTCGCCTTTGCTCAATACGGCGATGCGCAAATGACCGGGCAAGGTCAGCGCAAGGCTCAAGCCGGCAGCACCGCTGCCAATTACCAGAACATCGTGTTGAAACTGTTGGCTCATTTCAGGATTCCGCTCAAAGCGACCCGGGTCGGGGTTGGCGCAAGACAGCTGGATCGGCGAGTCAAGACAGCCACACAGCCCACTAGTATATAGAGGGGGGGAGCGGCACAATAGCCGGGCCAGCATGGCATTGTGAAACTACTATGACGGAAAAGTCTGAGCGCTTCGTCGGAAGTTTTTTGGACTGCTTCGGCGACAAAACGACTGTATCGTGGATTTAACAGTCTTTTTCTCTTCACGGTTGCACAATGTCGGTTTCGGGCAGCTATAAATATGGAACTTTTGCCAAAGGCCCAAGATCAATAGACGGTTGCCTGAAACAAGGGACAGCGTCGGCTTCGGTGCGGGACTTGCGGTTGGGTCCTTAGCTGGCGAATCCGATGACAAGATTATTCGCGCAGCCGGGTTGTTCCGCGCTGCGCTTTTCGTGCGTGCCAAATCAGAGCCCGCAGGAAACTTGCTTGGAGGGGGGGAGAACTTTTGCGAAAAGCCCGAGTCTATGTTTGCAAGTCTGGTCGTTCAGTGATGCAAGCCTCCTCCGAGCTTATCGAGGAGTGTTCATGCTAACCCAGGAAGAGGATCAGCAGCTGGTCGAACGCGTTCAACGCGGCGACAAGCGAGCTTTCGATCTGCTAGTGCTGAAATACCAGCACAAAATTCTCGGGTTGATCGTGCGTTTCGTGCACGACACCCATGAAGCCCAGGATGTCGCACAGGAAGCCTTTATCAAGGCATACCGTGCACTTGGTAATTTTCGCGGAGACAGCGCGTTTTATACGTGGCTTTACCGCATCGCCATCAATACGGCGAAAAACTATCTGGTTTCACGCGGCCGCCGGCCGCCGGATAGCGATGTCAGTTCCGAGGATGCAGAGTTCTACGATGGCGATCATGGCCTCAAGGATCTCGAGTCGCCAGAACGTGCATTGCTGCGGGATGAGATCGAAGGCACCGTCCATCGAACCATTCAGCAACTGCCAGAAGATTTGCGTACGGCTTTAACTTTACGTGAATTCGATGGTCTGAGTTACGAGGACATTGCCAGCGTCATGCAGTGTCCGGTGGGTACCGTGCGCTCCCGGATTTTCCGCGCTCGGGAAGCCATCGATAAAGCCCTGCAGCCGTTGTTGCAGGAAAACTGAGACAGCGGCGACAGCCAAGAGAGGAACGCCATGAGTCGTGAAGCCCTGCAGGAATCGCTGTCCGCGGTGATGGATAACGAAGCGGACGAATTGGAATTGCGTCGGGTATTGAATGCCTTCGACGATGTTGAAACCCGCGAAACCTGGGCTCGTTACCAGATCGCTCGGGCAGTTATGCACAAGGATTTGTTGCTTCCTCGTCTGGACATCGCTGCGGCAGTCTCTGCTGCGCTGGCTGACGAAGCCGTACCGGCAAAAGCCTCTCGCGGTCCATGGCGCAGCCTGGGTCGTCTGGCGGTCGCTGCTTCGGTCACCGTTGCCGTGCTGGCGGGTGTGCGTCTGTACAATCAGGACGAGATCGCCGGTGTCGAACTGGCCCAGCAATCGAGTCAACCGGGCTTGACCGCTCCTCAGGTCAAGGGCCCAGCTGTATTGGCAGGCTACAATGAGAGTTCGGAAGCCACTGGCCCGATGGCCAACGGCGTATTGCAAGGTCAGCCAGGCTGGCACGATCAGCGTCTGCCAGGTTACTTGCGCCAACATGCTCAACAGGCTGCACTGAAAGGTACTGAGAGCGCTCTGCCTTACGCTCGTGCAGCAAGCCTGGAAAACCGTTAAGGAGGATCATGCGCGCCATACCTCTACTTACGCTTCTGCTCGGTGGCTGGTTTATTGTTCCAGCCCACGCCGATGAAGCCCAGGACTGGCTGAAGCGTCTGGGACAGGCCGAGCAAACGCAGAGCTTTCACGGTACTTTCGTCTACGAGCGTAACGGTAGTTTCTCTACCCATAACATCTGGCATCGCGTCCAGGATGGCAAGGTCCGCGAGCGTTTACTCCAGCTCGACGGCTCGGCACAGGAAGTCGTGCGCATTGATGGGCATACTCAATGCGTGAGCGGCACCCTGATAGCAGGGCTGGGGGACACACCCAACTCCAGCGCTCGTGCACTCGATCCACAAAAGCTAAAGAATTGGTATGACCTTGCCGTCATTGGCAAGTCGCGTGTGGCCGGGCGTTCGGCGGTGATCGTGTCGTTGAAGCCTCGCGATCAGCATCGCTACGGTTTTGAGCTGCATCTGGACAAGGAAACCGGTTTGCCGTTGAAGTCATTGTTGCTCAATGACAAAGGGCAACTGCTCGAGCGGTTCCAGTTCACCCGACTGGATACTGCCCAGATGCCTTCCGACAGCGATTTGCAGGCTGGTTCCGATTGCAAACCCATTTCCCTCGACAGTGACAAGGCTTCCGCCGTGAAAACCGCGCAGGTCTGGCATTCGGACTGGCTACCGCCAGGTTTCGAGCTGACCAGCAGTACCTCGCATAAGGACCCGGAGACCAAAGCCCAGGTCAAGAGTCTGATGTTCGACGACGGTCTGGCCCGATTCTCGGTGTTCCTTGAACCGTTGAATGGCGCAACAGTCACTGATACGCGCACCCAGTTAGGGCCAACAGTTGCTGTCTCCCGGCGATTGACTACTCCGCAAGGCGAGATGATGGTGACCGTGGTCGGTGAAATACCGATTGGCACCGCCGAACGGATTGCGCTGTCCATGCGCAACGATGCCGCGGCTTCCAGCAAGCAGTGAGCTGATCAGCCATGCTCTCCAATCGGGGGGCTGGAGGGTGCGGGAGGTCGGCAATGGCTGTCCCGCCATTGATGCCTCGAAATGTTTTGCCGAGCATTTTCATTTGCAAATATCCCGAAAATTTTTTATAGGTCAGAACCCCTCGGCTCTGGCCTTGTTTGTTGTTCCCGGAACAAAAATACCGGCGTATCGTTTCCGGTGTTCCTTGCTCCATATCGCTTAACCCTGCTCGTCGTAACGGGAGCCGTATGTCGATACCACGTTTGAAGTCTTATCTCTCCATTTTTGCCACCGTGCTGGTGCTCGGTCAGGCGGTCGCTGCGCAAGCGGTCGAGTTGCCCGATTTCACGCAGTTGGTCGAGCAAGCCTCGCCAGCGGTGGTTAATATCAGTACCACCCAGAAACTGCCGGAGCGCCGGATATCCAACGAGCAAATGCCCGATCTTGAAGGCTTGCCGCCGATGCTGCGTGAGTTCTTCGAGCGGGGCATGCCGCAGCAGCCACGTTCCCCCCGTGGGGATCGTCAGCGTGAGGCTCAATCCCTGGGTTCGGGTTTCATCATCTCGCCTGACGGCTACATCCTGACCAACAACCATGTGATTGCCGATGCTGACGAGATTCTCGTGCGCCTCGCCGATCGCAGTGAGTTGAAGGCCAAGCTGGTCGGTACCGATCCGCGCTCCGACGTCGCTTTGCTTAAAATTGAAGGCAAGGACCTGCCGGTTCTGAAGCTTGGCAAGTCGCAGGACCTGAAAGCCGGTCAGTGGGTCGTGGCCATCGGTTCGCCGTTCGGCTTTGATCACACGGTGACCCAAGGTATCGTCAGCGCCATAGGCCGTAGTCTGCCGAACGAAAACTATGTGCCGTTCATCCAGACCGACGTGCCGATCAACCCAGGCAACTCCGGTGGTCCGCTGTTCAACCTGGCCGGTGAAGTGGTCGGCATCAACTCGCAGATCTATACCCGCTCCGGCGGCTTCATGGGTGTGTCGTTCGCGATCCCTATCGATGTGGCGATGGACGTTTCCAATCAGCTGAAAAGCGGCGGCAAAGTCAGCCGTGGCTGGTTGGGCGTAGTCATCCAGGAAGTGAACAAGGATCTGGCCGAGTCATTCGGTCTCGAGAAGCCGGCCGGTGCGCTGGTGGCTCAGATCCAGGATGACGGTCCGGCTGCCAAGGGTGGTCTGCAAGTGGGCGACGTGATCCTCAGCATGAACGGTCAACCGATCGTCATGTCTGCCGATCTGCCGCACTTGGTGGGCGCGCTGAAGGCTGGCTCGAAAGCCGATCTTGAAGTGATCCGCGAAGGCAAGCGCAAGAACGTCGAGCTGACCGTCGGTGCTATTCCCGAAGAAGGCAAAGAGCTGGAAGCCTTGCCTAAATCCAGCGTCGAGCGCAGCAGCAATCGCCTGGGTGTTTCCGTGGTTGAACTGACCGAGGAGCAGAAGAAAACCCTCGACCTCAAAGGTGGCGTGGTTATCAAGGAAGTTCAGGACGGTCCTGCTGCCCTGATCGGCTTGCAGCCGGGCGATGTGATCACTCACCTGAACAATCAAGCGATTGGCTCCGCCAAGGAGTTCACGGAAATTGCCAAGGCGCTGCCGAAGAATCGCTCAGTGTCGATGCGGGTTCTGCGTCAAGGTCGCGCCAGCTTCATCACCTTCAAACTGGCTGAATAACCGGTTGTCGGCTGAATAAAAAAACCGCCTCGAAAGAGGCGGTTTTTTTGTACGTGCATTTTTTGTTTCTGAGCTTTTTTCTGAAGAGGTCAGCCCATCATGTCCTTGACCATGCGTTCCTGCTCCATCAACTCACGTTGCCGCGCGTCGATCCGCGATGACAGCGGGAAGTTGCTACCAGCCTTGCGTTTGGCGAAGTCCAGTTGCTGGATTGCCTGGCGATAGTCGCCGACCAGCGCAAAGTATTCCGCGCGAGCCTGATGCAGGCCGATGATGTTGCCTGACAGGCCGCGAGTCTCGGCCACCATGTACCAGATATCCGGATCGTCAGGTCGGCTTTTGAGCAGGGTCTCCAGCGCTTTTTCCGCTTCGGCCGCTCGATTCTGCTTGAGCAGCAGGTCGACACGCACCTGATTCAGCGGGTAGTTGCCGGGGTATTGAGTGAGCATCCGGTCGACCCGGGATTGAGCGTCGGGCAGACGATTATTGGTGATGTCGAGATCGACCTGCGCCAGGTTGTAGATGATCTCGTTCGGCGATTTGGTCAGCAGCAGTTTGAGGTTCTCCCGAGCCTCATTCAACTGGCCGCCCTTGATCTGGGCAATCGCGAGGCCATAGCGCGCGACGTCGTTTTTTGGGTTTTCATCGAGTTGCGCCCGGAAGCGCTTGGCACCCAAGCCTGGGGTTTCTTCATAGATCAGTTGCACGCGCGCCCGAATCAGCTGATAACGCATGCTGTCTTCGATACCGCCCGGTTTGGCCTGTTCGGCGCGGTTGCGGGTGTCAGCGATCCGCGACTCGGTTACCGGGTGAGTCAGCAGGAATTCTGGTGGCTTGGCGTCAAAGCGGTACTGGCGCATCAGCCGTTCGAACATGGTCGGCATCGAACGCGGATCGTACCCGGCCTTTTCCAGATTCATGATGCCGATACGGTCGGCTTCCTGTTCGTTCTGGCGCGAAAAGCGCCGTTGTTCCTGAATCGCCGCCGCCTGAGTACCGGCAATGGCCGCGATCCCGGCATCGCCTGCGCCGGCCGCGGCAATTACGATACCCGCCAGCAGCGCAGCCATCATGGGCACTTGCATGCGTTGCGACGCTTCGACACCGCGGGCGAAGTGACGCTGCGACAAGTGAGCCAGCTCGTGGGCCATTACCGAGGCATATTCGCCCTCGGTCTGGGCATTGAGAAACAAGCCACCGTTGACGCCGACGATCCCGCCCGGCGCGGCAAACGCATTGAGCTGCGGACTGTTGATCAGGATGAACTCCAGGCGCCGGTCATTGACCTGGCTGGTTTCCACCAGCCGGTAGACGCTGGATTCGACGTAATCCTTGAGCTGCGGATCGTTGAGCTGCGACACCTGACTGCGCAACAGCGCCAGCCACGCACGGCCCAGTTGGTGTTCCTGTTGCGGCGAGACGATGGCAGAACTGGCATCACCGAGTGACGGCAAGTCGTCGGCGAAGCCCGGTGAGGCGAGCAGGCAAGCGAGCGTCAGCAGGGTAGGGCGCAGAAAAGTCATGCACAAAGCCTTAGTCGACAAAGACCTTACTGTAGCCGGACACTACGCTTGGGACCAGATATTCTAAGCTGCTTAACCCCTGCCCCGGAGTGATTCGATGACTGACGCTGTAACCCACGACGCCGAACTGGACGCCAGCGGTCTGAATTGTCCGTTGCCGCTGCTCAAGGCCAAACTGGAACTCAACCGACTGGCCAGCGGTGCGGTACTCAAGGTGATCGCTACCGATGCGGGCTCTCAGCGCGATTTTCGCACCTTTGCCCGATTGGCCGGTCATACGCTGCTTCGTGAGGAAGATGAGGCGGGTGTTTACCGCTATTGGTTGAAAAAAGCCTGAAATCTGTTGCGTTCGTTTCTAAGGATTATTGATGTTCAAAGTGTTACGCGACTGGATTCAGCGCTACTTCTCGGATGAAGAAGCCGTAGTGCTGGCGGTGCTGCTGTTTCTGGCCTTTACCGCGGTGCTCACGCTGGGTGGAATGCTTGCGCCAGTACTGGCCGGTATGGTGCTGGCGTATCTGATGCAGGGACTGGTGGTGGCCCTCGAGCGCCTGCGCGTGCCGGGTGGCGCGGCGGTGGGGCTGGTTTTCGCGTTATTCATGGGGCTGTTGCTGGTCTTTATCGTTGTCGTGGTACCACTGCTCTGGCACCAACTGATCACGCTGTTCAACGAATTGCCCGGCATGCTCGCCAAATGGCAGTCGCTGCTATTGCTGCTGCCCGAGCGCTATCCGCACCTGGTGTCGGATGAGCAAGTACTGCAAGCGATCGAAGTGGCGCGGGGCGAGATCGGCAAGTTCGGCCAGTGGGCGCTGACATTCTCGCTGTCGAGTCTGCCGCTGCTGGTGAACATCATGATCTACCTGGTGCTGGTGCCAATCCTGGTGTTCTTCTTTCTCAAGGATCGGGAGATGATCGGCCAGTGGGTGCGCGGTTATCTGCCGCGCGAGCGGGCGCTGATCACCCGGGTCGCCCAGGAAATGAACCGGCAGATCGCCAATTACATTCGCGGCAAGGTCATCGAAATCTTCATTTGCGGTGGCGTGACTTATATCGCGTTCGTGGCGCTGGGGCTCAATTATTCGGCGCTGCTGGCATTGCTGGTGGGTGTGTCGGTGGTGGTGCCTTACGTCGGGGCAGTGGTGGTGACCGTGCCAGTGCTGCTGATTGCGCTGTTCCAGTGGGGCTGGAGCGATCAGTTCATCTATTTGATGGCGGTCTACGGGATCATCCAGACCCTGGATGGCAACGTGCTGGTGCCGCTGTTGTTCTCGGAAGCGGTCAACCTGCATCCGGTGGCGATCATTTGCGCGGTGCTATTGTTTGGCGGGTTGTGGGGCTTTTGGGGCGTGTTCTTTGCGATCCCCCTGGCGACGCTGTTCAAGGCTGTGCTGGATGCCTGGCCGCGCAAGGAGCCGATGGTGGCGCCGCTGCTTTGATTGTCAGCCTTGAGGGCCTCTTCGCGGGCAAGCCCTCGCTCCTACAGGATTTGCGGCGAGCGCCACTGAATTGTAGGAGCGAGGCTTGCCCGCGAAGGCGTCCGAACAGACGCTCAAATAATCAGGCCTTGTTCAGCGCCTGAGCAGCAGCCAAAACCGCATCCACATGCCCTGGCACTTTCACACCGCGCCATTCCTGACGCAGCACACCATCCTTGTCGATCAGGAACGTGCTGCGATCAACGCCCATATATTCCTTGCCGTAGAGCTTTTTCAGCTTGATCACGTCGAACAGCTGGCAGAGCGCTTCTTCCTTGTCACTGATCAGCTCGAAAGTGAACGCCTGCTTGGTTTTGAAGTTTTCGTGGGATTTCAGGCTGTCGCGAGACACGCCGAAAACCTCGGTATTGGCAGCTTTAAAGGCGTCAAGCTGATCTCGAAAACCCTGACCCTGGGTGGTGCAGCCCGGTGTGCTGTCCTTCGGATAGAAGTAAATCACCACTTGCTTGCCTTTGAGGCCCGCGAGGCTGACGGATTGCCCGCTGGTGGCGGGGGCTTCGAAGTCGGCAACCGGTTGGTTGATGGCAACGGCCATGAATGTTTCCTTACATTGGGTTTTGTGGGCGCCACGGCTCGATCAGGGCATCCAGGTTCAGCGCATCGGCGAAATCCAGGAACTGATCGCGCAGCCAGCTGATCTGCACACCGGCCGGCAACGTCACGGTAAACGTGGCATTGAGCATGGTGCCGCCGGTTTGCGGAGCCTGATAGGTGTCGCAGGTCAGGTTTTCCAGCTCGACGTTGTGGTCCATGAAGAACTGGCACAGCTCGTTGATGATGTCCGAGCGATAGGCCGAGCTGACATAGGCGACGTACGGCAGGGCCTGGGGACGATTCTCCAGGGCCGCGCTACGGACCACGTTGACGGTGAAGGCGTGCCGTTTGGCCAGCACAGGCAGGCTGCCCTCGAGGCGTGCCAAGGCGTCCCAGCTGCCGGAGATCTCGAGGATCAGCGCACTGCATTCACCATGGCGCGTCAGACGAGAGGTGACCACGGCGCAGCGGTTTTCATGGCTGGCACGGCACAGGACGTTAGTCAGCTCCATGGGGTTGGCGCCGAGGGCACTGATGACAAGGAATTGTTCGCGAACTGTGGGGGTGGACATGCAGCATTCCTAAAGCGATGAGCGGTCGATACTTCTATGGGCTTTTTATACCGGGACGAGCCTGCGGATGCGAATTCAGAAAACCCGGCCGAAGGTTGCGACGTGCTCCAAAGTGGCGAGAGCGAGGGGTGGCAACGCTGGATCGGGGCTTGTGATGCCGAAAATGGAGGCTGGAACGCGGCGTACGAGCTTATCAGTACCGATCAAAGTCTGAAGGGTAGCGAAAAGCAGCGCCAAGGGGAATGGCAGCAGCGCAGTACTTCGCTTGTACAAGCATCTTGGCGCCAGTACCATTACCGCTCTCTTTTTCCGGCAGGAGCGGTTGCATGATTGCGGGCAGTATGGTGGCACTGGTCACACCCATGGATGCACAGGGTCGTCTCGACTGGGACAGCCTGAGCAAACTGGTGGACTTCCACCTGCAAGAGGGCACCAACGCCATCGTGGCCGTCGGCACTACAGGTGAGTCGGCCACGCTTGACGTGAACGAGCACATCGAAGTGATTCGTCGCGTGGTTGCCCAGGTTGCAGGGCGTATTCCGGTGATCGCCGGTACGGGCGCCAATTCGACGCGCGAAGCGATCGAACTGACGACCAACGCGAAGAACGCCGGCGCCGACGCGTGCCTGCTGGTAACCCCTTATTACAACAAGCCGACGCAAGAAGGCCTGTACCAGCACTTCAAGGCCATCGCCGAGGCCGTCGACATCCCGCAGATTCTCTACAACGTGCCGGGCCGTACCGCTTGCGACATGCAGGCCGAGACGGTGATTCGCCTGTCGACCGTGAAAAACATCATCGGCATCAAGGAAGCCACGGGCGACCTGCAGCGCGCCAAGGACATCCTGGCCGGCGTGAGCAGCGACTTCCTGGTTTATTCCGGTGACGACGCGACCGCGGTCGAGCTGATGCTACTTGGCGGCAAGGGCAATATTTCGGTGACCGCCAACGTCGCACCGCGCGCCATGAGCGAGTTGTGTGCCGCGGCCATGGCCGGTGATGCTGTCAAAGCCCGGGCGATCCACGAAAAACTGATGCCGCTCAATAAAACCCTGTTTATCGAATCCAACCCTATCCCCGTGAAATGGGCACTGCATGAAATGGGCTTGATGCCGGACGGTATCCGTCTGCCGCTCACCTGGCTCAGTGCTGCCTGTCACGAACCGCTGCGGCAGGCCATGCGCCAGTCCGGCGTCCTGGTTTAATTGAGGAAGTACTACGCATGAAGCGATTGGCCGGACTTTCCGCACTTGCCTTGATTATCTCCAGCACCAGTGGCTGCGGATGGATCTGGGGCCCGGAAGGTTACTTCCGTGACCGTGGTAGCGATTACCTGGAAGCGCAACAGACTGCACCGATGCAACTGCCACCGGACGTCAGCACCGCCAAGCGTCTGGATCCGCTGTTGCCGATCCCGCGCAACGTGGCCGACGACACCGCCAAGGGCGAATACATCGTGCCTCGTCCGCAGCCGCTGTCGGCATCGGCATCGGCTGACGCCAGTGCCTACTCTCTGCAGAAGAGCGGCGACTCGCGTTCGATCCTGGCTCAGACCCCACCGGCCGAAGTCTGGCCCGTGGCCGTGCAGTTCTTCCAGGACAACGGTTTTCGTCTGGACGAGCAACGCCCGCAAACCGGCGAATTCACTACCACCTGGCAGCATTCCGACGAACTGTCCGCCGCAATGGCCAAGCGCCTGAGCGCGGCCGGTGTCGGCGCCGACAGTGAAACCCGCGTACGGGTACGTATCGAGCCGGGCGTGCAGCGCAACACCAGTGAAGTCTACGTGGTCAGCGCCGAGCGTCCTGCCGGCAGCACCGCCAATGTCGATTTCACCAATCGTTCGGTCAACACTGGCCTGGACGCAGCGCTGGTCGACGACATGCTCGCGAGCATGAGCCGCACCTCGGAGAAGGGCGGTTCGGTCTCCATGCTGGCCTCTCGTGATTTCGATACGCCAAGTCGTGTCAGCCTGACCGAAGATGGCAGCGGCAACCCGGTGCTTAACGTCGGTTCCGATCTGGATCGTGCCTGGTCGAGCGTCGGTCGTGCGCTGGAACAGGGCGAATGGCGTGTTGAAGACATCAACCGCAGCCTGGGCCTGTACTACATCAACCTCGCCGAAAAAGCCGAGAAAAAGGACGAGAAGCCAGGTTTCTTCAGTGGTTTGTTCGGCAGCAAGCCGGACAAGGAAGAAGTTGAAGCCCGCGCCGAGCGTTATCAGGTTCGCCTGAGCAAGGTTGGCGAGAACGTGCAAGTCACCGTCGAGAAAAACATCAACACCGTGGCGCCAGCAGACGTGGCGCGCAAAGTGTTGAGCGTGATTCAGGACAACCTGGGCTGATCACATGCGTTTTGCCGTTCTCGGCAGCGGTAGCCAAGGGAATGGCACGCTGATAGCCAGCGACGACACGTATGTACTGGTGGATTGTGGTTTCTCCCTGCGAGAAACCGAAAAACGCCTGCTGCGACTGGGTGTGAACCCTTCGCAGTTGAGCGCGATACTCGTGACCCACGAACATGCCGACCATGTGCATGGCGTGGGTTTGCTGTCTCGGCGTTACAATCTGCCTGTCTACCTCAGTCGCGGGACCCTGCGCGGGATGCGCAAACCGATTGAACCCGCAGGCTTTCTGGCTGGCGGCGAGCAACTGCAAATCGGCAACCTGAGCATCGGCGTCATTGCCGTGGCCCATGATGCGCAGGAGCCGACGCAGTATGTCTTCAGCGACGGTCAGCGGCGTTTCGGCCTGTTGACCGACCTGGGCTCGTATTGCAATACGGTGCTGGACGGCTACCGGGACCTCGATGCATTGATGATCGAGTCCAACCATTGCCGTGACATGCTGGCTCGCGGTCACTACCCGTACTTTCTCAAGCAGCGGGTGGGCGGAGAATTGGGACATTTGAACAACCATCAGGCGGCATTCCTGGTGGCCGAGTTGGGCTGGCAAGGCCTGCAACACCTGGTCCTGGCCCATCTGAGCAGCAAGAACAACCTGCCGCAGCTGGCCCGGCAATGTTTTGTCGACACCCTCGGGTGCGATCCGGACTGGCTGCAACTGGCCGATCAAGATTCAGGGCTCGACTGGCGACACATCGCCTAGCCCACCTACTTAGCAAGCGGAGCCCATCATGGAAAAACGTGAAGAACTCTACCGCGGCAAAGCCAAATCGGTTTACAAGACCGATGACGCTGACCGCTTGATCCTGCTGTTTCGCAACGATACCTCGGCGTTCGACGGCAAGCGCATCGAGCAGCTCGACCGCAAAGGCATGGTGAACAACAAGTTCAACGCCTTCATCATGCAGAAACTCGAAGCAGCCGGCGTGCCGACTCAATTCGACAAACTGCTGGGCGACAACGAATGTCTGGTGAAGAAGCTCGACATGATCCCGGTCGAGTGCGTCGTACGTAACTATGCCGCCGGCAGCCTGGTCAAGCGTCTGGGCGTCGAAGAAGGCATGAAGCTCAACCCTTACACCTTCGAACTGTTCCTGAAGGACGACGCCAAGGGCGACCCGTTCATCAACGAATCCCACGTCGTGGCATTCGGTTGGGGCACCGCCGAGCAACTGGTTCGCATGAAAGAACTGTCGCTCAAGGTCAACGAAGTCCTGAGCAAACTGTTCGACGACGCCGGCCTGCTGCTGGTCGACTTCAAACTCGAATTCGGCGTTTTCTCCGACGGCTCCATCGTCCTGGGCGACGAGTTCAGCCCGGACGGCTGCCGTCTGTGGGACAAGGCCACCGGCAAGAAAATGGACAAGGACCGCTTCCGTCAGGGCCTCGGTGACGTCATCGAAGCCTACGAAGAAGTCGCCAATCGTCTGGGTGTACCGCTGTAATCGACGCAAGCATCTGATAGCACGGAAAAATTTCGCTTAGGGGGTTCGCTTCCGGCAAAAGTGTTGTTATGATGCGCGCCGTTGGAGAGATGCCAGAGTGGCCGAATGGGACGGATTCGAAATCCGTTGTACCTTCACCGGTACCTAGGGTTCGAATCCCTATCTCTCCGCCATTACATAGAAAAAGCCCCGTAGCTGAATAAGCTACGGGGCTTTTTCGTTTGTGCAGCTTTTTCCATGGGGCCATTTCGCGTTCATCCGACGTTTGCCCCAGGTTTTTGGTGTCGGACAAATCAGGCCAACAGCGTAAGAAAAAGATGCATGTTTACGAGAAAACCGACTCCACCGAGTCTCTTTAATTACCGCCTCCCGTATCTATTGGTCGTCCCGCGAGTCAAAGGTTTTTCTTCGAAATATCCCCTCACACTGAAAGACATTGCCTCAAAAATTCCTCATCTACTCTGGTTTCGCAGATCACTGATCTGTCGTAATCAGCAGTCGCAAGGAGCGATCAATGTATTTTGAGATTTACAGGCAAACCCGTGGTATCGCACAAACCGGTAAGGGCCAATGGCGCTGGCGTTTGCGGGCGGGGAATCATGAAACGATTGCCAGTGGGGAGGCTTACGTCAACAAGTCTGATTGCGTGCACGCCATCAGTTTGATCAAAGGAACTCACGATCAGACCCCGGTCAAGGAGATATAGACTCCAGGCGGTGAAGCTGCTCAATGGGAGCAGCTTCGTTCTAACTAGGCGGACTTACGGTTGTGAGTGGCCCAGTTTTCTTTTGATCAGGTCGTAGACGTCCTTGTGGGTGGAGTTGTGCAAGGAATTGTTCTTGCAGGCTAAGGCCAGGAACGTTTTAACCTCTTGCTTTGCATGAGGGTAAAGGCCCGCGACGTAGTCGGCTTCATGGTCCTGGGTGCAATTGAAGTGTTCGTCGTCTTTCGCTTTATCTCTAGCCATTGCGAGGCTCCTTTGAGTTCAAATGGTTTTCGTTGGCCGGGGCCGTTTCGCCCCAAACGTTGCTGAGCTTAGAGGCGCAATCGCTTCCCGCCAGACGAACGACGAAATCAGGAAGGGTATGTAAGACGATGCCGCTGTCTGCATTTGGATTAAACGCAAACTGCTTGAGTCGCATAGACGCCGATTACGACACCTCCCTAAACTGTCATCCAAGTCTTGTGGACCGGGGTGCAAGGGATGAATCGCAACGAATTACGCAAGGCCGACATCAACTTGATGGTGGTGTTCGAGACATTGATGCTCGAACGCAACGTCACACGGGTGGCGGAGAAGCTGTTCCTCGGTCAGCCGACCATCAGTGCGGCGCTGAACCGCTTGCGGACGATGTTCAACGATCCACTGTTCATCCGGGTCGGCCATCGCATGGAGCCGACGGCGCGGGCCGAGGAAATTATTCAGCACCTGTCACCGGCGCTGGATTCGCTGTCGGTAGCCTTGAGCCTGACCCATGACTTCGATCCGCTCATCAGCACCATGACGTTTCGCATCGGGCTGTCGGACGATGTCGAATTCGGCCTGTTGCCGCCGTTGCTGCGTGCTTTGCGCCAGGAAGCGCCGAAGGTGGTGTTCGTGGTCCAGCATGTCGACTACTGGCGCATTCCCGACCTGCTGGCGTCCGGCGATATCACCGTTGGTATCAGCCAGACTCGCGGCCTGCCAGCCAATGCCAAGCGCAAATTACTGCGACACATCCAGCCCAGTATTTTGCGCGCAGACGCATCGGACACACCGCTGACCCTCGATGAATATTGCGCGCGGCCGCACGTGCTGGTGTCTCACACCGCCAATGTCAGTGGCTATGCCGATGAATGGCTGGCGGAGATCGGTCGTACGCGTCATGTAGTGCTGTCCGTCCCGCAATACAGCTCGTTGCCGGCTTTGCTCGCCGGCACCGATCTGATCGCCAGCCTGCCGGATTACACGGCAGAGGCGATGGCCGCGTCCGGCCAATTGTTCAAGGAGCCGTTTCCGTTCAAGACGCCGACCCTGGACTTGTCGATGGTCTGGCTCAGTCATGTCGACAGCGATCCGGCCGAACACTGGCTGCGCTCGCGTCTGGAGGCTTTCATGAGTGAGCGTGCGATTTTTCCGCTGCCCGGCGAGTAGGGCGGCGCTGTGTTATATGTACGACCTTCCCGCCAATCTTCAGGAGCCCCGTTATGCCCCATCTGCACATTGAATACACCGCTAACTTGCCCGATCTGAATGCCGACGTGGCGTTGATGCGACTTAACAATGCGTTGATGGCATCCGGTCAGTTTGCGGCCGAATTCGATATCAAGAGCCGTGCAGTGAAGGTCGAGAGCTTCAAAGTTGGCACCGCATTGGGCGAGCGCGCTTTTGTGCATGTCAAGCTGGCGCTGTTGAGCGGGCGTTCGGCCCAGATCAAGAAGCAGTTGTCGCAAAGCCTGCTAGCGGTGTTGCAAGACTTGTGCGAATGGCCGGCCAATATAGAAGTGCAGTTGTGCGCGGAAATTATGGATATTGATCGTGAGTCCTACACCAAGGCCGCTTTCGGCCACTGACACACCAGGGCTTGGGTTCAGAGCAAACCCTGTTCCTCACAGGCTTTGACCACTTGCTCGCGAAGCCAGATATTGGCGCTGTCCTGATCGCTGGCTTCGCTCCATTGCATGTCGAGGGTAAACCTTGGCAAGCCATTCGGTGCTTCGCAATGACTGAATACCGCGTTATTGGCCAGCAGCGTTTGAATACGCCGCGGTAGCGTCAGGATGAAGTCGGTACCGGTAATCATCTTGAGTGCTGCCCTGTAACTGTTGGATCGTGCGACAAGCTGTCGTTTGTGATCGGCCCTGTGGGTGTCGAAGGTCCTGCCTGGAGGGAGCACATGACAATGTTCAACGAACGATCGCAAGCTTGGGCGTAATTCCGGCGGGGTTGCGCGTTTATCGAAGACGTAAACCAGCTCGTCTTCAACCAGCCTGCGGGATTTGAAGTCAGCGTGGCTTTGTTGAAAGTCAGGACCGAAGCAGATCACCAGATCGAGACTGCCATCGCGCAGTTCATCGACGGGTAGGGCGGTATCAAGCTTCTGCACATTGACGATCACCGGCAGGTTGGCAAAGTCGAAGTTCCTCAACAGCCGCGGCAGTACCAGCAGTTCGAAGTATTCCGACGCGCAAATGTTGAAGGTGACGGCTTTTAGAGTCGGATCAAAGGCTTGAGCTCCAGAATGGCAGAAGTTGATACCTTCCAGAATCTTCAGCACATGCTCATGCATGGTGGTGGCTTTGTGGGTCGGACGCATACCGGATCGGGTGTTGATGAACAAATCATCTTTGAAGCCGGTGCGCAGCTTTTTCAGCGAATAGCTTACGGTGGACTGGCTGACCCCGAGGGTTTCGGAGACGGCGGTGACGCTGCTTTGTTCATACACGGCGACGAACACCATGAGGTCTTGCATATCGAGCTTTCTAAGTAAATTGCTGTTGAGCATCTGCCCCATCTGATGAACCTCCCTGTTCTGTTTTGAGCGCAACCTATCTGCAAGAGGATAACGGAACGATAGTGCCAGGAGAATGGCTTGTAGGAATGTTCATTGTCAGATGTGGGACACAACGTGTAGGTAACACGACCTGCGCATTCAAACGCCAGCCATATCGCCCAGCACGTTCTGGCCTGGAGGGGCTTTCCGGGATTTTCTGGATCGGCGCGACTGCTCGAAAGTGATTGGCTGCCAGACGCTGAACACCCCGCCGGCCAAGTGCTGAAGTTACGCCAGACACTTGACCGTGGTCGGTCAGTAAAATGAAGTTACATGTTAATAAGTCTTATTAGAGAAAGCCGTCTTGTGCACACACGCTGACGATTTGTTCGCGAAACCAGTTATTGGCGCTGTCTTGACCTGGTTTCTCGTTCCACAACATGTCCAGTGTGAAGTTCGGTAAACCGGTCGGCGGTTTGCAATGGCTGAATCTGGCTTCGTTACTGATCAGCATCTGGATGCGCCGAGGCAGGGTGAGAACGAAATCGGTCCCGGGGATCATGTTGAGTGCCGCAACGTAACTATTGGCCCGCGCGACAATTTGGCGGGTGTAGTCCCATTTGCTGAGCCAGCCATCCACCATATTGGTGTCTGAAGTCCATGGGGTGGGGAAGATATGCTGGCGTGCGACAAAGCTGTCCAGGCTGAACTCACCCTCTGGCGGCTCGAAGTTTTTATCGACGACGCAGACAAGATCATCTTCCAGCAGTACTTGTGACTTCAAGTTTTTGGCGCTGCGATGAAAGTTGGGGCCGAAACAAATTACCAGGTCGAAACGGCCATCTATAAGTTCATCGTTAGGGATGTCTCTGTGGAATTTCTGGATATTTACAATGACTGGAAAACTACTGCCGATAAAGCGTTTTAATAAGTTTGGAAGTATCAGGAGTTCAAAATACTCAGGTGCACAAATATTAAAAGTGATCTCTTTTTGCGCGGGGTCAAATGAGTGTAGTCCGGAGTGGCATATGTTTATGGTTTTCAGGATTTTGAGTACATGGCTGTACATCGTGGCGGCTTTGTGTGTTGGCCACATGCCATTGCGGGTATTGATGAAGAGCTCGTCGTCGAAACTCGTGCGCAGCTTTTTCAAGCAGTAACTCACCGTGGACTGGCTAACGCAAAGGGTTTCGGAGACCTCGGTGACGCTTCTTTGTTCATACACAGCCACGAAAACCATAAGGTCCTGCATATCCAGTTTTCTTAGCAGATTGCTATTAAGCATAAAGTCCTTCTCGGTGAAAATCCGTGCGTGTCACTTTACGTCGTGTTTTGTGACAAGATTGTTTATTTATATATTAATGGAAGCAATTGGTTTTTTAAATAGTCTGTCGGAAATTTCCTCAATATATTCTCGTTTCACTTAGAGAGCACCCGAGCAGGGATAGGAGGGCGAAGTGTTGGTACGAGTCACGGAAAGTCAAACGCCGTTATGGATGCAGGCGACTGAAGTTGTGAAGGAAAAGTTTCGCAGCTCTTATAAGGCATCCGTAGAACCGAGCCCGCAGTATTTTGCGGTCACCCAAGACAGTGAGGAGCGGATTCTTTCTTGCGCCGGTATAACTTTTGCGGATCACCGCACATTGTTCTCGGAGCAATACCTGTCGCAACCGATAGAAACGATTCTGTCCCAGCGCTTTGAAAAAATGATCGATCGATCAGTTATTGCCGAAATAGGCAGTTTGATTTCTCATCATCTGACGGCGGGAATGATCATGGTCAACATGATTCCGCTGTTGGCCTGGTGCATGGGCGCTCAATATTTGCTTTGCACCGTCACCCCCCGGGTCCGGGAAATGATGGAAAGCTGTCAGATCGATTTCGAACCGCTGCTCACGGCGGACCCCAAGCGTCTGGCCGATGATGGTGGCAAGAACTGGGGAACCTACTACTCGAAATTGCCCGTCACCGGTTTTATCCGCGTGGACCCGAAACGCTCGCGATTCGCAGCCATGACCCTCGGCACCTTGTTCACTCAACTGCCGACCGATCTGCCAGCGAGGGCACAGCCATGAGCGGCCGTTTCATTGCGGACCTGCGGCTGGCGCTGCAGGTCAATCGCCAGAAGGTCTGCGCTATCGATTGTGCGCCGACCGGCCTGGAACACGCCGCTGTCATGACCTATGGCGAGCTGGAATCCCGGGCGTTGAATCTGGCGGCGGAACTGCAGCGTCGTTTCGACACGGCGGCTCACGGCGACCACGTTGTGTTGGGGATTGCGACGCGTAACAGCAGTGACTGGCTGATTGCCGATCTGGCGTGTCTGTTTGCCGGTATTACCGCACTGCCTTTGCCGCTGGCGTTCAGTCAGTCCCAGGCCGAGCACCTTGCCGAGCGTTGTGACGGGTTTCTGGTGGATGCGGCAGGGGAGCGGACACTGGCTGAGCGGTGGATGCTCGACTTTCCCGACAGCCGCCTCAGGCGTCTCAGTGAGCCGGCTCTGGAGCAGCCGTTGTTGCGAGAGCCGGACGGTGACAGCGACTGGATCTGCAAAATCATTCATACCTCGGGGACGACCAGCCGGCCCAAGGGCGTGCGGCTGAGCACGGCGGCGGTGGGGGCGGTGTTGGCTTCCCTGCGTCAATGGATGCCGGTCGATGCCCATCGCAGTTACCTGTCGCTGGTGCCGTTGAGCCTGCTGCTGGAGCAAGTGACCGCCGCGTATTTGCCGCTGCTGGCCGGTGGGATCGTGCATTTCCTGCCTGAAGGCGAGGCGCTGCTAGGGGAGCCGGGGACGTCACCGCAGCGTTTGATCGAGTGGATCCTGCGAGTCGAACCGACGGCCTTGACGGTGCCACCGGTGATGCTCAATCGCTTTCACGAGCTATTGACCGAAGGCGGTGCGCAGGGTGAGCGCCTGTCTCGTTACCTGCATTCGGGAGTGCATATCACCTGCGGCGGCGCGGCCGTCAGCATCGATATCCTGCATGCCCTCGCCGAGGACGGTATCCCGGTGTTCCAGGGTTACGGGCTCTCCGAGAACGCCTCGGTCGTCAGTATGAATACCTTGCAGCACCAACGTCTGGGCAGTGTGGGCAAGCCGTTGCCGCATGTTCAGGTGCGCATTGGCGCCGACCAGACCATTGAGGTCAAGAGCAGCTCGTTGTTCAGCGGCTACTCGGGCAAGGACCCGAGCGCCTGTTCGATGTCCGGCGACGGCTGGATGGACACCGGGGATCTGGGCGAGCTGGATGCTGATGGCTATCTCTATGTTCGCGGTCGCAAGAAAAACGTGATCTGCCTGCCCAACGGCCGCAACGTCAGCCCGGAGCAGGTCGAGCTGGAATACCGCGAATACCCCGGCGTACGCGATGCCGCGGTGTTTTTCGACGAGGCCCATGGTCTGGTGGCATTGCTGTGTGTCGAATCGACACCGGATCGCGATGAACTGGCCGCCTGGTCTACCAGACGCTTTTCCGACATCGAGCGACCGAGCCGCCTGTGGTTACTGACCAAGGACGATCCATTGCTCGAGCAACTTTATACCGTCACCGGCCGTCCCAAACGTGCCGATATCGCTACTGTTTTCGCCAACCTGCAAGGGAATGCAACTGATGAACACACCTGCCTATCACTCTGAATACCCTGACGTATCCATCATCGAGCCGCGCCATTTCGCAAGCCTGGGCAAAGCCGAGCTGTACGAGTTGCTGGGACACTACGGCGTCGTCCTGTTACGTAACTGCATCCACAATGCCGAGGACTTCAGCGCCTATGTGAAGCAGAACAGCTCGCGGCTGAGCCTCGACCCGGCTCGGGTCATGGTCGGTGGAGCAGCGCAGTTGGTGGATGCGGGCCGTCAGGCGATCGGTCTGCATTGCGAGAATGGTAATTCCCCGTTCTGGCCGGACATCACCTGGTTCTATTGCCAGGAAGCGCCGCGCACAGGCTCGCAAACCACCCTGTGCGACGGTGAGAAAGTACTGGCGAAGCTATCATCCGCCTGCCGCACATTTTTCGAGAACAACCCGATTCGCTACAGCCGCACCGTTGCCGGCGACAAATGGCGTCGGCTGGTCTGCCACTATTCGCCGGCGCTCTCGGACCCGGCGGCGGTCGGAATCGAAGATCTGATGCAGATCATCGGCGACGATCCGCAGACACACATCTCCTTCAATCCGTTTGATGATTCGATTCACTACGCCTTCAGCACCCCGGCGATTCTGGTCTCCGAATTCAGCCAGCGACCGGCGTTTGCCAACAGCATTCTCGGGCCGTCCTTCAACTATGAAGTGCCAGTGATCGATACGTCGTCCGGCCTGCCCATTCCCAGCGAATTCCTGCTCGAAATTGCCGAGGTTTCCGCGCAATACACCTACCCCGTCGGCTGGCGTGACCATGACATGGTGATGATCGACAACCGTCGGGTGATGCACGGCCGTGAGGCCATCGTTGACGAGCGCCGCCGCATCTTCAACGCCCTGAGCTACCGCTGAGACCTATTTATGAAGACCAATGACAAACTGATCATTTCTGGTCAGTACGAGACGTATATCGACGGCAACGGTCGCCAGATAGTCGATCTGGCCGGCGGGTTTGGCTTTCAGGTGCCAGCGGTGATCGAGGCGGTCAGCCGTCAGGCGGATACGATGGGGTTGTCCAATCGGGTGCTGATGTCCGAACCACTGATTGCTTTGTGCCGGCGCCTGGCCGAGCTGCTGCCACAGCCGCTGGTCAGCTCTTATGTATGCAGCTCTGGCGATGAAGCATTCGAAGGCGCCTTGAAATTGTGCAAAGGCCTCAAACCCAAGGGCAAGACCATTGTCGTTGTCCAAGGCGGCGATTATGGCTCGCTGAGTTACGGACGTTGCCTCAGCACGCCGCAAAGCTATCTGGAGATGCAGCGTTTCCTGGGCTTCGAGCTCGTGGCGATCCGTCATGTCCGTGACCTGGACAAGGTGGACTGGAACGATTGCTTCGCGGTTTGCCACACCAGCACCGTGACGGGTGAGGACGGTCGCTTGCGCCTGATAGAGCAGGTGCTACTCGATCACTTGTATGCCGCGGCGGCCAGGGTGTCGGCGCCGGTCATTGCGGTGGATGTGCAAAGTTGTCTGGGGAGCCTGGGCACGCTGTTTGGCTTCCAACGTTATCGCAACACCCCGGACATTGTGGTGTTGGGCGGGCCACTGGGCGGCAGCGCGATTCCCATCGGCACCTATACCTGCAGCGAACAGATGGCCTATCAGGTCTATGGTCGCAGCAGCCCGGCGAAACATGGCAGCACCACGGCCGGCAATCCGATGGCTTGTGTGGCCGCCATGGCGGCACTGGATTACGTGCAGGCACACGACTTGCCCAGGCAATGCCTCAATAACGGCCAGATCCTGGCGCAAGCGCTCGCCTCATTCGGCGCGGTCGCCTGCGGTGCCTGGGTCAGCCTGCCGCTGCCAGCCGATCTCAAACCCGCCGAATTGTGCGAGGAGCTTTATCAGCGTGGCGTCTATGTCAGTGCACCCCGTGGCCGCGAGTTGATTCTGCGTTGCCCGATCACCGCACGAGCCGAACACCTCCAGCGCGCATCCCGGATCATCAAGGAGATTTTGAGCCATGTCTTTAACCCTATCGCATGAACAACTGCTGGATGATTGCCAGCGGCATTGGAGTGCCTCGGCGGCCAAGCTCTATCGCCTGGGTAAAACCAGCGTCGAAAAGGACACCGATGGCATCTATGTCACGGACCATGCCGGCAAGCGATTTATCGACTGCGCATGCAGCTATGGGGTGTTTATCGTCGGTCATCGCAATCCGATGGTGCAGGAGCAAGTGCAAACCCAGTTGAACCAGATGGCCTGGGTTCCGGAAGGTCGGGTGCACCCGCTGCAAGGCGCACTGTCCGAGCGCCTTCGGAATCTGGTGCCGGGTGATTGGGGGGATGTGCAGTTCATGGTTTCGGGTGCCGAAGCCATCGAGCAGAGCATGCGTTATGTGCTCAAGGTGCAGCAGCACCGGCGCGGAATCGTGGTAATGAGCGATTCCTATCACGGCAAGACGCTGGCGGCGATGAGCATTCTCGGGCAGAAACAGCACCATCGCAGCTATGGCACCGAGGCCTCGGAAGTGACTTATGTGCCGTACGGTGATTTCGCTGCCTTGCAGAGAGCGGTTGGCGAGGGTGTGCGTGCGGTGTATGTCGAACCGATTCTGGGGGGCGCCCACTTACAGGTTCCGCCCTTGGGTTACATGGCGAATATCCGTGCCCTGTGCGATGCGACCGAAACCTTGTTGGTGGCCGACGAAATCCAGACCGGTTTTGGCCGCTGTGGCAAGTGGTTTGCCGTGCAGTACGACGACATCGTGCCGGACATCATGATCCTCTCCAAAGGCCTGACGGGCGGCTACACCTCGTTTGCCTGCGCGATGTACAGCCAGCGACTGGCCACGCAATACCCGCTGAGCGAAATCGAGCCGGACCAGCGAACCAATGGCGGGCACCCGGTGGCGTGCGCCTCGGCGCTGGCCGCTATCGATTACATCGAGCAGCACAAGCTGGTCGAGCAATCGCGGATCAATGGCGGCTTGCTGCGCCATGGTCTGCAACGGCTGGCTCAGCGTTACCCGCAAATTGTCGAGGATGTGCCCGGTGTGGGCCTGATGACCGGCCTGCGCTTGCGCGGCTCGGTCTACGAAGCGCTGATGAGCATGGAGTTGGGCAAGCGTGGTGTGCATGCCGGGCATTCCATGAATGAAAAGGCCAAGCACCCGGTTCTGCGGTTTTACCCGCCGCTGAACATCACGCCCGAAGCGCTTCGGCATGTCCTGACGATGACCGAGGAAGCGCTGGAGGCGATCGCCCGTCGTCCGAAGCTGGCGGTCAAGGCGTTTTCGCTGGTGGTCAGAAACATGTACCACATCCCCAACAAGCTACTGCGCAGTAAAGGGAAGCCCTGAGTATGTTCAACCCCGATACTTTGACCCTGCGCGAAATGGCTGGTCTGCTGCGCCGTGGTGTGCTGACCAGTGTCGATTTGCTGGAGTTCTACCTCCAGCGTATTGCCGAACGCAATCCGCAGATCAATGCTCTGATTCAGCTGGAGTCTGTCGACGAACTGCGACGACAGGCCCGGGAGGCCGATGAAATGGCCCGCATCGGACAGATTCGTGGCCCTTTGCACGGGATCCCCATGACCATCAAGGATGTCTGCCATGTGCGCGGCTTCCGGATGTCGCGAGGCCTGGAGGAATTGCTGGGCGAGGCCAGTCAGGAGGATGCAACGGTGGTCGCAAGGCTTCGTCAGGCGGGGGCGATCATCCTCGGGATCACCAATGTTCCCGAGTTGTGCATGGCCTTCGAAACCGAGAACCTGCTGTACGGCCGCACGCTCAATCCCTATGACGGGCAGCGCTCCGCTGGCGGTAGCAGTGGCGGTGAAGCGGCGGCCATCGCGGCCGGTTGCTCGCCGGCCGGGCTGGCCTCGGATGCTTGCGGCAGTGTGCGGATTCCGGCGCATTTCAACGGTATCTGCGGTATGAAGCTGACCCAGGGGCGTGTGCCGTTGACCGGCCAATTCCCCAATGATCGCTCCGGGCTGTTTCATCTGACGTCGGCGTTTGGCGTGATGGGGCGTTATGTCGATGATCTGGCGTTACTCGGGCAACTGATCAGTGGCGCTGACGGTCACGACCCGGACACCGTCGATGTGCCGTTCGCCGACAGTAAGCCCTTGGCTCAATTGCGTGTCGCGCTGTCTTGGGAGTCCACCAGAACCCCGGTGAGCCCGGCGGTGAAACAGGTTCTGCAACGGGTCGAGAGTTGCCTGAGCAGTGTGGTGGCGCAGGTTACACCGGCGGCTCCGCAGATGCTCGATGAGGCCTGCGATGTACTGTGGCGGGTTTTCATTGCGGGTGCGGACGCCGGGCGTAGCTGGAAACGCCTGTTCCAGTCCATGGACAAGCAGACTTGTACGCCTGCCACCGCAGAGTTGATTCGCCTGAGCGAAGAGGTCGAATTGAGCGTGGATGAAATGAAGCGCGACTGGATTCTGATCGATACGTTTCGATATCAGTTGGCGAAATTCTTCAATCAACACGATCTGTTCATTTGTCCGGTGTTCCCGGACGTGGCGTTCGCTCATGGCGAATCTTTACAGGATCATAAGCGCTATGCCTTTGTGTTTCCGTTCAGCCTCTCCGGGTCGCCGGCGGTGGTCATTCGCGCCGGGCATGATCCGGTCAGCGGGATGCCGATTGGCATCCAGATAGTCGGCCCGCACTGGCAGGAAGAGCGGCTGCTGGCCGTGGCCAATTTCCTTGAGCGCGAACTGGAGCGCTGGAGCCCGATCGCACCGATGGCCGCAGTCACGCTCTGAAGGATCTCAAGCCGTAACGATTTTGGCGTTACGGCTGGTGATCACCAATGCCAGCATGCCAATACCCACCAGCACGGCACCGGTGACTTCTATCAGCACCGGTTGCTGTCTGAGCCAGACCCAGTGAAACAAGGTGACAAACAAGGTGTTCAGGTAGACGTAGGAAATCACCGTTGATGGTGAAATCACCCCGATTGCCCGATGCAGCAGCCAGAATGTCGCGAGGGTGCCAAACAGCGCCAGGTACACCAGCCAGAACATATCGCTCGACGACAACTGCGCGCCGCTGCGCCAACCGCCGTTAAACAGACAGAACACAAACAGAAACAGCGAGCCGAACAGCATGTTCCAGAAGGTCATCGCCACCGGGTCACGTCCCTTCAAAGTCTTGGCCTTGAATCGTTGGCTCAGTGGCGAATAAAGCGCCATCGCCAGGCAGCCGACACCAAAGACCAGTACCGGGTACAGTGCCGGCAACTCGCCTGGAGCCGCCCCTTTTAGAATCATCAGCAGGGCACCGATCGCTGCAATCGACATCGGCAACAAGCGGGTTTTCAGGCTCGGGCTTGGCAACAGGAATACTTCAAAGAACAAAGTCATCAGCGGCACCAGGGTATACAGCGTTGCGGTATTGACCGCCGTCGTATAACGCAGCGCTTCAAACAGCGAACCAAAATACGTCGCCAGCAACAGCCCGAGAACTGCATGCGCCAGCAAGCCTCTGGCCGAGATCGGTGAGGTGTTTTTCAATAACAGCAGTGGCAAGAACATCAAGGCTGAAAACAACAGGCGCAGCCCGGTCAACAGGATTGGATCTATCGATTGGCTGACCTCTGCCGCCGCAAAGAAAGACGATGCGATCAGCATTGCCCAGATCAACATGCCCCAGTGAGCTTCTGCAAAACCGACTTGTTTCATGCGTTCCTTCCCCTGCGTTTGAGCGGTAAACCGGCATGTAGGAGCCAGGCTTGTCGGCGAAGGCGTCCTTAAGAGCGCCTTCGCCGGCAAGTCGGATCGCCGCACCGCTGGCTCCTACGAAAAACAGCCTATTGGATATGCTGCGCGTATTGCCTTGGGTTGAAGCGCAGCACCATCACGATCATCACCGCCATCACCGCTGTGAGTGACCACCAGGCCCATTCGAAGCTGCCCAATTGGTCGCGAATCATCCCGGCAATCAGCGGCGAGAGGCCCGCGATCAGGTAACCGATGCCTTGTACGAAGGCCGTCAGGCCGCCGGCACGACGCGGGTTGTCCAGATGATCGAGGGACACGATCAGGCTCATCGGGAACAGACCGCCAATACCCAGACCCAGCAGGCACGGCCATAGCAGGCTAAAGCGTTCCGGGCTGAGGATCAGGCCGCAGAAGCCGGCCATGATCAAGGCCAGCAGAACGACCAGTACCAGACGCTTGTCCTGGCTGCGGTTGGCAATTGCAGGTGTTATCAGCCCGGACACGACTTCCATGGCCGTGAGAAACCCCAGCAATAAACCGGCATTCTGTTCGCTCCAGCCTTTTTCCACGTAATACGGAGCAAGCCAGGCCAGCACACAGGTGTAGGAGGCCGTGCCCAAACCGAAGAAAACCGCCAACAGCCAAGCCCGTGAATTACCGACGAAGGATTCCTGGCGCCCCGTTGGCGCCGCCGGCAATGGCGCGATTGCAGAGCGCTGGGCAAGCCAGAAGACCAGGGCCACCAGCGTCAGTAGCGCCCAGATTGCCAGGCCCATCCGCCAACTACCGGTTTGCGCCAGGACGAAAGGCGAGAACGATGCCGCAATCGCCGCTCCGCCCATGATCGAGGTGACATACAAACCCATGAACAGCGAAACGTTGTCGCTGAAGCGTGACTTGATCAGCGCCGGCATCACCGCCTGAATGAGGGCGATCCCCAACCCGGCCAATACCGCGCTGAGGATCAGCTCAAGGCTGCTGTCCAGGTACAGCCGCGAGACCGTGGCCACACCGATGATCAGCAACGACACAATGATGGTGCGATGTTCGCCGACGCGTTGCGCGATGCGCATTCCCAGGAACATCGCCAGTCCCATCGCCATGACGGGCAGCATGGTCAGCAGCGAGGCGGTACTGAAACTTAATGGAACGTCCCCGCGAATGGCCGACAACAAAGGCCCGACAGCGGCCATCGAAGGCCTCAGATTCAGTGCCACCAATACCACGCTGACCATCAGCCATCCGGCATAGGAGCTTGAAGTGCGAACGTTTTCCATAAGGGAACCCCAAATATACAAGGCTTCGATTAGGCCGCTCCAAGCCTGTCGGGGCAAACTGAAAAGTCACTGGCACTATCGAGAAATTAGGTTTTGTAACTTGCGTGATTGTTTAGCCAATCTGCAACCAAGGTTCATCAAGTCTGGATTTAACGGCTTATCTGCCCGTGTGACGCTGCTTTGCATCTGTTTACTGCGGTCTTTTCCATGGACGTCTGGCTGATCGGAATCAAACACGAGGGGGCGCCTGGTGCCACTTCGAGCTTTTATCCATGTCGTCTATATAGACCTGCCTGCGCATTGAGTTTGTCCGCACTCCCTTCTGAACTGGCCTTCTGGGCACTGTGGCACTGCCGCCACGCACGCCCGCCGGATTCCTGCACGTCCCGTTGATTGTTCTGACAGGTCCCGCGCTGTGCGCCGGGATCAAATCGGCGGCGCCTGTGCGTTTGCCTGACGCGGATAGACGAGAATTCCCATGAGCTGTGCCACGACATCCTTCGCCACGAAAGAACAAGCCCTGTCCTTCCTGGAACACAATCCGGATATCGAGATGTTCGAGCTGTTCATCCTCGACAACAATGGTGTACCACGGGGCAAGTTGCTGCATCGCGATGAACTGCTGGCGGTGTACGAGAGCGGGCGGCCGCTGCCAAGTACCATTCTGGGCCTGACCATCAATGGCGATGACGTGGAAAATTCCGGGCTGGTCTGGGACGTCGGTGATATTGATTGCCGAGCCTACCCGATCAGCGGCAGTTTGCAGCGTATGCCGTGGCGATTGATTCCCACCGCGGCGGTGCAGGTCAGCATGCATCCAAAAGAGGGCATGCCCGCGACCATCGCCGACCCACGGCATCTACTGGCCAAGGTCATCGAGGGCTTGCAGGCCGACGGTTATTACCCGGTGATGGCGGCGGAGCTGGAGTTCTATTTGCTGGATCAGCAGCGCGACAGCAACGGTCGGCCGCAGCCGGCGCGGGATGTTGATGGCGGACGGCCACGTGGGACTCAGGTCTATGGCTTACGTGAGCTTGAGCAGATCGAGCCGTTTCTGGCCGACCTCTACAGCGCCTGCAAGCTTCAGGGCATTCCGGCGCGCACGGCGATCTCCGAATACGCGCCGGGGCAGGTGGAAATCACCCTCGAACACCGCACCGATGCTTTGCAGGCGATGGATGAAGCGGTGCGCTACAAACGGCTGGTCAAAGGCGTGGCTCACAAGCACGGGATGACGGCCTGCTTCATGGCCAAGCCTTTCGATGACCTGGCTGGCACCGGCATGCACATGCACGTCAGCCTGGCGGACAAGGATGGCAACAACCTGTTCGCCAGCGAAGCCCCGGACGGCACGCCGCTGCTCAAGCATGCGGTCGGCGGGATGCTCAGCACGTTGCTCGATTCATTGCTGCTGTTCTGTCCGAACGCCAACTCGTACCGTCGTTTCCAGACCAACAGCTATGCACCACTGGCGGCCACCTGGGGCGTGGACAACCGCACCGTGAGTTTGCGAGTGCCCGGCGGGCCAGCATTCTCCCGGCATATCGAACACCGCATCTGTGGTGCCGACGCCAATCCGTACCTGGCGGCTGCGGCGATTCTGGCCGGGATTCATCGCGGCATCCGTGAGCAGCTTGACCCTGGAGCACCCGTGGAGGGCAACGGGTACGCCCAGGCGACGGAATTATTGCCCACTGACTGGTTGACCACGTTGCGAGCGCTGGAGGCATCGACCTGGGCGCGGGAAGCCTTCGGCAGTGAGTTTCTTGGCGTGTATCTGGCGGTGAAACGTGCCGAATACCGGCAGTTCATGGGCGAAGTCGGTGAGCAGGACTGGCGCTGGTATCTGCATCAGGCCTGAAACTAATCGCCACAGTTGAAAGTTTTGGCCTAATGCCATTAGCCAACTAATCGTTGGCTTCTTTTTCACGAAAAATTGAGGGTTGGCTGCTTAAAGTTTGTGTGGTTGCGGTAAATGAAATTTTCACATTTATCGCGGGGCACTTCTTTTCAGGAACAGCCGATCATCATGTTGAAGTTAAAAGCCATGCGCCCCGAGTGGGTGACGTTGATTGCCAGCGCCTTTTTATTGACGGGATTCAATTCAGTACTCTGGCAACACCTGTTTGATATCACCGCTGCAGACGGTCAAGGCATCGCCATGCGTGTTGCATTCGGGCTAATGATTCTGGCAGTTTTCAACATCGTGCTAACCTTGCTGGCATTCCGGTTTGTGATGAAGCCCGTGTTGACGCTGATCTTTTTGGTCAGTGCCGGTGTGGCCTATTTCATGAGCCAATACGGTGTATTGATTGACGCCGGTATGTTTCGTAACTTCGCAGAAACCAATGCCACGGAAGTGCGCGACTTACTGTCCGTGAAGTGGTTTGTTTATATTGTATTGCTCGGAGTTTTGCCATCGTGGTTGTTGTGGAAGACGCCGGTTAATTACCGTCGTTGGCACCGGGAATTATTAAGTAAAGTGCTGGTGAGTGTCGCATCGGTTGCGGTAATCGGTGGTGTCGCCCTGGTCAACTATCAAGGCCTGTCGTCGTTATTTCGCAATCACCATGAATTGCGCCTGATGGTGGTGCCAAGCAACTATATTGGTGCCTCGCTCGGCTATCTGCGCGAGCAAGTCGTTTCTGCCCAACAACCCTTTGTCAAACTCGGTGAAGATGCCAGGAAAAACCCGGTCTGGCAGACCCACGGCCGTAAATCCCTGACGGTACTGGTGGTGGGCGAAAGTGCCCGGGCCGAGAACTTCGGCATCCTCGGTTATGACCGCGACACCACCCCCCAACTGGATAAGGAGGCCGGCCTGATTGCCTTCACCGACGTGTATTCTTGCGGCACCGAAACGGCCGTGTCGGTGCCTTGCATGTTCTCCAACATGGGCCGCAAGGAGTACAACGCCAGCAAGGCAAAGAACCAGGAAGGTCTGCTGGACGTGCTCAAGCACGCCGGCCTCGAGGTGATCTGGCGGGATAATCAGTCCGGCTGCAAAGGCACTTGCGATCGAGTCACTGTCGACGACGTAAGCAACCTGAAAGACCCGGTGCTGTGCGCCAACAGCGAGTGCCGCGATGAAATTCTCCTGCAAGGTTTGCAGCACTTCATCGACACGCTGGATAAAGACACCGTGCTGGTACTGCATCAAATGGGCAGTCACGGTCCGGAATATTTCAAGCGCTACCCGAAAGAGTACGAACGCTTCACCCCGGTGTGTGAAAGCAATGCGCTGAACGATTGCAGCCGCGAAAGTATCGTCAATGGCTACGACAATACGTTGGTGTACACCGACCATGTGCTGTCGACCCTGATCGATCTGTTGCGCAGTAATCAGGACAAAGTCGATACCGCCATGCTCTATCTGTCGGACCACGGCGAATCGCTGGGCGAATACAACCTGTTCCTTCATGGCACGCCTTACATGTTGGCGCCGGAACAACAGAAGCATGTCGCGATGCTGGCGTGGTTCTCCGACAGCTATCAAAAATCGTTCTCGGTCGACACCCATTGCCTGCAACTGAGTCGCGAAAAGCCCTTGAGCCAGGACAATCTGTTCCATTCGATGCTGGGCCTGCTGGAGGTCAACAGCAAGGTCTACGACCCAGGGCTGGACATGTTTGCCGGTTGCCGCGGCGCAGTGATTGACGGTGTGCTGGCCAAAGAATGAGCCCGTCGACCTTTTTTTCACGCGCCAGTGGTTAATCTGCCGTCAGTCGATATCGTGGCCCTAAAGTACCGCACTGCCTGATTTCGCGACTGCTTCGCAGCCGAACGCAGGCTTCGCCAGCTGCTACGGGTCGCGTCACGGCTTAACTGATTGCATACGGCAAGCCCTGCTTTGTCGGATTATTCTTTTGTCCAGCAGGTATTTTCGCTAAAGCTCTTGTTCAGTGGATGCGCGGAAATCGCCGGGGGCGATATATACTGCGCGCCATTCTTCAAGGGAGAGCCGTGTGGCCATCGATATTCACTGGATTCGCGACAACGATAGCCTCGGTCAGTTTTGCGCCGAGTGGCAGCAGCTGCCATTCGTTGCCCTCGACACCGAATTCATGCGGGTCGACACCTTTTACCCGATCGCAGGCCTGCTGCAGATCGGCGATGGCGTACGCGCTTACCTGATTGACCCGCTGACCATCGACAATTGGCAGCCATTGGCCGCGTTGCTGGAAAACCCGGCCGTGGTCAAAGTCGTCCACGCGTGCAGCGAAGACCTCGAAGTATTACTGCGCCTGACCGGTAGCCTGCCGGCGCCGTTGTTCGACACCCAACTGGCTGCCGCTTACCTGAACCTGGGTTTCTCCATGGGCTATTCGCGGCTGGTGCAGGAAGTGCTCGGCATCGACCTGCCCAAGGGCGAAACCCGTTCCGACTGGCTGCAACGTCCACTGTCCGACACCCAGATCAGCTATGCCGCTGAAGATGCCTTGCATCTGGCGGAAGTTTTCGTACAGCTGCGTCCGAAGCTGTCTGACGAAAAATACGCCTGGGTCCTGGAAGACGGTGCCGAGCTGGTGGCCAATCTGCGTCGCGAGGTCGACCCGTATGAGGTCTATCGCGACGCCAAACTGGCCTGGAAGCTGTCCCGCGCCCAACTCGCCGTATTGCGTGAACTCTGCGCTTGGCGTGAAACGCAAGCCCGTGCCCGTGATTTGCCGCGCAACCGCATCATCCGTGAACACTCCCTGTGGCCATTGGCGCGCACGCAACCGGACAACCTCGGCGCGCTGGCGAAAATCGAAGACATGCACCCGCGTACCGTGCGTCAGGATGGCGAATTTCTGCTTGATCTGATCAAGCGCTCTGGCAGTGTGTCGCCTGAACAATGGCCGCCCGCAGTGCCGGAGCCATTGCCGGTGGAAGCCGCCGCGCTGGTCAAACAGCTGCGCGCCATCGGTCAGGCCGAAGCCGAGCGACTGAACATCGCGCCAGAGCTGATGCTGCGCAAGAAAACCCTGGAAGCGCTGCTCAAAAGCGGCTTCCCCAATGGTCCTTACCAATTGCCTGATTCGCTGCGTGGCTGGCGCCGCGAATTGATGGGCCAGGCGCTGCTCGACAGCCTGGCCACCGCCGGAGAACAGCCTTGAAACGTATTTGCTCCATCTACCAAAGCTCCAAGCGCAGCGGCATGTACCTTTATGTGCTCAAAAGCGATGCGCTTGAACGTGTGCCGGAAGCGCTGAAGCTGGCCTTCGGCAAGCCGAAACATTCCTTCGATCTGGTGCTGTCGCCCGAGCGCAAACTGGCCAGTGAAGACATTGTCGTCGTGCTGGAAAACCTCGAGAAGCAGGGCTATCACCTGCAAATGCCGCCGGCCGAAGACGAATACATCGAGCATCTACCGGAAGAATTGCTGCGACGCAACGACCCGATGTGATCGGCAGACAGGCTCTGTTCAGGAGCCTTTATGAAACACTGGAATGATTTTGGCGATAGCCAGGGCGATGGAGTGATACTCCGTCGGCGGCTGTCTGCACTGTTTTTGAAAGGTTTGAACCATGCGCGTTCTGATTGCTGAACACGACCACCCTGTGTATGCCCAACTGTTGCGTCAGGCAGCGCCTGATCTGGAAGTATTGACCAGCGGCGACTCCGCCGAACTGGCCCGTCAGGCCGCCGAGTGCCAGGTCTGGCTCGGTCAGCCGGACCTGCTGGCGACCTTGCTGCGTCAGGGCCACGAACCACAATGGCTGCAATCGACTTGGGCCGGCATCACGCCGTTGCTGGCCGACGGCCTGCCCCGGCACTATCGCCTGACTCGCGCGGTAGGGATTTTCGGTCAGGTCATGGCCGAATTCGTACTGACTTACATGCTCGGCCACGAGCGCGAAGTATTGCCGCGGCTGGTCAGCCAGGTCGAGCGCAAATGGGACAATCGTCAGGGCCAAAGCCTGGCCGGACGCAAAGTGTTGATCGTCGGCACCGGTGACATCGGTCAGACGGTGGCGCAGTTTCTGCTGCCGTTTGGCGTCGAGTTGTATGGCATCGCCAGCACCGCCCGGGAGCAGGCGCCGTTTGTCGAAGTTGGCGCGCTGAGCGATTTGCCGCGACTGGTTGGCGAAGTGGATTACGTGATCAATCTGCTGCCGAACACCCCCAATACTCACGACCTGTACGACGCCGCACTGTTCAAGCAGTTCAAACCGACCGGATTGTTCATCAACGTCGGGCGCGGCGTGGCGGTGGTCGATGCGGATCTGGTGGAAGCCTTGAAGGAAGGGCATCTGGCCGGCGCCGTGATCGACGTCTGCCGTCAGGAGCCGCTGCCGCAACGCCATCCGTTCTGGACCGCGTGGGGCCTGCTGCTGACCGGCCACAGTTCGGCACCGACTTCGCCACCCATGATGGTGAAGTTGTTCGTCGAAAACCTGCGGGCATATCAGGCGGGCGAAGCGTTGCGTGGGGAAGTGGATTTCAATCGCGGGTATTGAGGCGCAGCTGAAAAGATCGCAGCCTTCGGCAGCTCCTACAGGGTTTTGTGAACACCTGTAGGAGCTGCCGAAGGCTGCGATCTTTTGCTTTTAGAGGGTGAAATCACCTTCAGCCGCCAACTCGCTCAGCGGACGACGCGGGCTTGGCTCTTCGCGCGCTTGCAGGTACTCGGCCAGCGTCGCCTTGTCACCCAGCTTGCCGATCGCCACCGCCGCGTGCAGTGCATAGCCCTCAGGAATATTCAGCTCTTTGCGAGTCAGTTCCTGATCGAAACCAGCCATGCCGTGGGTGTGCCAGCCGCTGATGCTCGCTTGCAGGGCCAAGTGGCCCCAGGCCGAACCGGTGTCGAAAGTGTGGGATTGCGCCGGTGTTTCTTCGGTGGCGCCAGGTATCGCAAAGGTGGTTTTCGAGATCACGATCACCAGCGCCGAGGCATGCTGCGCCCAGCTGCGGTTGAACTCGTTCAGCAGCCCCAGGTAACGCTCCCAGTTTGGTGTGTCGCGGCGCGCATAGAGAAACCGCCAAGGCTGCGAGTTGTACGCCGATGGCGCCCAGCGCGCGGCTTCGAAGAAGCTCAGCAGGGTCTCTTCGGCAATGGCTTCGCCAGTGAAGGCGCGGGGCGACCAGCGATCGGTGAACTGAGGGTGAATGGCGTAGTCGGCAACGCGTGGGTTAGCACTCATCAAGAGATTCCTTTACGTTTGAAAATGAGGGGCGTCTAAAAAACCGGCGGGCGCAGTTGAGCTGAGCGGAAGGGTTTTCCGAGAGTCTGGGCAGTTCACCTGAATGCAACGCGGTTGAGCGTTAATGGCACTTGGCTAGGGCTTCTTGCGACTGGCAAAGCTACCGGGCGGCGCAAAAACTCACAAGTGCCATGTACCGGCAGTCGCCAATGCTTGGCCCGCCGGTGCCTTGGCACTAGACTGGCGGCCTTTTCACCACCTGATGTTGATGCTTGAGCCATGGCCGCCAAAGTCGAACCGTTCTGGATACGCAAAACCCTCGATCAACTCGATCAAGAGGAATGGGAATCGCTGTGCGATGGCTGTGGCTTGTGCTGCCTGCAAAAGCTCGAGGACGAAGACGACAACTCCGTCTACTACACGCGCATCGCCTGCAAACTGCTGGACCTCAAAACCTGTCAGTGCACCGATTACCCCAATCGTCGCGATTTTGTGCCTGATTGCATTCAGCTCACGCCGGGCAAGGCCGATGAATTCAAGTGGCTGCCGCCGACCTGCGGTTATCGACTGGTGAGCGAAGGCAAGGATTTACCGCTCTGGCATCACTTGGTATGCGGAGATCGCGAGGCGGTGCATCACGAACGTATTTCCCAGTCCGGGCGCATGCTCGCCGAGGGCAGCGTGGCCGAAGACGATTGGGAAGACCATCTGATTTTTCGCGCGGGTTAATTCCGGAAGATCAAAAGATCGCAGCCTTCGGCAGCTCCTACAGGGTGTACGTCATCCCAATGCAGGAGCTGCCGAAGGCTGCGATCTTTTGCTTAAAAGGGTTTAAACCCCAGCCTTCGGCGAGTTCAACGAATCATTCCCCGTCACGGTCGCCGTGCTGGTCGCCGCTTCGGCGTTAGCTTTCATGCGGCTCAGCTCATCCCCGGCGCGCTCGATTCTCGCGCGGGCGTTTGCCATGTCTTGACGGTTCTTTTCCAACAGTCTTTTCGCCGAGCAATGCCCCGTGATTCCCCGGGCCAGAGCCATGCCGCCAATGGCTATCTCAATCAATCCGAATACGCCACCGCGTCGCAGACCTTTGCTTAGCATGACCACGCCACCCGCCAGGGAGCCGGCGCGTTCCCAGCCATGAACGTTCTTTTCGGAAGGGCTCTGGAATGGGGTGGTTTCGATACGTTCTACAGGATTGAACTCGCGCATGATCTGTCTCCAGGCAGGGAAGGATTGCTTCAGCAATAGATAATTAGCTGACTGTCTGGGCGAGCGGCTTGTTCCATCGAATATGCGGCAATTCAGCGGAATTTCGGCCCGGAGCGGGTGTTGTTGCCCTTGGCCATGCGGTCGTACAGCACAACGTTGACGGTGGCCGCCAGATTCATGCAGCCGGTGGTCGGGATGTAGACCACGTCTTCGCACCAGTCGCGGATTTCTTTATCCAGCGAGCCGTCTTCGGGACCGAAGATGTAGAGGGCGCGATCCGGGTGCGTGTATTCCGGCAGCGAGCGGGCGCCGTCGACCAGCTCGACCGCAACCGGCACACAGCCCAGAGGCAGAATTTTTTTCAGGTCGTCGATGCCGATCAGCGGGATGTCGTAGTGGACTTTCTTGGTGTCGGTGACGAAATCGGCGGCGCGTTCATAACGCTTGCCGGTGTAAAACACCGACGCCACGCCATAGCAGCCGGCGGCGCGCATTACCGAACCGACGTTCTCCGGTGATTTGGGGTTATACAAACCAATGCAGCTGTACCGTTTGTCTGCCACGAGCGGGGTGCCTTCGGGGAAAAAACGGCGATTATACGGGGATTGGGGGAGGGTGGTCAGATTGTAGATTGGTGGTGTCAGGGAGATAGCCTTCGCGGGCAAGCCTCGCTCTTACAGGTTCAAGGTCATACACGGTTGTCGCGTAAACCTGTAGGAGCGAGGCTTGCCCGCGAAGAGGCCAGCATGTCCAACGAATATCTTCAGTCTTCTTTCTTCATCAACCCCGCCAACGCCGCAAACGGGTTGTGCGTCGCCTTGGCAATCTTCGGCGTACTCAGCGAACCTTCATCGAAATACTGCTGATCGGTATAGCGCGAGTGTTCGTTGTCATGGCAATACAGGCACAACAGCTCCCAGTTCGAGCCATCCTGCGGGTTGTTGTCGTGGTTGTGGTCGCGGTGGTGCACGGTCAGTTCGCTCAGGCGTTTGCCGGAGAACTCACGGGCGCAGCGGCCGCACACGTGCGGGTACATCTTCAGGGCTTTGTCGCGGTAACCCATTTCCTTATCGCGCTGGTTGTCGGCGAGGATGCGATCCAGCTTCGAGGTATTGGTCGGCGTTGACGAACTCATGGGTTCACCTTTGTAAAAGACTAATGACGGTATGACGTGAGTTTAGCTCAGCCCTTGAGCTTTTCGGCAATCCAGATGGTATGGCGGGTGCCCTTGTTGCCGTGGGCGAAGACTTGCACTTCCTCGGCCTTGAAACCGGCTTTTTTCAGCTTGTCGGAAAACTGCCGGTCGGCGCTGGCCGACCACACCGCCAGCACGCCTTTTGGCCGCAGGGCCTTGGCGCAGGCGCTCAAGCCTCCAGCGGAATAAAGCCAGCTGTTGGCCTTCTGGGTCAGGCCTTCGGGACCATTGTCGACGTCGAGCATGATCGCATCGAAACCTTGCGGTTCGGCTTGCAGCACTTTGGCCACATCTTCCATACGGATCACCGTACGTGGGTCGAGCAGCGGATTGCCGGCTTTCTCGCCCAGCGGCCCGCGGTTCCACTCCACCACGCCGGGGACCAGTTCCGCGACCACCACTTCAGCCGTTTTGCCCAAATGCTTGAGCGCCGAAGCGAGGGTGAAGCCCATGCCCAGGCCACCGATCAACACGCGCGAATTCGGCCGGCCGGCGACCTTGCGGCAGGGGATTTCGGCCAGGGCATCTTCGGAGCCGTGCATGCGGGTGTTCATCAACTGCCCGCCGTCACCGCCCTGAATCTTGATAACGAAGTCCTCGCCGTATTCGAACAGGCACAGGGCACCGCCGTTTTCAGGGATGGGGGTGGTATCGAGCAGAACGAAACGTTTCATGGGGCGCTCTTGAGGAGAAATTGACAGATGGAGGAAGGCAAACACGCGCAGTTGGGAGTAGCCTGCAAAAAGACCACAAGGCCAACGGAGCCATTGATGAAGCGCACCATTCTAACGGCCATTGCCCTGGCCGCGCTCTCGATAACTGCAGTGCAGGCCCAGGAGCTGCAAGCCATCCCCACCAGCCCCGTGCCGACGCCCGGTTCACCCGGCACCGCCACTCCGACGCCGTATCCGCAGATCACCCCGACCAGCGTGCCCAAGGCCGGCTCCGGCAGTGGCGGGCCACCGCTGTTGCCGCCGATCGAAATGCCCAATCCACCCAAGGATCAAACCCTGCCGGGCCTTGAACCGAGCACGACGAAAATCAAAACGCCGGGCGGCTAGACACTAAACCTGCTGCGAGAGCAGTTGCCCGTCGGCCATGCGCAAGCGTTTGGAAAGGGAGACGGCGAGGGCGCGGATGATTTTGGCGGCGATTTTTGGCGCGTCGTTGAGCATCTTTTCCAGCGAGTCCTTGCCCAGGTTGAGCAACTGGCAATTGCTCGCGGCCACGCAACTGGCTGAGCGCCGTTCGCCATCGAGCACGGCCATTTCGCCGAACGCCCGACCGCTGCGCAAGGTGACCATGGTCACCCGTTGCCCGTCGCTGTTGGTCTTCTGCACCGCGACCTGGCCGGTGTGGATGATGCACATGAAACTACCGGCATCGCCCTCATGGAAAATCTCTTCACCTTCGGCAATGGTGCTGATGCTGAAGTAACCCGAAGCCGCGACGAAGTCTGCCGGCAACAGTTGATCGAACAGGCCGCAGTCCATGAGCCAGTCGCGAATTTCGTTGTTCAGTAAGGTCGGTTCTGACATGTCGTCACGGTCTTTTTGTTGTGTCTGTGTCTGTTCCGGCGCCGCGCCCTTGTAGGAGCGAGGCTTGCCCGCGAAGAGGCCGTAACATTCAACATCAATGTTGGCTGTGATAATGCCTTCGCGGGCAAGCCTCGCTCCTACAAGGGATCGTGTCTGGCGTACGGGTGTTAAGACCGGTACGCCGGGCCAAGTTCCTCAGGCGATGCCCAAAACCTTGAAAACAAATGCGTATTCGAGGGCTACGTCACGTAATCCCTGATAACGACCGCTCATCCCGCCATGCCCGGCACCCAGTTCAGTCTTGAGCAGCAGGGGATTGGTGTCGGTTTTGGTCGCGCGCAATTTCGCCACCCACTTGGCCGCTTCCCAGTACTGCACGCGACTGTCGTTGTAGCCGGCGATCACCAGCGTTGCCGGATAGGCTTGTGCGGTGACGTTTTCGTACGGGGCGTAGGCCTTGATCCGATCATAGACGTCCGGCTCTTGCGGGTTGCCCCACTCGTCGTATTCGGTGACGGTCAGCGGTAGTTCCGGGTCGAGCATGGTGTTGAGCACGTCGACGAACGGCACTTCGGCAATCGCCGCAGCGAACAGCTCTGGCCGTTGATTGAGCACCGCGCCGATCAGCAAACCACCGGCGCTGCCACCGCTGATTGCCAGCTGCGATGGGGTGGTGAAGCCCTTGGCGATCAGGTGTTCGGCGCAAGCAATGAAGTCGCTGAAAGTGTTGTGCTTGTGTTCCTGCTTGCCGGCGCGGTACCAGGCTTCGCCCAGCTCACCGCCACCGCGTACATGAGCAATGGCAAACGCCATGCCGCGATCCAGCAGGCTCAGGCGGGCGTGGGAGAACCACGGGTCGAGGCTTTCGCCGTAGGCGCCGTAGCCGTACAGATAAAGCGGCGTCGGCTTGCCGAGAAACTCACGTTTGACCACAAGGCTGATCGGCACTTGTGTGCCGTCCGGTGCCGTCGCCCACAGTCGCTGGCTGACGTACGCATCAGCGTCGAACGGGCCGAGTACCGGAGTTTCCTTGAGGACTTTCTGCTCGCCGCTGCTCAGAATCAGTTGGCGGATCTGTGCCGGACGGTTCAAGGCTTCGTAACGCAGACGGATCCGGTCGCTGACAAACTCCAGGCTGTTCTGCACGTGCAGGCTGTAGGCCGCATCCGGCAATTGCACGCGATAGGGCACCAAGTCCCGTGGACGGACTTCGATGATCGGCAGGCCACCTTCACGCAGGCTCAGGGTCATGGCCTCGGCGTTCAGGCTCATACCTTCGAGCATCACGGTGTCGCTGTGGGGAATCAGGTTCTGCCAGTCGGCTTCGGTCGGCGCAACGCCAGTATCGGCGGCCTGGTACAGCGCGAAGTTGATGCCGTCGCGGTTGGTGCGGATCAGCCACGTCCACTCGCCATCGAGTTTGCCGTGGTCGACATCGTACTCATGATCTTCGACCCGCGGCGCCAGACAGGTAAAGGCCTGATGTGGCAACGAAGCATCGAGCACCCAGACTTCGCTGGTGGTCTTGCTGCCCAGCGACAACAGCAGTTGCCGTTCGGAGCTTGCGCGGTAGCAATGCAGGAAGAATCGGCCGTCCGGCTCATGAAACACTTCTTCGGCCGCGGTGCCATCCAGCCGATAGCGGAACAGTTTGTGCGGGCGATGAGTGTCGTCGAGTTCGCCGAAGAACAGCGTCAGGCTGTCGTTGGCCCAGGTCATGCTGCCGTCGCAGTCCTGGAATTCCAGTTCGCTGACGCGGCCGCTGGATAATTCCTTCACGAACAGCGTGTAAATCTCTTCGCCCGAGGAATCGATGCTGTAGGCCAGGCGCTGGTGGTCCGGGCTGATGCTGAACGCGCCCAGGGAAAAGAAGCCACCCCTGGCCAGCACGTTCGGATCAAGCAGCAGTAGTTCCTGGCTTTCGTCGATCAGCAGGCTGCCATCGGCCGGACGCGGGCAGCGGTAGTGACGGGCGTATTCGTCGCCGGCAGTGGTGCGGGTGTAATACAGGTACGGGCCCCAAGGCGAGGGCAGCGACAGATCGGTTTCCAGAATCCGCGCCTTGATCTCTTCGAACAGGGTTTCGCGCAGGCCGGCCTGATCGGCGGTTTGCGTCTCTTGGTAGCGGTTTTCAGCTTTCAGGTAATCGAGCACCGCGTCGGTGTCGCGCTCCTGCAGCCAGGCATACGGGTCGCGACCGTCGGCCTTGTGGGCAATCGGAGCGCTGGTGACGTTGGCGGATAGGGGCATGAATGGCTCTCGAACAATGTACGGAATAGGGTTTTGCAGGCGACATTCAAATCTTGATGCCTCTGCAGACCTTGTGGGAGCGAGCTTGCTCGCGATGGCGGACTGCCAGACAACATTGATGTTGAATGTACTGACCTCATCGCGAGCGAGCTCGCTCCCACAGGGTCTGTGTCTTGCCCGACTGGTATTGGGACAAGCCTGACGTGCGAAAAGTCGTTACTATAAGCGCCTCTTTGCCTGCCTTGCCATGGACACCATGACCGAGAACGACTATCTGATCGCTTGGGGCCTCTACGCCTTTGCCGCTTTAGGCTGCCTGTTGGTGTGGATGCGCATCACCCGCTGGATGTGGCGTTGGCTGCGTGAGCCGCTGCGGCTGCTGGTGGCGGTGTTGCTGTTCAGCCCGACCATCATCGACCCGGTGAAAGAAAAGGTCGCCCCGTCTATCGCCATTACTGCCCTCGACTTGCTGTTCAAGGTCGGCAACAACGCCTGGCGCGCGGTTTCCGATCTGTTCATGTACGGCATGATTGTCTTCGGCATTTACCTGGTGTTCGTGGCTATCCGCTTTCCCATCGAGCGCGCCTCCAATGCTCGCAAGGAACAGGCAGCTGCCGCCAAGGCAGCGGCGCGGGCCGACGAGCCTGACGACGATCAGCCTTTCGGCGGTGCCGGCGATGATCGTTACGGCCGGCCACCGGTGCCGAGCAATCCGCAGCGTTCGCGGGTCGAACCGCGTCTGTAATCGTGCCCCTGTACTGAATCGAGAGTCCGAGCATGTGTGAGTTATTGGGCATGAGCGCCAATGTCCCGACCGATATCGTGTTCAGCTTCACCGGGCTGATGCAGCGCGGCGGCCGCACCGGGCCACACCGCGACGGTTGGGGCATCGCTTTTTATGAAGGCCGTGGCCTGCGGCTGTTCCAGGACCCGGCGGCAAGCAGCGAGTCGGAAGTGGCGAACCTGGTGCAGCGCTACCCAATCAAAAGCGAAGTGGTGATCGGGCACATCCGCCAGGCCAACGTCGGCAAAGTGTGCCTGTCCAACACCCATCCGTTCGTGCGCGAGTTGTGGGGGCGCAACTGGTGTTTCGCCCACAACGGCCAGTTGGCTGACTTCAAACCGACCGCCAGTTTCTACCGCCCCGTCGGCGATACCGACAGCGAAGCGGCGTTTTGCGATTTGCTCAATCGGGTGCGTGCAGCGTTCCCCGAGCCGGTAGACATTGAAGCGCTGTTGCCAGACCTGGTGGCCGCCTGCGCCGAGTACCGCAGCAAAGGTGTATTCAACTGCCTGCTCAGCGACGGCGACTGGCTGTTCTGCTACTGCTCCAGCAAGCTGGCGCAGATCACCCGCCGTGCACCGTTCGGCCCGGCGCGTTTGAAGGATGTCGATGTGATCGTCGACTTCCAGGCCGAAACCACGCCCAACGATGTGGTCACGGTGATCGCCACCGAACCCTTGACCGAAAATGAAACCTGGACCCGTTACGAACCGGGCCAATGGAGCCTCTGGCGACGCGGTGAATGCGTCAGCCAGGGCAAGACCGAATAAGGATCTCTCCCCCATGTTGCTCAGTTATCTACGGCTGGTGTTGTTCGCGGCGGGCCTGTTGATCGGTGTCCAGGTGCCTGGGTTCATCAGTGATTATGCCAAGCGGGTCGAGGCGCATCTGATCGAAGCGCAGACCGGTTTGAGCGGTTTCCAGGGCACCGCCAATCAGTTTTTCAAGGGTGATATGCAGGCGCTCGTGGCCCATTACCGTGCCAGCGAAGATCCGATCTTTCGCAGCGATGCCGACAGCCTGAGCAGCTTGCTCACCCGTCAACTGGCCCTCGACAAGCAATTCCAGGCCATGCAGGGCCCGTGGTATATCCGCATCCTGCAAGTGGCCCTGGCCGCCGACCCGGATATTCGCAAGGAAACCTGGAACGGCTACAGCTACCAAATCCTGCTGACGCCGGAAGCGATGATCTGGGGCATGAGCGGCGCGTTGCTGCTGTCGTTCGGCATTGAATGCCTGTTCCGACTGATCGACTGGGTGGTGCTGGGCGGCAAGCGTTTGCGCCAGAGCCGGCCGATCGAAGACCGGGATGTGCGGGGGTTGTAGAAACAAAAGATAAGATCAAAAGATCGCAGCCTTCGGCAGCTCCTACGCGCCTGTGGGCGCTGCCGACGGCTGCGATCTTTTGATTTTAGCTAACCGAAGGTTTGCTCAGAACGATGTAATCCTCACCCACCTTGCACGCGTAGCGCTCCACGACCTGCTGACACAACGCAACAATCTCCTCGACCCACTCCACGCCAACCCGCCATGACACCACCACCTGCAAATTCGGCGGTCGTTGATCGATGGCCAGCAACGTCAATTCCCCCCCTGCCAATTCTTCGGCCACCAGTACCGGCGGTAGCGCGCCAATGCCAAAGCCGTCCCTCAGCAATCGGGTAATCGCCGACACAGAATTCACACAGTTCAGCCGTGGCGCCATGACCCCGTTGGCCTGCATCAGGCTCAAGATGTCCTGATGCGGATGGGAATTTTTCGAATAGGTGATGATCCGCTCCCGCGCCAGATCGGCGATACCTGAATACTCGCGGTTGTAGATGGAATGGCTGGCCACGATCCAGCCCATCGGATGACTGGCCAACTCCAGGCTGCGCACGCTTTCCTGGCGCAACAGGTCGGTTTGCAGAATCAGATCGAGAAAGCCTTTTTGCAGCTGATCGCAGAGGTTGAGCGCGGTATCGGCCACCAGCTCGATTTCCACCAGCGGGTAGTGATCCATCATTTGCGCTACCAATGGGCTGAGCCAGGTGTGGATCACGGTGTCCATGACGCCAATCCGGACCCGCCCGCCCTTGCTCGAACGGGTCTCGATCGACTGCTTGAGCGCCTGCATCGTGTCCATCATCTGCTCGGCATATTCGAGCACTTTCAAGCCTTCGGGCGTCAGGCTCACGCCGCGAGAATCGCGCAGGAACAGCTTTACCCCGAGCTCGCCTTCAAGCACCGCGATACGGCTGGAAATCGACGCCTGGGTGGTGAAGAGTTTGTCTGCCGTCAGGCGGAAACTCTTGAGTCGGGCGACCCAGACAAAGGTTTCGAGAAACTTCAGGTTCATGGGATCAACTTTTTCTTATGCCTTGGCCGGGTTTTTATTAGTTGGACGCAGCAGGGCCAAGCGTCCAAAAATCGGCGCATCCGGTTCCCACGATAGGCGTCGTCGGGGTTCAGAACAATCCCTGTGGGGCATATGTCCCACAGTTAAAAAGACAAAAGCCTTACAGGAGTGTTCACTGTGAACCACCTGCTATTGAACTGCGACATTGGCGAGAGCTTCGGCAGTTGGACCATGGGTCTGGATGCCGAGGTCATGCCCTTCATCGATTGCGCCAACGTGGCCTGCGGCTTTCATGCTGGCGACCCGAGTATCATGCGCAAGACCGTCAGCCTGGCCCTGAACCACGGCGTGCAGATTGGTGCCCATCCGGCCTATCAGGATCTGGTGGGGTTCGGTCGCCGATCCATGGCTTACACCGCGCAAGAGCTGCAAGACATCCTGCATTACCAGATCGGCGCCCTCGACGGCATCTGCAGAGTGCAGGGCGGGCGGGTCAGTTACGTCAAACCCCACGGCGCGATGTACAACGACATGATGGCCAATCCGGCGCAATTGCGTGCAGTGGTTCAGGCGGTGGCGGCGTATGACCGCAGCTTGCCGTTGATGTTGATGGCCACTCGCGACAACTCGGCGGCGCAGCAAACAGGCGATGAATACGGCGTGACCCTATGGTTCGAAGCCTTTGCCGACCGTGCCTACGACAGTGCCGGTCGACTGGTCTCGCGGCAACTTGCGGGCGCGGTGCATCACGATCCCGAGAAAATCATCGAGCAAGCCCTGACCATCGCCCGTGGCGGCCGCCTCACTGCCAGCGACGGCAGCGCCTTGCACCTGCAAGCCAATACCCTCTGCGTGCACGGTGACAACGCCAGTTCGGTAGCCGCCGTGCAGCGCATTCGCGAGGCCTTGAATCAGCCGAGTGCATCATGAGTCCAAGGATTGAAGTGGCGGCACTGGATTGCCTGATGCTGCGTTTGTTCGATGAAATTGCCGAAGCCAACATGCCGTGGATGCTCGCCGCCAACGAGCGATTGCGCGCGGTGTTTGGCGAGCAACTGATCGATCTGGTGCCGTCCTATACGACGTTGATGGTGCATTACGATCTGGCTTCATTGAGCCCGACTCAGGCGCGGGAATTGATCGCGGAATCGTTGATCGACCTGTCGCCCAATGCGCGAACCCGTGGTCAGTGTCATGTCTTGCCAGTCTGGTACGACCTGAGCGTCGGCCCTGAGTTGGGCTTGCTCGCCGAGCGTAGCGGTCTGGCGGTGGAGGAGGTGATCCGTCGCCACAGCGCTCGGGAATATCAGGTGTTCGCTCTCGGCTTTGCACCTGGGTTTGCCTTTATGGGACTGGTCGAAGAAGTGCTCGCAGCCCCTCGATTGAACACCCCCCGCAAGAAAGTCGCTGCTGGCAGCGTCGGTATCGCCGAACGCCAGACCGCCGTCTATCCCGCGGTATCTCCCGGTGGCTGGAACCTGATCGGTCGCACCCCGACGAAACTGTTCGATCGCAATCGTGATGGCTACAGCCTGATGCAGCCCGGCGACACGGTGCGTTTCGAAGCGGTCAGTCACTCCGAGTTCATCGACCTGGGTGGCGACGACACTCCCTTGGAGACGCTGGCATGAGCCGATTGACGATTACGGCGAGCACACCGCTGTGTCTGCTGCAGGACGGGGGACGGTTTGGCGTGCGGCATTTGGGCGTGACTCAGGGCGGCGCGGCGGACTGGTGTTCGATGAGCTGGGCCAATTGGTTGCTGGGCAATGGGCTGGATGTGCCGGTGGTCGAAATCACCCTTGGCGGGTTTGCCGTGGTGGCTGAAGAGGATTGTTTGCTGGCGTTGGCCGGCGCAGATCTTGGTGCACAAATTGACGGTGAGGCTTTGGCACCTTGGCGCAGTTTCAAACTGAGCAAAGGGCAGACGTTGCAACTCACCCAGCCGTTGCACGGTGCCCGGGCTTATCTGGCCGCTCCCGGTGGTTTTGCCGCGCCGAAGGTGTTGGGCAGTAGCGCTACGGTGGTGCGTGAAGAACTCGGCGGACTTGATGGCCTGGGTTTGCCGTTGGCGCGGGGGGCGACGCTGAGCTATGAAGGGCAATCGCTGGGGGGGCGCGAAATGCCGTTGGAGCTTCGACCGGATTTGCAATCGGACACGCCTCTGGATCTGGTGCTCGGCGCGCAGATTGGTCAGTTCAGCGGGCAGAGCCTGTTTGATGTGTTCAACAGTGCCTGGACAGTGGACAGTCGCGCCGACCGTATGGGCATTCGCTTGCTGGGCAAGACGCTGCAGTACCAGGGGCAGCCAATGATTTCTGAGGGCATTCCATTAGGCGCGGTGCAAGTGCCACCGGATGGGCAGCCGATCATATTGCTCAATGATCGGCAGACGATCGGTGGTTACCCCCGATTGGGCGCGTTGACGCCGTTGGCGCTGGCCAGGTTGGCGCAGTGTCTGCCAGGGAAAAAGGTGCGATTCACTCCAGTGATGCAGGAGGAAGGCTGGAGAAAACATAAAAACTATCTGAAATCTTACTTGTAACGCCCGTTGTTTCGTACTCAAGGCCGAGACGCTTCCTTGCTTTTAAGTACATTCGCCTACATTGATTTTTGAGGATATGTGGAACTATTGATCTTCATCTCTCACAAGGAAGTTACAGATGCGTTATATGAAAGTCATTGCTCAGGTAGACGTTGAAGGCGAAGCCAGTGTCGAAAGCCGTATCGTCGAGTTCTACGACTCCCCCGAAAAGGACGTTGTTTATAAAGCCAAAATAGATCGTTTTGGTAATCTGCAGAGGCTGAATGCCGACAAGATCAATTGCGAAGGACTCGCTACTCTGATCGAACAATTCATCTCCAAAGCAAGTCGCGATATGCAACGCATGTTTGACTGGAGCCATCGCGGAAACCAGAACGGCAAAAGCATGGAGCTGATTGCCGAGGGGCACACTGCAGAAGGTACCGCTACAAGTGTCAGGTTTCGCTTTTTTGCAGAAGACGACCAGATGAAACACGAACTGCTGCTTAGCCCAGAAATAAAAAAAGAAAAGACAAAGCGGCTAGCGGCAGAAACTCAGCGAAGAAAAGAAATCGCTCAGGAGGCGAAAAGGCCAGGCGTGCAACCGCCGGTCACACAAGACACGAGTTTTATGAACAGGCTTTGCAAGTCCTATATCGAATTGGGTTGGTAAAATAGTTTCCTGCGCCATGTGCAATTTGAAAGGCGACAGCGATTTAGCTGTTCGCCTTTGATCGTTTCCCACGCTCTGCGTGGGAATGATCAGCGCTCTATTTGGAAAGAAACCGCATCCCTTCCTCCAACCCCCGCAACGTCAGCGGATACATCTGGTCATCAATCAAATCCCGCACGATGTTAGTCGACGAGGTATAGCCCCAGGTGTCTTTCGGATACGGGTTGATCCAGATGAGCTTCTTGTACTTTTCCTTGAAACGCTGCATCCACACGTAACCGGCTTCTTCGTTCCAGTGCTCGACGCTGCCACCGGCCTGGGTGATCTCATAGGGCGCCATGGCGGCGTCGCCGATGAAGATCACTTTGTAGTCGGCGCCGTACTTGTGCAACAGATCCTGGGTGGCGGTGCGCTCAGAGGTGCGGCGCATGTTGTTCTTCCACACTGATTCATAAATGAAGTTGTGGAAGTAGAAGTACTCCAGATGCTTGAACTCGGTCTTGCAGGCCGAGAACAGCTCTTCGCAGATCTTCACGTGGGCATCCATCGAGCCGCCGATGTCGAACAGCAGCAACAATTTGACGGTATTGCGGCGCTCCGGACGCATCTGGATATTCAGCAACCCTGCATCGCGGGCGGTGTGGTCGATGGTGCCGTCGATGTCCAGTTCTTCCGCCGCGCCTTGACGAGCGAATTTACGCAGGCGCCGCAGGGCGACCTTGATGTTGCGCGTGCCCAGTTCGACCGAATCGTCGAGGTTCTTGTACTCGCGCTGATCCCAGACTTTGACCGCTTTGCCTTGACGCTTGCCGGCATCGCCGACCCGAATGCCTTCCGGGTTGAAGCCACCGGAGCCGAATGGACTGGTGCCGCCGGTGCCGATCCACTTGTTGCCGCCGGCATGGCGTTCCTTCTGTTCTTCCAGGCGCTTCTTGAACTCTTCGATCAGCTTGTCCAGGCCACCGAGGGACTGGATCGCGGCCCGCTCTTCATCGGTCAGCGAGCGTTCGAACTCCTTGCGCAGCCAGTCTTCCGGAATCAGCGCCTGGAGATGATCGTCGAGCTTTTCCAGGCCGTTGAAGTAGGCCCCGAATGCCCGGTCGAACTTGTCGAAATGCTTTTCATCCTTCACCAGAATCGCCCGCGACAAGTAATAGAACTCGTCCATGTCGGCAAAGGTCACGCGCTGTTTCAGCGCGTTGATCAGGTCCAGCAGCTCACGCACCGAGACCGGTACCTTGGCTGCACGCATTTCATTGAACAGGTTGAGCAGCATGGCGATCGCCTCTCTCTATCGGGGCTTAGCGAGAGCCGCGACGGCTCATGAACGCCAGGCGCTCAAGCAATTGCACGTCTTGTTCGTTCTTCACCAGGGCGCCGGCCAGTGGCGGAATGGCCTTGGTCGGATCGCGCTCGCGCAGCACCGCTTCGCCGATGTTGTCGGCCATCAGCAGCTTAAGCCAGTCCACCAGTTCGGAGGTCGATGGCTTCTTCTTCAGGCCAGGCACCTTGCGCACGTCGAAGAACACATCCAGCGCTTCACTGACCAGCTCTTTCTTGATGTTCGGGTAATGCACGTCGACGATCCGTTGCATCGTGACCCGATCCGGGAAGGCGATGTAGTGGAAGAAGCAACGGCGCAGGAAGGCGTCCGGCAGCTCTTTTTCGTTGTTTGAGGTAATGATGATGATCGGGCGCTTCTTGGCCTTGATGGTCTCGTCGATCTCGTAAACGTAGAACTCCATCTTGTCGAGTTCTTGCAGCAGGTCGTTAGGGAACTCGATGTCGGCCTTATCGATTTCGTCGATCAGCAGGATCACCCGCTCTTCGGATTCGAAGGCTTCCCAGAGCTTGCCCTTTTTCAGGTAATTGCGAACGTCGTGGACCTTTTCAGTGCCCAGCTGCGAGTCCCGCAGGCGGCTGACCGCGTCGTACTCGTACAGGCCTTGATGCGCCTTGGTGGTGGACTTGATGTGCCAGGTAATCAACTTGGCGCCGAAGGATTCGGCCAGTTGCTCGGCGAGCATGGTCTTGCCGGTGCCCGGTTCGCCCTTGACCAACAGCGGCCGCTCCAGGGTGATGGCGGCGTTGACCGCCAGCTTCAGGTCATCGGTGGCGACGTAGGCCTGGGTGCCTTCGAACTTCATCTGCTAATCCTCGAACGGTAACGCCGACCTGAACGAGGCAGGGCGGGGCGCAATAATTGTAGTACCCCGACTATAACGCGCTGCCCGGTCGACTGTGAACGCAGACGGCTTATTCAGTCTCTGAATGGGGCGTCACATCTTGACTCGGTCTCGGCTGTTGGCCAGTATTGAGCTATCGCCATTTTGGCGATAGCTTGCCGGGCATGTTTCGCGATACGCAGGAAGACAGGAAACGATGTTACCCATGAAACGACCACGGCTGTCGGCTGTGCAGGTACTGCCGGATTACCGCTTGGCGCTGACCTTTATCGATGGTCAGCAACTGAGCCTCGATTTAAGTCGCGACCTGCGTTCATACCCGGGGCTGCAACCATTGCTGGAGGCCAGCGCTTTTGAGGGCGCAGCCTTGGGTGACGATGGCTGGAGCGTGGAGTGGTCCGAGCTGGATATCCAGATTGGCGCAGACACGCTGTATCTGGATGCCCTTGCGCAAAATGCGGCCGATGAAAACACCCGTATTTTCATCGATTGGCGGGCTCGCACCGGGTTACCGTTGAACCAGGCGGCCGAGGCGTTGGGTGTCAGTGCCCGCAGTATCAGTCGCTACAGCAGTGGCCGTGAAGCGGTGCCGCGGTCGTTGGCCCTGGCTTGCCTGGGCTGGGATTTTTTGCAACAGCAATCAAACCCGGCACGAGCAGCAGAAGAAACGGGTCGTTACACCGTCACGCGCAAATCTTAGTCCGTATCCGGCTTGGGCCGTTCGTACTGGGCATTGAACGCCTGGATGAAACCATTACGTAAGATCTGCAAAAAAGCCTCGAATGCGCTGATATCTTTCTGATGCACGCTGCCTCTGAGCTGAACGCGCGTCGCGAACTGGTTTTTTGGCTGATTCTTCAACACATTCTCGGTGCCACCGACGAGTGCTTCCCAGATGGAACGAAAAATCCCTTTGTCTTTGTCCTCCACGTCCTGTTGCCAATTGAACACATCGACATCGCGCAATAGCGGCTTGATGTAGCCAGTGAGTTGGCCCTTGTTGGCTTCGGCTTCGATGACCAGGTCTCCATGGCCGGAATTGAAGTCGAACTTGCCGTAAGCCGAGGCGAAGTCGTTCATGCGTTTGAGTTGAAGGTTCTTGGCGCGCAGGCGGAATTCGAAGTTTTCGAAATTGCTGAATGGATCAAAGGTCGCCACGGTTTCCAGCGGTGCATGCCCCAGCAACAGCGCCTTGCCATCGAACCGGGCGTCGCGTTTGCCTTCGGTGTCGACCACGTTGGTCAGGTTGTAGATGCTGGCATTGACCTGAGTGGCATTCATGTTCACGGGCGGTTTTGAATGGAAGTTACGAAAGGTGATCCGCCCGTCATTGATCCGTACCTCGTTCAAGGTGATCGGCAGCAACTTTTCCAGTTGTGCCCGCCAGTCGGTGCCCTGACCGGTCTGGGAGTTTTTCTTGTTACCACCATCGACGAAGTTCACCTCGGGTTTGTCGAACTGCGCCTCGGCCACCACGGCATGGTCGTACCAGAGCGAGTGCCAGCTGACGGACAGGTCAATCAATGGGGCGTTGACGAAAGGCACCGGGACCTTACCGTCGACCTTGACGATTTTCAGTCCGTTGATTTTGTAGGCACCGCGCCACAAGGCCAGGTCCACGTCGGTAATCTGGCCGCGGTAGTCACCCATGTCCGCGAGTTTCTCGTTGAGGTAATCGCGCACCATGTAGGGAAGTGCGATGTGCAGGGCAACCAGTAGCACAACAAGGCCGGCGAGGATCCACAGGGACCAACTGTATCGACGCTTCATGGCGGCAAATCTCTGGCGGTATAAAGCGATTGACTGCGGGGGTAAGCGGACGTTCGACTGACTGGACGACCACGGGTAACAGGCATACCTTGGACAGCTAATTCAACGCTGTATAAGGACCCAGCCATGAGCCGTATTTATGCTGACAACGCCCATTCCATTGGCAATACGCCGCTGGTGCAGATCAACCGTATCGCCCCGCGCGGTGTCACCATCCTGGCCAAGATCGAAGGGCGCAACCCCGGTTATTCGGTCAAGTGCCGGATCGGCGCGAACATGATCTGGGAGGCCGAAAGCAGCGGAAAACTCAAGCCCGGCATGACCATCATCGAACCGACTTCGGGCAACACCGGCATCGGCCTGGCGTTCGTTGCCGCTGCCCGCGGGTACCGGCTGATGCTGACCATGCCGGCGTCCATGAGCATCGAGCGGCGCAAGGTGCTCAAAGCCCTTGGCGCCGAACTGGTGTTGACGGAACCGGCCAAAGGCATGAAAGGCGCGATCGAGAAGGCCGCCGAAATCCTCGCCAGTGATCCATCGACCTACTTCATGCCGGCGCAGTTCGAAAACCCGGCTAACCCGGCCATCCACGAAAAAACCACCGGGCCGGAAATCTGGAACGACACCGACGGCGCAGTCGACGTACTGGTGGCGGGCGTCGGGACAGGTGGAACCATTACCGGGGTTTCGCGGTATATCAAGAATACTCAGGGCAAACCGATTATCTCGGTGGCGGTGGAGCCGTTGGTATCTCCAGTAATCACTCAAATGATCGCCGGGGAAGAAATCAAACCTAGCCCTCACAAAATCCAGGGCATCGGCGCTGGTTTTGTGCCGAAGAACCTGGACCTGTCGATGGTCGACCGGGTCGAACTGGTCAGCGACGATGAGTCCAAGGCGATGGCCCTGCGCCTGATGCAGGAAGAAGGGATTTTGAGCGGCATCTCGTGCGGCGCCGCCATGGCTGTGGCTGTGCGGCTGGCCGAAACCCCGGAAATGCAGGGCAAGACCATCGTGGTGATCCTGCCCGACTCTGGCGAGCGCTACCTGTCGAGCATGCTGTTCAGTGATCTGTTCACCGAGCAGGAAACTCAGCAATAACATTTTACGACTGCTTCGCAGCCGAACGGGGGCAAGCCCCAATGCCTGTAGGAGCGAGGCTTGCCCGCGAAGAATTCACCGCGGTTTTTCAGGTATTACGCGTCATCGTTCTTCGCGGGCAAGCCTCGCTCCTACAGGTATTGGGGCAGGCCTCCTTGTCATGGGAGGTGATTCAGGTCAGCCCCCGTTCAGGAACCTTGTGTTAATAACTGTTTATTGCGCAATCCTTAACACTGAATGTTGAGTTATGTGGGTATTTTTCGAGGCCGGTAGTGTTGATAATGGCCGACTGCCACGTCGGGTAAATGGCGTTGTGCAAAGTTACCTACTATCAAGGAGTTGTAGATGAACTTTCCCTTTGTCGCGAAGGCTTCGGTATTGTTGCTTTTCGTCAGCAGCACGCTCTATGTGCACTTGCGTGGCAAGGCGCGTTTGCCGGTTCTGCGCCAGTTTGTCAATCACTCGGCCTTGTTTGCACCCTATAACGCCCTGATGTACCTGTTCTCCGGTGTACCGTCCAAACCCTATCTGGACCGCAGCAAGTTCCCCGAACTGGATGTGCTCAAGGACAATTGGGAAGTTATCCGCGACGAAGCCATGCACTTGTTTAACGAGGGCTATATTCGCGCCGCCGAAAAGAACAACGACGCCGGTTTCGGTTCGTTCTTCAAGAAGGGCTGGAAGCGTTTCTACCTCAAGTGGTACGACCAACCGCTGCCATCGGCCGAAACCCTGTGCCCGAAAACCGTGGCATTGGTCAGCAGTATTCCCAACGTCAAAGGCGCCATGTTCGCGCTGCTGCCCGCTGGCAGTCACCTCAACCCGCATCGCGACCCCTTCGCCGGTTCCCTGCGTTATCACCTGGGGTTGTCGACGCCGAACTCCGATCATTGCCGCATCTTCGTCGATGGTCAGGTCTATGCCTGGCGTGATGGGGAAGACGTGATGTTCGATGAAACCTATGTTCACTGGGTCAAGAACGAAACCGAGCAAACCCGGGTCATCTTGTTTTGCGACATCGAGCGACCGCTGAGCAATCGCCTCATGACCCGTATCAACCGCTGGATCAGTGGCTCGCTGGGGCGCGCCACTGCACCCCAGAACCTTGACGATGAACGCGTTGGCGGGATCAACCAGGTCTATGCCAGGAGCAAGCGCTTCAGCGACACATTCAGCGGTATGGTCAAACAGTGGAAGCGTCGTAATCCCACGGCCTACTGCGTACTGCGACCGGTGCTGGCGGTGATGGTGTTGACGTTGTTGGGGTATTGGCTGTTTGGTTGAGGCCGATCACGGGATGAAAAACCGCTCCTTGAGAGCGGTTTTTTTGCCCACGAGTTTTAGGGCCGCCCGGCGAGAAGGCTAGGTTCTTCGGTTTCGGTACCCATCGCAACAACCTGCAGAATGCGCCGTTGACTGGCTGTCAGCTCTACTGCAATGGGCTTGTTTTCTGTAGTGGGCGAGCTCTTCCTTGTGGGGGACTTTTTGATCACTTTGCGCATCTTCCCTCCGCCATTGGTCATTAATTGAACAGTTTTCACGATACTAGGCTTTCCACTGCTTTGACAAGTCGGCCTTCAGCATCGAAGTAAAAGCCGAGTTGTTGGTAAATAGAAATTGCACCTTCCAGCGGTTCCTGAACTTCGATGAACCTGCTGCCGATGATTTGGGCGTACTGCTCAATGACCAATATGGCCAATGGCGCAATACGGTTTTTCAAAGGATGCACTCCTCTGGGACATCCCTCCAATCGCACGATGCGAATTCGTTGCCGACTGTTATTTGGGTTCGCGAAGCATAATCCGCACAGTTCTTCATCGAACCAAATGGAGAGGTCCAGAGCCAACGGCTCCCTCGCTTTCCACTCAACGACCTCTCCCCATGAAAAATGTGGATCGTCCCAGAGCTCAAAAGCGTTCAATGACTGCGCGTTGATCGCGTCAAAACGTACTCTGGATAAATTGAGCGCTGTGGGGCCGACCAGCTCCCGTTCATGTTGCAGTTGGGCAATATTAGCGCCAGCCAGCTTTCTAGCCCTTGACCGATACAACTGATACCGAAGATGAGTCCGTTCCCTGGGCATTTGATCTCTTGCATTCCATGTCCCCCATCACGGGCGATTCCATTTCCCCCAGAGTAAGCAGCGCTTCCCCGGCTGTCTTTACTGGCCCTTTGTCCAAGTCATTGCAATCCATGTCACGCGCTGGTTATAGTCGGCCCTCGATGGTTTCCTGAACCACTCTTTCACCCAATCAAAAAAGATCAGCCCATGCCTGCTTCCCCCATCAATGCGGTAGTCGATTCAGCGGTCAGCGCTGGCGTCGTGCCGTGTGGGAATCAGCAGCCTGCGCAGATCAGTCATTACCCCCCACCTGTCAGTAGCACGCCGGTGTGCGCAGTCGTATCACCGCCAGGCGTTGGCTTCTCGGGCTGATCAGCTTTTCTCTGCTGCTCTCATGTCCGTCTGAAAAAACGCCTGAAAAAAACTACTGAATTTCAGCTTCGGCTGAGTTGGCTTTTTGCCTGACTACAGGTGGTATTCATGTTTGTCCTTTCGAAAAAATCCGCGCTCGCGGCGGCGTCCACGAGCCTGTTCGTTTTGCTGTGGAGCAGCGGGGCGATTTTCTCCAAATGGGGCTTGGCCCACGCGTCGCCTTTTGCCTTTCTGCTGGTTCGCTTCGCCATTGCCTTGTGCGGGCTGGTGCTGTTGATGCCGTTGCTCAAACTGAAATTGCCCAAGGGCGGCAAGCCGATGTTGTATGCGATGGCCACGGGTGTGGTGTTGCTGGGGGCTTACCAGATTTTCTATCTGCTGGCCCTGGACCTGAAAGTGACGCCCGGCATGATGGCAACCATCATGGGCGTGCAACCGATTCTCACCGTAGTGATCATGGAGCGGCACCGATCAATAAGCCGGATGTTCGGTCTGGCGCTAGGCCTGGCCGGCTTGATCATGGTGGTTTACCAGGGCATCGGACTGGCCGGCATGTCGTTGGCCGGGATGCTCTTCGGTTTGCTGGCGCTGGCAAGCATGACGTTCGGCTCGATCATGCAGAAGCGCATCACCGATAATCCCCTCGGCACATTGCCGGTGCAGTACCTTGCCGGGCTGTTGCTCTGCGGGATCTTCGTGCCGTTCCAGCCGTTTCACGTCGAATACAGCACAGGGTTCATCGTGCCGGTGTTGTGGATGGGGTTGGTGGTATCAGTGCTGGCGACGCTGCTGCTGTATCGACTGATTGCACGAGGCAATCTGGTGAATGTCACCAGCCTGTTTTATCTGGTGCCGGCGGTGACGGCGGTGATGGACTATCTGATTTTTGGCAACCGCCTGGCGGCGCTGAGCATGCTCGGCATGCTGCTGATCATCATCGGTCTGGTGTTCGTCTTCCGTAAAACTGCTTGAAACAAAACAAGGCCCGGGGCATGAGCTCCGGGCTTTTTTTATTTGGCCAGAGCATGTTCGGCCCGCACCGAATTCATGAACGCCTGCATCGCCGACGACTGAATGCGATGACGCCGGGTGATCAGCCCATAGGGTGGCAGTCGTGCTTCGAACTTGATCGGCAACACGGCCAGCAGATCACGGCCGGGATAATCCTCGACCACCGACACCGGCGTAACGCCGAGCATATCGGTCTGCTGGATCAATGAGAGCAGGGTCATGATCGACGTGGTTTCGACGATGCTGCTGGGGATGTCGACCCGTGCGTTGTGAAACACCTGATTGATGATCGCGCGCATCGGGCTTGGATGTTGTTGCAGCACCCAGGTCATGTTCTGCAATTCTGCCCAGCTCAGCTGCTTCTCCTTCGCCAGTGGATTTTGCGCGCCGGCAATCACGCACAAGGCCTCTTCGCCAAGGCTGTCGAACAGCAACTCTTCGGCTCGCGCACCGGCCGGAATCCGCCCCAATACAATATCCAGTTGATCCTGCAACAGGGCCTGTACAAGCACGTCGCTGGTGTCGACCTGAATGCTCATCGACAACCGTGGATGGCTTTGCTTCAAGGTGGCGATGGTGCGGGTCAAGAGTCCCGAGGCCAGCGCCGGGATCGCGCCGACCGCCACCCGCCCAAGGTTGCCGGACTCGAGCGCCACCAGTTCTTCGCGCATGCCACTGAGTTCTGCAAACACCATGCGCGCGTAGTAGATGACGGTTTCCCCGAAGGGTGTAGAGCGCATGCCCCGAGGCAGACGCTCAAACAGTTCCACACCCAGCAAATCCTCGGCTTCATGCAGCATCTTGGTTGCCGCGGGTTGGGTCATGCCGATGTGGTCGGCAGCGCGGCGCAACGAGCCGAATTCCTGCAACGCCAGCATCAGCCGCAGCTGGCGTAGACGCAGTCGACTATGAATCACATTGGCAACAGGAATTCGGGTCATGGGCCGTGCTCGCAAAAAGGACTACGGCAAGCCTGACAACAAATGTCAGGCGTTGCCAGCATTGCTGTATCACAGCACCGATTTTGGCTTGGCGACCTGGGGTTTGCGCAAGCCCATCAGGGTTTGCAGCACCTTGGAAATCAGCGGCCAGAACAGCATCAGCAGCGCCGCCGTAGTCAGGCCACCCACCAATGGGTTCGACCAGAAAATCCCGATGTGACCGTCGGAGAACAGCATCGACTGACGGAATGCGTCTTCAGCCTTGTCCCCCAACACCGCCGCCAGCACTAGCGGCGCGATCGGGTAACCGAGTTTCTTGAACAGATAACCCAGCGCGCCGAAGCCGAGCATCAGCACCACGTCGAAGAACGAGTTGTGCACCGAGTACGCACCGATAGCGCAGACCATGATGATGATCGGCGCAATGATCGAGAACGGAATGCGCAGGATCGAAGCGAACAGCGGCACGGTGGCCAACACCACGATCAGGCTGACGACGTTGCCCAGGTACATGCTCGCGATCAGGCCCCAGACGAAGTCATGTTGCTCGACGAACAGCGTCGGGCCCGGGTGGAGGCCCCAGATCATCAACCCGCCGAGCATCACGGCGGCGGTGGCCGAACCGGGAATGCCCAGGGTCAGCATCGGCAGCAGGGCGCTGGTGCCGGCCGCGTGGTCGGCGGTTTCCGGGGCGATCACGCCTTCAAGTTCACCCTTGCCGAAGTTCTCGCGATTCTTCGAAAAGCGCCGCGCCAGGCTGTAGCTCATGAACGATGCCGCAGTCGGACCGCCAGGGGTGATGCCCATCCAGCAACCGACCAGGGTGCTGCGCACAATCGTCCACCAGTAGCGCGGCAACTTGGCCCAGGTGCGCAGGATGATCATTGGCGTGATGCGCGCATGCTCGCCGCGAAACACCAGACCTTCCTCGACGGTGCAGAGGATTTCGCCAATGCCGAACAGGCCGATCACCGCCACTTCGAAACTGATGCCGGTCATCAGGGTTGGCTGGTCGAAGGTCAGGCGCAGGTTGCCCGAGACAGTGTCCATGCCGACGGCGGCCATGGCGAAGCCGATCATCATCGCGACCACGGTTTTCAGCGGCGGGTTTTTGCTCATGCCGATGAACGTGCAGAACGCCAACAGGTACACCGCGAAGAACTCCGGCGAGCTGAAAGACATGGCGAACGCAGCAATCTTTGTCGACAGGAACGTCAGCAACAACACCCCGGCCAACGCGCCGATCAGTGCCGAGCTGAACGCGGCGGTCAGGGCTTCGGCGGCGCGACCTTCGCGGGCCATCGGGTAGCCGTCGAACGTCGTCGCTACCGATGAGGGCTCACCGGGAATGTTGAACAGAATCGAGGTGATCGAGCCGCCGAACAGTGCGCCCCAATACATGCACGACAGCAGAATGATCGCCGACACCGGCGACATGGTGAACGTCAGCGGTAGCAGCAACGCCACGCCGTTGGGGGCGCCGAGGCCGGGCAATACGCCGACCAGAATGCCCAGCAGCACGCCGATCACCATCAGGCCGATGTGGCCCGGGGTCAGGATCAGGTTCATGCCTTGCAGCAGAGAATCGAACTCGCTCATTTGAAGGTTCTCCCGGCCAAGGCAATCCAGTCGCCCATCGGGCCGGCATCCAGCGGGACCTTGAACCACAGCGCGAAAATCAGGTAGCTGGCGAGCACCGCGCCGAGGGACACGCTGCCGATCGCCAACTTGCCATACGGTTTGACGCGGACCTTGTCACGCCACATGAACCAGGCGATGAAACAGGCCGAGGCCACGTAAATGCCAGTAAACGGCATGGCACCGACGAACAGCGCAATCGGGATGAACACCGATAACACTTGTTTGAACGCACTGCGGCTGACGAATGCAATGCTCAGGGCTTGCCAGCGCACCAGGGTCAACACGCCGTTGCCCACGCTTGCGGCGCTCAGCAACAGGCCAATGTAGAAGGGAAAGTAACCCGGCTCGGGGCCGGAATCGCCCCAGCCGATACCTTGTTCGACGCTGCCGTACATCACCACCGCGCCGATCAGCGTGGTGAAGAGTGTCAGGCCGAGTTCGACCCAGCGGGTACCGACCAGCGCCGGTGAATCCGAAGAATGGGACATGAAAGCACCTCCAGAGGTGACGGCCGTGCGCAAGCGAACGGCCGCAAACAACTCAGTTTTTCAGCCAGCCGGCTTCTTTGAACACCGGCGTAACGCGGGCGGTGTCTTTCTCGATGTAAGCAGTCAGTGGCTCGCCTTCGAGGAAGGTCGGCACCAGCGCGTTCTGCTTGACGTAGGCCTTGAACTCCGGAGTCTCGGTGACTTTGCGCATCAGCTCGACATAGAACGCCCGCTGTTCGGCGGTGACTTCGCCGGGCATGAACACGGTGCGTGGGAAGCGATACTGATCGATGCCCAGGCCTTGCTCGTGACAGGTCGGAACGTCGGCCCAGGATTTGTCGCCAGCCACTTTATCGGTATAGCTCATGCGCTCTTTACTGAACACGCAGAGCGGCTCGACCTGATCGCCACGCCATTGGCTGATGCTTTCGCTGGGGTTGTTGACGTTGGCGGCGATGTGTTTGCCGGCCAGTTGGGTCGCGGCTTCACTGCCGCTCTTGAAGGGGATGTACACCAGCTTGCTGTTGTTGGTCTGGTTCAACAGCAGGGTCAACGTCTGGTCGACATCCTTGGACTGGCTGCCACCCATGCGCAGTTTCGACGGGTCGGCTTTGGCCGCTTCGTAGAAGCTTTTTGCATCTTTCCACGGCGCACCTTTGTAGCTCCAGAGAATGAAGTCATCCTCGGCGACGGCCGCGATCGGGGTCAATTCCTGCCATTGATAACCGAGCTTGGACACCAGTGGCAACAGGTAGATGTTGTTGGTGCCGATCACCAGTTTTTCGGGATAGCCCTTGTTCATTTTCAAGTCGAGGAACGCTTCGGCGCCGTTGCCGCCGCCCTTGTTGAGGACGATGGTATTAACGTCGAGAAACTTGTGCGTGGTGATGATCGACTGGATCAGTCGGCCCAGTTGATCAGTGCCGCCACCGGGACCGCCAGCGACAACGATTTCGACATTCTTGTCCGGTTGCCAGGCGTGAGCGAGAGCGGGAAGGGCGCCGGCGGCGACCAGTGTGCAGCCAAGAAACAGACGGGATGTGCGACGGACGAATGCATTTCGCATGGAAGGGCCTCGTTTTTGTAGTTGTTATGAGTGACTTGGGAAAGCCGCAAGCCTGGGAGTGAGTGTGGGAAGCCGTCGCCCCCGCGTCTAGTCAAAACAATACATATACCGATAGCCTGGGGTTATAGGTCATGACCGAGAAAAGCGCATTTTGTCGCTAATCCCTGTGCGCCAAAGCCGTTTGAGTGGAAAGTCGACCTCAGAGCCAAGTGTTGAAAGCCTCCCGAAAGCAGGGCATGCCATAACCCGAGGCTATCGCCTTATTTCAAGTTTTGATTAGACGGTTATCACTTAGCCTTCGATAGTGCTCACCAGCGCCGCCATGACGCGGCAAAGTTGCAATCACAACAATAATAAAACGAGGTATGCACCATGGCTCGTCCCAGTGCTTCCCTGCATCTGCCCGGCGCAGATGGCCAGCCAACGGCAGCGACGACTTCGATGACCGGTACCAGCAAAGCCAGCAGCGTGCGCTGGCGGATCTTTGCGATCATCTTTGCCTTGACCATGGTTAACCTGATCGATCGGGTGTCGCTGTCCATTGCGATGCCGACCATCGCCCATGAGTTTTCCCTGTCGCCGAGCGTGCAAGGGCTGATTCTCAGCAGCTTCTTCTGGGCCTATGCGCTGCTGCAGATTCCCGGTGGCTGGATGATCGATCGCTTCGGGCCGCACCGGGTCATCAGTTGGTCCACTGGATTATGGGGCACGTTTCAGGTACTGGCGGCCTTTGCCACCGGCGGCTTGTCGTTGCTCTTCGCGCGGGTGGCCCTGGGGGCTGCGGAGGCACCGTTGTTCCCTTCGGGCGGCAAGCTGATTTCCCTGTGGCTGGCACCGAGCGAGCGCAGTCGCGGCGCGGTGCTGATGGACAGCGGCAGCCCGTTGGGCGTGGCACTTGGCGGCCTGATCATTGCTTATCTGATTGCTTCGCTGGACTCCTGGCGCCTGGCGTTCGTGATCGCCGGCATCGCGACCCTGGTCCTGGCCTGGCTGGCATGGCGGTATCTGCGCGATGACCCGGCCAGTCACCCGCAAGTGAATGCGGCAGAACTGGAGAAAATCAACGCCGGGCGCGCCACCCCGGCCGCCGAAGCTGCACGCATTCCGGTCAAGGGCCTGGGCATTGCCGCACGATCCCTGAGTGGTTTGCTGATCGGTCGTGCCTGCTGGGCGATGGTGTATTTCGGTCTGCTGACCTGGGGGCCGAGTTATCTGGCTCAGGCTCGCGGCTTCAATATCAAGGGCATTGGCGCTGCGACGTTCGTGATCTTCGTGTGCGGCGCGTTGGGTTCGTTGACCGGTGGTTTCCTCTGCGACGGATTGATCCGCAAGGGCGTCAGCCGCGGTGTGGCGGTCAAGAGTCTACTGGCGTTTTCCGGCCTGGTGGCCCTGGGCGCGTTCCTGCTGCTGCCGACCCTGAGCAATCCTTTTGCAGCCGTGGCGTTGTTGGCCATGACCGCGTTTTTCTTGATGTGGGGCAGCCTCTACTGGAGCTTCCCGGCGCTGCTGGCGGCACCGGCGCGCGTCGGCCTGATCGGCGGCGTGATGAACATGGCCGGCAGCACGGGCGGCATTGCGGTGCCGATCCTGGTGGGGATCATTGTGCAAATGACCGGTGGTTTTGCGCCGGTGCTGGGCTTCTTTGCGGTGTGCTCTGCGGTGTTCGTGCTGGCAACTTTATTCATCAGTCTCGACGAGGTGCGCCATGGGTGAGTTATGGAGCGGACCGATCATCGATGCCCATCATCACTTCTGGGATCCGTCGATCAATGACCATCCGTGGCTGGCGCCCGAAGCGAACATTCCCTTTCGCTACGGTGATTACAGCGCGATCAAGCGTCGCTATTTTCCCGAAGACTACTTCGCCGACGTCGGCCAGCATCGCGTTGTGCAAACGGTGTACGTCGAGACTGAATGGGACCCGCAGGACCCGATTGGCGAAACCCTTTTTATCGAGGGGCTGGCCGCCCGATACGGCGTCCCGAACGCGGTCGTGGCGCAAGCCTGGCTCGATCATCCAGACGCCATTGCAGTGCTCGCCGAACAAGCCAGTTTCAAGTGCGTGCGCAGCGTGCGCCACAAACCCGGCGGCCCGACCACACCCGCGCAAGTTGGTCATGTGCGCAGCCTGATGAGCGACGAACACTGGCGGCGCAGTTTTGCTGCACTCGAAGGGCTGGACCTGCATTTCGATTTGCAGACGCCGTGGTGGAACCTGCACGAGGCCGAACGACTGGCTCGGGACTTTCCCGGTATCACGCTGATTCTCAACCACGCCGGGTTGCCCAATGACCGCAGTGCCGAAGGCCTGGCAGGTTGGCGTTTGGCGATGGCGCGGCTGGCCGAGTGGCCGAACGTGCAGGTGAAGATTTCCGGTCTTGGGCAGGGTGGCCAGGCATGGCGCGCCAAGGACAACGCCTGGATCGTGCGTGAAGTGATTGCCATGTTCGGCACTGACCGGGCGATGTTCGCCAGCAACTTTCCGGTGGACAGCCTGTGTGGTTCCTTCGACGACATCTACAGCGGTTTCAAATCCATCGTTGCTGATCTGCCAGGTGCCGATCAGGAACGGCTTTTCTACAGCAACGCGCAGCGGGTCTATCGCTGTGAACCTTGCGCCATTGACCGAACATGGCCTGCAACCTTGAGGAGTGAAGCATGAACAAGACAACCATCGCCATGGTCCTGGGGGACCCGGCCGGCATCGGTCCGGAACTGATCGCGCGCCTGCTCACCGAGCCTCAAGTGCGTAGCCAGGCGAATGTGATCCTGATTGCCGATGAAGCGGAAATGCGCCGCGGCATGCGCATCGCCGGGACGGAGTTTCCTTACCGTCGCATCGAATCTCTGGAGCAATTGGATTTTCGCGATGACATGCCGTTGTTCTATGACTTCCGTGGCGACACCATTGGCGAGTTCCCGCGCAGCGAAGCCAGTGTCATGGGCGGCCGCTACAGCCTCGACACCTTGGAAAAAGCCCTGCGCCTGACCGAGGCCGGGACCACCGACGCGGTGCTGTTTGGACCGTTGAACAAGACCTCGCTGCACATGGCCGGCATGGCCCACAGCGACGAGCTGCACTGGTTCGCCGAGCTGCTGGATTTCCACGGACCGTTCTGCGAGTTCAACGTGCTCGACAACCTGTGGACGTCGCGCGTGACATCCCATGTGGCGCTGGCCGATGTGCCGGGCATGCTCAGCCAGACGCGGGTGGTCGAAGCGATCCAGCTGATCGATACAGCCCTCAAGCGCAACGGTCTGGAAAAACCGCGCATCGGCGTGTGCGGGTTGAACCCGCACAACGGTGACAACGGCTCGTTCGGTCGCGAAGAGCTGGACATCATTGGCCCGGCTGTTCGTTCGGCTCAGGTGTTGGGTATTGCGGCCGAGGGGCCATACCCTGCCGACACGATTTTCCTCAAGGTGCAGGGCGATGCCAGTGCCTTTGACGCGGTGGTGACGATGTATCACGACCAGGGGCAGATCGCGATCAAGTTGATGGGCTTCTCCCGTGGGGTGACGGTGCAGGGCGGATTGCCGATACCGATTACCACACCGGCCCACGGCACCGCGTTCGACATCGCAGGTCAGGGCAAGGCCAACGTCGGGGCCATTCGCCAGGCGTTCGAGATTGCCTGTCGGATGGGGGCCAATAGCTACTGATCCCCCGATCTTCAACACAGCACCAATCCCCTGTGGGAGCGGGCTTGCTCGCGAAAGCGGTGTAACAGTCGGCATATATGTCGACTGACACGACCTCTTCGCGAGCAAGCCCGCTCCCACAGTTTTTTGCGTTGCGGCTGATAACCCGATCTACCTGATAAGCCGTTACAGCGATCACCCCAGGTTATCGCCGGATACGCATAAGTGATTATCCCCACCCCCCGAGCGCTGGCTAAAGTCGCTCCATCGAATGCCCGAAGCCGGCCACACGAGCGGCTCTGCGCAGCGACCCAACAACGATAAAAAGCCGGCAGCGCAAGGAACTGTATTCATGAAAATCAAAGCAATCCGTACCCGCGTTTTCGAGTGGAAAGGCAAAGTCGTCCCCCCTCAAGCGCACTTCTGCACCAACGCCAGCGACATCCTGTTCGAGCGCGGCGACGCGATGGGTTCGTTCCGTTTTCACGGCTGGCTGGTGGTGGAGGTCGAGACCGATACCGGTCTTGTCGGCATCGGCAACTGCGCCTTGGCGCCGCGTGTGGCCAAGGAAATCATCGATACTTACCTGGCACCGATCGCCATTGGCGAAGACCCGTTCGACAACGAATACATCTGGCAGAAGATGTACCGCCAGAGCCATGCCTGGGGCCGTAAAGGCATCGGCATGGCGGCGATCTCGGCGATCGACATCGCCATCTGGGACATCATGGGCAAAGCAGTGAACAAGCCGGTGTTCAAACTGCTCGGCGGTCGGACCAAGGAAAAAATCTGGACCTACGCCTCCAAGCTCTACGCCAACGACAACCTCGACCTGTTCCTCGAAGAAGCTCAGGGTTATCTGAACCAAGGCTTCACCGCCCTGAAAATGCGTTTCGGCTACGGTCCGAAAGACGGCCCGGCGGGCATGCGCAAGAACATCGAGCAAGTGCGCACCCTGCGTGAACTGGCCGGCCCAGACATCGATATCATGCTCGAGTGTTACATGGGCTGGACCTTGGAATACGCCCGGCGCATGTTGCCCAAACTCGCCGAGTTCGAACCACGCTGGCTCGAAGAACCGGTGATTGCTGACGACATCGAAGGCTACATCGAGCTGAAAAAAATGGGGATCATGCCGATCTCCGGCGGCGAGCATGAGTTCACTTCCTACGGTTTCAAAGACCTGCTGGAACGCCGCGCCATCGACGTGATCCAGTACGACACCAACCGCGTCGGCGGCATCACCGCCGCACGCAAGATCAACGCCATGGCCGAAGCCTGGTCGGTGCCGGTGATCCCGCACGCCGGGCAAATGCACAACTACCACCTGACCATGTCCACCACGGCATCGCCGATGGCCGAGTTTTTCCCGGTGTTCGACGTCGAGGTCGGCAATGAGCTCTTCTACTACGTGTTCAAGGGCGAGCCGCAACCGATCAATGGCTACATCCAGCTCGATGACAACAAGCCGGGCCTGGGCCTGGAAATCTCCGATGAATACCTCGGCGATTTCAACATTATCGAATGACTTTGGCGCGTCGCCTGAAAAGCGGCGCCATCCATGATTTTCCGGAGAACAGGACATGCGCCTGATTCAATTTGAAAACACCACCGGGCAACGCCAGGTCGGCCTCGTCGAGGGCGCTCAGGTTCAGGTGCTGCGCGATACCCGCAACACTCGCGAACTGGCGCTGGCGGCGATCCGCGGCAAACGCAGCCTGCAAGATGAAGTCGCCAGCCGTGGCACCGAACCAGGCCCGGATTACCAGCAACTGTTGCAAGAGGGGCGGGTACTGCCGCCACTGGACCACGAAAACCCGGCCCATTGCCTGATCAGTGGCACCGGCCTGACTCACCTGGGCAGCGCCTCGGCGCGGGACAAGATGCACCAGCAGGACGGTGCGGTCGAAGCCGGCATGACCGACACCATGCGCATTTTCAAGTGGGGCCTGGAGGGCGGCAAACCAGAAGCCGGGCAAGTCGGCGCGCAGCCGGAATGGTTCTACAAGGGGGACGGCAGCATTGTGGTTCGTCCCGGCGCCGACTTCCCGGTGCCGCCATTTGCCGAAGATGCCGGCGAAGAACCGGAGTTGACCGGGCTCTATGTGATCGGCGACGACGGCCAGCCGTATCGGGTCGGTTATGCCTTGGGCAACGAGTTCTCCGACCATGTGATGGAGCGCCGTAATTACCTGTATCTCGCGCATTCGAAACTGCGTTACTGCGCCTATGGCCCGGAGTTGCGAGTCGGTGAGTTGCCCAAGCATCTAGCGGGCACCAGCCGAATCACACGCAACGGCGAAACGCTCTGGGAAAAGGAGTTTCTCAGTGGCGAAGACAACATGTGCCACAGTCTCGCCAACCTCGAATTCCACCACTTCAAATACGCGCAGTTTTTGCGTCCCGGCGATGTCCACGTGCATTACTTCGGTACTGCCACGTTGTCGTTTGCCGACGGCGTGAAAACCCAGCCGGGAGATCGCTTCCAGATCAGCCTTGAGGAATTCGGCGCACCACTGGAAAACGGTATCGGCGAAAGCGCCCAGCCGTTGGCCATCGGCCAGGTTCGTGCGCTTTAAGCCTTCAATCACCGGCGTTGTTGGTCGGTCAGGAAATCACTCATGACTTCACTGCTTGGACACAATTATATCGGCGGCCGGCGCAGCGCCAACGGCGCGCTGCAACTGCAAAGCCTCGACGCGACGACGGGCGAGCCACTGCCCGGGACCTTTTTCCAGGCCACTGAAGCCGAAGTGGATGCCGCCGCCAGTGCTGCCGCAGCAGCGTACCCGATCTACCGTAACCTGAGCGCGGAAAAACGCGCGCTGTTCCTCGATGCCATCGCCGATGAAATCGATGCGTTGGGCGAGGATTTCGTTGCTACCGTATGCCGCGAAACCGCGTTGCTGGCCGGACGCATCCAGGGCGAGCGCGCACGCACCAGCGGCCAGATACGCCTGTTCGCCAAGGTTCTGCGTCGTGGTGATTTCTACGGAGCGCGGATTGATCGGGCGCTACCGGATCGCCAACCATTGCCGCGTCCCGATCTGCGCCAGTACCGCATCGCTTTAGGGCCGGTCGCGGTGTTTGGCGCGAGTAATTTTCCGCTGGCGTTTTCCACGGCCGGTGGCGATACCGCCTCGGCGCTGGCCGCCGGTTGCCCGGTGGTGTTCAAGGCTCATAGCGGACATATGGCAACCGCCGAATGGGTCGCGGACGCGATCATCCGCGCGGCGGAAAAAACCGAAATGCCGGCGGGCGTATTCAACATGATCTACGGCGGTGGTGTCGGTGAATGGCTGGTCAAGCACCCGGCAATTCAGGCCGTGGGTTTCACTGGTTCACTCAAGGGCGGTAATGCACTGAGTCATATGGCCGCGACCCGGCCGCAGCCGATCCCGGTGTTTGCCGAGATGTCCAGCATCAACCCGGTGTTCCTGCTGCCTGAGGCCCTTGCGGTGCGTGGCGAACAGATTGCCGCGCAACTGGCAGGTTCGGTGACGCTGGGTTGCGGGCAGTTCTGTACCAATCCGGGTCTGGTGATCGGCCTGCGCTCGCCGCAGTTCAGCACCTTTCTGGAAACGTTTTGCGCCAGCATGAACCAGCAACCGCCGCAGACCATGCTCAACGCGGGAGCGCTGGTCAGCTACAGCAAAGGTCTTGTCGAGTTGCACGAGCATCCGGGGCTGACGCATCTGGCGGGCAAGCCGCAACAGGGTAATCAAGCTCAACCGCAGGTGTTTCAGGCGGACGTCAGTCTGTTGCTCAAGGGCGATGAACTGCTTCAGGAAGAGGTCTTCGGGCCGACCACCATCGTCATTGAAGTCGAGGATCGGGCGCAATTGGCGGCAGCGCTGCATGGCCTGCGCGGGCAACTGACAGCGACACTGATCGGCGAGGCGGATGAATTGCTGGAATACCGCTGGCTGGCTGAGTTGCTTCAGGAAAAGGTCGGGCGGATTCTGCTTAATGGTTATCCGACCGGGGTCGAGGTCTGCGAAGCAATGGTGCATGGCGGGCCATACCCGGCGACTTCCGATTCACGCGGGACGTCGGTCGGGACGCTGGCGATCGATCGTTTCCTGCGGCCGGTGTGCTTCCAGAATTATCCGGATGCGTTGTTGCCCCAGGCGTTGCAGAACGCCAATCCGCTGGGGATTCGGCGGTTGGTGGATGGTGAGGTGAGTCAGTTACCTTTGTAGTTGTCTGAGCCGACGCCATCGCGGGCAAGCCTCGCTCCTACAGGTTTAGTGTCGTGGCCAATGTATGTGAACGACACAGCGCCGTAGGAGCGAGGCTTGCCCGCGAAGGCGTCATCAGCAACACCACATCACTACCGGGCAGCCACCTCAGCCGTCTTCACCGGCGCCGGCTTCAAAACCAGCCACAACGCCACCGCAATCAACACCCCGCCATAAAGATGCGCCATCGACAGCGGCTCATCCAGCAACAGCGCCCCCCACAACACACCGAACGGCGGGATCATGAAGGTCACGGTCATCGATTTCACCGGGCCAACCGAAGTCAGCAAACGGAAGTAAATAATGTAGGCAAAGGCCGTGCAGACCAAACCCAGCCCCAGCAACGACAACCAGACATTCCAGCCGCCCCAGCTCGCCGGTGGCTGGCTGATCACGCTGTAGCCGAACAGCGGCAACAAAAACAAGGTCGCGCCGAGCATGCTGCCCAAGGCCGAAAGGCGACTGTCGAGGCCGCCGGCATGGTCAAGCCAGCGTCGGGCGAGGAATCCGGCAAAGCCATAGCAGGTGGTGGCCATCAGGCACGCCAGTGCGCCCATCAGCAGTTCCATGTTGAACGCCACCGGTCCGGCCCGGGTGAGGATGCCGACGCCGAACAGGCCGAGAAATACTCCGCCCAACTTGGCGGCGGTGAGTTTTTCATGGAAGAACAGGCCGCCGATCAATACCCCCATCAAAGGCGTGGTGGCGTTGAAAATCGCCGAGTAACCGGCTGGCAGCACTTGAGCGGCCACGGAATAAAGGGTTGCTGGAATCCCTGAGTTGATCAGCCCGAGCAGCATTACCGTCTTGAGTTTTCCTTTGAAATCCCAGCTGATGCGCATCAGCCCAAGGATCACCAGCAACCCGACAGCGGCAATCGATACGCGAAAAAAAGCAGTGGGGATTGTGCCAATCACTGGGGCAATAACGCGCATGAACAGAAAGCTCGCCCCCCAAATGGCGGCAAGCGACAACATACGCAAGATATCGACGGGGTTCACAGCACTTTCCTTCCTTGATTGGCGCGCAAGTGTCGCGCCAGTGAGGGCACAAGGCAATGGTTGCGTTGCATCACGCAGGGCCACTAAGCTCAGGCTCCAACGATAAGAACAGCCGCCGAGGTTTCACTATGCCGCAGCATTGGCCAGCCGCCGACATCGCCCGAATGATCCTCGATGGCTTTGACGACTACCGCGAGCATTTCCGTCAGATCACCGACGGCGCCCGAGCCCGTTTCGAACAGGCTCAGTGGCAGGAAACGCAAGTTGCGTCGGCGGCGCGGATCAATCTCTACGAAGAGAAGGTCGGCGAAACTGTAGGGCGCTTGCAGGCGTCGTTCGCGACCGATGTGCTGATGGACGTCAGCTGCTGGCCGCTGGTCAAAAGCGCTTACATCAGCCTGATCGACCTGCGCTTCGACGATGAACTGTCCGAGACCTGGTACAACTCGATTTTCTGCGGGCTGTTCAGCCATGACCTGATCAGCGACGGCTGCATGTTCATCCACACCACGCGACCGAGCCTGCGCCGGGCCCGGGCCGCGCAAACCCGCACCTACAAGCCGCAGGGCCAGTTGGCCGGCATGCTCACGAGCATCTTTGCCGACTACCGCTTCAGCGAAGATTACGCCGATCTGCCCGGTGACCTGCGTCGCCTCGAAGCGCAATTGCGCGAGAACCTGCCGGACTGGGTCTGCAAGGACCCGGAGCTGAGCGTCGAACTGTTTTCCTCGGTGCTTTACCGCAACAAGGGTGCGTACCTGGTGGGGCGCATTTATACCCCCGACGAACAATGGCCGCTGGTGATTCCGCTACTGCATCGCGAAGGCCGGGGCATCCAGATCGATGCGCTGATCACCGACGAGGCGGAGGTGTCGATCATCTTCTCTTTCACCCGTTCGTACTTCATGGTCGATGTGCCAGTGCCGGCGGAGTTTGTCGGTTTTCTCAAACGCATTCTGCCGGGCAAGCATATTGCCGAGCTGTACACCTCGATCGGCTTCTACAAGCATGGCAAGTCCGAGTTTTACCGGGCGCTGATTAATCACCTGGCCAACACCGACGACCAGTTCATCATGGCCCCCGGCGTGCGCGGCATGGTCATGAGCGTGTTTACCCTGCCGGGCTTCAACACCGTTTTCAAAATCATCAAGGACCGCTTCTCACCGTCGAAAAACGTCGACCGCGCCACGGTGATCGAAAAGTATCGCCTGGTGAAAAGCGTCGACCGGGTCGGGCGCATGGCCGACACCCAGGAGTTCTCCGACTTCCGTTTCCCGTTGAGCAAGTTCGAGCCGGCATGCCTGGAAGAGTTGCTAGAAGTGGCCGCGTCCACGGTCTCGGTGGAGGACGATACGGTGCTGATTCGCCACTGCTGGACCGAACGCCGGATGACGCCGTTGAACCTCTACCTGGAACACGCCAACGAGGCGCAGGTTCGCGAGGCGCTGGAGGATTATGGTCTGGCGATCAAGCAACTCGCGGCGGCGAACATTTTTCCCGGCGACATGTTGCTGAAGAACTTCGGCGTCACCCGTCACGGTCGCGTGGTGTTTTATGACTACGACGAGATTTGTTTCCTGACCGAAGCCAACTTCCGCCACATCCCGCAACCGCGTACACCGGAAGACGAAATGGCCTCCGAACCGTGGTACTCGATCGGGCCGCTGGATGTGTTCCCCGAGGAGTTTCCGCCGTTTTTGTTTGCCGATTCGGCGCAGCGAAGGTTGTTCGATCAGTTGCATGGCGAGTTGTACAACGCCGATTACTGGAAGGGGCTGCAGGAGGCGATTCGGGCGGGGAAGGTGATTGATGTATTCCCGTATCGGCGCAAAGGCCTCGATAACGAATAGCCCACACCTGACCTGATCGTTCCCACGCTCCGCGTGGGAATGCAGCAAGGGACGCTCTGCGTCCCAAGAGCGGACGCGGAGCGTGGGAACGATCACATGGGAGCCCAAATCTGCGACAATCGGCCCCCTGCGCCACTAGACGACTTTTGCGTACCTGATGACTGACGAATCGCCTTCAATCGACAAACTGCTGAAAAACCTCGATCACGCCATGCTCGCCGATCGCCACCGACTGCGGCGGCAGTTGCTTGAGCTGCGCAAAAAACCTGACGAGGCCAAACTGGCCCAGTGGGTGACGCGCACGCAGGCGTCCTGTGATCAGGTATTGGCGCGGCGCGCCAGCCTGCCGGTGATTCGTTACGACGACAGTCTGCCGATCGCCGCCAAGCGCGACGAAATCAAAGAAGCGCTGCAAAAGCATCAGGTGCTGATCATTGCCGGCGAAACCGGGTCGGGTAAAACCACCCAGTTGCCGAAAATTTGCCTGGAAATCGGTCGCGGCCAGCACGGCCTGATCGGCCATACCCAGCCCCGTCGAATCGCCGCCCGCAGCGTGGCGAGCCGGGTCGCTGAAGAATTGGCGACGCCGTTGGGCGCGCTGGTCGGCTATCAGGTGCGGTTCGAGGATCAGAGCGATTCCAACACCCTGATCAAACTGATGACCGACGGCATCCTGCTGGCGGAAACCCAGAACGACCGCTACCTCGAGCGCTACGACACGATCATCGTCGACGAAGCCCACGAACGCAGCCTGAACATCGACTTCCTGCTCGGCTATCTGAAAACCCTGCTGCCGCGTCGTCCGGACCTGAAAGTCATCATCACTTCGGCGACCATCGACCTGGAGCGTTTTTCCAAGCACTTCGATGATGCGCCAATCGTCGAAGTCTCCGGCCGTACCTTCCCGGTAGAAACCTGGTATCGCCCGCTGACTCTGGAGCAGGACGAGGAGGGCAACCGTGTCGAGGATGACTTGACCGTGGATCAGGCGATCCTCGCCACCCTCGACGAAATCGCCGCGTTCGAACGCAGTGAGCGCAAAAGTCCCGGCGACGTGCTGGTGTTCCTGCCCGGCGAGCGCGAGATTCGCGATGCGGCGGACATGCTGCGCAAGGCCCAGCTCAAACACACTGAGATTCTGCCGTTGTACGCGCGGCTGTCGCCGGCCGAGCAACAGCGGATTTTCCAGTCGCACCCTGGACGTCGCGTGGTACTGGCGACCAACGTCGCGGAAACCTCGCTGACGGTGCCGGGCATTCGTTACGTGATCGACAGCGGCACCGCACGCATCAGCCGTTACAGCTACCGCGCCAAGGTTCAGCGCCTGCCCATCGAAGCGATTTCCCAGGCCAGTGCCAACCAGCGTAAAGGCCGTTGCGGGCGGGTCGAGCCGGGCATTTGCATCCGCCTCTACAGCGAAGAAGATTTCATCGGTCGGCCGGAATTTACTGACCCGGAAATCCTGCGTACCAACCTCGCGGCGGTGATTTTGCAGATGCTCCATCTGCGCCTCGGCGAAATCACCGATTTCCCGTTTATCGAGCCGCCGGATGGCAAAGCCATCAGCGACGGTTTCAACCTGCTGCAAGAACTCTCGGCGGTGGACCGCAACAGTCAGCTGACGCCGCTGGGTCGCCAACTGGCGCGGCTGCCGGTGGACCCGCGCATGGGCCGCATGCTGCTGGAAGCGGCGAAACTGGGCAGCTTGCAGGAAGTGCTGATCGTCGCCAGCGCCATGTCGATTCAGGACCCGCGCGAACGTCCGCCGGAGCGTCAGCAAGCGGCGGATCAGGCCCACGCCCAGTGGAAAGACGTGGACTCGGACTTCGCCGGGCTGGTTAATCTGTGGCGTGGTTTTGAAGAGCAGCGCCAAGCGTTGACCGCCAGTCCACTGCGCAACTGGTGCCGCAAGAATTTTCTGAATTACCTGCGCCTGCGCGAGTGGCGCGACTCCCATCGTCAGTTAAGCCTGATCTGCCGCGACATGCAGTTGAGCCTCAACAAGGAGCCGGCGGATTACCCGAAACTGCACAAAGCCGTGCTCTCCGGATTGCTCAGCCAGATCGGCCAGAAAACCGAAGACGGCGACTACCTTGGGGCTCGTCAGCGGCGCTTCTGGATTCACCCGTCGTCGGGCCTGGGCAAGAAGCGCCCGCAGTGGCTGATGACCGCCGAACTGGTGGAAACCACCAAGCTTTACGCACGGATGGTCGCCAAGATCGACGCCGACTGGATCGAGCCGCTGGCCGGGCACCTGATCAAGAAAAACCACTTCGAACCCCACTGGGAGAAGAAGCGCGGCCAGGTCGTGGCCTTCGAGCAAATCACCCTGTTCGGGCTGATCGTAGTGGGGCGCCGACCGGTGCATTACGGGCCGATCGACCCGGTGGTTTCTCGTGAATTTTTTATTCGCGAAGGTCTGGTGCGCGGCGAAATTCAATCCAAAGCCAAATGCCTCACGGCCAACCAGCAGTTGCTTGAGCAACTCGATGAACTGGAAGCCAAGGCGCGCCGCCGGGATATTCTGGCTGACGAAGAAACCCTGTTCGCTTTCTACGATGCGCGGTTGCCGGCAGAGATTCACCAGACCGCGACCTTCGACAGTTGGTACCGGATCAACAGCCAGAAAGACCCACAGTTGCTGATCATGCGCGAAGAAGACGTGCTGGCCCGCGAAGCCAGCGAAGTCACCGCCGCGCATTACCCGGACACCTTGCACATCGGCGATCTGGAACTGGCGCTGAGTTATCACTTCGAACCCAACCATCCTCGCGACGGCGTGACCTTGCGCGTGCCGGCGCCGCTGTTGCCAATGCTGCCGCCGGAACGTCTGGAATGGCTGGTGCCGGGGGTGATCGAGGCCAAGTGCATTGCGCTGGTGCGCAACCTGCCCAAGGCCCTGCGCAAGAATTTCGTACCGGTGCCGGACTTCGTCAAAGCCGCGTTGCAGCGCATCACATTTGCCGAGGGCTCATTGCCTCAAGCATTGGGCCGCGAGTTGCTGCGCATGACTGGCGCGCGGGTCAGCGATGAGGCATGGGCCGAAGCCTCGCAGCAGGTCGAAAACCATTTGCGGATGAACCTGGAAATCGTTGACGGTCAGGGCAAGTTCCTCGGCGAAGGCCGTGATTTGGCTGAGCTGACCGCACGCTTTGTCGAGGCCAGTCAGGCTGCGTTGGCGGTGCCGCAAACGGCGAAGAACCAACAACCGGTGGAGCCGAAAGTCTTTGCCGCCGTGGCCGAGAAAACCCAGCAGAAAATCGCCGGGCTATCGATGACGGTGTACCCGGCGCTGGTGGAAGAGGGCGGGACAGTCAAGGAAGGTCGATTCTCGACCCCGGCCGAAGCCGAGTTCCAGCATCGCCGGGCCTTGCAGCGTTTGCTGATGCAGCAATTGGCGGAGCCGGCGAAGTTCCTGCGCGGCAAGTTGCCGGGACTCACCGAGCTGGGGCTGATGTACCGCGAACTGGGGCGTGTCGACAGCTTGGTGGAAGACATTCTGCTGGCCAGTCTCGACAGCTGCATTCTCGACGGCGAAGACCCATTGCCGCGCGATGGCGCCGGACTGGCATCGCTGGCCGAGCGCAAACGCGGCGGCTGGACCGAGCACGCCGAACGGTTGGCCAAGCTGACGCTGGAGATTCTCAAGCTGTGGCACGGCCTGCAAAAACGCTTCAAGGGCAAGATCGACCTGGCGCAAGCCGTGGCCTTGAACGACATCAAGCAGCAGCTCAGCCATCTTGTGTATCCGGGGTTCGTGCGTGAAACGCCAATGCCGTGGCTCAAGGAGCTGCCGCGTTACCTCAAGGCCGTCGAACAACGTTTCGAAAAACTTGGCGCGCAGGTGCAGAAGGACCGGGTCTGGAGCGGCGAGTTGTCCGGCCTCTGGGTTCAATACCAGACCCGCGCCAACAAACACGCCCAGGAAGGCAAGCGCGATCCGCAGCTGGAACTCTATCGCTGGTGGCTGGAGGAATACCGGGTCTCGCTGTTCGCACAGCAATTGGGAACCAAGGTGCCGATCTCCGACAAGCGCCTGAGCAAGCAATGGAGCCAGGTCGAACCTTAGCGCGAACTGCTTTTCGTAGGAGCCAGGCTTGCCGGCGAAGGCGTCCTCATGAACGCTTCGCCGGCAAGCCTGGCTCCTACAGATAATCTATTGCATCTGCGGCAGGCGTTTGCTCTTGCAAAAGGCGCCAAAAGCCAGCGTTTATGGCAAACTTCGCGCCTATAAACGCCAGCCCCGCGGTTTTGAGCCTTCACGGGCCGGGCGGATCGGAATAAAGCGATGCCAGGTTGCGTCCGGACCTGGAATAGACCCTTTGTGTGTTGGTACGTCGGTGCCAGCGCTTTCTGCCTGAACGGATTAGAGAAACGACCATGCATAACGTCGTCATCAGCGGCACCGGCCTGTACACCCCGGCCAACAGCATTTCCAATGAAGAGCTGGTGCAGTCTTTCAACGCTTACGTCGCGCTGTTCAACGCCGACAACGCCGAAGCCATCGCGCGCGGCGAAATCCAGGCATTGACCGAATCCAGCGCGGCGTTCATCGAAAAAGCGTCCGGCATCAAAAGCCGCTTTGTCATGGACAAGGACGGCATCCTCGATCCGCAACGCATGGCACCACGCCTGCCCGAACGTTCCAACGACGAGTGGTCGGTGCTTTGCCAGATGGCCATCGGCGCGGCCGAGCAAGCCTTGCAGCGTGCCGGTAAGACCGCCGCTGACATCGACGGTGTGATCGTCGCCTGCTCCAACCTGCAACGCGCCTACCCGGCCATCGCCATCGAAGTCCAGGAAGCGCTGGGCATCCAGGGTTTCGGTTACGACATGAACGTCGCCTGCTCCTCGGCGACCTTCGGCATCCAGGCTGCGGCCAACAGCGTGCAACTGGGCCAGGCCCGGGCGATCCTGATGGTCAACCCGGAAGTCTGCACCGGTCACCTGAATTTCCGTGACCGCGACAGCCACTTCATCTTTGGCGACGCTGCCACCGCAGTGATCATTGAACGTGCGGATCTCGCGACGTCCAAGAACCAGTTCGACGTGGTCAGCACCAAACTGCTGACCAAATTCTCCAACAACATCCGCAACAACTTCGGCTTCCTCAATCGCGCCGCGGAAGAGGGCATCGGTGCTCCCGACAAACTGTTCGTCCAGGAAGGCCGCAAGGTGTTCCGCGATGTCTGCCCGATGGTCGCCGAACTGATCGCCACGCACCTGGAAGAAAACCAGCTCAACGTCAGCGACGTGAAGCGCTTCTGGCTGCACCAGGCCAACCTCAGCATGAACCACTTGATCGTCAAGAAGCTGCTGGGCCGCGAAGCCACCGAAGAAGAAGCCCCGGTGATTCTCGACACCTATGCCAATACCAGTTCTGCCGGTTCGGTGATTTCGTTTCACAAAAACCAGGACGACCTGGTCAGCGGTTCTCTAGCCGTACTCAGCTCGTTCGGCGCCGGGTATTCGATTGGAAGCGTGATTCTGCGTAAACGCTGACGCTGTCGCGAGGTGGCTTGCCCCGCTTTTCGTAGGAGCCAGGCTTGCCGGCGAAGGCGCTCTTAAGGACGCCTTCGCCGGCAAGCCTGGCTCCTAC
>NZ_JAMYDU010000014.1 GCF_024138395.1 Pseudomonas mandelii
ACCTGTCGCCGATAGCTATGGAGCAAAAAGCGGCATAAACACCGTAACCGGTGTCCGGGATTACTTGACCAGATCAGCCTCGCTCCTACAGGTTTTGCGTCGTGCGAATATTCGCGAATAACCGATATCCGTAGGAGCGAGGCTTGCCCGCGAAGGCTGCCTCACAGGCACCACACTTCCAACAGACAGAAACAAAAATGCCAGGCGCGATGCCTGGCATTTTTTTGTAACCCATCCGACGCGCGTTGGCGAATCAGAATGGCAGTTTCATACCCGGTGGCAATTGCATGCCAGCGGTCACGCCGGACATTTTGTCCTGGCTGTTGGCTTCAATCTTGCGCACGGCGTCGTTGACGGCTGCGGCGAATACCGCCTCCAGCATTTCCTTGTCGTCTTCGCTCAGGCCTTCGACCAGGCTTGGGTCGATGGTCACGCGCTTGACGTCGTGACGACCGGTCATCACCACGGTGACCATGTCGCCGCCGGCTTTACCGGTGACTTCGGCGTTGGCCAGTTCTTCCTGCATCTTGGCCATTTTTTCCTGCATCTGCTGCGCCTGCTTCATCAGGCCGGCCATGCCACCTTTCATCATGGGAATCACCTCAAAAGTACTTGGATAAAAACAGCGCCCGGCGAATGCGGCCAAGCGCCTTCAGTTATTAGTCCTGACTGACCAGGGCCTCGACAGGTTCAATAGTATCGTGACGGACCACCGCCCCGAACTGCTGCATCATTTGCTGGATGAACGGATCGCCGTGGATCGATTCCTCGGCCTCGCGCTGACGGTTGGCACGGCGGCGGGATGAGGCCTGAGCCGGGGTTTCCTGCTCGGGCTTGATCAGCTCCATGCTCAGGGTCAGCGTGCGCCCGTGAAACTGGTTCAGCGCATCGTTGAGGCGACGTTGTTGTGTCGCGTTGAACAAGGCGCTGTGGGCCGGGTCCAGGTGCAACAACCAATTGTCGCCATCGACGGCGATCAGCGTGCAGTTGGCGGCGATGCTGGCGGTCATGCCGGACACCGGCAATTTCGGGAACACCTCCAGCCATTGCAGGGCCAGACCGGTGGCCGGCATCGCGGCCGGTTCTGGCTCGGGTTCCGGCGCAGGTTCAGCGGTGTGCTCGCTGGCCAATTCGTCGAGGTAGCTATAAGCCGAATCCATGTCCGGCTCGATGTAATCCTCGTCCAGCGGCGGCTCGTCGTCCTGATCCATGCCTGGCGTAGCGGCATCGACTTCGGCCATGGACGGTTCCGGAATCGGCGCAGCGGCCCATTCCGGCGCATCCGGCACCACGCTGTCCGGGGTCGGCATGGGCATCGGTGGCAATTCGGGCTGTTCGCCGGCCGTTTCCAGCACCGGCTCGACGGCGGGCTGCTGGACAACTTCGGGCTCTACCGGGTCGTTCCACGGCAGATCGACGACTTCTTCGACCGCTACGGGTTCGACAACAGGCTCTGGCTCAGGCGCGATTACAGGCACGGGCGCGACCGGCTCAGGCGCAGCAACCGGGACAGGAGCCGGAGCAACCACCGGCGCAATCGGAGGTGGTGTAACGGCCGCAGCGACTACCGGCGCAACAACCGGCGCGGCAGCCACTGAGTTTGCGGAATCAACTGTGGCCTGGCTGATCCCCACTGTCTTTAGCGGTTGCCTCGGCGCGTCCGCGGTGTCTGCGGGCCGGAATGCGAGCATTCGCAGCAGGACCATTTCGAAACCGCCGCGCGGGTCCGGCGCCAGCGGCAAATCCCGCCGACCGATCAGGCCCATCTGGTAATAGAACTGCACGTCTTCGGCCGGCAATGCCTGGGCCAGTGCCAATACGCGGTCACGGTCGCCATGGCCATTATCGACGCCTTCAGGCAGGGCCTGGGCGATGGCGACACGGTGCAGCACATTGAGAATTTCCGAAAGCACACCGTTCCAGTCCGGACCTTGTTCGGCCAGATGGCGCACCGCTTCGAGCAACGCCTTGGCATCGCCTTCGATCAGCGCATGTAGGACGTCATAGACCTGGCCGTGATCGAGAGTACCGAGCATGGCCCGCACGTCGGCGGCCATGACTTTGCCTTCACCGAAAGCAATGGCCTGATCGGTGAGGCTCATGGCGTCGCGCATCGAACCGTCGGCGGCGCGGCCCAACAGCCACAGCGCGTCGTCTTCGAACGGTACGTTCTCGACGCTCAGCACGTGGGTCAAATGCTCGACCACCCGTTCCGGGGTCATGTTCTTCAGGGAGAACTGCAGGCACCGCGAGAGAATCGTTGCAGGAAGTTTCTGCGGATCGGTGGTGGCCAGGATGAACTTGACGTGGGGCGGCGGCTCTTCGAGGGTTTTCAACAGCGCATTAAAGGAATGGCTGGAGAGCATGTGCACTTCGTCGATCAGGTAGACCTTGAAGCGCCCGCGGCTCGGCGCGTACTGCACGTTGTCGAGCAGCTCGCGGGTGTCTTCGACCTTGGTCCGGCTCGCGGCGTCGATCTCGATCAGGTCGACGAAGCGGCCTTCATCGATCTCGCGACACGACGAGCACTCCCCGCAGGGGGTCGAAGTGATACCTGTTTCACAATTCAGGCATTTGGCGATGATCCGCGCGATGGTGGTCTTGCCAACCCCGCGAGTACCGGTAAACAGGTAGGCGTGGTGCAGCCGCTGGCTGTCCAAGGCATTGATCAGAGCCTTGAGCACATGGGTCTGGCCGACCATTTCGCGGAACGAGCGCGGACGCCATTTACGTGCAAGAACCTGATAACTCATCGAAAACCGTCGCAACGAAGGAACAGAAGCGGCTAATGCTAGCGGAGCAAGGCCAAAATTGCATCCGGTGCGCTCGTCTATTCTGGCTAAGCTGCACTTTGAAGGGCTTTTATTGGCTCAGGTTTGAGCCGTACCGGAGCATTTATGCGTTTTGCCTTGGGGGCATTGCTGTGGGTCAGCCTGAGCGTCGCGGCCGCCGAGGCGCCGTTGCGCTTTGTCGTGTCCGACAGCTGGGCCATGCCCATGGTGCAGATGGAGCGCGGCCGGCCGACCCAAGGCATTCTGCACGACATCATGCTCAGCCTGGCGACACAGGTCGGCATGCCGGCGCAATTTCATATATTGCCTCGGGCGCGTGTGCAAAATGCCATGGATCACGGCGAAGTCGATGTGCGCTGTTATGTCTCACAATCCTGGCTGCCGAACCTGTCCGGCGATTATATCTGGAGCGTTCCATTGCTGGTTCAGCGCGACTTGCTGATTGGCCGGCGAGGCTCATCCGTCTCGGTCAACCCGGCAGACCTGCCGCAACAGTCGATCGGCACCGTCCGCGGCTATAGCTACCCGACCTTGCAACCGCTGTTCGACGCCAATCAACTGCACCGCGATGACGCGCGCAATCAGGAACAGGTGCTGGAAAAACTGCTGGCCGGACGCTACCGCTATGCGGTGAGCAACCAATGGACCCTGGACTGGTTCAACCAGCGCCTGCTGCCCGAGCAACAACTGCAAAGCGTAGCGCTGGTGCACGAACAAAGCGTCGGCTGCTATGTGCGCGACGACCCCAAAGTACCCGTGCAGCGCATTCTGCGCACCTTGCTGAAAATGAAAATGTCCGGGGAGATCGATGACATTATCCGGCTCTATACCGGTAACCCTGCTGCCAATCTGTAGCGCATGAGCGCTCAGGCAGTCTGATCAAGCGCCTGCCATTGCGACGGGGCGATAAACCGCGCCACCCAGTCCGGCACCTCACCGGGCGGCATCGGGCGAGCGATGAAATAGCCTTGAGCGACTTCGCATCCCAGCCGCAACAGCAATTCACCGTGCTCAACGCTTTCCAGTCCCTCGGCAATCACCTGCCGACCGAAGGCACGGGCCAGGCCAATCACCGCCGTGGTCAGGGCCAAGTCGTCACGATCACTCAGAATGTCGCGCACGAACGACTTATCGATCTTGATGGTTTGGGTGCGTAAACGCTTGAGGTAACTCAGGGACGAATAACCCGTGCCAAAGTCGCCCAGCGAAAACTGCACGCCCAACGCCTGACAGGCCTGTAAACAGGCGCTGACATGCTGGATATTTTCGATCGCCACCGATTCGACGATTTCCAGATCGAGCATCTGCGGGGCGACCTGGGTATGTCGAGCGAGTACCTGCCTGAGCCGGTCGACGAAGTCCGCGCGCTGAAAATGTCGCGCCGCAATATTGATACTGACCGGCCAGCCCTGCCCCGCTTGCTGCCAACGGTGCAACTGCGACAGAACCTGGTCCATCACCCATTCACCGATATCGATGATCAGGTCGGTGTCCTCCACCAGCGGCAAAAACTCCCGAGGTGGCACCATGCCGTTTTGCGGATGCTCCCAACGCAACAAGGCCTCGAAACCGACGACCACGCCACGGCGCATGTTCACCTTGGGCTGAAAGTGCAGGCGTAACTCACCGGCGGCCAGCGCCTGACGCACCCGCTCGACGGTCTGGTGAGTGGCCTTGACCTCCTTATCCCGCGAGACATCGAATAGATGAAAGCGGTTTCGCCCGCTCTGCTTGGCCACGTACATCGCCTGATCGGCATGACGCAGGAGGGTTTCGGCATCTTCGCTGTCATGGGGAAACAGGGTGACGCCGATACTCGCAAATACATTGATGTCCTTGCCGTGCAGCGTGTAAGGCGCCGAAATCGCCCCCAACACGCGATTCAGCGCTGCGCGCAATTCCGGCAGATCACGCACGTAACGCAACACCAGCACGAACTCGTCACCGGCCAGTCGCGCCACCACGTCTTCGCCGCGCACAATGTCGCGCAAACGCTTGGCCACCTCCACCAGCAACATATCGCCACTGGCGTGACCATAGCCGTCGTTGACCGCCTTGAACCCGTCGAGGTCAAGCATGCACACCGCCAGCGGAATGTTTTCATGCCGGGAGAATTCCAGCGCCTGATCGAGCAAATCCGACAGGAAGGCGCGATTGGGCAGCCCGGTCAGCACGTCATGCCCGACCCGCCATTGCAGGGATTGCAGCAGTTGGCGTTTTTCGCTGATGTCGAAACGAATTGACAGGTATCGGTGAACGCGCCCGGTGACATCATCGAGCACCGGCACCATGGTGCTGTCGACCCAATACAGGCTGCCATTCTTGGCGCGATTACAGATTTCGCCTTTCCAGATATTACCCAGGGCGATGGTGCGCCACATGGCGGCGAAGAAATCAGCGGAATGCAGGCCGGAGTTCAGCAAGCGATGATTCTGCCCCAGCAGCTCTTCGCGGCTATAGCCGGACACGGCGCAGAATTGATCGTTGACGTAGGTAATCCGGCCGTCGAGATCGGTCTCGGAAAAAATTGCTGCGGCATCCACGGCCCTGCGGTATTTCTCATCCATGAGTCAGGCTCACTGTCGCTAGCGGTGGTACCGCTCGACCAGCGCAGGATGCCCGGAAGAGATGTTTTGAGACGTACTGCGCAGAGACACGTTATCACTCCATGAACAGCATTTGATGGCCCTCCGGCCTCCCCGAAGTTCAACCAGGCTCAAAGGCCTCGGGCAAGGTAGCAACACCGACTCTGGTAACATTTCGCAAGATTTCAGATCGCCAACAGCCTCTGCGCAAACCCGGCAGGGAACGCAATGCTGGCTGTTTCATATCGCCTAAACTTCAGAGAGCGGGTCACCAAAAACCCCTTCGGAGCGGCGATTCTACGAAATGCATCACATTTTGCAAAGCAAGGTGATGGATCATGCAGTTGCCTAATGCAAAAATCTATCGTTAAGTTCTTGATTCTAAATGGGAATTGAGCGATGCAAATTTCAAGTTTGGGTCCAGCCATCCGACGCTACCGCAAGGTCGCAGGGCTTACTCAGGCTGAACTCGGCGAAAAAACCGGTTTTGACCCCAAAACCATCAGCCGCTTCGAAACCGGCACCTATACCCCCAGCGTGGAAGCATTGTTCCTGCTTGCCGACGTGCTGGGCGTGAAGCTGAAAGCCTTTTTCGCAGATCTGGGCGACGAAGATGAACAGCGGGCGTACCTGTTCAGCGTCATACACAAAGCCACCCCGAAGGATCTGGGAAAGCTGATCGCAGCGGTTGACCAGGCCTTGTCCAAGCCTTGATGCCAGTAAATGAAAAAAGGAGGCCGATCTGTCGAAATGCGACAGATCGGCCTAATGCCTGCCAGTTAAGGCGGAATCTGTAGGAGCGAGGCTTGCCCGCGAAGAACGATGACGCGTAATACCTGAAAAACTGCGGTGCATTCTTCGCGGGCAAGCCTCGCTCCTACAGAAATTTCGCTTAACTGACAGGCATTGACAGATCGGCCTACTTTTTTATAACTCGCGCTTTAATTCGGAAACGATAAAACACCGCCCTGGATGAACTCCATGGCAGGGAAATAAAACAGTTTTAGATAGAAAACACGAAAGAGGGTTCGTGTTGCGTTATGGAGGCAACCCCACCAGCCACACCCCGGCACACAATGTTCCCGCTGTGGCTGCTCCCTTCCGGGTCTGACCAGGTTCACGGGTAATCGTTGCGGGGGGACCGATGGGGTCACCATAACGACGCTCACCTGACGGCGAGCCGCGCCATTGTACCTATCTGAGACGAAGTTACAACCGTTCGGGCGGATTAAAAAACATGAGCCGCTTCAAGGACATGCGCTGCCCCTGAAACACCACCCCTGTAGCAGCTGCCGAAGGCTGCGTTCGGCGGCGAAGCCGTCGTGAAATCGGACGCTGCGGTCTTTCAGTTAAATGGTGGGCTCAGGATTTACGACTGCTTCGCAGCCGAACGCAGCCTTCGGCAGCTGCTACAAGGGCGATCTTTTGATCCTATTGCGCCAACACCTCATCCGCCCTGCCACCCTCCTGCTGAATCACCAAGTGAATGAAGTGCAGCTTGGCAATCACCGCCGATGGCAGAACGAACGGATAGAAATCCGGCTGGCCCATGCTGCGTGACAATTCGTTGAGCATGCCGGCCAGTTCGATCCATGCGTTGACGAACGACAGGAACGCCGGGCCGCCGGGGTGCTGCGGGTCGAACAGAGTGTTAGGCGGAAACGGCTGGTAATCGAAATCCATTTCCTGCGCACTCATGCCAAACCCCAAAGCAGTGTCCACCGCATCCATCATGTGCAGGTAGTGAGCCCAGGTTTCGGCCCAGTCCTCCCAAGGGTGCATGGTGGCGTAGGCGCTGACGTAATGTTGCTGCCAGTCGAGCGGCGCGCCTTGCTGATAATGTCGCTCCAGCGCCTCGGCGTAGCTGGCTCGTTCGTCACCGAACACGTCCCGAAAAGATTCCAGCCAATGACTGTTGGCGACCAGGCGGTCCCAGTAGTAATGCCCTACCTCGTGACGAAAGTGCCCGAGCAGCGTGCGATAAGGTTCGTGCATCTGCACGCGAACCTGCTCGCGGTGGGCGTCGTCGGCTTCTTTGATATCGAGGGTGATCAGACCGTTGGCATGCCCGGTGGTCGGCGGTGTGCCTTCGAGGTCGATACCGATGAAGTCGAAGGCCAGACCGATGTCTTCGTCCATGGATTTCGGAATGACGGGTAAGCCCAGGCTGATCAACTGCGCGACCAGACGACGCTTGGCGATTTCCACTTTGCGCCAGCGCTCGTGGTTCTCGGGGATCGACAGGTCGGGGATGGTGCGATTCAGGCTACAGGCGATACACAATCCATCGTGTTCATTGGCTGGCAGCAGCCAATTGCACGCGGCCGGAGAGTCGAGATTGGCGCAGCGTCGGAACACTCCAGCTTCAGGATCGGCGTCGAGCAACCAGGTATCGGCCTGTGGGCCGGGCTGCAATGACGACAAGCGACTCTGCTGCGGCTGATAACCGAGCGCCGCCGAACAGGCCAGGCACTGGCTGTTGCGAAAGAACAGCGACTGCCCGCAACGACAATGCCAGACCTTGCTGTTGCGCGAACGCTCTCCCATGAAGGGGGCGGCGATGCGTGAAGTGAGCTGTTCGAAGAAGCGGTACATGGCGATCTCTCCCTGGGGCCTGCCAAGACTAGATCATTCCTCAGGCATGATCGTTCCCACGCTCTGCGTGGGAACGCCGCCCCGGACGCTCCGCGTCCGCTGCGACGCAGAGCGTCACGGGATGCGTTACCACGCAGAGCGTGGGAACGATCAGTTAAACCGAAATATTGTGCTTGCCAAGAAACCCGACAAACGCCTCTTCATCCAGCACCTTCAATCCCAGCTCATTGGCCTTGGCCAACTTCGACCCCGCACCCGGGCCGGCGACCACGCAATGGGTCTTGGCCGACACGGAACCGGCCACTTTGGCGCCGAGGCTTTCAAGTTTGTCCTTGGCGACATCGCGACTCATCAGCTCCAGCGAACCGGTCAGCACCCAGGTCTGCCCGGCCAGCGGCAACCCTTCGACAACTTTTTTCTCGCTCTGCCAATGCATGCCGAAATCGCGCAGCTGCTTTTCGGCGGCCTCGGCGAGCTGACGATTTTCCGTGCCCGCAAAGAACTCGCGAACCGAAGTCGCCTGTTTCTCCGGCAGCGCCTGACGCATATCCAGCCAATCAGCACTCATCACCGCTTCGAGCGAGCCGAACTTGTCCGCAAGCTTCTGCGCCCCGCCCGGCCCGACCGATGGAATGTGCAACTTGTCGAGGAAGCCGCCCAGCGTGGTACTGGCGGAAAATTCGGCACCCAGCTCGCCCTGATCCTGAATCTGCAGGCCGTGCTTGAGCAGATCCTTGATTACCTGTTGGTTATGCGCATCTTCAAAGAAGCTGTGAATCTCGTGAGCCACTTCCAGGCCGACATCCGGCAAGTACGTGAGCACGTGCGGCAACGCCTGCTGAACCCGCTCCAGCGAGCCGAGAGAACGCGCGAGGACCTTGGCCGTCTCTTCGCCGACATCGGGAATGCCCAAGGCGTAGATGAACCGCGCCAGACTCGGCTGCTTGCTGTCTTCGATGGCACCGAGCAAGTTCTTGCTCGACAGCTCGGCAAAGCCTTCCAGATCGACGATTTGCTCGAACGTCAGGGCGTAGAGATCGGCCGGCGAACTCACCAGGCCTTCGTCCACCAGCTGCTCGACGCTCTTCTCGCCCAGCCCTTCGATGTCCATGGCGCGGCGCGAAACGAAGTGAATGATCGCTTGCTTGAGCTGCGCACCGCAGGCCAGACGGCCGACGCAGCGATACACGGCGCCTTCGCTGATGGTCTCGCGGCCCTTGCTGCGTTTGACCAGTTGCGTGCGCTCGACATGAGAGCCGCACACCGGGCACTGCTGGGGAATCTGCACCGCCCGGGCATTCTCCGGGCGGCGCTCGGTGACCACTTGCACCACTTGCGGGATCACATCACCGGCGCGCCGGATAATTACGGTGTCGCCAATCATCAAGCCCAGCCGCGCAACTTCATCCATGTTGTGCAACGTCGCATTGGCCACGGTGACGCCCGCGACCCTGACCGGCTTCAAGCGCGCCACCGGCGTCACGGCACCGGTGCGACCGACCTGGAATTCCACATCGAGCAATTCGGTGAGCTCTTCCATGGCCGGGAATTTGTGGGCAATCGCCCAACGCGGTTCGCGAGCACGGAACCCCAGTTCACGTTGGGATGCAATGCTGTTGACCTTGAACACCACGCCGTCGATTTCATACTGGAGCGCATTGCGGCGCTCACCGATGTCGCGGTAGTAATTCAGGCATTCTTCGATGCCATGCGCCAGTTTCAGCTCATGACTGATCGGCATCCCCCAGGCTTTGAGTTGCTTCAGATTGCCAATGTGCGTGTCGGCAATATCGGCCGAAATCTGGCCGATGCCGTAGCAGCAGAATTCCAGCGGACGATTGGCGGTGATCTTCGAATCCAGCTGCCGCAAACTGCCCGCCGCCGCGTTACGCGGGTTGGCGAAGGTCTTGCCACCCGCTTCCAGTTGCGTGGCGTTGAGCCGCTCGAAACCGGCCTTGGACATGAAGACTTCGCCGCGCACTTCCAGGGTCGCCGGCCAACCGGTGCCGTGCAGCTTGAGCGGGATATTGCGCACGGTGCGCACGTTGACACTGATGTCTTCACCAGTGGTGCCATCGCCGCGGGTGGCGCCGCGCACCAGCACACCGTCCTGATACAACAGACTGACCGCCAGGCCATCGAGCTTGGGTTCGCAGCTGTACTCCACCGCTGCGCCACCGCCGAACAAGTCGCCGACCGGCAGGTCCAGCCCTTCTGTCACCCGGCGATCGAATTCGCGCATGTCGGTTTCTTCGAAGGCGTTGCCCAGGCTGAGCATCGGCACTTCATGACGCACCTGAGTGAACGCCGTCAGCGCCGCGCTGCCGACACGCTGGGTCGGCGAGTCGCTGGTGATCAATTCGGGATGGGCCGCTTCGAGGGCTTTGAGCTCGTGAAACAGGCGATCGTATTCGGCGTCCGGAATGCTGGGTTCGTCCAGCACGTGGTAACGATAGTTGTGCTGATCGAGCTCGGCGCGCAGCTCTAGAATGCGGTTTTTGGCGGCGGTCATGGGTGTTCTCTCATAAAGCAAAAGAGCAGCCGAGGCTGCTCTATCTCATCTCATCAAGATCAAGAGATCGCAGCCTCGTTTCACTCGACAGCTCCTACAGCTCCTGCAGGGATTGCGATTTAACTGTAGGAGCTGTCGAGTGCAACGAGGCTGCGATCTTTTGATCGTTAACGCTTCTGGGTCAAAGCGCGACGCTCGAACTCGACGATGCGCTGACGGTAGTGCTCAATCGTTTGGGCGGTCAGCACGCTGCGCTGGTCGTCTTTCAGTTCGCCGTTCAGCTCCTGGGACAGTTTGCGTGCCGCAGCCACCATCACGTCGAAGGCTTGCTTGGGATGACGCGGGCCTGGCAGACCGAGGAAGAAGCTCACCGCCGGGGTGCTGAAATGATCGATGTCATCCAGATCGAAGACCCCCGGCTTGACCGCGTTGGCCATGGAGAACAGGACTTCGCCGTTACCGGCCATGCTTTCGTGGCGGTGGAAAATGTCCATCTCGCCAAAACGCAGGCCGCTTTCCAGAATGTTCTGCAACAGTGCCGGGCCCTTGAAGCCGGCCGGGTCGCGGCAGATCACGCTGATCACCAGCACTTCTTCGGCTTGCGGTTGCTCCTTGTCGCTGGCCGAACTCGAAGCCTTGGTGTCATCCGGGAAATCGTCGTCACGGCTGTTGAAGCTCGGGCCGCCGTCCAGATCCAGGTTGAGGTTCAAGTCGCCTTGCGATGGTTCGCCATGGCCACGCTTGCCGCGCTTGGAACCCGACTCGCGAGGTTCACGGGCAGGCATGCTCACCGACGGCAGATCATGCTCGTCCAGTTGCGGTTCTTTATGGTTATCCAGCACGCGGGGCGGGCCCAACAGCTCGGCGCTGGCGTCCTCATCCGGCAGATTGGACAAACTTCGGTCAAGACGGAATTTCAGTTTTCCCTTGCCGCCGCGCATGCGACGCCAGCCATCGAAAAGAATACCGGCAATGACAATAATGCCGATGACGATCAGCCACTCGCGCAGACCGATTTCCATGTAATCCCGTGCCTCTATAAAAAATGCTGAAAAATAAGGGGTTTACATTGTGCAAACCGCTTTAAAACGTGGCGCCAACTCTATGTTCTGACAGGCGTTTTGCCCACGTATACGAAAAATTGACATTAAACTAGCACGACCAAAGGCAACTTTACACCGTCTCTCTCAGTGGCTTGCGCGAATTATGTCGATTGGCCAGCAAGTCAAGGCAGGTAAAAAGCCCTACAGCTCAGAATTACTTGCCCTACACGCAATGACTCAGGCGTCCACCATGGCCATCGCCTCCTCCACATCCACTGCCACCAGACGCGAGCAACCGGGTTCGTGCATCGTCACCCCCATCAATTGATCGGCCATTTCCATGGCGATCTTGTTGTGGGTGATGTAAATGAACTGCACCGTCTGCGACATCTCTTTGACCAGCCGTGCGTAGCGTCCAACGTTAGCGTCATCCAATGGCGCGTCAACCTCATCGAGCATGCAGAACGGCGCCGGGTTCAACTTGAAGATGGCAAATACCAGGGCCAATGCGGTCAGGGCTTTTTCACCGCCGGAGAGCAAATGGATGGTGCTGTTCTTCTTTCCTGGCGGCTGCGCCATGATCGTCACCCCTGTATCGAGTAGATCTTCGCCCGTCAGTTCCAAATACGCGCGTCCTCCACCAAAAACTTTTGGGAAAAGCGCCTGTAAACCGCCATTGATCTGATCAAAGGTATCTTTGAAGCGGTTTCGGGTTTCCTTGTCGATCTTGCGAATCACGTTCTCGAGCGTGTCCAGCGCTTCCACCAGATCGTCGTTCTGAGCATCCAGATAACGTTTACGCTCGGATTGTTGCTGGTATTCATCGATGGCCGCGAGGTTGATCGCGCCGAGGCGCTGAATCCGCGCGGCAATGCGCTCGAGTTCTTCTTCGGCGTCTTTCTCGTTGGCCCCGGCCAGCAGCGTGGCGAGCACGCCGTTGAGATCGTAGCCGTCCTCGAGCAATTGATCCTGCAAAGTCTTGCGCCGCACCGTCAGCGCTTGCCATTCCATGCGCTGCTGCTCGAGTTGGCTGCGTATCAAATGCGATTGCTGCTCGGCCTGAGTGCGGCGCTTTTCAGCGTCACGCAGTTCGCGGTCGGCGTCTTCCATGGCGATTTGCGCGGTCTTGAGTTCTTCGTCGACGGTCATGCGCTTGTCGAGCAGCTCTTCAAGTTTCAGCCGCAGCTCTTCCAGTGGGGCCTCGCCCTCTTCGAGGTTGAGGCTCAACTGTTCGCGCTTCTCGGTCAGGCGCTCGGACTGCATTTCCAGCCGTTCAAGGGCCTGACGAGTGGAATCGTGTTGCGCCTTCAGCGAACCGAGGCGTACCGCCAGTTGATGCGCATGATCCTTGTGCTGTCTGGCCTCCTGGCGCACCCGGTCGAGGCGTTCGCGCAGGCTGTCGCGCTGGGCCAGCAGCAACTCGCGCTGCTCGGTGTCGAGCGCCATGCTATCGAGGGCTTCCTGCAATTGCAGGCGCGCTTCGCCGATGTTTTCGTGTTCCAGGGCGCGCTGTTCGCTCAGCTCGGTGAGTTCTTCATCGAGACGGGTGCGGCGCAGGGTCAACTGCTCGACCTTGGCTTTGCCGGCGGACAACTGGGCTTTCAATTCGCCTTGCTGACGGGCTTCGTCTTGCAGCAGACGGCGCAAATGTTCGCGACCGTTTTCCTGCTGACGCTGTTGCGCCCGCAGGTTTTGTAATTGAGTTTCGAGGGTTTCGACCGTGGCCTCGCGCTCTTCGCGCTCAAGGCCCAAGCGCTGGATTTCCTGGCCACGGGCGAGCACACCGCTTTCCGCTTCGCTGGCCCGACGCACACGCAAAAAGTGTCGGCCGACCCAGTAACCGTCGCGGCTGATCAGGCTTTGCCCGGCGGCCAATTGCCCACGCAAGGCCAAGGCTTGCTCAAGACTGTCGACCGGTTTGACCTGCCCCAGCCATGGCGACAAATCAATCTGCGCCTCGACCTTGTCGAGCAAACTGCCGGGGACGCGCACGCCATCGCTGGCCGGGCTGAGCAGGCGCAAATCGCCTTGGGCAAACCCGGCCAAATCGAAGTCACCGAAGTCATCCACCAGCACCGCTTGCAGGTCGGCGCCGAGCACGGTTTCCACCGCCAGTTCCCAACCAGCCTCGACCTTCAGGCCTTCGGCCAGACGCGGACGATCCGCCAGATGCTGTTCGCGCAGCCATTCGGCGGTGCCGGTGCCCGGATCAAGGGCGGCTTGCTGCAAGGCTTCCAGCGATGCCAGTCGACCGTTGAGACGCTGCAAATCACCTTGGGCTTGCTGCTGCGCCGAAAGGGCTTGCTGCAGTTCCTGACGCAGTTGCTCAAGGCGCTCGACCTGAGCCTCTTCACTGGCTTGCAAGTCTTCGAGCGTGGCCTCGGACGCAGCCAATTGCTCGCTGAGCTCCATGATCGCCGCGTCTTCCGGGTCCGCCGAGAGCAACGCACGTTCTTCGCCAAGACGCTTCTGGCGATCGGCCAAACGTTCCATGCTGGTTTCCAGCTGCTGGATCCGCGATTGCTGAACTTCAGATTGACGGCGCGGCTCGGCGGCAGTGAGGTTGAACGTGTCCCACTGCTCCTGCCAGGCGTGCATGGTGGTTTCGGATTCTTCGAGCGCGGCAGCAGCTTCTTCGGCGGCGGCGCTGGTGACTTCCTGTTCCGGCGTGAGCATGTCCAGCTCTTCGCCCAAGGTCAGCAGCAAGGTGCGGTCGTGGCCCAAGTGAGACTCGGTTTCCAGCCGCGCACGCTCGGCTTCCTTCAGATCGTCCTGCAACTGACGCAAACGCTGCTGACCGTGCTGGATGCTCTGCTCGACCCGGGCGATGTCGCCGCCGACCGAATAGAAACGCCCCTGCACCAGATTGAAGCGCTCGGACAGATCGTGATGACCGTCACGCAGGCGTTCGATGGCAGCGTCGGCATTGCGTTGCTCGGCCACCAAGGCTTCGAAGGTGATTTCCTGAGTGCCGATAATCGATTCGCGCTGGCCGACCTGTTCGTTCAATGCCTGCCAGCGCAGGGCCGACAGCTGGGCCTTGAGCTGCCGCTCTTCGCCCTTGTATTCCTGATACTTCTTGGCGGCCTCGGCCTGGCGGTGCAAGCGTTCAAGCTGGCGCTCGAGCTCTTCGCGCAGGTCGGTCAGGCGGGCAAGGTTTTCGTGGGTGCGGCGGATACGGTTTTCAGTCTCGCGCCGCCGTTCCTTGTACTTGGAAATCCCGGCGGCTTCTTCGATGAAATTGCGCAGGTCTTCGGGCTTGGACTCAATCAGCTTGGAGATCATCCCCTGCTCGATAATCGAATAGCTGCGCGGACCGAGGCCGGTACCCAGAAAGATGTCGGTAATATCGCGGCGGCGGCATTTGGCGCCGTTGAGGTAGTAGGTGGTCTGGCTGTCGCGGGTCACTTTGCGGCGAATGGAAATTTCCGCATAGGCAGCCCATTCGCCGAGCAGAGTGCCGTCGGAGTTATCGAACACCAGCTCGATGCTCGCCTGGCTCACCGGTTTACGGCTGGTCGAGCCGTTGAAGATGACGTCGGTCATCGACTCGCCGCGCAAGTTCTTGGCCGAGCTCTCGCCCATCACCCAACGCACGGCGTCGATGATGTTCGACTTGCCGCAGCCATTGGGCCCGACCACAGCCGCCATGTTACTGGGGAAGTTCACCGTGGTCGGGTCGACGAAGGATTTGAACCCCGCGAGTTTGATGCACTTGAGCCGCACGCTTAAGCGACCGTCAGGGCAGAAATCACCAGATCGCAACTGCGCTGGGCATACGCCGTCAGCACCACGCGAATCTGAGGAAGGTCACGCGCCAGCACGGCAGCGAGCAAGCGTTCGAACAGCTCGAGGAACTCACTCATCGAGGCCTTGCGCTGATCCAGCGCGAGGAAATACGCGCGGCTCATGGCCGGCTGTAAATTCTCGACAGTTTCCTGCAAGTACGGGTTGTTGGCGAACGGGTACGCGGCGCGCATCACACTGAAGCTGTCGTCGACGAACGTGCGGATGTCCTGGCGTTCGTAGCTGTCGGTCAGGCGCTGCTGGATCTGCAGAAACGGCACCATGTCGGTCTGGACTTGCCAGCCGCTGGCCACGGCGTTGCCGAGCAGAATGTATAGCTCGCTCATCAGCGTGCACAGGCTCTGCACCTTGTGTGCCGTGAGTTCAGTCACGTGGGCGCCACGTCGCGGCAAAATCGCGATCAAGTGGCGGCGCTCGAGAATCAGCAAGGCCTCACGGACTGAACCGCGGCTGACATTAAGGGCCAGCGTGACCTTCTGTTCCTGAATGCGCTCCCCCGGCTTCATTTCGCCACGAATGATACGTTCGGCGAGGTGGTGAGCGATTTGCTCGGCGAGGCTGTCCGGCGCCTTGAACGTCATGGTTGTCCTTCAAACTCTTCGATCTGCACAAGCGGCGCAGTGTAGCGCAATTGATGGGTCATGGCGGAGTGCCCACCCAGCGGTTTTTGGCACGATTCAAGCAAAAGGCAAGCTATCCCGTGAGGGTCAATAATGAAGGAACGAGTCGTTGATCGACAAAATGCTATTTCCTGACCTTTAAGTCAGAAAATCATTGACCGAAAAGTCAGACCTGATAAATTCGGCTCATGTCGGTTAACAACAATAATGAGTTTGCGAGGCCTTCCGTGATCCAGTTTTTACTAAACCAGGAACTCCGTAGCGAGCACGCCCTGGACCCGAACCTGACCGTGCTCAATTACCTGCGCGAACATGTGGGCAAACCCGGCACCAAAGAAGGCTGCGCCAGCGGCGACTGTGGTGCCTGCACCGTGGTGGTCGGCGAGTTACAGACGGACGACTCGGGCCGCGAACACATTCGCTATCGCAGCCTCAACTCGTGCCTGACGTTCGTCTCCTCCTTGCACGGCAAGCAACTGATCAGCGTCGAAGACCTCAAGCACCAAGGCGAACTGCACAGCGTGCAAAAAGCCATGGTCGAGTGCCACGGCTCACAATGCGGTTTCTGCACACCCGGCTTCGTGATGTCGCTGTTCGCGCTGCAAAAGAACAGCGATCAACCGGATTCTCACAAAGCCCACGAAGCGCTGGCCGGCAACCTTTGCCGCTGCACCGGTTATCGGCCGATTCTGGCCGCAGCCGAGCAATCCTGCTGCGGTAAACAACCCGACCAATTCGATGCTCGTGAAGCGGACACCATCGCTCGCCTGAAAGCCATCGCCCCCACCGACATCGGCGAACTCAACAGTGGCGACAAGCGCTGCCTGGTGCCATTGACCGTGGCCGATCTGGCCGACCTCTACGACGCTTATCCACAGGCCCGTCTGCTGGCCGGCGGCACCGATCTGGCGCTGGAAGTCACGCAGTTCCACCGTACCTTGCCGGTGATGATCTACGTCGGCAACGTCGCCGAAATGAAACGCATCGAACGCTTCGACGATCGCCTGGAAATCGGTGCCGCTACCGCCCTCTCCGACTGTTACGACGCCTTGAAGGCCGAGTACCCGGACTTCGGGGAACTGCTGCAGCGCTTCGCCTCATTGCAGATCCGCAACCAGGGCACTTTGGGCGGCAACATCGGCAACGCCTCGCCAATCGGCGACTCGCCACCGCTGCTGATCGCCCTCGGCGCGCAGATCGTCCTGTGCAAAGGCGAAACCCGCCGCACCATGGCCCTGGAAGATTACTTCATCGATTACCGGGTCACCGCGCGTCAGGAAAGCGAGTTCATCGAAAAGATCATCGTGCCACGGGCCAGCGCCGAACAACTGTTCCGCGCCTACAAGGTTTCGAAGCGTCTGGACGATGACATTTCCGCCGTTTGTGCCGCGTTCAACCTGCGTATCGACAATGGCGTGATCGCCGACGCCCGTGTTGCTTTCGGCGGCATGGCAGCCATTCCAAAACGTGCCAAACACTGCGAAGCCGCGCTGGTTGGCGCGCCGTTCAACAACGCCACCGTCGAACGCGCCTGCGCTGCATTGGCCGAAGATTTCACCCCGCTTTCGGACTTCCGCGCCAGCAAGGAATACCGCCTGCTCAGCGCGCAGAATCTGCTGCGTAAATACTTCATCGAACTGCAAACACCGCACATCGAGACTCGGGTGACCGCTTATGTCTAATCATCACGCTGTAGAGAAGACCCAAGCCGAACTGGCTGAATTGTTCGCCAAGGACCTGACCACCGGAGTCGGCCGCAGCGTCAAGCACGACAGCGCCGACAAGCACGTGTCCGGTGAAGCGCAGTACATCGACGATCGGCTGGAATTCCCCAATCAGCTGCACGTTTACGCACGACTGTCGGACCGCGCCCACGCGAAAATCATCAGCATCGACACCAAGCCTTGCTACGCCTTCGAAGGCGTGCGCATCGCCATTACCCACGAAGATGTGCCGGGCCTGAAAGACATCGGCCCACTGTTGCCGGGCGATCCGTTGTTGGCCATTGATGACGTGCAGTTCGTCGGTCAACCGGTATTGGCGGTGGCGGCGAAAGACCTGGAAACCGCGCGCAAAGCGGCCATGGCCGCGATCATCGAATACGAAGATCTGGAACCGGTTTTGGACGTGGTCGAAGCCTTGCGCAAACGCCACTTTGTGCTCGACAGTCATACGCATCAGCGTGGCGATTCAGCCACTGCGCTTTCTACTGCAGAGCATCGCATCCAAGGCACGCTGCACATCGGCGGCCAGGAACACTTTTATCTGGAAACCCAGATCTCTTCGGTGATGCCGACCGAAGACGGCGGCATGATCGTTTACTGCTCGACCCAGAACCCCACCGAAGTGCAGAAACTGGTGGCGGAAGTGCTGGACGTGTCGATGAACAAGATCGTCGTCGACATGCGCCGCATGGGCGGTGGTTTCGGCGGCAAGGAGACTCAAGCGGCAAGCCCGGCGTGCCTGTGCGCGGTGATTGCGCACCTGACCGGTCAGCCGACCAAAATGCGCCTGCCGCGTGTCGAAGACATGCTGATGACCGGTAAGCGTCACCCGTTTTACGTCGAGTACGACGTGGGCTTCGACAGCACCGGTCGCCTGCACGGCATTGCCCTGGAACTGGCCGGTAACTGCGGTTGTTCACCGGATTTGTCGGCATCGATTGTCGACCGCGCGATGTTCCATGCCGACAACTCTTACTACCTGGGCGATGCGACCATCAACGGTCACCGTTGCAAGACCAACACCGCGTCGAACACCGCTTACCGGGGTTTCGGCGGCCCGCAAGGCATGGTCGCCATCGAAGAAGTGATGGACGCCATCGCGCGCCATTTGGGTCTCGATCCGCTAGCGGTGCGCAAGGCAAACTACTACGGCAAGACCGAGCGCAACATCACCCATTACTACCAGACCGTCGAGCACAACATGCTCGAGGAAATGACCGCCGAACTGGAAGAAAGCAGCCAGTACGCCGAGCGCCGCGAAGCGATCCGTCGCTACAACGCCAACAGCCCGATCCTGAAAAAAGGCTTGGCGCTGACTCCGGTGAAATTCGGTATTTCCTTCACCGCCAGCTTCCTCAATCAGGCCGGCGCACTGATCCACATCTACACCGACGGCAGCATCCATCTGAACCATGGTGGCACCGAAATGGGCCAGGGTCTGAACACCAAAGTTGCGCAAGTTGTGGCTGAAGTATTCCAGGTGGAAATGGACCGCGTACAGATCACCGCGACCAACACCGACAAGGTCCCGAACACCTCGCCGACCGCGGCTTCCAGTGGTGCCGACTTGAATGGTAAAGCGGCGCAGAACGCGGCTGAAATCATCAAGAAACGCCTGGTGGAATTCGCCGCGCGCCAATACAAGGTCAGCGAGGAAGACGTGGAATTCCACAACGGTCATGTACGGGTCCGCGATCACATTCTGACGTTTGAATCGCTGATCCAGCAGGCGTATTTCGCCCAGGTGTCGCTGTCGAGCACCGGCTTCTACAAGACCCCGAAAATCTACTACGACCGCAGTCAGGCCCGTGGTCGGCCGTTCTACTACTACGCCTTCGGTGCGGCCTGTGCCGAGGTGATCGTCGACACCCTGACCGGCGAGTACAAGATGCTGCGCACCGACATCCTTCACGATGTCGGCGACTCGCTGAACCCGGCCATCGACATCGGTCAGGTCGAGGGCGGTTTCATCCAGGGCATGGGTTGGCTGACCATGGAAGAACTGGTGTGGAACAACAAAGGCAAACTGATGACCAACGGCCCGGCCAGCTACAAGATCCCGGCGGTGGCAGACATGCCTTTGGACCTGCGGGTGAAGCTGGTGGAAAACCGCAAGAACCCGGAAGACACGGTGTTCCATTCCAAGGCTGTCGGTGAGCCACCGTTCATGCTCGGCATTGCGGCGTGGTGTGCGATCAAGGACGCCGTGGCGAGCCTGGGCGACTACCAGCATCAACCGAAAATCGACGCACCGGCGACCCCGGAGCGGGTGTTGTGGGGCTGTGAACAGATGCGGCAGTTGAAGGTGGCGAAGGCTACCGAGGCTGAGCCGGAGTTGGCTTCGCTTTAGACCGAGGCGTGGCCTTCGCGGGCAAGCCTCGCTCCTACAGGTTTACGGTGATCGTGTGACCGCTATCAATCCTGTAGGAGCGAGGCTTGCCCGCGAAGAGGCCCGAACAGACAACAATGTTGTAGGGGTGAAAACATGTACAACTGGATCGACGCCCTCGCCGACCTGCAAACCCGGGGCGAACCCTGCGTGTTGGTGACCATCATCGAAGAGCTCGGCTCGACGCCGCGCAATGCTGGCTCGAAGATGGTCATCAGCGCCACGCAAACGTTCGACACCATCGGTGGCGGGCATCTGGAATACAAGGCCATGCAGATCGGTCGCGAGATGCTGGCCAGCGGCCGGCAGGACACCCATCTGGAGCGCTTCAGCCTCGGCGCCAGCCTGGGCCAGTGCTGCGGTGGCGTGACCGTGTTGCTGTTCGAACCGATGGGCCAGGTCCAGGCGCAGATTGCGGTGTTCGGCGCCGGCCACGTCGGTCGGGCGCTGGTGCCGCTGCTCGCCAGCCTGCCCTGCCGGGTACGCTGGATCGACTCGCGGGAAGCTGAGTTCCCCGAACAGATCCCCCACGGCGTGCGCAAAATCGTCACTGAAGAACCGCTGGACGAAGTCGATGACCTGCCCGCCGGCAGCTACTGCATCGTCATGACCCACAACCACCAACTCGACCTCGAACTCACCGCCGCGATCCTCAAGCGCAACGACTTCGCCTACTTCGGCCTGATCGGCTCGAAGACCAAACGGGTGAAGTTCGAACATCGCCTGCGTGACCGCGGCTTCGACAACACCGTGCTGCAACGCATGCGTTGCCCGATGGGCATCGGCGAAGTCAAAGGCAAGTTGCCTGTGGAAATCGCTATCTCCATCGCCGGCGAAATCATCGCCACCTATAACGCGAATTTCGGCCAGCACACCGCCAGCGCCGGATCATCGATCGCCAAACTGCTGCCTGCTTCACGCCGCAGCCAAGCTTCCAATTGATAAGCCTGAAAACTGAGAGATCCCATGCCTTTGACTCGCAAAGCCTACCGCGCTGCCCTCCTGCATAGCATCGCCGATCCCGCCGAAGTGGGCATCGAAGCCTCGTACGAGTATTTCGAAGACGGCCTGCTGGTGGTCGAAAACGGCCAGATCAGTGCCATCGGCCACGCCAGCGAATTGCTGCCGACCCTGCCGGCCGATATCCAGATCACGCATTATCAGGACGCGCTGATCACCCCGGGCTTTATCGACACCCACATCCACCTGCCGCAAACCGGCATGGTCGGCGCCTACGGCGAGCAACTGCTGGACTGGCTCAACACTTACACCTTCCCATGCGAAAGCCAGTTCGCCGACAAGGCCCACGCCGACCAGGTCGCGGACATTTTCATCAAGGAGTTGCTGCGCAACGGCACCACCACTGCGCTGGTGTTCGGCAGCGTGCATCCGCAGTCGGTGAACTCGTTCTTCGAGGCCGCCGAACAGCTGGACCTGCGGATGATCGCCGGCAAGGTAATGATGGACCGCAACGCGCCGGACTACCTGACCGACACCGCCGAATCGAGTTACGTCGAAAGCAAGGCGCTGATCGAGCGCTGGCATGGCAAGGGTCGTCTGCACTACGCGGTCACCCCGCGCTTCGCCCCGACCAGCACCCCGGAACAACTGACCCTCGCTGGCCAGTTACTCAGCGAATATCCGGATCTGTACATGCAGACCCACATCAGCGAAAACCTCAAGGAAGTCGAGTGGGTCAAGGCGCTGTTCCCGGAGCGCAAGGGCTACCTGGACGTCTACGATCACTATCGACTGCTCGGCGAGCGCTCGGTGTTCGCTCACGGCGTTCACCTGTGCGACGACGAATGTGCGCGACTGGCGCAGACGGGTTCGGCGATTGCATTCTGCCCGACCTCAAACCTGTTCCTTGGCAGCGGTCTGTTCAATCTGCCGATGGCCGAGAAACACAAACTCAATGTCGGCCTCGGTACCGACGTCGGTGGCGGCACCAGTTTCTCGCTGCTGCAAACCCTGAACGAAGCCTACAAAGTCATGCAACTGCAAGGCGCGCGGCTGAGCCCGTTCAAATCGCTATACCTGGCCACCCTCGGTGGCGCCCGCGCCCTTCGCCTGGAAGACAAGATCGGTACCCTGCAACCAGGCAGCGACGCGGACTTCCTGGTGCTGGACTACAACGCCACGCCACTGCTCGGCTATCGCCTGAAGCAGGCCAATAACATTGCCGAGACGTTGTTTGTATTGATGACGCTGGGAGATGACCGAACGGTGTTGCAGACGTATGCGGGGGGGAATCTGGTGCACCAGCGCTAAGATTTTCCGGGCATGAAATATCCCCCGCAATCGTTGGTTCCGGGGGATTTTTTGTGTCTTTGAGGCCGCCTTCGCGGGCAAGCCTCGCTCCTACAGATGGGTGGTGGATCACAATAATGTGAACGACACAAAACCTGTAGGAGCGAGGCTTGCCCGCGAAGGCCGCACCTCGGTCCATCAGAGTTTCGCGACTGGCCGCCCAGGCTTCTTGGTCTGCAACAAATGCGAAAACACCGCATGCAAATCATCCGACGCACTTTCTTCGTCGAGGTTGAGTTTGCTGTCGATGTGGTCCATGTGATGCATCATCAGGTCCACCGCCAGCGTCGCGTCCCGCGCTTCGATCGCGTCGATCAACTGGGTGTGTTCATCGTAGGAACAGTGGGAACGGTTGCCACTCTCGTACTGGGCGATGATCAACGAAGTCTGGGACACCAGGCTGCGCTGGAAGCTGATCAGCGGCGCGTTTTTTGCCGCTTCGGCCAGTTTCAAGTGGAACTCGCCGGACAGACGGATACCGGCACCGCGATCGCCACGGGAAAAACTGTCGCGCTCGTCGTTGACCATCTGCCGCAGTTCAAGCAGTTGCTCGGCGGTGGCGTGCTGAACCGCCAATTCAGTGATCGCCCGCTCCACCAGACGCCGCGCCAGAAACACCTGACGGGCCTCTTCGACACTCGGGCTGGCAACGACAGCACCGCGATTCGGTCGCAGCAACACCACGCCTTCATGGGCCAGACGCGACAGCGCGCGGCGAATGATGGTTCGGCTGACCCCGAAAATTTCCCCCAGCGCTTCTTCGCTCAACTTGGTGCCGGGCGCCAGACGCTGTTCGAGGATGGCCTCGAAGATATGCGCGTAGACAATATCGTCCTGGGTACCGCTGCGGCCGGCTTTGCCTGCTCGCGGTTGTTTCTTGAGGGGTTGCAACTGTTCGTTCATGGGCACTCGAGTCGGAGAACTGCGGCGAATTGACCGTGACTGTAATACGGCACAGTGGGTCGCTGGCAAGTATCGCGTAAAAAACACCGCGATTGTACACAATGGAAGGTGGCAACACGACTGTACGGCTGTTTGTCGCCCCCGCTGTATTGCAACGACCGGTTACTTTTCAGTTTAGGCTTGAACGCAGAATCCGTGGCTCAAACGCGATCCCCTGTAGGAGCGAGGCTTGCCCGCGAAGGCGTCGTGTCATTCAGCATTGATATCGACTGACACGACGCCTTCGCGGGCAAGCCTCGCTCCTACAGGGTTCATCGTTGGTTCGGATATTTTCATAGGTATAAGGAACACCGCTGTCATGACCGACGCCACGCACACGCAGCTTCGCCCTCTGACTGACACGTCCCCCTCGGCCATCGTCGCCGGGTTCATCGCCATGATGACCGGCTACACCAGCTCATTGGTGCTAATGTTCCAGGCCGGGCAAGCGGCGGGGCTGACCAGCGGGCAGATTTCGTCGTGGATCTGGGCGATCTCCATTGGCATGGCGGTGTGCTCGATCGGCTTGTCCCTGCGCTATCGCACGCCGATCACCATCGCCTGGTCGACCCCCGGCGCGGCGTTGCTGATCACCAGCCTGGGCGGTGTCAGCTACGGCGAGGCTATCGGCGCCTACATCACTTGCGCAGTGCTGGTGACCATTTGCGGCCTGACCGGCAGTTTCGAACGGTTGGTGAAAAAGATTCCGGCCTCATTGGCGGCGGCATTGCTGGCGGGAATTCTGTTCAAGATCGGCAGCGAGATTTTCGTCGCCGCCCAGCACCGCACTGCGCTGGTGCTGGGGATGTTCTTCACGTATCTGGTGGTCAAACGCCTGTCGCCCCGCTACGCCGTGCTCGCCGCGCTGTTGATCGGCACCGCATTGTCGGGGTTCATGGGGCTGCTGGATTTCAGTGGCTTTCACCTGGAAGTCGCGACGCCGGTCTGGACCACGCCGCATTTTTCCCTGGCCGCGACCATCAGCATCGGCATTCCGCTGTTCGTGGTGGCGATGACCTCGCAGAACATGCCGGGCATCGCCGTATTGCGCGCCGACGGCTACAACGTGCCGGCCTCGCCACTGATCACCACCACCGGCATTGCCTCGTTGCTGCTGGCGCCGTTCGGCTCCCACGGGATCAACCTGGCCGCCATCAGCGCGGCGATCTGCACTGGGCCGCATGCTCATGAAGATCGCAACAAGCGCTACACGGCCGCCGTCTGGTGCGGGATTTTCTACGGGATTGCCGGAGTGTTCGGCGCGACGCTGGCGGCGTTGTTTGCCGCATTGCCTAAAGAACTGGTGCTGTCGATTGCCGCGCTGGCGCTGTTCGGCTCAATCATCAATGGCTTGAGCATTGCCATGGCGCAAGTGCAGGAACGGGAAGCGGCGCTGATTACCTTTATGGTCACGGCGTCGGGGCTGACGCTGTTTTCCATCGGTTCGGCGTTTTGGGGGATTGTGGCGGGGGTGTTGACGCTGGTGATTTTGAATTGGCGCAAGGCCCTGTAGGAGCGAGGCTTGCCCGCGAAGGCGTACTGTCATTCAACATTGATATCGACTGACACAACGCCTTCGCGGGCAAGCCTCGCTCCTACAAAAAGCACGCATAAAAAAACGGCGACCCTTGGGTCGCCGTTTTTTAGAACATCAAGCTACCGGATTGATCGGCTTTTCCGGGTACCAGACGTCGATCAGCGGGCTGACGGTTGCTTCGGTCAGTTCGCTGCGGCCCTTGAGCCAGGCTTCAACAGCGGCACGCTGCTCTTCGGAGACCGAGCCACGCTTCTGCAGGCACACCAGACCAAAGTCGTCGCCGCCAACATAGCCCAGACCGTTGGCTTCCATGGCTTCTTTCAGGAACGCGTCGAGGAAAGCATCAATGGCTTCATCAGCCAAATCTTCTTTGAAATCCAGGTTCAGTTCGAAACCCAGCTCTTGAAATTCATCGACGCACAGTTTTTTGCGCAGACGCTGGGAACGGTTAGTCGCCATTGGAACAATCCTCATAAGTAATAACGGGCCGCACTTTAGCAGTTTCAAGCGCCGATTGCCCGCCTCAGAACGGCGCTACGCCTACCGTCGGTAAAAAAATAGCGGATTAGCAGACCAGGGTACGGCACAAGCTGTTGCACCTTGGGGCATAATGCCGACACTTTCATGACCGCTGAGGGAATTTATTTCCATGCCCTCGTCTTTTTTCCCCTCGGCTGTAGGGTTTTATTTCAGATGATCAAATCTTTGCGTCCATTGCTGCTGGCCAGTCTTCTTCTGCCCCTGGCCCTCCCCGTTTCCGCCGCTTCGATCAACACCGCGCTGTCGCCCAATGTCGAAAAGGCCCTCAAAGCCAGCAAACTGCAGGACAGTGCCTTGTCGCTGGTGATGATCCCGCTCAACGGCCCGGGCACCCCTACCATTCATAACGCTGATGTTTCGGTTAACCCGGCCTCGACCATGAAGCTGGTGACCACGTACGCCGCGCTGGAAATGCTCGGCCCGAACCACCAGTGGAAAACCGAGTTCTACACCGATGGCACCCTCAGCGGTGGCATCCTCAACGGCAACCTCTACCTCAAGGGTGGCGGCGATCCGAAGCTGAACATGGAAAAACTCTGGCTGCTGATGCGCGATTTGCGCGCCAACGGCGTGACGCAAGTCACCGGCGACCTGGTGCTGGACCGCAATTTCTTCGTGCAACCGCAACTGCCCGAATTCAACGATGACGGCAATGACGAGAACAAACCGTTCCTGGTCAAACCGGACGCGCTGCTGGTCAACCTCAAGGCCCTGCGCTTCGTGGCCCGCAATGATTCGGGCAAGGTCCTGGTGTCGGTCGAGCCGCCGATTGCCAGCATCCGCATCGACAATCAGGTCAAGGCGCTCAACTCCAAGCAATGCACCGGTGGCGTGCGCTACAACCCGGTGCCCCAGGCTGATGGCAGCGTCACCGTGACCGTTGGCGGCCAGTTGGGCGAAGGTTGCAGCTCCCAGACCTACCTGTCGCTGCTCGATCACGCGACCTACACCGCCGGCGCTGTGCGGGCGATCTGGAAAGAATTGGGTGGCAGCATCCAGGGCCAGGATCGTCTGGCACCGACGCCGAGCAATGCCAAGGTGCTGGCCCGGGCCTATTCGCCAGACCTGGCGGAAATCATTCGCGACATCAACAAATACAGTAACAACACCATGGCTCAGCAGTTGTTCCTGAGCCTGGGCCAGAAATTCCGCACTGATGCCGACGGTGACGATGCCAAGGCGGCTCAGCGCGTGGTGCGTCAGTGGCTGGCAAGGAAAGGCATCACTGCGCCGCATCTGGTAATGGAGAACGGCTCCGGTCTGTCCCGTGCCGAGCGAGTGAGTGCTCGTGAGATGGCTGCAATGTTGCAGGCCGCCTGGCGCAGCCCGTATTCCGCCGAATTCATCAGCTCGATGCCGATCGCCGGCACCGACGGCACCATGCGCAAACGTCTGAAACGTACGGCGATGGCCGGTGAAGCCCACGTGAAGACCGGCACTCTGAACACCGTGCGCGCGATCTCCGGTTACAGCCGCGACATCAATGGCAATACCTGGGCGGTCGTGGCGATCCTCAACGACAAGGCACCGTTTGGCGCCTCCTCGGTGCTGGATCAGGTGCTGCTGGACCTGTACCGCCAGCCGAAACTGCCGGAAACGGCTTCGGTGTTGTAACCCCCAATCTGATCGTTCCCACGCTCTGCGTGGGAATGCAGCCGGTGACGCTCCGCGTCACTGCCAAAGCGGACGCGGAGCGTCCATTGAGGCATTCCCACGCAGAGCGTGGGAACGATCATATCCTGCCTGGGTTAATTCATCTGCCCCTCAACCCGATCCCTTCCCGCCTGCTTCGCCGCATACACCCCTGAGTCAGCCCGCAACAGCAGCGCATCCGCACCCTCTCCGGCTCGCCAACTGGCAATCCCGAAACTCGCGGTGACTATCCCGACCTCGTCGATCGGCGCGCTGCGCAACCCTTGCCACAACTCCACGGCCAGCACATGGGCCTGTTCGCCGTCGATATCCGGACAGAGCACCATGAATTCTTCGCCGCCCAGGCGACAGAACACATCGGTGCGCCGCAAGCGACCGCCAATGCGCTCGCACACGGCCTGCAACACCCGATCGCCCACCGCATGACCATGCTGGTCATTGATGCGCTTGAAGTGATCGATGTCGAGCATGATCACCGACAACTCGCCACCGCCGCGCTCGACCCGGGCCATTTCGGTGGTCAAGCGCTCCTGGAAGTAGCGACGATTATGGATTCCGGTCAGGGAGTCGGTCACCGACAGTGCGCGCAATTCCTCTTCCACACGCTTGAGGTCGGAAATGTCAGAGATGTAGCCATGCCAGAGCACACCGCCACCGGGCAGTTCCTCTGGCGTCGCTTCGCCTCGGACCCAACGCAGACCACGCTCGGGCAATTGCACGCGGTACTCCTCACGCCATGGGCTGAGGTTGTCCGCCGACGCCTGGAGCGAGAAGCGGACCCGGCGCGTATCCTGAGGATGAATCCGCGCGAACACCGCCTCGGCGTTGAGCAACAGCACGTCCGGCTCGAGTTCGTAGATTTCGCGGATGCCGTCGCTGGCGTAGATCACGCTGAAGCGCCCATCGAATTCCATCTTGAACTGGTAGATTCCGCCGGGCACATGGGCGCTGAGTTTCTTCAACAACAGGTCCCGTGCCGCCAGCGCTTCGTGGACGCGCTTGCGCTCGGTGATGTCGATACAAATCGCCAGGTGTCCGACCCACAAGCCTTGCTCGTCGAGGACCGGGGTCGCCAGCATGTTCACCGTCACGTGACTGCCGTCGTGACGGACCAACGTCCACTCCCGGGCTTCGTGACCGCCCTCTTCCCCGCCTTCGACCAACATCGCCTGACACGTCGGGATCGGCTTGCCATAGCGCGCGCTCAACTCCGCCGAGCGCGCTTCGAGTTCCCGGGGCAGATGCAGACTTTCCAGGGTCATATGGCCTACGACCTGCGCACTGGAATAACCGAGCATTTGCTCTGCACCGGCGTTGAAGGTGCTAATCACCCCGCGCAAGTCGGTGGCGATGATTGCCACCTGCGTCGCGGCATCCAGCACACCGCGCAACTGGCCATGCGTGCCGCGCAACTCTTGCTCACGGTCGTGCAGCTCTTGGGTCCGCTGCTCCACCATCTTCAGCGCTCGCCGGCGCTGGTTGACCAGCACATAGAGAAACACACTGAGCAGCAAACTGAGCAAACCGCCGAGCACCACCAGGCTGGCTACCGAGGAATGGTTGGCTTTCAGGAACGCAGCGCTGGGGCGCATATCCACTTGATAATCATGGTCGGCCAGACGCAGCAAACGCGTGGAGGACAAGTCACTGGCCCCCGCGGTGTTGGTCGACTCGTACAACACTTCGTGTTGATCATCGGTGGACAAGTCGAGGATGCGCACCGAGAGAGAGTCATGATTCTCGTCCGGTAGCCCGTCCGCCAGCAGCTGGCGCATGCTGATCACCGCCATGACATAGCCGGCGGGTGCGGCATTCGGAAGGTTCTGACGACTGACTGGCGCTACCAGCAACACACCCCGCGAATAGGCCGGCTCGATGCCTACCAGATGCAACGGTTGCGACACGGCCATGTTGCCGTTGCGATCGGCTCGTTCCAGGGTCGAACGGCGTAGGGGCTGGGCCAGCAGGTCGTAACCCAGCGGCGTGGGCAGTCGGCTCTGGGTTTGGGTGTAGAGCACGGGTACGTATTCATCTCGCAAGCCGGCTGGCTGCAACTGACCATCGGCGTTGAGTTCTCGAAAGATGAAATTGCTCACACCCTGTTCAAGCACCGCGCGTTCAAGTAGAGGGCGTTCGGCGCGGGAAACCCGGGGAGCCCAGGAGTAGGCTTGGGTGCGACGCAAAAGAGGTTTGGCGTAACCGTCGAATTCCTCGCGGGACACCGATTCGGAATTGACGAAGAACCGGCGCAGGCCATCGAGGCGCTGCTCCTGATCTTCGAAACGTTCTTCGATACGGCTGTAACGTTCACTGGCGAGCAGCTGAAAACGTTGCCGCAATTGCTGATGAAATTGATTGAACGTCGCCCAGGCCAGCAACCCCGTGAGAATCCCGCCGACGAACAATGCCAACAGCGCGACCAGCCAGGCCGAAACATCTTCGCGGATAAAACCCAGGATCTTGGGGCGCACGGCGTGCAACGACATAGATACAACTCAAAACGCCAGGTGCCGGAAAAGCCCATTGGCCACGAGTTGAGTTATAGCTATTAGCCATTAATTTGACCAGCACTGAAAGAACCCAAGAGCCTTTAAAAATCAAGGCTCTGGATCCAATCAGGCTCAAGTATCAGCGAGCAGTGATCTTCCACGCACGGTGGATCTTGCCATTACGGGCGAAATCCGGATCGATGGTCTGGGCGGTGATTTCTTCAACGGCATAACGCTCGGCAAGGTTTTCCTCGAGCGTGAACTTGCGGAAGTTGTTGGAGAAGTACAACACCCCGCCCGGCGCCAGACGCGCCATGGCCAGGTCGATCAACTGCACCTGATCACGCTGCACGTCGAAGATCCCTTCCATGCGCTTGGAGTTGGAGAAGGTCGGCGGGTCGATGAAGATCAGGTCGTACTCGTCACGGCAGGCATCGAGCCAAGCCATCACATCACCCTGCTCCAGACGGTTCTTGTCGGAGAAACCGTTCAGCGACAGGTTACGCCGCGCCCAATCCAGATAGGTTTTCGACAAGTCGACGCTGGTGGTGCTGCGCGCGCCACCCTTGGCCGCATGAACGCTGGCGGTCGCGGTATAGCAATACAGGTTGAGGAAGCGCTTGCCGGCTGCCTCTTTCTGAATCCGCATGCGCATCGGCCGGTGGTCGAGAAACAGGCCGGTGTCGAGGTAGTCGGTGAGGTTCACCAGCAGCTGGATGCCGCCTTCGTTGACCTCGACGAACTTGCCCTGTGCTGCCTGACGCTCGTACTGCTTGGTGCCGCTCTGACGCTCGCGACGTTTGACTACCACGCGGTTCTTGTCGATGTTCAACGCCTGCGGGATCGCCGCCAGGGCATCGAACATCCGCGCCGAGGCTTTTTCCGGATCGATGGATTTCGGCGCGGCGTATTCCTGAACGTGGACCCAGTCGTGATACAGGTCGATGGCCATGGAATATTCCGGCATGTCGGCATCATAGACGCGGTAGCAGTCGATGCCTTCACGCTTGACCCACTTACCGAGGGCCTTGAGGTTCTTTTGCAGGCGGTTGGCAAACATCTGCCCGCCTTCGCTCAAGCGCGGTTGCTCGATCACCACCGGGGCCGGTTTGATCGGGTTGCCATTCTTGTTGTACTTCTCGTACTTGCCCGGCGCTTCGATGTTCGACGGTGCATCGGACTCGGCCTGTTCGCGCTCGATCTGGCGCTGTTCCGGAGTACGACGCTCGCCGGTGACGAACTGGTCCGGCGTGACCTTGATCAGCAGCAATTTGCACGGCAAGGCGCCGTTCCAGAACGAATACTGCTTGTGGCTGCGGATGCCCATGCGCTTGCCCAAGTCCGGGGCGCCGGTGAATACCGCCGCTTCCCAGTTCAGGCACGCCTGACGCAGACGTTCGCCGAGATTCTGGTAGAGGTAGAGCAGGCTCGCCTCATCGCCCAGACGCTCGCCGTACGGCGGGTTGCAGATCACCAGGCCTTTCTGGTTCTGGTCCGGCCGCGGCTCGAACGTCGCGACTTCGCCCTGGTAGATCTTGATCCACTCGCTCAGGCCGGCACGTTCGACGTTATTGCGGCCCGGTTGAATCAGGCGTGGGTCAGCTTCGTAACCGCGAATCCACAGCGGTGGCTTGGCCAGGCCAGCCGCAGCGCGTTCGGTGGCTTCTTCGTGGAGTTTTTTCCACAGCGCCGGCACGTGGCCGAGCCAAGCGGTGAAGCCCCATTGCTCGCGACGCAGGTTCGGCGCCATGTCGGCGGCGATCATCGCTGCTTCGACCAGGAACGTACCAACACCGCACATCGGGTCAGCCAGCGCGCCGCCATCGGCGGCAATCCGTGGCCAGCCGGAACGGATCAGAATCGCGGCCGCGAGGTTTTCCTTCAGCGGCGCCGCGCCTTGCTGCAAGCGATAACCGCGCTGGTGCAGGCTGTGACCGGACAGGTCGAGGGACAGAATCGCTTCGCCACGGTCCAGGCGCAGGTGAATGCGCAGGTCCGGGTTGAGCTTGTCGATCGACGGACGGTCGCCTTGCGGAGTACGCAGTTTATCGACGATGGCGTCTTTGACCTTCAAGGCGCCGAAGTGCGTGTTATCGATGCCCGAACCGTGACCGCTGAACTCGACGGCCAGGGTGCCATCGTTGAGCATGTGGTCTTGCCACTCGATATCCAGCACGCCGTGATAGAGGTCTTCGGCGTCCTTCATCGGGAAGCGCTTGAGCACCAGCAGCACCCGGTTCGCCAGACGCGACCACAGGCACAGGCGATAGGCGGTTTCCATGGTGGCCATGCCGCGCACAGCCGAGGTGTGCTCACGTGCTTCCTCAAGGCCAAGCCCGACGGCTTCCTCGATAAGCAGGCCTTCAAGGCCTTTGGGGCAAGTGAGGAAGAGTTCGAAACGATCGGACATGGTAATTCCAGAGCCTTTAGCTAAGTGAACCGGCAACGCATTGCCGATCCGGTTTTCAATCAGGCGCTTTTCTAACAGAGCGCCCGCGTGGCACGAAGGTGTGCCGTCCCCACCCTGACTGCTCGGGGTTAAAAGAGCTTAGATGCCAGGACAGATATAAAAGTTGATGCAACAAAATGTCATAAGTCGACCCTTCGTCGAATAATCCCCAAGTGCAACGGGTGTCATTCTCGTTAAAGGCTTACCTCTACCATCTAGCGCAGGCCCCGATCATACCGGGGTTTGGCCAAGGAACGCCGGACAAATATCGTGTTACTTATGGCCATAGCATCTTTATGGTTACGTTCTTATGACAAAACGATCATTCCCTCGATGTGACGCATTGGTTAGAACTCAACTCAGGTTGACGTCGCAACGGCGTCAACACCTTGGCTCGCGACGCCGGCAGCGAGCCACCAACGGCAGGATTTTTCTGCCTGACCTCGATTGAGGTCGACGCGATAAATACAGTCAACAAGTGAGGGCAACACCCTATGAGAAGACTTAAGCGTGATCCGTTGGAAAGAGCATTTTTGCGCGGATATCAATATGGCGTTGGTGGTAAATCCCGTGAGCTTTGCCCATTTACTCTACCGTCGGTACGCCAAGCCTGGATCAATGGCTGGCGAGAAGGACGCGGCGACAACTGGGACGGTATGACCGGCACTGCGGGAATCCACAGACTCAACGAACTTCACGCCGTCGGCTAATACAGGGCACACACTCCGACACGACAATCTGATTACGCAACGACTTAACCACGCACGTCCCATCCGGACGGCGGGCTTCGGCCCAGGGGCTCCTTCGAGGAGCCCTTTTTTATGTCCTTTCATCTCATACACCGAACGTTGTAGCAGCTGCCGAGCCTGCGAGGCTGCGTTCGGCGGCGCAGCCGTCGTGAAATCAGACATCGCCGCGTTACAGGTACACCGTGTATGCAGGGTTTACGACGGCTGCGCCGCCGAACGCAGCCTCGCAGGCTCGGCAGCTGCTACAAGGGTTAGCGCAGGGCCGCGATGGCGTCTACGGATTCACGAATCAACGCCGGGCCTTTGTAGATGAAGCCGGAGTAGAGCTGCACCAGGCTCGCACCCGCGGCAATTTTCTCAGCCGCGTGCTTGCCTTCGGTGATGCCGCCCACAGCGATGATCGGCAAGCGACCACCCAGTTCCGTCGCCAGCACTTTCACCGTATGAGTGCTCTTGTCGCGAACCGGTGCACCAGACAAACCGCCCGCCTCCTCACCATGTTCCATGCCTTCGACGCCAACGCGGCTCAGGGTGGTGTTGGTGGCAATCACCGCATCCATCCCGGTTTCAATCAACGCTTGAGCGACTTGGGCGGTTTCTTCGTCGGTCATGTCTGGCGCGATCTTGATCGCCAGCGGAACATGTTTGCCGTGGCGCAGGGCCAGTTCCGCCCGGCGGGTGGCCAGGTCGGCGAGCAATTGCTTGAGCGAATCGCCGAATTGCAGGCTGCGCAGGCCCGGGGTGTTCGGCGAACTGACATTGACCGTCACGTAGCTGGCGTGGGCATAGACCTTGTCCAGGCAGATCAGGTAATCGTCGACCGCACGTTCAACCGGCGTATCGAAGTTCTTGCCGATGTTGATGCCCAGCACGCCCTTGTACTTGGCTGCCGCCACGCGAGCGAGCAAGTGATCGACACCGAGGTTGTTGAAGCCCATGCGGTTGATGATCGCCTCGGCGTCCGGCAAGCGGAAAATCCGTGGTTTCGGGTTGCCCGGTTGCGGACGCGGGGTGATGGTGCCGATTTCGACGAAACCGAAACCCAATTGGGCAAACCCGTCGATTGCCGCGCCGTTTTTGTCCAGACCGGCCGCCAAACCCACCGGGTTCGGGAACTCCAGGCCCATGACCGTCACCGGCAGTTTCGCCGGTGCCTTGCACAGCAAGCCGTTGAGGCCCAAACGCCCGCCCGCGCCAATCAGGTCCAGGGACAGATCGTGGGAGGTTTCCGGGGAAAGTTTGAACAACAGCTGACGGGCCAGGGTGTACATGGGCAGGCTTGACTCGGTTGGCGATGAGAGGCGGCGATTATAGCCGCGCATCAGGGCTTCACGCGAGGCGCGCAATAAAATCAGCCAGCGATGGCATATGCCTTGCACCGTCACAAGCATCAGCACTCATGCCAACGGCGGGATGAGTGGAAGGACAATGGCGTCGTCACCCGGCTTTGCTCACGCAAAGGCCTTGGGACGACGCTTTTTTTGGAAGGTGCGAAATCGATGAACGAACCATCAGCCGGCCCACTGGCCTGGGTCAATGGCAGCGATGCCCCGGAAAAAACCGCAATCAACCTCGGCTTCATGGCCCTGAGCGACTGCGCCTCAATGGTGGTTGCCGCGACTCAGGGTTTCGCCCAACCCTACGGCCTGACCCTGAACCTCAAGCGCCAGTCATCCTGGGCCAACCTGCGGGACAAACTGGTCAGCGGCGAACTCGACGCCGCCCACAGCCTGTACGGCCTGATTTATGCGGTGCATCTGGGCATCGGCGGCGTAGCCTCCACCGACATGGCCGTGCTCATGGGCCTGAACCAGAACGGTCAGAGCATCAACCTCTCCCACGGCTTGCAGGCGTTGGGCGTGACCAGTCCTGAAGCATTGGACCGGCATGTGCACCAAAGTCGCCCAAAACTGACCTTCGCCCAGACATTTCCTACGGGCACCCACGCCATGTGGCTGTATTACTGGCTCGCGAGCCAGGGCATTCATCCATTGCAGGATGTCGACAGCGTGGTGGTGCCGCCGCCGCAAATGGTCGCGCACCTGCAAGCCGGGCGCATCGACGGTTTCTGTGTCGGCGAGCCGTGGGCGGCCAGTGCGGTGCAGCAGAATCTCGGGTTTACGATGGCCACCAGCCAGACGATCTGGCCCGATCACCCGGAAAAAGTCCTCGGCTGCACCCGCGCCTTTGTCGAGCAATACCCCAACACCGCAAGGGCATTGGTGATGGCGATCCTCGAAGCCAGCCGATTCATCGAAGCCAGCGGCGAAAATCGCCGTAGCACCGCGCAACTGTTGAGTGCGCCTGAGTATCTGGATGCACCGCTGGACTGCATCGAACCACGCTTGCTCGGTGACTATGCCGATGGTTTGGGCAATCGCTGGCAAGACCCGCACGCCATGCGTTTCCACCGCGATGGCGAGGTCAATTTGCCGTATTTATCCGACGGTATGTGGTTCATGACCCAGTTCCGGCGTTGGGGTTTGTTGCGTGACGACCCGGATTACCTCGGCGTGGCCCGGCAGGTCCAGCAACTAGACTTATACCGTGAGGCCGCCACCGCTGTCGGCGTGCCCGCCCGGAGTCAGGAAATGCGCAGCAGTCAACTGATCGACGGCAAAGTCTGGGACGGCTCGGACCCGGCCGGCTATGCCCGCAGCTTCACCCTGCATGCCATGAGCGACAGTGCTCCCCTTCTCGCCAGCCGCTGACAGGAGCCTGCGAATATGTTGCGTATCCTGCTGATCAATGACACTGCGAAAAAAGTCGGGCGTCTGAAAGCGGCCCTGACCGAAGCCGGGTTTGAGGTCATCGACGAGTCCGGCCTGACCATCGACCTGCCCGCGCGCGTCGAAACGGTGCGCCCGGACGTGATCCTGATCGATACCGAGTCACCGAGCCGCGATGTGATGGAGCAAGTGGTGCTGGTGACCCGTGACCAACCACGGCCCATTGTGATGTTCACCGACGAACACGACCCCGACGTGATGCGCCGGGCGATCAAGTCCGGCGTCAGTGCCTACATCGTCGAAGGCATTCACGCACAACGCTTGCAGCCGATTCTCGACGTGGCCATGGCGCGCTTTGAAAGCGACCAGGCCCTGCGCGCGCAACTGCACGCCCGCGACCAGCAACTGGCCGAGCGCAAGCGCATCGAGTTGGCCAAGGGGCTGCTGATGAAGATGAAGGACTGCAACGAAGAAGAGGCCTACACCCTGATGCGCCGCCAGGCCATGAGCCGCCAGCAGAAGCTGATCCAGGTGGCGGAGCAGATTATTGCCATGAGTGAGTTGCTTGGCTGAAGCCTTGCGGAGCCAGTGCTGACGCCTTCGCGGGCAAGCCTCGCTCCTACAGGTTTGTGGAATTCAGATGTTGTAAACGACACAAAACTTGTAGGAGCGAGGCTTGCCCGCGAATGGCCACAACCCCGATCTGACGTGTTGGCACAAATCTCGCTACGTAAATCCCTGCAAGGTAACCAACGGCGGTTGCCCCACCTACGACAAAGACGTCGCTCACCTCATTCGCCTCCCCTTGGCGGATCGGGTAGCGGCGTTTTTCCGTTTTGGCCCCAGAGACCGGGGCTGGTGGTGCGGCCGTTGCGGCGCCCCACCTGCAAGCTCATGACTCCTTCTTGATACGCCTGACAGCTGAGGTGCGCGATGAATTCAAGCTTCTGGAAATCCGGCCATACCCCGACCCTGTTCGCAGCCTTCCTCTATTTCGATCTGAGCTTCATGGTCTGGTACCTTCTCGGCCCAATGGCGGTACAGATCGCCGCTGACCTGCAGCTGACCACCCAACAGCGCGGGCTGATGGTGGCCACGCCGATTCTGGCCGGGGCCGTATTGCGCTTTGCGATGGGCCTGCTGGCTGATCGCCTGTCGCCAAAAACCGCCGGGATAATCGGCCAGGTGATCGTCATTTGCGCCCTGTTCGTCGCCTGGAAAGTCGGCATTCACAGTTACGAGCAAGCGCTGTTGCTGGGCCTGTTCCTCGGCATGGCCGGTGCGTCCTTCGCCGTCGCCCTGCCATTGGCCTCGCAATGGTATCCGCCTCAGCACCAAGGCAAAGCCATGGGCATCGCCGGTGCCGGTAACTCGGGCACCGTGCTCGCCGCCCTGATCGCCCCGGTGCTGGCTGCCGCGTTTGGCTGGAGCAACGTGTTCGGCTTCGCCCTGATCCCGCTGATCCTGACCCTGATCGTCTTCGCCTGGCTGGCCAAGAATGCACCTGAACGGCCGAAAGCCAAGTCCATGTCCGACTACTTCAAGGCTCTGGGTGATCGCGACAGCTGGTGGTTCATGTTTTTCTACAGCGTGACCTTTGGTGGCTTCATCGGTCTGGCCAGCGCCCTGCCCGGCTACTTCAACGACCAATACGGCCTGAGCCCGGTGACCGCCGGCTACTACACTGCTGCTTGTGTATTCGGTGGCAGCCTGATGCGTCCGTTGGGCGGCGCGCTGGCGGATCGCTTCGGCGGGATTCGCACCTTGTTGGCGATGTACACCGTGGCGGCAATCTGCATCGCGACAGTGGGTTTCAATCTGCCGAGTTCCTACGCCGCGTTGGCGCTTTTCGTCTGCACCATGCTCGGTTTGGGTGCAGGCAACGGTGCAGTATTCCAGTTGGTCCCGCAGCGTTTTCGCCGGGAGATTGGTGTGATGACCGGGCTGATCGGCATGGCCGGCGGCATCGGTGGCTTCGCATTGGCAGCCGGCATGGGCGCAATCAAGCAAAGCACTGGCAGCTATCAACTGGCCTTGTGGTTGTTTGCCAGCCTCGGCGTACTTGCCTGGTTCGGTCTGCATGGGGTGAAGCGTCGCTGGAGAACCACTTGGGGTTCGGCAGCCGTCACCGCTGCACGGGTATGAGGACTGAATGAGCCTGCAACTGAGTTTTGCCGAACACAGCGCCATCGGCCCCCGCGAGGAAAACCAGGACGCTCTGCGCCTGGTCACTCCGGCCCCGGCGCTGGCGGCAAGCAAGGGTTACCTATTCGCCATCGCCGACGGCGTCAGCCAATGTGCCGATGGTGGGCTCGCCGCCCGTTCGACCTTGCAGGCGCTGGCGCTGGACTACTACGCCACCCCGGAAACCTGGGGTGTCGCCCAGGCACTGGACCGTCTGCTACTGGCGCAAAATCGCTGGTTGCAGGCTAACGGCGGCGGGCAACCGCTGCTGACCACGGTCAGTGCCTTGGTGATGCGCGGCCGGCGTTTCACCCTGGCTCATGTCGGCGATTGCCGGGTTTATCGCTGGCACGCCGACACGTTGCAACGGGTGAGTGAGGATCACGTCTGGGACCAGCCGGGCATGCAGCATGTGCTTAAGCGGGCCCTGGGGCTGGATCAACACCTGGTGCTGGACTTTCTCGATGGCGAACTGCGCCTGAACGAGAGTTTCGTGCTGCTCAGCGACGGCATCTGGGCCGTGCTGGGCGACACGGCCATTGCGGCAATTCTGCGCGATCAACCCGACCTGAACAGTGCCGCGCAGACATTGGTCAACGCCGCGCACCTGGCCGGCAGTCAGGACAATGCCAGCGCCCTGCTGGTGCGGGTCGATGCCCTCGGTGAAACCAGCATTGGCGACGCACTGATTCATCTGCAGCAATGGCCACTCCCGCCCGCGCTGAAGCCGGGCCAGACTTTCGAAGGCTGGCAGGTCGAAGGGATCCTCGGCCAGAGCCAGCAATCGCTGCTCTACCGGGTACGCGACGCACAACAACAGCCCTGGCTGCTGAAAACCTTACCCGGTGCGCTCCGTGACGATCACCAGGCCGGGCAGGCATTGTTGTCGGAGGAATGGTTTCTCAAGCGTGTGGCCGGGCGGCATTTTCCTGAAGTCCATGCCGCCAGTCAGCGTCAGCATTTGTACTATGTGATGCGGGAATATTCCGGGTCGACCTTGGCTGAGCTGCATGAGCGTGTCGCAACGCTGCCATTGGCTCAATGGCTGGACCTGGCCGAACGCCTGCTGCGGGCCATCGGCATGTTGCATCGACGGCAGATTCTGCATCGCGATATCAAACCGGAGAACCTGCTGCTGGGGGACGACGGCGAGTTGCGCCTGCTGGATTTCGGTCTCGCCTACTGCCCCGGGCTGTCCGAAGACCAAGCTTGCGCCTTGCCCGGAACGCCCAGCTATATCGCGCCGGAAGCCTTTCGAGGTGACGTTCCTACACCACAACAGGATTTGTATGCGGTCGGCGTGACCTTGTATTACCTGCTGACCGGGCATTATCCCTACGGCGAAATCGAAGCGTTCCAGCGCCCTCGGTTTGGTGTGCCTGTCAGCGCCAGCCGCTACCGGCCCGACCTGCCGGAATGGATCGCGCAAAGTCTGGAGCGCGCGGTGGCGGCGGCTCCGGATCAGCGTTTTGAAACGGCGGAAGAATGGTTGTTGCTACTGGAACAGGGAGAACGACGCAGTTTGAGCGTGCGCCCCAGACCGTTGCTGGAACGCGAACCGTTGAAAGTCTGGCGGACGTTGGCGCTGGTGTCGTTGCTGGTGAATCTGGTGCTGCTGTTTTTGCTGTTTCATGACTGACCAGAAGATCAAAAGATCGCAGGCTGCGCCAGCTCCTACGGGTGGCCCACGATCCCCTGTAGGAGCTGGCGCAGCCTGCGATCTTTTGATCTTTTTCTGCTTCAAAACCGGGCGTCGCGCCTTGAACCGGTGCACACAAACTCCCTCTTCCCACGCTGAGAGCCCATAAATTCGGCATTTGTGCGACTTGGCACAACCACTGCATTACCTTCCCCACCATACATAAAGCCCAACCTTCAACGTAGAAGGCTGCGCTGCCCGAGAGAACGGGACAAGGACAAAGGCGTCCTCGCTAGTTAACTAGCGGGACGCCTTTTTTTGTTTGCGCAAATTTTGTCGAGCAAGGCCTGAATGCCCTGATGAGGCAGGCCCGAGCTCCCCGGAGAACCTGATGAAAAAACTAAAACTGGTGATGATCGGCAACGGCATGGCCGGGGTTCGTACCCTCGAAGAACTGCTCAAGCTGAGTAATGAGCTGTACGACATCACGGTCTTCGGCGCCGAACCTCATACCAACTACAACCGCATCCTGTTGTCTCCCGTGCTGGCCGGCGAACAGACGTTCGAAGAGATCGTGCTCAACGATCTGGACTGGTACCTGGAAAACGACATCAAGCTGCTGCTCAACCGCAAAGTGGTGGAGATCGACCGGGTCAAACGCCGGGTTATCGCCGAAGACGGCACCGAGGCCGAATACGACCGCCTGCTGATTGCCACCGGCTCGACCCCGTTCATCCTGCCGATCCCCGGCAATACCCTGCAGGGCGTGATCGGCTATCGCGACATTGCCGACACCCAAGCGATGATCGACGCCGCCAAGACCCACAAACACGCCGTGGTCATCGGCGGCGGCCTGCTGGGTCTTGAAGCTGCCAACGGCCTGATGCTGCGCGGCATGCACGTCACCGTGGTGCACATCGGCGAATGGCTGCTGGAACGGCAACTGGACAAAACCAGTGGCCAACTCCTGCAAACCGCCCTGGAAGCACGTGGCCTGCATTTCCGCCTGTGCGAACAGACCCAGGCCCTGCACGACGCCGGCAATGGCCGGGTCGGCTCGGTGCAGTTCAAGAACGGCGACATCATCCCTGCCGACCTGGTGGTGATGGCCGCCGGTATTCGCCCGAATACCGAGCTCGCGGAAAAATCCGGTATCCCGTGCAACCGCGGGATTCTGGTCAACGACACCCTGCAAACCTACGACCCTCGGGTCTACGCCATCGGCGAATGCGCCAGCCACCGTGGCATCGCTTACGGTCTGGTCGCGCCGCTGTTCGAACAGGCCAAGGTCTGCGCCAATCACCTCGCGCAACTGGGTTTCGCCACCTACAAGGGTTCGGTGACTTCGACCAAATTGAAAGTCACCGGAATCGACCTGTTTTCCGCCGGCGACTTCATGGGCGGCGAAGGCACCGAGACCATCACCCTCTCCGACCCGATCGGCGGGGTCTACAAAAAACTGGTGATCAAGGATGACGTGCTGGTCGGCGCCTGTCTGTACGGCGATACGGCAGATGGCGGTTGGTATTTCCGGCAGATTCGTGAGAACCATGATATTCGGCAAATCCGCGATCACCTGATGTTCGGCGTCTCTTCATCCATGGAGCAGGCCCTCGGTGACACAGGCAAACGAGTGGCCTGCCCGCTGCACAACTGGCAGATCGACCTGGAAACCGGCGAGGCCCAGGCCCCGGATGTCGGCTGCGCCCACCATCACTCGGCACGGGTCGAGGACGGCCAGGTGCTGCTCGCCTTACGGGAAGCAAGCTGATGGACCGTCAAATCACCGCCTCCAACTGCTGCTACTGCGGGGTCGGCTGCGGCGTGCTGATCGAACACGACGGCGAGCGCATCCTCGGCGTCAGCGGCGATCCGGCGCACCCGGCCAACTTCGGCAAATTGTGCAGTAAAGGTTCGACCCTGCACCTGACTGGCGACCTGGCGGCACGGGCGTTGTACCCGGAACTGCGCCTGGGCAAAGGCCTGGCCCGCAGCCGCACCGACTGGGACACTGCTCTCGATCACGCCGCCAGCGTCTTCGCCGAAACCATCGCCGAGCATGGCCCGGACAGCGTTGCGTTCTATATCTCCGGGCAATTGCTGACCGAGGATTACTACGCCTTCAACAAACTGGCGCGAGCGCTGGTGGGCACCAACAACATCGACAGCAATTCGCGGCTGTGCATGTCTTCGGCGGTGGTCGGCTACAAGCGCAGCCTCGGTGCCGACGCTCCGCCCTGCAACTACGAAGACCTGGAATTGAGCGACTGCGTGATGATCGTCGGCAGCAATATGGCCTACGCCCACCCGATACTGTTTCGTCGCCTGGAAGAAGCCAAATCCCGCCGCCCACAGATGAAAGTCATCGTCATCGACCCACGGCGCACCGACACTTGCGATTTGGCTGACCTGCATCTGGCGATTCTGCCCGGTACCGATGTCGCCTTGTTCCATGGAATTTTGCACCTGTTGCTGTGGGAAGACTGGGTCGACCGCGATTTCATCAAGGCCCACACCGAAGGCCTCACCAAGCTGAAAAACCTGGTGCGTGATTACACCCCGACAATGGTTTCGCAACTCTGTGGCATCAGCGTCGAGCAACTGCATCAATGCGCGGAATGGGTCGGCACTTCACCAAGCTTTCTGTCGCTGTGGTGCATGGGGCTGAATCAGTCCACCGCCGGCAGCGCGAAGAACAGCGCGCTGATCAACCTGCACCTGGCCACCGGACAAATCGGCCGGCCCGGTGCAGGACCTTTCTCGCTGACTGGTCAGCCGAATGCCATGGGCGGCCGGGAAACCGGCAGTTTGTCGAACCTGCTGCCAGGCCATCGCGAAGCAGCCAATGCCGAACACCGCGCGCAAGTGGCCGACTACTGGGGCGTTGATCAACTGCCCACGAACACCGGGCTGACGGCCATCGAACTGTTCGAGCAGATGCGCAGCGGCAAGATCAAAGCCCTGTGGATCGCCTGCACCAACCCCGCGCAGTCGTTGCCGGATCAGACCGCTGTGCGCGAGGCACTGCAAGCCTGCCCATTCGTGGTATTGCAGGAAGCGTTTCGCACCACCGAAACCGCCGCGTTCGCCGACCTGCTACTGCCCGCCGCCAGTTGGGGTGAAAAGGACGGCACGGTCACCAACTCCGAACGGCGCATTTCCCACGTCCGTCAGGCCATTGGCGCACCCGGTGAAGCACGGCCCGACTGGGCAATTACCGTGGATTTCGCACAGCGCCTGGAAAAAATTCTGCGCCCTGGAGCAACCAGCCTGTTTGCCTTTGAAACCCCGGCGCAGGTCTTCGACGAATACAAACACCTGACTCGCGGCCGCGACCTCGACCTGTCCGGGATCAGCCATGAATTGATCGACCAGCTCGGTCCGCAGCAATGGCCCTTCCCCGCCGGAGCCCGAGAAGGCACGGCGCGGCTGTATCTCGACGGAATTTTCCCGACCGCCAGTGGGCGTGCACAGTTCGTGACCGACCCGTATCGCGCCGCCAAGGAGCAACGCGATGCGCGCTTCCCGCTGACCCTGATCACCGGCCGCCTGCGCGATCAGTGGCACGGCATGAGCCGCACCGGTACCGCCGCGCAGTTGTTCGGCCATGTCAGCGAAGCCGTGTTGAGCCTGCACCCGGATGAACTGCGTCGGCATCGCCTGCAACCGGGCGATCTGATCAATCTGACAAGTCGCCGGGGCTCGGTGATCGTGCCGGTCAGCAGCGACGACAGCGTACGTCCGGGCCAGGCATTTCTGCCAATGCATTGGGGTGACCGCTTTTTCAAGGGCGGCGTGAATACCCTCACCCTTCCCGCCTTCGACCCATTGTCGAAACAACCGGAACTCAAACACAGCGGTGTGCGACTCGAGCCTGTGCAATTGCCCTGGCAGCTTTTCGCCCTGATAGAGGGTGATGTTCAACAGCACTTGGAGACGCTGCGACCGCTCTGCGAAGCGTTTTCCTACGCAAGCCTCAGCCTTGCCGGCCGCGAACGCCCTGCATTGCTGATACGCGCCGCCAGCGCCACCGCGCCAGAGCCGCAACTATTGCGTGATATCGATCAATGCCTGGAGCTTAACGACGGTCCGGTATTGGCCTATGACGATCCTCGGCGCTCGATCGGCAAGCGGATACGAATCGAGAATGGCCGGATCACCGCGATTCGTCTGGCCGGTGAAACCCTCGCTCAGCACTGGCTGCAAAGCCTGTGGCTCGAAGGTCGTGCCGACGAACAACTACGCCGTTCGCTGCTGGCGCCCTTGAGTGCGCCACCGGGCAGCGCTGGCGGTCCGGCATCGGGCACCAAAACCCTGTGCAACTGCATGAACGTCAGCCAGAACGCGGTATGTGCCGGCATCAGCCGTGGTCTGGATTTGCAGGGTTTGAAACAAGAACTGGGCTGCGGCACGCAATGCGGCTCCTGCGTTCCGGAAATCAAGCGTTTGCTGGCTGCCACTGCGCAGCCAGTCGCCGACATCTCGTGAGGAAAACACTATGAGCGCAAAAGTCTGGCTGGTGGGTGCGGGTCCTGGCGACCCTGAATTGCTGACCCTCAAGGCGGTCCGAGCGTTGCGCGAAGCGGACGTGGTGTTGATCGACGATCTGGTCAATGACGCGGTGCTGGAGCATTGCCCGAACGCGCGCATTATTCCTGTGGGTAAGCGCGGCGGCTGTCGCTCCACGCCTCAAGCCTTCATTCATCGCCTGATGTTGCGCTATACCCGCCACGGCAAATGCGTGGTGCGGCTCAAGGGCGGTGATCCGTGCATCTTCGGGCGCGGCGGTGAAGAAGCGCAGTGGCTGCGCGAGCGTGGCGTCGAGGTTGAGCTGGTCAATGGCATCACCGCTGGCCTTGCCGGCGCGACCCAATGCGATATTCCGCTGACGCTGAGGGGTGTTGCGCGTGGGGTGACACTGGTCACGGCACACACTCAGGATGACAGCAGCTTGAACTGGCAGGCCCTGGCTCAAGGAGGCACCACGCTGGTGATCTACATGGGCGTGGCGAAGCTCAGTGAAATTCGCGAGCAACTGCTGGCCGGAGGAATGGCGGCTGATACGCCTGTGGCGATGATCGAAAATGCTTCCCTGCCGCACCAACGGGAATGTCGGAGCGACTTGGCGGCCATGGAAGACGATGCCTGCAGCTTCCAGCTCAAGAGTCCGGCGATTTTGGTAATCGGCGCGGTGGCGGCCTGTGATGAGATCAAAAGATCGCAGCCTTCGGCAGCTCCTACAGTGGTTCGACGTTTATCCCTATAGGACTCGAAAATCGCAGCCTGCGGCAGCTCCTACATTTGAAATGCGATCCCTGTAGGAGCTGCCGCAGGCTGCGATCCTTTCGGAACACCGCCAAACCCTCGCTGAAACCCAAATCGCAGACAAAGAAAAGCCCGGCCTAAGCCGGGCTTTTCCAGAGCTGCGAGCTAATTACTTAGCGCTAGCTTCAACCTGCGCTTCTACGCGACGGTTTACAGCGCGACCAGCGTCAGTTTTGTTGTCAGCAACTGGGCGGGATTCGCCGTAGCCAACAGACTGAACGCGGGAAGATTCAACACCGTACTGGTTGGTCAGAACGTTCTTAACGGCGTTTGCACGACGCTCGGACAGTTTCTGGTTGTAAGCGTCAGGACCGACGGAGTCAGTGTGACCTTCAACAGTAGTAGTGGTGGATGGGTACTGCTTCATGAAGTCAGCCAGGTTTTTGATGTCGCTGTAGCTGTTAGGCTTGACTACCGACTTGTCGAAGTCGAACTTCACGTCCAGCTCAACACGAACAACTTCAGCAACTGCTGGGCAGCCATCAGCATCAACAGTTACGTTGGCTGGGGTGTCCGGGCACTTGTCAACGTTGTCGCAAACGCCATCGTTGTCGCTGTCGGCGCAGACTTCAGCTGGTGCTGGAACTGGAGCAGCAGCAGGCTTGGAGCCGCCACCGAAGTTCACACCGATACCAACGCTAGGAGCCCACTCGGTGTCGCCCTGGTCGATATTGTACTGAGCTTCAACGCCAGCACGGGCGTAGAAGTTGTCGGTGAAGTACAGCTTGGCACCGCCGCCAACGTTGGCGAAGGTGGAACCGTTACGACCGCTTTTGCCGTTCTGACCAATGCTTTGGTCGGAGAAGCCAGCCGATACGTACGGACGCAGCATGTCGCCCGGGTTGTTGAAGTGGTACAGAGCATCCAGAGCGGTGTTGGAGCCCTTGATGTTACGGCCATCTTCGGCACGTGCGTTGTGCACTTCGTCGTAGGCCAGACGCAGTTCAACGTCGTCGGTCAGGAAGTAACCGATCGAACCGCCGAACAGGTTGCCGTTGTTCTTGAAGTCACGAGCGCTATCGAACATTTCTTTCTTAGCGAAGCCTTCGATTTCAACTGCGCCTTGGCCTTGTGCCAGAGCGCCGAACGAAGTGGCAGCAATAAGAGAACCAATGGCCAAGCCCAAGGTGTTTTTCAGTTTCATCCGTTAAATCCCCATCTGGTGATTGTGAAGCAGTCCCGCAAACCGGGGGACAACTCGGCGGCAAGTCTATCAGAACTTGCCTACACGTAAGAGATATTTGCGCCGAACTAAGTTTCAGCAATGCCTGCAAATTTCTCACGCAATTTGTCTAGAGCGCGTTTGTAACGCATTTTTGTTGCACTCAAACCCATGTGCATTATGTCTGCGATCTCCTGAAATTCCAGCTCTGCGACAAATCGTAGCACCAGAATTTCACGGTCGATCGGGTTCACATACACCAGCCAGCGATCAAGTCCGCCCTTCTCCTCGGGTTTCGGCATCTTTTCTTCAGATGCTTCCTCGAGGGGGTCCAGACTCAAAGCGTCCATCAAGCGACGCTTTCGCCGTTCTTTCCGATACTGCGTGATGCACTCGTTGTACGTGATGCTATATAGCCATGTCTTGAACTTCGATTTCCCCTCGAAGTTCTTCAGGCCGTAGAGCACCTTCAACATCACTTCCTGACAGACATCATCTGCGTCACGATCGTTCCCAAGATACCGTGCACAAACGTTAAATAATGTTCGCTGGTAACGCCGCATCAGTTCTTCATAAGCGCGCGTTACGTGAAACAGCTCGGTATGCGAGCGCGCGACCAACTCCTCATCAGAGAGCTCGCGGGGGTCGTAGCGCGTGGAGAGCGATTGAGCTTTATTCAAAACAAGTCTGGCCGACAGTCAGGTCAATGTCCGCCGCAATCCTTCAGGACATTTTGCGGCGGCATACATTAGCAGGATTTGCCGGGTTAGCGGCTACTCACATGCTGCTCCAAGAGAAACCGATTCGAGAGAGAGACTAGCTCACCCTCATCGGTCAGCACGGTGGTTTTAACCGTGCCGATCTCTTCGATCTGACCTTCGACCTCACCCACACGCACTTGTTGCCCAACCTGATACAACTCACGCACATAGATTCCCGCAAGAATCTGACCGGCAATTTCCCGGCTTCCCAAGCCCATGGCCAGCGCAACCGCCAGACCAACGGTAATCAAAACGATCACGATCACATGGTTGAGCAGGTCAGTTTTGACCTCCAACTGGCTGATCGCAACCGAAATACTGATGATGATCACCAGGCCCTGGGCAATTCTCCCCAGGCCTGCGGCGTAATCAAGACCTACGCCTTCTGCCGCGCCACGCACCAGCCCATTGGCCAGTTGCGCCAGCAAAACACCCACCAGCAGCACCAGCGCCGCGCCAAATACTTTCGGCAAATACAGCGCCAACATGTCCAGCGTAGCCGAAACTCGCTCAAGTCCAAGTGATTCTGCGGCCGAAACCAGAAAAATCAGCAGAACGAACCAATAAACGATCTTGCCGATCAATGTCGAGATAGGCACTTGAAGGCCCGCTCGGGACAGCAATTTGGTGAGCCCGGTACCGCCCATCAGGCGATCGAGGCCCAGTTTGGCGAGCAATTTGGAGAGCAGCGTGTCCAGCAGTTTGGCCACGACAAAACCCAATAGCAGCACAACCAGTGCGCCAAACAGGTTCGGAATGAAGTTCGCAACTTTGGTCCATAACGCAGTCATTGCAGTGACGAGGCTCTGAGTCCAGAGGTCAAGTTCCATATTCAATCAGCCTTATCAGCAGTGCGAGCGGAAGGTTTACGAAGACGGGAGACCGGCGCGACATGGGCCGACCCGTTATTCAGGGCGATCATCAGCGCGGGCAGCCAACGGCCCAGCAGGCTGAACAGATCGCCGGCACCGACCTGGCGGTTGGCGGTTTTCAGCACGCGCCCCAGGCAAGCATCGTCGTCACGGCTGGACGGCGAAGCTTTGAGCATGTCACGCAAAGACTGTTCAAACGGATCGTGCATACGCACCTCTCGTGATATCTGTGAAAGACGCGGTCAAATTTGCTCGGGTCACATGACTCATCATCAGAACCAGCGCAAACGTCGGTATAGCCACCACTGCCCCAGCGCTACCGAGCCTGCCAGCAAGCAGGCGATCAGGAAGCCATAAGGGCTGGTGGAGAACGGAATGCCGCCGACGTTGATACCCAAAAGACCAGTCAGAAAACTCATCGGCAAAAAGATCCCGGTGATGATCCCGAAGCGGTACATCGTGCGATTCATGCGCACGCTCAGACGCCGGTCTTCGGCCTCCAGGACCAGCCCTACGCGCTCCCGGGTCAATTCCAGCTCCTCGAGATAACGGGTCAGGCTGTTGTTCAATTCGTTCCAGTAATCGCCATCGTCTTCAACGAACCACGGGAGTTTTATCCGCGTCAGCTGACCGAAAATATCCCGTTGAGGTGCCAGAAACCGTTTCAGCGCGGCCGCTCTGCGACGGATTTGCAAAACCGCCCCATGCTCCGGCGTATACCGTTCGTCGGTATCCAGCTTTTCTTCTTCCTCATCGACGATTTCCGAGAGGCAACTGACCAGATCCTGCACTTTGTTGGTGAGGTATTGCGCCATATAAAGGATCAGTTCGGAAGCGGTTCTTGGCCCTTTGCCTTCGGCCAGCTGCACCAACAACTCATCGGTGGCGCGCAACGGCCGCAGACGCAGGGAAATCACCCGCTGGGCCGAACCGAAGATCCGCACCGAGACCATGTCTTCCGGCTCGGCACCTGGATTGAGGTTTATCCCGCGCAGAAACAGCAACAGCTCGGAGTTCGGCAGCGGCAAAAGACGCGGTCGGGTGTTCTCTTCCAGCAACAAGTCGCAACTAAATTCACTCAGACCGCTGTATTTACGCAGCCAGGTCTGGGTTTGCGGATGACTGCGATCCCAATGCAGCCACAGGCTTTCATGGGCCTGCAGTTGCAAGTCATCGAGTTCTGTCCGGGCTATCGAACGCGCACCGCCTTTACCGTCCAGCACCAGGGCATGCACCAGCCCCCACTGCGCGTTTTCTTCCTCGAACATCCTCACCCCTTTAATGAAACGCGCTTTATTCAGGCATCTTCAGCGGGCTCGGCGAAACGATCACGCCGTTGTTGTCCGCATAAACATAGTGACCCGGGTGGAAGGTCACACCCGCGAAGGTCACGGCAATATTGAGTTCACCAACACCGCGCCGGTCAGTTTTCATCGGGTGACTGGCCAGCGCCTGAACCCCCAGATCGGTTTGCGCGATGACGTCAACGTCGCGGATGCAACCGTAGATCACCAGCCCTTCCCAACCGTTATTGGCGGCTTTCTCGGCCAGCAGGTCGCCCAACAGCGCGCGGCGCAGGGAACCGCCACCGTCCACCACCAACACTTTACCGTTACCCTTGAGCGCGACTTGCTCCTTGACCAGCGAATTATCTTCGAAACATTTGATGGTCACGATTTCGCCACCGAAAGAATCACGGCCACCGAAATTGCTGAACATCGGTTCCAGCACCTGTACCAACTCCGGGTAGGCGTCGCATAGGTCAGGCGTGATGTAATGGTTCATCGAGAAACTCCTGTAAGAAGGAAGACAATCGAGTAGGCAGCATACGCGGACCAAGGCTGAACGGCCGCAAACGCGCCGATCGAATCAATCACCAAAAGTGACCAGAACCGCTTAATGCGTCATATCTTAGCCGCAAGCCGTTCAGAGCGAAATGCCCTTGTTAGAGCATCAGGCTCACACGGCCGCGTCCAAATCCGGCTTTCCACCCAGCAAGGGCGTCTGTTGATCCGCCAGCCAACGTGCCACCAACGGCCAGACTTCAGTCTGCGCAGCCTTGCTGACAAGCATCTCCACATGACCGAAATTATCGCCAAAGCCTTGCTCGCGGCCAAGGGTAATGAACTGCTTGTGCTCGGAGCCGACCTGATCGAACAGCTTGCGGCAGGCCCAGGTCGGGTCCTGATGATCACCCGCGGCGCTCACGGCCAGCACCGGCAACTGAACCTCGGCCAAACCCGCCCACCAATCCTTGTCGGCATCGCCAAAACGCCCGAACAGCCCGTACCAGCGCATGCTTTCCAGGGCCAGGCCTATCGGCTCATCCTCCGGGCCGCGCTTGAGCCGGGAACCTGACAGTTGGGCAAAGCGCTTGAGAATGAAGCGCCCGCTCCATTCCACCGGCGGAAACTTCAAGGGCCAGTAGGTGCGGCTGACCTGCGTGCCGAAAAACGCCGCAGATGCGACGACAGGCTCGCCTATGTATTCACCGCCCAGCGCCGCCGCCAAGGTAATCCCGCCCAGCGAATGACCGATCCAGTGTGGGACTTGCCCACTTTGCTCGCGCACGAACGCGCCAATGGCCGGCAAATCGTAACGCGCGTAGTCGGCGACGCGGTTCTTGCGATAGTCCTGGTTGCGCTGAGACAGCCCATGACCGCGCATTTCCGGGATCCACACATCGAATCCCAGACGCGTCAGATAAGCCCCCAGCCCCAAACCTTTGGGAGAGAACCAGAACCGTCGATTGGAAAAGCTGCCGTGCAACAGAATCACCGGCACGCCACGCACCGCCGGCTCATCGGCCAGACCCAGGCGTGTCACAGCCAGTTCGACGGTGCCGTCGGGGCTGTTACCGGGTTTCAAACGATAGACGTCTTCGCTCAGATCACCGCGCCGCTCGGCGCTGATCAGGGCGACAGGAAATAGGTTGCTGCTGCTTTGCATAAGCTCTTGCACAAAAAAGGGCGGCATCCAGAGGAGCCCGCCCTACTTGAGTCTTAAAGCCTCGACCCACACTAACACTGGACCGAGGCTTCATTCACGAATCAGACCGAAGCCTGACCCTCAGCCAGGAAGAACCAGGTTTCGAGCACGGAATCGGGGTTCAGCGAAACGCTTTCGATACCCTGATCCATCAGCCACTTGGCCAGGTCCGGGTGGTCCGAAGGGCCCTGGCCGCAGATACCAATGTACTTGCCGGCCTTGTTGCAGGCCTGAATAGCATTGGCCAGCAGCTTCTTGACCGCAGGATTACGCTCGTCGAACAGGTGCGCGATGATCCCGGAGTCACGGTCCAGGCCCAGTGTCAGCTGAGTCAGGTCGTTGGAGCCGATGGAGAAGCCGTCGAAGAACTCGAGGAACTCTTCAGCCAGGATCGCGTTGGACGGCAGTTCGCACATCATGATCACGCGCAAACCGTTATCGCCACGGGCCAGACCGTTTTCGGCCAGCAGATCGACCACCTGGCTCGCTTCGCCCAGGGTGCGAACGAACGGCACCATGATTTCGACGTTGGTCAGGCCCATCTCATTGCGCACGCGCTTGAGGGCGCGGCATTCGAGCTCGAAGCAGTCGCGGAACGATTCGCTGATGTAACGCGAAGCGCCACGGAAGCCCAGCATCGGGTTCTCTTCTTCCGGCTCGTAGAGCTTGCCGCCGATCAGGTTCGCGTATTCGTTGGACTTGAAGTCCGACAGACGCACGATGACCTTTTTCGGCCAGAACGCTGCCGCCAGGGTACTGATACCCTCGACCAGTTTCTCGACATAGAAGCCGACCGGGTCGTCGTAACCGGCGATGCGCTTGTCGACGCTGTCCTTGATTTCTTGCGGCAGGCCGTCGTAGTTCAACAGTGCTTTGGGGTGTACGCCGATCATGCGGTTGATGATGAATTCCAGGCGGGCCAGGCCCACACCGGCGTTCGGCAGCTGCGCGAAGTCGAAGGCGCGGTCCGGGTTGCCGACGTTCATCATGATCTTGAACGGCAGATCCGGCATGGCATCCACGGAGTTTTTCTTGATGTCGAAGCCCAGTTCGCCTTCGAAGATGTAACCGGTGTCGCCTTCAGCGCAGGAAACAGTCACGCCCTGGCCGTCTTTCAACAGCTGGGTGGCGTTGCCGCAACCGACCACGGCCGGGATACCCAGCTCGCGAGCGATGATCGCCGCGTGGCAGGTACGACCGCCACGGTTGGTGACGATGGCGCTGGCGCGCTTCATGACCGGTTCCCAGTCCGGGTCGGTCATGTCGGAAACCAGAACGTCGCCCGGCTGGACTTTGTCCATCTCGGACACGTCCTTGATGATCCGCACCTTGCCGGCGCCGATGCGCTGGCCGATGGCACGACCTTCCACCAGCACGGTGCCGGTTTCTTTCAACAGGTAACGTTCCATGACGTTGGCCTGGGTGCGGCTCTTCACGGTTTCAGGACGGGCCTGAACGATGTAGAGCTTGCCGTCGTCGCCGTCTTTGGCCCATTCGATGTCCATCGGGCACTTGTAGTGCTTCTCGATGATCATTGCTTGTTTGGCCAACTCGCTGACTTCAGCGTCGCTCAGGCAGAAACGTGCACGATCGGCCTTGTCCACGTCGATGGTCTTGACCGATTTACCGGCCGTGGCCACTTCGCCGTAGATCATCTTGATCGCTTTGCTGCCTAGGTTGCGACGCAGGATGGCCGGACGACCGGCTTCCAGCGTGCCTTTGTGGACATAGAATTCATCCGGGTTCACCGCGCCTTGTACGACGGTTTCACCCAGGCCGTAAGCGCCGGTGATGAACACCACGTCACGGAAGCCCGATTCGGTATCGAGGGTGAACATCACGCCGGCGGTGCCGGTTTCGGAACGGACCATGCGCTGCACGCCGGCCGACAGGGCAACCAGCTTGTGGTCGAAGCCTTGGTGGACGCGGTAGGAAATCGCACGGTCGTTGAACAGGGAGGCGAACACCTCTTTGGCGGCGCGAATAACGTTTTCGACACCACGGATGTTCAGGAAAGTTTCCTGCTGGCCGGCGAAGGAAGCGTCCGGCAAGTCTTCGGCGGTAGCGGAAGAGCGCACGGCCACGGCCATGTCAGGGTTGCCGGCCGACAGCGTGGCGAACGCGGTGCGGATCTCGGCGTTGAGCTTCTCGGGGAACTCGGCTTCCATGATCCATTGACGGATCTGGGCGCCGGTTTTGGCCAGGGCGTTGACATCGTCGACATCCAGCGCGTCGAGGGCGGCGTGGATCTGGTCGTTCAGACCGCTCAGTTCCAGGAAATCACGATATGCCTGAGCTGTCGTGGCGAAGCCACCGGGAACCGATACACCGGCACCTGCAAGGTTACTGATCATCTCGCCCAGGGATGCGTTCTTGCCCCCCACATGCTCTACATCATGGACGCCGAGCTTATCGAGGGAAACTACGTACTCTACCAAGGTGATCTCTCCACTAACTGTGTTGGAAAAGCTCAGAAGCCGGCGACTCGGGGGAGCCTTTGCCGGCTGTATGGCCTGGACCTGGAAAATAAGTGAGAATGCGGGCCATGGGTGGCCGGCAAATCGCGCCTACTATATCCAAGAATCGTCACTAGCTTAAGGCCCAAGGTGCAAATGAAACGATCTGCTTTCTTTATCTCCGATGGCACGGGTATTACGGCCGAAACCCTCGGTCAAAGCCTGTTGGCGCAGTTCGAAAACATTACCTTCAGCAAAATCACGCGACCCTACATCGACAACGCCGATAAAGCGCGGGCCATGGTACAACAAATCAACAAAGCCGCCGAAAACGATGGTTTTCGTCCGATTATTTTCGACACCATCGTCAACCAGGACATTCGTGAGATTCTCGCAACCTCAAATGGTTTCATGATCGACATTTTCTCGACCTTTCTGGCCCCGCTGGAACAGGAACTGACCGAGCATTCTTCCTACACCGTCGGCAAATCCCACTCCATCGGTGGCAACTCCAATTACATGGAGCGGATCGAGGCGGTGAACTTCGCCCTCGACAACGACGATGGCGCACGCACGCACTATTACGACAAGGCCGACCTGATACTAGTGGGCGTGTCGCGATGTGGTAAGACGCCGACGTGCCTGTACATGGCTATGCAATTCGGCATCCGTGCGGCCAACTATCCGCTGACCGAAGACGACATGGAGCGCCTGCAACTGCCAACCGCCCTGCGCGCCCATCATCACAAGCTCTTCGGCCTGACCATCGACCCGGACCGGCTTACAGCTATCCGCAATGAGCGCAAGCCCAACAGCCGCTATTCGAGCTACGCGCAGTGCGAATTCGAAGTGCGCGAGGTGGAGAACTTGTTTCGCCGCGAGAACATTGCCCACATCAATTCCACGCATTTCTCCGTGGAAGAGATCTCTGCGAAGATTCTAGTAGAGAAAGGCGTGGAGCGACGGTTCAAGTAGTTCTTTAGTGCCTGTCAGGCCTTCGCGGGCAAGCCTCGCTCCTACAGGGTTTTGTGAACAACACATCACTGTAGGAGCGAGGCTTGCCCGCGAAAAACGATAACGCGGTCTCCCTCTCCTAGATCACAAACAAATCCACAAACCGGTTCACCGCCGTCTCCTCAAGCCGTGCCTGGTCCTTGCACAACGCAAAGATCTCGGCACTGCGCTGCGCCGTGAATCGCGTCGCCAGATTGGCCTTGAATTTCTCTTCCAGCAGCGGAATACCCTCGGTGCGGCGACGGCGATGGCCGATCGGGTATTCCACCACCACGTTCTCGGTGCTGGAACCGTCCTTGAAGAACACCTGCACCGCATTGGCAATGGAACGTTTATCCGGCTCCAGATATTCGCGAGTGAAGCGTGGGTCTTCGACGATGACCATTTTGTCGCGCAGCACGTCGATGATCGGATGCACCGCGTGGAAGTCGTCTTCGTACTGCTCCGCCACCAGATTACCGAACACCAGAGGTACGGCGATCATGTACTGGATGCAGTGGTCGCGGTCCGCAGCGTTGGCCAGCGGGCCGACCTTGGAGATGATGCGGATCGCCGATTCGTGGGTGGTGATGACGATTCTGTCGATTTCGTGCAGGCGGTTCCTGACCAATGGATGCAGGGTAACGGCAGCCTCGCAGGCAGTTTGCGCGTGGAACTCGGCGGGAAAGCTGACCTTGAACAGCACGTTTTCCATCACGTAGCTGCCGAACGGCCGAGAGAATCTGAAGGCTCGCTTGTCTTCAGGCTTGAGCGCCAGATCGTTGTTGGTGTGGCTGAACTGTACGTCGTAGAAACCCCATTGTTTGGCGGTCAGCACACCGGGAATGCCCATCTCCCCGCGCATCGCAATGTCCGCCAGACGCACGCCACGGCTGGACGCGTCCCCTGCTGCCCAGGATTTACGCGACCCGGCATTGGGTGCATGCCGGTAAGTGCGCAGCGCCTGGCCGTCGGCAAAGGCATGGGACAACGCCGACAGCAGTTGCTCGCGATTGGCGCCCATGAGCTTGGCGGTGACGGCGGTCGAGGCGACTTTCACCAGGATGACGTGATCGATGCCGACGCGGTTGAAGGAGTTTTCCAACGCAATCACGCCTTGAATCTCATGGGCCATGATCATGGCTTCCAACACCACGCGAAGGGTCAGCGGTGCGTCGCCATTGGCGAGGCGTTTTTGCGACAGGTGGTCGGCCACCGCAAGAATGGCGCCGAGGTTATCGGACGGATGACCCCATTCGGCGGCGAGCCAGGTGTCGTTGTAATCGAGCCAGCGGACGATGCACCCGATGTCCCATGCCGCTTTGACCGGATCAAGACGATAACTGGTGCCCGGCACGCGAGCGCCGAAGGGAACGACCGTGCCTTCGACGATGGGTCCCAGGTGTTTGGTGCATTCGGGAAAACGCAGGGCCAGCAGACCGCAGCCGAGGGTGTCCATCAGGCAATTGCGGGCGGTGTCCAGCGCGTCGGCAGATTCGATTTTGAAGTTGAGGACGTAGTCGGCGATGTCCTGCAGGACCGTGTCGTAGTCGGGGCGGTTGTTCAGGTCGACGTTGGCGCTCATGTTCGATTCACTCGGTCAGTGGTTCGCTGATGGGACCTCGGTTCAGGATCAATCTCTGGCTGCACTGCTTTCTTATTGTAGGAACGGGATTGAATGTAGGAGCTGCCGAAGGCTGCGATCTTTTGATTTTGCTTTTAAAAGGCAAGATCAAAAGATCGCAGCCTTCGGCAGCTCCTACAGGAGTATGTGTGTTTAGAAAGAATCCCCCGGCACGCGGACGTAACCTTCCATCAACACTCGCGCACTGCGGCTCATGATGGCTTTGTTCACGGTCCATTCACCGTTGACCTGGCTGGCCTCGGCGCCCACGCGCAAGGTGCCGGAGGGGTGACCGAAGCGCACAGCGTTGCGTTCGACGCCGCCCGCCGCCAGGTTGACCAACGTGCCGGAAATTGCCGCCGCCGTGCCGATGGCCACCGCTGCGGTGCCCATCATCGCGTGGTGCAGTTTGCCCATGGAGAGCGCGCGCACCAGCAAGTCAATGTCGGTGCCAGCGATCTTCTTGCCGCTGGACGCAATGTAATCCGCCGGCTTGGCGACGAACGCCACCTTCGGTGTGTGCTGACGCTTGGCCGCTTCGTCCAGGTGCTGAATCAGCCCCATGCGCAGCGCGCCGTAAGCGCGGATGGTTTCGAACATCGCCAGGGCCTTCAGGTCGCCGTTGATCGCGCCCTGCAATTCGGTGCCGGTGTAACCGATGTCTTCGGCATTGATGAAAATGGTCGGGATGCCGGCGTTGATCAGGGTCGCCTTGAGCGTACCGACGCCCGGCACTTCGAGGTCATCCACCAGATTGCCGGTGGGGAACATCGAACCACCGCCACCCTCTTCTTCCGCCGCTGGGTCCATGAATTCGAGCTGCACTTCGGCCGCCGGAAAGGTCACGCCGTCGAGTTCGAAATCGCCGGTTTCCTGGACCTCGCCGTTGGTGACCGGCACATGGGCGATGATGGTCTTGCCGATGTTGGCCTGCCACACGCGCACCACCGCCACACCGTTGTGCGGAATGCGGCTGGCGTCCACCAAGCCATTGCTGATAGCGAACGAACCGACCGCCGCCGACAAGTTGCCGCAGTTGCCGCTCCAGTCAACGAAAGGCTTGTCGATGGAAACCTGACCAAACAGGTAATCGACGTCGTGATCGGCCTTGAGGCTTTTCGACAGGATCACGGTTTTGCTGGTGCTGGACGTCGCGCCGCCCATGCCATCGATTTGCTTGTCGTAAGGGTCGGGGCTGCCGATCACTCGCAGCAATAACGCATCGCGAGCCGGGCCGGGAATCTGCGCCGCTTCGGGCAGGTCTTTCAGGCTGAAGAACACGCCTTTGCTGGTGCCGCCGCGCATGTAGGTGGCGGGGATTTTGATCTGAGGTGCGTGAGCCATTGGTGCTCCTACTCCTTATCGTAAAAGAAGGCAGACACAAAGTCTGAAACCCCGTGTCCGCACTTCGTGATTTAAACGGCAACCGCCGATTCTTCGAGGAAGTCCTGAGCGAAACGCTGCAACACGCCGCCGGCCTCGTAGATCGACACTTCTTCGGCGGTGTCGAGGCGGCAGGTCACCGGCACTTCGACGCGTTCGCCATTCTTGCGATTGATCACCAGCGTCAGCGTCGCACGCGGGGTGCGGTCGCCGATCACATCAAAGGTTTCGCTGCCGTCAATGGCCAGGGTGTGACGATCGGTGCCCGGCTGGAACTCCAGCGGCAGCACGCCCATGCCCACCAGATTGGTGCGGTGGATGCGCTCGAACCCTTCAGCGGCAATCGCTTCCACACCCGCTAGCCGCACACCTTTAGCCGCCCAGTCGCGGGACGAACCCTGGCCATAGTCTTGGCCTGCGATGATGATCAGCGGCTGCTTGCGTTCCATGTAAGTTTCGATGGCTTCCCACATGCGCATGACCTGACCTTCCGGCTCGACTCGCGCCAGGGAACCCTGCTTGACCTTGCCGTTTTCCTGAACCATTTCATTGAACAGTTTCGGGTTGGCAAAGGTTGCGCGCTGCGCGGTCAAGTGGTCGCCGCGGTGCGTGGCGTAGGAGTTGAAGTCTTCTTCCGGCAGGCCCATTTTCGCCAGGTATTCACCCGCCGCGCTGTCGAGCATGATCGCGTTCGATGGCGACAGGTGATCGGTGGTGATGTTGTCCGGCAGCACCGCCAACGGGCGCATGCCCTTGAGCGGACGAGCGCCGGCCAGCGCGCCTTCCCAGTACGGCGGACGGCGGATGTAAGTGCTCATCTCGCGCCAGTCATACAGCGGCGTGACCTTCGGACCGGTGTCTTCGTGGATGGCGAACATCGGGATGTACACCTGACGGAACTGCTCCGGTTTGACCGAAGTTTTCACCACCGCATCGATTTCTTCGTCGCTCGGCCAGATGTCTTTCAGGCGGATTTCCTTGCCATCGGCGGTCAGGCCCAGCACATCTTTTTCGATGTCGAAACGAATGGTCCCGGCGATGGCGTAAGCCACCACCAATGGCGGCGACGCCAGGAACGCGTTTTTGGCGTACGGGTGAATCCGCCCGTCGAAGTTACGGTTACCGGAGAGTACGGCCGTGGCGTACAGATCGCGATCGATGATTTCTTGCTGGATCACCGGGTCCAGCGCGCCGGACATGCCGTTGCACGTGGTGCAGGCGAATGCCACGACGCCGAAGCCGAGTTGCTCCAGCTCTTTAGTCAGCCCGGCTTCATCCAGATACAGCGCCACGGTTTTCGAACCCGGCGCCAGCGAGGATTTGACCCACGGTTTGCGGCTCAGCCCGAGTTTGTTGGCGTTGCGCGCCAGCAGACCTGCGGCAATCACGTTGCGCGGGTTACTGGTGTTGGTGCAACTGGTGATGGCGGCAATGATCACCGCGCCGTCCGGCATCTGGCCCGGCACGTCGTCCCACTGGCCGGAGATGCCTTGAGCCGCGAGATCGGACGTGGCGACACGGGCATGCGGGTTGCTCGGGCCGGCCATGTTGCGCACCACCGAGGACAGGTCGAAGCTCAGCCCGCGCTCGTATTGCGCGCCTTTGAGGCTGTCGGCCCAGAGGCCGGTCTGCTTGGCGTAATTCTCCACAAGCTGCACTTGCTCGTCTTCACGGCCGGTGAGTTTCAGGTAGTCGATGGTCTGCTGGTCGATGTAGAACATTGCCGCCGTGGCGCCGTATTCCGGGGCCATGTTGGAAATGGTCGCGCGGTCACCCAGGGTCAGCGCGGAAGCCCCTTCACCGAAAAACTCCAGCCATGCGCCGACGACTTTTTGTTTGCGCAGGTATTCGGTCAGCGCCAGCACCATGTCGGTGGCGGTGATGCCCGGTTGCAGCTTGCCAGTCAGTTCGACACCGACGCTTTCCGGCAAGCGCATCCACGATGCGCGACCGAGCATGACGCTCTCCGCTTCCAGACCACCAACACCAATGGCGATCACGCCCAGCGCATCGACGTGCGGGGTGTGACTGTCGGTGCCGACGCAGGTATCGGGGAAGGCCACGCCGTCGCGGACCTGAATCACCGGCGACATTTTCTCCAGATTGATCTGGTGCATGATCCCGTTGCCCGGCGGAATCACGTCGACGTTCTTGAAGGCTTTTTTGGTCCAGTTGATGAAGTGGAAACGGTCTTCGTTGCGACGGTCTTCAATGGCGCGGTTCTTCTCGAACGCCTCGGGATCGAAGCCACCGCGCTCAACGGCCAGGGAGTGGTCGACGATCAACTGAGTCGGCACTACCGGGTTCACTTGCGCCGGGTCACCACCTTGCAGGGCGATGGCGTCGCGCAGGCCGGCGAGGTCCACCAGGGCGGTCTGGCCGAGAATGTCGTGGCACACCACGCGGGCCGGGAACCATGGGAAATCGAGATCGCGTTTGCGCTCGATGAATTGCTTCAGGGATTCGGTGAGCGTGGCCGGGTCGCAGCGACGCACAAGGTTTTCCGCCAGCACGCGGGAGGTGTACGGCAGGGTGTCGTAGGCGCCAGGTTGAATAGCATCGACCGCCGCGCGGACGTCGAAATAATCCAGATGGCTGCCGGGCAGCGGTTTGCGGAATTTTGTGTTCATCGTCAAGACTCGGTCACGGTGGTTACAAAGGGTGGGGCCTGGCGCAGTTCCCGAAGTGAACACGGTCCTGTAGGAGCGAAGCTTGCTCGCGAAAGCGATCTGTCGGTCGACATTAATGTTGAATGTCAGTCCGTCTTCGCGAGCAAGCTTCGCTCCTACAGGGGTCTCGGTTCATTCAGCAACCGGCACCGGCGCCCTCCCCCAGTCAGCGTTGTTCGATTGGCACGAACTTGCGCTGTTCGACGCCGACGTATTCGGCGCTCGGGCGGATGATGCGGTTGTTGGCACGTTGTTCGAACACATGCGCTGCCCAGCCGGTCAGGCGCGAGCAGACGAAGATCGGCGTGAACAACTTGGTCGGAATGCCCATGAAGTGGTACGTCGAGGCATGGTAGAAGTCGGCGTTCGGGAACAGTTTCTTCTGTTCCCACATGGTCTTGTCGATGGCTTCGGACACCGGGAACAGCACGGTGTCGCCCACTTCGTCGGCGAGTTTTTTCGACCAGGCCTTGATCACCTCGTTGCGCGGATCGTTGTCTTTATAGATCGCATGGCCGAAGCCCATGATCTTGTCCTTGCGCGCGAGCATGTCGAGGGTGCCTTTGACCGCCTCTTCCGGCGACGAAAAGCGCTCGATCATTTCCATCGCCGCTTCGTTGGCGCCGCCGTGCAGCGGGCCGCGCAGAGAGCCAATGGCCGCCGTGATGCAGGAATACAGATCCGACAGCGTAGACGCACACACGCGGGCGGTGAAAGTCGAGGCGTTGAACTCGTGTTCCGCGTAGAGGATCAGCGAAACGTTCATCACCTTGACGTGCAACTCGCTCGGTTTCTTGTCGTGCAGCAGGTGCAGGAAATGGCTGCCGATGCAGGCTTCGTCGGTCACGCAATTGATGCGTTTGCCGTCGTGGCTGAAGCGGTACCAATAGCACATGATCGCCGGGAACGCGGCCAACAGGCGGTCGGTTTTGTCGTGCTGCTCGGAGAAGTCTTTCTCCGGCTCGATGTTGCCTAGAAACGAGCAACCGCTGCGCATCACGTCCATCGGATGAGCGTCGGCGGGGATGCGTTCCAGCACTTCTTTCAGCGCTTGCGGCAGGTCACGCAGCTTGCTCAGTTTCTGGGTGTAGGCAGCCAGTTGCGCTTTGGTCGGCAGTTCGCCGTACAGCAGCAGGTAAGCCACTTCTTCAAATTGGGCGTCAGCCGCCAAGTCGCGAACGTCATAGCCGCGATAGGTCAGGCCTGCGCCCGACTGGCCCACGGTGGACAGTGCGGTTTGCCCGGCAACCTGGCCACGGAGCCCGGCGCCACTGAGTACTTTTGCTTCGGCCATTGCTGTCTCCAGTTTTCTTGAATTTGTTAGGGAATCGGCAAATTGATTCAAATTACATCGCACATCTGTAGCAGCTGGCGAAGCCTGCGTTCGCTCGTAGCAGCTGTCGAGCACCGCGAGGCAGCGTTCGGCTGCGAAGCAGTCGTAAACCCGGCTTGGCGAGTCCTTCGGCCTCGAACGCAGCCTCGCGGGCTCGGCAGCTGCTACAGGAGTGCGTCCGTCATTATTTCTTCGCGGCAAACAACGCATCGAGCTTCTGCTCGAAGGTGTGGTAGTCGATGCGATCGTAAAGCTCCATGCGCGTCTGCATGGTGTCGATGACGTTCTGTTGCGTGCCGTCGCGGCGGATCGCGGTGTAGACGTTTTCCGCGGCTTTGTTCATCGCGCGGAACGCCGACAGCGGGTACAGCACCAACGACACATCGGCGGCGGCGAGCTGCTCGGTGGTGTACAGCGGCGTCGCGCCGAATTCGGTGATGTTGGCCAGGATCGGCGCTTTCACGCGGCTGGCGAACAGTTTGTACATCTCAAGCTCGGTGATCGCTTCCGGGAACACCATGTCGGCGCCGGCCTCGATGCATGCCGCCGCGCGCTCCAGCGCAGATTCAAGACCTTCCACCGCCAGGGCGTCAGTGCGAGCCATGATCACGAAGCTGTCATCAGTGCGGGCATCGACAGCTGCCTTGATGCGGTCGACCATTTCCTGCTGCGTGACGATCTCCTTATTAGGACGGTGACCGCAGCGCTTGGCGCCGACCTGGTCCTCGATGTGAATCGCCGCCGCGCCGAATTTGATCATCGACTTCACAGTACGGGCGACGTTGAACGCAGAAGAACCGAAACCGGTGTCCACGTCCACCAACAGTGGCAAGTCGCAGACGTCAGTAATGCGACGCACATCGGTCAGCACGTCATCCAGACCGGTAATCCCCAGGTCCGGCACGCCGAGGGAGCCGGCAGCCACCCCGCCACCCGACAGGTAGATAGCCTTGAAACCGGCGCGCTTGGCCAGCAGTGCGTGGTTGGCGTTGATCGTGCCGACCACTTGCAGCGGATGTTCGCTGGCGACCGCATCGCGGAAACGCTGGCCTGGAGTGCTCTTGTTGGAACTCATGACTCACCTCGTTCAGTGGCTGTCGGGTTAGCGCCGTCCTGGTAGTGACGGGCAATATTGCGTTTGGAGGCGCCGATGTGACGGCGCATCAACAACTCGGCCAATTCACCGTCACGGTCGGCGATGGCATCGAGAATTCGGTGGTGTTCGGCAAACGCCTGGCGCGGCCGATTGGGCGTGGTGGAAAACTGGATGCGGTACATGCGCACCAGTTGATAGAGCTCACCGCACAGCATCTGGGTCAAGGTGCGGTTGCCGCTGCCCTGGATGATCCGGTAATGAAAGTCGAAATCGCCTTCCTGCTGGTAGTAACCGACACCTGCCTGAAACGCCGCATCGCGCTCGTGGGTTTCGAGCACCCGACGCAGTTCGTCGATTTCTTCGACCGTCATGCGTTCAGCCGCCAGACGGCACGCCATGCCTTCCAGGGATTCGCGAATTTCGTAGAGTTCCAGCAGTTCGGCGTGGCTCAGCGACACCACCCGCGCCCCGACGTGCGGCACGCGAACCAGCAGACGCTGGCCTTCCAGACGGTGAATGGCCTCACGCAACGGCCCGCGGCTAATGCCGTAGGTGCGCGCCAGCTCTGGCTCGGAGATCTTGCTGCCCGGGGCGATCTCGCCCTTGACGATTGCCGCCTGAATACGTCGGAAGACGTTTTCGGAAAGTGTTTCCGAGTCATCCGGAATCGTAACCGGAGGATCGAGTTGATCCAGCATATTGTCGACACCTTGAAAACCAATGCCGCAAAAACTAGCGAATATGGCCGGTTACGTCAAAGGATAATTCGATATTGTCGACAATCGTCTAATAACCCGCTGCACCATAACGAAGCAACCTCTCAAGTTATAGCCGTCGGCCAGCGCTGGCGCCATAAACCCACCGTGCTAGAATGCCGGCCGCATTTGCTTGTCATCTGCATTGCCTGTCATAAAAAGCGGACAGGCATACGAGGGAGCTTGTGCAGCAATGCCAGGGCCTTGAATTGAAGAACGGACCGCTGCGCACCAGGATTTATGAGACTCAAGCCCTTCATCACATTCCTTTGTCTTCTTGGCCTGCCAGGTTTCGCCGCGGCAGGGGAAAAGACTGTGTACGGCCTCAATGAGTACGCTTCACTGGACGGCATCAATCTGGAAGTCGCCGCCAAACTCGACACCGGGGCGAAAACCGCTTCACTGAGTGCCCGCGACATCAAACGTTTCAAACGCAACGGCGAATCCTGGGTGCGCTTCTATCTGGCTATCGACGCCGCGCATTCGCACCCGATCGAACGACCGCTGGCCCGTGTCAGCAAGATCAAGCGCCGGGCCGGTGACTACGACCCGGAAGAAGGCAAGAAGTACACCGCCCGTCCGGTCATCGAGCTGGATATCTGCATGGGTTCGGCTTTACGCAGCATCGAAGTGAACTTGACCGACCGCAGTGCCTTCCAATACCCGCTCTTGATCGGCTCCGAAGCGCTCAAACGTTTCGATGCGCTGGTCGACCCCAGTCTTAAATACGCTGCTGGCAAACCCGCCTGCGCCACCGACGCACATACCGCAGAGTAATTCCAATGCGCTCTCTTACCCTCCATCTGAAACTGCTGATCGCCATCCTGGTGGTGCTGGGCATTTCAGTTACGGCCTATCAGATTTTCGTGCTCGGAATTCCGGTGACCGAAGACGCTACCGACGACTTGTGGAACATCGACGCCAAGGTCGAGTTCGTCGCCAACGCCAAGGATCCGATCAAGATCCAGATGTTCGTGCCGCCGCTGAGCCGCGACTACGTGAGCCTCAACGAGAGTTTCATTTCCAATAATTATGGCGTGGCGGTAAACCGTGCCGACGGTAACCGCAAGGTCACCTGGTCGGCGCGTCGGGCCAAGGGCAACCAGACCCTTTATTACCGACTGGTGCTGACAAAGCGCTACAGCGGCGAAAAATCCAAGGTCAAAGGCCCGACCTTCCGCGACAGCATCGCTGTCGAAGGCCCGGAAAAAATCGCCGCAGATGCCCTGCTCGCGCCGATCCGCCAACACTCGGCCGACGTCGAAACCTTCATCGGCGAAGCCATCAAGCGTGTCAACAACCTCAACGACGACAACGTGAAACTGCTGCTGGCGGGCGATCCGTCCACCGCGAACAAAGCCAAAATCGTCGAGCTGGTATTGTCCATCGCCCATGTGCCGGTGGAAAAGGTGCACACCATTCGCCTGGTGGCCGATCAGCCACAAATGCCTGAACTCTGGTTGCGCAGCTTCAACGGTACCGACTGGCTGTACTTCAACCCGGAAACCGGCGAACAGGGCCTGCCCACTGACCGCTTGCTGTGGTGGACCGGCGACGAAAACCTGATCACCGTCGATGGCGGCAAAAAAGCCAACGTCACCTTCAGCCTGAACAACAGCGAAATGAACGCCATTCGTCTGGCCAAGCTGACCGACGAAAACTCCGACGCCAACTTCCTCGACTACTCACTGTACGGCCTGCCGCTGCAAACCCAGCAGACCTTCATGATCATGGTAATGATCCCGATCGGCGTGTTGGTGATCCTTATTCTGCGCAACCTGATCGGCATTCAGACTCTCGGCACCTTTACCCCGGTGCTGATCGCCCTCGCCTTCCGGGAAACACAGCTCGGTTTCGGCATCGTGCTATTTACGATCATCACGACGTTGGGGCTGTCGCTACGCTCCTACCTTGAACACTTGAAACTGCAAATGCTACCGAGGCTGTCGGTGGTGCTGACCTTCGTGGTGGTGCTGATCGCGGCGATCAGCCTGTTCAGCCACAAACTCGGCCTGGAACGCGGCTTGTCGGTGGCGCTGTTCCCGATGGTGATTCTGACCATGACCATCGAACGCCTGTCGATCACCTGGGAAGAGCGCGGTGGCGGCCATGCCATGAAAGTGGCGATCGGCACACTGTTCGCAGCCTCTTTGGCGCACCTGATCATGAGCGTGCCTGAGCTGGTGTACTTCGTGTTCACGTTCCCGGCGATTCTGCTGATTCTGGTGGGCTTCATGCTGGCCATGGGTCGCTATCGCGGTTACCGCCTGACCGAACTGGTGCGCTTCAAGGCTTTCCTGAAGAAGGCTGACGCCTGATGTTCGGTCTCTGGAAGACCTGGAAAGCCCTGGAGGCCCGGGGCATCATGGGGATCAATCGGCGCAACGCAGACTACGTGCTCAAGTACAACAAACGCAGCCTGTACCCGATCGTCGATGACAAGATCATCACCAAGGAGCGCGCCATCGCCGCCGGCATCCATGTGCCGGAGCTGTACGGCGTGATCTCCACCGAGAAGGAAATCGACAACCTCGGCGAGATCATCGGCGGGCGCACCGATTTCGTGGTCAAACCGGCCCAGGGCGCCGGCGGTGACGGCATCATTGTGATTGCCGACCGCTTTGAGGGTCGCTATCGCACGGTGTCCGGCAAGATCATCAGCCATGAGGAAATCGAGCACCATATCTCCAGCATCCTTACCGGCCTGTACTCGCTCGGCGGTCACCGTGACCGCGCGCTGATCGAATACCGCGTGACCCCGGACCAGATCTTCAAAAGCATCAGCTATGAAGGCGTGCCGGACATTCGCATCATCGTACTGATGGGCTATCCGGTGATGGCCATGTTGCGCCTGCCGACTCGCCAATCTGGCGGCAAGGCCAACCTGCACCAGGGCGCCATCGGCGTCGGTGTCGACCTGGCCACAGGCCTGACATTGCGCGGCACCTGGCTGAACAACATCATCACCAAACACCCGGACACCACCAACGCAGTGGACGGCGTGCAACTGCCCTACTGGGACGGCTTCATGAAGCTCGCTGCCGGCTGCTATGAGCTGTGCGGGCTGGGTTACATCGGTGTCGACATGGTGCTCGACCAGGAGAAAGGGCCGCTGATTCTTGAGCTCAACGCCCGGCCCGGGTTGAACATTCAGATCGCCAACGATTGCGGGTTGACGTTGCGTACCCACGCGGTCGAAGCGCGACTGGAAGAATTACAGGCCCGCGGGATAATCGAAACAGCGCAGGAACGCGTGGAGTTCGTTCAGGAAATGTTTGGGCATATTCCTGCGGTTGAGGGTTGATCCAAGACCGAGTCGTCCCATTCGCGGGCAAGCCTCGCTCCTACAAGGATGCCGCTGTATCTGTAGGAGCGAGGCTTGCCCGCGAAGGCTGACTGACAGCCACCAAAGCTCTCAACCTGCCAATCCGCGACATCCCCTCTAGGAGCAAATCCTGCAGAGGACTACAATCGCTCCCCCGCCTCGATGGCTGATCTGCCCCGCCCATGTTGACCTGTTCCGTACACCCGCTGCCCTATCGCGCCAACCCCGCCGAGTACTTCGCGGCGATTCGTCATGCCCCCGGCGCCGTACTGCTCGACAGCGGCCGGCCGAGCGCCGAGCGTGGGCGTTATGACCTGCTCAGCGCCTGGCCGCTGGAGCAATTGGCCGTATTACCGGACGAAAGCGGCAACCATTTCCTGCAACGCCTTCGCGACACTCTGACGCGACTCGGCGAAGCCACTGTTCCTTTCGACCTGCCTTTCGCCGGCGGGCTGATCGGTTATCTGAGCTATGACTTCGGCCGGCATCTGGAAAACCTGCCGAGCCAGGCGCGGGACGACCTGCAATTGCCCGACGCACGTTTCGGGCTGTACGACTGGGCACTGATCAGCGACCACCACCTGGCCACCAGCCAACTGGTGTTTCACCCGACGCTGATCGACAGCGAACGACAGCGGCTGATCGAACTGTTCACGCAACCTGCACCTCAGAAAATCCAGCCTTTCAAACTGGACGGCCCGATGAGTGCCGACTTGAGCGCTGACGACTATCGACAAGCCTTCGAGCGCATTCAGCAGTACATCCAGGCCGGCGACTGCTATCAGGTCAACTTCGCCCAGCGCTTTCGTGCGCAATGCCAAGGCGATCCATGGGCCGCGTACTGCGCGCTGCGGGCGGCGTGCCCGACGCCGTTTTCCGGCTTCCAGAGCCTGCCCGACGGCGACGCCGTGCTGAGCCTGTCACCGGAGCGTTTCGTCAAAGTCAGCGAGCGCCACGTCGAAACCCGCCCGATCAAAGGCACCCGCCCCCGCGGTCTGACTGCCGTTGAAGATGCGGCGAACGCCGCCGAACTGCTGGCCAGTCCCAAGGACCGCGCGGAAAACCTGATGATCGTCGATTTGTTGCGCAACGACCTCGGCCGTACTTGCCGCATCGGCTCGGTGCGGGTGCCGGAGTTGTTCAGTCTGGAAAGCTATCCGAACGTGCATCACCTGGTGAGCAGCGTTACCGGCGAGCTGGCGGATGACAAGGATGCGCTGGATTTGATCGCCGGCAGCTTCCCCGGCGGCTCGATTACCGGCGCGCCGAAGATTCGCGCGATGCAGATCATCGATGAGCTGGAACCGACCCGTCGTGGGTTGTATTGCGGTTCATTGCTGTATCTGGACGTGCGCGGCGAGATGGACAGCTCCATCGCCATTCGCAGTTTACTGGTCAAGGATGGGCAGGTGTGTTGCTGGGGTGGCGGCGGGATCGTCGCGGATTCGGACTGGCAGGCGGAATATCAGGAATCGATCACCAAGGTGAAGGTGTTGCTCGATACTTTGCGGAGCCTTTAAAAGCTTCGCGGGCAAGCCTCGCTCCTACAGGGTCCGGGGCGAACCACAATGCCAGAATCGACCCGTAGGAGCGAGGCTTGCCCGCGAAGGCGCCCTCGCAGACGACTACAGACTCAACGCCCGATTCGAAGCCTTGATGAACTCTTGCTTCAACTCCGCAAAGCTGTGCACCGCCGGGAACTGTGGAAACTCGCGAATCACATTGTCCGGCGCATGGAACAGAATCCCGGCATCCGCCTCGCCCAGCATCGTCGTATCGTTGTAGGAATCTCCCGCCGCAATCACCCGGTAGTACAGGCTCTTGAACGCCAATACCGACTGACGCTTGGGATCTTTCTGACGCAACTGATAACCCGTGACCCGACCGGCATCGTCAGTAATCAGACGATGGCAAAGCAAGGTCGGAAAGCCCAGTTGACGCATCAGTGGCTGGGAGAATTCGTAAAAGGTGTCCGACAGAATCACCACCTGAAAGCGCTCACGCAGCCAGTCGACAAATTCACTGGCGCCTTCCAGAGGCTTTAGCGTGGCGATCACTTCCTGGATGTCGGAAAGCTTCAGGCCGTGCTCGTCGAGAATCCGCAGGCGCTGCTTCATCAACACGTCGTAGTCGGGAATGTCCCGAGTGGTGGCCCTGAGGGATTCGATCCCGGTTTTTTCGGCAAAGGCGATCCAGATTTCCGGGACCAGCACACCTTCAAGATCCAGACAGGCAATTTCCACAAGACACTCCCATTTTGTACTGTTTATTGAGTCGAGCGAGCAAAAGGACTGCCGAACTCTAGCGACTCGCCCTCCTCCGTGCAACGCAGAGGGCGCACCAGCCGCCGCAGGATTTTGTTACCATCAGGCACATATAGAGCGCCCAGCGCCACCGACCTGTAGGAAGCCGCCCTGATGAGCCCATCGTTCGATGTCGTGGAACTCGCCACGACCTATGCCAACAAATCCGCTCAGGACATCCTGAAACTCGCGTTCGCCGAGTTCGGCGATGATCTGTGGATATCTTTCAGCGGCGCCGAGGATGTGGTGCTGGTGGACATGGCCTGGAAGCTGAACAAGAACGTCAAGGTGTTCAGCCTCGACACCGGCCGCTTGCACCCCGAGACCTACCGCTTCATCGAACAGGTGCGCGAGCACTACAAGATCGACATCGAAGTGGTATCGCCGGACTACACCAAGCTCGAACCTTTCGTGAAGGAAAAAGGCCTGTTCAGCTTCTATAAGGACGGCCATGGCGAGTGCTGCGGCATCCGCAAGATCGAGCCGTTGCGTCGCAAGCTGTCGGGCGTGACTGCGTGGGCCACCGGCCAGCGTCGGGACCAGAGCCCGGGCACCCGTAGCGCGGTCGCCGTGCTGGAAATCGATACCGCGTTCTCCACTCCGGAACGCACTCTGTACAAATTCAACCCGCTGGCGCAAATGACCAGCGAAGAGATCTGGGGCTACATCCGCATGCTGGAGCTGCCGTACAACAGCCTGCATGAGCGCGGCTTCATCAGCATCGGCTGCGAACCTTGTACCCGTCCGGTGTTGCCGAACCAGCATGAGCGCGAAGGCCGTTGGTGGTGGGAAGAAGCCACGCAGAAAGAATGCGGGCTGCATGCCGGCAACATCATCAGCAAATCCAAAGCTTAAAAATCACAGTCCCGGACCGCGTTATCGTTCATCGCGGGCAAGCCACGCTCCCACAGGGTTCTGTGTCGTTTACATCTTTACGATACGACTCAAAACCCTGTGGGAGCGTGGCTTGCCCGCGAAGGCCGCACTTCGGTCTCAAGCCAGGTTCAAAGCGCACTGAACCGCTGCCCCAACCCCTGTTCCGCAAACTGCTCAATGATGAAATCGACAAACGCCCGGGTCTTGCCCGGCAGCAGTTTGTGTTCGGCGTAATAGATGGAGATGTTGCCGTCGTCGACGTACCAGTCAGGCAACACCCGCTGCAACGTCCCCGCATCCAGATAGCCCACGGCAAACGGCATGCTCACCAACGCAATGCCCAGCCCCTGAGCCGCCGTGGCGCAGGCGGCTTCCGAATCGCTCATGGTCATCCGCGCCTTGAGGGTCAGCGGGCTGTGTTGCCGGGCGCGGCTGGTCAACTGCCAGGAACGCACGCGCCCCGTCTGCGGCGAGCGTATCAAGATGCCATCGTGGTGTTTGAGGTCGTCGGGCTCGACGATCGCCTCGTGCCCCGCGAGGTACTCGGCTGAAGCCACCAATACCCGATGGGCAGGCGTCAACTTGCGCGCCACCACACCCTGAGGCAGTTCGAATCCGCCACCAATCGCCGCATCGAAACCCTGGCCGATCAGGTCGACCTGGCGGTTATCGAAATGCCAGTCCGGGTTGATCGCCGGAAAGCGCTGCAGAAACTCTCCCAACAGCGGCACGATGTACAAGCGCCCAAACACGGTCCCCATGCTGACCTTGAGCGTTCCCGCCGGGCGTCCTTCGGCGCTGGCCAGGTTGGCCACGGCATTCTGAATCGTGTGCAGGCTGGTGCTGACTTCGCCGAGAAACAGCTGGCCGGCCTCAGTCAGCGTCAGGCTGCGAGTGCTGCGCTGGAATAGCCGCACACCCAGTCGAGCCTCCAGCTTGGCGACGCTCTTGCCCACCGCCGCCGGCGTCAGGCTCAAGCGCCGCGCCGCTTCGGCGAAGCTGCCAACCTCGGCGCTGCGCACAAAGCATTCGATACTGCTGAAGGTTTCCATAAGCGCCACTATAAACTTTTGGTTTACACAGACTATAGCAACGACAGTCTACCCGGAGTGTATTGCGAGGCCGATACTCGACTCCGACAACAAGGCAGCCCGCCTTGAATTTCTGGAGATCGACATGACCACTCAACACCTCAGCGGTAAAGTAGCTCTGATTCAAGGCGGTTCACGCGGCATCGGTGCTGCCATCGTCAAACGCCTGGCCGCCGAAGGCGCTACCGTCGCCTTCACTTACGTAAGCTCCACCGCCAAAGCTGAAGAGCTGCAAAACAGCATCATCAGCGATGGCGGCAAAGCCTTGGCCATCAAGGCCGACAGCGCCGATGCCGTCGCCATTCGCAATGCCGTTAATGCCACCGTCGAAGCCTTCGGTCGCCTCGACATTCTGGTCAACAACGCAGGCGTTTTGGCCGTCGCGCCGCTGGAAGACTTCAAACTCGAAGACTTCGACCAGACCCTGGCCATCAACGTGCGCAGCGTGTTCATCGCCACCCAGGAAGCCGCCAGACATATGACCGAAGGCGGTCGCATCATCAACATCGGCAGCACCAATGCCGAGCGCATGCCCTTCGCCGGTGGTGGCCCGTATGCCATGAGCAAATCGGCGCTGGTCGGCCTGACCAAAGGCCTCGCCCGCGACCTCGGCCCACGGGGTATCACCATCAACAATGTGCAGCCGGGCCCGGTAGACACCGACATGAACCCCGCCAGCGGCGACTTCGCTGAAAGCCTGATTCCGCTGATGGCCGTGGGTCGTTACGGCAAAGTGGAAGAAATCGCCAGCTTCGTCGCCTACCTTGTCGGTCCCGAAGCCGGCTACATCACCGGTGCCAGCCTGACCATCGACGGTGGTTTCGGCGCCTGATAAAGCGTTCGATTGAAACAAAAACGCCGGCAACAGATTGCCGGCGTTTTTTTGTGCCCGGGATTATCAGGTACTCAAGCCCACTCGAGCGCCGGCAGGCCGCATGCACCGGGCTTGAACGCCTTCAACGTGCGAAGAATGCCATCGGCGTGTGCGTACTTTTCGTCAGCCATCGCCGCATCCGGGATCGCAATCGCCGTCATCCCTGCCGCTTTCGCCGCGGTGACGCCGAACGGTGAATCCTCGAATACCAGGCAATCCTCGGGTGCGACACCCAGGCGCCGCGCCGCCGTCAGGAAGATATCCGGCGCCGGTTTGGCCGCGCCCACCTCCGGGTCATCAGCAGTGACGATGAAGTCGAACAGCGCGAACCAGTCGCGGTGCAAGGTGGTTTTCTGGCCGAACGACTGACGTGAAGAACTGGTGCCCACCGCTATAGGAATGTTGTTGGCCTTCAAGTGCCGAACCAGCTCCTCTGCGCCAGGCATGGCCAGCGCTGTCGGAAAACGCTCGCGCATCAGCGGTTCGCGGATCACCAGGAATTCTTCGGCTGTAATCGGCAGGTCCAGCGCCTCGACCACATAGCGCGCCAGATCACCCGCGCCACGACCGATGATGTTCTGTTTGACGCTCCAGTCGAAGGTCCGGCCATAACGCTCGGCAATGATGGACGTGACCTCGGTGTAGATGCCCTCGGTGTCCAGCAACAAGCCGTCCATGTCGAAAATCACGGCCTTGATCGGGCCGAACTCATCCAAGGGTGCATTCATCGCATCTGATCCGTTTTCTCATGACATCCCAGGAGCGGCCAAGACAGGCCGGGGCCGTGATGGATTAAAGGGTTCAGCAGCATAGCGAGCGCGGTTGGCAGAGAGCAACGGGCAATGCCAGGCGGACACAAAAAAGCTATGTCGAGGCGCCCGCGATGATTTAGCGACTTGCCCTACACCAAACACCTCCTTTCCCGACTTCTTTCCTTGTTGATCCCCCGCAAAGTCTTGCGCTCCTAATTGATCAGCGCGAGGGATTGCGAATGTTCGAACCTGACAAGGTCCTGGCCTTGAACAATGCCATCGGCCTTCTGGTGGTCGCCGCCATGAATCCCGAGCAGCCGGACGTCAAAGCGCTGCTCGGGGATTTTCGACTTTGCCTCAACAACTACGAGGCCTGGGCAGAAAATTTCTGGACCGGTGGGGCGCTGAATGTCGAGCAGGTATTCAAGGTCGGCAATGAAGTCCGGCTCACGGCGCCGAAGGACTCCACCACCCCTGTCAGTTCGACGCTCGCCATGTGCCCGGCCAGCGGGCCATTGACCCTGGTGCATGTGTTCGAGGCCGCGCGTTTCGTGCCGATTGGCAATACGCCGGTGATGCTCGAACCGGTTATCTCGCAGCGCAATGGCGAACTGACGTTCGGTGAGCCCGTCCACGAAACCATTGGCCCCAGCGGCATCCTCGAAATCCCCGACTGCTGGCGCGGCCAGCGTTATCGCATCACTTTCTTTCCCAATGTTTCCACTGATCACGTCAAGGCGCTCTATGCCTCCTATCAGGACGTGATCGGCGACCTGGAAGGCTGGTTGCGCAATGAATGGTCGAGCGAGTTCGAGCCTTTATGGGCCGGTTTTTCCGAGGCGGGGTTCACCCAGCGCTACGGCATGCTGCAGCAGGCTGACTGGCGCGGTTTCGAGCGTTCGCTGCACGGTTTGTGGGATGACGTGAAGCAGGTCTACGCCCTGCTGGCAGACCTGCAAACCAATAGCGAAAAACTCCTTGAGTACCTGACCCAAGGCGAGCTCGAGACGCTGCTGAATGCCTCGACTGAAGCCATCGCCAATGTGCTGCTGATGTTGAGCGATGAGCCGTTGATGTTCATTCATCTTGCGGCCTTCACCAGTTGGCTGAGGATGCTGCCGCCGCAGTACATCGCCGAAGTCGTGGCGCAAATTCGCACGGAACTGTTGATCAGTTTCCTGCTGGTGCGCCTCACCGGGCCTACGGGCTTGAAGCTCGGCATGAGCGCTAAAGTTCTGGACAAGATCAAGTCCCAGCAGGCTCGGCAATGGTTGGCGGGGGCCAGTTTGCGGCTGGCCGAACTGACGGCCAAATCCGACCTGACATCCCACGCTGGTGCGCTCAAACCGCTCGTGGTCCGCGCGCGTAATGCACCGCTGAAACCGGCACCGACGGTTCCGTTACAGATCCGTGCTGGCGACTCTCCCGTTGTACAGGTGAACAATCCGGTTGCCATTGCTCGCGACAAGTCCAACGCCATGACCCGGCTGGGGCGTCACGAACCTCACGACGATGCACCGAGTCAGGCGAAAAACCCCAATGGCGACAGCGCCGATTGCGCGGCACTGACTTGCACCAACAACTGTCCAGTGTCGATGGTCACCGGCGAAGAACTGCTGACCCTGACCGATGGTTCGCTGGATGGGCTTCTGCCGTTCAACTTCACCCGGTTGTACCGCACCAGCGCGGCGGAGATCGATTGCGGGCTGGGCTGGGGTTGGAGCCATTCTCTGGCGCAGCGGTTGGAGCTGGATGATAAACAGGTCGTCTGGGTCGACCACGAAAACCGTCGTACGACGTTTCCGCTGCCGAGTGTCGAGCGCCCGGTGATCCACAACAGCCTGTCGCGGGCGGCGATTTATCTGGGCAATGAGCCAGAAGAACTGATCCTCGCCCTGGCTGGCGACGACACACGTTTTTATCACTTTCATAACGGTCGGCTGACAGCAATCAGCGACGCCTACAACAACCGCCTGCGTATCACCCGCGACCGTCAGGATCGCATTCAACGCCTCGATAACGGCGCCGGTCGTTCGCTGCTGTTGTGCTATGAGCGCAGGCACCTCGTTGCCGTCGAATACCAATCGTTTCACCCCAGCGATTCCTCGGGCGAAGCCTGGCGTACAGAGCAGACGCTGGTTTTCTATCGCTACGACGCTCGCCAACGCTTGATCGAAGCGACCAACGCCGCCAGTGAGAGCGAGCGTTACGACTACGACGACCGGCACGTGATTCTGCAGCGGCAACTGGCCGGTGGCGCGAGTTTCTTCTGGGAGTGGGAACGGTCTGGCAAGGCAGCGCGCTGCGTGCGGCACTGGGCGTCGTTTGCGCAGATGGATACGCGTTATGTCTGGGATGACAACGGCAGCGTGGTGGTTAAAAACACCGATGGCAGTGAAGAGGTTTACGAGCACGATGACCGCGCACGGCTGATGCGCCGGGTCGAGCTGGGTGGCGGCGAACAGCTCAAGGCCTATGACGATCAGGGCCGGTTGGTGGCCGACCAGGATCCGCTGGGCGCCGTCACCGAATACCGTTACGACGAAGTCGGGCGGTTGGTGGCGCTGATTCCACCGGAAGATGAGCCAACGTCCTACGAATACCGCAACGGATTCCTGCATGCGCGCTATCGCGGCAAAGCGGTGTGGACCTATCAGCGCAACGCGCAGGGTGACGTCACTGAAGCCACCGATCCGCAAGGCCATGTCACCCATTATCACTATGACGCTCAGGGGCGTTTGCTGTCGATCCGCTACCCGGACACCAGTCGGCATGTATTTGTCTGGAATACCTTGGGGCAGTTGCTTGAGGAAACGCTGCCGGATGGCGGCCAGCGACGCTTTTCCTACGATGCGCTGGGTCGGCAGGCGACCCGTCAGGACGAACACGGGGCGGTTACCCAGTATCAATGGGATGCCGTCGGCCGACTGGTTCAGACGACGCTGCCTACCGGCGCCAGCCGCGGGTTCAGCTACAACGCCTACGGCAAGATCACCGCCGAACGCGATGAACTGGGCCGCGTCACCCGCTACGAATACGCCGACGATCTGCACCTGGTCAGCCGCCGGATCAATCCCGATGGCACCCAACTCCAGTACCGTTACGACAATGCGCAGCTGTTGCTCACGGAAATCGAAAACGAATCCGGCGAACACTATCGGCTGGACTACACGCCCAACGGCCTGATCCGGCAGGAAACCGGCTTCGACGGCCGTCGCACCGCCTACGCCTACGACCTCAACGGCCACCTGCAGGAGAAAACCGAGTTTGGCGATGACGGCTCGCAGCTGGTCACGGCTTATCAGCGGGACTCGGCTGGACGTCTGCTGGTCAAGACCCTGCCCGACGGCATCAAGGTCAAGTACCGCTACGACTCGTTGGGCCGACTGGTCAGTGTCGACGACGGCCACGACCATCCGCTGGAATTCGAATACGACGCCCAGGACAGGCTGATCACCGAACACCAAGGCTGGGGCACGTTGCGTTATCGCTACGACGCGTGCGGTCGACTCAACCACTTGCGCCTGCCGGACAACAGCAAACTCGACTATCACCACGCCAAGGGTGGCACGCTGACGGCCATTGACCTCAACGGCACACGCCTCACCAACCACCAGTTTGCCTTCGGTCGCGAACAAAACCGCCAACAGGGTCTGCTGCTCAGCGAATACGCCTACGACGACCAGGGCCGGCTGAAAGCCCATGCCGTCAGCCAACATCAACATCCACTGTACCGCCGCGACTATGCCTATAGCGCCAACGGCAATCTCGACCACATCGCCGACACCCGCCATGGCCAGCGCAGCTATCAGTATGACTCGCTCGACCGCCTGATCCGCGTCCGCCATTCCCGTGACCAATCGCCGGAAAGCTTCGCCCACGACCCGGCTGGCAATCTGTTGATGCAGGATCGTCCCGGCGTTGCGAAGGTGCAGGGTAATCGCCTGCTGATGCAAGGCGATCGACATTACGACTACGACGCCTTCGGCAACCTGATTCGCGAACGCCGCGGCACCGCGCAAAAACTCGTCACCGAATACCACTACGACTGCCAGCATCGATTGATCGGCGCCACCCTGCCCAATGGCAGCCAAGCCACTTACCGCTACGACGCCTTCGGCCGCCGTATCAGCAAATCCGTCGATGGCAACACCACCGAGTTCTTCTGGCAAGGCGACCACCTCGTCGCCGAACACAACCAGGATCACCATCGAAGCTACATCTACGAACCCGGCACCTTCCGTCCACTGGCCATGCTCGACGGCAAAGGCCCGCGCCAAGCCTGCCCGTTCTACTACCAACTCGACCACCTCGGCACACCGCAAGAACTCACCGACTACAGCGGCGACATCATCTGGGCCGCCCGATACACCGCCTATGGCCGCCTCACCCGCCTCAACCGCGACACTCACCAGATCCTCGATCAGCCGCTGCGCTTTCAAGGGCAGTATTTCGACGCGGAAACCGGCCTGCATTACAACCGGCATCGCTACTACAATCCGGATATCGGGCGGTTCCTGACGCCAGACCCGAGCAAGTTGGCGGGCGGGTTAAACGGCTATCAATACACGCGCAATCCGGCGGGTTGGGTTGATCCGCTGGGGTTGAGTGAGTGCCCTGGTGGGGATGGGTGTAAGAAGCCGTCGTTTGGGGATGAGGATCCGGCGGGTAAGGTGGGGGTTGATGAGGGGGAGCCCGGAACCCCAAATCCAAAACAAGAGAACTATTATTTATACCGTGGTGATGACCGAGAACCATGGGAAATTTTTGAGGCAGGATTTGAACCCTTGGGAGACAGTACAGATCTGTATTTGCATGCATCAGATAACAGAAGCCCTCCCAGTTACTTTGTCAGCACTACGACAAACGAAAATGAGGCAAAAAAGTTTGCCACAGGCTATGGGCTCGCAGACGGTTATATATATGTACTAAAAAATATTCGTGGCATCGATGTAAATAAAGAACTTGGCATGATGTCACCACATCGGCGTGAAGTTGAGATAGCGTTTCCCGGAGGAATAAAAAATCACGACATCGTGGGAGTTACCCCGGTCCATGATGATGGTAGCTACAAGGGCTACTCCATACCCAACCCGTTCAGGAAGCAGCCATGAAAATAATAGAAATCCTAATAAACAATCATGGGATCGTAGAGACGGCCAAAATCGAATGCGACAGAAAAAAATCGACACTCACATTTACGATGCAAAGTGGCTTAAAAAAAACTTATACGGCCTATGACCTTTACGTATGCTTTGGCATGTTAAGAGCCGACTACCCTGATATAAAATTTCTGTGCAAAGGCGCCAAATTGAATGTTCATCCTTCACGTATGTCGTCCCAAATGTCTAGCGGCTTAGTCGCATACGAACTTAAACTTGGAAAACCTAGCGAAGAAGACGACATAGTACGAATTTTCGACTACGAAGACGAAAATATTACTAGCGATATTGAGGAGCAAAAAACCTTCTATAAAAACTGGATTGAATCATTAATATAACAACGCCAACATCCAAGCCCAGCTCGAGGCTGGGCTCAGTTTGAAGTAAACACTTTGACTTAACCCCCAGAACCACCGGTCTCACCTCCACTTCCTACTCCACCACCGCTCTCATCAATTTCAAAATCACCTGACTCTCCAGACCCACCTCCAGAACCACTCCCCATCGAACTTCCATCGCTCATCGAGCCACTTCCCTTCCCCGGGCTGGTGCTACTACCACTGGCATCTTCGCCATTCCCACCACCAATGGTGTCCGGCGGCGGCATCTTCCCGTCCGAGGAACCTGCGTTCATTTCCGAGTAAGGTGGCATTCCGCCCTTGTCGACCGGTGCATCGCGTCCAGAAGATTGAGCAAACGCCCCCAATGAACTGATCGACAATAAGCCGACCATCGTCAGGGTCGTCAGTTTTGACCTGATCATGGCGCACCTCCTTTAAAGAGTGCTTTATCTGATCTCTGGCAGCGGTCGCTTTTTAAAGGTGCCGCACAATCGACGAGCGGCGATGGATCGCTACGCAGGGTTTCAGCTCGGTTCTCCCGATAAATCGTCACCGGCAATGTCCGGGTCATCGGGATGGGCTTCCACGTCACCGCGTTTCACATCATCGGTGGGCACCTGTTCCACAGCGGTGTCGTCATCGTCGGGCGGGCGCTGATCGCGACTCAGGGGGTTGGTGGGGGAAGGCAGCGGATATTCGGGGGTATCGTCGATATCGGTGTCTTTCGGATCAGCATTCATAACGCACCTCTCAATGGACCTGAAAAGCAGATCCTGATATTTCGAGGACAACACGATAGACACGGTTCGATCAGAGGGACGATCGGTCGGCCCGACCGCAAAACACCATCACTCGTCGTCTTCCTCGTCGTACTCGTCATACTCGCAATTGCCCACGTCGCCTGCGTCATCGGCATCGTTGAGCGGCACCGTGGCGTCGTCCATCAGAGACCCCGGATCTTCGTTGCCAGGATCGTTGATCGGACCTTCATCTTCCATGCCTTCGGTTTGCGGAGTCATGACATGCCTCACAACGTTCAGGGGTGTATGAAGTTCGAGGCGTCCTACGGGCAAACGTTCCTGAGTCCTGGAGACAGAAACGAAAAACCCGGCACCAGGCCGGGTTTCTACTGTTACTCGATGTCGAGTTTAGTGGTGTTTATTCTTGTGTTTATGCTTGTGCTTGCCGCCGCCGGAATGCGAGCTGCCGCTGTCATTACCCAGGTTGCTGCCCACCGCGCCACCGGCTGCACCGCCTACGCCCGCACCAATGGTCGAGCCGGTAGAGCCGCCCAGGCTATTGCCGATCACCGAGCCGCCCGCCGCGCCAATACCGCCGCCAACGGCCGCTTCTGTTCGACTGCCCTTGCGCGCACCGACCGCGCTGCCTGCCGCACCGCCGACGCCAGCGCCAACGGCTGCTCCCGTGCTGCCGCCTAGTTGACCGCCGACCACGTTACCCAACGCGCCGCCAAGACCACCGCCCACTGCAGCGGTGCCGTCGCCGGCAGCCATCGCACCCTGAGCAACCAAAAGTCCCAAAACCACCGTGGACAATGTCAAACGCATGATATGAACCTCTAATTTCCGCATCGGGGGAAGATCGTGCCGCGGATAGGCCTCAGCCTGGCATCTGCGTCTGGTGAGCAAACCAGATACTGACTGTACGAGATTTGAGCCACATACAGGAGAAACGTTCAAAAACGAAAAAGCCCGGCATTCGAGCCGGGCTTTTTCAGGGGATCCTTCAGGATCAGTGGCCTTTTTTGGACAGATTGCTGCCCACGCCGCCGCCCAATGCACCACCCAGACCGGCGCCGATGGTGGAACCCGTCTTGCCACCCAGACTGTTGCCGATCACCGAACCGCCCGCCGCGCCGACACCGCCGCCGATGGCCGCTTTGGTACGGCTGCCTTTGCGTGCTGCAACAGCACTGCCGGCTGCGCCCGCTACGCCGGCACCAATCGCTGCGCCTGTGCTGCCGCCCATTTTCTGGCCGATCACATTACCCAGCGCACCACCCAGACCACCACCGAGCGCGGCAGTGCCATCACCGGCAGCCATTGCACCTTGAGCAACCAAAAGGCCTAGAACCAGAGCAGGCAGTGTCAAACGCATAACGTGAACCTCAAAAAAAGGGGAAACCGAAAGGCCGGAGATTGAATGCTTTGGAGGAGGCAAAGTCCAGACACAAACACGGAACAACCTCATCATTAGCGACGGTTGGACAGCATTTATGGAAAAGGTTTTATGACAGGCAAAAAAAAGCCCGCTGGGGAAACGGGCCAGGGTACTGCTTTCTAACGGATGAGCTGAGACTACGTAGGCAGGTGTGAAAAGTTTGTGAAAAAAAACACGAGTGCTTGCAATGTGCAGGACGTTTCTCCGCATTGCCTCCAAGCACGCTTTCTACCCTTCAAAAACAAGAAACCCCGCTCAATGGCGGGGCTCGTACGAATCACTGTTTACTTCCTGGAAGGCGCACCCAGCTTGGGCATGAACTTCGACTTCGGCCCCCGAGTTCGGGGCACTGCAGATTTGATTTTGTTGATTTTGATACGGTCTTCACCGAAGCTCGGCACATAGTCCGACTGACCACACTGCACGCAATTATTGATTGGAAATTCCGCCCCGTCGTCTTCGATATACGGCTCAGTCATATCTTCGCTCCTCTCAGCGGGTCGATACCGGCAAGCCCTATTTGCCTGGAAAATATCGACCACCCAGGATTTTGAGACTAGTCGGTCATTCCCGGACTTGTGATTCAGATTGTTACGTGCCCGACGAATGGCCAGCGCCTGCTTCCTACAAAACCGGATGGCGAAAAAACAAAATGTGCGCGCTCCTCCTCAAGATTTTTCCCCGCCCACTTACCGCAGCTTGACCGCCGTCCCGGTCACAAACACCACCACCATTCCACCCTTGCCGGCCGGCATGCTGATCTCATAATCGAGCCCCACCACTGCATCCGCTTGAAGCGCCCGAGCCCGCTCCTTGATCTCGTCGGTGGCCTGAATCCGCGCATCCTTCAATGCCCGCTCCAACGTTTGAGAACGCCCGCCGAAAAAATCCCGCATGCCTGCGAACAGATCGCGGATCACGTTAACGCCCTGCACCGACTCGGCGCTGACGATGTCCAGGTAAGCGGTGATTTGCCGACCTTCGATGGTGTGAGTTGTGGTGGTGATCATGAGATTTCCTTGTTCAGAGCTGTCGTCGATTTGATGCGACGTTCGTTGCTCATTGGGACTGGTGCCTGAAGTATTAGAGCAGCTTGATCAACACCGCAGTAACGGTAGCTACCGTACCAATTAGCCCAATAGCAACTGCCACTGGATACCAAAAAGTCTCACGGGTCATCTTGCCGGCCTCGGCGTTCAACTTGCGCTGTTCAGCGATCAGCTTGACGATCTCCACATGAACCTTTTCCAGCTCTGCCTGTTTCATGGTCATTTCCTGCATAACGTGCGTACGTCCGTTCCGGATAATGGGGGGCATCATTTGCGCTGCCCTTTGATTCATTTTGCACCCTAGAGGCGCAAAACAAATACCCCTTCCCGAGATGGCTCATGTGAGGTGCTGAACCTATGGAAGCACCCAACCGCCTGGCTTTCCAGCATTACTTCCCACACACCCAGCACTTGTCCTACATCATTTTCAGACGCGCCTTTTCTGATGCACCTGAGCCAGCGGGCAGCCATGATTGAAAAATCCAGACACCAGAAACCACAAAACCCCTGACTTCTCTCGAAATCAGGGGTTTTGGTTACATCGAATGTGGCGGTGAAGGAGAGATTCGAACTCTCGATACAGTTTCCTGTATACACACTTTCCAGGCGTGCTCCTTAAGCCACTCGGACACTTCACCGTATCTCTTCAAACATGTTCTGTCTGTCGAGGCGCGCTAATGTAGTCGAAAGCTTTTCCGATGGCAAACATTTTTTTCAGAATTTTCATGCGGTTAACGCCGTTAACCCTTTCGCGCCGTTCAAGGGTATGGCAAACCTGCCAATCTCCGGCTTCGCCTTCCCTTCTATATAGAAGCCAATGCGCGGCGGACGTGGCTGACTACGGCTGATGGGCGGAGAAAGGGTGACTGGCGAGTCAGTCATGGCGCTTTACCTGGCCTACGGCGGTGGGTAACGTCTGCCCTACTTTATTAGAAGGATTGACGTCATGAGTGAGTTGATTTCCTACCATCTCGAAGACGGTATCGCGACCCTGACCTTGAGCAATGGCAAGGTCAATGCCATCTCGCCGGATGTGATTGTTGCGTTTAACGCTGCGCTGGATCGGGCGGTGGCGGATCGGGCGGTGGTGATCATTACCAGTCAGCCGGGCATTTTTTCGGGTGGTTATGACTTGAAAGTGATGACGGCCGGCCCTAAAGAGGCGATTGCACTGGTGGCTGCCGGTTCGACCCTGGCTCGTCGCCTGCTGTCGCACCCGTTCCCGGTGGTCGTGGCCTGCCCTGGGCATGCGGTGGCCAAGGGTGCGTTTATTCTGTTGTCGGCGGACTACCGCATTGGCGTCGATGGCCCGTTCAGCATTGGTCTGAATGAAGTGCAGATCGGTATGACCATGCACCACGCCGGTATCGAGCTGGCGCGTGATCGCCTGCGCAAGTCGGCGTTTCATCGTGCGGTGATCAATGCCGAGATGTTCAATCCGCAGAGTGCCGTGGATGCCGGTTTCCTTGATCTGGTGGTGTCGGCCGAAGAGCTGCAAGGCGCGGCGCTGGCGGCGGCTCGTCAGTTGAAGAAGCTCAACATGATCGCCCACAAGAACACCAAGCTAAAAGTGCGCAAGGCACTGCTGGAGACGCTGGACAACGCGATCATCCTGGATCAGGAGCATATGGGTTAAGCCCGAACGCGCTGTAACGAAAAGCCCGACCGTCGTGTCGGGCTTTTTCTTGCGTGTCTGGTTTAAAACCTTACAACCGCTCTAGATCGCATCTGACCCATAAGTCGGAAACATGCGCTCAAACATCGGCCATCTCCCACTTCTATAGCGACAATTGCCGAAAACAGTGCACATCCGTACACTGCGCCACCTTTTGTCCCGGTGGGCCCTTTAGATGCTGTTTGTGTTTCGTATGTTATTGATGGGCTTGCACTTTATTCTGGCCGGTCTGCTTGGGGTGATTCTGGGTCTACTCCGGCCGTTCAATCCGGACAACAGCCGTTTATGCGCGCGTTTGTATGCGTGGCCAGCAATGTGCATTTTGCGTTTGCGGGTGAAGGCCGACGTCGGGCCGTTGATGGATAAGCCTGACAGCTGCGTGATCATCGCCAACCACCAGTCCAACTACGATCTGTTTGTGTTCGGCAACGTGGTGCCCCGCCGCACTGTGTGCATTGGCAAGAAGAGCCTGAAGTGGGTGCCGCTGTTCGGGCAGTTGTTCTGGCTGGCCGGCAATGTGTTGATTGACCGCGGCAATGCGCACAAGGCACGTCAGTCGATGCTGACCACGACTCACACCTTGCAGCATGAAGACACCTCGATCTGGGTCTTCCCGGAAGGCACGCGCAATCTCGGCGAAGAGCTGCTGCCATTCAAGAAAGGCGCGTTCCAGATGGCGATTGCCGCGGGCGTGCCAATCGTGCCGGTGTGTGTCAGCAGTTACGTCAAACACATGCGATTGAACCGCTGGCGCAGTGGGAAAATTCTGATCCGCTCGCTGCCGGCGATTCCTACAGCGGGATTGAGCCTGGATGACATGCCGATGCTGATCGCCCAGTGCCGCGAGCAGATGCGCGAGTGCATCGACTCGATGGATCGGCAACTGCAAGCCGCTTGAAAGAAACCCGCCCTGTGCGGGTTTTCTTTTGCCCGCGAACTCTACAGATTTTGCTGACTCTGAAACAACAGACAGGGGTAAGCTGAATCCCGCTTGGCACTGCCAGTCTTCATCAATAGAAAGTGGTTAATAAGAAGTGAATCATCATTATGGGTAGAGTCGTTGCTGCTGCGGTTTACAGCGCCGGTAAGAAAGTCACCAATATCACCCTCGATGAAGGCGCTGCCTGGGCTGCCAAGCCTGGCCACTTTGTGTGGATTGGCCTCGAAGAGCCGAACGCCCAGGAGCTGTTCAACCTGCAACGCCAGTTCAACCTGCATGAACTGGCCATCGAAGACGCCCTGGAAAAACACAGCCGCCCGAAGCTGGAAACGTTCGGCGACGCACTGTTTATTGTCACGTATTCGCCGATTCGCAATGAAGGCAAACTGCAGTTCATCGAGACTCATATCTTTGCCGGCAAGGGCTATGTCATTACCGCACGCAATGGTCATTCGGCGTCCTACGCCCTTGTCCGACAGCGTTGTGAGGCGCGGCCGCTGTTATTGGAGCATGGGGAAGATTTCGTACTCTATGCCATCCTCGACTTCGTGATTGAAAACTACCAGCCGATGGGCGAAGCGATCCATGCCGAAATCGATGAGCTGGAGAGCAGCGTAATGTGCAGCTCCCTGAATGAGCGCGACATTCAGAAACTCCACAGTCTGCGCCGCGATGTATTGCGCTTGCGCCGGTTTGCAGCGCCGATGGTGGAGATCAGTGAGGAATTGCAGAACCTGAGCTTTCCATTTATCGACAAGAACATGCGTCCGTATTTTCGCGATGTGCAGATTCACGTCAGGCGGCAAATGGAAGACCTGACGACCTTGGCAGACATCGCCAGCCAGACCATCGAGATCGGTGTGTTGCTGGAGGCGTCACGCCAGAGTGTGGTGCAGCGCAAATTTGCGGCGTGGGCGGCGATTCTGGCGTTCCCGACGGCGGTGGCCGGGATTTACGGGATGAACTTCGAAAACATGCCGGAGCTGACCTGGCATTTCGGGTATTTCGGGGTGTTGGGGTTTATTACTGTTGGGTGCGTCGGTTTGTGGACGAGTTTCAAGCGGTCGGGGTGGTTGTAGTCAGGATCGAGGCGTCTTCGAAATTCGCGGGCAAGTCGGATCGCCGCACCGCTCGCTCCTACAGGAGTTTCGGTGTTCTTGTAGGAGCGAGGCTTGCCCGCGAAGCTTTCAAGGCTTAACCGACTCACCCTCAGGCTTGTGCGACACAAACCGCATCATCCACTCTGCGACGGTAGTGCCGTGATGCTCGTGTTCAAGACTCGCCATGCCTTTCGAATAAATCTGCTCGCCCAGCGCTTCCTGACGAATATCCAACAATGCGCGCGAGTAATCGTGAATGAACTCCGGGTGCCCCTGAAAGCACAGCACTTGATCGTTGATGTGGTACGCGGCGAACGGGCAGAAATCGCTCGAAGCAATCACCGTAGCGTTTTCCGGTAGCGCGGTGACCTGATCCTGATGGCTGATCAGCAGCGTCAGCTCCTCCCTCAATGGGCTCATCCACGGTGCTTTGGCCGCGAGTTTGTAGCTGTGGGTGCCGACGCCCCAACCCTGGGTCGCCCGCTCACTTTTGCCACCCAACAACAGCGCCAGCAACTGATGGCCGAAGCACACGCCCAACAGTTTGTCGCCGCGCTCGTAGCGGTTCAGCAGGTACGTCTTGAGGGTTTCAATCCACGGATCGGTACCGAAGGAATCGGCCTTGCTGCCGGTGACCAGATACGCATCAAAAGTCTCGTCATCGCTGGGATAATCGCCCTGCATCACATTGTACACGGTGAACTCGGCAGCGATGGGTTGCTGCGAAAACAGACGCTGGAACATCTGCCCGTAACCCTGATATTGATCGACCAGTTCCGGACGCAGGATGTCGGTTTCCAGAATGCAGATGCGTAACGACATAAAAAATACCTGACACATGAAGGGAATAATGCACACCCCAGAGCCTGCCTTGAAACACGGTGGCAAGGCAAGCCCCGGAACGCGTCATCGGTCCCTTAAAACAGCGTGTCTTTTGCCGCCTTCTCCAACAGCAGCGCAGGCGGTGTGAAACGCTCGCCGTATTGCTCGGCCAGGTACTGCGCGCGGGCGACGAAGTCTTTCACTCCGTACTGATTGATGAATTGCAGCGCACCGCCGGTCCAGGCCGCGAAGCCGATGCCGAAGATCGAGCCAACGTTGGCATCCGCCGTCGAGGTCAGCACACCCTCTTCCATACAGCGCACGGTTTCGATGGCTTGGACGAACAGCAGTCGATCGCGTATGTCCTTCGGCGAAATCTGCCCATCGGCTGTCTCGAAACGGGTTTTCAGCTCTGGCCACAAATGCTTCTGCCCTGTGGCCGGGTAATCGTAGAAACCACCTCCAGCGGCCTTGCCCGGACGCTTGTATTCCTTGAGCAGCAAGTCAATCACGGCGAAGGCCGGGTGCTCAATCAGGGTTTTCCCTTCTGCTCGCAGGTCTTTGGCGGTTTGTTCGCGGATATGGCTCATGAGGCTGAGGGAAACTTCGTCGGAGATCGCCAGAGGCCCGACAGGCATGCCGGCCTTGCGCGCTTCGGTCTCGATCATCGGCGCGCTCACACCTTCACCGAGCATGGCGATGCCTTCGTTGGTGAAGGTGCCAAATACTCGTGAGGTAAAGAAGCCGCGACTGTCGTTGACCACGATTGGCGTCTTCTTGATTTGCAGGACGAAATCGAATCCGCGAGCCAGGGTTTCGTCGCTGGTATGGACGCCCTTGATGATTTCCACCAGTGGCATTTTTTCCACGGGACTGAAGAAATGCAGGCCGATGAATTTCGTCTGGTCCGGAACGGCGGTGGCCAAGCCGCAGATCGGCAAGGTCGAGGTGTTGGAGGCGATGACCGCGTCCGGGCCGACGACTGTTTGCGCAGCCGATGAGACCTTGGCCTTCAGTTCGCGATCCTCAAACACCGCTTCAATAATCAGATCGCAACCCGCCAGGTCCGCATCGTTTTCGGTGGCATGGATTCGCGCCAAAATCTCTTCGCGCTGCTCCCGGGTTAACCGACCACGCGCAACTTTCTTGTCCAGCAACGCCGCCGAGTGGGCCTTGCCCTTCTCTGCCGCGGCGAGGTTGATGTCTTTGAGCACCACGTCGATGCCGGCTGATGCGCTGACAAACGCGATGCCCGCGCCCATCATCCCGGCGCCAAGCACGCCGACTTTCTTCGTCACATAAGGCGCTATGCCTTGGGGCCGCGAGCCGCCGGCATTGATCTCATTGAGCTGAAACCAGAACGTGCCAATGAGGTTTTTCGACACCTGGCCGGTGGTCAGCTCGGTGAAGTAGCGGGTTTCGATCAGGTGCGCGGTGTCGAAATCCACCTGAGCGCCTTCCACCGCCGCGCAGAGGATTTTCTCCGGAGCAGGCAGGCAGCCCTGGGTTTTGCTGCGCAGGATCGATGGCGTGATGGCCAGCATCGGCGCGAGCTTCGGGTCCGACGGCGTACCGCCAGGAATTTGATAACCCTTCACATCCCAGCGCTGCACAGCGACCGGGTGAGCGACAATCCATGCCCGCGCCTTGGCCATCAGCTCATCGCGATCGGCTGCCAACTCGTCGATCAACCGCGCCTGCAACGCCTGTTGCGGCCGGATTTTTTTGCCTTCAAGCAGATACGGCAGGGCTTTTTCGATGCCCAGCATGCGAACCATGCGCACCACTCCGCCGCCGCCCGGCAACAGGCCGAGAGTGACCTCCGGCAAGCCAAGCAGCACCGACGGGTTGTCCAGCGCCACACGGTGATGGCACGCCAGGCAGATTTCCCATCCACCACCGAGCGCCGCGCCATTGATCGCAGCGACCACCGGTTTGCCGAAGGTTTCCAGAGTGCGCAGTTGGCCCTTGAGGGTCAGCACCATGTCGTAAAAGGCTTTGGCTTCGGGTTTTCCGACCTTGATCAGTTCATTGAGGTCGCCGCCGGCGAAGAAGGTCTTCTTGGCCGAGGTGATGATCACGCCGGCAATGGCGTCCTTTTCGGCGACCAGTCGGGCGACGCAGGAGGCCATGGCATCGCGGTAGACCGCATTCATGGTGTTGGCACTCTGGCCCGGCATGTCGATGGTCAGGACGACGATCTGGTCCTGACCTTTTTCGTAACGGATGGCTTGGGTCATGGCAATTTCCTTGAAGTCAGGGCTCAGAGACGTTCGATGATGGTGGCAATGCCCATGCCGCCGCCGACACACAATGTCGCCAGGCCATAGCGCAGGCGCCGGGCTTCCAGTTCATCGAGCAGCGTGCCGAGAATCGCGCAGCCGGTGGCGCCGAGCGGGTGGCCCATGGCGATGGAGCCGCCGTTGACGTTGACCTTGTCAGGGTCGATGGCCATGTCCTTGATGAACTTGAGCGCCACCGAAGCGAACGCTTCGTTGACTTCGAACAGGTCGATGTCTTCGACCCGCAACCCGGCCTTGGCCAACGCCTTGCGAGTGGCCGGCGCCGGGCCGGTGAGCATGATGGTCGGGTCGGTGCTGGTGACCGCCGTGGCGACGATTCGCGCCCGTGGCTGCAGGCCCAGCGCCCGGCCCTTGGCCTCGGAGCCGATCAGCATCAGCGCCGCGCCATCGACGATCCCGGAACTGTTGCCCGGCGTGTGTACGTGGTTGATCCGCTCGATCTGGCTGTAAACCCGCAATGCCGTGGCATCGAAGCCCATTTGCCCGATCATGTCGAAACTCGGCTTGAGCTTGCCCAGGCCTTCCATCGTCGAGTCGGCGCGAATGAACTCATCGTGATCGAGCAGGATGATGCCGTTCTGGTCCTGCACCGGCACCAGCGACTTGTTGAACGAACCGTTCGCCCGCGCCCGCGCCGCCTTCTGTTGGGAGTGCAACGCGAAGGCATCGACGTCCTGACGACTGAAGCCTTCAATCGTGGCGATCAGGTCGGCACCCACGCCCTGGGGCGTGAAGTGGTTGTGCAAATTGGTTGCAGGATCCAGCGCCCAAGCGCCGCCGTCGCTGCCCATGGGCACGCGGGACATCGACTCGACGCCACCGACCACCACCAGGTCTTCGAAGCCGGAACGCACTTTCATCGCTCCGAGGTTCACCGCTTCCAGCCCCGACGCGCAAAAGCGATTGAGCTGCATGCCGGCCACGCTGACATCCCAATCGGCCACCTGCGTAGCGGTCTTGGCGATGTCGGAGCCCTGGTCGCCGATGGGCGTCACACAGCCGAGCACCACATCATCGACCTGACTGGTGTCCAGAGACGTGCGCTGCTGCAGCGCCGTCAGCAGCCCGGCCACCAGGTTCACTGGCTTGACGCTGTGCAAGGCGCCATTGGCCTTGCCTTTACCGCGGGGCGTGCGCAACGCGTCGAATATCAAAGCTTGGGTCATGACGTCCTCGAACCTGGTGAATGAAAATCAAAAGATCGCAGCCTGCGGCAGCTCCTACGGGAGACCGTGTGATCCTGATCTTTATGCATCACCTTATGCCCGGCAGCCGTGGATTCAATGACCGCAGTGCTCATTGGCATTGACGGTCACGCTCAGACGAACGGTAGTCTGCTATCGGATAAACCGATTCCCATCACCAAGCTGTCTAGCAAACGGGCGCCCAAGAAGCTGGCCATAAGCCTCATGCCTTTTTAAAAGCGATGAGTGCTCAACACATACGAAATGGATCTAAGCCAAGCGTGACGCGGGCCCTAAGGTAAACCTGTACGAAGTTGTCGTCGGGTTTTGCCGAGGCACTCGTCTTACAGGAAGTGCAGCGCTCTGCCGTCATGGATATGCAGGCAGGCACCAGGAAATAACAAAAAAGGCGGTCAAGCCATGTTCAAGCATTCGAAAGTACGTCAAGCCGGGCTCATTCTATTCGCCACAACACTGTTGTTGATTTTGCCGAACCTGACCAAGGTGATTGGCTGATCGAGCATCAGGGTTTTCGTTTCGCCTGATAAAAATGTGATTGACTCGCTACCCGGGTCAGCGTGGCTGTGCCAACCTTTGCGGCACTTCCACGACATGGACGGCGATCATTTGAAAGCGCTCATTCTGTTTGGGGCCTTGCTGCTCAGCATGCCTCTGTCTGCCGCACAGCTGAATCTTGAGCTGGGCGCGAGTTCTCGCACCTGGCAGACCGAGCAATTGCTCAAGCATCCTCAGGTTCAGACCATCACGATCACTAACGACGTTTCCTACAAACGGGACATGAGCTATCGCGCCGTGCCGTTGGCGGCGTTGTTGACGGGTATCCAGCCTGACGATCACCTGCAAGCCGTTGCCCTGGACGGTTTTGCCGCCGAACTGGCTGCCGCGCCATTGCTCAATACCCAAGGGGCGCGGGCCTGGTTGGCGATTGAAGACCCGGCCAAGCCTTGGCCGCCGTTGTCAGAGGGCAAGCACAGTGCCGGGCCGTTTTATCTGGTCTGGACCGATCCGCAGGCAGGCAACATCAGCCCCGAGCAATGGCCGTTCGAAGTGGCCAGCATCAAGCGCATGGCCCCGGTGGCCGAACGCTTCCCTGCCCTGCTGCCCGATCCTGCGCTGAAGGCGGACGATCCGGTGAACAAGGGCTTTGCGCTGTTTCAGAAGAACTGCCTGGCGTGTCATCGATTGAATGGCGCGGGGGATTCGCAGTTCGGGCCGGACCTGAATATTCCGTTCAACCCGACCGAGTATTTCGGCGCGGATTTCCTCAAACGCTACATTCGTGATCCGCAGAGCTTGCGTCAGTGGCCGCAGGCGAAGATGCCTGCATTTTCTGCAGAGGTGTTGCCGGAGGGGGATCTGGAAATGTTGGTGGGATACTTGAAGCATATGGCGGGACGCAAAGTGAAGCCCTGACACATCCACCCTGTGGGAGCGGGCTTGCCCGCGATGGCGGTCTTCCAGTCACTGCATCAGAGTCTGAAGTATCGCTATCGCGGGCAAGCCCGCTCCCACAGGGTTCTGCGGTGTCCTGACTTATTGCTGTTGCACTGAGATCACCGGCACCGGCGTCGGCGAAACAAACACCTTCGCATGCATCTGCTCGCACCCGCCGCCACGGCGCATGCCGCGCACCGGGCAGGCGTCGAGGTAATCCAGGCCCACCGCCAGTTTCAGGTGACGCTCCGGGCGGGCCAGTTCGTTAGTCACGTCGAAGCTGTACCAGGCGTCATCCAGCCAGGCTTCAGCCCAGGCGTGACTGGCCAGGTGTTCGCAATTCTCACTGTACAAATACCCCGACACATAACGCGAGGGAATGCCCAGGCTGCGGGCGCAGGCGAGGAATGCATGGGTGTGGTCCTGGCAGACCCCGGAACGCCCGGCAAAGGCCTGGGCGGCGCTGGTGTCCACTTCGGTGGAACCCGGCGTGTAGGTCATGTGCTGGTTCAGGCCATGCATCAAATCGATCAGCGCCGTACGATCCCTGCGTTGTTTGCAGGCCTTCTCGGCAAACGCGCGCAGCGCTTCGTCGGCTTCTGTCAGGCGCGTGAAGCGCAGAAACGGCAGCGCCGACTGGCTTTCATGTTCGGCTTCGCGCAGTTCGTCGATGTCCACCTGCCCTCGGGCGCCGATGATGATTGCCTCGTGGGGTTCGTCCAGGGTCAGCACATGCAGAATGTTGCCGAACGGATCGAGTTGCGCGCGCACCGGGCGTGGCAGGTCGAGCTGCCAGCTGAGCACGTGTTGGCGCTCGCTGTCGTGAGGGGTCAGTCGCAAGTACTGGATGCTCGCCCGCACCTGATCTTCGTAGTGATAGGTGGTCTCGTGGCTAATGGAAAGTCTCATGCAGCCTCCAGGTAGGAACTGTGTATGGCATTGCCCAACTGGCGCACCAGTGGGATGAACTCGGTCAGCCAGGCGTGCAGGCCTTCGTCGAGAATTTCGTTGATACCGGTGTAGCGCAGGCGCGCGTCCATTTCCGCGGCCAGACGTTGCGCGGGACGGCCGTTGGCCCCCGGCAATTGGGCGAGGATCTGGTCGATTTCTTCGGTGCAGGCGCGCAGGGATCGCGGCACGTCGGCGCGCAGCAGCAACAACTCGGCCACGTGCCGGGCGCCAGGGGCGTCGCGGTAAATCTCGGTGTAAGCCTCAAACGACGACAAGGCCCGCAGCAAGGCGCTCCACTGGTAATAGGCGTGAGCCGTGCCGTCGCTGACCGCTGCGGCCTGATCGCCGGCCATTTCGTAACGGGCGTCGAGCAGGCGCAAGGTGTTGTCAGCCCTTTCGATAAAGGTGCCCAGACGAATGAACCGGAACGCGTCGTTACGCATGATGGTGCCGTAGGATGCGCCGCGGAACAGGTGGGAACGTTCCTTGATCCACTCACAGAAACGGCTCATGCCGTAGCGACTCAAGCCCTGCTCGGCGATCCCGCGAATTTCCAGCCAGGTAGCGTTGATGTTTTCCCACATGTCGGCGGTGATTCGCCCACGCACCGCATGGGCGCTGACTCGCGCGGCACCGAGGCAACTGTAGATGCTCGCCGGGTTGGCCGCGTCCAGGGCGAAAAAATGCAGCAGCCGTTCGGCATGCAGATCGCCGTGGCGCTCCAGGTAATCGTCCAGAGTGCCGGTGATCAGCAACGGCATGGCGAGTTCGTGTAAACCGTCGCCACGACCATCCTGAGGCATCAGTGACAGCGAATAACTGATGTCGAGCATCCGTGCGAGGTTTTCTGCTCGCTCCAGGTAACGCGACATCCAATACAGATCCGAGGCAGTTCTACTTAACATGGCAGGCTTCCTTCAATCCTCGACCACCCAAGTGTCCTTGGTTCCGCCGCCCTGGGATGAATTCACCACCAGGGAGCCTTCGCGCAAGGCGACACGGGTCAAACCGCCGGGCACAACCCGGGTTTCGCGGCCAGACAATACAAACGGACGCAGGTCGATATGGCGTGGAGCGATGCCGTTTTCGACAAAGGTCGGACAGGTCGATAAAGACAGCGTCGGTTGGGCGATGTACGCGTGGGGCTTGGCTTTGATCCGCTCACGGAAAGATTCGATTTCCGCCGCCGTCGCCGCCGGCCCCACCAGCATTCCGTAACCGCCGGAGCCTTGGGTTTCCTTGACCACCAGCTCTGGAAGATTGGCCAGTACGTGGGACAGTTCCGAGGGATTACGACACTGCCATGTCGGCACGTTCTTCAGGATCGGCTCTTCATCCAGATAGAAGCGAATCATGTCCGTGACGAAGGGATACACCGACTTGTCGTCCGCGACCCCGGTGCCGATGGCATTCGCCAGCACCACGTTGCCGGAGCGGTAGGACGACAGCAGACCTGGAACGCCGAGCATCGAGTCCGGGTTGAACGCCAGCGGATCAAGGAAGGCATCGTCGAGGCGACGATAGATCACGTCGACGGCTTTCGGCCCATCCGTGGTGCGCATGAACACCTTGTCGTCGCGCACGAACAGGTCCGCGCCTTCCACCAGTTCAACGCCCATTTCCCGGGCCAGAAACGCATGCTCGAAAAACGCGCTGTTGAAGCGCCCCGGTGTCAGTACCACCACGCTCGGGTTGTCGATCGGGCTAGAGCTTTTCAGGGTGTCGAGCAACAGGTTCGGATAGTGGTCGATCGGCGCGATGCGCTGGGCCGAGAACAACTCGGGGAACAGGCGCATCATCATTTTGCGGTCTTCGAGCATGTAGCTCACGCCGCTGGGTGTACGAAGATTGTCTTCGAGCACGTAGTACGTGCCGTCGCCATCGCGCACCAGGTCGACGCCAGAAATGTGCGAGTAGATATCGCGGTGCAGATCCAGCCCTTGCATCGCCAACTGGTATTGCTCGTTGGCCAGCACTTGCTCGGCGGGGATGATGCCCGCCTTGATGATGCGCTGCTCGTGATAGAGGTCGGCAAGGAACATGTTCAATGCCTTGACCCGCTGAATGCAGCCGCGCTCGACGACCCGCCATTCACTGGCGGGGATACTGCGGGGAATGGTGTCGAAGGGAATCAGGCGCTCTGTCCCCTGCTCATCACCATAGAGCGTGAATGTAATCCCGGCACGATGAAATAACAGATCGGCCTCGCGTCGCCGTTGTGCCAAAAGCTCGTCAGGCGTTTCGGCCAGCCAACGGGCAAACTCCCGATAATGCGGGCGGACCTGGCCGCCGGCATCGTACATCTCATCAAAATAGGTGCGGATCATGCCGTACTCCTTGTCACTCCGGACATCCAGACCTTCGCAAGGCCCGTGCCATCGGCATAAACGCTTTGATATCAATCAGTTGGATAATGGCGCTGCACGCACCGCACCAATCCTGTGCGGTAAATGCCCCAACCTGATTGTCCCCGCTTCATGGCGCAGCAATGCTGTCGCCTATCAGCAGCATAGTCAGAGTTGATTTCACTGCCCGAGGAGGCGATGCGGATAATCGGCGCATTCGCTGGAAAACTTATCGTCCTTCCCTTTTAGCCGCCTGTTCAGGCGGTTTTTTTTGCGTTTTTGAAACGTTATGAATCAAAAACACGATCAAGAGATCGCAGCCTCGTTTCACTCGACAGCTCCTACAGGAGACGCATTCCAATGTAGGAGCTGTCGAGTGAAACGAGGCTGCGATCTTTTGATCTTGCTTTCAAAACCCACAAACGAAAACGGCCAACCCAAAGGTCAGCCGTTGCAGATTGTTGTCACTGTTCATAACGTTATGCGAGTAACCCTCGTACCTCCTGCTTGACGCCCCATCCTTCGATGATACCGCCCAGAGGCTCGACCACCGCCTCGAAGTCCTGCTCAAAGTCGCCGATCCCGTCGTAGGTCGCGTACATCACTTTGCTCAGTTCCAGATGCCACGCGCCGTCGTCGCGCACGCTGATCTGGGCATTCAAGGATTCACCACAGAAATGACCTGCCGCCCTGCGTGCCCGCTCCTCGTCCGGAAAAATGGCGTAGAACTCGATGGGATGGAATCGTGAAAAGTCGAAACCGCCTTCTTTCATGCGGCGCAGCACGCTGCTGCTGATGTCTTCTTGATAGGCTGTGCTCATGAAACGTCCCCCTCAGACTGATGGATAGACTTTCAGTATTCCCTGCACTTTCAACCGATTGGTGAGAGCGATACGGCAACAGAGGTTGCCGACGGGAAACAAGCATGTAGCTGACAAGACCAGACCTTAGCGAGTCATTCGCTGATCTCGCTTGCAGAGTAGCCCTTAGATAGAGCTGCTGCCAAGGCCTGGGTGTGAATGTGACAAGAGGTGTATCAGATGGGAGTAATACTGAGGATTTCAATGCTGCACTGGGATTTCAGACTTTTGACGGTCGGATCAGCGGTGCGACCCTCCAGATCATTGAGGTCAAGTTCCGCAGCGACCGGCAGGCGCCGGGCAAGAATGAGTTTGGCGGCTTGCTCGCTATTCGGGCATTCCTCGCACTCGAAGAGTTCGTCCACTGTTTCACCGTGATCATCCACGAAAGTGATTTTCCACTTTTGCATCGGTGCCTCCTCGATAAAACCCATGGATGGGCTTACTTCTATCTGGACTTTTACCCTGAGTGATCGTTCAAACGGATTACCGCGTATAGGCATGCAAAAAAACACAGAAACCTGTGTAGGAGCGAAGCTTGCTCGCGAAAGCGGTGTATCAGTCAATTTACATGTCGACTGATACACCGCTTTCGCGAGCAAGCTTCGCTCCTACAGGGGTATGTGTTCATTTTAGTAGGATGCAGTCAGATCCGCACATTGCCCCTTGGCCCGGCGATGGCCCAGATGATCAGGCCCAGCACCGGCAGCAATAGGATCAACAGCACCCAGATGATTTTCATCCCGGTCTCGGCGCCACTTTTAAGCACGTTGATGATGGCCCAGATATCCAGGGCAAGAATGATCAGGCCAACCAGACTGTTGAACGTGGAACCCATGGTGACGCTCCCGAAGAGTGATATGCACTCTTAGGATAGTCGGGCCTTGCGAGGGTTCCGTTTTATTACCGTTCTAGACAGCTTCAGACGTGGATCGCTACTTTCAGGGCTTCCAGGGATGGCGCGGCGGCGATGCCGACTTCGGCGCACAATTCGAGAACCCGTGGCACGTCGTTACCATAGACCAGCACCACTTGCAGTTCGTCGTCGAGCAACTGGCTGAAGTTCATTAGCGTGTAACCGCCATTTTCCTTGTTCATGCTGCTCATCTGCACTTGAATGCGATTGAGCGCCGTCAGGGCTTCGGTCTTGGCCAGTTGCTTGGGTTTGATGTTGAAATCGACGTCGGGGCCGAACGAAGCGACGATTTGCGCAAACAGGTCCATGTAGGTGTCGGCCTGGAACAGCACGGTTTCCGGCAGGCTGCCGACGACTACCCACTCGCCCAATGGGATCGGGAAGGTGTCGTCGTAGTTGATGTCCGGATTGGCCGTCAGAAAAGCCTCCGGATCGGCGTAGGCCTGAGCTGCTTCGTCAGCAACCTTCAGGATTTCGTCATCGTTCATGCACCCGGAGCTGATTTTGCTGATGAGTTCGACGAGTGCGGCTTTCATGAGGTGGATCCTGTAGCGAGGGAGATTTGAGGGCGCGAAGGATAGCGCATTCGGAAACGGATTGCGGGACCAGGCATGACCTGTGGCGAGGGAGCTTGCTCCCGCTGGGTGTAGCAGCTGGCGAAGCCTGCGTTCGGCTGCGAAGCAGTCGCAAATCCGGCTGGCACGGTCCGCCTGACACACCGCAATCTCTGATTTTACGACTGCTGCGCAGCCGAACGCAGGCTTCGCCAGCTGCTACACCCAACGGGGGCAAGCTCCCTCGCCACAAAAGCCCCGCTGCCACAGAGGTCAGGCCAGGAGTTTTTGCAGTTGTGCGGTGGTATCCACCGCGCCCATGGTTTTGGCTGCGTCCAGCGCGGATACGCCGTTGGCATCCTTGGCTTTCGGATCGGCGCCTTTGCTGATCAGGTAGTCGACGATTTCGACGCGGTTGAACATCGCCGCCATCATCAGCGCAGTGCGACCGTCGAAGGACGAACCTTCCACTTGCGCGCCACCTTCCACCAACGCCTTGACCACCGCCAGATCACCCTTGAACGCCGCGCCGGCAATCGGGCTCTGGCCGTTGTCATTGCGGATTTCAGGATCAGCCTTGTGCTCGAGCAACACTTTTACCGTCTCGACATGGCCGTGGTACGCGGCGAGCATCAGCAAGGTGTCGCCCTTGTGGTTGCGCAGGTTCGGCGGCAAGCCCTTGGTCAGCAGCGCAGCCATCATGGCCGCATCGCCCTCGCGCGCTTTGTTGAACACCTGTTCGGCAAATTCAGCAGCCTCTTCGGGCGTCATCTGGCGGCTTTTGTCTGACATTGGGGACTCCACATTCGGTCAATCGGAAAGCCGATAGTTTCCCGAGCAGTCCTGCACCTGTCACTTGTTTTTTCTCATGGAGGGCCATAGCCACATTTAATAAGAGCCACATTCAATAGCGGTACCTGCCACAGTGAATATCCGCCAGCACCTGCTCGGTGACTTGCACGTAAGTCTCGGTACCCGGCAGCCAGGCGTAGATAGGGTCATCGCCGGTCTTGTCAGGGTCGAAGGCTTCATCCTTGAGCCGGGTCTTCTGGTATTTGAAGGTTCCGGTGGTCTCCATTTTCACTTTGACCCGAAGGAAAAGTGGCACCGCATAGGCGGGCATTTGCTGCCTGGCGAACGCCAGCAACTCGCTGAAATCCAGGGTCGCCAGGGATTCGGCCGGCGTGATTGCCGCCATCCCTGCCCGCCCGTTGGTGTTGTGGATCTCCACCCCATAGGCCACCGCTTCGGCGATCTGCGGGTGTTGCAGGAGGATGTTTTCGACCTCGGTGGTGGAGACGTTTTCGCCCTTCCAGCGGTAGGTGTCGCCCAAGCGATCCACAAACTGCGCGTGGCCAAAACCGATGTTGCGCAGCAGGTCACCGGTATTGAAGTAACGGTCGCCCTGTTTGAATACGTCGTGGAGTACGACTTTGGCGGTCTTCTGCGGATCGGTGTAGCCGTCCAGCGGTGCCTTGTCGTCGATTCTCGCCAACAACAATCCCTGCTCGCCTTTGGCCACTTTGCGCATGAAGCCCTTGGCATCACGGGTGGGGGCACCGCTGTCGTGGTCGTACGCCACCAGTTCCCAGGACATCAGGGAGAAACCGATGGTGTTGTCGAAGTTGAGGATGTTGGTGAAGCCGATATTGCCGTCGCTGGCGGCGTACAGCTCGCAGATATGGTCAACGGCGAAACGCGTTTTGAACTCGCTCCACGCGCCGGGGCGCAGACCATTGCCGATCATCTTCGTCACGCTGTGCTGACTGTCATAGATGCTGCGCGGTTGATCCACCAGGTAGCGGCACAATTCGCCGACGTAACCGAGGGTGGTCGCCCGGTATTTGCGCACGTCATTCCAGAACTGGCTGGCGCTGAACTTGCGGCGGATGGCAAACCCCGACGCCCCGCTGATTGCCGAGCCCCAGCACACGCAGAGCCCGGTGGCGTGGTACAGCGGCAAAGTGCAATAAACAACGTCCTGCGGCTGCATATCAAGAGCGATCAGCCCGAAACTGGCGGAGCTGCGCATCCAGCGGCCGTGCTTGAACACCCCGGCCTTGGGCAACCCGGTGGTGCCCGAGGTGTAAATGTAGAAACAAGGGTCGTCAAGAAAAACCTGCTGGCTGCTGACGGGGTTATCGCTGCACGCTTGGGCGCTAGCCGTCATCAGGTTAACGAAGCCATCGGGCGAAATGCCCGGATCGCGATAAGTGTCTTGATCGGCGACAAACCAGGTGCGCGCCGCGTCGATGGACACCCGCTCGCGGACTGCATTAAAGGCTGAAACCAGCTCTTCTCCGACCACGATCGCCACGGGCGCCACCAGGTTCAGGCTATGGGCCAGGGTATCGCGGGTCTGGGAGGTATTGAGCAACGCGCTGATCGCACCGACCTTGGCCATCGCCAATATCGTCACCAGCAGCTCTGGACGATTTTCGATAAAAACCGCCACCACATCGCCCTTGCCGATGCCTTGGGCGATCAGGTGATGGGCAATACGATTGGCCCACTGATTGACTTGCGCATAAGTGAGCGCCACTTCGCCCTGCAGCAAGGCCGGGCCATCGGGATTGCGCAATGTTGCCTGCTCGAAGCTCCAGCCGAGACCACACGGTTGGGTCGGGTCCTTGACGTTGGCGGCTTTCATGCCCTTCACCACGCGGGGAATGGCTTTGGCAATGGAAGGCAGCTTGCGGAGCATCATGCCCCAGGTAATCGTGTCGTTCAGCGTGCGGCTCATTGATGCTCCCGTTCGATCTTCTTATTGTCGGGTGGCGTTGATTTAGGCCGAAAATACGTCAGTGGTTCTTGAGCTGTACACGCGGTTTTTGAAATGTTTTGTATCCGCGAACCCAAGCGTTCGGACCAGAGATCGAAAAGCGGAGCCCTGGCGTTGTGATTGGTTCCATCAAATCGCGGCCGACCACGCAAAATGCAGGATGCACGATGACCATTCATGCAGATTGCACGAAAGCATAGAGACACTAATATTCTAACTTATTGATTTATAGGTATTTTTTAAAAATCGGGTGCTGGCACAATCACTGCAACTACCTCTCCATGTTGCCCTTCAAGCACAAACGGAGCTGATAGACATGAGCCTGATTCAGGAAAAATTTTCGTCGCTATTCTCCAACTTCGAAGTGACCACCCAGCCACGTCCTGACGGCGGCATTCTGCTGACCCTGCGCAGTACGGACGGCAAAGTCTTCAAACGTTCGATTTCCTACCAGCAATTGCATGCCGGCGATCAGCTGTCGTGGGTGATCAGCGCGATTCGTCGTGACGTCGCCGAACAGGCCAGCGAACTGCCGCAGATCTCCATGCTGCAAAGCCAGCAACGGTTCGCCTTGCCGACCTATCACTCGGTTTAAATCCTGCGGTTGTATAAATAAACGCGCTACAAACAAACAGGCCGTGAAAGCTTTCGCTTCACGGCCTGAGTTGTTTCTGCGGTTACGCAAATCCCTGTAGGAGCAGAGCTTGCTCGCGAAGGCGGCGGGTCAGTCAACATTAATGTCGCCTGACCCACCGCTTTCGCGAGCAAGCTCTGCTCCTACAGGTTATGTGGTGGTTTATAGGGCAGAAGGATTGATTCTGGCAAAGCTGTCGACGGTCACATGCCCTCCCAGTTCCCCGCCCTCACGGGCCAGGCCACAGGTTGCCATCCCGGCGGTACGCGCCGCGTCCAGTTCCTGAACGATGTCGGACAGAAAAAAATCGTCATCGACTCAGTCCTCGAGACGCGGAAAGCGGCTGGCGATGTCATCACCGGTGAAACTGGCCACCCAGCCTTCGGGGTTGTTGAACAGTCGAATTGCGACGAAGTGCGGGTGCTCGCCCATTTCGAACCAGTGCTTTGTGCCGGCCGGCACCGAGATCAGGTCGTTTTTCTCGCAGAGCACGGCGTAGACGTAATCGCCGATGTGCAGGGTGAACAAGCCACGGCCGGCGACGAAAAATCGTACTTCGTCTTCGCCATGGCGGTGCTCATCGAGAAACTTGGCGCGCAGTTCGGCTTTTTGCGGGTGATCGCTGGTCAGGCTGATCACGTCGACGGTGATGTAACCGCGCTCGGTCATCAGCTTGTCGATTTGCTCCTGATACGCGGCGATCACTTCTTCCTGGCTGGCGCCGGGCTGGATTTTCGCCGTGGCTTGCCAACGGTCGAAGCGCACGCCCTGTTCGGCCAGGGTCGAGGCGATGTCTTCGAGGTGGGTCAACACTTTGTTCGGCAGGTCGGGGCTGCTGACGTGGTAAACGGACAGGCTGCTCATCGGGGCAACTCCTTAACGGTTCATGTTTTATGGTTCGAGAGCGAGCGCGTCTTCAACTCGCACTCGAACAAAAATTCAAAGGCCTCGATCTGCCGCAGCGCGTCGCTCATGCGCGCGCCCCACCATACAGAAAACGCCCGGCGCCGATGATTTCCTGGGCGAGGTGTCCACGGGTAAGGCTCATGGCCTGTCCTCTTGCATACGTGTGGCAATGATAACGGCAGCGGCGAAGGCGGCGAGACTGGCGATACTAAAGGTCCATGTGGCGCCGAGGGCATTCCAGCTGTAGCCGGAATACAACGCACCCAGCGCGCCGCCGGTGCCGGCCAGCGCGGCATACAACGCCTGGCCCTGCCCCTGCTGACGCGCGCCGAAGCTACGTTGCACGAAATGGATGGCAGCCGCGTGAAAGCTGCCGAACGTGGCGGCGTGCAGCACTTGGGCGAACAGCAGCACCCAGAGGAATTCGGCAAACGAACCGAGCAACAACCAACGCAAAGCCGCCAGCAGGAAACTCGCCAGCAACACCCGGCGCACCGAGAAGCGCGCGAGGATCTTGCTCATGACCAGAAACACCAAGACTTCGGCGACCACCCCGACCGCCCAGAGCATGCCGATCAGCCCACGACTGTAACCGAGTCGCTCAAGGTGCAAGGTCAGAAAGGTGTAATACGGCCCGTGACTCATCTGCATCAGCGCCACGCAGCCGTAGAACGCCAACACCCCGGGGTTGCGCAATTGCTGGAGGAATCCCTCCCCCGCCAACCGTTCACCCTGAATCGGCTGCGCGTTAGGCACCCATAAACTGCTGACGACGATCCCGGCCATGATCAGCACCAGCGTGACCGGATAGATGTCGAGGCTGAGCCATTCGAACATCCGACCGAGCGCAACGACGGTGATGATGAAACCGATGGAACCCCACAGGCGAATCTGACTGTAGCGAGACGTCTGGCCGTTCAAGTGCGCCAGGGTGATGACTTCGAACTGCGGCAACACCGCGTGCCAGAAGAACGCGTGCAAGGCCATGACCATCGCCAGCCACGCGTAGCTTTTGCTGACGAAAATCAGTGAGAAGGTCAGCAGCGTACAGACCGCGCCGAACCGCACGATGGCCAGCCGTTGCCCGGTGTAGTCACCGAGCCAGCCCCAGATGTTCGGCGCCACGCAGCGCATCAGCATCGGGATCGCCACCAGTTCGCCAATGCGCGCACTGGAAAAGCCCAGGTGATCGAAGTACAGCGCCAGAAACGGCGCCGTCGAACCGAGCAAAGCGAAATAGAACAGATAGAAACTGGAAAGCCGCCAGTACGGAAGCGCCGCCAACGTCGTCAGACCCCGGCGGCCATAAGGTCTGCCATTAAAGCTGACCCAGCACCGGAGTGCTCACGCGCACATCGACGTTCTGCCCGCGGTGACGCAGCAGGTGATCCATCAGCACGATGGCCATCATCGCTTCGGCAATCGGCGTGGCGCGGATGCCGACGCATGGGTCGTGACGGCCCTTGGTGACGACCTCAACCGGGTTGCCATGGATGTCGATGGAACGGCCCGGCGTGGTGATGCTCGAGGTTGGCTTGAGTGCCAGATGCGCAACGATCGGCTGACCGGACGAGATGCCACCCAAAATGCCGCCGGCATTGTTGCTGAGGAAACCTTCCGGGGTCATTTCATCACGGTGTTCGGTGCCGCGCTGGGCGATGCTGGCAAACCCGGCACCGATTTCCACGCCTTTGACCGCGTTGATGCTCATCAGCGCGTGGGCCAGTTCTGCATCGAGGCGGTCGAAGATTGGCTCGCCGAGGCCCGGCATCACGCCTTCGGCGACCACGGTAATCTTTGCGCCGACCGAATCCTGGTCGCGACGCAACTGATCCATATAGGCTTCCAGCTCCGGCACTTTGTCCGGGTCGGGGCTGAAGAAAGCGTTCTCTTCCACCGAATCCCAGGTCTTGAACGGAATTTCGATCGGGCCGAGCTGGCTCATGTAACCGCGAATGACGATGCCCTGTGTGGCCAGGTACTTTTTCGCAATCGCACCGGCCGCCACGCGCATGGCGGTTTCACGGGCCGAACTGCGACCGCCGCCGCGGTAATCGCGCTCGCCGTATTTGTGGTGGTAGGTGTAGTCGGCGTGGGCCGGGCGGAACAGATCCTTGATCGCCGAATAGTCCTTGGACTTCTGGTCGGTATTGCGGATCAACAGACCGATGGCGCATCCGGTGGTGCGGCCTTCGAACACGCCGCTGAGGATTTCGACTTCGTCGGCTTCCTGGCGCTGGGTGGTGTGGCGGCTGGTGCCGGGCTTGCGGCGGTCCAGGTCGCGCTGCAGATCCTCAAGGGAAATCTCCAGGCCCGGCGGGCAGCCATCGACAATGGCGACCAACGCCGGACCATGGCTTTCGCCCGCGGTGGTGACAGTGAACAGCTTGCCGTAGGTATTGCCGGACATGCGGGACGCTCCGTGAAATCGACACTAAAATACGTAATGCGCGCCAGTATACGCAGGCTACCCGACTAGTTCATCCTCGAACCTTATGCTCGAACCTTATGGCCGCCTGCGAGTCCAACCGGCACCGAGTGGATGATGGCGTGATGATGCTGCGAGTTCTAGCCTTGAGCCTTACCTTGTTTACCGGCTTTGCACAGGCCACTGTCCTGCAACGCCCGATCACTTTGGACACGGGCAGCGGCGAGCTTTTCGGCTCGCTTTTGCTGCCCAAGTCCGACACGCCTGTACCGGTTGTCCTGATCATTTCCGGCTCCGGCCCTACGGATCGTGACGGAAACAACCCCGACGGCGGACGCAACGACAGCCTCAAACGGCTGGCCTGGGTACTGGCCAAACACAACATCGCCAGCGTGCGTTACGACAAGCGCGGCGTGGCGGCGAGCCTGGCTGCGACTCCGGACGAACGCAATCTCTCGGTGGAGGCCTATGTGGCCGACGCCGAAGCCTGGGGCCACAAGCTCAAAGCCGATCCGCGCTTTGGCAAATTGATTTTGCTGGGTCACAGCGAAGGGGCCTTGATCGCCAGCCTGGCGGCGCCAAACGTCGATGCCGGGGCGGTGATTTCCATGTCCGGCAGTGCCCGGCCGATCGATCAAGTCCTGCGCCAGCAACTGAGCAATCGCCTGCCGCCTCCGTTGATGCTGCGCAGCAATGAACTGCTCGACAGCCTCAAGGCCGGCCACACCGACGACAACGTACCACCTCAATTGCAGGTGATTTTCCGCCCCAGCGTGCAGCCGTATCTGATTTCGCTGTTCCGCCAGGACCCGGCGGCCGCTTTCGCCAAGCTGAAGATGCCGGCCCTGATCATCCAGGGCAGCAACGACATCCAGGTCGGTATCGATGATGCCAGGATGCTGAAAGCCGCCAAACCGGACGCCGAACTGGCGCTGATCGAAGGCATGAACCACGTGATGCGCATCGTGCCCAATGACGTGAAGCGGCAATTGGCCTCCTATAAAGATCCGCAATTACCGCTAGCGGCCGAACTCGGTGCGCGAATCCTCGGGTTTATTGACGGACTTCGCTCCAGTTAAGCGCTGTTTTCCCTCCAGTCCTGAAAAAAACGGCCGATAAGCCTTTGTCGCCAGCGCACTGGCTGGCGGCAAGCAGGGCTTGGACAGGATCTCGCCGTTATGACTGATACCCAGACTTCACCCGACACCACCGCTGAAAAAGACGCACCGCCAGCGGTCGAGCTGCCGTGGGCGGACGTCCACGTCGAGCACCACAGAATGCTCCGCCTGGCGCCGCTGAAAACCGACCGCAACACCGGTGGGCGGCCGTTGCGTTTTGTCGAATTCGGCTATGCCGAACGCAACAGCAAGGAACGCAGCCTGCTGCGCATGGCCATCAAATTGCCAGGCCAGCGCGTGCGCAAAGAACAGAATCATCTGGATGTGTGGGTCGATCACACGACCAAACGCGTGCATTTCGGGCCGGAAAGCGGCTTGCAGATCGAGCCGATGAACCGTGGCATCGGGCGTTATATGGCGGCTCAGGGCATTACTTGGGCGAAGAAGAAATGGCCCGCCTACACCGTCGACGGCACCGACCTGAACAACAAGGATGCGCTGAACGAAGACACTCGCCTGCGCCGCGATCACTTTCTGCGGGTGCATGGTTTTGACGTGGTCTACGCCGACGCCCAGCATTTGAAGGGCAGCGTTAAAGAGGTGCTGGTCGGGGATTTGCTCGGGGACTGGAACAGCGAAAAGCTGCAGCAGGTAGAAATCCTCGAAGCCGCGCAGATGCTCCAGCAAGCCGAGCAGAACCTGGCGGAGCAGGAAGTCAAACTGAAGAAGCACGAAGAAAAGGTCAGCAAGTACAAACGCGAAGACGCCGGGCTGCGTTTTACCATTACCTGTCTGGTGGCGTTTGCGGTGTTTCAGGCGGGGTTGTTGATCTGGATTGCCACGCATCGGTAAAGATCCGAGACCGCGGCGCGGCCATTCGCGGGCAAGCCTCGCTCCTACAGGTTTTGTGTCGTGTCCAAATGATGGGCACACACCAAACCTGTAGGAGCGAGGCTTGCCCGCGAAGGCTTTCTCAGGTCAGACGCGAGAAGCGAACAATGCCTGATGATCGCGGCACTGCTCCGCTGTCAGCATGAACACTCCATGCCCACCGCGCTCGAACTCCAGCCAGGCGAAGTCGACTTCCGGGTACAGCGCCTCGACGTGAACCTGGCTGTTACCCACCTCGACAATCAGCAAACCCTTCTCGGTCAGATGATCCGCCGCTTCGGCGAGCATGCGGCGCACCAGGTTCAAACCGTCGTCGCCACAGGCCAGGCCCAGCTCCGGTTCGTGTTGATACTCGTCCGGCATGTCGGCGAAATCTTCCGCATCGACGTAAGGCGGGTTCGACACGATCAGGTCGAAACGTTGACCCGGCAAGCCATCGAAACCATCGCCCTGAACAGTGAATACCCGCTCATCGACACCGTGGCGCTCGATGTTCTGGTTCGCCACTTCCAGCGCTTCGAACGACAGATCGGCCAGTACCACTTCGGCGTTCTGGAACTCGTAAGCACAGGCAATGCCGATGCAACCGGAACCGGTGCACAGGTCGAGAATGCGCGCAGGTTCTGAGCCGAGCCACGGTTCGAAACGCTTTTCGATCAGCTCGCCAATTGGCGAACGCGGGATCAGCACGCGTTCGTCAACAATGAACGACATACCGCAGAACCAGGCTTCGCCCAGCAGGTAAGCGGTCGGAATGCGCTCTTCGATGCGGCGCTTGAGCAAGCGTTGCAGATTGACCAGTTCGTCGTCTTCCAGACGGCAGTCCAGATAGCTATCTGCGATTTCCCACGGCAAGTGCAGCGCACCCAACACCAGTTGACGAGCTTCGTCCCAGGCGTTGTCGGTCCCATGGCCGAAAAACAGATCCTCCCCATGGAAGCGGCTGACGGCCCAACGGATATGGTCACGCAGGGTACGAAGTCGGGAAGTGATCACGGGGCAAACTCCAGAAAAAACGACTGACGATTCTAACAGCCAAAAGACGCCACGACGACGCAGGAAAAACACCGGATCAGATGTAGGACTCTTCTATTTTTTCAGCAGTCTATTGAACAGAACGAGTATCTTGACGAGGCTGCGACCCAACAACGGCGGTGCCTGCGATGGTAGCGATTCACAGAAGCGCTCAGCCAGAGGACAATGTCGCAAAAGCCCCACCCGAAGGAGCCCCAGAATGTCCGTTCCAAAAACGATGTTTCAACTCAGCGGCCGTGGTTATGCAGCGGCCAACCTGGGTCATGCGACCCTTGTCATCATCGATGCCCAGAAAGAATACCTCAGCGGCCCCTTGGCACTGAGCGGCATGGATGCTGCCGTCGCGAACATCAAGCAACTGGTAGCCGCTGCCCGTGCAGCCGGTCGGCCGATCGTACACGTGCGCCACCTCGGCACCGTCGGAGGGCTGTTCGACCCGCAAGGCGAGCGCGGCGAGTTCATCCCGGGGCTCGAACCACAGGGCGACGAAACCATCATCGGCAAATTGCTGCCGAGTGCGTTTCATGGCACCGAACTGCTGGAACGCCTGCAGAATCTCGGCTCGCTGGACCTTATTGTCTGCGGCTTCATGAGCCATTCCAGCGTCAGCACTACCGTGCGCGCCGCAAAGAACCTGGGCTTTCGTTGCACATTGGTTGAAGACGCCTGCGCGACTCGCGACCTGCCTTACAAGGGTGGCGTCCTGAGCGCCGAGCACGTTCAGCATACCGAGATGGCGATCATGGCGGACAATTTCGCCACCCTCGCCCAGACCCGCGAACTGATCTGATCAACCCTTCGATGAGCGGTCCATGCCGCCGCTCATCCGCAAAAGCCTCTCATTTGCTGTAATTGCCCTAGCCTCAGGAACATCCCGGTCAACTCCCGGTCGAAGGGCCGATACCCATTGAGGAAGGTCGGAATGAAGTTATCCGATGGTTTTGATGCACGCCGCTTGCGGCCCAAAGGCCAAAGCAACTGGCGTTTTCGCTTCGGCGCAGCATTCGCTGCCTTGCTGGCGACGTGCGGTGTGTTGCTGGCGATGGCCGGCGCGGCCAGCCTGCTGGGCCGGCCACCGGCGCTGGGCGAGTTGAATGCCAGCCCGCTGGGCTCGGCGATCATTCTGGCCGTGGGCCTGTTCGTGCTGTACATCGGCGTGTGGCTATGGCGCCGCTGCCGTCGCCGCTCGCGCCAGTCGCGGGAGCTGAACATGGCACCGCACCTGATGAAAAAACACGACTAAGCCCAACACCGGACGTTTTGTCGCGCCCGATTCGTTCCGACTTGGGTAAACTGGCCGCCCTTCGCGGAGGCTGACATGCAAGACGACGATTTTTCCCTGTTCAAAAGCGCGATTCAAGGCGTCAAGCCGATCAAGCATGATCGCGCCGAAACCGGTAAACCCAAGGCCGACCGCGCGCACATCGCCAAGCTGCGCCAGGCCGCCACTGTGCGCACCGATGCCACCACCGTTGACGGGCTGTCCGATCAGTTCGTCATTGATGTCGGCCCCGAAGATGAGCTGATGTGGGCCCGCGACGGCGTTCAGGAAAGCCAGATGCGCAAGCTCAAGATCGGACAGATTCCGTTCGAAGGCAGCCTCGACCTGCATGGCATGAACGTGGAAAAGGCCCGTGAGACCTTATGGGCCTTTCTGGCCGAAGCGACAAAATTCGAAATCCGCTGCGTACGTGTCACCCACGGCAAAGCGGTGCGCCTGGACGGCAAGCGACCGATGATCAAGAGCCACGTCAACACGTGGCTACGGCAGCATTCACAGGTGCTCGGCTTCACCTCGTGCCAACCGAAACACGGCGGCGCCGGAGCGGTTTATGTGATGCTCAAACGCACCATGATGGAAGGTCGCGACGAGTGATGCCGTCGCTTCACGCTTGCAGCGCCGTGTCCGTCACCGTACCCTTGCCCTTTGCGTAAAATCCCACAGGTAGTTTCATGTCCCTGGAACAGAATTACACCGAGATTCTCGGCCAATTAGGCGAGGACGCCTCCCGCGAGGGCCTGCTCGACACGCCAAAACGTGCCGCCAAAGCCATGCAGTACCTCTGCCGCGGTTATGAACAGACACTGGAAGAGGTCACCAACGGTGCCTTGTTCAGCTCCGATAACAGCGAGATGGTGCTGGTCAAGGACATCGAGCTCTACTCGTTGTGCGAGCACCACATGCTGCCGTTCATCGGCAAGGCTCATGTTGCCTACATTCCGAACGGCAAGGTTCTGGGGCTGTCGAAAGTCGCGCGGATCGTCGATATGTACGCCCGCCGCCTGCAGATCCAGGAAAACCTCAGCCGCCAGATCGCCGATGCGGTCCAGCAAGTCACCGGCGCCATCGGCGTTGCGGTGGTGATCGAGGCCAAGCACATGTGCATGATGATGCGCGGTGTGGAGAAACAGAATTCGACGATGATCACCTCGGTGATGCTCGGCGAGTTCCGCGAAAACGCGGCCACCCGCAGCGAGTTTCTCAGCCTGATCAAGTAATTCGCAGCACAAAGAAAACCGGCACTGATCGCCGGTTTTTTTTCGCCTGCGAAAAATCAGGTAAGCTGCGCGCCTTTCTACATTCGCTCCGTGAGGCTTATCCCGTGTTCGTTAAAGCGCTTCGTATCGGCCTCGGCCAACTGATCATCTTCATCGACTTCATCACTCGTCCAGGCAAGAAGCAGCGCCCCGCCGCCGCTCAGGCGCAGGTCGAAACCGCTGCCAAGGGCATGACCCTGTATCAGTTCCACGCCTGCCCGTTCTGCGTGAAAACCCGCCGCACCCTGCGCCGCCTGAACGTTCCGGTGGCATTGCGCGATGCGAAGAACAACGAACAGGATCGCCAGGCCCTGCTTGAGCAAGGTGGCAAGATCAAAGTGCCGTGCCTACGCATCGAAGAGAATGGCCAGACCACCTGGATGTATGAATCCAAGGCGATCATTGATTATCTGGATAAGCGGTTTGCTGCTGCCTGAAGTTTTGTGGTGCTGCTGATGGCCTATTCGCGGGCAAGCCTCGCTCCTACAGGGGCGGTGTGTGCGAATGGTCACCTTGCCCCTGTAGGAGCGAGGCTTGCCCGCGAAGACGTTGGCACAAGCGCTGCAAATCCAGACAAAAATAAACCGGCCAATTGGTCGGTTTATTTGTTTACGCCCTCTCCTCAGGCCGCTTCTGCCGCCTGTGCCTGATGCAGGTGAAATTACTCGAGCGGGTGTTTGCCGAGGCCGGGGAGACGGCGGTGAATGGATGGCTGGCGGTGAATCTGGCTTTGGGGAAAAGTCAGGTGGCAGCTGACTGAATGCTCTACCCGCGACCTGTGTATAGACTGATCTAAAGCTATCGCGGGCAAGCCACGCTCCCACAAGGGAATGCGCTCACCTGTAGGAGCGAGGCTTGCCCGCGAAGGCGTCCTTCCTGGCGATATATCCCTATTGCCAATCTTTTCGTCTACAAAATCCAAAACATTATTTGCTTTATTTGTATACAAAAGCATAATTCGCTTCGTGCGAGTTCCTGACCAAAAGGTCAACAAATTCGCAAGTGCCTCAAAGGGTCGCTGCCACCCTCATGGGTCCGGCCCTGGAAATAACAATAAAACTCTTGAGGAGTACTCGCTGTGGAAAGCCGCAAATCCGAAGCCCCGACGCTGGAACTCTCGCCGCCAACACGCAATGGCTGGCTGGAGCGCATCTTCAAACTCAGCTTGCACGGCACCACGGTGAAGACCGAGCTGATCGCCGGTCTGACAACCTTCATCACCATGGCCTATATCATCTTCGTCAACCCGAACATCATGGCCGATGCCGGCATCAATCACGGTGCGGCGTTCGTCGCCACTTGCATCGCCGCCGCGCTGGGTTGCCTGTTGATGGGGCTGTACGCCAACTGGCCGGTCGGCCTGGCGCCGGGCATGGGCCTGAACGCGTTCTTCACCTACACCGTGGTCGGCACCATGGGCTACAACTGGGAAACCGCCCTCGGTGCGGTGTTTGTTTCCGGTGTGTTGTTCATGTTCCTGACCTTTTCCCGGATTCGCGAATGGCTGCTCAATAGCATTCCAGTGAGTTTGCGCTTTGCCATGGGCGCCGGTGTGGGCCTGTTCCTCGGCCTGATCGGGCTGAAAACCGCGGGCATCGTCGTGGATAGCCCGGCCACCTTGATCAAACTCGGCTCCCTGCGCGAGCCAGGCCCGTTGCTGGCGGCCATTTGCTTCCTGATGATTGCGGTGCTCAGCTACCACAAAGTGTTCGGTGCGATTCTCATCAGCATCATCACCGTGACCCTGGCCGGTTGGGGCCTGGGCCTGGTGCACTACGGGGGCATCATGTCTGCCCCGCCGAGCCTGGCTCCGACCTGGATGGCCATGGACGTCGCCGGCGTATTCAATGTCAGCATGATCAGCGTGGTATTGGCCTTCCTCTTTGTGCACATGTTTGACACCGCTGGCACCTTGATGGGCGTTGCCCAGCGCGCCGGTCTGGTGAATGCCGACGGCAAGATCGAAAACCTTTCCCGCGCCCTCAAAGCTGACAGTGCTTCCAGCGTGTTCGGCGCGGTGGTCGGTGTTCCGCCAGTCACCAGCTACGTGGAAAGTGCCGCGGGTGTAGCAGCGGGTGGTCGGACTGGTCTTACCGCTGTCACCGTAGGTGTGCTATTTATTGCCGCGATGTTTTTCGCACCGCTGGCTGGCATGATTCCCGCTTATGCAACCGCCGGTGCGCTGATTTATGTGGCGATGCTGATGATGGGCGGCATGGCGCACATCGAATGGGACGAAGCGACCGACAGCATTCCGGCGATCGTTACCGCGATCATGATGCCGCTGACCTTCTCGGTCGCTGACGGTATCGCGCTGGGCTTCATCACTTACGTGACGCTGAAGGCCGGCACCGGCAAGTACAAGGAAATTTCCGTCAGCCTGTGGGTGCTCTGCGCGATCTTCATCGCCAAGTTCATTTTCTTGTAAACCGTTTACGATTCAAAAGCAGTGTTTCAAAACAGCCTCACCCCCTCGGGTGGGGCTTTTGCACATAGGGAGGAAAGTGATGAGTCTGGAAACCTGGCTGCTGTTCAGCGGCGCTGCGCTGGTGGTGATCCTGATCCCGGGGCCCCTGTCGTTGCTGATGATCAGCAACAGTCTGAATTACGGTTTGCGCCGTTCTTACCCGGCGTTTCTGGGGGGCGTGATTGCGTCGATCTGCCTGCTCAGTGCTTCGGCGCTTGGCTTGGGCGCATTGTTGCTGGCGTCGGAACAGCTGTTCAGCGCGCTGAAAATCGTCGGTGCGTTGTACCTGTTTTATCTCGCTTGGCAAAGCTGGCAGCAATCGCGTCAGCCCTCCCACGGCGCTGAAGTGCCCCAGGCTGCACCTGTGCCGCGCTTTCGCGCACTGTTCGGGCGCGCGTTCATGCTCGGCGCGAGTAATCCGAAAGACATTTTGTTCTTCGCCGCTTTCCTGCCGCAGTTTTTGAGCACCGAACAGCCGTTCCTGCCGCAGTTGCTGGTGATGATTGTGACCTGGACCGTGCTGGATCTGCTGTGCAAATTGGCTTATGGGCTGGGGGCTCACGGCGCGGCGGGGTATTTGCGCAGCGGCAAGGGGCAGAGCTGGTTTAACCGGGTGAGTGCGGGGTTGTTCAGTGGCGCGGGTGCGGCGTCGTTGTTGAGCCGCTAAGAGCTTCGCGGGCAAGCCTCGCTCCTACAAGGTTTGCGTCGTTCTCCGGCCATAGGAACGAGTAATTCCTGTAGGAGCGAGGCTTCCCCGCGAAGGGTCCCTCCCAGCTCCACATTCCTCAGGGCAAAAAAAAGCCCGCAGTGTGAGCGGGCGAAAGACCAAAGAAGCTATATGCGCAGTCGCTTCTCGGAGGAGGCAGCTGCTTGGGGGATCAACTGCCTCGATACGTGGAATAGCTGTACGGCGAAATCAACAACGGCACATGGTAGTGATCCTGTTCCGCAGAAATGCCGAAACGCAGCACCACCACATCCAGGAATGCAGGCTCAGGCAGCTGAACCCCACGGGCACGGTAGTAATCACCCGCATGAAACTGAAGCTGATAGACCCCGGACCGGTAGTCATTGCCTTGCAGCAGCGGCGCATCGACACGGCCATCGCTGTTGGTAATCGCAGTGGAGACCAATTCCAGTTGCGAACCTTCAACGCGGTACAACTCGACCTTGATCGAACTGCCCGGGCAACCGTGTGCAGCGTCCAAAACGTGTGTAGTCAAACGTCCCATTGATTCTGCGCGCCTGCCTGCGTGGAGCAGTCAGGCCTCGCGCCTCCCGAAGTCAGTTGAAAAGGAGACCGCACCGTTTCGGAGCACGAAAAGCTGCGGCGAGCGACTGATTAAGACATTTTTCATAAAAATTGTACACAATAAAAACGACATTTTTACCGCTATCACCGCCATCCCGTGTTTGGCAATGAATCCTGAGCCAAACCATAAGATCAGAGGACCTTCTATCCATTAGCTGACCAGTCAGGCAGGTTTCTTGCAATACTCCTCAAAGTGGACAGTCAGTGAAAAATGCAAAAAATCAGGCTTACAAAGTGGATATAAAGTTGTATACAATCAGTCCATCGCTGTGATGCAAGCCTGCCCTCTCATCGCCAGGCCGTCACACACACCCGGACTTTGAATAAGTCGACACGAACAAGAAGGAAGACTGCAGTGAGCGCTGACTATCCACGCGACCTGATCGGTTACGGCAGTAACCCTCCTCACCCACACTGGCCGGGCAATGCCCGCATCGCGCTGTCCTTCGTGCTCAATTACGAGGAAGGTGGCGAGCGCAATATCTTGCACGGCGATAAAGAGTCCGAAGCTTTCCTCTCGGAGATGGTCTCGGCGCAGCCGCTGCAAGGCGAGCGCAACATGAGCATGGAATCCCTTTACGAGTATGGCAGCCGTGCCGGCGTGTGGCGGATTCTGAAACTGTTCAAGGAATTCGACATTCCGCTGACCATCTTCGCCGTAGCCATGGCCGCCCAGCGCCACCCGGACGTGATCCGCGCCATGGTCGATGCAGGCCATGAAATCTGCAGTCACGGCTATCGCTGGATCGACTACCAGTACATGGACGAAGCGCAGGAACGCGAGCACATGCTCGAAGCGATCCGCATCCTCACTGAAATCACTGGCGAGCGCCCACTGGGCTGGTACACCGGCCGCACCGGCCCGAACACCCGTCGGCTGGTGATGGAAGAAGGCGGTTTCCTTTACGACTGCGACACCTACGACGACGACCTGCCCTACTGGGAACCGAACAATCCGACCGGCAAGCCGCATCTGGTGATCCCGTACACCCTGGACACCAATGACATGCGCTTCACCCAGGTCCAGGGCTTCAACAAGGGTGACGATTTCTTTGAATACCTGAAAGACGCGTTCGATGTGTTGTATGCCGAAGGCGCCGAAGCACCGAAGATGTTGTCGATCGGCCTGCACTGCCGCCTGATCGGCCGTCCGGCGCGTCTGGCCTCGCTCAAACGCTTTCTCGAATACGCTAAAAGTCATGAACAGGTGTGGTTCAGCCGTCGCGTCGACATCGCTCGCCACTGGCACGAAACCCACCCGTATCAAGGGGCCGCGAAATGAGCCACTTCCAAACCCTGAAGCCATCGACCCTGAGCCGCGACGCGTTTGTCGCCGCCTTCGCCGACATCTACGAACACTCGCCATGGGTGGCCGAAAAGGCCTTCGACCTGGGCCAGGACGCTTCGATCGACGAGATCGAAACCCTGCACCAGCGCATGAGCGACATCCTGTTGAGCGCCGATCACGCCAGCCAACTGGCCCTGATCAACGCCCACCCGGACCTGGCCGGCAAAGCCGCCGTCCAGGGCCAGCTTACCGCCGCCAGCACTGAAGAACAGTCTGGCGCAGGTATTCACCAATGCTCGAGCGATGAGTTCCAGCGCTTCACCGAGCTGAACGACGCCTACAAGGCCAAGTTCAAGTTTCCCTTCATCATGGCGGTAAAAGGCAGCAACCGGCATCAGATCCTCGCAGCGTTCGAAACGCGCATTCACAACTCGGTCGACACCGAATTCAAATGCGCGCTGGCGCAGATCAACAAGATCGCCCTGTTCCGATTACTGACCCTATAGCAAGCCAGGCCCGCCGTTGATGAACGCAAAAAACGTCCCCGGGCCTTGCAAGCATCCCAAGCCACTTATTTAAAGGCAGACAAGAAGAATGAAAGCTTACGCCGTACCTTTCGAGAAGTTCGTCAACCTGGCCGACGCCCGTCTGGGCACCAAAATCATCTCGGTCACCGATGACTGGTTCGCAGACGCCAACCGTCTGTTCCAACCGACCCCGGCCGTGTGGAAGGAGGGCGTGTTCGATGACAACGGCAAGTGGATGGACGGCTGGGAGTCGCGCCGCAAGCGCTTCGAAGGCTACGACAGCGCGGTGATCCGCCTGGGCGTACCGGGCTCGATCAAAGGCGTGGACATCGACACTTCATTCTTCACCGGCAACTTCCCGCCATCGGCCTCCCTGGAAGCCTGCTTCCTGGCCTCCGGCGAGCCAGACGAAAACACCCAGTGGACTGAAGTGCTGTCTGCCGTCGAGTTGCAGGGCAACAGCCACCACTACCACGAAATCAACAACGACCAGGCGTTCAGCCATCTGCGCTTCAACATCTACCCGGATGGCGGCGTGGCCCGTCTGCGTGTGTACGGCATTCCGTTCCGCGACTGGTCCGCTGTGGGCGACAACGAACAGGTCGACCTGGCCGCAGCGCTGAACGGTGGGCGTGCGCTGGCCTGCTCCGATGAACACTTCGGCCGCATGAGCAACATCCTCAACCCGGGCCGTGGCATCAACATGGGCGATGGCTGGGAAACCGCACGTCGTCGTACGCCGGGCAATGACTGGGTGATCGTCGCGCTGGGCCATGCGGGCGAGATCGAGAAAGTCATCGTCGACACCCTGCACTTCAAGGGCAACTACCCGGACACCTGCTCAATCCAGGGCGCGTTCGTGAAGGGCGGCACCGACAGCCAGATCGAAACCCAATCGCTGTTCTGGCGCGAATTGTTGCCAAGCCAGAAGCTGGAAATGCACGCCGAACACACCTTCGCCGAACAGATCAAGGCACTGGGCCCGATCACCCACATCCGCCTGAACGTGTTCCCGGATGGTGGGGTTAGCCGCCTGCGGGTATTGGGCAAGGTCGCTAAATAAGCGGCGCGCCCTTCGCGGGCAAGCCTCGCTCCTACAGGTATCACGCAAACCCTGTAGGAGCGAGGCTTGCCCGCGAAGGCGCCAGATCAAACAACACAGAACTCAACGAAAAGAAGACCAGCATGCGCACACTGACGATTGAACCGCTGACCAAAGAAGCCTTCGCCCCTTTCGGTGACGTGATTGAAACCGATGGCAGCGATCACTTCATGATCAACAACGGTTCGACCATGCGCTTTCACAAACTGGCGACGGTTGAAACCGCCACGCCAGAGGACAAGGCGATCATCAGCATCTTCCGCGCCGACGCGCAGGACATGCCGCTGACCGTCTGCATGCTGGAGCGTCACCCGCTGGGCAGCCAGGCTTTCATTCCGCTGCTCGGCAACCCCTTTCTGATCGTGGTCGCGCCACTTGGCGATGAACCTGTATCAGGCTTGGTCCGCGCCTTCGTCACCAACGGCAGGCAGGGCATTAATTACCATCGCGGCGTCTGGCACCACCCGGTGCTGACGATCGAAAAGCGGGATGACTTCCTGGTGGTTGATCGCAGTGGCACAGGCAATAACTGCGATGAGCATTTTTTCAAAGAGGATGAGCGTTTGATCCTTGCCCCCCACCAATAAGAGAAGGTCTGATCACTCGACAACAGAGTGACAGGCGAGAGGTAAAGACTGTGGAAGCACATCTGTTGGAATGGCTGAACCTGAGCGTGCGCTGGGTTCACATGATCACTGGCGTGGCCTGGATCGGCGCGTCGTTCTATTTCGTCTGGCTGGAAAACAACCTCAATCGGGTCAACCCGAAAAACGGGCTGGCGGGCGATTTGTGGGCGATCCATGGCGGCGGTATCTACCACCTGGAAAAGTACAAACTGGCCCCACCGACCATGCCGGACAACCTGCACTGGTTCAAATGGGAAGCCTACTTCACCTGGCTGTCGGGGGTCGCGCTGCTGTGCGTGGTGTTTTACTCCAACCCGACGCTGTACCTGCTCGCTCCGGGCAGCAGCCTCACCGGCACTGAAGGTGTTCTGCTGGGCATCGGTTCGCTGTTCGTCGGCTGGTTCATCTACTCCTTCCTCTGCGACTCGGCCCTGGGCAAACGCCCTGCCCTGCTCGGCTTCATCCTGTTCGTACTGATCATCGGCGCGGCTTACGGCTTCAGCAAAGTGTTCAGCGGTCGTGGTGCGTACCTGCACGTCGGCGCGATCATCGGCACCATCATGGTCGGCAACGTGTTCCGCATCATCATGCCGGCGCAGCGCGCATTGGTGGCAGCGATCGCCGAGAACCGCACGCCCGATCCGGCGCTGCCGGCCAAAGGCTTGCTGCGTTCGCGTCACAACAACTACTTCACCTTGCCAGTGCTGTTCATCATGATCAGCAACCACTTCCCGAGCACCTACGGCAGCCAATACAACTGGCTGATCCTGGCCGGGATCGCGGTGCTGGCGGTGTTGGTGCGTCACTACTTCAACACCCGTCATGACAGCCACAAGTTTGCCTGGACCCTGCCCGCTGCGGCGGTCGGCATGATCTGCCTGGCCTACGTGACCGGGCCGGCGCCGATGTCCAGCGCCCCTGAAGTGGCCAAGGCGCCTGGGACCATCGAGTACCAGCCGCTGCCGGAAACCGCACTCGGCGGTGGCAAGAAACCGGCTGAAGCTGCACCGGCGGCGGCCCCTGAAACGGCACCCGCCCAGGCGTCAAATGCCGGCCCGGACTTTGACAAGGTGCACAACGTGATCCAGGAACGCTGCACGGTCTGCCATTCGGCCAAACCCACCAGCCCGCTGTTCAGCACGGCGCCGGGGGGCGTGATGTTCGATACTCCCGAGCAGATCAAGCTCCAGGCCCCGCGCATCCAGGCCCAGGCTGTTGCCAGCCAGATCATGCCACTGGGCAACATCACCCAGATGACCCAGCAAGAGCGTGACTTGATTGGTGCGTGGATTGTTCAGGGAGCCCAAACCCAATAAGCAACAAAAGCTTCGCGGGCAAGCCTCGCTCCTACACGTTTTCGGTCGATCACATCATTTGCGAACGACATAAATCCGTAGGAGCGAGGCTTGCCCGCGAATGACCGAACGCGGTCCACCTGATACAGAAATCACAAGAATAAAAAAAGATCCAAGGTGTTGCATGTCAGGCGGCGCAATGGCTGCCCTTTCACCGCGTCATCCACATACGTACACGCATGACAGCAGACCGGTTGCACCCACGGTCGCCGTCAGCGGCTGCCTGCGCCTCAAACAATAAAAACAAGAGGGAGCAACAGATGATTCGTACCCAGACAAGCCTGTCGTTCAGCGACATCAGACCGATCGCCGGCAACCGTGCCCAAAACCTGCCGCCGAGGCTCTGTTGCGGGGCACTTGAGCCATGGCGCGGGGGTCAGTATTCTCCGCGCCCGCCCGAATCCGCTCTAAAAAAAAGCACGGATGTAATTTCTGACCGGAAAGCCAACTTACCCCGGCTCTGGACAGTATCAAGGCTCCCCAAAATCACGCTCAATCGACTGTTTTCGAACAGCCGAACGGGCGTTTTTTGGTTTTTTGACAGCCTTGGCTCAGCTCTTGCTAACAGCATTAAAGCTGACCGAATGGATGATTTTTTACAGCAGCAAGAAAAGGCGCCACACCAGAGCGCCGACCTTAAAAAAATAACGTGGAACCACCTACTTTTTGGGAGCAACCGAATGAAACGTACGTGCACCAGCCTGATGCTCGCGGGATCCTTGCTGGCCGGGGGCCAGGCAATGGCAGACGACTTGCTGCAATGGCAGAACAACAGCCTGACCTACCTTTATGGCAAGGACTTCCAGGTCAACCCGCGCATTCAGCAAACCGTCACCTTCGAGCACGCCGATGCCTGGAAATACGGGGACAACTTCTTCTTCCTCGACAAGATCTTCTACAACGGCGAAAAAGACTTCAACGCCGGCCCAAACACCTATTACGGGGAGTTCCAGCCACGTATTTCGCTGGGCAAGGTCCTCGGCCAGAAGATTGAATTCGGCCCGATCAAAGACGTGCTGCTGGCCATGACGTACGAGTTCGGTGAGGGCGATACCGAGTCCTACCTGATCGGTCCGGGTTTCGACCTGGCGATTCCCGGGTTCGACTACTTCCAGCTGAACTTCTATCAGCGTCACACCGAGGGCAGCCGCCCGGGTGACAACGTCTGGCAGATCACCCCGGTCTGGTCCTACACCATTCCCGTGGGCGATTCGAACATCCTGATCGATGGTTTCATGGACTGGGTGGTCGATAACGACCAGAACAGCAAAGGCACTTACCACGCCAACCTGCACTTCAACCCACAGGTCAAATACGACTTGGGCAAAGCCCTGAACATTGGCGAGAAGCAGTTGTACGTCGGTGTTGAGTACGACTATTGGTCAGACAAGTACGGGATCAAGGACAGCCAGGCCTTCAAGACCGATCAGAGCAACACGAGCTTGCTGGTGAAGTTCCACTTCTGATTCAGCGGCGTCTGAAAGGACGCCATCGCGGGCAAGCCACGCTCCCACAGGTTTTGTGTCGTTCACATAATCGGCGAACGACACAAAACCTGTAGGAGCGAGGCTTGCCCGCGAATAGCCGCACCGCCAATCTCAAGCCGAAACCGCAGGCTCCACCAACCCCAAAAACCGGCACAGCTCATCGCGCTTGGCCAACGCATCGCGCCGCCCCAGATCGATCAACTCGCTGCAATACCCCGCCTCGAACAGCAGATAACTCAGCACCCCCGCCCCGCTGGTCTTGGTCGCTCCCGGCCCGCGCAAAAACAGGCGCAAGGCCGCCGGTAATTCCTGGCGATGCCGCGCCGCAATTTCATCGATCGGCTGACTCGGCGAAATCACCAGCACCTCCACTGGCGCTGCTCCCAATGCACGACTCGGCGCGCCGTCGGGCAGCAGATGGCTGAACTGATTCAGACGCTGCAGCAACTCGATGTCACTTTCCAGGCTGTCGATGAACGTACTGTTGAGCATGTGCCCGCCGATTTGCGCCAGGGTCGGCTGCTGACCGGTGTAGGCGCGTTGCAGCGGCTGTTGCGGGTCGACCCCGCGCGGGTTGCCGCTGACGCCCACCACCAGCACGCGGCTGGCCCCCAGGTGCAGGGCGGGACTGATCGGTGCCGATTGACGCACCGCGCCATCGCCGAAATATTCTTCGCCGATTTTCACCGGCGCAAACAGCAACGGAATCGCCGAACTGGCCAGCAAGTGTTCGACGGTCAATTGTGTCGGCACGCCGATTCGCCGATGACGCAACCAGGACTCGATGGTGCCGCCGCCCTGATAAAATGTGACGGCCTGACCGGACTCATAGCCAAACGCCGTGATCGCCACCGCCTTCAATTGCTTTTGCGCGATGGCCTCGGCAATGCCGGGCATGTGCAGTTTGTCGTTGAGCAAACCGCGCAGCGGCGAGCTGTTGAGCAGGGCCACTGGCACCGGAGCGCCAATCCCCAGCAAACTGCGACTGACAAAACGGGTAGCCTGATGGATCACCCCCGGCCAGTCGCTGCGCAATACCAGATGGCTGCGGAAACCTTGCCAGAAGGCGGTCAGACGCTGAATCGCGCCACGAAAATCCATTGCCCCACTGGCCAGGCTGACCGCGTTGATCGCACCGGCCGAGGTGCCGACGATGACCGGAAACGGATTCGCCGCCCCCACCGGCAGCAACTCGGCAATCGCCGCCAGCACGCCCACCTGATAAGCCGCCCGAGCCCCGCCGCCGGAAAGTATCAACCCTGTAACCGGTTCAGCAGAACTCATCGCAACACTCCATGGTGCTTAAAGGGATCGGTGACTCAACCGTGTTTGGCGTACAGCTTCGGTTCGCCCGGTGGACGGCTCTTGAAGCGGCGATGGGCCCAGAGGTATTGCTCCGGGCATTCGCGCAACGCGCTTTCGACCCACTGGTTGATGCGAATGCAGTCAGCCTCTTCCGTCTCGCCGGGAAAGCCCTCGAGCGGCGCATGAATCACCAACCGATAACCGCTGCCGTCGGCCAGGCGTTGTTGAGTGAACGGCACGACCAGCGCTTTGCCCAGTCGCGCAAATTTACTGGTGGCGGTGACGGTCGCCGCCTGAATTCCGAACAGCGGCACGAAGATACTTTGCTTGGCGCCGTAGTCCTGATCCGGTGCGTACCAGATCGCTCGGCCGGCCCGCAGCAGTTTGAGCATGCCGCGCACGTCGTCGCGCTCCACCGCCAGCGAGTCGAGGTTGTGCCGCTCGCGGCCACGACGCTGGATGTAGTCGAACAGCGGATTCTTGTGTTCGCGGTACATACCATCGATGGTGTGCTGCTGACCGAGCAGCGCCGCGCCGATCTCCAGCGTGGTGAAATGCACGGCCATCAGAATCACGCCCTTGCCGTCGCGTTGGGCCTGCTTCAAATGCTCCAGCCCTTCAATATGGGCCAGTTTCGCCAGACGCTTGCGCGACCACCACCAGCTCATGGCCATCTCAAAGAAGGCGATGCCGGTGGAGGCGAAGTTTTCCTTGAGCAGACGCTTGCGCTCGGCAGCGGACTTTTCAGGGAAACACAGCTCAAGGTTGCGCTTGGCAATGCGCCGTCGGTCGCCGGCCACCCGATACATCAATGCGCCCAAGACGCGACCGATCGACAGCAACGCCGGATACGGCAGCTGCACAATCAGCCACAACAGCCCCAAGCCACACCACAGCGGCCAGAAACGTGGAGAAAGAAATGCTGTTCGAAAACGCGGGCGATCCATTAAAGGTTCCGTCAAGACAGTGGCCGCGCATTCTACATCGTTCGACCCGGCTTGCGGCCTGCGGGCGTTCTCGTTATAAGTCTCGGCACTTTTAGTGACAAGTCGTTGTATGCCGACCATGAGCCAAACCGAACCGCTAGACCAAGATCCCGTGTTCCAGTTGAAGGGCAGCATGCTTGCCATTACGGTGCTGGAACTGGCCCGTAACGACCTTGAGAACCTTGATCGGCAACTGGCCGCCAAGGTCGCCCAGGCGCCCAACTTCTTCAGCAATGCGCCGCTGGTCCTGGCCCTGGACAAACTTCCGGCCAGCGAAGGCTCGGTCGATCTGCCGGGGCTGATGCGCATTTGCCGCCAGCATGGCCTGCGCACCCTGGCGATCCGTGCCAGCCGCATCGAAGACATCGCCGCCGCCATCGCGGTCGATCTGCCAGTGCTGCCGCCATCCGGCGCCCGTGAGCGACCACTCGACCCGCACGAAGGCATTGTTGCGAAAAAACCGGAAAAACCAGCGGAACCGACCATCAAACCGACCAAAATCATTACTTCGCCGGTACGCGGTGGCCAGCAGATTTATGCCCAGGGTTGCGATTTGGTGGTGATTTCATCGGTCAGCCCGGGGGCGGAACTTCTCGCCGATGGGAACATCCATGTATACGGCGCGATGCGCGGTCGTGTCTTGGCCGGCGTCAAAGGTGACACGAAAGCAAGGATTTTCTGCCAGCAAATGACCGCTGAACTGGTCTCCATCGCCGGCCACTACAAGGTTTCCGAGGATCTGCGTCGTGATCCATTGTGGGGCGCGGGCGTACAAGTCAGCCTGTCGGGCGACGTGTTGAACATCATTCGGCTTTAACGGATACTGCCGCATTTTCCAAGCATCTCTAAAACGTAGCGAAAACGGCTCAAACGAAGTAGGAAAAAGGCCAAAAGCAGTGTTTACCGGGGGTAAGCGCCGCTCAGAACCGGATTCCAGCCAAGGCTGTCCGACTGCAGTAGTTTTTCAAGAGATGTTTTTCAGGGGCTAAACGTCCTTTTTCCTTAGGGGTAAAACACCTTGGCCAAGATTCTCGTGGTTACATCCGGCAAGGGTGGTGTGGGTAAGACCACCACCAGCGCCGCTATCGGTACCGGCCTCGCTCTGCGTGGTCACAAAACAGTTATCGTCGACTTCGACGTGGGCCTGCGTAACCTCGACCTGATCATGGGTTGCGAGCGCCGCGTGGTGTATGACTTCGTCAACGTGGTAAACGGCGAAGCCAACCTGCAACAGGCTCTGATCAAAGACAAGCGTCTGGAAAACCTCTACGTACTGGCCGCCAGTCAGACCCGCGATAAAGACGCGCTGACTGTCGAAGGCGTCGAAAAGGTCCTGATGCAGCTCAAGGAAGACTTCGAATTCGTGGTCTGCGACTCCCCGGCGGGCATCGAGAAAGGCGCCCACCTGGCCATGTACTTCGCCGACGAAGCGATTGTCGTGACCAACCCGGAAGTCTCCTCCGTACGTGACTCGGACCGCATGCTGGGCCTGTTGGCCAGCAAGTCCCGTCGTGCCGAAAAAGGCGAAGACCCGATCAAGGAACACCTGCTGCTGACCCGCTACAACCCAACACGCGTGAGCAACGGCGAAATGCTCGGCGTCGAAGACGTCAAGGACATCCTCGCGGTGACCCTGCTGGGCGTGATTCCGGAATCGCAGGCAGTCCTCAAAGCCTCCAACCAGGGCGTGCCAGTGATTCTCGACGACCAGAGCGACGCCGGTCAGGCGTACAGCGATGCTGTTGATCGTCTGCTGGGTAAAACCGTGGACCATCGTTTCCTCGATGTCGAGAAGAAGGGATTCTTCGAGCGACTTTTTGGAGGTAGGTAATGAACCTTTTTGACTTCTTTCGTGCCAACAAAAAGCCTAATACCGCCTCGGTAGCGAAAGAGCGTCTACAAATCATCGTGGCGCATGAACGCGGCCAGCGCAGTACGCCGGATTACCTGCCAGCCTTGCAGAAGGAACTGGTGGAAGTGATCCGCAAGTACGTCAATATCGGGTCCGATGACGTGCACGTCGCTCTGGAAAACCAGGGCAGCTGCTCGATTCTGGAACTCAATATCACCCTGCCAGATCGCTGAGTCGATCCGACAGGAGCCACGGCGGCTCAGAATCTTACGCACTTCGTAGGAGCGAAGCTTGCTCGCGAACACAGGCAACTCGGTGTATCTGATAGACCGAGGTGGCGCATTCGCGAGCAAGCTTCGCTCCTACGGAGGGTGGGTTCTGAGCCGCCGTTGGCGTTTGTTACGAGGCTGTTTTAATGCCGTTGTCCAACATCCGCATCATCCATCAGGACGCCGCCGTACTGGTGGTGAACAAGCCGACCCTGTTGCTCTCCGTCCCCGGCCGGGCCGATGACAACAAGGACTGCCTGATTACGCGCCTGCAAGAAAACGGCTACCCGGAAGCACGAATTGTTCATCGGCTGGACTGGGAAACTTCCGGCATCATTCTGTTGGCCCGTGACCCGGACACTCATCGCGAGCTGTCTCGGCAATTTCACGACCGCGAAACCGAAAAGGCCTACACCGCCCTGTGCTGGGGACAACCGGAACTGGACAGCGGCAGCATCGACCTGCCCCTGCGCTACGACCCGCCGACCAAGCCACGCCATGTGGTGGACCACGAGTTTGGCAAGCATGCCCTGACATTCTGGCGTGTGCTGGAGCGTTGTGGTGACTGGTGCCGCGTCGAGCTGACGCCGATCACCGGCCGCTCTCACCAGTTGCGCGTGCACATGCTGTCGATAGGTCACCCGCTGCTGGGTGATGGGCTCTATGCCCACCCGCAAGCCTTGGCCGCCTGGCCGCGCTTGTGCCTGCATGCGAGTATGCTGAGCTTTACCCACCCCCAAACTGGCGACCGCTTGCGTTTCGAATGCCCGGCACCGTTCTAAAATCTGCCACATGGCGTCACCGCTGCAAAACGAGGATTGAACAGAATGAGTTGTACTGACTCCTTGGCAACGCCCGTCAAGAAAGCCCGAAATCAGCTGCTTTATCTGATCTACGGTGATCAGGACGTTTATCGGCGCGAAGCCAAGTTCAGCATTTTGACTGCGCTTTCCCACGTAAAGAAAGGCGAGCCTCCGTGCATCAGAGTCCTGACGGATCGCCCGCAGGACTACGCCGGCTGGCCGGTTGAAACCGTGCTCCTGACTGAGGAAACCCTCACCCTGTGGCAGGGGGAAAACGGCTATCACCATCGCCGCAAGGCCTGCGCCATGGCCGCTGGCCTTGCGCTTGCCGAGAAGACCCTGTTCGTCGATACCGACACCCTGTTCCTCGGCGACCCTAGCCTGGTCTTCAATCAAATTGAGCCCGGGCACTATTTGATGGATCGCCTCGAATACAACTGGCGGGATGTCTGTGAGCGTCACGACTACCTGAAACTCGGCGAACAGCTACGCACTCACGGCATTACGCCAGACAACGGTTTCAAGCTGTACAACAGCGGACTCTGCGGCGTGACCGAGCGCGATGCACCGCTGTTCGAAACGTCGATCCAGTTGATCGACGAATGGACCCGCGGCAGCTTCGACATTCACACCATCGAGCAGATCGCCCTGTCGTTCGCGATGCGCGACAAACCAGTGCGTGAAGCAAAAAAATACGTCTATCACTACTTCGCGGAAAAACGCTTCTTCCATGCGATGCAGGCGTACTTCTTCTCCCAGCATGGCGAGCAGTTCAGCCAAAATCTGGTGGAACTGTGCCGCGACGTGCCGCGAGTCAAACCCGTTCCGTCGGCCTGGCAACGGCTGAAAATCAAATGGAAATTGCGCAACCAGAGCGGCGCCATGAGAAAAGTCGGTCGCGATCTGCTTTATGGCAGTGCAGCACCCGATCATCCGTACTACACGGTGTGCCGACACGAGTGGTGGGAATCTGCCTCGCGGGAGATTCTTCGCTGGAACCACACCCGTCAGAAACAGCTTCTGGGCACTCATCAAACGGACTGGCCCAAACAACTGCCCAAGCCAGAAAAGCCTGAAGATGAACAGATCATCATGAAGTACCTGAGAAAACGGATAGCCGCCGCTCGCTGACGTAACCTGCGAACGTCAGGCCCAAAGCCCTCAGCCAATACGTTAAACTCCCGCCCATTGCTGTCTGGAGTTTCTTATGCGCGAAGAGTTGAACCAAGGCCTGATCGACTTCCTCAAGGCCTCCCCTACCCCATTCCATGCCACTGCCAGCCTTGTTCAGCGTCTGGAAGCGGCCGGTTTTATGCGCCTCGACGAGCGTGAACCTTGGAGCACCGAAGCCAACGGTCGTTATTACGTCACCCGTAACGACTCTTCGATCGTCGCGTTCAAAATGGGCCGTCATTCGCCCTTGCACGGCGGCATTCGTCTGGTCGGCGCGCACACCGATAGCCCGTGCCTGCGGGTCAAGCCCCAACCGGAATTGCAACGCCAGGGCTTCTGGCAACTGGGTGTCGAAGTCTATGGCGGTGCACTGCTGGCCCCGTGGTTCGACCGTGATCTGTCTTTGGCCGGCCGCGTAACCTTCCGCCGTGATGGCAAGGTCGAAAGCCAGTTGATCGACTTCAAGGCGCCGATCGCGATCATTCCGAACCTGGCCATTCACCTGAACCGTGAAGCCAATATGGGCTGGGCGATCAATGCCCAGACCGAACTGCCGCCGATCCTCGCGCAATTCGCCGGTGACGAGCGCGTGGATTTCCGCGCCGTGCTCACCGATCAACTGGCCCGCGAACACGGCCTGAACGCTGACGTGGTACTCGATTACGAGCTGAGCTTCTACGACACCCAAAGCGCTGCGGTCATTGGCCTGCATGGCGATTTCATTGCGGGTGCGCGCCTCGATAATTTGCTGTCGTGCTACGCCGGCCTGCAAGCTTTGCTGACAACCGAAACCGACGAAACTTGCGTGCTGGTCTGCAACGATCACGAAGAAGTCGGCTCCTGCTCGGCCTGTGGCGCTGACGGTCCGATGCTTGAGCAAACCCTGCGTCGTCTGTTGCCCGAAGGGGATGAATTCGTACGGACCATTCAGAAATCCCTGCTGGTCTCGGCCGACAACGCCCACGGCGTGCACCCGAATTACGCCGACAAGCACGATGCCAACCACGGTCCGAAACTCAACGCCGGCCCGGTGATCAAGGTCAACAGCAACCAGCGCTACGCCACCAACAGCGAAACCGCCGGGTTCTTCCGCCATTTGTGCATGGCCGAAGAAGTGCCGGTGCAGAGCTTCGTGGTGCGCAGCGACATGGGCTGCGGCTCGACCATCGGCCCGATCACCGCCAGCCATCTGGGCGTGCGCACCGTGGACATCGGCCTGCCGACGTTCGCCATGCACTCGATCCGCGAGCTGTGCGGCAGCCATGATTTGGCGCACCTGGTCAAAGTGCTGAGCGCGTTCTACGCCTGCCGCGAATTGCCGTAGCCCAGACAACTCTCGACGAACACGAACACATGTAGGAGCTGCCGCAGGCTGCGATCTTTTGATCTTGATTTTCAGCGCATTTGAAGACGCCCAAAGATCAAAATCAAAAGATCGCAGCCTGCGGCAGCTCCTACACACACATCACCTCCGCTCGCCCGAAAGCCGCCTAGACTTGCAGTACCCCTCTCCGACAAGGCTGTCGCCATGATCTCGATGTCATCCTTCCACTCCATGCTGATCCCGATTCTTTCCGGGATGATCATGTTGGCCATCGGCTTCAACTTTCGCGACAAGAACATGGGTGTGTTCGCGATGTGGGTGGGCATGCTGATGATCCTCGCCACCGTGATCTACAAGATCCTCGCCAAACTCAACGAATAAATCCTCGCGCCTGGCTCGCATTGATTTTGACGGGCTCGTACACTCGGCCGATTCGTTCATCCGAGGTTGACCGTGTTCGCTCGTCTTTTTGCCCTGCCGTGTTTGTTTCTTGTCTGCCTGATGACACTGCTGCCGACGGCACCTGCCCAGGCGGTCGGCTTGCCGGGGCTGCTCAACGGCTCGGCGAAAACCCAGCCGCAAGCACAAGAGCCGCTGGGTCAGTCACTGGACGAAGTCATCAAATCTCTGGAAAACGATCAGCAGCGCACCCAGCTACTTACGGACCTGAAAAAGCTTCGCGACGTCACCCAAAAGGCTCAGCCGACCACTGAAGAAGGCGTGCTGGGGCTGATCGGCGGTACTCTGGTCGGTTTCGAAAAGCAATTTTCCGGTGCCGACAGCCCTCTCAATCGCTGGTCCGAAGAGGTCGATCTGGCCAAGGACGAACTGGCGGCGCTGATGCTGCCGGCCAATGAGTGGCTGCCGATCATCTTCGCTTTCGCTGTGATCCTGATGGTCTGGAGCCTGCTGGCCGCCGCCCTGATCTGGCTCGGCCACCGGGTGCGCATGCGCTTTGGCCTGACCGAAGAATTGCCGCAACACCCCAAGGCGCTGGACATGCTGCGCTTCGCCTTGCGCAAACTCGGGCCATGGTTGATTGCCTTGGTGATGACGGTTTACATGACCTACGCCCTGCCTTCGTCATTGGGCAAAAGCCTGGCCATGGTGCTGGCCTATGCGCTGGTCGTCGGCACCTGTTTCTCGGCGATCTGCGTGATCGCGTTTTCCGTGCTGGATGGCCCACATCGCCACCGGGCCTTGTACATCCTGCGGCATCAGGCCTTCCGCCCGTTGTGGCTGATCGGCAGTTTCGCCGCCTTCGGTGAAGCCTTGAGCGATCCACGTCTGGTTGAAAGCCTCGGCACTCATCTGGCTCACACAGCTGCGACATTCGCCAATGTGCTCGCGGCGATCTTCACCGGTTTTTTCGTTCTGCGTTTCCGTCGGCCCATCGCGCACTTGATCCGCAATCAACCACTGTCCCGGCGCCTGACTCGCCGGGCCTTGAGCGACACAATCGAAATTCTTGGCACCTTTTGGTATCTGCCAGCGCTGGTGCTGGTGGGCATCTCGCTGTTCGCCACCTTCGTCTCCGCCGGCGACACCAGCACGGCCTTGCGTCAGTCACTGATCTGTACGGTGCTGCTGGTGTTGTGCATGGTCATCAACGGGCTGGTGCGCCGCCACTCACTCAAACCGCAACGCAGCGTGAAGCGCCACGCGCTGTATTCGGATCGCCTGAAAAGCTTCTTCTACACCCTCGCCCATCTGTTGGTGTGGCTGGCATTCATCGAACTCGGCCTGCGGGTCTGGGGCATGTCGCTGATCCGCTTCACCGAAGGCGAAGGCCATGAAGTCAGTGTCAAACTGTTCAGCCTCGGTGGCACGCTGATTTTTGCCTGGCTGATCTGGATCCTCAGCGACACCGCCGTGCATCACGCCCTCACCCGCTCGCGCAAAGGCCTGGCCAATGCCCGCGCACAGACCATGATGCCGCTGATCCGCAACGTGCTGTTCGTAGCGATTTTCATCATCGCGCTGATCGTCGCCCTGGCGAACATGGGCATGAACGTCACGCCGTTGCTGGCCGGTGCCGGCGTGATCGGTCTGGCTATCGGTTTTGGCGCGCAGTCGCTGGTGGCTGACCTGATCACCGGGCTGTTCATCATCATCGAAGACTCCCTGGCCATCGACGACTACGTGGACGTCGGCGGCCACCTGGGCACGGTCGAAGGCCTGACCATCCGCACCGTACGCCTGCGGGATGTCGACGGCATCGTTCACACCATTCCGTTCAGCGAAATCAAAAGCATCAAGAACTACTCCCGGGAATTCGGTTACGCGATTTTCCGGGTGGCGGTGCCCTCCAACATGGACATCGACGAGGCGATCAAACTGATGCGCGACGTCGGCCAGAAAATGCGCACCGACCCGCTGCAACGGCGAAACATCTGGTCGCCGCTGGAGATTCAGGGGGTAGAAAGTTTCGAATCCGGCAACGCAATTCTTCGCGCACGCTTCAAGACCGCGCCGATCAAGCAGTGGGAAGTTTCCCGGGCGTTCAATTTGTCGCTCAAGCGGCATCTGGATGAAGCCGGGCTGGATCTGGCGACGCCACGGATGAGTGTGCACGTCGCCAAGGAATAAAAGCCCCTGTAGGAGCGAGGCTTGCCCGCGAAGACGGACTTACATTCAACATTTGTGTTGGCTGATGGTCCCTCTTCGCGGGCAAGCCTCGCTCCTACAGTGGGGCATCGTCTGTGCAAGTGATGTGCAGTTGAATGTGTGACCTACACCACATCCACCCCGACATGAATCGCATCATGCCGCCAGAACTCCAGGTCACAATCGATCAGTCGTTGATGCTGATCGTAATTGACCCGGGCAATCCGCAACCCGGGGCTGCCCACCGACACCCGTAAAGCCGCCGCGGCGTCCACTGACAACGCCGTCGGCACAATCTCGAAGCGCACCCGCCCGTAATGCAAGTCGTAATGCCGTGCATACAATTCGGTCATCGACTGATTCAAATCGAAATCCAGAATCCCCGGGAAAAACTGTGGGTTCAGATAGTGCTCCACATACAGCACCAATCGCCCGTCAATCCGCCTTGAGCGGCAGATCTGGATCACGCTCGACAACGCCGGCAACTGCAACCAGGCACACACCGCCGCCGACGCCGGTTGCAACCGCGCCGAAATCACCTCGGTGGACGGCACTCGCCCCTGCGCACTGACCATCGCGTGAAAGTGGCTGCGTTGCATCAGGTTATAAGCCAGCCTTGGTGGCGACACGAACCAGCCGCGTCGCTCCTCGCGATAAATCTGGCCTTGGGCCTCTAACTGCAATAACGCCTCACGCACGGTGATCCGCGTGGTACCGAATAACTCACTGAGCTTGCGCTCCGCCGGCAACTTGCTCCCGGGCGCCAACAGACCGTGGTCGAGCTGTTCTTGCAGAACCTGCCCGATGGCTGTCACCGCCTTGGTGGTCTCGATGCGCATCAACGTTACCTATCTGGACTAGACCAGCACTGATTCAGGGCAGAAACCGTGATTCAAATCGGTTCCTTCAACTGCCTGCAAGCCTAGGCACTGCATATGACTGACAGATGACAAAGCCGCCGAACGGTTGCGCCAGACACCTGCAATTTTATGGCCAAGTCCCTTTCATATCAGCTCTTTAGCCATGGTCTACGCTTATCTCGCACCCCGCGTATCCGAGCGCAGAAAATTCAGGCCGACCGGTCGTCGACATCAAAATGTCATCCAACCCGCCTAAATTGGCTCAGGTATTGCTGACCTAGACCAACACAACCGCAATCGCAGCGTTGAAAACGCCCAAAGGAGCTTCGGATGAAACAGTTTTTCCTGGCATCACTGTTAGGCTCGACCATTGCCCTGTGCACCTCCGCCATGGCGGCGGATGATCTGAAAACCCTGGAAGCCGCTGCGAAAGCGGAAGGCGCAGTCAACAGCGTCGGCATGCCCGATGACTGGGCCAACTGGAAAGGCACCTGGGAAGATCTGGCCAAGAAATATGGCCTGAAACACATCGACACCGACATGAGCTCGGCCCAGGAAATCGCCAAGTTCGCCGCCGAAAAAGACAACGCCAGCGCCGACATCGGCGACGTCGGTGCCGCCTTCGGTCCGATTGCGGTCAAGCAAGGCGTGGTGCAGCCTTATAAGCCAACTACCTGGGAACAGATTCCGGATTGGGCCAAGGATAAGGACGGTAACTGGGCGCTGGCCTACACCGGCACCATCGCGTTTATCATCAACAAAAAACTGCTGCACGGTTCTGAAGCACCGACCAAATGGGCCGACCTCAAGACGGGCAAGTACAAAGTCTCTATCGGTGACGTCAGCACCGCGGCCCAGGCTGCCAATGGTGTACTGGCCGCCGCCATCGCCAACGGTGGTGACGAGAAAAACATTCAGCCAGCCCTGCTGATGTTCGCCGACATCGCCAAGCAAGGTCGCCTGTCGATGGCCAACCCGACGATTGCCACCATGGAAAAGGGTGAAATCGAAGTCGGTGTGGTCTGGGATTTCAACGGTCTGAGCTACAAGGCCAAGATGGCGAATCCGGATGACTATACCGTGCTGATTCCGTCCGACGGCTCGGTGATTTCCGGTTACACCACCATCATCAACAAATACGCCAAGCACCCGAACGCCGCCAAGCTGACCCGCGAATACATCTTCAGCGATGCCGGCCAAATCAATCTGGCGAAAGGCAACGCCCGTCCGATCCGCGCCGAGCACATCAAACTGCCGGAAGACGTGAAGGCCAAGCTGCTGCCTAACGAGCAGTACAAAAAGGTTACGCCGATCAAAGACGCCGACGCGTGGGAAAAGACTTCCAAGTCGCTGCCGCAGAAGTGGCAGGAAGAAGTCATCATCAATATGCCGTAAGGCGGTAGCCCGCCATTGGGTGGGCTAAGTGGAGATCCAATGTGGGAGCGAGCTTGCTCGCGATAGCGGTGGCTCAGTCAACATCACTGTTGAAGGTCAGTCCGTCATCGCGAGCAAGCTCGCTCCCACAGTGGATGGTAGTGAATTCGAGTTTTCTGAACACTGTTTTGCGGAGTCCCAGCCCCTATGAAGCACAACGTCATCCTTGTCGTGCTCGACGGCCTCAATTACGAAGTCGCGCGCCACGCCATGGGGCATCTGCAGGCTTATGTTGGCGCAGGACGCGCGGCACTCTACAAACTGGAGTGCGAACTGCCGGCCCTGTCCCGACCGCTTTATGAATGCATCCTGACCGGCGTTACGCCGATCGACAGCGGCATCGTTCACAACAACGTCTCGCGCCTGTCCAACCAGCGCAGCATCTACCATTACGCCACCGACGCCGGCCTGAAAACCGCAGCCGCGGCCTATCACTGGGTCAGCGAGCTGTATAACCGTTCGCCGTTCGTGGCCGCCCGGGATCGTCATACCGATGACCCCAAACTGCCGATCCAGCACGGTCATTTCTACTGGAGCGACCACTACCCGGACTCGCACCTGTTCGCCGACGCGGAAAACCTGCGCCTGCGCCACGCGCCGAACTTTTTATTGGTCCACCCCATGAACATCGACGACGCCGGGCACAAGCACGGCCTCGACACCTCGCAGTACCGCAACAGCGCTCGCTCGGCCGACATCATCCTCGCCGATTACCTGCAAGGCTGGCTCGACGCCGGTTACCAGGTGCTGGTGACGGCTGACCACGGCATGAACAACGACCGCTCGCACAACGGCCTGCTGCCCGAAGAACGCGAAGTGCCGCTGTTCGTCCTCGGCGATGCCTTCAGCTTCAACCAGAACGCCGCACCGAAACAGACCGAAATCTGCGGCACCGTCTGTGAACTGCTGGGCGTGCCCCACGACAAACCTGTGTGCCGGGAGCTGCTCAAGTGAACGCCATGACCCGCGGTAAATGGTTGGCCGCTCTGTGCCTGGTGCCCTTTGCGATTTTCTTCTTCGTGTTCCAGATCGCCCCGCTGCTCTGGGTGATGATCAATAGCCTGGAATCGGAAGAGTTCGGCTGGGGCCTGGCCAACTTCAGCAAAATCTTCAACTCGAAGTTCTATCTGCAGGCGATCCAGCACAGCCTCGAGATCAGTTTCTGGTCCAGCGTGTTCGGCATCATCATCGCCGTACTCGGCGCCTATTCCTTGCGCCGGGTCGACTCGAAACTGCGCAACTTCGTCAATGCTTTCGCCAACATGACCAGCAACTTCGCCGGCGTGCCCCTGGCCTTCGCGTTCATCATTTTGCTGGGGTTCAACGGCACCTTCACCATCATGCTCAAACAAGCCGGGATCATTCAGGACTTCAACCTGTACTCGAAAACCGGTCTGATCATTCTCTACACCTACTTCCAGATTCCTCTCGGCGTGCTGCTGCTCTACCCGGCTTTCGACGCCTTGCGCGAAGACTGGCGTGAGTCCGCCGAATTGCTCGGCGCCAATGGCTGGCAGTTCTGGCGGCACATCGGTTTGCCGGTGTTGACCCCGGCGCTGCTCGGCACTTTTGTAATCCTGCTGGCCAACGCCCTCGGCGCGTACGCCACGGTCTACGCCCTGACCACCGGCAACTTCAACGTGTTGCCGATCCGCATTGCGGCGATGGTCTCTGGCGACATTTCTCTTGACCCGAATCTGGCCAGCGCCTTGGCGGTGGTGCTGGTGGCGTTGATGACCCTGGTGACCATCGTGCATCAGTTGCTGTTGAAGAGGAGCTACCATGTCTCGCGCTGAATTGGGGCCCGTCGGTGTCTATCACCGCGTCGTGGCGTATTTGTTGTTTGCCATTCTGCTGTTGCCGCTGCTCGGAACGCTGATCTACTCGATCTCCAGCAGTTGGTCCGCGACGATTATGCCCAGCGGTTTTACCTTCAAGTGGTACATCCAGCTGTGGAGCGATCCGCGCTTTCTCGACGCCTTCGGCCAGTCGTTACTGGTGTGCGTCGGTTCGCTGATTCTGTCGGTGGTGCTGATTCTGCCGCTGCTGTTCGTGGTGCATTACCACTTCCCGAAACTCGACGCCTTGATGAACATTCTGATCCTGCTGCCCTTCGCGGTGCCGCCGGTGGTGTCGTCGGTGGGGCTGCTGCAGCTCTACGGTTCGGGGCCATTCGCGATGGTCGGCACGCCATGGATTCTGATCGGTTGCTACTTCACCGTGGCGCTGCCGTTCATGTACCGGGCGATCACCAACAACCTGCAAGCGATCAACCTGCGCGACCTGATGGACGCCGCACAACTGCTCGGCGCCAGCACTTGGCAAGCGGCATTCCTGGTGGTGCTGCCGAACCTGCGCAAGGGTCTGATGGTGGCGTTGCTGCTGTCGTTCTCGTTCCTGTTCGGTGAGTTCGTGTTCGCCAACATCCTGGTCGGCACCCGCTACGAAACCCTGCAGGTCTACCTCAACAATATGCGTAACAGCAGCGGCCACTTCACCAGTGCGCTGGTGATCTCCTACTTCTTCTTTGTGCTGGTTCTGACCTGGGCGGCCAATATCTTGAACAGGGACAAAAGCGAATGAGCTATGTCAGCGTCCAACATCTTCAAAAAAATTATTCTGGAACAACGGTATTCAGCGACATCAACTGCGAAATCAAGAAAGGTGAATTTGTCACCCTGCTCGGCCCGTCCGGTTGCGGCAAGTCCACCCTGCTGCGTTGCATCGCCGGCCTGACCTCGGTGGACGGCGGCAAGATCCTGCTGGAAGGTCAGGACCTCGTTCCGTTGAGCCCGCAAAAACGCGGGATCGGCATGGTGTTCCAGAGTTATGCGCTGTTCCCGAACATGACCGTGGAGCAGAACGTCGCCTTCGGTTTGCGCATGCAGAAGGTCAACGCCGACGAGAGCCACAAGCGCGTTGCCGAAGTGCTGGCACTGGTGGAGCTCAAAGACTTTGCCGCCCGTTACCCGCATCAATTGTCTGGTGGCCAATGCCAGCGTGTCGCCCTGGCTCGCTCGCTGGTGACCCGGCCTCGGTTGTTGTTGCTGGATGAGCCGCTGTCGGCACTGGATGCGCGGATTCGCAAGCACCTGCGCGAACAGATCCGTCAGATCCAGCGCGAACTGGGCCTGACCACGATCTTCGTCACTCACGATCAGGAAGAAGCCCTGACCATGTCTGACCGAATCTTCCTGATGAACGAGGGAAAGATCGTACAGAGCGGCGATGCCGAAACCCTTTACACTGCGCCAGTCGATGTTTTTGCCGCAGGCTTCATCGGCAACTACAACCTGCTGGACGCCGACAGCGCCAGCAAACTGCTGCAGCGACCGATCACCCATCGCCTCGCCATTCGCCCCGAAGCTATCGAGCTGAGCCTCAACGGCGAACTCGACGCGCAGATTCGTAGCCACAGCCTGTTGGGCAACGTGATTCGCTACCGGGTCGAAGCCCGGGGCGTGGAATTGGTGGTGGATGTGCTGAACCGCTCGGCGGCCGACCTGCATCCCGATGGTCAGCGCCTGGCGCTTTCCATCGATCCGACGGCCTTGTGTGAGGTAGCCTGATGACTTTGCTGATGTTGAAGAGAGAACTGCACTGATGGCCCTGGCAATTTTTGATCTGGACGAAACCCTGATCCACGGCGACTGCGCCACCCTCTGGAGCGAGCAAATGGGCCGCTTGGGCTGGGTCGATCCCGAGTCGTTCATGCGCAAGAACAATGAGCTGATGGACGCCTATAGCCATGGCAAATTGCGCATGGAGGAGTACATGGACTTCAGCCTCGAACCGATGATCGGCCGCACACCGCAAGAGCTCGAACATTTGGTGGCGCCGTGGGTGGAGGATTTCATCGAGCCGATCATCTTCAGCGACGCCACCAAAGCCATCGCCGCCCACCGCAAGGCCGGCGACCGGATCCTGGTGATCTCGGCGTCGGGCACGCATTTGGTCAAGCCTATTGCCGACCGGTTGGGCATCGACGAGATTCTCGGCATCGAACTGGAACTGCTGCACGGGGTGTACAGCGGCAACACCGTTGGCACCCTGACCTACCGCGAAGGCAAGATCATCCGATTGATGGAATGGCTGGATGCCGAAGAGGAGAACCTGGAGGGTGCGAGTTTCTATTCCGATTCACGCAACGACTTGCCGCTGCTGCTGAAGGTGGATTTCCCACACGTGGTGAATCCGGACCCGGTGCTGCTTGAGCATGCCGAAAAGGCCGGTTGGCCGATCCATATCTGGAAATAACCCTAGAACCTGTAGGAGCGAGGCTTGCCCGCGAAGGCGGTGTGTCATTCAACATTGATGTTGACTGACACACCGCCTTCGCG
>NZ_JAMYDU010000015.1 GCF_024138395.1 Pseudomonas mandelii
GGGCAGTTGTAATCAGTGTTGACTGACCCACCGCCTTCGCGAGCAAGCTTCGCTCCTACAGGGTTTCGCCGTGAATCAGAGGCGGAAACCCTGATAGTTCTCGGTCCATTGCTGCTGGGCGGCGAGGGCAGTTTTCAGTCGGCCGATCTGCTCGCGCACCTGTTGCGGCGCGGTGCCGCCCCAGCCGCTGCGGGCGGCGATGGCGGCTTCGAGGGTCAGGCTGTCGCGCACTTGTGGAGTCAGGCGCGGATCGATCTCGGCCAGCAACGCCGGGGACGCTTCCCACAATTCGATGTCGTGCTTCTCGCAGGCCTGGACCAATGCGCCGGTGATTTCGTGTGCTTCCTTGAACGGCACGCCGCGCACCGCCAGCCAGTCGGCGACTTCGGTAGCCAGGGTGAAACCCAGCGGTGCCTGACGACGCAGTTCTTCGACGTTGACCTTCATGGTCGCTACCATTCCGGCCATGGCCGGCAGCACCAGTAGCAGGGTGTCGACGCTGTCGAGCACGCCGTTCTTGTCTTCACTCAAGTCGCGGTTGTACGACAGCGGCAGGGATTTGAGGGTCGACAGCAACCCCGTCAGGTTACCGATCAGGCGGCCAGCCTTGCCCCGGGCCAGTTCGGCGATGTCCGGGTTTTTCTTCTGCGGCATGATCGAACTGCCGGTGGCGTAGGCATCGTCCAGTGCCACCCAGCGAAATTGCCGCGACGACCACAGGCAGAATTCTTCGGCGAGGCGGGAAATGTTGATCCCGAGCATGCTGGCGATAAACAGGAACTCGGCAACGTGATCGCGGCTGGCGACGGCGTCGATGGAGTTTTCGCACACGCCGCTGTAGCCCATTTCCTTGGCCGACTGCTGCGGCAGACGAGCAATGGCGGAACCGGCCATGGCCGCCGCGCCGAGTGGCGACAGCGAGGTGCGCACATCCCAATCCACCAGACGCTGCACGTCGCGCAACATCGATTGAGCGTGGGCCAGCAAGTGGTGAGCGAAGACGATCGGCTGGGCCTGTTGCAAGTGAGTGAAGCCCGGGCAGATGCTCTCAATGTGCTGCTCGGCCTGATCCACCAACGCTTGCTGCAAGGCCAGCACTTCGACGGCCAGGGTGCGCACGTGATCACGCAGGAACAGGCGCAGGTCGTTGGCGGTCTGGTCGTTGCGCGAGCGGCCGGCGCGCAACTTGCCGCCCAGTGCGCCGAGGCGTTCGGTCAGCAGGCGCTCGATGAAGGTGTGGACGTCTTCGTCGTCCAGCGTCGGCGCGATGCTGCCGGCACGGAAGTCATCACCAATACGCTCCAGGGCGTCGAGCATGGTCTGGGTTTCCTGCTCGCTCAACAGCCCTGCGCGCTGCAATTCCCGGGCATGCGCCTTGGAACCGGCGAGGTCGTACGGGGTGAGGCGAAAGTAACGCTCGGGGCAACGGGACAGGGCCGCCAGAGCTTCGGACGGGCCGCTCTTGAAGCGGGCACCCCAGAGGCGGTCGGTGGTTTGAGACATTGTTGTTTTCCTCGTCGTAAAGCGAATTGAAATCGGTATGCCGAGCCCGGAACACCCGCCGAAGATCATTCGGGCGTGGTTCGGCTCAATCAATATTCAAGGGCAGGGGAAAGCGCAGTTGCTAAATGGCGAGAGCTGATCGAGGTGTCAGCTTTTAATGGTTCGAAATCAGTGAGTTGGCACTGATCTGCGGGATTTATTAACGGTTGCAAAGCCTTGTTTTCTGTGTTCATTATTATTGGCCGGCACTGTTTTTATTGTTGGGCACAGATTGTTGAATAGGGCGCCAGAGGTAAATAAGCATTATGGAAACCCCACTTTCCACTTCCGGAAACCCGCCGCCAAAAACGGTACATCGGGCACCCCTGGCGCTCAGCGGCCTGGACTTCAAACTGCTCAAAGTGTTCAAGGCCGTGGTCGAGGCCGGCGGCTTCAGTGCAGCGCAGAATGAGCTGAATGTGGGCCTGGCGGCCATCAGCAAACAGATCTCCGACCTTGAAATTCGCATCGGCATGCGCCTGTGTACCCGAGGGCGGGAAGGTTTTCACCTGACCGAAGAAGGGCGTCTGGTGTACCAGGCGTCGATCGATTTATTTACCTCGTTCGACAACTTTCGTGATCGGCTTAGTTCAGCTCAGAATGAACTTATTGGCGACCTTGGGGTGGGCGTTATTGATAATACGATCACCGACGATAATTCGCCGTTAGTTGCGGCGATTAGAAAGATAAACGAAGAGTCGCCAAAAGTAAGGTTTCAACTTCAGGCGTCTCAGTTAGATGAAGTAGAAAGAGGCGTAGTCGAAGGGCGGTTAGTAGCCGGGATCGTGCCGGTTTATCAGAAAAGGGAAGAGTTCGATTACTTCCCGCTTTATGAAGAACGCTCGTACGTATATTGCGCCGTCGGCCATCCATTGTTCTCTATGCCAGAGGCGGAGATGGGCAGCAATGTGCTGCAGGATTACGAGTGCATTAACCACCGTTACGCGATCCATCGGGACAAACTGAATTTTGCCCGCTACGACAGCTTTTCCGCCTCGGCGACTCAAGTGGAAGCCGTGGCGCTGCTGGTCAAGACCGGCCGTTTTGTGGGTTTTCTGCCCGAACATTACGCCGCAATACTGGTGGCTCAGGGGCAGTTTCGGGCGGTGCGTCCGGACCTGATCAACATCGTCACGCCGTTCAATCTGATCCTGCGCCACAACACCGTGCGCAGTCCGCTGGTGAAGGCGTTTGCCCAGGCGCTAGGGGTGGATTTGAAGGCGCCGGTTTGAGGCTATCGCAGTTTCAAGCGCATCGCACAGCGTCGCTCCCCAGGCAAACCGTGATTGACTTCGTTGTTCAACACCGTCGTTAAACGTAGGCCGATTTCATCCGGGCCCAATGTTTCAAAGCCGAACCGCCGATAAAACAGTTCATTCCAGGGCAAGTCGCGAAACGTGGTCAAAGTCAGACCGTGGAGTTCTCGTTTGCGTGCGTGTTCGAGTGCCGTTAACAGCAACTTGCGACCAGCGCCCAGGCCCTGAAACTGTTGGCTGACGGAAATTTCCTGAATATGCAGTTCATTGTCGACTTCAATGGCGCTGAGAAAGCCCATAAGTTCACCGTTGGCTGACTGGGTTACCCAAACGTCTGCCGTCTCTATTGCCCTCTGATGTTGCAGTGCGTCAGTCACCGGAGCGTCGGCGAGCCAGGCCAATGAAGGATCACAGCGAAACAGCGCTGCCGCCGAACGCTCGATGGCGGGGAGGGCGGTGGCGTCGGCAGATTGGGCACGGCGTACAGTAAAATTCATATGGGCCACTGTAGCAGCTGCCGAGCCTGCGAGGCTGCGTTCGGCTGCGCAGCAGTCGTGAAATCAGGCACGGTGGTGTTTCAGCTAAATCGCGGGTTCAGGGTTTGCGACGACTTCGTCGCCGAACGCAGCCTCGCAGGCTCGGCAGCTGCTACAAGGGATTGGAAACTGTGTTCACGCCACGACCGAGGCCGCGGGCCATTGCTGATGGGGAATCGGCAGGTTGCGCGATTCACCGCGGCCCATCGGGAAGTACAGGAAACCGCTGCGGGCCAGGCGTTCGGCGTCGTACAGGTTGCGCCCGTCGAAGATCACTGGCGCGTTAAGCCGTTGCTGGATCAGGTTGAAGTCCGGTGCCTTGAACTGCTGCCATTCGGTGCAGATGATCAGTGCGTCGGCCCCAGCGAGCACCGATTCCGGCGTGCCCATGAGCATCAGCTTCGATTCGTCAGGGTAAAGGTGTTGGGTTTCCTGCATCGCTTCCGGGTCGAACGCCCGCACATGGGCGCCGGCAGCCCACAGCGCTTCCAGCAGCACCCGGCTCGGCGCGTCGCGCATGTCATCGGTGTTGGGCTTGAAGGCCAGGCCCCACACGGCGAAGGTTCTGCCGCGCAAATCGCCTTTGTAGAAGGCGTTGATACGCTCGAACAGTTTGTGTTTCTGCCGCTGGTTGATCGCTTCCACCGCTTGCAGCAGGTCGCTGGAGCAGTGGGCCTGTTCGGCACTGTGAATCAGCGCGCGCATGTCCTTGGGGAAACACGAGCCACCGTAACCGCAGCCGGGGTAGATGAAGTGATAACCGATGCGCGAATCGGCACCGATGCCCAGCCGCACCGATTCGATGTCGGCGCCCAGGTGTTCGGCCAGCTCGGCGATCTGGTTGATGAAACTGATCTTGGTCGCCAGCATGCAGTTGGCGGCGTATTTGGTCAGTTCGGCGCTGCGCAGGTCCATGAACATGATGCGGTCATGGTTGCGGTTGAACGGGGCGTAGAGGTCGCGCATCACGTCGCGCACGTCATCGCGTTCACAGCCGATGACAATGCGGTCCGGGCGCCGGCAATCGGCCACGGCCGAACCTTCCTTGAGAAACTCAGGATTGGAGACAATATCGAACTGCAACAGCCGACCGACCTTGAGCAGGCATTTTTCGATATGCGCGCGCAGGGTATCGCCCGTGCCCACCGGCACCGTGGATTTTTCCACCAGAATCACCGGTTGTTCACGGTGACGCGCCACCGCTTCACCCACCGACAACACGTGGCGCAGGTCCGCCGAACCATCGTCCCGGGACGGCGTACCGACGGCGATGAACAACACCTGACCATGCTGCACGGCGAATTTTTCGTCGGTGGTGAACTGCAGTCGTTTGGCTTCCAGGCTTTCGCGCACCAGGCTGGCCAGCCCCGGTTCGAAGATGCTGACGTGGCCTTGTTGCAGCAACGCGACTTTGTTCTCGTCAATGTCCATGCACACCACGTCGTGGCCGACTTCAGCCAGAACGGCAGCTTGCACCAGGCCAACGTAACCGCTGCCAAATACACTGATTTTCATGGAGCTCTCCTGATAGTGGGCGCGTGAGCAGGTCGAGAGTTGATCGTGATGACACCGAGGATGACCAGCGCCACCCCCAGGGTTTTCGAAAGGCTGAAGGTTTCGTTGAACAGCGGCAGGCTGGCGGCCAGCACGTACACCAGCGCGTAGCTGATGCTCAGTAGCGAATACGCCCGACCCAGGGGCAAATCCCGCAGGACGGCGAGCCAGGTGAACATCGACACGGCATAGACGAGGATGGCGGCCAGCACGACAGCCACGGCGGTCGCATCGACGCTGCCGTTGCTCAAGGCGCTTATCAACTGTCCGGGATGGGGCAAGCGAGTCATGCTCCAGCGCATGCCCAACTGTGCGGCGCTGCCCAGCAGTACGCTGCCCAGGGCGAAGGCGAGTCCGCGACGCAGGCTCAAGCGTGTTGCCCCAGCAGCGCCACGCCCGCGATTACCAGCGCCACGCCCAGCCAGTGACGGCGGTCGATGGTTTCGTGGAAGACGAAGCGAGCGACCAGTGTAATCAACACGAAATTCAGGCTGAGCATGGGATAGGCGACGCCGACTTCAAGGCGCTGCAACACCAGCAGCCAGACCAGCAAGCCCAATCCCAGCGAGGCGAGCGCCAGCCACAGCCACGGCGAGCGCAGTTTCTCGCCCCAGCCCGACGTCTTGCCGCGCCAACTTTCCACGGCGTACTTCTGGGCGATCTGGCCCAGGCAGGTCAGCAGGCAGGCAGCCAATATCAGCAGCAGGCTCATGACACCCCCTGAGGAAAGATCAGAATCACTAGGTTGCCTTGTTCATAACGTTTGCCATCCTTGGACAGTCGCTGGTGGACTTCGAGCAGCCGCGGTTGCTGAGTCAGGATAGACGTGGCCATGTTTCAATTCGTCTATCGTGTTGTTTCCAGTCAAGCAGACGTTCGGTATTGGCGATGCCTGGTTTCGCCGACAACCCAAGAAGCCACCATTGACTTTCCAGTCCATGGTCGGCAGCGTGACGGCCCGCGGGCTCAATGAATGACGGGAGCCTGCGTATTTATCCATTTCAAGGCCCGTTTCATTGATTGACTTACCTGCTACTGAATCCCTCGTTTCAAAAGCCAACCCATTGACCCTGTACCTGGCGCGTCTGGCGCCGTCCAGCCAATTGACCATGCGTTACGTATTGCAGGACGCCGCTGACCGTCTGGACTTCGAAGACATGAACATCGAAGAGATTCCCTGGCATCAACTGCAGCCCGAGGATGTCGTTGCGCTGGTGGCGACCTTGCGCGAAGACGGCTACGCGCCGAACACCTCGTCGCTGTACGTGAACGCGGTGCGCGGGGTGATGAACGAAGCGTGGCGCATGAGCCTGATCAGTCAGGAGCACTTGCTGAAAATGCGCTCGGTCAAAGGCATTGCCGGCACGCGGCTGTCACAGGGGCGCAACCTCAAGCGCACCTTGATTCGCGACCTGATGGAGGTGTGCGCGGCCGATCCTCGGCCACAAGGGCTGCGGGACGCGGCAATTATCGGGATTCTGTACGGTTCGGGGATGCGCAAATCGGAATCGGTGAATCTGGACCTGGCCCAGGTGGATTTCACCGAGCGCAGCCTGTGCGTCACCGCCAAGGGCAACAAACAGCTGATCAAGTACGCGCCAGGCTGGGCTTTCGCCAAACTGGATGCGTGGCTGGAGTTGCGGCGTTCGCAGTTAAAAGAGGGTGAAACGGACGACCCGTTCCTGTTCAACCGCATTCGCCGAGGCAGCCACATTACCCGCGAGCGCATCACCAAGCATGCGATCTACTACATCGCCCGGCAACGCGGTGCGCAGGTCGGGGTGAAAATCATGCCGCACGATTTTCGGCGGTCGTTCATCACCCGTGTGATTGAAGAGCACGACCTGTCGATCGCGCAGAAACTGGCCCATCACAGCAACATCCAGACCACCGCCAATTACGACGTTCGCGACGACAACGAACGTCGGCGGGCGGTTGATCGGTTCGACCTTTGATAGCGTCATGCTGCTGTCGCTACTGGGCTGACGGACAGCCCCGGGAAGCTCCGGTTGCAGCCTGGCTGATGGCGGCAGCTAACCGTTTCACATTGCTCTGATGGGCCACCACCAGATCATCGATGCTCGGGCCGGAAGCGGTCTGCAACGTGCTGCGACAGTTGACCATCGCGGTATCGCCATTGCCGAGACTGCGCAGGCGCCATCTGACATCGATCAACGCATATTGGCCGGGAATCGAATCAAAACGCTGAACATCCAGACGCAACGACACTCTGCGTTGCAGGTTATTGTTGACCAATTGATCGACAAGGGCGCTGCGTAGTTCGTCCACCAGACTCGCGCCCCACCATTCTGTTTCGAGGATTGCGAGGCCGGCGTTGCCCTGGCGAATGACGATCTGCGGGCGGTCGACCTGGGGCGGCACGGTGATCGCTTCGATCTGGATTTCCGCGCTGCTGCTTGCGACGCCCGGTTGGACCGGGGTCAGGGTATGGAAATGAATCGGGTCGCTGCTGCACGCGGCGAGCAACAACAACGCAGTGACCAGTGTGATCTTCAGCGGAAAAACCATGGGTGTTGCTCCTGTGGTCAGTTGCGCGGTGGCGCCTTCATATCCATTGGTGCGGCATTGTCGGGACGACCGCGAATCAGCGATTCCGGGTTCCGGCCCAGATAATCTGAGAGCTCACGCAACGAGCGCGACATGCGCCCGAGTTCGTTCAGGGTGTCGTTCAGTTGTTCCCGTTGCGGCGAATCGTCGGCGAGGGTCGAACTCGCTGATTGCAAAGTCTTGCTGACGTCCGCCAGGGTGGTCTGCACGCCGGGCAGGGTCCTGGCGTTGAACTGTACGAGGCCTTTGCGCAGTTCAACGAGGTTGCTGTCGAGGTTGCCGGCAATGCGTTCGATTGGCAGTTGATTGATCTTGTTGACCATGCCTTCCAGTTTTTCCTGCAACTGCTCGAGGCTGCCAGGTATGGTGGGGACAATGACGGGACGGGCGGTCGGGTCGAACACGACTTTCTCCGCTTTGGGGTAGAAGTCCAGCGCGATGTAGAGCTGACCGGTCAACAGATTGCCGCTGCGTGCCTGGGCTCGCAGGCCGTTTTCGATGAAGCTGCCCATCAGCCTTATGCTTGCGGCTTCGTCGTCAGGATTATGCTTCAAGGTCTCAAGCATTTTTAAATGAGCCTGGCCGAGGCGTTGCGGGTAGATCATGATGCCGACATTGAGCGGGAAGCTGCGTTTTTTTGCGTCGAAATCCAGGTTGATCGACACGACTTTGCCGAATTCCACGCCGAGAAATTCCACCGGTGCATCGATCTTCAGCCCGCGCAAGGCCTGATCGAAACGCAGGCTCAAATACTGCCCCTTACCGTGGGGCGGGGCGAGGGCGGTTTGCTGATCCTCGAACAGGTCGAAGGTTTTATTCTCGTTGGCCGGCTGATCGTTGGGGCTGTATTCCGGTGCGCGGAACGCGATGCCGCCCACCAATAATGACGACAAGGACTCGGTACTCACCGCAAAACCGTTGGCGCCGACGTTCACATCAATACCGCTGGCGTTCCAGAACCGGGTGTTCTCGGTGACGTAAACGTCATTGGGCGCATAGACGAAGATTTCGATGTTCACCCCTTTACCCTCGGCGTCCAGCGCGTACGCCACCACTTGCCCGACCGGGATTTTGCGGTAGTAGACCGGCGAACCGATATCCAGTGAGCCGAGGTCCTGCGTGTGCAAGGTGAAGCGTTTGCCCGGCTCGCCATAGGTAATGGGCGGCGGGTTTTCCAGACCGATGAAGTGTTTGGAACGGGCATTGGCCTGACCGATGTCGGCGCCAATGTAGTCACCCGACAGCAGGGTATCGATGCCCGAGACTCCGCCAGCGCCAATGCGTGGCCGCACGACCCAGAACTGCGAATCTTCGCGGGTGAAGCTTTCGGCCTGTTTGTCGAGTTTGATCGTGGCGTTGACGCTTTTCTGATCGTCGCTCAGCTTTACTTCCGAGACATGGCCGATGACCACGTTTCGATACTTGACCTCGGTCTTGTTGGCCGTAAGGCCGCTACCGGTCTTGAACGTGACGGTGATGGTCGGACCTTCCTGCATCCAACTGTTCACCACCAGGGAAATCCCCACGAGCACTGCGACAATCGGCACGATCCACACCAGCGAAACGCTGAAGCGACGGGTCTTGATGCTGGCCTGACCGGGATCTTGCGGCCCATCAGTGGCTTGCGATTTCATCCATGACCTCCTCGTTTTGTGGTTTTTCCCGCGCATTATCCCAGATCAGCCGCGGGTCGAAACTCATGGCAGACAGCATGGTGAATACCACCACCAGACCAAAAAACAAAATGCCCAGGCGCGGTTGAATATCGCCCAGAGCCTGAAACTTCACTAACGCTGCGACCAGCGCGACAACAATCACGTCGAGCATCGACCAGTAGCCGATCAGCTCGACGAATCGGTAAAGCTTCGAACGCTCCTTGCGCGCCCAAAGGCTGCCGCGTTGCACCGTGATCAGCAGCAGGGAGAGGGCAACGAACTTGATGCCCGGCACCGCGATGCTGGCGATGAAAATGATCAGGGCAATGTCCCACGCACCGTGTGCCCAGAACTCCAGCACACCGCTCATGATGGTGCTGTCGGACCCGCTGCCGAACAGGCTGGTGTTCATGACCGGCAGCAAATTGGCCGGGATGTAAAACACCAATGCGGCCAGCAGATAGGCCCATGTGCGGGTCAATGAGTTGGCTTTTCGGGCATGCAATGGTGCGCCACAGCGTTGGCATTCGTGAGGGTTCTCGGTTATGTCGCAGGCCAGGCCGCAGCTATGGCACAGGCATAGATTGAGTTCGCTGGCGAGCGGCGGCCTGTTCATAGGACGTCCCACAAATCACGCACATCGCGCCCGGCGATGCGAATCAACATCAGGCTGAGAACGGCCAGGGCAAACAGGCCGATGCCGGGGATGACATCCAGCAACCCTGCGAGTTTGAACACCGCGACCATTGCGCCCAGCAGACAGACCTCGAGCATGCTCCAGGGCCTGAGGGTTTCCAGCCAGCGCATGCACACTTTGAAACCGGGCGAGCGCCGATGCACGAGGGCGAAGCTCAAGACCCAGATCAGCAACACAAGCTGAAAAAGCGGCGCGATGATGATGGAAATCGCTGCCACCAACGCGATAAAGGTGATCGGCCCCTGGCTCAATGCCAATACCGAGTCCCACAGCGTGGCACTGTTTTTCAGGCCCTTCATGCTGATGCTCATAACGGGATAGAAGTTGGCGAAAATCCACAGCATCATTGCCGTGAAAGCCAACGCCAGACGCTGCTCCACCGACAGTCCGTTATAGCGCTGGAGCACGCCGCCGCAGCAGGTGCACAGAGCTTTTTGATGTTTGGCGAGCGTGACTTTTTCATATACACAGTCGCAGTGCTCGCAGATGATCAGTTGGTCAGTCGTAGCCATAGGCCGCACTCGCCAGGAGACAGGAAAGTCAGAGCACCCCCTCAATATAGAGGTGACTTGCGATTGAGCAAATTAAAAAGGCGGGTAACGATCGTTCCCACGCTCTGCGTGGTAACGCCTCAATGGACGCTCCGCGTCCACTTCGGGACGCGGAGCGTCCCGGGCTGCGTTCCCACGCAGAGCGTGGGAACAATGAAGCCGTGACCAACAATCTCAACCGAGCAATTCACGCAGACGATACCAGAACATGCCAAGGGCCAGTAGCGGTGAACGCAGGGCTTTGCCACCGGGAAAGGTCATGTGTGGCACGGCGCTGAAAACGTCCAGCCCCTTGCTGTGCCCGGCATGAATCGCTTCAGCCAGCAACCGCGCGCACCAGTGGGTCACGTTCAGACCATGACCGGAATAACCCTGGGCGTAGAACACGTTCGGGTACTGACTCAAACGTCCGGCCTGGGGGAAACGGTTGGCGGTGATGCCGATCATGCCGCCCCATTGATAGTCGATGCGCACGTCCGCCAACTGCGGGAAAACCTTGAGCATTTTTGGCCGCATATAAGCGCCGATGTCCTCTGGATCGCGCCCGGAATAATGGCAGGCACCGCCAAACAGCAAGCGTCGATCCGCCGAGAGCCGGTAGTAATCGAGGCCGACTTTCTGGTCGCACAGCGCCAGGTTCTGCGGGATCAATTGCACGGCAACCTCAGGTGCCAACGGTTCGGTGGCGATGATGTAGCTGCCTGCCGGTAAAACCTTGCCGCTCAGGCGCGGTTCGAGTTCTTCCAGGTGCGCATTACAACCCAGCACCAGACTGCCGGCGCGCACCGTGCCGCCCGCGCAGCGAACCTGCACGGTGCTGCCGTGAATCAACTCCAGCACCGGGCTTTGTTCGAATATTCGCACCCCGAGAGATTCGGCCACGCGCGCTTCGCCAAGCACCAGATTCAGCGGATGCAAATGCCCCGACCCCATGTCGATCAGGCCGCCGGCATACACATCGGAGCCCACCACTTGCTGGCGGATCTGCTCGGGGCCGACAAGTCGGGTTTCATGGCTGTAACCCAATTCGGCGAGGCTTTGCTGTTCTGTCTTGAACGCCTCGAACTGCGCCGGGGTATTGGCCAGCTCGCAGAAGCCCCAACGCAGGTCGCAATCGATCCCATGCTCGCGGATGCGGTTGCCCACCAACTCCACGGACTCGATGCCTGCACGCTCCAGATAACGCACACCTTCCTGACCGACATAACGGGCGAAACCTTCGACGTCATGACCGATGCCGCGGATCAACTGCCCGCCATTTCGCCCGCTGGCGCCCCAGCCGATCCGCCGGCCTTCCAGCAGAATCACCGAAAGCCCGCGCTGCGCCAGTTCGATCGCGGTGTTGACCCCGGTATATCCGCCGCCCACCACGCAGACATCGGCCTGAAGGTCCGAGTCCAGCGTGGGGTAGGGTGTCATGCCCTTTGCCGACGCGGCGTAATAGGAATGAGTGTGTTTGTTGTCGTACTGATTCATTGGTTGGACTTCACTTTGCTCCAGGAGCGGGTCATCAGACGCATGATCGGCTGGGGCGGGGTGGTTGAGATGTAGAGCTTGTCGAGAACTGCCTGAGGAGGATAGACCTCTGGATTATTGACCAGCTCCGCGTCCATGTATTGCTTGGCCGCCGGGTTTGGATTGGCGTAACCGACCGAGGCGCTGACCTTGGCAATCACTTGCGGATCCAGCAGGTTGTTGACGAACGAGTGAGCCTCCTTCGGGTTGCTGGCGTCGGCAGGAATCGCCAACAGGTCGAACCACAGGTTACTGCCTTCCTTGGGGATCGAGTAGGCGATATTCACACCGTTCTTCGCTTCCTTGGCGCGGTTCGCCGCCTGGAACACATCGCCCGAATAGCCGAACGCGACGCAAATGTCGCCATTGGCCAGGTCCGATACGTACTTGGACGAATGGAAGTAGGTGATGTAAGGCCGGAGGGTCAGCAGTTTGGCTTCGGCCTTTTTAAAGTCCTCAGGATTTTCGCTGCGTGGGTCCATGCCCATGTAGTTCAGGACCGCCGGGAACACTTCATCCGCCGAATCCATCATCGACACGCCGCACTGGCTGAGCTTCTTCAGGTTCTCTGGCTCGAAGAACACCGCCCAGGAATCGATGCGATCGATTCCCAGCACTTGCTTGACCTTGTCGACGTTGTAGCCAATGCCGTTGGTGCCCCACAGATACGGCACCGAATGTTCATTACCCGGATCGTTTTTTTCCAGCAACGCCAATAGTTTCGGGTCGAGGTTTTTCCAGTTGGGCAGCTGCGAGCGATCCAGTTTGAGAAACGCGCCGGCCTTCACCTGGCGCGCGAGGAAATGGTTGGAGGGCACCACTACGTCATAACCCGTGCGGCCGGCGAGCAGTTTGCCCTCCAGGGTTTCGTTGGAATCGAATACGTCGTAAATCACCTTGGTCCCGGTTTTCGCCTGGAAGTCGGCGAGGGTGGTCTCGCCGATGTAATCGGTCCAGTTGTAGACGCTCACACTTGGCTGAGCCTGCACAATGGCGCTGAACAGCGACGCCAGCGCGACCGGAACCACGGATTTCAATAGACGCATATCGACACCTCTTTTAATTATTGGGTTTTTGTGGGAGCGGGCTTGCCCGCGATAGCGGTCTGTCAGTCAACGATGATGTCGAATGTGCAGGCCTCTTCGCGGGCAAGCCCGCTCCCACAGGGAATCAGACGCTTAGCAGCAGGAACTCCCGCTCCCAGGAGCTGATCACGCGCTTGAAGTTTTCGTGTTCGGCCCGCTTGACCGCGACGTAACCCCGCACGAATTTGCTCCCCAGATAACGTTCGATGGTTGGGCACTCTTCCATGCGCGTCAGTGCGTCTTCGATGGTGATCGGCAGACGCAGATTACGTCGCTCGTAAGCACGCCCCTGTACCGCGGCACTCGGCTCGACCTTTTCGACCATGCCCAGATAACCGCACAACAGGCTGGCGGCGATCGCCAGATAAGGGTTGGCGTCGGCGCCCGGCAAGCGGTTTTCCACGCGCATGGCGTCCGGGGTGGAGGTGGGTACGCGCAGGCCGACGGTGCGGTTTTCTTCGCCCCATTCAACGTTGACCGGTGCCGAGGTATCGGGCAGGAAGCGGCGGAACGAATTGACGTTGGGCGCGAACATCGGCAGCACTTTGGGAATGTACTTTTGCAAGCCGCCGATGTGGTGCAGGAACAACTCGCTCATCTGCCCGTCGGCATCGGCAAAAATCGGCTGGCCGGTGGCGATGTCCACCACACTTTGATGGATATGCATGGCGCTGCCGGGTTCGTCACCGATGGGTTTGGCCATGAAGGTGGCAGTGACGTTATGCTTGAGTGCCGCCTCGCGCAGGGTGCGTTTGAACACGGTGATCTGGTCCGCCAGATCGAGGGCGTCGCCGTGACGGAAGTTGATTTCCATCTGCGCCGGGCCGTCTTCGTGGATCAGCGTGTCGAGGTCCAGACCCTGGAGTTCGCACCAGTCGTAGACGTCTTCGAACAGTGGATCGAACTCGTTGGCGGCGTCGATGGAAAATGACTGACGACCGCTTTCCGCACGGCCGGAGCGTCCCAATGGCGCCTTGAGCGGCAAGTCCGGGTCTTCGCAGCGCTGGGTCAGGTAGAACTCCATTTCCGGCGCGACAATCGGCTTCCAGCCTTTGTCGGTGTAGAGCTGCAGCACTTTCTTCAACACGTTGCGTGGTGACAGTTCGATGGGATTGCCGAACTTGTCGAACGTGTCGTGGATCACGATGGCAGTCGGCTCGATGGCCCATGGAATGACGTAAACAGCATCGGAAACGGGCTTGCAGACCATGTCGATGTCGGCCGGGTCGAGCAGGTCGTAGTAGATGTCGTCGTCGACAAAGTCCCCGGTTACCGTTTGCAACAGCACACTTTCCGGCAGGCGCATGCCTCGCTCATGCAGGAACTTGTTGGTGGGTGCGATCTTGCCGCGAGCAATGCCGGTCAAGTCGCTGACCACACACTCGACCTCGGTAATCTTGTGATCTTTCAGCCACGTGAGCAACTGATCGAAAGGGACATTCATAAAGACCTCATCGTTGGTTTTATTGACGCCGGGGAAAACGGCTTCATCCACCGAACACTTCCCCTGTGGCGCGTTGACGACTATCTTGGGTGAGCCTTGCCGTTCCATCTATCCACTTTAAACAGCACAAAGCGCACCAAAAGAGTGCGTAAGGCGCCCCATGACAGCGTGCAATCCGTTACAGGTTCAAGCGTTCAACACCGCCGACGTGGCCGAACAAATCCGCGCCACGCCGGGGTGGGTGCAGCAGTATCAGCAAATGTCGCCGGGGCATTTCGCCGGACGGGTGCGCTATCTGGACCTGCAAGGCGTAGAGATTTACGAGGAACAGATGAACACCCGAGTCGAGCAGAATTTCAGCGCCCCAGAAGGCTCGCTGGCGTTCTGTTTCGATCGCAGCGACAACTCGCTGTACGTGTTGAACGGTGAAAGCCGCAACATCTGGATCACCCCGGAGAACTATCAGGAAATCGCCGTGGTGTTCGGTCCGGAATTCGTTCAGCGCCATGGCCTGGAGGTGGCGCGACTCGAAGGCTTGTTCATGTCGCCGCTCAATTCAGGGCAGAACGCGCTGTTCAGCCGCTGGTTGAGCGGGACATTGACGCGGCTGACGCAGTCGCTGGATCCGCCGAGCAAAGAGGCGTTGACCCAGCAGCTATTAGAGGACTGTTTGTACATCCTCGATAACGCCTGTGTGTGCCTTGATCGCGCAGGCTTGCAGCGCCGGGCAGACGAGCGAACCATCATGAAACGCGTCACCGAATGGGCCGCCGATACGCCGGAAGAAACCCTCAATTTGCTGGAGCTGTCCCAGGTGGCCGGGGTTTCGCTGCGTCAGTTGCAGCATGCATTCAAGGCGTATACCGGGATGACACCCACGCATTGGTTACGCTTGCGTCGACTCAACAGCGCACGCCGCGAACTGCTCAGGCGAACGGCCGGGGAAACGACGGTCGCGCAAGTGGCGATGAATTGGTCGTTCTGGCATTTGGGGCGGTTTTCCAGCAGTTATCGGGCATTGTTCCAGGAACTTCCCAGCCAGACGCTGGCCCGCAAACACAGTGGGCCGTGTCGGAGGTCATCATGAGTCGGTTATCGTCTTTCAGCCTGTGTGCCGTCATGTCGATGGTTTACACGCAGGTTCAGGCCGAATCGGTCGAGCCCTTGAACGGGCAGAACTCGCAACAAATCCAGCTGGATACCAATGAGTGCAGCAACGTCACGGCGAGCCAGAGCACTTCAAGCCCGCTACCCTCGGAGGGTGCTGCGGTAGATGCAGCTGCCGGGGCGACGGGGGCGGAGGTACGAGGACGTCAACATGACGAGTTTTATGAGCCGGTCGAGGACGATGTGAAACAGCACTATCACGGCTGCTTGCAAGGGCGGGGTTATCAGGTAACTCCATGAGTGTCAGTGATCGTACGCTGCCGCTGATCGAGTAGATAAACCATCAGGCAGGCATAGAGCGTGAGGGCGATAAACAATCCCATGCGCACCGCGAAGGCGGTATAGACGTCTTTTCCGGCGAGACTGTCCTGAACCGATTGACCCAGCAGGATGATCAGTGTGATCAGGCTGTTGAGCCAGAACCCCGGGGTTTGTCGGGTCGGGCTGAGGGCATAGAGCTTGCGCGCCAATAGCAGGCCGAACAGGAGCATCCAAAGAAAGAACATCCACAGGTGCACAAACAAGCTGAGCGCGCACCAGAATACAATCGCCAACAATCCCCCCATGAAGGTCGAACCGAGCAGTTCATGAGCAGCGTTGCGCGCCGTTGTCGTCGAACTCTGTTGGCCAAGGCTGACCGCTTTCAAAACGATCGGCAGATAGCTGGCCGGGTCGATCAGTGCCAACAGGAACGCCGGTATAACAATCAGGGTTGCACGCAGTGCAACCCGGTCCACTTCCTGCGCCGGCAGAGCGCTGGCTGCGGGTGGGGAGGGTGCATCGGCCGGCTCGGGAAACAACCAGTGACTGAACGCGACGACGAGGACGGCGAGAATCAAGCCCATGACCAAGGCGCCGATGACCATCATTGCCAGATCGAACTCGACGACGCCGGCTGAGGAGATCATGGTCAGGCCAATGATCAGGAAGGTCATGATCAAGGTGTTGCCACCGCGCAGGCCAAAGCCAAAGGCCAGGAACAGACTGACTCCAATCAGCAGCATGCCGGTGATCGGGTAATAACGCAGGATCGGAATCAACAACAGGCCGACGCCGGTGGTTAACATCGCAGCCAGTGCGAGAATCACCCCGGCCTTGAATGGCAGCGGCCGATTGAGCGAGGCCAATAGCAACACGGCGAGCACTGGCGAAATAAAGGGGATCGGCAGCGCCAGGCCGTAGCTGAAGGCCAGGCACAGCGCCGTGCCTGTGGCCAGACGCAGCGCCCGTTGAACACGAGGCGTGCGCTGAGTAGACACGCCCTTAATAGGCATAGCTCAACCAGCTCATCAGACCCACGAACAAACGACCGAGCAGGTTCAACGGATTGTCTTCGGTGGGGAACGCCATGACTTCAGCCTGCCCACCGGCACGGATGGCGCGGCTATCGAACAGCGTTTTCCTTGAGTCCTCCGAAAACTCGATAATCACCGGAAAGCGCTGGGCCGGACGCAGCCAGTCGCGGCTGTTCTGCACACTGGGGAGGCTGCCGGGCGCAGTGCTCGGACCGACGCTGACACCGTAACCGACACTGCGCACACGGCCTTCGAAAACCTTTCCGGGCAGGGCATCCAGAACGATCGAAACAGGTGTGCCGACCTCGACCAGGCCGAGGTTGTTTTCGGTCATGTCCGCGCTGATCCACACATCGTGGATGGCAATCAGGGTCATGACCGGGCTGCCGGCAGTGGCGAACTGTCCGACATCGGTGCGCAGATCGGTGACCAGCCCCGCCGACCGTGCGCGAATCTGCGTGTTGGACAGGTCCAGTTCGGCTTTTGACAACGCCGTGGCGGCGCTACGCAACAGCGCGTTGTCATCCTCGCTGCCGCCTTCCTGCTCCCGTGCCCGCTGGACTTCGGCATGGGCTGCGGCAACCTGACTGACGGCTTGTTCACGGTTGGCCCGAGAGACTTCGAGCAGGCGCACGGAAATGGTTCCCCGGTCTTCGCGGTACAAGCCTTCAAGGCGTTCATTATCCTGCCGGGCCTTGAGCTCGTTGGCCTGGGCCGCTCGCAATGAGGCTTGCGCGGAGGCAATGCCGGCGGTGCTGGCACCGATTTGTCGGCGTGTTGATTCCAGGTCGGCGCGTGCGCGATCGACGGCTATTTGATAGGGCTGCTGATCCACTTCAAACAGCACATCGCCCGCCTTGACGTCCTGATTGTTGCGCACATTCACACGGATCACCCGGCCGGCCACTTCGGATGCCACCGGAATGACAAAGGCGCCCACCCGGGCCTGTTGCGTATACGGCGTGAAGCGGTCAGCCAACAGGTACCAGGCCAAGCTCAGGACGATCAGCAGCATCACCCATTTGATGCCCTTTTTTGCAGGATCGGCGGCAGGCTCGGGTGCCTTGGGGGCGGGCGCCTCAGTGACGGGCGGCGAGGGTTCAGTCATCGGCTTTGACCTTCTGGCACGGGATAGGAGGCTTGTGATGGGACCGGCTCATTCAGCAGGTTGCCCCAGTCGGTGCGTTGTTCCATTTGCTGGCGGGTGTTTTGATCCACTGTCGGTTGCGCGCTGTACCACCCACCGCCAAGGGCTTTGTACAGGGCGATCAGGTTGCTCACCGCATTGCTGCGGCTGAGCAGGTAATTGTCCTGCTGTTCGAGCAATGCGCGTTGAGCATCCAGCACGCGCTGGAAGTCCGAGTAACCTTCCCGGTATTGGGTGCTGGCCAGGCTCAACGAACGCGCGGCGGCGACCTGCGCTTCACCCAGGATGCGCTCGCGTTCCAGTGATTTGATCAGGCTGCTGGCGGCATCATCGGCCTCCCGTGCGGCTTGGCGGACTTTGTCGCGATAGACCTCAATCAACTGCTGCAACCGCGCATCCTGTATACGCACGTTGTTGCTGATCTGGCCATGGTCAAACAGGTTCCAGCGCAAACTGGGGCCGCCGATCAGGTCCAGGCTGTTGGAGGTGCCGCTCAATGTGTCGGTGGTCCAGACGATGCTGCCCAGCAAGGTCAGCGACGGATAGAAGTCGGTTTGCGCCACACCGATCAGTGCCGACTGAGCAGCGACATTGAGCTCGGCGGCGCGCACGTCCGGGCGACGCAACAACAGGCTGGCCGGCACGTCTTGCAGCACGGCTTGATCCACCAGCGGAATCAGTCCCTCATTTTCGAGCAATTGGGGCAGGGCGCTGGGAGGCTGTCCGATCAGCACCGCCAACGCGTTACGGGTGCGCTGTACTTGCGCCTCAAAATCCGGAATGCTGCTCAAGGTGCCCAGGTATTGGGTCTTGGCTTGTTGCAAGTCGAGTTCGGCGCTCTGACCACTGTTGAACAGTTTTTCGGTGATCTCAAAGTTGCGTTTTTGCTGCTCGGCGTTTTCGCGGGCGACGCGTAAACGCGCTTCAGTGGTGCGCAACGAAAAGTAGGTATCGGCCACCTGAGCGCGCAGCAGTACAAGTACATCTTCATAGTTGGCTTGAGCCGCAAAGTAACTGGCATCGGACGACTCGATGGCGCGACTGAAGCGCCCCCAGAAGTCCAGTTCCCAGCCGACATCAAAACCCGCACTGTGTTGCCAGAAGTGGCTGTCTTGCGGGTTGTTGCCGCCGGACTGCTGGCGGTTGAAGTACAGGCTGTCGGCGCTGGCCTGTTGCAGTTGCGGATAGCGCCCGCTTTGCGCAATACCCAACCGGGCACGGGCTTCCATGACGCGCAGGCCGGCAATTTTCAGGTTTGAATTGTGCGCATCGGATTCGGCGATCAGCGCGTCGAGGACCGGGTCGGCGAACACTTGCCACCACTGGCGAATGTCGGGATTCAGGCTTCGTTGGCTGGCCTGCTCGAGCGCGGGGCTGCTCCAGAGTTTTGTCCAGGCTTCGCCAGGGGGCTGAAAATCGGGACCCAGGCGGACACAACCGCCAAGGCCAAGGACGACCAGCAGAAGCAACCGACCCGAGCGCGTCAGCATCGGTGCACTGCAAGTAGATCTTGGAAAAACGTCATTCGAGCGTCCCTAATATTGAATGCCAGGGCAAGATTCTGTAGGAGCGAGCGGTGCGGCGATCCGACTTGCCCGCGAAGAATGCACCGCGGTTTTCAGGTATCACGCGTCATCGTTCTTCGCGGGCAAGCCTCGCTCCTACAGGATTTGGTTTCGCTTAGGTTAGTACAGTCGGACAAATAAACGGTAAGGAAAATATGATCCGGGACCGACCAGATGCTACGCTTCTGACGTGTTATTAATTGCTGTTAAAAGAGAAGGTTAAGCACACCATGAGTAGCCCCCAGGACAATACTGCAGCCAGCTCCACCGGATGGCGTTTCAAAGTGGGTATCGCGATTATCTGCTTGATGCTGGGATCCTGGCTGATGGTGCCTCTCGCTGCCGCAGCGGATGTGTCAGGTTCAAAGATCGCGGCACTGACAGGCGTCTTGTTTATCAGTAACAAGATTCTGCTGATTCTCGCGATTGCCATTATGGGCAAAGCCGGCTTTCAGCAACTCAAGCGCAGCCTGTTTGGCTACGTCTCCACGCTTGCACCGGCAGACGTGGAAGTAGGCCCGGCGCGCCATAGAATCGGTCTCGTGATGTTTTGCCTGCCGCTGATTTCGGCATTTCTCGAACCTTACATAGACTCTCTTTGGCCGGGACTGAGACCGAATCTCTGGCAGCTCCAAGTGCTGGGCGATGCCATGTTGATCGGCAGCTTTTTCGTGCTGGGCGGGAATTTCTGGGACAAGGTACGCGCGTTGTTTATTCGCACGGCACGTGTCGTTAATACGAGTACGGTGTAAATCGCCTCTAACGCGAAATGATTCCGTGATCGATCGCGTACTTTACGAGGGCGGCGGGTTTGTCGATGTTGAGCTTGCGACGGATACTCAGGCGATGGGTTTCTACAGTCCGGACACTGATGTCCAGTTCGCGAGCCATTTCCTTGTTGTTCAGCCCCTGAGCCATCTTGTACAGCACCTGGCTTTCGCGCGGAGTCAGCTCGTTGTCGGTACTTTTATCGGCAATGAGCCGCTGTGCGATCTCGGCACTGTAGAAGGTCCCGCCACTGACAATGGCTTCGATCGCCGCAATGATTTCCCGTGAAGGTGCGTTCTTCAGCACATAGCCACTGGCTCCCGAGCGAACGGACTCACTCACGTATTCATAGTTGTCGTACATGCTCAGCACCAACACTTTGAGTGACGGGTACTGACTGCGTAACAACCGGGTCAGCTCGAGGCCGTTGATGTCCTTCAGGCTAATGTCGACCAGCAACAGATCCGGCTGGCAGCGCCCGACCATCTCGATGGCATCAGTGCCATTCTCGGCTTCTCCCACCACTTCCAGCTGCGCCATGACCGCCAGCAGCGATTTGATGCCGTCGCGGACCAGGGAGTGATCGTCGACCAGGGCGACGCGGATCGGGTAGGGCAGGTTCATCGCAGGTATTCACTCTAATTGTTATGGGGTGACTCAGCGTTCTGTACCGGGCAGTTTCATCGGCAGTAGCACGTCCAGCTCACTTTTTCCCGGCATCGAAGTCAGGTCGAATCGGCCGCCAAAATGCTCGACACGCTCGCGGATGTTGCGCAGGCCAATGCCGGCGTGACGACGTTCGACCTGGGCGACGTTGAAACCGACACCGTCGTCGACCACCGTCAACCGTACGGATTTTTCAGAACCGTGCAGGGTAATGATGACGTTTTTTGCGTGTGCGTGGCGTTCGATATTGGTCAGGCCTTCTTGCACGATGCGAAACAACGAGACGGCGGCGCCGTCGACCAGGTGACAGTCGAATTCGTTATCGTTGAAGGTCACGACCAGACCGCTGCGTTGCCCGAATTCTGCGGCCAGTTGACCGATCGCCGCTGGCAGGCCAAGGGTGTCGAGCAGCGACGAACGCAGGTCGTGAGAGAGGCTGCGAACCTCGCCAATCGCGTCCCCAAGGCGTTCCGTAGCGTCTCTTAAAATGTTCAAACCCTTGTCTTGCCCATTCTCCAGCACATGGCTGGCCAGTTCGAACTGAAACTTGATCGACACCAGGAGCTGGCTGATGCCGTCATGCAGCTCTCGGGAAACCCGCGACCGTTCCTCCTCCTGCAGGCTGACGATGCGTTGGGTCAGGCGCTGGAGTTTTTTGTCGGCCAGGCGATGTTCGCTGACGTTCAGCGTCATGCCGCTGGCGAACACAAACAGCACCGCCACGAGGGCCACCGCGGCAATTGCCAGCATGGTTTTGCGAATGCCCTGAGCCACCTCGTCACGGGCCTGCCGGGTGGCGCGCTCAACATCTTCAAGGTAGATGCCGGTGCCAAGCATCCAGCCCCAACGGTCCAGCATCACCACATAGGCGAGCTTGTCGGTTACTTGGCCGGAAGAGGGTTTGTTCCAGGCGTAACGTTGAAAGCCTTCGCCCGATTGCGCACTTTTAAGCAACGCCTGGATCACCGGCAGGCCGTGAGGGTCGGTCATGTCCCACAGGTATTTGCCCACCAGATCCGACTGACGCGCGTGCATCAGACTGCGGCCCTCACGGTCGTAGACGAAGAAGTAACCGTTAATGCCAAAGCTGAGCTTGCGCAGTTCTTCGAGCACTTGTTGCTGAGCGCGCGCGTCACCCCGGCCGTTGTCGTACAACGGCGCGATCAGACTCTGCGCCATTTCGACGTAGTTTTTCAGCTCTGCACGCTTGCTGGCCAAAATACTGTCTTCGATCAGTTGCGCCTGTTGATCACCCAGTTGGCGGTTCAGGGAAATCACCAGCGCGCAGATGACCGCGATCGCCAACACCAGCGGCAGAATCCCGAGCGCGACGATTTTGTGTTTGAGCTGCATCTCTACTCCTGGCCAGACCGAGGGAAGGCGAAGGCCCGGCATCATATGCCAAAGATACGCGCCTCCAGTAGCGGTGCTGGACCTACGGCCGTGATGAAACGCAAAAACCTGTGGGAGCGGGCTTGCCCGCGATAGCGGTCTGTCAGTCAACGGTTGATGTTGAATGTACTGGCCTCATCGCGGGCAAGCCCGCTCCCACAGGTTCTGCATTTCAACTCACAGATCGGTGGCGTCTACGTAGAACTACGTAGACGCCACGTACGTAGTAACGCGGATTTATTTGTCGACAGCATGGGCGGATATTGGGCCCGCTCCGCACTGCGGACACAATTATAATAATTACCGCCGCAGCCACTGGTTGTCGGCAGGAGACACGCTATGCCCCGTCTGGCTAAACACCTCGCCTGGTTTGCCGTGGCTGTCCTGGGAGCGTTTGCGCTAAGTGTCGTGGCCCTGCGCCGCGGCGAAGCCATCAACGCCCTCTGGATCGTAGTCGCAGCAGTCGCTATTTATCTCGTCGCATACCGCTACTACAGCCTGTTCATCGCCACCAAGGTGATGCAGCTCGATCCCAATCGAGCCACTCCCGCCGTACTCAACAATGATGGTCTGGACTATGTGCCGACCAACAAACACGTGCTTTTCGGTCACCACTTCGCGGCCATCGCTGGCGCGGGGCCGCTGGTCGGTCCGGTATTGGCGGCGCAGATGGGCTATCTGCCCGGCACGCTGTGGCTGATTGCCGGGGTGGTGCTGGCCGGTGCGGTTCAGGACTTCATGGTCCTGTTCATGTCCACCCGCCGCAACGGTCGTTCCCTGGGCGACATGGTCCGTGAGGAAATGGGCCGCATCCCCGGGACCATCGCGCTGTTTGGCTGCTTCCTGATCATGATCATCATCCTCGCGGTGCTGGCGCTGATCGTGGTCAAGGCCCTGGCCGAAAGCCCGTGGGGCATGTTCACGGTGATGGCGACCATCCCGATCGCGATGTTCATGGGCATTTACATGCGCTACATCCGCCCGGGTCGCATCGGTGAAATCTCGGTGATCGGCGTGGCGTTGCTGCTGGGTTCGATCTGGCTGGGCGGGCAGATTGCCGCTGACCCGGTCTGGGCCAAAGCCTTTACCTTCACCGGCATCCAGATTACCTGGATGCTGATCGGCTACGGTTTTGTGGCGGCAGTGTTGCCGGTGTGGCTGATTCTGGCGCCGCGTGACTACCTGTCGACCTTCCTCAAAATCGGCACCATCGTTGCGCTGGCCATCGGCATTCTGATCACCATGCCCGAGCTGAAAATGCCGGCATTGACCCAGTTCATCGACGGCACCGGGCCGGTGTGGAAGGGCGGTCTGTTCCCGTTCCTGTTCATCACCATTGCCTGTGGCGCGGTGTCGGGTTTCCATGCACTGATTGCATCCGGCACCACGCCGAAGTTGCTCGCCAGTGAAGGCCATGCCCGTTACATCGGTTACGGCGGCATGCTGATGGAATCCTTCGTCGCCATCATGGCAATGGTGGCTGCGTCGGTGATCGAGCCAGGCGTGTACTTCGCCATGAACAGCCCCGCAGCCCTTGTAGGCTCCGATGCTGTTTCGGTGGCTCAGACGGTCAGCAGTTGGGGTTTTGCAATTACACCGGAAGCGCTGCAAGCCGTGGCCAAGGACATCGGGGAAACCACCATCCTGGCCCGTGCCGGTGGTGCGCCGACCCTGGCGGTCGGTATCGCACAGATCCTGCACCAACTTATGCCGGGTGAAAACACCATGGCGTTCTGGTACCACTTCGCGATCCTGTTCGAAGCACTGTTCATCCTGACCGCAGTCGACGCCGGCACCCGTGCCGGGCGTTTCATGCTGCAGGATTTGCTCGGCTCCTTCGTGCCAGCGCTCAAACGCACCGAGTCCTGGACCGCCAACCTAATCGCGACCGCCGGTTGCGTAGCGATGTGGGGTTACCTGCTGTACCAAGGCGTGATCGATCCGCTGGGTGGCATCAACACCTTGTGGCCGCTATTCGGCATCTCCAACCAGATGCTGGCGGGTATCGCGCTGATGCTGGCGACCGTTGTACTGATCAAAATGAAACGCCAACGCTACATCTGGGTCACCATGCTGCCAGCCGTTTGGTTGCTGATCTGCACCACCACCGCAGGCTTCATCAAGCTGTTCGACGCCAACCCGGCAATCGGTTTCCTGTCGCTGGCGAAGAAATACGGCGATGCGTTGGCCAACGGTCAGGTCCTGGCGCCGGCCAAGAGCATCGAACAGATGCAGCACGTGATCTACAACGCCTACACCAATGCAACGCTGACGGCGCTGTTTTTGCTCGTGGTGTTCAGCATCCTGTTCTTTGCGCTCAAGGTCGGTATTGCCGCCTGGGGTACCAAGGAACGTACGGATAAAGAATCGCCATTTCAGGCTCTGCCGGATGCTTGATGGAGGAGGGTGCCCATGTTCAATGACCTGAGTCGCCTTGGTAAATACCTCGGTCAGGCCGCACGCTTGATGGTTGGCATGCCTGACTACGACACTTACGTTGAGCATATGCAAACCAAACACCCGGACAAACCGGTGATGAGCTACGAGGTGTTCTTTCGCGAACGTCAGGAAGCCCGTTACGGCAGCAAGGCGGGACCGAAGTGCTGTTGATACGAGACATTTAAGCGGCATTTTGCTTTAGGAGCCCGGCCTGCCGGCGATAGCGATCTTCGAGACGCTACCGTCGGCAAGCCGGGCTTTTTTCGTTGTACTTTTCTGATGCACGATAGATGCGGCGTACCCTCCTACGCAGTCGTCACCGCCCAGCAGAGCGGCGCAGTCAGAAATCCGCAATCCCAGTGAGAGGCTTAGCCAGTTGGGTGGGATAGCTGGCTGATGGTGGGTTTGGATAGAGTTCACTGCTCACGAATTGAGAAGTTGGCCATGTTCGAGACCTTTGATCAGTGCCGAATGATCCGATAATGAGCCCCTTGTGTAAGGGGCTCGTTCAAGGGGCGTTACAGGTGGGCCAATCTGATGACTTCGATCAGTTGTCGTAATCCAGGGTGGACCTGCCGGCGACTGGGGTAATACATAACCATGGGTTCACTGGTGGAGGCCCATGACGGCAATACCACCTCCAGGCGTCCATCAGCCAATTGCTGGGCCACGCGAAGTTCCAGACAGTAAGCGAGGCCCAGGCCATCGATGGCGGCGTCCAGGGCGATATCCGTTTCATTCACAATGACGGGGCCGGGAACATCGATTTCACAAGCGACATCGCCGTCGCCGAGTTCCCACTTGTAGATTGAGTTATCGCCAATCCGGATTCTTATGCATTCGTGCTGCAGCAGATCCTCCGGTTTTTCCGGGCGTCCATGTCGCTCCAGGTACAGCGGGGAGCCCACAACCACCCATTTCAAAGGTTTGGTCAGTGGCACAGCGACCAGGTCCTGAGGAACAGTCGCACCGTAACGTATGCCGGCGTCGAAGCCAGCCTTGATGATGTCGACCATGTTGTCGTCGACAATGATTTCAAGCTTGATGTCGGGATAGGTTTGGCAAAACCGGGTCACAATCGGCCCCAGCAACAAGCGCGATGCATCACGGGGCACATTGAGTCGCAACCTTCCCATGGGGGCATTGCGATACCGCTCCAGTTCACCCATGGCCGCTTCTATTTGCCCGAATCCTTGTTCCAGACCTTCTACCAGCGCACTGCCAGCAGCCGTCGGCACCACGGAGCGACTGGTGCGATTGAGCAGCTTGACGCCCAATCGATTTTCCAGATTACGCATGGCATGGCTGAGGGCTGACGTTGACACACCCAGTTCCGCCGCTGCGAAACGAAAACTGCGGCGCCGGCAGATGACGGCGAAGACATTCAAATCAGCTAGATCGGCTCTGGATAACGCTGGCATTCAGGCGACTTCTCGTGACAGGTACATGAGGGCGCGCGGAATGGCGCCTCATCGGCTCATTGAATTTTACTCAACGATACTTGCGTTATGATCATCTTGCACTGAATCGTTGAATTCAGCCTTCTGTTTTATCCAATCGCGCGAGTGTCTATGTCCCACGTTGATAGCGAACTGCTTGATGAATCTTCAGGCGATGAAGCGGCGTCGCCCCAGCAAAGACGCACGAATCAACGTCTCGCTATCCTGGCCCTTGGTATGGGGGGATTTGCCATCGGTACTGGCGAATTCGTGATTATGGGTTTGTTGCCTGATGCGGCAAAAGACCTCGCTATTACCATTCCAGAGGCAGGTCACCTTATAAGCTTCTACGCCTTGGGCGTGGTCATTGGTGCTCCCTTGCTGGCCGTTGCGGGAGGGCAATGGGCCCGTCGCAATTTCCTGATTGGGCTGATGGCGGTTTTCGCGATCGGCAACTTAGCCAGTGCGCTGGCACCTTCCTATCAGTCGATGCTCGTTGCCCGTTTACTGACAGGCTTTCCACACGGCACTTATTTTGGCGTGGCAGCGTTGGTCGCTGCTGGTTTGGTGGCGCGCGAGCGACGAACGCAAGCAGTAGCAATGGTGCTGATGGGCCTGACGTTGGCGACATTGCTCGGCGTACCGGCAACGGCGGCGTTGGGGCAGTGGTTTGGCTGGCGGACCGCCTTCCTGGTCGTAGGCGTCATAGCGCTGCTCGCGGCGGGACTGATCTGGCGTTTTGTGCCGTATGCTCCTGGAAATCGATCGTCCAGTCCTTTGCGTGAGCTTTCAGCGCTCAATCGCAGTCAGGTATGGCTGACGCTTCTCATCGGCGCAATCGGTTTCGGCGGGATGTTCTCGGTCTTCAGCTATGTAAAACCGACCATGATCGAGCTGACACATTTGCCCGAGAGGGTTGTGCCGATTGTGCTGGCTTTATTTGGTGCAGGAATGGTTGTGGGCAACCTCATCGGCTCCAGACTCGCCGACCGGGCGCTCTTGCCCACGATTGGTGGACTACTGGTCTGGGCGACTGCGGTTCTCACACTTTTTGTATTCACCGCCAGCAACCCATGGCTGGCTCCGATCAATGTGTTTCTGGTAGGCACTTTGATTGCCCTGGGCCCTTGTTTGCAAACTCGCCTTATGGATGTTGCAGGTGAAGCTCAGACGCTGGCGGCTGCCTTGAACCACTCGGCCTTCAATGCCGCCAACGCACTGGGTGCATGGCTGGGCGGGGTGACCATTTCCGCCGGTCTTGGCTGGGCTTCGACAGGCTGGGTGGGTGCGCTGCTGGCATTGGGGGGGCTGGGCGTATTTGCGGTTTCCATGATGTGGGCAAACGATACGGACAATCGCGTAGCAGTGTGAGCAACCAACTGTTTGTTCTCTTCCAACGCCGAAAATCGGCTCTAAACCAGGATTTCAAATGACTCATCCTGCATTGACTCCAGGCGCTGTTGCGGTGATTACCGGCGGTGCTGCCGGAATTGGCCTTGCTGCGGCCAAGAGCTTCGCTCGACAAGGGCTGCGCATCTGCATTGCCGATCTCAGGGCCCAGCGTCTCGCAAAAGCTGTCGAAGAAGTCAGCGTATTGGCTGCGAACGGCATTCAGGACGTTTTTGCTCTTGAAACGGACGTCAGTCGTGTCGAGGACCTGCTGCGCTTGCAAGCGGTCGTTCGAGCACGCTTCGGCGGTACGGATGTTTTGATGAATAACGCCGGTGTTCAGCCCGGCAGCGGGGTTTTCGGTCCCGCGCAAAATTGGCAGCGTGTCCTGGGCGTTAATTTGTTGGGTGCGATTCATGGCACGCAAGTGTTCGTACCCGAGATGATCAAGCGCGGTCGTCCGGGCCTCGTGATCAATACCGGTTCCAAACAGGGTATTACGAACCCGCCCGGTGATCCTGCGTACAACGTTTCGAAAGCAGGTCTTAAAGCGTTTACCGAAGCGTTGCAGCATCAATTGCGTAACACCGCGAGCGGACAGATCAGCGCGCATCTGCTGATCCCGGGCTTTGTGTTCACAGAGTTGTCTCGCAATGGCCGTAGCGAAAAACCCGCCGGCGCCTGGACGCCCGAGCAGACCGTCGACTTTATGATGGAGCGACTCGATGCGGGTGATTTCTACATCCTCTGTCCGGACAACGACGTCCTTCGTTCATTGGATGAGCGGCGCATTCTTTGGGCCGCAGGCGACGTTATCGAGAACCGCCCGGCGCTGTCGCGTTGGCATCCGGACCATGCTGCAGCATTCGACGGGTTCATCAAACAACAGCGCTGACGGCATCCGCATGACGACGCTCGCCAATGACGAAGCCGTCGAGAGCGTGGTCTACGACGAGGGCGGCGTGCTGGCGAGCCTGACTGAAGGCACGATCCACATTTGCGCGAGCACGATCAGCGTCGCCCTGTCGCGTCGACTTTCGCAGAGCCACGCATTAAAGGGACAGCGTTATGTTGCGGCGCCGGCTCTGGCCTTTTTGCATAGCGCTGTGCCAAGACGGCACAGACCATAAGTTGTATCTGATGAAACAGCATCAGCGGAAGAATGAGCACGCCGATGCTGCTGCCGGCGAACAGAACCTGTGCCATAGGAACTCCGGTGGCCAGGCTTTTCTTCGAGCCGCAGAAGAGGATGGTGATGCGGTCTTCCAGATTGAAGCCCAGCCATTTACCCAGCAGATGGGCGACCAGCAGGGCTAGAGCCAGGAGCAGGCTGCAGCCGAATATTACGCCTAGCAGTTTCAGGGCCGGGACCTGCAGCCAGAGTCCACCGATCACGGCGGAGCTGAACGCGGTGTAAACCACAAGAAGGATGCTTCCCTGGTCGACGTTCTTCAGCCAACCCTTGTTCCGGTGCACCCAGTCACCGATCCAGCGGCGGGCAATCTGGCCGGCGATGAAGGGCAGCAGCAGTTGGATGCTGATCTTGCGGATGGCCTCGATCGTTGAACTCCCGTCACTGTGAACGCCCATCAGTAGGGCGACCAGTACCGGCGTGATAAATATGCCCACCAGGCTGGAGGCAGCGGCACTGCATATCGCCGCAGGGATGTTGCCCCGGGCCAGGGAGGTGAAGGCGATGGCCGATTGCACGGTGGCGGGCAGGACGCAGAGGTATAGGAAGCCAGCATAGAGTTCAGGCCCTACCATCGGCATCAGTACCGGTTTCAGGGCAAGTCCGAGCAGTGGAAACAGGCCAAAGGTGCAGATGAATATAAGCAGGTGCAGGCGCCAATGGCCGGCGCCTGCAATCACAGCGTTACGAGACAGTTTGGCGCCGTGCAGGAAAAACAGCAGAGAGATGGCAATGTTGGTGATCCAACTGAAAGCGACAGCCACTTGCCCCTTTGCGGGTAACAATGTGGCAATAGCGACGACGGCGATCAGCGTCAGGGTGAAGTTGTCCGGGAGCAAGCGTGAGCGGGCCATGGCGTTTATCCAATAGTTGTCATTGAGGCTTTGGCTACTCTAACCTTGGCGATGGATGCCGACTAACGCGATAGGGGCAAAAAATGCCTGCAAACGGACAAAATCAATGGGGCGAGCGCCAGGTTCCCCAACTGCAACAATTGCCCCGTCCCCTGTTTGCCCGCAATGAGTCGCTGGTGAACGCAGTGGGAACTGCGCGCCACACCCATGCCTGGGTGCAGCTTTCATATGCCATCCGAGGCGTGTTGCATGTGCGCACCGCTGAGGGCAATTTCGTGGCGCCCCCGCAGCGCGCGATCTGGATATCGGCAGGGACGGAGCACGAGGTGTTCAATTCCCCTCATACCGAGATGCGCAGCCTTTACCTGAATGAAGTTTCCTCAAGCGGTGGGCTGGGTGGTTGCCGGGTCCTTGAGATTGATGCCCTCATGCGGGAACTGATTCGGCATTTCTGCGAGCTCCCAGTGGAATATGACGAGAAAGGTCCGGACGGTCGCCTGGCTCAAGTGCTGGTCGACCAGTTGCTGGTGGCCCGTGAGGTCAGCCTTTCGTTGCCCCTTCCCGGTGACCCGCGACTTCTGCGTTTGTGCCAGCGCCTGCTGGAAGCACCCGATGATTCCCGTACCCTTCTGGAATGGAGTCAGGATCTGGGCGCCTCGGAGAAGACGCTGAGGCGGTTGTTTTTGCGCGAAACCGGCCTGACCTTCCGCGCTTGGCGTCAACGCCTGCGTTTGCTCGGGTCACTGGAAGCCCTGGAACAGGGACAGCGCGTGACCCAGGTCGCCCTTGGTTGCGGCTACGACTCTACTTCTGCCTTCATAGCGGCATTCCGGCAGCACTTCGGCGTGACGCCGGGAGATTTCTTTCAGCGGTAGCCTGAAGCATTCGCTGCGGCAGTTGCTCGTTGCCCAATTCGTTTCGCGTGAGCCCACCAAGAGCCTGTTCGGCATAAAGGCGGTTGAATCTGGCTCAACGTTTCATACAGCAAAGCTAACCGGAAACGGATGTAACGCCGTGTACCATTAAGTAATTCAATGATCGTTGGTTTGCTGAGCGAGCTTTTCTGTGTTTCATCTGTACCTGGGCCTGGCCTATCTGTATGTCCTCTGGCGCTTCGTCGTCCCCCTACCTGTCTCGACAGGCTGGCGGATCCTGCTTGCCCTCATCCTGCTGGTTGTCTCCAAGTACCACCTGATCCAGATCTGGGTGTTCGGGACAATGTTCTCCCCAGAGATTCCCCGTTGGGCCGTACTGGTTGCGGGTTGGGCGTTCTGCGCATTTGTTTTGCTGTTCGTGTTTGTTGCAATCGCGGATCTTGCAAATGGCCTGCTGTCGATTCTCCGGCTACGTGCTGCCAGAAAGCTGGTAAGTGCGCACAGCCGGTATGTGATTGCGTTGCTCGCTTCGCTGTTGTCAGCGTTGGGGGTTTATCAGGCTGTACAGGTTCCTGATGTGCGCAGTATGGAGGTCAGGATCAAGAACCTGCCGCAAGCGATGGATGGGCTTCGGGTCGTTCAACTGACTGACCTGCATATCAGCCGGCTTTTTCACTCGCCCTGGGTGACGGAGGTGGTGGCTCGAACCAACGCTCTGAACCCGGACTTGATCCTGATCACAGGCGATCTCATCGATGGCACGACAACGGCCCGACGCCAGGACGTGGCAGCGCTTGGTGAGCTGAAGGCCGCTCTGGGCGTCGTCGCTATTCCCGGAAACCATGAATACTACTTCAACGAAGCTCAGTGGCACTCCGAGTTCGAAAGACTGGGCATGCGCATGCTGGTGAACGAGCACGTAGTGATCGAATCGGGCGAAGACGAGCTTGTTGTCGCCGGCGTTGCCGATGAGGCCGCTACTGCATTTGGCATGCCCGGCCCGGACCTTGACGCGGCTCTCGTGAATGCTCCCGAAAACGCTCCTGTGATCCTCCTGAAGCACCGCCCCTCTGGCGCCTTGCGCTCGGCTATAGCGGGCGTGGGACTCCAGCTCTCCGGGCATACCCATGGAGGAATGATTCGGGGTCTCGATCAGATAGCTCGCTTCGCCAATGAGGACTTCGTTTCCGGGGCATACGCGGTCGGGGAGATGCTGCTTTACACCAGCAATGGTACGGGGCTATGGAACGGCTTTCCGATTCGCCTGGGTGTGCCAGGGGAAATTACCCAATTCACTCTTCGGGCGGGTCCTGCGCCTGGACCCTGATCCTCTCGAACACGCCTGATCATCTCACTGCATTAAAGGTTCAAACCGAAAGTGGAGGTATAGCGGACTGGCTGAAGGTGATTGCATGAATCGGCCTTGAGCTAATCCGCCATTCAGTCGTCAGTACCCGGCAGCCGCTCCATTCCCTCTCGGGTCAAATGCACCTTCGAATGATCCGTTAACGAGTCGAACCGCTGCCCCCGCGTGGCCCATGGTTTCGGAGAACGGACTCAGTATTTCCACTTCGTGCCCTCGGGCGCTGAGTTCATTCAGGACCTTGTCATTGAAACGTGACTCCATTTTCAACGTGTCGGAACTTTCACCCCAAGTGCGCCCCAGCAGCCAGCGCGGCGCCGTCACGGCTTGCTGCAATGGCTGACCGAATATGGCATAGCGACTGAACACGGCGGCTTGCGTCTGCGGTTGGCCATCACCGCCCATTGTGCCGTAAACCAGAGTCCGTCCATCCTTCAGACGTGCCGCAGCAGGGTTGAGGGTATGGAAAGGCTTCTTTCCGGGCTTCAGGGCCAAGAGGTGCTGCGGATCCAGGCTGAACGAGGCGCCACGGTTCTGCCAGTTCAGGCCCGACTCCGGCAGCACTATGCCGCTGCCGAACTCGTGATAGATGCTTTGAATGAACGACACGGCCAGCCCGTCGTTGTCGATCACCCCCATCCAGATGGTATCGCCGGGGCCTTTGCCTTCGCCCCAGGGCGCGGCTTTCTGCGGGTTGATTTGTGCCGCGAATGCTTTCAGGTACGCTGGACTGAGGCAGCTTTGCGGATTGATCGTCATGTGGTCAGGGTCGGTGATATGGGCGTCGCGTACAGCAAACGCCAATTTTGTGGCTTCGACCAGGGTATGGATATGGTCGGCCCCGTCCGCGGAGAAGTCATTCAGACCGGCGTGGTCGGCAATGCCCAGAATCAACTGCGATACCAGTCCTTGGCTGGGCGGTGTCAGGTTGTAGACGGTGCCGGCGCTGTGTGCCAACTCCAGGGGGAGCACGCGCTTGGCTCGGTAGTTGGCCAGGTCCTCGCGGGTGACCGGTGAACCTGCTGCGTTCAGGTCACGGGCAATGGAGTCGCCCAGTGCACCTCGGTAGAAACTGTCCAGGCCTGTCTCGGCGAGTGTGCGCAAGGTGACTGCCAGACGCGGCTGTTTGAACAGGCTGCCGGCTTCGGGCGCAGCACCGTGGTGTAGAAAGGTTTCGGCAAAACCCGGGATGCCTTGCAGTTCGGCTTGTTTGCTGGAAGTGGCCATGTGTTGCGAAGGGGTGGTGGGGATCCCGGCGCTGGCGTAGTGGATGGCATCCTCCAGCAGCCGTGGCAACGGAGTTTGTCCACCCAGCTCAGCTGCTACGGCCAGCGCTTCCTGCCAACCGCCAACGGTGCCTGCGACGGTGAGTGCTGCGTCGGCACCACGTGTCGGGATCTTGCTCATGCCGTCGTAGCGGGCGAGGGTGGCCAGGCTGCCCGCCGGACCGCTGGCATCGATTGCGAGTGGCGCGCCTTGCGCGGGCACGATCAACCAGAAACCGTCGCCCCCCAGGCTGTTCATGTGCGGGTACACCACGGCGATCGTGGCAGCCGCAGCGACCATGGCTTCGATGGCGTTGCCGCCTTCGCGTAATACACCCAAGGCTGATTGGGCCGCCAGACTATGGGGGGCTACGGCAATGCCGCGTGCAGCAAGTGTAGTGTTCAACATACGATTTTCCCTTGTTATCAAGATTTCAGCGAATGCTTGGCGATCCAACTGGCACGCATGCGTTTGAGCACGAAAAAGGCGAGTAGGGCGGTAATGATGTCGAAGCTGATGGCAACGGCGAACACCGGGTACCAGCTATCGGTACTTTGGTGCAGCAGCGCGGCGACAGGGCCACCAAAAATCGAACCGATCCCTTGGGCCATGTACAGGAACCCATAGTTGGTGGTGGCATGACGAGTGCCGAAGGTGTCGGTGAGAGTCGAAGGGAACAGCGAAAATATTTCGCCCCAGCCCAGGAATACGACGCCAGAGAGCAGGACGAACAGTACCGGGTTATCGCTTGTCAGCAGCTAAAGGGTCATGGCGATACCTTCGAAGAAGAACGCGAAGGCCATGGTGTTCTCGCGGCCATAGTGGTCGGAGATCCAGCCGAACAAAGGGCGCGTCAAGCCATTGCAGACGCGGTCGATGGTCAAGGCCAGTGGCAAGGCGGCCATCCCCATCACCATCACGGTGGTCATTCCGAAGTCCTTGGCGAAACTGGCCATTTGCGAAGTGACCATCAGGCCTGACGTCGACATCATTGTGAACATGGCGAACATCAGCCAGAACACAGGTGTCTTGAGCACTTCTCGCGGCGGTACATCGACCACAACTTGATTCGGTTTCGACAGCGAATCAGCGCTCTGCGATGTCGGGGGCTGGCGCAGGAAGCGCGATGCCACGAGCCCCACAATGCCCAGCGCCAGGCCGAAGGTCAGCATTGTGGTTTCCATACCGACATTTTGCAGACTGTTGCTGATAGGGAAGGTGGTTATCATCGCTCCCATACCATACCCAGCGGCCACTGCACCGGCGGCAAGGCCGCGACGATCCGGGAACCAGCGCACCATCAGGCCGACGATCCCGACATAAACGATCCCGGTACCCAGACCGCCGACTACTCCGTAGCTCAGGTAAAGCATACTCAGCGACGAGGCTTGGCTGGCCAGCACCCAGCTAAGGCCGGACAGCGCACAGCCAAGGCCCACTAGCGTGCGAATGCCAAAGCGATCGACCAAGTAACCTTGCAGAGGCGAAAAGAAGGTTTGCAGGATAATCAATAATGAAAAGGTTATTTGAACCTGTGCCAGCGAAACGCCCAGTTTCGCGGTAAGTGGGGCGGTGAAAAGCGTCCAGACATATTGCGGACTGGAAATCGCCATCATGCAAATAATGCCAATGGCGAGTTGATACCCGCGTGCGCTCAATGATTTAATCTGGGCGCTTTCTATTAAATATTGTTCTCTGCTCATTAGGGATGCTCGCAACTACGTTAATATCATGATGATTGAGAGCAAGCTGCGTGCCAGAAACGAAGGTTTATTGCGACGCGTATTAATTTATAGCGGTACTTAGTTATAAGCGGGCACAACTTTCTCTTTCCGTTGAGGTCCGAAAAAATAAAGTCGAACTATATTGTTTAATAAAATAATTCATTGAGATCCTAGAGTTACACGGCAATATTATTGGCGTCTATCGCCAGGAGGTCGTCATATATCGCTAAACGGACAAGAGGATAAAGTGTAATTCCCCATCGATTTTTTTAAAGCGAACTTGTGGTGCGAATTGTTCTACCTCGCACCATTTTGGTACCTTTTGATCGAGTGTCCAGGGGAGTATAGCGATGTACGCAAGCCATACGGGAATGCCACAGGAAAAGCAGATTTTTGGAGAGTGCCTCAAGGATATGCACGCTTCTTGGCTTCGCAGGTTGATTGATTGAGGAAGTAGGGTTGCCGATTCAGTGAGCCTCACGCTTCTCTCAATTCGCGAAATCCAACCCAGTGATCGATCCAATTTAATTGTAATTTCGGTTTGTACGTGTCTTTTTTAACCGAAGAGTTATGGGGCGGAGAAGAAGCTAGTTGGAGAGTTGCGGCTCCCTTCAATACAAAGGTTGAATACAAATTAAGGTCAGTCTGGGCTTAACTTAACTAAAAGACTATTTAGTGTAGTTATATCGTTTTGTCATTAATGCGGAGTAGGGTGCGCCTAAACTCAAGATGACTTTCCAGCTTTTAATAGGGCTTGGAAAGCTTCCGTAGTGGCTTGTTCTGCTTCTTTTATTTGGCTCAGAACTGCCATAAGGAGCTGGGAAACTTCCTCTGCCATTGCCGAATTTGGTAGATCACCTAGGAGGCTCGACATCTTTGTTAGACGGTTCACTTGTGAGAAAGCATTGGCAAGCCTGTTGTTTACTGTCTCGCTGAAAATGTCAGCTTTATCTAAGAATTGAGATGGTAGAAGGCACTACATAGCATCTGAATTTTGCGATCTCTATCTGGGTGGCTCCAACGGGTGTTGTCATGATTTGTGCTAGCAGTTTGGAGCTTGCGGCTCGTTCACGTTTCCTTTGAGCTTTATCAAAGCTCCAGATAATAAGTGCGATGATTGCAGCAGCAGCCGTCGCCACAGTAGCTACAGTAGCTACAGTAGCTACAGCGTCCCAGTCAATTTTCCATTCTGTACAAAGCCCCATGCAATTTCTCCGTCAATTGGTGAGGCAACGTTTGTCGGGCAGCATTCAAGCATGCAGTGGCAAGCACCACCAAGCTGAAAGCAGGAGGCGCCGCCAGGCATTAAATCTGACCACCAGAGCCCCACAGCCCCGTATCGGACGGTACGCATAATGTATATTATGTTAAATGATGTGTCTGGGTGGAACTTTGCTATAAGCCATTCCCTATCAGCTCTCGGAACTAATGCTTTGTTCAGTTCTCACTGTGCAATGTGCCTGAAGCAATCCGTGATTTAGTAATACCCGATTGAAAACCTGAGAAGGCTCGTCGCAGATGCCAAGTGGCAGCTTTTGGTCGAGCTCTGCCGTTAGCTAGCCATCAACCAAGACCGGCTACCTGCACCCCCGTCTTTATGCCGCGGGTTCAAAGAATCTCCCGGTCACGCCACCACGCACGCAATTTACGATCGCCGGGGAGCGCACTTCAGCCCCCAGCGAAACGAGGCTATTGATGCTTCAAAATAAACATAACGATCGTTGTGTTAATCTTGGGTAATTGCTAGCATCCAGATCGCCAAGTGGCATTTTCGAGGAGAAAGCTATCATGCAACCCTCTGTGCGAAAGGCGTTCCTGGAAGACGGGGCCGTCCTGATCAAAGGTTTTCTGAACGAATTTCAATTGGCCAAGTGCCGGGCAGCCTACGACTGGGCTGTCGAGAATCATGGCCCTCATGCGACCCGAATGTTCGACGGAACTGAGCAACAATCGCACGTCGACAATGCGAATCCGGTCGCCAAGGCCTGCCTTGAAGAGTTGGTGACTTCCCTGCCCTTTGGCGAGCTGTTCGCACAGCTCTGGGGCTCGGAGCATGTGTGGTACTTCGCCGAAGAAGTGTTTCTCAAGGCCGGTGGACACGGATCTCGCACGCTTTGGCATCAGGACACGTCTTATCTGCCTTGGGCCGGAATGCAGTGGGCCAATGCCTGGATCAGTTTCGAGTCGGTGCCCAAACAGAATGCCCTGGAGATCGTCCGAGGTTCACACAAAGGACCGCGTTACGACGGCACCACGTTTCGCGACCCAAATGATCCGACGCAACCTTTGCATGGGGGCGATGCCTTGCCGCGTCTTCCTGACATTGAGGCTCTGCGCCAGAACAATCCCAAGGCGTTCGACATCATTTCGTGGGCCACCGAGCCCGGCGATATCGTCCTGCTACATCCTGGTTCGCTACACGGCGGTGCGCCGGTGGATGAAGCCTTCCCGGATCGCCATACCTTCGTCTTCCGTTTCTTTGGAGACGACGCAACCTTTCGACCTCTGCCAGAGCACAGCGCCGCCGGCTACCCGCAACAGGGCGTGCTGTTCAGTGAGGAACTGTCGACCCTGAAGGCCGGAGATCCTTTCCGCCACCCAACGTTCCGCCAATTAATATAAGAGGAGCAACGCCATGAGTACTCAAGACCTGCAGCGTCAATCGATCAACCCTGGTCACACCCAAGCCATCTACGACACCTTCCATTTTTCCCAGGCGACGCGTGTCGGGAACATGATCTGGGTGTCTGGCCAGGTTGGCATCGATGCGTCCATGATTCCTGCCGAAGGCATCCAGGCACAGTCCCATCTGGCTTTTAAGTCCTTGAAAACTATCCTTGAGGCCGCAGGGGCAAGCCTGGCCGATGTCGTTGAGCTGATGACCTTCCACACGGATCTACAGGACGAAATCCATGCGTTCGGACGGGTCAAGGACGAGTACTTCCCCGAGCGCTACCCGGCCTGGACTGCTGTCGGCATCTCGCAACTGGCCCTTCCCGATCTGCGGGTGGAAGTGCGAGCTGTCGCGGTGATCAACAGTGGTCGGGTCTGACAGGAGAACGATTGATCGCCACCCTGCCCCTGGCCCGCGTTTAGCAGCCAGGGTGCCTTGAAATCGGCAATTGTATGATCACGACATGCCACGCCAAAATGGCGTAACAACGGTATATTGACGACTCTCAAACAATCTCCAGCGGCTCAACCCTCAATCAGGGAATCACTTTCTCCCATGCATGACGCCCAAGCTCCTTCCACGGATAGCCAGCAACCGCCAAGTGACAGTGATTCCGGACACGTCGCTCGCCGAGGACGCCCCGTAGGCAATCGTTTGGAAAAACGCGGTGAATTATTGACCGCAGCCATCGAGGTGATTGCCCAGGAAGGTTATGCCGGGACCTCAATGCGCAAAGTGGCCAGCCATGCCGGTTGCACAACGGGTGCTGTGACCTACTACTTCGCCAACAAGGAAGAGATGATCACTGCTGCCGCGCAGAGCCTGTTCGACGAATTCGACAATCTGCTCAAGCCCAATCAGGAACAGGTCGATGTCCGCGCAATGATTGAGCAGTGGTTGAACCTGACGCAGGCCAATGACTCGGCCCGTTGGCTTGCCCTGTTTCAGATGCTGGCCCATGCCCGGCACGAGCCGGTTTTTGCGGACGTCATTCAGAAACGTTACTCGCGGTTCCGTCAGGATCTCGCAGTCATTCTGGCCAAGGGCCAAACCCAAGGCATCATCCGCAAGGACGTTCCTTCCGATTTGCTTGCTGATCAGCTCAGCGCACTGAGTGACGGCTGGATGATGATGCTGCCGATCGAGCCGGAACGATTTGAGCCAAAACGCAGCAAGGCATTGATGGATGCCGTCATCACACTGATCAGCCCTTCTCGATAAATTATCAGTTCCCCTACCCTGTCCTCGCACCACTAATCAGGTTCGCTTCACCGGCGAAGCGAACCCTCCCGCACCACCGACTTCTCTCCTGCTCAAGCCTCGCATCAGCTTTTAACCCCCTCCTCTTCATTTCGCTTTGCTGAATCCCGCTTCCGCTATATATTCACATAACATCTGTAATTATAAATAAAAGAACATCCTTGATGGAGGTGAAGATGGACTCGGATCTCGATCTGCTGTCGGCGCAAGCGCGCCAACGACGATTGTTGTTACAAGCGATTGGAGGCGCAGCACTGGCCGGGGGACTTGGTGTCAGTGGGCGTGGCATGGCCCAAACCGGGCCTGCTTCAGATGCCTCGATACTTGACGTGGTGATCATGGGGGCGGGGTTGTCGGGCCTTACGTCAGCCAGGGATCTGCAAGCTGCCGGCTGCGAGTCGTTCGTTGTGCTTGAAGCCCGGGATCGGGTCGGCGGCCGTACCTGCAACCATGACCTGGGCAACGGCATCGTTTCTGAAGCCGGTGGCCAATGGATCGGCCCCGGTCAGACATCCATTGCCGATCTGGCCAGGCAGCTCGACGTCGCGACCTTTCCGACTTTTTACAAGGGCAAGGCGGTCTATCTGATGGGCGATGAAAAGGTCGAAGAGGATGTCAGCGATGGCCCGAACTCCAACACCGAAATCGTCAGCAAACTAAATAAGCTGGCAGAAGGCGTTCCCAGTAAAGCCCCGTGGAAAGCAAAGGACGCTGCCGCCCTCGATAAACTCTCGGTTGGCGAGTGGCTGGCCAAACAAGGGATCAACAATGCAGACAAGATCGGATTCAACATGTCCGTGAGTCTGACCTTCGGCACGGCACCTGCCGGCATGGGACTGTTGCATTACCTGTCGATCATCAATTCCTCTGACTGCAGCCTCGAAAAACTCGAAGGCGTAGAAGGTGGCGCGCAAGAATCGCGACTGGTTGGAGGCTCCCAAGTCCTCAGTTTGAAGATGGCACAAGCCTTGGGGAATAAGGTCAGGCTGGCATGCCCGGTCCGCAAGATTGTCGGCTGGGATCGTGATGTCGTCGAGTTGCATACCGATCAGGGCATCATCCGCACGCGTCAAGTGATTGCGGCCTTGAGTCCGGCATTGTGCAATCAGATTACCTTCGAGCCACCTCTGCCCACAGGACGCGCCGAGTTGCAGCGCCGCTGGCCGGCCCATGCCCCGATGCGCAAGACCGTGCATGTGTATGAGCGGCCCTTCTGGCGAGACAAAGGCCTCAACGGGCAGATTGTGCAAGTGGACGGTCCGCTGATCTGGGCTTACGACAATTCCCCACCGGACGGCAGCCTGGGTGTCCTCAGCGGTTTCATCAGGACAGGTCAATTACCCCATGACCCCAAAGCCGCACAGGACACACTGTCGGCGATCTACGCCAAAGCCATGGGCGAGCAAGCACTGCACCCGATCCAGTTCCATGACCAGGACTGGGGCAAAGTCGACTCCTGGAGCCTGAGTTGTATTTCCCCGATGCCGCCTGGCTTCTGGACCCAGTGGGGTGAATACCTGACCCCGGCCGCTGGCCGGCTGATCTGGTCCGGCACCGAAACGGCGGACATCTGGGCCGGGGCCATGGATGGCGCGATCCGCGCTGGTCATCGAGCTGCGATGGAAGCGCTACAGGCGTTGGTTCAACTGGGGAGGAACGCCCGATGAAGCGAAGCATCGTTATCGGGGCAATCGTTGCGGCAACGGCGCTGGCTGGATCGGCAACGATCTATGGACCGGAGCTGTTGGCGGGATATCGTTTCATGAATGCCGTGGATCAGCATGACGCCGAGTACCAGGCCAATGGTGGTGCGTGGCCACAACTGCAGGACACGTGCGCACTCTGTCATGGCGCAAGAGGTCAGCCGCGGGACGCCCAGTACGCCGCCCTTGCGGGTCAGTCTGCGTCGTACATCGAAAGCCAGTTGCACGCGTTCGCTGAAGGACGTCGATACAGCGCGCAAATGAGTCCGCTCGCGGCGAATCTGACGGACGAACAAATCAAGCATCTGGCCAACTATTTCGCCGAGCAGAAGCCGGGAGTGACGCAAGTCACGATGAAAGATGATTCCCTTCAACAACATGGACAGCGCACAGTTGCCGCCAATGGATGTGCGGCCTGTCATGGCGAGAAACTCTCGGGGGGGCCGCTGGCTCCGCGTCTTGCAGGCCTGGGACAGCTATATTTGACGGATCAACTGACTGCCTTCAAGCATGGACAGCGCAAAGACCCGACTCAGGCGATGAATGCCCTGGCCGGTTCGTTGTCCGACGAGGACATCAAGGCCATGGCGCATTATCTGGCCAATCTGACGCCCTCCGCGATTTCTGGCGGTCAGTAATCCAAGCCTGCTCAGGGCGGGCAGGGATGCTCACCGCCCTCCTCCCCAAATACGCCAAAAGCCGCCAAAATGGCGGCTCCGGACTTCTGGGAACAGATCGTTCAACGTGCCTGCAAAAGCGCCATCGAGTCCTTCGAACGCTCCAGTGCGCAGTAGGCGTAGTACAGATGCACCAGCAAATAGGCCCAGGTAGTCAGTGCGAGAACGTAGAAGTTCAGTAGGACGTTGGTATCGTCCCCAGGGATTTTATAGAAGTCATAAATGCAGGCGATGGTTAACGAGGCGAGCATGCCAAACATCACCCCCATCGCGTGCAGTGACTCTCCCGCGCTCGCCAGTCTCACCGCGAAGTACACCATATAAACCGAAAAAACCCCCCACATCATCACGTAAAAATACGGCAAGAGCGTGGCCAGAACGCTGGTCGAAATCAACGCGAGTGTGCCCACCAAGGCGCCGGCAAACATCATCAGTTCCTTGCGCACCGAGGGCTTATAGGCATGCGTCACCGCCATCAACCCCAGCACCGTGATGATCGGGATTCCGAAGGCTCTGGAAAAGGCGTCGCAAAAGTACGAAATGAGATACGAATGCTCCGATCCTGTGAGGAAAAATATCAGGAAGTTTATCGCGGAAAATGCAACCACAAACCACTCAAGGGCCAGTAACAGGTTTCGCCTTTTAAGAAACCTGATTCCGTAAGTCAGTCCGCTCGCGAGCAGTAAAAAACAGGCAAGACAAAGAACGATATTTCGCAGTTCCATAACGGTAGCCTCAATGCATCTGACAGAAAATTTGATGAGTTACTTGTGTTGCGGAGTAAGCGCGGCGAGGTAGGTGGCGATCGCCTTGCGTTCATCTGGCGATAGCGCGGCGGCGATTGCTTTCATTGCACCGCTGGGGTCGTTTCGCTCACCATTGGCAAACGCGTTGAGCTGGGTCAAAAGGTAATCGTGCCCTTGTGCAGCCAGACGCGGAAACGCGTCATGTCCCATCAACTGTTCACCGTGGCAGGCCACGCATCCCCTCGTCTGCACCAGCTGTTTGCCCTTTTCCCGCAAGCCCTCGTCAGGGGCGAAAGAGGCATCTGCGCTGGTAGGCTGCCTGGCATAGAAATTCGCCAGCAGATCGATGTCGTCGTGACTGAGAGTCATCGCCAACGGCCCCATATTGGAAGCGACCCGTTGCCCACTGGCAAAACTGCGCAGCTGCGCAGAGAGATACGCGGCCGGCTGGCCCGCCAGGCTTGGATAAAGGGAATTGAGCGAGTTGCCCTTGTTGCCATGGCAACCTGTGCACGCATCGGTCAGATGCGGCCAGTTTCCGCGATCGGTCTGGTAGGCCTCAGCAGAGGTGGTGATGTAATTCTGCAGGCGATAGAGATCGACAAGGTCTCGGCCGAAAATCGCCAACAGCACGGCAACGACTGCAATGACGCCGAACATGATTTTTTTCATCTTCGTCCCCTATGCCCGACGCAAGGCGTTGAGCACCTGCAAGGCGCTGTGGTGACCGGCGCGGACGGCGCCATCCATGTAGCCTGCCCAGATGTCGGCGGTTTCGGTGCCCGACCAGAACAGATTTCCGCAAGGTGGACGCAGCGCCTCGCCATGTGTCGACCAGAAGCCTGGTGGAATTGGAGAAACGCAAGTGATCGTCCAGGGATCGAATTGCGCCCAGTCATGATCATGGTAAGAGACGGGATTGAGCGCCTCGTCCCCTAAGGCACGTGCATAGATTTCGGTCTGCACGCGTTTGGCGGCTTCAGGATCGGCAGGTGCCGCAGCATTCAAAACAAATGCATTGATGACCCCGATTTCGCCATTTGGAGGCGAATTGTCGTACGCCCAAATGATCGGCCCATCCACCTGGATGATGTGACCGTTCAAGCCCTTGTCGCGCCAAAAAGGCCGTGGGTAAACCATCGCGGTCTTGCGTGCCGGAGAGTGAGCGGGCCAGGCACGTTGCAATGCGGCCCGGCCTTCGGGCAGTGGCGGATCAAACTGCAAGCGTTGGCAGAGCGCGGGATGAATCGCCATGATGACCCGCCGGGCTCGTATCTCGCCCTGATCCGTTTGCACTCTGACGATGTCGCGGTTCCAATCGGCAATCTTGCGAACCGGACACGACAAGCGAACTTTATCGCCCAGCAGCTCGGCCATTTTGCTGCTGAGAATCTGCGAGCCACCGACGATGCGCGTTCCCTGCGCGCTGTCCTTGATGGAGTCGAGCCGCATGTACTCGCAACCGGCAGAGTTGATCATTGACAGGAAATGCAGAAAGCCCATCTTGGCGGGCGTAACGCCGCAGGTCAGGAGGAAACTGGCGTTCCACCCGGCCCGGTCCTCAGGCTTGATGTTCTGTTGAGCCAGCCATTCACCGGCCGAAAGCTTGTCCAGTTCGGCAGCCCTGGGTGATTTCCAAGGGGCTGCACTGGGCACATCGCGCGACAATTCGCTGAGCTTTGCCGCGACAGTTTCATCGGTGCCGAACGTGCCTTTCAAATCGACAGCGACACGTCCGTCACCGCCGAGGATGACTGTATCGCCCTCGTAGAAACTGGGAAACGTACCCACCTCAAGCTCGCGCGCAAGATCCGCTACGGCCGTTTGTCCCGGGCCGATCCATTGGCCTCCGACTTCAGAAATGTACCCTGAGCCCAGATCATGATTGAGGGTGCGCCCGCCTACGCGATCTCGCGCTTCGAGAACCAACAGAGATTGGCAACCCGCCATATGCAGATCGCGGGCAGCCGTCAGACCGGCCAGTCCGGCACCAATAATCACGACGTCCAGTACATCATCTGAGCTGTCTTTCAAAAGCGCATCGGTGGCATTGGCCAGGCCGATGTTTAATCCAATCGTTCCGACTGCCGCAGAAGCGCCGGCCAGTTTGAGCAATTGTCTTCGTTTTAAATCCGGCGGTGCGTCAATGCTGGACTTGATACCCATGCTCGATGCCTCACATAACTTTATTGTTGAATTAATCGCTCATTGCAGAGCGTCGATGCGGTAGTAAAAAAGCGGTGGCAGAAACGCAAAAATCCATTTTGACTTTCCGCAGATGAGCGACTGCCGGGCAAACTTCAAGGCCAGCGCCACCACTAAAAATCAGAGTGTTGTCTTCCGTTAACCCTTTATTCTTTCAGCCCGTAATCCCTAACGATGGGTCGCACGCTCAATCTTCGAAGCCTTGCGGTTTGTGTATCCGTCGAGGCTGTTTGCCAACCCCAACGCCAGGTTGACGGCGCACCATTGCAGCGGCTCCGGCAGTGTCTTGGGTGTCTTGTGGCGCAAGGCAGCAAGGAGCGGATGTTCGATGCCACCCACTCTTTCCGCCAACAGATGCCCGATCAGGGATTGGGCACCGATCCCGTGCCCTGAACATCCTGCTGTGTAGAGAATGTTGTGGTGGGTTCCGGTTTCGCCCACCACCGGCAACGCGTCGTACGCCATGCTGACGTAACCGCTCCAGCACGATTGAATGTCGATACCGCGCAAGGTCGGAAAACGTGTGTTCAGCGTGGCTGCCAACTCGCGATAGGCGATGTCATCGGGAATGTTCGGCGTTTGCGAGCCATATACGTAGCCGAGGTGTTTGGTGGTCAGCAACAACGTATTGCGTGCCGTTAAACGATGACTTTCCATAGTCCAGTGCGGCGTCACCAACCCCTCTCGTCCTGCCCAACCCAATGAAGCCAATTGCTGCTCGGACAATGGCTTGGTTTCGATTGCCGACACCCGAAATGGAACAATCTTGTCGCGCAGCAATCCGATTTGCGGCGTATAGGCATTGGTAGCGAGCACCAGCACCGGAGCCGTTGCCCGGCCGCGAGTGGTTTGGCAGGTAATCGCTGGCCCATCGCAATAGGACACCAACGTCGTGTTCTCATACAGTTTCACACCCGCCTGGAGCGCTGCCCGCCGCAGTCCCATCACATATTTGCCAGGGTCCAGCGTTCCTCCGTGTGCTTGCAGGCATCCAAAGAGAAACGCTGGCGGAATGCCCCGTGCACGTAACTGCGCCTGATCCAGAAACTCGGTGCGGGAACCGAGCTCATCGCCGACCTCCATGCTCTTGCGCAGCTTTTTCTCCTGAGAGGGATGAACACCCGCCCTGATGATCCCGGAGGCGTTGTAGTCGCAGTCGATATCCAATTCTCGCAGTCGACTTTCCACATAAGTGACACCTTCGTCGTAGAACCTGACGATGCTCTTCGCCTTATCGTGACCGACACGCTTGAGGAACAGTTCGAACTCAATGCCCATGCTACCGGCGAGATAACCTGCATTGCGACCACTGGCACCGAAACCGGCGAACTCTTGCTCGATGACGACGACGTTCGCACCCAGCGCCGTAAGCTCCAGTGCTGTAGACAGCCCGGCGAAACCGGCACCGATCACGATCACGTCAGCGCTGACATCGCCCTCGAGTTCTGGCTGCAAGTCAACGGGACTCTCGACCCACCCACCCAGGCGGCGAAAATGCCCGCCGGCAAAGTGGCTTTCCAGCTCTTGCGCTTGATAGGTCATGGACATGTGATGCGCTCCTATCGACTCAGGATGTGAATAGCGACTGCTGCTTCCTCAACACCTTGAAGACCGCCGCCGTTTTCCTGGATGGCATGCCGCGCGCCGTGTACCTGACGCGCCCCGGCTTCCCCGCGCAATTGAGTGGTCAACTCGTACAACTGACCGATCCCCGTTGCGCCGAGCGGATGTCCTTTGGATTCCAGGCCGCCGGAGGTATTGATCGGTATGCGGCCACCCAGGGTGAAATCGCCCTGTTCGGCGCAAATTCCACCCTCCCCCAGCGGCGCCAGTCCGAGATTTTCCGACTGGATGATTTCCCCCATTGCCGAAGCGTCGTGTACTTCGGCCACATGCATGTCCTGCGGGCCGAGTCCGGCGATCTCGTAGGCCTGGCGCGCAGCCAACAGGCTGACGTGCTTGTGCGGCTCATCCAGTCCACGCAAGGTGAAACTGCGGATCACGCTGGCGGCGATTCGCACACAACGTTTCGGATCGGCCCCGATGCGTTTCAGGCCCGCCTCGGTGCAAAGGATCGCGGCGGCCGCGCCGTCGGACAACGGCGCGCACATCGGTAAAGTGATCGGATAGGTGATCGGTGGCGCCGTCAGTACCTCTTCGATGGTGAACGTCTTGCGAAATTGCGAATAAGGGTTGTGCACCGAGTGTTGATGGTTCTTGGCACACACCGCCGCGATCTGCCGTTGTGTGGTGCCGTAGGTCTTCATGTGCCAGCGGCACATGGCGGCATAAATGGCCATGAACTTGCTGTACGGGCGATCAGACTCCGAGCCTGGCGGAACAACGATGCCCTCCCCCATTTTGACCAGCGTCGCGTAGTTCTCCTCGGCGGTGGAAACATCCCAGCCGGTTTCGAACAGTGCCAGTGCCCGCGACTTGTCCGGCACGTTCATTTTCTCGGCGCCCAACGCTAACACCACATCGGTAGCCCCCGAGCGCAAGCTCTGCACCGCCAGATGAACCGCAGTACTGCCCGAGGCGCATGCGTTTTCGACGTTGTAGATCGGCACCCCTTCAATGCCGATCTTGCTGCACATCACCTGCCCCGGGATGGAGAGCTGGCCTTGTAAATGGCCATTGGTGATGCCGGCGTAAAACACCGCTTCGATGTCGCAGCGTCGGGCGCGGGCGTCTGCCAGAGCACCCTGCAACGCCTCCAGAGCCAGGTCCTGAAGGCTGCGCTCCAGATGACGTCCGAATTGGGTCATGGCGATGCCGGCTATGTAAATGGATTCCATCAGTTAACTCCTCGACGTCAGATCTGCCGATCAACGCTTTGCCAGTACTGGGCACGCAGATCCTTCTTCAACACCTTGCCAACAGGACTGCGTGGCAATGCATCAATGAAATCCACAGTTTTCGGAGACTTGACCGATCCGAGCCGGTCTTTGCAGAGACTGATCAGTTCTTCGGCGGTGACGCTTTGCCCGGCACTCAGCTCGACGACGGCCTTGACGCTCTCGCCCCACTGGTCGTCCGGAACACCGATCACCGCGCAGTCCTGCACTGCCGGATGGGCCCAAAGCACCTGCTCGACCTCGCTCGGATAAACGTTGAAACCACCGGAGATGATCATGTCCTTCTTGCGGTCGGTGATGTGCAGGTAGCCATGGGGGTCGAGATGGCCGATATCACCAGTGTGCAGCCAACCATCGATGATGGTTTCGGCGGTTTTTTTCGGGTCCTTGTAATAACCCTTCATGACCAGGTCACCGCGTACGCAGATCTCGCCTGACTCGCCCTGGGCGAGAATCTCCCCGGCGTCGCTGAGGATCTCGACGCGAATCAGCGGATTGGGGCGGCCGACCGATGACAGACGCTCGTCCGATGCCAGTCGTCCACCTTGCAGATGCTCGGCGGGCGGCAGGTTGGAAATCGATGCGGGCGCTTCGGTCTGGCCGTATCCGCCGGCCATCACCGGGCCAAAGGTTTCGATAGCATGCTTGAGCTTCTCCACCGACATTGGCGCCGCGCCGTAAAGAAAGTATTTCAACGAGCTGAAATCGACCTTCTGCGCCAGATGCGGAACATCCAGCAGGCGATAGATCACCGTCGGTGGCAGAAAAGTCTCGGTGACCTTGTACTTCGGAATCATCGCCAGCATCAGCGCCGGGTCCGGCTTGGTGATAACTACCACGGTGCCGCCCCGCGAGGTGCACGGCAGGGACAGTGTGCCGGCGGTATGGGTCATCGGTGCCGCCGCCAGGTTGACCGGTGGATGCTCATCCCCATAAGGAAAATTGATCATGAAGTGCGCACAGAACGTCTGGATGCTGCGATGGGTGTTCATCACACCCTTCGGCAAGCCTGTGGTGCCACCGGTTGGCGAGATCGCCACCACATCGTCGAGTTGATACTCAACCTCGGGTGGCGTGCTCGGCTGACCTTCGATCCAGACTTTAAGCGAAGGTGCTTCGGGCAGATGTTCGTCGATGCAAATCCATAAACGGATTTTCGGCAGGCTCGGGCGCAACGCGTCGATGATGGATGCGAACTCCTTCTGGAAAAACAGCACTTCGCAGTCGAACGCATCAAGCACATGACGGTTCTCTTCGGCACTGTTGCGAGCGCCAACCGGAATCCAGCACATGTTGGCGCGCCAGAGACCCAGTGTGCACGTCCAGGCCACGGCATCGTTCGCCGACCAGATCGCGCCCTTGGTGCTCTTCGGCAAACCCTCGGCCAACAGCGCATTGGCGATACGGCATGACAAGTTGCGGACTTCGGTAAAGGTGAAAACCCGGTCATCCTGGATATACGCCGCGCCGTGCGGATTGATCCGCCAGCCACGGTCGAAGAAATCAATAATCGCCATGTCGGTCACTTCACAGTTGGGTAACGGTTGCGCGAGCCAGGCCACGCTGTTCGAGGAAGCCCAGCAGGTAGCGATGACCGAAGGCTTTCGAGGCCGAGGCAAAACCCACTTTGGTGTTGTCGTTATCCAGCAGCTTGACCACTGCTGCAGCGTGCAAGGCGCCGGTGGCGATGTAAGGGGTGATGCCGTGTACGGTGGCACGCACCGCTGTCAACTGACCGCGGCCGATCGCGAAGTCGACGGTGCGTTGCAAGGTGCTGCGCTCGCGCGGTGGCATGCTCGGCGTGGTCGACTGCACGAGGCTACTGATCACCGCGTCCTGCTGCTCTTTCGGCAGGTGTTTGTACTCGGCTTCCCACTTCTCACCCAGGCCGTGGACCATTTTCATCACCGGGTTGTCGTAGAAACCAACGCAGGACATGCAGCTGCGCACCCGGCCATCCTCCTCGAAGAACACTGGCAGCGACGTGCCGCCCCATGGCAGGCAGAACACCGACTCCAACAGATCGGGACAGACCACGTTGAAGCTGGTATTCGGCGCATATGGCACCAGTGCCTTCTCCCACAGATAGGCGCCGGGGTAGCGCATGCCTTCGAAAATGGTGGCCGTTGAACCAACGGTCACACCGGCGGCGCCGGTACGTGGCCCACGGGTCAGGGTTGCGGTTTCCAGCGAATCGACACCCGGAGTTTCCAGGGCCAGCTCGGCGGCGATCTCGGCGTAGGTGTACATGTACGCGAGCGATGGCGACAGCAGCAGCCCAGCCTGGCGGTATAGCTCGCCAAACTGATCGCGCAAGGCACGAATGTGCGCTTGCTCTCCGGCCGGATCCAGATAATGACAGCCGGCCTTCAATGCCGCTTCAACGGCGGTCAGGCCAAAATTGATGAATGGGCCGACCGTGTTGCAAACCACGCGCGCGCCTTTGAACACTGAAGCCAGCGCTTCGACCTCATGGGGGCATTCAAGGATTTCGTAAGTCGCCGACTCCAGGCCGACGACGCGTTGCGCCATCATTTCCTGGGCGCGGCCAGCGTTGCGCGCCACGGCGGTGAAAGGGATGTGCTGGTCGATCAACCAGTCCATGATCAGCATGCCGGTGTAACCACTGGCGCCGTAGACAACCACAGGATATTTGGCCATCGGGATGTACCTCATTGTTGTTATTGGATGAGTGATGTCGGGTGAATCTTCAGGGTCAGTTGTTCGCCCAGCCTTCGGCATAGAGCTGCTGAGCCAGCAGCCCCAGGCGCATGGTCAGGACACGGTTCTCGCCGTCCTCGATCAGCGAAGACTGGGTGTCGCGCAACAGCTTCTCGATGGGGTATTCGCGGGTGGTGCCGTTGCCACCGAACAGGCGGAAGGCTTCTTGCACAACGGCCATCGCCTCTTCGGTCACCGTGACCTTGGCAGCAGCTGTGGCGTAGGGATGGGTTTGCGGCGACAGGCGAGCGAAGCTCAGCGAACGCCGGGCGACAGCGCGGGCGGCCTCGACACGGCGCAGCATTTCGCCCAGGCGTAGGCGGGTCATCTGGTGGTCGATCAACGGATGACCGCCCTGACGGCGTTCATGGCAGTACTGCAGCGCCATTTCGAATGCTGCGCGCGCAACGCCGGTGAACACTTGGCTCATGTGCGTGCCGGCAAACGACCAGGAAGAGCTGACAGCGCCGTAGTAGGTATCACGTTCGGCGATCGCGAAACGCCGAGGCACTCGCACACTATCAAAGTAGATTTCGCCTTGCGGCAGAGAGCGCTGACCTATCTTGTCCAGCGGCTTGCCTTTGGAGACGCCTTTGAGATCCAGCGGAATGATCACCGCAATACCATGCGGCCGACCGTTGGCATCGTAGAAACCGTCACCGTAATCGGCGCAGATCATGCCCAGGGCGACCTGTGCGACAGCGCCATTGGACACCCATGCCGAGCTTTGACCGTTGAGGATGATTTCATCGCCAACCACTTTGGCGGTCAGGTTGCCGATATTTCCTGGCTTTCCTGCCGGCCAATCACGCGCCATATCGAAGATCTGGTTGTCGCTGCCACGGTCGGGTTGGGTTGCCATCCAGCAACCGATTCGGCCCTGACAAAGTTCTGCCAACTCGGTATTGCCAGCGGCGACGGCCATTTGCAGCGGGAAGTCAGCACAGCCAAGGGAAACCGCCAGGCCGGCATCGCCCCAACCGAGTTCTTCACCGATCAGCGACTCGATCCGCACCGCCATCTCCGGTGGCAGTTGTGCCAATAACGCCGGATCGAGGCCCAGCTTGGCGAACTCGCTGAACATTGAATAGTAAGGCGAGCCTGGAGCAACGACCTCTTCCGGTGTCATGCGGTCCAGCTCGCGACCCAACGGGCGCAACACCTCTTTGGCGAAGCGGTGGACGGAGGCCTGAATCGCAGCCTCCTCTTCTGTCAGCGGGGTTTCGAAGCCGGAGAGTCCGGCGGCTGGCAGGGTAAGCGTCGACTTGAGCGAGATCATCAGAGTACCTCCATCGAGAATGGCAGGCCGTTGCGCTTTGCAACTTCCCGCGTCTTGTTATTTGCAATCGACTCTAACAAGCAAAATTAATTAACGCAACATTCGTTATGTTTATTATTTCGAGCGTGACAGAACACCTGCGGGCACGCGAAAACCGACCGAAGATCAGCTGAAATTTTCAGAGGTGGCGAAGCAAAACGGTTGGGAAGCAGGCATTGCGCCTGCCTCCCGACATCGCGCCAGAATCAGCGCTGAGGGACTATTCCTCGTCGAGAAAACAGAATGGGTGAACCGTCGCTGTTCAACAGCAACGCCGTGAGAGAAACACCGTCGCTGCTGGATTGCTCATGAAAGCTCTGTCCGCCGTCATCACTGCGTACGATCAAACCGTCGAGTCCCACCGCGATGACTTCTCTCCCGGAGACATCGATGGCTGTTACCGAACTCTTGCTTTGCAGAGGCACGCGTTTCCAGCTCAAGCCATCTGCGGAACCGTGCAGCAGCGTGCCGCGTTGTCCGCCGACCAGCAACGAACCGTCGCTCAGGACCGCCCCCGTCCACAAAGTGCCGCTGTAACCGGTATCGAGATAGCGCCAGTGCTTGCCCTGATCATCGGAACGCAACAACTGGCCGCGTTCTGCCGTGGCATATAACTGCCCCTTCGCATCGGTAAAAAGCCCCATCAGGTTCAGGTCGGCACGACTCGATCCCGGTGGCGCATCCAGCTTCTGCTCGATCCAGGTCTTGCCACCGTCGTCGGTTGTCAGCACCAGAGACCACAGCCCCACCGCGACGCCCTGCGTTGCGTTGAAGAAGTGCACTGCAAACAATGGCCGGTCTTCTGCACTGGACAATCGTTGAACCTGCCAGACATCGCCGCCGTCGCTGGTATTCAGAATCACGCCCCAGTGTCCGACCGCCCAGCCTTGCCTCGCGTCGACGAAGGAGACCCCGGTCAACGGTGTGGACAGCGGCACGGAAGTCGCCTGACGAAAGTGCTGGCCGTGGTCGTCGGAGAGCAACACCATGCCGTGATCGCCGACGGCAACGGCTCGCTCACTGGCCCAGGTAGCACTTAACAGAGTGGCGGCACTGGCGTTGCCGGTTTGTGTCGCTGGTACGGCCGGCAAGGATGAGGCCTGTAACAACGCCGGCAACAGCAGAACAATCAGAGGAATCAGGTTTCGCATAGGGTCTCCTCAATGCACCATTGAGCCGATCAGGCGCACCGGGCGCCGCCGTGGGAATGTCCGCTCCAGCCACACGGCGAACGCCGGCAGTACGGTCATGGCCATGACCATGTTGACCAGGAACATGAAGGCCAACAGCTTGCCCATGTCTGCCTGGAACTTGAGATCGGAAAATGCCCAAGTGGCCACGCCCACTGCCAGCGTGATGGCGGTAAAAATCGTTGCCACCCCCACTTCCAGCAGCGCGTGCTCGACAGCCTTGGTGATCGGCTGCCCGAGGGCCTGATGCAGTTGCAGACGGTTGTAGATGTAGAAGGCGTAATCCACACCGATGCCGACGGCTAATACCATCACCGGCAAGGTCGCAATGGTCAGTCCGATTTGCAGCTCCTTCATGAACCAGTAACCGATGAACGTGCCCAGTGTCAGCGGCAGGCAGCAGACCAGCACGGCGCGCCAGTCGCGGTAGACGACAAACACCAGCAGAGCGATGGCGGCATAGACGTAGAGCATCATTGGCAGCTCGCTGCGTTCTACCTCTTCGTTGATCGCGGCGATCACCCCGGCATTGCCGGAGGCCAGGCGCACGCTCACGCCGGGCTGAGTGAACTCGGCGCGAAACGCCTTGGCGGCGGCGATCACCCTGTGGATGGTCGTGGCTTTATGGTCTGCCAGGAACAGGTGCACGGCCGTCATGCTGCAATCGGGGCGCATCATTCCAGGCACACGGGCCACCTCGGCTGCCATCGATGAGTAGTTCGTCGGATCGATGGGCACCGCATTCATTTTCGGATTGCCCTCGTTATAGCCCTCGTTGAACTGACGCATGCTGTTGGAAAACGAAGTGACCGACACCACCCCAGGCACGCCCTGCATCGCCCAGACGAAACGGTCCTGGTACTGGCCGAACGCGACGTCCTCGCACGCATTCGCCGGGCTTGCGTCGGAGGTGCCTGGCGTGGCCTCGAAGACCACGCTGAGCCAGTCCAGACCGATGTCATAGTTACTGGCGATGGACACCGCATCGCGATTGAAGCGTGCGTCCTCGCGCAACTCAGGTGCCCCTGCCTGCAGGGAACCGACGACTCGATCATGGCTCTGCCAGGCCGCCGTGACAAAGATCAGCACGGCCATGCCCAGTACCCAGCGCACGTTGTGCCATTCGGTCAGGCGGGCAAAGCCGTGCAACCAGCGGGCCCGGCGCTGCCGAGAGATTTCTTCGGCAGCGGCATAATCGGCACCAACGCGCAGCATCGACGCCACCACCGGCAACATCACCAGGTTCGTGATGATCTTGAAAGCCACCCCGAGCGACGCGGTGATCGCAAGCTCGCGCACCATCGGAATCGGGATCATCAACAGGGTCACGAAGGATACGAACGCGGTCACCAGCGCTAGAGTGCCGGGGATCAGCAAACCGCTGAAGCTGGCGCGAGCTGCACCTTCCACGGACTTGCCGCAGGCGATTTCACGGATGATGAAATTGATCTGTTGAACGCCGTGAGATACGCCAATGGCAAACACCAGGAAAGGCACCAATACGGCAAGCGGATCGAGCCCGTAGCCGAGCAAGCGCAGGCTGCCGAATTGCCAGATCAACGAAACCAGCGAACACCCCACCGCCAACAGCGTGAAACGCACCGAATGGCAGTACCAGTACACCGCCGCGGCAGTCAGCAGCAATGCCAGCAGGCAGAACCCGAATACCGCCGAGGCGCCATCAGCAATATCGCCAATCTGCTTGGCGAAGCCGATGATCTGGATTTCGAAGTCACTGTCTTCGAACTGTCCGCGAATCTTTTGCTCCAGCACCCGGTTATACACCACGTAATCGAGACGCTCTCCGCTGGCATCGAACTCGTTGAGGTCGACGGTGATCATTGCGCTGCTCTGATCACGTGCAACCAAAGTACCGATGAAGCCACCCTGAGCCGTCGAGTCGGCAATCATGGCAATACTGTTATCGTCGAGACTTCCAGGGGTCACTGTACCCGGTACAAGCGGGTCGGCACGAAACCCTTCCTCCGTGATCTCGTTGACAAAAGCATTGGGTGTCCACAGCGATCGCACGCTGCTGCGCGAAACATTGGGCAGAAAAATCAGCGCCTGGGTGACATCGTAAAGACGCGTCAGCCCTGCCTTGGTCCACATTGTCCCCTGGCGCGCCTTGACCACGACCGTCAGACGATTCGCGCCCAGCAAGTCATTGCGATAGGCCTCAAAGGTTTCGATGTACTCATGGCCGATTGGAAGCTGTTTTTCGAACCCGGCCTCCATACGCAACTGCACGGCAAACCAGGCCATGGCGAGGGTGAAAGCAGCCAGGCCTGCCAACGTGAGCAGGCGATGAGTGAAGAACCACTCCTCGATGCGTGGCAATATCCCACGCACCTTGGTTTGCGACATTTTCAAAGAACTGTTCACTACACGCCTCACAGGGTTCGAGAAACCACAAGACCGACGTAGTCCCGATCACGCAACAGTTGGTCGTAGGGCGTCTTGCCCCCAAAGAACTTCGCGTAATTGACGGATACCTGCCAACTCGCGGGGTTGCGGACGAAATTGAGGTACATGTTCATGCTGCTGGCATCTTCGGTGAAGGTCGCCGACAGGTTTGGCGTGCGCCCCTTGAGCGACTGCGAATAGAACACCCCTGGTGTGACCTGCCACCCTGGAATCAACGTGTTGTCATAGGTGAGACTGAGATCAACGCTGATGCCCGAGGAGGTCTTGTTGCCCTTGGCCGACGGCGGTGTCGCCGGATCCAGTTGCCAGGTGTTCAAGCCCGCAGAAATCGGCTCACCGTTGTAGCTGTTATGCAGACCGGGATATTTCACCATCACCAATTCAGTCAACAGGGTTCCCGTGCTGGCGCCGGTGAAGTCAAGCAATGTCGGGGAATTGGAGGGCGTCATGCTGTAGATGCCGGTCAGGTGCCATTGGAGCTTCTTCTCATCTTTCCAGCATTTCCCACCGTTGCTCGCACAGGCATCAATAGCCGGGTTGAGCGGTACCGCATCCTTGGGGCGATATGACAGCTCCGTGCCCACGGCCCAGTCACCCATTGGCATATTGGCGCTGACGCCATACAGCATGCGGTCTTCCGGGTACTCCCATGTCTGCGCCAGTGCAAAAGTGTCAGGATCCACCTGCATGGTCAGCGACGGCAGCTTGTCGTGATAGCGCATCACGTAGAGCCCCAAGTTCAGATCGGTGTTATCCGGCTGCCAACGCAGCGAAATGCCCCATTGGCCGCTATTGCGTGCATCCTTTTCGTCAAATCCGTAGGCACCCCTGCCCTCACCCAATGCATGGGTGGTTGACCAGTAGCTGCCCACGGGTGGCGCCTCACTCTTGTTCCAATGGAACTGCCAATAAGCCTCAATGTTGACGCCCGAGCCGAGGCCCGAGGCAAGACTCAACATCGGCGCTGGTAGCAAGGCTTCCTTAAGCTGCGTGCCCGGCCGCGAAAGCGCCATGACATCGTAGGAGTTGGTGTTGTTGATGCCGCCGGCGGCGAACAGACTCTCGCCCCAATTGATCACCTGGTTACCCAAGCGGGCACGGACGCGTTGTTCACCCACATCGAAGCTTTTGCTGACCCACAGATCCAGCAGGCGCGCCTTGAATTCAAGATCATCGCGGGCAGCGCTGGTAAGGCCATCGCTGCCAACACCCTCAGGCGTGTTGGCTGACAAGGCGCCACTGGTGTCGGTGGCGGCGAAGTCACGAATCCAACTCCCGCGTGCCATGAAGGTGTAGTCCTCGGGGAACTTCAGCAACAGCTCATGGGTTCCCTTGATGTAGTTGGTGAACAGGTCGCCCCGGTCGTAGTTCAAGTCGCCCTGATCGCCGATGCCGGCGCTGGGTGAAAGACACCCGCTGGGGGGATTGTGTCCGCCGGCGCCACTGGTGATCAGGTTGCAGCCCCGCGATTCAGTACGCAGCCCCATGCCCACGGCAATGGTGGAGTCGAATGAGCCACGGATGTTTTCGGCGTCGAAGGTAAACGCCATGGCCAGAGGGGTTGCACAAGCAATGACAAGACCTGAGGTTTGGCTAATTATTTTTTTCATGTCAGTTCTCGAAAAGCCGCGATTAGCGTTCGCTGTTAGCGCGCAGGTTGTCGGAGGTGTAGAAGTCACGTTTCAGACGTGGGTTTCCAGCGCTTTCGGTGAGCCACCGGTGGTCGTCCTTGCCCACGCCAATGGACGTCATGTCGTACAGATAGCGACCGTCAACCAGGTTGTACTGAGCCTGTGCCTCCATGTCGCAGGAGCCTGTCTCGTACACCGGGATCGTGTAGCCTTCGCGAACCTTCCAGATCTGCCCTTGCTTGTCGTAATCGACCGCCATCAGGGCATTCCAGCTGTCCTCATCGATATAGAAGAGCCGCTTTGGTGCCTGGTGCCGCATGCCTGGCCGGACTGTGGCTTCGACGACCCATACGCGATGCAACTCATAGCGACGTGACTCAGGTGCTATGTAATCGCGCTTGGCCACATCATCGATCTTGGCGGAGTTGTCATACGCACCGAAGGAGTTGTAAGGCACCAACATTTCCTGCTTGCCAATGAGCTTCCAGTCGAAACGGTCCATAGGGCCAAAGAACACGTTGGATTCATCAATCGTGTACTGGTTATCGAGACCGATTTGCGGCGCATCGTAGGAGTAGGACGGCATGCGACGTACGCGGCGCTGGCCAGGGAAGTAATAGAAAGTGGTGGCCTGCTCCCCAGCTTTGGTCGTCACCACACCGGCTTGCCCGGCAAGGGCGGCGGGATCGTAGTAGGAGAAGTAAGTAGCGACTTCCAGACGATCGAAGGATGAGAACAGCGCACTGCCCTTTTCTCCCCACGGCGTATACATGAACCAGTCCGTAGAGGTACGCAGCCAGTCGTCACTGCCCTTGCGCGGCGAGAGACCTGAAACGGTCTTGGACATTTCGAAACCGACACCCCGGTAGCGCATCTTCATGTTCCACATCACCTCGGCACCGGTGCTGGGAAGCGGGAATGGAATACCGGGAACATGGGCTTCTTGAAGCGCCAGGCCGTCGGCATCCAGTTTGGCGAAGCCGACATTCTGCTTGGTGTTGTCAGCAACAAAGTTCGGAACGCCGCAGCTACGACGAGTCGGATACACATCCATCCGATAACCCGGGATCTTCTTGAACAGTTCGACCTGACCGGGTGAAAGCTTGCTTGCATATTGGGAGACATTGCCGGAGTTGATGCTGAACAGCGGTTTGTCGTTCTTGAACTTCCAATGCTCGCCACGCACCTGTCCGTGACTCCAGCCTTCATCCTGCTTGCCGGGCGGTGTCCAGGCCGGGATTGCTCCGTCAGAACTTGCCGCGACCTCCCCTCCCAACGGAGTCAACTTCGTACCGAGCAGCGCAGGATCCTTCTGTGCAGCTTGAACCGCGCCGATAGCGGTTAAAACCGCTAACGCAACGATCAGATGCCTGGCTCCACTTCTGTTGGAGATGCCGGCGCTTGGACGCTCAAATACTTCTTTCATTGAAAGATCCTCATGGGCTTTTAACCGGCGGCGCGACCTTCTGGAAGGAAGAATCGGGCTGTGCCACACTCTTTGTCATCCGACTTGATCAATTGACCAAGTCGAACGATCAAAGCAAGTCATATGCCAAACCACGGAATCCAGCAAATTGTGTTTCTTATCAATAAGTTAGTTTTTCAGCACCTGCAACGCGCTACCTCTGCACTGGGTTACGCACCAGAGTGTGTCAGGAGGTTGCACCATTTTTGTGAATTAACGAAACAAGTGTTACGCATTATCCGCCAGTCGATTTCAGGGCCGCGGATTGGACCAAGGGACGCCTGTTATCGGAAACAGAAAACCATGCGCCGATCACATCGGCTCATGACTCGGCGAACAGTCATGCTGTAGCATCCGCCGACGTTGACGCCGAACCTCTAGCACGCGGGACAGCAGTAACAGGAGATTGCTTGAAATGGCCAGAATGGGCGCTGAATTACGCAGACAGGACTTTGTAGAGGCGACTGTCAGGGTGATTGCTGAACATGGGGTTGCCAATGCAACGACTCGACGGATCGCTGCTGCCGCAAACTGTCCCCTGGCATCGTTGCACTACGTGTTCCATACCAAGGATGACCTTTTTTACGCGGTCTACGAGTCTCTTTTCAACTTGCCCCATCAGGCCCTGGAGCAAGTCCCTGCCGGGATAACCGCCGCTGAAACGGCGGCGGAAATGCTTCGCCAGTTAATCAAATGGTTCACCTTGCATCCCGACGAGGCCAAGGCACAAAGTGAGCTGTTCTTCTGGACCATGCGCAACAACCCGGGAATGGCAACCAAGATTTACTCGGTAGCGACAGAAGTAACAGAGCGGGTCATGGATCGAGCCATAGGCGCGCAACTCGACAAGCCCTCTTTGAAAGCCACGAGTCGCCTGCTTATTCATCTGGTCGATGGGCTGATCATCGCTTGGTCTGCCCATGGAGATGTCGGGCGGCTGGAGACGGAAACCGAAACGGCATGCAAAGCACTGGCGCTGTTTGTGGCCAGTCACTGAGGCCTGATCAAGCATCACTGAGGCTAACGGCCCGATTTCGCGAGCAGGTATGAATGGGGATCTCGTAGATCCCCTTTTTAACCGATTGCTCACATACTGCTGACGAGATGACCTCCATCCACGGCCAAAACGCTGCCGGTCATGAACGCACCGGCATCGCTGGCAAGCAGTAGAAATGGTCCCTCCAGCTCGTGGAGCTTGCCCAATCGACGCATTGGAATCAGCTCACGGATATAGCTGTTACCCCGCTCACTATCGAAGAAAGCTTCATTCATCTCCGTCTTGAAGTAGCCCGGCGCTATGGCGTTGACCCGGATCCTGTAGCGCGCGAGTTCCAACGCCAGCGACTTGGTCAACTGCACCACGCCAGCTTTCGCTACACAGTAATGGCTGTAACCGGTGGCGACACGCAGGCCAAGTATCGATGCGACGTTGACGATGCTGCCGCCACGATCGGCCTTGGCCATCCGTTGTCCGGCGATCTGGGCAACGCGCCAGACTCCATCAAGGTTGGTTGCCAGCATAGCGCGCCAATCTTCTTCGTTGATCTCCAGCGGGCGCTGACCGTTGCCGATGCCGGCATTGTTAAGCACTACATCAACCACACCGAAGTGTGCTTCGGCGGCATCGAAAGCCGCCTCGACGCTGGCCCGATCAGTGACATCAAGGGCGACCGAAAACGCTTGGCCGCCCTCCCACTCAATATCCTGGGCGACCTGTTCCAGCCGTTCCACACGCCGGGCGGCTAGCACCACGCGAGCACCGGCGCGTGCAGCCAGCCGCGCCAGATGCGCACCTATGCCGCTAGAGGCGCCGGTGATCAGGACGGTCCTGTTGGCAAGGGAGAAACCCTGGGCGAAATCGTGTTTCATCGGCACACCTCGAACAGCATGCGGGCGACGGAGCGGATGGCGATGTCTGTCATGGGGATACCTTTCATGCGTGTGGGGTTCCCTCTCCCTCCGAGAGCGGGCCAGGTGAGACGATGCGTGGTCGTCCACCTGGCTCGTCCTAATACCGAAGCGAGAGGGAATATCAGATTTTTTCGATGCGGTTTTTGCCTGCAGCGACCAACCGTTCCAGCAGCGGTGCTGGCTGAAACCACATCTCGCCGTAATCACCGAGGGCATGGTGATAGTGCTGGATACCGGCCAGCACCTTTTCCAGGCCCAATTGTTCGGCGTAATGCATGGGGCCGCCGAGATGGGCGGGAAAACCGTAGCCATTGATCCACACCAGATCGATATCGCTCGCCCGCAAAGCGATGCCTTCGTCCAACAACTGGATGCCTTCATTGATCAGCATGAACAGGCAGCGATCATGGATTTCCTGATCTTCAATGGAGCGCCGGGAAACACGCAGCTCACCGGCAAGACGCTCCGCCAGTGCAACGACCTCGTAGTCTTCCTTACGGTCGCGCCCTTCATAGAGGTAGAAACCCCGCCCGGTCTTTTGGCCGTATCGCCCCAGGGCATAAAGCTCCTCGCCGAGTCGGCAGTAACTTTCATCATGGGCAATGGCCGCGCGATTCGAGTCGCGCATCAGGAAACTCACATCGATGCCGGCAAGGTCCAACATGCTGAAGACGCCCATATTCAAGTCCAGCGCGGTGAGCACCCCGTCCACCTGCGCCGGTGTGGCGCCCTCCAGTACCAGGCGATGGGCTTCGCGTGCGTAGGGTTCGAGCATGCGGTTGCCGATGAAACCAAAGCAGACGCCGGAAATCACCGGCAACTTGCCAATACGCTTGGCGATCATCATGGTGGTCGCCACAACGTCTGGCGCGGTGTCTTTGCCTCGTACTACTTCCAGCAAGCGCATGACATTGGCCGGGCTGAAGAAGTGCAGTCCGATCACGTCCTGCGGGCGGGAGACCGATGCCGCGATAGCGTCGACATCGAGCGATGATGTGTTTGTCGCCAATACGGCGCCAGGCTTGCAGATCTTTTCCAAGTTGCGGAATACCTGCTGTTTGACCTCCAGATTTTCGAACACGGCTTCGATCACCAGGTCCGCGTCAGCCAGATCCTCGTAGTCAAGAGTGCCAAACAGCAGATCCATACGCTGCTCCAACTCATCTGTGGTCATCTTCCCGCGTTTGACACTGATCCCGTAATTCTTGCGGATCTGCATCAGGCCGCGGTCCAATGCCTGCCCCTCAAGTTCTAGCAAGGCTACGGGCATACCGGCGTTGACGAAGTTCATGGCAATGCCGCCCCCCATGGTGCCCGCCCCAATGACCGCAACCTTTTCGATCTTGCGCAGCGTAATGTCTGCCTCGATGCCCGGGATTTTCCTGGCTTCGCGCTCGGCGAAGAACACATGACGCAGCGCCTTCGATTGACGGGAAGCCTCGGCATGCTTGAACAACGTCAGTTCTCGGGCGAGTCCTTCTTCCAGCGGCAGCAGGCAAGCGGCTTCCAGTGCAGAGAGCACCAGACGCGGGGCCAGCCGGCTTTTCCAAAGCGGTTCATGCTCGGCGCGATAACGGGCGAGGAAATCGTCCGGAAGGTCCTCGGCCGGTTTCGGCCATGCATCCGCCGGCCGTGCCGGGGCACAGCAGTCGATCAGCTCGTTAGCATAAGCACGTGCCTCATCAAGCAACTGCTCTGTACTGGCTGCTATGCGGTCGAGAATGCCCAGCCTGCGAGCGCGTACAGCGTCTATCTGTTCACCCGACAGAATCAGGTTCAGTGTCGACTCAGCGCCGATCAGTCTCGGTAAGCGCTGAGTTCCCCCAGCGCCAGGCAGCAGTCCCAGGTTTATTTCCGACAATCCAACACGGGTGCCGGGCTCAGCAATCCGGTATCCGCAAGCCAAGGCCAGCTCCAAGCCACCGCCAAGCGCCAGCTTGCCGATCGCGGCAATCAATGGTTTGTGGATTTCGGTCAGGCGCACCAGTGTGTTGGGAAGATCCGGCCTGGAGAAGGAGGCATCGGTGCCAAATTCAGTAATGTCGGCACCGGCACTAAACAGACCTTGCTCGCCATAGAGAATAATGGCCTGCACTTTGTCATCTGCGGCAGCGCGTTCGCAGGCACCGATGAGGGCGGCGCGCAGAGATTGGCTGAGCGCGTTGACCGGCGGATGGGCCATTCCGATCAGGGCCAGACCGTCTTCAAGGCAATAGTGGATCAGGTCGCACATTGGGGATCCTTAAGTGTCGTTACCAGGACTTCAAACTGATGCTTTGCATTTAAAAAAACGGCTCTGTTGCCGGCACCGAACAATCGCAAGTGCGCTCGTTGGTCTACGGGTATTAAAAATTTCTGAAGATTTCGCCGAAGTGGGCAAGTGGATAATTGGGCTGAGAGCTAGCCACAAGGCTTGAAATTGCTGAACCCCACGCGCCAAAGGAACCTATGGAGTAGAAGCAATAGATTGAATAGACGGCGACTGAGATCAGCGTCACGGCCAGGCAGGAAAAAAGGAATGGGCGCATCGAAAACCTCCGTCATTCGGCTGGAGCCAAATGCAGTGTCTTTTGTTATTGAGGGTTCGATTCTGGGCACTGGCAGATGCAAAAGCTTTGCAGATCACGCCACAAAATATGCAGATCATGACTCTCCAGAACGTGCGGACAGGATGATTGTCTGGCTGCTAGGTGCACGGTTGAGAGCATGGTGAAATGAGGCGAAAGATTTCCTGAGGCTTCATGTGAGCGGATAGTGTTTCAAATGATTTATTTATCTCCTGTTCCGTGGTTTTCGTTGCAGTAATGAGCTTTTCCTGCACAATTCTGGCCATTGAAATTGATCTGAGACCTCCTGATGTCCCTGACTCCCCAAGACGAAAGACTCATCAAGGCGTTGGCCCTGGCCATCGTTGATCGCCCTCGGGCGACGCTCAAGGAACTGGCTGAAGCCGCCGGAGTGAGCAAGGCCACGTTGCACCGCTTCTGCGGCACCCGTGACAACCTGGTGCAGATGATGGAAAGCCACGGTGAAACTGTGCTCAATCAGATCACCACCACGACCGACTTATTGCACGGTGAGCCTGTAGAGGCCCTGCGAGGTCTGATCAATGAGCATCTGGCGCATCGTGAAATGCTGGTCTTCCTGCTTTTTCAATATCGCCCCGACACTTTCGCGGTAAATGGTGAAGGCGACCGTTGGCAGTCTTATGCGGATGCCCTTGATGCATTCTTTCTTCGCGGCCAGCAATTAGGGGCCTTCCGCATCGATGTCACCGCGGCGGTCTTCACTGAACTGTTCCTGACCATGATCTTCGGCATGGTCGATGCGGAGCGCCGTGGGCGCGCGGCAAGTGCCAACTCAGCCAATGTGCTGGAGCAGATGTTCTTGCATGGCGCTGCCGGCGTAGCACGTCCTAAATCATCCCCCTTCTCTCCTCCAAAAAAGAGCCCCGCGACCTGACGGTCCACGGGGCTAAAAAGCAGGTTGGATGCGCCAACCCAAGGAGCTCTTGCCTGCGTCTTATCTGGCCTTTGCTTGCTGTGACCATCCCCCACCCAGCGAGCGGAACAGATCGACCAAGGCAATTTGTCGCTGAGTGCTGACCTCGATAAATCCGGTCTCGTTGACGAAGCTGGTGCGCTGGGCGTCGAGGTAACGCAGGTGACTGTCGATACCGCCTTCATAACGGGCCTTGGCCAGTTTCAACGTCTCGCTGCTGGTGTTGGCCAGCGCGCGCCGGGCGGCTTCTTCCCGGCGCAAGGTGTCGGTCGCTGCCAGTGCATCGGCCACCTCGCGAAACGCCGTCTGAATCGTGCCCTCATACGCCGCCACCGCAGAGTCCTTGCGAGCTTCGGCCAGGCTCAGCCCTGCACGGTTGCGGCCGGCATCGAACAACGGCATCGAAAGGTTCGGCACAAAGCTCCAGGACCGTGAGCCACCCTCAAACAAACCGGACATTTGCGCGCTGGAGGTTCCGAAACTGCCCGTCAGACTGATACGCGGGAAAAACGCCGCACGCGCCGCGCCAATATCGGCATTGCGCGCCTGCAGGCGATGCTCGGCGGCGAGAATGTCCGGTCGACGTTCAATCAGCGTCGAGGTGGTATCAGGTGCGATGTCCTGAACCAGCATCGGCTCCTTTTGCAACCGTTCGGGAATCGACTTCGCAGCGTCTTTGGTTCCGAGCAACAGTACCAACGCATTGAAGGCCTGCTGTTTCTGGCGCAGATTGCTTTCCTGTTCTGCGCGCGATTGCTCCACCAGCCCCAACGCCTCCTGGAAGTCCAGCGCGGTCGCCGCCCCGTTCGAGCGGCGCTGGCTGATCAGGGCGAACGAGTATTCCCGGCTGATCAAGGTTTGTTGCGTCAGATCCAGGCGACGCCGGGCGCCATCGTGAACCAGATAAGCCTGGCTGACTTCGGCAATCAGGGCGATCTGCGCGGCGCGGGCAGCTTCTTCGGTGGCCAGGTATTCTTGCAGCGCGGAGTCACTGAGGCTCTTCACTCGACCGAACAGATCAAGTTCGTACTCGGGCAGTGACAGGCCGACCTGATAGTTGCTGACAACCCCCGATCTGCCGTTGTTGGCCAAGTCCGCCGGCAAGCGCTGGCGATTTCCCGCTGCGTTCGCATTCAAACCCGGTACCTGATCGGCACGCTGGATTCGGTATTGCGCACGGGCCTGCTCGATGTCCAGAAGTGTCTGGCGCAGCGAGCGATTGTTGCCCAGTGCGATCACCACCAGGCGGCGCAGGTCCGGATCGACGATAAACGTCTGCCACACCAGTTGATTGATCGGGCTGCCCCGCTGCGCGGACTCACCCGCCCAGTTGTCTGCAACCGGCGCAACGGGACGTTCATAAGTGGGCGCCAGCGAGCAACCGCCCAGGGCCATGGCGATCAGAAGCGTAGAAAGAGCTGAGATACGCATGGAATCACTCCTGGGCCAGGGCTGGTTGTTCAACAGGAGCCGGTTTGCTGCGCAGCAATGACAGCACCCAGACAAAGCAGACCGGCACGAACAGCACGCCCAGCAACGTCGCGCTGAGCATGCCGCCGATCACGCCGGTTCCGATCGCACGCTGGCTGGCCGCACCTGCACCGGTCGCCAGCGCCAACGGCACCACGCCGAGGATGAAGGCCATGGAGGTCATGACAATCGGCCGGAAGCGCAGGCGTGCGGCCTCGATGGCAGCGTCACGCAGGCTATAACCTTTCTCCCACAGTTCTTTGGCGAACTCGACGATGAGGATCGCGTTCTTCGCTGCCAAACCGATGATGGTGATCAGCCCCACCTTGAAATACACGTCGTTGGGCATGCCGGCGACCATCACCGCGAGTACCGCTCCGATGGCACCGATAGGCACGATCAGCATCACGGTCAGGGGAATTGCCCAGCTCTCATAGAGCGCGACCAGCAACAGGAACACCACCAGGATCGCGAGCGCGAACAGTTGCGTCGCCTGACCGCTGGAGACCTTTTCCTGATACGACAGCCCGGTCCACTCGTAGCTGAAACCCGCCGGCAATTGCGCGGCGATGCGCTCGATTTCCGCCATGGCTTCACCGGTGCTGTATCCCGGCCCGGCGTCACCGACGATCCTAATCGACGGATAACCGTTGTAGCGCACCAGTTGCACCGGACCTTCTTCCCAATGGGTGGTGACGAAGGCGCTGAGCGGCACCAGATTGCCCGCGCTGTTATGCACGTAAAGTTTGAGCACGCTTTCCGGGGTCATCCGGTCGCCCTGCTCGGCCTGCACCACCACACGCTGCTGACGGCCGGCGTTGGTGAAGTCGTTGATCACCTCCGAACCGAACGCGGCTGACAATGCACGACTGATCGACTCGAAACTCACACCCAGGGTGCGGGCCTTGTCACGGTCGATCACCACCCGCAATTGCGGCGACTCGGCCAGGCCTTCCATCATTGCGTAGAGGATTTTCGGGTTGCCGTTGGCCTGCCCTAGCAACTGATCGCGGGCTGCGATCAATGCTGCGCGGCCCAGGCCGGCGCGATCCTGCAGGCGCAGCGCAAAACCACCGGAGTTGCCCAGGCCATCAATCGGTGGCGGAGGCACCGCCATCACCGCGCCGTCGTTGGTAACGGCAAATTGCTCGTTCAGCGCCATGACTTCCGCCATGGCCGATTGATCTTCACCACGCAGCGACCAGTCCTTGAACACCGGGAATGCCAGCGCCGCGTTATCGCCCATCCCGGAAAAACTGAAACCCGACACCAGGAACGTCGACTTGACCGCGTCACGAGAGGCGAGGAACCGCTCCAGCTGTTCGCCGGTGGCTTCGGTACGAGTACGGGTCGCGCCCGGTGGCAACTGGACGTCGACAATCATGTAGCCCTGGTCCTCCACGGGCACAAACGACTCCGGCAAGCGCAGGTAGAAGTAACCGAGCATCGCGATGATGCCCACGTACACCAACATCATCCGGCCGGCACGCGACACCAGCCCGTTGTTCAGGATCGAGTAACGCTCGGTAAGCCGGGCGAAGCCACGGTTGAAGGCGCCGAAGAACCCGCGTTTCTCATTGTGTCCTTGTGGAATCGGCTTGAGCAGCGTGGCACACAACGCCGGAGTGAACGTCAGCGCCAGGAAGCCCGAGAACAGAATCGACACCGCCAGCGACACCGAGAACTGCTGGTAGATCACACCCACCGAGCCGGACATGAACGCCAGTGGCATGAACACCGCCGACAGCACCAGGGTGATGCCGATGATCGCTCCCGATACTTGTCCCATCGCTTTGACCGTGGCGTCGACCGGAGACAGCCCCTCCTCGGCCATGATCCGTTCAACGTTCTCCACCACCACGATGGCGTCGTCCACCAGAATGCCGATCGCGAGCACCATGCCGAACATGGTCATCATGTTCACCGAGAAGCCCAGCAGATACATCATCAGCAGCGTGCCCAGCAAACACACCGGCACCACAATCGAGGGGATCAACGTGTAGCGGATATTCTGCAGGAACAAGAACATCACCAGGAATACCAGCACCATCGCCTCGATCAAGGTATGGATCACCTTCTCGATAGCGACATCGACAAAACGCGAAGTGTCGTAGGGGACGGAGTATTCCACGTCGTCCGGGAAGTAGGCCGACAGTTCGGCCAGGCGTTCCTTGACGGCCGTCGCGGTCTGGATCGCATTGGCGCCGGGGGACAATTGAATCGCCGCCGCTACCGCCGGTCTGCCGTTCAGACGCGAGTTGAAGTTGTAACTCTCCTGGCCGACTTCCACGCGGGCGACATCCGCCAGTTTGACCGTCGAGCCGTCCTCGTTGGCGCGCAGAACGATACGTGCGAATTCTTCCGGATTATCCAGAGTACCTTTCACCGCCAGCGTGGCAGTCAGTTCCTGCTGGCTGCTGGTCGGCGTACTGCCGAAGCTGCCGGCCGGCACCTGCACATTCTGCCCGCGGATGGCTGTGCTCACGTCGTCGATGGACAGCCCGTAACCCACCAGTTTCTGCGGGTCGATCCAGACGCGCATGGCTGCTTCAGAGGAGAAGAATTGCAGCTTGCCGACGCCCGGCACCCGGCGCAGTTCGTTGTTGATGTTGCGTGCGGCATAGTCACCCAGAGCGGTCGTATCGCTGTGCTGGGTGCCTTCCTTGTAATTGAGCGCATAGATCAGCAGGAAACCGGCACTGGTCTGCTCCACCTCCAGCCCTTGGGTAAGTACGGCTTGCGGCATACGTGCTTCGGCCTTTTTCAGGCGGTTCTGCACATCCACCTGGGCCAGCTGCGGATCAGTGCCGGGCTGGAAGGTGACCACGATCTCGGCGATGCCGTTGGAGTTGTTAGTCGACTCAAAATAGAGCAGGTCCTTGGCGCCATTGAGCGACTCCTCGATCACGCTGGTGACCGAGTCCACCAACACTTTCGCCGAGGCACCAGGATAGGTAGCCGTTACCCTGATTTGCGGCGGCGCGACATTGGGGTACTGCGCCACCGGCAGCATCGGGATGACCAGCAGACCGGCCAGAGAGATGAACAACGCCACCACCCAGGCAAAGTTCGGGCGTTTGATGAAAAACTGAGACATCGGGAAATCCTCGCGGCGACTGCGCCCTTACTGTTTCGACTCAGGCAACTGAGCCTGGGCGTGGGACTGGCCAGGCGCGACCTTTGCACCCGGTTGCAGGCCGGCAAGACCGCCGACAATCACTTGATCGCCCGCCTTCAATCCCTCACTGATCTGCCAGCGAGAACCCTGCATGGCACCGGTGACCACATTGCGTGACTTGACCCGGTCGTCTGCGCCGACCACCATCACCTGGGCGCCGCCATCGCTGCCGCGTTGCACCGAGCGTTGCGGCACGAGAATGGCCTGGTTGTCAGTGCCTTGTGGTGTGCGCACACGCACAAACATGCCCGGCAACAGGACGCCATCGGTATTGGCAAACTTGCCGCGCAACGACACCTGGCCGGTGCCACGATCCACCGCGACATCGGTAAACATCAGCGCACCCTGGCGCTCATAAGCGGTGCCCTCGACACGAATCGACAGCGCCTTGTTGTCGTCGGCGGAGAGTTTTCCGCCCTTGAGCGATTCGCGCAGACGCAGCGCATCGGCCGCCGACTGCGTGAAATCGACATAGACCGGATCAAGTTGCTGAATCCGCGCCATCAGCGTGGCGTCACCCTGGCCGACCAGCGCACCTTCGGTCACCAGCGCACGGCCGACGCGTCCGGAAATCGGCGCAGTCACTGAGGCGTAACCCAGGTTCAACCGCGCACTTTGCAAATCGGCCTGGGCCGAACGGGTTGCGGCCTGAGCACTGCGCAGGTCTGCCGTGGCACTGTCGAAATCCTGTTGGCTGACCGCCTCGATCTTCACCAGCGGTTCATAGCGTTTGACCCGCGCCTGTGCCTCATGCACGACAGACTGGGCGCGGGCCAAATCACCCTCGGCGCGCGATAAAGCCGCTTTGAGCGGTGCCGGGTCGATCTGAAACAGCAGGTCCCCGGCTTTGACGTCAGCGCCCTCTTCAAAACGCTTTTGCATCACGATGCCAGGCACTCGTGCGCGCACTTCAGCGACCCGCATGGGTTCCACCCTGCCCGGTAGCTCCGAAGTCAGCGCCAGAGGCTCAGTCTTCACTGCCAGCACTTCTACCGGGCGCGCCACTTCGGCGACGCTCGCTTGTTCATTCGCCGGCCCACACCCGGCCAGCGCAATGGCTGCTGCCAGCGAGCCCGCCATCCCTACTGAACGTAAATTGCCCATAACTCACCCAAGGCTTGATTGAATTTGGTGCGAATGCTACTTTCGAAACCCTAATGAGTCAAATATGTCTCATATGAGAAATGTGTGAACCTTCTATGAACATCGCTTGAGGCTTGGTGATGAACCCGATTTCCCATGATGAACACCTGCTCAAGACGCTTACCGTGGCCGTCGTCAGCCGGCCGCGAGCGACGATGAAGGAGCTGGCGCAATTGGCAGGCGTGAGCAAGGCGACCCTGCACCGCTACTGCGGAACACGGGAAAACCTGGGGCAACGACTGGAGGAATACGCCGAGGGCACGCTCAATCTGATTATCAGGAGCGCCGGCCTACAGCATCTGGAACCGCTGGACGCACTCCGTCGACTGATCCGGGAACACCTCGCCCGTCGCGAGTTGCTGGCTTTTCTGATGGCGCAATACCGTCCTGACTTCCTTGACTTCGAACGGGGTGACACACGCTGGCAGTTTTACCTGGAGGCGCTGGATCGGTTCTTCCTGAGAGGCCAGCAAAAAGGGTTGTTTCGCATCGACATCACCGCGGCCATTTTTACCGAGCTGTTCATCACACTGGTATACGGTCTGGTGGATGCCGAACAGCGCGGGCGTGCCGCCAACGCCGATTCGGCACGAACGCTGGAGCAGATGTTCCTGCATGGAGCGCTGTCATGCGGTGAATTTTGCGAGCACTCGCCTGTGCAGGAAACAACGCTTTAGTCCTCAGAAATGCGTGAACACGTCGCTGATGCTTGCAATGGGTGGGTGATTGGGATGATGAACAACAGTGTGGCTAGCAGGCTGAGGCTGAAAATAAATCGCACCCGAAATCAGGACGACCACCAGGAAAGCGAACAGGAACCGACGCATCGAATACCTCCATCGTCCAGCCTTGGGCGGAACGCAGGTCTTTTGTTATTGGTCATTGGAGTCTGGTCGTGGGACGGGAGTAAAAGCTTTGCAGATCGCGCCAGAGATTGTGCAAATTCTGCCAGCGCACACCCAGCCACACCTTGTGATTCATTCGAGGGCTTGAGATGACATCGACTGTCCGTGGCGCTGCCCTACTGGGTTTCAAGGAATTCGCTGGCAGTCTGGGGATCGATCCGGACTTGGCGCTGGCTGAGGTTCATCTGCCCGCCAACCCGTTGAACGGTCAACTTTCCGGCGCTCAGTTCAACGCCTTGGTCGAGTTGTGTGCCGTGCGTTCGAACAATCCCCTGTTCGGCTTGCGGTTCGGCTTACGTCAGGGTGCGCAAGGTCTGGGACCCCTGCTGTACGCCATGCGCAGCACCGGCAACGTGGGTGACGCACTGACGCTACTGACACGTTATTTCCATGTGCATAGCGATGGCGCGCAAGTGCGTCTCGAACGACAGGCTGGCAGCGCCCTGCTTTTATATGAAATCACCGATGGAGAGTTGACCTCGGTACGCCAGACTGTGGAATTGGCGATGGGGGTTGCCGCCTGCTTGCTCCACGAACTGATGGGGCACGCCTGGAAGCCGCGAGGCCTGATGTTGCGCCATTGTGCAGCGGTAAACCGCGGTGCCTACCGCGCGCTGCTGGGTGTGCTTCCGCGCTTCGACAGCCCCGTCAATGCCTGGGTGTTCGATGAGTCATTGTTAGCGATATCGCTGGGGCCGACGAATGTCAGGTGTCAACAATTGGCCCAGCAACATATTGATGAGCTGGCCCGCGTGACGCTGCAAGAGCTGCCGTCTTACGTGCAAAAACTACTGCGCAGCAGGCTTGCCAGTGGTCAAGTCACGATTCGCCAGGTTGCCGAGCACATGATGATCAGCCCCCGCACCCTGCAACGCTATCTTCTGGCGCAAGGCACAGGCTTTCAGGAGCTGTTGGACAACACGCGTCAGGCAATGGCCACGCGTTACATTCACGACTCGTCGATCAGCCTGACCCAACTGGCAAGTCTATTGGGTTACGCCGATATGAGCGCATTCTCCCGGGCTTTCACTCGCTGGAACGGCATCAGCCCGCAAAAGTGGAAACAGCGTTTGCATCAAACTCATCGGTAAAAGACATGGCTTCCAATCCTTTCATTCGTGCACTCAGCCTTACGGGATTCGATCAATTCGCCCGCGGTAATGGTCTGGACCCAATCCAGATGCTACGCCAGGCCAATTTACCCGTGGCATCGCTGCGCCGTCCGGAAGATATTCTGGCCTTTCGTCACTATTGCGCTTTGCTGGAATTGTGCGGGCAGCGGTCAAACAACGGGTTGTTCGGCCTGGAATATGGGCTCTACCAAGGGATCGACGTCTTCGGTGATATTTTTTACCTGATCCACAACACCAAAACCATCGGTGATGCATTGCGAGAGCTTCGCGCCAACTTCGTGTTTTACAACGGCGCGGCGCAAATCGACCTGGAGGTAGTGGATGGCCTTGCTTTGCTCAGTTATCGAACCGACGAGCAGGTGATAGACGGATTGCCTCAGGCAGAAGAACTGGCCTGTGGGGTCGGTATGCAACTGATGCGCACCTTGGCAGGAGGAAAATGGCGGCCTGAGGCGATAATGCTTCGCCACGCGCCCATTGCAGATGAGTCAGTCTACCTACAGGCGCTGAGCATCGCGCCGACCTTCTCTGCGGCGCATACCGGTCTGCTATTCGACGCTTGCGTGCTGGCACAGCCACTGGATTGCGCCAACGAAAACCTGTATCAGCTCATCGCTCAACATCTGTCCGGCATGGAACGCTTGTCGGCAGACGAGATGCCTGGCTACGTCAGGCAATTGCTGCGCAATCTGTTGCCCAGCGGTCGTGCGACGATCGAAAGAGTGGCTGACTGCATGGCACTTAACCCTCGTACCTTGCAACGTAGACTGGCGCAAGAAGGCACGTTCTTTCAGCATTTACTGGATGAGACACGCCAGCAGTTGGTGCGCAATTACTTGCAAGTCCCGACGATAAGCCTGACACAAGTGGCACAGCTGTTGGGTTACGCCGATGTCAGCACCTTCTCACGCGCGTTCCATCGCTGGTTTGGTGTGTCCCCGCTGGAGTGGTGTAGACAGGCGGGGTTGCGCAGGCAGCCGTTGCTGCTACAGAACCGATTGAAAGGTCGGTCGTGAACGTATTCCGGTGAACATGCGGTTCGCATTTTACAGGTCAAGTAACTGCTTTTTAAAGGTTTAAGAATACGGTGAACATCTGACATCGCCAGATCAAAGCATCAGCCAGCTACCGCTGCGGCGACACATCACCCCTTCGATCCTGCTAACGATCTATATCTACGGCTATCTCAACCGCATCAAGGCCGGCGCAGCGAACTTCGCCTACGGGGCATCGAAGGACTCTATAGATCTCAGAAATCACCTGCATCGTTGCATCTTCGATCGTTCCTTCATTCCGGCATAAAACCCAGCCGTGATCTGCAATCGCTCGCTCGAACGCCTCGGTACAAGCAACATGTTCTTCCAGCTTATGGATCACAGTACTGCTCAGCCCACGCCGTCGTGCCGCTGCCCTCGCCCATGAAATTTCAGGAGCGGTGACAACCCCGACATGCAGGTCTGGCACTCGCACGTTCCGATCAATGTTCAACTGTAGAATCTCTGCAAACGGGACTATCCGGCGAAACGCGGCATCAGACGGGTACCAGCGATCGATCAAGATGATGCTGCCTGGTGGCTGTTTAGCCAGCACGTGCTGGGTAATCCAAGTACGGCTATCAGCAAAGCGCTCACAAACCTCCAACTCCAAATCCCGGGTGGGATTTCTGACGAGTTTGTTAACGAGGGTCATTGTTTCACCCCTATAGGGATCGCTTTTTTTCTCGCAAAGTCGGATCACCTTTTTGTTGTCTGCCCGCAGTACTTTCGTAACGGCCTCCAACAGTGTGGTTTTGCCGGCTCCCTTGGGCCCATCCAGAGAAACAAACAGCGGACGATTCATTCTTCACATAACGATTGATATACGGTTTTTTTGCCCTGTTCGTTCGCTGGAACCGCTTGGCGCGATTACGCGAATCGAGTGGAGGGACCTTAGGAACTGAACACTCTAACTTGGTTTCTGGCTGACGGGTCTCAAAATCCAGGGTTACACGTCATTGCCGTGAAACAGACCGTCAGCCTTTAGCGTTGAACTCAACGTCGCACGTGCCGTCTAGCGCATAGGCGGGGCCAACACTCAGGCCCTGTACGTATCAAGGACATCGCCATGACTGCTACCACCGCACGCTTGAATTACATACATGACACCCTACTGGGCCCAATCGCGAAAAGCGCTCAATGCAATGTCGTCATTACGCCCATCACGCCGGGCGCTTTTCAGGTACAGGTGCTATCCCCAGTGCCAGAGGACCTGCACAAAGCGGATGCCTTGACCATTTTTCTTTCATCAAAAGAACACCTGACCGGCACAGTCGCTCATACGCGAAAACTGGATAACGGCGATTTGGAATTGCAGATCGATGTATGACAATCCATCTCCAGGGCGTCTGCAATCAGCCATTGAGTGCGCAATGGTGATTGCATTTGCCACGGGCTGGACTGCGACCTGCTGACTTAGGCATCAGCAGGTCGAGCAGGAATATCATCGTTCGCCGCGTGTTCCCCCATGACTATGCTGCCCGCCGATTCGAGCTTTCTCCGCCTTGTCGGTTGCCACATTGGCGTTTTGTTCGCTTTTACGCCCCGCCTCTTTAACTTTTTGAGGGTCGTCGGAAAAGCCGTGATGCGGTTCTTGTCGCTTGGTCATGTCCAATCTCCTTTAAGAAAAAACAATCGCCTTCATTGGAGCGGCGCCCTGAACCTTTGTCCCCCCGGCGCGACCAGCGGAAATCACCCCGCCATTACGGTGAAAAAACGCGATTCTGCCCACCTAAGCAAGCGTCAACAGAACGTTATTTTTTCAAAACGCCTCAAAGAACCTCACAACCGCTAATCAGTTAGTCCGGTTTTTTGACACTTCCCCGATACGCGGTCACAACTTTTGCCCTCCGTTGGGTCATAAACGGTGGCTGTCGATGGAATATTGGCATCTACCCGAGGTTTTCGCCTGATACGGAGATAAGCTCATGATTTTCAATGTACAAAATTTTGGCGCCAAAGGAGATGGCATCACTGACGACACGGCGGCGATACAAAGTGCAATTGATGCGGCGGCCGCTGCAGGCGGTGGGCAGGTGTATATGCCGACCGGAACTTATATCGTTTCGGGAGGTGAGGAACCCTCCGACGGTTGCCTGATGCTCAAGAGCAACGTCTACCTGTACGGCGACGGCATGGGCGCAACCACGGTCCAGGTGGCTGACGGTTCCGACACCAAGATCACGGGGGTCATCCGCTCCGCCTATGGCGAGGAAACCCACGATTTCGGCGTCAGCAACCTCACCATCGACGGCAACCGTGACAGCACCACGGGCAAGATCGACGGTTGGTTCAACGGCTACATTCCCGGCGAAGCAGGCTACGACTCCAACGTCACCCTCGACAGCGTCGAGATCAAGGATTGCTCCGGGTACGGTTTCGACCCCCACGAGCAGACCGTCAACATGGTCATCAAGAACAGCGTGTCCCACGGCAATGGCCTGGACGGCTTCGTGGCTGACTTCCTCAGCGACAGCACCTTCGAAAACAACATCGCGTACGACAACGACCGGCACGGTTTCAACATCGTCACCAGCACCCACGACTTCACGCTCACCAATAACGTCGCCTACAACAATGGCGGCAATGGCATCGTGGTGCAGCGCGGCAGCGAGGACATCCCCTCCCCCAGCAACATCACCATCACCGGTGGCGAGGTGTACGGCAACGGCGCCGAAGGGGTGCTGATCAAAATGTCCAGCGAGGTGACGGTCAGCGGTGTCGACATTCACGACAACGCCAGCGCCGGGATACGCATCTACGGCAGCAATCACGTCGAGATTATCGACAACACGCTCACCAACAATTCCCTGGGCAGCCCCGTACCGGAGATCATCATCCAGTCGTACAACGACACCCTGGGCGTGTCCGGCAAGTACTTCAACGGCAGCGATAACACCATCCAGGGCAACATCATCATCGGCAGCGACCTGTCGACCTACGGCGTCGCCGAACGCAACGAAGACGGCACTGATCGCAACGCCATTATCGGCAATACCATTAGCCATACCAGCAAGGGTGCCACGCTGGTCTATGGTGACGGCAGTTACGTCAGCGCCACGGTGCCGATGACCACCGTGCAAGGTACGGCTGGCAACGACACCCTGCTGGGCAGCGCCGCCAGCGAGATTTTCTACGGCGTTGCCGGCAACGACACCATCAACGGCGGGGCCGGTGGCGACATTCTGGTGGGCGGTGCAGGCATCGACAAACTCACCGGCGGTACCGGCGCCGATACGTTCCGTTTCGCCGCTCAGTCCGACAGTTACCGCAACGCAACCACAAGCTTCGATGACACCATCACCGACTTCGACGTCACCCAGGACAGGATCGACCTCGCCGGTCTCGGTTTCACCGGCCTGGGCAATGGCCGTGGCGGCACCCTGCAGGTCAGCTACAGCGCCAGCGGCGACCGCACCTACATCAAGGACTACGATGCTGACGCCAGTGGCAATCGTTTCGAACTGGTCCTCTCGGGTAACCTGACCAGCACCCTGACGGCCAATAACTTCATCTTCAATCGTGTGGTCACCGGCACCAGCGGCAGCGACTCGCTGTTGGGCAGCGATTCGGCCGACACCCTCCTCGGCCTGGCGGGCAACGATAGCCTCAGTGGCGGCGCGGGCAACGACAAGCTCGACGGCGGTGCCGGCATGGACACCCTCACCGGTGGTGCCGGAGCGGACACCTTTGTGTTTGCCAATCGCCTGGACAGTTACCGCAACTACAACACCGGCGGTGCCAACCTTGGCGACCTGATCACCGATTTCGATATCAGCGCCGACAAGATCGACCTCTCGGCCATGGGTTTCACCGGCTTGGGGGATGGCAAGAACAACACCGTGTACCTGGTGCTCAACAGTGCCGGCACCAAGACTTACATCAAGTCCCTGACCGCCGACGCCAATGGCAACCGCTTCGAAGTGGCACTGGACGGCAACTACCTCAACAAACTGACCAGCGCCAACTTCGTCTTCGCCACGTCGTCACCGACCAACCAGACGCCGGTGCTGGCCACGCCCCTGCCGGATCAGAACGCGACCGAAAACACCCCGTTCAGCTACGCGGTGCCGGCCACCAGCTTCACCGATCCGGACAATGACAGCCTCAGTTACACCGCGACCCTCGCCGATGGCAGCGCCCTGCCCGCGTGGCTGAGTTTCAATGCCACCAACCTGACCTTCACTGGCACGCCGACCAGCACCGCGTCCGGCAATTACAACGTGCTGGTCAAAGCCACGGACCCGGCCGGTGCTTCGGTGAGCGATAGTTTTGCCCTGGTAGTGGGCGATGCGCCCGCCAACACCATCACCGGCACCAACAATGCGGAAACCCTCAACGGCACGGCGGGCGCCGACCTGATCCTCGGCCTCGGTGGCAATGACACGATCAAGGCCGGCACCGGCGCGGACACCGTCGACGGCGGCGCCGGACGCGATTCGTTGTACGGTGGCGACGGTGCCGACACCTTCCGCTACACCAATGCACTCGACAGCTACCGCGACTACGACACCGGTGGTATCACAGTCACCGACACGATTTATGACTTCACCGCGGGCGTCGACAAGATCGATGTTTCAGGCCTGGGCTTTGTCGGCCTCGGCGATGGCCACCATGGCACGTTGTACATCACCCTCAACGCGGCCGGCGACAAGACCTACATCAAGTCCGCCGAAGCGGATGCCGATGGCAATCGTTTTGAAATCGCCCTCAACGGCAACTACCTCAACACCCTGACCGCCAGCGACTTCGTGTTCGGCGCGAGCACCCAGCAGGACATCCTCTACTTGCCCACCCTCGGCCAATCCAATGCGCGCCTGCTGCGCATGACGGAGGACGACAATCAGTCCGGCACCTCGATGCTGGTCAACGACCTGGACCGCTACACCTCCTACGACGTGCGCAGTCAGTTCACCGATGCCAATGGCAACGGCATCGACATCGCGGTGGGCGGCAGCACGGTCACCGGCCTGTCGACGCTCAGCGCCGAGGAACTCAAGTTGTGCTGGTGGCTGACCGACACTAACCAACCGGGGGCTGCGCTGTTGCGTGCCGTGACGCTGCTGCGGGACCAGCGCACCGAACTGCAATCCATCGATAACGTCACCATGGGCATCGTTTGGGGCCAGGGCGAGGAAGCCGCCCAGGAGATCGCCCGCGCCACGGACAAGGCAGCGGCAGCAGCGGCCTACAAGGCCGCGACCCTGAAGGTGTTTGATTATCTGCATGCCCAGTTCGGCAACTTCAACGTGTACATGATTGAAACCGGTCACTACGAACAGGACGCGGCGCGTGCCCGTGGTTATTCGGAAGAAAAGATTGCCTCCATCGTCGAGGGGGTTGGCTATGTCCGCGCGGCCCAGGAAGCCATCGCCGCCGAGCGCGCCGACGTCAAGCTGGCGGTGGACTACACCGACCTCCCCTTGCGCTACGAAGTCGATCCGCTGGCGTATCCCGACGACGTCTGGCACCTGCATGAGGAGTCGGCGGAGATCGTCGGCCAGCGCTTGGCCGACTACATTGCCAATGACCTTGGCTTCCAAGGCAACCCCAACGACAACAACAGTGTGCAGGACATCTTCGACAACGCGCAGAACATGATTACCGGTACCGACCAGGCGGATACCCTGGTGGGCAGTTCGGGCAACGACACGTTGGATGGCGGCTTGGGCGCCGACACCATGACCGGTGGCAATGGCAACGACGTCTATGTGGTCGATAACGCGTCAGACCGCGTAGTGGAAACCAACACCTCGACCTCGCAGATCGATACGGTGCAGGCCTCGGTCAGCTGGACCCTGGGCGCCAATCTCGAGAACCTGGTGCTCACCGGCGTGTCGGCCATCAACGGCACCGGCAATGAGCGCCCCAACTTCATCACCGGCAATGCCGCTAATAACGTGCTCAATGGTGCCGCAGGGGCCGACAGCATGAGCGGCGGTGATGGCAACGACACCTACTCTGTCGACAACGCCAACGACACCGTGATCGAGACCAACAGCAATGCGGCATCTGGAGGAATCGACAGCGTGCACAGCAGCCTGGCGGCCTATACCCTCAGCAACAACGTCGAGCATCTGTATGTCGATAGCACTGGCGCCGCCAATGGCACGGGCAACACGCTGGACAACACGCTGTTCGCCGGAGCCGGCAACAACGTGCTGGACGGGCGCGATGGCAATGACACGGTGTCCTTTGAGCGTGCCCAGTCCGGCGTTACCGCAAACCTCTCGACGTCAGCGCAACAAAACACCGTGAGTTCCGGGCTCGATACCTTGAAATTCTGCGAAAACCTGACGGGAAGCGCCTACGCCGACACTCTGTCGGGCAACAGCGCCGCGAACGCTCTGAACGGTGGTGCGGGCAACGATACGCTGGTGGGCGGTTCGGGCGATGACCGGTTGATCGGCGGTGCAGGCACCGACAACCTCACCGCTGGCACCGGCGCGGATACCTACGCGTTTGGTGCGCTGTCTGACATGAGCGTCGGGGCTTTGCGCGATGTGATCAACGGCTTCAAAAGCACCGAGGGCGATCTTCTGGATTTCACCGGCCTGGACGCCAAACCGCTGACCACTGCTGTCGATGCCTTCACCTTCATCGGCAGTAATGCCTTTGACCCTGCCGACGCTACCGGCCAACTGCGCTTTGCCGATGGCATTCTCTACGGCAGTGTCGATACCGACGCCACCCCTGAGTTCGAAATCCAACTGGTGGGCGTCCAGGAGCTGCATGCCGGTGATTTCACAACCTTGGGTTAGGCCCACATCCTAGGAGCGGGCTTGCCCTAATGCGAGTCAGTTAAGCCGTAATGCGATCTGTAGCAGCTGGCGAAGCCTGCGTTCGGCTGCGTAGCAGTCGTGTATCCGGCTGATGCGGTCTGCCTGACATACCGCGATCTCTGATTTTACGACTGCTTCGCAGCCGAACGCAGCCGAACGCAGGCTTCGCCAGCTGCTACAAAGAGTGCGTCGCGGCTGAAATTGCTTAACTGACTGGAATTGGAGCTTGCCCGCTCCCACAGGGGATTTGCAGTGCCGCAGGTAGAGCTACTCTTGACCTACAGAAACCACCTTCCAACTGTCATCGGGATCAAAGCGCTTCATTGACTGCGCCAACTTGTCACCACCGGGTCCCAAGTCTTTCTCGAACACCTGTCCTTCATGACTGATCATGAAACTCATCACCCCGGTGTCATCGTATTTCGCCGGCCAGGCGATCAGGGCAAAGCCACGGCTCATCTTGTCACCGATGAGGTAGCTGTAGGCGCCGCCAGGTGCCGAAGGACCTTGGCCATCAAGGATGCGGAAGTGGTAACCGTGCCAGTCTTCGCCGGCAATGGTTTTGCCGAACAAGGGCCCCACCGGGCTGATCTGACCGCTATCGTCGTCCGCCCAATAGAGTCCGTCGTGCTTGCCGGCAGTGCTGAAGATTTTTTGCGCGTAGGCGAGTGCGCCGTCACCGTTACGATCCACTGACGCATAGTCCATCTGGGCGTCGTGATAGGCCAGCACCGATTGCAACGCGGTGAGTTCGTTGCGGCCAATTCGACGTGCACGGACTTCGGCGCTACCGGCCTTGATGTCGAAGCGCCAACCGTTCGCGTCTTTTACCATGGGTATTGGCAGTGTCCAGTGGTCACTGCCCACCGACAGGAGTGCCTTGCGGTCGCTGGTTTTTTCAATGCGGTGTTGCTCGTGGTATTGCTTCAAAAACGCATCCACATCACTGCGCTGCACGCCTTCGAGCGGAATGAAGCTGTGCCATTCATTACCCAGCAACGCTGTCAGGCGTGCCTGATCGGCGTGCTCCGTACCCAGTGCTTCGACGAACGCTTGCGCGGCGTTTTCTGGCGTTGGAAATGCCTGCTGTGCCGTCACCATGCACGACCACGCCAAGCCGGCAGTTATCACCAGAACCTGCGGGAGCAAGCCCGTGAGTGCTTTCACTCGAGGATTGTTTTTCAACGACGGCCCCCTCTTTGACGCGCTGGTGGACTGGAGGGGCGACTGACTTGATGGCCGGCTGATCGCGAGGCACTGGGGCGCTGGGCGGACGCCAGGCTGGCCCGGCCACGACTGGCTTGTGCGTTGGTCTGGGACGGTGAGCGGGCGCCGGCGAATGCATTGTTGCGAGCACTGCCCGTACTGGCGGACGGCCGGTTTTGCGTAGCTTGGCGCGTCTGCGAGGTGCCCTGTGCGCGCTGATTCACCTGAGCGGTCTGTCTGGCGGGCGGCTGACTCTCCCGAGTGTTTCTGGTGGTGCCCTGGTTTCTGTCAGACGTTATCGGCCTGTCTGCACCTGCTTGCATCCGATTGTTGGCCGAGGTTGCGGACTGAGCTTCGCGTGCTCGATCACGGGCCTCGCGGTTGCTGGTGGCCGGTCGTTCGATACCGTGCTTGTCCATTGAACTACGGGCTTTTTCACGCGCCTGGGCCCGTTGGGCATCGTCCCCTCGATAGGCCTCACGCTGATTGGCACCGCCCAGTTGTCGGCCGTACTGTTCGCGGCTCTTGGAGTCTCGATAGGGAACGCCATCGCGGTGAACGGTGTTGTGCTGCCACGTGTTCTGATTGTTGGTGATCTGGTTGTTGCGATTGATGTTGTTGTAGCGATCGACGTCGATGTCGATGTCGTTATTGTCCCAGTCACAATCACCCCACAACGAGCCAATGATCGCCACACCGGTACCAAATGCCAGGCCGGCCATCAATGCCGAACCGGGGTAATAGGCTGGCGGCGGCGGATAATACACGGGAGGCGACGCAGGATAGGGCCAGGTGCCATAGGTGGTTGTCGGGTTATAACTGGGTACGTACACCACCTGCGGATCGGAGGGCTGAATGATGATGGTAGAAGTGCTGCTGGCGGGGGCCGGCGCCGCAGACGTGGGGGCCGGTGCCGGTGCCGCAACAGCCTGAACCGTCACGTTCTGATATTGGTTGCTCTGCAGGTTGCCAGCCGCTTGCGCCTGATGACGCAAGCGTTGCACGCCCTCCATGACATCGTCGGGCTGCGCCAGGAAAGCATCACCCAGGCGTTGTACCCAGACGGGATCCTGCCCCAGCGTTGCCAGAACCTGGGGGAAGGCAACCAGCGCCTGCACACTCGGATCCCAAGGCTGGCTCGCCACTTGTTTGACCGCATCATCGCCTTTGGCGTCCGGGTGCGCTTTAGACCAGCTTACCGCCTCGACGACTTCTCCGGGGTACGTCGTGGCCATCAGCACCTGTGCCAGCAACGGGTCCGGGTAAAGCGCAATGGGCGCCAGCATTTGATCCAGCTGCTCCTGGGTAAATACGGCATCTTTGGTCGCCGCCGTGGCGGGCGCTGTGTCGGCAGCTTTTGCGCTCGCGCTCGCATCCAATGACTGCGCCAGGCAGGAAGATCCGCTCAAAAACAGTACAGCGGACACCGCGTAAAAAAATGGAATGCGCATTGCACCCCCCTGTGGTCAGGCAGACTTGAGCGCCTTGATCATTCCGCCCTTCCCTGCACCGTCGCGCCCTTCAAAGACGATACAGATCTTGATGCCCTTTGCTTTCACCTACTTTTGCAACGGTTCAAGGGGTTATCTGGTAACCCCGTTGCTGCATGCAACTGCTGTAGGCGGACGCAGTGGCAGCCGGTTCTGCCCGGCGATCCTCACGACGATCCTGACGTTGCCGGGACCCACCTACAACCGCACCTGCCACGGCAGCATCCTTGGCTTTGTTCTGTCGATATTCCTGTTTGACATCGTCATCTACCTTGTCATAAACCTCGTCATGCTGACGACCGCGCGCTCCGGCAACCGCCGCACCTGCTACTGCACCAGAAGCGGCACCACGGGCACGTCCACCTGATTCAGGCGTTGAGCTGGTGCTTGCTGTGTTGGCGGCCTGAGCCTGGCATGAACTAATGTCCTGCTGAATGATTTCGGGAGACTGTCCTTTGAGCGGCGTTACGGTCTCGGCGGAAGCGCAAAGGCAGAACACCGAGACAATCGTAGCCAGACAGGGAGAAATGGACCTTTTCATAAAGCCTCCACTGCTATCAGTGTGCTTTGGATCTTTGAGTCTAGCTCAGCGTCTGCGACTAACCCTGGAACAATATTCTTAGGCTGCAACCTTTAATTTCTTTTGGATCTCTACTCCCTCGAACTGGTGTGGGTAGAGTCGCCCTGGGGTACAACTTACCCGGCGCTGGTCAAGCGCCGGATAACCTCAACGCTCCAATATGTAATGGCCCGGGGCAGCATACAAAGGCGGATATTTGCGTGAGCCGAGTTTGCGCGGTGCTGGCTGGCTATCTCCCGACCGTTGCTCGATCCACTGGCGCCAATGCGGCCACCAACTGCCGATGTGGCTCTCGCCTGCGTCTTGCAGCCAGCTTTCTGGATCTGTGGCGGTGGCAGCGGCGGCGTAGAAATACGACTTCGTATTGCCCGGCGGATTGATCAAGCTCTGTAGATGGCCGGCATTGGAAAGGACGAAGGTGCTGTCCTCGCCGAACAGTCGGGCGGTCCCGTAGCAGCCCTGCCAAGGTGTGATGTGGTCGGTGGTGCCGCCGATCACATAAGCACTGACCTTGACCTTGCTCATGTCAATCGGCTCTCCAGCGATCAGCAATGCCCCCGGGTTGCTATAGGGATTGTGCTGGGCCAGATCGAGGTAGTCGGCATGCAGTTTTGCCGGTAGACGCGTGGAGTCGTTGTTCCAGGCAAGAATGTCGAACGCCGGCGGCTTGTTGCCCAGCAAATAGTTGTTGACCCAATAGTTCCAGATCAGGTCGTTGGGCCGCATCCAGGCGAACATACGCGCAATGTCTTGGCCACTGAGAGTGCCCTTGCACTGCGAGCGGGTCTTCGCCGCGCGCAGTACCGCCGGCGTGGCAAACAGGCCGATGGCGGTGTCACCGAAGAGCGCGGGCATATCGAGCACGCACACCGCCCAACTGGTGTTCGCCACCTTGGCGCCTTCGCCGCGCGCCGCCAGCCAGCCGAGATAGGCCGCGAGCGTCAAGCCACCTGAACAGGAACCCCACATATTGACATCCGCGCTACCGGTGATTCCTCGCGCGACATCGACCGCCTGGTCAAGGCACAGCGCATATTCGGACAAACCCCAGTCGCGGTGCTGGCTAGTTGGATTGCGCCAGCTGACGACAAACAGTTGCACACCGCTGTCCTGTATCCATTTGATCAGACTCTTGTCGGGCGACAAGTCAATGGCGTAGTACTTGTTGATCTGCGGGGGTGACATGACCAACGGGCGGGCATGCACGTTTTTCGTGGTTGGGGCGAATTGCAGCAGTTCGAACATCTCGGTGCGCAACACTACCTCGCCCTTCGCCGTGGCGACATTTTCTCCCACCTTGAACGGTGCGCTATCCACCTGCATCGGCATCCCGCCGTTGTGGCGCAGGTCCCGGGAGAACTGCCCGATCCCTTTGACAATGCTCATGCCGCCCGTATCGAGCAACTTGCGCAACGCTGTCGGATTGGTCAGCAGCAGGTTACTCGGCGCCAGTGCATCACCCAACTGTGCGGCAATGAACCGGGCACGGCCCTTGTCTCTGGCGTCGAGTTGGGCCTCCTCGATAAAACGGCTCAGCTCGTCATTGCCAGCCAGGTAACTCTGCAACAGGCCGCGCAACAGGGCATTGGATTGCCAGGCCGGATCGCAAAAACGCTTGTCTTTGGGATTCGGTGCCACGCTGGAGCTGCCGGCGACAATATTGCCCAGCTCCTTGAGGAAACTGCCAACATGCCGTGCTGCCTTGACTGGCGTCTTGCCCACGGCCTTGAACAGGGCACCGGACGCGCCAAGCAGATCGACCGGGCGCACCCTGAGCAATGGCGTGGCAATCGGTGCAGGGCTCACTGTTTTGAGCGGCTCTTGAAGAGCTTTTGGCGCTGCGCGGCGACGCTTGGCAGGCGTATCCGTTGATCGAGTGATACGAGGTGTTTTATTCATGGCCATTCTCTTGTTTTTGTACGCAAGCCTTGAGGGCAACGAGCAATCCCCACCTTATCGATGCAGGCACGGCGGGAAGTGACGCAGTGTCGCGCGGCTGCCGTCATTCACCTTGACTTGGCGGGACAATCAAGCTGCTAAGCTGATAAATCGCTGTCCCGGATTAAGAGATCATCCATGAGTGGCCTCGTTCGCAGTGCCAGCTTGACCAACTACGTGGAAATCGCCCGATCGCTACACGTTGATCATCTGCAGCAATTGCGCCTCGTCGGCCTCGATCCCCAATGCCTGCTTCAGCCAGACTTGAAGATTCCCAACGAAGCTGTAGCACGGCTGCTCGAAAGTTCGGCGCGCGAAGCGGGTGTGGACGATTTTGGCTTGCGTATGGCCGAAACCCGCAAGCTCTCCAATCTGGGGCCTCTGGCGCTGCTGTGGCGTGACGAGCCGACCATCCGTTCGGCCCTGAAAGCGTTCCGCGATTTCCTGTACCTGCACAATCAGGGGCTGGTGTTGAATATCGAGGAAAGTGGCGGCGTGGTGGTTTTGCGCATGGAACAGGTCACGGTGGGAAACCTGCCGGTGCGTCAGGCGATGGAACTGTCGGTGGCGGTGATCCACCGCCTGCTGAAAACCTTGCTGGGGAACCACTGGCACCCTTCAGTGGTTTGCTTTCGTCACGCAGCGCCGCTGGACGACAGTCGACACCGCCGCGTATTCGCCACCTCGGTGCAGTTCAATAGTCTGATGGATGGCCTCGTCTGCAGCAGTACCGACCTGGACAAGGCACTGCCCAGTGCCGATCCGGACATGGCCCGTTATGTTCATCAATATCTGCACAGTATCCGCGAACAATCCAAAACAGCTTTACTTGAACAAGTGCGCCAGATGATCTGGACAGTACTGCCCACAGGCCATTGCTCGGTGGAGCAAGTGGCGGCCAATCTGGGATGGGACAGGCGAACACTGCATCGCAAGCTTGCACAGGAGGGTGAAACATTTTCCTCGCTGCTGGATCAGGTGCGTGCAGAACTGGCAATGCGTCACTTGGCACATTCCAATCAACCTTTGAGTGAGATAGCCGGGGTTCTGGGGTTTTCCGAACTTAGTGCTTTCTCCCGCTGGTTCCGCCGGCACTTCGATTGCAGCCCCTCAACCTGGCGAGCTCGCCAATCCAATCTGTAATACGGCCTTATACTGCGATACACCCAATGCGAACAAATGACTGTTCAACGGATCAATAGATCCCACAGCAATCCGGGTATCAGGTAATGAATCAAGCCAACAAGAAAACACTCACCGGTCTGCTCGCTACCAGCGTGTGTGCGGCGATGAGCACCTGTGCAAATGCTTCGCCCGTCCTCCAGACCAGTTTCGACTGCGCAACGGCAAGGGCATCCGTCGAAAAGCTTATTTGTCGCGACCCACAACTGATGCAGATGGATATTGAATTGACACGCCTTTATCGCCTGGCGCTCACGGATGATCATTCAGTACCGCGCCCCGACAAAGTCATGATCGACCAGCAGTTCTGGATCGGCGCGCGCAATCAGTGTGCCTCCGAGCCTGCGCCCAAAACATGCACGATCCGAAGTTATGCCGAGCGCGCGCACCAGCTACGCCAAGGTTCGGCCATTGTGAGAACCAAGGATCCAGACCGACTCACCGAAGGCCCCCTGGCTTTTCGGTGTACAGGGTTTAACCCGCTGATTGCCGCCACTTTCTTTAACACGCAGCCTGGTGTCGTGTACCTGAAATGGGCGAACAGCTCGATCACCCTGAGCCAGGTGCTGAATGATTCGGGAACCCAATACACTGGCAAGGATTCCCTGGGGAGCTACAGCTTCTGGCAAGACGGCAACGTGGTGCTTTTCCAGAAGCCAGGCTCAGGGGAAATGAGTTGTACGGTCGAGCCTGTCAGCTGAGACCGTCGCTCACGTACTCGGCGATTTATGCCATGGATAGCCTTTGGCACTGAGTTCAAAGGCGTATTCGAACAAGCGCTTCATGTACTCGCCATCGAATTTATGCAGGCGAGAAACGTGAAAGTCGGAGCCGATGTACGCCAGATTGAAGTCCGCCCCATCCTGCTGGGCAATTCGGTAGATCCGGTCCAGATCGCTGATTCCCTGATTCTGGATCAATGCGCTGATGGCTCGACCGCCGATGTTCAAGGTTCGGCGCTTGGTTCCGGACCATTGCAGTTCCAGCTTGCCGTTGCGAATCACATAGAAATGCCGTTCACGACGCAAACGCGCCCCGGGCACCTGGTTCAGCGCCATCACGGTGCCGGGTGGGTAAAGGAACACCTGCGTAAGGACACCTCCGTCCACGTGCATTTCCTGAAACGGGTGGCCATTAACGTCCACATCAATCATGACGGGTGAGACCGCTCCGGGAATACTCATCGACGCGATCATGATGTTGCGAAACAGCTCGAGCGCTCCCGGTGCCTGGCTGGAGGCAATAGCGCCCATGTTCCAGGTGACCGGGCGCCCTGAATCAAGGTCGGTTGTGCCGATCATCAGGAGCCGTCCTTTGGCGTATTCCGCCGCGATTGCCGCAAGAATCCCGGCGGTGACGTGCTGTGCAATGAGCCGCGACAATGGCTTGCTGTGCGCCATACCATCACTGGCAAGACGGGTCAGCATATTGCGCGCATGGAAAATGTCTTTTGGACCGACTGCATTGCAGATACGCACAATGACATCGTCGTACTGGGGCCCCAGGTAGGCAAACGGGGCGACAAGGGCGCCAGCGCTAATGCCGGTGACAACTTTGAACACCGGTCGAGTCCCATGCTGGGTCCATCCCGCAATGATGCCCCCCGCAAATGTGCCGGCGTCGCCGCCGCCCGAAACCGCCAGCAAATTTGCCCGCGGCAGGGTGTCGTTCGGTAGCCCTGCCCTGGCGAGCGCCTCAGCCTCTCGAAGGTTGGCCTGGCTCACATCCCGAATGAACGGAGTCAGGTCCTGGTCCAGCCAGTAGCGGGCATTCGGAATGCCCGGAATGAGCGCTTTTTCCGTTAACGTTGGCGGCACCGCATCACGGCGTTGCAGGCACGCTTGACGCAACATGTTCAGGGTTGAGGCGCTAGGTCTGAGCTGGAATGGTTTCAACACGCCTCCTCCGGCCCCTGCAATTGACAGAGCCCGTCACGCACACCTCTCGATGGCGAGTGGCCTGAACATCTTTCATGCTAGCGCAAGCCCAGACAGTCATGAGGTTGGCGGGACGTCCGGTCTGTCCTGGAGCTGATCCTCCACCCATAGACGCTCATTAGAAAACGCCAGCAATCACCACAGTCTCGCGGGGCTTGGCAGCTGCTACGCATAACATTACGGCTTAACTATCTGCACGCAAAAAAATCCCGCGACCGAATAAGGCGCGGGACAAAAAATTGGTTGGTTGCGGCCAACCAAAGGAGCATTTTTAAAAGCGGTTACAGGCATTCCTGCGCGGCACGTTCGAAACTCGAAGGCATGAAGTTCGACGCCAGCAAGTGGCGTTCATACAAAAACACCTTGCCGCCATTCGGGGCCTTGTAGGCTTCGAGAACGTTGTCTGCCGCGATTCTGCTCGGCACCACGATCCGGTAGCTGCGCTGGGTTTGCGAGACCGTCGGGTTCAGTGCGCTGCCCTGCAACTTCGGCACCACGCAGTCGGTGTACTCGGCAGGCGTTTTTTTCGTCTGCAAGGTCAGCGTCGGATCATTCGGTGCGGAGGCGCAGCCGGCCAGCAGCAAGGAGGCGAAAGCCATGACAGGAACAAATAAAGGGCGCATCGGTGAAGTCCTGAAAATAAAAAATCGGGGTCGTTGAGCGTCTTCGATGGAGGCGATTCTCCGACTTTGCCCGACAAAGCAGAACTTGCGTTTCTTGATTGTCACTATTACTTGAACCGATAGTTGCGCCCCGCTTCCCTGGTCAGCTCATCTGTTGATGGCGTCAGGAAGCCTGGCGATCACCTTGATCTCGAACTCAAAGCCATACAGCCACGTTACCCCGACAGCCGTTAACGTCGGGTGCGGTGCATTACCCCAGAACTCCGGCACGACCTTCCAGATCGTTTCGAACTTCTCTTGCGGATCGACGATGAAGACCGTTATGTCAATTACGTCGTCGAAGGTGCAACCCGCAGATCTCAGGATCGCGTTCAGATTGTTGAACGCGAGCCGAACCTGAGTTTCCAGGTCGGGCTCGGGTGAGCCGTCTTCGGTACTACCGACTTGCCCCGAGACGAATAAAAAGCCATTGGACCGGATAGCCGGCGAATAGCGATTGCGCTCATAAAGCGCTTGGCGCCCGGGTGGAAAAACAACATCACGCTTGGTCATAAAGTACCTCCATCAACAGGTCAAAGCTGACCCGTAATTAACGATGAAAATGACTTTAAGGACTTGTGCCTGCCTGATAAACAAGCAACTGTAGCCATCACTGTTTGTAAAAACCAAACAATCCGATAGATATCCGGGGCAGAAATGGACCGTTTCGATGCGATGCTGGCTTTTGCGCGGGTGGTGGAAACAGGCAGCTTCACCAAGGCGGCCGAAACATTGCATATGAGCAAGACCAGCGTGACGCAACTGGTGCAGCAGTTGGAGGCCCGGTTACGCGTCAAATTACTCAACCGCACGACGCGCAAGGTTAACGTAACAGCCGATGGCGCCGTCTATTACGAGCGCGTGGTTCGGCTGCTCGCCGACATGGACGATGCCGAGACTAGCTTGTCCAGCGCCTCCGCCCTGCCTCGGGGCCGACTGCGAGTGGATGTGCCCAGCCCGTTGGCCAGCATGATTCTGGTGCCGGCGTTGCCTGCGTTTCATGCTCGATACCCTGACATCCAGATCGACATGGGCGTCAGCGATCGCATCGTGGACATGATCGGTGAGAATGTAGATTGCGTTGTGCGCGGCGGCGAACTAACCGACCAGTCTCTGATGGCCCGGCGGGTAGGCGACCTGCAGTTGGGCGTTTTTGCGGCGCCAAGTTACCTGGAACGCGTCGGTACGCCGTCGCATCCGCAAGAGCTGGAAGATTCGCATCATCGCATCGTCGGTTTCCTGTGGGCACGCACAGGCAAAGCCGTGCCCTATGCCATGCGCAGCAACAGCGAGAGCGTCCATATCAAGGGTCGCTATGTGTTGGCGGTCGACGATGGCAATGCCTACATCGCGGCCGGTCTGGCCGGCCTCGGCATTCTTTGGCTGCCAGACTACATGTCCAAGCCATACGAAGCGCGTGGCGAATTGGTTCGCCTGTTTGAGGATTGGCGCCTCGATCCGATGCCGATCTACGTGGCCTTTGCGCCAAACCGGCATATCAGCTTCAAGTTGCGCGTCTTCATTGATTGGGTCGCTGAGCTGATGGCAGAGCATGCGCCCATCATGAGCCGAGGGGTGTCAGCAATCTGATGTGGAAAAACCAAGCCCCGCCATAAGCGGGGCTTGATGTGTTTCACACGGCATCAGGGTTTACGCCCGCCGCCGGGATTTTGCCCGCCGCCAGGGTTTTGCCCTCCACCTTGATTTTGCCCTCCTCCTTTTCTACCTGCTTCAGACGCTTTATCCCTGTCGTCGGCAAAGTTGCCCGAGCGGCCTCCTCCCTGTTCGCTGCCGGAACGATTGGTATCGCTGGATTGACGCCCCCCTGAGGCCTGTCCACCTTTTTTGCCGGCGTCGGAGGTGCGTTGCGGATCGTTCATCATCCCGCCGCCCGACTCCCCGCCTTTTTTGCCAGCTTCGGAGGCTTTCTCAGGGTCATTGGCAAAATTGCCAGGGTTCTTGTTACCGGTGTTAGCCATTTTCGTTCTCCTCATTGTTTCTCGCGAACCTTTGTCGGCTCGTCTTATTCCGAGGTTTTCCGGGATTGAAAGTTTGAACGGATACGGCATTCTTGCGACCAACGGATTGGGGCTATTAGTTCCAGAAAACTCCTGCTGCGGCGACTAATGGGAGTGAGTCAAACGAATATAAAAACGGGTTGCGCTTATACAAATTGATGAAAGAAAAGAGCGTTGAGGTCTGGCATCATTCAGGCAGTTACGCTTTATCGTCAGCTCTCTAATTTATCCCGTATTGAGGTACGTCGATGACAGAGCACATCATCCACTTTCATTGCCAGATCGATCAGGGCACCATGGAGCGCTTCAGGGACTGCTGCCTCGATGCCATCGACCAAGGCGCCTCATCCTTGCTGCTGAATCTTTCCACCAGCGGCGGCAGCACCAACTTCGGCTTCGCCCTCTACACCTTCCTTAAATCCCTGCCGGTGCCGCTATGCGCGATCAATGCCGGCAACATCGAGTCGATGGGCATCATCATGTTCCTGGCCGCCGGCCGGCGAATCACCGCGCCCCATTCGCGGTTTCTGATTCACCCCATGAATTGGTATTTCAGCCAAAGCTCGGTCGACCATCAACGCCTGCGCGAATACCTCTCGAGCCTGGATAACGACCTCGCGCGCTATGTACAGATCTTTGCCCTGGAAACTGCCAACGCAGAGACCAAACTGGATATTTTTCATTGCCTTTCAGCGGAAGAGAAAGTCATTGCCGCGCATGAATCCCTGGCCTACGGAATCGCCCACGAAATGCATCAGATGGTGTTTGCCGATAACGTCAAACACTGGAAAGTCAGTGGCAGCTGACGCGGCCTCGGGTTTTTCGTTCCGATGAGTCAAGTGCCAGCAATGGGATGAATCTCCAGGGTCATTCCGTCACTCAGCGTGAGTTTCAAATCCTTGACAGTGCCGGCCACTCGGTCCTTGAACACCGGTTCGCCCTCGGGATCGAGTTCATCGTAGATAAAGCGGTTGCCCTCGAGCCAGCCGATGGCCGTTTGCAGTTCGGGCGTGAGGTAATACTTGCCGTCCAGAAAAAAACCGGCAAACGGTTCTACCCTTTCCCGGTTCTCGATTTCGTAGCGTACGCCGGGGGTCATGCCTGTGGATTCATCAATCATGATGCGTACCTCGTCAGGGTGCCTGATCTGGAAGTCCCGCCTGTTTCAAGGCGTCGACAAACCGGGCTCGACGGGACGTCTGCGCATCAGACCTCCCGTCTTGCCCTGATAGCTATCAAGAAGTTCCCAATCCACGCGACAGATCGGCTGAGGTTTCGGACGAGGTCTTGCGCATCTCGCCCGTTTCTCCAGCGATTGTCTCGTGGGACTCCGTGGGTTCCATCACCTTTTCGCGCACCGCCTCATAGCCCTCCCGTGCTTGCTGTTTGACCTTGCCGGTGAGGCTTGCGCTGGTCCTGCCCAGATAACGGCGCTCCGTTGCGGTGGTCGGTAACGCCGCGCCCAGCAACGCTCCCACCGCGATACCCATCGCCGCCATCAGCAGGGGCTGCTCCTTGAGCAGATGACTGAACTGGTCGCCCATTTCATGAGTCCTGCGCGCCAGGCGATCACTGGTGTCATGGACGGCGTGGCTGAGCTGATCGGTCTTCGCCTGCAGGCTGTCGCTCAGGTGCGCGGCCTTACCCTTGACCGCCTGATAGCTGTTCTTGAGCGAATCGGTGGTGTCGTGCAGACGCTGTCGGGCGCTGTCCATGCCCTCGGTGAGCCCTTCGGCCAAGTCATCGGTCCAGTCGACATCCGGCTCCTCGACGCGATATTCCCTAGGCGTTGGCGGGCGATTCTGGCTCATCATCAACCACATCAGGCCGACCGAGGTCAGCACCGCGGGCACGGGATTGTTACGCACACTGGTGCCCAGATTGGTCAGAAAGGTCGAGCCGTTGCTTTGCATCATCAGCAGCGCCTGATCGAACATCTGGCCAGGGGTGAACTTGCTTTCCAGCGCGTCGACGATATGCCCGATGTTCTCCCGTTGCGCATCGATTTCACGCTCGATGGTTTCCGGGCTCTTGGCCGCTTCGGTTTCAAATTCTCGGTTCATGACACTTTCCTCCGCAGGGCTTCCTGGTCTTTGTTCAGCGCGTCCAGGGTGCGATCAGGCTTGAAGTGGGAAGGCTCGAATTGTTTTTTGCCTGCTTGCAGCATCACAAACCCGATAATCATTACCACGGCGCCGACAATCAGCGCGGCCAGCCAGGGCGCCATCACCAGGCTCAAGGCATAGACCACAGCCATCAGCAGAATGATGAACCCGGCGAGCAACACAATGGCGCCGCCGGCGACCCCGGCAATCCCTGCTTTCAATGTCGTCAGGCTGGCCTGCAATTCCGCCTTGGCCAAGGCCAGCTCCTTGGTGAATAACGCCGGAACTTCCCGAGATAACTGACGCAATAAACCGACCACGGAAGCGTCATGATCAGCCGTCGTGACCGACGGCGTGACGGGCTGTGTGCGTTGCAGTTCTGGATCGTCTCTGTTCATTACCGTTCTCCTGTGAAGGGGCTGGACCCCGGCATTGAGGAAGCATCGCCACGATGGTCGGGCGCGTTCGGCGAGGACGGCGTGATGCCAGTGGCCAACCCGGGCGACAGATCGCCTCCGGACGGCATCGAAGTTTCATAGAGTCCTTGCGAGCCCTCGCCGCTGAACGTGGATGCACTGCTTTGGGCATCGAATTCACGGTCGGTTGTTGTCGGCGTAGTCGCCGTGCCCGCTTTCAGGAACCGCGACAGACCGAACCCCACCGCGATGCTGCCGACAATGAACAATCCCGGATTGTCGCGCGCAAGGTCTGCGCCATCGTGCAGAAGCTCTTCGGCACTTTTGCTACGCAGTTTCCCCGCCAGGCTGCTCATGCTGTCGGCCATGTCCGCCAGGTAGTCGGACATCCCGAACGTATCGTTCGTCCTGATCTCGGAAACGACTGACTGGGCGCCTCTGGCCAATGCTTCAATCTGGTCCGCTGCGGTATCGCGGTACTGGCCGAACTGCTCATCGGCCTGGTGCCGTGCACCGCCTATCGCTTCGGTAACCTCCTCCTTTAAATGCTGAAAGTTTTGTTCGGAGCCTGCGGGATCCCGAGGGGCATCCGGTTGTCCGGTTCTGCTATCTGGAATAGTCATGTCATCCATCGCCTTCGTAATGAACACGTCAGGAAGTGGCCGCGGTGTGCCCGCGGTGGTGCTTCATTGCAGATGACGAGGGGGGCTGGCTGGGAGTTCCACGCAGATGATGAAGTGATAAAAAAGCGCACCCCAGGAGCCGGATTGCCGGCCTGCTCGCGATTGCAGGTCACAGTCGGAAATGCCTTGGAGGTTGAGGCTGGACAAGGTGTCGGTCAGATCGCGAACCACGGTGAAGCGGTGCATGGCGCAAGCGGCCAAGTCGCTGAGTTCGATGATCGTTCCCACGCTCTGCGTGGGAATGCAGCCCGGGACGCTCCGCGTCCCATCCAGAGCCGAACGCGGAGCGTCCGTTGAGGCATTCCCACGCGGAGCATGGGAACGATCTACGTGAGGATTCTTGATCCATGCTCCTAGGGCAAAGCATCGTCAACCCGGCTCGCGAAGCGCTCAATCATCCTCATGCAATTTGATGCCGCGTTTATGCAACAGGTACGGAACCAGCAACACCAACAACGTCAATGCCAGCAGCGAGGCCGCGATGGGTTGCGTCACAAATATCATCCAGTCGCCCTGGCTGATGGACAAGGCGTTGCGCAGTTGTTTTTCCGCCATCGGCCCCAGCAGCATACCGACGATCACCGGGGCGACGGGGAAGTCGAAACGCCGCATCAACACCCCGGCCCAGCCGATGCCCAGCATCAGAAACAGGTCGAACGTCGAGTGGCGCATGCCGTACACGCCGATGGTGGCGAACACCAGAATGCCGGCGTTCAGGTACGGTCGTGGAATCTGCAAGAGTTTGACCCACAGCCCCACCAACGGCAGGTTCAGCACCAGCAGGATGGCGTTGCCGATGTACAGCGAGGCCACCAGTGTCCAGACCAGCTCGCCCGAGGTCTGGAACAGCAGCGGCCCCGGTTGCAGGTTGTAGTTCTGGAACGCAGCCAACAAGATCGCCGCCGTGGCGGAGGTCGGAATGCCCAGGGTCAGCAGCGGCACCAGCGAACCGGTGGCGCTCGCGTTGTTGGCCGCTTCGGGGCCGGCAACACCCTCGATGGCGCCCTCGCCTTTGCTGGCGGCAAATTCTTTTGGGTATTTGCTGAGTTTGCGTTCGGTTGAATAAGACAGGAACGTGGGAATTTCCGCGCCACCGGCCGGAATCGAGCCAAAGGGAAAACCGATCAGGGTGCCCCGTAGCCAGGCGGGAACCGAGCGTTTCCAGTCGGCACGGGTCATCCACAACGAGGTCAGGCGGTGGCGGCCGGCCGTTTCTTCCTTTTGGTAGAGCACGCCGTACAAGGCTTCACCGACGGCAAACAATCCCACCGCGACGAGTACCACTTCGATGCCATCGACCAGTTCGGGCACCTCCAAGGTGTAGCGGGCAATGCCCGAAGTCGAGTCCAGGCCGATCAAGCCGACGGTCAGCCCGATACCCAATGAGGCGAAGCCACGCAACATTGACGAGCCGAGTACCGCTGATACCGTGGTGAACGCCAGCACCAGAATCGCGAAATACTCCGCCGGCCCGAACTTCAGTGCCAACGTCGCTACAAGGGGAGCGAACAAAGTCAGCATGATCGTCGCGATGGTGCCCGCCACGAATGAACCGATAGCGGCCGTCGCCAACGCCGGGCCTGCCCGCCCGTTGCGGGCCATGAGGTTGCCTTCCAGGGCCGTGACCATGGAGGACGACTCGCCGGGGGTGTTGAGCAGAATCGAGGTGGTGGAGCCACCAAACTGAGCGCCGTAATAGATACCGGCAAACATGATCAGCGCGCCGGTAGGATCGACCTTGGCGGTAATCGGCAGCAGCAGTGCGACGGTCAGCGCCGGCCCGATCCCCGGCAAAACACCGATCGCGGTGCCCAGCAGGCAGCCGATAAAACCCCACATCAGATTGATCGGGGCCAACGCGGCACCGAAGCCGGTTGCCAGACTCGCAAGAATGTCCACCTTGTCGACCTCCTTCGGCCAGGAATCAGATCCAGGCGTTGACCAGGGGCGGAAGGGAAACCCCTAGCCCGGCGGTGAAAAGCCAGTAAATCGGTAAGGTCAGGGCGATGCCGATGGCCAGGTCCCGCAGCGGGCTGCGACTGCCAAAACCGCGCGCCGAACAGGCAAACAGCAATGAGGCGGCCAATACGAAACCGATGTAGGTAATGAGCAAGGCAACCCCCACCAGCCCCGCCGTGACCCAAGTCGCCCCGACCTTGCCGCCGGGCTCAGCCTGGGTGGTCTCGTGGTTGTCGGCAAGGTTACGAAAACCACCGGTGAGCGCCTGATAGCACATCAACAGACCGACGACGCCCAGAAACGCCGCGACGGCATAGGGGTAGACGTAGGCCGCCATGATGACGAAGCCCATTTCGGCAGGAAACCGCGAGGCGCCGAACGCCAATACCGCGCTGATGGCGACGACACCTAAACCAATCGCCAGTTGGGCCGGCATGACTCTCCAGCGCCCAGCCATCTCAAAGCAGTCCGACCTTGACCAGCATCGCGCGCAGGCGCCCATGTTCTTCTTCGACGAATTTGCCGAAGTCATCCCCGGTCAGAATGCTCGGGGACCATGCATTGGTTTTTACGTTTTCTTGCCAGACAGTGCTTTTGGTCGCGGTCAGGACGGCTTCGGTCAGTTCTTTGCGCTGGTCAGGCGTCAGGCCCGCCGCGCCGTAAACGCCACGCCAGTTACCGATTGTCACGTCATAGCCACTTTCTTTGAGCGTCGGTGCATCGATGCCTTCTACGCGGCTGGGTGCGCCGATGGCGAGTAAGCGGAACTGCTTGGATTGCACGTATTTGGCAAGCTCGGCATAGCCGCCGGTGATCACCGTGATGTGGCCCCCCAGCGTCGCGGCGACGACTTCGCCGCCCCCCGCGAAGGCGACGTAATTCACCTTGTTGACGGGAACGTCCATTTTGCTCGCCAGTTCGGCGATGCCAATGTGGTCGATCGAACCCTTGGAGCCACCGCCCCATTTGATACTGGCCGGGTTGGCTTTGAAGTCTTTGAGCAAGTCGTCCAGGGTTTTGTACGGGGAGTCGTCACGCACGGCAATCACGTTGTATTCGGTAAACAGCCGGGCGATTGGCGTCACGTCCTTCAAGGTGATTTGCGGTTTGTTCTGCTCGATGGACGCAACCATGATCGCGCCGACCACGAGCAGGGCATTGGCGTCGCCCTTGGTGCCGTTGGCAAATTGCGCCAACCCGAGGGTGCCGCCCGCGCCGCCCTTGTTCTCGAAGGTAACGGACTTTGCCGTTTTCGCCTCGACCATGGCTTTGCCCAGGACGCGTGCGGTCTGGTCATAACCACCACCGACCGAACCGGGGGCCATGAACTTGACGGTGTCCAGCGCAAAAACCGGTGATGCGAGCGCGGCGGCGGTAATGAAAACGGCGAGGTTGCTGCTGAATCGACGGGCCAATGCAAACATGAGTCGTCTCCGGATAGCTGTTCTTGTTGTTTTCGATCAGGGAAGAGCCCCTGTTCGGTGAACATGCGTCTGGGAATAAGCGTAGGTCATAGTTGTATTTGTTGGCGGTATTTCAATGGCCTGCTTGCCGCCCTTATTCCTGCGAAAAAAACAGCACACCGCCTCAATATTCCCGCCCGAATCTACGCAAACATGGCCTCGCGAATCACCCCTCACTTAATCCGTAAGGACATTCACCATGGCCATCGCAAAAGCTGTTCCCGGCAAAACCTTGCTGACCCCGACCGACCACACCCTGATCATGATCGATCACCAGTCGCAGATGTCGTTTGCGACCAAGTCCATCGATGCCGTCACCTTGCGCAACAACGCTGCCCTTGTCGCCAAAGCCGCTAGGGGCTTCAAGGTCTCGACCATCCTCACCACCGTCGCCGAGAAGAGTTTTTCCGGCCCGATTTTCGACGAGATCAAATCGGTATTTCCGGAACACAAGGTGATCGATCGCTCCAGCATGAACACCTGGGAGGACGAGCGTATTGCCGTCGAAGTCAACGCTGCCGGCAAGCAGAAAATCGTTCTGGCCGGCCTGTGGACTTCCGTGTGCATCGTTGGCCCGGCCCTTTCGGCGATAGACCAAGGCTTTGAGGTCTACGTGATTGCCGACGCCTGTGGCGATGTCACCACCGAGGCGCATGAAATGGCCTTGCAACGCATGATCCAGATCGGCGCCCGTCCCATGACATCGCTGCAGTACTTGCTTGAACTCCAGCGCGATTGGGCACGGACCGAGACTTACGACGAGACGGTGAAAACCTCCATCGCCAACGGTGGTGCCTATGGTCTGGGCCTGATCTACGCCAAGACCATGTTCAACGCCTCTGAAGGCCATTGAAAAAAACAGCGTCTGTGTGGAGTCGCTGTTTTAGGGGGGCGATCAATGATGTTTTCTTTGCAAGCCCTCCCGCTGATTCCCGGTCGGAAGGACGTACCCAAAACGTCCTTCTGGCTCTGCGTGCTTTTCGCCGGAACGGCCTTGGCGGATGAGGTGCCGGTGGCTGCGCAAGGATTTATCGAGGGCGCGACACTTGAAGTACTCAGTCGAAATTTTTTCCTCAACAGCGACTACCGTTCATCGTCGCCGACGGCCAAGAATTACAAACAAGAGTGGACTCAAGGCTTTATCGCTTCTTTTGAATCCGGATTCACGCCCGGCACGCTAGGCTTCGCCGTCGACAGTCATGCCTTTGTGGGCCTGAAACTCGACGGCGGCAAAGGACATTCGGGAACGGGATTACTGCCACTGGACAGTGACGGTCGTAGCGAAAGCAACTATTCCAGTGCCGGTGGCGCGCTGAAAGTCAGGGCTTCCCGAACCACCCTGGCCTTCGGTGAAATGACCGTGGAAACCCCGGTATTCGACTCCGCCGACAAACGCCTGCAACCGGAATACGCCACGGGTTTTCTGTTGAACAGCGGCGAAATCGACGACATGAATCTGGTGGCCGGTCATTTCACGGCGTTCAAGAATCAAGACAACACGTCCGGCAAGGGCAACTTTTACGGCTACGGTGCCAACACCGAGGCCGGTGGTATCACGCTTCTAGGCGCCGACCTGTTCACCCAACATCCTGTCGGCGGTGCCCTGTATGCCTCCGAATTGAGCGACACCTGGCGGCAGTACTACGGCAATCTGCACCTGAAACGGTCCGGATTGTTCCTCGACGCCAACCTGTATCGCACGCAAGACAGCGGCAAGGCGTTGGCCGGTGTCATCGATAACACCGCCTACAGCCTGTCGGGCAAATACACCGTTGAGGCTCATGCCTTTACCCTGGCCTGGCAACGCATCAATGGCGACACACCGTTCGACTTCGTCGGTGGCGACTCCATTTACCTGGCCAACTCGATCAAGTACGCCGATTTCAATGGCGCCCACGAACGCTCCTGGCAGGCACGCTACGACCTCGACCTCGGCGCTTATGGAATTCCCGGTCTGAGCTTCATGACGCGTTACGTCAAGGGCAGCGCCATCGACGGCACCCGTGCGCCCAAGGGTGGGGCCTACAACCCGTTCGACCAGACTGTCGGTGAGTACGTGCCTCAACAAGGCGATGGCGGGCGGCATTGGGAGCGCGACATAGACGTGCGCTACATCGTGCAATCAGGCGCCGCCAAGGGTTTGTCAGTGCAACTGTCCCATGTGTCTCACCGAGCCAACAGCGCCCAGGCGGGCGATGATATCGACAGGGTGTACGTTGTCATCCAGTACCCGTTGACCTTCGGGCACCGATGATCAGCGACACGATGGAAATGGCGGAAGGCAGCCGGACACACAAATTGAGGGAGCGAGCCTGCTCGCGATAGCAGTGGACCAGGCAACATCCATGCTGGCTGTGATGGCCTCATCGCGAGCGGGCTCGCTCCCACAGAGGTTGGCGCTTATCATGGTCGCCGGATTAACCCCCTGCCTTTTATGAGACTGAGCATGACTTTCGATTTTGATCAGGTGTTCGACCGCCATGGCACCGGCAGTACCAAATGGAGCCGCTACCCGGCCGACGTGTTGCCGATGTGGGTGGCCGACATGGACTTTGCCGCGCCGCCAGCGATCATTCAGGCACTGCAAAAACGCCTGGAACACCCGATGCTCGGTTACAGCGTGGCTCAGGATGACTTGCGTGACGCCATCGTCGCCGACCTGTGGAACAAATACGCTTGGCGTGTGCAACCTCAAGAACTGGTCTTCCTGCCGGGTATCGAGTCGGGTTTCAACATGGCCCTGCATGCGCTGGTTCAGCCGCAGCAGAACGTGGTCGTGCAAACGCCAAACTACCCGCCGCTGCGCCATGCACCGGGCCACTGGCAGTTGAACAAGGTCGAACTGGACTTCGACGCGTTGGCCGATGGTACGTATGCGACGCCACTCGATGCCTTGCGCGAGGCGCTGCAAGGGGGCGGCGCGCTGCTGCTGAGCAACCCGCATAACCCGCTGGGCAAGGTCTTTGCGCGCGAGGAACTGCAAGCGGTCGCCGACATTTGCCTGGAGCAGGATGCCTGGATCATCTCTGACGAGATCCACTCCGAGCTGTGCTTCGACGGGCGCGTGCACATTCCGACCGCCTCGCTCAGCCCGCAGATCGCCCAGCGCACCATCACCCTGATGTCGGCGAGCAAGGCCTACAACATCGCCGGTTTGAAGACTGCGTTCATGATCATTCAGGACGCGGCACTGCGCCATCGGGTCAACAACGCCCGCTGCGGCATGGTCGACAGTGTTAACCCACTGGGCCTGGAAGCCACCCGCGTCGCCTACAGCGAAGGCGGCCCATGGCTGACCGAGCTCATGGCCTACCTGCAAGGCAATCGGGATTATCTGGTGGAGGCGGTTCGCACGCGGTTGCCGGGTGTGACCATGAACATTCCTCAAGGCACTTACCTGGCGTGGCTCGACTGCACGGCGCTGGGGCTGGACAACCCGCAGCAGTTCTTCCTCGAGCAGGCCAAGGTCGGGCTGAGCGCGGGGCTTGATTTCGGCGATAACGCCCAGCAGTTCGTGCGCTTGAACTTCGGCTGCCCGCGGGCACTGCTGGAAGAAGGGATCGCGCGGATGGAACGTAGCTTGCGTAATCGCCTAGCCTGATTCCAGACCACATTCCCTGTGGGAGCGGGCTTGCCCGCGATAGCGATCCGTCAGGAGAACTGATGTTGCTGACACTCCGCTATCGCGGGCAAGCCCGCTCCCACAGGGGATTTGTGTGCTTTTGCGTATTGCGGAAATCCAACCGAACTCAAGGCAAAAGACCAGGGTCAACCCCAATGTAGGAGCCAGGCCTGCCGGCGAAGACGCTTTCAAGGACGCCTTCGCCGGCAAGCCTGGCTCCTACGAAAAGCAGTCTTTTGCCTTGAACAGAGGAGATTTCCCGATGACTGACTATCCAAAACCACCCTTCCCTAAACAAAGCCAGCCAGTCCCCGGGGCCCAAACGAAAATGGACCCTTACCCGGATTGTGGCGAACAGAGCTACAAAGGTTCGGGTCGGCTGGAGGGCAAGATTGCCCTGATCACCGGTGCCGACAGCGGCATCGGCCGTGCGGTGGCAATTGCTTTCGCCCGGGAAGGCGCGGATGTGGTGGTTGCCTATCTGAATGAACAGGAAGATGCGCAGGAAACCGCACGCTGGGTCGAACAGGCCGGTCGTCAATGCCTGCTACTGTCCGGCGATCTGGCGCAGAAAGCACACTGCCAGGCGCTGGTGGACAAAACGGTCGAGCGCTTCGGCCGGATCGACATTCTGGTGAACAACGCGGCGTTCCAGATGACCCACGAAAACATCGAGGACATCCCGGACGAAGAATGGGTGATGACCTTCGATGTCAACGTCACGGCCATGTTCAGGCTGTGTCAGGCCGCGTTGAAACACATGAAGCCCGGCAGTTCGATCATCAACACCAGTTCGATCAACTCCGACATGCCCAAGCCGACATTGCTGGCCTACGCGACCACCAAGGGCGCGATTGCCAACTTTACCGCCGGCCTGGCGCAAATGCTGGGGCCAAAGAACATCCGGGTAAACAGCGTGGCACCGGGGCCGATCTGGACGCCGCTGATCGTCTCGACCATGCCCGAAGAAGACGTGCAAAACTTCGGCTCGCAAACCCCGCTCGGCCGTCCCGGCCAACCAGTGGAAGTCGCGCCGATCTATGTGCTGCTGGCCTCGGATGAAGCCAGCTACATCACCGGGCAACGGTATGGCGTCACGGGCGGCAAGCCGATGCTCTGACGCGCGTGGCTGCGTTCGCCTGTAGCAGCTGTCGAGCCTGCGAGGCTGCGTTCGGCTGCGAAGCAGTCGTAAAACCAGACATTGCGGTGCGTCAGACAGACCGCGTCAGCCGGGTTCACGACTGCTTCGCAGCCGAACGCAGCCTCGCAGGCTCGACAGCTGCTACAGCTGCTACAGCCAAACGCAGGTTCGGCAAGGGTCGCGGGTGAGTCAGGGCTCTTGAGCAATTATCGAGATCTTGCCATTGCGCTCGATGATGGCGAATTTAATCTGCTCAAGGGTTTCAATGCCCTGACTCGAACGCGCAGCCTCCATGACATCGGCTTCGACCAGTCGCGCATGGCGCAGGCGTTTGTGCAGGATCTTGCCGTTCTCGACAATGATCGTCGGCCCGCCATCGATCAGCCGCTGCACCCATTGCGAGCGCTGTTTGAGCAATGAAAGCCCGACGTCGATGGCAATCAGCGTGATGATCACCAGTATCGAATTGGTCAGGGAAAAATCATTGCCCAGCAGCGCTTGTTGGGTTGCCTCGCCGATGATCATCAGTAACACGAAATCAAACGTCGTCAGTTCGGCCAGCGAGCGCCGACCGGCGATCTTGAACAGCACCAGCAACGCCAGGTACATCACGGTCGCGCGCAATACCGAATCCATAAGTCACCTAAGGGAAAATGAATTGATCCACCTTGACGGGGGCTGCACCGGGCGAGGCGATATGGCTGCGAAACAGGCCCAGCCCCTCGCCACGCAAAGTCAGGTAAAGACTGGCCTGCCCTTGCGCGTCCGTTTGTACCCACAGTTTCATGCCCTGCTCGCCACTGAGTGCACGCACAGGTTCTGGTTGCAGGGTTTCGATTTCGAAGCCCTCCAGCAGTTTTCCGGTCAGTTCCAGCTCAACCGTGGCATCCGGCCGGCCGATCACACTGACCTTCATCGGGTTGGTCGAACCATGACGGTGGAACATCTCGTACTCCACCCGCACTTTGCCATCGCTGCCGTGAACGTCCCGGGAACTGAGCGGGCCACGGGAAAACAAGCCGAGCAATGCCAGCACCACCAGCAGCACCATCGCGTACCAGCCCCAACGCTCGAATCGCCAGACCTTGACCTGATAGGCCATGTCTTCGCGCACCGGAAAATCGCGGCTGTGGTATTCGGTGCGGCGGGATTCGTCGTTCATTGATTTACCTGATCTTGTTCGGCTAGCGCACGTTTATGAAAAAACGAGATCCGCTTCAAGGCATGTTCTGCAGCCAGTAACTGGACCTTGCTGCGGGATCCGAAAAAGCGATGCTGTTGGGTGAATACACATTTCCCTTGCTCAGTCTGGTAGGCCCAGGCGAAACAGACGGTGCCGGCCGGAATCCCGTCGACATCCTCCGGCCCCAGGATACCGGTGGTGGCCACGGCAACGTTGGCGGTGCTGTCGAGCAAGGCGCCCAAGGCCATTTCGCGAGCGACTTCGCAACTGGTCAGGTTGAACGTTTCGATCGTATGGGGGCTGACGTTAAGTAATCGTTGCTTCGCTTCGGAAGAATAGACCACGTAACCGCTCTCGATCAGGTCCCCGCTGCCCGGCACTTCGGCGAGCAAGGTCACGATCTTTCCGGCGGTACAGGACTCGGCCGTCGTCAGTCGCAGGTCGTGTTGGCGCAAATATTCGACGACAGTTTGGCTGACGTTCATGGCAAGGCATCCAGGCAAGAGGAACTGCTCGGTTGACCTTCGACGCTCGCAAACATTCCCTCGGCCAGACAGCCCATGCCCTCCGATAAAAAATGAACCCCCGGCGATGGACGCACCTCAATACGTTTAGGGGCCCCTATGCCGGGCCGCTCGCTATCTGGAGGTCGACATGTCCGCACCCTTCGTCAGGCTGTTCACTCAGCCCAATTTCGTTTGGACAGATATTCGTAAGGAAGAAGAAGCGAATCCGCGCCATTACCTCGCTCATTTACTGCTGCTCGCGTTGATTCCCGCCGTGTGCCTGTTTATCGGAACCACCTACGTCGGCTGGAGCCTGGCCGAGAACGAAACGGTCAAACTCAGTGCCACCAGCGCCCTGCAACTTTGTGGGCTGCTGTACCTGAGCATCATTGTCGGCGTGGTGCTGATGGGGCTGTTCATCCGCTGGATGTCGCGCACCTTCGACTCACGCCCCACCGTCAATCAGTGCATCGGTTTTGCTGCCTATACCGTCACCCCGTTCTTCCTTGCAGGTATTGCCGGGCTCTATCCGAGTCGCTGGCTGGCGATCACCGTGCTGGGGGCCGCCTCCCTCTATTCGACGTTTTTGCTGTTCGTCGGCTTGCCGATCTTCATGCACGAGCGCAAAGAGGAAGGTCTGCTGAATGCGGCGAGCGTATGGGGCGTCGGGCTATTGGTGCTGGTGACTATCCTGGTGGAGATGATTCTGCTCTGGTTCAACTATCTGGGACCTGAGTACGTACGCGTGACCGGCGTGTGACTCTCCTGATTCCGCCATCCGCCGGCGGTCGGCGGCATACCTCCGAGAACCGGGCATGAGCTTCATTGTATGGGTGGCGGTGTTGGGCGCGGTGCTGCTGACCCTGGCACTGACCTCGTCTTATCTGCGCTGGATGCCGGTGACCACATCCGCGGTGTGCCTGGCGCTGGGCGTGGCGATCGGTCCGGCGGGCCTGGGCCTGCTGAAACTGGACATCAAGGACGCGGCGATCTGGATGGAGCACCTGACGGAAGTTGCGGTGCTCTTTTCGCTATTTGTCTGCGGACTCAAATTGCGCCTGCCGCTGAAGGACCTTCGATGGCGGGTGGCGTTCGGCCTGGCGGGACCGGTGATGATCTTGACCATCATTGGCGTCTGCCTGCTGCTGCATTACGGTTTTGCTCTGGCCTGGGGGCCGTCGCTGCTGATCGGGGCGATCCTGGCCCCCACCGATCCGGTCCTGGCCTCGCTAGTGCAGGTCAACGACGCCAGGGATTACGATTCGGTGCGTTTCGGGCTCACCGGTGAGGCTGGCCTCAACGACGGCATCGCCTTCCCTTTCGTGATCCTCGGCTTGCTGTTCGTGCAACAGGGCGGTGATAGCGATGCCTGGCTCGGTGAGTGGGCACTGAAAAGTGTGCTGTGGGCCGTGCCGGCCGGTTTGTTCATCGGTTACTGGATGGGTCACGGCATCGGTCGCTTGACCTTGTCGATGCGCATCCGCAATGCCGACAGCACCATTTCTCCCAACGACTATCTGACCCTGGCCCTGATCGCCCTCGCTTATGTCGCGGCCGAAGAGCTCCATGCCTATGGCTTTCTGTCCGTTTTCGCCGCCGGCCTCGGGTTGCGGCAGGCCGAAGTCAAATCCACCGGCGACGCGCGGATCCCCGCCGAACATCTGGTGCAACCGGTGGTCGGCCACCAGAACGTCGAACCTGCGGCTGCCGTCCACGGCGACGTGGCGAACTTGCCTGAAACCCAAGTCGCGGCGGGCATCATGATGGGCGACATGCTGGCCTTCGGTAGCCTGGTGGAACGCGCCATGGAAGTGTTTCTGGTCACCCTGCTGGGCGTGGTGCTGGTGGGCCACTGGGATTGGCGAGCGTTGGTGGTTGCACTGGTGTTGTTTTGCGCCATTCGCCCCTTGTGTGTATCGCTCATGCCCTGGGGGCGCTTGCTGGACGGGCGCCAACGGCTGTTGATCAGCTGGTTCGGGATTCGCGGGATCGGGAGTTTTTATTACCTGTTCTACGCCTTGAACCACGACCTCGGTCCGGCCGCGGCGACGCTGTGCACCGACCTGACGTTGTCGGTGGTGGCGCTCAGCATTCTGGCGCATGGCATCAGTACTCAACCGATGTTGGCTCGTTATGAGCGGCGCAACAAGCCGGACGCCTGACACCTTCCGGGTGACTCACTCCTTCGGTCAACCTGCACTGAACAGCAACGGATATTCATGCAGGTTGCACGACAAACGCTGTTTTAATTCGATTACAACTCACTGTTTTTACAGGTTTTTTCTATAATGTTGAAACAGGCACGGGAAATGCTCCAGCAGTGTGAGCGACAACGGCAGGAAGACCGTTTGCGCATGACCCGTGACTAAACAAGAGGTTTGACCATGAACGCCATTGACCTGTTGAAATCTGACCATGAACGCGTAAAAGGCATCCTGGCCCAGTTGAGCGAATCCACTGAGCGTGGGGTTAAAAAACGCACCGAGTTGCTGGCCAAACTGGAAATGGAAATCAAGATCCATACCCGTCTGGAAGAAGAAGTCTTGTACCCGGCCTATAAAAAAGCCGGGGGCAAGGAACAGGACGTGATGTATTACGAAGCCAAGGAAGAACATCGCACCGTTGATACCTTGGTGCTTCCGGACCTGAAAACCACTGATCCTTCTACCCTCGAATTTGCCGGTCGAGTGAAAGTGGTCAAGGAGTTGCTGGAACATCACATTGAGGAAGAGGAAAAGGAAATGTTTCCTCAGGCAAAAAAATTGCTGGGCAACACGACACTCGACGAATTGGGTGCCGAAATGGAAAGCCTGAAAGCCCGCTACAAAAAAGAACTGGGCGCGCCCATTCTTGCTGCTTGATAGAGTTAAGTTAAAACGCGCATAGCCTGTAGGAGCGAGGCTTGCCCGCGAAGAATGCACCGCGGTTTTTCAGGTATTACGCGTCATCGTTCTTCGCGGGCAAGTCGGATCGCCGCACCGCTCGCTCCTACACTCACTTCATCGCCAAGGCAATGACTTCCACCAGATTGAGTTGGGTAAAAGGCTTGGACAGGCGCGGAAGTCTGGACGCGAAGCCTTCCAGGCGCTCGGCGTAACCGGTGGCGAGGATGATCGGCAGGTGCGGCCTCATGACCCGAATAGCCTGCGCCAGTTGCGCACCACTCATCTTGGGCATGACCATGTCCGTAATGACCAGGTCAAACTCATGCTCGCTGTCCAACAACTCCAGTGCCAGCGCACCGGACGCGGCACTGATCACCCGATGGCCCAGGTCTTCAAGCAACAGGCTGGTACTGGTCAATACCAGGCTGTCGTCGTCCACGACCAATACACACAAACGTGGCACCCGCGACACGGCGGTATCCTCGGTAACGGGATCGATAGTCGAGCCGGCGATAGCGACGGGTAACCAGAGTTCGGCCGTAGTGCCGACGTCCTTCTGGCTTTTCAGAATAAAGCGCCCACCCAGTTGCTCTGTAAACCCATGAACCATCGACAACCCGAGGCCCGTGCCTTTGCCGACGCCTTTGGTGGTAAAGAAGGGGTCCATTGCCGAGGCCAGGGTAACGTCATCCATGCCCTCCCCCGCATCCGTGACACTCAGGCAGACATAGCGGCCAGGCGAAAGGGACAATTTCGATTGATCGTGGATTTCTTCTGTTTGGGCTCTGATGACAAGTTTCCCACCGTCGGGCATGGCATCGCGGGCATTGGTCGCCAGGTTCAATACCGCCAGTTCGAGCTGATTGACGTCGGCCACGACCGGTTCAAGTTCAGGCGAAAAGCGGGTTTCTATGATGACCGCAGGCCCCAGAGAACTGCGCAACAGCCCGGTAATCCCTTGTATCAGCGACGGTATCTCGACCGATTCGGTCTTGAGCTCCTGACGCCTGGCAAACGCCAGCATGCGCTGAGTCAAGGAAACGCCGCGCAAGGCGCCTTGCGTAGCATTGTCGAGCAAGCGGGTAATTCTTGGATCGTCCGCCGCACGTTTGCGAACGACTTCCAGATTGCCCAGGATAACCGTCAGCAGATTATTGAAGTCGTGGGCAATCCCCCCGCTGAGTTGGCCGATGGCCTGCATTTTCTGCGCCTGAAACAACGCTTCGCGGGTTTGCTCGAGCGCTTGCTGGGCTTGTGTGACCTCGGTGATGTCCCGAGTAATCTTGGCAAATCCCAGCAACGTACCCGTTTCGCCCCAAATCGGGTCGACCACGACATGCGCGAAAAACCGCGTCCCGTCCTTTCGCTGGCGCCAGGCCTTGTTTTCGAATCGCCCCTCGCGTGTAGCAATCTCCAGCGCCCGTTGCGGTTCACCGGCTTCACGGTCTTCAGGGGTGTAAAACATCGAGAAATGTTGGCCGATGACTTCTTCGGGCCGGTAGCCCTTGATTCGCTGAGCCCCCAGATTCCAGTTGGTCAGGCGTCCATCCGGGGCGAGCATGTAGATGGCATAGTCACTGACGCTTTGCACCAGCAACCGGAACTGCTGCTCGCTTTGCTTGAGGGTTTCTTCGGCCATTTTGCGGTCGGTCAAATCCCGGGTGATCTTGGCAAAACCCAACAACTTGCCCGACGGATCGAGAATGGGATCGATGACGACATGGGACCAGAAAAGCGTGCCATCCTTGCGAACCCGCCAGCCTTCGCCCTCGAAACGCCCTTCGTTAATGGCGGTATCAAGAGCGCGCTGGGGCAGACCGGTTTTGCGATCCTCCTCGGTATAGAAACGCGAGAAGTGCTGACCGAGAATCTCCGCCTCTTCATATCCCTTGAAGCGTTTGGCACCGGAATTCCAACTGGTGATAATGCCATCGGGGTCAATCATGTAGATTGCGTAGTCGATCACAGCATCGATCAGCAGACGAAAGCGCATCTCCTCGATGGCGTTGGTCCTGGTCCGGTCATCGCTCATGGCTCCCTTCCCTTAGTGTTGTTCTTCTGGAGTATGCGACAAACCGCACGCTTGGAAATTCAAAAAACCAATACGTTGGTGTGTCGCAGTGACTCGACGGATTATCGGTACACGTATTTGACGATGTAGGCGTACAGATCGTTGTAGACAAAGTCAGGGACATGTTTAGCGTAGGTTTGGGTTTTGAGCAGTGCCAGGTGACATTCTTTTATCATTTCGTCGCGATCACTCATGGTGTAGATGTGATTGTCGATGATCGTCCCATAAGCGCTGTACGTATAAGGCGCGTTTGTTCCTGTGATGGTCAAGGCCCCGTCGGTGGCTTTGGTATAAGTGCTTTGAGCGCGCAAGGTTCGTTCCTTCAACGCTCCGAACCCTCGCTCGTACAAGGTGATTTGCGAGCCGCTGACCGCTTTGGCGGCCGTTTCGAAGGCAAGGATGATCGCTTGCGCGTTACTCATGCTGGCATTCAGCATCGACACCGTGACGAACCGTTCCATTTCCGTCTTTTCCAGGCTGTTCAGCGCTCTTTTGATGCTCGATGTATGAGCAAACTCTTGATTGCAGCCAACGATATGAGTCTCGAACTGGTAGCCGGCTGTCGTTGCCGTCGGTGGAAAGGCGGCGAAATCGATATTGTCGAAGGCACATTCCATGATGATGTTGTATTTACACTTGAATGCCTCTTCGAAGATCTTCGCGCAGACCTCCCGGACAAAGGCTTCCGTATGCTCATAAGCGTGTAGAACACCGAGATTGATCATCTCGGCGTATTGAGGGTGTTTTTTTCGATAGTCGGGCAAATACAGACGAACATAGTTGTCGTAGCGTTTGGAGGGCAGAAGGGTTTTTTCCAGCAGATACGTTTTACCTGACCCTTGCAGCCCGGCAACAATTAGCATTTTCGGGATTGCCTCGGCGGTGATGCCGGTGAATAGCGTCGCGGTGATTTCAGTGAATGCTGCAGTGACCTGCTCTGGGGTGTAAGTGTATTTCGGGGCTACATTCGGGGCTGCTGACATACCTTGATTTCCTTATCAAAGATTCGCTTGAAAGTGATTGTTGCCCTTTGAATAAAGCGCTGTTTCGTTGTTTGTTCAAATGAGCGTGTCTTTCAAGATATGTCGCTGTTTTATAACGTAATAATTCCTACAAAGCAGAAGGAAAATGCGCTGGCTCAACAGACCACCAACGCGGCAGCAATTGCTTGACCTTGCTCTCGCCAAACCGGTCATCGATCAGCATCACTACCCCTTGATCCTGCTGAGTGCGGATCACCCGCCCCGCTGCTTGCACGACTTTCTGTACGCCAGGAAACAGGTAGGTGTAGTCATACCCGGCACCGAAAATCGCCGCCATGCGCTGTTTCATCTGTTCGTTGACCGGATTCAGTTGCGCCAACCCCAGGGTAGCAATGAATGCACCAATCAACCGCGCGCCGGGCAGATCGATGCCTTCGCCGAACGCTCCACCCAGTACCGCAAACCCTACGCCCTGACTATGGACGGTAAATTGATCGAGAAACGCCTGACGCGGCCCTTCCCCCATTCCCCGAGACTGCGACCACAACGTGATGTGCGGATGCCGCTCGGCGAGTAACTGCGCCACTTGCTGCAAATAGTCGAAGCTGCTGAAAAATGCCAGATAATTACCGGGGCGCTGGGTGAACTGTTTGGCGATCAGCTCGACGATGGGCTCAAGCGACGCCTGACGATGGACGTAGCGGGTCGAAATCTGGCTGACGATATGCACTTGCAGTTGTTCGGCGCTGAATGGCGACTCCACATCAATCCATACCGTGTTTGCCGGTGTTCCCAGCAAGTCGGCGTAGTAGTGCCGAGGGCTCAGCGTGGCGGAAAAGAGCACAGAGCTACGCGCAGCAGTCAGGCGTGGGCGAATGAAAGCGGCGGGCACCACGTTGCGCAGGCACAGTTGCGACAGGTTGCGCTTGCGCTCGAGGTCGCGTTTGCTGATGTCGAACAGGAAGTGCTCATCGAACAGTTCAGCCACGCGGCCGAATTGCAGCATGTCGAAGTAAAAATTCCGCAAGCCGCTGTCCAGGCCCTGAGGGTAATCGTTCAGGTAGTCGCCGATGCTCGCGAAGCACAAGGACAGCGCCTGAAGCAGTTTTTCCGGGGCTTTGTCGTAGGCCTGATAGGGGCTCAGTTGCTGATCATGCAGGGCGTTCCATTCGCGATTGACCCGTTGCAAGGATTTCTTCAGCGGTTCAGGCGCGGTTTTTCGCACGCTGTTCAATGTCGCCTGGTCGAGGCTGGCGCTGTACATCTGCCGGCCACGCTCCACCAGGTTGTGAGCCTCGTCCACCAGTACCGCGACTTTCCAGTTATTGGCCTGGGCCAGCCCGAACAGCAATGCGCTGAAGTCGAAATAGTAGTTGTAGTCGGCGACGACCACGTCCGACCAGCGGGCCATTTCCTGGCTGAGGTAGTAGGGACAAATCTCATGCTGCAGGGCAACCTCGCGCAAGGCACTCTGGTTCAGCAGGCTCAGTTGGCTGGCCGCCTGACGCGCGGCCGGCAACCGATCATAAAAACCCTGGGCCAACGGGCAGGACTCGCCATGACAGGCCTTGTCCGGGTGCTCGCAAGCCTTGTCCCGGGCGATCATCTCGAGCACTCGCAATGGCGGAGCATCGGCGCTGTCGAGGATGACCTGAGCGGCGTCCAGCGCCAATTTGCGCCCCGGGGTTTTCGCCGTGAGGAAAAACACCTTGTCCAGTTGCTGCGGCGCCAGGGCCTTGAGCATCGGGAACAACGTGCCAACGGTCTTGCCAATACCGGTCGGCGCCTGGGCCATCAGGCAGCGACCGGTGCTGACAGCCTTGAACACCGATTCGGCCAGATGCCGTTGCCCGGGACGAAAATCGGCATGGGGAAATGCCAGCTGTTGCGCCGCCAGATTGCGTCCTTCGCGATGGGCCATTTCCTGCTCGGCCCAGTGCAGGAACAACCCGCAATGGTGTTCGAAAAACAGCTGTAATTCGGCGGCGCTGAAGGCTTCGACCAGACAGGTTTCCTTTTCGCTGACGATGTCGAAGTACACCAGCGCCAGATTGATCTGCTCCAACTGCAGTTTCTGGCACATCAACCCACCGTAGATCTTCGCCTGCGCCCAGTGCAGTTGCCGGTGGTTGGCCGGTTGTTTGCTCAGGTCGCCACGGTAGGTTTTGACTTCTTCAAGGCAGTTTTGCGCCGGATCGTAGCCGTCTGCCCGGCCCTTCACCGTCAAGGTTCGATACTGGCCCTCGAGCGCGACTTCATTCTGGTAACCCTCGCTGCGCCGTGATGCCACGGTGCGATGCCCGACGATGCCTTCCAGCGCGGTTGGCGAGGGGGTGAAACGCAGGTCGAGGTCGCCGACCTTGGCGGTGAATTCACACAGCGCCCGCACCGCAATGCTGTAGCTCACGCGCCCTGCTCCGCCCATTGCACGTAGCAGACGGCGACCGGCATCTGGTGCTCGTGACAGAATTCCAGCCAGCGCAATTGATTGTCTTGCAGGCGATCACCGGGGCCTTTGACTTCGATCATCCGGTAGGTTTTGTCTTGCGGCCAGAACTGAATCAAGTCCGGCATGCCAGCGCGGTTGGCCTTGATGTCGAGCAGCAGTCGATTGAACCAGTGTTTGAGGTGTTCGGCGGGCAGACAGTCGAGCGCCTGCTCCAGCAGTTCCTCGGTCAGCGCGTCCCAGAATACGAACGGTGACTGCACGCCCCACTTGGCGCTGTAACGCTCGCGAACCGTGTGCACATAACGTCCGTCATCGAGTTCGGCGAGGCAGGTCTGGAACAAATCCGCGCGCCGCGCATGAAAATCTTCGTTGAGCAGGTCCACCGGCCCACGCTGGAACGGGTGAAAAAACGCCCCCGGCAAGGGCGCGAAGATCGCCGGCCAGCACAGCAACCCGAACAGTGAATTGATCAAGCTGTTCTCGACGTAATGCACCGGCGCCGAATCGTCCGCCAGGTGCGCCTGAACACAAGACTCCACCGACAACGCCGGATCGTGCCGGGGCAGCTGCAGGTCCAGGCGTTGCATGGCGCGAGGGGCTGGCCGCTTGATAGGCGGCCCACCCAACTTGCGCCGCAGTCTGGGCAGCACACGTAATAAATGCTGATGCTCGGCGGCGCTTTCCGGGGCTTGCTCGGCGTGGGCGGCCAGATCCATCGCCAGTTGGTATTCAGCGCAGCGCTCTAGCACGCGGATCAACCGCAGACGCGCGCCGGGGTAATCGCACTTGCGGTAGAGGCTTAGGGCAGTAGAAAAATCCGCGACGCGTTCGCAGTACTGACCGATCTGGAACAGCAGTTTGCCCCGACGTTTTTGCAGCCAGGGATTGTCGAGCTGCAGCCCGTTGATCTGCTCGACAATTGCCGCCACATCTTCACCGCCCTCGAAACGCTGCTGGCAGAAGTGCAGAAACAGGCAGGCATCGACGTCCTCGCGACTGCGCAACCCTCGGGACTCGGCGCAGAACTCGACTTTCTCGTAGGTAAAGATGCCGAGGTCGGCCAGCACGAATTCCGACCAGTCCTGGTAAAGGTTGCCGAAGAACATCAGCCGCAGCCGGTCGCACAGGCCCATGACGGTCAGGCTGAACAATCGGTCATTCAGCGGCGGACACCACTGGGCAAAACTTTGCGCTTCGGGAAACTGCTCGCTCAGGGGCGGCAGCCAATCGGTCTTCTTGCCTTTCGGCTGATCGATGACACTGCCAAAGCACTGGAGAATCTCGGCCTTGAGCAATACCTCGAACAAGTCCTCGATGTGCAACGGCGACTGATCATCGACCCAGCCCGATGCCAGCAGCGGCGCCGCAGCGTTGTCGATGTCGCCAATCTCGTCGTAATTCAGTTTACCCGCCCTGAAATGCACGCCCTTGCGCATCACCAGCCTGACCAGCAGCGCTTGGGACTCGCGGGGCAGTCGATTGAAGTCGCGGATGAAATCCTGTTCCTCGACGCTCAATACATCGGCATAACGATGTTCAAGCCAATCAAGCACTTGCATGAAGTTGTTCAAGTAATAGAACGGGTCATCGAGAGGATCTACAATCACGGGCAAAAGGGCCATGGCAAACGAGTACTGGTTATGCGTACAGATACCAGTTATGCCCTACTCGGTGCAAATGGAAAAGGATCAGTGGCGACGCTATTCGGCAATTTTCGGGTGGCCATCGAACTTTCTGCCATTCCATCGCACCAACGGCGTTAGAGGCACAGTGACGATCGATCTCGAGCGAGGCGTTCGCGCTGTTTTTTTTGAGTGATGGAGAGGTGTGTATGAATATCAAGACGCTGGGTTTGCCCCTGGCAGTAGCGGCCTTTATGGCCCTGGCCGGTTGCTCGACGCCAACGGTTGTGACCCTGCAGAACGGCACCCAGTATTTGACCAAGGACATGCCGAACACCAAGACCGAGGATGGCTTCTACGAATTTGAAGATATTTCCGGGGCGAAGGTGAAAGTCCGGGCCGATGAAGTGGCCACGGTTCGCAAGGAAGACTGATCCCCTGGTTGCCCGCGTTGTTGTCAACGCGGGCAGTCCAATCAGAGGTATTTAAGAATCGCGATGTCGCGACGGCGCTGTTTGAGATTGGCGAACCAGCGCGTCGGGAAGAACAACAACACCCCGAGGATCACGCTCCATAGCCAGACCATGGGCAGGCTATCGAAGCCATAATAAGTGCCCTGATTGGTGCCCCAAATCGCGACGGCCACCAAGTACATCGCCTTGAGCACGTACAGGTGCAGCAAATAGAAAAACATCGGCGCACCGCCGTAGATCGCCAAGGTCGCGGTGGACCAGCGATCCTGGGCTTTCTCGAACAACGCCAGAAGAATCAACCCCAGACCCAGCGTCGGCATCAGGAACATCAGCGACGGTGGGTACTTCTTCGCACTCATGAAACTCATGAACGTGCGCAGCGACTCACCGGTTTGCACCCAAGGCTTCTCGCCATAAACATTCAAGTAGCGGATGAACACGAAGGCCACCAGCAGGCCGCAGCCGACTTTCAGCAACCGCGAAATCCGCTCCGCCGATGCCATGTCCTTGCCGAACCATGGCCCGATGGCCCAGCCCAGCAGAATCACCCCGATCCACGGCAACACCGGATACGTGGTGCGGGCCCGAGTGAACTCGGTGAGGTCGATGAACACGCGCTGATGCAGGATTGACCACGGCACGAAGAACGGCGACTCCGGCCCTGCGGTCACACCGTCGAGCAGGTTGTGCCCGGCGACAATCGCTACCCCGAGCACTATTAACCAACCGCGCTTGAAGTGCAGCAACCCGGCGAGCACGATCATGCAGATTCCGATGCACCAGATCACTTGCAACCACAACGTCTTGGGCGGGAACTCGGCGTTCCAGGCGAAGCACACGAACGTAAGCTCCAGGAACACCAGGAACAGCCCGCGCTTGAGCAGGAACACCGACGTCTCGTTGGCCGTATGTTTCTGGCTGTAGAGCCAGGCCGACAAACCGGTGAGGAAGATGAACACCGGGGCGCAGATTGTGCTCAGCAGTCGGGTGAAGAACAGGTCCGGGGTCACGCTCAAGGCATCGATCGGGTCGGTCACCTGGCGGTGCAGCAAAAAGGTTTCCCGCACATGGTCGACGAGCATGCAGAGCATGACGAAGCCGCGCAGGGCATCGATGGCGAGCATTCGGGTGTTGGTTTTTACAGCGCTGGAGGCAAGCGCAGAAGAAACACTTCCCGCCTGCCCTGCCACGCTTGTGGATAGGGTCATATCAGTCACTCATGTCGTGGTCAGTGGGCTCAGCCCTGTTGCTTCAGCCTGGCAACGCCTGTTGCGATCATTGCTCAGTGAATCCCTGGAATACTGTTATCGCAGGAAATGGACTGCCCTCCATGCCGGATCAGTCGTTCCTGCATCCGCCGGCAACGTTCCAGTTCCTGCTGCATCGAACGATCGATGCTGATATTGCCGGTCTTCTCCGGTTGTTTACCGTCGCCCAGGCGCACTGTCACCCAGGGCTGTTCCGGCTGGATTTGAAAGCGACTTTTTTCTTCGATGGGTTTCGCAGGTTTGGCGGTTTCGATCGCGACCGGTTTCGGCAGTTGATCCGAGGTGACCCCATAACGGGTCAGAATCGAGCTTTGAGGCAGTTCTGCGGCGGCGGTTGCCGATAACAAGGCCAGCGCCAGACCGAAGGTGTTCCTCTTGCTGTTACTCACGTTGCTAAATCTCCTGTACTCAATGGCGGCCTGCAGCGCCAGCGTTATAGTATAACGCATATGTGGGCTGATGGTTTAGTGCCAGTTCCTGTTGGTGCAGGTATTGGAGTCCGGGAGTGACCGGTGAGTCACCGATCTACCGCGTTATCGTTCATCGCGGGCAAGCCAGCTCCCACAGGGATTTGATGCGGACACAGCTTTTGTGAACATCACCAACTACTGTGGGAGCGGGCTTGCCCGCGATAGGGCCCTGACAGGCGCCCCGCTAAACTCAGGCGATCACAATCCCCCCACTGGACAAACTGTCCAGTCCGACACCCACCAGGGTCACCGAATCAGTGCCGAATGTGAGCAGCGTATCCTGCCCCACCGCGGTGGCATGGGCCCGGTAATCATCGTTCGGCGCAACGCCCTGAACCCCGAGGAACACCAGTTTGTCGTTGGCTTGATAGCCCACCACCCGGTCCTGGCCAAACGCGCCGCTGAACAGAAAGGTATCGATCCCACCGCCCGACTCCATCAGATCATTACCCACCCCGCCGACAAACACGTCGTTGCCAGTGCTGCCGAACAAATGGTCGTTGCCATCGAAGCCAAACAGCCAGTCGCCGGTAGCGTGTGCGTTGAGGGTATCGGCGCCGGTCGTGCCCTTCACGCTTGAGGCGTATTGGGTCAGGTTGCCGCCGGCCGCAAGGCCATTGGCGGTGACGCTGTGGGTCACGTCATCCTTGAACACGCCCCAAAGAAAACCCGGCTCCTTAGTCACGATGCTACCGATGTCGCGGGTGATGCTGATGCCGCCATTGGCATCGCGCACGTACAGGTTGCCGGCGCCGTCATTGGCGAAGACGAAGTTCTTCACCGACTGCTGCAGGTCCAGCACATTGCTGCCCTTGCCTCCCGACAGGATGTTGTAGCCACCGTCATCGCGGAAGGTGTCGTTACCGTCGCGGCCTTCCAGGTAGTCGCTGCCCTTGCCGCCCTGAATCAGGTCATTGCCGTCGCTGCCGATGATGAAGGTACTGCCTTTGTGGGTTTCGGCGTTGCGGTTCAAGTCCTGGACCCAGGTGTTGCTGCGCGCCGGGTCCGAGAGGTTGGCGACGATGATGGTCGAGTCTTTGCTGGTCAGTTCGTAGAACTGCGACTCCAGCACCCGGGTCATGCCGTCGCCGTAAGCGGTGGGCAAATGCGAGATCCAGGTCGGGATGTTGAGGATGGAATACGGCAGCACATTCCACGCCGTCGAAGCGTAGTGGTCGTTGAAGCTGACGATGTTATCGGTCGTCGAATCCTTGGCGGCATCGTGCACGCCCACCGAGGACAGGTTGAACGTCGAGCCATCGAGGGCGCGGAACACCGGGTCGTTTTCATAACCGATGTTCAGTACTTTGTCGCTGCTGCTTTGGGTCGGTGAGGCGTAGGCGATGTAGTTGGAATCCTGGTAAAACCCGGACCACTTATCGCTGCTCAAGTCCGCCAGGCTATTGACCGCCAATCCGCCGAGGCTGTGGCCGCTGACCAGCAAGTCTTTGCCCGACAGGCCATTGGCCTGGGCAAACGCTGCAACGTCAGCGAGCAAATTGCCGAAGGCTTCGGCCGCGTAGTTTTTTGCGTAATCCTTGGGCCCTAGCGCTGCCATCAGATCGTTGATCACGTCGCCGATGGAGTCGCCGATCTGGATTTCTCGCGGGCCGCTGGTGCCACGAAAGGCGATGCCGATTTCAGTGAGATGACCCTGGGCGTCGTACTTGCCGAGGATCTCCACTTGGGCGCTGGTGTAACCGGCCTTCTCGCCGAAGAAGGTTCCGCGAGCGTCGGTCTTGCCGTCATAGCCCAGTTGCGCGGCGGTGATTGGCGTCCAGCCGGCTTGTTGCACGGCGTCGAGTGCGGCCTTTTCCGAATCGGGGTTCCAGGGAATGCCGGGGATGACGCCCTGGGAATCGGTGCCACCGATCAGTGCGGTAACCAGGGTTGCCGGCAAGCCCAGGCCGAAGCCGTTTTGCTGGTAACCGGTGGCGAAACCGTTGTCGAGGTTGTGATAGGAATACAGCGTGATCGCCATGGCGTCGCTGAACAACGCCTTGGAGTCTGCTGTGCCGAAGTTTTTGTAGTCATACACACCCATTGGTATTGCCTCTCTCTTTGTTGGAATTGTCAGAGATAGCTCACAGCCAGGACGCCTCGATCACGAGGCGCCCCGGAGCATTTAGTGCATGCAGCTTTTACGCAAACGTAATTCCCGAAGCCGAAAGATTATCCAGACCTACGCCCACCAGCGTTACGGCGTAATCGCCAATCTTGAGCACAGTGTCGTTGCCGGCCTGTGACGCGTGCTGGGTGTAGTCATAGCCCTGCCCCGCGCCCTGGACACCCATGAAAACCAGTTTGTCGCTGCCCTGGTAGCCATTGATCGCATCGAAGCCGAAGGCGCCGCTGAACAGGAACGTGTTGTTACCGCCCCCCGAGGCCTGCATCACGTCATTGCCCGTGCCACCGACGAAGGTCACGTGGCTTTTGTCGCTGCGCAGCAGATCGTCGCCGGCGTTGCCGAACAACCAGTCACCGTCGACGCTGGCCACCAGCGTGTTGCCGTAGGCATCGCCATTGAGCGAGTGGTTGTAATGGGTCAGTTCCGTGCCGTTGAGCAAGCCATTGGCGGTGACGTTGTAGGTGATGTCCTTGCTGCCCCACCACGAACCCGATTCCTTGCTCACCAGCGCGCCGATGTCGCGGGTCAGGCTGATCCCGCCGTAGGCATCGCGCACGTACAGCGTGCCGTCACCGTCATTGGCAATGCTGAAGTTCTGCAACGGTTTCTGCAGCTCGAAGGTGTTGCTGCCCTTGCCGCCCAACAGCAGGTTGTAACCACCGTCATCGCGGAACCGGTCGTTACCATCACGGCCTTCGATGAAGTCATTGCCCGCGCCGCCCTTGAGCAAGTCATTGCTGTCGGTGCCGATGATAAAGGTGGTGCCGATGTGGGGCTCGCCGCTGCGCCCCAGGTCCTCGACCCAGGTGGTGCCTCGGGACGATTCCGACAGGTTGGACACGATCAGCGTCGAGTGCTTGTCGGTAAGGTCGTAGAAGCGCGAGTCGATCACCCGGTTCAAGCCGTCGGCATAGCCCAACGAACCGTGGGCCGACCAGTTCAGCGGATTGAGGATGCTGAACGGCACCAGGTTCTGCGCAGTGGAGGCGTACTGATCATTGAAGTTGACGATGTTGTTGGTCGCCGAATCCTGATGACCGTCGTGCTTGCCCAGCGAGCCACTGCTGAAGGTGGTGCCGTCGAGCACGCGAAACACCGGGTCATTCTCGTAACCAATGTTCAGCACATTGTTGCCGGTGGCGCTTTGGGTCGGCGAGGCGAACGCAATGTAGTTGGCGTCCTTGAAGAAACCGCCCCAGTTATTGCTGCTCAGTTCCGCCAGGCTGTTAACGCCTAACCCGCCGAGGCTGTGCCCGCTGACCAATACGTCCTTGGCACTCAAGCCGTGGGCGATGGCAAACGCGGCGACGCTTTTCAGCAAAGTGTCGAAGGCGTTTTTTGCATAGTTCGTTGCGTAATCCACCGGGCCGACCGCGGCCAACAGGTTATTTTTCATGTCGCCGAAGGTGTCGCTGTAGCCCAGACCGCCGGTGCCACGGAAGGCGATACCGATGCCGATCAGCTTCCCTGCCCCGTCGTATTTACCGAGGATTTCGGCTTCGGCGCTGGTGAAGCCGTCCTTCTCACCATAGAAGGTGCCTTGAGCGCCGACATTGCCCTGATAGCCCAGCGCTGCCGCGCCAATCGGCGCCCAAGCGGTCGCCGGCAGTGGCTGGCCGGTCGGCGTGTACGCGTAGAGCGTCAGCGCGATCGCGTCGGAGTACAGCGCCTTGCCGGCCTCACCGCCGGCATTTTTGTAATCAAACAGTCCCATGTTCTTGCTTCCTTAGCGTCAAATCAGAACTGCCAGTCCAGGGTCAGGCCCACACCGTGGTCTTTTTCCCGGGAGCCGAGCAGCCCGTTGTAATCCAGGTTCAAACGGGTATCGCTGCCCAGCGCCAAGCCGGCACGGGCACCGACCACCGCGGCATTGCGGTCCATGGACACGCTTTGCACGCTGAACGCGGTGTTGCCGTTGACGAAGGCCAAGTGGTCTTCGGAACGGGTGTTGCTCAGGTTGTGCTGCCAGCCGAGCGTGCCGGACAGTTCCAGCTGTTGCTGGTCGGACAGCGCAATGGCTTTGCTCGCCCGCAAGCCAAGAGTCGAAAGCACCACGTCGCGGTTGTTTTCACCGCCCTTGAGCGCGGCGGCATCACCTTTTTCGCTGAAGCTTTCAGTGTTCAAGTGCACGTACGCCAGATTGACGAATGGCTCCAGAGCGACCGGTTGCAGGTCCAGGCGATACGCCGCTTCGGTGAACAGTTGCGCGGAGGTCGCATCGCGTTTGGATTTCTGCTTGCCGCTGACGCCGTTAAATTGCAGGTCACGTTTGACGTCGATGCGATGCCAGCTGTAAGCGCCGCCGACGCTCAGGCGCAGCGCGTCGATTTCATGGCCCAGGTACGCACCCAAGTGGTAGCTGTCGACCGAGGCCGACGAATGCGTGCCATCGCCCATGCTCAACGAACTGTCGCTATAACCGGTGACGAAACCCAGTCGCGTATCTTCAGTGATCAAGCCATCGACGCCGGCCAGTAGCCCGCCGATGGAGCTGTTGGAACTGGCGTTGTCATGCCCGCCATCGCTCTTGCCCCAGGCGCCGAGCACTTTGAGCCAGGCGTTGCTGCGATCATCGGTGGGTGCCCCGGCGTCGAACAGATCGTGCTCACGCAGACGCTCGCCGACTGCATCGCGCAGGTAACGGCTGTCGTTGATCAGCAGCGTGCCGATTGCCGGATGAATCTCGCCGGACAATTGCTGGAATGCTTGTTGCGCGACAGCGGCGGTCGGCGACAGCAGCAGGGTTTCGTAGAGCGGATTGCCTGCGCCCAGTTGCTCGGCGGCAGCGGCCACAGCGCGTTGGTTCGGAGTTTGGCCAGCGCTGGTGAAGGACGTCGCGTTACGCACCACTGCCAGTTGAATGCCGCTAGCCGAGTAGTCGAGGGTGCCGCCGAGGAACAAGTAATCCGGCACCACCGCACCGAAGCGCCCTTCGATTCCGCCGGCCGCTTGCAGGATGTTGTACTGATTGCCGAGCAGGGATTTCGCTTCGCTGGTGGTCAGCAGTGTCGGGCTGTTTTCCAGAGACAGACTGACGGTTGCGCCCTCGATGACCGCCTTGCCGCCGGCGATGATCTGGTCGCTGCTGGTGGGCGACAGCTCTACGGCATAGGTCGAACCAGGTTCAAAAACCACATCACCCGCCACCTGCAAAGTGCCGATGGAATTGCCGGGGGCCACGGTACCGCCGCTTTTCGCGGTCAGCGCCGCGATGCTGCCGTTACCGCCGAGGATCCCGCTGTTATTGACAGTGACTGCCGACAGCAGCGAACCATTGATCGCCAATCGGCCCTGATTGACCAGGGTCGGGCCGGCGTAGGTATTGGCGCCGGTCAGCACCAGTGTGCCGATACCCTGCTTGGTCAGCCCGCCATGGCCGGAAATGTCGTTGCGCCAGACGTCGAGCCCGCAGTGCACGTCATTGCACACACGCTCGGTGGGTTTGCCGGCATCGATGATTGCGCCGATGCCCGGCAAATCCGCGACAAACTGGCTGGAGCCATAGGCGCCTTCGATGCGGAATTCCTCCGGAATGTCCTGTTCGGTCACGAACATCGCCGGGCCATCGATACCTTTGCGCAGGTTGATCATGCCCCAGCCGTACAGCAAGTCGACGCCGGGTGCGCCGAGGTCGGTGGCGGTGGTGCGCAGCACGCTGGCGACTTGCGCGCCGGTCATGTACGGGAAGCGTTCCATCAACACCGCCACCGCGCCTGCAACGTGCGGCGCCGCCATGGAGGTGCCGTTGTAATTGGCGTAGCCGGTGGTCAGGTCAGCGGCATTGGTGCCGCTGATGATCGAGCTGTAGATCCGGCTGCCCGGTGCCGACACGCAGAAACTTGCGGTGTAGCCGCAGCGCGACGAGAAGGTACTGATGTTGTAAGGATCGGGGCTGCTGGTGTCCGGGTTCCTCTGCAACGCGGCCACGGTCATCCAGTTCGGCGCGATCTCCGGGACGAAGTAACCGAGGCCGGCGATGGCGTCCGGGTTGTTGAGGTTGTAGTCGTTGCCTGCGGCGAAGATCGTCACGATGCCGCTGCGGGCCGCCGCGATGGCGCCGTCGTAGGCACCGCCGGGTTTGGTCCCCAGCAAGGTCTGGATCTCGTTGAATTGCAGTTGCGCGTCTTGCACGGTGAAGTGTGGGTACGCCGGGTCACGGCCTCCGAGGTCGAAGCGGTCGGTGATGCCGATGCCCCAGCTGTTGTTGATGATCCGCGCGCCGCTGGCGATCAGGGCATCCCAACCAGCCTTGTACACCGCGCCGTCGTTGCCGCGAATGATCCCGTCTTCCGGGCCCGGGTCGCCGTTGTCGGCGCTAATGATCTGCGCGCCAAAAGCGACACCGTGCATCGGCCCGCCATCGCGACTGCCCGCGGCGATCCCGCCAACGTGGGTGCCATGGGCGCCGAGTTTGCCGTTGGAGCCCACCGAGGGTGAACCGTCATAAAGAAAGGCGTCCCCGGCTTTGACCGGGATGTACGGGTCGGTGTATTCGCGGATGCCGCTGGTGACCAGCGTGATCACCTTATTGGCCCCGGAAAACTCCGGGTGCAAGGCGTAAACCGGTTGATCAAAAATCCCCAGCTTCACCCCTCTGCCGGTATAACCGGCGGCGTAGGCCTCCTGAGCATTGATCGCCCCCAGGCCCCAGTCGGCGTTGAACTCTGTGCTGCGCCAGCTATCGGGATCGCCTGTCCTGCCGTTTTCCACATAGGGCGCCGCGTATGCGGTGCCCAGGGTGGCCAATGCGCAGAGCAAGGCAAGGTTGTTGTACTTGTTATTCATCGAACTACCGTCCTTAGTTGTGTTGCCAAAATCCTTGTGGCCAGAGGCCCGCCCAATTCCTGTAGGAGCGAGGCTTGCCCGCGAAGGCGGTGTGTCAGTCAACATCAATGCTGAATGTCCCGGCCCTTTCGCGGGCAAGCCTCGCTCCTACAGGGGTTGCGTGTTCCAGCCCTTTACCGCGTTAAAACTGCCAATTGAGACTCAGCCCGACGCCGTGGCTCTTCTCGCGGCTGGCCAGTTGGCCGGTGTAATCGAGGTTCAGCCGAACATCCCGGCTCAAGGCCAGGCTGGCATGGGCGCCCACCAGCGCCGCATCGCGAACCAGTGGCGAGCTTTCCACCACGAACGGAGTGCCACCGCTGGCGAACGCCAGGTGTTCCTCGGAATCGGTATTGCTCAGGTTGTGCTGCCAGCCGAGGCTGCCGCTCAAGTCCAGCTGTTGCTGACCGGACAGCCTCACCGTTTTCAGTACGCGCACGCCCAGGGTGCTGAGTACCGCGTCCCGCCGATCGCCACTGCTTTTGAGCGCCGCGGCGTCACCTTTTTCGGTGAAGCCCTCAGTGTCGAGGTGCACGTAAGCCAGATTGGCGAACGGTTCCAAGGCCAGTGCTTGCAGGTTCAAGCGATAGGCCGCTTCGCCGAACACCTGGGTAGTCCCGGCGTCGACCTTGGCTTTCTGTTTGGCGCTGACGTCACCGTATTGCAGGTCACGTTTGACGTCGGCCCGATGCCAGCTGTAGGCACCACCGGCGCTCAGGCGCCAGGCGCCCATTTCGTGGCCGGCATAGGCGCCCAGGTGATAACTGTCGACCTGTGCTGATGAGTGAGTTCCAGAGCCCATGCTGACCGAGCTGTCGCTATAACCGGCGACCAGGCCTACACGGGTTTGGTCATCCACCGCACCATCGACACCCGCCAGCAAACCGCCAATCGAGGTTGTGTAGCCGGCGGTGTCGTGGCTGTCATCGGTCTTGCCCCAGGCGCCCAATGCCTTGATCCAGCCATTGCTTCGGGAAGCATTGGCTTCATTGAGACGCTCACCCACCGCATCGCGCAGATAACGACTGTCGTTGATCAGCACCGAGCCCAGCGCCGGATAGATTTCCCCCGACAACTGCTGGAAGGCCTGTTGCGCCGAACTGGCGGTCGGCGACAGCAGCAGGCTTTCGTACACCGCGTTGCCCGCGCCAAGCCCTTCCACCACGCCGGCGACAGAACGCTGATTCGGCGTTTGCCCGACGCTGGCGAAGGTTGTGGCGTTACGCTCCACGCTCAGCTGAATGCCGGTCGCGGCGTAATCGAGGCTGCCGCCGATGAACAGGTAGTTGGGCAGCACCGCGCCGAACTGGCCTTGAATCCCGCCCGCCGCTTGCAAGATGTTGTACTGATTGCCCAGCAGGCTTTGCACTTGTTGGGTGCTGAGCAAGGTCGGGCTGTTTTCCAGGGAAAGGCTCACGGTGGCGCCGCTGATCGTGGCCGTACCGCCCGCAATGATCTGGTCACTGCTGGTGGGTGACAGTTCGACGGCATAAGTGGAACCCGGCGCAAACGTCACATCGCCGCTGACTTGCAACGTACCGATGGAATTACCGGGCGCCACGGTGCCACCGGCATTGGCGGTCAAGGCAGCGATTCGTCCGTTACCGCCGAGGGTGCCGCCGTCATTGACGGTCACCGCCGACGTCAGTGAGCCGTTCACCGCCAGCAAACCGCCGTTAATCGTGGTCGGGCCGCGATAAGTGTTGTCGCCAGTGAGCATCAACCGTCCGGCACCGGACTTGATCAGGCTGCCTGCGTAGACTCGGTTGGCGGCGGCGGAGTCGCGCGCCATGCCTACCGCATAATCGGTCTGATCCTGCTGACTGGCACCAGCCGGCACACCATTCTCCCAGCCCTTGTCCTTCAACGTCTGTTGCCAGGCGCTGCGTTCGGCGGCGTCTTCGGCCTGACGCTGAATCAGCGCCTTGTCCGAAATGTCATTGCTCCAGATATCGCTTTGCCCTGTCACCAGATTGGCGTCGAACGCCCCGAGCAATTGCCCCGGGCCGCGCATTGCCCGTTCAAGGTTGGCCACGCCCCAACCGATGCGCGTACTCGGTGCGTCGGTGACCGAACCGTCGAGCTGAGTCGCGGTGGTCAGCAGCACTTCCAGCGCCTGCTGATTGTTCATGTATGGATAGCGTTCCATCACCAGCGCCAATGCCCCGGTGGCATGCGGCGCGGCCATGGAGGTGCCGGATTTGATCGCGTAACCGCCGCCGGGAATGGTGCTGTCGATCTTCGCGCCTGGGGTGGTGATGCACCAATACTTGGCGATCCCGCATTGGTTGTATTTCTGCTGATTGCTTTGATCCAGCCCCGACACTGCCAGCCAGTGGCCTTCCAGGTCCGGCTGAAAATACGGCAAGGCCGAACGCACGCTGGCATTCGGGTAACCACTGTTGCCGGCACTGAACACGTTGATCACGCCGCGCCGCGAAACGTCGGCGGCGGCATCGAGCCAGGTGCCTTTGTTCCAGTGCTGGGCGTAGGCGGCATGCAGGTCATCGAGGGTTCGGTAACTGACGTCCGGTGGCTGGCTGCCCCAGCTGTTGTTGATTGCACGGACACCGGCATCCGCCAAGGCGTTATAGACCGCTGTGAAGTAGCGCCGGTCGGGGTTGGGGCCGAACAGGAAACTGTCGTTCTTGTTGGTGTTGCCGACGTAGATTTGCGCGTTGTAGGCCACGCCGTGCATGCCGCTGCCATCCCGGGAAGCGCCCATGGTGCCGGTGACATGGGTGCCGTGGGAATCGTTGTTGGTGTTGAGCGTGCCGTCGACGTTGAATGCTGAGCCGTCGACATAGCTGCCGCTGGCCGTGACCGCGTGATAACGCTCGGCGGCAAATTCGGGATGGCTGGAATCGAAACCGGAATCCAGCGCGCCGATTTTCACGCCTTTGCCGGTGATGCCGGCGGCGTAGGCTTGATCGGCCTGCATCCGCGCCAGGCCCCAATCGCGCTGGAACTCTGCCGAGCGCCAACTGGCGGGGTCGCCGGGTTTACCGGTTTCCAGATAAAGCGCCTGGGCTGGGCCTGGTCCTAATGAAATCAAGAGCAATAGCGTGCCGACCGACATCGGCTTGATCTGTACGTCCATGTTCATGACTCTCGCTTTTTTGGCGTTTTTAGAGTTGTAGTCCCGGTTCTGGGCGCGGTGGTGCTAAGCACATCCTGTAGCAGCTGCCGAAGGCTGCGTTCGGCTGCGCAGCAACCGTAAAATCTAAGCTCGCGGTCTGTCATGCTGATACAACAAACCGGATAGCGACTGCTTCGCAGCCGAACGCAGCCTTCGGCAGCTGCTACAGGGTTAAATCATTGAATCCTCGGGCCTTGGCCGAAGGCCTCATCCACCTTGGCCAGGTCTTGCTCGCTCAAGGTGCCGGCGTAGTAGTGCAACTTGGTCCAGGCCATCAAATAGTCGTACCGCGCCTGGGCCAGATCCCGACGGGTGGTGAACAGTTGTTGTTCGGCATTCAGCGCATCGAGGTTGACCCGTTCGCCGCCCAATATGCTTTGCTTGGTCGAAACCACCAGCGCTTCGGCCGACACCAATGCCTTCTGATAAGCCCGCAATTTATTGACCCCCGACAGGCAGGCGCTGAACTGGCGGCGCAGCTGGATCAAGGTTTCCCGGGTCTTGCCGTCCAGCTCGTACTCGGCCTGTTCCATGGTGCGACTGGCCTGACGGGTCGATGCCGAAACTCCGCCACCGGCATACAGCGGCACGTTGACTTCAATGCCGATGGTGTTGGTGTCGTAACGCTGGTTGTAGGTGTTGCCGCTTTCCGATTCGTTCTGGCGCACCGAGGCGTAAGCGCTGACTTTTGGCAGGTGGCCGGCGCGGTTGCGTTCGACTTCGTAGCGCGCCACTTCCACCGCCTGACGCTGGGAGGCGAGGTTCGGGTTGTTGACCACCGCCATCTCGTGCCAGGTGTCGTAATTGGCTGGTAGCAGGGTGAAGGTCTGGAAGTTCTGATCCAGCGGCGTCAGGTCGCCAATGTCGATGGCCGGCACGCCAACCAGTGCGCCCAGCTCACGCAGAGCCGCATCCTGTTCATCGCGCGCCTCGATTTCCTCGGCGGTCGCCAGTTCGTAACGTGACTCGGCTTCGAGGATGTCGGTGCGCGTGCCCTCCCCTTGGCGGAACATCTGCTCGTTCTGTTGAAACTGCTGCTCGAAGGCTTTTTTCTTGGCCCGCGCGATGTCGATCTGGTCCTGAGCGAACAACGCCTTGGTGTAACTCTCCAGCACACGAACCAGCAGTTCCTGGCTCTTGCCACGAAAGTTTTCGTCAGCGAACAGCGATTGCGCCACGCCCTTGCGGTACGCCGCGTAAGCCTCGTAGTCGAGCAGCGGCTGTTGCAGGGTCAAGGTCGAGCCGTAGCTGCTGTAGTTGCGGTCCTCGGTGAAGTCGGGTCTGCCCTCATTGATTTGAGTGACCTTGGAAGTGTTACGCCCCTTGTTGTAGTTGTAACCGATCCTGGGCAGCAGCCCGGCGCGGCCGATGGCGCGGTTTTCAAGGCCTGCATCGCGCTCCTTGATGGCGCCGAGGAATACCGGATCATTGCGTAACGCTTGCTCGTAAATGTCGAACGGCCCCATGGCCATCACGCTGTTGCACGTCAGCAACGCCAGGGTCGCTGCGAGCAAAGAAAACTTATTCATACAGCCGAACATCCTTATTCCTCGGTCAACGCGGAGCCTGCCCGGTCGAGCAGCGGTTTGAACAAATAGTTGAGGAGTGAACGTTCACCGGTACGCACGAACATTTCTGCCGGCATCCCGGGCTTGATCACCAGACCGTTGAGTTTTTCCATGGCCTGGTCACTGACGCTGCTGCGCAGCACGTAGTACGGCACACCGGTTTTCTCATCGACCATCTGGTCGGCGGAGATCAGGCTGACTTCGCCGGGGACTCGCGGGGTACGGCTCTGGTTGAACGCGGTGAACAGAATGTCCACCGGCAAGTGCGTGCCGACCTTGTCGATCAGGTTGATCGGCAAGTGCCCTTCCACTTCCAGGCGAGTGCCTTGCGGAACGATCTCCAGCAGCGTGTCACCCTGACGTACCACCGCGCCTTCGGTGTGGACCCCAAGGTTGACGGCGATGCCGTCGGCGGTGGCGATGATTTCGCTGTGTTGCAGGTCGACGCCGGCGGAGGTCAGTTGCTCTTCCAGGGTCACGCTTTTGAGCTGCGCGTCGGCCAGTTGGCTGCGGACTTCCTTCTGGTACTCCTCGCTGTGCTGTTGCAGTTTCAGGCGGGATTCAAGGATACCCTGCTCCACCCGGCCGCTTTCGCCGGTGTTCTCGGCCAGCTGTTGCTGCACTTGCGACAACTGACGCTGGTAATCCATCAAGCGGTTGCGCGGGATGTAGCCGTTGTCCGCCAAGGGCTGAAGGTTGCTCAACTGTTGTTGCAGGGAACTGGCCTGGGCCGTCAGGTCGGTGCGCGCGCGACGCATGCCGGCCAGTTGCGCGCTGGCGCCTTCGATGTTCGCGCGCAGGGCGGCTTGTTCCCGGGAAAACGCTTCGCGGCGGCTGCTGAACAATTGCCGTTGGCCTTCGAGCACCAAGGCTAGGCGCGGGTCCGGATCGTTGCTCAGTTCGGCGGGGAAGTTCACCTGCTTGAGGTTGTCCCGTTCACTCTGCCAGCGCGCCAGGCTGGCCCACGCCATGCGGTATTGCGCTTGCAGCGATTGCACGTCGGCCGCGACCTGGGTCTGGTCGAGGCGGAACAGCGGCTGGCCCTGCTTCACCACTTGGCCTTCGCGCACCAGAATCTGGCTGACCACGCCGCTGCTCATCGATTGCACGGCTTTGCGCTTGCCCGAAACCACCACGGTCCCCTGCACCGGAATGCCTTGATCGAGCGGCGCGAGGCTCGCCCACGTGAAGAAACTGCCGGCGCCGACAATCGCCAGAATCCAGCCCATGCGGGCGAAGAAACGCGCGTCGCGCTCAGGACGTTCGGCGATGTAGTCGTGTTCCATCGTCGCTTCGCTGTCGTCGTTCATGCGTGTGCTGCTCATACACCCGAATTCCTTGTCGTGGGCTGATACTGTCGGCTCATGCTGAGCCCGCCCGGTGCCTGCGCAGGTTTTTCACGCTGTTGCTCCTGCGCGCCTGACTGATTACCGGCAAGCGCCTTGAGCACTTCCTGGCTTGGGCCGAAGGCCTGCAAGCGACCTTCGTTGAGCACCAGCAACTTGTCGGCCTGGGCCAGCGCCGAAGAACGATGGGTCACCAGAATCACGCTGGTGCCTTGGGCCTTCATCTGCGCGATGGCGCCGGCCAGTGCCGCTTCGCCGACGGTGTCGAGGTTGGAGTTCGGTTCATCCAGCACCACCAGACTTGGATTGCCGTACAACGCGCGAGCCAGAGCCACACGTTGCTTCTGGCCACCGGACAAACCGCTGCCGTCCTCGCCAAGCACGGTGTCGTAGCCTTGCGGCATGCGCAGAATCAGTTCATGAACGCCGGCCTGTTGCGCAGCTTCGACAACTTTTTGCGGATCCGCCTCACGGAATCGGGCGATGTTTTCGGCGATGCTGCCGCTGAACAATTCGATGTCCTGGGGCAGATAGCCGATGTAAGGGCCGAGGTCGTCGCGGTTCCAGCGATGAATGTCCGCGCCGTCGAGGCGTACCGTGCCGCCCAACGTCGGCCAGACGCCGACTAGCACCCGGGCCAAAGTCGACTTACCGGAGCCGGAAGCCCCGAGCACGCCCAGTACTTCTCCGGCGCCCAGATTGAAATTGACCATGTGCAAAGTCGCTGCCCGTTGCCCTGGCGGGCCGGCGCTGACTTGCTCGAACGTGATCTGACCTTTCGGCGCCGGCAAGGCCATGGCCTCGTCAGCTGGCGGGTAGGCTTGCAGCAAGGCGTCGAGACGGCGGTAAGCGAGCTTGGCGCCGCTCCACTGTTTCCATACAGCGATCAATTGATCGATGGGGCTCAGTACCCGGCCCATCAGGATGGAACCGGCGATCATCATCCCGGCGGTCATGTCACCCTGGATCACCAGCAAGGCGCCCAACCCCAGCACCAGGGATTGCAGGCACAGGCGCAGGGTTTTGCTCAGGGAGCTGATGACCGCGCCCGTGTCGCTGGCCTGATTCTGCAAGCCGAGAAAACGCGAGTGCACCTCAAACCAGCGCTTGCGCAAGACACCGAGCATGCCCATGGCCTGAATGGTTTCGGCGTTATGCAGGTGACTGGTGGCCAGTTGGCTGGATTTCTGGGAAAACCCGGCAGCTTCGCCCAAGGGCTTTTTGGTCATCGCCTCGTTGAGGCAGGCCAGCCCGATCAGCAGCACCGCGCCCGCGGTGGCCAATACGCCGAGCCAGACGTTGAACAGAAAGATCACAAACAGATAGACCGGAAACCACGGGGCATCGAAGAAGGCAAACAGCGCCGGGCCGGTGACGAATTGGCGAATATGGGTCAGGTCACCCAGGGATTGACCGGCGTTGCCCTCGCCTTTGAACAGGTTGCGCTCGAAAGCGGCCTGATACACCCGCAGGTTGAAACGGCGCTCCAGTTGGCTGCCGATACGGATAACAATGAAGCTGCGCACGATTTCCAGCAAACCGATAAAAGCGAAGAATCCGACCACCATTAACGACAACATCGCCAGTGTGGTTTCGTTTTGCGAAGACAGTACCCGGTCATAAACCTGAAGCATATAAATCGACGGGACCAACATCAGCACATTAATCAGTGCGGTAAAACACCCGACGCTGATCAGAATGCTTTTATAGTCGCCCAGTGCCTTGAATAATGGTGCGGTGGCCGGGCTCTTCGCCATCTTCATTGGTTTTTCCTGAAGTATTAATCCTCGCCTTACTTGGCGAGGTTCCAATTAATTGTCCGCACACGGGTCGAGACATTCTTTTGCCGGTTATCGCTGACACATCAATAACAACTCTTTAGGCTCTTCAAAGAGTTTCGGTTATTGAACGGTTGCTTATAAGGGCAGTAACGAGTTTTATATTCAGCGCTTGGCGCCGGTCCGGCACTTTTCACTTATGCGCAGTGCGCTCAAGCGTAATGATCAGACCTGACTTCAAGGTGCTTTTATAAAGCCCCTCACGCTGTCGGCTGAAAAACACAATTCTTGAGCCTTCTTTTCCAGTCACGGCAATGCCGTCCGGTTCCGGGAACCAGCCGATCGCCGACTCGTTCAGCCAGGCGCCAAGGCAGTCGGCCCCTTCACCCAGGGTCTGGTTCAATTTGAGCTCGATCGAGCAGACATTCGATGGTTTGTCCTGCAGTGCCTGGGACTCAGGCGAGTCTTGCGCGGTATTCAAGGTGGCCTGCCATTTCCCGGCGAGTTCCGACGGGTCGGCTAATTTAAGACTGCGTGCCATGGCTACCTCTCCAAGAAACATCATCAGCGTCGCCAACAGCCACGCGGTTGCTTTGTAGGTAAAAGCGTTGTGGATCATAGGGCGTTTTACTCATGGTTGTAGCCTTACTCAGGGCACCTGCGTTCAAGGACAGAGAGCGGCGCCTCAAGCGCCGCCCTCCTTTTTGCCTTGAATCAGGCCACGATGTCCGAGAACGCCGCCTGGCCAACAGTACTGACCAGGAAGTCAGCCACGCCGTGCCCGGAGAAGTCCACCGACAACAGGCTGTTACCGCCCGAAGTGGTCAACACTGCATCACCTGCCGCACCCGTGAACGAGTTCACGAAATGCAGGCCCGCGCCGTTGGTGATGCCGGTCAGGTCGATCTTGTCCAGGCCACTGACAAAGTCGAGGATCTGGTCGACGGCACCAGGCTTGGAGTCGCTGCTGGCCGCGAACACAAAGGTGTCGGAACCCGAACCGCCCCACAGTTTGTCCGAACCGCCCGCGCCGAAGAGGATGTCGTTGCCGGCACCGCCTTTCAGCTCATTGGCCACGCTGTTACCGATCAGCAGGTCGCTACCCGAACCGCCAATCGCGTTCTCGACGGTGACACCCTTGGCAATGGACACGTTGCCCACCATGCCGCCAACGTCGGAGAACGAGGCTTCATTGAGGTTGATCTTCTGGTTTTGGGTAAAACCGGAGAAATCCAGGGTGTCCTTGCCGCCCGCATCCCAGACCGAGAACACGACTTTGTCCGACGACGATGACGCGCTCAGGAAGTCGCGACCGGCGTTGGAATTGAAGCCGTAGGTGGTGTCGCCGGTACGGGTGGTGGTGTTGGCACCGTAGAGTTTCTGAATGGCAGCGATATCGTCCATCAGCGGGCCGGACGCATAGGCTTCCACACCATTTTTGCTGAAATTCTGGTCGGTATTGCTTTCACTCCAATAGCTCATGAGGCTGTAACCGCGGGTGTCTTCCCCGTAGGTCGCGTCGTTGTAGGTCGGCGCGCCTTCACCGGCGTTGTAGTCGCCAGGGTGAGCCAGGCCCAGGGAATGACCGATTTCATGGGTCAGGGTCTGACGACCGTAGTTGTTCAGGTCCGGCGTCTTGTTGACGTTATAGCCACTGCCCGTCAGATACCACGAAGTACCGTCATAACCTGCGCCCGTGCCAGGCAAGTAGGCGAATGCTGCCGCGCCATCCTGACCGCCACTGTAGTTACCGAAGGTCATGTGACCGTCGCCGCCAAACGACTTTTCGGTGAAGGTGACATTGGCTACGTCGGCCCAGGATTGCATGGCGAGCACGGCCTGGGCTTTCTGTTGCGCGCTGAACTGACTGAACCCGGTGATGCCGTGTTTGTTCATGGTGCTCGACGAAGCCGAGGTCAGGAACGTGTAGGTGAGTTCGATTTTGCCGCTGCCGTCCTTGTCCTGGTAGGCAGCGCCGTCACGCAGCAGCTGGGTAGCAGCCTCGTCGACGGAGAAGGAGGGTTTGCCATTGACCGTGAGATTGCCACCGCGATCATACTGATGGCTGAAACTATCGATCTGGTTGTAGGCGGAACTGGGTGCAGCCAGCGCCTGGAATGGCGCAAAGCCCTGTTCGGCAAGATCAATAGCGTTGTCTTTTACTTTCGACATAAACACACTTCCTTGTTTAGCAATGGAACAGTTTTTGTCCGATACGACAATCTCTGGCGAGATCGTCCTATCACTCGCCCAATGAAGGCGTACAAAAACTGACACAATTCGAAATCAAACGTCTACATTTTTTTTGACGTCAAATTGAGTTGTTCCGGCGAACTCCAGTAAACAGTGCGTGTGCTGTCGAAATATAGTGTGTAGTTGAAAGTTTTAGCCGGATTGTCTGACAATCTGCTATCTAAATATTAAATATGGGTAAGTTGTTTTTTGTAGATGAGTTCACATTTCCTGGACTTATTAATATCAGTGCCAGTGTATTGCTATCAACTCCAACTTTATTGGATGGGGCATTTTCACGACTGCTGCGCAGCCGAACGCACCCTTCGGCAGCTGCTACAGGTCTGCGGTGCGACAGGTTTTTTGTAGCAGCTGGCGCAGCCTGCGTTCGGCATAGGTATTTTGGAGATGATCGATTTCTACGACTGCTGCGCAGCCGAACGCAGCCTTCGGCAGCTGCTACAGATCTGCGGTGCGACAGGTTTTTTGTAGCAGCTGGCGCAGCCTGCGTTCGGCATAGGTATTTTGGAGACGATCGATTTC
>NZ_JAMYDU010000016.1 GCF_024138395.1 Pseudomonas mandelii
TCCCACGGTCCGTACTGGCGAGAGTCGGAATCGAGCCTTTAGTCACGCCCACCCCTTCAAGTCTAAACATACAAGCGAGCCTGCTCGCGATGAACGATAACGCAGTCCCCCTGCCTCACACCTTCTTGGGCAACACCACGGTAAACAATGTGCCATCGATCTCATTGGAGCTGACTTCGATCGTCCCTTGATGGGCCTTGACCACTTCCTTGACGATGAACAGCCCCAGACCGAGGCTGGTGCTAGGCCCTCCGAGCTCTTCGTCGGCACTGCGTACCAATGGATCGAAGATTGTGGCGATCGCCTCGGCGGGAATCGGCGCACCGTCGTTGTGCACCGTGAGCCGGACACTGTCCGCTTCACCCTTGAGAGTCAGTTTGACCGCGCTGTGGTTCGAGCCGTGTTGCAATGCATTGCCGATCAGGTTCTGCAGCATCTGATCGAGCCTTCGGCCATCCCACACACCCTGGGTATCGCCTTCGACGCTCAATGTCGGATCACATAGCGGATGAGCGGCGCAGGCCTGCTCAATCGCTTGACGCGCCGTATCGGCCAGGTCCATGGGCGCCGGTTCGATCGGCAGGCTCTTGCCCAGGCGACTGCGGACCAGTTCCAGCAAATCGCCGACCATTACCGCCATGTGGCGGGTGCCACGCTTGATGTGAAGCGCACAGGTCAATGCGTCACCCTCAAGGTTGGTTTTACGCATCAGTATTTCAGTGGACATGCTCACTGCTTGCAGCGGTGCACGCAGATCATGGCCGAGGATCGCGAGAAAGATGTCCCGCGAGCGATTGACCTGTTCGGCGTAGGCCGCCGTGGATTCGGCCAGCGCTTCGTCGATGGCTTCGTTGAAACGGATCATTTCCTGCAACTGGGCCAGATCCGGTGTGGTCAGGCTGTTGGCCCACAGGCGAATCACACAAGCACGCAAGTGGCGGAATTCGGCGGTCATCTGCACCAGATCGAAGCCGGTATTGTGGCGCAGCTCGCCATGGCTGGCGCTGGCCTGATCCAGCTCCGGGTTTTTGTCCGGGCCGTCACCCTTGGCCTTGGCGGCCTGCTCGCGACCGGTCTGAGGCAATTTCATGTCGCGGGCGGCGGCCAGCAGAATCTCCCGGGCATGGTCGCGCAACAGCATTCGATCCATGGAAACCGGTTCCGGAGCAATGGTTTTGGCGAAGGACTCCCACTCGTCGACCACGGGGTCAACGTTTGCCACGATAAATTCCGAAAGACCCATTACCGGTTTTCCTGCGTGATGAATGCAAAACAACGTTAGGCATAGTAGCCCCTTTAAAGGGGAACACCACTGTCGATGGCGCAGGCAGATTCTGGGTTGTCTGTGCGGTACATAGTTATTTTCAGCTCCTGGATTTCGACGGCGTGGAGCCTTTTTTACTTGGTGAATCAACAGCTTTTTGCGCTTTTGTTCACTGGGTCAGCGCGTGACCATAGGACTCCATCCATTGGTTTGTAGGTGTTCAAGACATGCCTGAATTGCAAGGAAGCAATCCAAACGTGCCATCAAGTCCGGCCCAAAAGGACGAAAAAGGGGTCCACTACCCGCGAATAAAACCGTTGATCCCCAAGGCAATCACCGAGGCGCCACAGGCCAGACTCCTGTCCGTGGCGCAGGTGCAGCCGGTATTTCCAGATTGGTATCTGAAAGCCCGACCGGTGGATCGCGACTATCTCAAACAGCTCGTCGACGAGCGCTGGCGCCTGCAAGGGCCGCTGGACGAATTGCTGGGCGACTTGCAGCACGATATCAAGGCCTTTGCCGAGCCATTGCTCAAAACCCTGTTGCGCTCGAACTTCAACGAGCATGGCGATCCGAGCGACCTGCAATTACGCTTGTATGTGCCAAAAAAAATCGCCGGTGTCATCGATAACCAGGCCAGCACCATCCGTCGCTCCACGCTGCTCGAAGCGGCGCTGCATAACTTCGAAGAGGATGAAACCCGCGAGGATGCGTTTCGCAGCGGCTCCGCGGTGTTGCGCAAGGACTTTCGTGGCGATCTGCACGAGATCAAGGTCATCACCCCGCAAAAAATTGCGGCGCTGTGCCGTCGCCTCGACATTGGCGGGCAATACCAGACCCACATCAAGTCATTGCTCACTCCCGCAGATGCCAACGCCGCTCGCCTGCTCAAGGAGCGTTCGATCGCCAGTGACAAAGCGGCCCTCAGACTGGCGTCGATGACGGCGTATCTCAAGGGCGACATCGGCCTGCACGGTTACACAACGATCGGCGCACTGATCGACGGCAAGCCTGACATCCGATGGTATGACCGTCCGCTGCACAGTCATCGGTTGTCGATAATGGGCTGCCGGATGACCGGCGTTGTGCTGTTCAGCGCGGTGGCCGAACCCGCGGCGGTCAAAAAGGCTGTTGATCGCCTGGCGCCCGAAGTACTCAAGCATTGGCTTGATTTCTCACGACGGGCAACTTCCTCGCTACCCAATCGCTTCGATACCCTTGGCATGCTCAAAGCCTTTTTCGCCAACGGCCCGAAAGGCGTGGTGGAAGAGATGCTGCGCAAGGACGAAATCTACAGTCAGGATCGGTTGAGCGGGCATTTGATCGCCTGGGTACCGGATGACCCGGATCATCCGCTGAAGGAATATGCCTCGCTCACCGACTTCATGAAAACGCTGATCGGCCAACTGCGTGAAAGTGAATATCAGCGTTTTTTCTGTCGTTTTGTCGCACAGAAAGACAAGGCAATGTTTTTCAGCCGGGTCAATGAGCGGCTCAAGACCATCACCTGGCAACAACGTGAGCCGCTCGACATGGGGCCATGGTGGCGAGAAACGCCGGTCGAAAACGCTAATGCGAACCCTGTGACTCATCTGATCAGCGACGAACTGTGGGACTGTCTGTTTCGTGAACGTCGCGACAAAGCCATTGCCGATGCCCGATTGATCGCGGTGCCGACCGATGACGAAGACGCCGACGCACGCTGGAAACGCCTGAGCGGCTATCTGGACATTGCCTGGAACGTATTCAACTTTGGCGCAATGTTGGTGCCCGTGCTGGGGCCGGCCATGCTGGGCCTGATGACCGCGCAATTGCTGGCGGAGCTGGTCGAGGGTATCGAAGACTGGAGCAAGGGTGACGTCGCAGAGGGCGCGGCGCACATCAACAGTTTCTTGATCAACGGTGCGCAATTGGCCCTGATGTTCATGGGCCATGTGCTGCCCGGCGGCCCTGCAGCGATCAGACCATCGCCCTTGATAGACAGCCTTGAACCGGTGGAACTGCCCAGCGGAAAAACCCGTCTGATCAAACCCGATCATGGGCCTTACGAGCACCGTCTGACGCTGCCCGAAACCGCAACGCCCGATGATCTCGGCGTCATTGAGCATGACGGGCGCAAAGTGCTGTCGCTCGAGGATAAGCAATTCGTGCTCAAGGAAGATCCGCTCACCGGACAGCCTCGACTGCAACATTCCAAGCGGTCGGATGCCTATCAGCTGAACGTCGAACACAACGGTGCTGGCGCCTGGCACACGGAGTTCGAAGAACCGATGGCATGGGACAAGGGCAAGCTGTTACGGCGTCTCGGTCCGTCAGTGGATCGGATCAGTGACGAAGTGCTGGATCAGATCCGACATGTCAGCGGTGTCGACGAAGGCGTGCTACGTCGTATGCATGTTGAAAATGATCCACCGGCTCCCTTGTTCATGGACACGCTGAAGCGCTTCAAGGCCTACGCGGACGCCGACAAGCTGAGCGCGCAGATCCTGAATGGCCAGGTGCCGCAGGAACTGTCGGAGAAAGTGACCGGGTTTGTTACTGAGTTACCCGGCTGGCCTGAATCCAGTGCCCTGGTGCTGGACGCCGATGCCGCTTCGGGCCAGCCGTCACTGAGTTTCGGTGCGGCCATGGCTACACCTGAAAATACCCTCAACCTGTCCCGGGCCGATGTTTGCGAAGGTCGCCTGCCGACACGGGTGGTTGACGCGCTCAACGAGGCGCAGTTGCAGGACTGGTTCGGCAGCGAAGTCCCGAAAGAACGCTCGGCACGTATTGCCGAGCTGAAAAAACGCCTCGCCCGCAAGGCGCAAGACAGCCAAAAAATGCTGTTCGATACGTTATACGAGGCCCGGGAAGCCACTGGCGATGCGCGGATTAACCTGCTGCAGCGGGACTTTCCGAACCTGTCGAACGCCGCGGCGCAAGCCCTGCTGGACGATGCCTCTGAAGCCGAGTTGTTGACATTGACCCAAGACAGACGGATCCCGTTGCGCTTGCGCGAAATGGCGCGATCGTCTGTGTTCGGCTTGCGTTTGAGTCGCGCCTATGAAGGACTTTATTTAGACGAGTTGAGCAATGCTGACACCGGCCGGCTGGCGCTTCATACCTTGGCAAACTGGCCGAAATGGCCAAAGGATATGCGCATCGAAGTCCGCGAGTTCTCCTTCACCGGTGCTCTGCATGACAGTGTTGGCCCGGTCGATGCCTCTGCGCGCAAGGTGCTGGTTTTGGGCGAGGACGGGCGCTATGACACTTACGACAATGAGGGTGGCCATTTGCATGGAGCGGACGATCTGTACGGAGCATTGCTGCATGCCTTGCCCGATGCCGACCGCGAAACGCTGGGGTATGAGATCAATCAGGGCGCACAGCTGCGTCAGGCCGTTAAACAAACGCCGACGTCACACGACACATTCTCGAAAACTCTGCTGGATCACCCGATACGCAAACCCGCTTACGATCCGCAGATCATGCGTTTGCGTGGCGGAATGCGCTCCTACAGGGCGCGCTCGCAAGATCCGGATATTTTGCGAATTCGTACAAGATCACTCTATCCAGGCCTGGACGACAGCCAGCTACAAGCACTGATGAACGATTTTGGTGAGCAGGCCGACCAGCGACTGACTGCGCTGGAAACTGAGTTCGACCGCTTCAATGACGCCATGCGCCAATGGATCAACCAGCCTGCCCAGGCTTGGCGTCTTACGCCCGAAGGCGTCTCGCAATGGAGCGCCAGAAACGACATCTACGCAAAGCTGCGTCGCTGCTGGCAGCGCACCGGCCCGGCGGGCATTGAGGCACCAGGCATCGTGGCACCGCAGGTCCTGAATCTGGATGGTTTTTCTCTGGACAGGCATTTGGCGACGATGCCTGAACTGGCGGCCAATTTTGATCACGTCACCGAATTAAGCCTGAACAATGCAGGCCTGCGTAATCAGCGGGTCGGATTCCTGCGGCCATTCCGGCAATTGCGGCGGTTGAGCGTGATGCACAACGGTTTGACCTCGTTTCCTCAAGAAATCGGCAACATGCGCTGGCTGACTCATCTGGTGCTCAGCGATAACAACATCTCCCTGGACAGCGAGGGGATCGCCCACCTCAGAACGCTGACCCGCTTGCGCTTGTTGCGGCTGAATAACAACCCGTTGCGCTTGCCGCCCGATGTCAGTCGTATGCCCGGCTTGCAGGCGATAACCCTTGACCATTGCCAGCTTAATACCTGGCCCACGGGTTATTTTGGCCGGAATCGCCCGCGAAACATTTATCTGAACCTTGAGTTCAACAGGCTCACGCAAATTCCCGAAGTGGCGCCGGGTTCCTTCCGTGCGGAGTTGCTGGCGCGCACATTCTTCACTCGGGAGGATGACTGGATTTCGCCGGAGAACCTTGATCAGGTGCGCACGTACATCGAATCGCTCGGTCTGGACCCTGATCGAGCCTACCCCCCACGCGGCGTACTCGACAGCTCCGAATGGGGAGAAGGGCTGAGCAACGCCGAGTGGAATGCGAAGCAGGAAATCTGGGACTACGTCGAAGACGAGCATGGCTCGTTGCCGTTTTTCAATGAAATCCGGCGACTGACCGAGTCCTATGATTACCGGGCTGACAATAAAAGTTATCGTACCGAACTCACCGCCAAAGTGTGGCGCATGCTCGAGGCCATGGCCGAGAACACCGAACTGCGTGAAAAGCTTTTTGCCGAGGCGACCAGCACCACCAACTGTGTTGATGGCGGCACTCAGTTGTTCAATGCCATGGGCGTCGAAGTATTAGTGCACGAGGCCCATGGATTGGCCAATCAGGGGTTGGTGGAAGCCGAGTTGCTGCAATTGGCGAGGGGCAAGGCACGTCTGGACGAACTGGGCAGGATTGCCCGCAAGCGTGTCGCTGAACGCTTGCGGGCCGGAGAAACCTTTTATCACCCCGGCACTGAAGGTGGAACAATTGATGAAGTCGAGGTGCATCTGGCCTACATGACGGATCTGGCGGAACGCCTGGATCTGCCATGGCAGGCGCGAGGCATGCAGTTTCGAGCTATTTCCAAGGTGAGCAAAGAGATGATCGAGGCGGCCTGTCAACGTGTGCTGGCCCGGGAAAAAGGGGACTTGCTGACTGAGCGGGTCCTTGAGCAACCGATCTGGCAAACCTTCATCGAAACCACCTATCGTCAGGAATTCGATGCCCTCAAGCTGAGGCTGGAAAACGCTGAGGATGAAGAGGTGTTCCAGGCCATCAAGGATCTCGAAAAAACCTTGACCCGACAGGCTCTGAACCGAGCCAGACTGGACAAGGTAAACACCGAAATCGGTAGTTGACCCGCAAGCCCCGAGCGCCTGGCATTCGGGGCTTCTTGCATTGTTCAGAACAGGAAATAGCGCTGGGCCATCGGCAAGATTTCCGCTGGCTCACACCACAGCAACACGCCGTCCGCCTTGACTTGATAGGTCTGTGGATCGACGTCGATCTCTGGCAGGTAATCGTTGTGGATCAGGTCGGTTTTCTGCACGTCGCGACAGCCTTTGACCACGGCGATTTTCTTTTTCAGGCCCAACGCTTCGGGCAAACCGGCCTCCTGCGCCGCCTGGCTGATGAAGGTCAGGCTGGTGGCGTGCAACGAGCCGCCGTAACTGGCGAACATCGGGCGGTAGTGCACCGGTTGCGGCGTCGGGATCGAAGCGTTGGCGTCGCCCATCAGGCTGGCCGCAATGGCACCGCCCTTGAGAATCAGCGTCGGTTTTACCCCGAAAAACGCCGGGCGCCAGAGCACCAGATCGGCCCATTTACCCACTTCCACCGAGCCCACTTCATGGCTGATGCCGTGGGTGATCGCCGGGTTGATGGTGTACTTGGCGATGTAGCGTTTGGCGCGGAAGTTGTCGTTACCTTCGCCATCCTGAGACAGCGGGCCGCGCTGCTTTTTCATTTTGTCGGCGGTCTGCCAGGTGCGCGTGATGACTTCACCGACGCGACCCATGGCCTGGCTGTCGGAGCTGATCATCGAGAAGGCGCCGAGGTCGTGAAGGATGTCTTCGGCGGCGATGGTTTCGCGGCGAATGCGGCTTTCGGCGAAGGCCACGTCTTCGGCAATGCTCGAGTCCAGGTGGTGGCAGACCATCAGCATGTCGAGGTGTTCGTCGATGGTATTGCGGGTGAACGGCCGGGTCGGGTTGGTCGAACTCGGCAGCACGTTGGCGAAACCGCAGGCCTTGATGATGTCCGGTGCATGGCCGCCGCCCGCGCCTTCGGTGTGGTAGGTGTGGATGGTGCGGCCCTTGAAGGCGGCCAGGGTGGTTTCGACGAAGCCTGACTCGTTGAGGGTGTCGGTGTGGATTGCCACCTGCACGTCGTATTGATCGGCCACGTTCAGGCAGTTGTCGATGCTCGCCGGCGTAGTGCCCCAGTCTTCGTGCAACTTCAGGCCGATGGCGCCGGCCTTGACCTGCTCGATCAACGGCTCCGGCAGGCTGGCGTTGCCCTTGCCGGTGAAGCCGATGTTCATCGGGAAGGCATCGGCGGCCTGGAGCATGCGCGCCAAGTGCCATGGCCCGGAGGTACAGGTGGTGGCGTTGGTGCCGGTGGCTGGTCCGGTGCCACCGCCGATCATGGTGGTGACACCGCTCATCAGCGCTTCTTCGATCTGCTGCGGGCAGATGAAGTGGATGTGGGTATCGATGCCGCCGGCGGTGAGGATCATACCTTCACCGGCGATCACTTCGGTGCTGGCGCCGACCGCGATGGTGACGTTGGGCTGGATGTCCGGATTGCCGGCCTTGCCGATGGCCGCGATGCGCCCGTCCTTGAGACCGACGTCGGCCTTGACGATGCCCCAGTGGTCGATGATCAGCGCGTTGGTGATCAGGGTGTCGACGACGTCGCGTGCCAGTAACTGGCTTTGGCCCTGGCCGTCGCGAATGACTTTGCCGCCGCCGAATTTCACTTCTTCGCCGTAAGTGGTGAAGTCCTGTTCCACTTCGATCCACAGCTCGGTGTCGGCCAGGCGGACCTTGTCACCGACGGTGGGGCCGAACATGTCGGCGTAGGCTTGTCTTGAGATTTTCATGCGCTTGCCTTGGGATTCAATTGTGTTTGAGACCGCTCGCGTCGCTCGCTATCGCAGCCTCGCTGCGCTCGACAGCTCCTACAGGGGGATCATGTTTCCCTGTATATCGCGTTTTCCTGTAGGAGCTGTCGAGCGGAGCGAGGCTGCGATCTTTTGATCTTTAATCGAGATCACCCATGACCCGCCCGGCAAACCCGAACACTCGGCGATGGCCAGCCAGGTCTACCAACTCGACCTCGCGACTCTGCCCCGGTTCGAAGCGCACGGCGGTGCCGGCGGGGATGTTCAGGCGCATGCCGCGGCTGGCGGCGCGGTCGAAGGTCAGGGCGTCGTTGGTTTCGAAGAAGTGATAATGCGAGCCGACCTGGATCGGCCGGTCACCGCTGTTGGCCACCTTCAAACTGAGGGTGCGGCGGCCCACGTTGAGTTCGATGTCGCCGGGCTGGATCTGGTATTCACCGGGAATCATCAATGGGCTCCTTGGAGAATCTTGTAGTAAAGGGCCGTCGGTTTGTAGCGGCCGTTCGGGTCGCAGGCGTAGTCGGGGATTTCGCCGGCGCGGGTATAGCCCATCGCCTTGTAGAAGTCTTCGGCGGGGGACCCGGCCTCGGTGTCGAGGTAGAGCATGCCGCGTTTGTGCTGGCGGGCGGCGAGCTCAACGGCATGCATCATCTGTTGACCCAGGCCGCGACGACGGGCGTGTTCACGCACCAGCAATTTCTGCACTTCGGCGCGGTTCAACCCATTGGCTTTCTGGCACAACGTCAATTGCACGCTGGCCTGTACCTGTTCGTCCTTGACCACCACCCACAGCAGCACGTTGCCTTTGTTCAGGTTCTCCTGGACTTCATCGAAGTAGGCTCGGGCCTGGGTCGCATCCAGATCCGCCATGAACCCGACACTGGCGCCATAGCCGACGGCGTCGAGCAGCAAATCAATCAAACCCTGACGATAGTGCGCAAAGCTTTCAACATTGACGCGGCGCAGTTGGGCGGCGTTCATGGGGTATCACTCCTTGTGGGGACCGGGTGGCATTGCCCCCGGGTCGAGGATCAGTTGCATGAAGGTCAGGTCCAGCCATCGGCCGAACTTGGTACCTACCTGCGGCATTTGGCCGGTGACGACAAAACCGGCCCGGTCGTGCAGCCGGATCGAGGCGCCGTTACCGCTTTCGATGGCGGCGACCATCACGTGTTTATTGCAGCCTTTGGCGCGTTCGATCAGCGCTTCCATCAGTTGCGGCCCGAGGCCATTGCCCCGCTGGTCGTTGCGCACGTACACCGAGTGCTCGACCGTGTGGCGGAACCCATCGAACGGGCGCCAGTCACCGAATGAAGCGTAGCCGAGTACGCTGTTATCGCCGTCGACGATCACCAGGATCGGATAACCCTGGTCTTGCCGGGCGCTGAACCAGGCCTGGCGGTTGCTCAGGTCCACGGCCTGTTCGTTCCAGATCGCCGTGGTATTGAGCACGGCGTCGTTGTAGATGTCGCGGATCGCCGGCAGGTCGGCGAGCAATGCATCGCGGATGTGGTAAGTCATGGCGCGGCCTCAGGCGATCGGTTGGTGAACGGTGACCAGTTTGGTGCCGTCGGGAAACGTCGCTTCGACCTGAATCTCCGGGATCATTTCCGGGATGCCTTCCATCACTTGTTCGCGGCTGAGCAGGGTGGTGCCGTAGTGCATCAGCTCGGCCACGGTCTGGCCGTCACGCGCGCCTTCGAGCAGCGCCGCGGAAATATAGGCCATGGCCTCCGGGTAATTGAGCTTCACGCCGCGAGCCAAACGCCGCTCGGCCACGAGGCCGGCGGTGAAGATCAGCAGCTTGTCTTTTTCGCGTGGGGTCAGGTCCATCGTTTGGAATCCATAATCGGCAGTTAAAAAATCTTGAATCGTGCGCCCTGTAGGAGCTGTCGAGCGGAGCGAGGCTGCGATCTTTTCGCGGTATACAAAGATCAAAAGATCGCAGCCTCGCTTCGCTCGACAGCTCCTACAGGGGTGGATTGTGTTCAGGTGCTCCATATTCTTGGGGGAACGGCTCCTCGGCCCAGCAATGCAGGCCTGAGCAACCGCCACACATCAATCAGCCAACCACGTGCCAACAGCGCCTCACTGGCCAGGCACCGGGCGACCAAAAGCCCCGGCAATTGCGTCAGATCCCCGCGCACGTCATTGGGCAACGAACGGCACTTCTCCAGTAAATCGCTATCGATCTCGCCGGTCACCAACAACGTCGCAAACACCGGTTGGCCATTCAGCCCTATCGGCGAATCCAGCAAACCATCATTCCCGACAATGCGCTGGCGTTCGTGCCAGAGCAACTGGCCGTCGCGACGGATATCCAGATGCGCCTGAAAATGCCCGAGGTCGAAGCGCTCGCCACTGGCCGGGCGACCCAGCGCCACCACGTCCCAGTAGAACAGTCGCGCATCGCCCTCCAGAGCAATGGCCGTGCTGAGTTCAGCCTGAGCGTCGCTGAAAATAATCGTCTCTTGCGGCAGCCACTCCAACGTAGCACCGGCAGCCACGCGCAGGTCGAGTTTCTGATAAGCCGGCCCGGCCGCGCGATACCACTTGGCGGCGCCGGGGCTGGTGATTTGCGCCCAGGCGTGTGTGCCGACGCTGGCCGAGATGTCCAGCCGATCACCACCGGCAATCCCGCCCGGCGGGTGGACGATGATGTGCTGACACACCTCGGGGCCTTCGGCGTACAAATGCTTCTGCACCCGCAACGGGCCTTTGTGGCGGCGCTGCACTGGGCGTGTGCTGTCGCCGAAACGGGCGTAGCCGAGTTCCAGCTCGGCATGCCAGCTAGGGGTGAACAGCGTGATAGGGGCAGGTAAATTCATGATTTCTGATTATCGTCAGGAGGCTGCAGGTTAGATCGTAACCAGTCCACGGACACCTTCGGCTTCCATATTTTCGCCGCGACCCTGCTGCACGATCTCGCCCCGGGACATTACCAGGTACTGATCGGCCAGTTCGGCGGCGAAATCGTAGAACTGTTCCACCAGCAAAATCGCCATGTCGCCGCGCGCTGCGAGCTTTTTGATCACGGCGCTGATCTCCTTGATCACCGACGGCTGAATGCCTTCGGTGGGTTCGTCGAGAATCAGCAACCGTGGACGGCTGGCCAGTGCTCTACCGATCGCCAGTTGCTGTTGCTGTCCACCGGACAAATCACCGCCGCGCCGTTGCTTCATTTGCAGCAGTACCGGGAACAGCTCGTAGATGAATGCCGGAACTTCCTTGGCTTCAGAGCCTGGAAACCGCGACAGGCCCATCAGCAGGTTTTCTTCCACGGTCAGTCGGCCAAAGATTTCCCGGCCCTGAGGCACGTAAGCGATGCCGGCATGCACCCGTTGGTGCGGCTTGAATGCGGTGATCGGTTTGCCCTCCCAGTTCACCGCGCCTTCTTTGGCCGGCAGCAAACCCATCAGGCATTTGAGCAGGGTGGTCTTGCCCACGCCATTGCGCCCGAGCAGGCAGGTGACTTCGCCGACCTTCACCTCAAAGCTCAGGCCGCGCAGGATGTGGCTACCGCCGTAATACTGATGCAGCTTGTCGACTTGCAGCATGTTCAAAATTCCTTCTGTGTGACACGGCCCCACTCTTGATCTACTGGATCACTGGATTTTGCCCGGCATCTGCTCTTGTAGGAGCTGTCGAGTGAAACGAGGCTGCGATCTTTTGATCTTCCGGAGGTGCGACATGCAAAGATCAAAAGATCGCAGCCTCGTTTCACTCGACAGCTCCTACAGTGGGCAGTGGGCAGCGGGTATGGACCATGGTCTATCGACCGAGGTAAACCTCGATCACCCGCTCATTGTCCTGCACCTGCTCCAGCGACCCTTCGGCCAGCACGCTGCCCTGGTGCAACACGGTGACGTGGTCGGCTATTGAGCCGACGAAACCCATGTCGTGTTCCACCACCATCAGCGAATGCTTGCCCGCCAGGCTCTTGAACAACTCGGCGGTGAATTCGGTTTCGGCGTCGGTCATGCCCGCCACCGGTTCGTCGAGCAGCAGCAGTTGCGGGTCTTGCATCAGCAGCATGCCGATTTCCAGAAACTGTTTCTGACCGTGGGACAACAAACCCGCCGGGCGATTGACCGAGGCGGTCAGGCGGATGGTTTCCAAGACTTCAGCGATACGATCTTTCTGCTCGCCACTGAGACGAGCCCGCAGGCTGGCCCATACCGACTTGTCGGTTTTCTGTGCCAACTCCAGGTTCTCGAACACGCTCAAGGCTTCGAACACTGTCGGCTTCTGGAACTTGCGGCCGATGCCGGCCTGGGCAATCTTCACTTCACTCATCTGCGTCAGATCAAGGGTTTCACCGAACCAGGCCTTGCCGTGACTGGGGCGAGTCTTGCCGGTAATCACGTCCATCAGCGTGGTCTTGCCCGCGCCGTTAGGGCCGATAATGCAGCGCAATTCGCCGACGCCGATGTACAGGTTCAGATCGTTCAGCGCCTTGAAACCATCGAAGCTGACGCTGATGTCTTCCAGGGTCAGGATGGTGCCGTGTCGGGTGTTCAGGCCTTTGCCGGCGCTCTGGCCGAGACCGATGGCATCGCGGCTGCTGCCGGCGTCCCTGTTGGGCTCCAGCGGCGGAAAAAAGGCCGGCTCAAGCATGAATTCAGCCGTTGCAGTGGTTCTCATTTTACAAGCCTCATTGTCCACCCCTTTTCTTCAGCAGCCCGATCACACCTTTGGGCAGGTACAACGTCACGACGATGAACAGCGCGCCGAGGAAAAACAGCCAATATTCCGGAAACGCCACGGTGAACCAGCTCTTCATCCCGTTGACCACACCCGCGCCGAGCAGCGGACCGATCAGCGTGCCGCGCCCACCCAACGCTACCCAAACGGCGGCTTCGATGGAGTTGGTCGGCGACATTTCACTCGGGTTGATAATGCCGACTTGCGGCACATACAGCGCGCCGGCCAAACCGCACAACACTGCGCTCAACACCCAGACAAACAACTTGAAACCGCGTGGATCGTAGCCGCAGAACATCAAGCGGTTTTCCGCATCCCGCAACGCGGTCAGCACGCGGCCAAACTTGCTTTGCGCCAGCCGCCAGCCGATGAACAGGCTCGTCACCAGCAACAACACCGTGGCGAAAAACAACACTGCACGCGTCCCCGGTTCAGTGATGCCAAACCCGAGAATGGTGCGGAAGTTGGTAAAGCCGTTGTTGCCGCCAAACCCGGTTTCATTACGGAAAAACAGCAGCATCCCGGCGAAGGTCAGGGCCTGGGTCATGATCGAGAAATACACGCCCTTGATCCGCGAACGGAAGGCGAAAAAACCGAACACCAGCGCCAGCAATCCCGGCGCCAACACCACCAGACACATGGCCCAGAGGAAGCTGCTGGTACCAGTCCAGTACCACGGCAATTCGGTCCACGACAGAAAGGTCATGAACGCTGGCAAGCCGTCACCCGAAGCCTGGCGCATCAGGTACATGCCCATCGCATAGCCGCCGAGGGCGAAGAACAGACCGTGGCCCAGCGACAACAGGCCGGCGTAACCCCAGACCAGATCGAGGGCCAGGGCGACGATGGCATAGCAAAGGATTTTGCCCACCAGGGTTAGCGTATAAGCCGAGACATGAAAGGTGCTGTCCGCCGGCAACAACGACAGCAATGGCAACGCCAGCAGCAGAGCGAGGATTACCGCACCGACGGCGATCGTGACCTTGGGGCCGGCCTTTTGTGTGGCCGTGAGCATCAGGGGCTGGTTCATCAGTCGATCACCCGTCCTTTCAGTGCGAAGAGGCCTTGCGGACGTTTCTGGATGAACAGAATGATCAGCGCGAGGATCAGGATTTTGCCCAGCACCGCACCGATCTGCGGTTCGAGAATTTTGTTGGCGATGCCCAGGCCGAAGGCGGCCAATACGCTGCCGGCCAATTGACCGACACCGCCGAGTACCACCACCAGGAACGAATCGATGATGTAGCTCTGACCGAGGTCCGGGCCGACGTTGCCGATCTGGCTGAGCGCCACACCGCCGAGGCCAGCAATGCCGGAGCCGAGGCCGAAAGCGAGCATGTCGACGCGCCCGGTCGGCACGCCGCAGCAGGCGGCCATGTTGCGGTTCTGGGTGACGGCACGCACGTTCAAACCGAGGCGCGTCTTGTTCAGCAGCAGCCAGGTCAGCACCACCACAAACAAGGCGAACGCGATGATCACAATGCGGTTGTACGGCAGCACCAGGTTCGGCAGCACTTGAATCCCGCCCGACAACCACGCCGGGTTGGCCACTTCGACGTTCTGCGCGCCGAACACCAGGCGCACCAACTGAATCAGCATCAGGCTGATGCCCCACGTCGCCAGCAGGGTTTCCAATGGGCGACCGTAGAGATGACGAATCACCGTGCGCTCCAGCGCCATACCGATCCCGGCGGTGACGAAAAACGCTACCGGCAAAGCAATCAGCGGGTAGAACTCGATGGCTTGCGGGGCGAAGCGCTGGAACATCAGCTGCACCACATACGTCGAGTAAGCGCCGAGCATCAGCATCTCGCCGTGGGCCATGTTGATCACGCCGAGCAGGCCAAAGGTGATCGCCAATCCGAGGGCCGCCAGCAACAGAATCGAACCGAGGGACATGCCGCTGAACGCCTGGCCGAGCATCTCGCCGATCAGCAGTTTGCGTTTGACCTGAGCCAGACTGGTTTCGGCGGCGGTGCGCACATTGGCATCGGCTTCGACGCCGGGTTCGAGCAAACCTTCGAGACGAGTGCGGGCCAGTGGGTCGCCGGTTTCACCGAGCAGACGCACAGCGGCGAGGCGCACGGCTGGGTCGGTGTCGACCAGTTGCAGATTGGCCAGTGCCAGGCTCAGGGCGGCGTGAACGCTTTCGTCTTTTTCGCCAGCGAGTTGCTGGTCGAGGAATTTCAGCTGCGCGGGTTTGGCGCTTTTCTGCAATTGCTGCGCGGCGGCCAGACGGATTCTGGCGTCGGCGGCGAGCAATTGGTGGCTGGCCAGAGCGGTGTCGATCAGACCCCGCAGGCGGTTATTCAGGCGCAGGGTTTTCGGTTGGCCATCGAGGGTCAACTCGCCTTGTTGCAGGGCGTTGATCAGTTCGACACGGGCCGGATCGGGCTGCGCGGCCCAGGTTTCGAGAAGTTTTGCTTGTTGCACGGGATTGGCCGCGACGAAGTCTTCGGCGTCGCCGGCATGGGTGGCCATCGGCAATAGCAGCGCGAGGGCGAAAATGAGGCGGTAAAGGGCGGTGGGCATAAAAAGTCGCCTTGCGCGGACATTGTGGGAGCTGGCTTGCCTGCGATGCAGACGACTCGGTGTGTCTGATGCACCGAGGTGATGCCATCGCAGGCAAGCCAGCTCCCACAGGGATTTGTGTCGACCTCGGGGTTGGTGCCCGAGTCCGACATCCAGTGGCTTAGTTGCTCTTCACCGCATAGTCCGGCTTCTTGTCGTTACCCGAGATAAACGGGCTCCACGGCTGGGCGCGGATCGGCCCTTCGGTCTGCCACACCACGTTGAACTGACCGTCAGCCTGAATCTCGCCGATCATCACCGGCTTGTGCAGGTGATGGTTGGTCTTGTCCATGGTCAGGGTATAGCCGGACGGCGCGGCGAAGGTCTGGCCGGCCAGGGCTTCGCGGACTTTGTCGACGTCGGTGGACTTGGCTTTCTCGGCCGCTTGCGCCCACATGTGAATGCCGACGTAGGTGGCTTCCATAGGGTCGTTGGTCACCGCTTTATCGGCGCCCGGCAGGTTTTTCTTCTTGGCGTAGGCTTTCCAGTCGGCGACGAACTTCGTGTTCTGCGGGTTCTCCACCGACTCGAAGTAGTTCCACGCCGCGAGGTTGCCTACCAGCGGTTTGGTGTCGATGCCGCGCAATTCTTCTTCGCCCACGGAGAACGCCACGACCGGAACCTCGGTGGCTTTCAGGCCCTGGTTGGCCAGCTCTTTATAGAACGGTACGTTGGAGTCGCCGTTGACCGTGGAAATAACCGCAGTCTTGCCACCGGCGGAGAATTTTTTGATGTTCGCCACAATAGTTTGATAGTCGCTATGACCGAACGGGGTGTAGACCTCTTCGATGTCCTTGTCCGCCACACCTTTGGAATGCAGGAACGAGCGCAGAATCTTGTTGGTGGTGCGCGGGTAGACGTAGTCGGTGCCGAGCAGGAAGTAGCGCTTGGCGCTGCCGCCTTCTTCGCTCATCAGGTATTCCACCGCCGGAATCGCCTGCTGGTTGGGCGCCGCGCCGGTGTAGAACACGTTCGGCGACATCTCTTCGCCTTCGTACTGCACCGGGTAGAACAGCAGGCCGTTGAGCTCTTCGAACACCGGCAACACCGATTTACGCGACACCGAGGTCCAGCAACCGAACACCACCGCGACCTTGTCCTGAGTCAGCAACTGCCGGCCCTTTTCGGCGAACAACGGCCAGTTCGACGCCGGGTCGACCACCACCGGTTCCAGCATCTTGCCGTTCACGCCGCCCTTGGCGTTGATTTCGTCGATGGTCATCAACGCCATGTCCTTGAGCGAGGTTTCGGAGATCGCCATGGTGCCGGACAACGAATGCAGAATACCGACCTTGATGGTCTCGGCAGCCTGGACCGTCCAGGCCATGCCCATCGCGGCAATGCTTGCCGATAGTGTGAAAGCCTTGATCAAACTGCGACGCTTCATTGTGCGATCTCCATGAACGTTAACGTTTTTTATGGTTGGCAGATGCGGACGACTGAAGGCTGTTTTGCAAGGGCTGTGCCCGGTCGGGGAAGGGCAAGGAAATGTCGTATTAGAGCGGTTGCGCGGGTTTGGCGGCGCACCATGAAAGGACGTGATCGGGGTGGTGGTGCGAAGCGGTGCGCCACATTGGGGCGCAGTCAGTGCCTCGCTCGTGTAGGAGCGAAGCTTGCTCGCGAAGACGGCGGCACATTCAGCATCAATGTGTCTGACCCGCCGCTTTCGCGGGCAAGCCTCGCTCCTACAGGTGCTTTGCGTCGTACACCGAATCTGTGAACGACGATGCCCCTGTAGGAGCGAGGCTTGCCCGCGAAGAACGATAACGCGGTCTACTTTAAAGGCTACGCCGGATCGACGTTATCCAGCGCCCGGTTCACCGCCAATTCCGCCAGCATGATGCTCTGTTGAATCGCCAGCGCCGTGTAGCGCTGCGGGCCGATCAGATCGTTGGCGAAATCGCTGGCCAGGACACTTGCCGTCGCCAACGATTCGTAGGCGTGGGCCAGCAGGCTTTCGGTATCCATATTCGGGGCGACCATGAACATGATGCTGGGGCGGCGGGGTTTTTCGGTGTAAGGCGCCGGGGGATCGAGGTAGTAGTCGAGGGCGCGTTTTATGGCTTCGCGGTCTTTGAGTAACTCTTCGGTGCGCGAGGCTTCGGCGGTGGGCGTGGTGGTATTGAAGGGTGGGTCTGGTACGAGTTTCTTATTCATTGAAATGTCCTCTAATCAGTTGAAGCCATCACTCGTCGTTTCTCACGCGACGGAGTGGTGGCAGCTATGTGCGGAGTGAGAAACCGGTAGAGGATCAAACCCGGCCGGACCGAAGTCCGCCCGCACACAGCCGCCATAGAGCATTGCAGGCAGCGGATAAGCTGGCGGCGATTATGGTGGTACTGGCAATGGATTAAAACCCTCTACCGGGCTCTCACACCCGATCGCTGAGATTCAGCGACAGCCCAAGACTAGAGGGCTCGCGTCCGACGAACAACCTGAAAAAGGCGTGGGAAAGTTCCCTGTTTTGACACATCCGTTAAACATTCAACAGCGCAACGCGGAGCGTCCCTGACGGCATTCCCTCGTGGGAACGTGGGAACGATCAATCCCGCGTCTGACACTGAATTCCGTCTGCCACCGAATGCTTGTCTGACACCGAATCTCGTCTGACACGGATTACTGTAGGAGCTGTCGAGTGAAACGAGGCTGCGATCTTTTGATCTTAAAAAATCAGGATCAAAAGATCGCAGCCTCGTTTCACTCGACAGCTCCTACAGTCCCACAGCTCTACAGTTCTACGGTGGGATGTGTACATTCGATAGGAAAGAGGTCAGCGGCGGCGCATCAGGCCGATGAAGAATAGGCCGCCAATCGCCGCGGTAGCGACGCCGATGGGCAAGTCTTCCGGGGCGATCAGGGTGCGTGCGGCCACATCCACCCAGACGAGGAACAGGCTGCCCAACAACACGCACACCGGCAGCAATCGCCGGTGTTCAGCCCCGACCAATCGCCGCGCAATGTGCGGCACCATCAACCCGACAAACCCGATAGACCCACTGATCGACACCAACACCCCAGTCATCAACGAAGCAATCAAAAACACCCGCAACCGCACGGTGCGAGCATTGAGGCCGAGAGTCACAGCCGTCTGCTCACCCGCCATCAACGCATTCAACGGCCGAGCCATCCCCAGCAACAACACCAACCCGAGCAACACACTCGCCGCTGGCACCGCGAGCAATTCCCAACGCGCCAGCCCGAGCCCGCCAAGCATCCAGAACATCACCGCCGAACTGGCGCGATGGTCGCCAAGAAACAACAGCAAATTGGCGATCGCCATCATCACGAACGACACCGCCACGCCGCACAACAGCAGCCGATCACTGTCCAGTCGCCCATTGCGATTGGCGATCATCAGCACGATCAACATGCTCAGCAGCGCGCCGATAAATGCCGCGATCGGCAAGGTCAGCAACCCGACAATCTCACCGACATGCAGCACCACGATCACCGCACCGAGGGTCGCGCCGGAGGTCACGCCCAACAAGTGCGGATCCGCCAGCGGATTGCGCGTCACCGCTTGCAGTACCGCGCCAATCAACGCCAGACCGGCGCCCACCAGCGCACCGAGCAACATGCGCGGTACGCGGATCAGCCAGACGATGTGTTCCTGGCCGGCAGTCCAGTCCGGCACACCGAAACCGAAAATCTTGTGCAGCAATATTCGCCACACCACTTCCACCGGCACCCGCGCCGGGCCAAAGCCCAGCGACACCACGCACGACACCAGCAACAGCGCGCCGAGGGCGATCAGCAACAAGGCATAGCGACGATTGATCATTCGCCGTGGAAACCCTTGGCCAAGGTTTCGACCGCCAGTACGTTGTCGATCCCGGGTGTGGCCTGCACATACGGAATGACGATGAAGCGCTGGTTCTTGATCGCGTCCACCGATTGCAGCGCCTGATTGTTCAGCAGGAATTGTTCCTTCTGCTCGGCGGTGACTTCGCCGTAATCAACGATCACGATTATCTGAGGATTACGCTCGACCACGTTCTCCCAATTCACCCGCGTCCAGCTCGCCTCGACGTCGTCGAGAATGTTGCGCCCGCCGGCAGCGTCGATCAGCGCTTGAGGCATGCCGAGACGACCGGAAGTCATGGCCCGGTCTTCACCGCTGTCGTAGAGAAATACCCGAGGCTTGTCTGTCGGCAGATCCTTGCGGATGTCGGCGACTTGCGCCTGCATCTCGGCGATCACGGTGTTGGCGCGGTCCTGCACGTCGAAGATTTTCCCGAGGTTGCGCAGGTCGTTGTAAGTGTCTTCCAGGCTGGCCGGCGGGCGCTTCATCACGAAGGCGCACGACTCGGTGAGTTCGTAGACGTTGATCCCCAGTGGCTGCAGGGTTTGCGGCGTGAGATCACCGCCAACGCGCATGCCGTAATCCCAACCGGCGAAGAAGAAATCGACGTTGGCGTTGAGCAACGTTTCCACCGACGGGTACTTGGCAGCTAGCTCCGGAATGCCATCGAGGATGGTTTGCATCTGGGGCGTCACCGACTTCCAGCCCGTCACGCCGCTATACCCGGCCATCCGTGGTTTGAGACCGAGGGCGAGCATCATCTGGGTCATGTTGATGTCGTGGCTGACCGCGTGTTTCGGCGCTTGCTTGAAGGTGACTGCGCGGTTACAGCTCTGGACGGTCAGCGGGTAATGGGTGGCCTCGGCCAATGCTTGGGCACTGCCCAGCAACAGAGCGACGCAAAGGAGGGAACGCAAAATCATGGTTGGGTTATCCAGGTGATTCGTGGGTAGCCGTGCAAGGGATGGTCATCGATCAGGGCGTCGACGCCGAACACGTTGTGCAAAAGTTGTGCGGTCAGGACTTCTTTGGGTGGGCCGCTGGCCACGATGCGGCCGTGATTGATCACGTATAGCCGATCACAGAAGGCCGCCGCCAGATTGAGGTCGTGAATACTCGCCAACGTGCCGATCTGCAGACGCTTGACCAGTTGCAACAGCTCCAGCTGATATCGCGGGTCGAGGTGATTGGTCGGTTCGTCGAGGATCAGCAATTGCGGCTGCTGGGCCAGGGCGCGGGCGAGGATCACGCGCTGTTTTTCGCCGCCGGAAAGGGTGGCGAAGGCGTGGTCTTCGAAACCTTTGAGGCCGACCGATTCGAGTGCGTGGGTCGCGAGTTTTCGGTCTTCAAGGGTGTCGCCATCAAACAGCCCTTTGTGCGGTGTGCGACCCATGGCGACCACTTCCTCGACGGTCAGGCCGAAGGCGTCGGGGAATTCCTGCAACACCACCGCGATGCGTTGCGCGCACCAGCGTGAGGATTGCTTCCAGACGTTGTGATGGTCGAGTTTTACCTCACCGCTTTCCGGTTTGCTGAAACGATAGGCGCAACGCAACAGGCTGGTTTTGCCGCTGCCGTTGGGCCCGATCAACCCGACGAACTCCCCGGCGGCCACGTGCAGCGATGCATCACGCAGCTGGAACTGGTGATGACAATGGCCGTGGCCCAGGGGTGTCCAGGCGAGGTTCGTGAGGTTCAGCGAGATCATGCGTTTCTCTTGGGGTTTTTGGTGCGGCTGATGACGCCTTCGCGGGCAAGCCTCGCTCCTACAGGTTTGGAGTGTGCCGCGAAACGCCGCATGATCTGTAGGAGCGAGGCTTGCCCGCGAAGAGGCCCTATGCTTCAGAGATAAGCGTCAGAAGTCTATAGATCCCTCTAAAACGCGCATCTCGTCTGCTTCATGATGAAGGTGAGGCCGATTCAGCTTGCCGATTGAATCGAGACAGCAGCACCCGATCCAGTACCCACACGATCACCAGCGAAGCCCCCACCAACGGAAAAATCACCGCCAGCCCGAACATGATAACCATCGCGGTTTTCCATTTTGGCAGGTCGTGGCGCAACGGCGGCACACCGAATTTGCCCTGTGGCCGGCGCTTCCACCAGATCACCACACCGCTGACGGCGCTGAGCAAAATCATCAGGCAGATCAGCAGCACGATGATCTGATTGAACGGGCCGAACATCTTGCCTTCGTGCAGCATCACGCCGACTTCCGTGGCGCGGGCGACGTTGCTGTAATGCTGCCAGCGCACGTCGGCGAGGACGTCGCCGGTGTATTGGTCGACATGCAGGGTGGCGTCGTTGCGCGGGTCGTCGGCGAACACCGCGATGGTGAACACTCCGGTGGCCGTGGTGGGGAAAGTGATGCTGTAGCCGGGCTCGACCTTGCGCTGCACGGCGATGTTTTGCACGTCTTGCAGGCTGATGGTCGGCGCTGCCGGGCCGGCTTGCGTGCTGGCGTGAGCCATGTGTTCGGCGTGATCGCCGGACATCGGCATCGGCGTGTTTTCCATGGCCCACGGCACAGTCTGGCGTGTGGCGCTGTTGAGGCTGCGGGCCTCGACGTCGGACTTCGGCACGTCATTCCACATGGCTGTCGGGAAGCGGTTCCAGAGGTCGGCGTATTGCTTGCCCCAGACGCCGGTCCAGGTCATGCCGCTGAGCAGCATCACCAGCAGCAATGCCGCGCCCCAGAACCCGGTCACCGCGTGCAGGTCACGCCAGAGCACTCGACCGCGACTGTTCAGGCGTGGCCAGAGAATCCCGGCTGCCTGGCCTCGCGGCCACCACAAAAACACGCCGGAAACCACCAGCACGACGCCCCAACCGGCAGCCAGTTCGACCAGTCGATCGCCGACAGTGCCGATCATCAATTCGCCGTGGATCGAGCGCGCGAGCGCTTGCAGATTCTTCTTGGCGTCTTGCTCGCCAAGGATGTCGCCGTGGTACGGATCGATGAACACGTTAAGTTCATGACCTTCATTGATCACCACAAATTGCGCACTGCGTTCGGCGTTCACCGGCGGCAGGTACTGTTTGATCTGGCCTTGTGGGTACGCCTCTTTTACGCGTTTGAGCAGGTCGTCGGCGGAGACTTTGTGATGAGCGGCCGGGACGTTCAGCAGGCTGCCGTACATCAACGGATCGAGTTGTGGTTTGAACAGGTAGATGATGCCGGTCAGGGCCAGCATCACCATGAAGGGCGCGACGAACAGGCCGGCATAGAAATGCCAGCGCCAGGCCAGGTTGTAGAAATTCGGTTTGGGCTGTTGCATTTGTGTGCTCCGCTAGGCTTGGGTCTTTTGTTGTTATCTGGTGACTGCTGCGCAGTCATTCGCGGGCAAGCCTCGCTCCTACAGGGATCGCGTCGTTTCATTGAGCGACACAAAACCTGTAGGAGCGAGGCTTGCCCGCGAAGCTTTTAGAAGCTCATATCCACCTTGGTCCAGAGCGTGCGCCCCGGTTCGTTGATGGCTTGCGGGTCATTGGCCGGGAAGCCGAAACCGGCGTTGCCGGCCAGGTTCAAGTGTTCTGCGTAGGCCTTGCCGAACAAATTGTCGACGCCACTGCTGACCTTCCAGTGCTTGTTGATCCGGTACGCGCCGTTGAGCGAGAACACGCCAAAGCCCGAGCTCGTGTCGAAGTCTTTGCCGACCACGTTGCCCTTGTTCTGGTCGATGCGGTTCTGCGCCGCAACCACGCGCCACAAGGCGCCAGCGCTCCAGTTGTCTTCGCTGTAGGTCAGGCCGAAACGTGCATCCAGCGGTGGCATCTGCGGCAGCGCGCTGCCGTCGCTGTTGTTCTTGCCCCAGGCGTAGGCCAGGGTCGCGTCGGCCTTCCAGTTGGCCGTCAACTTGTAGGCAGCACCGAGTTCGCCGCCCATGATTCGCGCGTCGATGTTTTCGGCCTGCGAAGTCATGCCCATCATCCCCGGCGTGTAGTTGAACAGAATGTAATCGCGCACCTGCCCGACGTAACCCGAGGCCCAGGCTTCGAGGTCTTCGGTCTTGTATTGCAGGCCGAAGTCGAGCTGGGTGGTTTTCTCCGGCTTGATCGAGTCGAAGGCATTCACCGAACCGGCGGGGCCGGACTTGGGCGAAAACAACTCCCAGTAATCCGGGAAACGTTGGGAGTGACCGAGGCCCGCATACAGCGTGGTCGGGCTGTCAGCCAGGTCATGTTCGTAACGGACGAAACCGCTCGGCAAGGTGTCGGCGCGAGTGTCATCGGCCGTCGGGTTCGGGCGGGCCATCATCCCGGAGCCGATGGTCTGCCGATAATCCTTGGCCGACGCGCGATCCAGTCGTGCACCGGTGATCAGCCGATCACGGTCGGCTGCGTACCAGGTCAGTTCGCTGAACACGCCGTAGTTGTGGAAGTCGGCGTCCTTGTTGCGCGGCACATCCTTGTAGGCGTCGACGCCCATGGCGCTGCGTTGGCGGTGTTCGTTGGTTTGCGCATCCAGGCCACTGATCAGTTGCACATCGGCCCAGCGCCAGGTGGCTTTGATTCGCGCGCCGAGGGTCCGGCGGTCGACGTTGGAGGCCATGGGGCCGGCCATCATTCCGATGCCGGACGGCGTGCGCAGGGTGTAGTTGTCCATCACGTGGTCGGCGTAGTTGTAGTAGACCTGCGCCTCGACCTTATCCAGTACCTCACCGATGTTCGACTGCTCGAAGCGCAAACCAAGGCTTTCGCGCAGGAACTGCGAACCGTCCATGCCGCGCCCGGCATAACGGGCTTCGCCATCGCCCTTGCCGGCGGTCAGTTCCAGCAGGGTGTCGGCGCTCGGGGTCCAGCCGACAGCGACGTCACCGTTCCACTTGTCATAGCGCGAGGGCACGGTGTCGTTGTTGCCATCCTTGTAGTCGTCGGAATGCGCGGTGTTGCCGATCACGCGCACGTAGCCCAGCGGCCCACCGGCAGCGGCATCCACTACCTTGTCGAAGCGCCCGTTGGAACCGGCCAGAACGCTGGCGTTCACCCGGGTGCCGAGTTCACCGAAGCTCTCCGGCTCACGGTCGAACAGGACGGTGCCGGCCGATGCGCCGGGGCCCCAAAGCACGGTTTGCGGGCCTTTGATGACGGTGAGTTTGTCGTAGGTTTCCGGGGAAATGTACGAAGTCGGCGCGTCCATGCGGCCGGGGCAGGCGCCGAGCATCATGCTGCCGTTGGTGAGAATATTCAGGCGCGAGCCGAACATCCCGCGTAGCACCGGATCGCCGTTGGTGCCGCCGTTGCGCACCAGCGCGAAGCCGGGGATGGTTTTCAGATAATCGCCACCGTCGCTGGCCGGCACCGGTTGGCGTGGGTCCTTGGGGTTGGTGACGATGGTCAGCGGCGAACTCGGCGCAATGGCGGTGATTACCGTCGGGCTCAGTTCTTCGGTGTGGTCGGCGTGTTCATCGGCCAGCACCATCGGTGTCAGCAACAAGCCGCAAAGAACGGCGGTGGCGTGCCTGAAACGAACGCGAGATTCGTTCAGGGCAAAAGAAGCCTGGGCAGCGCCCAAACGTGTGTCAGCAGAAAACCTGGACATGACAATTTCCATCGAACAGTCGTAAACGACACGGCCGGCAGCCGACACAATCCCTGTGGGAGCGGGCTTGCTCGCGAAAGCGGTGTGCCAGACGACATTAATGTTGACTGACACTCCCTCTTCGCGAGCAAGCCGTTCCCACAGGTTGCTTTGGCTGTCTTGCGGACCGTGTGAAATCGGAGGCGGGTGTTTACGCGACGATAGGCGGGGCGCGGGTGCGGGCTCCGGGGAAGAAGGTTTGCCGGGCGTGGCCCAGGCGGGTCGAGGGAGTGCTGAAAGTGGTTGTCTGTGGACTGTCGAAGGCGACGAAGGACTGACCGCCAGTGAGCGCCGGGCAATTGAACAGCAGGCTGCAATAGCCGCATTTTTCCCAGAGTGCGTGATGGTCGGCTTTGGGCGGACAGTGCTCAGCGGGTGATTGCGCGCCATGCTCCATGGCCGACATGTCCATGCTCATGGGCATCGACATGCTCATGCTCATGGACATCGAGGCGCGCGAATCCATCGGCATCGACTGAGAAATCAGCGGGCCGATAAAGATCATCAGCATGGCGAACAGGCTGATCCAGCTGCCGCGAGTGAGGCTCATTGGCTGACGGCGGTGCACGGATAACCTGCTGCCGAGCGGGCGCATGGGCGTTTTCAACGTGGACGATTACTGAGCGTGCATGTGCTCTTGCTGGCCACCGGGTGCTTTTTTCTGCACCGCGACGTCGACCGTCACATCACCAGCCTTCTCGAAATGCATCGTCAGCGGGAAGCGCTTGCCGTCGCTCAACAGGCTGCGGTCTTTCAGCTCCAGCAGCATCACGTGATACGCCATCGGCGCGAACGTGACTTCGCCGCCAGCCGGAATCTCGACGCTAGGCACTTGCTGCATTTTCATCAGATCGTTTTGCATCACGTGCTCGTGCAGCTGGGCAACGCCTGCGATCGGCGAGTCGACGCTCAGCAGCCGATCAGCCGTTTTGCCGCTGTTGTGAATCACGAAATACGCCGCGACGGTGGGCGCGTTGGGCGGTAACTCCTGCGACCACGGATGGGCGATCTCAAGCTCGCCAGCCTTGTATTCGTGAGCATTGGCAAAACAGGCAGGCAGCAGCAATGCAGCCAAAACGATGATTTTGTTCAACATGGCAGTTCTCCAGAACGATTCAAAACGCAGGTCAATTGCGAGAAGGAATCACACCAGAGGGGACGCGCGGGGGTTGAGACTCGGCCATTGCTGGCGCGGTGTCGGCGTATCGAGTGAGGCGGGGGGCAGGCTTCGATTGGCATCGAAACGCGCGAAATACAGCTGCGGCACATGCCCCGGCAACGCCACCAATGGCGCGGAGCCCGAGCAGCACCAGCAATGCTGCATGTTGGAATGATCGTCGCTCTGCGGGGCTTTCTGCTCGATATCGCCCAGGGAAATCGCCACCAGCTTCGTGCCGCTGGAAGAGCAGAAACTGCCCCACAACAACTGTTCGGCTGGCGATTTCGCCGTCTGCGCCATCGCTCCGGACATCGGCATGGCGAGCATGTTGAACAGCACTGCAAAGCAGGCGATCCAGGCAAATGCGAGCCGTTGTCGGGACATGAGGGCAGATCCGGTTGAGTGAGCATCAGGCGCGGCTATTTAGCCTGATCAGGGACGATAAGTAAAAAGGCCGCGTGCGGTGTGGTGTCGCAGTGCGTCAGTCAGTATGTCGAGTAGCCGACGTGCGAGCTCAGCCTCGCCGTTTTGAAAGAGTGTAGCGACTTCGATTCTTAATGCCTGAGCGAATTGAGGGTCAATTTGGATTCTTGCCCGAATTGTGTGTTTGACATCTCTGAGCGCCACACGATTGAAACTCCCATCGCCTGGGTCTTCCTCTTCGCAGGCCTTGATGAAATTCCACATGTCGGCAGGTGCCAGGAGAAACTCAGTGATATCGAAGCGTGTGAATTTTTCAGTCATTCGGCATTCCTCGCTACATTCGTGGAGCTCCGAAATATAGGGGTGGGGGTATGAGCCCACAAGTCAGCCGATTTGGATAATGTTGTGCGTGAGGTCCGATGGATATGTAGGGCGTTGCACATTTTCTGTAGCAGCTGGCGAAGCCTGCGTTCGGCTGCGCAGCAGTCGTAAAATCAAACACCACAATCCATCAGGTTGACCGTAATGGAGGGAATCACGACTGCTGCGCAGCCGAACGCAGGCTTCGCCAGCTGCTACAGGTTTTGCATTGGTTCTGCTATCAGGGCCGCCAAGACGTCATCCACCGCCCCAAACTCCCGCTCAACCCCCGGCAACACCGGTCGCTTCAACACCAGCACTGGCACTCCACGTTCCCGTGCCACTTCCAGTTTCGGCTCGGTGGCGGTGCTGCCGCTGTTCTTGCTGATCAGTACATCGATCTGCCGACGTTCGAACAGCTCACGTTCATCCTCGATCAGAAACGGCCCGCGCGCGCCGATCACTTCGCAGCGCTCATTCCCGGGATAAACATCCAGTGCACGCAACGTCCAGAATTGCTCCGGCGGGATTTCGTGCAGGTGTTGCAGCGGCTCACGCCCGAGGGTGAATAGCGGTCGCCGGAAGGGTTTCAGTGCTTCGATCAGCTCGGCCCAGTCGCTGACTTCGCGCCAGTCATCTCCGGCTTGTGGTTGCCAGGCCGGACGCCGCAAAGCCCAGCACGCAATGCCGCTCAACTTCGCGGCGGTGGCAGCGTTCTGGCTGATTTGCGCTGCGTAGGGATGAGTCGCATCCAGCAGCAGGTCAATGCCTTCATCCCGGATGAACTGCGCCAGACCTTCAGCGCCGCCATAGCCGCCAACCCGAACCTGGCAGTTCAGATCCGTCGGCACGCGACCGACACCGGCCAGGCTATAAATGTGTTCCGGACCCAGGGTTCGGGCAATGGCCAATGCTTCAGTGACGCCGCCGAGCAACAACACGCGCTTCATTGAAAAACTCCCGCATGGCCGACAATCCCACCCTGGCGATCGATGGCGAATACTTCGACCTGAACCTGCGCGGGCACCACGCTGCGGGCAAAGTCCAGTGCGTGCTGACACACCGCGTCGCCGAGGGCGATCCCGGCAGCGCTGGCCATCGCCAACGCCTGCTGACTGGTATTGGCTTCGCGGATCGCCTGTTGTAACGCCTCATCCGCGCCGACCGCCGCGGCCCATTCGGCCAGTTGCGGCAGGTCGATGCTGGAATGCCGACTGTGCAAATCCATGTGCCCGGCCGCCAGTTTGCTGATCTTGCCGAAGCCGCCGCACAGGCTGAGTTTATCCACAGGCACTTTGCGCAAGTGCTTGAGCACCGCGCCGACGAAGTCGCCCATTTCTATCAGAGCGATTTCCGGCAAGTCATAGACTCGGCGCATGGTGTCTTCGCTGGCGTTGCCGGTGCACGCGGCGATGTGCAGGTATCCGTTGGTTTTGGCGACGTCGATGCCTTGATGGATCGAGGCGATATAGGCCGCGCAGGAGAATGGCCGGACGATGCCGCTGGTGCCGAGGATCGACAAGCCGCCAAGAATCCCCAGTCGCGGGTTCATGGTTTTCAGCGCCAGGGCTTCGCCGTCCTCGACGTTTACCGTGACCTCGAAGCCGCCCGGGTAATCCAGCTCCTCGGCCAGCAGCGTCAGGTGCTCGCTGATCATTTTGCGCGGCACCGGATTGATCGCCGGTTCGCCGACGTTCAGCACCAGCCCGGGCCGGGTGACGGTGCCCACGCCACGGCCGGCGCTGAAGCGAATGCCTGGCTCGCTGTGCAGGCGCACCTGGGAAAAGAGCAGGGCGCCGTGGGTCACGTCCGGGTCATCGCCGGCGTCCTTGATAGTTCCGGCTTCGGCGCCATCGTTCATCAGCCGACAGAATTCCAGGCGCATTTGCACCCGTTTGCCTTTGGGCAGGATGATCTCGACGGCGTCTGCTTCCACGCCGCTGAGCAGCAGGCGCGCCGCCGCGAGGCTGGTGGCGGTGGCGCAGCTGCCGGTGGTCAGACCGCTGCGCAGCGGGGCGGGTTGTTCAGCGGTTTCGTCACGCATGGAGGGGTTTCGTCACGTCCAGCAAGGTGATCGGCAGCGCCTGACGCCAGGTGTCGAACTCGCCCAACGGTTGCGCCTGGGCGACATGAATGCGGGTCAGTTCACCGCCGTGTCGTTCGCGCCAGGCCATCAGGGTCACTTCGCTTTGCAGCGTGACGGCGTTGGCGATCAGTCGACCACCGGGTTTGAGTTGCGCCCAGCAAGTGTCGAGCACGCCTTCGCGGGTGACGCCACCGCCGATGAAAATCGCGTCCGGGCGTTCCAGCCCATCCAAGGCTTGCGGCGCGCTGCCGCGAATCAATTGCAGACCGGGGACACCCAAGGCATTGCGGTTGTATTCGATCAGCAACTGCCGCCCTTCATCCGCTTCGATGGCCAGTGCCCGGCAGCTCGGGTGAGCGCGCATCCATTCGATGCCGATCGAACCACTGCCAGCGCCGACATCCCACAGCAGTTCGCCGGGTGTCGGTGCAAGGCGGGCAAGGGTGATGGCGCGCACATCGCGTTTAGTCAGTTGACCATCGTGCTGGAAAGCTGAGTCCGGCAGGCCGGCCAATCGGGACAGGCGTGGCGTGTTCGGTTCGGCGATGCATTCGATGGCGATCAGGTTCAGGTCGGCGATCACCGGCTCGCTCCAGTCGTTGGCGGTACCCTCGATGCGTCGTTCGGCTTCGCCGCCCAGATGTTCCAGCGCGATGAGGCGACTCGGCCCGAAACCGCGCTCGCGCAGCAACGCCGCGATGGCCGCCGGGCTCTGGCCGTCGTTGCTCAGCACCAGCAAGCGCACACCACTGAACACATGGGCGTTGAGTGCGGCGATGGGGCGGGCGACTACTGAAAGCGTCACCACGTCCTGCAACGGCCAACCCATTCGCGCTGCCGCGAGGGAGCAAGAAGAGGGCGCCGGCAGAGTCAACATCTGCTCGGCGGGCACCTGCCGCGCAAGGCTGGCACCGACGCCATAGAACATCGGGTCGCCGCTGGCCAGTACGCACACCGGCTCGCCACGCAGTGCCAGCAATGGCTCAAGGGAAAACGGACTTGGCCACAATTGCCGCTCGCCACGAATGCACACCGGCAGCAAATCCAGTTGCCGCTGGCCGCCGAAGATTCGCGAGGCGCCCAACAGGGCGCGACGAGCATTCTTGCCCAGGCCCTTGAAGCCGTCTTCACCGATACCTACTACTGTCAGCCAGGGTGACATCTGCCGTCCTCAAAAAAAGTCCACAAACGGACTGTTCCGACGGGCAGGCTTTTCATGCCGTCGGACAAAGCAGGCATAATACCGCGCCTTCGCCCGCGAAGCGCCTTTCCCACACAGCCGGTCGCCCCTTTGAACGAACGCCCGATGTCCACCGCCTTACGCCCCTCGGCCTGCCCGGGGTTGCTGCGTATTGTCCCGGCGCTGGATGGCGGCATCTGTCGGATCAAATTGAACGGCGGCTCGATCAGCGCTGCCCAGGCTGAAGCAGTGGCCAGCGCGGCCGAACGGTTTGCCGGGGGCGTGATCGAGGCGACCAACCGCGCCAACCTGCAGATTCGCGGGATTGGCAGCGAACAGACCGCACTGATCGACAGCCTGCTCGCCGCAGGATTGGGCCCTCGGACGGCGGCGGGCGACGATGTGCGCAATCTGATGCTCAGCCCGAGCGCCGGGATCGACCGGCAGATGTTGCTCGATACGCGGCCGCTGGCCGAACAGATCCTCAGCAGCCTGCAAAGCCATGAGCGTTTTCACCAATTGAGCGCCAAATTTGCCGTGCAGCTCGATGGCGGCGAGGGCCTGGCGATGCTCGAGCATCCTCACGACCTTTGGTTGAGCGCCGTTGAGCAAGAGGGCGAGTGTGTGCTGGCCTTCGGTCTGGCGGGTTGCCCGACCCAGACTCCGTCGGGCGCGGTGCGACTGGAGGACGGCCATGCGCTGGTGATCGCGGTGCTTGAGTTGTTCCTCGATCTGGCGCGTCCGGACCAGACGCGCATGCGTCATCTGCTGGCCGAATACCCGGTTGCCGGGTTTGTCGCTCAACTGGCCGAACGTGTGCCGCTACTGTCCATCGTGAGCGTGCCGCGTGTTACGAACTTGAGTGCCCTACACATCGGCGCTCATCCTCAGCGTGAAACCGGCCGTGTCTATATCGGCGCGACACCGCCTCTGGGCCGACTCGATCCCGCCATGCTCCGGGGCGCCGCACAACTGGCCCGCGAACGAGGTGACGGCAGCCTGCGTTTCACACCTTGGCAAAGCCTGCTGTTGCCCGATATCCACGAACGCGATGCCGCTGAAGTTATTCACAGGCTGGAAAATTTGGGCCTGTGCTGTTCGGCAGACGATGCCTTGGCGCATTTGATTGCCTGCACCGGTTCGGCGGGCTGCGGCAAAGGCCTTTCCGACACCAAAGGCGATGCGCTGCAACTGGCGACGTTGTTGCAACGTCACGGCCAAATCCTGAATGTGCATCTGTCTGGCTGCGCGCGTTCCTGCGCGGCGGCACACATCACGCCAGCGACTTTGCTGGCCGTCTCACCCGGTCACTACGACCTCTATTTTCGCGATGCCGCGCTGCCGGGTTTCGGCGCGCTGCACGCACGCAATCTTACTATTGAAGCGGTCGCAGCCTTGCTCGACGCCCGCTCACGGAGTCCCCTTGATGCTTGATTACATCCGCGACGGTCAGGAGATCTATCGCAACTCCTTCGCGATCATTCGTGCCGAGGCCAACCTTGCGCGCATTCCGGCCGATCTGGAGAAACTCGCGGTGCGGGTGATCCACGCCTGCGGCATGGTCGAGGCCATCGACGGGCTGCAATTTTCCGAAGGCGCCGGCAAGGCCGGGCATGATGCGCTGGCGGCTGGCGCGCCGATTCTGTGCGACGCGCGGATGGTCAGCGAAGGCGTGACCCGCGCGCGTTTGCCCGCCAACAACCCAGTGATCTGCACACTGCGCGACGACAGCGTCCCGGAGCTCGCCCGTGAGTTGGGCAACACCCGTTCCGCCGCCGCGCTGGAACTGTGGCGCCCGCACCTGGAAGGCAGCGTGGTGGTGATCGGCAATGCGCCGACCGCGCTGTTTTATCTGCTGGAAATGCTCGACGCCGGCGCGCCGAAACCGGCGCTGATCCTCGGCTTCCCGGTGGGCTTCGTCGGCGCCGCCGAATCCAAGGCGATGCTCGCGGCGGACAGCCGTGGCGTGCCTTTCGTCATCATGCAAGGCCGGCTGGGTGGTAGTGCCATGGCCGCCGCCGCCGTCAACGCCCTCGCCACGGAGATCGAATGATGCAGCAACCTGGACGTTTGATTGGCCTGGGCGTCGGCCCCGGTGATCCGGAACTGATTACTGTCAAAGCCTTGCGCCTGCTGCGCGAATCGCCGGTGGTGGCGTACTTCGTCGCCAAGGGCAAGAAGGGCAACGCCTTTGGCATCATCGAAGCGCATCTGCAGGACGCACAAACTCTGTTGCCCCTGGTTTACCCGGTGACCACCGAAGCGCTGCCGGCGCCGTTGTCGTACGAACAAGTGATCAGCGATTTCTACGATGCGGCCGGCGAACAACTCGCCGCGCATCTGGACGCCGGCCGTGACGTGGCGGTGATCTGCGAAGGCGATCCATTCTTCTACGGCTCCTATATGTACCTGCACGATCGTCTGGCCGAACGCTATGAAGCCGAAGTGGTGCCGGGCGTCTGCTCGATGCTCGGCGGTGCGTCGGTACTCGGTGCACCGCTGGTGTACCGCAATCAGAGCCTGTCGGTGTTGTCGGGTGTGCTGCCGCACGAAGACCTCAAGCGGCGACTGGCCGATGCCGATGCGGCAGTGATCATGAAGCTGGGCCGCAACTTTCCCAAAGTGCGTCAGGTGCTGGAAGAGCTGGGTCTGGCCGAGCGTGCGCTGTACGTCGAGCGCGCGACCATGGCCAATCAGAAGATCGTGCCGCTGGATCAGGTCGAGCCGATGTCCTCGCCGTATTTCTCGCTGATTATCGTTCCCGGTGAAAGGTGGCAAGGCTGATGGCCCATTCCGCTCCGGCGATTGTCATTCTCGGCAATGGCAGCCTCGCGACCGCACGCAAGATTCAGCAGGTGTATCCGGGCGCACTGATCCATGGATTGGTCGAACGGGTTGAAGGCGCGGACCGTGTTTATCACGAGTTCGGCGCGACCCTGCGCGAACTGTATCAACAGGACACGCCGATCATAGCGCTGTGCGCCGCCGGGATTGTAATCCGCACCCTGGCGCCGTTGCTGCTGGAGAAGGGCGCCGAGCCACCGGTGCTGGCCGTGGCCGAAGACGGCAGCGCGGTGGTGCCGTTGCTTGGTGGACTTGGCGGGGTGAATGTCATGGCGCGCGCGATTGCCGCCAGCCTCGACGTCGCGGCGGCGATCACCACCAGCGGTGAATTGCGTTTCGGCACCTGCCTGCTCAATCCACCCAGCGGCTATGCCTTGGGCGATCTGGAGCTGGGCAAGCGCTTCGTCTCGGACTTGCTGGCCGGCGAACACGTGCGCATCGAAGGCGCTGCACCCTGGTTGGCGCAAGCACAATTGCCGCAAGATCCTCAGGCGCATTTGTCGATCCATGTCGGCAGCGCCGAACGGCCGCCGGCCGCCAATGAACTGTTGATCTACCCGCGCAGTGTCTTGCTGGCGGTCAGCGCCAGTGTGGCGGATTTGCCCCAGGCGATTCGCGCGGCGCTGCGTCAGGCCCAAGTCGCCGTTCAATCGCTGGCGTGCTTGCTGGCGCCAGCCACGGAAATGGCCAACCCGACGTTGCGCGAAGCGGCGCTTGAGTTGGGTGTGCCACTGCGTTTTGCGTCGGCTGCCAGCGATGCCAGCGAGCTGGCTCAAATGGCCGTTCCCAACGCGAAGATTATCCCGATCGACGCGAACCTGGCGCTGGCGATCGCCGAACAGCCTCTGGACGTCGCGCAGATTGGCCGCCCTCGTGGTCGACTGGCGGTGATCGGCCTCGGCCCGGGTGCTGCGGAACTGATGGTGCCTGCGGTGAAGGCTGAACTGGCCAGAGCCACTGATGTGCTCGGCTATGAAACGTATGTGCGCATGGCCGGCCCGTTTCGGCCGGATCAAGTGTTGCATTGCACCGACAACCGTGAAGAGATGCAGCGTGCCCGTCACGCCTTCGAACTGGCGGCCCAAGGGCGCTCGGTGATTGTGGTCTCGTCCGGTGACCCCGGCGTGTTCGCCATGGCAGCCGCCGTGCTCGAAGCCTTGCACGAGTCGAGTGAGCCGGCCTGGCACAGCGTCGATCTGGAGATTCTGCCGGGGGTTTCTGCGTCCCTGGCGACGGCCGCTCAGGCCGGTGCGCCGTTGGGGCATGACTTCTGCGTGATGTCGCTGTCGGACAACCTCAAGCCATGGTCGATCATCGAGAAGCGTCTGGACCTGGCCGCCGAAGCCGATCTGGCGCTGGCTTTCTACAACCCGATTTCCCGTTCGCGGCCATGGCAGTTGGGCCGTGCTCTGGAAATCGTCGCACAGCACCGTACGCCGCAAACCCCGGTGGTTCTGGGGCGTGATATCGGCCGACCAGGCCAGACGTTGCGGGTCACCACGCTCGGAGCGCTCACGCCGGAGCAAGTGGACATGCGCACCATGGTGCTGATTGGTTCGTCCACCACCTGCGTTTTCCCCCGCGCCGACGGTGGCGACTGGGTCTACACACCGCGCTGGTATGGCATCAAGCCTGCCTCTTGAATCACAGCGGCCCGTCGGGGCCGCTTGTCCTTAAGTCGCTAGCCTTTGGCTTCGAGTTTCGACGTTTGAGTCGTCATCTATTTCAACAGTTGTTGTCGGATTTATTACTCTGCCGGAAAGGAATTCGACGGTTGCTTGTTGCCGTCTGCCACTGTTCATGTAGTCCTTTTCTACAGTTAGATGCCCAAGTCTGCGCAGGAATGGCAGAGTTGCCTGTTTGTCGCAGGGTTCAGGCGTTTCGGCTTGTGTGTGCGCTTATGTAACTAATGCAATACGAAGTTTTATTTTTTCATAAGTTTTATTGTATTGAAATTAATTGAATTTCTTCGCGTTTGAAGTGCCCGTTCGCACGATTTAGTTTTGTCTCGTGCGAAGCGCTCGCTTTGCCCTGCTTGTTTGGCTTTTTGTTCGAAATGAATTCGAGATGTTTGACGTGATTGTCGGACGGTAGTTGTGCGCCTGACAGGAATAAAACTTATTGCTGAAGTCGGGTTGCCTGTTTTGTGTGTCTGGCTTTCAGAATTTATATGCGTGTAGTGATAGCAGGAGAGCATTTTGTTTAATAATCATATCTATACCCCGCACGTGGGGGACTACGTGAAGTTCATTAATCTGTTTAAAGTTTCTGACCTTGAACTCGCATTGATTTCGCACAAAGGGACGGCCGAATACGACGCCGTCTTCAGGTATTACTTCGGTTGTATCGGTTTGCTCGATTCCCCCAGGCTGGTGGAACCGCTCGGCCTGTTAAAGCAGGTTTTGGCTTCTTTCATCCGGCCTGGCGGCCGACAGCGGCGAACCATAGAATCACTTCCCGAGAGCGCAGCCCCCAACCTGTCAGATATCTACGAACGCCTTGACGGTTTCGAGATTCGTCTCGCCAACGGGGTTCAGCAATTACAAACTCCGGCAACCCCAGTGCCTGACAATTTGCACTTCGTCTGGCTCGGCGGCGGTATTGGAGATGTTCAGTGCGACTATATAAATATCTGGAAGCAGACGCTGGCCGGCGAGGGTTACACCCTCAAACTTTGGTATGACAGCGATGCGCTGCTGGCGTACGAAGCCAATCGGATTATTGTCGAAGCGGTAAAGGCTGATGCCATGCTTAGTGGTGGGCAGGCCAGTAGCAATGCTATTGAACTGGGCGACAAGTATGAAGAGCGGTTCATCGCCCTCAAGCAACAGATGTTTATGCACATTAATAAAGCGATAGAAAGCGGCGAGAACGCCGACGACGCCAGAATCGGACTGTTGGTTCGAGGCTATGGCCAAAACGAAGACCGTTTAAAAGCCCTGAGGGAAAGCAACCGCCGCAGTCTGTTGGCATTAAGTGAGGGCGGTATTGTTCTGCGCGATCTCGCCACTGCGGCGACACCGCTGTACTTGCAAGCTATCTACGAACGTGAAATCAGCTTGCGTGGCAATTTTGCGGCTGCCTCAGATGTTGTGCGCGCCGAGGTGCTGTTCGCCGAAGGTGGTAGCTATGCCGATGTGGATAACCTGCCACCGCTGGTGGAAAACCTAGGTGGGGTGGATATCAGTCGGTTTGGCCTGGATGCCCGCACGGGTGTTCTCCAGTTGATACTTGACCACAGTCCTGAGTGGATGCCGGGTCGGCAGGTTATACGCAGCAAGTACCCCAGTTATGTCGAGCAAATTCCCTTGGAACACCGTGAGGCGCTAGAGCGTTTTGCCCAAAGCAGCCCTGATATCAGCGACGTTTTCCGGCGCCCGGTGGAGCGCAAGGTGCGACCGGATGGGCTGCGCGCAGTCGCCGAGCAAAGCACGTTGAGCAATGCGTTCATGATGGCTCATCCTGGCTCCGCGATGCTCAAGGCCGTTCTTGACCGCTTCAGGTTCAACTATGAGGTGGTCGATGCCACCGCCCGGTTGGCCATTCAAAGAAAGATTGCGCTTATCGACGCTGAAGCAGTCATTGGTGTGGCCAAGGAGGTAGTCGAGAAAAGGTTCGGTCCCTTGAATGAGCTGTCGATGCAGGAGGAGATATCGATCAGTTTCCTGGTTGAGGCTGCCGCTACGTACTACAGCGACGGTATCCGTCCGCAGAGTGAGGTGACGATCTATCTGACTGGGCCTGCTGCGATGCGCGACGGACTGGCGGACTACGAAAAGATGCATTTCACCCCACGGGGCGCTGAAGCCTCGCGAGCTGAAGTCTTTATTCCACCCCTCGCAACCGTCAACCGGGCGACCGAGGAAGAGTTGAACCACTCCTGGAAGGAGAATGAGAGCAACACTGCTCAATGGTTGAGTAAAGAAAAGCAGCGTTGGGAGTCGGGGCAGTTCAAGGCGCGCTATGTCGGCAAACTGGACCAGCTACTCAATAATCAGGCAATCCTTTTCGACAATGGCTGGCCAGTAATCGAAGGTCGGCATGTGTTATCGACGGACCTGCTGCAGTCCCTGGCGGATAGTCTTGGCGAACCATTTTTGCAGGCAATGAGCCAACGTGCCGATGGTGTAGTAACGTTCACGCAGCAACTGCAGCTGGGTTTCGATGAGCGGCAATCTATCCTCGCGCAAGAGATTGAACTCCCGCCGCTGGCGTCTCCCGATGAGGCCGCAATTCGTGATTTGCCGATCGATGAATTGCTTCGCCAAATAGGCAAGGGATTCTTGCGGGTCGAACAACTGAACCCTCTGCAGCGCTTGTTGATGGGTGCGCTGGTGGGGGCAAAGGCACTGGATCAACGCAGCTTTGATGTTGTCAGCGCGCGGTTGGAGAACCTGGCCAATACGGTGTCCGAATTGGGCGTTTCTCATCGTTATGGAGCCATCGAGCAGGAGCTGTTCAAGCAAAACCATCCAGCGTTCCTGGCAGGACTGGCGAGTGCTTCCAACCCGCACGCAACCCTGTCCGAAACCAGTGTCGACCTCAAGCGGCAGGCGCTCGACCAGTCGCTGACCCTGATTGAATGGGGGCGCAGGGTCGCCAAAATTCAGCACGTGGCGAAACTCGAATACCGCGACTGGATCAGCGAGCAAATGGACGAAGTGCTGGAGAGCTTCGATCATGGCAGTTTCAAAATGGTGCCACAGGATTTGTTGCTCGAAGGCATGGGCGATCGGGTCGCCGGGCGCTGTTACCCATTGGCGCTGGCCATGGCTGCTGCGCTTGATAAAGGCAACAGTGCGGCAAACACTCTGCGGGAACGTTTTTACCTGGCCGTCACTGAACCCCAGGACAGGGATTCAAGAGTGTTTGTGAACATGATCGAAGAGCTGCGTGATGTCCCTGTCGATGAGATAGGGACATCATTGGAGCGCTCTGATTTGACTCGGATCGTGGCGATGCTGGAAGAGAAGACAGTTACCACTAGCATGATGCTCAACTCGGACAACCACTCGATGTTGGTGGCGAAAGTCTTCGAAGGCGAGCACAGCATTTATCTTTTCTACGACCCGAATTTCGGAATCTGCGAGTTTGTTACACCGCTGGCGTTCAATGACGCATTGACGCATTTTTTCATCGTCAAGCAGAGGGCCAGGCATTACGCGGCTTTTGGCGATGAGCAGAGGCCGACCTTTGATCTGATCGAGCTCGACACCGTACGCCTGAACAAGCGGGTGCTTGCGTCCGGTATCGAAGTTTCAAGCTTGTCCGCGCCAGGCGCTTTGCCTGAACAAACGCTGTCACGGGTTCGACAACGTGTGGCCAGTGCCCGTGGACGATCGCTGGTGAACAATGTAGCGCTGGGCAGCTCTTTGCGGGAACTGGATGCGCACTGGTGGGGAGAGCAGATCGCCCAGGCGACAAGGCAATTGCAGACCCGACACCAGTTATCGGCGGATGCCGTCCCGTTGTTCGAGACGTTGGAGGTTACGCCTGGCGGGGAATACAAGATCAGTCTGGTCGATCTCAAGGCTGGGCAGACCATGGCGCATGTCACGACGGATGATCACCGGATTCTCAGGATAAAGGAGTTTCTCTCCGGGCTTTTCGAGACGTTGGTCAGCAAACAACAGTCGCCAGTCTCCGAGTTCGATCCGACTGACGCAGGCAGTGTCCATACGCTCAATGCCGGTTTCACCCTACAGGCTTTGATGAATGCGCTGCGACATCATGAAGGCGCGGCAAGCGGTGGTGACAATGCGCTGACCACCGCTATTCGTCTGCATGCTTATGTGAACTATGCCCAGCTTGCCCATGGCAATGTCGTGGATGTCGTTGGCATTGTAAAACTGGTTCGCCAGGCACTGGACGATGAAAAACTGATCGCCCGAACCAGCGCGCCGCTCGTGCAACGAGCCTTGGGGCATATTGCCAACGAAGGGGTGGGTACGGTGTTGGGACTGGTGAATGTCGGCTTTGATATTTACCAATTGAGCCACGCAACCAATGACATTGAAAAGGCGCAGTTCGGGACGCAGTTGGCGTTCGACTCCGCCAGCGTGGCATTGGCTGCCGCAGGCCTGGGCGCCGCACTGGCAGGTGCGGGTACGGTTGCTGCGGTGTTGGGCGGCGGCGGGGTGATTCTGGGCGGATTGGCGGTGGGCGTTGCTGCACTGGCCGAAGGTTTTGCCACCATCGCGGAGGAGGCCAAGGAGGTCGCGCTGTTTTTTGATGGGCTGGAAAAGGCTTATTTGCAAGGCGGCTATCACCTGGATAAGGCGTCGAATGCCTGGATTGCACATCCATCGCTGGTATTCGCCGATCTGGATTTGCACCAATCCACAGTCCGTTTCGACAGCCCGAAACTGTTTCCGCTTCGGGACCATTTTGGGGTTCCGGATTTCGATGTGGATTACGCTCGTGCCACCGATATTCGCCAGGGTCTTGAATTGCCCGGTTCGGCACCTTTCTCACCGCAGGCGGGGCAAACGATCGTTCTGCCTTGCACACCCAGAACGTGGTACGGCTACGAATACAAGTTGCTGCCGTTTGTCACGTTTCGTCATGCCGGTGGATTCGACACGGCACGCCGGCTGGAGAAAAAGAACGAACAGGGGCAATGGCAATTTCTTTTTTCGTTCTACTCGTTTCCTGGTGAGTACGTGGTCAACCGGTTGTACCCCGTGTACAAGCCAACGGTTTTCAATGTTCGTCTCGACAACATCGAGCGCTCTCTGGTGGTGCCTGCGCTGCCGAAGGCGTGGCACGGCATGGTTTCCTACCGGATAGAAGGGGCAGGCTCTCAATGTTCCGTGTTGCTCAACCCGGGTGTGAGCCTCGAACTCGACGCACCGAGTCACATTGCAATGGGCTGGGTGCTGCTGGCTCCGTGGCTGGCGGAGGCAGACATCCTGATAGAAGCCGCGGGTCGACTTGTTTCAAACACCTTGGGTGTGAAATTCAGTGGCAAAGGCGCTCACGATGTATTGCTCAAGCTGGCTGGCAACAAGATCATGCGCGTTGATCTTGTTGCCCTGCGGTTGGAGGTGGTCGAAGAAGATGCCGATCCGGCGCTCGGGGAGCAAGCGTTGCTGGATCATTTCAAGTCATTGGCCAGGGAACATCGACTGGCCATGCCATATACCCCCGTTCATGAATTTGTCGTTCCATTCGAAAAGCCGGAGGAGCCCAGGACGGTGGCCGCGTATTACGACTCGGCTCGGGATCGCTTTCTGTATATCCGCGATCCGCAAGTGATATTGGCCGATGAGTCCATATTGGGAGTAGTGGTAGAGGACTTTGCCTACTTCTATCACCCCGAGAGTTTTGATGTCTGGCAGGTCGACGCGACCACTGGCACGCTGGTTCAGCGCTATCGTCTCCTCACCCCGCAGGGCATAGCCACCATTATCCGATGCGAGGTGACGGCCCATGGTGCCGTTCAGATCGTGCAGCAGATCCTCCGAAATGATGGTCAGCATGAGGAACTGACCTACCTGATCCATGACCGTGCGGTGTGGCTAAGTTCGATCACTCTGGATGTGGTTCCCGCACTCCAGCCAGTTCTGGACGCGGACATGCTGACTGACTGGAAGCAGGTGCTGGGCGACTATGTGTTGCTCAGAGAGTCATCGAATACGGTGAACTGGCGTCCCGGTGCACTGGTGTCGATTTGTTGGCAGCTGGATGACCGGCGTCGAGATCTGATCTGGGTCAGGGACTATGACGGCTTGATCATCCGTGCTCCCGCCAGGCGTCACCATTCGCGGGGATGGAACGATTCGATCAAGGCTTTGGCCGACCTTCTGCTCATCGCTCCCGCTGGGGTCGAGGGTGAAGTGTTTGTCACCTTCGACAAAACTGACCGAAGACTCGTGCGACAGCAAAGGTCGATAGTGGAGGGTCGCGCGCAGTGGACCTCCAGCGGGTTCGGTCTTCTGGAGGTGAAAAATGTTGTCGCTGTTGAGCGCGGCTATCTTGCGCTGACCAACTCCGGCCTGTTCTTTAATGTGATGCCGGACGGGCATCTGCGATTGGGCGGGGTGACTGAGTCCTGGCTCAAAGATCGAACCCAATGGTGGTCTGCACTCGCCACGGTGGCGACACAGTACCCGGTGTCGAGCTTTGCCATCCTGGGTTTGACAGGCTTACGGGGCGATGCCGGTTTGTGTGCCTGGTACCTTGATGATCGACTGCTACTCGCGGACCTGGGGCAGGGGAAAGAAGTACGGTTGCTGAGTATTGCTCCGGACACCCAGACCGTCTGGCTGTTCGATCTTTCAACCGGCAAGATTGTCCGCCAGGGTTTTATCGATCCGGACCGCCTGGACGCAGCATTTGCCCAGGGAACGAAGCTGTTACAGGCTGAGGCATTGCCGGCCCCCATGCAGGAGTGGGCGTCCTGGACCTTTGTCGACGTGACGGTGGAAGGCGCTGGCCTGAGGGCAACGACTCGTGAAGGCGTGGAGCTGGATCTACAGCACAACGAACCGGCACGGATTACGGGCGTTGACAGCCGTTGGGTCGCTGCACAGGGAGGTGAATTGCGTGACGGATTGGCGGCGCTGGCGAACGAACATCGATGCGCTGACTTTCTTTGCGTCAAAGACCCTGACTACTTGCAATGGTACGTGGTCCGGACCGGACGGTTGATCCGGGTTCCGACAAGCGCCACCGACGCGCAATACGCGCTGCTGGGCACTCAGAAGCAAACCAATGTGATGCTGCACGAACACGCGGATGGTTTCGTGCACACCTATCCGCAAGAAAACAAGATCGGGCCCTTTGTCTATATTCAGCGCAATGACGAAGTACTAACGGTTGAAGGGCCGATGATGGGCAAGGACCTACTCCCGTTGATTGCCGATGATGTCAGCATCCTGGTTCTCAAAATGGGTCAAGGTTCGATAACCAGCCGGCTTACCAGGGCGGCGTGGTTGAAACTTGAATCGGTCATCATCGATTGCCGCTATTCACTCGATCATCCGCCTAAGGTTCCAGGAAAACTGATCTGGGATAGCGTAGCTGTGGATCGGTTGTGGGTGAACCGGGTAGATGAGCACCTGGTGATTGTTGATTCCGACAGCGGACACAGTTTGATCTTTCGTCAGGTATTTGCGGTGGACCCAGCCTTGCGCGGAGATGTGTTTGTAGCATTGGGTCGCTATCAATCCTTTGCGGTATCGAAACTGGTCAGCGCCCTGCTCGCCAGAAAGGACACCTTCAGTAGCGTATTGCTCAATAAGCTTTTGTCGGGCAAAAAAGTTGAAGCAGCAGGAAGCTGAATTCTGAAAGCCACTCACACATTGGACCTGTTCAGTGTGTGAATGGCCAGGCAAGTAGATGATTCACGGCACTAGATACCCTTTAACCCCGGTAAAAATAATCTGCGCCGCCAACGCACAAACAAACAACCCCATCAACCGACTGACGATCTGCAATCCCTGATCGCCGAGAATGCGCTCGATGCGGCTGGACAGATAAAGCACCACGCCAACGGTAAAACTGGCCAGCGCGATACTGATGATCGCGGTGAGTTTGTCGTCCCAGTGTGGCTGGCTGACGCCCATCACCAACAGCGCACCGATGGTTCCGGGGCCGACGGTCAGCGGAATGGTCAGCGGGACGATAGTCACGTCCTGTTGCACGTTGTCAGTCTGCACCGCCGATTTGCCTTGAGCCATGCCCAGTGCCGAGATGAACAACACGCTGCCGGCGCCAATGCGAAAGGCGTCCACGGTGATGCCGAAGACATTGAAAATCACCCGCCCGAACAGGTACAGCAAAACGCTGGAAACCAGGGTGGCGGTTGCCACTTTCCAGGCCAGGCGTCGTTGCTCCTTGCGCGAATAACCGCGAGTCAGGCTGATGAAACAGGACAACACGAAGAACGGGCTGTAGAGCACCAGCATCTTCAGGTAAACGCTGAATAACACGTGGAGCATGATTTCGGCTCGCGGCAGGAGAGGGTCGAACCGGAGTCTATCAGTCGGCCAATTACCTGTCGGCATTTGATTGAAAACAGCTGATTTTTTGTTTTATTAAATCTGAGCTTTAGTTTTTATATTAGTTGTTTTTGTTTGAGGATTTATAGGTGTTGTGGTTTTGCTTATGTGGCGTTACAAGTTTGGAGTTGTGGTGTTTTGTTGTTTGGATAATGTTGTTTTGCAAGTTATGGAATGGCTTGCTCAATTTAATAAAGGAGAAATTCATGAGTGTAAATATGATCGATAGCGTTACTGTTGCTGCCTGTGTAAGACGTCTGGAAAGTTACGAGATTGATGAAGTGCCTGTTGTACGTTCTCGTGCATTTGCTGCAAGTGAGATTGTTGTTGAAGAGCCTTCGAAGGGGGCTGTCGTTGGCGAAGGCATTTTGTCCTTTACAGGCAACCTGTCCGCGCAAAATCAGGAAGATGCGATGCACGCCTTTCTTTTTGCCAGCCTTGTCGCGAATAAGCAATTTCCTCACGAATATCAGGGCAAAGAGTGGTACTACAAATTTGTCGAAGTGATGACCTCTGCGGGTTGGCTGACGAGCCAAAAGTATTACAACGACGTGAATATCAGCGGGAATACCGTTCGGATGGATCAGTTGGTACTGGAAATCCTCGGCTCGGTGGTCGCCGGCCTCGCTGTACCAGGCACTGCTTCCGCACTGATGCTGAAGGTTGCCGGTGACGCCATTAGCGCCTTGAAAAAGAAAGAAACGGCTTTAACGCTGTATGAAAAGAATATGTTGGAACATGGCGTAGGCGGCATGGCTGCAGGCACCTGTACCGAAGTCAATGGTGAGGTAACCCTGGCACTAGGGACTGTACGCTTTATTCGAAAAAACACAGCGACCCAAGTCCTGTTCATGGATTGGGATAGTCGTGAGGTGAAGTTGTATAAAGGTGAATCTGTTTTCCGCAAGGTTCCCTATATAGCGGATCAGACCCGAAACCTGATTCGGACAAAACTTGGGATGAATGCGGTCAGTAAAATCGAAGACTACGAGATCTGATCTCGCGCGTTCGATAGGGTAGCTGCGTGTCGGCTACCCTTCTTTCTATTATTGAAGGAGTTCTACATGGCAAGGGAATATTCGGTATTTGTTAATGCCGCTGCTATCGTTTTATTACCGAGCAATCCAGTGGAGCCAGCAACTAACGACCTGATGAATTCAGTCCTGCTTGCGCAACTGGTCGCCAATAAACGTACCGAAGCCACAAGCGCGGTCGATTGGTATGACACTTATGTGGGGGTGCTGGGTGATTTCTGGTTAACGAGCGCCAGAAGCAGGCAAGATATCCAGCTGGGAAAAGACGATACCGCTTCACCGTTTGAATGGATCGCTGCGGTACTGGAAAGTAGCGCTGAGGATGAGACGCGGCTGGTGATGGCGTTGTTGAAGGGTATCGCACAGCTATCCGATTCTTTGCCCTCGGTGAGTTTGCTGCGCAAGCATGTGCAAAAAGAATCCGATGATGAACCGGCAGACATCCCCTTGCAGTCCAAGCCTGTTCGCTTGCTCGTAATCGTCGCGCAAGACGACGCTTCGATGACCAGCGTCTGCCTCCAATTCAAAACACGACAAATGCTTGACCTCAATCCCTGGGGGCAGCGATTCCATGTCGAGGATATGGAGGGCTGCGTTTCGGCCCATTTTTTCCATGCGCACCTGTCCGAGACATTGTACGCCCCCGTCCGTGAAGTGATCGCCCGCAAGGTTGAGGGCGTTTTGAGCGACAACATCGTGGATATCACAGAGGCCATCAATGCTTTGGGCTTTCTGCCCACCGAGGAGGCTGGCTCATGATGAGTTCTGTTCCACAGGCTGCGGTGGTAGGCGGCGGTGTCGTTGCGTTTGCTGCCGGTCTGCCCGCGTCACACAGGGAAGATGTTTACTTGAGTACGATCTACGCGCAAAGGGTCACCCGGGCTGCCTACAACGACGGTTTGTCGGGCGATTGGTTTGACTACTATTGCAAGACGCTCAAATTCATCGGCTGGGACGTGCCGCGTCCGGAAGGGCTAGCGCCCGTTCAAGGCGGGTCGATGGGGGAGGCTGCTTCGCAACATATTGCGACCCGTCTTGGTGAGGCCTTTTCCGACCCGGCCAATCGTGCTCTGGCAGCGCTGGAGAGGAATACACAGGCACTTGAGCTATTTGAGTCGACGAGCCTTTCGCAGGATGCAGGTTTCTTTCAGATGATTCCTTGCGTACAGAAAGACGCTCACCGAGTCGAAATGGGGATTTATCACCGTCAATTCCAGCTTCGGCGAGAGACGTCGCGATTTCTGTTCATCAATCAAGATGACCTGATGCAAAGCAGTACAGAGCAAATATCTGTCATTACATTCAATACGCTCTATTACGCGCAGTTCCGGGACAAGGTGAAACAATCGGTGTTGTCTCAGACGTTCAAGGATCTGAGTGCTCTGGAAATCTGAACGCCGTCTGTCCTCCAGAACGCACTACTCAGAATGTAGAGGCCGTACGGTTCTGCTGATCACGCTCGGCCACCCAATGCTCGATCAGGTCGCGCAGTTGCGACAGCTCGACCGGTTTGGCCATGTGCCCGTCCATGCCCGCCTGGCGCGCGCGCTCTTTGTGCTCGGCAAGGATGTGTGCGGTCAACGCCACCACGGGGGTGCGAATCCGCTGGTTGCCCACTTCCCAGGCACGCAGTTGCTGGGTGGCGGAGAAGCCGTCGAGGATCGGCATTTCACAGTCCATCAGCACCAGGTCGTAGCGCTGTGCTTTCATCGCCACCAGGGCTTCTTCGCCATTGCTGGCGGTGTCCGGTTGCAGGTTGAGCTTGCCTAGCATGCCGCGTATGACCTTGGTCGAGATGCTGTTGTCTTCGGCCACCAGAATACGGAAATCGCTGGGCACTTTGACGGGAAGGGTAGGGCCGGTGGGCAGCTGCTGCGAGACGGGCAAGCCTTTGTTGCGCTGGTTCAGTTCGTCCGCCAGCGTGGTCTTGAGTGTATAGCCGGCCACCGGTTTGGCGAGAATGCGTTTGATCCCGGAGTTGCGCGCGATGATCTTGCTCGGGGCGTTGCTGATGCCGGTGAGCATGATCAGCAGAATGTCGTGGTTCAGGCTCGGGTCTTCCTTGATTTTGGCGGCCAGTTGCATGCCGGTCATGCCGGGCATGTTCTGGTCCAGCAGGACCACGTCGAAGTAATCGCGCAAGTGTGCCTTGGTGCGCAGCAGCGCCAGGGCCTCCTTGCCGGACGGCACGGCGCTGACATTCAGGCCCCAGGCGCTGCACTGCTGCACCAGCACCTTGCGGCAGGTGTCGTTGTCGTCCACGACCAGTACGCGTGCACCTTGCAGCGGGCTGTCCAGGTCCGAGGTCGGATGTTCGAGACGGTCCGGGTCCAGTGGCAGGGTCAGCCACAATGTGCTGCCCTGGTTGGCGCCGCTCTTGATGCCGAACTCGCCTTGCATCAAACGGATCAGTTGACGGGCGATGACCAGCCCAAGATTGCCCCCCAGGCTGGTGGCCGAGAGAAAGTGTTTGCTGTGCAGTTCGGCATGCATCAGCGCGTCGCGTTCTTCCGCCTCCATGGGCTGGCCGCTGTCCTGCACGGCGATGCGCAGTCGCGGTTTGGCGCTGCGCTCATCCAGGGCGACGACAATCAGGATCTCGCCTTCGTCGGTTTTCTTCAGGGCATTTTCCAGCAGGCTCAGCAGGGTCTGGCGCAGACGTGTCGGGTCTCCGCTGATGACGCGTGGTACCTGCGGCTGGATAAAGCTGATCAGCTCGACGTTCTGCTGTTCGGCCTTGGCGCGGAAGATGCTCAGGCAATCTTCGATCAGGGCGTTGAGGTCGAACTGCACGTCGTCCAGTTCGATCTGCCCGGACTCGAGTTTGGAGATGTCGAGAATTTCGTTGATCAGTGTCAGCAGCTCGTTGCCGGCGCTATGGATGGTCTGCACATAGTCGCGTTGCTTGACCGACAGCGGTGTGCCCAGCAGCAGTTCAGTCATGCCCAGCACGCCATTCATCGGGGTGCGGATTTCGTGGCTGATCTTCGCCAGAAATTCGGCTTTGGCGTTGATCTCGGCGTTGCTCGCGGCCAGGTCGCGACTGACGCTGAAACGGTCTTCGGTGATGCTTCGCTGTCGCTCGCCCAAGGCAATACTCATCAACAGGCCACTGATACAGATAAACACCAGCAAAATAATGATCAGGCCTTGCGGAGCGACAAGGGTCAGTCCCTGCAGCGCGGGCAGGATAATCAATGTGCCGAGGTTGAATACCACCATGGCCGCCACGAACAGGCGCGCCGGGCGATAACCTTTTTGCCAGTGATGCGCACTGACGAACAACATGCTCAGGCCTGCCAGGGCAACCAGCCCATAGGTGATCAGGTTCAGCGGCAGGGTGTTGACGAACAGCAGCAGCAGGCCGCAGGCCACGATGAACAGGATGTTCCCCAGCAGCAACTTGTTCAGCGGGTGGGGGCCGAGCGGAGCGAAGAAACGGTAGGCGAACATCAGGCCGCAAGGCGCGGTCATCAGCAACGCGAGGTAGGCACCGGGTGTTTGCACGGCGGACCAGTTCGGCAACCATGGCCGGGCCAGGTTCAGCAGCAACACCAGGCTGAGCATCAGCAGCCCTTCGCACGCTGCCAGCCAGAGGCTGCTGCGCGAGCGGGTGTAGATGTAACGGGTCAGGTTATGCAGGATCAGCATCCCGAGACAGCCAAAGAGCAGGCCGTAGATCAGCGTCTGGTACTGAATGGCCGCGGTCATGACCGCCGATTGCAGGGTGATGTAAGGCCGCAACTGGTGTTCGGAGACCAACCGCAGGTAGACGTCGAGAGTTTTATCGCTTTGTGGCAGCGGCAACATGAAGTCGCTGCTGGGGAGGGGGCGCGTAGCCTGGAGCTGCCCGCCACCGGTATTCAATTGATCGATCAATTGGTCGCCGTCGAGCACATACAGATTGAGGTGCGACAGGTCCGGTGCGAACACTCGCAGCAACTGTTCATGCTTGCCGGGCGCGAGCCTGAAACGCAGCCATAGCGCGCCATCGGGCGCGGCCGCGGTGAGGCGGTCGAGTTCGATGGGGCTGAATTGATTGGTGTAGCGGTTGGAGCGGATGTCGCTCAGCTGCAGGTCGCCCTGTTCGTCGAGCAATACCGCCCAGCCACTGCCTTGCGCGGCCTGGGCCGGGAGCATGCAGAGCAAGGTCAGCAGAGTGACGGTGAAGCCTATGGCAATCCTGAGCCAGCGCACGGCGAAATCCCTTCGTAGGTTGATGCCAGAGTATAACTATGCGCGGCGCCGGAATAGTCAGGCAAGGGCCGCAAGCCCTTGCCTGGCCGGATGGAGGGCTTATTCCTGATTTTCGCCACGCTCGCGGGCAATGGCGCGGTAGCCAATGTCCTTGCGATAGAAGCAGCCTTCCCAGTCGATTTTAGCCGCCAGTTTGTAAGCCTGCTGCTGGGCTGCATCGACGCTGGTGCCCATGGCGGTGGCGCACAGTACGCGACCACCGGCGGTCACCACTTGACCGTCCTTGAGCGCAGTACCGGCATGGAAGACTTTGCCTTCCAGTGCCGCGGCTGCATCCAGGCCGTTGATGGCAACGCCTTTGGCGTAGTCACCCGGGTACCCGCCAGCGGCCAATACGATGCCGACGCTTGGACGTGGATCCCATTGCGCTTCGACCTTGTCCAGCGCTTGCGCCAGGGCCGCTTCGACCAACAACACCAGGCTCGACTGCAAACGCAGCATCACCGGTTGGGTCTCAGGATCGCCGAAACGGCAGTTGAACTCGATAACTTTTGGGTTACCAGCCTTGTCGATCATCAGGCCGGCATAGAGGAAGCCGGTGTAGACGTTACCTTCATCGGCCATGCCACGCACGGTCGGCCAGATCACCAGGTCCATGACCCGCTGATGGACTTCGGCCGTGACGACCGGGGCCGGGGAGTAAGCGCCCATGCCGCCGGTGTTCGGGCCGGTATCGCCGTCGCCGACGCGTTTGTGGTCCTGGCTGGTGGCCATCGGCAATACGTTCTTGCCGTCAACCATGACGATGAAGCTGGCTTCTTCGCCGTCCAGGAACTCTTCGATCACCACGCGGGAACCGGCGTCGCCAAACGCGTTACCTGCGAGCATGTCGCGCACCGCGTCTTCGGCTTCGCCCAGGGTCATGGCGACGATCACGCCTTTGCCGGCGGCCAGGCCATCGGCCTTGATCACGATCGGTGCGCCTTTTTCACGCAGATAAGACAGGGCCGGCTCGATCTCGGTGAAGTTCTGGTAGTCGGCGGTCGGGATCTTGTGGCGCGCCAGGAAGTCTTTGGTGAAGGCTTTCGAACCTTCCAGCTGAGCAGCGCCAGCGGTCGGGCCGAAGCAATCCAGACCACGGGAGCGGAACAGATCGACGACACCGGCGACCAGCGGCACTTCCGGGCCGACGATGGTCAGGGAAACGTTCTTCTCCGCGAAATCTGCAAGCTGCTCGAGGGCGAGCACGTCGATGGCGACGTTCTCGCACTTGGCTTCAATGGCGGTGCCGGCGTTGCCCGGGGCCACGAAAACTTTCTGCACGCGCGGATCCTGAGCCACTTTCCAGGCCAGGGCGTGTTCACGGCCACCGCTGCCAATGATCAAAACATTCATTTCAAAAAACCTCGGATGACGCTAATTCTGTGGGGACTGATCGTTCCCATGCACTGCGTGGGAATGCCTCTACGGACGCTCCGCGTCCAAGGGACGCGGAGCGTCCCGGGCTGCGTGCCCACGCAGAGCGTGGGTACGATCAAACAAAGAAATCAGTGACGGAAGTGGCGCATGCCAGTAAAAACCATGGCGATGCCGGCCTCGTCTGCAGCAGCAATCACTTCGTTATCACGCATCGAGCCACCTGGCTGGATCACCGCAGTGATACCGACCTTGGCCGCGTTGTCCAGACCATCGCGGAATGGGAAAAAGGCGTCGGAGGCCATCACCGAGCCTGCTACCTGCAAACCGGCGTGTTCAGCCTTGATCGCAGCGATACGTGCAGAGTTCACACGGCTCATCTGGCCGGCGCCGACGCCGATGGTCTGACGGTTCTTGGCGTAGACGATGGCGTTGGATTTAACGTACTTGGCGACTTTCCAGGCGAAGATCAGGTCGTTGATTTCCTGTTCGCTCGGCGCGCGTTTGGTCACCACTTTCAGGTCTTCGCTGCCGATCATGCCGATGTCGCGGCTCTGCACCAGCAAACCGCCATTGACGCGTTTGTAGTCCCAGGCCGGAGCGCGATCAGCCGACCACTCGCCACAGGCCAGCAGGCGTACGTTGGCTTTCGCAGCGACGATGGCGCGAGCTTCTTCACTGACGGACGGGGCGATGATCACTTCGACGAACTGACGTTCGACGATGGCCTTGGCGGTTTCAGCATCCAGCTCGCGGTTGAACGCGATGATGCCGCCGAACGCCGATTCGGTGTCGGTGGCGTAGGCCAGTTCGTAGGCCTGACGGATGCCGCCTTCGGCGTCCGGGCTCACGGCCACGCCGCACGGGTTGGCGTGCTTGACGATCACGCAGGCCGGTTTGACGAAGCTCTTCACACATTCCAGCGCAGCGTCGGTGTCGGCCACGTTGTTGAACGACAGCTCTTTGCCTTGCAGTTGGGTCGCGGTGGCGATGCCGACTTCGGCAGGCTTGGCTTCCACGTAGAACGCCGCGCTCTGGTGCGGGTTCTCGCCGTAGCGCATTTCCTGAGCCTTGATGAACTGGCTGTTGAAGGTGCGCGGGAATTCGCTGCGATCTTCGGTGCTGAGGGTTTCAGCCGCCTGGTTCACGGTGCCCATGTAGTTGGCGATCATGCCGTCATAGGCGGCGGTGTGTTCAAAGGCCTTGAGCATCAGGTCGAAGCGCTGAGCGTAGGTCAGGCCGCCGGCCTTGAGGTTTTCCAGCACGTTGGCGTAATCGCTGGCATTCACCACGATGGCCACGTCTTTGTGGTTCTTGGCTGCCGAACGGACCATGGTCGGGCCGCCGATGTCGATGTTTTCGATGGCGGTCGGCAGGTCGCAGCCTGGCTTGTTGATGGTGGCTTCGAACGGGTACAGGTTGACCGCGACCAGATCGATCGGCTTGATGCCGTGCTCGTTCATGATGGCGTCGTCGATACCGCGACGACCGAGGATCCCGCCGTGGATTTTCGGGTGCAGGGTTTTCACCCGACCGTCCATCATTTCTGCGAAACCGGTGTAGTCCGCGACTTCCACTGCGGCAATGCCGTTGTCGCGCAGCAGCTTGAACGTCCCGCCGGTGGAGAGGATCTCGACGCCCAGGGCTTCGAGTTCTTTGGCGAATTCGAGGATCCCGGTCTTGTCGGAAACGCTGATCAAGGCGCGGCGGATCGGCAGGCGGGTAGTCTGGTCGGTCATTTCGATGTCCATCAAAAGCAAAGGAGTCAGCAAAAAAGGCGACCGGTTTTACGCGGGCGCCTTTCTGGTTTGATTGAATGCTTACAGCAAATCGTACTGCTTGAGTTTCTTGCGCAGGGTGCCCCGGTTCAGCCCGAGCAGCTCACTGGCCTTGGTCTGGTTGCCCTTGACGTAGTTCATCACGCATTCGAGCAGGGGAGCCTCGACTTCGGAAAGCACCAGGTTGTACACATCCGTGACGGCAGCGCCCTCAAGGTGGGCGAAATAATTGTGCAGCGCCTTCTCGACACTCCCGCGAAGGGTCTGACCTTCTTCGCTCGGCGTATTGAGGTGCTGTTTCAAATTCACGTTGTCGCTCACGGGTGTTGTTCCACTCACTAAAGTCTCGGTCATCATCGTCATGCAGCCACCCCTTCTCCGTCCCCTGTCAGGCTCTTGTAGCGTTCGGCGAAGAAGGCCCGAACGTAGGCGCATTGTGCTTCCGTCTCTTGCAAACGATTGAAGTGGGCGCGGAACTCCCTGGCGCCCGGCAAGGTTGCGAGATACCAGCCCACATGCTTGCGAGCTATGCGCACGCCCATGACGTCGCCATAGAAGGCATGCAGCGCAGCCAGATGCTCAAGCAGAATACGTTCCACCTCGATCAGTTCCGGTGCCGGGAGTTTTTCGCCGGTACGCAGATAATGGTCGATTTCACGAAAAATCCATGGCTGCCCCTGGGCCGCCCGACCCACCAACAGACCATCGGCACCGGTCGCGTCGAGCACGTACCGGGCCTTCTCGGGCGAATCGATATCGCCATTGGCAAAGACCGGAATCGACACTGCCTGCTTGATCGCGGAAATGGTGTCGTACTCGGCTTCACCGGTATACAGATCGGCACGGGTGCGGCCATGCACCGCCAGCGCCGTAATGCCTGCCTGTTCGGCGATCTTCGCCACGGTCAGGCCGTTCTTGTTCGCCCGGTCCCAGCCGGTGCGGATCTTCAGGGTGACCGGCACATCGACCGCGGCCACCACGGCCTGCAGGATCTCGGTCACCAATGCTTCATCTTTCAACAGGGCGGAGCCGGCGGCCTTGTTGCAGACCTTCTTCGCCGGACAGCCCATGTTGATATCAATAATCTGTGCGCCCAGTTCGACGTTGGCCCGGGCTGCATCCGCCAGCATCTGCGCATCACCACCGGCGATCTGTACCGAGCGGGGCTCGGGATCGCCTTCGTGGATCATGCGCATCCGCGATTTGCGGGTGTTCCACAAGCTCATGTCGCTGGTGACCATTTCCGAGACTACAAGGCCCGCGCCCAGTCGTTTGCACAGCTGACGAAAGGGCTGATCGGTGACGCCCGCCATGGGGGCGAGAATCAAGCCGTTGTGCAATGTATATGGACCGATGCGTACCGCCGACATAGGACTTCCCTGTAGTGGGGCCGGATCATGAGAGTTCGAAAAAGGGTTGGCATGATACCCGCTCTCGATGACTGGATAAAGGCTGAATTGAACAAAATCTGAACAGTTATTCTGTTATCGCCAGCGGTTTGGTTGAGCCGTCAAAGTCAGAAAACTGCCGTCAAGCCTGTAACGCTTGAACGTTTCACTCGGGGGAATGGAAGCTCAGGCTGTAGTTCACCGCTTTGGGGCCTGGATCGAGAATGTCCAGCGCGATATGGATCGGCGTTTGCGGCGGCATTTCCGCCAGGCCTTCGAGGTCGCCGTTGAGGTACTCGCCGGGCTTGAAGCGACGGCTGGCGATCAGGTGGCCGTTGAGGTCGGCAAAGCGCAGTTCCAGCAGCGGGAAGGGCTGGGAGAAAGGCGCACGGTTGTAGATGATGGCATCGACCACCAGTGCACCGTTGAAGTCTGGGTGGCTGCGGACCACCAGGTTGCTGCTTTTGACTTTCGCGATGTCGACCTTGGACGGCACGGTGCAGCCGATGTGCGGGCACAGTTGCTGGAACCATGGACGGTACTGGTCCTGGCGTGCCAGTTCGTCGAAGTGGTAAGCGACGTATTGACCGGCGAGGCCGGCGGCGCCGAGCAGGATCAGCAGCAGCCAGAAAAAGCGCCGGCCCCAGGGGGAGCGACGTTTTTGCCAATCCAGTTGCAACGGGTCGTCTGTCAGATCCTCGAATGCTTCCGCGCGCAGGGCTGGGTCGTTGCGTTCGCGCCGCTTGCGCAGAGGCTCGACCGAGGGCAGGTCGTCGTCGACTGCATCGGGAGTCGCCGACAGGCTGCCAAAGGGGATCGGGGCGTCGAGCGGGTCGTGCAGGCGCAGCTGTTGGATCTCGGGCTCGTCGTCCAGATCGGCGGGCTCCAGCGACAGCGAAGGCTCGGTGCGCGAGTGTTTGCTCGGCTCGATCGTCGGTTCTGGCGGGGGCGCGTCGGCGGTTTTTGCACGATCGGCGGCCGATTCACTGAAGAGGCTGTCGGACCAGGGATCCTGATCGTGCTCGGTGCTATCGCGGCGAGCGCTGAGGCTGTCTTCGCGGGGCCGAGTGAATTCCGTTGTTGGCTGGATTTCCCGCTGTTCGAGCCGGGCGAGCTCTTCGTCCAGGTCCAGGCTGTCCAGGTCCATTTCGGCAGCGGTCCATTGCTTTTGGCTGATGGCTCGCTGCACGGGCGGTTCGACGGGCGCCGGCGCAACCGGTTTGACCGTCTCCTTGCTGGCCCGCTGCTCGAGTAACTGCTTGGCGGCATTGAATACCTGCAAGCACGAGCCGCAACGAACCACTCCACGGGCCACGCTCAACTGAGCATGGCTGACGCGGAAGCTGGTTTGGCAATGCGGGCACTGGGTGACGAAGCTGTCGGTCATGCGGCAATCCGGTTTATGCAGGCGCTCATTCTAGCGCCGACGGCCAGTAATGCGTACCCAGCCGTCGCGATTGGCAATTGGGTCCAGATCGAAGTCCTGGGCGTAGGCGGCAGCGACTTCCTCACCTTGTTCGGCGAGGATGCCCGATAATGCCAAACGACCGCCCGGCTTGACCAGGCTAGACAGTTGCGGCGCTAGCGAAACCAGCGGGCCGGCAAGAATGTTGGCCACCAGCACGTCGGCCTGAACCTGTGGCAGGTCTTGCGGCAGATACAGCGGGAAACGTTCGTCAGCAATGTTGTTGCGCCCGGCATTGTCGCGGGAGGCTTCCAGCGCCTGCACGTCGATGTCGGTGCCGACGGCTTGCTTGGCGCCCAGCAACAGCGCGGCAATCGCCAGAATCCCCGAACCGCAACCGAAGTCGAGCACGTTGCAACCTTTCAGGTCCTGACCGTCGAGCCATTCCAGGCACAGCGCGGTGGTCGGGTGAGTGCCGGTGCCGAACGCCAGGCCCGGATCCAGCAGCAGGTTCACCGCGTCCGGCTCAGGCGCGGCGTGCCAGCTCGGGACAATCCACAAGCGCTGACCGAAACGCATCGGTTGGAAACCGTCCATCCAGCTGCGTTCCCAGTCCTGATCTTCGATGACTTCGCTGTGATGCTCGGGCAGCGGGCTCCCGGTCAGCAACTCGAGATGGGCCAGCACGCTGGCGGCTTCGGTGCCGCCTTCGAACAGCGCCAGCAGGTGCGTGTGCGACCACAGCGGGGTGGTGTTGAGTTCCGGTTCGAAAATCGGCTGATCTTCGGCGTCCATGAAAGTCACCGACACGGCGCCCACTTCAAGGAAAGCGTCTTCGTAGGTTTCGGCTTGTTCTGGGCTGATGGCGAGACGGACTTGCAGCCAAGGCATGGCGGGCACCTTTGAAAAATATAGATTGCAGCCTAGCGGGCTGCGAGAAGCGCGCAAGTTTACGCGAGCGCGAGGCAGAAGACGACAAGGCCGATACATGCATGCTTTTTGTAGGAGCGAGCGGTGCGTCGACCCGACTTGCCCGCGAAGGGCGCGCCTCGGTACTGCTGATGTATCGCGGCGTCTGGTTCGCGGGCAAGCCTCGCTCCTACAAGGGCGGAGGTAATCCCCAGAAACAACAAAGCCGCTCGAAAGCGGCTTTGTTGATCGGCTAAAGCTTAGTGCTTATCGCCAGCCAGCTTATGTTCCAGGTAGTGAATGTTCACGCCACCTTTGCAGAAGCCAGCATCACGGACCAGATCGCGGTGCAGCGGGATGTTGGTCTTGATTCCGTCGACAACGATTTCGTCCAGCGCATTGCGCATGCGCGCCATGGCTTCGTCACGGGTTGCGCCGTAGGTGATCAGCTTGCCGATCAACGAATCGTAGTTCGGCGGAACGGCATAGCCACTGTACAGGTGCGAATCGACGCGAACGCCGTTGCCTCCTGGAGCGTGGAAATGCTTGACCGTGCCAGGGCTAGGCATGAAGGTTTTCGGGTCTTCGGCGTTGATCCGGCATTCCAGCGCGTGGCCGCGGATAACGACGTCATTCTGGGTGTACGACAGCTTGTTGCCAGCGGCGATGCTGAGCATCTCCTTGACGATGTCGATGCCAGTGACCATTTCCGAAACCGGGTGCTCTACCTGGACACGAGTATTCATCTCGATGAAGTAGAAGTGGCCGTTTTCGTACAGGAACTCGAAGGTGCCAGCGCCACGATAGCCGATGTCGATACAAGCCCTGACACAGCGAGCGAGGACTTCCTCGCGTGCGTTCTCGTCGATGCCCGGTGCCGGCGCTTCTTCGAGAACCTTCTGGTGACGACGTTGCAGCGAGCAATCGCGGTCACCCAGATGAATCGCATGGCCCTGGCCATCGGAAAGCACCTGAACTTCCACGTGACGTGGGTTGGTCAGGAATTTTTCCAGATAGACCATCGGGTTGCCGAACGCTGCGCCCGCTTCGGAGCGGGTCAGTTTCGCCGAGGAGATCAGGTCTTCTTCCTTGTGAACTACGCGCATGCCGCGACCACCACCGCCGCCAGCGGCTTTGATGATCACCGGATAACCGACTTCGCGACCGATGCGCAGAGCGGTTTCTTCGTCTTCAGGCAGTGGGCCGTCGGAACCCGGAACGGTCGGAACGCCGGCAGCGATCATGGCGTGCTTGGCCGATACCTTGTCGCCCATCAGGCGAATGGTCTCGGCTTTCGGGCCAATGAACGCGAAGCCGGAGTTCTCGACCTGTTCGGCAAAGTCGGCGTTTTCCGCAAGGAAACCGTAGCCTGGGTGGATGGCGGTAGCGCCAGTCACTTCAGCGGCGGCGATGATGGCCGGGATGTGCAGGTAAGAGTGCGCGGCCGAGGCCGGACCGATGCAGACGGATTCGTCTGCCAGGCCCAGGTGCATCAGCTCTTTGTCAGCCTTGGAGTAAACGGCGACAGTCTTGATGCCCATCTCTTTGCAGGCACGCAGAATCCGCAGCGCAATCTCACCGCGGTTGGCGATCAGAACTTTTTCCAACTTCGCAGTCATCAAAGTTTCTCCGCGGTTCAAACGATGGTGAACAGCGGTTGGTCGTACTCAACCGGCTGGCCGTCTTCGACGAGGATGGATTCGATCACACCGCTGGCTTCAGCTTCGATGTGGTTCATCATCTTCATGGCTTCGACGATGCACAGAGTGTCGCCTTTCTTCACGGTCTGGCCGACTTCAACGAAGGACGGCGAGGACGGCGAAGATTTGCGATAGAAAGTGCCGACCATCGGCGAACGGGCAACGTTGCCGTTCAGCACAGGCGCAGCCGGAGCTGCAGGAGCGGCGGCAGCAACCGGGGCAGCAGCGGCGACAGGCGCCGGCGCCGGAGCATGCATAGGAGCGGGAGCGTAGTACTGCTGAGCCGGCGTCTTGCTGTGACGGCTGATGCGTACGGACTCTTCGCCTTCCTTGATCTCGAGCTCGTCGATACCGGACTCTTCCAGCAATTCGATCAGTTTCTTAACTTTACGGATATCCATGAATCATCAACTCCCAAGGGTCGGTCAGGGGCGTTTAACGCTTGTTGTTCAAGCCGTTGCCTGTCTTTCAAGCTGCTCTAGTGCGGCCTCCAGGGCCAGTCGATAACCGCTGGCGCCAAGGCCGCAGATCACTCCCACTGCTACGTCGGAGAAGTAAGAGTGATGGCGGAAAGGTTCGCGTTTGTGCACGTTAGACAAATGCACTTCGATGAATGGGATGCTCACTGCCAGCAGCGCGTCACGTAATGCGACACTTGTATGCGTAAAAGCTGCTGGATTGATCAGAATGAAGTCCACACCTTCGCCGCGAGCAGCGTGGATGCGATCGATCAATTCGTATTCGGCGTTGCTTTGCAAGTAGAGCAAATGGTGGCCGGCATTGCGCGCCCGCTGTTCCAGATCCTGATTGATCTGCGCCAGCGTCGTTGCACCGTAGACGCCCGGTTCCCGGGTGCCGAGCAGGTTCAGGTTGGGGCCGTGTAAAACCAATAGGGTCGCCATCGGCTGCTCCTTTGTGATCTGTGTGCAATTGTCAGAACCCGCCGACTATGCCGCAAAGCCTTTGTGACTGTCCAGTTCTATGCAATAGCCAGCACGATGGCCGATGTTTACGCGAAATATGTGACCGGGTCGTTAAATCCGGTCATTTGCTTTCGCAACACGTTCAGCGAAGTTCTTCGCGCTGATCTCCCCGATCACCCGCACATCGACACGTTCGATACCATCCCTGCCGAAAAACATCAGCGCCGGAGGACCAAATAGCGTGTAGCGGTCGAGCAGGGCGCGTTGTTCGGCGTTGCTGGCGGTGATGTCGAAACGGATCAATCGATAGCCTTTGAGGCTTTCGATGACCTTGGCATCGTTGAGAACTTCGTGTTCGATGACTTTGCAACTGATGCACCAGTCGGCGTACCAGTCGAGCAGCAGCGGCGTACCGGAGGATTTGGCTTCGGCGAGAACGCGGTCCAGTTCGGCTGGGGTGGTGATGGTTTGCCAATTGCCGACGATGTGCGGTTGACTGTTGCTCGCAACATTACGCGGTTGACCAATGGGGTTGAACGGATCGGTCTGGCCGCTGAAGGCGCCGTACCAACAGGCCAGGGCATAAAACAGCAGGAACATCCCGAGCAATTGTCCCAGGCGTTTTCTTGGCGGTTTATAGACGAATTCCAGCGCGCCCATAAACAACCCGACGCCCCCGGCGAGCAAGCCGATCAACAGCAAGGTGATCTGGCCCGGCAATACCCGACTGAGCAAAGCAATCGCCAGCCCGAGCAGTAGCACCCCAATCGCGTTTTTCACGTAGATCAGCCACGGACCGCTTTTCGGCAGCCAGGCCGCGCCGCCGGTCGCTACCAGCAACAGCGGCGTGCCCATGCCCAGGCCGAGCATGAACAGTTTCAAGCCGCCGCCCAGAGCGTCGCCGCTGGCGCTGATGTACAGCAGCGCGCCGGCCAATGGTGCCGATACACACGGCGAAACCAGCAGGCTCGACACCACGCCCAGCACCGCCGCGCCCCACAACGAACCACCCTCGGTACGCCCGGCAATCCGGTCCAGGCGGCTGCTGATGGCGTGGGGCAGTTTCAGTTCGAAGACGCCAAACATGGCCAAGGCGAACACCGCGAAAAACATCGCGAACGGCACCAGCACCCAGGCCGATTGCAGGCGCGCCTGAAGATTCAGCTGCGCGCCGAACATTCCCATCAAGGCACCGAGCAGGGCGAAACAGACAGCCATCGGCAGTACGTAAGCCAGCGACAGATTGAAGCCGCGTAAACCACCGACCTGCCCACGAAGAACCACCCCGGAGAGGATCGGCAGCATCGGCAGCACGCAGGGGGTGAAGGTCAAGCCCACTCCTGCGAGAAAAAACAACGCCAGTTCGCGCCAGCTCCAGGATGTGGTGGCGGCCCCGCTGCCATCAATACTCAGGCGTTCGGTCTCGGGCGGGTAACACAAGCCTTTGTCGGCACAGCCCTGATAGGTCACGGCCAGCGTAAAGGCGCGGGAATCGGTGCGCGGCAGTTCTACATCGAGAATCCCGTGGTAAACCTCGACATCACCGAAGTACTCATCGTGCTTTTGTTCGCCTTTGGGCAGTTGCGCCGCGCCGAGGCCAATGTCGGCTGGTTCGGCGCGAAACTGGAAGCGATGGCGATAGAGGTAGTAGCCCTCGGTGGCGACGAAGCGCAGCTTGATCGATTGCGGCGTGCTTTCTACCAGGCTCAACTTAAAGGCTTCGCGCACCGGCAGGAAATCAGCGCTGTTGTTGATCGAACCCAGCGTGGAACTGGGCCGACTGTCCAGCAACCCGGCGGCAGGGGCCGGCAGGGCGAGCACTAAAAACAACAGGCAGAGCAAACGGCGCATGACAATCTCGCGTATCGAAAGTGTGGGCATGATAGCGGACGGCGACGCGTGTTGCCTCGTAACCCCATCCTGTAGGAGCGAGGCTTGCCCGCGAAGAACGATTACACGGTCCCTTGGTAAACCGCATTATCGTTCTTCGCGGGCAAGCCTCGCTCCTACGGGGATGATGTGGTCTTTCAGACCCGAAAGGCCTGAACGGCCGTATGCAACCGTCCACCCAGCACCAACAAATTCTCCCCTTGCTCACGCCCCTCGCCGATGCGCAGCAAGTTATCCCCACCCAATTGGTGAATGCGCTCACTGTGATCGCGGATTTCGCTGACAGCGCCGCTCTGCTGGGCGGTGACATCGGCGATGCGCACGGCGGTGTCGGAAATGGTCTGGATCGCCCCGACGATTTTATCCAGCGCGCCATCGGCCGCCTGAGCCTGATTGGCCGTGGCTTCGGCGTGTTCGACCTGAGCGCGCATACCTTCGACCGATTGCCGCGCGGCGGTTTGCAGGCCTGCGATCAGCGTCTGGATTTCGGCGGTGGCGCCGGCGGTGCGTTGCGCCAGTGAGCGGACCTCTTCGGCCACTACCGCAAACCCGCGGCCCATTTCGCCGGCACGGGCTGCTTCGATGGCGGCGTTCAGGGCCAGCAGGTTGGTCTGGTCGGCAATCGAGCGGATCACCGTCAGCACACCGCCGATGGTCGCCGACTCTTCAGCCAGATGTTCGATCATCTGCGCATTGCCTTGCACTTCGCCCACCAACGCATGCAGCCCGGTAAGGCTTAGGCCGATCACTTTCTGACCGTGTTCCACCGCAAGCCCTGCATGGCGGCTGGCGTTGGCAGCCTGGCTGGCATCACCGGCGACTTGTTGAATCGTCGCCTCGAGTTCACCCAGAGAGTCGCGGATCAACGCGGTGTCGCCAGCCTGATGCTCGGCGCCGCTGTGCAGGTCATTGCTCAATTCGGCCAACGTTCGGCTGCTACCGGCGACTTGCTCGGCATTGAGGCGAATGGTGCCTACCAGGTCGACCAGATAGGCGCGCAAGCGATTGAGCGAGGCTTGAATGTCATGCAGTTCGCGGTTGGTCGAGCCCAATTGAATGTCGCGGCTGAAATCACCTTCGGCCCAGGTCGACAGCGCCGGGGCGAGGTTGGTCAGCGTTCGAGCGAGGCGTCGCTGCAAGGTATCGATGAGCAATGCGATCAACAGGATCAGCCCGATCATCACCCCTTGCATCAACCGCACTTCGCTCTGGATCTGCCCGTGCTGGGCGCGCACCACCGGTTCCAGCCCGGCGATGGACTGCTGCACGGCGGCGATTTTCAAATGAGTCGCGGTGCTGAGGTCGGCGCGTTTCTGGATTTGTTCGCGAGTACGCGCCAGTTCCGAAGGGTAGCGGGTGAGCAGGCTGTTGAGTTCGCGTTTGAGGCCGACGCCGGCATCTTCGGCGACGGTTTTCTCGGTGTTATCCAAACCCATCATCGCGGCGAAATCATCGGTGTTCGATTCGGTGCTGGCGGTTACACCAAGCAGCGGTAAAGCGTCCAGTTGCTCGGCTTGAGTGCGGATGTTGGCGACTTCGCGTTCGACGTCGGCGGCCAGTTCGCTGCGACCACTGCTGACCAGTTTGTCCCGGGCCAGTGACAGTTTGCCCAGATGTTGGGAGGCAACGAGCAGGGGCGTCAGGTACGCCGCATTACCGCTGGCGTATTGGCTGAGCTGATCGAGGCTGGCGCCGAGTTCGCGTTCGGCTTGGAGCAGCAGCGCTTGCGGGTCGCCCGCGAGTTTGCCAGCAGCCAGCAGGTCGGTTTTGCTGAATTCTGCCAAATTCGACAGGCTGGGGCGCAAGGTATCGGCCAATGCCGGTGGCAACTCGCCGAGTTCCTTTTGCAAGGCATCGAGGGCCTGGCTGGCGCTGCTCAGGCGCAGGGCATTGCCGCTGGCCAGGTAATCCTCGACGTTGCGCGCCACTTCATTTTGGAACTGCTGAGACAGGCCCAGGTAACGCTCCATCAACAGATAGGGGCGCTCCAAGGCTTTTTGCGACCACCAGAGCGTGGCGCCAAGGGCCACACACACGGCGACCAGAAGGAGGGTATTGAGATTGGTCAACAGCTTCAGGCGCATTGTGGTCTACCAACGGCAGAATGGTAAGTGCCTGAACTTATTGCGTTTCTGTTACAGGGTTATGACCGAATCGGTTGATTCCGATGAAAAGGTGGCACTTTGCTTTGACTCCCGCGCAGCTTGCACGCGATTACGGCCGGCGTCTTTGGCGCGGTATAGCGCTTCGTCCGCCTGGCTGGCCATCAACAAGCTGTCAGAATCTTCGCGCAGTTCGACGACACCGGCGCTGAAAGTGCACCAGAGGTCCTGCGGCTGAGCCGGGTAGTGAATTTCGGCGAAGCGCTGACGGATTTCATCGAGCACCTTGTAGGCCGATTCGATATCAGTGTCCGGCATGACGATGGCGAACTCTTCACCGCCGTAACGGCCGATGAAATCGGTCTTGCGTAGCCGTTGCTTGAGAAACAGCGCCAGGCTCTTGATCACCCGGTCGCCCATGGGATGGCCATGGCTGTCGTTGACCCGTTTGAAATGGTCAATGTCGAGCATCGCAAAGCTCAGCGGCTTGTTTTCACGCCGGGCGCGGAACGAACAGTCTTCGAGCAATTGCAGAATGTGGGTGTGGTTGTACAAGCCGGTCAGGCTGTCGCGCACCATCCGCGCTTTCAGATTGCGTGCCCGCGCCGCGCGGTTGCGCACGGTGGTGATCAGGTGCCGTGGCTTGATCGGCTTGGTCAGGAAATCGTCGCCGCCCTCGCTCATGGCGTCGAGCTGCTTGTCCAGGTCGTCTTCGGCTGACAGATAAATGATCGGCACGCTGACATAGCGGTCGTTATGGCGGATCACCTTGGCCAGTTCAGTACCGGTGCAGGCCGGCATGTACATGTCGAGGATGATCAGGTCTGGCTGGAAATCCGCCAGTTCGGCCATGGCCTGGATCGGTTCGATCAAGGTCCGCGTGACGATCCCGGCGCTGTTGAGCAGGCGTTCGGTGTGCAAGGCCTGGGCGCGGGAGTCGTCGATGATCAGCACTTTATAAGGTTCGTACTGGGCGACGCAGGTCAGGACTTCTATTTTTTCCAGCAGGCTCGAAGCTTCGAGGGTGCCGGTGAGAAATTCCTGGCCGCCGGCGCGCACGGCGGCGAGGCGGGTCGGAGTATCTGTTTCGTGCAGGCTGAAAAACAACAGCGGCAAGGGTTGTTCGAGACCTTCCTGGGCTTCGGCTGCCAGTTTCAGGCCGATGCCGGCGCCACTGAAGTCGACGTCCATGACAATCGCCGCCGGTAGACGCTCGACCATCGAGGAGCGGAACGCGACGACACTGTCGAGGGATTGAGCGCTGAGCCCGAAGAATTCCAGTTGCTTGGCCAGCCGCTCGGCCCGGTCGTGATCCTGCAGCATCACGTAGATCGGCTTGCGCAGCGGCGGCAGGAAGGTTTGTTCGAGCTGATCGCCATGGCGCAGGCCGGTGCGGGACAGACGCTGCATCAGACGATTGAGGTCAGTGATCAGTCCGCTGCTCAGGCGTCCGCGATTGGCGTCGACCGCTTCCAGTGACTGGCCGATGTGGCGCGCCAGCTGGGTGTGTTCCGGTTGCTCGAAACGTTCGGCAAAGCGCAGCAGGCGCAGATTGGCCTCACTCAGCTCCGACAAGTCGGTGGTGGACCATTCGTTGCGTTGCAGGCGTTGCCATATCTCAAGAATTTGACGTGCCTGATGAATTACCCGCTGGGCAAAGTGGTGCTTGAGGCGCTCACGGCTGGGGTCTTCTGGCTCGGTCATATCCTGACTACTAGTTAGGGTGCATGCTGAGATCGACTGGTGGCTCTATGCTAGCACCTCTTTTCGGTTGCATGAGTGTCGTACGTCAATAATCTGCAAAGCGACTTCATTCAGTTTCCGACCGACTGGTCGCATAGGCATCAGAGTTGTGCGCAATATATGTAGCAGCTGGCGCAGCCTGCGTTCGGCTGCGCAGCAGTCGTAAAAACTGAGCGCGAAGTCTTCCTGAAACACCGCATCGTCTGATTTCACGACTGCTGCGCAGCCGAACGCAGGCTGCGCCAGCTGCTACAAGGGGCGTGCTTCATTTATAGTGGCAGCTCGATCGCGGTCATTATGTGGCTCGCTGTGTCTTGCAGGATTTAATGCGCGGCAAATGACGCACGATGGCGTAGGGTTGTGGTCGAACCGATGAACTCAAGTGATTGAAAGGATACCGCCATGCTGGACTGGAAGAACCGCACGGGCAGCGCGCCTGAGCGTGCCGCTGAACCGAAATCGGCCACCCGCAGTTATTTTGGCGGCCTGTTGTTCAGCCGGGCGCTGGCCACTCTGATTGCTCTTTATCTATTGGTGGCGATCGCGCTGGGCTGGTATTGGAGCCAGGAGCCGGCGCTGTTCCCGGTTCAGCAGAATGCCCAGGTGGCGGCCGAGAAAGAAGGCAAGCAAATGGTCGTCGGGTACACCACGGTGGAAACCCTCAAGACCGTTGCCGGTACTTTGCTGAACAAACCGGGTGGCTATATTTCCAACGACCGTTTCCCGCCGGGCCTGTGGATGGACAACATGCCGAGCTGGGAATATGGCGTGCTGGTTCAGGTCCGCGACCTGAGTCGTGCGCTGCGTAAAGACTTCGCCCGTTCCCAGTCGCAGTCCGCCGAAGATGCTGACCTGGCCAAGGCCGAGCCGCGTTTCAACTTCGACAACAAAAGCTGGGTGCTGCCATCCAGTGAATCCGAGTACCTGGAAGGCATCAATTCCCTGAGCCGCTATCAGGCACGTCTGTCGGGGCCTGACCAGAAAAGCGCGCTGTTCTATTCCCGCGCCGACAACCTGAACAACTGGCTGGGTGATGTGGGGACGCGTTTGGGTTCGCTGTCGCAACGGCTGTCGGCCAGCGTGGGCCGGGTCAAGCTAAATACTGCGTTGAAAACCGAAGTGCCGGCGCTGGGTCAGGTGCCGCAGGTTGACGAAGAAGTCGTCGAAACCCCGTGGCTGCAAATCGATAACGTGTTCTACGAAGCCCGTGGTCAGGCCTGGGCGTTGTCCCACCTGCTGCGCGCCATCGAAGTCGACTTCGCCGATGTGCTGGCGAAGAAAAACGCCACGGTCAGCGTGCGTCAGATCATTCGTGAACTGGAAGCCTCGCAAGAACCGGTCTGGAGCCCGATGATTCTCAACGGCAGCGGCTTCGGTGTGCTGGCCAACCACTCGCTGGTCATGGCCAATTACATCTCCCGGGCCAACGCCGCGGTGATCGATTTACGTCAGTTGCTTAGTCAGGGCTGAGCCATGGTTGATAACTCCGTCGATGGGATGCGGGAGGCCGCTCACCGCGCGGCCTCCGATGCCGAACAGATCGCCTGGGTCGACGAGCAGGACAACCTGCTCGGCGCTCTGGTCCGCTCCGACCTGCGCGAACGCGAGCTGATCGGGCGCGGCACCTACATCATGCTGTTCAATTCTGCCGGTGAGCTGTGCGTACACCGGCGCACCCTGAGCAAAGCGATTTACCCCGGTTACTGGGACGTGGCGGCCGGTGGCATGGTGTTGGCCACCGAGACTTACGCGGAGTCGGCGGCCCGCGAGCTGGAAGAGGAATTGGGCGTAAGCGGTGTGGAACTGACCGTCCATGATCACTTTTTCTTCGAAGACACCGGCAACCGACTCTGGTGTTCGGCGTTTTCGGCGGTGTGGGACGGCCCGTTGATCCTGCAGCCGGAAGAAGTGCTTGAAGCGCGCTTCATGCCGATCGATCAGGTCCTGCTGGAAATCACGCAGAAGCCTTATTGCCCGGACTCTCTGGCGGCCTTGCAGCGCTATCTTCGCGCCCAAGGGGATGACGTCGCAAAAGAGCTATAAATTGGCGCCGATTGGCTCTTAGCAAGTCGGCTTTTTGCCGTTACACTGCGCGACCTTTTCAAACTGAACCGGTAATGCTTTTTTGTAGGAGCGAAGCTTGCTCGCGAAAAACGCAAGGACGACACGTGCTGCCTGAAGCCGCGCGTTATCGTTAACGTCCATCGCGAGCAAGCTTCGCTCCTACAGGTTCCGTTTCAGTAGCGCTGCCCCTGCCTGAGTGGGGCTTCGCGGTCGATGGCTCCCTCCCGGGTTGCCGCGACCAGTCTTTGTCCTCCCAAGAGGATTGCCGGTGGCCAAAAAAGCCGCATCCTTCGCCGCCCTTGGTGGCCTGGTATTTTCCACCGACGCAGGTCGTCATTGCCCGGATTGCAGTAAACCGGTGGATGCCTGCATCTGCAAACAGACCGTTATCCCGGCCGGCGACGGCATCGCCCGCGTGCGTCGCGAAAGCAAGGGTCGTGGCGGCAAGACGGTGACCACCATCACTGGCGTGCCGCTGGCCGAAGAGGCGCTCAAGGATCTGGCCACGACGTTGAAAAAACGTTGTGGGACCGGTGGGGCGTTGAAAGACGGAATCATCGAAATCCAGGGCGATCATGTCGAGCTACTCTTGGCCGAGCTGATCAAACACGGTTTCAAAGCGAAGAAGTCCGGCGGCTAGCAGCCTCTGTGAAAACCACCCTCGGCTTGATCCGGCCCCGATTCAATTCTGGTCTGGCGTCGTCTACATGGTTTTCACAGAGCCTGTTCTGACCGGTTTCTAAACTCAGCGCTGAATGCGAGGTCTATGCCCCTTGCATGCAGGCTAATCGTCATTTTCATTCTTTAGACTGCGCCGGCCTGAACTCAAGGCGACGCTCTATGACTTCTTTATAGGGGACTTCAATGTCCGTACGACGCACACGCAAAGACGATGGCAGCCAATGGACAGTTGCGGACAGCCGCAGTGTTTACGGGATTCGCCATTGGGGGGCCGGGTATTTCGCGATCAATGACGCCGGTCGCGTCGAAGTTCGTCCGAACGGTCCGGCCAGTTCGCCTATCGACCTCTTCGAGCAAGTCGATCAACTGCGCAAAAGCGGTTTGTCCTTGCCGTTGCTGGTGCGTTTCCCTGACATCCTGCAAGACCGCGTGCGTCAGCTGACCGGCGCGTTCGACGCCAACATTGAACGCTTGGAATACCAGAGCAAATACACCGCGCTGTACCCGATCAAGGTCAACCAGCAAGAAGCGGTGATCGAAAACATCATCGCCACCCAGAACGTATCGATCGGTCTGGAAGCCGGCTCCAAGCCGGAACTGCTGGCGGTACTGGCGCTGGCGCCGAAGGGCGGCACCATCGTCTGCAACGGTTACAAGGATCGCGAGTTCATCCGTCTGGCGCTGATGGGCCAGAAGCTCGGTCACAACGTGTTCATCGTGATCGAGAAAGAATCCGAAGTCGGTCTGGTGATCGAAGAAGCGGCGTCGCTCAAGGTCAAGCCGCAGGTCGGCCTGCGCGTGCGTCTGTCGTCCCTGGCATCGAGCAAATGGGCAGACACCGGTGGCGAAAAATCCAAGTTCGGCCTGTCGGCGGCGCAACTGCTGTCGGTGGTCGAGCGTTTCCGCGCTGCCGGCCTGGATCAGGGCATTCGCCTGCTGCACTTCCACATGGGCTCGCAGATCGCCAACCTGGCGGACTATCAGCACGGCTTCAAGGAAGCGATCCGTTACTACGGCGAGCTGCGCAACCTTGGCCTGCCGGTGGATCACATCGACGTCGGCGGCGGTTTGGGCGTGGACTACGACGGTACCCACTCGCGTAACGCCAGTTCGATCAACTACGACATGGACGATTACGCCGGTGTCGTGGTCGGAATGCTCAAGGAGTTCTGCGACGCGCAGAGCCTGCCGCATCCGAACATCTTCTCTGAAAGCGGCCGCTCCCTGACCGCCCACCATGCCATGCTGGTGGTTCAGGTAACCGACGTCGAGAAACACAACGACGACGTGCCAAAGATCGAGAACAAGGAAGAGCTGCCGGAAACCGTGCAGTGGCTGGTTGACCTGCTCGGCCCGACCGATATCGAAATGGTCACCGAGACTTACTGGCGCGCCACGCACTACATGAGCGATGTGGCCACTCAATACGCCGATGGCAAGCTGACCCTGGCGCAAAAAGCCCTAGCCGAGCAATGCTACTTCGCCGTTTGCCGTCGCCTGCACAACTCGTTGAAGGCCCGTCAGCGTTCCCACCGTCAGGTGCTCGACGAACTCAACGACAAGCTGGCCGACAAGTACATCTGCAACTTCTCGGTATTCCAGAGCTTGCCGGACACCTGGGCCATCGGCCAGGTCCTGCCGATTCTGCCGTTGCACCGTCTCGACGAAGAGCCGCTGCGCCGTGCGGTACTGCAAGACCTGACCTGCGACTCCGACGGCAAGATCAAGCAGTACGTCGACGAGCAGAGCATCGAGACCAGCTTGCCGGTGCACGGTCTGAACGAAGGCGAAGACTATCTGCTGGGGATTTTCCTGGTGGGTGCCTACCAGGAAATTCTCGGCGACATGCACAACCTGTTCGGTGACACCGATTCGGTAAACATCTACCAGAACGCCGATGGCAGCGTGTATCACGCCGGTATCGAAACCCACGACACCATCGAAGACATGCTGCGTTACGTGCACTTGTCGCCGGAAGAACTGATGACCCACTACCGCGACAAGTGCGCCAGTGCCCGCATCAGCGCCGCCGAGCGCACCCAGTTCCTCGATGCATTGCGTCTGGGCCTGACCCGTTCGTCTTACCTGTCTTCTTGAGGTAAGGCTCCGTTCTCATCGGGTTGTCTGAAAATTCTCCATTCATTGGGGAAATTTCAGATGGCCTGGTGCGGGACTTCCCTTTTTTCACGCGAAATGACCCACACTCCGGCTATCCAAGGGATGTGGTCTTCTTTTCACGTAGGTCATTTCCTAAGTTGTACTTCGGCACTCTACTCGGCCATGTCTCTCAGCGAGAATCCCCGGCCGCCCCTCCTGTAGAGAATCGCCGATGTTCGATCCAGCCAACGAGCCGTCATTTCGTCTGGATATAGCGGGTCTTCCCGATCCCTTTGAGGTCTTGGCCTTTACCGGTAGTGAAGCCATCAGCGAGCCTTTTGTGTTCGAGGTGGATCTGCTGAACGATGACCCCACGCTGGACCTTGCGAACCTGCTGTACCGCTCGGCCTTTTTACACTTCGGGCCCCAAGGGCAGGGTATCCACGGGCAGTTGCTTGGCCTCGTTCAGCTCGGCCATGGTGGCGAACCCAGGCTTTGCCGTGTGCGTCTGGGGCCCAGGCTGGCGTGTCTGGCGCAGCGCTTCAATCAGCGAATCTTCAGCCAGCGCTCGGTGCCGGAGATTCTCGCTCAGGTGCTCAAGGAGCACGGTATTGCCGGCAAGGATCGGCGCTTCGACCTGAGCAGCGATTACCCGTCCCATGATTTCTGCACGCAATACCGAGAATCAGACCTGCAATTTTTCCAGCGTCTGTGCGCCCAGGAACGACTTCATTACTACTTCGAACACTGCGCACGCGGGCACTGTCTGGTTTTCGGCGATGGCCTGGGGCAGTTCAGTCGTGGCGAAGAGAGCGTCTTCGAGGGTGAGAACGAACGACCCGGTGTGCATCAGTTCAAGCTGCACGGGTGCGGGCAAATCGCCGAAGGCCAGACGAATCTGGCGACGTTGCGCAGCGGCCAACTGATGCCGCTGTCCGGCCATCCCTGTGTGGACTGGAATCGTCTCTGGCTACTGACCCATGTCGAGCATCAGGGGGGGCAGGAGGGGGCTCCCTATAGCAATCAACTGCGCGCCGTTGTGCAGGAAGTGCCTTTCGTGGCGCCTCATTCGGGCGTGAAACCCAGGATGCACAGCCTGCAGCGGGCGTGGGTGGTCGAGGTCGATGAGTCACAACCGGATCTGTCCAGACCGGTGGCCGTGCAGTTTGACTGGCTTTACCAAGGGGAGGGCGCAGCGCCCAGTCACTGCTGGTTACCGTTGGCTCCCGAGCTGGAAGGCGCGGGTACCCTGCCATTGAGTGAAGGGGCGCAGGTGCTGGTGAGCTTTATCGAAGGCGATCCGGATCAGCCCTTGATCAGCGGGTTTCTTCCCGGCGCAACGTCGGGCGCACAGGCAGTCATACCCGACCTATCACCCTCTTTGACGACCGATGTCAGCCCGGTGCTCGAGGGCTTGCTGGGTTTGCTGCAATCCAGCGAGCCCTTGGCGCTCCTGTGCCTGCTACCCGGGGGCGGCAGTTTTAGTCACTGCGCGCAAGCCTTTTGCACCTGCCGGGCGGCGATGCAGCTCGACCAGAGCGGTGCGGCATGATCGCCGCTCAAGCGGTCGACCCGACCCCGCAATGGCTGTTGCTCGATGTGCCGGGCGTGCCTCAGGCCGGCGCGAATTTACGGCAACAGTTTGCTTATGTCCGATCATTCCGCCTGTTCGAAGGCACCGAATTTCACCCCTTGCGTGAGCACGGGCCGGTGTTGGTCGACCTTCGCGAATGCCCGGCACTGGCCGAGCTGTGCCAAAGTGCGCCACACATCTGGAGCGGATTGCTGCTAGCCAGTGAAGCAACGCCATCGCAGCTGCTGGAGCATTTGCGACGCATGCTCACAGTCACTTTGAGTCTGCATCACCGGGCCTTGTTGAGTTACTACAACCCACACACGGCGAGTTATTTTTTCGATGCCTGCGATGCGCAGGAGTTGAGTCGCTGGCTCGGTCCGATCGATCAATTGCGCTGGTTCGGTGGCACCTGGGCCGACCGGGCGATAGGCTGCCAGGGCTGGCAGCAGTTGTTCAATCCGCGGCTTGCCGTCCGGCCGCTGGCCATCGAAGAAAACCTCAGCCCGCGTCAGCGAGATACCTTGCAAACCTGCCTGCTGGAACAACACGCCTGGCGCTGGAGCCGATCCACCAACACCGACTACAACAGTGTGTGGGCTTACTTGCAGGAAGGGCTGGCGCTGGGTTTCAGCGAACGTCCGGTGCTCGATGGCTGGTTATGGCTGCGCTTGCAGCATCCCGACGCAGTGGCCGGGCGTCCATTGTCGGGAGGCACACAGCAGGAGCGTCTCGATAGCCTGCGCAACCTGTGGCAGAACGACCAACCCTGAATGAGCGAAAGGCCGGCCCCTCGTCATCCTTTTAACCAGCTGTCGTGCTTGCGCAAGTACCAGGCGAACGCGCCGAGGGTCAGGCTGCGCAGCAACATGAACAACAGGAAGGTTATCCACAATCCATGGTTGCCCAAGCCTTGCAGCGCCCAGGCGAAGGGCAGCAGCAGGATCACCGTCAGCAGCATGCCGTTGCGCATTTCCCGGGCGCGGGTGGCGCCGATGAAGAGGCCGTCGAGCAGGTAACTCCAGACGGCAATCAGCGGCAGCACCGCGAGGTAAGGCAGATAAAGGAAAGCAGTGTCGCGCACGCTCTGGATGTCGGTCTGCATCTCGATGAACAGATGCCCGGCGAACAGAAACAACAAGGCAAACCCCAGACTCGCCAGCAATGACCAACCGCACGCCACCACCAATGAGCGGCGCAGGGCCTCTCGGTCGCGAGCACCGATGGCGTGTCCGCAAAGGGCTTCTACGGCATGAGCCAAACCGTCCAGGGCATGCGCGGTCAGCAGCAGGCCGTTGAGCAGCAAGGCGTTGGCGGCGACCGTGGCATCGCCCAGTCGAGCACCCTGCACGGTGATCAGGAAAAACACCGACTGCAACGCCAGACTGCGGATGAAGATGTCGCGATTGACCGCCAGCAATGGGCGCCAACTCTGCCACAACGCCAGCGCGGCCCAGGCGATATGGCCGGGGTAGGCGCGCAGGGCTTTGCGGGTCATGAACAGGCCGATCAGTGCGCCGGTCCACTCGGCGATCACCGAGGCCCGGGCCGCGCCGACCACGCCCCAATCCAGGCCGAGCACGAACCACAGGTTCAGCGCGATATTGACCAGGTTGGTGCTCAGCAGAATCGCCAGCGGAGCCCGAGCGTTCTGGGTACCGAGGAACCAGCCCACCAGCGCGTAGCTGGCCAGCGCCGCCGGCAAGCCGAACAGCCGCGTATGGAAGAACTCGCGGGTGAGCTGATCCAGCTCCGCCGACGGTTGCATGAAGTGCAACGCGAGCCCGCTCAACGGCACGCCCACGGCGCCCAACAAAATGGCCAGGCCCATGGCCAACAACAGACCCTGGAGCAAAATCTGCCGCAACGCTGCGCCATCCCCGCGCCCGGCAGCCTGGGCGGCGAACCCGGTGGAGCCCATACGCAGAAAGCCCATGGCCCACGCGAGAAAGGTATACAGGCTGGCGCCTACCGCGACAGCACCGAGCTGATGAGCATGGGGCAGGTGGCCAACGACGGTACTGTCGACCAGCGCCACCAGCGGTACGGAAATGTTCGAGAGAATCATCGGGGCGGCGAGCGCCCAGACTCGACGATGGGTCGGACGGTCGCGCCAGTCGGCAATCAGGTTGGACATGCAGGCTCCTTGGGGGCGCCTGCATTGTAGCGGTTGATTGTGTTCAGCTAAGTGAACGCAATCTACAAAACATCAAAGATCCATGTGGGAGCGAGCTTGCTCGCGATAGCGGACTGACAGTCAACTTGCATGTTGGATATGCTGGCGTCATCGCGAGCAAGCTCGCTCCCACAGGGATTTGTGGGATTAATGAACAATCCAGCTCAGCAACCACAACCCCAGCAACAACCAGATAATCCCCATGATGATCGACGCGTTCATGAAGGCGCGGATCGCCGCCCACAGCAGCATCAGCCCGATGATCAGTGTGATGATGCTGACGATCGAAGTGTCCATGCCCAGCGCCTGGGCCAACCCTTCGACAAAATTACTGCCAGCGTTGCTCAACAGATTGAACAGACCACTGAGGGCATCGATGATGAACCGGATGGCCGAACCGATTATCTGGCCGAGCCATTCGAAAAAGCTTTCTACCTGCATGTATACGTCCTGATGGAGTAGTGGCGTGGTTGCCGGATCCGAGCGTTGGGCTATTGTTCGTGCTGTTGAGTTCCCAACTGTTCAAGTATGGCGCAAACATCTTTGTAGCAGCTGCCGAAGGCTGCGTTCGGCTGCGAAGCAGTCGTCAGTCCTGCATCCTCGTTAAAACTGAAAGATCCTGGTGCCCGGTTTTGCGACTGCTGCGCAGCCGAACGCAGCCTTCGGCAGCTGCTACGTAGACCTTGCCTTCGCCCGTCATCCCCTTGAAGCTATACGCCTTCAGGAGAGCCCGATGAACCTTGTTGAACTGACCGAACGCCTGCACGCCATTCGCGACCGCAATGACTGGCGGCAATTTCACAGCCCGAAAAACCTGGCCATGGCCGCGAGCGTGGAAATGTCCGAGCTGGTGGAGATTTTCCAGTGGCTGACCGAAGATCAGTCACGCCAGTTGCCGGCAGACAAGCTCGCCCATGCCGGGCAGGAAATCGGCGACATCGTGCTGTATCTACTGCTGCTATGCAGCGAGTTGGGGTTGGACATGAATGAAGTGGTGCGCAGCAAACTCGTGGACAGCGAACGGCGGTTCAGCTAATGAGCGACCGTCATTTCGATCAACTGGCGACGCGCTTCGCCGAAAAAATCTACGGGGGCGCCAAAGGTGCGATCCGTCTCGCGGTGCTGCAAGCCGACCTGGCCGAAACCCTGCCGGATCGCCCGTTGCGCGTACTGGACATCGGCGCCGGCCTGGGCCACATGTCGTTATGGCTGGCCGAGCGCGGTCATCAGGTGACCCTCGCCGAGCCTGCCGAACCGATGCTTGAAGGCGCCCGTCAGCGTTTCGCCGAAGCCGGGCAGACGGCGACCTTCATTCAGGCGCCGTGGCAGGATCTGCTCGGTCAGCTCACCGAACCCTACGATCTGGTGCTGTGCCACGCCGTGCTGGAATGGCTGGCCGAACCCCATGCGATTTTGCCGGTACTGCATCAGTTGACGAAGCCGGACGGCTGGTTGTCCCTGGCGTTCTACAACCGCGATGCGTTGATCTACCGCAACCTGCTCAAGGGCCATTTCCGCAAGATGCGCAAGAACGATATGGCCGGCGAGAAGCAGAGCCTGACCCCGCAGCAGCCGCTGGATCCACGGGAACTGGCGGCGCAACTTGAGAGCATGTGGCAGGTCGAAACTCAAAGTGGGGTGCGGGTTTTTTACGATTATATGCCGGTGGAATTCCAGGCCCGCGTCCAACTGCCGGACTTGCTGGAAATGGAACTGGCCCACCGTCGTCACCCAAGCTTCGCCGGGCTTGGGCGCTATTTGCACTGGATCTGCCGGCCGATCTGAGCGGAGTGCGAAATGAAAAGTCGTTCAGGGTTACTGATGATCTGCCTCGGGTTGGCGGCCTGTCAGGGCAGCAACCCTTATGTCGCGACGTCCAATCCTCTGCCGCCGGCACCGCCTCAAGCCGCCACGACCTTCGACCGTAGCGCCTACCCGGCGCCGCCACGGGATTACGGGCGTTATCGCAGCTGGGCCTGGCTCAACGGGCGCCTGCCATCGGGCACGGCCTGGGCCGACTCGGCACAGGTGGCCGAAGCCGTTAGCAATGCCCTCGATCAACGCGGCTTGCGCCCGTTGCACGACAACCGCCCGGCGGACCTGTTGGTCAGTGCCGATTTGCGCCTGGAAACCCGTTTGCGTCAGGTGCAGGACGACTACGGTTATGGTGGCGGTTACTACGGCGGTGGTTATGGCGGTTACAACCGCTACGGCAGCGGTTACGGCATGTACAACACGGTGCCGGTCATCCGTACTTATCAGGTACAAGTCGTGGTGGTGCGCGTCGATCTGTTCGACGCCAGCACCGGCCAGCCGGTATGGAGTGCCAGTGCCGAAACCAGCAGTCAGGGCCGCCAGAGCGAGCGTGCCGATGCCATACGCGAAGCTGTCGAAAAGGCCATGTCGGCGTATCCTCCTAGTTAGCTTCCTTTACCGGAAGCGTCCCGCAGGCGCATGTCTTCTATCGGAGAAAAATCATGTCCCGCCGTCTCGTTTTACTGGCCATGGCCGCGCTGCTCACTGCCTGCGCCGCCAACCAGATCAATCATGATTTCGACGCCAGCCGCGACTTTGCCGCCTATCGTAGCTGGAGCTGGAAAGAGCCCGCCGTGCAATACCGTCCCGATGATCCACGGATCAAGAGTGACCTGACTGAACAACGCATTCGCCAGTCCGTTGCCGATCAGCTGGATCAGCGTGGCTTGCGTCCGGCCGCTGCCGGTGCCCGCTCGGACCTGAAGGTGCAGGCCTATCTGGTGGTCGAAGATCGTCAACAACAGGTGACCACTAACTATGGCGGCGGCTGGGGTGGTCCATGGCACGGCTACGGCTACTGGGGCGGGCCGATGTACGAAACCCGCAACATCAGCTACAAGGTGGCGACCATTCAGGTCGACCTGCTCGATGGCAAGGATGGCAAACTGGTATGGCGCGGCAGCGACGAACAGACGCTCAGCCGCGCACCGAACCCGCAGGATCGCAGCAATAAAATCCACGAGACGGTCGGGCGGATATTGGCTAACTATCCACCGCGCTAAACGCTGAACTATCCAGCACCACAGCCCCCTGTAGGAGCGAGCGATGCGGCGATCCGACTTGCCCGCGAAGAACGATAACGCGTAATGCCTGAAAAACCGCGGTGTCTTCTTCGCGGGCAAACCTCGCTCCTACAGATCTTCGTCATCACACAAGCCCACTATAAGTTGGTGAAATGGCATGTTGCCAGCAATCTGGCGGACCCTTGTCTACACTGCTTCACATCGTTGGAGGTAGCCCTCGGCAGTGCGCCGGCAAAGGAGTGTGCCATGTCTCCCCGCTTGCAGTTTCGTAGCCCGGCCCGGCAACGGGGAGCGATCGGTTTGATGGCGGTACTGGCGCTGGGCATGGCCTTGGTGTTCTTGCTGGTCGTGATCGACAGCGGCCGCCTGTACCTGGAAAAACGCAGCTTGCAACGGGTCGCGGATATGGCCGCGCTGGAGGCCGCCACGCGCAACGGTGATTGCGCCACGGGTGCCACCGCTACCGCTTATGCCACCGCCAGCGCAAACCGCAACTATTTCACGCTTCCTGACCCCACGCGCAGCTTGGCGGTAACCTGTGGCACCTTGAGCCTGGACGCCAATAATCTTCGGGTTTTTACGGCTAATCCGAGCAGTAGCGAAGCCATTCGGGTGAGTGTCAGCCATTCGATCCTGCAAAGTTTCGCCGGTGGTATGGGTGCCCTGTTCGGCGGTGCTCCGGCCGGCGCGCCCCTCAACCTGACCGCGACCGCCGTCGCAGCGTTGCCGCCACCGCTGGCATCGCTGACTATCCGCACGACGGCGCTGAGTATCGATACCAGCAAGTCGGCCATCCTTAATGGGCTGTTCGGTGGTTTGCTGGGCGGCAACCTGAACCTCTCCGTGGCAGGCTGGAACGGTTTGCTGAACACCAACATCAGCCTGCTGAGTTACCTCGATCGACTGAAGGTCGACCTCGGTGTCAACGCCGCCGGATATAACCAGGTATTGGGGACTTCGGTGGCCGTCAGCCAGTTGATCCAGACTGCCGTCAATGTGCTGGACCCCAATGGCACTCTCGGTGCGACGGCGACCATCGTCGGTCTGCAAGCACTCAAGGTTGCCGCGGGCTCAACGACCGTGGTGCTGGGCAATTTGTTGCACGTGGAGAATGGCAGCAATATGTCGGCGTTGGCGACCAGTGTGAGCGTGTTCAACCTGATCGAAGGCATCGTGCAACTGGCCAATAAGCAAAACGGTCTGGTGGCGACGCTGCCGATCAATCTGGCGGGGCTGGCGCAAATCACGGCTCGGGTGCAGGTCCTGGAGCCGCCGCAACTCTCCGCGATCGGCAATCCGAAAAAGGCTGCACTGAACCCCTTGGGACCTGACCGGATTTACGTGAGAACCGCGCAGGTGCGCACATTGCTATCGATCGACTTGCCGGCCCTCGACGCCATCGTGGCGCTGGTAAATGCGGTAACCGATCTGGCAGGACCGCTGACCAACACCCTCAACGCGTTGCTCAATCTCAATCTGGTGGCGGTGCTCAATTCATTGACCTGTGCCTTGGGCGCGCCCTGCCAGACACCCGACATCAAGCTATTGCCGGGGCCAATACGGCTCGACGTGGCGCTGGAGGTCGCGAGTGCCAGCAGTTACGTCACGGCCTACAGCTGCGTCAGCAACACCAATAAAACCCTGACCACCAGCACCAGTACATCGCTGGTGAACCTGAAAATCGGCCGGATCGATTCGGCCAGTATGTTCGGCAGCAACACCACACCACCGGCGGTCACGGTGCAGCCGTTGAAGGTGATCGATATCGGGATCAAAACCTGTCGCAGGCTTCTGTTTTTGCCCATCACCTGCGATCCGCGTGTGCCCGGCGTCGGTGGAGGCATCAGTATCGTTGCCGACAGCAGCATGACCAGCGTGGCGGCGAACACCAACATTCCCCACGTCTACTCCGCACCACCCGCCACCAGCCTGCCGGAAATCAACCAGCCACCGTTCTACTACTCGTTCACCACCAGCAGTATCGTCAGCAGTTTGCTCAACACCCCGCTTAACATTCACGTGGACATGTATGGCCCGTCGGGCAGTCTCGTTGGCGGTCTGGGGGCGATTCTGAGCAGCGTGACCAACTTGCTGATCAGTGCGATCAACAGCGTGCTCAGCCCATTGCTCGACAGCTTGATCAACACCTTACTGTTAAGCCTGGGGATCGATTTGAACAAGGTCGACGTCGGCGCCAACCTCAGCTGTCACTCGGGGCGCGCGACGCTGGTGATCTGATCCGTGGCAATCGGCAACTCGATACAAAACCGCGCGCCCTCGGTCGAGTTTCTTACACTCAACTTACCGCCCATGTTTTCGACGATGCCGTAACTCACCGACAACCCGAGTCCGGTGCCAACGCCCACCGGTTTGGTGGTGAAGAACGGTTCGAAAATCCGCTCCAGTAGCCGTGGATCGATACCGCCGCCGTTGTCCTCGACCCACAGTCGCACCGAATGTTCATCACGTTCGGCATACACCGAAATCCATGGTTTGAACTCCCGGTCGGCTTCGCGTTTGCTCAACAATGCATCCCGCGCATTGACCATCAGATTGATCAGCACCTGTTCCAGCTGATCGACGTAACCGCGCACCTGCACTTCAAATCCGGTCTCGCTGACCCGCAGCTCGACGCCTTTGCCGCGCATGCCTTCGGAGAGAAGCGACAGCGTGCCCTCGATGGCTTGAGCCGGATTGAACGGGTGCTGCTCAATCTCCGAACGCCGACCGAACACCCGCATGTGATCCACCACCCGCGCCGCGCGCTGGACTTGCGCGTCGATGCGGTTGAGCTTGTCTGTCAGGTAATCGATTTGCGCATCGCCATTGCTCAGGCGCTTGAGCACATTGACGATGGCCATGCGCATCACGTTCAGCGGCTGATTGATTTCATGCGCCAGCCCGGTGGCCATTTCGCCGAGGGTGGCCATTTTCGCGCTTTGGGTGAGCTGTTGCTGGGCGCGCCGGACTTCGGTGTTGTCACGGCCCACGGCTTGAATCTCCAGCAAGCGACCCTGCTCGTCGAACACCCCGCGATCCGACCAGACCCACCACGCGTGTTCCCGTCCCGGCAGTTGCAGGTTGATTTCCGCGGTGCTGACTGGGAACTCCGGGGTCAGTCGACTGAGGCGCTGGAGGAATGCTTCGCGCTGTTCCGGCGACATCCAACTGCCCAGGTTCACCCCCGGCAATTGCTCGGGCTGGCATTCCAGGTAGGTCGCCAGCGGGCGGTTGCCGAAGGTCAGTGTCAGGTCTGGAAGGTAGCGGCAAATCATCGCCGGGGAATCTTCCACCAGGATCCGATAGCGCTCTTCACTCTGTTTCACTTTCTCGGCGGCCAGAGTCGCTTCGGTGACATCCAGCCACAGCCCCACAGCTTCCACCGGCAGCCCGAGGTCGTCGCGCAGCAGTTTGGCTTCGTCGAGCAGCCAGTGGTAATCGCCGCGACTGTCGCGCAGCCGATAACGGGCGCGCACTGAGCCTTCGCGCAGCAGTTGTCGGGTGCGCTCGAAGTAGCGATCGCGGTCTTCGTGATGGACCCGTTCCACCAGCGTGCCAGCGGCACAATCGGCTAGCGACCAACCGAGTAGCGGCAACAGGCTGTCGCTGAAAAATGTCGGTTGCAGCGCACCTTCGACATAGCGCTGCACGTAGATCACCGCCGGTGAACTGGCGATCAGATTGTCCAGCCGGGCATGGGCGGCAGCGGCGCTCTGCTCCTGATTTTTGATGTCGCTGATGTCGAGCATGAAACCCACCAGCCGCCGGTTTTTGCCGATGCCCAAGGCCTGGCCTTGCAGTCGATACCAGATCGGCGTTTGCGCCGCGTCGGGGCGATGCAGGCGCACGCACAGCAGCAACGGCGCGCCTTCGTCCTGCAAGGTTTGCAGGCGAATCGTCAGCTCTTCACGGTCGGCGGGGTGGATCTGTTCGAGCCAGTCGTGCAGCGGCAAACGAGTACTCGCAAGGTTCAACGTATTGGCGAGCGACGGCGCCAATTGCACCTCGAGGGTGTCGCTGAAGACCTCCCACCAGCCAGTGCCAAGCAAGGCTTGCAGAGACTCCAGCCGCTCCAGTTGCAGATGGTGCTGATGCTCGCGCAAGCGCTCAAGCAACGGGCCGGCCAAGGCTGCGGTGAGTTGCAACCAGTCGCGCTCGCTCAGGTCGGGAGCACGCTGTTGCACCGGGTAGAAACCACAGAGCAACCAGGCGACCACGCCCAGGGCATTGTGGTAAGGCACCGCGAACCCTTCTGCATTGCCGAAGATGCTTTGCAGGCGCGGGTGTTCGCTGGGGATCAGTTGCTGAGGGGCGGAGCCATTCAAACTGTCGAGGCCGGTGCCCAGGCGTTGATCGATTTCCCACAATCCGGGGGCATCGAAGGCCGCGTAATGCTGGTGGATCAGCCAACCCTCTGCCTGTTCGTCGAGCAAGGCCATGGCGATGCACGGGATCTGAAAGCGCTGGGCCAGACCTTGCAGTTGCTCCGCCAGCACTTCGGGCAAGCGTGTCAGGCTGCACAGACGCAACTGTTCGCTGATCTGCGCCGCGAGTAACTGGCATTGTTCGCGGCTGCGCGCTTGTCGACGTTCGAGCAGCAGGTCGCCGATGTCGATCAACTGCAACAGCCAGTTTTCGCCCAATGGCTGCACCCAGCCACGCAGATGCAGCGGTTGTTCGCCGAGGCTGAAAAAATCCAGGTCCAGACTCTGTCCCTGCCACTCGGCAGGCGTGCCTTCGACCGACAGGCCGCTATGGGGCATGAGGTAATCGAGCAGGTGCGGTGCCTGCGCGCCGGGTATTTGTTGCGCCAGCAGATGCCGCAGCGGGCCGCTCAGTTGCATTACTCGGCCCTCGTCATTCAGATGCAACTGCAAACCGACACGTTGCACGCTCGGCGTGTCCGCACTGTTCGAGGGCTGTGGCGGTTGGCGATTGAGCAGGCGCCCGAAGAGCTTGTCTCCGGAACTCAAAATTGCAGGCTCGATCGAGCGGTAAGGGTCGCCGGCAGATTGGGCACCGAACCGATCCCCGGCAGCACCAGAAACGGCAGGACCTGATTCAGTTTACTGGTGGGGTAGTTGATGGTGACCGTGAGCACGCCACCGGTGTAAGTGGCACTGGCGTCGGTGGCCACATTGAAGTTCAACGCGGCGGGAATCCAGGCCAACTGCCGGGTCAGTTCGGTGGTAGCCACGGTTTGCACAGCGGTGGCGTAATTGGCGGTGCTCGGGTCCAGCGCCACACTGCGGCGCACTGCTTCGGCCGTCGATTGATTGAACGATTGCATCAGCAACAGCGGGAGGCTGTAACTGACCACCCCATAAAACACGGCGAAGAAGATGATGAACACCAAGGCGAACTCAATTGCCACGGCACCTTTTTGTTTGCGGGGGAGGCCTGTTTTCATGAGTGCGTCTACCCTGACCATCACGACGTAGTATCAGCATAGAATCATTCAGCCAAAACGGATGTTTTTTACCGGATGCAGAACTTGGTCCTACTTATCTGGCTGACGCTTTGCGCAGCACAGGATGTCCGGGAGCGGCACATCGCCAATGGTCTGACCCTTGGTGCAGGTGTGTTGGCGCTGATATATCTGTTGTGGACGGGCACCACATGGTTGGGGGCCGAAGCGGTGCAGGGCGGCTGGGCTTTGTTGTTGGCTCTGGCCTTCACCTTGCCCGGTTATGCATTGAAACGTCTGGGGGCGGGCGACGTGAAACTGATGGCGACGCTGGGCCTTGCGACGGACGGTATGCACCTGCTCGGCGGCTTCATCGGCGCCGGATTGGCCAGCGCGTTCTGGCTGCTGTTGGCGCCAAGACTCTGGCTGTATATGGGACAGGGGCTTAGGGATCGTCTTCGTTACCTGGAACCAGGAGCGTCAAAAAAGCAGCCCTTTGCGCCATTCGTACTGGTGGGCATGTTGCTCACACTGGTCTGGATGCATTAGTCGCCGGGCAATATTCGTTCTATGTACATAGTTGGAAAGTGCGTCTACTTTCAAAACAGTTGTTGTACAGCCTTTGGAAGTGGGTACAGGAACGGTCAAGCCTGGAGTGACACGTGAACAAGCTGATATCGGCAATAAAAGTCCTTGTGGTCGATGACGAACCATTGATTGTCGAAGAACTGTGCGAGTTCATCGAGCGCAATGGTTATCGCTGTGTTCCTTGTCAGTCCGGCAAGCAGTCGATCGAGCGTTTCAATGAATATGAAGATATCGGTCTGGTGCTCTGTGATTTGCAGATGCCTGACATGGATGGCATTCAACTCGTCCAGGCGCTGCAACGGTTGTCCGGCAAGCACCGGGCGTTCGAGGCGATCATGCTCACCGGCCGCGCAGACAAGCAGGATGTGATCAAGGCCTTGCGTGCCGGGTTCGCTGATTACTATCAAAAGCCGATTGATCTGGCTGAGTTACTTGAAGGTTTGCAGCGTCAGGAAGCGGTCTTGCAGGAGCGGCAGAAAAACCTGCAGTTGGGGCATTTGAGTCAGAAGCTGCAGTACCTTTGTGAGTCGATCGACGAGCTGTATCAGGACCTGGACAAGGTTCGTCGGGGGCCGTCCTCGGTGCCTTTGTCTGATTCGGCTGAGGGTGCATTCAGTGAGGCGCAGCGGGTGGAAATGCCGGCGGTTTTCAATCAGCTGTCGCCGCGGCAGTTGGAGGTGGCGCGGTTGGTGGGCAAGGGGCAGACCAATTATCAGATCGCTTGTGAGTTGGGGATTACCGAGAACACGGTGAAGCTTTATGTGTCGCAGGTGTTGCGGTTGACGCATATGCATAATCGCACGCAGGTGGCGTTGGCGTTGTCGCCTGGTAGTGCCGCTGCGCGGCGGCTTACTGCGCACTAGTCGAATACGCTGAGGGCTTGCTCGCGAAGGCGGCCTTACAGCCGACCTGTATTTTGGTTGACTGAGTACATATCCATTTCTGCGGTAACGGCCGCTTATGGTTTCGCCCTTACGGCGAGTCCCTTTTGGCAAACGCCCCAAAAGGAACCAAAAGGTCTCGCCCCAAGCGTACGGCCCCTCGCTAAGGCTCGGCGTTCCTTCGCTCCGGTATCCATCTGGGGGCATCGCCCTACGGTTGGCTTCGCTTCAACCTACATGCGATGAGTTCGACTGCGTCGAACGGCGCTGCGCGCCAATCCCCAGATGAACACCTCCGCTCAGCCTCCCGAAGGGGCGGGCAGATCAAAATCAAAAGCGGCAGGCGAGCTAACGCTCGGCCTGTTGAGTGGTGAGGAGCGAGTGTACGCCGCTCCACTTTGTAGGAGCGAGGCTTGCCCGCGAAGGCGGCCTCACAACCGACCAATCTCCCCCAGACATACGCCGCCCCACTTGTAGGAGCGAGGCTTGCCCGCGAAGGCGGCCTCACAACCGACCAATCTCCCTCAGACATACGCCAACCCACTGTGAGAGCGAGCCTGCTCGCGATGGCGGCCTTACAGACAATGATGTTTAACGATCGGTAAAAACATCAGAACCTTCCCACATGTTTTTCAGGTTGCCCGTCGGACGCTGCGTCTCTAGCCTTTGTCCGTCGCTGACATTTCAGCGATCGGGCGTCGCGGCTCGATTCTTGAGGCATAATCGCTCCACCAAACAACAACACTTTTGGGTGTCTGTCGTTTCGTGTCATGGCGACTGTGCGCGGGATACCTTCGGGTATGCCGAGCTGCCTCGGGGATCGGTCCGCGAACCCGCGTACAGCTGCCACCCCAAATTGCATCGCGGCAATTTGGAAGTGGCTCCATTTCATCCCAGAGGTGTAATCATGTTCAAAGCAACCCCGAATCCCCCAGAAACCGACAACGTTTCCCCTTACGAATCTGCTGATTCAAAAAAATTCCACGACGCCGCTAACCGCGCGCTCGACCACTACCTCAATCCCACCCCAAACAAAACCGAACGCCGCAAGCCAAGCAGGATGTTTATGGTTGCGCCGGACATGGACAACGAAAGCCTGCTGGCCCATGTCTGCGAATCGCTGGCTTCTGCTAGTGTCATGACCAGCGACATTGCCGCGTATGTCGACGCCCCGCAGCGGCATACGATTCTGGCGATTCAGCAGGTCATCATGCTGGCTGAGCTGGCGGTGAATCGAATGCTGGATAACGTCGACATACCAAAACCCGCGCCACACAGCTGATCCCCTTGTAGGAGCGAGGCTTGCCCGCGAAGGCTTTCCAAGATTCAACATTTAAGTCATCTGACACACCGCTTTCGCGAGCAAGCTCAGCTCCTACAGTTGAGCTGGGTACATCTGTGAGAGATTGGTCGACTGACACATAGCTTTCGCGGGCAAGCCTCGCTCCTACGGGATCGCCGTTGGCCTTTCAACGACCAAAGGCCCGGCCCAAAGCGCTGAAGCTGGGGCCGGCCAGTACGATCAGCAATGCCGGGAAGAGAAACAACATCATCACGACGGACATTTTCGCGGACATCTTGGAGATGTATTCCTGCAAGCGTGTCAGGCGCCGGTCATCGAGCAGTAGCTTGAGCCCCAGCAGTGATTTCATGGCGCCGCCGCCCTGGTGGATCAATTGCTGAAGAATCACGCAGGTGTCAGTGAACTCGTCCACCGCCAGTAACTGGGTGGCCTTGTTCAGTTCTTCACCCAGTTCCAGACCGGAATCGACCCGGGTCAGTATCAGGCGCAGCTCGTGAGTCAGGGCTGGCAGTAATTGTTTGCCTTCGATGCTTAGCACTCGCAGCGACTGCTCCACCGCCATGCCGGATTCGAACAGAATGCGCAGCAGTGGGATGAAGGTCGAAATCTCGATCGCCAGTTGTCTTTGCCGACGGTGTGCGGCAGCGGCCAGCAAGCGTTTGGGCAGCAAGTAACCGAGGGCAGTGGCGAAGGCCGGGGTGATCCAAAGGTTATTCACCTGCGGGAAGAACACGCTCTGGATCAACAGACTCAGGACCAACGCAAGCACCGGTATGCCGATCTGGCAGGCGGCGAACAGCGAGCGTTGCCGGGCGCTGCGCCAGCCGAGGCGGTTGAGCAGCATTTGGGTTTCGTTGTCCAGCTTGACCGAGCGCTGACCGATGCGGCTGTCGCCCAGCACTTGCAACCAGTGACGGACGCGATGGTCGCTCAGTGGTTTGCCGTCGAGTCGTTGAGCCACCTGGCGAGCACGTCGATGTTGGTCCAGCAGGCCACTGAGCAGCAACAACGTGGCCGCCAGAAACATCAGTGCGCTGATCAGCAGGGCTATTTTCATACGCTACGCAACATGCGCCACAGCGCCAGGCAACCCACGACCTGCAGGCCGAACGCGGTCGCGAGCATCATTTGCCCCGAGCTGCTGTTCCACATGGCGAGCAGGTATTTCGGATTGGACAGCAAGAAGTAGGCGGCGAGCCCCACGGGCATCAGGGCCAGCACTATCGCCGTGATGCGGGTTTCGCCCGTCATGGCGCGCAATTGGCGCGCAGCCTGGTCTCGTTCGCGGATCATTTTGATCAGGTTCTCAAACAGCTCACTGGCATTGCCGCCGTAGCGGTGATTGACCTTCAGGCCCAGCGCGAACAAGCGAAACTCGTCTTTCTCGTACAGTTCGGCGAAGTCCGTGACAGCGTCAGGCAGGCTGACGCCCAGGTGCACGTTGCGCTGAACCCGGCCCATGGCGTTTTTCAGTGGGTCTTCGGCGGCGTCGATGGCGACCAGTACCGCATCGGCCAGGGTGCGTCCGGACTTCAAACTGCGCACTGTGTGATCGAGCAACGACGGCAGTTGTTCGATCATGCGCTTGAGTCGGCGCTGATAGCACCAACTGATGTACAGCCGCAAAGCCAGGGGCGGCATCAGCAACAACGCCAGCAAACCGATCCAGCCCGCGAGGGCAAACCCCAGCAAGATTCCCAACGCCCAGAGCAACAGCCACAACCCCAGGCGTTCGGTGGGACGACCGAGACCGGCGCGCAGAAAGGCTCGTTCCAGGCCAGCCCAGGATGATTTCGCCACCGCCAGTTGCGGTTGCCCCTGCATCAAGCGACCGAGGGTTCGATCGATGCCGGTCTGGCGCAGACCGTTGTAGAACAAACGGATCGACAAGCCCAGCAACGTCAGGCAAATCAGGATGAGCAGCGCCGGTTTGAGCATGCTGTGATCCTTCAGTGCGATAAGGGAGAGAGCGCCGATTCGCGACGCAGTTTATCGCCGGCGGGGTTGACCGCCTCGCGCAGGAAACCGAAGCCGGTGCGTCGGTCGAAGCGAAACAGCGTATTGGTCACATACACGTCATCACGAATACCGACGACTTCCACCACTTCGCTGACGCAGCGGCGGCCATCGGGCAGGCGCGTCAGTTGGATCACCACGTCCAGCGCCGCGCAGATCATTTGCCGCAGGGTGCGTTCGGCGATGGAGCGCCCGGTCAGGCCTACCAGCGTCTCCAGGCGCAACAGCGCATCCTGGGCATTGTTGGCGTGCACGGTACTCATGGAACCGTCGTGCCCGGTGTTCATCGCGGTGAGCACGTCGACCACTTCGACGCCGCGAATCTCGCCGAGGATGATCCGGTCCGGGCGCATCCGCAGCGCGTTGCGAATCAGATCGCTGGCCTTCACTTCGCCGTGGCCTTCGGCATTCGGCGGTCGGGTTTCCAGGCGCACCACGTGAGGATGACCGAGTTGCAATTCGGCGACGTCTTCGATGGTGACCAGACGTTCGTGAGGGGCGATCAACTGGCTGAGAATGTTCAGCAGCGTGGTCTTGCCGGTGCCGGTACCGCCGCTGACAAGGATGTTGCAGCGCTTGCCCACAGCCTCCTGAATAAATTCGAAGATCGCCTGATCGATAGTCTGCATCGCCATCAGGTCGGAGCTTTTGAGCATGTCCTTGCGGAATTTTCGAATCGACAGGCACGGGCCATCGAGGGCAATGGGCGGGATGATCGCGTTGACCCGGCTGCCGTCGGGCAGGCGCGCATCGACCATCGGTGAAGACTCGTCGAGCCGTCGGCCCAGAGGCGCGAGAATTCGTTGCATCACCCGCTCGACATGATGGTCGTCGATGAAGCGCAGGTCACTCAGGTGCAGAACGCCCTCGCGCTCGACGAACACCCGGTGCGGGCCGTTGACCAGGATCTCGGTCACCGCCGAGTCGCGTAGCAGCACCTCCAGCGGGCCGAAGCCGGTGAGCTCGTCGACGATCTCCTCAGCCAGTCGCTCCATCTCATAACGGGAAATCGCCAAGTGCAGACGGGCGATGTACTCGCCGACTTTGTCGATGACGAACTGCGACAGCATTTGCCGCGAACCTTCCAGCAGGTTTTTCCCGGACTCTTCGATGGCGTCGATGATGTAGCGGTGCAGCACCAGTTTCAGGCCTTCGTGGTCGGTATTACCGGCTGGCCCGTGGGAGGGCGCGCCGAAGAGTTTTTCCCCGCTCATGGCGCGCCCCTCAATCGGTCGAACCAGCCGGTCTTGGGTTTGTCCGGGTCTTCGGAGCGTTTGGCCAGTCGTTCGCCGAGGGCGCGCAGGCTTTGGGTCAGGTTTTCACGCGGGGCCAATTCGAACAGGCTCACTCCCTGATTCTTGGCGTTGAGCCGCACTTCCGGGCTGTAGGCAAAGACCGCGATAACCTCCATGCCGAAGCTTTTGCCCAAGGTGTCGGAGTCTGGCGCGACGCTGCGCAGATAGCGGTCCACCAGCAACCTGGCGTGATCGAGCTTGAGGCCTTTTTCGCGCCAGCGGCTGAGCACCTCAAGGTTGCGTCGACAGTCGAGCACATTCTGATCGGTGTACCACAGCAACTTGTCGCAATGGCTGACGAAGGTGCGCAAGGCTTCGCTGTCCGACTGGCCGGTGAGGTTCACCACGATGTGCTGGAAATGTTGACGCAAGGCACTGAGCAGCATGTACAGCTCGGCGGCACTGGTCTGTTCCAGCGGTTCGTCGTTGCTGGCGTAGGCGAGAATCCGCAGCCCGGCATCACAGGTGGTGAAGGCACTGTCGATCAGGGTCGCGTCGAGGCGCCTCAGATGTCGCAACGCATCGCCAAAATGAAATGAGCTCTCCAGCCCCAGCAACGCAAGGCTGTCGCCACGCGGCAGGCCCAGATCCAGCAACAGTGTCTGCTGGCCGCTCTTTTGCACCACGTTCGCCAAGTGGTTGGCGAGCAACGCTCCGTCGGCATTGCTCTGCGCTCCGTAAAGCACGGTCAGGCCACCCTGTTGACTCTGTTGCGTGTTCGGCGACACGGTCGGCAGGCGTTTGCTCAGGCGTCGCACCAGGCCGGCCACTTCACTGGAACGCGAGCCGTAAGAGACGAAATCCCGCGCGCCGGCACGCATGGCATTGAGCACGAGTTGGTTATCCATGCCGTCGCCCAAGGCAACGATCGCCAGCATCGGTTTGGCTTCCAGGGCACCCTCGATCAACGCGCTCTGGGCTACCACATGTTCACGGTCCAGACCCACGAACACCAGGCTGGCGCAGGTCACGTCTACCAGGGTCAAGAGTTCATCGAGGTTGCCGCCGCCGGCGCTGATCACTCGGCCCAAAGGGGCAAGCGCACCTTGCAGCCACTCGAAGTCGGTGCTGTTGCGCGTGATCGCGAGGAACGTCTGACTCAGGTTCTGGGGTTGGCTCATTGCAATAACCCGCTGCATTTATCGAAGCCGTTGTCGAGCAAGTACTGCGTGAAACGTCTGCGCATGGAAAAGCGTCCTCGCTCGATTCAGGGCGTTTGTTGGGTGACTTCATTGCCGCGGATGACTTCCACGCTCGTCTTGCGCGGTGCTGCGCCGCCGGTGGCGGGTTTGGGTGTGCCGGCCAGGGCCAGTTGACTGAACTGCACCAGTTCGCGATTGGCACTGGCCAGGCTCGCCTTTGATTCGCGGTTGCCGGCCCAGTATTGGTTCAGGCGTTTTTCCTCGGCGCTGCGCACGGCCAGGCGCAGAACCCCGACCTGAGCGGCGAGCATCAGGCGACTCAAGAGGGGTTCGGGGACGGCCAGCAAAACGGTGCGGGCGCTGGCGCGCTGCTGTTCCTGTTTGAGTCTTTCTTCGGTGCTGCGCGCCGGGTTGGCAGGCTGGCCATCGTTCATCAGCCCCAACTGGTCGCCGACACCGAGCACCCGTAGCGCCGGGACCACTACCTGGGCCGATTGCTGGAGGTTGTTGGTGTCCATGCGCAGAAACAGCAGGACATCGACATAGTCGCCGGGGCTCAGTTGACCGCCGACATTGACCACGTCGTCTGCCGCCACGGCCAAGGCGCGCTCATCGGGGCGGATCATTCGCGCCAGTGCACCGCCGGTTTCGAAACTTTCATCATTGAGCCAACTGCCGGCAGTCAGCATGCGCCAAGGCATACGGCCAACGACCTGATCGAGACGGGACAGGCTGCCGGCCGGTGCCGTCCGGAGTTTTTCCACGGTCACGTCGGCGGCGGTGATTGGCTCGAACGGCGCGATGTCACGCAGCAGCACAACCACGGGCTGGCGAGTCGGGTCGTCCGCCGGCGCCAATATCGGGGCCGATGACGTGCCGGGTTGCGCGACGGATTCGGGTGCCGGTTGGCGACTCAGCGCCAGCCCCCAATAACCGGCAATGATGGCGCCTACCAGAAACAGCCCGGCCAGGCCCATGGTGACGCGACTGTTCATGACGGCTCTCCCTTTCCTGCTGCGTAATGCCCCCAAGAGTTTATAAATGAGATGACTTCGCAATCAGGCAGCTATGAACATGGAACTATTTCGCTATTTGACGGTAGCGCAGGTAGAGCAAAAAGCCATTACAGGTCAGTAAATATCTGACAAAAGTAACGGGCTGCAGCCAAAAGGGCTGCTTTATTACGTCGATGAACCGGTTATTACTTAAGTATTAATGCGTTCTTACAGTTGTTGGTCCGGGGTTTGCCGACAATGCTGATGCTGGCAGAGGGGAATCATGTTGCGGCCGTGCAACATTCGCTGCCTTAGGAGACACGTCATGTCCTTTACTAGAGTTATTCAGAAGATCAAAACCGAAGTCATTTTGTTCAAATATCTAGCTAAAGATACGGAAGGTGCATCGGGTATCGAATACGCGATTATTGCGGGTATGGCAGCGGTTTCGTTGGTGGTGTTCATGGAACCTATCTCGACTGCGGTAACCGATATTTTTACCGTGCTCAAGGATTCGCTAGTACCTGCTACTCCTTGATGCAGACCGCTTGCTAACCTGCCAGGGTGGTTCTAACGTCAATGCTTAGTCCATTGCAGGTGATTACTCATGAACGCTCCAGCGCTCCCACGCCAACAGCTTCTTCTGGTCGACGATGAGGAAGATGCGTTGCTGGAACTGGCGGAGTTGCTGGAGGGCGAGGGCTTTACTTGTTTTACGGCAACGTCGGTCAAACTCGCCCTTCATCATTTGACTTGTCATCCTGATATTGCGTTGGTGATTACTGATTTGCGGATGCCGGAGGAGAGTGGCATGTCGTTGATCAAGCGGTTGCGTGAGCATACGGCTCGTCAGCATTTGCCGGTGATCGTGACGTCGGGGCATGCGGATATGGATGATGTGAGCGATATGCTGCGATTGCAGGTGCTGGATTTGTTTCGCAAGCCGATTTATCACGTGCGGTTGTTGGAGACGTTGAATAATTTGTTTCCGCAGCCTCGGGGGGTGGTTAATTCCTGATCTAAAGCCAGACAGCCGACCAACCTTTCCCAGGTGTACGCCGCCCCACTGTAGGAGCGAGGCTTGCCCGCGAAGGCGGCGTGTCAGGCAACATCAATGTTGAATGTTAGACAGCTTTCGCGGGCAAGCCTCGCTCCTACAGTGGAGCCGCGTATGTACCGGATAATCAGGCAACCGGCCGCCACTGCCCCACCATATGCTCAATCTCCCCCGCGCCCATCAACTGAAAATCCCCACTGGACCCCGCCGCGCTGGACATCAGCGTCACTTCACTGGGAAGGCGCACCGGTTTCCTGAACTGCACCGCAATCTCGACGTTTGCCGTCGGCAAATGATCGGTCAGGGCTGCCAGCGTACGGGCCTTGTTCCACAGCCCATGGGCGATGGCGCTAGGGAAACCGAAGAGTTTCGCGCTGATTGCACTCAGGTGGATCGGGTTGTAGTCCCCGGACACCTTGGCGTATCGGCGACCAATGTCCGCCGGCGCTTTCCAGCGGGCGACTTCGGTCAGCGACGGCGTCGATGCAAAAGCTTCCTCGACCGGCTCGCCTTCCAGTTTGACGCCGCGACAGAGCATCTGGCTTTCCGCCTCCCACAGAGGCCCCAACTGATCGTCGAGTGTCGTCACCAAATCGAATGTCGCCCCCTTGGCATGAGGTTTCAGGTTCTGCACTTTCACACTGACCCGCACCCGGTGCACGCCGCCCATGGGGCGCAAGATGCGGATGCGATTGCTCAAGTGAATCAGCCCCAGCAGCGGGAACGGAAACGCTTTGGCAGTGAGCAACTGCATCTGCAAGGCAAACGCCAGGATGTGTGGATATGTCGGTGGTAGCAGCCCGTTGTCGGCGAAGCCACAGACCTTGCGATAAGCCTCCAGGCGTTTCGGATCGACATTGACCCAGCAGTGATAACCAAGGTCAGGCAGTGTGGTGCCGGTGATTTTGCGTCGCGTTGCCGCCTTCACATACAGCGTTTGCAGGCCCGGTTCGCTATTGAGTGTGTGCCAGTCGGTGGTCATGGTCAGGCTCCCAAAACGCTTTGTCCGCAGATGCGCAACGCTTGCCCGGTAAACGCTCCGGTGCCCGGTTGTGCCAGCCAGGCCACGGCTTCGGCGACGTCTTGTGGCAGGCCGCCCTGACCCAGCGAACTCATGCGCCGGCCGGCTTCGCGCAGACCGAAAGGCAAGTGCGCGGTCATTTGGGTTTCGATGAACCCTGGCGCCACCGCATTGATGCTGATACCGCGCTCACTCAACAGCGGTGCCCAGGCTTGGGCCAGGCCGATCAATCCGGCCTTGCTCGCGGCGTAATTGGTTTGCCCGCGATTGCCGGCGATGCCGCTGATGGATGCCAGCAAAATTACTCGGCCGTTGTCACGCAAGGTGCCGCTGTCGAGCAAAGCCTTGGTCAGCACTTGCGGTGCGTTGAGGTTGACTGCCAGCACCGCGTCCCAGAATTCCGGGGTCATGTTGGCGAGGGTTTTGTCCCGGGTGATACCTGCGTTGTGGACCACGATGTCGATGCCATCGGGCAAATGTTCGATCAGTTGTGCGGCGGCGTCTTCGGCGCAGATGTCCAGCGTGATGCCGCGTCCGCCGAGGCGTGCGGCCAAGGCCTCGAGATCGTTCTTGGCCGGTGGCACGTCGAGCAGGATCACCTCGGCGCCGTCGCGAGCGAGGGTTTCAGCGATCGAGGCGCCGATGCCGCGCGCCGCGCCCGTCACCAATGCCTTGCGCCCTGACAACGGGCGACTCCAGTCCATCACCTGCGCCTCACACGCCTTCAAGCGAATGACTTGTCCGGAAATGAACGCGCTTTTGGGCGAGAGGAAAAACCGCAATGGGCCTTCCAGTTGATCTTCGGCACCTTCGCCGACATAGATCAGCTGCAAAGTGCCGCCGCTGCGCAGTTCCTTGGCCAGCGAACGGCTGAAACCTTCCAGGGCGCGTTGGGTGCTGGCGGCGAACGGGTCGCTCAAGGTTTCCGGCGCCCGACCAAGAATCACCAGGTGCGCATGGTGATCGAGGTTTTTCATCAGCGGCTGGAAGAACTCGCGCAGCTGTTTGAGCTGATCGACCTGCACCAGATCACTGGCGTCGTACACCACGGCTTTGAGTTTCTGACCATGGCCGGGAATCCACGCGGTGGCCAGGGTCGGGTCGGCGCCGTAGCTGTAAATCGTGTCGGTCAGGCGGTTGGCGAGAGCGCTGACTTTTTCCGTCAGCGGGCCACCGCCAATCAACAGCGCCCCCTCGATTGGCCGCAATCGGCCTGCTTGCCAGCGTTCCAGTCGTACCGGCGTCGGCAGACCCAAGGCACCGACCACACGATGGCCGATGGACGAATTGGCGAAGTCGATATAGCGGTCAGACATGGATCACGCTCCAGCAGCTGGGGTTAAAAGTGTGGACCAGGAATTGCAATTAGTCGTTCGATCCACGAGATACGGCCTACGCTTGATCATTGCAGGTTAGTTTGTAATGGGACTTTCAGGGAGCGCAGAACCTGTGGGAGCGGGCTTGCCCGCGATAGCGGTGTGTCAGTCAGCAGAGATGTTGAATGGGCCGGCTCCTTCGCGGGCAAGCCCGCTCCCACAGGATATGTGTTCACAATTGAATATCAGGAAGGAGAGCTTTTTCATGACTCAGCTGCGCCGCGTCGCGATTATCGGTGGTAACCGTATCCCCTTTGCGCGGTCCAACGGGCCGTACGCCACTGCCAGTAACCAGTCGATGTTCACCGCAGCGCTGGAAGGCCTGATCGAGCGCTATAACCTGCACGGTGTGCGCATGGGCGAAGTGGCGGCCGGTGCGTTGCTCAAGTATTTGCGCGATTACGGCCTGACCCGCGAATGCGTGCTGGGCTCGCGGTTGTCGCCGATGACGCCGGCCTACGACATCCAGCAAGCCTGCGGCACGGGGCTGGAGGCGACGTTGTTGGTGGCGAACAAAATCGCCCTGGGTCAGATCGAATGTGGCATTGCCGGTGGCGTCGATACAGCCTCGGATGTGCCGATCGGAGTCAACGAAAGCCTGCGCAAGATCCTCTTGCAAGCCAACCGCGCCCGAAGCACCGCCGATAAACTGAAAACCTTCCTGCAACTGCGTCCCCGCCACTTGATGCCCGACTTTCCAAGCATCGGCGAGCCGCGCACCGGTCGGTCTATGGGCGAACACTGTGAAATGATGGCCCAGACCTGGAGCATCCCGCGTGACGAGCAGGATCAGCTGACCCAGGAAAGCCATCAGAAACTGGCCGCGTCCTACGCCGAAGGCTGGCACAACGATTTGATGACGCCGTTCCTCGGCCTGACCCGGGACAACAACCTGCGCCCGGATCTGACCCTGGAAAAACTCGCCTCGCTGAAACCGGCCTTTGAGAAAAGCGCCAAGGGCACCCTGACCGCGGGCAACTCCACACCACTCACCGATGGCGCGTCGGTGGTGCTGCTGGGGAGTGAGGAGTGGGCGAAAGAGCGCGGCTTGCCGATCCTCGCCTATTGGCGGGACGGCGAGGCGGCAGCGGTGGATTTCGTCAACGGTGCCGAAGGGCTGCTGATGGCACCGGCTTATGCCGTGCCGCGTTTACTGGCGCGCAATGGCCTGACCTTGCAGGACTTCGATTACTACGAAATCCACGAAGCATTCGCCGCGCAAGTGCTCTGCACACTCAAGGCCTGGGAAGATCCGGAGTTCTGCAAAACCCGCCTCGGCCTCGACGCGCCGCTGGGCTCCATCGACCGCAATCGGCTCAACGTCAAGGGCAGTTCACTGGCCGCCGGGCATCCATTTGCCGCCACCGGTGCGCGTATCGTCGCCAACCTGGCGAAGCTGCTGAACGCGGCGGGCAAGGGCCGAGGGTTGATCTCGATCTGCGCCGCCGGGGGGCAGGGCGTGACGGCAATTATCGAGCGCTGATTATCGGGTTTACACCCGGTGAACTCTTCAAGCACTGATCGTTCCCACGCTCTGCGTGGGAATGCCTCATTGGACGCTCCGCGTCCGCTTCGGCAGGGACGCGGAGCGTCCCGTGCTGCATTCCCACGCGGAGCGTGGGAACGATCAAACCCAACTTCAGGTTCTGAACCGCCGAACCAACCCATCCAGCTCATTCGACAACCCCGCCAGGCTCTGAGAATCCAGCCGCGCCGAGTTCGCCAGTTCCGCCACCAATTGCGCATCACCATGAATCTGGCTGATGTGGCGATTGATGTCTTCCGCCACTTGATGCTGTTCCTCCGCCGCCGTGGCGATCTGAGTGTTCATGTCGCGAATCACATCCACCGACTCACGAATCTGCCCGAAGCTGCTGCGCGCTTCGCCGATACGGGTCACCGATTGCTGAGACACCTCCAGGCTCGCATGCATTTGCTGCGTCACCTGGCTGGTGCGTTTGGCCAGGTTGCCCAGCAGCCCGTCGATTTCCGCCGTGGAGTCGGCAGTCCGTTTGGCCAGGGCTCGGACTTCATCAGCCACTACCGCAAAACCACGACCCTGTTCACCCGCCCGAGCCGCTTCGATGGCGGCGTTCAGTGCCAGCAGATTGGTCTGTTCGGCGATCGAACGAATGGTCCCGAGGATCGACTGAATGTCGTTGCTATCGCGCTCAAGCTGTTGCATCGATTGCGCCGACTGTTCGATTTCCTGGCTCAAGCGATCAACACTGCTTACTGCGGCATCGATCTGCTGCTGACCTTCGCGCGCCTGGCGCTGGCCGCTGTCAGCCGACTCGGCGGCTTGGCTGCAGGAGCGCGCGACTTCGTTGGCAGTGGCGACCATTTCGTGGAACGCCGTGGACACCATGTCCACCGCTTCACGCTGGCGCCCGGCAGCTTCGGCCATGTCGCTGGACACTTGCGTCGAGCTCTGGGAGGTGGCGAGGATCTTGGTCGCGGCGCCGCCGATGCTCTGAATCAGGTTGCGAATCGCCGCCAGAAACTGGTTGAACCAATTGGCCAATTGAGCCGTTTCGTCGCTGCCACGGATTTGCAGGTTGTTGGTCAGGTCGCCTTCACCTTGGGCGATGCCCTCCAGACCGCTGGCCACGCTGCGGATCGGTCGCACGATCAGGCTGGCGAAACTGGCGCCGACGATGGCAAAGAACACCGCCAGTACCGCCGCGATGATCGCGATCAGCCAGGTCAGTTGGGTGGCCGAACTCATCACGTCGGTCTGCTTGATCAGGCCGATAAAGGTCCAGCCCAGTTGTTCCGACGGCCAGACGTTGGCCATGTAGCGCTCGCCATTGAGCTCGACTTCCACCAGCCCTTTGCTGGCCTTGGCCAATTGCGCGTAACCGTCGCCGAGACTGGTCAGGGCTTTGAAGTTGTGTTCCGGTTGCTTCGGATCGACCAGCACTTTGCCGGTATTTTCCACCAGCATCAGGTAGCCGGTTTCGCCGAGTTTGATCTGTTTGACGATTTCGGTGAGCTGCTTGAGCGTCACGTCGATGCTGACCACGCCGCCATTGCTGCCCAGTTTGTTATCGATGGTGCGCACGGTGCTGACGTAAGTCGCGTCATCCTGAGCCCAGTAATAGGCTTCGGTGCGAAATGGCTTACCGGGTTTGGCCTGCGCGGCTTTATACCAAGGGCGTTGGCGCGGGTCGTAATTGTTCAGTTTGGCATCGTCTGGCCAAGACACGTAACCGCCCGCGGCGGTGCCAAGAATGGCATAGGCATAGGCCGGGTGGCTGTTGCCCAGGTCCTGGAGGAGGGCGAAGATCTTTTTGTCCGACTCGCCTTGGGGAATGCTCTCGGCGTTGGCGCTCATGTAGGTCTTGAGGCTGTCGTCGGAGTTCTTGATCAGCGGTTGGGTGGCCAGGTAATCGACGTTCTGGCTGATGCCGTCAAAGAACAGCTGCATGGCATTGCTGACCTGACGAATCTCCCGGCCGCTGCCGTCGACAAAATTGTCCTTGGCATCGCTGCGCAAGTTCAGTACCACGAGGGTGGCGACCAGCACCACGGGCAAGCAGGCGATGATTGCAAACGCCCAGGTCAACTTCTGTTTGATGTTCATCCGCGCTCCAGTTTTTTCTTGTAGGCCCACGCAGTGCAGATGACTCGCGGATTATTGGCAGCCGAAAATTTTTGATACACCCCATCCTTGAGTGCGCCCTCGTTATCATTGTCGGGGCGGTTGTCGGACAATTCCTTTTCTCTCTAATGACTTCGGCTGAGGAACGTGGAAATTTAGGCCTGTTGAGAAAAATCCGGCGAAGGGTAGGGGCTATGTGTCAGATTCTGTCGCAAATGCTCTTGTAGCCCTTCGTCAACAAGTGGCGCAGGCTCAGCTATGATCCTGAACGGTCAATGGGTTGTGCCGATTAATCCGGCACATTGTGTGCTTCTTGATGTCATGGGAACGTTCATAGGTCGGCAACCCCTCCCGCGAATGAGAGGATTGCCGTATAACGAATGACTTTCGCGTGTTTGGTAATAAAGGACCCACAATAAAAGCTGATGAAGACTCCAAAACGCATTGAACCCCTGATCGAGGACGGTCTGGTCGACGAGGTGCTGCGCCCACTCATGAGTGGTAAAGAAGCAGCTGTTTATGTGGTGCGCTGCGGCAACGAGCTGCGTTGTGCCAAGGTCTACAAGGAGGCGAATAAACGCAGTTTTCGTCAGGCGGCCGAGTATCAGGAAGGCCGTAAGGTGCGCAACAGCCGGCAGGCTCGAGCGATGGCCAAGGGCTCCAAGTTCGGCAAGAAAGAAACCGAAGATGCCTGGCAGAATGCCGAAGTGGCGGCGTTGTTCCGGCTGGCCGGTGCCGGTGTGCGAGTCCCCAAGCCGTATGACTTCCTCGAAGGCGTGCTGCTGATGGAACTGGTGGCCGACGAGTACGGTGATGCCGCGCCGCGTCTGAACGATGTGGTGCTGGAGCCGGACCAGGCGCGCGAATATCACGCGTTTCTGATTTCGCAAATCGTGCTGATGCTGTGTACCGGTCTGGTGCACGGTGACCTGTCCGAGTTCAACGTACTGCTGACGCCGACCGGCCCGGTCATCATTGACCTGCCGCAAGCGGTGGATGCGGCGGGCAATAACCACGCGTTCAATATGCTGGAGCGGGACGTGGGCAACATGGCGTCTTACTTCGGTCGTTTTGCACCGGAGTTGAAACGCACCAAGTACGCCAAGGAAATGTGGGCGTTGTACGAAGCCGGCACTTTGCACCCGGCCAGTGTGTTGACCGGCGAGTTCGACGAGCCGGAAGAACTGGCGGACGTCGGCGGGATCATGCGCGAGATCGAGGCGGCCCGTCTCGATGAAGAGCGGCGTCAAGCGGTTCGGGCGGCGGATGATGCGCCACCGAGCAAGACCGAAGAGCCGCCTCCACCGTGGATGCAGTGATCGGTTGACCAAAACCCGGCTTCGGCCGGGTTTTTTGTAGATGCTTTTTTGGGATCGCGGCGTCTGCATCGCGGGCAAGCCACGCTCCCACAGGTTTTGTGTCGCCCCGGATTCTATGATCGACACCTGACCTGTGGGAGCGTGGCTTGCCCGCGATGGCGTCAGAACAGACAATCCAGCACGGCGATACTCCCCACACTCAAGGACTGAATGTGAACTCCACCCGCAATGCCCAACTGATCATCGCCGCCCAGCTGATTTCGGACTTCGGCGCTTTCCTCAACATGGTTGCCTCTGGCCACCTACGTTTACCTGCTCAGCAACAGCGCCATGAGTGTCGGCATCTTCCTCGCCAGCCGTGTAGCCGGGGGGATTTTTGCCAGTCTGATCGGCACCCGGTTCTATCGCCGCTGGGCCGGGCGCTTGCCGCTGATTGCCTTCGACCTGCTGCGCGCCGGTTTGCTGGGCTTGCTGCTGGTGTTGCCGGTCACCCAACAAACGCTGCTGCTACCGCTGATCGCGTTCGGCCTGGGGTTCGGCAATTCGATGTTCGCCATCGGCCTCAACAGCCAATTACCGCACATGATCGATAAGGCGCAGCTGCTCAGGACCAATGCCTGGATTACCTCGGCGTCGTCCGCGGCGATGGTCGGCGGGAGTCTGGTGGCGGGTTTGTTGGTGGCGGGGTTTGGCTTTGAAACGGTGTTTGCCCTGAACGTGGTCACTTACCTGCTGGCGGCGTTGTTGATAGTGCCGCTGCGGTTTCCCAGACCTGCACCCCGTGATGAACCCCTTCACCAACAAGGCGAATGGACGGCCCTGCGTCAGGGCTTACGCACGGCACCGGTACTGACGGCGATGCTTGCCGTCGCGATGGCCGATACCCTTGGCAGCGCCGCGCACAACGTCGGCCTCCCGATCATTTCAAAACTGCTGACACCCGAGTCGGCCAGCACCACTCTGGGCCTGATGCTGGCGGTCTGGGCCATTGGGAAATTCATCGGTGCGCGAATCGCCAGTCGCCTGAAAGGTACGGACAACGCGCACCTTGAACGGCGATTTTTCTTTGGCGTTTTACTGATGTCCTGCGGCTTCATCCTGATGTTCCAACAGCAAACCCTTTACGGCTTGCTGCTGTTTTCATTTCCAGCAGGCTTGGGCGACGGGTTCTCGGAAGTCGGCCTGATGTCGCGCCTGCAACGTGAACCGGACAACCTGCGCCTGCCGATTTTCAGCTTTCTGACGCTGCTGCAAATGACCGGGTTCGGCATCGGCATGTTGATCGCCGCGCCGTTCTATTCCTGGTGGACGCCCGGCTCAGTGGTGTTGTTGTTCCACGGCATTCCCCTCACCACGTTGCTGGTGGCGAAGGGGTTGGCGCTCAGGAATGGGCGGGTTCGGCGCAGCAGCCCGACGCCAGCTCCTTGAGAATCGGGCAGTCCGGCCGGTGGTCGCCGTGGCAATGTTCTACCAGGTCTTGCAGGGTGTCGCGCAGTTGGCCAAGTTCGCGAATCTTCTGATTCAGCTCGTCAATGTGCTGACGGGCCAGCGCCTTCACATCGGCGCTGGCTCGCTGACGGTCCTGCCAGAGGGTCAGCAGTTTGCCGACCTCTTCCAGCGAGAAACCCAAATCCCGAGAGCGCTTGATGAACGCCAGAGTATGCAGATCGTCGTCGCCATAGACCCGATAGCCACTGTCGGTGCGATGGGCCGCCTTGAGCAGGCCGATGGATTCGTAGTAACGAATCATTTTCGCGCTCAGACCGCTCTGGCGGGCCGCTTGGCCAATGTTCATCGATTGTCCTCCAGGTCTTTGGGTTTCCAGGTTTTCAACAGTAACGCATTGCTGACCACGCTGACGCTCGACAGCGCCATGGCCGCGCCGGCCAGCACCGGGTTGAGGAAGCCGAACGCCGCCAGTGGCAGGCCGATCAGGTTATAGACGAAGGCCCAGAACAGGTTTTGGCGAATCTTCGCGTAGGTCTTGCGGCTGATTTCCAGCGCCGCCGGCACCAGCCGTGGATCGCCGCGCATCAGGGTGATGCCGGCGGCGTGCATGGCAACGTCGGTGCCGCCACCCATGGCGATGCCGATGTCTGCCGCGGCAAGGGCCGGCGCGTCGTTGATGCCGTCGCCGACCATTGCCACCACGCCGGTTTTTTTCAATGCGGCGACGGTGGCGGCTTTGTCCGCCGGCAATACTTCGGCGTGGACATCGCTGATCCCCAGCGCCTCGGCGACCACTTTGGCGCTACCGCGGTTATCCCCGGTCAGTAAGTGGCTGCTGATGTTTCGTGCGCTCAGCTGTTGCACCGCTTGCAGAGCGCCGGGTTTGAGCGTGTCACCGAAGGCGAACAGGCCGAGCACTCGCGGTTCGGGGCTTTGTTCGATCAGCCAGGACAGGGTCCGGCCTTCGGTTTCCCAAGCGCTTGCGGAGTCGGCCAATGGCCCGGCGCTCAGGCCACTTTCTTCCAGCAGACGCCGATTGCCCAACGCCAATCGCCGACCATCGAGATTGCCGGCAATGCCGCGCCCGGTCAGCGATTGACTGTCGCTGACATCCGCCACGGTCAAGCCACGCTCGGCGCAGGCATCCAGCACAGCCTTGGCCAACGGGTGCTCGCTACCGCGTTGCAGTGCCCCCGCCATTTGCAGCAGAGCAGCATCGTCACCTTCGATGGCACTCAGATGAGCGATGCGTGGTGTACCCGAAGTCAGCGTGCCGGTCTTGTCGAACACCACGGCGCTGACTTCATGAGCACGCTCCAGCGCTTCGGCGTCTTTGATCAAAATCCCGTAGCGCGCCGCCACACCGGTGCCGGCCATGATTGCCGTCGGCGTGGCCAGCCCGAGTGCACAAGGGCAGGCGATCACCAACACTGCGACGGCGTTGATCAACGCGGTTTCCAGTGGCGCGCCGTACAGCCACCAACCGATCAAGGTCGCCAGCGCGATCAATAGCACCGCCGGGACGAACACCTGACTGACTTTATCCACCAGTTTCTGGATCGGTGCTTTTGCCGCCTGCGCGTCTTCGACCAGGCGGATGATCCGCGCCAGCACGGTTTCTGCACCGAGCGCCAAAGTCCGAACCAGCAGCCGACCTTCGCCATTGATGGCGCCGCCGGTGACCTTGTCGCCCGGTTGTTTCGGTACCGGCAGGCTTTCGCCGCTGATCAGTGCTTCATCGGCGTGACTCTGGCCTTCCACCACTTCGCCATCCACCGGGAAGCGTTCGCCGGGTTTGACCATGACCAGATCGTTGAGGCGCAAAGCGCTGATCGCGACGTCCTGTTCGCGGCCATCGATCACCTGAATGGCTCGCTCCGGACGCAAGGCTTCAAGGGCGCGGATGGCGCTGGCGGTCTGGCGCTTGGCGCGGCTTTCCAGGTATTTGCCCAACAGCACCAGAGCGATCACCACCGCCGAGGCTTCGAAATACAGATGCGGCATGCGGCCCGCAGCGGTGGCCCACTCGTAAACGCTCAGGCCATAACCGGCGCTGGTGCCCAGGGCTACCAGCAAATCCATGTTGCCGGCGCCGGCGCGCACGGCTTTCCACGCAGCGACATAGAAGCGTGCGCCGAAGATGAACTGCACCGGCGTGGCCAACGCAAACTGCACCCACGCCGGGAGCATCCAGTGCACGCCGAAAGGTTGCAGCACCATCGGCAGCACCAGCGGCAAGGCGAGGGCGATGGCCGCCAGCAAGGCCCAGCGTTCGCGGTGCAGGCGTTGTTGTTGATTGTCGGTTTGCGGGTGGTCGACTTCCCAGACGCTGGCGGAGTAACCGGCCTTGGTCACGGCGCCGATCAAGATTTGCGGATCGATTTGACCGAGGAGTTCGAGGTGCGCCCGTTCGTTGGCCAGGTTGACGCTGACACTTTTGACTCCCGGCACCTTGGCCAGTGCCCGTTCGACGCGACCGACACATGACGCGCAGGTCATGCCTTCGATGCTTAATTCCAGGCTCTGCTGTGGCACGCTGTACCCGGCCTGTTGCACCGCGTCCATCAAGGCCGGCAGGCTGTCGCTGGGCGCTTGAACCCGAGCCTGTTCGGTGGCCAGGTTGACGCTGACGGCCGTGGCACCGAGAACTTTGCTCAAGGCACGCTCGACACGCCCGGCGCAACTGGCGCAGGTCATGCCGGCAATCGGCAGATCGAAAGTGGTGGATTCGGACATCGGTCACGCTCCCTGTAGAAATTGCCTACAGGATCAACCTTGCCATGCGGGCAAGGTCAAGCGCCACTCTGCAAATCGTTGCGGGCCCATGCAGAGCGCGACTTTGCACTTTGTAGGAGCGAGGCTTGCCCGCGAAGAGGCCATCAAATTCAACATCAATGCCGACTGTTATGGCCTCTTCGCGGGCAAGTCGGATCGCCGCACCGCTCGCTCCTACGGGTTAGGTGGTGATCAATATCCGAGGGCAGCAGGCTTGAGGTACATCCCTTCCTGCGTCATCGCAATCCGGAACTTCAACACATCCCCGGCCTTGAGCGTGATGTTCTGCGAACCCGGCGCGAGCATGCCCGGGTTGCAACCTGGCGCTTGGCCCGGCAGCAGTTTGAGGCGCAGGGACACATTGCCTGGCGGCAGGTTGAACGAGGTGCTCTGTTCCTGGAACAGTCGCGCCGATAGCTGATCCTGGATGTACACGCCGATCTCGCAGGAAGTTGAAACCTCCAGGCGCTCGCGGGAAATGATCAGCACGCCGTAGTCCTCCCCGGCGGCTTGAACCGAAGGTGTCGCGGCAAATAGGCTGAGGAAGCCAAACAGGCTGAGAGCTGACCAGCGCATGGCTGAATCTCCTGATGTCGAGTCATAGATGGACGCAGCTTGGCCGAGCACGGCGCCGATTGCCAGCCCGGCAGCTTGCTTGAGAACTTGACCTTGCCATGGTGGCAAGCTCGAGACTGCCACCAACCCTCATTGAAGGGCCCCATCAAGGAGACGTCCCATGCAAGTGTTCAACGTTGAAGGCATGTCCTGCGGTCATTGCGTCAAGGCCATCACCCAAGCGCTGCAAGCCAAGGATCCGGCAGCCAGCGTGCGCATTGATCTGGCGGCAAAAGAAGTCGGCGTTGAAAGTGCGCTGACGGCCGATCAGGTAATCGCCGCGATCAGCGAAGAGGGTTATGGCGTCAAACTGGCCTGAGTTTTTTAATAGTTAGCGACCTAACGGAATGTTCAAGGCGTCCACGCCCGGCTAGACTGTTGGCCTGCCGATCCATGGCCAACCTGCATGCCCAACCTGGACGCCTGATGAACCTTCGCACAATCCTGATTCTTGGTGCCTTGAGCGCTTTCGGTCCGCTGGCGATCGATTTCTATCTGCCGGCATTCCCGGCGATGGCGCTCGCTTTCGGCACCGACGAAAAACACGTTCAACTGACCCTGGCCGCCTATTTCCTCGGTCTGTCCATTGGCCAACTGGCGTACGGCCCGGTGGCGGATCGCTTTGGGCGACGGATTCCCTTGCTGACAGGCGTCGGCTTGTTCACCGCCGCTTCATTGGCCTGTGCCTATGCGCCGACTCTGGAATGGCTGATCGGCGCACGTTTCGTCCAGGCGCTGGGCGGTTGCGCAGGCATGGTGATTGCGCGGGCGGTGGTCAGCGATAAATGCGATGCCGTGGGTTCGGCGAAGGTCTTTTCGCAGTTGATGCTGGTGATGGGCCTGGCACCGATTCTTGCGCCGATGCTGGGCGGGTTGCTGGTTAACACGACGGGCTGGCAATCGATCTTTCTGGTGCTGACCGGTTTCAGTGCACTGGCAGGGTTGGCGGTGGCCCTCGGGCTGCCGGAAAGTCTGCCGGCCCATGTGTCACGCCAACCGTTGTCGGGCGCGCTGCGTCAGTACGGTCGGTTGTTGGCGGATCCGATCTTCCTCGGTCATGCCCTGACCGGTGGCATCGCCATCGCCGGGATGTTTGCCTACATCGCCGGTTCACCGTTCGTCTTCATCAAACTCTATGGTGTGCCGGCCGAGCATTTTGGCTGGCTGTTCGGCATTAACGCGGCGGGTTTCATTCTGGTTGCCCAGGTGAATGCCCGGATGCTGGCCAAGCGCGGCCCGACCTTTTTACTGGCGCGTACCGTCTGGCTCTATCTGGTGGGCGGTCTGGCCCTGTTGGCGGTCAGCGCGTTGCACACCGCGCAGTTGTGGCCGTTGCTGATTCCGCTTTTTCTCTGCATCGCCAGCCTGGGTTGTATTGTGCCCAACGCCTCGGCCTGCGCCATGAACGGGCAGGGCGCGCGGGCGGGCAGTGCCTCGGCGATGCTTGGTTGCCTGCAGTTCAGCGTCGCCGCCGGGGCCGCAGCATTGGTGGGTGTTTTGCACGATGGCAGCGCCATGCCGATGGCCATGGTCATCAGCCTGTGCGGGATTCTGGTGGTGAGCGCGGCGATGCTCACCCGGCGTTTGCAAAATGCCCGGGCGCTGGTGCAAGCCCAGGTCTGAGGACGGACTCAGCCAGCAGCGCGCTGCTGACGGTCGGGAATCTGATGGGGCGCGTGCAAACGCGCTTCAAGCGTTTTAGTGAAGGCCAAGGCTTCGGCTTCACTGCGAAACGTCACAGCGTGTTGATCCAGACGGACCTGCCAGCAGGATTTTGCCACTTCTTTGATCAGGATCTTCATTGCTGAGCTCCTTTCGTAAAATGATTGTTCGCAGAGTTTTCGATTGTAGACCTGAATACGATCGTAATTATGACAACGGTCAATTCTCTGACTGACGGCAAAAGATCGCCATCATCCCCTGTAGGAGCTGCCGAAGGCTCGGGCCGCGTTCGGACGATCTTTTGATCTTGCTTTTTAGAACACTAAAATCAAAAGATCGCAGCCTCCGGCAGCTCCTACTCTTCAGAACCCTTCAAGCACAATTTTACCCTTGGACTTGCCGCTCTCCAACAGCTCATGGGCACGCCGCAGGTTGGCCGCGTTGATGGTTCCGAAGTGTTCGCCGACCGTGGTCTTCAGCGTGCCGGCATCGATCAGCCCCGCAACGCGGTTGAGCAATTTGTGTTGCTCGATCATGTCTGCGGTTTCGAACAGCGAGCGGGTGTACATGAATTCCCAGTGCAGCGACAGGCTCTTGCGTTTGAGCTTGGTCACGTCCAGCGACTTCGGATCATCGATCAGCGCCAGTTTGCCTTGCGGTGCCAACGCCTCCACCAATTGGTCCAGGTGTTGATCGGTCTGAGTCAGGCTGGCGACGTGGGTCACCTGCTCGAACCCCGCACGTTTGAGTTCTTCACTCAGCGGCTGACTATGATCGATCACCTGATCGGCGCCCAGGTCTCGCACCCAGCTCTGGGTTTGTGCACGGGAAGCGGTGCCAATGACCTTCAGCCCGGTGAGCTGGCTGGCCAATTGCGTGAGGATCGAACCCACACCGCCGGCGGCACCGACGATCAGCAGGCTCTGGCCCTCATCGGTTTTGCCTTCGCGCACTTGCAGGCGTTCGAACAGCAGTTCCCACGCGGTGATGGCGGTTAGCGGCAGGGCGGCGGCTTCGGCGAAACCGAGTGTTTTCGGCATATGGCCGACGATGCGCTCGTCCACCACATGCAACTCGCTATTGCCGCCGGCACGGGCGATGGAGCCGGCATAGAACACCTTGTCGCCGGCCTTGAACAAGGTCACTTCACTGCCGACAGCCTTGACCACACCGGCCACGTCCCAGCCCAGCACCTTTGCCGTGCCACCTTCAGGCTGGACGTTCTGGCGAACCTTGGTGTCCACCGGGTTGACCGAGATGGCTTTGACCTCCACCAACAGGTCGCGCGGGCCGGCGACCGGTTCTGGCAGTTCGATGTCTTGCAGGGATTTTTCGTCGCTGATGGGCAAGGACGCGTAGTAGGCAATGGCTTTCATGGTGGGTTCCTGAGAGGTAATGATTTCGATGGGACAGATGATTGGTTATTTCCCGGCAAGATAAAACCCGCTAAAAGAGCAGTCTCTTTCAATATTTTTTTGATAATCGAGGCTGAGGATGTTGCGTTTCGATGACTTGCAGTTGTTCGTTCGGGCCGCGGACCTGGGCAGTCTGTCGGCAGCGGCGCGGGGGATGGATATGTCGGCGGCGGTGGCCAGTGCGGCGTTGAAGCGCATCGAACAACAACTCGGCGCGCGCTTGCTCGCCCGTTCCACCCGCAGCCTGCGCCTGACCGCGGAAGGTGAGGGTTTTCTGGAATACGCCCGGGCAGCCTTGAGCAATCTCGATGAGGGCCGCCGCTTGCTGGCCAGCGGGCAGGATCAGGTCAGCGGAATGTTGCAGCTGTCGGCGCCTTCGGATTTCGGGCGCAACCTGCTGTTGCCATGGCTCGACGAATTTCAGCGCGAGCATCCGAAACTCACGGTACGGTTGCTGCTGGGCGACCGCATCGCCGACCTGTTCCGCCAACCGGTGGACATTGCCCTGCGTTATGGCGAGCCGGAAGACTCGAGCCTGGTGGCGTTGCCCATCGCCCCGCAGAACCGTCGTGTGCTCTGTGCGGCGCCGAGTTACCTGGCCCGGCATGGCGAACCTCGGCATCTGGAGCAACTGGCCCAGCACAATTGCCTGTTGTTCATGCTCGGCAGCCGGGTTCACGATCACTGGAGTTTCCACGATGGCAAACGCGAAGTGAGCCTGACGGTCAGTGGCGATCGCTTCAGTGACGACGCCGATGTTGTGCGTCTGTGGGCCATAGCGGGGGCGGGGGTTGCCTATAAGTCCTGGCTTGATGTCGCCGCCGATGTGTTGGCCGGTCGATTGAAAGTGCTGATGCCGGAGCTGCTTTGTGAGCGCGCACCGCTGAATTTGCTGTGCGCCCATCGCGCACAATTGAGTAAGCCGGTGAATCTTTTGCGGGAAATGCTTGCCAGCCGATGCGCTCATATAAGCAGTCAATTTCCGACGAAATCGGATGTCGATCATTAGTCGCAGGCAAATAGCGAAATTTCTGTCAGGAACTATCACCACCAATGGAGCCCCGAGGGCAGGAACCGGCGGTTAACCCGCTTATACTAGCGCCCGCCTCATGTACGCACCGTCGACCTCGCAATGGCGAGTTCAGGTTCGATTCGGTCATACCCGATGGTCATCACCGGACCTTCGTTGCACCCGCGAAGCATGGCCTGGGTGAGTGGGTGACTTTGCCCGGTTTATGGCGGTTTTCGCGTCTTGGCCGACGACACATTACTGGTCAAGATGTCTCTGAGCAGTAGACGAAACGATTCAACAGGGAGTGAATACATGGAACATGCACCTTGCATCAGCCAGATCGCCACATTGCTGGCTGACCCAAAGCGCAGCGCAATGATGTGGGCCTTGATGGACGGCTCGGCGCGGCAAACCGAAGAGCTGGCGCTGCTGGCCGGCCTGTCGCCGTCTTCGGCCAGTGCGCATTTAGGGCGTTTGTCCGCCGGAGGTCTGTTGAAAGTCGAAACCCGTGGCCGCAAACGGTTTTTCCGGCTTGCCGCGCCCGAAGTCGGCGCCGCGATAGAGGCCCTGGCCAGCGCGACCCTGGCCAGCGCGCCTAGGGACATTCCAGAGGTTTTCAAACGCACGAGCCCTATCGCCAAACCTCAGGCGGCGCCTTCGTCATTGCTGCGAGCCAGGCTCTGTGAGGACCATCTGGGCGGCACCCTGGCCGCCGACCTCTACCAGCGTCTGCTGGATGCGGGCTGGATCGAGCAATTCGATCAGCGCGTCATGATCACTCACAAGGGCGCCACACAATTGGCGACGCATGGTGTGTTCATCCAGGCGCTGGCTCATCGCAACAGCAGAGTCGCCTGCGCTTGCCCGGACTGGAGCGAAAGACGTCCGCACATGGGCGGTTCATTGGGCGCGGCGTTGTTGCAGCTGTTCATGCAATCGGGCTGGTTGAGCCTGCCCAACGATTCGCGAGCGTTGCAGATCACCCCTGCGGGGCAACGGGAAATCCATCGCTTCGCCAAGGAAACCGAGCTGGAAATGGCGCTTTAGACCATTGAGGAGCGACGTCCGGGATTTGTTTCAGGCGTCGTTCAGAGCTGTGGCCAGGTCGCATCCAGCAATAACCCCCAGCCGCTATCGCGCACACTCGATCCGGGGATTATCAGGATTGGGGGAATGTGGCATGGACACACGAAGCTTCAGCGCGGCCGAACGACTGGAACGGCTGCCCATCAGCGGTTATCACCGCATCATTTTCATCATCATTGCCCTGGCGTTTTTCTTCGACTCCATGGACTTGGCGATGATGACCTTTCTGCTCGGCTCGATCAAAACCGAGTTTGGCCTGAGTACGGCGCAGGCCGGGTTGCTGGCCAGTTCGAGTTTCTTCGGCATGGTTCTGGGCGCATCGCTGTCCGGCATGCTGGCCGACCGCTTCGGACGCAAACCGGTGTTCCAGTGGAGCATTGTGTTGTGGGGCATCGCCAGCTACCTGTGCTCCACGGCGCAGAATGTGGAAACGCTGACGCTGTTCCGAGTCTTGTTGGGGATCGGCATGGGCATGGAGTTTCCGATTGCCCAGTCGATGCTGTCCGAGCTGATTCCGGCCAAGAGACGTGGGCGTTATATCGCGTTGATGGATGGTTTTTGGCCACTCGGTTTCGTCGCGGCCGGGGTGCTGTCGTACTTCCTGTTGCCGGTGATTGGCTGGCGCGACATCTTTCTGGTGTTGGCGGTGCCGGCGGTGTTCGTCCTGGCGATTCGTTTTTTCATTCCCGAGTCACCGCGCTGGCTGGAGCAGGCCGGGCATCATGACGAGGCGGATAAGGTCTTGCTCGGTATTGAAGATCGGGTGCGGGCTTCTCTGGGCCATGTGCAGTTGCCTGAACCGATTCGTCTGCCTCGGGTGGCGAGTCAACCGGGCACTTTCTTCTCTGCGCTAGGGGAGATCTGGTCGCCGCAGTATCGCCAACGCACGATGATGATCTGGAGCGTGTGGTTCTTCGCCTTGCTGGGTTTTTATGGCCTGACGTCCTGGCTCAGCGCGTTGTTGCAACAATCGGGTTTCGCCGTGACCCAGTCGGTGTATTACACGGTGCTGATTTCCCTCGGCGGGATTCCCGGTTTTCTCATGGCTGCCTGGCTGGTGGAGCGTTGGGGGCGTAAACCGGTGTGCGTCGTGACGTTGCTCGGTGGCGGGGTCATGGCGTTTCTTTATGGCCAGAGTGCGGTGTTTGGCGGCAACGTCAGTCTGTTGATTACCTCGGGGCTGCTGATGCAGTTCTTTCTGTTCGGCATGTGGGCGGTGCTTTACACCTACACCCCTGAGTTGTACCCGACGTCGGCACGCGCCACGGGTTCGGGGTTCGCGTCAGCCATCGGCCGCGTGGGGTCGTTGCTCGGGCCGTTGGTGACCGGGCTGGTGTTCCCGATGACCGGGCAGGGCGGGGTGTTTGCGCTGGGGGCGATGTGCTTTGCGATTGCGGCGGGGGTGGTATGGATGTTCGGGATGGAGACCCGGGGCAAGACGTTGGAGGAGTTGAGTGAGCCGGTGATTGTCAATTAATCACCGCGTTATCGTTCTTCGCGGGCAAGCCTCGCTCCTACAAGTTCTGCATAGGTCGTGAGACTGACACTGGACCTGTAGGAGCGAGGCTTGCCCGCGAAGGCGGCCTTATGGTTTCACCAACCGCGCATCCAGGCTGTTCTGCGCCAAGCGCTTGGCCTGATCCTGGGTCATGCCCAGATCGGTGTACAGCGCATGGAAGTTCTCGGTGACGTACCCGCCGAAATAGGCCGGGTCATCAGAGTTCACCGTGACCTTCACACCGCGCTCGAGCATGTCGAGGATGTTGTGCTGGGACATGTGATCGAACACGCAGAGTTTGGTGTTCGACAACGGGCACACCGTCAGCGGGATCTGCTCGTCGATGATCCGCTGCATCAAGCGCTCGTCTTCGATGGCGCGCACGCCATGGTCGATACGCTGGATTTTCAGCAAGTCGAGGGCTTCCCAGATGTACTCGGGCGGGCCTTCTTCACCGGCATGCGCCACGGTCAGGAAGCCTTCGTTGCGCGCACGATCGAACACCCGCTGGAACTTGCTCGGCGGGTGCCCCATCTCCGAACTGTCCAGGCCCACGGCGACAAACGCATCGCGGAACGGCAGCGCCTGGTCGAGGGTTTTCTGTGCTTCGTCTTCACTCAGGTGACGCAGGAAGCTGAGGATCAAACCGCTGGTGATGCCCAGCTGCTGCTCGCCATCCTTCAGTGCGGCGGCGATGCCGTTGAGCACCACTTCGAACGGGATGCCACGGTCGGTGTGGGTTTGCGGGTCGAAGAACGGTTCGGTGTGAATCACGTTCTGCGCCTTGCAGCGCAACAGGTAGGCCCAGGTCAGGTCGTAGAAGTCCTGAGAGGTGCGCAACACATCGGCGCCCTGGTAATACAGGTCGAGAAACTCTTGCAGATTATTGAAGGCGTAAGCCTTGCGCAGGGTTTCTACGTCGCTCCACGGCAGGGCGATCTTGTTGCGTTCGGCCAGGGCGAACAGCAGCTCAGGCTCCAGCGAACCTTCCAGGTGCAAGTGCAATTCTGCCTTGGGCAGAGCGTTCAGCCAGTCGTACATTTTTGAAATCTCATCAGGTGCAATGAGGGCATTCTACAGATGCCCGCAGAAACAATTAGCAAAACCTGACCAGCCGGTTCATTACACGGCTTGCTGTTCCCGTCGATAGGCGTAGGTATCGGCAAAGCGCGACAGCAGGAACTCGGCGCAGGTGGTGGCCGGATACTTCGCCGGATGCCGTTCGTCCTGGCAACCGGGCAGGCATTCGATGGGCGTGTCGGGGTGCGGTTCGGCAAAGAACGGCATCGAGTACCGATCCACCCCCAGCGGGCTGATCACCCGATGCGGCGTCGACAGGTAACGGTCGTTGCTCCAGCGCGCCATCATGTCGCCGAGATTGACCACAAACGTGCCTTCGATCGGCGGTGCATCGATCCATTCGCCCTGCACGTTGCGCACTTGCAGGCCACCGGCGGCATCCTGATAGAGCAGGGTGATGCAGCCGTAATCGGTGTGAGCGCCGGCACCTTGCTGATCTTCAGTGCTGGCAGTGTGGCGCGGAGGGTAATGAATCATCCGCAGCACGCTGACCGGTTGTTCGAAACGGCTATCGAAGAAATCATGCTCGATGCCCAACGCCAGGGTCATGGCTCGCAGCAGGGTTTGGGCGAGCGCCTGCATGTCGACGTAGTGTTGCTCCATCAGCGATTCCCAACCGGGCATCGATGGATGACGGTTGGGGCCGCGCAAAGGTTTTTCCGCAATAACCTCGGGATGATCGGCCGGCAGGTGCAGGCCCATGTCGAAGGTTTCTTTCAGATCGCTGGGTTTGCTCGGGTCGAGTTGCTCGGTGGCGATGGCGCCATAGCCGCGATGGTGGCGGGTTTGAGTGATGTCGATCTTGAGTTTTTCGGCGGTAGGCAGGGCGAAGAAACGTTGGGCATGGTCGAGCACGGCGTCGATGCGCGACGGGGCGATCGGGTGGCCCTTGATATAGAAAAAGCCCCAGTCACGGCAGGCGCTGTCGATTTGAAGGGCGACCGATTGCCAGGCGTTTTGATCAGCGCTGTAGAGCGGGCTGATGTCGATGATCGGGAGGCTGTTCATGCGATTGTCCTGAAGAGTACGCAGATTGACAAAACACTGCAGAGCCCTGTGGGAGCGGGCTTGCCCGCGATAGCGAACTGACAGTCAACAATGATGCTGAATGTGATGGCCTCATCGCGGGCAAGCCCGCTCCCACAGGGTTTCGTGTCTGACTAAGTCACTTCGGTATCTCGGCCTTCATGCCTTCGACGTAGTAGTTCATCGACGCCAGTTGCGCATTCGTCGCGCTCACACCCACCGGGATTTTCTCCACGCCAGTCTGATCCTTGATCGGCCCGGTGAACGGATGCAGGGCACCACTCTTGATGTCGGCGATGATCTGTTCGGCTTCGGTTCTCACAGCAGCCGGCACCAGGTCGCTGATCGGCAGCTCAACCGTGCCTTCCTTCAGACCGCCCCAGTAATCCTGGGTTTTCCACGTGTGGTCGAGCACGCCCTGAGTCGCCTGAATGTAATGCGGCCCCCAGTCGTTGACGATAGACGTCAGCACCGCTTTCGGCCCGAAATGCGCCATGTCCGAGGCATAACCGACGGCATATACGCCGCGCCGTTCGGCCGCCTGGATCGGTGCCGGGCTGTCAGTGTGCTGGAACACCACGTCCACACCTTGGTCGATCAGCGCGTTGGCCGCGTCGGCTTCTTTGCCCGGGTCGAACCAGGAATTGACCCACACCACTTTGATTTCGGTGCCCGGGTTGTACTTGTTCAGGGCCAGTTGAATGGCGTTGATGTCGCGGATCACTTCCGGAATCGGGAATGAAGCGACGTAGCCGACTTTCTTGGTCTTGGTCATCTTCGCCGCGAGGAATCCGCCGACGTAGCGACCTTCATAAGTGCGCGCCAGATAAGTGCCGAGGTTCTTGTCCTGCTTGTAGCCAGTGGCGTGTTCGAAGGTCACTTTGGGAAATTGCTTGGCGACTTTCAGAGTCGGGTTCATGTAGCCGAAAGACGTGGTGAAGATCAGGTCATATTTGTCCTTGGCCATGTTGCGGATCACCCGCTCGGCGTCGGCGCCCTCGGCGACGTTCTCCACATAGTTGGTGGTGATCTGCTCGCCGAACTTTTCTGCCAGCGCCTTGCGTCCCTGTTCATGCTGATACGTCCAGCCGTGGTCACCGATCGGACCGATATAGACGAAGCCGACTTTCAGCGGGTCGGCAGCACTGGCGGTCAAGCTGGCGCTCAGACCGATGGCTGCGGCGACAGCACAAAGCAGCTGCTTCAACGGACGTTTATGCATGAATGGGAACTCCATTTTGTTGTGAGATGGAGGAGAGCAATGCAAATTGCTGACCAACAAGACAACAAATGGATTGAAATCGCGTAACGGCCATCGCGGGCAAGCCCGCTCCCACATGACCTGCGCAAACTCTGTAGGAGCGAGGCTTGCCCGCGAAGAGGCCCTGGCGACCACCACAGAACCATCCCGGTGCGCCTTCACCAATCCACGCCATCCACTGGTGCGGGAGCCTCACACAAAACTGTGGGGGTGGGCATGCTCGCGAAAGCGGTGTGTCATGCAATATTGATATCGATTGACACGCCGTCTTCGCGAGCAAGCCCGCTCCCACATTTGTTTGATGTATCAGGTTCCGGCGATCAACTGCCGAGCCGCCTGACTGTGATCGGCAATCAACGCTTTCAGGTCCAGCCCTTCAACCTGCCCGTCGATCACCCGCCATTTGCCACCGACCATCACTCGGTCCGCCCGATCCGCGCCGCACAGTAGCAGCGCCGACACCGGATCATGGCTGCCGGAGAAGCGCAGTTCATCCAGTTTGAACAGCGCCAGATCCGCCTGCTTGCCCACCGCCAGTTCACCGATATCGCTGCGCCCGAGCAAACTCGCCGAGCCTTTGGTCGCCCAGCCCAGTACCAACTCCGGCGTAATCTTTTCCGCGCCATAACGCAGCCGCTGGATGTACAGCGCCTGACGGGTTTCGAGGATCATGTTCGACGCATCGTTGGACGCCGAACCGTCCACGCCCAGACCCAGCAGCGCACCCGCAGCGGTCAGCTCCAGCGTCGGGCAAATGCCGGAGGCCAGGCGCATGTTCGAACTCGGGCAATGGCAAATACCCGTGCCGGCCGCACCGAGGCGGGCGATTTCATCGGGGTTGAAATGAATGCCGTGGGCCAGCCAGGTGCGCGGCCCGAGCCAGCCGACGCTGTCCAGATAATCCACGGTGCGCAGGCCAAAGCGTTGCAGGCAGAAATCTTCTTCGTCGAGGGTTTCCGCCAGGTGCGTGTGCAGGCGCACGTCGAGGGTGTTCGCCAGTTCGGCGCTGGCGGACATGATTTGCGGGGTCACCGAGAACGGTGAGCAGGGGGCCAGGGCGATTTGAATCTGCGCACCCTCGCCGCGCTCGTGGTACGTGGCAATCAAGCGTTGGCTGTCCTCGAGAATCACCTCGCCCTGCTGCACGGTTTGCTGCGGTGGCAGGCCGCCGTCTTTTTCACCAAGGCTCATGGAACCGCGAGTGAGCATGGCGCGCATGCCCAGTTCGCGAACACTCTCGACCTGCACGTCAATCGCGTTTTCCAGGCCTTCCGGAAACAGGTAATGGTGGTCGGCCGCGGTGGTGCAACCGGACAGCAGCAACTCGGCCAACGCGACTTTGGTGGCGAGGGCGAGTTTTTCAGGGGTGAGGCGAGCCCAGACCGGATAGAGGGTTTTCAACCATGGGAACAACGGCTGATTAACCACCGGCGCCCAGGCACGGGTCAGGGTTTGATAGAAGTGGTGATGGGTGTTGATCAGCCCCGGCAGGATCACGTGTTCGCGCGCATCGAAAACGTGGTCACAGGGCGCGGACGGTTGCTGGCCGGCGCTGAGCACTTCGACGATCAAACCGTCTTGCAGCACCAGACCGCCACGAGCATCGAGCGCGTTGGCCGTGAAAATGGCGAGGGGATTTTTTAACCAGGTACGGGTCGCAGGCATGGTGGCCGGCTCCTCTGAAAGTTGGGTTCAGGGTTGCCAGCTCAGTGTTGCCCTGTCTGCTGATCCAGGGTCGCCGCGGGGGCGAGGTACGGAGTTTCGAACAAAAAAGCTTCGCGAGCAAGCCTCACTCGTCCAGACGATGCCAAACCCTGTGGGAGCCGGGCTTGCCCGCGATGCAGGCTCCTCGGTCTTTCAGCGATACTGAGGTGATGCTATCGCAGCGGTGCGGCGATCCGACAAGACAGCTCCCACAGGGTGTGGTGGTGTTACCAGGAAATGGTCTCACCCCTGTAGTTCACAAAATGATGCCCGCCCTTGCCGGCATACGCGTTCACCTGATCGATCAACCCGCGCGTGCTGGTTTCCACATCAATGTCCGCGCCTTCACCGCCCATATCAGTCTTCACCCAACCCGGATGCAGCGACAGCACGGTGAGTTTCTGTTCGCCCAGCTGCGTGACGAAGCTGTTGGTCATGGAGTTCAGCGCCGCTTTGCTGGCCTTGTACAACGCCAGCTCCGGCGCGTCGGGCATGGTCACGCTGCCCAGCACCGAGCTCATGAACGCCAGCACACCGCTGTCTTCACGAATCTGCCCGACGAAACGCTGGGCCAGATTGATCGGCGCCACGGCGTTGGTGAAGAACAGCTGACCCACCTCTGCCAACGTCGCGCCGCCCGGCGTCTGGACCTCCGGGCCCTTGACCCCGGCATTCACGAACAACAGGTCGAACACCTCGCCCTTGAGTTGTTGGCTCAGGGCGATGACCGCTTGCTGATCGTCCATGTCGAGTTTTTCGACTCGCACCTTGCCCAACGCTTGCAAGGCTTCGGCGCTCTGCGGGTTGCGCACGGTGGCGGTGACTTGCCAACCGTCGGCCAGCAGGGTTTTCACCAGGCCGAGGCCCAAGCCTCGGGAGGCACCGATGATGAGTGCGTTTTTTGCCTTGGACATGAATGGCTTCCTTGATAGATGAAAATCACGGATTTAAAGGACAACTTTGACCGAGCCGATGTTGCAGTTCCTGACGCAAGACATCGAGTTCGGCGATGCGGGTTTCGATCAGGTTCAGTTTGTCTTGCAGCAGTTGGGTAACGGCATTGGCTGGGTCGGGCGCCTGCCACAGCGCGGCGACGCTGCTGCCGATCTCGCCGAGGGTAAAGCCCAGTCGCTGAGCGGTCTTGATGTACTGCACCAGTTGCACCATCTCCGCCGGGTAGTCGCGATAACCATTGGCGCTGCGTTGCGCGGCAATCAACCCGCGCTGCTCGTAAAAGCGCAACGTGTCGCGGCTGACGGCGCTGGCCTGGGCTAATTCACCGATGCGCATCTTGATGTCTCGAGAGGGCTTGACCCTGGAGCATACTCCAGGCTTTAGCCTTGTTGCTCCCTGAATTTATGGAGCAAGACGGATGTGGACTTCAACGCAATATCGTCAAGTGGTGCGTGGCAGCGCGTGGTACGACCTGATCGTGACCGCTGCTTTTGTAACGCCGTGGAGTTTTGCGGCGTTGCATGGCGTGTTGTTGAGCCTGAGTCAGACTTTTAATTTGCCTGGAGAACTACCGCCGTTCGAGCCGATGCACATGCTGATGGCGAATTTGTTGGGTTCGATTGTGTGCGTCTGGGCGGTGCTGCGGATTCGTGATCCGCAGCAGATGTTTGGGCGGTATGACGCGGTGGGGCGGTTTTTGTTTTCGGCTTGGCAGCTGTATGCCTTGCTCCATGGCGCCAGTTCATTGCTGGTTGTTTTCTTGGTCTTTGAATTGGCGTGGGGCGTTGTTCAGGTGATGCCTGTTCGGGCGCCTTCGCGGGCAAGCCTCGCTCCTACAGGGTTTGTGTAGTTCGCCGATGACGTGAACGACTCAAATCCGTAGGAGCGAGGCTTGCCCGCGAAGAGGCCCTGATGGCCGACCCTAATGCCCGGCCTGCCACGGCTGCCCCAACGAAACCGGCGCATACAACCGTGTGCGCACGGCATCCCGGGACAGCAGCACCAACACCACAATGGTCGCGACATACGGCAGCATCGCCAGCAGGCTAGACGGAATCGCCAGCCCCAACCCCTGCGCCACCAAATGCAGGATGCTGGCGAGCCCGAACAGATACGCCCCGAGCAGCAATCGCCACACCCGCCAACTGGCAAACACCACCAGCGCCAGGGCAATCCAGCCACGACCGGCACTCATGTTTTCCGCCCACATCGGCGTGTAAGCCAGGGACAGATAAGCCCCGGCCAACCCCGCCATTGCCCCGCCGAACAGTACCGCCAGCGTACGCACGCGCAACACCGGCAAGCCCATGGCACTGGCGGCGTCCGGGTTTTCGCCGACTGCCTGAATAATCAACCCGATGCGACTTTTCAGAATCACCCAGGCCACTAACGTGAACAGCGCGAACGACAGATATACCAGCAAGTCCTGGGCAAACAGCATCCGCCCGATCAGCGGAATTTCACTCAACAACGGAATCGCCACTGGCTCAAAACCCGCCAACGGTTTGCCGACCCACGCTGCGCCGACAAAGGTCGACAGGCCCACGCCGAAGATCGTCAACGCCAACCCGGTCGCCACCTGATTGGCGTTGAACACCAGTGCCACCAAGGCGAACAGCGACGACAACAGCATTCCGGCGAGCATCGCCAGTAACACGCCGAGCCAGAGGTTGCCGCTGTTCAGCGCGACGATGAAACCGATCACCGCCCCAAACAGCATCATGCCTTCCTGGCCCAGATTGAGGACGCCGCTCTTCTCGCAGATCAGCTCGCCCAGCGCCACCAGCAGCAACGGCGTACCGCAACGGACCATGGCATAGAAAATATTGCTCAGCAGATCGATATCCATCACAAGGCTCCTGCGTGTACGGCGGTGGTCGAAGTGCGTCGTACCCAGCGCAGATTCAAACGCGGTCGGTAGAGAATCAGCACGTCACTGGCCAGCAGGAAAAACAGCATCATCCCCTGGAACAATTGAGTGATCGCTTGCGGCAGGTTCATGCTCATCTGCGCGCTCTCGCCACCGATGTACAGCAGCGCCATCAACAGACTGGAAAACAGAATGCCGATGGGATTCAGTCGCCCGAGAAACGCCACGGTGATCGCCGCATAGCCGTAACCCGGCGAGACCTGCGGCACCAATTGACCGATCGGCCCGGTGACTTCACACACGCCGGCCAGCCCCGCCAAACCGCCGCTGATCAACAGCGCCAGCCAGATCAGCCGCTTCTCGCGAAAGCCGACGAAACCGGCGGCGCGCTTGTCCAGACCGAGCACTTTGATCTGGAAGCCGACAAAGCTTTTCTGCAGCAATACCCACACCGCCACCAGCGCGAGCAAGGCGAAATAGACCCCGGCGTGAACCCGGCCGTCCTCGATCAACAGCGGCAGTCGACTGGCATCGCCGAACATCGCCGACTCTGGAAAGTTGAACCCCGCCGGGTCCTTCAGCGGCCCGTGGACGCAGAACAGCAGCAGGTTCAGGGCGATGTAATTGAGCATGATGCTGGTGAGGATTTCATTGGCGTTGAAGCGCGTGCGCAACCACGCCGTCAGCCCGGCCCATGCGGCGCCGGCCAAGGTGCCGGTGAGCAGGATCAACGCCAATGCCCAGCGGCTTTGCAAGCCAATGATGTTCACCGCCAACGCACTGCCGGCGAGAGCGCCGAGCAGCAACTGACCTTCGGCGCCGATGTTCCAGATCCGTGCCTGATACGCGACTGCCAGACCCAATGCGCAGAGCAGAATCGGCAACGCTTTGACCAACAATTCAGAGACGCCGTACACGTCGCTGATCGGTGCAATCAGCAACGTGTGCAAGGTCAGCAACGGATCGTGGCCCAGCGCGATAAACAGCAATGAGCCACAGCCCAGCGTCAACACGGCCGCCAGCAAGGGCGAGCACCACAACATCAGACGCGATTGCTGGCCACGGGGTTCGAGAGAAAGCAGCATGTGAAACTCCGTTAAAGCGCGGGTGATTGAGTGGCGTCGAACTGGCCGGCCATCCAGCCGCCGACGTCGCTCAGATGGGTGTCAACGGTGGCCCGCAAGGGGGACAGCTGACCGCCGCACAGGGCGCCGAGGCGATCGCTGATCTGGAACAATTCGTCGAGGTCTTCGGAGATCACCAGAATCGCCGCGCCAGCATCGCGCAAGGCAATCAACGCTCGGTGAATGGTCGCGGCCGCGCCGACGTCCACGCCCCAGGTCGGGTGCGCGGCTACCAGTAATTTAGGCTGCTGCAGAATTTCCCGGCCGAGAATGAATTTTTGCAAATTGCCGCCTGAAAGACTGCGAGCCGGTGCGTGGACGTTGGGTGTCTTGACCCCGAAGCGGTGGATGATTTCTTCGGCCAGTACTTCGACCTTACCGCGCTGGATCAGCCCGTTGCTAACCAGTCCCTGTTGAAAGGCGGTAAGCAGCGCGTTATCTGCCAGGCTCAGCTCCGGCACCGCGCCATGGCCCAGACGCTCGGCGGGAACGAATGCCAGGCCAAGTTTGCGTCGTGCATCCGGCCGCAAATGGGCCACTGGTTGGCCGCCGAAACTGATCCTCGCGCTGTCATCGCGGGGCAAGCGTTCTTCGCCACTGAGCAAGGCCAGCAACTCATCCTGACCATTGCCGGCCACCCCGGCGACACCCACGATTTCGCCGCTGCGCACCTTCAGGTCAATGGTCTTCAGCGAGCAGCCGAACGGGGCCGGGTTGTGCCAGGACAATCCCGTCACACTCAAAAACGTATCAGCGCCCATGACCTTTGGATAGTCGGTGATCAGCTCGGCGGCTTCACCGACCATTAACTGCGCCAGTTGCCGATCCGAGCACTCCGCTGGCACGCAATGCCCGGCCACCCGACCGCCGCGCAACACCGTGGCGCTATGGCACAACACGCGTACTTCGCCGAGCTTGTGGCTGATAAACAGAATGCTGCAACCCTCGGCCGCCAGTCGACGCAAAGTGACAAACAATTCGTCGGCCTCTTGCGGCGTCAGTACCGAAGTCGGTTCATCGAGAATCAACAGGCGGATGTCTTGCATCAGGCAGCGAATGATTTCCACCCGCTGACGCTCGCCGATGGACAGGCTGTGGACAAGTCGCTCCGGTTCCAGCGCCATGCCGTAGCGTTGAGATACTTCGCGGATTTTCGGCTCGAGCTGCTTCGGTGTTCCGGCCGCAGCGCCCATTGCCAGCGCGATGTTCTGCGCCACGCTCAGGGTTTCGAACAGCGAGAAATGCTGGAACACCATGCCAATCCCGAGGCCGCGAGCCTGGGCCGGGTTGCGCATGGTCACGCGCTGCCCCTGCCAGATCATCTCCCCTGAGTCGGCATTAGTGACGCCGTAGATGATCTTCATCAAGGTACTTTTGCCCGCACCGTTTTCGCCGAGCAGAGCGTGGATTTCACCGGGCGCAATACTTAAGTCGATGGCATCGTTGGCCAGGCAACCGGGATAACGTTTGCTGATTCTGTGCAATTGCAGGCGAGGTATTTGATCGGGGATCGGCACGGGGTTGGACATGACAGGCTCGGTCGACAGAAGTTATGCTTGGGGATAAAGCAATTTCCTGGCCATTGAGTCAGGAAATCGGCAAAGCCTTGCTGGCATAGGCGTCGTGGACGGTGCCTCGTCATATTCCAATTCCGAATCAGGCACCACTTAAGGGCACACTTTTTGATCAGGCTCCGGTTTTGCGCGCGGGGAATTGATCAAAAAACAAGCAGTAGGCTGCAAGCTATGTCGGACATGGGGATGCGCCACCCATGAACGGGTTATCCACAGGTTGTTCCACAGTATTTGTGCGCAAGCCGACCGGAGAGGCATAAGCGCTGAGGGGCTTTCTTCTAAAGGCGATAAACCGCTCTAACTAATTGTTTTTACGTGGAATAAGCGTCATCATTGGCAAGTTGGACGAAAAATGAGCAAAGTCCTCAAAGCCGCATGACAGAAGGGTTACAACGGAATGTGCTCAGGTTATCCACAGCCGGGTGCACAGTAGATGTGGGCAAGTGTCGAGAGCAAAGGAAAGTGGGGTGCCCCAAAAGATTGCACCTCCGGCGGCTCCCATGGGATTGCATTTCTTACGGATTTACACGGTCGGCGTAGGCACTGCCGAAGGCTCGGGCCGCGTTCGGACGATCTTTTGATCTTTCTTTATCGCTGCAACAAAATCCGCCCGCGACTTAAATCCGCCAACTGCGTTTGCAGGGTATCTATCTGCCCCGCGCCGATCGCCAATTGCAGTTCCACGCCATTGGCCGTGAAGGTTTCTTCCACAACCAAACCACCCAGTTCCGCTACCCGAAGCTTCACCAGCGCCAACTCGCCAAATGCACAGGCACAACTGACCGGCACCCGACTGATCAGTTCGACCTTCGGCGCCCCTTGCAGGCATTTGTTGGCACCGCCGCCATAGGCCCGGGCGAGGCCGCCGGTGCCCAGTTGAATGCCGCCATACCAGCGGATCACCAGCACCGCGACCTGATCGCAATCTTGCGCTTCGATCGCTGCCAGAATCGGCCGGCCTGCCGTGCCGCCGGGTTCGCCATCATCGCTGCTGCGATATTGATCGCCGAGTTTCCAGGCCCAGCAATTGTGCGAGGCGTTCAAATCACTGTGCTGCTCGATGAACGCTTGAGCATCAGATGCGCTAGTGATCGGTGCGGCGAGGGCGATGAAGCGGCTTTTGCGAATCTCTTCGCGGTATTCGCAAAAGCCGCTGAGGGTAAAAGGCATAGGTATCTTAGATAGCAGGTGTCAGGCCGCAGCCTTTGAGAATGATGCGGATCAGGTTGTTGCCGGCGTCTTCCATGTCTTGCTTGGTCAGCTTGGTGCGCCCGGTGACACGGCAGATCTGTGTGGCAAAATCGGCGTAATGCTGGGTGCTGCCCCACAACAGGAAGATCAGGTGCACCGGGTCGACCGGGTCCATTTTGCCGGCGTCGATCCACGCCTGAAACACTGCGGCCCGGCCCTGAAACCAGATGCGATAGTCCTGGTTGAAATGCGCGCTCAGGCATTCGCCGCCGCTGATGACCTCCATGGCGAAGACCCGCGAAGCCTGCGGCTGGCGTCGGGAGAATTCCATTTTTGCGCGGATGTATCGGGTCAATGCTTCTGCCGGATCATCCTCGACGGTCAGGGTATTGAAGGTGCTGTCCCACAATTCAAGGATGTTACTCAGCACCGCCACGTACAAACCGAGTTTGTTGGTGAAGTAGTAATGCAGATTCGCTTTGGGTAATCCGGCATTCTGCGCGATGGTGTTCATGCTGGTGCCTTTGAACCCGTGACGGGCGAACTCGTCTTCGGCGGCTTTGATGATGGTCTCTTCGTTCTTCTGACGAATGCGGCTGGCGGGTTTGCCGCCGTGGGCTGGGACTTCAAAGGTCATAGGCACTTCCGAACAGGTAAATGGGTGCAACCAGATGCGTTGATAGCGCACCCGCAGGCCTCAGACAAGTCCTGTTGCGATAAAACCTTGAGCACCGCGATCCCACAGGGATTTTCTTATTCAGCGCGTCGCCGCCAGACTCTCTAGAAAACTTTCCAGCACCAAGTGGGGACGACGACCCTTGCGGGTGACCGATGCGAGGCTCAGGTCATAAAAACGCGCCTTGGGTTTCAGCGCACGCAATCGGCCCTGCTGCACCCAGAGGCTGGCGTAATGATCCGGCAGATAACCGATGTAGCGCCCGGTCAGAATCAGAAAGGCCATGCCTTCGCGATCCGATGCACTGGCGGTACAGTTGAGCGCCTGATAATGGGCCTGAATCTCGGCGGGTAAACGGAAGGTCGGAGCGATGGCGTCCTGGCTATTGAGACGCTCATTGTCCAGTTGTTTATCGTCGACGTAGAACAACGGATGGCCGACCGCGCAATACAGCAGCGAGCGTTCGCTGTAGAGCGGCTGATATTCCAGGCCCGATAGCGCGCTGGCTTGTGGCACCACACCGACGTGCAAGCGACCGTCGAGCACGCCTTGTTCGACTTCATTGGGCGCGATCATGCGGATCTGGATTTGTACGTCGGGGCCACGCTCCTTCAACTGCGCCAAGGCGTGAGTAATGCGCATGTGGGGCAGGGTGACCAGGTTGTCGGTCAGGCCAATGGTCAATTCACCGCGCAAGTGTTGGTGGAGGCCGTTGACCTCGGTGCGGAAACTTTCCAGCGCACTTAATAGCTGCAGCGCTGATTGATAGACCTCGCGGCCTTCTTCGGTCAGGGAAAAACCGGCGCGACCGCGCTGGCACAGGCGCAGGCCGAGGCGTTGCTCCAGATCGCTCATCTGCTGGCTGATCGCCGAACGACCGATCCCCAGCACCGATTCTGCCGCGGAGAAGCCGCCGCATTCCACGACGCTGCGAAAAATCCGCAACAGGCGGATATCAAAGTCACTGACTTGCGCCAGCGGATCGGGACGGCGGCTGCTCATGCTTTGTTACTCAAAGTTTAATAGCGGGCTGACTGAAGGTTAGAAAAGTTGAATTTCACCGACTTTATCTCCGTGGCAATTTAGCTGCAAGAACGCTTTTCATCTCCACGCCGCTATTGCCCTGCGAGGTTTTGCCCATGAACGTGCCTGAAAACGCCCCGACTTCCCTGGCCAGCCAGCTCAAGCTCGATGCTCACTGGATGCCCTACACCGCGAACCGCAATTTCCAGCGCGACCCGCGACTGATCGTGGCTGCCGAAGGCAGTTGGCTGACAGACGACAAGGGCCGCAAGGTCTACGATTCGCTCTCGGGTCTGTGGACCTGCGGTGCCGGGCACACCCGCAAGGAAATCCAGGAAGCGGTGGCCAAGCAATTGGGCACCCTCGATTACTCGCCGGGCTTCCAGTACGGTCACCCGCTGTCGTTCCAGTTGGCCGAAAAAATCACCGACCTGACCCCGGGCAATCTGAATCACGTGTTCTTCACCGACTCGGGTTCCGAGTGTGCAGACACAGCGGTGAAAATGGTGCGTGCTTACTGGCGCCTGAAAGGCCAGGCCACCAAAACCAAAATGATCGGTCGCGCTCGTGGTTATCACGGTGTGAACATCGCCGGCACCAGCCTCGGCGGTGTGAACGGCAACCGCAAACTGTTCGGTCAGGCAATGATGGACGTCGATCACCTGCCGCACACTTTGCTGGCGAGTAATGCGTTTTCCCGTGGGATGCCGGAGCAAGGTGGTATCGCCCTGGCCGATGAACTGCTCAAGCTGATCGAGTTGCACGATGCCTCGAACATTGCTGCGGTATTCGTCGAGCCAATGGCCGGTTCCGCTGGTGTATTGGTTCCGCCGCAGGGTTATCTCAAACGTCTGCGCGAAATCTGCGATCAGCACAACATCCTGCTGGTGTTCGACGAAGTGATCACCGGTTTCGGCCGTACCGGTTCGATGTTCGGTGCCGACAGCTTCGGCGTGACTCCTGACCTGATGTGCATTGCCAAGCAAGTCACCAATGGCGCGATCCCGATGGGCGCAGTGATTGCCAGCTCCGAGATCTACCAGACCTTCATGAACCAGGCGACGCCTGAGTACGCGGTGGAATTCCCGCACGGCTACACCTATTCCGCCCACCCGGTGGCTTGCGCTGCGGGCCTGGCGGCACTCGATCTGCTGCAAAAGGAAAACCTGGTGCAAAGCGTGGCGGAAGTGGCGCCGCATTTCGAAAATGCACTGCACGGTTTGAAAGGCAGCAAGAACGTGATCGACATTCGTAACTACGGGTTGGCCGGTGCCATCCAGATTGCGCCTCGCGACGGCGATGCCATCGTGCGTCCGTTCGAAGCCGGCATGGCCTTGTGGAAAGCCGGGTTCTACGTGCGCTTCGGCGGCGACACCTTGCAGTTCGGCCCAACCTTCAACAGCAAACCGCAAGACCTTGATCGTCTGTTCGACGCGGTCGGCGAAGTGCTGAACAAGATCGACTGATCTTCCTCTCTATATATAAAGGCGTCCTTTGAAGGACGCCTGTGGACAACTTTTCAGGAGCCCTGCATGAGCCTTATCCCGCATTTGATCAATGGCGAACTGGTGACCGAAGAAGGTCGTACGGCCGACGTGTTCAACCCGTCCACCGGTCAGGTGATCCACAAGCTGCCACTGGCCAGCCGTGAAACCATTCAAAAAGCCATCGATTCGGCCAAAGCTGCGTTCCCGGCCTGGCGTAACACTCCGCCGGCCAAGCGTGCTCAGGTGATGTTCCGCTTCAAACAATTGCTGGAACAGAATGAAGCCCGCATCGCCCAACTGATCAGCGAAGAACACGGCAAGACCCTGGAAGATGCGGCTGGTGAATTGAAGCGCGGGATCGAGAACGTCGAATTCGCCTGCGCGGCACCGGAAATTCTCAAGGGTGAGTACAGCCGTAACGTCGGGCCGAACATTGATGCCTGGTCGGACTTCCAGCCATTGGGCGTGGTGGCCGGTATTACTCCGTTCAACTTCCCGGCCATGGTGCCGCTGTGGATGTATCCACTGGCAATCGTCTGCGGCAACTGTTTTATTTTGAAGCCCTCCGAACGCGATCCAAGTTCGACGCTGCTGATTGCTCAGTTGCTGTTGGAAGCCGGCCTGCCGAAAGGTGTGCTGAGTGTGGTGCATGGCGACAAGGCTGCGGTGGATGCCTTGATTGAAGCGCCGGAAGTCAAAGCGCTGAGCTTTGTCGGTTCGACACCGATTGCCGAATACATTTACGCCGAAGGCACCAAGCGCGGCAAACGTGTCCAGGCGTTGGGCGGGGCGAAGAACCATGCGGTATTGATGCCGGATGCGGATCTGGATAATGCGGTCAGCGCACTGATGGGCGCGGCGTACGGTTCGTGCGGTGAGCGCTGCATGGCAATCTCGGTGGCCGTGTGCGTCGGTGATCAGGTGGCGGATGCGTTGGTGGCCAAACTGGTACCGCAGGTCAAAGCGTTGAAAATCGGTGCCGGTACGACCTGCGGCCTGGATATGGGGCCGCTGGTTTCCGGTCAGGCTCGCGATAAAGTCAGTGGCTATATAGAAGACGGCGTTTCAGCGGGTGCGACCTTGGTGGTGGATGGTCGTGGTCTGAGCGTGGCCGGTCATGAGGAAGGATTCTTCCTGGGTGGTTGCCTGTTCGATAACGTCACACCAGAGATGCGCATCTATAAAGAAGAAATCTTCGGGCCGGTGCTGTGCGTCGTTCGGGTCAACAGCCTGGAAGAGGCGATGCAACTGATCAACGATCACGAGTATGGCAACGGCACCTGCATCTTCACGCGTGATGGGGAAGCGGCGCGGTTGTTCTGCGATGAGATTGAAGTGGGCATGGTCGGCGTCAACGTGCCATTGCCGGTGCCAGTGGCTTATCACAGCTTTGGCGGCTGGAAGCGTTCGCTGTTCGGCGATCTGCATGCTTATGGTCCGGATGGCGTGCGTTTCTACACTCGTCGCAAGGCGATTACCCAGCGCTGGCCGCAACGAGCGAGCCATGAAGCTTCGCAATTCGCATTCCCTAGCTTGTAAGTTTTGTAAGTAGAAGGGCAGAAGGCCGACCTCTTGAGGTCGGCCTTCGTGTTTTCGGGCTTTTTGGGTCTATATGACAGAAATGTGAAAATTGGTGTTGACGGCAGATTCTGAAAGCCTATAATTCGCCCCACTTCCAGTGCAGTCGAAACGGAAAACTCCTTGGTAAACAAAGAGTTACGCAGTTTTCGGCAGCGGTTACGCTTCAGTTCATCGAAGCCAGAAGGAGTTGGTAAGGCACTGTGTTTTCGCCTTATTGACGGTTCGATCATCTCGGTCGAAAGCGGAGAAAAAGAGGTGTTGACAGCAGCGAGTAACGCTGTAGAATTCGCCTCCCGCTAACGAGAG
>NZ_JAMYDU010000017.1 GCF_024138395.1 Pseudomonas mandelii
GTCGAAAACTGCGTAACTCTTTGTTTACCAAGGAGTTTTCCGTTTCGACTGCGCCGGAAGTGGGGCGAATTATAGGCCTCCAGAATCTGCCGTCAACCCCTGATTTCAGCTTTATTCGGATTTGAGCGTAATACGCGCAAATGCCTTCTTCCCGGCCTGGCAAACATGGGTCGCGCCCAGTACGTATATAAAGGTGCGATCGACAACCTCCCCATCTATACGCACACCACCAGAGCCCAGAAGATCGCGCGCCACGGCAGAGTTCTTCACCAACCCTGCTTTATTAAGGACGGCAGCGATCGGCATATCCTCGGCGGCAGTCAATTCGATCTCCGGCAGATCATCCGGCAGCTCACCGTCTTTCATACGGTTACCCGCCGCACGGTGAGCATTGGCCGCAGCCTCTTCACCATGGAAACGCGCAACGATCTCTTCGGCCAGCTTGATCTTGATGTCACGCGGATTCGCACCCGCCTCGACGTCAGCCCGCAAAGCATTGATCTCTTCCATGGAGCGGAAACTGAGCAACTCGAAGTAACGCCACATCAGCGCATCCGGGATAGAGACCAACTTGCCGTACATGACACCCGGCGCTTCCTGGATACCGACGTAGTTGCCCAGCGACTTGGACATCTTCTTCACGCCATCCAGCCCTTCGAGCAGCGGCATGGTCAGAATGCATTGAGCCTCCTGACCATAACCACGTTGCAGTTCGCGCCCCATCAGCAGGTTGAACTTCTGATCGGTGCCACCCAGCTCGACATCCGCGCGCAACGCGACCGAGTCATAACCCTGAACCAGCGGATAGAGGAACTCGTGAATAGCGATTGGCTGATTGGTTGTGTAGCGTTTGTCGAAATCGTCGCGCTCAAGCATGCGAGCCACGGTGTATTGCGAAGTCAGGCGAATGAAGTCGGCCGGCCCCATCTGATCCATCCAGGTGGAGTTGAACGCCACTTCGGTCTTGGCCGGATCAAGAATCTTGAAGACCTGAGTCTTGTAGGTCTCGGCATTCTCGAGAACCTGCTCACGGGTGAGCGGAGGACGCGTGGCGCTCTTGCCGCTCGGATCACCGATCATCCCGGTGAAGTCACCGACAAGGAAGATAACCTGATGCCCCAGATCCTGGAACTGGCGCAGCTTATTAATAAGCACGGTGTGACCCAGGTGCAGATCCGGCGCGGTCGGATCGAAGCCTGCCTTAATACGCAGCGGCTGGCCACGCTTGAGTTTCTCGATTAGCTCGGACTCGACCAACAGTTCTTCTGCACCACGTTTGATCAGCGCTAGCTGCTCTTCAACCGACTTCATAACAGACCCGCAAGGCTCAGATTCAAAGGGGGACAACCATACAAGATCGCGCACCAAATACAAGTTTTGCCCGGCGCACGGACGCCAATCCACGGACAGAGTGTTCGCAGACTTGCTTCAGAGATGATTTGGTTATATTTTATACAGTTATTTCGTCTTCATCATGTCATTCATCTTTTCCAATTCATCTTTTCAAAGTCAAAATTACCTATGACCACAAAACCGTCTAAAGCGCCGCCGCTTTACCCGAAGACCCACCTGCTCGCAGCAAGTGGCATCGCCGCCCTTCTCAGCCTGGCGCTTCTGGTGTTCCCTTCCAGTGATGTTGAAGCCAAAAAGACGACCCTGAGTCTTGAACTGGAAAGCCCTGCAGAACAACTGACACAAGATCAAGACGCCGCCGACGTCGTCCAAGCCACAAATGAGCCGGCAGCCTCCCCCTTCGCGCAGATCGAAAACAGCGCCGAAGACACCCAGGAAACCGCCCAGGCTGCCCCCGCCCCTGTTCCCGCGCCAGTCGTCGAAGAGAAGAAGGCGCCAGGCCATAAAGAAGTGATTGTCAGCAAAGGCGACACGCTCTCGACTTTGTTCGAGAAAGTCGGCCTTCCGGCCACTTCGGTGCATGAAATACTGGCGAGCGACAAGCAAGCCAAGCAGTTCAGCCAACTCAAACATGGCCAGAAGCTTGAGTTCGAACTAGGCCCGGATGGCCAACTGACCAATTTGCACAGCAAAGTCAGCGACATGGAAAGCATCAGCCTGACCAAGAATGACAAGGGTTATACGTTTAATCGCATTACCGCCAAGCCCACCGTACGCTCCGCCTACGTTCATGGCGTGATCAACAGCTCGCTGTCGCAATCTGCCGCCCGAGCCGGTTTGTCCCACAGCCTGACCATGGATATGGCCAGTGTGTTTGGCTATGACGTCGACTTCGCCCAGGATATTCGCCAGGGTGACGAGTTCGATGTGATCTATGAACAGAAGGTCGTCAACGGCAAAGCCGTCGGCAACGGCCCAATCCTCTCCGCGCGCTTCACCAACCGCGGCAAGACTTACACCGCGGTGCGCTACACCAACAAACAAGGCAATAGCAGCTACTACACGGCTGACGGCAATAGCATGCGCAAGGCGTTTATCCGTACCCCGGTAGATTTCGCCCGCATCAGCTCGAAATTTTCCATGGGCCGCAAGCACCCCATCCTGAACAAGATCCGCGCCCACAAGGGTGTCGATTACGCGGCACCACGCGGTACGCCGATCAAGGCTGCCGGTGACGGCAAAGTATTGTTGGCGGGTCGCCGCGGCGGTTACGGCAACACCGTGATCATCCAGCACGGCAATACCTACCGCACGCTGTACGGCCATATGCAGGGCTTTGCCAAAGGCGTCAAGACTGGCGGCAGCGTCAAGCAAGGCCAGGTGATCGGCTACATCGGTACCACCGGTCTCTCTACCGGCCCGCACTTGCACTACGAGTTCCAGGTCAATGGCGTACACGTCGATCCGCTGGGCCAGAAAGTAGCGATGGCCGATCCGATCTCCAAAGCTGAACGCTCACGTTTCCTCGCGCAAAGCCAACCGCTGATGGCGCGCATGGATCAAGAGAAAACCACCCAGCTGGCTTCGAGTAAACGCTAAGCCATGGCGCTCTATATAGGTGTGATGTCCGGGACCAGTCTTGATGGCCTGGACATTGCGTTGATCGAGCAAACCCCGGCGATCAAGCTGATCGCCACCCTTTACATCCCTATGCCTGATTCCCTGCGCGCCGAGCTGCTTGGCTTGTGCGCCAGCGGCCCCGATGAGATTGCCCGTTCCGCCATCGCCCAGCAGAACTGGGTGAAACTGGCCGCACAGGGCATTCACACCCTCCTCGACCAACAAAATCTGAAACCCGCCGACATTCGCGCGATTGGCAGCCACGGCCAGACCATTCGCCACGAGCCGGCGCGCGGGTTCACGGTACAAATCGGCAACCCGGCCTTGCTCACCGAGCTGACCGGCATCACCGTGGTCAGCGATTTCCGCAGCCGCGATGTAGCCGCTGGCGGACAAGGCGCGCCACTGGTTCCAGCCTTTCACGAAGCCCTGTTTGAAGAACGGCCGGGCAACCGCGCGGTATTGAACGTCGGCGGGTTCAGCAACCTCAGCCTGATCGAACCCGGCAAGCCTGTTGCAGGGTTTGACTGCGGCCCCGGCAACGTCCTGCTGGATGCCTGGATTCACCAGCAGCGCGGCGACAACTTTGATCGTGACGGCCAATGGGCCGCCAGCGGCAAGGTTGAACCGGTTCTATTGAACGAGTTGCTCAGTGATCCATTCTTTGTGACCCAAGGCCCGAAGAGCACCGGCCGCGAAGTGTTCAATCTGCCATGGCTGATGCAGCATCTGTCGCAGCTACCGACCTTCGCTGCCGAAGACGTACAGGCCACGCTGCTTGAGCTGACTGCGCTGACCATCGTCGAGTCATTGCAAAGCGCCCAATCGGATACCCGGGAGCTGCTGGTTTGTGGTGGCGGCGCGCACAACGCCACGCTGATGAAGCGCTTGGCCAGTCTGTTGCCGAATGCGAAAGTCAGCAGTACCGCTGCGTACGGTGTAGATCCGGACTGGGTCGAAGCCATGGCCTTTGCCTGGCTGGCCCATTGCTGCCTGGAAGGCATCGCGGCCAACCGCCCGAGCGTCACCGGTGCCCGCGGCTTACGCGTACTTGGCGCCATCTACCCCGCCTGAACCTGAACCCCAGACAGCAAAACGCCGCAGAGTCCTGAGATTCTGCGGCGCCTGGTAATGCGATGAGGGTGCGATCAGATCGAGAACGAAGAGCCGCAGCCACACGTGGTGGTAGCGTTCGGGTTCTTGATCACGAAACGCGAACCTTCCAGACCTTCCTGGTAATCCACTTCGGCACCTGCCAGGTACTGGAAGCTCATCGGATCCACCACCAGGCTGACGCCTTCGCGCTCGACGATGGTGTCGTCATCGGCCACTTCTTCATCGAAGGTGAAGCCGTACTGAAACCCTGAACAACCGCCGCCCGTAACGAATACGCGCAGCTTCAAGCGATCATTCCCCTCTTCATCGACCAGGCTCTTCACCTTGTGCGCGGCACCGTGGGTGAATTGCAAAGCCGTGGGGGTGAAGGATTCGACGCTCATGCTGACTATCTCCCGGCGTTACGCCGCCATAATGCGTGATGACGCGCATTATCCGCTTCTCCCAGAAAATCGGTCAACTATTGTTACGGTATATCAATCAACCCAATCGCCAGACCAAAATGCAAAAAGGCCCGTTCGACGGGCCTTTTTGCTGAGCGGGATAAAGCTTTACGGCAGCATGCCCGCATGGGACAAGCCCAGACGCTCATCCAGACCGAACAGGATATTCAGGTTCTGCACCGCCTGACCCGACGCGCCTTTGACCAGATTGTCGATCACCGACAATACCACCACCAAGTCACCATCCTGCGGACGATGCACCGCGATACGGCAAACGTTGGCACCGCGCACGCTGCGAGTTTCCGGATGGCTGCCGGCAGGCATCACATCGACGAACGGTTCGTTGGCATAGCGCTTTTCAAACAACGCTTGCAGATCCACCGAGCGATCCACGACGGTCGCGTAGAGCGTCGAGTGAATGCCGCGAATCATTGGCGTCAGGTGCGGAACGAAGGTCAACCCCACGTCCTTGCCCGCAGCACGACGCAGGCCTTGGCGGATTTCCGGCAAGTGACGGTGCCCTTTGACGGCGTATGCCTTCATGCTTTCCGACGTCTCGGAGTACAGCGAGCCTACAGAAGCGCCACGACCGGCGCCGCTGACGCCGGATTTGCAGTCTGCAATCAAACGCGTGGTATCGGCCAGACCGGCTTCAAGCAATGGCAGGAATCCCAATTGCGTGGCAGTCGGGTAGCAACCCGGCACAGCAATCAGGCGCGCCTGTTTGATTTGCTCACGATTGACTTCGGGCAAGCCGTAGACCGCCTCCTCCAGCAGTTCTGGCGCGCCGTGCGGCTGACCGTACCATTTGGCCCACTCCTCGGCGTCTTGCAGACGGAAATCTGCCGACAGGTCGATGACCTTAGTCCCGGCCGCCAACAGTTCACCGGCCAGCGCATGGGCGACACCGTGCGGCGTGGCGAAGAACACCACATCGCAGGCCCCGAGGGTCTTGATGTCCGGAACGCTGAAAGCCAAGCCGTCGTAATGGCCTCGCAGGTTCGGGTACATATCGGCCACGGCCAGGCCGGCCTCGGATCGGGAAGTGATCACTACCACTTCAGCTTGCGGATGCTGTGCCAACAGACGCAGCAGTTCGACACCGGTGTAACCCGTGCCGCCGACGATACCGACCTTGACCATAAACCTGCCCTCAACGAACCCACTGGAAAGCCGTCGATAATAGGGGCCGCGGGGCCCTGCGACAACCGTCAAGGTGACGTGCGGCGGCTCAAGCCTCTACTATTCCCGCTACCGTGAACCTGGGAATACCTGAAAATGCTTTATCTATGGCTCAAAGCGCTTCATATCGTCAGCTTGGTCTGCTGGTTTGCCGGCCTGTTTTACCTGCCGCGCCTGTTCGTCTATCACGCCCAAAGCGAAGACACCGTCAGCAAGGAACGCTTCAGCATCATGGAGCGCAAGCTATACCGGGGCATCATGGGCCCGGCGATGATCGCCACTCTGGCATTCGGCATCTGGCTGATCAGCCTCAACCCAAGTGCCTACTTCACCCAGGGCGCATGGATGCATGCCAAATTGACTCTGGTGGTGATCCTGATCGGCTATCACCACATGTGCGGCGCACAGGTAAAACGTTTTGCCCGTGGCGAAAACACCCGCAGCCATGTCTTTTATCGCTGGTTCAATGAAGTGCCGGTTCTGATATTGCTGGCTATTGTAATTCTGGTCGTCGTTCGGCCGTTTTAATCCAACAAGTGCAATTTACCCGGGGTACTTCCAATGTCGCTGCCCACTTTGCTCGAACAACGCTTGCGTCTGCCCGTGGTGGCGGCGCCGATGTTCCTGATTTCCAACCCCGAGCTGGTGCTCGCCTGTTGCCGTAATGGCGTGGTGGGCAGCTTTCCTGCGCTGAACCAGCGTGAGAGCAGCGGTTTCAAGGCCTGGCTGGAAGAGATCGAAGCAGGACTGTCGATACTGGAAAATCCCGCGCCTTACGCGGTGAACCTGATCGTCCACAACAGCAACCCGCGATTGCAGGCGGACTTGGCGATCTGCATCGAGCACAAAGTACCGATCGTGATCACCAGCCTCGGTGCCGTGAAGCAACTGGTCGATGCCGTGCATGGCTATGGCGGCTTGGTGTTCCACGACGTGACGACCCGTCGCCACGCGGAAAAAGCCGCCGAAGCGGGTGTGGACGGTTTGATCGCCGTGGCTGCGGGCGCCGGGGGACACGCCGGGACCTGGAGCCCGTTTTCGCTGATCGCCGAGATTCGCCAGTTTTTCGACAAGACCCTGCTGCTGGCCGGCTGCCTGAACCATGGTCATGAGATTCTTGCCGCGCAGTTGCTCGGTGCGGATTTGGCCTACTTCGGTACGCGATTTATCGGTACCACTGAAAGTCATGCGCCTGACGCGTATAAGGAGATGCTCCTGACTTCCAGAGCCGCAGACATCGTCCATACTCCAGCGGTGTCGGGAGTACCGGCGAGCTTCATGCGTCGGAGCCTGGAGGCCGCCGGGTTCGACATGGCAGCCCTGCAAGGCAAGGGCGAGGTGAATTTCGGCTCCAAGCTCAAGCCGTTGAGCGATGAAGCCAAAGCCTGGAAAACCGTGTGGTCCGCAGGCCAGGGCGTCGGAGAAATCGAGGACCTGCCAAGTGTCGATCAATTGGTCGCCCGTCTCGATGCCGAGTACCGCAAGGCGCTGGAACTGGCGGCGGCGCTGCCCAAGCGCTGGCCGCGCTGACAGGCGGGCCTTACACTCCATAGCTGCAACACCGTCTATTACAAACTCTCGCGACAAGGATGCCTCGGCCATGAGCGAAAACCGTTTCAAGATCGTCTTCGATGGCGCTCTGCAGCCAGGTGTTGACGCCACCACCGCGAAGCTCAACCTCGCCGAGCTGTTCAAAAGCGATGTCGCGGCCATCGAACGCCTGTTCAGTGGCCGGCAGGTTGCGCTCAAACGGGACCTGTCACACGCCGATGCGCAGACTTACCTTCAAGCGCTGACGAAAACCGGCATCGATGCCCGAATCGAAACAGAAACCTCGATTGAGCTGAACCTGTCCGACGTTCACGAGCACGCCCCTGCCAACAACCAGCCTGTCACGGCAGATCCCGATTCTCCCTATGCACCACCCCGAGCCTCTGTCGGCGAAGCATTGCCGGAGTTTTCTGCACTCAAGCCATTCAGTTTCGTTGGCCGTATCGGTCGCTTGCGCTTTCTGGCCTGGACGATGGCGCTGACGCTGGTGACGCTTGGTGTTGGCTCTGTGCTGGCTGTTTTCGGCTTCGCGCTCATCAGCACGGACTCGACTGCTGGCTTGATCCTCGCGGGCCTGCTGGCCTTTATCCTGGTCGTGGTGCTCGCCTTCATCAGCATCCAGTTCAGTGTGCAGCGCCTGCACGATATCGGCTGGTCCGGCTGGCTCTGGCTGCTGAACCTTGTACCGGTCGTTGGCAGCGTTTTTCCGTTTGTAATAATGATCGTGCCGGGTAACAACACAGCCAACCGATATGGCGCACCACCACCGCCCAACAGCAACGCGGTCAGGGTACTGGCTTCGCTGTGGCTGGTGTTTATCGCGATCATGTTCGTCGGCGGGCTGACTGGAGGCCTCACCGCGATCCAGGATGAGTACGAAAGCGCCACCGAAAGCACCTATCAAAGCAGCGCGATGATCACCGACGAAGTTGAAGTGGCGCCGGCCGATGCGGCGGAACAAGCGGCAAATTCAGCCGATGATGCAGCCGAAGCAGCCGAGCCTTCTGTAGACTCTGCGAAAGAATGAACAGCGCTCCCCGCCCTTGACACCTGCGTCGTCGGCGCGGAGCTGTTGCGATGGAGAACTGCATGACCCGTTACGCTCTGATCACTGGCGCTTCCAGCGGCATCGGCCTGGCGATGGCCGAAGCGCTGGCCCGGCGCGGCCGCAGCCTGATTCTGGTGGCCCGACAGCGTGATCAGCTGGAAAGCATTGCGATTGAACTGACTCAACGTTTTGGTGTGGAGGTGCTGTTTCGTGCCTGTGATCTGGGCGAGCCGCTGAGGCTGTCCGGATTTTTGCTGGAGCTGGAGGAAGGCGACCGGCAGATAGATTTGCTGGTCAACTGTGCCGGCATCGGTACCTGCGGCCCGTTCCTGGCCCAGGACTGGATGACCGAGCAGGACTTGATCGAAGTGAACATCCTGGCCCTCACTCGCTTGTGCCATGCCATCGGCAACAGCATGGCCTTGCAGGGCGGCGGGCAGATTCTGAACGTCGCCTCGATGGCGGCATTCCATCCCGGTCCATGGATGAGCACGTACTACGCGAGCAAGGCTTACGTACTGCATTTTTCCGAAGGTTTGCGCGTCGAACTGAAGAAATGCGCGGTCAAGGTGTCGGTACTCTGCCCCGGCCCGACACGCACGGCGTTTTTCCGCACCGCGCAACTGGACACCGACAAACTGGTCGAGAGCAAACTGCTGATGAGTCCGGAAGAAGTCGCGCTCTATACCGTGCGCGCCCTGGAGAAAAATCGCGCCATTATTATTCCCGGCCGCCTGAACCGCTGGTTCGCGTTCCTGCCGCGGCTCGGCTCACGTTGGCTGACCCGGACAATCGCGGGCATGGTCAACAAGGCCTATTGTCCGCGCTGATCAAATCCTCAAGGCAAAAGACTGGGCTCTGACTTAACCCATGGTTACACTCAGGCCAGCCCAAACAACGGAGAAAACAGCTGTGGATACTCTGTTCACCAAGATCATCAACCGGGAAATCCCGGCGAAGATTATTTACGAGGACGACCAGGTACTGGCCTTCCACGATATCGCGCCACAGGCCCCCGTACACTTTCTGGTAGTCCCGAAGAAACCGGTGCGCACGCTTAATGACCTAACCGAGGATGATAAGGCTTTGGCCGGGCATATATTGTTCACGGCCCAGCGTCTGGCTCTGGAATTGGGCTGTGAAGAAGGTTTCCGGGTGGTCATGAACTGCAATGAATTGGGCGGGCAGACCGTCTATCACATTCATATGCACGTGCTCGGTCAGCGCCAGATGCACTGGCCGCCGGGCTGATTCCACGCCAGCCCCTTGTAGGAGCGAGCGGTGCGGCGATCCGACTTGCCCGCGAAGCTTTTAGCGCACATGAGGACGCCTTCGCGGGCAAGCCTCGCTCCTACAGATCGTTTTTACCCGGGTCAGATGAATCCATTACCAGCCATGACCCAACGCAAACCCTCCCCCGGCCGATTGGGTTAAACTGGCCGCCGAGATTCTTCCCGGAGGTCAGCATGACTACCCAACGTCACTACTCGCCGATTGACCGTCTTCTGCTGCAAGCCGATGCCGCGATGCGGACTTTGTTGCCTTTCAGTGGTCAGCCCTACCGTCCGTCGCCGGCCATCGTGCAGCCGGATGCGCAAATGAGCGACGAGGACACCCGACACGTCGCCGGTTTGATGCGCATCAACCATACCGGCGAAGTCTGCGCCCAGGCGCTGTATCAAGGTCAGGCCCTGACCGCCAAGCTGCCGAAAGTGCGCGCCGCCATGGAGCACGCCGCCGAAGAAGAAATTGATCACTTGGTGTGGTGCGAACAGCGCATTCATCAGCTGGGCAGCCACACCAGCATTCTCAATCCGCTGTTCTACGGCATGTCGTTCGGGATTGGCGCGGTCGCCGGGTTGATCAGCGACAAAGTCAGCCTGGGTTTCGTTGCCGCCACCGAGCATCAGGTCTGCAAACACCTGAACGAACACCTCGAGCAACTGCCAGCCGAGGACGAAAAATCCCGGGCGATCCTGGAGCAGATGCGCATCGATGAAGAGCATCATGCTGAAAGTGCGCTGGATGCCGGTGGTTTTCGTTTTCCGGCGCCGGTGAAATTCGGGATGAGTTTGTTGGCCAAGGTGATGACCAAGAGTACCTATCGCATTTGACGGTTGCGTTGTTTGACAGGGCCTCTTCGCGGGCAAGCCACGCTCCCACAGGGGTTCTGTATTCCAACAAATAAAAAAGGCGACTACCGCAAGGTAGTCGCCTTTTTAATGTCGATTCAACCGAGTTCGATGATTTCGTAGTCGTGGGTAATCGCCACGCCAGCCGCGCCGAGCATGATCGAGGCCGAGCAATACTTCTCGGCCGACAGCTCGATGGCGCGCTTGACCTGGGCTTCTTTCAGCCCACGGCCCTTGACCACGAAGTGCATGTGGATCTTGGTGAAAACCTTCGGATCTTCGGTCGCACGCTCGGCTTCGAGGAAGGCTTCGCAGCTTTCGACGGCCTGACGGGACTTCTTGAGGATGCTGACCACATCGAAATTGCTGCAGCCGCCAACACCCAGCAGGAGCATTTCCATCGGCCGGACACCCAGGTTACGACCGCCCGCATCGGGCGGACCATCCATGACCACGACATGACCGCTGCCAGATTCACCGAGGAACATGGCTTCGCCAGCCCATTGGATGCGTGCCTTCATCGCCAAGACTCCACTGTCTAAAAAAGGGTCGCCAGCTTAGCACAGGGCCCTTGATTGACAGCGCTTCGCCTTCCTAGGACATAACCATCTGCGGCGTAGGCAAATTCTCGAATCTTGAAGGAATGTGTCTGTTAAGCTGGCGCCAATTCAATGGCGCATAGCCAGCTTTTGCAGCGAATAAAAGGGATCGCAGGCCTCGCCAGCGCCTACAAAAAACAAACACACCGTGCAGTCTTTTCGGGATACAACCATGGTTGCTATTACCCCCACACCCAAAATCAAGAACCTCGACAAACTGTTGATGCACTGTCAGCGCCGTCGCTATGCCGCCAAGAGCAACATCATCTGTGCCGGCGACCGCTCGGACACGCTGTTTTTCATCATCAAAGGTTCGGTGACCATCCTGATTGAGGATGACGACGGCCGTGAAATGATCATTGCCTACCTCAACTCCGGGGACTTTTTCGGCGAGCTGGGTCTGTTTGAGCAAGCCGGCCTGGAACAGGAACGCAGCGCTTGGGTGCGCGCCAAGGTCGAATGCGAAGTCGCGGAAATCAGCTACGCGAAATTCCGCGAGCTGTCCCAGCAAGATCCAGACATTCTTTACGTGCTCAGCGGACAAATCGCACAGCGTCTGCGCAATACCACGCGCAAGGTTGGCGACCTGGCGTTCTTCGACGTGACCGGTCGCGTTGCACGCTGCCTGCTGGAACTGTGCAAGCAGCCAGACGCCATGACTCACCCGGACGGTATGCAGATCAAGGTGACCCGTCAGGAAATCGGCCGGATTGTCGGTTGTTCGCGTGAGATGGTTGGCCGCGTGCTCAAGGATCTGGAAGAGCGCAACCTGGTCGACGTCAAAGGCAAGACCATGGTGGTCTTCGGTACGCGTTAAGCTCGAAAACCAAAGCGCCTGAACTCAAGCTCCGAGAACTTAAGCTCCGAGAACTAAGCTCCGAGCATTTCCGCCAGCAACTGTCGGTACAGCGCATCGAGCCGTTCCAGTGCATCAGGAGCGGCAAACTTCTCATGCAGGGCGATGTGGCTTTCAGCGCGAACCCGCTGTTCCAGGCCACTGGCTTCATTGAAGCGATTGACCGCCGCGACCATCGACTCTCGCTCGTTGTCGATCAACATCGCCCCGTGTACCAGGCCGACCGGACGCTGACCGCCCTTGCTCTGGCGCCAACGCTGAGCGGTGCCGACCATCTTTCGACCATCGAGATTGACGTTGAAACGACCGTCGCAGAACGCGCCCTCGATTTCGCCCAACGACGAAGTACCGCCCAGCTCATCCAGTAACTGACAGATCGGATCGCACAAACGCCGGTAGCCGGTTTCGATGCGGTTCAGATCGCCTTCACTGCGCGGTGGCGCATAAACCAGTGCGATGTTGATGGTCGAGGCCGATTGCGGTACCGGCTCACCGCCGGTTTCACGCAGCAATACCGGCCAGCCGGCGGCAGCGGAGACTTCGCACGCAGCCTCGAACTGTGGCAGACGATTCAAGCGACGGGGCATGACCAATGCGCGGTCAGTGGGTTGCCAGAACAGCAGACCGAACTCCGACTCATCGGCACAAACCGAGGCCAACAGGTCCTGTTCGGCTTGCAGGCCGGCTTCGATAGTCAGAGACGTCACTGGAGACATATGGATTTCCGTAAGACGGGCAGTTTGAGGTGTTGCTCATGCCGCCATCGCGGGCAAGCCCCAATGCCGGTCAGTTAAGCGAAATTTCTGTAGGAGCGAGGCTTGCCCGCGAAGAACGATGACGCGTAATACCTGAAAAACCGCGGTGCATTCTTCGCGGGCAAGCCTCGCTCCTACAGATTCCGCCTTAACTGACAGGCATTAGGGCAAGCCCGCTCCCACAGGGTGAGCGGGTTACCCGTGAGGATGTAATCAGTCGAGCGTAGTACCGCTCACTGGAATGCCCCGCTCGGGAAAGAACAGGCGCTGCAATTCGCTACCCGGGCTTTCGGCGCGCATGAACGCTTCGCCGACCAGGAACGCATACACGTCGCTGATTTCCATCAGTTCGACATCGGCCCGATTGAGAATGCCACTTTCAGTAATCACCAGACGATCGCGCGGAATACGCGGCAACAGATCGAGGGTGGTTTCCAGATTGACCTCGAAGGTGTGCAGGTTGCGGTTGTTCACGCCCACCAACGGCGTGTCGAGGGTCTTCAAGGCCCGCTCGAGTTCATCGCCGTCATGGACTTCCACCAGCACATCGAGACCGACGCTTTTGGCCACGGCTGCCAACTCGGCCATTTTGACGTCGTCCAGAGCGGAGACGATCAATAGCACGCAATCAGCACCCAGAGCGCGGGACTCAACGATCTGATACGGATCGATCATGAAGTCCTTGCGGATCACCGGCAACTTGCACGCCGCCCGGGCCTGCTGCAGATACGCGTCGGCGCCCTGGAAGTAATCGATGTCGGTGAGCACCGACAGGCAAGTGGCCCCGCCCTTTTCGTAACTCCTGGCAATGTCCGCAGGCACGAAGTTCTCGCGAATCACGCCTTTGCTTGGCGAAGCCTTCTTGATTTCAGCAATGACCGCCGGCTGTTTTGTCTTGGCCTGATCGATCAATGCCTTGGCAAAACCACGGGGTGCATCGGCCGCCTTGGCCAGATTTTCCAGCTCCGCGAGACTCACACGAGCGCTACGCTCGGCGACTTCCTGAACTTTGCGGGCCAGAATATTTTCCAGAACCGTCGGTATACTCATCCCTCATTCTCCACTTTGAATACCGCGGTAAATGCACCCAACTCCTCAAGTTTCTCCCGAGCGAGGCCTGTGTGCAGCGCATCGTGCGCCAGGGCAACGCCCTCTTTCAAACTGCTGGCATGGTCGGCGGCGTACAGCGCGGCACCGGCATTAAGCACAATCATCTCGGCGGCTTTCTGACCGTTCTCGGTCTTGCGCTTGCCCAAGGCATCGCGAATCAGCTCAAGGGAGGCCGCCGGGCTTTCCACCGCCAGACCGTGCAGGCTCTGGCTCTTCATCCCCAAGTCTTCGGGTTCGACCCCATACTCGGTGATCTGGTCATTCTTCAATTCCGCCACAAAGGTCGGTGCCGCCAGACTGAACTCGTCCAGGCCATCTTTAGAGTGCACCACTAGCACGTGTTTACTGCCCAGACGTTGCAAAACTTCGGCCAATGGCCGGCACAACGCCTGACTGAACACACCCACCACCTGATGTTTCACACCGGCCGGATTCGTAAGCGGGCCGAGCATGTTGAACAAGGTGCGCAAGCCCAGCTCCCGGCGTGGGCCGGCGGCGTGCTTCATGGCGCGGTGATGAGTTTGGGCAAACATGAAACCTATGCCAACGTTGTCGATGCAACGCGCCACCTGAACCGGCGTCAGGTTCAGGTAGATACCCGCCGCCTCAAGCAGATCAGCGCTGCCGCTTTTGCCCGACACCGCACGGTTACCGTGCTTGGCCACGGTGCAACCGGCCGCAGCGACCACGAACGAGGAAGCGGTGGAGACGTTGAAAATGTTCGCACCGTCGCCGCCGGTGCCGACCACATCGACCACGCCGTCGAGGGTGTTGAGTTCAACCTTGTCCGCCAACTCGCGCATCGCCGTCACGGCGCCGACGATCTCATCGATGCTTTCGCTCTTCATGCGCATAGCCATCATGAACGCGCCGATCTGCGCATCCGTGCATTGCCCGGTCATGATTTCGCGCATGACATCGCGCATCTCATCGGTACTGAGGTCGAGATGGCCGACGATACGGCTCAGGGCTGTCTTGATATCCATGGAAAGTCCTTAGCGCGTGCCGCCGGTTTGTTTGAGGAAATTGGCGAACAGCTCGTGGCCCTGGTCGGTGAGGATAGACTCAGGATGAAATTGCACACCTTCGATGTTCAGTGTCTTGTGGCGCAGGCCCATGATCTCGTCGACCGAGCCGTCTTCGAGCTGGGTCCAGGCGGTCAGCTCCAGGCAATCGGGCAGGGTTTCGCGCTTGACGATCAGCGAGTGGTAGCGGGTGACCGTCAGCGGGCGATTCAGGCCTTCGAACACGCCCTTGTCCTCGTGGAATACCGGGCTAGTCTTACCGTGCATGACTTGACGGGCACGGACCACATCGCCACCAAAAGCCTGGCCGATGGACTGGTGACCCAGACAAACACCAAGAATCGGCAACTTGCCGGCGAAGTGCTTGATCGCTTCGATGGAAATACCGGCCTCGGTCGGGGTGCAAGGACCGGGGGACACGACAATGCGCTCAGGGTTGAGGGCTTCGATTTCGGCAATGGTGAGTTCATCGTTGCGCACGACTTTGACCTCGGAGCCCAGCTCGCCAAGGTATTGCACAACGTTGTAAGTAAAAGAGTCGTAGTTATCGATCATCAGCAACATGGCGTTAAGAACCTCGTGAATTCACTGACTTTTAATACGGCCTTCGAATGATTTACCCGCAGTGCGCTGCGCTTTGTCAGGTGCTGGAGTGGCGCCAGCAAAGCGGCATTTCATACAGGTAAAGAAGGCAAAGCGGTACAGGTCCGGCCAGGCCGGCAGAAAAGATTCAGGCGCGCCAACGCCAACGGGCGTGTGCCTTGATGACTTGATCCAGGAGTTTGCTGACGATCGACACGGGGAAGGTCTCATTCATACGTCTCGGCACAGTAACTTAGCTGGGCAGAGCGTGCAATATGGTCGGGGCGACAGGTCGCGAAACAAGCGAAGGGTTCGCGATAGATGGCAAAGGGCCGGAAGTTTTTGGTACTGTCGTTTCGTTTACAACAACAATAAATAAACGGACTTGCTCATGATCAAACAGACGTTGTTTGTACCGCTCGCCGGATGCCTGCTCGCTGCTGCCTGTGCCCAGGCGATCGCCGCGCCCAACCCTTATTCGAATTTCGTCGTCTTCGGCGACAGCCTCAACGATGCCGGGCAGTTTACCGACACGGGCGGCCCTGCCGGTGCGACCCAGCGTTTTACCAACCGAACCGGGCCGGTCTACCTGGATGGCAGTGGTGAATTACGCTCGCTGAACTCCACGCAACTGTTGGGTGGACGTCTCGGTTTTTCACCTGACCAGACCGCCGCCTCGACGTCGGCTGCGCGAGCGAATCAAGGGCTGGCGGATGGCAACAACTGGGCGGTCGGCGGTTATCGTACCGACCAGATTCTGGACTCGATCACTACCGAATCCGCCACGGGCGAACGAACACGGGCAGGTTATCTGCCGACGAACAACTTCCGCGCCGACCCCAATGCGCTGTATTACATTTCCGGGGGCGGCAACGACTTCCTTCAGGGCCTCGTGCTTAATACCCCCCAGGCCAATGCCGCGGCGAATCGCCTGGCCGACAGCGTGCAAACCCTGCAAACCGCTGGCGCCAAATATATTGTGGTTTGGTTACTGCCGGACCTGGGCCTGACGCCAGCCATTAACGGCAGTCCATTGCAAACAACGATTTCGCAACTGAGTACGGACTTCAACCAGCAGTTGGTCACCCGACTCGCGGGGATCAATGCCGAAATCATCCCGCTGAACATTCCACTGCTGTTGCAGGAAACCTTCGCCGACCCAGCCCGATTCGGCCTCGCCACCGGGCAGAATCTGACGGCGACCTGCTTCAGCGGCAGCGGTTGCACGGAAAACCCCGTGTATGGCATCAACAGTGCCACCCCGGATCCGAGCAAGCTGATTTACAACGACTCGGTTCACCCCACTGAAGCAGGGCAAAAGCTGATTGCCGATTACGCCTATTCCTTGCTGGCGGCACCTTGGGAACTGACGTTGCTGCCGGAAATGGCCCACGCCACCTTACGCGCTCATCAGGATGAACTGCGTAGCCAGTGGCAAGCCGACTGGGAGAACTGGCAGGCCATCGGCCAATGGCGCGCGATTGTCGCCGGCAGTGGTCAGCATTTGGATGTCGACAGCCAAAGCAGCGGCGCCAGCGCTGATGGCAGCGGTTACAACCTGAATATCGGCGGTAGCTATCGCCTCAATGAAGCCTGGCGCGTCGGTGTGGCAGCAGGCTTCTATCGTCAGAACCTGGACGCCGGTAGTAACGATTCGGACTACAAACTCAATAGCTATCTGGCGACCGCTTTCGCCCAGTTCCAGCAGAATCGCTGGTGGGCCGATGCCGCACTGACCGGTGGCAAACTGGATTACGACAATCTCGAACGCAAATTCGACCTGGGTGTCAGCGAAGGATCGGAAAAGGGTGATACCGATGGCCATCTCTGGGCCTTCAGTACTCGCCTTGGCTATGACATTGCGCAACCAGGCAGCGAATGGCACCTGTCACCGTTCATCAGCGCCGATTACGCCAAAGTGGAAGTCGATGGCTACTCGGAAAACAGCAACCGCGCCACCGCGCTGACCTTCGATGATCAGACCCGAGACTCGAAACGCCTGGGGGTCGGCTTGCAAGGCAAATACAACTTCACCCGTCAGACCCAGGTGTTTGGCGAATATGCCTACGAGCGCGAGTACGAGTACGAAGATGACGTTCAGAAGGTAAACATCGCCCTCAACAGCCTGCCGGCGAACGACTTTACGCTGGAAGGTTATACGCCGCAGAGTCACTTGAACCGCGTGAGCCTGGGGGTCAGCCACAAGTTGACCGCCGACCTGGCATTGCGTGGTGGTTATACGTTCCGCAAGGATGATGACTTTACTCAGCAGGGCATCAATGTTGGGGTGACGTTGGATTTCTAAACCGCAGGCAATAAAAAACGCGGCGCCCTTACACAGGCGCCGCGTTTTTTATGGTGTATGCAAAATCCATGTGGGAGCGGCGGTGCGGCGATCCGACTTGCTCGCGAAGACGGCAGCACAGTCAACATTAATGTCGCCTGATACACCGCTTTCGCGAGCAAGCCCACTCCCACAGGGTTTGCGTACTTAGTTGTCCGGCGTCTGCTCGGCCAAGGCCACGGCGCGGAACATGGCGCGGCGTTTGTTCAGGGTTTCTTCCCATTCCAGTGCTGGCACCGAATCGGCGACGATGCCGCCACCGGCCTGCACGTGCAGTTCGCCGTTCTTGATCACCGCGGTACGGATCGCAATCGCGGTGTCCATGTTGCCGTTCCAGGCGAAGTAACCGACCGCGCCGCCGTAGACGCCACGCTTGACCGGTTCAAGTTCGTCGATGATTTCCATCGCGCGAATCTTCGGCGCGCCAGACAAGGTGCCGGCCGGAAGGATCGCCCGCAATGCGTCCATCGCCGTCAGCCCGGCCTTCAGTTGGCCGGTGACGTTGGACACGATGTGCATCACGTTGGAATAACGCTCGATCACCATCTTCTCGGTGAGTTTCACCGAACCGATTTCCGAAACGCGACCGGTGTCGTTGCGGCCCAGATCGATCAGCATCAAGTGTTCGGCAATTTCCTTGTCGTCTGACAGCAGGTCTTTTTCCAGCGCCACGTCAGCTTCTTCGTTGACGCCTCGCGGACGAGTACCGGCAATCGGGCGCACAGTGATCAGGTTGTCTTCGACCCGCACCAGCACTTCCGGCGAACTGCCGACGACGTGGAAGTCGCCGAAGTTGAAGAAGTACATATAAGGCGTCGGGTTGAAGCAGCGCAGCGCCCGGTACAGATCGATAGGCGCAGCCTTGAAGTCGATCGACATGCGCTGGGACGGCACGACCTGCATGCAGTCGCCGGCCAGGATGTATTCCTTGATGGTGTCGACGGCTTTTTCGTAATCGCTCTGGGTGAAGCTCGAACGGAACACCGGATCCGCCGATTGCTGTTTGCTGAAGTCCAGGCCACGGCGTGGAGTGATCGGCTGGCGGAGTTGTTCCAGCAGCGTTTGCAGACGTGCCTGACCTTGCTCGAAAGCGTCTTCCTGCGACGGATCGGCCAGGACAATCGCGTGCATTTTGCCGGCGAGGTTGTCGAACACCACCACCGCGTCGGACACCATCAGCAGAATGTCCGGCACGCCCAGTGGATCCGGGTTCGGGCATTTGCCCAGACGCTTCTCCACATAGCGCACGCAGTCATAACCGAAGTAGCCCACAAGACCGCCATTGAAGCGCGGCAGACCGGCGATGGTCGGCACGTTGTAGCGCGCCTTGAAGGTTTCGACGAAGGCCAAGGGGTCTTCAACGTCGTGGCTTTCGATCTCGACGCCGTCGTGGGTCACGCTGACGTGGTGATCGTGAACCCGCAGCACGGTGCGGCACGGCAAGCCGATGATCGAATAGCGGCCCCATTTCTCACCGCCCTGCACCGACTCCAGCAGGTAGGAGTTCGGCTCGTCGGCCAGCTTCAGGTAGATCGACAGCGGCGTGTCGAAGTCGGCCAGGGTTTCGCAGGCAAGCGGGATGCGGTTGTAGCCGGCAGCGGCCAAACGCAGGAATTCTTCGTGGATCATGAGGTGCCTCGTGGCTTGAGGGTCTAACGGTCAGGTGTGCAAACGCGCCGGTACGCCGGCCAGGAACAAGTCAGGCGCGCCAACGCCAGCGGGCCAGGGCCTTGATGACTTTCATCCAGAGTTTGCGAGTGACCACCACGATGGCGTTTCCAGGAGGGGATTGAACAGCGTCGGGCAACGTTATCCCAGCGGCCGGATCCAGGCAACCGGGAATTAGTTTGCGCAGATCATCGATCACCAGCGCCGGCGATTCTTCGGCAATCGGCCGACCGTGGTTATAGCCATAACTGAGTGCTACGCATTTGACCCCCGCCGCTTTCGCCGCCAGCACATCGCTGCGCGAGTCGCCGACGAACAACGATTGCGACGCCGGAATGTTGGCCATTTTCATCACGAAAAACAGCGCGGCCGGGTCGGGTTTCTTGTTCGGCAGGGTGTCGCCACCGATGATCCATTTGAAGTAACGGCCGATCTTCATCTGATCCAGCAGCGGCGCGACGAAGCGTTCCGGCTTGTTGGTGATCAGCGCCATTTCGACGCCTTGTTTGTTCAGCCACTTGAGGGTGTCACGCACGCCGGGGTAAACCACCGTCAGTTCGTGACCGTCCTCATAAAAGCCGTTGAACAATTCCAGGGCATGCTCGGCCTCGACCTCATCGACACCCTCGGCGTCGATGTGGTTGGCCAAGGCCCGGCGCACCAGCATGTGTACGCCGTTGCCAACCCACTCGCGCACCGGTTCGATACCGGCAGGTTGACGCCCGAGTTTGAGCAGCATGTTATCCACAGCCGCCGCGAGGTCAGGGACCGAATCGACCAGCGTGCCATCCAGATCGAACATCACCAGCCGCGGCAGACGCCCGGGGAACAGCTGCTCAAAACCACTCATGGGCGAGCCAGTGCCAGTTCGGAGCGCATTTTTTCAATCACTTCCTGGTAGTTCGGCGCATTAAAGATCGCCGAGCCAGCGACGAAGGTGTCGGCGCCAGCAGCAGCGATTTCGCGAATGTTGTTCACGTTCACTCCACCGTCGATCTCCAGGCGAATGTCACGACCGGAGGCATCGATCAGCGCCCGCGCTTCACGCAGCTTGTCGAGGGTACCGGGAATGAACTTCTGCCCGCCAAAGCCCGGGTTGACGCTCATCAGCAATACCATGTCGACCTTGTCCATCACGTACTTGAGCACGTCCAGCGGAGTCGCCGGGTTGAACACCAGGCCCGCTTTGCAGCCGCCTTCGCGGATCAATTGCAGGGAACGGTCGACGTGCTGCGTGGCTTCCGGGTGGAAGGTGATGTAGGTCGCACCGGCCTCGATGAAGTCGCCGACGATGCGGTCCACCGGGCTGACCATCAGGTGCGCGTCGATCGGCGCGGTCACGCCGTACTTGCGCAGCGCGGCACACACCATCGGGCCGATGGTCAGGTTGGGCACGTAGTGGTTGTCCATGACATCGAAGTGCACGAAGTCGGCGCCGGCGGCCAGGACGTTGTCCACTTCCTCGCCCAGGCGGGCGAAATCGGCGGAGAGAATCGACGGAGCAATGACGAAGGGCTGCATGACGCACCTTTTTTGAGCAGAATCACGATGGCGCGCATTGTATACCTCATGCTTTGACACGCGCACCGTGCTGCGATGATTGGGTCCTAATAGGCCGCCCGATAGATCTTCTCGATATCAACGGCGGTCAATTTGCGCGGATTGTTGCGCATCAGGCGCTCGATGCCGGCGGCTTCCACGGCCATGGCCGGGATCGCGTCTTCGGGCACCCCGAAACTGCGCAGGCCCAGCGGGATTTCCACCGCTGCACATAACTCGGTCATCGCCTCCACGGCTTTGTCCGCCGCTTCGTTGGCGCTCAGGTGAGCGGTCTTAACCCCCATGGCCTCGGCAATATCCTGCATGCGCTCCACGCAAGCCATCTTGTTCCAGGTCATGACATACGGCAGCAGCAAGGCATTGCTGACGCCATGGGCAATGTTGAAACGCCCGCCCAGCGGATACGCCAACGCATGCACCGCGCCGACCCCGGCATTGCCGAACGCCATGCCGGCCATCAGGCTGGCGGTGGCCATGTCTTCGCGGGCTTGCAGATGGGATGGATTGGCGTAAGCCTTGGGCAGCGCCTGGGTAATCAGCTTGATCGCGCCAATGGCCAAGGCGTCGGTGATTGGCGAGGCATTGAGCGACAGGTAGGACTCGATGGCGTGCACTAGCGCATCGACGCCACTGGCGGCGGTGACACTGCGCGGGCAGGTCAGGGTCATTTGCGGGCTGACCAGCGCCACGTCCGGCAACAGGTAGTCACTGACAATGCCTTTCTTCAACTGCGCGACCTTGTCGGAGAGGATGGCCACGTTGGTCACTTCCGAACCGGTGCCGGCAGTGGTCGGGATCGCAATCAGCGGCGGGCCTTTGCGCGGTACCTGATCGACACCGAACAAATCCTCCAGCGCGCCGTGGTAACCGGCATAGGCTGCAACACTCTTGGCGATGTCGATGGCACTGCCGCCACCGAGGCCAATCAGCCCATCATGCCCGCCTTCACGGTAAACCCGTATGCAGTCTTCAACGATGGCGATTTCCGGGTCCGGCAACACCCGGTCGAAAATCTCGTAACTGCGCTCGCCCAGCTGCGCCAGCGCCAGCTCTACCGTGCCGGACTTGACCAGTGCGGCGTCGGTGACGATCAGCGGATTGTCGACATCCAGGCGTGTGAGCTCGGCCGCCAGTTGCTCGATGGCACCTGCGCCGGTGATCAGTTTGTGAGCGATTTTGAAAGAAGAAAGACTCATGTGCGCAGCCTCTTATAGATAGGGGAGCTGGGCACAATAGTAGCTGGGGATTGGGGTTTGTCTGCTATTCAGATCATAAATGACCGAAGACTCCCTGACCGATCGTTCCCGACGCTCTGCGTGGGAATGGATCAAGGGATGCTCCGCGTTCCAGCTTTAGAAGGGACGCAGAGCGTCCCGGGCTGCATTCCCACGCGGAGCGTGGGAACGATCATTCACAGGTTGATCGGGGCGCTGCTTTATACCTGCGCAGTGCGTAGTTTTTCGCTACGCCCGCGCAGCCATTCCAGCGTCAGCAACAGGATCACCGAGAACGCAATCAGCAGCGTCGCGGCAGCGGCAATCGTCGGGCTGAGGTTCTCGCGAATGCCGCTGAACATTTGCCGAGGCAAGGTCGCTTGTTCGGGGCCGGCGAGGAACAGCGTCACCACCACTTCATCGAACGAGGTGGCGAAGGCAAACAGCGCACCGGAGATCACGCCCGGCGCAATCAACGGCAAGGTCACCCGGCGGAACGCGGTCAGCGGCGATGCTCCAAGGCTTGCGGCCGCCCGCACCAGATTCTGGTTAAACCCCTGCAATGTCGCCGATACCGTAATGATCACAAACGGCACGCCCAACACCGCATGCACCACGATCAGCGAGAAAAAGCTGTTGCCCAATCCCAATGGTGCAAAGAACAGATAACTCGCCACACCAATGATTACCACCGGCACCACCATCGGCGAAATCACCAGCGCCATCACCAGCGGTTTACCCGGAAAGTCGCCCCGGGTCAGGCCAATCGCCGCCAGCGTGCCGAAAATCATCGCCAGCACGGTCGCTGCCGGGGCAACGATGATGCTGTTCTTCAACGCACGCATCCATTCCGCCGAGGCGAAGAAGTCCTGATACCAGTGCAGCGAGAAGCCTTGCAGCGGATAGACCAGAAAGCTCCCTGAGTTGAACGACAGCGGAATGATCACCAGCACCGGCAGGATCAGGAACAACAAAATCAGGCCGCAGAGAATCCGCAAGCTGTAGAACCACACCCGTTCGATGGGCGACATATAAGGACTCAGCATTTCATTCTCCCCTTAGCTCAGGCGCAGGCGACTGGCGCCCACCAGCCAGCTGTAAATCAGATAAAGCACCACGGTCGCCAGCAGCAACAGCCCACCGAGCGCGGTCGCCATGCCCCAGTTGATGCTGGTGTTGGTGTAGAAGGCGACGAAATAACTGACCATCTGATCGTTCGGGCTGCCCAGCAGCGCCGGGGTGATGTAGTAGCCGATGGCGAGGATGAACACCAACAGGCAACCGGCGCCGACACCGGCATAGGTCTGCGGGAAATACACCCGCCAGAAACTGGCGAACGGGTGGCAGCCGAGGGAAATCGCCGCGCGCATGTAGGTTGGCGAGATGCCTTTCATCACGCTGTAGATCGGCAGAATCATGAACGGCAGCAGGATGTGCACCATCGAGATGTAGACCCCGGTGCGGTTGAACACCAACTCCAGCGGTTTATCGATAATGCCCATGGCCATCAGACCGCTGTTGATCAAACCACCCGATTGCAGCAACACGATCCACGCGGCGACCCGCACCAGAATCGAGGTCCAGAACGGCAACAGCACCAGAATCATCAGCAGGTTGCTTTGCCGCGATGGCAGGTTCGCCAGCAGGTAGGCCAACGGATAGGCCAGCACCAGGCAAATCACGGTGATGATCAGGCCCATCCAGAAGGTCCGGGCGAAGATATCGAGGTAGATCGCCTGATCGGGGGTGGCCGGGGCGATTTCGCCGAGGTCGTCAATGCGGTGATCGAGGGCCGCCAGTAGGTAATAAGGCGTCACGTCGCTGGTATTGCGGCGCACGACCTGCCAATAGGCCGGATCGCCCCAACGCTCATCCAGCGCTTCCAGTGCTTCTTTATAGGAGGCTGGTTCGGTGGCGAACGGCAAGGCGCGTGCGGTTTTGGTCAACAGGCTTCGGTAGCCGGCCAACTCCATGTTCAAGCGCTTGGACAAGTCGCCCAGGGTCTGATTCTTGCGGGCTTCGGCGAGGTCTTCGCTGGCGGCCTTGTACACAGGCTCTGACGGCAGGCCTCGGCCATCCCAACTGGCGATGGCTGCCACGGTGCGCGGCATGGTGCCGACCACTTCCGGGTTACCGACGCTTTTGTAGAGCAGCGCCACGATCGGCACCAGAAACACCAGCAACAGAAACAGCACCAACGGCGCGATCAAGGCTTGTGCTTTCCAGCGGTTGATCCGCTCGGCGTGCTTGAGCCGCTGCTTCAAGGTGGGGTCAGTGCCCGCGTTCACGGGAACGGCGATAGCCATGGCGTACTCCGGAAATCTTTGGTCATTGCAAAGGTGGCAAGCGCCGCCTCGAACTTTTGCTGCTGATCGTTCCCACGCTCTGCGTGGGAACGCATCCAGTGACGCTCTGCGTCACAGGGACGCGGAGCGTCCCGGGCGGCATTCCCACGCAGAGCGTGGGAACGATCATAAGCCCACGGGGTGATCTTATTTTGCAGCCCAGGAATTGAAGCGCTGCTCCAGTTGCTCGCCGTTGTCAGCCCAGAAGCTGACGTCGATCTGCACCTGGTTGGCGATGTTTTCCGGGGTGGTCGGCATGTCTTTCAGGACATCCTTGGACAGCAAAGGCACGGCTTGGGTGTTGGCCGGGCCGTAAGCGATGTTTTCCGAGTAGGTCTTCTGCTGCTGCGGAGCCACCGTGAACGCGATGAATTTCTTCGCCGCTTCAGCACGGGTCTTATCCAGACCTTTTGGAATCGCCCATGCGTCGAAGTCGTAGATACCGCCGTTCCACACCACTTTCAGATTGCTTTCTTTCTGTACCGCAGCAATCCGGCCGTTGTAGGCCGAACTCATGACCACATCACCGGAGGCGAGGTATTGCGGCGGCTGTGCGCCGGCTTCCCACCACTGGATGCTTGGCTTGAGCTCATCGAGCTTCTTGAACGCACGGTCCTGCCCGTCCTTGCCGGCAAGCACTTTGTAGACGTCTTTCGGCGCAACACCATCGGCCATCAAGGCGAATTCCAGGGTGTACTTGGCGCCTTTACGCAGCCCGCGTTTGCCCGGGAATTTCTTGGTGTCCCAGAAATCGACCCAACTGGTCGGAGCGGTTTTCAGCTTGTCGGCGTTGTAGGCCAATACGGTCGACCACACGAAGAAGCCCACGCCGCACGGCTGGATAGCGCCTTTGACGTAGTCTTCGGTTTTGCCGAACAGCGCAGGGTCGAGTTGCTCGAACATGTCTTCGTCGCAACCACGGGACAGTTCTGGCGATTCAACTTCCACCAGGTCCCAGGACACGCTTTTGGTGTCGACCATGGCTTTGACCTTGGCCATCTCGCCGTTGTACTCGCCAGCGATGATTTTGCCGTTGCCCGCCGCTTCCCACGGTGCGTAGAAGGCTTTGACCTGCGCCGCCTTGTTCGCCCCGCCAAAGGACACCACGGTCAGGTCCGGGCCCGCCGCCATCGCGTGCGCCGCACCCATCATGCCGACGACCAGGGCGGTGAATTTCAGGGATCTCAACATTTATTGTTCTCCAACTGCAGGGTTAGTGTTGGTGAAGCAGGGGGGCGATCAATGCGCCTCTAAAAGTGGGTCGAGCGCGCGAACGTGTTCGACCTGCCAGCCAAGCGGTACCACATCGCCGACGGCGAGCGCGGGATCGAGCTCGGCAATCGGTTGTTTCACAAAGAAGTCGGTCTTGCCGCAGACTTCCAGGCGAACCCGGACGTGGTCGCCCAGATAGATGAATTCCGCCACCCTCCCTGAGAAGCGGTTGACGCAGGACTCGCTCGAGCCATTGAGGCTCACGCGCTCCGGGCGAATCGACAGGGTGACGGGTTCGCCGGTCTTGCCGACATTGACCGCCAGGGCTTCAACCTTTTCACCGCGACCGAGCTCAACCACGCAGCGGTCGCCGGTGTGGCTGTGCAGGCGACCATTGAGACGGTTGTTCTCGCCGATGAAGTTGGCGACGAAGGTGTTTTTCGGTTCTTCATAGAGGGAGCGCGGCGGCGCGATCTGCTGAATCTCGCCCTGGTGGAACACCGCCACACGGTCGGACATGGTCAGGGCTTCGCCCTGGTCGTGGGTCACGTAGACCACGGTCACACCGAGGCGCTGGTGCAGGTGTTTGATTTCCATCTGCATGTGTTCGCGCAGTTGTTTGTCCAGGGCGCCGAGAGGTTCGTCCATCAGCACCAGTTGCGGTTCGAACACCAACGCACGGGCCAGGGCCACACGCTGCTGCTGACCGCCGGACAGTTGCGCCGGATAACGCTGGGCGAAGGTGTCGAGCTGAACCATGCTCAACACACGTTTGACCCGGTCACCGACATCGCTTTTGTTCAAGCCGCGCACGGTCAGCGGGAACGCCAGGTTTTCGGAAACCGTCATGTGCGGAAACAAAGCGTAGTTCTGGAACACCATGCCGATGTCGCGTTTATGCGGTGGCACGTTGTTGATGGAGCGCCCGGCCAGTTGAATTTCGCCGGCGGTCGGCGTTTCGAAACCGGCGAGCATCATCAGACTGGTGGTCTTGCCGGAGCCGGACGGCCCGAGCAAGGTGAGGAATTCGCCTTTGCGAATATCCAGGTTGAGGTCTTTGACGATCAGGTTCTCGCCGTCGTAGCTCTTTTGCACTCCACGAAAGCTGACCAGAATATCGCTGGCCCCTGCGCTTGAATCAACCTGGCTCATACCCACACCTTTGTTATTGATGACTGCTGTGGATTAAGCCTAGTGGACGCTGGGAGCCACGCAAATCGGGGCGCAGGAGAGAATCGCCTCAGCCGGATGGAAGGTTGGGGGTAGGGATCGCCCTACAAGGATGGCGGGGATGGATAGGAGCAGCGGCAAGCTTGAAGCTGCAAGCCGCAAGAACAGGCAAAAGCAGCGTTGAAGGCATGTCGCAAATGGGCATGCCGACACGGTCCCTGTAGGAGCGAGGCTTGCCCGCGAAGGCGTCCTCACTGACGCTAAAAGCTTCGCGGGCAAGCCTCGCTCCTACGGGGGATCGCGTTCAGATTTAGAGAAGTTTGTGTTCCATCGCGTACTTCACCAGTTCGGCCAGGGAGGTGATGTTGAGTTTTTGCATCAGCCGCGCCTTGTGGGTGCTGATGGTTTTGCTGCTCAGGGCCAGTTGTTGCGCGATGTCGTTGACGTTGGCGCCCTGGGCCAAGCGCTCGAACACCGAGAATTCACGCTCCGACAGCAATGAGTGCAACGGCCGCGAATCCGTCAGGCCGACTTCGAAGACCATACGGTCGGCCAGGTCCGGGTCGATGTATCGTCCGCCCGCCGCGACTTTGCGGATTGCCGTCAGCAGCAATGCCGGATCGCTGTCTTTTGTCGCATAACCTGCGGCGCCGACCTTCAACGCCCGAGCGGCCATTTGCGCTTCGTCGTGCATCGACAACACCAGAATCGCCGGCGGATTGTTCAAGGCGCGAATCCGCGGGATCGCTTCCAGGCCGTTGACCCCGGGCATGGAGATATCCAGCAACACCACTTCGCAGGGAACATGGCGCAAGGTCTCGAGCAACTGCTCGCCATTGCTCGCCTCCCCTACCACCAGCAAGTCCTTGGCGAGGCCGATCAACTGCTTGATGCCTTCACGAACGATGGTGTGGTCTTCGGCTACCAGTACACGAATCACTTGCCTCTCCTCAATAATTGCTTTGTCGCCGAAAAGATCGCAGCCTTCGGCAGCTCCTACAGGGGTACGCGTTCGGCGTAGGAGCTGCCGAAGGCTGCGATCTTTTAGAGGTCCAACGGCACTCGCACACTCAGGGTCGTGCCCTCCCCCGGCTCACTCTCCAGCAACAACTGCCCGCCCATGATCAACACCCGCTCACGCATGCCGACCACCCCAAAGGATGTCGGCCTGCCAGTAGCGGCGACAAATCCTACGCCATCATCGCTGACGGTCAGACAGAGTTCATTGCCCTCAAGGGCCAGCGTCAGTTCAACAGTATGCGCCTGGGCGTGGCGCATGACATTGGTCAACGCTTCCTGAAGAATCCGGAACAGCCCGATGGCCTTGGCATCGCTGAGCACCGGCAAGTTATCCGGCACTTGTACCAGGCACGGGATCTGCGTGCGCGCCTCGAACCGCCGGGCCTGCCATTCGATGGCCGAGGCGATCCCGGCATCGAGAATCGGCGGCCGTAGAGCCGTGGCCACATCGCGCACCAGCTGAAACAGCTGAGCGATCAACCGCTTCATGCTGTTCAAGCGCTCATGCAGGCCCGGATCGAGCTGGGCGTAGGCCAGTTCGCACATGGACGTTTCCAGCTTCAACACGGTCAACATCTGACCCAACTCGTCGTGAACTTCCCGGGCGATGCGGGCCTTTTCCTCTTCCCGCACGCTCTCCAAGTGGGCGGACAACTCGCGCAATTGCTCGCGGGAACTGGCCAGTTCCAATTCGATGCGCTTGCTCTCGGTGATGTCCCAGACGATCCCGTCCCAGACATAAGCGCCATCTTCAAGCCGGCGGGTAATGGCCTTGATCTCGGCCCAGCGCTGCTCGCCTTGACGGGTCAGAATTCGTCCCTGCCACGACCAGTCGCTGTCGGTATCCAGTGCGTGATCCTGAGTCTGGTGATAACTGGCCCTGTCATCCGGATGCACCAGACTGCGCAGGCCTTTGTCCCGATGGGCCAGAGTGGCCGGCGAGTAGCCCACCAGACTTTCGCTGCCTTCACTGATGTAGGCAAAGTCGATCTGGCCCGTCACCGGAGCGCGCTCCAGACGAAAGACCAGGCCGGGAACGTTGGCGGCGATCCCTTGTAGCCGCGCCTCGCTTTCCTGCAATGCGGCCAGGGCGCGACGACGTTCGGTGACGTCATTGAGGTAAACCACCAGGTATTCGCCATCGCGAAAGCGCAAGAAGCTCAACGAAACATCCGCCGGCAGAATACTGCCGTCCGCGCGCACGCAATTGGTTTCGAAACTTTGCGGCCCTTCGTCACTGGCCCGAGCGCGTTTCCACAGGCTCAGCCAGCGGTCCATGTGCAAGCCGGGCTCGAAGTCGATCAATGGTCGATCAATGATCCCGCCTGCCGGGTAGCCGAGCATGGTTTCGGCCGCCCGGTTGGCGTAGCGCACATGGCTGTCCCAGTTGACCCAGAGGATGCCGACGGTGCTCTGATCGATGGAAAACTGCGTAAGGCGCAAGGCCTCTTCGCTGGCCTCGCGCAGGGCAATGTCTTCGCGCGCCGCCAGCAATCGTTGCTCCAGACTGTGTTGCTGACGACGCTGCCAGAACACAATGGCCATGCTGCTCAGCAGTAACACCACCAAGAGCAGGCTGAGGTTTTGCCAGAAACCCGGCGACTCGGACAGTCGCGGGTACTTGGGTTGCAGCCATTGATTGTGCAGTTGTTCGAGGTCCTTGGCCGGGATCGCCCGCAGCGCACTTTCGACGATGCCGGCCAACTCCGGCCAGTCCCGGCGCGTGGCCACTCGCAACAGTTGCGGGAAACCGATATCGCCCACCACGGCCAACCCGGAGAACTCAGGCTCGGCAGACAGACGCCCGAACTGCGCTTCATCGACCACGGCGTAACGGGCCTGCTGACTCAACAACAACTGCAGCGCCTGGCGCTCCAGGGGCACACCTTGCAGGTTCAGATGGGGATAATTGCTGCGCAGATAATCGGCAGTGACGCTGGGCATGCGCACAGCGACGCGGGTCTGGCTGTCGAGTTTTTCCAGCTCTACCGCACCGGTGCTCTTCTGGTCGCTGACCACCAGTTGCGGCACTCGCATGTAAGGGTCGGAAAATTGCCAGAGCCGCAATGCCGCAGGGGTTTGCGTCAGCCCTGGCGCGATATCGATATCGCCTTCACGGGCGGCAGCTTCCAGTTGCGCAAGATCAGGATAATTACGCCAGTTCAGTTCGACCTTGAGCGCTTTGGCCAGCCACTTCATCAGCTCGATGTTCACCCCGGACAGGCGCTGCAAGCGGCGATCGTATTGGGCATAAGGCGTTTGCAACACCACTCCGACCCGCAACTCGCCATGCTGCGCCAGCCATTGCTGTTGCGTTGGCGACAGGTGCACGACATGCGCCGGTGGCGCGGGCGCCGCCCAGCCCATCAAGGGAAACCATAAACAGCCGATAACCCACAGGCAGCGAAAATGCATCATCGAAGTCTCACACACTGACAAATACTGACCAACCCATTAGGCTGCCGGAATAACTTCTGGCCTGGAATATCCGATGCCCCCTGTCTACCGCCTGGCACTGCCAGCATTGTGCCTGTCGTTGATCCTGCCTTGCGCGTTTTCCGTCGAGGCGGCCGCTCCGGCACCTGCCGCTGCGGAAAAACCCGCAGAAGAAAAACCGGTCGAACGTCAGCCGCTGCTTGAGCGTAGTCAGGAAGAAGCGAGCGCACTTGAGCGAAAAATCCCTGCGCAGGAACAGCAAAAACTGCAAGCCGGCACTGACAACTTTCTCGCCTTGTGGAAACCGGCCAATACCGCCGAACCCAAAGGCGCGGTGATTATCATCCCGGGCGCCGGCGAAACAGCTGACTGGCCGCAAGCGATCAGCCCATTGCGGCGCAAGTTGCCGGACGTCGAGTGGAGCAGCCTGAGTATCACCTTGCCGGACCTGCAAAGCGAAGCCATTGCGCCACGTATCGTCGAAGTGGCGCCAGCGCCGAAAACACCTGATGCCGGCAGCAAAGACGCCACGACCGCGGCGCCCATCGAACAGGCGGCCGGCGGCGAAGCAGATGTGGCCGACAAGGCCATCGTCGAAACTGCCGAAGACCAGGCCAAAGCCGACGCGGAGCGAATCTTCGCGCGCATCGATGCAGCTATCGCCTACGCCGAACAGCAAAGCGCTCGCAGTATCGTCGTATTGGGCCACGGTACCGGCGCTTACTGGGCCACGCGTTATCTGAGCGAGAAGCAGCCATCGCAAGTCGAGAAGTTGGTGATGGTCGCCGCGCAGACGCCTGTTACAGCGACGCCGGGGCTGGCTGAGCTCACACCTACCTTGAAGCTGCCTACCGCGGATATCTTTTATATGGATAAGCCGGTGGATCGTAACGCTGCGCTGGAACGTTTGCAGGCCAGCAAGCGCTTGAAAACTACGGGGTTCAGTCAGGTGTCGCTCAAGGCTTTGCCGGGGAATGCCAAGGCCGAGCAAGAGCAATTGGTCCGTCGGGTGCGGGGTTGGTTGAATCCTCAACCTGCGGCGGACTGATAGACCGGGTTGGCCCATTCGCGGGCAAGCCTCGCTCCTACAGGTTTTATGATCGCCGCATAATTGGGCACGACACAAAACCTGTAGGAGCGAGCGGTGCGGCGATCCGACTTGCCCGCGAAGACGGAATCACTGGCAATACAACTCTGCCCTGCTAACGAAAATCCCGCCGCTCACGAATCAACGTATAGGCAGTATGCAATTCACGAGTCTTGTCCGTGGCCTCGCGAACCTGCAACGCCGTCGCACCGCTGCCGGCAATCTTGTCCGGATGATGACGACTGAGCAGGCGTCGATAGGCGCGCTTGATTTGCGCCGGCTCACTGGTCGCCGATACTCCCAATAGCCGCAAGGCGTCTTGATAAGTGACAGCGCTGCTGACCGACGGGCGTTGGTGCGGTTCATAGTCAGTCGCCAAGGCCTGCACCTGTAGCCGCGTCCAGCCCAACCATTTGCCCCACTGGGCAATCAGCTCGCGCTCACTGCTACCAGCGCGACCATCGGCCCAGACCATCCGCCAACAGGCACGCAGCACGCCTTCCGCCGCATGGGGTTGAGCACTCAGGCGTCGCAGATAACCGCGCAACCGGTCATGTCCCGACTTACCGCGATTGAACGCCGCAATCGCCCGACGTTGCGCCGATTCGGTCATTTCCAGCGAGCGCATTTCCTGCCGCGCCTGCTGGATGTGACCATCCACTACCCGCCCATCGCTCTTGGCCAATCGGCCCAGCAACACGAATAGCAGTTCATCGTTGCGCAGCACCGAGCGGCCACCGAATTTTTCCCATAAATGCGCCCAACTCTGCAGGTGCAGGCGCCGATCCAATGCCTGTCCCAATAAAGCGCCGAGCATGGCCCCCGGAATGTCGGCTATGACAAAGCCCGCTCCGGCTCCAATCAGAGTCCCTGGCCACAACATGTCAGCGTCTCGCTTCTATCAGAGTTTCGACTTCAGCCAGGCGCTCGTGGGTGCCGACATCCACCCAATGCCCATTCAGGCGCTCGCCGGTCACTTGCCCGTCAGCCATCGCTTTGCGCAGCAGCGGCGCAAGCTTGAAGGCACCGGCCGAGCACCCGTCAAACAGCTGCGGATGCAACACGGCGATACCGCTGTAGGTCAGGGTTGATGCATCCGGCTGACCGTCCTGCACATGGCCATCGACCAAAGTGAAATCTCCACTCGGGTGATGCGCCGGGTTGTCCGCCAATACCAGATGAGCGAGCCCGACGATGGGCTGATGCAACACGCTGAAGTCGTAGTCGGTCCAGATATCACCATTGACCACCACAAAAGCCTCGTCACCCAACAACGGCAACGCACGGAAAATACCGCCACCGGTCTCCAGCGGTTCACCTTCCGCCGAGTACTGAATGCTCACGCCATACCGCGAACCATCGCCCAGATAATCTTCGATCTGCTGACCGAGCCAGGCATGGTTGATCACGATCTCGGTAAATCCTGCAGCGGTCAATGCTCTCAGGTGATACTCGATCAAGGGTACACCGCCGACGCGAACCAGCGGTTTTGGTGTGGTCAGGGTCAGCGGACGCATGCGCTCGCCTTTACCCGCGGCCAGAATCATTGCCTTCATGCAGTCGCTCCAGCACGCAGACTGACCAGCAATTCACCCAACTCCGCCAGTTCAGGGCGACGGGCGATGACCGCGTCTATATAAGCAAAGAAGCGCGGCACATCGCCGAGGTAGCGCGGTTTGCCATCGCGATGGCAGATGCGGGCGAAAATGCCGATGACTTTCAAGTGGCGCTGCACGCCCATCAGGTCGCTGGCGCGCAGAAAGTCTTCAAAGTCTGGCTGAACCGGGATGTCCAGCGCGCCTGCTTGCTGCCAGTAATCCTCCAGCCAGGCACGCACGCGCTCTTCAGGCCAGCTGAGGAAGGCGTCCTTGAACAGGCAAGTCACGTCATAAGTCACCGGCCCGTAGACCGCGTCCTGGAAATCCAGCACGCCGGGATTCGGCTCGCTGAGCATCAGGTTGCGCGGCATGTAGTCGCGATGCACCAGGACTTTGGGTTGAGCGAGAGCGCTATCGATCAGCAAGTCGCTGGCCTGCTGCCAGAGCGCTTGCTGCGCCGAGTCGAACTCAATGCCCAGTTCGCGCTTCACGTACCACTCGGGGAACAGTTCCAGCTCGCGACGCAGCAGCGCCACGTCATAACTCGGTAGCGGCGCCACCATCGGCAACTGTTGGAAAGCCAGCAGCGCCTGCAGGGCATCCTTGAACAAATCGTCGGCATTTTCGCTGTCGATCACGTCCAGATAAGTCTTGTTGCCCAGGTCATTGAGTAAAAGAAAACCACGTTCGAGGTCTTCGGCATAAATTTTCGGCACGTTTATTCCGGATTTCGCCAGCAGAAAAGCGATATCCACAAAGGGTTTGCAGTTTTCCTGGGGCGGCGGCGCGTCCATCACGACAAAACTTCTGCCTTCGCCTTCCCAGCGGAAATAGCGCCGAAAACTCGCGTCGCTACTGGCCGCAGTCAACGTGGCCGGGGGCACGGTGCCCCAACCTTGTGCTGCAAAGAGGATAGCCAACTGTTCATCGAGCCAAACTTTCAGGTGTTGCAAGCGTACATCTTGGTCAGGCATTGCAAGGGTCTCCGACGGCGCTAGCCGTCAAGCGGGTCATGCTTTATTATCCAGCATCTTTTTCAGACCATCGAGAGGCGTGCGGCCCACACCGCGGGCAGATGGCACGCAGGAAGCCCGGACTAATAAGATGGCATTGAAATCCCCCGCGTTTCGTAAAAAATTTCCGTTGTTGGTGACCGGCAGTCTGCTGGCCCTGCAACCTCTAGCCACTTCGTTCGTGGTCGCCGCGGAACAGTATGACTGCTCCGTCTCTGCTTCGGGTGCCTGGGACTGTGCGCCAAAGGCGCCGGCGGCTGCATTGCCGCCACGCCCCGTCCATGAGGGCAGCGCAGTTTCCGCCACGGGTGAAGCTGCGGCAGACACCGGTTCCAGCGCAGACACCGGCGCCAAACCCGTGCTGGTTACCGAGTCCAAGGGTCGCGGCCTGAAGTCGCGTAGTGAAGACTACAGTCACCTCGACTGGGTTCCGCGCGAGAAGCTCACCGCAGCGCAATTGGCCGAAACAGGTCCTTACTGCGCTGGTTCCTATATCGAACCGATTCGTCCTGGCATGAATGACAAGACGGATAAAAGTGACGCACCTACCTTTATCGGCGCCAAAGCCTCCCGCTATAAGCAGGAAGAACAGATCGCTACCCTGGCCGGTGACGTGGTCATGCGTCAGGGCAGCATGCAGGCCGAAGCCGACGAAGCGAACCTGTACCAGGCCGAAAGTCGTGGCGAACTGAGCGGCAACGTGCGCATTCGCGACAATGGCGCCCTGATCGTGGGCGACCACGCCGACGTGCAGCTCGACACCGGTGAAGCCAAGGTCGACAACGCCGAATACGTGATGCACAAATCGCGTATCCGCGGTAACGCGCTGTATGCCAAGCGTGCCGAGAACGCGATCATCCGTCTCAAGGATGGTACGTACACCACGTGCGAACCGGACAGCAACGCCTGGCAGCTCAAGGGCAACAACATCACCTTGAACCCGGCGACCGGCTTCGGTACCGCGACCAACGTGACGTTGCGGGTCAAGGACATTCCGGTTCTGTATACGCCGTACATCTACTTCCCGATCGACGACCGTCGCCAGTCCGGCTTCCTGCCGCCGACCATAGGCTCCGGCAGCGATACCGGCTTCCTGCTGGTTACACCGTACTACTTCAACCTGGCACCGAACTACGATGCCACGTTGTACCCGCGCTACATGAGCAAGCGTGGCCTGTTGATGGAAGGCGAGTTCCGCTACCTGACCAAGTCCAGCGAAGGTCAGTTCGGCGCCGCGTACCTCAACGACGAGAACGACGATCGCAAGCTGCAGACCGACTACGAAAAAACCCGCTACATGTACAACTGGCAGCACAAGGGTGGTCTGGACTCGCGCGTAATGACTCAGGTCGATTACACCAAGATCAGCGACCCGTATTACTTCCAGGATCTGCAGTCTGATCAGATTGGTGTGAAAAGTGCCGATTTCGTGAATCAGCAAGGTTCTGTCACCTATCGTGGCGACAGCTATACCGCTCGCTTGAATGCCCAGGCTTATCAGCTGGCGACTGTTTCGAACATCACGCCTTATGATCGTTTGCCGCAGATCACCTTTAACGGACAACTGCCCTACCATCCGCAAGGTCTGGATTTCGATTACGAAACAGAGGCCGTGCGGTTTGAGCGTGACTTGAAGAACGGCGACTTCGTAAATGAAGACGGTACCGTCGAGTCGCGTCTTGATAACAACGTGACTGGCCTGGCACGTGCCAACGGCAACCGTTTGAACCTCAAGCCGGGTGTCAGCCTGCCGCTGAACTGGACTTATGGTTTCTTGAAACCATCCCTGAAGTACCAGTACACCCAGTACGATCTGGATCTGGATGGTACCGGCAAAAATCAGGTTGCTGCACAAAGCGCAGAAGCGGACCGGCTCAACGGCACCTACAGCCGTAACCAGAATCGTGGTGTGCCGATCGCGAGCATCGACAGCGGCCTGTACTTCGATCGCGATACGCAATGGTTCGGCAAGAACTATCGCCAGACACTCGAACCGCGCCTGTTCTATCTCTACGTCCCAGAGACTGATCAGGAAGACATTCCGGTTTTCGATACAGGCGAATACACCTTCAACTACGCCTCGCTGTTCCGCGACAACCGCTTCTCCGGCTCCGACCGTGTCGGTGACGAGAACAAGCTGTCGCTGGGCGTGACCAACCGCTGGATCGAAGAAAACGGCTTCGAACGTCAACGCATCAGCGTCGGCCAGGCCTTGTACTTCAAGGACCGCGAAGTCCAGTTGCCAGGTATCGATGCGAAAACCCGCGCCGATGCTCAAGCCAACGTTTCACCGTACGCGCTGGAATACGAATATCGCTGGAACCGCGACTGGCGCACCACGGCCGACTACAACTGGGACCCGGACAGCCGCAGCCCTCGCTCGGGCAGCGCGATGTTCCACTACCAGCCTGAAGACAACCCGAACAAGGTCATCAACGCCGGTTATCGCTACCGCAACGACCAGGTCCGTTATGATCAGAACACGGGTAGATGGCAGGTGGGCGGCGGTGACTATGGCACCCCTGGCCAACCTGGCTATGTGAAGGACTACTACAAGATCAAGCAGCACGATTTCTCGGTGATCTGGCCGATCGTGCCGCAGTGGAATGCTATCAGCCGCTGGCAGTATGACTACAACCGCAACCGTACTCTGGAAGCCTTCGGTGGTTTCGAATACGACAACTGCTGCTGGAAATTGCGCCTGATCAACCGTTACTGGGTCGACTATGAAGAGTTCAGTCAGAACGCCCCGGAAAACGAAAAAGGCGACCACGGCGTCTTCCTCCAAATTGTTCTGAAGGGACTCGGCGGCCTCACCGGCGCCAAGGTAGAGAGTTTCCTCGACAAAGGCATCCAAGGTTATCGTGAACGTGAAGACCAAGCTTTCTGATTGTCTGCGCCCGCTAATGCTGGGCGCGCTGTTCCTGGGTACCGCGGCCAACGCCGCGGTACAGTCCATCGATAAAGTGGTGGCCATCGTCGACAATGACGTGGTCATGCAGAGCCAACTGGACCAGCGTGTTCATGAAGTTCAGCAAACCATCGCCAAACGCGGTGCTGCCGTACCGCCTGCAGGCGTACTGGATCAGCAGGTGCTCGAGCGTCTGATCGTCGAAAACCTACAACTGCAGATCGGCGAACGCTCCGGCATCCGCATCACCGACGAAGAACTGAACCAGGCAGTCGGCACCATTGCCCAGCGCAATAACATGTCGATCGAACAATTTCGCGCCGCCCTGGCTCGCGACGGTCTGTCTTATGACGACGCTCGTGACCAGATCCGCCGCGAAATGATCATCAGCCGTGTGCGTCAGCGCCGTGTAGCTGAACGCATCCAGGTGTCCGAGCAGGAAGTGAAGAACTTCCTGGCGTCCGATCTGGGCAAGATGCAGCTGTCCGAAGAATTTCGTCTGGCCAACATCCTGATTCCTACGCCGGAAAGCGCCAACTCCGACGCGATTCAGAATGCCGCCAAACAAGCCGATGCGGTTTACCAGCAGCTCAAGCAAGGCGCTGACTTCGGTCAGTTGGCAATCGCCAAATCCGCCAGTGAAACCGCGCTGGAAGGCGGCGATATGGGCTGGCGTAAAGCCGCCCAACTGCCACCTCCGTTCGATCGCCTGCTGGGCACCATGGCAGTTGGCGATGTGACCCAGCCAATGCGCACACCGGGCGGCTTCATCATCCTGAAGATCCTCGACAAGCGTGGCGGCGAAGCCCAGGTGCGGGATGAAGTGCACGTTCGTCACATCCTGGTCAAACCAAGCCCGATCCGCGACGAAGAAAAAACCAAAGCCCTGGCTCAATCGCTCTACTCGCGTATCGAAGCGGGCGAAGACTTTGGCGAGCTGGCGAAAAGCTTCTCGGAAGATCCGGGTTCCGCTCTCAACGGTGGCGATCTGAACTGGATCGACCCGAATTCACTGGTGCCTGAATTCCGCGAAGTGATGGCCAAGACCCCACAAGGTCAGCTGTCCAAGCCGTTCCAGACTCAATATGGCTGGCACGTTCTGGAAGTCCTTGGCCGTCGCGCCACCGACAGCACCACCCAGGCCCGTGAGCAACAAGCGATGACCGTACTGCGTAACCGCAAATACGACGAAGAGCTGCAAACCTGGCTGCGTCAGATCCGTGACGAAGCGTACGTCGAAATCAAGCTCCCTGGTGCAGACCAGGCAACGCAGTGAAACCCAAGCGTTTCGCGTTGACCCCCGGCGAACCGGCCGGCATAGGTCCTGACCTGTGCCTGCTGCTCGCCTCGCAAGCCCAGCCACACCCCCTGATTGCCATTACCAGCCGCGACCTGCTCCTCGAGCGGGCCGCGCAGCTGGGTGTGATTGTCGATCTGCTGCCGGTAACGCCGGACAGCTGGCCAGATGCTCCCGCCCCGGCCAACAGCCTGTATGTGTGGGATACGCCGCTCAACGCCAAGGTCACCGCCGGGCAACTGGACAAAGCCAATGCGGCTTTCGTCCTGGAAACCCTGACGCGTGCTGGCAAGGGTTGCCTGGACGGGCATTTCGCCGGCATGATCACCGCCCCTGTGCACAAAGGCGTGATCAATGAATCCGGAATCGCCTTTTCCGGGCACACGGAATTCCTCGCTGACCTGACTCATACCGCGCAAGTGGTGATGATGCTCGCCACCCGCGGTTTGCGTGTGGCGCTGGTTACCACCCACCTGCCCCTTCGCGAGATTGCTGATGCAATCACGCCGGAGCGTCTGGAACGGGTCACGCGGATTCTGCACGCCGACCTGCAAGAAAAATTCGGCATCGCCCAGCCACGCATCCTGGTTTGCGGGCTTAATCCGCACGCCGGTGAAGGCGGCCATCTGGGCCATGAAGAAATCGACATCATCGAACCTACATTAGAGCGCCTGCGCGGCGAGGGCATGGACCTTCGCGGCCCCCTGCCCGCCGACACTCTGTTTACCCCCAAATATCTGGAGCACTGCGACGCGGTGCTGGCGATGTACCATGACCAGGGCCTGCCCGTGCTGAAATACAAAGGCTTCGGCGCGGCAGTCAACGTGACCCTCGGCTTGCCGATCATTCGCACATCGGTCGACCACGGCACTGCCCTGGATCTGGCCGGCAGCGGCAAAATCGATACCGGCAGCCTGCAAGTCGCCCTGGAAACCGCCTACCAGATGGCCGAGACCCGTTTATGACCGAACATTACCAACACCGGGCGCGCAAGCGCTTCGGCCAGAACTTCCTGCACGATGCCGGCGTTATCGACCGTATCCTGCGCTCCATTCACGCAAAATCCGAAGACCGTCTGCTGGAAATCGGCCCGGGCCAGGGTGCGCTGACCCAGGGCCTGCTCAACAGCGGCGCCCAGCTGGACGTGGTGGAGCTGGACAAAGACCTGGTTCCGATCCTCAATCAGCAGTTCGCCGGCAGGAGCAATTTCAACCTGCACCAAGGTGATGCGCTGAAGTTCGACTTCACCAGTCTGAACGCAGCACCGGGCAGTCTTCGGGTAGTCGGCAACCTGCCGTACAACATCTCTACGCCGCTGATTTTCCACCTGCTGCATAACGCCAGCCTGATCCGCGACATGCACTTCATGTTGCAAAAGGAAGTGGTCGAACGTATGGCGGCCGGCCCTGGTGGCGGTGACTGGGGTCGCCTTTCGATCATGGTTCAGTATCACTGCCGGGTCGAACATCTGTTCAACGTTGGCCCTGGCGCATTCAATCCGCCGCCGAAGGTCGATTCGGCCATCGTGCGCCTGGTGCCTCACGCGGTACTCCCGCATCCAGCCAAAGATCACAAACTGCTGGAGCGCGTCGTGCGCGAAGCCTTCAACCAGCGCCGCAAAACATTGCGCAACACTCTCAAACTGCTGCTGAGCAACGCTGAAATCGAAGCCGCCGGCGTTGATGGCAGCCTGCGGCCCGAGCAGCTCGATCTGGCTGCCTTCGTGCGCCTGGCCGACAAGCTCAGCGAACAAGTCCTACAAAAGCCTGCCACCGACTGACAGGCGATGAGCGCTATCGGGTAGGACGCCACTCTGGTTTACTACCCGATACTTGGCCTAGACTGAGTTCTATCAGCTACGCCCCGCGTCCCGCTTCGTTTCTAAGGCCTTTTGCATGTCCGATCCTCGTTATCAGGTCGACGTCAGCGTCGTCACCCGCTATCTGGCAGAACAATCGCAACCCGAGCACAATCGCTTTGCCTTCGCCTACACCATCACCGTGCAGAACAATGGCTTGGTGCCCGCCAAACTGCTTTCACGGCACTGGGTGATCACCGACGGTGACGGGCATGTCGAGGAGGTTCGCGGTGCAGGCGTCGTCGGCCAGCAGCCGCTGATCGATGTGGGCAAGAGCCACACTTACAGCAGCGGCACTGTCATGACCTCCAAGGTCGGTACGATGCAAGGCACTTATGAAATGGTCGCCTCCGACGGTAAACACTTCGATGCTGTCATCGCACCATTCCGTCTGGCAGTACCCGGAGCCCTGCACTGATGGCGACGTATGCCGTCGGCGACTTGCAAGGTTGCCTTGAACCGCTGCAATGCCTGCTCAAGCAAGTCGCCTTCGACCCCGCCCGGGACCGTCTGTGGCTGGTGGGTGACCTCATCAACCGAGGCCCGCAGTCGCTGGAAACCTTGCGCTTCCTCTATAACATCCGCGAATCGCTGATCTGCGTGCTCGGCAATCATGACCTGCACTTGCTGGCCGTCGGGCAAAACATCGAACGCCTGAAGAAGGCCGACACGCTACGCGAGATTCTTCAAGCACCCGATTGCGGGGAGCTGCTGGAGTGGGTTCGCCAGCAAAAGCTCATGCACTATGACGAACAGCGCGATATCGCCCTGGTCCATGCCGGCATTCCGCCTCAATGGTCGCTGCGCAAAGCCTTGAAGTGCGCCGCCGAAGTCGAGGAAGCCCTGCGCGACGACAATCGCTTCGCGCCTTACCTTGACGGCATGTATGGCAACGAGCCGGTGAAATGGGACAACGACCTCAAAGGCGCGGCGCGCTTGCGAGTCATCACCAACTATTTCACCCGGATGCGTTTTTGCACCAGCGACGGCAAGCTGGATCTCAAGGGCAAGGAAGGCATCGACACCGCGCCGCCGGGCTATGCGCCGTGGTTCACCCACAAAGAGCGCAAGACCAAAGGCCTGAAGATCATCTTTGGTCATTGGGCTGCGCTCGAAGGCCAGTGCAACGAGCCGGGTCTGTTTGCCCTCGACACCGGTTGCGTCTGGGGTGGCGCCATGACCCTGATGAACGTCGACACTGGCGAGCGCCTGCAATGTAAATGCGACGCCCATGGCAACCTTCAACCGCCAGTCGCCGCCTCCATTCCCGAACAAACGTCAGCCAGCGCCCCGCGCTAGACTGCGCTTTCAGCCGAGCCACAGGAGCCCGCCATGAGCGAATTCAAACGTATCCCCCCAGAGCAAGCCCAGGCCCTGCGCGAACAAGGCGCGGTGGTGGTCGATGTCCGCGACCCGGCAACGTTTGCCGCGCTGCACATTGCCGGCTCCAAGCATCTGGACAACCATTCTCTGCATGCTTTCATTCAGGGCGCCGACCTGGACGCGCCGACGGTAGTGGTCTGCTATCACGGCAATTCCAGCCAAGGCGCAGCCGCTTACCTGATCAGTCAGGGCTTTTCCGACGTCTATAGCATGGATGGCGGTTTTGAGCTGTGGCGTACGACCTATCCTTCGGAAACGGCGCAAGGCACTTCCGAATAATTTTTTTCAAGGCGTGCAAGGCCCGGCCCCCGCGGGCTTGCGCGCTGGCTGACGAACGGTCTGCCACAACTAATTACTTATTGCGCCTTTGCCTTCAAGATTCCGAACTATCCTTAAGCGCAGGCCATCCAAAACAGGGGAGAGCCGGTACACCGGCGCGCGGGTCATCGGGAGTAGCTTTCAGGGTTGATACTCTGGAGGTGTTCTGGGGGGTAAACAGCAACTGCATATTCAGTTGCTTGCCAGCATCGACTGACTGATCCGGCGTCGGCTCCACGTATCGAGCGAGGTGACGTCATGAGTATCTTTAGCCACTTCCAACAACGCTTCGAGTCCACGCGCCAGGAAGAACTCTCTCTGCAAGAGTACCTGGAGCTGTGCAAAAAGGACCGCAGCGCCTATGTTTCCGCAGCTGAGCGTCTTTTGCTGGCCATCGGTGAACCGGAGCTGCTCGACACCTCGACCAACTCGAGGCTGTCGCGAATCTTTTCCAACAAGGTGATCCGCCGCTATCCGGCCTTTGAAGACTTCCACGGGATGGAAGAATGCATCGACCAGATCGTGTCGTATTTCCGGCATGCCGCTCAGGGTCTGGAAGAAAAGAAACAGATCCTCTACCTGCTCGGCCCTGTCGGTGGCGGTAAGTCGTCCCTGGCCGAAAAGCTCAAACAACTGATCGAGAAAGTGCCCTTCTATGCAATCAAGGGCTCGCCGGTTTTCGAGTCGCCTCTGGGTCTGTTCAACGCCACCGAAGATGGCGCGATCCTCGAAGAAGACTTCGGCATTCCCCGGCGCTATCTCAATACCATCATGTCGCCATGGGCCACCAAGCGTTTGGCCGAATTCGGCGGCGACATCAGCCAGTTCCGCGTGGTGAAACTGTACCCGTCGATCCTCAACCAGATCGCGGTCGCGAAAACCGAGCCGGGAGATGAAAACAACCAGGATATCTCGGCACTGGTGGGCAAGGTCGATATTCGCAAACTGGAAGAGTTCCCACAGAACGACGCCGATGCCTACAGCTACTCCGGGGCGCTGTGCCGGGCCAACCAGGGCCTGATGGAGTTCGTCGAAATGTTCAAGGCACCGATCAAGGTGCTGCACCCATTGCTGACAGCCACCCAGGAAGGCAACTACAACAGCACCGAAGGCCTGGGGGCGATTCCGTTTACCGGGATCCTGCTCGCCCACTCCAACGAATCGGAATGGCACACCTTCCGGAACAACAAGAACAACGAAGCGTTCATCGACCGGATCTATATCGTCAAAGTACCGTATTGCCTGCGCGTCAGCGACGAGGTGAAGATCTACGACAAGCTTCTGTTCAACAGCTCGCTGGCCAAGGCCCATTGCGCGCCCGACACCCTGAAAATGCTCGCGCAATTTACCGTGCTCTCGCGCCTCAAGGAGCCGGAAAACTCCAACATCTACTCCAAGATGCGCGTGTATGACGGCGAAAACCTCAAGGACACCGATCCCAAGGCCAAGTCGATCCAGGAATACCGTGACGCAGCGGGTGTCGACGAAGGCATGAACGGTCTATCGACCCGCTTCGCCTTCAAGATTCTGTCGAAGGTTTTCAACTTCGATCCGCACGAAATCGCCGCCAACCCGGTGCATCTGCTCTACGTGCTGGAACAGCAGATCGAACAGGAACAATTCCAGGCCGAGACCCGCGAACGCTATCTGCGCTTCCTGAAAGAGTACCTGGCGCCGCGTTATATCGAATTCATCGGCAAGGAGATCCAGACTGCCTATCTCGAGTCTTACAGCGAGTACGGCCAGAACATCTTCGATCGCTACGTGCTGTACGCCGACTTCTGGATTCAGGATCAGGAATACCGCGATCCGGAAACTGGCGAGATCCTCAACCGCGTAGCCCTGAACGAAGAACTGGAGAAAATCGAAAAACCGGCCGGCATCAGCAATCCGAAGGATTTCCGCAACGAAATCGTCAACTTCGTACTGCGCGCCCGAGCCAACAACAACGGCAAGAACCCAACCTGGCTCAGCTACGAAAAACTGCGGGTGGTCATCGAGAAGAAAATGTTCTCCAACACCGAGGACTTGCTGCCGGTCATCAGCTTCAACGCCAAGGCCAGCAAAGAGGATCAGCAGAAGCACAACGACTTCGTCACACGGATGGTCGAGCGGGGCTACACCGACAAACAGGTACGACTGCTGTCCGAGTGGTACCTGCGGGTCAGAAAATCACAGTAACCCGCTGCCGGTCAGACCGGTTGTCGTTAGCCCGAGGCCTGTTTACGCTTTTTCTGTTACACAGGCCTCTGGAGGTGTCCGAAATGCGGTAGCGAGGTTCAGGCAGCAAAAAGCGCTTGGAGGAGCGTGAATACCCTCAGGCTGGCTTATGCTGCTTTAACGCTCGCCCCTTTCAGGACAGCTTCTAAGGAGCAGTCATGAGCTATGTGATCGACCGACGTCTCAATGGCAAGAACAAGAGCACGGTAAACCGCCAGCGGTTTCTGCGGCGCTACCGTGACCACATCAAAAAGGCTGTCGAAGAGGCGGTCAGCCGGCGCTCCATTACCGATATGGAACACGGCGAGCAGATCAGCATTCCCGGCCGCGACATCGACGAGCCAGTGCTTCACCACGGTCGTGGCGGCAAGCAAACCATCGTGCACCCCGGCAACAAGGAATTCACCAGCGGCGAGCACATTGCCCGTCCGCCCGGAGGTGGCGGCGGCAGAGGCCCCGGCAAGGCCGGTAACACGGGTGAAGGGATGGACGAGTTCGTCTTCCAGATTACCCAGGAGGAATTCCTCGAATTCATGTTCGAGGACCTTGAGCTGCCTAACCTGGTCAAACGCCACCTGACCGGCACCGACACCTTCAAGACCGTACGCGCGGGCATCAGCAACGAGGGCAACCCGTCACGGATCAACATTATCCGCACACTGCGTTCGGCCCATGCCCGGCGCATTGCCTTGTCCGGCAGCAGCCGTGCGAAATTGCGCGAAGTCAAAGAGGAACTGCTGCGGCTTAAGCGGGAAGAACCGGATAACTTCGGCGATATCCAGGACCTCGAAGCAGAAATCGAGAAACTAAGCGCGCGCATTCACCGAGTGCCGTTTCTCGACACCTTCGACCTCAAGTACAACTTGCTGATCAAGCAGCCGAACCCCAGCTCCAAAGCAGTGATGTTTTGCCTGATGGACGTGTCTGGCTCCATGACCCAGGCGACCAAAGACATCGCCAAGCGCTTCTTCATCTTGCTGTACCTGTTCCTCAAGCGGAACTACGACAAAATCGACGTCGTGTTCATCCGCCACCACACCAGCGCCCGCGAAGTGGATGAGGAAGAATTTTTCTATTCCCGGGAAACCGGCGGCACCATTGTCTCCAGCGCCCTGAAGCTGATGCAGGAGATCATGGCCGAGCGTTATCCGAGCAACGAATGGAACATCTATGCCGCCCAGGCCTCCGACGGCGACAACTGGAACGACGATTCGCCGATCTGCCGCGACATCCTGATCAATCAGATCATGCCGTTCGTGCAGTACTACACTTATGTTGAGATTACCCCGCGCGAACACCAGGCCCTGTGGTTCGAATATGAACGCATCGCCGAAGCCTTCTCTGACACTTTTGCCCAGCAGCAACTGGTCTCGGCCGGGGATATCTATCCGGTCTTTCGTGAACTCTTCCAGCGCAGGTTAGTGACATGACCGCCAAAGAGCAGAAGCGCCAACCCATTTCCACCGGCTCCGAATGGACATTCGAGCTGATCCAGGCCTACGACCGCGAAATCAGTCGTCTCGCGGCCCGCTACGCGCTGGATACGTACCCCAACCAGATCGAAGTGATCACCGCCGAGCAGATGATGGACGCCTACGCCTCTGTCGGCATGCCCTTGGGTTATCACCATTGGTCCTATGGCAAACACTTTCTCAGCACCGAAAAATCCTACAGCCGTGGCCAGATGGGTCTGGCCTACGAGATTGTGATCAACTCCGATCCCTGCATTGCCTATCTGATGGAAGAAAACACCATCTGCATGCAGGCTCTGGTGGTAGCTCACGCCTGCTATGGCCATAACAGTTTCTTCAAAGGCAATTACCTGTTCCGCACCTGGACCGACGCCAGTTCAATCATTGATTACCTGGTGTTTGCCAAGCAGTACATCATGCAGTGCGAAGAACGCCACGGCATCGATGCGGTAGAAGACTTGCTCGACTCCTGCCATGCGCTGATGAATTACGGGGTCGACCGGTACAAGCGCCCTTATCCGATTTCCGCCGAAGAAGAACGCCGTCGGCAGAAGGATCGGGAAGAGCATTTGCAGAAGCAGATCAACGATTTGTGGCGGACCATTCCAAAAGGCGCGGACAAGTACAGCGACAAGGACAACGCACGCTTCCCCGCCGAACCTCAGGAAAACATCCTGTACTTCATCGAAAAACACGCCCCATTGCTGGAGCCTTGGCAGCGCGAAATCGTGCGCATCGTGCGCAAGATCGCCCAGTATTTTTATCCACAGCGCCAGACCCAGGTGATGAACGAAGGCTGGGCCACGTTCTGGCACTACACCTTGATGAACGACTTGTATGACGAAGGCCTGGTCACCGAAGGCTTCATGATGGAATTCCTGACTTCCCATACCAGCGTGGTCTTTCAACCCGGCTTCGACAGCCCCTACTACAACGGCATCAACCCCTACACCCTGGGTTTTGCCATGTATCGCGATATCCGCCGGATATGCGAACACCCCACCGAAGAGGACTATCGCTGGTTTCCGGAAATCGCCGGCACCGACTGGCTGTCCAGCATCAAATTCGCCATGAGCAGCTTCAAGGACGAGAGTTTCATCCTGCAGTACCTGTCACCCAAGGTGATCCGCGACCTCAAGCTGTTCAGCATCCTCGATGACGATCAGAAGGACGATCTGCTGGTTCCGGCAATACACGACGAAGAGGGCTATCGAACCATTCGTGAAACCCTGGCGGCGCAATACAACCTGGGCAATCGCGAACCCAACATACAGATCTACAGCATCGATCGACGTGGTGACCGGTCCCTGACCTTGCGTCACCAGCAACACGACCGTAAACCGCTAGGCGATTCCACCGACGAAGTGCTCAAGCATCTGCACCGCCTCTGGGGCTTCGACATTCACCTGGAAACCCTGCAAGGGGATCAGGTGATGAAAACCCACCATGTTCCGCCCAGAGGCGAGCATGGCGAGGGGGATTACGGCCGGCTGGACTTGGCAGTCATTCATCTTTGATCCTGTTTTTCTGCCTCCGGAAGTTCGACGCAAAGGTTATTCTGTCGGGCTAACGGAGGTTTTTTATGCAGATTTATAAAGTCGGCGGTGCAGTACGCGATCGCCTGCTGGGCAAGCCTGTCACCGATATCGACTGGGTCGTTGTGGGCGCCACCACCGAAGAAATGCTCGCCAAGGGCTTTCGTCCGGTGGGCGCGGACTTCCCGGTGTTTCTTCACCCAAAAAGCGGTGAGGAATACGCCCTCGCCCGCACCGAACGCAAAAACGGGCGCGGCTACGGCGGCTTCATCTTTCACGCCAGCCCCGACGTCACCCTCGAAGAAGATCTGATTCGTCGCGACCTGACGATCAACGCCATGGCCGAGGACGATCAGCAGAACCTGACCGACCCGTACCATGGCCAACGGGATCTCGAGGCTCGCTTGCTGCGTCACGTTTCCCCCGCGTTCGCCGAAGATCCGCTCCGTGTTCTGCGTGTTGCCCGCTTCGCCGCGCGCTATGCCGAACTGGGCTTCACCGTCGCCCCCGAGACATTGGAGCTGATGCGTCACCTCAGCGAATCAGGTGAATTGGAGGCGTTAACCGCAGAACGCAGCTGGAAAGAAATAGCCCGCGCACTAATGGAAGACCAGCCCCAGGTGTTCATCGAGGTGCTGCGCGAATGCGGCGCGCTCAAGGTACTGATGCCGGAAGTCGACGCACTGTTTGGCGTACCGCAACCCGAAGCCCATCATCCGGAAATCGATACGGGCGTGCATACCCTGAGCGTGTTGGAGCAAGCGGCGCTGCACAAACAACCGCTGACCGTACGCTGGGCCTGCCTGCTGCATGACCTGGGCAAAGGATTGACGCCCGAGGAAGAATGGCCCCGCCACATTGCCCACGAGCACAAAGGCTTGAAGCTGATCAAAGCAGTCAACGAGCGCTTCAAGGCACCGAAGGACTGTCAGGAACTAGCGCTTCTGGTGGGCAAGTATCACACCCATGGCCATCGTGCCCTGGAGCTGAAAGCGTCGACCTTGCTGGAATTGCTGCAGAGTTTCGACGTCTATCGTCGACCTCAGCGCTTTGAGGAGTTTATTGCGGCGTGCGAGATGGACGCTCGAGGGCGCAAAGGCTTGGAGCAGAGAAGTTATCCACAGGCGGATTATTTGCGGGGCGCGGCAACTGCGGCGCGCAGTGTTGCCGTTCAGCCGTTGCTGGAGAAGGGATTCAAGGGCCCGGAGTTGGGCGAGGCGATCAAGGGCGAGCGGCTCAAGGCGTTGAAGGCTTACAAAGAGGCGGCGTCTGTTTGAAAAGCTTCGCGGGCAAGCCTCGCTCCTACAGGTTTGGCGCCGTTCACATATTCGGCGCCAACCTGTAGGAGCGAGGCTTGCCCGCGAAGACGCCCGTAGGGTCACAGCAAATTCAAAGGGGTCAGCTGCTCACCGCGCCATTCGAAAGCAACCGGCGCCAGCACCTGATCGATCTGCGCCTCACCCCATAAAGCCGCAAAGCTTTTGCCTACGCCCGGATGCACACGATCCGGCGCAATCAGCGACAACGGCCACAGCACGAACGCATTTTTCAGAATCTCTGCCCGAGGCAAGACCAAGCCATCGAAGTTGCCCACCAGGTCGCCAAACAGCAGCACGTCGATATCCAGCGGCAAGCCCTTGCGGTCCGGCGCGTAACGGCCGTTATCCGCTTCGATGAATTTCAATCGTCGATCCAGCTCCATCAGCGGCAGATCGGTGAAGGCCGAGACCACAAAGTTGAAAAACGGCCCGCTCTTGATCCCCACCGGCTGGCTTTCGAATACCGCCGAGCAGCGCATATCCACCAGGAAACCCGCCAGGGCGTCCAGGCCTGCCTGCAAATGGGTTTCGCGCTCGATATTGCTACCGAGCCCGAGATACACCTGAGTCAGCGACATCCGCGCTCGATCTCCACGCCCACACCCGTGGCCGCCGGGACGGCACCTGGCTTGGTCAGCTTGAGGTGCATCCAGGTGATCTTGAATTCGCTCATCAGCACTTCCGCCAGACGCTCGGCAAAGGTCTCCACCAGCTGGAACTGCGCCTGCTCGGCGAACGCCTGGATGCGCGACGAAACGCTCGCGTAGTCGAGCGCCAAGGTGAGGTCATCACCGGCGGCGGCCGGACGATTGTCCCAGGCAAAGCTCAGATCAAGTCGCAGACACTGTCGGATGCCTCGTTCCCAGTCGTAGGCACCAATCACGGTGTCGACTTCCAGGCCCTCGATAAACACTCTGTCCAAGCACTTCTCTCCACTGCACGACAAGGGCGCAATGCGCCGTTAGAATCAGGGCGTCCTCGCCCGGAATAGTTAGCATGTTTTGGTTACTGGCGACTCTCGCCTACCTGCTCGGCTCTCTGTCCTTCGCCATTTTGCTCAGCCGCCTGACCGGGAACCCCGATCCGCGAATGAGTGGCTCGGGCAATGCCGGTGCCACCAACATGTTGCGTCTGGCCGGCAAGAAGCTCGCCATCCTGACCTTGCTCGGCGACCTGAACAAAGGCCTGCTACCCGTATTGATCGCAGGTGCAGTGGGCCTTTCACTGCAGCAACAGGCCTGGATCGGCGTCTGTGCCGTTATCGGTCACCTGTTTCCGCTGTACTTCCGCTTTCGCGGTGGCAAGGGTGTCGCCACCGCGGCAGGCATGCTGCTGGGACTCTACCCGCCCGCCGCGCTGCTGGCGGTCTGCGCCTGGTCGCTGACGTTCTACCTGACCCGCACCAGCTCTCTCGCCGCTCTGATTGCCACACCATTGACCCTGCCACTGCTTGCCTGGCAAGAACCAGCGGCACTGCTGCCAATGAGCACGCTCACGGGCCTGATCGTCTGGCGTCATCGCGGCAATCTACGCGACCTGTTTGCCGGGCGCGAACGGCATTTTTAAATACCGCACGTGAGCGCCACTCATTACAGCGCCGACAGTTGCTCCATCGGCCAGCGCGCCTGCACGCTGATCGCCAGGCTTTCATGCTGACCGGCCTGCAAGCGCTGGCAGCCGGCAAACGCAATCATCGCGCCATTATCGGTACAGAACTCCGGACGGGCATAAAACACATCGCCCTTCATGTCGCCGAGCATTTTTTCCAGTGAAACCCGCAGTGCTTTGTTGGCGCTGACGCCCCCTGCGATCACCAGACGCTTGAGACCCGCCTGTTTCAGGGCACGCTTGCACTTGATGGTCAAAGTCTCCACCACGGCCTGCTGGAACGCCAGCGAGATGTCGCAACGGGCTTGCTCGCTGTCGTCCCCGGCGCTGACGCTCTGCTGCCAGGTGTTCAGGGCGAAAGTTTTCAGCCCGCTGAAGCTGAAAGCCAGGCCTGGACGATCACACATTGGACGTGGAAAAGTGAAACGCCCCGCAACGCCCTGCTCCGCCAGACGCGCGATCTCCGGGCCGCCCGGATAATTCAGGCCCATCATTTTCGCGGTTTTATCGAAAGCTTCGCCGGCAGCATCGTCGAGGGTCTCGCCCAAGAGCGTGTATTGGCCAATCCCGTCGACCTGAACCAGCTGCGTATGACCACCCGACACCAACAAAGCGACGAACGGGAACTGCGGTGGTTGCGGCTCCAGCATCGGCGCCAGCAAGTGACCTTCCATGTGGTGCACGCCCAACGCAGGAATGCCCCAGGCAAAGGCCAGCGCCTGAGCGCACGAAGCCCCCACTAGCAAGGCTCCCACCAGGCCAGGACCCGCGGTATAAGCGATGGCGTCGATCTCGGTCGGCACACAGCCGGCCTCGGCCAGGACCTGACGAATCAAGGGCAGCATGCGTTTGACGTGATCACGCGAAGCCAGCTCCGGCACCACGCCACCATAGGCACGATGCAGATCGATCTGACTGAACAGCGCGTCGGCCAACAGCCCGCGTTCACTGTCGTAAAGTGCGACACCGGTTTCGTCGCAAGAGGTTTCTAATCCCAGTACTAGCATGGGTTTGCGCCTTGTAGAGGCTGAATTCGAAGGCGCGCATAATAGTCGTCGCGTGATGCCCCGACCAGCGGTTTTCGATCAGAGGCTTTGCATTCCGAGCGATGAGGGGTTAACATCCGCAACCCTTAAAAACCGACGTCTTCAAGTGCTCTTTTGCCGCGAGGATGTTGACCCCGGTAATGAATGAAGGTAGCTCTGGATGCCAGCCGTCAAAGTAAAAGAGAACGAACCCTTCGACGTAGCTCTGCGTCGTTTCAAGCGCTCCTGCGAAAAAGCCGGTGTACTGGCTGAAGTTCGTAGCCGCGAATTTTACGAGAAGCCAACTTCTGAGCGTAAGCGTAAAGCAGCAGCCGCTGTTAAGCGTCACGCCAAGAAAGTTCAGCGCGAACAGCGCCGCGCCGTTCGTCTGTACTAATACACAGACGATCGTAGCAAGCTTCTGCCAAGCCCGGCCCTCAGCCGGGCTAATGGCATTTGCGGACAACGCTTGATGCTTCACCGTCAAAGCCGCAGACGCGACCGAGACAAACCTGCTTCACAGCGTCAGACCTGGCTCTTTTGCCAGCAGTGCACGTCTTTTCTGACGAGCCTTCCAAGGCTACTGACGAGCACACCCACTGATTCCTCTCACGACGATCAGCCCAAGGCACCTTCTTGCGTGCCCGCTTTTGAGCTATCCGAGGCCAATGACTGGCCGTCGCCGGATTCAGCGAAACACTTTCAAATAGTCGAATACTGATTGGTACTAACGTCAGTGGATTTTCGGCAGATACACTTCCCGACAGCGATTACGCAGACGACACCGGTCGAGCCGCACAACCTGCGCGCCTCAAACAACGACCCGCGTTCGGCCGCCCTTCGTTTTGGGTCCATTTCAGCGCAGATGACGAGAACGCCATGGCCGGGCTAATTCCCCAGAGCTTCATTGACGACCTTCTGAACCGCACCGACATCGTCGATGTGGTCAGCTCGCGCCTGCAAATGAAAAAAGCCGGCAAGAACTACACTGCCTGCTGCCCGTTCCACAAAGAGAAAACCCCCTCCTTCAGCGTCAGCCCCGACAAACAGTTCTATTACTGCTTCGGCTGCGGCGCTGGCGGTAACGCCCTCGGCTTCATGATGGACCATGACAACCTGGATTTCGTCCAGGCTGTCGAAGAACTGGCCAAAGCCGCCGGCATGGAAATTCCCCGCGAAGAAAGCGGTCGGCCCCATAAACCGCGCCAACCTACTGATTCGCCGCTGTATCCGCTGCTCACCGCCGCCGCCGACTTTTATCGTCAGGCGCTGAAAAGCCATCCGTCGCGCAAAGCCGCCGTGGATTACTTGAAAGGTCGCGGACTAACGGGAGAAATCGCCCGAGACTTCGGCCTCGGTTTTGCTCCGCCTGGCTGGGACAATCTGTACAAGCACTTGAGCAGCGATACTCTGCGGCAAAAGGCCATGATTGATGCCGGCCTGCTGATCGAGAACGCCGAAACCGGCAAGCGCTATGACCGCTTCCGCGATCGCGTGATGTTCCCGATCCGCGACAGTCGCGGGCGCATCATCGCCTTCGGCGGCCGGGTCCTGGGCGATGACAAGCCGAAATACCTGAACTCACCGGAAACCCCGGTTTTCCATAAAGGCCAGGAACTCTACGGCCTTTATGAAGCACGCAAGAACAATCGCAACCTCGACGAAATCATCGTCGTCGAGGGCTACATGGACGTGATCGCCCTAGCCCAACAAGGCCTGCGCAATGCCGTCGCAACCCTGGGCACCGCCACCAGCGAAGAGCACATGAAGCGCCTGTTTCGCGTCGTGCCCAGCGTGCTGTTTTGCTTTGATGGCGACCAGGCAGGCCGAAATGCCGCCTGGCGGGCGCTGGAGGCAACCCTGCCATGCTTGCAGGACGGGCGTCGGGCACGCTTTCTGTTCCTGCCCGAAGGCGAGGACCCGGATACCCTGGTCCGCTCCGAGGGCACTGACGCCTTCCGCGCGCGAATCAATCAGCACGCCCAGCCATTGGCCGATTACTTTTTTCAACAGTTGACCGAGGAATCGGACCCGCGCTCCCTCGAAGGCAAGGCCCATATGGCCACCCTCGCCGCGCCGCTGATCGACAAAGTCCCGGGCGCCAACCTGCGCATCTTGATGCGCCAGCGCCTGAGCGAAATTACCGGGCTTAGCGGTGAAGCCGTGAGCCAACTCGTGCAAAGCAAGCCTCAGCCTCAGGAAGCGCCACCCGCTTACGATCCAGGCATCGATTACGACGCCATGCCGGATTACAGCGACTACCATCAGCCGCAGGCACAAGAGATGTATGCGCCGCAGCAGGAATGGACGCCTAAGAAGCCTGGCGCAGGCGGCAAGAAATGGGACAAGAAACCGTGGGACAAGAATGGCAAACGGGGCGGCGATCGCGATCAACCGCGCGCGCCACGGGTGCCGGCCGCTGTAGAGCCGCCCACCCTGGCAGCCTTGCGCACGTTGTTGCATCACCCGCAACTGGCTGAGAAAGTCGAGGATGCCGGGCACTTCGCCGCCGAGGACCATACCAACACGCAACTGCTGGTCGCTCTGCTCGAAGCCGTACAGAAGAATCCCAAGCTAAACTCATTTCAACTGATTGCGCGCTGGCACGGCACCGAACAAGGCCGACTGCTCAAAGCGCTGGCAGAAAAGGAATGGCTGATTGATGGAGATAACCTTGAACAACAGTTTTTCGACACCATTACTAGCTTGTCAGCCCGTCAACGCGAGCGAAACCTGGAACAACTTCTTCGAAAAGCACGTCAAAGTGAATTGAGCACCGAAGAGAAAAATCAACTGCGCGACCTTTTAAGTCGCAATGTTTCCGCATCAAGCCCGACCTCAACTGGCGCGTGAGGTCATAGCTCAGGTATAATCCTCGGCTTGTTTTTTGCCCGCCAAGACCTTCAGTGGATAGGGTGTTATGTCCGGAAAAGCGCAACAGCAGTCTCGTATCAAAGAGTTGATCACACTTGGTCGTGAGCAGGGCTACCTGACTTACGCGGAGGTCAACGACCACCTGCCGGAGGATATTTCAGATCCGGAACAGGTGGAAGACATCATCCGCATGATTAATGACATGGGGATCAACGTATTCGAGGTTGCGCCAGATAAGGATTCCCTTATGCTGGCCGACGCCGATACCGACGAAGCCGCGGCCGAAGAGGCAGCAGCAGCGTTGGCAGCGGTCGAGACCGACATTGGTCGCACCACCGACCCAGTGCGCATGTACATGCGTGAAATGGGTACGGTAGAGCTCCTCACACGTGAAGGCGAAATCGAAATCGCCAAACGTATTGAAGAGGGCATCCGCGAAGTGATGGGCGCAATCGCGCACTTCCCTGGCACGGTTGACCATATTCTCTCCGAGTACACTCGCGTCACCACCGAAGGTGGCCGCCTGTCCGACGTCCTGAGCGGTTATATCGACCCGGACGACGGCATTGCGCCGCCTGCAGCCGAAGTGCCACCGCCTGTCGACCCGAAAGCAGCTCCAGCTGCCGACGACACCGACGACGATGACGCCGAAGCGAGCGATGACGAAGAAGAAGCCGAAAGCGGTCCGGATCCGGTCATCGCCGCACAGCGCTTTGGCGCTGTCGCCGATCAGATGGAAATCACCCGCAAGGCCCTGAAAAAGCACGGTCGTGGCAACAAGCTGGCAATTGCCGAGCTGGTAGTCCTGGCTGAGCTGTTCATGCCGATCAAACTGGTGCCGAAGCAATTCGAAGGCCTGGTCGAGCGTGTTCGCAGTGCCCTGGATCGTCTGCGTCAGCAAGAGCGCGCGATCATGCAACTGTGCGTTCGTGATGCCCGTATGCCGCGTGCCGACTTCCTGCGCCAGTTCCCGGGCCACGAAGTCGACGAAAGCTGGACCGACGCACTGGCCAAAGGCAAAAGCAAATACGCTGAAGCCATTGGTCGCCTGCAACCGGACATCATTCGTTGCCAGCAGAAGCTGACCGCGCTGGAAACCGAAACCGGTTTGACGATCGCCGAGATCAAGGACATCAACCGTCGCATGTCGATCGGTGAGGCCAAGGCCCGCCGCGCGAAGAAAGAGATGGTCGAAGCGAACTTGCGTCTGGTGATCTCCATCGCCAAGAAGTACACCAACCGTGGCCTGCAGTTCCTCGATCTGATCCAGGAAGGCAACATCGGTCTGATGAAAGCGGTAGACAAGTTCGAATACCGCCGCGGTTACAAATTCTCGACTTATGCCACCTGGTGGATCCGTCAGGCGATCACTCGCTCGATCGCCGACCAGGCCCGCACCATCCGTATTCCGGTGCACATGATCGAGACGATCAACAAGCTCAACCGTATTTCCCGGCAGATGCTGCAGGAAATGGGTCGTGAACCGACCCCGGAAGAGCTGGGCGAACGCATGGAAATGCCTGAGGACAAGATCCGCAAGGTATTGAAGATCGCTAAAGAGCCGATCTCCATGGAAACCCCGATCGGTGATGACGAAGATTCTCATCTGGGTGACTTCATCGAAGACTCGACCATGCAGTCGCCAATCGATGTCGCCACTGTCGAGAGCCTTAAAGAAGCGACTCGCGAAGTTCTGTCCGGCCTCACTGCACGTGAAGCCAAGGTTCTGCGCATGCGCTTCGGTATCGACATGAATACCGACCACACCCTCGAGGAGGTTGGTAAGCAGTTCGACGTGACCCGTGAACGGATTCGTCAGATCGAAGCCAAGGCGCTGCGCAAGCTGCGCCACCCGACGAGAAGCGAGCATTTGCGCTCCTTCCTCGACGAGTGATCCACAGAACCCCCGGCCCAAGCCGGGGGTTTTGCTTTATGCAGATTAAATGCCCCGTACATCCCCCCCGCCGCATAGCCCGTCTACACTCGAAACATTCCCCCAAGCCATAACGAGACCGTTATGCCCAGATGGCCGACCGTGCTTTTTTTGCTGTCGCTGATGACCTGGACCGCAACGGCTGGCGCGTTGACTCTTACCGACGAAGAACGTAGCTGGCTAACGGCTCACCCGGAATTGCGCCTGGGCGTGGACGCGTCCTGGCCGCCGTTTGAATTTCGCGATGAACATGGGCGCTATCAGGGCCTGGCGGCGGACTACATCAACGTCATCCGTCAACGGCTGGCCATCAAACTCACGCCCATCGAGCCGGTCAGCTGGACTGAAGTCTTGCAGCAGGCCAAACAAGGCAAGCTAGACATCTTGCCGGGCATCATGTCGACTCCCGAGCGTCAGACGTATCTATCGTTCACCCGCCCCTATCTCGACTTTCCGATAGTCATTCTGGCTCACGTCGGAGGCGCCCAACCGCGCAAACTCGAAGACCTGTATGGGCTGAAGATCGCCGTGGTGGAAAACTATGCCCCCCATGAACTATTGCGCACCCACCATCCCGACCTGAATCTGGTGGCAATGCCTAACGTCAGCTCGGCGTTGCAGGCGCTCGCCACCGACGCCGTGGATGCCGTAGTGGGCGATCTCGCCTCCAGTGTCTGGAGCCTGCGCCAGCTCAAGCTCGACGGCCTCTACGTCAGCGGTGAAACACCTTATCGCTACCAATTGGCGATGGCCGTGCCCCCGAACAACAAGCTGCTGGTCAGCATCCTCGACAAAGTCCTGGCAGACATGACCCCGAGTGAAATCAGTTCCATCCAGGAACACTGGGTCGGTAACGTCCTGGACCATCGAACCTTCTGGCTCGACGTACTGATTTACGGCCTGCCAGGATTATTGTTTCTGATGATCGTGCTGGCAGTGGTTATCCGGATCAACCGCCGACTCAGTTCGGAAATTGCCCGCCGGGTCGCTCTGGAACAGGAGCTGCGCAGCAGCGAATACCATTACCGCGGGCTGGTGGAGAGTCTTTCGGCCATCGCCTGGGAAGCCCGTATCAGCGATTACACCTACAGCTACGTGTCACCTCACGCTCAAGACCTCCTTGGCTACCCCCTGCCCCACTGGCTGATTCCAGGCTTCTGGCGCAACATCATCCACCCCGCGGATCTGACCCGGGCCCAAACCTTCTGCGACCGTGAAGTGGCGGCCGGACGCGATCACAGCGTCGATTACCGGGTCATCACCGCTGACGGCCGCTGCCTGTGGGTCCGCGATATCGTCAGCCTTATCGAGCACGCCCATGAACCGGTACTGCGCGGGCTGATGATCGACATCAGCGAAGCCAAGCGCACCGAAGAGGCGCTGCGCCTGTCGGAGCAGAAGTTCGCTTCAGTGTTCCAGCAATGCCCGGATATTCTGGTGATCGCGCGGCTTTCCGACGGTTGCCTGCTGGAAGTCAATGAAGCGTTCGAAGAACAGATCGGCCTCAAGGCCGAAGACGTCATAGGCCAGACCGCCACCGACCTGAACATCTGGGGCGTACCCGGCGTGGGGCCAGGTTTGTTGCAACGCTTGCAGGCCGGTAGCATCCGCAACCTGGAGATGCCTTTTCGCCGCAGCAATGGCCAGGTGTTTACCGGCCTGATTTCCGCCGAGCCTTTCGATCTCGATACCACCCCGGCCCTGGTGGTCGTCGTGCGGGACATCAGTCAGCTAAAGGAAACCCAGCAACAACTGCAAACCTCGGAAGAGAAATTCGCCAAGGCCTTTCATGCCTCCCCCGACGGCTTGCTGCTGTCCCGGCAGAGCGACGGCTTGCTGTTGGAGGTTAACGAAGGCTTCAGCCGTATTACCGGTTTCAACAGCGCGATGTCCGTGGATCGCTCGGCTCTGGACCTGGGGATCTGGGTCAATCTCAACGAGCGCAAACAGATGCTCGAACTGCTGCACCGAGACGGTTTCGTCCGCGACTTCAGTTGCCACATCCGCCGCAAAGACGGGCAGATCCGGCTCTGTGAGGTTTCAAGCCGGCCGCTGCCCATCGGCGATGAGAACTGCATGCTGACTATCGCCCGGGACATTACCGAGCGGCACCTGATGCAGGAGAAGCTGCAGCAGGCTGCTACGGTGTTCGAGAGCACCGCCGAGGGTGTATTGATCACCGACACCCAACAGCACATCAGCGCGGTCAATCGGGCGTTCACCGAAATTACCGGTTACAGCGAGAGCGAAGCCCTGGGCCACACTCCTCGCCTGCTCGCCTCGGGCCTGCATGACAGCGCATTTTATGCGGCGATGTGGCATCAATTGACCGCCGATGGTCATTGGCAAGGCGAGATTTCCAACCGGCGCAAGAATGGCGAGCTCTACCCGAGTTGGCTGACCATCAGCGCAGTGCGTAACCGGGACAAATTCATCACCCACTTTGTTGCGGTGTTCGCGGACATTTCCAGCCTCAAGCACGCGCAAGCCAAACTCGACTACCAGGCGCACCACGACCCGCTGACCGGCCTGCCAAACCGCACGCTGTTCGAGAGTCGGCTGCTGACCGCACTGAACAACCAGCAGGAAAACGGTGGCCAGGGCGCCGTGCTGTTCCTCGACCTGGACCGTTTCAAACACATCAACGACAGTCTCGGCCACCCGGTCGGCGACCTGCTGCTCAAAGGCATCGCCGTGCGCCTCAAGGAGCAACTGCGCGATATCGATACCGTGGCGCGGCTCGGTGGCGACGAATTCATCATCCTGCTCCCCGGCCTGCAACAGTCCAGCGATGCCGACAATATTGCCACCAAACTGCTTAATTGCTTCGCCGCCCCGTTCCAGGCCGGCGAGCACGAGTTTTTCATCAGCGCCAGCATCGGCACCAGTCTGTACCCCAAGGATGGCTGCGACGTCGCCACGCTGGTCAAAAACGCCGATGCCGCGATGTATCGCTCCAAGGCCAAAGGCCGTAACCGGGTTGAAAGCTACACTCGCGACCTCACCGCCCAAGCCAGCGAGCGCGTGGCGCTGGAACATGAACTGCGACGCGCCATCGAGCGCAATGAGCTGTTTTTGTACTACCAGCCCAAAATCAGCCTGGACGATCATCGAGTGGTCGGTGCCGAAGCGCTGATTCGCTGGCGTCACCCAACCTTCGGCGATGTACCTCCCGAGCATTTCATTCCCCTGGCCGAAGAAAACGGCATGATCCTGCAAATCGGCGACTGGGTACTTGAGACCGCCTGCCGACAGATGTACGAGTGGAACCAGGTCTATGAGTGCCTGGGCCCACTCTCAGTCAACCTCGCAGGCGCGCAACTGCGCCAGCCGAACCTGCTTGGCCGGATCGAACAACTGCTCAAGGACAACCAACTCAAACCCGGCTTCCTGCAACTGGAGATCACTGAAAACTTCATCATGAGCCAGGCTGAAGAAGCACTGGCGGTGCTGCATCAGCTCAAACGCTTGGGTGTTCAACTGGCGATCGACGATTTCGGCACTGGCTATTCGTCCCTGAGCTACCTCAAACGCCTGCCGCTGGACATTCTCAAGATCGATCAATCCTTCGTCCGCGGCCTGCCGGACGACCCACACGATGCGGCGATTGTTCGCGCAATCATCGCCCTGGGCCGCAGCATGCAATTCACCGTCATCGCCGAAGGCGTCGAAACCCAGGCCCAGCAGCAATTCCTGGCTGCGGAGGGCTGTGAACAGATCCAGGGTTACATCGTCAGCCTGCCCTTGCCACCGGACGAATTCGCCGTGACGTTTCTTCGTACAGCCTTATTGGATTTTTCGGATAGCACAGCCGAGAAACCATCGCTATAATCCGCGGCCTACTGAGGGCCTATAGCTCAGTTGGTTAGAGCAGGGGACTCATAATCCCTTGGTCGTAGGTTCGAGTCCTACTGGGCCCACCATACTCAAAGCCGCGCACTGCGCGGCTTTTGTGTTTCTGGGGTAGCAACCGCCGATACAGTCCTATGGACGCCGTCGCGATCCAGGACCGGTGACTCCCTTCGTTGCAACGGCTTGCGTGATCCGCCTTAGCTCGACTCGAGAACTCCCTTTTCAGCTGGTACAAGTTCGGGGAACTCAACCAGCAGTGCCTTGTTACCTCTGGCGATGTGTTCCATCACCATCATACTTACGGAGCAATTCTTCAATGCGGCCCAGCCGCTGCTCATTAAAACTAACTGACTGCTTGTCCAGCGATATAAAGCCATTTGCAACGAGCGCTTCATACCTCTCAGTCATTTTTATCAGCACTATTCTTTAATTCCGCTTTTAATTTCTCTGTAAATACCCATAGCTCCCTCATATAAAATAAAGATCCCCATAGAACAACAAAGACGACAATCCAGTCAGATCACGTATCACTCTTCACTTTGGTCCAGACCCGGGTGCGGATTCGCTCCAATTTCAATGGTAGCGGCTCAAGTGGGATCAGTGTAGCAACAGTCTTTTTGTCTGGATAAATCCAAGTATTGTCGCGCAGCTTCCGCTCAACAAATTCAGTGGCATCTTTATTAGCGTTAGGATAAAGAGTGTGATTTGAAGTCTTGGCAATAATTTCTGGTCGCAACATATAATTAATAAACGCCATGCCTTCCTTTGGATGGGGAGCATCTTTTAACAGAACCAGATTTTCCGACCAAACCAGCGCGCCTTCGCGAGGAAGGCTGTAGGCAATCTTGCGTCCAGTGTTGGCCTTCTCGTTGATGGCCTGCGCAGCAAGGGCACCATTAGCCCATCCCACAACTGCACAAATATTGCCATCAGCCAGGTCAGAGTCGATTTTGGATGAGTCGAAATAGAGGACGTAGGGACGGATTTTTAACAGTAGGTCTTGAGCCTTCTGGTAATCATCCGGATTCTTACTGTTGCCAGGGAGCCCAAGGTAATGCAATGCAATCGAAATGATCTCACTTGGAGAGTCGAGCATTGCCACGCCACACGACTTGAGTTTGCTGATGTTTTCTTCTTTGAAGATCAAATCCCAGCTATTCACCGGAGCATCATTACCCAATGCCGCTTTGACTTTATCAACGTCATAACCAATGCCGGTGGTGCCCCACAAATAGGGCACAGCGTAGCGGTTACCAGGATCATTGACTGCAAGCTGGGACAAGAGATCAGGATCGATGTGTGACAAATTACTCAGTTGATTACGATCCAACGGCTGAAGTACTCCCGCCTGGATCAGGCTTGGCAGCACATTGGAGGTAGCCACCACCACGTCATACCCCGTGCGCCCAGCCATTACTTTACTCTGCATGATTTCGGCACTGTCGAACGCATCCATATGAATTCGGGTGCCGGTCTCCTGCTCAAACTCCTCTGGGGTTTCCGGTGCGATAAGCCCGAACCAGTTATACAGATACACCCCAGGCTCTACAGCCCCCACTGATGTGCTTATCCATAAACAGAGAAGCGAGGCTGCAAAAATGGTTCGCAAAGGTGATTTGCTCATACAACTATCCTTGTCATGACGACATGCCCTCATGGCCATCGTGAATCCTGATCGTGAATATACCCGGCATTTACGAATAGTAAATACCTACAAATACTTACCTGCGACCTACGAATCCCTAACCCTAAAGGGGTAGAAAATGCCACTCGACCTTCATAGCCTCGCTTGGCATCGACCGATTGGAAAGCTGATCACGCAGTTGAACCGTCCAGAATTCTGGAGCTCACTTAGAAACAAGCCCCCCGAACCCACTCTATGGCCAGAAACAATCCTCCAATTTGGCACAAAAATAACAACGCGCGAAAAGGACGTTCTGAAATTGTTACTTAGCGGGTTCTCCAACAAAGAGATAGCTGGAAAACTTTCCCTGTCGGCAGAAACAATAAAAGTTCATCGCCGAAATATTTACGCCAAATTAAACATCAAATCACAACCCGAATTATTTGCTCGATTTTTTATGCCAAAACAGGATATCACCCCTGCAAATTGAGTCAGCGCTTGGTACTTTCAGGCCTAACACTCAACGATGGAATGGCCTGCACTGGTCGCAACCGCTCAAGCATTTCACCCGTCAACACGACCTCATAGGTATCCGCCGGCCTACCCCATTGCTCCACAATGACCATGCCGTCTACCAGCGTCGCGCCCAAGCCGGTAATCGTATCGGCCAACGCCTCTACGATTTGTTGAGTTCGCAACCACACACGATCAGTAATCTCTTTAAGCTCGGCAGTTATGCGCTCGGACGACGCTGGATCCGTATCGGGGTAGGAGATGTTTCGCAGCAAGTGCCGTAATTCCCTTATTTTTGCGTAATCCTGTTCCGCTCCAAGCTCTCCATTCAGGATGGCTGTCGCTTTCGATTTATCGACGAATTTCCTGGCCGAATGCTTTGCAGGCAAGGTCTGACTCATAGCGCCAGCAAAGAGGACGATCAGCCGACGTTCCAGATGTTCCTTCATTTCTTCTATCGAGGAGATTGAGCGCGTCAAGAGAATGGAAGCCCCGGCCTGATGCCTCAAGTCCATGGTGACTTTCAGGGTCACCTCACCCGTTTTAAAGCCCAAGGCTCGGGCGATTACGTAGTGCCCCATTTCATGATTGCCAATCTGCAGTGCATAGTCTCGCAGAGCCGCTGGCATGCTCTTCATTTCGATTCCCTCGCGTCACTGCCCTTGGTTGCGCATTCGACTACGAGTGATCGCTTGTGTCCATCCTATTGACGTGGAGTGCCTGTAACATCCCTATCCATTGATTTGTACTGCTGGAGACGACCTTTGCCTGACACCCGCCCGCCCGTTCTTGATGAAATCGACCGCCAGTTGATCGCGGCCCTGCAGATCAATGCCCGCGAAAGCGTGGCCATGCTCGCCCGGCAACTGGGTATCGCCCGCACCACGGTGACGTCGCGTCTGGCACGGCTGGAAAAGGCCAAGGTGATCACCGGTTACGGTGTTCGCCTGGGGCAGCGCGTGGTGGATGGCGGATTGCAGGCGTATGTCGGGATTACTGTGCAACCACGGTCCGGCAAGGAAGTGCTGCGTCGTCTTAGCGCCATGGCGCAGGTGCAGCAGCTGTGCGCGGTGAGTGGCGAATTTGATTATGTAGCGTGGTTGCGCACCGACTCGCCGGAGCAACTGGATCAGTTGCTGGATCAGATTGGCAGTGTGGATGGGGTGGAGAAGACGACGACTTCGATCATCTTGAGCAGCAAGATTGATCGGGGGCAGCCGGTTTGAGTTTTAGCCAAAAGGTCTTGGGTTGTATGGTCGGGCCTCTTCGCGGGCAAGCCTCGCTCCTACAGGTTAATTTCGTCGTAACGCCGTGTTAAGTCGTCATAATGTATTAGTACAAATCAAAATGACGACACATTGCGTCTTATTAACGTGTTCTACGCTCTCTAGAATGGCTGCCATCTTTTCCTATACTCAGACGCGCACTCTGCGTCAGGTCGCCAGCAAGGTCAGCCATGAACAAGAACAATCGCCATCCTGCAGACGGTAAAAAACCGGTCACCGTTTTCGGCCCGGACTTTCCTTTCGCCTTCGACGACTGGATCGAACACCCGGCCGGGCTGGGCAGCATTCCGGCGCACAATCACGGCGCCGAAGTGGCGATTGTCGGGGCGGGCATTGCAGGCCTGGTGGCTGCCTACGAATTGATGAAACTGGGCCTCAAACCCGTCGTCTATGAAGCCTCGAAAATGGGTGGCCGACTGCGCTCCCAGGCTTTCAACGGCGCCGAAGGCATTATCGCCGAGCTCGGCGGTATGCGTTTCCCGGTGTCGTCGACCGCGTTTTATCACTACGTCGACAAGCTCGGCCTCCAGACCAAACCTTTCCCGAACCCGCTGACACCCGCTTCGGGCAGCACAGTGATCGATCTGGAAGGCAAAACTCATTACGCACAGAAACTGGCGGATCTTCCTGCACTGTTCCAGGAAGTCGCTGACGCCTGGGCCGATGCTCTGGAAGCCGGCTCGCAGTTTTCCGATATCCAGCAAGCGATTCGTGACCGCGACGTGCCGCGCCTCAAGGAACTGTGGAATACCTTGGTGCCGCTGTGGGACGACCGCACGTTCTACGATTTCGTCGCCACCTCCGAAGCCTTCGCCAAGCTCTCGTTCCATCACCGCGAAGTGTTCGGCCAGGTCGGTTTCGGTACCGGCGGCTGGGACTCGGACTTCCCCAACTCGATGCTGGAAATCTTCCGCGTGGTGATGACCAACTGCGACGATCATCAGCACTTGGTCGTCGGCGGCGTGGAGCAGGTGCCGCTGGGCATCTGGCGCCATGTGCCGGAGCGTTGCGTGCACTGGCCTGAAGGCACCAGCCTTAGTTCGCTGCACAGCGGCGCGCCGCGCTCCGGTGTGAAAAAAATTGCCCATGCGCCCGAAGGACGTTTTACGGTCACCGATAACTACGGCGACACACGCGAATACGCTGCCGTACTGACCACCTGCCAGAGCTGGCTGCTGACCACCCAGATCGAATGCGACGAAAGTCTGTTCTCGCAAAAGATGTGGATGGCCCTGGACCGCACCCGCTACATGCAATCGTCGAAGACGTTTGTGATGGTCGATCGTCCATTCTGGAAGGACAAAGACCCTGAAACCGGTCGCGACCTGATGAGCATGACCCTCACCGATCGCCTGACCCGCGGCACCTACCTCTTCGACAACGGCGACGACAAGCCCGGTGTCATCTGCCTGTCTTACTCATGGATGAGCGACGCGCTGAAAATGCTCCCGCACCCGGTGGAAAAACGCGTGAAGCTGGCGCTGGACGCGTTGAAGAAGATCTACCCGAAAGTCGACATCGCCGCGCGGATCATCGGCGATCCGATCACCGTGTCGTGGGAAGCCGACCCGCATTTCCTCGGCGCCTTCAAAGGCGCCCTGCCCGGCCACTACCGCTACAATCAGCGCATGTATGCGCACTTCATGCAGGACGACATGCCGGCCGAGCAACGCGGGATTTTCATCGCCGGCGATGACGTTTCGTGGACCCCGGCCTGGGTCGAAGGCGCGGTGCAGACATCGCTCAATGCGGTGTGGGGGATCATGAAACACTTCGGCGGTGAAACTCACGCCGAAAACCCGGGTCCAGGAGATGTGTTCAACGAGATCGGGCCGATCGCCCTGCCCGAGTAAGAGGAATCCGAAATGCGCGTAGCCCTTTACCAATGTCCACCGCTGCCCCTGGATGTCTCAGGCAATCTTCAACGCCTGCATCAACTGGCGCTGGAGGCCAAGGGCGCGGACTTGCTGGTGCTGCCGGAGATGTTCCTGACCGGCTACAACATCGGCATCGATGCGGTCAGCGTGCTGGCGGAGGTGCACAACGGTGAATCGGCGCAGCAAATCGCGCGCATCGCCAAAGCGACGGGGATCGCCATCTTGTATGGCTACCCGGAGCGCACCGAAGACGGGCAGATCTACAACGCCGTGCAGTTGATCGACGCTAATGGCGAGCGGTTATGCAACTACCGCAAGACTCACTTGTTCGGCGACCTCGATCACTCGATGTTCAGCGCCGGGCCGGATGAGTTTCCGCTGGTTGAACTCAACGGCTGGAAGCTTGGCTTTTTGATCTGCTACGACCTGGAGTTCCCGGAAAACGCCCGGCGTCTGGCCTTGGCCGGTGCCGAGCTGATTCTGGTGCCGACGGCGAACATGATTCCCTACGATTTCATCGCCGACGTCACCGTCCGCGCACGGGCCTTTGAAAACCAGTGTTATGTGGCTTACGCCAACTATTGCGGGCACGAAGGCGAGATCAAGTATTGCGGCCAAAGCAGCATCGCCGCGCCGGATGGCAGCCGCATCGCCCAGGCCGGACTTGATGAAGCGCTGATTGTCGGTGAACTGGATCGTCAGCTGATGATCGATTCCCGCACCGCCAATCGCTACTTCCTCGATCGCCGTCCCGAGCTATACGGCGAGCTGAACAAGCCCTAATCCGCTAGCATTAGCGCTTCTCTGTTCTGGAAGTGCTCATGCCTGCGCTGAATCATCCTCGCCTCCACACTGAAACCCTCGCCAACGGCCTACGGGTGACGCTGCGTCATGCTCCCGATTTGAAGCGTTGCGCCGCCGCGTTGCGGGTCGCTGCCGGTAGTCACGACGTGCCATTGGCCTGGCCGGGGCTGGCGCACTTTCTTGAGCATTTGCTGTTCATGGGTACAGAGCGCTTTCCCGCAGAGCAAGGGCTGATGGCCTACGTACAAAGTCATGGCGGGCAGGTGAATGCGCGAACCAGCGAACGTACGACGGACTACTTTTTCGAGCTGCCGCCTCAGGCGGTTAGGGATGGGCTGGAGCGTCTGTCAGACATGCTCGCTCATCCGCGTATGAATCCGGACGATCAGCGGCGGGAACGGGAAGTGCTGCACGCCGAATTTGTCGCGTGGTCGCGGGATGCGACAGCTCAGCAGCAATTTGCTTTGTTCGACGGGCTCTCGGCGGCTCATCCATTGCGGGCGTTTCATGCTGGAAACCGTTATAGCCTGCCGGTGCCGCAGCCCGAATTTCAGCACGCGTTGAAGGACTTCTATCAGCGGTTTTACCAGACTGGGCAGATGACGCTGAGCTTGGCCGGCCCACAGAGTCTCGATGACTTGAAGGGGATGGCGCAGGCGTTTGCCGTTGCTATTACCCCCGGCGAAAAAGTCCCTCAGACAAAGCCCACCCTGTTGATGGATTCTTCTGACAATAGTTATCAACAGGCTGGAGAACGTCGGCTGGATCTGCTGTTCGCCTTCGAAGCACTGCCCGACTCATCGCCCGAAGCGCTGGCTTTCCTGTGCCACTGGCTGAACGCCGAAAAACCCGGCGGCCTATTGGCGCAGCTGCGAGAGCATGGGCTGGCGGACAACCTGAAAGCCGCGCCGCTCTATCACTACGCAGGCCAAGCCTTGTTGCACATCGAATTCACACGGCCCGCCCAACCGACCAACGTGATCCGCGAACGGCTCCTGGATTGGCTGGGCTTCTTTGCCTCTCATCAGGATTGGCTCGAGTTGCGCAAAGAATATGCCGCCCTGCTGCAGCGCCAACAGCAAGTCAGCAGCGCCCTGCAACTGGCCCAACGAGACAGCGAACAGCTTGAAGTCGGGCTGTCCGAACAGGGCGTTGTCGCCCTCAAAGCAATCCTCAAACAGATCGGCGCTGTGGATAACTTCACCGGCCAGTGGCAACTGCCGACCCCCAATCCGTTTTTGCGCGCCGAGACTCCAGCCTCGAATGCCGGACTGATTCGCGGCCAGACCAGCGCCCACCGCGGCCTGCGGACTTTTGCCCAGGATCGCTCACGCAGCCGCCGCGAACGATCGCCGATGCAGTGCAGTCAGGCGTTGCCGGATAACACCGATGAAGGAGCGGTTTATCTGCGCTGGCGCCTGGAGTTCGCACCTCACAGCCGCCTTCAGTCGAATCTGGAAAACCGCCTGCGGATGCTGCGCGAAGATGCGCGTCAGGCCGGTGTCGACTTTTCCTTCAGCGCTTCGGGCAATGAATGGCTGCTGAAGATGACAGGCCTGCAGGAACCGATGCCGACAATCCTCGAACATGCGCTGAAAGAACTGACAAAACCTGATGCGGATTTCTCACAGGAAGAGCCGGCGTCCATTGCGTTGATGCCGATTCGACAGCTTCTCAAGGCATTGCCTGATCTATGCCTTGAACACACCGTAGCCTCGAATGACCTACAGCACCTCTGGTCGGGCGCCCGCTGGGATGGCTTGGCCGCAGGCCTGTCTGCCCAAACACAAGCGGCGATGGGGCTTGCCTTTAGTCGTATTCCCGGCACTGCGGACAGTCAATTGACGCCACCTCCGTCGATTCGCTCGCAGCATCTCTGGGACGCCGTCGAAACCGGCTCCAGCGAACACGCGCTGTTACTTTTTTGTCCGACGGCAACCCATGACATCGCCGATGAAGCCGCCTGGCGTGTGCTCGCACATGTGTGCCAGACGCCGTTCTACCAGCGCCTGCGGGTGGAGCTGCAACTCGGTTACGCCGTGTTCAGCGGACTACGCCAGATAAACGGGCAGACCGGGCTGCTGTTCGGTGTGCAATCGCCGAGCGTCGCGCCCATGGATTTACTGGAGCACATCGAACAGTTCCTCAGCGAACTGGGAGGGATGATCGAAAGCATCGATGAATCGACCTTCATCGCTCAGCGCCAAGCCTTGGCCGATCAATTCGACAGCACCGCCTTGCCCAACGCCCAAGCCGCCGAGCTGCTCTGGCAAGGCAAACTGGCCGGCCATTCGTCTGATTACCTGCAGCGTCTGCCTCAGGCAATTCTGATGATCGACCGTGAAGCCTTGCTGGCGGCGGCACAACGACTGAATCGGGCCGACGGCGGATGGCGCTGTCTGGCCAGCGGGCCTTGTTCCGCGGCGCCTTGGCAAGTGGCAAAATGATCATTACGGGTGCTGCAATTAGCTTTCTCAAAGATTCGTGGCCAACCGCTCTGTAATTTTGAGTAACATAGCCACCTAACTATCTGAACATCTCCGGCTGGAGGTGGACTATATGTATAGGTCTCAACTGTCCCATCCACCTGAAGGAGCGCTTCTATGTCCTGGTCCAAACCTGCTTACACCGACCTGCGTATCGGCTTCGAAGTCACCATGTACTTCGCAAGCCGCTAAGCTCTGCCATCTGGTAGAGAATGCAGTGCTACGCCTCGGCTCGCCGGGGCGTTTTTATTTTCAGCTTTCAATGATGGAGCGGCCATGTTTGTCCAGATTCTAGGTTCCGCCGCCGGCGGCGGTTTCCCCCAGTGGAACTGCAACTGCGTGAACTGCGCAGGTTTTCGCGACGGCAGCCTGCGGGCCGAGGCGCGTACCCAGTCGTCCATTGCGATTTCCGATGACGGCGTGAACTGGGTGCTATGCAATGCTTCGCCGGACATCCGCGCCCAGCTCCAGAACTTCGCTCCGATGCAGCCCGGGCGCGCGCTGCGTGATACCGGCATCAGCGCAATCATCCTGATGGACAGTCAGATCGACCACACCACCGGCCTGCTCAGCCTGCGCGAAGGGTGCCCGCATCAGGTCTGGTGCACCGATATGGTCCACGAAGACCTGAGCACCGGTTTTCCGCTGTTCACCATGCTGACTCACTGGAACGGCGGGTTGAACTGGAACCGTATCGAACTCGATCAGAGCTTCACCGTCCAGGCCTGTCCGAACCTGCGCTTCACCCCACTGCCACTGCGTAGCGCCGCACCACCGTACTCGCCGCATCGGTTCGATCCGCATCCGGGCGACAACATCGGCCTGATCGTCGAAGACCTGAACACCGGCGGCAAACTGTTCTATGCACCGGGCCTGGGCAAGGTCGACGTATCGCTGATGAAGATCATGGCCAGCAGCGATTGCCTGTTGGTGGATGGCACGATGTGGGACGACGATGAAATGCAGCGCCGTGGCGTCGGCACGCGCACTGGCCGGGAAATGGGTCACTTGGCGCAGAACGGCCCCGGCGGCATGCTCGAAGTGCTGGAACAGCTGCCCAAGCAGCGCAAAGTACTTATCCATATCAACAACACCAACCCGATTCTCGATGAGGATTCGCCGGAGCGTGCGGAGCTGGTTCGGCGCGAGGTTGAAGTGGCGTATGACGGCATGAGTATTGTGCTGTAGCGAATGGCCCCTTCGCGGGCAAGCCTCGCTCCTACAGGGATAGCGCTATCTCTGTAGGAGCGAGGCTTGCCCGCGAAGGCGTCAGACCCGACACCAGAGAATCCACCGGTCGTTCCCGGAGAACCGCAATGACTGACACCGCAATGTCCCCCGCCGAATTCGAAGCGGCCCTGCGCGCCAAGGGCGCCTACTACCATATCTATCACCCGTATCACGTGGCGATGTATGAAGGCCGGGCGACCCGCGAGCAGATCCAGGGCTGGGTTGCCAACCGTTTCTATTATCAAGTGAATATCCCGCTCAAGGACGCCGCGATTCTGGCCAATTGCCCGGATCGCGAGATTCGTCGCGAGTGGATTCAGCGCCTGCTGGACCACGACGGCGCCCCCGGCGAAGAGGGCGGCATCGAAGCCTGGCTGCGTCTTGGGCAAGCGGTCGGCCTCGACCCGGATCAGCTGCGCTCTCAGGAATTGGTACTGCCCGGCGTGCGTTTCGCCGTGGATGCCTATGTCAACTTCGCCCGCCGGGCCCGTTGGCAGGAAGCCGCCAGCAGTTCGCTGACCGAGCTGTTCGCGCCGCAGATCCACCAATCACGCCTCGACAGCTGGCCGCAGCATTACCCGTGGATCGACCCGGCCGGTTACGAATATTTCCGCACGCGTCTGGGCCAGGCGCGCCGGGATGTGGAGCACGGTCTGACGATCACTTTGCAGCATTACACTACGCGGGAAGGCCAGGAGCGCATGCTGGAAATTCTCCAGTTCAAACTGGACATTCTTTGGAGCATGCTCGATGCCATGAGCATGGCCTACGAACTGAATCGCCCGCCGTACCACAGCGTGACCGAACAGCGGGTCTGGCATAAAGGAATCATCGTATGAGTTTCGATCGCAGCAAAACCCCGACATGGCGCACCGGCTATCGTTTCCAGTACGAACAGGCGCAAAAAGGCCATGTGCTGCTCTACCCGGAAGGCATGATCAAACTCAACGACAGCGCCGCGCTGATTGGCGGTTTGATTGATGGTCAGCGGGATGTCGCGGCAATCATCGCCGAATTGAACATGCAGTTCCCCGACGTGCCCGAGCTCGGTGAAGACATCGAGCAATTCATGGAGGTCGCCCGTGCTCAGCACTGGATCGAACTTGCCTGATTCCGTGTCAGACAAGTTACCGCCCAAGCCGGAAATCGGCCTGCCACTGTGGTTGCTGGCCGAGCTGACCTATCGCTGCCCATTGCAATGCCCGTACTGCTCCAATCCGCTGGATTTCGCCGAGCAAGGCAAAGAGTTGACCACCGAGCAGTGGATTAAGGTGTTTCGCGAAGCCCGGGAAATGGGCGCGGCGCAGTTGGGTTTTTCCGGCGGTGAGCCGCTCGTGCGCCAAGACCTCGCCGAGCTGATCGCCGAGGCGCGCAAGCTGGGTTTCTACACCAACCTGATCACCTCCGGCATCGGCCTCACCGAGCAGAAAATCAGCGACTTCAAGAAGGCCGGCCTGGACCACATCCAGATAAGTTTCCAGGCCAGCGACGAGCAAGTGAATAACCTGCTGGCCGGCTCAAAAAAGGCCTTCGCGCAAAAGCTCGAAATGGCCCGCGCGGTGAAGGCTCACGGTTATCCGATGGTGCTGAACTTCGTCACGCATCGACACAACATCGACAAGATCGACCAGATCATCGAGCTGTGCATCGCCCTTGAGGCAGACTTCGTCGAACTCGCGACGTGCCAGTTTTACGGTTGGGCGCAGCTCAATCGGGTCGGCCTGTTGCCGACCAAAGAACAATTGGTTAGCGCCGAACGCATCACCAATGAATACCGCGCGAAACTGGAAGCCGAAGGGCATCCGTGCAAGCTGATTTTCGTTACGCCGGACTATTACGAAGAACGCCCGAAAGCCTGCATGAATGGCTGGGGCAGCATTTTTCTGACCGTCACGCCGGACGGAACCGCCCTGCCTTGTCACGGCGCCCGACAGATGCCGGTGCAGTTTCCCAACGTGCGCGACCACAGCATGCAGCACATCTGGTACGACTCGTTCGGTTTCAACCGCTTTCGCGGCTACGACTGGATGCCCGAGCCGTGCCGCTCCTGCGACGAGAAAGAAAAGGATTTTGGCGGCTGCCGCTGTCAGGCATTCATGCTCACGGGTGACGCGAGCAACGCCGACCCGGTGTGCAGCAAGTCGGAACATCACGGCGTGATTCTCAAGGCCCGCGAAGAAGCCGAGCACGCGACCCAGACCATCGAACAACTGGCCTTTCGCAATGAACGAAACTCACGCCTCATCGCCAAAAGCTGAACCCTTAAGCGCCGCCAAGGCTGTCGCGGCCGGCATCGACTTCGCCGAGTTGCAGGTCGGGCAACATGGCCTGTTCTGGAACGAATACCGGCCCGAAGATGCCGCCTGTCGGATCTGGCAGTGGCGCGACGGCCAGGCTCGTTGCCTGACGCCGCCCACCTTCAGTGTGCGCAGCCGAGTGTACGAATATGGCGGCGGCGCGTTTTCTCTGACCGATGACGGGCTTGTTTTCGTCAACGAGGCTGATCAGCAGCTGTATCGGCAATCGTTGACCGGTGAGACGCCTGAGGTGCTGACTTCAAGTGAATGCCGCTACGGCGATTTGCACTTCGCCAACGGGCGAGTGCTGGCGGTGGAAGAGAACCGCGATCGACATCGCCTGGTGGCTATCGATCTGGCTAGCGGCCAACATCATCTGCTGGCCGAAGGCGCCGATTTCTACGCGGCTCCGACCATGAGTCCTGACGGTCAGCGTCTGGCCTGGATCGAGTGGAATCGTCCGGATCAGCCCTGGACCGCTACTCGCCTGATGGTTGCCGAACGCCAGAGCGATCACGCCTTTGCACAACCGCGCTGTGTGGCGGGTGACGGTGCCCAGGAGTCACTGCAACAACCACGATTCGATGACAGCGGCCGTCTGTTTTGTCTGACGGATCGCGGCGGTTTCTGGCAGCCGTGGATGGAATCGGGCAACGGTTTGAGCCCACTCCCAAGCGCTACCGCCGACCATGGACCTGCGCCTTGGCAACTGGGTGGTTGCACGTGGTTGCCGTTGGGCGAAGACAGTTATCTGGCGAGTTGGACCGAAGGCGGTTTTGGTCGACTGGGGCTTTGTCATGGTGATGGTTCCACTGACGATTTCACTGGCGACTACAGCCGCTTCCGCCATCTCGCACAGGATGAACAGTTCATCTATTGCATCGTCGCTTCGCCGGTCAGTTCGGCGGCGGTGATTGCCATTGATCGCCAAAATCGGCAGGTGAAGACCCTCGCTGGCGGTGTTGCACCGTTGCCCGTCGAACAGATCAGCCGTCCGCAAACCCTGCGTTATCCAAGCGGTTCGGGCGATGCCCACGGTTTCTTCTACCCGCCGATGACCGGCGACACGCAACCGCCGTTGGTGGTGTTCATTCACGGCGGCCCGACTTCGGCGTGCTACCCGATGTTCGACCCGCGGATCCAGTACTGGGCACAACGCGGCTTCGCCGTGGCCGACCTCAATTACCGAGGCAGCAGCGGCTATGGCCGCGCTTATCGCCAGGCGCTGCATTTGAGCTGGGGCGACGTGGATGTGGAAGATGCCTGTGCGGTGGTGGCCTACCTCGCCGATCGGGGACTGATCGACGGCGACAAGGCGTTTATCCGCGGAGGCAGCGCCGGTGGCTACACCACGTTGTGCGCACTGGCCTTTCACAAGGTTTTTCGTGCGGGTGCCAGCCTGTATGGCGTCAGCGATCCCGTTGCGCTAGGCCGCGCCACCCACAAGTTCGAAGGCGATTATCTGGATTGGTTGATCGGCGATCCCGTGCAGGACGCCGAACGCTACGCCGCGCGCACGCCATTGCTGCACGCGAACAACATCAGCGTTCCGGTGATTTTCTTTCAGGGAGAACTGGACGCCGTGGTGGTGCCGCAACAGACTCGCGACATGGTTACTGCGCTACAGGAAAACGGCATTCTGGTCGAAGCGCATTACTACGCCGACGAGCGCCATGGCTTTCGCAAGGCCGGCAATCAGGCCCATGCGCTGGAGCAGGAGTGGTTGTTTTATCAAAGGGTGATGGCGCTCGCAGGCTGAAACCGCGTCGCGCCGTTCGCGGACAAGCCTCGCTCCTACGGGATAACACAATACCTGTAGGAGCGAGGCTTGCCCGCGAAAGCTATTTACCTAACGCAGGGAATGTCAGCGCTTGGCGATGATATACACCGCATGCACGATCCCCGGAATGTACCCGCACAACGTCAGCAAAATGTTCAGCCAGAACGCCCCAGCGAAACCGACTTGCAGAAACACACCCAGTGGCGGCAATAGAATGGCGATGATGATTCGAATAAAGTCCATCGGGTAGCTCCTGATTGAAGTTGGCTCGTGTGAGCCATATAGCTAATCGACCTGTACCGTTCATCAGGGTTCAGTGCGAATTCAGCTCATACCCTAAACGCAAAACCTGCTACCTGACAGCCTCAATAAGCTGAGTACTTTTCTGCAGGCAAAAGAAAACCCCGCCGAAGCGGGGCTTTGCAGACTGTTTCCCTGACATCCATTTCACTCCGCCATCCTGGCAGAATCCTACGTGTCCGTGTTGTTGCTTTGCGCTTCCTGCGCGACGTCCATGTGAAGTAGATTAGCTCTGGATCCAATCTTCGCCTATGGGAAAATAGCAGCACGTCATGTAAGAGAATGCTTACATGACGTTAAAGGGTCAGAATTGTCCTGCGTCCAGCAGAAACAGCGATTCGCTGCCCGCCTTTACCGACGCGCTCAACGAGTGAATACGCGGCAGCAAACGTGCGAAATAGAACCGCGCCGTTCCGACTTTGCTCGCGTAGAAATCGTCCTGCGCTTCTTTACCGAAGGCTGCCTTGGCCATCAGGGCCCACATGTAGGCGTAGGCCATGTAACCGAATGCTTGCAGGTACTCGACCGACGCCGCGCCAATCTCGTTCGGGTTGTTTTTCGCCCGGTCCAGCAACCACGCGGTCAGTTCGTCGAGAGTATCCACCGCATCATTCAGTGGCTGGGTGAACTCCGCCAGGTTTGCATTGGCTGTCGCGGTGAAGTGACGAATCTCGTCGGCGAACAGTTTGTAGAACGCTCCGCCGCTACCAACGATCTTGCGTCCTACAAGGTCCAGCGCCTGAATGCCGTTGGTGCCTTCGTAGATTTGCGTAATGCGAACATCGCGCACCAGTTGCTCCTGACCCCACTCACGGATATAGCCGTGACCACCAAAAACCTGTTGGCCGTGAACCGTGGTTTCCAGACCCAGATCGGTCAGGAATGCCTTGGCCACCGGCGTCAGCAGTGCAACCAGATCTTCTGCGCGCTTGCGGGTGGTGGCGTCTTCGCTGAATTTGGCGGTGTCCAGCTGCATCGCCACGTAAGTGGAGAAGGCACGGCCGCCTTCGTTCGAGGCTTTCATGGTCAGCAGCATGCGACGCACGTCCGGGTGGACGATGATCGGGTCAGCCACCTTGTCCTTGTTCTGCGCGCCGGTCGGCGAGCGGCTTTGCAGGCGGTCGCGAGCGTATTCGATAGCGTTCTGGTACGAGCGCTCGCCAGTGGCCAGGCCCTGGATGCCGACGCCCAGACGCTCGTAGTTCATCATGGTGAACATCGCCGCCAAGCCCTTGTTCGGCTCGCCGACCAGGTAACCCACGGCTTCGTCGAAGTTCATCACGCAGGTCGCGGACGCCTGGATGCCCATCTTGTGTTCGATCGAACCACAATTCGCCGGGTTGCGCGTGCCTAGGCTGCCATCGGCATTGACCATGAACTTCGGCACCAGGAACAGCGAAATGCCTTTCGGCCCCGCTGGCGCGTCCGGCAGTTTGGCCAGGACCAGATGGATGATGTTCTCGGTCAGGTCGTGTTCACCGCCGGTGATGAAGATTTTGGTGCCGCTGATTTTGTAGGAACCGTCGGCCTGAGGCTCGGCCTTGGTGCGGATAATCCCCAAATCAGTACCGGCATGCGGCTCGGTCAGGCACATGGAACCGGCCCAGACACCGGCGTACATGTTCGGCAGGTACGCAGCTTTCAGCTCTTCGCTGGCGTGGGCGTTGATCGACAAGCAAGCGCCGGCGGTCAGCATCGGGTACAGACCGAACGACAGGCTCGCGGAGTTGACCATTTCTTCGACCTGCGCCGAAACCGCTTTGGGCATGCCCATGCCGCCGTAGGTCGGATCGCCACCGACACCGACCCAACCGCCTTCAGCGTAAGTCTGATAAGCCTGTGGGAAACCTGCCGGGGTGGTGACGGCACCGTCAGCCCAGTGGCAACCTTCTTCATCGGCTGCACGGCTCAGCGGCGCAATGCTTTTGCTGGTGACCTTGCCGGCTTCTTCGAGAATGGCTTCAACCGTTTGCGCATCGACGGTCTCGGCCAGCGCAGGCAGTTCGGCCCAGAGTTTGGCGACCTCGAAAACTTCATTGAGGACGAAGCGCATATCGCGCAGGGGCGCTTTGTAGTCAGCCATGGCAAACCTCGCAAGATCTAAACAGGTGGTTCGTAGAATAGTGATTTCGTTGTGTCCGAGTGTACCTCAACAACTTTTACGACACATAGGGTCAGGCCATGACTGATTTGTTATTTTTAGTCACCGAGGATCAGACAGATGTCTTAGGTCCGCCAGAACGCATTCGCGGGCAAGCCTCGCTCCTACAGGTCGTGTCGCACGCATTTCACGTGAACGACATAGAACCGTAGGAGCGAGGCTTGCCCGCGAAGCTTTTCAAGCCTAACCGTCAGAGCGCAAACAACTCCGCCGGCAGCTTCATCAGGCAATCGCTGCCCGCCTCGACGGCCGCCCGATGAGCGGCGGTACGTGGCAGCAAACGCTTGAAGTAAAACTCGCTGGTCGCCAGCTTGCCCCGGCAGTATTCGGCATCGCCGCCGCCCGCCTCCAACTGCGCCTGAGCCACCAACGCCATGCGTAGCCACAGGTAGCCGAGGATGATGTAGCCGCTGTACATCAGGTAATCCACCGAGGCGGCGCCGACTTCATCCGGATTTTTCATCGCCGCCATGCCGATCTTGGTGGTCAACTCGCCCCATTGCTGATTCAGACCATTGAGCTGCGCCACATAGCTGCCGAGTTGCGGATGTTCAGCGTTTGCCGCACAGAACTTGTGAACGATTTTGGTGAAGCCGCGCAGCAGTTTTCCCTGACTGCCAAGGACTTTGCGCCCAAGCAAGTCGAGCGCCTGAATGCCGTTGGTGCCTTCGTAGATCGGCGCAATCCGGCAGTCGCGAACCAACTGCTCCATGCCCCACTCGCGAATGAAACCGTGACCGCCAAACACCTGCATGCCGAGGTTGGTCACCTCCAGCCCGGTGTCGGTCATGAAGGCTTTGCAGATCGGCGTCAGGAATGCCAACAGGTCTTCGGCATCTTGACGCGTCGTTTCATCCGGGCTCAGATGAGCGGCATCCAGCAACTGCGCGGTGAAATAAGTCAGCGCCCGGTTGCCTTCGTTGAAGGCCTTCATGGTCAACAACATCCTGCGTACATCGGGATGAACGATGATCGGGTCGGCAACTTTTTCCGGCGCTTTCGCGCCGGTCAGAGAGCGCATTTGCAGACGATCATTGGCGTATTTGATTGCGCCCTGGAAGCTCGCCTCACCCAGACACAAACCTTGCATGCCGGTGCCGAGCCGCGCGTGGTTCATCATGGTGAACATGCAGTTCAGGCCCTTGTTCGGCTCACCGATCAAGAACCCCTTCGCATCGTCGAAATTCAGCACACAGGTGGCCGAGGCCTTGATGCCCATTTTGTGTTCGATCGAACCGCAGGAAACGCCATTGCGCTCGCCCGCCTCGCCCTCTGCATTGGGTAGGAATTTGGGAACGATAAACAGCGAAATGCCCTTGGTACCGGCAGGAGCGTCCGGCAGTTTGGCCAATACCAGATGAATGATGTTGTCACTCATGTCGTGTTCGCCGGCGGAGATGAATATCTTGCTGCCGGAGATCGCGTAACTGCCATCGGCCTGAGGCACGGCGCGGGTCTTGATGATGCCCAGATCGGTGCCGCAATGGGCTTCGGTCAGGCACATGGTGCCGGTCCATTGGCCAGCAGTTAGCTTGCTCAGGTAGGTCTGTTTCTGTTCTTCGGTGCCATGGGCATGGATGGCCGACATCGCACCGTGAGTCAAGCCGGGGTACATGCCCCAGGAGGTATTGCTGGAACCGACCATTTCGCTGATGACCAGCCCCAAAGAACTGGGCAAACCCTGGCCGCCATAAGCCGGATCCGCCGCCAGGCCATGCCAGCCGCCTTCAACATATTGAGCGAAAGCCTGCTTGAAACCTGTAGGCGTTGTAACCACGCCGTTGTCGAAATGGCAGCCTTCTTCATCGCCGCTGCGGTTCAGCGGTGCAAGAACGTTCTCACAGAATTTCGCGCCTTCTTCAAGGATCGCATTGATCATGTCGGGGCTGGCATCGGTGGCGCCCAGCGCGGCGTAGTTGCTGTGAAAATCGAATACGTGGTCGATCAGAAAGCGCATATCGCGCAGGGGAGCTTTGTACTCGGGCATGGTCATTTCTCCGGCAGCAGATTGCTCAAACCTACTGCCGCCCACCACGCCTCACAATCACAGTCCAGACGCTGAATGCGCCATCATCACTCAACCCGCAGCGGCGTCCATGCGCACCGCTCCGCGACGGTTCTGACCGAAAGCCATCACACAGTTTCGCCCCGCGCCTTTAGCGCTGTAGAGCGCCTGGTCAGCGGATTTGAGCACTTCTTCCGGCGTGCGCTGCTCCAGCCGTTCGGCGACGCCGATGCTGACGGTGACCGATACACTCGAGGCGCCTGAGCCCGCGCGGCGCTGGCGTCCCTGCTGATCATCCTGGGGACGGTTGTCCTGATTGCGCAACTGGATGTTGTAGGTGGCGATGGATTCGCGGATGACTTCCAGGTGCGGCATACATTCTTCGAGGGTTTTGCCTGCGAACACCAGAGCAAACTCTTCACCGCCGTAGCGATATGCCCTACCGCCCCCGCTGATTTTCGACAGCTTGCTGGCGACCAATCGCAGCACCTGGTCGCCGACATCGTGGCCATGGGTGTCGTTGAATTTCTTGAAGTGATCGACGTCGCCCATGGCCAGTACGTAATTGCGCCCCAGCCGCTGCATGCGTTCGTTCAGGGCGCGACGACCCGGCAGGCCGGTTAGCTCATCGCGGAAGGCCATCTGATAGGCCTCATGGGCAACCGCCGCGGCGATCATCAACATCACTTGGCTGCACATGATGTTCAGGGTAAAGGGCAGGATGAAGGTTTTCGGCAACATCCAGAACAATCCCAGCAGGCCCACCAATTGCGCAGCATGCAAGGGTCTTGGGTTGCGCCAGTATTGCCAGGCCAGTAACAGGAATGAGGCGATGAATACCGGGTAGGACAACTGGATCAGGCTCATCCAGGCGCCATGCAACGCTGGCCAGCGGATCTCCGAGAGCCACATCAGCAATGCCTGTGGGTAACTTTGTTCCAGCCCCAGCGCCACGCTGCCGAACGCCAGCAACACGGCGAAACGCGCCACCATGTCCTGAAACAGGTGAGTACGCTCCTGCCAAGCGGCGAACAAGCCAAAGAGTAACGGCAGCAACAGACAGCACAGATGGAAGACCACGGCGGCGTCTTCACGGACTTTGCCGTTGTCGCGGTAGAAGTCGGTCTGGGTGTCGAGCAGGAAGTAGGCGATGTACACCGTGACCATCAGAAACAGTTCACGCTGACGTCGGTAAACCGCGCAATACGCCCCGCCGAGCAACAGCACCAGAGTAGGCAGCACGTTGAACAGCGAAGTGAAGAAAACGTTGAGATCCTTGACGTAGGCAGCCGCAAGCCCTGCAAGCAACAACAGCAGCGATGGCAAAAAATGACTGAAACGTGCAGCGGAAGAACGCAGCAAGGGATAAAGCTCCGACCGGCAAACATAGATGGCATTAGCCCACGATGTGACGTGTGTCACATCGCCACCCTCTTTAACGGCAGCAACGGCGTTCTTCTTAGCGTTTTAGTCAGGAATATTTACAGGCGCAATCCGTTTGCGTCAGATACAAAAAAGCCGCTGCTCCCAAGGAAGCAGCGGCTTTATGAAGGGACTACGCAGGGCTTAGTAACCCAGGGCGAAGTCTTCTTCTTTCATGTCCATCAGGTTGTTGGCGCCCGACAGCATGGTTACAACGTGAGTGCGGGTACGCGGCAGGATACGCTGGAAGTAGAAGCGCGCAGTCTGCAGCTTGGCGGTGTAGAACGCTTCTTCGGTGGTGCCGACAGCCAGTTTCTCGGCAGCCAGACGCGCCATGTCAGCCCAGAAGTAGGCGAGGCAGGCGTAACCGGAGTACATCAGGTAGTCCACCGACGCAGCGCCGACTTCTTCACGGTCTTTCATGGCGGCCATACCGACCTTCATGGTCAGCTCGCCCCACTCTTTGTTCAACGCAGCCAATGGCTCGACGAACTCTTTGACCGCGTCGTTGCCTTCGTTGGTCTGGCAGAACTTGTGGACGATCTTGGTGAAGCCTTTGAGCGCTTCGCCTTGAGTCATCAGCACTTTACGGCCCAGCAGGTCGAGTGCCTGGATACCGGTGGTGCCTTCATACAACATCGAAATGCGGCTGTCGCGAACGTTCTGCTCCATGCCCCATTCGGCGATGAAACCGTGGCCGCCGTAGATTTGTACACCGTGGTTAGCGGATTCGAAACCGACTTCAGTCATGAAGGCTTTGGCGATCGGCGTCATGAAGGCCAGCAGTGCGTCGGCTTTCTTCTTCTCTTCTTCATCGACGCCGTACTTGACGATGTCGACTTGCTTGGCGGTGAAGTAAACCATCGCACGGTTGCCTTCGGCGAACGCCTTCATGGTCAACAGCATGCGACGTACGTCAGGGTGAACGATGATCGGGTCAGCGGCTTTGTCCGGCGCTTTCGGGCCAGTCAGGGAGCGCATTTGCAGACGATCGCGAGCGTATTTCAAGCCGCCCTGAAAGCCGATCTCGGCATGCGCCAGACCTTGCAGCGCGGTACCCAGACGTGCGGTGTTCATAAAGGTGAACATGCAGTTCAGGCCTTTGTTCGCCGGGCCGATCAGGTAACCGGTGGCCGCGTCGAAGTTCATCACGCAGGTGGCGTTACCGTGGATGCCCATCTTGTGTTCCAGGGAACCGCAGGTCACAGCGTTGCGTTCGCCGATCGAGCCGTCAGCATTCGGCAGGAATTTCGGAACGATGAACAGGGAAATGCCTTTGGTGCCGGCCGGTGCATCCGGCAGACGTGCCAGAACGATGTGGACGATGTTGTCGGCCATGTCGTGTTCACCGGCTGAAATGAAGATCTTGGTGCCGGAAACTTTGTAGGAACCGTCGGCCTGAGGCTCGGCCTTGGTGCGCAGCATGCCCAGGTCGGTGCCGCAGTGCGGTTCGGTCAGGCACATGGTGCCGGTCCATTCGCCGGAAACCAATTTGGTCAGGTAAGCGTCTTGCTGCTCAGGCGTGCCGTGTTCGGAAATGGTGTTCATCGCGCCATGGGACAGGCCTGGGTACATGCCCCACGACCAGTTGGCTTCGCCAACCATTTCGCTGACAGCCAGACCCAGAGACTCGGGCAAGCCTTGGCCGCCGTGCTCTATGTCGTGAGCCAGGCTTGGCCAGCCACCTTCAACGAATTGCTTGTAGGCTTCTTTGAAGCCGGTCGGGGTTTTAACGCCGGATTCGCTCCAGGTGCAGCCTTCGGTGTCACCCACGCGGTTCAGCGGAGCCAGCACCTGCTCACAAAACTTGGCGCCTTCTTCGAGAATGGCGTCAACCATGTCCGGAGTTGCGTCTGCACAAGCCGGAAGGCTCTGATAGTGCGCTTCGTAGCCGAGCAGTTCGTCACGAACGAAGCGAATATCACGCAAGGGGGCCTTGTAGTCAGGCATAGCGATAAACCTCTGCTGATGTAACCGGGAATGAACGACCGCGTTGATTTGTTGTGGCGGTCAAACAGTTGTTTGAAACATACGTTTACGCCGAAATCTTGTCAAGCGCCGATCTTTTGCCGTTCGTCATCGCATCATGAAAACCTCGGCCACGCAGTTGCGCAACGCCGTTGACTGAGCAACACGCCATGTAGGAGAGATTAGTTGAGGCAGAAGGACTTACGCAGAAAAACGCCGCGAACTGTCGCGGCGTTGGAGTAGCGGATTCAGCGGGGATCAGGCAAACGTATCGATCAGCGTGCCGAGCATTTCATCGGATGCCTTGGCAACTTTGACGCCCAGTTCCACCTGAAACTTGCCTTGGGACATCTCAACCATGTTGCTGGCCAGATCCGATTGCTGGCTGCGGTCTACCGAACGCAGACGATCGACCTGAACCTCGGACGATTGACTGGTGACCGAACGCTCGATGGTGTTGTTGGCGATCTGGCCCGAAGCCTGATCGACACGGTTCTGCCCTGTCTGAACAGTGCTCAGACCGGCATAAAAAGCGGTGTTTCCTGAGATTTCCATGGGAGAACTCGTCCTACAAAGGATCAACAGCGGCCATTGAACCAGACACGCCGACAAAAGGCCCGACAAAAACACTAATGGCACAGTGCCTTGTCATAGGTAAAACCCAAGCCAGCAATCTCAGTCCAGCAGGTCCAGCTGCAGATGCGCGGCCACCGCGTCAGCTGTCACTGACTTGAGTTTCGGCACCCGCCCCAGACACGGCGCGGGGATGCGCTCTGCCAGCGTCGCAAGGTTCTCTTCCAGGCGCGAAGTCTTTGGATCGATGATGTTGGCCACCCACCCTGCCAATTGCAAACCATCCCGTGCGATCGCCTCGGCTGTCAGCAACGCATGATTGATGCATCCCAGCCGCACGCCGACCACCAGGATCACTGGCAGACCCAGCGCCATGGCTAGGTCCGACAGATTGTCCTGATCCGCCAATGGCACTCGCCAGCCGCCAGCGCCTTCGATCAAGGTAAAATCCGCCTGCATATCGAGAATCTGCCGCATCGGTGTCAACAGGGATTGCACGGTCAACGCCACGCCAGCCTCCCGGGCCGCCAGATGCGGTGCAATCGCCGGTTCGAACGCGACCGGATTGACCTGATCGTAGGTCAACGGTATTGAGCACTCGGCAAACAGTGCCAGCGCATCGGCGTTGCGCAAACCCTTGGGCGTCAGCTCGCAACCGGAGGCCACCGGTTTGCCCGCTGCCGTGCTCAAGCCCGCCAACCGCGCGGCATGCAGCAAACCTGCAGCGACGGTAGTCTTGCCGACATCAGTGTCAGTACCGGTGATGAAATAGGCTGCACTCATAAGGGTTTCTCCAACACGGCGTAAACCACTTGATAAGTCGCCGGCAGTCCCTGTGCCTGACGAAATTGCTCGTAAGCCTCGATCAAGCCGAGGATCCGCGCCCTGCCGGTCAAACCGCCCGGCCGACCGGGGTTCAGGTTGTGCGCCCCAAGTGCCTTCAGCTCGTGGGTCAGGCTGCGGACATCGGGGTAATGCAACACATGCGGACGCGTTTCGAGGCTGACGACCTTCAAACCGCTTTCCGCGCAAAGTTGTTGGTAAACACCGAACTCGCGGAAGCGGTTGACGTGCACCATGCCATCCACCTGACGCCAGCTGTCGCGCAATTCGTACAGCGTGCCTACACACAGACTAGCAAAGGCGAAAATCCCGCCCGGTTTCAGTACGCGATGCGCTTCATTGAGCACCGATGCGAAATCCGCGCACCATTGCACCGCCAGGCTGGAGAAGACCAGATCGCAGGTCGAATCCTGCAACGGCAAGCGCTCGGCATCACCGGCAATGAAATGGATGGCGCCGCCCAAGGGCCGGGCGTGATTGAGCATGCCTTCTGCAATATCAAGGGCCAGTCCGTTACTTGTAGGAAAACGATCACCGAGCGCACGGCTGAAATACCCGGTGCCGCAGCCCATATCCAGCCAACGAGCAGGGACAAAATCCTCCGGCAAACGACGCAACAACTCGCTGCCCACGTCACGCTGCAATTCGGCCACGCTGTCGTAGCTCGCCGCCGCGCGGGAAAAGGATGCCGCCACTTGGCGTTTGTCGGGCAAGCCGCCGGGCAAGTTGGGAAGGGATAAATCAGTCATCACCGAACTCATGCAAAAAGACCTGAATCGCCCCCGCCACACCGTGGGGGTCTTCCAGAAGAAACGCGTGACTGGCCTGTTCGATCAGACCGATTTCGACATCCGCCAACAGTGCCAGCAAATCCCCCGCCGCTTCGGCCGGGACCAGCCCGTCGAGGCCGCCAAACAAATGCAACTGCGGGCCACGAAACGCTTGCAACGCTTGCCGGGTATCCAGCTGGGCAAGCAACTCCAGGCCGCTCATCAACACCGGCGAAGACGTATGCGGTGCGCCAGCGAGCAACAGTCGCGATATCCCGCGCGGGTCTTCGGCACCTTGGGCGCAGAGCAGCGAAAAACGTTTTAATGTCGTGCGCGGATCGGTCTTGCAGCCGGCCAGAAACGCATCGAAGGTCTCACCGGGCATCGCGCTCGACCATTGCTCATGGGCGACAAAAGAAGGGTTACTCGCCAGCGTCACCAGGCCGCAGCAACGATCACCACGACGCGCTGCCAACTCAGACGCAAGCATGCCACCCAAAGACCAGCCACCGAGCCAGGCATCCTGTGGCAACGTCGAATCCAACTCATCGAGCCATTCTTCAAGATCGCTCGATTCCAGTTCCGGCAACGGCTCGATCTCGACACGCAGGTGCTCATCCAAACCCTGCAAGGCTGCCGCCAAAGGTTCCAGCGGTGAAACCCCGAGGCCCCAACCCGGCAGCAGAATCAGACGATCACGCATGGCTTGGCTCCGGTCCCAGTTGTTGAAAACAATCGGCCAGTCCATTTAACAATAGCTGTACCTGCGCCTCGCTGTGAGCGGCGGTCAGGGTTACGCGCAAACGAGCGCTGCCCGCAGGCACAGTCGGTGGACGAATCGCGGTCACCATCAGCCCGCGTTCGCGCAGCATCTGCGACAGTCGCACTGCGCGGCCGGCATCGCCGATCATGATCGGCTGGATCGGCGTGAAGCTGTCCATCAACTCCAGGCCAATCTGTTCGGCGCCTTGGCGGAACTGGCGAATCAGCGTCTGCAGATGCTCACGTCGCCAATGTTCGCTGCGCAACAGCTCCAGGCTTTTCAGGGTCGCGCAGGCCAGCGCCGGCGGTTGGCTGGTGGTGTAGATGTAAGGGCGAGCGAACTGAATCAGGCTTTCGATCAACTCTTCACTGCCCGCCACGAAAGCACCGGCCGTACCGAAAGCCTTGCCGAGGGTGCCCACCAGCACCGGCACATCTTCCTGACTCAGACCGAAATGCTCGACGATCCCGCCGCCATTGGCGCCCAGCGGACCAAAACCGTGAGCGTCATCGACCATCAGCCAGGCGCCTTTGGCCTTGGCTTCCCGCGCCAGCGCCGGCAGGTCGGCGATGTCGCCGTCCATGCTGAATACGCCATCGGTGACCACCAGCGTATTGCCGGTGGCCTTCTCAAGGCGCTTGGCCAGACTGGCCGCGTCGTTATGCAGATAGCGATTGAAACGCGCACCGGACAACAGCCCTGCATCCAGCAACGACGCATGATTGAGTCGGTCTTCCAGCACCGTATCGCCTTGACCGACCAATGCGGTGACCGCGCCGAGGTTGGCCATGTAACCGGTGGTGAACAACAACGCTCGCGGGCGCCCGGTGAATTCGCCGAGGGCTTCTTCCAGTGCGTGATGCGGGCCGCTGTGACCGATCACCAAATGCGAAGCGCCACCGCCCACGCCCCAACGCGAAGCGCCGGCGCGCCAGGCTTCGATCACTTGCGGGTGATTGGCCAGGCCCAGGTAATCGTTGTTACAGAACGCCAGCAACGGCTGGCCATCGACCACCACTTCCGGGCCTTGGGGGCTTTCGAGCAGCGGGCGCTGGCGATAAAGATTTTCGGCACGACGGGCAGCAAGGCGCGCGCTGAGATCGAAAGACATGCAGGCCTCAAGTGTCAGATCACATATATCAGGATGGACACAGATCCTGTGGGAGCTGGCTTGCCTGCGATGACGGCGTCACATTCAACAAAGATGTCGAATGTTCCATCGCTATCGCGGGCAAGCCCGCTCCCACAGTGTTTTGCATTGCATCAAAAGAGTCGATTCCAGCTTCAGACAGCAGCGTTATAGAACTGCTCGCTGCTCTTCTGCTCCACCAGTGCCTGTTCGATCGCGGCCTGATGCACTTCGTCGGCGTGCTCTTCGCGGGCTTCCGGCAGGATCCCTAAGCGCGAGAACAGTTGCATGTCCTTGTCCGCCTGCGGGTTGGCGGTAGTCAGCAGTTTTTCGCCGTAGAAAATCGAGTTGGCGCCGGCAAAAAATGCCAGGGCCTGCATCTGCTCGTTCATCGCTTCGCGGCCAGCGGACAGGCGCACGTGGGATTTCGGCATCAGGATGCGGGCGACCGCAAGCATGCGGATGAAGTCGAACGGGTCGATGTCGTCGGCATTTTCCAGCGGCGTACCGGCGACTTTCACCAGCATGTTGATCGGCACCGACTCTGGATGCTCCGGCAGGTTGGCCAGCTGGATCAGCAAGTTGGCGCGGTCGTCAAGGGACTCGCCCATGCCAAGAATCCCACCGGAGCAGATCTTCATCCCCGAATCACGCACATAGGCCAGGGTTTGCAGGCGCTCGCTGTACGTACGGGTGGTGATGATGCTGCCGTAGAACTCAGGCGAGGTGTCGAGGTTGTGGTTGTAGTAATCGAGGCCGGCTTCAGCCAGGGCGACGGTCTGGTCCTGATCGAGACGACCGAGCGTCATGCAGGTTTCCAGGCCCATGGCTTTCACGCCTTTGACCATCTCCAGCACGTACGGCATGTCTTTGGCCGATGGGTGTTTCCACGCCGCGCCCATGCAGAAACGGGTCGAACCGATGGCCTTGGCGCGAGCGGCCTCTTCGAGGACCTTCTGCACTTCCATCAGTTTTTCTTTTTCCAGGCCAGTGTTGTAGTGGCCGGACTGCGGACAATATTTGCAATCTTCCGGGCAAGCGCCGGTTTTGATCGAGAGCAGCGTCGAGACCTGGACGCGGTTGGCGTCGAAATGCGCGCGGTGCACCGTCTGCGCCTGGAACAACAGGTCGTTGAATGGCTGAACGAAGAGTGCTTTGACTTCGGCCAAAGACCAGTCATGACGCAGGGTTGCAGTGGTGCTGGCGCTCATGGGCGTTTCCTTGTTTATGCTTGGCAAGCGGCTGGGGAATGGAATACCCACAGACGCGACACGGATGTTCGGCATATTTAAGGAAGACTCATGCACTGTCAACCACGATACGAAGGACCGGTTTACATCTGGTTAAAAAACAAACAACTCTGTTTGCTCTGCGCAGAAGTCACGGACGACACCACGCCAATCTGCATGGCCTGCGAAACCGAGTTGCCCTGGCTGGGCGAGCACTGCCAAACCTGTGCCCTGCCCTTGCCCGCCACGGGCCTGACGTGCGGCCAATGCTTGAAACAACCGCCGGCCTTCGAGCGAGTTGCGGCGCCCTGGACTTACAGCTTTCCGGTCGATAGTTTGATCACCCGTTTCAAACACAACGCGAAGTGGCCATTTGGCCGCCTGCTCGCCGAACTTCTCGCTCAGTTCCTGCAACATCGCTTCGATGAGGATCTGGATCGGCCCGATGCGCTGATCCCGGTGCCGCTGGCCTCCAAACGGCTGCGTCAGCGCGGTTTCAACCAGGCGGCAATGCTCGCCCGCTGGCTCAGTGTCAGCCTCGACATACCTTGTGATGAAACCCTGTTGCTGAGGATTCAGGACACCAGCGCGCAACAAGAGCTGAATGCCGACGCCCGTAAAAAGAACCTGCGCCACGCTTTTGCCCTGGCGCCCACGGCCTCGATCAAGGGTCGCCACTTCGCATTGGTCGACGACGTGCTGACCACCGGCGCCACCGCCCAGGCCCTGGCTCGCTTGTTGATGGAGGCGGGTGCCGCGCAAGTCGATGTCTACTGCCTGGCCCGTACACCCAAACCTGGCGATGGGGCCTGACTTGACTCTCGTGCGCCAAGCCGCCAACGTCCTCCCCATCGCCACAGCCCAAAGCGTCTCGCCATGTCCTTGCCTACGTTGTTGTCCCAGCACATTGTCCGTCGTCCGCAGCGCATCGCGTTGCTGCAACACATCGCCGAACAAGGCTCGATCACCCGCGCCGCGAAAAGCGCGGGCCTGAGTTACAAAGCGGCGTGGGATGCCATCGATGAGCTGAACAACCTCGCGCAAAAACCGCTGGTGGAGCGCAGCGTCGGCGGTAAGGGCGGTGGCGGCGCCAAACTGTCCAGCGAAGGTGAGCGTGTGTTGCGCCTGTATCAAAAGCTGCAAGCCTTGCAGACTCAGGTGCTGGAAGCCGCCGAAGAGGCCAGTGATCTGGACCTGCTCGGTCGGCTGATGCTCAGAACCAGCGCGCGCAACCAACTGCACGGCAAGGTCGTGGCGATCGACGCACAAGGGCGCAACGACCGCATCCGTCTTGAATTGGCCGAAGGTTTGCGTATCGATGCGCAGATCACTCACGACAGCACTCTGCGCCTGGAACTGCAAACCGGCACCGAAGTGGTGGCCCTGATCAAGGCCGGTTGGCTGGAATTGCTGGGCATCGATCAAACCGGGGCGTCCGGCAACAATTGCCTGAAGGGCACGATCGAAGAAATCCTCGACGCCGACGACGGCCCCAGCGAAGTGCGCATCGGCCTGCCCAACGGCCAGACACTTTGCGCCCTGTCCGAGCCGCTGCACCTGAAAACTCTCGAGCTTGCCGCTGGCAAACCCGTTCTTGTGCAATTCGCCCCGTCCAACATCCTGCTGGGCACACCGCTCTAGATCAGGACATTACATAGCCCTGTAGCAGCTGCCGAAGGCTGCGTTCGATCGCGAAGCGGTCGTAAACCGGATGGCGACTGCTGCGCAGCCGAACGCAGCCTTCGGCAGCTGCTACAAAAACAATGCATCGACTGCAACATAACCTTCATCGACCACCATTAAGGTGACTGCAAAAACCCGCAGGGAGCCTGATGTGAGCCTATTAGAAGACAACCAACCCACCGACCTCGAAAAGATGGTCGGCCTCAGCCGTCGTGGCTTCATCAGCGCTGGCGCCCTCTGCGGTGCAGCGATGTTTCTCGGTGGCAACCTGCTGAGTCGCAGCGTGCTGGCCGCCAGCGTCAGCGCCGGCTCCAGCAAACTGTTGGGTTTCGACAGCATCGCCGCCGCCACGACCGACGCCATCACCCTGCCGCCGGGCTACAAATCCTCGGTGCTGATCAGCTGGGGCCAGCCATTGCAAAAGAATGGTCCGGCGTTCGACCCGAGCGGCAACGGCACGGCCCAGGCACAGGAAGTCCAGTTCGGCGACAACAACGACGGCATGAGCCTGTTCGAATTCCCCGGTGAAAAAGACCGGGCGCTGATGGCGATCAACAACGAATACACCAACTACCGCTACCTCTACCCCCACGGCGGCATGCCGCAATCGGCGGAAGACGTACGCAAGGCCCTGGCGTGCGAAGGCGTGTCGGTGATCGAGGTGCAGCGCAAGAATGGCCAGTGGCAATTCGTCCAGGGCTCGCGCTACAACCGCCGCATTCACGGTAACGCGCCGATCCGCCTGAGCGGTCCGGCGGCCGGTCACGAACTGATGAAAACCAGCGCCGACAAACACGGCAAGAAAGTCCTCGGTACCTTCCAGAACTGCGCCAACGGCAAAACGCCGTGGGGCACTTATCTGACCTGCGAAGAGAACTTCACCGACTGTTTCGGCAGCAGCAATGCCGAGCAGAAGTTCGACGCCGCGCAGAAACGCTACGGCGCCGTGGTAGCCAGCAAAGACATCAACTGGCATCAATACGACCCACGCTTCGACCTGGCGAAAAACCCCAACGAACTCAATCGTCATGGCTGGGTGGTGGAAATCGACCCGTTCGATCCGCAATCGACGCCGGTCAAACGCACCGCGCTGGGCCGCTTCAAACATGAAAACGCCGCCCTGGCCGAAACCAATGACGGTCGCGCCGTGGTGTACATGGGCGACGACGAACGTGGCGAGTTCATCTATAAATTCGTCAGCCGCGACAAGATCAACCACAGAAATCCCAAAGCCAACCGCGACCTGCTGGATCACGGCACCTTGTACGTCGCGCGTTTCGATGCAGGCGACGGCAACGCCGATCACCCGAAAGGCCTGGGCCAGTGGATCGAACTTACCCATGGCAAGAACGGCATCGACGCCAGCAGCGGCTTTGCCGATCAGGCCGAAGTGCTGATTCATGCACGCCTCGCCGCCAGCGTTGTGAACGCCACGCGCATGGACCGTCCGGAATGGATCGTCGTCAGCCCCAAGGATGGCCAGGTTTATTGCACCCTGACCAACAACGCCAAACGCGGCGAAGAAGGCCAACCGGTGGGTGGCCCGAACCCGCGCGAGAAAAACGTCTACGGGCAGATCCTGCGCTGGCGCACCGACCGCGACGATCACGGCTCGAAAAGCTTTGCCTGGGATCTGTTTGTCGTCGCTGGCAACCCGGGCGTCCACGCCGGTACGCCGAAGGGCGGTTCGTCGAACATCACCCCGCAGAACATGTTCAACAGCCCGGACGGCTTGGGCTTCGACAATGCCGGGCGCTTGTGGATTCTCACGGATGGCGATTCGAGCAACGCCGGCGACTTCGCGGGCATGGGCAATAACCAGATGCTCTGTGCCGACCCGGTGACTGGCGAGATACGCCGCTTCATGGTCGGCCCGGTGGGCTGCGAGGTGACGGGGATCAGCTTCTCGCCGGACCAGAAAACCTTGTTTGTCGGGATTCAGCATCCGGGGGAAAACGGTGGATCGACGTTCCCTGAGCACCTGCCCAGCGGCAAGCCGCGGTCTTCGGTGATGGCGATTTCCCGCGAGGATGGCGGGATCGTCGGCGCCTGACAGGGCCTCTTCGCGGGCAAGCCTCGCTCCTACAGGTTTAGCGTAATCCCTTGTAGGAGCGAGGCTTGCCCGCGAAGGCGTCATCCCAGACAACACTCATCTCAACCCCAACCACTAAAGAAGCCCCGTCTGCGCTACCATGTTTGGCCCGACGCGGCAGCCTGCCGCGCGCAGGAGTCAGCATGGCCCACCCGTTTGCAACGCTCACCCCAGATCTCGTGCTCGATGCCGTCGAAAGCATCGGCTTTCTCAGCGACGCCCGCATTCTGGCGCTCAACAGCTACGAGAACCGTGTCTATCAGGTCGGCATCGAAGACTCCGAGCCGCTGATCGCCAAGTTCTACCGCCCGCAGCGCTGGACCAACGAAGCGATTCTCGAAGAGCACCAATTCACCTTCGAACTCGCCGAGTGCGACGTGCCGGTGGTCGCGCCGATGATCCACAACGGTGCCAGCCTGCACGAACACAACGGTTTCCGCTTCACCCTGTTCCCCCGCCGTGGCGGCCGTGCGCCGGAACCGGGCAATCTCGATCAGCTGTATCGCCTGGGGCAACTGCTCGGTCGGCTGCACGCGGTCGGCGCGACAAAGCCTTTCGATCACCGTGAAGCACTGGGCGTGAAGAACTTCGGTCATGACTCGCTGACGACCCTGCTCGAAGGCAATTTCGTACCCAAAAGTTTGCTGCCGGCCTACGAGTCAGTTGCGCGCGACCTGCTCAAGCGCGTCGAAGAGGTCTACAAGGCCACGCCGCACCAGAACATCCGCATGCACGGCGATTGCCACCCCGGCAACATGATGTGCCGCGATGAGATGTTCCATATCGTCGACCTCGACGACTGCCGCATGGGCCCGGCGGTGCAGGATATCTGGATGATGTTGGCGGGTAATCGTCAGGAATGTCTGGGGCAGCTGTCGGAATTGATGGACGGCTACAACGAATTCCACGACTTCGACCCGCGGGAACTGGCGCTGATCGAACCGCTGCGCGCCTTGCGCCTGATGCACTACAGCGCCTGGCTCGCCCGTCGCTGGGACGACCCGGCCTTCCCTCGCAGCTTTCCGTGGTTCGGCACCGAGCGCTATTGGGGCGATCAGGTACTGGCGCTGCGCGAACAATTGGCGGCGCTCAATGAAGAACCACTAAAACTCTTCTAAACACACCAGACCCTGTAGGAGCGAGGCTTGCCCGCGAAGAACGATGACGCGGTTTGTCGGACGAACCGCATCATCGTTCTTCGCGGGCAAGCCTCGCTCCTACACAAAACATGACACATCTATACAATCCCCTCTTTGTTAGCTGCCTAAGCAAGGATTCTCATGCAAGCCGCCAACCCGCGTCGCGGGTACATCCTGGGCCTGAGTGCCTACATCATCTGGGGACTGTTCCCGCTCTACTTCAAAGCCATCGCCAACGTGCCCGCCGTAGAGATCATCATCCACCGAGTGCTATGGTCCGCACTGTTTGGTGCTTTGCTGCTGCTCGTCTGGAAGCATCCCGGTTGGTGGCGCGAACTGCGTGACAATCCGCGGCGGCTGGCAATCCTGGCCCTGAGCGGCACGTTGATCGCCGCCAACTGGCTGACTTACGTCTGGTCGGTGAACAATGGGCGCATGCTCGAAGCCAGCCTCGGTTATTACATCAACCCGCTGGTAAACGTGCTGTTGGGAATGCTGATCCTCGGCGAACGGCTGCGGCGCATGCAATGGCTGGCGGTTGGCCTGGCGGCGGTCGGTGTCGCGCAACAGGTGTGGCAAGTCGGCAGTCTGCCGTGGGTGTCGCTGGTGCTGGCATTGACCTTCGGTTTCTACGGACTGATCCGCAAGCAGGCACCGGTCAAGGCCCTACCGGGGCTGGTGGTGGAAACCTGGATGCTGGTGCCGATTGCCGTCGCCTGGTTGCTGTTCAATCCAACGGCGAGCAGCGCGCAAGCCGAATTCTGGACCACCTCCGAAGCCTGGTGGCTGGTAGCTGCAGGTCCGGTCACGCTGGTGCCGCTGGTGTGTTTCAACGCCGCCGCCCGGCATTTGCCCTACACCACCCTCGGATTTCTCCAGTACCTGGCGCCGACGCTGGTGTTGTTGCAAGCCGTGCTGCTGTTTGGCGAGCACTTGTCGTCCAGCACACTGGTGGCGTTCATCTTTATCTGGGCCGGTCTGGCGGTTTACAGCGTCGACGCGTGGATAAGTCTGCGTCGCCGCAGCTGATCAGAAAACGTACAAATCTCTACAGGCCACGTCTCCCGTGGCCTGCATCCATCCTTCCCAAGGTTATCCACAGTGTGATCCCCGGCGTTTGTGCGCAAGTCACTGAAACTGCTGGTTTTTTGATCAGATCCTGAAGAGCACCGGCCGACGTGGCCTGGCCAGGTGTCTCTACAGGTTATCCACAGGCAGGTGCACGTATAACTTGGATAACCTTTTCAGGGTTCGCTGCGCAGTACCAATTCGACCATGAGATCGTCCGCCAGGGTTTCCAGGCGCGATTGCAGCACCTCCAGCGACAATGTCAGCGGCACCGCAAGAATCGCCTCGGCATGGAACAGCGGCTCGCTGCTCATCGGCGCTGGTCGAACTTCGGTCACCAACTGCTCCAGATTCACGCCCTGCTCACTGAGCAGGCGCGTAATGTCTCGCACAATACCCGGACGATCATTGCCCACCAGCTCCATGGCAATCGGCTTCCAGGTGCAGGATTGTTCGATGCCGCTTTCGGCAATCAGCACGCGAATCCCCTGGGTCGACAATCCATGTAGGGCGTCTACCAATTCGTCGTAGGCCTCGGCTGGCACACCCACCCGAAGAATCCCGGCGAACTGTCCGGCCATGCGCGACATGCGGCTCTCCAGCCAGTTACCGCCGTGCTCGGCAATGCATTGGGCAATGCGCTCGACCTGCCCGGGCTTGTCTGGAGCGATAACGGTGAGTACGAGATGGTCCATGGCGCAGCCCTCTGGTCATGACTTTTGTTATAGAAAAACAAGTATAGGCAAGGGTTGATCTTGCGCTGAATCGGCTGATGTCTTCGCGGGCAAGCCTCGCTCCTACAGGTGGCGTGTACCGCGTTGGCATGAACGACGCGGACCTGTAGGAGCGAGGCTTGCCCGCGAATGGGGCTCCACCAACAATCCTGCCAAACCATAAATCGTGTACATGTTTTTATATTTAACTGGAACAATCCAACAGTTTTTTGAGAACATCCCGTTCCCCGCCATGACCGCAATGCGTCATAGGGTCGCAGAACGACGTAATTAGTCTAATTTTCACAACCGCAATTCATCATGTAGTATGCCGCAGCGCGCACTACATAACGCTGGATCGATGTCTGCCGCAGGTGCCGCCGCAACCCCTGAAAGCCCTGTCAGCAAGGCCGCAAAGCCGTTGATCGGATCGAACCCAGCCGCCAGCAATGGCATGTACTGGTAGAAGGGTTTGTGGTTTAAATGGCCAGAGGCTTCATTGTTAAATTGAAGAGCTGAAAAGCGAAATAGCTGAGCAGAGTGAGGCAAGCAATGACTGAACACGTTCAAGTCGGTGGCCTGCAGGTCGCCAAAGTCCTGTTCGACTTCGTGAACAACGAAGCCATTCCCGGTACCGGCCTCACCGCCGACACGTTCTGGGCCGGTGCCGACAAGGTCATCCATGACCTGGCGCCGAAGAACAAAGCCCTACTCGCCAAACGCGATGATTTCCAGGCACGTATCGATGCCTGGCACCAGGCTCGTGCAGGTGTTGCGCACGATGCGGTGGCCTACAAAGCCTTCCTGCAAGACATCGGTTATCTGCTGCCAGAAGCGGCCGATTTCCAGGCAACGACACAAAACGTCGATGACGAAATCGCCCGCATGGCCGGCCCACAACTGGTGGTGCCGGTGATGAACGCGCGCTTCGCGCTCAATGCCTCGAACGCCCGCTGGGGTTCGCTGTACGACGCGCTCTACGGCACCGATGCCATCAGCGAAGCGGACGGCGCGGAAAAAGGCAAAGGCTACAACAAGGTTCGCGGCGACAAGGTGATCGCCTTCGCCCGCGCCTTCCTTGACGAAGCGGCGCCACTGGCTGCCGGCTCCCACGTCGACTCCACCGGTTACAAGATCATTGACGGCAAACTGGTCGTCGCCCTCAAAGGCGGCAGCAACTCGGTTTTGAAGAGCTCTGGCCTGCGCAACGACGCTCAATTGATCGGTTTCCACGGTGATGCAGCGGCTCCGACCGCGGTCCTGCTGAAAAACAACGGCCTGCACTTCGAAATCCAGATCGACGCCAGCACCCCAGTCGGCCAGACCGACGCTGCCGGCGTCAAAGACATCCTGATGGAAGCCGCGTTGACCACCATCATGGACTGCGAAGACTCGGTCGCCGCGGTCGATGCCGATGACAAAGTGGTGATCTACCGCAACTGGCTCGGCTTGATGAAGGGCGATCTGTCGGAAGAAGTCGCCAAGGGCGGTCAGACCTTTACCCGCACCATGAACGCCGATCGCACCTACACCGCCCTCGATGGCAGCGAACTGAGCCTGCACGGTCGTTCGCTGCTGTTCGTGCGCAACGTCGGTCACCTGATGACCATCGATGCGATCCTCGATAAAGACGGCAACGAAGTCCCGGAAGGTATTCTTGACGGCTTGGTCACTTGCCTTGCGGCGATCCACAGCCTCAACGGCAATAGCTCGCGCAAAAACAGCCGCACCGGCTCGGTATACATCGTGAAGCCGAAGATGCACGGCCCGGAAGAAGCTGCGTTTACCAACGAGCTGTTCGGTCGTATCGAAGACGTCCTCGACTTGCCGCGCAACACCCTTAAAGTCGGGATCATGGACGAGGAACGCCGTACCACGGTCAACCTCAAGGCCTGCATCAAGGCCGCAGCCGAGCGCGTGGTGTTCATCAACACTGGGTTCCTCGACCGTACCGGCGACGAAATCCATACCTCCATGGAAGCCGGCCCGATGGTGCGCAAGGCGGACATGAAGGCTGAAAAATGGATCAGCGCCTACGAGAACTGGAACGTCGACATCGGCCTGAGCACCGGCCTGCAAGGTCGCGCCCAGATCGGTAAAGGCATGTGGGCCATGCCGGACCTGATGGCAGCTATGCTCGAACAGAAAATCGCTCACCCGATGGCCGGCGCCAATACCGCCTGGGTTCCATCGCCGACTGCCGCCGCGTTGCACGCGTTGCACTATCACAAGGTCGACGTGTTCGCCCGTCAGGCCGAACTGGCCAAACGTGCTCCCGCTTCCGTGGACGATATCCTGACCATCCCGTTGGCCGTTAATCCAGACTGGACCGCGGAGCAGATCAGGAACGAACTGGACAACAACGCCCAGGGCATTCTCGGTTACGTGGTGCGCTGGATCGACCAGGGTGTGGGCTGCTCGAAAGTGCCAGACATCAATGACGTCGGCCTGATGGAAGACCGTGCGACGCTGCGTATTTCCAGCCAGCACATCGCCAACTGGCTGCGCCACGGCATCGTCACTGAAGACCAGGTGATGGAAAGTCTAAAGCGCATGGCGCCGGTGGTTGATCGTCAGAACGCTAACGACCCGCTGTACCGTCCGCTGGCACCGAACTTCGACAGCAATATCGCCTTCCAGGCGGCGGTCGAACTGGTGATTGAAGGGACCAAGCAGCCGAATGGTTACACCGAGCCGGTGTTGCACCGTCGGCGTCGGGAGTTCAAGGCCAAGAATGGGCTTTTTGAGTAAACGCTGAAACGAAGAAAGCCCTGGTCGTGAGATCAGGGCTTTTGCGTACAAGGTGGAAACTCAATTGAAAATAAAAGTAGCAATGCCGGTACCGTTAATCGTGACTTCGATTCCTTCCGTCTCGAACCTTACATTTAAGAATGTAAGTTTATGGGTGTAAGTATCCGGAGCGCCAGCGTGTTCGGACTGGATAATAATCTGTCCGGACAGAGGCCTTATAAAGTAAACACCATCCTCATCTCTATAGTCGATGTTATGTGGAGCCCCCGGAAGATCGAGAATATAGGGGTCATCCTGTGGGAACAGTGTTCTCCCATACTGAGTTATCAAAGATCCAGCATCGGTATACATCGAACAATGTCTTAAGCTCGCTGAAACGTTATTAGACGCAAAAAAACGTGCCTGCTGATCCCTTAGAAATAGAATATGAGCGACTCCGCTATCTGTTAGATCAGTGGTTTTTAGCTGCACTTTTTTATCGGCACCGTGTTCTTTAGTGGTCATGATGACACTCCTGTGTGGGTATATGAGTCACTGGGAACGCCCTGAACTCTCCACACCACTACATCTTTATCAGAACTCAGAAGCTACTGTCAGAATTGACAGTCCTGACAAACGGCACCTACTGCGCCATCCCCAGCTCATGCTTGACCAACTCAAGCAGTTTGCCGCTATCGATGGGCTTGAGCAGAAAGTCCACTACGTGCAAATGCATGGCGGCAATCGCATCCTTCACATCAGCGTCACCGGAGACAATGATGATCGGCAACGCCGCACGCGCCGATTCCCGCACCTGACGAATCAGTTCCAGGCCATCGACGTGCCCCATCCGCAGGTCGGTAATCACAAGGCCAATCGATGGTTTATCTTCCAGCATCTTGAGTGCAGTTTCGCCACTGGCTGCCGTCATGCAGTGAATGCCGTCCAGTCCCAGAATTTCCGACAGCAATTCCCTGGAGTCCTTATCGTCATCGACGATCAGCACCCGCTGCGGCGGCAAGTCTGGTTCCAACATGACGGCACTGAGCGCTTCGCGCTCGGCATCACTCAAAATATCGTGGTCGGACATGGCTTTCTCAACGTTTTTCGATTCGATCCCTGACACAGTGGTCAGACATCGATCAGCAGAGCTTCAATGTGCACTTCGTCGGAAATTTTTCCAATAGACAATGTAGGAGGTTTTTCCTGCAATTGTGTCAGACCTTTCCCATATTCCGGCCGCTGCACTGCCTACCTAGACTTACGTCCAATGGGCACCCCGCCCGCAGGGGTCGACCATGCCTGTAACGATCTGACACAACGATCCGACACAACAATCAGAAAAAGACTGCGGTAATGGTTATGAGTAAAGCGGACGCCTTCACCCAGGCAGGGAAAACCGCGGTGTTGCAGAACATTCAGGGCACTTTGCAATTCCTCCAGCGCTTCCCGCCGTTCAATCAGATGGAAAACACCCACCTGGCCTATCTGGTCGAGCAATGTCAGCTGCGTTTTTATGCCCCCGGCGAGAGCATCATCAAACCTGCCGATGGCCCGGTTGAGCATTTCTACATTGTCAAACAGGGCCGGGTCGTGGGCGAACGTCCGCACACAGCCAAGGGCGGGACCGAAACCACCTTCGAAATCACCACCGGCGAATGTTTCCCGCTCGCCGCGCTGCTGGGTGAACGGGCGACTCGCACCGAACATCTGGCGGCCGAAGATACCTTTTGCCTACAGCTGAATAAGCTGGCGTTCATCAAACTATTCGCACTTTCCAGCCCGTTTCGCGACTTTGCCCTACGCGGTGTCAGCAGTTTGCTGGATCAGGTCAACCAGCAAGTCCAGCAAAAAGCCGTGGAAACCCTCGGCACCCAGTATTCGCTCAATACTCGGCTGGGCGAATTGGCCATGCGTCACCCGGTGACCTGCAGCCCGATCACCCCTCTGCGTGAAGCCGTAACGCTGATGCACGATCAGCAAGTCGGCAGCATTGTGGTGGTCGATGAGCAAAAGGCGCCGCTGGGCATTTTCACCCTGCGCGACTTGCGACATGTGGTGGCCAACGGCACCAGCGACTTCAATGAAGCCATCGAAGGGCACATGACCCGGGCACCGTTTTACCTGACGCCCGATCACAGCGCCTTCGACGCCGCGATCGCCATGACCGAGCGCCACATCGCCCACGTCTGCCTGGTCAAGGATCAGCGTCTGTGCGGCGTGGTCTCGGAGCGTGACCTGTTTTCCCTGCAACGGGTCGATCTGGTGCATCTGGCGCGGACTATTCGCAGTGCCCAGAAGCTGGAAAACCTGGTGGCGATGCGCGGCGAAATCGGCCAATTGGTGGAGCGGATGCTGGCCCACGGCGCGTCCTCGACCCAGATCACCCACATCATCACCCTGCTTAACGACCACACCGTGTGCCGGGTGATCGAACTGGTGCTCGCCGAGAAAGGTGACCCCGGCTTGCCGTTCAGTTGGCTGTGTTTCGGCAGCGAAGGCCGCCGCGAGCAGACGCTGCACACCGATCAGGACAACGGCATTCTGTTCGAAGCCCGCGACGCGGCCCACGCCGCCGAAGTCCGCGGCAAGTTGCTGCCCATCGCCCAGCAGATCAATCAGAGCCTGGCGCTGTGCGGCTTCACCCTGTGCAAGGGCAACATCATGGCCGGCAATCCCGAGCTGTGTTTGTCCCGGGCCGAATGGGCACGACGCTTTGCGGCGTTTATCCGCGAGGCGACACCGGAAAACCTGCTGGGCTCGAGCATCTATTTCGACCTGCGCGTGGTCTGGGGCGACGAGCGAGGCTGCGAGCAGCTGCGCCAGGGCATCCTCGATCAGGTCGGCGACAACCGCTTGTTCCAGCGGATGATGGCCGAAAACGCCCTGCGCAACCGTCCGCCCGTAGGCCGTTTCCGCGAGTTCGTGCTGGCTCGCAAGAATGGCGAGAAAGCCACCCTTGACCTGAAACTCCAGGGCTTGACCCCTTTCGTCGATGGCGCTCGAGTACTGGCCCTGGCCCACGGCATCGACACCAACAATACCCTGGAGCGCTTTCGCCAATTGGTGGCCAAAGAGGTCATTGAACGGCTGGACGGCGCGGCGTACGAAGAGGCCTATCACTTCATTCAGCAAACCCGCATGCAGCAACATCAGCTACAGACTCGCGAGAACTTGCCCTACTCCAACCGCGTCGATCCCGACAGCCTCAATCATCTGGACCGACGCATCCTGCGTGAATCCCTGCGCCAGGCCCAACGCCTGCAAAGCAGCCTGACCCTGCGGTATCAGTTATGAGCCTGTTTTCATGGCTGCGCCCAGTCAGCCTCATTTTGCCCGACGAACTGCAACAACGTCTGGAGCGCTTGCCCGCCGTGGCCGAGCTGGGCGATTGCAGCCTGCGCCAGCAACGCTGGGTGGTACTCGACCTGGAAACCACCGGGCTGAACCTGAACAAGGATCGGCTGTTGTCCATCGGCGCGGTGGTGATCGAGGACGGGGCGATCGATTTCAGTCAGCAATTCGAGCGCACGCTGCAATGCAGCGAACTCAAACTCGGCCCCAGCGTGTTGATTCATGGTCTGGGCCCGAGCGCCATTGCCGCCGGCAGCGACCCCGCGCAGGCCTTGCTCGAATTCATGGAGTTCGTCGGCGACAGTCCGGTGTTGGCCTTTCATGCGCCGTTCGATCAGCACATGTTGGGGCGCGCGCTGAAAGAGCATCTGGGCTACAAGTTGCAGCATCCATTTCTGGACGTGGCAGACATCGCGCCGCTGCTGTGCCCGCAGGCGCATTTTCGCGAGGCCGGGCTGGACGAGTGGATCGACTGGTTCAAGCTGGAAGTCTTCGAGCGGCATAACGCCAGTGCCGATGCCTTGGCGACGGCAGAGCTGATGTTGATTTTGTTCAGCCGGGCGCGACAGCAGCAGATTCATAGCCCGTTGAATCTGCAACAGCGGTTGAGTCAGTGGAAGCGACGGCGGCAAGCGCCTTCGTTCTAGATCCGCGGTGCCTGTGCCGACCCCTTCGCGGGCAAGCCTCGCTCCCACAGGTTTTGTGTCGTACACCAATTTCGTGAACGACACAAAACCTGTGGGAGCGAGGCTTGCCCGCGAAGAACGATGACACGGTCAAACTGAATACACCCGCCAAAACCACCCGACCAGCGCCAATTGCTTACCTCTCCCGCCTCTGCCACAATCGCGAACAATTCTCGTTACTTAACACTTCCCATTCGGTGATGTTGCGTGTCGTCAGTCCAAAGCCCCCAAAGTGAGCTCGTTGGTGCGTTGTATCGCGACCATCGCGGTTGGCTATTGGCCTGGCTGCGGCGCAACGTGGCCTGCCCGCAACGGGCCGAAGACCTGAGCCAGGACACCTTCGTGCGCTTGCTGGGCCGTGACGAACTGAAGGCGCCTCGCGAACCCCGGGCGTTTCTGGTGGCGATCGCCAAGGGTCTGCTGTTCGACTATTTCCGTCGCGCCGCACTGGAACAGGCCTACCTCACCGAGTTGATGCTGATCCCCGAAGGCGAACAACCGTCGGTGGAAGAACAGCAACTGATCCTCGAAGACCTCAAAGCCATCGACCACCTGCTGGGCAAGCTCTCGAGCAAGGCCCGGGCGGCGTTTCTCTATAACCGTCTCGATGGTCTCGGTCACGCCGAAATCGCCGAGCGTCTGGGCGTGTCAGTGCCGCGGGTTCGTCAGTACCTGGCCCAAGGCATTCGTCAGTGCTACATCGCCTTGTACGGTGAGCCGGTATGAGCCCGGTCAACTCCAAACCCGTGTCGGCGCAGGTGCTGGATGCCGCGATTGCCTGGCAACTGTCGCTGGATTCCGGCAACGCGGTCGAGCGCGAAGAGTTCGCCAAATGGCACGCAGCACACGAAGAACATGCTCGGGCCTGGCGTCAGTTGGGCATGCTCGACCAACGTTTCAGCGTTGCCAACGGCCCGGCCCGCACAGCCTTGCTGCAATCGCGCGAAAGCATCCGGCGTCGGGTGCGCAAGCTTGGCAGCGGCCTGGCCAGCGTCGTGGCGGTGATCGGCCTGGCGCTGTTCGCCGGTGATCGTTATCTGCCCATCGACTATTGGCTGGCCGATCAGCGCACCGCTACCGGCGAGCAGCGCACCCTGCGCCTGACCGACGGCACGCTGATCAACCTCAACACCCACAGCGCGGTGGATGTGCGCTTCGATGAGAACCAGCGGCTGATCGTCCTTCAGGAAGGGGAAATTCTTGTCGAAACAGGCCATGGCGATGCCCGGCCATTTATCGTCGAAACTCGCGAAGGCAGCATGCGCGCACTCGGGACGCGGTTCCTGGTCAAGCGTGAAGACGAAGGCACGCGCCTGAGCGTATTGAAGTCAGCGGTCGCCGCCCATCCCGAATCGAGCCCCGAGGAACAGATCCTGCGCGAAGGCCAGCAAGTGCTGATGCGCAGCAATGGCCTGGGCCCGATCATCGCCCTCAACCTCGGCGCCGATGCCTGGACTCGCGGCATGCTGGTGGTGGACAACGCGCGACTGGAGGATCTGGTTCAGGAGCTCGGCCGCTATCGTCGCGGGCATCTTGGCGTGACGCCAGAGGTCGCCGACCTGCGCATCACCGGCAGCTTCCCGCTGAACGATACCGACAAGGCGTTGAACGCGCTTTTACCGACCCTGCCGGTGCAGATCGAACAGCACACGCCATGGTGGGTAACAGTGGCGGCGAAGACTGAGGCCAAGCCCTAAAAGGTGCTGCGCCTGATCCGCCGCCTTCGCGGGCAAGCCCGCTCCCACAGGTTTTGTGTCGTTCACCGGATTCCCGCTCGGCACAAAACCTGTGGGAGCGTGGCTTGCCCGCGAAGAGGCCAGCAGCCACACCGCACATCACGAATCGAAATTATTTTCATCTCGCCCTATCACTTTTGAATTCTCGTCCGGCACCTAGGCAATTGAGAAATATTTCCATTCAGGAGCCGCTGTATGTCCCGTTCGCTAGACACCGTGTTGCGCCCCCGTTTGCTGGCGGTCGCCATTGCCCTTTGCGCCCCTTTGGCCAGCAGCCCACTGATTGCCGCCGAACAGGCCTCCAGCGTTCGCGCCTACAACCTGCCGGCTGCGCCATTGGCCAGCACCCTGAATCAGATTGCCAGCCAAGCCGGTTTGGCGCTGTCGTTGAATCCGTCGCTGGCAGCGGGCAAGACATCGGCCCCGGTGAAGGGCCAGTTCGATGCCACCGGCGCCCTGCGTGAAGCCTTGCGCGGCACCGGTCTGCAACTGGAACAGAGCAGCGCCGGCACCTACAGCCTGGTGGCCGTGCCCGAGGGCGTGATGGCGTTGCCGGAAACCGCCGTCATTGGCCTGGAAAATGCGGAAACTGCCTGGAGCCCAGTCGAAGGTTACGTTGCCACGCGCACCGCCGCTGGGACCAAAACCGACACCGCACTGGTCGAAGCGCCGCGTTCGATTTCCGTCGCCACCCGCCAGCAAATGGAAGATCGCGGTGTGCAAAACCTCGATGATGCCGTGCGCTACATGCCCGGCATTACTGCCAGCAGCTACGGCAGCGACACCCGCGCCGACTGGCTGCTTGTGCGCGGTTTCGAACCGACCCAGTTCCTCGACGGCCTGCCACTGCCAAAAGGTGTGTACGCCAACCCGAAACAGGAAACCTGGAACCTTGATCGCCTGGCCCTGCTGCGCGGTCCGGCCTCATCGGTTTACGGCCAGACCCCGCCAGGCGGCTTGCTGGACATGGTCAGCCGCCGCCCCAGCGCCGAGTCGAGCAACGAAATCCAGGTGCAATATGGCAGCGACAATCATCGCCAGATTAACTTCGCCAGCACCGGCAAGATCGACGACGAAGGCCAGTTCCTCTACAGTTTGAGCGGTGTGGTACGCGACAGCGGCACGCAGATCGACCACGTCGACAACAAGCGCTACAACATCGCGCCGAGCCTGACCTGGAACATCGACGAAGACACCAAATTCACCCTGCTGACGCAATTTACCCGCGACGATACCGGCATCACCAGCCAGTTCCTGCCTGTGCAAGGCACCAAGATCCATTCGCCACTCGGCAAGATTTCCCATCACAAGAACCTCGGCGACCCGGACTGGGAATTCTACGACCGCACCTACTACGCGCTGGGCTACGCCTTTGAACATCGCTTGAACGATGTCTGGCAGTTCAAGCAGAACCTGCGGTACACCAAATCGGACCTGTCCTTCCAGGCTCTTACCCCCGGCGCCTACCCGTTCACCCAGGTCGATGCCGAGGGCAACGTTGGCCGCTCGAGCACCAGTGTCGACGAGGACATCAGCCAGTTCGCCGTGGACAACAACTTTCAGGGCGACTTCGCGACCGGCGACATCCGTCACACCCTGTTGATCGGCCTCGATCACCAGCGTACCAATACCAACTACACCTCGATCTTCGGCGACGGTCTGACCACCAACGTCAACAACCCGATCTATGGCCAGCCAATCGTTCGCCCGCCACGCTCGACGGCCTTCTATGACTATGACCAGAAGACCTACCAGACCGGTTTGTATATCCAGGACCAAATGGCCCTCGACCAATGGCGTCTGACCCTCGGTGGTCGTGAGGACTGGATCCACACGGGCACCAAATTCTTCAACAAGGGTGATGCCACCAACACCGAACGGGACAAGAAATTCAGCGGCAACGCAGCGATCAGCTATGTGTTCGACTCGGGCTTCGTGCCCTACCTGTCCTACGCCGAGTCGTTCCAGCCGACCAGCAAAGCCACGGCATCGCCGACCGAGTCGTTCAAGCCGACTGAAGGCAAGCAGTGGGAGCTGGGCATCAAGTACCAACCGCCGGGCAGCAACACCCTGCTGACGGCTGCGGTCTATGACCTGACCCAGAAAAACGTCTCCGTCACCACGACCAACTCGGACAACGTCTCGATTACCAGCCAGAGCGGCGAAGTGAAGGTCAAAGGCCTGGAGCTGGAAGCCGTTTCCGACGTCACCGACAACCTGAAAGTCATCGCCGCCTACACCCTGGCCAAGTCCGAAGTGCAAAAGGGCGACTTCAAGGGCAATCGCCTGCAATTGATGCCTAACCAGCAAGCGTCTCTGTGGGCCGATTACACCTGGCACAACGGTGTGCTGGATGGTTTCGGCATCGGTGCCGGCGCACGCTACACCGGCAATACTTATGGCGACCAGGGCAACACCTGGCTGGGCAAGGCGGATGCCTACACGGTGTTTGACGCGGCGGTCCATTACGACTTGGGCCGTCTGGATAACAGTCTGAAAGGTGCGTCACTGGCGCTGAATGCCACCAACCTGTTCGACAAGGACTACATCTCCACGTGCGACAGCTTCTACTGCTACTACGGCGACCAACGCAGCGTCGTCGCCAGTGCTACGTACAAGTGGTAATCGCCTGAACTGACACGCGCCACGACCAGGCCGTCCTTCAAGGACGGCTTTGGTCTTTCTGAAGGCCATGAAATGAAAAGCAAAACCATCCGCCGCTGGTCATTCGTTCACACCTGGACCAGCCTGATCTGCACGGTATTCCTGCTGATGCTGGCCCTCACCGGCCTGCCGTTGATCTTCCACCACGAGATTGATCATCTGCTGGGCGATGCCGCCGAGTTGAAATCGATGCCGGCCGATACCCCGCAACTGAATTTGCAGCAGCTGGTGCAAGCGGCTGAAAAGCATCGTCCCGGCGAGGTCATGCAGTATTTCGGCTACGACGAAGAAGACCCCAACGGCGTGATCACCATCATGGCGCCCACCGCCGGCACCGAGCCGAACTCGTCCCACACCTTCATGCTCGATGCTCGCACCGGCGAAGCATTGGAAATGCCATCGGCCAATGGCGGGCTGATGATGGTCATGCTGCGCCTGCACGTGGACATGTTCGCTGGCCTGCCGGGCAAGTTACTGCTGGCGTTCATGGGGATTCTGTTTGTGCTGGCGATTGTTTCCGGAACGGTGCTGTACCTGCCGTTCATGCGGCGCTTGAAGTTCGCCACCGTGCGCCACGACAAATCCACCCGCCTGCGCTGGCTCGACCTGCATAACCTGATCGGCGTGGTCACGCTGACCTGGGCGCTGGTGGTCGGCGTGACCGGGGTGATCAGTGCCTGCGCCGACTTGCTGATCGCCGCGTGGCGCAACGACAGCTTGAATGTGATGATCGCGCCTTACCGCGATGCGCCGCCGCTGACTCAATTGGCGCCCGCGACCCGTTTGCTCGACATCGCCAAAGAAGTCGCGCCGGGCATGCAGCCCGACTTCATCGCCTTCCCCGGCACGCGGTTTTCCAGCGAACACCATTACGCGGTGTTCATGAAAGGCAGCACCCACCTGACTTCGCACTTGCTGACGCCGGTGTTGATCGATGCCAGCACTCTGCACGTCACGGCGGTGGCCGAGCGGCCGTGGTATATGGACGCCATGGGCATGTCGCAGCCGCTGCACTTCGGTGATTACGGCGGCATGCCGATGAAAATCCTCTGGGCGACCCTCGATGTGCTGACCATCATCGTGCTCGGCAGTGGGGTTTATCTGTGGGTGGTGCGGCGCAAGGTCGCGAAACCTGTGCTCGAAAATGCGGAGTGCCCGACATGAGGCCGAGACAGTCGAGTTTCTGGAAGGTCTTCGCTACGCCAATCGTCATTGCCCTGCTCAGCGCCGCGGGGCTGTTTGCCGCGTTGTTGGGCGATGGCGTGTGGGATGCATTGAGCTGGCTCGGGCTGGGCATCCCCGCCCTCCTCGCCTTGCGCGGATTTCTGCAACACCGCTAAAACTGTAGGAGCGAGGCTTGCCCGCGAAAGCGGAGTGTCATTCAACACTGATGCCGACTGACACTCCCCTTTCGCGGGCAAGCCTTAATGCCAATCAGTTAAGTAATTTCAGCCGCGACGCACTCTTTGTAGCAGCTGGCGAAGCCTGCGTTCGGCTGCGAAGCAGTCGTAAAATCAGAGATCGCGGTGTGTCAGGCAGACCGCATTAGCCGGATTCACGACTGCTACGCAGCCGAACGCAGGCTTCGCCAGCTGCTACAGATCGCATTCCCGCTTAACTGACTGGCATTGGGGCAAGCCTCGCTCCTACAAGGGTTAAAGCCATCTTGAGCTATCGACGCAACGCGCTATGCTGCCGACACTGCCCATGACCGAGATCGTTGCCATGTCCGCTCCCAGCATGACCTTGTTCCACAACCCCGCATCGCCCTTCGTTCGCAAAGTCATGGTACTGCTGCACGAAACCGGTCAAATGAACCGCGTGGCGCTGCAAGCCAGTCAGCTCACGCCGGTCAGCCCGGATCAGGCCCTCAACAAAGACAACCCGCTGGGCAAAATTCCAGCCCTGCGCCTGGCCGATGGCAATGTGTTGTACGACAGCCGAGTGATCCTCGACTATCTCGATTACCAGCACGTCGGCAATCCGCTGATTCCTCGCGACGGTTCGGCGCGCTGGCGGCGTCTGACCCTGGCCTCCCTGGCCGACGGGATCATGGATGCCGCGGTGATGATTCGTTATGAAGTGGCCCTGCGCGTCCCGGAAAAGCATTGGGACGAGTGGCTCGACGGTCAGCGCGACAAGATTCGTCGTGCTCTGGCACTGCTGGAAGCCGACGCGATTGCCGAGCTGACCAGCCATTTCGATGTGGCGGCAATCAGTGTGGCCTGTGCCTTGGGTTACCTGGATCTGCGCCATCCGGATCTGGAATGGCGCAAGGCGAACCCGAAGCTGGCGGACTGGTATTTCGAGGTGAGTCAGCGGCCTTCGATGATTGCGACGATGCCGAAGGTCTGAAACTCGCGGTGACTGGTCTGCCGTCTTCGCGGGCAAGCCTCGCTCCTACAGGTCCAAGTGATCCGTAGGAGCGAGCGGTGCGGCGATCCGACTTGCCCGCGAAGGAACCACCGCAATCCAACGGAAACAACCCGGCAATCCGCGTCGCCAACACCTCGCCCAACCGCTGATCCTCGCGCAACCCCAACGACCGGCTCATTCCACGGCTCCAATATCAAAGGCCAGCGGCTTCACAGTTTTCTGCCCGATCCCGTACCAGTCCAGCTTGCGGGTCAGCACCATGAACACGCCCAGCAGACCGAACAACAGCAGCGAGCCCATCAACAGCGCGTAATCCTCGGCACTCAGCAAGCCGTAGAGCAAACCGTACAACGCCGCCAATCCCGCCGAAAAACTCAAACCGTGATGCACGCTGCGCAGCACATGACAGACATAGAAACCGATCAACAACACACAGCCACTCGCCGACAGTAGATACGCCAGGGCAAAGCCGATGTGCTCGGACAGCGACAACAGCAACAGGTAGAAGAACGCCAGCGCCACGCCCACCAGCGCATATTGCACCGGGTGTACCGCCAGGCTTTTCAGCACTTCGAAAAGGAAAAAACCGGCGAAGGTCAGGACGATGAACAGCAACGCGTATTTGATTGCCCGGTCGCTTTTCAGGTACTGGTCCACCGGGTCGATGAAACTCACGCCGAAGCTGCGACCGCTGAACGCCTCGCACTGGCCGCCAGACACGCAACTGTTCAACGCCTCTTGCAGGTTGGTGGAGAAAAACGAGGTCTGCCAATTGGCGGTGAAACCCTGATCGGTGATTTCACGCTGGGCCGGCAGGTAGTTACCGATAAAGCTGGGGTGAGGCCAGTTGGCGGTCAGTGAAACCTTGCTGGTCTTGCCCACCGGGAGAATCTGCAACTGGCCAGTGCCTTGCAGGCGCAAGTCGAAAGCGAAGGCCAGTTCCGTGGCCTGTTGAGTGTCCAGCGCTGGCAGCGTCACGTGCACACCTTCGCCCAACCAGCGCACTTGGCTACCCGGTACAAAGTCCAGGCTCTGGCCATTGAGTTCGAGTTTCAGCGCATTCTCGATGCCGCGAATGTCGCTGATGCCGACGGCCAGGAAGGGTTGATCGAAGCGGTAATCGGCGAAGTCCTCTTTGATGCCCAGTTGTGCCGGGACCGAGAAATGTCCGCTGATGTGGTTATCGGCATGAAAAAGCCGCGCCTCGTAGATACCCCGAGCGCGCAGTTCGGTCTGGACTTGGCCGTCCAGTTCGAAGCGCTCCGGCAGGAAATACAAACGCCCACGCTCCTCGCCGACATCCTGGTAACGCTGGTTGGTTTTTTCGTTGGTTTTCCAGGTACGCACCGTTTTGCGATAGGGCACCACCATCAGCGGGCCGCTCAGTTGCTGGCTGTAGCTGGAACTGCGGGCGATGTCTTCGAGCACACCGTCGCGCAGTTGTTGCCGATCCTGAATCACACCGTTGATCATCAGCAGCGGGATCAGCAGCAACAGAATCAAAAGGGCAATCGCCCCGAGTTTTAGGGTCAGGCTACGGTTCATGGGACTCTCCCTGTTTGGATGGGGAAAGTCTGGGATGGGTGTGTGGGGATTTTATGGAGGGAATATGGAGAGTGTGTGGAGACTGGGTCGGCCCCATCGCGAGCAAGCTCGCTTGTATGTTTAGACTTGAAGGGGTGGGCGTGACTAAAGGCTCGATTCCGACTCTCGCCAGTACGGACCGTG
>NZ_JAMYDU010000018.1 GCF_024138395.1 Pseudomonas mandelii
ATTCACGACTGCTACGCAGCCGAACGCAGGCTTCGCCAGCTGCTACAGATCGCATTACGGCTTAACTGACTGGCATTGCCCCCCTCGCCACATAAGCCTCTCAGAGGCCTTTAAAGCGTACCAAACACCTTCTTCGCCAAACTGGTCGCCGCCGCAGCAGGGTTCTGGCGAATGGTTTCTTCCTGCTTGCCGATCATCTCGAACAGACCGTTCAACGCCTGCTCGGTCACGTAGCTTTCGATGTTGGCGTTTTTCGCATCCAGCACGCCCAGAGTCGCCGCTTGTCCGGCGAACGAGTTGTATTGCTGGGCCAAACCCACTTGGTCGGTGGCTTGTTTGACGATCGGCAGGAACTTGGTGCGGATCTGCTCGCGGCTGGTTTTGCTCAGGTATTGAGTGGCCGAATCCTTGCCGCCGCTGAGGATCCCCTTGGCATCTTCCACTGTCATCTTCTTCACCGCATCCACCAGAATCGGCTGAGCCTGCGTCACGGCCGTTTCAGCCGCTTTGTTCATGCTGGTTTCCAGTTGATCGACCTGATCGCCCATGCCGAACTGTTTCATTTTCTTGGCGACTTTACCCAGTTTGCCCGGCAGCTCGATTTTCACCTCCGGGTTGTTGCTGAAACCGCCGGGCGCGCCGAGTTGTTTAACGGCCAATTGCGCGCCTTGGGTCAGAGCGTCCTTGAGACCGCCGGTGGCGTCTTGTTGCGACAGGTCATTGAGAGACCCTGCCAAGGCGTTGGCGCAGATCATCAAGCCTGCGCACAGGCCGGCGAAGCGAAGGGGAGGGCGGAGCATGGCGGCTTCCTTGTTCGTAAAAAAGGTTCAGACAAAAGGGCGCCAGAAAAAGCCTGGCGCCTGTAGGAATTTAGACGGTCTGCACTGGCGCCGCGACTTGGTCCGCCGCATCTTCAATGCGATGCAGCGCCACCTGACGGATCGACAAGCGAATCTCCGCCGGCAACACACGTTTGGCGGCGCCTTCGGCCAGTTCGCCGAGCAGTTCGTGATAGCTCAACTTGCCGGCTTCATCGCGGCGCAGCACGTCGAGGTCCAGCATTGTCTGGATGAAGTGACGGAACAGGCTCTTGTCGAAGAACTCCGGGGCGTTCAGGCCGTGGAGGATCGACAGGCGCTGGGCCATGACCGTGCAGAGGTCTTCGAGTTCTTCGGCGCTGATACTGTTCTGGCCGCTGTTGAGCAGCAAGGAAACGGTCATGTAGAAGCGCTGCAAGGTCTGGGCGATGCTTTTCGACAGCAACGTCAGCAGCACGAAATGCCGCGAGCTCGGTGCCGGACGCAGGTACAGGTCCTTCTCGAAACGCAGCAGGCCTTGCTCGACGAAGGCTTCGAGCCATTGATCGATCACGCCGTCGAGTTCGTCCAGCGACCAGCGAATGAACAGCTCCGATTGCAAGTACGGGTACAGCGCGCGGGTGTAGCGCAGGATTTGCTCGCGGCTCATGCGCGAGGTGCTCTGGAAAAAACTCGCCAGCAACGACGGCAACGCGAAGATGTGCAGCACGTTGTTGCGGTAGTAGGTCATCAGGACGGCGTTTTGTTCGTCCAGGTACAGAATCTTGCCCAGCGCATCGCTTTGCTCGGACAGCAGGTCCATGTCCTTCACGTGTTCGATCAGTGCCCGACCGTCACCTTCCGGCAGGGTGGTGTGCGAGGAGTAGGGAACCTTGCGTAACAGCGCCAGATACAGATCGAGCACCCGCGCCATGGCGCGATCGTCCAGGGCCAGACGGCTGGTGGACAGCAACGCCAGGGCCACCAGATTCACCGGGTTGATCGCCGCCGCTTCATTCAAATGCTGTGCGACTTTCTCGCCGAGGCGGTTGGTGGTTTCGTTGAGCCAGGCCGGTTTGAACTGCGGGCCGAGTTCCTGTTGGCGCCAGTCTGGCTGTTCGCTGTCGAGGAATTCCGCCAGTTTGATCGGCTCACCGAAGTTGACCGCGACCTGACCGAAGCGCTGTTTGAGCGCGCCGATGACTTTGAAAATGTCGAAGATCGATTCTTTCTTCTTGCTCGCGCCACGTAATTCGCCAAGGTAGGTGCGGCCTTCCAGCACGCGCTCATAGCCGATGTACACCGGCACGAAGACGATCGGCATGCGCGACGAACGCAGGAAGCTGCGCAGAGTGATCGCGAGCATCCCGGTTTTCGGTTGCAGCATGCGTCCGGTGCGCGAGCGGCCGCCCTCGACGAAGTACTCGACCGGGAAGCCTTTGGTGAAGAGGGTGTGCAGGTATTCGTTGAACACCGAGGTGTAGAGCGGGTTGCCCTTGAAGGTGCGGCGCATGAAGAACGCCCCGCCACGCCGTAGCAAACTGCCGATCACCGGCATGTTGAGATTGATCCCGGCGGCGATGTGCGGCGGGGTCAGGCCGTTGCGGAACAGCAGATACGAGAGCAGCAGGTAGTCAATGTGGCTGCGGTGGCACGGCACGTAGATCACTTCGTGACCTTGGGCGACTTTCTGCACACCTTCGATGTGGTTGACCTTGATCCCGTCGTAGATCTTGTTCCAGAACCAGCTCAGCACCACTTCCAGAAAGCGGATCGCGGTATAGGTGTAGTCCGAGGCGATCTCGTTGCCGTAACGCAAGGCCTGGCTCTTGGCTTTTTCCGGGGAGATGTTCTCGCGCTCGGCTTCGTCGAGGATCGCCTGTTTGACCAATGGCTGATTGAGCAGGCCTTTGACCAGGTTGCGACGGTGGGAAATGTCCGGGCCGATCACCGCGGCTTTCAGGTTGCGGAAGTGCACCCGCAGAATCCGCTGGGCCATGCGCACGGTGCGCTCGTGGCCTTTGTTGTGATCGATCAGTTCACGCAAATGAATCGGTGCCGAGAACTGCACCCGGGTCTTGCGCCCCAGCACGATGATGCTCAGCAGTCGCCGCAAGCGCCCGGTGACCGCCCAGCTGTCGGCGAACAGCAGTTTCCACGGGCTCGACTCGCTGTCCGGCGACTGGCCCCAGAACACGCTGACCGGAATGATCTGCGCGTCTTCGGCGGCGTTCTGGCTCAGGGCGCTGACCAGACGGGTCAAGGTTGGTGGCGCGCCGCGCTTGTCCTGACGGCCGAGCCAGTCGGGCTCCGGCGTCAGGTAAAAGAACGCGGCGGGCTCCACCAGCGTACCCACTGATACAGGCAACACCGGGCGGGGTAGGCCGGCCTTGCTGCATTCGGTATCGACCACGGCGAGGTCGGTCAGTGAAGGATTTTGCAGGACGTAGAACACCGGCCGGCTGCGGTCGAGGTTAAGGGTGAACGACGACTGGTTGATCGTCTCCGAGCGAACCCAGAGGTACAGCAGTCGGCGCAGGGTGCCAAACACAAGACGGCGGAACGGGGAACGGGTCATACGGCTTCTGCGTGAGTGAAAAAAACCGAGCGTTTGCTCGGGCAGCAGATAGTGTGCCGTATTAGCCGAAAATCGGCAAAAAAGCGGCTAAGTAAACTTGAGTTGAGAGTTTTGATGGCTGTCATATACTCGGCCGTTCAAAATAAAAATAACGGGGTAACTGGAAATGGCTACGCGCGAAACCGGCAATGTGAAGTGGTTCAATGACGCCAAAGGCTATGGCTTCATTCAGCGCGAGGACGGGGTGGACGTGTTCGTGCACTACCGCGCGATCCGCGGCGAAGGGCACCGCTCTCTGACTGAAGGTCAGCAGGTTGAGTATGCGGTGGTGACCGGCGAGAAGGGCTTGCAGGCTGAGGATGTGGTGGGTCTCTGAAGATCGTTCCCACGCTCTGCGTGGGAATGCCTCAACGGACGCTCTGCGTTCGGCTTTTGAAGGGACGCGGAGCGTCCCGGGCTGCATTCCCACGCAGAGCGTGGGAACGATCAACGCGGAGCGTGGGAACAATCAGAGTCAGGCGGTTTTCCAGGTGATTTCTTCTTCACCATCGGCGCTGATGCGCATCCAGCGATCCGCCGTCTCTTCACCTTCTTCCTCGACCCAGCTACCCGGCGCGCAACGCACTTCGACGTTCAGTGCGGCAAAGGCTGCGCGGGCGCAGGCGATGTCGTCTTCCCATGGGGTCTGGTCGCTTTCCAGGTACAGGCTGTTCCATTTGCCGACGGCTTTCGGCAGCCAGGTGACTGGCACGTTGCCGGCCTTGCACTTGTAGGTCTGGCCTTTCTGAACCCAATCGGTGCATGGGCCTAAAGCCGCGCCGAGCCAGGCCGCGATGGCCTTGTGGTCGACGTCGGCGTCTTTCAGGTAAATCTCGATATCGGGTTGGCGCATGGATGTCCTCACTGCGGGTCTGAAAAATCCATTCGCGGATTTAGCCGGTCTCAAGCCATTGCTCAAGACCAAAAAATTAAGAAATCATTGAAGCACGAAGTAATCGTAGCGCATCGAAACAGTGACCTCGAACGGCTCGGCCTGTTCGATGACGGCCGCCCGGCGTTCGGCACTGGCGCGCCAGCCGTGGGGTGTCATGGCCAACAGGTTCGCGCGATCCTGACCGTTAACCAGCGTCAGTTTGAACTCCAGGGTTTCGCTGTGTTGCAGCGCCATGCCTTCCGGCACCAGGGCCAAATGCTTGTCGTCGGTGTACTCACGGACTTCGTCGTACAGCCGCTCGCGCAGTTCCATCAGATGGCCGCTGGTCGGCCCGACTTTCATCAAGCCGCCGCCGGGGCTGAGCAGGCGTTTGGCTTCTTCCCAGTCCAGCGGACTGAAAACGCTGGCGAGAAACTGGCAACTGCCGGAGGCCAAAGGCACCCGGGCCATGCTGGCGATCAACCAGGTCAGCGCAGGATTGCGTTTGCAGGCGCGTTTGACCGCTTCCCGGGAAATGTCCAGGGCGTAACCATCGGCGTTGGGCAAGGCTTCGGCGATTTGCGCGGTGTAGTAACCCTCGCCACAACCGATGTCCAGCCAGCGCTGGGGCGCGTATTGCGCCGCCAGTTCCGCCAGACGTTTGGCCACCGGCGCGTAATGGCCGGCGTTCAAAAAGTCGCGACGGGCTTCGACCATCGCCAGGTTATCCCCAGGGTCGCGGCTGTTTTTATGCTGCACCGGCAACAGGTTCAGGTAACCCTGCCGCGCACGGTCGAAACGATGCCCGGCGGGGCAAGCCACGCCGTTATCCACCGCGCTTAGCGGTTCGCTGCAGATCGGACACGCAAGCATCAGGCGAGCAACTTGATCAGGGTCTGGTAGTAGATTTCGGTCAGCACATCGAGATCGGCCGCCAGTACGCGCTCGTTGACCTGGTGAATCGTTGCGTTGACCGGGCCCAGTTCGACCACTTGAGTACCCATGGTCGCGATGAAGCGCCCGTCGGAGGTGCCGCCGCTGGTGGACGCCTTGGTCTCGCGACCGGTGATGTCCTTGATGCTCGCCGATACCGCGTCGAGCAGGGCGCCCGGCTCGGTGAGGAACGGCAGGCCGGACAGCGCCCAGTCGATGTGCCAGTCCAGACCATGCTTGTCGAGAATATCGGCGACGCGCTTTTGCAGGCCTTCGACGGTGGATTCGGTGGAGAAGCGGAAGTTGAATACCGCCACCAGATCACCCGGAATCACGTTGGTCGCGCCGGTACCGGAATTGACGTTGGAGATCTGGAAACTGGTTGGCGGGAAGAAATCGTTGCCGTGGTCCCAGTGCTCGGCGGCCAGTTCGGCCAGCGCCGGGGCAGCGAGGTGGATCGGGTTCTTCGCCAGATGCGGATAGGCCACGTGACCCTGCACACCGCGCACGGTCAGTTTGGCGCCAAGGGAACCGCGACGGCCATTCTTGACCACGTCGCCCACCAGGGTGGTGCTCGACGGTTCGCCGACGATGCACCAGTCCAGACGTTCCTTGCGGGCGGCGAGGCGCTCAACCACAGCTTTGGTGCCGTGATGAGCCGGGCCTTCTTCGTCGCTGGTGATCAGGAACGCGACCTTGCCCTTGTGATCCGGGTAGTCGGCGACAAAACGCTCAGCCGCCACGGTCATAGCCGCGAGGCTGCCTTTCATGTCTGCCGCGCCACGGCCGCAGAGCATGCCCTGCTCATCGATCAGCGCGTTGAACGGATCGATCTGCCAGGCACTTACCGGACCGGTCGGGACCACGTCGGTGTGGCCGGCGAAACACAGCACCGGGCCTTCGTGTTTACCGTGGGTCGCCCAGAAGTTATCCACATCTTCGATGCGCATCGGTTCCAGTTTGAAACCGGCATCGCCCAGGCGCTGCATCATCTGCTTCTGGCAATCGGCGTCGACCGGCGTCACGGACGGACGGCGGATCAGGTCGATGGCGAGTTGAAGGGTCGGCGAAAGGTCGGCGTGGGCCGTCATGGAAAGCTCCGAAAACATGAAGTATGGGCGCGGGCTAAATGTGGGAGCGGGCTTGCCCGCGAAGGCGTCGGCACAGTCAACATGGATCTTGAATGTTCCGGCCTCATCGCGGGCAAGCCCGCTCCCACAGGAATTGAGTTCGGTCGACAAGACCGTATATCACGCCAAGGCCTGCAAAATGGCGGTTATCTTAAAGCAAAACGGCGGCCATTGGCCGCCGTTTAGTGCATCTGTACTGATTTAGACAGCCGGTGCGGTCGTGGCTTCAGCCACCGGTTTTGGCAGCGAAGACAGGAACGCCATGATCAGCGCCGCCAGGTACGGCAGCGACTGCACCAGCAACATGGTCACCCAGAAGCGCATGTCGTTGCTCGGCAGGCCGTTCACCAGGAAGATTCCCAGTGCCGCGCCCCACAACAGCAGCATGATGAACACCTCTTCGCGAGCCTCCGAAATCGCTACCCAGAAGCCGTGGTTATCGGCGTTTTTCGGGGTGCGGAAGAACGGAATGCTGCTGGTGAAGAAGCCGTACAGCACCGCTTTGGCGATGGTGTGCGACAACGCCAGCCCTGCCAATGCCGCGCAGAACGCATCCTTGAGGTTGACCCCGACCGCGCGACGGTAGAGGAAGATGATCTTGCCGACCTTGAACACGAACAGCGCCAACGGCGGAATCGCGAAAATCAGCAGCGGTGGATCGACCCGTTGCGGCACGATGATCATCGCCGCCGACCACAACAGAGCGCCGACGGTGAAGAAGATGTTCATGCCGTCCGCCACCCACGGCAACCAGCCCGCGAGGAAGTGATAACGCTGGCCACGGGTCAGTTCGGTGTCTTTGCCGCGCAGCAGGCTGGCGGTGTGACGCTTGATGATCTGAATCGCGCCGTAGGCCCAGCGGAAACGCTGTTTCTTGAAGTCGATAAAGGTATCGGGCATCAGGCCCTTACCGTAGCTGTCGTGGTAATACGCCGCCGACAGACCTTTCTCGAACACGCGCAGACCCAACTCGGCGTCTTCACAGATGCACCAGTCGGCCCAGCCCAGTTCCTCGAGCACCGAGCGCCGGGTCATGGTCATGGTGCCGTGCTGGATGATCGCATCACGGTCGTTACGAGTGACCATGCCGATGTGGAAGAAGCCTTTGTATTCCGCGTAGCAGAGCTTCTTGAAGGTGCTTTCGTTCTGGTCGCGGTAATCCTGTGGCGACTGCACCACGGCGATTTTCGGATCGGCGAAGTGCGGCACCATGTGCTTGAGCCAGTTCGGGTCGACACAGTAGTCCGAGTCGATCACCGCAATCACTTCGGCATCTTTGGCGGTGTGCGGAATCAGGTAATTCAGCGCGCCGCCCTTGAAACCGGCCAGCGGTGCCACGTGGAAGAACTTGAAGCGCGGGCCGAGGGTTTCGCAATAATCGCGCACCGGTTCCCAGACCGCCGGATCTTTGGTGTTGTTGTCGATGATCAGGACTTCGAAGTCCGGATAGTCGAGGTTGGCCAAGGCGTTGAGGGTCTGTTTGACCATCTCCGGCGGCTCGTTGTAGCAAGGTACGTGGATCGATACCTTCGGTCGGTAGTGCGAATCGCCCACTACCGGCAGGAATTCGCGCCGGCGTTTGTGGGTCCAGACCGCTTCGGCCAGTTCATGGGCCTCGGTCAGCAGAACGATAAACACCCCGAGTGCACCGAGGGCGAGCAGGAACCCTACCGTCAGGCTGAACCAGGTGCTGTATTGCTGGCTGTAGTCATAACCGATCCACACCAGCACCGAACCGCACAGGAACGCGATAAAGGTCAGGAAGGTGCGGCCACGTTGACGCAGGGCCGAGCCGTCGATCATCAGCAGGGTCAGCGACAGCAATGCCAGCACTACCGAGCCGATCGCCAGCACGCGCCATTGCGGGATCGCGACGACCGGGCCTTCGAAATTGAATTTCTGCTGACGCGCGGCGTTGAAAACGCCCCAGTACGCGCCCACCGAACCTTCGTCACTGGCCTTCCACGGTTGGTCGAACGCTTCGATCACGAAGTAGTTGAAGCCTTGGCGGTTGAGCTTGTTGACCAGCGTGCGCAGGTAAATCGCCTGGTCCGCCGGCGACGCATCGGCGCCGCCACGCATGCGGCCGTTGCTCGGCCAGCCGACTTCGGAGAGCAGCAGCGGTTTTTTCGGGAACATCTTTTTCAGGTCACGGGCGCGGTCAAGAACGAATTGACCGGCCTTGTCCACCGGAACGAATTCCCAGTAGGGCAGAATGTGAGCCGCGATCAGGTCGACGTGCTTGGCCAGGCTCGGGTTTTCTTTCCAGACGTGCCACTGTTCAGAAGTGGTGACCGGAACCTTTACGGCCGCGCGGACGCGATCCAGGATCAGGCTCAGTTCTGCCGCGGTAATTTCCTTACGGAAGATCGCCTCGTTACCGACAATCACACGAACCACGCTGCGCGAGGTGTTGGCGATTTCGATGGCGCGGGTGATCTCGCGCTCGTTGCGCTCTTCGTCCGGGCTGATCCAGATCCCCAGGGTCACCCGCAGGCCGAATTCTTCCGCCAGTTTGGGAATGTTCTCCAGCGTGCCGTCGACCGAGTAGGTACGGATGTTGTCCGTCAGCTTGCTCATGATCTCCAGATCGCGACGCATTTCATCGTCGGTCGGCCACTGGGCTTTTTGCGGGTACTGGCCTTGTTGAAACGGCGAGTACGAAAAGCCGGAGATCTGTTCAGGCCAATTGGGGGCAGTGACGGGGCGATTGACCAGCGCCCAGAAACCGGTGAACAAGGCGGCGATTGCAAGAACCACGACCAGGTTGAGTCCAAATTTACGCGATGACATAGCTATTTCAGGTTCCAGGGGCTACTGAACGAAGTAACGGTCGGCGGCCGGCTGCCATGAGGCGGGGGCGCGCATCCTACACCGGGCGTTCACTGACCGTACAGCGGACAGGGAAATGCCGGACGTTGGGCAATCCAGGTCGACTTAAGTTCTTTGACCGGGGCGCCATAGCCCAATTCCAATAATTTGTAGTCATTTGAAGCGGTCAAGACTGCCGTCCATAGCCCAAAGGTGCTCTTGGCCGCCGACGGCCCTATAATGCGCGCCGGTTTTTGGGGTAATGGTCATGAGTACAGAAGATCCGCGGTTTGCTGGCATTGCCCGCTTGTATGGCATCGAAGGCCTTGAGCGTTTGCGCGCGGCCCATGTGGCGATCGTCGGCGTCGGTGGCGTCGGTTCCTGGGCGGCGGAAGCTGTTGCCCGGTGTGGCGTGGGCGAGATTTCGCTGTTTGACCTGGACGACGTCTGTGTCAGCAACGTCAACCGTCAACTGCATGCGCTGGACAGCACTGTCGGCAAGCCCAAGGTCGAGGTGATGGCCGAGCGTCTGCGCGGGATCAACCCGGACTGCACGGTGCATGCGGTGGCGGATTTCGTCACCCGCGAAACCATGGCCGAGTACATCACGCCGAACATCGACTGCGTGATTGACTGCATCGACAGCGTCAACGCCAAAGCGGCGCTGATCGCCTGGTGCAAGCGACGCAAGATTCAGATCATTACCACCGGCGGCGCGGGCGGGCAGATCGACCCGACACTGATCCAGGTCTGCGACCTGAACCGCACGTTCAACGATCCGCTGGCGTCGAAAGTGCGCTCCACGCTGCGCCGCGACTACGGCTTCTCCCGGACCGTGACCCGCCACTACAGCGTGCCCTGCGTGTTTTCCACCGAGCAACTGCGCTACCCGAAACCTGATGGCAGCATTTGCTTGCAGAAGAGTTTTGTCGGTGATGGCGTGAAGCTCGACTGCGCCGGGGGCTTTGGCGCGGTGATGATGGTGACGGCGACATTCGGCATGGTCGCGGCCACCAAGGCTGTGGATAAGATTGTGGCCGGAGTTCGGCGCCCCGCCGATAAGATCAAGCCTGCTTGATACTGATCGTTCCCACGCTCTGCGTGGGAATGCAGCCCGGGACGCTCCGCGTCCCTTTCAGAGCCGAACGCGGAGCGTCCGCGGAGGCATTCCCACGCAGAGCATGGGAACGATCAGTGCGCTAGCTCACGCATCCGCTGCAACACCGCATTCAAACCATTACTGCGCGAAGACGACAACTGCCGCGACAACCCCAGCTGATTAAACCAGTCCGGCAAATCCACCTGTTGCAGTTCAGCTGCCGATAACCCATTGACCCGGGCCAGCAGCAGCGCCACCAACCCGCGAATCAAGCGTGCATCGCTGCTGGCGCTGAACTGCCAATGACCGTCCTGCAGCGCACCGACCAGCCAGACCTGGCTTTCACAGCCATGCACGCGGTTGGCTTCGACTTTGTCCACATCGCTCAACCCAGGCAGGCGGTCGCCCCATTGCATCAGCAACCGCGCCCGCTGTTCCCAACTCGCAGTCTTCTGAAAAGTATCCAGCGCGGTGACGGCATCGGCGGGCAAGGTCATCGCAACAACTCCAGGGCCTGATCCAGCGCTGCAAAAAAGCGCTCAAGGTCTTCGGAGTCGTTGTACAACGCCAACGACACCCGAATCGCCCCGGCCAGTTCGAAGCTTTTGAGCAACGGCATGGCGCAATGATGACCGGCGCGAACGGCGATTCCCTGTTCGGTCAGCAAATGCGCCAGATCAGCGTTATGCACACCCTCGACGACAAAACTGGCCAGCGCCAGTTGTGGCTTGCCCAGCAGACGAATGCCGTTGCGCGCTTCAAGGCCTTTGAGTAAATAGTCATGCAGCGCCGCTTCATGAGCGGACACGGCGTCCTGATCCAGCCCTGCCAGATAATCCAGGGTCGCCCCCAGGCCAATCACGCTGGAAATCGGCGGCGTACCGGCCTCGAACCCCAGTGGCGCAGAACGAAAGCGCGCGTCATGGTAGTTGGCATCCAGCACCATTTCGCCGCCGAACTGCCACGGACGTAGTTGCTCGAGCGCTTCGTGACGACCGAACAGCGTACCCAGGCCATCCGGGCCGTAGAGCTTGTGACTGGAAAACACATAGAAGTCGCAGCCCAGCGCCTGCACGTCATGCCGACCATGCACCACGCCTTGAGCGCCGTCGACCACGGTCAGCGCGTTGTGCGCCTTGGCCATCGCCAGTAACGCGGGCAACGGCTGCCAGGCGCCGAGCACGTTGGACAGCTGACTGACTGCCAGCAAACGGGTGCGCGGGCCGATCAGGCGAGCGGCGGCTTCAAGGTCAATCAAGCCGTCGGCATCCAGCGGCAGGATCAGCAGTTTCAAGTCGCGACGGTGGGCCAGTTGCTGCCACGGCAACAGGTTGGCGTGATGCTCCAGAGCGCTGATGACAATTTCATCGCCCGGATTGAATGCGTGTTCCAGGCCATAGGCCAGGAGGTTCAGCGCGGACGTCGCGCCGTGAGTAAAGATGATCTTCCCGCAGTCGCCGGTATTGAGCCATTGCGCAACTTTGCTGCGGCTGTCTTCGAATGCCTGAGTCGCGTGGGCGCCGGGCAGGTGTTGCGCCCGATGCACGTTGGCCGCGCCATTGGCGTAGTAATGCGCCAGGGCGTCCAGCAGGGCTTGAGGTTTTTGCGTGGTGGCGGCGTTGTCCAGATAGGTCTGGTCTTGCCGTTGCAATGCGGCGATGGCCGGAAAATCGGCGCGCCAGGGAGAGGGAATCATCATGCTATTGGGCCCTGGTGAACATGGGCGGGTGGAACGCCTGACCTGTAGGAGCGAGGCTTGCCCGCGAAGGCGTCATCACTGGCGCTAAAAGCTTCGCGGGCAAGCCTCGCTCCTACAAGATCAGGTGATCGTGTGACGCTCTGCTTAGTTGTGAGCGTGCAGCGCTTCGTTCAATTCGATGGCCGATTTGTGGGTTTTGCACTCCACGGCACCGGTCTCCGAATTGCGGCGGAACAGTAGGTCAGGCTGACCGGCCAGTTCACGGGCCTTCACGACTTTGACCAGTTTGTTGTGCTCATCCAGCAGCGCAACTTTGGTGCCGGCCGTCACGTACAGGCCCGACTCAACAGTGTTGCGGTCGCCTAACGGGATACCGATACCGGCGTTGGCGCCGATCAGGCAGCCTTCGCCGACCTTGATCACAATGTTGCCGCCACCCGACAAGGTGCCCATGGTCGAGCAACCGCCGCCCAGGTCCGAACCCTTGCCGACGAATACGCCAGCGGAAACGCGGCCTTCGATCATGCCCGGGCCTTCGGTGCCAGCGTTGAAGTTGACGAAACCTTCGTGCATGACGGTGGTGCCTTCGCCCACGTAAGCGCCCAGACGAATACGAGCAGCGTCAGCGATACGCACGCCGGCCGGTACCACGTAGTCGGTCATTTTCGGGAACTTGTCCACCGAGAACACTTCCAGCAGCTCGCCACGCAGACGGGCTTCCAGTTGATGCTCGGCCAGTTCGGCCAGATCGATCGCGCCCTGACTGGTCCAGGCCACGTTTGGCAGCAGCGGGAACACGCCGGCCAGGTTCAGGCCATGCGGCTTGACCAGGCGATGAGACAGCAAATGCAGCTTGAGGTAAGCCTCAGGCGTCGTAGTCAGCTGAGCGTCTTCGGCCAAAACAGTGGCGACCAGCGGCTTGTGGCTCTCGGCCAGACGGGTCAGCAGCGCAGCCTGGGCAGCGTCGACGCCTTTCAGCGCTTCAGCCAGTTGCGACGCCTGAGCGGTACTGAAGGCGATGGCCTGATTGCCATCGGTGTAGCCCAGAATCGGCGCAATGGCAGCGACCAGTTCGGCCGACGGGTTGAGCAGTGGCTGCGCGTAAAACACTTCCAGCCATGCGCCTTGACGGTTTTGAGTGCCGACACCAAAGGCCAGGCTGAACAGGGTAGTGGACATGTTGATACCTCTAACAAAATGGAACGGGCTGCCTTACTTGAGTGCGGCCGCGTAGATATCTGGCTTGAAGCCAATCAGGGTTCGGTCACCGAGATCGAGCACCGGGCGCTTGATCATCGAGGGTTGCGCGAGCATCAGTTCGATGGCTTTCGGCTGGTCGAGATCGGCTTTGCGTTCGTCGTCGAGCTTGCGAAAGGTCGTGCCTGCACGGTTCAACACCACTTGCCAGCCGTGCTCGTCGCACCATTGGCTCAGGTGTTCACGGTCGATTCCGACCGTTTTGTAATCATGAAAGTCATAGCTGACAGCGTGTTCATCGAGCCAGGTGCGCGCCTTTTTCATGGTGTCGCAGGCTTTGATGCCGAAAAGGTGCAACGTTTTGCTTGAAACGGTCAAGGATTTGCCCCCTTTGCAGGTGCTGAAAATAAAAGGTGACGGATTATGCCATGACCGGACGGTTTCGCGTCGGCTGTGGTCGGGTTTGTCTTTTTGACTTGGCCATCCGCTGTACAGTCAGCCAGCAGTCTAAGGGGCTAATATGGCACTTCAATGCTGTCTATTGCCTGGTCGCCTGCACCGTCCTCATCATGCTGATGCTGGTCGGCGCTTCTCGCCTGGTCCGAGTATCGGCATGAGCTTGAAGTGTTCAACTATTCGGCCAAAGCCCGTCCTCACCGGATCGGTGATGACGTGCTGTGGGGAGGTGTTGGGTGAGTTGGATTTGAGTGAGGCTAATCCAGAGCCGATCAAATAGCCTCTACGCCATTTGCGGATTATTTACTGCGTATTCCAAGGAGTATCGTCAGGGGCCGCGGGGTAAATCTTTGAAGCTGCGTATTTGTCCCTCTCACTCAATCGAGTATTTATACCCACCTCCCAGACACCGTCGGTCAATTCGTTGGGAACAGGATAGTGCATGATCGATGCTTTATCGTATTCGGTGTCGACTAACGCTCCATTCGCGGGAGTCAATATATTTTTATCTACTTCCGCCTGAGTCCAACCCATCTTTCCATAGTATTCATATACCTTCTGTTTGTTCCACGGGATGTTGGCTTCGAGATGTGTGTGCTCGTGCAGAAGGCCTATGGCGTGACCAATTTCATGCAGTAGGTTGGCTTCGAAGTACTCCTCATCTGGGCGGAGGGAAATTGACATGGTGGGTTCGCTCTTATCAATCGTCAGTGCATCGGTGCCCAAGGCGGAGCGATCTTCGTCGGTTTTGGTTCTGATCCTGATTTCGGCCTCTCCGGTTAGTGCTAATTCAAAGTGCAAGTTGATGTGCTGTTCCCATTGCGCGAAGACCTGCATGAACATAAATAGTTCATAGGGTGACAGGGGGTCGAGAAAGCGCACTTTTAGGGTGCGTCCAGGTTTCCAGAACTTTGTGTGCTCGGCTACAGCACGTTTCTTGCGTCCGGAACTTTCGGTTATGGGTGAATTGCCGGGATTTTCTTCGATGGCGGCATCGTAAGATGTTAAATAATCCGCGGGTGGAATTATCGTGCATGGTTTTGTTTTATACATGTCATATTACCTTTGGATAAATGTTTTTCGTTTATAGGCTAAGAGCGCTTGGCGAAACGGAACAACGGGAGTGGCTTTAGGGCGGAATCGGACATTCTGTCGATCCTTTGCCGGATTATTCGCTTTGCTCTTGCTGGAAGGGGTAAACCTTGGACATGAAAGCCTTGTCCTTTTCACTGAGGACAAAATTAAGGTCAATCTTGAAGTCGCCCTCAGTCCAGTCCTGGCTGATTACATAGTGCATGATCGACAGCGGATCATAGGGCGAGTGATTGACTGCGCTGGCATCAAGAGGATTGAAGTAACGTTCGTCGACCATGCTCCGCTGATAATGGTCTTCGTCAGCGTGTTCATCCGCGCCATGCGCCGCGTAGACGGCTCGCTTATTCCAGGGAATATTCGCCTCGGGATGCAGGTGTTCATGTTCGGCGCCCAGTAAATGTCCAAACTCGTGCATCACATTGGCGGCGAAAAACGCAGGCATGCGCAAATCGGGCGACAGGCCCATGGTAGGCCCCTCTTCGCGCAGCAGGGCGTTGGTGCCGATTTCCGACCAATAGGTGCCCGGCGTCCTGCTGATACGGATATCGCCCTCTTCACCTTCGACGAAATCGAACGTCAGATTGACGTGCGGCAACCAGTTGTTGGCGGCAGCTTTGACGGCATTCTTGAACGCTTGATCGCCGTTCAGAAAGGCAATTTTCAACGTGCGGCCTGGCGCCCAGAAATGGGTGTGCCTGGCGACTGCCCGCTTCTTGCGACTGGAGGTGGAAACTTCGTGATTCGCCGGGTTTTCGGCGATGGCCACCGCGTAAGAGGCATTGAGATCTACTGGGTTGATGGCCAGGAAAGGTGTTACGATCCATGTTAAAGGTGATGAAAGTGTTACGGCATACTGTGCCAGTTGTGGTTTAGAGATTTTAAAGTTGCAGGTGGGTAAGTTAGTTTGAATGGGAGGGTGGGATAAAGTTATTTGTTGGTTGTTTGTATTGCTTGATATTGAAAGGTCCGCAGAGCGTTGCGCCATGCAGACTTGAAAGTGTGTGTTTATGGGGCGGGGTTTTAATTCGGGCGCATCGAAGTGCGCTGCCAAAGACTAAACTTCGATCTGCCGGTAAGTGAGGTATAAAGTTATATGAATTGTAACTTGATAGGCGAAGTGCCCGCGCCAGATTGCCTGGCACGGGCATTCAGGGGTTACTGGTGGCGAGTAATGAACGCACGAATGCGTTCAGCCGCTTCTACGCACTCCGCCAATGGCGCGACCAACGCCATACGCACACGCCCGGCGCCCGGGTTGACGCCATCCACGTCGCGGGACAAGTAGGAGCCCGGCACCACGGTCACGTGTTCTTGCTCGAACAGGTCACGGCAGAACGCCGCATCATCGCCCTTCACACTAGGCCACAGGTAGAAACCACCGTCCGGACGCTGCACATCCATCACCGGGCTGAGAATCTCCAGGACCGCATCGTACTTCTCGCGATACAGCGCACGGTTGGCGCGCACATGCACTTCATCATTCCATGCGGCAACGCTGGCCAGTTGTGTTTGAACCGGCATCGCACAGCCGTGGTAGGTGCGATAGAGCAGGAAGCCCTTGAGGATGTCGGCATCACCGGCCACAAAACCGGAACGCAGGCCCGGCAGGTTGGAACGCTTGGACAGGCTGTGGAACACCACGCAACGCTTGAAGTCCTTGCGGCCCAGTTCCACGCACGCGCTGAGCAGGCCCGGCGGTGGGGTTTGTTCGTCGAAGTACAGTTCGCTGTAGCACTCGTCGGCGGCGATCACGAAGTCATATTCGTCGGCCAGGGCGATCAGTTTCTTCAGGGTGTCGACCCGAATCAGCGCGCCGGTCGGGTTGCCCGGCGAACACAGGAACAGGATTTGGCAGCGTTTCCAGATGTCTGGCGAAACGGCGTCGAAATCCGGGTTGAAGCCGTTTTCATCCAGGCATGGCAGGTAATGCGGCTTGGCCCCGGCCAGGAACGCGGCGCCTTCATAGATCTGATAGAACGGGTTCGGGCTGACCACCAAAGCATCATCGCCACGGTTGACCACGGTCTGAGTGAAAGCGAACAGCGCTTCACGGGTGCCATTGACCGGCAATACATTGCGCGCCGGGTCGAGCCAGCCGTTCGGGACGTTGAAGCGACGTTCGCACCAGGCGGCGATGGCTTCACGCAGGGCCGGGATGCCGAGGGTGGTCGGGTACACGGCCATCTGATCCAGATTGCTCGCCAGCGCTTCGGCGACGAAGCTCGGCGAACGGTGTTTCGGCTCGCCGATGGACAGCGCAATGGCGCGTTTGTCCGGGTTTGGCGTGACGCTGCCGAGCAGGGCGCGGAGCTTTTCGAACGGGTAGGGCTGCAACTGGTTCAGAGCGTTGTTCATGGGGGACCTCTATAAATGTGGGAGCGGGCTTGCTCGCGAAAGCGGGGTGTTAGTCACCGACAATGTTGTTTGACAGGACGCTTTCGCGAGCAAGCCCGCTCCCACAGGGGGAATCTGTTAATTCAGATGCTGATGCGTGACAGTTTGATATCAGGTTCCTGGCTGACGCTCAGCTGTTCGACGATTGCGTCCTGCAATCGGCTGCACAGCAACGGGTCGGACAGCGGCTGATTGTTGGCGTCGGTGATGAAGAACACGTCTTCCACGCGCTCGCCCAGGGTGGCGATCTTGGCGTTCTGCAGCGACAGGTCGAACTCCAGGAAGATCGTGCCGATCCGTGCCAGCAGGCCGGGGCGGTCGGGGGCGCTGAGTTCCAGCACGGTCACCGGACGTTGGGCGTCGTTGTGGATCGTCACCTGTGGCGCAAAGGCAAAGTGCTTGAGCTGGCGTGGCACTCGGCGCTGAATGATGGTCGGGTAGTTGTCCGGATTACGCAGGGCTTCGGTCAGGCCTTCGCGGATCTGCTTGACCCGCGCCGGGTTATCGCCGATCGAGTCGCCATCGGTGTCGAGCACGATGTAGGTGTCGAGGGTGAACTGGCTGCTGGAGGTGATGACCCGGGCGTCGTGAATGTTCAGGTTGAGCTGGTCCATCGCCGCCACGGTCACGGCGAAGAAGTCGTGCTGGTCCGGTGCATAGATGAAAATCTGCGTACCGCCCTCGAACTCGCGCTGGGTGGTTTCCTTGATCAGCACCAGCGGGCCGCCGTCGATCGGCTGTTGCAGGATCGCATCCGTGTGCCAGGCCACGTCGCCGGCGGTGTGGCGCAAAAAGTAGTCATCGCCCAATTGCGCCCAGAGCTGCTCGACATCGTCCGGATCGTTGCCGCCGCGTACCAGTATGTCCAACGCCGCGCTCTGGGTCTGGCGGATCTGCTCTTCGCGATCCACCGGGTTTTCCAGGCCGCGACGCAAGGCGCGCTTGGTCTCGGTGTAGAGCTGGCGCAACAGGCTCGCGCGCCAGGAATTCCACAACGTCGGGTTGGTTGCGTTGATGTCCGCGACGGTCAGCACATACAGATAATCGAGGCGGGTTTCATCGCCGACGGTCTGCGCGAAATCGTGGATCACATGCGGGTCGGACAGGTCCTTGCGCTGGGCCGTGGTCGACATCATCAGATGGTTCTGCACCAGCCAGACGATCAGGCGGCTGTCCCAGATCGGCAACTGGTGGCGCTGGCAAAAGGCTTCGGCATCCACGGCGCCGATTTCCGAGTGATCGCCATGCCGGCCCTTGCCGATGTCGTGGTACAGACCTGCCAGATAAATCAGTTCGGGTTTGGGCAGTTTGGCCATGAGCTTGCTGGCCAGCGGGAATTTTTCCGACACCTGGGTGTACTGCAGCTTACGCAGGTGCTTGATGAGGTTCAGGGTATGCGCGTCGACCGTGTAGATGTGAAACAGGTCATGCTGCATCTGCCCGACAATGAAACCGAACTCCGGCAGATAGCGCCCAAGGATGCCGTAACGGTTCATCCGCCGCAGATTGCGGTGGATGCCGATCTTGCACTTGAACAGTTCGATGAACAGGCTGGTATTACGAATATCGTTGCGGAAGTCGTCATCGATCAGATGACGATTCTCGCGCAGCAGGCGGATGGTATCGGCGCGTACGCCTTTGATCTCCGGTTGTTGGGCCATCAGCACAAAGATCTCGAGCATGGCGAATGGCGTACGGCGGAACACGTTGTCGTTACGCGCCTCGATGTAGCCATCGTGCAGCTGGAACCGCGAGTTGATGGGTTGCGGCGGTGCTTCGTCTTCGGGGGCCAGGATCACTTCTTCGAAGTGCTGGATGATCAGGTCGCTGAGCTGGGCAATGCTCATGACCACCCGGTAATACTGCTGCATGAAGTTTTCGATGGCTTGCTTGGCGTCATTGCCTGCGAAACCCAGCAGCCCGGCGATGGAACGCTGGTGGTCGAACAGCAGACGGTCTTCGGAGCGGCCGGCGAGCATGTGCAGGGCGTAACGTACCTTCCACAGAAACTCCTGGGACGAGGCCAGCAGAGCGTTTTCGCTCTCCACCAGGAAGCCTTCGCCCGCAAGGGCTCGCAAGTTCAACGTGCCGTACTGACGACGGGCGACCCAGAGAATCGTCTGAATATCCCGCAGGCCGCCGGGCGAGCCTTTGACGTTGGGTTCCAGGTTGTACTCGGTGTCGTTGTACTTGTGGTGACGGGCTTTCTGCTCGGCGCGCTTGGCCAGGAAGAACTCCTTGCTGGGCCACATGTGCTCGGTGCTGGTCACGTCCAGCATGCGCTGACGCAAGCGTTCAGGGCCGCAGATGGTGCGGCTTTCCATCAAGTTGGTGACGACCGTCAGGTCCGCGCGGGCTTCCTCGGCGCATTCGTCCACCGAACGAACGCTCTGGCCAACTTCCAGGCCGATGTCCCACAACAGCGTCAGAAAACGCTCGATGGAATCCCGGAAAATTTCGTGATCGGCGCTGTCCAGCAAAATCAGCAGATCGATGTCGGAATAGGGGTGTAGCTCGCCGCGACCGTAGCCGCCGACTGCCACCAGGGCGATATCGGCGTCTTCGCTCCAGTTAAACTGTTCCCAGGCCTGTTGCAGGATATTGTCGATAAACCAGGCGCGATCCTCGATCAGCCGGCGAATATCCCGGCCACTGCGAAACCGCTCGTCGAGCACGTCGCGGGCCTGACGGATCGCCTTCTTGAAAGCAGCAATAGGGCTTGCCTTCAGGGCCAGTTCAGCCTGGAACTGGCCGCGGTCGAAGAGTTCGGGATCCACCTGCGGCATCGATTGGCTTTCCTTTCTATAAGGCTGGGAACTGAGCGGGCGGGATCAGGCCGAAACGCGCGCGATGGTATCGTCGCTGCGCAAAGTGAAGATCTCGTAACCGGTTTCGGTCACCAGCAGGGTGTGTTCCCACTGTGCCGACAGCTTGCGATCCTTGGTGATCGCGGTCCAGCCGTCGCCCAGCACCTTGGTGTCGGCCTTGCCTTGGTTGATCATCGGCTCGATGGTGAAAGTCATGCCGGCTTTCAGTTCCATACCGGTGCCTGCGCGGCCGTAGTGCAGGATCTGCGGTTCTTCGTGGAACACCTTGCCGATGCCGTGGCCACAGAATTCGCGAACCACAGAGAAGCCGTTCTTTTCCGCGTGCTTCTGGATCACTTCACCGATATCGCCCAGGCGGCAGCCGGGTTTGACCAGTTCGATGGCTTTGTACATGCATTCCTGAGTGACCTGGGACAGGCGCTCGGCCCAGACCGGCACGCTGCCGACGTGGAACATGCGGCTGGTGTCGCCGTGGTAACCGTCCTTGATGACGGTGACGTCGATGTTCAGCGTGTCGCCATCCTTCAACGGTTTCTCGTTCGGGATGCCATGGCAGACCACATGGTTGATCGAGGTGCAGATCGACTTCGGGAAGCCCTTGTAGTTGAGTGGGGCAGGGATGGCTTTCTGCTCATTGACGATGTAGTCGTGGCAGATGCGGTCCAGTTCTTCGGTGGTGACACCCGGTTTGACATAATCGGCAATCATTTCCAGCACATCGGCGGCCAATTTGCCGGCGATCCGCATTTTTGCGATGTCCTCTGGGGTTTTGAGGGTGACGGTCATACAGGCTCTCTCTGCGCTCAATGGCGCCTTCTAAAACGAAATGGGCATTGCGCGAATAATTGTCGCGGCCCTGAAAAACACGATTCTATCAGACGATCAGCGCAAATCTGAGCCTCTGTGCATCGCTTCTCTCTATAGGATGGCGCATTCTGGGGGGATTCCAAGGCAGGGCCAAAAGCATTCCCCTGGTTTTCAGAATCCGGGTTCCGTTTTTTTCTGCTCTGTGATATAAAATGCGCCGCTTTCCGGGGATACCCTGAAAAGCTTAAATCCACACACGTGTCGACACGATGACCTGGGTGCCTTCAGCTGAAGCTGCTGGTTGGTCATTGGGATACGTGGAGGCCAAACCCGACTTATTAAGGAACTATCATGTCCCAAGTCAACATGCGCGATATGCTGAAGGCCGGTGTGCACTTCGGTCACCAGACCCGTTACTGGAACCCGAAAATGGGTAAGTACATTTTCGGCGCGCGTAACAAGATTCACATTATCAACCTTGAAAAAACCCTGCCAATGTTCAACGAAGCTCTGACTTTCGTAGAGCGTCTGGCCCAGGGCAAAAACAAGATTCTGTTCGTCGGCACCAAGCGTTCCGCTGGCAAGATCGTTGCTGAAGAAGCAGCACGTTGCGGTTCGCCGTACGTCGATCACCGCTGGTTGGGCGGCATGCTGACCAACTTCAAAACCATCCGTGCTTCCATCAAGCGTCTGCGTGACCTTGAAGTACAAGCCGAAGACGGTACTTTCGCCAAGCTGACCAAGAAAGAAGCGCTGATGCGCACTCGCGATCTTGAGAAGCTGGATCGTTCCCTGGGTGGTATCAAGGACATGGGCGGTCTGCCAGACGCTCTGTTCGTTATCGACGTTGATCACGAGCGCATCGCGATCACCGAAGCCAACAAGCTGGGCATCCCGGTTATCGGCGTAGTCGATACCAACAGCAGCCCGGAAGGCGTTGACTACATCATTCCAGGCAACGATGACGCAATCCGCGCTATCCAGCTGTACATGGGTTCGATGGCTGACGCTGTAATCCGCGGTCGCAACCACGTTGCTGGCGGTACCGAGCAGTTCGTTGAAGAAGCTCCGGCAGCTGCAGCTGAGTAATTGACGCCCTGGCGTTGACTCAGTAAGCAAAAAGGGGGCTTGGCCCCCTTTTTGCCACCTCGAAAACCATTTGTGAGCAGCGCAGCTACAGCATCTGTAACGTGCAGCGGCTAACAAGGTGGCTCGGGAAGAATTGAACGCCCGTTCGATCGGGTGGAATGGTTGAAAACCTATCCAAGAGGATTTTTGAAATGGCAGAGATTACTGCAGCGTTGGTCAAAGAACTGCGCGAGCGTACCGGCGAAGGCATGATGGATTGCAAAAAGGCCTTGACCAAGGCCGGCGGCGACATCGAAAAAGCCATTGATGACATGCGTGCTTCGGGCGCCATCAAGGCTGCCAAGAAAGCAGGCAACGTTGCCGCTGAAGGCGCGATCGCTCTGAAGGAAGACGGTAAATCCGCCGTTCTGCTGGAAGTGAACTCGCAGACCGACTTCCTGGCCCTGCAAGACGACTTCAAGGCATTTGTTGCTTCGAGCGTAGAAAAAGCGTTCGCTGACAAGCTGACTGATGTCGCTCCGCTGATCGAAGCTCAAGAAGCTGATCGCCTGGTTCTGGTCGGCAAGGTTGGCGAAAACGTCAATATCCGTCGCCTGGCTCGCGTTGAAGGTGATGTTGTTGGCGGTTACCTGCACGGCAACAAGATCGGTGTCGCGGTTGTTCTTAAAGGCGGCAACGTTGAGCTGGCCAAAGACATCGCTATGCACGTAGCGGCCACCAACCCTGAATTCCTGCTGCCATCGGAAGTTTCCGCTGAAGCGGTCGAGCGCGAGAAAGGCGTGTTCCTGACCCTCAACGCTGACAAGATCGCCGGCAAGCCAGAAAACATCGTTGAAAACATGGTCAAAGGCCGTATCAGCAAGTTCCTGGCTGAAGCGAGCCTGGTTGAGCAGGCGTTCGTCAAGAACCCTGAAATCAAGGTTGGCGAACTGGCCAAGAAAGCCGGTGCAGAAATCGTTTCTTTCACCTACTTCAAAGTAGGCGAAGGCATCGAGAAGCCGGTCGACAACTTCGCTGAAGAAGTTGCTGCCCAGCTGGCTGCCGCCAAGCAATAAGACGGTTTTTAACTGTCGCCCTGAAGAGGCTGCCCGCTCACGCGCGCAGCCTCTTTTCAGATGGGGGCACCAATTTTATTGGTTTCCTTTTGGAACTGGCTTACAAAGTCATGTTCCGATGGCGCTGAAGCAGTGCCAAGCTAGAGTGAACGCCAGCTGTAAAACAGCTCGCAAAGAATTTTTAAAATACGCCGCAGGAGAGATTCGCAATGGCTCAGCAGGGCAGTGGTTATCAGGCTCGCTATAAACGCATTCTACTCAAGCTTAGCGGCGAGGCCCTGATGGGCTCGGAAGAGTTCGGGATCGACCCCAAAGTTCTGGATCGCATGGCACTGGAAGTTGGCCAGTTGGTCGGCATCGGTGTTCAGGTCGGTCTGGTGATCGGTGGCGGCAACCTGTTCCGCGGCGCGGCGCTCAGCGCGGCGGGCATGGATCGGGTCACTGGCGACCACATGGGCATGCTGGCCACTGTGATGAACGCCCTGGCGATGCGCGATGCGCTGGAACGTGCCAATATCTCGGCCATCGTGATGTCGGCCATTTCCATGGTTGGCGTGACCGATCACTACGATCGCCGCAAAGCCATGCGCCACCTGAACGCCAAGGAAGTCGTGATTTTTGCGGCCGGTACTGGTAATCCGTTCTTCACCACGGATTCGGCAGCCTGCTTGCGTGCAATCGAAATCGACGCTGACGTCGTGCTCAAGGCAACCAAGGTCGATGGCGTTTACACGGCTGACCCATTCAAAGACCCGCATGCCGAGAAGTTCGATCATCTGACTTATGATGAAGTACTGGATCGCAAGCTGGGCGTGATGGATCTGACGGCCATTTGCCTGTGCCGCGACCACAAGATGCCGTTGCGCGTATTTAACATGAACAAGCCCGGCGCCCTGCTGAACATCGTACATGGCGGCGCTGAAGGGACCCTGATCGAGGAAGGCCAACAATGATCAACGAAATCAAGAAAGACGCTCAAGAGCGCATGAAAAAATCCGTCGAATCGCTGGCGCATAACTTCGGCCGTATTCGTACCGGCCAAGCGCACCCAAGCATTCTGGAAGGCGTGATGGTTCCGTATTACGGCTCCGACACTCCGATCAAGCAGGTAGCGAACATCACCGTCAAAGACGCCCGTACCCTGCAAGTGGTTGCCTTCGAGCGCAACATGCTTGGTGCCGTCGACAAAGCCATCGGTAGCGCGGGTCTGAACCTCAACCCGACCAACCTCGGTGAGTTGCTGCTGATCTCCATGCCGGCCCTGACCGAAGAAACCCGCAAGGGCTTCACCAAGCAGGCTCGCGATGTCGCTGAAGATGCCCGTGTTGCGGTGCGCAACATCCGTCGTGACGCGAACAGCCAGCTCAAGGATCTGGTCAAGGAAAAGGAAATCAGCGAAGACGAAGAGCGTCGCGCTACTGGCGAAATTGATGATCTGACCAAAAAGTACGTGGCTGAAATCGACGCGAATTTGGCGCAGAAAGAAAAAGACCTGATGGCCGTATAAGGGTCACGTTTTAATGGATAAGACAAAGCAGACTGCGCCGTCCGCGGTGCCGCGCCATGTCGCGATCATCATGGATGGTAATAATCGCTGGGCGAAAAAACGCTTTATGCCGGGTGTCGCCGGGCATAAAGCGGGTGTGGATGCGGTGCGTGCGGTGATCGAGGTGTGTGCCGAGGCCAAGGTCGAAGTACTGACCTTGTTCGCCTTCTCCAGTGAGAACTGGCAGCGCCCGGCCGATGAAGTCAGTGCCTTGATGGATTTGTTCTTCAAGGCGTTGCGTCGCGAGGCCAAGCGCCTCAACGACAACAACATCAGTTTGCGCATCATCGGTGATCGTTCGCGTTTTCACCCCGAGCTTCAGGTTGCCATGCGCGAAGCCGAGGCGATGACTGCCGGTGCCAACCGCTTTGTCCTGCAGATCGCCGCCAACTACGGCGGTCAGTGGGATATCGCGCAAGCCGCGCAACGTCTGGCTCGCGAGGTTCAGGCCGGGCATCTGCGTCCGGAGGATATTACCCCTGAGCTGTTGCAAACCTGTCTGGCGACCGGCGATCTGCCATTGCCGGACTTGTGCATCCGTACCGGTGGCGAGCATCGCATCAGTAACTTCCTGTTGTGGCAACTGGCTTACGCCGAGTTGTACTTCTCCGACCTGTTCTGGCCGGACTTCAAACACGACGCCATGCGCAATGCGCTAGCCGATTTCGCTTCTCGCCAGCGTCGCTTCGGTAAAACGAGCGAGCAGGTCGAGGCTGGAGCCCGGGTTTAATGCTTAAACAACGAATCATCACGGCACTGATTCTGCTGCCGATTGCCCTGTGCGGGTTTTTCCTGCTCGAAGGGTCCGGTTTTGCGCTGTTCATCGGGCTGGTGGTGACGCTTGGGGCGTGGGAGTGGGCACGGTTGGCAGGTTTCGCTGCTCAGTCAATTCGCCTTGCCTATGCAGCTGTGGTCGCGTCGATGCTGTTTTTCATGCACATCCTGCCGGGGCTCGCGCCTTGGGTGTTGGGCGCGGCGGTGCTCTGGTGGGGCGTGGCCACGTACCTGGTATTGACCTATCCGCAGTCCAGTCAACATTGGGCCAGTGCTGCCTGCAAACTGGTGATCGGTTTGTTGATTCTGCTGCCGGCGTGGCAAGGCCTGGTTCTGATCAAGCAGGAGCCCTTGGGTAACTGGCTGATCATGGCGGTGATGGTGCTGGTCTGGGGTGCTGATATCGGTGCGTACTTTTCCGGTCGGGCCTTCGGCAAACGTAAGTTGGCGCCACAAGTCAGCCCTGGCAAGAGCTGGGAAGGCGTGTACGGCGGCTTGCTGGTGAGTCTGGTGATTACCGCCATCGTCGGTTTTGTGCGGGACTGGAGTTTCGCTCAGATGCTGATGGGGCTGTTCGGTGCCGCGGTCGTCGTGTTCATTTCAGTGGTGGGCGACCTCACAGAAAGCATGTTCAAGCGCCAGTCGGGGATCAAGGACAGCAGTAATCTGCTGCCCGGCCATGGCGGCGTGCTGGACCGCATCGACAGCCTGACGGCGGCGATTCCGGTATTCGCTGTGCTGCTGTGGATCGCAGCATGAGCCGGCCACAACTGATTACCGTGCTGGGAGCGACCGGTTCGATTGGTCTGAGTACCCTCGACGTCATTGCCCGTCATCCCGAGCGTTATCAGGTTTTCGCCTTGAGCGGTTTCACTCGGTTGAGTGAGTTGCTGGCGCTGTGCGTGCGTCATGCGCCGCGCTTCGCCGTCGTGCCGGAGTCCGGCGCTGCCCGCCGCTTGCAGGACGATTTGCGCGCGGCCGGTTTGTCGACCCGGGTTCTGGTGGGGGAGGAAGGCTTGTGTCAGGTCGCCTCCGATCCGGAAGTCGATGCGGTGATGGCGGCCATTGTCGGTGCGGCGGGCTTGCGTCCGACCCTGGCGGCGGTGGAGGCCGGCAAGAAGATTCTGCTGGCCAATAAAGAAGCGCTGGTGATGTCCGGTGCGCTGTTTATGCAGGCCGTGCGCAAAAGCGGTTCGGTGCTGCTGCCGATCGACAGCGAACACAACGCGATTTTCCAGTGCATGCCGCAGGATTTCGCTCGTGGGCTTGGCGCGGTCGGCGTGCGTCGGATTTTACTGACAGCCTCTGGTGGTCCGTTCCGGCTGACGCCCATGGCCGAACTGGCGCATGTTTCCCCCGAGCAAGCGTGTGCGCACCCGAACTGGTCCATGGGGCGCAAGATCTCGGTGGATTCGGCCAGCATGATGAACAAAGGACTCGAGTTGATCGAGGCCTGCTGGCTGTTCGACGCCACGCCGTCCCAGGTCGAAGTGGTGATTCACCCGCAGAGCGTGATCCATTCGCTGGTCGACTACATCGATGGTTCGGTATTGGCGCAGTTGGGCAATCCGGACATGCGCACGCCGATCGCCAATGCCCTGGCCTGGCCAGAGCGAATCGATTCGGGGGTTGCGCCACTGGACCTGTTTGCCATCGCTCGCCTGGATTTTCAGGCGCCCGATGAAGAGCGTTTCCCGTGCCTGCGCCTTGCGCGTCAAGCCGCCGAGGCTGGCAATAGCGCACCGGCCATGCTCAATGCCGCGAATGAGGTGGCGGTGGCGGCCTTTCTCGACGGACGGGTTCGCTACCTGGAAATCGCGAGTATTATCGAGGAAGTGTTGAACCTCGAGCCTGTGGTTGCGGTAGATGATCTCGAGGCAGTGTTTACGGCTGATGCGAAAGCACGGGTACTGGCCGGGCAATGGTTGAGCCGTCACGGGCGATAAGTGCTGCAATACGTTGCCCCATGCAGCACTGATAGTTGCGGAGAAAATACATGAGCGCGCTCTATATGATTGTCGGCACCCTGATAGCGCTGGGTGTGCTGGTTACCTTCCACGAATTCGGCCATTTCTGGGTCGCGCGTCGCTGTGGGGTCAAAGTGTTGCGTTTCTCCGTAGGCTTTGGCATGCCGTTGCTGCGCTGGCACGATAGCAAAGGCACTGAATTCGTGATCGCCGCCATCCCGTTGGGTGGCTACGTGAAGATGCTCGACGAGCGCGAAGGCGAAGTCCCGGCCGATCAGGTCGATCAATCCTTCAATCGCAAATCTGTCCGTCAGCGCATCGCCATCGTCGCGGCCGGCCCAATTGCCAATTTTCTGTTGGCAATGGTGTTTTTCTGGGCATTGGCAATGCTGGGCAGCGAACAGGTGCGCCCGGTTATCGGGGTGGTCGAGTCCGGCAGCATTGCCTCCAAGGCAGGTTTGAGCCCGGGCCAGGAGATCATGGCCATCGATGGCGAGCCAACTTCTGGCTGGGCCGCGGTGAACCTGCAACTGATCCGTCGTCTGGGTGAGAGCGGTGCCATTCAATTGCTGGTCCGCGAGCAGGGCTCCACGGTGGACTCCCCTCGTGAGCTAGTACTGGACAAGTGGCTCAAGGGTGCTGAGGAGCCAGATCCGATTCGCTCGCTGGGCATTCGCCCCTGGCGTCCGGCGTTGCCTCCAGTGCTGGCCGAATTTGATCCGAAAGGGCCGGCGAAGGCTGCGGGTCTGAAGCCAGGTGACCGCTTGTTGGCCCTTGATGGCAAGGCGGTGGACGACTGGCAGCAGGTAGTGGACATCGTCCGTATGCATCCGGATACCAAAATCATGCTGCGCGTCGAGCGCGAGGGTGCTCAAATCGACGTCCCTGTGATGCTGGCCGCTCGCGGTGAGAGCAAGGCACCCAGTGGTTATCTGGGCGCCGGGGTGAAAGCGGTCGACTGGCCACCGGAGATGATTCGCGAAGTCAGTTACGGTCCTGTTGCGGCGATTGGCGAGGGTGCCCGACGCACTTGGACCATGAGCGTACTGACCCTCGATTCGCTCAAGAAAATGTTGTTCGGTGAGCTCTCGGTAAAAAACTTGAGTGGACCGATAACCATTGCTAAAGTGGCGGGCGCTTCTGCCCAGTCGGGCGTCGCTGATTTCCTGAATTTCCTTGCTTATCTGAGTATTAGCCTGGGGGTTCTGAATTTGTTGCCCATTCCTGTACTGGATGGGGGGCATTTGTTGTTTTATCTGATCGAGTGGGCGCGTGGTCGCCCCTTGTCGGATCGGGTGCAAGGTTGGGGGATACAGATCGGTATCAGTTTGGTGGTCGGGGTGATGTTGCTTGCTCTGGTCAATGATCTGGGTCGACTGTAACGCTTCGCTGAATTGCGAATCTGCCGCATTTTGCGGCAGTTTTTATTGCCAGTTGGAATAAGAAAGGACTTCATGAAACGTCTGCTGCTAACTGCGGTTCTCACCGTATTGATGATCGCCGAAGTTCACGCCGAGTCCTTCACTATCTCTGATATTCGCGTCAATGGCCTCCAGCGGGTCTCCGCGGGTAGCGTCTTTGGTGCCTTGCCGTTGAACGTCGGCGAACAGGCGGATGATCGACGCCTGGTGGAATCCACTCGTGCGTTGTTCAAAACCGGGTTCTTTCAAGATATCCAGCTGGGTCGCGATGGCAACGTCCTCGTCATCACTGTAGTCGAGCGTCCGTCGGTCGCCAGTATCGAGATCGAAGGCAACAAAGCGATCTCCACTGAAGACCTGATGAAGGGCCTCAAACAATCCGGTCTGGCCGAAGGCGAGATCTTCCAGCGCGCCACCCTTGAAGGTGTGCGTAACGAGCTGCAGCGTCAATACGTCGCTCAGGGCCGTTACTCGGCTACCGTCGATACCGAAGTGGTGCCGCAGCCGCGTAACCGCGTGGCGCTGAAGGTCAACATCAACGAAGGCACCGTTGCGGCTATCCAGCACATCAACGTGGTGGGTAACACGGTTTTCCCTGATGAAGACCTGATCGACCTGTTCGAACTCAAGACCAGTAACTGGCTGTCGTTCTTCAAGAACGATGACAAGTATGCCCGTGAAAAACTCTCCGGTGACCTGGAGCGTCTGCGTTCCTACTATCTGGATCGCGGCTATATCAATATGGATATCGCTTCGACTCAGGTGTCCATCACCCCGGACAAGAAACACGTCTATATCACCGTCAACGTCAATGAAGGCGAGAAGTACACCGTTCGTGACGTCAAGCTCAGTGGCGACCTGAAAGTCCCTGAAGACCAGGTCAAGTCCCTGCTGCTGGTTCAGAAAGGCCAGGTGTTCTCGCGCAAGCTGATGACCACCACCTCCGAACTGATCACCCGTCGCCTGGGTAACGAAGGTTATACCTTTGCCAACGTCAATGGCGTGCCTCAGCCTCACGATGAAGACAACACGGTCGATATCACCTTCGCTGTGGATCCGGGCAAGCGTGCTTACGTGAATCGCATCAACTTCCGTGGCAACACTAAATCGGAAGACGAAGTGCTGCGCCGTGAAATGCGTCAGATGGAAGGCGGTTGGGCTTCGACTTACCTGATCGACCAATCCAAGACCCGTCTGGAGCGTCTGGGCTTCTTCAAGGAAGTCAACGTCGAAACGCCGGCCGTACCCGGTGTCGATGACCAGGTTGACGTGAACTATAGCGTTGAAGAGCAGGCGTCCGGTTCGATTACCGCCAGCGTCGGTTTCGCCCAGAGCGCCGGTCTGATCCTCGGTGGTTCGATCACTCAGAACAACTTCCTGGGTACCGGTAACAAGGTCAGCATCGGTTTGACCCGTAGTGAATATCAAAGCCGCTATAACTTCGGTTATGTCGATCCCTACTGGACTGCTGACGGTGTGAGCCTGGGTTACAACGCTTTCTACCGTACCACCGACTATGACGAGCTTGATGCCGACCTCACCAGCTATGCGGTAGATAGCCTGGGTGCGGGCGTGAACGTTGGCTATCCGATCAGTGAGACTTCGCGTCTGACCTTCGGTTTTTCGGCACAACAGGACGATATCAAGACTGGCCAGTACACCGTCGATGAGATTTTCGACTTCGTTAACCGTGAAGGCGATAGCTATCTGAACTTCAAGGCTTCGGCCGGTTGGTCCGAGTCCACCCTGAACAAGGGCGTACTGGCGACCCGTGGTCATTCCCAGAGCCTGACGCTTGAAACAACGACGCCTGGCAGTGACCTGTCGTTCTTCAAACTCGATTACCGTGGTCAGTTGTTCCAGCCGTTGACCGAAAACTACACCATGCGCCTGCACACCGAACTGGGCTATGGCGATGGTTACGGTTCTACCGATGGCTTGCCGTTCTATGAAAACTACTATGCTGGTGGTTTCAACTCGGTGCGTGGCTTCAAGGACAGTACCCTTGGTCCTCGCAGTACTCCTAGCCGCGGCGCGGATGTGACGGGTAACGACGGTACGATCCGCGACCCGGACCAGGATCCGCTGCCATTCGGCGGTAACGTCCTGATCCAGGGTGGTGTCGAAGTTCTGTTCCCGCTGCCATTCGTCAAGGATCAACGTTCCCTGCGGACTTCCGTATTCTGGGATGTGGGTAACGTATTCGACTCAAAGTGCGAGAAGACGACGAACGCCAATGTCGGTTCGACCTCTCAAACAGAGTGCAACGACATCAGCCTGAGCAACATGGCCAGTTCTGTCGGTGTCGGCGTGACCTGGGTCACCGCGCTGGGTCCTTTGAGCTTCGCGCTCGCCATGCCGATCAAGAAACCGGATGAAGCTGAGACTCAAGTGTTCCAATTCTCCCTCGGCCAGACGTTCTAAGCGTCTGACCCAAGATAACGACAATGGATTTTGTAGGAGTGCATCGTGCGTAAGTTGACTCAATTGGTTCTCCTGGCAACCGTCCTGGTAGCTGGTCCGGCTTTTGCCGACATGAAAATCGCCGTTCTGAACTATCAGATGGCACTGCTGGAATCCGACGCGGCGAAAAAATACGCCGTGGATGCCGAAAAGAAGTTCGGCCCGCAACTGACCAAGCTCAAAAGCCTGGAAAGCAGCGCCAAGGGTATCCAGGACCGTCTGATGGCCGGTGGCGACAAAATGCAGCAAGGCGAGCGTGAACGTCTGGAACTCGAGTTCAAGCAAAAGGCCCGTGATTTCCAGTTCCAGTCCAAGGAATTGAACGAAGCCAAGGCTGTTGCCGACCGTGAAATGCTGAAACAGCTCAAGCCGAAACTGGACAGCGCTGTGGAAGAAGTCATCAAGAAAGGTGCTTTTGACCTGGTCTTCGAGCGTGGCGCAGTGATTGATGTCAAGCCTCAGTACGACATCACTCGCCAGGTTATCGAGCGCATGAATCAGCTGAAGTAACCCATGACAGCGACTATAAAGCTCGGCCAGTTGGCCGAGTTCCTCGGCGCCACCTTACGTGGCGACCCGAAGAAAGAAATTACTGGGCTAGCCACTTTGCAAGAGGCTGGCCCAGCTCAGTTGAGCTTTCTGGCAAATCCTCAATACCGTAAATACCTGGCTGACAGTCGGGCCGCAGCGGTATTGCTGAAGGCCGCGGACGCTGAAGGGTTTGTCGGTGATGCGTTGGTGGTGCCTGATCCGTATCTGGCCTACGCGCGCGTTTCCCACCTGTTCGATCCCAAGCCCAAGGCGCCTGCCGGTATTCACCCGACAGCGGTGGTGGCGGCGGATGCAGTGGTCGACCCGGCGGCGAGCATCGGTGCTTTTGCGGTGATCGAAAGTGCAGCGCGTATTGGCGCAGGTGTGACCGTTGGGGCTCAGTGCTTCATCGGTGCGCGCAGCGCAATCGGCGAGGGCGGTTGGTTGGCCCCGCGCGTCACGCTGTATCACGACGTACGCATCGGCAAACGGGTGGTGATTCAATCCGGTGCCGTGCTCGGTGGTGAAGGCTTCGGTTTTGCCAACGAGAAAGGTGTCTGGCAGAAAATCGCCCAGATCGGTGGCGTCTCGATCGGCGACGACGTTGAAATAGGCGTAAATACCGCTATCGATCGTGGTGCGCTGGCCGATACCGTCATTGGTAATGGTGTGAAGCTCGACAATCAGATTCAGATCGCTCACAACGTCCAGGTCGGTGACCACACCGCCATGGCCGCCTGTGTGGGGATCTCCGGCAGCACCAAGATCGGCAAGCATTGCATGCTCGCCGGTGGCGTAGGGCTGGTGGGGCATATCGAGATTTGCGACAACGTTTTCCTGACCGGGATGACCATGGTGACCCACTCGATTACCGAGCCGGGTTCCTATTCTTCCGGTACGGCGATGCAACCGGCAGCCGAATGGCGCAAAAGCGCGGCCCGTATCCGTCAGCTCGATGATATCGCGCGACGTCTGCGACAGCTGGAAAAGCGTGTAGGGGACGTGACCCCTGGCGGTAATGCTTCATCAGATGGCTGATACCATTTCCATATCAAGTGTGCACAGCCGTTAGACTGCCTCCTTGATTTGCTAGAGGAGTGCGCGTCAGTCGCGCGCTCCCAATCTTTACATAGGCTTCCCCCCGAAATGATGGACATCAACGAGATTCGCGAATACCTGCCTCACCGTTACCCGTTCCTGCTGGTGGACCGGGTCGTGGATCTGGATGTGGAAGGCAAGCGCATTCGCGCCTACAAGAATGTCAGCATCAACGAACCGTTCTTCAATGGTCACTTCCCTGCGCATCCAATCATGCCGGGCGTATTGATCATCGAAGCGATGGCTCAGGCTGCCGGGATCCTTGGTTTCAAAATGCTGGATGTGAAACCCGCAGACGGCACTCTTTACTACTTCGTCGGCTCCGACAAACTGCGCTTCCGTCAGCCCGTGCTGCCGGGCGATCAGTTGATCCTGGAAGCCAAGTTCCTGAGCTGCAAGCGTCAGATCTGGAAGTTCGAATGCCAGGCTTCGGTCGATGGCAAGCCAGTCTGCTCCGCTGAAATCATCTGCGCGGAACGCAAACTATGAGTTTGATTGACCCTCGCGCAATCATCGATCCGACGGCCATTCTGGCCGACGACGTCGAGGTCGGCCCTTGGTCGATCATCGGCGCAGGTGTGGAAATCGGCGAGGGGACAGTGATCGGGCCGCATGTGATTCTCAAGGGCCCGACCCGAATCGGTAAGCACAACCGCATCTACCAGTTTTCTTCGGTAGGCGAGGACACGCCCGATCTGAAATACAAGGGCGAAGAAACCCGTCTGGTTATTGGTGACCACAACGTCATTCGCGAAGGCGTGACGATTCACCGTGGGACCATTCAGGACCGTTCGGAAACGACCCTGGGCGATCACAACCTGATCATGGCCTATGCCCACATCGGTCACGACAGCGTTATCGGCAACCATTGCATCCTGGTCAACAACACCGCGTTGGCGGGCCATGTGCACGTTGAAGACTGGGCGATCCTTTCCGGTTTCACCCTGGTTCACCAGTATTGCCACATTGGCGCCCACAGCTTTTCCGGCATGGGCACTGCCATTGGCAAGGACGTTCCAGCCTACGTCACGGTATTCGGCAACCCGGCCGAAGCCCGCAGCATGAATTTCGAAGGCCTGCGCCGTCGCGGTTTCAGCGAAGATGCGATCCACGCGCTGCGCCGTGCCTACAAGGTGGTTTATCGCCAGGGCCTGACCGTCGAGCAGGCGCTCGCCGAACTGGCCGAACCCTCGCTTCAGTTCCCGGAAGTCGCGGTGTTCCGTGATTCCATCCAGTCTTCGACCCGCGGCATCACCCGTTAACCATGGCCAATTTGCGTATTGCGCTGGTGGCGGGAGAGGCTTCCGGTGACATTCTGGGTGCGGGCCTCATGCGTTCGCTCAAAGCTCAGCATCCGGCGGTCGAGTTCATCGGTGTCGGCGGTCCGCTGATGCAGGCTGAAGGCCTGACGTCGTATTTCCCGATGGAACGCCTGTCTGTCATGGGCTTGGTGGAAGTGCTGGGCCGTTTGCGCGAGTTGTTGGCTCGTCGCAAGAAACTGGTCGCGGACCTGATCGCCGAGAAGCCGGACGTGTTCATCGGTATCGATGCCCCGGACTTCAATCTTAATATCGAACTCAAGCTGCGTCAGGCCGGGATCAAGACCGTGCATTACGTCAGCCCGTCGGTCTGGGCCTGGCGGCAGAAGCGGGTGCTGAAGATTCGCGAAGGTTGCGACCTGATGCTGACGCTCTTCCCGTTCGAAGCTAAATTTTATGAAGAGAAGGGTGTGCCGGTGCGGTTTGTCGGGCATTCCCTGGCCGATGCGATCCCGCTTGAGGCTGATCGCGCCGCGGCGCGGGCCGAGCTTGGCTTGCCGGACGGGCCGCTGGTCGCCCTGATGCCGGGCAGTCGTGGCGGTGAGGTCGGGCGCCTTGGTGCGTTGTTCCTCGATACCGCCCTGCGCTTGCGGGCCATGCGTCCGGGCGTACGGTTCGTCATGCCATGCGCGAGCCCTGAGCGCCGGGCCCAGCTTGAAGAATTGCTGGCCGGTCGCGATCTGCCGCTGACCTTGCTCGACGGCAAATCTCATCTGGCCCTGGCTGCTTGCGACGCCGTGTTGATCGCGTCGGGCACCGCTACGCTGGAAGCATTGTTGTACAAGCGGCCGATGGTGGTCGCTTATCGCTTGGCACCGCTGACGTTCTGGATTCTCAAACGGATGGTGAAGAGTCCCTACGTCTCCTTGCCGAATTTGCTGGCCCAGCGCCTGCTGGTGCCGGAGTTGTTGCAGGACGATGCGACGGTCGAAGCCTTGGCACAGACCCTGTCGCCACTGATCGAAGGTGGCCAGGAACAGACCCGAGGCTTTGACGAAATCCACCGAACCCTGCGCTTGGACGCCTCCAATCAGGCAGCGGATGCGGTACTGAACCTGATTGGCAGAGCATAATGAGCAAAGCAAGTAAGCAGCTGGGCCTGGATTTTATGCTAGTCGATGAACTTGAAGATCTGGTGGCGGGTGTCGATGAAGTCGGTCGCGGCCCGCTGTGTGGTGCGGTGGTGACGGCGGCAGTGATCCTCGATCCGAGCCGCCCCATCCTGGGCCTCAACGACTCGAAGAAGCTCACCGAAGCCCGCCGTGATGCGCTTTACGACGAAATCTGCGAAAAGGCCCTGAGCTGGTATGTCGCTCGCGCTGAAGTAGAAGAAATCGACGAACTGAACATTCTTCACGCCACCATGCTGGCCATGCAGCGTGCTGTCGAAGGGCTGCACATTCAGCCGAAACTGGCGATGATCGACGGCAACCGGTGCCCGAAACTCTCGATGCGCGCGGAAGCGGTGATCCAGGGCGATGGCAAGGTGCCCGCCATTGCCGCGGCATCGATTCTGGCCAAGGTCAGCCGTGATCGCGAAATGGCCGCGTTCGAACTGATTTACCCAGGTTACGGAATCGGCAGCCACAAAGGCTACGCGACGCCCGTCCATCTGGAAGCGCTGGTGCGCCTCGGTCCTACGCCGATCCACCGTCGTTCGTTCGCTCCAGTGCGGGAGGCTTACGAAGCGCTGGAAAACCTGATCGGTAGTTAGTCGCAGGCTGATGTTTTACTCAAGGCCCGGTACAATCCGGGCCTTGTTGTCTTTACGTTTCTAGTTTCTAGACAGGATCACTATGCCGGCTTCATTCGTTCATCTACGCCTGCACACTGAATATTCCCTGGTCGACGGTCTGGTGCGGATCAAACCGCTGGTCAAGACCCTGGTCGGCATGAACATGCCTGCCGTGGCGGTCACTGACCAGAACAACATGTGTTCCCTGGTCAAATTCTATAAAGCTGCCATGGGTGCGGGGATCAAGCCGATCTGCGGCGCCGACCTGTGGCTGTCGAACAAGGATCCGGACAGCCCCTTGAGCCGGATCAGCCTGCTGGCGATGAACGCCGTGGGCTATCGCAACCTCACCGAACTGATCTCCCGCGGCTTCATCGACGGCCAGCGCAATGGCTCGATCATCATCGAGCGCGAGTGGGTGGCCGAAGCCAGCGAAGGCTTGATCATGCTGTCGGCGGCGAAAGAGGGCGAGATCGGTCTGGCCATGCTCAGCGGCAACCCGGACGAAGCCGAAACCCTGGCACGCGAGTGGATGGCGGTGTTCCCGGATCGCTTCTATCTGGAAGTCCAGCGCACCAGCCGCCCCAATGACGAAGAGCAACTGCACGGTGCCGTGGCCTTGGCGGCGAAGATCGGCGCGCCGCTGGTGGCGACCAACGATGTGCGCTTCATCAAGCAAGAAGACTTCGAAGCCCACGAAACCCGCGTTTGCATCGGTGAAGGCCGCGCCCTCGACGATCCGCGGCGTTCGAAGAATTACAGCGATCAGCAATACCTCAAAAGCGCCGAGGAAATGGCCGAGCTGTTCAGCGACTTGCCCGAGGCGCTGGAAAACACCGTCGAGATCGCCAAGCGCTGCAACATCGAGGTGAAACTGGGCAAGCACTTCCTGCCCAACTTCCCGATTCCCGATGGCATGACCATCGACGAGTATTTCCGCAAGGTTTCCTTCGATGGTCTGGAAGAGCGCCTCAGCGTTCTGCTGCCCAAGGACACCACCGAAGACTACGAAGCCAAGCGTCAGGTCTATGTCGATCGGCTGAATTTCGAGCTGGATATCATCATCCAGATGGGCTTCCCCGGTTACTTCCTGATCGTTATGGACTTTATCCAGTGGGCCAAGAGCAATGGCGTGCCGGTAGGTCCGGGTCGTGGGTCGGGTGCCGGGTCGTTGGTGGCCTATGTGCAGAAGATCACCGACCTCGACCCGCTGGAATATGACCTGCTGTTCGAACGTTTCCTTAACCCGGAACGGGTATCCATGCCCGACTTCGACGTCGACTTCTGCATGGACGGCCGGGATCGGGTGATCGATTACGTGGCCGAGAAATACGGCCGTAACGCGGTTAGCCAGATCATCACTTTCGGTTCCATGGCGGCGAAAGCGGTGGTCCGTGACGTGGCGCGGGTACAGGGCAAGTCCTACGGCTTGGCGGATCGTCTGTCGAAGATGATTCCGTTCGAAGTCGGCATGACCCTGGAAAAGGCCTACGAGCAGGAAGAAATTCTGCGCGACTTCATCAAGGTCGATGAAGAAGCTGCGGAAATCTGGGAGATGGCGCGCAAGCTTGAAGGCGTTGTGCGTAACGTCGGCAAGCACGCGGGTGGCGTGGTAATTGCGCCGACCAAGCTGACCGACTTCTCGCCGATTTACTGCGATGAAGCGGGCGATGGCCTGGTAACCCAGTTCGACAAGGATGACGTCGAGGCGGCCGGTCTGGTGAAGTTCGACTTCCTGGGGCTGCGGACCCTGACGGTCATCGACTGGGCGCTGAAAACCATTAACCGCGATCGCGCCAAGGTCAACGAACCGCCGCTGGACATCGCGTTCATTCCGCTGGACGACAAACCGACCTACACGCTGTTGCAAAAAGCTGAGACTACCGCGGTGTTCCAGCTCGAGTCGCGCGGCATGAAAGAGCTGATCAAAAAGCTCAAGCCCGACTGCCTGGAAGACTTGATCGCACTGGTGGCCCTGTTCCGTCCGGGCCCGTTGCAATCAGGCATGGTTGACGACTTTATCAACCGTAAGCACGGTCGCGCGGAGCTCGCGTACCCGCACTCGGATTACCAGTACGAAGGCCTCAAACCAGTCCTGGCGCCGACTTACGGCATCATCCTGTATCAGGAACAGGTGATGCAGATTGCCCAGGTCATGGCCGGTTATACCCTTGGCGGTGCAGACATGCTGCGTCGCGCCATGGGTAAGAAAAAACCCGAAGAAATGGCCAAGCAACGTGGCGGTTTCATTGAAGGTTGCGCCACCAACAATATCGACGCCGACCTGGCCGGTAACATCTTCGACCTGGTAGAAAAGTTCGCCGGTTACGGCTTCAACAAATCCCACTCCGCCGCGTATGGCCTGGTGTCGTACCAGACCGCGTGGCTGAAAACCCACTACCCGGCGCCATTCATGGCCGCGGTACTGTCGGCGGATATGCACAACACCGACAAGGTCGTGACCTTGATCGAAGAAATTCGCACCATGAAGCTGCGTCTCGACGCGCCGGATGTGAATACTTCAGAGTTCAAGTTCACGGTGAATGACGAAGGCCGCATTATTTATGGCCTCGGCGCAATCAAGGGTGTGGGCGAAGGGCCGGTGGAAGCGATCACCGAGGCGCGTCAGGACGGACCGTTCAAGGATCTGTTCGATTTCTGCGCCCGTGTCGATCTCAAACGGATCAACAAGCGCACCCTGGACGGTTTGATCCGCAGCGGCGCGCTGGATCGTCTGGGCCCGTATTTCCATGACGAGCCAAAAGCCTATCAAGCCAGCATCGACCAGAACCGCGCGGTCTTGTTGAACGCGATGGAAGGGGCGATCAAGGCTGCCGAACAAACCGCGCGCACCCACGACAGTGGCCACGCCGACCTGTTTGGCGGGCTGTTCGTCGAGGAAGACGCCGACGTCTACGCCAACCACCGCAAGGCCAAGGAACTGACCCTCAAGGAACGCCTGAAAGGGGAGAAAGACACCCTGGGCCTGTACCTGACCGGTCACCCGATTGACGAATACGAAGGCGAGATTCGTCGCTTCGCCCGTCAGCGCATCATCGACCTGAAGCCGGCTCGCGATACGCAGACGGTTGCAGGCATGATCATTGCCCTGCGGGTGATGAAGAACAAAAAGGGCGACAAGATGGGTTTCATTACCCTCGACGACCGCTCCGGCCGGATCGAAGCCTCGCTGTTCGCCGACGCCTTCCATTCCGCGCAGTCGCTGTTGCAGACCGACGCGATGGTGGTGGTCGAAGGCGAAGTCAGCAACGACGACTTCTCTGGTGGCCTGCGGCTGCGGGTCAAGCGCGTGATGAGCATGGAAGATGCGCGCACCAACCTGGCCGAAAGCCTGCGCCTGAAATTGCATACCAAGGATTTGAAGGGCGATCAGCTACGCTGGCTGGGTGAACTGTTCAAGCGCCACCGCGGCGCGTGCCCGATCACCATGGAGTACACCAGTCCCGATGCGAAGGCCTTGTTGCAGTTCGGCGAGACCTGGCGGATCGATCCGGCGGATGCCTTGATTCAAGCCCTGCGTGACCAGTTCGGGCGAGACAACGTCTTCCTCCAATACCGTTGACGGTCAGGTGTGTTTGAAGCACCTGATCTTGACCCGAATTTTTAATCTCGACCTGAACGCGCCTGTCCCTTAAGGTAGGGCGCGAATAGACAACCGGCCGCCCCAAGTTCTCTTGGAGGTCGACCCAAGACGGACGCCTATGAACCCGAATTTTCTAGATTTCGAACAGCCGATCGCCGACCTGCAAGCCAAGATCGAAGAGTTGCGCTTGGTCGGTAATGACAATTCGCTGAATATCGGCGATGAGATCTCCCGCCTGCAGGACAAGAGCAGCACGCTGACCGAAGACATCTTCGGCAAGCTGACCAGCTGGCAGATCGCACGTCTGGCGCGTCACCCGAAACGTCCGTATACCCTGGACTACATCGAACACATCTTCACCGAGTTCGACGAACTGCACGGCGACCGTCACTTCTCTGACGACGCTGCGATCGTGGGCGGCATTGCCCGTCTGGACGACCAGCCGGTGATGATCATCGGTCACCAGAAAGGCCGCGAAGTGCGCGAGAAGGTTCGCCGCAACTTCGGCATGCCGCGTCCGGAAGGCTACCGCAAGGCGTGCCGTCTGATGGAAATGGCCGAGCGTTTCAAAATGCCGATCCTGACCTTCATCGACACCCCGGGTGCTTACCCGGGCATCGACGCCGAAGAGCGCAACCAGAGCGAAGCGATTGCCTGGAACCTGCGCGTCATGGCTCGCCTGAAAACCCCAATCATCGCCACCGTGATCGGTGAGGGTGGTTCCGGTGGTGCACTGGCGATCGGTGTCTGCGATCAGCTGAACATGCTGCAATACTCGACCTACGCGGTGATTTCGCCGGAAGGTTGCGCCTCGATTCTGTGGAAAACTTCCGAGAAAGCGCCGGATGCCGCTGAAGCCATGGGCATCACTGCCGAGCGTCTGAAGGGCTTGGGCATCGTCGATAAAGTGATCGGCGAGCCATTGGGCGGCGCTCATCGTGATCCGGCCGCTGCCGCTGCCTCGATCCGCGCCGAACTGAGCTCGCAACTGGCGATGCTGAAGAAGTTCGATAACGAAGCGCTGTTGGCCCGTCGTTACGAGCGTCTGATGAGCTACGGTCTCTGATTCGACCTCGCTATACCCATGTGGGAGCGAGCTTGCTCGCGATGGCGGCTTAACATTCAACAAATAGGTTGGCTGTTACACCGCTATCGCGAGCAAGCTCGCTCCCACATTTGATTTGGGCGAAGTGAACACTATGAGCTCATCCAAGAATGATTTGCCAACCAGACTCCTGCTGAATCTCACGCCTTGGCGCACCGCCACAACCTGGCGCATCGCGTTCTCCGGTGGTCTCGACTCCACCGTCCTGCTGCACCTTCTCGCACACCTTGCGAAAAACCAATCCCTGCCGGCGCTGACCGCCATCCATGTCCACCACGGCCTTCAGGCTGCGGCTGATGCGTGGCCGGAACATTGTCAGTCGGTCTGTGATGCGTTGGGCGTGCCGCTAGAGGTTGTGCGTGTTCAGGTTGAACCCGGCGCCAGCCTTGAGCGCGCGGCGCGGGATGCGCGTTATGGCGCCTTCATCGCGGCAACCCACACCGGTGAAGTGCTACTCACAGGCCAACATCGTGACGATCAGGCAGAAACCCTGTTGTTTCGGCTGATGCGTGGGGCAGGGGTGAGAGGGTTGTCGGGGATGCCGAGCGAGCGTCCTTTGGGTCGGGGGCATCTGTTGCGGCCCTTGCTCGATGTCACTCGCGCCGAGCTTGAGGCCTACGCGACTGAATATCAGTTGAGCTGGATCGAAGATCCTTCGAACCAGGACCAACAGTTCTCGCGTAATTACCTGCGTCATGAAGTATTCCCCGTGTTGATCCAGCGCTGGCCGCAAGCAATGGCGACCATGGCTCGCAGCGCGGCGCACCTGCGTGAGGCGCAGGAGTTGCTTGATGAACTGGCGCAAATCGATCTGGCCCAAGCCACCACGGTCAGCGATTTCGATTGGCTGGGTTTGCCGTCGCTGGAGGTGGCACCCCTGGAAAAACTGTCTGATGCGCGCCAGCGCAACGCGTTAAGTCACTGGCTCAAACCGCTGACGACTTTGCCGGACAGTGACCATTGGTCGGGTTGGGAGAATTTGCGCGATGCGACCGGCGATGCGCGTCCGGTCTGGCGGTTGGGGGCGGGTGAATTGCATCGCGCCGGTGGGCGTCTCTGGTGGTTGTCGGGTGGTTGGCTGCGTACTCCGCCATCGCCGGGATCTTGGGCTGATCCCTCGGTATCACTGGCGTTGCCGGATAATGGCGTACTCACGTTCACCGGTCAGATCCCTGCGGGCCCATTGCAGATCCGCTATCGTGAGGGAGGCGAGGTCATGAACCTGCCCGATCGCGGTCACCGTGACTTGAAGCGTTTGCTCAATGAAAGCGGCGTGCCGGGCTTCGCCCGTGGCAGATTGCCGCTGGTCTACAGAGGCCAGCAATTGCTGGCGGTGGCGAACCTGCGGGGGCTAAATGGCGGTGAGCAAGGTGGCTGGTATTTGCATTGGCAGCCGCAGGTCGAAGATCAAGGTTTGAGCTGAAAGGGGCTTTCCGGTAGACTACGCTCCCTTCTTGATACAACTTCTGTGGATTCGCCTGAATCGCAGGAGTTGCCGATTACCAAGCAGTCTTTGCTGGGCGATTCCAAAAAATGTGTAGCGAGCAACCTACCGGTGTTTCATCTACCGGTCTGTCCCAACGCGGCGGTTTTTTTGAAAGGTGCACTGTGATTAATGCAGGTGATCGGGGGCTTCGGCCTTCCTTCGCTTTCCCCGGCGGCTCGGACCGCTTTAACGCAGACTTCTAGGGTTTTTCATGACGCGCTACATATTCGTCACGGGCGGTGTTGTTTCTTCATTGGGGAAAGGCATTGCCTCGGCTTCATTGGCGGCCATCCTGGAGGCGCGGGGACTTAAGGTCACCATGCTGAAGCTGGACCCGTACATCAACGTTGACCCGGGCACCATGAGCCCGTTCCAGCACGGTGAAGTGTTCGTCACCCACGACGGCGCCGAGACCGACCTGGACCTGGGCCACTACGAGCGGTTCATCCGCACGACCATGACCCAGAACAACAACTTCACCACCGGCCGTGTCTACGAACACGTCCTGCGCAAAGAGCGCCGTGGTGATTACCTGGGCGCAACCATCCAGGTGATCCCGCACATCACCGACGAAATCAAGCGCCGGATCATCAAGGGTGCCGGCGATGCCGACGTGGCCATGGTCGAGATCGGTGGCACCGTGGGCGACATCGAATCGCAACCGTTCCTCGAAGCGATCCGCCAATTGCGTTTCGAAGTCGGCGCCAAGCGCGCGATGCTGATGCACCTGACGCTGGTGCCGTACATCGCCACTGCCGGCGAAACCAAAACCAAACCGACTCAGCACTCGGTCAAGGAACTGCGTTCCATTGGCCTGCAGCCAGACGTGCTGGTGTGCCGCTCCGATCACCCGATCGACATCTCTTCGCGTCGCAAGATCGCCCAGTTCACCAACGTTGAAGAACGTGCGGTGATCGCACTGGAAGACGCCGACACCATCTACAAGATCCCGGGCATTCTGCACTCTCAGGGCCTGGATGATTTCGTCGTCGAGCGTTTCGGCCTGCAATGCGACAGCGCCGATCTGTCCGAGTGGGAAGCGGTGGTCGATGCCAAGCTGAATCCGGAACACGAAGTCACCATCGCCATGGTCGGCAAGTACATGGAACTGCTGGACGCCTACAAGTCGCTGATCGAAGCGATGAGTCACGCCGGCATCAGCAACCGCACCAAGGTCAACCTGCGCTACATCGATTCCGAAGACATCGAAAACCAGGGCACCGCACTGCTGGAAGGCGTCGACGCGATTCTGGTACCGGGCGGCTTTGGTCTGCGTGGCGTTGAAGGCAAGATCACTGCCGTTCAATACGCTCGCGAAAACAAGGTTCCATACCTGGGTATCTGCCTGGGCATGCAAGTGGCCGTTATCGAGTTCGCTCGTAACGTCATGGGCTGGAAAGACGCCAACTCCACCGAGTTCGATCGCACCAGCGGTCACCCGGTCGTGGGTCTGATCACCGAGTGGGAAGATGCCACCGGCGCCGTCGAAACCCGTACCGAAACCTCCGATCTGGGCGGCACCATGCGCCTCGGCGCTCAGGATTGTCTGCTCGAGCCAGGTTCCCTGGTGCACGATTGCTACGCCAAGGACGTGATCGTCGAGCGTCACCGTCATCGCTATGAAGTGAACAACAATCTGCTGCCGCAAATCATCGAGGCCGGTCTGAAAATTTCCGGTCGTTCCGGTGATGGCGCGCTGGTTGAAGTGGTCGAAGCGCCGGATCATCCATGGTTCGTCGCTTGCCAGTTCCACCCTGAGTTCACCTCGACGCCACGTGACGGTCACCCGTTGTTCAGTGGTTTCGTCAAAGCCGCTTTGGCTCAACACCAGAAGAAGGCGTAAACCAGATGGCGCAGAAGATCATCCGCGTAGGCGATATCGAGATTGCCAACGACAAGCCAATGGTGCTGTTCGGTGGCATGAACGTGCTGGAAAGCCGCGACATGGCGATGCAGGTCTGCGAAGAGTACGTAAAGGTCACCGAAAAACTCGGTATCCCTTATGTGTTCAAGGCCAGTTTCGACAAGGCGAACCGTTCTTCTGTAACCTCTTACCGTGGCCCAGGCCTGGAAGAGGGCATGCGGATTTTCCAGGACATCAAGCAGGCCTTTGGCGTGCCGGTCATCACCGACGTCCACGAGCCTGATCAGGCCGCGGTTGTCGCTGAAGTCTGCGACATCATCCAGTTGCCGGCCTTCCTGTCGCGCCAGACCGACCTCGTGGTCGCGATGGCCAAGACCGGCGCGGTGATCAACATCAAGAAAGCCCAGTTCCTTGCACCTCAGGAAATGAAACACATCCTGAACAAATGCGTAGAAGCCGGTAACGATCAGTTGATCCTCTGCGAACGCGGTTCGAGCTTCGGCTACAACAACCTGGTCGTCGACATGCTTGGCTTCGGCATCATGAAGCAGTTCGAATACCCGGTGTTCTTCGACGTGACCCACGCGCTGCAAATGCCCGGCGGTCGTGCCGATTCCGCCGGCGGTCGTCGCGCCCAAGTGCTCGATCTGGCGAAAGCCGGGATCAGCCAGTCGCTGGCCGGTCTGTTCCTCGAAGCGCACCCGGATCCGGATAACGCCAAATGCGACGGCCCTTGCGCCTTGCGTCTGGACAAACTGGAACCTTTCCTGGCCCAACTCAAAGCACTGGACGAACTGGTGAAGAGTTTTCCGACGGTAGAAACCGCGTAAACCTCAATTCTCCGGTAAAGTACCGCACGATTTAATGCTCAGGCCCTCGGGCTTGAGCCTTATCGTCCGCAAGCCTGCCCGCTGTCTGTCGCTTGCCGACGATAAAAGATTTCCTTCAGCTGCGTCGTTTTCGTCAACTTTGGAGTGTTTACAACAATGGCAAAAATCGTCGACATCAAAGGTCGTGAAGTTCTCGACTCCCGTGGCAATCCCACTGTGGAAGCAGACGTGCTTCTCGATAACGGCATCATCGGCAGCGCTTGCGCGCCATCCGGTGCTTCCACTGGCTCGCGTGAAGCACTCGAGCTGCGTGATGGCGACAAGAGCCGTTACCTGGGCAAAGGCGTTCTGAAAGCCGTCGGCAACATCAACGGTCCGATCCGCGATCTGTTGCTGGGTACAGACCCGAGCGACCAGAAAGCGCTGGATCACGCGATGATCAAACTCGATGGCACCGAAAACAAAGCGACCCTGGGCGCCAACGCTATCCTCGCCGTTTCCCTGGCCGCGGCCAAGGCAGCAGCACAGGACCAGGACCTGCCGCTGTACGCACACATCGCTAACCTGAACGGTACTCCGGGTGTTTACTCGATGCCGGTTCCGATGATGAACATCATCAACGGTGGCGAGCACGCCGATAACAACGTCGACATCCAGGAATTCATGGTTCAGCCAGTCGGCGCCAAGTCTTTCTCGGAAGGTCTGCGCATGGGCACCGAGATTTTCCACCACCTCAAAGCGGTTCTGAAGGCTCGCGGCCTGAGCACTGCTGTCGGTGACGAAGGTGGTTTCGCTCCGAACCTGGCCTCCAACGAAGACGCTTTGAAAGTGATCTCCGAAGCCGTGGCCAACGCCGGTTACAAGCTGGGCACCGACGTGACCCTGGCCCTGGACTGCGCGGCCAGCGAATTCTACGAAGACGGCAAGTACAACTTGTCCGGCGAAGGCCAGGTGTTCACCGCTGAAGGTTTCGCCGATTACCTGAAAGGTCTGACCGAGCGTTACCCGATCATCTCCATCGAAGACGGTCTGGACGAGTCCGACTGGGCTGGCTGGAAAATTCTCACCGACAAGATCGGCGAGAAGACTCAGCTGGTAGGCGACGATCTGTTCGTGACCAACACCAAGATCCTGAAAGAAGGCATCGATAAAAAGATCGCCAACTCGATCCTGATCAAGTTCAACCAGATCGGCACCCTGACCGAAACCCTGGAAGCGATCCAGATGGCCAAGGCCGCTGGTTACACCGCCGTAATCTCGCACCGCTCCGGCGAAACCGAAGATTCGACCATTGCCGACCTGGCTGTGGGCACTGCGGCTGGCCAGATCAAGACCGGCTCCCTGTGCCGTTCCGACCGCGTTTCCAAGTACAACCAACTGCTGCGTATCGAAGAGCAGTTGAACGGCAAAGCCAAGTACAACGGTCGCAGCGAATTCCGCGGCTAATTGCTACAGGGTAAAAAAGACACCGGATTGTGTCGGAAAAATCGCAGCAGCGATGGATTTGCCACTAATCTGATGCCTTAAGAGCACAAGCCTGGTTCTTCCAGGCTTCGTGCTATCAGAAGCTTCAAAGTTTTGGCATGGCTGTCTTTTTTCACTGGATACCTGATATTCGATGCGCAGTCCCAATTGGTTGTTCCTCGTCTTGCTCTTGCTGCTGGCCGGCCTGCAGTACCGCCTGTGGGTGGGTAATGGCAGTCTGGCGCAAGTGGCCGAGCTGAAGCAGCAGATTGCGGATCAACACGCCGAGAACGAGGCGTTGCTGGAGCGCAATCGGGTGATGGACGCCGAAGTCAGCGAATTGAAAAAGGGCATGGAAACCGTTGAAGAACGGGCTCGCCATGAGTTGGGCATGGTCAAGGACGGTGAAACCCTTTACCAGTTGGCCCAATGATTAATTCGTTACCGGCCTTCTGGGCCGTGATTCCTGCCGCGGGTGTCGGTGCCCGTATGGCCGCGGACCGTCCCAAGCAATACTTGCAACTGGGCGGGCGTACTATTCTCGAACACAGCCTCGGCTGTTTCCTCGATCATCCGGCCCTGAAGGGGTTGGTGGTCAGTCTTGCAATCGATGATCCTTACTGGCCGAACCTGGCGTGCGCTGCCGATCCGCGTATTCAGCGGGTTGAAGGTGGCGCCGAGCGCTCCGGGTCGGTGCTCAATGCCTTGCTGCATCTGCATGCCCAAGGCGCTGACGATGAGGATTGGGTGTTGGTTCACGATGCCGCACGACCGAATCTGGCACGTGATGATCTCGATAAATTGCTCAGTGAGCTGGCCGACGATCCGGTAGGCGGTCTGTTGGCCGTGCCTGCGCGCGATACCCTCAAACGGGTCGACAAGCACGGGCGAGTACTGGAAACGGTGGATCGCAGCGTGATCTGGCAAGCGTATACGCCGCAAATGTTTCGCCTTGGCGCGTTGCATCGGGCATTGGCGGACAGTCTGGTGGCGGACGTTATCGTCACCGACGAAGCCTCGGCCATGGAGTGGTCAGGCCAGGCGCCGCGCTTGATTGAAGGGCGATCCGATAACATCAAAGTCACTCGCCCTGAAGACCTTGAGTGGTTGCGTCAGCGTTGGGCTAACCGCCGCTGATTGACGTTGTTTCTGCGTTGCCCTCAATCGCGAGCAAGCTCGCTCCCACAGGGTTCTATGGTGTTCACAAGTTTTGAGGTCGACTCCGCTCACTGTGGGAGCGAGCTTGCTCGCGATAGCGGTAGTTCAGACAACCGACATCTCGCTGAACGCCGGCAAGCTCCTAGCTTCGGTACTCCGGCCGTTCAGCCAACCCTTCCTTCAAATAATCCACCAACTTGCGCACCTTCGGCGACAGATGCCGTTGCTGCGGATAAAGCGCCCAAACCGCTGTGTTTGGCGGTTGATGTGCTTCCAGCAGCGAGATCAATTCGCCGTTTTTCAGGTATTCCAGCACGTAGTAATCCGGCAACTGACACAACCCCACCCCTTGTAATGCGGCATCCAGCACTGCCTGCCCACTGTTGCAGCGCCAGTTTCCCTGCACTCGCTGGGAAAATTCCCGCCCGTTCTGTTCCAGTTGCCAGATGTCCGAGCTACCGATGAGGCAGTTATGGCGACTCAATTCCGACAAGCTATGTGGGCGACCATACCGTTCAAGGTAGGACGGCGAGGCGCACAAGTACATGCGCCGTGGTGCCAGGCGTGTAGCGACCAATCTTGAATCCTGCAGACGACCGAGGCGGATGGCCAGGTCCAGCCCTTCATGCACCAAGTCGAGCGGGCGGTTGCTCAATTCGATGTCGACGCGCAGTTGCGGATACTGCCCCATGAAGCGAGTCACCAGTGGAACGATGAATCGTTCGCCATAGGCCACGGCGCAGGTCATGCGCAGCATGCCCTTGGGTTCGCTGGTCAGGTCGCCGACAGCGCGCAAGGCTTCTTCGCGACCGTCCTGCAAACGCTGGCAATGCTGCAAAAAGGTTTGCCCGGCCTCGGTCAGCGTGACCCGGCGGGTGCTGCGATAGAGCAAACGGGTTTGCAGGCGCTCTTCCAGCCGTACGATTTGGCGACTGATGTGAGAGGAAGACACCCCGAGGCGTTCTGCCGCAGCGGTGAATTGGCTGCACTCGGCCACGGCGACGAATTCATCGATGCCTTCCCAGCGGTTTTCGGACATCAGGATTATCCCTGTATGGCAATAATGTTTTGCTTTTGCCCTGATTATTCATCGTATGTCGCTGTATTACACTCCTTGTCTCGTTTTTTATTCACTGGAGAAACAGCATGATCAAGTCGCGCGCCGCCGTTGCCTTCGAGGCCAAGAAACCCCTCGAGATCGTTGAAGTCGATGTCGCCATGCCCAAGGCTGGGGAAGTTCTGCTGCGCGTCGTCGCCTCCGGTGTTTGCCATACCGATGCCTACACCCTCTCGGGTGCGGACCCGGAAGGTATCTTCCCGTCGATCCTGGGTCACGAAGGTGGCGCGGTGGTCGAAGCGATCGGTGAGGGTGTGACTTCGGTCGCGGTCGGCGACCATGTGATCCCGCTGTATACCCCCGAATGCGGCAAGTGCAAATTCTGTCTGTCCGGCAAAACCAACCTCTGTCAAGCGATTCGTGCGACTCAGGGTAAAGGCCTGATGCCGGATGGCACTTCGCGTTTTTCCTACAAGGGCGAAACGATTTTCCACTACATGGGCACCTCGACTTTCTCCGAGTACACCGTGCTGCCGGAAATCTCCGTCGCCAAAATTCCTAAAGAAGCGCCATTGGAAAAAGTCTGCCTGCTGGGTTGTGGCGTCACCACGGGCATCGGCGCGGTAATCAACACCGCCAAGGTCAAACCGGGTGACACCGTCGCCATCTTCGGCCTGGGCGGCATCGGTCTGTCGGCTGTGATTGGCGCGGTCAAAGCCAAGGCAGGGCGGATCATCGCCATCGATATCAACCCGGCCAAGTTCGAGATCGCCAAGCAATTGGGCGCTACCGATTGTGTAAACCCGAAAGACTTCGATCGTCCGATTCAGGAAGTGATCGTCGACATGACCGATGGCGGCGTCGACTTTTCCTTCGAGTGCATCGGCAACGTCCAGTTGATGCGTGCTGCACTTGAGTGCTGCCACAAAGGTTGGGGGGAGTCGGTGATCATCGGCGTGGCTGGCGCCGGTCAGGAAATCTCTACCCGTCCGTTCCAACTGGTGACCGGTCGCGTCTGGCGCGGTTCGGCGTTCGGTGGTGTGCGCGGACGTACCGAGTTGCCGAGCTATGTCGAAATGGCCCAGAGCGGCGAGATTCCGCTGGATACCTTCATCACCCACACGATGGGCCTGGAAGATATCAACAAGGCCTTTGAGCTGATGCATGAAGGCAAAAGCATCCGTACCGTCATCCATTTCTGAGGTCGGTCATGAGCCTGGAAAATATCTCCTGTCAGAAAAGCTTCGGCGGTTGGCACAAGCGCTACCGGCACCGCTCCGAAGTGCTCGGTTGCGACATGGTGTTTGCCGTGTACCTGCCACCGCAAGCGGAGCAGGGCGGCAAACTGCCGGTGCTGTACTGGTTGTCCGGCCTGACCTGCACCGACGAGAACTTCATGCAGAAGGCCGGCGCCATGCGCATGGCCGCCGAGCTGGGGCTGATCATCGTCGCACCGGACACCAGCCCGCGCGGTCCTGATGTGCCGGGTGATCCGGATGGCGCCTGGGACTTCGGCCTCGGTGCCGGGTTTTATCTGAATGCCACGCAGGAACCGTGGTCCCGGCACTATCGGATGCATGACTATGTCGTGCAGGAATTGCCGGCATTGGTTGAAGCGCATTTCCCGGCATCGGACAAGCGTGGCATCAGCGGTCACTCCATGGGCGGCCACGGCGCGTTGATCTGTGCGTTGCGCAATCCGGGGCGTTATCAGTCGGTATCGGCGTTCTCGCCGATCAATAATCCGATTGATTGCCCTTGGGGCCAGAAAGCCTTTTCCCGTTACTTGGGGGAGGACCGTTCGAAGTGGCGCGAATGGGATGCCTGTGCATTGATCGCCGAGGCTGACGAGAAGCTGCCGTTGCTGGTCGATCAGGGTGATCGCGATGATTTTCTCGCCAGCCAGCTCAAGCCTGAAGCCCTGCAACAGGCCGCCAAACTGGCAGGTCATCCGCTGACGTTGCGCCTGCAACCAGGCTACGACCACAGTTATTTCTTCATCGCCAGCTTCATTGACGACCACTTGCAGCATCACGCACGCGCTCTAGGCGTCTAATGCAGGTAGAATCACGCCCTGACAAAAATCGGGGCGTTTTTTTATGCGTATTGGCCACGGCTACGATGTGCACCGTTTCGCTGAAGGCGATTTCATCACTCTGGGCGGCGTGCGGATTGCACACAGCTTCGGGCTGCTCGCCCATTCCGACGGTGATGTCCTGCTGCACGCCTTGAGCGATGCCTTGCTAGGCGCCGCCGCACTGGGTGATATCGGCAAGCACTTCCCGGACACCGACCCGCAATTCAAGGGCGCCGACAGCCGTGTGCTGTTGCGTCACGTTGTCGCGCTGATCCACGCCAAGGGCTGGAAAGTCGGCAACGTCGATAACACCATCGTCGCCCAGGCCCCGAAAATGGCCCCGCATATCGAATCGATGCGCGCGCTGATTGCCGCGGATCTTCAAGTTGAGTTGGATCAAGTGAACGTGAAAGCTACCACCACCGAAAAGCTCGGCTTTGTCGGTCGCAAAGAGGGTATTGCCGTGCACTCCGTTGCCCTGTTGCTGCGCGCATGAACGAACTGCAATTGCTCGGCCCGCGGGCCTATGGTGAGTCTCTTGGCAGCGCTGTACTGAAAGCCACCGCAGAAGATTTTCAGGTCGATGAGGTGCTTGATATCCCCCTCAGTGGTGATGGCGAACACCTGTGGATCTGGGTGGAAAAGCGCGGTCTGAATACCGAAGAAGCGGCACGGCGCATCGCCAAGGCGGCGGGTGTGCCGTTGCGCACCGTCAGCTATGCCGGCCTCAAGGACCGTCAGGCGCTGACGCGTCAGTGGTTCAGCGTGCAACTGCCGGGCAAGGCTGATCCTGATCTGTCGGCGGCGGAAAACGATACGCTGAAAATCCTCAAGACCGGTCGGCATAAACGCAAACTGCAACGCGGTGCCCACTCGGCCAACGGCTTCACTTTGCGCCTTACTCAATTCACTGGCGACAAGGCGGCGATCGAAGAGCGTCTGCAACTGATCGCCAAGCAAGGTATTCCCAATTATTTCGGCGCCCAGCGATTCGGCTTTGATGGTGGCAACGTCGTCGACGCTCGTGCCTGGGCGGCGCGCAAGGCCTTGCCGGAGCAACGCAATGTACGTTCGCGTCTGCTCTCTACTGCTCGTAGTTTTTTGTTTAACCAGGTGTTGGCGGCGCGTGTTGCCGATGGCACCTGGCAGCGCGCTCAGGTGGGCGATCTGCTGGCGTTCACCGACAGCCGCAGTTTTTTCCCGGCAGGTGTTGCCGAATGCAGCGACCCGCGCCTGGCGATTCTCGACCTGCACCCGACCGGCCCGCAGTGGGGCGAGGGTGACTCGCCGACGTCAGGCGCAGTCCATGAACTGGAGCAGGCAATCGCCGCGCGCGAAGCGGATTTGCGCGATTGGTTGATTAACGCCGGAATGAGCCACGAACGTCGCATCCTGCGGCTGCCCATTGGCGGGTTGACGTGGCATTATCCCCAGCCTGACATTCTGCAACTGGAATTCGTCCTGCCGGCCGGATGCTTCGCCACCGTATTGGTGCGTGAACTCGTCGATCTGGTGCCGGTGGGGCAGACGGACAGCCCATGCGTATTCTGATTTCTAACGACGATGGGGTAACCGCACCCGGTCTCGCCGCGCTTTATGCTGCGCTGGCGGATTACACCGAATGCGTGGTTATCGCCCCGGACCAGGACAAAAGCGGCGCCAGCAGCTCGCTGACGCTCGACCGTCCGTTGCACCCGCAAACCCTGGCCAACGGCTTTATCAGCCTCAACGGCACACCCACCGACTGCGTGCACCTGGGCCTTAACGGCTTGCTGGAACTCGAGCCGGACATGGTGGTTTCCGGCATCAACCTGGGTGCGAACCTGGGGGACGACGTGCTGTATTCCGGCACTGTAGCGGCGGCCCTCGAGGGGCGTTTCCTTGGGCGTCCTTCGTTCGCCTTTTCATTCGTCTCACGGCAAGTAGAGAACCTTCCCACAGCCGCCTATTTTGCGCGCAAACTGGTAGAGGCCCATGCGGACCTCGATCTGCCCCCGCGCACGGTACTGAACGTGAACATTCCCAACTTGCCGCTGGAACACATCCGCGGTATTCAGCTGACCCGCCTCGGCCATCGCGCCCGCGCCGCGGCACCGATGAAAGTGGTCGACCCGCGCGGTAAGTCCGGTTACTGGATCGCCGCGGCGGGGGACGCTGAAGATGGCGGCCCGGGTACCGATTTCCATGCGGTGATGCAAGGCTATGTTTCAATCACGCCATTGCAACTGGATCGCACCTTTAATGATGCCTTCAGAAGTCTCGATGGCTGGCTGGAGGGTCTGCGTTAATGGCTCGTGAACAAGATCATATTCTGCATCGCGGTATCGGGATGACCTCTCAACGGACCCGTGAGCGTCTGATTCAGCGCCTCTATGAAGAGGGGATCTCCAACGCCAAGGTACTGGAAGTCATCCGTCGCACCCCGCGTCACCTGTTCGTCGATGAGGCACTGGCTCATCGTGCCTATGAAGATACAGCGCTGCCGATCGGCCATAACCAGACCATCTCCCAGCCTTATATGGTGGCGCGCATGAGCGAGCTGCTGCTGGAAGCGGGGCCGCTGGACAAGGTGCTGGAAATCGGCACCGGTTCGGGTTACCAGACGGCCGTGCTGTCGCAATTGGTCGAGCGGGTTTTTTCCGTGGAGCGCATCAAGGTGCTGCAAGACCGGGCCAAGGAGCGCCTGGTGGAACTGAACCTGCGCAACGTGGTATTTCGCTGGGGCGATGGTTGGGAAGGCTGGCCGGCACTGGCGCCTTACAACGGCATCATCGTCACCGCCGTGGCCACCGACGTGCCTCAGGCACTGCTCGATCAGTTGGCACCGGGTGGGCGATTGGTGATTCCGGTCGGCTCCGGTGAAGTTCAACAATTGATGTTGATCATCCGTGAAGAACAGGGCTTTTCCAGACGTGTTCTGGGGGCGGTGCGCTTTGTGCCATTGCTCAACGGGCCGTTGGCCTGAGCATTTGTTTAAGCGCGCTGAATTCTCTTCGATTGCCCGGGTCTTACAGCGGCATCGATTGGTTAAACGCAATTCATCGTCTGACAGCAAACGTGTGCGCGAAGCGAATCCGCTTCATTAAAGGTAAAGCCTGTTCGGTCCGTTATACATGCGACAGTTCGTGCCGGAGCACGGCAATTCATATTTTCAGCCACCACAAAGGGAGCGGCGGGTGAGTCTCACAGTCATTGCGCAGCGAATGGGTATAACGAGCTTTCAGCGTCTGGTGACTGGCCTTGTCTTGAGTACCTTGCTGGTCGGATGTTCCAGCACCAAATCAGGGAGTGCGAGCGTCGTCGATCGCAACAATGCGGTCGCCCAGCGTCCGGCCGTCACCACCGGCCAGTATGTTGTTCGCCCCAAGGACACTTTGTTCTCCATCGCTTTTCGCTACGGTTGGGACTACAAAGCCCTCGCGGCACGGAACAACATTCCTACGCCTTACACGATCCATCCGGGTCAGACGATTCGCTTCGACGGTCGCAGCGGTTCAACGCCGACGGCGGTAGTGAGTTCGTCCAGTTCCTCGCCTTCGTCGTCGAGTAAAACCACGGTGATTCGGCGTCAGGCAAATGGCGCGACGACCAGCACAACAGTGCTTGCACCGTCCGTCGCCAACAAGCCGGCACCCGTTCCACTGCCTCCCGCCGGTCCAGCCCCGACGGGCTGGGGGTGGCCTTCTAATGGCATTCTGATTGGTAAATTCTCTTCAAACGGTAGTTTGAATAAAGGAATTGATATCGCCGGAGATTTGGGACAGCCTGTTTTAGCTGCGTCTGATGGGACGGTGGTATACGCCGGGAGTGGCTTAAGGGGCTACGGCGAATTAGTCATCATCAAACACAGCGATACCTACGTCAGTGCCTACGGACATAACCGCAGGCTGTTGGTTCGGGAGGGGCAGCAGGTCAAAGTCGGACAGACAATTGCCGAAATGGGGTCAACGGGTACAGACCGGGTGAAGCTGCATTTTGAGATTCGCCGACAAGGTAAACCAGTAGATCCGCTGCAGTTCCTGCCACGTCGTTGATTTGTTAGCCAGCCTGTTCCGTCACGTAGAGGGAACAGGCTCCAGCGTTGCCAGGGATAAAGGCGCCGCTTGAGCTTGAGGTCGAACTCACCAAAGGACTATAACAATGGCTCTCAGTAAAGAAGTGCCGGAGTTTGACATCGACGATGAGGTTCTCCTGATGGAGACCGGCATCGCCACGGATTCGATGTCGAATGATGAAGGGGATGCACCACCTTCCGTTCGTGCAAAATCCAGACACTCCGCTTCGCTTAAGCAACACAAGTACATCGACTACACACGGGCACTCGATGCCACTCAGTTGTACCTCAACGAAATCGGCTTTTCCCCATTGCTCTCCCCCGAGGAAGAAGTTCATTTTGCGCGCTTGTCGCAAAGTGGCGATCCGGCCGGGCGCAAGCGCATGATTGAAAGCAACCTGCGGCTGGTGGTGAAAATCGCCCGGCGTTACGTCAATCGTGGTCTGTCGCTGCTGGACCTGATCGAAGAGGGCAACCTCGGCCTGATCCGGGCAGTGGAAAAGTTCGATCCTGAACGTGGCTTCCGCTTTTCGACCTACGCCACCTGGTGGATTCGTCAGACCATCGAGCGCGCGATCATGAATCAGACCCGGACCATCCGGTTGCCGATCCATGTGGTCAAAGAGCTCAACGTGTACTTGCGGGCTGCACGGGAGCTGACTCAAAAGCTCGATCATGAACCCTCACCCGAAGAAATCGCCAACCTGCTGGAGAAACCGGTAGGCGAGGTCAAGCGCATGCTCGGCCTGAATGAGCGGGTTTCTTCGGTCGACGTCTCGCTGGGTCCGGATTCGGATAAAACCCTGCTGGACACCCTGACCGACGACCGCCCGACCGATCCATGCGAACTGTTGCAGGACGACGACCTGTCCCAGAGCATCGATCAATGGCTCTCGGAGCTGACCGACAAGCAACGCGAGGTGGTCATTCGCCGCTTTGGCTTGCGAGGTCACGAGAGCAGCACGCTTGAAGACGTAGGCCTGGAAATCGGCCTGACCCGGGAGCGGGTCAGGCAAATCCAGGTTGAAGGTCTCAAGCGTCTTCGGGAGATTCTCGAGAAAAACGGCCTGTCGAGTGAGTCGCTGTTCCAATAAGCAATTCGCTCAACCGGTAACAAATAGCCCCAACTGGTTTGGGGCTTTTTGTTATCTGAAATATGGAAAGGGAGTTGTCTGGGACATCACCTCAGGTTTGTAGTCTCGTGTTGTAAGTCTTTGCTTACTCTTTCGTAAGTGTTCGTTATTTTTACACCCTGGTAGTTGTCTATTTAACTTTCGATGTCGGTTTATAGTATTGATTTATATGATTATTTTTTTAGATTAACGGCGTGTGACAGACGATTTCAGCGACAGATGCCGATTGCCCTTAGTGGGGAATTCTCTAGTATCTGAACTGTGTCGACGGATAGACACGCCCTTCAAGGAAGAGGGGAACGGACATCGCAGGAAGCGGTTCATCAGGACGATGAAAGGGAATACAAGGAATAGGGAAAAAATGTGGGCGGGTCATACCGCCCCTTTTTTTGCCTGCAGAAAAGCGAAAAGGCCCACAAGGGCCTTTTCGAGAACTCGGGGGAAATCAACGTTCGAGGTCTTTGAGCTTGCTGCCTATAGATTTGTTGATGACGCGATCAAACTCTTCCGCATTGGGCAGCGATTCTTTCTTCTCGGTGATGTTGGGCCAGATTTCCGCCAGCTCAACGTTCAGCTGAATGAATTCCTGCATATCTTCCGGAACTTCATCTTCGGAGAAGATGGCCACGGCAGGGCATTCTGGTTCGCACAGGGCGCAGTCGATGCACTCATCCGGGTGAATCACCAGGAAGTTCGGGCCTTCGTAAAAGCAGTCCACCGGACAGACTTCTACGCAGTCGGTGTACTTGCACTTGATGCAGTTGTCGGTGACGACGAAGGTCATTTCTAATTTTCTCCTCAGGCGCGGCTTGCTGCGCCCCTTCACGTAGGGGTCGCCAGGTTTGGGAGCGATAGTCTGCAGGTCAGGCTATTAGCCTGCAGCATCCCAAACCGCGCGAGATTCTAACAGCTTGCAGGCAAGTGCGTTAGATCCGTGTCTTTAGTGTATAGAGCATTTCGAGCGCACGACGTGGTGACATGTCGTCCAGATCAAGTTTGGCCAGTTCATCCAGCACCGGGTGCGGCAGGCTGGCGAACATGTCGCTCTGTTGTGGCGTAACCGGTTTGCCTTTGATCGGCTTCGGAACCTCATGAGGCAGCGCAGTGGATTCCAGTCGGCTCAGATGTTCGCGAGCACGCACGATCACTTCGCTCGGCACACCGGCCAACTGCGCAACCGCCAGGCCATAGCTCTGGCTGGCAGGCCCAGGCAACACGTGGTGCAGGAACACGATGCGTTCGTTGTGTTCGGTGGCATTGAGGTGCACGTTGGCCACCAGCGGTTGGGCTTCCGGTAGCACTGTCAGTTCGAAATAGTGGGTAGCGAACAATGTGTAGGCCCGCAGGTGCGCCAGACGCTCAGCCGCAGCCCAGGCCAGGGACAGACCGTCGAAGGTGCTCGTGCCGCGACCGACTTCGTCCATCAGCACCAGACTGCGTTCGGTGGCGTTGTGCAGAATGTTCGCGGTTTCGCTCATTTCAACCATGAAGGTCGAACGTCCGCCCGCCAAGTCATCGCTGGAACCGATCCGGGTGAAGATCCGGTCCACCAAGGACAATTCGCAACTGGCCGCCGGCACGAAACTGCCGATATGCGCCAGCAACACGATCAACGCGGTCTGACGCATGTAGGTGGATTTACCGCCCATGTTCGGACCGGTGATCACCAGCATGCGGGTGTTGTCGTCGAGGCTCAGGTCGTTGGCCACGAACGGCGTGGTGAGTACTTGCTCGACCACCGGGTGACGACCCTGGCTGATGCGCATGCACGGCTCGCTGACGAAACGCGGGCAGTTCAGATCGAGGTTCAGCGCACGTTCGGCAAGGTTGCTCAGCACGTCCAACTCGGCCAGTGCCGCAGCGGTGTCCTGCAACGGTGGCAACTGGGCGATCAAATCTTCGAGCAGTGCTTCATAAAGCATCTTCTCGCGCGCCAAGGCGCGGCTCTTCGCCGACAGGGCCTTATCTTCGAAAGCCTTCAGTTCCGGCGTAATGAAGCGCTCGGCACCTTTCAACGTCTGGCGACGGATATAGTCTGCTGGCGCCGACTCAGCCTGTTTGCTCGGCAACTCGATGAAGTAGCCGTGAATCCGGTTGTAGCCGACCTTCAGGTGCGACAGGCCGGTGCGGGCCTTCTCACGCGCTTCGAGATCGATCAGGAACTGCCCGGCGTTTTCGCTGAGCGATTGCAAATCGTCCAACTCGGCGTCGTAACCGGTTTTCAACACGCCGCCGTCACGGATGACGGCGGGCGGGTTGTCGATAATGGCTTTTTCCAGCAGCGCCGCCAGTTCCGGGTAGGTGCTGGTGGTCGTCGCCAATTGAATGATGTGCGGGGCTTCGAGCTCGGCCATCGCCACTTGCAACTCTGGCAATGCACCGAGGGCATCGCGCAGACGCGCCAAGTCACGAGGACGGGCATTGCGCAGGCCGATCCGCGCCAGAATCCGCTCGATGTCACCGATTTCCTTGAGCTGCGGTTGCAGCTTTTCGAAGCGGTAACCGTCGAGCAGGCAAGTGATCGAGCTCTGACGCGCCAGCAATACGGTCAAATCCCGCAGCGGACGGTTCAGCCAGCGAGTCAGCAAGCGGCTGCCCATGGCGGTCTGGCAGCGGTCGACCACCGATTGCAACGTGTTGTCGCGACCGCCGGCTAGGTTGGTGTCCAGTTCCAGGTTGCGACGGCTTGCGCCGTCCAGCACCACAGTGTCGTCCAGGCGTTCATGACGCAGGCTGCGCAAGTGGGGCAGGGCGGTGCGCTGGGTTTCCTTGGCGTAGCTGAGCAGGCAACCGGCGGCGCCGATCGCCAGGGTCAGGTTCTCGCAGCCGAAACCTTTCAGGTCCTGGGTGGAAAACTGCTGGCAAAGACTTTTCAGCGCCGAATCACGTTCGAAATCCCACGGTGCACGGCGACGAACCCCACGACGTTTTTCCGGCAGGTCTTTTGGCCAGTCGTCCGGGATCATCAGCTCTACCGGATTGACCCGCTCCAGTTCCGCCAGCAAGTTTTCCCAGCCCTTGATCTCCAGCACGGTGAAGTTGCCGCTGGTAATGTCCAGCACCGCCAGACCGAACAGACGTTCGTCACCCAGCACTGCCGCGATCAGATTGTCCCGACGCTCATCCAGCAGCGCTTCATCGCTGACCGTGCCGGGAGTGATGATCCGCACCACCTGACGATCCACCGGGCCTTTGCTGGTGGCCGGGTCGCCAACCTGTTCACAAATCACCACCGACTCGCCGAGCTTCACCAGTTTCGCCAGGTAACCTTCCGCGGCGTGGTAAGGAATCCCACACATCGGAATCGCCTGCCCCGCCGATTGCCCACGAGCCGTCAGGGTGATGTCCAGCAACTTGGCGGCCTTCTTCGCGTCTTCATAGAAGATCTCGTAGAAGTCGCCCATGCGGTAGAACATCAGCTGATCAGGGTGCTGGTTCTTCAGGCGCCAGTACTGCTGCATCATCGGGGTGTGGGAGGACAGATCGGAGAGGGCTTTATTCATCGGAAATTCAGGAAAACTCGTTGAAAGGTGTAGGGCAAAGGAGGGGCATCGGCCCGGCTTTTCCGCGATGGGCGCAAGATTACCATGGGCGGTCTGCCTCACGCAGGCATGAAAGCCTCCCGGTACCTTTCTGCTGGCTATGCACGATCTATGCGAATCAGCATTTGTCTTCCGAAAAAAGATCAAGCACTATGCGCATTATGCAAAAACGCAATGTTTCTACCGTCTTAAGAGCGCTGCTCGATCAGCACGGGATCTCCCCCACGGAGCTTCACCGTCGCACCGGCGTGCCTCAATCCACTCTCTCGCGGATCCTCAGCGGGAAGATCGTCGATCCTTCGGATAAACATATTTCGAAGATTGCCGAATACTTCGCCGTGAGCACCGACCAGTTGCGTGGCCGCGCGGATGTCGCGCACGCCGCCAGCGCCGGGCGCGATGAGTCGCATTCGGAACTCAAGGACATAAGCCTGTGGGATGACGATACGCCAGTCGATGATGACGAGGTGTCGGTCCCCTTTCTTCGCGAGGTTGAATTGGCTGCTGGATCAGGAAGATTCGTCATCGAAGAAAGCGAGCGCTCTAGCCTGCGCTTTGGCAAACGTAGCTTGCGCCACAACGGCGTGCAGTTCGACCAGGCCAAATGCGTGACCGTGCGCGGCAACAGCATGTTGCCGGTGCTGCGCGATGGCGCCACGGTCGGGGTGAATGCCGGAAAATGCGGGATTGGCGACATCGTTGACGGTGACTTGTATGCCATCAACCACAACGGCCAGTTGCGGGTGAAACAGCTTTATCGCCTGCCGACAGGGATTCGCCTGCGCAGCTTCAATCGCGATGAGCATCCGGACGAGGACTACAGCTTCCAGGAAATCCAGGAAGAGCAGATTGTCATCCTCGGTCACGTCTTCTGGTGGGGCATGTACGCCCGTTAACCTCACCGCTGTCAGATAAAACCCGCTGCCGGCGGGTTTTTTTTCGCCTATCGAAAACCGCTAACGCCTTTGTCTGCGGGGCTTTCATGCGCTAGTGCATTTGTAATGCATAAATAAATGCGTTTATGCATTGACTGTATATGCATCCATGCATATTCTTTGTCTCAAGCCACTCAACAAAGCGGCTCGAAACGAAGCTCTTTAGTTCCACCACAAAGGCAGCGATGAACCGGCCTCAACGGTTCAGAGGGTTGGCAACTGACCCGGGTGTGCAGCGTAAAGCACCAGAAGCAGTTATCCGGCGGGCAGGGACCGCGGTCGGAAAAAACAATTTGAATGGACTCGTACCGCGCCAGTAGCGCCGAAAAGTCAGCTTCCTTTTTGTACACAGGATTAAAGGAAGGCGAAGGACCGCATTACTGAAAAGCCCAGCCAAATGCCGGGCTTTTTGGAATGCCTACCTCAAGAGACATCGTTTGAACCCAACACACATCACTCATCAATCACCCCCAGGAGGCGTGACATGACAAACGAGCAACAAGCGTTGCTGGACATGCCGATCTGGCTGGTCATCGTTCTCGCCCTGGTGGGCGGGGTGTCCGGCGAAATGTGGCGCGCCGACAAGGAAGGCGCCCGTGGCTGGTCGCTGCTGCGGCGCCTGGCGCTGCGCTCCGGGGCCTGCATGATCTGCGGGGTCTCGGCCATCATGCTGCTGTACGCCGCCGGCGTGTCGATCTGGGCCGCCGGTGCGTTTGGCTGCCTGACGGCGATGGCAGGGGCGGATGTGGCCATCGGACTTTATGAACGCTGGGCCGCCAAGCGGATTGGCGTTTGTGAAGTGCCACCGCGCGATTCTCGTCCCGATTAACAGTGAACCGGTGTCGCTGATTTTCGCGTTGCTACAGAAACAGGAGGCCATTAATGCCCGCCGTCATCGAAAAACCGTCGCAGCTGTTTTCCGCCATTGCCGAAACCTTACGCACCAGCATCCCCGGCTTGACGGTCGGGAGTCATCAAGATTTCGACGGCACCGGCGATCAGCCTTGGGTGCTGATCGCCATCGAACGGGATGCGCCGGGCAACCGTGCCAACGATGGACGTATCGCTCATGTCCTGACGATTTCCTTGCAAGTCGTATTGCCCGGCACAGGGCTGGCCGCGTGCGACCTGGCCAGTGAGTTGAAAAACCTGATCGCCGACAACCGCTGGACACTGCCCGGCGACCAATGCGATTTGCCCATGAACATTGATGGCATCCCGTCCACGTTCATCAGCGAGACACGGGAGTACACCGCCTGGACCGTTTCATTCATCCAATCGCTGTACCTCGGCCCGACGCTGCTCGAGGACCCGCTGGGCATTCCGAAATTTGCCCGCACCTGGGAGGTGTCGAACATCGACGACCCGGATCAATACACCGCACTCGAGGAGTGACCCATGTTTGATGCGCTTCTACGTATGCAACTGGGCCCGATCATCGAACGTCTGGCCGAGATGGAAACCGAGCTCGAAGACCTGCACCGGCGTGCCGAAAGTTTCTGTCGCATTGGCGTTTGTCACGAGGTCGATGCGGCCAGCAACACCTGCAAGGTCAGTCATGGCGAGCTGCTCACCCCGGCGATCAGGTTTTTCAATCCAAGTGCCGGCGCACAGAGCGAGTCGCGGATCCCCTCCGTGGGCGAGCAGTGTTTGCTGCTGAATCACGGCGGCGGCGAGGGTGGTGGGCAGTCGGTGGCGTTGTTCGGCCTCAACGGCGGTCAGTTTCCGCCGGTCTCGACACAGGCTTCGCTGACGCGTCGCCTCTATCAGGACGGTACGCAAAGCAGTTACGACGACGCCAGTCATGTTCTGCACTGGAAAAACGGCCCGGCAGCGTTCACCGGCTCCCGTGAGTCCCTCGAGTTGAGCATCGGCCCGGCGAGGCTGGCGATGACGCCTGAAGTCATCGAATTGCAACTGGGCGCCGTCGGCATGCGGCTCGACGCCTCCGGTGTGCATCTGAGTGGCCCGCTGGTGGATCACCAGGGCCGCGTTATCAGCACCGCATAAAGAGCTTCCCATGATCGGAATCGATAGAAACACCGGCGCAACGGTCGATGACTGGCTGCAGTTTGTGCAGCGCGCCACCCGTGCACTGACCACGCCTTTGGGCACTCGGCAGAAGCGCCCTTTGTATGGCTGCGCACTCACTGACTTGCTGGGGCAAAACCTCGGTGACGATCTGCTGATTCTTGCCCAAAGCCATGCGGCCCAAGCGTTTTACAACCGGCACAACGGCATCGACGATTTCGAGCCTCAAGTCATTGTCGCCAGTCGCCGTGGTGCCGGGCTGCTGCTGCGTTTCGCTGGCACCTGGAAAAATCGCCAACAGACTTTCGAGGTAATGGCATGAGCATGTTGATCCCCGGTCAGAACCAGTTGGCCGAACCGGCAATCGTCACGGTCGAAGCGTTCGAGGATTTGCTCGCAGAGTTCAAAACCTTCGTCGTCGAGTACGTCGGCGCCCGTTCCCCCGAGAGCGCGGCCAAGCTTGTGGTCAGCCTTGAAAACGAAAGCGAGTTGCTGACCCTGGCCCTTGAGGCCTTTTGTGTGCGCCTGCAAACCCACGAGCGCAAATGCAACGCCCGTATCAAGCAGATGCTGGCATGGTGGGCCACCGGGACCAATCTCGATGCACGCCTTGCAGACATGGGCCTTGAACGTCAGATGCTCGATCCGGGCGACCCGGCGGCATTCCCGCCGATCCCCCCGATCTTTGAGAGCGATGACGACGCCCGCTTGCGTTACTACCTGGCGCCACACGCACCGGCGGCCGGCTCTCGCATGCAGTATCGGCGCGAGATCTTCACCCTTGGCGAACGGCCCGCGGTGAAGGTGGAAACCGCCGCGGCGGGTGTGGTGACGGTCACTTACACCTTCGAGCCGGACGGTTATGCAGCGCAGGTCAAGGACGGCAACGGGCGCCGGACCGCGCCCGGCGAAGTCACGGTCACAGTGCTGTCCCGGGAGGGCGATGGCACGCCATCCGAAGCGCTGCTCGACGGTGTTCGCCAGCATTTCGCCCGGCCTGATGTACGACCGGAAACGGATCTCGTCATCGTGCAAGCCGCGCGAATCAAGAACTACAAAATCCGGGTCGTGGCCAAGATCAATGCTGGTCCCGATTCGGGGTTGACCAAGGTTGCCGCGCAACAGCAGTTGCAGGCGTATGCCGATTCTTGTCACCGACTGGAAGGGCGGGTGGACCCGAGCTGGATCGACTACACGTTGCACAGCGCTGGCGCGGTTCAGCTTGAAATTCTTGAGCCGATCGAGCCGATTGTGACGACGGCTTTTGAGGCCCCGTATTGCACAGGTGTCGAGGTGGAGGTGGACACGTTATGAGTGAACAAACACCTCGCCCGAACCTGCTACCCGCCAACAGCTCACCCTTGGAAAAAGCCCTCGATCTCGGTTTTGGCACGTTGCTCGATCGCATCGCGCCGCCGTTTCCCGAGCTGATGAACCCCGCCGAAACACCGTTGGCATTCCTGCCATATCTGGGAGCCGATCGTGGGGTCAGCGAATGGAGCTCCGAGGCGGCCGAGGCTGAAAAGCGTTTGACGGTTGAACTCGCCTGGCCCACCGCACGGCAGGCCGGGACGCGAAAGGCGCTGGAGAATGCGGCGAAGGGTTTGCAATTGATGCCTGAGGTGCGCGCCTGGTATGAGCAAACACCGCCAGGCCAGCCTTACAGCTTTTCCGTCAGGGCCTTTACCGAACAGCCTTACAGCGAAGAGATCGACGCCCGTCTCGACCGTCGCCTGGCCGATGCCAAAAGCGAACGGGACATTTTGTCTGTCTCGGTCGGCTTGAGGGCATTCGGCACTCACTTCATAGGCGCCGCCACCGTGTGCGGCGAACTGACCACGGTTTATCCGATTGTCATCGAAGGGCTTGAAGCCTCGGGCCAGGCCTTCATGGCCGCCGGGCTCTACACCGTCGAAACCTCCACTATTTATCCACAGGGGTCCTAAATGGCCGACTATTACACCCTGCTCACCAATGCGGGGATCGCCTACGAAACCGCCTGCAAGGTGGCGGGCGTACCGATCAAACTGTCGCAGATCTCCGTCGGTGACGGCGGCGGCACGGTTTACAACCCGGCCGCCACGGCCACCGCACTGAAACGCGAAGTGTGGCGCGGGCCACTCAATGCACTGTTCCAGGACGAGAAAAACCCAAGCTGGTTGCTGGCCGAGGTGACTATCCCGCCTGAAGTCGGCGGCTGGTATGTGCGTGAGGCTGGGCTGTGGACTGATACCGGCATTCTGTACGCCATCGTCAAGTATCCGGAGTCGTTCAAACCGGTGCTGGCGACGTCGGGTTCGGGGAAAGAGTTTTACATTCGCTCGATTTTCGAGACCAGTAATGCGGCGTTGGTGACGTTATTGATTGACGACACGGTTGTTAAAGCGACGCGGGCCTGGGTGATGAGTTACCTCGCCGAAGAGCTTGGCAAACTCGACGGCAAGCAATCGGTGCGAGTTGCCGCCACCGCTAACGTGGTGTTGAACGGTGCTCAGCAGATTGACGGTGTTGCGGTGGTGGCGGGGGATCGGGTGTTGTTGCCGAACCAGACGCTGGCCAAGGACAACGGCCTATGGGTGGTTGCCAACGGAGACTGGGTGCGGGCGAGCGATGCCAACATCAATGCGAAAGTTACCCCGGGCCTGACTGTAATGGTCGAAGAGGGCGCGGTGAACGGTGACTCGCTGTGGCACTTGACCTCCAACGGGCCGATCACTTTGGGCACGACGGCGCTGACGTTTGAAATGTTGGCAGGGCGGACGGGGATTCAGCCGGGGACTTATAAAAGTCTGACTGTGGACAAATATGGTCGAGCAACCGGTGGTTCGAATCCTGAAACGTTAGCCGGGTTTGGTATCAAGGACACGTACACCAAGCCTGAAATCGAGGCGATGATTGCAGAGGCTTCGGCGTTGCCGGTTGGGTCGATGGTGGCGTTTCCCTTGAACAAGATCCCGCCAGGATTTCTTGAGATCGATGGCAGTGTGAAGAGCATTGCGGTCTATCCGGATTTGGCGGCGTTCCTCGGCATCGCATTCAACAAGGGGGATGAGGGCGCTGGTAACTTCCGTTTGCCAGAATCGCGCGGCGAGTTCCTGCGTGGTTGGGATCATGGGCGCGGTGTCGATGCTGGTCGTACAATCGGCAGTTGGCAGGCCGATGACAACAAGGCGCACTCCCATACCGTAACCCGGATGCAGGCCTTCGGTGGTGCGTCAGGGAGTAACCCGGGCGCGGTGGTCGTGGACAACGGCAATACGCCCGTAACCCTCAACTTTGGTACAGGCTTCAATAGTTCTGGAGGGACGGAGGCTCGGCCGCGAAACATGGCTGTCATGTGGTGCATCAAGGCCTGGAACGCGCCGATCAATCAGGGAACGATTGATATCTCAGCGTTGGCTGCGCTGGCGCAGCAAGCGACTGAGCTTGATCAAGGGACGGCGAAAGTTGCCACTCAGACACAGACTGATGTAGGCACCGACGATAAAACCATCGTCACACCGAAAAAGTTGCGCTGGGGATTCTCCGTCAGTATTTCAGGAGATCTGGGTGGCAGTTACATTGTCTTCCCTAGTTGGCTCGGCGGTTTGATGGTTCAGTGGGGTCTGACTCCCATCATTGCCTCGGCAGTCAATTATCTGCAGGTATTCCCGGTTGCTTTTCCGGGAATCAATCCCATGGTTTTCACCTCCTATCCCAATACGGCAGCCGATGCCGGCATGGGAACAACCTACATTGGGCAGGTCAGGGCGGTTAATAAGGCGAACGTGACGATTCGCAACCTGGGCCAAGCACCTGCGCAGTTTTACTATCTTGCATTTGGTCGTTAACACAATGGAGTTGGCGAGGGCTTATTATGAAGTTCGCAACATTTAATGAGTTTGGAGAAATTATCGGTCGATATGATTCGGACATTCACTTCGTGATTCCTGAGCACGCGGTAAACCTAAGCGATGATGTTTTTCTTGCTACAAGGATTGATAAGGACGGCATCTGGAAATTAGTCGATGGTGAGGTGGTCAAGTTGCCGCTTCCTGCGGTAGAGCCGAATTACCCAGCGTTGTTCGCTGCCGAGCGTTTCGTGCATGAGGCGTCTGGCATTTCTGTAGAGGGCCTGGATATTGAAACGACCCGAGACAGCCAGGCGCTGATCGCCAGCACCGGACTGTCGGCGATCCTTGACCCTGAGTACCGCTGCAACTTTAAAACTCTCAACGGTTTCATCGAGATTGGTGCGGCGCAGATTCTCGCGATTGCCAAGGCCGTCCGGGCACATGTCCAGGCCTGCTTTGACCGTGAGCTAACATTGCTCCGTGCTCTTGAGGCTGGAACTTACAAAGACGAAATGCTCAGTGATGGTTGGCCTGAGGCATCTCAACCAGGACCGAGCCCAGCGCTTCAATAAACGCCCCGCACCGTCGGGGCGTTTTCTTATCCGCCAAACACCAAACATCACCCAAAAGCCCCTCCCTAAAAAAGGGGCTTTTTCGTATCTGGAGAAACCCAAATGGCACAACGCCAAACCTACACCGTGCTCCTCCCATTCCCCACCGGGGGTGGCCACTGGTCGAGCGTCGGCCAAACCCTGGACCTGCTCGATGTGGAGGCCAATGCATTGCGCAGCGCAGGCCGTCTGGAGCTGACCGCTAAAACCGAGGTCGCCGAGTCGGCCTCTATCACTACCAAGGCCTTGAAGGCCGCTGCCAAGAAGGCTGAATAACCATGGCTGAGGTTTTGAACTTCGAGCACAACGGCATCACCGTCAATGCCACTGAATCTCCCGAGGCCATGGGTGGCCTGGGTGACAACGTCATCGGTCTGGTCGGCACCGCGCCGAATGCCAATCTGCTGATTCCGAAAAACACCCCGTTCCGCATCAACAGCTTCACCACTCAGGCCCAACTGGACCCGACCGGTGCCGAAGCGGGCACGCTGTTTCAAGCGGTTTACCAGATCCTCAAAGTGGTCAAGGTGCCGGTCTACGTGGTCATCGTCGAAGAGGGTGCAACCCCGGCCGACACCGTGAATAACGTGATCGGCGGTATCGAGCCGTTGACCGGTCGAAAACTGGGTCTGGCCGCGTTGAGCGGTGTCGCGGAAGACCTGACGATCATCGGCGCGCCGGGCTTCACTGGCACCAAGGCGGTAGCCAGTGAGTTCGCTTCGTTCGGCAAACGTATCAAGGCTCGCGTGGTACTCGACGGCAAGGACGCCGCGGTCGCCGATCAAGTGACTTATAGCCAGGAACTGGGCGGCGCTGACCTCGGTTTCGACCGCTGCCTGGTGGTGCACAACATGCCGGCGGTTTACTCCAAGGCGGCGAAGAAAAACGTGTTCCTTGCACCATCGAGCCTGGCCATCGCCGCCCTCGCCAAGGTCAAGCAATGGGAGAGCCCGGGCAACCAGGTCACCTATGCCGAAGATGTATCGCGGACCGTTGAATACAACATCCTCGACACCTCCACCGAGGGCGATCTGCTCAACCGCTATGGCATCAGCTATTACGCCCGGACCATCCTCGGCGGCTTCTCGCTGCTGGGTAACCGCTCCATCACCGGCAAGTTCATCAGCTACGTCGGCCTCGAAGATGCGATCAGCCGCAAGCTGGTGAAGGCCGGCCAAAAAGCCATGGCCAAGAACCTGACCAAGTCGTTCATGGATCAGGAGGTCAAGCGCATCAACGACTGGCTGCAGACTCTGGTCGCCGACGAAACCATTCCGGGCGGCAGCGTGTACCTGCACCCGGAATTGAACAGCGTCGAGAAGTACAAAAACGGCACTTGGTACGTGGTCATCGACTACGGCCGCTACGCGCCGAACGAACACATGATTTATCAACTCAACGCCCGCGATGAAATCATCGAGCAGTTCCTGGAGGACGTTCTCTAATGTTTACCAACCGCGTAAGACAGGCCATCGCGGCCACCCTGCAAGGCCTGCCGTTGTCGGCGACCGTAGAAGAATTCACCCCGCCGAAGATCGAATTCGAAATGGAAGAGATGCGTGGCGGTCGTTTCATTGGCGAGGAAATGGCCAAGGGCGGCAAAGCACTCACGGCCAAGCTGACGCTGCAAGGCGTCGGCCCGGAAATCATGCTGGCGCTGGGCGTGAGTGTGGGTGACGACATTTTGCTGAACGTGCGAGAAGCCGGCCAGGATCAAGACGGCAACACTTGGTTCACTTACCACACAGTGGGCGGCAAGTTGAAATCGCTTGAGGAAACCGCTCTGAAAATGAACGAGAAGCCCAAGACCAACCTTGAGCTGTCCTGCCGCACCTACAACCGGGTGGAAAATGGCATCCCGGTGATCGACATTGACGTGCGCACCCAGAAGTTCGTGCTCAACGGCGTCGACATTCTCGGCGACGCCCGCCGCGCCGTGTTGCTGCCTTAACCCCCGCCGGTTAAACACGATCCCTGTGGGAGCGAGCTTGCTCGCGATGAGGCCGGCACATCCAGCACTGACATTGCCTGACCCGCCGCCATCGCGAGCAAGCTCGCTCCCACAGGGGCTTTGCCAGCCCACAGATCTGCATTCATCGGCCGGCATTGCGCAACACTTCCCCATGATTCACCAAGGAATTCATTTCATGTCCTGGACGCCTCCTGTTCACGCCTTGTTGTCGCCGATCACCGCCGACGATCAGTCGACGATCGAGCAGATTCAGCTCAAACCACTGTTGTACGCCGCGCAGAAAGAGGCTCTGGCCCGCGCTGGCGATGATGAGGACGATCAGTTCTTCGAACTGGCCAAATTGGCAACGGGGTTGTCGGTCAAGGAACTCGACCAGCTCAAACGCCCGGACTACGTGAGCATTGCGCAGTACGTGCATGAGATGTCGACTCGCCCTGCTTCGTACTTTCTTGAACAGCAAGCGCAGGGCGAACAATCGGTAGACCCCGATCAGGTGCAACTACTGCAACCGCTCAACGCAGCGGGCCGCAGCATGACTTCGCTGACCCTGGAAATGCCGGTGCTGCGCGCGACCAAAGCGATGAAGAAACTGAAAACCGCCAAGGAACGCGCCGAATTCATCACCGCCCATTGCACCGGTCTGATGCTTCCCGATCTGGACTTGTTGACCGTGCCCGACTGGACACAGCTTCAGGTACGCATCGACGATTTTTTAAACAAACCGGCGGACTTCTTTCGGAACGCGACATCGAAGTAATCCTCGATGTGGTGCCGCTCATTTACTCGGTAACTGAGGCGGAAATTCTGGAGTGGGACGCCGGCAAGGCCTTGCGCCGCTACGACATCGCGATCACTCGCCTTGGCGTGAAACAGGAGTAGAGCGGGATGGCGGACGATAGATATTCGCTCAAATACGCAGCCTTCAATGACGGTGGGTTGGCGTTCGGTAATACCAACCTGGCCATCGCAACCACGAGCGTTGAGTCAGCACAAGGTACGGGCACGTCCGCCAGGGATCAGATGCCTGGCCTCGGTCTGGCGCTGGAAAGCGTCGGGTTCAAGCTCGGTCTGCTGACGACGGCTATTGAGTCGTTGACCTTGAAACTTTCGTCGCAACGTTTGATGTCCCAAGCGACGGGCCCTGGTGCCAGCGGGACCGCCAGCGAGCAAAAGAGTGCGGGCAGATCTGGTAGCCGCATCGAACCGCCGGAGCTGCTCAAACCCGCAATAGAGATGAATTCGGCCATGGCCGATCTGAGGCAGGCAGGCCAATTTACTTCGCGCCAGAGCGTAGAGATGGCGCAGTCAACCCAGCACATCGCCAGCGCTCCGTTAGTGGCGGCCGGGGGGACTCGATCGGTTGATCTGGTGAAGATTGAAAGTCTGGCCGCCAAGGCCGGGATCGTTAGCAATCTGCCCAATGCTTCGGACCGACAGTTTGAGCTGCTGCGCTTCGCCAGTGACGCCGGCGTCGCCGCATCGGCGTTCAAAATGTCCGCCATGGATGTCGCAGAAATGATGGTCGGCTGGCGCACCTCCATGAAGCTCAACGGCGCCCAAGCCTTTGACCTGGCGGATGCAACCAACTATCTGGGCAAGATACCCGGTGGTGCGAAAGCGGCTGACATCGGTGCCGTCTTGCAGCGTGACGGTGCTGCTGCTACGGCGACCGGCTTGTCCCCTGCGCAAGCCGCAGCGTTTACGGCGGCATTGTTGAATACCGGTACGCAAAAGGCTGATACCGGTAGTGCGCTCAATAACATCACCACCGCCCTGGGCAAGGGTAATCAGGTCTCTGCAGCCGAGCGAGCGGCCTGGGGACAGTTGGGGCTGGAGCCGAAAGCGGTGGCGAGCGGCTTGCGTGACGAGGACGCGGCGCCTGGCACGGTGATGGCGGTGCTTGCGGCCTTGAACGCGCAACCTGCCGAGAAACGCTCCACGCTTGCCTCCACGCTATTTGGCAAGGGTGATGAGGCGGCGCTGCACATGGCGCAAAACCTTACCGATGTGAATGGCGCCTTCTGGCAGGTAAAAGACAAAGCCCATTACGCCACCTCGGAGTTGGGTGACAAGGGCTCGGTGAGGCAAGACGCACTCGCGCAGTCGAAGACTCAACAGGGTCAATTGAATGTCTTGAATGCGCGCAACGATCGTTTGTCCACGGCCACGGGTAATGCGCTGGCCCCTACGACGGACAGCGCGCTTGGTTCCCTCGGTTCGTTGATTGATGGCTTGAGTGAGTTGGCTGAATCTTCACCTAAAGCCACCGCTGCAATTGTGCTGGTTGCAGCGGCGATCAAACCGCTGGTGGGGGCGCTATTCAAAGCCGTAACGGATGAGATGACCAATCAGGTGGCCAAGCGAGTATTGGGGGGCGTGGCTCCCCGTCTCCCCGGTCGTTTGGGTGAGATGATTTCTGAAGACTTCAGAAAAACCGATCGTACGGCCAAGCTGGATATCAAGGATACGAGCAGGCTTGAGCCCGGGACCGCTGCGAAAGTCGAGGCCGGGGGGAGTGCTAGCCGTTCCCTGCGAGGCGTGAGTGCTTCATTGCGCCCGTTTACCCGGTATATACCTGGAGCACTCGCGTTAAGTGCTGCCCCCGAGGTGGTTGAAGGCGCGATGAGCGGCGACGTCCGGATGATAGGCGCTGGCCTGGGAACCGCTGGCGGCGGCTGGGCAGGAGCTTCGGCAGGTGCAGCCATGGGCGCCACTGTGGGTACCTTTTTCGCTCCGGTCATCGGCACCGCCATTGGCGGGGCGGTCGGTGCGGTCGTCGGCGGACTGGCCGGAAGCTGGATAGGTAGAGAGTCGGGTTCCTGGCTGGGTGACAAACTCGCCACGCCCGCCGACAAGCTCCCCCCTCCTGATCAGGCCGCCAAAGATCTGACCAACACCCAGACCACCCGTCAGCAAAACGCACTGACCGCGAACATTTATATCAATGGTCAGGATCAAGCCAGCGCCACTCAACTGGCAAACCTGGTGGTGCAGCATATTTCCGGACAATTCGGACTGATGACAACGACCAATCAACTCGCCGTGCGACGTGACACGGCCCTGACCGATGGGGTGGCTTGATGAGGCAACAAATGGTCTTGGGCAGTTTCATTTTCGGCCTGTCCAGAAATTTCGCTTACAGCACCCTGATCCACAAATCTAACGGTGGTTGGACGAACATCGACATTCTCACCAGCAAACCCAAGTCCAGCCAGACTGGCCAAGGCCTGCAAACCCTGACGATCACTGGCAAATCGATGTACGCGGCCGCCATGGATCGACTCGACGAACTGCGTGCTTTGCAGGCGCTGCGCATCCCCTTGCCATTGGTTGACGGCATCGGTCGCAACTGGGGCTTATGGCGGGTCAACGATGTGTCGGAAACCCAAAACAACATCATCGATGACGGTACCGCGATGGTGGTGGATTGGACGATTGAGCTGATGGAGTTCGCCAATGCGTAGAGTCCGAAGTATCGCCGGTGACTCGGTGAATCTATTGCTCTACCGCGAGCTTGGGCGTTGTGACGATGTGGCGGAAGAGGCGCTGTGGCGCCTCAACCCGACGCTGGCCGAGCAAGGCCCGGTGCTGCCAGCAGGCATTTGGGTGGTGCTCCCGGAACTTGAATCCAGGCCCGCAGCGACTACACCTGTAACGGCGTGGGATTAAGGAGGCTACATGGCACTGGGGTTCACGCCAGCGGTGGAAATTTACGGGGCCAACGCGGCCCTGATCAATCAGCGTCTGATCAGTTGGCAGCACATCGATGCCGCCGGCATCGAGTCCGATCAACTGACCCTGGTGCTCGATCTTGAAGGCCTTGAAGGGCTGCCGAGCCTGGGCGGAAAAGTCGGCTTGCGCGTGGGATATCTGGAATCCGGACTGGTGGATAAAGGCCAGTTTCGGGTGACTCGACGTACGCCGACGCTGTTCCCGTTTCGCGTGTCGCTGGTGGCTACCGCCGCCCCGTTCAGTGCGGCGGACGAGAGCGGATTCCAGCAGCGGCGCTCGGCCAGCCATGGCCCGACCACCCTCGGTGCATTGTTTCGCGAGCTGACAGCCAGGCACGGCTTTTCGCCGAGGGTGGACCCGGCGTTGTCGCTGAAAAAGGTCGAACACATCGACCAGTCCAATGAAACCGACATGGGCTTCGTCACGCGCTTGGCACGCAAGTACGGCGCCATCGCCAAACCGGTGAATGAACTGTATGTGCTGGCCCGGCCAGGCCAGGTCAAATCGTTGTCGGGCAAAGTATTGCCGGACGTGAAACTGTCGGTCACCCGCAACAATCGCCCCGGCGATCATGCGTTTATCACAGCCACCCTCGATGATTCCGCCCGGGGCAAAAGCCAGGGCTGCAAAGTCAGTTGGTGGGACGCCGCAGCCGGTTTGATGCGGGTGGTTGAAACGGGGTTCGCGCCGTTCAAGACCTTGCGCCAGAGCTGCCAAAGCGCGGAAGAAGCGCAGGCGGTCGGCGAAGGTGAAGTGCGCAAGATGGGCCGTGAAAAGCTCAAGGTGAAAATCAGCTGTCCGGGCAATCCCGATTTTTCGGCTGAAGGCCTGGTACTCCTTGATGCCACCTGGCCAGACTTCATGCGTGGTCGCTGGTCGATCGACAAAGTCACGGCCAATGGCGATCGCACCAACAGCTATCGCTGCATGATCGAGGCAACTTGCCTGGACCCAAGTGCTGACGACGTCGCCTGATCCTGATTCCCTCCAAACCTGTAGCCAGCACACAGGTTTCTGACTGCACCTTCCATACAACTGGAGCGCCTTCATGAAGATCACCCCGATCCTCACGCAGTTGCGTGAGCAATGCCCAACCCTGGCCAATCGCGTGGCCGCCGGCATCGACCTCGTGACGCTGCAAGCCACCACCCCGCTGCAAACCCCCTGCGCCTATGTGGTGCCGATTGCCGATCTGGCGAGCAAAAGCGTGGCGCAAAACCTGACGCTGCAACCGATCCGCGACCGCTTCGAAGTGACCCTGGTGCTCGACACCACGGACGCTACAAAAGCGCTGGATCTGTTGCACGACCTACGCGCCGAACTCTGGCGCGCACTGGTGGGTTTCAAGCCCGGCAATGGCTACGACGCCATCGCCTATGACGGCGGCGAACTGGTTTCCATCAACAGCAGCCGCGTGTTGTATCGCCTGCGCTTTTTTGCCGAATTCCAGCTCGGTCGCAATTTGCCGGGTCAGCCGGCGGAGAGCTGGCACGAGCGTGAACTGGACGGCTTGTCGTCCTTTACCGGGGTCACGGTGCGGGTCGATGCGATCGATCCGGCGGACCCCAATCTGCAACGCCCAGGCCCCGACGGGCGCCTGGAACTGACTTTCTCTGGAGATGTAACCCCATGAGCAAACGCATCACCGTGCTACCGGCCCCGGGCCGTGTCGTGCCGGACCCGGAAGCGGGCGATCTGTTGCCCCTCGAGGGCCGTGAAGTGCCGGACAACGCCTGGTGGCGTCGACGTCTGGCCGATGGCGATATCACTATCAAAGCCGTGAAAGCGGCGAAACCACAGGGAGCCAAATAATGGCGATCGGATTCAGCAACATCCCCGCGGACATTCGTGTTCCGCTGTTCTACGCCGAAATGGACAACTCGGCCGCCAATAGCGCGTCGTCGGCCATGCGCCGCCTGATCGTCGCTCAGGTCAACGACAACATCGCGCCGGCCGACGTCGGCAAACTCGTGTTGGTGTCCAGCGTGGCGCTGGCCAAAAGCATTGGCGGCCAAGGCTCGATGCTCGCCTCGATGTACGAAACCTGGCGCAAGACCGACCCGATCGGCGAGGTCTGGTGCCTGCCGCTGCACAACACTGAAGGCAGCGTTGCCAAAGGCGTGCTGACCCTGACCGGTGCAGCGACTCAAAGCGGTGTGCTCAACCTGTACGTCGGCGGCGTTCGTGTTCAGGCGGCCATCGTCAACGGTGCCACTGCGGCGCAAGCGGCCACGGCCCTGGCGCTGAAAATCAATGCCTCCGCCGATCTGCCGGTCAGCGCTGCGGCCGCCGAAGGCGTGGTCACCCTGAGCGCCAAATGGACTGGCGAGAGCGGCAACGACATCAGCCTGCAATTCAATCGCCTGGGCAAGAGCAACGGCGAAGAAACCCCGGCCGGCCTGACCTCGGCCATCACGGCCATGACCGGCGGCGCCGGTGTGCCGGATCAAGTGGCCGCCGTGGCGGCGTTGGGCGATGAACCGTTCGAGTTCATCTGCATGCCGTGGTCCGATCTGTCGACCCTCAACACCTGGCAAGCCGTCATGGATGACAGCACCGGTCGTTGGTCCTGGGCCAAGCAATTGTTCGGTCACGTCTACAGCGCCAAGCGCGGCACCATCGGTACTCTGGTGGCGGCCGGTCAGGCGCGTAACGACCAGCACATGACCATTCAGGCGCTGGAACCGGGCGTACCGCAACCGTTCTGGGTGCAGGCCGCTGCACTGGCCGCGCGCACCTCGGTGTTCATCTCCGCCGACGCCAGCCGTCCGACCCAAAGCGGCAGCCTGCCAGGTCTGGACCCGGCCCCGGCGAGCGAGCGTTTCACCCTGACCGAGCGTCAGTCGCTGCTCAACTACGGCATCGCCACCGCGTACTACGAAGGCGGCTACGTGCGCATTCAGCGTTCGATCACCACCTATCAAAAGAACGCCTACGGCCAGGCAGATAACTCCTACCTGGACAGCGAAACCATGCACCAGTCGGCGTTCATCGTGCGTCGTCTGCAAAGCGTGATCACCAGCAAATACGGTCGCCACAAACTGGCCTCCGATGGCACCCGTTTCGGCGCCGGCCAGCCCATCGTCACCCCGAGCACCATTCGCGGTGAGCTGATCGCCCAGTACGCCAAGCTCGAACTGGAAGGCCACGTGGAAAACGCCGAGCTGTTCGCCGAGCACCTGATCGTCGAGCGCGACGTGCAGGATCCGAGCCGGGTCAACGTGCTGTTCCCGCCGGATTACATCAACGGCCTGCGCGTGTTCGCTTTGCTCAACCAGTTCCGTCTGCAGTACGACGACGCAGCCTGATCGCTGCCTTTGACTGTGTGAATTCAGCCCACCTCGCGTGGGCTTTTTATTTGAAGGGAGAAACACCATGGGTCAACTGATTGCGGGCACCTGCTACGTCAAAGTGGACGGCGCTCAACTGACCATCAACGGAGGCTGCGAAGCGCCATTGATGGCCGTTAAACGGGAAACCGTCGTGCCGGGCTTCTACAAGGAAACCGACATCGCGCCATCGTTCAAAGTGACGGCGCTGCACACCGCGGACTTCCCGCTCAAGCAACTGATCGCCGGCACTGACATGACCGTCACCTGCGAATTCAGCAACGGCAAAGTCTACGTACTGGCCGGCGCCTACCTGGTTGAAGAGCCTGTCTCCAAAGGCGACGACGCCACCATTGAACTGAAATTCGAAGGCATCAAGGGGACCTGGCAATGAGCAACGCCGTGAAGCTTCACGTTGCGATCGAAGCCCACGGCGAGCCCTTGACCGAACTCAACCTGCGCCGCCCAACGGTGCAGGAAGTTCGAGCGATCAAGGCGCTGCCGTACAAGATCGACAAGAGCGAAGAAGTCAGCCTCGACATGGACGTCGCGGCCAAATACATCGCCGTGTGCGCCGGCATCCCGCCGTCGTCGGTCAACCAGCTGGATCTGGCTGACCTCAACGCGTTGAGTTGGGCCGTCGCGAGTTTTTTCATGAGTGCGGCGTCGGAGCCATCACCGACCTGATCGCAGTCGCCTATGACCTGGCCTGGTTCTGGAAGGTTGACCCCGAACAGATGATGGCCAGGCCACTGGATGTGCTCCGCGAATCGCTGGAGCACGCGCAACGGATCAATGCGATGCAGCAGGTGCAGTGATGGCGAACTTACAACAAAGCATGAGTCTGACGAACATTCAGACCACGGTGAACATGTCCGTGGTCGTGATTAATGCCCAGAAGCTGGACACCCAGCTCAAGGGCATCAAGGCCAGGATCGGCGCATTCAAGAAAAGCATCGATGACAGTCTTGGCACTCTCGATGCGGGCGCTTTCATCAGTGGGGGCGGGCTGCTGGAACCCTTCATCAACGGCATCAAAAAGGCAATCAAGGCAGAAGATGAACTCGAGGGAAAATCCAATAAAACCACGACGCTGAAAGCGCCTGAGGTGTCGCTCGGTAATACAGCGACCAACCTCAAGCAGTTCAACGATGCGGTAGACGGTATTTCCTTGAAAATGGGGCAGGCGCTGCTGCCGGCCGTCAACAGTGTGGTCACCGGCCTCATGCCGTTGATCACTGCCGTTGGCGAATTTGTCGCCAATAATCCTTCACTGGTCGAAGGGTTGGCGGCGGCAGCCGTTGCCTTTACGGTGGTCACCGCAGGGGCCATGGGGCTCGTTGCTGTGATGGGGCTGCTGACTTCGCCGATTGGCATTGTCGCGGCAGTGATCGCCCTGACAGCGGGTTTGATTGTGGCTTACTGGAAGCCGATATCGGGATTCTTCAAAGGTATCTGGCAAGCGATGCAAGGGGCGGCGGAGTCGGCGTTTGCAGCGTTCCAGAGCCTGTTCAACTGGAAGCCGCTCGAAACGTTGAAGGAGGCTTGGGCGCCGGTCAGCGGTTTCGTTTCCGAGCTGTGGGGATCGATCTCCGACACGACGACGCAGGCCTGGGCAGGTTTCCGGGCGATCTTCGAGTGGTCGCCCGAAGCGTTGATCGAAGCTGCGTGGGCACCGATCAGTGGCTTTTTCGGTTCGCTCTGGCAGGAAATAAAAAACCTGTCCGCACCGATCGGCGATTTTTTCAAGACGCTGTTCTCCTGGCATCCGTTCGTCATCGTTGCCAGCAATTGGCAGCCGCTGGTGGGGTTGTTTTCCGCGGTCTGGGATTTGCTCAGGGCCTTGGCAGTGCCGGCGATGAGTTTTCTCAAGAAGCTCTTTGACTGGAACGTGCTGGACAACGTCGCCCGTACCTGGCAACCGCTGGTTGCGTTTTTTTCGGCGACATGGGATGTGCTTCGTGCGCTGGCCGCGTTGGCGATCGATTTTCTCAAAGGCCTGTTCGACTGGTCACCGACGCAGATGTTTCGTGCAGCCTGGGACCCGGTGAGCAATTACTTCTCGGGGATGTGGCAAAACCTGCAAGTGCAGGCGCAACCGGCGGTGGATTTTTTCAAAGGCCTGTTCGACTGGTCGCCGTCTGAGGTGTTCCGTGTAGCTTGGGACCCGGTGAGCATTTACTTCTCGGGGATGTGGCAGAGCCTGCAGCTGCAGGCGCAACCGACGATGGATTTTTTCAAAGGCCTGTTCGACTGGTCGCCGTCTGAAGTGTTTCGTGCAGCCTGGGATCCGGTGAGCAATTACTTCTCGGGGATGTGGCAAAACCTGCAAGTGCTGGCGCAACCGACAGTGGATTACTTCAAGGGACTCTTTGATTGGTCACCCTTGGACATGTTCAAGGCAGGTTGGGAGCCGGTCACCGAGTGGTTCTCCACTTGGTGGGGCAAGCTGCAAGAACTGATCGCGCCGATCAAGGAAATGTTCAACGGTGGTTTTGGTGGTTTCATTGCCAGTGTCACCGGTCAGGTCGAAGGCCTGACCGCAGCGCAACAGAAAACCAATGCCGAAGGCAAGGGCGAGCTCTCACCTGCGTTCTTTGGTGCCAGCAATGACACGGCGCTGCTGCCGAACAACCTGGCCCAAGGCTCCAACGCTTTGGTGCAGCAAACCGCCGCCAATAACCGCACGCAACTCGAAGGCGGCCTGACCGTGCGCTTCGAAAACGCGCCGGCCGGGCTGCGCACCGATCAACCGCAAACCAATCAACCGGGGCTGTCGCTCAATTCGCGCATCGGCTATCGCTCGCTGTCTCTGGGAGGTTCCAATGAACTGGCGTGACCGTTTGTTGCCGGCATCCTTTCGCGGTGTCGGTTTTTGGGTCGATCAGGCGAAAACCCCGGTCGGCCACAAGGGCCAACTGCACGAGTATCCACAACGTGACCAGCCGTTTTTCGAGGGGCTTGGCCAGCAGGCGAAAATCCACGATCTGACGGCCTTCATCGTCGGCGCCGATTGCCTGGAGCAGCGCGACAAACTGCTCAAGGCGCTGGAGCAGGGCAGTGGTGAACTGGTCCACCCGTGGTTGGGGCGGATGCAAGTCAAGGTCGGCGAGTGCGACATGACCCAGACCCGCCAGGACGGCGGGCTGGTGACCTTTGCCCTGAAGTTCTACCCCGATCAACCGCTGCAATTTCCGACGGCCACGGTCAGCACGCAAAAGCTGCTGCTGTCATCGGCGGACACGCTGCTGGGGTCGGCGGTGGCGCGTTTCGAACAGGCCATGACCCTGATCAAGGCTGCGCGGATCGGCATCGCCAATCTGCGCAACAGCCTGACCGGGGTCTATGAAGTGATCCAGGAACAGCTCAAACCGTTGATCGAGGAGTACCGGCAAATCAGCGAGCTGGTCAAGGCGGTCAAGGAATTGCCCAAGGAAGTGGCGGCGGAATTCAAGGGATTGCTCGGCGATATCAAATCGCTCAAGGACTTCGCGAAGGAGGGCTATCGTGGCGTGATTGCCAACGTTTCCCAGCAGGTCGAAGCCATCCGCAAGGCCGATGCACCGAAGCTCACCACCGGCAAGGACACCACGGCGGCGGCGCAAGCCATGGCCGATCTGGTGCAGGACACGCTGCTGGTGAAGGTGGCGCAATGGGTCGCCTCGATGCCAGTGGCGTCGACGCCGGTGAAACTGACGTCACAGCCGTCGCTGGATCATCAGACTCAGCAGCCGGTCACCCGTCAGGAAGTGCCGGTCACCGACGATCTGCAGTTGTTGCAAAAGGAGTTGAACGAAGCGATCCAACTGGCGCTGAACAAGGCCAATCCCGCGCACTATCAGGCCATCAACGATGTGAAGCAGAGCTTGAATGCGCACCTCAAGGCGGTGGCATCGTCCGGCGTGCGGCTGGTCAGTAAATCCTTTCAGGAAAGCTTGCCCGCTGTCGTCGTGGCCTATCGGCAATTCGCCGACGCGACGCGGGTCACCGAAGTGACTCAGCGCAACGGCATTGCCCATCCGTTGTTCCTGCCGCCGAACGGCGTGAAAGTCTCCGGGGAGTGAACCATGAACGAGATGGATAACCGGGTCACCCTGACCGTCGGCGGCCTGGAATACGGTGGCTGGAAAAGCGTGGAAATCACTGCGGATCTGGAGCGTCAGTTCCGCACTTTTAAACTCAACATCACCTGGCAATGGCCGGGGCAGACCGTGGACAAACGGATTCAGCCCGGTGACGCCTGTGAAGTGCGCATCGGCCAGGATCTGGTGCTGACCGGGTATGTGTTCAAGGCCCCGATCAGTTATGACGGGCGGCAGATCAGCCTGAACATCGAAGGCAGTTCCTGCACCCAGGATCTGGTGGATTGCGCCGCGACCAACCGCCCGAACCAATGGCATGAGCAATCACTGTTGAGCATCGTCGAAGCGCTGGCGATCACCTACAAGGTCTTTGTGGTCAGCGAAATTCCCGAGACCGCTCGGCTCAGCAGTCACACCATCGTGCCGGGGGAAACGGTGTTTCAATCCATCGACCGTTTGCTGACATTGTTCCGGGTGTTTTCTACCGATGATGCCCAAGGCCGGCTGGTGCTGGCCCGGCCTGGCAGTGGTGGCCGGGCCAGCGATGCGCTGGAGTTGGGCAAGAACATTCTGTCGGCCAACGCGCCGATGGATTACAGCCAGGTGTTCTCCGAATACCGGGTAATCGGTCAGCACAAGGGCACGGACAAGAAGAGCGGGGCAGCGGTCAGCGAGGTTGAATCGGTGTCCGCCGACCTGAGCTACAAACGTCGACGGGTCACGGTGATCAACGAAGGCATGCAGATCAATCCCGATCTCGCCTTGCAACGGGCCAACTGGGAAAGCGCCACCCGCGTGGGCAAGGCCAAAGCCACCACCTATCAGGTGCAGGGCTGGCGGCAATCGAACGGCGATTTGTGGCGTCACAACACGCAGGTCAGGGTCAAGGATCCGGTGCTGGGGTTTGATGACGACATGCTGATCTCCAAGGTGACTTACTCGCTGTCGGCGCAAGGTTCGGTCACCACCCTGCAAGTGGCACCGCCGCATACCTTTGACGCCAATCCAGAGCCCCCCAGGAAAACCTGATAGCGCCCTAAAAGATCGCAGCCTTCGGCAGCTCCTACAGGTGTACGCCGATCCCCTGTAGGAGCTGCCGAAGGCTGCGATCTTTTGGCGACCTCTGTCGCGATAGAGCTATTCAGGTCAATTGCGTGGGATCGACCTCGCTCCTCCAAGGAATTCAATATGAGCCTACTGACACGCCTCCTGGCGCGCGGCACTGTCGTGCTCGCCAATTCGGCCACCAAGCTTCAATCGCTGCAAATGCGCCTTACCGCCGGCGAAGTGAACGATGACATGGAGCACTTCGAACCCTACGGTTTCACCAGCAATCCGCTGGCCGGCGCCGAAGGTATCGCCACCTTTCTGGGCGGTGATCGCTCCCACGCCATCGTGCTGGTGGTCGCCGACCGTCGCTATCGTCTTCAGTCCCTGGCCGCTGGCGAAGTGGCGATCTACACCGACGAAGGCGACAAAATTCACTTCAAGCGCGGGCGGATCATCGACATCGAAACCGCCACCCTGAATATCCGCGCCAGCAGCGCCGTGAACATCGATACACCGACCCTGACCCAGACCGGCAAGATCGTCTCCCAACGCGATCAGATTGCCGGCGGCATCAGCCAGATCAAACACGTGCATGTCGGCGTTCAAACAGGCAACGGCCAGACCGGCATACCGGCAGGAGGGCAGTGATGTTCATCAGCCAAAACCTGCATGCCGCACTGACCCGTTCAGTGCTGATCAGCCTGTTCACCTGGCGCCGCGCCGCCGATGACGATGCCCTCGACGACGAAGAACGTTTCGGCTGGTGGGGCGACACGTTTCCCACCGTCGCCGACGACCGCATCGGTTCGCGGCTGTGGCTGCTGCGCCGGGTCAAGCTGACCCGACAAACCCAGATGGACGCCGAATTCTATGCCCGCGAAGCCCTGCAATGGCTGATCGACGACGGCCATTGCAGCGCCATCGACATCATCAGCGAACGCCTCGACGCCCAGCGCCTGAACCTGCGCACGGTCCTGACCCTGGCCGACGGCGAGCGCCTGGACATCAACCCTGATAACAGTTGGCAGGTGATCTATGCCGTTTGAAACCCCTTCGCTGCCGGTGCTGATCAAGCGCACCCAAAGCGACCTGGCCAGCGATTCGCTGCGCCAGTCCGATGCGCAAGTGCTCGCCCGCACCCTTGGTGGCGCCGCCTATGGCCTGTATGGCTACCTGGACTGGATCGCCGAGCAGATCCTCCCGGACAAGGCCGATGAATCGACCCTGGAACGGATCGCCGCACTGCGTCTGAACCAGCCGCGCAAACCCGCACAAGCGGCCAGCGGCAGCGTCAGCTTTACCGCCAGCGCCGGTGCAGTGCTGGACGTCGACACCCTGCTGCAATCAAGCGACGGTCGCACTTACAAAGTGACCGCCGCGCGCACCACCAGCAACGGCCTCAATACCACCACCATCGCCGCGCTCGAGGCCGGCAGCCTGGGTAATGCCGAGGCCGGTCTGGCGCTGATTCCGGTGCAACCGATTGCCGGCATTGTCGGCAACAGTTTCACGGTGCTGGCGCCGGGGCTCAGCGGCGGTGTGGCGCGAGAAAGCCTGGAATCGCTGCGTTCGCGGGTGATCCGCTCCTACCGCATCATCCCCCACGGCGGTTCGGCGCAAGACTATGAAACCTGGGCCCTGGAGTGCCCCGGCGTGACCCGCGCCTGGTGCCGTGGCGGGTTGTTGGGGCCGGGCACGGTCAGCCTGTTCATCATGCGCGACGACGACCCGCAACCGGTGCCGAACGACGAGCAACTGGCCGAAGTCCAGGCCTACATCGAGCCTCTGCGCCCGGTCACCGCCGAGGTGCATGTGCAGCGACCGGTTCAGGTGCCAGTGGTCTATCACCTGACGCTGACCCCCGACACCACCGCCATACGCGCCGCTGTTGAAGCGCAACTGCGAGACCTGCATAACCGTGAAGCCGACCTCGGCCAGAAGTTGTTGATCAGTCATATCCGTGAAGCGATCAGCAGCACCAGCGGCGAAAACGACCACGTACTCACTTCGCCTGCCGCGGATGTCGAAACCGAGCGCAATGAGCTGCTGACCTACGGAGGTTGCGTATGGGGGGCATAAGAACCGCCGCGCAATACCACGCCCAACTGCGCAGCCTGCTGCCCAGCGGCCCGGCCTGGGACCCTGAACGAGTGCCGGAACTCGAAGAAGTCCTCGAAGGCGTCGCCCAGGAACTGGCCCGCCTCGACGCCCGCGCCGCCGACCTGCTCAACGAAATGGACCCGGCCGGGGTCAGTGAACTGGTGCCCGACTGGGAGCAAGTGATGAACCTGCCCGACCCGTGCTTGGGCGCTACGCCACTGTTCGATGACCGCCGCCTCGCGGTACGTCGCCGCCTGCTCGCGGTCGGCAGCCAGGCCGTAGGCTACTACCTCGAAATCGCCAAAAGCCAGGGTTACCCGAACGCCACCATCACCGAACTGGAAGCCCCGCGCATGGGCCGCTCGCGTTTCGGCGCGGCGCACTGGGGCACGTGGGAAGCCCAGTTCATGTGGACGCTCAACACCGGCGGCCGCCTGCTACTGGGTCGTCGCTTTGGCGCCAGCTACTGGGGCGAGCGCTTCGGCGTGAACCCGGGCTCGGCACTGGAGTGCCTGATCCACCGCAGCGCACCGGCGCATACCAAGGTGCACATCAATTATGACTAGGGAGTAGAGGGATGGATTATCCGAAAAGTGTGCCCAGCGCCGGGTTGGTGAATGGGAAATTTGTGGATGAGAACCCGCTGACCGGGACGCCGGGGTCGTTGATCCCGGCGGATTGGGGGAATGGGGTGACGGAGGAAATAGTAAACGTCATCAAGGCCGGGGATTTGACGCCGGATGAGACGAATTACAAACAACTGCTGCAAGCCATTCAGAGCATTTCGGCCAAGGGCTGGAATCTGGATTCGGCGCTGCCGATTGGGTCGTTGCCACCGGCTACGGTGGCCACGGCTGATGGGCGTTTGGCGGTGACGCCGGTCGCCGCGGCTACGAATGGTGGCAAAGTTTCGATTCCGGCGGGGGTATTTGTCAGTATCGGACAGGAAGTCGTTGCGGGCCAGTTGGGCCGTCCTCGAACGTTTACGACTCAAGCATGGAGCAGTGCGGATCTGTTGCCGATGTCCAGTTATTTTCTTCGGGTCCAAGTGAGCGGCGATGCCCTGACTTTTTACATGCAGCGCGGTGCTTTGTATGACGCGCAACCTGAGGGGCTGAAGGGCACCGTCAATGGCGCGGCAGGCGGTGGTTTCCAGTCCACGCCGCTGGATATGTGTATCGCATGGGTTGTGACGGCAGCCCCGGGCACGACGCCAGTGATACGACTGATCTACAACCGCAGCAGACTGTCCTGGACCCAGACCGTGAACGGAAATGGGGTGGTTTATCTACCGCTGGATCCCCAAGCCCGTGCTGCACGCCTTGTGGTGGGCAATCCGACGCCTCATCCAACGGCAATTACTAGCGTTTCTTTCGCGCCGGGGGGATGGGCGGGCGGCAACTACTCTTATTTATCTCCGGTTAGCACGGGGGTTAGTAATTGGGATGGTTGGGCCACAGTCGGTTCATCGGCTTGCATTTTTACAAGTAACGTCGTTAACGATGCCACGGTCTCCACCCTGACCGCTAGCTTCGACCATTCGGAGCTACGTTCGCTCTGGCAGACGTATCAAGCCGAGCATACGTTTAACTCCGGGATCGCTACCAGTGACGAGTTGCTTTTCTCTATGGGGATCAAATTCTTCTCTCAACCTGACTATTCAAATGGCATAGCGGTCAACTTTTCTGCTGCGGTCAACGTTAACTTTTCCTGGGAATTGATTCGATGAATGTCATTCAAGAACTTCACCTGTTTGAAGACGGACTTCGTTCCGCCCAACCTTCTCCAATCCATGGTTGGGACGGCGAAAAGTGGGTGGTGGACGGGTCGATCGTTGCCATGCTGGAGCAGGAGCAGGGCGCGGAGCTTTGCGCCAGGATTGATGCGGCCGCAGATAACGCACGAAAAGCCATGGCTGGCGACCCGCTACGCGCCGTTGAATACGCACACGCCGCCGCCGATGCCCAGGCCTTCATTGCTGAAGGCTATCCGAAAAAAGCGGTGCCGCTGTCGGTGTCCGCCTGGGTCATCAAGGGTCGAACCGCCAGACAGGCGGCCGATCAGATCATTGCCAAGGCCGCTCAATTCCATGAGAGCCTGCTGACACTTCGAACCCTTCGGTTGAAGGCTAAAGAACAAGTCAAAGCGCAAATCGCCAAAGGCAAAACCGATCTCGCCAATCAAGTCAGTGATGAGGCGATTGCCGCTATCCGTAACGTGGTGAGCGACTTGGCTGGCTAGTTCATTCGAAATATCCGCTGTACCCAACGCCCACTCACCCGTGGGCGTTTTTGTTTTTATTCAAACACGACCTGCTGCGCTGTTGTGCCAATAGCCATGCAGGGCTTTATTACAGGGAACACAAACAATGGATTATCCAAAAAGCGTCCCCAGTGTCGGACTGGTCAATGGACGGTTTGTCGATGAAAATCCGGTGGCCGGTTCGCCTGGGTCGTTGATTCCAGCGGTGTGGGGCAATGCCGTTACGCAGGAGATTTTGAGTGTGGTGACTGGCGCCGGAATGGCGCCGGTGGAGGCGGACACGGGACAGTTGTTGAAGGCGATCCAGGCGATTATCGGTGTGAGCAGTCCGATGCGTTCGGTGGTGACCCGGCTAGCGGCATCGAAGCTGCTGGCGCCGGAAGAGCTCGGTCTGGTGCTGATTGATGCGAGCCCCGGTTCGACCACAATCGCTCTTCCACCGGCTAACGCTGCAATGGGCATTCGTGACGTCATTCTTCGACGTGTCGACAACAGTGGTAACCGCCTGGTCATCCAGGCTGCGGGCACAGACCGAATCAGATTCCATACCCATCTTTCAGCGGTTGGCTATCCATTTCTGGTGTTGATGGGCAGCGGCGACTGGTGGCATCTGCGCAGCGATGGCGCCGGCAGTTGGTGGCCGGTGGGGCGCTTTGATAACACGCCGTTGGGTCGACCGTTTTTTGAAACGACTCTACAAATGAACCCTGGCGGCTATGGCGCTCTCAACGGGAATGTCCTGGTTCGCAGCGAATGGCCGTGGCTATGGGATCACGCGCAATCATCGGGTGCGTTGACGACTGAGGCGGCAAGGGGGGGCAAGGAGGGTGGCTGGACATCTGCAGATGGCGCGCTGAACTTCCGGATTCCAGAGGCCCGAGGGGAGTTCCTTCGCGTGCTGGACGAATCCCGGGGCGTGGATGTGGCGCGCGCATTAGGAAGTAGCCAGATCCACACGCTTCAGAAGCATAACCACTTCCTTCCCACCACCGCGGGCAGCTCAATCAGTCCCGCCTCAAGTATTCCTGACGGGATGTGGGATGTTGCACATGATGTTAATTGCGCCCCGACCAATACGACTGTTGCTACCACTTATCCCAATCCCGCGTTCGATGGTGGAGTCGAAGGCAGCATTGGGACTATGGGTACATTTTCCGCTGAAACCCGCCCACGAAACATTGCCTATCCAGGCCGAATCAAATTGATTTGAGGTGTATATGTTTAATTATTTGATCGATGAAAGTGGCGCCTTGTCTGGTCCTGTGGAGTTTCCGGTTGTTCCGGGTATCGGCGTGCAGTTGCCCAGTAATGCCCTCACGCTGGGAATCGAGCTGTCCAAAGTGCCCGTTGCTCATACTTGGGCGTTTGTAGACGGCGCGCTGCAACTTCAAGCCGATTATCGGGGCGATGTTTTTCGCACGGACACCGGCTTTAGAGAAACCTGGGTAGAACTGGGTGATTTGCCGGATGGCTATACGACTCAGGTTTGGCCGGGGGCTTACCATCGTTGGGTTAATGATGCGTGGGCGTTAGATGAAAAGGCTCACTTGGCCGATCTTGAACGCCAGGTACTTACGAAACGAGACACCCTGCTGCGTGATGCCGTTGTGCGTATAGCCCCGCTTCAATATGCCGAAGATATCGGTGATGCCACTCACGATGAGCAACTGGCGTTGATGGAATGGAAACTCTACAGCGTTGAGTTGAATCGCCTTGAACGGCAAGCAAACTTTCCTGCAGAGATCGACTGGCCTCAGGTTCCAGGCTCGACAGAGTAACTGCATTGCCTGTGTTTATGCCCTTCAACTTGAGTAGATCAAAATGGACTATCCAAAAAGCGTCCCCAGTGCAGGACTGGTCAACGGTAGATTTGCCGATGAAAACCCGATAGCCGGAACTCCCGGCTCCCTGATTCCAGCCAGTTGGGGTAATAGCGTCACCCAGGAAATTCTCAACGCCATCACCGCCGCGGGGCTGATGCCTTCCGAGAATCAAACTGATCAGTTGAGCCTGGCCATTAAAGAGTTGGCCAAACTCGACCCACAACAGAATTTTCCGGTGCAGGTTTATCGCAAGAACCTGGTGATTAACGGCAACTTCGATATCTGGCAGCGCGGTGCGGTTAACTTGGGGCCTTACACCGGTGCTTATATCGCGGACCGTTTTCGTTGCGACTGGAACGGAAACGCCGGGGTGAATATTTCCCGGCAGAGCTTTGCGCTGGGTCAGGGCGAGGTGCCCAATGAGCCCCGTTACTTTATGCGTTGGCAACAAATCACTGCGGGAGTTGGCGCCAGCGTGCATAAAGTTTCCCAGGCTATCGAGTCAGTCAGGACCTTGGCGGGGAAAACCGCGACACTGACGTTCTGGGCCAAGGCCGACACGGTGCGTCAACTCAATGTGACTGTCGCGCAGTATTTCGGAGCGGGCGGTAGTGTGGATACCGTGACGCCGGTTGGCAGCTTTCAACTCAAAACTTCCTGGACCCGATACAGCGCGACGATTCAAGTACCGTCCTTGACGGGCAAAACGTTGGGAAGTAGTGGCAATGACTTTCTGCGGCTCTCCTTCGACCTGCCCTTGAATGTTTTGCAGGTGATAGACCTGGCGCAGATCCAGTTGGAAGAGGGGCGGGTGTCGACGCCGTTCGAGCTCCGCAGCCCTGGCGATGAATTGATGTTGTGCCAACGTTATTACGAAAAAACCTACAGCCAGGATCTACCACCAGGAAGCATGACAGGTCCCTACGGCGCTCTGATCTCCACCGTGAGACAGGGGCAAACGGGATTTGCCTCACAGCCCATGGCTCAGTGGACCTTCAAGGTTGAGAAGAGAGCTGTTCCAAGTTTCAGTCTGTTTACCACTACGCCGAAAGGAGTCGCAGGGCAGTGGCGTTCCGGGAGCGATGAAGTCTCATCGGGTAATGCTCGAGTTCTTGGGGCTTCGACGCGCGGCGTCTGGGTCGATAACTCTGATATTGGCGTCATTACACAGTCTTACTACATCCACGCCACTGCCGATGCCGAACTTTAAGGAGGCCATTTTCATGAACTATCAACTCACTGAAGATCCGGACACGGTCATCCGTCTGCCTGACAGGGCAACCGTTCCTCTACATCACCGCTTCTGGGATGAATACCAGCAATGGCTGGCGAGCGGTGGCGTGCCGCTGCCTGCAATCCTGGCAGGTGCTCCAGAGGCAGTTGCCCGAGCCTGGCGGGACCAGGAACTGGCCGCCAGCCAATGGCTGGTCGACCGTGATCGCGATGAGCACGAGGCCGGTACTCCGATGACTTTGAGCCGCGATCAATATCATGACTTGCTCGATTACCGGCAGGACCTGCGCGACTGGCCCTCGCTTGCCAGCTTTCCAAAAGACGCCAGCAAACCCTTGGCGCCGGTATGGTTAAGAACAATGGCCAATGGAACATGACTCATGCCTCTCACTTCAGCGCAGTTGCAACAAATTTTTTCCAACGCCCGCTCCCAAGCGGGCGTTTTCATTTCCGCCCTGAACACCGCCATGTCTCACCGCAACATCAACACCCCCAAACGCATCGCCGCCTTCCTCGCGCAAGTCGGTCACGAGTCGGGGCAGTTTCAGTACGTGCGTGAACTGGGCAGTGACCAATACCTGAGCAAATACGACACCGGCACACTGGCGGCTCGTTTGGGTAATACCCGTGAGCCTGACGGCGACGGCCAAAAGTACCGCGGTCGAGGCCTGATCCAGATCACCGGTCGCGACAATTACCACCAATGCAGTCTCGGGCTGTTCGGCGATGATCGTTTGTTATTTTTGCCTGAACTGCTGGAAAAACCCCAATGGGCCGCCGAATCAGCCGCCTGGTTCTGGCAACAAAACGGCCTTAACGAACTGGCCGACCGCGATCAGTTCAACAGCATCACTCGCCGCATCAACGGCGGCCTGAACGGTTTGCAGGATCGCTTGCAACTCTGGGCGCGAGCGAGGGCGGTGTTATGCCAGCCTTCGGTCTGATCGGCTGGCGATTGATCGGTCTGCTGGTGCTGGCCGGTTGTTCGGCGGCATTGGCCTGGCAGTTTCAGGATTGGCGCTACGGCCGCCAACTGGCGGAGCAGGCCAGGCTGCACGCCGAAACCTTTAATCAACTGACTCTGGCCGTTGCCACCCAGCAACAGGCCGAGCAGGACAAGCGCCTGGCTCTGGAACAACGGCTGTCGGCCAGTGAACAAACCCATTATCGAGCGCTTAGCGATGCCGAACGTGATCAAGGTCGCCTGCGCGATCGTCTTGCCACTGCTGATGTGCGCCTGTCAGTCCTCCTCGATGCCCATGACGCTGCCTCAACCTGTGCAGTGCCAGCCGCCTCCGGCGCCGGCGGCGTGGATCATGGCGCCCCGCGAGCCCGACTTGACCCGGCGCATGCTCAGCGAATTATCGCCATCACCGACGCAGGCGACCGCGGACTGATTGCCCTGCAGGCGTGTCAGGCCTATGTCAGAGCCCTCGCTCGCTAACATTTTGATCGATCCTGAACCTTGCAAGCGTGATCGGCTCGTGTACGGTAGGTCTCATTCCGCTCGATCAGGAGAGAGCCGTGAAAGATATCACTCAGCTGGCCGCTGAACTTGGCAGGCGCTTGCAGGTTCTCAATGCCCACGTCACCACCGCCGAATCCTGTACCGGTGGCGGGATTGCCGAGGCGATCACCCGTATTCCAGGGAGTTCGGCGTGGTTTGAGGCCGGTTATGTCACGTACTCCAATCGCCAGAAAACCCAGCAATTGAATGTCCCGGCCCAATTGTTTGAAACAGTGGGGGCAGTCAGCCGCGAGGTGGTTGAAGCCATGGTCCGCGGCGCGCAGGAAAAAAGCCGGGCGCGTTTTGCCGTGGCGGTTAGCGGTGTGGCCGGGCCGGATGGCGGTTCGCCGGGCAAGCCCGTGGGCACGGTGTGGCTGGCCTGGGGCATTGGTGAGCAGGTGTTCAGCGAGGTGCAGTACTTTCCCGGTAACCGTGACGAGGTCCGCCGACAAACGGTGAAGGCCGCGCTAGAGGGGCTGCTGCGACATGCCGCTGGAGAAATCTCAAATCAGGGGTAGGCGATCCTGAAACGCTGTGGAATAATACTGGCTACTTATACAGGTGTTGGCCGTCAGGCCTTATTGATTACGTGAGGACTTTAATGGACGACAACAAGAAGAAAGCCTTGGCTGCGGCCCTGGGTCAGATCGAACGTCAATTCGGCAAGGGTGCCGTAATGCGTATGGGCGATCAGGACCGTCAGGCGATCCCGGCCATTTCCACTGGCTCTCTGGGTCTGGACATCGCGCTCGGCATTGGCGGTCTGCCAAAAGGCCGTATCGTTGAGATCTACGGTCCTGAATCCTCCGGTAAAACCACCCTGACACTGTCGGTGATCGCCCAGGCTCAAAAAGCCGGCGCGACCTGCGCATTCGTCGACGCCGAACACGCCCTCGATCCTGAGTACGCCGGCAAACTGGGCGTCAACGTCGACGACCTGCTGGTTTCCCAGCCGGATACCGGCGAGCAAGCCCTGGAAATCACCGACATGCTGGTGCGTTCCAACGCGGTTGACGTGATCATCGTCGACTCCGTGGCGGCTCTGGTGCCGAAGGCTGAAATCGAAGGCGAAATGGGCGACATGCACGTGGGCCTGCAAGCCCGTCTGATGTCCCAGGCGCTGCGTAAAATCACCGGTAACATCAAGAACGCCAACTGCCTGGTGATCTTCATCAACCAGATCCGTATGAAAATCGGCGTGATGTTCGGCAGCCCGGAAACCACCACCGGTGGTAACGCGCTGAAGTTCTACGCATCGGTTCGTCTGGACATCCGTCGTACTGGCGCGGTGAAAGAAGGTGATGAAGTCGTTGGTAGCGAAACCCGCGTCAAAGTCGTGAAGAACAAAGTGGCTTCGCCGTTCCGTCAGGCCGAGTTCCAGATTCTTTATGGCAAGGGTATCTACCTCAACGGTGAGATGATCGACCTGGGTGTTCTGCACGGTTTCGTCGAGAAATCCGGTGCATGGTATGCCTACGAAGGCACCAAGATCGGTCAGGGTAAGGCCAACTCGGCCAAGTTCCTGGCGGACAATCCGGAGATCGCCGCGAAACTTGAGAAGCAACTGCGTGACAAGTTGCTGACTCCAGCGCCGGACGTCAAAGCATCGCCAGTCAAAGAGACGGCTGATGACCTGGCTGACGCTGATATCTGATTGATCCGATGACCGCCGTACTCGATACACTCGTCGCGGTGCGGCGAACCGCAATGGACCTGCTCGCGCGACGCGAGCACGGTCGAGTCGAGCTGACGCGTAAACTGCGTCAGCGCGGCGCCCTCCCTGAAATGATCGACACTGCACTCGACCGCTTGACGGAAGAGGGCCTGTTGTCCGAATCCCGTTATCTCGAGAGCTTTGTTTCCTACCGTGCCCGTTCCGGTTATGGCCCTTTGCGAATTCGTGAAGAGTTGAGCCAGCGCGGCCTGCAACGTACCGACATCGAACTCGCTTTGCGCGAGAGCGGTATCAACTGGCAGGAACAACTGGAAGACACCTGGCGGCGCAAATTTGCTGGGCACCTACCGATAGATGCCCGGGAGCGTGCCAAACAGGGCAGGTTCCTGAGTTATCGGGGGTATTCCATGGAAATGATCAGCCGCTTGTTCAGCGGCCGAGGGATGGACGATTAAATACGGTCCGCTATTTCGATAGCGGGCCGTTTTTTTTGCTTCACGTCACCTTGAACGGCTCACGCGCGCGTTGTTGCGTCTGGGGTTTGGACTGGGCCCAGTTTTCCGGCAGGTTGATGTAATCCACCAATTCCCGCAGACGGCCATGATCACGGGCGTTGAAGGTGAAGGCCAGTCGTGCCAGATGGCTGAACTGTGCTTCGTCGTGCTCCTCACCGCTGTAGGCGTGCTGATGGAAATGATCGCTCAGGCACAGGTCGGCGAATGCCTCCTGCATGTGTTCAAGCGCCCGGTCGCTGAGTTTGTGGTTCATGCGAATCACGAACTGATGCTTGAGCCAGCGGCTGGAGTGGAAGTTGCTGTAGAACTGATTGATCTGCTCCACTGCCTCTTCGGCACTGTAGACCAGACTCAACAGCTTCATGTCGGTTGGCAGGATGTAGCGATTTTCCTCCAGTTGATGGTGAATGAAGTCCAGCGCGCCTTGCCAGAACTTGCCGCCCGGCGCATCCAGTAGCACCACGGGCACCAATGGGCTTTTGCCGGTCTGAATCAGGGTCAGCACTTCCAGCGCTTCATCCAGCGTACCGAAACCGCCTGGGCACAGGACCAGCGCATCGGCTTCCTTGACGAAGAACAGTTTGCGAGTAAAGAAAAAGTGGAAGGGCAGTAGATTCCCGGTGCCATTGACCGTGGGATTGGCATGTTGCTCGAAGGGCAGGGTGATGTTGAATCCCAGGCTGTGTTCCAGGCCGGCGCCTTCGTGGGCCGCCGCCATGATGCCGCCACCGGCACCGGTGATAACCATCATGTCCGAGCGCGCCAGAGCGGCGCCAAGCTCTCGGGCCAAACCATACAATGGGTGTTCAATCGGCGTGCGGGCCGAACCGAAAACGGTGACTTTGCGTCGCCCTTTGAACTGCTCCAGCACACGGAAGGCATGCTCGAGTTCGCGCAGGGTTTGCAGGGTGATCTTGGCATTCCAGCGGTTGTGATCTTCCTGGGCCATGCGCAGCACAGTCAGGATCATGTCGCGGTAAATCGGGATGTTGGGGCTGTTGGGTGAAACCAGGTTGAGTTGTTCTTCGACCTTGCTGGTGAGGTCGTGGCCGCTTTCTTGAAAATGACGGCTCAGGAGGTCATTCGGTTGGTAAGGCATTCAACTTCTCCTTCTGCACAGAACCCTTGGCCCGACAAAACAGTTGTCGGCGCCGCGACACCCCTTGTGTCGCTGTCTGCCCAAGCCCTTGCCTGGGCGCTCCACCTGACTCAATTGCAATCGAGCCATCCATACGGGCTCTGCTTATCCCTTGAATGAAAGAAACGTTCGCACAATAAGACACGCAATGGGCAGCCCCTTTTCTGCCCCTGAAAAAAACAACGTGAACATTATGAATTTAGACCCTCGCAACGATTTGCGCTGCCTGATCATTGCGCCGCACAGTCTTTCCTGGCAATCGCTTATTAACCATTTGCAAGGGGCTTTCACCGCTCGTCTGAACGCAAGCCATCTGTCCTGCGCTCTGATTTACTAAGTTACAGGTGTAACACGACAACCTTGCGTCAATGGCAGGACGCAACGTTCAAGCAATTCAGGGATTTATCGCGTGATCAACGACGATCAAGCGTGCAGGGAGGCGGTAAACCATGCCCAGAGTCACTCTGGAAATCGATGCGCAACTGTATCGATTGCTGAAATTATCAGCCGAGACCAATCATTTGAGTCTCGAAGAGGAGTGCTGCCGACGTCTGGAGGGCGGGGAGCGACGTTCGCGCTACTTGCAGGCGCTGTTGGCAGAACTGCGCGCCGAGGATGAACAGCGGCGCGCCAATTCCCGATAGTTACTTCTTCTTGGCCGGTGTGGCTTTCGGGCAATCCGATTCCTGGAAGCTTGCGGAGCCGACCGGGCGGTTGGTTTTCACTTCGGTAAAGTCGTAACGCATGATCGCGCCCTTTGCCATCAGCTTGCGGAACCCCTCGTTTCTGCAGACGGAGGCACCAAGCTGGAAGTACACGGCTTTCGGATCGGCGCGCATCTTGTCGGCGTGGCTGCTCTGAACACTCAGATGATTGATCAGCTGATTGCCTTCGACGGTGTAACCCTGATCCTGAATGTCTTCATTGATCGCCCGTGGAGTGCCGACACTGCTTTGTACGGCGACGTTTCGCAGCTCTCTGTTCAGATTCTGCTCACTCAAGGACGCAGCCTGAGCGTTGAAGGACGACGCCAGCAGAATGGCAGCGGTGGGAACGATAAGGCGCAGCATGAAACTCTCCTGGTTCAGTGACTGGTGGTTCGACCCGTCACGTGACTGTGCGTTCAGTGGCGGCGAATTATAGGGGAGCGCGCCTGGACGGTACAGGCTTGCGCCGGCCGCTCTGGTAAACTGCTGGCCTTTATTGCCTTGCCGAGTACCGTTTGTGTCGAGTTTTCCTGTCTGCGGGTGCTGCCCACGATGAACCACGCCCCCAACGCCGTAGCCCGCTTGCGCGATCAGCGAGAGGAAGAGGGCATCAAGCCGATTCAGGCCCGTGGCTGGCGAGCAACCCGTTGCCGTGCCTGCCGCGTGATCGAGAGCCACTGCTTATGCGCCTGGCGTCCGCAGGTCGACACCCGTAGCGGCGTGTGCCTGATCATGACCAACAAAGAAGTGTTCAAGCCGAGCAATACCGGTTGGCTGATTGCCGATGTGGTGCGCGACAACCATGCATTCATCTGGTCGCGTACCGAAATCGATGAACAACTGCTGGCGCTGTTGGCCGACCCGCAATGGCAGCCATATCTGGTGTTTCCTGGCGAATACGTCGAGCCCGAGCGAGTGACCCACAGCGTCGAGGTCAATAGCACCAAGCGGCCGCTGTTCATTCTGCTGGACGCCACTTGGACCGAAGCCCGGAAGATTTTCCGTAAAAGCCCCTATTTTGATGGGTTCCCGATTCTGAGCCTGCTTCCTGAGAAGCTTTCACGGTACCGGTTACGCAGGTCCACCCGCAGCGAGCACCTGTGCACGGCCGAAGTGGCGGCGTTGTGCCTCGATCTGGCTGGCGATACAGACGCTGCATCGGCACTGGACGCTTATTTTGATGTGTTCAGCCAGCATTACCTGGACGCTAAACATCAGTTGGATATGAATGTTGCAACACCGGCCCACGCCGAGCTGATGCCCTTTGTGCAGCAAGTGGCGCCCGTCATCTGCTGAGCATCGCCCATACTGCAAAGAACCAGGCTCGCTGGCCGGGCCATGCAACTTGACCACCCCGGTTTCGCTGGGCATGCTTGGCGCCGATTAGGGCGCGGCCAAAGTTTGAAACGCTGCTTTTTTTACGTAATTGGCGTTGAACGTGCCCTGTTGGTGCCGCTGCGTGGCTGCACCTCGAGTTGTTTTGGCGAGGCCTGAATGCATCGGGCGTCCCATGAAAAACAGGATCATTAGAATAATGGCCACATACGAAATCCTGATTGCCGATGATCACCCTCTTTTTCGAAGCGCCCTGCATCAAGCGTTGACCCTGGGTCTAGGCCCAGATGTCCGTCTGGTGGAAGTGGCGAGCATTGCCGAGCTGGAAACCCGTCTGGACGAAAAGGCCGACTGGGATTTGGTATTGCTGGACCTGAACATGCCGGGGGCGTACGGTTTTTCCGGGTTGGTGCTGTTGCGTGGGCAGTACCCGCAGATTCCAGTGGTGATGGTGTCGGCTCAGGAAGAAGCGTCAATCATGGTGAAATCCCGTGAATTCGGCGCCAGTGGCTTCATTCCCAAGTCCAGTGATTTGAGCGTGATTCAGAAAGCTGTTCGCGCGGTGCTGGATGGCGACGTTTTCTGGCCGCCCCAAGCCTTCGAAGCGGTCAGCGTTTCCACCGAAGCCAAGGCCGCCAGCGAAGGCCTTGCCAGCCTGACACCCCAGCAGTTCCGGGTGTTGACCATGGTCTGTGAAGGTTTGCTGAACAAGCAGATTGCCTACGAGTTGAGTGTTTCCGAAGCGACGATCAAGGCCCACGTCACGGCAATTTTCCGTAAGCTGAATGTGCGGACCCGGACTCAGGCAGCGCTGCTCTTGCAACAACTTGAGTCAATTTCGAGCAACTAAGGAGCAAGGTGTTCACGCTTTTTTGACTTTGCTTCATCTAGCTTTCCCACTCCTTTTTGGTCAGTTGCCTACTTTATGTCACCTTTCAAAGGCCAGACCGGCCTCAAACGTATCCTCAACGCCTCCGGCTACTCCCTGGATGGCTTGCGTGCAGCCTTCACCGGTGAAGCGGCCTTTCGGCAACTGGTGCTGCTTAATGCGATCCTGATTCCGCTGTCATTCTTCCTCAACGTCAGCCGTGTCGAGCAGGCACTTTTGATTGCGGTTTGCCTGTTGGCATTGATCGTCGAGTTGCTCAATTCGGCGGTGGAAGCGGCCATCGACCGCATTTCCCTTGAGTTGCATCCGCTGTCCAAGAACGCCAAGGACATGGGCAGCGCCGCTCAATTGGTGGCATTGAGCATGATCGCTCTGGTCTGGGCGCTGATCCTGTTTTAAGCGATGGTAGGCAGGACGATCTCGTCGCTGCGCTGAACCCCGGCGGTGAACGCGCGGCACAGTTCGAGGAATTCGCGCATCGCCGACGTCTGGTATTTCTGTTTGTGCCAGATGAAATAGAACTGCCGCGCCAAGTCCAGATCCGGTGTTTCCACCGGCACCAGGCTGCCGCGGCGGAACGCATCGCGCAGCGCCAGGCGAGAAATGCATCCAATCCCCAAACCTGATTCCACCGCGCGCTTGATCGCTTCGGTGTGTTCCAGCTCCAGGCGAATATTCAGCGCGCTGCGATGGTGTCGCATGGCTTGGTCGAACGTCAGCCGGGTGCCCGAGCCTTGCTCACGCAAGATCCACGCCTCATGACTCAGCTCTTCCATGGTCGCGATGCCGCGTTTGGCCAGCGGATGCTGGGGCGCACAGAACACCACCAGTTCATCTTCGACCCAGCTCTGCACTTCGATGTCCGGATGGCTGCAATCGCCTTCGATCAGACCCAGATCAATTTCATAATGCGCGACCTGCTGCACGATGTTGGCAGTGTTCTGCACGTGCAGCTTCACCTGGCTTTCCGGATGGCGCTGCATGAAGCTGCCGATCAGCAGGGTGGCGAGGTAATTGCCGATGGTCAGGGTCGCGCCGACCGCCAGAGAGCCGAAACCGGATTTGCCGTTGAGCAAGTCTTCGATCTCCTTGGCCTGGTCGAGCAGGGCCACTGCCTGCGGCAACAGCTGTTTGCCGAGGGCATTGAGGCTCAGCCGTTTGCCGGCGCGATCGAACAGCTGGCAGCTGCACTGACGCTCTAGCTCGGTGATCGAGGTGCTCGCCGCCGATTGCGAGAGGTTGAGCGTCAGCGCAGCACGGGATACGCTTTCCTGCTGGGCGACGGTGACGAATACTTGAAGTTGACGGAGAGTAAATCGCATATCGATATAACCGATAACCCTTATCTTAATAATCCATTTAACAGATATTGTCGCTGCCATTAGAATGCGATGCAATTGCGCACATCATCGGCGCAGGCAAATCTCCAGGAGTCCCACGTACATGAGCAACATGAACCACGAGCGTGTCCTCAGTGTTCACCACTGGAACGACACTCTGTTCAGCTTCAAGTGCACCCGCGATCCGGGCCTGCGCTTCGAGAACGGTCAGTTCGTGATGATCGGCCTGCAACAGCCCAACGGCCGCCCGCTTATGCGCGCTTACTCGATTGCCAGCCCTAACTGGGAAGAGCATCTCGAGTTCTTCAGCATCAAAGTGCCAGATGGCCCGCTGACTTCCCAGTTGCAGCATCTGAAGGAAGGCGACGAGATCATCATCAGCAAAAAGCCTACCGGCACGCTGGTGCTGGATGACTTGAAGCCTGGCAAACATTTGTACTTGCTCAGCACCGGTACCGGTCTGGCGCCGTTCATGAGCGTCATCCAGGACCCGGAAACCTACGAGCGTTTCGAAAAAGTGATCCTGTGCCACGGCGTGCGTTACGTCAATGAAGTCGCTTACCGCGAGTTCATCACCGAGCACTTGCCGCAGAACGAGTTCTTCGGCGAGGCGCTGCGTGACAAGTTGATCTACTACCCGACCGTGACCCGCGAGCCGTTCGAGAACGAAGGCCGCCTGACTGACCTGATGCGCAGCGGCAAGCTGTTCAGCGACATCGGTCTGCCACCGATCAACCCGCAGGACGACCGCGCCATGCTGTGCGGTAGCCCAAGCATGCTCGACGAGACCAGCGAAGTGTTGAACAGCTTCGGCCTGAAAGTTTCGCCGCGGATGCGCGAGCCGGGTGATTACCTGATCGAGCGTGCGTTCGTCGAGAAGTAAGACGTTGTTTGGGTGACGCAGAGCGTCACTGGATGCATTCCCACGCAGAGCGTGGGAACGATCAGCCCCCATTGCCTGTGCAGGCAATGGGGGCTTTTTTATGCCCGACACAAACCTTGTAGGAGCTGTCGAGTGAAACGAGGCTGCGATCTTCCTGTTTTTTAAAGCAACATCAAAAGATCGCAGCCTCGTTTCACTCGACAGCTCCTACAGGTTGGAGATGGGGATGACTTCGAGGACGCGGATCATGCCGGCTTCCGGGTAATGCCAGCGCACATCCACATCCCAGAACTGCGCGCCGTATTCCCTTTCCGGTGCAGGAGTCTGGTACGCCGGACGTGGGTCTTGTGCCAGGCATTGCTCGATCAGCTCGACCAAGGGTTCATCAAGCCGCTGAGCGTGGCCATGAGCCTGTTGCAGCGCTGAGTCTGTCCACTGCACGGGAATCAGCGATGGCGGAGCGCTGGCGATGCTGTTGGAGGCCGTGTCGATGATGTCGGCGTAGGGCACGTAGGGTTTGATGTCGAGAATCGGCGTCCCGTCGAGTAGGTCGATGCCGGAGATCCACAGCCGATTGGCTTCGACTTTGTCCAGCTTGACCACCGATTGGCCGATACCATTGGGCCGGTGCGTCGCCCGAGTGGCGAACACGCCCATGGATTTGTTGCCGCCCAGGCGCGGAGGGCGGACTTTCAGGCGTGGCTTTTCTTCCAGGGCCTGATGGAACAGGAACAACAGCCAGACATGGCTGACCTGCTCCAGCCCCTGCACCGCATCACCCTGATCGAACGGCGCCACCAACTCCAGCACGCCGCGAGCGGCCGCGGCCAGCTGCGGCTGGCGCGGAATGGCGAACTTCTCCTTGAAACAGGAGCGCACGAAGCCGATGGGGGAAACGCTGTAGGTCATGGTTTGGGGTCGAGGCGGGGGATTAGGTGGCATGATAACCCACTCAAAGATCGTTCCCACGCTCCGCGTGGGAATGCCTCAATGGACGCTCTGCGTCCGCTTTGGGACGCAGAGCGTCCCGGGCTGCATTCCCACGCGGAGCGTGGGAACGATCATTGGGAGGAGATCAGAGGCTGAACCCACCATCCAAAGGAATAATATTCCCTGTCATATACGCCCCAGCCGTACTCGCCAGACTGATCGCCAGCGCAGCCATCTCTTCCTCCCGCCCCCAGCGCTTCATCGGAATCAGCGCCGTATCCTCGGCCAACGCCTGCTCATCATTGCCAATATGCTGAGTCATCTTGCTCGGAAAACGTCCCGGTGCAATCACGTTGACGTTGATGTGCTGGCTCACCAGCTCCCGCGCCAGAATCCGCGACAGTTGATGTAGGGCGGCTTTACTCGGGCCGTAGGCATACGCCTGTTCGCCAAAGGAGGAAATCCCGGCCACCGAACCAATGTTGATGATCCGCGCCGGATTCGCTTCGGAACCAGCCTTGCGCAGCAGCGGCAGAAATTGCTGGATGCAGTTGAACACCGAGGTCACGTTGAGCTGCATGACCTTTTCCCAGCCCTTGACCGGGTAACTCTCCAGCGGCGCGCCCCAGGTGGTACCGGCATTGTTCACCAGAATATCCAGTTGACCGATGTGTTCACTCAGGTGCGCAGCCAATTGCTGGACGCCTTCTTCATGGGCCAGGTTGGCGGCTACCGCGTGACACACCCCGAAGGCACTCAGTTCGTTGGCGGTTTGCTGACAGGCGTCGGCATCGCGGGCACACACGTACACAGTGGCGCCAGCCTCGACATAAGCCTTGGCGATCATTTTGCCGATACCGCGGGTGCCGCCGGTCACCAGAGCGGTGCGGCCTTGCAGGGAAAAGTAGGGATGCATGGCGAATCCTGAGAGCTGAGGGTCAATACACCCTAGTCGTCAGCCGCCAGAAGCGGAGCCACTATTTTTGCGAGGAATGAAGGTCCATACAGCCTTGAACTGCCCCGCCCTTGTAGGAGCACAGCTTGCTGGCGAAGGCGTTTTGAAAATCGCCTTCGCGGGCAAGCCTCGCTCCTACAGGGACCGCGGCGTTCGTGGGCGCTTATTGCGGGCGAACGCGCAGGGTCAGGCCCTTGAGGAAGTTGCGCAGCAACTGGTCGCCGCAGGTGCGGTAGTTGGTGTGGCCGAACTTGCGGAACAGCGCGCTCAGCTCAGGCTTGGACACCGGGAACTCGGCCGCCTTGAGAATCGCGTGCATATCGTCCTCTTTCAGCTCGAAGGCCACACGCAGCTTCTTCAGGATGATGTTGTTGGTCACCGGCGTTTCGATCGGCTGCGGCGGACGGCTTTCGTCCTTGCCACGCTTGAAGATCACCAGGCCATCGAGGAAATGCGCCATGACCTCGTCCGGGCAGCGTACGAAGCCTTCTTCGTCTTCCTCTTTTTTGTCGAGGTACGTCAGCAGGTCTTCCATGGACACGTCCATGCCGCCGAGCTTGATGATCTCGATAACCTTCTTGTCGCTGATGTCGAGCATGTAGCGCACGCTGCGCAGTACGTCGTTATGAATCATGGTGTGCAGTCCTGATATTCAGCAGTGGGCGCCGCATAAACAGCGGCGCCGAAATGTATGGCGGCGTGAAAAGTCTTAGAACTTCTCTTTGCCGGACAGGTAGCGCCATTGCCCCAACGGCACTTTGCCGATGGACACGCCGCCGATGCGGATGCGGCGGATGGCGACGACCTTCAGGCCTACAGCCTGGCAAAACAGGGCGATCACGCCCGGTTGTGGATTCTTCATCGCAAAGCGCAGACGGTTTTCGTTCTGCCAGCTGGCTTTGACCGGCGGCAGTTCCTTGCCCTTGTAGGTCAGGCCGTGATTCAGGCGGTTGAGGCCGTGAGCCACCATGTCGCCTTCAACCTCGACCACATACTCTTGCTCGATCTTGGCGGAGTCTGCGGTGAGTTTGCGCAGGATCTTCCAGTCCTGGGTGAACACCAGCAGACCGCTGGCATTGGCCTGCAGATCGGTGCTGGCGGTCAGACGCAGGAAGTGGCCCTTGAGCGGGCGTTTGCCGTAGCGGTGTTCTTCGCTCAGGGTCTCGGCGCTGATGGTTGCCATGGCCGTGTCCGCGTCCATGCCCGCAGGGACGTTGAACAGGATGGTCACCGGCTCCGGCGCAGTGGCCTTGGCTTCTGGATCGAGCTCGACTTTTTGGTTGTCGACCTTGAACTGCGGCTCGTCGATGACTTCACCGTCCACGGTGACCCAGCCGCCCTCGATGAACAGCTCAGCCTCCCGACGGGAACAGCCGACGAGTTCGATGAGGCGTTTGGAGAGACGAATCGGGTCAGTCATGACAGGGCCGTAACAAAAAAGGGGTGGGCATTGTACCTGCCTGGCGCCGGTTAATCCCGGCTCCATTTGCACCGTATGGCTTTTTGTGGGAGCTGGCTTGCCTGCGATAGCATCACCGCGGTGCAACTGACAGACCGCAGTGATGCTATCGCAGGCAAGCCAGCTCCCACATTGTTCTATGTGGGGTCAGCCATTAACCATTACGCGTCAGTTGTTGAGACTGGCGCAAACGCATGTGCAGTAACGGATACGGCTGCCCCATGCCATCGACTTCCGAACGGCCAATCACCTCAAAGCCCTGTTTAAAGTAAAACCCCAAGGCCTGCGGGTTCTGTTCATTGACGTCCAGCTCATCGGCGTTCAGGTGTTCCATGGCATAGCGCAGCAATAGCTTGCCCAGGCCTTTGCCTCGATGCGCCGGGTCGATGAAGAGCATTTCGATCTTGCCCGCCGCCACGCCGGCGAACCCGGTGATGCGCTGTCGCGAGTCTTTGGTGCAGATCAGCATCACCGCGTCGAGGTAGCGGGTCAGCACCAGGTTCTTCAGTAGTTCGATGTAGCTGTCGGGTAGAAAGTCATGGGTGGCGCGCACCGAGGCTTCCCACACTTGGGTGAGTTCTTCGTAGTCGCTCTGTTTCGGTGTGTGAATGACCGAATGTTGGCGCATGCCGCTGGCCTCTCTTGCGTGGATGACGCGAGTTCTTTCTCTCACAAAACGATAGACGTAAAAAAGCCCCGCATCTCGTCAAGAGAGCAGGGCTTTTTGTATTTTTTGCGTTTAGATCTGTTCAGCCCACAGGTCGTATTCGTCGGCGTCGGTCACTTTGCACCAGGCTTTGTCGCCCGGCTTCAAGTTGCTGCCGTTGTCGATGAACACGTTGCCGTCGATTTCCGGGGCATCGAAGAAGCAGCGGCCAACGGCGCCTTGCTCGTCGACTTCATCGACCAGCACTTCGATTTCACGGCCGACGCGCATTTGCAGGCGTGCCGAGCTGATGGCTTGTTGGTGAGCCATGAAGCGGTCCCAACGGTCTTGCTTGACGTCGTCCGGCACGATGGCCGCGTCCAGCAGGTTGGCTGGTGCGCCTTCGACCGGCGAGTACTGGAAGCAACCAACGCGGTCCAGCTGGGCTTCGGTCAGCCAGTTCAGCAGGTACTGGAAATCTTCTTCGGTTTCGCCGGGGAAGCCGACGATGAAGGTCGAACGGATGATCAGGTCCGGGCAGATCTCGCGCCAGTTTTTGATCCGCGCCAGGGTCTTGTCTTCGAAGGCCGGGCGTTTCATGGCTTTCAGGACTTTCGGGCTGGCGTGCTGGAACGGGATGTCCAGATACGGCAGGATTTTCCCGGCGGCCATCAGCGGGATCAGCTCATCGACGTGCGGGTATGGGTAAACGTAGTGCAGACGCACCCAGACACCAAGAGTGCTCAGCGCTTCGCAGAGTTCGGTCATGCGGGTTTTCACCGGCGCGCCGTTCCAGAAACCGGTGCGGTATTTCACGTCGACGCCGTAGGCGCTGGTGTCCTGGGAAATCACCAACAGCTCTTTGACGCCGGACTTGACCAGGCGCTGGGCTTCGTCGAGCACGTCACCGACCGGGCGGCTGACCAGTTTGCCGCGCATCGACGGGATGATGCAGAAGCTGCAGCTGTGGTTGCAGCCTTCGGAAATCTTCAGGTAGGCGTAGTGGCGCGGGGTCAGTTTGATCCCTTGCGGCGGCACCAGGTCGATCAGCGGGTTGTGATCCTGACGCGGCGGCACAACGGCGTGCACGGCGTTGACCACTTGCTCGTACTGCTGCGGACCGGTCACGGCCAATACGCTTGGGTGCACGTTGCGGATGTTGCCTTCTTCGACGCCCATGCAGCCGGTCACGATGACCTTGCCGTTTTCCTTGATGGCTTCGCCGATCACTTCCAGGGACTCAGCCTTGGCCGAGTCGATAAAGCCGCAGGTGTTGACCACCACGACGTCGGCGTCCTGATAAGTGGACACAACGTCATAGCCTTCCATGCGCAGCTGGGTAAGGATGCGCTCGGAGTCGACCAGTGCTTTCGGGCAACCCAGGGATACGAAGCCAACCTTTGGATTGGCCGGCGCAGGAGTGGTGGACATGTCTAACCTCGGTATTTGTGACGCCTCCAGCCGAGAACGGCAAGGCGACAGACGGGCGCTTATGTTTTTCGGCGCCTCTGATCAAAAAGTGCGCAATTCTAGCGATGGCAGAGGCACTTGACCAGCTTTATGCAGGGAAATACGACGAGTGCTGCGCTATGCTTCGCGCCTTTACGCTTTATCGATTCTCTATAGTCAATAAAACGTCTGTAACAACAAGTAAAACAGCGCATGCTGCACGGCAAAACATAGTGCTTCTTTCAAGAAGCCCGGGTCTGGTAACAGGAGTTGTGGATGGGTCAGGCAAGTAGTCAGGCGGCGGGTGCCGAGCATTCGGCGGCGAAGCCGATCGGCATGCTGATCGCAGCGGTCGGGGTGGTTTATGGCGATATCGGCACGAGCCCGCTGTACACCCTCAAAGAAGTGTTTTCCGGTGGCTATGGCGTGCCGGTCAACCATGACGGCGTGCTGGGCATTCTGGCGCTGATCTTCTGGTCGCTGATCTGGGTCGTTTCGATCAAATACATGATGTTCGTGCTGCGAGCCGACAACCAGGGCGAGGGCGGGATCATGGCCTTGACCGCGCTGGCGCGGCGGGCAGCGGCGGGGCATGCGAAATTGCGTACCTTACTGGTGGTCTGCGGGTTGATCGGCGCGGCGTTGTTCTATGGCGACAGCATGATCACCCCGGCGATTTCCGTGTTGTCGGCGATTGAAGGTCTGGGATTGGCATTCGAGGGCATCGACCATTGGGTGGTGCCGCTGTCGTTGATCGTGCTGGTGGCGTTGTTCCTGATTCAGCGCCACGGTACGGCGCGGATCGGCATTCTGTTCGGGCCGATCATGGTCACCTGGTTTCTGGTGCTGGGCGCGCTGGGCATGTATGGCATCAGTCAGCACCCGGAAGTGTTGCAGGCGATGAACCCGGTGTGGGGCGTGCGCTTCTTCATGGTTCATCCAGGCATGGGGATCGCGATTCTTGGCGCTGTGGTGCTGGCGTTGACCGGTGCCGAGGCGCTGTACGCCGACATGGGCCACTTCGGTCGCAAGCCGATCGCCCGGGCCTGGTTCATTCTGGTACTGCCGGCGCTGGTGCTGAACTACTTCGGGCAGGGCGCGTTACTGCTCGGTGATCCGGAAGCCGCCCGTAACCCGTTCTATTTGCTGGCGCCAAGCTGGGCGTTGATCCCATTGGTGGGATTGTCGACGATGGCCACGGTGATTGCCTCGCAAGCGGTCATCTCCGGTGCGTTCTCCCTGACCCGTCAAGCGATCCAGCTCGGCTACATTCCGCGCATGCACATCCAGCACACGTCCAGTGCCGAGCAGGGCCAGATCTATATCGGCGCGGTGAACTGGGCGTTGATGGTTGGCGTGATCCTGCTGGTAATAGGCTTTGAGTCCTCCGGCGCGTTGGCTTCGGCCTACGGCGTGGCAGTGACCGGGACCATGCTGATGACCACGATTCTGGTGTCGGCGGTGATGTTGCTGTTGTGGAAGTGGCCACCGATCCTCGCGGTTCCGGTGTTGTTGGGTTTCCTGTTGGTGGACGGTCTGTACTTCGCCGCCAACGTGCCGAAAATCATTCAGGGCGGTGCATTCCCGGTGATTGCCGGTATCGCGCTGTTCGTGTTGATGACCACCTGGAAACGCGGCAAGCAACTGCTGGTGGAGCGAATGGACGAGGGCGGGTTACCGCTGCCGATCTTCATCAGCAGTATCCGCGTGCAACCGCCGCATCGGGTCCAGGGCACGGCTGTGTTCCTGACTGCTCGCCCGGATGCCGTGCCTCACGCGCTGTTGCACAACCTGCTGCATAACCAGGTGCTGCACGAGCAAGTAGTGTTGCTGACAGTGGTGTACGAAGACATCCCGCGCGTCCCGCCGCAACGGCGTTTCGATGTCGACTCCTACGGTGAAGGGTTCTTCCGGGTGATCCTGCATTTCGGCTTCACCGACGAGCCGGACGTGCCTGAGGCCTTGAAGCTGTGCCATCTGGAAGACCTGAATTTCAGCCCGATGCGCACGACCTACTTCCTCAGTCGCGAAACGGTCATCGCCTCCAAACTCGAAGGCATGGCCCGCTGGCGCGAGGCGTTGTTCGCCTTCATGTTGAAGAATGCCAATGGCAATTTGCGGTTCTTCAATTTGCCGTTGAATCGGGTGATTGAGTTGGGTACGCAAGTCGAGATGTAAGCCACATGAAAAAGCCCCCGTTGCCATGAAGGTAGCGGGGGCTTTTTTTTGACTGGCATTTGATCCCAATCCAACGAAGAACCCTGTGGGAGCGGCGGTGCGGCGATCCGACTTGCCCGCGATAGCGGTATGTCTGCCACATCAATGTTGGATCTGCTGCCGTCATCGCGGGCAAGCCCGCTCCCACAGGTATCTGAGTATCTGCTGGCGCCTTTACTGGCTTTCAGGCAGCTCTTCTTCAGATTCGGTCTTTGTCCGAGCAGGTCGAGGTGTCAGCACCTTCACCACATCATCAATCACTGCCTTGGACATAGCCGTCAAATAGTGCGCGGCCCAGGCGTGGCGGTCGGTGTCTTTTATGTAGGCTGCGTCCTCGGTAAATGATTTGGCGAGGAATAGCAGATCGGAGGCTTGTGACAATGCATCAACAATGGGGACGCCGGCGCGGACGTTGAACAACGCCTGATCCGAGCAGTAGATGAGCGGGGTGAGGCCGATGGTTTTTAGTTCTGAAATCGCGGTCGAATCTATTTTGGACATGTCTATTCCCTAAGCTTGAGGAACTGCCACGTTCGTTTCCAAGCGAATGGGTGGCAGCTGTGCGCAGGTTGGAAAACCGGGAGCCTAGGAAACCGGCACGTCCGAAGACGTCCCACGCACAACCGCCATGACACAAGATTGCAGCCGTAAAGGTCTGCGGTCATGTTGGGCACGTTGTTGCTATTCGCTCGTCGGGTTTCCAAGCCCGATCGCTGAATGGTCAGCGACGTCCGGAGAGTATCCCGTCGAAGAAAAACGCAACAAGGAGGCAAAGTGCCCAATTGGCAAGATTAGGAGTTTGCCTACAAGGTCTGCGGGCGTCATCTGATATTGCGACACCTTAAGTAAACGAAACTAAACATGGTGAGAGGATCTTGATCTACAGGGCGTCGATATTCCCTGTGGGAGCGGGTTTGCCCTAATGCCAGTCAGTTAAGGGCAAATCGGACCTGTAGGAGCCAGGCTTGCCGGCGAAGGCGTTCTTAAGGACGCCTTCGCCG
>NZ_JAMYDU010000019.1 GCF_024138395.1 Pseudomonas mandelii
CTTTCTTTCATGGAACCTCCAAATTGGCGAAATCATATCGCCCTTAAGAGGTGTCCGGAATTATTAGGCCAGATCAGGCTTGCCCGCGAAGAAGCCAACTCGGTCCTCGGAAGAAACATCGAACGTGACACCCACACAAAGGTCTGCTCCCTATACAGCCGAAATTCATCGATCAAGGAGACGCTCACATGCCACAAGCATTGACCCTCAACCAACGTATCGTCCTGGTGTCCCGCCCGGTGGGCGCGCCGACACCGGAGAATTTCCGCCTGGAACGGGTAGCGCTGCCAAACCTGGCCGATGGTCAGATACTGCTCAAGACGCTTTATCTGTCGCTCGATCCCTACATGCGCGGTCGTATGAGTGACGCGCCGTCCTACGCTGCCCCGATAGAAATCGACGAGGTGATGACCGGTGGCGCCGTCAGTCGTGTCGAACGTTCGCTGCATCCGAAATTCCATGAAGGTGATCTGGTGGTCGGCGTCACGGGGTGGCAGAGCCACAGCATCAGCGACGGGCGCAACATCATTCCGATCCCGTCCGGGCTGCAGAGTCCGTCGATGGCCTTGGGTGTGCTGGGTATGCCCGGCATGACCGCCTATATGGGATTGATGGACATCGGGCAGCCCAAGGAAGGCGAAACCCTGGTGGTGGCGGCTGCGTCCGGCGCGGTGGGTTCGGTGGTCGGCCAAGTGGCGAAGATCAAGGGCTTGCGAGTGGTCGGTGTAGCCGGTGGCGCAGACAAATGCCGCTACGTGGTCGAGGAGCTGGGCTTCGATGCCTGTATCGATCACAAGCGCGCGGATTTCGCCGAAGAGTTAGCGCTGGCCTGCTTCAAAGGCGTGGATATCTACTTTGAAAACGTCGGTGGCAAGGTGTTCGATGCGGTGCTGCCGCTGCTCAACCCCAAAGCGCGGATTCCTCTTTGCGGTCTGATTGCCTCCTACAACGCCCATGAAGCGCCGAGCGGGCCGGATCGCTTGCCACAGTTGCAGCGCACGCTACTGACCAAGCGCGTGCGGATTCAGGGCTTCATTGTGTTCGATGACTACGGTGACCGTCAGCCGGAATTCATCAGCGCCATGGCGCCGTGGGTGCGTGATGGCAAGGTGAAATTCCGTGAAGACGTGATCGACGGCCTGGAGAACGCGCCTCAGGCGTTCATCGGTCTGCTGGAGGGACGCAACTTCGGCAAACTGGTAGTGCGGGTTGCGCGGACTGAGTAATTGACGGCGCTATTTGACGCTAAACAGAGGCGCGGGTATAAACCGCGTCTCGTTGTTATGTCGGACTTTTCCCCATGAGCTTCAGCCCTTTGATTCGCCAACTGATCGATGCCCTGCGAATTTTGCCGGGTGTGGGTCAGAAAACTGCCCAGCGCATGGCGTTGCAACTGCTTGAGCGTGATCGCAGCGGCGGTTCGCGACTGGCCCAGGCGCTGAGCCAGGCCATGGAAGGGGTGGGCCACTGCCGCTTGTGCCGCACGCTGACGGAAGATGATCTGTGCCCGCAATGCGCCGATCCGCGCCGCGACGACACCTTGCTGTGTGTGGTGGAAGGTCCGATGGATGTTTACGCCGTGGAACAGACCGGTTTTCGCGGTCGCTACTTCGTGCTCAAAGGCCATCTGTCGCCCCTAGACGGATTGGGACCGGACGCCATCGGCATTCCACAATTGATGGCGCGGATCGAAGAGGCGGGCACGTTTGCCGAAGTCATCCTCGCCACCAACCCGACGGTGGAAGGCGAAGCCACCGCGCATTACATCGCTCAATTGCTGAGCAACAAAGGCCTGATCGCCTCGCGCATCGCCCATGGCGTGCCGTTGGGGGGCGAGCTGGAATTGGTGGATGGCGGGACATTGGCGCATTCGTTTGCCGGGCGTAAGCCGATTGCCTTGTAGTGTCTGAACTGGCCCCTTCGCGGGCAAGCCTCGCTCCTACAGGAATTGGTGGTGTGTCCACAATATATGGCACAACAAAACCTGTAGGAGCGAGGCTTGCCCGCGAAGAATGCACCTCGGTCCATCTGATTCACACAACTCTATTGAAAACCAAGCAAGCGCTCGGTTAACTTCGCTGAACCTTCAGTGGAGTTCGCCGATGCCTGCCTTTCAGGAATACTTCGACCCCAGCCACCAATTGGTCCGCGACAGCGTCAGACGTTTCGTCGAGCGCGAGATTCTTCCGGACATCGACCAGTGGGAAGAAGCCGAAAGCTTCCCCCGCGAGCTCTACCTCAAGGCCGGCGCGGCGGGGATTCTCGGCATTGGTTATCCCGAAGCCTTGGGCGGCAGTCACGAAGGCGATGTGTTCGCCAAGATCGCCGCCAGTGAAGAGCTGATGCGCTGCGGTTCCGGTGGTCTGGTCGCGGGGCTGGGCTCGCTGGACATTGGACTGCCGCCGATCCTCAAATGGGCCAGGCCCGAAGTCCGCGATCGCGTTGTGCCTCAGGTGCTGGCGGGCGAGAAGATCAGCGCCCTGGCCGTCACCGAGCCCAGCGGCGGCTCCGACGTCGCCAACCTGCAAACCCGTGCCATGCGGGACGGCGACTTTTACCGGGTCAGCGGCAGCAAAACCTTCATTACCAGCGGCGTTCGCGCGGATTTCTACACCGTTGCGGTGCGCACTGGCGAACCCGGGTTTGGCGGCATCAGTTTGTTGCTGATCGAGAAGGGCACGCCCGGGTTCACCGTCGGTCGTCAGTTGAAGAAAATGGGCTGGTGGGCGTCGGACACTGCCGAATTGTTTTTCGACGATTGCCGGGTGCCGGTTGGCCATCTGATCGGGGTCGAGAACATGGGTTTCGCCTGCATCATGGGCAACTTTCAGAGCGAGCGTCTGGCCCTGGCGCTGATGGCCAACATGACCGCGCAGTTGGCGCTGGAGGAAAGCCTGAAATGGGCTCGTCAGCGCGAAGCTTTCGGCAAACCCATCGGCAAGTTCCAGGTGCTCAAGCACCGTCTCGCGGAAATGGCCACGGCGCTGGAGGTGTCACGGGAGTTCACCTACCGCCAGGCAGCGAAAATGGCGGCCGGGCAGAGTGTGATCAAAGAGATTTCCATGGCCAAGAATTTTGCCACTGATACGGCTGATCGCATCACGACCGATGCGGTGCAGATTCTCGGTGGTCTTGGTTACATGCGTGAAAGTCTGGTGGAGCGGCTGTACCGGGATAACCGGATTCTGTCGATTGGCGGGGGGACGCGGGAAGTGATGAACGAGATCATCAGTAAGCAGATGGGGCTTTGAGTTTTGCGGTGTTACGGCTGACGCTTTCGCGGGCAAGCCCGCTCCCACAGGGATTTTTGTCGTATACAAGATTTGTATTTAACGACAATCCCTGTGGGAGCGGGCTTGCCCGCGATGGCGTCAGTACAGACGCTGCTTATTTATCGGTAAGGGCAAACTGCGTCAGGCAAAACGTAGGAATCCCCATGTCTTCCAGCCGCTGCGAACCACCCAGCTCCGGCAAATCAATGATTGCCGCCGCTTCATGCACCCGCGCGCCCATGCGCTGAATCAGGTTCGCCGCCGCGATCAGCGTGCCGCCGGTGGCGATCAGGTCATCGAACATCACCACCGCATCACCCTCGCACAGGCTGTCGGCATGGACTTCGAGAAAGGCTTCGCCGTACTCGGTCTGATAACCCTCGGCCAGCACGTCGGCGGGCAATTTGCCCTGCTTGCGGAACAGCACCAGCGGCTTGTTCAACTGATAGGCCAGGATCGAACCGATCAGGAAGCCCCGGGCATCCATGGCGCCGATGTGAGTGAAGTCGGCCTCGACGTAACGATGGGCAAAGCTGTCCATCACCAGGCGCAGGGCTGTGGGTGACTGGAACAAGGGGGTGATGTCGCGAAAGATCACGCCCGGCTTGGGAAAGTCGATCACGGGGCGGATCAAGGATTTGATGTCGAAGGAGTCGAAGACCATCGTCGAAGTGTCCTGGCGGGCTGCAAACGTCGCAGTATAGCGGCGGCTGAACCGTTTCGCTCAGCCGCCATCGCCAGGATCAGCCGTCGATTGAGCCGCCGGCCAGGGCGCAGAGCTGGATCGGGTCGAGGATGTGCACTTCCTTGCCTTCGGCGGCGATCAGTTCGTTTTGCTGGAAGCGGGTGAACACCCGGGACACGGTTTCCACCGCCAAGCCCAGGTAGTTGCCGATCTCGTTGCGCGACATGCTCAACCGGAACTGGTTGGCCGAGAAGCCCCGGGCGCGGAAACGGGCCGACAGGTTGACCAGGAACGTGGCGATGCGCTCGTCGGCGGTTTTCTTCGACAGCAGCAACATCATTTGCTGATCGTCGCGAATCTCGCGGCTCATCACTCGCATCAACTGACGGCGCAGTTGTGGCAGTTGCAGGGCCAGTTCGTCGAGGCGATCGAAAGGGATTTCGCACACCGAAGTGGTTTCCAGGGCTTGCGCCGAGACCGGGTGCTTTTCAGTGTCCATGCCCGACAGCCCGACCAATTCACTCGGCAAATGAAAGCCCGTGATCTGCTCTTCGCCGCCATCGCTCAGGCTGAAAGTCTTCAGGGCGCCGGAGCGTACTGCATAAACGGAATCGAACGTGTCGCCCTGGCGAAACAGGAACTCGCCTTTTTTCAGTGGGCGACCACGTTTGACGATATCGTCCAGCGCATCCATGTCTTCCAGATTCAGAGAAAGTGGCAGGCAGAGGGGGGCCAGGCTGCAATCCTTGCAATGAGCCTGGCTATGAGCGCGCAGTTTTACTGGCTCGGACATTTCTTTAATCCTTGTGGGAAAACACACATAAGCTGTAAGGGTAACCCACGGGAGGACATTCGGGCCAGCCTGCGACATTTAGCCACCGGTGCCTAGATCACGCGTGAAAAGCGCTGGCGATTGCTGTGTTCCAGGTACGCATCGAAGACCATGCACACCGAGCGCACCAGCAGACGGCCCGCCGGGAGTACGGTGATCCGTTGGTTGTCCAGTTCGATGAGCCCGTCCTTGGCCATGTCCTGCAACTGTGGCCAGAGTTCGCCGAAGTAACCGCGAAAATCGATATTGAAGGCCTGTTCGATCGTTGCGAATTCCAGGTTGAAATGGCAAATCAGTTGCTGAATCACGGCTCTGCGCAAGCGATCGTCAGCGTTGCACACCAGACCACGGCTGGTGGCCAGTTGAGCGGACGCCAGCGCGTTCTGGTACTGGTTCAGGTCGCTGCTGTTCTGACAGTACAAATCGCCGATCTGGCTGATCGCCGATACCCCCAGGCCGACCAAATCGCAATGGCCGTGGGTGGTGTAGCCCTGGAAGTTGCGTTGCAGGGTCGATTCTTCCTGAGCAATCGCCAATTCATCATCGGGCAGGGCGAAATGGTCCATGCCGATGTAGCGGTAACCGCCGGTCGTCAGTTGTTCGATGGTGCGCTGGAGCATTTCCAGCTTCTGTGCTGGCGCCGGTAGATCGCTGCCGTTGATCCGCCGTTGCGGCATGAAGCGCTCCGGCAGATGGGCGTAATTGAACACCGAGAGCCGGTCCGGTTGCAGGCTGATGACTTCGTCGACGGTGCGGGCGAAGTTCTCGGGCGTTTGCTTGGGCAGGCCGTAGATCAGATCAATGTTGATCGAGCGAAATTGCAGGGTTCGGGCAGCGTCGATCACTGCGCGGGTTTCTTCCAGGCTTTGCAGGCGATTGACCGCCCGTTGTACCGCGGGATCGAGGTCTTGAACGCCAATGCTGACCCGATTGAAACCCAGTTCCCGGAGCAGACCCATGGTCGACCAGTCCGCCTCGCGAGGGTCAATCTCGATACCGTAGTCGCCGGAATCGTCGTCCAGCAGATTGAAATGCTTGCGCAGCTGAGCCATCAACTGACGCAGTTCGTCGTGGCTGAGAAAGGTCGGCGTGCCGCCGCCGAAATGCAGTTGCTCGACTTTCTGCGTCGGGTCGAGGTGGCAGGCAATCAGCTGGATCTCCTGTTCCAGACGCTGCAAATAGGGCAGGGCACGGCCACGGTCCTTGGTGATGACTTTGTTGCAGGCGCAGTAGTAGCAAATGTTCGCACAGAACGGCACGTGCACATACAGCGACAGCGGCCGCAGGGCTTTACGGCTGTCGCGAAGGGCGTGAAACAGGTCGAAGGTGCCGACCTGGCTGTCGAATTGCACGGCGGTCGGGTACGAGGTATAGCGTGGTCCCGCCAGGTCGTAACGGCGGATCAGATCTGTGTCCCAACGAATGGCGTCGAGCATGCGGGCATTCCCCCGGATAGGCTGGCAGTGTTTGCGAGTCTAGGGAGAAGTGCGCAAAGGCATCTTGATTTGCATCAAGGGTCGGGATTTGTGGTGTCAGTGAGGGCCTCTTCGCGGGCAAGCCTCGCTCCTACAGGAGTTCGCGGTCCCTTGTAGGAGCGAGGCTTGCCCGCGAAAGGCGCACCGCCGATCTAGTGCCCCATCAGCCAATGTTGATGCGGCCCTGGCAAGGTCCAGATGCCAAACAGCATCACCAGCAAGCCACCGGTCATGCGGACGCTGCGTTTGCGCAACAACGCCGTGACACGTTCGGCCGCCAGCCCTGTGGCGAGCAGCACCGGCCAAGTGCCCAACCCGAATGCCAGCATCAGCAATGCACTGTCCAGCGCATTGCCCTGGCTCGCCGACCACAGCAATGTGCTGTAAACCAGCCCGCACGGCAACCAGCCCCACAATGCGCCCAGCAGCAGGGCGCGGGGCAGGTTCGACACGGGTAACAGTGTGTTGGCCACCGGCTGGATATGCCGCCACAGGCCGCGACCGAGGCTTTCGATACGGGTCAGGCCGCTCCACCAGCCGGCCAGGTACAGACCCATGGTGATCAGCAGCAGTCCGGCGAAGATGCGCATGAACATCGCCGCCGGACTATTGGCCACGGCCCAGCCGGCCAAGCCGATCAGCAGGCCGGCAACGGCGTAACTGAGAATTCGCCCCAGGTTGTAGGCCAGCAATAATCGAAAGCGTCGGCTGCGTTGCTCCTTGGGGATCGCCAGGGTCAATGCGCCCATCAAGCCGCCGCACATGCCCAGGCAATGCCCGCCGCCGAGCAGGCCGAGGATCAGCGCAGACACCAGCAGTGGCGCCAATTCAAGCATGGGGCGGCGCCTTTTCGTCCGGTTTGGCCGGAGGGCCGCTGGCCTCGTCGACCGCTGCGGTGTGGTTCGGGTCCTGATCGTCGAACAGGATGCTGTGGGCCGGGCCGTCGAGGTCGTCGTACTGACCGCTGTCGACCGCCCAGAAGAAGATGTAGATAGCGATGGCCACGATCAGCAGCGCGGCCGGGATCATCACGTAGAGAGCTGGCATCTGGACTCCATGCCCGCGCGGCTCAGGCCGGCAGCGGACGGGTTTCTGGCGTGGTGCCGACAGCCGGCGCGCTCGGCAGGCGAGTCAGGCGCAGGGCATTCAGCACCACGGTCAACGAACTGATCGACATGCCGACCGCGGCCCATACCGGAGTGATCCAGCCGAGGGCGGCGAACGGCAACATGAGGCCATTGTACAGCGCCGCCCACAGCAAGTTCTCGATGATGACCCGACGGGTACGACGAGCCAGGCTGAAGGCTTGCACCAGCGCATCGAGGCGGTTCGACAGCAGCACCGCGTCGGCACTGGTTTTCGCCAGATCGGTAGCCGACCCCATCGCCACGCTGATGTCGGCGGCAGCCAGCACCGGCACGTCATTGACCCCGTCACCGAGCATCAACACCTTGCGGCCTTCCTTGTGCAGCTGCTGCAGCACCTGCAATTTATCGTCCGGACGCAAACCGCCACGGGCCTCGTCGATGCCCAATTCGGCAGCGACGCTGGCAACCATCGGCGAGCTATCGCCAGATAGCAGTAACGTGCGCCAGCCGCGAGCTTTGCAGGCTGTCAGCAGGGCGGGCGCGTCGGCGCGCAACCTGTCGTCGAGCACGAACCACGCCAGCGGCCCGTGGTTGTCGCCGAGCAGCAGCCATTGGCCGGGCTCATCGGGCATGACTGGCGTTTGAGCGCCGCTGAGTTCACAGACAAACCCTGGCTGGCCAATGCGCAGGCGTTGCGCGCCGACCAACCCCTCAAGGCCCAGACCCGGTGTGCTGTGAACTTCTTCGGCGGCCAGCGGCGCGCGGCCAAAAGCCCGGGCAATCGGGTGTTCGGAGCGGTTTTCCAGAGCAGCGGCGAGGCTCAGGCATTGATCGCTGGTCAAGGCACCAAGCGGCCGTATCGAACGCAAGGCCAAGCGACCTTCGGTGAGGGTGCCTGTCTTGTCGAAAATCACCGTGTCGATCTGGTTCAGGCCTTCCAGCACATGGCCGCGTGTCAACAACAGACCGAGCTTGTGCAGTGTGCCGGTGGCGGCGGTGAGGGCGGTTGGCGTGGCCAGCGACAAGGCGCACGGGCACGTCGCAACCAGCATCGCCAAGACGATCCAGAAGGCTCGCGAAGAATCCAGTTCCCACCACAGCAGGCCAATGGCGGCCACCGCGATAAGTGACAACAGCAAAAACCATTGCGCGGCGCGGTCGGCGATTTCCGCCAGTCGTGGCTTTTCGGCCTGGGCGCGATCCAGCAGGCGGACGATGGCCGACAGGCGCGTGTCCTGCCCCAGCGCCAGGACTTCCACGGTCAGCGCCCCTTCGACGTTCAAGGTGCCGGCGGTGACGGCGTCGCCCGGGGTTCGTGGTTGTGGCAGGTATTCGCCGGTCAGCAGGGATTCGTCGATGCTCGATTGACCCTCGAGGATTTTGCCATCGGCCGGCAGGATCGAGCCGGGATGCACCAGCACCTGATCGCCAACGCGCAATTCGCTGAGCAGAATCCGCTCGCTCTGGCCGTCGGCACTCAGCCGCAGGCAGGAGGCGGGCAGCAGATTGACGAGCTGTGCGGTTGCGGCGGCGGTGCGTTCCCGGGCGCGACGTTCCAGATAGCGCCCGGCCAGCAGGAACAGCGCGAACATCCCCACCGCATCGAAGTACAGCTCGCCGACCCCGGTGATTGAGGTCCAGATCCCGGCGAGGTAGGCACTGCCGATCGCCAGCGACACCGAGACGTCCATGGTCAGGTGACGGGTGCGCAGATCGCGCATCGCGCCCTTGAAGAACGGCGCGCAGCTGTAGAACACGATCGGCGTGGTCAGAAACAGCGCGACCCAGCGCAGGATGGTGTGCAGCTCGGGGCTGAGGTCGATGTTGAATTCCGGCCAGGTGGCCATGGTTGCCATCATTGCCTGGAACCACAGCAGCCCGGCGACACCGAGCTGACGCAGCGCCAGACGGTTTTCGCTGGCCAGTTGTTCACTGGCACGGTCGGCCTGATAGGGGTGGGCGGCGTAACCGATGTGGCGCAATTCACTGAGCACCTGGCTCAATGGTAATTGTGCATCGGCCCAGCGCACATGCAGGCGATGGTTGGACAGGTTCAGGCGTGCTTCGGCCACCGCCGGCAAGGCACGCAGGTGTTTCTCGATCAACCAGCCGCAGGCGGCGCAACTGATGCCTTCCATCAACAGCGTGGTTTCGGCGAGTTCGCCTTCGTGGCGGACAAAGGGCTGCTGCACATCGGCGCGATCGTACAGTGCCAGTTCGTCCACCAACTGCACCGGCAAGGCTTCGGGGTTGGCCGAGGCTTCGCTGCGATGCTGGTAATAACTTTCCAGCCCACCGGCCACAATGGCCTCGGCCACCGCCTGGCAACCCGGGCAGCAGAACTCGCGGATGTCCCCGAGGACGGCGGCGGTGAAGCGGCTACCGGCCGGGACGGGCAGGGCGCAGTGGTAGCAGGGGGTTGGAGTAGTCATGAGGCGTTGTCCGATGATCGTTCCCACGCTCTGCGTGGGAATGCCTCCCCGGACGCTCCGCGTCCGCTTCGGCCGGGACGCAGAGCGTCCCTGGCTGCGTTCCCACGCAGAGCGTGGGAACGATCAGGGTAAGGCTTATTTTTTCAGGTCTTCCGCGCCTTGCAGCGGTTCATCACCGAGCAGCAGATCCTTGGCATGGCTGACTTGTTCTTCTTCGAACATGCGCCAGATCTTGTCATCCTGCATACCCAGCAATTCGACAAAGCGACGACCTTCAATCTTGTCGCTCAACTGGCCAATGTAGCGGCCCTGTTCGGTTTCGCTGCGGGCCAGGGTGATCTTGCGATCCTTCTCCGGCTGAGTCGGTGAAATCAGGTTCAGTTCAAGGGTTTTCGGCTGGCTGTTGCCGCTCAGGCGCAGGTCGACTTCGCCGGTCACGTCATCCAGATGCACGCTGGCACGCAGTTGCAGGGTCTGGGCCAGCAGTTCGCGGTCCAGCGAACGGTTGATGCCTTTGCCGGCCTCGTAATAGTTGTCGTTGACCAGGTTGTCCGGGTTGTTCACCGCGATGGTCACCATCGACAGGGTCAAGGTCACCGAGCAGGCCAGAATGGCGATAATGATCCATGGCCAAAGGTGCTTGTACCAGGGACTTGCGGCAGTTGCTGCGGGCATGATCACTTCTCTCAACGAATTTGTGGGCCGATGAATCGGCTCTTGGCTTCAACGTGGACGTTGGCGTCGTCGGCGTCCTTGAGGATGAATGTTACCTCGTTGGTGCTCGACGGCAGTTGTTCCGGTGCGCTGGACAGTTCGACCGGCTGACTGAAAATCTCCCCGGCGGCGACCTTGATCTCGCGCTTGCCTTGCAGCTTGAGGTCCGGCAGGCCGGTGGCCTCCAGCACGTACGTGTGGTCGTGCTGGTCCTTGTTCATGATCTTCAGGCTGTAGACGTTTTCGATCCGGCCTTCGGCGTTCTCGCGATACAACACGCGGTCTTTACTGACATCGAAGCCGACCAGCGAGCGCATGAAGAACGCGGTCACCAGCAACGCGATCATCGCCAGCAACACCAGGGCATAACCGATCAGGCGTGGGCGCAGTTTATGGGTTTTTTGCCCCGACAGGTTGTGCTCGGTGGTGTAGCTGATCAGGCCGCGCGGGTAATCCATCTTGTCCATGATGCTGTCGCAGGCGTCGATGCATGCCGCGCAGCCGATGCATTCGATTTGCAGGCCGTCGCGGATGTCGATACCGGTGGGGCAGACCTGGACGCACATGGTGCAATCGATGCAGTCGCCCAGGCCCTGAGCCTTGTAGTCGATGCCTTTCTTGCGCGGGCCACGGCTCTCGCCACGGCGCGGGTCGTAGGAGACGATCAGCGTGTCCTTGTCGAACATCACGCTTTGGAAGCGTGCGTACGGGCACATGTAAATGCATACCTGCTCGCGCAACCAGCCGGCGTTGCCGTAAGTGGCGAGGGTGAAGAAACCAACCCAGAAATACGACCAGCCATCGGCCTGCCCGGTGAAGAAATCGAGCACCAGTTCGCGAATCGGCGAGAAGTAACCGACGAAGGTCATGCCGGTCACGAAACCGATCAGCAGCCACATCGTGTGCTTGCTGAATTTACGCAGGAACTTGGTGGCGCTCATCGGCGACTTGTCGAGCTTGATGCGCTGGTTGCGGTCGCCTTCGGTGACTTTTTCGCACCACATGAAGATCCAGGTCCACACGCTCTGCGGGCAGGTGTAGCCGCACCAGACCCGACCGGCATACACGGTGATGAAGAACAGGCCAAAGGCACTGATGATCAAGATGCCCGAGAGCAGGATGAAATCCTGAGGCCAGAAGGTCGCGCCAAAAATGAAGAATTTACGTTCCGGCAGGTTCCACCAGACGGCTTGATGGCCGCCCCAGTTCAGCCACACCGTGCCGAAATACAACAGAAACAGCCCAGCACCGCCGATCATCCGCAGATTGCGAAACAGGCCGGTGAAGGCGCGGGTGTAGATCTTTTCTCGAGAGGCGTAGAGGTCGACGCTGTTGTTCGCGTTCTTGGCAGGCGGAGTGACGTCGTGTACCGGAATCTGATTGCTCATCATTGCATCCCACGGCAGTGGAAAAATGCCCGGTCAGTACGTGCCGACCGCGGTCAAAAAGAGGTGTTTCAGTGGCGCAATGATACGCCTGTAGCTCTAGCACAAGGGTGCGACCTTTGGTCGCGTTGGGGGAAATCAATTGATGGTGTAATGACTTGAATCAATTGACTTGTGAATTATGGACGAGTTTTCGCACGGGAGTGCCCACCGCCACTTTCCGGTTGATCCCGATGCCCAGGTCGATTGCATAGTGGAATCCAAACAAAACGGCCCCGCCAATTCTCATTGGCGGGGCCGTTTTTTGTTGCATCAAGCATTTGCCTTACTGGGCGTCTGCTTCCGGTGCTTTTTCACCGTGAGAGAGGCTGTAGACGTAGGCGGCCAGCAGGTGAACCTTGTCGTTGCCTTGCAGCTGTTCTTGCGCAGGCATCTGACCCTGACGGCCGTAACGGATGGTCTGCTGCAGTTGAGCGAAGCTCGAACCGTAGATGAAACCGGTCGGGTGGGTCAGGTCAGGGGCGCCCATTGCTGGCGTGCCTTTACCTTGTGGGCCATGGCACGCCACGCAGTTGGCGGCGAACAGTTTCTGGCCGGCAACCGGGTCAGCCTTGGTGCCTTCCGGCAGCTTGCGGTCATCGAGGTTGGTCAGCACGAACGCGGCAACGTCTGCAACGCCTTGCTCGCCAATTACTTCAGCCCAGGCCGGCATCACAGCGTGACGACCGCCCATGATGGTGGTCTTGATGGTTTCTGCCTCGCCACCCCAGCGCCAGTCGGTGTCGGTCAGGTTAGGGAAGCCGTAGGCGCCTTTGGCGTCGGAACCGTGGCAGACCGAGCAGTTGGAGGCGAACAGGCGGCCACCCATCTTCAGGGCTTGCGGGTCTTTGGCCACTTCTTCGATTGGCATGGAAGCGAACTTGGCGAAGATCGGGCCGAACTTGGCGTCCGATCTGAGCATTTCCTTCTCCCACTCGTGAACGCCGGTCCAGCCGGTCTGGCCGTTGGCGAACGCGGTCTTGTTCTCGTTATCGAGGTAGTTGTAACCCGGCAACAGGCCTTTCCAGTTACCCAGGCCCGGGTACAGCACCAGGTAGCCGAGGGCGAAGATGATGGTGCCCACGAACAGCATGAACCACCATTTCGGCAGCGGGTTGTCATACTCCTCGATCCCGTCGAAGGAGTGGCCGACCGTTTCATCGGTGGATTCGCTGCGCTGGCCCTTGCGGGTGGACAGCAGCAGCCAGGTCAGGGCGAAGATGGTGCCGAGACTGAGGACTGTGACGTACAGACTCCAGAACGTAGTCATTCTTTGTTACTCCTAGAAGCTTGCTCGACGTGCTTGATGGCTTCGGGATCATCCGCGAAAGGCAGCAAGGTCGCGTCTTCAAACTCCGACTTGCGCTTGGGGCTGAACACCCACAGCGCCAGACCGATGAAGGCCACCATCACAACAACGGTGCCCAGGCCACGAATCATCCCGATATCCATCTAAATCACCGTTTGCTTTTGATGATGGTGCCCAGGCCTTGCAGATAGGCCACCAGCGCGTCCATTTCGGTTTTGCCCTTCACAGCATCCTTGGCACCAGCGATGTCTTCGTCGGTGTAAGGGACGCCGAGCGTGCGCAAGACTTCCATTTTCTTGGCAGTGTCTTTGCCGTCGAGCTTGTTTTCCACGAGGAACGGGTAAGCCGGCATTTTCGACTCAGGCACTACGTTGCGCGGGTTGTACAAATGCGCACGCTGCCAGTCATCGGAGTAACGACCGCCGACACGGGCCAGGTCCGGACCGGTACGCTTGGAACCCCACAGGAACGGGTGGTCCCAAACGCTTTCACCGGCGACCGAGTAGTGGCCGTAACGTTCGGTTTCAGCACGGAACGGGCGAATCATCTGCGAGTGGCAGCCGACGCAACCGTTGGCGATGTACACGTCGCGGCCTTCCAGTTCAAGGGCGGTGCGCGGCTTCATGCCCTCGACCGGCTTGTTGGTGACGTCCTGGAAAAACAGCGGAACGATTTGAGTCAGGCCGCCGACGCTGACGGCGATAACCATGAAGAAGGCCAGCAGGCCAATATTCTTCTCGACTGCTTCATGCTTCATCAGTGAGCTCCAACTACAGCAATCTTGGTAGCGGCTTCGGCTTCAACCGGGTTCGAGGCGCGAACGGTACGGAACACGTTGTAGGCCATGAACAGCATGCCACTGGCAAAGAACGCACCGCCCAGGGCACGAACGATGAAGCCTGGGTGGCTGGCTTGCAGCGCTTCAACGAACGAGTAGGTGAGGGTGCCGTCATCGTTGATTGCACGCCACATCAGGCCCTGGGTGATGCCGTTGACCCACATCGAGGCGATGTACAGAACGGTACCAATGGTCGCGAGCCAGAAGTGCGTGTTGATCAGGGCGATGCTGTGCATCTGCGTGCGACCGAACAGTTTCGGGATCATGTGGTAGATCGCGCCGATCGAAATCATCGCTACCCAGCCAAGAGCGCCGGCGTGTACGTGGCCGATGGTCCAGTCGGTGTAGTGCGAGAGCGAGTTGACGGTCTTGATGGCCATCATCGGGCCTTCGAAGGTCGACATGCCGTAGAACGCCAGCGATACCACGAGGAAACGCAGGATCGGGTCGGTGCGCAGCTTATGCCAGGCGCCCGAGAGGGTCATCATGCCGTTGATCATGCCGCCCCAGCTGGGTGCCAGCAGGATGATCGACATCGCCATGCCCAGGGACTGAGCCCAGTCCGGCAGTGCGGTGTAGTGCAAATGATGCGGACCGGCCCAGATGTACAGGGTGATCAACGCCCAGAAGTGCACGATCGACAGACGATAAGAGTAGATCGGACGTTCGGCCTGCTTCGGAACGAAGTAGTACATCATCCCCAGGAAGCCGGTGGTCAGGAAGAAACCTACCGCGTTGTGGCCGTACCACCACTGGATCATCGCATCGGTCGCACCCGAGTAAGCCGAGTAGGACTTGAAGAAACTGACCGGCAGGGACGCGTGGTTGACGATGTGGAGCATCGCGGTCACGACGATGAAGGCACCGTAGAACCAGTTACCGACATAGATGTGTTTGGTCTTGCGCTTGACGATGGTGCCGAAGAACACCAGACCGTAGGTGACCCAGACAATAGCCAGCAGAATAGCCAGAGGCCATTCCAGTTCCGCGTATTCCTTGGTGGTCGTGAAACCCATCGGCAAGGTAATGATCGCGCCGACGATCACCGCTTGCCAACCCCAGAAGGTGAAGGCCGCGAGGCTGTCGGAAATCAGTCGCGTTTGGCAGGTTCGCTGCACGACGTAATAGGAAGTGGCAAACAGCGCACAACCACCGAAGGCGAAAATCACCAGGTTGGTGTGCAGCGGGCGCAGGCGTCCAAAGCTCGTCCATGCCAGACCGAAGTTCAACTCCGGCCAGACCAGTTGCGAGGCGATGAAGACACCGAGCCCCATGCCAAGGATCCCCCAGACCACCGTCATGATGGCGAACTGGCGGACTACCTTATAGTTATAAGCAGTCGGACTGATTGCTGTGCTCATTCTAAGGTTCCACGGTTTGGGTGTTTTATTAGGAGTAAAAATCGGCCGCAAGTATGTAGAAAGCGGGGGGTCATTGCAACGCGCCATGACATGGGTCAATGCTTTCAAAAGCTGATTCTGCGGCCTTTCCATGCGCTGCGTAAGGACAAAATTGCCCTCGGACAAATGTCGCAACGGATGAAAGAGGCGAGGGGTTCAGGTCAGTTGTAACGGGGTATGTTCAAACACGACGATGGTGTAACAGAGGACAACGGGGACGATAGCCGGTGTCTACCAGCCTTTGCGGCCTGTTATCGAGCAAATTCGTCGAACACATCGGGTTGAATCGACCTGGAACCGGCGCTGGCCAGCACGCCTCGCAGGACAGCTTAAACCTGAATCCGGCGAACCGAAAGGAAAGACAAGGGAGGGTGCGACAATGCGTCGCAAAGGGGCAGTGAACTGCCGCATCCGGGTGAATGCGGCGTTGCGCGGGCGAGATTTATTCGCTTTTGCCTTCAGCCTGTAAACGCTCCGTGCTCAGACCCTGAGACAGGCTGTACACGTAAGCGGCCAGCAGTTGCACCTTATCGTTGCCGAGCAGTTCGTTCTGCGCCGGCATATGGCCCTGGCGACCATGACGAATGGTTTGTTCAAGCTGCGTCAGGCTTGTTCCATAGATAAATCCGGTCGGTTGCGTCAGGTTCGGCGCTCCCATGGCTTCAGTGCCTTGGCCGTTTGCCCCATGACAGGCTACGCAGGTGGTGCTGTACGCTTGCTGTCCGGCGTGCAGATCGGCCGTGCTGCCTTCCGGCAAGGGCAGGCCGGCCAGTTCATGACGCACATAAGCCGCGACGTTCTTCACCCCGGCGTCGCCGAGGATTTCCCCCCAAGCCGGCATCGCGGCCATGCGACCGCCCATGATGGTCGTTTTGATCATTTCGGCATCGCCGCCCCAGCGCCAGTTGCTGTCGGCCAGGTTCGGGAAACCAAACGCGCCCTTGGCATCCGAGCCGTGGCACACCGAGCAATTGGACGCAAACAGGCGACCGCCCATTTTAAGTGCTAGTGGATCCTTGGCGACTTCTTCGATGGGCATGGCGGCAAATTTGGCGAAGATCGGCCCGAACTTCGCGTCAGCCTTGTTCATCTCCTTTTCCCATTCGTGGACACCGGTCCAGCCGTCCTCATAACCGGGCAAAATGCCTTTCCAGTTACCCAGGCCCGGGTAAAGGATCAGGTAGCCGACGGCAAACACCAACGTGCCGGCGAACAGCATGAACCACCACTGCGGCAGCGGGTTATCGTACTCCTCGATGCCGTCGAAGCTGTGGCCCATGGTCTGGTCGGTGCTGCCCTTGGTTTCCCCTCGGCGCGTACCGATCAGCAACCAGGTCAGGCCGATCAGGCTGCCGATGGTCAGTACGCAGATCCACGTACTCCAGAAGGTGGTCATGGCCGGGTACTCCTTGTGGCGGATTCTTGTTGGGTGCTGTTTTCCGATGGCGGCTCGTCGGCGAACGGCAGCAGGCGCGCTTCGGCGAATTCCGGATTGCGCTTGCCGTTGAACACCCACAGCGTCAGGCCGACGAAGGCCACGAACACCACGACCGTGCCCAAACCGCGGATCATTCCACTGCTCATTTCGCTAATTATTTCAAAGGGCATGGACATGGCTCACCTCTTGCTCTTGATCGCAGTGCCGAGCACTTGCAGGTAGGAGACCAGCGCGTCCATTTCGGTTTTGCCCTGGAGCGAGGCGACTGAGCCTGCGATGTCGTCGTCGGTGTACGGCACGCCGAGGGTGCGCATGGCGCGGATCTTGGTTTCGGTGTGGCTGCTGTCGACCTTGTTGTCGACCAGCCACGGGTAGGCCGGCATCTTCGATTCCGGCACCACGTTGCGCGGGTTGTACAAGTGCGCGCGGTGCCAGTCTTCGGAGTAGCGACCGCCGACGCGCGCCAAGTCCGGCCCGGTACGCTTGGAGCCCCACAGGAACGGGTGATCCCAGACACTTTCCCCGGCCACCGAATAGTGGCCATAGCGCTCGGTTTCGGCGCGAAACGGGCGGATCATCTGCGAGTGGCAACCGACGCAGCCTTCGCGGATGTAAATGTCCCGGCCTTCCAGTTGCAGCGCGGTGTAGGGCTTCATGCCTTCCACCGGTTTATTGGTCACGTCCTGAAAGAACAGCGGGACGATCTGGGTCAGGCCGCCGATGCTCACGGCGAACACCATCAGCAACATCAGCAGGCCGACGTTTTTCTCGATTGTTTCGTGCTTCATGGCGGACTCCTCAGGCTATCTGTGCGGCAGCGGCGGCTTCGGCAAGCTGCGAGGCCCGCACGGTGCGCCAGGTGTTGTAAGCCATCAGCAACATGCCGCAGAGGAAGATCGCGCCGCCCACCAGTCGCACGACGAAGCCTGGGTGGCTGGCCACCAGGGTTTCGACGAAGGAATAGGTCAGCGTGCCGTCCTCGTTGACGGCGCGCCACATCAGGCCTTGGGCGATGCCGTTGACCCACATCGAGGCGATGTACAGCACGGTGCCGATGGTCGCGAGCCAGAAGTGCGCGTTGATCAGGCCGATGCTGTGCATCTGCGTGCGGCCGAAGACTTTCGGAATCATGTGGTACAGCGCACCGATGGAAATCATCGCTACCCAGCCGAGCGCGCCGGCATGAACGTGACCAATGGTCCAGTCGGTGTAGTGGGAGAGAGCGTTCACTGTCTTGATCGCCATCATCGGCCCTTCGAATGTCGACATGCCGTAGAACGCCAGCGACACAACGAGGAAGCGCAGGATCGGGTCGCTGCGCAACTTATGCCAGGCGCCCGAGAGCGTCATCATCCCGTTGATCATCCCGCCCCAGCTCGGTGCCAACAGGATCAGCGACATCACCATGCCCAGCGACTGCGCCCAGTCCGGCAGCGCGGTGTAGTGCAAATGGTGAGGGCCGGCCCAGATGTACAGGGTAATCAGCGCCCAGAAGTGCACGATCGACAAACGATAGGAATACACCGGACGCTCGGCCTGTTTCGGAACGAAGTAGTACATCATTCCGAGGAAACCGGCGGTGAGGAAAAAGCCTACGGCGTTGTGGCCATACCACCACTGCACCATGGCATCGGTCGCACCGGCGTACACCGAGTAGGACTTGGTGAAACTTACCGGCAATTCCAGGTTGTTGACGATGTGCAGGATCGCCACAGTGATGATGAATCCACCGAAGAACCAGTTACCGACATAGATGTGTTTGGTCTTGCGCTGCATGATCGTGCCGAAGAACACGATGGCGTAGGCTACCCAGACGATGGTGATCAGGATGTCGATCGGCCATTCCAGCTCGGCGTATTCCTTGGAACTGGTGTAACCCAATGGCAGGCTAATGGCCGCCAAAAGAATCACCAGTTGCCAGCCCCAGAAGCAGAACGCGGCGATTTTTGGCGCAAACAGGCGGGTCTGGCAGGTGCGTTGTACCGAGTAGAACGAGCTGGCGAACAGGGCGCAACCGCCGAAAGCGAAGATCACCGCGTTAGTGTGCAGTGGACGCAACCGGCCGAAACTGGTCCACGGCAGATTGAAATTGAGTTCGGGCCAGACCAACTGGGCCGCGAGAAAAACCCCGAGCCCCATGCCGACGATGCCCCACACAACCGTCATAATGGCGAATTGGCGGACCACCTTGTAGTTGTAGGCGGTACTGATAGAAGTGTTCATGGTTCCCCATCCACGGTTCAGCCGAAGTGAAGGCCTGTCTTTGCGAGTAAGCCGCACGGCAGACGCTCCCTTCGCCTGGAGTTATAGGCAGACTAAAAGCGAGGCAAGCATGGACAAAGAGCACAAGGCCAGTATTGACGGGGATCAATGGGCGCAGTGCGTGCGGGATCATGGGTGGTTGTGGAATGCCGCTTCAGGACCGGCTTCGGCGACGCTGATTCTCGCTCACGGTGCCGGTGCGCCGATGGACAGCAACTGGATGAGCGACATGGCTGCGCGCCTTGCCGCACAGGGGGTCAACGTATTGCGCTTCGAGTTTCCCTACATGTCGCAGCGGCGTATCGATGGCGGCAAACGCCCGCCGAACCCGGCACCGAAACTGCTCGAGTGCTGGCGGGAGGTGTATACCGTGGTGCGACGCCATGTCGCTGGCCGCCTGGCCATTGGTGGCAAGTCCATGGGCGGACGGATGGCGAGTTTGTTGGCTGATGAGTTGGGCGCGGATGCGCTGGTGTGCCTGGGGTATCCGTTTTATGCGGTGGGCAAACCGGAGAAGCCGCGGGTCGAGCATTTGGCTTCTTTGAAGACGCGGACGTTGATTGTTCAAGGTGAGCGGGATGCGTTGGGGAATCGGGAGGCGGTTGAGGGGTATGTGTTCTCGCCGGGGATTGAGGTGTTTTGGATGGCGGCGGGGGATCATGACCTGAAGCCGCTGAAGGCTTCAGGAGTCAGCCATGATCAGCATTTGATGGCAGCGGCAAAGCGAGTGGCTGAGTTTGTCATGTGTTGATCAAGAGCGCGGGCACGTCGGTTCTTGTCATTTTGAATGTGCCAATTGGCGCCAACCGGTATATATGTTTAAAAGTGGCTTTGAAGTCACCAGTAACGATCCCCTTGGTTCGATCCAGTCTAATCGTTAACTCAGCTTCGTCCGCATCAACAATTCTGACGCCCACGGTGCCGGGGCGTACGGAATGAGAGTGGACATGCGTAACATGCATCCAATCGGCTACACCGAGTTTGTAGGTACATTCCAGGAGATCTTGATCCAGATAGGGCACGCTGAAGAGAAAACTGAAGTAATTATCTTCGTACACCGAGCCGGTGCCGCCGCTAAAAACCCAGAACTCCTCGCCAGTAACTGGATACTTGGCGTAAAAAAACTGGGTTGAATCTGAATAAATCGGTTCTGCTCCCAAGCTCCAGTGGAAATCGTTGGTGGGGTTTTGGATGCTTTTTTGTTTAGGGAAGTAAAGGTCTCTAACACTCATTTTGAAGTTCTCCATATCCATAATTCCAAGCCAAAAGCTGGCTTTTCATTAATGCCGGAATTTGGATCGCGCAACTACTGTAAGAGCTGACAGCTCTGACGCAGAGCTGAAAGTATGAGTCTGTTTCGTAAAAGTGGGCTGCACCTCGGAATTCGAGGCCTGGGTTGATAGCAACCGATATGTGGCGCGCTACGCTCACTCCTACATTGGATCTGAGGAGATCATAGGTTTTGTGCCCGACGACGATCCCCTGTAGTCGTGAGCCTGCTCGCGATTGCGTCTGCCAGACCCAATAATTCCTGATCAAAAAAAACCGGAAGCTCTCGCAACCGGTTTTTTGTATTGCCAGAACAATCAGCGGTTAAACCGCTCCACCAACGAATACTGGGTATTCGCGGTCTTGGTCAGTTCCTCACTCAGCAGCGCCGAGTGCTGTGCCTGTTCCGAGGTCTGGTCAGCCAGTTGCGAGATGTTGCTGATGTTGCGGCTGATTTCTTCGGCCACTGCACTTTGCTCTTCGGTGGCGGCAGCGATTTGCGTGGTCATGTCGGTGATGTTGGCCACCGCTTCGCTGATGCCCACCAGCGCCTGATCCGCTTCCAAGACTCGCGCCACACCTTCTTCAGCCTGACGATGCCCGGCCTCCATGGTTTGCACGGCACTGGAAGCCGTCTGCTGCAGTTTGGCGATCAGGGCGTGAATCTGCCCGGTGGATTCGCTGGTGCGTTGCGCCAGTTGACGCACTTCGTCGGCCACTACCGCAAAGCCACGACCCATCTCGCCGGCGCGAGCCGCTTCAATTGCGGCGTTCAAGGCCAGCAGGTTGGTCTGATCGGCAATGCCTTTGATCACATCGACCACGCCGCCGATTTCGTCGCTGTCCTTGGCCAGTTGCGTGACCGTCAGGCCGGTTTCACCGACCACCACCGACAGACGCTGAATAGCTTCGCGGGTTTCCCCGGCGATGTCGCGACCGCGACCGGTCAAGCGATTGGCTTCCTGAGTGGCGTCGGCGGTGCGCTGCACGTGGCTGGCGACTTCCTGAGTAGTGGCGGCCATCTGATTCACAGCGGTCGCCACTTGCTCGGTTTCGACGCGTTGACGTTCCAGGCCGGTGGAGCTGTTGTGCGCCAAGGCGTCGGACTGTTTCGCTTGTTCGGTCAGGTGTTCGGCAGTGTCCTGCAGACGAGTCAGGCAGGTTTTCAGGCGTGCTTCCTGGCTGAGAATCGACATTTCCAGGCGTGCCTGGGCGCCACGACTGTCGGTATACATCTGCGCAATCAGCGGGTCGGACGTGGTCTGTTCGGCCAGGCGCAGCAAACGCTTGATACCGCGCTGTTGCCAGCTCAAACCCATCAAGCCCAAGGGCACCGAAAGGCCGGCGGCGAGGGCGAAGCCCCATTGAGAGTTGAGCGAGGCGCCGATCATGAAACTCAACTGGCTGACCAGAATGAACGGCAGCCAGTCCTGAAGTACAGGCAACCATTTATCGGTTTGAGGAACGGCTGACTTGCCCTGATTGATGCGTTGATAGAGCGCTTCGGCGCGGCGGATCTGTTCGGCGGTGGGTTTGACCCGCACCGACTCGTAACCGATCACCTGATTGCCGTCGAACACCGGTGTGACATAGGCGTTGACCCAGTAGTGGTCACCGGTCTTGCAGCGATTCTTGACAATGCCCATCCATGGCAAGCCTTGTTTCAATGTGCCCCACATGTGCGCGAACACCGCAGCCGGGACGTCGGGGTGACGGACCAGGTTATGCGGCGCACGGATCAGCTCCTCACGAGAAAACCCGCTGATTTCGACGAAAGCGTCGTTGCAGTAGGTGATCACGCCCTTGGCATCGGTGGTGGAAATCAACCGTTGCTGAGCCGGGAAGGTCCGTTCGCGTTGTGTAATGGGCTGGTTGTTACGCATGGCTTTTTCAATCCGCAAGGCTTTGAAAGGTTGTCGGCAATGTCAGGCATTTATTGAAATGTTTTTTTCATTAATCAGTAACGCGTCGCAAAACGACATAGACTTTTGCGGCCCGAACAAAAACACCGCCCGAAGGCGGTGTCGTTGTCAGCAAGCTGTTACGAGGCAATCAATTGCCGCAATACGTAATGCAAAATCCCCCCGGCCTTGAAGTACTCCACCTCATTGAGGGTATCGATGCGGCACAACACCTCGATCTTTTCATTGCTGCCATCTTCACGGGTGACAACCAGCGTCAGGTTCATCCGAGGAGTCAGTTCGACGCCCGTCAGGCCAAGGATGTCTAGGGTTTCCTTGCCGGTGAGGTTCAGGCTCTTGCGGTTCTGATCCAGCTTGAACTGCAACGGCAATACGCCCATGCCCACCAGGTTGGAACGGTGAATCCGCTCGAAGCTCTCGGCGATGACGGCTTTCACGCCCAGCAGATTGGTGCCCTTGGCCGCCCAGTCGCGACTCGAACCGGTGCCGTATTCTTGCCCGGCGATCACCACCAGCGGCGTGCCCGATGCCTGGTAACGCATGGCCGCGTCGTAGATCGGCAGCTTCTCCCCGGTCGGAATATAAATCGTGTTGCCGCCTTCTTCGCCGCCGAGCATCTCGTTGCGAATCCGGATATTGGCGAAGGTGCCGCGCATCATCACTTGATGGTTGCCGCGACGGGAGCCGTAGGAGTTGAAGTCCCGCGGTTCCACCCCTTGCTCGCGCAGGTAATGGCCGGCAGGGCTGTCCGCCTTGATGTTGCCGGCCGGGGAGATGTGGTCGGTGGTCACCGAATCACCAAGCAGCGCGAGAACTTTCGCCCCTTCGACATCCTTGACCACCGGCGCAGGGCCGCCGATGTCATCGAAGAATGGCGGATGCTGGATATACGTCGAATCGTTGTTCCAGACATAAGTCGCCGCCTGCGGCACTTCGATCGCCTGCCACTGCTCATCGCCGGCAAACACTTCGGCGTATTCCTTGTGGAACATCGCGGTGTTCACCTGAGTGACCGCGTCGGCGATTTCCTGGGTGCTCGGCCAAATGTCTCGCAGATAAACCGGGTGGCCATCCTTGTCGTGGCCCAATGGCTCGCTGCTGATGTCGATGCGCACCGTCCCGGCCAACGCGTAGGCGACGACCAGGGGCGGGGAGGCCAGCCAGTTGGTTTTCACCAGCGGATGCACGCGACCTTCAAAGTTGCGGTTGCCCGAGAGCACCGAGGCGACGGTGAGGTCGGCTTTCTGAATGGCTTTTTCGATCGGCTCCGGCAACGGTCCCGAGTTGCCGATGCAGGTGGTGCAGCCATAACCGACTAGCGCAAAACCGAGTTCATCAAGGTATTGGGTCAGGCCCGCTGCCTTGTAGTAGTCGGTGACCACTTTCGAGCCGGGTGCCAGCGAGCTCTTGACCCACGGTTTGCGCTTCAGGCCTTTCTCCACGGCCTTTTTCGCCACCAGACCCGCCGCCATCATCACGCTGGGGTTGGAGGTGTTGGTGCAAGAGGTGATTGCGGCAATCACCACCGCGCCATTTTTCAACCGATAGGTGCGGCCTTCGTGATCGTAATCCGTTTCGCCGATCAGATCGGCGTTGCCCACCGCGACGCCACCGCCACCCTCACTTTCCAGGCGACCTTCTTCCTTGCTGGAGGGTTTGAATTGCAGGCCGAGAAAGTCAGTGAACGCTTGCGCGACATTCGGCAGCGAGACGCGGTCCTGAGGGCGTTTCGGCCCGGCGAGACTGGCCTCGACGCTGCCCATGTCCAGGGCCAGACTGTCGGTGAACTCCGGCTCCTTGCCGGGCAGGCGCCACAGGCCCTGGGTCTTGCTGTAGGCCTCCACCAGTTTCACGGTTTCCGGTGTGCGGCCAGACAGACGCAAGTACTCCAGTGTCACCTCGTCCACCGGGAAGAAGCCGCAGGTGGCGCCGTATTCCGGGGCCATGTTGGCGATGGTCGCGCGGTCGGCCAGCGGCAGGTCGGCGAGGCCGTCGCCATAGAACTCGACGAATTTGCCGACCACACCTTTCTTGCGCAGCATCTGGGTTACCGTCAGCACCAAATCGGTGGCGGTGATGCCTTCCCTGAGCTTGCCGGTGAGTTTGAAACCGATCACTTCCGGAATCAGCATCGACACCGGCTGGCCGAGCATCGCCGCTTCCGCTTCGATCCCGCCGACGCCCCAGCCAAGTACGCCGAGGCCGTTGATCATGGTGGTGTGGGAATCGGTGCCGACCAGCGTGTCGGGGAAGGCATAGGTGCGCCCGTCCTCGTCTTTGGTCCAGACCGTGCGGCCCAGGTACTCGAGGTTGACCTGATGGCAGATGCCGGTGCCCGGTGGCACCACACAGAAATTGTCGAAGGCGCTCTGGCCCCAGCGCAGGAAGGCGTAACGCTCGTGGTTGCGCTGCATTTCGATGTCTACGTTCTGTTCGAAGGCGCTTGAGCTGGCGTACTTGTCGACCATCACTGAGTGGTCGATCACCAGGTCCACCGGCGACAGCGGATTGATTCGCTGCGGGTCGCCGCCGGCCTTGGCCATGGCGGCGCGCATGGCAGCCAGGTCGACCACGGCGGGGACGCCGGTAAAGTCCTGCATCAATACCCGCGCCGGGCGGTACTGGATTTCGCGATCGGAGCGACGCTCCTTGAGCCAGGCGGCAATCGCTTTGAGGTCGGCGCCGGTAACGGTTTTCTCGTCTTCCCAGCGCAGCAGGTTTTCCAGCAGCACTTTCAACGACATCGGCAACTTGTCGAGATCGCCCAGGCTTTTGGCGGCTTCGGGCAGGCTGAAATAGTGATAGGTCTTGTCGTCGACTTGTAAGGTTTTAAGGGTTTTCAGGCTATCGAGGGACGGCATTGAAATGACTCCTTTAAATCCGCACGGCTACGGACTGAGGGAACGAACTGAGGCTTAAACCTAGTCCTGTTTGATGCTTAAGGCTAATTACTGGACTCTATGGAGAAGTCCAAGGTTCCGAACTCGGCTATCATGCGCCGGTTTTCGTGACAGGCTTTGCTTCAACGCAAGTCTGGGCATCGCGCAGTGGCTGAATTCTTCGCCAACTGCCCAGGAGTAAAAATGAACACCCTCTTTATGCATTGCCGGCCGGGCTTCGAAGGCGAAGTCTGTTCCGAGATTTCCGAACATGCCGCGCGGCTGAACGTGGCCGGTTATGCCAAGGCCAAAACCGCCAGCGCCTGCGCCGAATTCATCTGCACCGAAGAAGACGGCGCCGAGCGTTTGATGCGTGGTCAGCGTTTCGCCGATCTGATCTTTCCTCGCCAATGGGCTCGCGGGATCTTCATCGATCTGCCGGAAACCGACCGCATCAGCGTAATCCTCGCGCACATGGCGGACTTCCCGCTGTGCGGCAGCCTGTGGCTGGAAATGGTCGACACCAACGATGGTAAAGAGCTGTCGAACTTTTGCAAGAAATTCGAAGGCCACCTGCGCAAGGCGCTGATGGCGGCCGGCAAACTGGTGGAAGACGCCCACAAGCCACGGCTGCTGCTGACCTTCAAGAGCGGTCGCGAAGTGTTCATGGGCCTGGCGGAATCGAACAATTCGGCGATGTGGCCGATGGGTATTCCACGCCTGAAATTCCCGCGTGAAGCGCCGAGCCGTTCGACCCTCAAGCTGGAAGAGGCCTGGCACCATTTCATCCCCCGGGATCAGTGGGACGAGCGCCTGCACAGCGACATGACTGGCGTCGATCTTGGCGCCGCACCTGGCGGCTGGACCTGGCAACTGGTCAACCGCGGCATGCTGGTGACCGCCATCGACAACGGCCCGATGGCCGAAAGCCTGATGGAGACCGGTTTGGTGCAGCACTTGATGGCCGACGGTTTCACCTTCAAGCCCAAGCAACCGGTGGACTGGATGGTTTGCGACATCGTCGAGAAACCGGCGCGCAATGCGGCGATGCTGGAAGAATGGATTGGCGAGGGGCATTGCCGGGAAGCGGTGGTCAACCTCAAGCTGCCGATGAAACAGCGTTATGCCGAAGTGAAGCGTTTGCTGGAGCGCATCGCCGACGGGTTCAAGGCGCGGGGCATTCGGGTCGAGATCGGCTGCAAGCAGCTGTATCACGATCGCGAGGAAGTGACCTGCCATTTGCGCCGATTGGACGTGAAGAAACCCAAGTCCCGCTGAGTACACAAAAACCTGTGGGAGCGGGCTTGCCCGCGATTGGCGATTGATTAGTCAGCACAAATGTTGAATGTTCCGCCCTCATCGCGGGCAAGCCCGCTCCCACAGGTGAGGTGTAACGCCACAGATGACCGAACACCCGGCAATGCGCGACAATGCCGGCAAGTTTCAGGAGTAAATCATGAGTGAAATGATCGATACGCCGGTAGACGGCACCCTCGACGCCACCGGCCTCAATTGCCCGGAACCGGTGATGATGCTGCACCAGCACATCCGTGACCTGGTGCCTGGCGGCCTGCTGAAGGTAATCGCCACCGACCCGTCGACCCGTCGCGACATCCCCAAGTTTTGCGTGTTTCTCGATCACGAACTGGTCGCGCAGCATGAAGAGGCAGGCACCTACCTGTACTGGATCCGCAAAAAACTCGCTTAACCCGCCGAACGACTGATGCGGATCCGCTTGCGTGCACTGCGCGTCAGGCGGATCGACAGCATCAGTGCCGCGCAACTCAGGCCGACGATCAAACCCTGCCACAGCCCGCTCGGGCCACTCGGCGCGCCGAACCAGTCGGTCAGGCCCAAGGCGTAACCCACCGGTAAACCAATCCCCCAGTACGCGAACAGCGTCAGGATCATCGTCACTCGCGTGTCCTGATAGCCGCGCAGTGCGCCCGCCGCCGTCACCTGGATCGCATCGGAAAACTGGAACAGCGCCGAATACACGATCAGCATCGCGGCCACCTGAATCACCGTCGGGTCGGCGGTGTAAATCGCAGCGATGGGTTCACGCAGCAACAGCATCATGCTCGCCGACAGGCACGCATACGCCAGGGCGGTGGCCATGCCGACACCGGCGGCGAAGCGGGCTTCGCGTGGTTCCTCTCGGCCGAGTGCCTGGCCGACTCGCACGGTCACGGCCATGCCGAGGGAGTAGGGGATCATGAACACCAGCGAGCTGAAGTTCAGCGCGATCTGGTGCCCGGCGACCACGGTGGCGCCGAGGCTGCCAATCAGCAGGGCGATCACGGCGAAGATGCTCGACTCGGCGAACACCGCAATGCCGATCGGCAGGCCGATGCCCAGCAAACGCTTGATCACCGACCACTGTGGCCAGTCGAAACGGCTGAACAACTGACTCGACTGATAGGCCGGCGCCCAGCGCTCCCAGCCGGCCATGCCCAACGCCATCACCCACATCACGATCGCCGTGGCCCAGCCGCAGCCGACGCCACCCATGGCCGGCACACCAAAGTGGCCATAGATGAAGATGTAATTGAGTGGAATATTCAGCGCCAGCCCACACAGGCCAAGGACCATGGCCGGGCGGGTGCGACCCAGGCCATCACTGAAGCAGCGCAGCACATGATAGAGCGCGACGGCAGGCAAGCCGCTGGCGATGCCGTGCAGATACTGCATGCACGGGCCGATCAATTCGGGATCGACTTTCATGATGTGCAGGATCGGTTCGGCGCTGAACAGCATGCCGGTCGCCATCAAACCCACCACCAGCGCCAGCCACAACGCCTGACGCACGATCGGACCAATCTCGCTGTGCGTGCCGGCGCCGAAACGCTGGGCGACTTTCGGGGTAGTAGCCAGCAGCGTGCCGGTCATCAGCAGAAACACCGGCACCCAGATCGAGTTGCCCAGCGCGACGGCCGCCAGATCTCGAGGCCCGACACGTCCGGCCATCACCGCATCAACGAAGCCCATGGCAGTGGTCGCCAGTTGCGCGATCATGATCGGCAACGCCAGGCCGAGCAGGTTTTTCAGCTCCAGGCGAACCCGGGCCGGGGGGTTGAGGGAAATAGCGGCGGGGCGGTCAGTCACGGAATTCAAGGCGAAACGTCCAAAAGATTTTGATGCGCAAGGCGGCGCATTCTACGCCTTGACGCAGTGGTCAGGAAAAGTCCTGTGTTAGGGATTTGTAATCAGTTTCCGATCATTGTGATATCCCCTACGGCGACGCAACCTTGTAGCAGCTGGCGCAGCCTGCGTTCGGCTGCGCAGCAGTCGTAAAAACAGACCCTGCGGTGCTTCAGCAAGACCTCGGGCTCAGGTCTCGCGTCTGCTACGCAGCCGAACGCAGGCTACGCCAGCTGCTACAGAGGGTGCGTAATGCCTGCTGGCCCATCACGGTCAACTCCGCCTAAACTGCCGATCCGCCAAAGGAGCCTGCCATGCTGATTGTTGCCGACGAAAATATCCCGCTGCTCGATGCCTTCTTCGCAGGTTTCGGTGAAATCCGCCGGGTGCCGGGACGTGCCATCGACCGCGCCACTGTCGAGCAGGCCGATGTGCTGCTGGTGCGTTCGGTGACCAACGTCAACCGCCAATTGCTCGAAGGCAGCAAGGTGCGCTTCGTCGGCACGTGCACCATCGGCACCGACCACCTGGATCTGGATTACTTTCAACAGGCCGACATCACCTGGTCCAGCGCGCCAGGCTGCAATGCCCGGGGTGTGGTCGATTACGTGCTGGGCAGCCTGTTGACCCTGGCCGAAATTGAAGGTGCCGACCTGACTCAACGCACCTACGGTGTGGTCGGTGCTGGCGAAGTGGGCGGGCGGTTGGTCAAGGTTCTACAAGGTCTGGGCTGGAACGTGCTGGTCTGCGATCTCCCACGGCAAGCCGCTGAAGGCGGCAATTACGTCAGCCTCGAGCAGATCATCGAGCAATGTGACGTCATCAGTCTGCACACTCCGTTGAACAAGCAGGGCCCACAGTCAACCTGGCATCTGTTCGATAAAAACCGCTTGAACCAACTCAAGCCTGGCACCTGGCTGATCAACGCCAGCCGTGGCCCGGTCATCGACAACGTCGCCCTGCGCCAGGTGCTGTTGCAGCGTGAAGACCTGCAAGCGGTGCTGGATGTCTGGGAGGCTGAGCCCGAGGTCGATGTGGCGCTGGCCGAGTTGTGTGTGCTGGCGACGCCGCACATTGCCGGTTACAGCCTCGACGGCAAACAGCGCGGTACGGCGCAAATCTATCAGGCGTTTTGCGAGTTCCTCGGGCAACCGGAACAGGTTCACCTGAGCGATTTGCTGCCAGCGCCGTGGTTGTCGGCAGTGACGCTGAACGCTAACAGCGATCCGGCCTGGGCGCTGGCGATGTTGTGCCGTGGCGTGTACGACCCACGCCGTGACGATGCGGATTTCCGACGCAGCCTTGTAGGGAATGTGAGCGAGCAGCGTGCGGCGTTCGATGCGCTGCGCAAACAATACCCGCTGCGGCGTGAGATCGATGGGTTGAAGGTGCGGATCGAGGGGGATTCGCCGGTGTTGCAGCGAATCGTGGCGGCGTTGGGGGCTTTGGCTGTCTGAGTACCGCGTTGGCTTTATCGCGGGCAAGCCACGCTCCCACAGATCATGCGTCAATGTTGAAATCACGGTAATCCTGTGGGAGCGTGGCTTGCCCGCGATAGGAGTGCGCAGCACCCTCAAAAGGCACCCATAAAAAACCCGGCTAAAAGAGCCGGGTCAAGAAGACGGTGGCTATATCACTCTTCTTCGGCAGGCTTGACCAATCGCTTCTCCAGTTCGCGGCAAGCGTCCTGGATCATGTTTTCAGTGATCGGTACTTCGTGCCCATCCTTATCAATAATCGAGCAACCCAGAGACTGGTCTGGTTGCGTGCGGATCACTGGAATCTTGTCATCGCTGCTGTTTTGCAAGGACATGGCCTGTCTCCTCATCAGGTTGTGTGCTTACTGTAGAACCGCCAAGTGACCGGGCTATGACAACTCCCTGCGATCTTTCAGGTCGGTATCCTCAGTCCATCAGAAATACCCGGACGTTTCCACCCGGACTTTAGACCAATAATCTCTAGCCACTAGTGTTGGCGGTCATAATTAACCTGACTCATTATGATTTACAGCGTTCAATCTCATTGACGGTGTAGGCTTGGCCGGGTCTAAGCCATTGGTTGCGCCATCGGATGATCTTCATGCTCTCTTCCCGTCACCGCCGCGCCATTCGTCTGGCCAGCCGTTTCCTCGCGCCTTATCGCTGGCCGGCTTTGGGTGCCTTGCTGGCGTTGATCGTCACTGCCGGCATCACTTTGTCCATGGGGCAGGGTATTCGACTGCTGGTGGACGAGGGTTTCATGACCCAGTCGCCGCAGTTGCTCAACCGATCCATCGGCGTGTTCATGCTGCTGGTGGTCGGTCTGGCAATTGGCACCTTTGCACGGTTTTACCTGGTGTCATGGATCGGCGAGCGCGTTGTCGCCGACATCCGCCGTCGGGTGTTCAACCATCTGGTCTACCTGCATCCGGGGTTCTATGAAGACAACCGCAGCTCCGAGATCCAGTCGCGGCTGACCGCCGACACTACGCTGCTGCAATCGGTGATCGGCTCATCGCTGTCGCTGTTCCTGCGTAACGGGCTGATGGTGATCGGCGGGATTGTCTTGCTGTTTATCACCAACCCCAAACTCACCAGCATCGTGGTGGTCGCGTTGCCGCTGGTGGTCGCGCCGATCCTGATTTTTGGTCGTCGGGTGCGCACCCTGTCGCGTCTGAGCCAGGACCGGATTGCCGATATCGGCAGCTATGTCTCCGAAACCCTGAGCCAGATCAAAACCGTGCAGGCCTACAACCATCAGGTTCAGGACGAGCAGCGATTTGCCACGACCGTGGAAGAGGCTTTCAACACCGCCCGCAAGCGTATTTTCCAGCGCGCCTGGTTGATTACCCTGGTGATCCTGCTGGTGCTGGGCGCGGTCGGAGTGATGCTCTGGGTCGGCGGCATGGACGTCATCGCCGGGCGGATTTCCGCGGGTGAACTGGCAGCGTTTGTCTTTTACAGCCTGATCGTCGGCGGTGCCTTCGGCACGTTGAGTGAAGTGATCGGCGAACTGCAGCGAGCGGCGGGGGCGGCGGAGCGGATTGCCGAGTTACTGCGGTCGGAAAACATCATCCAGCCACCGACCCAGGGCCTAGTGACTTTGCCTGAACGGGTGAAGGGCGATCTGGTGCTGCAAGATGTGCGCTTTTCCTACCCGTCGCGTCCGCAAAGCTATGCCGTCGATGGCCTGAATCTGACGATCAATGCCGGCGAAACCCTTGCATTGGTCGGGCCGTCCGGTGCCGGCAAATCGACTGTGTATGACCTGCTGTTGCGCTTTTACGACCCCATCGAAGGACGCATCCTGCTGGACGGTGTGCCGCTGACTCAACTCGATCCTCTGGACTTGCGTCGCTGCTTCGCCCTCGTCTCGCAAACCCCGACGCTGTTCTTCGGCAGCATTGAAGAGAACATTCGCTACGGTCAGCCGACGGCGACGTTGGCCCAAGTCCAGGAAGCCGCGAAAATCGCCTATGCCCACGACTTCATCGAGCAAATGCCCCACGGCTACCAGACTCACCTGGGCGATGCTGGTCTCGGTTTGTCCGGCGGGCAACGCCAGCGCCTCGCCATCGCCCGAGCGCTGCTGGTGGACGCGCCGATCCTGCTGCTGGACGAAGCCACCAGCGCCCTCGACGCCCAGAGCGAGCACTTGATCCAGCAGGCCCTGCCCAGCCTGATGAAAAATCGCACCACACTGGTCATCGCCCACCGACTGGCCACGGTGAAAAACGCCGACAGGATCGCGGTGATGGACCAGGGGAAACTGGTGGCGGTAGGGACGCATCAAGAGTTGATTGCGAGTAATGCGTTGTACGCACGGCTGGCGGCGTTGCAGTTCAATGACGGCAAGGCCGAAACCGATCTGCGAGCATAGGAGCTGGTTGGGGGATGATCTTTTCGATTCCCGTCAAAGGTCGAAAATGGCCACGAGGTTTAAATAAATGTGGCCGCGATCGGGCATTATGTCGGACTCAGTTGCGAGCCTGGATAAGGATATGAGCCGTTATCAACCACCCTTGACCCTGACCACAAGAATATTGGCGTTGATCGCCGAGATCAGTGAACAGATTGGTCAGCTTTCGGCGATGGATGATCGTCGGCAGACGCCTCAACTGCGCCGTAGCAATCGAATTCGTACGATTCAGGCTTCTTTGGCGATCGAGAACAACACCCTGAGCATTGAGCAGGTGACGGCCGTTCTGGCAGGGCAGCGAGTGCTTGGCCTGCCACGAGAAATCCAGGAAGTACGTAACGCTTTTACAGCCTATGAATCGATGCCGCAGTGGCAGCCGAGCAGCCGGGCCGACCTGCTCCAGGCGCATGAGTTGCTGATGCGGGGTTTGATTGACGACTGTGGGCAGCTTCGTCGAGCCGGGGTGGGCATCTACCGTGGCGAGAAATTGGTTCATATGGCGCCGCCGCCCAGTCGCGTTGCAGTTTTGATCGACGATTTGTTGGCATGGCTCGCAGCTTCGGACTGGCATCCGTTGATCACTAGCTGTGTTTTTCACTACGAGTTTGAGTTCATCCATCCTTTCGCCGACGGTAATGGGCGTATGGGTCGCCTTTGGCAGACTTTGATACTCAGTCAATGGCGACCGGTGCTGGCTTATCTGCCGGTCGAAGCAGTCATTCGAGAGCAGCAGGACGAATATTACGCAGTATTATCGGCAGCCGACCAATTGGCTGAATCAACACCTTTTGTCGAGTTCATGCTGCAAGCGCTGAGCCTTGCACTTCAGGAGGCGGCCAGGAGCGAGCCAGTAACCGACCCAGTAACCGACCCAGTAACCGACCAAGTAGCAAAATTGCTTCGGGCTCTCGATGGAAGCGGTCCGCTGAAGATAAGTGAGCTGATGACAGAGGTCGGATTGGCACACAAGGCAACGTTTCGAGCTAACTATCTCAAACCGGCGTTAGCCGCCGATTTGATTGAGATGACAAACCCCGGGTCGCCCAATAGTCCGGCTCAACGGTATCGCTTGACCGAACTTGGCAAGCAGGCTGCAGCACGCTTTAGATCAGCGTAGGAGCTGCCGCAGGCTGCGATCTTTTGATTTTGATTTTGCTTTTGATTTTGATTTTTAGCTGAGCCGAAAAAGATCAAAAGATCGCAGCCTCGTTTCACTCGACAGCTCCTACACAGCTCCTACACAGCTCCTACATATCCGGCATTACCGGTCATTGATCGTCGAAATACCGCTCATGCCAATCCACCAACGGCTGCGGTGAGTTGAGCTTCTGGCCGTAGATCACCGAATACGACAGCACGTTTTGCACGTACTGCCGGGTTTCGTCGAACGGGATGCTTTCCACCCACACATCGAAGCTCAGGTGATCGGCGCCACGCAGCCATTGACGTACGCGGCCGGGGCCGGCGTTGTAGGCAGCGGAGGCGAGGACGCGGTTGCCGTTAAATTGGCTGTGGACCTGGCTCAGGTAAGCGGCACCGAGCTGGATGTTCTTGTCCGGATCGAACACCTGCTGCGGTGACGCGAGGGGAATGCTGAATTTGCGCGCGGTTTCCTTGGCGGTGCCGGGCATCAGTTGCATCAGGCCGCTGGCGCCAACGCCGGAGCGCGCATCGGCCATGAAGGCGCTTTCCTGGCGAGTGATGGCGAATACCCAGCTCGAGTGCAGACCACGGACCTTGGCCTCGCGAACCAGGGTTTCGCGGTGGGCCATCGGGAAGCGGATATCCAGGTCATCCCAGTACTTCGCCTGACTGATGGTACGGATCGCCGGGAAATACCATTTCAGGTCGTAAGCCAGTTTCGCCTGAGCAACCATTTCGTCACGGCTGAAGTGCCGGCTGACGTGGTACCACTCGCGACGACCGTCGACGATCTGCCCGCGGGCATGGAATTCCAGGGCGCGTCGTATGCCGGGGGTATTGCGCACCTTGTTGATCAGCGCCTGACTGAGCACCAGCGGTTTGTTGTTCAGCGAATAGGGGGATTGCGAGCGGTCGGCCGCCAGGAAACCGTAGAAGTCGCGCTCGTTAGCCAGATTCTTGTAGAGCGTCTGTGCTTCCGGATTCTGTGGCTGGGCCAGCTCCAGGCTGCGAGCCTGCCAGTAACGCCAGCGGTTGGTGGTGGCCAGGTCCTGGGGCAGGCGGCGGGTCAACTGATAGGCATCGTCCCAACGGGCCAGGCGCAACAGCAGGCGCAAGCGCCATTCGGAAACGGTGTTGTCCCGCAGTTCCGGGTCGTATTTGGTCATCACGTCCAGCGCGCGGCTGTCGAAACGTCGTGCGAGGGTCAGGCCGATTTCCCGGGCAATCGCGACTTTTTCGTCACGGGAAAAGTGCATGCTGCTGGCGTAACCATCGAGCAGGGCCATGGCCTTGTCCGGATCCTGACGAGCCAGACGGCGCAGGCCGAGGCTGACGATATCCGACATCGGCTCATCGGCCGGGGTGAAGCGCGACGGCTGATTGAGCAACTCCGGTTTCTGCGCGACATCCACCAGCAGGCGACCGCGCGGGGCGAGGGTCGTCAGGCCATTGATCAGGCTGTTGGCCAGCGGATAGTTGCGCGCCTGGGCGGCGAGTTTGGTGCGCTCCCAGCGTTTCTGTTCGGTCAGTTGACCTTCGGCGGCCCACATGCCGAACAAACCATCGCAGGCGTCGGGCTGGGTTTTGCCGGTCAGCCAGAGCTTGTCGGCGTTGGCGTAGCCTTCGGTCTTGCGGTTATGGCTGATCTGATACTGCGCATTCAGGCAGTCCAGTTCGGTGAAATTGAGTTTGGGGTCATAATACTTGACGAAGGTTGCCCAATCGCCGCGTTCGGCCAGCCAGCGCAGCCAGCGCAACTTCATCCAGTTGGCTTGCGGCAGGTCACCGTGTTCGGCGAGGAATTTCTCGATTTCGGCGTTGCTCGCGGTTTTGAGGCGCGCGGTCAATTCGTCATAAGCCAGATAGGGCTCCAGCGGATAATCACGCAGAGCCTGGCTGTAACGGAAGTAAGGGCCGGAATCGCCTTTGGCCAAGGCACGCTTGGCTTCATCGTAATACTGGCGTTGGGTGGACAGGTCCACCGCCTGGGCGGATTGAGCGACAGCGGCTGTAAGAAGCAAACACGAAAAAAGATTGAAAAGGCGACTGCGCATGAGACGTCCGGGCAGAGAAATCATGACAAGTGCCAGCAACCGCAGCACTGAATTGTCTGTAGCTTAGCCTTTTGCCAGCAAGGGGCGAAAGCTTTGCCGAGCTGTCGGCACAAGTTCGCAACAATTGTTGTGCAGAGTGCTTCGACATTGAAATTGCCGGCCTTCTGAAGCCTCAAGTCAGGTAGAATGCGCGCCCGGTTTTTGGAGAAGCTCATGACCCTGCTCAAATTCAGCGATGTGTCCCTTGCTTTCGGCGCTATGCCGTTGTTGGACAAGGTGTCCTGGCAGATCGCCCGTGGTGAGCGGGTGTGCATCATCGGCCGCAACGGCACTGGCAAGTCCAGCATGATGAAGCTCGTCAAGGGCGACCAGAAGCCTGATGAAGGTTCTGTTTGGCGGGCACCTGGCCTCAAGATTGGCGAATTGCCGCAAGAATTGCCGGTAGCCGACGAGCGGACTGTGTTCGACGTGGTTGCCGAAGGCCTGGACGGTGTCGGCGAGCTGCTCGCGCAATATCACCACCTGAGCCAGAACATCGTCACCGACGCCGATCTGGACAAACTGATGCATGTCCAGCACGACCTCGAAGCCCGCGACGGCTGGCGTTTGCAGCAACTGGTCGACAGCACCTTGAGCCGCTTGCAACTGCCGGCCGACAAGACCCTCGCCGAATTGTCCGGCGGCTGGCGTCGCCGCGTCCTGCTGGCTCAGGCTCTGGTTTCCGAACCGGATCTGCTGCTGCTCGACGAACCGACCAACCACCTGGACATCGGCGCCATTGCCTGGCTCGAAGAAGCGCTGAAGGATTTCCAGGGCGCCGTGCTGTTCATCACGCACGACCGTTCATTCCTGCAGAACCTCGCGACCCGCATCCTGGAACTGGATCGTGGCGGCCTGATCGACTGGAACGGCGACTACGCGAGTTTCCTCGTGCACAAAGAGGCGTCTCTGGCGGCTGAAGAAACCGCCAATGCGCTGTTCGACAAGAAACTGGCCCAGGAAGAAGTCTGGATCCGCCAGGGCATCAAGGCGCGTCGCACCCGTAACGAAGGCCGTGTTCGCGCATTGAAAGCATTGCGCGTTGAGCGTAGCGAGCGTCGTGAGCGCACTGGCAAGGCCAACATTCAGCTGGACACTGCTGACAAGTCCGGCAAGCAGGTCATGGTCCTCGAGAACGTGAGTTTCGCTCACCCGGGTGGCCCGTTCCTGATCAAGGATTTCTCGATGGTCCTGACGCGCGGCGACCGTATCGGTCTGCTCGGCGCCAACGGTACCGGCAAAACCACGCTGCTGAAGCTGATGCTCAGCGGTCTGCAACCGACCAGCGGCACAGTGGAGGAGGGGACGCGCATCGACGTGGCCTACTTCGACCAGTTGCGCCATCAGCTGGACCTGGAAAAGACCGTGATCGACAACGTGGCCGAAGGTCGCGATTTCATCGATATCGATGGTCAGAGCCGCCATGTGCTGAGCTACCTCGGCGACTTCCTGTTCAGCCCGCAACGTGCCCGCACGCCGGTCAAGGCGCTGTCCGGGGGTGAACGTGCCCGTCTGTTGTTGGCCAAGCTGTTCAGCAAACCGGCGAATCTGCTGGTACTCGACGAACCGACCAACGACCTGGACGTGGAAACCCTCGAACTGCTGGAAGAGGTCTTGCTGACCTTCAACGGCACCGTGCTGATGGTCAGCCACGACCGGGCATTCCTCGACAACGTGGTCACCAGCACCTTGGTCTTCGAAGGCGAAGGCAAGGTTCGCGAATACGTCGGTGGTTATCAGGACTGGCTGCGTCAGGGCGGCTCGCCGCGCCTGCTGGGCGTGACCGAGAGCAAGTCCGGCAAGGCCGACCTGAACTCGGCTGTCGTCACTGCTGAACCAGTACCAGTCGCTGCGGTAGTAGAGGCTCCGGTGGCAAAGAAAAAGCTCAGCTACAAGTTGCAGCGTGAGCTGGAAATGTTGCCGAGTCAGATCGAAGCCATGGAACAGCAGATCGTGGTGGTTGAAGCGCAGATGGCGGATGCCGGCTTCTATCAGCGTCCTGCTGCCGAAACAGCTGCGGTGATCGCTCAGCTTGAGCAGTTGCAGACTGAACTCGACGTGATGGTCGAGCGCTGGGCCGAGCTGGATGCCTGATTGATCCGGCGATAAAAAAGCCCGGCGTTCAGTGATGAGCGCCGGGCTTTTCGTATGGAATGCGATCTACTGGCTGACATGGATTCACTGTGGGAGCGGCGGTGTGACGATTACATTCAACATCAATGCTGACTGAATATTCGCATTCGCGAGCAGGCTCGCTCCCCACATTAAGTGTTATGTGTCAGCTTTTGATCAGGCGCACCGCCAGCACATCGCAAGGCGCGCCGTGCAGTACGTCATTGGCGGTGGAGCCGAGCAACAGCGCCAGACCGTGTCGGCCATGACTGCCCACCACGATCAGGTCGCACGTTTGCTCCTTGGCGAGGTGGTGAATCTCCTGGCGGGGCTGGCCGTAGGTCAAGTGACTGTATTCCTTGGAGAGTTCCGGGTATTTCACGATCAGCCGATCAAGACGCTCCTTGGCCTGATCGAACTGTTGCTGTTGCAGCTGGGAAAGATCCATCGGCACGTCGCCGCCAAAGGCCATGGCCATCGGTTCGACAATATGCACCAGGGACAGCTTCGCGCCATTGCTCACCGAGAGTTCGCGAGCTCGGTGGATTACAGGATCGCACTCTTCCGTTAGATCTACAGCGACCAGAATATGGTGGTAGGGCATGAGGTGCTCCTCCTGAGGATTGCAATATTGGTAAGTATGGCTGGTTTCAAGCGCATTGGTTTCAAAGTGACTCAATGGGCCCATCAAGAATCGGGAGTACACATATGACGGTCTGGATAGTGGTGTCAATCCTGCTGGTGGTCTTGAGCCCGCTGGCCTGGTTGCGACCCTCTCGTGCCCAGAGCGGGCGCATAGCCCTGCGCATGGAGGCGCGGCGCATTGGCCTTGCCATGCAGCTGGCGCCCCAGGAATGGCCCCATTGGCTGAGTCAGGAGCCACCGAGCCCTTGCGCCCAGTACCATCGGCCGCGCCGTGGCACGCGCCCGGCGTGCTGGAGTTATTGGCAGAAGGCGCCGGGCGTGTGGGTCAATCAGTGGCAGGAGGCCTGCGAGGATGGAATGTTGCTGAATCATTTCGAAAAATTGCCTGCCAACGTCTATAAAGTCGAGGCAGACAAGCAAATGATTGCTCTGTATTGGGGCGAGAAGGGCGAGGCATCTGTTTTGCAACAAATCGACATCACCCTCAAAGCACTCGCCTGAACCCGATCTGTAGCAGCTGCCGAGCCTGCGAGGCTGCGTCCGGCTGCGAAGCAGTCGTAAATCAGGCACCGTGGTGCATCAAGCTGATCGCGTGCTCAGGGTTTACGACGACTTCGTCGCCGAACGCAGCCTCGCAGGCTCGGCAGCTGCTACAAAAAGCAATAAAAAGCCCGACATCATCATCGGGCTGAGGTTGGCCAGGCAGGCCGGTAATTCTGTAGGGCTGATCTTACGCTGGGGCATTCGTCAAAGCGTTCAAATTTTTTCTTCAAGGTCCCGCCAGCGTAGCTGGTTAAACACAGGTTGCCGGTAATTAGGGCGACTTTTCTAACTATTGATTCTATGAATGGCCTCACATGCATGAGCGTGTTGCAGGGCTTCGTGGTACGGAAGTGACCGGAAAGTCGCGTTTCAACCAGTATTTTGGGCGATTGACAATTGCCGGAAATTCCGTGAAGGTGACATACCCAAATCAAACGGGCGTATGAATTGAGCGTTTGTATCACAGAGCGTTCCTACAGAATCCCGACTATCGCGTTGGCGGGTGTGCCGGGTGAATTGGCGTAGCATCGACGTAAACGTCCTTGCCGAGCCAGTCGCCTGCGTCCGACGTGTACTGTTCAGCTTCCATATCGTGGAGATCAGTTGATGATTTACGAAGGTAAAGCCATCACGGTTAAGGCTCTTGAAAGTGGCATCGTCGAATTGAAATTCGACCTCAAGGGTGAGTCCGTCAACAAGTTCAACCGTCTTACCCTGAACGAACTGCGTCAGGCTGTAGACACCATCAAGGCAGATGCTTCGATCAAGGGTGTGATCGTCAGCAGTGGCAAGGACGTGTTCATCGTCGGCGCCGACATCACCGAATTCGTCGACAACTTCAAGCTGCCGGATGCAGAGCTTGTCGCTGGTAACCTCGAAGCCAACAAGATTTTCAGCGATTTCGAAGACCTCAACGTCCCGACTGTCGCCGCGATCAATGGCATCGCACTGGGTGGCGGTCTGGAAATGTGCCTGGCGGCAGATTTCCGCGTCATGGCCAATACCGCCAAAATCGGTCTGCCGGAAGTCAAGCTGGGCATCTACCCAGGCTTCGGCGGTACTGTGCGTTTGCCGCGCATCATCGGTGCCGACAACGCTATCGAGTGGATTGCCGCCGGTAAGGAAAACCGCGCTGAAGACGCGTTGAAAGTCGGTGCCGTCGACGCCGTGGTCGCCCCGGAGAAATTGCAGGAAGCGGCTCTGCACCTGGTCAAGGGCGCCATCTCTGGCGAGTTTGACTACAAGGCCAAGCGTCAGCCGAAGCTCGAAAAGCTCAAGCTCAACGCCATCGAACAAATGATGTCGTTCGAAACCGCCAAAGGTTTCGTGGCCGGTCAAGCGGGCCCGAACTACCCGGCGCCGGTCGAAGCGATCAAAACCATCCAGAAAGCCGCGAACTTCGGTCGCGACAAGGCGCTGGAAGTCGAAGCCACCGGTTTCGTCAAACTGGCCAAGACCTCTGCCGCGCAGAGCTTGATCGGTCTGTTCCTGAACGATCAGGAACTGAAGAAAAAGGCCAAGGCCTACGACGAAATCGCCAGAGACGTGAAGCAGGCCGCCGTATTGGGCGCCGGCATCATGGGTGGCGGTATCGCTTATCAGTCGGCCTCCAAAGGTACGCCGATCCTGATGAAAGACATCAACGAGCACGGCATCGAGCAAGGTCTGGCTGAAGCCGCCAAGCTGCTGGTGGGCCGCGTTGATAAAGGTCGCATGACCCCGGCGAAAATGGCCGAAGTGCTCAATGGCATTCGTCCGACCCTGTCCTACGGTGATTTCGGTCACGTCGACCTGGTCGTCGAAGCCGTTGTCGAGAACCCGAAGGTCAAGCAAGCCGTTCTGGCCGAAGTTGAAGACAAGGTCAAAGAGGACACCATCCTCGCGTCCAACACTTCGACCATTTCCATCACCTTGCTGGCCAAAGCCCTCAAGCGTCCGGAAAACTTCGTCGGCATGCACTTCTTCAACCCGGTGCACATGATGCCGCTGGTTGAAGTGATCCGTGGCGAGAAGTCCAGCGAAGTGGCCGTTGCCACCACCGTTGCCTACGCCAAGAAAATGGGCAAGAACCCGATCGTCGTCAACGACTGCCCGGGCTTCCTGGTCAACCGCGTGCTGTTCCCGTATTTCGGCGGTTTCGCCAAACTGGTCAGCGCCGGCGTGGACTTCGTCCGCATCGACAAGGTCATGGAAAAATTCGGCTGGCCGATGGGCCCGGCATACTTGATGGACGTGGTCGGCATCGACACCGGCCACCACGGTCGTGACGTCATGGCTGAAGGCTTCCCGGATCGCATGAAGGACGATCGCCGTTCGGCCGTCGACGTGCTCTACGAAGCCAAGCGCCTGGGCCAGAAGAATGGCAAGGGCTTCTACGCCTACGAGACCGACAAGCGCGGCAAGCAGAAGAAAGTCGCCGATCCTTCGGTGCTGGAAGTGCTCAAGCCAATCGTGTTCGAACAGCGCGAAGTCACTGACGAGGACATCATCAACTGGATGATGATCCCGCTGTGCCTGGAAACCGTGCGTTGCCTGGAAGACGGCATCGTCGAAACCGCCGCCGAAGCCGACATGGGTCTGGTCTACGGTATTGGTTTCCCTCCATTCCGTGGCGGTGCGCTGCGCTACATCGACTCGATCGGTGTTGCAGAGTTCGTTGCCCTGGCTGACCAGTACGCTGATTTGGGCGCGCTGTACCACCCGACCGCGAAGCTGCGTGAAATGGCCAAAAACGGTCAGAGCTTCTTCGGTTAAGCGCCCACACTAGAGCGAGAGTGAAAGTATATGAGCTTGAATCCTAGAGACGTCGTGATTGTCGACTTCGGTCGTACGCCGATGGGCCGCTCCAAGGGCGGCATGCACCGCAACACCCGCGCCGAAGACATGTCGGCGCACCTGATCAGCAAATTGCTGGAACGCAACGTCAAGGTTGACCCGAGCGAAGTCGAAGACGTTATCTGGGGCTGTGTGAACCAGACCCTGGAACAGGGCTGGAACATCGCCCGCATGGCGTCCTTGATGACGCAGATCCCGCACACTTCGGCCGGCCAGACCGTCAGCCGCCTGTGTGGCTCGTCGATGAGTGCTCTGCATACTGCCGCGCAAGCGATCATGACCGGTAACGGTGACGTGTTCGTGGTTGGTGGCGTCGAGCATATGGGTCACGTGAGCATGATGCACGGTGTCGATCCGAACCCGCACATGTCGCTGTACGCGGCGAAAGCCTCGGGCATGATGGGCCTGACCGCGGAAATGCTCGGCAAAATGCACGGCATCACTCGCGAACAGCAGGACGCCTTTGGCGTGCGCTCCCACCAGCTCGCCCACAAGGCGACTCTGGAAGGCAAGTTCAAAGACGAAATCATTCCGATGCAGGGCTACGACGAGAACGGTTTCCTGAAACTGTTCGACTACGACGAAACCATTCGTCCGGAAACCACCCTGGAAAGCCTGGCGGCTCTGAAGCCAGCGTTTAACCCGAAGGGCGGCACCGTGACAGCCGGTACTTCGTCGCAGATCACCGACGGTGCTTCGTGCATGATCGTGATGTCGGCGCAGCGTGCCCAAGACCTCGGCATCCAGCCGATGGCGGTGATTCGTTCGATGGCAGTGGCAGGTGTGGACCCGGCGATCATGGGCTATGGTCCAGTACCGGCAACGCAGAAAGCACTGAAGCGCGCGGGCCTTGGCATCAACGATATCGACTTCTTCGAGCTCAACGAAGCTTTCGCCGCACAGGCGCTGCCAGTGCTGAAAGATTTGAAAGTGCTCGACAAGATGAACGAGAAGGTTAACCTGCACGGCGGCGCGATCGCCCTGGGTCACCCGTTCGGTTGCTCCGGTGCCCGTATCTCTGGCACTTTGTTGAACGTGATGAAGCAGAATGGCGGCACCTTCGGGGTGGCTACCATGTGCATTGGTCTCGGCCAAGGCATCTCCACCGTCTTCGAACGCGTTTAAGCGTTTTGCTGATGGAAGCCGGGGCCAAGTGCCCCGGTTTTTGTTTTTCCGGATTTATTTTGTTTTTATTTTGAAAAAATTTCAGTGAGGGCCAAAACATGCCGATACAACCTGGGCTCTACGAACATTACAAAGGTCCGCAGTACCGCGTATTCGCTGTTGCGCGGCATTCGGAAACCGAAGAAGAAGTGGTCTTCTACCAAGCCCTGTATGGCGATTACGGCTTTTGGGTGCGTCCCTTGAGCATGTTCCTGGAGTCGGTCGAGGTCGACGGCGAACAGGTGCCACGCTTTGCTTTGGTGCAAGCCGAACCGAGCGTTTTTCCGCAGCCATAAGGGGAGTGCGCGCAGAACCCTGCGCTTGACCTCACCTTGTAGCCACTATATATAGCGGTGCCGCGTCAGGCGCCAACCGCCTTTCACTTCTAGAATTCAGGAATTTTCTGATCCATGGGCAAATCGCTGGTCATTGTGGAATCCCCGGCTAAGGCCAAGACCATCAACAAGTATCTGGGTAACCAATACGTGGTGAAGTCGAGTATCGGCCATATCCGAGACCTGCCCACCAGCGGTTCGGCTAGCGCCAGCAAAGAGCCTGCCGCCAAGCGCGGCAAGGCCGCCGCAGGTGAAGGTCCGGTGCTCACGCCGAAAGAGAAAGCGCGCAAGCAGCTGGTCTCGCGCATGGGTGTCGATCCCGATCATGGCTGGAAAGCCAAGTACGAGATCCTCCCGGGCAAGGAAAAAGTCATCGAAGAGCTGCGCCGGCTCGCCAAAGATGCTGACACCATCTATCTCGCAACCGACTTGGATCGCGAGGGGGAAGCCATTGCCTGGCACCTGCGCGAAGCCATCGGTGGTGACGACAGCCGCTACAAGCGCGTGGTGTTCAACGAAATCACCAAGAAAGCGATCCAGGAAGCCTTCTCCAAACCGGGCGAGCTGGACATCGATCGAGTCAACGCCCAGCAGGCGCGTCGCTTCCTCGACCGCGTGGTGGGTTACATGGTTTCGCCGCTGCTGTGGGCCAAGGTCGCCCGTGGCCTGTCCGCCGGTCGCGTGCAATCGGTTGCCGTGAAGCTGGTGGTCGAGCGTGAGCGTGAAATCCGTGCGTTCAATCCGGAAGAGTACTGGGAAGTCCACGCCGACCTCGGTACCGCCAAGGGCGCGACCGTGCGTTTCGACGTGGCCCGCGAGAAAGGCGAAGCCTTCAAGCCGCTGAACGAAGCCCAGGCCATGGCCGCGCTGGAGAAGCTCAAGGCTTCCAGCTACAGCATCGTCAAGCGCGAAGACAAACCGACCAGCAGCAAGCCGTCGGCACCGTTCATCACTTCCACCCTGCAACAGGCCGCGAGTAACCGCCTGGGCTTCGGTGTGAAGAAAACCATGATGATGGCTCAGCGTTTGTACGAAGCCGGCTACATCACTTATATGCGTACCGACTCCACCAACCTCTCGGCCGATGCCGTGACGATGGCGCGTACTTATATTGAAGGCGAATTCGGCAAGAAGTACCTGCCGGAAAATCCAAACGTCTACAGCAGCAAGGAAGGCGCACAAGAGGCTCACGAAGCGATTCGTCCATCCGACGCCAATACCGAGCCAAGCAAGCTGTCGGGCATGGAGCGTGATGCCGAGCGGCTTTACGAGCTGATCTGGCGCCAGTTCCTGGCTTGCCAGATGCTGCCGGCGCAATACCTGTCGACCACGGTCACCGTCGGTGCCGGCGACTTCGAGCTGCGTGCCAAGGGCCGCATCCTGAAGTTCGACGGTTACACCCGCGTCATGCCGCAAATTGCCAAGCCTGGCGATGACGACGTGCTGCCAGACATGGCCCAGGGCGACGCGATGAAGCTGATCAAGCTTGATCCGACCCAGCACTTCACCAAGCCACCGGCGCGTTACTCGGAGGCGAGCTTGGTTAAAGAAATGGAAAAACGCGGCATCGGTCGTCCTTCGACCTACGCGGCGATCATTTCGACCATTCAGGACCGCGGCTACGTGGCGCTGCACAACCGTCGTTTCTATTCGGAAAAGATGGGCGACATCGTCACCGAACGTTTGGCCGAGAGCTTCTCCAATCTCATGGATTACGGCTTCACCGCCGGCATGGAAGAGAACCTCGATGACGTGGCTCAGGGCGAACGCGACTGGAAAAACGTGCTCGACGAGTTCTACGGCGACTTCAAGAAGAAACTCGAAGTGGCTGAAAGTGTCGAAGGCGGTATGCGCGCCAACCAGCCAGTGATGACTGACATTCCGTGCGTGTTGTGTGGTCGTCCGATGCAGATCCGTACTGCTTCGACCGGCGTATTCCTCGGTTGCTCGGGCTATAGCCTGCCGCCGAAAGAGCGCTGCAAAGCCACCGTCAATCTGGTGCCGGGCGATGAAATCGCCGCGGACGACGAGGGTGAATCCGAGTCGTTGGTCCTGCGTGGCAAGCATCGCTGCCCGATTTGCAGCACCGCGATGGACGCTTACCTGCTCGACGAGAAGCGCAAGCTGCACATCTGCGGTAACAACCCGGATTGCTCTGGCTACGAAATCGAAGAGGGCACCTATCGCATCAAAGGCTATGAAGGTCCGAGCCTGGAATGCGACAAGTGCGGCAGCGAGATGCAGCTCAAGACCGGTCGTTTCGGCAAGTTCTTCGGTTGCACCAACGCTACCTGCAAGAACACCCGCAAGCTGCTGAAAAGCGGTGACGCGGCGCCGCCGAAGATGGACCCGGTGAAGATGCCTGAGCTCAAATGCGAAAAGGTCAACGACACCTACATCCTGCGCGACGGTGCTTCCGGCCTGTTCCTCGCGGCCAGCCAGTTCCCGAAAAATCGTGAGACTCGTGCACCGCTGGTGATGGAAATCGTGCCGCACAAGGATGAGATCGATCCGAAGTACCATTTCCTCTGCGAAGCGCCGAAGAAAGATCCGGACGGCCTCCCTTCGGTAATTCGTTACAGCCGCAAGACCAAAGAGCAGTACGTGCAGACTGAGGTTGACGGTAAACCGACTGGCTGGAAGGCGTATTACGACGGCGGCAAGTGGACGGTTGAAGACAAGCGTCCATCAGCCAAGGCTTAAAAGGCTGTACACAAAAGGCCGCATGACAACCCTCGGGTTTTCATGCGGCCTTTTGTTTTGGGCTTGCGGGAAGCTCAGGTGATCCACGACACTGTCTGACCTGCGTGAAGCAATTATTTCGTTGTGGAGGCTGCCGTCATGGCCCACGAACTCTATACCCGTACCAACCAGAAGATTTATTTCGCCGGCTTGTCGCTGGAAGCGCTTGCCAAAGCCGAAGAGGGGCGGGCGATGAACTCCTTGGCGCTGATTCAGGCCGGGCGCGAATCGGCGTTGTTTCACCTGTACGGTGCGCTATTGGGGCTGTGCCATGAAATCGCCGGTTTCTATCGCCTGCCTCAGGCCAATGCGCCGCGGGCAGAGATGCTGCTGACCCGCGAAGTGCTCGAAACCATCGCTATTCCGGAAATGGCCGAAATGGTCGAACTGGCGCAAAACCCTGAAACCTGGCTGGCCAAGCTGCTGTCGGCACATGCCGCACTGTTTCAGCCGCCTCGCGCTCCGCACAAGCCCAAGGGCGATGTGACGCAGCCGCTAATCCAGGCCGTTAATCTGGATGAAGAAGAGGCACCTGAGGAGCTGAGTCGGGAAGAACTGGAGAGCTGGCGTCAGAACCTTAAAGGCCTGGCAATTCGGTTTCGCGAAGGGTTGAACGAGTGCTGAAGGATTGAGTGTTTAGGGAAGGGGCTGCTCAAGGAAGAGGGCTGTCAGAATTTTCCTTTCGTGATGGCATTTGGTCAAGATCCCGAGCGAAGCTTGGCTGATGCCTATATAATCCCCGCCTTTCGTGGAGAACAGACCTTTATGCCAACGTCCTTTCTAGAAATTGTCGAGTTACCAGACGGCCGAATCGAGCTGCGCAGGGCCGAGGACGAAGGTTCTCTGGTTACTTTGGATTTCTCCGAGGATGCCAAGGTTTTCCTTCAAGGCCAGCATGTGGAAGTCGCCAAGGCGATGTTGAGCGTCGGTGTTCAGATGGCAGGCCGCCTGGTTGAAGGCGAGTTTGATAAGGAAGAGGGGCCACGGGTTCTTCATTGATCCCGCCCGTCGGATTCTTCGGATACCTCTACAGATCGGCTTCTCTATCCCTGGAGAAGCCCCGCGCTGTTCAGCGCACAACAGCGTTTGTCAGTTAACCCAGTCGAATATTCAGACTTTGCGCATCCCCGATACGGGCGGCGCTGATCAACTGTTGCCGTGACGTTGTGCTCAGCGGGTTAAGCCAGCTGACGACCGTATGGCTGCGACCAAGTCGCAAGGCTTCGCAGGTCAACTGCTGAGCGCTCTGCGTGCCGCGCGGTTGCAGGAGCAGAATGCGCTCACGGTTCAGACCGGCGTCCCGTAACCAGGCTTGTGTCAGGCTGGCGGGCGGGGCGATCAGTGTCAGCCAGCGTGCGTCCTGATCCTGACTCAGTTCTCTGAGAATCGGTGCCAGAAGGTTCAGGCAGTTCCCGGCCGCGCCGCGCAGTGATAGCTCGCTGAAGACTTCAGGCTCGGCGCTCCAGGGCGATTCGACCACGTCTTTCAGGATCGGCGCCAATGGCTGTGCCATGAACGCCTCGAACAACGGCAGTTGGGCTTGCTGTGAGGTATGTGGGAACTGCATAAAGCCTCCTTTAGCGGCGAATCACGCCGACACTCAAGCCTTCGATAACCAGTTCCTGATCTTTCAGGTTGACTTCGATAGGGGCGAATTCAGGGTTTTCGGCAATCAACCAGACCTTGCTGCCGTCGCGCTTGAAGCGCTTGACGGTCACTTCGTCACCGATCCGCGCCACGACGATCTGGCCGTTGCGGGCTTCGCGGGTGGTATGGACGGCCAGCAGGTCGCCGTCGAAAATGCCGACGTCCTTCATGCTCATGCCATGGACCCGCAGCAGATAGTCAGCGCGAGGATGGAAGAACGAAGGGTTGATGTTGCAGGATTCTTCGATGTGCTGCTGGGCGAGGATCGGCGCACCGGCAGCCACCCGGCCAATGATCGGCAAGCTGGATTCGTCTGCCTTGGCTTCGAAGCCAGGGATGCGGATGCCGCGGGAGGCGCCCGGGGTCATTTCGATCGCGCCCTTGCGGGCCAGTGCCTTGAGGTGTTCTTCCGCCGCATTGGGCGACTTGAAGCCCAGTTCCTGAGCGATTTCCGCGCGGGTCGGCGGGTAGCCGTTGTCTTCGAGGCAACGTTTGATGAAGGCCAGAATCTCTGCTTGGCGTGGCGTCAGCTTTAGCATATTGATCGCTCTGTTTTTTTATACAGTGACTGGGATTATATACAGTGAACCGGTCTTGGCAATGCCCCTTTTTTTGTCGGCCGCTGGACGGTCATTTTGCTCGCTGATGGAAGCGGCGCTGTTGTATGGTTAAATACCTGACCGACCATTCCCAAAACGAACCGCCAGACTTGACAAGGCCAAGGCTGAAACGTATGTTTCAAACAAGTGTTTGTCAGGCGGAGTAGCCATGGCCCAGTCGGAAACCGTTGAACGCATTCTCGATGCTGCCGAGCAGTTGTTCGCGGAAAAAGGTTTTGCTGAAACCTCATTGCGTCTGATCACCAGCAAGGCCGGTGTCAATCTGGCGGCGGTGAATTATCACTTCGGGTCGAAGAAGGCGCTGATTCAGGCGGTCTTCTCGCGTTTTCTCGGGCCATTCTGCCTCAGTCTCGATAAAGAGCTGGAGCGCCGTCAGGCCAAGCCCGAGAACAAGCCGACCCTTGAAGAGCTGCTGGAGATTCTTGTCGAGCAAGCGCTGGTAGTGCAGCCACGCAGCGGCAATGATCTGTCCATCTTCATGCGTTTGCTGGGGCTGGCGTTCAGTCAGAGCCAAGGGCACTTGCGTCGTTATCTGGAAGATATGTACGGCAAGGTATTCCGCCGCTACATGATGCTGGTCAACGAGGCCGCGCCGCGCATTCCCCCGATCGAACTGTTCTGGCGTGTGCACTTCATGCTCGGTGCCGCGGCGTTCAGCATGTCGGGGATCAAGGCCTTGCGTGCGATTGCCGAGACCGATTTCGGTGTCAACACCTCCATCGAACAAGTGATGCGTCTGATGGTGCCGTTCCTGGCCGCGGGCATGCGCGCCGAAACCGGCGTCACAGACACTGCCATGGCCACCGCGCAGTTGCGTCCGCGCAGCAAATCGGCCCCGGTTGCCGCCAAGGTTTAACCGCACACGGGTGGGCGCGGCAGCTGACATCCGCTAAGCTAGCCGCCCATGCCGACTCTCGTTCTGAACCCGCTCCTCATTGATATCGCCGACCTGCCGGGCTCAGCCCATGGCGGCGAGTTCGCGCGAGCCGGGTTTCTCGTAATCAAGGAATCTCTATGACTGCTGGCCTGCAAGGCTCGTTGATGGTGGACGTCGCCGGTACCTGGCTGACGGCTGAAGATCGCCAATTGTTGCGCCAGCCCGAAGTGGGCGGCCTGATCATTTTTGCCCGCAACATCGAACATCCGCGTCAAGTGCGCGAGTTGAGCGCTTCAATCCGCGCCATTCGTCCCGATCTGCTGCTGGCGGTGGATCAAGAGGGTGGTCGGGTTCAACGGCTGCGTCAGGGCTTCGTGCGGCTGCCAGCCATGCGTGCCATTGCCGATAACCCGAATGCCGAAGAACTGGCCGAGCAGTGTGGCTGGATCATGGCGACCGAAGTGCTGGCGGTCGGTCTCGACCTGAGCTTCGCCCCGGTGCTGGACCTGGATTACCAGCGCAGCGCGGTGGTCGGCACTCGTTCGTTCGAAGGTGATCCCGAACGCGCGGCCTTGCTCGCCGGTGCATTCATCCGCGGCATGAACAGCGCGGGAATGGCTGCCACCGGCAAGCATTTCCCGGGTCATGGCTGGGCCGAGGCCGATTCTCACGTCGCGATTCCCAACGACGAGCGCAGCCTCGACGAAATTCGCGCAAACGACCTGGTGCCGTTCGCGCGATTGAGCAAACAACTGGCCGCCGTCATGCCGGCCCACGTTATTTATCCGCAAGTCGATTCCCAACCTGCAGGTTTCTCCCGTCGCTGGTTGCAGGACATCCTGCGCGGCGAGCTGCAGTTCGATGGCGTGATCTTCAGCGACGACTTGTCCATGGCCGGTGCCCACGTGGTCGGCGATGCCGCCAGTCGCATCGAAGCGGCATTGACTGCCGGTTGCGACATGGGCCTAGTGTGCAACGATCGTGCAGCTGCCGAGCTGGCCTTGAGCGCCGCCCAGCGGTTGAAGGTCAAACCGTCGGCGCGTATTGCGCGGATGCGCGGGCAGGCGCACGCCAGCACCGAGTACCGTCAAGACCCTCGCTGGCTGGCGGCCATCGGCGCGCTCAGAGAAGCTCAATTGATCGATTAAGGACTTTCTAATGACGGTTTACGCGATTATCGGTGGCACCGGCCTGACTCAACTCGAAGGTCTGAGCATTCGTCAGTCATTGGCGGTAGACACCCCTTACGGCGCGCCTTCGGCCGAGGTGCAGATCGGTGAGTACGCCGCAAGGAAGTGCTTTTTCTCGCGCGTCATGGGCACCCACACCGTTTCCCGCCGCATCAGGTGAACTACCGCGCCAACCTGTGGGCCTTGAAGCAGGCCGGTGCCGAAGCGATTATCGCGGTCAACGCCGTGGGCGGGATTCATACTGCGATGGGCACCGGGCATTTCTGCGTGCCGCATCAACTGATCGACTACACCAGCGGTCGCGAACACACCTATTTCGCCGATGATCTGGAACAGGTCACGCACATCGACTTCAGCTATCCCTACAGCGAACCCCTGCGTCAGCAATTGATCGCCGCGTTGGCGGCTGAAGGTGTTGGCTACAGCAGCCAAGGCGTGTACGCCTGCACCCAGGGCCCACGTCTGGAAACCGTCGCTGAAATTGCGCGGCTGGAACGTGATGGTTGCGACATTGTCGGCATGACCGGCATGCCAGAAGCCGCATTGGCGCGTGAGCTGGCACTGGATTACGCCTGTCTGGCGCTGGTGGTGAACCCGGCGGCGGGCAAGTCGACAGCGGTGATCACTATGGCCGAGATCGAGCAGGCGTTGCATGACGGGATGGGCAAGGTGAAGTCGACATTGGCGCGGGTGTTGAGAGGCTAAGACGTACCCCACGTAATTCAGTCATTTTCAGAAGCGTTGAATCTATGTCGACAATCATTGAACAACTTCATCAGATGCCGTGGGCGACGGCATTCAGTAATCGTGCTCTGGACAAGGCGCGTAGATACGCAAAAGAGAATCGGGTCAAGATCATCGACGTTGATGATCTGACGGTTAATGCGACTTGCAAAGGCTCCGAAGGGAATGTCTACGAACAGTTCATCGGACTCGTCGAGAGTTATGACGGTACGTTCGAGCTGGATTGCACCTGCTCTTGTCCCGTAGTGATCGATTGCAAGCACTGCGCAACGGTCATTTATCATCTACAAGACCTTCCTGTGGAGTGGAGCGATAGTTCAGCCCCGGTTAGCCTGAACCGCGATTTGGAACGCTGGCTCAATGATATGCCCCGCGAGGCTTCAGATAGCGACGGGGCTGCTCAGAGCACCGGCACGTGCTGGGTGTACAAACTCAAAGCCACGCCCACCGCAGGCAAGTGGTGGCTGGAAATCTACAAGGCTCGTCAGCTCAAGGACGGCCGATTGCAGGACATCAAATCTGTGTTTTCGCCGTCAGATGCACTGATGCGAGAGCCGGGCTATCTATCGGAACTTGACCTGCGAATCGCCAGATTGCTGGTCGCCGTCCACTCCTCCCATTCTCATTACGGTGGGTACCCCTTGCAAGGCAGCAGCGGGGCCGAAGTCCTTGAGTTGGCGTTGAAAACTTCACGACTGTTTCTCGATTTCGAGCAATCGCAGCCCTTGGCACTTGGAATGAAGAGGTCTGCGCAGTTTGTCTGGGCTGAGCAAGGCAACGGCAGTTTCCGTCCGCAGTGGCGTAGTAATGAAGCCCCAGAGGAGACGATTCTGGCGCTGGAACCTTTGTATTACCTGGACCGTGAAAGGATGGAGGTTGGACCGCTGCTGAGTGAGCTGGACAACAAACTGGCCAGACACTTGTCATTGGTTCCCGACATCCCGGCGCGGCAGGCGATGCAATTCAGTCATCGGATGAGCGCCGTGACTCGAATAGCACCCTCGCCGCACGCATTGACCGAGCGGATCGTCGATGACATTGAGCCCCAAGCCTTCCTGACGCTTGCTACTACCAATCGTTATAGGAACTGGAAGTACGAACCCGAGCACCGCGCAGCGCTGGCGTTCACATACAACGGCCATATGGCAGCGGACAAAAAATCCACGGAGGTATTGGTGCTTTCCGGCACCGAAACCCAGCGCATTCAGCGAAAACCGGCTGCCGAAAAAGCCCTGCGTCAGGCCTTGCAAAAACAAGGCTTCAAAAAGGCCACGCGTAAAAGTGATGCGTTACCTGATAGCGCGGGCGAAATGTTCGACTTGCCAGATGAATCGGCATGGCTTGCTTTTGTGCAGTCTGGAGTGCCAGTGATCAGAGAGGCGAACTGGCAGGTGACTATCACTGAGGGCTTTCATTTCAATTTGCAGGCCGTAGAAGAGTGGTATGCCGATATCGAGGAATCGCCGGGCCGCGAATGGTTCGATCTGCAATTGGGCATCGTGGTCAATGGCGAGCGCCACAGCTTGTTGCCGATTCTGCTGCATTTGTTACGCAGCCAGCCACAGTTGATGAACCCGGCTGAGCTAGCCTGCCGCGACGATAACGATCAGGTATTGATTAATCTCAATGGTGGGCGGTCCGGAGCGAAACCAGGCACGAAAGTCGCCCTGCCTCTCGGGCGGATCAAGCCATTGATGGCTACGCTGGGTGAGTTGTATTTGGGTGTGAACAGCGGTAACTCGCTGCGCCTGAATGCTCCTGATGCGGCGCGCTTGAGTGAGCTGGAAGGGCTGCCACTGGTATGGCAGGGCGGCGAGCGTTTGCGCACTTTCGCGAAACGCTTGCGTGAGTCGACTCATGCTCACGTTGCTGCTCCAGAAGGCCTCAACGCGGTACTGCGTCCGTATCAGCTCGAAGGCCTGAACTGGATGCAGACCCTTCGCGAGCTGGAAGTCGGCGGTATCCTCGGCGACGACATGGGCTTGGGCAAGACTCTGCAAACCCTGACTCATTTACTGCTGGAAAAACAGGCGGGACGTCTCGACTGCCCGGCACTTGCCGTGATGCCTACCAGCCTCATCCCCAACTGGCTCGACGAGGCGGCACGCTTCACTCCGCAGCTCAAAGTCCTGGCGCTCCATGGTGCCGCTCGGCAAAACGATTTTGCCAACCTTGCCGACTACGATCTGGTGTTGACGACTTACGCGTTGCTGCCGCGCGATCTGGAGGTTTTACAACCTCGGGTCTGGAGTGTGCTGATTCTTGATGAGGCACAGAACATCAAGAACCCGCTCAGCAAAGCCGCTCAGTCGGCTCGACAATTGGAGGCTCGGCAGCGTTTGTGTCTTTCTGGCACGCCACTGGAAAATCACTTGGGCGAGTTGTGGTCGCTGTTTCACTTTTTACTGCCCGGTTGGCTCGGCGACAGTAAAACCTTCAATCGCGATTACCGCACCCCGATCGAGAAACACGGCAACAGCGAACGAATGCAACACCTGACGGCCCGAATAAAACCCTTCTTGCTACGCCGCAAGAAAGAACAAGTCGCTACCGAACTGCCCCCCAAAACCGAGATCGTGCATTGGGTCGACCTTAGCGATGGGCAACGGGATGTGTATGAAACCGTGCGCGTGGCGATGGACAAGAAGGTGCGTGATGAGATTGCCCGCAGCGGCGTCGGGCGCAGTCAGATCATCATCCTCGACGCTTTGCTCAAGTTGCGTCAGGTGTGCTGCGATCTGCGACTGATCAAAACGCCTCTGACGGCAAAAGTCCTTCGTTCGGGGAGCGGAAAACTGCTTAGCTTGATGGAGATGCTCGAAGAGTTGCTCAGTGAGGATCGCAAGATTTTGCTGTTCTCGCAGTTCACCTCGATGCTGGCGTTGATTGAGCAGGAATTGTTGCAGCGCGGTATTGGCTACTCGTTATTGACCGGTGACACTGCCGATCGGCGCACGCCGGTAAAAGAGTTTCAGAGTGGCAAGGTGCCGTTGTTCCTGATTAGCCTGAAGGCCGGGGGGACCGGTCTCAACCTGACGGCGGCGGATACGGTGATTCACTTCGATCCGTGGTGGAACCCGGCAGTGGAAAACCAGGCGACCGATCGCGCCTACAGAATTGGCCAGGACAAACCGGTGTTCGTTTACAAGATGATTGCCCGCGGCACAGTAGAAGAAAAAATACAGGCGCTTCAACAGGAAAAGGCTGCGTTGACCGGGGCCGTGCTCGAAGGTGGGGCGAGTGGGGGATGGAAGCTCGAACAAAGTGATATTGAAGCGCTGTTCGCGCCATTGCCCGATCCCAGGTCCTGACAGCTGGCCTCTTCAGTGAGTCAACGGTGAGGCCTTCGCGGGCAAGCCTCGCTCCTACAGATCACCGATATCTGTAGGAGCGAGGCTTGCCCGCGAAGGCGATCTACCTATAGACGCTACTTATCAATTTTTTCCGGCAACGGCGCAAACAACGCTTCGATATCATCGCTCTGCAATTTCCAGTCCCCGGTCTTGCGCCCATCCAGCACGCCTGCGGCAAGATCGGATTTTTCCTTCTGCAGGTGCTGAATTTTCTCTTCCACCGTGCCCCTGGCAATCATCTTGTAGACGAATACCGGCTTCTCCTGGCCAATGCGATACGCCCGATCCGTCGCCTGATTTTCTGTCGCCGGGTTCCACCAAGGGTCATAGTGAATCACCGTATCCGCTTCGGTCAGGTTCAGGCCCACACCGCCGGCCTTCAGGCTGATCAGAAAGATCTGACGCTCGCCGCTCTGGAACTCTTTCACCGGCGTACGTCGGTCACGGGTTTGTCCGGTCAGGATTGCGTACGCCACGCTGCGTTTTTTCAGCTCCTCCTCAATCAACGACAGCATTGAGGTGAACTGCGAAAACAGCAGAACCCGCCGACCTTCTTCGAACAACTCCTCCAGCATTTCCATCAGGCTGTCGAGTTTGCCGGAAGTGCTGCCGCGCGCGGGTAGGGCAGCGTCGTTGACCAGGCGCAAGTCGCAACACACCTGACGCAGCTTCAGCAACGCCTCAAGAATGATGATCTGGCTACGCGCCACGCCCTTGCGGGTGATTTCGTCGCGGACTTTCTTGTCCATGGCCAAGCGCATGGTTTCGTACACGTCGCGCTGGGCTTCGTTGAGTTCGACCCAATGGATGATTTCGGTTTTCGGCGGCAGTTCGGTCGCCACCTGTTCTTTGGTTCTGCGCAGCAGGAACGGTTTGATCCGACCGTTGAGGTGCTGAAGTCTTACGTCGCTGGCACGCTTTTCTATCGGTACGCGGTAATCGCGGTTGAAGCTTTTCACGTCACCGAGCCAGCCGGGCAGCAGGAAGTGGAACAGCGACCACAACTCGCCCAGGTGGTTTTCCAGCGGTGTGCCGCTCAGGCACAGGCGCTGGCGAGCATTCAGCTCACGGGCTGCATGGGCGGCCTTGCTGTTGGGGTTCTTGATGTACTGCGCTTCATCCAGCACCAGTACATGGAAAGGTTGCGCGGCCAGGCGTTCGACGTCCTTGGGCAGCAGCGCGTAGGTGGTCAGAATCAGGTCGTAATCGGTCAGGTTGTCGAAATGCTTTTTGCGACTGGCACCGTACAACGCCAACACTTTGAGCTGCGGCGTGAAGTGTGCGGCTTCGTCGAGCCAGTTGGGGATCAGACTGGTGGGCATGACCACCATGCACGGCCGATCAAGGCGCCCGGCGTTTTTCTCGCTGAGAATGTGCGCCAGGGTCTGTAGGGTTTTGCCCAGACCCATGTCGTCCGCGAGAATCCCGCCGACTTCCAGTTGTCGCAACGATTGCATCCAGCTCAGACCTTCCAGCTGATACGGGCGCAAGGTGGCATTCAAGCCTTCGGGGGCCGCCGCGGTGTGGTCCTTGATATCGCGCAGACGTTGGGCAAAGGTGCGGATCTGCTCGCCACCTTCCCAGAGCAACGGCAGGCCTTCCAGCGGATTGAGTCGCGTGGCGTCGGCCTTGCTCAGGCGCAGCGTGGTTTCGCCGGGCTCTTGCAGATAAAACTCGCCGAGGGTGGCCAGCACCGGTTTCAGGCGGCCGAAGGGCAGGGCGACCTGCAATGGGCCTTGGTCGGTGTTGCGGCGCTGCGGGATGTTCACCAGAATCAATTCGTCGTCGCGACGCCGGGCGAGCCGTTCCGGGTTGAGGATCTCAGTGTGGGAGCGCATCAGGTTCAACAGGATCGGCAACAGGCTCAGCCGTTCGCCGTTGACGATAATCCCCAATTCCAGGTCGAACCAGTCGCGCTCAGGTGCCTGCTCGACAGTGGCGTACCAGTCATCAACGGCGGTCAGGTCGAAACCGAAATCCTCGTCGATCTGCAACTCCCAGCCTTGGGTGCGCAGCTTCGGCAACTCGTTGAGGGTGAAGGTCAGCCAGGCGCTGTCGTTGACCATTTCGTAGAGTTCGCCAGCACTTTCCGGCAGGGCCTTGCTTTGTCGGGTGGCAATCTTGAAACCGAGGATTCGCAACTGTTCCCTGTAGGCCTGTTCGATTTCCGGGTGACGTTTTATCCGCAACGTCTGCGTCTCTTGGCGAATCAGAATGTCCGTGTTTTTCTGTCCGCTGACGTATTCATCCAGATAGCTGAAGGACAGCGCCGCGCGATGCTGGATGTACCGCTGCATCTTGCCGTTGCGCGGTTCAAAAGCGCTGAACTCGATGCTTGCCAGCCACAGCCGCGGCACCGGTTGCACGTTGTCCACCAGCACTTGCGGCGGCGCTTTCGGGCTGCGGTTTTCCAGAACAGCCTGAAGCTTTTCCAGTAACTCGGCGTCTTGCGCGGCAGCGGGATAGGTCAGGGTTTCCTGGACCTTCAGCAGTACCGCTGCACAATGTTTACAGTTGCTGCGCACCGGGCAGGTGCAGGTGGCATCGACCATCAGCAATGTAGCTTTGGCTGACTCGCGCAGGCGAATGGTCTGACGGTAAACGTTACCGCCGGACCCTTCGCATGCAGCGACGATGGTGGCATCCCCGACTTCGACAATCCTGACGCGGTTCTCCAGGGCGTAGCGGCGGCCACGCTCCAGGCTCTGTTCTTTGAATCGGCTGACCCAGGATGTTGCCAGGGGTTTGCTCAGGGTCGCGGACATAAGGGCTTCAATCAGTCCGGAATTGCATCGGGGACTGGCCGAGGCGCAGGGGCGGTCAGCGAGGTGATCTTGATCAGCAGGCCCAGGTGGCCGTTGTCGAGGAAGTTCAGCTGACCGTTCTTGGTGTGGCTTTCCTGCTTCAGGCGTTCGCTGGCGGTGACCAGACCGTTGGCATCGATCTGGTTAACCCAGAAGTCGGCGTCGACGTCGGTGAAGCGCCCGAGTTTCAGGCTCAGTGTGCCCTCGATCGGGAACTGGCCAAACTGTTCGTTGCCCTCGCTGATCGCCACTTTGCTGGCTTCTTCCCCCAGGTTCTGTTGCCAGGCTTTGTGCAGCAATACCGTGTAGTTGTTGCTGGTGCTGAGTTTTTCCACTTCAGCATTCAGGCTGGGTGTGCGAAAGCTGTCGGGGCTGATGCGTTGAGCGCCGGCATCCCAATCTTCGGGCGCGGCGCGGCTGACGATGGCGGGCACAGCGTTTTGCCGCACCAGAATCATTTCAACCTGATACAGATCATCAGCAAACGCCGTGGGGGCGAGCAGCGTGGTGATTAACATCGTCAACAAGGTCAGTGAGCGAAACAGGCGCATGCGGCGTCCTTCAAGCAGTGGTCGGAATGAGGCGCTCGAATAGCGCCTCTACAGTGTTAAAGCGCTCTTCCGGGCGCTCCATAGGCACCTGGAATTTGAACATCGTGGCGCCTTCGAATTTGTAGCGTTTGGGCTGGCTCTGAATCAATTTGATCAGTGTCAGCGGATCGACCGGGGTCTGCGCCGCGAACTCGATACGACCGCCTTGCGGACCGCCGTCGACTTTCTTGATGCCCAGTTGTTCGGCCTGCAATTTCAGCGCCGTGATCCGCACCAGGTTCTTGGTCGGCTCCGGCAGCAGACCGAAACGGTCGATCATCTCCACTTGCAGGTCCTTGAGGCCTTCCTCATCGGTGGCCGAGGCAATGCGTTTGTAGAGAATCAGTCGAGCATGCACATCCGGCAGATAGTCCTCGGGAATCAACGCCGGTACACGCAGATTGACTTCGGGACCACCGCCCAACGGTTGATCAAGGTTCGGCTGTTCGCCCTTGCGGATCGACTTCACCGCGCGCTCGAGCATTTCCATATACAGCGTGAAACCGACGGCCTGGATCTGCCCGCTCTGGCCATCGCCCAGCAGTTCACCAGCGCCACGGATTTCCAGGTCGTTGGTCGCGAGCACGAAGCCCGCGCCGAGGTCCTGGGTATTGGCGATCGCTTCCAGGCGCTTTTCCGCGTCGGGAGTGATTTGCTGGCGCGGCGGTGTCAGCAGGTAAGCATACGCCTGGTGGTGACTGCGCCCGACGCGACCACGCAATTGGTGCAGCTGCGCCAGGCCGAACTTGTCGGCACGCTCGATGATGATGGTGTTGGCGCTCGGCACGTCGATGCCGGTCTCGATGATGGTCGAGGCGATCAGCACGTTGAAGCGCTTGTGGTAGAAGTCGCTCATCACTTGTTCGAGATCGCGTTCACGCATCTGTCCGTGGCCAATGCCAATCCGTGCTTCCGGCACCAGTTCAGCGAGGTCGGCGGCGCATTTCTCGATGGTCTTCACGTCGTTGTGCAGGTAGTAGACCTGCCCGCCACGCAGCAACTCACGCAGCAGGGCCTCTTTGACCGTGCTCTTGTTCTGCTCCATGACGAAGGTACGCACCGACAGGCGACGGGCCGGTGGCGTGGCGATGATCGACAGGTCACGCATGCCCGACACCGCCATGTTCAGCGTGCGCGGAATTGGCGTAGCGGTCAGCGTCAGGATGTCGACTTCGCTGCGCAGTGCTTTGAGCTGTTCTTTCTGACGGACACCGAAACGGTGCTCTTCGTCGATGATCACCAGCCCGAGGTTTTTGATTTTGACGTCATCTTGCAGCAGCTTGTGCGTGCCGATGACGATGTCGATCTTGCCTTCGGCCAGGTCCGCGACCGCGGCGTTCACTTCCTTGGTCGACTTGAAGCGGCTCATCACTTCCACGCTCACCGGCCAGTCGGCGAAGCGGTCGCGGAAGCTGTTGTAGTGTTGCTGGGCGAGCAGGGTGGTCGGCACCAGAATCGCCACCTGACGACCGCCATGCACGGCAATGAACGCCGCGCGCATCGCCACTTCGGTCTTGCCGAAACCGACGTCGCCGCAGACCAGACGATCCATCGGTTTTGGCGCGAGCATGTCGGCGCGCACCGCTTCGATGGTGGTCTGCTGGTCCGGGGTTTCTTCGAACGGGAATCCGGCGCTGAAGGTCGCGTAATCGGCTTTCGGATCGGCAAAGGCATAACCCTCGCGAGCGGCGCGGCGGGCATAGATGTCGAGCAACTCGGCGGCCACGTCGCGCACCTGTTCGGCGGCTTTGCGCTTGGCTTTCTGCCAGGTCTCGGAGCCGAGGCGGTGCAGCGGCGCCAGGGCATCGTCGCTGCCGGTGTAACGGGCAATCAAATGCAGGTTGGCTACCGGGACGTACAGCTTGGCGTTCTCGGCATATTCAAGGGTCAGGAACTCGGCGGCTTGATTGTCGATTTCCAGAATCGTCAGCCCCAGATAGCGGCCGACACCATGATCGATGTGCACCACCGGCGCGCCTTCGCGCAGCTCGGTGAGGTTTTTGATCACGGCATCGTTGTTGGCGTCGGCGCGTTTCTCGCGACGACGGCGCTGCATTACGCGCTGCCCGAACAACGGGCTTTCGGCGACCAGGGCCAGGGCTGGATCGTCCAGCAACAGACCTTCGTCGAGCGGTGCAATGGTGATCGCCAAGCGCTCCTTGCTCGCAACGAAGTCTGGCCAGCTGTCGACGGTTTTTGGTCGCAGCTTCAAGCGTTCCAGCAATTCCAGCAGCACTTCACGACGGCCCGCGGACTCGGCGGTAAACAGCACGCGGCCAGGGAATTCGTCGAGGAAACCGGCCAGCGCCGCCAGCGGCTGAGAGGCCTTGGCTTCGATGGCCAGATTCGGCAGCGGCTGAGCCGGGAAGCGTTCGCGGCCGACACCGGTTTCCACGTCCTGTTGACTGGCAACTACACGAGGCCAGCTCTTTAGGCGGGCAAAGCAATCTTCCACAGGCAAGAACAGCTCGGCCGGTGGCAATAAAGGACGGGATGGATCGACGCGGCGCTCTTCGTAACGATTGCGCACGTCATTCCAGAAATTTTCCGCGGCCTGTTCGATACCCGGCAAAGAGAACACTTGTGTGTCCTGGGGCAGATAGTCGAACAGGGTGGAGGTTTCGTCGAAGAACAGCGGCAAGTAGTACTCGATACCCGCCGGTGTAATCCCGCTGCTCAAATCCTGAAAGATCGGGCAGCGACGGAAATCGACATCGAAGCGCTCGCGAAAGCGCGCCTTGAAACGGGTGACCGCATCCTTTTGCAGCGGGAATTCCCGCGCCGGCAGCAGGCGAACAGTGTCCACCTTGTCGATGGAGCGCTGGTTTTCCGGATCGAAGGTACGCAGGGTTTCGATTTCGTCGTCGAACAGATCGATGCGGAAGGGCAGTTTGCTGCCCATCGGGAACAGATCGATCAACGAGCCGCGTACGGTGAATTCGCCATGCTCATAGACGGTATCGACGTAACGATAGCCGCTGGCCTCAAGCCGGCTGCGCATTTGCTCGACATCAAGCTTCTGGCCGACGTCCAGCACCAGGCTGCTGCCGAGCAGAAACTTGGTCGGCGCCAAACGGTGCAGAGCCGTGGTGATCGGCACCACCAGAATCCCATGCTCCAGCTCCGGCAACCGATACAGGCTGGCGATGCGCTGAGAGATGATGTCCTGGTGTGGCGAGAACAGGTCGTAGGGCAGGGTTTCCCAGTCGGGGAAATGCAGGACAGGCAAATCCGGGGCGAAGAAACTCAGCTCCTGTTCCAGCCGTTCGGCACTCTGGCTGTCGGCGGTCAGTAGCAGGGTAAAGCGCTTGGCAGCGCTGGCGGCCTCGGCAATGGCCAGGCTCAGGGCAGCACCGGGCAAGTTGCCCCAGTGCTGTTTACCTGCCGCGGCAGGGAGAAGCGGTAGACGCAGAACGGGCACGGAAGGTTGAGCTCCAAGCGTTGCGACAAAGTCGACAATTGTAACGGCCTCAGGTGCCGGCTGTCAGTTGCAGACTGTGTCTATATGCACAGGTTGGGGAAAATGTAGTGGTAATGACAAAAACTGGCGGTTTGATACTGAAAATGTAGTGCCAAAACCGCTCAGTGTTACGGAGGGTTACGGACACGGCAGCGTTATCGTCGAAAAATTGACTGTGCTGAAAGCCCCGGTTTTACTGGGCTGGCGCAGGGCGTGATTTTTTTGAACAGGATTTTGTTACCGCCTGTGCGACAGGCGCGCATTGCTACGGGAGGCACTCGGCGGCATAATGTAGCCCCTTTTTTCTGCCCCTACATGTGGAAGGTTCCCGTGACTCAGAAGCCCGACCAGTGTCTTGGTGAATGGATCGACCGTGAAGCACTCGCAGAAGCGATGATTCCGCTTATCGGTCAGCTCTACCGCAATAACAACGTGGTGAGCTCGATCTATGGCCGCAGCCTGATCAATCGTTCAGTCATCGCGATTCTCAAAGCTCACCGCTTTGCTCGCCATCGCCAATCCGATGCCAGCGAATTGTCCGTCCACGAAACATTCCCGCTGCTCAAAGCAATGAGCGAGCTCAAGCTCGGCGCCGCTTCGGTAGACCTGGGCAAGTTGGCCGTCAAGTTCAAGGCCGAAGGCAATGGCCGCAGCGCCGAAGAGTTCGTCCGTGACGAACTGGCTGATGTGGTCGGCAAGCAAAATGGTTCCGGTCGCACAGGCACCGACGTTGTTCTGTACGGCTTCGGTCGTATCGGCCGTCTGCTGGCGCGCATCCTGATCGAGAAAACCGGTGGTGGCGACGGCCTGCGTCTGCGCGCCATCGTGGTCCGCAAGGGCGCCGAGAACGATCTGGTCAAACGTGCCAGCCTGTTGCGTCGTGATTCGGTACACGGTCCATTCGATGGCACCATCACTATCGATGAAGCCAACAACACCATCACCGCCAACGGCAACCTGATCCAGGTTATCTACGCGAAGAACCCTACCGAAGTGGACTACACCCAGTACGGCATCAAAGATGCGCTGCTGGTGGACAACACCGGTGTATGGCGTGACGCCGATGGTCTGGGCCAGCACCTGGCATGCCCGGGTATCGACCGCGTTGTTCTGACCGCGCCTGGCAAAGGCAAGCTGAAGAACATCGTTCACGGCATCAACCACGGTGAAATCACCGCTGACGACAAGATCGTGTCCGCCGCTTCCTGCACCACCAACGCCATCGTGCCGGTGCTGAAGGCTGTGAATGACAAGTTCGGCATCATCAACGGTCACGTCGAAACGGTTCACTCGTACACCAACGACCAGAACCTGATCGACAACTTCCACAAGGGTGATCGCCGTGGCCGTAGCGCCGCGTTGAACATGGTCATCACCGAGACTGGTGCTGCCACCGCTGCCGCCAAGGCGCTGCCTGAGCTGGCCGGCAAGCTGACCGGTAACGCGATCCGTGTTCCGACACCGAACGTGTCGATGGCCATTCTCAACCTGAACCTTGAGAAAGCCGCCACCCGTGAAGAGATGAACGAGTACCTGCGCTACATGGCGCTGCACTCCGATCTGCACAAGCAAATCGACTACGTCAATTCGCAGGAAGTGGTTTCCACCGACTTCGTTGGCTCGCGCCACGCAGGCGTGGTGGACGCTGAAGCGACCATCGTTCAGGACAACCGCGTTGTTCTGTACGTTTGGTACGACAACGAGTTCGGTTACAGCTGCCAGGTAGTTCGCGTGATGGAAGACATGGCCGGTGTAAACCCGCCAGCATTCCCGCGCTAAGCCTTAGCCGCAAATAAAAACGCCCCGACTTTGTTCGGGGCGTTTTTATTTGTGGATGATCGTTCCCACGCTCTGCGTGGGAATGCCTCAACGGACGCTCTGCGTTCGGCTTTGGAAGGGACGCGGAGCGTCCCGGGCTGCATTCCCACGCAGAGCGTGGGAACGATCCTCAGGGGGTGCATAATGGCCGGTCTTGGTGGTTTTTTGGGGATGCAGGATTTGTTGAGATGGCGGCTGTGCGGTCTCGTGGTTCTGATGGGTGCCTTATCCGGCTGCGACAAAGGCGCCTCCATGGAAAGTTTCGGCGGTCCGACCATGGGCAGCACCTATTCGATCAAGTACGTGCGTCTTGCAGGTCTTCCCCATCCGGCAGAAGTCCGCGTCCAGGTCGAAAGAATCCTCGCGGATGTCGATCAGCAAATGTCGACTTATCGCAGCGACTCGGACATCGAACGTTTCAATAATTTGCCCGCCAACCACTGTCAAAAAATGCCCGCACCGATCCTCGAATTGGTCCGCGTCGGCGAACAACTGTCTTCGCTAAGCGATGGTTCCTTCGACCTGACGGTGGAACCGCTGCTCAACCTCTGGGGATTCGGTCCGCAGGCGCGCGAGGAAAAAGTCCCGAGTGCCGAGGCGCTCGCCGAGGTGCGGCAACGCGTTGGCCACGGCCACCTGCGTATCGAGGGTGATCGGTTGTGCAAGGACGCCGCGGTCGAGGTCGACTTCAACAGCATCGCCGCCGGTTACGCGGTCGACACGATTGCCGCCAGACTTGAAGCGCTGGGTATCCACAACTACCTCGCTGAAGCCACTGGAGAACTCAAGGCCGCCGGCAAAAAGCTCGATGGCTCACCTTGGCTCATCGCGTTAGAAGAACCTCGGGACGATCAGCAAGTCGCGCAAAAAATCATAGCCGTCGACGGCTACGGTGTGTCCACGTCCGGCGACTACCGCAATTATTTTCAACAAAACGGCCAGCGCTATTCCCACACCTTCGATGCCCGCACCGGAGCGCCGGTCCTACACACCCTGGCGTCAGTCACAGTCATTCATCCTTCAGCGTTAATGGCCGATGGCCTATCGACGCTGTTGCTGATTCTCGGTCCTGAACGGGGTTGGGACTATGCCGAAACCCATGACATTGGTGCATTCTTTGTGATTCGTGCCGATACAGGTTTCATCACACGCACCAATCAGGCTTTTGAGCGTCTCGTGGGTAAGAAAACCAAGTGATTACGGCTTAAAAAAGCATTTTTGATGGCGTTGTAGTGCAGGCAAAACTAGCCTACGACGCGACCAAGGGTTAATGTGCCCGGCGTTGACGCTTCTATAGACTGTGTCCGGGTTCTGCACTGGCCCCAAATTGTTCCTTCACGCCGCAGATCGGCGTGATTTAGCCGCAGGTGCCGAGGGCGCCGCGGCCTGTTCTGAGGAGTATGCATGGCTGTCTACAACTACGACGTGGTGGTGTTGGGTTCTGGCCCGGCGGGAGAAGGTGCGGCAATGAATGCCGCCAAAGCAGGGCGCAAGGTGGCGATGGTCGATAGTCGTCGCCAGGTCGGCGGCAACTGCACCCACCTGGGCACCATCCCGTCCAAGGCCTTGCGTCACTCGGTCCGGCAGATCATGCAGTTCAACACCAACCCGATGTTCCGGGCGATTGGTGAGCCGCGCTGGTTTTCGTTCCCGGACGTTTTGAAAAGCGCCGAAAAAGTCATCTCCAAACAAGTCGCCTCGCGTACCGGCTACTACGCCCGTAACCGCGTCGACGTGTTCTTCGGCACCGGCAGCTTCGCCGACGAGCAAACCATCGAAGTGGTCTGCGCCAACGGCGTGGTTGAAAAACTGGTGGCCAAGCACATCATCATCGCCACCGGTTCGCGCCCGTATCGCCCGGCGGACATCGATTTCCATCACCCGCGTATCTACGATAGCGACACTATCCTCAGCCTCGGCCACACCCCGCGCAAACTCATCGTTTACGGCGCTGGCGTGATTGGTTGCGAATACGCCTCGATCTTCAGTGGTCTGGGTGTGCTGGTCGAACTGGTGGATAACCGCGGTCAATTGCTGAGCTTCCTCGACTCGGAAATTTCCCAGGCGCTGAGCTATCACTTCAGCAACAACAACATCACGGTTCGCCACAACGAAGACTACGACCGCGTCGAAGGCGTGGATAACGGCGTGATCCTGCACCTGAAGTCCGGCAAGAAGATCAAGGCTGATGCCTTGCTCTGGTGCAACGGCCGTACCGGCAACACCGATCAGTTGGGCCTGGAAAACATCGGCGTGAAGGTCAACAGCCGTGGCCAGATCGAAGTCGACGAGGCCTATCGCACCTGCGTACCGAACATCTACGGTGCCGGTGACGTGATCGGCTGGCCGAGCCTGGCCAGTGCCGCCCACGACCAAGGTCGTTCAGCGGCTGGCAGCATCGTCGATAACAACAGCTGGCGCTTCGTCAACGACGTGCCGACCGGTATCTACACCATTCCGGAGATCAGCTCGATCGGCAAGAACGAGCAAGAGCTGACGCAGGCCAAGGTGCCGTACGAAGTCGGCAAGGCATTCTTCAAGAGCATGGCGCGGGCGCAGATCGCCGGCGAGCCGCAAGGCATGCTGAAGATCCTGTTCCACCGCGAGACGCTGGAAGTGCTGGGCGTTCACTGCTTCGGTTATCAGGCGTCGGAGATCGTGCACATCGGTCAGGCGATCATGAGTCAGCCGGGCGAACTAAACACCCTGAAGTACTTCGTCAACACCACGTTCAACTACCCGACCATGGCTGAAGCCTATCGGGTAGCGGCGTACGATGGCCTCAACCGGCTTTTTTGAGCGGCTCCGGCCGGTGGCCTGAGCCGGCCGGGGAGACCGATTTCAGCAATTCTCGAGCGTGGCAGTGGCCAAACCGGGAAAGTCTGTAATCAGGCTGTCAACGCCGAAGTCGGCGAGTCTGCGCATCAGCGCGGGCTCGTTGACTGTCCATACCGACACATGCAGCCCCTGACGCTGCGCCTTCTGCAGGCGTTCCGGCGTACACAGGGTCCAGTTCAGCGCCAGAATCTCACAGCCATAGTTTTGCGCGACCTTCAGCGGGTCGAGCCACGCATATTCGGCCACCAATCCGCGAGACACGTCCGGCACCAAGTCCAGCGCGGCTTTCAATACTTCGCGTGAACTCGACGTAATCGTGATCTTGTCCCGCATGCCAAAACGCTGAGCCATTTCGCGAATCGCCAGCACGGTGGTCGCGGCACGGGTGCGTGAAGCGCTTTTGACTTCCAGTTGCCAGTGCTCGAAATCACATTGCTCGAACAATTCTTCAAGCGTTGGAATCGGGCAGGGTTTGATCCAGCCCGGGCCACCCTTGCGCGCGTCGTAGGTCACCAACTCCGCGGCGGTATGCTCGACGACTTTGCCGCGGCGGTCGGTGGTGCGTTTGAGGGTCGGGTCGTGAATCACCATCAACTCGCCGTCCCTGGACAGGTGCAAGTCCAGTTCGCAGCGGCGTACGCCGTGCTTGAGGCATTCCTGAAAGCTGGTCAGGGTGTTTTCCGGTGCTTCGCCCTTGGCGCCGCGATGGCCGTAGATGAGAGTCACGGTTCTTCCTTAATTAAATGCCTGATTCGTTTTGTTCGCGGGCCAGGCGTCGTTCTTGTGCCTGTCGCTGCAAGATGTAACGGGCCAGCAATTGCCGCTGGGCATCGGACAGGTATTCGAACTCGGTGCCGACATCGTAGCCGTCGCCCTTGCGGTCGCAATGGGTGACGCGGGCCCGCAGCAGCAGCCCAAGGGCTTGCGGCATCAGCACCAGTTTGACCGACAGGTGCGCGCCGGTGGCGATGGGCGTCGGATGCTGAAAGTCGATACCGCCTTCGGAGATGATTACCGGCTGCGGTTCGCCGATCTGTCCGAGCACAGTCAGGGCGACCACCTGACTCAGCAGATCGATGCGTTTGTTCTGGGATTTCAGGAACGCGGCGATGGTGCGGTCGCGTTCGCTGATCTGTCGCAGCAGGTGTTGCGACTCGAATTCGCTCAGGTGCAGTTCGCTGAGCAGGTTGAATAGAGGGGAAGCATCCTGCAACACTTCCTGGCCTGCGGCTTCGGGAGCAGACAGGGGCCGAATTTCCAGTGCGATCGTGTCCTCGATACGGTAGTATTCGCGGCGATCTTCTTCATCTAATGTCGACATGGCGAACCCATGGTAGCGGCGGTGGTCTGAGTGTAAAGCTGGTTATCGACCCCCGCCACAAGGACGTTCCTTTTCCCTCCGAACAAGCCCCGACATGTTCAGACCTCTCTTCGTATTTATTGGCACGCGTTATACCCGTGCAAAGCGTCGCAATCATTTTGTGTCATTCATTTCCCTGACCTCGATGATCGGACTCGCCCTCGGCGTGGTCGTGATGATCGTCGTGCTGTCGGTCATGAACGGCTTCGATCATGAGATGCGCACCCGCGTGCTGGGCATGGTGCCCCACGCGACCATCGAGTCCGGTGAGCCGATCAGCGACTGGCAAAGCCTCGCCGCCAAGGTCAAGCAGAACCCGCAGGTGACGGCGGTTGCGCCCTTCGTCCAGATGCAGGGCTTGCTGACCAACAACGGCAAGGTCTCCAAAGTGCTGCTCAATGCCATCGACCCTGTGCAGGAACGGCAGGTGTCGATCATTGATAATTTCATGCAGCAGGGCAAACTCGATGACCTGGCGCCGGGCAGTTTCGGCATCGTCATCGGCGACAAGGCCGCAGCCAAGCTCGGCGTGGCGGTTGGCGACAAGCTGACGTTTGTCGCGCCGGAAGTCACCGTGACCCCGGCCGGGATGTTCCCGCGCATGAAACGCTTTACCGTGGTCGGCATCTTTCATGTCGGCGCCGGTGAGATCGACGGCTATCTGGGCATCACCAATTTGCAGGATCTGGCGAAGCTGCACCGGTGGAAGCCGGATCAGGTGCAGGGCATCCGTCTGAAGTTCGACGATTTGTTCCAGGCGCCACGCACGGCGTGGACCATCGCCCAGCAGCTTGGCGAAGACACGTATTACGCCCGCGACTGGACCCGCACCCATGGCAATCTGTATCAGGCGATCCGCATGGAAAAAGCCATGATCGGCCTGCTGTTGCTGCTGATCGTCGCCGTTGCGGCGTTCAACATCATTTCCACGCTGGTGATGGTGGTGAACGACAAGAAGGGCGACATCGCGATCCTGCGCACCCTCGGCGCCACGCCGGGTTCGATCATGGCGACGTTCATGGTTCAGGGCACGGTCATTGGTGTGGTCGGGACGCTGATCGGCGCTGTGGTCGGGATCTTCGCCGCGCTGAACGTCAGCGCCGCGATTTCGGCCCTTGAAGGGCTGATCGGTCATAAATTCCTCAACGCCGACGTGTATTTCATCGATTACCTGCCGTCGCAAGTGCAGAGCCAGGACGTGTTGATGGTCTGCGCCGCCGCGTTGGTCCTGAGTTTCCTCGCCACCCTGTATCCAGCCTGGCGTGCCGCGCGCACCCAGCCTGCGGAGGCGCTACGTTATGAGTGAGTCGGGCATGAGTGATAAAGCAATCTTGAGCTGCCGCAACCTGGGCAAATCCTATGTGGAAGGCCCGGAATCGGTAGAGGTTCTGGCCGGTCTGCAACTGGAGCTGCACCCCGGCGAGCGCGTGGCGATCGTCGGTACGTCGGGTTCGGGCAAAAGTACCTTGCTCAACCTGCTGGGCGGTCTCGATACGCCGACCAAGGGCAGCGTCTGGCTGGCCGGTGAAGAGCTCTCGGCATTGAACGAAAAGGCCCGTGGCCTGCTGCGCAATCGGTCGCTGGGTTTCGTTTACCAGTTCCACCATTTGCTGCCTGAGTTCACCGCGCTGGAAAACGTCTGCATGCCGTTGCTGATCGGCAAAACCGCGATCCCGGAAGCGCGTCAGCGTGCGACGGCGTTGTTGGAGCGGGTAGGGCTGGGTCATCGACTGGAGCACAAACCGGCGGAATTGTCCGGTGGCGAACGCCAGCGTGTGGCCATCGCCCGTGCCCTGGTGAACAAGCCAGGCCTGGTGATGCTCGACGAGCCGACCGGCAACCTCGACTCTCACACCGCACAAGGCATTCAGGATTTGATGCTGGAACTCAGCACCTCGATGCGCACCGCGTTCCTGGTGGTGACCCACGACATGAACCTGGCTCGCCAGATGGATCGCGTCCTGCATTTGCAGGAAGGTTACCTGACACCCATCTGATTGACCGAAACCCGGCGTACTGAACAGTGCGTCGGGTCTTTTATTTTTATACGGTGCCCCAGCGAATGTTCAGACCGTTATCGATCTTTATCGGCACGCGCTATACCCGCGCCAAGCGCCGCAATCGCTTTGTTTCCTTCATCTCGATGACCTCGATGATCGGCCTCGCCCTGGGCGTGCTGGCGATGATCGTGGTGCTGTCGGTGATGAACGGCTTCCAGCGCGAAATGAGCTCGCGCATCCTCGGCATGGTGCCCCACGCGACCATCGTCGGCGTGAATCCTATCGACGATTGGCAGCCGGTGGCCGCCGCGGCGATGAAGAATCCTGCGGTAACAGCGGCGGTGCCGTTCACCGAGATGGAAGGCATGCTGTCCTACAAGGGCACGATGCAGCCGATCCAGGTCAGTGGTGTCGACCCGGCACTGGAAGGCAAGGTGTCGATCGTTGCCAAGCACATTGTTCAGGGGCGTCTCGACGCCTTGAAGCCGGGCGAGTTTGGTGTAGTGATCGGTGAGATCACTGCGCGGCGCTTTCGCTTGAACGTCGGCGACAGGATCACCCTGATCGTGCCGGAAATCAGCACCGCACCGGGTGGGATTACCCCACGCATGCAGCGATTGAACGTGGTCGGCGTGTTCAAGGTTGGCGCCGAGCTGGACGGCTCCATGGCGCTGATCCACCTCGCCGATGCCGCGCAGATGCAGCACTGGCAGCCGAATCAGGTGCAGAGCGTGCGCCTGGCGGTGACGGATCTGTACGCCGCGCCGCAAGTGTCGAGCGACATCGCGACAGGCCTGGGCGCCGCCTACAAGGCGGACGACTGGACTCACACCCAAGGCAGTCTGTTCAGCGCGATGAAGATGGAAAAAACCATGATCGGCCTGTTGTTGCTGATGATCGTCGCGGTGGCGGCATTCAACATCATCGCCACCCTGATCATGGTGGTGAACGACAAGGGCGCGGACATCGCAATCCTGCGCACCATCGGCGCCACGCCTCGGCAGATCATGGCGATCTTCATGGTGCAGGGCACGGTGATCGGGGTTGTCGGTACCTTGATTGGCGGAGTGCTGGGCGTGATCGCGGCGTTGAACGTCAGTGAGCTGGTGGGCTGGATGGAGCGGGTCAGCGGGCAGCACATCTTCAGTTCCGATGTGTACTTCGTCAGTAACCTGCCGTCGGAGCTGCAGGGCGCGGATGTGTTGTTGATCTGTTCCGCCGGTTTCATCATGAGCTTTTTGGCGACGGTGTACCCAGCGTGGCGAGCGGCGAAAGTCGAGCCGGCTACTGCGTTGCGGTATTCGTAAGCCTGTAGATCGCTATCGCGGGCAAGCCCGCTCCCACAGTGACCGAGTTGAATCGCAATGACGTGAACGACTCAAAACCCTGTGGGAGCGGGCTTGCCCGCGAAGGGGCCGGCCCAGCTGGCCTCAATCCCCCTTCGGCAACTCAATCACAAACCGCGTCCACCCCTGATCCGATTCGCAACGAATCTGCCCGCCATGGGCGCGGATGATCGACCGGGTAATCGCCAACCCCAACCCCGCATGCTCACTGCTGCCTTCACGGCGTGCCGGGTCTGCCCGGTAGAAACGGTCAAACAAACGCGGCAACAAGTCCTCAGAAATCCCTTCACCACTGTTTTCAACGGTCAGGCTCAAGCCATTCGGCTGCTCGATAATCCGCACCCGAACCTCGCCACCGACTGGGGTAAACCGCAGTGCATTGTCCAGCAAATTGGACAGTGCCCGACGCAACATGCTGCGATCGCCCTGCATGCTCGCGCTGCCGTCACGACTCAACTTCACCTGCGCGTCCTCGGCCAGCGGCGCGAAAAACTCCAGCAGCACATCGGTTTCTTCCGCCAGTTCCAGCGGTTCGCGCTTGGGCATCAGCAAGCCGTGGTCAGCCTTGGCCAGGTACAACATGTCGTTGACCAGTTGCGCCATCCATTGCAGTTCTTCGAGGTTGCTGTGCAGCGCTTCGCGGTAATCCTCAATGGGGCGCGGGCGGGTGAGGGTGACCTGAGTGTGGGTCAGCAGGTTCGACAGCGGTGTGCGCAGTTCATGGGCGATGTCGGCAGAGAAGGCCGAAAGCCGCTGAAAAGAGTCGTCGAGGCGTCCGAGCATGGCGTTGAAGCTGTGGGCCAATTCCTCGAGCTCTGGCGGCATGTCTGCTTCTGGCAGGCGAGCATTGAGCGATTGCGCCGACACGCCGCTGGCAACCGCGCTCATGCGCCGCAACGGGCGCAAACCACTGCGCGCCGCCCAGGCACCGAGCAGGGCGGTGGCCAGCGCCGACAAACCGACCGTCAGCCAGATCAAATGCTGCATGCGCTGCAGAAAGTGCTGGTGATGGGTGATGTCCAGCAGCAGTGTCAGTTGCGGTGAATCAGCTTTGTCGGGGTACAACGGCGCGTTCAATACCCGATAGTCGGTGCCGTTGTCGCTCATCGTCGACAGGCCCGGTTGGCGCGGCAAGTCTTTGGGTAAGCGGGCTGAGCTGTCGTACAAGCGTTGCCCGTCACTGCCGATGATGCGCAGGGAAAGATCGGCTTGTTGGCTCAATTCATCGGCCAGTTTGGTCTCGCTTTCGCTGGACTGAATGTCATCCAGCGCCCGGCGTAAACCAATCAGTTTGCCGTCGAGCAATTGCTGGTCCAGTTCCACAAAATGCGCCTCGCTGGCGCGGCTGAATAACACCCCGGCGAACAACGACACCACCGCGGTGCAGGCCGCAAACAGCAGCGCCAGACGGCTGCTCAAAGAAAGTCGGCGCATCAGGCAGGGCGCTCTTCAAGGACATAGCCCATGCCGCGCACGGTGTGGATCAACTTGTTCGGGAAGTCATCGTCGATCTTCAGGCGCAAACGACGGATCGCCACTTCGATAACGTTGGTGTCGCTGTCGAAATTCATGTCCCACACCTGGGAAGCGATCAGTGACTTGGGCAGAACTTCACCCTGACGTCGTAGGAGCATTTCCAGCAGGGCGAATTCCTTGGCGGTCAGGTCGATGCGCTGGCCGTTGCGCTCGACCCGGCGGCGGATCAGGTCCAGGCGCAAGTCGGCCAGTTGCAGGCTGGTTTCCTGAGGTGTGGCGCTGCCACGACGCAGCAGACTGCGAACCCGCGCCAGCAGTTCGGAGAAAGCGAAAGGCTTGACCAGATAATCGTCGGCGCCCAGTTCGAGGCCGTGAACCCTGTCCTCCACCGCATCTCGGGCTGTAAGAAACAGTACCGGTGTGTCGAGTCCGGCACCGCGCACCGCTTGCAGAATCTGCCAACCATCGCGACCGGGCAGCATTACATCGAGGATCAACAAGGCGTAATCGCCGCTCAACGCCAATTGCTGGCCGGTGCTGCCATCGGCCACCAGTTCGGTAGTGAAACCGGCCTCGGTCAGGCCTTGGCGCAGGTAGTGGCCGGTTTTCGGTTGGTCTTCGACAATCAGCAGTTTCATGGGCGGCTCGGGCAGTTGGAACAGGTGCGTTATACCGTGGGCGGCGGCGATAAAGGCCAACCTGACAAAGTTGTAATCTGCCTGTCAGGTGGCTGGCAGAGCCCGCGGGTTAGAGTTTCCCACAAGCTGAACCTCATCTTGTTGGAGTGCGATTATGTTTTTGCGAAAGCGTCTGGTGTTGGCGGCTTGCTTGCTGACACTGAGTGTAGGGCTTGAAGCCTCACCGGCGCAGACCTACGACTTCGGTCAATCGGCCCCGGCCGCCCAGGCTACCCGTAGCATTGAAGTGGTAATGGGCGATATGTCGTTCGATCCGAAAGCCATCGAGATCAAGGCCGGTGAGACCGTTCGCTTTGTACTGGTGAATAAAGGCCAGTTGCTGCACGAATTCAACCTCGGCGACGCGGTGATGCATGCCCGGCACCAGCAGGAAATGCTGCAGATGCAGCAAAGCGGCATGCTGATGCCTACAGGCATGAAGGCCATGGACCACGGCTCAATGGGCCATTCTTCCGAAGGGCATGGGATGAAACATGATGACCCGAACAGTGTGCTGGTGGAGCCGGGCAAAACCGCCGAGCTGACCTGGACCTTCACCAAGGCCACCAACCTGGAATTTGCCTGCAATATTCCAGGCCACTATCAGGCCGGTATGGTCGGCAAACTGACAGTCAGTCAGTAAGCACTCAAAGGCGGGAGCAAAGGCTGGTAGAATCCGCTGATTCTTCAGTCAGGTTTCCGCCATGCATCCCGCAGCCGAACATTCGCCGCTGGGCAAATCCAGCGAATACATCGCCACCTACACGCCGTCCTTGCTGTTCCCGATCCCGCGCACCGCGAAATGGGCCGAGCTGGGTCTGACGGCGCAAACCCTGCCGTACAAGGGCGTGGATTTCTGGAATTGCTTCGAACTGTCGTGGCTGTTGCCGTCCGGCAAGCCCGTGGTGGCGATTGGCGAATTCAGCATTCCGGCGGATTCGCCGAACATCATCGAATCCAAGTCGTTCAAGCTGTACCTCAACTCGCTGAACCAGACAGCGTTTGTCGACACCGCGAGCCTTGAAGCGACACTGGCGAAAGACCTCTCGGCCGCTGCCGGCAAACCGGTGGGCGTGCGAATTCGCAGCCTGAAAGAGGTTGAGGCAGAAGGTGTCGTGGCATTGCCGGGTGTGTGCATCGATGACCTGGACATCAGTGTCAGCAACTATGAGCATCCGCGACCGGAACTGCTGCGGTGCGATGAGTCGCGCATTGTCGAAGAGTCCGTGCACAGCCATTTGCTCAAATCCAACTGCCCGGTCACCAGCCAGCCGGATTGGGGCAGCGTGGCGGTGGAGTACCGCGGCGCGGCGCTGGATCATGCGAGTTTGCTGGAGTACATCGTGAGTTTCCGTCAGCACTCGGACTTCCATGAGCAGTGTGTGGAGCGAATCTTCCTCGACCTGCAACGGTTGCTGAAGCCAGAGAAACTGACGGTGTATGCACGGTATGTGCGTCGCGGCGGGTTGGACATCAACCCGTATCGCAGCACCGAAGACGTACAGCTGCCGAACCATCGCCTGGTCCGTCAGTAGAATCAAGATCAAAAGATCGTCCGAACGCGGCCCGAGCCTTCGGCAGCTTCCTACAGGGTGTACGCCGTCCCAATGTAGGAGCTGCCGAAGGCTGCGATCTTGGCGCAATTCCAGTCGCCCAATAACTCAGCGGCTGGAAACCAAAAAGCCCCGCTATCAATAGTGGGGCTTTTTGCATCTGGCGGGTTCAGATCCCCATGTTGGCCAAGGCTTGCACGATGTTGCGCAAGGTGCCGGCAAGGGTCGGGTGTTCGAGTTCGAAGCGCTCGACGGCCAGATTTACATTGTCGGCGAGGTTGGTGTTCTGGGTTTTGGTTTCGAGTTCAAGTTCCAGTTCGATCTGTTCCATCAGCGCGTGCAGGTCAGCGCGCTCGGCTTCGGAAAGCGGTGGATTCTGTTCCAATTGCTCGCGCAGTTTGTTGAGCTGTTCTTGCAGTTCGCGGGCAGGCATGGCGTTCTTCCTTTTATCGATAGGCACTGGCATAGACCGCGGCGGCGCGCCAAAGGTCTATGGCTGACCTTTAGATTAATCCACTCCCGGGCTATCTGCATGATCTCAGTCAGGGCTTTTCGCCCTTGAGCCGGCGCAGGCTGATATCGGCCAGGCAAGTGTCGAGCTCGCCCAGATGATCGATCACCGAATGCACGCCCAGGCCGAACAACTGCATTGTCGCCCTGCCGCGCAGATGTTCCCGTTCCTTTTGACTCAAGGCCTGCCATTCGCTGGGAGCCAGCCCGCACAGCGAGCCGCAGGACGCCAAGCCAATGGTCCACAACCCGGCATTCAGGCCCGATTGCAGAAGTCGCGGCTCACCGCTGACCAGCACGCAGCCGTCCAGACGCTTGACATTCAACGCCATCAAGGCTTGCCAGCAGGCATTCGGGGCCGGCCATGGATTGATAGTTGCCGGGTGTTGCGAAGGTTTGATCCAGTCCGGGAGTGCCGCGGCCAAAGAGTGGCTGAGGGCGGGGGGCAGTTCATCGAGCCAAGCACAAGGAATCTGTTGGCGCTGCAAGCTGGACAGGCTATCCAGAGCACCGAGCGTGACTTCGGCGTGCTCGGCAGTCAGGGTCCCGGCTTGACGAGTGCGTGCGCCAAAATCCACCAGACATCCACTGAGGCCGAACAGTACAGCGGTCAGGCTGGGTGCGATGAGAGGCGAGGTTTCGGCGCGTGGCATGTCAACATCCTTGAAATAGTAACAAGGCTATTCGTGGACGGTGACAGTTGAGTGACACGGATGTGAATGGAGCGAAGTCAAACGAATCATCTGTAGGCCATCGCGCACGATGCTGCCTAAACCGATTTTTACGTCATATACTAGCGGCCTTTGCGCCTGGGCCAAGCCCCAGCGCCAGTACGAATCCAAGGAGTTTCTCTATGCGCTGGAGCAATCATCTCGCTCAGCTTTGTTTGTGTGCCAGTGTATTGCTGGTTCCGTTCGCGGCCCAGGCTGCCACCGAAGAAGATCCTTGGGAAAGCATTAACCGCCCGATCTACAAATTCAACGATTTTGTTGACACCTACGCACTGAAGCCATTGGCTCAGGGCTATCAGTTCGTTACGCCGCAGTTTCTGGAAGACGGCATCCACAACATGTTCCGCAACGTCGGCGACGTGACCAACCTGGCCAACGACGTGTTGCAGGCCAAACCCGCTGCGGCAGGCGTCGATACTGCGCGTTTGATCTTCAACACCACCTTCGGCCTGCTGGGCTTCTTCGACGTGGGTACCCAGATGGGTCTGCATCGCAATGACGAAGACTTCGGCCAGACCCTCGGTTACTGGGGTGTGGGCAGCGGCCCGTACCTGATGCTGCCGCTTCTGGGCCCAAGCACCTTGCGCGATGCGCCTTCCAAGTATGTCGACGGCTATACCGGTCCGTACCGTTATATCCACGACGTGCCGGTGCGTAACTCGATCTTCGGCCTGAATATCGTCGACACCCGCGCCAATCTGCTATCGGCCGAAAAGCTGGTCAGCGGCGACAAATACACCTTCATTCGCAATGCGTACCTGCAAAATCGCGAATTCAAAGTCAAGGACGGCCAGGTCGAAGACGATTTTTAATCTCGACCGGTAAAATGTAGAGGGCGGCCATTTGGCCGCCTTCTTTCGTTTGGCTTGCGGGTTAAATGGGGGTTATTTCATCTTCAGGATTGTAAGCCCGAGTTTCTGATTACCGCCGTCCTGTGCTTTCACCCATACCACCTCGGTGTCGGCTTCAAGGCCTTTTAGCGCCGCATGATCGGAATCGATCCGCACGCTGAGCCGGTCACCGACCTTGAATAAGCGGGGCGCGTGAACCTGCATACCGCTGCTGGAAAGGTCGATGCAGACGGCTGGCACCTCGTCGCCTTCATGGATAAGCGCCACATCAGCATCAACCCGCATGCGGATGAAATCGCGCTTTTCGCTGTAGTCCCGATCAGTTTGGCTCATGGGCTAGATCCTTCCTTTGGGTTACGGTTTTGCCTGTTCTTATAACTCCCGGTCATTTGACAAGTAAAGACGTCAAGCGACCATCGGCGTGAGCTTGAAACGCCTCGCGGATGGGAGTACCGTCTGCGCCTTAGAAGGGCACCTTTGGTGTACCTGTGAGTAGGGCGAATGCTCGAAAACGGTGCGGCAGAGAGGCTAGAAGCGAATCCAGTAGTGTGTGCGGGGCTAATGCCCAGCCAGCTACGCCAACCTAATTCTGGCGCCGTTTGCCCACATGCCAAAAACCAGTGCCACGCTGCTGATAATCGATGATGACGAAGTAGTGCGCGCGAGCCTCGCCGCCTACTTGGAAGACAGTGGTTTCAGTGTCCTGCAGGCCAGCAACGGCCAGCAGGGTCTTCAGGTATTCGAGCAAGACAAGCCCGACTTGGTCATCTGCGATCTGCGCATGCCGCAGATGGGCGGACTCGAACTCATTCGCCAGGTCACCGAGCTGTCACCGCAAACCCCGGTGATCGTGGTATCGGGCGCGGGCGTGATGAACGACGCGGTCGAGGCCCTGCGCCTGGGCGCGGCGGACTACCTGATCAAGCCTCTCGAAGATCTGGCCGTGCTCGAGCACTCCGTGCGCCGGGCCCTGGATCGTGCGCGCCTGCTGCTGGAAAACCAGCGCTACCGCGAGAAGCTGGAAAAGGCCAACCGCGAGCTCGAAGCCAGCCTGAACCTGCTCCAGGAAGACCAGAACGCCGGTCGCCAGGTGCAGATGAACATGCTGCCGGTCAGCCCCTGGCGCATCGACGAGTTCCAGTTTGCGCACCAGATCATTCCGTCGCTGTACCTTTCGGGCGATTTTGTCGACTACTTTCGGGTCGACGAACGTCGGGTAGCGTTTTATCTGGCAGACGTTTCCGGTCATGGCGCCTCTTCAGCCTTCGTCACCGTACTGCTGAAGTTCATGACCACGCGCTTGCTGTTCGAGTCCAAGCGCAACGGCACATTGCCAGAGTTCAAGCCTTCAGAGGTTCTTGGTCATATCAACCGGGGCCTGATCAGTTGTAAGCTGGGTAAACACGTCACAATGGTCGGTGGAGTCATCGACGAGGAGACCGGTTTGTTGACCTATAGCATCGGCGGTCATCTGCCGTTGCCTGTGTTGTACACGCCAGACAGTGTTCGTTACCTGGAAGGGCGCGGTTTGCCGGTGGGCCTCTTCAATGAAGCCACCTACGAAGACCACGTACTGGAATTGCCGCCAGTGTTCAGCTTGACGCTGATGTCTGATGGCATTTTGGACCTTTTGCCAGAACCCACACTCAAAGATAAGGAAGCTGCTTTACCTCAACGGGTGAAAGCAGCGGGCGGCAGCCTGGATGGTCTGCGCCAGGTTTTTGGATTGGCCACGCTAGGGGAGATGCCGGATGATATCGCCCTGTTGGTGTTGAGCAGGAATCTTTAATGAGTACCGGTAGAATCCAGTTCGCCGAGCAGGACGGCACCTTCGTCCTGAAGTTCGTCGGTGAAGTTCGCCTGACCCTGTGTTCGGCGTTGGATGCGACTATTGAGCGGATCTTCACTGCGTTGAATTTCAACGCCATCGTGATCGACCTGACCGAAACCCGCAGCATCGACAGCACCACCTTGGGCCTGCTGGCCAAACTGTCGATCCTGTCGCGGCAAAAAGTCGGCCTGCTGCCGACCGTCGTCACCACCCACGAAGACATCACCCGTCTGCTGCAGTCCATGGGCTTCGAGCAAGTGTTCAACATCGTTGACCGTCCGATCCCATGCCCTGAATGCCTGACCGACCTGCCAGACCAGGATCAGTCCGAAGAAGTGGTACGAGTCAAAGTCCTCGAAGCGCACAAAATCCTCATGGGCCTGAACGATTCCAACCGTGAAGCATTCCATGACTTGGTGAATGCGTTGGAGCGGCATTGATTCCCTGAGGCGGTGTGGGTCAGTCTGATCCCTACCGCGACCCACCACAAATCCCTTGTAGGAGCGAGGCTTGCCCGCGAAGGCGTCCGCACACCCACCATGGCCACCAGCGCGAAGCCACCTCAATCCCCCCTACCAAACGCACACAAAAAAGGGCGAACCCGCTAAGGTTCGCCCTTTTTGCATTACTCCGAGCTAGATCACAGCTTGGCCTGCAACAACGCCTCAAGCTTCTCCTGATCCCGAGCGAACTGACGAATACCCTCAGCCAGCTTCTCGGTCGCCATCGCATCCTCGTTGGACAACCAGCGGAACTGCGCTTCATTCAAGCTCAGACGCGCTTCACCGGCATGCCCCGGCGCCAATTTGCGCTCCAGCTTGCCAGTGTCCGCCGCCAGTTTCTCCAGCAGATCCGGGCTAACGGTCAGACGATCACAACCGGCCAACTGCTCGATCTGATTCAGATTACGGAAGCTCGCGCCCATCACCACAGTCTTGTAGTCATTGGCCTTGTAGTAGTTGTAGATACGCGTCACCGACTGCACGCCCGGATCATCCGCGCCGGTGTAGTCGTTGCCGGTCGCTTTCTTGTACCAGTCGTAGATGCGGCCCACGAACGGCGAAATCAGAAACACCCCGGCATCGGCACAAGCGGCAGCCTGAGCGAAGGAGAACAGCAGCGTCAGGTTGCACTGAATGCCTTCCTTTTCCAGCTTCTCGGCAGCACGAATACCTTCCCAGGTCGAAGCGATCTTGATCAGAACGCGGTCACGGCCAACGCCGGCCTTTTCGTACAGGTCGATCAGACGGTGCGCACGCTTCAATACGGCGTCAGTGTCGAACGACAGGCGCGCATCCACTTCAGTGGAAATACGACCCGGTACAACCTTCAGAATCTCTTGCCCTACCGCAACGCCAAAACGGTCGCTGGCCAGACCCACATCGCCCTTGCAGTCGTGAACGCAAGCGTTCAGCAACTCGGCATAACCGGGAATGGCCGCCGCTTTGAGCAGCAGGGAAGGGTTGGTGGTAGCGTCCACGGGTTTAACGCGAGCGATTGCTTCGAAGTCGCCGGTATCAGCAACCACGGTGGTCATTTGTTTGAGTTGTTCCAGCTTGGAAGTCATGAGCGTGCTCTGTCCTATGGGTCCAATGACATTACCCGAGCGCTTGCAGCCACTCAAGGGCGCGTACGTGTATCGATGGCCCCAGCGGCAACAACCTGAAAACGGCTGTTTGAAAGGCGGGGCGGGGTATCGGTAAATACGATGCGGAAATGGGGGGGAGGTTCAATGCAGGTGACCGTTAACGCGCTGGGCCGGCCTGGGCCATGTCCTTGATGTGTACCGGTTTGGCCGGTTTGCGGATTAGACCTTTGAGCGTTCGGGCTGAACAAGTGACGGCCATAATTTCAAAGCTGCCATTTTCTAACGAAACAAACTGAACGCGATCACCGGCGCGAAGCCCCAGTGAAGCGCGCAGCTCGGCTGGAAGGGTGACCCGTCCTTTAGAGGTCAGCGTGGCCATTGCCATAGGTGATTACTCCGTTTCGTTTTACGAATGAGCGGCAGGAGAATCAACGCCCCTCCAACAACTCCGCCGCCTGATCCAGCAACGCCAAAGGCTCTTTGGCCTTATGAATATCCACCGACAACAACTGCCGAAACTTCCGCGCCCCCGGAAACCCGGTGCCCAGCCCCAGCACATGCCGGGTGATATGGTGCATCGATCCACCCGCCAGCAAATGCTCAGCGATATAAGGCCGCAACTGCGCCAGCGCCTCGGCCCGGCTGATCACAGGGGCCTTGCTGCCGAACAGCTGCTGATCCACCTCAGCCATCACATAAGGATTGTGATACGCCTCACGGCCCAGCATCACGCCGTCGAATGTCTGCAAATGCTCGTGACAAGCCTCCAGCGTCTTGATCCCGCCGTTGAGAATAATCTCCAACTCCGGAAAATCCGTCTTCAACCGCGCCGCCACATCATAGCGCAGAGGCGGAATGTCGCGGTTCTCCTTCGGCGACAACCCCTCCAGAATCGCAATCCGCGCATGTACCGTAAAACTTGTGCACCCGGCGTCCCGAACCGTGCCGACGAAATCGCACAACTGCTCGTAACTGTCCCGCCCATTAATCCCGATCCGATGCTTCACCGTCACCGGAATCGACACCGCATCCCGCATCGCCTTCACACAATCGGCTACCAACTGCGGATGCCCCATCAGGCACGCACCGATCATATTGTTCTGCACCCGATCACTCGGGCAGCCGACATTCAGATTCACCTCGTCATAGCCGTGCTCCTGGGCCATGCGTGCGCAGGCGGCCAGGTCCAGCGGAACACTGCCGCCGAGTTGCAGGGCGAGCGGGTGTTCGGCTTCGTTGTGACGGAGGAAGCGGTCGTGATCGCCGTTGAGGAGCGCGCCGGTGGTGACCATTTCGGTGTAGAGGAGGGCGTGCTTGGAGAGTAGGCGTAGGAAGAAACGGCAGTGGCGGTCGGTCCAATCCATCATCGGGGCGACGGAGAAGCGGCGGGAGAGGGCTGGGTAGGTGTTTGGAGCGAGATCTAGAGGCATTGGGGGGTCTGTTGGATTGCGGTTTTTTTAGCTGGGCGCAGAAATGAAGAGTTTGCTGGCTTGGCTACGGAATTCGCAGGTTGGGCAAAGAATGAAGTTTATCAGGATTGGAGAAAGATTGACTGGGCAGGGACTCGATTGGAAACCGTGGTCTGTCCCTATTTTTCCGTCCCTGTTTTTCCATTTTTCCCCTGCGCAGCTGAGAGGGCAATCAATGCCATGGGCCGCAAGACGTGTTCCGGCAAAAAACGAGGGAGGTAGAGCCGGATGGAGGAGGGCTTCGACATCGCTAATTGCTAATAGAAGACCCCTGTGAGATTGCCATCTTCTACGAATTTACGCGGCTCGCGTAAAATTTGCTCCAAAACTGCGAATCTCGAGCCGCTTTCTTGGCGTAGAAGGGTACCGATGAGTAAGCCTCTTTTAAACGTTGCGAGCCCTGCGCCCGCCTTTCGGCTTCCTGGATGCTCAGAACTCCACGTTGCCAGATCTCCATCCAGAAGCTGTCTGCCCGCAGCGTCGCGGAAGGTTTTACTTTCGAAGTCGTAACAAGCATTTCGTACCTCCGGCACGTAGAAGGCTAAGGATTCGTATGTGGTTTCAATCATACGTTGGATATTGCCAATAATATCACCGTCTATCCATTTGAGCGACGGGATGCCTAGCAGTTCATCACCGTCAGCCTGGCGTTGATGCGGTCTGATATGGTCAGTCGTCCGTTGTTTAAGCGCGGATGAAAGCATTGCATCAGACCGTCGGCGCGTAGCAATGTCTGAAAGCCCCTCAGGATCGCCAATAAATTCCCGTTTTGTCTTGGCGGCAAAGGCACCTACCGCAGCATAGATACCGTTACCACCTCGGCCGGGATCAACCCAACTGACATCAATCCAAACCTTGCTGGGTGTCACCATTACCGAGAAATAATTTCCGTTCGTTCCCTCTGTACGGAAGGTGTAGATCTCTATATCAATGTGATCTTTCTCGATTTCGACACTTATAAACTTAGTACCAAGGCTCACTTCTGGCATTGACTGGCGCAGTTCTGTAGCGCTGCTGTTCTGGTACAGAAAAAGGTCTTCAGCGCCTGCCAATATCTGCAAGCAGTTAGCTGCAAAATTATCATCGGGTGGATTGCCCCTTGCAACATTCCCTTCTTTAAGGACGATTTTGGCTCCTTTATTTATCTCCACCAACGCCAAATCCTCCTGTGTGATAGCACCCTCTATGGCAGGTAACTCACCGCACACCTTATAGTTATAAAAGTATGCGGCGAAGTTTTGCCAATTGTTTATTTCTTCAAAAAGCGCGGAGATTTGATTGCCAGTATCCAGGCCTACTTTGTAACGGGCAGCTTGCCAGTCATCACAAAGGTATCAAACACTTTCTGCCCATCACGCGCGGTTTGCTGAACATCAAGGAACGTCAGCTCACGCGGAACGGCCTTTTTGTTGGGTTTGTCGACTTTTTTGGTGGTGGCCATCGGAGCCTCCGGTACAAGGACGCGCCGAAAGGCGCGACACGCCATATGGGTGTCGGCTGGACTATAAGCCTCGTGACGAAAGCACAGCAATGCACAAGTGTGCGGACAATTCCTGAAGTCGTGTAGGACGGTGCTGTTTTGGATGTTGCACTCGTTTGTAGCCATTGCGATGGTGCATTTCGTTCCTGAGGAAAGCTCTCTTTTTGCTTCAAGAATACGTACTAGCTGAACCAACGCTGTCGCCCAGCAATGTTTCATCAAGTTCGGCAGGCTCGCAGCATAGGATGACCACCTAAGATCGTGTCGCCACGCTTCCACCCCACAGGAACTGAAAAATGAACCTCCTCAAAGTCGTGATGATCTCCAGTGCCTTGCTCCTGAGCGCCTGTTCGGGTATGAACACCAGCATGTGTTTTTCAGAAGGCTGCCGACAGTTCGATGGTCATAACCCCAACAAGTTGAACCTTGGCGGGAGCGCCATCGGCAACAGCTTTAATGAGTACAGCTCGGGGTTGCTGCATGACTAAGGAGTGACGCAACGGCGGAAATATTTCCGCCGGTCTGCGTGAGTTGCCTAATGGAGAGTGAGTTCTGATTTTACGACTGCTGCGCAGCCGGACGCAGGCTTCGCCAGCTGCTACATAGCAGCGGCGACTAGCGGGTTATTTCGCCTCCGGCACCGCTATCCACTGGCCCAGAACTTTCTGATAATTCCCCGTCACCTTGGCCAGATGCAGCCACTGATCGACGTACAACTTCCAGCTGATGTCATCACGCGGCAGCAGATAAGCCTTCTCCCCATACTGCATAAATTGCGTCGGGTTTACCGCACACAAACCGGGTTTGAGTTTCTGCTGATACAGCGCTTCCGAAGCATCGGTAATCATCACGTCAGCCTTCTTATCCAGCAGCTCCTGAAAGATGGTCACGTTGTCGTGCAGTCGCAATTGCGCCTTGGGCAGGAAGGCGTGAACGAAGGCTTCGTTGGTGCCGCCGGCCGGTTCGACCAGGCGAACCGAAGGTTGGTTGATTTGTTCGATGGTCTGGTATTGCGCCTGGTTTTCGCAGCGCACGAGTGGGATTTTGCCGTCGACGTCCAGCGTGGTGCTGAAGAAGGCTTTTTTCTGGCGTTCCAGTGTGACGGAGATGCCGCCGACGCCGATGTCGCATTTGCCCGCGAGCATGTCGGGCATCAGGGTTTTCCAGGTGGTCTGGACCCACTCAACCTTCACGCCCAGGCTGTCGGCCAGTGAGCGGGCCATGGCGATGTCGATCCCTGAGTATTCGCCGTCTTCACCTTTGAAAGTATAGGGTTTGTAGTCGCCGGTCGTGCAAACGCGCAGTTGGCCTTGTTGCAGGACGGTGTCCAGATGGGAAGGGCTTTGCTCTGCCTGAACGCCGCTGGCTAACGCGAGCAGGCCACAGAGTATCATGGTGCTTTTTATGGTTTTCATTGTTATTGGGCTTTTGTGATGGAGTGGGGTTCAAGCGGGAGTCAGTGTAGTGAAAGCGCTTCTTGACTGTCATCCACGGTCCCTATATTCCGAAATCGCGACCAAATTCGGGTTTTTTCATCCACCAGAACCCACGAGGCCAATTGCCGATATGTGTGGCTGCGGTAGGTATGATTTAAGTACCAATTTCCGGACTCAATGTCCCCAACCAAGCCACTAACCCCACAATCAACACCGCTGCCGCCAATTCCACCATCACGCTACGCCGCAACGCATTGGCGGCGACCGTGTATTGCCCATCCCGCAACGACCGCTCCAGAAACGGTCCAAGGTGAAACCGGTTCAGCGCGGCGAGCACGAGCATCCCGGCAAACAGCACCACTTTGATGAACAGTAAAACCCCATAAGTGCTGAGAAAAACCTCATCCAGTTTCGGCCCGACGATGAACAGATAATTCACAATCCCCGTCACCGCGACGACCACCACGATGACCGCGCCAATCACCTCAAACCGATTAACCGCGCGGGTCAATAATCGGATGCGCGCTTCAGTTTTTAGCGCATTAATCTTCGCCATCAACGCAAACGCTACCAATGCCCCAACCCATGCCCCAGCCGCCAGCAAGTGCAGAATATCCACCACGAAATGCCAATAACGACGGCTACCTTCATCCATCGCCCCGTGCCCGCTCCAGGCCAGGCTGGCGAGGGCGATACCGCCGGCAAAAGACGCGACCCATAAACTGAAACCAGGCGCACAGAGCATCACCGCTAAACCAGCGACGACTAGCGCAACAATGCGAACCACACAGGCCAACCCGACGTCCGTTTCAAACACCATCATTTCGATGTGCGGACGCAGCTCGGCGAAGTCCGATTCGCCGCTCATGGCACTCGCCATCATCAGCATGCTGGCAACGGACAACACTGCACCCAGCACTGTCGTCCCCGCCAATATCGACCGGAACGGCAACACCGCTCCCGACTCCCGTTCCTGCCCTTTAAGGCTGTACAGCCCAAAAAGCGCCAACCCAAACAACAGCATCAAATCCATATACAACGCAAAGCGCAGGGCAATGCTGACCGAGTCGCTCATCAATCACTTCACTTTGAACGTAACGTTGCCGGTTATCGGGTGAGTGTCCGAAGACACGGCGCGCCATTCGACTTTGTAGCTGCCGGTGGGCAATGGCGAGAGCGGGGTGATGACCATGGTTTTCGGGTCGCTGCCGCCGGAGACCTTGGCCTTCATCGGCATGGGGGCATGGGCCATGCCGGGCATTTCGGTCATGACCAGTTTGGCGCCGGAGAACTGGGTCACGAGGTTTTTGGAGAAATGCAGTTCGATCTTGTTTGGCGCTGCGCCGTTCGCGCCTTCGGCCGGGGTGGAGGAGAGCAGTTTTGGGTGGGCTTGAGCCAGTGCGCTCATGAGCAGCCCGACGACAACAGCGGTAGTTTTAATCATGCGCATGCAAGGCCTCTTTCCGCTTTAAGCGGTTGGTTTTCAGGTTTTTGAGTTGAAGCGTTTAGAACCACAGCCGAACGCCGAGCACGAGACGGGCTTCGCTGCGGTCCTCGCCTTCGTCCCTGGCGTAGTCGGCGGTTTTGCCGTAGGTGCGGTTCCAGGTCACGCCGATATAGGGCGCGAATTCCCGGCGGATTTCATAGCGCAATCGCAGGCCGGCTTCGGTGTTGGACAACCCGGAGCCGATGCCCCGTTGCGGGTCGTTTTTGCCGTAGACGTTGAGCTCGGCGGTCGGCTGCAAAATCAGTCGGTTGGTGAGCAGGATGTCGTAGTCGCCTTCCAGGCGTGCGGCGGTCTGACCACCTTCGCCGATGAAGGCGGTGGCCTCGGTTTCGAAGTTGTACAGCGCCATGCCTTGCACGCCGAACGCGGCCCAGGTTTGCGGGGCGCCGGGTTTGAAATCCTGGCGAACGCCGGTCACCACGTCCCACCAAGGGGAAATGGCATGGCCCCAGAGGGCCTGGACTTCGGCGTCTTCGGTTTTGCCATTGACGCGTTCGCCTTCGGAGCGCAACCACAGGCGATCGATGTCGCCACCGATCCACCCGGACAGATCCCACGCCAACGCGCTGCCGTCATCGGCGTCCTGCCATTCGAGTTTGTCGGCGAGGAAGTAATAGTTGAGCGCGGTGTCATGCACGGCGTGGCCGGTGGGGCTGACGTAGACGGCGGCGCGGTCGGCATCGGTCAATGCGGGAATGGGCGTGCGGCTTTGGGTCGGCGCGGCGGGCTGCATCTGGCCGTCGTCCATGCTCTGCATTTGGCTGTGATCCATGCCCGGCATCTGGCTATGGTCCATGCCCTGCATGTCGTCGGTGGCGGCCATGGCCGAAGAAACCGTGAAGCCTGCGAGTGCCAAAGCGAGGCGGGTAGAGCGAATCAATCTGGTCATGGGTAGCGCCTCATTCTTCCACGCGAACTTCACGGAACATGCCCATTTCCATGTGGTACAGGAGATGGCAGTGATAGGCCCAGCGGCCGAGCGCGTCGGCGGTGACCCGGTAGCTGCGCTTTGATCCCGGCGGCATGTCGATGGTGTGTTTGCGCACCATGAACTGGCCGTTCTCGTCTTCGAGGTCGCTCCACATACCGTGCAGGTGAATGGGGTGAGTCATCATCGTGTCGTTCACCAGCACCACCCGGATGCGCTCGCCGTATTTGAGGTGCAGCGGTTCGGCATCGGAGAATTTCACGCCGTTGAACGACCAGGCGAACTTCTCCATGTGGCTGGTGAGGTGCAGCTCGAGGGTGCGGCCGGGCTCGCGGCCGTCCGGGTCTTCGAAGGTGCTGCGCAGGTCGGAGTAAGTCAGCACGCGACGGCCGTTGTCGCGCAGGCCAAGGCCCGGGTCGTCGAGTTTCGGCGAGGTGGTCATGGCTTGCATGTCCACCAGCGGGTTGTCTTTTTCCGTATCGGGATGGGATTGCATACCGGCCATGCTGCTGTGATCCATTCCCGCCATGTCGCCGCCCATGCTGCCGTGATCCATCCCGCCCATGCCCATGTCATCCATGGTCACCAGCGGTCGCGGATCCAGCGGAGGAACCGGCGCCGATAACCCGGCCTTCACCGCCAGGGTGCCTCGCGCATAACCCGTTCGATCCATCGATTGCGCGAACAGGGTGTAGGCGTCCTGGGTCGGTTCGACGATCACATCGAACGTCTCCGCCACCGCGATGCGGAACTCATCGACGCTCACCGGTTTGACGTGTTGGCCATCCGCCGCGACCACGGTCATTTTCAGGCCGGGGATGCGCACGTCGAAGTAGGTCATGGACGAGCCGTTGATGAAACGCAGTCGCAGCTTTTCGCCGGGGCGGAACACGCCAGTCCAGTTCATGTTCGGCGCCTGGCCGTTCATCAAGTAGGTGTAAGTGGCGCCACTGACGTCGGCCAGATCGGTGGGGTTCATCTTCATCTCGGCCCACATCTTGCGATCGGCAACCGTCGAGCCCCAACCTTTCTCGCTGACGTCGTGGATGAAGTCGCCCACGGTGCGCTTGTGGTAGTTGTAGTAATCGGACTGCTTTTTCAGCGTCTTCATCAGGCCGACCGCATCTTCGTCAGTCCAGTCGGTGAGCATCACTATATAGTCGCGGTCGTACTGGAAAGGCTCCGGTTCCCTGGCGTCGATCACCAATGGCCCGTAAACCCCGGACTGTTCCTGAAAGCCCGAATGGCTGTGATACCAGTAAGTGCCGTTCTGCCGGACCTTGAACTGGTAGACGTACATGCCATCCGGCTCGATGCCGTGAAAACTCAGGCCCGGCACGCCGTCCATGTTGGCGGGCAGCAAGATGCCGTGCCAGTGAATGGAGGTACTGTCCTTGAGTTTGTTCTTCACCCGCAGCGTGACGGTGTCGCCTTCACGCCAGCGCAGCAGCGGGCCGGGAATGCCGCCATTGATGGCCATCGCCGTGCGAGGGTTGCCGGTGATGTTGACCGGGGTTTCGCCGATGAACAGGTCGAACTCGGTACCGGCCAGCACATTGGGTTCGCCGGGGCTGGTGACCGCCCAGACCGGCGTGCGCCACAGCCCGAGGCCAGTGAGGACTCCGCCGGCGGCGAGGCCCTTCACGAAGGTGCGTCTTGAGGTATTGGAATGCATGCCGTTTTCCCGTCCGTCAGCCTGATGAAGCCCTCACGTGCGCCCTGAGCGGAGGGAGAGAGCTTCTATAAGACGAGGCTAACGGGCGGCGCCTTTCAGCAGGCTGAGGCCAAGATTACAGTTTTGACAGTTTCACACCGTTTTAGCGACTTCTACTCGGCTTGGACGAGTCCGCCACGGTAGCGCTACCGCAATTGATGTACGAAGAAGACTTCAACCAGCGCTGATCCGGATAGTAAGAAAACAACAACTGCCCATCCTTCATCGAGTCGATCAGTTGATGCGCAATCGCAGGCCTCACAGCCGGGCAACCCAGGCTTCTGCCGATCCGGCCATTCGCCCGCGCCAGGTCCGGGCTGACATACGGCGCGCCATGAATGACGATCGCTCGCTCGAAAGCGTTGTCGTTGAAACCCGGTTCCAGACCTTCCATGCGCAACGAATAACCGTTCTGCCCGACATAGCTGGACTGGGTTCGGTACAAACCCAGACTGGTGGCGAAGCTGGCATTGCGGTTGGAGAACTGGCGGGCCATGTTTTCGCCGCTGTTGCGACCGTGGGCGACCAGTTCGTGGAACAACAATTTGCGTTGTTTAAGGTCGAACACCCAAAGACGCTGCGCGGTCGAGGGCAGGGAATAATCGATGACTGCTAGTCTTTGAGCCGGGGCTGCGCTTTGAGCCCGGCTACATTGGGAGGCGCGTACGGCCAAGGCAATTACCTTGGCGTTGGCATTCGGGGCCGCTTTGATCAGCGCGGCTTCAAGCGAATCGGCGGAGGCTGCCGGAAAGGTACACGCGGTCAGCAACAGGGCCGTTATTAAGAAGCCGAAGCGGTCTGGGGCCATACGCAAGTCTCATCTGATTGTTTCGAGTCTAGCAGCGCGCACGACGCTAGCCGGTTGAAAACGGGAGATTAAGGATTATCCATGGGGCAATTAACAAGGTTATTCGTCATAAGCCGCATATTTTTTATGGGCTTTCTGATAAGCGGCATGGCGGTTGCGCAAACTTCGCCGATTGAGCCGTCATCTCCCGTTAGCGTGGTCGCGGAGGCAGCGCCTGGCGATTACGTCGCTCAGGCGATTCAGGCGGCACTGGCGCCATTGAGTTCGGCATTTCCCCCATTGATCACCTCGCCGCGTCATCAACGGGTCGACATTAACCGAGCCGTGCTGGATTTTTATAGCCATCGTGGCTATCGCGCTGCCTGGACGGACGATGACGATGTCGTCCAGTTGTTGAAAAGCCTGAGCAATACCGAGGTCGATGGCCTGGACCCTGCGGATTTTCGAATTGCCGAACTGGTCACGGCCAGAACGTCGATGCAGACAACAGCGCCAACCCCCGGGCAACAGGCAGCTTTTGATATCGCGGCGACCCAGACGTTTATCACGGCGCTGCTGCAGTTGCGGCGCGGCAAGGTCGATCCTTCGCGGCTGGACATCCATTGGAATTTCGACCCGCTCGGCATCGACCCTCGGGAGGACGTCAATCTGTTCTTCGCCGCTCTCGACAGCCATGACGTCGCGCGCGCGTTCGCCCAGGCGCCGCCACAAGAAGCGATTTATGGCACGTTGCGACAGGGCTTGGCGCAACTGCGCAGGGTTCGCGACAGTGGCGGCTGGCCAAAGATCCCGGAAGGGCAGACGCTCAGACCCGGCATGGACGACGCCTCGGTTGCGCAATTGCGAGCCCGTTTGGTAGCGGGTGGTTATCTGACCGCGAAAATGAACGCGCGCTCTGACTATGACGACACCGTCACTGCGGCGGTGAAGAAGTATCAGGCCGAGCAATACCTCGGGGCGGATGGTGTGGCCGGGCCGGCGACACTCGCGGCGCTGAATGTGCCGGTCGAAGCGCGAATCGACCAGGTCCGCGTGAACATGGAGCGGGCGCGGTGGCTGCTGTACAAACTTCAGGGCACCTTTGTCATCGTCGACATCGCCGGGTACAAGGTTTCGTTCTATCGCGATGGCAAGCTGATATGGCGCTCCCGGGTGCAGGTGGGTAAACCGTATCGCAGCACGCCGATTTTTCAATCGGAGATCACCTACATCACGTTCAACCCGACCTGGACCGTGCCGCCGACCATTCTGGTCAAGGACATGCTGCCGAAGATTCGCAACAATCCTGGCTATCTCGATGCAAACCGGATTCGTGTGATCGATCGAGAAGGCAACGTGCTCGACCCGTCGACCGTGGATTGGGACAACCCGCGCGGCCTTACGCTGCGCCAGGATGCAGGGTCGGATAACTCGCTGGGGCAGGTGGTCATTCGCTTTCCCAATGACTATGCGATTTATCTGCACGACACACCGCATCGCGAGTTGTTTGCGCAATCCAATCGCGCGACCAGTTCCGGCTGTATTCGGGTGGAAAACCCGCTGCAATTAGTGGAGCTGTTGTTCAATGACCCGATTCGCTGGGACAGCGCAGGGATTCAAAAGCAGTTAGCCAACGGCAAGACAGAAAACATCAGGCTTCCCGTAAAAGTGCCGGTGTTGTTGGCCTATTGGACGGTGGACCTGAGCCTTGATGGGCGAGTGACGTTCAAACCCGATGTGTATGGGTACGATAAGCCGGTGTTGCGGGCACTGAATCTGCCTTTGGAACGGCCAACGCTGGACGGGAGGCGAGCGGCGCCTCCCTCGATGGCGGTGGGGCGGAACAAGCTTTAAAGCCCCAGGCCTTCTTGTATTGCCAGCAGCAGATTATGTTCCGTCAGTGCGATCGCATCCGGTTGTTGTACGGATTGCTCGATCGCCTGCAGCCACCACTGCGTCTTGCCGTGTTCGGTCACGGTTCGCAATAGATGGGCGAGTTCCTTGTCTGCCGAGCGTATTTCGATCCGCCCGGCACCATCGGCGGTGAAGCGGGCGACGGGATCGAAGGTGATGCCGTGGTGGTTGCCTTCGATCAGCAATTGGTCGATGGCGTAATCGTAACTCGCCCCGTCCGGCGCCCTCTCGAACACATGAGTGGAATTGCGTCGTAGCTTCAGACCCACTTCGATCAGTGGCTGCAGCCAGGCTTCGATCTGGTGATACAACTCGTAGACCTGGGCGGGCCAGCTGTCGATAGCCTGATCGGCGATGGTCGCGTCGGCACTGGTTTGCCGGGATTGTTTCAGCTTCTCGGCGAGCTCGTCTGCTTTACTCATTTCGATTTCCTGTCGTGATGTCAGTTAATCGTAGCTCCTTCAAGATAATGCGGTTTTGCCTTGCGTCATGCGATTGAAACACCCGCGTGACAAAACCATTCTTCGGCCCTTTACGGCCAAATCAAATCATCCCAAGGAGTGGGTAATGAAGAAATTTTACGCAATTGTCGCGCTGATCGCGCTGACCTTCGGCAACATCGGTCCGAGCAGTGCCCGCGAAACCCAGAGCGGTAAAGTCCAGGCGGAATCGGTCGCGGGGGTGTTCGATTACTACTTGCTGACGCTCTCCTGGTCGCCGACCTTCTGCCTGACCCACCAAGACGATGCGCAATGTTCCGGTAAAGGCTACGGCTTCGTGCTTCACGGTCTCTGGCCGCAATACGCCAAGGGCGGCTGGCCGGAGTCTTGCCCGCCGAGGGTGACCTTGTCGCCGGCGGAAAACGCCAAAGGCCTGACCTTGTTCCCGACCCAGAAGCTACTCGATCACGAATGGGCCAAGCACGGTACATGCAGCGGCCTCGGCGCCATGGGTTACCTGGACGCGTCCGACAAGGCGCTCGGTGCGGTCAAGATCCCGCAGAAGCTGCAACCGTTTACCAACTCGTATTACTTCGAAGCCCAGGAAATCGCGCAGATGTTCCGCCAAAGCAATCCCGGTATTCCGGCCAATGGCATTGCCGTGATCTGCAATGGCCCGGAACTGTCGGAAGTGCGGGTATGCATGGGCAAGGACCTGGGGTTTGGCGCGTGCGGGAAAGGCGTGAAGACGCAGTGCCGGGCGGGGGATATCCGGGTTCCGCCTTCGCGGTGATGGATTGGTTGTCGCTATGGTCTTGAAGGAAATGGGCACCCCCTAAGGGCTAATGCCAGCCAGTTAAGCAATTTCAGCCGCGATGCACTTCCATGTAGCAGCTGCCGAAGGCTGCGTTCGGCTGCGAAGCAGTCGTGAATCCGACTAACGCGGTCCGCCTGACGCACCGCAGTTGCCGATTTTACGACTGCTACGCAGCCGAACGCAGGCTCCGCCAGCTGCTACAGATAGCATTGCGGCTTGACTGGCAACCCAAGCGTCATCAGTTCCTCGCGCAATTGTTCCGGGCTAAAGAACTGAACCGCATGAAATCCCTCCCGGCGTGCTCCTGCAATGTTCGGCGCATGATCATCGATGAACACCGCGCGGCGGCTATCAACGTCGAACCGCGAGAGCAGTAACTGAAAAATCTCCGGCGAAGGCTTGATAATCCCCTCGGCACCCGACACCAGAATGCCTTCGAATCTCTGCAAGAACTCAAAGCGCTCAAGGGCAATCGGAAAGGTTTCGGCGGACCAGTTGGTCAGAGCCAATAACCTCACACCTTTGGCATGCAGTTCATCGAGGATGTTCACCGTCTCTTCTATGGCGCCATCGAGCATTTCTTCCCAGCGCTCGCGATAGGCGCGAATCAATGCCTCCTGGGACGGATGTCGGGCGATGGCTTCCTCAATCGCCTCCTGCCAGGTTCTGCCTTGATCCTGTTGTTCGTTCCAGGCGGTATGGCAGACCTCTGACAGAAAAATTTCCATGGCCTCCAGGTCTTCACCGAACAGCTTTCGGTAAAGGTTTCTGGGGTTCCAGCGGATAAGGACATTGCCGAGATCGAACACAACAGTATCGATGGGTGCAGGGTGGTGCGCAGCGCTCATGTTTTTCCTCCTTGGGTAAACGGAATGGGGCAGGCACGGAAGCCGATGGTCTTCTGAGATTTTTCATCCTAGCAGAGACGGTTTTCGCATTTCAGGCATAACGTCACAACCATTTATCCCCCAACTCTCCGTTTACCCCGCACAACCCCGTAGACTAAGCTCCCAAAAAATAAGGGTTTTGGGCCTTGCCCATGCCTTACCCGTTCAGGACTCGCTTTTGCCTATCCCCTTTCCCGATCCGCACCATGCGCCCGACGGTGCCTTGAAGCGGCTGCCTCTGCTTAAAGCTGCGGTGCTGTTTATTGCGGCGGTGTGCCTCTGCCTCTGTGGGTTGCTTTACCTGCAACTGGAGCAGTCGCGTCGGCACGATCTGGCGTTGGCCGAGGTGTCTTCGTCGAACCTGACCCGGGCCATGGCACAGCAGGCCGAAGACACCTTCATGAAAGCCGATCTGGTGCTGACCAGTCTGGTGGACTGGATTCAGGCTGATGGTTTCGAGTCTGTCCAGATGCCGCGCTTGCAGAAAACCTTCGCGCGGCGGGTGCAGGCGCTGCATCAGTTGCACGGAATATTTCTGTTCGACAAGCGGGGACAATGGGTCGTGACATCGTTCGAAAATCTGCCTCGTGGCCCAGGTGTGGCGGATCGTGATTATTTCATGTTTCACCAGCAGAACATCTCGTCCCTGGCACACATCGGCCCGGCGATTCGCAGTCGGGAAAATGGCGAGTGGATCATTCCGGTTTCCAAGCGGATAAACGACAAGAACGGCGATTTTCAGGGCGTATTGCTCGCCGGGATCAAGATGTCGTACTTCGATCAGTTCTTCAAAAGCTTCAGCATCGATGACCAGGGTGCGATGTTTTTGGGGTTGACCGATGGGACACTGCTGGCGCGACGGCCGTTTGTGGAGTCGCAGATCGGCACGTCATTGGCCCAGGGCGAGATCTTTCAAACGCTCTTGCCCAGCGCGACGTCGGGCAACGCCATGATCGGCTCGGTGGTGGATGGCATCGTTCGGTTGTATGGCTACCGTCAGCTCGATGCCTATCCAGTGGTGGTCGCGGCGGCATCCTCTAAAGACGCGATCCTCCAGGACTGGTACGACACGGCGATTCGATCCAGTGTGATCGTCGCTCTGGCCGTCCTCGGCGTGGGGTTGTTCGGTTGGGTGTTCGTTCATCAGGTGCGTGCGGGCGAGCGCATCGAGGCGGATTTGCGCAAGGCGCAGAAAACCCTGGAATTGATCGCTACGCACGACAGCCTGACCGGGTTGGCCAACCGTCGATTGTTCGAGCGGGCGCTGGAGATCGAGTTCGGGCGCGGTGCCCGGCGGTCGAGTCCGCTGAGCCTGATCATGCTCGATATCGATTATTTCAAGCGCTATAACGACACCTACGGTCATGTGGCCGGGGACCATTGTCTGGCCGAAGTGGCGCGGGCATTGAAGAGTTGCTGTCACCGCAAAGCCGATCTGGCGGTGCGCTACGGCGGTGAAGAGTTCGCGGTGTTGCTGCCGGATACCGAGATCCATGGCGCGCTGACAATCGCCGAGCAGATCCGCCGCAGTGTCATGGACAAGAACATCACCCACAGCGGTTCACCCACGGGCTATGTCACGGTCAGTCTCGGCTGTTATTCGTTTGTGCCAACGGGACATGACAGCACCGAAATGTTGATCAAACGCGCGGATGCGGCGCTGTACCAGGCCAAGCATTCGGGGCGAAATCGTTCGGCGGTGTTGTCGATGGAAGGGGGCGTCGAGGCGCTGATGCGCTCGGACCGCTGAAGTTTTCCTTCGTCTAAACGACGCATACTCTGTAGCAGCTGCCAAAAGTGTGCGTTCGGCCGTAGTAGCTGTCGAGCCCCAGCGAGGCTGCGTTCGGCTGCGAAGCAGTCGTAAAATCATATCTTGCACTACGTCAAGCAGACCGCATTAGCCGGATTCACGACTGCTTCGCAGCCGAACGCAGGCTTCGCCAGCTGCTACAGATGCATACGGCGTAACTGACTGCATTAGCTCATGGATTGCTTTTATGCGTCGAACTGCCCGTCCCACCGCCAGCACCGCCAGTGCCACCACCGGCAGATCCCGTACCGCCTCCGGCACCCGAGCCGGAACCGCTGGCCCCGCCATCGGTGCCCGTTCCGCTGCTGCCATGGGTGTCCGAACTTGTCCCACCCGCAGGTGAGCCGGGGGTGTTGTCGGGTGGCATCGTCGAGCCGCTGATGCTGCCAGACTTTGTGCCGGTGGCGTCTGCCGCGTCTTCGGCTGCCGTAAAGAGGTTGGCAGATGCAGTGGACAGCAACCCGATCAATAACAGAGCGGTGATATTCATCAGGGTACATCTCCGCAAAATGAGCCGTTATTTGATATTGGTGCAATGGCGGGGCGATTGGTGCCGGTTGGATGACAAGTGGTGGGGGGATGGCAATGAGCTTGTGATCGGTTCTTCAAGTGCGGCAATGACTTGCGTTATTCAGGGGCGGTGACCGAGCATGGCTGCTATGGTCAGTGAAGAGCCTGGCTGTCATGACGACAGACTAGACCCCGCCGGCCTCACCCGATAAGGCGACCGATCGACAGGATCAAGTGCATGGATTTGACTGCCGTTACCACCGCCGCACCTGCTCGTCATACACCGATTACTCGCAACCTGATGTTCGTCATCGGCGTGCTGTTTGTGGTTGGGGTGTTGATCGCGCTGATGGCTCTGTTCAGCATTGCCGCACGGCTCGATGCCCAGGATCTGAGCAAAACCACGTTCTACACGCAACGCGCACTTGAGAACCGCATCACCGCCTCGAAAAACTACATTGCCAGTTACGCCAACTGGACGACCGCCTACGACCATCTGAACGACAAGGTCGATGTGCAATGGGCCTACGTCGAGCAGAACCTGGGTAAAACCCTGTTCACTATCGATCACTACGACGGGGTTTTCGTCATCGATGGTCAGCGAACCAAATACGCCACGGTGCGCGGGCTGCTGATTCAGGATCAGGCGACAACCTATCTGTCGACCTCGATGGCGACGCTGATAGACGAGGTTCAAAGTCAGGAAAGCCTCATCGAGCCCGTCAGCCGATACACCTTGTTCGAAGGCAAACCGGCGCTGTTGACGGCGGCCGCGATCGTGCCCAATGACGAACGCCCGGCGGTCGATCCCAAGAGCACCTCGGTGCTGATCTACGTCGACCAGTTGAACCCTGAAAAGCTCACTACCTTGAGCGCCGATTACGGGCTGAATGATTTGAGCCTGACGGCCGACGACGCCATTGTTCCGGGTCAGCCCGCCGTCGCCCTGACCGGCACCGGTTACAGCCTGGTCTCCCGGCTCGAGCAGCCGGGTCATCAATTGCTCTGGTCGTTGCTGCCGCCACTGGGTGGGGCGCTGTTGATTCTGGCGCTGTTGACGGCTTACTTCTTTCGATATGTCCTGCGTACGTCCGGGCATGTGGATGCGAGTTACACCAGTCTCGACTTGTCGAATCAGGCGCTGGAGGCCAGTGAAGAACGTTTTCGTGCGGTGGCCGAAGCCGCGTCCGACTGGATCTGGGAAATCGACGACCAGCACTGCATCACTTATCTGTCGGGGCGCTTCAGTACCGTCACCGGATTTTCCGATCAGCAATGGCTGGGGCAGAACATCGGGCAACTGCTCAATTGCGAAACCACGCCCCTGTCGCTGTGGCTGAATAAACTCGATGAAGAGCAGGCCGTCAGTCATTTGCGCTGTTCCTACCGTGATCAATCGGGGCAACAGCGAGTGTGCCGAGTGTCGGCGCGACCGATCCAGCGCAAGGGCGCGGTACTGGGTTTTCGCGGGACGGCCAACGACATCACCGATGAAGTCGCCGCCCATGCGCAGATCCAGCATCTGTCGATGCACGATGCCCTGACCGGCCTGCCGAATCGCAACAAACTGGCGCGCTACCTGGAAGATGCGCTGGCATTGAAAGAGCAATCGACGGCGTTGACGTTGTTGATGATCGATCTGGATAACTTCAAGCCGATCAACGATTCCCTCGGCCACCCGGCCGGCGATGCGGTATTGCTGGAGGTTGCCATTCGTTTGCGCGAGTGCACGCGGGACATCGATCTGGTTGCCCGATTAGGTGGCGATGAGTTCGTGCTGGTGCTCCACGGCATGGACAGCCACGCGGAAATCGACCGGTTTTGCGAGCGCTTGCTCGACAGCTTGCATCAACCGATCCATCACGATCACCACACGCTGCACATTGGCGCGAGCATCGGTGTCGCCCTGAGCCGGCGCCAGGGGCATCTTCCGGAGGAGCTGATTCGCTGTGCCGATATCGCGTTGTATCAGGCCAAATCCGATGGCAAGAAAACCTGGTGCTATTTTGCCGCGCACATGAACGATCAGATCCAGCACCGCCGGCAACTGGAAAACGACCTGCGTCAGGCGATCAAGCACAACGAATTCGTGATGCATTACCAGCCGCGTTATCACGTCGATGGCAAGCAGATTGTCTCGGTTGAAGCGCTGCTGCGCTGGCAGCATCCGGTGCAAGGCTTGTTGAGTCCCGACGCGTTTATTCCATTGGCCGAGCAGACCGATCTGATCGTGCCGTTAGGGCGCTGGGTGTTGCGCGAGGCCTGCGAGACGGCTTTGACCTGGCCCGGTGCGATGATGGTCTCGGTCAACCTGTCGCCGGTGCAGTTTGCCCGTAGCGATGTGATCGAGGACGTCCGGGAAGTGTTGATCCAGACCCGCTTGCCCGCCAGTCGGCTGGAGCTGGAGATCACTGAAAACGTGATGCTCATCGATGTCGATGGCGCCTTGGCGACCATGAATGCGCTCAAGGAGTTGGGCGTGCGGTTGAACATGGACGACTTCGGCACCGGTTATTCTTCGCTGGGTTACCTGCGCACGTATCCGTTCGACGGGATCAAGATCGACAAGCGCTTCATTGCGTCCATGAGCAACGGCAGTAATGACCGCGCCGTGGTGCAGGCGATCATCAATCTGGGCAAAGCCATGGGCCTGACCGTCACCGCAGAGGGCGTCGAGACGCTGGAGCAACTGGACTTCCTGATCTCGGACCAGTGCCATGAAGTGCAGGGGTTCTACCTCAGTCGGCCGGTGGACAAGTATGCTCTGCTGCCATTGCTCAAGGCATCAAGGGATGATTTTCCGCCGCAGGGCACGCACCTTTAGTCGCCTGTTTCGTGCGTCACGGCAACTGCCGGGGCGCATTCCGGTCACAACTGGATACCGCCCATCCGTTGCGAGCGTCGGATCATGAAGAACCTGAAAATCGCTACCTTCAATGTCAACGGCATGCGCGCCCGGTTGCCGAATCTACTGGCCTGGCTTGCGCGGGAGCAGCCAGACATCGCCTGTTTGCAAGAACTCAAGTCGGTGGATGGAGCGTTCCCCGTGGCTGAGCTGGAAGCGGCCGGGTATGGCGCCGTCTGGCACGGCCAGGTGTCGTGGAATGGGGTGGCGATTCTGGCGCGCGATGCGCAACCGCTGGAAAGCCGACGGGGTTTGCCGGGTGATGACAACGATACCCATAGCCGCTACGTAGAAGCTGCCGTGCATGGGGTTCTGGTGGGCTGTCTGTACCTGCCCAATGGCAATCCGCAGCCGGGACCAAAGTTCGATTACAAACTGGCGTGGTTCGAGCGTCTGATCTCGCACGCCAAGGAGCTTCAGAGCAGCGACCATCCGGTGGTGCTGGCCGGTGACTACAACGTGGTGCCCACCGATCTGGACATCTACAACCCGCGCTCCTGGCTCAAGGACGCGCTGCTGCAACCCGAGAGTCGCGCGTGTTATCAGCGTTTGCTGGATCAGGGCTGGACCGATGCCCTGCGTCATCTGTATCCAGAGGAGCGTATCTACACGTTCTGGGATTATTTCCGGCAGCACTGGCAGAAAAACTCGGGATTGCGCATCGATCATCTGCTGCTCAATCCGGCACTGAGTCCTTACCTGCAAGAGGCCGGCGTCGATGCCTGGGTTCGTAACGAACCTCATGCCAGCGATCATGCGCCAACATGGATTCGATTGGGTTCGCGCAAGCGTCGATAGTCTTGGCGCGTGCGGCGATTGGCTAAATCAATTGTCAGTCCGACCGTGTTTTCCCTTATACATGGCGCCCATCGGCGGAGCGATCCGCGGACCTCTGCATAAAGGATTGAGCGATGAGCGAGACACGACTGACGAATATGGCGTTGTACCTGCAACGCCTGGGCTTCGACGCGCCCCCGGCGCCGACCCTGGAAACCCTGCGCCAATTGCAACTGCGCCACACGGGTGTCTTCCCGTTCGAAAACCTCACCACGTTATTGGGCGAACCGGTGCTCATTGATCTGCCCTCCATAGAGCAGAAAGTCCTGCACGACGGTCGCGGTGGTTACTGCTACGAACTCAACAACCTGTTCCTGGCGTTGCTTCAGACACTGGGCTTCGACGCACGTGGCATCACCGGTCGCGTGGTCATGGGCCAGTCTGAAGGCGCATGGACTGCCCGCACCCACCGCTTGAGTCTGGTGACCCTCGACGGCGTGCGCTACATCACTGACGTTGGCTTCGGCGGCATGGTGCCCACCGCACCGCTGATGCTGGATACCGAAGCCGAGCAATTCACCCCCCACGAACCCTATCGCATCGAATCGCACGCCGATGGCTACACCTTGCGCGCCAACGTTGGCGGTGAATGGCGGGCGATGTACATCTTCGATCTGCAGCGTCAGGAAGACATTGATTACACCCTGGGCAACTGGTACGTCTCGACCCATCCCGAATCGTCCTTCGTGAAACAACTGATGGTGGCGCGGACGGGGGAGGGATGGCGGCGGACGTTGAACAACGGCAGTTTTGCCATTCATCACATAGGCAGCGAGAGCGAACGGCGGCAGGTGGCGGACGTTGAGGAGTTGATCGGGTTACTGGAAAGTGAATTCGGGATTCGGGTGCCGGCGCATGAGGCATTAAAGCGAGTACTTGAACGGTTGATTGAGCCTGTCTCGCAGGCAAATTAAGTCTCAAACAAAGGGGCGGATTTGATCAATTCGCCCTTTTTTCTTTTGATTGTGTGTTGTGTCTAGGAACGAACTTCAAGCTCCATCACATGATGGATTTCGCTGAGGGCTTCTGACAATTTTTTCTCCAGGCTTTTCAGCTCGGAGGCGGTGAGGCCTTTTTTGAGGTGCCCGACATGGGCAACAGCCGTGTTCTGATCGGGCTTCGCCGCTTTGCCTTTATCGCTGAGCAAGGCCTGGCGCAAAGTGTTGTTGATCACCGTCTGGTAGCCATACCCCTCGGTTTCTGCGAGAGAGCGCGCGGTCTCTATGACGACATCATCGAGCATGATGGTGATTCGGGTCTTTCCTTTGCTGGAGGCAACCGCTCCACGCTTGGCATTGCTGAAGTCGTATTCATCTTTCATCGGTCAAGCCTCCATGTAGTGGCGACGCTCGTTTTTAGTGGCGATGCGCGCGGAAATGATTCGCACGAAATTCGGGTCGCGGTAGGTGTATGCAACGACCAGCAAACGACCTTTGGCATCCAGCCCGATGATGATCCATCGCTGCTCATCGTGGTGGTTGTCCTGTAGCGTCAGGGCTCGTTCGTCATGAAACACGGGTTCTGTTTCGGCGAGGCTGACGCCTTGATGCTTTAGTTTGTTGGCCGCGTTCTTTGCCTTGTGATACTGAATTTCGAATGACTTCATTATGCATACTTTATATGTATAAGCGAGGGGCGGCCGTGCCGGCGGTCGCTTGGAAAGCAAAAGATTAGCGGTGGGGAGAGAAAGGGCAGGAAGGATGTATTACAAGAGTTTTGGGCTGGAGGCGCCATGGGTAGGGCGGCATGAACACATGTCCATAATCTGACTGGATAGTTGTATACAACTCTATAGACATTTGTCCTGACTATTGAATACAGTGTGCGCACAACAAAAAACCAGGGAACCCCCCAACCATGAAAACGCCCCATGTTTCACTCCAGCGGCCTGAGGATGAAAATCTCGGGATCGGCGCGAATATGGCTTATGGCTTGCAACACGTTCTAACCATGTATGGCGGTATTGTCGCGGTACCTTTGATCATCGGCCAGGCGGCCGGGCTTTCGCCGGCGGACATCGGTTTGTTGATTGCTGCTTCATTGTTTGCAGGGGGGCTGGCGACACTGCTGCAGACCCTGGGTTTACCGTTTTTCGGTTGTCAGTTGCCGCTGGTGCAGGGCGTATCGTTCTCTGGCGTTGCGACCATGGTGGCGATTGTCGGCAGTGGCGGGGAGGGTGGCTTTCAGTCGATTCTCGGGGCGGTGATTGCCGCGTCGCTGATCGGTTTGCTGATCACGCCGGTGTTCTCACGGATTACCAAGTTCTTTCCGCCGCTGGTAACCGGCATTGTGATTACCACTATCGGCCTGACGCTAATGCCGGTGGCCGCGCGCTGGGCCATGGGTGGCAACAGCCATGCGCCAGACTTCGGCAGCATGGCGAACATTGGTCTGGCGGCGGTGACACTGGTGCTGGTGCTGCTACTGAGCAAGATCGGCAGTGCGACCATCTCCCGTTTGTCGATCCTCTTGGCCATGGTCATCGGCACAGTCATCGCCGTGTTCCTCGGCATGGCGGATTTCTCGTCCGTCACCCAGGGCCCGATGTTTGGCTTCCCGGCACCGTTCCATTTCGGCATGCCCACCTTCCACTTCGCCGCGATCTTGTCGATGTGCATCGTGATCATGGTGACCCTGGTGGAAACCTCGGCCGATATTCTGGCCGTCGGTGAAATCATCGACACCAAAGTCGACTCCAAACGCTTGGGCAATGGCCTGCGTGCGGACATGCTGTCGAGTATGATCGCGCCGATCTTCGGCTCCTTCACCCAAAGCGCCTTCGCCCAGAACGTCGGGCTGGTGGCGGTAACCGGGATCAAGAGCCGTTTCGTGGTGGCCACCGGCGGTGTGTTCCTGGTGGTCCTCGGATTGCTGCCCTTCATGGGCCGGGTCATCGCCGCTGTACCGACCTCCGTCCTCGGCGGTGCCGGCATCGTACTGTTCGGCACCGTAGCGGCCAGCGGCATTCGGACGCTGTCCAAGGTCGACTACCGCAACAACGTCAACCTGATCATCGTCGCCACTTCGATCGGTTTTGGCATGATCCCCATCGCCGCACCGAGCTTCTACGACCAATTCCCTAGCTGGTTCGCGACGATCTTCCACTCGGGCATCAGCTCCTCGGCGATCATGGCTATCATGCTGAACCTGGCCTTCAACCACCTCACTGCCGGCAACTCGGATCAACAATCGGTGTTTGCAGCCGGTACCGAGCGAGTCTTGCGTTATCAGGATCTGGCGGCGTTGCGGGAAGGGGATTACTTCAGCGAAGGCAAGCTGCGTGACTGCGACGGGAATGAGATCCCGGTGGTGGAGGCAGAGCATGGGCATGCAGAGCCGCGGGTGATGCATGCGAAAAGCGAGCATGTCTGACGGCGGTACCCGGTAAAAAGGCAGGTAGATCAAAAGATCGCAGCCGGCGGCAGCTCCTACAGAGGATTCGTGTGTGATGCGATCCCTTGCAGGAGCTGCCGCAGGCTGCGATCTTTTGACTTTATAGCGTGTCTAGTCCTGAAATAGGTTTACACCTGTTTCACCCTAACGCCCGATGCACCGCATCGGGCGTTTTGTATTTCAGGGATAGGTGCGGACGCTCCTGGTTGTAGATCAAGATTGCCTCCCGCACCATCTGCTCCGCTTG
>NZ_JAMYDU010000002.1 GCF_024138395.1 Pseudomonas mandelii
GCGTCCGTAAGATCGCCTTCGCCGGCAAGCCTGGCTCCTACAGGGGTGGTGTTTCAGGCAAAAAAAAACGGGGACGCAATCAATGCGTCCCCGTTTTTTTGATCGTTCCCACGCTCCGCGTGGGAATGCAGCCAGGGATGCTCTGCGTCCCCTTCAACGTCAGAACGCCGGCAATACCGCACCTTTGTACTTCTCGAGAATGAAGGCTTTCACTTCCGGGCTGTGCAGGGCAGCAACCAGTTTCTGCATCGCGGCGCTGTTCTTGTCGTCCGGACGGGCCACGAGGATGTTCACGTATGGCGAGTCGCTGCCTTCGATGACCAGCGCGTCCTTGGACGGATCGAGCTTGGCTTCCAGCGCGTAGTTGGTGTTGATCAGCGCCAGGTCGACCTGAGTCAGCACGCGCGGGATGGTCGCGGCTTCCAGTTCGCGGAATTTCAGGTCCTTGCTGTTCTCGGTGATGTCCTTCACCGTCGACAGGATGTTGTTCGAATCCTTCAACTTGATCAGACCAGCCTTCGCCAGCAGCAACAGCGCACGACCGCCGTTGGTAGCGTCGTTCGGAATCACCACGTTGGCGCCGCCCGGCAGCTCGGTCAGGGCTTTGTACTTGCTGGAGTAAGCGCCCAAGGGCTCCAGGTGTACACCGGCAACGCTGACGAGGTGGGTGCCCTTGGCTTTGTTGAACTCATCCAGGTACGGCTGGTGCTGGAAGAAGTTGGCATCCAGACGCTTCTCGGCCACCTGCACGTTCGGTTGGATGTAGTCGGTGAAGACTTTGACCTTCAGGTCCACGCCTTCTTTGGCCAGGGCCGGTTTAACGAACTCGAGGATTTCCGCGTGAGGCACCGGGGTGGCCGCGACGGTCAGAGTGTCGGCAGCGTGTGCGGAAAAGGCTGCAACGGCAGCGAACGCGACGAGTAGTTTTTTCATTCAGCTAACTCCTTGTGGGTACCCGCTTGCGGCGCCCGTTTGGCGCCTGCCAGCGAATGGCCGGCTCATGACTTATTTACGTGAGAAGTGGACAACCAATTTGTCGCCAACGGTTTGCAGCACTTGAACCAGCATCAGCAGCAACACCACCGTCACAACCATCACATCCGTCTGGAAACGCTGGTAACCAAAACGGATCGCCAGGTCGCCCAGGCCACCAGCGCCGACCACACCGGCCATTGCTGTGTAGGACACCAGTGTAATCGCTGTCACCGTAATCGCCGCGAAGATGCCCGGGCGGGCTTCCGGCAGCAAGGCGTTGGTGATGATCTGACGTGTCGTCGCGCCCATGGCCTGGGTCGCCTCGATGATGCCGCGATCCACTTCACGCAGGGCGGTTTCCACCAGTCGCGCGAAGAACGGCGTGGCACCCACCACCAGCGGTGGAATCGCGCCGGCGACACCCAGGGAGGTGCCGGTGATCAACACGGTGAACGGAATCATCACGATCAGCAAAATAATGAACGGCAGCGAACGCAGAATGTTCACCACCAGCGACAGCATCGCGTACACGCCTTTGGCTTCCAGCAACTGGCGCGGGCTGCACAGGAACAACAGGACGCCCAGCGGCAATCCCAAAAGCACGGTGAACAACAGCGAACCGCCGAGCATCAGCAGGGTGTCGCAGGTGGCCAGCCAGATTTCGTACCAGTCGATATTGGAAAAGAAACTCGTCAGGACTTCCATCAGCGCAGCACCTCCATGTGGACGTCGGCTGCGGTGAAGTGAGCAAACGCCGCGTCCATGTCGCCACCGGTAATGGCCAGGGTCAATTGCCCGTAAGGGACGTCTTTGATGCGATCGATACGACCGGCCAGAATGCTGTAGTCCACGCCTGTTTCCCGGGCGACGGTACCCAGCAGCGGCGCGTAGGTCGATTCGCCCTGGAAAGTCAGACGCACGATGCGCCCCGGCACGTGAGCGAAGTCGTCACGCTGTTCGCTTTCGTCGATATGCTCGTCTTCTTGCACGAAGCGCTTGGTGGTCGGGTGCTTGGGATGCAGGAACACCTCGGCCACCGGCCCCTGCTCGACGATCTTGCCGGCATCCATCACCGCCACCTGATCGCAGACCCGACGGATCACATCCATCTCGTGGGTGATCAGGACGATGGTCAGTTTCAGCTCACGGTTGATCTCGGCCAGCAGTTGCAGGACCGACGCCGTGGTCTGCGGGTCCAGGGCACTGGTGGCTTCATCGCACAGCAGGATTTTCGGTTTGGTTGCCAGGGCGCGAGCGATGCCGACACGCTGTTTCTGACCGCCAGACAGTTGCGCCGGGTACTTTTTCGCATGGTCAGACAGGCCGACCCGCGCCAGCAACTCCGCCACACGCCGGTCAATTTCGCTACGCGACAGTTCACCGGCGAGGGTCAGCGGCAGCGCGACATTGTCGGCCACAGTCTTGGACGCCAGCAGATTGAAGTGCTGGAAAATCATTCCGACCTGCTGACGGAAACGCCGCAGGCTATTGGCGTCCAGCGCGGTGACTTCTTCGCCATCGACGATGATCTTGCCGCCACTGGCGTTTTCCAGGCGATTGATCAGACGCAGCAGGGTACTTTTTCCCGCGCCGGAATGGCCGATCAGACCAAAGACCTGACCATTCTCAATCGTCAGATTGGTCGGATGCAGGGCGGGAATATCCTTACCGGCGACGCGGTAAATTTTGTGGACGTTTTGAAACTCGATCACGTAGCGAACCTTGTGGGGCGCGTTAGAAAAGGATCAGCGGTTAGCCGGGCGCGCATTTTAGCCTGTCCGTATAGAGGTTCTTAGCATTTATTTCGCATTCAACCAGCGATTTGGCAATAACGCGATCAAAGGTCAGAAAAAAGGAACGGCGCCAACTCCCCATCGGTCACTGATTAAGCAACTCGAGAATGCCTGGATGCCGTGTCCGGGCAATGGCTCATAAGCCTTGGCCCGACGGGAATCGCAACGAGGAGTTTACGTCTGATGAGTACTAAAAAGCCTGCCGCCCCCAAAAGCGCACTGGCCGGGACCGATACCCTGGACCGCACCAACACTAACGCCAAGCTCGACAGCCTGGAAAAATTTCGCTCCGACGCCACCGAACAGGCCTTGCGCACCAACCAGGGCGTGAAGGTCGCGGACAATCAGAACACGTTGAAGGGCGGCGCCCGCGGGCCGTCGTTGCTGGAAGACTTCATCATGCGTGAAAAGATCACGCACTTTGACCATGAACGTATTCCCGAGCGCATCGTCCATGCCCGTGGTACCGGTGCCCATGGTTACTTCCAGGCGTATGAAACCCATTCCGTCCTGACCAAGGCCGGGTTCCTACAAGACCCAAGCCAGAAAACGCCGGTTTTTGTGCGCTTTTCCACGGTGCAAGGTCCGCGCGGGTCAGGCGATACCGTGCGGGACGTACGAGGTTTCGCGGTGAAGTTTTTTACCGAAGAAGGCAACTTCGATCTGGTGGGCAACAACATGCCGGTCTTCTTCATTCAGGATGCGATCAAGTTTCCTGACTTCGTACATGCGGTAAAACCCGAGCCCCACAACGAGATTCCTACCGGTGGTTCGGCCCACGATACGTTCTGGGACTTTGTTTCCCTGGTGCCGGAATCCGCGCACATGGTGATGTGGACCATGTCTGACCGGGCGATCCCCAAAAGCCTGCGCACCATGCAGGGCTTCGGCGTGCATACGTTTCGCATGATCAATGCCGAAGGCAAGGCGCGTTTCGTAAAATTCCACTGGCGCCCCGCCGCTGGCACCTGTTCGCTGGTGTGGGATGAAGCGCAGAAGCTCGCCGGCAAAGACACTGACTTCCACCGTCGTGATCTCTGGGAGTCCATCGAGAGGGGGGACTACCCGGAATGGGAATTGGGCGTACAGATTGTCGAGGAGGAAAACGAACATGCCTTCGATTTCGACCTTCTCGACCCCACCAAAATCATTCCTGAGGAAGTCGTGCCGATCACTCCGCTGGGCAGGATGGTGCTCAACCGCAACCCGGACAATTTCTTCGCCGAAACCGAGCAGGTCGCCTTCTGCCCCGGGCATATCGTGCCGGGGATCGACTTCTCTAATGATCCGTTGCTGCAAGGGCGGTTGTTTTCCTACACCGATACGCAGATCAGCCGACTCGGTGGGCCGAACTTTCACGAGATCCCAATCAACCGGCCGGTGTCGCCATTTCACAACGGTCAACGGGATGCGCAACATCGCACCACCATCGACAAGGGACGCGCATCCTACGAGCCAAACTCTATCGACAGCGGCTGGCCCAAAGAAACCCCGCCGGCCGCGCAGAACGGTGGCTTCGAGACTTATCCGGAGCGCATCGACGCTGCGAAAATCCGTCAGCGCAGCGAGTCGTTCGCCGACCACTTCTCTCAGGCGCGGCTGTTCTTCCACAGCATGAGCAAGCACGAACAGGAACACATCATCGCGGCCTACAGCTTCGAGCTGGGCAAGGTCGAACGCGAATTCATTCGAGCGCGGCAGGTGAATGAGATCCTGGCCAATATCGATCTGGAACTGGCCAAACGCGTGGCGCAGAACTTGGGCTTGCCGGCACCGAAGGCCGGCACGGTCGAGGTGCGTCAAACTTCACTCGACCACTCCCCCGCCCTGAGTCAGGCCAACCTGCTGTCGGGGGATATTAAAACCCGAAAAGTAGCCATTCTGGCGGCCAACGGGGTGGATGGTGCGGCAATTGATGCGATGAAGAAGGCTCTGATGGCCGAAGGCGCGCACGCCAAATTGCTCGGCCCGACCTCGGCCCCCGTGACAACCGCCGATGGCAAAGCGCTGCCGGTGGATGCGTCGATGGAAGGTCTGCCTTCTGTAGCGTTCGACGCAGTGTTCGTGCCGGGTGGCGCGGCGTCGATCAAGGCGCTGAGTACCGATGGCGTGGCGCTGCATTACCTGCTGGAGGCGTACAAGCATTTGAAGGCAATCGCGTTGCATGGCGAAGCGAAGCAGTTGCTGGATGTGTTGAAGCTAGAGGTTGATGCGGGGTTGATCGTGGGTACGGATGCCACGCTGTTCAAGGCGTTTTTTGCCGCGATCGGTCAGCATCGGGTGTGGGATAGGGAGCCAAAAGCCAAGGCGGTTCCGGCTTAGGATTTTTATCGCCAGGAGAGGCGCCTTCGCGGGCAAGCCTCGCTCCTGCAAGGTTTACGCTGCACCTGTAGGAGCGAGGCTTGCCCGCGAAGCTTTTAGGGCTTACGCGGACTCAAAACCATCTGCGCCGGAATGTTGCGCAGAATCTGCTTGTTAAGCTTCAGATCAAACTCCGAATCCAGTTTCTTCACCCGTTTGGTCAGCAGCGTGGCCAGCCATGGGTAATCCTGGGTGCGCGGCGCCTGAATGCTCACATCGCACTGATAATTCACCACATCGGCGGCGATGGCATCCAGTTGTCGACGAAGCTTGCTCATATCGGTGAGATTCAACGCCACCGTAGTGCTTTCAGCCGTCGGGTCGATGACTTTGGCCTGAGGTTTGGCTTCGGCAGCCTTGAGAGCCGCTTCGGCTTTATCCAGTTCCGCCTTGCGCGCCTGGACAATGGCACTGTTGACGCCACCAGTCAGCGCCGGGGCCTTGGGCATCAATACCCGGGCACGGCTAAGGGCGGTGGCTGCTGCATTCACATCACCTTTCTGCAGCACGATCCGGCTGCGCAGCAAATAAGCTTCGGCCAATTGCCGCTGGTACTGCTCGAGGGATTGATCGTTGGGCGACTCGGCCTGCAACGCCGCCAATTGCCCTTCGGCGGTGGCCAGTTCGCTGCTGGCCAGGCTTTGTTCCAGCTGTGCGATAGCCGTGGCCCGCGCATCGGGGGCCTCGGTGGCCGCCGGTGGCGTGCTTTGGCAAGCGCCCAGCAGCAGCGAAAATGCGACAAGGAGCAGATAACGGGAGGCGAACAGCTTCATTCCTGCGACTCTCTATTTGCGCAAAAAACGAGCAAGTCTACACCCCTCGACGGGGCAGGACAAAACTCAGCAGAAACAGCGCGGCGGCCGTCACCACAATCGATGGGCCCGCCGGGGTGTCCTTGAACCAGGACAACGCCAGCCCGCCACACACCGCGAGCATGCCCAGCAGGCTCGCGCCCAATGCCATCTGCTCCGGCGAGCGGGCGTGACGCTGTGCCGCAGCCGCCGGAATAATCAGTAACGAAGTAATCAGCAACACGCCGACGATTTTCATCGCCACCGCGATCACCACTGCGATCAGCAACATCAAGGCCAGGCGCAACGCCGCCACAGGCAAACCTTCCACCTTGGCCAGTTCTTCGTGCACCGTGATCGCAAGCAATGGCCGCCACAACGTCACCAACATTGCCAGCACCGCCGCGCTACCGCCGAGGATCCAGGCCAGATCGGTAGGACTGATCGCCAACAAGTCGCCAAACAGATAGGCCATCAGGTCGATCCGCACTTCATGCATGAAGCTTAGTACCACCAAGCCAAGCGAGAGCGTGCTCGGTGCGAGAATTCCCAAAAGCGTGTCGGACGCCAGTGGCTGCCGTTGTTGCAATGTCACCAGCAATACCGCCAGCAACAAGCAGCCTACGGTGACCGCAACGGTCGGGCTGACATCCAGCAGAAAACCCAGCGCCACCCCGAGTAGCGCCGCGTGGGACAGGGTGTCGCCGAAATAGGCCATGCGCCGCCAGACCACGAACGAACCCAACGGACCCGCGACCAGCGCCAGGGCCAGACCTGCAAGCAGGGCATAAAGCAGAAAATCAGCCATGCTTGCAGCTATCTCCATGAACGTGAGTCGACGGGGCCGCGCTGACCACTGAGCCATGCAGGTCGTGGGCGTGGTCGTGATGGTGGTGATAAATCGCCAGGCTTTGTGCGTTTTTTCCGAACAGCTCGACGAATGCCGGATCGCCGCTGACCTGCTCGGGATGTCCGGAACAGCAGACGTGGCGATTCAGACATACCACCTGGTCGGTGGTGCTCATCACCAGATGCAGATCGTGAGAGACCATCAAAACGCCGCAACCATGACGGTCGCGCAAGCGTGTGATCAGGCTGTAGAGCTCGGCTTGACCGGCTACATCGACGCCTTGTACCGGCTCATCGAGCACCAGCAGTTCCGGCTCGCGCAACAATGCCCGCGCCAGCAGCACCCGCTGCATTTCGCCACCGGAAACACTTTGCACCGGGCTATCGATCACCTGTTCGGCACCGACTTCCTTGAGGGCGGCCAAGGCCCGAGCGCGGTCCACGCCCGGCACCAGACGCAAGAAGCGCAGGACCGAAAGCGGCAGGGTCGGATCGACATGGAGTTTTTGCGGCATGTAACCGACGCGCAACTTCGGCTTGCGCCAGACGCTGCCGCTGTCCGGTTTCAACAGGCCGAGCACCGCGCGCACCAGTGTGGTTTTGCCGGCACCATTAGGGCCGATCAACGTGACGATCTGCCCCGGCTCGACGCTCAGCTCGATGTTGTCCAACACGTTTTGCCCGGCAAAGGTGACAGCCACTTGCTCGAGGCGAATCAGCGCGTTGCTCATCAAGCCCCCTGGCAGCCCGAGCAGAGACCGACCACTTCGACGGTCTGGCCTTCGACGACAAATCCGACATCCTTGGCGCTGCCGATGATCGCATCGCTGATGGATTTCTGTTCGAGCTCGATGGCCGCGTGGCATTCGCGGCAAATCAGGAACTGACCTTGGTGGGCATGTTCCGGGTGATTGCAGCCAACGAAGGCGTTCAGCGAGGAGATACGGTGTACCAAACCGTTTTCCAGCAGGAAATCCAGCGCGCGGTACACGGTCGGCGGCGCGGCGCGGCGGCCGTCCTGCTCGCTGAGCACTGCCAGAATGTCGTAGGCACCCAGCGGTTTGTGGCTCTGCCACACCAGCTCCAGCACCCGCCGACGCAAAGCGGTCAGGCGCAGCCCCTGACGTGCGCACAAGGCATCGGCCTCAGACAATGCGCTATGAACGCAATGAGAGTGGTCGTGGGGACGGCTGGCAATCGGTGTTTTAGGCATGAGCGGCGACGAGTTTTGTGAGAGACGTTATTATGTTACCCGTTCTCGCCTCTTCGAGTGGTCATCGTGTCCCGACTTTTTTCTATCTTTGTCGCATTTGTCGCAAGTTTTCTGCTGATCGGCTCAGCTCAAGCCGACGTCAAAGTGCTCACCAGCATCAAGCCTCTGCAGCTGATCGCCGCCGCGGTGCAGGACGGTGTGGCGGTTCCGGAAGTCTTGCTGCCGCCCGGCGCCTCGCCCCATAACTATGCCTTGCGCCCATCCGACGTGCGGAAAGTGCAATCGGTGGATCTGCTGTACTGGATCGGCCCGGACATGGAAGGCTTCCTGCCTCGCGTGCTGAAAGGTCGTACGCTGCCCACCGTCGCGGTGCAGGACTTGCCTGCCCTGAAACTGCGGCATTTCGCCGAAGACAACCACTCCCACGAAGAAGAAGCCGACGAGCACGATCATGATCACGATCACCGCCCCGGCAATCTGGATGCGCATTTGTGGTTGTCACCGATCAACGCCCGCGTGATCGCCAGCAAAATGGCCGCCGATCTGAGTGCTGTCGATCCGGCCAACGCGGCGCGCTACCAGAGCAACCTCAAGGCATTCAATGAGCGACTGGACGCTTTAGACCTGCGTCTGAAAGCCCGTCTGGCGGGTATCGCGGGCAAGCCTTACTTCGTGTTCCACGAAGCCTTCGACTACTTCGAAGACGCTTACGGCCTCAAGCACACCGGCGTATTCAGTGTCGCAGCCGAAGTGCAACCCGGCGCCCAACACGTGGCAGCGATGCGCACGCGGTTGCAGGAAGTCGGCAAGACCTGCGTGTTCAGCGAACCGCCGCTACGCCCACGCCTGGCAGAAACCCTGGTGGCCGGGTTGCCGGTGAAACTGGCGGAACTGGATGCACTGGGCGGGTACACGCCAGCGACGGCTCAGGGGTATGAGCAGTTGCTGGAAAAGTTGGGGAATGATTTGGCGGGGTGTCTGGAGTCGTTGTAAGCAGGAAGTTTTGTGGTGAATTGTTCGCGGGCAAGCCTCGCTCCTACAGGATGTGTGCCGTTCATAATATGGGTGAACGACACAAATCCTGTAGGAGCGAGGCTTGCCCGCGAAGCTTTTTAAAGCGCAAATGGCAACGGCGTACTAACCTTCTGCCGCTGCGCCAAGCGCAACTGAAATTCCATCGGATCGTGAATCAGCACGTCCTGCCCGGCGAAGGACTCCGCGGCGATCAACCGCGACAACCAGAACCGTACGCACGCCACGCGCAGCATGGTCGGCCATAGCTCGGCTTCGGCAGCGGTAAACGGTCGCAGCGCGGCATAAGCGCCCAGCAATGCCCGCGCCCGAGCACCATCAAGCTGCCCTTGTTCATCCGAACACCAATCGTTCAAGGCAATCGCCACGTCGTAGAGCATCGGCCCCGAACAGGCGTTGTAGAAGTCGATCAACCCGGTCAGGTGCGTGCCTTCGAACATCGCGTTATCGCGGAACAGGTCGGCGTGGATGTTGGCGCGCGGCAGCGCCAGAATTTTCGTCTTCTGCTGTGTGATTTCATCCAGCGCCCGTTGCAGCAAATCGCTTTGCTCGGCATTCAGGTGGGAAAGCAACTGCGTGCCCTCCTCCAGCATCCAGTCCAGGCCGCGATCGGTTTTGCGTTTGATCATGTTGGCTTGGGTCGCCAAGTGCAGATGAGCCAGCAGCTCACCGACCTGAGCGCAATGCTGCGCATTGGCATCCTTGATGTGCTTGCCTGCCAGGCGTGGCTGCAACAGCGCAGGTTTGCCGGCCAGTTCGCGCAAGGCGACGCCGTCGGTGGTGCGCAGTGCATAAGGCACCGGCAGGTCAGCGTCGTGCAGCACGTCGAGCAGCTCGATGAAAAACGGCATCTCCTGCACCGGCCCGCGCTCGACCAGGGTCAGGACAAACTCGCCCTGCTCCAGGCTGATAAAGAAGTTGGTATTTTCGCTACCGGCGGCGATCCCCTGGAAATCAAGCAGGCGGCCGAGCCCGTAAGGGGCGAGAAAGGTTTCCAGCTCGGGCCGAGCCAGGGGGGTGAACACAGACATGGTTAAAACTGCCAGTACGGGCGCCGCGACTGCCGGCGCCGATTTAAGTTAGGAGCGGTTTACCACTCGAATATTTTCCACGACGGAATCAGCATATCCGGCTGGTCCGAGCGAATGAAGTTAGCGTCGGTGCCATCAGCGCGCACCAGGAAATACGGTTTACCGACTTTCGGGGTCACCTTGATGGCATACAAAAAACCATTCTGCCGATATTCCTGAATGGTTTTGTCGCCTTCCGTGCGGATCGTTACATCCGGGTCCGCCGAGGGCGCGTCGTCCGCCGCCATAACAGCCAATGGGGTGATTGCAAACAAACCAGCCAGCAACAAGCGATTTAGTGTGCGCATGATAACCTTGTCCCTTTGTCGTCAACGGTCCCGCTATTCTAGCGCCGGACCCGCCGAAAAGGTTGATCCTGCTCATGAGCCAAGCCCCCCTCGTCCTGGTGGACGGTTCTTCTTATCTATACCGCGCCTTTCACGCGCTGCCACCGCTGACCACGTCCAAAGGCCTGCCGACCGGTGCGGTCAAGGGCGTCTTGAACATGCTCAAGAGCCTGCGCAAGCAGTACCCGGACAGCCCGTTCGCCGTGGTGTTCGACGCCAAGGGCGGGACGTTCCGCGATGCGATGTTCGCCGAATACAAGGCCAATCGCCCAAGCATGCCCGACGACATGCGCGTCCAGATCGAACCGTTGCACGCCAGCGTCAAGGCCCTGGGCTTCCCGCTGCTGTGCGTGGACAACGTCGAAGCGGACGATGTCATCGGCACCCTGGCCCGCAGCAGCGCGGCCGCCGACCGTCCGGTGGTGATCTCCACCGGCGACAAGGACATGGCGCAACTGGTCGACGGGCACATTACCTTGGTCAATACGATGACCGGTAGCGCGCTGGACGTGGAAGGCGTGAAGGAGAAATTCGGCGTCGCTCCCGAGCAGATCATCGATTATCTGGCTCTGATGGGCGATTCGTCCGACAACATTCCGGGTGTTCCGGGTATCGGTCCCAAGACCGCTTCAGGCCTGCTGGTCGGCGTGAACGGCGGCCTGACCGAGCTCTATGCACAGCTCGACATCGTCCCGACCTTGCCGATTCGCGGCGCCAAAACCCTGCCGGCCAAGCTCGAAGAACATAAGGAGATGGCGTTCCTCTCCTATCAACTGGCAACCATCAAGATCGACGTACCGCTGGACATCGGTCTCGACGATCTGCAAATGGGTCCTCCGGATCACGACAAGCTCGCCGAGCTTTACACCCTGCTGGAATTCAAAAGCTGGTTCGAAGAGAACCAGCGCGACGCCAAGCGATCGGGTCAGGACATTGTCGAGGTCGTCCAGGAACAGCTGGGCGCCGCCGAAGCTAAGTACGAAACCATCCTCGACCAGAAGCACTTCGAGGCCTGGCTGGCCAAGCTCGACAAGGCACCACTGATCGCCTTCGTCACCGAAACCAATGGCACCGATGCTCAACATGCACAACTGGTGGGTTTGGCGTTTTCCGTCGCGGCCAACGAAGCGGCCTACATTCCGTTGACCCATTCCTACATGGGCGTGCCGGAGCAACTGGATCGCGACACCGTGCTGCTAGCGCTAAAATCGCTGCTGGAAAACCCGAATAAACTGAAAGTCGGCCAACACGCCAAGTTCGAAACCAACATTCTCGCTAACTGTGCCATCGGTGGCGATCAGAGCAACGGGATTATTGTTCAGGGCATTGCCTACGACACCATGCTTGAGTCTTACGTCCTGGACTCGACGGCCACCCGCCACGACATGGACAGCCTGGCGCTCAAATACCTGGGCCAAAGCAAGACCGACATTCAAGGGATCGCGGGCAAAGGCGTCAAACAGCTGACCTTCGACCAGATCTCTCTTGAGCTGGCGGGCCCCTATGCTGCCGAAGATGCCGATGTCACCTTCCAGTTGCACTTGGCGTTGCAGGAAAAACTGGCGGCAACGCCAAGCCTGGGCAAAGTGCTCAACGAGATTGAAATGCCGCTGATGCCGGTTCTGGCCCGTATCGAGCGCCAGGGCGCGCTCGTGGATGCCAACCTGCTGGGCATCCAGAGCGTCGAACTGGGCGAGAAACTGGTCGCCCTTGAGCGTGAGGCGTTCGCCATTGCCGGTGAAGAATTCAACCTGGGTTCGCCTAAGCAACTGGGCGTGATCCTCTACGAAAAACTCGGCTTGCCCGTACTCAGCAAAACCGCCAAGGGTCAGGCCTCGACTGCCGAAGCGGTATTGGCCGAGTTGGCCGAACAGGACTACCCGCTGCCCAAAGTACTAATGCAATACCGCTCGCTGAGCAAGCTCAAAAGCACCTACACCGACCGTTTGCCAGAGCAGATCAACACGCGCACCGGGCGCATTCATACGTCCTACCAGCAAGCCGTCGCCGCCACCGGACGTTTGTCGTCGATCGACCCGAACCTGCAGAACATTCCGATTCGCACTGCCGAAGGTCGTCGGATTCGTCAGGCGTTCGTCGCGCCAAAAGGCTACAAGCTGCTGGCCGCGGACTATTCGCAAATCGAATTGCGGATCATGGCGCACCTGGCCAAGGATGAAGGCTTGCTGCACGCCTTCCGCAATAACCTCGATGTACACCGCGCCACGGCCGCAGAAGTGTTTGGCGTCGAGCTGGACGCAGTCACCAACGATCAGCGTCGTAGCGCGAAAGCCATCAACTTCGGTTTGATCTACGGCATGAGCGCGTTTGGCTTGGCCAAACAGATCGGCGTTGACCGCAAACAGTCCCAGGCTTATATCGACCGCTACTTCGCCCGTTATCCCGGCGTACTGGAATACATGGAGCGCACCCGCGCCCAGGCCGCCGAGCAAGGTTTCGTCGAAACCATCTTCGGTCGTCGTCTGTACCTGCCGGAAATCAACGCGAAAAACCAGGCCCTGCGCAAAGCCGCCGAGCGCACGGCGATCAACGCCCCGATGCAAGGCACCGCGGCGGACATCATCAAGAAAGCCATGGTAACGGTGGACAACTGGCTGGCATCGTCAGGCCTGGACGCCAAAGTTATTCTGCAGGTGCACGATGAGTTGGTCCTCGAAGTACGGGAGGACCTCATCGACCAGGTGCGTGAGGACATTCGCGTGCACATGAGTAGCGCGGCACAACTGGATGTACCGCTTTTGGTCGAGGTAGGTGTAGGCAACAATTGGGATGAGGCGCACTAAGCCGTTGTGCTGCGGCACAGTGCCGCAGCACAAAAAGTCGACGGGCTATAGAGCGGAAAATGACGTCGATTATTTCCAATCGTTTTTGAAAATAGTCTGAACTAAATCCGTGAACCGCCACTCAGAGTTACTGAATGGCTGGTGAAGCCCTTCGATGCTCCTATGTTGTGTTAAGTGTTGGCAGATAATCTGGACCCCGCCCTAGCGGTCCGGAGCTTGAACCCCGGAACTTCTTCCTCCCCATATGAAGTCCGGGGTTTTTTTTGCCCGAACTTACTCAGCGGCAGTCTCGCTGCCCTTGTCCGCCAGTTCCATCCAGCCCGCCAATACAGTGTAGGCGTCTTCCAGGCCCATGCGCTTGGGTGCCGAAAACAGCTGGATAGTGATCGCATCGCCCCAGCCTTTACGGATTTCCGTCTGAACCTTGAGCAGCGCGTTTTTCGCCGCGCCATAGGTCAGCTTGTCTGCCTTGGTCAGCAAAATATGCATCGGCATGCCACTGGCGATGGCCCAATCGAGCATCAGGAGGTCGAAATCGGTCATTGGATGACGGATGTCCATCATCAGAATCAAACCTTTCAAACTCTCTCGACCGCCCAGATAGGCTTCGAGGTGACGCTGCCAGTGCAGCTTCAACGGGATCGGTACTTTCGCGTAACCGTAACCCGGCAGGTCGACCAGACGGCGTTCATCGTCTAGCTTGAAGAAGTTCAACAGCTGCGTGCGACCCGGAGTTTTCGAGGTCCGCGCCAGGCTGGCGTGTGTCAGGGTGTTCAACGCGCTGGACTTGCCGGCGTTGGAACGCCCGGCGAAAGCCACTTCAAAGCCTTCATCGTCGGGGCATTGGTCGACTTTGGCGGCGCTGAGCATGAAGGTGGACTGTTGGCACAGACCGAGGATGGGGTTCTTGAGTTGCATGGGATTTCCGATGTGGGCGGCGCCGGGAATGGACGCGGCAAGCAGTGTCGTTTCCGTTTCAGTGACGCCAGTATATAATGCCGCAGATTTTGTGTGCGCTTTGTCCCAGCGTAGGATGAAGTTCACGAGAGCGATTAACCTTGATTGCGCATTAGAACGCAGCACGCTCTCAACCCTGAAAAGGTCGTTTTATGACGAAATGGCTGCTAGCTGCCGGTGTCTTGATGCCGCTTTACAGCGCTCAGGCTACACAGGATCCGGAAGCTGTGTACAACCGTGTTTGTGGTGCCTGTCATTCCGGCCAACTACCCATGGCGCCCCGCAAGGGCGATCAGGAAGCCTGGACGCCGAGGTTGGCGAAAGGTATGGAGACGCTGGTGCAACACGTGACCCAGGGTTTCAAGGCGATGCCGCCGCGTGGTTTGTGCATGGACTGCAGTGCCGAGGATTACCGAGCCATCATCCACTGGATGAGCGAGTAAACCCGGCCCATAACTCTTTAACCCTTAGCCGTAGTTGGATTAGCTGATGAACAAATTGATCGTGAGTCTGCTGTTGACCGTGGGGATCTCCGGCATTGCCCATGCTGCAGGTGATGCGACTGCTGGTCAGGCGAAAGCCGCAGTATGTGGCGCCTGTCATGGCCCGGATGGCAATAGCATGGCGCCTAACTTTCCGAAACTGGCAGGTCAGGGCGAGCGTTATCTGAACAAGCAGCTGCACGACATCAAGTCCGGCAAACGCACGGTACTGGAAATGACCGGCCTGCTGACCAACCTCAGCGATCAGGACCTGGCTGATATCGCCGCCTACTACGCCAGCCAGAAAGGCAGCGTCGGCGCCGCCGACCCGAAAGTCGTGGCTCGCGGTGAAGCACTGTTCCGTGGGGGCGACCTGGCCAAGGGTCTGCCAGCCTGCACCGGCTGCCACTCTCCAGATGGCAAGGGCAACGCCGCTGCCGGCTTCCCGCACTTGGGCGGGCAGCATGCTCAGTACGTCGGCAAGCAACTGACCGATTTCAGAAAAGAAGAAGGCGGCCGGACCAACGACGGCGATACCAAACCGATGCAGAGCATCGCTAAAAAGCTGAGCGACGAAGATATCGCCGCAGTCTCCAGCTATATTCAAGGCTTGCACTAAGGCCTTGTGATCGAGCGTTGTGAGTGATGCACATCTCTTGCAACGTTAACACTCGATTAATCCGTCGATGCAAACATAAAAAGGGTAGCTTTGGCTGCCCTTTTTTGTGGCCGCTGCCGTTACACTACAGCACTCAAGCCCGCCGGAATCTGTCTGAAAACAGGTCGCGCGAGGCGCCCCAATTGTCCAGGAGTAAAGCATGCGTAATCTGATCATCAGCGCCGCGCTCGTCGCTGCCAGCCTGTTCGGCATGACTGCCCAAGCCGCCGAAAAACCTGAAGCGCCCTATGTCGAGCTGAGCAATCCGGTCCCGGTGGCCGTGCCTGGCAAGATCGAAGTCGTGGAGCTGTTCTGGTACGGCTGCCCGCATTGCTATGCCTTTGAACCCGTTGTTAACCCATGGGCTGAAAAGCTGCCTTCGGACGTGAACTTCGTACGCATTCCGGCCATGTTTGGCGGCCCTTGGGACGCACACGGCCAGATGTTCCTGACCCTCGAAGCCATGGGTGTCGAGAACAAGGTTCACGCGGCAGTGTTCGAAGCGATTCAGAAAGAACACAAGAAATTGACCGACAAAGAAGACATGGCCGACTTCCTGGCGACCCAAGGTGTCGACAAGGACAAGTTCCTGGCCACCTTCGACTCCTTCGCCATCAAGGGCCAGATCAACAAAGCCAAAGAACTTGCAAAGAAATATGAAATTTCCGGCGTGCCTACGATGGTCGTCAACGGCAAGTATCGTTTTGACATCGGCTCTGCCGGTGGTGCCGAACAAGCACTGAAACTGGCCGACCAACTGGTTGCCAAAGAGCGAGCGGCAACCAAGGCCGTCGCCAACTAAGCGCGGCACCTGCCATGCGCCGCTGGGGAACTGAACGCATCGTTGGCCTGCACCATCCGCGGGTCAACGAGCATCACCTGGAATCAACGGGGTTGCCCGTGGACAGCCGTCTGCGTTTGCTCAGTTTCAATATCCAGGTCGGCATCAGTACCGAGCGCTATCGGCACTATCTGACTCGCGGCTGGCAGCATCTTTTGCCGCACAACGGACGTGCCGATAACCTGCAAAAAATCGGCAATCTGCTGGGCGACTTCGATCTGGTCGCCTTGCAGGAGGCCGATGGCGGCAGCCTGCGATCAGGCTACGTCAATCAAGTCGAACACCTGGCGCAGCTCGGCGCCTTCCCCTACTGGTATCAACAACTCAATCGCAATCTCGGTCATCTCGGCCAGCACAGCAATGGCGTGCTCAGCCGCCTGCGCCCGTGGGCGATTGAAGATCATCCGCTGCCGGGGCCCAAGGGTCGCGGGGCCATTCTGGTGCGCTTCGGCGAAGGTCCGGAAGCGCTCGTGGTGGTGATGATGCACCTGGCGCTAGGTGCTCGGGCCCGAAGCCTGCAACTGGCCTACATCCGCGAGATGATCGGCGGTTATAAACATCAGGTGCTGATGGGCGACATGAACACCCATGCCAGTGACTTGCTGCAAAACTCCCCGTTGCGTGATTTGGGCCTGCTCGCGCCGCAACTGGAAGCGACGTTCCCCAGCTGGCGCCCACAGCGTTGCCTGGACCATATTCTGCTCAGCCCCACCCTGACCCTTGAAAAGGTCGAAGTGCTGGCACATCCCATTTCCGATCACCTGCCGGTCGCGGTAGAGATTCGTCTGCCGGGTTCGCTCACGGCCGATGCATTACCCGCGTTGAGTCCTGCCTGAATGAGCGACGAAACACAGCGCTGGAAAGAGAAATACCTCAAAAGCATCGAACAACAGGAAAAACTGGAACGTCGATGGGACGCCCGGCTCGACTTGCTGCGTCGTGGGCTGGTGCGCAGCACCCTGGCCGCAGAGGGTACCGATCGCGCCGTCGACCAATGCATGAAGGAAATGCGCGAAGTCGTGCGCACCGATGACATGGACGCCGGCCTGGCTGCCTTGCTCCCTCGCTTGGAAAAAGCCGTGCTCGACTCCGAGCAACGTCGGGAAACCCGCGTCGATCAAGTCAGTGCCGCACTGACGGCGCTGGTTTCTCAGCTGCAAGCGTTGCCGCTTCCCCGGGAAGTGAGCCGGCCACTGAAAAGATTCGCCAAACAGCTGGACGGACGCGTAGGCCAGGCTCGCGAAATCCCGTTGCTGCTCAGTGAGCTGAGCGGCTTGCAAGGCAAGGCCTTGAACCTGCTGGAGAACCCCACCGAACCGGATCGTCCGGGTTTTCTGCAGCGCCTGTTCAGTAGGGAAACGGAGGAGACCGCGCCACAGATCGCCGTCCCCGAATCACAAATGCCTGCCCCGCAACCTGTCGAACCGGTTGCAGCACCAACGGCCGAGCCCCCACAAGCGATGGTCAATAAACCGCAACGGGTGTTGCCAACCGTAGAAGCCGCCCCGCCCGCCGCCATGCTTCCTCAACCACCGCAAATTCAGGCGCCAACAGTGATGGCACCTGCCGTTGAAGTTGTAGCGTTTGACCCGCCCGCCCTTGAGCCAGAAGCTACGGGCAGCCGAGTCCCGGAGCTACAAACCCAACCCAGTATCGAGCAACCACAAGAGCCAGTTCAGGCGATCGCCACACCGGCCATCCAGGCTCTGCCGGCAATCAATCCCGATGAACTGATTCCGGTGGCCATCGAACCAGAGCCGTCCGGGCACGATATTCTGTATGCCCTGCCGGACTCGCCGGAACCGTCCTACAGCTCTGTCGCCAAGCATATCGAAGACACCCTGCTGGGCCTTCTCGATGACCTGGCGTTGCCTGAGCGCCATCGTCCGCAAGCCGAGGCGATGCGCGATCGTCTTCAAAACGGCTTGAACTGGTACGAACTGTTACCCATCCTCGATGACCTGGCCACATTGATGCTGGCGATCACTGACAGCGGCCAGCATGAATTCGAAGCGTATCTGCAGCAACTCAACGAACGCCTCGAGTCATTCCAGAGCAACCTGCAAGCCGCGAGCGACGGCCATGCCGACAACCGCTCGGCCGCGCGCGAAATGGACACGCAAATTCGCGAGCAAGTCGACGGCTTGCAAAATAGCATGCAGGAAGCGGCGGACCTTGATGATCTCAAGCATGTGCTGGAAAACCATCTCGAAGGCCTGCTCGGCACCATGGACCAACACCAAAAGCAGCGCGATGAGCGTGAGCAGGAAGTAGCTGCACGCCTGCAAAGCCTGGCCGAAAGGGTCGCCCACATGGAGCAGGAAGCCCTGGGTTACCGCGAGCACTTGGAAGAACAGCGCCAGAAGGCGTTGATCGATCCACTGACGGGCCTACCGAATCGAGCAGCCTGGAGCGAACGCCTGGAGCACGAAATTGGTCAATGGCAACAGCAAGGCAATACCCTGTTGCTGGCAATGCTCGACCTCGACCATTTCAAGCGCATCAATGACAACTATGGCCATCTGGCGGGCGACAAGGTCCTGAAAATCATCGCCAGCGTGCTACGCAAACGTCTGCGCGGGACGGATTTCATTGCTAGGTTCGGCGGTGAAGAATTTGTGCTGTTGATGCCAGCAACACTCCCTATGGCTGGCGCGAAACTACTGGAAACCTTGCGCGCATCGATCGAGGCCTGCCCGTTCCACTTCAAGGGTGAGCGAGTCACCATCACCATTTCCATGGGACTGACCGCCTTCAGACCCGGGGAACATAGCGACCTTGTGCTTAAAAGAGCCGATCAGGCGCTGTACCGGGCGAAAAATACCGGACGAAATCGAATAGAACTGGGCTGACGGCCAATTGTTCCATTTTGTTTAAAGGTGCATTTTTTGCCATCAGCGCCACAAGGCAATACGTTACACTGTTGCATTATTGTCTCGCGTGTATTGCCCTTGCCATGAAATGTCTTGTTCTTATCGCGTCGCTGCTTTTATTAGCCGGTTGTGCCAGTGGCCCCCGAATCGATACCAGCCACTCTTCAGCCAATCACGACAGTCGCATTCAGTTCGTGGTGATGCATTACACCTCCGCATCCTTGGAGACCTCGCTGCAATTGCTGACCCATGGCGAGGTCAGCAGCCACTACCTGATCAGCGACGACAAGCGCGCCACTATTTATAAGCTGATGGATGAAAACTTCCGGGCCTGGCACGCTGGCGAAAGCGAATGGCAAGGCCGGACCTGGCTGAACTCCAGCTCCATTGGAATCGAGATCGTCAATCAAGGCTTTGAGGACACCCCGAACGGGCGTCTTTGGTATCCCTACAGCGAAGCCCAGATTCAGTCGATGATCTTTCTACTCAAAGACATCAGCAAGCGCCAAGGCATTCGCCCCCGCAATATCATTGGCCATAGCGACATCGCGCCGATGCGCAAGCTCGATCCCGGCCCGCTGTTTCCCTGGAAGCGCCTGGCTGCCGAAGGCCTGGGGATCTGGCCGGATGAGCAGGCCGTGGCACGGCAGCAAGCGCAGTTCGCCGTGCAACTGCCAAGCATCAGTTGGTTTCAGGAGCAGCTTGCCCGCGTGGGCTACGCCACACCGCAAACCGGCGAACTGGATGTAGCGACACGCAATGTGCTGGCGGCCTTTCAGCTGCATTTTCGCCCTTCCCGTTTCGACGGTACTCCGGACGCACAAACCGCGGCGATTCTTCAGGTGCTGAATCAGACAAAATAATGACGCCCGCCCGACGGTCAGCGCTTTTTTCAAATCAGCAGCTATAACTCATTGGTAATTCTTCGGATATTCCATGATGCCTGCTGCTCGGGAGAGACTGCATAGCTGGTTCTATCGCCCTTGGTTTTTGGCGATGCTGGCTACTGCCTTGAGCGCAACGCTTTTAACGGTCGGCAGTTTGTTCGTGGCGATGCATCAGGTCGAGCACAACGAGAGTCAGGAAATGAATGCTCAAGGTGAGCGCTTCCTCGTCCGTCTCGAGCAACTGTTCGGACAGCTGCGCGAAAGCCTCGATGACCTGCAAGCCCAGCCACTGCGAGGTTGCGATGATGACATGATCGCCACCCTGCAGCAGGTCAGCTTCAATTACCGCTTCGTTTATGAAGCCGCTTATATGGACACTTCGCGAATCTGCTCCAACCGCCCCCGTCAGGAAGGGGTTTCGCTGATCCGACCGCCGGACATCAAGGGCCCCACCTACAGCTATTGGCTGAACACCACCACCGAACCCGATGAGAACCGCGCCGCGCTGATGCTTGGGCGTGGTAATTTCCGGGTTGCGACGTCCCGCGGGCATTTGACCGACATGGTCGATCTGTCGCCGGGGAGCAGCCTGCTGGTGGTGCTCGACCGCGGCACCCGGGCGATTCCGGTACTCGGTATCGAGCAGCCCTGGCCCCCCAAGGAACCCTGGCCCCCGAAAAGCCAGGATGCACTGCAAGTCACGCCTACCCATCTGATTTACCGAATGCCCACTAACACTCCCGAATATCAACTGGTACTGATCACGCCGCGCACCGGGATGCATGTGCCGGCGGTATGGTGGTGGCTACTGCCGGCTAGCCTGGCATTGAGTGCCTGTGTCGGCATTCTGGTGTTTTTGCTGGTACGCCAGCGTCAGTCGCTGGATGCAGAACTGCAGGGCGCCATACAGCGAGGCGAGTTGCAGGTGTTGTATCAACCGATCTTCGACCTCGACAGCCGCAACTGCGTCGGCGCCGAAGCCCTGCTGCGCTGGCGAAGGCCGGACGGCACGCTGACAAGTCCCGACCTGTTCATTCCGATGGCGGAGAATACCGGCCAGATCCGCCAGATGACTGACTTCGTATTACAACGCCTGCTGGAACAACTCGGGCAACTGTTGCGGTCCAATCCGCAGCTGTACATCTCGGTCAATCTGGCGGCCTGCGATGTCATGGTGCCGCGTATCGGCCAAGTGATGGCGCGCCTGCTGAGCATGCACCGAGTGGCGGCCAGGCAGATTGCCTTTGAAGTGACCGAGCGCGGATTGGTGGATGTGGTGGTGGCCAGAGAAAACCTGCAAGCCCTGCGGGATGTCGGGCATCAAGTGCTGATCGACGATTTTGGCACCGGCTATTGCAGCCTCGCCTACCTGCAAACCCTACCGGTGGACTGCCTGAAAATCGACAAGGCGTTTATCGACGCGCTGGGCCATGATGCCGCCAGCAGCGGCGTGGCACCGCACATCATTCGCATGGCTCAGGCCCTGCAACTCAAAGTGATCGCAGAAGGCATCGAACACGAAGCCCAAGCGGTTTTTCTGAGCAGCGAAGGGGTGAAGTTCGGTCAGGGCTGGCTGTTCGCCCACGCACTGAGTGCCGTGCAGTTCATCGAACTGATTACCCGTGGCCGCCGACTGACCACGCGACGCCTGGATGACGAAGCCTGAAAGGGCTCCGGTTTATATCGCCAGTGCCATGTAGAACTGCGTACCCTGCCCCGGCCGCGAATAGACCCCCATCCGCCCGCCGTGCAGCTGCACGATTTCCTTGCACAGCGCCAGACCGAGCCCGGCACCGCCCTTTTTGCGGCCAACCTGAACAAAGGGCTCGAAAATCCGTCCTTGCTGGCCGTAGGCAATGCCTTCGCCGTTGTCCTCGACGCTGATAATCATCCGCTCACCATGGCGCCGAGCCTGCAAACGTATCAGTCCGTCGTGGGAGGTATGGCGCAAGGCATTGTCGATCAGGTTATCGAGCACCCGTTCCAGTTGAGCCTGATCAGCTTGCAGCCGCGGCAACGGTCCCTGCACTTCCACCCGCAGTTCGATGCCCTTCTCTTGCGCCGGGCCGGCAAAACGCATCCGGGCCTGATCCAGCAAGTCTTCGATGCAGCACGGTGCCAGCGTGAGTTTTTGCAGACCGTTTTGATAGCGAGAGAAATTCAGCAGGTCGTTGATCAACTGCATCAGGCGCTGCATTTCTTCGTTGACGGTGTCCAGCAGGTCGGCCTCGCGGGAGTCTTCGGCAAAATGCGTCCGCTCGCGGAACAGGCCGAATGCCATGTGCATCCCGGTAACCGGCGTGCGCAACTCATGGGAGGCGCGCAGGACGAACTCGCTGCGTACTCTTTCAAAGGCGCGCTGTTCGGTGACGTCATGCAATACCATCACGGCGCCGAGAATATGACCCTGGGTATGGCTGACCGGCGTCAGGCTATACGTCAGCAATCGCGACTCCCCATCGACCTCGATGCTCAAGTCGTCCGGCGCTCGTTCCAGCGTGCCACCGCGCAATACCAGTTGCAGTTGTTCATCCAGCTCGGGACGCTCGAGCGCCGTGCCCAACCCTTGGCCAAGGCGATCGGTGTCCCAGCCTAACTGGCGCTGAGCCACCGGGTTGAGGTGTTCGAGATGACCTTGACGATCGATAATCAGCAAACCGTCGTCAATGCTGTCGAGCACCGCTTGCAAACGTTGCTGACCGGCGAGCAGCTCGTCGATATTGGTAGCCTGGTGCTCACGCAAGGCCTCGGCCATGATGCCGAAGCGGCGGGTCAACTGGTTCATTTCCACCGCGGAGGAAATCGGCAGGGTCACTTCGAAATTACCCTGACCAATGTTGTCAGCCGCCGCGGCCAAGGCCTCGATCGGTGCCCCGAACCGCCGGGCGATCGCATGGGCGGTAATGAACCCGATAAACAACACCGCCACCCCGACCAATCCAAGCAGGCCGGCAATTAACAGTGCCCGCTCCCGGGCCTTGTGTTCGATCTCAGTGATGTTTTCCAGGGCGCGCTTCTGTTCAGAGATCAAACCGTTTCGCAACGCGTTGAATTTTTCCGTGAGACTCCCATCATCACTGACTACCTGTACCGGAGCACGGGAAAGATCAAAAGCCTGCAGTAAGCTCTGATAATCAGCCTTGGCCTTTTTGAAACCATACTGGGTGCCCTCGCTGGACTGCTCGCGAGCAATGCCTTCGTCAAACAACTCAAGGGAATGCTGCCTGGATGCCTCGAACGCCGAAGGATCAGGTTGCTTGTCGAGCATGATGATCAGTTGATCACCCAGGGTCTGACGCAGCTTCAAGCCCAGATCCAGCGTGACGAAGTTGTCACGGATCAAGGCTTCCTGAGTCCCTGCCATCTGCATCACGCTGACCAGTCCGAGCAAAAGCCCAAGCAGCGCCACGGTGATCAGCGCGGAAATACTCAGAAACAGCCGGGTGCGCAACGTCATCGCCAGTTTCATCGGTTACGACTCACAGGTTGTACTGCTTGCGTTTGCGATACAGGGTCGAGGCATCGATACCCAAGGTCTTGGCCGCCTGATCCAGCGTGTCGGCCGTGGCGAGAACCGCGCCAATGTGAGCTTTTTCCAGTTCATCCAGGCTCAGCGCAGCACCAATGCGCGGCGTGTGGTTGGCCGGAGTCTCGGCCATGCCCAAGTGGTTGAGCTCTACCCGCTCCTGCGGACAAATAATGCTCGCGCGCTCCACCACGTTGCGCAGCTCGCGAATGTTGCCCGGCCAGCGGTAGCTGAGCAGCGCTTCGCGGGCATCGTCGCTGAAGCATCGGGCTGGACGCGAGTATTCCTTGACGAAGCGCGCCAGGAAACGGTCAGCCAGGTTCAGAATGTCTTCCCTGCGCTCGCGAAGCGGCGGCAAGTGCAAAGTGATGACATTCAGGCGATAGAGCAAGTCTTCACGAAAACGCCCCTCACGCACCATGTCTTCCAGGTTGAGGTTAGTCGCTGCGAGGATTCGCACGTCGGCACGACGGGTCACCGGGTCACCCACGCGCTCGTATTCCTTGTCCTGGATGAAACGCAGCAACTTTGGCTGCAAAGTCAGCGGAAAATCGCCGATCTCGTCGAGAAACAGCGTTCCGCCGTCAGCCTGATTGACGCGCCCCAACGTGCTTTCGCTGGCACCGGTGAAGGCGCCACGGCTGTGTCCGAAGAGCTCGCTGTCCATTAATTCGGCAGTCAGGGATGGGCAATTAATGGTGACGCAGGATTTCTTCTGGCGTTTGCTCCAGCCGTGAATCGCCCGTGACAGCTCACCTTTACCGGTGCCGGACTCGCCAAGAAGCAGGATATTGGCGTCGGTACTGGCGACCTGGCGCGCGGTTTCGAGCACCACTTTCATGGCCGGACTATAGGAATCCAGTCCCTCCTTGGGTTTGCGCACTTCACCTTCGAGGGCTTCCAGCCGCGCCGAGAGTTGGCGTACTTCCAGCTGTTTGGCAGTGGCCAGGCGCAACTGGTCGGGGCTGCAAGGTTTGACCAGATAGTCGGCGGCACCCGCTTGAATCGCATCCACTGCGGTGTCCACGGCCGAGTGAGCAGTGACAATGACTACTCGCATCCAGGGCGCCTGAATACGCATCTGGGCCAGCACATCCAGGCCGTTATCTTCACCCAGGCGCAAATCGAGGAAACACAGGTCGAAAACCTGGCGCTGCAACAAGGCTTCGGCCTGAGCAGCGCTGGTCGCGGTGGCCACGCTGTAGCCTTCGTCTTCGAGGCAATAGCGAAAGGTTCGGAGGATGGCGGACTCGTCGTCCACCAGCAGAATGCGGCCTTGATGCTCAGTGGCTGATTCCATGTTCCTACGCTCCTTTAATGGTTGAATTTGGTTAGGCCCGGAAAAAATCGGGCAACTTGCATGATTGATTGTGGCCGATTTCAGCCAAATCAGCGGAGCTATCTACTTCGCCATAAGATAACCCGCTGATTTATTTAATTTTTTATTAATGAACCGTTCTTCGGCGATTGCCTGCGTCCCTTTCTGACATCCGCGCCCTTCGTTCAATTCCAAAAATATTGAAAGTTTCGGCGAATTCATCGTGCATTACGCACGGCCTTGAATGGGCCATCGTGCAGGATGCGTCCAGAGCGATTTTCACAATTCATGTAACTCATTGATTTAAATCGTATTAAACCCAACAAAAAGGTGGCATGCAGGCTGCAGGTATCTGAGTACTCAGGGCATTTAATAAATCAGTGCCCGCCAACCTACCCACAGTGGGAGGAACTTCAGGATGAATCGCCAAGGTGCCGCCCAATTGCGTATCTCGCCGTTGCATATCCAGCAAGGCTTGTTCGCCCTGCTGGCATTGTTGATCACCTTGATTGGCGGCCAGCAGTTCTTGCGTTGGGAACAGAGCCAGCAGCCAGAGACGCCGCCACACCTGTCGATTCCCCACGCCCCCCAAACCCACTTTAGTGCCGTCAGCAACCAGGCTGACAGCGACTCGATGCGAATGATGGACGTCGACCAGGCCCAGCCTGTGGACGAGACGCCTCAGGAGCGTTGGGTGTTTTAAGCAAACGAACTTGGCGCGCTCAACGCGCCGGGATAAGCACCACCAGCAACACCTTTAAATAGAAGCGTAAGGAGAATCACCATGTTGAGCTGGGCAATCACATTCCTGATCATTGCCATCATCGCTGCAGTATTGGGCTTCGGTGGTATCGCGGGCACCGCCACGGGTATCGCCAAGATTCTCTTTGTCGTGTTCCTGGTGATGTTCATTGCTTCCTTCTTCTTTGGCCGCCGCGGTCGAGGCTGAACATGAGCATTTCGTTAAAGACAGTGGCAGCCGCCCTGCTTCTGGGCGGCAGTGCCATGGCAATGGCGGCCAACGATGGCCAGATGCGAGCCAATCAATTGCTCAATGCAGACCCGCAGTACCGTGAAACCTGGCAAGGCGTTGTGAAGAAAGAAGAACGCCTGCCGGAATGGGTGATGAACCTGTCCGGCGATGCCGAACAAATGAACGCCGTCGAAGAGGATGGCGACAAGTATGTGGTCGGGCCGCTCTGCGAAACGCAGCAGACGTGTCTGAACAAACGCTTGATCGTGGCATTCAGCTTCGACAAAAAGGACGCCTACGCCATGCTGGTCGAAGTGCCAGCAGGCCTGCCGGCCGACAAGTCGCCCACGCGACATGCCGATTACCGCTTCCTCGGCAAACCGAACGAAGGCATGCAGGAGTTGTTGATGGAGCAACTGAAGAAAGATCCGAACTGGTATTGAGTTTCGAAACACGAAAGAGGCCCAGCGCTTCTTTCCACTGCGCTACCCGAGGACGGTAGACGCATGACCAAGGGGTCGGGATGTTCTGACTGCTTCAGGGTCGGAGTGACCTACGGGTACAGGGAGTACCTGCGCAAGGGCCGGGTCAGGTAAAGCGCCGCCAGTTCGCCGGGGCCAAAGTGGCCCGACGAACTTGCGGAGCGCTTCAACGTGCAAAACGTTGATCTAGAGCATTCAGCTCATCTGTTCTTGGTGCATATTCCCCGCAAAACCGTTTCGCGGTGTTTCCTCTTGACCGTATATCGAGAAAGCTCCCGACTTTCCCGAGAGAGAATTCGCAGCCAAACGTAGGATTTTTCCTAAATTTCCGCTTATTTAAAAAACATCGACCTGCGCTGAAATGGCCGGCATACGGCACTTATGCCCGCCTGAATGTCGTTTTCAAACCGGTTGGGACGCGGGTTTCAGTTAGAAAATCTCATGCCGATTCGGCATAGGGTAGGCGTTTACGGCATTAGACGGCGCTTCCCTGCATCGGAATAGTTGCGCCTTTTTCGCTGCCTGAGAGCTGTAAATGCTCGCTCGCGGGGACCTTATACGGGGCCGATGCAAGAGGTGTTCGCCATTGAGCGTTTCAGTTCATGCATCAGCCTGAGTCAAACGCAAGTAAGGGTAAAGATATGAAGAAGGCAAAGCTTAGCCTCGCCTGGCAGATCCTCATCGGTCTGGTTCTGGGGATAGCAATTGGTGCACTGCTCAACCATTTCAGTGCCGAAAAAGCCTGGTGGATCAGCAACGTACTGCAACCGGCAGGCGATATCTTTATCCGTCTGATCAAGATGATCGTGATCCCGATCGTGATCTCCTCGCTGATCGTCGGCATCGCTGGCGTGGGCGACGCGAAGAAACTCGGGCGCATCGGTCTGAAGACCATCATTTACTTCGAGATCGTCACCACCATCGCCATTCTGGTCGGTCTGGTGCTGGCCAACGTGGTTCATCCGGGCAGCGGCATCGACATGAGCACCCTCGGTACGGTGGATATTTCCAAGTACCAGGCCACTGCTGCCGAGGTTCAGCATGAACATGCGTTCATCCAGACCATCCTCAACCTGATCCCGTCGAACATCTTCGCGGCTATGGCCCGCGGCGAGATGCTGCCGATCATCTTCTTCTCCGTGTTGTTCGGTCTCGGTCTGTCGAGCCTGCAATCGGACCTGCGCGATCCGCTGGTGAAGATGTTCCAGGGCGTATCGGAAAGCATGTTCAAGGTCACTCACATGATCATGAACTACGCCCCGATCGGTGTGTTCGCCTTGATCGCGGTGACCGTCGCCAACTTCGGCTTTGCCTCCCTGCTGCCGCTGGCCAAACTGGTCGTCCTGGTTTACTTCGCCGTCGCCTTCTTCGCCTTCGTGGTGCTGGGCCTGATCGCTCGCCTGTTCGGCTTCTCGGTGATCAAGCTGATGCGCATCTTCAAGGATGAGCTGGTCCTGGCTTACTCCACCGCCAGTTCCGAAACCGTGCTGCCGCGCGTGATCGAGAAGATGGAAGCCTACGGCGCGCCGAAAGCCATTTGCAGTTTCGTGGTACCGACCGGCTATTCGTTCAACCTCGACGGTTCGACCCTGTACCAGAGCATCGCGGCGATCTTCATCGCCCAGCTCTACGGCATCGACCTGTCGATCAGCCAACAGTTGCTGCTGGTGCTGACGCTGATGGTCACCTCCAAAGGCATCGCCGGCGTACCGGGTGTGTCCTTCGTGGTGCTGCTGGCTACTCTGGGCAGCGTCGGTATTCCACTGGAAGGTCTGGCGTTCATCGCTGGTGTCGACCGCATCATGGACATGGCCCGTACCGCGCTGAACGTGATCGGCAACGCCTTGGCCGTGCTGGTCATCGCACGTTGGGAAGGCATGTACGACGACGCCAAGGGCGAGCGCTACTGGAACTCCCTGCCGCATTGGCGCAGCAAGGAAAAGCTGCCGGTTGGCGAAATTTCCAGCAACTGATGTAGATCCCTGTAGGAGCGAGCGGTGCGGCGATCCGACTTGCCCGCGAATGGGACGCCGCGGTGTTTCAGTTGCACCGCGTTATCGTTCTTCGCTGGCAAGCCATGCTCCTACAGGACGGAGTTGCACGCACATTATGTGTAGAGCGATAAACGCTCGCAGACAAACCCCGGAGAAATCCGGGGTTTGTCGTTTCTGCCTACCCCGCTATCATTCGCCGCAACTTTCGGGGGATTTGACTGATGCTTAATGGCCTGTGGCTTGGCTTCTTCATCGTGGCGGCCGTATCGGCGCTCGCGCAGTGGCTGATCGGCGGTAACGCCGGGATCTTTGCGGCGATGGTGGAAAGCCTTTTCGCCATGGCCAAATTGTCGGTCGAGGTCATGGTCCTGTTGTTCGGCACCCTCACCCTCTGGCTGGGCTTTCTGCGGATCGCCGAGAAGGCCGGGATCGTCGATTGGCTGGCCAAGGCGCTGGGGCCGTTGTTCCTGCGCCTGATGCCGGAAGTGCCGGCCGGGCATCCGGCCATCGGCCTGATCACCCTCAATTTCGCCGCCAATGGCCTGGGCCTGGACAACGCCGCCACGCCCATCGGCCTCAAGGCCATGCGTGCGCTACAGGACCTCAATCCCAGCGACACGATTGCCAGCAATGCGCAGATCCTTTTTCTGGTGCTCAACGCCTCCTCCCTGACCCTGCTGCCGGTGACCATCTTCATGTACCGCGCCCAGCAAGGCGCGCCTGATCCGACGCTCGTATTCCTGCCAATCCTGCTGGCGACCAGCTGTTCGACCCTGGTCGGTCTGTTATCGGTGGCGGTCATGCAGCGCCTGCGCCTGTGGGACCCGGTGGTGCTGGCCTACATGATTCCCGGTGCCCTGGCACTCGGTGGTTTCATGGCGCTGCTGGCGACGCTCTCGGCGACCGCTCTGGCGAGCCTGTCTTCGATCCTCGGCAACCTGACGCTGTTCGGGCTGATCATGCTGTTTCTGGTGATCGGTGCATTGCGCAAAGTGAAGGTCTACGAGGCATTCATCGAAGGCGCCAAAGAAGGCTTCGAGGTGGCCAAGAACCTGCTGCCATATCTGGTGGCGATGCTCTGTGCCGTGGGCGTGCTGCGAGCATCCGGGGCACTGGATTTCGGTCTGGACGGGATTCGGCATCTGGTGGAATGGGCCGGTTGGGACACGCGCTTCGTCGACGCGCTGCCGACGGCCATGGTCAAACCTTTCTCCGGCAGCGCCGCACGGGCAATGCTGATTGAAACCATGAAGACCTCCGGCGTCGACAGCTTCCCGGCGCTGGTGGCGGCGACGATTCAGGGCAGTACCGAAACAACCTTCTATGTGTTGGCGGTGTACTTCGGTGCCGTGGGCATCCAGCGCGCGCGGCATGCGGTGGGGTGTGCGTTGCTGGCGGAGTTGGCGGGAGTGTTGGGGGCCATCGGAGTTTGCTACTGGTTCTTCGGTTGACCAGAACCCCTGTGGGAGCGGGCTTGCCCGCGATGGCGGTCTAACCGTCAACACAGATGTTGAATGTACCGGCCTCATCGCGGGCAAGCCCGCTCCCACAGGAATTGAGTGGTGGCTTTAGACCCTCAATGGCATATCCACGAACCAGTAACGTATCCAGCCGCACGACCACGCTCGCCGCTGTGCTCTTACTTTTCTTTGGCGGGTGTGCTGTCCAGGACCTTGAAGCGCAACACACCGATCAGCTGACCGTCCTCAGTCAGTACCCGAACCTGCCATTTGCCGGCGGGGTTGCCGGGGAAGTTCTGCTTGTGGGTCCAGGCGCGGTAGCCTTCCTTGCGCCCGCCGTGGATGTCCAGAGGAATACGGTCGACCTCTTTACCGTTGAATATCCAGACGTGATAAATCCGCTCCGCCAGACCCCGCGGGGCGTTGATCGCGGTGTACGCGTACAACCCGCCTCCGCGAATCTGTTCGGCGCTGACTTCTTCCAGACTCTTGCCGGGAGTTCGATCCTGCATTTGAGTGCTGATCGCCACATCGGTCATCCACAGAGTCGCCGGCGGAACCCAAGAGCGCAGCACCCAACCGGCGGCGCCGATACCGACGGTGATGCTGAGGATCGCCAGCGCATTGCGCACGGTGCGAATCGGGAAGATCGAGGCCAGGCTCGGGAACGACAGCAGCATGGCAATGCCCAGCGCCAGCTTGAAGCTCTGGGCGGTGGTCAGGTGCAGAATGACGGGCAGGGCGGTCAGCAGGGCCGCGAACAGGGTCAGGGTGTGCAACGCCAAAAAAGCCCAGCGGCGCGGCGCCAGCCATTTGTAGTAGAGCGGGTCGATGATCGAAATCAGCGCCGCCATGCTCAATAATCCAGTGAAGAATAACTGGCCGCTGTTCCAGGTGGTGGTGATCAAAAAGAACGGCAGGACAAAGAACAGGCTTTCCTGATGGATCATCTGCGTCGCGTAACGCAGCAGCGGCGGGGGTATTTCGCGCTTGAAGACCCTGGCGAACAGCTTGGTGAGGCTGTTCTCCAGCATCAGCCAGACCCAGCTGATCAGCATGATCGTGGTGATCCACGTCGCCAGACCTTGTTGGCGATCCACCAGCATGAAACTGCCGACCCCGGAGATGAAACCGCCAAACGCAATGACCCCGGGATAGCGCTTCATCAACTCGAGGAGGCGCTGTACGTACAGGGTCAGATTCGGCATTCGGCGATTCACACTAGTCGAGGGGAAAATCCTCGACAGGGTACCGCCCGAGGGGTCCTGTGGCGAGGGGGCTTGCCTCAATGCCGCGACGAAGAACCTGTGGGAGCGTGGCTTGCCCGCGAAGAATGCACCGCGGTTTTTCAGGTATTACGCGTCATCGTTCTTCGCGGGCAAGCCACGCTCCCACAGGTTCTGCGAACGCTTACTTTCTGCGATGGAAACGCCAACCCAATATTCCAAGCACCATCAATCCAAATCCCCCCACCATCGCCCACATCACCTGGTCATAACTCATCAGCGGCTTCTCGATCCGCAGATACCCCGGTTGCAGCAGCAACTCGCGCATTGCCTTGTTCGCCTCTGCCAGTGTCACGCCTTGCAGTGCCTTGGTCGGGTTAATGAAATGTCCATCCTCGTAGTCGCCAAGGGCGCTCCAGTAATAGTCCGCCAGAGCGCTATTGCCTTGCACGGCCCAAGTCTGGCGAGCGATGGCGGCCTGCCTGAGACGGGCAAAGGTGGTGGCGTCGAGGCCGTTCTTGAGCAGATCGGCTTTAAGCTCATCCAGCACGTGTTCTGCTGCCGGCACGTCGTCGCGATCAAGGTCGGCGTTCAGACTCATGAAGCCAACTCCGCCAAATACCTCGCGCTCGGCCGAGGGCCCGTAAGACAACCCATGGGTCAGGCGCAATTGGCGATAGAGCGCCCAGTCCAGATAATCCTTGAGCAGGTCGAAAGTTTCGTCGTGCTGATCTTCCAGCACCGGTTCCGGCACCAGCCAATGCAATTTGGCACCGCCGCCGACGAAACCGTTACTCAAGTTGCGCTCATGGGCCGCGCTGGCCTGAATGTCTGGCAGGGGCAGGTGAGCGCTAGGCTCAACCGGTTCGAGTGCGCCATAGGCCCGTTCCAGATAGGCCGGCAGCAAGCGGTCGAGGTCGCCGACCACGATCAGGCTCATGTTGTTAGGCGCGTACCAGGCCTTGCGCACGTTTTCCAGTTGCTCGCGGGTCAGGTGATCGACTTGCGCGCGCTCGGGGCATTTGAGGCCCAGCTCCACCGCCAACTGATTACTCGCGGTGTGCCCCAGATCCTGGCGATCCAGCCAGCGTTGCAGGCGCGAATAATGACCACCGTCTTCGCGCTCGACCACTTGCTTGGCGACGTTGATGGCATTGTCGTCGATACGGGTCTGGGTCAGCAGCGCCAACAACAGGTCGAGAACCTTGCGCTGGTTTTTCGCCGGGGCTTCGATGACGAAGGTCGTGTCGGCGTTGCTGGTATAGGCATTCCACTCACCGCCCAGAGCCTGCATGCGTTCTTCCAGACCGCCTTCGCCGGTAGCGTCGATGCCGCTGAACAGCAAGTGTTCGAGCAGATGCGGCAGTTCCTTGTCGGCGCAGCTGAAATCGTCCAGGCCTACGCCGACCACCAGCCGGATCGCCACATGCCCGCGCTCGGTGCCCGGTTTGAGGACCAATTGCAGGCCATTGCGCAAGGTGTAGCCCTCGACTTGAAAGCGATCAAGGGCGAGTGAAGGCAATGAACCGAGCAATAGACAAGCGAACAACAGACAACGCATAACGAGTTTCCGTACGACCAGCGTAAGTTCAACAGACTTCAAGCAACTGTGGACGTTCAGGGTGAATGAGTGATGTCAGTTATATCGTCGGCCGCCAGAGCGCCGGTGTCTGAAGTGCCCAACACCGCATAGGCGCTGCTGCAGAACAGTGAATTCAAGCGTCTCATGTCAGCAATCAATTCCAGATGCAGCGAACTGGTCTCGATACTTTGCACGATCTTACGGTTTAATCGGCTGACATGAGCGTGGGCCAGGCGGCGTTCCTGTGCGCGAAAGCGACGTTTCTCACGCAACAACTGGCGGGCGCTTTGCGGGTCGGCGCTGAGGAACACCGACAACCCCAGCCGCAGGTTAGCAATCAATTGGTTTTGCAGCCCCGCCAACTCCTCCAGACCGTCCTCGGAGAAAGACCGCCGTTGCGAGGTTTTCTGCTGCTGAACCTTGCGCAGCATGCGTTCGATCACGTCGCTGGCAAGTTTCAGGTTGATCGCCAACTCGATGGTTTCCGCCCAGCGCCGGCTGTCCTGCTCGCTGAGGTCTTCGCGGGGCATTTGCGCCAGATAGAGCTTGATGGCGCTGTAGAGCGCTTCGACATCATCGGTCTGACGACGTATTTCCTGGGTGACGGCGCTCTGTTTGCCGCGCAGCACGTCGAGCATGGCTTCGAGCAAGCTATCGACCAGATCCCCCATGCGCAGGGTTTCCCGGGCGGCATTGGCCAATGCCAGACTCGGGGTGACCAATGCGGTTGGATCAAGATGCCGCGGTTTGGCCGTGCCATTGATGTCCGGTCGCTCTGGCAACAACCACGCACAGAGCTTGGCCATCGGCCCGACGCTGGGCAACAGGATCAGGCACCGCGCGGTGTTGTAGAGCAGGTGGAAGCCGATGACCATTTCCTGCGGGCTGAAGTCGAGACTATCGATCCAGTGCGCCAGCGGATCGAGCACCGGAATGATCAGCAGCAGGCCGATCAGTTTGTACAACAGGCTGCCGAGCGCCACCTGACGGCCAGCCGCGTTCTGCATGCTGGTACTGAGGAAAGCAAGAATGCCGCTGCCGATGTTGGCGCCGATCACCAGGCCGATGGCCACTGGCAGGCTGATCACGCTGGCACCGGCGAGGGTCGCGGTGAGCAAAACGGCGGCCAGGCTGGAGTAGGAAATCATCGCAAACAGCGCGCCGACCAGAGCATCGAGCAGGATGTCGCCGGTCAGGGAGGCGAAGATGACCTTCACCCCTTGCGCCTGAGTGATCGGCGTGGCGGTCTCGACGATCAGTTGCAGCGCCAGAATGATCAGCCCCAGACCGATACTGACCCGGCCCATCTGCCCGACCCGAGTCTGCTTGCGCGACAGAAAGAAAATCACCCCGAGGAAAATCAGCAGCGGCGATAGCCAAGACAAGTCGAGGGTCAGTACCCGCGCCATCAACGCGGTACCCACGTCGGCACCGAGCATGGTCGCCAGGGCCGGGGTCAGCGCCATCAGGCCCTGACCGACAAACGAGGTCACGAGCATAGCGGTGGCATTGCTGCTCTGGACCATGGCGGTCACTGCGATCCCGGCGACAAACGCGAGCCAGCGCCTGGACATGTTATGGGCAATCACATGGCGCAAGTTGGAACCATAAACCCGCAGGATGCCGGTTCGGACGATGTGCGTGCCCCAGATCAACAAGGCCACGGCCGATAACAAATTGAGCAGGGTGAGCATGCAGACCCCCTGTGGTGCCAGCGCCCCAGTGGGGCAAGTCGACGGTGCCGCGCGTTTTTTTACGTTCTGTACTTAAGCTGTAGTTGGCTAACGGTCTGGGCGCCAGCATCGCATAGCTAAAGAGGGGATTGAAACAAAACTGTCATGTAGACGGGTTGCTGCAGAAAATGAGAAAGGGACCGGAAGGACGCTGCCGCTCAGTTGAAAAGGGTGCATGAACATAACCCTTGTGGCGAGGGAGCTTGGTCCCGTTGGGCTGCGCAGCAGCCCTAACATCGGGGGGATTTCAATCGCTGAAAAGATCCTCGCATAAAAAATTCTGCTCTTGGAAATATCGGTGCCGTCGTCTGAAGCGTCTCTTCATTCGCTGTAGTAATCCGAACCTACGCTAACATCGATCAGATACTTCGCCTTTTTAGGGTCACGCTCATTACAGCGGGCATAGCATTTGACGTTAAGCGCCAGACTGTATTTATGGGGTATCAACAGCACGGTCACCACTACGTGGTCAAATAATTCAGCCTGAAGCTCGCTTTTATTATCCTCGGTAGCGGTTTCAACCCAAGGATTTCTTTCGGCATCCCGCAGTACCCAACCAGCATTTTTGAATTGGTTCTGTAACTGATCGAGCACCACAATCAATTGATCGAACGGCAACGTTTCAAGCATCGGAGAAGTCGTCATAGTCGAGACTTTCCCCTCATCAAATCCAATCGCGCCAAACTTGGTGGCCGGCAGCGTAAAGCCATGGTCGAGATCATCAAATTGGACGACAACTGGATTGCTGATCCAGGTTGAACTCGGATGGGGGTGGCTCACTTGGGTAAACGGCAGTTTTGCGTTTGACTGGAAATGTGGAGTCTTTAACGACTGCTGCATATGGCTTGCCGATATGAAGGATCAACCCATCAATCGGGTAGTGAAAAGAGGTTAGGCAAATGAACAACATAAAAAACGCTGCTCTGTGCAAACAATTTCGATACCTTGGGAAGTGGTTCTTCATTTTTCAGTGTGATCACGGCCTACGCTGATATCGATCAGATATTTTGCCGTTGTTGAATCACGCTCATCGCAGCGCGCATAACACTTAATCAGAAGCAGCAAACTGTATTTCCCCGGCACGTAAAGATCGATGCCGTCAGCCTGATCGAAAAGCTTTGCCTGTAGTTGTTCACGCTCTGCAACAGAGTCGAGTCTGAACCAATCGTTCTTCTCTTCGGGCTGAAGCTCCCATCCTTGGTTTTTAAGGGTGTTCTGCAAGCCCTCCAACCGTTCCACTGCCTTTCTAAATGACATTGTTTCTAACATGGGCGACGTGGTCAGGGTTGTGACCTTCCGGCTTCCATAGGTAACCGCGCCAAAGACCGTAGGAGGAAGCTTGAACCCGTAATCAGGATCATCAAACTCTATAACGGTCAGGCTGGTAATCCATGTAGAACTCGGATGAGGAGGGTCTTTAGCGTCGTTAGGATCACCAGGATAAATTGCCGTGCTGCCTTCGACTGAGAATGTCGAGTCTTTGATGACCTGCTCGTAGGGCTTTCCTATGTAGACGGATAAAGTCTTGGTGCTCCAACGGGAATACACCAAGCTACCTGCCACGAGAAGAACGAAAAAAAACAAAATCATTCGGCGTTGATTTGAACTGATCACTGACGTACTCCATTTCCATTTGCGATATCTGTAATGGAGTTTTTTAACTGACCTTTAGTAGTTGGATTCTTTAGCAGGTTGTTGAATTGTGCGGCGGCCCGTAGGACGAACTCCATCCTTTGATTTTTATCCGCAAGATTGGCGAACGGATTGCTGCTGAAAGAAACGCTTCGATGGTCTGGTGCTCTGCACTGACTGGCCAATGTGAGTTGTATCCCCTCTGGAACGCCAGAAAGCAGACCTGTGACTACGGAAATAATGTCTGAGGCGTGTGTGCCACGAATGAGCGAGGCGAATTGCACGTCCTCATACATCGCGGGTTGCAGGATATTGATCTGCTCATGAGCAGCCATGGAGTTAACGCTGTCGGCAATTCTCCCAGCGTCGATTGCCTCAAAAGTCTCAAAAATTTCTTTATGGGCGACGCCGAACGCTACACTTTTCCCTATTGGCCACATCACATCCTTCGCTATTTCCCTTCGGCTTTTTAGGCATTTATCCATTTCCTTGTATCCACGCACCATAAAAAAGCGATGCAGGGGATAAACATCTAGAAATAGCGCAGTGTTACCCAATGCAAGCATCTCGTGCACGTAGTCCAGTTGTTGTTGAACTAGTGAGCGAGAATTGTCGCCGAAGGTTATGTCAGCAGTAGGAACCGGATTCTCTGACCTGGCTTTGTCTACTTCCTTTTGATCTCTAGGATCGGTTCGGCTGAATTTGAACCCGAGTCCTTCGAACAAAGTTTCCGACGGTGCGTCGCGCAATTTTCGGTGGGCATCTTTTTCTGCCGCGATTCCTTTTTGTAGCTTGGCAGCATGCAACAACCCACACCCCACTTGCTTGGAAGCAAACGCCGCCAACCCCGCCCACTGAAACCGGTTATCCGCCAGCCACAACTGCGCATACGCCGCGTTGATCTTGCGGTTGCGCGCCTGCGGGTCGGCAATCAGTACACCGCCCGGTGCAACCCAATCTTCGGCTTCTTTTTGAAACCTGCGCCACAGGCAGTTACAGGTCAGCAACGGCACTTCGACACGGGTTTTCGGGTTCGGACCACCCTTGGTGGTTTCGCGTTTGCAGGCGGGCAGTTCGCAGGTACTGTCCCAGAGTTTTTTCATGTCCAGGTCGTCTGGCGCGATGCATTGTCCGGTCATTTCATTCTTCCTTGAGGCGTCAGACAGTCCAGCGGACTACGGCGAGGTCAGGCTGTAGGGTGACGACGCTCTGAGTCATGCCCTGAGCGTTGGTCTGGCCTTTGACGATACGGCCTTCGGCGGTTTCGATTTCGTAGTCTTGTTCGGCGATCGGTTCGCCATTACCGGCGCTGACGGCTTTGAACTCCACCAGTGGCTGGCCAATGATCGGCAGGGGCGGGATAAATGGCGCGGGGGTGTGACTGTCGCCGATGATGACGCTGCCAGAGCCACCGACCACCACGCCGCCATGGCTCGCAGTGCTATCGATGGTCATGGCGTTCAAACCGTTGATGAACACCGTTGAGGAGAACCCGCCACTGAGAGCCTGGCCGCAAGTGCACTTGTCGTTAACCCGTGCGGCGGCGAGGCCGTCGAAGAAAACATCGGGCGAACCGCTGGCAATCGGGTTAGTGCCGTGGCCGGGGAGAGGGCAGGTGGTGGGGTCCGTGACGCGTGCAGCCGGTTTTCCAGACATATGCATTCCTTGTCATTGTCGTTTGATGCGAGCGGGGGACGCTAACCATCGAAGCTCTGTGCGTCAACCTTTGACGGAGGCGTGCTTGGGACGCAAGAAAAAACGTCAGATAATTCCTCGATTATCTTGATGCGATTCACGGACTCTACGGCGCGTGTTTAACAACACGTAGAGTTACTTCTCGGAGGCTACAACGCCTTGCGCCGTTGCCTACGGTTACGCCAGAATCCGCCGGCTTGTGCGCCTTGACCCTGGCCTCTATCGTTTCCCGGTCGCTGAAAAACAGTGATCGGGTTTGGTAGCCCGGAGTCCTGGCGCATAGCCACATTTTGCGGACGCTTTCTTAGGTCGCAGCTTTATGGTGGCCATGCGCAGGGTCCCTTCGGGGGCGCCGGTTCCAGTACTCCGGTCTACCAACCTGTGTATGGCCGCCACCCTTCGTTTGGTAGCGAGTGTGATGGCTCCACGTAACCAGTACTGGAGTTCTATCTATGTTCAAGGTAACGCCCAACCCACCGGACACCGATCCGGCCGCCCTACGCAAACCCAGCACAATCTTCATGATCGACCCCAAGATCGATAACGAAACCCTGCTCGCCCACGCCTGCGAATCGTTGGCGTCGGCCAGCGTCATGGCCAGTGATTTCGCCAGTTTTCTGGAAGGTCCGCAGCGCAACACACTGTTGGGGATTCAGCAGATCATCATGTTCGGGGAGCTGGCGGTGAATCGAGTGCTGGATAACCTCGATCCGCCTGGGTAATCACGCAGCCAAAAATTCCTGTTCGTCAGGCAAAAAAAATGTGGGAGCGAGCCTGCTCGCGATGAGGCCGTCACATTCAACATTGATGTTGATTGACAGGCCGCTATCGCGAGCAGGCTCGCTCCCACAGGTTTTGTGCACTGACTGATTCGTCAGTGCACAGCTTCAGGTTACTGCCCCGGAACATCCTTGCGCAGTTTCACCGGATCCTGCTGTTTGCGCTTTCTCGCCATGGCGGTGCGCATCTTGATGTTGATCGCTTCCACCGCCAGCGAGAACGCCATGGCAAAGTACACGTAGCCTTTTGGCAAGTGCACTTCGAAGGACTCGGCAATCAACACGGTACCGACCAGCAACAGGAACGACAGCGCCAGCATTTTCAGCGACGGGTGCTTGTCGATGAACTCGCTGATGGTGCCAGCCGCCAGCATCATCACCAGTACGGCGACGATGATCGCAGCGACCATGACCGGAACGTGGGACACCATGCCAACCGCGGTGATCACCGAGTCCAGCGAGAACACGATGTCGATGATCGCGATCTGGATGATGGTGTACAGGAAGCTGCCACCCTTGGCGGTCGGCTCGTCGTGGCTTTCATCTTCGCCTTCCAGCGCGTGGTACATCTCTTGCGAGCTCTTCCACAGCAGGAACAGACCACCGAAGAACAGGATCAGGTCACGTCCGGAAATACCCTGGCCGAACACTTCGAACAGGTCTGCGGTAAGGCGCATGACCCAGGTGATCGACAGCAGCAACAGGATCCGCGTGATCATGGCCAGTGCCAGGCCGAAAATCCGGGTGCGCGCCTGCATGTGCTTGGGCATGCGGCTGACCAGGATCGAGATCATGATGATGTTGTCGATGCCCAGAACGATCTCCAGGGCAGTCAGGGTGAAGAAGGCAACCCAGATTTCAGGGTTGGTCAGCCATTCCATGTGTATTCCTTTGAGGATGTGTTTAAACCACGAAGGGCCCAGGCTTCAAACAGCAAAGCCTGGACCCGTCATGGTAAGTCTTGGGCTTATAGAGTGCTGAACAGCGGAAAAATCCCCATCAGCAACGCAGCGACCAGTATGCACAGGCAAACCAGCACTGCCCACTTCAAGGTGAACCGTTGATGATCACCGAATTCGATACCGGCCAGAGCCACCAACAGATAGGTCGATGGTACCAGCGGGCTCAGCAAGTGGACGGGCTGACCGACGATCGAGGCACGTGCCATTTCCACCGCGGTTATACCGTAATGACTGGCTGCTTCGGCAAGTACCGGTAACACGCCGTAATAAAATGCATCGTTCGACATGAAGAACGTGAACGGCATGCTCACCAGCGCGGTGATCACAGCCAGGTACGGGCCGAGGAAATCGGGGATGACCGCCAGCAGGCTTTTCGACATGGCATCAACCATGCCGGTGCCCGACAGGATACCGGTGAAGATCCCCGCGGCAAAGATCAACCCGACCACCGCCAGTACGCTACCGGCGTGAGCCGCAACGCGCTCCTTCTGCATTTGCAGGCAAGGGTAGTTGACGATCATCGCGATACTGAACGCCACCATGAACAGCACCGGCAGCGGCAAGAGGCCGGCGACCAGGGTGCACATCAGCGCCAGGGTCAGGGCGCCGTTGAACCAGATCAGCTTTGGACGACGGGCGTCCGGAAACTGCGAAACGCTGATTTCGCTATGATCGACTTCATCACCGACCAGATGCAGTTCACCCAGACGCGCACGCTCGCGTTTACCGTAGAAGTAGGCAATCGCCAGGATCGCCACCACGCCGGCCAGCATCGCCGGGATCATTGGCACAAAGATGTCGGACGGGTCGACATGCAGCGCACTGGCCGCACGAGCGGTCGGGCCGCCCCAGGGGGTCATGTTCATCACGCCACCGGCGAGGATGATCAGACCGGCCATGATCCGCGGGCTCATGCCGATACGGCTGTAGAGCGGCAGCATGGCGGCCACGCAGATCATATAAGTGGTCGCGCCGTCACCATCAAGGGAAACGACGAGCGCCAGTACGGCGGTTCCGACCGAAACTTTCAACGGGTCGCCCTTGACCAGTTTGAGGATCTTGCGCACGGCCGGGTCGAACAGGCCGGAGTCGATCATCAGGGCGAAGTAGAGAATGGCGAACATCAGCATGACGCCGGTCGGCGCGAGCTTGGTGATGCCTTCGAGCATCATCGGGCCGATCTTCGGCGAGAAGCCGCCGAACAGGGCGAAGATGATCGGGATGATGATCAGAGCGATCAGCGCGGACAGGCGCTTGGTCATGATCAGGTACATGAACGTGATGACCATGGCGAAGCCAAGGAAAGTCAGCATAGGAATACTCCAGGCGTAGCGCGGCTAGGGAATGGCGAACCGGATGGGTCAGCGCAGAACGGGAAGCACGAGACGTACGGGCGGAGTTGCAGCGAGTAGGCGGGTAGTAGCGGACATCAGAATCACCATTGTTGTTGTTTAATGGACCGGGCGGGCGATAAAACACTCGCATTGGCCAACCGGTCTGTTGCCGGCAGTGAGGGCGATCCTAATCGCGGAAGCTTTCAGCCAGCTTTCGCGAGTGAAAGCATTGACCGAATGTACAACCGGTCGTCGGCCCGGCTGAAAGGCCGTAAACACGGGGTCAGGAGTAAAAAACATGGGCGAATTTCACACCGGCGGCTGCCACTGCGGACAAATCCGCTATCAATTCAGCGGACCATTGCATGACATCGCTCACTGCCATTGCTCGATTTGCCGACGGGTCAGCGGCGCAATCGTGACCACCTGGATCACCGTGCCCGCTTCGGCATTTACATGGATGGCGGGTACGCCGTCCCGGTACGAGTCTTCGTCTACTTGCGTGCGATATTTCTGTCCAAACTGTGGGGCGCAACTGGCGCTGGTGACGCAGCTCAGCCCCGAGAGCATCGATGTGACCATCGCCACCCTCGACCATCCCGAGCAAGCGCCGGCCGAGCGGCATATCTGGACGGACAGTCGTTTGCCGTGGCTGCATCTGGACGAACATTTGCCCGGCGAGGCCGAGGAACAACTCTGATCAAAAAACAGACAGGTTCAGCGGCCGGATCGCGCCCATCCAGATCGCATGCTCGGTGTGGTCGAGCAGATCGTCGCCGGTGTCCGGGTGCAGGAACACCACCAAACCTTTGCGGTTGAGCGCCAGCCACGGCAATACCGCGCCAAGGTGTTGCGGCTCGAAAGCCAATTGGCAGCTCCAGTCCGGGTGCGGGCCGACCGGGCGTTCGTGCAGACGCCCCATCTTCAGCGGAAACAATTGCGCTGCCTGCTCACACAAGGCCCGTGCCTGCGGCAGGGTGTTGGCGTCGAAATAGACATGGGCGTGGTAGCCCTTGATCGTTTGCATCTGAACCCCTCTGAAACCTTGTCGAACCCTCGCCGCTTCCCGCAGGTCACACACCATATATGCAAGAAAACAGGGAGCACGGCCATGAAAAATGCCGAAACCCCGGTGGTGAAGGTAGTGCTTTATGGTGCCATGAGTAGCCTGGGCAGTGCGCTGATGGCGGAAATGCTGCGGCGCCAGCATGAAGTGATCGCGATTCTCGATGACCTGACCGCGCTAGCACCGCGGCCAGGTTTGCGCACCAAGACCGGCAACCTGTTCGATGCCAAGCGGATCAAACAAAGCGTGGCCGGCTGTTCGGCGGTGATCTGCCTGCTCGATGCGCCAGGGTTGCCGATGAACAGTGAACACATCGAAAAATCCTTTGTGCCCGGCCCGGTCGAAGAGGTGCTGGCGGTGGATGCACTGATCGACGGCATGCAAGCCGCAGGCATTGCCCGCCTGTTTGTGGTGGGCGATTTCGAGGTGCTGGACGACCCTGAAATAGAAGACCCGTTGCAACGCCACGCCGCCGAAGAAATTCGCGAGGCTCTGCAAAGCAGTTCTTTGCACTGGACTATGGTGAATGCACCACGCCGCGTGCCCGGGTTGACCATCGAGCATTTCAGTCACGTCAGCAGTAGCCTGGAACCTGGTCTGGCCGCCGCGCTGGAACGGCTGAACAGGGTAGCGGTGGGGATTGCCGATGAGCTGCACCTGAACCTGCATGTTGGTGAGCATGTGAGTTTTGTCGGGACTTCGGAATCGTAAAGATCGTCCGAACCCGTTTACACCGCAATCGAAGGCAACGGGAGACCATTGAGCGATTGCGCGCTGCTGGCCTGTTCCGCCATCAACCAATCCACAAATAGCTGAATCAATGCCCCACGCCGTTTGCGCTGGGGCAGGACCACGTAATAACCCAGCCTGGAAATCACCGTGTCGGCAATCGGGCGACACAACAGCCCTTGCGCCAACAAGTTATCCACAAGGTGCCGCCACCCGATCGCAACGCCTTGACCGCCAATCGCCGCTTGAATCAGCAAGGTGTAATTGTCGAAGCGCAGTTGCCCCGGCGCTGGGGCCGAGGTGATTCCCAGTTCGCGAAACACACCGCTCCAGTCGAACCAGTTGCTGCTGTTTTCGCCTCGCAGGTGCAGCAGCGGAAATTCCAGCAATGCCTGAGCCGGCAAGGGCAGGGGACGGTCCTTCAATAGCAGCGGGCTGCACACCGGAAACACCTCTTCGCTGAACAGCCAGTGGCTCTCGCCTTGCTTGAACCGGCCATCGCCGAACAGCACCGCCACATCGATATCGGTTCGCAGCATGTTATGGCTGCGTTCGCTGGTGACCAGGCTGACGTCCACTTGAGGGTTGGCGGTATGGAAGCGGTGCAGACGCGGCATCAGCCAGTACGCGGCGAAGGCGAAGTCGGTGGCCACCTGCAACACTTCATGCTGTTGCTGTGCGCTGATTGCGCTTAATCCTGCATCGATATTCTGCAAACCGAGCTGAACTTGCTCGAACAGAATAGTCCCGGCTTCAGTCAGCTCGATACCGCGATAAATACGATCGAACAACCGTGTCGCGAGCTGTTCTTCCAACCGCTTGATCTGCTGGCTGATGGCCGGTTGCGTGGTGCCGAGCTCCACTGCGGCGGCGGTGAAGCTGCGTTGCCGGGCTGCGGCTTCAAAAGCACGCAGCAGGTCCAAAGACAAATCACCGAGGGCGTCATACATAAGCTGTGCTTATCCTAGTCATTGCCTGGCATGGGCTTTACCACAAAGATTATGGACTCCATGCTCGATCACAGCACTCTCGCATAAATATCCACTATGGAATGCCGCGATCACATGAAGCGCAAAAATATTCTTTTCATCATGGCCGATCAAATGGCCGCGCCAATGTTGCCGTTCTACGGTCCTTCGCCTATCAAACTGCCGAATCTCAGCCGCCTCGCCGCCGAAGGCGTGGTGTTCGACGCTGCTTATTGCAATAGCCCCCTTTGCGCGCCGTCGCGTTTCACTCTGGTCAGCGGTCAATTGCCGAGCAAGATCGGCGCCTATGATAATGCGGCCGACTTCCCCGCCGATGTTCCGACCTACGCCCATTACCTGCGGCGTCTCGGCTACCGTACCGCGCTGTCGGGCAAGATGCATTTCTGCGGTCCGGACCAGTTGCACGGCTATGAAGAACGTCTGACCAGCGACATCTATCCGGCCGATTACGGTTGGTCGGTGAACTGGGATGAGCCGGACGTGCGGCCAACCTGGTACCACAACATGTCGTCGGTGCTGCAAGCCGGGCCATGCGTACGCACCAATCAGCTGGATTTCGATGAAGAGGTGGTGTTCAAGGCCCAGCAATACCTGTTCGATCACATCCGCGAGGATGGCGAGCAGCCGTTCTGCCTGACCGTATCGATGACTCACCCACACGACCCGTACACGATTCCCAAAGCTTTCTGGGATATGTACGACAACGCCGACATCCCTTTGCCCCAGACACCTGCACAGGATCAACTCGATCCGCACTCCCAGCGTCTGCTCAAAGTCTATGACCTGTGGGACAAGCCGCTGCCTGTGGATAAGATTCGCGACGCGCGCCGCGCCTACTTCGGGGCATGTAGCTATATCGACAGTAACGTCGGCAAACTTCTGCAAACACTCGAGGAAACCGGCCTGATCGATGACACCATCATCGTATTCTCGGGTGACCACGGCGACATGCTTGGCGAGCGCGGCCTCTGGTACAAAATGCACTGGTTCGAAATGGCTGCCCGTGTACCGCTGCTGATCAGCGCACCGGGGCAATTCGGCGCTGGCCGAGTTAGCGGGGCGGTTTCAACCGCTGACCTGCTGCCGACCTTTGTGGAATTGGCCGGCGGCTCACTGGAGCCGGGTCTGCCGCTGGACGGCCGCTCGCTGGTTTCGCATCTGCAAGGGCAGGGCGGTCACGACGAGGTGTTCGGCGAGTATATGGCCGAAGGCACCATCAGCCCGTTGATGATGATTCGCCGTGGCGCCTACAAATTCATCTACAGCGAAGACGACCCTTGCCTACTCTTCGATGTACATAACGATCCGAAGGAACAGGAAGAACTCAGCCAGTCGCCGCAATATCAGCAGCTTTTCGAGGCGTTTCTCGCCGAAGCGCGGGCCAAATGGGATATTCCGGCGATCCACCAACAGGTGCTCGCCAGTCAGCGACGCCGGCGTTTCGTCGCCGACGCCCTGACCATCGGCAAGCTGAAGAGCTGGGATCACCAGCCACTGGTGGACGCCAGCCAGCAGTACATGCGCAACCATATCGACCTAGACGATCTGGAACGTAAAGCACGTTATCCACAACCCTGCCAAAACCAATAATGTTAAGGGGAAGTCCATGCAAAGGTTATCCACAGTACTGACGGTCGGGCTTCTGGCTCTGGGCAGCGCCTCGGCTTATGCCGAGCAAGGCTGCGAGACGGTGAAAATGGCCGACCCTGGCTGGAGCGACATCGCTGCAACCAACGCCATCACCGGGTTTCTGCTGGACGGCATGGGCTACAAGGCCAAGGTCGACACGCTGGCAGTGCCGATCATCTTTGGCGGTCTGAAGGATGGCCAAGTGGATGTATTCCTTGGTAACTGGATGCCGGCGCAGCAAGGCTTCTATGACAAGTTCGTGGCCAACGGCGACGTTACTCAACTGGCGAAGAACCTCGACGGCACCGAGTTCACGCTGGCGGTCCCGGATTACGTTTGGGACGCGGGTGTGCATAACTTTAACGACTTGAACAAGTTTGCCGACAAGTTCGACAAGAAGATTTATGGCATCGGCTCCGGTGCCCCGGCGAACATTTCGCTGCAAGAGATCATCAAGAAGAACGACTTCGATCTGGGTCAGTGGAAGCTGATTGAGTCCAGTGAACAGGCGATGCTGGCTGAAGTGTCTCGCGCAGTGAAGAAACAGAAGTTCGTGACCTTCCTCGGCTGGACCCCACACCCGATGAACGTGCAGCTGAAAATGCATTACCTGAAGGGCGGCGAGAAGTACTTCGGTGACACCGGCAGCGTTTATACACTGACCCGCAAAGGTTATGCACAGGCCTGCCCGAATGTCGGCAAGCTGCTCACCAACCTGAGTTTTACCCAGGAAATGGAGAACAGCATCATGGCCGAGGTGGTGAACAAAAAGGTCAGCAATGCCGCGGCGGCCAAGGCGTGGATCAAGGCCAATCCGGCGGTGCTGGATAAGTGGCTGGACGGGGTGAAGACCGTGGACGGGAAGGATGCGTTGCCGGCCGTGAAAGCCAAGTTGTAAGGGTTTGATCGTTCCCACGCTCCGCGTGGGAATGCATCCCGTGACGCTCCGCGTCACATCCCGAAGCGGACGCAGAGCGTCCATGGCGGCATTCCCACGCAGAGCGTGGGAATGATCAGCGTCGGTCCTGATACTCTTCCGTAAAACCCTGCCCGAGAGGACCCATGGCCTTCCCCAGCCGCCATTCACTCTTTCCCTTCCTGACCTGGTTGCCCCGGCAAACCCGCGCCAGCGTCGGTCGTGACCTGATTGTCGGCCTGAGCGGTGCGATTCTCGCGTTGCCACAATCGATTGCCTACGCCCTGATTGCCGGGCTCCCACCCGAATATGGCTTGTACGCCGCGATTATTCCGGTGCTGATCGCTTGCCTGTGGGGTTCGTCGTGGCATTTGATCTGTGGTCCTACGGCGGCCATTTCCATCGTCCTGTACGCCAGCGTCAGTCCTCTGGCTGTCCCCGCATCGCAGGACTACGTCACGCTGATCCTGCTTCTGACATTCCTTGCGGGCATTTTCCAGTGGTTGCTGGGTTTGCTGCGTTTCGGCGCCTTGGTGAATTTCGTCTCTCATTCGGTGGTGCTGGGCTTCACCCTCGGCGCAGCGGTGGTGATTGCCATTGGGCAACTGCCGAACTTGCTGGGGCTGGATGTGCCCAACCAGGCCACGGCGCTGAACAGCCTGATGCTGCTGTTCAGTCATCTCGGTGAGGTGGACAAACCCTCACTGGTACTGGGCCTGGCCACGGTGGTGGTGGGCATCGTGTTGAAACTGCTGTTGCCGCGCTGGCCGACGCTGTTGATCGCTCTGGCCTTGAGCGGCTTGTTGGTGTGGCTGTGGCCAGCGATGTTCGGTCATGTGCAATTGGTCAGTGCCTTTGTCGGGCGGCTGCCGCCCTTCAGCCCGCTGCCGCTGGATCTGGACCTGGTGTTGCGTCTGCTGCCCAGCGCGGTGGCGGTTGGGATGCTCGGGCTGGTGACCAGCCTGTCGATTGCCCGCTCCTTGTCGGCACGCTCGCAGCAGTTGCTCGACGCCAATCAAGAAGTCCGCGCCCAGGGTTTCTCGAACATGGTCGGTGCGTTTTTTTCCGGCTCACTGTCTGCCGGTTCCTTCACCCGCTCGGCCCTGAGTTATGACGCCGGAGCCTGCTCACCGTTGGCGGGGGTTTTTTCAGCGGTGTGGGTGGCGTTGTTCGCTATCTTCGGCGCGGTATTGATCGCGCACATTCCGATCCCGGCCATGGCCGGCAGCATTTTGTTGATCGCCTGGGGATTGGTCGACCATCGCGGCATTCGCGCCTTGTTGCGGGTCAGCCGTGCCGAGTTTTTGGTCATGGCGCTGACCTGTGTCGCGACGCTGTTGCTGGAGTTGCAAACAGCGATCTACGCCGGGGTGCTGGCGTCGCTGTTCTTCTACCTCAAACGCACCTCGCAACCTCGGGTGCAACATTGGCGTGAGGGCGACGAAGACATTCTGAGAGTCGGCGGTTCGATCTTTTTCGGCGCCAGCCATTACCTGCAAGTGCGTTTGCAACGGATGCACGGGGCGCGGGTGGTGATCGAGGCGCAGCAGATCAACTTCATCGATTATTCGGGCGTGGAAATGCTGCATCAGGAAGCGCGACGGCTGCTGCGCCAGGATCGCAGCCTGACCCTGCGGCGGGCACGACCGCAGGTGGTGGAAGAATTGAGGAAGCTCGAAGGCGCGGAGAAATGTCCGATTCGATTCGAAGATTGATACACAACCCTGTAGGAGCGAGGCTTGCCCGCGAAGGGAGCGCCGCAGTGATTCAGGCATACCGCATCATCGTTCTTCGCGGGCAAGCCTCGCTCCTACAGGGGATTATGCTGCGAGCTGGCGGCGGAGTTCGGCCAGCACTGGCGCTGTATCCGGGCGCACACCGCGCCACAGGTAAAAAGCTTCCGCCGCCTGCTCGGCCAGCATTCCCAAGCCATCCATCGCCACCGCCGCACCGTGCTCGCTGGCCCAGCGGCAGAACGAAGTCGGGTCCTTGCCGTACATCATGTCGTAGCAAACCGTCTTGCCCGGCTCGATCAAACTGCTGGCGATCGGCGGTACATCGCCTGACAGACTGGCGGATGTAGCGTTGATGATCAGGTCCACTGGCTCTTGCAACCAATCGAAACCGCTGGCCGACACCGGCCCCAAATCCGCGAACAACTCCGCCAGCAATTCGGCTTTTTCCACCGTGCGGTTGGCGATAATCACCGACGCCGGTTGCTCCGCCAGCAGCGGCTCGAGCGCACCGCGCACCGCACCGCCGGCCCCAAGCAGCAGGATGCGTTTGCCCGCAAGGCTGAATCCGGCGTTGACCGTCAGGTCCCGCACCAATCCGGCGCCGTCGGTGTTGTCGCCGAGCAGCGTGCCATCAGCCAGTTTGCTCAGGGTATTCACCGCGCCGGCCCGCTGAGCTCGCTGGGTCAAGCTGTTCGCCAAACGATAGGCATCTTCCTTGAACGGCACCGTCACATTCGCCCCACGCCCTTCGCGGAAAAATGCCTGGGCACAGCCGGAAAAATCATCGAGGGGTGCCAGCAAAGTGCTGTAGTCCAGTTTTTGCCCGGTCTGCTCGGCGAACAAACGGTGGATCAGCGGCGATTTGCTGTGGCCAATCGGGTTACCGAATACGACGTAACGATCCATCAGAACTCCTCGTTCAGGCCTTGGCCAACCAATCGCGGTCTTGCAGGAAGTACTCGGTCAGGCGCGCTTCTTCACTGCCCGGCTCGGCTTTCCAGTCGTAGGCCCAGCGCACTTGCGGTGGCAGCGACATCAGAATCGACTCGGTACGCCCACCCGATTGCAGGCCGAACAGCGTGCCGCGGTCATAGACCAGGTTGAATTCGACGTAACGGCCACGGCGAAACTCCTGGAATTCACGTTGTTTGGCCGTGAACGCATCGTTCTTGCGGCGATGCACGATGGGCAGGTACGCGTCGATGAACGCATCGCCGATGGCGCGCATGAAGGCAAAGCTGGTGTCGAAGTCCCACTCGTTCAAGTCATCGAAAAACAGGCCGCCGATGCCACGCGGCTCGTGGCGATGCTTGATGTGGAAGTAACTGTCGCACCAGGCTTTATAGCGCGGGTAGACGTCCGGGCCGAACGGCGCGCAGGCCTGTTCGGCGACGCGGTGCCAGTGCACGCAATCTTCTTCATTACCGTAATAAGGGGTCAGGTCGAAGCCGCCACCGAACCACCAGACCGGCTCTTCACCTTCTTTTTCAGCGATGAAAAAGCGCACATTGGCGTGGGACGTCGGCACATGCGGGTTGTGCGGGTGAATCACCAGCGACACGCCCAAAGCTTCGAAGCCTCGGCCGGCCAGTTCTGGCCGATGAGCGCTGGCGGAGGGTGGAAGACCGCTGCCAAAGACGTGGGAAAAGTTGACGCCGCCCTTTTCGATGACCGCGCCGTTTTCGATCACCCGGGTGCGACCGCCACCGCCGGCAGGGCGGGTCCAGGCGTCTTCGACGAAACGCGCGCCGCCGTCTTCAGCTTCCAGGGCAACGCAAATGCGGTCTTGCAGGTCGAGCAGGTAGGCTTTTACGGCCTCGGTGCGGGTAGTCATGGCATCACCTTGAATCGGGCAAAGCTACGCGGCGCTCTTACAGGCCGGCGGCAAATTGCTGCGTAGGATAACACTGCACCTTGTGCCGTCGCAGTTGACGAAGGTCAAGCTTAGGAGTTCGATAGAACGCTTTCGCGCTACAACTCTAGAAGCCAAGACCCAAGGAGAGTGCAGATGGCAAAGCGTATCCAGTTTCGCGCCCATGGCGGCCCCGAAGTGCTCGAATACGTGGACTACCAACCCGCCGAGCCCGGCCCGCTGCAGGTACGCGTGGCCAACAAGGCCATCGGCCTGAACTTCATCGACACTTATTACCGCAGTGGCCTGTATGCGCCGCCATCCCTGCCGTCGGGCCTGGGCGCTGAAGGCGCGGGCGTGGTCGAAGCAGTCGGAAGCGAAGTCACCCGCTTCAAGATCGGCGATCGCGTGGCGTACGGCAGTGGCCCATTGGGCGCTTATAGCGACGTTCATGTCTTGCCGGAAGCCAATCTGGTACATCTGCCGGACGCCATCAGCTTCGAACAGGCCGCCGGCGTGATGCTCAAAGGCCTGACCGTACAGTACTTGCTGCGTCAGACGTATGAACTCAAGGGTGGCGAAACCATTCTATTCCACGCTGCGGCCGGCGGCGTCGGTTCCCTGGCCTGCCAATGGGCCAAGGCCTTGGGCGTGAGGCTGATTGGCACGGTCAGTTCAGCCGAGAAAGCCGCGCTGGCGGAAGCCAATGGTGCCTGGGCGACCATCAATTACAGCCATGAAAACGTCGCACAACGCGTGCTGGAATTGACTGACGGTAAAAAAGTGCCGGTGGTGTACGACGGTGTAGGCAAAGATACTTGGCTGACATCGCTCGACAGCGTCGCGCCTCGGGGGCTGGTGGTGAGTTTCGGTAATGCGTCGGGCGCGGTGGATGGCGTGAATCTGGGGATTTTGGCAGCGAAGGGTTCGCTGTACGTGACCCGGCCGACCCTGGCGACCTACGCCAACAACGCTGAAAACCTGCAAAGCATGGCCGATGAGCTGTTTGAGATGATCATCAGCGGCAAGTTGAAGGTGGACATCAGTCAGCGCTATCCATTGGCTGAAGCGGCGAAAGCACAGACCGAATTGTCGGCGCGGCGTACGACGGGGTCGACCGTTTTGTTACCTTGAGGACGCCATCGCGGGCAAGCCCGCTCCCACAGGATTTCGGTCGTTCACATAATTTGCATACGACTCGGACCTGTGGGAGCGAGGCTTGCCCGCGATGAACGATGACGCGGTATTAATCCGGGCGCACAACATGGCCGGTGGCCAGATCGCGAATCACGCTCGGATTCTTCCGTCCACCCAGATTACCGCCCAGCACCCAATCAATCTGACCACGGAAATACTGCTCCACGCGAAGCCGCGTCCGCGCCGCCGGCCGCCCCTGAGGGTTGGCCGAGGTCGACACCAATGGCCCGACCAACGCACACAAATCCCGCACCAACGGGTGATCGCTAACCCGCAACGCCACGGTTTCGTGCACACCGGTAATCCACTGGGGCAACATATTTTGATGCGGCACCAGCCAGGTGTTGGGGCCAGGCCAGGTGCTGGCCATACGGTCCATCCACAATTCAGGGAAGTCTTCGAAGAGGAAGTCGAACTGGCGAATATTGTCGGCCACCAGAATCAGGCCTTTATCCACAGACCGTCCCTTGATCGCCAGCAGACGATAGACCGCCTCTTCGTCCCACGGGTCGCAACCCAGGCCCCAGACAGCTTCGGTTGGATAGGCAATGACCGCCCCGGCGCGAATTTCTCGTGCGGCTTGTTGCACACGCCAACTGTTAACCATGAAAGACTCTCCGGAATAAGGCTCTGCGCAGTTTACCGATCTTCCCTGTAAAACCTAGCGTCCCCGCGCAAGCCAGCGGCCGCTTTCACAGACCGCACGGCCGTCCATTTCCAGTTCCGTCAGCGCCGCCAACACTTTCGACAACGCCCAGCCGCTGGTGATCGCCAAGGCTTCGCTGGTATGGGGCGCCGCATGGAGCAATATGAGCAGCGGATGAGTCTCTGTCGCCTGCGGTGTTTCCGTGGATAACGGCAGCCGTTGCCAGCCGCGCAAGGCTTCGAGGATGTGCTCGATGGTTTCCACCAGCACCGCGCCGTCGCGGATCAGCTGATGGCAGCCCTTTGCCCCGGGGTGGTGGATCGATCCCGGAATCGCATACACCTCACGCCCCTGTTCCGCCGCCAGCCTCGCGGTGATCAATGAACCACTGGCAACACTCGCCTCGACCACGAGCACGCCGAGGGACAAACCGCTGATGATTCGATTGCGCCGGGGGAAATTGCTGGGAGAAGGGCCGGCGTCCAGCGGGAACTCCGAAAGTACCGCGCTTCCTGAAGTGATCATGGCGTCTGCCAGCCGCCGATTGCGCTGTGGATAAAAATTTTCCAGCCCCGTGCCAAGCACGCCGACCGTTTGCCCGCCAACGTCCAGAGCCGCCTGATGCGCGGCAGCATCGATACCCAGGGCCAAACCGCTGGTGATAACAAAACCGGCGCCAGCCAGAGTGCGCGAAAACGCGGCGGCAGTGTCCATGCCCGGTCGCGAAGCACGACGGCTGCCGACCATCGCCAGCTGTGGTTTTTCCAGAATCCCCGGATCGCCCGCGACGAATAACAGTGGCGGCGCATCACTGATTTGCGCCAGCAACGCGGGGTAGTCAGGTTGGTCCCACATCAGTAAATGCTGGCCCGGGCGCTCTAACCAGGCCAATGCGTGACTGGCGCCGTCACGAATTTCGCTGGAGCGCCGGGCTTCCGCGCAAGCGAGTGGCAGGCCCAATGCACGCCAGGCACTGGCCGGTGCGCTGATGGCTTTGGAGGCAGAGCCGAAGGCCTCAAGCAATTTCTTGAAACGCGCAGGGCCGAGTTCCGGCAAACGGTGCAGGCGTAAACGGGCTTCCAGTTCCGCAGGGGAAACAGACGTACAGGCAGACAGCGACATGGATCATCCTTGATCGTTATAGAGTCCCGTCGAATCGGGAATAAGCTGTGGATAACTCTGTTGGTAACTTGTGAGCAGGCTTAAGGATTTCGTACCTTGTCCAGCACCGCCAGAGAGCGCGATGCGTTAAGGACAAGCCCGTAGCTGAGCTTGTCGTAGGTGCGAAAGACCATCAGTAAACCGGCCCGCTCGTCGGGAATTTTCAATGGCTGACCGGTGATCCGGTCACGCACGGTTTCACCGGTTTTCATCACCACCAGCACATTGCCTTCGGCCAGACCATCGCGCTGGCCCTTGTTCAGCGTCACGACATCCAGCGCGCCGATTTGGGTGACCCCACGCGGCACATCGATGATCAAGCCGTTGATGTCGGTTGTTGGCGCACTGGGCATGAAGGTCGAATTGATCGAGCGCTCTTCACCGCTGAACAGCCGGTCGCCGAGTCGCACTTCCTGTGTGGTGCGTTGCAGGGCCAGGGTGGCGACGTCGCCTTCAGTGGCAATGATCTCGCCGCCACCGATGTCGTCGGCGTTGATCCCCAGAAACTCCTTGCTCTGCGGATCGGTGTACACCTTGCCCTGACGGAAGATGCCGTACACCGGTTGTGCCGGGTCGAAATGGCCCCGGGCGAATATCCGATCACCGGTGCCGCTGAGCACCCGTTCGGCGTCGCCGGCGACGATGTAGGGTGCCTTGTCGAAATCCTCTGCCTTGTCGACGATGCGATTGCTCAACAGAAAGCTGTTGATCGATTTCAGCGGAATGCTCGGAATCGCATCGGCCACCGGCGAGCTGCGGATTCGTGGCGAAAGCTTGATGGTGCCCCGGGAAGCGCCGCGATAGAGGGTCAGGCGTGGCTGACCGTTGACGTAGACCAGCGACAGCGTATCGCCGGGATAGATGAGATTGGGGTTTTCGATCTGTGGATTGGCCTGCCAAAGCTGCGGCCACTCCCACGGTTCACGCAGGTATTTAGCGGAAATGTCCCAGAGTGTGTCCCCTGCCACCACGGTGTATTGCTGTGGAAAACCTTCCCTGAGTTGCACTTGCCCGTGCGCAAAACCGGCCGAGGCCAGAAGGAGCAAGGCGAGTAGTGATTTCCTCATGCCGTGAATCCCTTTATTATGTACGTTCGCGTGAAACGCCAGAGCCCTCGTGGCTCGCTTCCGGCTCATTATTGAAAAGCCGGAAGCTACGTTCACAACGGTAGCCTGCATCTTCGGACCTGCCAGGCCATCGACCCGACTTTACCTCACACGTGCAGCAATTGAGCTTATGGCCATTTTAGACATCCTCGAATTCCCCGACTCGCGCCTGCGCACTATCGCCAAACCCGTGGCCGTAGTGGACGACGAAGTGCGTCAGTTGGTCGATGACATGTTTGAAACAATGTATGAAGCGCCAGGCATCGGCCTCGCCGCGACCCAGGTCAACGTGCACAAACGTATCGTCGTGATGGACCTCTCCGAAGACCGCAGCGAACCGCGGGTGTTCATCAACCCCGAGTTCGAAACCCTGACCGACGAGATGGAGCAGTATCAGGAAGGCTGCCTTTCGGTGCCGGGGTTCTACGAAAACGTCGACCGCCCGCAAAAGGTCAGGATCAAGGCCCAGGACCGCGACGGCCAACCGTACGAACTGATCGCCGAAGGCCTGCTCGCGGTGTGCATCCAGCATGAATGCGACCACCTCAACGGCAAATTGTTCGTGGATTACCTGTCCACGCTCAAACGCGACCGGATCAAGAAGAAACTGGAAAAGCTCCATCGCCAGAACGCTTGATGCCCTTCTTTTCAAAGGCTTGCTGCGGCAAGCCTTTTTCTTTTCAAGACGCTTTGTAATTGAGAGCTTTCATGACTGAGCCACTGCGCATTGTCTTTGCCGGTACCCCGGAATTCGCCGCCGAACACCTCAAGGCCCTGCTCGACAGTCCTTACGAGATCGTTGCGGTCTACACCCAACCGGACCGTCCGGCGGGCCGTGGGCAGAAGCTGATGCCGAGCCCGGTCAAGCAGTTGGCTCTGGAGCACAACATCCAGGTGTTGCAACCGCCAACCCTGCGCAACGAAGACGCTCAGGCTGAACTCGCCGCACTGAAACCGGACTTGCTGGTGGTGGTCGCCTACGGCCTGATCCTGCCGCAAGTGGTGCTGGATATTCCGCGTCTGGGTTGCATCAACAGCCACGCCTCATTGCTGCCACGCTGGCGCGGTGCGGCGCCGATCCAGCGCGCCGTTGAAGCGGGCGACAGCGAAAGTGGCGTGACCGTGATGCGCATGGAACTGGGTCTGGATACCGGGCCGATGCTGCTGAAAGTCACCACGCCGATCAGCGCCGAAGACACCGGCGGCAGCCTCCACGATCGCCTCGCGGAGATGGGCCCACCGGCCGTGGTGCAGGCGATTGCCGGCCTGGCTGCAGGCACTCTGGAAGGCGAAGTGCAGGACGATAGCCTCGCCACCTACGCACACAAATTGAACAAGGACGAAGCACGCATCGACTGGCGTCGCCCGGCAGTTGAGCTGGAGCGTCTGGTTCGCGCCTTCAATCCCTGGCCGATCACCCACAGCACGCTGAACAGCGAAGCGCTGAAAGTATTGGCTGCAAGCGTGGCCGAAGGGCAGGGCGCACCGGGGGAAATCCTCAGCGCCAGCAAGGACGGTTTGATGGTCGCCTGCGGTGAACAGGCACTATGCCTGACTCGTCTGCAATTGCCCGGTGGCAAGGCGCTGAACTTCAGCGACTTGTTCAACAGCCGTCGTGAGAAATTCGCCGTCGGTACCGTTCTTGGTCAAACGGCGGATGCTCAATGAATCCACGTCTGGCCGCAGCCAAGGCATTGGCCGCTGTTCTTAACGGAAAAGCCTCACTCAACAGTTCTCTGCCGACGCAAATGGACAAGGTCGAAGACCGTGATCGCGGCTTCACCCAGGACTTGGCGTTCGGCACGGCTCGCTGGCAGCCACGTTTGTCGGCGCTCGCGGCCAAGTTGCTGCAAAAGCCGTTCAAAGCGGCTGATGCTGATGTCGAGGCACTGTTGCTGGTCGGCCTCTACCAACTGCTCTACACCCGGGTTCCGGCCCATGCCGCCATCGGCGAAACCGTCGGTTGCGCCGACAAACTGAAAAAGCCGTGGGCCAAAGCCTTGCTCAACGCCGTGTTGCGCCGCGCCCAACGGGAAAGCGAAGCGCTGCTGGCCGAGCTGGAACACGACCCGGTGGTGCGCACCGCTCACCCACGCTGGCTGCAAAAATCCCTCAAAGCCTTCTGGCCTGAGCAGTGGGAAGCCATTTGCGCGGCAAACAACGCTCACCCGCCGATGATTTTGCGGGTCAACCGTCGCCATCACACCCGCGATGCTTATCTCGGGTTGCTGACTGAAGCGGGCATCGCTGCCACCCCGTGTGTTTACAGCCGGGACGGCATCATCCTCGACGCCGCCGCCGACGTGCGCAGCCTGCCGGGTTTCGTCGAAGGCTGGATCAGCGTGCAGGACGAAGCCGCGCAACTGGCCGCCGATCTGCTGGACCTGGCGCCGGGCCAGCGGGTGCTGGACGCCTGCTGCGCACCGGGCGGCAAGACCTGCCACATCCTTGAGGCCGAGCCTGAACTGGCCGGCGTGGTAGCGGTGGATCTGGAAGCCAAGCGTCTGGTGCGGGTGCGGGAAAACCTTGCCCGCCTGGGCCTGAGCGCCGTACTGATCGCCGCCGACGGCCGCGACACCGCGACCTGGTGGGACGGCAAACCGTTCCAGCGCATTTTGCTGGACGCCCCGTGCTCGGCCACCGGGGTGATTCGTCGTCACCCGGACATCAAACTGACCCGTCAACCCGATGACATCGCCGCGCTGGCGGTGCTTCAGAGCGAGCTGCTTGATGCCCTGTGGATAACGTTGGAAGTGGGCGGCATTCTGCTTTACGCCACCTGCTCCACGCTGCCGACCGAGAACACCGAAGTCATCGAAGCGTTTCTCGCTCGCACACCGGGTGCCCGTGAACTCGACATCGCCAGTCAGGCCGGCATCAAGCAGCCCCATGGTCGTCAGTTGCTGGCCCAGGAAGGCGGCCATGACGGGTTCTACTACGCCAAGCTGATCAAGATTGCCGCCGCGCGCGGTTAACCGGTTTTAAAGGAGTGACTGGATGAAAATCATCATCCTCGGCGCAGGGCAGGTCGGCGGTTCGCTGGCAGAACACCTGGCCAGCGAAGCCAACGACATCACCGTGGTCGACACCGATGGCGAACGCCTGCGCGACCTCGGCGATCGGCTGGACATCCGCACCGTGCAGGGCCGCGGTTCGCTGCCAACGGTACTGCGTCAGGCCGGCGCGGACGACGCCGACATGTTGGTTGCAGTGACCAACAGTGACGAAACCAACATGGTGGCCTGTCAGGTCGCTCACACCTTGTTCCACACGCCCACCAAGATCGCCCGGGTCCGCGAAGCCGCGTACCTGACCCGCGCCGAACTGTTCGATAACGAAGCGATTCCGGTCGACGTGCTGATCAGTCCGGAACAAGTCGTTACCAACTACATCAAGCGCCTGATCCAGCATCCGGGTGCGTTGCAGGTCATCGACTTCGCCGAAGGCAAAGCACAGCTGGTGGCAGTGAAAGCCTATTACGGTGGTCCGCTGGTGGGTCAGCAACTGCGACAGCTGCGCGAACACATGCCGAACGTCGAAACCCGCGTTGCGGCGATTTTCCGTCGTGACCGGCCGATCCTGCCCCAGGGCGATACGGTGATCGAGGCCGACGACGAAGTATTTTTCATCGCCGCCAAAGCGAATATTCGCGCGGTGATGAGCGAAATGCGCCGTCTCGACGAGAGCTATAAACGCATCGTCATCGCTGGCGGCGGGCAGATTGGCGAGCGTTTGGCCGAGGCCATCGAAAGCCGCTATCAGGTGAAGATCATCGAGATGAACCCGGCCCGCTGCCGCCATCTCTCGGATACCCTCGACAGCACCGTGGTGTTGCAGGGCAGTGCCTCCGACCGCGACTTGTTGATGGAAGAGAACATCGCCGACGCCGACATCTTCCTGGCGCTGACCAACGATGACGAAGCCAACATCATGTCGTCGCTGCTCGCCAAGCGCCTGGGCGCGAAGAAGGTGATGACGATCATCAACAACCCGGCCTATGTCGACCTGATCCAGGGCGGCGACATCGACATCGCCATCAGCCCGCAATTGGCGACCATCGGCACCTTGCTGGCCCACGTGCGGCGCGGCGATATCGTCAGCGTGCACTCATTGCGTCGAGGTGCGGCGGAAGCCATCGAAGCCATCGCCCACGGTGATGAGAAGTCGAGCAAGGTAATCGGTAAAGCCATCGAAAACATCGGCCTGCCGCCGGGGACCACCATCGGCGCGATCATCCGCGACGAAGAAGTGATCATCGCCCACGACGACACAGTGATCGAAGCGGGCGACCATGTGATTCTGTTCCTTGTGGATAAAAAGCATATTCGGGATGTGGAAAAGCTGTTTCATGTGGGGTTGAGCTTCTTCTGATCCGGCATTTTCAGCGGCTGGACGGGCCTCTTCGCGGGCAAGCCTCGCTCCTACAATGGATCACGCATGACCCGTAGGAGCGAGGCTTGCCCGCGAAGGCGATCTCGAACTCACCCAAAACCAAAGGTGCCATTGATGATCGAATCCCTGGAAAAAATGCTCGCCAAGGGTGTGGATAACTCGCTGCTGCGCTTCGGCCTGGGCAAGGGTTATCTGGATCTGGGTGAAAATGCCAAAGCCGCAGAGCATTTCCAGCGCTGCGTCGAGTTCGATCCGAAGTATTCGGCGGCCTGGAAGCTATTGGGCAAGGCGCATCTGGCGTTGGCGGACTACGCGGCGGCTCGTCAGGCTTGGGAACAGGGCCTGGAAGCCGCCCGCGCCCATGGAGACAAGCAGGCCGAGAAGGAGATGACGGTGTTTCTGAAAAAGCTTGAGCGTCAGGCGCACTGATCAAGATCAAAAGATCGCAGCCTTCGGCAGCTCCTACAAAGGCTCGGCGTACACCCCCGTAGGAGCTGCCGCAGGCTGCGATCTTTTGATTTTACTATCGCAGCCTGCGGTCAGCTCCTACGAGGTTATCCACAGCAGCCTCAATACCAGCGTTCTTCACCCGGTGGACGCTTCTTGAAGCGTTTCATGCTCCACATGTACTGGCTCGGATAAGCCCGCACATAGCGCTCGACGACCTGGCTCATCGCCGCGCAGGAGGTTTCGGTATCGGTGCTGTACATGGCCTCCGGCGCGGCTTCGAGGATCACTTTGTAACCCGAACCGTCCGACAGCCGCAGGGCATGCAGGAACACGCCGACCGCTTTGCCGCCGGCCAGCATGTTCGGGACGAATTTACTGGTCAGGGCCTGAGTGGCGAAGAACGGCACGAAGATCCCGGCGGATTCGGCCGGTTCCGGGTCAGCCGGAATGCCCACGGCACCACCTTTGCGCACTTCCTTGATCACGCTGAGGATGCCTTCCTTGGTGGAAGCCGCAACCCGGTTACCCAGTTGCACCCGCTGTTTGCGCAACAAGTCATCCACCGCCTTGAGCTTGGGCGGACGGTAGAAAATGATCGGTTTGCACTGGTTGCAATAGAAGTGGTTCAACACTTCCCAGTTGCCCAGGTGGCTGGTGATGCCGACCACGCCTTTGCCGGAGGCGAGGGCGTCTTTAAGCACATCGAGACCTTCGACTTCACGCACCAGGTCAATGGAACGCTGGGCCGGCCAGATCCACGCGCAAGCGCTCTCGGTCAGGGACTTGCCAATGTCTTTCAGGCTCTGGCCCACCAGACGCTCGCGTTCGGCCGGGTCCATTTGTGGGAAACACTTGGCGAGGTTGATCCGCACTACGTCGCGGGAACGGTTGGGGGTTTTCCACATGATCCAGCCAATCGCTGAACCCACCGCCTGCACTGCCCGCCAAGGAAGCAGTGCAAACAACCGCAGAGCGCCTACCAGCAAGGCGCCTTTCAACTTATCCACAGGTCACTCCTGATCTTGTGCTGTGCGCGAGGCGGCTATTCTAACCGCCGTTCGCCAAGGTGGCGTAGCGATCGCAATCCCGAGTGTGGTCCATGACCATGCCCGAGGCCTGCATCAACGCGTAACAAATGGTCGGGCCGACGAACGTGAAGCCGGCTTTTTTCAGGCCTTTGCTCATCTCGATAGCGATCGGTGTCACGGCCGGCACTTCACTGCGATCCTTGAAATGATTGATCACAGGCGTTCCGCCGACGAACGACCAGAGAAACCCCACCGGATCCTCCAGCGCCAGCCAGGCCTGGGCATTGCGCCGGGCGGCATTGAGTTTGAGGCGATTGCGGATGATCCCCGGATCGAGCATCAATTCATCGATTTCCACATCGCTCATCTGCGCCACGCGTTGTACGTCGAAGCCAAACAGCACCTCGCGATAACGCTTTCGTTTGCGCAACACGGTGATCCAGGAAAGCCCGGCCTGGAACCCTTCGAGCAAAAGCAACTCGAACAAACCCTGCGCATCGCGTAGCGGCGTGCCCCACTCCTGATCGTGATAAGCCATGTACAGCGGATCTTCGGTACACCAAAAGCAGCGTGGCATAAGGCTCCAGGGGGCGTGCGCAGGACCGAATCGGGTATACTCCCGCTCTTTAAATCGCAGCCCAAGAAACAGGTGAATTTCGTGAGCCAGCCTACGCCAGCCGTGCGTACCTTCCAAGACTTGATCCTCGCCCTCCAGCAATACTGGGCCGAGCAAGGTTGTGTGGTACTTCAGCCCTACGATATGGAAGTAGGCGCCGGCACTTTCCACACTGCCACATTTCTGCGCGCCATTGGCCCGGAAACCTGGAACGCCGCTTATGTGCAGCCCAGTCGTCGCCCGACTGACGGCCGCTACGGCGAAAACCCGAACCGTCTGCAGCACTACTACCAGTTCCAGGTAGTCCTGAAGCCGAACCCGGACAACTTCCAGGAACTGTACCTGGGCTCCCTCAAGCACGTGGGCCTCGACCCGCTGGTGCACGACATCCGCTTCGTCGAAGACAACTGGGAGTCGCCAACGCTGGGCGCCTGGGGTCTGGGCTGGGAAGTCTGGCTCAACGGCATGGAAGTGACGCAGTTCACTTACTTCCAGCAAGCGGGCGGCATCGAGTGCTACCCGGTGACCGGCGAGATCACTTACGGTCTGGAACGTCTGGCCATGTACCTGCAAGGCGTGGACTCGGTCTACGACCTGGTCTGGGCTGACGGTCCGTTCGGCAAGGTGACCTACGGCGACGTGTTCCACCAGAACGAAGTGGAGCAGTCGACCTACAACTTCGAACACGCCAACGTCGAGAAGCTGTTCGAGTTGTTCGACTTCTACGAAAGCGAAGCCAAGCGCCTGATCGAACTCGACCAGCCGTTGCCGTTGCCGAGCTACGAAATGGTGTTGAAGGCTTCCCACACCTTCAACCTGCTGGATGCGCGCCGGGCGATCTCGGTAACTGCGCGTCAGCAATACATTCTGCGTGTACGCACCCTGGCGCGTTCCGTTGCGCAAGCCTACCTGCTGGCTCGCGCCAAGCTGGGCTTCCCGATGGCGACCCCGGACCTGCGTGACGAAGTATTGGCCAAGCTGGAGGCTGCACAATGAGTGCTCAAGATTTTCTGGTTGAACTGGGCACCGAAGAACTGCCACCCAAAGCCCTAAACACCTTGGCCGATGCGTTTCTGGCCGGTATCGACAAAGGCCTGCAAGCTGCCGGCCTGAACTACGAAACCAAAACCGTCTACGCCGCGCCACGTCGTCTGGCCGTGCTGATTACCGCGCTGGCGACCCAGCAGCCGGATCGCAGCATCAACCTCGACGGCCCGCCGCGTCAGGCCGCGTTCGATACCGAAGGCAACCCGACTCAAGCAGCCCTGGGCTTCGCCAAGAAGTGCGGCGTCGACCTGAGCGAAATCGATCAGAGCGGCCCGAAGCTGCGCTACAGCCAAAGCATCGCCGGCAAGCCGACCGCGAGCCTGATGCCAACCATCGTCGAAGATTCCCTGAACGACCTGCCAATCCCCAAGCGCATGCGCTGGGGTGCTCGCAAAGAAGAATTCGTTCGCCCGACCCAGTGGCTGGTGATGCTGCTCGGTGACCACGTCATCGACTGCACCATCCTCGCGCAAAAGTCCGGCCGCGATTCCCGTGGTCACCGCTTCCACCATCCTGAAAGCGTGCGCATCACCTCGCCGGCCAACTACCTGAGCGATTTGCGTGCTGCCTATGTGCTGGCCGACGCCAACGAGCGTCGCGAGCTGATCAGCAAGCGCACTGAAGAACTGGCGACGCAGCAGGAAGGGACGGCCATCGTGCCGCCAAGCCTGCTCGACGAAGTGACTGCGCTGGTTGAATGGCCGGTGCCGCTGGTGTGCTCGTTCGAAGAACGTTTCCTCGACGTGCCGCAAGAAGCGCTGATCACCACCATGCAGGACAACCAGAAGTATTTCTGCCTGCTGGATGCCGACGGCAAGTTGCTGCCACGTTTCATTACCGTGGCCAACATCGAAAGCAAAGACCCGCAACAGATCATCGCCGGTAACGAGAAAGTGGTTCGTCCACGCCTGACCGACGCCGAGTTCTTCTTCAAGCAAGACAAGAAGCAAAAGCTCGAAGACTTCAACCTGCGTCTGCAGAACGTGGTGTTCCAGGAAAAACTCGGCAGCGTCTACGACAAGGCCGAGCGCGTTTCCAGACTCGCCGGGTTCATCGCGCAACGCATTGGCGGCAACGCAGCATGGGCTTCCCGTGCGGGCCTGCTGTCCAAGTGCGACCTGGCGACCGAGATGGTCGGCGAGTTCCCGGAGATGCAAGGTGTCGCCGGTTACTACTACGCCCTCAACGACGGCGAGCCGGAAGAAGTCGCACTGGCGCTGAACGAGCAGTACATGCCGCGCGGTGCCGGCGCTGAACTGCCGACCACCCTCACCGGTGCGGCCGTGGCCATCGCCGACAAGCTCGACACGCTGGTGGGTATCTTCGGTATCGGCATGCTGCCAACCGGGAGCAAAGACCCGTATGCACTGCGCCGTGCAGCGCTGGGCGTATTGCGCATCCTGATCGACAAGAAGCTCGACCTCGACTTGAACGACGCCGTGGCGTTTGCCGTGAATGCGTTCGGTACCAAGGTCAAGGCTGCCGGCCTGAATGACTCGGTGCTGGAATTCATCTTCGACCGTCTGCGTGCACGTTATGAAGACGAAGGCGTTGATGTCGGGACTTACCTGTCTGTCCGTGCCCTGAAGCCGGGTTCTGCGCTGGACTTCGATCAGCGTGTACAAGCGGTAGAAGCGTTCCGCAAATTGCCGGAAGCCGCAGCCCTGGCCGCTGTGAACAAGCGCGTTTCGAACTTGCTGAGCAAGGTCGAAGGCTCTGTTCCTTCGGTCGTTGAAGCCAAGTACTTCGACAACGCCAACGAGTTCTCCCTGTATTCGGCGATCCAGCAGGCTGACCAGGCTGTTCAGCCAATGGCCGCTGCGCGTCAGTACAGCGAAACGCTGGCCCGTCTGGCCGCCTTGCGCGAGCCGGTGGATGCGTTCTTCGAAGCGGTGATGGTCAACGCCGAAGATGCCAAGGTGCGAGCCAACCGCTATGCGCTGCTGGCACGTCTGCGTGGGTTGTTCCTCGGCGTCGCCGACATTTCGCTGCTGGGCTAAGGGGCTGCTGTTGAAACTGCTGATTCTCGATCGGGACGGAGTGATCAATTACGACTCCGATGCGTACATCAAGTCGGTGGAGGAGTGGATTCCGCTCCCCGGTTCGATCGAAGCGATCGCGCAGTTGAGCAAGGCCGGCTGGACGGTGGCCGTCGCTACCAACCAGTCGGGCATCGCTCGCGGCTATTACGACATCGCGACCCTGGATGCCATGCACGCTCGTTTGCGCGAGCTGGTGGCGGAGCAGGGTGGCGAAGTCGGGCTGATCGTCTATTGCCCGCATGGGCCAGACGATGGCTGCGATTGCCGCAAGCCAAAACCCGGGATGTTGAAAACCATCGCCGCGCATTACAACGTTTCGCTGACGAATCTATGGTTCGTCGGCGATACTCTCGGTGACTTGGAAGCCGCCAGAGCCGTCGACTCTCAGCCAGTTTTGGTAAAGACCGGTAAAGGCGAAAAGACGCAGGGCTTGACCCTACCGGCGGGCACTTTGATTTTTGACGATCTGGCGGCGATTGCCGCGGAACTTATCCACAACTAAGGCTCTTCTGACATCCTGGCCAAGGACTGATCGGGAGTGCGCTTGAATAGGCGGGCAATGCCCGCAACGGTAAATGTCGCCATGTCGATACTGCAGGCCATCAGAACTTTCCTCTTTTACCTGCTGCTGGGCACCAGCTCTTTGCTCTGGTGCACCCTGAGCTTTTTTATCGCGCCGTTTTTGCCATTCAAGGCGCGCTATCGCTTTATCAATGTGTACTGGTGCCGCTGCGCCTTGTGGCTGAGCAAAGTCTTTCTGGGTATCCGTTACGAAGTGAAGGGTGCCGAGAACGTGCCTGACCAGCCCTGCGTGATTCAGTCGAACCACCAGAGCACTTGGGAGACATTCTTTCTCTCGGCCTATTTCTCGCCTTTAAGCCAGGTGCTCAAGCGCGAACTGCTCTACGTTCCATTCTTCGGCTGGGCCATGGCCATGCTGCGACCGATCGCCATCGACCGTGGTAACCCGAAAGCTGCGCTCAAGCATGTGGCGAAGAAGGGCGATGAACTGCTCAAGGACAATGTCTGGGTACTGATTTTCCCGGAAGGGACTCGCGTTCCTTACGGCACCATTGGCAAGTTCTCCCGCGGTGGCACCGCGTTGGCCGTCAATGCGTCATTACCGGTGCTGCCGATTGCGCACAATGCCGGCAAGTTCTGGCCAAAAACCGGTTGGGCAAAGAAGCAAGGCGTGATCACCGTGATCATTGGTGCGCCGATGTACGCCGAGGGTAGCGGGCCGCGAGCCATTGCCGACCTGAATGATCGGGTGCAAGCCTGGAACGAACGGATGCAGCGCGAAATGGGTTCGCTGCCAGCCGCGCCGGCGGCACCCAACGCCACCGATCAAGTGACTGTCTGAGATTCTGTGGATAACCTGTGTACCGTTTTGTTGAAAAACGTCGTTTTTAGTTCTTAAGCTTATGATTTTCATACATATTTCTTAAGAACATAAAACATCGGAAAAGGTGCATAAGTTTATTTCTGACGTAAAAAACCGGCTGATATAGCCGGTTTTTTTATGCCCGCTGAAATCTTCTGGCTCACTCGCTCAATAGCGGTAACTGGACACTGAACGTCGTGCCTTGCCCCACCACGCTGTGACAGGAAATCCTCCCGCCATGACGATCCACCACGGCCTTGACCATGGACAAACCCAGCCCCAGACCATCGCTGCCATGAGCCGAGGCAAAACGCCGATACTGACTGAACAATTCGGGAAGTTCATCGACAGCAATCCCTCGCCCCTGATCGGCGATTTCACACATCAACCAGCCTTCGGCATAACTCACCCGCACCGATATCTGCGACCCTGCCGGACTGTACTTGATGGAGTTTTCCAACAGGTTGAACAGTGCCCGTGTCAGTAGCGATTGATCGGCCAGGACCAGCGCTTCAGCATCTTCGTCGAGGTCATGCAGCAACTGAATGTTCTTCAGATGAGCGATGCTCGAGGCCTGGTCGAACGTATCGAGCAACAACATCGCGAACATACTCGGCTGAAACTGATAGGCCTCGGACTCGGCTTTTGCCAACTGCACAAAAGCCTCGGTCAGGTTCAGCGCCTTGCGCACTTGCAACTCGATCTGGCTGAACACTTGAGTGTCTCCGGACACCTGATGCCGCTGAACATCGAGCAAGGCCAGAATCGCAGAGTGAGGAGCTCTGAGGTCATGAGACAAAAAGCGCAGCAGTACGGCTCGCTGTTCCTCGGCGTCGCGCTCGACGCTCAAGTCAGTGAGGCTCAGTAGCCAGCCAATCACGGAGTCGCCCTCGGCCGGCAACAGCGGTGCCAGGTCCAGACGCAGACTGCGTGCCTGAGTGTCACGAAACTCCAGCGGCTCCAGGGTCGACAACGCAGATGGCATTCCGTTGGACGGCACCGGGTAACCCAGGTCGCTCAGTTGCTCGAGCATGTCCTCGCCCACCAGACCACGGCAAAACACTTCTCGAGCCTTGCGGTTGGCCAACAGAATACATCCGTTCGGATCGCTGATCAGCGTCGCCACCGGCAGGTATTCAAGTCCATCGGCAATGAAGCGCCGGGTGTCGCGGGTCCGGCTCATGGCCTGCTCCAGCGCGACGATTTGCCCTTGCAGCACATCACCGGCCGGGGCCTGGGTGCGACGACGTTCGGGAAAGACTTTTGGCTCGCTGTCCAGGCGCGCCAGTTCCCAGCCGAAATAGGCAAGCACCGCGTTCAGCCGTCGCCAGTTCCAGATCAGATACCCCAGCAAAATACCCACCAAGCTCGCAGCCGGGGACCACCACCAGCCAAGCCGCAACAGTACACCCGAGCCCAGCAGAGCGGCCGCCATTGCACCTAGGGTCAGCCATAGCGCGCGACGCGGACGCACCAACAGCAGGCCCAGCAACTCGCCGACAATTACCACCGATAGCAACGCCGCCAAGCGCTGATCAAGAACCACAATGTTGCGCTTTTGTAGCAGTCCGTTGAGGATATTCGCCTGAATCTCGATGCCCGGTGTGGTGCCGATGCTGGCCGATTGCGGTGTCACGTAGCGGTCGCCCAGGCCTGCAGCGGTCGAGCCGATCAGGATCAAGCGATCGCGCAGCAACTCCGGTGGGACTTCACCGCGCAATACGCTGACGTAGGGCACAGTGGGAAAGCCCGCGTCGGAGTGGATGAAAGGAATCCGTATTTCATGGGCTCGCTGCCAGCCTTGCACTGATGGCAGGGCCGGGGTACCCGGCATTGGTACATTTCCCTTATCGGCGAGGGTTTCTTCGTACAGCAGCCAGGCCAGTTGCGGGCGTGTTTTTTGCGTCGGGCCTTCGCTTAAATACACGCTGCGCACGATCCCATCGGCGTCCGCTTCGGCATTGATGTGCCCCACACCTTTAGCACAATGGTGCAGCGGATCCACCGGTTCAATTTCCCCCAAGGGCTGACCATAACGCGCGACATCTTCGCGCAGCAGCGGCACGAAAACATTACCGGCTCGGCAGGCCGCCTGGGCTAAAAGCTGATCGTTCTCGGGTTGGCTATCAGGTTCACTGAAAATCACGTCGAATAGAACGCCTTTAACGTTCGCGGCGCTGAGCCGATCCAGCAGTCGGGCGTGCGTGGCCCGCGACCACGGCCATTGGCCAAGCTGCTGCAAGCTGTAGTCGTCGATCGTTACGAGCAGTATTCGGGGGTCCACCGGCAGCGGGCTTAGCCGGCGAAGGTTGTCATACAGCAAATTGCTCAAGATCAGGCCCTGGCTCATGGACAGCATCGCCGTCAGCGGCAACAGGATCAGACAGACCCACAGCCACTCGCGGACCATCCGCCGAAACAATCGCTGAGCCTGGGTCGGCTCGCGGTCATCCTTCCTTGGCCAGTTCTTCATTGGTCATCGGCCAAAGCGCTATTGGACACGAGTGGTCCTGGGGTAATAGAAAATGTCATACACCCCGGTCTCTCCCTCTAACCCCTGAGCGTCATACGCCGAAAGGCGAACATGGTAGAAAAACGCTTTCAGCCCGCTGAACTTGACCTCTGGCGTGCTGGAAAACTGCTCTTGCTTGATGTCCAGAAAGGCTGCGTCGGTGGCCACTTGCGCCCGATAACGCGTGGCCCCTTCGATGGGTTTCATGATCAATTGCCAGACAGGCACATTACCCGTCTGACCGGCCTGCCCCAACAAACGTGGGGCGGGTAACAAGTCGATTGGCGTCAACATGCCTTGTTTCTGAATACGCAAACCCTGACGGCCCATGACCTGGACCTCGTCAGCTTCAGCGTTCTGAATCCGTTTGGCAGCCGACCGGGCAGGGCGGGCGCCCGACGTTTCCTGATCACGATTGACCGCCACTTGTCCGTTCAAAACTTCAAGCAGTGCCTGGCCACCCTCATCGTTGCGCACCCGAAAATGCGTGCCCCGCACGCCCAGTACACCGACCGGCGTGACGATCTGAAAGCGATCATGGTCGCTGGCACGCTTGATCACATACGACTCAACCTGGCCCTGCTCAAGAATCACTCGAGGGATCGATTGCTCTTCATTGAGATGCAGGGTGATATGGGAACTGGAGGGCAGCACCATCCGCGAGCCATCACCCAGGGACAGGCTGACAAACGCCGAGGGTGAGGTTTGGACGCCTTCTTGCTCGTCAATCGACATACCTTCCTGCAATGGCGTCTGCTTACCTTTGGCATCCAGCTTCCAGGCTTCGCCGGTCAGATGCTCGACAGTCGCCGGCAGCGGTTGACCACGGCATTGTTGGTTTTCATCGATATAAGGCAGGCGTTTTGCCGAGACGACAGCCGCGGATGCACTTTGGATGAACAATCCCATCAGGCCAGCAAGCAGTAAAAGACAGACGCCAGAACGGCGTGGGAGCATTAAGGTCATGGGGTTCATGGATTGGCTTTTATGCTCTTATGAAAATCATGCCGGATAACGCACACAAGTATTGGAGGCACGATACCTGACTGGACGCTCTGGCAGATAGCCATGGGAGCAAAGGACATGAAAGATGACACATCCCTGTGTCGGGGCCGAGCAGGCACTCCGTGTGTTTTCCCCTGAACTGGAGACCGCCGAAAACCGGCGATCGACGGTCTTGCCAGGTTGGCTTGACGCTCCCTGCGTCGGAGCACATCCCAATGCCCCTGTGCCGCTCAGCGACAACGAATTTACCGGCATAAGTAATCTTGCGAAGTAATTCTGAATATTTGTTCAGAATTGGCCGAGGGCTAAAACACCCAGCGTTGTTGTGCAGAGCGGATCGGCAAGGCGTCTGTAGGCGATTGCACAGGAGCAAACCCAAGCGAATCACCCAGAACCGTATTGGCCCCTGTTGAATCGAAGTACCGCGTGACTGAGTAATCCTGGTCGACGGCTGGAATCGACTGGCGCGTCGTGCATCCCAGCCCGAGGACAGCCGCCAACATCAACGTCGCCAGCCTTGTGAACCCATTAGAAAGAATCCTTGGACGCATTTTTCCACCGTCCCTCTTGAGTATTGTGCCGATGATTCATCGCCTACCGGCGAAGTGACATCAGCGTAGCCATACTTGGGAACTTCGCAGCAATTCACCACAATTGTTCAGATTCAATCAAACAGCCTAAACTCCCGTAGGAATTTTCTTAAACTTTGCACTTTCGAGATGAAGGAAACACTCGGCATGCGTGTCGCAATACTGGATGACGAACCTGCCGAACTCCGCCGGGTGGAACAGACACTGCGACAGATCCCCTTAAGGGGAGAGCAGGCGTGGACGTTGCACAGCTTCGAGCGGGGAGAGGACTTGCTACGGCAACTTCGACGGGAGACTTTCGACCTGCTGATCCTCGATTGGCAACTACCCGATATCAGCGGCCTGGCGTTGTTGCGCTGGACCCGTGAACACATGGACGTGCCACCAGCCGCGATCATGCTCACCAGTCGCGATACCGAAAGCGATATCGTCCAGGCCTTGAACGCCGGAGCCGACGATTACGTGAGCAAACCGTTTCGTCCCAACGAGCTGATGGCCCGGGTCAGCGCGGTGCTTCGTCGGCATGGGCTGCAACGCGCGGCAGCCACCGAAATACTGACCTTCAATGACCTCGAATTCGACGACGCCGAACTCACCGTCACCCGTGCCTCCACCCCCATCAGTCTGACCGAACGGGAATACCGTCTTGCCCGTTGCCTGTTCGCCAATCTGGGCCGACCTTTGTCCCGTGAATATTTGTATGAGCGCTTTTGGACTCATGAAGAAATAGTCTCTTCCCGCCCGCTGGACACTCATATTTATCGCCTGCGCAACAAGCTGGGCCTGACGGCTGATCGCGGTTGGCAACTGCTGACGATTTACGGGTATGGGTATCGGCTTGAGAGCGTGGCCACCGCTAGCGCATGACGACCTTTTCGCCGATCAATAAAAAAGGCCAACGCTAAGCGTTGGCCTTTTTCGTTTTAGCGGTCCTGCCGGATCAGAAGTCCAGGTTGGAAACCGCCAAGGCGTTGCTTTCGATGAAGTCACGACGAGGTTCGACCGCATCACCCATCAGGGTATTGAAGATCTGGTCTGCGCCAATGGCGTCTTCGATGGTCACTTTGAGCATCCGGCGCTGGCTCGGGTCCATGGTGGTTTCCCACAGCTGATCCGGGTTCATTTCGCCCAGACCCTTGTATCGCTGGATGGTGTGACGCTTGGTGCTTTCAGCCATCAGCCATTCAAGTGCTTCCTTGAATTCGGTGACCGGCTTCTTGCGCTCACCGCGCTGGATGTACGCGCCGTCGTCCAGCAAGGTGCTCAATTGGGCGCCCAACGACACAACAGTCTTGTAATCGTTACTGCCGAAGAAATCGCGGTTGAAGGTGATGTAGTTCGACAGGCCGTGGGAGATCAGTTCGACCTCTGGCAGCCAGACGTTACGTTCACGGTCTTCACGCAGGCTGGCTTTGTAAACCAGGCCGGACTTCTCGACGGTGCGCAGGCGAACTTCGAACTGAGCCATCCAATCCTGCATCGCTGCGTGATCGGATAGTTGCTCCATGCTCACCGCTGGCAGGTAGATGAAGTGCTCGGTCAGTTCCTGCGGATACAGGCGCGACAGACGCTTGAGGGTCTTCATTACCAGACGGAAGTCATTCACCAGACGCTCAAGCGCTTCGCCGGAGATACCCGGGGCTTCTTCGTTCAGGTGCAGGCTCGCATCTTCCAGGGCCGACTGCGTCATGTACTCTTCCATGGCGTCGTCATCTTTGATGTATTGCTCTTGCTTGCCTTTCTTGACCTTGTACAGCGGCGGCTGAGCGATGTAGATGTAACCGCGCTCGATCAACTCCGGCAACTGACGGAAGAAGAAGGTCAGCAACAGGGTACGGATGTGCGAACCGTCGACGTCAGCATCGGTCATGATGATGATGTTGTGATAACGCAGCTTGTCGATGTTGTACTCGTCGCGGCCAATGCCGCAGCCCAGCGCGGTGATCAAGGTGCCCACTTCTTGCGAAGAGATCATCTTGTCGAAGCGTGCCTTCTCGACGTTCAGGATCTTGCCCTTGAGCGGCAGGATGGCCTGGGTGCGACGGTTGCGTCCCTGCTTGGCGGAGCCGCCAGCAGAGTCACCTTCCACGAGGTACAGTTCGGAGAGGGCAGGGTCTTTTTCCTGACAGTCAGCCAGTTTGCCCGGCAGGCCGGCGATGTCCAACGCGCCTTTACGGCGGGTCATCTCACGAGCCTTACGTGCCGCTTCACGCGCACGCGCCGCGTCGATCATCTTGCCGACGACCAGTTTGGCTTCGTTCGGGTTCTCCAGCAGGAAGTCGGAGAAGTACTTGCCCATTTCCTGTTCGACCGCGGTCTTCACTTCGGAAGACACCAGCTTGTCTTTGGTCTGGGAGCTGAACTTCGGATCCGGCACTTTTACCGAAATGATCGCGGTCAGGCCTTCACGGGCATCGTCACCGGTGGTGGCAACTTTGTGCTTCTTCGCCAGACCTTCAGCTTCGATGTAGGTGTTCAGGTTACGCGTCAGTGCGGAACGGAAACCCACCAGGTGAGTACCGCCATCGCGCTGTGGAATATTGTTGGTGAAGCACAACAGGTTCTCGTTGAAGCTGTCGTTCCACTGCAAGGCGATTTCAACGCCGATGCCGTCTTCACGCTGAATGTTGAAGTGGAACACCTGGTTGACCGGAGTCTTGTTGGTGTTCAGGTATTCAACGAACGCGCGCAGACCACCTTCGTACTTGAACAGCTCTTCCTTGCCGCTGCGCTCGTCCTTGAGGACGATGCCGACACCGGAGTTGAGGAAGGACAGTTCACGAATCCGCTTGGCCAGGATGTCCCAGCTGAAGTGGATGTTCTTGAAAGTCTGATCGGACGGTTTGAAATGGATCTGCGTACCGGTGGTTTCGCTCTCGCCAACGATTTTCATCGGCTCTTTCGGAACACCGTGGATGTAGGTCTGTTCCCAGATCTTGCCACTGCGACGCACCGTGAGAACAAGCTCCTCGGACAGGGCGTTTACAACCGAAACACCTACACCGTGCAGGCCGCCGGATACCTTGTAGGAGTTGTCGTCGAACTTACCGCCGGCGTGCAGCACGGTCATGATGACCTCGGCCGCCGAGACGCCTTCTTCTTTGTGCACGTCTACCGGGATGCCACGACCGTTGTCGCGAACGGTGATGGATTCGTCCGGGTGGATGATGATGCTGATGTCGTCGCAATGGCCGGCCAAAGCTTCGTCGATCGAGTTATCGACCACCTCGAACACCATGTGGTGCAGACCACTGCCATCGTCAGTGTCACCAATGTACATACCGGGACGTTTGCGTACGGCATCCAGGCCTTTCAGCACTTTAATGCTCGTTGAGTCGTACGTATTTTCTTCGCTCAATGCCTTCACTCCCGATGGTCGTGGGTCTGGGTGATACGGCCCTGTTCCACGTGGAACAGGGCGACTGGCGTTTCCGTCTGCCAGCCTTCCCTCAATAATTCGTGATCTACACAGGTAATAAAAACCTGGCAGCGTAAGTCTTCCAGCAAGCGGCAAAGCGCGCGACGGTGGTGCTCGTCCAGTTCGGACGGCAGGTCATCCACCAGATAAATACACTGGCCGCGACGGGCCTGGCTAACCAAGTGCCCTTGGGCGATCCGCAATGCACAGACCACCAACTTCTGCTGACCACGAGACAAGATGTCCGCGGCGTTATGTGCGCCCAATCTAAGACGCAAATCAGCGCGTTGTGGTCCGGCCTGGGTATGACCCATTTGCTGATCCCGCTGAAGGGACCCGGCGAGCACTGCACTCAACTCCCGGTCTTTATCCCAACCTCGGTAATAGCTGAGCGTTAAGCCCTCAAGCTCAACCAGTTCGCTCAAGGTCTGTTCAAAGACTGGTTTCAAGGCTTTGATGTAAGCGCGGCGGTATTCATCTATTTCAGCGCTGGCCTGGCACAGTTCCCTGTCCCAAACCGCTTGCGAAACGGCGTCAAGTGTACCATGTCGCAGCCAAGAGTTTCTCTGGCGCAAGGCCTTCTGCAAGCGCTGCCACGTGGACATGAATCGGGGTTCCACGTGGAACACACCCCAGTCGAGAAACTGTCGGCGAATCTTCGGCGCGCCTTCAAGCAGGCGGAAACTGTCCGGGTTGATCAACTGCAGCGGCAGGATCTCCGCCAGTTGCGCTGCGCTTCGGGCGTTCTGACCGTCGATGCGGATCTGGAACTCACCCTGACGGTCGCGAGATATCCCCAAGGCACTGTGTCCACCCTCGGCCAATTCGACCTGGCCAAATACCGTGCATGCCAATTGCTCGTATTGAATGACGGGTAACAGACGGCTACTACGAAACGAACGGGCAAGCCCCAGCAGATGAATGGCTTCCAGAACACTGGTTTTGCCGCTGCCGTTGGCACCGTAAAGAATGTTTATGCGGGGGGAGGGGGAGAAGGTCACCGGGTGCAGATTGCGCACCGCGGTGACCGAGACGCGACTTAAGGACATCTAGGTTCTGCTGAACATAATTACAGACGCATCGGCATGACAACGTAGGCCGAGTCGTCGTTGTCGGACTCTTGCACCAGCGCACTGCTGTTGGAGTCGGACAGGATCAAGCGAACCTGCTCGGTGGTCATCACGCCCAGTACGTCGAGTAGATAGCTCACGTTGAAGCCGATTTCCAGAGAGCCGCCGTTGTATTCAACACCCACTTCTTCTTCCGCTTCCTCCTGCTCCGGGTTGTTCGCCTGGATCTTCAGCTGACCATTGGCCAGTTGCAGACGGATGCCACGGTACTTCTCGTTGGACAGAATCGCGGTACGGCTGAACGCTTCACGCAGTGCCTGGCGATCGCCGAGTACTAGCTTGTCGCCGCCTTTAGGCAGAACACGCTCGTAGTCAGGGAATTTACCGTCGACCAGTTTCGAGGTGAAGGTGAACTCGCCGGTGGTGGCACGAATGTGGTGCTGGCCCAGCACAATGCTGACATTGCCGTCCGGTTCAGTCAGCAGACGCGCCAGTTCCAGAATGCCTTTGCGCGGCACGATGACCTGATGACGATCCGGTTGACCGATATCGGCCTGCATCGAACACATCGCCAGACGGTGACCGTCGGTGGCCACGGCGCGGATGATCCCGGCCGAGACTTCCAGCAGCATGCCGTTGAGGTAGTAACGAACGTCCTGCTGCGCCATGGCGAAGCTGGTGCGTTCGATCAAACGACGCAGTTTGCTTTGCTCAAGGCTGCAGGTCAGCGAGCCTGGGCCTTCTTCCACCGTCGGGAAGTCATTGGCCGGCAGGGTCGACAAGGTGAAGCGGCTACGGCCGGCCTTCACCACGAGCTTCTGCTCGTCGACCTTGATGTCGATCAGCGCATCGTTCGGCAGGCTCTTGCAGATGTCCATCAGCTTGCGCGCAGGCACAGTGATGGAGCCCGGGTCCGCAGGCTCTTCGAGTTGCACACGACCGACCAGTTCGACTTCCAGGTCGGTGCCGGTCAGCGACAATTGCTGGCCTTCGACAACCAGCAGCACGTTGGAGAGCACCGGCAAGGTCTGTCGGCGCTCGACGACGCCTGCGACCAGTTGCAGGGGTTTCAACAGGGCTTCGCGTTGAATGGTGAAATGCATGGTCTAGTCCCTTGCCTTAATAAGCTGCGCTGGTGTTCATCAAGTAGTCAGTGTACGCAGCAGGTTCTTATAGTCCTCGCGGATGTCCGCGTCGGATTCCTTAAGCTCGTTGATCTTGCGGCAGGCGTGCAAAACAGTCGTGTGGTCGCGGCCACCAAACACATCGCCGATTTCCGGCAGGCTGTGGTTGGTCAATTCCTTGGACAACGCCATGGCGACCTGACGCGGACGTGCCACCGAGCGTGAACGACGCTTGGACAGCAGGTCGGAGATCTTGATCTTGTAATACTCGGCGACGGTGCGCTGAATGTTATCCACAGAGACCAGTTTGTCTTGCAGCGCCAACAAGTCTTTCAGGGATTCGCGAATCAACTCGATGGTGATATCGCGGCCCATGAAGTGCGAGTGGGCGATCACGCGTTTGAGCGCGCCTTCCAGCTCACGTACGTTGGAGCGAATGCGCTGGGCAATGAAGAACGCCGCGTCGTGTGGCAGATCGACTTTGGCCTGATCGGCCTTTTTCATCAGGATCGCCACACGGGTTTCCAGCTCCGGCGGCTCGACGGCAACCGTCAGGCCCCAGCCGAAACGTGACTTCAGGCGTTCTTCAAGGCCTTCGATTTCTTTCGGATAGCGGTCACTGGTAAGAATGACCTGCTGGCCACCTTCAAGCAGGGCGTTGAAGGTGTGGAAAAACTCTTCCTGGGAGCGTTCCTTGCGGGCGAAGAACTGAATGTCATCGATCAGCAACGCATCCACCGAGCGGTAGAAGCGCTTGAACTCGTTGATTGCATTCAGCTGCAAGGCCTTGACCATGTCCGCAACGAAACGCTCGGAATGCAGGTACACAACCTTGGCATTCGGATTCTTCTTTAATAGGTGGTTACCCACAGCGTGCATCAAGTGGGTTTTACCCAAACCGACACCGCCATAAAGGAAGAGCGGGTTGTAGCCATGCTTGGGATTGTCCGCCACCTGCCAGGCCGCAGCCCGCGCCAGTTGGTTGGACTTGCCTTCGACGAAGTTCTCGAAGGTAAAGGTGCGGTTCAGGTAGCTGGTGTGCTTGAGCGCGCCTTCGACCTGCACCGTGCGCTGTTCGGAGCGAACCGGGGCCTGTTGCGAACTGGCGCCGGCCATTGGATCGAAGCTGTCACGGGACGGCTCTTCACTGACTTCAGCAACCTTTTGTGTCGCACGTTTGGTCGATGCAGCTGCCGGGGCTGGCGCCGGAGCGCTGACAGGCGCTTGAGCGGCCTGAGCCTGGGATGCCGCGGCGGCCAATGGGGCATTAGGTGCCGCACGCGGTGCCGAACTGCGTTTGCTGCCTATTAATAAGGAGAGCGCCGGCGCCAGGCCGTTGCCATGCTCATCCAGCAGTTCAAGGACGCGACCCAGGTACTTTTCATTGACCCAGTCGAGAACAAAACGATTCGGCGCGTAAACACGCAGCTCGTCGCCTTCGGCTTCGACCTGTAGTGGACGGATCCAAGTGTTGAATTGTTGGGCAGGCAGCTCATCGCGCAAAAGCTCTACGCACTGCTGCCAAAGTTCCACTGACACGGATATCCCCTAAGTTGAAAGCCGGTGAGGCCAAAACAAGCGGTCATTGTAGCGACCAGTCGTCCACTTATCCACATGCAGGTTGCGCACAGCACATGATTTATCAATGCGTTAACCCTCGAAAAGAAGACCAACGGTATGTGCATAAGCTCTGTGGATAACCACCCATGAGGGCACTGGACAAGTGGGGGCCAAACTCGGTGGATAACCTGCCTGTGGATAACTGGCCTTTCCACACACAGCTTATCCGATAGCGCAGCACAGGCTGACCACCGTTTTCCACCGTAGTTGTCATTCCCTGTACATCACGGTTTAGAAGGGCTAAAGGTAGTTATCCACAGACGAACGCGGCCCTAGCTTTTATAAGCTTTACAGAAAAGCTTTAAATAATTCCCTTCTTTATTTCTATATCTAGCGGACGACCTTCGGCGAGCAAATCGTCTGGAGATCTATTTATAAGGAAACGCTGGTTGGAAATTGACCTAGAGGCTTGCTTTCTCTAGAATCCCCGGTCTCTTAAAACGGGGGCCATTCCGGCCCGTTGTGGACGAACCAGGTAACACGACAATGAAACGTACTTTCCAACCAAGCACTATCAAACGCGCTCGTACCCACGGTTTCCGTGCTCGCATGGCTACCAAAAACGGTCGTGCCGTCCTGTCGCGTCGTCGCGCCAAAGGTCGTGCGCGTCTGGCAGTTTGATAATCCGGCACTGGAGGTGAGTCAGGACTTCAGTCGGGAAAAGCGTCTGCTTACCCCCCGGCATTTCAAGGCAGTCTTTGACTCCCCTACCGGCAAGGTTCCGGGGAAAAATCTCCTGCTCCTTGCGCGCAACAACGATCTTGATCACCCCCGTCTCGGGCTGGTTATCGGGAAAAAGAGCGTAAAGCTCTCCGTCGAGCGCAATCGCCTCAAACGTCTGATGCGCGAATCGTTTCGCCTGAACCAGGATTTACTGGTCGGTTGGGACATTGTTATCGTCGCGCGCAAAGGTTTGGGTGACGTAGAAAGCCCCGAATTGATTCAGCATTTCGACAAACTCTGGAAACGTCTGGCACGCAGCAAGCCGGTACCAGCAGTCAAAACCGAAACTGTAGGGGTAGACAGTCCCGATGCGTAAACTGGCACTCGTTCCGATCCAGTTTTATCGCTATGCCATCAGTCCCCTGATGGCCAGTCACTGTCGTTTCTACCCCAGTTGTTCCTGCTACGCGTATGAAGCCATAGAAAATCATGGCCTTCTGCGCGGTGGCTGGCTGGCCTTTCGTCGTTTAGGTCGCTGTCATCCGTGGAATCCCGGTGGTTATGACCCGGTTCCATCTATCCCTACCTCCCGTTCTTCTTCGATGGCCGAGTAATCATGGATATCAAACGCACGATCCTGATCGTCGCCCTGGCAATCGTGTCCTACGTTATGGTTCTTAAATGGAACCAGGACTATGGCCAGGCTGCCCTGCCGACTCAGAATGTTGCTTCCAGTACTACCGCACCGGGCCTACCGGATACGGCGACTGGCAATAATGCTTCTGTCAGTGACGACATTCCGCGCGCCCCAAGCGATACCAGTGCAACTGCACCTGCTGAAACACCAGTAGCTGCAAGCAAAGACCTCATCCAGATCAAAACGGATGTGCTCAACCTGGCAATCGATCCACAAGGTGGCGATGTTGCGCAGTTGACGTTGCCGCTGTATCCACGTCGCCAGGATCATCCGGAAATTCCATTCCAGCTGTTTGATAACGGCAACGAGAGGACTTATCTGGCTCAGAGTGGCCTGATCGGCACCAACGGTCCGGACGCAAGTCCTGCCGGTCGTCCGGTTTACTCCTCCGAGAAGAAGATTTATCAACTGGCTGACGGTCAAGACCAATTGGTCGCGGACCTGAAGTTCAGCAAGGACGGCGTCAACTACATCAAGCGTTTCACGCTGAAACGTGGCCTGTATGACGTAACCGTTTCCTACCTGATCGACAACCAGAGCGCTCAGCCCTGGTCTGGTGCAATGTTCGCGCAATTGAAGCGTGACGCCAGCTCCGATCCTTCTTCCAGCACCGCCACCGGCACCGCGACTTACCTGGGCGCCGCCCTGTGGACAAGTAACGAGCCGTACAAGAAAGTGTCGATGAGCGACATGGACAAGGCTCAGCTGAAAGAAACCGTCACCGGTGGTTGGGTTGCCTGGTTGCAGCACTATTTCGTGACTGCATGGATTCCGGTCAAGGGCGAAAACAACATCGTCCAGACCCGTAAAGACAGCAAAGGCAACTACATCATCGGCTACACCGCCCCGGCAATGACTGTCGCGCCAGGTGCAAAAGCCGAAACCAGCGCTGTTCTGTACGCGGGTCCGAAAAGCCAGGCTGTCCTGAAAGAGTTGTCCCCAGGTCTGGAATTGACCGTCGACTACGGCATTCTGTGGTTCATTGCCCAGCCAATCTTCTGGTTGCTGCAACATATCCACGCGCTGGTCGGTAACTGGGGCTGGTCGATCATCTTCCTGACCATGCTGATCAAGGGGATTTTCTTCCCGCTGTCGGCTGCCAGCTACAAATCCATGGCACGCATGCGTGCAGTGGCACCGAAACTGGCTGCGCTGAAAGAGCAACATGGCGACGACCGGCAGAAAATGTCGCAAGCCATGATGGAGCTGTACAAGAAAGAAAAGATCAATCCACTGGGTGGCTGCTTGCCAATCCTGGTGCAGATGCCGGTTTTCCTTTCGCTGTACTGGGTTCTGCTGGAAAGCGTGGAAATGCGCCAAGCGCCATTCATGCTGTGGATTACTGACCTGTCGATCAAGGATCCGTTCTTCATTCTGCCGATCATCATGGGCGTAACCATGTTCATCCAGCAGCAGTTGAACCCGACTCCTCCGGATCCGATGCAGGCGAAGGTCATGAAAATGATGCCAATCATCTTCACCTTCTTCTTCCTGTGGTTCCCGGCAGGTCTGGTGCTGTACTGGGTTGTGAACAACGTGCTGTCCATCGCACAACAGTGGTACATCACGCGTAAGATCGAAGCGGCTACCAAAAAAGCCGAGGCGTAACTTACTCTGTGGATAACCACTCAAAACGCCCCCTAGTGGGGCGTTTTGCTATCTGTCACTTTTGTCTGGATACCGGTTTATGAGCGTTCCTCGTGAAACCATCGCTGCCGTCGCCACCGCTCAAGGTCGCGGCGGAGTGGGCATCGTCCGTATTTCCGGGCCGCTGGCGAGTCTGGCGGCCAAAGCCATCAGCGGTCGCGAACTGAAACCACGGTTTGCCCATTACGGCCCGTTCCTCAGTGCAAACGAAGAGGTGCTGGATGAAGGCATCGCCCTATATTTCCCGGGACCGAATTCGTTCACCGGCGAAGATGTGCTCGAGCTGCAGGGCCACGGCGGGCCAATCGTTCTGGATATGCTGCTCAAGCGTTGCCTGGAACTGGGCTGTCGTCTGGCGCGGCCGGGTGAATTCAGCGAGCGCGCCTTCCTCAACGACAAGCTCGATCTGGCTCAGGCCGAAGCCATTGCCGACTTGATCGAGGCAAGTTCTGCGCAGGCGGCACGAAATGCCCTGCGTTCGTTGCAGGGTGCGTTTTCCCAGCGTGTGCATAACCTCACCGAGCAACTGATAGGCCTGCGCATTTACGTCGAAGCAGCCATCGACTTCCCCGAAGAAGAAATCGACTTCCTCGCCGATGGCCATGTCCTGAGCATGCTCGATAAAGTGCGCGACGAATTATCCACAGTGCTGCGTGAAGCTGGCCAAGGGGCCTTGCTCCGGGACGGTATGACCGTGGTAATCGCGGGCCGGCCGAATGCCGGCAAGTCCAGCCTCCTGAATGCCTTGGCTGGACGGGAAGCGGCGATCGTGACCGAAATTGCCGGCACTACCCGGGACATTCTTCGCGAACATATCCACATTGATGGCATGCCGTTGCACGTGGTCGACACTGCCGGCCTGCGCGATACCGATGATCAGGTGGAAAAAATTGGCGTCGAACGGGCGTTGAAAGCCATCGGTGAGGCCGATCGGGTATTGCTGGTGGTCGATGCCACAGCTCCCGAGGCCCTTGATCCCTTTGCCTTGTGGCCTGAATTCCTCGAAACCCGCCCGGATCCGGCAAAAGTTACGTTGATCCGTAACAAGGCTGACCTGACGGGCGAAGCGATTGCCCTGGAAGTCAGCAACGATGGCCACGTCACTATCAGCCTCAGTGCGAGGTCTGCCGGCGAAGGCCTGGAATTGCTGCGTGAGCACCTCAAGGCCTGCATGGGTTACGAGCAGACCTCCGAAAGCAGCTTCAGTGCTCGCAGGCGTCACCTGGAGGCACTGCGTCACGCGAGTGCGTCCCTCGAGCATGGCCGTGCGCAGCTGACGTTAGCGGGTGCTGGTGAACTGCTCGCCGAAGATTTGCGGCAGGCTCAGCAGTCTTTGGGCGAAATTACCGGCGCATTCAGCTCCGATGATCTGCTGGGAAGGATTTTTTCCAGCTTCTGTATCGGTAAATAGTCCCTTTCGCTGTCCACAGACAGGCCATTAGCGCCTGTCTGTTCTGTCCTTTTCTGAATTTTTTCCCCCAGTGCCGAGCAGATTCTTCGCTTGAGCGGATTTCCCTTGCCCGGGATTTGCTCATTCGACGGCTTTTCTGTGGATTAAGCCCTGTGAATAAGTGCCGCTAAGGGCAGTTGATAACAAGGCCTGAAAACTGGAGATAAACCCCTCTGTGGATAACCACCCCTTTCATCCACAGGCTTACACTGGTTATCCAAGGGCCTCCTTGGCACATGACCACAGGGTTTTGAACCTCTGTACATATTGAATATAAAGGGCTGTATCAATCTATCCACAGAAAGGTGGCTCAGTAGAAATAAACATAAAAACAAAGATTTAATAAATTTCTCTCTTTTTAATTTCTATAACCTCGACTTCTCCACAGCTGGTTAAATTTTGTGCAAAGGGTTCTTTAGGAAGGGCGAAGTCCCTATACTTGCCGACCAGGTCCAAAAACCTGAGCTCAAACTATTTCCGGATTACCTGACTGAAGCAGGCACGAGGTGCGTGGTGGATTTCCCTTCCCGTTTTGAAGTGATCGTCATCGGCGGCGGTCATGCCGGTACCGAGGCAGCACTGGCGTCAGCGCGTATGGGGGCAAAAACCCTGTTGCTGACGCATAACGTGGAAACCCTTGGTGCCATGAGTTGCAACCCCGCCATTGGTGGGATCGGCAAAAGCCATTTGGTTAAGGAAATCGATGCCCTGGGCGGCGCGATGGCCATGGCTACCGATAAAGGTGGTATTCAGTTTCGCGTATTGAACAGCCGCAAAGGCCCAGCCGTGCGTGCAACCCGCGCTCAGGCAGATCGGGTTCTGTACAAGGCCGCTGTCCGCGAAGCCCTGGAAAACCAGCCGAACCTGTGGATATTTCAACAGGCTGCTGACGATCTGATCGTCGAGCAGGAACAAGTGCGCGGTGTTGTTACCCAAATGGGCCTGCGTTTCTTTGCAGATTCCGTGGTGTTGACCACTGGCACTTTCCTCGGCGGACTTATCCACATCGGCATGCAGAATTATTCCGGCGGTCGCGCCGGTGATCCGCCGTCGATTGCGCTGGCTCATCGCCTGCGCGAACTGCCATTGCGGGTCGGTCGCCTGAAAACCGGTACACCGCCGCGCATCGACGGTCGCACTGTGGATTTCTCGGTGATGACCGAGCAGGCAGGGGATACGCCGATTCCTGTGATGTCGTTCATGGGCTCTAAAGAGCAGCATCCGAAACAGGTCAGTTGCTGGATTACCCACACCAATGCCCGCACCCACGAAATCATTGCCGCCAACCTCGACCGTTCGCCGATGTATTCCGATGCTGGGTTGATCGAAGGCATCGGCCCGCGTTATTGCCCATCGATCGAAGACAAGATCCACCGCTTTGCCGACAAGGAAAGCCATCAGGTCTTCATCGAACCCGAGGGTTTGACCACCCACGAGTTGTACCCGAACGGGATATCCACATCCTTGCCGTTCGACGTGCAGCTGCAGATCGTGCAATCGATTCGCGGCATGGAAAACGCGCACATCGTTCGCCCGGGTTACGCCATCGAGTACGACTACTTCGACCCGCGTGACCTGAAGTACAGCCTGGAAACCAAAGTGATCGGCGGTCTGTTCTTCGCCGGGCAAATCAACGGCACCACCGGTTACGAAGAAGCCGGCGCCCAGGGTTTGCTGGCCGGAGCCAACGCCGCACTGCGTGCTCAGGGCAAAGATGCCTGGTGCCCGCGTCGCGACGAGGCGTACATCGGCGTTTTGGTCGACGACCTGATTACCCTGGGTACCCAGGAACCGTATCGGATGTTCACGTCCCGCGCCGAATACCGTTTGATCCTGCGCGAAGACAACGCCGACCTGCGCTTGACCGAAAAAGGTCGCGAATTGGGTCTGGTGGATGACGCGCGTTGGGCTGCGTTCTGCAAGAAACGCGAAAGCATCGATCTGGAAGAGCAACGCCTGAAAAGTACCTGGGTTCGCCCGGGCACCGAGCAGGGCGATGCGATATCCGAGAAATTCGGTACGCCGCTGACCCACGAATACAATTTGCTTAACCTGCTGAGCCGTCCGGAAATCGACTACGCTGGTCTGATCGCGGTGACCGGTGGGGGCGCAGAAGATCCACAGGTCGCCGAACAGGTCGAAATCAAGACCAAATACGCCGGTTACATCGATCGTCAACAGGATGAAATCGCGCGCCTGCGGGCCAGCGAAGACACCAAACTGCCTGTGGATATCGATTACACGAACATCTCCGGTCTCTCGAAAGAGATCCAGAGCAAGCTCGGCGCGACCCGTCCAGAGACCCTGGGCCAGGCGTCGCGTATTCCGGGCGTGACTCCGGCAGCGATTTCGCTGTTGATGATTCATTTGAAAAAACGCGGCGCGGGCCGTCAGTTGGAGCAAAGCGCTTGAGTTCGTTGGTCACCTCGCAACACGCCGAAGAGTTATCCACAGGTGCTCGCCAGCTCGGTGTCAACCTGACGGAAGCCCAGCATGCCCAGCTGCTGGGTTATCTGGCCCTGTTGATAAAATGGAACAAGGCCTACAACCTCACGGCAGTGCGTGATCCGGACGAAATGGTTTCACGGCATTTGCTCGACAGCCTGAGCGTGATGTCCTTCATCGAAAACGGCCGCTGGCTGGATGTGGGCAGTGGCGGCGGCATGCCGGGGATTCCCTTGGCGATCCTGTTTCCCGAGTCGCAAGTGACCTGCCTGGACAGCAACGGCAAGAAAACCCGCTTCCTGACCCAGGTCAAACTCGAACTCAAACTGGATAACCTGCAAGTTATCCACAGTCGCGTCGAAGCCTTCCAGCCTGAACTGCCATTCAACGGGATCATTTCCCGTGCGTTCAGCAGCATGGAGAACTTCAGCAACTGGACTCGCCATTTGGGCGACGCAGAAACACGTTGGCTGGCAATGAAGGGCGTTCATCCTGCTGATGAGCTGGTAGCATTGCCGGCAGACTTCCACCTCGATAGCGAACACGCCCTGGCCGTACCCGGTTGCCAAGGCCAACGCCATCTGCTGATACTGCGCCGCACGGCATGATTGGGAACACAAGCAAGAATGGCTAAGGTATTCGCGATAGCGAACCAAAAGGGTGGTGTGGGCAAGACCACCACCTGCATCAACCTCGCAGCTTCCCTGGTCGCTACCAAGCGTCGGGTGCTGTTGATCGATCTCGATCCACAGGGCAACGCCACCATGGGTAGCGGTGTGGATAAACACGGCCTGGAAAACTCGGTCTACGACCTGCTGATCGGTGAATGCGATCTCGCCCAGGCCATGCACTATTCCGAGCACGGCGGTTATCAATTGCTGCCGGCCAACCGCGACCTGACCGCGGCCGAAGTCGTTCTGCTGGAAATGCAGATGAAGGAAAGTCGTCTGCGCAGTGCGTTGGCGCCGATCCGTGAAAACTACGATTACATTTTGATCGACTGCCCGCCGTCGCTGTCGATGTTGACGCTCAACGCACTGGTTGCCGCCGACGGGGTGATTATCCCCATGCAGTGCGAGTACTTCGCGCTCGAAGGGTTGAGCGACCTTGTGGATAACATCAAGCGCATTGCCGAACTGCTGAACCCGAACCTGAAAGTCGAAGGCCTGTTGCGGACCATGTACGACCCGCGTTTGAGCCTGATGAACGACGTATCGGCGCAGCTCAAGGAACACTTCGGCGATCAGCTCTATGACACCGTGATTCCGCGCAACATCCGTCTGGCCGAAGCGCCAAGCTATGGCATGCCGGCGCTGGCATACGACAAATCATCGCGGGGCGCGATTGCTTACCTGGCATTGGCGGGCGAGATGGTTCGCCGTCAGCGCAAAAACTCACGCATCGCCGCTGCTCAGGCAACTTAAGGAATCCCCATGGCCGTCAAGAAACGAGGTCTCGGACGTGGACTGGATGCACTGCTGAGTGGTCCGACTGTCAGCTCGCTGGAAGAGCAAGCGGTACAGGCCGATCAGCGTGAGCTGCAGCACCTGCCCCTGGACCTGATCCAGCGTGGCAAGTACCAGCCACGTCGGGACATGGATCCTCAAGCACTGGAAGAGCTGGCGCAGTCGATCAAGGCCCAGGGCGTGATGCAGCCGATCGTGGTTCGCCCGATTGGCAGCGGGCGCTTCGAAATCATCGCCGGCGAACGCCGCTGGCGCGCCAGCCAGCAGGCTGGTCAGGAAACCATCCCGGCGATGGTTCGCGATGTGCCGGATGAAACCGCCATCGCCATGGCGCTGATCGAGAACATCCAGCGCGAAGACCTCAATCCGATCGAAGAAGCGGTGGCCTTGCAGCGTTTGCAGCAGGAATTCCAGCTGACTCAGCAACAAGTGGCCGAGGCTGTGGGGAAGTCCCGCGTCACCGTCGCCAACCTGTTGCGTCTGATTGCCCTGCCGGAAGTCATCAAAACCATGCTGTCTCACGGCGACCTGGAAATGGGTCATGCCCGTGCCTTGCTCGGTTTGCCGGAAAATCAACAAGTTGAAGGGGCGCGACACGTTGTCGCACGGGGGCTGACTGTGCGCCAGACTGAAGCACTGGTTCGCCAGTGGTTGAGTGGCAAACCGGAGCCCGTGGAACCGGCAAAACCGGACCCGGATATCGCCCGACTCGAGCAGCGCCTGGCCGAGCGCCTAGGCTCTGCGGTGCAGATCCGCCACGGAAAGAAGGGTAAGGGGCAGCTGGTGATTGGCTATAACTCTCTTGATGAGCTTCAAGGTGTACTCGCACACATCCGCTGAAACAATTCCTCATGTAGCGTGAAGTCGGAAATCACTACCTGACAGTTGAATAGGGGCAGAACCGCCCCTATACTCTGCGCGCATTTTGTCGGCACAAATTATGCCAGGTTATTGAATTCCGGCAGCCGACCATTGGGGAGCAAAAGAGATGGAAAACCGCACGCCAGACCGCTTGCCGTTCCATCGCCTGGCAGTTTTTCCGGTGTTAATGGCTCAATTTGTCGTTTTGCTGATCGCCGCTTTGGCGCTCTGGCAATGGCATGGAGTCGTTGCCGGGTACTCAGGACTCTGCGGAGGCCTGATAGCCTTGCTTCCCAATATTTATTTCGCTCACAGGGCATTTCGGTTTTCCGGCGCCCGAGCAGCTCAAGCCATTGTCCGGTCTTTTTATGCCGGCGAGGCGGGCAAACTGATTTTGACGGCAGTGCTGTTTGCATTGACGTTCGCAGGTGTGAAGCCATTGGCGCCGCTGGCAGTATTCGGCGTCTTCGTGCTGACCCAACTGGTTAGCTGGTTCGCTCCCCTGCTAATGAGAACAAGACTTTCGAGACCTTAGGGCGTTTGAGGCAACCATGGCAGAGACAACCGCTTCGGGCTATATCCAGCACCACTTGCAGAACCTGACCTTCGGTCAGCACCCAACTGGCGGGTGGGGTTTTGCCCACACCGCAGCAGAAGCCAAAGAAATGGGCTTCTGGGCTTTCCACGTCGATACTCTCGGCTGGTCGGTCGCGTTGGGTCTGATTTTCGTTCTTCTTTTCCGCATGGCGGCAAAGAAGGCGACTTCCGGTCAGCCTGGTGCTTTGCAGAACTTCGTTGAAGTATTGGTCGAATTCGTCGATGGCAGCGTGAAAGACAGCTTCCATGGCCGTAGCCCGGTGATTGCACCGTTGGCGCTGACCATCTTCGTCTGGGTCTTCCTGATGAACGCCGTCGACCTGATTCCGGTTGACTGGATTCCTCAAGTGGCCATGTTGATCTCCGGCGATCCGCACATTCCATTCCGCGCCGTATCGACCACTGACCCTAACGCTACCCTGGGCATGGCCCTGTCGGTATTCGCGTTGATCATTTTCTACAGCATCAAGGTCAAGGGCATCGGCGGCTTCATCGGCGAACTGACCCTGCACCCGTTCGGCAGCAAGAACATCTTCGTTCAAGCCCTGCTGATTCCGGTGAACTTCCTGCTTGAGTTCGTGACACTGATTGCCAAGCCAATCTCGTTGGCACTGCGTCTGTTCGGCAACATGTATGCCGGCGAACTGGTCTTCATTCTGATTGCTGTGATGTTCGGCAGCGGTCTGCTCTGGCTTAGCGGCCTGGGCGTAGTTCTGCAGTGGGCGTGGGCTGTGTTCCACATCCTGATCATCACCCTGCAGGCGTTTATCTTCATGATGCTGACCATCGTCTACCTGTCGATGGCGCACGAAGAGAACCATTAAGACCAGTCTCGACTGGTCTGATGTCCCGCCCGGTAACACGGGTGGGGGCCCGAACAGGGCTATGAAACGATTTGTTTTACCGCTTTAAAATCTAAAAAACCTAAACCATACGACGTAAAAGTCGGGAGGAAAGATGGAAACTGTAGTTGGTCTAACCGCTATCGCTGTTGCACTGTTGATCGGCCTGGGCGCACTGGGTACCGCAATTGGTTTCGGCCTGTTGGGCGGCAAGTTCCTGGAAGGCGCAGCGCGTCAGCCAGAAATGGTTCCAATGCTGCAAGTTAAAATGTTCATCGTTGCCGGTCTGCTCGACGCCGTGACCATGATCGGTGTTGGTATCGCTCTGTTCTTCACCTTCGCGAACCCATTCGTTGGTCAACTCGCTGGCTAATCACTCGAATCGTCGAGTGATTAGTGTGTTGTGCAACGAACGAGCGAGGTGTTGGCGTGAACATTAATGCAACCCTGATTGGCCAGTCCGTTGCGTTCTTAATCTTTGTACTTTTTTGCATGAAGTTCGTATGGCCTCCGGTCATCGCGGCTTTGCACGAACGTCAGAAGAAGATCGCGGATGGACTGGACGCTGCCGCCCGAGCAGCTCGCGACCTGGAGTTGGCCCAAGATAAAGCGGGTCAACAACTGCGCGAAGCGAAAGCTCAGGCAGCTGAAATCATTGAGCAAGCCAAGAAACGCGGTAACCAGATCGTTGAAGAGGCTGTTGAAAAAGCCCGTATCGACGCTGACCGTGTGAAGGTTCAGGCTCAGGCCGAGATCGAGCAGGAACTGAACAGTGTCAAAGACGCGCTGCGTGCCCAACTGGGTGCACTGGCTGTCGGCGGCGCCGAGAAGATCCTGGGTGCCACAATCGATCAAAACGCGCACGCGGAGCTGGTAAACAAACTGGCTGCTGAAATTTAAGCGAGGGCGATCATGGCAGAATTGACCACGTTGGCCCGACCTTACGCTAAGGCAGCCTTCGAGCACGCCCAGGCCCACCAGCAACTGGCCTCTTGGTCAGCCATGCTCGGCCTGGCTGCAGCAGTGTCGCAAGACGACACCATGCAGCGCGTGCTCAAGGCCCCGCGACTGACGAGCGCAAACAAGGCCGCCACGTTTATTGACGTGTGCGGCGACAAGTTTGATGCCAAGGCACAGAACTTCATTAACGTCGTTGCCGAAAACGACCGTCTCCCGCTTTTGCCGGAGATATCCGCTCTGTTCGACCTGTACAAGGCTGAACAAGAGAAGTCGGTAGACGTTGAAGTGACCAGTGCTTTTGCATTGAACCAAGAACAGCAAGACAAACTCGCCAAGGTTCTCAGTGCACGACTCAACCGGGAAGTGCGCCTGCAAGTCGAGGAAGACAAATCCCTGATTGGGGGCATTGTCATCCGCGCCGGCGACCTGGTTATCGATGGCTCGGTTCGCGGCAAACTCGCGAACCTTGCCGAAGCATTGAAATCTTGAGTTTGAAGGGGCAGCAGAGCAATGCAGCAACTCAATCCTTCCGAAATAAGTGAAATTATCAAGGGCCGCATCGACAAGCTCGATGTGACCTCCCAAGCCCGTAACGAAGGCACTGTCGTCAGCGTATCTGACGGTATCGTGCGGATTCACGGTCTGGCCGACGTAATGTACGGCGAGATGATCGAGTTTCCGGGCGGCGTCTTCGGTATGGCTCTCAACCTGGAGCAAGACTCCGTAGGTGCCGTTGTATTGGGCGCATACCAGTCTCTGGCTGAAGGCATGAGCGCCAAGTGCACTGGCCGCATCCTCGAAGTTCCGGTGGGTAAGGAACTGCTGGGTCGCGTAGTCGACGCACTGGGTAACCCTGTTGACGGTAAAGGTCCACTGGGCAACACCGAGACCGACGCGGTCGAGAAAGTTGCTCCAGGCGTGATCTGGCGTAAGTCGGTAGACCAGCCTGTACAGACTGGCTACAAGGCTGTCGATGCCATGATCCCTGTCGGCCGTGGCCAGCGCGAGCTGATCATCGGTGACCGTCAGATCGGTAAAACCGCTCTGGCGATCGACGCGATCATCAACCAGAAAAACAGCGGCATTTTCTGCGTCTACGTAGCGATCGGTCAGAAGCAATCGACCATCGCCAACGTGGTTCGCAAGCTGGAAGAAAACGGCGCTCTGGCCAACACGATCATCGTGGCTGCCAGTGCTTCGGAATCTCCTGCGCTGCAATTCCTGGCACCGTACTCCGGTTGCACCATGGGTGAATTCTTCCGCGACCGCGGTGAAGACGCGCTGATCGTTTATGACGATCTGTCCAAGCAAGCAGTGGCTTACCGCCAGATTTCCCTGCTGCTGCGCCGTCCACCAGGCCGTGAAGCTTACCCAGGCGACGTGTTCTATCTCCACTCCCGTCTGCTGGAGCGCGCATCCCGCGTTTCGGAAGAATACGTAGAGAAGTTCACCAACGGCGCAGTGACCGGCAAAACCGGTTCCCTGACCGCACTGCCGATCATCGAAACCCAGGCTGGCGACGTTTCCGCGTTCGTTCCGACCAACGTGATTTCCATCACCGACGGTCAGATCTTCCTGGAATCGGCCATGTTCAACTCCGGGATCCGTCCTGCTGTGAACGCCGGTGTTTCGGTATCCCGTGTGGGTGGTGCCGCTCAGACCAAGATCATCAAGAAGCTGTCCGGTGGTATCCGTACCGCTCTGGCTCAGTACCGTGAACTGGCGGCATTCGCCCAGTTCGCTTCTGACCTGGACGAAGCGACCCGTAAGCAACTTGAGCATGGTCAGCGCGTTACCGAGCTGATGAAGCAGAAGCAATACGCACCAATGTCGATCGCTGACATGGCGCTGTCGCTGTATGCCGCTGAGCGTGGGTTCCTGACTGACGTCGAAATCGCCAAGATCGGCAGCTTTGAACAAGCGCTGATTGCTTTCTTCAACCGCGATCACGCCGATTTGATGGCGAAGATCAACGTGAAGGGTGACTTCAATGACGAAATCGACGCTGGCCTGAAAGCCGGTATCGAGAAGTTCAAGGCCACCCAAACCTGGTAAGCCGCAGCGGGAGCCGCAAGGCTCCCGCTTGCTAACCTGATAGGTGTTACATGGCAGGCGCAAAAGAGATTCGCAGTAAGATTGCGAGCATCAAAAGCACGCAAAAGATTACCAGCGCCATGGAAAAAGTGGCGGTCAGTAAAATGCGCAAGGCACAAATGCGCATGGCTGCTAGCCGTCCTTACGCGGAGCGCATCCGCCAGGTTATTGGCCATCTGGCCAACGCCAACCCGGAATATCGCCACCCGTTCATGATCGACCGTGAAATCAAGCGCGTCGGTTACGTCGTGGTGAGCAGTGACCGTGGTCTGTGTGGTGGCTTGAACACCAACCTGTTCAAGGCCCTGGTCAAGGACATGGCGGTAAACCGCGAAAACGGCGTCGAGATCGATCTGTGTGTTGTTGGTAGCAAGGGTGCGGCTTTCTTCCGCAACTTCGGCGGTAACGTCGTTGCAGCTATCAGCCACCTGGGTGAAGAGCCGTCGATCAATGACTTGATCGGCAGCGTCAAGGTGATGCTGGATGCCTACCTGGACGGCCGTATTGACCGCCTGTCCGTGGTGTCCAACAAGTTCATCAACACCATGACGCAACAGCCTACCGTGGAGCAGTTGATTCCACTGGTGGCAACCCCGGATCAAGAACTCAAGCACCACTGGGATTATCTGTACGAACCGGACGCCAAAGAGCTGCTTGACGGCTTGATGGTCCGTTACGTGGAGTCGCAGGTCTACCAGGCGGTGGTCGAGAACAACGCGGCTGAACAAGCTGCGCGGATGATCGCGATGAAGAACGCTACCGACAACGCCGGTGATTTGATCAGCGATTTGCAGCTGGTCTACAACAAGGCGCGTCAGGCTGCGATCACCCAAGAGATCTCGGAAATCGTCGGCGGCGCTGCCGCGGTTTAACGGTTCAAATATTCAGAGGATCCAGCTATGAGTAGCGGACGTATCGTTCAAATCATCGGCGCCGTTATCGACGTGGAATTTCCACGCGACAGCGTACCGAGCATCTACAACGCGCTGAAAGTAGTGAGCGCGGCCGAAACCACCCTGGAAGTTCAGCAGCAGCTGGGCGACGGCGTGGTTCGTACCATTGCGATGGGTTCCACCGAGGGCTTGAAGCGCGGTCTGGAAGTCACTGACTCCGGCGCAGCCATCTCCGTACCAGTCGGTAAAGCGACCCTGGGCCGGATCATGGACGTTCTGGGTAACCCGATCGACGAAGCTGGCCCGATCGACACCGAAGAGCGCTGGGGCATTCACCGTCCTGCGCCAACCTTCGCTGAACAAGCGGGCGGCAACGACCTGCTGGAAACCGGCATCAAGGTTATCGACCTGGTTTGCCCGTTCGCCAAGGGTGGTAAAGTCGGTCTGTTCGGTGGTGCCGGTGTAGGCAAAACCGTAAACATGATGGAACTGATCCGTAACATCGCCATCGAGCACAGCGGTTATTCCGTGTTCGCCGGTGTGGGTGAGCGTACTCGTGAGGGTAACGACTTCTACCACGAGATGAAGGATTCCAACGTTCTGGACAAAGTGGCACTGGTTTACGGTCAGATGAACGAGCCGCCGGGTAACCGTCTGCGCGTAGCACTGACCGGCCTGACCATGGCCGAGAAGTTCCGTGACGAAGGTAACGACGTTCTGCTGTTCGTCGACAACATCTATCGTTACACCCTGGCCGGTACTGAAGTATCCGCTCTGCTGGGCCGTATGCCTTCTGCAGTAGGTTACCAGCCGACCCTGGCTGAAGAGATGGGCGTTCTGCAAGAACGTATCACTTCGACCAAGGAAGGTTCGATCACTTCGATCCAGGCGGTATACGTACCGGCGGATGACTTGACTGACCCGTCGCCAGCGACCACCTTCGCCCACTTGGACGCCACCGTCGTTCTGTCCCGTGACATCGCCTCCCTGGGTATCTACCCGGCGGTCGATCCACTCGACTCGACTTCGCGCCAGCTGGACCCGAACGTGATCGGCCAGGACCACTACGACACCGCTCGCGGCGTACAGTACGTTCTGCAGCGTTACAAAGAACTGAAGGACATCATTGCGATCCTGGGTATGGACGAGCTGTCGGAAGCCGACAAGCAGTTGGTAAACCGTGCTCGTAAGATCCAGCGCTTCTTGTCGCAGCCGTTCTTCGTGGCTGAAGTCTTCACCGGTGCCTCGGGTAAATACGTTTCCCTGAAAGACACCATTGCTGGCTTCAAAGGCATCCTCAACGGTGACTACGACCACCTGCCAGAACAAGCGTTCTACATGGTCGGCGGCATCGAAGAAGCGATCGAGAAAGCCAAGAAACTGTAATCCCGGCGCCCGGCAACGGGCGCTAATTTAGGTTGAGGCAATCAGATGGCTATGACAGTCCATTGCGATATCGTCAGCGCGGAAGGGGAAATCTTTTCCGGTCTGGTCGAGATGGTGATTGCGCACGGTGCACTGGGTGATCTTGGTATCGCTCTGGGTCACGCGCCGTTGATCACTAATCTCAAGCCGGGCCCGATCCGCCTGGTCAAGCAGGGCGGGGAAGAGGAGGTGTATTACATCTCCGGCGGTTTCCTCGAGGTTCAGCCGAACATGGTCAAGGTTCTTGCCGACACCGTGCAACGCGCTGCCGACCTGGATGAAGCCTCCGCTCAGGAAGCCGTCAAGGCTGCCGAGAAGGCTCTGCACGACAGAGGCGGCGAGTTCGACTACGGTGCTGCTGCCGCACGTCTGGCCGAGGCTGCAGCTCAGCTGCGCACCGTCCAGCAAATCCGCAAGAAGTTCGGCCACTAATCGGCCATCGACTTATTGTGTGATTGATTAAAAAGGGTAGCCTCGGCTACCCTTTTTTCTTTTCTGACTTTTATCACCCGGTCGCAGCCGCTGACCCCCCAGGATTAGTAGCCTGTCATGTCTCTTGAAATCGTTATCCTCGCTGCCGGCCAAGGCACGCGCATGCGTTCGGCCTTGCCGAAAGTTCTGCACCCGGTTGCCGGTAACTCAATGCTTGGTCATGTTATCCACACGGCCCGGCAACTTGATCCACAACGCATTCATGTAGTGATCGGCCATGGTGCCGAAGTGGTGCGCGAGCGTCTGGGCGCCGATGACCTGAATTTCGTCCTGCAGGACCAACAGCTGGGTACCGGACATGCGGTGGCCCAGGCTGTACCGTTCATCAAGTCCGACACCGTGCTGATTCTGTACGGTGACGTACCGTTGATCGAAGTCGAAACCCTGCAACGTCTGCTCAAGCTGGCTGAACCGCAGCAACTGGGCCTGTTGACTGTCGAGCTGGATGACCCGACGGGTTACGGCCGCATCGTGCGCGATGCCGCCGGCAAGGTTACCGCCATCGTCGAGCATAAAGACACCAACGACCTCGAGCGTGCGATCACTGAAGGCAATACCGGCATTCTGGCGCTACCTTTCGAGCGCCTGGGCGATTGGATGAGTCGTCTCTCCAATAACAATTCCCAAGGCGAGTATTACCTGACCGACGTGATCGCCATGGCAGTCAGCGATGGTCTGGTAGTGGCCACTGAACACCCCCATGACACCATGGAAGTGCAGGGCGCCAACGATCGCAAGCAACTGGCCGAGCTTGAGCGTCACTATCAGTTGCGCACGGCTCGTCATTTGATGGCTCAAGGCGTGACCCTGCGCGACCCGGCGCGTTTCGATGTGCGTGGTGAGGTTACCGTCGGTCGGGATGTACTGATCGACATCAACGTGATCCTCGAAGGCAAAGTCGTCATCGAGGACGACGTGGTAATCGGCCCGAACTGCGTGATCAAGGACAGCACTCTGCGCAAAGGCGTGGTGATCAAGGCCAACAGCCATATCGAAGGCGCAATACTCGGTGAAGGCAGCGATGCTGGCCCGTTCGCTCGTTTGCGTCCCGGCACCGTGCTGGAAGCTCGCGCGCATGTGGGTAACTTCGTTGAACTGAAGAACGCTCATCTGGGCGAAGGCGCCAAGGCCGGTCATTTGACGTATCTGGGCGACGCCGAGATCGGTGCGCGCACCAACATCGGCGCGGGCACTATTACCTGCAACTATGACGGCGCCAACAAGTGGAAAACCGTGCTGGGCGAAGATGTATTCATCGGTTCCAACAACTCGTTGGTGGCGCCTGTGGATATCTCGGCGGGTGCGACCACGGCGGCCGGTTCGACCATTACCCAGAATGTGGATAAGACTCAGTTGGCTGTGGGTCGGGCTCGGCAGAAGAACATCGATGGCTGGAAACGGCCGGAGAAGATCAAGAAGAGCTGAGTTATCCACAGCGCATGACGTGGTGCTCATGAGATCGCTTTCGCGGGCAAGCCTCGTTCCTACGGACGGTGAAATTCCGTAGGAGCGAGGCTTGCCCGCGAAGCTTTTTATCCACAGATCATTTTTATCGCGTCCCGCTTGACGAAGTTTCGCTAATAGGTTTTGATTGCTTACGTTATCTTTCGAATCGAAACTTACCAAGCCATGTCAAAGCGCAACACACCCCAACGCCGTCACAACATCCTCGCCCTGCTCAATGAGCAGGGGGAAGTCAGTGTGGATGAGCTGGCCAAGCGCTTCGAAACCTCGGAAGTTACGATTCGCAAGGACCTGGCAGCGCTTGAAAGCAACGGCCTGTTGCTGCGTCGTTATGGCGGGGCGGTCACCATGCCTCAAGAACTGGTCGCCGACCTCGGCCAACCGGTTTCCAAATACAAGCAGGCCATTGCCCGCGCCGCCGTCACGCGGATCCGCGAGCATGCGCGAATCATCATCGACAGCGGCAGCACCACCGCCGCGATGATTCCGGAACTCGGCCAACAACCGGGTCTGGTGGTGATGACCAACTCCCTGTATGTCGCCAACGCTTTGAGTGAACTCGAGCACGAGCCGGTGCTATTGATGACCGGGGGAACGTGGGACCCGCATTCCGAGTCCTTCCAGGGTCAGGTGGCCGAGCAAGTACTACGCTCATATGACTTTGATCAGTTATTTATCGGTGCCGATGGCATCGATCTGGTGCGCGGGACCACTACCTTCAATGAATTGCTGGGCTTGAGCCGTGTCATGGCCGAGGTTGCCCGCGAAGTGATCGTGATGGTCGAGGCCGACAAGATCGGCCGCAAAATTCCCAATCTGGAGCTGCCATGGAGCAGCGTCCATACCCTCATTACCGATGATCGCCTGCCACTGGAGGCACGCGATCTGATTCAGGCCCGCGGCATTAATTTGATTTGCGCCGCCGTCAGTCAGGAGAACTAGCATGTGTGGAATTGTCGGTGCAGTCGCAGAACGTAACGTTACCGCCATCCTGCTCGAAGGCCTCAAGCGCCTGGAATACCGCGGCTATGACAGCGCCGGTGTGGCGGTGTACACCAACGACGAAAAACTCTTGCGCACGCGTCGTCCGGGCAAGGTCAGCGAACTGGAACAGGCGCTGATCGAAGAGCCTCTGGTCGGCCGTCTGGGCATTGCCCATACCCGCTGGGCGACCCACGGCGCGCCGTGTGAACGCAATGCTCACCCGCATTTTTCCGGTGATCTGGCGGTGGTGCACAACGGCATCATCGAAAACCATGAAGCCCTGCGTGAGCAACTCAAGGCGTTGGGCCACATTTTCACGTCGGACACTGACACTGAAGTCATCGCGCATTTGCTGCACGAAAAACTCAAGCTGCAACCCGACCTGACGGTAGCCCTGAAAGCGACCGTGCAAGAGCTGCACGGTGCTTACGGCCTGGCGGTGATCAGCGCCCTTCAACCAGATCGCCTGGTGGCGGCCCGCAGTGGCAGCCCACTGGTGATCGGTCTGGGCATGGGTGAAAACTTCTTGGCCTCCGATCAGTTGGCGCTGCGTCAGGTGACCGACCGTTTCATGTACCTGGAAGAAGGTGATATCGCCGAAATTCGCCGCGACAGCGTGCAGATCTGGGACATCGATGGCGCGCTCGTCGAGCGTGAAAGCGTTCAGTACCGCGACGGTGCCGAAGCGGCTGACAAGGGCGAATTCCGCCATTACATGCTCAAGGAAATTCACGAGCAACCGGTCGTGGTACAGCGCACTCTCGAAGGTCGTCTGAGCCATAACCAGGTGCTGGTCGAGGCATTCGGCCCAGGAGCTGCCGAGCTGTTCGCCAAGGTGCGCAATGTACAGATCGTCGCCTGCGGCACCAGCTATCACGCCGGCATGGTTGCCCGTTACTGGCTCGAAGAACTGGCCGGCATTCCGTGTCAGGTCGAAGTCGCCAGCGAATTCCGCTACCGCAAAGTAGTGGTGCAGCCCGACACCCTGTTCGTGAGCATCTCCCAGTCAGGTGAAACTGCCGACACATTGGCCGCCCTGCGCAATGCCAAAGAGCTGGGTTTCCTTTCCAGCCTGGCGATTTGCAACGTCGGCATTAGTTCTCTGGTGCGTGAATCAGACCTGACGCTGCTGACCCAGGCCGGTCGTGAAATCGGCGTGGCCTCGACCAAAGCCTTCACCACTCAGCTGGTTGGCCTGCTGTTGCTGACCCTGTCTCTGGGTCAGGTTCGCGGTACGTTGGCCGAAGGCGTCGAAGCCACACTGGTCGAAGAACTGCGTCGCCTGCCGACCCGTTTGGGCGAAGCCCTGGCAATGGACAGCACCGTGGAGAAAATCGCCGAGCTGTTCGCCGAGAAGAACCACACGCTTTTCCTCGGTCGCGGTGCGCAATTCCCGGTGGCGATGGAAGGAGCCCTCAAGCTCAAGGAAATCTCCTACATCCACGCGGAAGCCTACCCGGCGGGCGAACTAAAACATGGCCCGTTGGCGCTTGTGGATAACGACATGCCGGTGGTCACCGTGGCGCCGAACAACGAGTTGCTGGAGAAGCTGAAGTCCAACCTCCAGGAAGTCCGCGCCCGGGGCGGTGAACTGATCGTCTTCGCTGACGAGCAGGCTGGCATGACCAATGGCGAAGGCACTCATGTCGTTCAGATGCCGCACATCCACGACATCCTGTCGCCGATTCTCTACACCATTCCGCTGCAGCTGCTCTCGTACTACGTCGCTGTATTGAAAGGTACTGACGTTGACCAGCCGCGTAACTTGGCGAAGTCGGTGACGGTAGAGTAAGGCCGCAGCGACTGCTCCTGATGAGGCCCCGCAAGTCATGACGACTTCCGGGGCCTTGTGCATTCTGAACCTTCAGAATCTATAGGCTGGTATTCATCAGATCTATATAAATACTTGGTCTAGCAGATTAATTGGCGGTGTTACCAATCGTGGTCTAAACCTAAAGCCATATTGAAAAGCTTGCTATCAATATGGCGTCGCAGGGGACTCGCGGAGTTCGAGTACCTGCGTCTCAGGGAAGAAAATGATGTTCAAGGATGATTTCGCTCATGCATGATTATTTGCAAGAAAGTCGCTTTTCCATTGCTGATGGAACCTGCGGCCGGCTCATGAAGGCTTTTGCTCGATGGGCAACAAATCCGGACCCAGACACCTCGCTGAAGGCCCGATCCAGGGATCCCCTCCATCACCGCTTCGGCGGCGTAACACCGGCTTCCGCCGACAGTCAGGCTACCCGATGGCATGCCTGTTCCACGCGGCAATCGTCAAGGCACACGGCTTTGGCAACCTCAGGTAACAGCCCCGATAGACCGCGCGATGATGATCATCGTCATTGCGAGCTATCGATCTAAAAGAAGCACCTGCAAGGGTTCAAAACGAACGCTGGATTCTTTTGGCTTACTGGAAAATAAAGCCAGTCGGAATCCGTGTACACGTTCGTCCAACATTTCTACGTACGCAGCACCCACTTTTCCAGGATGGAGATGGTAATGACAGTACTCAGAGTTGGCATCGTTGGTCTCGGCAATCAGATGCAAGAAAATTTGCTGCCGACCCTATTGCAAATGCCGGACATTCGGATTGTCGCCGTATGTGACAGCGACCTTACCCGAGCCGCGCAAATCCACCGCTTTATCTCGGATGTCGTTATTACCGACGATTTCGACCATATGCTCGATACAGGCACGCTCGACGCCGTCGTCATGGCTTGTCCACCCCAGGCGCATCGAGATCTTTCGCTCAAGGCCATGGCCAAGGGCGTCCATGTGTTTGTCGAAAAACCACCGTGCTTCACCCTGGCTGAGCTGGAAAACCTGATTGAGGTCAGCCGTCAGACCAATGTGATCACTGGCGTGGGCATGAACTTCAAGTTTGCCAAGCCGATGCGTCAGTTGCGCGATATCACCCGCACCGAACAGTTCGGCAAAGTCGTACACATCCAACTCAACCATTACGCCAGCAAACCCACGGCACCACTCTGGGGCCTGGATTCGACACTGCGTTCCTTCCTGCTGGCTCAAGCGATCCATACGATCGACTTGGGGGTGACATTCGGCGGCGGTGAGCTGCGTGACATCGAATCACGGGTTCAACGGCATGACGACTCACTGTTGGTGAGCCTGGAATTGCAATTCTCGACCGGTGCCACGGTGAGTCTGTTGAGCGGCACGATGTTCCCGTATTTCGAGTTCGACATGAAGATCGTCAGCTCCAAATCGATGATGGTCGAGTTGAACAACCTGTGGAATATCACCATGCACGAGCCGGAGCATGGCACCAGTGCAACCGGCACTGCCAAGCGCTGGCGCGGGGCCTGGCAGCCTGGTCCGCTGGACTCCGGGTATGAACGCAGCGGCTATTTCGGTGAGTTGGAGAAGTTCTTCGACGCCGTGCGCAATCACGCACCGTACGAGGCCAATTTCGAAAGCCTGCTGCCGACCTTCAAAGTGATCGAGCAAATCTGCTACGCCGATAGCCAACGTGATATCGCGCCGGTGCTTCCCCTGCGCGCTGACCATTTCGCGAAATCCAAAGCCCAAGTCGGAGCCTGATTCAATGCCTTCTAATCAATCCAATGTCGCGACTGCCCGAGTGTCTGTTTCTGATAAGTATCGCCCGGTGTATGCCGACGACCTGCTGACCATGCAACAAACCCTGGAGCGTCCGCTGTCGGGCACCAGCGATGTGGTGACCGAGTACGAAAGCAAGCTTGCCCAGTGGTTCGACGCTCGGCATGCGATTGCCGTTTCGTCGGGCGGTGCAGCGCTGAGCGTGGCAATTTATGCCGCTGGCGTAGGTCCGGGCGATGATGTGCTGCTGACCCCGAGCTGCCCGTTGTGCACCATTTACCCGATCATTGCTGCCGGCGCCAATCCGATTTTCGTCGACACCCGCACCCATGGTTTTGGCGCCGATCCGGCATCGATCAAGGCCCGCATGACTCCTCGTACCCGGGCGATCATCGATATCCCGATGTGGGGCTATCCGACCGAAGTCGATGAGTTGCGCGACCTCACCCATAAATTGGGTATCAAGCTCATTCTGGACCTGGCGCATTCCCACGGTACAACCCTGCATGGCCGTCCGCTTTCGCAGTATGGCGACCTGTCGTGCTTCAGTACCCATGAACGCAAGCCGCTGGCCACCGGTGAGGGCGGTTTTATCCTGACCGACGACGATGCGCTGGCCCAGCGCAGCCGCGATTACAGCCGTTTCGGCAACCTTAACGGCAAGGATTTCGGGCTGAACTACAAGCTTGCGGCGCTGCCAGCGGCGCTGGGTGGCAGTCGTTTGGCGTCCCTGGCCGGTCAGATCGAGAAGCGCCGCGAGAACGCGACGTACTTCCTCGACAAGCTGGATCACAGCAAGGTGCGTGAGAAGAAAATCATTAATGGCGGTGTGCCGAACTACTACTTCCTGAACCTGGAACTGCACTTCGCCGATAACCGCGCCTTCATCGATTATCTGGACGAAGCCGGCATTCCCTCCGACATCAAACGTTACGGTTGCAAGGCACTCTATGAGTTTCCGGCATTGACCCAATACCGCAATGAGTGCCCGAATGCCGAAGCCTTGCTGGCGGGCATGACGACGATTCCGGTGCATCCGGACATCACCCTGGCCGAGCTCGACTACATGGCCGAACGCATCAACCAGTACGGTGCCCCGTGAATGACTGACACACTCGATCGCTCGCAATTGGATCGGCACTTCACCGCGTCCGGGTTCGTTCTGAACCCGGAGCGGGAGATGTTGCTGCTGCATCACCGCAAGCTCGACGTCTGGCTGTACCCGGGCGGCCATATCGAGCAAGGCGAAACCCCTGACGTGGCGGTGTTGCGGGAAATTTTCGAAGAAACAGGGATTCGCGCCCACCTGATCGGTGAGCGCGATGAAGAGCTTGCCGATGTCGAAACCGACGTCACGGTGCTGCATCAGCCGTACCGGATTCTGTGCGAATACATCAACGACAAGCGCGGGCCGCACTATCATCTGGACCTGATTTACGTCACGGCGACCGAGTTGCGCAGCGTCCCTGACAACAGGGAGGTGGAGCACGCCCGGTTCTTCACGCAAAAGGAAACGGCGAACCTGAAGATGTTCCCCAACTTCCGGCGCATGGTGGATCGGGTGTTTGCCGATGATGCGGTCTGGGACATGGTCGGCATGAAGGTGTCGAAATGAGTCTGGCGGCGGTTTCAACGCGAACCATCGCGCAGAAATGCTCTCACGCCACGGCCGACGATCTGCGGGAGCTTGAGCGGGCATTGCATAGCGGCCTGACCGGCACCTCGCAAATCGTCGACGAGTACGAGGCCGCGCTTGCGGCGCTGTACGGCGTGCGGCATGTGATTGCTGTATCGTCCGGCGCGGCGTCGGTGACGGCCGCGCTGGCCGGTGTCGATTTCCGTCCGGGGGATGAAGTTATCGTCGCACCGACAGGACCGATCTGTACCGTGCTGCCGATTTTGTCCCTGGGGCTGATGCCGGTTTTTTGCGATGTGGCGCCGGACAGTTTCGGCCTCGACCCAGTGGACCTGCGACGTTGCATCAGTGATCGCACCTGCGCGGTGATCGAGGTGCCAATGTGGGGTTATCCGATTCGCTCGGATGCCACTTGGGCGTATTTGCGTGAGGCAGGCATTCCGCTGATTCAGGACTTGGCCCACGCCCACATGACGCGCCTGAACGGCACCTGGCTTGCCCATCACGGCGAGATCAGCTGTTTCAGTACCCACGATTGTAAGTTCATCTCCACCGGCGAAGGTGGTTTTGTCATGACCGATGATGATGAGCGGGCAGCGCGCATCCGCGCCTACACGCGCTTCGGTAATCTGACAGGCGAAACCCTGGGCATCAACCTGAAACTCGGTGGCCTGCAAGCGGCGCTGGGTCTGGCGCGCTCGCGTCAACTCGGTGCGAACCTGCAGCACCGCCAGCGCAATCGCGAGCGGTTGCTGGGGATGCTGGACAACCCGGCCTTTCGGGAAATGCCGGTGGTCGCCGGTGGTGAAGTCAACGCCTATTCGTTGTTGCTGCAAGCCGTCGGGCACGATGGGCGCGAACTGGTGCACTACCAGCAGCGGCACGGTATCGAGTCGGATATCGGCAAGTACGATAACCAACCGCTGTACCAGTTGCCCCTGTTGACCCGCTACCAGCGCGATTGCCCCAACGCCGCCCGATTACTGCGTTCACTGACCACAGTGCCGTTGCACCCCGATCTGGTGGACGACGACCTGCATTACATCGCCAAGGTGCTCAATGACTACTCTCCCGCCTGAATCAGCCGGTCGCGGCCGCCATGCGGTGGTGATCGGCGGCAGCGTGACCGGTTGCCTGACGGCCGCGGTGCTCGCCCGTCGTTTCGAGCGCGTCACCGTGATCGAAAAAAGCAACTTCTACGACGAAACCGGCCCGCGCCAGAGCATTCCCCAGGAGCATCACGTGCATCTGCTGCTGTTGCGTGGCAAGCAGATCATCGAGGGCATATTCCCCGGAATCCTCAAGGCGCTGGAGCACAGCGGTGCGCAAGTTGCGGACCTTGGCCATGATGTGAAGTGGTATCAGGGTGGACGCTGGAAGAACCGCTACCGAAGCGGCATCTATGCGCACTATTGCAGTCGTCGACTGATCGACAACCAATTGCGCCGATGCCTGTCGCAGGTGCCACGGGTCGAGGTGCTTTCCGGCGCGCGGGTGACGCGTCTGGAGTTTTCCGGCCACAGCAACCCGCGTGCGGTGAGCGGGGTGGTGATTGACAGCGGCTCCGGCGAACACAGCCTGGCCTGCGATCTGGTGGTGGACGCCAGTGGCCGGGGCACGCACCTGCCAACGTGGCTGAAAGAGGCTGGGTTCGGCGCGGTCGAAACCAGCGTGGTCAAGACCGAGCTCGGTTACGCGTCACGCATCTATCGCCGCCTTCCGGCCTTCGCCGAGCAATGGCAGGTGCTGCTGGTGCTGCCCACTGCACCGGCGCAGAGTTCCATGGGGGTAATCAGCCCCATTGAAGGCGATCGGTGGATGGTGACGACCGGGGGATGGTTCGGCAATTTTCCTGGCAAGGACCCTGACGAGTTCTTGCAGGCCCTGGCCGCGCTACCGGTGCCGGATATCCATGAAGTCATCCGCGACGCCGAACCGCTGTCGGACGTTTTCACCTTCAAGATGCCGGGCAGCAGTCGTCGCCATTACGACCGTATCGAACACTGGCCGACCGGTCTGCTGGTGGTGGGCGATGCCCTGAGCAGCATGAATCCGCTCTACAGCCAAGGCATGACCATCGGTGCCCTCGAAGCCGATTGCATCGATCAACACATCGATGCAGTGCTGGGGCAATCGATCAGTTTTCAACAGTTACAGGCCTCGCTGTGTGGTGTGGTCGATGGCGCCTGGAACATGGCCACCACCGAGGATTTCCGTTTTCCGCAGACGCAGGGCGAGCGCAGTTGGCGTACCTGTTTCCACCATTGGTATGGCGCAGGCCTTGGCAAATTGTCGGCGAGCAATCGTCGCGCGCTCGAAACGCAAATCGGTGTGACCAACCTGGTGATGGAGCCCAGCCGGCTCTATTCACCGGCGATTGTGTCGCGTATCGCACTCAATGCCATCTTTCCCGGGAACACTCGATAATGATCGACGATCTCCTGCACTTCTCTGGCATCGAACACCTGGTGTTCGATTGGAACGGTACTTTGATCGACGATATCGATCTGGCCGTCTTCGCGGTGAATCGCTGTGGCGAGCATTTTGATGTGGCGCCCATCACCGCGGCTCAATACCGGGCCAAGTTCGATTTCCCCATCGCCGATTTCTACGCGTCGTTGGGTTTTGATTTTGCGCAGACCCCGTTCCCGATCATCGTCCAGCGCTACCTTGAGCATTTCGACGCCAATGTTGCGCAATGTCGGTTGCATGACGGTGTCCTCGAGTTACTCGATGCGGCGCGGCGCGCAGGCATTGGTGTGTCGATCCTGTCGGCGTCCCACTGCGATGTGCTTCTGCAAACCCTGGAAGCCAAGGGCCTGCGCGATTGCTTCGAGCACGTGGTGGGGCTGACGCACAATCACGCGACCAGCAAGGTCGCCGAGGCAGTCGTCCTGCAGCAAACCCTCGGCACGCCGGCCGCTCGCACCCTGTTTGTCGGCGATACCCTGCATGACTTTGATGTCGCTCGTTCCGTGGGCTGGCAACCGGTGTTGGTTACCACCGGCCATCAGGACGCCAATCGCCTGCGTCGCAGTGGCGCGATGCTGTTCGACGGACTGGGTGAGTTGCTGACCCGCTTCAGCCCCGACGACATGCGCGTCATCGAACTCGGGGAGGCCTGATCGTGACCACACCGCAGATTGTTCTTGTTTGCCTGATCGCGACAACGCTGCTATTGCGTGCGCTGGTCACCTTTTATTACCGCGACAAGCAGCGTGTGCTGCGTTTGCTGAAGCTGGAACCGCGCCTGCCCGATCGCAAGGAGCATTACTACCGACCGCTGGATGAATGGTTCGCACCGTTGCCGTTTATCTGGGTCTGGCTGGATATCGTCGCCGCCGTGCTGCTCGCGTCGATTTATTCCACGCCGTTGATGTGGCTGGGGGTGGTGCTGTGGAGTGGCGGGCGCATGCGGGCGCTGCAAGAGTTCGGGCACAACGCTGTGCATTTCGCCTTGTGTCGGCACCACGCCTGGCAATGGTGGCTGGGCAACGTGTTCTATCAGTTCCCGATATTCAAGCGCGACATGCGCAGCCGTCACCAGGCGCACACCATCGAACACCATCGCAACCCCAATCATCCGCAACTGGACCCCAACCGCGCACGCGTGCACGCCGGCGGTTATGTCGCCGGGTTGTCGCCGGGTGGCTTCTATCGCTTGTTGCTGTACCCGCTGACCCCTGCCGGGGCCTGGGTAAATCTGAGCACGATGGTGCGCAACAGCCTGTTGAATCATTCCCGGGTGACGACGGTGATCCGCTGGCTGAGTGTAATGGCCGTGGCGGCGCTGCTTTACTGGGCGGGTGGCTGGAAAGGTGTGGTGTTTGGCTGGTTGCTGCCGTTGCTGACGTCGTACCCGGTCTATGCCTGGGTCTCCTTGCTTACCGAACACCGCTGGTTCATCGAAGGGTCGTCAAGGGACCGACGTGATCTCGAATACCTGGCCGGTCGGCCCACCGACTACTTCGGCCTGAGCGGCTGGATGGTGCGTGTGTTTATCGCGCCGACCTCTGATGCCTATCACCTGGCCCATTCGCTGTATCCGGGGGTGCGCTGGAATTACCTGCCGGCAATCGACCGTCATCTGAAGATTCACGAACCGCGCTACAGCAACAACGCCAGTGAAGGCCTGCTGTTGCGCCGGGGCAACGCACCGACGGCGCTTTCGGAGCTGTACGAGCGGCTGGTCAGCACCGAACAAGAAGAATCCATCCTGAAGACGAGAGGCAATACGTGACGAACTCAACGGAATTTCAACAGGTGCAACGCATTGGCATTATTGGTGGCAGCGGTCTTCAGCAGCTGCCAGGTCTGGAAGATATTCGCCTGGTCGAAATCGAGACCGCATTCGGCCAGCCTTCCTCCCCCATCACCCTTGGCACGCTCAACGGCGTGCCGGTGGCCTTCGTACAGCGTCATGGGGTTGGGCACACGATTCCACCCGCCTCAATCAATGTGCGCGCCAACATTGCTGCGCTACGTCACGTCGGTTGCACTCAAGTGTTATCGGTCAGTGCGGTGGGCAGCCTCAGCCACGATGCGCCACCGGGCAGTTTCGTGCTGATAGATCAATTCATCGATCGTACCATCCAGCGTGACAAGACCTTCTTCGGCCCAGGCCTGGTAGGGCACGTGCCGTTCGGCAATCCAGTGTGCGGGCGCATGCATGCTGTCCTGGCTGAGAGTGTGAAAACGACGGATGTTCAGGCACTCGATAGCGGCACTTATGTCGTGATGGAAGGGCCGCAATTTTCGACCCGGGCCGAATCGAACCTCTATCGCCAATGGGGCGGCACTGTCATCGGCATGACCGCGATGCCCGAGGCGAAACTGGCTCGCGAAGCCGAACTTTGCTACGCGATGATTGCCATCCCCACCGACTTCGATTGCTGGCATGAGTCCCATGAGGATGTGAACGCCGCCCTCGTCGCCCAACGCATGGCCGACACCTTCACCCTGACTCGCCGATTGGTCACCGAGGCGGTTTCGCGTCTGGGCGAGCATCGCGGTGCCTGCCCGTGCGGCTGTGACCGCGCCCTTGATACGGCGGTGATGACCGCGCCTGAACACCGTGACCCGGCCATGGTGGATCGTTTGCTGACCGTCGCACCCAACGCCATACACCTGAGATCGAACAAGGATTGAAATCATGAATCAAGCCATTGCCACCAAGGATCGCGTGCGCATCAAGCAGGTCGAGGTACTGTCGGATAACTGGTACGTACTGCGCAAAACCACTTACGATTTCCAGGGCCGCGACGGCACCTGGCGAAACATGTCCCGGGAGACCTACGACCGTGGCAACGGGGCGACGATCCTGCTTTACAGCAAGTTGAAGCAGACGGTTGTACTGACCCGGCAATTCCGGTTCCCGGCCTTCGTCAACGAACACGACGGCATGCTCATTGAGACCTGCGCCGGCCTGCTGGATCGAGACGATCCACACACCTGTATTCGCAAGGAAACCGAGGAAGAAACCGGTTACCGGATTAAAGACGTGCGCAAGATTTTCGAGGCTTTCATGAGCCCTGGATCGGTGACCGAACGCTTGTATTTCTTTGTCGGCGAATATTTCGACGAGGACAAGCTGGGGGAGGGGGGCGGCGTCGAAGCGGAGGGCGAAGAGGTCGAGGTGCTTGAACTGCCCCTCGACGAGGCCCTGGCCATGATCGAGACAGGCGCTATCAGTGACGGCAAGACGATCATGCTCTTGCAGTACGCCAAATTACACCGGCTACTGGAGTGAGCATGAACGAGCTTATTGCGATCAGCTCAATGGAAAACGCCGAACTGGCCGAGTTCGTCGACGGCATTGCTGCTCACGTCGGTTTACCCGTGCGCCTTACCCGTTGGTCAACCGCCGAACTGGTCGAGCGTTTGCGCAGCGACACCGCCGGGCTGTGGGACCTATTGCTGGGCACGGCGGCCACCGCGTTGCTGGACCCGGCACTGGCGTCGCTATTGATGCCCCTCGACAACCTGGACGTTTCGGCCTTGCCTTCCTCGGCGGTTGCGCAAGACCGACGCTGGTTCAGCCCATCCGGTTTTGTACCGGCGTTCTGTTACGACCCGCACGTGTTGGCAGAGCAAGGTCTTGCGCCGCCCACAACGTGGGAAGCCCTCTGTGCCGCGCACTGGTCGGGGCGCCTTGCGTTGCCGGATCCGGCGCGCTCGGGCGCAGGCTATCTGCACCTGAGTGCGCTCCTTGAGCATTACGGTGACGGCGCCTGGGAGATGCTCGACACGATTGCCCGGTTGCAGCCGTCGATCAGCGGTTCGTCCACCGCGCCGATCGAGGCGGTGCTTGCCAGTCAGGCGTGGCTGGGGGTGACCGTGTCAACGGCGGCTACCCGGGCCGCCCAGGAACATCCTTCGCTACGCTGGTGCGTGCCCGATGATGCGCGCTGCTACGAGTATGAAGTGTTCGGTTGTCGTGCCGGTTCGGCCAAGGCTGTGCAGGCACAGCAAGCGCTCGGCTGGATGCTCACACCCGCGGCGGCGGCGATCAGTCGCCGCTTCGGCAAAGTGGTGTTGGGCGGTGTTTCGGGTGGCGAACTGAAGGTCAGCGACTTGCAGGCGCTGGATGCGCAAAAGGCCAGTCAGGCGAAGATTGCCCGTTGCGCGCAGTGGCATTCCCTCTTTGCTGAACGAGTGCTCGATGAGTAAGTTGCCCATGACTGATACCACGCGCAACGACTGGCCCGTACCCGTCGACGGACATCCCTGGGGCATCTACCTGATGTTCGGGCTCTTCGGCGCCCAGCAAGGCATGTTGGGTCCGATCATGCCTTTTTTGCGCGGTGAACTCGGGCTGGACCTGCGCTGGACCGGTTTGCATTTTGCCGCCTACGCGTTGGGCCTGGCCTTAGTCGGCTTTCCGTATCGCTGGCTGGAGCGGCGTTCGTTATCCATCGGCATGGGGCAAATCGCGATTGCCTCGATCGTGGTTGCCAGCGGTTTGTTCAGCCTGGCCAATTACCTGCCGATGACGCTTCTTGCCGCGATGTTGATGGGGTTGTCGGGTGGGTTGGTCATGGCGGTTGGCCAAGCCATGCTGGGCGCTCGCTATCAGGAACAAGCAGCGGCAAAACTGGTGGCGGCCCACGTGGTTGCCGGTCTTTGCGTGCTGGGCGGCGCCTTGCTGGTGGGCGGCGCGACAGCCGTCGATTGGTCTTGGCGGGTGGCGCCACTGGTCGTTGCGGTGTGTGCGATCCTGCTGGTGGTGGCGTCGCGCACGGCGTATCGAATGGACGCGGGGTCGCCACATGACGTTCGGCTTGTGCAGGGCAAGGATAGCCTGCCTCTTGGACGACGGTTGCAGCTGAGCCTGTGGGCGTTGGTAATCCTGGGGATTTCGGCGGAATGGGGCGTCGGTTTCTGGGGCGCCGAGTACATGAAAACCCATGTGCAGATCAGCGCCTCGGCAGCGGCGACCTTGATGAGTGTGTATTTCGCAGGTACGGTCTGCGGTCGCCTGGCCAGCAGCTATGCGTTGCGCGCAATCACACCGCTGACGCTGCTGGTGGCGGTAATGCTGGGGGCAATCGCCACGTTGTTGGTGTTGTACTTCACGCAAGAGCGATGGGCCACGACCGCTTTCACCTTTGTACTGGGTGCCTGCCTGGGCAATTTTTTCCCGCTGATCCTGGGCTCGGCGATGAGCATCGCGCCCCGCGCCAGTTCCGCGCTCAGTACCCAGGCATCGCAAGCGGTGGGGGTGGCGTTGTTGCTGGCGCCGTTTCTGCTCGGCCTGCTCTCGGAACGGATAGGCGTAGAAGCCGCCTTCAGTTTGTTGATTGTGTACCCCATTCTCATGTTGCCGGTTGTGCTGGGGTTGCGCGGCGCGTTATCCACAGGCAATGCGGTTATTCGACAGGAGTAAGTGTCAATTGGTTATCTCTGCACTGTTGTTCGACCTGGATGGCACCCTCATCGATACCGATGAGTTACACCTCAATGCTTACAATCAATTGTTGGCGCGCTGGGACCGCTCGATGGACATCAGCTATTACAAAGCAAATGTCATGGGCTTTCCGGACGACATGATCTTCGGCGGGTTGTTTCCCGATATGCCCGTAGCGCAATACGCGGCACTGGCGGCGGAAAAAGAGACAATGTTCCGCGCTCAATTGGGTGAAACCCATCCTGTGCCCGGGGTGCTGCGCATTCTTGACTATGCCGACGCCGCCAGCATTCCCGTGGCTGTGGTGACCAATGCCCCGCGTGAAAATGCAGTGGCCATGCTGAGCGGAATGGGGATTGCCGACCGCTTCGATACGTTGGTGATTGGTGGCGAACTGGCACGCGGCAAACCGCATCCGATGCCGTACCTCACCGCCCTGGAAATACTCGGTGTCGAGGCGAGTGATGCGATTGCCTTCGAGGACTCGCTGGCCGGTGTGCAATCGGCTTCGGCGGCCGGCATCCATACCTTTGGCATGCTGGCCGGGCTGCAAGAAAACCAGCTTCGCGAGGCCGGTGCCCGGAGTATTATCCGGGACTTCAACGATGCTGCCCTGTGGGACTGGATCAAACCCGTCTCTTGATCCATCGTCCCCCGGGTCTAAGTGTGTCGGGTGGCGGCACACGACTGGCCGAGGACACCGATGGACCGATTCCAGGAAATGCAAGTCTTCGCCACCGTAGCCCAGGAGCAAGGCTTCTCAGCCGCGGCGCGGCGATTGGGGATGTCGGCGGCCAGTGTCACCCGCGCCGTGGCGGCGTTGGAGAAACGCATCGGCACCCAGTTGCTGACGCGTACCACCCGCAGCGTGCATTTGAGTGAGGCGGGTCAGCGTTATCTGGAGGACTGTCGGAGAATTCTCACCGAGGTGCAGGAAGCGGAGGATTCGGCCGCCGGCAGTCACGCCCAACCCCGTGGGCAACTGACGATCACGGCGCCGGTATTGTTCGGTGATTTGTTCGTTACGCCGGTCATGGTCGGTTACCTGACTCAATTCCCTGAAGTCAGCATCAACGCTCTACTGGTCGACCGGGTGGTGAGCATGGTCGAGGAGGGCATCGATGTGGCTGTGCGCATCGGTGAGTTGCCTGACAGTAACCAACATGCAATTCGCGTGGGCGAAGTGCGGCGGGTGATCTGCGCTTCCCCCGGATTCCTGACTGACCGTGGCCGGCCTCGGCATCCTGCAGATTTGAGCGCAGCCCCGATTATCGCCACCTCGTCCATTGGGCAGCACAGAAGCTGGCCGTTCCTTGACGGGGGAGAGCCGATCAGCGTTCGTCCGGAACCGCGTCTTGTGGTCACCGCCAATCAGGCGGCTATCACGGCCGCTGCCATGGGGCTTGGCCTGACCCGAGTACTGTCGTATCAAGTGGCGAGCAAGGTCGCCGCCGGTGAATTGGAAATTGTTCTGGCCGACTTCGAACTGCCCCCGCTGCCCATTCATGTGGTCTACCAAGGTGGGCGCAAGGCCCCGGTGCGGGTCCGTAGTTTTGTCGACTTCGCGGTGAACGTACTGCGCGAACACCCGGCGCTGCATGGCTGAAGGGTTATTGCACTGGCTGAAATAATGGATTGCGTTTGCTGGTTATTCTGTTGCTTTGGTTGCGGATGGAAGATGGCCCTCTATAGGCGCTGATCTTCCTGGACGACGCCACCACCCAGCGGAGTCGACCATGCAAGCCATCAAACTCTACAATTTCCCCCGTTCTGGCCACGCTCACCGTGTGGAGCTGATGCTGTCGCTGCTGCAACTGCCGACCGAGCTGATCTTTGTCGATTTGGCCAAGGGCGCTCACAAGCAAGCGGATTTTCTTGCGCTCAACCCGTTCGGTCAGGTTCCGGTGATTGATGATCAAGGCGTGGTGCTGGCCGATTCCAACGCGATCCTGGTTTACCTTGCGCTGAAATACGGCAACGGTCGCTGGCTGCCAACCGACCCGGTCGGTGCGGCCAAGGTTCAGCGCTGGTTGTCGGTCGCCGCCGGGCCGATTGCCTTTGGCCCGGGCAGAGCAAGGCTGATCACGGTGTTTGGTGCGCCTTTCAATGCGCAAGAGGTGATCGCTTATGCCCACACCTGGCTCAAAGTGATCGATCAGGAACTGGGCGCAACGCCCTATCTGGTTGGTAGCGAACCGACCATCGCCGACATCGCTGCGTACAGCTACATCGCCCATGCACCGGAAGGCAATGTGTCGCTGGATGACTACGCCAACATCCGCGCGTGGCTGGCGCAGATTGAAGCCTTGCCAGGGTTTGTCGGCATGCCGCGCACCGTTGCCGGTTTGCAAAAAACCGCCTGATGTTCACGGTCCGATTCAGTCGGGCCGTTTTTATGCGCGATGAGCGCAGGGGAGAAGCCGTTATGGAACGTTCACCTTGGCACGCAGGCGAGACCCAGTTGCAGGCTCACATGGGTGTCGCCGAGCGAATGGACACATTAGGTCGTAGGGTGATTCGCAGCGAGATGCCGGATCAGCACCGCACCTTCTATCAGCAACTGCCGTTCATGCTGTACGGCGCGGTTGATGCTGACGGCAACCCTTGGGCCAGTATTCTTGAAGGGCAGCCAGGTTTTGCCCATTCTCCGGAGCCTGCGCTGTTGCAGTTCGGCAGCCTGCCTGGCCACGACGACCCTGCACAACTGCAAGATGGGGCGGCGATCGGTCTGCTCGGTATCGAACTGCACACCCGACGTCGCAACCGTCTCAATGGTCGGGTCGACGCTGTAACGGCGAGCGGCTTCGAGGTGACGGTGGAGCAATCTTTCGGCAATTGCCCGCAATACATTCAATTGCGCCAGTTTCGCTCGGTGCCCTTGGCGGATCCTGTGACCCGTGTCGCGCAGCATCTCCACGGGCTGGATGACGCGGCCAAAGCCATGATCGCCAGCGCCGATACCTTCTTTGTTGCCAGTTATGTGGACGTCGATGACCAACGCTCGGTGGACGTTTCTCATCGGGGTGGCCAGGCCGGTTTCGTCCAGGTCGAGGGCAATCGCCTGACCATCCCGGACTTCGCCGGCAATATGTTCTTCAATACCCTGGGCAACCTGCTGATCAATCCTCGAGCCGGTTTGCTGTTCATCGATTTCGATTCCGGTGACCTGCTGCAACTCAGCGGTCGCACGCACATCATCCTTGAAGGCCCACAGGTCGAAGCCTTTCTAGGGGCCGAGCGGCTGTGGACATTCGAGGTGGAGCGCGTAGTGCGGCGGCCCGCGGCGCTGGCCTTGCGTTGGCGCTTTGACGGTGTGTCCCCCAAAAGTTTGCTGACTGGGACTTGGGCGCAGGCGAACGCACGCCTGCAAGCCCAGGCCCTGGGTGGCAGCGGGGCCCTTTAGAAAAAGATCGCAGCCTTCGGCAGCTCCTACAGGGTGTAAACAAATCCCGCGTAGGAGCTGCCGAAGGCTGCGATCTTTTGATCTTCAGGCAGTCCTACAAACGATGATTTTAGGGGGAGGTTTCCGACAGGTTTTGACGGTTGTCGGGTGGGAAGTGAAGTGGATAGGCTTTGGGGGTCGCTGCACATCAGCGATCGGGTCTGGAACAAAGCAGATGACATAATGCGGCTCATTTTGAGCACCGCAGTTATGGCGGCTGTGCGTGGGAGACCTTCGGGTCTGCCGGGTTTGATCCTTTACCGGTTTTTCCAGTCCGCGTACAGCTGCCACCCTTTTCGTCTGGAAAACGAAAAATGGCAGCTCCATCTCTTTAAGGATCTTTGCCATGTTCAAGCCGACACCAAATCCGCCTGAAGCGGACAGTACCTCCCCTTACGAATCCCTCAATTCAAAAAAACTCAACGAAGCCGCTAACCGAGCGCTCGATCACTACCTCAACCCCTCCGCCCTCAAATCACCCGCGACCCGCAAGCCGAGCACGATGTTTATCGTTGCGCCGGATATCAAAGACGAAGACCTGTTGGCCCATACCTGTGAATCGTTGGCCCAGGCCAGTGTAATGGCGAGTGATATTGCGGGGTATCTGGAAGGGCCGCACCGGCACGCGGTGATGGCGATTCAACAGATCGTCATGCTGGCAGAACTGGCGGTGAACAGGATGCTGGATAACGTGAACATACCCAAACCTGCGCCACACAGCTGATCCCTTGTAGGAGCGAGGCTTGCCCGCGAAGGCGGCCTGCCATTCAACATTGATGTCGGCTGATACGTCGCCTTCGCGGGCAAGCCTCGCTCCTACGGATTCAGGCGTAGGACAGGGATTTTTCTTCCAGCAGTTCTTCGTACAACTCCGTCCACTTGCGACCCATTTCTTCCGCCGTGAACAACTGCCGATAACGGGCCTCAGCCTTCACGCCCATTTCGGCCGCAAGCATCGGGTTTTCCCACAGCGTGCGCATGGCTTCGCGGAACGCCTGTGGATGACTCGGCGGCACTACCAGCCCGGTTTCGTTGTGGATGTTGATGTAGCTGGTGCCGGTGCCGATTTCGCTGGAGATCATCGGTTTGCCGTACATCGCGCCTTCGAGCAAAGAGATGCCGAACGCTTCGGAGCGCAGGTGCGACGGAAATACAATTGCGTAACTCAGTTGCAGCAGCGCGACTTTGTCTTCGTCGCCAAGACGCCCGAGAAAGTGAATATTGCGCAAACCCAACGCCGCGGCCTGGGCGTGCAGTTCGGTTTCCAGCGGCCCGGCGCCAATGATTACCACTGGATAATCCACGTCTTTCAAGGCCTCGAGCAGAATGTGCAGGCCTTTGTAATAGCGCATCACCCCTACAAACAGGAAAAACTTATCCCCAAGCTTTTGCCGCCAATGGTCCATGCGGTCGTTATCGGCCTGTGGATAACCGGCCTTGTTCAGGCCATAGGGAATGACGCGAGTCTTGTCCCGAAACTGCTGCAGTACGTCACTGGTGTGCAGATAGTTGGGAGACGCGGCGACGATCCGGTCAGCGTTGGCGAGGAAGCGGTTCATCAGTGGCCGGTAAAGTTTGAGCAGGTGTTTCTGGCGAATGATGTCCGAGTGGTAGGTCACTACGCTGGGTTTGTTCATGGCGCTGAAGAAATGCACCAGGTCCATGAATGGCCACGGGAAGTGGTAATTGACCACGTCCGCCTCGGCGGCCATTTCGCGAAATTGCTTGAAGACGCTGTAAGAAAAACCTGTGGAAGCGAATTGAATATCGAGTTTGGCCCGATGAACTTCGTGCTGCCCGAGTTGCACCACCGGCGGTGTCGGATCGGCACTGAGGGTCAACACTTGGCTTTCAATGCCATGCTGGGCGCCGCTTTCGCACAACTGGAAGATCACTTGTTCGATCCCGCCGACCGAATCAGGCAGGTACGTCTTGAAAAAATGAAGAACTCGCATTCAACCTCCCATAGCCTGGCGGTAGGCGCGGGCGGTGATCTTCGCGCAACGCTCCCAGGAAAATAAGCTTGCCTGCTGCAATCCGGCGTTCGAGCATGCCTGCCAATGTGCGTGATCATCGATCAGTTGGCGCATGGCATCGCGCAGGCCGTCTGGATCGTCAGGTTCAATATAGTTGCCCGCAACGCCTGCGACTTCGGGCATGGCCGAACGTCGGGTCAGGATGACCGGCGTGCCGCTGGCCATGGCCTCCAGCACCGGTAGACCGAAGCCTTCATAGAGCGACGGGAAAATCAGCGCCCGGGCGCCCGCCAACAGCTGCGCGACCTGCTCGTCGGGCAGATAACCCAGTAAACACACATGACCATTGGCTAATGCCTGGCGCAGTTCATCGCTGAACTGTTCGCGCTGCCAGCCGGCCATGCCGACGATCAACAGCGGAAAGCGCTGACGCAATGCTTCCGGAAGTTGGGCGTGGGCGCGCAGGGCCAGGGTCAGGTTCTTGCGTGGTTCCAAAGTGCCGACGCAGAGAAAATAATCGCGCATCTCGACCCCGTGAGCCTTGAGCACCGCATCGATGGCCTCGGGTTCGCGGGGGTGGAAACGTGCCGCCACGCCCAGCGGGGCAACCACAAAACGCTCGGCCGGCAGTGCGAACCAGGCCTGAGCCTCGTCGGCAATGTACTGCGAATCGGTGAGAATAAGCTGCGCCCGTTGGACGCCATCGGCCAGGCGCCGCTCGATTTCTCGCAGGCGTGCCGGCGGTTGCGTCTCGGGATAGTGCAAGTGCGTCAGGTCATGCAGGGTGATGACCGTCGGGCCGTCGAACGATAACGGCCACAGACTGGGTTCGTGATAAAGGTCGATCGCTTTGGCGCGGCCTTGATCAAAGCGTTTCTGCGCCAGCCAGCGTCGAGCCTGATACGCCCCGGGTATTTGCCGCAGCAACGGCGTCAGTCGCGAGTAGCCGGGCATGGCGGCATCGGGTAGCGAAGAACTCCATCCCCAGCCATGGAACAGCGACAACTCGACGTCTGGCTCACCAGCCAGGGCATTCACCAGTTCGGCGACGTAATGGCCGATGCCGGTGCGCGGAGCCTGGAGAATTCGGGCGTTAAGGGCAATTCGCATGTTGCCTCTCTTGCACCACGGGTGTTTCCCCAAGGTTGCGCAGGGTTCGTTCGGCCAGTTGCGCACTGGCTTCACGCCAGCCGATCCATCGCCAGTCCGCCACATCGCGGGCGGCCGGGAATAGTTTGCTGCTCTCGAATCGAGTGACCAGATCGGCCAGGCTTTGTGGTTCGGCCAGGTCGAAGTACGCCATGAACTCGCCGCCTATTTCGCGGAAGACCGGGATGTCGCTGCCCATGGCCGGCAGGCCGCGCTGCATGGCTTCCACCAGCGGCAGGCCAAAGCCTTCGACGTAGGACGGAAACACCAGCGCACTGGCGTGGGAATAGGCGTGCTCCAGGCTGGTGTCGCTCAGGTCGTTAAACATGAACAGTCGCGTATTCAGCTGCGGGTGATTGCGCACTCGAGCGAGCAGGGCATCGCATTTCCAGCCAATGCGCCCGGCGATGCACAACCGGGCTTTCGAGCCTGCGGCCCAGGCGAGTTCAAAGGCATCGAGCAAGTAGTCGTGGTTCTTGCGTGGCTCGATGGTGCTGACCATCAGGAACACCGGTTCCGGGGTCTCGAACAGCCGTGTCAGGCGTGTTTCGATGGCGGCGGTTTCGTCGCGCAGGTCCAGCTCGGAGCCCAGGTGGAAATAGTCGAACCACAAGGTGTCGGCGATGGCAGGACCGACTCGACGATGCAATTCCTCGCGCACCTGATCGCGCACCGTGGCGGAAATCGCCACGTAGCCGTCGGCGGTTTTAGCGATCCAGTCGAACCATTCGTTGAAAATCTGCACCAGTCGCGTGTCGTAGAACTGCGGGTGGGTCAGGGGAATCAGGTCGTAGATCACCGAGACAATGCCCACGCCTTCGCGTTTGAGCTGTTCGGCCAACGGGAAAAAATCGGCGTGCCAGGACGAATCCAGCAACACCAATTGATCGCCCGGTTGATGCTGCAGCGGCGAGCAACGTTTGGGCAGGTGATATTGGTTGATCCGGTCGATCACACGCAACGGTACGCTGAAGCCCGCCAGTGCCGTAAGGCGGTAGGCTACATACAACGCACGCCGGGTCCATCGCGATGCGCAGCGCTTGTCGAGGCGCTGGTGCAGTTGCCAGCAACGATGGGCCAATCGCTCCAGGCGCCCACCGAACTCCATCAGCCCGTTGAAAAAAGGGATGCCCGAAGGGCTCAGTTTCAGAACCCGGTAGAGCTTGCCCTTAAGCATCACCACCGGGATGCACTCGACGCCGTCGACGCGTTCAGGCAACTGATTGATGACGTTGCGCACCACCCGTTGAATGCCCGAATTGACCTTGGGGTGCTGGAACACGTACGTGCATTCCACCAGCAGACGGGTCATGGCGTGTTCTCCGAAACAATCGATTCGGCTGTGCGAGTAATGGTGGTTTTTGCCCCCAGCCACGAGCAGCCAACGAAGTCTTCGTGTCGGTTGTTGATCACGTGGAACACCAGACCGTAATCGCGCCACTCGAAATTGCGGTCCAGGTGCGAGTCCAGCCGCGACAGGCTCAGGGCCACGGAGTAGTTGCCCTTGCCCAGGCCCATGACGAAGGCAAAGCGGTAAGTCACCCGCTCGCCGGCCTGCAGGTCAGTGAGGGCGAGGTCCTGGCGATGGGTATTGATGCCGTACATGGCCTGGCCCAGGCGATCCTTGATCATGAAACCCAGCACCAGGCGTTCGATGTCCTGGCGCACTTCGACTTGCACCTCAAGCACCACCGGCTGGCCGACTTCGGCGGCATCGATGGCGCGTTCGCGCTCATCGAGCATGCGCACGCTGAGGATCCCGGCTTCACCGGTGCCGGAAACGGTTTGCACTTGGCCGTCCGCGAGTATTTCCTGACGCACCGTCTGGCCTTCGCGCTCGGCGAGCAGGGCGTTGTAGTAATCCATGACGGCTTCGGGCTTGCCGTGCATGGCCATGCGGCCGTTTTCCAGGAGGATCGCCGAGTCGCAGATCGACTGGATCGCCGAGCGATCGTGGGACACGATCAGCAACGTGGTGCCGGCCTTGCGGAAGCTGCGGATGCGATCGAAGCTCTTGTGCTGAAAGTAGGCGTCGCCCACCGACAACGCTTCGTCGACGATAAGGATATCCGGGCGCCGCGCGGTGGCCACGCTGAACGCCAGGCGCATCTGCATGCCGCTGGAATAGGTGCGCACCGGGTGGTCGATGGCTTCGCCGATTTCCGCGAAGTGTTCGATTTGCGGCATCAGGGTTTCGATTTCTTCGACCTGCATGCCCAGCAATTGCCCGGCCATGACCGCGTTTTGCCGGCCGGTGAAATCGGGGTGAAAGCCCATGCCCAGTTCCAGCAGGGCGGCAACGCGGCCTTCGAGCTGGATCTGCCCACAGGTGGGTTGGGTGGTGCCGGTGATCATCTTCAGCAAGGTACTTTTGCCGGCACCGTTGACCCCGACGATGCCCACCGCTTCACCGGGAGCGATCTCGAATGCCACGCCTTGCAGCACCCAGTGCTGGCGATGGCGGATCGGTGCAAACGGGATCAGCCACTCGGCCAGTCGGCTCCAGCGTGTGGGGTATTGCTTGTAGGCCTTGCCCAGGCCGGTCACGCGTATGTGTCCCATCAGAGTTCATCCACCATTTCGCCGACCCGCTGACGAAACAGCCGCAGCCCGATCACGCAGAACAATAGACCGATCACGAAGACCGGCAGCAGGGAACTCCAGACCGGCCATTGGCCGTAGAGGAAAAGGTTCTGGTAACTGCCAATCAGGTTCGTCAGCGGGTTGAGTTGCAACAGCCGCTGGACCCACTCGGGCAGGATGCTCATCGGGTACACGATCGGCGTCAGCCAGAACCAGAATTGCAGGCAGATGCCGAAAAATTGCCCGACATCGCGAAAGAATACGTTCAGCACACCGAGGATCATTCCCAGCCCGGCGCAGAACATCACCTGCAGGGCCATCAGCGGCAGCAACGCGAGCAGGGCCATGCCCGGCAGGCGCCCGGTGATCAGCAGAAAGCCCAGGAACAGACCGATGATGATGGCGAAGTTGATGCCGGCATTGAACAGCACAATCACCGGCAGGCAGATTCTCGGGAAACTGATTTTCTTCAGCAGGTTGGCGTTTTCCAGAAACATGTTCTGGCTGCGCAGGGTGATTTCCGAGAAGAGGCCCCAGGTCAGCAACCCGGCGCAGAGGTAGATGCTGTAGGCCATGCCGTCGTCCACACCCGGCAAGCGTGCGCGCATGATGTGGGAAAAAATCACCGTGTAGACGACGATCATCGACAGCGGGTTGAGCACGGTCCACAAGGCACCGAACAGCGAATTGCGATAACGCGCTTGAAACTCTCGCTTGACGCTACCGAGGATGAAACCTCGATAGCCCCACAGCGAGCGATACAGGGAAAGCAGCATTCAAACCGTCCTGCCGTATTGGTCTTCGAAGCGAACGATATCGTCCTCCCCCAGATATTCGCCGCTTTGCACTTCGATGATCACCAGGTCGATCACGCCGGGGTTTTCCAGACGGTGCCTGTGCCCGGCGGCAATGAACGTCGACTCGTTCTTGGCCACCAGATGCGACCCGGAACCGTTGTTGGTGACTTTGGCCATGCCTTCGACCACCACCCAGTGTTCGTTGCGGTGGTGATGCATCTGCAACGACAACTTGGCCCCGGGCTTGACCACGATACGTTTGATTTTGAAGCGCGGACCTTCCTCGAGCACGGTGTAAGTGCCCCAAGGTCGGCTGACTGTGCGGTGCAGGCGATAGGCTTCGTGCTTTTCATCCTTGAGCTGCCGGGCCACCCGGCGCACATCCTGGGCGCGGTCGGCGTGGGCCACCAGCACCGCGTCGGCGGTGTCGATGATGATCAGGTTATCCACACCCACTGCGGCGACCAACCGGTCTTCGCTCTGGATGAAGTTGTTATGGCTGTCGATGAAGATCGCATCGCCGCTGGCGCGATTATTCTGCGCATCGGCCGGCACCAGTGCCGCCACGGCGCCCCAGGAACCGATGTCGCTCCAGTCGAAAGAGGCCGGCACCACGACCACTTTGTCGGAGCGCTCCATCAAGGCGTAGTCGATGGAGATGTCGGTGATTTCGGCGAAGTGCGTTGGCGACAGTTCCTGTTGTAGGCAACCACCGGTTTCCACCGGTGCACTGGCGGCCATGCAGACGCGGGCTTGTTCCAGCAGCGCGGGGGCGTGAAGGTGCAATTCAGCCAGCAGTGTGGCGATCGAGAAGCAGAACATCCCCGAATTCCACAGGAAATTACCGCTCTCCAGATAATGCGTGGCGGTTTGCAGGTCGGGTTTCTCGACGAAGCGCTGCACCTTGGCCGCGCCTTTGTCATCCAGCGGTGCACCGGTTTCGATGTAGCCGAAGCCGGTTTCCGGGGCTTTCGGTATTACGCCGAACGTCACCAGATGACCCGCTTTGGCCAGCGTCACGGCGTGCTCGACCGCGCTGTTCAAGGCGTCTTCGTTGAGAATCAGATGGTCGGCAGGCATCACCACCATGATCGCTTCGTCGCCGTGCAGGGCTTGTAGCGAAAGGGCGGCCGCCGCGATGGCCGGGGCTGTATTGCGGCCCGTCGGCTCGAGCAGAAAATGCCCGCGATGGCGCTCCAGGCGCGCGTCCTGATAGTGATCCTTGCTCTGGAAGTAGTAGTCGCGGTTGGTCACCGTGACGATATCGCCCCAGCCATCGAGCAAACCGGCCGCACGCCGATAGGTCTTGCCCAGCAGCGATTGACCGTCGGGCAGGGTCATGAACGGCTTGGGATGGCCTTCGCGGGACACCGGCCACAAACGGGTCCCGGCACCGCCGGAGAGAATCACAGGAATCAGCATGGCCTACTCCTTGGCAACGCGTTTCATGTCCGCATCCATCATCATGCGGATCAAAGTGTCCAGATCGGTTTTTGGCTTCCAGCCCAGTACGCGCTGGGCCTTGGCCGGGTTGCCAAGTAGCACCTCTACCTCGGCCGGGCGGAAAAACGCCGGGTCGATCTTCACGTAGTCGCGGTAGTTGAGGCCTATGTGATCGAAAGCGATGCGGCACATTTCGCGCACGGTGGTGGTCACGCCGGTGGCGACCACATAATCATCAGGCTTGTCTTGTTGCAGCATCAGCCACATGGCTTCGACGTAGTCGCCGGCAAATCCCCAATCGCGTTTCGCATCGATGTTGCCCAGGCGCAGCTCCTGCTGTTTGCCCTGCTTGATGCGAGCGGCGGCGTCGGTGACTTTACGGGTCACGAACTCGATGCCGCGCAGCGGTGATTCGTGGTTGAACAGGATGCCGCTGCTGGCGTGCAGGTTGAAGCTTTCGCGATAGTTCACCGTGATCCAGTGGCCATAGAGCTTGGCCACGCCGTAAGGGCTGCGCGGATAAAACGGTGTGTTTTCGTCTTGCTGCTCGGCCTGAATCAAGCCGAACATTTCGCTGGTGGACGCTTGATAGAAGCGGGTGTGCGGACTGAACTGGCGGATCGCTTCGAGCAGGTGAGTCACGCCCAGGCCGTCGACGATGCCGGTGGTCACCGGTTGATCCCAGGAGGCGGCGACAAAGCTTTGCGCCGCCAGGTTGTAAACCTCGTCCGGCGCCGATTTGATGACCGCGCGCTGCACCGAGCAGGCATCGGCCATATCGCCATCCAGATAGACAATATCGCCCTCGATCCCCGTCTCACGCAGTCGCCAACGTGAATCGCTGCTGCGCCGCGCCACCAGGCCGTAGACTTTATAACCTTTGTCGAGCAGCAACTTGGCCAGATAGGCGCCGTCCTGACCGGTGATCCCTGTGATCAATGCACTTTTTGTCATTCTTGTCGTACTCGCGTCTCCCAGTCGGACAGGATCGCCCGCAGGGATTGTTGTGTTGTGATTTCAGGCGTCCATCCTGTGGTCTGGGCAAGCTTGGCATGGCTGCCACAAACGCGACGCTGATCCGCGCGGCGAAGACGCGCCGGATCCTGAATCAGTTGCATACTGACCTGGGCGATGTCCCCCAGCTGTTCGATCAAACTGCGAATGCTCTGCTCGCGCCCCGAGCAAATGTTGTAGACCTGCCCCGGAGTGCCTTTTTCCAGCAATGCGAAGTAGGCCGACACCACGTCGCCCACATCGAGGAAATCGCGAGTGACATCGATGTCACCGACTTCCAGTTGCGGTGCTTGCAGGCCTTGCTTGATCCGGCTGATCTGCCGCGCAGCGCTGGCGATGACGAAGCTATCCTTCTGCCCGGTGCCGATGTGGTTGAACGGGCGCGCGACCAATACTGGCCAGCCCTCGCTCAGACCCCATTGCAGACTCAGGAACTCCGCCGACAGTTTGCTCACGGCATAAGGATTGCGCGGGCAGGGTGGCTGGAGTTCGGTGATGGGTAGATCGGTTTCGTTGACCTGACCATAGACGTCACCGGAGCTTACGTACAGGAACGTACCATTGAAGCCACGGGCCTTGAGGGCTTGAAGCAGGTTGAGGGTGCCGAGCAGGTTGATATTCAGCGTACGTGCCGGATCACGGAAGGCTTCGGGGACGAAGGTCTGGCCGGCCAGATGAATAACCGCATCGGGCATCTCCGGCCATAGGTCTTCAAGGCTTTGCGGGGATGCGAGATCGTACTGGGAGGGGACAGGCAGCAGCTCCCATTCCGAGGCATCGGCCTTCAGTCGGGATTGGATGTGTTGTCCCACGAATCCACTCAGACCCGTCACGAACAGATGCTTTTTCAAGCAGCGACCCCTTGATTCATAAAACCTCGTCCATTCCCCACAGGCTTGACGGAGATGTCTGACAGACCGGGTGGATTACGGGGTCGAAAGACAGGCGAAGTCGTTGTTGTAGTTATTTGGTAGCCAATCTGTGCCAATTGCGCAGCAATTTCAACAGGTCCTGCCGTGACTGGTCAGTTCTCGTTTTGCACGCCTATTTATTCTCGCCGAGCGGTTCACGAACCCTTAACGTATGTGTTTAGAATGCCCCTCGTCACGATCGCCCAAGGTTCGGCAGGGTTATTTTGAAACTCCGCGAAACTGACTACTAAAACAAGAACGTAGACGGACACGAAGACTATAGACGAGGGTGGTACACGCCGACTCGATCCGTGGCTTCGCCGTCATAGAGTGAGGTCGCCGGGATGGCGGCTTCATCGTGGGATGCCATGAATTTTATTCTTTACTCGGACGTCAACGACAGTTCCATCAGCCAGAGCCTCGGTCGCCCCGAATACAGTTATTACTTCGTGCTCAAGGCCTATCGCCCGGTGCTCGAAAGTCTTGGGCGGGTGCATGTGGTGTCCTCCACCACCGAGGTCGATCCTCTCTACAGGCAACTGCTTGCCGCCGGTGAAGACAGCCTGTTCCTGTCTTTCACCCCGCCGCAGAAAACCCCGAACGACCTTGAGTGCCCGACAATCTGCGTGGTGGCCTGGGAGTTCGATTCGATTCCCGATGAGCAGTGGGACAACGATCCCCAGCAGGACTGGACTCGCATGCTGGCGCGCCAGGGCCGGGTGATCACGCTTTCCAGCCATACCGCCCGGGCGATCCGTCGGGCCATGGGCGAAGACTTTCCGGTGTTGGTCTTGCCGACCCCGTTGTGGGAAAACTTCGCTGCCATCCGTAGTCGCCATACCAGCGTGCCGGTCAATGCTGGCTCGACCCTCGACATCAAGGGCTGCATCCTCGATACCCGCACGCTCGGGCTGTCCGCCGACTCGCTGATTCCACCGCCGCTGACCCCTGAGCAACAGGCGGAACTCGAGGCTTTGCGTCCGCCGCCGCTAACCCTGAAGCGGCGCTTCGTCATCGCCAGGCACTACTTGCGTTTGTGGGCGCTGGACTTGGGCAGGGCGCAACCGGTGCCGGTCCATCGCACTCATTTTCTGAGCCAGTGGTACTGGGAGGGGATTCGCGATCTGTTGTCTGACCCGGCTCACTCCAGGCTCGCAAAATACTTCCCGGCCATTGCCGGTCCACAGTCGCTGCCGGTCCACGTACCAGCACCCGTGGACCTTCCGGACACTACGGAGCAGGTTCAGACCCAGGTCGATGGCGTGGTCTATGTCACCGTGTTCAATCCCAGGGACGGGCGCAAGAATTGGCATCAACTGATCAGCGCATTCTGCTGGGCGTTCCGGGACACCGTGGACGCCACGCTGGTGCTGAAGATTACCCAGAGCGATCTGGCGTCCTATTACACCGAGCTGATGACCTTGCTGGCGCAACTGTCACCGTTCGCCTGTCGGGTGGTGGTGATGCACGGCTACCTGGACGATCCGCAATATGCACGGCTCTATGAGGCGGCGAGTTATTATGTCAATGCCTCGCGCTGCGAAGGCTTGTGTCTGCCGCTGATGGAGTTCATGGCCAGCGGCAAACCGGTGATCGCCCCGGATCACACAGCCATGGAGGATTACATCGATGAGCGCGTGGCGTTTGTGGTCAAGTCCAGCGAAGAGCTGACCATCTGGCCTCAGGACACCCGCATCATCTATCGGACCCTGCGTCATCGACCGGACTGGGGGTCGTTGAAAACGGCCTACGAAAACAGCTACCGCATCGCCAAGGAACAACCGCTGGAGTATCAGCAGATGTCTCACGCGGCGGTCGAGCGCATGCACGATTACTGCGCATTCGCTGCGGTGCAACAACGCTTGGCGGACTTTTTCGGGCTGGCGCCACACGGTGTGTCGGCAGCGACCGTCACGGATAACGCCTCATGCTGATCATCATTTATTCAGAAACCAACCAGCACACCATTGCGCAAAACCTGGGCCGTTCGGAGTACAGCTATTACTTCGTGCTCAAAGAGTATCGACCGGTGCTGGAGAGACTGGGGCGGGTAGTGGAGGTCAGCGATCCGCAGACCGAAGTCGACGCCCTGTACCTCGATTGTCTGTCACGTGGCGAAGACTGCGTGTTCCTGTCGTTCTCGCCGCCGCATCGCACGCCGGTGCATTTTGCCTGCCCGACCCTGGCAGTGTTTGCGTGGGAATTCAGCACCATTCCCAATGAGCCGTTCGCCGGTGAACCGCGTAATGACTGGCGCACGGTATTGCGCGCGAGCGGTGCGGCAATCACCCATTCCAGCTACACCGTCAATGCCGTGCGCGAAGCCATGGGCGCCGACTATCCGATTGTCGCGGTACCGGCACCAGTGTGGGATCGCTTTGCCGCACGCGGTGCGCAATTGCAGCGTCAGCCATTGGCCCGCCAGGTGCGCTTGAAAATCAAAGGCTTGCTCGCGGACAGTCGTCAACTTGATCTTCGGGCCTTCGGTCCTGCGCATTTGCGTGGCGGCAAGGGCATCGACTTTCAGGCGCCCGCTGGTGAACAGGAGTTGGTGCTCGACGGTGTGATCTACACCTCGGTGTTCAACCCCGGTGACGGGCGCAAGAATTGGGAAGACATGCTCAGTGCCTTTTGCGTGACTTTCCGCGAGGTAGAAGACGCCACGCTAGTGCTCAAGCTGACGCATCACAATGCCGAAGAAGCGCTGACCGATATCCTTCACCACTTGTACAAAAACCAGTCCTACCGCTGCCGTATCGTGTTGATTTACGGCTACCTCGCGGATGCGGACTACGAACGTCTGGTGCAGGCCACGAGTTACGTGGTGAATACGTCCTACGGCGAAGGCCAGTGCCTGCCCCTGATGGAATTCATGTCATGCGGCAAGCCGGCAGTGGCGCCGCGCACCACGGCGATGATCGATTATCTGGATGCGGACAATGCTTTCCTCATCGACTCCACGGATGAGCTGACGGCCTGGCCCCACGACCCGCGCAAGGCGTTTCGCACCCTGCGTTACATCACCAACTGGGCCTCGTTATGCACGGCCTATCGGGCCAGCTATGACGTGGCCCAAAACGACCCGCAACGCTACGCAGGAATGTCCGCCCACGCGGTGACCAGCCTGCAAAACTTCTGCAGCCAGGCAACCGCTGAACAGCGTCTGAAAGAATTCCTTGCACGGCTATTCGAAACCCGCGCTGCGTCAGCCGTGGAAACCCCTCAGGGATGATCCGCGCATTGATGAGGCGGCTGCGTCCAGTGGCGGAACCCAAACCTGTGCCTGCACCGGTTGCGCAAGCCAGCGTGTCACCGCGCGATGTCGGCTTGCACGACGCCATGCTCGATGGCTGGTTTTCGGGCGACAGCGGCGAATTGCTCAAGGGCTTTGCAATTACCGCGGACGACACCTTGCTGGATGTCGGTTGCGGTGAGGGTGTTGCGACGCTGTTTGCGGTGCGTCAGGGTGCCTCAGTGATTTTCACTGACAGTGAACACGACAAGGTCCGAGACCTGGCCCGGCAGGTGGACGCGCAGACGGACAAGCCAAGCCTGGGGCTGGTCAGCAATAGCCTGCCGTTGCCGCTGGCCGATGGCTGCGCGAGCAAAGTTGTGTGCATGGAAGTGCTCGAACACATCGATCAGCCCGAGCTGTTCATGGCCGAGTTGGTGCGCATGGGCCGTCCGGGTGCGCAGTATCTGCTGAGCGTGCCGGCGCCGGTGGGCGAGCATTTGCAACAGGGCATCGCCCCGGCCAGTTATTTCCAGTCGCCCAATCACGTACAGATTTTTACCCCGGAACGCTTCGCCGCGCTGGTGGAGGACGCCGGTCTGGTGATCGAGCATCGCCAGGCCAGCGGGTTTTTCTGGGTGATGGGCATGATTTTCTTCTGGGCCAGCGAGCGCGCGGCCGGGCGCGATCTGGGCGGCGCGGTGCGTGACCGGATTCAGGCGCCGTACCCGCCGCTGATGGAGAGTTGGGCGAAAACCTGGCAAGACCTGCTGGCGCAACCCAATGGGCTGGCGATCAAGCAAATGCTCGATCAGTTCATGCCCAAGAGCCAGGTGATCATTGCGCGCAAACCAATGACCAGCGGCTCAAAGGCCGGGACTGCGCAATGAGTAGTCGACGGATTCTCGACATCGAGTTGTTGCGCGGGATCGCTGTGCTTGGCGTGCTGGTGCATCACCTGCAAACCATGCCATTTCCGGGTGGGCTGCCGGGTTTCGAATCGGGCACGGCCCACGGGCAATTCTGGTGGGGTGTGGACCTGTTTTTTGTCATCTCCGGGTTTGTCATCGCCCGAGGCTTGATTCCGCTGCTGCGTGGTTGCCAGACACCGCAAGCCTTCTGGCAGGAAACCCGCGATTTCTGGATTCGCCGGGCCTTTCGTCTATTGCCCTCCGCGTGGTTATGGCTGCTGCTGATGTTGTCGGGCGCACTGTTTTTCAATCATTCAGGCGCCTTTGGCACGGTGCAGGCCAATCTGCAGGCGACGCTGGCGGGCTTTCTGCAGTTTGCCAATTTCCGCTTTGCCGAAAGCTTCATGCGCTTCGAATACGGTGCCAGCTTCGTTTACTGGAGCCTGTCCCTTGAAGAGCAGTTCTACCTGTTGCTGCCGTTACTGATCCTCGTCTGCCGCAAGCGGTTGGTGTGGGTGTTGCTGGCCTTGGTTGCCGTGCAGCTGTTCACTTGGCGTTCAGCGCTGTTGATGAGTATCAGGACCGACGCACTGGCACTGGGCGTGTTGCTGGCGATGTGGAGCTCGAGGCCGAGCTTTCTGGCCTGGGAGCCGCGATTGTTGTGCCGTCGTTGGTCAGGCCCGTTGATACTGATCAGCCTGGGGGCTGCATTGAGTGTCCTGGCGAGCGCCCCGTTCAATCTGGCGAACTATCGGATCGGGGCGATTGGGATGTTGTGTGCGGTGCTGGTCTGGATCGCTTCCTACAATCGCGATTATCTGCTGCCCAAAGGCAAGCTCAAGCAAACACTGGTTTGGCTGGGCGCCCGCTCTTACGGGATTTACCTGATACACATCCCTGCGTTTTTTGTCATACGCGAAGGCTGGTTTCGTTTCGCGCCTGCCGGTTCGCAGGACGTGGCGATGCAGCCGGCACTGGCGCTGTTTTGCGCCATGACCCTGATCGTGCTGCTGAGCGAACTCAACTACCGATTCATCGAGCTGCCCATGCGCAACCGGGGTGCCCATCTGGTGCAACGCTTGCGTATGTCCCGATCAGCCCTTCCATCCTCTGGAGCCACCTCATGCTGAGCCTTTTGAAGAAACTCACGACGGGCACGTCCGTTGCCGCGAAGCCGCTGACGCCGGCACCCTCGGTTGCCGACAAAGTCGACCCGTACATGCTCGGCCTGCACGATGCGATGCTCAGCGGCTGGTTCAATCAGCAAACCGGCGAGCTGTTCACCGGGTTCCCGGTCAGCCCTGAGGACACGCTGCTGGACGTGGGCTGCGGTGACGGTGGCAACGTGCATTTCTGCGGCATGCGCGGGGCGAAGATCATCATTGCCGACATTGACGCCGCCAAGGTCGAAGCGACTCGTCAGCGCCTGAGCGACACGCCGGCGCGGGGCGTCGAGTGCCACGTCACGGACTGTAATCCGCTGCCGATTGCCGATGCGACCGCGACCCGGGTGGTGTCCACTGAAGTTATCGAACACGTCGACGATCCGGCGCAATTTCTAGCCGAACTGGTGCGGGTCGGCAAGCCTGGGGCGCTGTATTTGCTCAGCGTTCCGCACCCGAGTTCCGAAGACCTGCAAAAAGACATCGCCGCGCCGGAGTATTTCCAGAAGCCCAACCACATTCGTATCATCAGCGAAGAGCAGTTCAAGGCAATGGTCAGCGACGCCGGCCTGGAAGTCATCAGCCATAGCCAGTACGGATTCTATTGGTCGATGTGGATGCTGTTGTTCTGGGAAGCCAAGGTCGATTTCAGCAACGCCGACCACCCGTTGCTCAACCATTGGGCCGACACCTGGCAGGCCGTTCTGTCCTCGCCACGGGGTGCGCAGATCAAACAGGCGCTGGATGCAGTGGTGGCGAAAAGTCAGGTGATCATTGCCCGCAAGCCGATTATGTAGGAGCCAGCGGTGCGGCGATCCGACTTACCGGCGAAGGCGTCCTTAAGTGCGCTTTCGCCGGCAAGCCTCAATGCCGGTCAGTTAAGCGAAATTTCTGTAGGAGCGAGGCTTGCCCGCGAAGAATGCACCGCGGTTTTTCAGGTATTACGCGTCATCGTTCTTCGCGGGCAAGCCTCGCTCCTACAGATTTCGCCTTAACTGACAGGCATTACGGCAAGCCTGGCTCCTACGCAAAGCAGTTCACTCTGCATTACCCTGTAGCCCTGTGTTTTTAGGGATCAGGGATGTCATGTCGTTCTTCATTCGCCTCTCGGCCTTGCTCGCCGCATTGCTGCTGCTCAACGGTTGCGAGCGACCGGACGCACCGCCGCTCGATCAGCAACTCTATGTCTGGCAACGCCAATGGACATCGGCCCATGACGCCGCGCTACGCGACAGCCGCGCCGATTTCTCGACCTTGCGCGTGCTGGCCTTGCAGGCATTTGCGCAGGCCGGCTGGAGCCGGGCGCGAATCGATTCGGCGCTGCTCAAGCGTGATGGCCGGCCGCTGATTGCAGTGATTCGTCTGGATGGCCAGCTCCCGGGGCTGGATCAGGACGAGGTCACGGCGCACATCCAGCAGGTGCTCAGCGATTGGCAAGGGCAGGGGCTGATTCTCTCCGGCGTGGAAATCGACCACGATGCGGGCAACGCCCGGCTACCGGCCTACCGCGAATTCCTCACGCATTTACGTGCTGTTCTGCCGGCGTCCTTGCCACTGAGCATCACCGCGTTGCCGGCTTGGCTCGACAGCCCCGAATTGCCGGCGCTGCTGACGGCGGTCGACAGCAGCGTATTGCAGGTGCACGCGGTGAGCGATCCACGGCGTGGGCTGTTCGACGCGGATCAGGCCCGGCAATGGGCCAAGGCCTGGAGTCGCATTACCCCGAAACCGTTTTATCTGGCGCTGCCGGCTTATGGCGTGGCGCTGTTGCCGGGGGGCGATGGCGCGCCGGTCGTGGAAAGCGAAGTGTCTATCGACCGGGGGGGCGATCGTCGGGAATTACTGGCGGATCCGCTGCAACTGAGCAAACTCGGCGCCGAGTTACGCGCTGATCCTCCGGCTCATCTGGCCGGGCTGATCTGGTTTCGCCTGCCGCTGGCCAATGATCGCAGGGCCTGGAGCCTGACGACGCTAATCGCTGTGGCGCGTGGCGATACGCTCGATAGCCTCGTGGGGCTGAAGCTCTCGGCGCAGGACGGCCTCTACGACATCAGCGTCAACAATCAAGGCAACCTCGACAGCGCCTGGCCCGAACGCCTGACCTTGGCGGTGCGGGGCTGCGACGGCGCCGATGCATTGGCCGGTTATGCATTGCAACAGCACCCGGATCTGCTTACCTTCACCCGCCTGCGCGAGGGTCGAATCCCCGCCGGCGGGCAGCGCGCCATCGGTTGGGCACGCTGCGCACATATTGATCAAGGAGGTTCGAATGTTCACCCGTAACTGGCCCCGCCATGTGCTTTGCCTGAGCCTCAGCCTGCCGTTGGGTTCGGCGCTGGCCTGCGGGCCGGACTTCCCCATGCGCCTGCTGGACAACCGTGGCCAATCGCTGGCGGAACTGCCGGAAGGCAACTTCAACGTCGAGATCAACCGCCTCGGGCATGCCATCGCGGGACTGAAAAATGTCACCGCAGCCACCAACATTCCGGGCGACGGTTACGGCGATGCGCCCGATTACGCAGGTCAGCGCAACACCGCCGAACAGGCCGGTCTGACGCCTGAGCAGCAAGCGCTGGTGCAACAGCTGCGCAGCCTGACCGATGCCCATCAGGTTGAAGAGCAAGGCGCAAGCCTGCCGGCCGAGCACAGGTTCTATTTGGCGGGCGCTGTGGCGTTCAACGCCGGTGACCATGGCTTGGCCGCCGAGTACTTTCAGAAGGTGCTGGCGTTGCCGGCGGATCAACGTGCGTTGCGCAGTACCTGGGCGGCTTACTCGTTGGGACGGGCACTGTTTGCCATGAGTTCAGAGGCGGGTGCCGGTCCTGACCTGTTGGCTCAATCCCGAAAGGCTTTCGAGCAGACGCGCCAATTGAGCATCGATGGCTACAGCGACCCGCTGGAGCTGGGTGTTGCCAGCCTCGGCGAAGAAGCGCGAGTGGCCCGCACCGCTGGCGATTGGGACAGCGCTATCGAACTCTACGCCACGCAGAACCTCCACGGTTCAGCGGTGGGCTACAGCTCGTTGAAGTTGTTGATGGCTGATCTGATGACAATGCCCGACGATCAACTGGCCGTATTGCTCAAAGGCAAAGCGGTGCAGCAATTGGTGACGGCGTCATTGATCAGTCGATTGGGCTGGTCATTCGGTGATCAACCGCCGAACGAACAGAAACTGATCAAGCTGCTGCAAAACAGCACTCGCGGCAGCCTGGATAACGCGGATCGTCTGGCGGCGATGAATTATCAGCAGGGCGATTACGCCAGTGCCAAAGCCTTCCTCGAACACGCCGGTGACGGTGGTCTCGCGTGGTGGCTGCGGGCGAAACTGGCGTTGCGTGATGGCGACAAAATCGCTGCCGCCGCGGCGTATGCCAAGGCAGCCCAGGCCTTCCCGCAAAATGAGTCCTGGGGCGAACGTCGGACTCCGGACTGGGACTACGAAACAGTGCAGCCCAAGTGCCGGGTCGACGGCGAAAGCGCGATTCTGGCCCTGCAACGCGGCGATTATCTGCAAGCCTTTGATCAGCTCTATCGCAGCCAAAGCATTTACTGGTACGACGCGGCCACCATTGCCGAGCGGGTGCTGACCCTCGATGAACTCAAGCAGTACGTCGACACTCAGGTGCCTGCGCCGCCGGCTCTCAGCCAACAGGATCGCGACAATTATGTGCCGTTGCCGGTAGCCGCGAACCTGCGCAATTTGCTCGGGCGGCGCCTGCTGCGTGAAGAACGTTACGACGAAGCGCCGGCTTACTTCGATAATATCGATCTGCAAAACAAGGCTAAGGCGTATGGGCAGTTACGTCAGGAGGCGGACGCGGCTTGGTGGCCGACCAAACGTGCCGCGGCGTTGTTCAATGCCGCTGAGATGGCACGCCGATGGGGAATGGAGCTTCTCGGCTACGAAATGGCGCCGGATTACGTCACGTTCGGCGGTAATTACAGCCTTGAGAGCCATGAGCTAAAGGTCGGCCCGTTAGTGGCTGAAGATGAAGTCCTGCGTCAGCAAGCCAGCGCCGCTCAACCCGATGAGCGCTATCACTATCGTTATGTCGCAACGGCTTTGGCCAGTCGTGCTGCCGATAATCTGCCTCATACCAGCCATGCTTTTGCGGCGGTGTTGTGTGCGGCGGCGGGGTGGAACACCAGCCTTGAAGAAGAAAGTGCCTTCTATCAACGCTATGTAAAAGAAGGGCCATACGTGGATTGGGCGGTGAACTTCGGTCATCAATGCCCTTATCCGGACTTTCAGAATGCCGACAAACGTTACGTTACCCAGGTGTTGAGTCCGGTCCGCTCGGTATTGCGACCCTACAAGAAATCGCTGCAAGTGGGCGGTGTGGTGGTGTTTACAGCGCTGGCGCTGGTGCTGATCAACCGCCGGCAGCGCCAGGCACGACAGTAATTACGCCTGCTGCACAAAGGTCAGCCGCACCGCGAAGCCGATCAGCAGGCTGCCGAACAACCACTGCTGCACCCGCTGGGCCGATGGACTGCGTTGCAGCCAGCGGCCCAGTGCGGCGCCGACCAGCGCGTAGGCGCTGTCGAACAACAACCCGACACCGACCAGCATCACGCCCAGCGTCGCAAATTGCATGAGCACCGGCCCGGCATGCGGATCAATGAACTGCGGCAGCAGCACCGAGCAGAACAGCAGCGCCTTGGGGTTGAGCAGGTTGGTCAGCAAACCGCGCTGGATCGCCTCGCGCCAATGCGGTTTTTCAGTCGTGGCGCCTGCATCGTTCAAGCTCGGCAGCATCGTGGTGCGCAGGCAGTGAATGCCGATCCACAGCAGGTACGCCGCCCCTATCAGGCGTACCACGTCAAAGGTCCAGGGCGCCGTCTTGAACAGCGCCGCCAAACCCAACGCCGCCAAGGCCACATGACAACCACGCGCCACACCCAGCCCCAACGCCGTGGCCAGCGCGGCGCCTTTGCCCTGACGCGCGCCGGTCTGCAATAGCAGAATCATGTCCGGGCCGGGCAACAGGTACACCACCGTAAGAGCCATGAAAAACAGCCAGAGTCCTGCCATGTTGCAACCCATTCGTTGTCGATTTGGTGAGGTCAGTCTACGGCTGAGGTGCAGGGCAGGTGGTTGCGTAGTCAGCTTCTAAAGACTCGATATTTGGCATAACCTGCCATTTTGTGATGAACGAACCATCGGGATCTGCCAAACCATGAAACTGGACGCCTACGACCGCAAGATTCTCGCCGCGCTGCAACGGGACGGTCGCCTGAGCAACGTGCAATTGGCGGACGAGATTGGCCTGTCTGCCTCGCCCTGTTTGCGTCGGGTACGGATGCTGGAAGAGGCGGGAGTGATTCGCGGCTATCAGGCTAATCTGGATCGAGATGAAGTGGGCCTTGGGCTGACGGTGTTTGTCGGGGTCAAGGTTGAACGACACAACGATGAACAGGCCGAAGCGTTTCGCCTGGCCGTGACGGCATTGCCTGAGGTGATTTCGGCGTTCCTGGTGTCAGGAGAATCGGATTTTCTGCTGCAAGTGGTGGTGCCGGATTTGCGCGCCTATGACCGTTTTCTCACCGGGCGACTGCTGAAGTTGCCGGGCGTGAGCGACATCCGCAGCAACTTTGCGATTCATACGGTGAAGACGCCGGGGGCGCTGCCGTTGGAGCATTTGCCGCTTTAGACCGAGTTAGGATCGTTCCCATGCTCTGCGTGGGAACGATCAAGCGATAGACCAGCTGCCGCCAATCTCCGGCCCTACATCTGCGTCGCCATCCCCTCCACATCCATTGCCGCCTGGCGCAAGGCCTCGGAGCGGGTCGGGTGTGGATGACAGGTCAGGGCGATGTCTTCGGCCGAGGCGCTGAACTCCATGGCCACGCAATATTCGCCAATCATTTCACTGACGCTCGGGCCCACAAGGTGCACGCCGAGGACTTCGTCGGTGCGCTCATCGGCCAATACTTTGGCGAAGCCTTCGGTTTCGTGATTGATCTTCGCCCGGCTGTTGGCGGTGAAGGGAAATTTGCCGACCTTATAGGTGCGCCCTTCGGCCTTCAGCTGTTCTTCGGTCTTGCCGACGCTGGCCAGCTCCGGTTTGGTGTAGATCACGCTGGGGATCAGGTCGTAATTGACCTCGCCGGCCTTGCCAACGATTTGCTCGATGCACGCCATGGCTTCGTCTTCGGCCTTGTGAGCGAGCATCGGCCCTGACGTCACATCACCGATCACCCAGACGCCAGCGGCCTCGGTGCGGTGGCCCTTATTGGCGAGCATGCCGCGTTTGTCCGTGGCGAGACCGACGTTTTCCAGCCCCAGGCCTTGGGTATAAGGGCGTCGACCAATGGCCACCAACACGTAATCGGCTTCAAGTAACTCGGCGGTGCCACCCGCGGCTGGTTCGACGCTGAGCTGAACACCGCTCGCCGACGTCGTGGCGCTGGTGACTTTCGAACTCAACTTGAAGCTGATGCCTTGCTTGCTCAATGAGCGCTGAAGGGTTTTGCCCGCCTCGCCATCCACACCGGGGCAGATCCGATCGAGAAATTCGACCACCGTCACCTGAGCACCCAGGCGCCGCCATACCGAGCCCAGCTCCAGGCCGATCACCCCGGCACCGATCACCACCAGGTGCTTCGGTACTTCGTTCAGCGACAGGGCGCCCGTGGAGTCGAGAATGCGTTTGTTATCGATGTCCACGCCGGGCAGGGGAGTGGGTTCGGAACCGGTGGCGATAACGATGTCCTTGGCGCTCAGCTCGGTCTTGACGCCCTGGCTGTCGGTCACCGTGACTTTGCCCGGTCCGTCGATGTGGCCCCAGCCCCTGATCCAGTCGACTTTGTTTTTGCGAAACAGAAACTCGATGCCTTTGGTCAGCCCGGTAACGCTTTCATCCTTCTGTTTCATCATTTGAGCAAGGTTGAGGACGGGTTTGACCTCAATCCCCAGGTTGGCGAATTCCGCCCCCATGGCCGCGTCGTAAAGTTCGGAGGCATGCAGCAGCGCTTTGGACGGCATGCAGCCGACATTCAGACAGGTCCCGCCCAGAGTGGCGCGGCCTTCCACGCACGCCGCTTTCAGACCCAGCTGGCCGGCGCGGATCGCTGCGTTATAACCGCCGGGGCCTGCGCCCAGAATCACGACGTCATAGGTGCTCATAGTGTTACTCCTGGTGAAAGGGACGGGATCGATAAAAGAAGCCTTCGATAAAAATTACGAGCGTAATATGTGCGTTTCGCGCCATTTCGGTCAAGGCTTCAGCGTGGCGACAGGTTTTGCGCTTTTAGATAGAACGATTTAGCACGAAAATTTCACCACTTTCGTTATATCGTAACGAATTGCGATGTGAGGCTGAGATGGTATGCAGGTCGATCTCGATGGGGATGGGGCACAGATAGCAGGATTTCCGCGTTTTCAGCAGGCGGTCATTCAAGGACGTCGATTGCGGCAGTTGGCAATCGGTTTGGGGGCCTTGGCGGCAACAGGCTTGGTGCTGGCGTTTTTTGTCGGTCTGTTTGCGCCGCAGTCGCTTTGGCCGGCGTTGCTGGTCAATCAGAGCGCTGGTTTGCTGGTGCTGGTTGCCGGCCTGCAATCGGCCTGGTGGGTAACTCGGTGGCGCGCACGGGCGATGAATCCGGATGTGCTGGTGCCGGTGGTTGTCGCTGAAGAAGTTCTTGTCGCCGAAGGCTGGTATGAGCGGTTGCTGGACCGGATCAGCCAACGTTGGTTGCGCTTGCTGGGGCAGATTGGTGCCCCGACGCTTTGGCTTGGCGGTTGGGCGTTATTGACGTTGTACAGCATCGAGCAAGTCTGGAATCTGACCTTGCCACCCGCTGCGTTGGGGTTGTCGGCCAGCGTCGGCGCTGCGCTGTCGTTGCTGCTGGCTTTCGGTTTGCTGGTGCTGGAACGGCAACTGGCGCAGGAAAACGTCGCCCAGTGGCCCGAAGCAGGACCGTTGGCGCAGCTGACGCGGGTCGCGATTATTTGCCTGGTGCTCAGCGCACTGTGTTTGTTGTTCGGTAATGAAACGTCGGTCTGGCCGGTGCGTCTGGCGGTCCTGATCGGCTTGCTGCCGGGACTGGTCGCCGTCGAGTTACTGCTGCGCGCCGTGTTGTCACTGTTCAGTCCTCGCCGTGAACAGCTGGAACCAGCCTTGCTGGCGCGAAGCTTCGTCGCCGACATGCAGCGTTGGCCGCCGCAACCCTTGCTCGCATTGCAGCACGAATTGCACAACCGCTTCGGTATCGACCTGCGACAAATCTGGGCCTTCACCTACATGCGCCGGGCGTCCTTACCGGTGCTGGCGGTGGTGACAATCGTCGGTTGGTCGCTCACCGGCATTCACGAAATTCCGCTGCAAGGGCGCGGTATCTACGAGCGTTTCGGCAAACCAGTGGAAGTTTTCGGTCCCGGTTTGCACGCCGGTTTGCCATGGCCGCTGGGACGCGTACTGAGCGTCGAGAACGGCGTGGTCCACGAGTTGGCCACCAGTGTGGGCGAAACATCGGCACCGGTCGCGGCCGAACCTGCCGAAGGACCGGCACCGGCAATTGCCAATCGCTTGTGGGATGCCAGCCATGTGAACGACAAATCCCAGGTTATCGCCAGCAGCCGTGCCGACAAACAGAGCTTCCAGATCGTCAACATGGATGTGCGCTTCGTCTATCGCATCGGCCTGAGCGATCAAGCGGCGCTGGCAGCAACGTACAACAGCGCTGACGTGCCGACGCTGATCCGCAGCACCGCCAGCCGGATTCTGGTTCACGATTTCGCCTCGCGAACTCTCGATGGTTTGCTCGGCGAGGACAGGGTAGGGCTCGCCCAAGAGATCGGTCGCGCCGTGCAGGCTGACCTGCAAAAACTCGACAGCGGCGTGGAAATTCTCGCCACGGTGGTCGAGGCCATCCACCCGCCGGCGGGGGCGGCTAACGCCTATCACGGCGTGCAAGCTGCTCAGATTGGTGCTCAGGCGTTGATTTCCCGTGAGCGCGGTGCAGCGGCAGAGGCGACCAACCAGGCGCAATTGCAAGCCAGCATCGCTCACGATCAAGCCACAGCCAGTGCTCATGAAATCAACTCGACGGCTCAGGCCGCCGACCTGAAATTTGCCGCCGAGCGAAAGGCTTATTCCAGCGCCGGCCAGGCTTTTGTACTGGAGCAATACCTCAGTCAACTGACTCAAGGTTTGGCCAACGCCAAGCTGCTGGTTCTCGATCATCGTCTGGGCGGCAGCAGTAATGCACCGACCATCGACCTACGTACATTCACGCTGCCGGCTGACCCCGCGCCGCCGCGTAATACCGCTCAGCCAGGAGCCGTTCATTGAACCAGCCGACGCCTACACACAATCGCGATCACGATGACCACACCGGCCACGATCATGGCCATGGCGGGCATCACCACGGTCATCACCATCATCACCACGGCGATTCACACGAAGCTGGCCCTTTCCCGTGGCGACGAATGGGGTGGGCGGCGCTGCTGGTGGCGTTTGCCATTGCGGCGGCGAGCCTGGTGCAAGTGCGTTCGGGAGAGGCCACGGTCATCACGCGCTTCGGTAATCCATCCCGGGTGTTGCTGGAACCCGGTCTTGGCTGGCGCTGGCCGGCGCCATTCGAGGCGGCGATTCCGGTGGACCTGCGGCTGCGCACCACCTCCAGCGGTTTGCAGGATGTGGGCACGCGCGATGGTCTACGCATCATCGTGCAAGCCTACGTGGCCTGGCAGGTGCAGGGTGATCCGGATAACGTGCAACGCTTTATGCGTGCCGTACAGAACCAGCCGGACGAAGCCGCGCGGCAGATCCGCACTTTTGTCGGCTCAGCGCTGGAAACCACCGCCAGCAGTTTCGATCTGGCCAACTTGGTGAACACCGATGCCAACCAGGTGCGCATCGCCGATTTTGAAGCGCAGTTGCGTCAGCAGATCGATCAACAGTTGCTCACCACCTATGGCGTGCGAGTGCTGCAAGTCGGTATCGAGCGTTTGACCCTGCCGTCGGTGACGCTCACCGCGACTGTCGATCGTATGCGCGCCGAGCGTGAAACAATTGCCACTGAACGCACCGCCATCGGCAAGCGTGAAGCCGCGCAAATTCGCTCCGCGGCCGAGCGTGATGCGCGAATCGTGCAAGCCGATGCGACAGTGAAAGCCGCGGACATCGAAGCCCAATCCCGTGTCGAAGCCGCGCAGATTTACGGTCGTGCCTACGCCGGTTCGCCGCAGCTCTACAATTTGCTGCGTTCTCTCGACACCTTGGGCACCATCGTCACGCCGGGCACCAAATTGATTTTGCGCACCGATGCCGCACCATTCCGGGTGTTGGTTGACGGCCCGCCGACGCTCGATAACAAGTCCGGGTCGCAGCCATGAGTTTAGTTCCACGTGGAACACATGAGTTGAGCAGCCCCTGGATTCAGGCCGGGCGCTTGGCTTTTTTAGCGCTGTACGCCGTGACTGTGTTGGCTGCTTTGGCGTGGGCATTCTCCAATGTGCGACAGATCGACCCGCAAAGTCGTGCCGTCGTGCTGCACTTCGGCGCACTGGATCGCATTCAAAATGCCGGTTTGCTGTTGGCATGGCCGCGCCCGTTCGAGCAGGTAATCTTGTTGCCGGCGGCGGATCGGGTGATCGAACGGCGGGTGGAAAATCTGCTGCGCACGGATGCTGCATTGCAAGCCGATCGAGTGGCCAGTTTCGCCACGCCGATCAGCGATGCGCTCGCCGGCTCCGGCTATTTGTTGACCGGTGATGCGGGCGTCGTGCAACTGGATGTGCGGGTGTTCTACAAAGTGACCGAGCCCTATGCCTTCGTTCTACAGGCTGAACATGTGCTGCCGGCACTGGATCGGCTGGTGACCCGCAGTGCCGTGGCGCTCACTGCTGCGCGAGATCTGGACACCATTCTGGTGGCTCGACCGGAACTGATCGGCGCCGACAATCAGGCCGCTGAGCGCCGCGAACGTCTACGTGGCGATCTGGTGCGGGGCATCAATCAACGCTTGGCCGAACTGACGGCGACCGGGCAGGGGATGGGCATTGAAGTGGCGCGAGTCGATGTGCAATCGAGTTTGCCCGGCCCGGCGGTGAATGCGTTCAACGCAGTATTAACCGCCAGCCAGCAGGCCGACAAAGCCGTGGCCAACGCGCGCACTGAAGCCGAGAAGCTGACTCAGTCCGCCAACGAACAAGCCGACCGCACGCTGCAAGTGGCTCACGCCCAAGCCAGCGAACGCCTGGCCAAAGCTTCTGCCGACACTGCCACGGTGCTGGGTTTGGCCAAGGCGCAACAGCAGGGCACCGACCCGCAAATGCTGCTGCGTATTTACCGTGAGCGCATGCCGAAAATTCTCGGGCAAGCCGGCTCGGTGACCACGGTTGATCCGAAAGACGATTCCCGCCTGATCATTCAGGGAGCTGCGCAATGACTGTCCAAACCGCCGCCGCGCCGAGCCTGTTGTCCTCGGCTGAACAACGTAGCGCCGCGCGTCAGTTGACCCTGGCCATGCTTGCATTGGGCTTGCTTGCGCTCGGCTTGATCTGGCGCTGGTTGTCGCCGGAGCAAATCGGTGTCAGCCAATTGCTGCTGGGGTTCGCATCGTTGCTGGTGGCCGTGCCGGTCATGCGTTCGGCGTGGTACAGCCTGCGTTATCCGAGCCTGCACGGGATCACCGATCAGTTGATTGCCCTGGCCATGCTCGGCGCTTGGGCCACGGGCGATCTGCTCACCGCGGCGTTGCTGCCGATCATCATGATCTTCGGTCACGTGCTGGAAGAGCGCAGCGTGATCGGTTCCCAGGAAGCGATTCATGCGCTCGGCAAACTGACTCGCAGCCATGCGCGCAAGATTCAGGCTGACGGTTCCGTCGTTGAAGTCGACAACGGAACACTCAAGGCCGGTGACCTCGTGGAGGTGCGTGCCGGTGATCGAGTGCCGGCGGATGGCATAGTGCTGTCCGGTCAGGCGAGTCTCGACACCGCCTCGATTACCGGTGAGTCGGTGCCAATAGAAGCTGGCGTGGGCATGCTGGTGTTCGGCGGGGCGATCAATCTTGATGGCCTGCTGCGCATTGAAGTGACCCGCACCGGTAACGAATCGACCCTGGGTAAAGTCATTGCACTGATGCAAAGCGCCGAACGTTCCAAGCCGCCGATCACGCGTTTGCTCGAACGCTACGCCGGCAGCTACATGGTGCTGGTGTTGTTGCTGGCCTCCGTGACCTGGTTCGTGACCAACGATGCTCAAGCGATGCTCGCGGTGTTGGTCGCGGCTTGCCCTTGCGCACTGGTGTTGTCAGCACCGGCCACGGCGATTGCCGGGGTGGCGGTGGCGGCTCGGCACGGGATTCTGATTCGCAGCTCGGCGTTCCTTGAAGAGTTGGCTGACCTGACGTCGTTGGTGGTCGACAAGACTGGAACCCTGACGTTCGGCACCTTGCGCCTGCAATCCATCGACAGTCCGCTGGAAGATCGCAGCCACTTACTGAAACTCGCCGCCAGCCTCGGTTCCGCCAGCAGCCACCCGGTCAGCCGCGCCTTGGCCGGGTTGGTCACTCAGGAACACTTTCTGCTGCTCTCTGACATTCACGAGCGTCAGGGGCTGGGTGTTGTGGCGATGACCGAGCAGGGCGAGGCGGCTCTCGGTCGTCCGGAGCTGTTCGCGCAATTGGGCATCGACACTTCAGCTGTTCCCGAACACGACGGCCCGATTGCCGGGCTGGCACTCAATGGTGAATTTCTTGCCTGGCTGTTGCTCGCCGACAGTGTCAAACCCGAGGCGCGGTTTGCCCTGAGTGAGTTGCGTGAATTGGGTTTGGGTCGTCAGCTGTTGCTCACCGGGGACCGGCAAAGCGTTGCACACACGCTGGCCCTGGATGTGGGCATCAGCGATGTCGAGGCCCAGGCCTTGCCCGAGGACAAACTCAATCGTGTACTGAAAGAAATCGGCAGCGGATTCCGGCCGATGGTGGTGGGAGACGGCATCAACGATTCCCTGGCGCTCAAGGCCGGTGTAGTCGGCGTGGCGATGGGCGCGGGCGGCGCGGACATCGCGTTGGCTTCGGCCGATATCGTGCTGATCGGCAGCGACCTGCGCCGGCTCGGAACCTGCGTGCGCTTGAGTCGCCAATGCCGCCAGACCTTGCAGGTCAACGTGATTATCGGTTTAGGCTGGACCCTGGCCATCGTCGCGTTTGCCGCATTCGGCTGGCTCGGCGCGGCGGGAGCGATGATTGCCGCGCTGTTGCACAACTTGAGCACGTTATTGGTGTTGGGTAATGCCGGGCGTTTGCTACGCTTTCAGGAACCCCTACTCAAGCTTAAGGATGAGGTGTGAGCGTCTACAACTTTTTCAGAACTGTGTGCCGGATTTGTAGTCATCTAGGGTAAGGCGATCATTTTCACCGGTCGCACGCTTGGCTGGCTTCACTGTTGGAAGCAATACCGGGAATAGAAAAAGGCTATTAATTCGATAGCCTGCTATTTTTCAAGGATGGTCTACCCTCAGATTTGTCGTCTGAAAAAGGGGGGCTTTTCATGCTCGCGCAACTTCCACCGGCCTTACAGAATCTGCAATTGCCGCTTCGCTTGCGACTCTGGGATGGCCATGAGTTCAATCTGGGGCCGACGCCCAGCGTCACCATTGTGGTCAAGGACCCCCACATGGTTACCCAGTTCACCCATCCCAGCCTCGACGCGTTGGGGGCGGCGTTTGTCGAAGGCAAGCTGGAACTGGAAGGCTCTATCAGCGACGTGATACGAGTCTGCGATGAATGGAGTCAGGCGCTGATCGACGAAGACGAAGATGCGCAACCGGTGCGCACGGTTCATGACAAAGAAACCGATGCCAAAGCTATCTCCTACCACTACGACCTTTCCAACGCGTTTTACCAACTGTGGCTCGACAGCGACATGGCGTATTCCTGCGCCTATTTCGAGACCGGCAGTGAAACCCTCGAGCAAGCCCAACAAGCCAAGTTTCGCCACCTGTGCCGCAAGCTGCGGTTGCAGCCAGGCGAATATCTCCTGGATGTCGGTTGCGGCTGGGGCGGGTTGGCGCGGTATGCGGCTCGGGAGTTTGGCGCGAAAGTGTTCGGGATAACGCTGAGTAAAGAGCAATTGGCACTGGCCCGCGAACGGGTGAAAGCCGAAGGCCTGGAGGATCAGATCGAACTGCAACTGCTTGATTACCGCGATCTGCCGCAGGATGGTCGCTTCGACAAGGTGGTCAGCGTGGGCATGTTCGAACACGTCGGCCACGCCAATCTGGCCGAGTACTGCAAAATCTTGTTCGATGCGGTGAAAGAGGGCGGTCTGGTGATGAACCACGGGATCACCGCCAGGCACACCGACGGTCGCCCGGTTGGGCGCGGCGCCGGTGAATTCATCGAGAAGTATGTGTTCCCCAACGGCGAGCTGCCGCATTTGGCGATGATCTCGGCCGAGATCAGCGAAGCGGGGCTGGAGATCGTCGATGTCGAGAGTCTGCGCCTGCATTACGCGCGAACCCTGGACCACTGGAGCGAACGCCTGGAAGACAATCTGGAGGCTGCGGGCAAACTTGTGCCAGAACAGACTCTACGCATCTGGCGGTTGTACCTGGCGGGATGCGCTTATGCCTTCGCCAGAGGCTGGATCAACCTGCATCAAATCCTCGCGGTGAAAGCCCATCCCGATGGCAGCCATGAACTGCCCTGGACCCGCGACGACATTTACAACCCTTAAAGAATCGGTGAAATAAGCCGGGCGATCCGCATGCCGATCTGTTGCAGGCGGTGGGTCTCCCGGCTTTCTTCTTTGGCGATTTCGTGAGCCTGGGCGAAGTCATCGTTGAGCATCTGTTCAACTTCGGCGGCAAATACGCTGTCGACTGTCAATAACATCACTTCGAAATTCAGGCGGAACGAACGGTTGTCCATGTTGGCGCTGCCAATGGCGCTGATTTCATTGTCGATCAGCACCACTTTCTGATGCATGAACCCTGGCTGGTAACGGAACAAGCGCACGCCAGCCCGTACCGCTTCGAAGGCGTAAAGGCTGGAAGCGGCGTAAACGATCCGGTGATCCGCCCGCGATGGCAACAAAATCCGTACATCCACACCACGCAATACTGCCAGTCGTAACGCGGCGAACACCGCTTCGTCGGGAATAAAGTAAGGGGTGGTGATCCACACCCGTTCCGTCGCCGCATGGATGGCTTCGACGAAGAATAGCGAACAGGTTTCGTAGGAATCCGCCGGGCCGGTGGCCAGCAATTGGCAGAGCACGCCGTCATCCGGATAAACTTCCGGCAGGATCAACGGCGGCAGCGAACGGGCCGCCCAGAACCAGTCTTCGGCAAAGGACTCCTGCATGCAGGCCACCACCGGCCCGCGTACTTGCACGTGGGTGTCACGCCATGGCGCCAGGGGTGGTTTCTCGCCCATGTATTCGTCGCCGACGTTGAGCCCGCCGACAAAACCGACAATCCCATCGACCACGACGATCTTGCGATGATTGCGGAAATTGACCTGAAAGCGGTTGAGCCAGCCACTGCGGGTGGCGAAGACTTTGACCTCGATACCGGCATCACGCAACGGTTGCACATAACCGTGGGGCAGGGAGTGGCTGCCGATGCGGTCGTAGAGCAGGTAAATCGCCACGCCTTCGGCAGCTTTCTTCGTCAGCAAGGCGTGCAGGCGTTGGCCGAGGCGGTCATCATGGATGATGAAGAACTGGATCAGCACCGCTTGCCGGGCGTTGCTGATGGCGTCGAAAATCGCATCGAAAGTGGCTTGTCCGTCGATCAGCAAGCGCACTTCGTTATTCGCCAGACACGGCATGCGTCCCAGTTTTGGCATGGCCCTCAAAGACGCGTAGGCGCTGGAGGCACGCGCAGCCAGCGCCTCTTCTACCCAGGGGCGCCAGTTCAACTCGGAGATGGCCTTGCGCATTTCCTCGTTGGCTTGCCGCCGGGCGTTGATGTAGCCATCGAAGGTGCTGCGGCCGAAAACCAGATAAGGGATAAGCGTGAGGTAGGGAATGAACAGCAGTGACAGAGCCCAGGCGATCGAGCCTTGGGCGGTCCGAACGGTCAATACGGCATGGATGGCGGCAATCGAGCCCAGCGCATGCAGCAGAGCGATTAGATAACCGAAAACATGCGGTCCAAAATAATCCATGGGGCAGCCTTGCTCCTGAAGATTCAATGCTTAACAGACCATGTTCCGGGCAGAATGTCGCTATTTAATTGGCCCATGAACCGAAGCCGGTGGCTGACGTCTAACGGCCACTAATGATCAGGAGTTACTCGATGAACGTTCGTCTGCTGGGTTTGGCCATTGCGTTTGGTTTGGCACTTCCTGTGGCTGCTCAGGCGCAGATGTTGCAACCGGGCTTGTGGGAAATGACTTCAAGCAACATGAAGGTCGATGACCAGAACCTGCCCGATCTGCAGCTGATCCTCGGCCAGATACAGAGTCAGATGACCCCTGAACAGCGCGCGCAGCTGGAGAAGCAGGGCATCACCATGGGCGGCAAAGGGATTCGGGCGTGCCTGACACCTGAGCAGGTGAAGACCGACAACATTCCACTGACGGACCCACAATCGGGCTGCAAGCAGGAAATCACCGAGCGTACCGGTAACCAGTGGAAATTCCGTTTCAGCTGTCCGAAAGCGCAAGGTGCGGGTGTCGCCACATTCCTCAGCGATCGTGAGTTCACCACCAAGGTCAACGGCACCTTCAACGCCACCGGCATTCAGCAGAAGGGGAGCCTCGATACTCGCGCGGTGTGGTTGGGCCAGAATTGCGGGACCGTTAAACCCAGAGCTTAAAAGCTTCGCGGGCAAGCCTCGCTCCTACAATGTCGTATCGTGATCGTGCGAACGACACGAATCCTGTAGGAGCGAGGCTTGCCCGCGAAGGCGTCCGCTTAGTCACTTCGAATCTTCGGTTGATGCAACAATTCACACACCGCCTCAATCCCTTGCTCTCCGAAATCCTCTCCGCTGCCGCTGCGCATGCTGACAAACCCACCATGCTTTTCCTTCTCACCCACCACTAACAGATACGGCACTTTCTGGCTGTGCTGGCGAATCTTGTGGCTGATTTTCTCGTTACGCAGATCTGAGTTGGCCCGCAGTCCGCGGCGGCGCAGCGTCTCGGTTACCGAATGCGCATAAGCGTTCTGACGTTCATCGATGTTCACGACCATCACCTGCGACGGCGCTCGCCAGGTGTCCAGTTCCTGCTGGCTGGACCAGCACGTACCGTAGATCCGTTGCTCAGAGGTGCCACCAATATGATCCACCGCGAAGTACTTCAATACCTTGGTGGTGGGAACATGCGGACCTGCGGCAAAACTTTCAAAATCTCCCAATCGATACAGCGATAACCGTTCGGTTGGCGTCGCCTGGGGAGCTGTTTCCCTGCGGATCGAATGGTTAGTTGCCGCCAGTGCACGCATGCGCGCTTCGATCATTGGCAGCTCGACCAGGCCTAAGGATCGCTGAAAAGCGAACTCATAAAAGAAACCATCACCCAGCGCCGATCCGGCCCGCAACTGCGCGTTCGGATGGAGCTGTTTGACGGCCATGGCCAGCATCAGTGCACAGGAACGGCGAAGGATCTCCAGACCGTCGGGCTCCTGGGGCGTGACAATACTGACCCGCGCATCGCCCTCGATCAGGAATCCACAGTCCACCAATACACCGTCGACCCGACCGGCCACCGCCGCGTTAGCCAACCCGAGACTGATACTTGCGGCAACTTCATACACAGTCAGCGGCTGATCGTACTCACGCAATGAACCACTGGGCAGAGTGATGTGGATCATGATCGGTGTTCTCGAATGTTTTCGATAACGGGCGCTAGCGCATAAACCGTAGGGCTAAACCCTGGCAGCTGTCATTTAGACGTTGGTCGTGCCAGGCAATTTGCCCCGACACGACCGTGGTGCTGACGCTGTGGCGAAAACGACGGTGGGCAAAGGGCGTCCAGCCGCATTGCGAGAGGATCGGTTGCCCGGAAACCGCAACGCCATCCGGCTCGGGTTTGATCAATACCAGGTCGGCCCAGTAGCCTTCGCGCAGGTAGCCGCGGTCAGGGATGGCAAACAGATCGGCGACCCGGTGACTGGTCTTGGCCACAAGAGTAGTGATCGGCAAGACCTCATCGGCCACCAGTTCCAGCAGCGCGGGCAGGGCATGTTGCACCAACGGCAAACCGGACGGCGCCTGGCTGTAGGGCCGCTGTTTCTCGGCCCAGGTGTGAGGCGCGTGATCGCTGCCGATCACGTCCAGTAGATTGCTCAACAGTGCTTTGCGCAAGGCGTCACGGTCGGCCTGGGTCTTGATCGCCGGGTTGCACTTGATCAGGTTGCCAAGGCACGGGTAGTCGCGATCATCGAACAGCAAGTGATGCAGACAAACCTCGGCGGTGATGTGTTTCTGCGCCAGCGGTTTGTCTTCGAACAGCGCCAGTTCGCGGGCGGTAGTCAGATGCAAAACGTGCAACCGGGTGCCGTGTCGTTTGGCCAGATCAACGGCCATTGAGGAGGAACGAAAGCACGCTTCGGCATTGCGGATCAGCGGGTGAGCGGCTGGCGGAAGGTGCTCGCCGAACAGTTCTCGCAGGTTCGCGGCATTGGCCTCGATGCTGGGCGTGTGTTCGCAGTGGGCCAACAAAATCGTCGGCACCTCGGCGAAGAGCCGCTCGAGAATCCGTGGATCGTCTACCAGCATACTGCCGGTGGAGGCGCCCATGAACACTTTGACCCCGGCCACCTCGCAAGGGTTGAGCGCGGCAACCGTGTCGAGATTGTCGTTGCTCACGCCGAAATGAAAACCGTAATTGGCCACTGAACTCGTCGCCGCTCGACGCTTCTTGTCGGCCAGCGCGGTGAGGGTCAGGGTGGCTGGGGACGTGTTGGGCATGTCCATGAAACTGGTGATGCCGCCGGCCACCGCCGCTCGAGATTCGGTATGGAAGCTGCCCTTGTCCGGCGCTCCGGGATCGCGGAAATGCACCTGGTCATCGATCATGCCTGGCAGCAGCCACTGGCCGTTGGCGTCAATTTCGACGGTGGCCGTTTCACCTTCGATACTGCTGGCGATCTTGATGATGCGACCGTGGTTTACCAGCAAATCACCGTCACATTCACGACCTTCATTGACCAGCCGGGCATTGCGAATCAGCACGCTGCTCATGGTCAGAACTCGTTCTGCAGGGCTTTGTAACCGCGCACCAAATCGACGTTGGTGCGCGCCACGTCTTCGGAAAACTCCGAAGCGCTGACGCTCACCGGTGGGAACTGCGACAGATCGGTGTTGGGGCCGATGCGCGTGGTGGAAGGCACGTAGAAGTCTTCAGGCAAGTCGCGACCGTCGACCACCGAGTTGTGCCGCACCACGCAACCGTCGCCCACCGCGCAGTTGAACAGCACGCTGTTGAATCCGATGAACACACGGTTACCGACGGTGCAGGGGCCATGCACGATGGAGCGGTGGGCAATGGAGCTGAACTCGCCGATGGTCACCGCCGCGCCGGACTTGGAGTGGATCACCACGCCGTCCTGAATGTTCGAATTGGCGCCGATGGTGATGGGCTCCATCTCGCCTGAGTCATCCACTTCATCGGCGCGAATCACCGCGTACGGACCGACGAACACGTTCTCGCCAATCACTACTTTGCCGCAGATGATCGCGGTTTTATCCACATATGCCGACTCCGCAATCGACGGCAGATCGCCTGAAGGATTCTTGCGGATCATGGCTTGCTCAACGCCTCATACAAGGTGTTGAGGTTGTATTCGAACAACCCGACGAACGTGCTGGCCGGGCCGGTCACGGCGAGGGCATCGGAGTACAGCGTGCCACCGATATGCGCGCCGCTTTCATCGGCGATTTGCTTGAGCAAGCGTGCGTCCTTGATGTTTTCCATGAACACCGCTTTGACCTTGGCCTGACGGATCTGCGTGATCAGCGCGGCGACTTCGGCGGCCGACGGTTCGCGCTCGGTGGACAGACCTTGTGGCGCCATGAAGTCGATGCCGTAAGCCTGACCGAGATAGCCGAAGGCATCATGGGAGGTCACGATTTTGCGATTACCCGGCGGCAGCGAAGCGAGCTTGGCTTTGGCCTCGGCGAGCAAGACGTAGATTTTTTTCAGGTAGGCCTGGCTGTTGTGTTCGTAGTCGGTTTTGTTGGCGGGGTCGGCGGCGATCAGCGCTTTGGTGATGTTGCTGATGTACAGCTCGGTGTTCGCCAGGTTGTGCCAGGCATGTGGGTCGGGAATGGTTTCGCCGTCTTCATCCAGCGAGCGTGGAATGACACCGCGGCTGGCGCTGATGACCGCAGCTTTGGTCTCGGTACTGATCACCAGACGGTCCAGCCACGGCTCGAAACCTAGCCCGTTCTTGATGATCAGTCTGGCCTTGAGCAATGCCTTTGCATCGTCCGGCGTCGGCTCGTAAGTGTGGGCATCGGCGTCCGGGCCGACCATGTTGGTGATCTGAATATGGTCGCCGCCGACCTGATGAGTCATGTCGGCGAGGATGCTGAAGCTGGTGACTACCTGGAGTTTTTCCGCGGCAGACAGCGACATCGACAGCATCAAACTGAACAGCACGAGTAAAGCGCGCATCGGGTAACACCTCATTGGGATGTAAGCAAAGGCGGGCGGCGCAGCAAACCGTGCACCGGCCCGAACACCACGGACAGCAGATACAAACCGCCAGCCACCAGCACGATCGCCGGGCCGCTGGGCAGTGAGTAATAAAACGACAGCAACAATCCGAGCCAGACCGAGAGACAGCCGAGCAGGGCGGCAATCGCGATGAGTACCGGCAAGCGGCGACTCCAGAAGCGAGAAGCAGCGGCTGGCAACATCATCAAACCAACCACCATCAGGGCGCCGATGGCCTGGAAACCGATCACCAGGTTCAGCACCACCAGCGTCAGAAATACCCCATGAGCCAATGGCCCGAGACGGCTGACGGTTTGCAGAAAGAGTGGATCGAGGGTGTCCAGCAACAGGGGTTTGTAGATAAGGGCCATGGCGATCAGGCTGAAGCCCGAAACCCAAATCATGCCGGTCAAAGTCGGCCCGTCGACCGCGAGTGCCGAACCAAACAAGAGGTGCAACAGGTCCAGCCGCTTGCCGGCGATACCGAGGATCAGCACGCCGCTGGCCAGCGATATCGGGTAGATCGCGGCCAGGCTCGCGTCTTCCCGCAGGCCGGTGCGGCGGGTGATCCAGGCGGCGAGTCCAGCCATGCTCAGGCCGGCACCGAGGCCGCCGATCGTCAGCGCGGGCAAGCTCAAACCAGCGAACCAGAAACCCAATGCGGCGCCCGGCAAGATGCCGTGAGCTACCGCGTCGCCGATCAGGCTCATGCGCCGCAGGATCAGAAACACCCCAAGAGGAGCGGTGCTGCATGCCAGAACGAGACCACCGAGCAACGCCCGGCGCATGAATACGAATTCGTGGAATGGTTGCCAAAGCTGAGCGGCAGCGATCATCAAGCCACCTGCGTCTGGGGTTGTTGGCGAATCAGGTCGGTACTAAGTCCGAGCACGCAGCCGCTGCTTTTGATCAGTAGGGCTTGTGGGATGTGTTGGCGTACGGCGGCCAGGTCATGACACACCACGACCAGGGTTCGACCCTCGGCATGCCAGGCATGGATGTGTTTCCAGAGCAGTGCCTGACCGAGTTCGTCGAGGGCGGCGTGGGGTTCGTCGAGCAGCAGCAAGGGAGCTTCGGCGAGACTCAGCCGGGCGAGCAGGGCACGCTGCAATTCGCCTCCGGAGAGGGCCATCAATGGGCGATGTTCCAGGCCAGTCAGGCACCAGTCTTCCAGAGCAGACCTGAGGCGTTGGCTGCGAATCTCTGGAGCTTGTTTGCTGCCCCAGAAACCGGCGGCCACCAACTCTTGCAGACTGATGGGGAATTGCCGGTCCAGGTGTTGTTGCTGAGGCAGGAATGAAAGGCCGCCTTTACGTGGAACATCAATGATGACTTTGCCGGTCAGTGGCTTTTGCAGACCGGCGATGACTTTCAGTAGGCTGCTTTTACCCGAACCGTTGGCACCGATAACGGCGGTCAGGCTGCCCATAGGTAATTGGAAATCCACCGGCGGGGTGAGCGGTTGGCCGGGGGCACCCCAGCGCAAGGCTTGGCATTGGATCATGCAGCCTCCCAATTCCAACGACTTTCGGCGACAGCATCGTGGGCGTGAAGACTTTCAGCGTGAACGACTCGCACGTGAAAAGCGTTGATGCCCGGGGAGCGTTTCAGGGCCAGGTTCAAGCGTCGGGCGGCGTCTTCGCAGAACATCAGGTTCTGTCCATTGGCGAGGGCGAAGGCTTGTTCGTCGGCGCGTTTCACGGCGGTTTGCACCGCGGTGCCCAAAGCTGCTTCCGCATCGTTGATCGCGGCGATCAGCGGCAGGTCATCCAGATAGTCGTCCAGACGCAGCTGCAATTGCGCATTGCTGCGTTGGCTATGTGGCGTGGCGACGATGCCTTTCGTGGAGCCAAGCCAAGCCAGAACGTCGGCATGTTGCAGCGACTTGTTGGCAAAATCATCCACGAATTGCTGCTGAATCAACTGCCGCGACAGCGCTGCTGAGCACGGGCAAGTTGAGGAATAAGGAATGTCGATTTTTAGTTCCACGTGGAACATCGCGTTTTTCAAACTCGCTTCTATGCTCACCGGATAAGTTTTCCAACCGGCTAGCGGACTGATGAGCGCGGGTCTTTTGAGCAATAGTTCGGTATGAATTTTTAAGTAAGCGTTGTGGGAAAGTCCTTCATGGCTCTCAAGAAAACTCTGCAAAACTCGCCGCAACAAGGTGGACGAAAGGTTTTCCCGCTCAAGCATTTCCAACGCCAGGTACAGCCGCGACATATGGATGCCGCGCGCCTCTCCATCGTCGAGGCTAACGCCAGCGTCGATCTTTGCGCTCAGTCGCTGGCCATCGAATAAAACAGGAAGAGCAATGCCGCACATGCCCACCCAATCGAGTGGCAAGGCTTGGCGTGAGGCCTGCGCGGCGATATCCGGCAGAGTCAGCGCATTCATGAGCAGGTCCATCGTGGGAGTTGATTTGGCATGTTATATTATAACAATCAAATCGACGATGCCTTTTTCGTGAGCGGGCTTTCACCCTGCACAGCTATTTTCAGAAGAACCCACCGATGAACAGCTGCATCGTCTGGCAGCAGGAACAGAAAAAGGCGCAGGCCTAGCAACCGGTCATTCGGCTACACGTGAACTTGCCGCTGCTGCCGCCGGAACTTGAAAACCGATTGATGGTGGTCCAGCCAACCCGGCGGTTGTAGCCGACCCAGGCTTCGCCATCGGATGCGACGCCCGTGAAGAATGTCAGTTGCCCATAGCGGCTGTTGGTTTGCGCCCATTGGCGTTTGCCGGCCACTTCGAAGCCGCGCAAATAGATCGTGCTACCCACGGTGTTAACGCTGTAGGCATTGCCGTCGGCATCCACGCAGGCCAGCAGATTGGCGCTACGGGTGCATTTGGCCAGGCTCGGGACTTGTCCCCAGGCCTCGATCGCGATCAGCAGCGAAAGGCTCAACAGCGAGAATTTCAGGGCGTTTCCCATAGCATTTCTCAACGGGTGGACGGGTTAAAGCATCGTGCCCTTTATCGTGGCGAGCAAGAGGGGTGTGGCTTATTTGTGCTGTTATACTATAACATAAAAATACACCCGATCTTGTGATCCACCGCCATGACTGAACAAGAACTCCTCGCTCAACCCACCGCCGATTACATGAATGACACCCAGCAAGGCTTCTTTCGCGACCTGTTGCGGGCTCAGCGCAGCGAGCTGCAGGAGCGCATTGCCGGCGAATTCGACGCGTTACGCGAGCAGGAACCCCACAGCGATCCCGCCGACATCGGCAGCGCCGAAGAACAGCGCCAATGGCAACTGCGCCTGCTGGAGCGGGAAAAGAAGCTCCTGGACAAGATCGATGAAGCCCTCGAACACCTGGCTCGCGGCGAGTACGGCTGGTGTCGCGAAACCGGTGAGCCGATCGGCCTCAAACGCCTGCTGCTGCGGCCCACCGCCACTCTGTGCGTTGAAGCCAAAGAACGTGAAGAGCTGCGCGAACGCCATCAACGGGCGATTTGACCGGCCACATCCTGATGAGGAATACCTGATGCCCAATCGTCTCCCCGTGACCGTCCTGTCGGGCTTTCTCGGCGCCGGAAAAAGTACACTTCTTAATTACGTACTACGTAATCGCGAAAATTTGCGAGTGGCAGTAATCGTCAATGACATGAGTGAGATCAACATTGATGGCAGCGAAGTTCAACGCGATGTGAGCTTGAACCGTGCCGAAGAAAAACTCGTGGAAATGAGTAACGGCTGCATCTGCTGCACCTTGCGAGAAGACTTGCTCGAAGAAGTCAGCAAACTCGCCAAGGACGGTCGTTTCGATTACCTGTTGATCGAGTCCACAGGCATTTCCGAGCCTTTGCCCGTGGCGGAAACCTTCACGTTTCGCGATGAAGAAGGGCAGAGTCTGGCCGACATTGCACGGCTCGACACCATGGTAACCGTGGTCGACGGCATGAACTTCCTGCTCGACTATCAGGCCGCCGAAAGCCTCGCTTCCCGTGGCGAAACCCTGGGGGAAGAGGACGAACGCTCGATCACCGACCTGCTGATCGAGCAGATCGAATTCGCCGACGTGATCCTGATCAGCAAGATCGATTTAATCAGCAGTAGCGAGCGCCAGGAATTGATCGCGATCCTTGAGCGGCTCAATTCCCAAGCCGAAATCATTCCGATGGTCATGGGCGAAGTGCCGCTCAAGAAAATCCTCAACACCGGACGCTTCGACTTCGAAAAAGCCGCTCAGGCGCCGGGATGGTTACAGGAACTGCGCGGTGAACACGTGCCGGAAACCGAGGAGTACGGTATCGCTTCCACGGCATATCGGGCGCGGCGACCATTTCATCCGCAACGCTTCTTCAGCTTCATCGACCGTCCGTGGGTGAACGGCAAATTGCTGCGTTCCAAGGGCTTTTTCTGGTTGGCCAGCAAACACCAGGACGCTGGTAGCTGGTCCCAGGCTGGCGGTTTGATGCGTCACGGTTTTGCCGGGCGCTGGTGGCGTTTCGTGCCGAAAAACCAGTGGCCGCAAGATGAAGAAAGCACCGTCGGGATCATGGAAAACTGGACGGCCGCCACCGGCGATTGCCGCCAGGAACTGGTGTTCATCGGCCAGAACATCGACTTCGCGCAACTCACCGCCGAACTCGATAACTGCCTGCTGACGGATGCTGAAATGGCCTTGGGTGTCGAGGGCTGGCAGTTACTGCCCGATCCGTTCGGCCCTTGGCACGAAGAGGCGGCTGCTTGATGTTGGCGCCCAGTCTGAAGCTGCGCCCGGTCATTCGTCAGGTTCAAGGTGATACGCCAAACGCGCTGACCGGAATTCTGGACGACGGCGTGAACCTGGCCGTCTGGCAACGCCAACTCCCGGCGCACATTGCCGATTTCGGTCGTTTGTTGTTGTCCCTGAACGAGCCACTGGCCGAGTCGCTGTCCCTGGAGATGCCCAATGATGACGCCGAACCCAATCTCCACGGTCTAGCCTCGGGCTTCAGCGACCTGGAAGGCTACGAAGGTTTTATCGCTGACGTTTCCTGGCTGGTCAGCGCTTTCGCCTGCCTGTTGGGCGCCCGGCGTGTCGGCCTGCGTCTGCGGGTTCTGGACACAGCCATGTGCCCGCGTTTCCACGTCGATCATGTGCCGGTGCGGTTGATTACCACCTACGCGGGTATCGGCAGCCAATGGCTGAAAGAAAGGGCGATGGATCGCCGGCAATTAGGCAAACCTGACGCCGAACCGCAGGACGATTCGCTGATCCAGCAAATCATCAGCGGCGAAGTGGCGTTGCTTAAGGGGGAGAAGTGGCACGGCAACGAAGGCTTCGGCCTGATCCACCGCTCGCCGCAGCCGGCGCCGGGCGAGCGTCGTTTGATTCTGACCCTGGACTGGCTGAGTTAGCGGCTCAAGGTTTGAGCCAGGTTCCCTGGCTCTGGGCTTCGCAAAATGGCTTCAAATACGCCGCGTCGGTGGCCACGCCGTAATAGTGAATATCCTGCCGGTAAGGCATATTGGCGACTTGAGCGTTGCTGCACACCCCAAACGCGCCGGTGGGGCATTGGTCGACGTACTGCACCTCGACTTTCTGCCCGGGCAGATTCGGCTGGCAGAAACCATCGGCGAACAGTTTTTCCGGGATGTTGCGGTTTTGCTGGCAGACCTTCACGTCGAGCCGTGCAGCCGTGCTGTGGACCACGCAGGCCTGAGCCAGCGCTTCGCCCGATGTGAGCGCCAGAAGCAACGACCATCCCATCAACCGCATCTTTTACCTCCTCAGAAAACCTCGACCATGTTGCAGAACATTCCCACCCACGTCATTGCCGGCCCGCTGGGTGCCGGCAAGACCAGCCTGATCAAGCACCTGCTGGCGCAACGGCCCATGGGTGAGCGCTGGGCGGTATTGATCAACGAGTTCGGGCAGATCGGTCTGGATGCCGCGCTGTTGACCCAAGACGCCGATGGTATCGCACTGGGGGAAGTGGCTGGAGGCTGTTTATGTTGCGTCAATGGTGCACCGTTTCAGATCGGCCTCGGGCGGTTGCTGCGCAAGGCACGACCGGATCGACTGTTCATCGAACCCTCGGGGCTAGGACATCCGGCGCAATTGCTCAGGCAACTGAGTGAGGCGCCGTGGCAAGGCGTCCTGGCGGTGCAGCCATGCGTGTTGGTGCTGGATGCCCAGGCGCTCGCGGCCGGAAAACCGTTGCCTGAAGCGCAACAGCAAGCTTTGAACAGTGCCGGGTTGCTGTTGCTGAACAAGTCGGAAGGCCTCGACGACAGTGATCGCCAGCGAATCGCCGCACAGTTGCCGACGCGTCCCTTGTTCTGGACGCAGCAAGCGGTCTTGCCGTTGAGTGAGTTGCCGGGGCTCGGGGCTCAGGCTGTCGGGGGTGTGGATAACTTTGTCATACCCAAGGGATTGGCGCAGATGTCGGCTATCTGGACCGACCCGACGCTGCCGATTTGCTTGAGTCAGGCGCAGGAGGGCGGCTGGAGTGTTGGGTGGCGGTGGCATCCGAGTCAGATATTCGATGCCGTACTGATCGGGGAGTGGCTTGAACGCCTTGAATGGCGGCGGGCGAAGTTGGTTATCCACAGCGTCGAGGGGTGGGTGTCGGCCAATGCGCTGGATAACTCGTTATTGGATTGGCAGTCCAGTGAATGGCGTCGGGATTCGCGTATTGAGTTGATTTTCAGTGAGTCGCAGGCTGTCCCGGAACTGCAGGAAGGTTTGGCGGGGTGCCGCACTTAGGCACATTAGCGAGTTTTTGTGCAGTTTTTGAAGACCTCATCGCGGGCAAGCCCGCTCCCACAGGTACAGTGTGAACCTTGTGGGAGCGGGCTTGCCCGCGATTGGTTTTAATAGACTTACATCCGACTCAAGGCCGCCACTTCGTGTGTTCTTGCCGCCACTGACTCAATTCAATCACCTCAGCTCTGGGCTTTGCGATATCAACCACTGGCGGTGTGTCGTCGAACGGCATCGGGTAAGGCGCGAGTTCGATCTGTGCGCTATGGGCGCCGAACTGGGTGATGGTGCCGGTGTGTCGGGTTTCGCCGGTCACGGTGAATTCGAAGTTATACACACGGGCCAGGCGCCGACGGCCATTGGCGTCTTTAATGAAAGCGATCTTCTTCAAGGCTACGTTGCCGTCCAGCAGCTCGATTCGCAGCTTGGCGCAATGCTGCATGACCCGCTCCAGCGCGCGTTCGCGCAAGCCGTGGTTGTGCCACAACCACGCGCCACCAGTGGCGAGCAGCATCAGCACGAGGATATTTCCGAGGGTTAGCATCAACAGGGTGCTCCAACAAGATAGTGCCAGCTTAACTGCGTCGCCGGTCTGTCGTACAGGCTGCGTTTAGTCGCATACTGCGCGGCTTGAATTTCAATCGTTTGACGGAAAACTCACCGCATGAAACGTACGCCCCATGTGCTCGCCATCCAGTCCCACGTGGTGTTCGGCCACGCTGGCAACAGCGCCGCGGTTTTCCCGATGCAGCGGGTCGGGGTGAACGTGTGGCCGCTCAATACCGTGCAGTTCTCCAACCACACGCAATATGGCCAGTGGGCCGGAGAAGTGCTGGCCCCGCATCAGATTCCGGAACTGGTGGAAGGTATCGCAGCGATCGGCGAGCTCGGCAATTGCGACGCTGTGTTGTCTGGCTACCTCGGTAGCGCGGCCCAGGGCCGGGCGATCCTCGCGGGCGTGGAACGAATCAAATCGATCAATCCCAAAGCGCTATACCTCTGCGACCCGGTGATGGGCCATCCGGAGAAGGGCTGCACCGTTCCAGCCGAGGTCAGCGATTTTCTGCTGGAAGAGGCGGCTGCGGTGGCCGACTTCATGTGCCCGAACCAGTTGGAACTGAACAGCTTCTCGGGGCACAAGGCGCAGTCACTGTTCGATTGTCTGGCCATGGCGCGGGCGCTGCTGGCGCGTGGTCCAAAGGCAGTGGTGGTCAAGCATCTCGACTATCCCGGAAAACCGGCGGAGGGCTTCGAGATGTTGCTGGTGACCGCTGAAGGCAGCTGGCACCTGCGTCGGCCGCTGCTGGCGTTTCCGCGTCGGCCGGTGGGCGTTGGCGATCTGACCGCCGGGCTGTTCCTGGCGCGTGTGCTGCAGGGTGACAATCTGGTGAGCGCCTTCGAATTCACCGCGGCGGCGGTGCATGAAGTGCTGCTGGAAACCCAGGCTTGCGCCAGCTATGAGCTGGAACTGGTGCGGGCGCAGGACCGGATCGCTCATCCTCGGGTGCGGTTCGAAGCGACAGCGATCAGCCTTTAAAAGCTTCGCGGGCAAGCCTCGCTCCTACACAGGGATGGCGCATTACCCGTAGGAGCGAGGCTTGCCCGCGAAAGCGATCTAAAGACCGAACACGTCAGGCATCGCCCTTGATGTCCTGATAACGCTTTTCCAGTTCCTGACGAATCTGCCGACGCTGCTGGGCCTGCATGTACCGACGCTTGTCTTCACTGTTCTGCGGTTGCAGCGGCGGGACTGCGGCCGGTTTGCGCTGGTCATCCACCGCGACCATGGTGAAGAAGCAGCTGTTGGTGTGACGCACCGAGCGCTCGCGGATGTTCTCGGTCACGACCTTGATGCCCACCTCCATCGAGGTGTTGCCGGTGTAGTTGACCGAGGCCAGAAAGGTCACCAGTTCACCGACGTGAATCGGTTCGCGGAAAATCACCTGATCAACCGACAGGGTCACCACATAGCGGCCGGCATACCGGCTGGCGCAGGCGTAGGCCACTTCATCGAGGTATTTGAGCAGGGTGCCACCGTGGACATTGCCAGAGAAGTTGGCCATGTCGGGGGTCATCAATACCGTCATCGACAGCTGGGCGTTTCCGGGTTCCATAACGTACTCACGGGTTCAAGGCAGGATTTCGGGGTGCACCTCTGGTGGGTGCTTGGCTTTTCAAACCAACAGTTATCGGGACGTCGAGCGGGGGGCCGCCGTCACGCCGGAATCTATCTGTTTCCATATATTGCACCCTCTTCCCGCCGGAAGTCGCGATGTTACCCTTCAAAAGCCCACCCCAAGGAGCCACACGCCATGCACGCCATCAGTTTCATTCAGGATCTGGCAGTGATCATGTTGATCGCGGGTGTGGTGACCGTGCTCTTTCATCGCCTCAAACAACCGGTGGTGCTCGGCTACATCGTCGCCGGCTTCATCATCGGCCCGCATACGCCGCCGTTCAGCCTGATCCACGACGAAGCAACCATCAAAACCCTCGCCGAGCTCGGGGTGATTTTCCTGATGTTCTGCTTGGGCCTGGAGTTCAGCCTGCGCAAGCTGTTCAAGGTTGGCGCCACGGCGTTTATAGCGGCCTTCCTGGAAATCGTCCTGATGATCTGGATCGGCTACGAAATCGGCCGTTGGTTCGACTGGAATACCATGGACTCGCTGTTCCTCGGCGCGATCCTGGCGATCTCCTCGACCACCATCATCGTCAAGGCGCTCAACGACCTGAAGATGAAGAACGAGCGTTTTGCCCAGCTGATCTTCGGTGTGTTGATCGTCGAAGACATCCTCGGCATCGGCATCATCGCCTTGCTATCGAGCATCGCGGTCAGCGGCACGGTCAGCTCTGGCGAAGTGTTTTCCACGGTCGGCAAGCTTTCACTGTTCATGATTGTCGCACTGGTTATTGGCATTCTGCTGGTGCCGCGACTGCTGGCTTACGTGGCCAAATTCGACAGCAACGAGATGCTGCTGATCACCGTGCTGGGTCTGTGTTTCGGTTTCTGCCTGCTGGTGGTCAAACTTGAATACAGCATGGTCCTCGGCGCGTTCCTGATTGGCGCGATCATGGCTGAATCGCGGCAACTGCTGAAGATCGAGCAGTTGATCGAGCCGGTTCGCGACCTGTTCAGTGCCATTTTCTTTGTCGCCATCGGCCTGATGCTCGACCCGATGATCCTGCTGCAATATGCCTGGCCGATCGCGGTGATCACCGTGGCTGTGGTGCTGGGCAAGATGTTGTCCTGTGGCCTTGGTGCCTTTATCGCCGGCAATGACGGACGCACCTCACTGCGCGTGGGGATGGGGCTTTCACAGATTGGCGAATTTTCTTTCATCATCGCCGCGCTGGGCATGACGCTGCAGGTCACCAGCAACTTTCTCTACCCGGTGGCGGTGGCCGTCTCGGTGATCACCACGCTGTTGACGCCGTATCTGATTCGCGCGGCCGATCCGCTGTCGATCAAGCTTGCTGCGGTGATGCCGCAGCGTCTGGGCCGTGTGCTGGGGATGTATGGCGAATGGCTGCGCAGCATCCAGCCTCAGGGCGAGGGTGCACTGTTGGCGTCGATGATTCGGCGGATTCTATTGCAGGTAGGGGTGAATCTGGCGTTGGTGATTGCGATCTTTTTCTCAGGCGCGTTCTTTGCCGAGCGCATGTCCGTATACCTGCAAGACTGGATCAGCGACCCGAGCTGGCAGAAAGCGTTGATATGGGGCGGGGCATTGCTGTTGTCACTGCCGTTCCTGATCGCCGCTTATCGCAAGCTCAAGGCGCTGTCGATGTTGCTGGCAGAGATGGGTGTGAAGCCGGAAATGGCCGGCCGCCACACACAGCGAGTGCGTCGGGTGATCGCCGAAGTGATCCCGATCCTCTCGCTGTTAGTGATTTTCCTGCTGCTGGCAGCCTTGTCGGCCAGCATTCTGCCGACCAACAAGTTGCTGGTGCTGATCGTCATAGTCGCGGCCGCGGTGGCGGCGCTGCTCTGGCGCTGGTTCATCCGTGTGCATACGCGGATGCAGGTGGCCTTGCTGGAAACGCTGGACAATCACAACGATGCTTCTGGCCACTGACGTTGCACCTGTAGCAGCTACCGAAGGCTGCGTTCGGCTGCGAAGCAGTCGCAAATCGGGCAGTGAGATTTCCAGGTAAACCGAGTTTTCAGGGTTTACGACTGCTGCGCAGCCGGACGCAGGCTACGCTAGCTGCTACAACGTCGCGCTTGCTCAGCTTTCCAGCCAGACGTCCCGCGCCCAGTGCCATACCGATTCCCAGGTTTCTTCGGCAAGCAGCTCTTCTTCGGCCAACCACAGCACCACGGTGCCGTCTTCTTCGACCAGGTAGTAATTGTCACCGTCCTGGCAGATCGGAATCATGCTGCGATCGACGCCAGCGTCCCAGGCGTTAGCGGCAACGTCCGGTAGGTAGGTGTGGGATTGCGGGTCGGTGACAGTCACCGGCTCCAGGCTGCCGTAGACCACGTCGCTTACGGTCAGCAAAAATTCTCTGAAGACGAATGGGATGTCGATGAACAGTTGCTCTTCGATTTCCACAATCTGATCTTCGTCAGGCAATTCCAAGGGGACCGGTACCGGTTCGTTGGCTTCACGCAGTTGTTCGATGATTTCTTCCACGTCCGGGATCCTCTTGCTTGATGGCGCGGTTTAGTTGGGGCGGTTTATACAGTAGCTCGCTATAGATGCAACCGCGAAATAGAAAACCCCGGCCGAGGCCGGGGTTTTATTACAACAGGTGAAACGCGGGAAGTGATCAGCCGTTCTGGCGGATACCGGCCACCAGCCAAGGCTGGTTTTCGCCCTGTGCACGTTCCATGTTCCAGCTTTCGCTGAACACTTCGCCCTGGTCGAAACGCGAGGACTTCGACACGCCGCTGAAGGTCAGGGTGGCGATGGTCTTGTCCGCACGGTCATCGACGCCGTCCAGTTGTACCTGGAGGTTATCGATGTAGGTCGACTGGAAGCCGTCGCCCAGATCGGCACGTTCGCGCTTGAGGAACTCCAGCAGTTGCGGAGTCACGAACTCGGCGATCTTGTCCATTTCGTTGGCGTCCCAGTGTTGCTGCAGGGACTGGAAGTGGTTGCGGGCCGCTTCAATGAAGTTGTTTTCATTGAACCAGGCCGGAGCATTGATCACCGGACGAGCGGCAGCAGGTGCGGCCGAGCCACCGAAGATCGAACCCATGGCTGTTGGTTTCTGTTCGAACACTTCACGCTGCATCGGCGCGCCGGCTGGAGCCATGTGCTCCTGCTGCTTGCGACGACGAGCGGCGATGAAACGGAAGACCAGGAAGGCGATGACCGCCATGATCAGGATGTCGAAGATCTGCATGCCCTGGAAGCCGTCGCCCATGAACATGGAGGCCAGCAGGCCACCGGCAGCGATACCGGCCAGAGGGCCGAGCCAGCGCGAAGCACCGCTGGCCTTGGTAGCGGCGCCAGCAGCACCGGCCGCGCCCGCAGTGGCGGCAGCGCCGCCTGCAGCAGAAGAAGGAGCCATTTGGCTGGTCTGGTGAGTCGGCGCAGCGCCGGAGCTCTTGCCGCCACCAAAGCGCTTGGCGGCATTGGCGTCGAGGCTCATCGTCAGGCCAATGCACAACGCCATGGCGATGCTAAGAAAACGTTTCATAAAGGGAATTCCCATTTGTGGAAGGCACGCGCGCCATGTTGCACAGCTGAAGTGTTGCTGGCTAGCGGCAGAGTGTTTCGGGCTTTTGCCTGACAGGTTGTGTTCAGCTTCAGCCAGCGCAATAAGACCTGTCAACTTTGGTCTGTAGGACCAGTGGATAAGTTCTGTAGGAAGGATGCCTAGTGTTGCTGCGCAAGCTGACTATTGAGGCGGCTGGAAAAAGATCGCAGCCTTCGGCAGCTCCTACAGGGTATGCGAATTCCTTGTAGGAGCTGGCGAAGCCTGCGATCTTTTCAGCCTTTAAATGGCTTCCAGCTTGGCGTAACCCAGCATCAACCACTTGCTGCCTTCGCTGAAGTTCACCTGCACCCGCGCCTGAGCGCCGGCGCCTTCGAAATTCAGTATCACGCCATCGCCGAACACCGAATGCCGCACCGTCTGACCAAGGCTGAACCCGGTGTCCGGGATCTCGCTGCCGCCAAACAGGCTGCTGGAGCTCTGCTGCTGGCCACCGCCGAACGGACGGCTGACGCTGTTGGACAGCCGCACTTCCTGGATCAGGCCTTTCGGCACTTCACGTACGAAACGCGACACCTTGTTGTAGGTCTCGCTGCCGTACAGGCGTCGGGTTTCAGCATAGGTCAGCACCAGATTCTGCATCGCCCGGGTGATCCCGACGTAGGCCAGACGGCGTTCCTCTTCAAGACGGCCGGGTTCTTCCAGGCTCATCTTGTGCGGAAACAGGCCTTCTTCCATGCCCACCAGGAACACGTAAGGGAATTCCAGGCCCTTGGCGCTGTGCAAGGTCATCAACTGAATGCTGTCTTCATGCTCGTCGGCCTGTGTGTCTCCGGCCTCCAGCGAGGCGTGCCCGAGGAACGCTGACAGTGGCGACTGCTCTTCATCCTCTTCCGGATTTTCAAAATTGCGCGCGGCGCTGACCAGTTCCTCAAGGTTTTCTACCCGGGCCTGGCCTTTCTCGCCTTTTTCCGCCTGATGGTAGGCAATCAGGCCCGACTGCTCGATCACGGTTTGGGTCATCAAGTGCAGCGGCATTTCCAGGCACTTGGCGGCGAGGTCGTCGATCAGCTCCATAAACGCCCCCAAGGCGCCGGCAGCACGGCCAGTCAGGCCTTTGTTGGCCACCAGCTGACGCATGGCTTCCCACATTGACACATGGCTGTGGCGCGCATGATCGCGGATGGCTTCGACGGTTTTTTCGCCAATGCCACGGGCCGGAACGTTGATCACCCGCTCCAGCGCCGCATCGTTGCCACGGCCTTCCAGCAAACGCAGGTACGCCATGGCGTTCTTGATTTCTGCCCGTTCGAAGAAGCGCTGACCGCCATAAATACGGTACGGAATGCGCTCACGGAGCAAGGCTTCTTCCAAAACGCGCGATTGGGCGTTGGAGCGATACAAAATCGCGATATCGCTACGAGCCAAGCCGGTTTTCAGCGCGCTTTCAATGGTTTCAACCACGTAGCGGGCTTCATCATGTTCGTTGAAGGCGGCGTACAGATTGATCGCTTCGCCTTCGCCGCCATCGGTCCACAACTCTTTGCCCATGCGCCCGGTGTTGTTGGCGATCAGGGCGTTGGCGGCCTTGAGGATCCCGGCGGTGGAGCGATAGTTTTGCTCCAGACGAATGATCTGGGCATCCGGGAAGTCGTCGGAATACTGATAAATGTTCTCGATTTTCGCGCCACGCCAGCCATAGATCGACTGATCGTCGTCGCCGACCACCATCAGGCTGTCGCCACCCTTGGCCAGCAGACGCAACCAGGCGTACTGCACGGCGTTGGTGTCCTGGAACTCGTCCACCAGAATGTGCCGGAAGCGCTTCTGATAATGGGCGAGCAGGCCCGGATTATCGCGCCACAGATCGAGGGCGCGCAGCAGCAGTTCAGAAAAGTCGATGACGCCGGCGCGCAGGCAAGCAGCCTCATAGGCTTCATAAATGCTGCGCATGGTTGTCAGGAACAGATCGCCGCTGGCTTGAATGTGTTGCGGACGCAGACCTTCGTCTTTCTGCCCGTTGATGAACCATTGGGCCTGCCGGACCGGCCAGCGTTGTTCGTCCAGGCCCAGCTCGCGGATCACCCGCTTGACCAGCCGTTGCTGGTCGTCGCTGTCGAGAATCTGGAAGGTCTGGCTCAGGCCGGCTTCCTGCCAGTGCGCCCGCAGCAAGCGGTGCGCCAGGCCGTGGAAGGTACCGACCCACATGCCGGCCGGGTTGATACCCATCAGCTGCTCGATGCGATGACGCATCTCGGCAGCGGCCTTGTTGGTGAAGGTCACCGACAGAATGGAGTGGGGCGAGGCGTTTTCGACCTGGATCAACCAGGCGATACGGTGCACCAGCACTCGGGTTTTACCGGAGCCAGCACCGGCCAGGACCAACTGACGACCCACGGAGGCAGCTACGGCCTGACGTTGGGCATCGTTGAGGGAGTTCAGCAGAAGGGAGAGATCATCGCGCATCGGGGCATTCTAGGGTGCGCCGTCACACCGGGCAAACCGAGCTTTGCATTAGCCGATAAAAGACGCACCAATGACGACTGGTCGGTCACTTGCCGCAAGCGTTGGCGGGGGCTCGTCTGGCTGCTTTTATGCCCATGCGGGTGGCCGATATTTTGTCTATTTTATGATCTGGGGCAGTTTGGTCCGGGCATTGGCTTGTGTATGCTCCGTTCACAATTCGGGCTCGCATGCTCACTAATAAGAACAAGAACATTGCCTATGACCCTCAGCTCCGACCTGTCGGGCCCCTCTGTGGAGCCCCGGGTTATCCGCAAACAGTACGCCATGGAAATGGCGGTCGAACGCACGCGACTGCTGTATCAGGGCTCGCTATTGCCTACGCTGTTCATGCTGATCAACGGTCTGGTGTGCGCCGGGTTGCTCTGGAGCCCGCAGCGTTACTTCGTGGTGAGCGTCTGGCTGATCTGGTTATTGTCGCTGGTGGCGTTGCGGGTGATTCAGGTCGCGGCCTTCGATTCGGCGATTCCCAACCGTCAGGCCCATCCGGTCTGGCGTCGCATGTTCTTGCTTGGCTCTGCCATGACTGGCCTGACCCTGGCCGGTGCCGGCATCGCGTTGGTGCCCGCTGACAATTTCATGCAACAAGCCTGGGTGTTCGGCCTGATCGGTGCCGCGGCACTCTCGGCCAGCGTTGCTTATGCCGTCAGCCTGCCGGCTTTTCTGTCCTTTACCTTGCCCTGTCTGTTGCCGGCCATCGGCTATCTGTTCTGGGGCGGGGATGAACAAGAACAGGGCTGGGGCTGGTTTGGGTTGATTTTACTGGGCTCATTGAGCGTGGTCGCCTGGCAGGTCAATCGGCTGATTAACCAAGGGCTGCTGCGACGCTTTCAAAATCAGGCCCTGATAGAACACTTGCAGCAGGCGCAAAGTCGCAGCGATCAGCTCAACCACGAACTGGCCAAGGAAGTCGACCAGCGCCGACGAGCCGAAGACGAATTGCGCGAAACTCAGGTCGACCTGGAAAATCGAGTCGCCCAACGCAGCCTGGAGCTGGACGCCGCCAACCAGGCCTTGAGCAAGAGCGAAGCGCGGCTGGCGCTGGCGTTGAAGGCGAGTGAACTCGGGTTGTGGGACTGGAACCTGCAGACCGACGAAGTCCATCACACCCAACTGCAAGAGCTGTTCGGCCTGGAGCCGGAATACGTGACAGCGATGCTCCGCCACCTCAAGCCCAGGCTGCACCCCGACGACTTGCCATCGCTGAAACGGGCGCTGGTCGAGCATTTGAAGGGCCGCAGCGAGGATTATCAGATCGAGTATCGGGTACGGCATGGCGATGGCCATTGGGTCTGGATTGAAGACCGTGGTCGAGCGGTTGAGCGCGCCGAAAACGGCCGGGTGATCCGCATGGTCGGTACCCGCCGCGATATCAGCGCCAGCAAGGGCCTGGAAGAACAGCGCCAACTGGCGGCAACAGTGTTCGAGGCAGCCAGCGAAGGCATTGTAATTTTTGACCCGAATTACGCGCTGATCGCCGTCAATCAAGCCTTCAGCCGGGTGACCGGTTACGACATCGACGACATGCTCGGGCGCAACGTGGTCGATTTGCCCTGCAGCCGCGACGCTCGCCGACATTACGCCGCGATTCATCAGGCGCTGGAGCAACACGGTAGCTGGCAAGGCGAATTGGTCGAAACGCGCAAGAATGGTGAGTTGTATCCGCAATGGCTGCAATTGAATGCCGTGCGCGATGCACGGGGAAATGTGAGTCATATTGTCGGCTTCTTCGCCGATCTGTCGGCTCGGCGTGAATCCGAAGAGCGCATGCGCTACCTCACCCATTACGACGAACTCACAGGATTGGCCAACCGTTCATTATTCCGCGAACGGTTGCGCGAGGCTCATCAGCGGGTGCGTCAGGGCGGTCGGCGCAGCCTGGCGTTGCTGCATATCAATCTGGACCGTTTCAAGCTGCTCAACGATAGCCTCGGCCACGAAATCGCTGATCAACTGTTGCAGAAAATGGCCCGGCGCCTGGTCAATGCGCTGCCGGAAGCGGACACCATCGCCCGGTTGTCCGGCGATGAATTTGCGGTGCTGTTCGATGCCTACGGCAACTTGTCGAGCCTGGCGCGCGTGGCCACCCGATTGTCGACCAAGCTGCGACTGCCAATCACCGTCGAGGGTCACGAATTGGTGGTGAGCGCGTCCATGGGCATCAGCCTGTTGCCCGACACCGCGCGGGAGATTTCCGCGCTGGTCAGCCAGTCGAACATGGCCATGCAGCATGCCAAACACTTGGGCGGCAATAATTTCCAGTTTTACACCGACAGCCTGCAAGCCAGCACGCTCGAGCGTTTGCAGCTCGAGAACCAGTTGCGCAAAGCCATCGAAGAAAAGCAGCTGAAAGTGTTTTATCAACCGAAACTCTGCCTCGCCACCGGCCGGCTGAATGCCGCCGAGGCGTTGGTACGCTGGAATCACCCGACCCTGGGACAAGTGCCGCCGGGGGATTTCATCGGTCTGGCCGAGGAAACCGGGTTGATCGGTGCTATTGGCGAGTTCGTTTTACGCCAAGCCTGCTGGCAAGCGTGTGAGTGGCAGCGTCAGGGCCTGGAGCCGATTCGGGTATCGGTCAACCTGTCGGTGCATCAGTTGCGTCAGGGAAAACTGGTCAGCCTGGTACGCCAGGTGCTGGAGGAAACCGGTCTGGCGCCGCATTACCTGGAACTGGAACTCACCGAAAGCCAGTTGCTGGACAGCGTCGAGCACATCATTGCGACCTTCCAGCAGTTGCGCGACCTTGGGGTGAAACTGGCCATCGACGATTTTGGCACTGGCTATTCATCTCTGAGCTACCTCAAGCGCATCCCCGTGGACTACGTGAAAATCGATCAGGCATTTATCCGCGGTCTGGGGCAGAGCACTGAGGATGCGGCGATCACCCGGGCGATCATCGCCATGGCCCACGGCCTGTCACTGAAAGTGGTGGCTGAAGGCGTCGAGCGGCCGGAGCAGCTGGAGTTTCTGAAAGCCGAGCGCTGCGATGAAGTTCAGGGCTATTGGGTTAGCCGTCCTGTTGAAGCCGCCGACCTGGCCGAGCTTTTACGTCGCGACGCCAACCCTTTGTAGCAGCTGCCGAAGGCTGCGTTCGAGTGCGAAGCAGTCGTGAAGGTAGATGCTGTTCAACAGGAAAAATCCGCTACGCAGGTTTTACGACTGCTTCGCAGCCGAACGCAGGCTTCGCCAGCTGCTACACGGACCGAGAGGGCTACATGGAGCGCATGTCGCATGAAATGGGGACATTGAGTTACGCATTGAACAGGCAAAAAGCCAAATCATGTAGTATAACTACAAGCGTGCTACATCCCCGGCACCTGCCAATAACAAAGAGTCCGCCCCTTTGAATCTGCTGCAACACATCGCCCAGTCACGCCACCTGTTACGCAAGTCGGAGCTCAAGGTCGCCGACCACGTGCTGCTTGACCCTGCGGCGGTGATGCACAGCTCCATGGCCGACCTGGCCCACAACGTGGGCATCAGCGAGCCGACCATCGTGCGGTTTTGTCGCGCCATCGGTTGCTCCGGGTTTCAGGATTTGAAGCTGAAGCTGGCGCAGAGCCTGGCGGCTGGCGCGAGCTTCGGGCAGTTTGCGATCCATGAAGACGATTCGGTCGCCGACTACAGCCTGAAAATCTTCGACACTACCTTGCATACGCTGATGGAGGTTCGCGAGAAACTCGATCCGGTGGAGTTGCAGAGGGCGGTATCGCTGATGTCTCAGGCCCAGCGTGTCGAATTCTATGGATTCGGTGCTTCAGGCGCAGTGGCGGCGGATGCTCAGCACAAGTTCTTCCGTTTACTGCTGACCGCGGCGGCGTATTCCGATCCGCACATGCAGGCGATGTCGGCGGTTACCTTGAAGCCGAGCGACGTGGCGATCTGTATTTCCCAGTCCGGGCGTTCCAAGGACCTGTTGATCACGGCCAATCTAGTGCGTGAGAGCGGTGCTTCGTTGATCACTTTGTGCCCGAGCCAGACGCCTTTGGCTGAATTGTCGACCGTTAACCTGGCGATCGATGTGCATGAAGACACCGAAATCTATACGCCGCTGACATCGCGCATTGCGCACCTGGTAGTGATCGATGTGCTGGCGATGGGCGTGGCCATGGCCCGTGGTCCGAGCCTGGTCAATCACCTCAAGAGCGTCAAACGCAGCCTTCGCAGCTTGCGGTTGTCGCCCAAGTCAGTAAAAGCCCTCGACGATTGAGCCCGATCTGACACTGCCGGAAGGTCGTTCCGACCTTTTCGCGGGCAAGCCCGCTCCCACAAGGATCGGCTGTGTTGCACAGAATGAGTGAACACCACCAATCCCTGTGGGAGCGGGCTTGCTCGCGAAGGCGTCCTCAAAAATACCCCTGTCATCTGCCAATGTTCACACCTCTGTAACCCTCCCGCCGCCAAACCGTCATCCCTCGCACCTATCGTGTAACTCCCGTACTCGCCTTGGGAGACTCGAAATGGCTCAGCCCTACGAAGAACGCAACAGCGCCGTCAAAACCCGACGTCAGCAAGAAGATCAGCGCCGCATGGAATTTCGTCGCGCCATCGAAGATCGCTGCGAACGCCGCCAGCTACTGGCCGAAATTGGCGATTTTCCTGACGATCTCGAACTCAACTATTGGCAGGCAGCACCGGTAGCTTCCCGTCGAAACGCTCAACCAGCGCGCTGATCTGCGCCCGTTCGCTGCGGATAAATGCAAGGAATGCGTGGGCCACCGGCGATAGCCGTTTGGCCTTGGCCTGCACCAGGCACCAGCTACGGAACAGCGGCAGCTCTTCGACCGGCAGCTCAATCAGGGCGCCGGTCGCCAACTCAAGGTTCAGGGCGTGACGCGTCAACAGCGCCAGGCCCAGACCCGCCAATACACATTCACGCTGAGCTTCCGCCGAGGCCACCTCCTGGGTCTGGGTGAAGTGCACGCGCTTCTCTTTGAAGTACTCTTCGCACGCCAATCGGGTACCGGAACCGGGTTCGCGCAACAGCAGCGTGTAAGGCTCCAGATCCTGCAAGCGCAACGGCCCCATGTGGCACAGCGGATGATTTGGCGGGGCTACAGCGACAATCGGATTGTTGAGGAACGGCAGGAATTCCAGCCCCATGTCCTGTGGGACCATCGACATGATCACCAAGTCATCACGGTTATCCGACAGGCGCCGAATAACCTGGCCACGGTTGACCACCGTCAGGTGCAGATTCACTTCGGGATGTTGGCGCTTGAAGGCGGCAAACAGGTGCGGTACGAAATACTTGGCGCTGGATTCCACCGCCAGTTTCAGCTGGCCCTGCAATGAGCCTTGCATGTCCGACAGCTGCATATCGAGGTTTTCCAGGCGCCCGAAAATATCCCGGCTGGCGCGCTGCAGTGCTTCGGCTGCCTCGGTCATGTAGAGTTTTTTGCCGACATAATCGAACAAGGGTTGGCCGATCAGCTCTTCGAGTTGACGAATCTGTAGGCTCACGGCAGGTTGTGTGAGAGACATTTCGTCGGCCGCGCGGCTGTAGGACCTTAAGTCGCACACCTCATTGAAGATCTGTAATTGACGCAATGTCATACGCATCAATGACTTACGCATTTTCTAGAGACCTTGGGCGGAGGCTGATGCTTCAACTATAAGTCTTTGCTTATGTGTAACCCAATTATTATTCATTTTTGTTAATCCCTTGCGAAGGCTAGTGTGGAGCTGCGACTGAATGGAAACATTTAGTCACGCGCCGACCTGGTTTGACAGGTCGTGGGTACCACCGGCTCAAGGGAACCTCCAAGTGATAAAAAAGATCCTGATCGCCAACCGTGGTGAGATTGCCGTACGAATCGTGCGTGCCTGCGCCGAAATGGGCATTCGCTCGGTCGCGATCTATTCCGACGCCGACCGCCATGCCTTGCATGTGAAGCGTGCGGATGAGGCCCACAGCATCGGTGCCGAGCCACTGGCCGGCTATCTGAACCCGCGCAAGCTGGTGAACCTGGCGGTGGAAACCGGTTGCGATGCGTTGCACCCTGGCTACGGCTTCCTTTCGGAAAATGCCGAGCTGGCAGACATTTGCGCCGAACGCGGTATCAAATTCATTGGTCCATCGGCTGAAGTGATTCGCCGCATGGGCGACAAGACCGAAGCTCGCCGCAGCATGATCAAGGCTGGCGTACCGGTCACCCCGGGGACCGAAGGCAACGTGTCGGGCATCGAAGAAGCCCTGACCGAAGGCGAGCGCATCGGTTACCCGGTAATGCTCAAGGCTACATCCGGTGGCGGCGGCCGCGGCATTCGTCGCTGCAACAGTCGCGAAGAACTCGAACAAGCCTTTCCGCGGGTCATTTCCGAAGCCACCAAGGCGTTCGGTTCGGCGGAAGTGTTCCTGGAAAAATGCATCGTCAATCCGAAACACATCGAAGCACAGATTCTCGGCGACAGCTTTGGCAACGTGGTGCACCTGTTCGAACGTGATTGCTCGATCCAGCGTCGTAACCAGAAGCTGATCGAAATCGCTCCGAGCCCGCAACTGACCCCGGAACAGCGCGCCTACATCGGCGACCTGTCGGTGCGTGCGGCCAAGGCTGTGGGTTACGAGAACGCCGGCACTGTGGAGTTCCTGCTCGCCGAGGGCGAGGTGTACTTCATGGAGATGAATACCCGGGTGCAGGTGGAGCACACCATCACCGAAGAAATCACCGGCATCGACATCGTTCGCGAGCAGATTCGCATCGCATCCGGCCTGCCGCTTTCGGTGAAACAGGAAGACATCCAGCACCGCGGTTTCGCGTTGCAGTTCCGGATTAACGCCGAAGACCCGAAAAACAACTTCCTGCCGAGCTTCGGCAAGATCACCCGTTACTACGCGCCCGGCGGTCCTGGCGTGCGCACCGACACAGCGATCTATACCGGCTACACCATTCCGCCGTTCTACGATTCCATGTGCCTGAAACTGGTGGTCTGGGCGCTGACCTGGGAAGAGGCGATGGACCGTGGCTTGCGTGCCCTTGACGACATGCGTCTGCAAGGGGTCAAGACCACCGCCGCGTACTACCAGGAAATCCTGCGTAACCCGGAATTCCGTAGCGGCCAGTTCAATACCAGCTTCGTTGAAAGCCATCCTGAACTGACCAACTACTCGATCAAGCGCAAACCCGAAGAGCTGGCCCTGGCCATCGCCGCCGCCATCGCCGCCCACGCAGGCCTGTGAGGAATATTCCAATGACTAACTCTTTACCTACAAAGCGTATCCACGTTACCGACACAATCCTGCGCGACGCCCACCAATCGCTGCTCGCCACCCGCATGCGCACCGAAGACATGCTGCCGATCTGCGACAAGCTCGACAAAGTCGGCTACTGGTCGTTGGAATGCTGGGGCGGTGCGACCTTCGACGCTTGCGTGCGCTTCCTGAAAGAAGACCCGTGGGAGCGTCTGCGCCAACTGCGCGCGGCCTTGCCTAACACGCGTCTGCAAATGCTCCTGCGTGGCCAGAACCTGCTGGGCTATCGCCATTACAGCGACGACGTGGTCAAAGCCTTCGTTGCCAAGGCCGCGGTCAACGGCATCGACGTGTTCCGCATCTTCGACGCGATGAACGACGTGCGTAACCTGCGAGTCGCCATTGAAGCCGTGAAAGCGGCCGGCAAACACGCTCAAGGCACGATCGCTTACACCACCAGCCCGGTGCACACCATTGACGCATTCGTGGCGCAAGCCAGGCAAATGGAAGCCATGGGATGTGATTCCGTGGCGATCAAGGACATGGCCGGCCTGCTGACCCCGTACGCCACTGGCGAACTGGTCAAGGCATTGAAATCCGAGCAATCGCTGCCCGTGTTCATTCACTCGCACGACACCGCTGGCATGGCCACCATGTGCCAACTCAAGGCCATCGAAAACGGTGCTGATCACATCGACACCGCGATTTCCAGCTTCGCTTCCGGTACCAGCCATCCAGGCACCGAATCGATGGTCGCTGCGCTTAAAGGCAGCGAATACGACACTGGCCTGAACCTGGAGTTGCTGCAGGAGATCGGCTTGTACTTCTACGCTGTGCGCAAGAAGTACCACCAGTTTGAAAGCGAATTCACCGCCGTCGACACCCGCGTTCAAGTCAACCAGGTGCCGGGCGGGATGATTTCCAACCTGGCCAACCAGTTGAAAGAGCAGGGTGCCCTGAATCGCATGAGCGAAGTGCTGGCGGAAATCCCGCGCGTTCGCGAAGACCTCGGCTTCCCGCCGCTGGTGACGCCGACCTCGCAGATCGTTGGCACCCAGGCGTTCTTCAACGTGCTGGCTGGCGAGCGCTACAAGACCATCACCAACGAAGTGAAGCTCTACCTGCAAGGCGGCTACGGCAAAGCGCCGGGCACCGTGAACGAAAAACTGCGACGTCAGGCGATCGGCAGCGAAGAAGTCATCGACGTCCGTCCGGCTGACCTGCTCAAGCCGGAAATGACCAAGCTGCGTGCCGAAATCGGCGCCGTGGCCAAGTCTGAAGAAGACGTGCTGACCTACGCCATGTTCCCGGACATCGGCCGCAAGTTCCTCGAAGAACGCGCAGCCGGCACCCTCACGCCAGAGGTGCTGTTGCCAATTCCGGAAGCGGGCGGCGTGGCGGCGGTCGGCGGCGAAGGCGTGCCGACCGAGTTCGTCATCGACGTTCACGGCGAAACCTACCGCGTCGACATCACCGGTGTCGGCGTCAAGTCGGAAGGCAAGCGCCACTTCTATCTATCCATCGACGGCATGCCGGAAGAAGTGGTGTTCGAACCGCTCAACGAATTCGTCAGTGGCGGCAGCAGCAAGCGCAAGCAAGCCACTGCACCGGGCCACGTCAGCACCACCATGCCGGGCAACATCGTCGATGTGCTAGTCAAGGAAGGCGACACCGTGAAAGCCGGCCAAGCCGTGCTGATCACCGAAGCGATGAAGATGGAAACCGAAGTCCAATCGGCCATCGCCGGCAAAGTCACCGCCATCCACGTGGTCAAGGGCGACCGGGTGAACCCGGGCGAGATCCTGATCGAGATCGAAGGCTGAGTTAACAGCCTCGATAGACCGTTTTAAACCTCGGGGGGGCATGTGCTCCCCTTTTTTTTGCCCGATATTCCGCCTATCAAAATGTGGCAGGGAGCTGTGGCTTTATCAGAATGCCATCCGCCACTGCCCCATTACGCCATGACTGCGGCTATCATTGCCGATCTCGCCGTTGTAACCGACACCCAACGTTTGCCGAGTCGAAACCGCCAGATCCAGCCCTGCATCAAGCATCAGGTTGTCGCGATCCAGAGCGGCGCCTTCGATGATGTAATTCTTGCCGCCGGTAGCCAGTCGCTGTTGAGTCTTGCTGTCGACATCACCGTAGATGTGTTTCCAGCCAGCGCTGAATCGCGGCGTCAGTTGCATACCGTTATCCAGCGTATTGAACTGTGCCAGGCGCAGGCCGAAGGTGCTGCTGAAATTGTTCTGCATTTGCCCATGGACCTGCAGTGCCGCCGCCCCACCTTTCTCGGTATAGCTGTCGCGCTGATAACGCTGGTATCCGAAACTGGCAAAAGGCTCGGCACTGATAGTTCCGCTGCCTAGGTTGTAACCGAGCTCTGCAAAGGCTTGTTGAGTGTTGGCGTCGTAGCGGCCTTTCGGGCGGTCGCTGAAACCATTAAAGGCCACCCGACGTTTGGTGCTGCCATCGTGGTTGCTGTGACTCGCGCCCAAGCGCAATGCCAGCGGACCACTTTGCCGCAGGGCGTAGGCGCCCAAGTGCCAACTGTCCAGATCGCCGTCCAGTTGGCTTCCGTCCAGACGCGTCTGCGATTGTCCGCCTATGACACCCACACGCCATTGCTCATCGAGTGCCCAATCCGCGCCCAGCACCAGACCTTTGGTGGAGTGTTGCAGAGTGCTGCTGCCCCGGCTGCGGTCCAGAGTGCCTCCGCTGCCCAGCGCCTGAAGCCAGACTCTGCCATTGGCTTCGCTGTCGGTGGCCAGTCGTGGTGTTCTGTTTTGTCCGATAAGGTCGGCGTTATCCAATTGGCGCATAGCCGACAGCATGCTGTTGCTCACCGGGTTGACGCTGCTCAGGGTGGCATTGGCCAGATTGGCATTGCTGCCGCCGGCCAGTTGTTCGATGGCGTAAGTGGCGGTGGCTTTGCTTGAGCCGAGCAGGGCGGTGACGGCGGCGTTCAATGGGGTGGAGGGGATGGTGGCAGGAGATGGTGTCGGGGCGGAGACCGTGGCGTCTGCTGCTTTAGAGGGTGCCGGTGTTTGTGAAATGCGTTCTGGCTCGACAATGCTATGAGCGAGTTCCCGACCGTTTTCGGTGATTGCGATGCTCTCAAGAGCCACATCGTTACGGGCGTAGGTCAGGCTGACATATTCTTCTTCGTAATGCGGGGTAGGGGTCATGAAGGCCAAGTCATTGAGCACCTTATCGAACCGGCCCTCGACCTTGCCGGCTTCGATGACACGGTATTCGCTGGTAATCGGGTATTCGCCCGGTACCGCGACGATTTTCAGGGTGGCATCGCCGAGACTGGCCGTGCCGATGACTTTAATCGTTTCACTGCGTCCATCGGCATTAACTTCATAAGCCAGTTCGGCACTGTTGTGCAGCTCAAGATTGCCAGTCACTTGTGGCGCTCCGTGCAGCGCATTGACCTCAAGGCGACCTGCTACCAGCAGGTGGCCGACGTGACCATTGCCACGAAAGGTTGCTCGCTTATCAACTGACACTGGGCCGACGATACGCCCGCGATTGGTCAACGCTGCATTGCCCATCACCACGGCACCATCCCGGAAATCATCAGTCCCCGTCAGTGTCCACTGGCCTCGCTTGATGTGCAGGGAGTGAAAGTTCCGGCTTTCCCCGAATTCGCCGCCGTTCGCGACATCGAGTTGCAGTACGTTTTCACCACCGCCACCGTCAACCAAGCCGTTGAAGCGGCCGCGTCCACTGACCGTAACAAGATCATTGGTGTCACCCAGTTTTAATGCGATGCCTTCAGGTCCGGATTCTGTCTTGGTGACTTTGGTTGCGAAGGTATCTGGATGCTTGATGAATGCCTCGATCCGTGCCATTTGGTCGGCGGGTGACGGAATGCCGGCTGGCTGTTGGGCAAGCGCGGAGCCTGCGTGGCCGAGGGCGAGGGCTATCGCCAGCGCCATGTAATGGGGTCGAAAAGTGTGTCGGATGGGCATCGGGTTCAGCCTCTCGTGAAAAGAGACCAAACTTTAAAATCGATGCCAATGCCCGGATGCCGGGCGTTTCCGGGCGTTGCGCAAGACCCGGAGACTTCGCTTGTAGCCGAATCAACAACGGAATTCGACCCTGTACGAATTCACTCGTCCATCAGGCGTCTTTCCCTACAGCGCTCTAGGACGTGTCCGTTGGCGAGATATCAAAAGCTCATCTACCGGTGCCCGATCAACCCGCTGCGGTGTTTATCAAAGCTGCGCTTTGAAGATCAAAAGATCGTCCGAACGCGGCCCGAGCCTTCGGCAACTCCTACGGGGGATTTGCGTACATCCGACGGTTGCGATCTTTTTGCTAACTACGGCTCAAATAGGCCTTCCCATAATGCCGCTCCATCCGCGCCTGAATCAGCTCCAATCCAATCGACATCAACCAATAAATAATCGCCGCCGTCGTGAGCATTTCGATGTAGCGATAGCTCGAGCGCCCATACGACTGCGCCAAAAACATAACCTCCCAAACCCCCATCACCGAGATCAGCGACGAGTCTTTAAGCATCGAGATAAATTGGTTGGTGGTGGGCGGAATGATGGTGCGCATGGCCTGGGGCAGGGTGACGCGCCAGAAGATTACGGTTTCGCGCATGCCCAGGGCCAATGACGCTTCGCGTTGGCCGTGGGGGACGCCGAGGATGCCGGCGCGGAAGATTTCGCTCAGGTAAGCGCCGTAGTTCAGCGACAGGGCGATGATGCCGGCGGCAATGGCGCCGGGTACGATGCCGAGTTGTGGCAAGCCGAGGTAGATCAGCAGGATCTGGATCAGCAGCGGTGTGCCGCGAAAAAATGAGGCGTAGAAGCTCGCGATGCCGAACGCCACCGCGCTTTTCGACAGCCGCGCCAAGGCGGTGATGAAGCCCAGCAGCGATGACGCCACGATCGAGCACAGGCACAAAAACAGCGTCAGCGCCGCGCCTTGCAGAAAGCCGTTGGGCGCCAGGTGCAGGCCGATCAGGTTCGGCAGTTTGTCGAGGATGATCGAGAACTTCAGGTCGAAGCTCAGGAAGAAACTGGCGAACAAGCTGAACATCGCCGCCCAGGTCAGGTACAGCCGAGTACGGAAGCCGAAGACCCGTTGCAGCAATGACTCAGCCACTGGTTGCGGCGGCTGAGGTGGTTTGGGGAAAGAGGTCATTTGCTGATGTCGGCGCCGATCCATTTTTGCGACAGCTTGCTCAAGGTGCCGTCCTGTTTCAGCTGGGCAAACACATCACGTACTTTGGCGTCCCACTGGGCGTCGCCTTTTTCGATGGCCACCGAGTTCGGCTCCGAGTACAGCGGATCACCGGCGAGCTTGAAGCGTTTGTCTTCGTTCAGGCGCGGTTGCGCGGTCACCAGGTTGGTGAGAATCGCGTCCAGACGAACGCCATCGCCCAGGCCCAAATCCTGGAACGCGACGTTGTCGGTGTCGTACGGGGCGATCTGCACATTCTCGAACGGGTACTGCAACTGGGTGTCTTCGGCGCCTTCGATCACCAGGTTTTTGTTCAGGTAGCTTTCATAGCTGGAGGCGCTGGTGAGGCCGACTTTCTTGCCGCTCAGGTCCTTGGCGCTGTGAATGCTGTCGTCTTTGGCATTGACCACAATCACCGCCGGGGAGGCGTAGTACTCGACCGGGAAGTCGAAGACTTCAGCGCGGGCTTTGCTCGGGGTCATGGAGCAGATGCAGATGTCGTAACGCCCGCTCCAGCGACCGGCGGCGATCACATCCCAGGACGGCGTTTCGAGGCGCAGCTTGACGCCCAGTTTGTCTGCCACGGCTTTTGCCACGTCAACGTCGAAACCGTCGAGCTGGTTTTGATCGTTGAGAAACGAGAAGGGTGGATAGCTTTCCATCAACACGCCCACCAGTTCTTTCTTTTTCTCGATGCGATCCAGAGTGGCGCCCGCAAAAGCTTGAGTGGAGGCAGCCAGAATCGTCAGGCCCAGGGCCAGCAGTGGTTGAAATTTCACAGTTGATCCCTGAAAAAAAGAGGTTGTTATTAACCGGGTGGTGCGTATTAAATAGTTATAAGAACGACTCTGATAGTGAGTTATTTTCATAAGCTTATGAGTGAAAAGCATATGGGCGCAGGCAGCACGGTAATTCTGGATGGCGGCATGGGTCGTGAGCTGCAACGCCGAGGGGCGCCGTTCAGGCAGCCTGAATGGTCCGCGCTGGCTTTGAGCGAAGCGCCGCAAGCGGTGGAGGCGGTGCACGCGGCTTATATCGAAAGCGGTGCCAACGTGATCACCAGCAACAGTTACGCGGTGGTGCCGTTCCATATTGGCGAAGAGCGTTTTGCCGCTGAGGGTCAGGCGCTCGCGGCGTTGGCCGGTGAACTGGCCCGGCGTGCGGTCGATGCGTCGGGCAAACCGGTGCGCGTGGCCGGTTCATTGCCGCCGTTGTTTGGCTCCTACCGTCCGGACCTGTTCGACGCTGCGCGGGTGACTGACCTGCTGACGCCTCTGGTCAATGGTCTGGCGCCTCATGTCGATCTGTGGCTGGCGGAAACCCAGAGCTCGATCGTCGAGGCACGGGCGATCCACGCCGGTCTGCCGAAGGACGGCAAGCCGTTCTGGCTGTCGTTTACCTTGAAGGATGAAGACACTGACGAAGTGCCTCGTCTGCGTTCCGGTGAACCCGTGGCTGAGGCTGCCGCGATGGCGGCTGAGTTGGGCGTCGAGACCTTGCTGTTCAACTGCAGCCAGCCAGAAGTGATCGGCGCTGCGATCGATGCGGCGCGGGAAACCTTCGAGCGCTTGGGGGTGAAGATCCACATCGGCGCGTACGCCAATGCCTTCCCGCCGCAGCCGAAAGAGGCTACGGCCAATGATGGGCTGGACCCGTTGCGCGACGATCTCGACCCTCCGGGTTATCTGCAATGGGCGGCCGATTGGCAGAAACGCGGGGCCAGCCATTTGGGCGGCTGCTGCGGGATCGGGCCGGAGCATATTGCGGTGTTGGCCCAGAAGTTAGCGTGATGCCATTCGCGGGCAAGCCTCGCTCCTACAGGTTTTCGGTTGACCATAATATGGTGATCGACGCAAAACCCTTGTAGGAGCGAGGCTTGCCCGCGAAGGCGTCCTCCCTGTCGCCGAAGATTACCCGCGGCACTCAACCAGAGTTTTCACCTGCCCCGATTCCGTCTGGTTCTCATCGGACAACCACCGCTCGAACCCCGCGCCGATTGCCGGCCATTCCGAATCCAAAATCGAATACCACGCCGTGTCACGGTTCTGCCCTTTGACCACCATGTGCTGGCGGAAAACCCCTTCAAAACTGAACCCCAACCGCTCGGCCGCGTACTTGGAGCGGGCATTGCCGTTGTTGCACTTCCACTCCAGACGCCGATAACCCAACGCAAAGGATTCCCTGGCCAGCAGGTAAACCGCCTCGGTACTTTTCGGCGAACGCTGCATCGGGGCGCCGAAGGTCACATGGCCGATCTCGATGCGGCCCTGAGAAGGCACAATCGACATCAGGCTGAGGATACCCTGCACGTCGCCACTGGCGCGGTCGATCACCGTGAAGAAATACGGGTCGCTGTTGGCCGCATGGTTATTCAGCCAATCGTTGAACGCACTGCGCTCCGGGAAAGGACCATAAGGCAAATAGTCCCAGAGTTTCGGATCCGAGCCCGGGCCTTCGAGGGCTTTCCACAAGCCGTCGGCGTGACGGGCCGGGTCAAGTTTTTCCAGGCGGATGAAACGCCCTTCGATCAGTTGAACCGAGGGCGGCGGAACACCTTTCCAGTCCGCGAGTGAAGTCGACATGCTGCTCTCCTTGAACCTTAAAGGGCTTTGCGAAACTGGATGAAACCGGGGCGCTCGGCGATGCGCTCATAGAGCTGGATCGCGGTGGCGTTGGTTTCGTGGGTCAGCCAATGGACCTTGCAGCACCCATCGGCCTTGGCCGTGGTGTAGACGAATTCAATCAGTTGCCGCCCGACACCGGTGCCGCGGGTTTCTGGCGTCACCAGCAAGTCTTGCAGGTAACAGGAGTTTTCGATGCTCCAGTTCGAGCGGTGGTAGATGAAATGCACCATGCCCACCGCTTTACCATCGGCCCAGGCTAGCGCCCCATGGGTCGGTTCGCTCGGATCGAGCAGGCGCTGCCAGGTGCTCTGGGTGACTGCGTCGGGCAATTCGGTGTTGTAGAAGCGCAAGTAGGCTTGCCACAGCGGCAGCCAGGCAGCGTGATCGTCGGCGGTGACCTGGCGGATGTCGATCTGACTCATGTGGGTTCCTTTAACGCATCAATTTGGCGAGGGCCTGGTCGTGCACATCCGGGCTGGCGGCCAGCCCCTCGCGCACACCGGCGATGTCTGCGGCATTGCGGTTCTGGCTGAGCTTGCGTTTGCCCTCCAGACGCTGGATCGGCAAGGCAAAACCGACGATGGCCTTGAGCATGCCATCAATGTAGTCGGTGGGAGCGTCATCGACTTTCCATGGGTTGGAGCGCCCCGACTCATGACGATCAGTCAGAGCGCTGACCAGAGTGCGCAGGCGATCGGCGTCGGTGAACACCTCGGCCATGCCATAGGCGTGCACGGCGACGTAGTTCCAGGTCGGCACGACTTTGCCGTGCTCGGCTTTGCTCGGGTAAAACCCCGGGCTGACGTAGGCATCGGCACCCGCAAAAATCATCAGCGCCTCGGCACCGTTCAGCAATTCTCGCCATTGTGGATTGGCCCGGGCGAGGTGGCCGTAGAGGGTGCCATTCGGGCCTTGGTCAACATTCAGTAGCAGCGGCAGATGACTGGCTTGCAGGCCCTGTTCACCGTGGGTGACCAAAACGGCAAGACGCGTGTCGCGTATCTGCTGATGCAGTTCGTTCAATTCATCGATGGCGAAGTTGCTGGTCGTGTACATGGAAATATTCCTTGGCGAATGCCTGCATCCTAGGCAGGCTATTGGTCTGTTGTAAGAGCCATTAATGACCAATCTCATAGGTCCATTACCATGTCGAATACACCGCTTCCCTCGTCGTTCAATCCGGCGGGTATCGAACTCGACCGCCGTCAGGGCCTGAGTCGTCAGCTCTATCAAGCGCTGCGGGTGCGAGTGCTCGACGGACGATTGGCCAGCGGCACACGACTGCCGGCCAGTCGCGATCTGGCGACGGCGTTATCGATTTCCCGCAATAGCGTGGTCCGTGCCTACGATCAGCTCTACGCCGAAGGCTTCATCGAGGGGCGTGTTGGCGACGGGACTTATGTCGCGCAATTGCCTCAAGCCGCGGTGTCGGTGAAAAAATTATCCACAAAAGTATCCACAGGGTTTTCAACAGGGTTACCCACAGCCTTATCCACAAATTGGCTGGATTTACCTGTGGTTTCAACCAGTAAAGTTATCCACAGCGGTGCTTTGGGCCGGGTTGAAAAGAACCATTTGTCCTTGCCTCCCAGTGGTCCGCCTCGGGCATTTCGTGTCGGCGTTCCCGCTTTTGATCTATTTCCTTTCGAAGTCTGGGCCAAGCTGAACGCGGCTTTCTGGCGTAAGCCGGATTTACAGCAACTGTGTTACGGCGACCCTGCGGGTGATGCACGATTGCGAGGGCTGATTGCTGCGTACTTGCGCAGTTCGAGGGGCATGCAGTGCTCGGCTGAGCAAATAGTGATCACCAGTGGCGCGCAACAGGGGATTAGCCTTTGTGCACAGTTGCTGGTGGAGCCTGGCGATGGGGTGGGCATTGAAAATCCGGGGTATCGAGCGGCAGGGCATGCGTTCGCTGTCGCCGGCGCGCGATTGCACGGGATAGCGGTGGACAGCGAGGGCATTGATTGCACCGAATTGGCGGGGCACAGCGATTGTCGATTGGCTTATGTCACGCCGTCGCATCAGTACCCGACAGGGGTGGTCATGAGTCTGGCGCGACGTCTTGAATTGTTGGCTTGGGCCGAACGCACCCAAGGCTGGATCGTCGAGGACGACTACGATGGCGAATACCGTTACAGCGGCGCGCCGCTGGCACCATTGGCTGCACTCGATCGGCAGGGACGGGTGCTGTATGTCGGCACCTTCGGCAAGGTCGCATTCCCGGCATTAAGACTGGGTTATCTGGTGTTGCCGCCCGGATTGGTTGAGGCGTTCTCCCAGCGTCGTGCGGTGGACGTGCGGCACTCGGAGGTCAGCACGCAAGCGGTAATGGCTGAGTTCATGGCGGCCGGGCACTTCCAGCGACACATCCGGCGTATGCGCCGTGCTGCGTTGAGTCGGCGTAACGTCTTGCTCAATGGCTGGCCTGGGGATATCCCGGGCGTCGGCAAGCTGCCCAGTGTGGCGGCCGGTTTGCACCTGACGGTACGTGTCGACAGCGTGGCCCGTGAGCGCGAATTGATCGAACAAGCCGCCAGCGTCGGGGTGGAGATCAATGGTTTGAGCAGTTATTGGCTGCCGGACACAACGCTCCCCGAGGACCAGCGAGCGGGGCTGGTCCTGGGGTTCGCCGCAGTGCCGGAGACGGCTATCGAATCGGCACTGGCGAGGCTCAAAGAGATTTGGCGCGCAGTGTAAGCGGCGCCGCCCGGATCAGTGCCGGACTTGATCTTGGTCCAGGCGCGGGTCCGTGCCCGTTCGGCATCGCGAGGCAACGGTTGCAGGGTGTAGAGCGTGCTCATCGCCGCTTCGGTCGGGTACAGGTTCGGGTTGTTGCGAATCGCCGGGTCGACCATTTCCGTGGCGTCCTTGTTCGGGTTCGGGTAGCCGACGAAATCGCTGACCGGTGCGATGACTTGGGGTTGCAGCAAGTAGTTGATGAAGGTGTAGGCGTCTTCCGGGTTTTTCGCGCCTTTCGGAATGGCGAGCATGTCGAACCAGATCGGCGCGCCTTCTTTGGGCAGGCGCATGTCGACGATCACGCCATTCTTGGCTTCCTTGGCGCGGTTGGCGGCCTGGGAGAAGCTGCCGGAATAGCCGACCGCCACGCAGATGTCACCGTTGGCAATGTCGGCCATGTACTTGGAAGAATGGAAGTAGGTGATGTACGGACGAATCTTCATCAGCAGCGCTTCAGCCTTGGCGTAGTCCGCCGGCTTCTGGCTGTTAGGGTCCAGGCCCAGGTGTTGCAGGGCCAGCGGCAGGATCTCTGACGGCGAGTCGAGCAGCGCCACGCCGCATTGTTTGAGCTTGCTGATGTTCTCTTCCTTGAAGATCAGGTCCCAGCTGTCCACCGGTGCGTTGTCGCCCAAAGCCGCCTTGACCTTGTCCGGGTTGAAGCCGATCAGAATGGTCCCGTACATGTACGGCACGGCGAATTTGTTGCCCGGGTCGTTGGCTTCGATCAACTTCATCAGCTTCGGATCGAGGTGGTTCCAGTTCGGCAGTTTGCTGCGGTCCAGTGGCTGGAACACCCCGGCTTCGATCTGCTTGGCGAGGAACACGTTGGACGGCACCACCACGTCGTAACCGGAGTTGCCGGTCAGCAACTTGGCCTCCAGTGCTTCGTTGGTGTCGAAGATGTCGTAGACCAGTTTGGTCTGGGTGTTCTGGGTCTTGAAATCTTCCAGCGCTTTGGGGGTGATGTAGTCGAACCAGTTGTACACCCGCAATGTGCGCTCTTCAGCGTGCACGGCGCCACTGACTATCATGGCGCACAGGGTTGGAACGATCAGACGCTTGAGTCGGTTCATTTGTTCTAATTCCTCATTGGGCGCTTTCAAAACCTTCGAGAACGTTCACGGCATTGATGCCGATTTCCTCTACCGCGTAACCGCCTTCCATCACGAACAGTGTCGGCTTGCCGAGGCCCGCGATGCGCGCGCCCATCGCCAGGTAATCCGGGCTGTCGAGTTTGAACTGGGAGATCGGGTCGTCCTTGAACGTATCGACGCCCAAGGACACGACGACGATGTCGGCGCCGTACTTTTCGATTTCTTTGCAGGCCTGCTCCAGCGCCGCGCTCCAACGGTCCCAGCCTGAACCGGCGGGCAAAGGGTAGTTGAAGTTGAACCCTTCGCCCGGGCCTTCACCGTGTTCGTCTTCGTAGCCGAGGAAGAACGGAAACTCGGCTTCCGGATGGCCATGGATCGAGGTGAACAGCACGTCGCTGCGCTCGTAGAAAATTGATTGGGTGCCGTTGCCGTGGTGGTAATCGACGTCGAGGATCGCGACCTTTTTGTGGCCTTGATCGAGGAATGCCTGAGCGGCGATGGCGGCGTTGTTGAGGTAGCAATAACCGCCCATCAAATCGCTGGCGGCATGGTGTCCCGGTGGACGGCACAAGGCGAAGGCGCTGCGGGCACCGCGCTGAATCACCGCTTGTGCCGTGAGGGCAACTTGCGCCGCGCTATATGCCGCTTGCCAAGTGCCGGCGGTAATGGGTGCGCCGCCGTCGAAGCTGTAATAGCCGAGCTGGCCGTGCAGGCTGGTGGGCATGATCCGGCGCAAGGTGCGGGCCGGCCAGGTGTAGGGCAGCAAGTCGCCGTCGGTGCCGAATTCGGTCCAGCGCGCCCAGGCCCCTTTGAAGAAGTCGAGGTAGTCGCGGCTGTGGATGCGCTCGATCGGTCCGAGACCAAAATCCTGCGGCGCCTCGACCGGGCCCAGGCGACGGTACTGTACGCGTGCCAACACATGGTCGGCCCGCGAGGGCATTTCGAAGCAGGGCATCAATTGCCCGTCCATCAATTCACAGCGTCCGTGATGCAAGTGGTGATCGTCCGAGTAGATCGTCAGCATTTCTTGTTCTCCGCAGGCTGATTCGGTTGCACACAGTCTTGCGGCGGGCAGCGTTTGGGAGAACGGCAGGAAAGGCCAAAAGGGGATCGATATGGCCAAAAGATTTGACCGAAATTCGCCCCTTATTGGCACGCCGACGCCCTCGAATGACGCACCTGACCCTGTAGGAGCGAGGCTTGCCCGCGAAGGCGTCTTCAAATACGCCAAAAGCTTCGCGGGCAAGCCTCGCTCCTACAAGGGTTGGGTTGTCAGGGGCGGAACTGACTCGGCGCCACACCACTCCAGCGCACAAACGCATGACGGAAACTGGCGGTCTCGCTGAACCCCAACGTCTCGGCAATCCGATAGATCGGCAGTTGATCTTCGCAGAGCATTCGCTTGGCCTGCTCGAAGCGCAGCTCATCCAGCAATTCCTGATAGCTGCACCCCAGATCCTTCAGGTGCCGACGCAAGGTGCGTGCCGAACAATTCATCTGTTCGGCCAAACCATCCAGGCCCGGCGCCGCGTTGAGCTGCGCAGCGAGTAGTTGGCGGATACGCCCGAGCCAGGCCTGGCGCCCGGTGAACTCGGTGTTTTGCTTGCGACAACGTTCGGCCATGGCTTGGTGGGTGATGGCGTCGGCCAGAGGCAGGGGTTGTTCGAGCCAGCGTTTGTCGAAAGCAAAGGCATTGGACACAGCATCGAACTGCAAGGGGCAGTCGAAACGTTCGGCGTAGCGCGCCTGATAGTCCGGCGCCGGATGTTCGAAGCGGGCGCCGAGTAGAGGCAGGGGGTGGCCGAGGAGGTCTTCGCAGGTGACTTTCATCGAGACCAGGCAAAACTCGACATTGAACGGTGCCAGCGCCGGATTTTCCCGATAGTCGCCGGCGGTAAGCCAGATGCGCTCGTTCTCTTCTTCCAGGCTCAATTCGAACAGTGTTCCCAATAGCGCCGGATAGTGCAGCGCCAACCGCAAGGCGTCACCTAAAGTGGCGCTGGTGAGTAAGGCGTACCCGAGCATGCCGTAGGAAGAAACGTGCATCCGCCGGCCCAGTTCCAGGCCGATATCGCGACGTAACGCGACGGCGTTGGCGCAAACCAGCATCTCCTGATTGGTGGTGATGCGCGTATCCGCCCGGCTCAGATCCGCCGCGCTGATGCCGCTGCCAGTCAGTAACGCCTCGCTGGACAGGCCTTCGGCCTTGAAAGTGTTGAGCACCAGGGAGACAGCGTTGAGGGTGGTGAGATGGGAGTGGAGCATGGGGGCTTCCGGCGTTGGGCATGCCGGAAAGGGAGCAAGTTGTATGCCGGTTGAGACAACCTGTAGGAGCGAGGCTTGCCCGCGAAGCTTTTGGCGCACTTGAGGCCGTCTTCGCGGGCAAGCCTCGCTCCTACAGGGTGATGTGTTGTGTCAGATAAGTTCGCCGCACAGGTCGAGTTCAATCAGCCGTCGAACTTCAGCCGTCTCAAGCCCTGCACCCAGCAGCCCATGCAACTTGCCGAATGCCGCCTCGCGAGTCATGCCGCCACCGGACAACACACCGGCGTCACGCAAGCGGCTACCCGCCTCGTACACATCGAGTTGCACGCCACCTTCATGACATTGCGTAACCGCGACCACCACCACACCTTTGTCCCGCGCCCGTTCCAAGCTGGCGAGAAACTCGGGGTTGTCGCTTGGCCCGGTACCGCTGCCATAACATTCCAGCGCCAGCCCCTGAATACCGCTGTTGAGCAGGCCATCCAGCTGATCAGCACCGATGCCCGGGAATAGCGGCAGCACCGCGACCTTCGCCAGGTGTTTAGGCTCGTTGTAGTTCAGCTGCGCCGGCACGGCAGTCGCCTTCACGCCGCCGCCCTGACGCTCCAGCCGCTTGAACGGATGACGGCCGAAGCTGCGAACCTTGGCGCAACGGGTCGGGTCGAGCAGTTCGCCGTGGAAGTACAGATGAACGCCCGGCGCCAGGCCTTGGCCAAGGGCAACCAATGCACCGCTGAGGTTTTCCCAGGCATCGCTGTCGGTCACGCCGGCCGGCAACATGGAGCCGGTGAACACAACGCGGGCATGCAGGCCGAGTAACTGAAAGCTCATGGCTGCGGCGCTGTAGGCCAGGGTGTCGGTGCCATGCAGGATCAACACGCTGTCGCAGCCCTGGACATCAACGGCGTCGACCACCGCTTCGCGCAATTGCTGCCAGTAGGCGGGCGTCATGTTGGCGCTGTCGATCAGCGGCGACATCTCGCGAAAGCGCCACTGCGGCACCACCAGTTCAGGCTGGCTGTGCAGATACTCGCGCATCCGCGCTTCGAAACCGGACGCCGGCGCCAGGCCGTGGGCGCTGGCTTGCATGCCAATGGTGCCACCGGTGTAGAGCACCATGACGTGCTGGGCGGCTGGGTAACTATTGGGGATCATCTGGAGGTCTCCACAAGAGATGACATGTGGGAGCGAGCCTGCTCGCGAAAGCGGTCAATCATTCAACATTGATGTTGGCTGATACACCGCTTTCGCGAGCAGGCTCGCTCCCACAGGTGATTCACTTTAACTGACGGGCGCAGGGGATGCGCCCGTCTTTTACCGGTCAGCGTTGCGCTGCAGGTACGCCTTGCGGCTCGGCTTCGGTCTTGCCAGCGGCGGCTGGCGGATTGGCTGGCCATGCTTTCAGGTCCAGGTCCAGATCCGGGAACTTGCTCGAATCGAACACCGGGGTCTTGATGCCGGCAGCGCGCTGGTCATCGTAGTCACGCATGATACGCATGCCGACCTTGAACAGCAGGAACAGCGCGATCAGGTTCACGAACGCCAGCAGGGTCATGGTGATGTCGGCGAAGGCGAACACGGTGCCGAGGTTTTCGATGGCACCCCAAAAGATCAACACCAGTACCAGTGCGCGGTAGCCGATCAGCGCCTTGCGGTTTTCACCGAGCATGAAGCGCAGGTTGTTCTCGCCCAGGTAGTAGTTGTAGAGGATCGAGGTGAACACGAACAACGCCAGGGCCACGGAGATGAACATCCGGCCCCATTCGCCGACCACGGCAGCCAGGGAGTTCTGGGTCAGGGCGATGCCGTCGCCTTCGAAGCCCGGGGTGTAGAAGCCCGACAGCAGGATCAGCAATGCGGTGCAGGTGCAGATCACGAAGGTGTCGAGGAATACGCTGAACGCCTGAACCACACCTTGCGAGACCGGGTGCTCGACCGAGGCCACAGCAGCCACGTTCGGCGCACTGCCCAGGCCTGCTTCGTTGGCAAACACGCCGCGCTTCACGCCCATGACAATGGCGCTACCGATCAGGCCGCCGAACGCCTGGTCCAGACCGAAGGCGCTTTTGACGATGGTGATCAACATGCCTGGAACGTGGTCGAACTGCAGCACGATCACGTAGATGGTCACGCCGATGTACACCAGAGTTTTCACCGGTACCAGCAGGTCAGCGACCTTGGCGATCCGCTTGATACCACCGATGAATACCAGACCCAGCAATACCGCCAGGCCAAGGCCGGTGTACGTGGTGTCGAGGCCGAAGGCGTTGTTCAGCGAGTGGGTTACGGCGTGGGCTTGCAGGCCGTTGAAGGCGAAGCCAAAGGTGATCAGCAGCAGGAACGCCATGATCATGCCCAACCAGCGTTTCTGCAGGCCGTGCTGGATGTAATAGGACGGGCCGCCACGGAACTGGCCTTCGGAGTCGCAGCGCTTGTAGAGCTGGCCGAGGGAGCATTCGAAGAAGCTGCTGGACATGCCGACCAGCGCGGTCACCCACATCCAGAACACCGCACCGGGGCCACCAAGGGTCACGGCGATGCCGACACCCGCGATGTTGCCCGCACCGACGCGGCCGGCGAGGCTGAGCATCAGGGCCTGGAAAGAGCTGAGCTGGCCAGCGCTGCTTTTGAGGCTGTCACGGAACACCGCGAACATGTGAAAGAAATGACGGAACTGAACGAAACGCGAGCGGATCGTGAAGTAGCTACCGAGCCCGACAATGAGCACGATCAGTACTTTCCCTGAGAGGAAGTCGTTGATGACTTCGAGCATGGATTATTCCTCGCTATTTTTTGTGTGTGCAGATACTGGATGGACCGACACATCGCGTTACACCGGCTCGCGCGGGGCACAACAGGTGGATCGAGGTTCGTTCCGTTTCCATATCGCGGGTTTTATTAGTTCGGGTTTCGCATGGGTTTGGGCCTCGTTAACGACGACCGCTCACGCGAAGAGGGCCGGCACTATACCTAGGAGAGTGCCGTCCGTCTGCACGATTGTGGTGCAAGCGACGAAACGAGAGCGCTGCAAAATCAAAATCGCAGCCTTCGGCAGCTTCAATAGGGGTGTGTGTCAAACCCTGTAGAAGCCGTCGAAGGCTGCGATCTTGGCAGCACTGAAAACATTCAACATGTTGTGAAAATCCGCAAAAGGGTTAAAAAAAAGGGCTTGAGGGAGTAAATCCCCAAGCCCTCAAAAGGTGAGAGGTGTCTAGTCCCTCGACCTGGTGAGCGTGGCTCTTCATGCTCTTGGTTAAAAGAGAAGGAGCCGGCGTTTGGTCAAGCCTTCAGAGGCACCAGACGCGGAGCGATCATGTTTTCCGGGCGCAGGATGTCGGCGAGCATTTCTTCGTCGAGCAAGCCTTCTTCGCGCACCAGTTCCAGCACGCCGCGGCCGCTTTCAAGAGCGATACGGGCAATGCGGGTGGCGTTTTCATAGCCGATGTACGGGTTCAGCGCGGTGACCAGGCCGATCGAGTGTTCGACCAGTTCACGGCAGCGCTCTTCGTTGGCGGTGATGCCGACGATGCAGTGCTCGCGCAGCATGTCCATGGCGCGCTGCAGCAGGCGGATCGAGTCGAAGATCTTGAAGGCGATCAGCGGCTCCATCACGTTCAATTGCAGCTGGCCGCCTTCGGCAGCGATGGTCAGGGCCAGGTCGTTGCCGATGATCTGGAACGCAACCTGGTTCACGGCTTCCGGGATGACCGGGTTGACCTTGCCTGGCATGATCGAGCTGCCTGGCTGACGCGCTGGCAGGTTGATTTCGTTGATGCCGGTGCGTGGGCCGCTGGACAGCAGACGCAGGTCATTGCAGATCTTCGACAGCTTGACCGCGGTGCGCTTGAGCATGCCGGAGAACAGCACGAAGGCGCCCATGTCAGAAGTGGCTTCGATCAGGTCGGCGGCCGGCACCAGCGGTTGACCGCTAATGGTTGCCAGACGCTGAACGGCCAGGGCCTGGTAACGCGGGTCAGCGTTAATGCCGGTACCGATCGCGGTGCCGCCCAGGTTCACTTCGGTCAGCAACTCAGGTGCCAGGGTTTTCAGACGCGCCAAGTCTTCGCTCAGGGTAGTGGCGAAGGCGCGGAATTCCTGACCCAGGGTCATCGGCACGGCGTCTTGCAGCTGGGTACGGCCCATCTTCAGAACGTGGCTGAATTCTTCACCTTTGGCGGCGAACGACTGGATCAGGCTGTCTAGGCTGGCAAGCAGCGCGTCGTGACCCAACAGCAGACCCAGACGGATCGCGGTCGGGTAAGCGTCGTTGGTCGACTGCGCCATGTTCACGTCATTGTTCGGGTGCAGGTACTGGTATTCGCCCTTGCTGTGGCCCATGGCCTCCAGCGCGATGTTGGCGATGACTTCGTTGGCATTCATGTTGGTCGAAGTGCCAGCGCCGCCTTGAATCATGTCCACCACGAATTCTTCGTGGAAATCGCCGCGGATCAATCGGGCACAGGCTTCGCTAATGGCAGCGTGCTTGGCTTCGCTCAGGTGACCCAACTCGCGGTTGGCGTCAGCGGCGGCCTGTTTGACCATCGCCAGACCAACAACCAGTTTCGGGTAATGCGAAATCGGAACACCGGAGAGGCGGAAGTTATTCACCGCTCGCAGGGTCTGGATGCCGTAATACGCTTGAGCAGGCACTTCGAGTACGCCAAGCAGGTCTTTTTCTGTGCGGAAAGATGCAGCGGAGGACATGATAGAAATCATCTCGATATGGACCCGGTCTGTGCCGGAACACTGCAAATGCTAGGCTTGTGAAGAATTTTGGGCCAATGCTGTTAAACACTAGCCTATGCGCATTCGGCATAATGTCCGTGTGACGCCGCGTGTGCGGCGAGCGTGTGACCTAAATTGGTGCATGTCCGGGAGGGCGTGATGAATCTGGAAAGTAAATGGCTCGAGGACTTCAGTGCTCTGGCCGCCACCCGCAGCTTCTCCCAGGCAGCTGAACGACGCTTCGTGACCCAGCCGGCATTCAGCCGGCGGATCCGCAGCCTCGAAGCCGCGCTCGGGCTGACCTTGGTCAATCGCTCCCGCACGCCGGTTGAGCTGACAGCGGCGGGACAACTGTTTCTCGTGACCGCGCGAACCGTGGTCGAACAACTCGGTGAGGTGCTGCGCCACCTTCATCACCTGGAGGGGGGGCAGGGTGAGGTGATGCAGGTTGCCGCCGCTCACTCTCTGGCGCTGGGTTTCTTCCCGCGCTGGATCGCGCAGTTGCGCAACGAAGGGCTGAATATCGCCACGCGTCTGGTGGCGACCAACGTGGGTGATGCCGTGCATGCGTTGCGCGAAGGCGGCTGCGATCTGATGCTGGCGTTCTATGACCCGGACTCCGCGATGCAAATGGACCCGGAGATTTTCCCGTCGCTGCATCTGGGCGATACCGAAATGCTCCCGGTCTGCGCCGCCGATGCCGATGGCAAACCGTTGTTCGACCTGGAAGGCGAGGCCAGCGTGCCGCTATTGGCCTACAGCGCCGGTGCGTTTCTTGGACGTTCGGTGAACATGCTGTTGCGCCAGCGGGCGTTGCGATTCACCACCATTTACGAAACCGCCATGGCCGATAGCCTGAAAAGCATGGCGCTGGAAGGCCTTGGCATCGCCTGGGTACCGCAACTGAGCGTGCGCGCCGAACTGGCTCGCGGTGAGTTGGTGGTCTGCGGCGGCCCGCAATGGCATGTGCCGTTGGAGATTCGTCTGTATCGCTGCGCGCTGGTGCGCAAGGCGAACGTGCGGTTGCTCTGGCGCAAGCTTGAGGGCGGCGTAGTCCAAACCACCCCCGGGCAATAAGGTTTTGTAGGAGCCAGGCTTGCTGGCGAAGGCGTCCGTAAGATCGCCTTCGCCGGCAAGCCTGGCTCCTACAGGTTAGGTCGATTTACAATGTTTTTGCCTGACCTTCGGGTCAATAAAACCGGGACTTTGGCCCGAATGACAGATGGTCGCTATGGGGGCTGTTTATCTGCTTCATTGAGGTATACTGCGCGGCCTTCGGCCGGTTCGTCCGGCCATTTTTCGTACAATCAAGCCACGCATTTCTGCGTGGCTTGTTGTTTTTTGACGCGCCTGCGGGCGCCCAGAGAGAAGAGGCACGACGATGAGTGCACTGGTTGGCGTGATCATGGGCTCCAAGTCCGATTGGTCCACCCTTAGCCACACCGCCGATATGCTGGAAAAGCTCGGCATCCCTTACGAGGTGAAAGTGGTCTCTGCCCACCGCACCCCGGACCTGCTGTTCCAGTATGCCGAAGAGGCTGAGGCCCGTGGCATCGAGGTGATCATTGCCGGTGCCGGTGGCGCGGCCCACCTGCCAGGCATGTGTGCGGCCAAGACCCACCTGCCGGTACTGGGCGTGCCGGTGCAGTCGTCGATGCTCTCGGGCGTCGACTCGCTGCTGTCTATCGTGCAAATGCCAGCAGGCATTCCGGTCGCCACCCTGGCCATCGGCAAGGCCGGCGCGATCAACGCAGCCCTGCTTTCGGCGAGCATTCTGGGCGCCAAGCATCCGCAATTTCATACCGTGCTGAAAAAATTCCGCGCTGAGCAGACAGACAGCGTCCTGGACAATCCAGACCCACGCATCGCCTGAGGTTGTTGACGATGAAGATCGGTGTAATCGGTGGCGGCCAGTTGGGTCGCATGTTGGCGCTGGCGGGCACTCCGCTGGGCATGAATTTCGCTTTCCTCGACCCGGCGCCGGACGCTTGCGCAGCCGCGTTGGGCGAACACCTTCGGGCCGATTACGGCGATCAGGATCACCTGCGTCAGTTGGCCGATGAAGTCGATCTGGTGACCTTCGAGTTCGAAAGCGTCCCGGCCGAAACCGTGGCATTCCTGTCGCAATTCGTCCCGGTGTACCCGAGCGCCGAAGCGCTGCGCATCGCTCGCGATCGCTGGTTCGAAAAGAGCATGTTCAAGGATCTGGGGATTCCGACTCCCGCATTCGCCGACATCCAGTCGCAAGCCGATCTGGACGCCGCCGTGGCTTCCATCGGCCTGCCGGCCGTGCTGAAAACCCGCACCCTGGGTTACGACGGCAAGGGCCAGAAAGTCCTGCGCAAGCCTGAAGACGTGGTCGGCACTTTCGCCGAACTGGGCAGTGTCGCCTGCCTGCTGGAAGGCTTCGTGCCATTCACCGGCGAAGTCTCGCTGATTGCCGTGCGTGCTCGCGATGGCGAAACGAAGTTCTATCCGCTGGTTCACAACACCCACGACAGCGGCATCCTCAAGCTGTCCGTGGCCAGCACCGACCACCCGTTGCAGGCGTTGGCTGAAGACTATTCCAGCCGGGTGCTCAAGCAGCTGGAGTACGTCGGCGTGATGGCGTTCGAGTTCTTCGAAGTCGACGGCGGCCTAAAGGCCAACGAAATCGCCCCCCGCGTACACAACTCCGGGCACTGGACCACCGAAGGCGCCGAGTGCAGCCAGTTCGAAAACCACCTGCGGGCCGTTGCCGGTCTGCCGCTGGGTTCGACGGCCAAGGTCGGCGAGAGCGCGATGCTCAACTTCATCGGTGTCGTGCCGCCAGTAGAGAAAGTGATCGCGATCGACGACTGCCACCTGCATCACTACGGCAAGGCCTTCAAGGTCGGCCGCAAGGTCGGTCATGCCAATCTGCGCTGTGCAGATCGTGATACGTTGGCTGCGCAGATCCTTAAGGTCGAAGCGCTCATCGCCGAATAGTTTCATGTGGCGGCGGCGGAACCTTCAGTGGCCGCCGCTCTCTGATGGCAGGATGCCAAAGTCTGGCTAGGCTTTGGTGTCCTGTCTAACCAATACTGTTCCTTTTTGACAGCGTCTGTTGCCGTCATGCTGCGTTGCCGCTCCTCGCCATAGCGCGCTATGACTCGTCGCGGCGCCTTGCCTGACGACAACAGCCACTTGTCAAAAGAGGAACGTATTGGTTAGACAGGACACACCAACTCAATCAGAGGGAAATGCCATGGGAATTATCGGAACCATCTTTATCGGCTTGATCGTCGGCCTGCTGGCTCGGTTTCTGAAACCGGGCGATGACAGCATGGGCTGGATCATGACCATCCTGCTCGGTATCTGCGGTTCGCTGGCGGCCACTTACGGCGGCCAGGCCCTCGGCATCTACCGCGCTGGCGAAGGCGCAGGTTTCATCGGTGCGCTGGTCGGCGCGGTGGTATTGCTGGTGATCTACGGCCTGATCAAAAAAAGGACCTGATTGAAGTGACAAAGCCCTCTCTGCGCCATCGCCGGAGAGGGCTAGAATGCTCGGCGTTGCCATCGTCACATTGTCCTGTCCTTTGCCGAGCACTTTCATGCGCCGTTTTCTGTTGACTCTTCTCTTCCTGGGCGGTGGTTTGGCCCATGCCGGCGAAATGCCGGAAACCGACTGGCTCGAACTGATGCCCAAGTCGGACCAGAAAGCCCTCGAGGCCATGCCCGAAATCGACCACAACTCCCCGGAAGCCAATGGCACCTTTACCCAAAAAGGTGGCATGAAGCAGAGCAAGGGCTTGCCGGCGGTGATGTACTCGACCAAAACCGTGCCGTCGATGAACGACAAGCACATCCGCATTGGCGGTTATCCGGTACCGCTGGAATCCGACGCCAAGGGCCACAGCACGCTGTTCTTCCTGGTGCCGTATCCAGGCGCTTGCATCCACGTGCCGCCACCGCCGCCTAACCAACTGGTGCTAGTGCGTTATCCCAAAGGCTTGAAGCTGAATGACATCTATACGCCGCTGTGGGTGACTGGCACGCTGAAGATCGAGAAGGTCAACAACGACTTGGCGGACGCAGCGTATGCGCTGGATGCAGCGCAGGTGCGGGTGGTCAAAGAGTCGGATTTGTAGAACACCAAATGTGGGAGCGAGCTTGCTCGCGATAGCGGCATAACAGCCAACCTGGATGTTGAATGTTATGGCCTCATCGCGAGCAAGCTCGCTCCCACAGTGATTTATGGTGTTGTTTACAAAGGTTTGCTGGCGATGCTCACGCCCAGGGTATGACTCGCCCCCGGCGCCAGCGTCACCACATCACCCATCACATTCGCCGTTTCAATGCACAGCATGCGCTGCCAGCCATCGTCGGCCATGTCACTGAACGCTGCGGCGCGGTCGATCCAGGGGTTCCAGATCACTGCCGAACGCGAACCGCTGCTGGTCAGTTCGATGCGTCGTTCCCAGTGCGGGTCAACGATGCTGAGCTTCGGCGGGGTATTGAGATAGATGCGGTCGGTCTCGCCGGTAAAATGCAAATCACCGGCCTGGGTGACGGTTTTCCAGTCATCCAGGGTTTCGATATAGCTCAAGCCATTCAGCCCTTCAACGTGCACGTTGCGCACATCGCTGACTGCGAAATAGCTGTGCAGTGCCTGGCTGATCGTGACGTGTTCAGCGCCCTTGTTTTCGCTCGTCAGGCTGATATGCAACCGCTCATCCAGACGAATGCTCAGTTTCAAGTCCACCTGATGCGGCCATCCCGGCAGACCTTCTTCGGGGTAGGGCAGGACGAACTCCACCTTCAGGCTTTCGCCCTCGGTTTCGATGCCGAGCAATTCCCAATCCATCGCTCGCACCAAGCCGTGGGCCGTTGGCGGTTCATTGCCGACGCGCATGGCCTGGACACTTTGCGGGTTGCGCGACAGGTTGCCGAACCATGGCCAGCAAACGGGCACGCCGGCGCGGATGCTCTTGCCGGCCTTGAACACCGCCTCGTCGTTGAGCCAGATCAGCGGCGGTTCGCCGGCCAGTTGATAACTGAGAATGTGCGCGCCTTGCTGGGCCACCAGTAATTCGGCCTGACCGTGGCGGATGCGCCAGCAGTTCAGTTCATCCAGTTTCACGGCTTCAACGTTGGGCGTGCTCATGGGGCAACTCTCAATCAGGAACAATGACTGCAATGGACCGTAAAATAGTCGCCGGGTTTAACCCACCGTTACGAGCTTCGATTTAACGAGCTCTAGGCGGAACCGAGCGAGTGCGGCCGCTGCCGTCGATGGCGACGAACACGAAGACGGCTTCGGTCACTTTACGCCATTCGCTGGACAGTGGATCGTCGCTCCAGACTTCGACCATCATCTGAATCGAGCTGCGGCCGATTTCCAGGGCCTGGGTATAGAAGGAGAGCTGAGCGCCCACCGCTACCGGCACCAGGAACGCCATGCGATCGATCGCCACGGTGGCCACGCGGCCACCAGCCACCTTGCTGGCCATGGCAGTGCCTGCCAAATCCATCTGCGCCACCAGCCAGCCGCCGAAAATATCGCCAAAGCCGTTGGTTTCACGCGGAAGCGCGGTGATTTGCAGGGCCAGGTCGCCTTGCGGGATTGGATCGTCTTGTTCGAGCTCTATCATGCCGGGGGTGCCTCTGACCCGTGACTCTTCATTTGTACTTCAGGTTGAATAGCCGTCTCTAAGAAAAACGATTCAGCCCCGAACATACTACGTTCGTCACGTTTTTCGTAAGGCGCCTAAAGGGAAACTCTGCGAAATCGGCTGACAGGTGCCAACGACGGTTTCGCACAGCAACCCCTTACAAGCCGTTGCAATGTTACGAGTATATCGATCGGTAGACTCCGAGACGACCGTCCGGTTCTCATTTTGACCGTCAAATACGCGCCTCTATGTGCTTTTTCGAACAATTTGCTATCGTGCCGAACCTGCCCAAGCCTCTGCCAGCGTTGTCGAGGTTGCAGATCCGACTATAAGAGAAGCCCTTGCCATGACCACAGCGCCCTCGAGCATCGCGCAGCCCACCCAATCCGCACGTCCGCTGACCCGCAACGACTACAAGACGTTATCGCTGTCTGCCCTGGGCGGCGCGCTGGAGTTTTACGACTTCATCATTTTCGTTTTCTTCGCCACGGTGGTCGGCAAACTGTTCTTCCCCGCTGACATGCCCGAGTGGCTGCGCCTGATGCAGACGTTCGGCATCTTCGCCGCTGGCTACCTGGCGCGCCCGTTGGGCGGCATTGTCATGGCGCACTTCGGTGATCTGCTGGGGCGCAAGAAGATGTTCACCTTGAGCATTTTCATGATGGCCGTGCCGACCCTGATCATGGGCTTGCTGCCGACTTATGCGCAGATTGGCATGTGGGCGCCGATCCTGTTGCTGCTGATGCGTGTGATCCAGGGCGCGGCAATTGGCGGTGAAGTGCCTGGGGCCTGGGTATTCGTTTCCGAACACGTGCCGCAGCGGCACATCGGTTATGCCTGCGGCACGCTGACCTGTGGTCTGACCGCCGGTATTCTTTTAGGCTCCTTGGTCGCTACCGCAATCAACAGCATTTACACGCCGGTGGAAGTGTCGGATTACGCCTGGCGGATCCCGTTCCTGCTGGGCGGCGTGTTTGGCCTGTTCTCGGTCTACCTGCGCCGCTGGCTCCACGAAACCCCGGTGTTTGCCGAACTGCAACTGCGCAAAGCGCTGGCCGAAGAAGTGCCGTTGCGCGCCGTGTTGCGCGACCATCGCGGTGCGATCCTGATTTCCATGCTGCTGACCTGGCTGCTGTCCGCCGGCATCATTGTGATCATTCTCATGACCCCGACCGTGCTGCAGACCGTCTATCACTTCTCGCCGACTACCGCATTGCAGGCCAACAGTCTGGCGATCGTGTTCCTGAGCCTGGGCTGTGTGGCCTCTGGTGTATTGGCTGACCGCTTCGGCGCCGGTCGGATATTCGTGTTCGGTAGTACCGCGCTGCTGATCAGTTCGTGGACGTTCTATCACAGCCTGTTCAATCATCCCGACTGGCTGTTCCCGATGTATGCGCTGACCGGTTTGTTGGTCGGAACCATCGGTGCGGTGCCGTATGTAATGGTCAAAGCCTTCCCGGCGGTGGTGCGTTTTAGCGGGTTGTCGTTTTCCTACAACCTGGCTTACGCGATTTTCGGTGGCCTGACGCCGATGGTAGTGACGTTGCTCTTGAAGGAAAGCCCGATGGGGCCTGCCTATTATGTGGCGATCATTTGTGGGGTCGGGATTGTGGTGGGTGGATATCTCTGGAAGAAGGGGCGCTAGCCGACTTTTTGTCACGTCTGCACTGACGCCTTCGCGGGCAAGCCTCGCTCCTACGGGTCATGCGCTAATTTGCAATGATGCTAATCCTGTAGGAGCGAGGCTTGCCCGCGAAGAACGATAACGCGGTCCGCCTGCGAAAAAACCAAATACTGGCCTTTCATCCAATTGTCATATTTCAGCCATAGAGTGTTCACACGGCCTGCTGATACTTGGCCCCGACTTAACACACCTATCTGCTAGGAGTAAGGCATGAAACTGAAGCGTTTGATGGCGGCAATGACTTTTGTCGCTGCTGGCGTTGCGACTGCCAATGCGGTTGCCGCTGTTGACCCTGCTATCCCGAGCTACACCAAGACCACTGGTGTGTCGGGCAACCTGTCCAGCGTCGGCTCCGATACCCTGGCTAACCTCATGACCCTGTGGGCTGAGAACTACAAAAAAGAATACCCGAACGTAAACATCCAGATTCAGGCTGCCGGTTCTTCCACCGCGCCACCTGCGCTGACTGAAGGCACCGCTAACCTGGGCCCGATGAGCCGCAAGATGAAGGACAACGAGCTGCAAGCCTTCGAAACCAAATACGGCTACAAGCCAACCGCTATTCCGGTTGCCGTGGACGCCTTGGCTGTCTTCGTACACAAAGACAACCCGATCCAGCACCTGACCATGGAACAGGTCGACGCGATCTTCTCCTCGACGCGTCTGTGCGGTGGTAAGACCGACGTGAAAACCTGGGGCGACCTGGGTGTGACCGGCGACCTGGCCAACAAGCCGCTGCAACTGTTCGGTCGTAACTCGGTATCCGGCACTTATGGCTACTTCAAAGAAGAAGCCCTGTGCAAAGGCGACTACAAGCCAAACGTCAACGAACAACCAGGTTCGGCTTCGGTCGTACAGTCGATCAGCTCCTCGCTGAACGGCGTTGGTTACTCGGGCATCGGCTACAAGACCGCCAGCGTGAAAACCGTGGCCCTGGCCAAGAAAGGCAGCACCGAGTTCGTTGAAGACACCGAAGAAAACGCCCTGAACGGCAAGTATCCGCTGTCGCGTTTCCTCTACGTTTACGTCAACAAGGCCCCGAACAAGCCTCTGGCTCCGCTGGAAGCCGAGTTCGTGAAACTGATTCTGTCCAAACAGGGTCAGGAAGTGGTTGTGAAAGACGGCTACATCCCGCTGCCAGCCAAGGTTGCTGCCAAAGCACTGGCTGACCTGGGTCTGCAAGAAGGCGGCAACGTCGTAAAAAAGTAAAACCCTAGGTCCGGGGTAAACCCGGACCTGTGTAGGAGCGAGGCTTGCCCGCGAAGGGATCGCCGCGTTTTCAAGGGAGATCCGAGGCGATCCCTTCGCGAGCAAGCTTCGCTCCTACAAAGGCTCAGGGTTGCCACGATGGCAGCCCGGCCCTCCCAAATTTCCGATCCACTGCCAGTTCCCACGGGCGGCGGATTTGTTGCGTCACTGCATTGTCATCTTTCTGTCATACAGGATCGCTAGGGTGTGCGCATGACTGATCTGGCCAATTCCACCATGACTACAAATCCCCCCAAGCGAATTGACTTCAATACGCCTGAGCTGCACCGCAAGCGCCGCATTCGTGCGCTGAAGGATCGCCTGACCCGCTGGTACGTCCTCGTCGGCGGCCTTGCCGTTCTCGGCGCGATCACGTTGATCTTCTTCTTCCTTGGTTATGTCGTCGCGCCCCTGTTCCAGGGTGCCGACCTGACCACCAAAGACGCCATCACGCCCGCCTGGATGCAAGATGCCGGCAAGCCGTTGATGATTTCCCTCGAAGAGCAGAACCAGGTCGCCATGCGGGTTTCCGACAAGGGCCAGGCATTGTTCTTTGATATCGACACTGGCGCCGAGCTGCGCCGCGTCGACCTGCCGATTCCGGCTGGCACCAGCGTGGCCTCCATCGGTGAAGATCAGCCTGGGCAGCCATTGGTGGCGGTAGGCTTGTCCAACGGCCAGGCGCTGGTGTTCCGTCACACCTATAAAGTCAGTTACCCGGAAGGCAAGAAAACCATCTCGCCGGCCATCGAATATCCGTACGGCGAAACACCCATTGTGCTGAACGAGGCGGGCGGTGCTCTGGAGCATGTCAGCCTCAACGCCAATGATTCGACCCTGCTGCTGGCCGGCTCTAGCGGTGCGCAGCTGCATGTCATGTCGCTGACCAGCGAAGAAAACATGATGACCGGCGAAATCACCAGCGAGCAGAAGCGCATCGACCTGCCGCAAATGGCCGAGCCGGTGAAGAACATCTTCGTCGACCCGCGTCAGCAGTGGCTGTACGTAGTCAACGGCCGTGCTCAGGCCGACGTTTTCAGCCTGCGCGACAAGAGTCTCAACGGTCGCTACAAGTTGCTTGAAAACGGCGATGCAGAAGTGACCGCCAGCACTCAATTGTTGGGCGGCATCTCGCTGATCGTCGGCGACTCCAAGGGCGGCCTCGCCCAGTGGTTCATGGCTCGCGATCCGGATGGCGAACAACGCCTCAAGCAGATCCGTACCTTCCAGATGGGCACTACGCCGATCGTTGAAATCACCGCCGAAGAGCGCCGCAAAGGCTTCGTTGCCCTGGATGCATCTGGCAAGCTCGGCGTGTTCCACAGCACCGCTCACCGCACTTTGCTGGTGGACCAGGTGGTCGACGGCCAAGGCCTTTTCGGCATGTCGCCACGGGCCAACCGCGTGATCGTGGAGCAGGGCGGCAAGCTGCAACCGTTGCTGCTCGACAACCCGCACCCGGAAGTCTCGTGGAGCGCGTTGTGGAGCAAGGTCTGGTACGAGAACTACGACGAGCCTAAATACGTCTGGCAATCGACCGCCGCCAACACCGACTTCGAACCCAAGCTGAGCCTCTCGCCGCTGACCTTCGGTACCCTGAAAGCCGCGTTCTACGCCATGCTGCTGGCCGCGCCACTGGCCGTCGCCGCGGCGATCTACACCGCGTACTTCATGGCTCCGGGCATGCGCCGCAAGGTCAAGCCGGTGATCGAGCTGATGGAAGCGATGCCGACGGTGATCCTCGGCTTCTTCGCCGGCCTGTTCCTCGCACCTTATGTCGAAGGGCATTTGCCGGGCATCTTCAGCATGCTGATGCTCCTGCCGATCGGCATTCTGGTGGCGGGTTTCGTCTTCAGTCGCCTGCCTGAGTCCATCCGCCTGAAAGTGCCGGACGGCTGGGAAAGCGCGATTCTGATCCCGGTGATCATGTTTGTGGGCTGGCTGTCGCTGTACATGAGCCCGTACATGGAAACCTGGTTCTTCGGCGGCGACATGCGCATGTGGATTTCCCACGATCTGGGCATCACCTATGACCAGCGCAACGCTCTGGTGGTCGGTCTGGCCATGGGTTTCGCGGTCATTCCGAACATCTACTCCATCGCCGAAGATGCCGTGTTCAGTGTGCCTCGCGGCCTGACCCTGGGCTCCCTGGCCCTCGGTGCCACGCCTTGGCAGACCATGACGCGCGTGGTGATCCTCACCGCCAGCCCGGGCATTTTCTCGGCGCTGATGATCGGCATGGGTCGTGCGGTCGGTGAAACCATGATCGTGCTAATGGCCACCGGTAACACCCCGGTCATGGAAATGAACCTGTTCGAAGGCCTGCGCACCTTGGCGGCCAACGTCGCAGTGGAAATGCCCGAATCGGAAGTCGGCGGCAGCCACTACCGCGTGCTGTTCCTCTCGGCGCTGGTGTTGCTGTTGTTCACCTTCGTCATGAACACCCTCGCGGAACTGATACGTCAGCGTCTGCGCAAGAAATACTCGTCGCTTTAAGAAAGGTAGAAGTCTGTGAAACAGAACTCCCTGAATGGATGGTTCAAGAGCGGCGCCCCCGGCGTCTGGATCAGCGGTGGCGCGGTGTCCATTGCGGTCATCATGACCATTGGCCTGCTGGCGGTGATTGCCGTGCGCGGTCTGGGTCACTTCTGGCCGGCGGACCTGATCCACGCCAGTTACAACGTGCCTGGCCAAGCCAACCACCTCGTCATCGGCGAAGTGGTGCAGAAGGAAGAAGTGCCACGCGAGCGCCTGAAAAGCGCTGGCCTGCCGGTGCCCGATCAGGGCCCGGAGTTCATGACGCGCGAGCTGATCAAGGTCGGCAACCGTGATCTGAACGGCACTGACTTCACGTGGATTGTCGGCGAGTGGCTAACTAACCAAACGACCCCGCCTGAGCTGATGGCTGTCGAGCGTCGCGAGTGGGGCAACTTCTACGGCTACCTGGTCAACGTCAAACAGGACGGCAAGGTCATTGCTGAAGGCGAGGCCGCATGGCCTGAGTTGCAGGCGCGCGTGGAACGCGTCAACCAACTCGCCGCACAGCTCAAGACCCTGGAAAAGGTCGACATCGGCGCGATCAACGCAGGGCTCGAACGTGTGCGTCTGCACGGTCGCAAACTGGAGCTGGACGGCCGTCTCGACGCTGCCGCACAAGCGGACCTGGAGTCCGAGCGCGCCGAGTTGAATGCCCGTTATCAGGAAATCGAAGCGCGTCTGAATGATCTGCACGCTCAGTTCAACCGCGACAGCCTGACCGCTCGCGACGCGAACGGTAAAGAAGTCGAGATCGGCATCGGTAAAGTGGTTCACGCTTACCAACCGAACGCCATGGGCACCATCACCAAGATCGGCTTCTACTTCAGCAAGGTCTGGGAATTCCTCAGTGATGACCCGCGTGAAGCCAACACCGAAGGCGGGATTTTCCCGGCGATTTTCGGCACCGTGATGATGACGTTGATCATGGCAATGATCGTGACGCCATTCGGCGTGCTGGCGGCGGTTTACCTGCGTGAATATGCGCGGCAAGGGCCGATGACCCGGCTGATCCGCATCGCGGTGAACAACCTGGCGGGTGTTCCGGCCATCGTTTACGGCGTGTTCGGTCTGGGCTTCTTTGTTTATGTGCTCGGCGGTTCGGTCGACCGGTTGTTCTTCCCTGAAGCACTGCCGGCACCGACCTTCGGTACGCCGGGCCTGCTCTGGGCGTCGCTGACCCTGGCGCTACTGGCGGTGCCAGTGGTGATCGTGGCCACCGAAGAAGGCCTGGCGCGGATTCCTCGCACCGTTCGCGAAGGCTCGCTGGCCCTTGGCGCGACCAAGGCTGAAACTTTATGGAAGATCGTGCTGCCAATGGCCAGCCCGGCGATGATGACCGGCATGATCCTCGCCGTGGCCCGTGCCGCCGGTGAAGTGGCGCCGTTGATGCTGGTGGGCGTGGTGAAACTGGCGCCGTCGCTGCCGCTGGATGGCAACTACCCGTACTTGCACCTGGACCAGAAGATCATGCACTTGGGCTTCCACATTTATGACGTCGGCTTCCAGAGTCCGAACGTCGAAGCCGCGCGGCCGCTGGTGTACGCCACTGCATTGCTGCTGGTACTGGTGATTGCCACGTTGAACCTGTCGGCCGTTTATATCCGTAACCATCTGCGCGAAAAATACAAAGCACTGGATAGCTAAGTTGATTGGTCGCCGCTGCCTCTTGTGGGAGCTGGCTTGCCTGCGATGCGAACGATGCGGTGTATCAGAGGCACCGCAGTGATGCCTCGCAGGCAAGCCAGCTCCCACAGGGACCGGCGCCAGACAGAGATTTTGAGTAAGCCGCCGGCCCGAATACCAAGCCAGCGGTTCAACGAACCGAATTTGTTAGCACAGGGAGCCTCCCATGCAGCACGAAGCACACACTCACGGCATCAACATGTCGGCCCTGGGCCGCGACAAACAGAGCCTGAGCCTCGAGCAGGAAACCGTGGCCATCGAAGTGCCGGGCCTTAATCTGTTCTACGGCGACAAACAAGCGCTGTTCGACGTCAGCATGAACATCCCGAAACAGCGCGTGACCGCCTTCATCGGCCCGTCCGGCTGCGGCAAATCCACGCTGCTGCGCACCTTCAACCGCATGAACGACCTGGTGGACGGCTGTCGCGTCGACGGCGAGATCAACCTCTACGGCAACAACATCTACCGCAAGGGCGAGGACGTAGCCGAGCTGCGTCGTCGCGTCGGCATGGTGTTCCAGAAGCCTAACCCGTTCCCGAAAACCATCTACGAGAACGTGGTTTACGGCCTGCGCATTCAGGGCATAAACAAGAAGCGCGTGCTGGACGAAGCGGTCGAGTGGGCATTGAAAGGCGCGGCGCTGTGGGAGGAAGTCAAAGACCGTTTGCACGAGTCGGCGCTCGGCTTGTCCGGTGGTCAGCAGCAACGTCTGGTGATTGCCCGCACTATCGCCGTGGAGCCGGAAGTCCTGCTGCTCGACGAACCGTGCTCGGCACTCGACCCGATCTCCACGCTGAAAGTCGAAGAGCTGATCTACGAACTGAAATCCAAATTCACCATTGTTATCGTGACCCACAACATGCAACAGGCCGCGCGGGTTTCCGACTACACGGCGTTCATGTACATGGGCAAACTGGTGGAATTCGGCGACACCGATACCCTGTTCACCAATCCGGCGAAGAAGCAGACCGAAGACTACATCACCGGTCGTTACGGCTAGGAAGCCGCGGTTGTTCACTGAACTGACGCTGCGGTCCACCGCACCTTACCGGACGCTCCAAGGACGCCAACATGATTAGTAAAGAAGGCCTTACCCATCACATCTCCGCGCAGTTCAACGCTGAGCTGGAGGAAGTCCGCAGCCACCTCCTGGCCATGGGCGGGCTGGTGGAAAAGCAGGTCAACGACGCGGTGACCGCGCTGATCGAGGCCGACTCCGGTCTGGCCCAGCAGGTGCGCGAGATCGACGACCAGATCAACCAGATGGAACGTAACATCGACGAAGAATGCCTGCGCATTCTGGCTCGTCGTCAGCCGGCGGCGTCGGACTTGCGTTTGATCATCAGCATCTCCAAATCGGTGATCGACCTCGAGCGTATCGGCGACGAAGCCACCAAGATCGCCCGTCGTGCCATTCAGTTGTGCGAAGAAGGCGAAGCACCGCGAGGTTATGTCGAGGTTCGCCACATTGGCGACCAGGTGCGCAACATGGTTCGCGATGCTTTGGACGCGTTTGCCCGCTTCGACGCCGACCTAGCGTTGTCGGTGGCGCAATACGACAAGATCATCGACCGCGAATACAAGACCGCACTGCGCGAGCTGGCCACCTACATGATGGAAGACCCGCGCTCTATCTCGCGGGTCTTGAGCATTATCTGGGTGCTGCGTTCGCTGGAGCGAATCGGCGACCACGCGCGCAACATCTCCGAACTGGTGATTTACCTGGTGCGTGGCACCGACGTGCGTCATCTGGGCCTCAAGCGCATGAAAGAAGAAGTTGAAGGCACAAGTGCCGAAACCGCTAATGTTCCGGGTAAAGCTGACGATAAGTAAGATTGCCCAAGAAAAGCGCCCGGCCTTTTGGCCGGGCGTTTTTGTGTGTGGTGATCGTCGTTAGAAGCAGCACCCGCGAACGAAAAGTCCCGGCGTGACTGAAGAGTTTTGGCAAAGTGCCATCAGCCAGCGTTATGCTTGCCGGGATTTTTAAAGGGGTGTTGGATGAGCAAGATCAGTGTGTTGGTCGTGGACGATGCGTCGTTCATTCGTGACCTGGTGAAGAAGTGCCTGCGCAACTACTTCCCCGGGATCCGGACCGAAGATGCAGTCAACGGTAAAAAGGCCCAGGCCATGCTGGCCAAAGAAGCGTTCGACCTGGTTCTGTGCGACTGGGAAATGCCGGAAATGTCCGGTCTGGAACTGCTGACCTGGTGCCGCGAGCAGGACAACCTCAAGACCATGCCGTTTGTGATGGTCACCAGCCGTGGCGACAAAGAGAACGTCGTCCAGGCGATTCAGGCCGGGGTTTCCGGCTACGTCAGCAAGCCGTTCACCAACGAGCAACTGCTGACCAAGGTCAAACAGGCGCTGAACAAGGTCGGCAAGCTCGACACCTTGATGAACAGCGCGCCGACCAAAATGAACTCGGCGTTCGGCAACGATTCCCTCAGCGCACTCACTGGCGGCAAGGCAGCGATCACTGCGCCATCGGCAGCACCGGTCAACCCCTTCGCCAAACCTGTCGCCGCCGCGCCTGCCCCGGCTGCGGCACCGTCTCGCGGCTTGCTCAACAGCCCGCCGGTCAAGGCGCCTACTGCCTCTGCAGCATCGGTTGGCGGTCGTGGCCAAGGCCAACTGCGCCTGCCGAGCGGCACTCAGCAATGCGTGATCAAGGCCTTGAGCATCAAGGAAGCGCTGCTGGTGGTGAAACGCACCGACACCCTGCCGCAAGTCCTCGACAGCGCCGTGCTCGACCTGGAGCAGGGCGATAACGCGGAAATTGCCCGTCTCAATGGCTACCTGCATGCCATCGTCGCCTTCGAGCCGAAACCTGACAGCGAGTGGCTGCAGCTGACTTTCCGTTTTGTCGACCAGGATGCGCAGAAGCTCGACTACATTTCCCGCCTGATCGCCCGTGGCACCGCGCAGAAGCATTTTGTGCCTGGCGCATAATCTTCGCCGCCTGACAGTCCGTCTTCGCGGGCAAGCCTCGCTCCTACAGATTTACATTGTCCCGTAGGAGCGAGGCTTGCCCGCGAAGGGGCCATCGAACTCACCGCACATCCCTTGAACCGCCCATCTTGAAACATCTGCCGACTACGCTGGTCCATTTCAGCTGCTAGGCTCCTTCCCAGGCCTTACTCGACAGAATCTTACCCATGCTCGCGCGCCTGCTGTTTTTCTGTGGTCTGTTCATAGCCTCCACTTCAGCTGTGGCCATGACGATTTACCGCTCCACCGACGCCAGTGGCGTGGTCTCTTACAGCGACCGCCCCACCAAAGGCGCCAAGGTGTTCGTTTTTCGGGACCGAATGGTCGAGCGCCTCGAGCGGCAGGTGTACCTCGATATCAAGAAGCAGAGGGGCATGGACAGTGTGTTCGTGCGCAACGATCTGTATGCGCCGGTCGAGATCGAGCTGAGTTTCGCCGGGCTGAATAACGTCAGCGGCGCGCCGAGCCGACCGATCCGTCGGGTTCTGCCGGCGCGCAGTAACATTCGTCTGGCGCTGCTCAAGGCGACGAAGGCCGGAAGGCCGCTGACGTATACCCCAAGGTTCGAATATTCCCTGGGCGACCCCGCAGGGGCCGCCATGGCCTATCGATATCCATTGCCCTGGCGTGGTGGGCCGTTTCGGCTGAGTCAGGGCGCCAATGGCCAATACAGCCACTATGGGCCGAAGAACCGTTATGCGATGGACATCGCCATGCCTGAAGGCACGCCGATCATCGCGGCGCGCGGCGGGATGGTGGTGAAAACCGAGAATCGCCAGACCGGGCGCGGCAACGATCCGTCGGGTAATTTCGTGCGGGTGTTGCACGATGACGGGACCATGGGCGTGTACCTGCACCTCAAGAAAGGTTCGGTCAGCGTGCGGGAAGGTCAGCGAGTGGTGGTGGGCAGTGCGCTGGCGCTGTCGGGCAACACCGGCAACAGCAGCGGCCCGCACCTGCACTTCGTGGTGCAGCGCAATACCGGGTTGGGGCTGGTGTCGATTCCGTACCAGTTCAATCAACCGGTAGGCGCGTTGCCCAACTTTGCGTTGGGCAAGCAGTGATGGGTTGTCTGGTCTGACGCCTTCGCGGGCAAGCCTCGCTCCTACAGTTAATTTCGTACCTGTAGGAGCGAGGCTTGCCCGCGAAGGGAGCGCTGCGAATCCGGATCAGCCAGTTAATCGAGCATCAACACCTTGGCCAAAACAATCTTCGGCCCTTTCATTTTCTTGATGATGATTCGCAAGCCTTCGACTTCCAGCACTTCTTCCTCTTCCGGCACCCGTTTCAGGGTTTCGTAGACCAGCCCGGCGAGGGTTTCCGCTTCGATGTGGTCCAGGTCGATGCCCAACAGGCGTTCCACCTTGAACAGCGGCGTATCGCCCCGCACCAGCAGCTTGCCCGGTTGATACGCGAGGATCCCGCGTTCGGCCTTGCGGTGTTCGTCCTGAATGTCGCCCACCAGCACTTCCAGCACGTCTTCCATGGTCAGGTAGCCGATGATGTTGCCATCGGCCTCCTCGACCACAGCGAAATGCGAACCGCCCTTGCGGAACTGTTCCAGCAGCTGCGATAGCGGCATGTGACGAGACACGCGCTCCAGCGGACGGGTCAGTTCGGCGAGGTTGAATGACTCGGGAATGTGATCCAGGGCGGCCAGTTCCAGCAGCAAATCCTTGATGTGCAGCAGGCCGACGAACTCCTGGCGCTCGCTGTCATACACCGGGTAGCGGCTGAACTTGTGACGACGGAACATCGCCAGAATTTCCTTGAGTGGCGCGTTGAACTCCAGCGTCACCAGGTCTTCCCGGGAGTTGGCCCAGTCGACCACTTCCAGCTCGCCCATTTCCACCGCCGAGGCCAGAACGCGCATGCCTTGGTCGCTCGGGTCCTGGCCGCGGCTGGAGTGCAGGATCAGTTTCAGTTCTTCACGGCTGTAATGGTGCTCGTGATGCGGGCCGGGTTCACCTTGCCCTGCGATGCGCAGGATCTGGTTGGCGCTGGCGTTGAGCAGGTAGATGGCCGGGTACATGGCCCAGTAGAACAGGTACAGCGGCACCGCCGTCCAGAGCGACAGCAACTCGGGTTTGCGGATGGCCCAGGATTTGGGTGCCAGTTCGCCGACCACGATGTGCAGGTACGAAATGATGAAGAACGCCGTGAAGAACGACACGCCTTTGACCACTTCGGGGGAATCGACGCCCACGGCAGTCAGTACAGGTGCCAGAAGGTGCGCGAACGCCGGTTCGCCGACCCAGCCCAGGCCAAGGGAGGCGAGGGTGATACCCAATTGGCACGCCGACAGGTAAGCATCGAGCTGACTGTGCACGGTGCGCAGGATGTGTCCGCGCCAGCCGTGCTGTTCTGCGATGGCTTCGACCCGGGTCGAGCGTAATTTGACCATGGCAAATTCCGCCGCAACGAAAAAGCCGTTGAGCAAAACCAGGATCAGAGCAAAAAGAATCATGCCGAAATCGGCGAATATTGTTGCGAGGGTCAAGCCAGGGGAAGGGTCCATGATGGAGTTTTGCGGGTTCCGTGTATTAAAAAAAAGGAGGTAATTCAGTGCCTGAAGGGCAGGCACAAGTCAGCCAATGTAGCGGCTGACTCTTGGCTTGCCTAGTGGCGAGTGCTGGCCGGTATTAATCGAGGGCGCTGATGACGCGGGATTTTGACACCTGGGCTGGCGCGAAATGGCAAGTAAACGTGCTGCCGTGGCCTGGCACACTGCTGATTTCCATTCGTGCCCGATGGCGCAGCAACACGTGTTTGACGATGGCCAGCCCCAACCCGGTGCCGCCGGTGTTGGAGTTGCGGCTGGAGTCGACGCGGTAGAAGCGTTCAGTCAGGCGCGGCAAGTGCTTGCTGTCGATGCCGATCCCCGAATCCTGCACGCTCAGGTGTGCGCCTTGATCGTCACCCCACCAGCGAATGCGGATATTGCCTTCGGCCGGGGTGTACTTCACTGCGTTGAACACCAGATTGGAAAAGGCGCTGCGCAATTCGGCTTCACTGCCTTTGAGCAGAATCGTCGGGTCGGCTTCCAGGGTGATGTGCTGGTTTTTTTGGCCGGACAGTTGCTGAGCGTCGCTCTTGATCGATTGCAGCAGACTGTCGACAGACACCGGTTGATTGTCCGACGGGTAATCGGTGGCTTCCAGTTTGGCCAGCAGCAGCAAATCGTTAAGCAAGGTCTGCATGCGCCCGCCTTGCTGTTGCATCTGCTGCAAGGCGCGGGTCCAGCGCGGATTCACTTCCTCGACGTTATCGAGCAGTGTTTCCAGGTAGCCACAGATCACCGTCAGCGGCGTGCGCAGCTCGTGAGATACGTTCGCGATGAAGTCTTTGCGCATCTGTTCCAGCTGGTGGATACGCGTCACATCGCGCACCAGCATCAAGTGTTCGTTGTTGCCGTAGCGGGTGATGTACAGCTGAATACGCAGGCGATCATTGATCGGCGAGGGAATTTCCAGCGGTTCGGCGTAGCTGTCCTGCTCGAAGTATTCCTTGAAGCGCGGATGGCGCACCAGGTTGGTCACGGGCTGGCCACTGTCCTGAGGAGTTTTGAGGCCGAGCAGGGTTTCGGCGGCGCGGTTCCACCATTCCAGGTTTCCATCGCTGTCGAGCATGATCACCGCGTCTTTCAGGGCGGCCGTGGATTCCTGCACTCGGTCGATCACCGCTTGCAGGCGCCCGCGCACCCGTTGGTCGCGGCGTTGCAGATGGTAGATGCTGTCGAACACTTCGCCCCACAGGCCATAGCCATCGGGCGGTGCTTCATCGGGTTTGTGCAGGCGCAGCCATTCGTGCAGGCGCAGCAGTTGCTTGAGGGTCCAGGCCAGATAAAGGCCCAGGCCCACGGCGAGGCTCCAGCCGTAGAAGCCGGAAATCAGACCGATCACCAGGCAGGCGGTGACCAGCAACAGCATGTGGCGAATCAGGGTGCCATGCCAGTTTTGGTTCACGGAAAAATGCGTCCTTGTCAGCGAGTCTGGCGGTCGGCTCAGGCCTTGGTGGAAAACCGGTAACCGGTGCCGCGCACGGTTTGTACCAGATTTTCATAGGCATCGCCGAGGGCTTTGCGCAGGCGACGGATGTGCACATCGACCGTGCGCTCTTCCACATAGACATTGCCGCCCCAGACCTGATCCAGCAACTGGCCACGGGTGTAGGCACGTTCCTGGTGGGTCATGAAAAATTGCAGCAAACGGTATTCGGTCGGGCCCATCTCGGCAGGTTTGCCGTCAATGGTCACGCGGTGGCTGATCGGGTCCAGCAGCAGGCCACCGACTTCGATCGGCGCTTCGCCATCGGTCGGGCCAGCGCGGCGCAGTACGGCTTTCAGGCGAGCCACCAGCTCGCGAGGGGAAAACGGCTTGGTGATGTAATCGTCGGCGCCGACTTCGAGACCCTGGATCTTGTTGTCCTCTTCACCCTTGGCGGTGAGCATGATGATCGGGATGTCCCCGGTCAGCTCATCTCGCTTGAGGCGGCGGGCCAATTCGATGCCGGAAGTGCCGGGCAGCATCCAGTCGAGCAAAATCAGATCCGGTTTGCGGTCGACGATAATGGCATGGGCCTGCTGCGAGTTCTCTGCCTCCAGGCAGTCATAGCCGGCCATTTCCAACGCAACGGCGATCATTTCGCGAATGGGCGCTTCGTCGTCGACGATCAGAATGCTCCTGCCAACCATGCGTTAACCCTCTTGTCATTTAACTGTCTTGCGCCGCATTAGATAACGGAATTATTGCAGTCGTGTGACAGTATTTTAGCCGTCCTGCGATTGTCGTGATCCTGAACTAAGCTCTAAGTCCGAATCCTGACAACCACAAAAGGAAGGTTTCCATGACATCGCACACTTTCTCCTTCAAAACCCTGATGTTGGCCACTGCCTTGATTTTTCCGACGATGGCTTTCGCCGCCGAACCGGCGATGATGAAAGGCGACATGATGGTCGACCATAAGGGTATGACCGTTTACACGTTCGACAAGGACACTGGCGGTAAGTCGATGTGTAATGACGATTGCGCCAAGATGTGGCCACCGATGATGGCTCCGGCAGGCGCCAAGGCCGAAGGCAAATTTACGCCAATCAAACGGGATGATGGCACGATGCAATGGGCTTATGACGGTAAGCCGCTATATACGTTTATGAAGGATGAAAAACCTGGAGAAATGAAGGGTGACGGGATGAAAGATGTCTGGCACGTCATCACCAATACCGGACCGAAGAAGTAAGCGAGTTCAAGAACCACGGCCTCGTTCCTGTAGGAGCGAGGCTTGCCCGCGAAGGCGTCAGTTGCTTCAGCGCACCGCGTAATCCAGCACAATCCCGATAAAAATCGCCAACCCCGCCCAGTGATTGTGCAAAAACGCCTGGAAGCAGCGCATCCGGTCCTTGCTGCGGGTGTACCAGAACTCCCACGCAAAACAACCCGCCGCCGCCAACAGCCCGAGGTGGAACCAGCCGCCGAGCTGGAATTTCGAACCCGCCAGCAGCAGGCATCCCAACGCCAACCCCTGCAACGTCAGAATAATCACCCTGTCGGCATCGCCAAACAGAATCGCCGTGGATTTCACCCCGATCTTCAGGTCGTCATCGCGGTCGGTCATGGCGTAATAGGTGTCGTAGCCCACGGTCCACAACAGGTTGGCGATCCACAGCAACCAGGCCGCCGCCGGCAGCTCACCGGTTTCGGCGGTGAATGCCATCGGCATGCCCCAGGAAAACGCTGCGCCCAGTACCACTTGCGGGTAATAGGTGTAGCGCTTCATGAAGGGATAAGTGAACGCCAGGGCCAAGCCGCCCAGCGACAGCCACACAGTCGTCGCATTGGTGAACAGTACCAGCAGAAAACTCACGCCCATCAGCACCGCGAAGAACACCAGGGCTTCTTTCGAACTGATCCTGCCGCTCACCAGTGGCCGCTGTTCGGTGCGTTTCACGTGGCCATCGACCTTGCGGTCCGCCCAGTCGTTGATCACGCAACCGCCGGCACGGGTCAGTACCACGCCTAGCACGAAAATCACGATATTGGCCAATGAAGGCGAGCCTTCACCGGCAATCCAGAGTGCCCACAGCGTCGGCCACAGCAGCAAATAAATGCCGATCGGCTTATCCATGCGGGTCAGCTGAATGAAATCCCAGGCCCGAGGATTCACGCGGTTCAGGGACTTGAGCAGGCTCTGGTACATCAGCAATTCTCCGGATGGACGCGGGTGGCGTTCCACAAGGTCGGCAGGAAGATCTCGGCCACTAGCACGCTCAAGGCACCGCGGTCGAAACGCGAGCGCCGGCCCCACAGTTCAGGTGCCTGAGCATCCACCGGCAACCATGCTTGAGGATAGTGACAAACCTCGATGGCCCGGCGCTGAAATGCCTGATCACAAAACAGCAATTCGCCCAGCGAGCGGCTGCCCAGTTCGTCCATATGCAATCCATCGCCCTGCAACGCGCTACGCGCCGCGACGCTACGGGCAAACACCCAGGCTTCACCGTGGCCGCGCAAATACACCTCGCGCACCCAGCCTTCACTGCCTTCGGCCAGTTCCAGCGCCGCACATTCGTCCGCGCGCAACGATTGCCAGCCTTCGAACAGCGGCGTGACGCTGAAGACATCATTTGACAGGCGGATCAGACGCCGAGTCAGCGACCCTTCATCGAACAGCCAATCGAGCGTAGACGTGTCGGGGAGGGGCGTCAGTTGACTTCGGGTAAGCCAAACCGGTGTCGCGGAGGGGGATTTTGAGTGCGGCACAGTGAGTCATTATTGGCAGCAAATGAGGCGGCGAGCTTACCATGTCAGGCGACGAATTTGATTGACCCCGCCTGCCGTTGCGCCGAACAGGCTTGCATCTGCCGGGCCCGATCAGTACAAAACGCCCTGAGCCGGACGGCAACGCTTCATCTATCGACCGTTCGCGCCGGCAAAAGCCTGAATCCTGAGGAAATACCTGAATGAAAAAGTGGCAATGTGTGGTCTGCGGCCTGATCTATAACGAAGCCGAGGGCTGGCCGGACGACGGTATTGCGGCGGGCACACCATGGCAGGACGTGCCGGAAGATTGGCTTTGCCCGGACTGCGGCGTAGGCAAAATGGATTTTGAAATGATTGAAATCAACTAAGGAGCAAGGAATGAACGCACCTGTCGTGATCGTCGGCACCGGGCTGGCTGGCTACAACCTGGCCCGGGAGTTTCGCAAACTCGATGGCGAAACTCCGCTGCTGCTGATTACCGCAGATGACGGACGCTCCTACTCCAAGCCGATGCTCTCCACCGGCTTCGGCAAGAATAAAGACGCCGACGGCCTGAGCATGGCCGAGCCGGGCACCATGGCCGAGCAATTGAAAGCCGAAGTGCGCACCCACACGCGCATCAGCGGTATCGATCCGGGCCACAAGCGCCTGTGGATCGGCGAAGAGGCGGTGATCTACCGCGACCTGATCCTGGCCTGGGGCGCGGAAACCGTGCGGGTGCCGATCGAAGGCGACGCGGCGGATGCCGTTTTCCCGATCAATGATCTTGAAGACTACGCACGCTTTCGCGCGGCCGCGGCCGGCAAACATCGAGTGTTGCTGCTGGGCGCCGGTTTGATCGGTTGCGAATTCGCCAACGACCTCATCCTCGGCGGTTACGAGGTGCAACTGGTTGCACCGTGCGAACAAGTCATGCCGACCTTGCTGCACCCAGCGGCGGCCGCTGCCGTACAGGCCGGTCTGGAAAGCCTGGGTGCGCGCTTCCACCTCGGGCCGGTGCTCAATCGCTTGCAACGAGTGACGGACGGGCTGGAAGCGCATCTGTCCGATGGCCAAGTCATTCCTTGCGACGTGGTGGTGTCGGCCATCGGTCTGCGTCCGCGCATCGACCTGGCGGCTGCTGCCGGGCTGCAGGTCAATCGCGGCGTGGTGGTCGACCGTCACCTGAAAACTTCTCACGCCAACATCTACGCTTTGGGCGACTGCGCCGAGGTCGACGGGCTGAATCTGTTGTACGTCATGCCCCTCATGAGCTGTGCGAGAGCGCTGGCCCAGACCCTCGCCGCAAACCCTACAGCGGTGAGTTATGGCCCGATGCCAATCACCGTGAAAACCCCGGTCTGCCCATTGGTGGTTTCACCGCCACCACGGGGCACGGAGGGCGTCTGGACGGTCGAAGGGCAAGGCGCGGATATCAAGGTGCTGTGCCGCGACAGCGCCGGCAAACTGCTGGGTTATGCCCTGACAGGCGCGGCGGTGATGGAAAAACTCGCCCTGAACAAAGAGCTTCCAGCCTTGCTGGCGTAAATAGCGGTCGTTCTGTCGGAATCACCCCACTTTTGCCCCTACAAAGGTCGCGCGGAGACTGGCGCCGCTCTAAAGCGCGTGCCATTCTCACTCCCGTCTGCCGCAGAGTAGAGCACCTGCGGCGCCTTGGGCGCTGTTCCAACGAGAACAGCACGGACATAACAACAAAAAACCGTCAAAGGGGCTTCACTAATGCGTAAACCAGAACTCGCCGCTGCAATTGCGGAAAAAGCAGACCTCACCAAAGAACAGGCCAACCGCGTTCTCAACGCCGTTCTCGAAGAAATCACCGGCGCTCTGCACCGCAAAGACAGCGTCACGCTGGTGGGCTTCGGCACCTTCCTGCAACGCCATCGCGGTGCACGTACGGGCAAAAACCCGCAGACCGGTGAGCCAGTCAAAATCAAAGCCAGCAACACTGTTGCGTTCAAGCCAGGCAAATCGTTGAAAGACAGCGTTAATCCATAATTGCGGTGAACTCCCGGAAAAAAACGGGAGAACCGTATTGAAAAATGGGCACGCCGATTGAATCGGGTGCCCATTTTTTGTTGAACGTAGAGATGAATTTCTAACGAAGTCCCTCTACCAGTATCTTGTCTTTTTCTTCGCCCCAAGGATCGTCCAACAGGTCTTGGTTGGTGCTTTTGCCGCTCAACTTTTCTACTGCGTTATCTCTGGATCCGGAGCCGGAATGACCACACTCGCCCAACTGGCCGTACGTTTGCGTTGTGTCAGAGCACGTAATGCTGCTGCGTCAGGCTCGCCCTTTTTCGTGAATTTGACAGGTGCCAAAACATAAAGCGTTACCTTTTCGTCGTCGGGGATCATCTCTTTTTCAGTTTTCGTATCCCAGGCTTTATCCACGGCCACGAAAGCATCCACTTTATCTGGCCAGGCCAGGTTGGCATACATGGCATCGGAACGACGAATCAAGAAGTATTCCGACAAGGGGCCATCATCGAACGTGTGGCGAGCGAGCAGAGACAGCAACTCAACCGGAAAAACCCAAGGACTGTGGGGGGTAAAACCTTGCTGCGTAAGAGGCCAGTCGCCAGGCAAGCATACGAATAATTCGGTATTAGGACTTTTGGCAAAAAGTCCGATGGTGAAGAGTAACTTGAACTTGTTTTTGCCATCAATACAGCTGATACGCAGCTCCAGACCCTCTTCATTAGTGAAGGGACTCAGTTGTGCGGGTAAAACCCAGCCAGCGGTGTTGTGCACGAAAGTGACTATAGAACCACCAAATTCCTCGGGCCGGCTTTCAACAATGTCCATGATACTGACCGCCCCCGATTTTCTTAAGGTGGACGCAATCTCTGTAAATCCCCAGGTATTGGCGATGTCCAATGGCGCGGTATTCAGCCTGGTGTGCAATCGATTGATGTTGGCATGGTGTTCTATAAGAAGATTAACGACGTCCTGATGCCCAAAGGTAATCGCGTCAATCAGCGGGGTGGTTATGCTGTTAGGCCACCCATCCACCAAAGCACCGGCCTCAAGAAACCATTGGCATGTTTGTAGATGTCCATTGCCAGCGGCTGCGGCAAGTGGCGTGCTATTGCCGGAACTGACGGCAGGCTGGTCCAGCGCAATACCTAAAGACACCAATAAGCGGCAAATTTCGGTTTGACCCTGTTCGGCAGCCATGTGCAGCAGGGTCTCATGCCCATCAAGGCCATACATGGGCAGGTGCAATAAAACGGAATTTTTCTCTAGGTGCTTTTTTAGTGAGGCTGCATTTCCCGAGGTGATGTCTGCGTGAATGGCTAATAAAGTCTTGATGTTTTTTTCATAAATTTCTTCTGGGCTGTTCATTTAAAAAATACCTTTTGTCATTTGAGCACCCATATTTTTCAATGCGTTTTGGACACTGGCCAGCCCGCCGACGTCTGATTGTTGTAGTATTTTAAGGCGCCGTTTGTGAGAGCTTCTATAGGCTGTACAAGATATTGTAGAACGAGGTTGGATTGTCTTTTATCAAGGATAGATCTTGGTCTATGGATGTTTTTTCGAATGATGATTTATTGATTGCCATTCGACGAGTGATTATGGCTTCCAGCAGTTTTCTGAACAACGTCTCATCATGGACGTATTTTTTTAGCTTTAAAATCTCGCGAGGCTTGTTTTTCAGAATATAAAATGAGTAGTTCATCAAGATAATATTGGAGACAAACAGATTTTCCGTTGATTGAAGAGGGTTGATCGTGTCGATCAAAATGTTAAATATCTGCCTCTTGTTTTTAGCGTATGCCTGCAAAAATACATCGGGGTACATGAATTCGCTATGACGATCATTTAACCTGAAACGGTAATTTGTGTCGTCGGGTTCGGTCAATAATGTGACGAGGCTTGTTTGATAATTTTTTAACGTGCTTAGCAGTACATGTTCTTTTCTGCTATCAAACTTGATTGCTTTGTAAACCAGGTCGATAACATACAAAAAAGCTACAGGCCCCCGGGTGTCGGTAGCCATTACCAACTGATTATCCTTGATGCTGAACCGACGATACGCTTCGTCATCAATACTCAATTCGAAAAGCAGGAACCTGAGCATGTAGTTCCTGAACTGTGCATCCGCGTCGAGAGAACTGTTCTTCAAACTGATCAACTGAATCAGAAAGAAGAAAATAAAATAGTCTTTGTTGGTTCGTTGACAGTTGTCGATTTCAAGCAGATAGCCAAAGCGGGACAGGACCAAGAGAAGGGCATAGCAATCCGGCTCCGTGAAACCGTTTTTGGACATGGTTTTTTCGAAGGCGCTTAGGGAGAATAAATCGTGCCAGCGGCTTATGTAAAAGGTCGAACCATTGTGTTTTCTAGCGGCGACAGACAGCAGTGAAGGCTCGTCTTCTTGGTAAAAAACAGCACCCAGCTCTTTCGGACATGGACGGATGTTCAGGAAATTTTCAAACTTGTATGAAAGGAGATTGAATATATTCATGTTGGTTTCGCCTGTTATTCTTCCTGGCAGTTTGATGGCGCCCCATCCTCATCATCAATAGCGCTTATTCTGGAACTTAATGTCATCCTGCTGCATACACATAAATTGCATCTTCTGAAATGTATATTATTTTGCTGTTTGGATGTGCCGGGGCTGGAGAGATTAATAACTCGCGCAGATCGCCTGAAGTCACGGTGTCATCAAGAAAGCTCAGGAGGTCGTTTCTTTCTGCTTTATACAATTCTCCCTTGAAAATTATTTTTTTACCTTTGTAAGTGATCAATTTGTGTGCCACATAATAGTAGTCTGAAGTCAAGTGAGGCCCCAGATCTCTAAGTGAGTCGAGCGCTTGAATGAAATCGCCTGAAAGTGTTGGCTGTAACATCATTGAATAGATAGCCTCTCTGCTTTCATTCGGGTCTAATTCAAGCTTTTTCAGTTTTTCAAACCGATAATTATTTTTCATGCTGGTTCGGTTGATACGAACTAAGCCAAGAGGAGAAATCAGAAATATATATTTCATTTAAAATCAAATCTAGAGGTATATCCTCAATGCTATCGGCTATCTCGTCATAAGGGGTAGGCAATACATAGGAAAATCCGAAATCATCATCGAGAATTATTGAGCCATTAAAGATTCGTTGACGCTTTGTAAGTTTTTTTACTTGGCCAAAAGACATCCCTGTAGAAAGCATACCTCTGTAAAGTCCCTTGTAATGTACATTGCAGCCAATTGAGAATATTGCTCCGTCAGAAAGGGTTGCTATGGTGATGGTGTCGTTTACCACATAGGCCACCCTCGTTTCGCCGTCCGGTAGATTATAATTTTTTATTTTTATGTTGTGTTTTTTATATAGCTCATCGATATAGTTGGAAATGTTTTCCCCTAATAGTATGTTTGCTGCGGAGTGCTTGGAATTGATGTCTGCTGTAAAGTCAATCATGTTTAAGCCCCGCCATTCATTAATATGCCATTAACATAGGCTGGAGAGAAAATTGGGGCGGCTTCGCCACCCAGCAGGAGCAGGCTCCCTCGTCATAGTGACCAACGAATATGGATATTCATTGGCATAATGATTTTGTTTATTTTCACTGAAGGGCTAGCGCTCAAGGAGTAAAAGGATAGATGAGGGCGTTTCTTTGAATTTGCACTTATAATTGACGAATTCAACAATAAATATAAGCGTCTCTCGTAAATTTTGTTGAGCGGAGGTGATGTTTTTTGTTTGGATGATTATTCTTTCAGAGGGAGCTATGCTTATTTTTGTCATTCCTTCTTCTGGGTATCGCAAGCCAAATAGGCAGTCAATTACGGCGTCGACATTCTTGCCGTAACCATCAGGGAAGCCAATTTTTTTTGCGAGGGCTTCATACAGTTGATCGGTATCTTTTATTTCAGAAAAATCCAGCTCAATCGTTGTTTTTATGTTCATCATTTCCATCCTCCAAGATTTATTTCTATGAATGAATCATAGTGATCGTGAGAGTAGTAAGCCTGGCCTGTTTTTTTGTCGACGACAATGCGGCGAGCACCATTGGTTCCTACGTTAGGTGTTTTAACCGTCCATTCGTGATAGGGCCCGCTTCCTGTGTTCAGTCTTTGGCTGTTGGGGTTCCCGATTGTGTGGGTGTTACTGAAAGGGGTGCCGTCGTTGGAGTAGCGAGGCTGCCTTAATTTAATTCGATTAATGGTGCTTTGCAGCTCTCTCATTTCCTGTTTTGACATGCTATGCCCCCATTTGCTTTTGATCGCGGCATGGGCTTGCTTAGGATTTTTAGCAAAATGAGAGCATTTTAAACCCAATGGGTCGATATAACTTTGCGGGTTGGAGGCATAAGCGTAAGCATTTAATCCCCCCGCCAACCCAATCGGATCCGGCGTAGTAAACCGCCCCACATCCGGATCATAAAACCTGAACGTATTGAAATGCAGCCCCGTCTCCCGGTCCAGGTACTGCCCCTGAAACCGCAGGTTCTGCTCTTCAATGTAATACGGCTCGCGCACCTCTTCTAACGTGTTGCCCCACACCCGATAAGTTGCCTGCCAGACATTGTGGCCGTCCGCCTCGGTGAGTTGTTCCGGCAGGCCATTGAGATCGTTGTGGTAGTAGCGGATTTTTTGCAGCGGGCCGGTGCCGTCGACGCGGGCCAGGGGTTCGTAACCTTCGTCTTCGTAGAGGTAAAGGCTGGTCTGCTGATGGCGATGTTCCTGCAACAGACGCAAGCCGTCCCAAGTGAAGCGGGTTTCTCCCAGTGGATAACCCTTGCTGTCGTGTTCGGTCTTGGCGATGCGCCGGCCCAGTGGGTCGTAGGTCATCCTGACCATGCTGCCGTTTTCATTGCGCACTTCCACCAAGCGGCTTTCGGCGTCGTAGGCAAAGCGTTGCAGGCCCCGTTTGGCGCTGCGTTTTTCGATCATCCGGCCAAACGCGTCATAGCGATAACGCTTGTCCTCGTAGGTCAGCAGTTTGTTGTGCACCACCAGCCCAGCGCCGGGTTGCGGGCCGTCCAGCAGGTTGGCGGCGGCGTCGTAGGCGAAGGTTTCGCGCTGGCCGTGCAGGCTGTCCTGGCTGGCGATGATGCGGCCGGTGGCGTCGTAGTGCAGCAGTTGGCGGTGTTGCGTGGCTGGTTGCTGGTCGAGTTTGCCGATCAGGTTGTCGGCGGGGTCGTACTCGAAATGTTTCTGCACGGCGGCCGGCATCAGCGAGGGCTGGCTGGTGTGTCGGCGTTGGCGTGAGCGTAAGCGCCCGCTGCGGTCGTATTCGCTGCGGGTGCTGATCTGGCCTTGGGTGCGCAGCACTTCGCGGTGCAGGCGATCGCGTTCGAAGTCGCTGATGACCTGGCCGTCGAGGTTGATCTGGTGCAGGTGGCCGCTGCCGTAGTACAGACGATTGATCCAGCGGCCGTCGGGCAGTTGGGTCTGGATCAGGTTGCCGAGTTCGTCGTAGTGATAGTGCAGGCTGCCGGTCGTGCTCTGTTCTGCGAGCAACTGGCCGAGGGCGTCGTAGGCGAAGCTCAGGGTTTGTGCGTTGCCGTGGTAGTCGGTGAAGGTGACGGCGGCGAGCTGGTCCAATGGGTCGTAGGTGTAGTCGGTGCGGCCATCGTCGGTGAGTTTGGCGATCAGCCGGCCCACGGCGTCGCGTTCCAGCCGATGAACGATGGAGGCCGGAGGTGCTTCGGGGACGACGGCCAGGCCGTTGCCGTAAGGCGCCGGAATCGCCGTGACCGCTGCGACGTTATCCAGCAGGTCATAGGTGTAGCGCTTGGCGCTGCCATCCAGATCCTGTTGTTCGGTCAACCGATCGCCAGTGTCCCAGGCAAACCGATAACGCTCGCCATTCTCATTGGTCAGCGCTTGCAGCCGCCCGTAGCTGTCATAACCGAATTGCACCTGCCGGCCATGGGCGTCGGTGCGCTGACGCACCTGGCCGCGACGGTTGTGTTGATAGAGCGTGGTGTGCCCGGCCGGGTCGGTATAACCGGTCAACTGGCCGCTGACGTCGCGCTGATACTGCTCGGTGCGCCCGTCCGGTAATTGGCTGCTGAGCAAACGCCCCTGGGCGTCGTAGCTGAATTGGGTGCGCTCGCCGAGGGCATCGGTGATGGTCTGCAGATAGCCCCGGTTGTCGTAGCTGAACCGCGTCGGATAACCCGAGCAATCAATGTGTTCGATCAATTGGCCGAACGGGTTCCAGCGCAGCTTTTTGCTTTTGCCGGTGGCGTCGATAATTTCGATCACCTGGCCTTGGGTGTCGTAGCGGTATCGCGTGATGTGGCCCAGTGGATCGGTCTCAGCGATGCAATTGCCGCGCTGATCGTAGCGATACTGCCAGCTGTTGCCCGCGGCGTCGGTGTCCACCAGCGGCAAGGCCCAGAGTTCCAGCCATAGGGTCGATTCGCTGCGGCCCAGCGGGTCGGTTTCGCCGATCAGGTTGCCGGCGTCGTCGTAGCTGTATTCATAGCGCCCGCCCTGCGGGTCGGTGGCGCCGAGCAATTGGCGTTCGTCGTTCCACTCGAACTGCCAGGTCTGGCCGAGGTTGTTGGTGTACTCGGTGATCTGGTGCTGGGCGTTCCACCGCCGCGTACTGACGCGCTGCAAACCATCGGTGATGCGCGTGACACCGGCGCCGAGGTCATAGTCGAACTGGTAAGTGTCGCCCTCATCGGTCCAGTGCCCGACCACGCGCCATTCCAGGTCTTCGATCAACGCCCATTCATAGAAGCAACGCAGCCCCGTGGGCAATTGATGCTCGACCATCCGCTGTCCGGCGTCGTAACTGAAGCGTCGTTGTACCTGGCCGGTGGCGTCGCGCACTTCGGCCAGGTTGCCTGACTGATCGTAGCCATAACTCACCAACATTTCGCGGTATTGGTCAGGGTAGACCCGTTCCACCTGACTGACCCGTGTCTGAAGGTAAGTCAATTCCACCTGAACCAAGTCAAAGGTGTCGCGCAGTTTTACAAGGCGTCCGACGTCGTCATAGTCGAGGTAGATACGGTTGTCGTTGCGATCGCCTAATTGATCAAGGCGCAGCAACGCGGTATTGCCCGGTGTTGGATTGAACAAGCGGTACACACCGTCATCGCTTTCAATCAACAACTGCCCATTGCGATGCCGCCGGACACTCAGCCCTTCACCCGCACTGAACACCGCGCCGCCCAAGGGGATCGAACCCATGTCGATGCGCCGGCCCTGCTCGTCGGTGTAGACCAGCGTTTCACCGCCCTCCGCGTGAGGCAGGATTTCCACCCGCACCTCATAAGACACACTCCAACCCGCCCCGAACAGCCCATCACGACGCTCGTCGCGGCTGTTGTAGAAGCGCTGCCAATCCATCGGCAAGATGCCAGGCAACACGAAATCCAGCTCTTCATCGCCACCCAACACCTTGGCCCCGGTCGCCGCATGCACCGGATTCGACGACCCCATGGCGGCGTTGGCCATGGCGCCCATCGCGCTGCTGACAGCCATCGACGTCGCGCCACCGACCAGCATGCACGGCAATTTGCTGAAAAATTTCCCCTTGCCGCCCTTGAGCATCAGCAGCGCCGTGACCGCCAGCCCCACGCCCGGAGTCTTGCCGCTACGGATTTCGCGTACCACCACCGAACCGCCGCCAATGGTCACGTTGGAGGAAATCAGCCCGGATGACACCACCTTGGCATCGCAGGTGCTGCGGTCGCCACTGCGCACGGCGGGCTGGCCGTTGATGGTGACTTTGTCCGAGCCCTCGGCCATAAACTGCGGCGGCATCGGCGGATGCTTCATGCAAACGAGCAGGTCCAGCGGCTTGGGCACCGCTCCGGGCGCGGGGGTGGCGACGGTGGGGCGCCACATCTGGGAGAAGAAGCTTTCGGCCATGTCGAGGTAACTGGCTTCGGCTTCCGGCTCGGGTATTTCCAGCTCGGTGCCGGCCGGCGCCACATGGGACTGAATGGCGCCTGCGGCCCGTGCGGCGGGCTTGTTGTTGGTGAGGGTGTTGGTGGAGCCGGTGAGAATGTTCGCCTGCACCGTGGGTGGAAACAGCGAATTACTGAAACTCTCGCATAAATTGCTCAGGCCCTTGTCGGCCCCGGTCTTGCTCATGGCGAGGCCGACGATCGTGCCCACCACCAAGCCGAGCACGATGCAACCCAACCCCCCGGTGACGACGGTGATGCCCGTGGCCGCCACCACGGCAGCGGTGGCCAGCGCGGTAATCGCGATATTGGCCGCCACTTCCAGCACGCCGCCGAGGATGTCGGCCATCAACGAGGTGTGGTTGAGTGCATCACCCAGCCGGGCGGCCCAGAGCGCGTCAGACATGCAAAGTGCTCATCAGGCCAGAACGTCGAATAGCAGCGAACTCTTGATCGTCGCCCAATGCGCGGCTTCGGCATCGCCGAGTTTTTCGGCCTTCACGTAGCTCAGGGCGAGCATTTTGCGGGTGCCGGGCAACACCAGTGCCAACTGGTATTGGAAAACTTTGTCGTTGCCCTTGTTGAACTGGCTGCGTAACTCGATGCCTTCGACTTGCTGGCTGGCACCCAGACGCACGGCGACGCCCGGTTGGAAACGCAAGTCTTGCACTTGTTTTTCCAGGCGCTTGAGCTGGTCGTCGAAGTTGCTTTGCAGGGTTTCGCCCTCGGCCAGCAAGCTGCGGCTGACAATCAGCGAAGTGCCCAGTTCAGGGAACTTGAGGATATTGATCGTCGCGTCTTGCAGTTCGCCTGCTGGCAGTTGGAACTGGAATTCATTGATTCGGTAAGTCATGGAACACAGCTCTCGTGATTAGCCCTTGGGCTTGGGAAACGCGGCATTGATGTTGGCGTCGATGCTGGCCTTGACGCCTTGGCCATCCGGCGTGGCGCCAGCGCTGCCGCCGTTGTTCAGGTGCAGCACACCGCCGGTGTTGATCTCGGCATCACCGCTGGCATAGAAGCTGATTTGCACGCCGGTCAGGTTGATCTGACCGCTGGCATTGAGCTCCAGGATGCTTTCACCACAGACCAGCCGCAGGTTCTCACCCACTTCAATGACGTAGCTCTGGCTGATGCTGTCGGTCTTGCGCTGACCCACCGAAAGAATGTCTTCCTGTTTAACGATACGCAGGCGGTTGTTGCCGATGGTCACCGTCTCGTTATGCCCGATGCTTTTGTTGCGGTCGTGGCCGACCGAGTGGCTTTCATCCACCTCGACCACGATGTCCTGATTGCGCTCGGCATGGATGTACAGCTGCTCGGCACCTTTCTTGTCTTCCATGCGGATTTCGTTGAAGTTCGCCGGTGAGCCGCCCTTGCTCGAGCGGCTTTTCATGCCGCTTTGGGTGGCGTTTTCCGGCAAATCGTAGGGCACGGTTTGTTCAGCGTTGTAGACGCGGCCGGTGATGATCGGCCGGTCCGGGTCGCCTTCGAGGAAGCTGACGATCACTTCCTGGCCGATCCGTGGGATCTGCATCGAGCCCCAGTTTTTCCCGGCCCAGGATTGCGACACGCGAATCCAGCACGAACTGTTTTCGTTGGACTGGTCGTGGCGGTCCCAATAGAAATGCACTTTCACCCGGCCGAACTGGTCGGTCCAGATTTCCTCGCCCTTGGGGCCAACCACCAGTGCGGTCTGCGGGCCTTTGACGATGGGGCGGTGGGTGTTGGGGAGGGGGCGGTAGCTTTGTTGCGCGTCGATGCAGGTCAGGCTGCTTTCGAACTGCGCCGAAGCGCCAGCGCCGCCGGTTTCACCGCTTTCCTGGGAAATGTAATAGCGGGTGCCGACGATCAGGTATTCGCGGTTCTGGTCCTGGCGGCTGAAGCCGGTGAGGCTGAACAAATGACCCGACCCCAGGCCTCGGGCATTGCCAGCGAACTCGACCTGTTCGTGCAGGGTCTGCAAGGCTTCGATGCGGGTGCGGGCGTAATGTTCGCCGTCTGCGCTTTGCACATAGGTGCCGGGGTAGTCGTACAGCGGATAGTCGCCGGCGGTGTGCGGACGGGGCATGGCCGAGCGCACGTCGATGCGCGCGCTGGGGCGCTGGAAGTCGTAGTCGTTGAGTTCCAGCGAGCCCGGCTGGACTTGCTGGGCCAAGTGCCAATCGTGGATGTGATCGCGTTCGCGCTGCTGTTCATTCTTCGGGTAGTAGGGCACCGAGGCGTAGCCGGGCACGCTGGTGTGAGCGCCGTAGGCATCGGCCAACACCAGCACGTGACGACCCTGTTCATGGCGGAAGAAGTAGTAGATCCCTTCCTGCTCCATCAGGCGGCTGACGAAATCGAAGCTGGTTTCGCGATACTGCACGCAGTATTCCCACTCGCGATAGGGCCGGCTCAGGGCATCTTCGAAATCGGAAAAACCCAGGTCGCGAAACACCTGCTTGATGATCTGCGGGATGGTCAGGTTCTGGAAAATCCGGCAATCGGAGGTGCGAGTCAGCAGCCAAAGCCAAGGCCGCAACGTGGCCTGGTAGCTGGCGAACTGGCCCTGGTCGACGTTCTGGCTGCAACGGGCAACGATGCCATGGAAATAGCGCTCGCCACCGCCGTCCAGTTGCAGGCTCAGGCACATGGGTTTACCCAGCAACTGGTTGAGGTCGATGGCGTTGTCCAGCGAGTGCAGTTGCAGCTCATAGTTGAACAGCCGCCCCAACTCTTCGCCGCCGCCCATGTCCTTGAGCAACAGCACATCCGGCCCCAGGGGGCTGGTGATTTTTGCCAGGCGTGAGAGTTGCTCGAATAGCATCAGTTATCCCGTAAATGTTGTAATCGCCGCGCCGCTTTTCCCTGCCGAAACCGGATCAAATGTGGGAGCTGGCTTGCCTGCGATAGCGGTGTGACATTCAGCATTGATGCCGATTGATACACCGCTATCGCAGGCAAGCCAGCTCCCACAGTGACCGCATTCCTCCAGGGGCTATGCGGCGTCGCTGAAGTCGTAGTGCAATTCGTTATCCCGGGCGCTGATCCGCACGCCTGCCAGCGCTTTGCCTTCGAGCATGCGGGTGAGGAACTCGCGGCTCATGTCCGGCAGCAGGCTGTTGGTCAGAATCGTGTCGATCATTCGCCCACCGCTTTCGGTTTCGGTGCAGCGCGAGACGATCAGGTCGATCACCGCGTCGTCGTAATCGAAGGCCACTTTATGGGTGTTCTCCACGCGCTTTTTGATGCGGTTGAGTTGCAGGCGGGTAATGGCCTTGAGCATCTCGTCGCTGAGCGGGTAGTACGGAATGGTCACCAAGCGGCCCAGCAAGGCCGGCGGGAAAATCTCCAGCAGCGGCTGGCGCAAGGCCTTGGCGATTTCTTCGGGCTCGGGCACGTTTTGCGGGTCTTTGCAGACGCGGGCAATCAACTCGGTGCCAGCGTTGGTGGTCAGCAGGATCAAGGTGTTCTTGAAGTCGATCACCCGGCCTTCGCCGTCCTCCATCACGCCTTTGTCGAACACCTGGAAGAAGATTTCATGCACGTCCGGGTGGGCTTTTTCCACCTCGTCCAGCAGCACCACGCTGTAGGGTTTGCGCCGCACGGCTTCGGTCAGCACGCCGCCTTCGCCATAGCCGATGTAGCCCGGTGGCGCGCCCTTGAGGGTGGACACGGTGTGAGCTTCCTGGAATTCGCTCATGTTGATGGTGATGACGTTCTGCTCACCGCCATACATGGCTTCGGCCAGGGCCAGGGCCGTTTCGGTCTTGCCCACGCCGGAGGTGCCCGCGAGCATGAACACACCAATCGGTTTGCTCGGGTTATCGAGGCCGGCGCGAGAGGTCTGGATGCGTTTGGCGATCATCTGCAAGGCGTGGTCCTGGCCGATGATGCGTTTCTTCAAGTGCTGGTCGAGGTTGAGTACGGTTTCCAGTTCGTTACGGGCCATGCGGCCCACCGGAATACCCGTCCAGTCGGCGACCACCGAGGCCACGGCCTGGTAATCGACCGTCGGCAGAATCAGCGGGGTTTCCCCTTGCAGAGCGGTGAGACGCTGTTGCAGGTCCACCAGTTTCTCGCGCAGGACGTGGCTGTCTTCACTGCCAACGTCGCGGTCTACCACACCGACGCTTTCGCGCAGGGTGGCGCGGGTGGCGAGCAGTTCGTCCACCAGGGTTTTCTCTTCGCCCCAGCGGCTTTCGAGTTCGGCCAGGCGTCCGCGCTCGGCGGCCAGCAGGTTTTCGCTGTTGCTCTGGCGGGCGCCGATGACGATGCCGATGGCGTGCTCGCGGGCGATGATGTGCAGTTCGGTTTCCAGCGCCTCGATGCGACGACGGCTGTCGTCCACTTCGGCCGGCACGGCGTGCAGGCTGATGGCGACCCGGGCGCAAGCGGTGTCCAGCAGGCTCACGGATTTGTCCGGCAACTGGCGCGCCGGGATGTAGCGATGGGACAGCTTGACCGAGGCTTCCAGGGCTTCGTCGAGGATCTGCACCTTATGGTGTTTCTCCATGGTCGAGGCTACGCCGCGCATCATCAGCAGCGCCTTGTCTTCGGACGGCTCGGCGACTTGCACCACCTGGAAGCGGCGGGTCAGGGCCGGGTCTTTCTCGATATGCTTCTTGTACTCGGCCCAGGTCGTGGCGGCCACGGTGCGCAGGGTGCCCCGGGCCAGGGCCGGTTTGAGCAGGTTGGCCGCGTCCCCGGTGCCGGCGGCGCCACCGGCACCTACCAGCGTGTGGGCTTCGTCGATAAACAGGATGATCGGTTTTGGCGAGGCCTGGACGTCTTCGATGACCTGGCGCAGGCGCTGTTCGAATTCACCTTTCATGCTCGCGCCGGCCTGCAACAGGCCGACGTCGAGGCTGCGCAGTTCCACGTCCTTGAGCGCCGGCGGCACGTCACCGGCGACGATGCGCAGGGCAAAACCTTCGACCACGGCGGTTTTACCGACGCCGGCTTCACCGGTCAGAATCGGGTTGTTCTGCCGACGGCGCATGAGGATGTCCACCAGTTGGCGGATCTCTTCGTCGCGGCCGACAATCGGATCAAGCTTGCCACTGCGGGCCTGCTCGGTGAGGTCGACGGTAAAACGCTTGAGCGCTTCCTGCTTGCCCATGGCGCTTGGGGCCATGGCGTCGCTGGCTTCACCGGGCACGCTGCCCGCGTTGAAACCATCGCTGGCGCTGAGCGCATTTTCCGGCGAGTCACCGACATATTCGTCAAAACGCTCGCTCAGAGCTTCGACCTTGATCTTGTCGAACTCTGCCGACAGCCCCAGTAGTCCATGGCGCAGGCTCGGCGTCTTGAGGATGCCCAGCACCAGGTAACCGGTACGCACCTGGCTTTCGCCGAACATCAGGCTGCCGTAGACCCAGCCACGTTCCACGGCTGCTTCCACGTGGGAGGACAAATCAGTGATTGAAGTCGAGCCCCGTGGCAAACGGTCGAGGGCTTCGGTCAGATCCCGGGCAAGGCGCGCCGGCTCGATGTTGAACTGGCGGATGATGCGGTGCAGGTCCGAGTCCTGCAGTTGCAGCAACTGATGAAACCAGTGGGCCAGCTCCACATAAGGGTTACCGCGCAACTTGCAGAACACGGTGGCGGCTTCGATGGCTTTGTAGGCCACGCTGTTGAGTTTGCCGAACAACGCGGCGCGACTGATTTCACCCATGCTCTTGGCTCCTTGAGATCTGTGAGGTGTTGGCCTGCTCGGCGTAGTGCCGGGCCAGGATTAAATCCTTGGCATCTTTTTCGGGCTGACCCAGCCAGGTATTGAAACCCAGGCGGAACTGGCGATTGAGTTGCAACGCCGGTACTTCGCGCTGTTTCAGAATCAGGTTCAGATCCCAGTCCAGTTCATGGCCCAGGTATTCGGCCACCCAGGCCACCAGCTCATTGAAGGGTTGGCTACCGGGCAGCATGCCCATGTAGTCATCCAGCTTGAGTGGCCCCAGGCGAATGCGGAATTTGTGCTGGCGATCCCAGACGTAACGGCCCAGACAAAAATCCACGCCCAATTGATGGGCGCTGACGCCGACGCGGCTGCGCTCCGGCAGCTCCAGCCATTGGCCGACGTACTCTTCGATCTCCACCGGCAGGCCGAAGTACTCGCTGAGAATGGCCTTCAAACCGTCCGGGTAGCGGGTTTGTGCCGACAGGTGACCGCTGTAATGCAACTTCGCCGTGTCGGGGATCAGCCCTTGTTTGAGCAGGCTCGGCATGCCCCGACCGCTCAGTGCCGCCAGGCGTGCCGACCAGTAGTCATCGTCCGGGCGGTCATGGCTGACCGTTGGCCGCGCTTCGGCCCAGGCGCGGTAAAACAAGCTCAGCAGGCGGTGATGGAACACATCCAGAAAGCGTTTACTGGTGCTGTCGGCGTTGTTGCGCTGGCGTTCGCGCACATATTCGGTGAGGTGCAGCGGCAATGGGCCGTTGGGCCCGCCGAGGCCGAAAAAGAATTGCTCCAGGCGCGCCGGCGCACCGTCGATACCCGGCTGTACCGACGCCAGGGTCGCCGGGGCGAAGGTGCAATCGGCCTGTTGCCCAAGGCGCAGCGGATCATCGGCCAGGCGCAACGAATGGCCCAGCCGCGGCAGTTCAGGCGATTCGCACTCGATGCGCCGCAACGCCTGGAAGAAGTCGTATTCCCAGGGCTCCTGGTGCATCGCGTCCAGAGTACTCACAGGGTCGGACGGCGTCCGGGCTTGGCTTTCCATCGCATGATCTCGCCGCGTTCGGTGGTACGGATCACCGTCTCGGTAAAACTGTTGATCGACACGTAGCGTGCCAGGAAGCGCTCGAACACTGCACCGAGCAAGAAGACTCCAGTGCCGCGAAACGCGTTCTCATCGAATTCCAGGGTGATCTCCAGGCCCCGACCAAACACAATCGGGCCCGGCATGGGCAAGCGTCGGGTGCAGGCCTTGCTGCTGACTTCGCGCAGGCCTTCGATCTGCAATTGCAACGCCGCGTCGTTGCTGTCGCCGTACAGGCGCAGCAGTTCGCGCAGAGCGGCGGCGCCCTGGCCTTGTTCGCTGAGGGACAAGTAATTCAGCGACAGCTGACTGATCAACCGCCACGCCTTGGCGTCGTGGGCATGGCTGGCGCGAGGGCGGCTCGGGCCTGCCACGCAGCGTACCGCCGCGACAGGTGCGCTGTCGGCCAGGGTGAAATCAGTCTTGCTATTGCCCACGCTCATGAACAGCGGCAGGTCGCGGTTGGTGCACAACGCCGTTACGCCCAATTGGCGCAGGTCGTGGCGATAAGGCGCCTGCTGGCTGTCCACCAGGCTGACGAAGGTTTCGCTGCCGATGTAAGTCGAGCGCGGGCCGTTGCGCCGCTGGCCGCTGGACAGCACGCGGGGTTCGCGCCGCACCGTGTACCAGGCCTGATCGCGGCCGTAGCGAGACGGATCGCGTACCGCATAGAACGGCAAAAAAGACTGCTCCGACCCGGTGCCGTGACCAGTAAGGGTGGTCAGGGAATGAATCTCGAAATCCATCGGCCGGGTGCGGTCGGCGATCACATGGTGTTCATTGACCCGTTCCGACAAGTGAATGCGATCCAGGCGTTTGGGAAACAGATTGATGGCCGGGGTGCAGAAGGGCAGGAACTGCGCGGCTCCGACGCTGCCTTCCAGGCTCGGATCGTGACGGTCGAACAGCACGATCAATTCCAGTTCCTGGCCGTCGCAGCGTTTGACCGCCCGGCTCAACTGGGTGAAGTCGACAAACAGAAAGCGCTGGGGCAGGGCGAAGTATTCCTGCAACAGGCGATAGCCCTGGAAGGCCCGCGAGACCACGGGCAGCGCGGCGTCGGTATCGTCAAATCCCACGGAACGCAGTGCATCCTGCGGCAGGCGTTCCACCCAATTACCGCCGGGCTGACGGGCGAACACGGCGCAGGCGTTGCCCAGTAGCTGTTCGTAGAGGCGGAAGGGCTGCTCGTCTGCGCCACTGAGGTACAGCGGCAGGTTGTCCAGGGCCAGACTGTTGAACGGCAGTTCGGCGCCGGTGCGCAGGGTCAGGCGCAGACCAGCCTTGGCCTTGGGTTCGCTGGCGGCCAGGCGCCCGAGCACGGCGGACGGGTTGCCGAAGTACTCGGCCCGGCTGACCTGCAACGGCCACAACGTCACCGCGTGGGCGGTGCGGTACTCGCAGCAGGTTTGGGTTTCGCGGCCCAGGGAGGCGCGCAGAACCGTGTCCCGGGGTAGGGGGAAGCCGCTGCTCAGCGAGCCTTCATCAGGATCGGCCTGCAATTGCACCACGGTCATCGATGGTGTCGGAGCCAGGTAATGGGGGTACGCGATTTCCAGCAGGTTATGAGTAAAGGTCGGGTATTCGGCATCCAGCTTGAGCTGTACCCGCGCCGTCAGGTAGGCGAACCCTTCCAGCAAACGCTCGACGTACGGGTCGGCGCAGTCCATGCCGGACAATGTCAGCCGACTGGCGATTTTCGGGTATTCCTGGGCGAACTCCGCCGCGCTTTCGCGCACGTGATGCAATTCCTGGTTGTACAGTTCCAGCAGGCGCGGATTCATGGGCGTCTCCGCTGTTCGGCGTTGACCACTCGCACATGGCCGGATTCCAGGTCCAGATCGGTTTGCAGCATCAGGCGCAGCGGCACTGGCTGCGCCCAAAGATCGCCTTCGATCTCGAAACTCAGGGCGTTGTGGTTCATCTCGGCGGATGCCCGGGCCCGCACGCGCAAAGTGTTACGCAGAATCCGCGGTTCGAACGTGGCGATGGCCTGGTGGATCAACGCTTCAAGCGCCGCGATATCGACGTTCGACACACTGTTGCCGGCCAGAGCTGGCAGCCCGAAGTTGACCACCGACGTGCCGGCCGGGGTGTGCAACGTCGCATCGGCGCTGAGCAACGAAGTGGTGTTGAGCAGCCACGCCAGGTCACGCAGCACTGAGGCTTTGAGTTGGGTCAGGGAGAGCACGCGCTTGTCGGCGCTTTCCTTGAGGTTGCTCGGGTCGTCGTCGGTCAACCGGTCCAGCAGGGACGGTTGCAGGCGATCGCGGGTGGCGATTTCGGTTACCACCGGAATAGCGCCGTAAACATTTTCTGATCTTGCTGGCCAAGCCCGCACATGGCGCTGGGGTTGACTGACGAGGCTTCCAGAACACCATTGATCTTGCGCACAGCCTGGGATTTTGTATCGCAGTCCCGACTGGGCGCTGGTTCGGGCATGCTCCGTTCGACTAGAAAGATCGGAACGCCTTTGAACATTTCTACCCGCAATTCACCCTTTGGGTTCAGGTTGAAATAGCACGGCCATTCCATACCCAGTTCCAGATGAGTCTGATCAGGTTTGAGGACTGCGCATTGACCGTTCAGGTCGACCAGCTTAAGTGCCTGGCCCGCGAATGTTCCTTGAGTGCGAGCAGGTGCGTCGAGTTGATCGGGGTCGGTTTCAGCGCAGGCATTCAAGCTGATCAACAGGCTGCACAGGAGTGTGGCCCGTAGCGTTGGTCCTATCATGTCAACTCCCAGAACCAGACCTGTCTGGAAAGGAAGTCACCATCAAAGAAGCCTTTGGTTCGGCCACGATTCCATAGATCGATGTGGTCGCCTGAACGTTGGCCTTCAGACTCTTGTGCACGGGCAAAGCAATCCTTGAAAAAGATGATCCCGGTCTTCTGGCTGAGTGTCAGCCGATCGGCTGCGCTACCACTCAGAATGGTCGGACGCCCTAAATGATGTCGCCAGAGCCAGTTTGCCAGGGACTCGGCGCCACGGGCATGGTCATGCTTGCATTTGGGATCGGTATAGGTCGACTTGTTGACCTTGATTGTCAACTCGCCATTCAACGCGACACTCATGCGAATCGCGCACTGGTTGCCCCAAGGCTGGTCGCAGGGATCCTTGACGGTGGGATAGCTGCTCCACAAATTAATAAACGAAGGCTTGGCCATGACTCAGACACCGGATGGGAAAGGATTGGATTCGAGCAAGCACCAAAATGCCCCCGACGTATAACGGCGGGGGCATGTTCGATTACACCTTGACGTTCTGGCGGATGTTCCAGCCGAACTTGACCGGCCCGCCTTCCTTGGTGCCATCGGCCTTTTGCGGCTGGTAGTCCACCAGCACCTTGGCGAAGTTCAGGGTGAGGTTTTCGGTCAGGCGATCATCGCTGCCCGAGCCGCCGGTGCTCAGGGAGGTGATCAACACTTCTTCCAGATTGATGATCATGTACTCGACCTGGCTTTCGCCGCCGGCCTTGCGCACGGTCAGCTTGACCTTGTCGATGTGCTTGCCGCTGGCGCAGTGCATCATCAGGTTCGGTGAGGCTTTGTCGACATACTTGGTCAGCGACAGGTCCTGGATATTCACCTTGCCGGCACCGCCGCCGCTGCCCACGTGCATGTTGCCGGACTGAGCCATGCCCCAGCTCCAGTTCAAGACGTCGATTTCGTCCTTGTGGGCCTTGTCCATGGACTCGCCCTTGATGTCGCCGATCTTGATGAAAATATCAACAGCCATGTTTTCTCCCTGTGTGGTCTCTACCACATTGTTTGGTTAACGCCGACCTTGCGAAATCTGTTCAACGCTCTTGCAGAATCACGCTTCTCGGGCCTGTCCCAAATGCCAGTCAAGGCACAGAGCCTGTGGGAGCCGGGCTTGCCCGCGATGCAGGCACTGCGGTTTTCAGCCGGACCGCGTTGATGCCATCGCGGGCAAGCCCGGCTCCCACACAAGCGTGCCTCTGCAGATTTTTACGCGCCTTTGGCCGAAGGCAGCTTGGATACCAGGCGCAGCGACACGGTCAGACCTTCAAGCTGATAGTGCGGGCGCAGGTAGAACCTGGAGTTGTAGTACCCCGGGTTGCCTTCCACGTCTTCGACGATCACTTCGGCTGCCGCCAATGGGTGCTGGGCCTTGGTGGTTTCGGTGGAGTGCGCCGGGTCGCCGTCGACGTAGTTGAGGATCCAGTCCTGCAACCAACGCTGCATTTCGTCCTTCTCTTTGAAGGAGCCGATCTTGTCGCGCACGATGCACTTCAAGTAATGGGCGAAACGGCAGGTGGCGAACAGATACGGCAGGCGCGCGGCCAGGTTGGCGTTGGCGGTGGCATCCGGGTCGTCGTACTCGGCCGGTTTCTGCAACGACTGAGCGCCGATGAACGCGGCGAAGTCGGTGTTTTTCTTGTGCAGCAGCGGCATGAAACCGTTCTTCGCCAGTTCTGCTTCACGGCGGTCCGAAATGGCGATTTCGGTCGGGCACTTCATGTCCACGCCACCATCGTCAGTCGGGAAGGTGTGCGCCGGCAGGTTTTCCACTTCACCGCCAGACTCCACGCCACGAATGCGCGAGCACCAGCCGAAGTGTTTGAACGAGCGGTTGATGTTCACCGCCATCGCGTAAGCGGCGTTGGCCCATGTGTACTTGGAGCTGTCGGCACCGTCAGTGCTTTCTTCGAAGGCGAAGGCCTCCACCGGATCGGTTTTGGCGCCATACGGCAGACGCGCGAGGAAGCGCGGCATGGTCAGGCCGATGTAGCGCGAGTCTTCCGATTCGCGCAGCGAGCGCCAGCCGGCGTATTCCGGGGTGGTGAAGATCTTGGTCAGGTCGCGCGGGTTCGACAGTTCCTGCCACGAGCCCATGCCCATCACGGTCGGCGATGCCGCAGCGATGAACGGCGAGTGCATGGCGGCGCAGACTTTCGACAACTCGCCCAGCAACTCGACATCCGGCGGCGACTGGTCGAAGTAGTAATCGCCCACGAGGCAACCGTAAGGTTCGCCGCCGAACTGGCCGTATTCTTCTTCGTACATCTTCTTGAAGATCGGGCTCTGGTCCCACGCAGTGCCCTTGAATTTCTTCAGGGTCTTGTGCAGGTCGGTCTTGGAGATGTTGAGCACACGAATCTTTAGCTGCTCGTCACTCTCGGTGTTGTTGACCAGGTAGTGCAAACCACGCCAGGCACTTTCCAGTTGTTGGAATTCCGGGTGATGGATGACCTGATTGACCTGGGCGGTGAGCTTGGCGTCGATGGCGGCGATGATTGATTCGATCGACTTGATGGCGTCGTTGGACACCAGGTCGGTCTGCGCCAGGGCCTGTTCGGCCAAGGTGCGCACGGCGGTCTCGACGGCTTCGCGAGCGCGTTCGGTCTTGGGTTTGAATTCTTGCAGCAGCAGGGAGGCGAACTCGCTGGCTTCTTCGGTGGTGCCCAGTTTCTGAGCGTCTGCACGTACTGAATCGGTCATGATCATTCGTCCTGATTAAGCCTGAGGCTCGGCTGGCTTCGGCGCACTGGCAAGCGCCTGGAGCAGCGCCGGATCCTTGATGGCCTTCATGATGATTTCTTCGGCACCGGTCTTGCCGTCCATGTAGGTCAGCAGGTTGGCCAGTTGAGTGCGCGCTTCGAGCAGCTTGTTCAGCGAGTCGACCTTGCGCGCCACGGCGGCCGGGCTGAAGTCGTCCATGCTTTCAAAGGTGATGTCCAGGCTCAGGTTGCCTTCGCCGGTCAGCTCGTTCGGCACGTGGAACGCGACGCGTGGCTGCATGGCCTTGAGGCGCGAGTCGAAGTTGTCGACATCCACCTCGAGGAACTTGCGATCGGCCACAGGCGCCAGAGGCTCGGCAGGCTTGCCGGCGAGGTCCGCCATGACGCCCATGACGAAGGGCAACTGGACCTTTTTCTCGGCGCCGTAGAGCTCGACGTCGTACTCGATCTGCACTCGAGGCGCGCGGTTGCGCGCGATGAACTTCTGAGAACTTTGCTTCGCCACGTTGCTGCTCCTGGTCGCTCAAGCGACGGTGTTGGCGTCATCGGCGGTGCCGGTGACGTGACTGCGTGATCCGTACGCTTTTATTCGCTGTCTGGTCCGCGCAGGTTTTCAAATTGGCTCATGCCGTCGGGAATCAGGTTTCGCACGATGGCCGCGAAGTCGGCGTGCACCAGATTCTTCGCCCGATTCAACAGCACCGGCAGCGGGCTGGAGGGCTCATGGCGGGTGTAATACGCAAGAATCCGGTCCAGGCTGCGCAGCACCTCGTCGCGGTTGTTGATTTCGCCGCTGGTGGTGCCAGTGCCGCGCGGTGCGCTCGGTGCGGCGGTGTATTCAGCGGGCGCGGAACTGTCGTCGTGGATGGCATCGGGCAGGGCGCTGTCGCCGCTCTGCGGGGCGAATTGGCCGAGAATCTGCAAGGCCATTTTGAGCGGTTGCTTCAACGGGCCAAGGTCGACGCCCTGGGCGGAACCGACCTGTTCGCTGACCTGCTGCTCGATGGCCTCGGCGACGCTGCGGGCCTCGTGCAACGCTGCGCGGGTGATTTCCAACTGTTCGGGATCGCTGTCCAGGAACGCCCCGGCGAGTTGCTCGGCACCGAGGTTTTCGTCAGGGAAGCTTTGCAGGCCGCTGGCATTGGCGGCGGCGCGCAGGCTGACAGCACCAAAGGTTCGCGAACGGGCCAGGATGCTTTCGCGCAGCAGGCGAATGGTGGCATCGGACGTCAGGCCGGCGAGGGCATTGATGCGCACGGTGGGGTCATTGTTGTCTTCGGCATCCAGGCGCGGATGCAGGTCGGCCCAGTACTGCTTGAGCAATTCGCTGATCAGCGTCAGGACGCGGGCCAGGCCGGTGACGCCTTCGAGGGCAAGGGAACTTTGCAATAGGAAATGGGTGACACGCAGGTCTTTGCTGCGTTGCAACAAATCCAGGCTTTGCTGCTGGATGCTGCGCCATTCAGGGGGGGCGGCGGGCAATATCGAATCGCCCATGCTGCGCTCGGGCTGGCCTTGGGAATCGCGTTCCAGGCGCAAAAAATCCGCGTCGTATTCCAGATCTTCGCCACACGGCGAAGTCGCGGAAACGGCGGCAAGCAGCGAAAGCACTTCCACTGAATTTGATCTCCCTATCGCCCGCTGACAAAGTCGGGCCGTTCACATGTTAGTTCCAGATGGAACTTCACATGTTTCCTTGAGTGTAATGGCCTTTTAGATTTTTGATGATCTTAAAGTGCCATCATTTATATTCAAGAAGTTCTGCATTTTTGGTGTAGTACTTGTGGCTTGTCAAGGTAAGCTATTTCCTCTGTGTGACAGATGTGAGGTGCTTAACAACCCGCGCGACCGATGGGTCGAGGCAGGCACTGAAACAGGTTTTTTGTCACGCAGGCCGGTTAAGATCAGCAATCATGCTGTTAAAAAACCGATTTCAGGTTGTTTTTGCAAGGTTGACGGAGCGAGTCTGGCGGGAATGAATCCCGATTCGCCCGCGCGCAAAGTGTTCAGCAAGGAGGCAAGATGTCGCTGTGTTTGACTATCACTAGTTATCACAAGATTACCCCTGGCCAGTGCTCTGAAAAATCCATGGATCAGGGAGTGATGGCAATTGGCCGTAATTCTGATAATGACTGGGTATTGCCCGATCCAGAGCGTTTGGTCTCCGGAAAACATTGCGTTATTCAATACAAAGATGGCCGGTATTACTTAACCGATAACAGCACCAACGGTGTGGAGTTGGTCAAGGCCGGTATTCGTCTGCGCAAGGGAAACAGCGAGCCGTTGCAAGATGGCGAAGTTATCCGTATCGGTGATTATGAAATCCAGGCGCGTATCGATTTCAGTCTGCCGCTGACCGACGGCAACCCTTTCGCTGATTCGTCCAGCAGCTTCGAGGCCCTGATAGGGCGTCAGGGCGCCGTCGTGAATACACCGATGTCGTTGCCCCAGACACCACCTGCACATTTCCAGGGCGTATCGGCCATGGACACGATGCCGGACCTGTTCGACTTTCTGACACCGACCAGTGTCCCGCCGGCCACCCAGCCCGACCATGTCCCGGCCGAACAGCACGACTTCCGCCCACCGACCCCGATCCCCGACCCAACACCCGTGGCGGGGCCCGCGCCGCAGACACCGACCCCACTGATTCCGGAAGATTGGGATCTGTTCAGCGAGCCTGCGCCGATGGCGGTCGCCCCTTTGCCTGTTGCAGAGGTTGCGCCGCCACCCGTGCCTCACATCAGCGTACCGATCGAACCGGCACCCCTTTGCGAACCGCCCGTGGCCATAGTCGAACGCCCGGTCAACCCGGCCGACAATTCTCAACCCGATCTGTTGCAAGCCTTTCTGCGCGGTGCCGGACTGGATCAAGTGCGCCTGGACAAGGCTCAGGCCGAGGCGCAAATGGAAAGCATCGGCCGCAGTTATCGGCTGATGGTTGAAGGCCTGATCGATGTCTTGCGCGCCCGTAGCAGCCTCAAGGGCGAGTTCCGCATTCAGCAGACGATGATTCAACCGGTGGAAAACAACCCGCTGAAATTCGCTCCCAACGTCGATGAGGCCTTGCTGTTGCTGTTGCGCCACAGCAATCAGGCGTTCATGGCGCCGGACCTGGCTGTGCGCGACAGCTTCGATGACTTGCGTGCCCACCAATTGGCGGTGATGGCCGGCGTGGAAGCTGCGATCAAGCACCTGCTGGCGCGCTTCGAGCCTGCGCAACTGGAAGAGCGCATGGGCAAGCCCGGTGGCCTGTCGAGCATTTTCAATGGCTCGCGACAGGCCCAGTACTGGCAGCAGTTCACCGAGCTCTACAGCAATATTTCCCGCGAGGCCCAAGAGGATTTCCACGACCTGTTCGGTCGGGAATTCAGCCGCGCCTACGAAGCACACAGCACAAGGCAGCGCCGCGGTTGAGCGTCGCTATTGCATAACGCGATTCATGGCAAAAAATGGAACAACGGATAGCTGAAACGTCATTGAGGACGCAGGATGATTCCCAGGTTTTTACTCGCAGTCGCCACCGCGCTTCTGCTGACCGCATGTGCCAAGGATACGGCCAAACCCCAGCCCGAAGAGGCTGAAGCCGACACTGCCGCCGTCGAGTTGCACTTTCACGCCATTGCCGGGCTCAACCCCGGCGCCACTGGCCAGCCAGCCCCGGTCCGGGTGCGTATTTTCGAACTGAAAAATGCCGCCACCTTCGACCGTTCCGATTATTTCGCACTGGCCGAACGCGCCCAGGCGACGCTCGGCGCAGACCTGATCGACCAGGACGAAGTGCTGATCCAGCCCGGCCAGCAGTTGAGCCTGCAGCGCGACCTCGACCCCGCCACCCGCCATATCGGCGTACTGGTGGGGTATCGCGAGCTGGATCAGTCGTTGTGGCGCGCGGTGATGAATGTCCCGCCGCGCCAATACACCGAATACCAGATCAGCCTCGACGTGCGAGCCGTGCGCGGCGCCGTCGTGGTTGCCCCATCCAGCCCTGCCCAATAAGCAATCGGAGCCCCCATGTCCTGGAACAATCGTGTGGTCTGGTCGGAAGGCATGTTCATTGGAACGCAGCACTTCCAGCAGCATGACCGATACCTGGAAAACCTCATCGACGCCCGCAGCCGCCCGTTATCGGCCGGCGCCTGGGGTTTCTCCGAATTGCTGATCGATCAAGGTCTGCTGGCCCAGGGCAAACTGGCGATCATCGCGGCGCGGGGCCTGTTGCCGGATGGTACGCCATTCAACATTCCCCAGGATGACCTGGCGCCGAGCCCGCTGAATGTCGATGACCACCTGCGCGATGGTTTGGTGTACCTGGCCTTGCCGCTCAAGCGTGCCGGCGCGCGTGACACCGTTGACGAAGGCGAAGCCCTGGGCGCTGCGCGCTACGTGAGCCAGGTGCGCGAAGTACGGGACGACAACGCGCCATTCGAAAACCAGGCCCCGGTGGCCGTGGGTTCGAGGGCGCTGCGATTATTGGTTGCCCAGGATGGCATCAGCGACTACGCCGCCATTGGCCTGGTACGAATCAAGGAGAAACGCGCCGACCGAGCCTTGGTGCTCGACGACACTTACATCCCGCCGCTGCTGGATGTAGTCGCCTCCAAACCCTTGGCCGCGTTTCGCAGCGAACTGCTGGGCCTGCTGCATCAGCGCGGCGAAGCCCTCGCCGGGCGGGTGGTGGCGTCCGGTGCCGGTGGCGCCTCGGAGATTGCCGATTTCATGCTGCTGCAACTGGTCAACCGTGCCCAGCCGCTGATCCAGCACTTGAGCCAGTTGAGCCCGTTGCACCCCGAGCGGTTCTACAGCGAGCTGGTGAGTCTGGCCGGGGAGTTCTCGACTTTTACCGCTTCCGGGCGGCGACCCCAGGAATACCCGCAGTACCAGCACGATGACTTGGCGCTGAGTTTCGCGCCGGTGATGCAAGCCCTGCGTGAGGCGCTGTCGATGCTGATCGACAGCAAGGCCACGCCGATTCCGATCGTCGAAAAAGCCTACGGCGTCCATGTGGCGATGCTGGCCGACAAGGCCCTGCTCGACAGCGCCAGCTTCATCCTGGTGGTGCGCGCCGATGTGCCTGCCGAAACCCTGCGCAGCCACTTCGGCCAACAGAGCAAGGTCGGCTCGGTGGAGCACATCCGCAACCTGGTCAACCTGCAATTACCGGGTATTGGCCTGCTGCCGCTGCCGGTGGCACCACGGCAAATCCCGTATCACGCCGGCTCCACTTATTACGAACTGGACCGGGGCAGCGAGCATTGGCAGCAACTGGCCAACTCCGGCGGTTTTGCGTTCTACATCGCGGGGCAATTCCCGGGGCTGAACCTGGCTTTCTGGGCGATCCGAGGATAAACCGCAATGAGCAACGACGATCGTACCCAATTCATGCCGACACCCGGCGGCCGTGGCGCCGAACCGGTCCGTCCGGAGGCTGGTCGCGCCCAGCCCGCGCCGCTTTCGATGCCGGCCGCGCCGCTTTTGACCGGCACGGCCGAAGGTCTCAACCCCCTGGAGAGCGCGGCTGGCCCGTTGCTGGCGTTGCTGACCCGCTTGCGCAACACCATTGCCCACCCGGCACCGGCGAGCCTGCGAGCGCAACTGCTGGCCTACCTGCGCCAGTTCGAGGAACGCGCCGAGGCTGCCGGGGTGGTGCGCAACGATGTGTTGCTGGCCCGTTATGCCTTGTGCACCGCCCTCGATGAAGCGGTGTTGAGTACGCCGTGGGGTGGTGCCAGCGACTGGGGCAAACAGAGCCTGTTGATCACCGTGCATAACGAAGCGTGGGGCGGCGAGAAGGTGTTCCAGCTGTTGGAACATTGCCTGCAAAGCCCCCGCGAACGTTTGTATCTGCTGGAGCTGTTGTACCTGTGCATGTGCCTGGGTTTCGAAGGGCGTTATCGGGTCATGAACGACGGTCGCAGCCAACTGGAAGCCTTGCGTGAACGCACCAGTGCGGTTATCCGCAGCGCCCGTGGCGATTATGAACGTGAACTGTCGCCCCATTGGCGCGGCGTCACCGTGGCCCGTGACCGGCTGGCGCAATTCATGCCCCCATGGATCGCCGTGGCCATCGGCGTGGCATTGCTGCTGGCACTGCTGTTCGGCCTGCGCTTGAAACTGGCCGCCGATGCCGAGCCGGTGTTTAAAAATATCCATGCGCTGGGCGAGATCCCGGTGCAGGCAATCGACCGTCCGGTGGTGCAACCGAAACTGATCGAGCGTCCCCGCCTGGCGGGCTTCCTCGCCGATGAAATCAAGGCCGGTCGGATCGCCGTGGAAGATGCTGTTGACCGTTCTGTGGTGACCATCCGTGGCGATGAGCTGTTCGCCTCGGGCAGCGCCAGCATCATCGACAATTTCCAGCCATTGATGCTGCGCATCGCCGATGCCGTTCGCAAGGTCAAGGGTCAGGTCCGCGTGACCGGCCACAGTGACAATCGCCCGATTGCCACCTTGCGGTTTCCATCGAATTGGGCCTTGTCCGAGGCGCGAGCCACTTCGGTGCTGCAAATCCTTTCGGCCAAAACCGGCCAGCCCGAACGCTTCAGCGCCGAAGGCCGCAGCGACACCGAACCGTTGGCCTCGAACGCTACAACAGAGGGCCGCGCACGTAATCGTCGGGTCGAAATCACAGTGTTGGCGGAGGGGGTCGAGTGAAGGTGTTTTTCAGTTTTATCATCCGCTGGGTCATTCCGTTGCTGGGGTTGATTGCCCTGAGCCTGATCATCTGGTTTGTCGGGCCGCTGCTCGAATTCCTGGTGCCCGAAGGCCGGCGCTGGGCGCTGATCATTCTGGTGTTCACGGTGTGGATCGCCTATCGGCTGTTTCGCATCATCCAGGCTCGCCGTCAGGCCGCCGAAGTGATGCGCAGTCTGGCGGCGCAAACCCCGCCGGACCCGACCAGCATTGCCACCTCTGCGGAGCTCGAAACCCTGCGCCAACGCATGGACGAAGCCTTGGCGCTGTTGAAGAAAGCCAAGCTGGGCGGTGACGAGCGACGTAACCTGTACGAACTCCCGTGGTACGTGATCATCGGCCCACCGGGTTCGGGCAAGACCACGGCGCTGGTCAATTCCGGGCTGCATTTTCCGTTGGCGGCGCAGTTGGGCGCCGGGGCGGTCCGCGGCGTCGGTGGCACGCGCAATTGCGATTGGTGGTTTACCGATCAGGCTGTGCTGCTCGATACCGCCGGGCGCTACACCACCCAGGACAGCGACGCGACGGTCGATAAAGCTGCGTGGCTGGGTTTTCTCGGCCTGTTGAAGAAACAACGGGCCCGGCGTCCGATCGATGGCGCGTTTATCGCCATCAGCCTCTCCGACCTGCTGCTGGGCAGTGACGCGGAGCGCGCCGCCCATGCCGCCGCGATCCGTCTGCGTATCCAGGAGCTGTACACGCAACTCGGCGTGCGCTTTCCGATCTATCTGATGCTGACCAAGCTCGATCTGGTGCCAGGATTCATGGAGTATTTCGATACCCTGAGCAAAGAAGAACGGGCCCAGGTCTGGGGTATGACTTTTGCCCTGGATGACGGTAAAAACAATGACAGCCCGCTGGCCCATCTGCAAAGCGAGTTCACCGGTCTGGAACAGCGCCTCAACGATCGTTTGGTGGAGCGTTTGCAACAGGAACGCGACCCGGCGCGGCGCGATCTGATCTACGGCTTCCCGCAACAGTTCGGCGCACTGAAAGATTGCCTGCAAAGTTTCCTTGAGGGCGTATTCAAACCCAACGCCTTTGAAGAGCGGGTGCTGTTGCGCGGGGTGTATTTCACCAGCGGCACTCAGGAAGGCAGCCCGATTGACCGGCTGATCGGTTCCATGGCCCAGAGCATGAACCTGGACCGCCAGCACCTGGCGCGCCAGAACGGCACCGGGCGCAGTTACTTCATTGAAAAACTCTTCAGCGCCGTGGCCTTTGCCGAGCGTGGGCTGGTGGGGGTCAACCCGAAAGTCGAACGTCGGCGCAAGTGGATCGCCCGGGGTGTGCTGGCCTCGACCGTGGCCCTGGTGCTGGTGGTCGGGACCTTGTGGTGGGTCAGCTACCGCGCCAACCAGGCGTATATCGCGCAAGTCGATCAGAAAGTCGCACCCCTGGGCCAGGCCGTGCAGAACCTCAGCCCGGCACAACGGGACGTGCTCGCGGTGTTGCCATTGCTCAACGCAGTGAAGCACCTGGCCGACGACGCGCCGAGCTGGGCCGAAGGCTTGGGCCTGTATCAGGGCGACATGCTGGAAGCCGAGTCTGGCAGCGTCTATCGCAAGCTGTTGATCGCGGTCTTCGCGCCACGCTTGCTCACGCGCATCGAAGAGCAACTGCACGGCGGCGGCAATTCGGACTTCCTTTACGAAGGCTTGAAGGCCTACCTGATGCTCGCCGACAGCGAACATTACGATGCCGATTTCATCAAGGCGTGGATCGCCCTGGACTGGGATCGCAGCCTGCCGCGTGACTTGCCGGCCGAGCAGCGTCTGGCCCTGGAGGAACACTTGCAGGCACTGTTCGAGCGCCATCCGCCCACCGCACGTCTGGACCCGCGGCTGATCGACGACCTGCGCCGGCAATTGCAGCAGCTGCCAGTGGCCCAGCGCGTCTATGACCGAGTCAAGCGGCAGAAACTGCCGGACGGCATCCCGGACTTTCGTCTCAACGAAGCGGCCGGGCGTGATGCCGCGCTGGTGTTCAGCCGCAAGAGCGGCAAGCCGTTGGGCGAACCCTTGAGCGGCTTCTTCACGGCCAAGGGTTACCGCCAAGGGTTTTTGCTGACCAGCCTGAACCAGACCGGCACCCTGGCCGAGGAGCAGTGGGTGCTCGGTCACGACCAGGCAGAACAACAGAACGTTGTCAGCCTGGCCGCCGACGTGCGCCGCCTGTATTTCCAGGATTACCAGCGCCAGTGGGACGCCTTGCTGGCGGATATCGACTTCGTGCCAATCACCAGCGTGGCTCAGGCCGCCGATGTGTTGCGGGTGATTTCCGGCCCGACTTCGCCGTTGAAAAAACTGCTGGTGGCGGTGGCGAAGGAAACCGACCTGCAACAGGAAGAACGCCTGCTGGCCGCCAAGGGCGCGCCGGTGGAGGGTGGGGTCGACAAGCTCAAGGAGCGCTTGGGCAGCTTGCTCGGCCAAGAGCAGACGGCGCAAAACACACCGGATGCCAGTGACGATCCAGTCACCGCGCATTTTGCCGGACTCAACAGCATCGTCAGCAAAAGCGAAGGCGAGCCGGCGGCCATCGACGGCCTGCTGGCCGACATGAATGCCCTGTATGTGCAGGTCAGCGCCATGGTCGGCGCCAGCGGCGACGCCTTGCTCGGCGAAGCCAAGAACCAGGCTACAGCGGCTGCGACACGGGTCAGCCTCAACGCCGAACGTCAGCCGCCGCTGGTGCAGGGTCTGGTCAAGTCGGTGGTCAACTCCACAACCAACAGCATGATGGGCGGGGTGCGCAATCAACTGAACGCGGCCTGGACCAGCGAAGTGGTGAACATCTATCGCCAGTCCCTGGCCGGGCGTTACCCGATGTCGCCGGGCAGTGCGCGGGACGCGACCCTTGACGATTTCGGCCAGTTCTTCGGCGTGGGCGGGGTGATGGACAACTACTTCCGCAAATACCTGCAACCGTACGTGGATACCTCGACCCAGGCTTGGCGCTGGCAACCGGGCGCCGCACAGAAGCTCGGCATCGCCCCCGGCGTGCTGCAAACCTTCCAGCGGGCAGCGACCATCCGGGATGCGTTTTTCCGTTCTGGCGGCACTCAGCCGATGGTGCGCTTCGAACTCAAGCCAGTGGCGATGGACGCCACCATCACCCAGTTTTTACTCGACCTCGACGGCCAGCAATTGAGCTACGACCACGGCCCGAGCCGCCCCACCTCCATGCAGTGGCCCAACCCCGGCAGCATTGGTGTGGTGCGGATCTCGATCATGCCGCCTTCAGCCAGCGGTCGTTCGGGCATCACCCTGGACGGGCCTTGGGCCTGGTTCCGTCTGCTGGAGCAATCGGACCTGACCGCCAGTAACTCGCCGGATCGCTTCAACCTGCGCCTGCGGGTCGACGGCGCCAGCGTCTCTTATGAGCTGCGGGCCAACAGCGCCTTCAACCCGTTCAAGAGCCGTGTGCTCAGCGGTTTCAGCCTTCCGGAGCGTTTATGAGCACGCCGGGCTTTTATGGAAAGCTGGCCAGTCGCGGGGACTTTGTCAGCCGTGGCTTGCCGCAGAGTTTTATCGCCCCCTGGGATTCGTGGCTGGCGGCGGGCCTGCTCGCCAGCCAGAGCCTTGGGGACCGTTGGCTGGATGCCTATCTGGTCAGCCCGCTGTGGCGTTTTATGCTCGGGCCCGGTGTCTGTGGGCCGCAGGCCGCCGTTGGCGTGGTGATGCCGAGCATCGATCGGGTTGGCCGGTATTTTCCGCTGACCGTCGCGGTGCTGCTGGATCACGACGCTGATCCAGCGTCGGTGGTGGGCGGTTCGGATGTCTGGTTTGAGCACGTCGAGCAATTGCTGTTGAGCACATTGAGCGTGGAGGCGAGTTTCGAAGCCTTCGGTGCAGGACTGGAGATGCTAGGCAGCCCGGCGTACCTGCCACGCGCTCCAAGCAGCCGTTTTGCCGGCCTGCATCGCTTTGATGCCACCGACCCGAAGGCGCGAATGACCGCGCTTGCCGAACTGGCCTGCGAAGGCGCAAGCCTGTGGTGGGGCCAGGGTTCGGAGCGTATCGCCCCCGCTTTATTGCGGTGCCAGGGATTGCCGGCCGCCGCTGATTTTGCGCAATTTTTGCTCGGTCAAGAAGGTGTTGTGTAGATGTATTCAAGCGTTGGAAGGATCCTCAAGTCTGCAAGCAAGAGCCATGTCGGTATGGTCCGCCAGGTTAACGAAGACGCTTGCCTGGACTTGCCGCAAAAAGGCCTGTGGGTGGTCGCCGATGGCATGGGCGGGCACGCGGCGGGCGACTACGTCAGCAGTCTGATTGTCGACAGTCTGCGCAGCATTGCCGTGGGCCGCTCGCTGGATGAATACGTCTCGGCGTTGAAAACCGACCTGTTGCGGGTCAACGCCGCCGTGCGTGAAGAAACCGCCAACCGCGGCGTGACGATGATGGGCAGCACGGTGGTGGTGCTGGCGGCGCGCGACTTGCGAGGGATGTGCCTGTGGGCGGGTGACAGCCGCTTGTATCGCCTGCGTGACGGCCGGCTCAAACGCATCTCGCGGGACCACAGTTACGTTCAGGATCTGCAGGACAGTGGCTTGCTCAGTGAAGCCGAGGCTCGGGTGCACCCACGGTCCAATATTGTCACCCGGGCCATCGGCGTCCAGGCACAGCTGGAGCTGGCGATGGTCGAGCTGCTGTTGAAGCCCGGCGACAGTTACCTGTTGTGCAGCGACGGGCTGAACAAAACGGTTGAAGATCATGAAATCCGCGAGGTGCTGAGCCACGACAAGCCAGAGGAAATCGCCAGCAGCCTGGTGTCCCTGGGCCTGATGCGCGGCGCTCCGGACAACATCACCGTCATCGTCGTGAAGGTGCCGTCATGAATTCCGTCCTGCACATTCTGATCCCCGGCTATGACATAGACGGCGAGATTGGCGAAGGCGCCATGGCCAACGTTTACCTGGCGACCCAGCGCTCGCTGGAACGCAAGGTGGCGCTGAAGGTCATGGCCGCCGCACTGGCGGCGGACCCGAGTTTCTGTGAGCGATTCCTGCGCGAAGGCAAAACCCTGGCGCGCCTGTCTCACCCACATACGGTCACCATCCATGACATCGGCCATGTCGGTGAGCTGTATTACATGGCCATGGAATTCCTGCCCAACGGCACGCTCAAGGAGCGCATCGCCGCCGGCCTGACGCCGGAACAGGGCCTGATCTATATCCGTCAGATCGCCTCGGCCCTGGGCTATGCCCATGGGCTGGGGCTGGTTCATCGCGATGTCAAACCGGCGAACATTCTGTTCCGTGCCGATGGCACGGCGGTGCTCTCGGATTTCGGCATCGCCAAGTCCATGGATGACCGCACCCAGTTCACCCAGGCCGGTTTCGCCGTCGGTACTCCCAGTTACATGAGCCCGGAACAGGCGCGCGGCCAGGATATTGATGGCCGGGCTGATCTTTATGCCCTGGGCGTGGTGCTCTACGAAATCCTCGTCGGCAAACTGCCGTATACCGGCAACGACGCACTCTCCACGGCCCTGGCGCATTTGACCGAACCGTTGCCGGAGCTGCCAGTGCACCACGGGCGTTATCAAGAAGTGCTGCGCAAGCTGTTGGCCAAGGATACGGCCGAGCGTTTCCCGAATGCAGCGGCGCTGTTGCAGGCGCTGGATAATCTGCCCGGGGAATCGGCTGACGCGACCACCATCCGGCCATTGCCAATTCCGGTATCGCCGATTGCGGGGAGCAATGATCTGGCGGGACTGACGCCGGTGTCCATCGATATACCGACCGGCCCCGCGCAGCGTCAACCTCGACCCAATCCTGTTCCGCCGACTATGAAGCCGACGCCGTCGTCCACGGTATCGGAGCAGCGAAAGGGGCCGGTGTTGGCACTCGCCATCGTTGCGGTGGCCGTGGCGCTGGCCTTGGGCGGCGCGGGTTATTGGTGGCTGTCCGGTGACGTCGAAGCCGACGCCAAGGTGCCGGTGGTTTCAGCACCGCCGGCCAGTGCGCCACCAACCGTGGCGCCACCCGTAAAGCCCCCGGTGACAACGGAGGTCGATGGCGGTCAGCGTCCGCTGTTGATGGCCGGCAAGAAAACCTTGTTCCAGCGAGTACTCAGCAAGCCGGGGGCGAAACTTGCCAGCGAGCCGGGGGCCACTCCTGACAAGGCCTTGCCGGCGTTCTCGGTGCTTTATGTCTATCAGCGCAAAGAGGTTGATGGCAGCCCTTGGCTGCGTGTCGGCGCCGCCACCGACGGGCGCAGTGACGGCTGGTTATCGGCCGCGCAAGTCAGCGACTGGAAGCAAAGCCTGGTGCTCAAGTTCACCGAACGCTCCGGCCGTGCGCCGGTGATGTTCCTGCGTCAGCCCGGCGAAGTGGAGAGGTTATTGGCCGATCCGTCGGCTGCAAAAAACCTGTTGCTCAAAGCCCAGCAGAATCGCGAAGACAACCAGCAGGTACTGGCTCTGGAACCGGCCGCCAGTGCGGTGCCGCAGAATCAGTTTTACCTGTTGCCGATTTTCGATTCGCGCGAGAGCTTCGATGAGAACGGCCAGTCGGTGCAGTTGCTGAACGTGGCGTCCATCGACCCCGGTGATGCGCCGAAGGCCGCTGCCAACAACACGCCAATCACTACCGCCAACGCCGACGCGTTCCGTACCGCCGTGATGCTGGTGGTCGATACCACCGTGTCCATGCAGCCCTACATCGATCAGGTCCGAGACGTGGTGCACCAACTGCAAACCCGCATCGCCGAACGCGGCGAGCTGGACAGCGTCAGCTTCGGTCTGGTGGGATTTCGCAGCAGCATCCAGAAAACACCGGGGCTGGAATACGTCGCCAAAACCTTGATCACCCTGGACCAGGGCCGCGACCCGCAGCGCTTCATGGACCTGGCGCGGCAGGTTAAGGCGTCCACGGTCTCTAGCCATTCGTTCAACGAAGATGCGTTTGCCGGTGTGATGGAAGCGGTCGAGGGCATGGACTGGTCCGGCTATGGCGGGCGCTTGATCCTGTTGGTCACCGATGCCGGTGCCTTGCGCAAGAACGACCCGTATGCCGCCACGCAAATGAACGAGGCCGAAGTGCGCCAGGCCGCGCTGGGCAAGCAGATCAAGATCTACGCCTTGCACTTGCTCAGCGACGCCGGCAAGAAAACCCATGGCGGTGCGCAAAGCCAATATCGCACCCTGACCGCCGACGCCAACCCGCAGATCGGCGACCTGTACATTCCGGTGCCGGGCGCCGATGTGCGCAAGTTCGGCGAGCGGGTCGACGAGATCGGTTCGGTGTTTGCCGACCTGGTGCATCAGGTGCGCAGCAACAAGCCGCAAACCGTGCCGCTGCTGAGCGCCGCGCCGAGCCTGACCGACAAATCGGCGGCCGTCGGCTACGCGATGCACATGGACTTTCTGGGACGTAAAGCTGCCAGCCAGGCGCCGCAACTGGTCAGCGCCTGGACCGCCGACCGCGACCTGACCAACCCGGCACTGCCGGCATTCCAGGTGTGCGTGATGCTGACCAAGTTGCAGCTCAACGACTTGCAGCAATCGCTGAAACTGATCGTCGATGCGGCCCGCAAGACCCAGACTTCGCCGAAGAATTTCTTCCAGGAAATTGCCAGCGCCAGTGCCTACATGAGCCGCGATCCCTCGGCCTTGCGCAAGGGTGCAAACCTGGCCGATGGCGGGGTTCTGGGTGAGTACCTCGAAGGGCTGCCCTACCGGAGCAAGTCGCTGAACATGACCCAGGATTTGTGGCTTTCGTTGAGCGTGGCGGAACAGGAGGATTTTATCGACGAGCTGGATTCGAAGATCCGCCTCTACGAAACCTTCCACAACGACTTGGCCAACTGGGTGCGTTTCGGCGATGCCGAACCGGGGGATGCCTTGTACCGCGTTCCATTGTCGACGCTGCCGTGATGCTGAACATGAACGCAGTGCATAAAAACCGGGGCGTCGGCAGCCAGCGCTACAGCCTGGTGATTCCACGGTTGCAACTGCATGCCGGTGAACAATTGGCGGTGGTCGGTCCCAGTGGTTGTGGCAAAAGCACGTTGCTCGATTTGCTGGCGCTGGTGCTGGCTCCGGATCAGGCCGGGCAGTTTGATTTTTCGCCCGGCCAAACCAGGACGGACATTACCGGGCTGTGGCGCGCAGATGCGCAAAGTGCCTTGGCGGACCTGCGCCGCCGGCACTTGGGCTACGTGCTGCAAACCGGTGGCCTGCTGGATTTTCTGGACGTGCGCGGCAACATCGACCTGTCGCGCAAACTGCTCGGCTTGAATGACGACGGCAGTGTGGATCGCCTGGCCGGGGCGTTGGATATCGCCGATCAACTGGGCAAAAAGCCGGGTGATTTGTCCGTCGGCCAACGGCAGCGGGTGAGTTGCGCCCGCGCCTTGGCCCATGGGCCGCATCTGCTGCTGGCCGATGAACCGACCGCCGCCCTCGATCCGCTGAACGCCGAACGAGTGATGCAGTTACTGGTGACCCAGGCCCGCGAACACGGCGTGTGCTGCGTCGTCGCCACCCACGACGAGTCACTGGCCCGCGCCAGCGGTTTGCAGGTGCGGCGCATCAGTTGTCATCGCGACGTCGATGGCGGTGTCACCGCCACCCTCGGGGAGGCCTGCTGATGCGCAGCGCGCTGGTGGCTTCCCTGGCCTGGCAGGATTACCGCAACGATGCGTGGCTGTCGGCCTGTTCGATACTGGCGCTGGTGGCGGTGGTCGCACCGCTGCTGGTGCTGTTCGGCTTGAAATTCGGCCTGGTCAGCAATTTGACCGAGCGCTTGGAAAACGACCCGGCCACCCGGGAAATCATTCCCTTGGGTGGCGGCCGGTTCAATGCCGCGGTTATCGAGCAATTGAGCCGGCGCAGCGACGTGGCTTTCGCCTTGCCGCGCACCCGGCAGATTGCCGCGACGGCGGATCTGAGCGCTGGCGCTTCGACGGTGACAGTCGAAATGATCCCCACCGCCGCCCACGACCCCTTGCTCGGCAGTCTGCCGGTGCCCCAAGGGCTGGATCAGGTGCTACTCAGCCAGACCGCCGCCGAAAAACTCGGGGCCAAGGCCGGTGATTGGCTGGAGGCCAGTTTTGGCCGGCAGGTGGCTGGTCGTGGCGAGGCGCAGCGCACTCGCGTCCGGGTGTTGCACGTTCTGCCGCTGGAAGCCTTCGCCCGGGACGGATTGTTCGCGCCATTGACGTTACTGGAAGCGGCTGAAGATTACCGGGACGGTCGCGCCGTGCCAGCGTTCGGTTGGCCAGGTGACGCGGTGGGCGTGACGGAGCAGCGGGTGTATCCGGCGTTTCGCCTGTACGCCCGCAGCCTCAAGGATGTCGAGCCGCTGCGTCAGTACTTCGCTGCACAGAATCTACTGGTCTCGACCCAGGCCCAGACCATCGCCCAGGTCCAATCGCTGAGCCGCAACCTGTCGATCGTGTTCTGGATCATCGCCGGATTGGCCTTGGCGGGAGCGTTCGCGGCGATTTTTGCCGGCGCGCTGGCGGCGGTCGAACGCAAGCGCCGAGAGTTGTCGGTGTTGCGCCTGCTGGGGTTTTCCACGGCGGCGTTGCTGTTGTTTGTGGTGGTGCAGGCGCTGTACAGCGCCGGCCTTGCCGCCCTGTTGAGTGCCGGACTGTATGGCCTGGCGCAATCGGGCCTGAACCATTTATTTGCGCAGATGCCGGGCGAGTACGCCAGCCATCTGCTGGCGCGTCACTACGCGTTGGCCCTGGCGGCCGTGCTCGGCGTCAGCGCCGTGGCGGCAGTTTGTGGTGGCTGGCGAGTGGCGCGAATCCAGGCGTGTGAAGGAATCCGAGATGTATAAGTTACTGTGCGCCGCCGTGGCGCTGAGCCTGGCCAGCATGGGCGTGGCTAGTCTGGTGAGCGGCGATGAAAGCACCGACAAACTGGACAACCCCAAGCCGCTGGCCGACGACGTCAGCCTGCCGCTGCCGTGCGAAGGGCAGATGGTGTTCCGTTACGTCTACATCCTGGCGCAAGGCACTCTGGACGACCGCGAGATCAGCCTCGGCTATCCATTCAGCGAGGGCGAGACCGGTTATCAACAGTCGTTCATCTCCGGTTACCGCCGGGACTTTATCAACGGCCAGTTCACCCTCAAGGATCTGCCCAAGGATTGGGGCAAGACCATCACGCCGTTGATGCCCAAGACTGACACCGAGACCCCACTCAAACCGATGCTCTATTTCATCGGCAAATACGAAGTCACGGCTCGCCAATACGCCCAGGTCATGGCCCAGGCGCAATCGTTGGCCAGCGGCGAGCCGGCGCCGGCCTGCGAGGCCTTGCAAGCCGAGGCGCCGCAAGGCATGGCCGGGCGTTTGCCCAAGGTGAAATTGTCGCGATTCGAGGCCGAACGCTTCTCGGCGGTGTATAGCGCCTGGCTGATGAAATACCACAAGGATCTGCTGCCGGTAAGTGGTCGTGGTGCCTCGGCGGAAGAGGGCGGGCTGGGTTTTGTGCGCTTGCCGACCGAGGTCGAATGGGAATTTGCTGCCCGTGGCGGGCAAGCCATTAGCCGTCAGGACCTGGAAGGGCGTCTGTTTCCCCGGCGTCTGGAAGGCAGCGAAAGCGACGGACCACTGGCGGACTGGGCCGTCTTCAATCAGGTCGCCGGTGGCACCGGCCAGGCTGCGCGTCTGATGCCGATCGGTACCAAACTGCCAAACCCCATCGGCCTGTTCGACGTGATCGGCAACGCCGCCGAGATGGTCCAGGAGTCCTTCCAGCTCGTGCACGCCGGACGCCGCCAAGGCACCTATGGCGGCTTCGTGGTCAAGGGCGGCAATTACCTGGAAGGCGAGGGCACCTTGTTCACCGGGATGCGCCGCGAGTACCCGCTGTTCGCCGCCGATGGCACCGAACAAAGCAACGAAACCACCGGGTTCCGGGTCGCGATTGGCGCGTTGTCGGCGCCGCGTTCGCGCTACAAGGAACTGTTTGCCCAATGGCAGAAAGAAGGTCGGCTGGCTTCGCTGACCGATGCCATCGACGACGCCCAGGACCCGACCAAACGCCTGGACAGCATCATTGCTGCCAGCGTCGACCCGCGCCTGCAAGCCGAGTTGGGGCTGGTCAACGAAGAGCTCAAACGCAACGTCTCGCTCATCGCCCAGCAGCGCGAGGAAGCGGCCGGCAACCTGATCCAGTCGGCGGCCCTGGTGGCTGAGACCATCAACAACTACAACATTCGCCTGACCAATTTGCACAAGAGTCGCCAGCAGGCCGTGGACGCCAAGGACGAGGCCAGCGCCAAGCTGTTCGCTACCGCCATCGACAATGGCCGCAGCGCGCTGGATGGCGCGGTGGCGATCTACATCGACAACCTGGCGACCGGCACGCGCTACACCGATGCCGTCATCCAGGCGCAGTTTCAACGCATCAAGGAAGAGTTGGAGCGCAAGCCGGTACTGGGCAAGAGCCTGGTAACGCGCGCAACGTTATTCGTTCGCCATGTTGGTGATTATCGTCAGCAACGACGAGCCGACCCGGCGGCGATATTGAAGGAATTGCTCGCATCGAACGCCCAGCGGTCTTGATCGTTCGTTGTACAGCGAGCTTGGAAGGGACTCAGGCGGCGGTGGGCCGTGCTGAGCTGGTCAAACTTAAAAGAGAACACAACTATGCTTTCTTCTCGTAAACCTTTTGCTTCGCTTTCCAAGCGTCACTTGCTGCTGATGGCCGTCGGCTTCAGCACCGTACTGACCGGCTGCGCCACGTCGCCGACCTCCAAGGTCGCCTCGAGCACCAAGGTCGAGTACTACCCAAACTGCTACGAGCCGGTGCAGCACCTGCGTGCCACCGATTCGAACATGACCAAGTCAGTGGTCACCGGCGCGGCCGTCGGCGCTGTCGGCGGTGCACTGCTGGGTGCCCTGGTCGATTCCGAGAACCGTGGCCGCAACGCCGCCATCGGTGCAGCGGGCGGTGCCCTGGCCGGAGGCGCGACCGGTTATTACACCGAGCGTCAGAAGCAGATCGCCGATGACAACCAGCGCATCGCGTCCTATGCCTCCGACGTCAACAAAAGCACCGCCGACATCGACCGCAGCACCGCGTACGCCAAGACTTCGCAGCAGTGCTACCAGAACGCGTTCAGCAAACTGGTCGCCGACCGCAAGGCCAAGACCGTCAACGACGCCGAAGGCCGCAAGCGCCTGGCAGAAATCGTCTCGGGCCTCAAAGAGTCCAACGACCTGATCGTCGCGGTTAACGGTAAAGCCAGCGAAGACCTGAACAACTACACCCAGGCCTACGAAAAAGACCTGCAGCAAGTAGGTGTGCAGCGCACCGACGTGGTCACGGTGGCAACCGCCGACACCACGCCAGTCGTGGCGCCGACCAAGAGCAAAAAAGCGGTGAAACCGGCGAAAAAACCGGTGCTGCCAACCGTGCCGAAAGAAGCGGTCACCACCGAGAAAACCCTGCAGACCGCACAAGCCAAACAGGCGGAAAGCAAGCAAGTCGCCAGCGCCGGCACCACTCAGGTCAACAGCATGTGCAAGAACCCGGACCTGGGCGACTGGGCACCGGTGCCTTGCCCGAATGTCTGATTGAGTTTCCGTAGGTCTTGATCATTCCCATGCGTTGCGTGGGAATGATCTGTACTGGATGGGCCTTGGCGCTATGCGCCGCCACCTCCTGCGCTTGCGAATGATCCAGCGCTCGCTCCGCCACTGCACGTCATCCGACATTCTGCAAAGCGCCAACCTCCCGCACCCCCCGGAATACCCGCTCCTGGATAGCCACCACATCCGCCGTTTCAATCCAGACCTTCATATAGCAGGCGCTGAAAAAACCAGAAACGAGGGGTAGGAACGAGGGTAACTCTTTATAAAACACATCAGAGTTTTCCGCGTTTCAGAATGTTGCCTCAGCAATGTGCGAAGGGCTTTCGTTATTTCTGTACGCAGGTAATGAAGTTTGGGGCGAGCGGAGGGCACATTTAAAAGAAAATGGGCGAAGACGCAGTGCCATCATTATGATGTCACTGTGTTTATTGTCGTTCATCGCTATGTCCATGGGTAACTGTAACTTTCAGAAAGCTCCTACATTCATATTTTTTTATTCTTGTCATGCTTCATGCCTGCTTCAGGAGCCGAATTTCCGATGCGGCGCGCAGGCTTGATGAACCGCTCTAGCTCGTGGGTTTCTGGGGGGAATCGGAGTTCCTGACAATTGTTCAGATTTAGGGATATCCCTTTCTGATATAAGGAAATCCCCTATGAGCAATAGGGAGTACGTTCTGTTGTTATTGTTTAATCAGGTGCTTGCTAATGGCCATCATAGTGATTAGGATGCGCGCCTTGAAAGAGCACGAACTCAATTGGATGAGACTCATCGCAGCTCTTTGATACTGTCCGGCACCATTGCAACTCCAATGGCCGTATGACCGTAATCCTAATTAAAGGCCATGGATGTCCTACTCAAGCAAACTTTCCGCTCATTACCTTGAACTCGCAAAAGCCTCTGTTTCCAAAGAGAATTTCGCGGGCGAGGACGTTCGCTTTTCGAGCGAATATGAGGCGTTGGAAAGCGAGCTGGGCAAAGCCTCGTCCATGCATGAAAGCGGTCAGATCGACTGGCTGAAAATCCGCGAAAACAGTGAAAACCTGCTGCGCACTCAATCCAAGGATTTGCGTGTCGGCGCGTGGCTGACCTGGGCGCTGTACCAGCGCGAATCTTTCCAGGGGCTGCTGGCCGGCCTCGGTTTGTTGCACTACCTCTGTGAAAACCATTGGGCCGAGGTTCACCCGAACAAGGCCCGCACTCGCTCCGCTGCCATCAGTTGGTTGGTGCCGCGTCTTGAGCAGGTGCTGACCGAAAACGTCGCGATCAAAGAGCAGTTGCCGATGTTCCGGCGGCTGGTCGAACACCTTGAAGGCCTCGATGCCGCGTGCACCGAGCACCTGGGCGATGACGCGCCGTTGCTGCTGCCGATCTCCCGTCGCTTGAAAAACATGGTCCAGCGCGCCGCCGACAATCAGCCGGAACCCGGTGTGGTGGGCGCCGCGGTGGCTCAGGTCAAGCAGGCCGCAACCCAGCTGTTCACCCCCGGCGCACCGATCGACAACGAGAAAGAAGCCCACAAAGCCCTGCGTGCCCAGCAGGAAAGTGCTCGTCCGTTGTGTGCCTGGTGGCTCAAGCAGAAGGCTACTGATCTGCGTGCCCTGCGCCTCAATCGCACGCTGTTGTGGCTGCCCATTGACGCAGTGCCCGAGCGCAACGCTGAACAGATCACCGTTCTGCGCGGTCTGCCTGCCGACAAGCTCAAGTCCTATCAGGACCGCTACGACCAGGGGAAATACGCTGATCTGCTAGTAGAGCTGGAGGCGAGCCTGGCGAAGGCGCCGTTCTGGTTCGATGGCCAGCGAATGGTCTGGGAATGCCTTCAGGGGCTGAACGCCGAGATGGCAATGCGCGAAGTGGAAATCCACTTCGCGCTGTTGGTTCAGCGCCTGCCCGGCATCATCGAATTGCGTTTCCATGACGGCGCGCCATTCGCCGACCCGGCCACCCGCGCCTGGATCGGCGCTCACGTCATGCCGCACCTGCAAAGCGCCAGTGTGCCGCGCAAGGTCGAAGTCGCCGATACCCAGCCGGCCTGGGAAGTGGCCCTGGAAGAGGTCTTGCCGATTCTGCGCAAGGACGGCCTCAAGGCCGCCGTGCAGATCCTCAAGCAGGGCTTGCAAAGTGCCCACGGCGGGCGGGTCCGATTCTTCTGGCAGTTCGCCCTCGCGCGGCTGTGTTTCATGGCCAAGAAATACGAACTGGCCAAGACCCAACTCGAAACCCTCGACCAAACATTACAGGACTCAGGCCTGCACGCCTGGGAGCCCGATCTTGCGCTGCAAGTGCTGCATTTGCTGCATAGCTGCTGCGAGTTGCTACCGCAGAACCATGCAGTGCGTGAACGCAAGGAAGAGATTTATCGCAGGCTGTGCCACCTCGATCTTGAAGTGGTACTCGAATAGGCCCCCGGGCCACAACCGCAAGGAGAAAAGCCATGGCCAAAGAAGGCTCGGTAGCCCCCAAGGAACGCATCAACGTCACCTTCAAACCCGCCACCGGCGGTGCTCAGGAAGAGATTGAACTGCCGCTGAAACTACTGGCAATCGGTGACTACACCCACCGCAAGGACGAACGCAAAGTCGAAGATCGCAAGCCGATCAGCATCGACAAAATGACTTTCGACGAAGTGCTGGCCAAGCAAGAGCTGAGCCTGACGCTGAGCGTGCCGAACCGTCTTCAGGAAGAAGGCGACACTGAAGAATTGGCCGTGCAACTGCGCGTCAACTCGATGAAGGACTTCAACCCGGCCTCGCTGGTCGAGCAAGTGCCTGAGCTGAAAAAACTGATGGAACTGCGCGACGCGCTGGTGGCCCTCAAAGGCCCGCTGGGTAACGCGCCTGCGTTCCGCAAAGCCATCGAAGGCGTGCTCGCCGACGACGAATCCCGCGGTCGCGTACTGGGTGAACTGGGCCTGAACGCCGCAGCCCAGGACGCCTGAGCCCCTATCAGCCAAGGAAGCCAACACAATGAGCACTAGCGCAGCACAGCAAAAGAGCAACGAGAACGGCGAATACAGCATTCTCGACAGCATCATCGCCGAAACCCGCCTGACCCCGGACGACGAAGCCTACGACATCGCCAAACGCGGTGTATCGGCGTTCATCGAAGAGCTGCTCAAGCCGCAGAACAACGGTGAACCGGTCAAGAAGGCCATGGTCGATCGCATGATCGCCGAGATCGATGCCAAGCTCAGCCGTCAGATGGACGAAATCCTCCACCATCCGGACTTCCAGTCCCTGGAATCGTCGTGGCGTGGCCTGCAGTTGCTGGTCGACCGCACCAACTTCCGCGAAAACATCAAGATCGAAATCCTCAACGTCTCTAAGGACGACCTGCTGGACGACTTCGAAGATTCGCCGGAAGTGATGCAATCGGGCCTGTACAAGCACATCTACACCGCTGAATACGGTCAGTTCGGTGGTCAGCCAGTCGGCGCGATCATCGCTAACTACTTCATGTCCCCAAGCTCGCCGGACGTGAAACTGATGCAGTACGTGTCCAGCGTTGCCTGCATGTCGCACGCACCGTTCATCGCGGCTGCGGGCCCGAAATTTTTCGGCCTGGAAAGCTTCACCGGTCTGCCGGACCTGAAAGATCTGAAAGATCACTTCGAAGGCCCGCAATTCGCCAAATGGCAGAGCTTCCGTCAGTCGGAAGACTCCCGTTACGTTGGCCTGACCGTGCCGCGTTTCCTGCTGCGTAACCCGTACGACCCGGAAGAAAACCCGGTGAAATCGTTCGTGTACAAAGAAACCGTCGCCAACAGCCACGAACACTACCTGTGGGGCAACACTGCCTACGCGTTCGGCACCAAGCTGACCGACAGCTTCGCCAAATTCCGCTGGTGCCCGAACATCATCGGCCCGCAAAGCGGTGGCGCGGTTGAAGACCTGCCGTTGCACCACTTCGAAAGCATGGGCGAAATCGAAACCAAGATTCCGACCGAAGTACTGGTCAGCGACCGTCGTGAGTACGAACTGGCCGAGGAAGGTTTCATCTCCCTGACCATGCGTAAAGGCTCCGACAACGCGGCGTTCTTCTCCGCGAGCTCGGTGCAGAAGCCAAAGTTCTTCGGCATCAGCGCAGAAGGCAAGGCTGCAGAGCTGAACTACAAGCTCGGCACCCAATTGCCGTACATGATGATCGTCAACCGCCTGGCTCACTACTTGAAAGTGCTGCAGCGCGAGCAACTCGGTTCGTGGAAAGAACGTACCGACCTCGAGCTGGAACTCAACAAGTGGATCCGCCAGTACGTGGCCGACCAGGAAAACCCAAGCGCCGAAGTCCGTGGCCGTCGTCCACTGCGTGCAGCCCAAATCATCGTCAGCGATGTTGAAGGCGAGCCTGGCTGGTACCGCGTCAGCCTGAACGTGCGCCCGCACTTCAAGTACATGGGTGCCGACTTCACCCTGTCGCTGGTTGGCAAGCTGGACAAAGAGTAAACGGAGCGACTCATGACTGGATACGGCAGCCTTTTCGAACGCCTGGGTGGCGACGCGGACAAACGCGTCGGCTGGAGCCGCGAGGTTTCCGCCATGGCGTCGGTGGCTGCCCATCTGGCCAAGATGCTCAGCACCCGTGCGGGCAGCGTGCAAACGCTGTCCGATTACGGGCTACCCGATCTCAATGACATGCGCCTGAGCCTGCACGACTCCCTGAGTCAGGCCCGTCTGGCCATCGAAAATTTCATCGAAGCCTACGAGCCACGCCTGAGCAATGTGCGTGTCATCTCCCTGCCGCGTGACAACGATCAGCTTCGCCTGTCCTTCAGCATCGAAGGCCTGCTGGAAGTTGATGGTTTCAAGCGCCAGGTCAGTTTCGCCGCGCGCCTGGATGGCAGCGGTCAAGTCAAGGTCAATTAAGGAGACTCCGATGTCCGGCAAACCCGCAGCACGCGTCACCGACCCCACCGCTTGCCCGCTCCCCGGCCACGGCACCAACCCGATCGCCGCCGGTTCCGGCGACGTATTCTTCGACGGCCTCGCGGCCGCCCGCCAAGGCGATGCCTCGGCGTGTGGTGGTGCGTTGGTTGGCGATCTTGCGACTACCGTTTTGATCAATGGAAAACCAGCGGCAACGGTGGGTTCTGTTGGTACTCATGGCAATAAGGTTACGGCTGGGTCTTCGACGGTGATTATCGGGAACTCGCATACGCCGGTGCCGTTTGTGGCGCCGTTGCCGGTGATTATTCCCGGAATCTTCAATCGTGTTTTTGCGTTTAAAACTGCCAGTGGGAAAACGGTCGAGGGACTGAATTATAAAATAATTTCCGAAAGTGGAATCGAGAAGTTTGGTACCGCGGTAGCTGGAACGTCTGCCTGTTTCTCTACGGGGCAGAAACCTGAGTCCGTCTCGATTTTTGTAACTTCGGAGTAATATATCTTGGAAACGGTTGTTGAAATTGGCGGTGTGCCTTATACCTTTGTTACCGAAGACGGTGCTACCGCATTAAGGCTTGATGATAAGACGACCGCCAGCAACGATACGGATTTGGGGACTTTGAATCTCCCTGAAGTTTGGTTGGTGACTCGTTCTAATGGCGTACCTCTATTCGCTGTAAAACCCGATATCTGTGATAAGCCTTTTCGAATTCTAAGCGCTGAAAAGCTATACGCTGAGAAGATTCAATGGTTTGAACCATTGGCCGGCTTCTATCGCGAACGCTTATGGGTAAACCCCGAAAGCAATGTAGAAGGGTCGGAAGTGTATGGAGCTTATCGACAGCATACATGGCAATCGATTATTGATTTTGCAATCGTGGACAGGCCATCGCTTGTTTACTATAGAAATCTTCCCGGAGATTGGAAAAAACAACCTGAAGGTGGTGCCAAGTATCTTCTTTGTCTCGTTGAAGGGGATCCTTACTGGACAGATGGACTGGGGCAAATTCCATTCGCAGTGGATACCTTCCGAAAGTATTGGGAGGAAACCCACGAGGTTGATTCCGCGATCAGGAAGACTGGCCAAACCGGCCTAGACTGGGCAGACGGAACGCTCGGCGGCAGCGACGATGGCAGTAAGAATGTCTATGACAACTTCATAATCATCAGGGCCTGTTTGTGGGCTTCTGAGAACTTTGAGCTGGTGCTCGAGAAAAGAGCCATGAGCGGTCAAAGATTTGGGATCGACGGTGCGACAGTCGCAAGCACTGTGTTCAAACCCGCCTCTAATGTACGGCTCAAGACGTCGATTGACGCAGGCCTGTTGGCAAAATACAAAACATGGGAAGCGTGATTTTGAAAGTTTTCGTTGGTTTCGTTATTTATTTACTCGTCGGTGTCTTGTATTTCTACGTGCATGATATTGGTGTTGTTTACTACAAGTCGCATGTGGGCTTCACAGACAGGGGGGCCGCAATAGGTGGTACTGCAGAGCTGACGTTTTACTTTTTTATTTTGGCTAATTTTATCGTTTTCTTTGTGCCTAAGGTTTTGTTGAAGTTACTTGTGATAGCGGTGATGCTGAGTGTTGTGCTGTTTTATTTTTTGCCAGATAACCCGGTCCGAGCATTCGCCTATGGTGGTCTTACTACCAGTATGAGTCTGTTGGCGCTTGTATTGCGCTTGATAATTGAGCGGTGGCGCTCTAAAAGTTTCGTTTGAACGGGCAGCAACATGAACGAAGTTGGAGTGGTGTTTATATCCATGGATAGGCAAGCCAGGAAGTTTTCAACGGGTGTGACGCTTGAATCTGATGATTACACTCGTCAACAATACGCCCTTCGCATACACGGCGGAATCTTGAGATGACTCGTCTCTTGCGCCCCTATCCGTTCGCCTGGACTGTGTCGAAATGATTTGGCTACAGCGCTTCCTCATGGCGATGGGTGCGCTCGCCTGCGTGGCGCTCGTGGTGATCGTTTCCTACATGGACTTTTCGAAAGATCAGCCTCGCGTGTTGAGCGAGTACCCGAATGCGAAATGGCGTGGCGGTGCTGAGGATGGCCAGTTCGTCGAAATCACCAAATCTGAACGGCCCTATTATTTCGTTCAGATCAGAAATGATGATGGATCATTGTGGGATCAAGGTTGGCTGAAATCTGGAGAAGAAAACACTGAGCCATTCACTGTCGATAACGTGATGTTCTTCGCCGGCGAGGGCGTTATCTATCTTCAGCAACGCCAGATTCTGAGTGCCGATAGAGCCATGACCGGGACTGAGCATGAATAGCCGTCGAGTCATCAGTCTGATCGTGCATGCGCTGGTCTGCGTGCTCTACATCGTGCTCAATAACTTTGCAGTGCCTATCTACAAACAGCTCGCCGGCGGCCTGACCTCACGTGGCGTGGCCATCGGCATGGGCATGTACCTGGTTTTTTACTTTTTTGTTTTCCTCAATGTTGCTCTGGTCTTAATCAATCGCCTGGCCATCAAGTTTGGCGTGACGGTCTTCATGATGCTGGCGATCCTGTTTTACCTGCTACCGCAATACCCCGTTCGCGCCATGGCGTATTGCGCGTTGGCGGGTGGTTTGACGATGTTGGCGATTGTGCTGAGCCATGTCATGAACGCAGCCTTTGTCCGCTTGCGCGGGAAACAGGGAGCGGCCCAGTCGTGATGCGCAACCGTCGAACAATATCGCCCGTTGCGTTGATTGCGATCCCTGATCGGCGCGGCCGTGCTCCGTCAAACGCGAGCGCGAGGATCTTCAGCGCAGTTGGACCCTCAAGGATGGAGCCTTTTGCCCATGATTGACGTATCAGACGAGATGCGCATGTACCTGATGTTCATCGCCGACAGCAATCTGTTCGGCGGCACCGCGATCTTGAGTTTTCTGCTGATTGTCACGGCGATCAGCAAGCGACTGCGCCAGTCATGGCTGCATCGCGCGCTGACTTTCATGGTCCTGATTTCGTTGGTGGCCATCGAAATCGCCGGCAGTTGCTACTCATCGGTGCCTCCCGCATGAACATGCCGGCGCGCATCATCTGCTGCCTGTTGATCCACAGTGTTTTCTGTGTGGGTTACACGTTTCTGAATAACTTCGCGGCCGAGTGGTACATCTCGACCTACGGCGGCTTGACCTCCCGTGGCGTGAACATTCGTCTTACCAGCAAATTCCTCTACGAGTTCTTTTTCGTCTTCAACGCGGTGCTGGTGCTGATTCCTGTGCTACGTGTGAAGTTGATCCTATGGGCGATCTGGGTGGGGCTGATTCTTTTGTGGATGCTGCCGGATCATCCGCTGCGGGCGCTGCTCTATGGCATTGGCCAAGGGACATTCACCTTGACGGCGATCCTTCTCAGCACAGGGCTGGATAGCTGGTACAAGCGCAAATTTGCAGGCGCCAAAGCCTCGAAGCTCGCGTTGGGGGCCGACCATGCTTAGCCGCGCGCAACTGAGTTTCTTCATGGTTGCCTTGTGGTGGCCATTGCTTGGTGTGCTGATGATCTCTTCCTATCAGCTGTGGATTGGCGAGTACACGACGTACGATTCATCCCACACCCATTGGGAGTACCTGTTGTGGTGGGGCATTCCAGGGCTTTTGGGATTTTCGTTGTGGATGTCCCGATCCGCGAAGAGCCGAAACGAGCAACAAGCGCTGCGAATGGTCTGGTGGGCGCCGCTGAAGTTCATCCCTTTTTACATCGTGCCATGGGTGATTTATGGCGTGTGTTGTTTGATCGCCGGGCAGTCTCAGGACGCTTACATGGCGTTCGGCTCGATCATGCTTGTGCCTTATCTCCTGATCGGCGGTTACATGTGTGCCGGCGTGACAGTCGCGCTCTACAGGACATTTTTTTGATGAGATCCACTACCAGGCAGCTACCCCATGTCCTTTAACCACTACTACCAAAGCGAACTCACCGCACTTCGCCAGTTAGGTCGTCGTTTCGCCGAGCGTAGCCCGGCGTTGGCGCCTTTCCTCGGGCAGGCCGGGCGGGATCCGGACGTGGAGCGGTTGCTGGAGGGCTTCGCGTTCCTGACTGGCCGCCTGCGCCAGAAGCTCGACGACGAGTTGCCGGAACTCAGCCATTCGCTGATGCAGTTGCTGTGGCCCAACTACATGCGGCCGCTGCCAGCGTTCAGCATTTTGCAGTTCGACCCGTTGAAGCGTTCCGGGCCTGCGTTGATGGTCGAGCGGGATACGCCGGTGGAGAGTGTGCCGGTCGATGACGTGCGTTGCCGCTTCCGCACGTGCTACCCGACTGAAGTCCAGGCGCTGGATCTGGCCGCGCTGACTTACTCGGTGAAGGGCGACGGTTCGCTGTTGAGTCTGCGTCTGGAGATGAGCGCGGATGGTCACCTGGGCGAGTTGGAGCTGAGTCGTCTGCGTCTGCACTTCGCCGGTGAGCGCTACATCAGCCAGATGCTTTACCTGAGCCTGTTGCGCAATCTCGAAGGCATCGAGTTGATTCCGCTGGACGGTGCCGGCAAGGCCATCAAAGGTGTGAACGGTCAGCCGATGGCGTTCAAGATGCCCGGCGATCGCGTGCAGCCGGTGGGTTTTGCCGAGGAAGAGGCGTTGATTCCGTATCCGCTGAACACCTTCCGCGGCTATCGCTATTTGCAGGAATACTTCGCCTTCCAGGACAAATTCCTGTTCGTCGATGTCAACGGTCTGGACCTGCTCAAGGCCTTGCCGGAAGACACGTTGAAGCAGATGCGCGGCCTGGAGTTGCGCTTCGATATTCGCAAGAGCGGCATCATGCGTATGCGTCCGACCCTGGACAACGTGAAGCTCTACTGCACGCCGATCGTCAACCTGTTCGAGCATGATGCGCTGCCGATTCGCCTCGACGGCAAGCAGGATGAATACCTGCTGTTGCCGGCCGAATACGACCTGGAAAACTGCGGCGTGTTCTCGGTGGAAACCGTGACCGGCTGGAAGCCCGGCGGCCTTGGTTATCAGGAGTACGTGCCGTTCGAATCCTTCGAGCACGACCCGAGTTTCGACGTGCCCACCAGTCGTCCGCATTACAGCATTCGCCAGCGTTCGTCCTTGCTGCACGACGGCCTCGACACCTATCTGAGCTTCGGCATCCGCCACACCGAAGCCCATGAAACCCTGTCGATCGAGCTGATGTGCACCAACCAGAACCTGCCGCGCAAGCTCAAGCTCGGCGACATCTGCATGGCCTGTGAAGAGACCCCGGAGTTTTTGAGTTTCCGCAACATCACCCCGGCCACTTCGAGTTTCGCGCCGCCGCTGAACCGTGACTTCCTCTGGAAGCTGATCAGCAACATGTCGCTCAACTATCTGTCGCTGGCCGACGTCAATGCGTTGAAGGTGATTCTCGAAACCTACGACTTGCCGCGCTACTACGACCAACACGCGGAAAAAGTCAGTAAACGCCTGCTCGGTGGGCTCAAGTCGATCAAGCACCAGCATGTCGACAGATTGCACCGAGGGCTGCCGGTACGCGGGTTGCGCACCGAGCTGACCATCGACCCGGAAGGGTATATCGGCGAGGGCGACCTGTTCGTGTTCGCTTCGGTTCTTAACGAGTTTTTCGCGCTTTACGCCAGTCTCAACTCGTACCACGAGCTGCGGGTAAAAAGCACACAGGGAGAGGTGTACCAATGGACACCACGTATGGGCCTGCAGCCCCTGCTTTAAGCGGGCTGACCCGGGTAATACGCGAGTACTCGCTGTTTCAGGCCGTGCTGCTGGTCATTGACCGGCTGCGCGATGCACACCCGTACCTGAGCGAAGACGACCTGTACGACCAGCTGGAATTCCAGGCCAACCCGAGCCTGGGTTTCCCTGGCAGCGACGTCGATCGCGTGGAGTTTTTCAAAGAGCACGGACAGATGCGTGCGCGTCTGCGTTTCAACCTGATCGGCCTGGTCGGTTCCGGTTCGCCGCTGCCGGCGTTCTACGGCGAACAGGCCTTGGGCGACAGCGAAGACGGCAACCCGACCCGCAACTTCCTCGACCTGTTCCACCATCGCCTGCAACGGCTGATGCTGCCGATCTGGAAAAAATACCGCTACCGCGCCAGTTTTCAGAGTGGCGCGCTTGATCCGTTTTCGGCGCAGCTGTTTGCGCTGATCGGCCTCGGTGGCGAAGAGATTCGCAAGGCTCAGGAACTGAATTGGAAACGCCTGCTGCCGTACCTCGGCCTGCTGAGTTTGCGCGCGCACTCGGCGGCGTTGATCGAAGCGGTGCTGCGTTACTACTTCAAGCACGCCGAACTGACCATCGAGCAATGCATCGAGCGCCGCGTCGAAATCCTCGACGAGCAACGCAATCGCCTGGGCCGCGACAACAGCCTGCTCGGCGAAGACCTGGTGCTGGGCGAACACGTGCGCGACCGCAGCGGCAAATTCCGCATTCACATCCGCGAGCTCGACTGGCAACGCTTTCACGAATTCCTGCCGATCGGTTTCGGCTACCAGCCGCTGTGCGCGCTGGTGCGGTTCACCCTGCGTGACCCGCTCGATTACGACATTCGCCTGGTCTTGCGCCAGGAAGAAATCCGCGAACTGCGCATCGGTGAGCAGAACGCCTGTCGCCTCGGTTGGACCAGTTGGCTGGGCCGCGAAAAAGCGGACGGCGTGGTGACCCTGGGCAGCAAAATTCATTAAGGACGTGAGCATGATCAACGTAGACCTGCAACAACTCATCCAGGCGCTGGACGCCGAAACCCGCCGTGATCTGGAGCGTTCGGCCGAGCGTTGCGTCGCCCGTGGCGGCAGCAAGATCCTCGTCGAAGACTTGATGCTCGGCCTGCTGGAGCGTCCGAACGGCTTACTCGCACGCGCGTTGCAGGACGCCGATGTCGATGCCGGTGAACTCAGCGCCGCGCTGCAATCGCGGGTCGAACACAGCGCTTCGCGCAACCCGGTGTTCGCCCCGGAACTGGTGCAGTGGCTGCAAGATGCGCTGCTGGTGGCCAACCTCGAACTGGGTCAGACCCAGGTTGAAGACGCTGCGCTGATCCTCGCTCTGCTGCGCAATCCGATGCGCTACGCAGGCAGTCGCTATCAGCCGCTGCTCGCCAAGCTGAACATCGATCGCCTGAAAGAATTTGCCCTGTCGCAACAGGAGCAACCGGCGGCTAACGGCAAACCGGCGGCGCAGGGCGAATCGCTGTTGCAGCGCTTCACCCACAACCTGACCCAACAGGCCCGCGACGGCAAACTCGACCCGGTGCTGTGCCGCGATGGCGCGATCCGGCAGATGGTCGACATCCTCGCCCGTCGCCGCAAGAACAACCCGATCGTGGTCGGTGAAGCCGGCGTCGGCAAAACGGCAATCGTCGAAGGCTTGGCGTCGCGCATCGCAGCCGGTGAAGTGCCACAGGTACTCAAAGGTGTCGAATTGCTGTCGCTGGACATGGGCCTGTTGCAGGCTGGCGCCAGCGTCAAAGGTGAATTCGAACGTCGCCTCAAAGGCGTGATCGACGAAGTCAAAGCCTCGCCGAAACCAATCATCTTGTTCATCGACGAAGCTCACACCCTGATCGGCGCAGGCGGCAATGCCGGTGGTTCCGACGCGGCCAACTTGCTGAAACCGGCCCTGGCCCGTGGCGAGTTGCGCACCATCGCCGCCACCACGTGGGCGGAGTACAAAAAATACTTCGAAAAAGACCCGGCCCTGGCCCGTCGTTTCCAACCGGTGCAACTGCACGAACCGACCGTCAGCGAAGCGGTGACCATCCTGCGTGGTCTGGCCCAGGTTTACGAGAAGAGCCACGGCATCTACCTGCGTGATGACGCGGTGGTGGCGGCGGCCGAGTTGTCTGCCCGTTACCTGGCAGGTCGTCAGCTGCCGGACAAAGCCGTCGACGTGCTCGACACCGCTTGCGCCCGCGTGCGCATCAGCCTCGCCGCCGCCCCGGAAAGCCTGGAACGTCTGCGTGGCGAACTGGCCGAAGGTGGTCGTCAACGCCAGGCCCTGCGTCGCGACGCCGAGGCCGGTCTGCTGATCGATCATGAAGCACTGGATGCTCTGGAAGATCGCCTGGCCGACGCCGAAGACGAAATGGTCGCTCTGGAAACTCTCTGGACCGAGCAGAAAGCACTGGCCGAGCGCCTGCTGGAGCTGCGTCAGCAACTGGCCAAGGCTCGCGAAGCCGCTGCCGTTGAACCGACCATCACGGTCGAAGAAGACGCTGAAGGCACCGTGATTGAAACCCTGCCAGTAGACGAAGCACAAAGCGTCGCGTCCCTGGAAACTGCGCTGAACGAAACCCACCGCGCCCTGACCGAAGCTCAAGTCAAAGAACGTCTGGTCAGCTTCGAAGTCTGCCCGCGTCTGGTGGCCGAAGTGATCAGCGCCTGGACCGGCGTGCCATTGGCCCAACTGGCTCGGGAACACAATGCCAAGGTCGCGAGCTTCGCCACCGACCTGCGCACCCGTATTCGTGGTCAGGAGCAAGCGGTTCATGCCCTTGACCGTTCGATGCGCGCCACTGCCGCTGGCCTAAACAAACCCGATGCTCCGGTCGGCGTGTTCCTGCTGGTTGGTCCAAGCGGTGTCGGCAAGACCGAAACCGCCCTGGCCCTGGCCGACTTGCTCTACGGCGGTGATCGCTTCATCACCACTATCAACATGTCCGAGTTCCAGGAGAAGCACACCGTCTCCCGTCTGATCGGTGCGCCACCGGGCTACGTCGGTTACGGCGAGGGCGGGATGCTCACCGAAGCCGTGCGCCAGAAGCCGTACTCGGTGGTGCTGCTCGATGAAGTCGAGAAAGCAGACCCGGACGTGCTCAACCTGTTCTACCAAATCTTCGACAAAGGCGTGGCCAACGACGGGGAAGGTCGCGAGATCGACTTCCGCAACACGCTGATCCTGATGACCTCGAACCTGGGCAGCGACCGCATCAGCGAACTCTGCGAAAACGGTGCGCGGCCGACTGCCGAAGTCCTCGAAGAAACCATTCGCCCAGTGCTCAGCAAGCATTTCAAACCGGCGCTGCTGGCGCGGATGCGTGTGGTGCCTTACTACCCGGTCGGCGGCCCGGTGCTGCGCGAGCTGATCGAAATCAAACTGGGTCGTTTGGGCGAACGCCTGAACCGTCGTCAGCTGGATTTCACTTACTCCCAGGATCTCGTCGATCACTTGGCCGAACGCTGCACCCAAAGCGACAGCGGCGCGCGCCTGATCGACCACTTGCTCGACCTGCACGTGCTGCCGCTGGTGGCTGACCGTTTGCTCGACGCCATGGCCACTGGTGAAAGCCTCAAGCGCGTGCATGCGACGCTCGACGGCAATGCCAGCGTGATGTGCGAGTTCGCCTGAGGTGGGTGTGATGTTCACTCAAGTGCCGCAACCGCTGGTCTATGCCGAAGCCTTGCTGGCGCAGTTCGCCAGCCTGTCGCGCGCGGCGGACGGTGCTGCGTTGCTGGGTGACTTCGTGCGCGGGTTGGCCGAGCTCAGCGGTTGCGAATTGACGCAACTGTATCTGCTGGACGCGACCCACACCTGTCTGGGGATGAACGCCGAGTGCCTGAATGGCATTCTGCAACCCCGGGAAGGGGCGAGCCTGCCGGCGGATTACAACGGTGAACAATTGCTGCAGTTCGCCCTGTGCCAGAACCGCGTGGTGTGCCTCAGCGAGCTGAGCGGCAGCCTGCACGAAACCAGCTTTCTGCCGCTCCAGGCCACGCCTTGGCAGTCGCTGTTGTGCGTGCCGTTGGTCAATCAACAAAAGGCTGTCGAAGGTTTGTTGCTGTGCGCCAGTCGCCGGCAGATCGACCTGCAAGGCTTTGCCGATTCCCTCAGTCAACTGGGCTCGTTCGTGCTCGGTCAACTGCACTTGCTGCAGCGTTTGCGTCAGCCGAGCGGCGATGTTCGACCGGCGCCGGTCAATGTCCCGAGCGCCAGCGGTTATGGCTTGATCGGCAAGAGCGCGGCGATGCGCCAGACCTATTCGCTGATCAGCAAAGTTTTGCACAGCCCGTACACCGTGCTGTTGCGCGGCGAGACCGGCACCGGCAAGGAAGTGGTCGCGCGGGCGATTCACGATTGCGGCCCGCGACGTTCCCAGGCGTTCATCGTGCAGAACTGCGCGGCGTTCCCCGAGAACCTGCTGGAAAGCGAACTGTTCGGCTACCGCAAAGGTGCCTTCACCGGCGCCGACCGCGACCGTGCCGGGCTGTTTGACGCGGCCAATGGCGGCACCTTATTGCTCGATGAAATCGGCGACATGCCGTTGTCGCTGCAAGCCAAGTTGTTGCGCGTGTTGCAGGAAGGCGAGATCCGCCCGTTGGGTTCCAACGATACCCACAAAATCGACGTGCGCATCATCGCCGCGACGCACCGGGATTTGTCGGTGCTGGTCAGCGAAGGCAAGTTCCGCGAGGACTTGTACTACCGCCTCGCGCAATTCCCGATCGAGTTGCCGGCCCTGCGTCAGCGCGAAGGCGACATCCTCGACCTGGCCCGGCACTTCGCCGACAAGGCGTGCGCGTTTCTGCAACGGGATGCGGTGCGTTGGTCCGACGCGGCGCTGGATCACCTGTCCGGTTATGCCTTCCCCGGCAACGTGCGTGAACTCAAAGGTCTGGTCGAGCGCGCGGTATTGCTGTGCGAAGGCGGCGAGTTGCTGGCCGAGCATTTCTCCCTGCGCATGGAAGCCATGCCGGAAGACAACAGCGGCCTGAACCTGCGCGAACGCCTGGAACAGGTCGAGCGCAGTTTGCTGCTCGACTGCCTGCGCAAAAACGACGGCAACCAGACCCTCGCCGCCCGCGAACTCGGGTTGCCACGGCGCACGCTGCTGTATCGCCTCGGGCGCCTGAATATCAATTTGGGTGATTTCGATGGGTAGGCAAAAGACCGTCGATTTCACCTCATTCGCTTCTGATAGCGCCGCCCAAACGGGTCGGCGCTTTGTGCTTTGTCTACCCCTGGAGACCCTCTGATGTCTGTTCGTCACTGGCAAGCCGTCCTGCTGGCCCTCGTCGTTCTATGCGGCCTCGGCGGCTGTAGCGGCAATTACAAATACAACGACAACACCTATCGCCCATTGGGTGATCCGCAGGCGGTCAATCGCGGCAAGTGACCGCAAGGAGTATCACCATGGAACTGGTTTTCGAAATGCTGAACACCAAGCAGTTCGTGCCCACGGATTTGTGCCAGAAGACCTTCAAGCAGGCCGGTGGCGTGATCGGCCGGGGCGAGGATTGCGACTGGATCATTCCCGACCGCAAGCGTCACCTGTCCAACCACCACGCGGTGATCAGCTACCGCGAAGGCACGTTTTTCCTGACAGATACCAGCAGCAACGGTATCCAGGACAGCGACAGCGGCGCGCGCCTGCGCAAGGGCGAGCCGATGCGCATCGAGCACGGCAGCGTGTATGTGCTGGGTGACTTTGAGATCCGCGCGCGTCTGGTGCGCGACCCGGCGACGTTCGACGTTGAAGTCGGTCGTCCGCAGGCCGCGGGCAGCATCATTCCGGACGATGCGTTCCTCGATCTCGACCCACTGAATGCCCTCGACCAGCAAGAGCGCGTGTACTCGGAAATCGATGAACTGATTTCCCCGAGCACCACGATCGAAGACACCCGTCAGCGTGCCGACTATGCGCGCATCGACATGGAAAGCCTGATGGTCCCGGAGCTGATCGATGCCCCGGCAGAGCCCGCACCGGCGCCTCCGCCGAAAGCGGTCGAACGTCAGAGCGAAGGGTTCTGGGAACACTTCGGTGCCGCCCTCGGCGTGGATCTCAAAGGCCTCGACCACGACGCCCGCGAAGCCCTGGCGCTGAACGCCGCGCGCTTGCTCAAGCAAAGCGTCGGCGGTTTGCAGCAGAGCCTGCGCACCCGCAGTGAACTGAAAAACGAACTGCGCCTGGCCCAGACCACCGTGCAAGGCACTCACAAGAACCCGCTGAAATTCGCCGTCGATGCCGGCGAAGCGCTGGGCATTCTGTTGCAGGGCAACAAGCCGGGTCAGTTGCCGGCGGAGCAAGCGATCTCCCGCGCGTTCCGCGATTTGCAAGCGCATCAGGTCGCATTGCTGACCGCCAGCCGCGCCGCCGTTCGCGGCACCCTGGAGCACTTCTCGCCGCAACAGCTGACCCTGCGTTTCGAGCGTGACAACAAGCCGTTGCTCGCGACCTCCGGCAGTCGCTGGAGGGCTTACGGCCGTTATCACCAGGCCCTGCGTCAGGACGATGACTGGAGCGAGCGACTGTTGGCCCGCGACTTCGCTCAGGCCTACGAAGAACAGATCCGCCTGATTTCCACCCTACACACCGACCACCAAGGATGATGCGCATGTCTCGCTGCTCGACCGCTTTTTTCAAGACGCTGACTGCGCTCACTGCCCTCGTGCTGCTGGCCGGTTGCTCGTCGCTATCGCCGTATTCCACCGTGACCAAACTCAACCTGAAGCTGACCGCCAGCGATCAGTTGAACCCCGACCTCAACGGTCGTCCGTCGCCGATTGTCGTGCGCCTGTTGGAGCTCAAGCACCCGGTGACGTTCGAGAACGCTGATTTCTTCAGCCTCTACGAACGCGCCAAGGAATCCCTGGTCCCGGACCTGGTGGCCAGCGAAGAACTCGAACTGCGTCCGGGTGAAACCATCGAACTCAAGCTCAGTGTGGAAGAGGGTAGCCGTTACGTCGGCGTGCTCGCGGCTTACCGCGACCTGCCGGAAACCAAATGGCGCTACACCGTGCAAATCACTCCGCTGGAAGTCACCGTGGCTGACCTGACCCTCGATCAGGCCGGCATCCGAAATACCCATGAAACGCTCGCCAAGGCAGATGACTGAACATGAATGCGCATAAAGTCATTTGGCAGGAAGGCATGCTGCTGCGCCCGCAGCACTTCCAGCACAACGATCGTTACTACGACCACCAGATGAAGACCCGCACCCAGTTGCTGGGCAGTTACACCTGGGGCTTCCTCAACCTGGAAATCGACTTGCAGTTCCTCAACATGGGCAAACTGGTGATCAGCCAGGCCTCGGGGATTCTGCCGGACGGCAGCCTGTTCGAACTGGGTGGCAACACCGAGCCGCTGGCCCTGGACGTGCCGCCGAACACTGGCAACACGCCAATCTATCTGGCGCTGCCACTGGTGACCGGTAACCACATCGAGTCTCGCCGTCCGGAGCAATCCGACGTGCTGGCGCGCTACACCGCGTACGACGCGGAAGTCGCCGACTCCAACGCCGGCGACGACTCCGCCAGCCAGGTCAGCTGCGGTCGTCCGGACTTCAAACTGTTGCTCGGCGAGCAGCAGAGCGACCAGGCCTACGTGAAGCTGAAGATCTGCGAAGTGCTCGACACCACGCCCGACGGCGTGATCAGCCTCGATCCGGACTTCGTGCCGACCTACATTCAGGCGCATTCGTCCAGCTACCTGCTGTCGTGCCTCAAAGAAGTCATCAGCATGCTCGGCCACCGGGGCGACACCATCGCCGAGCGGATTCGCTCCAACGGTAAGGTCGGTGGCGCGGAAGTCGGCGACTTCATGATGCTGCAACTGATCAACCGCACCGAGCTGTTGCTGCGCCATTACCTCGGCCTGGAACAGGTTCACCCGGAAGAGTTGTACCGCACGCTGCTGACCATGCTCGGTGATCTGGCGACGTTTTCCAGCGAGAGCAAACGCCCGCGTCTGGACAGCCGTTACCAGCACAGCGACCAGGGCGCCAGCTTCCGCAAACTGATGGAAGCGATTCGTCAGGTGCTGTCGATGGTGCTCGAACAGCACGCCATCGAACTGGTGCTGCAAGCGCGTCAGTACGGGATCATCGTGTCGCCATTGCACGACCACAAACTGTTGGGCTCGGCCTCGTTCGTGCTCGCGGCCAGTGCCAACTGCGACTCCGAAGAACTGCGTCATCGCTTGCCGGCGCACCTCAAGGTCGGCCCGGTGGAGCGCATCCGCCAACTGGTCAACCTGCATCTGCCGGGCATCAAGGTCAAACCGTTGCCGGTGGCCCCACGGCAGATCGCGTTCCACTCCAACAAAACCTATTTCATCCTCGAACTCAGTTCCGAAGACCTGGCGCAACTGGAGCGCTCCGGCGGCTTCGCGTTCCACGTGTCCGGCGAATTCGCCGAGCTTGAACTGAAATTCTGGGCCATCAGGAACTGACCGACATGATCAAGGACATGGAATACAACCAGGACGACAAAACCGTCCTGCTCGACCGTCAGGGCCACGGCCCGGCGTCGAGTCCGCTGACTGACTTCGCTGCACCGCCGCGTTTCGAACAGCTGGAAGAACGGATGATCTACGCCGCACGCCTGCGTCCGGCCGAAGCGTTCAACATCAGCCTCAATTCGCTGGTGGCCGCTGCGTCCGAACTGTTGTCGGAAGTGGTTCGCCTGAAGCACAGCGACACCCGCGAAGACCTGTACGCGCTCAACGAGCGACTGACCGCCGGGCTGAAGCTGTTTGAAGTACGCGCGCTGCACAACGGCGCCGAAAGCAGCCAGGTAATGGCCGCGCGTTATGTGCTCTGCACCGTGGTCGACGAAGCTGTCGTCACCACGCCGTGGGGCAACGAAAGCGAGTGGTCGCAGATGAGCTTGCTCAGCAGCTTCCACAACGAAACCTTCGGTGGCGAGAAGTTCTTCCAGCTGCTGGATCGCTTGTCGAAAAACCCGGTCAAGCACCTGCCGATGCTGGAGCTGATGTACCTGTGCCTGTCCCTCGGTTTCGAAGGCAAGTATCGGGTACAAGCGCGCGGCATGCTCGAACTCGAAGGCATCCGCGACGCCTTGTATCGACAGATTCGTCAACTGCGCGGTGACGTGCCGCGTGAGCTGTCGCCGCATTGGGAAGGCTTGAACGATCAACGCCGCAGCCTGGTGCGCATCGTGCCGGCGTGGATGGTGGTGCTGTTCACCGTGGTCTGCCTGGTGGTGATGTATTCGGGCTTCGCTTGGGTGCTGGGCGAGCAACGCGAAACCGTTCTGCAACCTTATCAGCCGCTAGATTCGGCCGCGGTCCAGCCGCAGTCGAAGCCGTAAACAGGGACGTGTGATGAAAAAGTTTTTCAAGAAAGTCGGCGCATTCCTGCGCCAGACCTGGGTCTGGACCCTGCTGCTGGTGCTGTTCGTCGCGCTGCTGGTGTGGTTCGTCGGGCCGCTGCTGGCGGTCAATGACTACAAGTTCTGGGAAGGTTCGACCTCCCGCCTGCTGACCATCAGTGTGCTGTTCCTGATCTGGGGCCTGACCATGGTCTTCGTCAGCTGGCGCGCCGGTGTGCGCAAAAAAGCCATCGAAGAAACCGAAGACGGTCAGGACCGTATCCGCCGCGAAGAGCTGATCGACGAAGAGCAAAAAGAGTTGAAGGCGCGTTTCAAGGACGCCCTGAAAACCCTGAAGACCTCGAGCCTGTATCGCGGCCGCAGCGAGCGCTGGCGCAGTGATTTGCCGTGGTACTTGCTGATCGGCCCGCAGGGCAGCGGCAAGACCAGCCTGCTGGACTTCTCGGGCCTTGAGTTTCCGATCAACAAGATCGACCGCAAACTCACCCGCGACACCCTCGGCACTCGGCATTGCGACTGGTACTTCGCCGATCACGGCGTGCTGATCGACACCGCCGGGCGCTACCTGACCCAACCGGATGCCGAAGTCGATGGCAGCGCCTGGAGCACCTTGCTCGACCTGCTGCGCAAGCGTCGCCGCAATCGCCCGTTGAACGGCGTGCTGGTGACCATTCCGGTGGAAACCCTCACCGGTGGCAGCGAGCAGGATATTGACACTCTGGCCCGTCAGGTGCGCGCGCGTCTGCAAGACGTGCATCAGAAACTGCACGTCGACGTGCCGATTTATCTGGTGCTGAGCAAGGCCGATCGCCTGCTCGGTTTCGACGAGTTCTTCGACCAGCTGACCCGCGAAGAAAGCGATCAGGTACTCGGCACCAGCTTCCGCAAAGAGCAGAGCGGTACTGACGTGGCCGTGCTGCGCGCCGAGTTCGAAGAGCTGCTGCGTCGCCTGAACAGCCAAGTGATCATGCGCATGCACCAGGAGCGCGACACCCAGCGCCGTGGTCGCATCCTCGACTTCCCGCATCAACTGGGGCAGATCGGCGAGCGTCTGTGCCTGTTCGTCGACATGGCGTTCACCGGCAACCGCTACCAGCGTGTCAGCCAGTTGCGTGGTTTCTACCTGACCAGCGCACCGCACCTGACCGAACAGATGGACTCGACCACCGCCGGTATCGGCGCCAGCCTGGGCATGAACGCCGGTATGCTGCCGACCCTGCGCAGCGGCCGTTCCCGGTTTATTCACCATTTGCTCAGCCGGGTGATTTTCCCCGAGGCCGATCTGGCCGGTCTGGACAAGCGCGAACGCAGCCGCATTCATTGGGGTCAACGTGCGCTGTACGTGGGCGCACTGGCGGCACTGGCGCTGTTCGGCATGCTGTGGGCTGGTGGTTTCTCGGCCAACTATGAGCGTCTGGAAAACCTGCGTAACCTGGCACAAAACTGGAATCAGCAACGCTCGGCCCTGACGGCGCGTGATGACTCGATGGCGGTGCTCAAGACCCTCGACACCAGTTACGCAGCGACTCAGGTTTTCCCGAACAAAGGTGACGTGTCGTACCATGAGCGTGGCGGCCTGTACCAAGGTGAAGATGCCAATCCGGTGGTCAAGAGTGCCTACGAGCGTGAGCTCGAAGCGCAACTGTTGCCACGGGTCGCGACGCTGCTGGAAGGGCAGATCCGCGCCAACATGAAGGACCGCGAACGCCTGCTCAACAGCCTGCGTGCGTACCTGATGCTGAACATGAAAGATCGCCGCGATGCCGCGTGGCTCAAGGATTGGGTCGCCACTGACTGGTCCCTGCGTTATGCCGGCAACACAGCGGTGCAGAACGGTTTGAACACCCACTTTGAGCGTTTGCTCAAGCAGCCGTTTATCTACCCGCTGAACGAGCAACTGGTGGCGCAGGCGCGTCAGGTGCTGCGCAGCGAGTCGTTGGCCAACGTGGTTTACCGGATGCTGCGCGAGCAGGCTCGCAATCTGCCGGAATACCGTTTCAGCCAACACTTGGGCCCACAGGGTGCGCTGTTTGTCGGCACCGATTACGTGATTCCGGGGTTCTACACCCAACAGGGTTATCAGCAGTATTTTTCGGTCCAGGGCACTGCACTGGTTACCGACATTCTGCGTGACAACTGGGTACTGGGCGAAGGCTCGGGCATCAGCGGCATGGACTTGCGTCGCCTGATGGTCGAACTGGAGCAGCTGTACTTCCGCGATTACGCCAACTTCTGGAGCGAAGCGGTCGGCCAGGTGGCATTGCCACCGATCAACGACGCCGGTGAAGGCGCCGAGCAACTGGCGGGCCTGACTTCCGCCAACTCGCCAGTGCTGCAATTGCTGGTGGAAGTGCGCGAAAACACCCGTTTCCAGGTCATCGCAGACAGCGCCGATGAAGCCGCCGAAGCGGCTGACAAGCTGGGCGATAAGGGCGGCAAGTTGGGTAAACTCGCTGCCGCCGCCGCGGACAAAGCGTCGGACATGGCGAAGAACTTGCCGGACACCGCGAAGAAATCCCTGCAACGTCGCTTCGAACCGCTGCACCGTTTGCTGGATGACAACAACGGCCCGGCCGCTGATCTCACCCCGGCCCTGACAGCACTCAACGACCTGCAACTGCAACTGGCAAGCCTGGCCCGTGCCAGCGCGCCGGATCAGGCCGCGTTCGAAATGGCCAAGACCCGCATGAGCGGCCAGCGTGATGCGCTGAGCAACTTGCGCAACGCGTCGAACCGTCTGCCGCGTCCGGTGAGCGTGTGGTTCAACGTGCTAGCCGAAGATACCTGGCGTCTGGTGCTCAACGATTCCTACCAGTACCTGAACCAGCGTTATCAGAGCGAGCTGTACAGTTTCTACGGCAAGGCGATCAACAAGCGTTACCCATTCAGCGCCCACAGCACCAGCGACGTTGCGATCAGCGACTTCCGCGAGTTCTTCAAGGCCCAGGGCATCGCCGATCGCTTCTTCGAGAACTACATGCGTCCGTTCGTGAGTGGCGATCCAGGCAACTACCGCCTGCGCAGCGTTGACGGTCACAGCATGCCGATCTCCAAGGTCTACCTCGACCAGATGGCCGCGGCACAAGTGATCCGCCAGAGCTTCTTCTCGATCAACCCGGCCGAGCCGCAAGTGCAGTTCAAACTGGAGCCGTACACCCTCGACCCGGCCGTCAGCCGTTCCGAGTTCAAGTTTGGCGACAAGACCATTGAATACCGTCACGGCCCGATCGTGCCGGTGTCGTTCAAATGGCCGACCGACGCCGAAGACGGTCGCACCAGCCTGGTCCTCGACAAAATGGCCGGCCGCCCGATCGGCATCGAGAAGAACACCGGCCCATGGTCGCTGTTCCGTCTGTTCGACCTGATGCAGACCGAGTACCTGACCGGTCGCGACGTGCTGGTACTCAAGGCTGACGTGGGTGGCCTGCGCGCCAACTACTTGCTGTCGAGCCAGCGCACGCCGAACCCGTTCGACATGGGCGTGCTGCGTACTTTCCGTATGCCGGTGCAGCTCTGATGCTGGTTGCCAGTCCCTGGCGCAGCGCTGCGCGTACCGATCCGGGCAAGGTTCGGGCGCGCAACGAAGATGCTTTCCTCGACTGTCCACAGCAGGGGCTGTGGGTGGTCGCGGACGGCATGGGCGGTCATCAGGGTGGCGACATCGCCAGCCAGTTGATCGTCGCCAGCCTGGCGGACCTGCCGGTGCAGGACGACTTCGACGAACGACTCAAAGGCATTCGCCAGTGCCTGCACTGGCTCAACCGCCGCTTGGGTCAGGAGTTGACCGTCACCGCCGGGCGTCATGACAGCATCATGGGCAGCACCGTGGTGGCGCTGCTGGTGGAAGGCAATCGCGCGGCCTGCATCTGGGCCGGCGACAGCCGCTGCTACCTGTGGCGCGGCCAGCGTTTGTATCAACTGTCCAAGGACCATTCGCTGCAACAGCAACTGATCGACGAGCAACAAATGAGTGTCGAAGACGCTCGTGCGCATCCTGCTGCTCATGCGCTGACCCGTGCGGTCGGCGCTGCCGAGCAGTTGACGCTGGATGTGTTGGAACTCGAGGTCTACCCCGGCGATGCATTTCTGTTGTGCAGCGACGGTTTGTATCAAGGGCTGACGAGCGATGCCTTGGGCAACGCCCTGAGCCTGACCGCGCCGCACGTTGCGCTGGAGCGTCTGTTCGACGGCGCTTTGCGTGGCTCGGCCCGGGACAATCTGACTGCCGTGGTGATCCGCCAATGACTGAACTCATGCCACCGATCGACGACCTGCTGGTGACCGAGGAAGAAGCCAATAACCTGACTTACTTCGCTTTCGCCAAGCCTTTAAACGGAAAGCCTCTAAACGGAAAGCCGCATAAGGTTGAGCCTGCACTGGCGCTGACCAAAGCCAGCGTCGGTGAACTGCCGGACGTGCTGGCGGGGCGTTACCGCATCGAGCGCTTGCTTGGTGCAGGTGGCATGGGCGCGGTTTACCGCGCACGGGACCTGCTGAGCGAACAGTTCGGCGATCCCGACCCTTACATCGCGCTGAAAATCCTCAGCGAAGAATTTGCCGAATCGCCGGACGCCAGCGCCTTGCTCTACAGCGAGTTCGCCCTGACCCGACGCCTGCGCCACGACAACGTGCTGCGACCGCACACCTTTGAAGTGGACACCGACTGCCAGCGTGCCTTCATCACCATGGAACTCATGCGTGGGCTGACCCTGGACAAATTACTCTGCGAGCGCCCCTTGGGCCTGCCGTGGAAAGAGCTGCGTGACATCGCGCTGCCCCTGCTCGACGCGCTGGCCTACGCCCACGTTCGCGGCGTGCTGCACGGCGACATGAAGCCGAGCAACGTCATGCTCAGCGAAGAAGGCGTGCGCCTGTTCGACTTCGGCCTCGGCCAAGCGGAAGAGGGCATCCTGCCCGGCCTGCCACACCTGAGCCGCAACCGCTTCAACGCCTGGACCCCCGGCTACGCCGCCCCCGAACTGCTTGAAGGCCAGCCGCTGTCGGCCAGCGCGGACGTTTACGGCGTGGCCTGCGTGATCTACGAACTGGCGGGCGGCAAACACCCGTTCCGCCGCTTGCCCTCGACCGAGGCCCGCGACGGACGCCTCGACCGCGAGCTGCACGCACCCCGAAACCTACCCAAACACTGCTGGCCAGCCCTGCGAAAGGCGCTGGCTTTCGATGCGGCAGATCGAACGATCACTGCCGCCCAACTGCGTGACGCTATGGGCGCCACATCGTCTTGGCTGCAACGTCTGCGACTGCGGGCGTAACGGATGACTACCGAACAGGGAGCAAGCAATGTTCAACTCAGCTAACGAAACGCACTTCAGCCTCACAGTCGAAGACTATGCCGGCGACTTGCAAGTGCTGTCGTTCACCGGCACTGAAGGCATCAGCCAGCCGTATCGCTTCGACCTGGAACTGGTCAGCGAAAACCCGGACCTGGACCTGGAAAAGCTCCTGCACAAGCAGGCGTTCCTCGCATTCGACCCGAAGGGTTCCGGCATCCATGGCCAGATCTACCGCGTCGCCCAAGGCGATGCCGGTAAACGCCTGACCCGCTACAAAGTCTCCCTGGTGCCGCACCTGCAATACCTGCATCACCGCACCAACCAGCGCATCTACCAGCAGATGTCCGCGCCGAAAATCATCGCGCTGATCCTGGAAGAACACGGCATCAAAGGCAACGCCTACCGCTTCCAGCTGAGCACCCCGTGCCCGGACCGCGACTACTGCGTGCAATACGATGAAACCGATCTGCACTTCGTCCAGCGACTGTGCGAAGAGGAAGGCATTCACTACCACTTCCAGCACAGTTCCAAAGGTCATCTACTGGTATTCGGTGACGATCAAACGGTGTTCCCGAAACTCGGCCAGCCCACCGCTTACGTGCAAGGCAGCGGCATGGTCGCCGACGAACCCGTGATCAAAGGCTTCAAACTGCGCCTGGAAACCCGCACCGGCCGCGTCACCCGCCGCGACTACGACTTCGAAAAACCTCGCCTGAAACTCGAAGCAGCTTATAAACCCGACGGCGAAAGCACCGAACCAGACCTCGAAGACTACGACTACCCCGGCCGCTTCCTCGACCGCGCGCGCGGCAAATTCCTCAGCCAGCGCGCCCTCGAACGCCACCGCGCCGACTACCAGCAAGCCGAAGGCCATGGCGACCAGACCACCCTCGTCAGCGGCCACTTCCTGGAAATCTCCGACCACCCGCGCACCGAGTGGAACGACCTCTGGCTGCTCACCGAAGTCATCCACGAAGGCAAACAGCCGCAAGTGCTCGAAGAAGGCGTGACCAGCGACACCACCGACAACAAAGACGACTTCCACCAGGGCTACCGCAACCACTTCCTCGCCACCCCATGGGCCGTGTTCTACCGTCCCGCGCTGGAACACCCCAAACCCCGCGTCCTCGGCAGCCAGACCGCCATGGTCACCGGCCCCAAAGGCGAAGAAATCCACTGCGACCAATACGGCCGCATCAAAGTGCAATTCCACTGGGACCGCGAAGGGGTGGCGGATGACAAAACCAGCTGCTGGATGCGCGTCTCTTCGAGTTGGGCGGGTGACCGTTATGGCGCCATCGCTATTCCGCGGATCGGTATGGAAGTGCTCGTCACCTTCCTCGAAGGGGATCCTGACCAGCCGTTGGTGACTGGTTGCCTGTACCACAAGGAAAACCAGGTTCCCTACGAACTGCCGGCGAACAAGACTCGCACCGTGTTCAAAACCCTCAGCTCACCGGGGGGCGGTGGGTTCAATGAACTGCGGATTGAAGACAAGAAGGGGGCGGAGCAGATCTTTATTCATGCCCAGCGGGATTGGGATGAAAACATTGAGCATGACCAGAAGATTCGGGTGGGGAATGAGCGCCACGATACCGTTGAGAAGAACACTTACACCGAGCTGAAGGCTGAGGAGCATCGGACCACGATCGCGGATCGCAAGAGTGAAGTGCGGATGGATGATCATCTGACGATTGGGCAGAACCAGCATGTGAAGTTGGGGACTGCGCAGCTGACCAGTGCGGGGAAAGAGATTCACCTCAAGGCTGGGGACAAGATTGTTATCGAGGCTGGGATGGAGCTCACGGTTAAGGCCGGTGGGAGTTTTATCAAGCTCGATGCGGGTGGTGTGACGGTTGTTGGGCCGGTGGTGAAGATTAATGCCGGTGGGTCGGCGGGGAGTGGGACCGGGATTGGGATTAAGCCACCGGTGCTGCCGGGGGCTGCGGATAAGGATAAGGCGGGGAGTTTGATGGATCAGGCGTTGGGGAATTCGCCTGAGGAACAGGTCAAACGCAAACCGAAACGAATGCTCAATTTTTCTGGTTAATCGACATAGACGGCAATCCAAGCCACCAGGGATCAGAATTTAGGTAATTGGTAATGACTGAAACAACAAGCAAAGTAGAGAAATGGTCGTATCCCCTGAAAGTAGGGTCAGCTGAGGCGACGGATCCACAGAAGTTCTATAAGGCTTTGGCGAAGGCAAAAGACGGCTACTACCCATTGGGGGCTAATGGCCTCTGGCATGGCGGGGTTCATTTCGACGAAGACACTGGTTTGGTGAATGATCTGACGGAAGTCAGATGCATCGCTGACGGTGAGGTAGTGGCCTATCGCATTGATGAGAAATACCCAACATCAGATTTTGGCTCGACGCATTCGGTTTATTCAACAGGGTTTGTGTTGGTTAAGCATCGGCTTGAGTTTCCGGTACCTCCTGCGTCAGCTCCTGCAGCCGGGCCAAGCCTGACGTTCTTCAGTCTTTATATGCACCTGCTGGATTGGGAGAATTACAAGACGAATCCGACGCTTAAACCACCGGGGTTTTGGGGGAAAGGCCTTTATGAAGTTAAAGCCAACGCTCCGGACAAGCCTTTAGGCATCCGGATGCGAAGCGGTAACGCCGGACACTTTCCGGTCTTGGCAGTTTTGCCCCGCGGGACAACCGTGGTTACGCAGCCTGCCCCAGCCAATCAAAATTGGGTGGCAGTTGTTAGCGTCAGCCCAGAGATTGCAGGCTTGCCTGCGAATGGATGGGTGTTCAAGGGCCAATTGAAGGACTTGGGTGGCGGAAAGTACTTCGTGGGCAATGAAGCACAAGACCCTATTCCCGGTGGCGCTCAGCACGGAGCGAATGTTCGTGATGCTCACACTAGCGGCCTACCACTTAGCCATTTACCAGCAGGTACGCGAATACGACTTGGTGAGGACCCGACCCCTAATAACTTTCGTAAACTTGCCGAAATCGTCAGTGGTCAGGCAACACCCGCCCTGATACCCGGCGCGGATGGGAAACTTCCGGGGTTTATTTGGTCGCAATCACTTACTCCACAGAGTGAGCCGCATAGCCCGATGGGGGATGTTGTCGTCCTCACTCCGACATACAAGATCAAGGCAGGTGAGGTTCTGGGGCATGTTGGCAAATATCAGAACCATTCAGATGCTGTTCCGAAGAACCTCCTGCACCTAGAGGTTTTTAGTTGTGAGGATGTGAAGGCGTTTACTGACCAAAGTAAGCCCAAGGGTGTCAGTTTACCCGCCGCCGAAAAGACGCTGGTCAAGATACCCAAAGGCTCACGGTTGATTACTCATTCGCAAAGTATGAGCGCGACCAATCCACCGAAAGCTGCTGATCCGAGTAGCGAAGTGGCGTATGACTTTTTCATTCCTGTAGGTTTACTTGAAGGACTGCCGGCGGAGAAGAAGATCAAAGAGTCAGTTGTCATGAATGGAACGACCACGACCACTTATTGGTGGCGTTTAGACGGTTTGCTCGGAGACGAACACGGCGATGGCATCGATGGCTGGTTTGCGGAGCCGGATACCACTCTGTCGCGTCATTCACCCTTTGAGTGGGAAGGCTTTACTTTCATTGACGAAACCGTCAGCAACGCTGACCACTTTGCTGCTTTCCTTCATGCACAGGAAAGCCTCAATGAGCAGGAGCGTGAAGCATACTTGCCAAGTGTTGAAACTGCGGCGTCGGGTTCGGTCACCGAGACTTTGTACAAAATCCTCGATAGGAATGGGGATAAAAAATTAGCACCTTCTGAAATAGCTGAAGCGCTGAATAAACCTTGGTTCTCGCAACCGATATCGCAAATGGTTACACGCTATGAAAATGAATGGAACTATAAAAAAGAAAAATGGGATGCTCTAGACGAAATCATTGGACATAGCGATTCTGATCCGCATAAGTCGTGGGTAGAGGAAAAGTCAAGAATTGAGCGTCTTAGTTGGTGGTTAAAGTTAATTGGACTTCACGGAATTACGGCTGATGCGATGGTGCAGCATATTCATCCGGTGGGGCTAATTTCGAATTTTGTGACGGTAGGCTCTAATAAGTGTAAAAAGTGTGGAAAAAACGTTGCGCTTTCGCATGATTTTATGAAGAGGATCTCAGCTCCATCCGTTACTGACGCATTTATTGAGGAGTTTGTTAATACCGCTAACGCGTTCTTTTCCAAATACGAGGTCAATTCGTGTTCACAGATAATTCATCTGCTGGGACAAGGTAAGCACGAGACTGGAAAATTTAAAAAATTCCGAGAAAGCTTGCGATATAGTCGGCAGAGTTATACACCGACCTCTTTATATAATATGGCGCCGACTGTCATAAATGCGGGGTTTGCAAGGTTGGGCTTGAATTTGACACAGGCTGAGAAAATTCAGTACGTTGACGATCATCTGATCGACAATGATCCGGGTTATGGTCGGCATAGTTTTGGCGTCAATCAATACCCTCAGAACGACTATCGTGGGCGAGGTTTGCTTCATTTGACGCACTATACTAATTACCATGCTTGCGCTCAAGCGATTGGAGTTTCCATTGATGCAAATCCGGAATTAGTCGAGTCCAACACCAAAGTAATAATTGAATCGGGGCTGTGGTTCTGGAAAACGAACAATATTGGCCCCATCGCCGATAATGGCTCGCTTTCAATGGATCAAAAAATTCGAGCCGTGACTAAGGTGATTAATCCCGCTTTTAAGGGGTTGGCTGAAAGGGATTCGTTTACGAAGGATATCGCTAATATTTTTGAAGAGCTTTACGGAGCATGCCCAGTATGAAAATGATAAAGAGCTTTAAGTTGCTTGCGTTGTTTTTATGTTTGCTTGCAATGAACTCTTTTGCTTGTGAGTCAGGTAAAAGTGATGCGTTTCCGGCTCTCAAAGCAGAAGATGGTTTCATAGTGTTCAATAATGAACCTTTAGTTGATGAAGGTGGTCAAGAAACTGAAGATGTTGCCATTGGAGTTGAATTTGTCCCCTGTGTGGGAAATAAAAAACGTATAGCTGGATTACCTTTTTTGGCGGCTACAGGAACCGTTAAAGCTGCTTTTTTTGAAAACAGCAAAACTGATGGGACGCCTAAGCTTTTTATAATCCATGGTGTCGAGATCAGATCGGATACAGGCGTAAACTATAAAGGAGACTATTATAGTGTTCATGTCTTTTCTAGGGGGGCGGCGGGTTATGTGAGGGATGATCGGCTATCGAATTATTTTGGTGCGGGGGGGGATATTACATCTGAACCCGGCGGCTTGGTGTTAGTTTATAATTTTCCCTATAAAACGGCCGATGAAATAAGCAAAAAAATTAATTCTAATGCATACAAACAGTGGGTCGACGGAAATGTTGTTAAGCTCACCATGAATAAAAAAACGCCTATTTATAGTTCGGCAAATTTGTCCGATATCACAAAAATGTACTTGATTAAGGGAGACATAGTTTTGCAGGAGGCAGTCGAGGCGGGATGGATACAAATTATGTTTAAGACCGCTAAAGGAAAAGAAATCCGTGGTTGGGTTCAGTGCGTTGACACTAGTAGTTGTTAAGAGCGTAAAGGGAAGGATTTATTTATGAGGTAGATTTAGCTGTCGACAAATGGACTTGTCTTTTCTATGTTTTGCTTAAGTAGGTGTTTGAGGTGCGTAAATTTTGTTTTCTATTATGTATATTTTTATTCTGCCGGGCCGCAGTAGCCCAGGATGCTAGCCTCTACCTATGGGGTGCTGTATTGGAAGGGCCATATAAAACAAATATTGTTGAAAACGCAGAATTGTCGATTGTGAAAACGGGGAATACAGACTACCCGTTATCTCTGGTCCTCGATGTCAAAAATATCGATGGAGTATCGGTTAGGCAGTTAGTTGATAAGTATGATGTGGCTGGTTCATTGCCAAAAATCGAATCAATATTTTTTTATCCGATTCAAGATGTCAAAAGTGCCTTTGTTTTGGTTTCATGGGAAATTAACCATAGAGGCATTGGCACCTACGGTACTCTCTATCAGGTTTATGCTTATGCGCGACATGGCAGCGGTAAGTTGATCCCCAATCAGTTAATTCAGGCTAATAGGTACTTAAGCGGGATCGACGGCGTTAGTGACGGTGTGCCCCAGAAATTTGCTTATAAGGACGCCGCCTCAATAAAGGCATACGTAAAAAAACACCTGAATACGCTATAACGCCGTCTTAAGGGGGCATTAAAAACAGCAAGGATGATTGGATGAATCGCTTTATTAGGCTCCTTAAGGAAAGAAGAAAATGGGACAGATTTACTTGTGGGGGTAGGTTAGCTATCGATAAATTAATCTAACCCCTGTTTTCTCGCTTTTCCCTACTTTGCGAATGCTCCCGATATAATTTTTATGGTTGTCAAATGATGAGATTCAAATTGCTTTCTAGTGGAGTGTCGTTCATTTCGCTTCTGCTACTCAGTTCCTTTACTTATTCGGCAAGCTTTGACTGCCGCAAAGCCTCAATAGAAGTAGAGAGAAAGATCTGTGGCACCCCGTCTTTATCTGCTCTGGATGAACAGCTAAGCGCAGTTTTCAAGCCATTAAAAAATATACGTACGTTTCAAATTATTGAAAACGAATGGCTTGAGTCTGAGCGCAATGCCTGTGAATCAACCGAGTGTTTGGAGGATGCTTACGATCAACAAATTCGTTTTCTAACACTGTTGCCGGAAATCGCTCCTGTCACTGAAAAAGACATCAAGCTTCTGCCAGCGGACAAAATATATACGCAAAGTTTTCGGCCTTGGAAAATCGTTGAGCTGTCGGGGCTCCCGAACGAGAAAGACGTCACTGAGCGTTTTCTTCTTTCCGCGGAAACGTTGTCAGGGATGTTGCATGTCATAGTTTTCGAAGGGCACTACGATACCCAGTTGTCTTCGTATAGAGGGAATTTATATGAGTATGTGGATAGAAATCCAATAGCACAGCCCATTATTCATACCATTGCTAAAGATATCGGATTCGATGGCGCGATAAATTTAGGGGGTAACGACGAGGGCAAAAGATTTGCCGGAATTTTAGATGGGTCTTTTTACTATCGGGAGCAGATAACTAGAAAACAGCAGAAAGGAATGGTTTATAAACTGGGGTCGAATGCACAACCGAAGGAGAGTAGTTTGCTAATTCAGAAATGGTCAAATGCCACTGAGCACGCCATAAGCGGGTTGCAATTCGGTACCATTGAGATGTTTGGGCCGATAAAGGCGTATTATTCGCATTCCCCTGGAGAAGAAACTATTGCACCTGTCAATACACCGGGAATGATTGGTATATTTACACTCCCATTTGGAGTAAGTCGCACCCGATTTTTTATTTTAAGAATGGCAGCAGAACGATCTGGCGTGCCAATATCTTAGATAAGACACTTACAAGGATAGTCAGTGGAACCGATGAAGATTTAATTCAGAACCCTACGCCAGTAGACATTAATGGTCGCGAAGCTATCGTGTACCTTCATGGTTATCTTCTGAAGATCGCTATCGCACCAGATGAATGAGCGTGAATTTTGCATCGGCGATGAAGTGGGATGTAGATGTTTCTATGGAAGGTTATGGTTTATATGACTTGTTCGATGACTGATCGTTTTTTTATGATCGCGCTTTGTGCGCTAGCTGTTAATTTTTCACCGCTGGCACCCGTTGTGTTTGCGCAGGACGTTTGTGACAAAATAACTACGAGTTCTCAGGGTGAGAGATGCTCCGTAAGTTTGAAGTCAGCTGCTGATTTTCAGTTAAATATCAGCTATCAGCAACTCATGGTGCGGCTTGAGGGCGGCAATCGGACCGATCCCGTTGTCGCTGCTGGCTATATGGCGAAGGTAAAAGAGTCTCAACGGGCCTGGATCAAATTGCGTGATACAGATTGCCTGCTCGATGCGTTCGAAGCGGAGCCTGGTTCGTCTGCGTATGTGACAGCCGTGAACAATTGCGTTGCGAGTATGAGTCGCGATCGCTCAGTCTTCCTGGACAACATTGCGTCCGACAATGGGAGTGACTCAGTGATTGGGCGTGGATCATGCCCATCCTCAGACTTCGCGCAGTTTCTGCCAGCGTTTTCCGCTAATGGTGAGTCCCAGAAGCGCCTAACCGCACTGGCGGTAAAAATACTGGTGTTGAAGCGGACCCCAGACCCTGGTCGCTTTGAACCGCAAATTACTGCTGAGACAGGCTCGAGCTTGGCGTTTCCGTTGATGGCTGCGATGGAAGGCAAGACTGAAGGGGTTGAGATCGAAACGGTCGACGACACTCACATGAACGTTGTGGATAAACGGGCCGGTAACAGCAACATCAAGATTTTTAACTTTGCTAAAAAGTCTTGCTGGACGCTGGTGGGGATTGAGGATTGGTCGATCAGCGAGAAGGAGCTTGTCGCACCCGGTAGACCCGGAATGAGCCGCGCCGAGAACTTCTGTTATCAACGTGCAGAGGGTTTGGGTGGTTTAGGGGCGCTTGAACAATACCGGTTGACTAAGGAGTTGTTTGAAGCGTCCCTGGAAAACTATGTCTGTGCTGCGGAGTCGGGTGATCCACAGGCGAGTCTGTCGGCGGCAAGTTTGAGTCTTTCGCAGATGGCACCTCAATTGGAAACCAGCAAGGTGGAAGCTTTGTTCAAAGCGGCATCGACGACACCGAGCGGCGCGCTAGGTTATGCCACTTATTTTTGTAGCGGTAATTCCACCGACTATAACGGCCCTTGCCTGCACCCCGAGCAGGCAGAAAAGGAGGCTATTCGCGCTATTTCCATGGGATCCACAGAGGCGATCAACTATTTGGGTTCTTCTTTTGAGAGTGGCGAGTTGGGAACGAAGGATATGTCCCGGGCGTTGGCCTGTTATCAGCTGTCAGCTGACAAAGGTAGCCCGCAGGGTAGCGACGGCGTGAAGCGTTTGGTTTCGCAAGGCTCAGACATAAAGGCCAGTCACTGCCTGTGAATTTCGCTTTGCAGATATAAACGTTGAAGAAGGGGGACGTGAAGCCCCCGTTCTCTATTCGCGAAGTTGCTACGCCTTAGCCCGATACTCCGCCGGATTCGGCGAATCAATATGATCCAGCGCTCGCTCCACCATCAACTGCACCCCATCCGCCAATCTGCTGAGCGCCAGGGCGACTGAGCGGCGAGTGCCGTCGATGTCGTCAGCCAGGTCGGCGGCGATGGCGCTAATGGACTTCAGGTCTTCTGAGGCGTTGGCCAGGAGGGCTTCGGTGTCGATGTCGGGGGAGACGGTGAAGAGTTTGCCTTTGCGCTTGGGTTTTTCGTTGGGTGGTGGGGCGAAATGGTGGTTGAGGGCGCGTTCGGCGGCTTCGTGGAGTTTTTTTGAATCGAAGGATTCGTAGGGGGATGTGGCTTCGTTTTCAGGAGGATTTGGTGTTGGCTTGAACATAGATGTAATCCCGTACTTAAGGAGCCGACACCGTTTCGCTTGCGCTTCGAAAGTGGTGGCAGCTGTGCATAGGTGTGCAAGACCGGCGGGATTACCCGGCAGACCCGAAGGTCTCCCATACACAGCAGCCATAACGGTTCGCGAGCATAGGAAAATGCTCGATGAATTGCCATAACCATTGTGTATCCCGCCGGACTTGCACGTCCGTGTCACCGATTTTGCGGTGACGAACAGAGGTTATCGGTGCAGCCGAGGGCTGCCTAGTTCACGAACAGCCCCACGTGTTGAAGGAAATGTCCGATGGAGTCGAGGGTAGAAAGACCAAAATATCTTCGCTTTTAAACAGCCGTGTTTCGTCAATGACTTGGTAGTCATCAGCGTCAAAAAGCGCAGCATCTTCTTCTAACGCTGCGCAATGGTGGCGTTATCGCTTGAAGCCGCTACACTGCGCCGGCTGTTCATTTTTCTATTGAGGCTGTGCGCATGAAATTTCGTTTTCTTCTGTGGATGCTGGGTTTGTTGATGGGTAAGGCCAGTCGGACTAATCCTGCGTTTCAGCAGCAGTTGGGTGACAAGGAGCTTGTTTTCCAATTACAGACCCTGGATGGGAAAGTGGCGCGGCATTTCTTTGTGAAGGATCAGCGCATTACCAGCAAGTCCGGCGTGTATGCCGAGCCTGCGTTTGCGATTGCGTTCAAGGATGCGGCGTATGGCTTTGCCACGATGCAGGCGAAGAACAAGCAGTTGGCGTTTATGCAGGGGATTCAGGACAAGTCGATTCAGATCAAGGGGAATCCGGCGTTGGTGATCTGGTTTCAGGGGTTGACTAAGTATTTGAAGCCTAGGAAAGCTAAGCCTAAGGCTTGAGATCTTTCAGTTAGATTGGCGGGTGATTCTTCGAACGAGCCCATTTGAGTCGTGCGCAGAAATTAGACTGAGGATGGGAGCGGATTTTTTATGCCTTACTGATTTGCGAAGTCAGTTTGTGCAGCAGGGCTTCGCTGGTAGTTTCACCACCATTGGTGTTTTGAGAAAAATCTTAGGAGCTCAGGATTGCCCTTCCGTTAAGAACAGCGGCATTGGCAAAAGGGACAGTTTGCGCAGTTGTCCCCTTATGCCCATTCATGGTGATTCTAGTGGCTAGGTGATGTCGTGCTCTTCGAGATTGGTTGCGCGCTTTTCATCTATATGCTGTAGAAATTTTCCTTTCAACATTGATCGTTCATTATTCGACGATCCACGGAGAACGTTAAATGCATCCCCTATACAGTCCCTTATCGCATCTAATGAACTAGTTGGTGCTTCAAAATAGTACAAGCTCAAGAGTCTGATAAAGATTGCTTGCGTGACAATATTGTTGCTTCCAGATTCTTTAAGTAGTTTTCGTATCGCTTGTATGCTGTGCTTGTTTAAGTTTTCTATAGTCAGCATTGTGGAAAGGAAGCTAATACATTGGCTTGAATTTTTCGTTTCAGTTAAAATGAAAGTTTCAAGTTTTGGAGTGGCTAAAGATTCCGCCATTAATGAAGAGATTAATTGCGGGATCATTAGTTTTATGAAGTTCTTAAACTGGCCTGGAGTTAGCGATCCAAATTGTGCTGGTAGTTCATCTGGAAACTCTTTCGGATCTGTTTCATGTAGGTAATTGGTTGTTGAAACGATGATTTTTGACCAAAGGGTCAACACATCATTTAGACAGGACCTCTTCAGCTCAATGTCATCGATGAGTTCGCTATTTCTTAGTATGTTTGAATATGCTTTCAATGCACCAATAAAATGCATATTGGTTGACAGTGGGGCAGCCGGATGCCTTTGTCTCGCATGGTCATGATCAATAGATGCTTTCGATGGAACCTCTGTTTCTTCAATAAATTTCGTTCTGTCGTTGTCATTAACCGGTATATTTAAAAAGTCGTCCTCAATTTTAGTAAGGGTTTCCTCTTGGTTAAAAACACCCAGTTCTTTTCCGTGAGTCTCAAATAGCGATATATCAATTTCAAATTCGGATGAGATCAATAATTGATGGCAGCACTCTTTCGCCATAATAAGAATGTCTTTTCGATCTCGATGCAGGCCTGTAAGTAAGTCGAGTTCGGTTGTGTATTTTGCGATTGAAATTGGCGTTAGAACCTTTGCTAAGGCCTCTTTGCTATCTGCAAGTTTATTTGCTAGAAAAAAGGCCCTAAAGCAGTCAAATTTAAAAGTGATTTTTTGATTGCTTTCATACAGCAATCCTTTCCTTAGGAGTTCCTCCGTAAATCCCCGTGATGGATCAGCGAGACCCCGTTTTTTAAAATAAGATGAAACAAATATCTCAAACTCGTTTGAATTTATCCATTCCACGCTTACCTCATCCATAGCTGTAGAAAGCTCGGAGAGAAAATGCGATTGGATGTTCGAGTCATAGTTCGAGCGAGATTTTGATTCTGTAAATTTTTCCAATAGGCCGAAAATTAACGCCTCTATGGCTGATGCTTGATTTATAAGCTTTGCTGAAGGCTGCTGCTCTATTACCCAAAGGAGTATGGAAACCAAAAATGGTGTTTGTGGTACATTTAATTTGGACAGTAATTTTTTTACAAGAGCAAATTTTTCTTCAGAGTTTTGATCGTGCTCACCGAACCATTTTCGTACCAGTTCTTTAGTTTGTTTTCTCTTGAATGAGTGTATGTATATAGGGGTCGGGTTTTTGCTTAATGAAGGTAATTTTTCAAGGCTTAGATCATCTTGTACCTCTTCGTTTGTAGCCAATATATAGCGTGGAGCAGGGTATTTGTCTCTAAATTCTTCAATTATTTTTCGATGTGCTGCATTATGAATGTTGAAGCTGTCAAAGATAACAAGTGCTTCACCATTCTCTAATAAGCTGATCAAATCCCTCTTGGTAATTTCATTTCCTATGAACTCAATCGCTTGAGTGAGAATGGCTGCGATAGTTAACTTGGGAAGTACTGTTATGTCAATTAAGAGGCCTATCCTTGCATTGCCATGAAATTCCATGAAGCGGTTAACAGCAATGTGATTAAGCAAGGTTGATTTGCCTGATTCTCTTTTTCCAATAAACATAATGTCTATTTTTTCTTGGGATAAGCTGTGCAGACTTACAAAATCATCGGTGCCATTTGTATCTAAGCTTTCGCTCGCGGAAAGATTTTTTTCGCTTTTTTTGGCAAGAGGGGGTTCAACAAAGATTGATGATAAATGTTTAGGGGCGATATCAGAAGCTGAAAAAGATAGAAGCTTAGAGTTAGCTTTTTCTAAAGCTGCATTTATTGCGGTACTAGAAATTGAGGTTTTTGACACGCCATTGTTTTTCGATATGTTAAACTCAAATACGCCATTTTCAGCGAACCTTGGAGATATATCAAACACATTTCGCTGGCTGTAGTACTCTCGCGCTTCTATTCGCCACGTATTATTTTCATTACAAATATCTATGATGGAGTAGCCGTTATAGTGATCTCTGCTTTCATAAATGCATCCTGTATTGCTAATAAATAGATTTCCTAGTGTCGACGTTGTGTGGCCTGCATTGTTATCATGGTTGTGGCCGCATAGTAAAGCGTCGAAGTTCGTGGCTAGCACTCTTTGTATTCTGTTTTTTTCGTCGGGTGCAAGCCAGTCTAAAGTATGGTGCATTAGGGCAATTTTTATATCGCAATCACGTATTCCCTCTAGTGCGAGCTCAATCTGCCGTTCGCCTACGTATAAATTGTTTCTATCTTTACTTCCTCCGCCGCTGGTCCGCCAAGTACTGTTTAGTGAAGCTACTCCTATTTTTATAGGATCAATTTTGAAGGCTTTTGTAGTAAAAAGTATATTTTCTTGATACGTTGATGAGTCTATTTTTTTTGAGAGCTCGATATAACCATCTAAGTGTCCCCAAATAGCGTTATTGCCTTTATTAAGCAAGTTGTCAACTAGCTTGTTTGCGTCTTCAGAGTTTTTTACGTTGGAGAATATAGACTCGTATATTTCTTCTCTGGCTTTTAGATTTATGTCGTGATTTCCTGGGCAGCAAAGAAATTCTACTGCCGAGTTGGCTGCGTTGAGTATTTTCCTTATTACTGTCTCTTGGGCCTGTATCGCAGTTTTGGAGGTGTCGCCTCTGTTGGCGATATCCCCGGTGCATAATATCGCATCAATTTTCTTTTTCTTATTTTCTGCCGTTATATCTTCGCATAACGCCGCTATTGTGCGGGCGTGATCGGCACTGTTAGTTATGTGTAAGTCGGAAATATGTAGGATTCGCATTGTTCTATCCCTTGATTGAAATCCAGATGTGAACTTCTGCTCTGGCTGATATGCAGAAGCTCGTCGGAGCTTGGCAAATCAGTCTGCTGAGTAGCTGAATCTATGAGTCCATGCTCGAAATGGCGAAAACTCTGAAAATGTAAGCTGTCGAAATCGCAAGCGAAATGTGGAAAATAATTTGTAGAATTCGATACGCATAAAATCCCATCCCAATACTTATACAAACTGTCTCGGAATATCGCCGCGTGAGGCGAATTTCCTTTGTTACACAGCGCTAAGCCAGTTGTGAACATCGGCCATCTGCTGCTGGCGCGATGCCAGTATCAGTAGGGTAAATTACCTAACGGATAGTAAATCGCACAAGTATTTATTAGGCGTAGCGCATAGAAGCAATGATTACAACATCGGTGATGCTTGCCGAATCGTTCGTTGCTGAGCCTGCTGAGAAAGTGAACCGAAAATTTTGACGAAGGTGACGCGCATTTCTTTGTGCGGGACCACCGCATTACCAGCAAGGCTGGCGTGTATGCGGAGCCGGCGTTTGCGATTGCGTTTAAGGATGCGCGTATGGTTTTGCCACGATGCAGGCGAAGAACAAGCAGTTGGCGTTTATGACGGGGATTCAGGACAAGTCGATTCAGATCAAGGGCAACCCGGCGCTGGTGATCTGGTTTCAGGGGTTGACCAAGTATTTGAAGCCGCGGAAGGCCAAGCCGAAGGCATAGGTCTTTCAGGTAGCTCGCCGGGATTGTTCGAGAGCAAGCTCGCCTTTACAGCCATCCGACTCAGAAGGTTCGCGGGCGTCGCGTGGCTGGGCCTCTAAGTCGCTGAACGGATCAAGTGTCATGCGCTACGTTTCTGCGCGCGCCTCTCCTGCAGATAGCGTCCTTGCAGCGCCAGGATCTCAGACTTGCTCAGAACGCCTTTTCTCTTGAGATTGACGAGCAACTGTTCGATGCCATCCAACTCAACGAAATCGCCAGCCAAGCGGGTAATGTTCACGGCCATACGGCTCAGGTCGTCAGGATCAGCAGTAGCCTCGTGATCTTTAGCAAGCTTGCGGATTTGACTTGCAACACTCATCGGAAAGCCCTCTATTTGCAGTCGAATCATAGCGGGGCTCAGGTTTGAGGTGGTCAGGTAAACCGAGTTGGATTCATCGCGAGCAGGCTCGCTCCCACAGGGATTTAGGTGATCCTTGTGGGAGCGAGCCTGCTCGCGATGCTTTTCAGGCCTGACTGAATTGCGAAGCCAGTTCGCGCAACAGAACTTCAGCCTCAAGCACTTTGCTGACCACGTCGTTGGCCTTGTCGCGAGTCAGGCCTACGCGTTCCAGCAACGCATCCGGGATGTCTTCATCCGGCCCGGAGCCAATCCCGCGTCCACGCAGCAATCGCACAGCCAAACACACGAGGTTCGGGTATTCGGCGTAGTCGCCGTCGTAGCTTGGGTCGTGCTGGAAGCGCAGGGCGGTGGCCAGTTCGTCGGGCATGTCCCAGTAGCGCATCAGCCACGCGCCGATCTGTTCGCGGCTGATGCCCAGCAGGTGTTGTTCCACGTAGCTGTGGCACAGGTGCGGGTTGACTTCCAGGTGGCGGCAGATCAGTGAGAAGTGCGGCGGGAATACGTGGGCCAACAGCAAGTAGCCGAAGTTGTGCAGCAGGCCGGCGAGGTAGGTCAGGCCGGCTTCGGGGCGCCGGGCGCGAGGCATGGCGCGGGTCAGGCCTTCGATGACGGCGGCGGTGTAGATCGATTGCTGCCAATACGGCGTGGTGTGTTGCGGGTGGTCTTTGGGCAGGCTCAGGGTTTTGCCGAGGGCCAGGCCCAGCGCCAGGTTGATCACCAGATCGAAGCCCAGCACGCGGACGATGGCGTCTTCCACTGAACGAATCTTGCCTGGCGAGGCGTAGTACGGCGACGCGGCCCAGCTGACGACTTGTGCGGCCAGGGCCGGGTCGGTTTCGACGACGCCGGTGATGTCGTCGATGGTGGCGTTAGGGTCGACCCGCAGTTTGATGATTTTTTGAGCGGTCTCGGCCAGCGGTGGAATCTCGATGGTCGCTTCCAGACGCTGCTGGATGCGCCGCGCGGTGAACGCTTGAACGGCCTGGGTGATTTCCTCGCGGTCATCGTCGGGACGGTCGAGGTTCGGGCGGATGCGGTTCACGGCTTCGCCGAAATTGCCGGCGCTGGCCTTGGTCAGCATGGTTTTGAAAGCGTCGCTGGAGATTTCCAGCAACACGCCCGGCTCGCCCGAGTTGATCAGCAACGTCGGTTCGCGCAGCAGGCTTTCTTCATACAGACACGGCGAGCTGGTGAGTGCCGGCAGGCCGGGCAGCAGGCTCAGGTTGTGCTTGCCGAGCATCTTTACCAGGCGTTCGGTGGATACGGCGGTCAACCGGCGACCGGTGAGTTCGGCGAGGCGGTTGAGGTCGAGCAATTGGCTCTGCGAAAACAGCACCATGAGCGCGCCGACGGCATCGTCCAGCAACACTGCCTGCACTTTACGCGCGGCGTTCAGGCCGTGATGATCGAGGACTTCTTCGTAAGCGATGCCCAGTTTGCCGAGCAGCAGCCGAATAACAGACGGAGCGTGCGGGGTTTCGGGGGCGAGGGCAGCTTCTGTCATGGTCTGTATCCGGTTGCAAACAATTGCAGGAGTATAACCAGCTTGTTTAAAGCCAGGGCCCAGAAACTGCGACAGTGCTCACACTTGTCCGTATTGCTGCCCATGGCGTAGCCAGCGGTCGAGCAGCGGGCTGACGTGATCTGGCCAACGCTCGAGCAGTGCCTGAGCGGCGTCGCGTACGGCGGGCAATAAATCGGCGTCGCGCATCAGGTCGGCGACCTTGAATTGCAGCAGACCGGTCTGGCGTGTGCCGAGCATTTCACCAGGGCCGCGCAGTTCGAGATCTTTTTCGGCGATGACAAAACCGTCGTTGGTTTCGCGCATGATGCCCAGGCGCTGACGGCCGATCTGCGACAGCGGCGGATGGTAAAGCAGCACGCAATGGCTGACGGCGCTACCCCGGCCGACGCGGCCACGCAGTTGGTGCAGCTGTGCGAGGCCGAGGCGTTCGGGGTTTTCGATGATCATCAGACTGGCGTTGGGCACGTCGACGCCGACTTCGATCACCGTGGTGGCGACCAGCAGTTGCAGGTTGCCGGCCTTGAACTCGGCCATGACGGCGGCTTTCTCGGCGGGTTTCATGCGACCGTGGATCAAACCGACTTTCAACTCGCCGAGGGCGGCGGTGAGGTCTTCGTAAGTGGTTTCGGCGGCCTGACAGGTCAACTCTTCAGACTCTTCGATCAGCGTGCACACCCAATAGGCTTGTCGCCCTTCGGCACAGGCGCCGCGCACCCGTTCGATCACTTCGACACGACGGGTGTCGGTGACCAGCACCGTGTTCACCGGCGTGCGGCCGGGCGGCAGTTCGTCGAGGATCGAGGTGTCGAGGTCGGCGTAGGCGCTCATGGCCAGCGTCCGGGGAATCGGCGTGGCAGTCATGATCAGCTGGTGTGGACACATCCGTCCGCCGACGCCTTTCTGTCGCAATGCCAGACGCTGCTGCACGCCGAAGCGGTGTTGTTCGTCGATGATTGCCAGCGCCAGGTTCTTGAACTGCACTTCTTCCTGGAACAGCGCATGGGTGCCGACCACCATTGGCGTACCGTTGGCGATTTGCTCCAGCGCGGCTATGCGGTTTTTACCCTTGAGCTTGCCGGCCAGCCACGCGACTTCGATGCCCAGCGGTTCGAGCCAGCGCTTGAAGGTGATGAAGTGCTGCTCGGCGAGAATTTCGGTGGGCGCCATCAGTGCGACTTGGTATCCGGCCTCCAGCGCTTGCAGCGCGGCGAGGGCAGCGACCACGGTTTTACCGGCGCCAACGTCGCCCTGAATCAGCCGCAACATAGGCTCGTGCTGACTGAGGTCGTAAGCGATTTCGTTGCCGACCCGTTGCTGGGCGCCGGTCGGCGTGAAGCCAAGGTTGGCCAAATACTGAGCAGGCAGCTTCGTGGCTTTCGGCATCGCCGGGGCACGCAGGGCGCGCATGCTCTCGCGCAGGCGCTGCTGGGACAGTTGATGGGTCAACAGTTCTTCGAAGGCCAGCCGATGTTGCGCCCAGTGATGACCGAGGGCGAGTTCGTCGACGTCGGCATCGGCGGGCGGGTGATGCAGGTAGCGGATCGCATCGGCCAACGGCGCCAGTTGATAGTCCCGGGCCAGCTCTTTCGGTAGCCAGTCGGGCAGGCTGCTGGGGCCGAGCAAAGTCAGGGTTTGCATGCACAACTGGCGCAAACGCTGCTGGGTCAGGCCTTCGGTGAGCGGGTAGACCGGGGTCAGGGTTTCATCCACCGGCGGCGGCTCGTCGCCGGTGATGGCGCGGTATTCCGGGTGGTAGATCTCCAGCCCCGATGCACCGGGCCGTGCTTCGCCGTAGCAGCGAATGCGCGTGCCGCGTTTGAGGCCTTCTTTCTGGGCGTTGCTGAAATGATAAAAGCGCAGGCTGAGCCCGCCGGTACCGTCCTGCAGACGGACAACCAGGCTGCGGCGTCGGCCCATGACCACGTCGGCGCCGCTGACGGTGCCTTCGATCACAGCGTCTTGCCCGGGTCGCAAATGGCCTATCGGGACTACGCGAGTGCGGTCCTGATAACGCAACGGCAGGTGAAACAGCACGTCCTGGAGATTCTCCAGGCCGACCTTGGCCAGTTTCTCGGCCATGGCTTCGCCGACACCCTTGAGTGCCGTCACCGACACTTGCGACAACTCGGTCATGGCAGCGACTTAACCGGCCACCACCGGCGCTGGCGGCTTGGCCACCGAGCACAGGCGAATGGAGTCGGCGAGAATTTCAATCGCCTTCGGCCGCGGGAAGCTCGCGCGCCAGGCGATGGCCACGGTGCGGAATGGTACTGGCGCGCTCAATGGGCGCACTTCGATTACGCCGGGGGCGTAGTGGTGGCTGTCCACCGCTGAGAGCGGCAGGATCGAAATGCCCAGGCCGGACGCGACCATGTGGCGAATGGTTTCCAGTGAGCTGGATTCCACTGTGGTGTGCTTGGCGCCGTCGTTGCCTTTGGCCAGGGTCGGGCAGGCTTCCAGCACTTGATCGCGGAAGCAGTGGCCTTCGCCGAGCAGCAGCAGGCTCTTGTCGTTGAGCAGGGCGGCGTCGATGGATTCTTTTTGGGTCCACGGGTGCTGGGCCGGCATCAAGACGTAGAACGGCTCGTCGTAGAGTTGCAAGGTCAGCACGTCGGCTTCGTTGAACGGCAGGGCGATGATGATCGCGTCGAGTTCGCCGTTGCGCAGTTTGTCGCGCAGCACGTGGGTGAAGTTTTCTTCGATGTACAACGGCATCTGCGGGGCGACCCGGTGCAGTTGTGGAATCAGATGCGGGAACAGGTACGGGCCGACGGTATAGATCGCGCCGACTTTCAGCGGCGCGGTCAGCTGGTTCTTGCCGGCCTGGGCCAGTTCGCGGATGCCTTGGGCCTGCTCCAGGACTTTCTGTGCCTGGGCGACAATGCCTTCGCCGACCGGGGTCAGGCGCACGGCGCTCTTGCTGCGCTCGAAAATCAGCACACCGAGTTCGTCTTCAAGCTTTTTCACGCCCACCGACAGGGTCGGTTGGCTGACGTGGCAACGCTCAGCCGCATGGCCGAAGTGCTGCTCTTGGGCGAGGGTAACGATGTAGCGTAATTCTGTCAGAGTCATAGCAAGCGTCCATGAAGTTGCGGGCCAAGCATACCGGCTGCAATCGATAGACGCACGTTATCAGACTGAGTGTGTTGAGTGACACAGGGCAATGCGGGTTTGGCGTTTCCGGATATGCAAAAGGCACCTTTCGGTGCCTTTTTGGCGAGATCGCGGATCTTTCTGAAGTAAGCATGACCCCTGTGGGAGCGGGCTTGCCCGCGATGAGGCCATTCACATCCAACATCTTTGTTGGCTGTTATATCGCTATCGCGGGCAAGCCCGCTCCCACAGGGTTTTGTATTACTTCTTAACGGCGGCGTTCCAGCGAGTAAACAAACGGTGCAACGATTTCGATGGAGCCGTTGTTCAGCATGTCGGCCGGTGGCTTGGGCAGCGGTTGGGCGCGGCGGATCATTTCCAGGGTAGCCCGGTCCAGATCGGCGTTGCCGGAGCGGCCCACCAGTTCGAACGACAACACATTGCCTTCAGCATCCACTACGAAGCGCAGACGATTCAAACCTTCCTTGCCCCGCGCCTGTGCACTGGCCGGGTACTTTTTGTACTTGGCCAGGTGCGCGAGCAGGGTGCCTTGCCAGCTGGCCTTGGCGGCTTGCTGCGCTGGCGATGGACCGGGTGCCGGCTGAGCGGATTTCTCCGTCGGTGCCTGGGTCGGTTGCGCGTCGCTCGGTTTTTCCTCGGAAGGTTTCTCCTTTGGCGGCTCCGGCTTCTTCTCCACAGGCTTGGGCGGTTGAGGCTTCGGTTTGGGTTTGACCGGCTTCGGCACGGCAATCTCGGCCTTCGGCGCTTCAGCGAGTTTCGGCAGCGGCAGTTCTTCCACCGGGGCCGGTGGTTGCGGCGGCGTGATCACCTTCGGCGGTGCGGGCGGTGGTGGGGCTGGAACCGGCGCCAGTTCGACCATCATCGCCTGCGGCGGCAACTCGATCGGCGGGCGCGACGTCCAGTTCAGCGCCAGCGCAATGGCCAGCGCATGGACGCCCAGCACCACGGCCAGGCTCCCGCTGTAACGCGTCAGCTTTTGGCGCGTGTTGATCATTTCTTGGCTGCCGTCTCGAGTCCGACTAGGCCGACCTTCAGATAACCGGCGGCGCGCAGGGCGTCCATCACGCTCATCAAGTCGCCGTAGTCCACGCCTTTGTCGGCCTGGAAGAAGATCGTCGTGTCTTTCTTGCCTTTGGTTTTGGCGTCGAGGGTGGCGCCAAGGGTCTCGGCCTTCACTTCGTCTTCGCCGAGGAACAGGCGCTGGTCAGCTTTCACGCTGAGGAACACCGGTTTCTCTGGCCGCGGCGCCGGTTTGGCGGTGGAAGCGGGCAGGTCGACCTTGATGTCCACGGTCGCCAGCGGGGCGGCCACCATGAAGATGATCAACAGCACCAGCATCACGTCGATGAACGGCGTGACGTTGATTTCGTGGTTCTCGGCCAGATCGTCGTCTGCGCCTTCTTTCAAATGCAGGCCCATGGCCGATTACCCCACTTTCACCATGTGCGGTTGCGAGCTACTGCGCTCGGCCGGCAGGTGGTCGAGATCACGGCTGACCAGCAGCAGGACTTCTGCCGAGGCGTCAGACACTTGCGCCTTGTAACCGGCGATGGAGCGGGCGAAGACGTTGTAGATGACCACCGCAGGAATCGCTGCAACCAGCCCCAGCGCGGTTGCCAGCAGGGCTTCGGCAATGCCGGGAGCCACGACGGCGAGGTTGGTGGTCTGGGTTTTGGCGATGCCGATGAAGCTGTTCATGATGCCCCACACAGTGCCGAACAGGCCGACGAACGGTGCGGTGGAACCGATGGTGGCGAGTACGCCGGTGCCGCTGCTCATGTTGCGACCGCAGGCGGCGACGAGGCGCTCGAGGCGGAAGCTCACGCGTTCCTTGATGCCTTCCTTCTCGCGGCTATTGGCCGACAGGCGCATTTCTTCCAGCGCGTCGTGGACCAGCAGGTTGGCGAGAGTGCCTTCCTTGGCCGCTGTCGCGCTGGCTTCTTTAAGGGTGGCGGCTTTTTTCAGGTGGACGATTTCAGTGCGCAGACGACGCTTGGCGCCCATCAGCTCGAAGCCCTTGGCGATCCAGATGGTCCAGGTGATGATCGAGGCGATGGCCAAGCCGATCATCACGATCTTCACGATGATGTCGGCGTTCTGGTACATGCCCCACGGCGACAAGTCATGGGCCATGCCCAGGGTGTTATCAGCTTCGAGGACTTCCGGTACGTCAGCGGCGTCTACGGCCTGGACCGGATCGGTCGCGGCCGGTGTCACGGCAGGCGCGGCGGGTGTTTGAGCGGCAGCAGGCTGTGTGGCCGGCGCTTGTGCATCGGCGAAGGCGGCGGTCGGCGCCAGCATCAGGCTGAGCAGCAGGGCGGCCACCGCGCTCCAGGCGCGAGGTCGTTTGGTTGGCGAAGCGGGGAATTGATTGGGTGTCATGCTGGCCGGACCTGAAAGGAAAAAAACGGTAAATGTTCTTCCAGGCCTCGTGAGGCCGAGAACAAAAGTGGCGTGCATTATTGCAAGTAATTCTTGTTAACAAAAGTAATAGAGTATCTTTTTTTCCTTCATTGCTAGCCGCTCGTCCCTTGCCGGCGCTAGTCTGTAGCTTTCCGATAGGAGTTTTCTGATGTCCGCGCCTTCTGTTTTGATCGCCGGCTGCGGTGATGTCGGCAGTCGTCTGGCCACGCAATTGCTGGTTTCGGGGTGGGAGGTTCACGGCTTGCGGCGTGACGTATCACGTCTACCCGAGGGTGTGATTGGCGTTGCCGGCGACTTGTTCAATAAAGACTGTCCGGCGACCTGGCCAATCGGTGCGGTGGATTACCTGGTGTATTGCGCGGCCGCGACCGATCACGATGAAACCGGTTACCGCGCCGCCTATGTTCAGGGTTTGCGGCATGTGCTGGAGTGGCTGGACGACTATGGCCAGGCGCCTAAACGCCTGCTGTTCGTTTCCAGCAGTAGTGTTTACGGCCAGCAGGAGGGCGAGTGGATCGACGAGACCTCGCCGGCCGTGGCGGCTGGCTATTCCGGGCGTGTGATGCTCGAAGCCGAGCAGGTTGCTCTCGATAGCGGCATGCCGGCCAGCATCGTGCGCCTGACCGGTATTTACGGTCCGGGCCGCGAATGGCTGCTGACCCAGGTTCGCCAGGGTTATCGCGTGGCGATCGATCCACCGTTGTATGCCAACCGCATTCACGTCGATGACGCGGCGGGGTTGCTGGCGTTTCTGCTTGAGGCGGATCAGCGTGGCGTGACGCTGGATGATGTCTATATAGGCGTCGACGATGCGCCCGCATCATTGGCGGATGTGGTGGGCTGGTTGCGTGAATATCTGGGTGTGACCGAATGGGCCGACGATGCGAGCGTGCGTCGTGCCGGCAGCAAGCGCTGCAGCAATGCCCGGGCGAAGGCGTTGGGCTGGGTGCCGAAGTATCCGAGCTTCCGCGAAGGTTATGCCGCGATCCTCGAAGGCCGCTGCTGAAATCCAGTCACACACAACAACTGTGGGAGCGGGCTTGCCCGCGATGAGGCCATAACATTCAACATCCAGGTTGACTGTTTCACCGCCATCGCGGGCAAGCCCACTCCCACAGGGTTATCTGTTTGCTTCAGATTCGGGTTACTGCTTTTCCAGCAACCACTTGCGATCACCCGGCGTAAACGAAGGCATTTCGTCCGCCAGTGCGGCATTCACGGTTTGGAAAATCTCCAGTTCCTTGCCCTTGCGCGCAAAGATCCAGGTGTTGCCCTGGCCGTTCACCTGCAACCAGATGTTGTCGTTGCCGCCGCTCATCGACGCGCAATCGCCCGCCAGGCACAGGGCATAACGATCCGCACCGGGCAGGCCGGCAACCTGGCCATCGGGCTGGAACTGCACGGTGTTGCCTTCGCCGGGGCCGCTGAGGATTTTCCAGCTGCCGCCCATGTAAGCCGAATACAGCGCCCGCTCGAAACTCGCGCCAATCGGTGCGCCTTCCGGAACCGGGATTGGCGCACGGTCGAAAATTTGTTCCGGCTCGTTGTCGTTGGCGGCCTGGCTAAGTTGCTTGCCATCACGCTTCAGCTCGCTGGCGGAGCTGCCATAAAAGTCGACTTTCCAGGCGCCGGACTCTTCGCCCAGCAGCTTGCCTTCGACATGTTCAAAACCATTGGTGTAGCGGGCCTGACCGGCTCTGGTGTTGACGTCCCATTCCAGGTTCGGGCCATAGACCTGGAGCGCTTCCCGCAGGGGGCCGCCTTTGGATGCAGCATCGATCGCCGACTGATTGATCCAGGTGCCGCTGATATCACGATCGGCAGGGTCGCTGGCACAACCGCCCAAGAGAAGGGCGACCAGCGAGAGAGCTAGCGCTTGGCGCATGGTGGAATCCTTTCAAAACAAGATCGGCGCAGCCAGGCTGCGCCGGACACGTTACTCGATGACCAGAATGGCATCCATTTCAACCTGCGCACCCTTTGGCAGGGCTGCTACGCCGATGGCGGCGCGGGCTGGGTAAGGTTGGTCGAAGTACTTGCCCATGATCTCGTTGACCTTGGCGAAGTGGCTCAGATCGGTGAGGAAGATGTTCAGTTTGACGATGTCCTTGAACGAGCCACCGGCTGCTTCAGCCACGGCTTTGAGGTTCTCGAACACCTGGACGGTCTGGGCTTCGAAGCCTTCAACCAGTTCCATGGTTTTTGGGTCCAGAGGAATCTGACCCGACATGTAAACGGTGTTGCCAGCCTTGATCGCCTGGGAATAAGTACCGATGGCGGCCGGGGCCTTGTCGCTGTTGATAACGGTCTTGGTCATGTATGACTCCTTGTAAAGGGTGGGCTACGCGCGCATGCGGGTGATGCGGATGACCCCGGTCAGGGCGCGCAGTTTCTTGATCACGCGGGCCAGGTGCACGCGGTCGTGCACGCTGACCACCAGTTGGACCACGCTGATACGACCGTCGCGTTCATCCATGCTGATTTTTTCGATATTGCCGTCGGCCGCGTTGACGCTGCTGGCCAGCAGGGCGATCAGGCCGCGCTGGTGTTCCAGTTCGACGCGCAGCTCGACATTGAATTCGCCGGTGACATCCTTGGCCCACGAGAGCTGGATGCATTTTTCCGGGTTGTGGCGGATTTCGCTGATGTTGCGGCAGTTGTCCAGGTGCACCACCATGCCTTTGCCCGCGGACAGATGGCCGACAATCGGGTCGCCCGGGATCGGCGTGCAGCATTTGGCGTAACTGAGTACCAGGCCTTCGGTACCGCGAATCGCCAGCGGACCTTCCGGGCTCGGCAGCTGTTCGCCTTCGCCAAGCAGGCGGCGGGCGACCACGTAAGCCATGCGATTGCCCAGGCCGATGTCTTCGAGCAGGTCTTCGATCAGTTCTAGGCGGTATTCGTGGAGCATCACCTGCACGCGCTCGGCCGGGACTTTTTCCAGGGAGCTGTCGAAGCCGTTGAGCACTTTGTTCAGCAAGCGTTCGCCGAGGCTGATGGACTCGGAGCGGCGTTGCAGTTTCAGCGCGTGGCGGATGTGTGTCCGCGCCTTGCCGGTGACCACGAAGTTGAGCCATGCCGGGTTCGGCCGCGCGCCGGGGGCGCTGACGATCTCGACCGTGGAGCCGCTTTGCAGCGGTTCGGACAGCGGCGCGAGACGACGATTGATCCGGCAGGCAATGCAGCTGTTGCCCACGTCGGTGTGCACCGCGTAAGCGAAGTCGACCGCCGTGGAGCCTTTGGGCAGCTCCATGATCCGGCCTTTAGGCGTGAACACGTAGACCTCGTCCGGGAACAGGTCGATCTTCACGCTTTCGATGAATTCCAGCGAGTTGCCGGCGCGTTGCTGCATCTCCAGCACGCCTTTGACCCACTGGCGGGCGCGGGCGTGAGTGCCTTTGGGCTGCTCGTCGCCGCTGGATTTGTACAGCCAATGGGCGGCGATGCCATTGTTGGCCATCTCTTCCATTTCACGGGTGCGGATCTGGATCTCGATCGGTACACCGTGCATGCCGAACAGCGTGGTGTGCAACGACTGATAGCCGTTGGCCTTGGGGATCGCGATGTAATCCTTGAAGCGCCCGGGCAAGGGTTTGTACAAATTGTGCACGGCACCCAGCACGCGGTAGCAGGTATCGACCTTGTCGACGATGATGCGGAACGCGTAGACGTCCATGATCTCGTTGAAGGCCCGACGCTTGCCGCGCATTTTCTTGTAGATGCCGTAGAGGTGTTTCTGACGACCGCTGACCTCGCCCTGGATGCCATCAATGGCCAGACAGTGGCTGAGGGACTCTTCGATCTTGTTGACGATTTCCTTGCGGTTGCCTCGGGCGCGTTTGACCGCCTGGTTGATCCGCGCGGAACGCATCGGGTGCATGGCCTTGAAGCCGAGGTCTTCGAACTCTATGCGGATGGCGTGCATGCCCAGCCGATTGGCGATGGGCGCATAGATTTCCAGGGTTTCCTTGGCGATCCGCCGGCGTTTTTCGCCGGACAGCACTTCCAGCGTGCGCATGTTGTGCAGGCGGTCGGCCAGCTTGACCAGGATCACGCGAATGTCGCGCGCCATGGCCATGGCCATTTTCTGGAAGTTTTCGGCCTGGGCTTCGGCTTTGGTCTCGAAATTCATCTGGGTCAGTTTGCTGACCCCGTCGACCAGTTCGGCCACGGTTTCGCCGAACTGCGCTTGCAGCGCTTCCTTGGCAATACCGGTGTCTTCAATCACGTCGTGCAGCATGGCCGCCATCAGGCTCTGATGGTCCATATGCATGTCGGCAAGAATATTCGCAACCGCGAGTGGGTGCGTGACGTACGCCTCACCGCTGCGGCGGCGTTGGCCATCGTGAGCTTGTTCGGCGTAGAAGTACGCTCGGCGGACCAGATTAACCTGGTCCTTGCCGAGGTAGGTCGATAAGCGATCGGCGAGGGCGTCTATGCTCGGCATGATAATTCCTGCCGTTCGTTGTGACCCCGCGCCGTGCTACGTCGACCAGGCATGGACTTATACTGCCTCGTTGGACTCGTCCTCGAACGCTGCGAACAGCGGTTCGTCTTCGACGATTTCAGCGTTGGCGATGAACTCGTAGCTCATCAGGCCTTCAGCGATTTCACGCAGCGCTACAACAGTAGGCTTGTCGTTTTCCCACTGAACCAGGGGCTCTTTGCCGCCGGTGGCCAGTTGACGGGCACGCTTGGTAGAGAGCATGACCAGCTCAAAGCGGTTTTCCACGTGTTCTAGGCAGTCTTCAACGGTTACGCGGGCCATGGTATTCCTCGGAGCGAATGCAATATGCGCGCTGCCCGGTTGGGCGAGCGGACTCAACAGTTTAAAAAATCACCAGCGATTAGGGAAGCGCTGATTTTTTGACCAAGCCCTTCAACGCGCTGCAAGTGCCAATGTAAAGCCCTTGCAACGGTTTTGGGAAGCGCTGTTTAGCCGAGCAATTCGGCCAATAATTTGCCGTGACGCTGCTGCTGACGCTTCTGATGCAGCTGATTGGCACGGAAAATCGCCTGCAAATCGCGCAGTGCGTGGGCGAAATCGTCGTTGATGATCAGGTAATCGTAGTCGACGTAGTGGCTCATTTCGCTGACGGCTTCGCGCATCCGGCCTTCGATGATCTCGTCGCTGTCCTGGCCACGATTGGTCAGGCGCTGATGCAAGGCTTGCAGAGATGGCGGCAGAATGAAGATCGAGCGGGCCTGGGGCATCAACTTGCGCACTTGCTCTGCACCCTGCCAGTCGATTTCCAGAATCAGGTCGTGGCCTTCGTCCAGGGTCTGCTGCAGGTGGCTTTGCGAGGTGCCATAGAGATTGCCGAACACTTCGGCGCGCTCGAGGAAATCCCCGTGCTCGATCATCTTCACGAACTCGCTGCGTTCGACGAAGTGATAGTTCACGCCGTTCACTTCACCGGGGCGCATGGCGCGGGTGGTGTGGGAGACCGAGACGCGGATCTCCTGATCAGCGTCGGTCAGGGCCTTGACCAGGCTGCTCTTGCCCGCGCCCGAAGGGGCGGAAATGATGTACAGGGTGCCAGTGCTGTGGGTCATGTCGGGTTTGCCTTACTCAATATTCTGCACTTGTTCGCGCATCTGCTCGATCAACACTTTGAGGTTGACCGCCGCTGTCGTGCTGCGCGGGTCGAAGGCTTTGGAGCCCAGTGTGTTGGCTTCGCGGTTGAGTTCCTGCATCAGGAAGTCCAGGCGCCGACCGGCAGCGCCGCCGGATTTGAGCACCCGGCGAACTTCGATGATGTGAGTGCTCAGGCGATCCAGTTCTTCGGCGACGTCGCTCTTTTGCGCGAGCATGACCATTTCCTGCTCCAGTCGCTGCGGGTCGAGGTCAGCCTTCATGTCGGTGAAGCGGTCGAGGACTTTCTGGCGTTGGGTGGCGAGCATCTGCGGGACCAGCTCACGCAGGATCACCACATCCCCTTCAATAGAGGTCAGGCGCTCGTTGATCAATCGCGCCAGCTCAGTGCCTTCTCGCTCGCGACCGGCCTTGAGTTCTTTCAGGCCCTGATGGAACAGCGCCAGGGCTTCGGCATTCAGCGCTTGCGGGTCGGCGGCATCGGCCACCAGCACGCCGGGCCAGGCCAGAACTTCCAGCGGGTTCAGTGCGGCGGGGTTCTTGATCAGGCCGGCGACTGTCTCGGCGGCAGCAACCAATTGCGCGGCGCGCTCGCGGTCCACTTGCAGCGGTTTGCCGGTGCTTTCTTCGGTAAAGCGCAGGGTGCATTCGAGCTTGCCCCGGGAGAGTTCCTGGCGCAGGGCTTCGCGGACCGCGCCTTCGAGGTCGCGGAAAGACTCCGGCAAACGCAGGTGCGGTTCCAGGTAGCGACTGTTGACCGAGCGCAACTCCCAGCTCAGGGTGCCCTGGATGCCGGCTTTTTCGACGCGGGCGAAAGCGGTCATGCTGTGCACCATGGAGGTACCTCGCAATGCAGGTCGGCGCGTAACCCATGGTTTCGCGGACCCGCTATCTGTGAATTAAAGCCGACAGGCAGCAAAGGCGCAGGATTGTAGCGCAGTGGGGCGGATGCGCCCAAACACACGCGGTGACAAAGAGCTGCAGACCGTCGGCTACGCTCTATTCAGGGCCTTCAATCGTCGGGCGATTTTTTTAGAAGTGCCCACGGGCGGCCCACGGCTCTATAATGCTCGGCAGTTTTCCGTCCCCCGTACAGGTAATCCCTATGAAACGTCCAAGTGGTCGCGCTGCCGATCAGCTCCGCTCGATCCGCATTACCCGCAACTACACCAAACACGCCGAGGGTTCTGTACTGGTCGAGTTCGGTGATACCAAAGTCATCTGCACCGTCAGCGTCGAGAATGGCGTGCCACGTTTCCTGAAAGGTCAGGGCCAGGGTTGGTTGACCGCCGAATACGGCATGCTGCCGCGCGCCACGGGCGAACGTAACCAGCGTGAAGCGAGCCGCGGCAAGCAAGGCGGCCGTACTCTGGAAATCCAGCGTTTGATCGGCCGTTCCCTGCGCGCTGCGCTGGACATGTCCAAGCTGGGCGACGTCACCCTGTACGTCGACTGCGACGTGATCCAGGCTGACGGCGGTACCCGCACCGCGTCCATTACCGGTGCCATGGTTGCACTGATCGACGCCTTGAAAGTGATCAAGAAGCGCGGCGGCCTGAAAGGTGGCGACCCGCTCAAGCAAATGATCGCTGCCGTTTCGGTGGGCATGTACCAGGGCGAGCCTGTGCTTGACCTCGACTATCTGGAAGACTCGGCTGCCGAGACTGACCTGAACGTGGTGATGACCAGCACTGGCGGCTTCATCGAAGTTCAGGGCACTGCCGAAGGCGCGCCGTTCCAGCCTGAAGAGCTGAACGCGATGCTGGCACTGGCGAAGAAAGGCATGAACGAGATTTTCGAACTGCAGAAGGCTGCATTGGCCGACTGATCGGACCCGCTTCACGCAAGGAGGACGCCATGAGTGACGAACAACTGCCGCTACCCACACCGAGCCGAGAGGTTCGTCAGTGGGCGATGTTTTGTCACCTGTCTGCCTTGCTGGGGATCTGGCTGCCGTTCGGCACGCTGATCGGGCCACTGATTCTCTGGCAGATGAAGCGCGAGTCAGACCCGTTCATCGATGCACAAGGCAAGGAAGCGCTGAACTTTCAGATCACCGTCGCCATTGCCTCCGCCATCTGCTTCCTGCTGATGGTGGTGATCATCGGGTTCTTCCTGTTTGGTCTGGTCGCGATCGGTGCGCTGGTGTTGACCATCATTGCCGGCGTGAAGGCCAATGAAGGGTTCCCTTACCGGTATCCGTTTACCTGGCGACTGGTGAAGTAAGGCGTAGCACAGAACCCTTGTGGGAGCGGGCTTGCTCGCGAAGGCGTCGTGTCAGGCGACATTAGTATCGACTGATACACCGCTTTCGCGGGCAAGCCCGCTCCCACAGAATGCAAATCATTGCCCACAAAAAAGCCGACAGCGATGTCGGCTTTTTTGCGTCTGCAAAAACACGCTTAGATCGTCAGCGTCCAGTCATAGTCCACGATCAGCGGTGCATGCTGCGAGAACCGTGGCTGACGTGGCAGGCGTGCGCTGCGTACGAAGCGGCGCAGGCCTGGGGTCAGCAACTGGTAGTCGAACCGCCAGCCCAGGTTGAGCATCTCCGCCTGTTCGTTGTCCGGCCACCAGCTGTACTGGTCGCCTTCACGGCTGACTTCGCGCAGGGCATCGACATAGCCCATGTTGCCGACAATCTCGTCCATCCAGGCACGCTCAGGTGCCAGGAAGCCCGGGGATTGCTGGCTGTCGCGCCAGTTCTTGATATCCAGCTTCTGTTGCGCCACGTACAGCGAGCCACAATAAATGTACTCGCGACGTTTGCGTCGCTGTTTATCCAGATAACGGGCGAAGTCGTCCATTAGCTTGAACTTCTGGTTCAAATCTTCATCGCCGTTCTGCCCCGAAGGGAGCAGCAAGGTCGCGATGCTGACCTTGTCGAAATCGGCTTGCAGGTAACGCCCGTAGCGGTCGGCCGTCTCGAAGCCGAGACCGCTGATGACTGCCTTCGGTTGCAACCGCGAGTACAAAGCCACGCCACCTTGGGCGGGAACTTCAGCTTCGCAGGCATAAAGGAAGTAGCCATCCAGTTGGAAGGCTGGATCGTCCAGTTCAAAGGCGGAGGCACGGGTGTCCTGCAGGCAGATGACGTCGGCATTCTGTGCTTGCAGCCAACTGAGCAAACCACGCTCGACTGCAGCCTGAATCCCATTGACGTTCACACTGATGATCCGCATAAGTGGCCCCAAAAATCGCGTGCGGGTATGATACACGGCGTCTACCTAATTAGCTAAATCCGTGGTATTTGGGGTTTTTTTCATGCAAGCGTATCAGCGCGACTTCATTCGTTTTGCCATTGATCGTGGCGTTTTGCGCTTCGGTGAGTTCACCCTGAAGTCCGGACGCACCAGTCCTTACTTCTTCAATGCCGGCCTGTTCAACTCCGGTTCTGCCCTGGCGCAGCTGGGTCGTTTCTATGCGGCAGCCATCGTCGAGAGCGGTATTTCGTTCGACGTGCTGTTCGGCCCAGCCTATAAAGGCATCCCGTTGGCGGCGACTACCGCCGTGGCGCTGGCCGAACATCATGGCCGTGATCTGCCATGGTGCTTCAACCGCAAGGAAGCCAAGGCCCACGGCGAAGGCGGTAGCCTGGTCGGCGCACCATTGACCGGCGACGTGCTGATCATCGACGACGTGATCACCGCAGGCACCGCCATCCGTGAAGTGATGCAGATCATCGCTTCCCAGGACGGAGCCAAAGCCGCGGGCGTATTGATCGCCCTGAACCGTCAGGAACGCGGCAACGGCGAATTGTCGGCCATCCAGGAAGTGGAGCGTGACTTCGGCATCCCGGTGATCAGCATTGTTTCGCTGAATCAGGTGCTGGAGTTCCTGGCGGACGATCCGCAACTCAAGCAGCATTTGCCGGCAGTTGAAGCCTACCGCGCTCAGTTCGGCGTCTAAAGAAAAGGCCCTGTGAGAACAGGGCCTTACTTTGTATGTCCGGGAAGCTGTTACTCCCGTAGGTGCAAGGCGCGCAACAAGGCATCAATTTGCCCGAAGGCGTCCTGTTGCCATTGATCCGGTGTGCGATCCCCAAGGATTTGGCTGTCTTCGACGAAACGTCTTACTGAGGTCGGGCCGTAGCCCTCGGCGATATCAAACTTTTCGCAGATGAACTGAAAACCCTGTTCGCCACTACCCATTTCAAGTACTGGCCGACACTCATCTGCGAGCGCTTCTATACCTCCAGGATAATTACGAACGCAATAGTAGATGTCGTACGCATCCTTCTGTTTATGCCTTCCGTTCAGGGCGTATCCCTTCATCGCAAGCAGTGCGGGGATCGAGCACACAGCGACCTCGACACGATTAGTGCCGCCCGTAGGCATGGGGCCCTCAATTGCAACCATCTGATAAAAACGCGTAGCCAAGTCGGCGCCATCAGCGCGTTGAACTGCAAAGTCATTGAGGATGGGCGGCTTATTTTGGATGATTTCGGCGTCTCGCGGCATTAAGAAGTCCACGATCACATCTATGGCAGCTCCACCATCCTTCACGGGAACCTGGCGAACGAGTTGGAATCGCCGAAGTTCCCCTCTTTGCTCGTACCCATTACCCATCAGTGCTTCGATCAATGTCGCGTACTCACCATCACCGAGGGCCTCTGCGTCCAGGCTCAAATCGACATCAAGGGTACCAACATGTTGCATATCGTCATTCGCAAGCAGAAGCCACGGTACCGCTCCACCGATCACTGCAAACTTGCCTTGAAGGAACCAAGAATTTGACCCATTTCGACTAATACCGCCTTCACTGCAATTGTCGTTCTGTCGTCATAATCCGAAGCAGATTGAGGCTCTTGAGGACTAGCGGGGCCATGTCAATTTTTCCTGTCGTAGATACTCGGCGGCTTCCTTTCCGCGCTCTCCTGTAACCGACAGGTCCAGATAGGTCTGGACTGGACTGGTGCATATGGCGCCCGGAGCGGCTTCAACGGTGTCCAATAGAAGTCCTTCGTCCTTGGGTAAAGTGATCACTACGTTTTCTCCCTTTGATGCGGGAACTAACTGTAATGCGTTGACCAATTTTTCCAGACCTTCAATATCCGTATAGAAGTAGTTCGTGCTGACTCGAGCATAGGGAGCGAGCCATTGGGCGGCAGAAAATGAGGAAAAAAGCGCGTGTCCGTTGCTCCTTTCGCCGATAGCGTTCCGTGCCGCATTTTCCAATGCGCTGCCGTGTAGGGGGGTATAGAACTTTTTACGGTCCCCTGATGGAAGCTCATACGTTTCGACCCATGCATCCAAAAGGGATTGAGGGTCGGATAGACATACGCCCTCACTTGTTGCTCGTGCCCATTCTCGATTCAGCAACGCTGTGCGGACATTACTGACTTGACCCAGACTCGCTCCGGCAGCTTTGGAGAGTTCCATCACCCGCCAGGCACGGTCCGGTTCCCGAAGCATCATACGAATGATTTGAGCTGACTTTGGTTTGAAGAGAGACTTCAGTTCCCTGTTCTCCGAGGGCGGCTTGTCAGTCACTTGATGGTCAATGAATACACCATCGAACGAAACCCAGGAATTACCCTCCAGATCCAGATATCCGACACCTTTTTCCCGACACGCTTGTCTGGCAACGGGCGAAAGATAAGGTGCGATCACGATAGGTGTAACACCTATGCCTCGCTCGTTCACATAGTCGCGAAGCTGAAGTATGGCTGCGTTTATGAATCTGGGCTGGCCACTTGCTTTCACCTCGCAGGCCAGAGAGTGCGATTTCCCTGATGTGTTTATCTCGACAATGAAGTCGGGAGTCCAGGCTTTTGAAAGCGGGGCAGATTTCAGGCTTTTAATCTCGAGGATCGGTACCTTGCTCAGGAGGTTGTGCAGCGCTTCTCTTGAATGTATTTCGAGCTCTTTCATTGATTTGACCCTTTTCAACGAATGCTGAAAATAGCCATTTGGGTGAAAATTGTCGAGAATTTTCACCCAATACGATAATTTCAACGACTGTTGAAATCGAGTAAATACTGAAATGTGAAAACGCGCGTACTGCTAACCCAGCTTCCGCCATTTGTCGATGAGCCGCACAGCGAGCCATCTATTGATCAGCGCAAATACCAACATCACCTAGACGACCTCACGTAAAGGGAGCGATCCACGTCGAAGTATTAAAGGTCCACCTGCTGCCACGAATGATGCTAACGGCGGCCGGTAGGTTGACGTAACAAGTGCCATGAAGGCGCTTGTCAGGGGCAGGGCGCACCCGAGTTAAGCATCAAATACCTTTCCTCGGCTGCGTTTTCTCGCTTGCGGGCCTGACTGTTTTTCATCCATCTTGAACATGAAAGTGGTCAGTGTCAGCAGCGAACCGCTGACCGCGACGATGTCACTGAACGGCATTCAAACCAAGCGTCCTGGGGCGTCGATCATGAACGAAGATCTGCATGGCTCAGTCCTCCAGGATTATTCTTTGCTGGTGCTACCGAATGTGGCCTTTTTGATCCCGACGGGTTTATTGGCTTTCTCCGGGTACGGATCAATAGCGGCATCGCCCTGACCGGTCAGAATTTTCCAGGCATGACGGGTATGGGGGGTTTTCCGGATTTGCGGGCACGGTGGCATCGAGGTCTTGGCTTGATTCGAGTATTCGTGACCGCAATCGACGCAGGCATAGGTGCCAGGGGAAACATCGCTGCCATAGGGAGCGTAATCTTTTTGCATGGTAAATCTCCTGTGAAGACAGGGAAGATCCTATGCAGATTGCTTCCTTCGCGATGTCGGACGTTTCGCCCAATCAGGTCAGGCGTTTCCTGCGCGCATAAAAAAGATCGCAGACTTCGTCGGTTCCTACAGGGTTTTCGTACATCCGAAAATCCGCTGTCGTAGGCGCTGTCGAAGGCTGCGATTTTTTAAGGTTTGAATCAGTGGCGCTTGCGATTGCTGATCAAGGTGCCCACACCGGTATCGGTGAAGATTTCCAGCAGAATCGCGTTCGGCACCCGACCATCGATGATCAATGAGCTGCCCACACCGCCTTGTACCGCTTCCAGCGCGCAACGAATCTTCGGCAGCATGCCGCCGTAGATAGTGCCGTCGGCGATCAGGTCGTCGACCTGTTGAGTCGTCAGGCCGGTCAGAACCGTTCCCGACTTGTCCATCAGGCCGGCAATGTTGGTCAGCAGCATCAGCTTCTCGGCTTTCAGTGCCTCGGCTACTTTGCCGGCCACCAGATCGGCATTGATGTTGTACGACTCGCCGTTGGCGCCGACGCCGATTGGCGCGATCACCGGAATGAAATCGCCTTTGACCAGCAGGTTCAGCAGGTCGGTGTTGATGCCGACCACTTCGCCCACTTGGCCAATATCAATGATTTCCGGCTGGGTCATTTCCGGCGTCTGACGGGTAACAGTGAGCTTTTTCGCGCGAATCAGTTCAGCATCTTTACCGGTCAGGCCGATGGCGCTGCCGCCATGACGGTTGATCAGGTTGACGATGTCCTTGTTGACCTGGCCGCCGAGGACCATTTCCACCACGTCCATGGTCTGCGCGTCAGTCACGCGCATGCCATCGATGAAGTGGCTCTCGATCGACAGGCGCTTGAGCAGGTCGCCGATTTGCGGGCCGCCACCGTGAACCACCACCGGGTTGATGCCGACGGCTTTCATCAGCACGATATCGCGGGCGAAGCCGGTTTTCAGCTCCTCGCTTTCCATCGCGTTGCCGCCGTATTTGATCACCAGCGTCTTGCCGACATAGCGGCGAATGTAAGGCAGCGCTTCGGACAGGACCTTGGCGGTGTTGGCGGCGGCTTCGCGTTCGAGGGTCATTCAGGGCTCCGGGTGAATCAAAACGGTAGTTGGAGATCAGGTGCAACGCGTTTCAGCTGGACGTGGAACACATCCTTGATGCGCTGCAATTCAGCCTCGTCATCGGCCTCGAAGCGCAGCACCAGCACCGGTGTGGTGTTGGAGGCGCGAACCAGGCCCCAGCCTTTGGCATAGTCGACTCGCACGCCGTCAATGGTGGTCAGGTCGGCGCCTTCACCCCATTGCGCATCGTGCAATGCATCAATGATGCTGAATTTGCTCTCTTCGGTCACATGGATATTGATCTCTGGCGTAGAAATATCGTTCGGGAAGGTCGCGAACAGCTCTTCCGCGGTGGATTTTTCCTTGCTGAGGATCTCCAGCAGCCGCGCGGCGCTGTAAATACCATCGTCGAAACCGAACCAGCGTTCCTTGAAGAAAATATGCCCGCTCATTTCACCGGCCAATAGGGCGCCGGTTTGTTTCATTTTCTTTTTGATCAACGAGTGACCAGTCTTCCACATTAGCGGGCGACCGCCGTATTCCTTGATCAATGGTGTCAGGCGGCGGGTGCATTTGACGTCGAAGATGATCTCCGCATCCGGATTGCGTGCCACGACGTCGCGGGCGAACAGCATCAGCAGGCGGTCCGGGTAGACGATGCTGCCGGTATTGGTAACGACGCCTACACGGTCGCCGTCGCCGTCGAAAGCCAGGCCCAGGTCGGCGTTGGTTTCCTTGACCTTGGCGATCAGGTCCACGAGGTTTTCAGGCTTGCCCGGGTCCGGATGGTGGTTCGGGAAATTGCCATCGACTTCGCAGAACAGCGGGATGACTTCGCAGTTCAGGGCTTCGATCAGCTGCGGGGCGATCACGCCGGCCGCGCCGTTACCGCAATCGACCACCACTTTCAGGCGGCGTGCGAGTTTAATGTCCTGGACGATTTCGGTGTTGTAGCGGTCGAGGATCTCGACCTTGGTGATGCTGCCCTTGCCGCTGCTCAGGTTGTTGGTCTTGAGGCGTTCGTGCAGGGCCTGGATCTGTTCGTTGGCCAGCGTGTCGCCAGCAATGACGATCTTGAAGCCGTTGTAATTCGACGGGTTGTGGCTGCCGGTGAGCATGACCCCGGATTTGCCGGCCAGTACGTTGGCGGCGTAGTACAGCGCAGGGGTTGGCACCAGGCCGACGTCGCTGACGTGGCAGCCGCTGTCGGCCAGGCCCTGGATCAGTTGTTCCACCAGTTCCGGGCCGGACAGGCGACCGTCGCGGCCGACGGACACATTGGGTTCGTTCTGGGCCAGGCTCTGGGAGCCGATGGCGCGACCAAGCCAATAAGCGGTTTCAGCGTTCAAGAATTCCGGGACGGTGCCGCGAATATCGTAGGCGCGGAAGATGCTGTCGGGGAACTTGGGTGCGACTTGGGCTGGGGTGCTCATCTGTAGGAATGCTCCATCTCGAAAGTGGCTGGACCTGCCGGCGAAGAACTCGTCGGCTGGCTCGGACTGAAGGGTATGACGGCGTTTTCCACCGAGAGTTCGTGGTGTGTAAAGGCCATGCCACCTGCGTTTGCGAGGTAATGACCAGCCAATGCCTTGATTTTCGGGGCTAAATCTTGCAGATGACAATTTGAATTTGTGGAGAGCAACCCTTGCCCTCTGTAGGCGCTGCCGAAGGCTGCGATCTTTTGATCTTGATCTTTAAAGTCAAAAGATCGCAGCCTGCGGCAGCTCCTACAGGGGTTTAGCGTTTCTACCGGGTCATTTGGTGCCGGAATGTCCGAAACCGCCGGTACCACGCTGGGTTTCGACGAACTCTTCGACCATCTCAAAATGCGCTTGAACCACCGGTACCAACACCAGTTGGGCCAGGCGCTCGCCTACCACCATGTTGAAATCGGTCTGGCCACGGTTCCAGCACGACACCATCAGCGGGCCTTGGTAATCGGAGTCGATCAAACCGACCAGATTGCCCAGCACGATGCCGTGCTTATGGCCCAGGCCTGAGCGCGGCAGAATCAGCGCGGCCAAACCTGGATCGCCAATGTAGACAGACAAACCGGTCGGAATCAGCAGAGTTTCGCCCGGCTTGATGACGGTGTCTTTTTCCAGCATGGCGCGCAGGTCGAGGCCGGCGGAGCCAGGCGTGGCGTACTGGGGCAACGGGAATTCGGTACCGATGCGTGGGTCGAGGATCTTGGCTTGCAAAGCGTGCATGTAAATTAAACCTGGTTCAGACGTTCGGCGATAAAAGTGATCAGCTGGCGAGCGATTTTGCTCTTGCTGGTCTGGGCGAAAAGTGTGGCGTGCAGCTCACGGTCGATCACGCTGCAGGCGTTTTCTTCGCTGTTGAAGCCAATGCTCGGGTTCGCGACGTCGTTGGCGACGATCAGATCGAGGTTCTTGTCCTTCAACTTGCGGGCAGCGTAATCGAGGAGGTGTTCGGTTTCGGCGGCGAAGCCGACACTGAACGGGCGATCGGGACGGGTGGCGATGGTTGCCAGGATGTCTGGGTTACGCACCATCTGTAGCAACAAGCCGTCGCCGTTCGTAGGATCTTTCTTGAGTTTCTGTGGGGCGACGACTTCCGGACGGTAGTCCGCGACCGCAGCAGAGGCGATGAACAGGTCGCAAGGGATCGCCGCTTCGCAGGCGGCGAGCATGTCGCGGGCACTGACCACATCGATGCGCGTGACGCGATCCGGGGTCGGCAGGTGCACGGGGCCTGTGATCAGGGTCACGCGGGCGCCGGCTTCTACCGCGGCTTCGGCCAGGGCAAAGCCCATTTTCCCGGAGCTGTGGTTGGTGATGTAGCGCACCGGGTCGATGTTTTCCTGGGTCGGGCCGGCGGTGATCAGCACGTGTTTGCCGGTCAGCGCCTGGCGCTGGAAGCAGTCTGCCGCGCACTGCGCGAGGTCGTTGGCTTCGAGCATGCGGCCCATGCCGACGTCGCCGCAGGCCTGGCTGCCGGAGGCTGGGCCGAAGACTTTGAGGTTGCGGCTTTCGAGGGTTTGCAAATTGGCCTGGGTCGCCGGGTCGCGCCACATGGCCTGGTTCATCGCCGGGGCAACCGCGACTACGGCGTCGGTGGCCAGCACCAGCGTGGTCAGCAGGTCGTCGGCAATGCCTTGGGCCAGACGGGCGATCAGGTCCGCGGTAGCGGGAGCGATCAGCACCAGGTCGGCCCACTTGGCCAGTTCGATGTGGCCCATCGCGGCCTCGGCCGCCGGGTCCAGCAAATCGAGATGGACCGGATGCCCGGACAACGCCTGCATGGTCAACGGGGTAATGAATTCGCTGCCGCCACGGGTCATGACCACGCGCACTTCGGCGCCCTGGTCGATCAGACGGCGAACCAGCTCGGCGCTCTTGTAGGCAGCAATGCCGCCGCCGACGCCCAGAACGATGCGTTTCCGATACAGCCGCTGCATAGGTCTGCCTTTCATTTCGTTGATGACTGCTTGGCGATACCCCCTCCCCAGGGATGAATTCGCCAGCAAAAAAGATGGGCTACGATATCACAGCGTCCGCTATGGAACAGCGGCGCCCACAGACATGGAGGTGTTATGAGCATTCGCGATTGGCCGGCGGCGGAGCGGCCGCGGGAGAAGTTACTTGAGCAGGGTTCGGCGAGTCTTTCCGACGCCGAGCTGCTGGCAATCTTTCTACGGACCGGCGTATCCGGCAAAAGCGCGGTCGATCTGGCGCGACACCTGCTGCATCAATTTGGCAGTCTGCGCACCTTGCTGGAGGCCGATCAGCCGACCTTCAGCGGTCAGCTTGGGCTGGGGCCGGCAAAGTTCGCCCAGTTGCAGGCAGTGCTGGAAATGGCGCGGCGGCATTTGGCTGAGCGTTTGCGTCACAAGTCGGTGCTGGAAAATCCATTGGCGGTGCGTGACTACCTCAAGTCGATGCTGCGCCATGAGCCCCACGAGGTGTTTGGTTGCCTGTTTCTCGATTCCAAACACCGGGTGCTGGCCTTTGAGGCGCTGTTTCGCGGCTCCATCGACACCACCAGCGTCTATCCTCGGCAGGTGGTCAAGCGTGCCCTGGCTCACAACGCCGCAGCGCTGATCCTCTGCCACAACCACCCGTCGGGCAATCCCGACCCCAGTCAGGCCGACCGAATGCTGACCAAGCGCCTGCAAGAGGCCCTGGACCTGATCGATGTGCGGGTGCTCGACCATTTCATCGTTGGGGACGGCGATCCACTGTCCATGGCGGAGTATGGGTGGATGTGAGCGAGGGATACGGAGCTAAGTGAGTCCATGTGGGAGCGGGCTTGCTCGCGATGACGTCGGCAAATTCAACATAGTTGTCGCCTGAAAGTCAGCTATCGCGGGCAAGCCCGCTCCCACAGGTTTTGTATTGGTGCTTATGGTTTGAGGACTACCTTGGAGTAATCCTGACGACCGAACGGGCTGACCTGATAGCCCTGCACATCCTTACGTGTCAGCGCAAACGCCGTCGGGTGAGCCAGTGGCAGCCACAACGCCTGTTGTTGAATCTGCGCCTGAGCCTGCTCGTAGAGCTTGGTGCGCACGCCTTGCTCGCCGGTGGTCTTGCCGGCGCTGATCAGTTTGTCCAGGTCCGGGTTGCAGTAGCGGGCGAAGTTGGTGCCGGATTTGACTCCCGCGCAGGAAAACTGCGGCGTGAGGAAGTTGTCCGGATCGCCGTTGTCACCGGCCCAGCCCATGAACAGCAGATCGTGCTCGCCGGCCTTGGCGCGGCGAATCAGTTCGCCCCATTCGATCACGCGAATCTCGGCCTGAATGCCGATTTCCGCCAGGTCGGACTGCAGCAATTGCGCGCCGAGGCTTGGGTTTGGGTTTAGCAGACTGCCGGAAGGGCGGGTCCAGATGGTGGTCTGGAAACCATTCTTGAGCCCGGCCTTGGCCATGAGTACCTTGGCCTTTTCGATGTCATGCGGGTAACCCGGCAAGCCTTTGGCGTAGCTCCAGGTGTTAGGCGGATACGGGCCATTGGCAGGTTCAGCGGTGTCTTCGAACACGGCCTTGATGTAGTTGGCCTTGTCGAAGGCGAGGTTGATCGCCTGACGTACTTCGGGTTTGTCCAGCGGCGGATGCTGGCTGTTGATGCCAACGAATGCGGTCATGAAGGCGTCAGTTTTTTCCACCTTCAAAGTCGGCTCCTGCTTCGCGGCCTGTACGTCCAGCGGTTTGGGCGACAGGGCGATCTGGCACTCGTTGCGGCGCAATTTCTGCAAGCGCACGTTGGCGTCCGGCGTGATGGCGAAGATCAGCGGGTCTACCGACGGCTTGCCACGGAAATAATCCGGGTTGGCCTTGTAGCGAATCGAGGCGTCTTTCTGGAAGCGCGTGAAGATGAACGGGCCGCTGCCGATCGGCTGGCTGTTGAGTTTCTCCGGGGTGCCGGCCTTCAGCAGTTTGTCCGCGTACTCGGCTGAATAGATCGAGGCGAAACCCATGCTCAGGGTGGGCAGGAAAGTCGAGTCCGGATGATCGAGGGTGAAGCGGATGGTAAGCGGGTCCAATGCGTCGATCTTCTTGATCAGCGCGGGTAACTGCATCGACTGGGCATGCGGGAAGCCGCTCTGGGCAATTTTATGCCATGGGTTCGCCGGGTCGAGCATGCGGTCGAAGCTGAACTTCACATCTTCGGCGGTCAGGTCACGCGTCGGGCTGAAGTATTCGGTACGGTGAAATTTCACCTGCGGGTGCAACTTGAAGACGTAGGTCAGGCCGTCGGGCGTGACTTCCCAGCTGTCCGCCAGGCTGGGAATCACTTTGCCGCTGGCCGTGTCGAAGTCCACCAGACTATTCATCAGCACGTCGGCCGAGGCGTTGGTGGTGGTCAGCGAGTTGTATTGCACCACATCGAACCCTTCCGGGCTGGCTTCGGTGCAGACGCTCAGGGCGGCGGCATGGGCCAAAGGGCTCAGTAGAAGCGGGGCGAGCAGCAGCGGTAGGGCAGCGAGGCGCATGGTCGGATTCCTTTACAGATCGAAGGCCCATCTGCAAGTGCAGTCTGGAAAAGGCTTACCCTAGTGGGCTCTTTTGCAAATGACTATCCCCTTTTTCATTTTAAGGGGACTATGTGCGTTGTTTTCGGTGAGTGCTGACCGAGGAAAACCCTGATTGGCCTTCTGGCTGATTTTCTGCGACGAGCGGTCGCCATCGACGACAGCCTTTGTCCAAGGCGCTCTGAGCCCGAAAAGTGGGGTTTTTGTTGATTCAATGCACACCGATTGTTGTTGCTCTCTGGTCTTTCTGGTATAAAGCAGCGCTCTTTTCTAGGGGCCCGGTTCCTTCACTGTAGGTGTAGCCGGTAAGACCTCTAAAGAAACGCGGCGCCTGGCGCCAAATGACTGAGAGATTAAGCGGCCAACCCATGCCGGGTTGGGCATGTGGTTTTAGAGGGCTGAGGCATGTCGAGAGTATGTCAAGTTACCGGTAAGGGTCCGGTGACTGGGAATAACATTTCCCACGCAAACAACAAAACCCGTCGTCGTTTCCTGCCGAACCTGCAGCATCACCGCTTCTGGGTTGAAGAAGAGAAACGTTTCGTGCGTCTGCGCGTATCTGCCAAAGGCATGCGTATCATCGACAAGCGTGGCATTACTGTCGTGCTGGCCGAAATCCGCAAAGCTGGCAAGATCTAAGGGAGCTAATCATGCGTGAATTGATTCGTTTGATTTCGAGCGCCGGTACTGGTCACTTCTACACTACCGACAAGAACAAGCGCACTACGCCGGACAAAATCGAGATCAAGAAATTTGATCCGGTTGTTCGCAAGCACGTGATCTACAAAGAAGGCAAAATCAAGTAATTGATTTTTCCCTCTTACGAAAAAGGCCCGTATCGCGAGATACGGGCCTTTTTTGTTGCCTGTGGATTTTGTGTTGTCTGGCTGGGCCTCATCGCGGGCAAGCCACGCTCCCACAGGTTTTGTGATTGACACAGATCCTTGTGGGAGCGGGCTTGCCCGCGATGAGGCCCAGCCAGACAACACAAATCCTCAAACCTTCTGTTCAAACACCACATAGATCTTGCGGCACGGCTCCAGCACTTCCCAGGTGCCTTTGAAGCCCGCCGGAATCACGAAGCGATCGCCCACGCGCAGTGTCTTGGCATTGCCATCACCATCGCGCAGCACTGAAACCCCCTGAACGATTTCGCAGTATTCGTGCTCGGTGTAGTTCACTAGCCACTGGCCGACCTCGCCTTCCCAGACCCCTGCACTCATCTGGCCGCACGGGCTATTGTAGTGGTTGTACACCGCTTGCTCGGGGTCACCCTTGAGGACTTTTGTCGGGTCGGGCCGATAACGGTCGGGCTGGGTGTTGGCCTGGCTGAAATCGACGATATCCTGAATGCTCATGCTGCTATTCCCCGTGATTGCGCTGGAAAGTTGAAAGTCTATGTTTATTAAAATGAACACTGCAAGGCCGTTTACTGACCTTGTGTCAAATATATTGATACAACCCCGGCCGCTGGTTTAGGGTAACGGTTGCCTTGAGCCGAAAAGCAGGCTGGCCGGGCAGGATTCCTGACAGCACCCGCATAGAACGCGGGGCACTCGTATTCAATAAGAGGAGGACACTCGAATGACCACCCTGACTCGTGCCGACTGGGAACAACGGGCTCGCGATCTGAAGATCGAAGGCCGCGCCTACATCAATGGTGAATACACCGATGCTGTCTCTGGCGAGACCTTCGAGTGCATCAGCCCGGTCGATGGTCGTCTGCTGGGCAAGATTGCCAGCTGTGACACCGCCGACGCCCAGCGCGCGGTGGACAACGCCCGCGCCACTTTCAATTCCGGCGCCTGGTCGCGCCTGGCGCCGGCCAAACGCAAAGCCACCATGATTCGTTTTGCCGGCCTGCTGAAACAGCACGCTGAAGAGCTGGCCCTGCTCGAAACCCTGGACATGGGCAAGCCGATCAGCGATTCCCTGTACATCGACGTTCCCGGCGCGGCGCAAGCCCTGAGCTGGAGCGGTGAAGCCATCGACAAGATCTACGACGAAGTCGCTGCTACCCCGCACGATCAACTGGGTTTGGTGACTCGCGAGCCGGTCGGCGTGGTCGGTGCGATCGTGCCGTGGAACTTCCCGTTGATGATGGCCTGCTGGAAACTCGGCCCGGCGCTATCCACGGGTAACTCGGTGATCCTCAAGCCTTCCGAAAAATCGCCGCTGACTGCCATTCGTATTGCGGCGCTGGCGGTTGAAGCCGGCATCCCGAAAGGTGTGCTGAATGTGCTGCCGGGTTACGGTCACACCGTCGGCAAGGCCTTGGCCCTGCACAACGACGTCGACACCCTGGTGTTCACCGGTTCAACCAAGATCGCCAAGCAACTGCTGATCTACTCCGGCGAATCGAACATGAAACGCGTCTGGCTCGAAGCCGGCGGCAAGAGCCCGAACATCGTGTTCGCCGATGCGCCGGACCTGCAAGCCGCCGCCGAAGCCGCTGCCGGTGCCATCGCCTTCAACCAGGGCGAAGTCTGCACCGCCGGTTCGCGCCTGCTGGTGGAACGTTCGATCAAGGACAAATTCCTGCCGCTGGTGATCGAAGCCCTGAAAACCTGGAAGCCGGGCAACCCGCTGGACCCGGCGACCAATGTCGGCGCACTGGTGGATACCCAGCAGATGAACACTGTGCTGTCTTACATCGAATCCGGTCACACCGATGGCGCCAAACTGGTGGCTGGCGGCAAGCGCATTCTTCAGGAAACCGGTGGCACTTACGTCGAGCCGACGATTTTCGATGGCGTGAGCAACGCGATGAAAATTGCTCAGGAAGAAATTTTCGGTCCGGTGTTGTCGGTCATCACGTTCGACAGCGCTGAAGAAGCCATCCAGATCGCCAACGACACGCCTTACGGTTTGGCCGCTGCAGTCTGGACTGCCGATATCTCGAAGGCTCACCTGACCGCCAAGGCTTTGCGCGCCGGTAGCGTGTGGGTCAATCAGTACGACGGCGGCGACATGACCGCGCCGTTCGGCGGCTTCAAACAGTCCGGCAACGGTCGCGACAAGTCGCTGCATGCGTTCGACAAGTACACCGAGCTGAAGGCGACCTGGATCAAGTTGTAAGTTGTTAAAGAGAGGTCTGTTGCAGTAACAGACCTCCCGAACGACGCAGATCCCTGTGGGAGCGAGCTTGCTCGCGATAACGGTGTAACAGTCGACATCAATGTTGAATGTTGCGCCGCTATCGCGAGCAAGCTCGCTCCCACATTGTTTTGTGTGATCCGAAAAAATAACAATCCACAGGAGCGTGGAACATGCGTTGGGCGACGTATTTCGCCGTTTTGGCATCTGTCTTGAGTGTCGGCCTGGCCCTGGGTGTCAGCATGCCGCTGGTATCGCTGCGTCTTGAAGGCTGGGGTTACGGCTCGTTTGCGATCGGCGTGATGGCGGCGATGCCGGCCATTGGCGTACTGCTGGGGGCGAAGATTTCCAGCCATCTCGCGGCTCGTCTTGGCACGGCCAATCTGATGCGCCTGTGTTTGTGGGCGGGTGCGATATCCATCGGTTTGCTTGCCGTGTGGCCAAGCTACCCGGTCTGGCTGCTGCTGCGGTTGATGATCGGGGTGATCCTGACCCTCGTCTTCATCCTCGGCGAAAGCTGGATCAACCAATTGGTGGTCGAGCAATGGCGCGGCCGATTGGTGGCGCTGTATGGCAGCAGTTACGCGTTGAGTCAGCTGGCCGGGCCATTGTTGCTTGGGTTCCTGGGCACCGAGCACGATTATGGCTTCTGGGTCGGCGTCGGTTTGCTGCTGATTTCACCGTTCCTGCTGTTGGGTCGCAGCGGCGCACCTACCAGCGAAGCTTGCAGCGTGACCCTCAGCGACTTGCTGACCTTTTGCCGCGGCCTGCCGGCAATTGCCTGGGCGGTGTCGCTGTTCGCCGCGTTCGAAGCGATGATCCTGACCTTATTGCCGATCTATTGTCTGCGTCAGGGCTTCACGACGGAAATCGCGTTGGCGATGGTCAGCACGGTGGTGGTGGGTGATGCCTTGCTGCAATTGCCGATAGGCGCGCTGGCCGATCGTGTGTCGCGGCGTACGTTATTCACTAGCTGCGCGGTGCTTTTGTTGCTGTCGAGCCTGGCGATTCCGTTGCTGATCGATACATTGCTGATCTGGCCGCTGTGGGTATTGTTTGGTGCCAGTGCCGGCGGTTTGTTCACCTTGTCGCTGATCCTCATTGGCGAGCGTTATCGCGACGATGCCTTGGTGCGCGCCAATGCCCATATTGCGCAGTTGTGGGGCATTGGTTGCCTGATCGGGCCATTGGCAGCCGGTGCCGGCAGCCAGTGGATCAGCGGACATGCCTTGCCGTTGCTAATGGCGGCGGGCGCGTTGGGGCTGGTGATTCTGGTGTCGAGGCAAGGGGCGTTTGGGGCGGTGCAGCCGGCATAAATAGATCAAAAGATCGCAGCCTGCGGCAGCTCCTACGCGCCTGAGCTACAACATTTTCTCCAGGCCAACCATGCTGCTGAGCCATGAATTGAAGTGTCGCCACCAACCTCCCGGTTCTTCGGTCAATGTGTGCTGCTTGCCGTCATCTTCGGTGACCCAGACGATCTGACCCTTTTCCAGTCGGGCATGGTAGCTGAGGGCAGGCGCCATGCCCTCCAGTGCCAGTTCGCGCACCCGGCCGGCGAGTTGCGGGTTGTCCACCAATACCCCGACTTCGGTGTTCCACAGTACTGAGCGTGGGTCGAAATTGAATGAGCCGATGAAGGCTTTCTGTCGGTCGAAAACAATCGCCTTGCTGTGCAGGCTGGAATCGGAACTGCGGTAGGACCCGCTGTGAAACAGGCGTGGTCCGCTTCCGTTGTCGCCATTGTCGCCGGGCTGACGGCGCAATTCGAACAATTGCACGCCATGCGCCAGCAAGGCTTTGCGATACGGCGCATAACCACCGTGCGCCGCCGGTACATCGGTGGCTTCCAGTGAGTTGGTCAGCACACTGATCGATACGCCGGCATCGGCACGACCGGTCAGGTACACCAGTCCCGGTTGGCCGGGTACGAGGTAGGCCGAGACCATGATCAGTTCTTTGCTGACCCCATCGAGTTCAGGCGCCAACTGGGTGGTCAGCAGCAAGTGCGGTTCCGGCTCACCCTTGGACAGCACCTTGCTTGGTGCGTCCCACAGCGCCTGGTTCCAGGCCCAGATCAGTTCCCGACGCCAGACATCCAGGCGCGGTTTAGTGGTGTAGGCCATCAACTGCTGATAAAGGGCATGGTCCTGTTTGCGCGTTTCCTCCAGGGACTCTTCTAGTCGGGTTCGGGTGTTTCTCAGGTCCCTGGCTGTCGGCTTGCTCGAGAGAAACTGCTCGATCGGCTTGCTCAGGGCGCTGTTCCAGTACTGGTCGAAGCTGTGCCCCAACTGCTCTGCGACCGGGCCGAAGCCGAGCATGTCAATGTCGGTGAAATTGAGGTTGGGCTCGGCATCGAAATACTCGTCCCCCAGGTTGCGCCCGCCAACAATCGCCGCGCTGTTGTCCGCCACCCACAGTTTGTTGTGCATGCGCCGGTGTTGCAGCGACAGGTTGAACAGTCGGCCCATGGTTCGCGTGACGCCGGTGCTGCGGCCCAAGTGCAGTGGATTGAACACGCGAATTTGAATCTGCGGATGTGCGGCAAGCGTCGCAGTGATCCGGTCAAGGCCATCGCTGGTGGTATCGTCGAGCAGAATCCGCACCCGCACGCCGCGGTCGGCGGCATTGAGCAGCTCGCTCACCAGTATTCGTGTGCTGATGCCGTCATGGACGATGTAGTACTGCAAATCAAGGCTGCTTTGGGCGTTGCGAATCAACTCGGCGCGGGCGGTGAAGGCTTCTGCGCTATCGGAGAGCAAGCGAAAGCCCGATTGGCCCTGATGGGGGGCAGCTTGTGCCTGGATCGAGCGGCCGAACGCTGAGCTCGCCGCCGGCAGGGCCTGACTCGGTTCGCGAGGGATATTGAGTGTCGTGCAGCCACTAAGGAGCGAGGCGAGTAACAGAAGAGCAAGCAGGGGCTGTCTGATTCTCACGGAGCGTATTCCGGATGGCGGCGGTTAGCATATGGACGCCGCATCCCGAAGAAAGGTCAGTCGGTTTCCGCCAGCAGTTTGATCGCTGTCGCACCGACCTTGCGCACGGCTTCTTCGATCTGCGGGGTTGTTTTGGCAGCGTAGTTCATCCGCAGGCAATTGCGGTATTTGCCCGAGGCGGAAAAGATACTGCCGACCGCAATCTGTACGCCTTGGTCATGCAGCGCCCGATTGAGTTTCAGGGTGTCAAAGCCCTCGGGCAGTTCGACCCACAGCATGAAGCTGCCTTGCGGACGGCTCGCCCGAGTGCCAGCGGGGAAATAGCGGCTCACCCAGTCAATCATCGCGTCGCGATTGCGTTGGTATTGCGTGCGCATCCGCCGCAAGTGCGGTTCGAAGTGCCCGGCCTTGAGAAACTCGGCAATCGCAATCTGCGGTTGCGGCGCGGTGGAACCGGTGCTGATGTATTTCATGTGCAGCACCCGTTCCAGATAACGGCCCGGTGCGACCCAACCAATGCGCAGGCCCGGTGCCAGGGTCTTGGAAAAAGAACTGCAGAGCAGGACGCGGCCGTCTTCGTCGAAGGATTTGATCGTGCGTGGGCGCGGGTAGGTGTAGGCCAGTTCGCCATACACATCGTCCTCGATAATCGCCACGTCGAAACGCTGTGCGAGCGTCAACAACGCACGTTTACGCGACTCCGGCATGATGTAGCCCAGCGGGTTGTTGCAGTTGGGGGTCAACTGTATGGCTTTGATCGGCCATTGCTCCAACGCCAGTTCCAAGGCATCGAGGCTGATGCCGGTGAGCGGGTCGGTGGGGATTTCCAGGGCTTTCATGCCCAAGCCTTTGAGCGTCTGCATAGCGCCGTGAAAGCTCGGCGAATCCACGGCGACGATGTCTCCTGGCTCGCAGATGGCGCGGATGCTGGTGGACAGCGCTTCGTGGCAACCGGTGGTCACCACCAGATCGTTGGCGCTCAACTGGCAGCCGGAATCGAGCATCAGCCGCGCAATCTGTTCGCGCAATTCAAGGGTGCCGTAGATGTTGTCGTAATACAGACCGGGCATGTCCTGCCGACGGCTGATTCGCGCCAGGTTACGCAGCAGCGGTTTCATGGTCGGCGTGGTGATGTCCGGCATGCCGCGACCCAGTTGCACGACGTCCTTGCGCGGTACGGCGCGGATCAATTCCAGCACTTGATCCCACTGCGAAATATCCACCGGTCGTTGGGCCGGCCGGCCAACCACTGGCAACTCTGGCAGCTCGCGACTCACCGGTACAAAGTAGCCGGACTTGGGTTTGGGCATCGCCAGACCGACGTCTTCCAGCATTCGATAGGCTTGCTGCACCGTGCTCAAGCTGACCCCGTGTTCGACACTCAATGCCCGCACCGAGGGCAACCGGTCGCCGGGGCGATAGAAGCCTTGTTCGATACGCGTGCCGAGCAATTCGGCGAGGTTGACGTAGAGGGTCATGGCGCAGTCTCGGTATGGGTGATTCGGTTAACCAGTACAGATGGGGCGAAAATATGTGATTCAGAGGCTGAAACGGAAAATCTGTATGGATTTAATACATCCTCGTTGAATCTGTAATGCTTTTTGCCGTCCGCGCATCATGAAAGCTCTGGCTACCCAAGTAAACAGGAGCAATGAAAATGAACGGCTTGAGCGATGTGCGGCTGACGTTACACAGTCAGGAACTGGCGGCAGGGCAAAAAAACGGCGCACGCGAGGCGGTCATGCGCAACGCACCGTCCGGCCTCGGTCGCTGGGGCCTGTTCTGGCATCGTCTGCACACGCGCAAGGCGTTGCTGACGTTGACACCGGAGCAGTTGAGGGATGTAGGGCTGAGTCGGGAGCAGGCGTTGGAGGAGGGGCTTAAACCGTTCTGGCGGATCTGAGTTCCAGGGCGCTTTTGCGGGCCTCATCGCGGGCAAGCCCGCTCCCACAATGGTCGCTGGTGTTCACAAGAATTGTGTTCGCCGCCAATCCCTGTGGGAGCGGGCTTGCCCGCGATGAGGCCCGTAAGAACGCAGCTAACCGATCAGACCAACTCCTTCATCCGATGCCACAACATCCCCAACGCCAACAACGGCGAACGCAAATGCTTGCCGCCGGGGAAGGTGATATGCGGCACCTTGGCAAACAGATCGAACCCTCCACTCTGCTGACCACTGATTGCCTCCGCCAACAACCTGCCCGCCAAGTGCGTGGCATTCACCCCATGACCGGAATAAGCCTGGGCGTAATACACATTCGGCTGCTCGTTGAGCCGACCGATCTGTGGCAGGCGATTGGCGCCGATGCCAATCATCCCGCCCCATTGATAGTCGATTTTCACCCCGGCCAATTGCGGGAACACCTGCAGCATCTTCGGCCGCATGTACGCGGCGATGTCTTTCGGATCGCGCCCTGAATAATGGCATGCACCACCGAACAGCAAGCGTCTGTCCGCCGAGAGTCGGTAATAATCCAGCGCCACCCGTTGATCGCAGACCGCCATGTTCTGCGGCAGCAAGGCGTGAGCCTGCTCTTCACTCAAGGGTTCGGTGGCGATGATGTAACTGCCGGCGGGCAGCACCTTGCCGCCGAGTTGCGGATTGAGATCGTTGAGATAGGCGTTGCAACCCAGCACCAGCGTCTTCGCGCGAACCGAGCCTTGGGCAGTGTGGACTTTGACCTCGGCGCCGTAATCGATGCGGGTCACCGCCGATTGTTCGAACAACTTCGCGCCCAATTGCCGGGCGGCGGCCGCTTCGCCCAGTGCCAGGTTCAAGGGGTGCAGGTGCCCGGAGCCCATGTCGATCAGACCGCCGACATAGCGGTCGGAACCCACCACGCTGTGCATTTCGTGGGCTTGCAGCAGGCGGGTTTCGTAACGGTAACCGAGGCTGCGCAGTTCCTCGGCGTCTTCGGCGAAGCCTTCCAGGTCGTGGGCCTTGTTGGCGAGGTCGCAGTACCCCCAGGTCAGGTCGCAAGGGATCTGAAAACGCTCGATCCGCTGTCGGACGATTTCCACTGCTTCCAGCCCCATCAGTTTCATCTGACGCACACCGTCTGCACCGATCACGTCGGCGAACTGATCCAGGCCATGTCCGACGCCGCGAATCAATTGCCCGCCATTGCGTCCGCTGGCGCCCCAGCCGATCTTGTGCGCTTCCAGCAGCACCACGCTGAAGCCACGTTCGGCCAATTCCAGCGCAGTGTTCAGCCCGGAGAACCCGCCGCCCACCACACATACGTCCGCCACCAACTCACCGGTGAGCACCGCAAGGTCGGGTTGCGGCAGGCTGCTGGCGGCGTAATAAGAGGCCGCGTGTTGATGGCTCGGGGCAGGTTGCTGAACGGGGGCGTTCATGTGCGTCATCCTGAGTTCGTGTGTTTGAAAAAGTTGACGGAGCATAAGCCGCCGCTTCGGACACGGGCAACACCGGTCGGTGTTGCTGTCTGAATCGGAGCTTTTGCGTCAGAATCCCGGTCTATTTCGCATTCGGTCACCGCTTCGATGAGTTGCAACAGTCAGAAAATTCGCACGCTGCGCCAGCAGATTCCCTCTTTCGAGTGCGTGCCCGGCTGCCATGACTGCTGTGGGCCGGTGACCACCTCGCCCGAAGAAATGTCCCGCCTGCCACGCAAGACCCGGGCCGAGCAGGATGCGGCGATGGAGGAACTCAATTGCGTCCATCTGGGCCCCAATGGCTGCACCGTGTATGACGAGCGACCGCTGATCTGTCGGCTGTTCGGTACCACCAAGACGTTGCCATGCCCCAACGGGCGGCGACCGGTAGAGCTGATCCATCCGCGGGTCGAGAAGCAGATTCATGAGTACATGGCTTCGACGCGGCAGGTCTTGGTTTAGACGTTGTCAGCTAAAGATCGCAGCCTGCGGCAGCTCCTACGGGTGTACGCGTTCCTCTGTAGGAGCTGCCGAAGGCTGCGATCTTTTGATCTTTGCTTTTCAATCCGGAATCGGCAGGTTCAAGCTCTCTTTCACTTCTTCCATCACGATATAGCTCTTGGATTCGCGTACATGCGGCAGCTTGAGCAGGATATCGCCCAGCAGTTTGCGGTACGAGGCCATCTCGGAAATCCGCGCTTTCACCAGGTAATCGAAGTCCCCGGACACCAAATGGCATTCCAGCACGTGGGGCAGTTTCAGCACCGCGCGTCGGAACTCTTCGAAAGTATCGCCGGATTTGTAGTCGAGGCTGATCTCGACGAACACCAGCAGGCTACCCTTGAGGTGCTGCGGATTCAGGCGGGCGTTGTAGCCCATGATGATCCCTTCACGCTCCAGTCGCCGGACCCGTTCGGTGCAGGGCGTGGTGGAGAGGCCGACCTTTTCCCCCAGCTCGGTGAAGGAGATACGCCCGTCCGCTTGCAGGATCCGCAGGATGTTGCGGTCGATCTTGTCCAGCTCACGTTTGGTCTGGGTGTTGGTCCGCATAGGGGATGCGCCTCCGTGAAAAGGGTTTTTGCCGAGAATTGTCGCCAAATATAGGCACTTATATAGTGAAAAGCACTGGCTAATCTTTTTTAAACTGCCCACATCTTCGGTCTGCACAATAAACGTCAGCGGTAAGCCGCGATGAGGGATATGAAAATGCGCGTTCTGGTCTTGGGTAGCGGCGTCATCGGTACCGCCAGTGCCTATTATCTGGCACGGGCCGGCTTTGAGGTGACGGTCGTGGACCGTCAGCCAGCGCCGGCCATGGAAACCAGTTTCGCCAACGCCGGGCAGGTTTCGCCGGGTTATGCCTCGCCGTGGGCCGCTCCGGGCGTGCCGCTCAAAGCCATCAAGTGGCTGTTGCAGCGTCACGCGCCATTGGCGATCAAGGCCACCGCCGACATCGACCAATACCTGTGGATGGCGCAGATGCTGCGCAACTGCACCGCTAGCCGTTATGCGGTGAACAAGGAACGCATGGTGCGCCTGTCCGAGTACAGCCGCGACTGCCTCGACGAATTGCGCGCCGAAACCGGTATCGCCTACGAAGGCCGCAGCCTGGGGACTACCCAGCTGTTCCGCACCCAGGCGCAGCTTGATGGCGCCGCCAAAGACATCGCCGTGTTGAAAGAATCCGGCGTGCCTTTCGAATTGCTCGACCGCGCCGGCATTGCCCGGGTCGAACCAGCCCTGGCCAGTGTCACCGACATCCTCGCCGGTGCCTTGCGCCTGCCGAACGATCAAACCGGCGACTGCCAGATCTTCACTACCCGCCTGGCCGAAATGGCCACGAAGCTGGGTGTGGAGTTCCGTTTCGGCCAGGATATTCAGCGCCTCGATTTCGCCGGTGATCGCATCAACGGCGTGTGGATCGACGGCAAGCTGGAAACCGCCGACCGCTATGTACTGGCCCTCGGCAGCTATTCGCCGCAATTGCTCAAGCCATTGGGCATCCGGGCTCCGGTGTATCCGCTGAAGGGTTACTCGCTGACCGTGCCGATCATCAACCCGGCGATGGCCCCGACGTCGACCATTCTCGATGAGACCTACAAGGTCGCGATCACCCGTTTCGACAACCGCATCCGCGTCGGCGGCATGGCTGAAATCGCCGGTTTTGACTTGTCGCTGAACCCGCGTCGACGCGAAACTCTGGAGATGATCGTCAACGACCTTTATCCTCAGGGCGGCGATCTGCCTCAGGCGAGTTTCTGGACAGGCCTGCGTCCGACTACCCCGGATGGCACGCCGATTGTCGGTGCCACGCCGTTCAAGAATCTGTTTCTGAACACGGGCCACGGCACGCTCGGCTGGACCATGGCCTGTGGTTCCGGGCGTTTGCTGGCGGACCTGATGGCCAAGCGAACGCCGCAGATCAGTGCCGAAGGCCTTGATATTTCCCGTTATGGCAACAAACTTCAGGAGTCCGCAAAACATGTCAATCCAGCGCCAGCTCACCAATGAGCGCATGAGCCAGATCGTTGTCCACAACAGTACGGTGTATCTGGCAGGGCAGGTCGGTGACGACATGAGCGCCGGGATTGAACAGCAGACCCGTGAAACCCTCGCCAACATCGAGCGTTTGCTGGATCTGGCCGGGACCGACAAGAGCCGTCTGCTGTCGGTGACGATTTACCTGAAAGACATCGACGCGCACTTCGAAGGCATGAATTCGGTATGGGACCAGTGGCTGCCAAAAGGCGTCGCCCCGGCCCGCGCGACGGTTGAATCGAAGCTGTGCGAACCGCAAATCCTGGTCGAGCTGTCGGTTGTCGCCGCGCTGTCATAACGCTCAACCAGAAAGATCCCTCTCCCGGTGCTGTTGGCGGTTCACGCTGTCAGCCAGCGCCGGTTTTTTTTCCAATGACCGACTTAGAAGTCTGCCGCCATGCGTCCAGCCCGTGCCCTGATCGACCTTCAAGCCCTGCGCCACAATTACCGGATCGCCCGTGAAGTCACGGGGGCAAAAGCCCTCGCGGTCATCAAGGCCGATGCCTATGGTCATGGCGCGGTACGTTGCGCCCAGGCACTGGAAGCCGAGGCGGACGGGTTTGCCGTGGCGTGCATCGAAGAGGCGTTGGAGCTGCGTGCCGCCGGGATTCGTGCGCCGGTGTTGTTGCTCGAAGGTTTTTTCGAAGCCGATGAGCTGTCGTTGATCATCGAGCATGACTTCTGGTGCGTGGTGCATTCGCTGTGGCAGCTCGAAGCCATCGAAAAAGCCGCGCTGAGCAAACCGATTACGGTCTGGCTCAAGCTCGACTCGGGCATGCATCGGGTTGGCTTGCACCCGGCGGATTACCAGGCGGCCTATCAACGGCTGCTGGCCAGCGGCAAAGTGGCGAAGATCGTGCTGATGAGTCACTTCGCCCGCGCCGATGAACTGCACTGCCAGACCTGCGCCGATCAGGTCGCAGTGTTCGAAGCGGCGCGGAAGGGGTTATCAGCCGAAATCAGTCTGCGCAATTCACCGGCGGTGCTCGGTTGGCCGCAGATTCCCAGCGATTGGGTGCGCCCGGGCATCATGCTCTACGGCGCGACACCGTTCGAAGAAGCCAATGCCGTGGCCTCGCGCCTGCAACCGGTGATGACTCTGGAGTCGAAAGTGATCAGCGTGCGTGAATTGCCGGCCGGCGAGCCGATCGGCTACGGCGCGAAATTCATGACTTCCAAACCGATGCGTGTGGGCGTGGTGGCGATGGGTTATGCCGACGGTTATCCGCGCCAGGCACCGAGCGGCACGCCGGTGCTGGTGGCCGGGCAGCGTAGTCAGTTACTGGGCCGGGTGTCGATGGACATGCTTTGCGTCGACCTGACCGACGTGCCGCAAGCCGGCCTCGGTTCGCCCGTCGAGTTGTGGGGCAAAAATATCCTCGCCAGTGACGTCGCGATGGCTGCGGGCACGATTCCTTATCAGATTTTCTGCAACCTGCATCGGGTGCCACGGCTCTATTCCGGGCCTGACGAGTAACGTTTCTGACCGGAAGTCGCTTCGCCAAACAGGATTCAGGCCCAAGTGTTGTAAATACTGAACGCTGTCGCCATGATAACGCTCAATATTCCTGCAACCTGAATCCCTGGAGGCTCCAGCATTGGACGTCGGTGAACGACTGCAATCGATCCGTAAGCTCAAAGGTCTTTCCCAGCGTGAGCTCGCCAAACGCGCGGGTGTTACCAACAGCACCATTTCGATGATCGAGAAGAACAGCGTCAGCCCTTCGATCAGTTCGCTGAGGAAGGTACTGGGCGGGATTCCCATGTCCATGGTCGAGTTCTTTTCCGAAGAAATCCTGCAGGAAAAACCGACTCAGATCGTCTACAAAGCCCACGAGCTGATCGATATTTCCGATGGGGCAGTGACCATGAAACTGGTCGGTCGGGCTCACCCAAGCCGGGCTATCGCGTTCCTCAACGAAATCTACCCGCCAGGCGCCGACACCGGTGACGAGATGCTCACCCATGAGGGCGAGGAAACCGGGATTCTGTTGGAAGGGCGGCTGGAACTGGTGGTCGGGCTCGAAACATTTGTGCTCGAAGCCGGCGACAGCTACTACTTTGAAAGTACCAAGCCGCACCGTTTTCGTAATCCGTTCGATGCCCCGGCGCGACTAATCAGCGCAGCTACCCCAGCGAATTTCTAAGAGAAGAGGCGTCCTGCCCGGATTGTGGAGACGCCCATGCTGTATTCCCATCCCACGACAAGACCCCTTCGACTTTGGGGTTGTTTCAGTGTGACGGGCTTACCGCTATACTTGCGCCCGCCTGCGAACCGTGGCCGTGGGCGTGACTAGCCACCATTGAGGGTGAACGCGTGAATCTAATTATGAAAATGCTGGCCGTACCAGCAACCGTATTGGCCCTTTGGGCAGTCAGCGCACAAGCTGCGACCAACGACGAAATTGCTAAACGCCTTGAGCCAGTCGGCAAGGTTTGCGTTCAGGGTAAAGAGTGCAAGGGGATGGAAGTCGCTGCTTCAGCGGGTGGTGGTGATGCCAAAACCCCTGACTCAGTGATTGCAAAACATTGCAACGCTTGCCACGGCACCGGCCTGTTGGGCGCGCCGAAAGTCGGTGATGCCGCAGCCTGGGGCGAGCGCGCCAAGAAAGAAGGCGGCCTTGACGGCTTGCTGGCGAAAGCGATCTCCGGCGTCAACGCGATGCCACCCAAAGGCACCTGCGCCGATTGCTCTGATGCCGATCTCAAGGGCGCCATCCAGAAGATGTCCGGTCTGAAGTAAGCCCCTCTTAAACGAAAAGCCGCTTACGAGCGGCTTTTTTGTACCTGCGATTTTCCCCTGAGGCTATTCTTTGCTGCAAAGACCCAACCCCAATTCATGGAACGGGCGGGAGGATCAGATGGTGCAGTTGTGCTCTATCGAGCAGGCGGTCGATGATGTCCTGGCGCGGTTGCCGGCGCACATTCACATGGGCTTGCCGCTGGGGCTGGGCAAGCCCAATCACTTCGTCAACGCGCTATATCAACGGATCGCGCGGCTGCCAGAGCGGCAGCTGACGATCTACACCGCCCTGTGTCTCGGCCGCCCGCCATTGGGCGATGGTTTGCAAAAGCGCTTCCTCGAACCCTTCATCGAGAGGGTGTTCGGCGATTATCCAGAGCTGGATTTCCTCGCCGACCTGCATCGCGACAGCCTGCCGAGCAACATTCACGTCCTTCAATTCTTCCTGCAGCCAGGCAGCCTGCTTGACAGCGCACCGGCCCAGCAGGATTACGTCAGCAGCAATTACAGCCACGCCGCCCGGGACATCAATGCCGCCGGCTTGAACCTGGTCGCGCAACTGGTCGCCAGCCACAGCGAGCATCCCGATCGCCTGAGCCTGAGCTGCAACCCGGACATCACCCTCGACCTGTTTCCAATGATCGCCAAGCGCCGGGCGGCGGGGGAAACGATCCTTCTGGTGGGCCAGGTGCACAACGATTTGCCGTACATGCCCGGCGATGCGGAAATCGGCATCGACTCCTTCGACCTGCTGATCGACGCGAAGGACCGCACCACGCTGTTTTCCACGCCGAATATGCCGGTGGGTTTCCAGGATCACTTCATCGGGCTGCACGCCAGTACGCTGGTGCGCGATGGCGGCACGCTGCAGATTGGCATCGGCGCCATGGGTGATGCCCTGACGGCAGCGTTGCTGGCGCGACAGGCTGACAGTGAGGGTTACAAGGCGTTGTTGGCGGATCTGAATCTCAGCCAGTGGGCGCAGTTGATTGAGCGCGAAGGGGGTATCGAACCGTTCGCCAAGGGCCTTTACGGTTGCAGCGAAATGTTCGTCAACGGCTTGCTGGTGTTGGCCGACGCCGGGATCGTGCGGCGCAAAGTTTACCCGGACGTGCCGACCCAGCAGCAGGCAAATGCCGGAACGCTGGACGAGGCCGCGCAGACTGACGGCATCTCGGTGCATGGCGGGTTTTTCCTCGGGCCGCGCAGTTTCTATGAACGCCTGCGGGAGATGCCTCAAGGTAAACGGCTCGAATTCAACATGACCCGCATCAGCTACATCAACGAGCTCTACGGTCAGGAAGAACTCAAACGCTTGCAGCGCCTCGATGCGCGCTTCATCAACACCGTCTTCACCATGACCTTGCTCGGTGCCGGCGTGGCCGATCAACTCGAAGACGGGCGGGTGCTGAGCGGTGTCGGCGGGCAATACAACTTCGTCGTCCAGGGCCATGCGCTGGAAGGCGCGCGTTCGATCCTGCTGCTGCGCAGTTGGCGCGAGTCGGGCGGTGACGTCAGTTCGAATATCGTCTGGCAATACGGCCACTGCACGATCCCACGGCATCTGCGGGACATCGTCGTCACCGAGTACGGCATCGCCGATTTGCGCGGAAAAACCGACGCGGCGGTGATCGAGGCGTTGCTGAATATCAGCGACTCACGTTTCCAGCCAGGGCTGATCGAGCAGGCGCAAAGCGTTGGCAAATTGCCGAAGCATTTCCGACTCGATCCGCGTTTCGCCGACAACAGCCCACAGCGGTTGCAGGCCATTCAGGGGCGGCATTCGAACCTGTTTCCGGAATATCCGTTGGGCTGTGATTTCACTGCTGAGGAACGGGATTTATTGCGGGCGCTGAACTGGTTGAAGAGCAAGTTCAAGCTCACGGAAATTCTGGAATTGGGCAAGGCGGCACTGGATGCGCCAGCGGCTTCGGAATTTCCGGTGCATCTGGAGCGGATGCAGCTGACCAATCCGGAAGGGCTGAAGGAGGATTTGTTTCAACGGTTACTGCTCACCGGCCTCAAAGCCACCGCACAGTAACGGCCACCACAAAAACCTGTGGGAGCGGGCTTGCCCGCGATGGCGGTGGAACAGCCAACATCAATGTTGAATGTCATGACCTCATCGCGGGCAAGCCCGCTCCCACAGGTTCGGTGATGTAGCTGGTTTATTCGATGAAGGTCACGACGCCATCCTTCAGCGACTGCACCCGAGCCAACGATTCAACGCGATAACCCTGAGCATCCAGTTCCGCACGGCCACCCTGGAACGACTTTTCGATCACGATACCCAAACCCGCGACGGTCGCGCCGGCCTGTTTGATGATCGAGATCAGCGCTTGCGACGCCTTACCGTTAGCCAAAAAGTCGTCGATGATCAGCACGCGGTCGCTGCTGGTCAGGTGGCGTGGGGAGATCGCCACGGTGCTTTCGGTCTGCTTGGTGAATGAGTAAACGGTCGCCGACAGCAGGTTTTCAGTCAGGGTCAGGGACTGATGCTTGCGGGCAAAAATCACCGGCACGCCAAGGTTCAGGCCGGTCATGATCGCCGGGGCAATGCCCGAGGCTTCGATGGTGACGATCTTGGTGATGCCCGAGTCCTTGAACAGCGTGGCGAATTCGTCGCCGATCAGCTTCATCAGGGCCGGGTCGATCTGGTGGTTCAGAAAGGCGTCGACTTTCAGAACCTGGTCGGAAAGCACGATGCCTTCTTCACGAATTTTCTGGTGCAGTGCTTCCATGAAGCTTTCCTCTTTTGGCGCCTTGTGGCCCCTGAATGCTTATAAAAGTGCTCGATTCTAGCGCTTTAACATCGCGCGTATATCCGCCAATGCGGTATTACCGCGAACCGCTTTGACTTCGGTCGGGGTGTCGTCGGTGCCTTCCCAGGCCAGGTCGTCCGGCGGCAGTTCATCGAGGAAACGGCTAGGCGCGCAGTCGATGATCTCGCCGTATTGCTTACGCTTGGCGGCGAAGGTGAACGCCAGCGTCTGACGCGCTCGGGTAATCCCGACGTAGGCCAGGCGACGTTCTTCTTCGATGGTGTCGGCTTCAATGCTGGAGCGGTGCGGGAGAATTTCCTCTTCCATGCCCATGATGAACACGTAGGGGAATTCCAGACCCTTGGAGGCGTGCAAGGTCATCATCTGCACGCCTTCGGCACCGTCTTCCTCTTCCTGCTGACGCTCCAGCATGTCGCGCAGAACGAGTTTGCCGATGGCGTCTTCGACGGTCATCTCGCCTTCTTCGTCTTTCTCCAGGGTGTTTTTCAGCGCCTCGATCAGGAACCAGACGTTACCCATGCGGTAGTCGGCGGCCTTGTCGCTGGAGCTGTTGGTGCGCAGCCAGTTCTCGTAGTCGATGTCCATGACCATGCTGCGCAGGGCGGAGATCGGGTCTTCGCCGGCGCACTGCTCGCGGACCTTGTCCATGAAGCGCTTGAAGCGCGACAGGCGATCGGTGAAGCGCGTGTCCAGATGCTCGCCCAGGCCGATTTCGTCGGTGGCGGCGTACATCGAGATTTTTCGCTCGGTGGCGTAGTTGCCCAGCTTCTCCAGCGTGGTCGAACCGATCTCCCGGCGTGGGACGTTGATCACCCGCAGGAAGGCGTTGTCGTCATCCGGGTTCACGATCAGGCGGAAGTAGGCCATCAGGTCTTTCACTTCCTGACGTCCGAAAAAGCTGTTGCCGCCGGACAGGCGATATGGAATCTGGTGATGCTGCAGCTTCAGCTCGATCAGCTTGGCCTGGTAGTTGCCGCGATACAGAATCGCAAAATCGCTGTAGGGCCGATCAGTGCGCAGGTGCAGGGTCAGCAGTTCCACGGCCACGCGCTCGGCTTCGGCGTCTTCGTTGCGGCAACGAATCACGCGGATTTCGTCGCCGTGGCCCATCTCACTCCACAGCTGTTTTTCGAACTCGTGCGGGTTGTTCGAGATCAGCACGTTCGCGCAACGGAGAATGCGGCTGGTAGAGCGGTAATTTTGCTCGAGCATCACCACTTTCAGGGACGGGTAATCGTCCTTGAGCAGCATCAGGTTTTCCGGACGGGCGCCACGCCAGGCGTAGATCGACTGATCGTCGTCGCCCACCACGGTGAACTGATTACGCTTGCCGATCAGCAGTTTTACCAGCAAATACTGGCTGGCGTTGGTGTCCTGGTATTCGTCCACCAACAGATAGCGGACCTTGTTCTGCCATTTTTCCAGGATGTCGGCGTGTTCCTGGAACAGTTTTACCGGCAGCAGGATCAGGTCGTCGAAGTCCACCGCGTTGAACGCCTTGAGCGTGCGCTGGTAGTGGGTGTAGACGATGGCGGCGGTCTGTTCCTTGGGGTTGCGGGCGTTTTCCAGGGCTTCGGGCGGCAGGATCAGGTCGTTTTTCCACGAGCCGATCATGTTCTTGATCTCGTCGACGCCGTCGTCGCCCGAGTATTCCTTCTGCATGATGTCGGTCATCAGGGCTTTGACGTCGGTCTCGTCGAAGATCGAGAAGCCCGGTTTGTAGCCCAGCCGCACATGTTCCTTGCGGATGATGTTCAAGCCCAGGTTGTGGAAGGTGCAGACCGTCAGGCCGCGGCCTTCGCCACCCTTGAGCAGCGTGCCGACCCGTTCCTTCATCTCGCGCGCGGCCTTGTTGGTAAAGGTCATGGCGACGATGTACTGGGCGCGGATGCCACAGTTCTGGATCAGGTGCGCAATTTTGCGGGTGATCACGCTGGTCTTGCCGGAGCCTGCGCCGGCGAGCACCAAAAGAGGGCCGCCGACGTAGCTCACGGCTTCTTGCTGCCGGGGATTGAGTCGGGACATACGGAATCAGGGAGTCATTAGCGAAATGGGCCGGCATTTTAACAGGCTCAGCGAATTGTGCTGCTCTCTCCGACTTGTGACGCAACACGCGATCTCTATTTGCCGGTTTTGCTACTTTCACGCAGGATGCGCATTGAATTTGCGTCTAATGTTCGTATTTAAGACACAAAACCCGTGTTTGATAACCGATGTCATTTGGTCATTGGTTATCCGCGCGGCATAATGCCCGCCGCCTACATCTTTGCAGAGTCTAGGGAGCTAGCTTGTCTACGCCTGTCGAACCCTTGCGTTTGCTGCTACTGGCCGAAGAGCCGGCGTGGGCAGCGTTGTTGCGCGAGTGTCTGGCTCCGATGGGGAGTTCGGCTGTGCTGCTCAGCGCGCCGAGCTGGGAGTCGGTCAGCAATTTGTTCGATGACAACCGCAGCGCGGTGTTGTTGACAATTCCTGCACTTCAGCCGGCACCCGGCCGTTGCAACCTGCCGACCGTGTTGCTGCTCGAACATGAGCCGCTGGCGCCGCCCGACGGTGTGAGCGACTGGTTGGTGCGCAATCTGCTGGATTCCGGCATGTTGCGCCGATGCCTGCGCCATGTGCGTGAGCGCGGCGTGCTGGAAAACACCTTGCAGCGCCTGGCCGAACAGGACCCGTTGACCGGTATCGCCAACCGTCAGGGTTTCCAGACCTTGCTGGCGGCGCGTCTGGCCGATAACGAAGGCCGCGGCCTGGCCCTCGGTCATCTCGACCTCGACAACTTTCGACACGCCAACGACGCCCTCGGCCATCAGGCGGGCGACCGGTTGATTCTGCAAGTGGTCTCGCGGCTGAAAAGCCAACTGGAGGCCAGCGATCAATTGGCCCGGCTGGGCAGCGATGAGTTCGCCCTGCTGATCGACACCCGCCGCGCTCCTCAGCGCGCCGAATGGATGGCCGAACGCATTACCGAAGCCCTGTCTGAACCCTATTGGATCGACGGCGAAAGCCTATTGATCGGTTCCAGCCTCGGCATCGCTCACGCACGAGCGCAGGCCGGTGCCGACCCGTTGATGTGGCACGCGCACATCGCCATGCAGCAGGCCAAGAGCACACAGGGCTGCACCTTTCATATCTTCAACGAACGGATCAATCGCAATGCCCGCAGCATCGCCGACCTCGAAAGCGAGTTGCGCCGGGCCTTGCGCCGCGATGAGCTGGAGTTGCATTACCAACCACGGCTGAACCTTGAGGACGGTCAGATCGTTGGCCTCGAAGCCTTGGTGCGCTGGCGTCATGGCGAACGCGGCTTGCTGCCCCCCAGCGAATTCGTGCCGCTGGCCGAGCAAAGCGGCTTGATTGTGCCGCTGGGTTACTGGGTGATTTCCCGTGCCCTGCGAGACATGCAAGCGTTGCGCGAACGAGGTCTGCCAGCGCTGCACATGGCGATCAACCTGTCGTTCCGGCAGTTTCAGGACAGCCAGTTGCTGTCGACCCTGAGCCGGCTGATTGCCGAGCGAGGCGTGGAGGCGCAATGGCTGGAATTCGAACTGACCGAAACCGCGGTGATGCGTCGCAGCGATCTGGTCAAGCAGACCATGGACGCCCTTGGGCGTTTGGGCGTGCGTTTCTCGCTGGACGATTTCGGCACCGGGTTCTCTTCGTTCGTGCATCTCAATAGCCTGCCGATTGCGTTGTTGAAGGTCGACAAGAGCTTTGTCGGCGGCATGGAAGAGCGGGAAGAGAATCGCAAACTGGTCCACGCGATGATCAACCTGGCGCACAACCTCAACCTGGAAGTGGTCGCCGAAGGTGTGGAAACACCGGAGCAGCTGGATTTGTTGCGCGGCTTTGGTTGCGATCAGGTGCAGGGGTATCTGATCAGCAAGCCGTTGCCGTTGGCGGAGTTGGTTGAGTATTTGGCCTTCGGTAGCAGCCAACAGGTTGTGTTGGCTTAACGACGTACTTGTAGGAGCGAGGCTTGCCCGCGAAGGCGTCGTGTAAGTCGACATTGTTGTTAACTGACATGACGCCTTCGCGGGCAAGCCTCGCTCCTACAGGGCCTAGGCGATCTCGAAACGCTGCGCTGACGCCGGCTCCCGCCGAATCATCCGCTTCATCTTCCACTCAAACGCCAGCGTCAGGCTCACCGCCGCACACGCCAGCCCCAGCGCCAGACCCCACCAGACCCCCATTGGCCCCCAGTTCAAATGGAAGGCCATCCACCAGGCGGCCGGTGCGCCGATCAGCCAGTAGCAACCCAAACCCACCAGGAACGTGGTCTTGGCATCCTTGAGCCCGCGGATGCAGCCCATGGCGATGGTTTGTGTGCCGTCGAACAGCTCGAACCATGCCGCCACCGCCAACAGACTCACGGCCAGATTGATGACTTCGCGGAACGCCGGGTCGTTGTGGTCCAGGAACAAGCCGATCAACTGATGCGGCAGCAGCCAGAAGACCATCGCGAAACCGAGCATTGCCGCCGCCCCGAAGGCGATCCCTACCCGTCCGGCCAGCCGCGCATAGAGCAATTGCCCGGCGCCGTAATGCTGGCCGATGCGCATGGTGATCGCGTAGGAAAGCCCCGCCGGAATCATGAACGCCACCGAGACAATTTGCAGGGCAATCTGGTGCGCCGCCAGTTGCGTACTGCCCATGGTGCCCATGCACAGCGCAGCGAAGGCAAACAGGCCCACTTCCACCGCATAGGTGCCACCAATCGGCAGGCCCAGGCGCCACAATTCCTTCAAGTACTGACGGTTGGGCCGCGACAGACCCTGGCGCAATGGATACGCGTCGTAGGCCGGATGCCGACGTATGTGCAACGCGAGCGCCAGCGCCATGAGGTTGGCAACGATCGCCGTGACCAGACCGATGCCCACCAGGCCCATTTTCGGTAGGCCGAACATGCCGGTGATCAACGCATAATTGAGCAGGAAGTTGGCCACGGTGCCGGCGAGGCTGATAACCATCACCGGTGTCGCCCGGCCGATGGCGCTGGTGAAGCCGCGCAGCGCCATGAAGCTCAGGTAGCCGGGCAGGGCGAACGGCAGAATCAACAGAAACTGGCCGGCAGCCTGGACGTTGGTTTCGGTCTGGCCGAACAGCAGCAACACCGGTTTCAGGTTCCACAACAGCAACCCCGCCACCAGCGCCATCAACCAGGCCAGCCATAACCCGGCCTGGGTCAGCCGCGCGGCGCCAATGATGTCGCCCGCGCCCTGACGGATCGCCACCAGGGTGCCGACGGCGGCAATCACGCCGATGCAGAAAATCGACACGAACGAATACGTCGCCGCACCCAGACCGCCACCGGCCAACGCTTCGGGGCTCAGGCGCGCCATCATCAAGGTGTCGGTGAGGACCATCAACATGTGCGCCAACTGCGAGGCAATCAACGGCCCCGCCAGCCGCAGGATGGCCCAGAGTTCAATACGCGCTGGATGCTGCATGATCATCACGCTCGAGTGTCAGAGAGAACAGGAAGCGTCGATTCTCGGCGCTCTGCGGGGTTTTCACAAAGGGATAAAAAGGATGGGTGGCATGATTAAAACTCATGCAGGGGAGTTTCTGATAAGTTGGTGCGATCGCGCTATAGGAGCTTTCCTGATGTCCCGTCGTCTTCCTCCCTTGTATGCCCTTCGAGCATTCGAAGCGGCGGCGCGGCATAGCTCGTTTACCCGCGCCGCCGAAGAACTGTCGATCACCCAAAGTGCGGTCAGTCGGCACATTCGTACGCTCGAAGAGCATTTCGCCTGTCGACTGTTTCATCGCAGCGGGCGCAACCTGCAACTGACCGAATCGGCGCGACTGATCCTGCCCGGCATTCGTGAAGGCTTCACCGCCCTTGAGCGGGCCTGCAATACTTTGCGCGCCGAGGACGACATCCTGCGCATGAAAGCCCCGTCGACTCTGACCATGCGCTGGCTGTTGGCCCGGCTCAGCCGTTTTCGGCACCTGCGACCGGGGAACGAGGTGCAATTGACCAGCGCCTGGATGGACATCGATAGGGTGGACTTCAACCACGAACCCTTCGACTGCGCCGTCATCCTCAGCAACGGGCATTTTCCACCGGACTGGGAGGCGACTTTCCTGTTCCCCGAAGAACTGATTCCGGTGGGCGCGCCGAATCTTCTGAAGGATCAACCGTGGGACGTTGCGCGCCTGGCCAGTACCGAGCTGCTGCACCCGACGCCGGACCGTCGCGACTGGCGCAACTGGCTGGAGCGCATGGGCCTGACTGATCAAGTCTCGCTCAAGGGCGGGCAAGTGTTCGACACGCTGGAGCTGGGCATGATCGCCGCTGCCCGAGGTTACGGCGTGTCCATGGGCGACTTGCTGATGGTGGCGGAAGATGTCGCACAGGGACGTCTGAGTTTGCCGTGGCCGACGGCCGTCGCCAGTGGTGAGAATTATTACCTGGTCTGGCCGAAAACCCGCCCCGGCGGCGAGCGTTTGCGCCGCCTCAGCGATTTCCTGCAAGGCGAAGTCCGGGCCATGGAATTACCGGATGTCGAACGTCTGGGCTGAATCGATGGAGCCGGCGCAATGGCGGCCTTGAGCCATATCCCCGCTAATTACTCAAGTATTCAGCGTTGCCGCCGAAAATCTGCTGATGGCACCGTCGTGCAGGTGCCATGTTTTCCCACCATCAGAAATTTTGCCGAGTGTGCGATGGGATCAGAATGATCCGGCCACTGGGTCAGGAGCTGTCATGTCTCAACCTCGTGCTCGGATTGCCTCACAGCTGGGTCTTGCGCTTGCCGTGATACTGGCGATTGTCATCAGCGGCAGTACTGTGTTCGCCCTGCGCTCGCTGGACACCGCCAACCTCGCCACCCGCGAAGAACATCTGGCCAGTGAGGCCCGCTTGCTGGCCGATCAGTTGAGCACCTTTCACGGCACCTTGCGTGAGAGCACCCAGCGCCTGGCCGGCCTGTTCGAGAAGCGCTTCAGCGCCGGTTTGAGCGTGCACCCGGATGAGCCGGTAACTGTAGCGGGTGTGCAGACTCCCGGTTTGCACCTGGGCAGTGATGTGTTGAACAACAACTTCGCCGAAGTCGACGAGTTCAAGCAGATGACTGCAGGCGTCGCGACCGTGTTCGTGCGCAGCGGTGAAGAGTTCATTCGGGTCAGTACGAACGTCACCAAACAGGACGGCAGCCGCGCCATTGGCACTCTGCTCGACCACGCGAACCCGGCTTACGCCCGTTTGATGGCGGGGCAGAGTTATGTGGGTCGAGCCTTGCTTTTCGAACGCTTCTACATGTCGCAGTACACTCCTGTACGGGACAGCAGCGGTAAGATCATTGCCGTGCTGTACGTAGGATTCGATTACACCGATGCTCAGAATACGCAGTTCGCCAACCTCAAACGCTTCCGCATCGGCCAGACCGGCTCCTTGGCGTTGCTGGATGAGCAAGGTAAATGGCTGGTGCCGATTGCCGGTGTGCAAGCGCTGGATCAGGCGGTCCCGAGCATCGTCGGTCTGGCCAAGACACCGGGCAAAGGCGACTTCTGGAGCGACACGTCGCAAGACTTCTACAGCATTGCCGTGCCGTTCGAAGGCGGGCCGTGGTCGGTAGTGGCGAGCATGCCGAAAACCGAAATCCGCGCGGTGACCTGGAGCGTCGGCATTCAATTGGCCATCGGGAGTCTGCTGGCGATGTTGCTGGCAGTCGGCTCGGCGATCTGGTTGCTGCGCAGCAAACTGGCGCCGCTGGGTGATCTGGTGCGTCAGGCCGAAGCCTTGGGTGCCGGTGATTTGAGTGTTCGCCTGAACGTGTCGAGCAATGACGAAATCGGCCAGCTTGCCCGTGCCTTCAATCAGATGAGCCAGGCCCTGTCGACCATGGTTGAGCACATCCGCAAAGCCTCGGGAGAGGTCAATAGCCGTGCCCAGGCATTGTCCGGTTTGTCTGGGGGTGCCTATGAAGGGATGGAGCAGCAGTCCGGCGAAATCACCAGCATGGCCGGCGCCGTGGAAGAATTCAGCGCCACCTCGCTGAACATCGCCGACAACATGGGCAACACCCAGCGTCTGGCGCAGGAAAACGCACAGCAAACCCAGATCGGTCGTACGTCGATGGACGAAGCGTCCTCGTCGCTGGAGCAAATCGCCGGTGCGCTGAACAGCACCGCGACAGTGATCAATACCTTGGGTCAGCGCTCCCAGGAAATCGGCGGCATTGTCGGGGTGATTACCTCGATCGCCGAGCAAACCAACCTGCTGGCGCTCAACGCCGCCATCGAAGCCGCCCGCGCCGGTGAGCAGGGTCGTGGGTTTGCGGTGGTGGCCGATGAGGTGCGTAACCTGGCTTCACGCACCCGCCAGGCCACCGACGAAATTTCCGGGATGATCCAAAGCATCCAGCAGGAAACCGGCAACGCCATCAGCACCATGGAGCAAGGCAACGTGCTGATGCAGGAAGGCCTGTCGCGCAACGCCAACGTCGCTTCGGCGCTGGCGCGGATCGATGAACAAAGCCGCTCGGCCGGTCAGCAATTCGCTGCGATCACCACTGCGACCCAGGAGCAAAGCAGCACCGCGACCTTGCTCAGCAGCAATCTGCAAAGTATTGCTTTGGCAAACAGTGAACAGCGCGAAGTGGTATCGAACCTGGCTGTGACTGCCAAAGAACTGGAGAAGCTCGCGGCGGACTTGCGGCATGAGGTTGACCGGTTTCGCTGAGTCGCTGCCGAAATCGTCATCGCGAGCAGGCTCCCACAGTTGATCTCGGGGGTTCACAAATTCTGTGTTCACCTTCGATCCAATATGGGAGCGAGCCTGCTCGCGATGGAATCGACTCAATTCCCGATTTGCCAAATCTGCAGATCAATTCCTCTTTAGTGGTCTTCCTTGGCATTTAGCACCAGTGTCTCGTTTTTTATGCTTGCTGAAACGTTTCTTCAAGTCTATAAAATTGGCACAATTCCAAGAAAGGCTGCTGCCATGACCCCGCTCAAACTCTTTGTTGCCCTCAGCGCACTGTCCGCTGCCTCCCAAGCCATGGCCTGGGATTATGTCCTGCTCGACACCGATAAAGCCGCCCAGAACTGGCAAATCACCAGCCAGCAACTCGGGGTAAAAACCGACAAACCCTTCAGCGTGACGCTGCGCACCTTGCACGGCGGTCGGCAAGAGGGCGTCAGCATCGTCGACATCGATAACGGCACGATGAAACTTTCGGTAGTACCGACTCGCGGCATGAACGTCCTGCAGGCGTCTGTAGGCGATGTGCGCATGGGCTGGGATTCGCCGGTCAAGGAAGTGGTCAATCCGTCCTTCATCGAGCTCAACGGCCGTGGTGGCCTGGGCTGGCTGGAAGGTTTCAATGAACTGGTTACCCGCTGCGGCTACGAATGGGTCGGTCACCCCGGCATCGACAACGGAGAACTGCTGACCTTGCACGGCCGCGCCGCCAACATCCCTGCGAACAAAGTCACCCTGCACATCGATGAAAAACCGCCATACGCCATCAGCCTGCGTGGCGAGCTGAAAGAGCAGGCGTTCAAGAAAGTCGACTTCTCCGTCGCGACCGAACTGGTTACCGAACCCGGCAGCGTAGCGTTCACCCTCAACGACACCCTGACCAACAACGGCGACTATCCGAAGGAATATCAGGCGCTGTATCACAGCAACTTCAGCACCCCATTCCTGGAACAGGGCGCTCGCTTCGCCGCGCCGGTGAAACAGGTGTCGCCGTTCAACGACAAGGCCAAGGGCGATCTGCCGGACTGGCAAACCTACCGCGCACCGACCAAGGACTACGACGAAACGGTCTACAACGTGGTGCCGTATGCCGATGCCAAGGGCGATACGTTGACCGTGCTGCATAACAAGGCCGGCAGTCTGGGTGTTTCGGTCGGCTTCAACACTCAAACACTGCCCGTGTTCTCTCTATGGAAAAACACCGATACCCAAGGGCAAGGCTATGTCACGGGGCTGGAGCCGGGGACGAGTTTTTCCTACAACCGCCGGTATCAGCGGCCATTGAACCTGGTGCCGACGATTGGGCCCAAGGAACACAAGCAGTTCCGCATCAGCTACAGCTTGCTGGCGGATAAGGTGGCTGTGGATAAGGCGTTGAAGCAGGTGAGCGAGATTCAGGGCGGGCGGGAGACTGAGGTGCGGCAAACGCCGTTGGTTGATCTCACCAAGGGGTGATGTCCCGCCCGTTTACTTCAAATCGCTGAAAGCTTCCTCGACGGCACGTGCGATGCGTTCTCCTAACTCGGGCCTCTCTACAAGCAGTGGATAGCGTTTGAGTAATTTGTTGGAAAGCGTGTGCCCATTTTGGCGGACGGCTCTGATGATTTGATCCAATTCATTGTCCGGTGCCTCGAGGAACTGTTTGATGTTTTTACGCGCAGTGTCATTCGCCAAAAGAAACTGCGCTTCCAGCCGCATTTCTTGAGTCAATGTATCTTCAATGACCTGTGCCAGATAAACCGCATGAGCCGTCAGATCCGGATAGCGCCAAGTCGGCAGTGCATCGTCATAGCCCGCGAAGTGGAGGTTATAGAGAACACCGTCCTCTGCTTCAATGGTCTCGCCAAATCGGTAGTCGGCCCCGTAATGCTGCATTAGCGGGCGGGAGAAACTCTCAAGCACTCGATCATAGGTGGCTTTGTTTTGAGTGCTGTGAGTAATCGTGGCCGAAACTGGAAGAATGATGGGTGGGGGTAAGGCTCCATCGCGCCGTAATACATCGTTAATCAAGAAGCGAGAAATTCGTCCATTGCCATCAGCCATTGGATGGACATAAACGAAGCCAAAAGATGCAACGGCCGCCCGCAGGATCGATGATTGACCCTGGGTTTTTTGCAGGAATTGACTCAGGCCCGCGAGCATTGAGCGTGTGTGGTCCCAATGTGGTGCGATGTAATCGACCACGGGCTGATAGCGCGCGGTGTGTCCTACATAAACCGGCGAACGGCGGATGCCGTAGCGCAGGGCAGTCTTCCCAAGAATTTCACGCTGCAATGCCTCCAGTGTGTCTGGCAGCAGGGGATCGGCATGCGTTCCGCATTCGGTTTCCATGACATTGGCGAAGCGACGTATACGATCCTCTTGATCCTGCTCATGCTCGATAAGGAAACTGGCGCGACTTTCCTTGACCGTAAGCCAAACGGTACTGCGCATGATCAGATCGATGCCGAAATCAGATTCGAGCTCTTCCAGTTTGTTGGCAATGTCATAGCGTTCAGCGGCTTGGACTTCCTGATTGCGGCGAATGATAGGGCAGTACGCCTTGTTGCCCGGCAAGTTATCTCGAACGCGCCAACGCGGATTATTGACGGCTGTTCCGACGAAGTAGTCCTGCGGATTCAATGCTTCGACATAGTTGCCTGTTTTGGCGGGTACTACGTTCAGTTCATCCGACATCAACCATTCATAAAAAAAGCATGCTCTTCGGGCAAATGTCCCGATAGGTTCTCGAGTAATCCATTCTTCAAGTGCTTCTTTTACCGTCTCAAGCGCAAACAGGCGTGCGAGAAATTCCAAGTGAACACCTTCATAGCGCAGAGCAAAGGCCAAGTGATCACTGATATTCGGCTCGGGGCGATAAACCTCCGGATAGATCTCTTTGCGAAGATCCCGCACTTGAGTACTTGAACGGCGTGTACCGATCTCGCTGCTGACGGGAAACGGTTGTGCAGGCGTTATCCGGTACTCGCTAGACAGCCAGGCATAGCCGATGCTGGACATAAATTCGCTTACTCGTGCAGAAAAACGATTAGAAATGCATGTTTCATTAAAAAAACGCTTACCGCAACTGATCGCCACTTATTCGGAAAAAATGCTTACAAAACTACCTAAAGACTCGTCGGCCTATATTGCAAGGCTTCCGCCAAATGCTCGCGTCTGATCTCATCGGTTTGCTCAAGGTCCGCCAAGGTGCGAGCAACCTTGAGCAGTCGATGGGCCGCTCGAAGCGATAAGGTCAGCCGTTCACACGCCGTTTCCAGCCAGGTTTCGTCAACTGTGGATAACTTGCAGTGTTTGCGCAGGCCCGGCAAATCGAGGAATGCATTAGCACAGCCTTGGCGCTTTTGTTGCTGTTCTCGTGCATCAGCGACCAACTCGGCGGCGGTGGCCGTGTCGTCGCCGGGTTTCGACGCAGGATTCAGCGCCGTGGCTTCGCGAGCAACCGTCAGGTGCAGATCGATGCGGTCCAGCAGCGGCCCCGACAGTTTGTTGCGATAGCGCTGAACCATGTCCGGCGTGCAGGAACAACGGCCGCTCGGCTCGCCAAGATATCCACAGGGGCAGGGATTCATCGCGGCGACCAGTTGAAAGCGCGCCGGGAAGCGTACGCGGTCCTTGGCGCGGGAAATCACAATGTGGCCGGATTCCAGTGGCTCTCTCAATACCTCCAACACCTTGCGGTCAAACTCCGGGAGTTCATCGAGGAACAGCACACCGTGGTGGGCGAGGGTGATTTCGCCGGGTTGTGGTTTCGAACCGCCGCCCACCAGTGCCGGGCCTGAAGCGGAGTGGTGTGGCTGTCGGAAGGGGCGCTGCGGCCAATGACTCAACGGCACACAACTGGCGACGGATTGAATCGCCGCAACTTCCAGCGCTTCACTCTCGGCCAATGGCGGTAACAGCCCCGGCAGACGACTCGCCAACAAGGTTTTCCCGGTCCCTGGCGGTCCGCTGAACAGCAAGTTATGAGCCCCGGCCGCCGCAATCAGCAACGCGCGCTTGGCCGCGAGTTGCCCCTGCACTTCATTCAAGTCTGGATAAGGTTTGCTGGCGTAGAGCAAGCCATTGGAAGCGTAGGGTGCGATGGGCGTGTGGCCATTGAAATGCGCGACCGCTTCCAGCAAATGATCCACCGCAATCACTTTCAACCCCGAAGCCAGGCAGGCCTCCTCGGCATTCGCTCGCGGCACCACCAGCGTGCGCCCGGCCTTGCGCGCCGCCAGCGCAGCGGGCAAAACACCGCGAACCGCCCGCACCGCGCCCGACAGTGCCAACTCTCCCAGGCACTCCACGTCATCCAGCGTCAATGTCGGCACTTGGACACTGGCGGAGAGAATTCCCAAGGCAATTGCCAGATCGAATCGCCCGCCGTCCTTTGGCAGATCCGCAGGGGCGAGATTCAACGTGATACGCCGTGCCGGAAATTGCAGCCCTGAATTGATGATCGCGCTGCGCACTCGATCCTTGCTTTCCTTCACCGCCGCTTCCGGCAAACCGACCATTGTCAGAGAGGGCAAGCCGTTGGCCAGATGCACTTCTACGGTAACGGCGGGTGCTTCCACGCCAACCTGGGCGCGGCTGTGGACGATGGAGAGGGACATGGTCGTTCCTTGAGCTGAAGAAGAGCACCGCTTCCTGCGGTTTTTGAAGGGTAGTCGTGGGCCGAGGATTTAGCGTGGTGGCGGAGTAACCAAACCTTCGCAGGATGTTGCTGGGGTGGCGAGCTGCTCCAGTCAGTTAAGTCGTAACGCGATCTGTAGCAGCTACCGAAGGCGGCGTTCGGCTGCGCAGCAGTCGTAAGTTCGCGTTATACGGTCTGCCTGGTGCACCGCGTGATCTGATTTCACGGCTGCTGCGCAGCCGAACGCCGCCTTCGGCAGCTGCTACAAAGGTTACGCCGCGGCTGGTATTTAGGCGTAATCAGCCGCGGCAGCAAGTTTTTTGTAGGACCGGTCTTGGATAAATGAAGGACTTCGGTGAAAACTCGCGGACGCACTTGTCGGATCGAGGTGGCTGCTTATGATCACAGCTTATCGATCCCTCAGGAGGGGAAATGAGCAATTCTGGAATGCGGCCGATTCATCCTGGAGAAATCCTGGAAAAGGAGTTTCTTGAGCCGCTGGGCATTATTACAGCGGATGGTTTGGCTAGTTCGTTGAATAAGGTCGGGGGTGACGTGAGAGCCCTTGTGATGCAGGAGAGTGGTATCAGTCCTGAGCTCGCAAAGAAGCTCTCGCTCTACCTGAAAACCACGCCCGAGTTCTGGCTAAACCTGCAAACGACCTACGATCTGCGTAGAGCCGAAATCGAACGTGGTTGAGCTTCGGGTAATTAAAAAGACTGCAGCACCCGCGAAGCACGCTTCCACCAGGGCGCATTGACCGTACCTCGCGGTCGCTCCTCATTCGGCAGCAGTTGCGGAACATCCTGCAACCGAATCCACGGTTGGTTATTCCAGTGCAGCAAACTCAATGACATTTCCGGCCAATTCAGCAGGCTCAGAATCGGGCGTTCGGTTGAAGTTGGTTGTTGGGCATCTCTGAGCGCCGGCACCACGTCGTGGGTAAGCCATTCGCGCAGGCCTCGGTATTCGGGGCAGTAGTGGTAGATCAGTAACGCATAGACGCCGGATTCGCTGATCAGCAGGGTGTTTTCGACGGTGCCGTGGATGAGCATCTGCAGATTCTGGTGTTGGTCGGGATCGAGTTTGCGTAGTGCTCGTTCGTCCAGGAAGAGGCGGAGCAATCGGCCGAGGTCGCGGGCGCTGAACCAAGGTTGGTTTTCCAGGAGGAGGGCGTGGAGGTGGAGTTTGTGGCGGGTGAAGGTGTGTGGGGTCAGGTAAGTGTCATCGCTATTCATTGATACAGCTCCTTTTGCTAAAGGGGCTGCCGTCAACCGTCGCCAAACGATTGGGTGGCAGCTGTACGCGGGTTGGCGAACCGGAGCAAAAGGAACCCGGCAGACCCGAAGATCTCCCACGCACAGCCGCCATGACTCGATATGGCGGAAATAAACCCGCCATCGGATGGTCGTCGTGCGCCTTAAGCTTCCGGGTCGCCAAACCCAGTGCTGAACTTTCAGCATTGGGTGAGCTTAGGAACCGGAGCTTTGCGGCGCAATCGGACGGCGGATGAGAACTTTGTAGGACGTTGCCGGGATTTTTGAGGGCTTAAAGATCAAAAGATCGCAGCTTTCGGCAGATCCTACAGGACACATTGAATGATCGTTCCCACGCTCTGCGTGGGAATGCATCCCGTGACGCTCTGCGTCACACCTGAAGCGGAACGCGGAGCGTCTCTGGCGGCATTCCCACGCAGAGCGTGGGAACGATCAGCTTACTCGGTGTCAGCAGGTGGATTCAGCTTCGCTTCCAGCTCAGCCACTTTCGCCTCAAGGCTCTCCAACCGTGCGCGGGTCCGTGCCAGGACGACCATCTGGCTGTCGAATTCTTCCCGGCTCACTAGGTCCAGCTTGCTGAAGCCGCTCTGCAACAAAGCCTTGAACTGGCTTTCGATTTCGCTTTTCGGCAGTGGGGTGTCGCCGCTGAAGAGGCGGGAGGCGGTGCCGCTCAGGGCGTCGAGGAAGTCTTTGGGCGCGAGCATGGGAAATGTCCTGTCAACAATGGCAGGCAGTGTATCACGCAGTGTCTATAGTCAATCTCGGCAGCTGCGATGCACGCTTTTCGCGCAGTCGAGTGGGCAGCCGCGCACTGTTGTTGTGCGTAACGGTTGCGTCAATCGGTCGAAAGGTTCTGCGGCAACGGCCAAGGCATTGAAATCAATGGGTTTTGGATAGATGGCAAGCTTTCTGCTTAGTCGCTGGTGACCCATGCACTGATGCAGTCGCTGTGACGAATGCAGTGCGCCAAGCGGAACGGGGGAAGTTTCGTGCGGAGTGGTTAGCTGGCGTCGGACGGGCAGGTAAGGCCGACGATGCGTTACAAAGCCAGGCACTGCGCTTAGACTTGAGTCGGGTTTGTTTTCCTGGGGCAAGTCCACCAATTCGGGAGAGAGTTTTCATGAAGCTAGTCACTGCCATCATCAAGCCGTTCAAACTGGACGACGTGCGCGAGTCGCTGTCCGAAATCGGCGTGCAGGGCATTACCGTTACTGAGGTCAAAGGCTTCGGTCGGCAGAAGGGTCACACCGAGCTGTATCGCGGCGCGGAGTACGTGGTCGATTTTCTGCCCAAGGTGAAGATCGATGTCGCCATTGACGACAAGGATCTGGACCGGGTTATCGAGGCGATAACCAAGGCCGCCAACACCGGCAAGATCGGTGACGGCAAGATCTTCGTGGTCAATCTGGAACAGGCGATTCGCATCCGTACCGGCGAAACCGATACCGACGCAATCTAAGCCGCCACAAACCCAACGCCCCAGGAGAAAACAATATGACTCTGCGTAAAATCGCAGGGCTAGGAGCCCTGTTGTCCCTCGTAATGCCCGGCCTGGCCATGGCGGCAGACGAAGTGGCGGCCCCAGTCCTCAATTCCGGCGATACCGCCTGGATGATGACCTCGACAGCCCTTGTGCTGTTCATGACCATTCCCGGCCTCGCGCTGTTCTACGGCGGCATGGTTCGCTCGAAAAACATTCTTTCCGTGATGATGCAGTGCTTCGCCATTACCGGTCTGATCAGCATTCTGTGGGTCATCTATGGCTACAGCATTGCGTTCGACACCACCGGCATGGAGCAGGGCGTCGTCAACTTCAACTCGTTCTTCGGCGGCATGGGCAAGGCGTTCCTCGCCGGTGTCACGCCTTCGAGCCTGACCGGCCCCGCGGCGCTGTTCCCCGAGGCGGTCTTCATTACCTTCCAGATGACGTTCGCCATCATCACCCCAGCGTTGATCGTCGGTGCCTTCGCCGAGCGGATGAAGTTCTCCGCCATGCTGATCTTCATGGGAATCTGGTTCACCCTGGTTTACGCACCGATTGCGCACATGGTCTGGTCCGGCAACGGCGGCCTGATGTGGGACTGGGGCGTGCTCGACTTCGCCGGCGGCACCGTGGTGCACATCAACGCCGGTGTGGCCGGTCTGATTGCCTGCCTGGTATTGGGCAAGCGTAAGGGCTTTCCGACCACCCCGATGGCTCCGCATAACCTCGGCTATACCCTGATGGGCGCCGCGATGCTGTGGATCGGCTGGTTCGGCTTCAACGCCGGTTCCGCCGCCGCCGCCAACGGCACTGCCGGCATGGCGATGCTGGTCACCCAGATCGCCACCGCTGCTGCGGCGCTGGGCTGGATGTTTGCCGAGTGGATCACCCACGGTAAACCAAGTGCACTGGGTATCGCTTCGGGTGTGGTGGCCGGTCTGGTTGCAATCACTCCGGCGGCAGGCACCGTGGGCCCGATGGGTGCTTTGGTGATCGGTCTGGCGGCGGGCGTGGTGTGCTTCTTCTGCGCAACCACCCTGAAACGCAAACTCGGGTATGACGACTCCCTGGATGCCTTCGGCGTGCACGGTATTGGCGGTATCCTCGGCGCAATCCTGACCGGTGTGTTCGCGGCACCCTCCCTAGGTGGTTTCGGCACCGTCACCGACATCGCTGCTCAAGTCTGGATTCAGTGCAAAGGTGTGGGCTTCACGGTGATCTACACCGCGATCGTCACGTTCATCATCCTCAAGGTCCTGGACGCCGTCATGGGTCTGCGTATCACCGAGGAAGAAGAAGCTGTCGGCATCGATCTGGCGCTCCACAACGAACGCGGCTACAACTTGTAAGCACGCGCATGAAAAATTTGCCCGGCTTGCCGGGCATTTTTTTGTCCGGGATTTGTCAGTGGAGGAAGCGCTGTAAGGTTTTTTCATACAGGTTCAGTCGTGTTTACGACGGGCGTTTTTCTACGGCCAATGGCTTACACGATTGAAGGAAATTTTGGGCCTTTGTTTTTTTCCGGAGCGCGCTAGAATGCGCCCCGAACGTGCGGAGAACTGTATGTGGCAACAGACTCTGATTACCCTGCGGGCACGGCCCCGGGGCTTTCATCTGGTAACGGACGAATTACTCGCCGGTTTGCCTGAACTCAAGACGTGTCGGGTCGGTCTGTTGCATTTGTGGCTACAGCATACCTCGGCGTCGTTGACCATCAACGAGAACGCCGATCCGGCGGTACGTCGCGACTTCGAACGATTTTTCAATCGTCTGATCCCACAAGGAACAGACGGCTATGAGCATAACGACGAAGGCCTGGACGACCTCCCGGCGCACTTCAAGGCCAGCGTACTTGGCTGTCAGCTCAGTTTGCCGATCTCGGCAGGCCGATTGGCGTTGGGGACCTGGCAAGGTGTTTATCTGGGCGAGCACCGTGATCACGGCGGTGCCCGTAAAGTCCTCGCCACCGTGCACGGTGAAGGGGCATAAACCGCTGGTTACCAGCGGTGGTTGATTTTTTTCCGGCAGCCGTCGACAGACAGCAAAGCTGGGCTATAACTAATCTGCTTTTCGCAAGTCATGAGGTAGAACATGAGCGACGATGATCTGGAAAACGACGACCTCGAAGTAGGCGACGAAGACGAAACCGAAGAAGGCCTTGAAGCGGCGGCAGAAGACGTCGCTGAAGATGACGGCGGTGATACGCCCGTTCCGACTGCCAAAGGCAAGGCCAAGGCTGCGGTATCGGTCGATGAGCTGCCGAGCGTCGAAGCCAAGAACAAGGAACGCGACGCCCTGGCCAAGGCCATGGAAGAGTTTCTTGCACGCGGCGGCAAGGTGCAGGAAGTGGAGGCCAATGTGGTCGCTGATCCTCCCAAAAAGCCTGATAACAAGTACGGCAGCCGGCCTATCTAAGCGCCTGCTTCTTGCTTGCTGAAAAAGCCCGCCGTCGCTACGGGCTTTTTCATGGGTGAGGATAAGTGGGCCGAAGAGCTTCGCGGGCAAGCCTCGCTCCTACAGGATTGGCGTCGTATGCAAATATCGCACTCAACGCCAATCCCTGTAGGAGCGAGGCTTGCCCGCGAAGGCGATCTCAAAGCCGCTACGAAACCGAATTCCACTGCGCCAACAATCCCGGCAATTCGTTCAGGCTACGAATCTCGGCATCCGGCGCCTTCTCGGCTTCCCACACCTTGCCCGCCGGGTTGAACCAGATTGCCCGCAACCCCGCCTGCTGGGCGCCGGCAATGTCGTCGCCAGGATGGTCGCCGATGTGCACTGCGGTTTCAGCGGTCGCGCCGCCCCGCAGCAGCGCCTCATGAAACAGTCGCGCATCGGGCTTGGCGATGCCGATGTCTTCGGCGCACAGGGCAAACTTGAAGTAATCCGCCAGCCCCAATCGACGCACATCGGCATTGCCATTGGTGACCACGCCAAGTGCATAGTGATTGGCCAGAATTTCCAGGGTCGGTTGCACCTCGGGGAAGATTTCCAGCTGATGCCGGGCGTGCAGGAACACTTCGAAACCCTGATCGGCCAGCTCGGATGCGTCGGTATGCCCGTAACCGGCTTCTTCCAGCGCATGGAACAATACCCGCCGACGCAGGGCGCTGATGCGGTGCTTGAGGCTCGGTTCGTTGCCCAGCACTCTCTCGCGAATCGACCACAAATGCTCCACCGGCACCGCGCCCAGGCTCGGTGCGTGCTCGGTCAGCCATTCACGTAATACGATTTCGGCGCTGGCGATCACCGGGGCGGTGTCCCACAGGGTGTCGTCGAGGTCGAAGGTGATCAATTGAAGGGTCATGAATCATCGCCTTTAATGCGTTTGGCCCGTGGATGGGCACTGTCGTAGACCGTCGCCAGGTGCTGGAAGTCCAGGTGGGTATAGATCTGGGTGGTCTTGATGTCCGAATGGCCAAGCAGTTCCTGGACCGCCCGCAAGTCCTGAGAGGATTCCAGCAAGTGGCTGGCGAAGGAGTGGCGCAACATGTGTGGATGCAGATTCTGCCCCAGTTCGCGCTCGCCGGCGGCCTTGACCCGCACCTGAATCGCCCGAGGGCCGAGGCGCCGGCCTTGCTGGCTGACAAACACTGCGTCGTCCGCCGGGTTGGTCATTGCCCGCAACGGCAACCATAACTCCAGTGCTTCGCGAGCCTTCTTGCCGACCGGCAGTAATCGCGTCTTGCTGCCCTTGCCGAGCACCTGGACCATGCCGTCAGCCAGGTCCAACTGATCAAGGTTGAGCCCGGTCAATTCAGAAAGGCGCAGGCCGGAGGAATAAAACAGTTCCAGAATCGCCTGATCCCGACGCGCCAGAAAATCATCCTCTACCGCACCCTCAAGCAGTTGCAGCGCGCGGTCGGTGTCGAGGGTTTTTGGCAGGCGGCGTTCGCCCTTGGGCGGTGCCAAGCCATTGGCCGGGTCGTGGTCGCACAGACCTTCACGGTTCAGATAGTGATAGAGCCCGCGCACTGCCGACAGCAGCCGCGCCAAGCTGCGGGACGATTGACCTTGGGAATGCAGGCGAGCGATCAGGCTGCGCAGGCGCTGGATGTCCAGCGCGGCCCAGCTGTCGACATTCTGTTTGACGCACCAGCCCAGCACTTTGTCGAGGTCGCGGCGGTAAGCGTACAGCGTGTGCGGCGACACCTGCCGCTCACTGCGCAGGTGTTCGCAGTAAGCGTCCAGTTGTCGTTCCATGGTCAGCGTACCGAGCGCAGGGAGCTGTTGACCCGTGGCAGCACGCGGCCCATGACTTCGGCGATGTAACTCAGGAACAGCGTGCCCACCGAGCTCTTGTAGTGCTGCGGATCGCGGCTGGCGATGGCCAGAACGCCGTGGATGCCCTGGTGACTGATCGCGACGACGGCGGTGGAGCCGATCTGCTTGCGCTGTTCTTCGCCGAACAGGAAGTCCAGTTCATGCTCACGCAGGCTGCCGCTGACGCTTTTGTCTTCCGAGAGCAAGCCGCCGATGGCCGTTTGCGCCTCGGCATGCGTCACCCAGCGGCCCACCGGCATCGGGTTGTCGCCCAGCAGGATCAGGCTGACGAAGGGCACCTGGAAATCCTGGCGCAAGCTGTCTTCAACGCTGATCACCACATCTTCCAGGCTGGTGGCGTCCATCAGCGTGAGAATCAGGCGGCGGGTCTTGTCGAAAAGTCGGTCGTTGTCGCGGGCAACGTCCATCAAGTGCGAGAGACGATGACGCAACTCGATGTTGCGGTCGCGCAAAATCGTCATCTGGCGTTCGACCAGCGAAATGGTGTCGCCGCGCTGGTGCGGAATGCGCAGGGCCGGGAGCAGTTCTTCGTGCTCGATGAAGAAATCCGGATGAGCCTCCAGGTACGCGGCAATCGCCGCCGCCTCAAGGCTTTCGGAAGGAGATTCGTCGGGCTGCAGGGCGGGAACCTGGGGCTTGTCGGTCATGGATTTCGCTCACTCAAAGACGCACTTGTCCTTCGTATACGCGCACTGCCGGGCCGGTCATCATGACCGGTTGGCCAGGGCCTGCCCATTCAATGGACAGACGCCCGCCGGGCAGGTCGATCAATAGCGGCGAATCCATCCACCCCTGGCTGATCGCGGCCACTGCGGCAGCACAGGCGCCGGTTCCGCAGGCCTGGGTTTCCCCGGCCCCGCGCTCCCAGACGCGCAACTGCGCACGGCTCCGGTCGATGACCTGGAGAAAGCCGACATTGACCCGCGCCGGGAAGCGCGGGTGATGTTCGATTTTCGGCCCCAGTTCATGCACCGGTGCGTTGTTGATGTCGCTGACCCGCAACACGGCGTGGGGGTTGCCCATGGACACCGCGGCCAGTTCGACCAGGGTGCCGTCGACGTCGACCTGATAGCTCAGGGCCTGGCTCGGGGCTTCGAACGGAATCTCGGCCGGTACCAGACGAGGAGCGCCCATGTTGACGCTGATCTGGCCATCGTTGCGGATGTCCAGTTCGATGATGCCGCTTTTGGTCTCGACGCGAATCAGCCGCTTGGCGGTCAGGCGTTTGTCGAGCACGAAGCGGGCGAAGCAGCGCGCACCGTTGCCGCATTGTTCCACTTCGGAGCCGTCGGCGTTGAAGATCCGATAGCGGAAATCCACGTCCGGATTGCTCGGCGCCTCAACGATCAGCAACTGGTCGAAACCGATCCCCGTGTGCCGATCACCCCATTGCTTGGCATGCTTGGGCAGGATGTGCGCGTGCTGGCTGACCAGGTCGAGGACCATGAAGTCATTGCCCAGGCCGTGCATCTTGGTAAAACGCAGCAGCATGGTTTTACTCCGGCAGCAGGCTTTCGCCAGCAAACAACTCGGCTACCGTCTCACGGCGACGCACTTCAAATGCCTGATCACCGTCCACCAACACTTCAGCGGCACGGCCACGGGTGTTGTAGTTGGAACTCATGACAAACCCATAGGCACCGGCCGAATGCACGGCCAGCAGATCGCCTTCTTCCAGAGCCAACTGACGATCCTTGGCCAGGAAGTCACCGGTTTCGCAGATCGGCCCGACGATGTCATAGGCGCGAGCGGCGCTGGTGCGCGGGCGCACGGCGGTGACGTCCATCCAGGCTTGATACAGCGCCGGGCGGATCAGGTCGTTCATGGCCGCGTCGACGATGGCGAAGTCTTTGTGTTCGGTGTGCTTGAGGTACTCGACCTGGGTCAGCAGCACGCCGGCGTTGGCGACGATGAAACGGCCCGGCTCGAACACCAGCGCCAGGTCACGACCGTCGAGACGCTCGCGCACGGCTTTGATGTAGTCGCCAGCCAATGGCGGCTCTTCATCGCGATAACGCACGCCCAAACCACCACCGAGATCGATATGGCGCAGGTAGATGCCGCAATCGCCGAGGCGGTCGACCAGGCCCAGCAGGCGGTCGAGGGCGTCGATGAATGGCGGCAGGGTGGTCAGTTGCGAACCAATGTGGCAATCGACGCCGACCACTTCCAGGTTAGGCAGTTGCGCGGCGCGGATGTACACGTCTTCGGCGTCGGCGATGGCGATGCCGAACTTGTTTTCCTTCAGACCGGTAGAAATGTACGGGTGAGTGCCGGCATCGACGTCCGGGTTCACGCGCAACGAGATCGGCGCGCGAACGCCCAGCTCGGCGGCGACTACTTGCAGGCGTTCGAGCTCATCGGTGGACTCGACGTTGAAGCAGTGCACGCCGACTTCCAGCGCCCGACGCATGTCGTCACGAGTCTTGCCGACACCGGAGAACACGATCTTGTCAGCAGTGCCGCCAGCGGCCAGCACGCGTTCCAGTTCGCCACGGGAAACGATGTCGAAACCGGCGCCCAAACGCGCCAGGACATTCAGTACACCCAGGTTGGAGTTGGCCTTGACCGCAAAGCACACCAGGTGTGGCATGCCGGCCAGCGCATCGGCGTACGCCAGGTATTGGGCTTCGATGTGGGCACGGGAGTAGACGTAGGTCGGTGTGCCAAAGCGCTCGGCGATGGCGGACAGGGCAACACCTTCCGCGAACAGCTCACCGTCACGGTAGTTAAAAGCGTCCATAGCGTTCCCTTAGTAGACGTCGTGCTTGTGTGCCTTGGAGGCAGGCTGCTGTTGCGAGGACTTGGCCTGCTCGGCAGGATCCTGGTTCTCATCAGGCAGGTACAGCGGGCCTTTTTGACCACAGGCCGACACAAGGCAAGCAACCGCGACGAGCGCAGCAAGGGAAGAGATCAGGCGCTTCATGGCGAAATCCTTGAAAATGCGTTAATTGCGCCGGAGTATACCGGCCACCCGGCAGCTTGCCTATGCGACGCACCTCCCGTCCGGCGGGGCTTGGCCTGATGCCAGTAAGTTATGTGCAGTCCATTGTGGGAGCGGGCTTGCTCGCGAAGGCGTTGGTTCAGTCAACAAAGATATTGAATGTGCTGACCCCTTCGCGGGCAAGCCCTCTCCCACAGATCGGTACTTGGACGTTATCCTTTGCAATCACCGGGGCTCGCCCGTATCTTGCGGCGCTTGAGCGTGAGTAGACACTTTTTGAGGTTCCCGCAATGAGTTTGACCGAAGCCCGTTTCCACGATCTGGTCGATGCCACCCAGCAGACGCTGGAGGATATTTTCGACGAGAGTGGCCTGGATATAGATCTGGAGAGCTCGGCCGGTGTGCTCACCGTCAAGTTCGAAAACGGCACCGCGCTGATCTTTAGTCGCCAGGAGCCATTGCGTCAGCTGTGGCTGGCAGCCGTGTCGGGTGGCTTCCACTTTGACTATGACGCAGAGAGCGAGCGCTGGATGTGTGACAAGAGCGAAGAGCAGCTCGGTGAGATGCTTGAGCGCATCGTCAAGCAGCAAGCCGACGTCGAACTCGATTTCGAAGGTCTGTGAGGTCGTGACCCAGCCTGCCTCCGTTCGTCCGCCCAAACCGCTCTATAGCAACGTTAGCCCGGCGGTGCCTTCGCCGTGCAGCGGTGTGTGTCGACTGGATGAACAGAAGGTTTGTCTGGGGTGTTTTCGCCATGTCGAAGATATTCGCGAATGGCGTTCGGCGGATGATGATCGGCGGCGGGCGATTTGCGCATCGGCCCTCGACCGCAAGAGTAGAGGCTAACCCGACCTCTATAGGAACTGCCGAAGGCTGCAATCTTTTGATTTTCAGCGATTTCGGTTCCGTAGAAAAATCAAGATCAAAAGATCGCAGCCTGCGGCAGCTCCTACGCTGCCGGGTGACGGCTTGTATATTTATTGAGCTGTGATAGTGTCCGGATACGCCTCAACCCATCGAGGCTCGTGAAAACCCCGCCTTTTTCTGGCGGGGTTTTGCTTTTTTCGTGCAGAAGAAAGGAGTCTGCCCTGATCATGACCGCACCTTCCATCACCCTTACCCGTCTGGACGTACAACGTCTGGAGCGCCTGATCGACAGCCTGGATGACACGCTGCCGGGCGTTATCGCGCTGCAAACCGAACTGGATCGCGCCGATACCCTGGTCGGTCACGATGAAGTGCCCGCCGATGTCGTGACCATGAATTCCCGTGTGCATTGCCGTGAAGAGAGCAGCGGCAAGGACTATCACCTGACCCTGGTTTACCCCAAGGATGCCAACGCTGACGAAGGCCGGATTTCCATTCTGGCGCCGGTGGGCAGTGCATTGTTGGGCTTGAAAGTCGGCCAACACATCGACTGGCCAGCTCCGGGTGGCAAGACCCTCAAACTGACCCTGCTGGAAGTTGAATCGCAGCCTGCCAATGGCGGCGATTACAACGTCTGACCCCGCCTCAGACCTGCTCGAGCGCCTCGTTCAGTGCGCGTTCCAGGTCGGCCTTGTAGCGCAGATACAGCTGGCTTGAACCCTGACCATCACCGAGCAGGCCCGACAGGTCCAGGTCGGTGATGTAGCAGCGATAGCGTTCAGTCTCGCGGCGCTGCTCGACGATTTCCCCGGCGACCACACTGAACAGTTGGTCGCCATGTTCCAGCTCCGAAAACTCCCGCTGATTGCAATACAACGTGACCTGCACCTGCCCTGGTGCGGCTTTGCCGACGATGGCCTGCACGTCATAGAACGGTTTGTTGACCGGGGTTTGCGGCGCCGGCCGGGCTTCGACCCGTCGCGGCCGTGCGGTACCTGACGGCAACAACTGGTAATACAAAGTCTCCAGGCTCAGTGGCTGGGCTGCGTCCATCGGCAGCAAGGCATCGCGCCGGTACTGGATCGATTGCAGGAAACGTTGCAGCGGCACCAACAGGCTTTGTTCGTCGTGATAAGGCAAACGCTGCTGCCACAGGGCATTGAATTCATCCAATACATACACATCGGCCTGGTGTTCGTTGATCCGGTAGAACACCTGAACGCAGTCGGGTTGCCCCATGGGCAGGATCAGCGCCAGGTCGTGGTCTTCCAGTGCCATCGGGTCCAGATGAAACGGGCTGTAGCTCGCGAGTTCTTCGCTGAGGTAGTTGAATAGCTCCGGCAGGGTGGCGAGGGCGACGTGATTGACCTGGCCCGGCACCAACTCCAGCACGTGGTAATGCTGCTGGACCTGAATCAGGTAACGATGATTGAGTTTGCTCAGCAGCAAGTTCTGCGCGGTGTCGAGGATTTCTTCGACCCGCCGGGCAATGAATTGCGCGCGGTTGTGGCAGAAGCAACGCACCCGCAGCTTGGGCTGTTGTGGCCCGTCGGGCAGGTTATTGAGGTAATCGCGCAGGCAGTCGAGCAGGGCGTGGGGGCCGTCAAAACGGCTGACCAGCACCTCGTTCCAGCTATTGAGCGTGACCTGATCCAGGGTCAGCACCAGGTTTTCCCGCACGCCGGCGTAGCTCAGGGAGTCGGTGCGCTCGGTGGTCATCAGGATGTTCAGGTCGCGATGGTGCCTGAGCGGATCGACGCCGACGTTCACCAGAATCAGTATTTCGCTCGGCACACTGGCGCGCAGCAATGACTCTTCGGCGACGGTGTTCAGGGGCAGGGCGATGCTTTGTTGCAGGCTGCCGAGCAGATTGAACAGTTCGAATTCGCTCAAGTCGCTCGTGCCGGGGTGCAGGGCCAAGCGGGTGCTGCTGTCGATCACGCCGTTGCGGTGGCACCAGGTGAGCAGTTCCAGTAACTGGCGGCTGCGCTTGATCGGTGAGAAATGCTCCCACTCGTGGACGGTCAGGCTGCCGTTATACAAACCCCATTGGGTTTGCCCCGGTTCTTTTTTGTTTGGGGCCTGCACCAGCGTCAGAGTGTCCTCGGCGAGATCGGGGGCGATGCCCGGGTTGATGAACTCGACCTTGTCGGCCTTGCGCTCGAAGGCTGCATACAGCCGCCGGCCCAGCACATTGAGGTCGCGCTTGTTGATCAGGCTGACGGTCTGTTCGTTGCGGGCAAACTGCGTCAGGAAGCGGTAGCTGTAATTCAGCTCGCCAACCAGGGCTCGGCGTTCGGCGCTGACCTGGCGGACTTTCCACTGGCTGCGGCTGTCGAGCAATGCGAGCTGACGCTGATCCCAATGCCATTCCTGGGCCAGGCGTTCGAGTAATGAACGCTGCCAGCTCTGGGTACGACCGCTGCTGCCGGTGAGCTTGCGGTTGACCTTCAGGTACAGCGCGCGACGTACCAGCTCCAGCCGTTCCGGTTCGCCCCGGGCCGTGAGGTATTCCTCGATTCGCCGGTAAACCACGACGTATGGATCCAGTTCATCGAGGTCCAGTTGATTGGCAAACACCGCTTGCTTGAAACGCAGGCTCAGGCACTGGACCTTGGGGTGTTCGCTGGCGTAGACCTCGGTCAGTAGCAGTTTGAGCACCGATTTGTAGGGTGACTCGATGCCTTTGAACAACTGCCAGAGCCCGGCACCGATAAATTCCCCGGGCGGGATATACGCCAGATGCCCCAGATCCAGGGTTTCGTCCGCACGGATGAAACGCTTGGATAACAGCGTGTGGGTATACCGGTCATACGCCGCCTCTTCGTAAACCGGCACTAGCCACCAGATGGGGGTGCGGCCGGCCAGCCAGATCGCGGTGCGGTAGAACTCGTCCAGCAGCAGGTAGTGCTGGGTGGTACCGCAGTCTTCCGAACTCAGTTGGGTGTCGCGCTCGCCGAGCACGAAGCGAGCCGGGTCGATCAGGAAAAAATGCGCCTCGGCGCCCTGGCTGGCGGCCCATATCTCAAGCAACTGACATTTCTTGCGCAGCTCAGTGAGTTCGCTTTCGCTCAAGTCCGGCCCGTGACAGACCCATACGTCCATGTCGCTCTGGTCAGCCTGGGCCAGCGTGCCGAGGCTGCCCATCAGGAACAGGCCGTGAATCGGTCGCGGTGGATTGCTGCCGTGGCGCGGCTTGTAAGAAAACGAGCGGGTCAGGCGCTGGGCTTCGGCGAGGGCGTTGGCGTCAGGTTCGAAGTTCGACAGCCCGGCCGGAGTGCTGCCCGAAACGTAACCCGGCAACAGCGGATGATTGACATGGAAAAACAGCGGCAGCAGGGTCAACACCGTTTGCTGGCGGGTCGATAACCCTTCCATGGCACGGGCCATGCGGCCCTCGTTGAGCTTCAGAAAACGGGCGCGCAGTTGGCTGAGAACCTTGCGGTCGATTCCCTCGTCCAGATCGGGGCGGATTTCATGGGTGCGGGTCATGTCAGCTCAATCCGGCTCGCGGGGCTCGGACGTGGAGGGCTCGGGATGAGGGGCAGTTTAGCGCCTCGGCCCCGGGACTTTTAAGCTGATTTTGTATTTCTGGCGTCAGGTTTCTATCGCACGACGACAGCGGGCATCAAAGTGTGCCCGCGGAAATCCCGTAACAGAGGTTTCCGTGGGCGATGCGGTGATGTTCAGGCTGTTTCGCGCACGGACAGAATGGTTAGAACGGTTTGCACATTTTGTGCAGCGTCACGCCCCAGGCTGGTCAGATAACCGCCATCGGGCTGGGTGATCAATTCTTTATCGAACAGTCTTTGGGCGGCGGCAATGGCTTTCGGGGCAGCGGTCTGATGAATTTTCAAACCTTCCTGGGAACTGTCCAGGTTGAAGAGGGCGAGGATTTCCAGTTCGGCAACCAACTCAGGGGTAAGCGACATAAGGACTCCAGACTTTCTAGGAATTGGACGATAGCGCTCCTAAGGTGATCCCACTCGCGCAGCATGTCCAGTGCTGGCAACAGGGTTTTTTCGTCTTGGGGAGGGAGCATTCCCAAGCGGGAGATGGTTTCTGTAGGAGCGAGGCTTGCCCGCGAAGAACGATATCGCGGTCTTCCTGAAAAACCGCGTCATCGTTCTTCGCGGGCAAGCCTCGCTCCTACGGGAGGTTATTTCTTTTCCGGCGGCAACTCTGGCAGCGCGCGCAGCGCGGTTTCGTACCATTCGGTGTTGAACGCGCGGTCTTCTTCGAGGATCGCGTCGATTTCCACCGCCAGTACGTGGGCCATCAGGTTGAGGATTTCTTCACGCTCGTAACCCACCAGGGTCAGTTTGTTGAAGGTCGCCTTGGCCGCTGGCGGGTTATCGCTTTCGATCTGGTTCTCGATCGCTTCGATCAGCGTCGTCTCGGTGAACTCTTCTTCGTCGTTATCGATATCGTTTTGCTCGCTCATGGCAGGCTCCTCAAGGAAAGGCGGCCAGTTTACCTGCATTCAGCGCTGTGATGCTGCTGGCAAGAAGTGCCCGGGCGTTCTATAACTGGCGCTGCCAACCCCCTGCACGGCCTGGAGGCTATCTAATGCTCAAGCTTTATGGATTTTGCGTCAGCAACTACTACAACATGGTTAAGCTGGCGTTGCTGGAGAAGGGACTGCCATTTGAAGAAGTGCCGTTTTACCCAGGCACTACCCCCGAGGCGCTAGCCATCAGCCCGCGTGGAAAGGTTCCGGTGCTGGGCGTCGAACAAGGTTTTATCAACGAAACCAGCGTAATTCTCGAGTACATCGAGCAGAGCCAGAAAGGCACGCCGCTGCTGCCGAGCGACCCCTTCGAGCGAGCGCAGGTTCTGGCCCTGGCCAAGGAGATCGAGCTGTACATCGAACTGCCCGGCCGCGCCTGTTATGCCGCGGCGTTTTTCGGCATGACGGTACCGGAGGCTATTCAGGAAAAGACCAAGGCAGAGTTACTGCTGGGGTTTGCCTCGCTGGGTAGACACGGCAAGTTCGCCCCTTATGTAGCGGGTGACAGCCTGAGCGTGGCCGATCTGTATTTTATCTACAGCGTGCCGCTGGCGTGTGCAGTGGCGCAGAAGCTGTTTGATATCGATCTGTTGGCCGAGATGCCGGCGGCCAGGGCGCTGCTGGAGCGTCTGGAGCAGAAACCGCATGTGCAGCGGATCGCGAAGGACAAGGACGCGGCGATGCCCGCGTTTCTGGCGATGATCGCGCCCAAAAAGTAGACGTGTAACGATCTTGAGAATGCCTTCGCGGGCAAGCCTCGCTCCTACAGGTTATACGTCGTGCGGCAATGGTGCGAACAACACAAATCCTGTAGGAGCGAGGCTTGCCCGCGAAGCTTTTAGCGGCTGGCGAGCAACGCCTGGCCGCGAGCAACAGCCTTCTTGACCTGCGCCGGCGCAGTCCCGCCGATGTGGTCGCGGGCATTCACCGAACCTTCCAGGGTCAGCACGGCAAATACGTCCTGCTCGATCTGATCGCTGAACTTGCGCAGTTCTTCCAGGCTCATTTCCGCCAGGTCCTTGCCGCTTTCCACGCCGTATTTCACGGCATGGCCAACGATCTCGTGGCAATCACGGAACGGCAGGCCGCGGCGAACCAGATAGTCAGCCAGGTCGGTGGCGGTGGAGAAACCGCGCAGAGCTGCCTCGCGCATTATCGCGTGTTTCGGCTTGATCGCCGGGATCATGTCGGCAAAGGCCCGCAGCGAATCGCGCAGGGTATCGGCGGCATCGAACAGCGGTTCCTTGTCTTCCTGGTTGTCCTTGTTGTAGGCCAATGGCTGGCCTTTCATCAGAGTCAACAGACCCATCAGCGCACCGAATACCCGGCCAGTCTTGCCGCGAACCAGCTCCGGGACGTCCGGGTTTTTCTTTTGCGGCATGATCGAGCTGCCGGTGCAGAAACGGTCCGGCAGATCGATGAACTGGAACTGCGCGCTGGTCCACAACACCAGCTCTTCGGAGAACCGCGACAAGTGCATCATCGCGATGCTCGCGGCCGAGCAGAACTCGATGGCGAAGTCGCGATCGGACACGTTGTCCAGGGAGTTTCCGCCGACGGCGTCGAAGCCCAGCAGTTGAGCGGTGTATTCGCGGTCGATCGGGTAAGTGGTGCCGGCCAGCGCGGCGCTGCCCAGCGGCATGCGGTTGGTGCGCTTGCGGCAGTCGACCAGACGCTCGTAGTCGCGGCTGAGCATTTCGAACCAGGCCAGCATGTGGTGCCCGAAGGTCACCGGCTGGGCGGTTTGCAGGTGAGTGAAGCCCGGCATGATGCTGGCGGCTTCGCGCTCGGCCTGCTCCAGCAAGCCTTGTTGCAGGCGGGTAATTTCGCTGAGGATCAGGTCGATCTCGTCACGCAGCCACAGGCGGATGTCGGTGGCTACCTGGTCGTTGCGGCTGCGGCCGGTGTGCAGCTTTTTACCGGTCACGCCGATGCGGTCGGTCAGACGCGCCTCGATGTTCATGTGCACGTCTTCAAGGTCGATGCGCCAGTCGAACTGGCCGGCCTCGATTTCACCCTGGATGGTGTTCAGACCATCGATGATGCTGTCGCGCTCGGCATCGGTCAGCACGCCGACCTTGGCCAGCATGGTGGCGTGGGCGATCGAGCCCATGATGTCGTGGCGATACAGGCGCTGGTCGAAGGTGACGGAGGCGGTGAAGCGGGCGACGAAGGCGTCGACGGGTTCACTGAAGCGGCCGCCCCAGGACTGATTGGTCTTGTCAGTGCTCATGAATTCGCTCGTATCGGCTTGAAGAAAGATGGCGTGGAACGCTGACGCGGATAATAACAGGGTTGCCGATTCTGTCGCTGACACTGGTCGACAGGTTTTTTTCTCATCGTGCGACCCCTGCTCGAAGCAAGCGATACGGAAATTGCGCAACGATATTTTTCAATTGAGCAATATCGTCCCGGCAACCGTCTACAGTTGGACAGAGGATCAGCGCACTTCTCGATGCTGCAGCTGACTATAGAGAGAAGAGGGGTGTTCATATTGCGTATCAGAAAACCCTACGGCGATGCCTCGCCAGTGCGGGCCTGGGCCGTCAGTCACCCGGCAGATGAAAATTTAGCCGCCGGTCTCGCGGCACTTTTTGGCCCTCGCGCTAGTCTTAGCGTGGATCGCGGTGACGGACGTCACTTCACCTGTCTACGCTATCCTTGTGCGAGACTCACGCAGGAATCCAGCGCAATATGAATGTCCTGATCGTTGATGACGAACCCTTGGCCCGCGAGCGCCTGAGCCGAATGGTCGGCGAACTCGAGGGATACAATGTCCTGGAGCCCAGCGCCACGAACGGCGAAGAAGCGTTGGCACTGATCGACAGTCACAAACCGGATATCGTGCTGCTCGATATTCGCATGCCGGGCCTCGATGGCCTGCAAGTGGCTGCACGATTGTGCGAACGCGAAACCCCGCCCGCCGTGGTGTTTTGCACCGGGCCCGATGAATTTGCCGTGGAAGCCCTACAGGCCAGCGCCGTGGGCTATCTGGTGAAGCCAGTGCGCACAGAACAGTTACACGAAGCATTAAAGAAAGCCGAGCGACCCAATCGCGTCCAGCTCGCGGCCTTGACTCGCCCGGCAGCCGAAACCGGTAGCGGTCCGCGCAGCCACATCAGCGCCCGCACCCGAAAAGGCATCGAACTGATTCCGTTGGGTCAGGTGGTCTACTTCATCGCCGACCACAAGTACGTCACCTTGCGTCATGAAGGCGGTGAAGTGCTGCTCGACGAACCACTCAAGGCCCTCGAAGACGAATTCGGCGACCGTTTCGTGCGGATTCACCGCAACGCACTGGTTGCTCGCGAACGCATTGAGCGGCTGCAACGCACGCCCCTGGGGCATTTTCAACTGTTTCTCAAAGGCCTGAACGGCGATGCCCTGATCGTCAGCCGACGCCATGTGGCCGGCGTGCGCAAAATGATGCAACAGCTTTAATCCGCCATTCAGGGCGGGTTTCTACCCTATTACCGGACATTCAGGGCCAGGGAGGCCAAGCAGTTTCTGATACAAGTCAAAGTGGATTTGGCTGAGCTGTTATTATCTGCCGTATCTATTCAGTACGGATTGATCCATGTCCTCTCGCGAAATCCGCATCGCCACCCGAAAAAGTGCTCTCGCCCTGTGGCAGGCCGAATACGTCAAGGCTCGTCTGGAAGAGGCCCATCCAGGCCTGCTCGTGACGCTGGTGCCCATGGTCAGTCGTGGCGACAAGCTGCTCGATTCGCCGCTGTCGAAAATCGGCGGCAAGGGCCTGTTCGTCAAGGAACTGGAAACCGCGCTGCTGGAAAACGCAGCCGACATCGCCGTGCACTCCATGAAAGACGTGCCGATGGACTTCCCCGAAGGCCTCGGTCTGTTCTGCATTTGCGAGCGCGAAGACCCGCGCGATGCCTTCGTCTCCAATACCTACGCCAGCCTGGATGAGTTGCCGCCAGGCAGCATCGTCGGCACCTCCAGTCTGCGTCGCCAGGCCCAGCTGCTGACCCGCCGCCCGGACCTGGAAATCCGCTTCCTGCGCGGCAACGTCAACACTCGCCTGGCCAAGCTCGATGCCGGCGAATACGACGCCATCATCCTCGCCGCGGCGGGTTTGATTCGCCTGGGCTTCGAAGATCGCATCACCTCGGCCATCAGTGTCGAAGACAGTCTGCCGGCCGGTGGCCAGGGCGCGGTCGGTATTGAATGCCGTAGCGCCGACACTGATATCCACGCGCTGCTGGCGCCGCTGCATCACCAGGACACGGCCATTCGTGTAACTGCCGAACGTGCCCTTAACAAACATCTGAATGGTGGCTGCCAAGTGCCAATTGCCTGCTACGCCGTGCTTGAAGGCGAGCAGATCTGGTTGCGTGGTTTGGTGGGCGATCCGAGCGGCGGTCTGCTGCTCAGCGCCGAGGCCCGTGCGCCACGGGCTGATGCCGAGGCGTTGGGTGTGCAAGTGGCCGAAGACCTGCTGAGCCAAGGCGCCGCCGACATTCTGAAAGCAGTCTATGGCGAGGCAGGGCACGAGTGACTGGCTGGCGCCTGTTGCTGACGCGCCCTGCGGATGAGTCGGCGGCGCTTGCCCGTGTGTTGGCAGACGCGGGGGTTTTCAGCAGCAGCTTGCCGCTTTTGGATATCGAGCCGATTCCTGCCTCTGACACAATGCGCGAAGTGATTCAGAACCTGGAAAGCTATTGCGCGGTGATCGTGGTCAGCAAACCGGCCGCCAGAATCGCGGTCGATCTGCTCAACCAGTACTGGCCGCAGCCACCGGCTCCGAAGTGGTTCAGCGTGGGGGCGGCGACGGCGCAGATCCTCGAGGATAACGGGCTGGATGTGAGCTTCCCGGTCGACGGCGACGACAGCGAAGCCTTGCTTGAGCTTGCGCCGTTGCGCGAGGCTGTTGCCCGACCCCACCCACGGGTGCTGATCATGCGCGGGGAGGGTGGGCGCGAGCTGCTGGCTGAGCGTTTGCGCGAGCTTGGTGCTAGTGTCGAGTATCTGGAGTTGTACCGACGCGGTTTGCCGCAGTACCCGTCGGCAACGTTGCCTGACCGGATCAAAGCGGAACGCTTGAACGGGCTGGTGGTCAGCAGTGGACAGGGTTTTGAGCACCTGCACCGATTGGCTGGCGATACCTGGCCGAGCATGGTGCGGCTGCCGTTGTTTGTTCCAAGCCCCAGGGTCGCCGAGCTGGCACGCGCCGCCGGGGCCCAAACAGTTGTGGATTGTCGTGGCGCCAGTGCCGCGGCCTTGCTGGCGGCGTTACGGGAACACCCCGTGCCCGTTTTCTAATGCAAAGGATGGATACGTGAGCGAAACAGCCTTGCCTAAAGATGACGTCCGGCCCGTGCTTGATGCGCCGGCTGATGCACCGGTTGAAACTGCGCTACCTGCTGTTGAGCAGCGCCGAGGCAATGGGTTGGCAATCGTCGCGCTGCTGTTGGGCGCTGCCGGTGTTGCCGTGGGCGGTTGGGGAGTCTGGCAGGTGCGTCACCTGCAAGCCAATAACCAGCAACAGTTGAGTCAGGTTCAGGCGCTGAACGATCAGGCCCAGAGCTTGAAACTCAACGAGCAACGCCTGACGGCTCGCCTCGAGCAAATGCCGGCCGCCGAGGAACTCGACGCGCGCAGTCGCTTGGTCACTCAACTCCAAGGCGATCAGCAACGTCTGAATCAACGTCTGGAAACCGTCCTCGGTGCGAGCCGCAAGGACTGGCGTCTGGCCGAAGCCGAGCACTTGCTGCGTCTGGCCAGTCTGCGTCTGTCGGCGTTGCAGGACATCAGTAGTGCCCAGGCCCTGGTGCAAGGCGCCGATGAAATTCTCCGTGAACAGAACGACCCCGGGGCTTTCGCCGCTCGCGAGCAAGTGGCCAAAACCCTGGTAGCCCTGCGCAGTACCGAACAGCCGGATCGCACCGGCTTGTTCCTGCGACTGGGTGCCTTGCGCGATCAAGTGATCAACCTCACTGAGCTGGCACCGGAATACAAGGACCGTGGCGAATCCCTGCTGGGCCTGACAGCCGATGGCGACGGTGCCAGTCGCTGGGCACAATGGTGGGATCAGATCTCGCGCTATATCCGCATCGATTTCAACGCCGACAAGAATGTTCGTCCATTGTTGGCAGGGCAGAGCCTGAGCCAGGTGCGTCTGGCCCTGAGCCTGACGCTGGAGCAGGCGCAGTGGGCCGCGCTCAATGGTCAGGCCGCGGTTTACACTCAGGCGCTGGCCGAGGCGCGGGACGTTCTCAAGGGCAACTTCAATCCGGACAACCCTCAGAGCAAGATCATGCTCGAGCAGGTGGCCGAGTTGAGCAAGCAGCCGGTCACGGTGGTCACGCCGGATCTGACGGGCACGTTGAGTGCGGTTCAGGCTTACCTTGAGCGCCGCAACGTCAACGCCGAAGAATCGGTGAAACCTATGGCCAAACCTGCCGCGAGCACTACGCAGGAGGCCATGCCATGAAGCGCCTCTATGTGATCGTGTTCGTGGTTATCGCCGCTGCCGCCGCGCTGGGGCTGGCGATTGCCGAGCATTCCGGCTACGTGCTGATCGCCTACAGAACTTTCCGTTACGAATCGAGCCTGTGGGCAACCCTGGCTCTGGTGGTCGTGCTGTGGCTGGTGTTCTGGGGCATCAAGGCGTTGATCGAGCTGGTGACGACTTCCGGTGGGGTGGTCAATCCATGGTCGCGGCGCAATCGCAGTCGGCGGGTGCAAGTAGCGATAGAGCACGGTCAGCTGGATTTGGCCGAGGGCCGGTGGGCCAGTGCGCAGCGTCACCTGTATCGCGCCGCGGAAGCCGAGCGCCAGCCGCTGCTGTACTACCTCGGTGCTGCCCGCGCCGCGAACGAACAAGGTCACTACGAGGAAAGCGACAACCTGCTGGAGCGCGCCCTCGAGCGACAACCCCAGGCCGAGCTGGCGATTGCCTTGAGTCATGCCCAATTGCAGACGGACCGCGGCGACACTGAAGGCGCTCTGGTTACCCTGCAAGCCATGCATGAGCGTCATCCTCATAACGTCCAGACGCTGCGCCAGTTGCAACGCCTGCATCAGCAGCGGGGCGACTGGTCGGCTGTGATTCGCTTGTTGCCGGAGTTACGCAAGGACAAGGTGTTGCCACCGGCCGAGCTGGCTGAACTGGAGCGTCGCGCCTGGGGTGAGAATCTTTCGTTGGCGGCGCACCGGGAAGAGGACGGAACGGTCGGTTTGCAATCGCTCAATCGCGCCTGGCAGCAACTTACCGCCGCTCAGCGCCAGGAACCGCAACTGGTACTGGCCTATGCCGAGCAATTGCGGCAACTGGGCGCACAGGTCGAGGCCGAAGAGGTCCTGCGTATAGCCCTCAAACGCAAATACGACAGCCATCTGGCGCGCCTGTACGGGCTGGTTCGCGGCAGTGATCCGGCCAGGCAACTGCACACTGCCGAGGGTTGGCTTAAGGATCATCCCGCCGACCCGAGCCTGTTGCTGACGTTGGGGCGTTTGTGTCTGCAAAGCAGTCTGTGGGGCAAGGCTCGGGATTATCTGGAAAGCAGCCTGCGTGTGCAGCGCAACCCTGAAGCCTGCGCCGAACTGGCGCGGTTGCTGGCGCAACTGGGTGACACCGATCGCAGTAACCAGCTGTTCCAGGAGGGCTTGGGCCTATTGGATGAGCGCTTGCTGGCGGCCCCGCTGCCCGTGCCGGTTCACGCCTGACGGCCCCTGTAGCAGCTGGCGCAGCCTGCGTTCGGCTGCGCGGCAGTCGTAAAACAGACACCACGGTTTGGTCAGACAAGCCGCATCAAACTTAGACGATTGCTGCGCAGCCGAACGCAGGCTGCGCCAGCTGCTACAAGGGGCGGGAATCGCTTCGAATCCGCCATTGTTTCAGCGTTGTAATCCTTCGCCGGCAAAGTCCTACAGGGGACTACATCAAATCCTCTCGACACTGTCGGGAATTCCCTACACTTCTGGTGAAGTGTCCGTGGCAGCCTGCCTTGAAAGGCTGCCGCGCTTTCCTCTACCGTAACCACCTGTCTCTACTGTTACGGAAAAGCCATGTCTTTGGCCTGCTCACGCTCCTTGTTTTTCATGGTTTTCATTGCAGGTGCCCTGGCCTTGGGCGTTTCCTATCACCTGGAATATGTGGTCGGCCTCAAGCCTTGCGGGTTGTGCCTGTTGCAGCGGGTTTGCCTGGCTCTGCTCACGGCTGTCTGCCTGGCGGCTTCAGTGCAGGGACCTGGCCGCTTTGGATCCTTCCTGTATTGGTTGCTGGGTCTGCTTTGCAGTCTGGCGGGTACCGTCACGGCGTGGCGGCAAGTGGTGTTGCAGAGCGATCCGGTGCATCAGCTATCGGCATGCTCGCCCAATCTGGCCGATCTGTTTGCCAGTACGCCCTGGTTGTGTGTCGTGCAGCGAATGTTTAAAGGAACCGCCGACTGCGCGGAAATTTCCTGGACGCTGTTCGACCTGAGCATCCCGGAATGGAGTCTGCTGTTCTTCGTTGCGATGATGCTTCTGGGTGGGTATCAGTTGCTGCGCCTTGTCTGGATCACGTGTCAGCGACCGCTCAGCGGCGACTCGTCGCACCGGGTACTGGCAGGTGATTAAACACTTGTATGAACTTTATCTCCTGCGTACCTTGAAGCCATAGGCGCGCGGGCATAATCTGGCCCGCACGTGTCATTGGATTTATGTTGCTCGAATGACGCTCTGCCTGGTCGATTCTTGATCTTCAAGTGCGCGACAGGTGTAGAGCAGCATGACCCACAAGGGAAGAGAGAATCACCATGCTCGAAAGTTGTCAGAATGCTCAGGAACGTTGGGGTGGAGTGCATCTGCTGATCGATCGCTGGTTGCAGGAGCGTCACGAACTGGTTCGGGCCTATGACGCTCTCGGCGCCAAGCCCGAAGCTTTGGGCGAGAACCGAAAACCGTTGCAGGAATTCTGCGGTGTGCTGGTCGACTACGTGTCTGCCGGGCATTTCGAAATCTACGAACAGCTGACGAGCGAAGCCAAGGCGTTTGGTGATACTCGCGGTCTGGAGTTGGCCGAGACGATTTACCCGCGCATCGACGTCATCACCGAGAAGCTGTTGGCGTTCAACGATCTGTGTGATGCAGGCAAGTGTGTCGCGGAGAAATTCAAGGAGCTGGGTGGCTTGTTGCACGAACGCTTCGAACTGGAAGACTGTCTGATCGAAGTGCTGCACACCGCTCACAAGGAAGAGGATTCGGTTCAGGCCTGAACCTTATCCAGCAACACCCTCAAAACGGTGCGCAAATGCGCGCCGTTTTTCATTTCCGGCTTTCAGGTTTTCGCGCCGCGCAATTCGACTTCGAATACCAGCGGCGTGAACGGCGCGATCAAATCGCCGGCACCCTCGGCGCCATAGGCTTGGGACGATGGAATCACCAGACGCCATTTTGCGCCGACCGGCATGTTTTGCAGCGCACTGCGCCATCCGCTGATTACGCTATCAAGACTAAACCACTGCGCCTCGCTGTTCTGGTCGAACACTGAACCGTCAGGCAGGCGTCCGATATACAGCACCTGAACCTTGCCATTCGGACCGGCCTTGGCACCGGTGCCCGGCGCCAACTCTGTCAGCAATATTCCATCGGCCAGTTCGCGAACGCCAGGTTTGGCTTTTTCTTCAACGAGAAACCGTCGCTCGTTTTCCAAAGCCAACTCGCTTTGCGGCACAGGCGATTGCATGGCAACCCGGGCTTCATGCTCGGCCAGAATCTGTTCGATCCGCTCATCTTTCAGTGCCAGCGGCTTGCCTTGATAGGCTTGCTGCAAACCTTCGAGCAATGCTTGAAGTTGCAGATCCGGAACTTCCTGGCGCAAGCGTTCGCCAAGGCTTGCGCCCAGGCTGTAAGCGAGATCGTGAGCGTCATTTGCGGCATTTTTTTCGGCGGCCTGGGCCACGGAAAAAAACACGCACAGCGATAAAAAAAGGTAGCGCGTCATGGGCACTCTCCGACCTGAGATGCGCAGGATTATGCCAGTGTGGATGCGCTCGAAGGTGAACTGGTTTCAGTTGCGCGCAGAACATTTTGGCGATGTTGCAACGGAGTGCTTTCGATACTGTCAACATGCCCTAGCGGCGGTAGCAGCAGAGGTCTAGTATGAGCCGCATTCACGTCAGCCAGGAGGTAAACCATGTCGGCCACCAAGAAGCCTGTAAATACTCCGTTGCACTTACTCCAACAACTCTCGGGCAGCTTGCTCGAGCATTTGGAAAACGCTTGTTCCCAAGCTCTGGCTGATGCTGAAAAACTGCTCGCCAAGTTGGAAAAGCAGCGCGGAAAAGCGCAGGAAAAACTGCACAAATCCCGGACCAAATTGCAGGACGCTGCGGCGGTCGGCAAGGCCAAGGCGCAAGCCAAGGCCAAAGAGGCGGTGAAAGAACTTGAGAACTTGCTCGATGCCCTCAAGGATCGCCAGTCCGAAACGCGCAGCTACATCCTGCAGCTCAAACGCGACGCTCAAGAAAGCCTGAAACTGGCCCAGGGTGTCGGTCGTGTCCAAGAAGCTGTCGGCAAGGCGTTGTCCCTGCGTTCGGCCAAGCCAGCTGCAGCACCTGCGAAGAAAGCCGCTGCCAAACCAGCTGCTGCAAAAGCACCCGCCAAGCCTGCTGCCAAAGCTGCAGTGAAAGCCGCAACCAAGCCAGCCGCAAAACCGGCGGCGAAAAAACCAGTCGCTGCCAGTGCTGCGAAACCAGCGGCTAAAACGACGGCTGCCAAACCTGCCGCCAAGCCCGCTGCTGCCAAAACAGCTGCCGCTAAACCGGCTGCAAAAACCACGGCTGCGAAACCCGTCGCGGCAAAAACTGCAGCGGCTAAACCTGCTGCCAAGCCAGCCGCTAGAACTGCCGCCGCGAAGCCGGCTGCCAAACCCGCCGCCAAACCTGTCGCGGCCAAAACCGCCGCAGTCAAGCCTGCTGCGAAATCCACTGCGAAACCTGCTGTAAAAGCTGCGGCCAAACCCGCTGCTAAACCGGCCGCTAGACCTGCTGCTGCGAAACCTGCTGCTGCCAAGCCAGCCACTGCTGCCAAACCAGCCGCGGCAAAACCTGCTGCAAAACCAGCAGCCAAAACCGCGGCCAAGCCAGCAGCAAAACCGGCCGTGAAAAAGCCAGTCGCCGCTGCCAAGCCGGCCACTGCGCCAGCGATCAAGCCAGCAACTTCAGCCCCGGCTTCCTCGGCTTCGCCAGCGCCTGCGGCAACCACCTCGACCACCACGTCTGCGCCAACGCCAGCCGCGTCGTCGAGCACCAGCACCACCCCAACCAGCGCTTCCTAAGTGCCGGTTACCGCGACGCGCAGCTGATGCAGCGCGTCGCGGTCCAGGTTGGCGGCGCCTGCCGCCATACCTTCCAGCCAGGCCGAGAGATCGGTCGCCTCATTCTGCGGCCAGCTCTTTGCCGATCGCTCCAGTCGCAACAACAGCGCTCGTTCAGCTTGCAGTTCCAGGGCTTTGACTTGCTCGCGCAACATATTCAGTTCGACGTCTTCGGTCGCGCCGGCTTTCCATTGGCTGCGCAACGCCCGTAGCGGTCGCACGACCTCCGCGTCCCAAGGCTCGGCCACATGGCGAAGCTGTTGCAATCGTTGTTCGTTGCAGGCGACTCCTCGCTGTCCCAGCCACAACCCACAAAGCAGCAGGCACACGTTCACCCCCCTCGACTGCAATTGCAGGCAAGCAGCTTCAACGCCGGGACGGGCGTAAGTGCCAAGGGAAAAGCTCCACAGGTCAGAGGACATAGTGCTACTCGCGCCAGTTGCGAGCGAAGCTGGTAGACTCCGCCGCCATTATGATTCGACTTCAGAACCTGACTTTACAGCGTGGCCCGCAACGTCTGCTAGAAGACGCCGAGCTGACCCTGCACGCCGGCCACAAAGCCGGCCTTATCGGTGCCAACGGCGCCGGCAAATCGAGCCTGTTCGCCTTGATTCGTGGCGAACTGCACCCGGACTCGGGTGACTGCTTCCTGCCGGCCGACTGGCGCATCGCCCACATGCGCCAGGAAATCGAGACGCTCGAACGCATCGCGGTCGACTACGTGCTCGATGGTGACCTGCGCCTGCGCGAGGTGCAACGCGACCTCGCCGCAGCCGAAGCGGCCCATGACGGTGCCGCTCAGGCCCGCCTGCACTCGGAACTCGACAGCGCCGACGGCTACACCGCCGACGCCCGGGCTCGAAAGCTGCTGGCCGGGCTTGGGTTCACCAACGAGCAGATGGATCGACAGGTAGGAGATTTCTCCGGTGGCTGGCGGATGCGTCTGAATTTGGCGCAGGCTTTGATGTGCCCTTCAGACCTGTTGCTGCTCGATGAACCGACCAACCACTTGGACCTCGACGCCATCATCTGGCTCGAAGAGTGGCTTAAAAGCTATCCCGGCACCTTGATGCTGATTTCCCACGACCGAGACTTCCTCGATGCCGTGGTCGATCACGTAGCCCACGTCGATCAGCGCAAGATCACCCTGTATCGCGGTGGTTATAGCGCCTTCGAACGCGCCCGTGCCGAACGTCTGGCCCAGCAACAGCAGGCCTACGAGAAGCAACAGGTGCAACGTGCGCACATGGAAAGCTACATCGCCCGCTTCAAGGCCCAGGCCACCAAGGCCCGTCAGGCCCAGAGCCGGATCAAGGCGCTGGAGCGGATGGAAGAGTTGTCCGCCGCCCACGTCGATTCGCCGTTCGACTTCGTCTTCCGCGAATCGACGAAAATTTCCAGTCCGCTGATCGACCTGTCGGATGCTCGTCTGGGTTACGGCGACAAAGCCGTACTGGAGAAGGTCAAGCTGCAACTGACCCCCGGCGCGCGGATCGGTTTGCTCGGCCCGAACGGCGCGGGTAAATCGACCCTGATCAAAAACCTCGCCGGTGAGCTTAAGCCATTGGCCGGTCGCCTGACACGCGGTGAAAACACCGTCGTTGGCTACTTCGCCCAGCATCAGCTCGATTCCCTCGACTCCAAGGCCAGCCCGTTGCTGCACTTGCAACGCTTGGCGCTGACCGAGCGTGAGCAGACCTTGCGCGACTTCCTCGGAGGGTTCGACTTCCGCGGCGCGCGTATCGATGAGCCTGTACTGAATTTCTCCGGCGGTGAGAAAGCGCGTCTGGCCTTGGCATTGATCGCTTGGGATCGTCCGAACCTGTTGCTGCTCGACGAACCTACCAACCACCTGGACCTGGAAATGCGTCTGGCGCTGACCATGGCCCTGCAGGAATTCAGTGGCGCGGTACTGGTGGTTTCACACGATCGCCATCTGCTCAAAAGCACCACTGACAATTTCTATCTGGTGGCAGATGGCAAGGTCGAGGAGTTCGATGGCGACCTGGAAGACTACGCCCGTTGGCTGGTCGAATACCGTCAACGCAATGCCCCGGTCAGCAATACCCCGGTCAATCCGGACAAGACCGACAAGAAGGCCCAGCGCCAGGCCGCTGCTGCATTGCGTCAGCAGTTGGCACCGCACAAGCGCGAGGCCGACAAGCTTGAAGCCGAGCTGGGCAAGCTGCACGAGAAGCTGGCGAAGATCGATACCAGCCTTGGCGACAGTGACATTTACGAGCCGATGCGCAAGAACGACTTGCGTGATCTGCTGGCTGAACAGGCCAAGCTGAAGGTGCGTGAAGCCGAGCTGGAAGAAGCCTGGATGGAAGCGCTGGAACTGCTGGAAAGCATGCAGGCGGAGCTGGAGGCTCTGTCCTGATGGAAGCCTTCAAGCTGCCGTTGCCGGCTGGGTGGGGCGAGCCGCTCTGGCTGGTCGTGCAAATCCTGCTGATCTTGCTGGCCGGCTATATCGCCCAGCGTCTTGTCGCTAAATGCCTGACTCGATTGGGCGAGCGCTATCCGTTTCCGCCGCAGTTTTTCATGCCGCTGCGCGGCGGTTTGCGCTGGCTGATCATGGGCAGCGCACTGATCTTTGTGCTGGAACGCCTTGGCGTATCGGCCACGGTACTCTGGACGGCATTGTCCGGTTTCGTTGCGGTGGCTGCCGTGGCGTTTTTCGCCATGTGGAGTGTGCTGTCCAACCTGCTGTGCGCGATCCTGATCTTCACCGTCGGCCCGTTCCGCATCGGCGATGTGGTCGAATTGGTGGATACCACCGACAAGCCCGGCGTCAAAGGCCGGGTGGTGGCAATCAATCTGCTCTATACCACGCTGATCGAAGCCGAAGAACTCGGTACCGGCAGCGCCATGGTGCAAGTGCCCAATAGCCTGTTCTTCCAGCGCTCGGTTCGACGCTGGCGCGGCACGGATGTGTTCCCTTCGAACGGGTTCGAAAAGTAAGCCTTCTGTTGCCTGACACATCCCTTTCGCGGGCAAGCCCGCTCCCACAGTTTTTGGGTTGGATTGCAGGTTTGTGATTAGACCGAAACCCTGTGGGAGCGAGCTTGCTCGCGATGGCGGTTCGTCAGACGATAGGTCCTTCAAGCCGTAAACGCTGGTCGGCAGTCGCCATGTCCGACAAAAAACGATAGTCATCGGCCCAAAGGCGCATTAGCTTAGACGTCTGTCACGAGTCTGAGTCGAGGTGTGCGATGCTGCTTCAAACATGGCTGGCGTTTTTTGCCGCCTGCTGGGTGATCAGTCTTTCCCCCGGTGCCGGCGCCATTGCGTCGATGTCCAGCGGTTTGCGCTACGGTTTCTGGCGCGGTTACTGGAACGCCCTGGGCCTGCAACTGGGCCTGGCGTTGCAGATTGCGATTGTCGCTGCCGGTGTGGGGGCGATCCTCGCGGCCTCCGCGACAGCCTTTTACGCGATCAAATGGTTTGGCGTGGCGTATCTGGTCTACCTCGCGGTCAAGCAATGGCGCGTGCTGCCCAATGACATGAGCGACGACGCTGCCATCCGGCAGATCGGCAAGCCGATGGCGCTGGTGTTTCGCGGTTTTCTGGTGAATGTCAGCAACCCCAAGGCCCTGGTGTTCATGCTCGCGGTGCTGCCGCAATTCATCGACCCCCACGCGCCGTTGGTGGCCCAGTACCTGATCCTCGGCGTGACCATGATCTGTGTCGATCTGATCGTCATGGCCGGCTACACAGGTCTGGCGGCCAAGGTGCTGCGTTTGCTGCGCACACCCAAGCAGCAAAAACGCATGAACCGCACCTTCGCCGGGCTGTTCATTGGCGCGGCGGCGTTCATGGCGACCCTGCGCAAAGCGGCGGTGTAAAACCTTCAGGCACAAAAAAGGCGACCTCTTCAGATCGCCTTATCGTTCCCATGCTCTGCGTGGGAATGCCTCAACGGACGCTCCGCGTTCGGCTCTTTGGGATGCAGAGCGTCCCGGGCTGCATTCCTTTGCTGCGCGTGGGAACGATCAGGCAGTGAGTGATCGATCCGGATCTCAGTGCAGAATCACCGGCGCCGTATCCCGCGGCAGGTTATTGCGCAGCGGGGGCTGCCCCGGCTGCTCATAGCCACCGCCACCGAGCTGTTGGCTCAGTTGCGCAGCCACATCCTCACCCAGCGCCTTGGACACGTCACGCACCACCCGTGGGCGGTTCAGCGAAATCTTGATATCCCGACCATTCACCAGTTTGGTGTCCTGACCTTCGCCCATCGCCGTGAAGGCTGAGGTGATTTCATAGGTCTTGGTGTTGATCAGACTGAAATCCGCCACCAGCGTCAGCCCCAGTACCGCGGAATAGCTGTCGGTGTTGGCCAGTTCGTTCATGTCGCGGGTGAAGTCGATGTCTGACACGGTGCCGAACAGCACATAATCGGCACCCTTGAAGCTACCGGCCTTGATCCGCTTGATCACGTCATACACGTCACCTTTGGACGATGCCGTGTAAGGCGTGCCCTGCACCAGCTGGAACATTCCGGTGCGCAGAATCTCGCCCTTGATGTCGCCGGTGAATTTTCGCAGTTCACCTTGTTCGATGTAGCTGCTGGTCGCTTCGATCTCGTTGTAACTCGAAGAGCCGCTGGCGCCGTAATAACTCTGGCTGTGGTTGCTCTGTGCCGAAACGATGTGGATGTATTGCTCCACGCGCTCCTGGTACGCCAGATCCGTCACCGCGACTTTCGGGGCCGCTTGCACGCTGAACGCGCAAGCCAGGGCCATCATGCCAATCCATGTGCGCATCGATTAACGCTCCGTGGTTTTGCGAATCTCTTTTTCGTCCATCCACTCGGCCAGACCGCTTTCAACGTCGATCAACTGCAGGCTGAATTTGTAGAAGACGTCCTTGTAATCGCTGCTGCGCTTGACGATCGAGCTGATCGAGCCTTCGATGCGATACTGGGCAGCGATCATGTTACCAGTCTTGGCCACGGTGCTTTTCTTGTACAGGCCGCTCTGGTTTTGCAGCTTGAGCTGGTCAACCTGGCTTTGCATGGCCGTGTTGTCGCTGGCGAAGCGGGCGACGCCGGTCTTCATCAGTTGAGTCTTGATGCTGGTGGTGATTTCGCGGGTATCGATGTACTCGCTGGTCTTGTTCTTCACGTCGTAAACCTGAACCACCGGACGGCCTTGCAGGATGCCGGACTGGGCCAGGGAGCGGGTCATGGATTCGGCGATCATTTGCAGGTCGGTGGAACCGAACTCATTGGTGACGGTTTCTACGGCCTTGGTGTCGCCATAGCTGATGTTTTTACTGCCCAGGGTCGGCGAAGTGTTGGCGCAACCGCTGGCCAGAAGGGCGATGACGGCGATGAACGAAAAGCGTGCAAACATGGGAATGCTCTCTAGAACTGAATGAAAAGGGTGTGGTACTTAAGGCGTTTTGATTTCGAGACGGAAATCCACGGCTTTGGCGGTTGGCGCAATGGCCTGAATGAAACTGGTCTGCTCGCCGTACATCATCTGGCTTTTCCAGGTTTCTTCTTCGGCAACCGGGAAGCCTTCAGGGCCGAGCCAGGCAAAACGGTAGTAGAAAGTCTTGTTGTTGTAGCTGGTATTACTCAGCTGCGCATTGACCGTCATGAAGCCGTTTTCCCGGGCCACGCGCATGGCGCCGACCACGATGTTCTTGAGCTTGCCCATGGCCACGACCTTGCTGGCAGCGCTGCCTGGCTCCGGCGGTGGCGGGGTGGCGCAGCCGGCCAGCAAGGCCAGGGCGACGACAGCGATGAATTTGAAACGCATGCAAAAGACTCCGTTCTTAAGGTTGTTTGAGGCTGGCCATGGCGGTCGGGTTGGCGCTCGGGATCAGGTGCGCAGCCACGCCGCTGGCGAATACTTGATTGCCCACGGCGCGCAGGGTGATGACCTGAAAGCGCTGATCGACGGTGACCTTGACCATCGAGCCGCCCACGGCGCTCGGCAGCGTGACGCTGTGTTCGCCTGTCTTCAATCGCAGGCGCACCACCTGAGTGTTGTCCGGCAGCGTGCGCCACGTACGGGTATCGGCGCCTTCGAGCACAGCTGAAGAGATACCGACTGCAAGGCCCGCCAGCGGGTTGGTTTCGTTGATTTGCTTTTGTGCCACGCCACGGGTGATCGCCCGCACGGTGGTGCGCAAGATGATGCCCGGCATGTCGTCACGCAAAGCGCGGCGGGACATGGCAGTGGTGCTGTTGAGTTGCGTCAGGTTCAGTTGCTGACCGTCCACGCCGATCTGGGCGAAGGTGGCGGTGGAGGTATCCGGTTTGATGATCGGGAACGACAGCGGCGTGATCACCACGTTGTTGCTGATCGGCAATGGCAGCGGAATGCGGATCGAATCGCGGGACGGCGCCAGACCGCTTTGCACCACGATCAGGATGTCGCTGTTCTCGTCCTTGGCGGGTTTGTCGAGGTTCACCAGCGCCTGTTCCAGCAACGGTGTGTTCGGACGCAGTTCGGCGGCTTTGCGATAACCCGGCGCCGCCAGATCTTTCTCGCCCAGGGCTTCATAGACGAAGCCGGCCAGGTAATGGCTGAACGCACTCTGGTAGCTGTTTTTCAGGCCGACCACTTCCGGCGCGTCGAGGCTGGCCACCGGATAACCCTGAAGATCCTTGTACTGGGTTTTGACGCCTTCCTTCTCGGCTTGCTCTTCGCTCTTGAGGTATTCCTTGTCACGCAGCTCGGCAATCACCGCTTCACGCTCGTGCGTCTTCTTGATCGCGGTACGCGCGCCGTCGAAATCGTTCACCGCCAGCAGGTTGAGGGCCATCTGCGTGGTCAGCATGACTTTTTCGTAGTCGTAGCCTTCGTAGCGACGAACCTTGTCGTTGACCAGGAAGCTGCCGAACTGAGCCAGGTATTTGTCGGTGTCGAGTTTGACCGCGTCTTCCCACTTGCCCACCACCTGATCGGCGCTGGTCCAGGCGTTCTGGCTGCCGGACAAGTCGCCCTTGGCGCGCAGCAGTTCGCCTTTCTCGAAGTAATAGAGCAGGTCTTTGTCTTTGCTGGTGTTGTTCTTTTCCAGCAGGGTCAATGCGGCGTCGACGTTGCCGGCAGCCAGTTGCTGGTTGGTTTGTGCAAGTTCCGAATCGTAGTTACGAAAGGCCGAGCAGCCGGAAAGCAACGTGACAGCGCTGAGCGCGATCATGGTGTGGGCGCGGAATGCCATAAGGGGTACGTCTTCCCTGAATATAAGCAGCCGCGTGCTGGTCGGGCTGTTGGGACCTATCGACAGGGAGACTGGCGTCCTGCCAATTCCTCATAAAAAGAGGAGCTTAAATGCCGTATCGCAATAACGACGGCGCGGCATTATAAACAGGGATGCTGGCCATGTAATGGCTTTTTAATTACATGCTTTCACAAATGTGCCATTACTTATTTCAGACCGGATACCACACTGCTTTTAGGTGCAGAGGAAGGTTCGAAAGCCACCCCGTTGCTGTAAATCCGCCCGCCTAGCGCTCGCAGGCCTATGACCTGATGGTTCTGCTCAATGCGGATTTTCAGCGGCGCGACGCCGGGCGCGTTGGGCAGGCTGATCAGGTGCTCACCTTTTTTCAGGCGCAAGCGCGCCACCAGGGTGATGTTGGGCAAGGTGCGCCAGGTTCGGGTGTCCGCGTGCTCGAAGCCATCATGCTTCGTCACGTAAGAGGCTTTGCTCGGGTCGCGTCGGTTGTCTGTGCCCTGGACAGAAGCGGCCAGGTAGGCGCGATACGCGGTGCGTTGAATGATGCCTGGCATATCGTCGCGCAAGGTGCGCAGCGACATGTCGGTGATGCTGTTGACGGGTATCAGTTGCTGTTTGCGACCGTCGATAGTCATCTGCGTGAACGCTGGGGTTGACGTGTCGGGAACCATCACCGGAAACGACACGTTGGCGACGATCACCTGATTGTCTTCCAGGCGCACCGGATAGGGGACACGAACCGAACTGCGCGCCGGCGCCAAGCCGCTTTGCACGATGATCAGCACATCGCTTTCATTTGCTTTGGCTTTGGGTTTGTCGAGTTCGCGCAATGCGTGTTCGAAGAAGGGCAGGTCGGGTCGCAACTCGATGGCCTGGCGATAACCCGGGGCGGCAAGATCACGCTCACCCAGCGCCTCATAGGTAAACCCGGCCAGGTAGTGACTGAACGCACTCTGATAGCCGTTTTTAAGCGCGATCACGGCAGGCGCATCAAGGGTCATCACGGGGTAGCCCTGAAGATCCTTGTAGTGCACGCGAACGCCCTGAGCATTGGCTTCTTCTTCGATTCGCTCGTATTCCTTTTCCCGCTGGCGGGCGATCAGTGCTTCACGTTCGTGGGTTTTCTTGATGTCGGCGCGGGCACCGTCGAAGTCATTCACGGCCAACTGGTTCAGGGCCATCTGCGTGGTCAGCATGACTTTTTCGTAGTCGTAGCCATCGTAGCGACGCAGTTTGTCGTTGATGATGCTGCCCCAGTGATTGCCCAGCGCGGACAAAAGCTGTGTGCCGGTAGACTCGACGGTGTCCTGGCGCTGGATCACCATTTGCTCCGCGCTGCGCCAGGCAACCTGGCTCTGCGGCAACGCACCAGCGGCACTCAGGACTGCACCTTTTTCGAAGTAGTAGAGCAGATCCCGTTCTTCTGACGGGTTGTGCAGTTCCAGCAGTTGGAGAGCACCCTGCGGATTTCCCGCTTTCAACTGGGTGGTTGTTTGCTCCAGTTCCAGGTCGTAGTCGCGGTAGGCGGCGCAACCGATCAGTTGCAGGGCGAGGCTTAACAGCAGCGAGAAAAACAGATGTGAACGCATGGACGATGATTTCTTCCCTGAACTGAGCCGCTGGAGGGTGGCAATTGGCCGCTAAATGTACACGCCGTTGTGCAGGAAATACCAACAAAGCTTGAGTGAAACTCATTCAGAGTGAACAATGTGTTACTTCGTATTTCCATTTGAGATTTATTCATGACTGCCTCCTCTCGTTTTCTGGCGTGGCTCGTGCTGCCGATGATCGCGTTCTGCAGCTTCAATGCGCTGGCCGAAACCGCGGAAGGTGCGCCCAAGGCCCTGCATTTGCTCGATTACATCGGCGCCGATTACCCAGCGACGGTGGAGGCGGGCAAAGTCATCGATGAGTCCGAATACCGCGAACAGCAGGAATTCCTCAAGGTGCTGCAAGGTTTGATCGCCGATTTGCCGGCCAAACCCGAGCGCGCAGAACTGGAGCAGGGCGTCAGCAAACTTGGCGCTGCGATTGCCGCTCGCAAGGATGGCGCGGATGTTGCCCGTCAGGCGCGGCAGCTGGGGGCAAAACTGGCGGTGACCTATGAGGTCAGTCAGGCTCCGGTCATTACCCCGGACCCGACTCGCGGCGCGCCGCTGTTTGCCCAGCAATGCTCGGTGTGCCATGGCGATGCGGGCGCTGGTGATGGGCCGGCAGGTGTCGGCATGACGCCACCGCCGGCCAACCTGCGCGATGCCGTGCGACTGGACCGCTTGAGCCTCTACGCGATCTACAACACGCTGGGCATGGGCGTTGAAGGCACCGACATGCCGGCCTTCGCCGATCAACTCGATGATCGCCAGCGTTGGGACCTGGCGACCTATATCGCCAGCTTCAGCGCCGATCCGGCCACGGCAAAATCCGGGAAAACCTACAACATCGCCGATCTGGCACGTCAGACGCCAGCCGAAGTGCAGGCCGCCGAAGGTCCGCAAGCAGCCGCGATCTTCCGCGCGCAACGGGCGCAACCGCCGCAGGTCCAGCGTGGCCCGGGGCAGTTGCTTGATTACACGGCCGCAACGTTGGACAAGAGCATCGCCGCCTACCGCGCCGGCGATCACGATCAGGCCTACGACCTGTCGGTGGCTGCGTACCTGGAAGGCTTCGAGCTGGTCGAAAGCTCTCTGGACAACGTCGACGCCAACGTGCGCAAAGACACCGAGAAGTCCCTGATGGCTTACCGTCAGTCGTTGCAGGACGGCTTGCCGGTGGCCCAGGCCGAGCAGCGTCTGGAGGCGGCCAAGATCAAGTTGAAAGAATCCGCGGGCCTGCTCGGCAGTGATGGCTTGAGCTGGTCGCTGAGCTACATTTCCGGTCTGTTGATTCTGTTGCGAGAAGGCCTGGAAGCGATTCTGGTGCTCGCGGCGATCCTCGCGTTCCTGCGCAATACCGGTCAGCAATCGGCGGTGCGTAGCGTTAACGTTGGTTGGGGACTTGCGCTGCTGGCCGGGCTGGCGACCTGGGCGGTGGCGGCGTATGTGATCGACGTCAGCGGTGCCCAGCGTGAACTGCTGGAAGGCGCGACGGCGTTGTTTGCCAGTGTCATGGTGCTCTGGCTTGGTGTGTGGATGCACGACCGTCGCCACGCAGCGGCTTGGCAGGATTACATCAAGAGCAGCCTGGTGAGCGGGGGCGGGCGTTTCGGCTTTGCGATCCTGGCGTTCTTCTCGGTGTATCGCGAGCTATTCGAAGTGATCCTGTTTTACGAAACCCTGTGGTTGCAGGCCGGGCCGGCAGGACACAACGCCGTAATGGCGGGCGGAGCGACGGCGCTGGTATTGCTGATCGGTCTGGCTTGGGTAATTTTGCGCGGTTCGGCGAAACTGCCGCTGGCGTTGTTCTTCGGCATCAATGCCGGGCTGTTGTGCGCGTTGTCGGTGGTGTTTGCCGGCCATGGTGTGAAGGCGTTGCAGGAAGCCGGGATCTTCGGCACGCGGCCGGTGCCGTTCTTTGACTTCGACTGGCTGGGGATCCACGCTGATGCCTATTCGCTGAGTGCTCAGGCTGTGGCGATCATTGCAATCATCTTGCTGTACAGCCGAAGCCGGATGGCCGAGAAGCGTAGGGTGCAGGTTTCTTAAAAGGCATTCGCTTCGCTCATGTTCGCGGGCAAGCCTCGCTCCTACAGGATTCGCGGGCCAGTTGGGTCGCGTATAACCTGTTGAAGCGAGGCTTGCCCGCGAAGCTTTTTAGAAGAGGGAAACACTATGCGCGTGTGGATCGATGCCGACGCTTGCCCGCGGGCAGCCAAGGATCTGGTGGTGAAGTTCGCCCTCAAGCGCCAGTTCGAAGTGGTGCTGGTGGCCGGTCAGCCGCAGATCAAACCGGGCCTCGCCCTGGTGAAGCTGATCGTGGTGCCCAGCGGCCCGGATGCCGCCGACGATTACCTGGTGGAACACGCGGTGCCAGGTGAACTGGTGATTTGCAGCGATGTGCCGCTGGCGGACCGGCTGGTGAAGAAGGGCGTTGCGGCATTGGATCCACGGGGCAAGGAGTTCGATGCGCAGAACATGGGCGATCGACTGGCGGTGCGTAACCTGTTCACCGATCTGCGTGAGCAGGGGCAGATGAGTGGTGGACCGGCACCGTTTGGCGATCGTGAGAAGCAGGCGTTCGCCAATGCGCTGGACCGGATACTTACGCGGTTGTCGCGCAAGTCTTAAGCAAGACGGTAATGATCGTTCCCACGCTCTGCGTTGGAATGCCTCAATGGACGCTCTGCGTCCGCTTTGGGACGCAGAGCGTCCCGGGGCTGCATTCCCACGCGGAGCGGGGGAACGATCAGGTCTCAGGCATCGTTTTCGTGGGTCAGTTCCAGCACCCGGTCGACCAGTTTGTTGATGCCGGAAGCAGCCTCGCTGATCGATTGCGCCAGCATATACGCCGGAGTGCTCACCAGTTTGCGCGCCTTGTCTTCGACGATATCGGTCACCGCGCACTCGGCATGGGTGGCGCCCATCTTGTTCATCGCGGCGGCGGTATCGGCATCGTTGCCGATGGTGCAGGTCACACCCGGGCCGTAGATTTTTGCGGCCAGGGCCGGCGAAATGCAGATCAACCCCACTGGCTTACCGGCCTCGGCGAACGCTTCGGTCAGCGCCAGGACGTCAGGCTGAACGCTGCATCCGGCGCCTTCGACGGCAAAGTTCGACAGGTTCTTGGCCGACCCGAATCCGCCAGGAACGATCAGCGCATCGAAGTCTTCGACGCTGGCTTCACGGATATCCTTGATATTGCCCCGGGCGATCCGCGCCGATTCCACCAGCACGTTGCGCGCCTCGGGCATTTCTTCGCCGGTCAGATGGTTGATCACGTGCAAGTGCGCGATATTGGGTGCGAAACACTGCACCTGGGCACCGCGCTGGTCCAGCCGCAGCAGGGTGATCACGCTTTCGTGGATCTCCGCGCCGTCGTATACGCCGCAGCCGGAAAGGATCACTGCAATTTTTTTGCTCATGGGCTTTTCTCCAGATTCATGGCGTTAAATGTCCACTAATTTGTCACTCGTTGCCATAGGGTTAGTTCGCGGCTACACCTAATCTCTGCTGAACAATTCTGATCAGGGCGCGTCATGGACTTCATTCTGTATGCGGTGCCGTTTTTCTTTGTGCTGATTGCGGCCGAGTTGCTGGCCGACCGTTGGCGCGGGGTGAGCAATTACCGCATGGCAGACGCAATCAACAGCCTCAGCACCGGCGTGCTGTCGACCACCACGGGCCTGTTGACCAAAGGCATCGGCCTGGTGACGTATGCCTTCGCCCTGAAGCACTTGGCCGTGATTGAGCTGTCGGCCGACAACGTCTGGGTTTGGGTGTTTGCTTTCGTCTTCTACGACTTCTGCTACTACTGGCTGCACCGCATGGGCCACGAGCGCAACATCCTCTGGGCCGCGCACTCGGTGCATCATCAGAGCGAGGATTACAACCTCTCCACGGCCTTGCGCCAGACCAGCACCGGGTTTCTGTTGAGCTGGATTTTCTACCTGCCCATGGCCGTGCTCGGCGTGCCGCTGGTGGTGTTCGTCAGCGTTGCGGCGCTGAATCTGCTGTACCAATTCTGGGTGCATACCCGGCATATTCCCAAGCTCGGCTGGTTCGAATGGTTCTTCGTCACGCCGTCCAATCATCGGGCTCACCATGCACAGAACGCTCTCTACATGGATCGCAACTACGGCGGGGTGTTCATTTTTTGGGACCGTCTATTTGGCTCGTTCCAGGAAGAGGACGACAACGAACCGGTGATTTTCGGCGTGACCACGCCGCTGGCGAGCTGGAATCCGTTGTGGGCGAACATGCAGTTCTATGTGCAGTTGTGGGAGGACGCCCGGCGCGCCGAACGCTGGTGGGACAAGCTGCGGATCTGGTTCATGCGCACCGGTTGGCGGCCAGCGGATGTGGCGGCCAAATACCCGATGAACAAACCGGACCTGAGCCAGTTTCGCAAATTCGAGGTACCGCTGGACGGGCGCCAGCAGTGGTATGTGGCGCTGCAATTTTGCGTCTACATCGCCTTGGGCAGTTACTTGATGAACCTGGAACAGAGCCTGCCGACGTCGGCCCTGGTGTTGGGCTGGGGGGCTGTGGGATGGGGGCTGTTTGTGTTGGGCGCGGCCCTGGAAAATCGCCCGCAGGCATTGAAGCTGGAGCTGTTTCGGCTGGCATCGAACCTGCCGCTGGTATGGCTGGCGCCAATGGTCGGGTTATGGCCGGACAGTGCAATGGGCAGCGCGGTGGGCTGGGTGGGGCTGCTCAGTTACAGCCTGCTCAGCGGCATCGGTCTCTACTGTTGTAGAAACCGCTTCACTCGATGGGCGTCGTAGGTTCGCCGGACTTGGCCTGTTCGGCTTTCAACGCTTGCTCGTCGGCGTAGATCTTCTTCGCCAGACGGGCATTCTTGAAGCGCCGCCGCAGCCACAGGCCAAAGCCCAGGACCAGCAGGGCGCCCAGCACCCACAGCTCATACTTCTTGACGCTGCCCAGCATGCCTTCGAGCACTGCGCCGAAGTGATAGGCGGCGGAAGCCAGCGCGGCGGCCCAGATGGCTGCGCCAATCCCGTTGAGCAGCAGGTAACGTCCCGGCGGATAGCCCGACAGACCGATCGCCACCGGCATCACGGTGCGCAGTCCATAGACAAAGCGAAAGCTCAGCACCCAGATGTCCGGGTGCTTGCGGATATGTTCCAGCGCCCGATCACCCATCAATTGCCAGCGCGGTTTGCGCGCCAGCAATTTGCGCCCGTGCTTGCGTCCCAGGAAGTACCACAGCTGGTCGCCGGCATAACTGCCGAGGAATGCCACGAGCATCACCACCTTGATGTCCATGTATCCACGGAACGCAAGGAAGCCCGCGAGCACCAGGATGGTTTCGCCTTCGAAGAACGTGCCGAGAAAGAGGGCGAAGTAGCCGTAGTCATGCAGAAATTGTTGGAGCATTGTCTGGGTGCTGGCGAAATGAACGCGCAGCCTAACCCCTCGGACACATTCAGGAAAGTGTCAAAATGTGTCTCGACGTGAACATTTCCTACAAGGACAATGGATGCGACTACCCGTCACAGGGCTAAGCACAACTGTCATTCGTTCGTCATAATGGCCGCTTATAACTGTCACGCTCGCCCGCCAGCGCGGGCTCAGGAGTCTGCCGTGAGCTTTACCCCCGCCAACCGTTTGTTTCCTGCAACCCGCCTGCGTCGCAATCGTCGTGATGATTTCTCGCGTCGACTGGTCCGTGAAAACGTGTTGACCGTCGATGACCTGATCTTGCCGGTGTTCGTGCTGGACGGTGAAAACCGTCGCGAAGCGGTGGCCTCGATGCCGGGCGTTGAACGCCTGACCATCGACCTGTTGCTTGAAGAAGCGGCCAAGTGGGTCGAGCTGGGGATTCCGGCATTGGCATTGTTCCCGGTGACGCCACCGGAACTGAAATCCCTGGATGCCGCCGAAGCCTGGAATCCCGACGGCATCGCCCAGCGCGCCACCCGAGCCCTGCGTGACCGGTTCCCGGAACTGGGTGTGATCACCGACGTCGCTCTGGACCCGTTCACCACTCACGGTCAAGATGGCATTCTCGACGAAGAAGGCTACGTGCAGAACGACATTACCGTCGACGCACTGGTTAAACAGGCCCTGTCCCACGCCGAAGCCGGCGCTCAGGTGGTGGCCCCGTCGGACATGATGGACGGGCGCATCCAGGCGATCCGCGAAGCGTTGGAACTGGCCGATCACGTCAACGTGCGGATCATGGCTTACTCGGCCAAATACGCCAGCGCCTATTACGGCCCGTTCCGCGATGCAGTGGGCTCGGCGCTGAACCTGGGCAAGGCCAACAAGGCCTCCTATCAGATGGACCCGGCCAACAGCAACGAAGCCCTGCACGAAGTGGCGGCGGACTTGTCAGAAGGCGCGGACATGGTCATGGTCAAGCCAGGCATGCCGTATCTGGATATCCTTTACCGGGTCAAAGAAGAATTCAAAGTGCCGACCTTTGTCTATCAGGTCAGCGGCGAATACGCCATGCACATGGCAGCGATCCAGAATGGCTGGTTGAGCGAAGGGGTTATCCTCGAATCCCTGACCGCTTTTAAACGTGCAGGCGCTGATGGCATCCTGACTTACTTTGCCGTCCGCGCTGCTCAATTGTTACGAGAGCAAAAATAGCCCTCCCAGGAACATTCGATGAATACCGAAGGACTCACTGAAGTTGCCGTAATAGACGCTCAACCTGTGGTGGAGCAAATCGCCGAAACCCCGCCGGAGCTGGAGCCTGCTCCACCCGCGTTGGTGGTCGAGCCCGCTGTTGCGGCGCCAGCGATTGCGATTCCCGGCCTGGATGACAGCAGCCTGTACATCCATCGTGAGCTCTCGCAACTGCAGTTCAACATCCGCGTGCTGGAACAGGCGCTGGATGAGTCCTACCCATTGTTGGAGCGGCTGAAGTTTCTGCTGATTTTCTCCAGCAACCTGGACGAGTTCTTCGAGATTCGTGTGGCCGGCCTGAAGAAGCAGATCACCTTCGCCCGTGAACAGGCCGGCGCCGATGGCTTGCAACCGCATCAAGCTCTGGCCCGCATCAGCGAATTGGTGCACGGCCACGTCGATCGCCAATACGCGATCCTCAACGACATTCTGTTGCCGGAACTGGAGAAACATCAGGTCCGCTTCATCCGTCGCCGCTACTGGACCACCAAGCTCAAGACTTGGGTTCGTCGTTATTTCCGCGACGAGATTGCGCCGATCATCACCCCGATCGGCCTTGACCCGACACACCCGTTTCCATTGCTGGTGAACAAGAGCCTGAACTTCATCGTCGAACTCGAAGGCATCGATGCCTTCGGTCGCGACTCCGGTCTGGCGATCATCCCGGCGCCGCGTCTGCTGCCGCGGATCATCAAAGTGCCGGAAGAAGTCGGTGGCCCTGGCGACAACTACGTGTTCCTGTCGTCGATGATCCACGCTCACGCCGATGACCTGTTCCAGGGCATGAAGGTCAAGGGCTGCTACCAGTTCCGCCTCACCCGAAACGCCGACCTCTCGGTCGATACCGAAGATGTGGAAGACCTGGCCCGCGCCCTGCGCGGCGAGTTGTTCTCCCGTCGCTACGGTGACGCGGTGCGCCTGGAAGTAGCTGACACCTGCCCGAAACACTTGTCCGATTACCTGCTCAAGCAGTTCAACCTGCACGAGACGGAGCTGTATCAGGTTAACGGCCCGGTCAACCTGACCCGCCTGTTCAGCATCACCGGCCTGGACAGTCATCCGGAGCTGCAATACACCCCGTTCACCCCGCAGATCCCGAAACTGCTGCAAAACAGCGAGAACATTTTCAGCGTGATCAGCAAGCAGGACATCCTGCTGCTGCACCCGTTCGAGTCGTTCACCCCGGTGGTCGACTTGCTGCGCCAGGCGGCCAAGGATCCGCACGTGTTGGCGGTTCGTCAGACGTTGTATCGCAGTGGCGCCAACTCCGAGATCGTCGATGCGCTGGTGGACGCTGCGCGTAACGGCAAGGAAGTGACGGCGGTGATCGAATTGCGCGCGCGGTTCGACGAAGAATCCAACCTGCAACTGGCCAGCCGGCTGCAAGCGGCCGGTGCGGTGGTGATTTACGGTGTGGTCGGCTTCAAGACCCACGCCAAGATGATGCTGATTTTGCGTCGCGAGGCTGGCGAGATTGTCCGCTACGCCCACTTGGGTACTGGCAATTACCACGCGGCCAACGCCCGTCTGTACACCGACTACAGTTTGCTGACCTCCGACGACGCCTTGTGCGAAGACGTCGGCAAACTGTTCAGCCAGTTGATCGGCATGGGTAAAACCCTGCGCATGAAGAAACTGCTGCACGCGCCGTTCACGTTGAAGAAGGGCATGCTCGACATGATTGCCCGGGAGACGCAATTTGCTCTCGACGGCAAGCCGGCGCACATCATCGCCAAGTTCAACTCGCTGACCGATCCGAAGGTCATCCGCGCGTTGTACAAGGCCAGTCAGTCCGGGGTGCGTATCGATCTGGTGGTGCGCGGCATGTGCTGCCTGCGCCCGGGCATCGCTGGCGTCTCCCACAACATCCACGTGCGCTCGATCATCGGTCGCTTCCTCGAACACACCCGGGTCTTCTACTTCCTTAATGGCGGTGAAGAGCAGATGTTCCTGTCCAGCGCCGACTGGATGGAGCGCAACCTCGACAAGCGCGTCGAGACTTGCTTCCCGGTCGAGGGCAAGAAGCTGATTTTGCGGGTCAAGAAAGAGCTGGAGCTTTATCTGACCGATAACACCCACAGCTGGAGCCTGCAGGCGGACGGTCGCTACATCCGCAACACGCCGACCGGCAACCAGAACCCGCGCAGTGCCCAGGCAACCTTGCTTGAGCGTTTGGGCAGCCCGATTCTGGCTGTTCGTTAACGCGCAAACCTGTGGGAGCGAGCTTGCTCGCGATGGGGGCAGCATGTTCAACATCTATGTTGACTTGTCAGTCCGCTATCGCGAGCAAGCTCGCTCCCACAGGGGGTTGCGTCGTCTGCCGAATCGCGGGCACAAAAAAGGCCTTCCGAAGAAGGCCTTTTTCAATTTTAGCGGACGTTCAGCACGAAGCCGACGCGGGTCAGCCACTCTGCTTCCAGAGCAAAATCGGCCTGGGTCAACTGGTTGTCGTCCAGCCAGTGTTCCGGGAACAACACCTCCAGGCTATGGCCATTGGCGTGCAGTACCACTTGTGGCATTTCCTGGGTACCGCGAATGTGATGGAACAGAATCGCAAAACGCAGCAGCACGCATAGGCGAATCAGCTTGATGCCGTCGTCGCCGAATTCAGCGAACTTGTCCTTGGGAATGTTGCGTCGGTGGCCACGCACTAGCAGCGCGAGCATTTGCTGGTCTTCGCGGGAGAATCCGGCCAGGTCCGAGTGCTCGATCAGGTAGGCGCCGTGCTTGTGGTACTGATAGTGGGCGATGTCCAGGCCCACCTCATGGACCTTGGCTGCCCAGCTCAGCAGTTCGCGCCAGACGCCGTCATGCAGCTCCCAATCTTGTGCGACTTGATCGAAGGCATGCAGCGCCTTGCGTTCGACTCGTGCGGCTTGTTCGAGGTCGACGTGGTAACGCTCCATCAGCGAACTGAGGGTACGCTCGCGGACGTCTTCATGATGATGACGGCCCAGCAGGTCATAAAGCACGCCTTCGCGCAGGGCGCCTTCACAGTGGTCCATGCGTTGCAGTTCGAGGGCATCGAAGATCGCTTCGAGAATCGCCAGCCCGGCAGGGAAAATCGCTCGACGGTCAGGCTTGATGCCTTCGAAATCGATTTTCTCGACATCGCCCAGTTTGATCAGCTTGCGCTTGAGCCAGGCCAAGCCTTGGGCGTTGACCTCGCCAGTGCCATGGCCGCCGGCCTTCAGCGCCAGGCCGATAGCGCGAATGGTGCCTGAGGAGCCGATGGCTTCATCCCAGGTCAGGCGGTGCAGGGCGTGTTCGATGCTCATGATCTCCAGCCGCGCCGCGGTATACGCCTGGGCGTAGCGGGCCGGGGTGATCTTGCCATCCTTGAAATAGCGTTGAGTGAAGCTGACGCAACCCATTTGCAGGCTTTCACGCAGCAGCGGTTCGAAGCGCTGGCCGATGATGAATTCAGTACTGCCGCCGCCGATGTCGGCCACCAGGCGTTTGCCGGGGGTATCAGCGAGGGTATGGGAGACGCCGAGGTAAATCAGGCGCGCTTCTTCACGGCCGGAGATGACTTCTACCGGATGGCCAAGGATTTCTTCGGCGCGACGGATGAATTCGGCGCGGTTACGGGCTTCGCGCAGGGCGTTGGTGCCGACGATCCGCACGGCGCCGGGCGGCATACCGCTGATCAGTTGGGCGAAACGCTTCAGGCAGTCGAGCCCGCGCTGCATGGATTCTTCGCTGAGCTGACGCTCTTCGTCGATGCCGGCGGCCAGCTGAACTTTCTCCCCGAGACGTTCGAGAATCCGGATTTCGTCATTCTGGGCCTTGGCCACGACCATGTGAAAGCTGTTGGAGCCCAGGTCGATTGCGGCGATCAGGGACAGATTCTTGGCTTGGGATTGCGGCATGGTCAGGGGGTCTCGGTCGATAACCCCGACATCGTGCCACGATCAAACGCTGCCGCCAACGCGTAGGAGCTGTCGAAGGCTGCGATCTTTTACCACGGGGGCTTTTGCAGTGTTGCGAATGGCCTCTTCGCGGGCAAGCCTCGCTCCTACAAGGAATCTGTGTTGCCCACAAACCCGCGCGCGGCACAAAACCCTGTAGGAGCGAGGCTTGCCCGCGAAGACGTCCGAACAGGCACTGAAGATCTATCAGCCCGCCGCCTCAACCGTCCCAATGAAATTCGCCAGCTCCGCCGTCTGCGGGTTGGCAAACAATACCTTCGGATCCCCCACCTCATGCACCTTGCCGTGATGCATGAACACCAATTTATCCCCCACCTCCCGGGCAAAGCGCATTTCATGGGTGACCATGATCAGCGTCATGCCCTCCTTGGCCAGCTGCCGAACCACGCTCAGCACTTCGTTGACCAGTTCCGGGTCCAGGGCCGAGGTGATTTCGTCACACAGCAGCACTTTCGGTGACATGGCCAGCGCGCGAGCAATCGCCACCCGCTGTTGCTGGCCGCCAGACAGTCGATCCGGGAAGGCATCGAACTTTTCCCCCAGCCCGACCCGTTCCAGCATCTGTCGCGCCAGTTCGGCGGCTTTGGCTTTCGGCACTTTTTGCACCACTTGCGGCGCGAGCATGACGTTTTCGCCCACGGTCAGATGCGGGAACAGGTTGAACTGCTGGAACACCATCCCGACTTTCTGCCGCAGGCTGCGCAGGTCGGCGCGGGCGGCATCGAGGTATTCGCCGTCGACTTCGATCACACCGTCGTTGATCGACTCCAGACCATTGAGGGTGCGCAGCAAGGTGGATTTGCCCGAGCCGCTGCGGCCGATGATCGCCACCACCTGGCCTTCCTCGACACTGAGGTCGATGCCTTTGAGCACATGGTGGTCGCCGTAATATTTATGCAGGGCGGAAATTCTAAGCAGAGGCATGCAGTCTCCTTTCCAGGTAGCGCGCACTGAGGGACAAGGGGTAGCAGAGCAGGAAGTAACCGAGCGCCACCAGGCCGTAGACCATGAAGGGTTCGAAGGTCGCGTTGGCGAGCATGCCGCCGGTTTTGGTCAGTTCGGTGAAGCCGATGATCGAGGTGACGGCGGTGCCTTTGACCACTTGCACCGAGAAGCCCACGGTTGGCGCCACGGCGATGCGCAGGGCTTGCGGCAGGATCACGTAACGCAATTGCTCCAGCGGATTGAGCGCCAGGCTCGAGGAGGCTTCCCACTGGCCGTTGGGGATCGAATCAACACAACCACGCCAGATCTCCGCCAGGTAAGCGCTGGTGAACAGCGTCAGGGCAATCGCTGCGGCCATCCACGGCGAAATCTCCACACCGGCCAGCGCCACACCGAAGAACACCAGAAACAGCTGCATCAATAGCGGCGTGCCCTGGAACAACTCGATGTAGGTGCGGGCGAAGTTGCTGGGCAGGGGTTTTTTTGAAATCCGCATCACCATGATCAGCAAACCGATGAGCCCACCGCCGATAAACGCCACCAGCGACAATGCCAGAGTCCATTGCAGGCCCGTGAGCAGGTTGCGCAGGATGTCCCAGAAGGTGAAATCGCTCATTGGCTGCTCCTAGCTATGTAGCGCCGGCCGATCCAATTCAGCAATTGGCGGATCAGCAGCGCCATGCACAGGTAGATCAGTGTGGTCAGGGCATAGGTTTCAAAGGCGCGGAAGTTGCGCGATTGAATGAAGTTGGCGGCAAAGCTCAGCTCTTCGGTGGCGATCTGCGAACAGACCGCCGAGCCGAGCATCACGATGATGATCTGGCTGCTCAGGGCCGGCCAGACCTTGCCCAGCGCCGGCAACAGAACCACGTGGCGGAAGGCTTCGAAACGCGTCATCGCCAAGGCGGCTGCGGCTTCCAGCTGCCCGCGGGGGATCACTTGAATGCCAGCGCGGATGATCTCGGTCGAATAGGCGCCAAGGTTGATCACCATCGCCAGCACCGCCGCCTGCCATTCGGAAATCTGCAGGCCCAGCGACGGCAAACCGAAGAAGATGAAAAACAACTGCACCAGGAATGGTGTGTTGCGGATCAACTCGACGTAAACCCCGAAAATGCCGGCGAACGGGCGGATGTTCCACGCCCGCACCAGTGCCCCGACGATGCCCAGGCCGACCCCGAGCATTGCGCCAATGGCTGTCAACTCAAGGGTGAACAGCGCACCGCGCAGCAGCAGGCCGGTGTTTTCCACCACCGGCAAGAAATCGAACTGATAAGCCATAAATCGTCTCCCGCGCGAACGATCAGAGATCGGCCGGCAGCGGCTCTTTCAGCCAGGTTTGCGAATTTTTTTCCAGCGCACCGTCAGCCTTGGCCGTGGTGAGGATGTCGTTGACCTTGCCCAGCAGCGCTGGCTCGTTCTTGTTCACGCCGACGTAAACCGGCGAGTCCTTGAGCTTCACTTTCAGGGCCGGCACGCGTTTCGGGTTTTTCTCGCTGATCGCCACCATCACCACGTTGCCGCTGGCAATCAGGTCGACTTGCCCTGCGAGGTAGGCGGCGATGGTCGAGTTGTTGTCTTCGAAGCGTTTGATGGTCGCGCCTTCGGGAGCGACTTTGGTCAACTCGATGTCTTCAATGGCGCCACGGGTGACGCTGATGGTTTTGCCCTTGAGATCGTCCAGGCCCTTGATGGCGGCGTCTGGCGGGCCGAACACGGCGAGGTAGAACGGTGCGTAGGCACGGGAGAAGTCGATGACTTTTTCGCGCTCAGGGTTCTTGCCGAGGCTGGAAATCACCAGGTCGACTTTGCCGGTGGTCAGGAACGGAATGCGGTTGGTGCTGTTGACTGGGGTCAGTTCGAGTTTGACCTTGAGCTGGTCGGCCAGCAGTTTGGCGGTATCGATGTCCAGGCCCCGAGGTTTCATGTCCGGGCCGACCGAACCGAACGGCGGGAAGTCCTGAGGCACCGCGACTTTGAGGGTGCCGCGTTTGACCACATCCTCCAGACCGTCGGCGTGGGCGGGTGCCTGGCTCAGCATCAGGCTGGCAAACAGAACTTTGATGAGGGCGCTGTAACGCTGGGTCATGGCAAATCTCCGGATCGGCGGGGAATGATTCTGCGGATCGACAGAGCACGGGCCATGCCAAGATTCGTTTTTGGGGGCCGCAGGCCACGGTTTTACTAGGGTTGTTCGGTCTTACTGGTCTGAACAGTTGGGTGGTATTTCGCACCCTGATGACGCACCCGTGAAAATTCCCGAACCCCCTTGGGGCACGACTTGCCGGACGTCGCGAATAGCTTTACAACTAGCCGCTCATTGGCCTGGTTCGTCTGAAAAAACCATGAACTCCATCTCCCGCGCCGTACCTGAAGTGGCGCTGCAAGCCATCCGCAAACTGATCACCGAGCAAGGTTTCGGGGCGGGGGATGCGTTGCCCTCGCAACGGGACCTGGCGGTGCAATTGGGGGTCAGTCGGGCGTCGTTGCGTGAGGCGTTGTCGTCACTGAGTGCGCTGGGCGTGATTAGTATCCAGCCGGGCAAGGGCGTGTTCGTGCAGGCACCGGTCGATCTGCCCCGGGGCGATGCGACGCCGGGCTGGCCGTTCGCGGCTCAGGCATCGCCGCTGGACATCTTCCAGTTGCGCTACGCGCTGGAAGGTTTTGCCGCCGGGCTGGCGGCGGTGACTCTGAGCACCGATGAGCTCGATGCCCTGGAAGACAATGTCGCCGCCATGCGCACCGAATTGCGTGCCGCCGACTTCAATGCAGCGGCACGACTGGATTTCGAGTTTCACCGGCGCATTCTTCTCGCCAGCGGCAATCAGGCGATGCTGAGCATCCTGACGGCTAGCGCCGACATCTTCCTGGAGAGCCAGAAGCTACCGTTCATCCGGGCCGAACGGGCCATGGAAACCTGGCAGGAACACCGTAAAATCCTCCGCGCGCTTACGCGCCGGGCCTCTGGTGCCGCGCAGAAGGCCATGCAAGAGCATGTGCGCAACGCCGCCCTGCGCACCGGAATCGCTTTCGTCGCTCCCGCCACCTCATGACTTGAGCTATACCCAAACTCATGGGCCACCATAGCGAGACTCAATCATCTGCGGCTTCCTGAACACGGGAAGGGCGGCTATGATGGGCCACGTTTTTTATTGCTTACAACCCGGAGACATCCATGAGCAGCGATCTTATCAAGCACGTCACCGACGCTAACTTCGAAGAAGAAGTACTGAAGGCTGCTGGCCCTGTGCTTGTTGACTACTGGGCTGAGTGGTGCGGCCCTTGCAAAATGATCGCCCCGGTTTTGGACGAGATCGCTGGCACCTACGCTGGCAAGCTGACCGTTGCCAAGCTGAACATCGACGAAAACCAGGAAACCCCGGCCAAGCACGGCGTACGTGGTATCCCGACGCTGATGCTGTTCAAGAACGGCAACGTCGAAGCCACCAAGGTCGGCGCGCTGTCGAAGTCGCAACTGGCTGCTTTCCTCGACGCCAACATCTAAGCGTTGTTATAAAGCGTCATGAAAAGGCCCCGCATAATGCGGGGCCTTTTCGTTATTGAGGGCTAGACGCTCCGAAACTCAGGTGGTACATTCGGCCCCGCACTGGTTTCTCCACTGCCCCCTGCTAGCCGTCGCCGACGCACTCCTTTTCGAATAAGTACGCGATCCTGTCGCCTTCTCTGCGGCGCGGCCTCATTAAGCCAAAAGCTTAATTTCCCCCCTCCATAAATGATTACGTCATTCCTATATGAATCTGACTGAACTCAAGCAAAAGCCGATTACCGAACTGCTCGAATTGGCCGAACAGATGGGCATAGAAAATATGGCCCGTTCGCGCAAGCAGGACGTGATTTTCTCCCTGCTCAAAAAGCACGCTAAAAGCGGCGAGGAAATCTCCGGTGATGGCGTGCTGGAGATTCTCCAGGACGGCTTCGGCTTCCTGCGCTCCGCTGACGCTTCCTATCTCGCCGGCCCAGACGATATCTATGTCTCGCCGAGCCAGATCCGCCGCTTCAACTTGCGCACCGGTGACACCATCGTTGGCAAGATCCGCCCTCCAAAGGAAGGCGAGCGTTATTTCGCGCTGCTCAAGGTCGATACGATCAACTACGATCGTCCAGAGAACGCGAAAAACAAGATTCTCTTCGAGAACCTGACCCCGCTGTTCCCGACCGTGCGCATGAAGATGGAAGCTGGCAACGGTTCCACCGAAGACTTGACCGGTCGTGTCATCGACCTGTGCGCCCCGATCGGCAAAGGCCAGCGCGGCCTGATCGTTGCACCGCCGAAAGCCGGTAAAACGATCATGCTGCAGAACATCGCGGCCAACATCGCTCGTAACAATCCTGAAGTTCATCTGATCGTATTGCTGATCGACGAACGTCCGGAAGAAGTGACTGAAATGCAGCGCACCGTGCGCGGCGAAGTGGTTGCCTCGACGTTCGACGAGCCGCCGACCCGCCACGTGCAGGTTGCCGAAATGGTGATCGAGAAGGCCAAGCGCCTGGTCGAACACAAAAAGGACGTGGTGATCCTGCTCGACTCCATCACCCGTTTGGCGCGTGCCTACAACACCGTGATCCCAAGCTCCGGCAAGGTGCTGACCGGTGGTGTCGATGCCCACGCCCTGGAGAAACCGAAACGTTTCTTCGGCGCGGCACGGAACATCGAAGAAGGCGGCTCGCTGACCATCATCGCCACCGCGCTGGTTGAAACCGGCTCGAAGATGGACGAAGTGATCTACGAAGAATTCAAAGGCACCGGCAACATGGAACTGCCTCTGGATCGCAAGATCGCTGAAAAACGTGTGTTCCCGGCCATCAACATCAACCGTTCCGGTACTCGCCGCGAAGAGTTGCTGACGGCCGACGACGAACTGCAGCGTATGTGGATCCTGCGTAAGCTGCTGCACCCGATGGACGAAGTCTCTGCCATCGAGTTCCTGGTCGACAAGCTGAAGCAGACCAAGACCAACGACGAGTTCTTCCTGTCGATGAAGCGCAAGTAAATCGCAGAAAATCAGCAAAAGCCGGGGAAACCCGGCTTTTTGCTATCTGATTTTTGATGAACCGGCAGTTCGTGGTTCTGAATAGAGGGGTTCGGCGCTAAACTGCCTGCCCCGAACGCCACGGCCAACACGAGGCTCACGCATGCAGTATCGCGACTTGCGCGACTTTATCAGCGGCCTGGAAAAGCGCGGCGAACTCAAGCGCATCCAGGTTCCAGTGTCCCCAGTGCTCGAAATGACCGAGGTCTGCGATCGCACATTGCGCGCCAAGGGCCCGGCGCTGCTTTTCGAAAACCCTACCGGTTATGACATTCCCGTACTCGGCAACCTGTTCGGCACCCCCGAGCGCGTGGCGCTGGGCATGGGCGCAGAAGCGGTCAGCGAGTTGCGCGAAATCGGCAAGCTGTTGGCGTTCCTCAAGGAACCCGAGCCGCCGAAGGGCTTGAAGGACGCGTGGTCCAAGCTACCGATTTTCCGCAAGATCATTGCCATGGCGCCGAAAGTCGTCAAAGACGCGGTGTGCCAGGAAGTGGTCATCGAAGGCGACGATGTCGATCTGGCGATGTTGCCGGTACAGACCTGCTGGCCGGGCGACGTCGGCCCGCTGATCACGTGGGGCCTGACCGTCACCAAAGGTCCGAACAAGGATCGCCAGAACCTCGGGATCTACCGTCAGCAAGTGATCGGCCGCAACAAGGTGATCATGCGCTGGCTGAGCCACCGTGGCGGCGCGCTGGATTACCGTGAATGGTGCGAGAAACACCCCGGCCAGCCGTTCCCGGTGTCTGTGGCCTTGGGCGCTGACCCGGCAACCATTCTTGGCGCCGTGACGCCTGTGCCGGACAGCCTCTCCGAATACGCTTTCGCCGGTCTGTTGCGCGGCAATCGCACCGAACTGGTGAAGTGCCGCGGCAACGACCTGCAAGTGCCGGCCACCGCCGAGATCATCCTTGAAGGCGTGATCCATCCGGGCGAAATGGCCGACGAAGGCCCGTATGGCGATCACACCGGCTACTACAACGAAGTCGATAGCTTCCCGGTGTTCACCGTCGAGCGCATTACCCACCGCATCAAACCGATTTACCACAGCACCTACACGGGTCGTCCGCCGGATGAGCCGGCGATTCTCGGTGTGGCACTGAACGAAGTGTTCGTGCCGATCCTGCAAAAGCAGTTCCCGGAGATCACTGACTTCTACCTGCCGCCCGAAGGCTGTTCGTACCGCATGGCCATCGTGACCATGAAGAAGTCGTATCCTGGGCATGCCAAGCGGGTAATGCTCGGTGTCTGGTCGTTTTTGCGACAGTTCATGTACACCAAGTTCGTTATCGTCACCGACGACGATATCAACGCACGGGACTGGAACGACGTGATCTGGGCCATCACCACACGCATGGACCCCAAGCGTGACACGGTGATGATCGACAACACGCCGATCGACTACCTGGACTTCGCCTCGCCGGTCTCCGGCCTGGGTTCGAAGATGGGGCTCGATGCCACGCATAAATGGCCGGGCGAAACCACTCGCGAGTGGGGCCGGGTTATCGTCAAGGATGAAGCCGTTACCCAACGGATCGATGCCATCTGGAATCAGTTAGGAATAGATTGATGCGTGTAACCTTGCAGCCCTCCGGAGCAGTGCTGGATATTCTGCCCGGCGAGCGAATTCTCGATGGCGCGCGGCGCCTGGGCTATGAATGCCCGCAAAGCTGTCGCAACGGCAATTGCCATGTGTGCGGCGCGTTGCTGGTGGAAGGGCGGGTCGAACAGGCCGGCGATGTGCGTGACCATGGCGAGTTCTACACTTGCATTGCAGAGCCGCTGGAAGACTGCATCGTGCTGTGGGATGGCGTGCTCGCGCTGGGAGAATTGCCGGTGCGCAGCGTGTCGTGTCAGGTCATTGAATGCAGGGACGTCGGCGGCGATACCTGGCGTGTGCGTCTGCGTGCGCCGGCAGGCAAGCCGCCGCGCTATCACGCCGGTCAGTACCTGATGATCGAGCGTGAGAACGGCGAGAAATCCGCCTTCTCCCTGGCCTCTGCGCCGCATTCCGGACGCGATCTGGAAATTCATGTACTGGCGCGCGAAAGCAGTGCGCTGAGCCTGATCGAACAGCTTCAGCGCAACCCGATGGTGCGCATCGAGATGCCGTTCGGCGACACCCATCTGGCGGAACTGCCGGACGGTCCACTGGTATTGATTGCTGCCGGTACCGGCATGGGCCAGATCCACAGCCTGATCGAACATTGCCGGGCCACGGGTTTCAAGCATCCGGTGCATCTATATTGGGGTGTGCGTCGTCCTGAAGACTTTTATGACATTGAACATTGGGACGAATGGTTGAAACTGCCCAATCTGTTCCTGCATAAAGTCGTCAGCGATCAATGTGGCTGGGGCGGGCGCTGCGGCATGTTGCATGAGGCGGTGTGTGAAGATTTCCCTGATTTGAAAGCCCTGCACGTTTACGCCAGCGGCTCTCCGGCGATGGTCTATGGCACCTTGGATGCGCTGGTCGAAGCGGGGATGGATGCCCATCAAATGCGCGCGGATGTGTTCGCTTACGCGCCACGATCTTGATCCGCGATCTAAATCGTTATAACTCCATATATAGCCGATCGGTATTTATAAAATAATATAAATGCCGGTAGGTTATATCTCGTCCCGGCCTAAATTTTAAAACCCTGCCATGGCATTTAAATTGCCTTAAAACATATGTGCCTAACTGTTACACGGTGCGTTCTATTAAGTAATTCTTCACCCGCGGGGAGCTGAACGCTATTCGCCATGAGCGCCATTGAATCTGCTTTTTTGAATCTGGCTTACCCTCCGCGGCTCGATCTGGGGCCGCAGCTCACGCACGAACAATTACTCGGCTCAATGCAGTCGACCATGGCGCGCCACAAGGGTGGGCCGGTCTGGCTATTCGCTTATGGTTCGCTGATCTGGCGCCCTGAATGTGCAGCGGTTGAACGAGTGCGCGGTCGCGTGCATGGTTATCATCGCGGTTTGTACCTGTGGTCTCACGAACATCGCGGTACGCCGGAAGTGCCCGGGCTGGTGTTTGGCCTGGACCGCGGCGGCTCATGCAGCGGGTTTGCCTATCGCTTGCCCGAAGAGCAACTCGACGCTTCGCTGTATGCGCTCTGGCAGCGTGAAATGCCATTCCCGTCCTATCGCCCACACTGGCTCAACTGCCGTCTCGAAGACGGAAGCCAGGTTCAGGCATTGGGATTTGTATTGGAGCGGCACCTGCCCAGCTATGCCGGCAACTTGCCGGATCATGTGCTGAGCCAGGTATTCGAAAGCGCTTGCGGGCGTTATGGCACCACTCGCGAGTATGTCGAGCAGACTGCGCATGCCCTGCGTAGCCACGCCATGCCAGACCGGAATCTGGAGGCGCGGCTCAAGCGCTGCAAATCAAAGGCCGATCAGGCGATCGCTTCGCGGCTCTGACTGGCGACTTGCTTGTGCCACAGCGTCGGCGCAAGGAAGGCCATCGCCAGCAGGCATGCACCGATCAGCAGGACGAAACCGCCATCCCAGCCGAAGTGGTCCACGGTGTAGCCCATCGCTGCACTGGCCGCGACTGAGCCACCCAGATAGCCGAACAACCCCGTGAAGCCTGCAGCAGTGCCGGCGGCTTTCTTCGGCGCCAGTTCCAGCGCTTGCAGACCGATCAGCATTACCGGGCCGTAGATCAGGAAGCCGATCGAGACGAGCGCGATCATGTCGACAGTCGGGTTGCCGGCCGGGTTGAGCCAGTACACGAGGGTCGCCACTGTCACCAAGGCCATGAACACCATGCCGGTCAGGCCACGGTTGCCACGGAAGATCTTGTCCGACATCCAGCCGCACAGTAGCGTGCCCGGGATCCCCGCCCACTCGTAGAAGAAATACGCCCACGAGGTTTTATCCACGGTGAAGCCTTTGGCTTCCTTGAGGTAGGTCGGTGCCCAGTCCAGCACGCCGTAACGCAGCAGGTAGACGAAGACGTTGGCCATGGCGATGTACCAGAGCATTTTGTTGCGCAGCACGTACTTGACGAAGATTTCCTTGGCGCTGAATTCCTCTTCGTGACTGGCGTCGTAGCCTTCCGGGTAGTCGTTCTTGTACTTCTCGATCGGCGGCAGGCCCACCGATTGCGGGGTGTCGCGCATGGTCATGAAGGCAAATACCGCCACCGCCAGAGCCACCGCCGCCGGTACATAGAACGCGGCGTGCCAGTCGTTGAACAGACCCATGCCGAGCAAGAACAGCGGGCCGATCAGGCCGCCACCGACGTTGTGTGCCACGTTCCACACGGACACCACGCCGCCGCGTTCTTTCTGCGACCACCAGTGCACCATGGTCCGGCCGCTTGGCGGCCAACCCATGCCCTGGGCCCAGCCGTTGATGAACAGCAAGATGAACATCATGGTCACGCTGGACGTTGCCCACGGCGCGAAACCGAAAATGAACATCACACCGGCGGATACCAGCAGGCCGAATGGCAGGAAGTAACGTGGGTTTGAACGGTCGGACACCAGGCCCATGAGGAACTTCGACAGGCCATAGGAAATCGCGATCGCCGACATTGCCAGACCCAACTGACCTCGGGTGTAACCCTCATCGATCAGGTACGGCATGGCCAGGGAGAAGTTCTTGCGCAGCAGGTAGTAACCCGCATACCCAATGAAAATCCCGGCGAAGATCTGCCAGCGAAGTCGTTTGTAGGTGTCGTCTATTTTTTCTTCAGGCAATGGAGCCTGATGTGCGGCAGGACGAAAGAAAGCAAACATTCAGGAGCTCCAGATTTCTTGTTTTGACTGCGGATGCGAATGTTACAGTTTCGTTACCGAAAATAGCACCGGTTCGCATCGGCCAAACAGTGGAAATGTTGGAGATCGCATGTTCTTTTATGAACATGTCGCTCAGGTATAAATTCAGGGCGGTATGGGGAGGGTGGAGCCGGGTCGCAGGGCTGCGACCCGGTTTAGGTCAATCAGGCCAGGTAAACAATCAGCGAACCTGAACCACCACTTTCCCGACCGCCTTGCGCTGGCCAAGATCATTGATGGCCTGCGCCGCGTTGCTCAGTGGATACACCTGCGACACCAGCGGCTTCAACTTGCCTTCGGCAAACCAGCCAAACAGTTGCTGGAAGTTCGCCGCGTTGTCCTGCGGCTGGCGTTGGGCAAACGAGCCCCAGAATACGCCGACTACCGCGGCCCCTTTGAGCAGCGCCAGGTTCACTGGCAACTCGGGGATTCGTCCGCTGGCGAAACCGACTACCAAAAGACGGCCGTTCCAGGCGATGGCACGGATCGCCTGGTCGAACAGATCGCCGCCCACCGGATCGTAGATCACGTCGGCGCCCTGGCCGTCGGTCAAGCGTTTGATCTCGTCCTTGAGGCTGGTTTCGCTGTAGTTGATCAACTCATCGGCGCCGGCGGCCTTGGCCACCACGAGTTTTTCCTTGCTGCTGGCGGCGGCGATCACCCGGGCGCCCATGGCTTTGCCAATTTCCACGGCGGCCAGGCCGACGCCACCGGAAGCGCCGAGCACCAGCAAGGTTTCGCCGGGTTGCAAGTTGCCTCGTTGCTTGAGAGCGTGCATCGAAGTGCCGTAGGTCATGCTGAATGCGGCGGCGGTATTGAAATCCATCGATGGCGGGATCGGCAGCACGTTGTAGCCCGGCACCGCGACTTGCTCGGCAAAGCTGCCCCAGCCAGTCAGGGCTATGACCCGATCACCGATCTTGAGGTGGCTGACCTTTTCGCCCACTGCGCTAATCACTCCAGCCGCTTCGCCACCCGGTGAAAACGGGAAGGGCGGTTTGAACTGGTATTTGCCCTCAATGATCAGCGTGTCCGGGAAGTTCACCCCGGCGGCGTGCACGTCCAGCAGGATTTCATTCTTCTTCGCGACAGGACTGGCGACGTCTTCCAGCACCAGCGATTCGGCATGGCCGAAGGCTTTGCACAGCACGGCTTTCATCAGGGCTATTCCTTTGGGAGTGATGGCCGATAAGTGTAGGTGTGTGAGTCATTGGGTCAACGAGCATGCCCGACCCTGATAGTCAGCCATAAGCTTGTGCTTGAGCGGCGGGTCGTTATGCTTGGCCGCAAACCGGATAAGGAGCGAATTGTGAAAGCGTGGATCATGTTGATGCTGGCCCTGTCTCTGCCTGTAGCAGCGATGGCCGAAGAAGCCAAAGAAGGTGAAGCCCCGAAGGTCAACTACATCACCCTGAGCCCACCATTCGTGGGCAACTATGGGCTGGACGGCACGCAGAAGCTCAAGGTCTACAAGGCCGATGTGGCGTTGCGGGTGACCGGTGAAGAGGCGACCAAAGCGGTGAAGGCCAATGAGCCATTGATCCGTAATCAGCTGGTGGCGTTGTTTGCGCAGCAGACCACTGAGGCCATGAACAACGTCGAAGCCAAGGAGAAATTGCGTCAGGAAGCCTTGAAGCAGACTCAGCAAGTGATGAATGATGAAACCGGCAAGCCGGTGGTTGAGGATTTGTTGTTCAACAACCTGATCATTCAATAAGTCTTTTGCTGTCCGGGCGGGCCTCATCGCGGGCAAGCCCGCTCCCACAATGATCTCCAGTGAATGCAGCTTTTGCATCCATCCCAGATCCTTGATCTGACCCCAAAATTAGGATTGGTGTCCAACTTTTGGGGTGCAGATCACCTTGTGGGAGCGGGCTTGCCCGCGATGACATTCGAAGTAGCGCTGGAGTTTTACGGCTTGAGTGCAATCAGCGCCGCCCACTGCTCGACCGTCACCGGCATCACCGACAGTCGCGAGCCTTTCTGTACCAGTGGCATCTCGGCCAGTGCCGTTTGCTGCTTCAGATAATCCAGCTTCAGTACTTGGGGAAACGTTTCGACATGCGCAACATCGATCGCAGTCCAGGCGTTTTTCTCGGCAGTGGCCTTCGGATCGAAGTAATGACTCTCAGGCTCCAGCGCTGTCGGGTCCGGATACGCGGCCTCGACAATCTTGCCGATCCCGGCAATCCCCGGTTCCGGGCAGCTGGAGTGATAGAAGAAAAACTCATCACCCACTGCCATGGCTCGCAGGAAGTTGCGTGCCTGATAGTTGCGAACCCCGTCCCAGCGCGCTCGGCCTAGCTTTTCCAGGTCTTTGATCGAGAGTTCGTCGGGCTCGGATTTCATCAGCCAATAGGCCATGGTTTTGCTCCTTGCGAGGTGAGTGGGCAGGTTGTCGGGCAATTTTATGACAAACCGACAGTCGGTTGACGCCAGCGTTTGCGTGTCGGTTCACGTTGTCGCAAAATGCCGGCCTTCTCAGCTTGACGCTGCTGCACGGCCTACACCTACAACGGAAACCGCTGCTGTCATCGTGTTGATGTGCCTTTGGGGGGCAATCGATGAAACGCAAACCGGATTTACTATGGATTTTGGTTATTTTGTTCGGCCTTGGCGTCGTGACCACCGGCTATGCCCAAAGCCTGTGGAACAACAAGCCCGATGCCCCGATCGAGATCGCGCAGCAACAGCCGTCGGCCTTCAAGCGCTGAACCTGTCTTTCGACGCCGCTGAAATCAGTGGCGTCTAGTCCGCGAAATACCACGCCTTGTCCGTGACCGTTCCCTGCAGCGGCACATCCCAGCTCGCCTGAGCCAATCGTTGAACCTTCTGACATTCATGGGCCAGGCCCAGTAGCGTCGGCTTGCGCCAGTCTTTGCGGCGCGCCAGGTACGCCAGGCTCCGGTCGTAGAAGCCACCGCCCATTCCCAGGCGTCCGCCAACATCGTCAAACCCCACCAGCGGCAACAACACCAGGTCCAGCGCCCAGACTTTGCGTTGTCGGGCGATGTTGTGCCGAGGTTCGGGGATGCGAAAACGATTAGGTTTGAGCTTTTCGCCGGGATGAATCCGCTGGAACACCATTTTGGTTCGCGGCCAGGCACTGAGCACCGGCAGATAAATCGCCTTGCCCCGACGTTGCGCGGCACGCATTAGCAGGCGCGGATCGATTTCACCGTCGTTGGGCAGGTACAAAGAGATGTGTTTTGCGCGGCGGAACAGCGGGTGTTGGGCCAATTGCTTATACAGCCCGCGAGCGGCCTCGCGCTGCTGACTGGGGGTCAGTGCGCGGCGGGCCTTGCGCAGCATGCGTCGAAGTTGCGGGCGGGGCAGCAGCGCAGGTTCGGTCATGGATTCAGGCTTCGGAGGTGCGAGTATTAAAGCGTACCCGTAAAAAAGCCGATGCCGGTATTTAAACCGGCATCGGACTGGAATCAGGCTCCCCGGATGGACCGCTGTCGACTTAGCCCTTGAACCCGAAAGTTCAAGGTGGAAGATGCAGTAGGCTTTAAGGCTTTCCGTCTAGCGGACATGCACACCAGCCCAACGTGCAACCTCCAGGGTAGTGCGAATCGGCTCAGGGACGTCGTCAACTGGCAAGCACCCCAGGGAGTGATGCGAGTATACCCCAAGCGGTCACGCGAATCAGCCCTTGGTGACATCCGGATCGGTTGCCAGTACCAGATCGACACGGTCCAGCAGGTCGCGAACCTGCTCACGGGTCGAGCCGCTGGCCTGCACATCCGGGCGTTCTTCCTTGTGCAGAAGATCGTGCGTAATGTTCAGCGCGGCCATCACGGCGATGCGGTCGGCACCGATGACTTTGCCGCTGCTGCGGATTTCGCGCATCTTGCCGTCCAGGTAACGGGCAGCGCTCACCAGGTTGCTGCGCTCTTCCTGGGGGCAGATGATCGAATATTCTTTGTCGAGGATCTGCACGGTAACGCTATTGCTTGAACTCATGAGTCTTGCTCCAGGGCCTTGAGGCGCGAAATCATCGATTCGACCTTACGCCGGGCGATTTCATTTTTTTCAATGAGGTGCGCGCGTTCCTCGCGCCAGCTCTTTTCCTGAGCTAATAGGAGTCCGTTCTGACTCTTTAGTTGCTCGACTCGAGTAATTAGCAGTTCGAGTCTGGCCATCAGCGCTTGCAGGTCGGTGTCTTCCATTGTGTCCACTGGTTGTGTCTGATGCGTGATAGCTGGCGGACAGCCTTTAATAGTCTTGGCGAGTCTGTCGATGTAGGATACAAGGCCTTCATTCTAGACATAGCGCCGTCTGGCGCCTAGCTGCCCATGCCCATTCAGAATTCTCCGTACCAAGCCTTTGCCACCCTGCTGAGCACCAGCGGCCATCCCGTCTCGCCTGCCGAACTGCATGGCCTGTTGCTCGGCCGCAGTTGCGCCGGTGCCGGCTTCGAAGCCGACAGCTGGTTGGCCGACGCCGCCGAGCTGCTCGAAGGCGAGCCACAAGACAACGTTCGCAACGCCTTGATCGGCCTGCAAGAGATGGTCAAGGGCGAGCTTACCAGCGACGACATGACCGTTGTTCTGCTGCTGCCGACCGACGACGCGCCGCTCACCGAGCGCGCCGCTGCACTGGGCCAGTGGTGCCAGGGCTTTCTTACCGGCTTCGGTCTGACCCGTCGCGAATACGCCTTGAGCACTGAAGCCGCCGAAGTGCTGCAGGATCTGGCCGCCATCGCCCAGGTGCAAGACGCGCTGGAAGAGTCCGACGACGGCGAAAGCGACTACATGGAAGTCATGGAGTACCTGCGCGTCGCTCCGTTGCTGCTGTTCACCGAAACCAAGAAAACCGACGAAGCGGCTGCCAAACCGTCGTTGCACTAATCGCGTGCCAGGGAAAGCCATCTGCCCATGATTCATATCCCGAAATCGGAATACAGCCGTCGCCGCAAGGCGTTGATGGCGCAGATGGAACCCAACAGCATCGCCATCCTGCCCGCCGCCGCCGTGGCCATCCGCAACCGCGATGTCGAGCACGTCTACCGTCAGGACAGCGACTTCCAGTACCTCAGCGGTTTCCCCGAGCCTCAAGCCGTCATCGTTTTGATGCCCGGCCGTGAGCATGGCGAATATGTGCTGTTTTGCCGGGAACGTAATGCCGAACGGGAATTGTGGGACGGCCTGCGCGCCGGCCAGGAAGGCGCGATCCGCGACTTCGGCGCCGACGACGCTTTCCCCATCACCGACATCGACGACATCCTGCCGGGCCTGATCGAAGGCCGCGACCGGGTGTATTCGGCCATGGGCAGCAACCCGGAATTCGATCGACACCTGATGGACTGGATCAACGTGATCCGCTCTAAAGCGCACCTCGGCGCCCAGCCGCCGAACGAATTCGTTGCCCTGGATCATCTGCTTCACGACATGCGCCTGTATAAATCGGCGGCGGAAGTGAAGGTGATGCGCGAAGCCGCGCGGATTTCCGCTCAGGCACATATCCGTGCGATGCAGGCCAGCCGTGCCGGTTTGCATGAGTTCAGCCTCGAAGCCGAACTCGATTATGAGTTCCGCAAGGGCGGGGCGAAGATGCCGGCCTATGGCTCGATCGTCGCGGCGGGGCGCAACAGCTGCATCCTGCATTACCAGCAGAATGACGCGGTGCTCAAAGACGGCGATCTGGTGCTGATCGACGCCGGTTGCGAGATCGACTGCTACGCCAGCGACATCACCCGCACCTGGCCGGTCAACGGCAAGTATTCACCGGAGCAGAAGGCGATCTACGAGTTGGTGCTGGCTTCCCAGGAAGCAGCGTTTGCCGAAATCGCGCCGAACAAACACTGGAATCAGGCACACGAAGCTACGGTCCGAGTGATTACCACCGGTCTGGTGCAGTTGGGCCTGTTGCAGGGTGACGTCGACGAGTTGATCGCCAGCGAAGCCTATAAAGCGTTTTACATGCACCGCGCCGGCCACTGGCTCGGTATGGATGTGCATGATGTCGGCGAATATAAGGTCGGCGGCGAATGGCGCGTGCTGGAAGTCGGCATGGCGCTGACGGTCGAGCCGGGCATCTACATCGCTGCGAACAATCAGAACGTGGCGAAAAAATGGCGCGGCATTGGCGTACGCATCGAGGACGACGTGGTGGTCACCAAAACCGGTTGTGAAATCCTGACTAACGGCGTGCCGAAAACGGTCGCTGAAATCGAGGCCTTGATGGCCGCTGCACGGACACAAGCGGCATGAGTCGAGTCAATCTGGCAATTATCGGCGGTGGCCTGGTCGGCGCCAGTCTGGCGTTGGCGTTGCAGGCCGGGGCCAAGGCCCGTGGCTGGAAGATCGTGCTGATCGAACCGTTTGCCCCCGGCCACACCTACCAGCCGAGCTATGACGCCCGTTCTTCGGCGCTGTCGTTCGGCGCCCGGCAGATTTATCAACGGTTGGGCGTGTGGCAGGAAATCTCCCGCCGCGCCGAGCCGATCAAGCAGATTCATGTCTCTGACCGTGGGCGTTTTTCCACCGCGCGGCTGTCGGCGATGGAAGAGGGCGTTCCGGCGCTGGGTTATGTGGTGGAAAACGCCTGGCTCGGCCAATGCCTCTGGCAAGGTCTGGACAACGAAGTGGTCAGTTGGCGGTGCCCGGCGGAAGTCATCGGCATGGAGCCCCTGGCCGACGGCTATCGCCTGACCCTCGACGATGAAACCCTGCTGGAATGCGACCTCGCGGTGCTGGCCGATGGCGGGCGTTCGGGATTGCGTGAGCAATTGGGGATCGGCATCAAAACACGCCCGTACAACCAGAGCGCGCTGATCGCCAACATTACCCCCAGCGAATCCCACAACGGCATGGCCTTCGAGCGCTTCACCGACGATGGTCCGATGGCTTTGCTGCCGTTGCCGGACAATCGCTGCGCCTTGGTCTGGACCCGTCTGGGTATGGACGCGCAACGGCTGGCAGCCCTGGATGACCGCAGCTTTCTCGCCGAGTTGCAGGGCATCTTCGGTTATCGCCTCGGCACGCTGAAGCAGGTCGGCGTACGGCATTTGTATCCGCTGTCGCTGATCGAAGCCGAGGAACAAGTCCGCCCGCATCTGGCGATTCTCGGCAACGCTGCTCATAGCCTGCATCCGATCGCCGGGCAGGGTTTCAACCTGTCGTTGCGTGACGCCCAGGCGCTGGCCGACAGTTTATTGGGCAGCGAGACATCGCCCGGTGATTTCGCCACGTTGCAGGCCTATCGCGAGCGTCAGCGTCTGGATCAGAGCCTGACCGTGGGTTTTTCCGATCAGGTCACCCGGTTATTCGGCAGCACTCAGCCGCTGGTTTCCCTGGGCCGCAACATCGGCCTGCTCGGCCTCGATCTGCTGCCGCCCGCCAAACGCTGGTTCGCCCGACAGGCCATGGGTTTGGGTACACGTCCCGATGTTTAAGAGGGCGCACCTGCAAGTCGATATTCATGATGGCGCGAGCACTTTGCTGACACGCGTCGAAAGAACCCTTTACCTGCGGCTCAAGCCGCAAGAGAGACAGGCTTAAAGCATGGAAATGCGCGCAGATCTGCTGATTGTCGGGGCCGGAATGGTCGGCAGCGCCCTGGCGCTGGCGCTACAAAACAGTGGGCTTGAAGTCCTGCTGCTGGACGGTAGCCCCCTGAGCGTCAAACCCTTTGATGCTCAAGCGCCGTTCGAACCACGAGTGAGCGCCTTATCGGCGGCCAGCCAGCGAATACTCGAACGCCTGGGCGTCTGGGATGGCATCGCTAGTCGACGCTGCAGTCCTTACACCGACATGCATGTATGGGACGGCAGTGGCACCGGGCAGATCCATTTTTCGGCGACCAGCGTGCATGCCGAAGTGCTCGGGCATATCGTCGAGAACCGCGTGGTTCAGGACGCTCTGCTCGATCGATTGCACGACTGCGATCTCGGGATGCTGGCCAATGCGCGTCTGGAGCAGATGCGCCGCTCCGGTGATGACTGGCTGCTGACCCTGGCCGATGGCCGTACCTTGCGGGCACCTTTGGTGATCGCGGCGGATGGCGCCAATTCGGCCGTTCGACGCCTGACCGGCGTTGCGACTCGCGAGTGGGATTACATGCACCACGCGATCGTTACCAGCGTGCGCAGCTCAAAACCCCATCGAATGACCGCGTGGCAGCGATTCACCGACAACGGCCCGCTGGCGTTTCTGCCGCTGGAGCGGGACGGTCAACAGGATTGGTGCTCGATCGTCTGGTCGACCACCCCGAGCGAAGCCGAACGCCTGATGGCGCTGGACGACGAAGGCTTCTGCAAGGAACTGGAACGGGCCTTCGAAGGTTGTCTCGGCACAGTGCTCAGCGCCGATCCGCGTTTGTGCGTGCCGCTGCGTCAGCGTCATGCCAAGCGGTATGTGGCTGAAGGCCTGGCGCTGATCGGCGATGCGGCCCACACCATCCATCCACTGGCCGGGCAGGGCGTGAACCTCGGTTTCCTCGATGCCGCGGTGTTGGCCGAAGTGCTGTTGCAAGCGGCCGCGCGTGGCGAGCGGTTGGCGGACGTGAAAGTGCTCAGTCGCTACGAACGCCGGCGCATGCCCCACAACCTGGCGTTGATGGCGGCGATGGAAGGGTTCGAGCGATTGTTCCAGGCCGATCCGTTGCCAGTGCGCTGGTTGCGTAATACCGGGTTGAAGATGGTCGATCAGATGCCCGAGGCCAAGGCGTTGTTCGTGCGAGAGGCGCTTGGGCTGATTGGGGATCTGCCGGCGTTGGCCAAAGCCTGAGATCTTCGCAGGGGCTGATGGCCTCTTCGCGGGCAAGCCTCGCTCCTACAGGTATTGAGTTAATCGCGACATTAGCGAACGACACAAAACCTGTAGGAGCGAGGCTTGCCCGCGAAGGCGTCGGCCCATCCACCACCAATCCCCGCTGCAACATCTGGTAACGCCTCAATCCACTGTTCGATTGAGAAGCGAAATGGGAGTCCTTATCATTTTCCCTTACTTCCCCATTCGAGAGACCGCTTCCATGTTGGCACCCAAGCGTCTACTGACTGCACTGGCCCTGACCCTGATTGGCAGTACAGCCGCCCAGGCCGCCGACGAGGTGGTGGTTTACTCCTCGCGTATCGATGAGCTGATCAAACCGGTCTTCGATGCCTACACCCAGAAAACCGGCGTGCAGGTGAAGTTCATCACCGACAAGGAAGCGCCACTGATGCAGCGGATCAAGGCCGAGGGCGAAAATGCCACCGCCGACCTGCTGCTGACCGTCGATGCCGGCAACCTCTGGCAGGCCGAGCAGATGGGCATCCTCCAGCCGTTCACTTCCAAGGTGATCGACGCCAACATCCCGCTGCAATATCGCGCTTCCTCCCATGCCTGGACCGGCCTGAGCCTGCGGGCGCGGACCATCGCCTACGCCACCGACCGGGTGAAACCGGGTGAGTTGACCACCTACGAGGCGCTGGCCGACAAGCAGTGGGAAGGTCGCCTGTGCCTGCGCACGGCGAAGAAGGTCTACAACCAGTCGCTGACCGCCACCATGATCGAAGTCCATGGCGCCGAGAAAACCGAGAAAATCCTCAAGGGATGGGTCAACAACCTGTCCACCGATGTGTTCTCCGATGACATTGCCGTGCTGGAGGCGATCAACGCTGGCCAGTGCGACGTCGGTATCGTCAACACTTACTACTACGGCCGCCTGCACAAACAGAAGCCAGACCTGCCGGTGAAGCTGTTCTGGCCGAATCAGGGCGACCGTGGTGTGCATGTCAACCTGTCGGGCATCGGCCTGACCAAGCATGCACCGCACCCGGAAGCCGCCAAGGCGCTGGTGGAGTGGATGACCACGCCTGAAGCGCAGAAGATTTTCGCTGACGTGAACCAGGAATTCCCGGCCAACCCTGCCGTTCAGCCTTCAGCTGAAGTCGCGAGCTGGGGCAAGTTTGTGGCTGATACCTTGCCGGTGGAAATCGCTGGCAAGCGGCAGGCCGAAGCGATCCGGATGATGGATCGGGCTGGCTGGAACTGAGTCTGCTGTTTTAAAGATCAAAAGATCGCAGCCTTCGGCAGCTCCTACAGGGTGAACACCATCCCAACGTAGGAGCTGCCGAAGGCTGCGATCTTTTTGCTATTTGCATACACTTGCGGATTTACTCCCAGAGAGCTTTTCCTTGGCCCACCCTGCCCAACGCCGCTGGTATCCCCTGGTCTTCGCCATTGCTGCGCTGGTCCTGCTGCCCCTGAGCGTCTTGCTTCTTTCCTGGCAAACCATCGATCAGCAGATCTGGTCCCACCTGTGGGATACCCAGATGCCGCGACTGCTGGGCAATACCCTCACGCTGGTACTCGGCGTCGGTTTCGGCGTAACGCTACTGGGTGTCAGCCTGGCCTGGCTCACCAGCCTCTGCGAATTTCCCGGGCGACGCTGGCTGGACTGGGCGCTGATGCTGCCCTTTGCGATTCCTGCTTACGTGCTGGCCTTCGTCTTCGTCGGCCTGCTGGATTTTGCCGGCCCCGTGCAAACCTTGCTGCGTGAATGGTTTGGCAGTGGTTTGCGGCTGCCGCGAGTGCGCTCCACCGGCGGTGTGATTCTGGTGCTGGTGCTGGTTTTCTACCCGTATGTTTACCTGTTGGCGCGCAGCGCATTTCTGGCTCAGGGCAAAGGCTTGATGGAAGCGGCGCGAGTCCTTGGGCAATCCCCGTGGCAAGCGTTCTGGCGGGTGGCGTTGCCTATGGCACGTCCGGCCATCGGTGCGGGAGTGGCGTTGGCGCTGATGGAAACCCTGGCGGATTTCGGTGCGGTGTCGGTGTTCAACTTCGATACATTCACCACCGCCATCTACAAAACCTGGTACGGCTTCTTCAGTCTCTCCACCGCAGCGCAACTGGCCAGCCTGTTGCTGTTGGTGGTGATGGTCGTGCTGTATGGCGAGCGCCGTGCCCGCGGGGCCAACCGGGCGAGCAACGAACGACCGCGGGTCAAGGCGCTGTATCACCTGCGCGGGGTCAAGGCGCTCGCGGCGATGAGTTGGTGTGGTCTGGTATTCGCCTGCGCCTTCGTCATTCCCGTGCTGCAACTGATGGTGTGGTTCTGGCAACGCGGGCGCTTCGATCTGGATGAGCGTTATGCCGGATTGATCGTCCATACCCTGTACCTGGGTGGTATGGCGGCATTGATCACCGTCAGCGTTGCGCTGGTGCTGGCCTTTGCCCGTCGATTGGCACCGACCCGGGCGATCCGTTCCGGCATCAGCCTGGCCAACCTCGGCTACGCCTTGCCGGGCTCAGTGCTGGCGGTGTCGATCATGCTGGCGTTCAGTTATCTGGATCGCGAACTGGTGATCCCGCTGTCAGGCTGGCTTGGTGGCGCGGGCAAACCGTTACTACTGGGCAGTCTGTCGGCGTTGTTGCTGGCCTATCTGGTGCGATTCATCGCCGTGGCTTACGGACCGCTTGAAAGCAGCCTGGCGCGAATACGGCCCTCTTTGCCCGAAGCGGCACGTAGCCTTGGCGTCAGTGGGCCACGACTGTTTTTCAAAGTGTATCTGCCGCTACTGCTGCCGGGCACGTTGAGCGCTGGGTTGCTGGTGTTCGTCGATGTGCTCAAGGAAATGCCCGCGACCCTGCTGATGCGCCCATTCGGCTGGGACACGCTGGCGGTGCGGATCTTTGAAATGACCAGCGAGGGCGAGTGGGCGAGGGCCTCGTTGCCGGCACTGACCCTGGTGTTGGTCGGGCTGTTACCGGTCATCGGATTGATCCGACGTTCGGCGCATCGAAACACGTAGGTGTCAGTCCTACACCTTGCGGCTACAATGCGCGGCATTCGGTGCGGTCCGTCTTTCAGACCGAGTCGCTGAAATCGGCTGAAAGCCTTTTATTTCAAGGCATTTCACCCCGTGCAGCGCCTGCCCGCACCTTCGCCACGCCCGGAAGGAGAAACCCATGGGACAGCGTACGCCTCTGTATGACCTTCATCTCGCCCTCGGCGCGAAGATGGTCGATTTTGGCGGTTGGGATATGCCTCTGCATTACGGCTCGCAAGTCGAGGAACACCATCAGGTGCGCCGCGATTGCGGGGTTTTCGATGTATCCCACATGACCGTGATCGATGTTGACGGCCCCCAGGCCAAGGCCTGGCTTCAATATTTACTGGCCAATGACGTCGCTCGTCTGCACAGCCCCGGCCGTGCCTTGTACAGCGCCATGCTCAACGAGCATGGCGGCATCGTCGACGACATGATCGTCTACCGTATCGAGGACGGTTATCGCCTGGTGGTCAACGCCTCCACCCGCAATCAGGACCTGGCCTGGATGCAGGCTCATCTCGGCGACTTCGATGTGCGGCTCAACGAGCGCTCCGAACTGGCGATGCTGGCCATTCAAGGGCCTCACGCCCGGCACAAGATTGCCGAACTGGTGACTCAGTCCCGCGGCACGCTGATTCAGCAACTCAAATATTTCGAAGGTCAGACTGACGGCGACTGGTTCATCGCGCGCACCGGTTACACCGGCGAGGATGGTCTGGAAATCGTGCTGCCGGCCGATCAGGCACCGGGCTTCTTCAACGATCTGGTGGGCGCGGGCATTTCCCCGATCGGCCTCGGCGCCCGCGACACCTTGCGGGTCGAAGCCGGCATGAACCTCTACGGGCAGGACATTCATCAAGAAGTTTCGCCATTGGCCTCCAACATGGCCTGGAGCATCGCCTGGGAACCGGCCACGCGTCAGTTCATCGGCCGCACTGCCCTGGAAGCGGAAAAGGCCAACGGCGTGCAGCACAAACTGGTGGGCCTGGTCCTTGAAGAACGTGGGGTTTTACGGGCGCATCAGGTGGTTCGCATCGCCGATGTTGGCGAAGGGGAGATCACCAGTGGTAGTTTCTCTCCTACGCTTAGCAAGTCGATAGCACTGGCGCGTGTGCCGGTGGCCACCGCCGACCGCGCTGAAGTGGAAATCCGTGGCAAGTGGTACCCGGTTCGAGTGGTCAAACCGACCTTCGTACGCCACGGCAAAACCTTGATCTAACTTATTCTGGCGGGCAATGACCGCTGACATTTTTCTTGAGGACACAGAACATGAGCGAAATCCCTGTCGACCTGCGTTTTGCCGAAAGTCACGAATGGGCCCGTCTAGACCATGATGGCGGCGTGAAAGTGGGTATTTCAGACCATGCTCAGGAAGCCTTGGGTGATGTAGTGTTCGTCGAGCTGCCGGAAATCGGCAAAGTGTTCGCGGCCGGTGAGGCTGCCGGTGTAGTCGAGTCGGTCAAGGCTGCATCGGATATCTACTCGCCAGTCTCCGGCACAGTCATTGCTGTTAACGAAGAATTGGCCAACAACCCGGAACTGGTCAACAGCGCGCCTTATGACAGCTGGTTCTTCAAGCTCGAGCCAAGCGATACCTCTGAACTGAACAACCTGCTCGACCCGGTAGCCTATAAGGCTGCTATCGGCGAGTAATGCTCGCCCCGTAGGAGCTGCCGAAGGCTGCGATCTTTTGATCTTGTTTTTTAGAATCAAGATCAAAGGATCGCAGCCTTCGGCAGCTCCTACATCGTTTACATACGACTCCTTCTTCAAGGCACTGCGACATCGACTGCTATGCTGGTTTGACCGCATTGCATCGACGCCGAGCGCCAGTCAAGAGAGAGCCCGTCATGTCCCAGTTGCCGTCCTTGAGCCAGTTACGCGACCCCAATACCTTCCTGCGCCGCCATCTGGGCCCCGATGCCGCCGAGCAGCAGGCGATGCTCGACAGCCTTGGCCTCGGCAGCCGGGTCGAGTTGATCGAGCAGACGGTGCCGCCGGGAATCCGCCTCAACCGGCCACTGGACTTGCCGCCGGCCCTCGACGAGGAAGCCGCACTGGCCAAGTTGCGGGGCTACGCCGAGCAGAACCAGGTCTGGACCAGCCTGATCGGCATGGGATACCACGGCACCCTCACGCCGGCCGTCATTTTACGCAACGTGCTGGAAAATCCAGGTTGGTACACCGCCTATACGCCCTATCAACCAGAGATCGCCCAAGGCCGGCTCGAAGCGTTGCTGAATTTCCAGCAGCTGACCATCGACCTGACCGGCCTGGAACTGGCCAACGCCTCGCTGCTGGATGAAGCCACGGCGGCAGCTGAAGCCATGGCACTGGCCAAGCGCGTGGCCAAATCCAGAAGTAACCTGTTTTTCGTCGATGAGAATTGCCACTCGCAGACCATTTCCGTGGTGCGGACCCGGGCCGAAGGGTTCGGTTTCGAGCTGATCGTCGACGCTGTGGATAACTTGAAACAGCACCAGGTGTTCGGCGCGCTGCTGCAATATCCCGACACCCACGGTGAAGTGCGCGATCTGCGTCCATTGATCGACCATCTGCATGCTCAACAAGCCCTGGCCTGTGTGGCGACCGATCTGCTAAGCCTGCTGTTGCTGACTCCGCCGGGGGAGTTGGGCGCCGATGTGGTGTTCGGTTCGTCCCAGCGATTCGGCGTGCCCATGGGTTACGGTGGCCCGCACGCGGCGTTTTTTGCCAGTCGCGACGAATACAAACGGGCGATTCCCGGGCGGATCATCGGTGTATCGAAAGATGCTCGCGGCAACGTCGCCCTGCGCATGGCCCTGCAAACCCGCGAGCAACATATCCGCCGAGAAAAGGCCAACTCGAACATCTGCACCGCCCAGGTGCTGCTGGCGAATATCGCCAGTTTCTACGCGGTCTACCACGGTCCGGAAGGACTCAAACGGATTGCCCAGCGCGTCCATCGGCTGACCTGCATCCTCGCTGCCGGCCTGGAACGTCACGGAATCACTCGTCTCAACCAGCATTTCTTCGACACCCTGACCCTGGAGGTCGGGGGCACTCAGACCGCAATCATCGAAAGTGCCCAAGCGGCGCAGATCAATTTGCGCATTCTCGGCCGTGGACAACTCGGCCTGAGCCTCGACGAAACTTGTGACGAAACCACCGTGGCGAAGCTGTTCGATGTGTTTCTCGGTGCCGATCATGGGCTCAACGTCGACGAACTGGATGCTGAAGCTCTGGAGTCCGGCATTCCTGCCGGGTTGCAGCGCAGTACGCCTTATCTTCGTCATCCGGTGTTCAATGCCCATCACAGCGAAACCGAAATGCTGCGTTACCTCAAGCAGCTGGAAAACAAGGACCTGGCGCTCAATCAATCGATGATTCCGCTGGGCTCCTGCACCATGAAGCTCAATGCCACCAGCGAGATGATTCCCATCACCTGGCCGCAGTTCGCCAATGTGCACCCATTCGTGCCGAAAGAGCAGGTGGTGGGTTATTCCTTGATGATCGAGGAGCTGGAACGCTGGCTCTGCGCGATCACCGGTTTCGATGCGATCTGCATGCAACCCAACTCGGGCGCTCAGGGCGAGTACGCGGGGTTGCTGGCGATTCGCAAATATCACGAGAGCCGCCATCAGGGCGCGCGGGATATCTGCCTGATTCCGTCTTCGGCCCACGGCACCAACCCGGCTTCGGCGCAAATGGCCGGGATGCGGGTGGTGATCGTCGAGTGCGACGAGGGGGGTAATGTCGATCTGAATGATCTGAAGGAAAAGGCCACGGAGGCGGGGGACAAACTCGCCTGCCTGATGGCGACCTATCCTTCGACTCATGGGGTCTACGAGGAAGGTATCAGCGAGATCTGTGAAGTTATCCACAGCCACGGCGGTCAGGTGTACATGGATGGCGCCAACCTCAATGCGCAGGTTGGATTGGCACGGCCGGCAGACATCGGTGCCGACGTGTCGCACATGAACCTGCACAAAACCTTCTGCATTCCCCACGGCGGTGGCGGACCGGGGATGGGCCCGATTGGCGTTCGGGCGCATCTGGCACCGTTCGTCGCCAATCACCCGGTAGTGCCAATCGATGGCCCGCTGCCGGAGAACGGCGCGGTGAGCGCGGCCCCTTGGGGCAGTGCGAGCATTCTGCCCATCAGCTGGATGTACATCGCCATGATGGGGCCGCAACTGGCGGATGCGAGCGAGGTGGCGATCCTGGCCGCAAATTACCTGGCGCAGCATTTGGCTGGTGCGTTTCCGGTGCTCTACACCGGGCGCAACGAGCGAGTGGCCCACGAATGCATTCTCGACTTGCGACCCCTCAAGGCGCAGACCGGGATCAGTGAAGAGGACGTTGCCAAGCGCCTGATAGACTACGGTTTCCATGCGCCGACCATGTCATTCCCGGTGCCGGGGACGTTGATGGTCGAACCGACCGAGAGTGAGTCGAAAGCGGAGCTGGACCGTTTTATCGGCGCGATGCTGAGTATCCGCGCGGAAATCACCGAGGTGCAGAACGGCAACTGGCCGGCGGAGGACAACCCGCTGAAACGCTCCCCGCATACCTTGGCCGACATCACCGGGGTTTGGGAGCGCCCCTACAGCATCGAGCAGGCAGTGACGCCGGATGCTCACACCAAGGCCCACAAGTATTGGCCGGTGGTGAACCGGGTAGACAATGTCTATGGTGACCGCAATCTGTTTTGCGCGTGTGTGCCGGTGGACGAATACCGGTGACAGGGTAGCGCTGATCGTTCCCACGCTCTGCGTGGGAATGCATCCCGGGACGCTCCGCGTCCCAAGAGCGGACGCAGAGCGTCCATGGCGGCGCTACCACACGGAGTGTGGGAGCGATCATCAACAAGGTTTTGTGTCAGGCAAAAAAATGCCGCTCATGAGAGCGGCATTTTTTGTTCAGCAACGAACCTTATTTCGAGGCGACGGCATTCTTCGCCAGGATTGCGTTCGCCAATTCCATGTCCGTGGCTTGCAGACCTGGGTTGTCGGCGCGGACTTTCTGCATGGCGGCTTCCAGGTAAGGGCCTCGGATTGTGCCTTCACTGGCGACAAAGCTGCTGGCATCGTCCTGGGCGGCGACGACCAATTTGTGATCCTTGGAGGTCAGGTAGGACGTACCGGTGGTGGCACCGGAAGTAAGGACGTTACGCCAAAAGCTGTCATCAGCCATCGCCGAACCGACTGGAAGGGACAACACGGCGAGAGTAGCGACAGCAAGTTTGAGACGCATAAAAGGTGACTCCACTGGGTTTTAACTACGGCCTTTGATTACCGATAACCCAATCGAGTTCCGTGACGTTAGTCGGCTCGCTCCACCAGTAAAATCGCCCCTTGCTGCCCGACCACCCGAACACGGCTGCCGGATGCGCTGTCAGGTCCTCGGGCCATCCACACACCATCGGCGACCTTGATCTTGCCGCGGCCGTCGACAATTGCTTCGCTGACCACGAACACCTTGCCGATCAGCTCCTGCCCTCTCAGGTTCAGGTTCGGCTGATCGCTGGCCCGCACCGCGTTGCGCTGACGTCTCCACCAGTACAGTGCGGTGAGGATTGAAAAGACCGCAAACAGCAGCATTTGCAATTCCCAGGGCAAGCCCGGTATCACGAAAGTCAGCACGCCGACGGCGGCGGCTGCCATGCCGATCCACAGCAGATAACCGCCGGCCCCGAACACCTCGAGGATCAGCAGCAGCGTGCCCAGGGCCAACCAGCTCCAGAACGAAAACAGCTCCATGGGCACCGACCTCAGCCTTTCTTGCCGTCGAACGTGGCTTTGACGATTTCGCCAATGCCGCCGACTGCGCCGATCATCGAACTGGCTTCGAGCGGCATCAGGATCACTTTGCTGTTGTTGGCCGAGGCCAGTTTGCCCAAGGCATCGATGTACTTCTGTGCCACGAAGTAATTGACCGCCTGCACGTTACCGCCGGCGATGGCTTCGGACACCACTTTGGTGGCTTGGGCTTCGGCCTGGGCCTGACGCTCCCGGGCCTCGGCTTCGAGGAACGCCGCCTGACGGCTACCCTCGGCTTCCAGAATCTGTGCCTGCTTCTTGCCTTCGGCGGTGAGGATTGCCGAGGCGCGCAGGCCTTCGGCTTCGAGAATCTGTGCGCGTTTGATCCGCTCGGCTTTCATCTGGCCGGACATGGCGGCCATCAGGTCGGCGGGAGGGCTGATGTCCTTGATCTCGATCCGGGTGATCTTGATGCCCCACGGCGCCGTGGCTTCATCAACGGTGCGCAGCAGTTTTTCGTTGATGTTGTCGCGCTGGCTGAGCATCGCGTCCAGCTCCATGGAGCCGAGCACGGTACGGATATTGGTTTGCAGCAGATTGCGGATGGCGTGTTCGAGGTTGTTCACCTCATAGGCGGCCTGGGCGGTGTTGACCACCTGGAAGAAGCATACGGCGTCGATTTGCACGGTGGCGTTGTCGGCGGTGATGACTTCCTGAGGCGGGATGTCCAGCACGCTTTCCATCACGTTGATCTTGCGACCGATGCGGTCCATCACCGGAATGATGATGTTCAAGCCAGGTTTGAGAGTGTTGGTGTAACGGCCGAAACGTTCGACCGTCCATTCAAAACCCTGAGGCACCACCTTGAAACCCATGAAAAGAATGGCCACAGCCAGCGCGACGAAAAGAATCAGTGCAATACCCATAACGGTCCCTGTCCATCTGGTGGAGTTGCGATGGCCAGAGTGTAGGGCAAAAGGCTTGCATGCGACTTGGATGGATTGTATCCGAGCGCAATCTGTAGCAGCTGGCGAAGCCTGCGTTCGGCTGCGCAGCAGTCGTAAAAACGGAAACTGCGGTACGTCAGGTAGACCGCGTCAGCCGGATTGACGACTGCTTCGCAGCCGAACGCAGGCTTCGCCAGCTGCTACAACAAGTCGTGGCACTAGATATTGCTGTCTACTTCTGCTCACTCTGCGGCGTCACTCGCAACACCTCTTCGATCGTGGTCAAACCCGCCGCCACTTTCTGTGCCCCCGACAAGCGCAAACTGCGCATGCCTTCCTTGAAGGCCTGTCGCCGGACCGCCAGCAAATCGGTATCGGGGTTGATCAGCGCTTTAATGCCGTCAGTCAGTTGCATGATTTCGTAGACTCCGGCGCGGCCGCGATAGCCGGTTTCGCGGCATTCCAGGCAACCGATGGCGCGTTGTGCGTTGCCTGGCATTGGCGCTTGCCAAGGCCGGGTCAGGGTCTGCCAGTCGTCCTCGCCCAAGGTCAGCGGTGCCTTGCAATGCGGGCATAGCGTTCGGACCAGACGCTGAGCCATGACCCCGAGCACCGTGGCCTTGATCAGGTAATGCGGCACGCCGAGTTCCAGCAGGCGGCTGATCGCGCTCGGGGCGTCGTTGGTGTGTAACGTCGATAACACCAAGTGGCCAGTGAGTGCCGCCTGAATCGCCATCTCGGCGGTTTCGAGGTCGCGGATCTCGCCGATCATGATGATGTCCGGGTCTTGCCGCATCAGCGCACGCACGCCGGCGGCGAAGGTCAGGTCGATGTTGTGCTGGACCTGCATCTGATTGAACGCCGGTTCGACCATTTCGATCGGGTCTTCGATGGTGCAGAGGTTGACCTCCGGCGTCGCCAGTTTCTTCAGGGTGGTGTACAGCGTGGTGGTCTTGCCCGAACCGGTCGGCCCGGTCACCAGAATGATGCCATTGGGTTGGCGAGTCATGTCCTGCCAGCGACGCAGGTCATCGGCGGAAAACCCCAGCTGATCGAAGTCCTTGAGCAGCACTTCCGGGTCGAAGATCCGCATGACCATCTTCTCGCCGAACGCCGTCGGTAATGTCGACAGCCGCAACTCGACTTCGCCACCATCCGGGGTTTTGGTTTTGACCCGGCCGTCCTGGGGTTTGCGCTTTTCCGCGACGTTCATTCGCCCCAGGCTTTTCAGGCGGCTGACGATGGCCATGGTCACCTGCGGCGGGAATTGATAGACGTTGTGCAGCACGCCGTCGATGCGAAAACGCACCGTGCCTTGCTCGCGTCGGGGTTCGATGTGGATATCGCTGGCCCGTTGCTGGAACGCGTACTGGAACAGCCAATCGACGATGTTGACGATGTGCGCATCGTTGGCGTCCGGCTCCTGGTCGCTGGCGCCGAGGTTGAGCAACTGTTCGAAGTTGCCCAGGGTGCTTATTTGCTGATCAGCGTTGGTGGCGCCGGTGACCGACTTGGCCAGGCGGAAAAACTCCACGCTGAAGCGCTGGATGTCCACCGGGTTGGCCACCACGCGCTTGATTGGCAGCTTCAACACGTGGGTCAGGTCGGCTTCCCAACTGCTGACGAAGGGCTGGGCGCTGGCCACTGTGACGGCGTCACGGTCGATGGACACCGCCAGAATCTTGTGGCGTTGGGCGAAGGCATAAGACATTAGCGGCGTGATGGCCGCGACGTTGATTTTCAGCGGGTCGATGCGCAAGTAAGGCTGACCGGCCTGTTGGGACAGCCACAGCGTCAGGCTTTCCAGATCGAGGTGTTTGCCGGGGCGGCTGAGGTCGTCCAGGTGTTGGCTGGCGATGAATTCCAGCGGGTGCTGCTGACCATTAATGGCGTGACGGCGGCGGGCGTTGAGTGCGTGTTCGGCCGAATCCTGGCTGATAAAGCCTTGGGCGACCAGTTCACGTAGCAAATCATTGAGGTCCAGCCAGCGGTCCTGAGTGGCGAGTTGAACGGACATGCGGGCTCCTTATGAACAACCGTTCGCAAAGGATAGTCGCGCACCCGTAGACCGTTGGGCCACTACCGGACCAAGTCGTGTCGGGTTTTTTCAAGGTTCATTTAACCAGCGGCCTGAGCCGGCTCTTCCCACGCAGAATCGGCCGCTTGCAGGTTCACCGAGCAGACGCTGATCAGGTTACGTAATTTTTCCGCGATCACTTGAGCACGGTGCCAACTGAGGCCGTCCATGACGATGTCGACCGACAGCAGATCGTCCATGCGCTGCACGTTCACCTGCTGCGGCGTCAGAAACTGCAGCGCGAACAGATTGAGCGCGCGGCACAGCAGATCCGGCTCGGCCTCAGCCAGTAATTGATAGTGGACGCGGCAGTGGGCGTTGCTGACGTTCCAGACATCGGCACGGGCGAGCGGGGTGTTCACGGCTTCTAAATGCGGCATGGTCGGTCTCCAAAATCACTGGAGGAATTTTTACATTCGGTGCCGGGCATTTCTTATCTATGATTGGGCTTATTGATCATTTATCGAATCGATCAATTCGATTCAGTACCCACTACAGGTTTTTCTATGCACAGCGAGCTGGATGGCTACGACCGCAAGATTCTCGCGTTGCTGCAAGAGGACGCTTCGCTCTCCAGTGCGCAGATCGCCGAACAGGTAGGGCTCTCGCAGTCGCCGTGCTGGCGGCGGATACAGCGGATGAAGGAAGAGGGGATCATTCGCGGTCAGGTGACGTTGCTGGACCGGAAGAAAATCGGCCTTAACACGCAGATATTCGCCGAGATCAAACTCAATGCCCACGGACGTTCGAACTTCACTGAGTTCACCGAGGCGATTCGCGGTTTTCCCGAAGTGCTGGAGTGTTATGTGCTGATGGGGTCGGTGGATTTCTTGCTGCGGATCGTCACGGCGGACATCGAGGCTTATGAGCGTTTCTTCTTCGAGAAGCTGTCGATGGTGCCGGGGATTCAGGAGGTCAATTCGATCGTGGCGTTGTCGGAAATCAAATCCACGACGAGTTTGCCGGTGTTGCGGGGGTAGAGATTTTCAGTGTTTTTGCGGGCCTCTTCGCGGGCAAGCCTCGCTCCTACAGGATTTGGGTCGAATCCAATTGGGCGGTCGACCAAATCCTGTAGGAGCGAGGCTTGCCCGCGATGGCGGTCTTACATACGCAGGAGCATCTTCCAGGCGCGATTCTGATACACCGCAATCGCTTGATGCTTACGCGCATCCAGCGATTCATCGGTGATCGGCTCGTTGGCCAGTTGCGTCAGTTTGTTCAGCTCACCGTACAGGCGATCCATTTCCGGGATCTCCAGTACGCCGCGGGCATGGTGCAGCCAGACCTGGATGCGCTCGATACGCGGCAGCTGCTCGGCCAAGTCTTCCGGCTGTTGCTGGTAACGCTGCAATTGCAGCGAATTGGCTTCTTCGCCCAGCATGCGCGGCAGCCAGCTGCCCAGTTGCGCGGCGCCCTGGCGATTGCCGCGGGTGTTGCGATCGGCGGCCCAGGTGCGGGCCAGCAACCAGCGCGAGGTGTTCAGTGAGAACAGACCCCAGCGCACGTCTTCCAATTCTTCGAGGAATTGCTCCGGCGCGGCTTTGCGCACGTCTTCGTCGTCCAGGCCGGCTTGTACCAGCGGGCGCCAGTCTTCCAGCAGGGCATCCAGAGAGACCCGCAGATCGTGAGTCGACTGACGCGGTGCGGCCTGACCGAGGCTGCTGATCAGCGCGCGCATTTCCATCAGGCTCTCGACCCAGTCTTGCAACAGACGCCAGTGACCATTGAAGCGATATTGCTCGGCCAGCCGCTGGCTGCTGCTCAGCAAGTGCCAGCTCAGCGTGGCGAACGCGTCATCCAGCGGCGTTTCGGCGCTGATCTGTGGGGTCTGCAGCCTCAACGAATAGCTATGGGCGTCGTATAGACGATAGCCACGCTCGGCTTTGCTGATGTCGCATGGCATCAGGGCCAGGGTTTCGGCCAGTTCGGCGGCCAGTTCCAGCAGAGCAGCCGGTTCGCCTTCGCGCAGTTCCAGTTCCAGCTCGCAGATTTCTTCTTTCTGCTTGCCGACGATGACGTGGCCCAGGTCCAGCGCGGCTTCGATGACCACTTTGGTCTTGCCGCGGCCCCAGGCGATTTCCGCGCGTTCGCGCACGAAATCAGTGGTAAAGATGGCTTTCAGGGTTTTCTTGTCCAGTTCAGCCAGCGCTTCGGGCCAGCATTCGCCGTCGAGCTTCTTCACATCGAGTTTGGCTTTGGGCAGAGGCCAGTTGTATTCATTCCGCTCGGACAGACCGGCGACGCTCTGGCCACGGGTCTTGAGGGTCTGAATCACTTCTTCGCCATCGCGGCGCAGGCGCAGGGCAACCTTGGCGCGGGCCAGGTCGCGCTCAGGCGTGTCGAAGTACTGGTTCATCAACTCACGGCGTTCCCAGCCACTTTTGTTGCGTTTTTTCAGTAACGGGTGCTCGCGCAGGGCGGCGAGGGTCTCGCGGCTGACGCGGAGTTTGATTTCGGTTTCTTTCTGCATGGCCGGAAAATCCAGGATCGGGAGCGCAGCCGGGGGAATGTGTGGCTGCCAAGGTCGTGCAGTGTACAGGACTCAAGGGGTGTAGGGTCTGTTGACACTGGGTGAGGGCCGTGGCGGTTTATTCCTGTCGCCGGATGGTTCTATGATGGACTTCAATTCGGGAGTTGGGAGTCAGCGATGCCTTTGCCGTCCATGAAAGATCAGTTCGCTGCGCTGATCGCCGCGCCGTCCGTCAGCTGTACCCAACCCAGCCTGGATCAAACCAATCGGCCGGTCATCGACTTGTTGGCGACATGGCTCGGGGAACTGGGTTTTGCCTGCGATATCCAGCAGGTCAGCCCCGGCAAATTCAATCTGCTGGCCAGTTTTGGTTCCGGCCCCGGCGGCCTGGTGCTGGCCGGTCACAGCGATACGGTGCCGTTCGACGAGGCGTTGTGGCAGACCGACCCGTTGAAACTGACGGAAGTGGACGGTCGCTGGGTAGGCTTGGGCAGTTGCGACATGAAGGGCTTTTTCGCCCTGGCCATCGAAGCCGTCAAACCCTTGCTCGACCAACCGTTCAAGCAACCCTTGCTGATCCTCGCCACCTGCGATGAAGAAAGCTCGATGTCTGGCGCTCGCGCCCTGGCCGAAGCCGGGCGGCCATTAGGTCGCGCGGCGGTGATCGGCGAGCCGACCGGGCTGAAGCCAGTCCGGATGCACAAAGGCATCATGATGGAACGCATCGACATCCTCGGTCAGAGCGGCCATTCCTCGGACCCGCGCCTGGGCCACAGCGCCCTCGAAGCCATGCATGACGCCATGGGCGAATTGCGCGGCTTGCGCCTGGCGTGGCAGCGTGAATTCCGTAACCCGCAGTTCAGTGTGCCGCAGCCGACCTTGAACTTCGGCTGCATCCATGGAGGCGACAATCCCAACCGCATCTGCGGTCAATGCTCGCTGGAGTTCGACTTGCGTCCGTTGCCGGGCATGGACCCCAAAGCCCTGCGCGCGGCGATTCTGCAGAAGCTCAACCCGATTGCCGAACGGCATAAGGTGAAGATCGATTACGCGCCGCTGTTCCCCGAAGTGCCGCCGTTCGAGCAGGCCGAGGACTCGGAATTGGTGAGGGTCGCTGAAAAGCTCACCGGCCATCGCGCCGAAGCAGTGGCGTTCGGCACGGAAGCGCCTTATCTTCAGCGTCTTGGTTGTGAAACGTTGGTATTGGGACCGGGCGACATCGCCTGCGCCCACCAACCGGGGGAATACCTCGAAATGTCACGTTTGCAGCCTACCGTGCATCTATTGCGACAATTGATTGAACATTACTGCCTGACGCCGGCCAAAACAGCGATGCCGTAGGAGCTGCCGAAGGCTGCGCTCTTTTGATCTTGTTTTTAACATTCAAGGATCAAAAGATCGCAGCCTTCGGCAGCTCCTACAGGGAGCGCATGTAAATTGCCGATGTCCCAACCCGTATTCATGAGGAGAGCGCGCGTGTCGCCAAGCCTGTTCCGACGATAACCATCAGCCCGCTGTGCGTTTACTGCTTTACCCTTTTTTCGGCTGCTATTTATTACAGGCCCAGGTTCATGCCCGAATACGTCAATTGGCTTCGTCACGCTTCGCCTTACATCAACGCCCACCGCGATTGCACCTTCGTCGTCATGCTGCCCGGCGACGGCGTGGAGCACCCGAACTTCGGCAATATCGTCCACGATCTGGTGCTGCTGCACAGCCTGGGTGTGCGACTGGTGCTGGTTCACGGTTCGCGTCCACAAATTGAAACGCGCCTCGCTGCTCGCGGCCTGACCCCGCATTACCACCATGGCATGCGCATCACCGATGCGGCGACACTTGAGTGCGTGATCGATGCGGTCGGTCAACTGCGCATCGCCATCGAAGCGCGGCTGTCCATGGACATGGCCTCGTCGCCGATGCAGGGTTCACGCCTGCGGGTGGCCAGCGGCAATCTGGTCACTGCACGGCCGATCGGCGTACTTGAAGGTGTCGACTATCACCACACCGGCGAAGTGCGCCGGGTCGATCGCAAGGGCATCAATCGTCTGCTGGACGAACGCTCCATCGTGCTGCTGTCGCCATTGGGTTACTCGCCGACCGGTGAGATCTTCAACCTCGCTTGCGAAGATGTCGCTACCCGCGCGGCCATCGACCTGGGCGCGGACAAGCTGCTGTTGTTTGGCGCGGATCTCGGTCTGATCGACGAAAATGGCCGTTTGGTCCGCGAACTGCGCCCGCAACAAGTACCGGCGCATTTACAGCGTCTGGGCAGCAACTATCAGGCTGAGCTGCTCGACGCAGCGGCTGAAGCTTGCCGCGGCGGGGTGGCGCGCAGTCATATCGTCAGCTACGCCGAAGATGGCGCGCTGCTGACCGAACTGTTCACCCGTGACGGTGGCGGTACGCTGGTGGCCCAGGAGCAATTCGAAGTTGTGCGCGAGGCGGCCATCGAGGACGTCGGCGGTTTGCTGGACTTGATCAGCCCGCTGGAAGAGCAAGGCATTCTGGTACGGCGTTCCCGCGAGGTGCTGGAACGTGAGATCGAACAATTCAGCGTGGTCGAACGCGAAGGCATGATCATCGCCTGCGCGGCGCTGTATCAGATCGCCGACTCGGATGCGGGGGAGTTGGCGTGTCTGGCGGTGAACCCGGAGTACCGCCATGGCGGTCGCGGCGATGAACTGCTGGAGCGCATCGAAACCCGCGCCCGTGCGCAGGGGCTGAAAACCTTGTTTGTGCTGACGACCCGGACGGCCCACTGGTTCCGCGAACGCGGCTTCGTGCCGAGCAGCGTCGAACGCCTACCGTCGGCGCGGGCATCGCTTTACAACTACCAGCGTAATTCGAAGATCTTCGAAAAAACCCTCTGACCTCCGGCTACCCAAACCCTGTAGGAGCGAGGCTTGCCCGCGAAGAGGCCATACCTGCCGACACAAGTGTTGAATGTCAGGCCGCCTTCGCGGGCAAGCCTCGCTCCTACAGGGGGCGGGGTGTATTCAGTGATGTATTTCGCGCTGACGTACGGCGAATAATCCGGCAGCACCGTCTCGACCTTTCCTTGCTCTTTCAAGAACTTCGCCGTCTCGCCAATCGCCTTGGCTGTGCCGCCATCGAGCAGCGCCGTGGTCTGCTGCGCCTTGGCATCCGGGAATGCGGAGCCGGCCAGCAGTTCCGGCACATCGGCGGCATTGGCACCGGTCAATTTGGCGATTTTCTGCACCGGCACTGAATCGGCGGTCCAGCTGCCTTTATGGGCGGCATAGTCGGCGAATGAATCCAGGGTGACCTTGGCAAATCGGGCCACGACTTCAGGATGCTTTTCGGCGTAATCCTTGCGAGCGACCCACACCTCGAAGGTCGGCGCGCCCCATTGGCCGACCTGCGCCGCGTCGGTCAAGGTCTTGCCGGTCTTGCGGATTTCCCCCAGCGCCGGCGACCAGACGAAGGCGCCATCAATGTCGCCCCGCTTCCAGGCGGCGGCGATTTGGGCCGGTTGCAGGTTCACTACTTTGACTTTCGAGGCGTCCAGGCCCCAGTGCTTCAGCGCGCCAAGCAGGCTGTAGTGGGAGGTTGAAACGAAGGGCGTGGCGATGGTCTTGCCGATCAGATCTTCCGGTTTATCAATGCCGCTGCCATCGCGCACCACAAGTGCTTCGGCAGCGTTGATCTGAGCCGAAACAATGAACGCGACAATCGGCAGATTGCGCGAAGCAGCTGCCGCCAGCGGGCTTGAGCCGAGGTTGCCAATCTGCACATCGCCGGACGCAATGGCAGTGACCACCTCCGGGCCACTGTTGAAACGGCGCCAATCGATTTTCTGGCCAATGGTTTTCTCGTAAACACCATCGGCCTGAGGGACTTTGCTGGGGTCGATACCGGTTTGATAACCGACCGTGAGAGTCGCCGCCTGGGCGGAAAAAGAAAACATCAGCGACACACAAACTGTAACAAATTGACTAGATAGTGCGCGTTTGACCATCATGGGCGTCGCCTTTTCGATAGTGATTGACGTATGGGGGATACGCAAAAGCTAATCGATCTAAAAAAAAGCCAACAAATACCATTTAGGAATTAGCTTATGAGCCGATAGGTTGTGTCCCGGTTCGGATCACTGGCGAAAAGCTATATTCCTAAATGGCATTAAAAAGAATGAAATAATTCTTTTTGGGTTTATGAGGAAATCATTACCCTGCAGGGACCAAATCACTGCGGTTAGACCTTGGTCGTAGACACACATGGTTACGATTGACTTGTTAGTCACGGTCTGGCGCTAATCGCGCATCTGTGGATCTGGGGCGTTAGACCCGAGACCAAAGAACACAAAAATTAGAACGAGAGGAGCGAAACAATGAAGAAGTCCACCTTGGCCCTGGCTGTGGCCGTAGGGGTTTTGGCGCAGCAGGCAGGCGCCGCCGGTTTCATTGAAGACAGCAAGGCTACATTGGGGTTGCGTAACTTCTACATCAACACCGATAACCGTGATGGTTCCGGTGCGAACAAGAACGAAGAATGGGGCCAGGGCTTCGATCTGCGCTTCATCTCCGGCTACACTCAAGGCACTGTTGGCTTTGGTCTCGATGCGATCGGCCTGTTGGGCGTACGTCTGGATTCCGGCGGCGGCACGAACGGCGCTTCCAACAACTCTTATGGCGGCACTGTTTTCCCAAGCGAATCCAATGGCGAAGCGGTTGATAACTTCTCCAGCCTGGGCCTGACTGCCAAAGCCAAGATCTCCCAGACCGAACTGAAATTGGGCACTCTGCAGCCAAAACTGCCGGTAATCGTGACCAACGACGGTCGTCTGTTGCCGCAAACCTTTCAGGGTGGTCAGATCACTTCCGGCGAGATCAAGGACCTGACTCTGGTCGGCGGTCAGATCGAAGCCGTAAAAGGGCGTAACTCCAGCAACAACGAACAACTGAGCATCAGCGGTGCCAACGCTCGTACCGCCAACGGCCGCGACAGCAACAAGTTCATCTATGCCGGTGGTGACTACAAACTCACCAAAGACCTGACTGCGCAGTACTACTACGGCAATCTGGAAGACTTCTATAAGCAACACTTCCTGGGGCTGGTGCACAACTGGTCTATCGGACCGGGCGTGTTGAAGTCGGACTTGCGCTACTTCAACAGCTCTGATGACGGCGCTAACGGGAACGACCCGCTGTACTACAGTTCCGGCAACTACAGCAGCACCTCCACTGGCAAAGGCAAGGTCGACAACAACCTGTACAGCGGCCTGTTCCTGTACACCGTTGCCGGTCACACCTTCGGGGGCGGTTATCAGGTCAGCAACGGCAGCAGCGACTTCCCTTGGCTGAACCAGGGCGACGGCTCGTCGGCTTACCTGACTACCGACAGTCAGATCGCCAAGTTCGCCCGTGCCGGCGAACGTACCTGGCAAGCTCGCTACTCGTACGACTTCGCCAAAGTCGGCGTGCCTGGTTTGACCGCTGGTATGGTTTACCTGCGTGGCGACAATATCGACACCAACAGAACTTCTTCCGCGGCAGCAGGCAATAACAGCTCCGAGTGGGAGCGCGATCTGACCGTAGGTTACGTCGTGCCAGAAGGCCCGCTGAAAAATGTTGGCATCATGTGGAAAAACGCTACATGGCGTACCAACATCCCGGGTGTTCGCTCCCAGGATGAAAACCGCCTGATCGTCAGCTACTCGATCCCGCTGTTGTAACAGCGCTCGCTTAACCGACGTAAAAAAAGCCCCGCCCGGCATCTCGCCGGGCGGGGCTTTTGCGTTTTCAAAGCGGGGTCACCCCCGTAATCCCGCCTTGAAAATCCCCTCTTTGCAGCAACTCAGGCCTTCTCGAACCTTCTCGGCGATGTTCGTCTTCATGTGCATTCAGGTCCAGTGAACAAATGTTTAATATTCACTTATGATCTAAACAAATCGATATTTATTCTTTTTCATCTCTAAAAAACACGGGCACAGTCGAGCTCAACAAGCACTCATCAGGAGCAGCACCATGAGCCTCAGACTCGGCGATATCGCCCCCGATTTCGAACAGGATTCCAGCACCGGCACTCTCCGTTTCCACGAATGGCTGGGCGATAGCTGGGGTGTGTTGTTTTCCCATCCAGCGGATTTCACGCCGGTGTGCACCACTGAGCTGGGCTTCACCGCCAGGCTCAAGGATGAATTCGCCCAGCGTGGCGTCAAAGCCATTGCTCTGTCCGTGGACCCGGTGGACTCGCATCACAAGTGGATCGAGGACATCAACGAAACCCAGAACGCCATCGTCAACTTCCCGATCCTCGCCGACGCGGACCGTAAAGTGTCCGACCTGTATGACCTGATCCACCCGAATGCCAACGACACCCTGACCGTACGTTCGCTGTTTGTGATCGATCCGAACAAGAAGATTCGGCTGACGATTACTTACCCGGCGAGTACCGGTCGTAACTTCAATGAAATTTTGCGGGTGATCGATTCGCTGCAGCTTACCGACAACTACAAAGTGGCTACCCCGGCCAACTGGCAGGACGGTGATGAAGTGGTGATCGTGCCATCGCTCAAGGATGAGGATGAAATCAGGCAGCGTTTTCCCAGGGGGTATCGAGCGGTAAAACCGTACCTACGTCTGACGCCGCAACCGAATCGTTGATTTTCTGTAGGAGCGAGGCTTGCCCGCGAAGGCGTCGTCATGGCCGCCATCGATGTCAGACGTTATGACCCCTTCGCGGGCAAGCCTCGCTCCTACAGGTCTACCAAAGCAGGGGATTTCAGGCCGTTTCGACGGCCTTTTTTTTCGCCTGAAAAAAGACATTCTTTATATTCTTATAAAGAATAACCAAATGAATAAATATGATTTATGGATATATAAATCACCTGTTAAGGTCATTTCCATCCAAGCGAGATCGCAAGCCGCGAATCGCCTACACCGCTCAAGGAATTGTCTGAATGCTGGTCGTCTCACTCGGTGGCAGTCCCAGCCTACGCTCCCGTTCCGGGATTTTGCTGGAGCGCTCGCGACGCTGGTTGCAAGAGCAAGGTGTGGAAGTGGTGAGTTACCAGGTCCGGGACTTCCCGGCCGAAGATCTGCTGCATGCCCGCTTCGACAGCCCGAAGGTGATCGACCTGTTGCAACAGATTGAAAACGCCGATGGCTTGCTGATCGCCACGCCGGTTTACAAAGCATCGTTCTCCGGTGCGCTGAAAACCCTGCTCGATCTGCTGCCCGAACGCGCCCTGAGCCACAAGGTAGTTTTGCCGATGGCCACCGGCGGCAGCATCGCCCACATGCTGGCGGTGGATTACGCGCTCAAACCGGTGCTGTCGGCGTTGAAAGCCCAGGAAATGCTGCAGGGGATTTTCGCCGTGGACAGCCAGATCGCTTACGGCGAAGGCAGCGCCCAGGCGCAGTTGGCGCCGGAGCTTGCGCAACGATTGTTTGAAGCGCTGGAGCAGTTTTTCAGCGCCATGGCTCGTCGGCCCAGGCCGCTCGATCCGAACCTGTTGAATGAACGTTTGTTGAGTGCTCGCTGGAGTATTTAAGCCAGCACTCAAGCCACACCTGAATTTGATGTACTCCACCTTACTCAGCCGCTAACGGCCAAGCAGGTGCAGCCAAAACCCAACTGCAAAAAGGAGAGCGCCATGCGCCCTGTCATTTTGCGTCGTGGTCTGGTCGCTCTGTTTGCTGCGGCTGTGTCCTTCGGCGCCATTACTCAAGTCCACGCCGAGACACTTCGGATCGGCTATCAGAAATACGGCACCCTGGTGCTGCTCAAAGCCAAAGGCACGCTGGAAAAACGCCTCGCCGCCCAAGGCGTGGACGTGCAATGGACTGAGTTCCCCGGTGGCCCGCAACTGCTCGAAGGCCTGAACGTCGGCTCCATCGACTTTGGCGTCACCGGTGAAACGCCACCCGTGTTCGCCCAAGCGGCCGGAGCCGATCTGCTCTACGTCGCCTATGAACCACCCGCGCCTCACAGCGAAGCGATTTTGGTGCCGAAAGAGTCGCCGATCAAATCGGTGCAGGACCTCAAGGGCAAAAAAGTCGTGCTCAACAAAGGCTCCAACGTGCACTACCTGCTGGTGCGTGCGCTTGAAGACGTCGGCCTCAAATACACCGATATCCAGACCGTGTTCCTGCCGCCAGCCGATGCCCGCGCCGCGTTCGAACGTGGCAGTGTCGATGCCTGGGTGATCTGGGATCCGTACCAGGCCGCCGCCGAACAGCAACTGCAAGCGCGCACTCTGCGCGATGGCAAAGGCCTCGTCGACAATCACCAGTTCTACCTGGCGACCAAACCTTACGCGCAGAAAAATCCTGAAGTGATCAAGGCTCTGGTGGACGAGGTGCGCGCGGTCGGCGAATGGTCCAAGGCCAATCCCGAGGACGTGACCAAGCAAGTTTCGCCGCTGCTCGGCTTGCCAGCGGACATCACCCTGACCTCGGTGAAACGCCAAGGCTACGGCGCGCTGTTCCTCACGCCGGAAGTCGTCGCTGCCCAGCAAAAAATCGCCGACAGCTTCTACCAGCTCAAGCTGATTCCCAAACCCTTGAGCATCAAAAACGTGATCTGGACGCCACCGGCAACCGTGGCCAAAGCGCCGTAATTCGATTCCCTGAGGAGATGACTCCATGAGCCTTAATATCTTCTGGTTCCTGCCTACTCACGGCGATGGCCATTACCTTGGCACCGCCGAGGGCGCACGCGCCGTCGACCACGGTTACCTGCAACAAGTCGCGCAAGCCGCGGATCGTCTGGGCTTCGGCGGGGTGCTGATTCCCACCGGTCGCTCCTGCGAAGACTCGTGGCTGGTGGCTGCATCGCTGATCCCGGTGACCCAGCGTTTGAAATTTCTGGTCGCCCTGCGCCCCGGGATCATTTCCCCGACGGTGGCGGCACGTCAGGCCGCGACACTGGATCGCTTGTCTGGCGGTCGTGCGCTGTTCAACCTGGTCACCGGTGGCGATCCGGAAGAACTGGCCGGCGACGGTTTGTTCCTCAGCCACGAAGAGCGCTATCAGGCCTCGGTGGAATTCACCCGAATCTGGCGCCGGGTGCTGGAAGGTGAAACAGTCGATTACGACGGTCAGCACATCAGCGTGAAGGGCGCCAAATTGCTCTATCCGCCGATCCAGCAACCGCGTCCGCCGCTGTATTTCGGTGGCTCTTCGGAAGCGGCGCAAGACCTCGCGGCAGAACAGGTCGAAATGGTCCTGACCTGGGGCGAGCCACCGGCCGCCGTGGCAGAAAAAATCGAGCAGGTACGCGCCAAAGCCGCAAAGCTCGGCCGCACTGTGCGCTTCGGTATTCGACTGCATGTGATCGTTCGTGAAACCAATGCCGAGGCATGGCAAGCGGCGGATCGACTGATCTCGCATCTGGACGATGAAACCATCGCCCGTGCCCAGGCGTCTCTGGCGCGTTTCGATTCGGTCGGCCAGCAACGCATGGCCGCCTTGCATGGCGGCAGCCGCGACCATCTGGAAGTCAGCCCCAATCTCTGGGCCGGTGTCGGTCTGGTGCGCGGCGGTGCGGGTACGGCGCTGGTCGGCGACGGTCCGACTGTGGCCGCTCGGGTGAAGGAATACGCGGACCTGGGCATCGATACGTTCATCTTCTCCGGTTATCCACACCTGGAAGAATCCTACCGGGTGGCGGAATTGCTGTTCCCTCACCTCGATATCGAGCGTCCGGAGCTGCCGAAAAGTACCGGCTACGTCAGCCCGTTCGGCGAGATGGTGGCCAACGACATTCTTCCCAAAGCCGCGTCCCAGAGCTGAGGCGCCGCCATGAAGAAAATCATCCACAACCTCGCGCCTTGGGCGTTGCCGCTCTTGTTGTTGGCGGTATGGCAGTTGTCGGTGTCGGCGGGCTGGTTGTCGACGCGAATTCTGCCGGCGCCGATCGCGGTGATCGAGGCCGGTGTGAGCCTGGTCAGCAGCGGTGAAATCTGGACTCACCTGGCCATCAGCGGTTGGCGGGCGGCGCTCGGTTTCGCCATTGGCGGCGGCATCGGTCTGACCTTGGGCTTCATCACCGGCTTGTCGAAATGGGGCGAACGCCTGCTCGACAGTTCGGTGCAGATGATCCGCAACGTACCGCATCTGGCATTGATTCCGTTGGTGATCCTGTGGTTCGGCATCGATGAGTCGGCGAAGATTTTTCTGGTGGCGTTGGGCACCTTGTTCCCGATCTACCTCAACACGTATCACGGCATCCGCAACGTCGATCCGGCGTTGGTGGAGATGGCGCGCAGTTATGGCTTGTCCGGTTTCAGCCTGTTTCGTCAGGTGATCCTGCCGGGTGCGTTGCCATCGATTCTGGTCGGCGTGCGTTTCGCGTTGGGCTTTATGTGGCTGACGTTGATCGTCGCCGAAACCATCTCCGCCAGCTCCGGCATCGGCTATCTGGCGATGAATGCCCGGGAGTTTTTGCAGACCGACGTGGTGGTGCTGGCGATTCTTTTGTACGCGGTGCTTGGCAAGTTGGCCGATCTTGCGGCGCGAGGGCTTGAACGCGTGTGGCTGCGCTGGCACCCGGCCTATCAGGTTGCCAAGGGAGGTGCCGCATGACGGCTCAACAACCTCCACGCCTGCTGCGCGGAATTCCGCTGGTGGTGCGCAAGCTGCAAAAAACCTTCGGTTCACGGCAAGTGTTGCGCGAGATCGACCTGCACATTCCGGCCGGGCAGTTTGTGGCGGTGGTCGGGCGCAGCGGCTGCGGTAAAAGTACCTTGCTGCGTTTGCTCGCTGGTCTCGACAAACCCACCAGTGGTGAGCTGCTTGCAGGCGCAGCGCCACTGAGTGACGCCCGGGAAGACACCCGACTGATGTTCCAGGAAGCCCGTCTGCTGCCATGGAAAAAGATCATCGACAACGTCGGTCTCGGGCTTAAAGGCAACTGGCGGCCGCAAGCATTGCAGGCGCTGGAAGCGGTCGGCCTGGCGGATCGCGCCAACGAATGGCCGGCAGCCTTGTCCGGCGGGCAAAAACAGCGTGTGGCCCTGGCTCGCGCGTTGATCCATCAACCGCGTTTGTTGTTGCTCGACGAGCCGCTGGGCGCATTGGATGCCCTGACCCGAATCGAAATGCAGCAACTGATCGAACGGCTCTGGCAACAGCATGGCTTCACCGTGTTGCTGGTGACCCATGATGTCAGCGAAGCGGTGGCGATTGCCGATCGGGTGATCCTGATTGAAGAGGGCGAGGTCGGCCTCGATCTGACGGTGGAACTGCCACACCCTCGAGTCCGTGGCTCCCATCGGCTGGCTGCGCTGGAAACCGAAGTACTCAAACGCGTGCTGTCCCTGCCTGGCCAACCGCCGGAACCGGAACCTGTTTCACCACTGCCTGCGCAGTTGCGTTGGGCGCAATAACTTGAAGATTCATCCAACGACAGGAATCAACATCATGACTATCAAAGCCATCAACGTTCGTAACCAGTTCAAAGGCTCGATCAAGGAAATCGTGCTGGGTGACGTGCTGTCGGAAATCGATGTGCAGACCGCTTCCGGGATCGTCACTTCGGTGATTACCACCCGTTCCGTGAAAGAGCTGGAACTGGTGGTCGGCAGTGAAGTGATCGCGTTTGTGAAATCCACCGAGGTGTCGATCGCCAAGTTGTAAGCGAGTGCGCAATCAACAACCCCGAAGGGGTGTGAGCCCTTCGGGGTTTTTCTATGTCTGCCTGATTTGAAACTGTGGTGCTGCCATCGCGGACAAGGCCGCTCCCACAAGGATCTCCAGTGGATTCAGATTTTGTGAGCGACAGATAAACCTGTGGGAGCGGGCTTGCCCGCGATGAGGCCTGTGAAGGCGCTAGAGATTTCTCTTGGGCAGATAGGGTGGCAAATACAGCCCAATATAAGCATCGAACACCCGCATCCCTTCCTCAGCCATTCGCGGTGTGATCTGCCCATGCTGTTGCACCGAGCGTGCATACACCCGATCGCCCAGTTCCATGGCCAGCGCAAACACATCGACATCGTTCGGCAGTCTCGGCAGCTCGAAATGGTGATCGAACAGTTTATGCATCAAATCACCGAGTTCGATGTCGTGCTGGCGGTCGGCCTGGGTGACTTCGGTCAGGCCGTGCTGGGCGAGGATCAATTGGCGGGCGGCGGCATCTTCGTCATAGATGGCGAGCATGCGTTGTTCCACCAGGCGCGACAAATCGCGCCAGCCGTTGAGGGCATGGTGGTCGATGGGCGCTTGCAGGCAGGCGCGAAACGCGGCGTGGACATCGGCGGTCAGGGCTTCCAGCAGGGCCGGGACGCTGGCGAAAAAATGGTAGACGGAGGAGGGCGGGATCTCCGCGCGTTCGGCGACGCTGTAGATCGACAGGCTGGCCACGCCCTCGGCGGCCAGCAGTGTACGGGCGGCGTCGAGTATCGAATCGATCCGGGCCTGGCTGCGGGCGCGGGGTTTGCGAATGGTGGCGGTGCGCGTCATTGAAGTCTCCTGCGGGGCAGCGGGCATTGTACGAGCAGGTATCTGCGTTGTCTGCCAGGAAGCCTTCGCGGGCAAGCCTCGCTCCTACAAGTCACATTGATCGTTCCCACGCTCTGCGTGGGAATGCAGCCCGTGACGCTCCGCGTCACATCGATGTCAGGCAAGACATCATCGGTGAGACTGGAACGCGGAGCGTCCCTTGATGCATTCCCACGCAGGAGCGTGGGAACGATCGACTGAAAAACCATAAAAAAACGCCGCAAGCTGTGAGGCCGGCGGCGTTGTTTTTACTGCAACCACTTACACGGTATGCAGGTACCAGTTGTACTCAAGGTCGGAGATGGAGTGTTCGAACTCCTCCAGCTCGCTTTCCTTACAGGCGACGAAGATATCGATGTATTTCGGATCGATGTACTTGGCCATGACTTCGCTGTCATCCAGCTCACGCAGTGCATCACGCAAGTTGTTTGGCAGGCTTTGCTCGTTCTGCTCGTAGGAGTTGCCTTCCACGGGCGCGCCGGGCTCGATCTTGTTGGTCAGGCCGTGGTGCACGCCCGCCAAAACCGAAGCCATCAACAGATACGGGTTGGCGTCGGCGCCGGCGACACGATGCTCGATGCGCACGGCATCGGAGGAACCGGTCGGTACGCGGATGGCCACGGTACGGTTGTCCAGGCCCCAGCATGGCGAGTTCGGCACGTAGAACTGTGCGCCGAAACGACGGTAGGAGTTGACGTTCGGGCAGAGGAAAGCCATCTGCGCCGGCAGGGTCTCGAGCACACCGCCGATCGCGTGACGCAGTGCGGCGTTCTGCTCGGGATCCTCGCTGGCAAAAATGTTTTTGCCATCTTTATCAAGAATCGAGATGTGGACATGCAGACCGTTGCCCGCCTGGCCTGGGTAAGGCTTGGCCATGAAGGTGGTATCCATCTCATGGTCGTAGGCGATGTTTTTGATCAGGCGCTTGAGCAGGACTGCATAGTCGCAGGCCTTGATCGGGTCGGCCACGTGGTGCAGGTTCACTTCGAACTGTGCCGGGGCACTTTCCTTGACGATGGCGTCGGCAGGGATACCTTGCTCTTTCGCACCTTCCAGAATGTCTTGGAGGCAATCGACGTATTCGTCGAGGTCGTCGATCAGGTAGACCTGTGTCGAGTGCGGGCGTTTGCCGGAAACCGGCGAGCGCGGCGGTTGCGGGCGACCGTTCACGTTCTCCTGGTCGATCAGGTAGAACTCCAGTTCGAACGCGGCGCAGATGGTCAGGCCCATTTCGTCGAACTTGCGCACCACATTGGCCAGCACTTCACGCGGGTCGGCGAAGAATGGCTGACCTTCGAGTTCGTGCATGGTCATTAACAGTTGCGCGGTGGGGCGCTTTTGCCAGGGCTCATTGCACAGGGTGTCGGGGATTGGATAGCAGATTCGGTCAGCATCGCCGATGTCCAGGCCCAGACCGGTGCTTTCCACCGTCGAGCCATTGATATCCAGAGCAAATAGAGAGGCCGGCAGGTTGATGCCTTTCTCGTAAACCTTGTGGAGACTGGTGCGTTCAATGCGCTTGCCGCGCACCACACCATTCATATCCGCAATCAGAAGGTCAACGTACAGAACCTCAGGATGTTCCTTAAGGAACGCGTTCGCTTCGTTAAGCTGAACGGCACGCGGGGGTACCGACATGATGCAACACCTTTGTTGTTAAAAATATCAATCATTGATCTCTTCGGATTCCAGTCAACCCGAACGGCATGCCGAAGTCAAGCGAGGCCTTTTTTGCCCTGAAAAAGCGCTCATGAGGCTTTTTTGAGGCACTTTGGGGCGTTTTTATGCCTTCAGCCTTCTCGGCGCCCGCGAGCTTGAGCGTGCCGTGTTGTATTTTTTACGGGGGTGTTGTGTAAAAAAATGAACAAGGCTAAGCTCGATTTAAACCCATAACAGCAATAATACCGGGGTGCTTCATGTCTCGCCTGCCGTTAATCGGCGTCACCGCCTGCTCAAAGCAGATCGGTCTGCATGCTTATCACATCAGTGGCGACAAATACGTACGCGCCGTGGCTTCAGCTGCCAAGGGCCTGCCGTTGATTCTTCCATCCCTGGCGGATCAACTGGCACCGTCCGAAATTCTAGACGCTCTGGACGGCATTCTCTTTACAGGCTCCCCTTCTAATATAGAACCGTTTCACTATAACGGCCCGGCCAGTGCGCCGGGTACTGCTCATGATTCTGCACGCGATGCCACTACTCTCCCGCTGATCCGCGCCGCTGTCGAGGCCGGTGTTCCCGTGCTCGGCATTTGCCGCGGCTTCCAGGAAATGAATGTGGCGTTCGGCGGCAGCCTGCATCAGAAGGTTCACGAGGCCGGTCCATTCATGGATCATCGTGAAGACGACAGCCTGCCGCTGGAAGGGCAGTACGCCCCAAGTCACTCGGTGCACGTCCGGCCGGGCGGTGTATTGGCCGGGCTGGGCCTGGCGAGCGAGATTCAAGTCAATTCGATTCATGGTCAGGGCATTGAGCGTCTGGCGCCGGGCCTTCGTGTGGAAGCCGTGGCGCCCGACGGGTTGATCGAAGCCGTCTCTGTTATCGAAGGCAAGGCTTTTGCTTTAGGTGTGCAATGGCATCCCGAATGGCAGGTAAGCTTGAATCCTGACTACCTTGCGATTTTCCAGGCATTTGGCGATGCCTGCCGCAAGCACGCACTACAACGCGACGCCGATGCGTCAAACAACGCCTGACTTATAAGAGTCCGGAAACTCAGCCTAAGAGGCATTTATGAGTAACAACCTCGACCAGCTCACCGATTGGTTGAAAGACCACAAGATCACAGAAGTCGAATGCATGATTGGCGACTTGACCGGCATCACCCGGGGCAAGATCTCGCCGACCAACAAGTTCATTGCCGAAAAAGGCATGCGCCTGCCCGAAAGCGTTCTGTTGCAGACCGTGACCGGCGACTACGTCGAAGACGACATCTATTACGAACTGCTCGACCCGGCCGACATCGACATGATCTGCCGCCCCGACCACAACGCGGTGTTTCTGGTGCCGTGGGCCATTGAGCCCACCGCCCAGGTGATCCACGATACCTACGACAAGCAGGGCAACCCGATCGAGTTGTCGCCGCGCAACGTGCTCAAGAAGGTGCTGAAACTCTACGCCGACCACGGCTGGCAGCCGATCGTGGCGCCGGAAATGGAGTTCTACCTCACCAAGCGCAGCGATGATCCGGACTACCCGCTGCAACCGCCGATTGGCCGCTCCGGTCGTCCGGAAACCGGTCGCCAGTCCTTCTCGATTGAAGCCGCGAACGAATTCGATCCGTTGTTCGAAGACGTCTACGACTGGTGCGAACTGCAAGAGCTGGACCTCGACACGCTGATCCACGAGGACGGCACCGCGCAGATGGAAATCAACTTCCGTCATGGCGATGCCCTGTCCCTGGCCGACCAGATTCTGGTGTTCAAGCGCACCATGCGTGAGGCCGCGCTCAAGCACAACGTGGCGGCGACCTTCATGGCCAAGCCCATGACCGGCGAGCCGGGCAGCGCCATGCATTTGCACCAGAGCATTATCAGCATCGAGACCGGCAAAAACGTCTTCTCCAATGAAGACGGAACCATGAGCCAGCTGTTCCTCAACCACATAGGCGGCTTGCAGAAATTCATTCCTGAGCTGCTGCCGTTGTTCGCACCCAACGTCAATTCGTTCCGCCGCTTCCTGCCGGATACCTCGGCACCGGTGAACGTGGAGTGGGGCGAAGAGAACCGCACCGTAGGCCTGCGGGTTCCGGACGCCGGGCCGCAGAACCGTCGGGTGGAAAACCGTCTGCCGGGTGCCGATGCCAACCCGTACCTGGCCATCGCCGCCAGCCTGTTGTGCGGCCTTATCGGCATGGTCGAAGGGCATAACCCGAGCGCGCCGGTCGTGGGCCGTGGTTACGAGCGGCGCAACCTGCGCCTGCCACTGACTATTGAAGACGCCCTGGATCGCATGGAAAACAGCAAGACCATCGAAAAGTACCTGGGCAAGAAGTTCATCACGGGCTACATCGCGGTCAAGCGTGCCGAGCATGAAAACTTCAAGCGCGTGATCAGTTCGTGGGAGCGGGAATTCCTGCTCTTCGCCGTCTGATGCGCCGGGCGTCGCTGCTCTTGGCGGCGCCCTCCACTCGAATCTTAGGAGAATTCGCATGACCAGCAACAACCCGCAAACCCGTGAATGGCAAGCCCTGAGCAGCGATCACCACTTGGCCCCGTTCAGCGACTTCAAGCAGCTGAAAGAGAAAGGCCCGCGCATTATCACCAATGCCAAGGGCGTTTATCTCTGGGACAGCGAAGGCAACAAGATCCTCGACGGCATGGCCGGCCTGTGGTGTGTGGCGATCGGCTACGGTCGCGATGAACTGGCCGATGCCGCCAGCAAACAAATGCGCGAACTGCCTTATTACAACCTGTTCTTCCAGACGGCTCACCCGCCGGTGCTGGAGTTGGCCAAGGTGATTGCCGACGTTGCGCCTGAAGGCATGAACCACGTGTTCTTTACCGGTTCCGGGTCCGAAGGCAACGACACCATGCTGCGGATGGTTCGTCACTACTGGGCGATCAAGGGCCAGCCGAAGAAGAAAGTCATCATCAGTCGCAAGAACGGCTATCACGGTTCTACCGTGGCCGGCGCGAGCCTGGGTGGCATGACGTACATGCACGAACAGGGCGACTTGCCGATCCCGGGCATCGTCCACATTGCCCAGCCGTACTGGTTCGGCGAAGGCGGCGACATGACGCCGAACGAATTCGGTATCTGGGCGGCCAATCAGCTGGAAGAGAAGATTCTGGAAGTCGGCGTCGACAACGTCGGTGCCTTTATTGCCGAGCCGATTCAGGGCGCCGGCGGCGTGATCATCCCGCCAGACAGCTACTGGCCGCGCATCAAGGAAATCCTCGCCAAGTACGACATTCTGTTCGTGGCCGACGAAGTGATCTGCGGTTTCGGTCGTACCGGTGAGTGGTTCGGTACCGATTTCTACGACCTCAAACCCCACATGATGACCATCGCCAAAGGCCTGACCTCCGGTTACATCCCGATGGGTGGCCTGATCGTGCGTGACGACGTGGTCGAGGTGCTCAACGAAGGCGGTGATTTCAACCACGGTTTCACGTATTCCGGGCACCCGGTGGCCGCTGCGGTGGCGCTGGAAAACATCCGCATCCTGCGCGACGAGAAAATTGTCGAGCGCGTGCGTACAGAAACGGCACCTTATTTGCAAAAGCGTCTACGGGAACTGAGCGATCACCCGTTGGTGGGGGAAGTGCGTGGGGTCGGTCTGTTGGGGGCCATCGAACTGGTTCAGGACAAAGCCACCCGCAAACGTTACGAAGGCAAGGGCGTCGGCATGATTTGCCGCACGTTCTGCTTCGAAAACGGCCTGATCATGCGCGCCGTCGGCGACACCATGATCATTGCTCCGCCACTGGTGATTACACCGGCCGAAATCGACGAGTTGGTGACCAAGGCGCGCAAGTGCCTGGACCTGACCCTGAGTGCGTTGCAGGGCTAAGTGCTAGGCTCTGAGCGAGGTGTGAAGATTGCACTTCGCTCAGTGCAAACAAAGGATGGGTCTTTCCTTGAAAGCCTGCCTTGGATCTTGCCAGACTACCGGTTGTTCGGATGCCCAGTAACAGGCCGCTGAGCACGTGGTTAAAAAGAAAAATTGGAGCATTACCCATGAAGGCATTAGGTATGAAGATAGCTGGCAAGACCCTCCTCGCCATGTCCCTGATGGGCGTGATGGCGGGGGCCGTTCAGGCTGACGACAAAGTGCTGCACGTGTACAACTGGTCCGATTACATCGCACCGGATACCGTCAAGAAGTTCGAGGCCGAGTCGGGTATCAAAGTCGTCTATGACGTGTTCGACAGTAACGAAACCCTGGAAGCCAAGCTGCTGGCAGGCAAGTCTGGCTACGACATCGTCGTGCCGTCGAACAACTTCCTGGCCAAGCAGATCAAGGCCGGCGTCTACCAGAAGCTGGACAAGTCCAAGCTGCCTAACTGGAAAAACCTGAACACGGACCTGCTAAAAGCGGTATCGGTGAGCGACCCGGGTAACGAACACGCATTCCCTTACATGTGGGGTTCGATCGGTATCGGTTTCAACGCCGAGAAGGTCAAGGCTGCACTGGGTGCCGATGCGCCAACCAACTCCTGGGACTTGCTGTTCAAACCTGAAAACGCTGCCAAGTTGAAGTCGTGCGGTATCAGCTTCCTCGATTCGCCAACCGAGATGATTCCGGTGGCGTTGCATTACCTGGGCTATCCAACCGACAGCCAGGACAAGAAACAACTGGCCGAAGCCGAAGCATTGTTCCTGAAGATTCGTCCTTCGGTGGGCTACTTCCACTCGTCCAAGTACATCTCGGACCTTGCCAACGGCAACATCTGCGTCGCCGTGGGTTACTCGGGTGACATCTACCAGGCCAAGGCTCGCGCCGCTGAAGCCGGTGACAAGGTGAAAGTCAGCTACAACATTCCGAAAGAAGGTGCCGGCAGCTTCTACGACATGGTCGCCATCCCTAAAGATGCCGAAAACGTTGAAGGCGCCTACAAGTTCATGACCTTCCTGCAGAAGCCGGAAATCATGGCTGAAATCACCAACGCCGTGCAATTCCCGAACGGTAACTCGGCGGCCACCGCACTGGTCGATAAAGAAATCACCAGCGATCCAGGCATTTACCCACCAGCAGAAGTAATGGCCAAACTGTACGCGATTGCCGACTTGCCGGCCGCCACCCAGCGAATCCTGACTCGCAGCTGGACCAAGATCAAATCCGGTAAATAAGCAAACCCTGTAGCAGCTGCCGAAGGCTGCGTTGAGGTCCGAAGGACATCCGCTTTTCGACAGCACAACTGCTTCGCAGTTGAACGCAGCCTGCGGCAGCTGCTACAGGATCTTCATAAAGTTTGCTGGAACGGTTTTTCGAGGGTAAGTTGCGCGCCGGTTTTGTTGCCAGACAGCCATGGCTGTCATGTAACGCGGGGCAACTTGGGCCCAACTCATTTTAGAGGACCTCCACGTGCCTATTTTTTCTTTGTTGCGCAATGCCCTGCTGGTCGGCGCCGGGCTGACACTGGCTGTCAGTGTTCAGGCCGCTGGCACAGTGCATATTTATAATTGGTCGGACTACATCGGTGAAACCACCCTGGCCGACTTCCAGAAAGAAACCGGCATCAAGCCGGTGTATGACGTATTCGATTCCAATGAAACCCTGGAAGGCAAGTTGCTGGCCGGGCGTACCGGTTATGACGTGGTCGTGCCGTCCAACCACTTCCTTGGCAAGCAGATCAAGGCCGGGGCTTTTCAGAAGCTCGATAAATCGCAGCTGACCAACTACTCCAACCTCGACCCGGTGCTGCTCAAGCGCCTGGAGCAGAACGATCCGGGCAACCAGTACGCCGTACCGTATCTGTGGGGCACCAACGGCATCGGTTACAACGTCGACAAGGTCAAGGCAGTGCTGGGCCTCGACAAGATCGATTCCTGGGACGTGGTGTTCGAACCGCAGAACATCAAGAAGCTGCACAGCTGTGGCGTGGCCTTCCTCGACTCCGCCGATGAAATGATGCCCACGGTCCTCAACTACATGGGCCTGGACGCCAACAGCACCAACCCTGAAGACTACAAAAAGGCTGAAGCCAAGTTGCTGGCCGTACGGCCTTACGTGACGTATTTCCACTCATCCAAATACATCGCGGACCTGGCCAACGGTGACATCTGCGTGGCGATCGGCTTCTCCGGCGACATGTTCCAGGCCAAGGCCCGCGCAGAGGAAGCCGGCAAAGGCATGAACATCGCCTACTCGATTCCGAAAGAAGGCGGCGCGCTCTGGTTCGACATGTTGGCGATCCCCAAGGATGCGGCCAACGTCAAAGAAGCCCATGCCTTCATCAACTATTTGCTGAAACCCGAGGTGATTGCCCAGGTCAGCAATTCCGTTGGCTACGCCAACCCGAACCCCGGGTCGGACAAACTGATGGAACAGTCCATACGCACCGACGAATCGGTGTATCCACCGCAAGCGGTCCTCGACAAGACATACGTCTCCACCGAGTTGCCGCCGAACATTCAACGTTTGATGACGCGCAGCTGGACCAAGGTCAAGTCGGGCAAATAGCTTCAAACTATCCAGGTTCGCCACGTTGAGCGAACTGCAAATTCTGTTGGGAGTTTCGTAAATGGCAGTTGCCTCCGGCGCCTATAAGAAAGCCCTCGAGGGCGACCAGACACCTAAACAGGTGCTGGTCAAAATCGACCGGGTCACCAAAAAGTTCGACGAGACGATTGCCGTGGACGACGTGTCCCTGGAAATCAAGAAAGGCGAAATTTTCGCCCTGCTCGGCGGCTCGGGTTCGGGCAAATCCACCTTGCTGCGGATGCTGGCAGGTTTCGAACGGCCCACGGAGGGGCGCATTTTTCTCGATGGCGTAGACATCACGGACATGCCGCCGTACGAGCGGCCGATCAACATGATGTTCCAGTCCTACGCCCTGTTCCCGCACATGACCGTGGCGCAGAACATCGCCTTCGGCCTCAAGCAGGACAAAATTCCGTCGGCTGAAGTCGACGCTCGCGTGGCCGAGATGCTCAAGTTGGTACAGATGAGCCAGTACGCCAAGCGCAAGCCCCATCAGTTGTCCGGTGGTCAGCGTCAACGTGTGGCGCTGGCACGTTCATTGGCCAAGCGGCCGAAGTTGTTGCTGCTCGATGAACCGATGGGTGCGCTGGACAAAAAACTGCGCTCGCAAATGCAGCTGGAACTGGTCGAGATCATCGAGCGGGTCGGCGTGACCTGCGTGATGGTGACCCACGACCAGGAAGAGGCCATGACCATGGCCGAGCGCATCGCGATCATGCACCTGGGCTGGATCGCCCAGATCGGCAGCCCGATCGACATCTACGAAACCCCGACCAGCCGTCTGGTCTGCGAATTCATCGGCAACGTCAACATCTTCGAAGGCGAAGTGGTGGACGACGCCGAAGGCCATGCGCTGATCACCTGCAAGGATCTGGACCGCAGTATTTATGTGGGTCACGGCATCAGCACCTCGGTGCAGGACAAGTCCGTCACTTACGCGATCCGTCCGGAAAAACTGCTGGTGACGGCCGACATGCCGACCTGCGAATACAACTGGTCGAGCGGCAAGGTGCATGACATCGCCTACCTCGGCGGCCATTCGGTGTTCTACGTCGAATTGCCGAGCGGCAAACTGGTGCAGTCCTTCGTCGCCAACGCCGAGCGCCGCGGCCAGCGCCCAACCTGGGGTGACCAGGTTTACGTGTACTGGGAAGACGACAGCGGCGTGGTGCTTCGCTCATGAACATGCGCAAACTCAAACGCCGGCTCAATCGAATAATTCCCGGTGGCCGTCAGCTGGTCATCGGGGTTCCGTTCATCTGGCTGTTCCTGTTCTTCATGCTGCCGTTCTTCATCGTCTTGAAGATCAGCTTCGCCGAAGCCGATGTGGCCATTCCGCCGTACACCGAGATCTACAGTTTCATCGACCAGAAGCTCCAGGTGCTGCTTAACCTGAGCAACTACGCGATGCTTGGCGATGACGAGCTGTACATCGCCGCGTACCTCGGCTCGTTGAAAATGGCGCTGATCAGCACCGTCCTCTGTTTGCTGATCGGCTACCCGATGGCTTACGGCATCGCCACTGCCCGCAAAGAAATGCAGACGGTGCTGGTCCTACTGATAATGATGCCGACCTGGACCGCGATCCTGATCCGCGTGTATGCGTGGATGGGCATTCTCAGCAACAACGGTCTGCTCAACGGTTTTCTGATGACCATGGGCTGGATCGACGAACCGCTGCAGATCCTCAATACCAACCTCGCGGTCTATATCGGGGTCGTTTACTCCTATCTGCCGTTCATGATCCTGCCGCTCTATGCCAACCTGGTCAAACACGACACCAGCCTGCTGGAAGCCGCGTCGGACCTCGGTTCGAGCACCTTTAACAGTTTCTGGAAGATCACCGTGCCGCTGTCGAAAAACGGCATCATCGCCGGCTGCATGCTGGTGTTCATCCCAGTGGTGGGTGAGTTCGTGATCCCGGAACTGCTCGGCGGTCCGGAAACCCTGATGATCGGTAAAGTGCTCTGGCAAGAATTCTTCAACAACCGTGACTGGCCGGTGGCGTCCGCACTGGCGGTGGTGATGTTGGCGATCCTGATTGTGCCGATCATCCTGTTCAACCGTAGTCAGGCCAAAGAAATGGAGGGCAAGGAATGAAGCGCTTCCGTTTCTCGAGTTTCATGCTGGTAGCGGGTTTGCTGTTCATCTACGCGCCGATGCTGATCCTGGTGATCTACTCGTTCAACGCCTCGAAACTGGTGACGGTGTGGGGCGGTTGGTCGATCAAGTGGTACGTGGGGTTGATGGACAACACCCAACTGATGGGCTCGGTAGTGCGCTCGCTGGAAATCGCCTGCTACACGGCAATTGCAGCGGTGGCACTGGGGACGCTGGCGGCCTTCGTGCTGACCCGTATCACCCACTTCAAGGGCCGCACGCTGTTCGGTGGTCTGGTCACTGCGCCGCTGGTGATGCCGGAAGTGATCACCGGTCTGTCGCTGTTGCTGCTGTTCGTGGCCATGGCGCAGATGATCGGTTGGCCACAGGAGCGTGGCATCGTCACGATCTGGATCGCCCACACTACGTTCTGTGCGGCGTATGTGGCGGTGGTAGTGTCGGCGCGTTTGCGTGAGCTGGACCTGTCCATCGAAGAGGCAGCCATGGATCTGGGGGCGCGGCCGTGGAAGGTGTTCTTCCTGATCACCATCCCGATGATCGCGCCGTCGCTGGCGGCGGGGGGCATGATGTCGTTCGCGTTGTCGCTGGATGACCTGGTGCTGGCGAGCTTCGTGTCCGGCCCGGGTTCCACGACCTTGCCGATGGAAGTGTTCTCGGCGGTGCGCCTGGGCGTGAAGCCTGAGATCAACGCGGTGGCCAGCCTGATTCTGCTGGCGGTGTCGCTGGTGACGTTCCTGGTCTGGTACTTCAGCCGTCGTGCCGAAGAGATTCGCAAGCGTGCGATCCAGCAGGCCATCGAAGAAAGTGCCGCCGATTCCTGGAAACAACCGGACGTGCGCCGGGCGCAGGCGCCGGAAGCGGTTTGAGCTTGATGCCGGGTTGACCACGCATGTGTGGCCAACCCACATCCCTGTGGGAGCGGGCTTGCCCGCGATAGCGGTCTGTCCGTCGACATCTATGTTGACGGTGATGCCGCCATCGCGGGCAAGCCCGCTCCCACAGGTTCTTAGGAAATCCACGGCGATTTGCGGATGATCTCGACGAAGTTCATCGGCTTGAAGCCCGGCTCGCTGTCCACCAGCACATCCGCGTTCACGGTGCCAAAAGTACTGTCCGGCTTATGTTTGAAGCCATTGGCGAACGCACACAGGATGCATTCCTTGAACCCTTCACCCCGTGGATGCGCATGCACCACCGCTTCACGCTGCACGGCGGAAAACGCCGCGTAGTCGATGCCCAGCACATCCATCTCGACGCCGGCGGTCACCAGCGCCACGTTGGGACGCAGGTGTTGCGGCACGCCCGGCGTGGTGTGCAGGGCAATCGACAACCACACCTGTTCGATATCATCGTCAGACAAACCGTAGGGTTTGAGGAACGCTTTGGCCGCGTTGGCACTGTCGACTTCGAAGCGCTCGTCATTGCTGCGGTGACCTTCTACCAGACCCAAGTCATGAAACATCGCGCCGACGTAAAGCAGCTCCGGGTCGTAGGCCAACTGCTTGCGCTCACCACTCAAGGCGCCGAACAGAAACACCCGGCGTGAGTGGTGAAACAGCAGGTCGGATTCGACGTCGCGAATGTACTCAGTGGTGGCCCTGGTCAACGCGCTGTCAGGGATTTTGATACCGGCGATAATGCTGCTCATGGTGCTGTCCTCATGGGGAACGCCGTGGCGGCGCTGATGGGGTCAGTCTGTTCGCGCAGCCGAAGCCGGACAATCGACCCATGGCTGCGATCCCGGCCAATGAGCCTGCCTATCGCGCCAACCTCGCTTGTTGGGCCTGGATTGGCTAGGGTTGACGCAGATCTCCCAAACGAACACAGCCCTGTAGCAGCTGCCGAGCCTGCGAGGCTGCGTTCGGCTGCAGAGCAGTCGTAAACCCTGCGCACGCGATTCACCTGAATGACCGCGGTGCCTGACTTCACGACTGTTGCGCAGCCGAACGCAGCCTCGCAGGCTCGGCAGCTGCTACAAGTGATCGCTGACATCTAGTTCAGTGCCATAGAAGGCGTTTCTTGCCATGCACAAAACCATTGCCATCGTAGTATTCCCCGGCGTCCAGTCGCTGGACGTCACCGGCCCCATGGATGTGTTTTCCGAAGCCAATCGCTTCCTGGCCCCGGAGGATCACTATCGGCTGGAGGTGATCGGTGTCGAGCATGGGGTGATGTCATGTTCCAACGGTTTGTCGCTCAATGCCCACCGGCATTTCAGTGAAGCGCTGGAGGCTTATGACTTGCTGTTGGTGGCGGGCGGGCCGCAGCTACCGTTCATGAATTTTGGCGCGGCGTTCGATACTTGGCTGCGCGATGCCTGCGCGCGGGCGCACCGATTTGGTTCGATCTGCAACGGCGCCTTCACGCTGGCCCGGGCCGGATTGCTCGACGGGCGAACAGTCACCACCCATTGGGGTGACGCCACGGCGCTGGCGCAGTTGTGCCCGTCGACTCAGGTCGAGGCGGATCGCTTGTACGTGCAGGACGGCGAGCTTTACACCTCGGCCGGGGTCACTGCGGGGATTGATCTGTCGCTGTATCTGCTGGCTCGGGATCACGGGCCGGACGTGGCACTCAGCGTGGCCAAGCGGTTGGTGGTGTTCACTCAGCGCTCGGGCGGGCAATCGCAGTTCAGCCCGTTCCTCACGCCCCACGCCGAACCGGCTTCGGCGGTGGCGCTGGTCCAGCTCTATGTGCTGGCCAACCTCAATGGCGACCTGACCATCGCTGATCTGGCCAACGCCGCCAATATGAGCACGCGCAACTTTTCCCGGGTGTTCGCCAAGGAGGCGAAAGTCACCCCGGCGGAATTCGTCGAACGGGCGAGGGTGGACGCGGCGCGGGTGATGCTCGAAAGCACCCATGCACCGCTGAAAACCGTGGCGTACCAGTGCGGGTTTCGCGATGCCCAGCACATGCGCAGTGTGTTCAACCGCAGGCTGGGAGTGACGCCGCAGCAATTCAGGTTGAATTTTGCGGCGATGGTTTAAACGCTGATCGATCGTTCCCACGCTCTGCGTGGGAATGCCTCAAGGGACGCTCCGCGTTCCAGCTCTAGAAAGGGGCGCAGAGCGTCCCGGGCTGCATTCCCACGCAGAGCGTGGGAACGATCAACTACCGAGCCGCTCTCGCTGGCAACAGCTTCAACGTACTACGGGTATTGGCCGTCACTTCTTCATCATTGAGATACGCCTGATAATAAACCCCTTCGATATACGCCTCGGCTTGGTCGGCATAGTGACTGTCGAACGGCACGCCACTCTGGCCGACCGGGTTGATGGTCAGGCTGTGGGCCGGGTCGGCGAAGTCGATCAGTCGCCGCGTCGACGGGCCGTAAGTCACAGGCCATGGCGCCGGGCCGATTTTTGCCGAGAGGTTGTTCGGCACTTCGTGGGTGCCGGGCGCCGCGAATGGCCCGACGTTGAAGATCCGCTCCAGCGGTTTCTGCGTCCCCAGCGGATGGCCGTGAGTCAAGGTGTGCGCCTTGCCCCACTGCCATTGTGTGGAATCGGCGCCCAGGGTGGTCTTGAGGTGAGCCATGCTCGCTTGCCAGGCCACCTTGACCGTATCGGCGCGGGTTTCCTTGCCGGGGGTGTTGCGGTTGTCCCACCACGGTGAATCGACGGACGCCGCCAGGCGCGGGAGTGCGGCGTCGATCACTCGGGTCGGGAGCAGCGTTTCGAAGAAGTCATTGCCCAGTTCATCGCGCATCGCCGCGTCGGTGAGGTTGAACAAGATCTGGTTGAACAGCGTGGCGCTGATCGAGTCCAGCGGGTAGTCGCCGCTCCACTGCGCCAGTTGCTCCGCGAGTTTGAGCTCGACGGGATCGCTCACCACTTCACGCAGTACCGGTAGCAACGGCGCCAGCAGACGCGGGCCATAGTCGGTGGTGGTGCCCAGTTGCAGCTTCTGGCTGGACTCGTTGTCCCACTTCACGTTCTTGTCGCTGAGTTGACGATTGAGCTGCTGACCGCGATCGGCGAGGTTGTAGTAACCGGGAATTTCCATGCCCGTCGGCGACACCGGTTGGAAGTTGGCCGAGACGATATAGCCTCGCGCCGGGTTCTCTTCCTGTGGATTGGCGCTGAACGGGTAAAAACCTTCCTTGTCCGCCAGAGGGGTGCTGCCGTCAAGGATGAAACCGGGCTTCACCCCGGCCGGGCGCTTGGGCAGTAGCGCGGAGGCCCACCAACCGATGTCGCCCTTGGCGTTGGCGTAGACGATGTTCAGCCCCGGTGCCTGAACCTTGGCCGACGCGGCGCGGGCCTTGGCCAGGGTGTCGGCACGGTTGAGCTGATAGAAACCGTCGAGGATCGGATTCGGGGTCTCGAGGAAGGCCCACCACATGGCGACCGGCGTCTTGCCCGAGGCAGTGCCAAGCGCATCGTTGATGATCGGGCCGTGGGGCGACTGGCGCAGGGGCAGCGAGACCGGTGACTGGCCTTTGACCGCGATCTGTTGTTCGGTGTTGACCATGTCGACCCACTGGCCGCGATACCAGACCTGGTTCGGGTTGTCCGGGTTGACCTTCTCGGCGATCAGGTCCAGATCGTCATTCTGGAACATCGTCAGGCTCCAGCCGAAGTCCAGGTTGTGGCCAAGAAACGCAAACGGCACCAGCGCCTGATGGTATCCATAAAGCTCGAAACCCGGCGCTGACAGGTGCGCTTCGTACCACACCGACGGCGCCGAGAAGCGAATGTGCGGGTCGCCGGCCAGCAGTGGTTTGCCGCTTTTGCTGCGGCTGCCGGAAATCACCCAGGCATTGCTGCCTTCGAATTGCGGCAGGCCATTGTCGGCCAAGGCCTGCTCACTCAAACGGGCGAGGGCGTTCAAATCCTTCCAGTCATTGGTGGTGAGGGCCGGTGCAGTGGCGCGCCTTTTGGCCAGCACGCCCTTGGGCTGCCAGTCGAGATCGAAGATATTCAGGTACTCGGCGCCCAGTTGGTCACGCACGTAAGTCAGCAAGGGCTCGGTGCGAAACGCCGCGGCGAAGCTGTAGGCCATGTAGCCAGCGATACTGATGCTGTCTTCGGCGGTGAAAGGGCGCTTGGGGATCCCCAGTACGTCGAACTCTGCCGGCGCAGCGTGGCTGTCCTGATATTGATTGATGCCGTCCAGATAGGCTTGCAGAGCCTTCCATGCCGGCGACTGACGATCCAGCTCGGCCACGTAGCTTTCAGCCCGTTCGCGGATGCGCAGGCTGCGAAACAGTTTGTCGGTGTCGATCAGTTTCGGGCCGAGGACTTCAGCCAGCTCACCACGGGCCAGGCGCCGCATGGCTTCCATCTGGAACAGTCGGTCCTGGGCATGCACGTAGCCGAGGGCGCGGTAGAGGTCGGTTTCGTTTTCGGCGCGGATATGCGGCACGCCGCGCTCGTCGTAACGCACGGTCACCGAACCTTGCAGGTGCTGCAATTCCACTTGGCCCTGGCGCGTCGGTTGCTTGCTGTACACATACCAGCCGCCCCCGGCGACGAGCACGACAATCAGCAAGGCAAGTACGGTCAGGACGCGTTTCATGGTGACTCCTTGTTCTTTCGGGGTTGCCGCCGTGTAGGCTGCAAACGTGTAGCACAGACCTCCTGTGCCGGGCATCGCGATCCTGGAAAAGTCAGGAATGCCTTACTTAACCTCCGCAGGCCATGGGCAGTAGCAACCCACTGCCAGCGTATGAGTGGCGTTCACCGCCCGGCCTTCATTCAGCGCTTGCAGAATGGGCTCGATAAAACTGTTGCTCGAATTGCAGGTCAGGCCTTCGCTGTACGGCCCGAAATACGCCAGCCTGCCACTGCGGTCCCAGATCGCCACCGCCGGGCTGGCGGGGATCTGTTCGGAACCTGGCAAGACTGTGATGGTTTCAAGACGGCTCAAAGTGCTGGGCAATTGACCGTGGCTGCCGGGCTTTTGGACCGCATAGAATTCGACGCCCTGCGGTACATACTGCTCAACCAGTTCGCTCAGGTGTTGTTGATTGCCGACATTGCACGGGCAGGCCGGATCCCAGAAGTGCACCAGGCGAATGGCGCCGGGGCCGGCGAGTTCGTCCGGCAGGCGCAATGGGTCGCCGGAGAACAACGCGGTGTGCGAACTGAAGGTGCGCAAGTAGCGCCCCTGAAACCAGTCATAGGCGGCCCACAGCACGCCGGCACACACAAGGGCGAGCAGGCTGGCAAGCAGTGTGGTGCGGTAGGCCGGACGCATGGGTTTCAATCCTCGAAGGTCGGCTAGCTTGCCATGCTTGCCGCGACAGATGAATATCGCAGGCCCATAAAGTCCGTTTCGCGCTCTGGAATAGCCCATGTCTGCCACTTTCGATCCCGATCATTTGCGTGCCAGCCTGCGGCCATTGGCCGAGTGGCAGCCGCTGTCGACGGAAGCCATGGCCTATCAGCATTTTTATGGGCTGGATTTCCCGCAGCGAACCTTGCGCAGTGGCCTGGGGCGTTTCGAGGTCGATGGCTATGAAGTGGTCAGCCAGCTCTGGTGGCCCGAGCGGGCGAAGGCGACGCTGTTTCTGTTTCACGGTTTCTACGATCATACCGGGCTCTATCGGCATGTGATCGAGTGGGCGCTGGACCAGGGTTTTGCGGTGATCTCCTGTGACCTGCCGGGGCATGGCCTGTCCAGTGGCGAACGGGCGAGCATCAAGGATTTCGCCGAGTATCAGAGCACGCTGCAAGGTCTGTTGGCCGAGGCGCAGTCGCTAGGCCTTCCGCAGCCTTGGCACTTATGCGGGCAAAGCACTGGCGGGGCGATCGTGATCGATCATGTACTCAATCAGGGCGCGAGCAGTCCGGCCCAGGGGCAGGTGATTCTGCTGTCGCCACTGGTGCGGCCGCGAGCCTGGGGTTGGTCGCAGCTCAGTTATTACCTGCTCAAGCCGTTCGTCAACGGCATCGCCCGGCGTTTCAGCGAGAACTCCAACGACCCTGATTTTCTCGCATTCCTGCAAGCCGATCCGCTGCAACCGCTGCGCCTGCCGACGGCCTGGGTCGGTGCGCTGGGGCGATGGATCAAGCGCATCGAAGCGGCACCGAAGAGCCCGCGGCAGCCGCTGATCGTGCAGGGGCAGGCGGACATGACCGTGGATTGGCAGCACAACCTTGAGGTATTGCGGGGCAAGTTCGATCGGCCTCAGGTGCTGATGCTGCCGGAGGCGCGGCATCATCTGGCGAATGAGTCACCGGCGTTGCGTGGGGAGTATTTCGGGTTTTTGAGCAAGCGGATGAAGGGGCGGAATCTTTAGTGGTAGTCAGGGCCTCATCACGGGCAAGCCCGCTCCCACAGGGACCTGTGCAAGTCACCCATTTGTGACCAATACAAAACCTGTGGGAGCGGGCTTGCCCGCGATGGCGATCTGACGGACACCAAAAACTATTGGGCAAGACTCGACGTACTCTGCCCCACCGCCAACCCCGCCCGAATCGCCGCCAATGCCGCCTGGTAATAAGCCTTGCCTTCAGCTGACTCGGCAAAGGTCGCGAACTCTTCCAGCTCTTCATCCGACAGGTCGCGATAGACATACAGCAGCGTATTGTTCAGGTCGGCGCCGATTTGCTCCATCAGGCGCTGGCGCTGGCCGTTCAACATGCCTTGAGCCTGCCCGCCGCCAAGCAGGCCGGGGATCATCGAGCTCAGGCTGTCGGCCGCTACGCCCGCGATCGCCAGGCTGACTTCAGCGCCGGCCTCGCGAGCGGGCAGGGCCTGGGCCAGGTGGCCGATGATCAACTGACGGTTATCGCTGGCCTGCATTTTCGGCAAGCCCTTGGCGTTTTTCGCCAATTGATCGCGACGGGTCGCCAGCAGTTCGGCGGCGACGATTTTCTTGCCCAGGGGCGATTGAAAGAAGGTCAGCGCAGGTTTCGGATCGGCAAGCGTTTTGCGCAGCTGCGCTTCGGCACGCTGATCCATGGCTTTAGGCGCAAAGCGCTGATTGCTGTTGTTGACCAAGGCCTGAAACACCGCCGGCGGCAGGCTGTTCTGGTACCGCTGCTGAGCGGCCGAGAGAGCATCGTTGAAATGCGCGCGTTGTTCTGGCCAACCGGCGACCTTGTACAACTGGTCGTGGCCGTCCGCCCAGGCGGGCAAAACGCAGAACATCAGCAGTGAAAAAAGCAAACGGCGCATAGGGACTCCTGTCAGCAGGCGACTATTCTCCGTGCGGCATTCGTACTTGTCGAGAATTCGTATCAGGTTGCGTGCCTTATCCGACCAATCCTCCGCTGCGCGGCTCTGTCGGATTTGCGGGCACAGGAATACTATGCGCGCCATGCAAATATCCTCTGATCATCCGCTACTGTTACGTATCGTCGACGACCTGGCTGAGCGCGGCTGGTCGCAGCAGAATATTTTCCTGCCTCTGGATCTGACCCGGGCGCTGGCGGCCGAGTGCCGCAAACGTGCCGCCGAGGGCGAACTCGCCCCGGCCGCCGTGGGGCGCGGGCCGTTTTCGGAGATCCGCGAGGGCATTCGCGGTGACCATATCCAATGGCTCGAACCCGGTCAGGTCGAGGCCTGCGACCGCTATCTGGGGTTGATGAACAGCCTGCGTGAGGCGATGAATCGCGGTTTGTTTCTGGGCCTGGAAGATTTCGAAAGCCATTTCGCCCTGTATCCGCCTGGCGCTTTTTACCTCAAGCATGTCGACCGGTTCCGCGATGATGATCGGCGCATGGTCTCGGCGGTGATCTACCTCAATGACGACTGGCTGCCCGAGCATGGCGGTCAGTTGCGCATGTACCTGGACGAAGGTGTCGAACACGATGTGGTGCCCGCCGGCGGATGCCTGGTGGTGTTCCTTTCGGGCGAAGTCCCCCACGAAGTCCTTCCCGCGACCCGAGATCGCCTGTCGTTGACGGGCTGGTTTCGCCGTCGTGGCAACGAGCCGTTCTGATCATGCAAAAGATTCTGGTAAGCCGCTGTTTGCTCGGTCACCGCGTCCGTTACGACGGTGGCGCCAGTGGGCCATTCAATCTGTTGGAACAATGGATTGCCGAAGGCCGGGTGGTGCCGTTGTGCCCTGAAGTCGCCGGAGGTTTGCCGACGCCAAGGGCTGCGGCGGAGATTCCCGGTGGGCAGGGCGGTGAGGTGCTTGATGGCCTTGCATCGGTCATCACCACCGAGGGCGAGAACGTCAGTGCCGAGTTTCTTTCGGGGGCTTATCAGGCGCTGGAGCTGGTGCGGCAGCACGGCATTCGGATTGCCGTGCTCAAGGCCAATAGCCTGTCTTGCGGGAATCTGTTGACCTATGACGGGACATTCAGTGGCGTGAAGGTCAGCGGTGAGGGTGTCACCGCGGCATTGCTCAAGCGCAATGGTGTTCAGGTCTTCAGCGAGTTGGAATTGGCCGAAGCGGCGCAGGCGCTGGCCGCTCTGAACTAGCGGTCCTGCACAAAACCCATGTGGGAGCGGGCTTGCCCGCGATGGCGGTTTAACATTCAACATCGATGTTGAATATTATGGCCTCCTCATCGCGGGCAAGCCCGCTCCCACAGGGTTACTCATCAGCCTTGAATCAGGGTTTCGGCGCCACACTCGTATCCGCACCCAACCACTTCTGTGACAGCGCTTCGAGCCGACCATCCGCCTTGATCCGCTGCAGCGCGTTTTCCAGGCTGGCCTGAAATGCCGGATTACCCTTCTGGAACGGGATCGCCAGGTTCACGGGCTGGTCGGCCTTCGGCTTTTCCTCGGTCAGCGACTGCACCAGCAGTATTGAGCGCGGCTCTTCTTTCTGCGCGATCAATTGCGCATTGGTTTGAATGTAAGGTTGGCTGAAGTCGAAACGATCCGTGAGCGCCGGGGTCTGTGTGATGTGGTTGATGGCGATGTCGTATTTGCCACTTTCGACGCCAGTCAGCAGATCATTGGAATCGGTGACGACAAAGTCGGCGCGCACATCCAGTTCATTGGCCAACATTTGACCCAGCTCGACTTCGAAGCCGGTCAGTTTGCCGTCATCCTTGAAATTGAAGGGCGGGGTATTAGCCTCGAGAGCAATGCGCAATTCGCCGCGGTCGTTTACATCGTCAATCAGTTCGGCATGAGCCAAAGGGCTCAAAAGGGGTAGCAGGCAGATCAGGCCAGGCAAAAAGCGCATGGTCACTCCTTTGAATTCATTTATCGCGACGCGCTGTTCAGGCTCGCTTTGCTATGGTTGTCGTGTGCCTTCGACAACGAATGGTCGTGAAGTTGTCACGGTCGAGCGAATTTTACGGAAAAAATGGAGAAGAAAATGAAAAGCTTTATGTCACGAGCAGCACTGGCAGGCCTGCTGATGGGGGTTTCGGTGTTGGCCAGTGCGGCCACCTCGGCCCCAAAGGGTGCTGGAGTGTCCATCGTTTCTCCCGAAGACGGTGCAACGGTTCCACAGACTTTTATCGTCAAGTTCGCTGTCGAGAACATCGCGCTGGCGCCAGCGGGTGATGTCACCAAGAACACCGGCCATCACCACTTGCTGATCGATGTCGACAAATTGCCAGCCGCCGGTGCTCCAATTCCAATGGATGCCAACCACATGCACTTCGGCAAGGCGCAGACCCAGGCGGAAATCAAACTGGCACCGGGCAAGCACACCCTGCAGCTGGAGTTGGGCGACAGCGGCCACATGCCGTTCGATCCGCCAATCGTGTCGAAGAAGATCACCGTCAATGTGAAGTAATTTTTCACGGACATGAAAAAGGGAGCTCCGAGGAGCTCCCTTTTTTGTCGCTCAAGTCGCGATCAGAACAACACTCGGCAACGAATGGTGCCTTTGATGTGCTGCAGCTTCTCTTGCGCCAGGTCCGAGTATTCGGCATCGACGTCGATAACGACGTAGCCGACTTTCTCGTTGGTCTGCAGGAACTGACCGGAAATGTTGATGCCGTTTTCGGCGAAAACCTTGTTGATTTCGCTCATCACACCTGGAATGTTCTCGTGGATGTGCAGCAGACGGTGCTTGCCAGGGTGAGCCGGCAGGGCCACTTCCGGGAAGTTCACGGACGATACCGACGTACCGTTGTCGCTGTACTTGACCAGTTTTTCCGCCACTTCCAGACCAATGTTGGCCTGCGCTTCAGCGGTGGAACCACCGATGTGCGGGGTCAGGATCACGTTGTCCAGGCCACGCAGCGGGCTTTCGAACTCTTCTTCGTTGGAGCGCGGCTCCACCGGGAATACGTCGATGGCCGCGCCGATCAGGTGCTTGTCCTTGATCGCGTCCGCCAGGGCGTCCAGTTCAACCACGGTGCCGCGAGCAGCGTTGATCAGAATGCCGCCCTTCTTGATGGCGCGGATTTCTTTCTCGCCGATCATCCACTGGGTGGCTGCGGTTTCCGGAACGTGCAGGGTGACGATGTCGGACATGCCCAGCAGTTCGTGCAGGTTGCCCACCTGGGTGGCGTTACCCAGTGGCAGCTTGGTCACGGTGTCGTAGAAGTACACCTGCATCCCTAAGCCTTCAGCCAGAACCGACAGTTGAGTACCGATCGAGCCGTAACCGACGATGCCCAGCTTCTTGCCACGGATTTCGAAGGAGTTGGCTGCGCTCTTGATCCAGCCGCCGCGGTGGCAGGAAGCGTTCTTCTCAGGGATGCCGCGCAGCAACAGGATCGCCTCGGCCAAGACCAGCTCGGCTACGGAGCGAGTGTTGGAGTACGGCGCGTTGAACACGGCGATACCGCGTTCGCGGGCGGCGTTCAGGTCGACCTGGTTGGTGCCGATGCAGAAACAGCCGACAGCCACCAGTTTCTTCGCGTGATCGAAGATTTCTTCGGTCAGTTGAGTGCGGGAGCGAATGCCGATGAAGTGAGCATCAGCGATCTTTTCCTTCAGCTGGGCTTCCGGCAGAGAACCTGTGAGGTACTCGATGCTGGTGTAGCCCGCCGCCTTGAGGACGTCGACAGCCGATTGGTGGACGCCTTCGAGAAGAAGGAACTTGATCTTGCTCTTATCGAGAGAAGTCTTGCTCATCTGCGTAAACCTGTATCCCGGAGAAAATTGGCAGGGAAGTAGCCAGCAGACGCTGACCCGAGCGGCATGACAGCCGTCGCCGCAGAACAGCCTTTGGGCACTATCCTGCGGGGTCGGTATGCTAGCATATGCACTCCGCTAAACACTCATTCCTGCGACGTGAAGCGTCTTCAGGATGACCATGAATTGTTCGAGAGTTCTGTCGATGACCAATCCTGCGTTGCTTGATGAGCTGAAGACCCTGGTTGAGCCTGGCAAGGTACTGACCGACGCCGACTCCCTGAATGCTTACGGTAAGGATTGGACCAAGCATTTCGCCCCGGCGCCGACCGCCATTGTGTTTCCCAAGACCACCGAGCAGGTCCAGGCCATTGTCCGTTGGGCCAATGAACAAAAGGTTGCCCTGGTGCCGTCCGGCGGACGTACCGGGCTTTCGGCTGCGGCGGTGGCGGCTAATGGCGAAGTGGTCGTGTCCTTCGACTACATGAACCAGATTCTCGACGTGAACCTGACCGACCGCACGGCCGTTTGTCAGCCGGGCGTGATCACCGAGCAATTGCAGAACAAGGCCGAAGAGCACGGCCTGTACTACCCGGTGGACTTCGCTTCAGCAGGTTCAAGCCAGATTGGCGGCAACATCGGCACCAATGCCGGCGGAATCAAGGTGATTCGCTATGGCATGACCCGCAACTGGGTGGCCGGCATGAAAGTCGTCACCGGCAAGGGCGATCTGCTGGAACTGAACAAAGACCTGATCAAGAACGCCACCGGCTACGACCTGCGTCAGCTGTTTATCGGCGCCGAAGGCACGCTGGGTTTTGTGGTCGAGGCCACTATGCGATTGGACCGTGCGCCGAAAAACCTCACCGCGATGGTCCTCGGCACCGCCGATTTCGATTCGATCATGCCGGTGCTGCACGCGTTTCAGAGCAAACTTGACCTGACCGCGTTCGAATTCTTCTCCGATAAAGCCTTGGCCAAGGTTATGGCGCGCGGCGATGTGCCGGCGCCGTTCGAATCCGATTGCCCGTTCTACGCGCTGCTGGAATTCGAAGCGACCACTGAAGAAGTGGCCAATCACGCCCTGGAAACCTTCGAGCACTGCGTCGAGCAGGGCTGGGTACTGGACGGCGTGATGAGCCAGAGCGAAACCCAGCTACAGAACCTGTGGAAATTGCGCGAGTATATCTCCGAAACCATCTCCCACTGGACGCCCTACAAAAACGACATTTCGGTCACTGTGTCGAAAGTCCCGGCGTTCCTGAAGGAAATCGATGCGATCGTCGGCGAACACTACCCGGATTTCGAAATCGTCTGGTTCGGCCACATTGGCGATGGCAACCTGCATTTGAACATTCTCAAGCCGGATAACCTTAGCAAGGACGAGTTCTTCGCCAAGTGTGCGACCGTCAACAAGTGGGTGTTCGAAACCGTCGAGAAGTACAACGGTTCGATTTCCGCCGAGCACGGCGTAGGCATGACCAAGCGTGACTACTTGACCTACAGCCGCTCGCCGGTTGAGATCGAGTACATGAAAGCCGTCAAAGCGGTGTTCGACCCGAACGGCATCATGAACCCGGGCAAGATTTTCGCTGTTTGATTTTCGAACTTTAAGCGCACGAATCAGGAGTCGGTCAATGAGCTATCAGCACCAGTATGTCGACGGCACGCGTATTCATTTCCCGTTGGGGAAAGTGGTGTGCATCGGCCGTAACTACGCCGAACACGCCAAGGAACTGGACAACCCGGTGCCAACTGAACCACTGCTGTTCATCAAACCGGGCAGTTGCGTGGTGCCGCTGGAAGGCGGTTTCAGCATTCCGACCGAGCGTGGCTCGGTGCATTACGAAGCGGAAATCGCCGTGTTGATCGGCAAGCCGTTGTCGACCAAACCGAGCCGTGAAGAAGTGCTGGATGCTATCTCCGGCATCGCTCCGGCCCTGGACCTGACCCTGCGTGACAAGCAGGCCGAGCTGAAAGCCAAGGGCCTGCCGTGGGAAATCGCCAAGTCCTTCGACGGTGCGGCAGTGATTGCGCCGTTCGTGGCGGGTAGCACCTTCGCTGACCTGACCGACATCGGTATCCGCCTGACCATCAACGGCGAAGTCCGCCAGGATGGCAACAGCAAGGACATGCTCAATCCGATCGTGCCGATGATCCAGTACATGGCCGGCTGCTTCTCGCTGCAGGCCGGTGATGTGATCCTCACCGGCACGCCGGTGGGCGTTGGCCCGCTGAATGTCGGTGACGAACTGGTGCTCGAACTGCCGGGCGCCAGCCGCTTCACCAGCAGCGTCCTTTGATTTACACATAACCTTGTGGGAGCGGGCTTGCCCGCTATGAGTCCATAACAGTCAACATTGATGTTGAATGTCAAACCGCCATCGCGGGCAAGCCCGCTCCCACATTGGTTTTGTGATCGCCCGCAAAGGGCAATCCCGCCATTTCCCGTTTTTTTCACATCATGTCCGGATAATTCCTGGGCTTCTGGCGTCTGAGCCAGTCCCAATGTGCTATTACCCATAGCCTGAATTTCTGGAACGCATCCCCGCATGGCCACCCAACCGCTGTCCAAGCTGAAAACTGCCCGCCGCTCGCGCTTTGCGATGCGTTGGTACTCCTGGCTTTTGCTGGTGGCGGCGGCTGTGTATGGCCTCGTGTTTGCGATGCACTGGGATGATCGCGGCGTGCTCTGGGTGATGGAGCGCTTCGAAAGTCCGGCCGAACGAAAAGAAAGTATCTGGCTGCCGGATTACCGCGTGGTCATCGACGCCAAGCGGCTACCGGGTATGGAAAAGGACGAAGCATCAGACGTCTCTTATGACCCGCAGACCAAAACCCTGTTTGCGGTGATGGGCAAGAACCCGTTCCTGGTCGAACTGACGTTGCAGGGCGATGTGTTGCGCAAGATGCCGCTGGTGGGTTGGAGCAACCCGGAAGGGGTGGCGGTCATGGGCAATGGTTTGCTGGCGATCACCGATGAGCGCGCGCACCTGCTGTCCATCGTCAAGGTCGATGCCGATACTCGCGAACTGAATATCGCCAGTTTCCCGAAATACGACCTGGGCCCGTCGCAAGACCAGAACAAAGCCTTCGAGGCGATTGTGTGGGATGCGCGCAACCAGCAACTGCTGCTGGGTGAAGAGCGTCCGCCGGCGCTGTTCAGCTGGAAAAGCGACGGCAGCCAAATCCTCAAGGGCGACAAGCAAAAGCTGTCCAGCGACGAACTGGATATCCGCAACCTGTCGGCTCTGGCCATCGATTCGCGCACCGGCCATACCCTGGTGCTGTCCGCCGATTCGCATCTGTTGCTGGAGTTGGACGAGAAAGGCGAGCAGGTCAGTTTCATGACCTTGCTGGGTGGTTTCAATGGTCTGAAGAAAACCATTCCCCGCGCCGAAGGTGTGGCCATGGACGAAGCGGGCACGCTGTACATTGTGAGTGAGCCGAACCTGTTCTACCGTTTCGAAAAGCAAAAATAATCGCCCCGTAGGAGCTGCCGAAGGCTCGGGCCGCGTTCGGACGATCTTTTGATCTTCAGCGATCTTGCTGACGCCAAAATCAAAAGATCGCAGCCTGCGGCAGCTCCTACGCCGAATGCATCGTGCGCAGGTTGTGATTCAAGGCAGGTGGCCATTAAGCTTCAATTCATACAGTCGTGATATTTCATCTGCCTGTTTCGAACCCGAGTCCGCCTGAATGCGTCGATTTGCCCGCCCCAAACCCCTGATACTGATCCTGTCGGTGATTGCGTTGATCGTGCTGGTTGCCATTGGCCAGCACCTGCGCCTGTTCGAGCGCACCTGGTTCAATGTGCAGACGCTATGGCAGCCGATGAATGCTCAGTCGATTGGCCTGGATCAGTATCAGGTAGCAATCGAGGCGCGGGTCATTGACGGGCTGGACGATGATGTTTCGGCGCTGACCTTCGATCCCGTGCGCAAAAGCCTGTTCACGGTCACCAACAAAAACGCCGAACTGATCGAATTGTCCCTGGAGGGCAAAATCCTGCGGCGTGTGGCGCTGATCGGGTTTGGCGACCCGGAGGCGGTGGAGTTCATCAGCGCTGACACTTACGTGATCACCGACGAGCGTGAGCAACGGCTGATCAAGATTCATCTGGAAAAGGACACGACGTTCCTCGATGCCGCGGACGCCGAGCAGATAACCCTCGGCGTGCACATGAGTGGCAACAAGGGGTTTGAGGGGTTGGCCTATGACTCGGTGGGCAAGCGCTTGTTTGTCGCCAAGGAGCGCGATCCGATGCTGATTTACGAAGTGCAGGGCTTTCCGCATTACAACCCGGAGAAGTCCTACGCGGTGCATGTGGTGAACAACCCCAAGCGCGATGCCGGGATGTTCGTGCGAGACCTGTCGAGCCTGCAGTACGACGAGCGCAGCGGCCATTTGTTGGCGCTATCCGATGAGTCGCGACTGATTCTGGAGCTGGATGTCGACGGGCGACCGTTGACCACTCTGTCACTGAGCAAGGGGCGTCAGGGATTGCAGAAAACTGTGCCGCAAGCGGAAGGCATCGCCATGGACGACGACGGCACTCTGTACCTCGTCAGCGAGCCGAACCTTTTCTACGTCTTCAAAAAACCGGCACAGCCCTAACCAACACCCCAAACAAACTGTAGGAGCGAAGCTTGCTCGCGAAGAGGCCATAACAGTCAACTGAGATGTTGAATGCTATGGCCTCTTCGCGAGCAAGCTTCGCTCCTACAGGAGGACGAGGCGTCAGGCTTTGAGGGTCTTCACACCTTCACTCGTCCCCAGCAGCAACAAATCAGCCGGGCGGGCCGCGAACAAGCCGTTGGTGACCACGCCGACGATGGCATTGATCTGTGTTTCCAGTTCCACCGGATTGGTGATCTGCATGTTGAACACATCGAGGATGATGTTGCCGTTGTCGGTCAGCACGCCTTCACGGTAAACCGGGTCGCCGCCGAGCTTCACCAGTTGGCGGGCCACGTGGCTGCGGGCCATCGGGATCACTTCCACCGGCAGCGGGAACGCGCCGAGCACCGGCACCAGTTTGCTGGCGTCGGCGATGCAGATGAAGGTCTTGGCCACGGCCGCAACAATCTTCTCGCGAGTCAGGGCTGCGCCGCCGCCCTTGATCAGGTTCAGGTGCTCGTCGCTTTCATCGGCGCCGTCGACGTAGAACTCCAGGTCGCTGACGGTATTGAGCTCATACACCGGAATGCCGTGGCCCTTGAGGCGGGCGGCGGTGGCTTCGGAACTGGCGACCGCGCCATCGAACGCGCCTTTGTGCTTGGCCAGGGCATCGATGAAGCAGTTGGCGGTAGAGCCGGTGCCGACCCCGACGATGCTCTTGTCGTCGAGTTTCGGGAGGATGAAGTCGACGGCGGCCTGGGCTACGGCCTGTTTGAGTTGATCCTGGGTCATGCGGGCTCCGAAGTGCCGAAAGGGGGGACGAAAGGCCGGCATTATAGGCCTCGCAATGGGGAAGGTCATTGCCCGATTGGCGGTCAAATGCGCATGCCCGACAACTGATAACCGTAGGAGCGAGGCTTGCCCGCGAAAGCGATCTAACCGCCAACATTTATGTCGGATGTTAAGACCTCTTCGCGAGCAAGCTTCGCTCCTACAGGTCATGATCTCTTTTCGATGAGCCTAAAACCTCTTGATTCGTGTGGTCGTCCGCCCAAAAGCCGGGTTAGACTCCTTGGCCCTGCCCAACCCGCTCAGTGATGCTTTCCGATGCTCGAACAGTACGTCAAAAAGATCCTCACCTCGCGCGTTTATGACGTTGCCGTAGAAACCCCATTGCAGACTGCCCGTCAGCTCTCCGAGCGGCTGGGCAACGATATCTGGCTCAAGCGTGAAGACTTGCAGCCGGTGTTCTCGTTCAAGATTCGCGGCGCCTATAACAAGCTGACGCAACTGAGCGATGAAGAGCGCGCTCGCGGCGTGGTCACCGCGTCGGCGGGCAATCATGCGCAAGGCCTGGCCCTGGCGGCCAAGGTACTGGGTGTGAAAGCGACCATCGTGATGCCCAAGACCACCCCGGAGATCAAGGTCGAAGGCGTGCGTTCGCGCGGCGGCAAAGTGTTGTTGCACGGGGATTCGTTCCCGGAAGCCCTGGCCTACTCGCTGAAGCTGGTCGACGAAAAAGGCTACGTCTACATTCACCCTTACGACGATCCCCACACCATTGCCGGGCAGGGCACGGTGGCCATGGAGATTCTGCGTCAGCACCCAGGGCGTCTGGATGCGATCTTCGTTCCGGTGGGCGGTGGCGGGCTGATCGCCGGCATTGCGGCGTACGTGAAATACCTGCGCCCGGACATCAAAATCATCGGCGTCGAACCAGATGACTCCAACTGCCTGCAAGCCGCCATGGCGGCCGGCGAGCGCGTGGTGCTGCCGACCGTGGGTCTTTTCGCCGACGGTGTCGCAGTGGCGCAGATCGGCCAGCATACTTTTGATATCTGCAAAGATTACGTAGACGAAGTCCTCACCGTCAGCACTGACGAGATCTGCGCGGCAATCAAGGATATCTACGACGATACCCGCTCGATCACTGAACCTGCCGGCGCCTTGGGCGTGGCCGGGATCAAGAAGTATGTCGAACAACACGGCATCACGGGTCACACCTTCGTGGCCATCGATTCCGGTGCCAACGTCAACTTCGACCGCTTGCGCCACGTGGCCGAGCGCGCTGAGCTGGGCGAGGGTCGCGAAGCCATCATCGCCGTGACCATCCCCGAGAAACCGGGCAGCTTCAAGGCGTTCTGTGAAGCCATCGGCAAGCGCCAGATCACCGAATTCAACTACCGCTACAACACCGGCAGCGAAGCGCACATCTTTGTCGGCGTGCAGACGCACCCGGACAACGACCCGCGCAGTGCGTTGCTCGCCAGTCTTACCGAGCAAGGTTTCCCGGTGCTCGACCTGACCGATAACGAGCTGGCCAAGTTGCACATTCGCCATATGGTGGGCGGCCGTGCTGTCCATGTGGTCGATGAAGTGGTGCTGCGCTTCGAATTCCCGGAGCGCCCTGGCGCGTTGTTCAACTTCCTCAACAAGCTCGGCGGGCGCTGGAACATTTCGATGTTCCACTACCGCAACCACGGCGCGGCGGATGGCCGTGTGGTCGCAGGTTTGCAAGTGCCGCACGACGAGCGTCATCTGGTACCGGCCGCGCTGGAAGAAATCGGTTACCCGTACTGGGACGAAAGCGACAACCCGGCCTATCAGCTGTTTCTCGGCTGAGCGGCTACGCTGACGAGCAAGCCATAAGGAAATTGAACAATGGAAACGTTAACCGCCCTCAAAATCGCTCATGGCGTGGCGACGGTGTTGCTGTTGATCAGCGCGCTGGGGCTGGCGATCTGGGTCTGGCGCACACGCCGTAACGGCGACGCGACGGCTCATACTCGCACCTTGCAACGACCGCTGGTGTTCATCTGGCTATTGATGGGCCTGGCCTTGCTGAGCATGCCGTTCACCGGCTGGTGGATGGTGCATCTGGTGGGCTGGCCGCTGGGGCAGACCTGGTTGCTGGCGTCCAGTGTGCTTTACACCTTGGCGGCGTTGGGCTGGTTCTGGTTGGTGGTGCGGCTGAACAAGTTGCGCAAGGCGCCGGCGGGGAACGGCAAATTCACCTTTGCCCTCGCACTGTTCAGCTTTGTTTGTTTCATCGCCATTGCAGGTTTGATGGGCGCCAAGCCGGTTTAAGGTTTCAGATCGAGTCGACCCAATCGCGGGCAAGCCCGCTCCCACAAGGTTCTGCTGTGTGGCATAGATAGCATTTACAGCAGAGATCCCTGCGGGAGCGGGCTTGCCCGCGATAGCGATACTAGTCGCGCAACGAAATCACTGGCCAACCCCGCTTTTCAGCCTCGACCCGCAAATTCGGATCCGGATCAACAGCGATCGGATTCGCCACCTGCTCCAGCAACGGCAAGTCATTCATCGAATCGCTGTAGAAATAGCTGTCTGCCAGAGTGTGGCCAGTCTCTTCCAGCCAACGAATCAACCGGGTCACCTTGCCTTCACGGAAGCACGGGATATCGGTGCTGCGCCCACTATAACGACCGTCGATCATTTCGCATTCGGTGGCGATCAGGGTTTCGACGCCTAAGCGTGCTGCAATCGGCCCGGTCACGAAGCGGTTGGTGGCGGTGATGATCACCAGCTTGTCGCCAGCCTCGCGGTGTTTGGCCAGCAGTTCGATTGCCTTGGGCAACACGATCGGTTCGATGCAGTCACGCATGTAATCCAGGTGCCACTCATCCAGCGTGGCCATCTCGGTGCGGCCGAGAACTTCCAGGCAGAAGTTCAGGTACGCGTCGTTATCCAGCTTGCCGGCCAGGTAATCCTGATAGAACTCGTCGTTGCGTGCCTTGTAGGCGACGGCGTCGAGGAAACCGCGTTCGCACAGATAGTCGCCCCAGGCGTGGTCACTGTCACCGCCCAGAAGCGTGTTGTCCAAGTCGAATAAAGCCAGCCGCATTGCAGTTACTCGCTGAAAAGTCTGTAGAAAGGTGTCCAGAATACGGACTTTTCACAAGAGTGCACATAAGGTAGGTCGGCTCGTTGCTGCTTTCACAACCTTTGTGGAACAATGCCCCGACATGCGTTTGCGAGGTTGTTGCCGTGATCGACCCCGATGGTTTCCGCCCCAATGTCGGGATCATTCTGACGAATGATGCCGGCCAGGTGCTATGGGCTCGCCGTATCAATCAAGATGCCTGGCAGTTTCCACAGGGAGGGATCAATCCCCAGGAGACGCCGGAAGACGCCTTGTACCGCGAGTTGAACGAAGAAGTGGGCCTGGAGCGCGAAGATGTTGAAATACTCGCCTGCACCCGGGGCTGGTTGCGCTATCGTTTGCCGCAACGTCTGGTCAGGACGCACAGCCAACCGCTGTGCATCGGCCAGAAACAGAAATGGTTTCTCCTGCGCCTGGTCTCCAACGAGCAGCGGGTGCGGATGGATTTGACCGGTAAACCGGAATTCGATGGCTGGCGCTGGGTCAGTTATTGGTATCCGTTGGGCCAGGTGGTGACATTCAAGCGCGAGGTTTATCGCCGCGCTCTCAAAGAGCTTGCCCCGCGCCTTTTAGCGCGCGACTGACGACGGAGTTCGACCCCGAGCCATGCTCAATACGCTGCGCAAGATCGTCCAGGAAGTTAACTCCGCCAAGGATCTCAAGGCGGCGTTGGGGATTATTGTGTTGCGCGTCAAAGAGGCCATGGGCAGCCAGGTCTGCTCGGTCTACCTGCTTGACCCAGAGACCAACCGCTTCGTGCTGATGGCCACCGAGGGCTTGAACAAGCGCTCGATCGGCAAAGTCAGCATGGCACCCAACGAAGGTCTGGTCGGCCTGGTCGGCACGCGTGAAGAACCCCTGAACCTCGAAAACGCCGCGGATCACCCGCGCTATCGCTACTTTGCCGAGACCGGCGAAGAGCGCTTTGCTTCGTTCCTCGGAGCGCCGATCATTCACCACCGTCGCGTCGTCGGCGTGTTGGTCATTCAGCAAAAAGAACGCCGCCAGTTCGATGAAGGTGAAGAAGCCTTCCTCGTGACCATGAGCGCGCAACTCGCTGGCGTTATCGCCCACGCCGAGGCCACCGGTTCGATCCGTGGCCTGGGCCGTCAGGGCAAAGGCATCCAGGAAGCAAAGTTCGTCGGTGTACCGGGTTCGCCGGGCGCGGCGGTCGGAACCGCGGTCGTCATGCTGCCGCCGGCCGACCTGGACGTGGTGCCGGACAAGACCATCACCGACATCAACGCGGAACTTGGCCTGTTCAAGACCGCCATCGAAGGCGTGCGCGCCGACATGCGTGCCTTGTCCGCCAAGCTGGCGACCCAGCTGCGGCCTGAAGAGCGGGCGCTGTTCGACGTTTACCTGATGATGCTCGACGATGCCTCGCTCGGCAGCGAAATCACCACGGTGATCAAGACCGGTCAGTGGGCTCAGGGCGCGTTGCGTCAGGTGGTCACCGAACACGTCAACCGATTCGAACTGATGGACGACGCCTACCTGCGTGAGCGCGCCTCGGACGTCAAAGACCTCGGTCGGCGCTTGCTGGCTTATCTGCAGGAAGAGCGGCAGCAGACGCTGGTCTATCCCGACAACACCATTCTGGTCAGCGAAGAACTGACGCCGGCGATGCTCGGCGAGGTGCCGGAAGGCAAGCTGGTCGGTCTGGTGTCGGTACTCGGTTCCGGCAACTCCCACGTGGCGATCCTGGCGCGTGCCATGGGTATTCCGACGGTGATGGGCCTGGTCGACTTGCCGTATTCCAAGGTCGACGGGATCCAGATGATCGTCGACGGCTACCACGGTGAGGTCTATACCAACCCAAGTGACGTGCTGCGCAAGCAGTTCGCCGAGGTGGTCGAGGAAGAGAAACAGCTGGCCCTCGGGCTGGATGCTTTGCGGGACTTGCCGTGTGTAACGGTCGACGGTCACCGCATGCCGCTGTGGGTCAACACCGGCTTGCTGGCGGATGTAGCTCGGGCGCAAAAGCGTGGCGCTGAAGGCGTGGGTCTGTACCGCACCGAAGTGCCGTTCATGATCAACCAGCGCTTCCCGAGCGAAAAGGAGCAACTGGCGATCTATCGCGAGCAACTCGCCGCGTTCCATCCACAGCCAGTGACCATGCGCAGTCTGGACATCGGCGGCGACAAGTCGCTGTCGTACTTCCCGATCAAGGAAGACAACCCGTTCCTCGGCTGGCGCGGTATTCGCGTCACGCTCGACCACCCGGAAATTTTCCTGGTGCAGACCCGTGCCATGCTCAAGGCTAGCGAAGGCTTGAACAACCTGCGCATTCTGCTGCCGATGATTTCCGGCACCCACGAACTGGAAGAAGCCCTGCACCTGATTCACCGGGCCTGGGGCGAAGTGCGCGACGAAGGCTGCGACGTGCCCATGCCGCCGATTGGCGTGATGATCGAAATTCCGGCGGCGGTGTATCAGACCAAGGAACTGGCGCGGCAAGTGGACTTCCTGTCGGTCGGCTCCAACGACCTGACCCAGTACCTGCTGGCCGTGGACCGCAACAACCCGCGGGTGGCCGATCTCTACGACTACCTGCACCCGGCAGTGTTGCAAGCCTTGCAAAGCGTAGTGCGCGACGCCCATGCCGAAGGCAAGCCCGTGAGTATCTGCGGCGAAATGGCTGGTGACCCGGCGGCGGCGGTGTTGTTGATGGCAATGGGTTTCGACAGCCTGTCGATGAACGCCACCAACTTGCCGAAAGTGAAGTGGATGCTGCGCCAGATCAACCTGAGCAAGGCCAAGGAGTTGCTGGCAGAGCTGATGACCATCGACAACCCGCAAGTTATCCACAGCTCGCTGCAACTGGCGCTGAAGAACCTTGGGTTGGCGCGGATGATCAATCCGGCTTCGGTCAAAACCCTTTAAAAGGCTGAGGGCCTCTTCGCGGGCAAGCCTCGCTCCTACAGGGGAATGCGATCAACCTGTAGGAGCGAGGCTTGCCCGCGAAGACGTCAGTGTGAACAACACCTGACTAAATCCTGATCTCCACTTCCCCCAAATGCCCCCCATACGGCCCGAAACTCCTTTCGACCATATGCCGCTCCCCATCCGCCTGAACGATCAACGCCGTGCTCGCCCGTGTCCCGTAAGTCGGGCTCTTGATAAACACGCTCGACAACAACGTCTCGGTAGCCTGCCCCACGCCCGTGTCCGGCAGTTCGGCAAGCGGTGCCGTCTGCGGGTCGCTGAGCAAGGCCAATAGCGCCTGCGGCTGCGGATCGTCCAACACCTCGCTCAATGCTGCCTTGGCCTTGAGCACTTTCGGCCACGGTGTATCCAGCCCAGCATTCGATAACCCGTAAATGCCCGGTTGGAGCATGACCGCCTCCGTCTCCCGGGCATTGAAGTGCCATAGCTCGTGGGTATTGCCGACCAACAGATTAAACCCGGCATATTCAGGCGAACGTCCGACAACGTCCTTTAAATAGCCGTCAATCGACATGTCTCCACTGAGAAACTGCGCCACCAGTTCGCCTCGCGATTTGCGAGCTGGCGGCTGAAGGGGATCACGGATATTAGTCAGCGCGGCGAAGCGCCCATTGGCGCCGACACCGAGCCACGTACCGCCAGCCTCGAGGTCGCGACCGGCATACACGTGCGGAGCTTGCGGCCATTGCGCCAGGGGCAGGCTGGGCCGGGCATAGAATTCGTCGCGGTTGGCCGCCACGATCAGGGGCTGGGCATGGCCCGGCCGCCAGGCAAAAACAATCAGGCACATAAGGTGGTCCTTGTGTGTTTTTGCTCACTCTACGCAGACATCGCTCATCGATCCATCGCCATCCACAGTGGAGCCTGAGGCCATGCATCCGTTACCATGCCGCTCCTGATTCGGGATGCTTGGGGATGCGGCCATGGAATTTCTGCTCTATCTGGCGCTGGGCGCCTGTGCGGGCGTGCTGGCCGGGCTGTTTGGGGTAGGCGGCGGGATCATCATTGTCCCGGTGCTGGTGTTCAGTTTCACCTTGCAGGGATTTGATGCGTCGATCCTGACACATCTGGCAGTCGGCACCTCCCTGGCGACGATCATCTTTACGTCGATCAATTCGATTCGCGAGCACCATAGCCGCGGCGCGGTGCGCTGGCCGATTTTTGCCTGGATGACCCTCGGCATTCTGTTCGGTGCCGGTTTGGGCGCGTTGACCGCTGAGGCGGTCTCCGGACCGAATTTGCAGAAGATCATTGGTGTATTCGCGCTGATCATCGCCGTTCAACTGGCTTTGGACTTCAAACCCAAGGCCAGTCGAACGGTGCCGGGTAAAGTCGGTCTGACCGTGGCCGGCAGCGTCATTGGCTGGGCCTCGGCGATTTTCGGGATTGGCGGCGGCTCGTTGACCGTGCCGTTCCTGACTTGGCGCAGCGTGCCGATGCAGCAAGCGGTGGCCACTTCGTCGGCCTGTGGCCTGCCAATCGCCTTGGCCAGTGCATTAAGTTTCATGATTCTGGGGTGGCACGATCCATTGTTGCCGGCCCATAGTCTCGGTTTTGTTTATTTGCCGGCGCTGCTGGGGATCGCCCTGACCAGCATGTTTTTCGCCCGCCTCGGTGCGCGACTGGCCCACACGCTGTCGCCGCGCTTGCTGAAAAGACTGTTTGCCGCTTTGCTGTTTTGCGTCGGCTTGAGCTTCTTGCTCTGACGCGTAGCGCAATCCTGGCTTAATCCTGGCGTGACAGCGTCGCCCGGGAATTTGAAGGTTTCAACTCTAACGAGGAGTCGCAATGCTGCCTTACCCGCAGATCGACCCGGTGGCCCTGGCCATCGGTCCGCTGAAAATCCACTGGTACGGCCTGATGTACCTGATCGGCATCGGCGGCGCGTGGTGGCTGGCGTCACGCCGGCTGAACCGCTTCGACCCGACCTGGACCAAGGAGAAACTCTCCGACATGGTGTTCTGGATGTCGATGGGTGTCATCGTTGGCGGCCGCTTGGGTTATGTGCTGTTTTACGATCTGAACGCCTATCTGGCCAACCCGACCCTGATTTTCGAAGTGTGGAAGGGCGGCATGTCATTCCACGGCGGGTTTATCGGTGTAATGCTGGCAGCGCTGTGGTTCGGTAAAAAGAACGGCAAGTCGTTCTTCCAGCTGATGGACTTCGTCGCGCCGATGGTGCCGATCGGCCTGGGTGCCGGGCGCATCGGTAACTTCATCAACGCTGAATTGTGGGGCAAGGCGACCGACGTGCCGTGGGCGATGGTCTTCCCGACCGATCCGGCGCAACTGGCGCGTCACCCGTCGCAGCTGTACCAATTCGCGCTGGAAGGCGTGGCGCTGTTCGCGATCCTCTGGCTGTTCTCGCGCAAGCCGCGGCCAACCATGGCGGTGTCCGGGATGTTCGCGCTGTTCTATGGCATCTTCCGTTTCATCGTCGAATTCGTTCGCGTGCCGGACGCGCAACTGGGTTATCTGGCCTGGAACTGGCTGACCATGGGCCAAGTGCTGTGTGTACCGATGATCGTCGGCGGGCTGTTCCTGATCTGGCTGGCTTATCGACGCGCCCCGGCGGCCCCCGCAGCTGCTGTATAAGAAACAGGCGCTATAAATTCGAACCCCGGGGGCTTTGGCCCCGGGTTCAAGGACACAGGTAATTCATGAAGCAATATCTCGAACTGGTCGCCCACGTCATCAAGAACGGCACCAAACAGGCCAACCGCACCGGCGTGAACACCATCAGCTTTCCGGGCGCGATGCTGCGCTTCGATCTGCAGGAAGGTTTCCCGGCAATCACCACCCGCAAGATGGCTTTCAAATCCGCCATCGGCGAGATGTGCGGCTTTCTGCGCGGGGTGAACAACGCCGCCGAATTCCGTGCGCTGGGCTGCAAGGTCTGGGACCAGAACGCCAACGAAAATGCGCAGTGGCTGGCCAACCCGTTCCGTCAGGGTGAAGACGACCTCGGCGAGATCTACGGCGTGCAATGGCGCAAATGGCCGGCGTACAAGCAGATTCCGGTCAGCAACCAGGCCGCCATCGAGCAGACGTTGAGCCAGGGTTATCGTCAGATCGCCGAGGGCGAAGAAGACGGCCAGGCTTATGTGGTGCTGTACAAAGCGATCGACCAGATCCGCCAGTGCGTTGACACCATCATCAAGGACCCGGGCAGCCGTCGCATTCTGTTCCACGGCTGGAACGTCGCCCAGCTCGACGAAATGGCTCTGCCGCCGTGCCACTTGCTGTACCAGTTCCACCCGAATGTCGAGACCAAGGAAATCTCCCTGACCCTCTACATCCGCTCCAACGATCTGGGCCTGGGCACGCCGTTCAACCTCTCCGAAGGCGCCGCGCTGCTGAGCCTGATCGGTCGCCTGACCGGTTACACACCGCGCTGGTTCACCTATTTCATCGGCGACGCCCACGTCTACGAAAACCACCTGGACATGCTCAACGAACAGCTCAAGCGCGAGCCGTTCCCGATGCCGAAACTGGTGATTTCCGATCGTGTGCCGGAATTTGCCAAGACCGGTGTTTATCAGCCGGAGTGGCTGGAGTTGATCGAGCCGGGTGATTTCTCGCTGGAAGGTTATGAACACCACGCGCCGATGACCGCGCCGATGGCGGTTTAAAGCTCGCCGCTGAACCTGTGGGAGCGAGCTTGCTCGCGATAGCGGTTTGTCTGTCACATCAATGTTGGATGTGCCACCGCCATCGCGAGCAAGCTCGCTCCCACAAGGTTATGCGGTGTTTTTAGTGGCCGTGGCTACGGCCAACATGGGAATGCTCAACCTCCGTCGCCACAACCCCGCCGCTCACTTCCAGCCGCTGCAAAATCCCGCACTGATCGATATCCGGCCCTTCGCTGCAGCGTTGGCGCAGGTCGAGCAGTTGTGTCTGCAAGGCCAGCAAACCATCGATTCGTGCCTTCACATGGTGGATATGTTCATCGATCAACGCGTTGACGTTTTCGCATTGATCCTGCGGGCTGTCGCGCAGGGCCAGCAGGCTGCGGATTTCCTCGAGGGTCATGTCCAGCGTGCGGCAATTGCGGATGAAGGTCAGGCGCTCGGCGTGGGCCTGGGTGTAGACGCGATAATTGCCGTCGCTACGGGCCGGCTCCGGCAGCAGGTTTTCGCGCTCGTAGTAGCGGATGGTTTCCACGGCGCAGTCGGTGAGTTTCGCCAGTTCTCCTATTTTCATCGCGACAATCTCCAAAAGGGTGCTTGACCCTATAGTGGCTACAGGGTCTTTACTTGGCAACAGGCACCTTCATGGACGCGACCCAATGAGCGATTCTCTTCACACCCACAAACCCAAGGCCGGGCACGATCACAGCCCCAAGCTGAAGCCTGTGTCCCAGCATGACCATGGAAGCCACGGGGATTCCTGCTGTTCCTCCCAAGCCGCGGCACCTTCGCGGATTGTGTTGAGCGAGACGCCGACCGCCGGTGCGCGGCTGAGCAGTTTCCGCATCGAGGCGATGGACTGCCCGACCGAGCAGACGCTGATCCAGAACAAACTCGGGAAGCTGTCGGGTGTGCAGCAACTGGAATTCAACCTGATCAATCGGGTGTTGGGCGTGACCCATGACCTGCCAAGCACCACGCCGATCATCGACGCGATCAAGTCGCTTGGCATGCACGCCGAGCCCATGGAGCAGGGCGCCGAAGCGCCGGCGTCGAGCCCTAAACCTGCGGAAAAGCCTTGGTGGCCGCTAGCGCTGTCCGGCGTTGGGGCGCTCACCGCCGAGCTTATCCACTTCACCGATGCAGCTCCAAACTGGGTGGTGGCGGTTATCGCGCTGATCTCGATCCTCAGCGGTGGCCTCGGTACTTACAAGAAGGGCTGGATTGCCCTGAAAAACCTCAACCTGAACATCAACGCGCTGATGAGCATTGCGGTGACCGGTGCGATTCTGATCGGTCAGTGGCCGGAAGCGGCGATGGTGATGTTCCTGTTCACCGTGGCCGAGTTGATCGAAGCCAGGTCCCTGGACCGGGCGCGCAACGCCATCGGCGGGTTGATGCAGATGGCCCCCGAGCAAGCCACGGTGCAGCAGGCCAACGGCAGTTGGGTCGCACAACCGGTTAAAAACATCGAACTGGGTGCGCGGGTGCGGGTGCGTCCCGGCGAGCGGATCGGTCTGGACGGCGAAGTGGTGTCTGGCAACTCGACCATCGATCAGGCGCCGATCACCGGTGAAAGCCTGCCGGTGGAGAAAACCATCGGCGACAAGGTGTTTGCCGGCACCATCAACCAGTCCGGTTCACTGGAATATACCGTGACTGCCGAGGCCAACCACTCAACCTTGGCGCGCATCATTCATGCTGTGGAACAGGCCCAAGGAGCGCGCGCTCCGACCCAGCGTTTCGTCGACAGCTTCTCGAAAATCTACACCCCGGCGGTGTTCATCCTGGCCCTGGCCGTGGCGGTGATTCCACCGCTGTTCATGAATGCGTTGTGGTTCGACTGGATCTACCGGGCGCTGGTGTTGCTGGTGGTCGCTTGTCCGTGTGCATTGGTGATTTCCACCCCGGTGACTATCGTCAGTGGCCTCGCGGCAGCGGCGCGCAAAGGGATTCTGGTCAAGGGCGGCGTCTACCTGGAGCACGGTCACAAACTCGATTACCTGGCCCTCGACAAGACCGGCACCCTCACTCACGGCAAACCGGTGCAGACCGACTATTTGTCCCTCGACCCAACCGTTGATGAAACAGCCCCGGCCATTGCGGCGGCACTGGCCGGTCGTTCGGATCACCCGGTGTCGCTGGCCATCGCCAATGCGGCGGTGGATGCAGTTGGGCATAACCAACTCAAGCCGTTGATTGTGGATAACTTCGAAGCCCTGGCGGGGCGTGGTGTGCGCGGCGAGATTAACGGTGAGCTCTACCACTTGGGCAACCATCGCCTGGTGGAAGATTTGGGCCTGTGTTCGCCAGCGCTGGAAGAGCAGCTGTTTGCTCTGGAGAAGCAGGGCAAATCCGTGGTGCTGTTGCTCGACAAGTCGGGTCCCTTGGCGCTGTTTGCCGTCGCGGACACAGTGAAAGCGTCCAGTCGCGAAGCGATCCAGCAGTTGCATGAGTTGGGCATCAAAACCCTGATGTTGACCGGCGACAACGTTCACACCGCTCAGGTCATCGCCGCCCACGTGGGCATCGATCAGGCGCAGGGCGATTTGTTGCCGACCGAGAAACTGCAAGCCATCGAAACGCTGTACGCCCAAGGCCATCGGGTCGGGATGGTCGGCGACGGCATCAACGACGCCCCAGCGCTGGCGCGGGCCGAGATCGGTTTCGCCATGGCGGCCGCCGGTACCGACACCGCCATCGAAACCGCCGATGTCGCCCTGATGGACGACGATCTACGCAAGATCCCGGCCTTCATCCGCTTGTCGCGGCAGACCTCGAACATCCTCAAACAGAACATTGCCCTGGCATTGGTCATCAAAGCGATCTTTCTTGGGGTAACCTTCGCCGGGATCGCCACCATGTGGATGGCGGTGTTCGCTGACATGGGCGTGAGCCTGTTGGTGGTGTTCAATGGTTTGCGCCTGTTGCGCAAATAGACGATGAGGGAAGGGGTGTGCTGAGTGCCGAGCTGAAGGCGTTTTACATGGTTGCCCGGTTGGGCAGCATTACCCTGGCAGCGAAAAAGCTCGGCCTGAGCCAACCGACGGTGACGACCCAGATTCGGCATCTGGAAAGCCAGTACTCGGTTGAACTGTTCTACCGTGGCGGCCGTCGCCTCAGCGTCAGCGACGAAGGCGCGCGGTTGTTGCCGATGGTGAAAGCGCTGTTGCAGCAGGAAGCCGACATCGAGTTTTTTCTGCGTAACAGCGGTCAGGTCCAGGGCACGTTACGCATCGCTGCCACGGCGCCCTATTACATCCTTGATCTGGTGAAAGCCTTTCGCGAGCGTTTGCCGCAGGTGGAAGTGTCGGTGGAAATCGGCAACTCTCAGCAGGTGATCGAGGCGCTGGAGGATTACCGGGTCGATGTCGCCGCGTCTTCGCAGTTGCTGGACGACGCGCGGCTGATTCGCCGGGTGCTCGGCAGTGATCCATTGGTGTTGGCGGTACATCGAAATCATCCGTTGGCGGTGCATGATCATGTGCCGCTCAGTGCGTTGGCAGGACATACCTTATTGATGCGTGAGTCGGGCTCGACCACTCGTCAGCTTACTGAAGAGTTGCTGGCCAGCGCCGGGATGAGTTTCGGCCCGTTACTGGAGATCGGCAGCCGGGAGTCGATTCGTGAAGCGGTGTTGCGCAACATTGGCATCAGCATCATCGCCCGGCAGGAGGTGCCTCACGATCCGCAATTGCGGGTGCTGACCATCGAGAATGCGCCGCAGATTCCGGAGTATCTGTACTGCCTCAAGGAGCGAAAAGGCGCGCGGTTGCCAGCGGCGTTTCTGGGGTTGGCGCAGGAAATGGCTCCGGCTTAAGTTCTTCCGTGACTGTGAGGGCCTCTTCGCGGGCAAGCCTCGCTCCTACAGGTTGATCGCATTCCCCTGTAGGAGCGAGGCTTGCCCGCGAAGGCGTCCGTCGGTACGCCGCCGCATCCAACTAAAATCCCCGAATACCACTATCGGCCGTTTTTGCCTCGTTGCCACATGACGGACGCATTGCAAACCTAGGATGGCCCTCATCTGCTTGATGAGGTCTCTCCATGAACCACTCGACTGCAACTGCCCTGACCAACCCCGGCGCGCCGATGAAAGTGCGCGGCGTGCAGAAACGCTTCGGCGCGTTCACCGCGCTGGATAACGTCTCGCTCGACGTGGCGGCCGGTGAGCTGGTGTGCCTCTTGGGGCCGTCGGGCTGTGGCAAAACTACCTTGCTGCGCTGCATCGCCGGCCTTGAGAAACAAGACAGCGGCGAGTTGTACCTCGGCAATCGCGACGTTTCCCACCTGGCACCTCAAGCCCGGGACTACGGCATACTCTTCCAGTCCTACGCGCTGTTCCCCAATCTCACTGTCGAAGCGAACATTGCCTACGGCCTCGCCGGCAGCGGTCGCGATGAAGTGCGCCTGCGCGTCGGTCAGATGCTGGAACTGGTCGGCCTGATCGGCAGTGAGAAAAAATACCCCGGTCAGTTGTCCGGCGGCCAGCAGCAACGGGTCGCACTGGCTCGAGCCCTGGCGCCAGCGCCGTCCTTGTTGCTGCTGGACGAACCGATGTCGGCGCTCGACGCCCGGGTCCGCGAGCATCTGTGCACCGAACTGCGCCAATTGCAGCGCAACCTCGGCGTCACCACCTTGATGGTCACCCACAATCAGGACGAAGCCATGCTAATGGCCGACCGCATCGCCGTGATGAACAACGGCAAGGTCGAGCAGTACGCCACGCCGCAGGAAATCTACGACCGCCCGGCCACACCGTTTGTGGCGGAGTTCGTCGGTCAGGGTAACTGGCTGCCGTTCCGCCGTAGCAGCGACAGTCATGCCCAGGTCGGCGGGATGAACATGCGCCTGGCTGAAGGCAGCGCTAAAACCGCCTCGGGCCGCTTGTTCTGCCGCCCCGAGGCGATCAACGTCAACCCGCCGGTGCATGAAGAAAACCTGTTCCCGGCCAAGGTTCGCGAGATCACTTTTCTCGGCAACCGCTGCCGCATGAGCTTCGAGCTCGATCAGCTGCCGGGCCATGCATTGCTGGCGGAACTGGCGCCGGAAGCCATGCCGCGTCTCGGTGCGCAGCAGATCATGGTCGCCTTGCCGCCGCGCAGCCTGCAGGTGTTTGCCTGATGAGCGTGAACGTCGCGCTGCCGATACCGCACAAGCAGGTTCGGCAGACCTCCCGTGCCGAGATCGGCGACCGGCTGTTCGTGGTCGGCGGCAAGGTCCTGCTGCTGGTGTTGCTCGGCGTTGCGGTGTTGATGCCGTTGCTGGCGATCTTCTGGCGTGGTTTCAGCTCTGAAGCCGGGCAGGGCGGCGGTCTGGTGGCTGCCCGTGAACTGCTGACCAGTGCCAATTTCCACTGGCTGCTGGGCAACAGCCTGAAGGTTTCCCTCAGCGTCGCAGCGATTGTCGTACCGCTGGCCTACCTGTTTGCCTACGCCCTGCAACGCACATTGATTCCCGGCAAAAGCATCTGGCGCGGGATGTCGCTGTTGCCGCTGATGGCGCCGTCGATGCTGCCAGGGATTGCGCTGGTTTATCTGTTCGGCAATCAGGGCATGCTGCGCGGTTTGCTCTCGGACAATATCTACGGCTTCTGGGGGATTGTTCTCGGTGAGGTCATCTACACCTTCCCACACGCGCTGATGATTTTGCTGTCGGCGCTGTCCCTAGCGGATGCGCGACTGTTCGATGCAGCTTCCAGCATGGGTGCTAGCCCGGCGAAAGCCTTTCGCAGCATCACCTGGCCGGCGACCCGTCAGGCGGTGTTCGCGGCGTTTTGTCTGGTATTCACTTTGACCATCACCGACTTCGGTGTGCCCGTGGTTGTCGGTGGCGATTATCAGGTGCTGGCGCTGGAAGCCTACAAAGCCGTGGTCGGTCAGCAACAATTCGGTCGCGGCGCGCTGATCGGCATGGTCTTGCTGCTGCCGGCGCTGTTCAGCTTCGGCGTCGACGCCTGGCTGCGTCGGCGCCATGGCGATTCCATGAGCGGGCGGGCGCAAGTGTTTCAACCGGCTCCATCGAAGCTGCGCGACGGTTGCTACCTGGCCATCGTGCTGCTGATCTGCGCGGTGTTGCTGCTGGTGTTCGGCGTGGCGGTGTACTCGTCGCTGGTGAAGTTCTGGCCGTACAACCTGTCGCTGTCGCTCAACCATTACCAGTTCAACGACACGGCGGGCGGCGGCTGGCTGGCCTACGGCAACAGCGTGAAGATGGCGTTGTGTACGGCGTTGATCGGCAGTGTGCTGATCTTCACTGGCGCTTACCTGATGGAAAAAACCAAGGGTCAGCGCGGATTGAATCTGACACTGCGCATGCTCAGTTTCGTACCGATGGCGGTGCCGGGTCTGGTGTTGGGTCTGGGTTACGTCTTCTTCTTCAACCTCACCGGCAACCCGCTGCATGTGCTCTACGGGACCAAGACCCTGCTGGTGGTCTGCACCATTGCTCACTATTTGACCACCGCGCAAATGACCGCCACCACCGCGCTGCGCCAACTCGATGCCGAGTTCGAAGCCGCCGCGCTGTCGCTCAAGGCGCCGCTGTACCGGCACTACCTGCGGGTCACCGTGCCGATCTGCCTGCCGGCGTTGCTGGACATCGTGCGCTATCTGTTTGTCTCGGCCATGACCACTGTCTCGGCGGCGATCTTCCTCTACAGCCCCGACACCATCCTCGCGGCGGTGGCGGTGCTGAACATGGACGATGCCGGCAATGTCGGCGGCGCGGCGGCGATGTCGACCCTGATTCTGTTCACCTCGGCGGGCGTGTCCCTGCTGCTGGCCTGGGCCTCGCGCGGTTTGTTGCGTCGCTCCCAGGCCTGGCGGCAGACCGCGCCCGGTCTTTGATTCACACCTTCAACTCACACAGGAATTGCACCATGTTCAAGCCTTTGGCCCTGGCCGCTGCTGTCCTCACCGCTTTCAGCCTGAACGCCTTTGCGGCGAAAACCGAGTTGACGGTGTACACCGCCCTCGAAGCCGAACAACTGAAGACCTACAAAGAGGCCTTTGAAAAGGCCAACCCGGACGTCGAGATCAAGTGGGTGCGCGATTCCACTGGCATCATCACCGCCAAACTGCTGGCCGAAAAAGCCCGCCCACAAGCTGACGCGGTGTGGGGCCTGGCGGCGTCCAGCCTGGCGATTCTCGATCAGCAAGGAATGCTGCAAAGCTACGCACCGAAGGATCTGGGCAAGATCGGCGGCAACTATCGTGACGCCGCTAACCCGCCAGCCTGGGTCGGCATGGACGTCTGGGCAGCGACCATTTGCTTCAACACCGTCGAGGCCGAAAAGCAGGGTTTGAGCAAACCCGTGAGCTGGCAGGACCTGACCAAGCCTGAGTACAAAGGCAAGATCGTCATGCCAAACCCGGCCTCGTCCGGCACCGGTTTCCTCGACGTCAGCGCCTGGCTGCAAACCTTCGGCGAGAAGCAGGGCTGGCAGTACATGGACGACCTGCACCAGAACATCGGCCAGTACGTTCACTCCGGTTCCAAGCCGTGCAAACTCGCCGCTGCCGGTGAATTCCCGATCGGTATTTCCTTCGAATACCCGGCCGTTCAGTTGAAACGCCAAGGCGCGCCGCTGGACATCATCCTGCCGAAAGAAGGCCTGGGCTGGGAGATCGAAGCCACCGCTGTGATCAAAGGCACGCCGCATGAAGACGCGGCGAAAAAACTGGCTGACTTCTCTGCAAGCCCGGCGGCGATGGAGCTTTACAAAGAGAACTTCGCCGTGCTCGCGCAACCGGGTATCGCCAAGCCGCAGACTGAACTGCCGGCGGATTATGAGCAGCGTCTGATCAAGAACGACTTTGCCTGGGCCTCGAAGAATCGCGACCAGATCCTCGCCGAATGGCGCAAGCGTTATGACGGCAAGTCCGAGAAAGTGGCTGCCAAGTAAGATCTTCATCGGCTGACGGGGCCCCATCGCGGGCAAGCCCGCTCCCACATGGTCCGTGGCGTTCACAAAACCTGTGGGAGCGGGCTTGCCCGCGATAGCGGTCTCGAATTCAGGACATCTCTTAATGACACAACGCAATGACATGCTGATCGTCGGCGCCGGCATTCTCGGATTATCCCACGCTTATGCCGCCGCCAAGCGCGGTCTCAAGGTCACCGTCTTCGAACGCAGCGCCACGCCTTTGGGCGCTTCGGTGCGCAACTTCGGCCAAGCCCTGGTCACCGGCCAACCACCCGGCCCGATGCTTGAACTGGCCAAGGCCAGCCGCGACATCTGGGGCCAATGGGCACAACTGGCGGGCCTGCAACTCAAGCGCAACGGCTCGTACCTGTTCGCTCGCACTGAAGCGGAAGAGCACCTGCTGGAAGCCTTCTGCGCCGGCCGCGCCATGCAGCACGGTTACCGCGTTGAATTGTTGCGCGGTGCGGCATTACACGATTTATACGGCGGCCAGTTCAGCCATCACCGTGCCGCGTTGCACGGCATGGACGACCAGCAGCTGTATTCCCGCGAAGCAATTCCGGCGTTGATCGACTACCTGCGCCGCGAATTGGGCGTCGAGTTTCACTTCTCCACGCTGGTGCGCGACATCGAGCCGGGGCGCTTGCACAGCACCGCTGGCACCTTCAGCGCCGAGCAAATCATCGTCTGCTCCGGTCACGATTATCAAACGCTGCTGGCCGAGCCGATTGCCGAACTCAATCCGCAAATCTGCCGTCTGCAAATGCTTCGTGCCCGTCCGCAGATCAACCTCAACCTGCAGCACGCGCTGCTCACCGGCCTGAGTTGTGTGCATTACGGCGCCTTCGCCGATTTGCCCGAGGCCGTAGCGGTGCAGGCACAGATTCTGCGCGACGCACCCCATCTGCATGAAAACGGTATTCACCTGCTGATCAGTCCGACGCCTTACGGTGAGTTGATCATCGGCGACTCCCACCATTACGGCAGCGATCCGTCTCCGTTCAATGCCGAGCAGGTGGATGACTGGATGATTGAACTGGCCGAGCAGACGTTGGGCTGCAAGGTGCAAGTGGTCGAACGCTGGCAGGGCGTCTATGGTTCACGCGGACCGGGGCCGTTCTCCTTTTTGCGGCCGATGCCAAGTGTGAGTGTGGCGCTGATGCACACCGGCGTCGGCATGAGCGTCGGGCCGGCAATGGCCGAACGTAACGTCGCGACCTTATTGGGAGAGCGTTGATGGACCGCCATGAACAAGTGATCGCCGAGGTGTTCGGTCTGTACGAGCGTTTTGGCGACAACGATTACATCGGCGAACCGGTGTCGCAGATCGAGCATATGTCTCAGGCGGCGGAACTGGCGATGGCCGAGGGGTTCGATGACGAAGTGGTGCTGGCGGCGTTCTTCCATGACATCGGGCATATCTGCGCCGAGGGGGCCGAGAGCATGGGTGGTTTTGGGATCGTCAGCCATGAGCGTTTGGGCGCTGACTATTTACGTCGCGCCGGCTTCAGCGAGCGCCTTGCGCGGTTGGTTGAGTACCACGTTCAGGCCAAGCGTTATCTCACGCTCAAAGAGCCCGGGTACTTCGAACGTTTAAGCAAAGCCAGTCGGCGCACGCTTGAGTATCAGGGCGGGGTGATGACGGCTGCCGAGGCTGCGGCGTTCGAGCAGGATCCGTTGTGTGGGGTCAGTTTGCGGATGCGTCAGTGGGATGAGTTGGCGAAGGAGATGTGGGTGCCGGTGATGGATCTGGGTATCTTGAAGGAAAAGGCGTTGCGGCTGCTGGCTGAGTAATGCTTCACGACCGAGGCGCGGCCATCGCGGGCAAGCCCGCTCCCACAAGGTCTCGGGTGATACAGAAATTGTATGAACACCAAAGATCCCTGTGGGAGCGGGCTTGCCCGCGATGAGGTCAGAGCTGACACCGCAGATTGCGAACCTTTAAAGCTGTTGCGCCAACACCTCGATTTGCTCTTGTCTCTCCCCCTGACTCAACTTCGAATTCGGATTAAGCGACGACCACTGCGGATGCGCCCGCGCCTTGTTCAGCGCTTCCGGCAGTTTGCCTTCGCGCCAGGTTTTGTCCTGCGGCGTGGCGACCTGAATGCTGTCCATCGCCGCATGCCCACGGGAATTCAGAGCCAGCAGCAATTGCCGCTGGCGCAGGGCCAACAGCCGCAGCACGCTGTCATCGACGGTCAGTTCTCGCTGGCCCTTGAGCTTGCCCAGTAACCGACTGCCATAACCGCGGGCCGTTTGCAGGGCGCCGCCGGCAATCGCCCCGGCCAGTGCCGCTGCGCCGAGGGTCAGGCCGCCGACCAGCAAATCGATCCCGGCCCCGGCCGCCGCGCCGGCCGCGATACCACCGCCGACCCGCACACCGAGCTGCTTCAGGGTTTCCGGGTTGAACAGGTCATCGCCCCAGCGGCCATCGAGCAACGGCAAGTCACTGGCCGCCGCATCTTGCGGGCGGAAGGCGTAGAGGGTGAGCAAGGCCTCGACGCAGCGTTGTTCGCGCTGACGCACGGCTTTGCGCAGTTCGCTGATCGATTGCTGTTCCTGCTCGACTTCGCTGACCACGCTGCGGCGGCAGGCGGCGCAATCGATCAATAAATCGGCAATCAGTTGCGCTGCACTCTGCTGACGGGCCAGGCGTTGGGCCTGCTGGTCGGCAATCAAACGCTCCAGTTGTTCGCGGGAGTTTTCCAGCAGCAGCGCGAGGCTTTCATAGAGTCGACGTTCGCCATCTTCCGGTGGCGCGACGCTGTCGAAACGCACCAAGGCATGTAAGCCGAGACGCGCCAGGGCTTCACGCCAATCCGGTTCGCGATGCTGGGCGCTGCTGACAAAATTCAACACCGGCAGCAGCGGTTTGCCGCAACTGGCCAACACTTCCAATTCGTCGCGGTACTTGGCCAACACCGGCTCCCGGGCATCGATCACGTAGAGGCCGGCGTCCGAGGCGAGCAGTTGCCGCAGCACTTTGGCTTCCTGTTCGAAGCGCTGCCGGGCTTCGCTGCCCTCAAGGAATCGTGCCAGCCGAGCCGGGCCGTCGAGACGTTCGCCGGGACGTTCCAGGCGCTCAAGGTAATCGAGCAGGGCGATGGCGTCTTCCAGGCCCGGAGTGTCGAAGAGATCGAGCAACGGTTCGCCGTCTACCGACAATCGCGCGCCTTCGACGTGGCGAGTGGTGCTGGGACGATGGGACACTTCGCCGAAGCCGACGTCTCGCGTCAGCGTTCGCAGCAACGAGGTTTTGCCGACATTGGTATGGCCGACCACGGCGAGCTTCAATGGCTTATTCCACGCATCAGTCATGACCCGTCTCCAGCCAGTTCAGCGGCGCGCAATCGGCGAATGGCAGGTCCAGTTGTCTTAGCGCGACATGCCAGTCGCCGAGGCGTTCGGCATCCAGCGCTTCGCCGGGTGGCGCTTGCAACAACCACACGCGGGTGGCGCTGGCGCTGCGAGCCAGTTCGGCAATCAGCGCCAGACTGCCACGATCCGGCGAGCGCCGTGGGTCACAGGCGATGACCAGACGGGTCGGCGGAAAACGACTCAGCTGTTCGAGCAGTTTGTGCCGGGATTCTCGGCTGTCGAGGACGCCCGCGTTGTTGACGTTTTTCGGCAGATGCGGCGGCCACGGGCGTTGGTCGTCCAGTTCGATGGCCACCAATAGCGCGCCATCGCTTTGCAGATCGCTGGCAGCATTTTCAACCCGATGAAGTTGTTCTGGCGCGGCATCGCTGATGCCCAGGCGTTCGCTGGTGGGCATCAGCCGTTCGCGCAGTTGGGCGTAGCCGGGCAGGTTCAAATCCAGATGCAGGGCTGCTTGACCGGTTTTCCAGCGCCACAGGCAGAACAATGCGAGCAGCAATCGTGGCAAAACACCGTACACCAGCAGCACTCCAACCAGCCACGCCGCCCAGGCCTGGCGGGCGCTCTCGATATTCAATGCGGCATCGCCACTGGCGCGGATCATCTCCACGCTGGGCACACTGAAACCAAGCAAGGCCGGCAGGGCGCCGAGAGCTTGGGTCATCGCGACGAAGGTGTCGCCGCCGAGAATGGTGGTCTCCCAGACGAAGCCGTAGCGCCGGGTCGCCATCAGCGTCAGCACCATCACCAAGGCGCTGAGCATCGCCAGCAACCACAACCCGTTGACCAGCACGCCCAGCGCCCAACGATTGAGTTTCTGCCGTTGCAGCAACAGCAGCAGGGCCGGCGCCAGTTGCGCGGCGTTGGCATCGCGGGCGAGTTTTTCACTGAGCCACAGCCATAAGCGCCCGAGGGCGGCGCCTTGTTCGCCGGCGAACACCAGGCCCAGGGCCCAACTCAGCAACAGAATCAGGTTGAGCCCGAGCAGACTGCCCAACGCCCAGAACACATTGACCGGGGTCTGGCCATCGCCCAATGCGGCAAACGCCAGACCGGCGCCGCTAAGCACGGCCAATATGGCCAGAACGATCAGCGCCAGTCGCGCACCTTGCCGCCAATGGTTGAGGGCGTCGGCCAAGCCGTCGCGCTCGGCCAACCACAGGGCGCGGCGTTGAATGCGCGTCGGCAGGTCGCCGCCGGCGCTACGGGCGATTCGGTTGGCTTCCAGATCGTCCAGCGGGCCGGCGTGCTCTTCACGCAGGCGCACGGTTTCGGTCAACCAGAGTTTATTCAGTTCAGTCACGCGGCATCCCGTCGCTTAATTGAGCAGTGAGCATAACCGCTGTGACGCTTATCGGGGTAAGGGAGGCTCTGGTATCCTCGCCGACATGACTAAATCACTCCCCCTCAGCCTGATCGCAGCCCTCGGTGAAAACCGTGTGATCGGCGTCGACAACAGCATGCCCTGGCACTTGCCGGGGGACTTCAAATACTTCAAGGCCACCACCCTCGGCAAGCCGATTATCATGGGTCGCAAGACCTGGGATTCTCTCGGTCGTCCGCTGCCGGGCCGGTTGAACATCGTGGTCAGCCGTCAGGCGGATCTGCGGCTGGAAGGCGCGGAAGTTCATCCGTCGCTGGAGGCAGCGGTGGTTCGCGCGCAGCAATGGGCGAGCGAGCAGGGCGTCGATGAGGTGATGTTGATTGGCGGGGCGCAGTTGTATGCGCAAGGGTTGGCGCAGGCTGATCGGCTGTACCTGACGCGCGTGGCGCTGAGCCCGGAAGGGGATGCGTGGTTTCCGGAGTTTGATTTGAACCAGTGGAAACTGGTGTCGAATGTTCCGAATCCGGCGGAGGGTGACAAGCCGGCGTATAGCTTTGAGGTGTGGGAGAAGGCCTGAAAGCTTCGCGGGCAAGCCTCGCTCCTACAGGAATTATGTTGGTCGCGAAAATTTCGTACGACACAAAATCCCTGTAGGAGCGAGGCTTGCCCGCGAAGAGGCCCGCTCAGACGATGAGAATCTTAAGCCTGAGCCAACGCCCCATGCTCATCCGTCTCCAGCAACTCTTTATCCGTCTGCTGCATCATCTGGCTAGTAATCGCACCCGCCGTGATCGAACCACTCACGTTCAACGCCGTACGCCCCATGTCGATCAGCGGCTCAACCGAAATCAGCAACGCCACCAGTGACACCGGCAAACCCATGGCCGGCAATACGATCAACGCAGCGAAGGTCGCGCCGCCACCGACCCCGGCCACCCCGGCCGAACTCAGCGTCACAATTGCCACTAGCGTCGCGATCCACAATGGGTCCAATGGGTTGATGCCCACAGTTGGCGCCACCATCACCGCCAACATTGCCGGGTACAGACCGGCACAGCCGTTCTGGCCAATGGTCGCGCCGAACGAGGCGGCGAAACTGGCGATGGACTGTGGAATACCCAAACGGCTGGTCTGGGCTTCGATGCTCAGCGGAATGGTGGCGGCGCTGGAGCGGCTGGTGAAAGCAAACGTCAGCACCGGCCAGATCTTGCGGAAGAACCGTAGCGGGTTGATTCCGGCCGCCGACACCAGCAGGCCATGGACTACAAACATCAAGCCCAGGCCGATGTAGGACACCACCACAAAACTGCCGAGCTTGATGATGTCTTGCAGGTTGGAGCCGGCGACCACTTTGGTCATCAGCGCCAATACCCCATACGGAGTCAGCTTCATCACCAGGCGTACCAGACGCATCACCCAGGCTTGCAGGGTGTCGATGGCGTTGATCACTTTATGACCTTTCTCGACATCATCCTTGAGCAGTTGCAGTGCGGCGACCCCAAGGAATGCAGCAAAAATCACCACGCTGATAATCGAAGTCGGCTTGGCCCGAGCGAGGTCGGCGAACGGATTCTGCGGGATGAACGACAGCAGCAGCTGCGGCACATTCAGGTTGGCAACCTTGCCCGCGTAGTCGCTCTGAATGGTTTGCAGGCGAGCCATTTCCTGGGTGCCGGCGACCAGGCCTTCGGCGGTGAGACCGAACAGGTTGGTCAGGCCGATACCGATCAGCGCCGCGATGGCGGTGGTGAACAGCAGCGTGCCGATGGTCAGGAAGCTGATTTTGCCCAGCGACGAAGCGTTATGCAGGCGCGCCACGGCGCTGAGGATCGAGGCGAACACCAGCGGGATCACGATCATTTGCAGCAACTGCACGTAACCGTTGCCCACCAGATCGAACCAGCTGATCGAGGCTTTCAGTACCGGGTTGCCGGCACCATAAATCGTGTGCAGAGCGACGCCAAATACCACGCCCAGTACCAGCGCGAGCAGAACCTTTTTGGCCAGGCTCCAAGTGGTGTGACGGGTTTGCGCCAGGCCAAAGAGCAAGGCGAGGAACACCAGCAGATTGAGGATCAGCGGCAGATTCATTGGAACTCCCATAAGACTTGTGCCAACTGCCTTCCGGGGCAGCTGCAAACCGGCAAGCCTAACAGCTTGATATGTAATGATTTAATATCAAAAACAGTGGTTGACTGTCGTTTTTGGAATAAGCCACTGACGCTGTGGGGAATGCCCCTGACGGAATCAGGATGCAAGCGGTCGCGGGCAGGCGGGGAGTGTCATAGAGATTTGTTAGCGTCGATATCTTTAAATCAGGGAGAAACGCAGATGAAGCTCGCACCGAAATTTCTGGCTGCCGTATTCTGCTTGGGCCTTGCCGGCCAGGCGTTCGCTACTGACCTGAAACACTGGCCAGCCGATCAGGCCAAGGCGCTGGACGCGATGATCGCGGCCAATGCCAACAAAGGTAACTTCGCAGTGTTCGACATGGACAACACCAGTTACCGCTACGACCTCGAAGAATCCTTGTTGCCGTTCATGGAAAACAAGGGCCTGATCACCCGCGAGAGCCTCGATCCCTCCCTGAAACTGATACCGTTCAAGGACACCGCCGACCATAAGGAAAGCCTGTTCAGCTACTACTATCGCCTCTGTGAAATCGACGACATGGTTTGCTATCCATGGGTCGCCCAAGTGTTTTCCGGCTTCACGCTTCAGGAGCTCAAGGGCAACGTCGATGAGCTGATGGCGCACGGCAAACCGGTGCCAAGCACTTATTACGAAGGCGATGTGGTCAAGACCATCGACGTCAACCCGCCGAAAATCTTCACCGGTCAAAAAGAGCTCTACAACAAGCTGATGGAGAACGGCATCGAGGTCTATGTGATGACCGCCGCCTCCGAAGAACTGGTGCGCATGGTCGCCTCCGATCCGAAGTACGGCTACAACGTCAAACCACAGAACGTGATCGGCGTGTCCCTGCTGCTCAAGGACCGCAAGACCGGCGAATTGACCACGGCACGCAAGCAGGTCACTGCGGGCAAGTATGATGAGAAGGCCAACCTGGGCCTCGAATTGACCCCATACCTGTGGACCCCGGCCACCTGGATGGCGGGTAAACAGTCGGCGATCCTGACGTACATCGATGAATGGAAAAAACCGGTTCTGGTGGGCGGCGATACTCCGACCAGCGATGGCTACATGCTGTTCCACAGCGTCGACGTGTCCAAGGGCGGCATCCATTTGTGGGTCAACCGCAAAGACAAATACATGACCCAGATTAACGGCATGATCGCCAAAAACGCAGCAGCCCAGGCGAAAGAAGGGTTGGCGGTGACGGCGGACAAGAATTGGGTGATCGTGAAGCCGGAAGAGATTCAGTAAGACCGAGTCGCCTCCATCGCGGGCAAGCCTCGCTCCCACAGGGATCTTCGGTGTTCATACAATCTACGTATCACCTCAGACCCTGTGGGAGCGGGCTTGCCCGCGATGGGGCCATAACATTCACCATTAATGTTGAATGACACACCGCTTTCGCGAGCAGACTCGTTTCCACATTTAACCGGGTTCAACGAAAAAAAATGCCCCGCACTTGGCGGGGCATTTTTTGTTCGACGGTTAAGTATTACAGCCCGTCGAGCATCGCCTTGTTACGTACCGCACCCTTGTCGGCGCTGGTGGCCAACAGGGCATAGGCTTTCAGCGCAGTGGTCACTTTACGTGGACGCACTTCCACCGGTTTCCAGCCTTTCTTGTCCTGCTCGGCACGGCGCGCGGCCATTTCTTCATCGCTGATCAACAGGTTGATCGAGCGGTTCGGAATATCGATGAGCACCTTGTCGCCATCCTGCACCAGGCCGATCGCGCCGCCGGCAGCGGCTTCTGGCGAAGCGTGGCCGATGGACAGGCCCGAAGTACCGCCAGAGAAACGGCCGTCGGTGAGCAGGGCGCAGGCTTTGCCCAGGCCTTTGGACTTCAGGTAAGACGTCGGGTACAGCATTTCCTGCATGCCCGGGCCGCCTTTCGGGCCTTCGTAACGAATGATCACGATGTCGCCGGCCTTCACTTCGTCGGCGAGGATGCCGCGTACGGCGCTGTCCTGGCTTTCGAAGATCTTCGCGTTGCCTTCGAAGACGTGGATCGACTCGTCGACGCCGGCGGTTTTCACCACGCAACCGTCCAAAGCGATGTTGCCGTACAGAACGGCCAGGCCGCCTTCTTTCGAGTAAGCATGTTCGACACTGCGGATGCAGCCGTTTTCACGGTCGTCGTCCAGGGTTTCCCAACGGGTCGACTGGCTGAACGCGGTTTGCGTCGGGATGCCCGCCGGGCCGGCCTTGAAGAAGTGATGCACGGCTTCATCGGTGGTCTGGGTGATGTCCCATTTGGCGATGCCTTCAGCCAAGGACTTGCTGTGTACGGTCGGCAGGTCGGTGTGCAACAGACCGCCACGGGCCAGGGAACCGAGGATGCTGAAGATCCCACCGGCACGGTGCACGTCTTCCATGTGGTACTTCTGGATGTTCGGCGCGACCTTGCACAGTTGCGGCACGTGACGGGAGAGACGGTCGATGTCGCGCAGGTCGAAATCGATCTCGGCTTCCTGGGCCGCAGCCAGCAAGTGCAGGATGGTGTTGGTGGAACCGCCCATGGCGATGTCCAGGGTCATGGCGTTTTCGAACGCCTTGAAGTTGGCGATGTTGCGTGGCAACACCGACTCATCGTTCTCGCTGTAGTAACGCTTGCACAGCTCGACGATGGTGCGGCCAGCTTGCAGGAACAGTTGTTCACGGTCGCTGTGGGTGGCCAGGGTCGAACCGTTGCCCGGCAATGCCAGGCCCAGGGCTTCAACCAGGCAGTTCATCGAGTTGGCGGTGAACATGCCGGAGCACGAGCCGCACGTCGGGCACGCACTACGCTCGTACTCGGCGACTTTCTCATCGGATGCGCTGGAGTCGGCGGCGATCACCATGGCATCGACCAAGTCGAGACCATGGCTGGCCAGTTTGGTCTTGCCGGCTTCCATCGGGCCTCCGGACACGAAGATCACCGGGATGTTCAGGCGCAAGGAGGCCATCAACATGCCAGGGGTGATCTTGTCGCAGTTGGAGATGCAGACAATGGCGTCGGCGCAGTGGGCGTTGACCATGTATTCGACGGAGTCGGCGATGATCTCGCGGCTCGGCAGCGAATAGAGCATGCCGTCGTGGCCCATGGCGATGCCGTCATCCACGGCGATGGTGTTGAATTCTTTGGCGACGCCGCCGGCCCGTTCGATTTCGCGAGCGACCAGTTGCCCCAGATCCTTAAGGTGCACATGGCCCGGTACGAACTGGGTAAAGGAGTTGGCAATGGCGATGATCGGCTTCTTGAAGTCGTCATCTTTCATCCCCGTGGCGCGCCACAATGCGCGGGCACCGGCCATGTTGCGGCCGTGGGTGGATGTTTTCGAGCGGTAATCAGGCATGAAGCACTCCGGGCGGCTAATCAGGTATCAAAAGGGAAGTGAGCTTCTATTGACGTCTGGAACACTCAGAAATGGCCGTGTGTCCGGAAGTTGCCGATAACTTTGCGGGATCGCCGCGCGCTTCAGCTTGAGCTCATAAACCCGCCGGGGGATGACTGGCGATGAATCTCGCGATTCTACACCGCTGGCGTCAGGAGGGAATGCCGGAAAATGTTGATCCGGCGCTGATGGGGTGTATGGGGTGACGATCGGCGGGGTTATTCGACGCCTGGGCTGGTTGTTGGGCTTTTGGCTCGGCGATTGATACGACTGTTGAGCACCAGCGCCACGCTGCTCAAAATGATGAAGCTGTATCCAAGGGTGGATTGCAGGGTGGCCGGGCTCAAGCTGATCAGCGCACTGATCAACCCGCCGCAGATGAAAATCACCGTGCTGCCGGCGGATGCCGAGGTCCCCGCATTTTCAGGGAACAGGCTCATGGCTTTGGAGGTGGCGGCTGGTCGGGCGATGGTAGTGCCGGCAGTACAGATGAGCATCGGCACCAGTACGGTAATCGGTGACAGCTTAAAGTGGTTTGAGAAGTAAAGCATGATCAGGCCGGACAGCAGGATCAGGCTCAGCCCGCTGATAATTTGATGGCCGGTGCTGATGCGTTTGCCCAACAGCATCGCAACACTGCCGCCGACGATGTAGGCACCGCCATACACCAGCAGGATCAACGAGAAGTCATAAGTCGATAGCTGGAGTTGATCCATGAAAATCAGCGGCGAAATCACGATGAAAGAAAAATGGCAGGCGAAAGCGAAGGCTGAAATCAGCCAATAGGACAGGAAGTCGAAATGGCACAAGACCCGGCGGTAGGGCTGGAAGATATTGGATCGCGCTCCAGTTGCTGCCGGTCGAGTGTTTTCGAGAAAAAAACAGGCTTTGAGCAGCACTGTTCCAGCCAGTGCGATAAACACCCAGAAGCTGCCCTGCCAATCCAGGGTGGCTTGCAGGAACGTACCGGCCAACGGTGAGACCGAGATGAAAATGCCGGTGGCGGTGACCATCAGGATCCGTAATCGGTCACGTTCCTCACCCTTGAACAGATCCTGAACCAAAGCCTGTGACAGCACGAAACACCCACAGCCGAGCGCCTGGATGACACGGAACAGCAGGAAGTGGACATAGTCCGTAGTCAGAATGCAGCCCACTGCACCGAGCATCGAAACGGCTATCCCGGCGAGTAACAGTCCTTTACGCCCGATCACATCCGACAGCGGCCCGATCAGCAGTTGAGAGGCCGCTATGCCGACGGCAAACAGACTGATCGACAGCGCAATGTCGGCCGGCGTGCTTCGAAAGTGTTCGGCGAGCGCAGGGAACGACGGGAGCAGGACGTCCAGCGGGAACACGCCAAGCAACACCATCGCCAACAACAGGCTGACCGCCCCCCGACGTTGTTTGACGGTTGGCTCAGATCGTCCTTCATCCATCGATAAGTCCTGCCTTCATGAACAGTTGCTGGTTGTAGGGCAAGGCGAAGAAACCGGCTTTTTTCAAAGCCTGAAGCGTCGCGCCTGCACCGGATCGCGCACGTCGAAGGGTGGCTTGGAGGCGGGTCAATTCGCCGAGAATCTCCGTGACGGCGATCTCATCGACACCCGCGCTGCGCAGGCTTTCCCGCAGCCATCGCTCATCGACCTCGAAGAAAATCCGGATGCTGTCCAGCAGCAGCCTGGCGGCGAACGCGCGTTGACGGCTGTTCAGCGTCAGCCACAGGTAATGGAACACTTCAGAGAAATAGCGACTGTGGCGCGCCTCGTCCGCGAGATGCTCCCTGAGCATGGCCTGGACGCTGGACACCAGATCGTCACGGCAGACGTCGAGCAGTTCCTTGGCAATGATCGTCTCCGACACGAACCCGACGAGAAACCAGGCCAGCGCCCGGTGTTTGTCCGGTGTGCGATCGAGCAGGGTGTTCAATCGCGTGATTCGGTGTGGCACGACCGGGCGCAGGTTGATCCCGTAGACCCCGGCAATCTGCTCGGCAAGGCTATTGGAGAACAGGGCGTGATAACCCTCATCGGTATAAAGCTGAAGCGCGGCGGTCTTCATCTGTGGGGGAATGTGGACCTTCAGTTCACCGTGGATGATGGTTTCCACGGATCGGTTGACGATGCGGTGTTCGAGCACGGTGGTGTAGTCGAGGAAGTACACCAGATGATTGGCCGACAGCCGATGGATGACGGTTGGGCCCAGCGCTTTGATAGCCGGGTGATTCAGGTAAGCCAGGAAGCCTGGGGGAAACCAGTGACGTGTTTCCAGTTGTTGTTCCAGGTCTGACGGTAATAGATAGTCATGCTCGCTGGTTCGCACCGACGCGCGGCTATTCCAGTCGCCGAGGGTGAAACGCAGCGCCCAGGAAACGGGTTGGTCTGACGGAGCAATAACGGGGGCGGTCATTGTTGCGGCTCCCGACTGCTCAGCAGATCCTTCAATTCCTTGCACATCACTTGTCCGTCGCTGTGGCCGCAGCCGACAAAAAACAAGGGTTGTTCTGCGTTGTTCTCGAGCCCCAGCAATGTTTCGACCTGATCGTCCGTCAGGGCTCCGGTCAGCCACGTGTTCAGCGCCAGTGCAGTGGCTACGAGTTGAAAGGTCTGGGAAATATGGCCAGCCTCGACGTAAGCCATTCGGTAGGCTCGCGAGTGTTCATATTTCCACCACAATTTGTCGAAGCGAGCGGTAATGAACAGGCCCACGGGCAGGTTATTGATGAAATGTTGCCCACACAGCAGCTGCCCCAAAGGCGAGTCAGGCGCCGGATTGACGAAGCTCAGGGCATGGTCGGTGGGATGGTAGGCGTAGAGCCCGGGTTGCAGGCCGCTGACGTTTTGTACATGAAGAAAGCCTTCGCAGGCATTCAGCCCACCACCGGACGGGCTGCTGCGTCGGGCACCGAGCCCTTCGACAATGGTTTCGTCGACGTCATTTTCGCGCTCATGCAAGTAGCCCAGGGACAGGTAAAGCAGTGTGCCGACATCTGCCAGCGAGACCGCTTCATCCGTGAAAGTGCGGCAGGTTTTTCGGCCGATCAGGACGTTGGCAAGAGAACCCTCCGGCAGGCAGGAAGGTTTTGGCAGGGCAATCAGCTCGCGTGCCTGTCGTTCTGTGAGCCTGGCGTCCGGCGCGGGTGCTTCCAGTACTTCGGCGCAATGGTCAAGATAGTGTCTCGACCATTCATGAGTATTCTGAGGGATATGTTCGCAGGGAATGTTCTTGGTGCCGATATGGAATATTTTCGACAATTCATCCCAGCCCCATTCAATACTGTCTTGTATTGATGTGGTGAGTATTCCGGAGTTCAGAAGTTGAGTGTCGACTATATTGCTATCGTTATACGATTCGGGGTTGTGGATAAGTTGTGCAAGCCGGGTTGAATATTCCAGGTTAAGTTCAAATTGTTTGTGGTTCTTGTAATCCCAGACTATCAGGTCGGGCGTACGAGGAAGTATGAACACGTATGGATTTATCTGCATGATGGACGGTTCGCTCTGGACATAGCTATAGAAAACGCTGGGTAGCCGGCACTCCCCAGCGTTTCATTTACTTAACGGGTTTTTGGCGCAACCAGAAAAGCCAGGTTAGCGATTTTGTTTGTTTCCAGAGTAATTGCTTTCATGTTTTTGACTCCTTGTCATTGATAGTGAGTGTCACTTCGCGGTGACAACTCAATCATAGGCGCTAATGAGCCCTTATCAAGGGGATATTAAGTAGGAATATTCTAGTAATTTTGTCGGAGCGATCTGGCGGTAGGAGCAAGTTTGTAAGTTATATTCTTTTAAATAGAAGATGCAGGGAAACGTCCTGCAAGTCAGTAGGACCGCAAGTGTAAGAAGCAGAGGCTGAGGAGTGGGTATTGTGGCGTTAAAAACGGCTGACGAAGAGCCGGTTGGCTCCCCGTCGAACCAGCGTACTCAGCTGTTTGGCAGCAGACGGCAGGTGATGCTCTTGATGTAGCGGGTCTCGGCAATGGCCGGGTGTACCGGATGATCCGGGCCCTGACCGCCGCGCTCCAGCATCTGGATGTTGCGGTCAAGGTGACGGGCGCTGGTAAGCAGAATGTTCTGCAGATCGTCTTCCGGCAGGTGCATCGAGCACGAAGCGCTGACCAGGATGCCGTCCTTGCTAAGCAGGCGCATGGCTTGCTCGTTCAGGCGACGGTAAGCGCCTTCACCGTTTTTCATGTCTTTCTTGCGTTTGATGAAGGCAGGAGGGTCGGCCACGATGACGTCGAAACGCTCTTCGCTGGCTTTCAGTTCCTTCAGGGCTTCGAATACGTCGCCTTCGATGCAGGTCATTTTTTCGGCGACGCCGTTCAGTGCGGCGTTGCGCTCGACGCCGTCGAGGGCGAAGGCCGAAGCATCGACGCAGAACACTTCACTGGCGCCGAAGGCAGCCGCTTGAACGCCCCAGCCGCCGATGTAGCTGTACAAGTCCAGTACGCGTTTGCCTTTGGCGTAAGGTGCCAGGCGCGCACGGTTCATGCGGTGGTCGTAGAACCAGCCGGTTTTCTGCCCCTGGATGACTGGCGCTTCGAATTTCACGCCGTTCTCTTCCAGAGCGACCCATTCCGGCACCAGGCCGAATACGGTTTCGACGTAGCGGTTGAGGCCTTCGGCATCACGGGCGGCGGAGTCATTCTTGAACAGAATGCCGCTTGGCTTGAGCACTTGGGTCAGTGCCGCGATCACGTCATCTTTGTGAGCTTCCATGGTTGCCGAGGCGATCTGGACTACCAGGATGTCGCCGAAACGGTCGACCACCAGGCCTGGCAGCAGGTCGGAGTCGCCGTAGACCAGGCGATAGAACGGCTTGTCGAACAGGCGATCGCGCAGGGACAGGGCAACGTTCAGCCGATGTACGAGCAGCGACTTGTCCAGCGGCAACTTGATGTCGCGCGACAGCAAGCGGGCGCAGATCAGGTTGTTCGGGCTCATGGCAACGATGCCCAGCGGCTTGCCGCTGGCGGCTTCGAGGATCGCCTGGTCGCCGGCCTTGAAACCGTGCAAAGGCGTAGCGGCTACATCGATTTCGTTGCTGTAGACCCAAAGGTGACCGTTCCGCAGGCGACGGTCGGCGTTGGCTTTGAGGCGCAGGCTAGGCAGGGACATGACGTCGCTCCGGAAAAAAGAGCGGGAGTATAGCGTGTTGAGGGAGTGGCGGGTTTGGTGGTCGATGAAACGCGGATGAGTTCTGTCAGTTAAGGTGTGAACCTGTGGGAGCGGCGGTGCGGCGATCCGGCTTGCTCGCGAAGGCGGGGTGCCAGGTAGCATTAATGTCGACTGGCACCCCGCCTTCGCGAGCAAGCCCGCTCCCACATGGATTGCGCTGGACTGACTGTCGGATCCATCTTTTTAAGGGTTAGAATCCCCGCCTGACCCGGAGTGCGTACTTATGTCCCAAGAGATGACGACCGAACAGATTCAACAGTCCCTGCAAGGCATCAGCGTGCCGCCCCAGCCGCAGATCATGGTGGATCTGCAGATGGAGCAATACATGCCCGACCCGGACCTGGAGGTGATCGCGAAATTGATCTCTCAGGACCCAGGCCTTTCCGGCGCCTTGCTGAAAATCGTCAACTCGCCGTACTACGGTTTGAGCAACAAGATCACCGCGATCCAGCGGGCAGTGAACCTGTTGGGCAGCCGCTCGATCATCAACCTGATCAATGCGCAGTCGATCAAGGGCGAGCTGAACGACGATGCCATCGTCACCCTCAACCGTTTCTGGGACACGGCGCAGGACGTGGCGATGACGTGCCTGACCCTGGCCAAGCGTGTCGGTGTCCAGGCGGGTGATGAAGCTTATGCGCTGGGTCTGTTCCACGATTGCGGCATTCCGTTGATGATCAAGAAATTCCCCGACTATATGAAAGTGCTGGAACAGGCCTATGGCAACGCCAGCGCCGAATGCCGCGTGGTGGATACCGAGAACAGGCAATACAACACCAACCATGCCGTGGTCGGGTATTACACCGCCAAATCCTGGCGCTTGCCGGAACACGTCACTCAGGCCATTGCCAACCACCACAACGCCCTGGCTATTTTCAGCGATGAATCGTCGCGCAACACGCCGCTGAAAAACTTGCTGGCGATCCTGAAGATGGCCGAGCACATTTGCGCCTCTTTCCGGGTGCTGGGCAACCAGTCCGAAGACCATGAATGGAACAGTGTCGGGCCACTTGTGCTCGATTACATCGGTCTATCGGAATACGATTTCGAAACCCAGAAACAAGAGATTCGCGACCTCGCCACTCGTTGAGTGTCGAACCTCGCCTGATTCGAGAACCCCATGCCTGAACTGCCGGAAGTCGAAACCACCCGCCGCGGGATTGCACCGCACCTGGAAGGCCAGCGCGTCAGCCGGGTGATCGTGCGTGAGCGCCGTCTGCGCTGGCCGATCCCCGAAGACCTGGATGTGCGACTGTCCGGGCAGCGCATCGTGCTGGTGGAGCGGCGCGCCAAGTACCTGTTGATCAATGCCGAAGTCGGCACGCTGATCAGTCATTTGGGGATGTCGGGAAATCTGCGGCTAGTGGAAGTCGGCATGCCGGCGGCCAAGCATGAGCATGTGGACATTGAACTGGAATCGGGCCTGGCCCTGCGTTACACCGACCCGCGACGGTTCGGGGCGATGCTCTGGAGCCTGGACCCACTCAATCATGAACTGCTGATTCGCCTCGGGCCGGAGCCGTTGACGGATCTGTTTGACGGCGAGCGGCTGTTCCAGCAATCGCGCGGGCGTTCCATGGCGGTCAAGCCGTTTATCATGGACAACGCGGTGGTGGTCGGCGTCGGCAATATCTATGCGACTGAAGCGCTATTTGCGGCCGGCATCGACCCGCGCCGTGAAGCCAAGAGCATTTCCCGGGCGCGCTATTTGAAGTTGGGGATCGAGATCAAGCGCATTCTTGCCCACGCTATCGAACGTGGCGGCACCACCTTGCGGGACTTTATCGGTGGCGACGGTCAGCCGGGCTACTTTCAGCAGGAACTGTTTGTGTACGGCCGTGGCGGTGAGCACTGCAAGATCTGTGGCACAGAGCTGCGGGAGGTCAAGCTTGGGCAGCGCGCCAGCGTCTTTTGCCCGCGCTGTCAGAGCTGATATCGGCTACGGTCTATAGTCAGTGTTCTCACTGCCTAGCCGAAGGACCGTGCCATGAATCTGTTTCGAACCCTTGTCGTCGCACTGCTGCTGAGCGTCGGTGCGTCCGCGCTGGCGGCTGAGAACGGCAGCGGCGATCCTCGTTACACCATCCAGAATCCACCAGCCTACGCCATGCTTGGCGATTTGCTGATTGCCCGACCGTTGCTGGTGGCGGCGACGGTGATCGGTGCCGGGGCGTTTGTGCTGTCGTTGCCGTTTACCGCGCTGGGTGGCGGCATTGGCGATGCGGGGCAAGCGTTGGTGGTCGATCCGGCGAAAGCCGCATTTGTGCGGTGTCTGGGGTGTATAGGGGAGGGGTTTGAGCGGCGGGAGTGAGCTCTAAAAGCTTCGCGGGCAAGCCTCGCTCCTACAGGTTCCCCCGAAATTCATGAACGACGGAACTCTGTAGGAGCGAGGCTTGCCCGCGAAGGCGCCCTGACAGGCGCCAAATGACTCAAGCCTTACCGGTAATCTTGCGGTACTTCTCCATCAACTGTTCTTCAGTCTCCGGATGAGCCTCGTCCAGCGGGATGCAATCCACCGGGCAGACCTGCTGGCACTGTGGTTCGTCGTAGTGGCCGACACATTGTGTGCACAGGTTCGGGTCGATCACGTAGATCTCTTCGCCCTGGGAGATGGCGGCGTTCGGGCACTCGGGTTCGCAGACGTCGCAGTTGATGCAATCGTCGGTGATGATCAGGGACATGCTAACTCCAGCCGGGGCGGCAGGCCCGGGCGCAATAAATCAATGCGCACAATTGTGCCGCATTGGCGCCCGCAGTGCACGCGGGCGCGATCAAGTGCAGCAGATCGCAGACTGCGGTAACCCCAAAATATCGTCCGAACGCGACCCGAACCTGCGGCAGCTTCTACTTCTTGAAGCGCAGGGTAAGGGCGTCAGCCACCGCCGGGTGGACGAACTTGGTGATATCGCCGCCCAAGGCTGCGATTTCACGAACCAGCGTCGAGGAAATGAACGAATAACGCTCGGACGGGGTAAGAAACAGGCTTTCCACATCCGGCGCCAGTTGGCGGTTCATGTTGGCCAGCTGGAATTCGTATTCGAAGTCCGATACCGCGCGCAAACCACGCAGGAATACGTTGGCATTCTTCTCTTTGGCGAAATGCGCGAGCAACGTCGAAAAACCGACGACTTCAACGTTCGGCAAATGTTTGGTGACCTCGCGGGCCAGCTCCACACGTTGTTCCAGGGGAAACAGCGGGTTTTTTTTCGGGCTGGCAGCGACGGCGATGATCACATGATCGAACAGGCGCGAGGCGCGTTCGACCAGATCGCCATGGCCCTTGGTAATAGGGTCGAAGGTACCTGGGTACAACACTCGGTTCATCGCGTCGTCCTGGCGGGAGTCCGTTGGGGAGTCGGATGGTATCGCAGCCTTCCCGGTCGGCCAAGTCGCCTGTTAGGTAAGAAAGCACTATAGACGATAGGAATATTCCGCGTTTTCATGGGTTTTTCAAACGTTCAGCCAGCGAAGTGGCCAATTGTGCCGTCAGTCCGTAGACCGACAATTGTGGGTTTGCGCCAATGCTGGTGGGGAAAAGCGAGCCGTCATGAATCGACAGATTGGTGAGTTGGTGATGTCGGCCGAGGCTGTCGGTCACCGCGTTTCTCGGGTCTTCACCCATGGCACAACCGCCCATCACATGAGCACTGCCAAGGCGCGTGCGGTACAACTCAAGGCTCAGGCCATCAATCAGCGTGCGTGCTTGGGCAAGGGTTTTCACGTAGCGCGCGTCGGCGTGCATCGGCATCACGGCGTTGGCGCCACCGGCGAACTGAATCTCGGCCATGCTGTAGAAAGCCCGGCGCAACCCGTCCCAGGCGTAGGGTGAAACCTGATAGTCGAGCACCGGTGTGCCGTCACCGCGCAATTCGACGCTGCCGCCAGGGCTGTCCGGGTGAAAACCATCCCGCAGCAACGCCAGCATGGCATGGGTGTGCGGCAGGTTTTCCATATGCCGGGCGCTTTCCGTGCCGAAGCCGCCGAGCAGGGTACTGGCCAGCGCGGGGTGCAGCGGTGGAACCTCCAGTTTGTAAGACATCTTGCCGGTGGTGCCATCCTGCCACTGGAAATGGTCGGAATAGATCGACTGCGGCGCGCCATAGAACGGGTTGATCACCTCATCAAACAGTCCGGCGGACATGTTTACCAAGTGCAGGAAGGTCCGTTTACCCAGTCGCTCGTGAGGATCCGGTGCCTCGGAGCGCAGCAGCAGCGCCGGGCTGTTGATCCCGCCGCCGGCCAACACGTAATGCCGCGCCTTGACCGTAATCGTGCGTCCGGTGGGCGCAACGCAACGCTCATCCATCGCCATACAGTGCAGCCCCGTAACCCTGCCGTCGTTGATCGACAGCTTTTCGGCGCGGGCCAGATAGAGCAGCTCGCCACCGTTTTCCAGAGTTGCCGGGATGGTCGTGACCAGCATCGACTGCTTGGCGTTGGTCGGGCAACCCATGCCGCAGTAGCCGATGTTCCAGCAGCCGCGCACGTTGCGCGGAATCACATGCCAGGCGTAGCCGAGTTTTTCGCAGCCTTTGCGGATGACATCGTTGTTGGCGTTGGGCGGCACGATCCACGGCGCGACACCCAGGCGTTGTTCCATTTTCTCGAACCAGGGCGCCATCTCGGCCGGCGTGTGGCTTTTGACATTGTGCTCTTTGGCCCAATGGTCGAGGGTCGGATCCGGGGTGCGAAAGCTTGAGGTCCAGTTGATCAGCGTAGTACCGCCCACCGCCCGACCCTGAAGGATGGTGATCGCGCCGTCCTTGCTCATGCGTCCGATGCCTTCCTGATAGAGGCTGGTGTAGGCTTGGTCTTCGAGCATCTTGAAGTCGCTGCTGGTCTTGAGCGGACCTTCTTCGATCAGCAACACTTTGTAGCCGGCGGCGCTGAGGATTTCGGCGGTGGTCCCGCCGCCGGCACCGCTGCCGATGATCGCCACATCCGCTTCGAGGGTCAGGTCCTGGGTCAGTCGGGCGCCGTTGTAGGTTTTCCAGCCACGGGCCAGGCCTTCGCGGAACGGATCGGGTACGGGCATGTTCGGGTTCTCTTATTATTTTGGATTCTGTGGTGATGCGGCTGACGTCTTCGCGGGCAAGCCTCGCTCCTACAGGGTTTGAGGCGTTCACAAAAAGGTGAGCTACCTCAAACCTGTGGGAGCGTGGCTTGCCCGCGATAGGGTCGACTCGGTCTCAAACCATTGGCGGCCCCGGATACCCGCAATGCACCCAAGATTGCGCCCGGCTGTACCACGCCATCATCACCATTTGCAGCAACGAGCTATGGCCCATGCGCAGCAGGCTCAACGAGCTGTTTTCCCAACGGTCGAGAAAGTGGCGGATCTCGCCGGCACTGGCGTTTTCCCAGCTACCCCAGATGCCGGTCAGTGGGCCGCGGGTAATGCTCATCCCCAACACATCGAACAATTGCCGAGTCAGTTTGAGCATTTCCGGCGACAGGTGATTCAGGCCGTTATCCAGGCAGTGCAAGGTCTCGGCGACAGCGGTCGGCATTTTTTCGACGGCCACGGCGCCGTCGAGCATCACCGGGATCACTGCTCGCAGAAACAGCAGGTCGCCGCTGCGCAGAATCGCGAAACCGCTGGCCGGAGTACTCGACGAGCAGCCACTGAGGCTCGCGCCTAATCCGGCGGTGGCCAGAAAAGCGCTGGCGCCGAGGCTGAATTTAAGCAGGCCACGCCGTGACAGCGCGGGTGTATCGGACAAGCTTGGGCTCATTATTGTTATTACCCGGCGGTGAGGATGTTTAGCGGATAAACAGCTTCTGGATCAGTTTCTGAATGGATTTACCGTACGGCGGATAGATCAGCTTCGCCGCATTGAAACGCTGTTTGATCAGCACGCCTTTGGCCTTGCTGAAGGTCAGGAAACCTTCGTGGCCGTGGTAGTGACCCATGCCCGAGGCACCGATGCCGCCGAACGGCATGTCGTCCTGAGCAACGTGAAGCAAGGTGTCATTGAGGCAAACGCCGCCCGAATGGGTTTCGTGGAGGACGCGGTTTTGCTCACGCTTGTCGTAGCCGAAGTAATACAGCGCCAGCGGACGAGGGCGTTGGTTGATGTAGGTAAACGCTTCGTCGAGATCCTTGTACGGCACGATTGGCAGCAATGGGCCGAAGATTTCGTCCTGCATCACCGTCATGTCGTCGCTGACGTTGAGCAGCAGGCTATGACTCATGCGCCGGCCCTGGCCCTGATCGAACAGCGGAATCAGCAGCGCGCCCTTGCTGGTTGCGTCGCTGAGGTAGCCGTTGAGCCGCGCCAACTGTCGGTCGTTGATGATCGCGGTGTAGTCCGGGTTGTCGGCCAGGGTCGGATAAAACCCGCGAACCGCCTGACGATAGGCTTCGACGAAAGAGCCGACGCGGTCTTCCGGCACCAGCACGTAGTCCGGGGCGACACAGGTTTGGCCGGCGTTGAGGGTCTTGCCGAAAGCGATGCGTTCGGCGGCGTCCTTGAGCGGCACATCGCGGGAAACGATGGCCGGGGACTTGCCGCCCAGTTCGAGGGTCACCGGGGTCAGGTTCTCGGCCGCCGCGCGCATCACATGTTTACCGATACTGGTGGCGCCGGTGAATAGCAAATGATCGAAACGCAGCCGCGAGAACGCCACACCGATATCGGCTTCACCCAGCACCACGCAGACCAGGTCCTGGGGAAAAACCCTGCCCAGCAATTCCTTGAGCAGCAAACCGGTGGCGGGGGTCGATTCGCTGAGTTTGAGCATCACCCGGTTGCCCGCCGACAACGCCCCCACCAGCGGCCCGATGGCCAGGTAAAGCGGGTAGTTCCACGGCACGATCACTCCGACCACGCCCAACGGCTGATAAACCACTTTGGCCGACGCTGGTTGAAAAGCGAGGCCGACTTTGCGTCGCGAGGCTTTCATCCAGCCTTTGAGGTGCCGGCTGGCGTAGTGAATGCCGTGCAGGCTGGGCATCAGTTCGGCGATCAGGGTTTCATCGGCGCTGCGGTGGCTGAAGTCCTGGCTGATGGCGTCGATCAGGGCCTGGCGCTCATTGTTCAACAAGTCGCGCAGCGCCTTTAGCCATTGCTGGCGCTGAGCCACGGGTGGCATCGGGTTGGCTGCATACGCCGCGCGCTGATCGTCGAACAGGGTTTGGAGTTCGTCCAGGGGCTGCTGCAGGTTCTTCAGGTAGGCAATATCAGCAGGCATGATCGGCACCGGATTTATTGGAATGAGGGACTTTTTAGAGTCTATGCTCTAGAAAGTCAAATAGCACTTTGGTACGGCTTTGTTTTAACCACATGCGGATAGGTCGTAAGATGCCCCTCATCGCACTCTGAATTAAAGCTCAAGCCATGGCCCCTCGGATCAAAACCAGCGAGCGCATCGTGCAGAACAGCCTGGAGCTGTTCAATCAACAGGGCGAGCGCAGTATCAGCACCAACCACATTGCTGCCCACATGGAGATTTCCCCGGGCAACCTGTACTACCACTTCCCCAACAAGCAGGCGATCATCGCCGTGTTGTTCAGTGAGTACGAAAACCTCGTGGACAGCTTCCTGCGCCCGCCCCAGGGGCGCGCCGCGACGGTCGAAGACAAGCGCTTCTACCTCAAGGAGCTGCTCGCCGCCATGTGGCAATACCGCTTCCTGCATCGCGACCTCGAGCATTTGCTCGACAGCGATCCCGAGCTGGCCGCCCGCTACCGGCGCTTTTCCCAGCGCTGCCTGATCCAGGGCACCCACATCTACGCGGGCTTCGTCGAGGCCGGCATTCTGTGCATGGATAAGGTTCAGATCGAATCCCTGACCCTCAATGCCTGGATCATCCTCACCTCGTGGGTGCGTTTTCTGTGCACCACGCGGGAAAATTCCAATCATCTGAGCGAACAGGCGATCAAACGGGGCGTGTATCAGGTGCTGGTGCTGGAGGCCGGGTTCGTCACCGATCAAGCTCGCGAGGCAGTGAATGCGCTGTTCGAAGAGTTTTATGTGCCCCTGGCCCGGGCGCTGGAAGAAGTGGGATAAAGAGTGCAGCAGGATTCCAGACAGACAACATCACAGGAGCCCGTTATGCCCATTGCGCAACTGATCAGCCCGCAAGCGTTGGACTTGAAAAAGGATATGCCGGGGCTGGTGATTCTGGATTGTCGTTTTGCCCTCGAAGACCCTGATTACGGTCAGCGCAGCTACGCCGAAGGGCATATTGCCGGGTCGAGCTTTGCTGATCTGGAGCGTGATTTGAGCGGTGCAGTGGTCAAGGGTGTTACCGGGCGTCATCCATTGCCTGAACCCGCCGATTTGATCGAACGCTTTCAAGCCTGGGGTATCAACGCCGACAGCGAAGTGGTTTTGTACGATGACGGTCCCGGTGCCTACGCGGCGCGGGCCTGGTGGTTGCTGGCGTGGCTGGGCAAGCGCCATGGCGTGTTCATTCTCGATGGCGGGCTGAAAGCCTGGCACGCTGCCGGATTGCCCCTGAGTCTTGATGCGCCGTCGATCACCCGCGGCACCTTCACCGGGACGCCGGATGCTTCGTTGGTGCTCAGCGCCGAACAACTCCAGCAACGTCTCGGCCAGCCTGCGTTGACCTTGCTCGACGCCCGCGGCTTGCCGCGCTTCAAGGGTGAAGTAGAGCCGATCGACCCGATTGCCGGGCACATCCCCGGCGCACAATGTGCCGCGTTCACCGATAACCTGGGCAGCGACGGGCGGTTCCTGCCGGCCGAACAACTCAAGCAGCGGTTTGCCGCGAAGCTCGGTGATCGTTCGCCGACGGAGTTGGTCGCGTATTGCGGTTCCGGCGTGACGGCCTGCCACAACCTGTTCGCCCTGTGCCTGGCGGGTTATCCGTTGGGAGCGTTGTATGCCGGGTCGTGGAGCGAGTGGATCAATGATCCCGCGCGAGGCGTCGCCAAGGGCGAGTGATCACCACAACCCCCTGTGGGAGCGAGCTTGCTCGCGATGGGGGCATAACATTCAACGACGATGGTGACTGTCCCGCCGCCATCGCGAGCAAGCTCGCTCCCACAGGGGTTATTGGTGTTTGTGAGTCCCATTAAGCCTCAAGCAACTGCCGCGCACTGCGATACGCCCCCGGTCCTACGCCGTAAACCTGCTTGAATTGCCGACTCAGATGGCTCTGGTCGGCAAAACCCAGTTGCGTCGCGACTTCCAGCGGCAGGCAGCCGCGCTGTAACAGCGACCGTGCCCGGGCGATACGTTGCTGCATCAACCAGGTGTGTGGCGGCATGCCGGTGGCTCTGCGGAATACCCGGGCGAAGTGAAAGGGCGACAGGTTCACCGTCGCCGCCAGTTCTTCCAGCGAAGGCGGCGCCGCCAATCGGGATTGCAGCAGTTCCTTGGCCAGGGTCACCGCCCGGTGTTCCTTGCCGGGTCTGCTGGCGGCTGGGACGGCTGCGTGACGTTGCAGCAGCGACAGCATCATTTCCCGCCAGACCGTTTGCTGCTGCAGTGCCGTGGACGGACTCTCCAGCAAACAATGCAGTTGGCAGAACCCCTTCACCAGATCCGGATCGCGATACAACGTGGCGCCAAACGCCGGCAGGGTATCGGCCGGCAGTTCGAGCTCGTCCAGCAGCGAGAGAATTTGCCCGCTGTCGGGATAAAACGCCCGGTACAACCAACCATCTTCAGTACCTTTGTGGCCGGTGTGCAGTTCGTCCGGGTTGATCAGCACCAGCGTGCCGCTGCCTGCCAGATGCTCGGCACCTCGATAGCGATAGCGCTGGGCGCCGGCCATGATCATGCCGATCACATAGCCGTCGTGCACATGGGGGGCAAAGCGCTGTTCGATGTAGCGAGCGGACAATAACTCGACCCCGGCCAACGGCTCCGTTTGCCAGAAGTGAATCGACTCGCCCTGATCCGAACCCATGGTTTACTTGCGCCCTGTGGTGGCGAGCCATTGGGGAATGCGCCGTTCCAGGTAGTAACCCGGTTGCCGGAACGAGCCCTCGACGAAGCCGACATGCCCACCCTTGGCCTGCAACTCGAATTGCGTGCAGGCAGACAATTCGTCGGCTTGCGGCAGGCTATGAGGAAACACAAACGGGTCATCGGCCGCCTGGATGATCAGGGTCGGTGTGCGAATCTCTCCAAGGAAATAACGACTCGACGCGCGGCGATAGTAATCCGCGGCATCGGCGAAACCATTCAGCGGGGCGGTGACCCGGCCATCGAAATCCCAGAAGGTGCGCATATTCTCCAGTGAGCCCAACGCCGCCAATGCCGCCAGGCCATCCTCATGTCCGTCATGCTGGAACTTGCGCTGCTTGTTCTTGATGTAGGCGACCATCTCTCGCATGAAATGCGCTTGATAGAATTTGGAAAAACCCTGGCCGATTCGATCAGCGCAGTGATCGAGGCGAAACGGCACCGACACTGCCACGGCGCCTAGTACACCGCTGTTGCTGCCCGTTTCGCCCAGATGCTTGAGCAATACGTTACCGCCCATGGAATAACCGACCGCATACAGCGGTGCGAGGGGCCGTTGGGTCCGCAGGTGTTTGATGGTTTCCGCCAGGTCTTCACTGGCGCCGGAATGGTAGCTGCGCGGCAACAGATTAGGCTCGCCGGAACAGCCTCGCCAGTTCAGCGCGACGCTGGCCCAACCCTGGGCGCCCAGCGCCTTCTGTACGCCGGCCACATAAGGCGAATTCGATGAGCCGGTCAGGCCGTGCAACACCAGCACCAACGGTGCATTTGCGCTGTGGGGACCGTGCCAGTCCAGGTCAAGGAAGTCGCCGTCTTCGAGCCACAAGCGTTCGCGCTCGCGGTCGATATGCGTGGTTTTGCGCCATAGCGGTCCCCATAGGGTTTGTAAGTGCGGGTTGCCCAAGCCATAGGCGGGCGTGAAGGCAGGGGTGAAACGTTCTGGCAGATGGGACACGATTGCTCTCGATGCAGCGGTGCTTACCCGCAGCGTTAGCTGACTGAGCTTCGCACCGTTTTTTCAGGCCGGACTAACCGGCGATCCCTGCCATACGTTGCCACAACGCGTAGTACACCCGTCCTGATTTTTGCTCCCGATGCAGGCGCCAATTTTCTGGCAAACCCAATATCGACGGTGCCGTTTCGCTTTCAGTGTAGACCCACGCATCGTCACTCAGCCACTGACGCTCTTCGAGCAAAGTGCAAACGGCAGGCAACAGATTCTGATTGAACGGCGGGTCCAGAAACACCAGATCAAACGCCGTGGCCGGTTGGGTTTCGAGATAGCGCAAGGCGTCGGCAGTCTGTACTTGGCCGGTGGTGCAGCGCAGGGTGCCCAAATGTTCCTTGATGCTGGCTACCGCGATGTTGCTGGCATCCAGCGCCTGCCCCATTGCCGCGCCGCGGGACAAAGCCTCGAGAAACAATGCGCCGCTACCGGCAAATGGGTCGAGTACCTTGGCCCCGGCGACATAAGGCGCGAGCCAGTTGAACAGGGTTTCACGCACCCGGTCCGGGGTCGGTCGCAGGCCCGGTGCATCCGGGAAGCTCAGCTTTCGGCTGCCCCATTCACCGCCGATGATGCGCAGTTGATTCACACCGTTATGCACGTTGTGAACAGGTTTTTTAGGACGCGATGGACGGGCCATTAATGCTCCGGAACCCCGAGCGGTTGCTCGGCAGGTTTGTCTGTGGGGGCCGGCAACGGCTTTTGTGGCACGGTCGGGCCAGCGCTGACGATGACCAGTTTTTCCGTGCTCAGGTGTTTGTTCAATGCGGCTTTGACTTGCTCGACGGTCAGGCTCTGGGACTGCTGCATGAAGTCTTCCAGGTAGGTCAGCGGCAAGTTGTAAAAACCCATGGCGCCGAGCTGCCCGACGATGTCGGCGTTACTGGCGGTGGACAGCGGGAAGCTGCCGGCCAGTTCGCGTTTGGCATCGTCGAGTTCTTTTTCGGTGGGGCCGGTTTTAAGGTAATCTGCGAGCACGTCCTGCACCAGTTTCAGCGTGCCTTCGCTCATCTCCGCGCGGGTTTGCAGGTTGATCATGAACGGGCCGCGAACCTGCATCGGGCTGAAACCCGAATACACGCCATAGGCCAGGCCGCGCTTCTCGCGCACTTCGCTCATCAACCGGGTGCCGAAGCCTCCGCCACCCAGGATCTGATTGCCCAGCGACAACGCCGCGTAATCCGGATCGTCACGGTCGATGCCCAGTTGCGCGATCATCAGGTTGGTCTGCTTGGACGGAAACTCGATGTGGCCGATGCTGGGCTTGGGGTCGGTCGGTTGTTCGATTTTCGCCAGGGCCGGCCCTTTGGGCAGATCGGCGGATACTTGTGCGGCAACGGCCTCGGCCTCGGCGCGGGACAAATCGCCCACCAGCGCAATCACCACATTGCCGGCGGCGTAGGCTTTCTGATGGAAGGCCTGCAACTGCGCCAGAGTGATCGGTGGAATGCTTTTCGCCGTGCCATCGCTGGAATGCGCGTACGGGTGATCGCCATACAAGCGGTTCATCAGCTCCAGGCCGGCGAGTTTGCCGGGGTTCTGTTTCTGGTATTCGAAACCGGCCAGCATCTGGTTCTTGATGCGGGCAAACGAGTCGGCGGGGAAGGTCGGTTTGCCGACGACTTCAGCGAACAGCTTCAATGCAGGCTCGCGTTTGTCCGCGGCACTGAGACTGCGCAGCGATGCAATCGCCATGTCTTTATAGGCGCCGTTACCGAAGTCGGCCCCCAGGCCTTCGAAGCCTTGGGCGATGGCGCTGACATCTTTGCCGGCCACACCTTCATTGAGCATGGCGTTGGTCAACAATGCCAGGCCGGCTGCATCGCCGTCCTGGCTGCTGCCGGCGGCGAAGATCAGGCGCATGTCGAACATCGGCAGCTCACGGGCTTCGACGAACAGCACTTTGGCGCCATCGGCGGTGTTCCAGGTTTGCACGTTCAGCGAGCGATGGCTTGGGGCCTTGCCGTCGAGTTCTGCCAACGATTGCAGCTTCTGGCTGGACTTGGCTTTGTCGAGGGCTTCGCTGGCGCTGGTTTCGTCAGACTTGGAGAAATAGAAGGCGGCAGACCCAATCAGTGCAATGACGAACAGGCCGATCAGGGCCAGGCGCGGTTTTTTACGCTCACTCATGAGTCGTCTCCTCTGGCAGTACATGGGCGACGCTGAGACGTGCGCGGGTGAAATACAGCTTGGCGGCTTTCTGGATGTCTTGCGGGGTCACGCTTTCCAGATCGGCGAGTTCGGTGTCCATCAGTTTCCAGGACAAGCCGACGGTTTCCAGTTGGCCGATGGCGGTGGCCTGGCTGGTGATCGAATCACGCTCGTAGACCAGGCCGGCAATGACCTGAGCCCGCACGCGCTCCAGTTCTTCAGTGGACGGCGCCGTGGTTTTCAGCTGTTCAAGCAGTTTCCAAAGGCCAGCTTCCGCCTGGGCCATGGTTTTCTTCTTCTGGGTGTTCGGCGTGGCCGACAAAGTGAACAGGCTGTCGCCACGGGTATAGGCGTCGTAGCTAGACGAACCGCCGGACACCAACTCTTCGCCGCGTTCCAGTTGCGTCGGGATACGACCGCTGTAGCCGCCGTCGAGCAGCGCAGAGATCAGGCGCAGAGCGTTCACCAAACGCTTGTCTTCGGCGGTGGCGATGCTCGGCACGTTGAAGGCCAGCATCAGGCTCGGCAATTGGGTCTGCACATGCAGGGTGATCTTCCGCTCGCCGGGCTCGGCCAGTTCCAGCGGGATTTTCGCTGATGGCACGTCGCGCTTGGCGATCGGGCCGAAGTAACGCTGGGCCAGGGTTTTGACTTCATCCGGTGTCACGTCACCGACCACTACCAGCGTAGCGTTATTCGGCACATACCAGGATTGATACCAGTGGCGCAGTTCTTCGATCTTCATGCGGTCGAGGTCCGCCATCCAGCCGATGGTCGGCGTGTGATAACCGCTGGCGGGGTAGGCCATGGCCATGAAGCGTTCGTAGGCCTTGGACATCGGCTTGTCATCGGTGCGCAGGCGACGTTCTTCCTTGATCACCTCGATCTCGCGGGTGAAATCTTCGGCCGGCAAGCGCAGGTTGGCCATGCGGTCGGCTTCCAGCTCGAAGGCCACGCCCAGACGGTCACGGGCCAGCACTTGGTAATACGCGGTGAAGTCGTCGCTGGTGAAGGCGTTTTCTTCGGCGCCGAGGTCGCGCAGGATCAGCGACGCTTCGCCGGGGCCGACCTTCTCGCTGCCCTTGAACATCATGTGTTCCAGCGCATGGGACAGCCCGGTCTGGCCCGGTGTCTCATAGCTTGAGCCGACCTTGTACCAGACCTGGGAAACGACGACCGGCGCACGATGGTCTTCGCGCACAACGACCTTCAGGCCATTGTCGAGGGTGAATTCGTGGGTGGGTTGTGGATCGGCAGCCAAGGCTGAAAGTGGCAGACAAACTGTGCTGAACAGCAGGCCTGCAGCGCGGCGGGCTAGAGCATTCATTCGTTTTTAAACCTGTTGGGCTGCCCGCTTGGTCTTAGCGTCGGCGGGCGAGAGGGTGCTAGGATACTGATCCGTTTTACTGGCGGCCACGCCTATCAGGCCTTTGATCGGTCAATAGGTTGTTTGGGTTTGCGGCTTGGGCTTTGAATTTGTCGGCTAAACTCTGCGTTTTCGCCGACGATGGCGTTCCAGTCCTTCGTATTAATCAACCTTTGAGGTGCCGTTGGTACCTCGACAAAATGTTGCGCATGAACAAGCTGGATGAATCGCAGTCTGTTCCGCATCGAATTATTTATTGCCGAGGCGCCCTTTGGCGCGTCGCTACCGTGAGATAGCCGTCCTCCATGTTTGGTTCCAACGACGACAAGAAGACCCCAGCTGCGGCTGGCGAGAAGAAAAGCCTGTTCGGATGGCTGCGCAAAAAGCCGCAGGAACCCGTTGTCGAACAGCCACAACCACTTCCTGAGCCAACGGCGGCGCCGGTCCTGGAAGAAGTGCCCGCGCCGATTGCCCTGCCGATCGCCGAGCCGGTGCTGCAATCCGTGGCCGAGCCTGCTCCTGCTCCTGAACCTGAACCTGAACCTGAACCTGAACCCGTAGCCGTGGCCCCGCTGCCGCTGACACCAGCCGCCCAGCCATGGCTGACGTTGCCGGTGGCGGAAGAGCCGGTGGCATTGGTCGAAGATGAGCAAGCAGCGCACTTCACGCCGCCGATTCCGGTCCCGACTGCATTTGTTCCTGAGCCGGTTCAGGCGCCAGTGGTTGAGCCGGTCGTTGAACCTGTGTTCGTGGCCGAGCCTGCGCCGGTTGCTCCAGAACCTGTAGTGCCGACATTTATTGCTCCTGCTCCGGTTGCTCCGATTGTTCAAGCGCCAGAGCCTGCACCTGCACCTGCACCTGCACCTGCACCTGCACCGGTTATCGTTCCTGTTGTCGCCACGCCCGTTGCTCCCGTCGAAACTCCGGTCGAGCCTGTGCGTACCGAAGAATCCAAAGCCGGTTTCTTCGCCCGTCTCAAGCAAGGCCTGTCCAAGACCAGTGCCAGCATTGGCGAGGGCATGGCCAGCCTGTTTCTCGGCAAGAAAATCATCGATGACGAGTTGCTCGAAGACATCGAAACCCGTCTGCTGACCGCCGATGTCGGCGTCGAAGCGACCTCGGTGATCATTCAGCGCCTGACTCAGAAAGTTGCCCGCAAAGAACTGGCCGATGCCGATGCGCTGTACAAATCCCTGCAAGCCGAACTGGCCGCCATGCTTAAGCCCGTCGAGCAGCCGCTGAAAATCACCTCGCAGAACAAACCGTTCGTGATTCTGGTGGTAGGCGTCAACGGCGCCGGCAAGACCACCACCATCGGCAAACTGGCGAAGAAGCTGCAACTGGAAGGCAAGAAAGTCATGCTCGCCGCTGGCGACACCTTCCGCGCCGCAGCGGTCGAGCAATTGCAGGTCTGGGGTGAGCGCAACAAGATTCCGGTCATCGCCCAGCACACCGGTGCCGACTCGGCTTCGGTCATCTTCGATGCCGTACAGGCCGCCAAGGCCCGTGGCATTGACGTGCTGATCGCCGACACCGCCGGTCGTTTGCACACTAAAGACAACCTGATGGAAGAGCTGAAAAAGGTTCGCCGGGTGATCGGCAAGCTCGACGCCGATGCGCCGCACGAGGTGCTGTTGGTGCTCGACGCTGGTACCGGCCAGAACGCCATCAACCAGGCCAAACAATTCAACCAGACCGTCGAACTGACCGGCCTGGCGCTGACTAAACTCGACGGCACCGCCAAGGGCGGAGTGATTTTCGCCCTGGCCAAGCAGTTTGGCCTGCCGATTCGCTATATCGGCGTCGGTGAAGGCATTGATGATTTGCGTACTTTTGAAGCAGAACCCTTTGTCCAGGCATTGTTTGCCGAGCGGGAGCGTTCATGATTCGTTTCGAACAGGTCGGTAAGCGCTACCCGAATGGTCACGTCGGCTTGCATGAGCTGAGCTTTCGAGTCCGTCGGGGCGAATTCTTGTTTGTCACCGGCCATTCCGGCGCCGGTAAAAGCACCTTGTTGCGGCTGTTGCTGGCGATGGAGCGTCCGACCACCGGCAAATTGCTGCTGGCAGGGCAAGACCTGGGCACAATCAGCAATGCGCAGATTCCGTTCCTGCGCCGGCAGATCGGCGTGGTGTTTCAGAACCACCAGTTGCTGTTCGATCGCACGGTGTTCAACAACGTCGCGTTGCCATTGCAGATCCTGGGCCTGTCCAAAGCCGAAGTCGCCAAGCGCGTGGACTCGGCTCTGGAGCGCGTGGCGCTCTCGGACAAAACCGATCTCTATCCCGGCGACCTGTCCACCGGTCAGCAACAACGCGTCGGCATTGCCCGCGCCATTGTTCACCGTCCGGCCTTGCTGCTGGCGGACGAACCCACCGGTAACCTCGACCCGCGGCTGGCGGCAGAAATCATGGGCGTGTTCGAAGACATCAACCGTCTGGGCACCAGCGTGCTGATCGCCAGTCACGACCTGGCTCTGATTGCCCGCATGCGTCATCGCATGCTGACCCTGCAGCGTGGCCGATTGATCGGCGACGGGGAGGCTGGTGTATGAGTGCGACACGTAGCCCCAAGGTTTCCGAGCGCGTGGCCCCGAAGGCTGCTGATCCGCAACCGCAGCCGCAGAAGAAAAAGCGCGACGATGACGATGGCCCGGATTTCGCCACGCTGTGCCGCGCCTGGGCCGAAAGCCATCGCGCGAGTTTGCTGGACAGCTTGCGTCGCTTGGGTAAGCACCCGATCGGCAGCTTTTTCACCTGCATGGTGATGGCGGTTGCCCTGAGCTTGCCGATGGGTCTGTCACTTTTACTAAGTAACGTCGAGCGTCTCGGCGGTTCCTGGCAGCGTGCGGCGCAGATTTCCCTGTACCTGCAACTCGATGCCAGCCCTGCACAGGGCGAGTCGTTGCGTGAGCAGATCAAAGGCATGCCGGGCGTGGCCGACGCCGAATACGTGGGTCGCGATCAGGCGCTGGAAGAATTTCAGCAGCAGTCCGGCCTGGGCGAAGCGCTCAAGGAACTCCCGGAAAACCCGCTGCCGGGCGTGGTCCTGGTGACCCCGAAAGAGGTCGACAAGCCCGCGCTTGAAGCATTGAGACAAAAACTTTCCGAATTGCCGAAGGTACAACAGGCGCAACTTGATCTAGTCTGGGTCGAGCGTCTGGCAGCCATCCTCAAGCTGGGCGACCGATTTGTCTTCGGTCTGACCGTGCTTTTGGTTTCTGCATTACTTTTGGTGATAGGCAATACCATTCGTCTTCATATTGAAAACCGCCGCACAGAGATAGAAGTGATTAAACTCGTCGGCGGCACTGACAGCTATGTGCGCAGGCCTTTTCTGTATATGGGCGCGCTTTATGGCTTCGGTGCGGGGATTCTTTCCTGGGGCGTATTGGCGTTCGGCCTGAACTGGTTGAACGACGCGGTAGTTGGGCTGGCCGGTTTGTACGGCAGTGATTTTGCGCTGGCCGGAGTGCCAGTTGCCGACGGTCTATCGCTCTTGCTTGGCGCGGTGCTGTTGGGGTATATCGGTGCATGGATTGCAGTCGCACGCCACCTGCGGGAGCTTGCGCCAAAGTAATATCATTTTGCTCGTATTGACCTTTCAGCGTTTATGGGAACTTGTCTTTTGGTTTCCGGTCAATTTTCGCAGTGCTGAACTGCACGAGTTATGTAAGTCGGAGGTTTTTTCGTATGACCAATTCTTTGCAACCTGCATATGCTCTGGTCCCGGGTGCGAACCTGGAGGCCTATGTGCACACGGTGAACAGCATTCCATTGCTGACGCCGGAGCAGGAGCGTGAACTGGCCGAGAGTCTCTATTATGAGCAGGATTTGGGGGCGGCTCGGCAGATGGTGCTCGCCCACCTGCGTTTTGTCGTACACATTGCCCGTAGCTATTCCGGCTACGGCCTGGCCCAGGCTGACCTGATCCAGGAAGGCAACGTCGGCCTGATGAAAGCGGTCAAGCGTTTCAACCCGGAAATGGGTGTACGTCTGGTGTCCTTTGCAGTGCACTGGATCAAGGCGGAAATCCACGAGTTCATCCTGCGCAACTGGCGGATCGTGAAAGTCGCGACCACCAAGGCTCAGCGCAAGCTGTTCTTCAACCTGCGCAGCCAGAAGAAACGTCTGGCCTGGCTGAACAACGAGGAAGTCCATCGCGTGGCGGAAAGCCTGGGCGTAGAGCCGCGGGAAGTGCGCGAGATGGAAAGTCGCCTGACCGGCCATGACATGGCTTTCGACCCGGCCGCGGAAGCGGACGACGACAGTGCATTCCAGTCGCCGGCCAACTATCTGGAAGACCACCGGTACGACCCGGCCCGTCAACTGGAAGATGCCGATTGGAGCGACAACTCCAACCACAACCTGCACGAAGCGCTTGAAGTGCTGGACGACCGCAGCCGCGACATCCTCTACCAGCGTTGGCTGGCAGAAGAAAAAGCCACGCTGCACGACCTGGCGCAGAAGTACAACGTGTCGGCCGAGCGTATTCGTCAGCTCGAGAAGAGCGCGATGAACAAGCTCAAGTTGTCGATCGCGGCGTAACCCGCACGAAGGCAATAAAAAACGCCCCGATCATTGATCGGGGCGTTTTTGTTTGTGCCCGCTTATACCGACCTCTTGTAGGAGCGAGGCTTGCCCGCGAAGGCGGTGTGTCATTCAGAAATGATGTCGACTGACACACCGCCTTCGCGGGCAAGCCTCGCTCCTACAAGAGGGCGTCGAGTCATTGGGCCCATGGCGCCCGGCGCGAATCGTTGAGGCTGAGCAGATAACTATCCCCACCCAACTGACTCATCTGCTGCCGAATCCAGCCCGCCCGCCGTGCGACATAACTGGTTGGATGGCTGGCGCTCCACACCCGCGGGTTCGGCAGTACCGCGGCCAGCAGACTCGCCTGCTGCCGGGACAGCGAACGAGCGCCCACACCAAAGTGATGCCGAGCCGCCGCTTCGGCGCCAAACACGCCTTCATCCCACTCGACGCTGTTGAGGTACACCTCAAGAATCCGTTGCTTGGGCCACAACACCTCGATCAGCCCGGTAAACCAGGCTTCCAGGCCTTTGCGCAACCAGCTGCGGCCAGACCACAGAAACAGGTTCTTCGACACTTGCTGGCTCAGGGTGCTGGCGCCACGAATCGAGCCGCCGCGTTCGTTATGCGCAAATGCCGCCTGAATCGCGCCGATATCAAAGCCCCAATGCTCGGGAAACTTCTGATCCTCACCGGCAATCACCGCGACTTTCAGGTCGTCGGAGATTTCATCCCAGGGTTTCCAGGTGCGTTGCAGATCGATGGGCTCGCCATCGAACCAGGATTCGATCTTGCGCTCCACCATCAGCGCCGTTCCCGGTGGCGGCACCACCCGAAACAGCAACACCAGCAATACGCTGCCGCCCGCGAACCAGAGCAGGGCCTTCGTGAAACGACGGAAAATTAACTGCAGCATAGAGATGGCTTGGCCGAACCCGTTGAGCCGGCCATTATACAGACCCTGTTGATCGAGTCTGACTGGAGTTCTCATGTTGCGTGGCTTCCTGATGCTGGCTGCTTTTTTCGGCTTCACCGGTGTTGCCTTGGGCGCATTCGCCGCCCATGGCCTGAAAAGCCGCCTGAGCGCCGAGTACCTGGCGATTTTCCATACGGGCGTCACCTATCAACTGGTGCACACCCTGGCGTTGCTGGGCGTAGCGCTGCTCGCCACGCAAATTCCCGGTCGACTGATTACGTGGGCCGGCGCATCATTTGCTATTGGCATTCTGTTGTTTTCCGGCAGCCTGTACCTGCTGACGATAACGGGCATCAGCAAGCTCGGGATCGTTACACCCTTCGGTGGCCTGGCATTCCTGATCGGCTGGGTTTGCCTGGGGCTTGCCGCCTGGCGGCTGTAGGAACGAGGCTTGCCCGCGAAGGCGTCGTATCAGTCACCTTCTTCGTTGACTGACACCATGCCTTCGCGGGCAAGCCTCGCTCCTACGGGATCGGGTTTCAAGACGAATGGCTTGGGTCGGCCTGACTGATCGGGCTAGAATGCCAGCCCCAAAAAATGATGGCGGCATTCGGTATGCGCATTCAATTGAACGGCGAATCCCTTGAACTGCCCGACGGTGAAACCGTTGCGGCCCTGCTGACCCGTCTGGAACTGACCGGGCGCCGGGTGGCGGTCGAGCTCAATCTGGATATCGTCCCGCGCAGCCAGCACGCAGAAACCACGTTGAACGACGGCGATTCCGTCGAGGTGGTACACGCCATCGGCGGCGGCTAGCTGCCAGGCCTGAGCGGCCACAGAATATTCTGCAAGAACCTCACCCCTACAGAGGATTTCCCATGAGCATCGTTCGTAGCGACAAGCCTTTCGTCCTGGCCGGTCGTACTTACCAGTCGCGCTTGCTGGTAGGCACCGGCAAGTACCGTGACATGGAAGAAACCCGGCTGGCCATCGAAGCCTCGGGTGCCGAGATCGTCACTTTCGCTGTGCGCCGCACCAACCTCGGCCAGATCGAGGGCGAGCCGAACTTGCTCGATGTCCTGTCGCCGGATCGCTACACCTTCCTGCCGAACACCGCCGGTTGCTACGACGCTATCGAGGCTGTGCGCACCTGCCGTCTGGCCCGTGAGCTGCTCGATGGCCACAATCTGGTGAAGCTGGAAGTGCTGGCCGATCAGAAAACCCTGTTCCCCAACGTGATCGAAACCCTGAAGGCCGCTGAAACGCTGGTCAAGGAAGGTTTTGATGTGATGGTTTACACCAGCGATGACCCGATCATCGCCCGGCAACTGGCGGAAATCGGCTGCATCGCGGTCATGCCGTTGGCCGGTTTGATTGGTTCGGGCCTGGGGATCTGCAACCCGTACAACCTGCAGATCATCCTTGAAGAAGCCAGGATCCCCGTGCTGGTGGATGCCGGTGTCGGTACCGCTTCCGACGCCACCATCGCCATGGAACTGGGCTGTGACGCGGTGCTGATGAACTCGGCCATCGCTCACGCCCAGCAGCCGATCATGATGGCAGAAGCCATGAAACACGCCATCGTGGCGGGCCGTCTGGCCTACCTCGCCGGCCGCATGCCGAAAAAACTTTATGCCAGCGCCTCCTCGCCGCTGGATGGTCTGATCAAGTAAGAGCCATTGATGACTGAATCGAACGACACGCCTATCGAGACGGAAGAAGGCGAAGAGCGCCAACACCGCCGCATCAAGAGTTTCGTGATGCGCGCCGGGCGCATGACCGAAGGCCAGCAGCGCGGTCTGGACCAAGGTACGCCACTGTTCGTGCTGCCGCTGGCCGATTCGCCGGTGGATTTCGACCAGGTGTTCGGTCGCTCGGCACCGCGCTCGCTGGAAATCGGCTTCGGCATGGGCCATTCGCTGCTGGAAATGGCCGCGGCCTCGCCGGAGCAGGATTTCATTGGCGTTGAGGTTCATCGTCCGGGTGTCGGCGCGCTGCTTAATGGCGTGCTGACTCAGGGCCTGACCAACCTGCGCGTCTACGATTGCGATGCGATCGAAGTGCTCAACCGCTGCATCGCCGACAACAGCCTCGATCGCCTGATGCTGTTTTTCCCGGACCCGTGGCACAAGAGCCGTCACCACAAGCGTCGTATTGTTCAGGCATCGTTCGCCGAACTGGTGCGCAGCAAGTTGAAGGTCGGCGGTGTGTTGCACATGGCCACCGACTGGGAACCGTACGCCGAGTACATGCTGGAAGTGATGAACGTCGCCCCGGGCTATCGCAACCTCGCCGAAGACGGCAAATGCGTCCCGCGCCCGACTGAACGCCCGATCACCAAGTTCGAACGCCGCGGCGAACGTCTTGGGCACGGCGTGTGGGATTTGAAGTTCGAAAAACAGTCCTGAACACAGCACTGCAAAAACTGTGGGAGCGAGCTTGCTCGCGATGAGGCCATTACATTCAACATCTTTGTTGACTGTCAGGCCGCCATCGCGAGCAAGCTCGCTCCCACATTTGTTTTGTGCCGGATTCAAGAATGATGCTTGGCCGCCGAAAGCTCTACGTCCCCACTTGTAAAGGAAGACAAGGTTTTGAAGTTCATCCTCGCCTGCATTCTTGTATTCAGCGCCCTGCCTTCACTGGCTTGCGCGTCGACGCTGACTATCGACGACTACTTTGAGCGTGCCCTGGACGCGGCCGACCAGATCAAGCGTAACGCGGATGAGTTGGTCAGGCTGGAGGCAAGCGGGGAGCTTGATTTCAAGAACAAGCCCGACCAGATAGGCAGCATGGAAAATGATCTGGCCGCTTTCAAATACAATTTGAAGATGGCATCTGACGGCGGGCACCCTATCGCGAGTTATTTGCTGGCCAACACCTTGAGCAAGCCGGGCCCTACGGAACAACAGCGCAGAGAAACCTGTGATCTCTATGAAAAAGCCATGGATCAAGGCTTGTTGGCGGCAGCAGTTGCCTACTTCCATCGATGCGATCAGGTTTACATGAAGTTTGACCGGCGTGATGCCGGTCACTTGAAATATCTGCAGACGCTCGAGGAACTGCTTCAGCAGGCAGATATTTTTGCTGACTTTTATCCAATGCCGGCCAAGCGCGCTCTTTGTTTCCAGGACTTGGGGGCAGACATGCCAAAAGATCGAGTGATTGGAGCTTTGCAGGCGCGTGCGGTCGCGTTGATGCTGACTGAAGATCAGTATCGGGCCGAGGCCAATTACATTCTGGCAATGAGTCGAGTAAATGAGAGCGGTAAGCTCGACAGTCAGAATGTTGTGTATCTGGATAAAGCCGAAGCGTTGGGCTGCCACGACTTTATCGGGATCAATACCAAAATCCGCGGCGAAGCCCAGGCTTCAAAGACTCAATAAGCTGGCTCAGCGCCGATCCGCCACAACCCCGATCAACACCAGCACCACCAACAGCACCGGTGCCAGGCTGTAGTTGTTGAACTGGCTCAGGCCTTTGATGATCCATGGCGTTGCGTAGATCAGCGCCACGCCGCTGCCGACCATGCACAGCAGGGCCATCAGCGGGACGCGCAAGGCGCCGGCGATGCTGCCCAGGCGTTGGTCGACCCAGCCTTTGATGTCGGCGCCAAACAGCACCAGCAAGCAGCCCACCAGCGCCAGAGAGATTTCCGACAGGTTGCTACGGCTCCAGCGGGACACGGTGGCGAGCAGGTCGAGTACCAGATCCATTCGATTTCCTTATGTCAGAAAATTCTGCAGCAAGTCATTGAGAAAGAGTTGTCCGCGCAACGTGGCCGCCAGACGTGACGGTTCGACCTGCAACAAGCCACTTTGTTCGGCCTCGCGACGGCCTTCGGCGAGGCTTTCCAGAGGCAGCCCGGTGCGCTCCGGATACAACCGCGCTTCGACGCCCTCGGTCAGGCGCAAGGCGTTCATCAGGAACTCGAACGGCAGCTCTTCGTTGGTCAGGGCTTTATCGCCGGCCAGAAAGCGTTTGGCCGGGTTGAGGTAGTCCTTTGGCAGGCGGGTCTTCCAGGTGCGCACGATGCGCCCGTCCGGATGGCTGAGCTTGCCGTGGGCGCCGGCACCGATGCCGATGAAGTCGCCGAAACTCCAGTAATTGAGGTTATGCCGCGCCGCACGACCGGGCTGGGCATAAGCCGAGACCTCGTATTGCGTGTAACCGTGTTCGGCCAGCAGCGCCTGACCGGCCTCCTGAATATCCCACAGGGTGTCGTCTTCCGGCAGCGTCGGCGGCTGGTTCCAGAACACCGTGTTCGGTTCCAGCGTCAGTTGATACCAGGACAGGTGGGTCGGCTGCAGGGCAATGGCCTGGCGCAGGTCGTTCAGGGCGTCGTCCAGAGACTGATCGGGCAAACCGTGCATCAGGTCCAGGTTGAAGTTATCGAAGCCGGCCTGACGGGCCATGCCGGCGGCACGCACTGCTTCGTCGCCGTTGTGAATCCGTCCCAGGGCCTTGAGCTTCTCTTCCTGAAAACTCTGGATGCCGATCGACAGGCGATTGATGCCCAACGCCCGATAGGCGCGGAATTTTTCCTGTTCGAACGTTCCGGGGTTGGCTTCCAGGGTGATTTCGATATCGCTGGCAAACGGGATGCGCTGTTCGACACCTTTGAGCAAGCGGCCCAAAGCCTCGGCACTGAACAGGCTCGGCGTACCGCCACCGAAGAAGATCGAACTCAGCTCACGGCCATAGGCCGCATGCAGGTCCTGATCGAGGTCGGCCAGCAACGCGTCGACATATTCTTCTTCCGGCAGCACGGGGCTGGCGGTGTGGGAGTTGAAGTCGCAATAAGGGCATTTGCGTACACACCACGGGATGTGGATGTACAACGCCAGGGGCGGCAGCACGGGCAGGGCCGCTCGAGGCGATTGTGCGGCGCCGCCGAAGATCAGCGGCGACGCGGACGAGTCATGGGTCATTTCAGGCCCAGACGCTGGCGCAGCAGATCCATTGCACGGGCGCGGTGGCTGATCTGGTTCTTGTCGCCCGGGCTCAACTCGGCGCTGGAACAATTGCGCTCCGGCACCCAGAACAGCGGATCGTAGCCAAAACCGTGGTCGCCACTGGCTTGGGTCAGGATGCGCCCATGCCACAGGCCTTCGCAGAGGATCGGCAACGGATCGTCGGCATGTCGCACCAGCGCCAGCACACAGACGAACTGCGCGCCGCGCTCGGCTTCGGGCACGTCTTTCAACGCGTCGAGCAGTTTGGCGTTATTCGCCGCATCGCCTTTACCGTCAGCGTAACGAGCCGAATAGATACCCGGCGCACCGCCGAGGAAATCCACCGCCAGCCCCGAATCGTCGGCCAAGGCCGGCAGACCGGAAATGCGCGAGGCATTGCGTGCCTTGAGAATGGCGTTCTCGACGAACGACAGGCCGGTTTCTTCAGGCTCGACACTGCTGAACTCGCCGATCGAGCGCAAGTGCACCGATTCGCCGAGCATGGCCTGGAGTTCCTTGAGTTTGCCGGCGTTATGGCTGGCCAGTACGAGTTGGGTGAAATTCATCATTGGCCGGGGAAAAGCTCTTGCTGGAAATTGATGGTGTTGGTTTTGTCGCCGGTTTTAACATCGATCTTGAAGGTGCGGATTTCCTGCTGATCCACCGGGAACTGGGCGATGTAGTAGACCGCGCCTGTTTCAGTGATCTGTTTGAACTTCAGCGGGATGCTTTGGCTGGTCAGGTCTTTGACCGTGCCGCTGACCTGAGCCGTCTGTGGTTTACCTTCCTTCATTACCGAGACGTTGATCACACCCTGATTCTTGCTGCGATTCAGCTCGGCCGCTTTGGCGATATCCGGTGTCAGGAAAGTGGAATTGAAGGTGTTGTAGTGCACCGTCACGTCGCCAAAGGTTTCCTTGCGCTCGCCCTTGATGACATCGGCGGCCATGGTGGTAATGCTCAGGCAGGCAGTAAGTAAAAACAGTGCTAGACGACCCATGATCGTTCTCCTCGAAGTGTCGTGATTCAGACCGCGACCTTGTGGTCCGGCAGACCGGGGCTGCTGACGCGGTAGATGCCGATCTCACCTAACAGATTAGGCCATAGCTTACTGGCCCACCCATGCCGATGCTGTTGATCCACGGCAAGCCGATCAATGACCTTGGCTTCACGTTCGCGACACAGCGCTTCAAAGTCTTCGAAAGTACAGAAGTGGATGTTCGGCGTGTTGTACCAGGTATACGGCAGAAACTCCGAAACCGGCATCCGCCCCTTACTCGCCAGATACCAGCGGCAGCGCCAGTGGCCGAAGTTGGGGAAGGTAATGATGCACTGGCGACCGACCCGCAGCATTTCGTCGAGGATCCTGTCCGGGTAGTGCACTGCCTGCAAGGCCTGGGTCATGACCACGATGTCGAAGCTGTTGCTGGCGAAGTTGCCCAGACCCTTGTCCAGGTCCTGCTCGATGACGTTGATGCCCTTGGCCACGCACTCGGCAATGTTGTCCGGGTCGTTTTCCAGGCCATAGCCGGTAACCTGTTTGTGGTCACGCAGCCAGGTCAGCAACTCGCCGTCACCGCAACCGAGGTCGAGCACGCGGCTGCCGGCGGGGATCCATTCCTGGATGATTTCCAGATCGGCTCTCATGTCTTCCTCAAAGCGCTATACGGTTCATGTAATTGCTGAAGGCCTGCAAATAACGCGGGATCGGAATCAGGAAGGCGTCGTGGCCTTGCGGAGCATCGATCTCCAGGTAGCAGACGTCTTTTCTGGCCGCCATCAGCGCGTCCACCAGTTCCCGCGAGCGGGCAGGGGAGAAGCGCCAGTCGGTGGTGAAGGACATCACACAGAACCTGGCGGTGGCGCCTGCGAAGGTTTTCGCCAGGTCATCGTCGAAGTTCGCCGCCGGGTCGAAGTAGTCCAGCGCCTTGGTCATCAGCAGGTAGGTGTTGGCGTCGAAACGCCCGGAAAACTCCTCGCCCTGATAGCGCAGGTAGCTTTCGACCTGGAATTCGACGCTGTGGAAGTCGTAGTTGAGTTTTTCGCTCTTGAGGCCTCGACCGAATTTTTCGCCCATGGAGTCGTCGGACAGGTACGTGATGTGCCCGACCATCCGCGCCAGCATCAGCCCGCGCTTGGGGATCACGCCCGCTTCCTGGAACGAGCCGCCGTGGAACTCCGGGTCGGTGAGGATCGCCTGACGTGCGACTTCGTTGAACGCGATGTTCTGCGCCGACAGTTTCGGTGCCGAGGCGATGGCCAGGCAGTGCCGCACGCGGTCCGGGTAGGTGATGGTCCACTGCAAGGCCTGCATGCCGCCGAGGCTGCCACCGATTACCGCCGCCCATTGGCGGATGCCGAGCAAGTCCGCGAGGCGTGCCTGGCTGTGGACCCAGTCTTCCACGGTCAACACCGGGAAGTCGGCGCCGAACGGCTTGCCGGTTTCCGGATTGATGCTGCTGGGGCCGGTGGAACCGTTGCACCCGCCGAGATTGTTCAGGCTGACCACGAAGAACTTGTGGGTGTCGATCGGCTTGCCGGGGCCGATGCAGCTGTCCCACCAACCGGGTTTTCGGTCATCGGGGCTGTGGAAGCCGGCGGCGTGATGGTGACCGGACAAGGCGTGGCAGATCAGCACGGCGTTGCTCGCCGCAGCGTTCAGCGTGCCGTAGGTTTCGTAGATCAGGTCATAAGCGGGCAGCGAACGTCCGCAGGCCAAGGCCAGGGGATCACTGAAGTGCGCCACTTGCGGCGTCACCAGACCAACAGAATCGGGGGGGAAGGCAGCTGGCATCGACCCTGCTCTCATTGAAATGAGGCGTAAGTCTAAAGACCGCTGTGGCTAGCGGCAAGCAAAGGCCGGGCCTGATTGCGTTCCCGTCAGACCGAGGTGCGGCCATCGCGGGCAAGCCACGCTCCCACAGGGTTACGCATTCCAATGTGGGAGCGTGGCTTGCCCGCGATGAACGATGACGCGGTCATTCGGATTAACGCGACAATCCTGGCAAATCCGGCAGTTTCTTCGGCGAACAAATCCGCACCCGTTTCTGCCGGTTCAGCTCTCCACTAATCAAACTCACCTGGCTCTTGGACACCCCGAACGCCTTGGCCAGAAACGCCATCAGATACGCATTGGCCTTGCCTTCAACGGGCGGTGCGGTCAGGCGGATTTTCAGGCGATCGCCATGCAGCCCGCAGAAATCATCGCTGCGGGCCGCAGGTTGCAGGTGACATTCCAGAATCAGGTCATCACCGTCCCAGCGAAAGTAGCTCATCAGATCAGGCCGAACAGTTCCTTCGGCATGAGGGCGTAGTACGCAAGGCGTGGAATCAGCCAGCTCTGCAGCAACTGCAGTGCGATAAACGCGAAGATCGGCGAGATGTCGAGGCCGCCCAGGTTCGGCACGATCCGGCGGAACGGCGCGAGTACCGGTTCAGTGATCTGTTGGACCAGCTCTGCGCCTGGGTTGTGGCTGCCCGGAGCAACCCAGGACAGAATCACGCTGATGATCATCGCCCAGAACAGGATCTTCAAAAACAGCGCGAAGATCCCAATCAATGCCCATGGCGCCAGAAACAGCACGTCGATCTGGTAACCACGAAGCAGCAGGATGACCGCATACAGCGCCATCTGCACGATCAACGCCAGTACCAGCGACGACATGTCCAGCCCGAACATGCTCGGGATAACCCGGCGCAATGGCTTGAGCAGCGGTTGAGTGGCTTTCACGGCGAACTGGCAGAGCGGGTTGTAGAAGTTCGCTCGCACCAGTTGCAGGATAAAGCGCAGCAGCACGATCAGCAGATACAGGCTGCACAGGGTTTGAATCACAAAAATGGCAGCGTCATTGAGTCCGAGCATCATTGATTCCTTTGTAAGAGCTGATTAGCGGCCGAGTTGCTCAGCCATCTCGGCCGAGCGGTGCGCAGCGGCGCCGAGTGCTTGTTCTACCAGAGCTTCGAAGCCGCCAGCCTGGAACGACTTGATCGCCGCTTCGGTGGTGCCCGCAGGCGACGTTACGCGGCGACGCAGTTCAGCCGCGTCGACATCACTGGCGACCGCCATGTGTGCAGCGCCCAAAGCGGTTTGCACGGTCAGTCGTGCGGCGATGTCCGCTGGCAGGCCGAGCTTTACGCCCGCAGCGGTCATGGCTTCGATCAGCAGGAAGAAATACGCAGGGCCCGACCCGGAAACGGCGGTGACCGCGTCCAGTTGCTGTTCTTCGTTCAGCCACAGGGCAATGCCCACCGCCGACAGCAGCTCTTCAGCTTGCTGGCGTTGTTCGGCGCTCACTTCGCCGGTAGCGAACAAACCGCTTACACCCTGACGCAGCAGCGCCGGGGTATTAGGCATGCAGCGCACGATAGGCTGAGCGCCAAGCCAGTTGTTCATGCTGGCGCAGGTGATGCCTGCCGCAATCGAGACCACCAGTTGATTCGGCTTGAGGCTTGGGCGAATGGTTTCGCAAACGGCTTTCATCGCCTGCGGTTTGACCGCCAGCACGATCACGTCCACGCCCTGAATGGCGTCGGCGTTGTCGGCAAACACTTCGATGCCGTGTTCGGCGCTCACGCGGGCACGGGTTTCTTCACCCGGATCGCTGGCGCGGATTTGCGCGGCGTCCAGACCTTTGGCGCGCAGGCCGCCGATCAGGCTGGCGGCCATGTTGCCGGCTCCGATAAAGGCAATACGAGTCTTGCTCATGTCAGGTCCTTATAAAGAGAGGTGTCAGCCATTATTCAAGGCCGGGTGTAGTCGCGGGCGCCAAACAGGGCCGTACCGATACGGACCCAAGTGGCGCCCTGGGCGATGGCCGACTCGAGGTCGTGGCTCATGCCCATGGAAAGTGTGTCGAGTGGCAGATTCAGGCTGGCTTGCAGGCTCTGCACGGCAGCAAAGGCTGCATCCTGGGCGGCGCGATCTTCAGTCGGCTCGGGAATCGCCATCAGCCCGCGCAATTTCAGACGCGGCAGAGCGCTGATGGCATCGGCCAGGGCGGGCAAATCGGCCGGAGTGCAGCCGGACTTGCTGGCTTCACCACTGACGTTGACCTGGATGCAGATGTTCAAAGGAGGTAAATCGGCAGGGCGTTGTTCGGACAGGCGTTGTGCGATTTTCAAGCGATCCACAGAATGCACCCAGTCGAAATGCTCGGCGATAGCGCGAGTCTTGTTCGATTGAATGGGGCCGATGAAGTGCCAGATCAAGGGCAGGTCGCCCAATTCGAGCTGTTTGCTCAAGGCTTCCTGCAGGTAGTTTTCACCAAAGTCGCGGATCCCGGCGGCATAGGCTTCACGCAAGGCTTCGGCGGGCTTGGTCTTGCTCACGGCCAGTAGCTGAATGCTGTGCTCGTCGCGATGGGCGGCTTTGGCCGCGGCCTGGATGCGCGAACTAACCTGAAGAGTGTTGTCTGCTATCGTGGACATCAAGAGGCGCCAGCGGTCTGAAGGTTCGCGGCATTCTACTGGAATTGAGGAGCGCTATGGATATCACTGAGTTGCTGGCTTTCAGCGCCAAACAAGGCGCGTCTGACCTGCACCTGTCCGCCGGCCTGCCACCGATGATCCGTGTCGACGGCGATGTGCGACGCATCAACCTGCCGGCCCTGGACCACAAGGAAGTGCATGACCTGATCTACGACATCATGAACGACCTCCAGCGGGTGGACTTCGAGAAGCATCTTGAAACCGACTTTTCCTTCGAAGTGCCCGGCGTGGCGCGTTTTCGGGTCAATGCCTTCAACCAGAATCGTGGCGCGGGCGCGGTATTCCGGACCATTCCGTCCAAGGTTCTGAGCATGGACGACTTGGGCATGGGGGAAGTGTTTCGCAAGATTACCGAAGCGCCCCGGGGCCTGGTGCTGGTGACCGGCCCGACCGGTTCGGGCAAGTCCACCACGCTGGCGGCGATGATCGATTATCTGAACAACCATCGCCATCATCATATCCTCACCATTGAAGACCCCATCGAGTTTGTCCATGAATCGCGCAAATGCCTGATCAATCAGCGCGAAGTCCATCGCGATACCCGCAGCTTCGCCACGGCGCTGCGCTCGGCCCTGCGCGAAGACCCGGATGTGATTCTGGTGGGGGAGATGCGTGATCTGGAGACTATTAGGCTGGCATTGACCGCCGCCGAGACCGGTCACCTGGTGTTCGGTACGCTGCATACCACCTCGGCGGCGAAAACCATCGACCGCGTGGTGGACGTGTTTCCGGGCGACGAGAAATCGATGGTGCGTTCAATGCTCTCCGAGTCATTGCTGGCGGTGGTGTCGCAGACATTGATCAAGAAAGTCGGCGGCGGTCGAGTTGCCGCCCACGAAATCATGCTTGGCACTGCGGCGATCCGTAACCTGATCCGCGAAGACAAGGTGGCGCAGATGTACTCGTCGATTCAGACCGGAGGGTCGCTGGGGATGCAGACACTGGATATGTGCCTGAAGGAGCTGGTGACCAAAGGCGTGATCAGCCGCGAGCATGCGCGGGAGAAGGCGCGGTCGCCGGATAATTTTTAAGGGATCCAGAAATGCCTTCGCGGGCAAGCCTCGCTCCTACAGATTGTTGGTCGCATCCAATTGGTGCGACCGACATCAATCCGTAGGAGCGAGGCTCGCCCGCGAAGAGGCCCTCATGAACAAAGCAAATCCCGAGTTAGACCCCGGATTTCAGCGCTGAACAACCCGCAATGCGTTCTGTTCTTTTGGCAGAACCCGCTTGGCAACCACGTAGTGGCTTTCCCAGTACGGTTTCTTCAGAGTGTCGATACTCACCGACTTGCCACGGCGCGGCGCGTGGATGAAGCGGTCGTTGCCCAGGTAAATGGCAACATGATTGACCCGGCGGCTCTTGAGTTTGAAGAAAATCAGGTCACCTGGCTTCAGATCGTTGCGATCGACCTTCTCGCCATGACCGCTGGCCATGGCGTTGGAGGTACGTGGCAGGTCAAACGTAGCGTCGTTGAACGCGTATTTCACCAGACCGCTGCAATCAAACCCTTTACTTGGGCTGCTGCCACCCCAACGATAAGGCGTGCCGAGCACGTTTACCGCGCGGCTCAACACGTTGCTGCTTTCTTTGGTCGCCATCGGCGGGATGAGCTTGCGGTTGGCGCTGCTCAGTTGAGGAGAGCGTTTTACAGTCTGTTTGTTTTTGCTCGAAGGAGCAGAAACATGAGATTTCGGGGTGTAACCATTAACGTTGGGAAGGCGTTGCTCACGATTGGTGGCGTGGGCGGCCAGGGGCAATAATAGGCAAATGGTTAGCCATGTCTTGAAAAATGGACGCATTAGGCAAGGCTCATATGGGTGACGCGCAACTTTATAACAGCTTTTTTCGCCCTTCCGAGGCCATTGGTCGATTCAAGCTTCGTGCCACGGAACTAAATAAGCGGAAAACTGACGCGGTTGTTGGACAAAAAGTCAGGTATTACAAGACTTTGACAGGAATGAAGGTAGCATTTGCCGTATGTCGGCCGCCTGTAAAAAAGTCACAAAGAATTCAAGAATATTTCTCTATCGTGTGAATCGAGGTCATTCATGAACACCTATCGACAATCCGTTTCACAGCAAAACACGCACAGCAAAGTGATCGGTTACCTGTTGTGGATTTTCGGTTTTACCGGGGCTCACCGCTTCTATTACGGCAAGCCGGTGACCGGGACGATCTGGTTTTTTACCTTGGGTTTGCTGGGTATCGGCTGGTTGATCGACCTGTTTCTGATTCCGGCCATGGATCGTGAAGCGGACCTGCGTTTTACCGCTGGGCCCATCGAATACAACGTTGCGTGGATTCTGCTGACGTTTCTCGGGGTTTTCGGCGTACACCGGATGTATCAGGGGAAGTGGATCAGCGGGTTGTTGTACCTGGTGACGGGCGGGGTGTTCTTTCTGGGGGTGTTGTATGACTTCTGGACGTTGAATGACCAGATTTCTGTGCGCAATGCCCAGAACAGAGGCGCCTTCCAATAAGTCATCGCGAGCAGGCTCGCTCCCACAGTGAATGTGTTTTCCGCAAATCTTGCGGCTAACCGATAACCCTGTGGGAGCGGGCTTGCCCGCGATTGGAGCGACGCGGTCTTAAGCCTGGTGACTGATCCGCCCATCCACCAGGGTGTAACGCACCACACCCGGCAGGCTATGACCAATGAACGGGCAGTTTTCGCCCTTGGACAACCATGTCTCACCGGCCACGGTCGAGGCTGCCGGATCGAATAGCACGATGTCCGCTGGGCCGCCTACCGCCAATTTTCCTGCTGGTAAACGCAACGCTTCGGCTGGACCGGCGCCCAAGCGTGCGAGCAGCGTTGGCAGATCCAGCAAACCGTCTTCCACCAAGGTCATCGCCAGCGGCAGCAGCAGTTCAACACTGCTGATGCCCGGCTCGGTGGCACCGAATGGCGCCAGTTTGGCATCGCGTTCATGGGGCTGGTGATGGCTGGAAATGGCTGACACCACCCCTGACTTCACCGCTGCCCGCAGGCCGTCGCGGTCGGCGCGGGTGCGCAGCGGCGGCTGGACGTGATAAAGGCTGCTGAAGTCGATCAGCGCTTCGTCGGTGAGAATCAGCTGATACAACGCCACGTCCGCCGTGACCTTCAGGCCACGGGCCTGCGCCTGGGCGATCAGCGCCACGCCGCGCGCGCTGGTGAGCTGGCTGAAGTGCGCACGCACGCCGCTTTGCTCGACCAACAGCAGATCCCGGGCCAGGGCCACGGTTTCAGCGGTTTCCGGAATGCCCGGCAAACCGAGGAAACTCGCAGTCGGGCCTTCATGCGCCAAGCCACCTTCGGCCAGATCATGGTCCTGCGAATTGAAAATCACTGTCAGGTCGAACGTCGCCGCGTATTCCAGCGCCCGGCACAGGGTGCGGGTGTTGCGGAAACTCTCCAGACCGTTGCCGAAAGCCACGCAGCCGGCATCGCGCAAGGCGACCAGTTCGGCCAGCTGTTCGCCATCCAGGCCTTTGCTCAGAGCGCCGATCGGGAAGACTTTGGTATTACCGGCTTCGCGAGCGCGGTCGAGGATCAGTTCGGCCACAGCCGAGGTGTCCAGCACCGGTCTGGTTTTCGGTGGGCAGCACAGGCTGGTCACGCCACCGGCCGCTGCGGCACGGGTTTCGCTGGCGATCGAGCCTTTGCGGCTGTAACCCGGCTCACGCAGGGCGACGTTCAGGTCAACCAGGCCGGGGGCGGCAACCAGACCTGTGGCGTCGATGGTGTCTACAGCAACGAAACCCGCTGGAGCGGCACCGAGGGCGACGATCTTGCAGGCTTCAACGTGGATATCAGTCACTTGATCCAGGCCGCTGGCCGGATCGATAACGCGTGCGCCGAGAATGCTGAGCTTCACTGGGCGTTCTCCTGCTCGAATTGGCGCTGGGCAGTTTGCCCGCTCATGGCCATGGACAGCACGGCCATACGAATCGCGATGCCGTAGGTCACCTGGTTGAGGATCACCGAGTGCGGGCCGTCGGCCACCGCCGACTCAATTTCCACTCCACGGTTGATCGGCCCCGGGTGCATGACGATGCAATCCGGTTTGGCCCCGGCCAGGCGCGCGGTGGTCAGGCCGAACAGGCGGTAGAACTCGCCTTCGCTCGGCAGCAGGCCGCCGGTCATGCGCTCACGCTGCAGGCGCAGCATGATCACTACGTCGACGTCTTTCAGGCCTTCGGTCATGTCGGTGTAGACCTTCACGCCGTACTGCTCGACGCCGATTGGCAGCAGGGTTTTCGGCGCGATCACGCGGATGTCCGGGCAGCCGAGGGTTTTCAGGGCCAGCATGTTCGAGCGCGCTACCCGCGAGTGCAGGATGTCGCCGACGATGGCTACCGAAAGGTTTTCGAAGCCGCCCTTGTGCCGACGGATCGTCAGCATGTCGAGCATGCCCTGGGTCGGGTGGGCGTGACGGCCGTCGCCGCCGTTGATGATCGCCACTTGTGGGCAAACATGCTCGGCGATGAAGTGCGCCGCGCCGGAATCACCGTGACGCACGACGAACATGTCGGCGGCCATGGCTTCCAGGTTGCGCAGGGTGTCGAGCAGGGTTTCGCCCTTGCTCGCCGACGACGTGGACACGTTCAGGGTGATTACGTCGGCCGACAGCCGCTGGGCTGCCAGTTCGAAGGTGGTGCGGGTGCGGGTGGAGTTCTCGAAGAACACGTTGCACACAGTCTTGCCGCGTAGCAACGGGACTTTCTTCACCGCCCGGGCGCCGACTTCGAGGAACGAGTCGGCGGTGTCGAGGATTTCCGTCAGCAGCTCGCGGCGCAAACCGTCGAGCGAGAGGAAGTGGCGCAGCTGGCCCTGATCATTGAGCTGCAGCGGGCGCTTGGTTTCTAGAGGCGTCATCGCGAGGGGGACTCTCAATAGGGCGAATTAAAGGGCGAGGTCTTGAAGTTCGAGCTTGAGTTCCGGGCCGGACAATTTCACGCGCTCATGGGCTGCCAGCGACAGAGTCGCGCCAACCACGTTCGGGCGGATCGGCAGCTCGCCGGCGTCCAGGTCCAACAGGCACACCAGCGTCACGCTGGCCGGGCGGCCGTAGTCGAAGAGTTCGTTCATTGCTGCGCGAATAGTGCGGCCGCTCATCAGCACGTCATCGATCAACACCAGGTGCTGGCCTTCGATCTCGAACGGCAGCGCCGATGGGCGTACTTGTGGGTGCAGGCCGTTCTGGCTGAAGTCATCGCGGTAGAACGAAACGTCGAGGGTGCCCAGGGGCGAATCGCTGCCCATTTCATCGAGCAACGCCTGCGCGACCCAGATGCCACCGGTCCGAATGCCGATATAGCGCGGTTCGCTGATGCCCCGTTTGGCCAGATAGGTGTCTAGACGGATCGCCATCTGGCTGATCAGTTCGGCGGGATTGGGCAGGCTCATGGTTTGCTCCTTCTTTGTCCCGAGCCGAATGCTGCTTGAGGGGTGGCTCGGGTTGTAGCTAAGGGAGACGCCGCAGCGGCTCTTCAGAATTAAGTGCGGTCAGGATTCGAACAGTGCGGTGTTTTCGTCGAGCCAGCCTTGCAGCAGCAGGGCGGCGGCAATGGCATCGACTGGGTTGTCGCGGTAACTGCCTTTCTGGCCACCCCGCACCAGGCGTTCGCCCTTGGCCTCGAAGGTGGTCAGGCGCTCGTCATGCGTATAGAAGGGCAGGTTGTAGCGGCCGTTCAGGCGTCGGGCGAACTTCTCGGCCCGCAGGCACATGTCGCTCGGTGTGCCGTCCATGTTCAGCGGCAGGCCGACCACCACGGCGTCGGGTTTCCACTCTTTAATCAGGGCTTCGACCTGGTTCCAGTCGGGAATGCCGTTTTGCGCCTTCAAGGTGCACAGCTCGCGGGCCTGACCGGTAATCACCTGGCCGACCGCAACGCCGATCTGTTTGGTGCCGTAGTCGAAACCCAAAATCAGTCGCAGGGCCATCAGGCGTGCCCCGCCTGACTGGTGAGCAGGCTGAGATTGACGCCCAGGTGCTTGGCCGCCGCTTCAAGACGCAATTCGCTGCTGGTGTTGAACAGGATGTCGGCGTGGAACGGGCAAGTCAGCCAGGCGTTGTCGGCCAGCTCGGCTTCCAATTGCCCGGCTTCCCAACCGGCGTAGCCGAGGGTGATCAGGCTTTTCGCGGGGCCGACGCCATCGGCGATGGCGAACAGCACGTCCTGCGAAGTCGACAGCGATAATTCGCCGTCCAGATCGACGGTCGCCTGATAGGTTTTTCCCGACGGGTGCAAGACAAAACCGCGATCGGTTTGCACCGGGCCGCCGATAAAGATCGGCACATGCTGGCAGAGCACTGGCGGTTCTATATCGGGGCGCAATTGCTCGAGGATATCGGCCAGGTTCAGGTCCTGCGGGCGGTTGACCACCAGCCCCATGGCACCATTGGCCGTGTGCTCGACGATGTAGGTCAAGGTGTGCGCAAAGTTCGGGTCGGCCATGTGAGGCATGGCGATCAGGAAGTGATGCTTGAGGTAGCTGGGGCTGACGTTCTTCATGAGCGCTAGTGTGGCGTTGGAGGGGCGAACTGACAAGCCGGGGATGCACAGGAAATGCCTGCGTGAATGTCTTTTTGATGGGGTTTTGCTTGAGGGCCTCTTCGCGGGCAAGCCTCGCTCCTACAGGTTTGGCATGCACTTTGAAAATGGCGCATGACCTGTAGGAGCGAGGCTTGCCCGCGAAGGGGCCGGCTCAATCACCACAAATCAATCGGTCAATTACTGGACAGCCGGTCCCCACGCGCAAACTTCCAGGTGCGGATGATTTCCAGCCGATCGATATCCGACAGATCTCCGGTAAACGGTGAAAACGGCGCCGCCAGCCTTACGATGCGTTGCGCCGCCTGGTCCAGCAGTGGCTGGCCGGAAGATTCCAGCACCAGCACTTCATACAACGAGCCGTCGCGGTTGATCGAGACCATCAGTCGCAAATTGCCGTAAATCTGTTTGCGCCGGGCCTCGTCGGGGTAGTTGAGGTTGCCGATGCGTTCAACCTTCTTGCGCCATTCATCTTTGTACCAGGCGCCCTTGTCGCGCATGGACGATGCGGCGCTCAAGCGGTGGATGCGCGGACGCTTGGCGTACAGCTGTTGTTCGCTGGCCAGCTCCGCTTCCAAACTTGCGATGTCGCTGGACAGCTGCGCGCTGTCAAACGTCGGTGCCGCCACTTGGGGTTTGGTTTGGGGCTTGGGTTCTTCGGTCTTGGTTGCGGCTTTTTTCGGCTTCGGCGCGACAGTGGTCACAGACGTCTTGGGCGCGGCTTCCGGCACTTGAGGCTTGGCCGCCGGCGGTGGGGTGACTTGCTGCACCTTGTTGTCCTGGAATGGCGCGACCTCGGTGGTCTTGGGAATCGCCTTTTTCTCCAGGGTGCCGCTGCCTTCCTGATTTTCCTGGGCGAGAAAATCAGCTTTCTCAGGCTTCTTTTCGCTTTTGAAAGTGGCGAGGGTGATTTCCAGGGTTTTACTGATTTGCTTGGGTTCGACCATGGAAAACCCGACGCCCAACAGCAAGGCCAGGTGAATCAGCGCCGCGAGAAACAGGGTAAAACCGAGGCGATCAGCCGGACGCACGCCACGGTGGGCGAGTTCAGGGGGCAGATCGGACGGGAGTGTCATAACAAGAAAACCAACATCGCGTTTTTTACAGGCCGGGGATGATAACGCAATGTTGGTTGTTTCTTGGCTGTTCTCGATCAACGAGTCTTGAGCTTCTGATCGATGGCATCCATCAGAAGGCCACCAATGTCGGTGCCGAACGCGTTATCGATCTCGCGAATGCACGTCGGGCTGGTGACGTTGATTTCGGTCAGATGCTCACCGATCACATCGAGACCGACGAACAGCAGGCCCTTCTCACGCAGGGTCGGGCCGACTTGCGCGGCGATCCAGCGATCTTTCTCGGTCAGCGGTCGGGCTTCGCCACGGCCACCGGCGGCGAGGTTGCCACGGGTTTCACCGAGCGCGGGAATCCGGGCCAGGCAGTAATCCACCGGCTCGCCGTCGATCATCAGGATGCGCTTGTCGCCATCAACGATCGCCGGCAGGTAGCCCTGGATCATGATCTGCTGACGGCCATGCAAGGTCAGGGTTTCGAGGATCACCGACAGGTTCGGGTGACCAGCGGTGTGACGGAAGATCGACGAGCCGCCCATGCCGTCCAGCGGCTTGAGAATCACGTCACCGTGATGGTCGGCGAATTCACGCAACACGTCCGGGCGACGGCTGACGATGGTCGGCGGCGTGCACTGCGGGAACAGCGTGGCGAACAGCTTTTCGTTGCAGTCACGCAGGCTTTGCGGCTTGTTGACCACCAACACGCCGGCGCGCTCGGCCTGCTCCAGCAGGTAAGTGGAATAGACGAACTCCATGTCGAACGGCGGATCCTTGCGCATCAGGATCACGTCCAGATCGCTCAACAGTGCATCGCTTTCGGCGCCCAGCTCAAACCATTTTTCCGGGTTGGCGAATACCTTCAGCGGACGCATCCGCCCGCGCGCCTCGCCTTCGGCCTGATACAAATCGCGCTGTTCCATATAGAACAGTTCCCAGCCACGCTTTTGCGCGGCCAGCAGCATGGCCAGCGAGCTATCCTTTTTATAGGAGATGCTGGCGATAGGGTCCATGACAATCCCGACGCGAACGCTCATTGGGTTTTCCTCGAAAATTGGCTACCGGATCGGTATGAAAAAAGTGGCGTCAGAGTGGCTCCGGGCGGGTTTGCGGTCAAGGAAAAACCACCGCGCCGGCCGGCCGATAGATTGCATCAGGAGACTGTGCTAAAAAGACTGCCATGTCGTGCTGGCCCTTGAACATCAAGGGTTTCAAGCAACTGGTAATCGCAAAACGGACAAATTGATTCGCAAAGGCGACGGTAGAGCCCTCTTATGGAACAGCAGTCCAGCGCCTTGAAGGTCATGGTGATCGATGATTCGAAAACGATTCGTCGCACCGCCGAAACGCTGTTGAAAAATGTGGGTTGTGAAGTCATCACCGCAATCGATGGTTTCGATGCCCTGGCCAAGATTGCCGACAATCATCCCGGCATCATCTTTGTCGACATCATGATGCCGCGTCTGGATGGGTATCAGACCTGCGCTTTAATCAAGAACAACAGTGCGTTCAAGTCCACGCCAGTGATTATGCTGTCGTCCAGGGACGGGTTGTTCGACAAGGCCAAAGGCCGGATCGTCGGTTCCGATCAGTTTTTGACCAAGCCTTTCAGCAAGGAAGAACTGCTGAACGCGATTCAGGCCCATGTACCGGGCTTCACCGCCGTTTCGCCGCAGTAGGACACGCACAGTGACGCTCGGCCATGGGGCCCGGTGTCGACAAGAATGGGGAAGACCATGGCACGTATTCTGATCGTCGATGACTCGCCGACCGAAATGTACAAACTGACCGGCATGCTCGAAAAGCACGGTCATGAAGTGTTGAAAGCCGAAAACGGCGCGGACGGCGTGGCCCTGGCCCGTCAGGAAAAACCCGACGCGGTGCTGATGGACATTGTCATGCCCGGCCTCAATGGTTTCCAGGCGACCCGTCAGCTGACCAAAGACCCGGACACCGGGCACATTCCAGTGATCATCATCACCACCAAGGATCAGGAAACCGACAAAGTCTGGGGTACGCGCCAAGGCGCCAAGGACTACCTGACCAAACCGGTCGACGAAGACACCCTGATCAAAACCCTGAACAACGTGCTGGCCGGTTGATCGTCCGGTCATGACCGAGTCGCTGACGGCTTTCGAACTGCTACTGCAGATTGACCAGCGCTGTCGTCTGCTGGCGGCGGACCTGCCGTCCCAGCCGACCCGACAGGACAGCTGGAGCGGCATCGGTTTTCGCTTGGGCGAGCATTGGTACGTCGCGCCCATGCGCGAAGTCAGCGAAGTCCTGCACGAACCGCGCGTTACCCAATTGCCGGGGGTCAAACCCTGGGTCAAGGGCGTGGCTAACCTGCGCGGGCGCCTGCTGCCGATCATGGACTTGTATGGCTTTTTTTATGGTTATGAGCCCGGCCATGAACTGCCTGCGTTGCGAAAGCAACGGCGGATATTGGTGGTGGAGCACAAAGACGTGTTTGCAGGGTTGATGGTCGATGAGGTGTTCGGCCTTCAGCACTTTGCCCAGGACAGTCTGGAGCCGGTGCCGGCCGGTGACTTGCAAGGGCCGATGACGGCGTTCGTCAAAGGCCGGTTTCAGCGTGAGCGGAACTGGCAGGTGTTCAGCCCGTTTGCGTTGGCGCAGTCGCAAGGATTCATGAGCGTAGCGCTGTAAACGCGGCACCGCCGATCCTGTAGGAGCGAGGCTTGCCCGCGAAGAACGAAAACGCGGTGTTCCTGAAAGACCGCAGCGCCTGCTTCGCGGGCAAGCCTCGCTCCTACAAGGGCATAGAGTGAATTGGGCAGTACAGGCGAGGACCGATGATAAAAGCTAAAACAGGCAAGCCAGAAGGGTCGCGCAGTCGGTCGCAGATCATCGTGCTGTTCATCGCGCTGATCGTCTTCATCATGCTGCTGTTCGCCAACTTCGCGTACCTCAACACCCAGGCGAATTACGACAAACAGTACATCGGCCACGCCGGTGAGCTGCGCGTGCTGTCCCAACGCATCGCCAAGAACGCCACTGAAGCCGCCGCCGGCAAGGCCGCGGCGTTCAAGTTGCTCAGCGATGCGCGCAACGACTTCGCCCAGCGTTGGGGCTATCTGAAGAAAGGCGATCCTTCCACCGGCCTACCGCCGGCACCGTCCGACGTGCGCCCGGAAATGCGCGCGGTGCAGCTGGATTGGGAGCGTCTGCTGAAAAATACCGACGCCATCCTCTCCAGTGAACAGACCGTATTGTCGTTGCATCAAGTCGCCGCGACCCTGGCCGAAACCGTGCCGCAGTTGCAGGTCGAGTATGAAAAGGTCGTCGAAACCCTCCTGCAACGTGGCGCGCCGGCCGCTCAAGTGGCGATGGCCCAGCGTCAGACGCTGCTGGCTGAGCGGATTCTCGGTGCGGTGAATACCGTACTGTCCGGCGATGAAAATTCGCAGCAGGCGGCCGACGCTTTCGGTCGCGACGCGGCGCGTTTTGGCCTGGTGCTCAATGGCATGCTACAAGGCAATGCGGCCCTGAAAATCAGCCAGGTCGAAGACCGCGATGCGCGCGCCCGGTTGACCGAGATTTCCGAACTGTTCGAATTCGTGTCGGGCTCGGTAGACGAGATCCTCGAAACCTCGCCGGAGCTGTTCAAGGTCCGCGAATCGGCCACCAACATCTTTACCCTGTCGCAAACCCTGCTCGATGAAGCTTCGCACCTGGCCAGCCGTTTCGAGAACCTCGCCGGCGGGCGCAACACCGATACCATCGGCGGCTATGTGCTGGGCTTGCTGGCGTTGATGTCGATCATCCTCATCGGCCTGGTGATGGTGCGCGAAACCAACCGTCAGCTGCGTGAAACCGCCGAGAAGAACGAGCGCAACCAGAACGCGATCATGCGTTTGCTGGACGAAATCGAAGACCTCGCCGACGGCGACCTGACCGTGACCGCCTCGGTGACCGAAGACTTCACCGGGACCATCGCTGACTCGATCAACTATTCCGTCGACCAACTGCGCGATCTGGTGGCCACCATCAACCTCACCGCCGGCCAGGTCGCTGCCGCCGTGCAGGAAACCCAGGCCACCGCCATGCACCTGGCCCAGGCCTCGGAGCATCAGGCGCAGCAGATTTCCGAAGCGTCCACGGCGATCAACGACATGGCCCAGTCCATCGATCAGGTCTCGGCCAACGCCGCCGAATCCTCTGCGGTGGCTGAACGCTCGGTGGAAATCGCCAACAAGGGCAACGAAGTGGTGCACAACACCATTCATGGGATGGACAATATTCGCGAGCAGATTCAGGACACCGCCAAGCGCATCAAGCGGCTGGGTGAGTCTTCTCAGGAAATCGGCGACATTGTCAGCCTGATCGATGACATTGCCGATCAGACCAACATCCTCGCCCTCAACGCGGCGATTCAGGCGTCCATGGCCGGTGACGCCGGGCGCGGTTTTGCGGTGGTGGCCGATGAAGTACAGAGGCTGGCCGAGCGTTCGTCCGCGGCGACCCGGCAGATCGAAACACTGGTGCGGGCGATTCAGACCGACACCAATGAGGCGGTGATTTCCATGGAGCAGACCACCACCGAAGTGGTGCGCGGCGCGCGTCTGGCGCAGGATGCCGGGGTGGCCCTGGAAGAAATCGAAGGCGTATCGAAGACCCTCGCGGCACTGATCCAGAGTATTTCCAACGCCGCGCAGCAACAGACTTCGTCGGCCGGCCAGATTTCCCTGACGATGAACGTGATCCAGCAGATCACCACACAGACCTCGTCCGGCTCCACCGCCACCGCCGAGAGCATTGGCAACCTGGCGAAAATGGCCAGCCAGTTGCGGCGTTCGGTGTCCGGTTTCACTTTGCCGGCCAGATCTGCGGACAACGCTGCGGACAACGCTTGAACCGCCCCAGGGCGGATGCATCTTGATTGGAGTGGTTATGGGTGATCGGCACGACTATGTGGCCCTTGAGTGGGTCAAAGGCGAGATTGCCGAAACGCTGAAGCAGGCTCATCAGGCAATCGAAACCCTGATCGACGACCCGCAGGCGACGCACGCGTTGAGCGAGTGTCTGGCCTGTGTCCATCAGGTTCACGGTAGTTTGCAGATGGTCGAGTTTTACGGCGCGGCCCTGCTCGCCGAAGAAATCGAGCAGCTGACCAGCGCCTTGCAGCAGAACCGCGTCAACCATCGTGACGAGGCGATCCATCTGTTGCTGCACGCCTTGGGGCAATTGCCGACTTACCTCGACCGGGTGCAAGGCGCCCGTCGTGATTTGCCTTTAGTCGTGTTGCCGCTGATCAACGACCTGCGCAGCGCTCGCGGCGAAAGCCTGTTGTCGGAAACCAGCCTGTTCAGTCCGCAATTGCCGGAGCTGGCACCCCTGAGCCCGGAAGCGCTGGCACTGCTTGAACCGTCCGATTTGCCAAATGTGCTGCGCAAATCGCGGCAGATGTTGCAGATGGCGCTGGTCGGTTTGTTGCGCGAGCAGGATGACGAAACCCACTTCGCTTATCTGGCCAAGGTGTTTGCGCGCCTCGAAGCGCTATGCGACCACGCGCCGCTGAGCCCGTTATGGCAAGTTGCTTCGGCGCTGGTCGAAGGCATGCGCAATGGTTCGATTGCCAACAGCCCGGCGTTGCGCAGCCTGTTCAAGGACGCCGACAAAGAACTCAAGCGTTTGCTCGAACAGGGCATGCCCGGTATCAATCAACAGGCACCGCCGGAGCTGCTCAAGAGTTTGTTGTTCTATATTGCCAAGGCCGAATACCCCACCGGGCAGATGCTGACCATGAAAGATCGCTACTCACTTGACGATGCGCTGCCCGACGGCGCGACGGTCGATGAAGAACGGGCACGGCTGGCCGGCCCTGACCGCGACGCCATGCGTTCGGTATTGTCGGCGCTGTGCGAAGAGCTGGTGCGGGTCAAGGAGCGCCTGGACTTGTTCGTGCGTAGCGACCGTCAACACACCTCCGACCTCGAAAGCCTGCTGGCGCCCCTGCGGCAAATCGCCGACACCTTGGCGGTGCTCGGTTTCGGCCAGCCGCGCAAGGTCATCATCGATCAATTGGCGGTGGTGCTGAGCCTCGCTCAGGGCCAGCGTGAACCCAACGACGCGACCCTCATGGACGTCGCCGGGGCCTTGCTGTACGTCGAAGCGACCCTGGCCGGCATGGTCGGTACCGTGGAGCCGGAAAGCCAGGAAGACAGCCGTCTGCCGACCACCGATCTGACGCAGATCCATCAGATCGTGATCAAGGAAGCGCGCATTTGCCTGCAACAGGCCAAGGACATGATCGTCGACTACATCGACGCCGACTGGGACCGCCAGCATTTGCAACCCTTGCCGGCGTTGTTGACCCAGGTGCGCGGTGCGCTGGCGATGATTCCGTTGGCCCGCGCGGCGAGCCTGGTCGAGACTTGCAACGGCTTCATCCGCGAGCATCTGCTGGTAAACCCGGGCCAGCCCGGTTGGCAGCAACTGGACAGCCTGGCCGACGTCATCACCAGCATCGAGTATTACCTGGAACGCCTCGGCGACGACCCCGAAGCACCGGGGGAACACCTGCTCGACGTCGCGGAAAAAGGCCTGGCCGCACTCGGCGTCTTCCCCAGCGAACAGCAGGTGCCGATGCTCAAGGATGTGCTCAGCCCCAGTGAAGCCCAGGTCATGCAAGACATGCAGGAACTGGACGACCCCGAAATCGTTCAGTCGCTGGCCGATGTATTGGCCAGCCCCGTATCGTCCGTCAACCCGCCAGCACTGACGACGCCAGGCAGCCTGTTGCCGCCGCCCGCCGGTGAAGAACCGGTGGACTATGAACTGCGGGAAGTCTTCCTCGAAGAGACTGACGAGGTGCTGGAAATCCTCGAGGAGTATCTGCCGCGCTGGCCGGCCGGTCCCGACAGCACATCGGTCTTGAGTGAATTGCGCCGTGCCTTCCACACCCTCAAAGGCAGTGGCCGGATGGTCCGCGCGCTGGTGCTGGGTGAGTTGGCCTGGGCGGTGGAAAACCTGCTCAATCGCGTGCTGGAACGCAGCGTTGCGCCTTCGCCTGCGGTGCAGCAACTGGTGGGCGATGCACTGAAACTGCTGCCGGAACTGGTGACCGAGTTCGCCGCCAATGCTCAACGCCAACGCAACGATGTCGATCAATTGGCCGCCCGTGCGCATGCCCTCGCCAAGGGTGATAAACCGGTGTCCGATGAGGACGCGCAGGATGTCGCGGCGCTCGATCCACTGTTGCTGGAGATCTTCCGCAACGAAGCCGAAACCCATTTGAGCAGCCTCAACCGCTTCCTCGACCAAGCCGCCGAGCACGTGCCGCTTCAGGCCAGCGACGAGTTGCAGCGGGCGTTGCATACGCTCAAGGGCAGCGCCTCGATGGCTGGCGTGCTGCCGATTGCCGAGCTGGCGGCGTCGCTGGATCAACTGGCCCGGGAGTACAAGGCGCACCGGATTGCCCTTGACCTGGACGAAGTCGAATTGCTGCTGGAAGCCGAAGGGCTGTTCCGCCTTGGGCTGCGACAGCTCAAGAGCGACCCGTTGGCCGAGATCCCCGATGCCCGCTCGCTGATCGAGCGAACCCACGCAATGCTGACCGAACGTCTGCAAAGCCTGTTGAGCACGCCCGATACGAAGCAGCGCATCAAGCGCGATCCGCAACTGATCAACAATTTTCTCGCCCAAGGCATGGACATCCTGCTGGACGCCGAAAGCCTGTTGCAGCGCTGGCAGCAGCATCCCGGCGAGCGGCAGGAACTCAGTGCGCTGCTGGACGAATTGACCACCCTCGGCGAAGGCGCGCACCTGGCCGATCTGCATCCGGTGGATGAGCTCTGCGAAGCATTGCTCGACCTGTATGGCGCGGTGGAAGAAAGCAGCCTGGCGGTCAGCGACAGGTTTTTCCACGAGGCGCAAAGTGCCCATGAAGCGCTGATCAACATGCTCGACGAATTGGCCGCCGGCCAGGAAGTCACGGCGCAACCGGAGCGCGTTCGGGCGTTGCGCGGGTTGCTCGATGAGAGTCTCGATCCCTCGTCCATGGGCCTGATCCGCAGTGACGGCAGCCGCACCCTGAGCATTCGGGAGCTGGGCAGCGCCACGGCCGAGCTGGAGCAGAGCGCGACTCACGTTGAGGTGGACGACGAAATCGTCTCGATCTTCCTTGAGGAAGCGGTGGATATCCTCGAAAGCGCCGGCCAGGCCTTGCAGCGCTGGTTGAGTGACCCGGACAACGCCGCGCCGCTGTCATCCCTGCAGCGCGATTTGCACACCCTCAAGGGCGGTGCGCGGATGGCGGAGGTCGAGCCGGTCGGCGACTTGGCCCATGAACTGGAAAGCCTTTACGAAGGCCTGGTGGACCGCCGTTACAGCCACGGCGAAGCGCTGGCGCAGTTGCTGCAACAGAGCCATGACCGACTGGCCGTGTTCCTTGATCAGTTACAGCACAACCGTCCGCTGGGTGATCCGGGTGAGTTGATCGCGGCCATTCGTGAGTTTCGTCAGGGCAATGCTGGCAGTGCCGAGGTGGTCGAGCCAGCGGTCAGCAATGACTCGGCGGGCCATGATTCCGAGCTTCTGGAGATCTTCCTCGAAGAAGGTTTCGACATCATTGAAAACTCCGGCGCGGCACTGTTGCGCTGGCAGGCCGAACCGTCGAATCGCCAGGAAGTGGAAACCTTGCTGCGCGACCTGCACACCCTCAAGGGTGGCGCGCGGATGGTGGAAATTGCGCCGATTGGCGACCTGGCCCATGAACTGGAATTCCTCTACGAGGGCTTGTCGGCGGGCGTGCTGCAACCCACCACCGAGTTATTCTCGTTGTTGCAACGCAGCCATGACCGACTGGCGCAGATGCTCGACGCCGCCCGCGCCGGTCAGCCATTGCCGCCGGCCGATCGGCTGATCGACGCGATCCAGAATTTCAGCCATCCGGCGGTGCCCGAAACATCGGCACCCGTGACGCTGCCCGTAGCGCCCAAAGCCGAGCCAGTCGCCCCACAACCCGAAGGCACTGACACGGTCAAGGTCTCGGCGGAATTGCTCGACGACCTGGTCAATCTGGCCGGGGAAACTTCAATCTTCCGTGGCCGCATCGAACAACAGGTCAACGATGCGCGGGTGGCCCTGAGCGAAATGGAAACCACCATCGAGCGCATGCGCGACCAGTTGCGTCGCCTCGATACCGAAACCCAGGGGCGGATTCTCAGTCGTCAGCAAGTCGATGCCGAACGCCTGGGCTACGAAGAGTTCGACCCGCTGGAGATGGACCGTCACTCGCAGTTGCAACAACTGTCGCGGGCACTGTTCGAGTCTGCCTCCGACCTGCTCGACCTCAAGGAAACCCTCGAGCGGCGTAATCATGACGCGGAAAACCTTCTGCAACAGCAGGGCCGCATCAATACCGAATTGCAGGAAGGCCTGATGCGTACGCGCATGGTGCCGTTCGAACGAATGCTGCCGCGTTTGAAACGCATCGTTCGGCAGGTCGCCAGCGAGTTGGGCAAGGACGTGGACTTCGTCGTCGGCAACGCCGAAGGCGAGATGGACCGCAACGTCCTCGAACGCATGGCCGCGCCGCTGGAACACATGCTGCGCAACGCCGTGGACCATGGGCTGGAATCGGCCGAGGTGCGTATCGCGGCGGGTAAACCGGCTCAAGGCAAGATCACCCTCGACTTGTCCCGAGAGGGCGGCGACATCATTTTCGACATCCGCGACGACGGTGCCGGCGTGCCTTTGGACGCCGTGCGGCGTAAGGCAATCAAGCGCGGGTTGCTCGACCCGGACAGCAATATCAGCGACCGCGACGTCCTGCAATTTATCCTGCAACCGGGGTTCTCCACCGCCGAAAAAATCACCCAGATCTCTGGGCGTGGCGTCGGCATGGACGTGGTTCACGAAGAAGTCCGACAGCTCGGCGGCAGCATGTTCATCGACTCTGTGCCGGGGCAGGGCGTGCATTTCCGGATTCGCCTGCCGTTCACCGTGTCGGTCAACCGCGCGCTGATGGTGCAGTGCGGGGAGGATCAATACGCGATCCCGCTAAACACCATCGACGGTATCGTTCGCGTGTTGCCCAACGAACTCGAAGGGCATTACCGGCTCGATCCGCCGACCTACGAATATGCCGGGCAACGTTACGAGTTGTGCTACCTCGGCGAGCTGCTGAAAACCAGCACCCGCCCGAAACTGCTGGGCCAGAACCTGCCGTTGCCAGTGTTGCTGGTGCAGTGCAACGAGCGACACGTCGCGGTGCAAGTGGATGCCATGGCCGGCACCCGGGAAATCGTGGTCAAAAGCCTTGGCCCGCAGTTCGCTGCGGTGCAGGGTTTGTCCGGCGCGACGATTCTCGGCGATGGCCGGGTGGTGCTGATTCTCGACTTGCTGTCGCCGATTCGCGCGATGCAAACGCGGGTGCCGCAACGACCGGTGACACAGGATGTAGAGCCCGATTCGCAACGGCCGTTGCTGGTGCTGGTGGTCGACGATTCGGTCACCGTGCGCAAAGTCACCAGCCGTTTGCTGGAGCGCCACGGCATGAACGTGCTGACCGCCAAAGACGGGGTCGACGCCATGTTGCTGCTCGAAGAACACATGCCCGACCTGATGCTTCTGGACATCGAAATGCCGCGCATGGACGGTTTCGAAGTGGCGACCCAGGTACGCGCGGACGAACGCTTGCAGCATCTGCCAATCATCATGATCACCTCCCGTACCGGCCAGAAACACCGCGACCGCGCCATGGCCATCGGCGTCAACGACTACCTCGGCAAGCCGTACCAGGAATCGGTGCTGCTCGACAGCATCGCGCGGTGGAGCAAAACCCATGCATGAACACCGATCCAGCAATCTCACTGGGCTTTTATTGCCCTTGGCTGATCGCAACCTGATTTTGCCTAACGTCGCTGTCGCTGAACTCATCGACTATCAGCCGGGGGCTTTCGATCTCGATACACCGCCGTGGTATCTGGGGCGGGTGACATGGCGGGAACGGCAGATTCCGTTGCTTAGTTTTGAGTCGGCGTGTGGCAACAAAGTGGTGATCGGTGAGCGAGCACGGATCGTCATCCTCAATGCTCTCGGCGGGCGGCCTGAGCTGAAGTTCATTGCGCTGCTGGTGCAAGGGATTCCGCGGTCTTACAAGCTCGATAGTCAGTTGAGCTACGTGGATGTGCCGTTGTGTTCGCTGGAGCAAGCGGCGGTGCAGGTGGGGGAGCAAGTGGCCAAGGTGCCGGATTTGTTGGCGCTGGAGGAGTTGCTTGTGAGTGCTGGGTTGGTCTGACTGACCCCTTCGCGGGCAAGCCTCGCTCCTACAAGGTTTTGTGCACGCCGCAGATTCAATGTAGGAGCGAGGCTTGCCCGCGAAGGCGGCCTTTAACTTACCAAAGACCTCACTGTTAAACCCCGGCCTGGGCCTTCATCTGCAACGACTCATGATGATCCAGCACTCGCTCCACCAACAACTGCACGCCATCTGCCAAACGGCTGAGCGCCAAGGCTACAGAGCGGCGTGAGCCTTCCACATCGTCCGCCAGATCCGCCGCGATGGCGCTGATGGACAGCAGGTCTTCGGAGGCATTGGCCAGAAGGGCTTCGGTGTCGATATCGGGGCAGACGGTGAAGAGCTGGGACTTACGGCGTTTGGCCGGTTTTTCGTGGGGTGACGGGAAGTAATGGGAGAAGGCGCGGTCGGCGGCTTCCTTCATTTTTTCTGCATCGAGTGATGCTTGGGAATCGGTCCCGGATTCTGGCGGGTTGGGAGTAGCTTTGAACATAGTGAAGCTCCATTTAATGAGTTTCAGCTGCTCCATCGGGTTCCAATCGAAGGGTGGCAGCTGTACGCGGGCTGGAACCCGGGCAAACGGACAAAACCCGACAGACACTAAGGTCTCCCGCGCACAGCCGCCATAACGGAGTGCACACATTAAAGGTGCGCAAGCATACGTTATGAAAGGCGCTTTTGCCTCGTTAACACCAGGGGGTTCCAATCCCGGTCGCTGAGTTTGCAGCGACCCCCAAACGATAAAGATCAACGCAAAACCGCACCAGTCAGCGGGTTCCGGCATTGCTGTAGGCAGCGACGCCAGACTGCGTAGCCTCTCACCGTTCCTGCGGACAAACTTTTAAACACAAAACCCCAAGCGGTCGGCCCCCTCGCCACAAAGGATTCCCAAAAAGGGACCGTTCGGTCCTATTTTGGGACTTATTGGTTATTTGCTCTCTGCCATAAGCAACGAAATGCTCCGTCGTTGAAAACTATCTCCGACGACCGCGCCGGCACCGGGACGTGTTTGAATAGCGGGCAACGCAGGGCGCTTTCCAGAGAATGAATGGCGCAGTGCACGCTGACGTTGCGGGTTTGCAACTCGGCGGAGCGACCCAGATTTGCCGGTACGCATGGGGGCTCATGTAGGAGCTGTCGAGTGAAACGAGGCTGCGATCTTTTGATCTTGCTTCTCGGCGCCCCTGAAGGTGCTGAAGATCAAAAGATCGCAGCCTCGTTTCACTCGACAGCTCCTACACAGCTCCTACAGGGGGCTTTGTGTTAATGAATTTTGAGGTGAGCAACACATGTATCACGGGGAAAGATTGAACGCCTGGACGCATTTGGTCGGGGCGGTGGCGGCGTTTGTCGGGGGTGTGTGGCTGCTGGTGATCGCCAGTATGGACGGCAGTCCGTGGAAGATCGTCAGCGTGGCGATTTATGCGTTCACCTTGCTGGTGCTCTACAGCGCGTCGACCGTTTACCACAGCGTGCGCGGGCGCAAGAAAGCGATCATGCAGAAGGTCGATCACTTTTCGATCTACCTGCTGATTGCCGGCAGTTACACGCCGTTCTGCCTGGTGACCCTGCGCGGGCCGTGGGGCTGGACGCTGTTCGGGATTGTCTGGGGGCTGGCGCTGATCGGCATTCTGCAAGAGATCAAACCCCGCTCGGAAGCGCGGATTCTGTCGATCGTGATTTACGCGGTGATGGGCTGGATCGTGCTGGTGGCGGTCAAGCCGTTACTGGCGGCATTGGGGCCAGTCGGCTTTACCTGGCTGGCGTCGGGCGGGGTGTTGTACACCGTGGGGATTATCTTTTTTGCCCTCGATCATCGTCTGCGGCATGCGCATGGGGTCTGGCATCTGTTTGTGATTGCCGGGAGCTTGCTGCACTTTGTGGCGATTCTGTTTTATGTCCTGTAGATCCCTGTAGGAGCGAGGCTTGCCCGCGAACAAGGCCCCGCGGTATATCAGGTACACCGCGTCATCGTTCTTCGCGGGCAAGTCGGGTCGCCGCACCGCTCGCTCCTACAGGGGATCGCAGGGGCACAGGTGATCCAATTGCGCCTGCGCTCGTCGGCTGAACACTTGCAGTAAATCGCTCAAGGTATGTGGCGGCGGTTCATCGGCGCGGGTTACCGCGTACAGGGTGATCGGTAGCGCCGGCGCCAGCGGGCGAATTGCCGTGGTGGCGGGGGACGCGCCGAGTGCGGTGAACGGATCAATCACTGCCAACCCGGCACCGGATTCAACCATCGCCCGCGCCAGCGAATAGGTCTGCACCGCGATGCGTACCTTTGGCGGCGGATCGACCGCTTCGAGGTAGTTGTCGAGTCTGGCGGCCAGCGGGTCGGCGCTGGACAAGCCGATCAGCGGCGCGCCGGCCAGTTCGATCAACGGCAGCGGTTTGCCGTGAGTGTCGTCGGGCCAAAAGCCCTTTGGCGCCAACGCCACGAGCATCCCACAGGCCAGGGCCTGCGCCTTCAGGCCTGGATGATCGGGCAGTTGCAACGTCAGGGCGACATCCACTTCGCGCATCAACAGGTTCTGCATCAGCTCACGGCTGTGGGCGCTGGACAATTCGCAGGCGATTTCCGGGTAGCGTTGCGTCCATTCGTTGATCGCCGGCGGCAGCAGCGACAAGGCCAGCGCCGGGATCGCGCCGATCCGTACACTGTGGCCCGGCTCGCGGCGCAGGCTCTGGGCCAGACGTCGCACGCCTTGCAGGCTCTCTGTGACCTTGTCGACTTCGCGCTCAAGTTCCAGGGCTTCAGGCGTCGGCTGCAATTTACCGCGCACCCGCAGGAATAACGGAAAGCCCAGTTGCTGTTCGGCGTGTTGCAGCACTTTGCTCACCGCCGGCTGCGACACGTGCAGCAACTGGGCGGCGCCACTGACCGAACCGGTCTGGCGAATGGCCTGAAAAATCTCGATGTGTCGCAGTCGCATGGCGAGTCCATAACCTTTGTTTATGGGTCAGCCATCTTTATGCATTGTTCAGCGGCTGTCACCTGGTCCTAACCTGAAGCACGTTCCAACAACGCTTAAGGACAGACATGGCTCAGCGGGTTTGCATCATCGGTGGTGGCGTCATCGGGCTGACAACGGCTTACGCACTGGTTCGCGATGGCATCGACGTGACGCTGATCGAGGCCCGGGATTCGTTTGCCAGCGAAACCAGTTTCGCCAATGGCGGCCAGTTGTCCTACCGCTATGTCGCGCCATTGGCCGACGCCGGCGTACCGTTGCAGGCGCTGGGCTGGATGTTGCGCGGTGACTCGCCCTTGAAGCTGCGTCCGCGTCTGGACCCGGCGCAATGGCGCTGGATGGCGTCCTTTCTGGCGGCCTGCCGGCGTTCGGTGAATCAGCGCAACGGCGCGCACCTGCTGCGTCTGGCGCTGCTGAGCCAGGCCACGCTGCAAGGCTGGCGCGACGAAGACCACCTCGACGGTTTCGACTGGCGACGCAACGGCAAACTGGTGACATTTCGTGAAGCCGCAAGCTTCGAGCATGCGCGCCAAGGGCTGGCTGATCCGCGACAGCAGCAGGTGTTGTCCCGGGCCGAGTGCGCACAGCTGGAGCCGGCACTCGCCGAGGCGCCGTTCGTGGGCGCGATCTACACACCCGATGAAGAAGTCGCCGACTGCCATGCGTTCTGCCAGCAACTGGTGGCCCGGCTCAAGGCGTCGGGGCGTTGCGAGTTTTTGCCGGGCCGCACGGTCACCGGCATTCGCCACGGGGGCGGCGCCGTGCAGGCCATCGAAATGGGTGCGCAGGTGCTGCCGGTCGAGCAACTGGTGATCGCTGCCGGTCATCGCAGCCCGGCGCTGGCGTTGCCGGGCATGAACCTGCCGCTGTACCCGCTCAAGGGCTATAGCCTGACCCTGCCGATCCGCGCCGAACATCGCGCGCCAGAGCTGAGCATCACCGATTACAACCGCAAGATCGTTTACGCCCGCATCGGTGCACAACTGCGGGTGGCGGCGATGGTCGACATTGTCGGCTTCGATCCGGCGCTCGATCCCAAACGCCTGGCGTTGATTAAACGCCAGGCACAGGAAACCTTACCCAATGCCGGCGATTACGATGCCGCCATCGCGTGGGCCGGCATGCGCCCGGCGACTCCCAGCGGCGTGCCGTTGATTGGTGCCACGGCGTACCGCAACCTCTGGCTCAACCTCGGCCATGGCGCCTTGGGATTTACTTTGGCCTGCGGTAGCGCGCGGCTGCTGAGTGAGTTGATTGCCCGGCGCACACCCTCGATCGAAATGCAGGGCCTCGCACCCCGCGTCGCCTGACTGGAAAAGGAAGAACCGATGAGCATCAAGCGTTTCAACAGCAACAGTCGACTCTCTGGCGCCGTGACCTATGGCGAACTGGTGTTTCTATCGGGCCAGGTGCCGGGTGACAGCCGCGACGCTGCCGGCCAAACCGCAGAGGTGCTGGCGAAAATCGATGGGTTGCTGGCCGAGGCCGGCAGCGACAAGGATCACTTGCTCAACGCGACCATCTACCTGAGCGACATTGGCCGCGATTTCGCCGCCATGAACGAAGTCTGGTCACAATGGCTGTCGCCGGACAAGGCGCCGACCCGCACCACATTGCAGGCGCAACTGGCCCGTCCAGAGGTTCTGGTGGAAATCACTGTGATCGCCGCCCGCCGCTAATCACCCTACCCACAACGGAGAATAACAATGCAAAAAATCACGTTGATCGGCTGCACCCTTGGCCTGCTGCTCGGCAGTCAGGTCCAGGCCAATGAAGCGCCGCTGACCGGCACGCTGAACAAGGTCGCCAATGCCAAGAGCATCACGCTGGGCTATCGCGACGCGTCGGTGCCGTTCTCTTACGTGGGTGATCACACGGGGCAGCCGATGGGCTATTCGGTGGATCTGGCGAGCAAGATTGTCGAGCGTATCAAGCAAAAACTCGAGCTGCCGGATCTGCAGGTGAAGTACAACCTGGTGACCTCGCAAACACGCATTCCGCTGGTGCAGAACGGCACGGTCGACCTTGAGTGCGGCTCCACCGGCGTGACCGCCGAGCGTATGCAGCAAGTGGCGTTTTCCTATGGGTTCATCTATGTGAAGGGGCAATTGCTCACGGCGAAGGACAGCGGCATCAAGCGCTTCGCCGACCTGCGCAGCAAGAACGTTGTGACTACCGCCGGCACCACCAATGAGCGGTTTCTGAAGAGTTACAACGTCGATCACAAGATCGATATGTTCGTGATCAGCGCCAAGGACCACGGCGAAGCATTCCAGATGCTGCAGTCAGGTCGGGCGGCGGCGTTCTACATGGACGATGCGTTGCTTTACGGTGAGCGGGCCAAGGCGCGCGATCCGCATAAGTGGGTCGTGGTGGGCGAGGAGCAATCGCGGGAAATCTATAGCTGCATGGTGCGCAAGGGCGATCCGCAATTTCTCGAATTGGTGAATTCGACGCTCGCCGATTTGTACAGCTCAGGGGAAATCAACGGCATCTACAACCGCTGGTTCCAGCAGCCGATTCCGCCTAAAGGTTTGAATCTTGAGTTTCCGATGACCAGCGAGTTGAAAGCGATTATCGCCAAACCGGTGAGTGATCCGGTGCAGTAGCTCCTGACTGATCGTTCCCACGCTCTGCGTGGGAATGCCTCTAGGGACGCTCTGCGTTCCAGTTCCCGAAAGGGACGCAGAGCGTCCCGGGCTGCATTCCCACGCAGAGCGTGGGAACGATCAACGGGGGCATTCCTTTGCTGCGCGTGGGAACGATCACCCTAGAAGTCGCCCCACAATTGTTGGGCAACCGCCAACGCCACCACCGGCGCGGTTTCGGTGCGCAGCACGCGTGGGCCGAGGCGGGCGGCGTGAAAGCCGCCAGCCTTGGCCTGCTCGACTTCAGCGTCGGACAACCCGCCTTCCGGGCCGATCAGAAACGCCAGCGTCGCCGGTTTTGCATGGCTTACCAGCGGCTCGGCCACCGGGTGCAGCACCAGCTTCAATTCGGCTTCCGTTTGCTTTAGCCAGTCGGCCAACAGCAGCGGCGGATGAATCACCGGCACCGACGAGCGCCCGCACTGCTCACAGGCGCTGATCGCCACCTGACGCCAGTGCATCAGGCGTTTGTCGGCGCGCTCGTCCTTGAGGCGGACTTCGCAGCGGTCAGTGAAGATCGGAGTGATTTCGCTGACGCCCAATTCGGTGGCTTTCTGAATCGCCCAGTCCATCCGCTCGCCCCGGGACAAACCCTGGCCGAGGTGGACCGCAAGTGAAGACTCGACCTGCCCGGCGAAGCTTTCATCGATGTTCACCACGACGCGCTTCTTGCCGACATCCGCCAACGTGCCGCGAAACTCATGGCCCGAGCCGTCAAACAATTGCACCGCATCACCCTCGGCCATGCGCAGTACGCGGCTGATGTAATGGGCCTGGGCCTCAGGCAATTCGTGTTCGCCGATGCTCAAGGGGGCGTCGATAAAGAAGCGGGACAGTCTCATCTAGGGTCTCTGTAATTCGTCTGAACTGATCGTTCCCACGCTCTGCGTGGGAATGCCTCACCGGACGCTCTGCGTCCGCTTTTGGGACGCAGAGCGTCCCCGGCTGCATTCCCACGCAGAGCATGGGAACGAGAAAAACCTAACCCGGATCACGGTAACCCGGATGAAAGTCCTTCGGCACTGCCACGCTGATGCTGTCACGGGTGGCGATGTCGATGCCTTCGCTGGCCACTTCGGCCAGGAAATCGATCTGCTCCGGGGTAATCACGTACGGCGGCAGGAAATACACCACGCTGCCCAATGGCCGCAATAAAGCACCCCGCTCCAGCGCATGCTGGAACACTCTCAAACCACGGCGTTCCTGCCACGGGTAAGCGGTCTTGCTGGCCTTGTCCTTGACCATCTCGATGGCCAGCACCATGCCGGTCTGGCGCACTTCGGCAACGTTCGGGTGATCGGCCAGGTGAGCGGTGGAGGAGGCCATGCGCTGGGCCAGGGCCTTGTTGTTCTCGATGACGTTGTCTTCTTCGAAAATATCCAGCGTCGCCAATGCCGCCGCGCACGCCAGCGGATTACCGGTGTAGCTGTGGGAGTGCAGGAAGGCGCGCAGGGTCGGGTAGTCGTCGTAGAAGGCGCTGTAGACCTCATCGGTGGTCAGGCAGGCCGCCAGCGGCAGATAACCGCCGGTCAGGGCCTTGGACAGGCAAAGGAAATCCGGGCGGATACCGGCCTGTTCGCAGGCGAACATCGTGCCGGTGCGGCCGAAACCGACGGCGATTTCATCGTGGATCAGGTGCACGCCATAACGATCACAGGCGTCGCGCAGCAACTTCAGATACACCGGGTGATACATGCGCATCCCGCCGGCGCCCTGGATCAGTGGCTCCAGAATCACGGCGGCGACGCTGTCGTGGTTGTCAGCCAGCGTCTGCTCCATGGCGGCGAACATGTTGCGCGAGTGTTCTTCCCAGCTCATGCCCTCGGGGCGCAGGTAGCAATCGGGGCTCGGCACCTTGATGGTGTCCATCAGCAGGGCTTTGTAGGTTTCAGTGAACAGCGGCACGTCGCCCACCGCCATCGCCGCCATGGTCTCGCCGTGGTAACCGTTGGTGAGGGTAACGAAGCGCTTCTTGTTCGGCTGGCCGCGGTTGAGCCAGTAGTGAAAGCTCATTTTCAGCGCGACTTCGATGCAGGACGAACCGTTATCGGCGTAGAAACACCGGGTCAGGCCTTCGGGCGTCATCTTCACCAGACGCTCCGACAGTTCGATCACCGGCTGATGGCTGAAACCGGCGAGGATCACGTGTTCCAGCTGATCGACCTGATCCTTGATGCGCTGATTGATTCGCGGGTTGGCGTGCCCGAACACATTGACCCACCAGGAGCTGACCGCGTCGAGGTAGCGTTTGCCTTCGAAGTCTTCCAGCCAGACGCCTTCACCGCGTTTGATCGGGATCAGCGGCAGCTGTTCGTGGTCTTTCATCTGGGTGCAGGGATGCCACAACACCGCGAGATCGCGTTCCATCCACTGTTTGTTCAGGCCCATTTTCTGTCTCCTCGAGGCTACCCGTGACGTAGGCGGGTAAACAATCGCGCAAGCCTATGCAATGCGCGTCATCGGGACAACCCATTGTGTCAATTGAGCTACTTTGTATAGGACGATAGACGTTGCTGGCGGCGTTTTGATGGCTGACGTATTCTTCGCGGTTCTTTGAGTCGTCTGACTCGTAAAACCGCTATTTCCTCGTGTATTTCCGGAGTTCGCTGAATGTCTGCTGGTTGGCTGCGCGCCTGTGCGCTGGTGATGTTGGGGCTGTTCAGCGTTTCGGCGCTGGCCAAGGATAAAACGGTGATCGTGGTCGGTGGCGGGCTTTCGGGCCTCACCGCGGCGTACGAATTGCAGAACAAAGGCTGGCAGGTCACCCTGCTGGAAGCCAAGCCGACGTTGGGCGGTCGCTCCGGCATGGCCACCAGTGAGTGGATCGGCAACGACAAGACCCAACCAGTGCTGAACAAGTACGTCTCGACGTTCAAGCTGAGCACCACGCCAGCCCCTGAATTCGTGCGGACTCCTAGCTACCTGATCGACGGTGAATATTTCACCGCCGCTGATCTGGCGACTAAACAGCCGGCCACCGCCGAAGCGCTGAAGCGCTACGAAAAGACCCTGGATGATCTGGCGCGTTCGATCGAAGACCCGCAGAACCCGGCCGCCAACAGCACGCTGTTCGCCCTGGACCAGATCACCGTGTCCAACTGGCTCGATCGCTTGAGTCTGCCAGCCACTGCGCGTCAGTTGGTGAATCAGCAGATTCGTACCCGCTATGACGAACCTTCGCGCCTGTCGCTGCTGTACTTCGCACAACAGAGCCGCGTCTACCGTGGTGTTGCCGACCGTGACCTGCGTGCCTCGCGTCTGCCTGGCGGTAGCCCGGTGCTGGCCCAGGCCTTCGTCAAACAACTGAAAACCATCAAGACCAGCTCCCCGGTTTCGGCCATTACTCAGGACAAGGACGGCGTGACCGTCAAAGTCGGCAGCGTTGGCTACCAGGCGGACTACGTTGTGCTGGCCGTGCCGTTGCGCGCCCTGAACAAGATCCAGATGACCCCGGCGCTGGGTGCCCAGCACTTGGGCGCCATCAAAGGCACCAACTACGGCTGGCGTGACCAGATCATGCTGAAGTTCAAGACGCCGGTGTGGGAAAGCAAGGCGCGCATGTCCGGCGAGATCTACAGCAACACCGGTCTGGGCATGTTGTGGGTCGAGCCAGCTCTGAAGGGTGGCGCCAACGTGGTGATCAACCTGTCCGGCGACAACGCGCGGGTGATGCAGGCCTTCGGCGACAAGCAGATGGTCGATCAGGTACTGATTCGTCTGCATGCCTTTTATCCACAGGCACGCGGTTCGTTCACCGGTTATGAAATCCGTCGCTACAGCACCGACCCGTCGATGGGTGGCGCATACCTGGCCTTCGGCCCGGGCCAGATCAGCAAATACTGGCGCCTGTGGGAGCGTCCGCTGCAACGTATAGCCTTTGCCGGCGAACACACCGACACCTTGTACCCGGGCACTCTGGAAGGCGCATTGCGCACCGGTCAGCGTGCAGCCAGTCAGGTAGAAGACCTAGCGGCGGGCAAATCGTTTGAGCCAGCGAAGGTTGTTCCGGCGGCGACCGCAGCAGCGGCAGGTGCAGTGGCGGCGAAGAAAGGCAACTTCTTCAGCAACATGTTCGGTGGCTCGTCCGATAAAGCGGCCGACAAACCAGAACCGGCCAAGGTTGATGCGAAAGCGCAAGCGTCCGAACCTGGCTTCTTCTCGCGCATGTTCGGTGGCGGTGACGACAAGGCCCCGGCCAAGGCGCCAGAGCCAGTGGCACCGGTTGCTCCAACCCCCGCGCCAGTACCTGCGCCGGCCCCAGCGCCGGTTGAGGCGCCCAAGCCAGTGGTGCCGGTGAAGGCTGAGCCGGTCAAAAAAGCTCCGGTGAAAAAGCCTGCCGCCAAAACCGAGGCCAAAAAAGCCCCGGTCAAGGCGACGGCGAAGAAGACCGAGCCGCTGAAGAAATCAGCGGTCAGTACTGCTGCGAAGACCCCTGTGGCGGCTGAAACCAAGACGCAGTAAGTCCTGGAATCAAAAAAAGCGCGGCAGTGATGCCGCGCTTTTTTTATGTCTTGCGTATGTGGCTCCAACGCCGGTTGCTGTGTGCTTGAGGCTAAGCCAGATTGAGAATATGTACTTCGTCGCTTTGATAGTCGCTGATATAGGCCCGGTTATGTTGATCAAGAACCATGTCATACGGTTCGAAAGCACCAGCAATAGGCGTCCTGCGGACCATCTCATAAGTGTCGGTATTAATTTCCACGACCTCTTTTTTGGTTTGATCAACGGCATAAGCGTTTTTTTCGCCGAACACTATTTTCCCTTCGTACGTCACAAAGTCGAAATGCCTGGTGGTCGATGACAGGGTGTCCAGCACGGTGAGTTTTTGAGCGTCCAGCCCCACGATATAGACTTTCCTGCCATCGGGACTGACGCTAACCGCTGACGGATATCTTTCGGTTTTGATGATATTGATGACTTCGAAAGTCTTGCTGCTGATGACCGTGAGCGCGTCCTGATAAGGGCCGTCAGGGGAGTTGGTGCTGGAAATATACAGACGCGAATTGTCCTGGCTGATATCCACGCTGATCGAGGGAGAGGGTAATCCTCGCACTCTGCTCACCGCGTAAGTGCGGGTATCAATAATCGCCAACCACTCTTTATCCTGTCGAATGGTGACGTAAACATGCTTGCCGTCCCGGCTGACTACGACACCCCAAGGGTGTGTTCCCACCTTGACGTGACCCACCTCGTAAGTTTTGGTATCAATAACCGAAACCGAACTTGAACCGTAGTTGGTCACGTAGGCTCTTTTCCCTCCATGGGCAAGGACGATGTTTTGGGGATAACGCTCGACGGCGATGGCGCGGATTACCTTTTTGTTCCGAGTGTCGATCACTGACACATTGCCCGAAATATAATTGCAAACAAAAACCCGGGATCCATCTTGGTTGATGGCTAGCCCTCGTGGTCCTTCCCCTACAGCTATCGAATCGGATCGATTGCGTGTTATCAGGGGAGATGAACTCGAGTTGTGACTCATGGTAGAACTCCTGTTCAGACGCTCGGACAATCGCCCGAGACCCAGTTCATCAATGACCTGCAATAATAGCTACTGTCAGATATGACAGTTCTGACGAGTGGTAAAGGCTTTTTGGACGTGGGAATGGGGACGGCTTCTGTAGGTTTTTTCGTCCGGTTAACACTCTCTTAACATCTCGACTCCAAGGTCTTGATCGTATTTCTCGATATTTCAGAGCGAAATTTTCCGCTTTAAATCGATAGATAACTCGATAGTCTTGGGCGCAGTTCTTACAGGATTTGGGCAATGCAGCTACGTAACTCTTCTTCCCGCTACGGTTGGGTCAGCATCTTCGTGCACTGGGGTGTAGCGCTCGCGGTCTTTGGCCTGTTCGCATTGGGGTTGTGGATGGTTGGTCTCGACTACTACAGCGCCTGGCGCAAAGATGCGCCGGACCTGCACAAGAGCATTGGCCTGGTATTGTTCGCAGTCATGTTGCTGCGGGTGTTGTGGCGCTTCATCAGCCCACCACCGCCACTCCTGCAAAGTTATAGCCGCATGACGCGCCTTGGCGCCGTTTTCGGCCATGCCTTCCTCTATCTCGGGCTGTTCGCTGTGATGATTGCCGGTTACCTGATTTCCACTGCAGACGGTGTCGGGATCCCGGTGTTTGGCCTGTTCGAAGTTCCTGCACTGGTTTCCGGACTACCGGACCAGGCAGACACCGCTGGTGTGATCCATTTGTACCTGGCTTGGGCGCTGGTAATTTTTTCCGGCCTCCATGCGTTGGCAGCATTGAAACACCACTTTATCGATCGTGATGCGACCCTGACGCGAATGCTGGGACGCAAAGCCTGATGTTCAACCTCGACTCCAAAGGAATAGAAAGCATGTTGAAAAAGACGCTCGCCGCTCTGGCAATCGGTTCTGCTCTGCTGTCGGCTAACGTGATGGCGGCCGATTACGTTGTCGACAAAGAAGGCCAGCACGCCTTCGTGGACTTCAAGATCAGCCACCTGGGTTATAGCTACATCACCGGTACCTTCAAGGACATCGACGGCAAGTTCAGCTTCGACGCCGCCAAGCCTGAAGACAGCAAGATCGAGTTCAATGTGCGCACCGCCAGTGTGTTCACCAACCACGCCGAACGCGACAAGCACATCGCCAGCGGTGACTTCCTGAACGTGGGCAAATTCGCCGACGCCAAGTTCGTTTCCACCAGCGTCAAATCCACCGGCAAAAACGCCGCTGGCAAAGACACTGCCGACGTAACCGGTAACCTGACCCTTCTGGGTGTGACCAAGCCAATCGTGGTCAAGGCCACTTTCCTGGGTGAAGGCAAGGATCCATGGGGCGGCTACCGTGCCGGCTTCGAAGGCACCACCAGCATCAAGCGTTCGGATTTCGGCAAGCAGAAAGACCTGGGCCCAGCGTCCGACGCGGTTGAGCTGTACGTTACGTTTGAAGGTGTGAAAGCGAAGTGAAATTCGCTGCTTGAACAAAAACGCCCCTGATCTCGCGATCCGGGGCGTTTTTTATGGGTCTGTCAGAATCCCTACGGACGGTCCGAGCCACTGTGGGAGCGGGCTTGCCCGCGATGGCGGTGGGTCAGTCAATATCAATGTTTGCTGGACGGACGCCATCGCGGGCAAGCCCGCTCCCACAGGGTTCTTCGCCAGCATAAAAAATGCCCCGGTCTTTCGATCCGGGGCATTTTTCATGGCTTTGAGAAACTCAGCGATTGCGTGTCAGCAACGCTGGTTTTTCGCCGCGTGGACGGCCTGGCAGTTGATCCAGTTGCTCAGGTGTCGGGAAGCGATCGCTTTTCGACTCCTTGTGGATGATCTTCGGTGCCGGGCCGCGCGGGTTTTGCACGGCCGGTTCCGAACGAGGCTGCTCGTCACGGGCCGGGCGGCGATTGCGGGACTCTTCGCGACGGGCCTGACCGTCACGTGGAGCACCGTTGCGTGGGCCGCTGCGCTTGGCCGGTGGGGTGCCGGTGGTTGCGCCGGTGCTGCTGCGCGGACCGTTCTGGCGACCTTGTGGCTGACCGGTGCGCGGCGCACTTGCACCTGCGCCTGGTGCCGGAGCGCCCGGACGGCGACCACGGCCCTGAGCAGGTTTTGCTTGTGGCACGTAGTCGACGCGGTTACCGAAGTTATCGACATCGTCGTCCAGGAACTCGTCCGGAGCACGGTCAGCGGCGGCGCGAGGTGCCGGGCGCTGTTGCTCACGGGCCGGGGTGCCTTCGCGAGGTTTGTGTTCACGGGCCGGACGATCGCCACGGCCAGTGGCAGCAGGTTTTTCCTTGCCGCCCTTGTCCTTGCCTTTGTCTTTACGACCGCCACCACCACCGCTGCCGTTCGGGCCATCGCCGCGCGGGCCACGTGGGTTGCGCGGGTTACGCACATCCGGACGCTCGCGAACTTCAGGTTTCTCGGCTTCCACGGCGCTGGAGTCGAAGCCCATCAGATTACCGTCGGCAATCTTCTGCTTGGTCATGCGCTCGATGCTTTTCAGCAGCTTCTCTTCGTCCGGAGCAACCAGCGAGATCGCCTCGCCCGAACGACCGGCACGGCCGGTACGACCGATTCGGTGCACGTAATCTTCGTCGACGTTCGGCAGTTCGAAGTTGACCACGTGGGGCAACTGGTCGATGTCCAGACCGCGAGCGGCGATGTCGGTGGCGACCAGGATGCGCACTTCACCGGCCTTGAAGTCGGCCAGGGCTTTGGTGCGGGCGTTCTGGCTCTTGTTACCGTGGATGGCGACGGCGGTGAGGCCGTGCTTGTCCAGGTACTCGGCCAGACGGTTGGCGCCGTGCTTGGTGCGGGTGAACACCAGCACCTGTTCCCAGGCGCCCGCGGTGATCAGGTGCGCGAGCAACGAACGCTTGTGGCTGGCGGCCAGGCGGAATACGCGCTGTTCGATCCGCTCGACCGTGGTGTTCGGTGGCGTGACTTCGATGCGTTCCGGGTTGTGCAGCAGCTTGCCGGCGAGGTCGGTGATGTCTTTGGAGAACGTCGCCGAGAACAGCAGGTTCTGGCGCTTGCTCGGCAGGCGGGCGAGGACCTTTTTCACGTCATGGACAAAGCCCATGTCGAGCATGCGGTCGGCTTCGTCCAGCACGAGGATTTCCACGTGGGACAGATCGACGCTGCCTTGGCCGGCGAGGTCGAGCAGGCGACCGGGGCAGGCCACCAGCACGTCGACGCCACGGGACATGGCCTGAACCTGTGGGTTCATGCCGACGCCGCCGAAGATGCAGGCGCTGACGAACTTCAGGTCACGGGCATAGACCTTGAAGCTCTCGTGCACCTGGGCCGCGAGTTCGCGGGTTGGGGTCAGGACCAGCACGCGCGGTTGGCGGGGGCCGTGACGCTGGGATTTGTCCGGGTGACCGTTAGGGAACAACCGCTCCAGAATCGGGAGGGCGAAACCACCGGTTTTACCAGTACCTGTCTGTGCCGCAACCATCAGGTCGCGACCTTGCAACACGGCGGGAATAGCCCGCTGTTGCACCGGAGTAGGCTCGGTATAGCCCGCTGCCTCGATGGCGCGGACTAAAGCCTCGGAGAGACCGAGGGAAGCAAAGGACATGAGTAATCCTGTTTTAGTTAGGGCTTGGCCCAATGGGAGTCTTGCCTGGCGCGAATCGCGTTTAAGAGGACGCAATCCCGTCCGGTCCTGCTGGGCCTCGAAGGCTCGTCTGGAGCGCTCGCGCGGGCTGAAAAGCTGCGCTGTAGCGGGATCGAGATGCCTTGAACAAGTCCGAGCGTCCGGGCGTGAGCCTGGCGGGAAGGCCGGAGTATAACAGAGCAATCACTGCGCGCCGCTTTCCTGCTGCTCAACGGTTTTTCCGCCGGTTGTGGTGGCGCTCGCGGCCCGTGCTTCGATGGCCGGCCCAGCGCCATAGCGGGCGCTCAGTTCAGCGTAGGCCGGCTCGCGCTTGAAACGTTTGAGCTCGGCACCGAAACGCTGCACCAACAAATCCATCCCGGCATTGCGGCGTACCGCCAGAAACTGGCTTTGCTGGCTGATGATGATCGGGTTCTCGGTGATCTTGTCGCGGATATTCAGTTGATCGAGCAAATGCTGGCCAACCCGGCGATCAGTGATCAGCAGGTCGATGCGACCGCGCACCAATTTGCCGAAGTTGGCTTCATGGGTGGGTGCCGGCTCTTGGGTGAACAGCGTCGATTCGCTGAAGTCCTTGCTGTACAGGTAACCCGGCGAGGTGCCAATGGTCAGGCCTTTCAGATCGTTCAGCGTGCGAAACGGATACGGTCGCTCGTTGGCGTAGAACATTACGAATTCGACTTGCGAGAGCGGTTCGCTGGGGTAGAGCAGTGTCGCGTCGCGTTCAGCGCTGTGGAAAATATCCAATGCGCCATCCGCCTGGCCTTGCTCAAGCATCGACAGGCAGCGTTTCCATGGCAGGAACTGCCATTCCACGTCGATCCCGAGGCGTTTGAAGACGATGGCCGTGGTTTCGTAGTCCAGACCCAGCGATTTGCCGTTTTCCTCATACACGTAAGGTGCCCAGGGCTCGGTAACAATACGCAACTTCTCGCCCCGAGCGGTGAAGCTCAGGCAAGTGAACAGAAGCACGGTCAGTAACTGAGCGATCAGGGGCATGGGGATGAGATTACGACGAGAAATCATAAAGAGCCAGAAACCGGATCCAGAAGCTCTGGTTCAAGACATTGCTGCACAATAACAGGGCGCCCAAAAGCAAAAGATCGCAGCCTTCGGCGGCTCCTACATGGGCATACATACCTCTGTAGGAGCTGCCGAAGGCTGCGATCTTTTGATCTTGCTTTAACGACGATTAACGCGGCAACTTCAGGTTATTCCACACCGCCAGACTCGGCTCAGCCTGGTTCAGTGTGTAGAAATGCAGCCCCGGAGCGCCGCCCTGCAACAGGCGTTCGCACATCTCGGTGATGACATGCTCACCAAAGCCTTGAATGCTCTGGGTGTCGTCGCCGTAGGCTTCCAGTTGCTTGCGAATCCAGCGCGGGATTTCCGCACCGCAAGCGTCGGAAAAACGCGCCAGTTTGCTGTAGTTGGTGATCGGCATGATCCCCGGCACGATCGGGATGTTCACGCCCTTCGCCCGTACACGCTCGACGAAGTAGAAGTAGCTGTCGGCGTTGAAGAAATACTGGGTGATCGCACTGTTGGCACCGGCGTTAGCCTTGCGCACGAAGTTGTTGAGATCGTCTTCAAAGTTGCGCGCTTGCGGATGCATTTCCGGGTAAGCGGCGACTTCGATGTGGAAATGATCGCCGGTTTCTTCACGAATGAATTCAACCAGATCATTGGCGTGACGCATCTCGCCGCTGGCCATGCCCATGCCGGAAGGCAGGTCACCGCGCAGGGCAACGATTCGGGTGATGCCGGCCGCCTTGTATTGGGTCAGCAGGCCACGCAGGTCGTCCTTGCTGTCGCCCACGCAAGACAAATGCGGTGCGGCAGGGACTTTGACTTCGCTTTCAAGTTGCAACACGGTGTTGAGGGTGCGATCACGGGTCGAACCGCCAGCGCCGTAGGTGCAGGAGAAGAAGTCAGGACTGTAGGTCGCCAGATGACGGGCAGTGGCGATCAGTTTTTCATGCCCAGCATCGGTCTTCGTAGGGAAGAACTCGAAGCTGTAGCGACGTTCTTGGGACATGGTCATATCCTTGGAAGCACATAAGCCTTGCAGGACGCTACGTTCTCTGTAGGAGCGAAGCTTGCTCGCGAATCAGGCGCCGCGGTGTTTCAGAAACGCCATGGTGAAGCGTTCGCGAGCAAGCTTCGCTCCTACAGAGAGCGGATGATGCCTGCATGAGTCCGCTCCGATGGGGAGCGGACAGCAGGACCAATCAGTAGCGGTAGGCGTGCGGCTTGAACGGGCCTTCGACGGTGACGCCGATATAGTCAGCCTGTTGCTTGGTCAGTTGAGTGACTACGCCACCGAAACCGCGGACCATTTCCAGGGCCACTTCTTCGTCGAGTTTCTTTGGCAGTACTTCAACGGTCAGGCGCTCGGCTTTCTGCGCTGGCGACAGGTCGGCGTACTTCTGGCCGAACAGGAAGATCTGTGCCAGAACCTGGTTGGCGAACGAGCCGTCCATGATGCGGCTTGGGTGGCCAGTGGCGTTGCCCAGGTTAACCAGACGGCCTTCGGCCAGCAGGATCAGGTAGTCGTCGTTCTGAGCGTCGAATGCGCCCGGGCCGGTGCGGTGAACCTTGTGAACCTGCGGCTTCACTTCTTCCCATGCCCAGTTCTTGCGCATGAAAGCGGTGTCGATTTCGTTGTCGAAGTGACCGATGTTGCAGACCACAGCGCGCTTCTTCAGGGCTTTGAGCATGTTTGCATCGCAAACATTGACGTTACCGGTGGTGGTCACGATTAGGTCGATCTTGCCCAGCAGCGCTTTGTCGATGCTCGCTTCGGTACCGTTGTTGATACCGTCGATGAACGGCGAAACCAGTTCGAAACCGTCCATGCAAGCTTGCATGGCGCAGATCGGGTCGACTTCGGACACTTTAACGATCATGCCTTCCTGACGCAGGGACTGGGCCGAGCCCTTGCCCACGTCACCGTAACCGATGACCAGCGCTTGCTTGCCGGACAACAGGTGATCGGTGCCGCGCTTGATCGCATCGTTCAGGCTGTGACGGCAACCGTACTTGTTGTCGTTCTTGCTCTTGGTCACCGAGTCGTTGACGTTGATGGCCGGGATTTTCAGTTCGCCCTTGGCCAGCATGTCCAGCAGGCGGTGAACGCCGGTGGTGGTTTCTTCGGTGACGCCGTGGACGCGGTCCAGGATCGCCGGGTATTTCTTGTGCAGCAACTCGGTCAGGTCGCCGCCGTCGTCGAGGATCATGTTGGCGTCCCAAGGCGCGCCATCTTTCAGGATGGTTTGCTCCAGGCACCACTCGTACTCTTCTTCAGTCTCGCCTTTCCAGGCGAAAACCGGGATACCGGCAGCAGCGATAGCGGCAGCGGCCTGGTCTTGAGTCGAGAAAATGTTGCAGGACGACCAACGTACTTCGGCACCCAGGGCAACCAGGGTTTCGATCAGCACGGCAGTCTGAATAGTCATGTGGATGCAGCCGAGAATCTTCGCGCCTTTGAGCGGCTGCTCGGCGGAATATTTGCGGCGCAGCCCCATCAGGGCTGGCATTTCGGATTCGGCGATGATGGTTTCGCGACGGCCCCAGGCAGCCAGGGACATGTCGGCGACTTTGTAATCGTTAAAATCTACAGGCGTGATAACAGCGCTCATGATGAGCCTCCATTCGTAATGTATGCGAATGGGCGCCGTTGTGCGTTTAGTGTCTGGCCATGGCCAGTCAACGCCCCATCCGAGCCTGACAGGTCGAACCTGCTGCAGCGCCCCTCGGACAGGTGGCGGGAAAACGGTAGCAAGTGAACATTACCGTTTTGAAACGGGGGCGATTATAGCGGGCTATGCTGATCTTCCAAAGCCTTTCTGTTGGTCAATGTCCGAACGGTAATCGAGACCATAGTCGATGCGTAATAGAGCTCTAGTCCGGGCTCTGCCATGATGGCCGGCATCAATCGGCAAGACGGTCAGGAGTGAGTATGAATTTCCACACCCGCAAATGGGTAAAACCCGAAGACCTCAACCCCAACGGCACGCTGTTCGGCGGCAGTCTGTTGCGCTGGATAGACGAGGAAGCGGCGATCTACGCCATCGTCCAGCTGGGTAATCAGCGCGTGGTCACCAAATACATTTCCGAGATCAATTTTGTCAGCGCCTCGCGTCAGGGCGACATCATCGAACTGGGCATCACCGCCACCGAGTTCGGTCGCACCTCGATCACGCTGACCTGCGAAGTGCGCAACAAGATCACCCGCAAGAGCATCCTGACGGTAGAGAAGATGGTCTTCGTGAACCTGGGCGAAGACGGCCTGCCCGCGCCGCACGGCCGGACCGAAATCAGGTACGTCAAAGACCAGTTCAAGGATGATGACATCGGCGAGTAATGCGAACCCATCAGTATTTCACCGATCCCGTAGGAGCTGCCGAAGGCTGCGATCTTTTGATCTTGATCCTGGCGTCGACCCAGACCGCTGAAATCAAAATCAAAAGATCGCAGCCTTCGGCAGCTCCTACAGAACGGACCTGAGCCCCGCGTGTCGTAACTAAACGATACGCCACTGGTTCAGGAGCTTTATGGACACGTCCAAAGACGGCAAGACCCCGGACCTCTCGGCGCAAGAACAGCGTGAGGTCGACAAGAACCAGCCACCGCGTGCGGCGGTGTTGCACGAAATCATTCGCACCCAAGGTGATAAGGAGCTCGAGCGTAGCGTTGCGGCGCTGTGGTGGTCGGCCCTGGCTGCCGGCCTGACCATGGGCTTGTCGCTGATGGCCATGGGGCTGCTCAACTCGCGTCTGCCGGACGGCGAAGGCTTCAGGGTGATCGCCAGTTTTGGTTACTGCGCAGGTTTTCTTGCGGTGATTCTCGCCCGTCAGCAACTCTTCACCGAAAATACCCTGACTGCCGTGCTGCCGATCATGAGCAAACCTACGCTGGGTAATTTCGGTCGGTTGTTTCGGCTGTGGTCGATCGTGCTGGTGGGCAACCTCTGCGGCACCTTGCTGGTGGCGTATGTGATGTTGCATCTGCCGATTTTCGACGCCAAGACCGATCTGGCCTTCCTCGACATCGGACGCAAGGTCATGGAGAACGACGCGAGCAAAATGTTCGCCAAAGGCATCATCTCCGGCTGGATGATCGCCACCATGGTCTGGATGATTCCCTCGATGGAAAGCGCCAAGATGTGGATCATCATCCTCATCACCTATTTCATGGCGCTGGGAGATTTCACCCACATCGTGGTCGGATCGGTTGAGGTCTCATACCTGGTGTTTGCCGGCGAGTTGCCCTGGAAGGATTTCTGGCTGGTGTTCGCAGGTCCCACGCTGATGGGGAACATCATCGGTGGCAGTTTTATCTTCGCGCTGATCAGTCACGCGCAGATTCGCAGCGAAAACGGACCGCTGAAGACCTCTGCGGAACGGAACCAGGAACCCGAACCGCAGAAGATCAGCAAATGAAGGGTGAAGTACCTGCCAGTCAGTTAAGCGTAATTTCGTGTGGGAGCGGGATTGCTCGCGAAGGCGGTGTGTCAGGCGACATCAATCTTGAATGTACCGCCTCCTTCGCGAGCAAGTCCGCTCCCACAGGTTTCTGGCCGGCATTTAGCTGGACAGATTGACCGTGACAGCACTGCGGCGCTGCAGGTAGATGAAAAACAGCGCCGTCAGTACCGTCAACCCGCTGACCAGTGCGCCGGTCCACGGCAAGTCCGCCAGGTTCGCGCCACTGGCCACAACCAGCCCGCCAATCCATGCCCCGGCTGCGTTGCCGAGATTGAATGCGCTTTGATTCAACGTCGACCCGAGGTTCGGTGCCTCATGAGCCTGATCGATGATCAGCAATTGCAGAATCGGGCACAGCGCGAACGCGAAGATGCCCCACAACACCAGGGTGATCGCCGCCGGGATCACCGAGTGACTGGTCTGACTGAAAGCGGCCAGCACGACTACCACAGCCAGCGCCATGCCCACCAGAGAAGGCAGTAATCGACTGTCTGCCAGCCGGCCGCCAAGCATGCTGCCCGCCGTCAAGCCTACCCCGAACAACAGCAGCATGATGGTCACGCCATGCGGGCTGACACCGGTGATGTCTTGCAGGATCGGCGCGATATAAGTGAACACGCTGAACAGACTGGTGGACGCCAGCACGCTCATGCCCAGCGCCAGCAGCACGTTGACCTTGCCCAGCACTTTGAACTCGCTGGCCAGGTTGGCTTTGTCCATGGGGATTGCCTTGGGCAGCCAGACCCACTGCGCGATTGCCGCAATCACACCAATCACCGACACCGCCCAAAACGTCGAGCGCCAGCCGGCGTACTGCCCGAGCGCGGTGCCCAACGGAACGCCCAGCACGTTGGCCAGCGTCAGGCCGGTGAACATCATGGCAATCGCTTGGGCTCGTTTGTTCGGTGCCACCAAACCGGCAGCGACCACCGAGCCGATGCCGAAGAACGCACCATGGCACAGCGCAGTGATCACCCGCGCGGCCATCAACGTGGCGTAGTTCGGCGCCAGGGCGCAGAGGATATTGCCGAGAATGAACATCAGCGTCATGCCCAACAGCGTGGCTTTGCGCGGCATGTTGGCGGTGCCGATCGCGAGGATCGGCGCGCCGAACACCACGCCCAGGGCGTAACCGGTGATGAGCAGGCCCGCGTGAGGAATGCTCACGGCGAGGTCGCGGGCGACATCGGGCAGCAAGCCCATGATGACGAATTCAGTGGTGCCGATGCCGAAGGCGGCAACGGCCAGTGCAAACAAGGCGAGTGGCATGCGCAAGGTCTCTGTCGGTAGTCTTGACGCTTTGATCAGGCATACGCAGGCCGACGACCGTTCTCGGTGAGAGCGGGCAGAGGCAGGAATTATTGGAATTAGTCTGTGCGCAACTGAGTGCGGCGTGGTCGCTTGCAGTATAAACAGCTGCGGATAGATGGCGAATCAATTCTCTGCCCCATGATGTAGGAGCTGCCGCAGGCTGCGATCTTTCGATCCTTGATGCGGCATCGGCTGCCAGAATCAAAAGATCGCTGCCTTCGGCAGCTCCTACGGGGGAGGGTGGGGGCAAAATAAGGAGTGTGCCGTGCTTGCGACGGTTCTGGTGTTGATGGCGGCGCTGTTGCACGCGGCGTGGAATACCCTGATCAAATTCAGTGCGGAGCGGCTATTGGTGGTGGCCTGCATGGACAGCGTGGCGCTGCTGTTTGTCGCCCTGATGTTGCCCTTCGTGGCGCTGCCGCCATTGGAGATGTGGCCGTGGATTCTCGCATCGGCGGCATTTGAGTTGCTCTATCGCTACCTGTTGATCCAGGCCTATCGGGTCGGCGATCTCGGCCTGGTCTATCCCTTGATGCGTGGCCTGTCGCCGCTGGTGGTGTTGGCGCTGACGCTGATCTTCGCCGGGGAAGTGCTGACGGCTCAGCAGATCTTCGGGATTTTGCTGATTCCGTTTGGCATGTTGTGCCTGCTCTGGCAGGGCGGTGGCGGGGTGCGTCTGCCGTGGTCGATGCTGCCGGTGGTGGCGCTGATCGGGTTGTGCATCGGGTGCTACACCTTCATTGATGGCCAAGCCTTGCGGCGCTGGTCCCACCCATTGGATTACCTGGTGTGGGTCACCTTGCTCAGCGCCTGGCCGTTCCCATTACTGGCGCTGGTGCGCAAGCGACCGGCGTTCATGCTGTTCTGGCGCGAGCAGTGGCGGTTGGGGTTGGCGGTCGGGTTTTGCGTGCTGTTCAGCTACGCTCTGGTGCTGTGGGCGATGCAGCTTGGTTCGATTGCCGAAGCTGCGGCGTTGCGCGAGATCAGTGTGATTTTGGTGGTGCTGTTTGGCATGCGTTACCTGAAAGAACCTTTCGGCAGGCCACGGCTCTTAGCCTGTGGGCTGGTGCTGATCGGCATACTGGTGATGAAGTTTTGACTGGAGCTCGACTCTTGAAACTTGAAGAAGGGATTGCGTTATGACGGTTGCTCTGTGGTGCATTTTGATCGCGATTTTCCTGCCCTATATCTGCACGGGCATTGCCAGGGTCAGTGGCGGGTTCAGGCCGAAAGACAACCATGACCCCCGTGACTTTCTTGAGTCTCTGAATGGTTTTGGCCGACGCGCGTATGCGGCGCATCTGAACGGTCTCGAAGTGATTCCCGCATTCGCGGCGGCGGTGATCGTTGCGCACCTGGCCGGCAATGCCGAACTGGTGACGATCAATGTACTGGCGGTGTTGTTCATCACCAGTCGGCTGCTGTACATCATTTGCTACTTGGCTGATTGGGCGATTTTGCGGTCGCTTGTGTGGTTGGTGGGGATGGGGTTGATCGTCAGTTTTTTTGTGGTTTCTGTTTAAGAGCAAGCTCAAAAGATCGTCCGAACGCGGCCCGAACCTTCGGCGGCTCCTACTTTGATCGGGTGTGAATACGATTTTGTAGGAGCTGGCGAAGCCTGCGATCTTTTGACTTTAAAGCTTGTCGGTCACTTGCGGCACTTGAGGCAGGGCTGCGCCTTTCGGCCAGAGCATCCAGATCTGCCCCTGCTGTTTCATGTCACCGGCCAATTGCCCGGCCGCCTCACCTGTGCCCCAGAACAGGTCCGCTCGGACTTCGCCGGCAATTGCGCCGCCGGTGTCCTGAGCGGCAACCGGGCGTACCAGTGCGGTACCGTCCGGTTTAGTGGTCGATAACCACAACAGACTGCCCAATGGAATCACTTTACGATCCACCGCCGCGCTATAACCTGCGGTCAGCGGTACGTTCAACGAGCCGCGAGGTCCTTCGTTGCTGTCCGGATTGCGGGTGAAGAATACGTAGCTCGGGTTGCTGCCCAGCAGTTCCGGAATGCGCGTCGGATTGGCCTTGGCCCAATTGCTGATGGCGCCCATGGTCACTTCTTCTTTTTTCAGCTCGCCCTGGTCGACCAGCCAGCGGCCGATCGGTCGATACGGGTGACCGTTCTGGTCGGCATACGCAATGCGCAACTGGCGGCCATCATTGAGCTGGATACGACCCGAACCCTGGATTTGCAGGAACTGCAGGTTCATCGGGTCGGTCAGCCAGGCAATCACCGGTGCCTTGACCCCTTTGGTTTCAATGGTTGCCGCATCGTCGTAAGGCTTGAGTACGCGACCTTCGAGTCGTCCGCGCAGGCGTTTGCCTTTGAGTTCCGGATAAATGCTGTCCAGAGAAACGATGATCATGTCCTCGGGCACACCGTACACAGGGATGTTTGCCACTTCGGTCTGGGTCAGGCTGCCGGGGTAGACCGGCTCGTAATAGCCGGTGATCAAGCCGTTGGGATTGTCATTGGCGGCGCGCAGGCCGTAGACGTCGAGGTTCTGCTTGAGGAAGCCACGAATATCGCCGGCGGTTTGCGGCACATTGGCGGCAGCCGCACACGTCGAGCCCCACACCGCGTCGGCTTTGAGTCGGGTGCAGGCGCTGCGCCACGAACCGAAGCCGGCGACGAGGTCGTTGTCGGACACCGCCGGAAGCGCTTCCCAAGTGGCGCTGGAGTAGGTCGCCAGTGCGTGGGTTTTCGGTTTGCTGCTGTCGCCACCGGTGCAACCTGCCAGTACGGCCACCATCGGAAGAGTCCAGGCCAGATTGTGACGCCATGCCTTGAAACGGCTGTTCATGGAGTAATTCCTTTTCCGGTTGCCCGAGTGCTCCATGCGCTCAAACAACCCTTATTGATAATAGGGCTATTGGTCTTTGCCGATGACGCGAGGATACTGGCCGCCGTTTCCAGTGACCTGAAGCCATCATGATTCTTAAAAGACTTTCCGTTGTATTGCTGGCCTGCCTGATCTTGTCCGCCTGCGGTGGTGTCGACCCGAACTCGCCGCTGGGTCAGCGCAAGGCGATCTTCAAGCAGATGCTCAAGACCGGCGAAGACTTGGGCGGCATGTTGCGTGGGCGTATTCCGTTCGATGGCCCGAAATTCGCCGACGGCGCTGTGAAGCTCGACACGTTGTCCCGTGAGCCGTGGAAACATTTCCCGCAGGTGCGCGAAGAAGATCACACCAGCGCCAAGGACGATGTCTGGCAGAAGCAGGCACGCTTCCAGGAAATGGCCCGCACCCTTGAAGGTGCCACCGGTGAATTGGTGATTGCCAGCAAGGTTCAGCCCTACAAGGTCAGTAACCTGGGGCCGGCGGTGCAGAAAGTAGAGGATGCCTGCAGTGCGTGCCATAAAGAGTTTCGGGATCATTGATTTGCGGAGCTCTGGCTGACGTCTTCGCGGGCAAGCTCGCTCCCACAGGGGAATGCGGTCAAATGTGGGAGCGGGCTTGCCCGCGAAAGCTGCCGGGAGCAGGGCATAAATCTTTGGTCTTTACCCTTTCTTACTTATCCAACTCATCCAGCGCTTCCTGCAATTCCTTGCGCGATTGAGCCAGTTTGTCTTTGCGCTTGTTGATCTTTTCGGCGTCGCCTTTCTTCATGGCTTTGTCGAGGTCGGCCTGACGCGTGCTGACTTCGTGCTTGGCGTCGAGCACCTTGTTTTCCCGTTCCTTCTTCAAGGAGGCGTCGGTGCAATGGGCAGTGACTTCGCTCAGGGCGGTTTCCAGGCCAGCCTGCTGATCGGCGTTGCCGCGGGACTTGGCCAGTTCGATCTGGTTGATGATGCCTTGTTTTTTGGCGGCGCAGCCAGTCAGGCCCGGGGCGTCTTCGGCGGCCATTAATGGAGCGGCCATCACGCTGCACAAGGTCAACAAGGCGAGCGGTGAAAGAAGTTTCATAAAAGCTCCAGGTGAAAAATTCGATATAGCGATGGGCTGTTTGAGCGCATCGGCCCCTTTGGGTTCCCGGTTCGGCTGGCGTCTAGAAACCGTCAATCCCGGCAACACGTAATGTCTCACTCAAGGCCAGGACCTGCGGGTCGCGGAAAAATGCGCTCAATTGCGCTGCGCGCCCCGGGCCGATGCCGTCTTCGGCCTGCCATTGTTCGGTGTCTCGTTGCGCCAGTGCCTGCCATGAATCGGCGAGGTGTGCCTGGCCAGTCGGCGGCAACCCCAAGGCTTTGAGCCAGCGAGCGAATGGGCGTTGCCGGGCACTGTTGAAACTGTTCAAAAGACGAGCACTGCTGCGCTCGCCGAAGCCGTCAATCTTAGCAAGCTCTTGCTCATCGAGGGTCATCCAATCGACCAAGCTGCCGAGGCGTTCGGCCTTGAGCAGTTTCTCCCAGGTGCCTGGTCCGACATGAGGCAAGGCCAGCCCCTGTTTGCCGCTGAGCCAGGTCAAGCGTGCTAGGAATTGGCTTTCGCAGCCGGTTGTCGGTTGCCAGCAGCTTAAAGAATGAAAGTCTGCCGCCAGCGGTACATTCAATTTCGCGCGTTCGGTGCTGCGCAATACGACGCTATCGAGCCTGGGGATGGTCAGCCCCGCCAGGCTGATGGCGACCTGATCGCCGGGACGAATGTCCAGAGCCTCCCAGCGTCGCAGGGAGCTGACACTCACGCGCTTGATCTGTCGGTCATCGAGCATCACGGGAGTCAGATCCAGCACTGGTGTGATCCGGCCGGTACGTCCGATCTTGAAGTGGACCTTGCGCACTTCCGCCAGCGCCTGGGCAAAAGGGTATTTCCAGGCGACGCTCCAGTAAGGCGTTTTCGCCTGCCACCGCTCGGCCGGTGGGCGTTGGTCCTGGCGTAATACGACCCCATCGCTGGCAAAGGGCAGGGGCGAGCGATACCAGTAATCGCGCCAGCGTTCGGCATCGGCAAATGCCTCGACTGGCTGACTGTAGGGCGCCGTGCTCGGGAACCCCAATTCATCCAGAGCTGCCACACGGGCCGGCAAGCTTTTCGGACCTTGCGGCCAGTCCCAGACAAACAACCCGATACCGGCGGCTTGCTCGGTGCTCAGCGCCTTGCGGGCCATCAGCCCGGCCACCGTCGCGCGGGCATTGAGACTGCCGGCCTCGGCTTGTACGTGTTCGGTCAGGCGCCAATAAAGTTCGCCTTGCAGCAGCAAGTCCCGCGACTGCGAGAGTTTTTGAGGGATGGCGGCGATCTGGCGTGCCGAGGCAGTCCAGTCCTGGCCGTTTATCCCGTCCCCCCGACTGATCGCCCGGTACAACCAACCGTTGCGATAGATCAACGTTACCGCCACACCGTCGACCTTGGGCTGAATCCACACCTCGCCCCGATCTTTCAGCCAGGCTCCGACGGCGCGCCCATCGCGCAGTTTTTCCAGGCCTGTGTGGGCGATGGGGTGAGCAACCGAGCCGCCGGCCGTACGCAACGGTTCGGCGGAGGGGCCCGAATCAAAACACTCGCGCCATTCGGTCAGCCGCGCACGGGACTGATCATAGAGTTCATCGGCGATCAGCGATTTGCCTTCACGATGGTAGCTGTCGTCCCAGCGATCGATTTGCTGTTGCAGGGTGGAGATTTCTTCTTGTGCGCGGGCTGGAGACCAGTCAGGGCATTCGACGGCATTGGCGGTCAGGCAGGCGAAGGTCAGCAGGAAGCAGAAAAACAGGCGCAGGTTGGGCAGCATCGAGAGCGTCCTTGCTCAGTGGGATGCTTGAAGGCTAGGACGGATTTCCACAATGACGAGGCTGACTGTTTTTCAGTGTGTGTCGCTGGACCCTGTAGGAGCGAGGCTTGCCCGCGAAGAATGCACCGCGTTTTTCAGGTATTACGCGTCATCGTTCTTCGCGGGCAAGCCTCGCTCCTACAAACGGCACGGGCAATAAAAAGCCCCGCAACGGCGAACCGTGCGGGGCTTTGGGTACCGCGAGGAAAGTCTTACAGGCCGGCCGCGACACGCAGGTCGTCGGCGCGGTCGGTTTTTTCCCAAGTGAAAGTGGTGAACGTATCGTCGCCCACGGTCTTGGTGGCTGGAGTGCGACCGAAGTGGCCGTACGCAGCGGTTTCCTGGTACATCGGGTGCAGCAGGTCGAGCATGGTGGTGATCGCGTATGGACGCAGGTCGAACACTTCGCGAACCAGTTTGACGATCTTGTCGTCGCTGATTTTGCCGGTGCCGAAGGTGTTCAACGAAATCGACGTAGGCTGGGCAACACCAATCGCGTAGGAAACCTGAATCTCGCAACGCTCGGCCAGGCCGGCAGCGACGATGTTCTTGGCCACGTAACGACCGGCATAGGCCGCCGAACGGTCAACCTTCGATGGATCCTTGCCGGAGAACGCGCCACCGCCGTGACGGGCCATGCCGCCGTAGCTGTCGACGATGATCTTGCGACCGGTCAGGCCGCAGTCGCCCACCGGGCCACCGATGATGAACTGGCCGGTCGGGTTGATGTGGAACTGGGTGTCCTTGGACAGCAGCTCGGCAGGCAGTACGTGCTTGACGATCAGTTCCATCACGCCTTCGCGCAGGTCTTTGTACGATACGTCAGGGTTGTGCTGGGTCGACAGTACAACGGCGTCGATACCGACAACCTTGCCGCCTTCGTAACGGCAAGTCACTTGCGACTTGGCGTCCGGGCGCAGCCAAGGCAGCAGGCCGGATTTACGGGCTTCAGCCTGACGTTGAACCAACTGGTGCGAGAAGGTGATCGGTGCTGGCATCAGCACGTCGGTTTCGTTGCTGGCGTAGCCGAACATCAGGCCCTGGTCGCCGGCGCCCTGATCTTCAGGCTTGGCACGATCAACGCCCTGGTTGATGTCAGGGGACTGCTTGCCGATGATGTTCATCACGCCGCAAGTCGCGCCGTCGAAACCGACATTGGAGCTGTTGTAGCCGATGTCGAGAATCACGTTACGGACGATGTCTTCCAGATCGACCCAGGCCGACGTGGTGACTTCACCTGCGATGATTGCCACGCCGGTTTTCACCAGAGTTTCGCACGCCACGCGGGCGAACTTGTCTTCAGCAATGATGGCGTCCAGCACCGCATCGGAAATCTGGTCGGCGATTTTGTCCGGATGCCCTTCAGACACGGACTCGGAGGTGAAGAGGGAGTATTCGCTCATCTCGATTTTTTCCTGAATTTACCGATGGTGAGTGTCGCCAGCCGGTCGCTGAAAATGGCGGACCTGAATCTGGAAACCATTACGTAAGCCTACATAGAGGCTTTCCCCGGGAACGAGTCCCGCAGCGGTGGCCCAACGGGCCAGATCGTCCTGTTCAAACCCCAACCACAGATCACCGCAGGCCTCCCTGGCCCAACTCTGGTTGTGGCTACATAACTCTGTCACGAGCAGGCTACCGCCCGGTTGCAGCAAGTCGGCCATGCGCTTGAGTGCTTCGGCCGGCGCGGCGAAATGGTGCAGTACCATGTTCAGTACAACGCAATCAGCCTTGAGGCTTATACCGTTCAATGCATCGGCCAATTGCAGGCTGACGTTAGCCAGCATTTCACGTTCACAGATCTGGCGGGCCAGATCGAGCATCGCCGGGCTGTTGTCCAGTGCCGTGACTTGAGCGAAACGACGCGCCAGCTCCGGCAGAAAACCGCCATCGCCAGGACCCACTTCGATGGCTGTGGCGTCGGGGCCGAAACTCAGCTTGTCGAGCAGCGCCACCACGCTTTCGCGGTATTGCGGCAGGCCGGCGATCAAGTCTTGCTGGGCGCGAAACTTGTCCGCAACCCGGGAGAAAAAGTCCTGGCTGGCCGCCGCTCGTTGCCCGTGGACCTGACCGATCCGCGACTGAACGTCGGTCGGCAGGGTCAGGTTGTCCACTTCTTCCAGCAGCGCGGCATGCAGCTTGCCGCCCAGCAGATCGGTGTGGGGCAGGGCGCGACGGTAGAAAATCGCATTGCCTTCACGACGGGTCGCCACCAGGTCGGCCTGGGCCAAAACCTTGAGGTGATGACTCATGCCGGACTGGCCGATGCCGAAGATCTGCGCCAGTTCCAGTACGCCGAACGAATCGTTGGCCAGCGCACGCAATACATTCAGACGCAGAGGATCGCCGCCGGCCTTGCAAAGGGCCGCCAGCTCATCGCAATCGTCATGTCGAATGGAAGGCGCGCGTAAATTCATAAGGCCAGCAGTCTAGTGACGCTCAGAAATCACCGCAAGAGCAATATCAAAAAGTTTTGATATTGCTCGATAGATGGCACTTCTCAGCGTTAGGTTCAGTCAGCAAACGAACGGCGGAAAGGTTTCACCCGTCGAATACGTCGTTATCCATTGGAAAAACGCCTTCGGATGACTATCTGTCATTGCCCCGAGGCGGGTGGGTGAGGGAAAATGCTCGCCTTTTTTCCGTTTCGTTTTATTCATTCTCGATTCAGTACCCGCAGGAGAACAGCGATGCCCAGCCGTCGTGAGCGTGCCAACGCCATTCGTGCCCTCAGCATGGATGCCGTGCAAAAAGCCAACAGCGGCCATCCCGGTGCCCCTATGGGTATGGCGGATATTGCCGAAGTACTTTGGGGTGACTATCTGAAGCACAATCCGAGCAATCCATCGTTCGCCGACCGTGACCGCTTCGTGCTGTCCAACGGTCACGGTTCGATGCTGATCTACTCCCTGCTGCACCTGACTGGCTACGACCTGTCGATCGATGACCTGAAACAGTTCCGCCAGCTGCACAGCCGCACTCCGGGTCACCCGGAATTCGGTTACACCCCGGGCGTAGAGACCACCACCGGTCCACTGGGCCAAGGCCTGGCCAATGCCGTGGGTTTCGCCCTGGCGGAAAAAGTCCTGGCGGCGCAGTTCAACCGTCCAGGCCATAACGTTGTGGACCACCACACCTACGTGTTCCTGGGTGATGGCTGCATGATGGAAGGTATTTCCCATGAAGTCAGCTCCCTGGCCGGCACGCTGGGCTTGGGCAAACTGATTGCCTTCTACGATGACAACGGCATCTCCATCGACGGCGAAGTCGAAGGCTGGTTCACCGACGACACGCCGAAGCGTTTCGAGTCCTACAACTGGCAAGTGATCCGCAACGTCGACGGTCACGACCCGGAAGAAATCAAGATCGCCATCGAAACAGCGCGCAAGAGCGCGCAGCCGACGCTGATCTGCTGCAAGACCACCATCGGCTTCGGTTCGCCGAACAAGCAAGGCAAGGAAGACTGCCACGGCGCCCCATTGGGTGACGCGGAAATCGCCTTGACTCGTGAAGCACTGAAGTGGAACCACGGCCCGTTTGAAATCCCGGCCAACATTTATGCCGAGTGGGACGCCAAGGAAGCCGGTCGCGCTGCCGAAGCCGAGTGGGATCAGCGTTTCGCTGCTTACTCCGCTGCTTTCCCGGAGTTGGCCAACGAACTGATTCGTCGTCTGAGCGGTGACCTGCCGACGGACTTCGCTGAAAAAGCCTCGGCGTATATCGCTGAAGTCGCGGCCAAGGGCGAAACCATCGCCAGCCGTAAAGCCAGCCAGAATGCCCTGAACGCATTCGGCCCGCTGCTGCCGGAACTGCTCGGCGGTTCGGCTGACCTGGCCGGTTCCAACCTGACCCTGTGGAAAGGTTGCAAAGGCGTCACTGCCGAAGATGCCAGCGGCAACTACATGTATTACGGCGTTCGCGAGTTCGGCATGAGCGCGATCATGAATGGCGTGGCCCTGCACGGTGGCCTGGTGCCTTACGGCGCGACCTTCCTGATGTTCATGGAATACGCCCGCAACGCGGTGCGCATGTCGGCGCTGATGAAGAAACGCATCATCTATGTGTTCACCCACGACTCCATCGGTCTGGGCGAAGACGGCCCGACTCACCAGCCGATCGAGCAACTGGCCAGCCTGCGCTGCACGCCAAACCTCGACACCTGGCGTCCAGCCGATGCCGTTGAATCGGCAGTGGCCTGGAAATGCGCTCTGGAGCGTGATGATGGTCCGTCGGCACTGATCTTCTCCCGTCAGAATCTGCAGCACCAAACCCGTGATGCCGTGCAGATCGAGTGCGTCAATCGTGGCGGCTACGTGCTGAAAGACTGCGCAGGCGAGCCTGAGCTGATTCTGATTGCCACCGGTTCGGAAGTCGGCCTGGCTGTTCAAGCCTTCGACAAACTGACCGAGCAAGGCCGCAAGGTGCGTGTTGTTTCGATGCCGTGCACCAGCGTCTTCGAAGCCCAGGACGCCGGCTACAAGCAAGCGGTTCTGCCATTGCAGGTCAGCGCGCGTATCGCCATCGAAGCCGCCCACGCGGACTACTGGTACAAGTACGTGGGCCTGGAAGGTCGCGTGATCGGCATGACCACCTACGGCGAGTCGGCGCCTGCGCCTGCCTTGTTCGAAGAGTTCGGCTTCACCCTGGAAAACATCCTGGGTCAGGCTGAAGAGCTGCTGGAAGACTAAAACACGACGCGGTGGCCCTGGCTGCCGTGTTCCCCTGTAGGAGCTGTCGAGTGAAACGAGGCTGCGATCTTTTGATCTTGTTTTTTAAGGTCGGGATCAAAAGATCGCAGCCTCGTTTCACTCGACAGCTCCTACAGGGGGATTGTGTTGTTAATGAGACTTCGTCTGCCTGCGTCTATCGAGAACCCCATGCCTCAACCGCGTCTTTACAAAGTTGCACTCAACGGCTACGGCCGGATTGGTCGTTGCGTCTTGCGTGCGTTGTTTGAGCGAGGCTCGACGGCCGGGTTTGAAATTGTCGCGATCAACGATCTGGCCGATATGGCGAGCATCGAATACCTGACACGTTTCGACTCCACTCACGGCCGGTTTCCCGGCGAAGTGAGGGTCGAGGGCGATTGTCTGCATATTAATGGCGACTGCGTGAAGGTCCTGCGCAGTGCCACCCCCGAAGGCATCGATTGGGCGTCGCTGGGCGTCGATCTGGTGCTGGAATGCTCCGGTGCTTACCACACCCGTCAGGATGGCCAGCGTTTCCTCGACGCCGGTGCGCCGCGGGTGCTGTTTTCCCAGCCGATGGCCAGCGAGGCTGATGTCGACGCCACCATTGTCTACGGTGTGAACCAGGATTGCCTGACCGGCGACGAGCTGCTGGTGTCCAACGCCTCCTGCACCACCAACTGCGGCGTGCCGCTGTTGCGGCTGCTGGATCAAGCCATTGGTCTGGAATACGTGTCGATCACCACCATCCATTCGGCAATGAACGATCAGCCTGTAATCGATGCTTATCACCACGAAGACCTGCGCCGCACCCGTTCGGCGTTCCAGTCGGTGATTCCGGTGTCCACTGGTCTGGCGCGAGGCATTGAACGCCTGCTGCCGGAACTTGCCGGGCGAATTCAGGCCAAAGCCGTGCGGGTGCCGACGGTTAACGTGTCCTGCCTCGACATTACGATGCAGACCGTAAGCGATACTGACGCCACCGAGGTCAACCGGATTCTGCGCGAGGCTGCCACCCATGGCCCGCTCAAGGGCCTTCTGGCCTACACCGAGTTGCCTCACGCCAGTTGTGATTTTAATCATGACCCACATTCGGCCATCGTCGATGCCAGTCAGACCCGCGTTTCCGGCCCACGGCTGGTAAACATCCTGGCCTGGTTCGACAACGAATGGGGTTTTGCCAATCGAATGCTGGACGTTGCAGAGCACTATCTGCAAACAGCTATTTCCACAAAACCTGCTCTCTAAAACAGCTATCCAGGAATTGCGACCCATGACCGTGTTGAAGATGACCGACCTCGATCTGCAAGGTAAGCGCGTACTGATCCGCGAAGACCTCAACGTCCCAGTCAAGGACGGTGTTGTCACCAGCGATGCGCGAATCCTGGCTTCGCTGCCGACCATCAAGCTGGCCCTGGAAAAAGGCGCGGCCGTGATGGTCTGCTCGCACCTTGGCCGTCCGACCGAAGGCGAGTTTTCGGCCGAGAACAGCCTCAAACCAGTCGCTGACTACCTGAGCAAGGCTCTGGACCGCGAAGTGCCGCTGGTGTCCGATTACCTGGGCGGCGTCGACGTGAAAGCCGGCGACATCGTGCTGTTCGAAAACGTGCGCTTCAACAAGGGCGAGAAAAAGAACGCTGACGAACTGGCCAAGCAATACGCCGCCCTGTGCGACGTGTTCGTGATGGACGCCTTCGGCACCGCTCACCGCGCCGAAGGTTCGACCCACGGCGTGGCCAAGTTCGCCAAAGTCGCCGCTGCTGGCCCGTTGCTGGCCGCCGAACTGGACGCACTGGGCAAAGCCCTGGGCGCCCCGGCCCAGCCAATGGCCGCTATCGTTGCCGGTTCCAAGGTGTCGACCAAACTTGACGTGCTCAACAGCCTGAGCCAGATCTGCAACCAGCTGATCGTGGGTGGCGGCATCGCCAACACCTTCCTGGCCGCCGCCGGTCACCCGGTCGGCAAATCCCTGTACGAGCCAGACCTGCTGGACACCGCCCGTGAAATCGCCGCCAAAGTCAGCGTGCCATTGCCGGTGGACGTGGTGGTTGCCAAGGAATTCGCTGAAAGCGCGACCGCGACTGTCAAACTGATCGCCGACGTGGCCGCCGACGACATGATCCTGGACATCGGCCCACAGACTGCGGCGAATTTCGCCGAGCTGTTGAAGTCGTCCAAAACCATCCTGTGGAACGGCCCGGTAGGCGTATTCGAATTCGACCAGTTCGGCAACGGCACCAAAGTGCTGGCCCAGGCCATCGCCGAAAGCTCGGCGTTCTCCATCGCTGGCGGCGGTGACACCTTGGCGGCCATCGATAAATATGGCGTTGCCGAGCAGATCTCCTACATTTCTACCGGCGGCGGCGCGTTTCTCGAATTCGTCGAAGGCAAAGTCCTGCCGGCCGTTGAAGTCCTGGAAAGCCGGGCCAAGGCCTGAGGCCGTGCATTTGACCAGGCAAAGGAGTGTTCACATGGTCAGGACCTTAGTGCTGTTGATCGCCGCGGGTATGCTGGCGGCTTGCGGGAGTAACCCGAAAGCCACGCCGGAACCCGCGCCTCAAACACATGGAAAGGGCTGCTACCAGGCCGACTGGCAAGCGGAAACCAACCCGGTGATCAATAAGCGATCCGGGCCCGATGGCCTGGACAAATACGAGACCCAGGCCCCGGCCAAGGAACATGGTTGCCCTTGAGGGGTCTGACTCTTTACTCAAGGCTGGCGGCGCCGTCAGTCGAGGAACACGGATGAAACGCTTTATCGCCGTTGCGGCACTGGCATTGCTGGCAGGTTGCGCCAATTTGAACCTGTTCAACGCTGCCGAGCCAGCGGACAGCTGGACCACCTGGACCTGCGACAGCCAGGCCAAAGTGCTCTGGCGCTACACTGACATCAGCCGCAAGGAAGTCGACGTGCGCCTGGGCGGTGCCGATCAGGTTTACCGCTTGAAGCTTGAGCCGGGCGCCGAAGGTTCGCTGTACAGCAACGACATGCTGGCGTTTCACGTAAAAGGTGAGGAAGGCCTGGTGTACTGGGTCGCCACCAATGATTTGATCGGCCGCGGTTGTAAAGCCGAGTAAGACGATTGATTTGATCAACAGAGATCAAAATGTGGGAGCGAGCTTGCTCGCGATGAGGCCATCACATCCAACACTGATGTGACAGTTGCACCGCTATCGCGAGCAAGCTCGCTCCCACAGGGTTTCTGCGTACATCTTCAGATTTAGGCAGCACCGAATTCGCAGCCCGGGCCAACCCCTGATCTGCAATAACTTGAATAGCCGCCGCCGCTACGGCAGGCTGGCACGATTAACGACCCTCAACCGGGAGAGACACACACAATGGCACTTATCAGCATGCGCCAGATGCTGGACCACGCAGCCGAGTTCGGCTACGGCGTTCCAGCCTTCAATGTCAACAACCTTGAGCAGATGCGCGCCATCATGGAAGCCGCTGACAAGACTGACTCCCCGGTGATCGTCCAGGCTTCGGCCGGTGCTCGCAAATACGCAGGCGCCCCGTTCCTGCGTCACCTGATCCTGGCGGCAATCGAAGAATTCCCGCACATCCCGGTGTGCATGCACCAGGACCACGGCACCAGCCCTGACGTCTGCCAGCGCTCCATCCAACTGGGCTTCAGCTCGGTGATGATGGACGGTTCCCTCGGCGAAGACGGCAAGACCCCGACCGACTACGACTACAACGTCCGCGTTACCCAACAAACCGTAGCCATGGCTCACGCCTGCGGCGTCTCGGTAGAAGGCGAGCTGGGTTGCCTGGGTTCGCTGGAAACCGGCATGGCCGGTGAAGAAGACGGCATCGGCGCCGAAGGCGTTCTGGATCACAGCCAAATGCTGACCGACCCGGAAGAAGCTGCTGACTTCGTCAAACGCACCCAGGTCGACGCCCTGGCCATCGCCATCGGCACCAGCCACGGCGCCTACAAGTTCACCAAGCCACCTACCGGCGACGTGCTGGCCATCGACCGCATCAAAGAAATCCACAAACGTATCCCGAACACCCACCTGGTAATGCACGGTTCGTCTTCGGTTCCGCAAGAGTGGCTGGCGATCATCAACCAGTACGGCGGCGACATCAAAGAAACCTACGGCGTACCGGTTGAAGAAATCGTCGAAGGCATCAAGCACGGCGTACGCAAGGTCAACATTGATACTGACCTGCGTTTGGCGTCTACCGGTGCGATGCGTCGCCTGATGGCCACCAACCCGAGCGAGTTCGATCCGCGTAAGTTCTTTGGCGCGACCGTGACGGCGATGCGTGATGTGTGTATTGCACGTTATGAGCAGTTTGGTACTGCGGGTAATGCTTCGAAGATCAAGCCGATCTCGTTGGAAGCGATGTATCAGCGGTATTTGAAGGGTGAGTTGAACGCTAAGGTTAATTAAATCGTAGCGTTTGGGCTGTACTAAAAAACCCGCAGCGATGCGGGTTTTTTGTAGAGGTTATTTTAGTAAGTCCATCCATATTTAGTCTAAGAAACTCTGTGAAATCGGCGAAATCAATCTCGCGATTCAATCGTTTAAACTTATCCTTTTGTCCCTTTTTCTGAATAACCAACATTTAAGTTTAATAGTTGAAACCATTCTGAAAATGTCTTCCCGTTATCATTGCTCGTGCGTAAAGCAAAGCTGTGTTGCCCGCCAGGCAGCCCTGAGGCTGTTAAAACAAATTCATCATTTCTAGCAAAAGTACTTGCATATAATCCTCCGCCGCCTGCCTCGTGCAGATATATAGTGTTCTGTCTTTCCGTGCTTCCTTGGAAGGTGAACGTTGCATCAGAAAAATTGCCCGTATGGTCCATTTGTAAAGTAATGCTCATGCTTTTCTCTCCCAGTAATATTATTTCGGTGTAAACGTGACAGAAAAATGAGATGCGTTTATTTTAAATAAAAAGTGGCGGATTTATTTGTAAGCCATTTGTATGCCTTTTTCTTATTTTTTGTGTTTCGTAGATAAGGCTAGTTCTGTGAGGGTTAGCAGTCACCTGTAATAAATGACAGTTTTAATATCTTTTTGCTATAGGGAGGCAGATTTTTGAGGGAGAGGTGACAGATCTATTTAATTTGCCCAGAGAGAGTGCGAGAAGGGAGTGAGTAAAGGGCATTGGTGTGTCTCCATGACTTTTCTTATAGGGGGTGTCGTATTTACGCTGGGTAATACTCAGATTGGCCTACAGAAATGTCGACCCCCTCGACGCGGATCTGTCTGAAAGCGTCGTAGTGCTGCATCTGTGCTCCATCAAAAAAATCGCGATCAGACGGGGGGCAACTCAATCTGCCGCGATGTAAAACAAATGTCCCGACGCGTCGGGGCATTTGCTTTTATGGAGTTTGGAATGTAAAGGAATGGCCGCCTGATGATACAGATACTTTCTTTGTTCGGTGGGTGGTTTGGTTGTTTAAAGTGGAGTGGTAATTCCAAATGGGTATAAAAAACTGTCAGATATTAAAGGTATGCCGGTGCCGGCAGAAGCTTACTCTTTTAACTCAATTACTTGCCGGATAAAAAACATGGAAATCGAGTCGAAGAATAGCACTTGGGGTGTACTGAAAGTTACATACAAATATCCAGAATATGGTGAGCACAGCCTGAAGCTGGAGGGGCATGGTTCTCCTTTGATAATTTCTGGAGAGTTCTTTTATATTAACCCGAAGTATCAGCAGCTAGGAGGGCACGATTATTATATGGCAATTAAAGGTAAATTGGATCTCGAGGTTGGCAAGACCTACACACTACGCCGGGATGACGCAGATCTTTCTGCGCATTTGGAAATTGATCATATAAATGGTGATAAATCTGCTGACGGTACGTTTCGTTTGACAGAGGGCGGGCTGTATCCCAAGGGCGACTTCCAATTGTTTGAAGAAGTTGAAGGAGGAGTTTTGTCAGCGGAGGGAGAATTTGAATTCCAAGAAGTTCAAGGTCAAAGTTACCACCGTTGATACAGGTCTAACGCGTACAGCAGACTCATGGAGTCCAGGAACCGGGAAGTATTCAAAACTCTAAAGGATCCGCGCCTTTCACGCCTCCGAAAGAGTCAAAATAAGCACGTAGTAAAAACCCGCAATGATGCGGGTTTTTTAATGCTTGAAAATTGATTACTGAGCCTTGGGAGAATCAAACCCACGCTGTTCAATCACCCCAAACACATCGGCAATGTCCTGGACCATAATCCGGGCGATGTTGGTGACGGTGTTGATATCGTTCTCGGCGTAGTCGGGGAGGCTGGTGCAGGCCATGAGGTTCAGGTATTTGAGGACGGCGTTGAGGCGTTCGCTGACGCAGTTGTGGAGTTCGCGTAGCGGGGCGTCGCTGTCGATGAGCAGGACGGGGGAGTCGGTGGCGAGTTGGGACATTGGGGTGAAGCGGTGGGGCGGGTGTTGATTGATCATGGGAAATCCTTAACTCAAGAAAAGAATTTGCCACCGTTTGCTGCGAAACAAATGGGGTGGCAGCTGTGCGCGGGTTCGCAGACCGAGGAGTTAAGACCCGGCAGACCCGAAGGTCTCCCACGCACAGCCGCCATAAAAACGAGTACGGGCAAATGCTGCCCGTGTCGTATTTTGACGGTTGTGGTTCTAACTCGGTAGGGCTGCGAAACCCTATCGCCGACTGTTGCCGACGACGGGGCGAACTATAAGCGGCGACTTTGGTGACTGCAACCGGGGTGTAGGACGGTTTGCGTAGCTCAAGATCAAAAGATCGCAGCCTTCGGCAGCTCCTACAGGGGGGGTGGGGATGCCACTTTTTGTGGCTAGAGGGCTTGCCCCGTTTGGCGGCACGTCCGTCGTCAACCGGGCGGTGCGGTGTGTCTGAGGAATTGGGTCGCAGGGTTTGGGGCTGCTTCGCTGCCCAGCGGGAGCAAGCTCTCTCATCACAGTCGGAGCAATCCTACGGGTTTTGCAGATGCCCGAATCGTCCGTAGCAGCTGTCGAGCCTGCGAGCCTGCGTTCGGCTGCGTAGCAGTCGCAAAATCAGACTCCACGTTTTTTCAGGCAAAACGTATGAGCCGGACTGCGACCGCTTTGCGGCCGAACGCAGCCTCGCGGGCTCGGCAGCTGCTACAGGGGGGATCGAGTCAACTTAGGTATCGTGATCGATATCCAGCTTGCTGAACGTCACTTCCCCGCCTTCGCTGGTGTACCCGGTATTGTCCTGCACGTAGACGCCGGCCTTGAAGTACAGCGGTTTATCACGCCACATCGCGCTGATGTCGGTGTCCCACTGGTAGCCCGCCGCACTGATGCCCAATGCACCGCCGGGGCTGAGGTGGATGAGGTAGGAGAATTCGCGGTCGAGTTTGATTCCGGTGGCGATGGTGATGACCCGGGCGGTGTCGTCGTCGGGGTGCATGCGGACTTTGGCGACGATGTTTCCGGTTTCGCTGTAGTCTTTGTATTGATACTCGAGTTTCACCATGGGCTTCTGGCTTTTGAAGGCATGGATCTGACCAATGACGATCTTGCCCGTGCTGGGTACCTTGCTGACCGTAAGGGTCGCACGCAGAAAGTTATCCGCGTCGGGGTAGTACCAGTTTTTCAACGTGCCATTGCTGTAGGTTTCGCGCAGTTCGGTGCGAGGGTAAATCGCGTTTTCAGTGCGAGTGCCGGTTACCGGGGACCAGAAAAACAAGGTGCCGGTGTCGGAGTGGAAGTATTGATCCTTGAAGCCGTCCACCAGTCTGGTTGTTTCAACGGTGTACGGCGGACTGCCGACAGGAACACTGAGGTTCCAGGTTTCGAGATCGATCATATTCAGCTTCCACGTTTTTTTTTGCTGCACGCACGTGCCAGAAGCTCTAGCCCGCGCCTTCGAGGGGTCTTTATAAGCGTTGAAGACATCTTTGTTAATGCCCGTTTGGCAGATGGTTGACGTCAACATCCTGTCGAAATGCCATCTTTCCCGGTTTCCGGGGCCTGTAGGACTGACCGTTAGTCGGCTATGTGAAACTTTCCTGAAGTGATGGCATACCGGCAGCTTCTGCTTTCGCGGATCCGGGTCTAGAGTGAAGTCGCACTATGTGTCCGGTTTTCACAAGAGGCCGGCCTGAAGTCCCGAACAAGAGATGCAGCATGGAATGCGCACAACCTATGCCAGTTGAAGGCAGCTCAATCCTTTTAATTGTTGATGATTACCCCGAAAACCTGATCAGCATGCGCGCGTTGTTACAGTGCCAGGACTGGCAGGTCATCACTGCGGCTTCCGGTTTTGAAGCGCTTGGCCTGTTACTCGAACACGATGTCGACCTGGTGCTGCTGGATGTGCAGATGCCGGGTATGGACGGTTTTGAAGTGGCGCGCTTGATGCGTGGCAGCCAGCGAACCCGCCTCACGCCGATCATTTTCCTTACCGCCAACGAACAATCTCAGGACGCCGTGATCAAGGGCTACGCCAGTGGCGCGGTGGATTACCTGTTCAAACCGTTCGACCCGCAAATTCTCAAGCCCAAAGTCCAGGCCCTGCTCGAGCATCAGCGTAATCGCCGTGCCTTGCAGCAGTTGAGCCATGACCTGGAAGTCGCTCGAGCCTTCAATGCCTCGGTGCTGGATAACGCCGCCGAAGGCATTCTGGTGGTTGGCGAGGACGGGCTGATTCGCTTTGCGAACCCGGCGATGTCCCGCCTGCTCAATGCCATGGTGCATGAGCTGCAAGGCAAAGAGTTTCTGGATTTCCTGCAAAAACCGCACATCCCGATCTGGGCCGACTCCGAATTGTTGGCCGGCTACAAACGCGGTGAAACCCTGCGTCTGCACGATGCGTTACTGCGTACCGCGCCCGGCCAGCAAGTGCCGGTGGCGCTGTCCTGTGCGCCGTTGCCCACCGAACAACAGGCCATGGTGGTGACGGTGCTGGACATGTCGGTTGTGCGCCACCTGCATCAGCAACTGGAGTTCCAGGCGGTGACCGACCCGCTGACTGGCCTGCTCAATCGCCGGGGTTTCTACCAGACCGTTGAAAACCTGCTGCTGCGCGGCGAACGCTCCGAGAGCACCTGGGTGCTGTTGTACCTGGACCTCGACGGCTTCAAGCGGGTCAATGACTCCCTCGGCCACGATGCCGGCGACCGGGTGTTGCGTTGGGTGTCCGAGCAGTTGAAGGCGTGTCTGCGGCCCTTCGATATTCTGGCGCGGATGGGCGGGGATGAGTTCACTGCGCTACTGGATCTTGAGCTTCCTGAGCAAGCGGCAAAGATTGCTGAAAAGCTCATCGAGCGGGTGTCGATCTGCCAGCAAATCGATGGAATGGACATCGCCTTGGGCGCCAGTATCGGCATCGCCACTTATCCCGATTGCGGGGCGAATCTCGACGGGTTGATGCGCGCGTCCGACATCGCCATGTACGAAGCCAAGCGCGCCGGGCGTCAGCAATATCGCTTCTACGATCACGAAATGAATGGCCGGGCGCGCTCGCGGCTGATGCTCGAAGAGAGCGTGCGCACGGCCATCGAGAATCGCGATTTCAACCTGGTGTATCAGCCTCAGGTGGCGATTGCCGACGGGCAGATTCGCGGGTTCGAGGCGTTGCTGCGCTGGCAGCATCCGAGTGTCGGCGATGTACCGCCGGGGCTGTTTTTGCCGTTGCTGGAAGAGGCGCGGTTGATCAGTCGTCTGGGCAGCTGGATTTACCATCGTGGGGCCAAACAGCGAAAAGCCTGGGAAACCTTGTTTGCCGAAGATCTGGTGCTGGGCGTCAGTTTGAGCAGCACGCAATTCGGTTTGCCCAATCTGGTCACCGAGCTGCGTCAGGTTCTGGAGCGCCATGGTTTGAAGCCGCGACAGCTGGAGGTCGAGGTCACGGAAGAGGCCTTGATGCTCAACCCCGACGAAACCCGCAAGCAACTACGTTTGTTGCGCAATTTGGGGGTGCGGGTGGCGCTGGATGATTTTGGCTCGGGGGCTTGTTCGCTGGCGCACTTGCGCGATCTGGAGCTGGACACGCTCAAACTCGACCGGCATCTCATCGCTCGGTTGCCGGGGTCCGAACGGGATGCAGCGCTGGCACGCAGTGTCATCGATTTGTGCAAACAGTTCAGCCTGTTGGTCATCGCTGAAGGGGTGGAGACGGTGGCGCAATATGAATGGCTGCAAGCCAACGGTTGCCAGTATGTGCAGGGGTTTCTGGTTGCGCGGCCGTTGATGGCCGAGGACACGCGTCACTTTATCGAGCCGTTCGACTGGAGCGCGCTGACGAGTTGAATTCGTTACACTGACGACCTTTTCGTGACTCGTGTTGCCGCCCCAATGACCGCGTTGAAATACCTCCAGGCCTATCCCGCAGCGTTGCAGGACCAGGTGCGCCAACTGATCGCCGAAGGTCGGCTGGGCGATTACCTGAGCCAGCGGTATCCGGAAAAGCACGGGGTGCAGAGCGACAAGGCGCTGTACACCTATGCTTTGGACCTCAAGCAGGAATACCTGCGTAACGCCCCGGCGATCGACAAGGTGTTATTCGACAATCGTCTGGACCTGACCCACCGCGCGCTCGGCCTGCACACTGCGATTTCCCGGGTGCAAGGCGGCAAGCTCAAGGCCAAGAAAGAAATTCGCATCGCCTCGCTGTTCAAGGACGCGGCGCCGCAGTTTCTGAAAATGATCGTGGTGCATGAGTTGGCGCACTTCAAAGAGTCGGATCACAACAAGGCGTTCTACCAGCTGTGCGAACACATGTTGCCGGGGTATCACCAGGTGGAGTTCGATTTGCGGGTGTACCTGACTTGGCGGGAGATGCAATAGAAGATCAAGATCAAAAGATCGCAGCCTTCGGCAGCTCCTACATTGATCCGTTTGCCGCAAATATTGCGGATGGACATTGAATCTGTAGGAGCTGCCGAAGGCTGCGATCTTTTAAAGTCGGGGATATTTAGATGGACGTGAGCAAGACCAAAAGCAGCTTCTACCGCCGATTATACGTGGCGTACCTGATCGACAGCGGGCTGGCCAGCAGTGTCCCGGCGTTGACCGAAGTCACCGGCATGCCTCGGCGCACGGCTCAGGACACGATTGCGGCATTGGCGGATCTGGATATCGTTTGTGAATTCGAGCAGGAAGAAGGCGCGCGCAACCATGCAGGAAGCTATCGGATTCGCGAGTGGGGGGCGATTGATCGGGGGTGGATCGAGCGCAATCTGCGGCAGATCAAAGCGGTGTTGGAATACCCCTGAATTCCTGCGGTGATAGGGCTGACGCCTTCGCGGGCAAGCCCGCTCCCACAAGGTTCAACGGTGTGGCATAGAAGGTAGTCACACCACAGATCCCTGTGGGAGCGGGCTTGCCCGCGAAGAGGCCCTCAAGAACGACGCATCCCGATATGCGGAATGTCATCCTCCAGATATTCCTCACCCACCACCACAAACCCGTACCGCCCGTAATACCCCTGCAAATGCGCCTGGGCCGAGAGGTAAATCGGCACTTCAGGCCAGCGTTTGGCGACCTGTTTCAATGCCTGGCTCATCATTTCATGCCCAAGCCCGGTGCCGCGTGCAGCGGGAGCAATGATCACCCGGCCAATCACCACGTCGCCGCCCTGTAACTCCGGGTCGAGCAATCGCAGATAAGCCACCAGCCGATCCCCATTCCAGCCCATCAAATGGCAGGTGTCACCTTCCAGATCCTGGCCATCGATGTCCTGATAAAGGCATTTCTGCTCGACGATGAACACCTCGGTGCGCAACTGCAAAATGGCATAAAGCTGCTCTTTACCCAGATCGCTGTGGTGCTTGCAGACCCAATCGATTGTCATCTTCAGATTCCTTGAACAAGGTTGCTCCGATACTAGGCGTCCTGACGCAGGATGTCTTTATGGCAAAGAAATCTGTGACAAAGGCCAAAATGCCATCATTCATTTCTCGCGAGATTGTCTTCTTTGTGTAATCTGCGATGTAGCGCTGTGCAATGTGGTCGATAAGCTAATGTTAGGACCTGGGTTTCGCCGGTAAAGGGGCCTTGGAGTTTTGGCTGAAAAACACGTCGGGCAGCCCGCCCGCTAAGGATTTTCTGGCATGCCGCGATTGCATCGAGCGTTTGCTTTGATTGGATTGCTGTTGCTGACACAGAGTGCGGCAGCGCAAAAGCTGCGCCTGGTAGCCGATGCCTGGCCACCCTTTACCGACGCCACGCTGGTCAATGGTGGATTGGCCACGGACATCGTCAGCACTGCGCTGGCCCGGGCCGGTTATGCCAGTGATTTCGAACAGGTGCCTTGGGCGCGTGCCTTGTTTGGGGTAGGTGAGGGGCGTTACGACGTGCTGATCAACGCCTGGTACACCGACGAGCGCACGAAGCTGGGGCAGTTTTCCGGCGAGTACCTGCTCAACCGCGTGCGCTTTCTCAAGCGCAAAGACACGCCGATCGAATTCAAAAACCTGCACCAACTGCACACTTACCCGATAGCGGTGGTACGCGGTTATGCCTATTCGCAAGCATTCGACGACGATGTGTCGCTGCAGAAAGTTCCGGTGCATAGCTTCGCCATGGCGGTGCGCATGGTCGCGGCCGACCGGGTCAAGCTGACCCTGGAAGACGAGTTCGTCGCCCGGTATTACCTGGCGCGGGAATCATCCAAGGTGCGCGATGCCGTGGAGTTTTTACCCAAGTCGTTGAGCGAGAACAGCCTGCATATTCTGGTGAGCCTGAAGAACCCGCAGCATGAACAGATCGTCGCCGGTTTCGACCGTGAGATTGCGGCGATGAAGGCTGATGGCAGTTATGAGAAATTGCTCAAGCAGCATGGGATGTAATCTGAAAGGTCTGAGGTGTCTGAGCTGACGCCTTCGCGGGCAAGCCTCGCTCCTACAGATTTAGTGTCGGGCAAAAATCCCGTGGCCGACACTAAATCTGTAGGAGCCGAGGCTTGCCCGCGAAGAGGTCGGCCCAGTCACTACAAATCTCAGGCTTCGCTCGTATCCTTGATGAGATGCGCCGCCAACGTCCGCAACGGCCCCAGCTGCCGGCAGATCAACGCCAGTTGCGTCTGCACCAACCGCTGCCCTTCATCGATTTCATCCGGCATCTGCTCAAGCCCATTGGCCAGCGCTTCTTCCTCATCACTCTGAATCGCAATCGGCTGTTTGCTCGCCAGGCCTTGGGCGATTTCGTCAAGGCTGGCAGCCAGGTTCACACCGGCGCCGTCGATCAAATGCTCGCGCACATCCGACGGTAGTTGGGTTTCACGGTGTGCCCCCAGCCCCGATAAATAACTGAGCAAGGTGTGCGACAGCACCAGGAAACGGAACCCGACGTCTGCTTCCTTACGAAAGTGCCCCGGCTCCATCAGCATGTTGGCCAGCGTCGTCGACAACGCGGCATCGGCATTGTGCGCGTTGCGTCGGGCCAAGCGATAAGCCAGGTCGTCGCTTTTGCCGGCGGCGTATTGCTGCATGATCTGGCGCAGGTAAATGCTGTTGCAGGTCAGGGTGTTGGCCAGCACCTTGTTCAGGCGTCGACCCTGCCAGTCCGGCAGGAACAGGAATACCGCCAGCCCGGCGATCAGGCTGCCGAGCAAGGTATCGAACAGTCGCGGCAGAAGCAGGCCATAACCATCGCCCACCTGGTTGAAGCAGAACAGCACCATGAGCGTGATCGCGGCAGTCGCCAGGGTGTAGCGAGTGGTGCGGTTGGTAAAGAACACGACCCCGGCAACAATCGCGAAGCACGACTGTACCAACGGATTCGGAAACAGATCGAACAACGCCCAGGCCACGGTCAGGCCGATGGCGGTGCCGATGATCCGCTGCCCGAGTTTGCGCCGGGTGGCGCCGTAGTTCGGCTGACAGACAAACAGCGTGGTGAGAATGATCCAGTAACCTTGCGACGGGTGGATCAAATGCACCATGCCGTAGCCGATGCTCAAGGCCAGGGGCAGGCGCAGGGCATGGCGGAACAGTAACGAGGTCGGCGTCAGCTGCGTGCGCAAGCGTATCCAGACATCCTTGAGGCTGCGTGGCGAACGGTCGAGCAGGCTGCTGTCGGTGGCATCTGCGAGCGCATCGGGGTTGCTGGCGTCGCTGAGCAAACGGTCGAGGGTACCGAGGTTGGCCGCCAATGCTCGCAACGAACGCAGCAGACCGCGCCAGGCCGGATTGCTCTGGATGCGCAGGTGTTCGAGGGACGCGTGCAGGTCGCTCAGGGCCTCGGCGAAGCTTGCGTCATAGATGAACGGTTGACGCATCTGGATCGACTCGGCCAACGCGCGGCAAGCCTTGCCTTGCTGGCGCAGCAGGCGCTGACAGCGGAACAGCACGTCGCTGTGGAAGAATGCTTCGGCCAGCGCGTTGTAGGGGTAGTGCGAGGAACTGGCGCGCTCGTGGATGTCCTGGGCGAGGAAGTACAGCTTCAGATAACGGCTGACTTTCACCCCCGGCCGACCGTCGCCGACCCGATGCAGGATGATTTCCTTGGCGGCGTTCAAGGCCGCGACCACCCGACCATTCTGTTGCGCCAGTTCCAGCCGCTGCGCCTCCACGTCCATCTGCCGGATCGGTTCGAACAGCGACGATTTCAGCTTCAGGTAATAACCCAGTTCACGGAACAACCGCGCCAGGCTTTGCTGCACCGGCTGGTTGGAAAACAGCACCTGCCATAGCACCGAGAGCAAGCCGTACCAGGCTGCACCGGCCACCAGCAGCACCGGTTCGTGCCAGAAATCAGTGACGGCGCCGCCGCGCTGGTCCACGCCGATCATCGTGTAGACCGACAGAATCAGTGTTGCCGAAGCAATCGCGCCATAACGTTCGCCCAGCGCGCCGAGCATGGTCAGGCAGAAGCTGGCCAGCGCAAAAGCGATGATAAAGAGGACGGGGTAGGGGAAGAGCAGTTCGACGGACAGAGCAGCGACCATAAAACACACCAGCGTCACCGCGAGCGCGTTGAGGCGGCCCTGCCAACTGTCGTCGGTTTCGGCCAGGGCGCTGGCGATGATCCCCAGGAACAATGGGATCAGCAGCCCCATTTCATCCTGATACCAACACAGCGCCATGGTGCCGGTCAGGGCGATGAATACCCGCACGCTGTAGCTGAATTTATCCAGCGCCCAGAGGCGACGCAGAGACTGCCGAAATGTGGTCGATGACATGAAGTGCGAAGGCCTTCCGAGGCAATGACGCTAAATTGAGCCACTAATGACGCCGACGCAATGGCGCCGATCACATCTGACAGCAAAATCTGTTCCTTGCGCGTTCTGTGTTGCCTGTCAGGACGCCTTCGCGGGCAAGGCTCGCTCCTACAGGTCCACAGTATTATTCGCGAACACCGGGAACCTGTAGGAGCGAGGCTTGCCCGCGAAGAACGATAACGCAGTCAATCAGACAAATTGCGCGGCGGCGTAACCGGAGGCCCAGGCCCACTGGAAGTTGAAACCACCCAGATGCCCGGTGACGTCGAGCACTTCGCCGATGAAATACAGACCCGGACTTTTCAGCGATTCCATGGTCTTGGATGACACTTCACGCGTATCGACACCGCCGAGGGTCACTTCGGCAGTGCGATAGCCTTCAGTGCCGGCCGGCACGATTTTCCAGCTCGCCAGTTTTTCGGCGATGTCCGCCAGTTCGGCGTGGGTGTACTGCTTCATTGGTTTGGAGACGAACCAGTTATCCGCCAGCAGATTGGCCATCTTCTTGGTGAAGATTTCACCAAGCAAGGTTTTCAACTCGCTATTAGGGCGTTCGACCTGCTGCTGTTGCAGCCAGCTCGGCACGTCGTGATCTGGCATCAGGTTGATTTCCACCGTGTCGCCGGATTCCCAGAACGACGAAATCTGCAAAATCGCCGGCCCGCTGAGGCCGCGATGAGTGAACAGGATGTTCTCGCGGAAACTCTGGTCGTTGCAGCTCACCAGACAATCCACCGACGTACCGGACAGCTCGGTGCAAAGCTCCTTGAGCTGATCGGTGATGGTGAACGGCACGAGGCCGGCGCGGGTTGGCAGCAAGTCGTGGCCGAATTGCTTGGCGACCTGATAACCGAAACCGGTGGCGCCGAGGGTCGGAATCGACAGGCCACCGGTGGCAATCACCAGAGATTCACAGGTAATTTGGTCGAGGGTGGTTTGCAGCAGGTAGCCGCTTTCCATTTTTTCGATGTGCTGGATCGAGGTGTCCAGGTGCAGGCTGACGCCAACCTGATCGCACTCGTTGAGCAGCATTTCGAGGATGTCGCTGGATTTGTTATCGCAGAACAACTGGCCGAGTTTCTTCTCGTGATACGGCACGCCGTGCTTGGCCACCAGACCGATGAAATCCCACTGGGTGTAGCGCGCCAGCGCGGATTTGCAGAAGTGTTCGTTCTGCGAGAGGAAATTGCCCGGTTCGGTGTACATGTTGGTGAAATTGCAGCGTCCACCGCCCGACATGAGGATTTTCTTGCCGGCCTTGTTCGCATGGTCAAGCAACATCACCTTGCGCCCGCGCCCGGCGGCGGTCAGCGCACACATCAACCCTGCGGCGCCAGCGCCAATGATCACGACTTCGGTAGAGCGCAAAACGGTGTCCTCACACAAATCTCAGGGCTAACCCAGGTCCCGTAGGAGCGAGGCTTGCCCGCGAAGAACGATTACACGGTGAATCAGGTAGACCGAGTTATCGTTCTTCGCGGGCAAGCCTCGCTCCTACAGGGGGGGCGGTGGCGGTTTTACAGGATGCGCACGCGCAGCGAGCGGCCTTTGATTTTACCGTCGTTCAGGCGCTGCAAGGCTTGCTTGGCGATCCCGCGTTCCACGGCCACATAGGCCTGGAAATCGAAAATCGCAATCTTGCCGACCTGGGCGCCCGGGATGCCGGCGTCGCCGGTCAGTGCACCGAGAATGTCGCCCGGGCGCACTTTGTCTTTACGGCCCGCACCAATGCACAGCGTGCTCATCACCGGCAACAGCGGCGCGCCGCCCTGGGACTTGAGGTTGTCCAACTGATCCCAGCTCAACGGCGACTTCTGCAGTTGCTCGATGGCCTGGGCGCGGTGCGCTTCGGACGGGGCGACCAGACTGATCGCGATGCCTTTCTCGCCCGCACGGCCGGTACGGCCAACACGGTGAATGTGGATTTCCGAGTCACGGGCCAGTTCGACGTTGATCACCATGTCCAGCATATCGATGTCCAGACCGCGCGCGGCGACGTCGGTGGCGACCAGTACCGAAGTACTGCGGTTGGCGAACATGGCCAATACCTGATCGCGGTCACGCTGTTCCAGATCACCCTGCAGACCGACGGCGGAGATGCCTTTGGAGGTCAGGTGATCAACGGTTTCCTGAACCTGCTGCTTGGTGAAGCAGAAGGCAACGCAGGACGCCGGACGGAAATGCGCGAGGACTTTGACCACCGCGTCCATACGCTCTTCCGGAGAGATCTCGTAGAAGCGCTGCTCGATCTGCGTATCGTCGTGGAATGCTTCGGCCTTCACGATCTGAGGGGTGCGCATGAATTTCGACGCCAGCTGCTTGATGCCCACCGGGTACGTGGCGGAGAACAGCAGGGTCTGGCGGCGCTCCGGGGTCTGGGCAATGATTTCTTCGATGGAATCGTAGAAACCCATGTCGAGCATGCGGTCGGCTTCGTCGAGGATCAGCGTGTTGAGGCCATGAAGCACCAGCGAACCCTTGCGCAGGTGCTGCTGAATACGCCCCGGGGTGCCGACGATGATGTGCGCGCCGTGTTCCAGCGAGCCGATCTGCGGGCCGAAGGACACGCCGCCACACAGGGTCAGCACCTTGATGTTGTCTTCGGCGCGGGCCAGACGACGGATTTCCTTGGCGACCTGGTCAGCCAACTCGCGAGTCGGGCAAATGACTAGCGCCTGGCAACCGAAGAAGCGCGGATTGATCGGGTTCAGCAGGCCGATACCGAAGGCGGCGGTCTTGCCGCTGCCGGTCTTGGCCTGGGCGATCAGGTCCATCCCCTTGAGGATCACCGGCAAGCTTTGCGCCTGGATCGGCGTCATCTGGGCATAACCGAGGGAGTCGAGGTTAGCCAGCATGGCGGCGGACAGCGGCAAAGTATTAAAAGCGGTGGCGATGGTGGTCACGGGACTGGCCTGCAAAACAAAATGTCGCGCAGTGTATCAGTCTCGCGCTCTGCACCTGCAAGTTCTGGACGAATAGCGTGTAGCAGCTGTCGAGGCACGAGGCTGCGTTGCGTGTCCGCAGGACCGCCCCCGGGGGCCGCTTCGCAGCCCAACGCAGCCTCGTGCCTCGGCAGCTGCTACAAGTCAGTGTTCTATATCGTGTTCGCGGCTGGCCATCCGTCGGCCATCCTTGGGTGAAAGCTGCGAGAAGATCGTTGCAGCCAGCATCGCCATGATTCCGACCGTCACAAACGTCAGCTGGAACGCGCCCAGAACAGTGTCCACACCGTCATTGCCGATCTCTGCCGTGAAGCCGCCGAGCAGGGCGCCGGCGCAGGCCACGCCGAGGCTCAGGGACAATTGCGCGACTACCGACAACAGACTGTTGCCGCTGCTGGCGCTGGCGTCGTCGAGGTCGATCAGGGTGACGGTGTTCATCGCGGTGAACTGCAAGGAGTTGATCGCCCCCAGAATCGCCAATTGAGCCAGCAGCAGCCAATACGGCGTCTGCTCGCTGACCAGGCCCATGCTCGCCAGCATGATCCCCAGCGCCAGTGTGTTGCCGGTCAGCACGGCGCGGTAGCCGAAACGTTCGATCAGCGGCCGCGCCACTGACTTGGCGACCATCGCGGCCGCAGCCAGGGGCAGCATGCTCATCCCGGCCTGTGACGGCGAATAACCCAGTGCCACTTGCAGCAGCAACGGCACCAGGAACGGCAATGCGCCGCTGCCGAGGCGAGCGAACAGATTGCCGAGGATGCCAACGGCGAAGGTCCGGGTCTTGAACAATGATGGCGCAAACAGCGGATTGTCGATGTGCCCGGCCCGCAGCCAATACGCCGCCAGGCACGCCATGCCGCCAAACAGCAGCAACATCACCCGCAAGTGCGGCAGGTGCAGTTCGCCGAGGCCTTCCATGGCGATGGTGATCAGCACCATCGCCGCGCCGAACAGTAAAAAGCCCAGGCTATCGAAGCGGGTGCGTTCGCTGCCGCGCAGGTCGGGAATGAATTTCCATACCGCGTAGCAACCGAGGACGCCCACCGGCAGGTTGATCAGAAAGATCCAGTGCCAGGTCAGGTATTGCACCATCCAGCCGCCCATGGTCGGGCCGATCAGCGGGCCGAGCAGGCCGGGAATGGTGATGAAACCCATGATCCGCACCAGCTCCGAGCGTGGATATGCGCGCAGCACCACCAATCGCCCGACCGGCAGCATCAAGGCGCCACCCAAGCCCTGAATCACCCGGGCGCCGATGAGCATGCTCAGGGTGTTGGATAAGGCGCAGAGCAATGAGCCGAAGCTGAACAGGAGGATCGCGCCGAAGAAGATTTTCCGGGTGCCGAAGCGGTCGGCGATCCAGCCGGAGGCGGGGATCAACAAGGCGACGGTGAGCATGTAGGCGATGATTACGCCCTGCATGCGCAGCGGGTCTTCGGCCAAGTCCCGGGCCATGGCGGGGAGGGCGGTGTTGAGGATCGTCCCGTCGAGGGATTGCATGAAGAAGGCAATGGCCACAACCCACGGTACCCAGCGGGCGGTGACAGCGTCGAGAGGTGGGCGGTTGGGCATGGGACCTCTTGTGGGCGGAGATGATCATTCCCATGCTCCGCGTGGGAATGCATCCTGTGACGCTCTGCGTCACGCCTGCAATGGGACGCGGAGCGTCCCGGGCGGCATTCCCACGCAGAGCGTGGGAACGATCTGTGTCAGAGCGTCAACGTCAGTCGGCTGACGAGCGCGCCCGGCAATAACGCCGAAGCAGTCGCCCGCTGACTGTAGGTGCTGGCCGACAACATCAGCTCGCGTTCCTCGGTCAACGCTTCCAGCTGCGAACCGAGCAGGCTGTAGACGCTGTCATCAAACCGCATGGTGCTGACCGGTGCCTGAATCTCGCCGTTCTCGACCCAGAAGGTCGCGAATCGCGTCATGCCGGTCAGGCGCGCCGCCGGTTGGTCCGAGTAGTTCAGGTACCACAGGTTGCTGATGTAGAGCCCGGTGCCGAGGCGCTTGAGAATGTCTGCCTGCTCCAGGTTGCCGCCTTGCATGACCAGCGCTGTCGGGTATTCATGGCTGCTGGCGCCGTTGGCAGTGAGGTCGTATTCAGCGGCGCTGCGGGAACTGATTAGTCGGGCATTGGCCATGCCTTTGGCGATCAATCCCAGATCATCGCGAGGATAACCTTCGTCGGAAAACGCCGGACTCAAGGAACCGCTGACCTGCTCACTCAGCCATACGTTGGGGCTGAAGCAGGTTTCGCTGGCGTAGAACTTCTGCAACGGGCTCTGTTTGCTGGCAATTGCCTGCGCCGAAAAACCGCCCCAGCTCAGCATGCCCATGATTTCTTCCAGCGCTGCCGGCGCCAGGTAGGCGCGGTATTCGCCGGGCGGCAGCGTGCGCAACGGCCGCCCGAGAAACGCCAACTGCTCGCGCGCTTGCGCAAAGCGTCTGGCAAACCCTTCACTGTTCCAGTCATGCCCGGCATAGCTGGCTTTCACCGCCTGACCGTTTTCATGGAACAGGCTGAAATCGAAGTTGAAGCTGTTGGCCTGATGCCAGCCGAACGCGCCCGAGGAACTGGCGAAACCGCGACTGATCGGCCCGGCGGCATAGAAGCCGACTAGATCCAGCCCCTCGGCAGCCTCGGTAATTTCAGCGACCACTTGCTCGGTGTCCGGCAGCGGATGCTCCTGCACGTTGTTGCTCTGCCAGTCGTTCTGGTTAAGCAGCAGGTATGGATCCTGAGGCAGCAGTGGCAGGGTTTCGCGCAACTGTTGCAGGCCTTCGGCCAGACGCTGAAGATCGACTTCGGGGTCGCCCGACAGCGTGATATTCAGATCGGCATGACGACCATCGTTGATCAGTTTGAACCCGACACTCGCCTGCTGCACCTGCCCGACCTGACGGACCTTGGCGTGGTTGAAACGCACGAAAGCCGACGACTCGGCGGCGTAGCTGAGGGTGAATTGCTCCGGCGTGCACAGCGCGTCGCGCAGCCAATTGACCAGGTCCTTGAACGACTCGGCCTGGCTATTTGAAGTGCTCGTGGAAGTACTCATCAGGCGTCTCCTCCAAACACATCAACATTGCTGAACACACAGGCTGGCGACGCATGGCCGACGCGGATCACCTGGTTCGGTTCGCCCTTGCCGCAGTTCGGCGTGCCCAGCACTTTGACGGTGTTGGCGTCGCCGACAGCGCTGAGGCTTTTCCAGAATTGTGCGGAAATCGCCCGGTAGTTCGGATTCTTCACCACGCCCTTGAGTTCGCCGTTTTCGATCAACTGGCCCCATTCGCAACCGAACTGGAATTTGTTGCGCGCATCGTCGATGGACCACGAACGGTTGGTGCTCATCAAAATGCCGTGCTCGATATTGCCGATCAGCTGTTCCAGCGGCTGGGCGCCGGGCTCGATGTTGAGGTTGGCCATGCGGTCGATCGGCGGACGGTTCCAGCCGCAGGCGCGGCTGTTGGCAACGCCATCCATGCCGGCACGAAATTGCGAAAGCGCGCCGCCCAATGGCCGCAGAAGCAAACCTTTCTTAATCAGAAATTGCTTGCTGGCGGCGCTGCCGTCGTCGTCATGGCCGTAGCTGGCGAGCTGCTCGGGGATGTCCGGGTCGAACGTCACGTTGAGCAATTCGGAGCCGTATTGCAGGCTGCCGAAGTCTTCTGCCTTGACGAAACTGGTGCCAGCGTAATTGCGCTCATCGCCCAGGATGCGATCCAGTTCCAGCGGGTGACCGATGGATTCGTGGATCTGCAACATCATCTGGTCGGGCATCAGCAGCAAGTCGCGCGGGCCTTGCGGGGTGTTCGGCGCCAGCAGCAATTGCAGCGCCTGATCGGCGACTTTCGGGCCAGCACCGACCAGGCCACAACGGCTGATCACATCAAAGCCGCCCTGTTGGCCGAAGTTCTCGCGGCCCAGGCTGCGGGTCTGGCTGTCGTGGCCGTCGTAGGCGGTGACGTCGACGCTCGGGTAGACGAAACGCTGAGCCTGACGCAATTCGGCGCCGGCGCTGTTGAGGTAGATTTGCTCGACGTTGGTAATGCCGATGCTCGCCTGCCAGTTCACCAGTCGCTCGTCCTTGGGCACGGCGGCGGATTCGGCGCCGAGCAGTTGGTAGCAATCGCTCAGGGACGGAAAGGGCTGGTCGAAGTTGGGCGAGAAATAGTCGGCGCGGTCGCTGGAAACTGCTTGCTCGCGCAGGTCGAGCAGAGCGTGGGGCTTGAGTCGACGGGCTTGTTCCTCGGCTTTCTCCAGCGCGGCTTGCAGGCCGGATTGGGACAGGTCGTTGGTGGCGGCATAGGCTTCGACGCCGTTGACCCGAACGGTCAGCATCGCGCCTTCGTCACGGCTCAGGCTCGGCGGTTCGGCGACGTTCTTGCGCACCGACAGGTACTGGCCGGACTCGCGCACATAACGCAGCGAAAAGAATTCAGCGCCCGTGCGCAACGCAGCAAAGCGCTGCTTGAGCTGGGGGTGGAAATCGAACATTCGGGAACCTCCTTGGTATGGAGTGGCGGTGTATCGGTATTGCGAGGGGATGAAACGTATGCGTGGCGCTAGATTAGGCCTGGGCGGGGAGCGATATCAAGGGCGGGGCGGTGTAGGAAGGGATTACTGGAGTGTGTCAGGTAGAGATGTGTTGTCTGGTCGGGCCCCATCGCGGGCAAGCCCGCTCCCACAGGGATTTAGGATTGATCACATATCTGCAATCCAACCCGAAAAACTGTGGGAGCGGGCTTGCCCGCGATTGGCAGCACCGCGGTGTTACGGCTTATTGAGCAGTCAGGCTCACATCCCGCAACGGCTTGCCACGCACCGGTGCATCACCGGCCACGTAGTAATCAGCCTTGCTACGCGGCAATGGCTGGCGACCACGGATCTTGTCGGCGATTTTCTCGGCCATCATGATCGTTGGCGCGTTCAGGTTGCCGGTGGTGATGATCGGCATGATCGAGGCATCGACCACGCGCAGGGCTTGCATACCGTGCACGCGACCTTCGCCATCGACCACGGCCATCTCGTCGGTGCCCATCTTGCACGAGCAGGACGGGTGGAACGCGGTTTCGGCGTGCTCGCGGATGAACTTGTCCAGCTGCTCATCGGTTTGCACCTCGATGCCCGGGCTGATTTCGCGACCACGGAAGGCGTCCAGCGCTGGCTGTTGCATGATTTCACGGGTCAGGCGGATGCCGTCGCGGAATTCCTGCCAGTCCTGCTCGGTGGCCATGTAGTTGAACAGGATGCTCGGGTACTCGCGCGGATCCTTGGACCTGGCCTGGATGCGGCCACGGCTTGGCGAACGCATGGAACCCATGTGCGCCTGGAAGCCGTGCTCTTTCACACCATTGCTGCCGTTGTAGTTAATCGCCACCGGCAGGAAGTGGTATTGAATGTTCGGCCAATCGAATTCCGGACGGGTGCGGATGAAACCGCCGGCTTCGAACTGGTTGCTGGCGCCGATGCCGGTGCCGTTGAACAGCCACTCGGCACCGATAGCCGGCTGGTTGTGCAGCAGCAGCGAGGGGTATAGCGAAACTGGCTGGGTGCAGGCGTATTGCAGGTACAGCTCAAGGTGATCCTGCAGGTTTTCACCGACGCCAGGCAGATCGTGGACCACCGGAATATCGAGCTTGTTCAGCAGTTCGGCCGGGCCGACGCCGGAGCGTTGCAGAATCTGCGGCGACGCGATGGCGCCGGAGCATAGCAGCACTTCCTTGCGGGCGCGGGCTTCAACGCGCTCTTCAGCGGCGCCGATCAGGTAACGCACGCCGACCGCACGTTTGCCTTCGAACAGGATCTTGTCGGTCAGGGCGTGAGTGACGATCGTCAGGGTCGAACGCTTCTTGGCGATATCCAGGTAACCGCGAGCAGTACTGGCGCGACGGCCGTTCGGCGTCACGGTACGGTCCATCGGGCCGAAACCTTCTTGCTGGTAGCCGTTGAGGTCTTCAGTACGTGGGTAACCGGCTTGCACGCCTGCTTCAACCATCGCATGGAACAGCGGATTGTTGCCGGCTTTCGGCGTGGTCACGCTGACCGGGCCGTCGCCACCGTGGTAATCGTTCGGGCCGATGTCACGGGTTTCCGCCTTGCGGAAATACGGCAGGCAGTCGAGGTAGGTCCAGTCTTCCAGACCGGGCAGTTTCGACCAGTTGTCATAGTCCATCGCGTTGCCGCGGATGTAGCACATGCCGTTGATCAGCGAAGAACCACCCAGGCCCTTGCCGCGACCGCATTCCATCCGGCGACCGTCCATGTGTGGCTCTGGATCGGTTTCATAGGCCCAGTTGTAGCGACGACCTTGCAGCGGGAACGCCAGGGCGGCCGGCATTTGCGTGCGGAAGTCGAGACGGTAATCCGGGCCGCCCGCTTCGAGCAGCAGGACAGTGACGCCTTCGTCTTCAGTCAGACGGGTCGCCAGGGTGTTACCGGCTGAGCCGGCACCGATGATGATGTAATCGAATTCTTGGGACATTAAATGCACCCTCTTTGAAGTTGGTCAGGTCGCCTGTAGCAGCTGCCGAGGTACGAGGCTGCGTTGGGTCGCGCAGCGGCCCTCTGAGGGCGGTCCTGCGGACACGCAACGCAGCCTCGTACCTCGGCAGCTGCTACAGGGTTTTCAGCCGGGGCTTAGAAAACCGAGGCGTAATCGCCCAGTTCGACCTGTACCGATTTGATGCGTGTGAAGTTGTTCAGCGAGCTGATGCCGTTCTCACGGCCCACGCCCGACTGCTTGTAGCCGCCGACCGGCATCTTGGCGTCGGACTCGCCCCAGGCGTTGATCCAGCAGATACCGGCTTCCAGTTGATGGATCACACGGTGAGCGCGGTTCAGGTCTTTGGTGACGACGCCCGCGGCCAAACCGAACTCGGTGTCGTTGGCGCGACGGATCACTTCTTCTTCGGTTTCGTAGGTCAGGATGCTCATCACCGGCCCGAAGATTTCTTCGCGAACGATGGTCATCTCGTCGGTGCAGTCGGTGAACACAGTCGGTGCCACGAACGCGCCTTTGGCGAACTCGCCGTCGGTCAGGCGATCGCCGCCGCACAGCAGGCGCGCACCTTCTTCCTTGCCTTTGGCGATGTAACCCAGCACGTTTTCCATGTGGGCGAAGCTGACCAGCGGGCCGAAGTTGGTGTTTTCGTCTTGCGGGTTGCCGACGCGAATGCGTGCAACGCGCTCAACGATCTTGGCTTCGAACGCGGCTTTCAGGCGGCTCGGTACGAACACGCGAGTGCCGTTGGTGCAGACCTGACCGGAGCTATAGAAGTTGGCCATCATCGCGGTGTCGGCGGCGCGATCCAGGTCGGCGTCGTCAAAGATGATCAGCGGGGATTTACCGCCCAGTTCCATGGTCACGTCTTTCAGCGACGAGGCGGAAGCGCTGGCCATGACCTTCTTGCCGGTGTCGGTGCCGCCGGTGAAGGAGATTTTTTCGATGCGCGGGTGCTCGGTCAGCCAGGTGCCGACTTCACGGCCGCTGCCGGTCAACACGTTGAACACGCCAGCCGGAACGCCAGCTTCGGTGTAGATCTCGGCCAGTTTCAACGTGGTCAGGGAGGTGACTTCGCTTGGTTTGAAGATCATCGCGTTACCGGCCGCCAGGGCAGGTGCGGATTTCCACAAAGCGATCTGGATCGGGTAGTTCCAGGCGCCGATACCGGCCACGACGCCCAGCGGCTCGCGGCGGGTGTAAACGAAAGAGGTGGTGCGCAGCGGAATCTGCTCGCCTTCGATGGCCGGCACCAGGCCTGCGTAGTACTCCAGCACGTCAGCGCCGGTAACGATGTCGACGTACTTGGTTTCGGAGAACGCCTTGCCGGTGTCCAGGGTTTCCAGGGCGGCCAGTTCATCGTTGCGCTCGCGCAGGATGTCGACGGCACGACGCAGGATGCGCGAACGCTCCATGGCGGTCATTGCAGCCCAGATTTTCTGACCCTTTTCGGCGCTGACCACAGCGCGCTCAACGTCTTCCTTGGTCGCACGTTGTACGGTTGCGAGGACTTCACCGTTAGCCGGGTTGATGGCTTCGAAAGTGGCGTCGCTGCTGGCGTCACTGTAGCCGCCATCGATGTAGAGTTTTTGCAGTTCGAAACGGGCCATAAAGTCCTCGCAAGTGCATAAGTGGTTGGCGTTGACCACCGGGCGTGCCGTGTAGCAGTGGCATCGCGGTCGGTAGCGGTTCAGGGGGTTGAGCGATTATGTGTGCTCTAACTCACCTGCTTGGCCAGTTGGAAATCCATGTATTCGTAAGCGATCTGGTGCGCCTGCCCGGTGTCGAAAGCATCTCCCGACAGCGCGCCGCGCAACCACAAACCGTCAATGAGGGCTGCCAGGCCACGGGCGGCGGTGCGCGCATCATCGAGCGGCAACACACGGCGGAACTGGCAGCACAGGTTGGAATACAGACGGTGATCGTTGATCCGCTGCAACCTGTGCAATGACGGGTGATGCATGCTGGTGGCCCAGAAGGCCAGCCAGGTTTTCATTGCCGGGCCATTGACCTGGCTGGCGTCGAAGTTGCCTTCGATAATCACCTGAAGGTGAGCCCGTGGGCTGGTGTCCTCCAGCGCCTGACGGCGCGCGGTGACGTTCTCGCTGAGGACACTCATCAGATACTGCGCCGTCGCGGCGATCAGGCCGTTCTTGTCCTGAAAGTAGTGACTGATGATGCCATTCGAGACACCGGCCAAACGGGCGATCAGCGCAATGCTGGCGTCCCCCATGCCGACCTGATCGACGGCCTGTAACGTGGCTTCGATCAATTGCTGGCGGCGGATGGGTTGCATACCGACCTTGGGCATCTTGCACATCTCCTTAGGCCTTCCGGTGGACGCAAAACGGCTACCGGGTCGAGGGCCAGTCTATTTTGTTTTGATTGAACGTTCAATCAACAAAGAATAAGATCTGCGACAAATCGTCGCTGCTTACAGATTTTTCCTACGTGTAAATGGCGATAAACCGACATCCAAAAATGCTCGAAACCTATACGCGCAGGCGTCCCAAGGGTTTCGGGCTTTTTTCGGGGTGTCTTTATATCACCCGCCGGTCGGCTGCCAACTAACCGATTGGTCGGGTACCGCGTTGCCTTGTGTTCTTCTCTCGCACTGCCTGGAGCATCTGTGCCATGAGTTCTGCCTCTCTAATAAAGACCCCACCCGAGAAGGTGACGGTCAACGGTTGGGTGTTCTACACCTCTACCGCGCTGATCCTGCTGTTGACCGCGATTCTGATCATCGCCCCGCAAGAGGCTGGCAGAATGCTCGGCATTGCCCAGGCCTGGTTGTCTCGCAGCTTCGGCTGGTACTACATGGTGGTGATCGCCGCTTATCTGGTTTTTGTGGTTGGCCTGGCGTTTTCGTCCTACGGCAAACTCAAGCTGGGCAGCAAAGACGATACCCCGGATTTCAGCTACGGCGCCTGGGCGGGGATGCTGTTCTCGTCGGGTATCGGCATTTCCTTGCTGTACTTCGGTGCTTCCGAGCCGCTGGACCATTACTTCAATCCGCCGGAAGGCGTGGCCGGCAGCAACCTTGCGGCCCGTCAGGCGGTGCAACTGACGTTCCTGCATTGGGGTCTGCATGGCTGGGCGATCTACGCACTGGTCGGCCTGGCCGTGGCGTACTTTGCTTACCGTCATAACCAACCGCTGGCGTTGCGGTCGGCGTTGTATCCGCTGGTCGGCGAGCGTTGGGTCAAAGGCGCGGCCGGTCATGCGGTGGACGGCTTCGGCATGTTCGTAACCCTGCTGGGGCTGGTGACGAACCTGGGGATTGGTTCGCTGCAAGTGTCGTCGGGGCTGGAAAACCTGTTCGGCATGGAACACAGCAACACCAACCTGCTGATCGTGATTATCGTGATGAGCACCGTGGCGACCATCGCCGCGGTGTCTGGCGTGGAAAACGGTATTCGCCGTCTGTCCAACCTGAACATCGTGCTGTTCAGCGGTCTGCTGATTTTCGTGCTGTTGTTCGGCCCGACTCTGCACCTGCTCAACGGCTTTGTGCAGAACATCGGCGATTATCTGAACGGCGTGGTGCTGAAGACTTTCGACCTCTATGTGTACGAAGCCGACAACGCCAAATCCGAGCGCTGGTTGGGCCTATGGACCCTGTTCTACTGGGCCTGGTGGATTTCCTGGGCGCCATTCGTAGGCATGTTCATCGCGCGTATTTCCCGTGGTCGCACGGTACGCGAACTGGTGGCCGGCGTGCTGCTGATTCCGCTGGGCTTCACCCTGGCATGGCTGTCGATCTTCGGTAACTCGGCCCTGGACCTGGTGATGAACCATGGAGCGGTGGAGCTCGGGAAGACGGCGTTGGAACAGCCGTCGATGGCGATCTACCAATTGCTTGAGCATTACCCAGCGTCGAAGATTGTGATCGGCGTGTCGATTTTTGTCGGCTTCGTGCTGTTCCTGACCCCGGCGGATTCCGGCGCGGTGATGATGGCCAACCTTTCGTGCAAGGGCGGCAACGTCGACGAAGATGCGCCGCACTGGCTGCGGATTTTCTGGTCGGCGGTGATCACCCTGGTGACCATCGGCCTGTTGTTCGCCGGTAACTTCGAAGCCATGCAAACCATGGTGGTGCTGGCGGGGCTGCCGTTCTCGGTGGTGCTGGTGTTCTTCATGTTCGGCTTGCACAAGGCCATGCGCCAGGACGTGCAGATCGAACAGGAGCAAGCGGAACTGGCGGCGCGCGGTCGTCGTGGTTTCAGCGAGCGCTTGACCCAACTGGATTTGCAACCGAACCAGTCGATCGTTCAGCGTTTCATGGACAAGCGCGTCAGCCCGGCGCTGGAAGAGGCGGCTGTGCAATTGCGTGCTCAGGGCCTGGATGTGCAGACGTTGCTGGGCAAGGCCAAGCGTTGCATGGGCGTGCGGATCGAAATGGAAGAGGGCAACCCGTTTGTCTACGAAGTGAGCCTGGATGGTTATCTGGCGGCGGCGAGTGAAACGGTGTCGGCTGAAAGTGCCGATGAACCGCGCGCCCGTTACTACCGCGCCGAGGTGTACCTGCACAATGGCAGCCAGGACTACGACTTGATGGGCTTCACTCAGGATCAGATCACCCGTGACGTGCTCGATCAGTTTGAAAGCCATCGGCAGCTGCTTGGTCGGGTTTATAGCTGAGTTGTGAGTGACGCGGTGTTCCAGTGACACCGCGTCATATTCTTCGCGGGCAAGCCTCGCTCCTACAGGATTGAGCTCGATCGAGAATGTCGACACACCTCGCCCTTGTAGGAGCGAGGCTTGCCCGCGAAGGGGCCATCAGCCGCACAGCTGCGTGACCCGATATCCCACAAACAAAAACGCCGCGATCATCTCGCGGCGTTTTTGTGTCTGCTGCTTCTTACCCCAGGTTCTTGCCGAGCAGCGCGTGGTACAGCTCGCTATCGCCAAGAATCCCCACCACCTGATTGTTGTCGTGCAGCACCAGCTTATTACCCGTCTGGTAACGAATCTGCAGCGCATCGCGCATGCCGATGTTGGAGTCCACCAGTGTTGGCCGACGCCCCAAACCTTCAACCGCTTGCCCCGGTATCCAGTTCTGCAGGTCCAGGCTCGAGCCGTTCTGGCGTGCGCCTTTGATGGTGTTGCCTTCGGCCAGGTCCAGCCACGAATCGCCGCCCGGATCCAGGCACACCGAACCGTTGATGCGTTTGCACTTGTCCAGGGTGCGCATCAGGCTGCGACCGCACAATACGTTCAGCGGGTTGGTGTGGGCGACGAAGGTGCGCACGTAATCGTCCGCCGGGTTCAGGACGATTTCTTCCGGCTTGCTGTACTGGATGATCCGGCCGTCTTTCATGATGGCGATACGGCTGCCGAGCTTCAGGGCTTCATCGAGGTCGTGACTCACGAAAACGATGGTTTTGCTGAGCTTGCGTTGCAGCTCCAGCAGTTCGTCTTGCAGGCCTTGACGGATCAGCGGGTCGAGGGCCGAGAACGGTTCGTCCATCAGCAGAATGTCGGCGTCCATCGCCAGCGCTCTGGCCAGGCCCACACGCTGTTGCATACCACCAGAGAGCTCATCGGGTTTCTTGTTGCGCCATTGTGTCAGGCCCACCAGTTCGAGTTTTTCATCGACCAGTTTTTTCCGTTCCTTCTCCGGCCGGCCCTGCATCTCCAGACCGAAGCTGATGTTCTCGCGCACGGTCAGCCAGGGCATCAGGGCGAACTTCTGGAACACCATCGCGATGCGCTTGGTGCGCATCATTTTCAGTTCCACCGGAGTACAGGAAGCGATGTCGATCTGCTTGCCTTCGTGCTCGACGAACAACTTGCCACGGCTAACGGTGTTGAGACCGTTGATGCACCGCAACAGGCTGGATTTGCCGGAGCCGGACAGGCCCATCAGCACGCAGATTTCACCTTTTTCGATGTCCAGGCTGGCTTTTTCAACACCGACGATTTGCCCGGTCTTTTTCAGGATCTGGTCGCGGGTCATGCCCTGGTCGAGGAGTTTGAGCGCCTCGCGCGGGTCTTTGGAGAAGATCACGTCCACGTCTTCGAAGCGAATAATGCTCATGCGTCACCCCCTGCTTTAGCGTCGGGTTGTTTGCAGATACGGTCGAGCATGATCGCCAGCAGTACGATCGCCAGGCCTGCTTCGAAGCCCAGTGCGATATCAGCAGTGTTCAGTGCGTTGACCACGGGTTTACCCAGGCCGTCGGCGCCCACCAGTGCCGCAATCACCACCATCGACAACGACAGCATGATGCACTGGGTGATACCGGCCGCGATGCTTGGCATGGCGTGGGGCAGTTCAATCCGTGAAAGCAGTTGATGGCGCGAGCAGCCGAAGGCTTTGCCGGCGTCCATCAATTCCTGCGGAACATCGCGAATACCCAGGTAGGTCAGGCGGATAGGCGCGGCAATCGCGAACACTACCGTCGAGATCAGACCCGGGACCACACCCAGACCGAAGAGGGTCAGGGTAGGAATGAGGTACACGAAGGTCGGCACGGTCTGCATCAGATCGAGCACCGGCCGCATCACTGTGTAGAACATCGGTTTGTGCGCGGCGACGATGCCCAACGGCACGCCGATCAGCACGCACACCAGGGTGGCGAACAACACCTGGGCGAGGGTTTCCATGGTTTCTTGCCAATACCCCAGATTGAGGATCAGCAGGAAGGAGGCGACGACGAAAGCGGTCAGGCCCCATTTGCGTTGAATGAAGTGTGCCAGTAGCGCGATAAGGCCGATCAATGCCAGCGGGTTGAACCAGGTCAGCGCAAAAGTCACGCCGTGGATCATCGTTTCCAGTGACACGGCGATTGCGTCGAAAGTGCTGGCGCCGTTTTGCGTCAACCATTCAACAAAGCCCGCGATGTACTGGCCTAAAGGTATTTTCTGATCAATCAGCATGGTAGTGAACGTCCGCATGCAAGGAAATAAACAGCCCGGGCGGGCGAACCCGCCCGGCGTAAGCGATTTTACTGTGCGAGCTTGGCTTTCACGGCCTCCAGGCCTGGTTTACCGTCAATGGTGGTCACGCCAGCGAGCCAGGTATCGAGCACCTGTGGATTCTTTTTCAGCCAGGCCTTGGCGGCCGCGTCAGGCTTCATTTTGTCGTCCAGGACGTTGCCCATCAGCGTGCTTTCCATGTCGAGGGTGAACACCAGGTTCTTCAGCAACTGACCCACGTTGCTGCATTCCTGTACGTAGCCCTTGCGGGTGTTGGTGTAGATGGTCGCCTGGCCGAAGTTCGGGCCGAAATATTCGTCGCCGCCGGTCAGGTACTTCATCTTGAATCGAGTGTTCATCGGGTGCGGCTCCCAGCCCAGGAACACCACGGCGGTGTTGCGGCGCTGGGCGCGATCGACTTGCGAGAGCATGCCTGCCTCGCTGGACTCGACCACCTTGAAGCCGGCGTCTTTCAGGCCGAAGGCGTTCTTGTCGATCATGCTCTGGATCAGGCGGTTGCCGTCGTTACCCGGTTCGATGCCATAGATCTTGCCGTCGAGTTCTTTCTTGAACTTGGCGATGTCGGCGAAATCTTTCAGACCTTTGTTATACAACTCTTCGGGGACGGCGAGTGTGTATTTTGCGTTTTCCAGATTGGCGCGCACCGTATCAACGGTGCCGGCATCACGGTAGGCCTTGATGTCGTTTTCCATGGTCGGCATCCAGTTACCGAGGAACACGTCCATGTTCTTGCCGTCGGCCAGGGACTTGTAGGTCACCGGCACGGAAATCATCGTGGTTTTGGTCTTGTAGCCCAAGGCATCGAGAACGACGCTGGTGGTGGCGGTGGTGACGGTAATGTCCGTCCAGCCTACATCGGAGAAGTTTACGGTGCTGCATTGGGCCGGTTCTGCGGCTTGAGCCAGAAGCGGCAGACTCAGCATGGCGGCCAACAACAACGACGGGGAACCTTTCATAAGGGGCGACTCCTTGGTGTTTTTTTTGGCAGTGTTCCGACTGGGACCACCGCACTTATTTGTTGCGGTTGGATGGCGTTTTGGAGACAGCTCTACCACGGCGCCGTGCAATCGAGTCGATACGATCATGTACCAGTGAAAATCTGACGCCTACAGGGTGCGTCGTAACCAGTACAGGGATGGTCGCATCCAGTGTCGGTAACGTCGTTTACAGCTTTTTTCAGCCCGTTTTGCCCCTCTGATCCGCAAAAAAACGGCGAAAACACAGCGTAAGCGGCCTACGGCGCTAGCGGGCATGAGTGCGTCGGTGTGAGACGTTGAACGACATGACAAAAGCCTGATGATGCGGCCATCTCGGCGGATTGCAGCTTGAGCGTAGCAGCTCCGTCACTGGGCGCTTTTGCGCCTGGAGCAGGCACATCCAGGAGTTCAGCAGTAATGGCTATCAGCGTTTTCGACCTGTTCAAAATCGGCATCGGCCCTTCCAGTTCGCACACCGTGGGGCCTATGCGCGCCGCGGCGCTGTTCGTGCAAGGTTTGCGTGAACAGGGACTTCTGGAGCAGGTGCGGCGCGTCGAAGTTCAGCTTTATGGGTCGCTTTCAGCCACCGGCATCGGTCACGGCAGCGACAACGCGGTGATCATGGGGCTGATGGGCGAGTGGCCGGACGCGATCGATCCGTCGCAAATCGGCATCCGCATCGAGACCCTGCGTGAAACTCACACGCTATTGCTCGACGGCCGCTTGTCGGTCCCGTTCATCTGGGCCCGGGACATGCGTTTGATCGACGAGAACCTGCCGTTCCATCCCAACGCCATGACCCTGGTTGCCGAAGGCGATCACGGTGAGCTGCATCGCGACACCTACTATTCCATCGGCGGCGGTTTTGTCGTCGATGAGGCGCAGGCTTCCAGCGGCGTGGTGGATCTGGATCGCACCGTGCTGCCTTACGATTTCTCCAGTGCCGTCGAGCTGCTCAGTTTCTGCAAGCAGCACAACCTGCGCGTTGCAGAGCTGATGATGGCCAACGAGAAAGTCTGGCGCAGCGAAGAGGAAATTCGCGCCGGCCTGATGAAACTCTGGCGCGCGATGCAAGATTGCGTGGAGCAAGGCCTCAAGCACGAAGGCATCCTGCCTGGCGGCCTGAATGTGCGTCGTCGCGCGGCCAAATTGCACCGCAGCCTGCAAGAACTGAACAAACCCAACGTGATCGGCTCAACCTTGAGCGCCATGGAGTGGGTGAACTTGTTCGCCTTGGCGGTCAACGAAGAAAATGCCGCCGGCGGGCGCATGGTTACGGCACCGACCAACGGCGCGGCGGGGATCATTCCGGCGGTGCTGCACTACTTCATGAAATTCAGCGAGGCAGTGACCGACGCCAACGTGGTCGATTACTTTCTCAGTGCCGCGGCGGTGGGGATTCTGTGCAAGAAGAACGCCTCGATCTCCGGTGCCGAAGTCGGTTGCCAGGGCGAAGTCGGTTCGGCCTGCGCCATGGCGGCGGCCGGATTGGCGGAGATTCTCGGGGCCACACCGGAGCAACTGTGCAACGCGGCGGAAATCGGCCTGGAACACAACCTTGGCCTGACCTGCGATCCCGTGGGTGGGCTGGTGCAAGTGCCGTGCATCGAGCGCAACGCGATTGCCGCGGTGAAAGCGATCAACGCGGCGCAGATGGCGCTACGCGGCGACGGTCAGCACTTTATCTCGCTGGACCGGGTAATCCGCACCATGCGTGATACCGGTGCCGACATGCACGACAAATACAAAGAGACATCGCGCGGTGGGTTGGCGGTTAGCGCGGTTGAGTGTTGATTAAGTAAGACCGAGTTGTCTGCTTCGCGGGCAAGCCTCGCTCCTACAAGAGCGGGGCGTGTGGATATTTTATGATCGACATGAATCCTGTAGGAGCGAGGCTTGCCCGCGAAGGCGTCAGACCAGTCAAAACTGCGCACCAAGTGAACACTCGCACCAAAAACGCGCCACCTTTTGGCGCGTCGCAAACAGGCAAGCCCGCATCACCCGGCAGGGATCCAATTCAAGCCTGACCGTCCGTCACCCGTGCTTGCGGTGACACTCTCCCCTGGAGCGTCGCAGCCCTGTTCCCACAAGTGCTACCGATTTGCTCACAGGCAACGGGGTAGCGGGTTTGCGGCCTCTAATGGCACTTTTGACATCTTATCTCTGCGCGCCATATCCAGACGCATCGCGACGTCGTTTTCAGGAGTTATTGAACGCACATTCAATTTTAGGCATGGCAATTGCTCTGTCATTACAAAGCCCGTCTCCCACGCGAGAACGATGGCAATAAAAAGAGCCTCCGCCTGAGGCCATCACCCGCTTTGTGTGAGGAGATACCGCGATGACGACGTTCAACTCCGGGGCCCAACCCCAGAACCGTGCGCCTCAATCCATCGGCTTTTTGCTGCTGGACAATTTCACGCTTATTTCTTTGGCCTCCGCAGTAGAACCTCTGCGCATGGCCAACCAATTGTCCGGTCGCGAGCTGTATCGCTGGACCACACTCACCGTCGATGGCGGTCAGGTCTGGGCCAGTGACGGTCTGCAGATCACCCCCGACGCCTCCATGCACAAAGCGCCTCCCCTGGACACCATCATCGTCTGCGGCGGTATCGGCATTCAGCGCACCGTAACCCGTGAACACGTGTCGTGGCTGCAAAGCCAGGCGCGTCAGCACCGTCGTCTTGGCGCGGTCTGCACTGGCAGCTGGGCCTTGGCTTGCGCCGGTTTGCTGGACGGTTTCGATTGCAGCGTGCACTGGGAATGCCTGGCGTCGATGCAGGAAGCTTTTCCGCGGGTGGCCATGAGCACCCGGCTGTTCACCCTCGACCGTAACCGTTTCACCAGCTCCGGTGGCACCGCGCCGCTGGACATGATGCTGCACCTGATCAGCCGCGATCACGGTCGTGAATTGTCGGCGGCGATCTCGGAAATGTTTGTCTACGAGCGCATCCGAAATGAGCAGGATCACCAGCGCGTGCCGCTCAAGCACATGCTCGGCACCAACCAGCCGAAGTTGCAGGAAATCGTCGCGCTGATGGAAGCCAACCTCGAAGAGCCGATCGACCTCGACGAACTGGCAGTGTACGTCGCCGTGTCGCGTCGTCAGCTGGAGCGGCTGTTCCAGAAATACCTGCACTGCTCGCCGTCGCGTTACTACCTGAAACTACGCCTGATCCGCGCTCGGCAGTTGCTCAAGCAAACGCCGATGTCGATCATCGAAGTGGCATCGGTGTGTGGTTTCGTGTCGACGCCGCACTTCTCCAAGTGCTACCGCGAATACTTCGGCATTCCGCCGCGTGACGAGCGCGTAGGCTCCAACACCACGCAACAAGTGGCGATGTTGCCGCTGCCGCAAGCACTGGTGCTGTCGCCGTTGTCCGGGCCGCTGTCGGCGTTGAGTCAGGCGCGCAATGAATCGACGTTTGCCAGCGTAAGGCTTTAAAGCCAATAAGATCGCAGCCTGCGGCAGCTCCTACAGAAGTAGCGCATTTCCGTGAAACCGCGGGTGTACGCGGTTCTGTAGGAGCTGCCGCAGGCTGCGATCTTTTGATCTTCTATCAGGCGCTACGGCTTTGCTGATACTCCGCCAACGCGGGCAGCAGTTGCTTGTCGATCGCCTGGCGCACGGCCGGCAGGATGGTCGCGCTGCTGGTGTACATCTGCTTGACCATGGTCCGCAGCGTCATCGCCCGCTCATCGTTCAAGCCTCGCACCGCACACTCGCAAGCCTGCTCGGCTGTAGAGCCAATTGGTACTTGAAAACCCAACGATTTCAGCTGGCCCAACAGGTCTTCCTGGTCAATCAAATCGGCGTGCATCATGACGCAATCCTTCTTCAGGGAACGGTGTCGTGGCTCGATTCTGGTAGGGGCAGTAGATGGCGGCAAGGACGTTTTGTCGCAATGGCCGCAATACCTATGAACAGGTCGCTTTCGGCTAACTTGTGAACCATGGGAGTGGGCACACTGGACTCAGCTGGCTTCACGAAGGTTTGGTCACCCTCGCGCAACAGCTCCTCAACAGTACCCACCTCTGCCCCGATCCTGTCACGGCTTGATCGGGGTTTTTTTTGCCTGTGAATCAGAGGTTTTGTGTTGGCTGTGCAGACGCCATCGCGGGCAAGCCACGCTCCCACAGGACTTGCGAATAACCTGTGGGAGCGTGGCTTGCCCGCGATGAACGATAATGCGGTCTACCGTTGCAACACCAAAATCCGCGACAACAATTCATCCCGGTCGACATAACAACCCTGAAAATGGCGGGCACCAGTAGCGGGATCGAACGCATTGCGGGCATGAAGGGTGCGGCGGTTGTCGAAGCACCACAGCTCGCCCGGGTTGAGCCTTTGCATCAGCCTGAACCGCGCCTCGCGAGTCATCGCAATGAAGTGTCGGTAAGCGTGATACAGCTTGGGCATTTGCTCGACTGAAGCATCGAACGGCCCGCGCAGAAAGTTCGCCATGCGGATTTCCGACACCTGCCCGAAAGAGTCCAGAGCGATGATCGGCGCCAGACAGCGGTAGTCGCTATGGCGGTCCTTGTTGCGGAACTCCACGGGTATTTCACACAAGGCCTGAAACGCCTCGGGATCTTCCCGACGCAAGGCTTCAGCGATGGCAAAACCGTCGACGAAAATGCTTTCGCCACCGTCGGCGTCATTGACCAGGCAATGCAGAAATTGCAGCCCCGGTTGCAACTCCCGCGTGGGCAGGTCGCTGTGCAGCGGCAGGTTGAAGGCGGTGTAGGCATTGCTGTCGGCGTCGGCCTTGGACTGCACGTTGAACAGCACGCCGAAATTGCTCTCGCGGATGAACGAAATACGCTGGGCGATCAGCTTCAGCGAACCCTGCTCGGTGGGTACGCCGCGAACCTGGGTCAGGCCGATGTCGCGCACGGCCAGGAGCCATTGCAGCAAGGCATCGTTGTCATCCATCAACGCCTGATAGTCGAACACCGGCAACTTCAGCTGGCTGTCCCACAGCTTGCTTTTCGGTTTGGCGGCCCGGCGTTCGGCGCGGGACTCGTCGTCATAGGCGTGGGCTCGCAACCAACCCGGGTCGAAGCGGCTGAGGTGACCGTCCTGCCAATCGACACACAGGCAACCTTCGGCATCGATTCGAGCACTGTCGGGGATCAGATTTTCCGCGACATCGACGATTTCCAGCACTTGCTCGCGGGTCACCGTGTAGACGCACTGCGGGCACGGGCAGTTGTCCCGTAGCCATTGATGATGAAAAGGGCTGACCCGACCGTCCGCCCATTGCACTTGAATGCGGTCCGCCAGGGTGTGCACGGCGGTCAACGCGCTGATCAATGGGTAGGTGCGGAAATCGGCAAAAGCGGCGGCGGTGTTCATGACGAGCTCCTTATTATTTTTCGGGCGGTAAGGCGATCACTCGGCCGATGAAGGCCGGTGCGGGCAAGTCGGCTTGCTCGGCGACAATGGCTTGCAGCTTGCTCAAGGTTTCTTCGCTGAACGGTGCGGATCGCGGCCCCGCTAGGTCGACGTGCAGCAGCATTTGTTCATTGCCCGCCAACTCCTTGTCACCGCCCACCAGATGCAGGCTGTGGTAAAGGTGCAGGCGCTTGCGGTCATGGCCGATGATCTGGGTGTGCACTTCGACCTCGGCATCGAGCTTCACTTCGTGCAGGTAATTGAGGTGCAGTTCGAGGGTGAACAGCGAGTTGCCGCTGGCTTCGCGGTTGTTGCTGTCCATGCCCAGCCGATCCATCAGCGCGTCGGTGGCGTAGCTGAAAATCAGCAGATAGAAGGCATCGCGCAGGTGGCCGTTATAGTCGACCCAGTCGGGGATGATTTTGGTTTGGTAGGTGGTGAGGGTGGGCATGTCGTCACATCCAAAATGGTTGAACCTGTAGGAGCGAGGCTTGCCCGCGAAGAGGCCGGTACATTCGCCGGATCTCTTGCGGCAGGGAAATCGCCTTCGCGGGCAAGCCTCGCTCCTACAGGTTGTGGCGGTGTTTAGTCAGCGAAGGCCATCCCATGCTTTTCTTTGGTGGTCTTCACCGCCTCCAGCACCGCCAGCAAACAATCATCACGATATCGCTCCAGCGCCGAGATGCTGTGTTTACCCAGCTGCTCGCTGGTGCCATCCACCACGTCATCGATCAATTTGTCGGTCAGCTCCGGTGCCGGCAGATAGGTCCAGGGCAATTGCAACGCCGGCCCGAACTGCGCCATGAAATGCCGCATGCCCGCATCGCCGCCCGCCAGGGTGTAAGTCAGGAAAGTACCCATAAACGACCAGCGCAGGCCCGCGCCAAAACGAATCGCATCGTCGATTTCACCGGTGGTCGCCACGCCGTCGTTGACCAGATGCAGCGCCTCACGCCACAACGCTTCGAGCAAACGGTCGGCGATAAATCCTGGCACTTCCTTGCGCACATGCAGCGGGCGCATCCCTAGGGATTCATAGACTTTCATCGCCGCTTGCACCGCTTCTGGCGCAGTGTTTTTGCCGCCGACCACTTCCACCAATGGCAGCAGGTAAACCGGGTTGAACGGGTGCCCGACCACACAGCGTTCCGGGTGGGTCGAACTCTCGTAGAACTCGCTCGGCAACAGCCCCGACGTACTGGAACCGATCAAGGCATTGGGCTTGGCCGCCGCGCTGATTTTGCTGTGCAGTTCCAGTTTCAGCTCCAGTCGTTCCGGAGCACTTTCCTGAATGAAATCCGCGTCGCGAACGCATTCTTCGATAGTGGCGACAAAGCGCAGCCGATCCTGCGACGCGCCGGGTGCCAGGCCTTGTTTCTCCAGTGCGCCCCAGGCATTGGCGACGCGTTTGCGCAGCGCCGCTTCGGCACCGGGCGCCGGATCCCAAGCCACCACGTCGAGGCCGTGGGCGAGGGCGCGGGACACCCAGCCGCTGCCGATGACACCGCTGCCTAGCGCGGCAAAGGTTTTGATATCAGTGATAAAGCTCATGAATGCTGTCCTGACGATTGGTCGAGAAACCTGTGGGAGCTGGCTTGCCTGCGATGGCGGCGTTCCTGTCACAAGAGATGTGGCGGATGTACCGGCCTCTTCGCGGGCAAGCCTGCTCCCACAGGGTTAGGTGTGGGGTCGGGTTAACCGCGCTTGGTCAGGCCCATTTTTGTCCGGCCTTCCGCCGGGGTCAGAACGCGGGCGCCGAGGCGGCTGAGGATTTCCGAGGCGCGTTCGACCAGTTGGCCGTTGGTCGCCAATACGCCCTTGTCCAGCCACAGGTTGTCTTCCAGACCGACCCGCACGTTGCCGCCAAGCAGCACCGCTTGCGCCGCCATTGGCATCTGCATGCGGCCGATGCCGAACCCGGCCCAGACCGCGTCGGCCGGCAGGTTGTCGACCATGGCTTTCATGGTGGTGGTGTCGGCCGGCGCGCCCCACGGGATGCCCAGGCACAACTGGAACAACGGGTTATCGAGCAGGCCTTCCTTGATCATCTGCTTGGCGAACCACAGGTGACCGGTGTCGAAGATTTCCAGCTCAGGCTTAACGCCCAGCTCTTGAATGCGTTTGGCGCCAGCGCGCAGTTGCGCCGGGGTGGACACGTAAATGGTGTCGCCATCGCCGAAGTTCAGGGTGCCGCAATCCAGGGTGCAGATTTCCGGCAGCAATTCTTCGACGTGGGCCAGACGGGTCAGCGGGCCGACCAGGTCGGTGTTCGGGCCGAATTCCATCGGGTTCTCGCCCGCGCCGATTTCCAGGTCGCCACCCATGCCGGCGGTGAGGTTGACGATGATGTCGACGTCGGCCTCGCGGATGCGCTCCATCACTTCGCGGTACAGCGCCACGTCACGGCTGAACTTGCCGGTTTGCGGGTCGCGAACATGGCAGTGGACCACGGTGGCGCCAGCCTTGGCGGCTTCCACGGCGGCCGCGGCGATTTGTTTCGGGGTGACCGGCACGTGTGGGCTTCTGGCGGTCGTGTCGCCAGCACCGGTGAGTGCGCAGGTGATGATGACGTCGTGGTTCATGAGGCGGTTCCTTACAGGCTAAATTGCAGGCGTAGTGGTCCCGTTCGCAGCCCTGTCGGGCTGCGAATCGGTGGTTCATTTCAGGTTTATTTACTGGTCAGTTTCAGGTTTTCAGCCGCCGGTTTGCCGTCGAAGGTGGTCACGCCTTCGAGCCAGCGTTGCTTGTCTTGCGGGTGATCCTTCAGCCATTGCTTGGCCGATTCGAAGGCGTCTTTGTGATCGAGCAGCGGCTGCATCATCCGGCTCTCGTCTTCGGCGGTGTAGGTCAGGTTGCTCAGCAAACGACCGATGTTCGGGCATTGCTCGGTGTAGTTCGGCGCGGTGACGGTCCAGACGGTGGCCATGCCTTCGTTCGGGCCGAGGGCGTCTTCGCTGCCGGTGAGGTAGGTCATTTGCACGTTGACGTTCATCGGGTGCGGCGCCCAGCCGAAGAACACCACCGCTTCCTTGCGCCGTACGGCGCGATCCACCGCTGCGAGCATGCCGGCCTCGCTGGACTCGACCAGCTGGAACTTGCCCAGGCCAAACTGGTTCTTGGCGATCATCGCCTTGATCTGAGTGTTGGCGCCCGAGCCAGGCTCGATGCCATAGATTTTGCCGCCCAGTTCTTTTTCGAATTTGGCGATGTCAGCGAAGGTTTTCAGGCCTTTGTCGGCGAGGTAAGTCGGCACGGCGAGGGTGGCGCGAGCATCCTTGAGGCTTGGCGCTTCAAGCACTTTGACCTGCTTGGCCTCGACAAACGGTGTGATGGTCTGCGTCATCAGCGGGTTCCAGTAACCGAGGAACACGTCCAGTCGCTGATCGCGAATGCCGGCGAAGATGATTTGCTGGGAGGCGCTGGTCTGTTTGGTTTTATAGCCGAGGCCGTCGAGCAATACTTGGGTCATGGCGCTGGTGGCGATCACGTCGGTCCAGTTCACTACGCCCATGCGCACGTTCTGGCACGACGCGGGTTCGACCGCCATGACGCTGGCGCTCAAGAAAGCGGTACCGCTGAGTGCAAGAACACAGCTGCTGATCAGTCGTTTCATGTCGGGTTCCTCGGCAGGTCGTTTATTGTGAGTTCCGGTGTCTGATGCGCCGGTGATGCCAAGTTACGCAGCAAAGCCCCCGTAAAAACGCACTGCGGCGACCAGCTCTTGCACTGCAGCGACCTGCGCACTTGAATGCCGGTTACAAGTGGCGTATCAACGTCCACACGCTTCCCGCCCTCTTGCTACCTGCCATCGAGTGCGCTCCATGTCCCAGGATTTCTACTTCTTGTTGATGCCGGGTTTCTCGGCGATTGGTTTCATCTCGGCGATCGAGCCGCTGCGGGTCGCCAATCGCTTTCGCGGCGAGCTGTACCGCTGGCATGTGTTGAGCGCCGACGGCGGTGCGGTGTTGGCCAGTAATGGCATGTCGGTCAACGCCGATGCGGCGCTGGAACCGCTGAAGAAAGGCGCGACCTTGCTAGTGGTCGCCGGCTTCGAGCCGCTGAAATTCGCCACTCCGGCAGTGGAGCACTGGTTACGTCGTTTGGACAACGAAGGTGTGACCCTCGGCGCCATCGACACCGGCAGCTTCGTCCTCGCCGAAGCCGGCCTGCTCGACGGCCATCGCTTGACCCTGCATTGGGAAGCCATCGACGCCTTCAAGGAGTCTTATCCACAGCTCAGCGTCACTCAGGAGCTGTTCGAGATCGACCGTCGGCGCATCACCTCCGCCGGTGGCACGGCCTCTATCGATTTGATGCTCGACCTCATCGGCCAGGCCCACGGCGCGGATTTGGCGATTCAGGTCAGCGAACAATTCGTGCTCGGGCGCATCCGCCCGCGCAAAGACCACCAGCGCATGGAAGTCGCCACACGATATGGCATCAGCAACAAGAAACTGGTGCAGGTGATCGGGGAGATGGAACAGCACAGCGAACCGCCGCTGAGCACGTTGGCGCTGGCGGAATCGATCAACGTCACCCGGCGTCAGCTGGAACGCCTGTTTCGCCTGCACTTGAATGACACGCCGAGCAATTTCTACCTGCGGTTAAGGCTGGAGAAGGCGCGGCAATTGCTGCGTCAGACGAACATGAGTGTGCTGGAAGTGAGCATCGCGTGCGGGTTTGAATCGCCGTCGTATTTCACCCGTAGTTATCGGGCAAGATTCGAGCGGTGCCCGCGTGAAGACCGTCGGCAAAGCCAGAAGGCCTGAAACCGACCTCCCTGTAGGAGCGAGGCTTGCCCGCGAAGGCGTCGTGTCAGGCAACAATGATTTTGAATGTGCCGGCCTCTTCGCGGGCAAGCCTCGCTCCTACAGGATTTGTGTCGTTACTTCTTCATCAGCGCAGAGCAAGCCGCCTTGTAAGCCTCGTGCTGATACTTGTTCAGCGTATCCGGCAGTGCAAAATCGTACTTCTTGTTCTGCGCATTGATGGTTTGCGGCGACAGCAGCGTCACCTCGCAATTTTCCAGCAACTGGAAAATCCCCTCGATCTTGAACGTGGTCGGCCCACCGGCGAACTCGCCTTTCTTGCTGCGTTTCTTGATCGCGATCCGGTCGATGGAATTCTCGCGAACAAACGACGCCACCTGAGCGGCGAAGACTTTGACGTTGGCGGCTTCATCATCTTCGTCGAGGGCGATTTTCTTGGTGGCGAGGGCGACGTGACTGAGCGCCTGACCGTCGAGGGAGGCCACGGCGATGATCGCTTCGCTGCCTTTGATTTCGATGCCGCAGATTTTCATTTGATTCCCTGAAGTTTCTCACCAAGTCAGTGAGCGATGGTGACGCACCTGAATGATGAAGTCACCCAGTGTTAGCCCAGGCGCGAAGGCTATGTGTCATTTGTCAGAAAGTCTGTACACCTGTTATTTCTGACAGTAGACGCAGGCTTCGGCCGCGTCTAGGTTTTGGTAGTGAGAGTAGCAACTTTGTTGCTCCAGACGCGTCCGGTCGGATGGGCATCTTTTGTTGAGGGAGTTGCACGATGAAACTAAGGAAGAATGTACGTTCGCTCACTCGAGACGAGATAGACCGATTTGTTGCGGGTTGCCTGACGCTTAAGCGTGCCGGACGTTACGAAAAGTTCGTGCACTGGCATCATCAGGTCATGATCCCTACGGTCATGCCCAATGAGCCTCACGATCCCAACTACCGTAATGGCGCTCATCTGGGGCCCGCATTCCTGCCATGGCATCGCGAGTTTCTCATGCAGTTCGAAAGTGAGCTTCAATCTGTTGACGCCACACTCGTTGTGCCTTACTGGGACTGGACCGAGGATGCGGTCGATCCGAAAAACTCACCGGTGTGGGCGGATAACTTCATGGGTGGCGATGGTGTTCAGGACGATTACTGGAGAGTCGCCAAGGGGCCTTTCGCCTATAGCGCGGGTAATTGGCCAGTGCCCTCCTATCCGGAGGACGGCTTTCCAGAGCAAGGTCTCAAACGACAGTTCGGATTGAATATCGGCTCTCTGCCGACTTCGGCAGATCTGGCAATGGCGATGCGCGAACGGCTGTACGACACGCCACCCTATGATTCAGGCCCTTACACCCGAGGTTTTAGAAATCGTCTGGAAGGCTGGATTACCCAGCGTGGCGATCCTCAAGTGACGACGCCGGGTTCGCAACTGCATAACCGGGTTCACCTGTGGATAGGGGGAAACATGCTGGCCATGACTTCGCCCGAAGACCCGGTGTTCTTTCTGCATCACTGCTTCATCGACAAGGTTTGGGCGGATTGGCAAGCGGAGATGGCCCAAGGCAATGCTCAATGGGCCCCGCATTACGCTCCGTTGCAGAATGGGCCCGTGGGCCACAACTACGATGATGTACTCAAACCCTGGCAGCGACGTATCAGGGATGTCATGGACATTACCGAGTTGGGTTACCGCTATGAGCAGCCGCCAAGCCTGACGGTGGTTCGGGAGCGATTCAACAAGTCACCTTTCAGCGAATGAGAAAAGGCTCAGGCCTTGGTTGCGTGACGTACCACATTGCTTCATCAGCCCGTTCGGCAGCTCCTGCCAAGGGAATGCATCCGGTGTGGAGATGCCGAAGGCTGCGATCTTGTCGATCGTCTTACAGCTCAAGTTGATCGGCGGTGATGCCAAAAGCCGCGGCAATCTTTTCACGGGTTGCCTTGCGGGGCTTGGAGACCGTCTCCTGCTGGGCGAAAGCCGGTTGGGAAATGCCCATGCGCTTGGCAACTTCATCCTGCGTAAAGTTCAGGTGTTCGCGCCAGGCGCGAATGGGCGTCGCGCCATCGATGATGCGACTCACTACTTCGTGGGGGATCAAATAATCTCCATTCTTATGTCTTTATTCCTGCCCAATCGACTCCAAAAACTCCGACCGCTCGTCACTCATCCGCGCCACGCAATCGTTCTGCGCAATGGTGAACGCTTTGCTACCGCTGGTCGCCGGAAAGGCGTCCACTGCGCAATCGGCATCCCGGGTTTTCAGCCATTGCTGTTGCGCGGTTTTGATTTTGGCGGTGATGTCGGTCAGTTGCGCCTTGTTGTTGCCGTACAGCGTTTGCATGCGCTCGGTGAGGCTCTGATAGTTGTCGCTCAGCAGCTGTTCGGCGGTGGTTCTGCTGTAGGCCGAGCATTCCAGGGTCTGGATTTCGTTTTCGACGGCGTCGCAGGGGTTGTCGTCGGCCTCTTCAGCTGCTTGTACGCCAGTCGCTATCAGTGCCAAAGCCAGGAAGATCGATTTCATTGCGCCGCCGCCCCTTGATCCAGTCATGCATTCAGTAAAACATCCAGTGGGGCGAATTCTGGCCCAAGCGGGCGGCGTTGGATAGGTAGGCAATGACACCTGTTGACGACCCTTTGTCGCGGATTGACGCTTTCGGCAATTCCCCTGTCGTTTTTGCACCCGGCTGCACAGGCACCGAGGCATATGCTGGCCCCAAAGCGCCGGCACACGATTCGGCGCATGAATCGCTAATAGGGGACAGCCTGATGAGCCCAGCCGAATTGCACGCCGACAGCATCGTTATCGACGGGCTGATTATTGCCAAGTGGAACCGCGAGCTGTTTGAAGACATGCGCAAGGGCGGTCTGACCGCGGCCAACTGCACCGTGTCGGTGTGGGAGGGCTTCCAGGCCACCGTCAACAACATCGCCGCCAGCCAGAAGCTGATCCGCGAGAACAGCGACCTGGTGATTCCGGTGCGCACCACCGCCGATATCCGCAAGGCCAAGGAGCAGGGCAAAACCGGCATCCTCTTTGGCTTCCAGAATGCTCACGCGTTTGAAGACCAGATCGGCTACGTCGAGGTCTTCAAGCAGCTGGGCGTCGGTATCGTGCAGATGTGCTACAACACCCAAAACCTGGTGGGTACCGGTTGCTACGAGCGCGATGGCGGCCTGTCGGGTTTCGGTCGTGAAATCGTCGCTGAGATGAACCGTGTCGGCGTCATGTGCGACCTGTCCCACGTCGGCTCGAAAACCTCCGAAGAAGTCATCCTCGAATCGAAGAAACCGGTCTGCTACTCCCACTGCCTGCCGTCGGGTCTGAAGGTTCACCCGCGCAACAAATCCGATGAAGAATTGAAGTTCATCGCCGATCACGGCGGTTTCGTCGGTGTGACCATGTTCGCGCCGTTCCTGGCCAAGGGCATCGATTCGACCATCGACGACTACGCCGAAGCGATCGAATACACCATGAACATCGTCGGCGAAGACGCCATCGGCATCGGCACCGACTTCACCCAGGGCCATGGCCAGGACTTCTTTGAATACCTGACCCATGACAAGGGCTACGCCCGCCGTCTGACCAGCTTCGGCAAGATCATCAACCCACTGGGCATCCGCACCGTGGGCGAGTTCCCGAACCTGACCGAGACCCTGCTCAAGCGCGGCCATTCCGAGCGGGTGGTGCGCAAGATCATGGGCGAGAACTGGGTGAACGTCTTGAAAGACGTTTGGGGCGAATAAGCCCACTTACAAACAACGATTTCTGTAGCAGCTGCCGAGGCACGAGGCTGCGTTGCGGTCCGCAGGACCGCCCTCGGGGGCCGCTTCGCAGCCCAACGCAGCCTCGCAGGCTCGACAGCTGCTACGGCTGCCTATCGCCAAAATACATCGAATTCTGGAGTTTTACCCATGGCCAAGATCGCCCCGCAATTGCCAATCGAAGTCGACAGCGAAACCGGTATCTGGACTTCCGACGCCCTGCCGATGCTGTACGTGCCGCGCCATTTCTTCGTCAACAACCACATGGGCATCGAGGAAGTGCTGGGCGCTGATGCTTACGCCGAAATCCTCTACAAGGCCGGCTACAAGTCCGCCTGGCACTGGTGTGAAAAAGAAGCCGAATGCCACAGCCTGGAAGGCGTTGCAGTGTTCGAGCACTACATGAAGCGTCTGTCGCAACGTGGCTGGGGCCTGTTCAAGATTCAGGACATCGACCTCGACAAAGGCACCGCCAGCGTCAAGCTTGAACACTCCGCATTTGTCTACGTGTACGGCAAGGTCGGGCGCAAGGTCGACTACATGTTCACTGGCTGGTTCGCCGGCGCCATGGACCAGATCCTGGCTGCTCGCGGCAGCAAGATCCGCACGGTCGCCGAACAAGTTTACGGTGGCTCCGAAGAAGGCCACGACGACGGTTTGTTCACCGTCAAGCCGTTGTAAGTCGAGGACCCCGCCATGGCTTTCGAAGCAATGTTCCAGCCGATCCAGATCGGCAAACTGACCATCCGCAACCGCGTGCTCAGCACCGCGCACGCCGAGGTCTACGCCACCGACGGCGGCATGACCACCGACCGGTACGTCAAGTATTACGAAGAGAAAGCCAAGGGCGGGATCGGCCTGGCGATTTGCGGCGGTTCCTCCAGCGTGGCCATCGACAGCCCGCAAGGCTGGTGGAAGTCGGTCAACCTTGCCGACGACCGGATCATTCCGCACTTCCAGAACCTGGCCGATGCCATGCACAAGCATGGCGCCAAGATCATGATCCAGATTACCCACATGGGCCGTCGTTCGCGCTGGGATGGCGAGCATTGGCCAACCCTGCTGTCGCCGTCGGGCATCCGTGAACCGGTGCACCGCGCGACCTGCAAAACCATTGAGCCGGAAGAAATCTGGCGGGTGATCGGCAACTACGCCAGCGCCGCCGCGCGGGCCAAGGCCGGTGGCCTGGACGGCGTCGAGCTGTCTGCCGTGCACCAGCACATGATCGACCAGTTCTGGAGCCCGCGCGTCAACAAGCGTACCGATGAATGGGGCGGCAGCTTCGAAAATCGCATGCGTTTCGGCCTGGAAGTGATCAAGGCTGTGCGCAAGGAAGTCGGTCCGGACTTCTGCGTCGGCATCCGCCTGTGCGGTGATGAATTCCACCCGGATGGCTTGTCCCACGAGGACATGAAACAGATCGCCAAGTACTACGACGACACCGGCATGATCGACTTCATCGGCGTCGTGGGCTCGGGTTGCGACACCCACAACACCCTGGCCAACGTTATTCCGAACATGAGTTATCCACCGGAGCCATTCCTGCATTTGGCTGCCGGTATCAAAGAAGTGGTGAAGGCCCCGGTGCTGCACGCGCAGAACATCAAGGACCCGAACCAGGCAACCCGTATTCTGGAGGGCGGCTACGTCGACATGGTCGGCATGACCCGCGCCCACATCGCCGACCCGCATTTGATCGCCAAGATCAAAATGGGCCAGGTCGACCAGATCAAACAATGTGTCGGTGCCAACTACTGCATCGACCGTCAGTACCAGGGCCTGGACGTCTTGTGCATCCAGAACGCCGCGACCTCCCGTGAATACATGGGCGTGCCGCACATCATCGAGAAATCGACCGGTGTGAAGCGCAAAGTCGTGGTGGTCGGTGCCGGTCCTGCCGGGATGGAAGCGGCTCGCGTGTCGGCCGAACGTGGCCACGACGTGACCCTGTTCGAGAAGAAAGAATTCATCGGCGGGCAGATCACTACCGCGTCGAAAGCGCCGCAACGGGACCAGATCGCCGGTATCACCCGCTGGTTCCAGTTGGAACTGGCGCGCTTGAAAGTCGACCTGCGCCTGGGCGTGGCGGCGGATGCGGCGACCATTCTCGACCTGCGTCCGGACGTGGTGGTGCTCGCCGTCGGCGGTCATCCGTTCCTGGAACAGAACGAACACTGGGGCGCGGCTGAAGGCCTGGTGGTCAGCAGCTGGGACATCCTCGATGGCAAGGTTGCGCCGGGCAAGAACGTGCTGGTCTACGACACCATTTGCGAGTTCACCGGGATGTCGACGGCCGACTTCCTCGCCGACAAGGGCAGCCAGGTCGAGATCGTCACCGACGACATCAAACCGGGTGTGGCCATCGGCGGTACATCGTTCCCGACTTACTACCGCAGCATGTACCCGAAAGAAGTGATCATGACCGGCGACATGATGCTGGAGAAGGTCTATCGCGAAGGCGACAAGCTGGTGGCGGTGCTGGAAAACGAATACACCGGCGCCAAAGAGGAGCGGGTGGTGGACCAGGTCGTCGTCGAAAACGGCGTGCGTCCGGACGAAGAAATCTACTACGCCATGAAGGAAGGCTCGCGCAACAAAGGCCAGATGGACATCGAAGCTTTGTTCGCGATCAAGCCTCAGCCTTCGTTGAGCCAGGCGGGCGACGGCTACTTGCTGTTCCGCATCGGCGACTGCGTGGCCCAGCGCAACACCCACGCGGCGATCTATGACGCGTTGCGGTTGTGCAAGGATTTCTAAGCCACGAACTGATCGTTCCCACGCTCCGCGTGGGAATGCCTCAATGGACGCTCTGCGTCCGCTTTTGATGTGACGCGGAGCGTCACGGGCTGCATTCCCACGCGGAGCGTGGGAACGATCATAGACCCCGAGGTCTTTGGGAGCTCCACATGTTGAACACCCTTCTTCCAATCCTGTTGTTCGCTGCCCTGGGCCTGGCTGTCCTGGGCGCGTTGCGGCGGGTGGCTATGTGGCGTCAGGGCCGGGCTTCGAAAGTCGACCTGATCGGCGGTCTGTTCGCCATGCCCAAACGCTACATGGTCGATTTGCACCACGTCGTCGCGCGGGACAAATACATCGCCAACACCCACGTCGCCACGGCCGGTGGTGCGGTGGCGTCCATTGTGCTGGCGATTCTGGTTCATGGTTTTGGCCTGCATAACCGCATCCTCGGTTATGCACTGCTGCTGATGTCGGCGGTGATGTTTGTCGGCGCGATCTTTATGTTCCTGCGCCGTCGCAACCCACCGGCCCGCTTGTCCAAAGGCCCGTGGATGCGCTTGCCGAAAAGCCTGATGGCGTTCTCGGCATCGTTCTTCCTGCTGACCCTGCCGGTAGCGGGCATCCTTCCGGAAAACTTCGGTGGTTGGGTGGTGGCTGCGATCCTCGGCGTCGGCGTGCTTTGGGGCGTGTCGGAACTGTTCTTCGGCATGACGTGGGGCGGGCCGATGAAGCACGCCTTCGCCGGTGCCTTGCACCTGGCCTGGCACCGTCGCGCCGAGCGTTTTGGTGGCGGCCGTTCCACCGGTTTGAAGCCGTTGGATCTGAATGACCCGAATGCGCCGCTGGGCGTGGAAAAACCCAAGGATTTCACCTGGAACCAACTGCTCGGCTTCGACGCCTGCGTGCAGTGCGGTAAATGCGAAGCGGCGTGCCCGGCATTCGCTGCCGGCCAGCCGCTGAACCCGAAAAAACTGATTCAGGACATGGTCGTTGGCCTGGCTGGCGGTACTGACGCCAAATTCGCCGGCAGCCCGTATCCAGGCAAAGCCATCGGTGAACACAGTGGCAATCCGCATCAACCGATCGTCAACGGTCTGGTGGACGCTGAAACCTTGTGGTCCTGCACCACTTGCCGTGCCTGCGTCGAGGAATGCCCGATGATGATCGAGCACGTCGACGCCATCGTCGACATGCGCCGCCATCTGACCCTGGAAAAAGGCGCGACCCCGAACAAGGGCGCCGAAGTCCTGGAAAACCTGATCGCCACCGACAACCCAGGCGGCTTCGCGCCGGGCGGGCGGATGAACTGGGCGGCGGATTTGAATCTGAACCTGCTCAGCGAGAAGAAATCCACCGACGTGCTGTTCTGGGTCGGCGACGGAGCCTTCGACATGCGCAACCAGCGCACCCTGCGTGCCTTCGTCAAAGTGCTGAAAGCGGCCAAGGTCGACTTCGCGGTGCTGGGTCTTGAAGAGCGCGACAGCGGCGACGTGGCACGACGCTTGGGCGACGAAGCGACTTTCCAGTTGTTGGCCAAACGCAACATCCAGACCCTGGCCAAATACAGCTTCAATCGCATCGTCACCTGCGACCCGCACAGTTTCCACGTGCTGAAAAACGAGTACGGCGCCTTCGACGGCAACTACCTCGTGCAGCACCACAGCACTTACATGGCTGAGATCATCGGCGAAGGCGCCCTGAACCTCGGCCAGCACAAAGGCAGCAGCGTGACCTATCACGACCCGTGCTACCTCGGTCGCTACAACGGCGAATACGAGGCGCCGCGTGAAGTGCTGCGCGCCCTGGGCATCGAGATCAAGGAAATGCAACGCTCCGGTTTCCGTTCACGCTGCTGCGGCGGCGGTGGCGGTGCGCCGATCACCGACATTCCCGGCAAGCAGCGGATCCCCGACATGCGCATGGAAGACATCCGCGAAACCGGCGCCGAACTGGTGGCCGTGGGTTGTCCACAGTGCACCGCGATGCTCGAAGGTGTGGTCGAACCGCGTCCAATGATCAAGGACATCGCCGAACTGGTGGCGGATGCGTTGCTCGAAGACGCAACGCCGGGAAAGCCATCGGCACCGGCCAAACGTGAACCTGCGGAGGTGCATTGATGAGCGACATTATCCGCCGCGACCCACGCGCCGAATGGATCGCCCGCAACCGCTTGCACCCGCTGCACGCGGCCATGCAACCGGCGCAACACAGCTGGATGGGGCCTAACGGCCTCATCCGCAAGAATCCTCATGGTGTCGGTTTTATCGGCCCCAACGGCATCAAGCGAATCGACCGCAGCGGCGCTCAGCAGGGCGGGGCGACCAAACGTTCGGCCGCGGTTGAAGTGCAATTGCCGCTGCATCAAGTGCCTGCACCCGCGTTTTACATCAGCGTGGTGCCGGACATGGTTGGCGGCCGCTTGAGCAGCCACGACCGCGACTTGCTCGGTCTGGCCCATCAGTTGGCCGGCAAGGACGGCGCGGTACTGGCCGTGGTCTTCGGTGAGCACAAGGAAAACGCCTTCGCTACAGCTGGCGTGGATCGCTTGCTGGTGCTTGAAGGCGACGAATTCAGCGGTTATGCACCGGAGCAACGAGTCCAGGGGCTGCGAGCTGTGGATAACCAGTTCAGCCCGCGTCACTGGTTGCTGCCGGACAGCCGTAGCGGTGGTGGTGAACTGGGTCGACGCTTTGCCGCCGCGCTGGGCGAACGCCCGGCCACGCGGGTCTGGCAGGTCAAGGATCAGGAGTGCATCGGCCGCGCCGGTGCTGGTCTGCAAGACCTTGCGCGGCCGGTCGCACGCTTGATTCTGGCCGCCGCCGAATGCGCCGAACCGGTCAGCGAAACCCGTCACGAAGCCTTGCCGGTGGAGTTATCCACAGCGGTCGCCCGCAGCCTGTCGCGCATCGAGGATTTGGGCGCGGTGGCGGTGGACCCTGCGGCGATTCCGATGGCCGAAGCAGAGTTCATCTTCTCGGGCGGCAACGGGGTCAAGGACTGGGGACTTTTCCACAGGACGGCCGAGGCGTTGGGTGCGACCGAAGGTGCGTCGCGAGTGGCGGTGGACGATGGTTTCATGGCCCGTGACCGTCAGGTCGGTGCGTCCGGTACTTGGGTCACGGCACGGGTTTACGTGGCGGTGGGTATCTCCGGGGCGATCCAGCACCTGCAAGGCATCGGTGCCTGCGACAAGGTGGTGGCGATCAACCTCGATCCTGGCTGCGACATGATCAAACGGGCCGACCTGTCGGTGATCGGTGAGAGCGCGGAGATTCTTCAAGCCTTGATCGATGCGGTAGCGGCTTACCGCAATGAAGCCAAGCGCGATGCGGCTTAAGGAAAGGAAAGGGTTATGAGCACGAAAATCATCAGCCTGGTGTCCATTGGCGCCCACCCGACCTCTGGCCGGCCACGCCGCGCCGAGCAGGATGCGCGGGCGGTTGAACTGGGTTTGCAACTGGCTGGGGATAACCTGCAAGTGCTGCATGCGGGCGACGTCGCAGAACCGGCGCTGCGCGCTTATCTGGGCATGGGCCTGGAACAACTGCATGTGCTGGAACAACCGGAAGGTGCTGATGCGCTGCCGGCGTTGACCGCGTATTTGCGTGATGCCGGGGCACAGGTGGTGTTGACCGGCAGTCAGGCGGAAACCGGTGAAGGCTCGGGCATGTTGCCGTTCCTGTTGGCGGAAAGCCTTGGCTGGCCGCTGGTGGTGGGGTTGGCGCAGGTCGAATCCATCGACGGCGGTTCGGCGCTGGTGCTGCAAGCCTTGCCTCGCGGTCAGCGTCGGCGCTTGAAAGTGCGCCTGCCGTTTCTGGCGACTGTGGATCACGCAGCGCCCAAGCCTCGGCAGAGTGCTTATGGTCCAGCGCGGCGCGGCGTGTTGCAGGCGGATGAAGTCGAGGTGATCGACGATGAACTGCTGGCGCTGGCCACGCTGCAACCGGCCAAGCCACGGCCCAAACGCTTGAAAGTGATTAAGGCCAAGAGTGGTGCAGACCGCATGAAAGCCGCGACAGCCAAGGCCAGTGGCGGAGGCGGGCAGGTGCTCAAGGGCGTCACCGCGCAGGCGGGCGCCGAAGCCATTCTCAAGTTGCTGATTGAAGAAGGTGTGGTTCGCTAACGGTCCTGTGGAGTCCGGTAAATGGCAGTTGAGTTTCGTTCTGCCCTGCGCGCGGATGCGCGGGAGATTGCTCGCTTGTTTCAGATTTCATCAGAAGGCGCGGCCGATTACATCTGGAGCCAACTGGCGCAGCCCGGCCAGGACCTGCTGGAGGTCGGTGCCAGTCGTTACGCGCGTGAAGACGTCGATTTCTCTTATCAGAACTGCCTGATCGCGCAGGCCGAGGGAAAGGTCATCGGCATGCTGCACAGCTATGCGATGCGCCACGATCCTCTGGCCGCTCCCGTGACCGATCCGGTCCTGGCGCCGTATGCCACGATGGAAATCCCCGACACCCTTTATATTTCAAGCCTGGCTCTGCATGAGGGCTGGCGTAATCAGGGGTTGGGCAAACAATTCCTCGCTTACGCCTATGACCGTGCCAACCGATTGGGGCTCAACGGCTTGAGCCTGATCGACTACGCGGCGAACACCGGCGCCCGGCGGTTTTATGAGCGCCATGGCTTCCGGATCGTCGATACCTGCCAGATTACGCCCCACCCAATGATTCGGGTCATGGGGGAAGCCTATTTGATGTATCGGCCTTAAGGCCTGACCCAATTCATGCGGGCTTGCTCGCGAAAGCGACGGGGCAGTCGACATCAATGTTGAATGTCAGTCAGCCTTCGCGGGCAAGCCCGCTCCCACAGGGGGCAGTGTCGATCACAGATTGTGTGCACAACCAACAATCCACCGGGGTTACCCACAATCCCTGTTAGCGCTTCTGTGGATAACATGTTCGCGCCTCGCTACACCCCATGCCCATCAAGCCCTCCAGCCTTCCGTTCAATAAACAACCAATGTAAGCCCCGGTTTTTTCGAGCTTTTTCCACCGAACAACTTCACTCGCAAGCTGATACTTGCCCCCAATCTCTGTTGGCGCTTCTGTGGATAAGATGTTTGCTGTCCACTACACGCCATGTAAACCGTGGCTTTCAGTGAGCTGATCAAATAACGTTCAATTCAACGTTTTCCGTCACTAATCCTTCCGCAAACCCTGAATTCTCGCGGCTTTCAGCGGTTTTCCACAGAACCTGCAAAGTTGCCCCCAAAGTCTGTTGGCGCTTCTGTGGATAAGGTGTTTGCCATCCTCTACACGCCATATAAACCGTGCCCTACAGAGTTCTGATCAAAAAACGATCAATGTATTCATAAAACCCTGCTTCCGGATAAGTCACGGTTTTTCTTCAGTTTTTGTGAATAAATTTGCCCCGGTATCCACAGTTGTCCCCATTAGCTGTGGGTGGAGATGTGGATAACTTGTTCGCTAAACCCTGCAAGCCCCGGCCGATATAGGCTGGAACGCGATAGATCAGATTTCATACAGTTCTAAGGCACTTCCTTGACTTCGATCTGTCGCCTGTCTTCACTCTCAGGGCACAAGGACAGCCGTCACTTATCCACATCTGGTTCAGGGAGAACGCGGATGGATAGCCAGCCACATCGCTCACACCCAAGCCCCTGCGTGACCTGTGTACCGACACCCGCGACCTTGCTGCGCAAACGGATTCACCGTCGCGCCACCAATCAGCGTGCTCGCCTATAGCGCCTGAAGCCTTGCCCCATCCCCTGACGCCGCTGCCATTGAGGCCCGACCGTGCCCGCTGACCAGGCGTTTGTTCGTCTATCGATTGCAGGCAACCACAGAGTTGCCCATCTGCCTGAGAGGAAATGACCCATGACACGGATCGCCACGCCCATCAGCGACATCAAGGAACATTACGACGTGATCGTCATCGGCTCCGGCTACGGCGGCGGGATCGCGGCGTCGCGTCTGTCCCGGGCCGGCAAGCGAGTGTGCCTGCTGGAGCGGGGCCGGGAAATCCAGCCCGGCGAGTACCCCAATACGATGCTGGCGGCCACCGAAGAGCTGCAAGTCCATGACCCGGACGGACACATCGGTTCGCGCACCGGGCTGTTCGACCTGCACGTCAATGCCCAGCAGAACGTGGTGGTCGGTTGCGGCCTGGGCGGCACGTCGCTGATCAACGCCAACGTCGCCCTGGAGCCGGAGCCCGGCGTGTTCGACGATCCGCGCTGGCCGCTGGCGGTGCGTGAACACCGCGACACGTTGCTCAAGGATGGGTACGCCCGGGCTCGGGAGATGCTCAAGCCCAATCCTTACCCAGGCACTTCGCCGGTGTTGCCGAAACTGGAAGCCAACAAAAAGTCCGCGGATTACCTCAAGCAAGGGGCGCATTTCTACAAGCCACCGATCAACGTGACCTTCGACAAACTGCCGAACAACCTCAACCACGTCGGTGTCGAGCAACTGCCGTGCAACCATTGTGGCGACTGCGTGTCGGGCTGTAACAACAAGGCCAAGAACACCACGCTGATGAATTACCTGCCGGATGCCTGGAACCACGGCGCGGAGATTTTCTGCCAGGCCGAGGTGCGGCATCTGGAGCGGGACGCCGACGGCGATGGCTGGATCGTGCATTTCCAATACCTGGACAGCGGCCGCGAAAAGTTCTCGGCACCGACGCTATTCGTTAAGGCTGATGTCGTCGTGGTTTCGGCCGGCACTCTGGGTTCCACCGAAATCCTCCTGCGTTCTCGGGACAAAGGTCTGTCCACGTCCAATCAGCTCGGCGAGAACATGAGCGGCAACGGCGACATTCTCGGCTTTGGCCACAACTGCGACCAAGCGATCAACGGCATCGGTTTCGGCGCGCATCCGGCCAATGAAATGAAACCGGTCGGCCCGTGCATCACCTCGATCATCGACATGCGCACCGAAGGCGACTGGCGCAGCCGCATGGTCATCGAAGAAGGCTCGATCCCCGGCGCGCTCGGCCGGCCGATGGTGCCGAGCATGGCCGCGTTCGCCGGGTTGATCGGCAAGCCCACCGATGACAGCTTCAGCGGCAAGCTCAAGTACGCAGCGCGCGAATCCGAAAGCTTCCTGCGCGGCCCGTATCACGGCGCCCTGCACAACATGCAGACTTACCTGATCATGAGCCACGACGACGGCAAGGGCCGCATGGTGCTCGACAGCAAGGATCAGCTGCGCATCGACTGGCCGGGCGTTGGCGAGCAGGAAAACGTCAAACTCGGTAACGAGCGGCTGCACCAGAGCACCAAGGCATTAGGCGGGATCTGGGTCGAGAACCCGATCTGGACCGAGCTGCTCAAACACAGCATCGTTTCCGTCCACCCGTTGGGCGGCTGCGTGATGGGCGAGGACGCGGAGCAGGGCGTGGTCAACCACAAGGGCCAGGTGTTCAGCAGCGCCAGTGGCACCAATGTCTATGCCGGGTTGTACGTGACCGACGGCGCGGTGATTCCGACTTCACTGGCGGTCAATCCGCTGCTGACCATCTCCGCCGTGAGCGAGCGCAACATGGGTCTGCTGGCGGCCGATCGCGGTTGGCACATCGACTACACGCTGCCTTCGGCGCCGCGCAAACAGGTGGCTCCGCCGACGCTCGGCGTGCAGTTCACCGAAACCATGAAGGGCTATTTCTCCAAAGATTTCACCCAGCCTCAAGGCACCGATCTCAAACTTTACGAGGCGGCGGCCACACGCGGCGAGTCAGAGAACTCGCCGATCCAGTTCACCCTGACCATCACCGCCAACGATCTCAACCGCATGATCAAGGAGCCGCAACACGCCGCGACGCTGGTCGGCACGCTCAATGCGCCGGGCCTGTCGCCGGAACCGCTGACCGCCAGCAATGGCGTGTTCAACCTGTTCGAGGAGTATCAGGAACAAGTCGGCGTGCGGCACATGAATTACGACATGAAACTGACCGCCGAGGACGGCAGCGATTATTACTTCAGCGCGTTCAAAACCGTGCCCGAAGACAACGGCGTGCTGAACGTTTGGCACGACACCAGCACCCTCTACGTGACGCTGTATCGCGGGGCGGACAAGACCGGTGAGGTGATAGGTTCGGGTGTAATGCACATCCATCCAGTCGATTTCGCCAAGCAGATGACCACCATGAAGGTGCTCAATGCCCGCAACGAACGCGAGCGTATCGATGGGCTGGCGCGGTTCGGCAAGTTCTTCGCCGGCATTTTGTGGGAGAGCTACGGCGGAGTGTTCGCGGGTGACATCTACTTCAATCCTGACGCACCGCCGCGGCAGAAACGCCCATTGGATGCGCCGATTCCGCGCGTGCAGTTCTTCCAGACCGAAGACAACGTACAGCTACGCCTGACCCGCTATCAGGGCGGCAGCAAAGGGCCGGTGATGCTGGTCCACGGTTTGGGCGTGGGCTCGAATATTTTCTCCACCGACACCATCCAGACCAACCTGCTGGAGTACCTGTGCAAGCACGAGTACGACGTCTGGCTGCTGGATTTGCGGGTGAGCATTCTGTTGCCCGCGAGCAAGAAGGAATGGAACGGCGACCAGATTGCGCAGTACGACTTCAAGGCCGCCATCGAGCAGATCCAGCAGACAACCAAAGCCGCGGACGTGCAATGCGTGGTGCATTGCTACGGCGCGACGACGTTCTTCATGTCGTTGCTGGCCGGGTTGCAGGGCGTGCGTTCGGTGGTCTGTTCGCAGATTGCCGCGGACACGGTGGTCGCCACGGCAACCGGGCTCAAGGCCGGCCTGCACCTTCCGGGGATGCTCGACGCCATCGGCATCAAATCCCTCACCGCGTATGCCGACAACAAGGAGAGCTGGTTCAACAAGCTCTACGACAAGGCTCTCAATGGGTATGCCCGCATCGAGGCTCAGGGCTACTGCACCAACCCGGTGTGCCATCGCATCACCTTCATGTACGCATCGTTGTACCGCCACGACACACTCAACGAGACCCTGCATGACAACCTGCATGAGCTGTTTGGCGAATCGAACATGCAGACCTTCGAGCACTTGGCGTTGATCCTGCGCAAAGGTCATCTGGTGGACTTCAAGGGCCAGGACGTCTACATGCCGCACTTCGACCGGCTGACCATGCCGATCTGCTTCATCAGCGGCGAAGACAACCAGTGCTACCTGCCGGAAAGCACGCTCAAGACCTATGAGCGTGTGTGCAAAGCCCATGGACCGGAGCGCTACAGCCGGCATGTGGTGCCGGGTTACGGGCATATCGACTGCATGTTCGGTAAGAATGCGGTGCTCGATGTGTACCCGATCATCCTGCAACACCTGGAGAAAACGGCCCTCGGCTAGTCGTTAGACCGAGTTGGATTCTTCGCGGGCAAGCCTCACTCCTACAGGTTTTGCGCTGCTTTTGTAGGAGCGAGGCTTGCCCGCGAAGGCGATCTATCAGGCGCTGCACCTCGCGGGTCACGCACAAGGAAATGGATGCCATGGACAGTTACATCCGCTGGTTTCAACGCTTCATCTGGATAGGCATTGTGATGAACATGGTCTTCGCGATTCCGGCGCTGTTTGCGCCGGCATTGCTGACCTCGATGCTCGGGATGCCGCCGCAGCTCTCCGATCCGTGGCTGGAAAACGCCGGCATGCTGCTGGTGGGGATCAGTCTTTTCTACATGCCGTCAGGCTTCAACGCACCCAAATACGTGGTGCATTCGTGGCTGTGCGTGTTGTCGCGCCTGGTCGCCGTGGCGTTCTGGATCTACTTGATCAACACCAGCAACCAGGCTCAGGTATTCGTGCCGATGCTGCTGGGCGATCTGAGCATGTTCCTGATCCTCGGGATTCTGCTGTACCTGGGTAGCGCACCGGCCAATCGGCCTTTTGCATTACTGCGCGACGGTTGGCATGAGTGGCGCGCAGCCTGGGCGCGCCGCTGGCAGCGGCACAGCTTCAAGGTCGCTACGCTGGTCGTGGTGCTGGCGCTGGGATTCATCGGTTACGAAACCTGGTACCAGATGCTACGGGTGGTTCCGGAAGAGCAATACGTCTCCGATGAAGATCACTACAAATACGGCGCCATCGGCTTGGGCATCGAGGCGCGGATTCCCTATTACCTGTTCGCCGTGTTGCCGCAGATGTGCCCGGATAAACTGCCAAAACCCGGCGGCTATGAAGTCTTCGGTTTCCTCTACGAGAATGGCAAGGACCTGCCGATCGGCATGGCCAAGCGGCAGATCGGCTACCCGACCGTGGAGCCCAACTGCGCCTTGTGTCACACCGGTTCCTACCGGGCCAATACCAGCAACGTCGCTATCCCGGTGGCCACCGCGCCAGCCAATACCCTGCAACTGCAAGCCTTCCAGTGGTTCGCCTACAGTTGTGCCAGCGACCCGACATTCACCCCTGACGCGGTGATGACGGCGATCAACAGCAAGTTTCAGCTCGGGTTCTTCGAGCGCTTGTACAACCGCTACGTGATCATTCCGATGGCCACCAGCGCGCTGGTCAAACAGAAACAGGCCTACGCCTGGCAACGCCTGCGCGCACCACAAGGGCCGGGGCGCACCGACACTTTCAACCCGACGAAAATGGTGGTGTTCGGCTTCCCGGATGACTCAACCATCGGCACCGTCGACTTGCCGCAAGTCTGGAATCAGAAGCCTCGGGAGTCGCTGTACCTGCACTGGGACGGCAACAACAACGACATCCATGAGCGCAACTACGCGGCCGCCATGGCTGTGGGCGCAACGCCCGAGTCAGTGTTGCCGGCCAGTTTCAACCGGGTAACCAACTGGCTGCTGGGCCACAAAGCACCGGCATGGCCGTTCGCGCTGGATAAGGCCAAGGTCGCACAGGGCAAGCCGGTCTGGGAAAACAACTGCGCCGGTTGCCATGATTTCGGCCGCACCGACACCGGTCAGGTCACCACCAACATTGAGGAGTTGGGCACCGATCCCCATCGGCTGAACTCGTTCACCAATGGTTTAGTGACGGCGTTCCATGGCTTCAAGAAATCACCGTTCGACTTTGGCGCCTATCGCAAGACCCAGAGCTACAGCAACACGCCCACCGACGGCGTCTGGTTGCGCGCGCCGTACTTGCACAACGGTTCGGTGCCGACCCTGTGGGACTTGCTGCAGCCACCGGAAAAGAGACCGATAGTGTTCTTTACCGGCTCCGATGTGTACGACCAGGACAAAGTCGGCTTCGTCACCAGTGGCCAGCAAATGAAGGCCTCGGCGGACTTCAAATACGACACCCGCCTGGAGGGCAACCACAACGGCGGCCATCTGTACGGCACGCAACTGTCGGAACTCGATAAGCGGGCGCTCATCGAGTTCATGAAAACCCTGTAATTCCACTACGGATGGAGGAACGCGACATGTCATTGGTCAGTCATTGGGAACACGAGTACGACAAGGTCAAGCTGCGCTTTCACGGCTTGTTCACTCGCCTGGAAATGGCTTGGAAGAAGCTCGTCAGCGAGCTTGAACCCAAGGAGTACGAAGCCATCGTCGCGCTGTTGCAACGGGGTCACGATCAAGCGCATTACGTACTCAAGAACGGCGATTTGCCAGACGATCAGCCGAGTGTGCCGTGGGAACTGGCCCACGGCTTGTCGATCCTGCACATCGGCAACGCGACGCCCTTGCCGCAATCGGAGGACGAACTTCAAACCCGGGTACTCAAGGATGGCAGCCTGCTCGGTTGTCGCAAATGGGAACTGCTGGATCTGCTGTGGAGCGAGGCGCTGCTCAAGTGGATCGAGAACCTGCGGCATCACGCGCCGTTCGCAACCAACCCGGCGCTGATGCGCATGGACAGTGACGTAACCCTGGCCATCGCCGGCGACTGGGGCACCGGGCCGTTCGACAGCCATGCGCCGGCGGTGTCGGTGGCCAATCAGATGCAACTGGCCCAGGCCGATTTCACCGTGCACCTGGGGGACGTGTATTACGCCGGCACCCACTCCCAGGAAGACGTCGACATGGTCGGCTGGCCCATGGGCAAGCACGGCTCGTTCACCCTCAACTCCAACCACGAGATGTACAGCGGCGCCCATGGCTATTTCAAGGAACTGGCCAAGCGTTTTCCGGCGCAGCAGGGCACCAGTTATTTCGCGTTGTACAACGATGACTGGCTGGTAATCGGCCTCGACACGGCTTATGCCTCGGACCCGATTAATCTGTATATGGACGGCGCGCTGAACAAGGAGCAGATCGACTGGATGAAAGGGCTGCCTCCGCGCAAGAAAATCATGGTGCTCAGTCATCACCAGGGCTTCGACATTTCGGGGCACAACAAGACGGCGCTGTATCAACCGGTGTGCGATGCCTTGGGCCGTGAGCCGGATTACTGGTATTGGGGGCATTTGCACAACGGCATCTGCTACGCCGCTCAAGGCGGGTTGCATGCGCGTTGCGCCGGGCATGGGGCGATTCCCTACGGCAATGCCAGCGAGCTGAACGGGCATGCGCGGGTGCTGTGGTCGGAAACGCAAAATGCGCGGGATGAGGCGTACCCGGATCGGGTACTGAACGGTTATGTGAAAGTGCGGCTGGTGGGGGAGAACATCGAAGAGACGTTTATTGGGGAGGATGGGTCGGTGCGGTGGTCTTCAGGCCATTGATCGTTCCCACGCTCTGCGTGGGAATGCAGCCAGGGACGCTCTGCGTCCCAGGTGCCGAACGCAGAGCGTCCGTTGAGGCATTCCCACGCGGAGCGTGGGAACGATCAATCAACGCCTGCTCGCGATGCTTTTGCTCTTAGCCTTGAACCGGAACCCCTTTGAGGTACGGCGCAGGCTCGGCCCCGAGGTTGTTCAGCAACCGCTCGCTGTACCAGTCCACGAAGTTCACCACGCCAAATTCATAGGTCTTGGAGTAAGGCCCTGGCTGGTACGCGGTGGAGTTGATCCCGCGCTGGTTTTCTTCGGCCAGGCGACGGTCCTGGTCGTTGGTTGCATCCCAGACCTGGCGCATGCGCTCCACGTCATAGTCCACGCCTTCCACCGCGTCCTTGTGGACGATCCACTTGGTGGTGACCATGGTTTCCTGAGCGCTGATCGGCCACACGGTGAACACGATGATGTGGTCGCCCATGCAGTGGTTCCACGAGTGCGGCAGGTGCAGGATGCGCATCGAGCCCAGGTCCGGGTTCTGGATCCGGCCCATGAGTTTTTTGCAGCCTTGCTTGCCGTCGATCGTCATCGACACGGTGCCCTTGAGCAGCGGCATGCGCACGATGCGGTTACGCAGGCCGAAACTGGCGTGGGCGTAAGGAATCTTCTCGGCTTCCCAGGCAGCGGCCGAAGCAGCGACGTGGTCCTTGAAGGCCTGATCGGCGCGCGGGTCGGTAACGTCGTCCCATTCCAGCAGGGTTTTCAACAGTTCCGGGTGCGACGCGTTGCAGTGGTAGCACTCGCGGTTGTTTTCCAGCACCAGTTTCCAGTTGGCCTTTTCGAACAAGGTGGTCTGGATCGCCACCTTGGTGTTCTCCATGTCGTACGGTTCCATGTAATGGTTCAGCGTCGACAAGAAGTCATCAATCGCCGGCGGGTTTTCCGACAGGCTGATGAAGATGTAACCACCGGCGGTCTTCACGTTCACCGGTTTTAGGCCGTACTGCTTCATGTCGAAGTCAGCGCCCATTTCGGTGCCGGCGAACAGCAGGCGACCGTCCAGCTCATACGTCCACTGGTGGTAGTGGCAGACCAGTTTGGCGACTTTGCCTTTTTCACTGGTGCACAGACGTGAACCGCGGTGACGGCAGACGTTGTGGAACGCATGGACCACGCCGTCGGCACCACGAATCACGATGATCGGGTTCTTGCCGACTTGCAGAGTCAGGTAGTTGCCCTTGGTCGGGATTTCGCAGGTCATGCCGGCGATCAACCACTCTTTCTGGAAGATTTCCTGCATATCGATATCAAACAGCCGCTCGTCAGAGTAAAACGGCTGCGGCAGCGAGAACGTGCGCTCGCGCTCTTGCAGCATCTGCGCGGTGGCCTTGCGTGCGGGTTCCAGCGGATCGCCCAGGCTCAGGGTAGTGGTGACGTCCATCGTTTAATCCTCAAGGCCATTCTGTGTGGCCGGCGAATAGTGGCTACGGTTGTGCGACGCAAGACAAAAAACAGCAGTTATCTGTTGAGGCGAGTGTGGGGCCGGCGCTCGCCAGAACCTTATCCATGGGCGACATGGCCCAATCTGTTCCCGACGCGCAACCCCCAGTAATTGGGGGCTGGTCGCGATAAGTATGTGAATGTCGCAGATAGGTAAATGGGAGGTTCGCGCTATACGCAGAATCGCCAACATGAAGGCCGACAGTCGGCCGTGGAGATCAGCATGTCCAACAGCTTCCTGAACCCGGTAACCACCCAGACCTGGGCCAATGGTCGACACATTGTCCGTTGCGTCAAAGTCATCCAGGAAACCTGGGATGTGCGCACCTTCTGCTTTATGGCCGACCAGCCAATCCTGTTCTTTTTCAAGCCCGGGCAGTTCGTCACCCTGGAGCTGGAAATCGACGGCGTGCCGATCATGCGCTCCTACACCATTTCCAGCTCGCCGTCGGTGCCGTACAGCTTTTCGGTGACCATCAAGCGCGTGCCGGGGGGCAAGGTCTCCAACTGGCTGCACGATACTCTGCATGAAGGCCAGGAGCTGGCGGTGCACGGGCCGGTCGGGCTGTTCAACGCCATGGATTTCACCGCGCCGAAAGTGCTGTACCTCAGCGGTGGCGTCGGCATCACGCCGGTCATGTCGATGGCTCGCTGGTTCTACGACACCAACGGCAACGTCGACATGGTGTTTATCCACAGCGCCCGTTCGCCCAAGGACATCATTTATCACCGCGAGCTGGAACACATGGCGTCGCGGATCGACAACTTCAGCCTGCACCTGATCTGCGAGAAACATGGTCTGGGCGAGCCGTGGGCCGGTTATCGCGGTTACCTGAACCACAAGATGCTCGAATTGATGGCGCCGGACTTCCTTGAGCGTGAAGTCTTCTGCTGCGGCCCGACCCCATACATGAACGCGGTCAAGCGCATGCTCGAGGCGGCGGGCTTCGACATGACGCGTTATCACGAGGAATCCTTTGGCGCGACGCCGCCGGAAGCCCGTGCCGATGCGGTGGAACAAGCCGAAATCGCAGCAGATGCACCAGAGGTCGACGTTGCAGATCTGCATCAAGTGGAATTCACCGCGTCCGGCAAGAGCATTCGCGTGGCGCCGGGCGAAACCGTGCATGCGGCGGCGGCCAAGCTTGGCTTGCTGATTCCGAAGGCCTGCGGGATGGGAATCTGCGGGACATGCAAGGTGATGAAGCTTGGCGGTGAAGTCGAAATGGACCACAACGGCGGGATTACCGAGGAAGACGAAGCTGAAGGATTCATCCTGTCGTGCTGCAGCGTGCCGAAGGGGGATGTGCGGATCGAGTTCTAATAACCACCATGGGACCCTGTGGGAGCGAGCTTGCTCGCGATGACGGAATCAGATCCAGCATCAATGTTGGCTGATTCCACTGCTATCGCGAGCAAGCTCGCTCCGCACAGGAATGGTGTTTTTCAGTCGATAAACAGGTCGGGCATCAGCTTGTCGTTGCTGTCCGGCTCAAAGCGGTAATGATCAAATTCAGTAATCCCCTGCTCGCTCAAAATCTCCTCATCAATCAGCAAGCGCCCGGTAATGCTGCGGCCACTGCTATCCAGAATCGCGTAAGCAGCATCCGCCATAATCGCCGGCGTGCGCGCATGCTTGAACGACTCGCGTGACCCCAGCTGAAACTCGATGGCGGCAGTGGCAATCATGGTCTGCGGCCACAGGGAATTGACGCTGATGCCGTAGGAAGCGAATTCCTCGCTCATGCCCAGGGTCAGCATGCTCATACCGTATTTGGTCACCGTATAGGGGCTGTATTGGGCAAACCACTTGGTGGCCAGGTTCAGCGGTGGTGAGAGGTTGAGGATGTGGCCGGCGGTTTTTTTCAGATAGGGCAGGGCAGCCTGGCTGCACAGCAGCACGGCGCGGGTGTTGATCTGATGCATCAGGTCGAAGCGCTTGAGTTCGATGTGTTGCACCCCGGTCAGCTTGATCGCCCCGGCATTGTTGATCAGCGCATCAATGCCGCCGAAATGCTCAGAGGCGTCGACCATGGCCTGGCGCACGGCCATTTCATCACGCACATCCACCTGCAAGGCCAACGCCTTGCCGCCTGCGGCTTCAACTTCCGCCGCCACGCTGAAGATGGTGCCGGGCAGCTTGGGGTGGGGGGCGGCGCTTTTAGCGGCAATCACAATGTTGGCCCCGTCCTTTGCTGCCCGCAGCGCAATCTCACGCCCGATGCCACGGCTGGCGCCAGTGATGAACAGGGTTTTGCCTTGTAATGACATGCGTACGCTCCTGATTGGGGTGATCGATACGGATCGAAACGGCTCGCCAGTCAATGTAGACCAACTCTCCAGCCGCCACTGATCGTTCCCACGCTCTGCGTGGGAATGCCTCTCGGGACGCTCCGCGTTCCTGCCTCACCGCTGGCGCACGCCCAGCACCGCAATGACGCAGAGCGTCACGGGCTGCATTCCCACGCAGAGCGTGGGAACGATCAGGTGGGGGACCCTCAGTACCAGCGCTGAACTTCGATCAGCCCCTCCATCCCTGCATAATTCCTCGCACTGGAATAGCGCCAGTGCTCAGGTAAATCCACGTACCCACGCTTCACCGGGTTGTAGTGGATGTAATCCAGCTTCTGGCGCATCACCGTTTCGCTGTACACCATTTCCGCGTGCGAACCTTCCTGCCATAGCTGATAAACCCGATCCTGCTTATGTGCCCGTTTGCTGAAGCGCAGTCGTTGCAATGCGCGCTCTGCGCCTTTGTTTTGCAGATCATCGATGATTTGGCGGGCGGTGAAGGATTTGAACTGGCTGAGGCATTTGCTCAGGTCTGGAGCCTGCGCAACGAAATGCAGATGGTTTTCCAGGATTACATAGCCGTACAGCTGCAGGTTCTGGTGGGTTTGTTGGTGACTCCAACAGTTGAGCAGGTGGTCGACAATGTAGGGGCGGATAAACAGCGGAAGCCATTCCATGAGGGTGCAGGTCAGGAAATGGGGTTTGTCGGGTTCGGTAATGGCGTAGCGGCTTCGACCCATGGATGCATTCCTTTGCGAGGGAATGACTAGCGTGAGCGGAGTATTGCAGGGGTGCTAGCAGACAGTGCCGCACAGAGAGTGGGAAATAGCGACGCGCCCTAATGATCATTCCCACGCTCCGCGTGGGAATGCAGCCCGTGACGCTCTGCGTCACAACGGTGTTGGACATTGCGTCAGCGGTGAGGCAGGAACGCGGAGCGTCCCGAGAGGCATTCCCACGCAGAGCGTGGGAACGATCAGTTGGGTGGAGCTTCA
>NZ_JAMYDU010000020.1 GCF_024138395.1 Pseudomonas mandelii
CCCTCATCGGCCGTTTCCCGCAACAGCGCCAGTTCGCCGAATTGGTCGAGGACGTAGGTGTCGTCGCCGGCGCCGCCAATCAGTGTGTCCAGGCCGGCGCCACCGTTGAGCACGTTATTGCCGGCGTTGCCGAGCAGGGTGTTGTTCTGGGCATTGCCAACACCGGTGAGATTATCGCTGCCGGTAAGGGTGAGGTTTTCCAGGTTGGCGCCGAGGGTCCAGCTGACCGAAGAGCGCACGGTGTCGATATCCCAAAACCCAGTGCCCGTCTCGATGATCACGTCCTTGAGGTTGTCGACGATGTAGGTGTCGCCGCCGCGGCCGTCGATCATCACGTCGGCGCCAAGGCCTCCGTCCAGGGTGTTGTCGCCGTAGTTACCGACGATGCGGTTATTCAGGGCATTACCGGTAGCATTCAGGTCGTTGAAATTGATAAGGGTCAGGTTTTCGAGGTTGCTGCCCAACGTATAGCTGATCGACGATTCGACGGTGTCGATCTCGGTCAGCGAGGTGCCGCGTTCGATTACCATGTCGCCGAGATTGTCGACGGAATAGGTGTCGTTGCCCGCACCGCCGTCCAGGGTGTCGGCCCCGCCCCGGCCGTCGAGGAGGTTGGCGGCGGCGTTGCCGGTGAGGCTGTTGTCCAGCTTATTACCTGTGAGGCTCAGCCCTGCAGAACCGAGCAGCACGCCATCCTCGACGTTGTCTTCCAAATAATAGCTAACCGCCGTCCTGATCAAGTCGTGGCCTTCGTCAGCCAGTTCGGTGACTTGCGCACCATAGCTGTAGATGACGTAGGTGTCATCGCCGCTGCCGCCACTTAGCTTGTCAGCCCCGGCCCAGCCCTCGAGCCAGTCGTTGCCGACCCCGCCTTGCAGGGTGTTGTCGTAGGCGTTGCCGAGCAGTATGTTGTCCAGGTCGTTGCCAATCACGGTGAAGTTGCCGAGACCGGTGACGGTGACATCTTCGACGTTTTGCAGGTTGCTTTGACTGAGATCGACGGTGCTGGTGACCGGGGTCGAAGTGTAGTTCACGTACAGCAGATCGTGGCCTTGATCGGCTGTTTCCTGCAGCAGCGCCAGTTCACCGGTCTGATCGAGGACATAGATGTCGTCGCCGGCACCGCCGCCCATCGTATCCAGCCCCGCACCACCGTTGAGGATGTTATTGCCGCTGTTGCCAGTCAGCACGTTATTCAGGGTGTTGCCGATACCGGTGAGGTTGTCGCTGCCCGTGAGAATGAGGTTTTCCAGGTTGGCGCCAAGGGTCCAGCTCATTGAGGAACTGACGGTGTCGATTTCGCTCGCCAAAGTACTGGTCTCAGTGACCACGTCCTTGAGGTTGTCGACGATGTAGGTGTCATTGCCGTTGCCGCCAATCATCACGTCGGCGCCGAGGCTGCCGTCCAACGTGTTATTGCCAACATTGCCGACGAGGCGGTTGTTTCGGGCATTACCGGTGCCATCCAGATTATCGCCGCCGGTAAGAGTCAGGTACTCCAGATTGCTACTGCTGCCCAAGGTGTAGCTGATGGACGACATGACCGTGTCAATTTCAGTCAGTGAAGTATTGGTTTCCACCACCACGTCATTAACATTATCCACAACGTAAACGTCGTTGCCTGCACCGCCCACCATGACGTCTTGACCTGCACCGCCATCGAGAACGTTATCCAGTGCATTGCCGATCAAGTCGTCGTCAAAGGCCGAACCGATGGCATTTTCGATTTTGGCGCCAAAGGCGATCGCCAGTCCGTCATTGATCAGTTCCAGGTTCGAAATGTCGACGAATGCCTTGCCAATGTTACTGAACTCACCTTCATTCAGGTTCAGTCTGACGGCCGCCAGCTGATTGCTGGCATCGATCTTATCGTTGCCGCCGGCATCCCAGATGGTTTCGAACACTGATTGGTCCGGTGCCCAGCGATAGACGTTGTTACCGGTTTGCCAAAGCATGTTGGCGCCGTAAATCTTTTGGATCGCGAGAATATCCAGCAGCATCGGTGTCGTCGGCTGATAGGAATACGCATTGTTGTAGCTCATAACGGAGTAATGCGAATCGTCGAGCAGGGGCGAGATCAGCGTGCTGTTGGATTTGCTCGGCTCGAATGGATGCTTGAGGCCCAAGGCATGACCGATTTCATGCACGAACGTCATGAAGTCGTAGGTGCCTTTGATGGGCGCAGAGTTGTTCGTATCCGGACTGATCCATACATCCCCAGCCAGCGGTGTCCGGTCGGGGAAGTAGGCCCAGGCAGCGGCGTCGTCGTCCATGTCCCAATAGCCGCCGAATCGCAAGTCACCCACGGTATTGATGTTGTCACTGACCAGAGTGAACTTGACGTTAGCCACCGCACTCCAGGCGCCAAGTGCACCGGTTACGGCGTTTTGTTGGGCCGATGTCAGGGCGAAACTGTTCAGGAACTCCTTGTGGGAGCTGTAATTGGGCGTGAAATACGACTGGCCGGGTTGGACGAAACTGTAAGTCAGTCGTGTCGCGAATATGTCTCCACCGAAGTCAGGACTCAGCCAGGAGGTGCCGTGGATCAGGCTGTCGACTTGTTGGTTACCGGTCAGAACAGATGGCTTTGTTAAAACGTAACCAAGGGGAGACGACATTCTAAATATCCTGAGAGGGCCGCGACCGTCCTGTATGTGGTCGCTACAAGAAAGCGATTTTGCATCAGAGCCAGCGTCAATTGATATCACATGGCCATTATTTTTTATTTGATGGCGTCAAAAAACTGGCCGGCAAGTCTGTGTCGGCGTGTGCCATTGAGTCTTGAGGAAGGCGCGCTGGTATTCTGTTCGAAATTGACCAATCAGGACCTCCCATGAACGCGCCGACCCCAGCGCTCATCCGCGAAACCTTCCCCGTCGGCCCGTTGCAGTGCAACTGCACCATCATCGGCGACCCCATCACCAAAAAAGCCATCGTCGTCGACCCGGGGGGCAATCATGAACTGATCCTCGCGCGCCTCGATGCGTTGGGCCTGAAGGTGGTCAGCATCATTCACACCCACGCGCACCTTGATCACTTCCTGGCTTCGGGGCAGCTCAAGGAGAAAACCGGCGCGACGCTGCATCTGCATAAAGAAGATCAATTTCTCTGGGACAATCTGGAGATGCAGTGTCAGATGTTCGGTGTGCCTTATACCCCCGTGCCATCGCCGGATCGCTGGTTGGCCGACGATGAGGAGCTGGCTTGCGGGTGTGGCGTGGCGTTGCACACGCCGGGTCATACACCAGGTTCCATGAGCTTTTGGTTTTCAGAGGCTAAGCTGCTGATAGCCGGCGATACGCTGTTCAAGCGTGGGGTAGGGCGCACGGATTTATGGGGCGGCGATCAGGCGACTCTCGTGCGTTCGATCAAGCAACGGTTGTATACCCTCGACGAAGAGGCGACGGTGGTGACCGGTCATGGTCCAGACACGTGTCTGGGCGATGAAATGCGCGGTAACCCCTTTGTACGAGCCTGAAGATGCAGTTGTGAAAGGCACGACGGAATTTTTGGCGTTGGCCATGATCCAACGCCCGCAAAGGTTCATTGCTTAAGTCCGCTGCACCACAGAATGCAAAAAAAGTAGGAGCTCTCCATGTTCACCTCGCGTCGTTTGATTATTGTCGCTACTGCTGTGGCTTTATTGTCCGGTTGCGCATCGCAGAACCCTTATGACAACCAGGGTCAGGCTGATAGCGGTTCTACGGGCATGAGTAAAACCGCCAAATACGGTGGCCTCGGCGCCTTGGCCGGTGCACTGGCCGGTGCTGCCATCGGTCACGATAACCGTGGCAAGGGCGCGCTGATTGGCGCTGCCGTGGTGGGGGCTTCTGCCGCCGGTTACGGTTACTACGCCGACCAGCAAGAGAAGAAACTGCGGGCCAGCATGGCCAACACTGGGGTTGAAGTGCAGCGTCAGGGCGATCAGATCAAGTTGATCATGCCGGGCAACATCACCTTCGCCACCGATTCGGCGAACATCGCGTCGAGTTTCTACCAGCCGCTGAATAATCTGGCGGGCTCGCTCAAGGAGTTCAACCAGAACCAGATCGAGATCGTCGGCTACACCGACAGCACCGGCAGCCGTCAGCACAACATGGACCTGTCCCAGCGTCGTGCCCAGAGTGTGGCGACTTACCTGACCTCCCAGGGTGTCAGCGGCGCCAATCTGTCGGCGCGTGGTGCCGGCTCGGATAACCCGATTGCCAGCAATGGTGATGTTAATGGCCGGGCTCAGAACCGTCGCGTCGAGGTCAACCTGAAGCCGATTCCGGGTCAGGAATATCAGCAGCAGGGTCAGGTTCAGCAGTATCCGTAAAGGCTCTGGTTGAAACCGAGAAGTACAAAAAAACCGCCCGATCCTCAGCTGATCGGGCGGTTTTTTGTTTTGTCAGTTCGGGCCTCATCGCGGGCAAGCCCGCTCCCACAGTGTTTTTTGTCGATGACAAGATAGTGGTCAAACACAAAATCCTGTGGGAGCGGGCTTGCCCGCGATGAGGCCCTGACAGACACCAGAGATATCGGATCAGCAATAAAAAAGCCCTCGGACGATCACTCATCCGAGGGCTTTTTTGTGTCGCGCGAAACCTGATTACTTCTTCAGGCCGTAATGCTCATCGAGCATGCCCGGCGCGTTCGGGGCTTTGGGGGCGTAGTCGCGAGGCGGTTCCTGATCGCGCGGTGGCGTCAGACGTTCCCGTGGAGCCTGCGCCGCGTCGGCGTGCAGGGCCGCCAGCAAGCGTTGGCGAGTCTGCTCGTCCAGGGCCAGACGGTTGGCGCCCTCGGCGAGATGATCCTGCACTTCCTGATAGCTCTGAGTCAGTTTCTTGACCAGTGTTGCAGTGCTGTTGAAGTGGGTGACCACTTCGTTCTGATAATTGTCAAAACGTTCCTGAATATCATCCAGCTGACGTTGCGTGCGGTTAGGCGCGGCATTCGGCACCAGGCGAGCGATCAGAAATCCAATGGCGACACCCACAACCAGGGCAAGAGTCGGCAACAACCAAACTAAGAGCGAGTGTTCCACGAGTCCTTCCTCTATAAACGGCTTTGCTTTACGTTAACGGCTCGAACCTGCGCTGTATACCGCGATTCACTCGCAATAGAATTGGCACAGACAATTGGCTAGACGAGTCGACCCGATTCGAGGTCACGGAGTTCCTTCCTTGCTTATGCGCGAAACCCCTGTAGTGATTGATGGCCCGGTCGGTCAATTAGAGAGCCTGTATCTGGACAGCGAGCAGCCCCGCGGCCTGGCGCTGATCTGCCACCCGAACCCGGTGCAAGGCGGCACCATGCTCAACAAAGTCGTCTCGACCTTGCAGCGCACCGCGCGCGACGCCGGTTTGATTACCTTGCGGTTCAATTACCGTGGCGTCGGCGCCAGTGAAGGCACGCACGACATGGGCACTGGCGAAGTCGACGATGCCCAGGCGGCGGCCGAGTGGCTGCGGGCCCAACATCCTGACTTGCCCCTGACCCTGTTCGGTTTTTCCTTCGGCGGATTTGTTGCAGCAAGTCTCGGCGGACGCCTGGAAGCCAAGGGCGAACAACTCAAGCATTTGTTCATGGTCGCGCCCGCCGTCATGCGTTTGGGCGATCAGGATCAACTGCCGCAACAAGGCACATTGACCCTGATCCAGCCGGAAACCGATGAAGTCATCGATCCGCAGCTCGTTTACCACTGGTCCGACGCACTCGATCGTCCCCATGAGCTGCTGAAAGTGGCAGAATGCGGACACTTTTTTCATGGCAAGCTGACCGATCTCAAGGATCTGATCCTGCCGCGTCTTTCGAATTGATTGCAGTCTGACAAGCGATTACCCATGACGACTCGTACCCGTATCCTCACCGGCATCACCACCACTGGCACGCCGCACCTGGGCAACTACGCTGGCGCTATCCGTCCGGCGATCATTGCCAGCCGTGACAGCAATGCCGATTCGTTCTACTTCCTGGCCGACTACCACGCCCTGATCAAATGCGATGACCCGCTGCGCATCCAGCGCTCGCGTCTGGAAATCGCCGCGACCTGGCTGGCCGGTGGCCTGGACGTGGACCGCGTGACGTTCTATCGCCAGTCCGACATCCCGGAAATCCCTGAGCTGACCTGGCTGCTGACCTGCGTGGCCGCCAAGGGCCTGCTCAACCGCGCCCATGCCTACAAGGCCTCGGTGGACAAGAACGTCGAAACCGGCGAAGACCCGGACGCCGGCATCACCATGGGCTTGTACAGCTACCCGGTGTTGATGGCCGCGGACATTCTGATGTTCAACGCCCACAAGGTGCCGGTCGGTCGTGACCAGATCCAGCACGTGGAAATGGCGCGGGATATTGGTCAGCGCTTCAACCACTTGTTCGGCCAGGGCAAAGAATTCTTCACCATGCCCGAAGCGCTGATCGAGGAGAGTGTCGCCACCTTGCCGGGCCTCGATGGTCGCAAGATGTCGAAGAGCTACGACAACACCATTCCGTTGTTCAGCAGCGCCAAAGAGATGAAAGACGCGATTTCGCGGATCGTCACCGACTCCCGTGCCCCGGGCGAAGCCAAGGATCCGGACAACTCGCATCTGTTCACCTTGTTCCAGGCTTTCGCTACGCCGGCACAATCCGACGAATTCCGCAGCGAATTGCTTCAGGGCCTGGGTTGGGGCGAGGCGAAGAATCGTCTGTTCCAGTTGCTCGACAGCGAATTGGGCGAATCCCGCGAGCGCTATCACCAGCTGATCGAACGCCCGGCGGATCTGGAAGACATGCTGCAGATCGGCGCCAAAAAGGCCCGTTCGGTGGCGACGCCGTTTCTCCACGAACTGCGTGAAGCGGTTGGCCTGCGCTCTTTCGTCGCTCAGACTCAAGTCGCTGCCACCACCAAGAAAAAAGCTGCGAAAGCCGCGCGTTTTGTCAGCTTCCGTGAAGACGACGGCAGTTTCCGCTTCCGTCTGCTGGCGGCCGATGGCGAGCAACTGCTGCTGTCGCGCAACTTCGCCGACGGTAAAACCGCAGGCCAAGTGACCAAGCAACTGCAATCGGGTCAGCCATTGGACGTGCGCAACGAAGACCTGAGCTTCAGCGTCTGGCTGGAAGGCGAGTGCGTTGCCGACAGCCCGGCCTTCGCCGACAGCGCTGCTCGCGATACCGCCATCGGTGCTTTGCGCGTTGCCCTGACCCCGGTTCAGGAATAATCAACGGCTCGGCCCGACCAAGGGCCGATTGCCATTCCCACGGGCCGTCGCTACAGTGACGGCCCGTTTTTGTTGCCTTGCTAACGAATTATGACGCCCCTAGAACGATATCAAGCTGATCTGAAACGCCCGGAATTCTTCCATGATGCCGCGCAGGAAACTGCCGTGCGTCATTTGCAGCGTCTGTATGACGATCTGGTCGCGGCCTCGCAAAACAAACCGGGCCTGCTCGGCAAACTGTTTGGCAAGAAAGACCAGGCACCGGTCAAGGGCCTGTACTTCTGGGGCGGCGTGGGCCGCGGCAAGACTTATCTGGTCGACACCTTCTTCGAAGCGCTGCCGTTCAAGGAAAAGACCCGTACTCACTTCCACCGCTTCATGAAGCGCGTGCACGAAGAGATGAAGACCCTGAGCGGCGAGAAAAACCCGCTGACCATCATCGCCAAGCGCTTCTCCGATGAGTCGCGAGTGATTTGTTTCGATGAGTTTTTTGTCTCCGACATCACCGACGCGATGATTCTTGGCACGTTGATGGAAGAGTTGTTCAAGAACGGCGTGACCCTGGTTGCGACCTCGAACATCGTTCCGGACGGTCTGTACAAGGACGGCCTGCAGCGTGCGCGTTTCCTGCCGGCCATTGCGCTGATCAAGCAGAACACCGAGATCGTCAACGTCGACAGCGGCGTCGATTACCGTCTGCGTCACCTCGAGCAAGCGGAGCTGTTCCACTTCCCGCTGGATGACGCTGCCCAGGAAAGCCTGCGCAAGAGCTTCCGTGCCTTGACGCCGGAATGCACGGCAGCGGTCGAGAACGACGTACTGGTGATCGAGAACCGTGAAATCCGTGCCGTGCGCACTTGCGATGACGTGGCCTGGTTCGATTTCCGCGATCTCTGCGACGGCCCACGCAGCCAGAACGATTACATCGAACTGGGTAAAATCTTCCACGCCGTGTTGCTCAGCAATGTCGAGCAGATGAGCGTCACCACCGACGACATCGCCCGACGCTTTATCAACATGGTCGACGAGTTCTACGACCGTAACGTGAAGCTGATCATTTCCGCCGAAGTCGAGCTAAAAGACCTTTACACCGGCGGTCGCCTGAACTTCGAGTTCCAGCGCACGCTTAGCCGTTTGCTGGAAATGCAGTCACACGAATTCCTGTCCCGGGCGCATAAGCCGTAGACAATTCGAAAACATAAAAAAGGGCCTGCATATGCAGGCCCTTTTTTGTGTGCGTCGAATAACCCATAAGGGAGCGAGCAAACCCTAATGCCAGTCAGTTAAGCAATTTCAGCCACAACGCACTCTTTGTAGCAGCTGGCGAAGCCTGCGTTCGGCTGCGAAGCAGTCGTAAAATCAGAGATCGCGGTATGTCAGGGAGATCGCATCAGACGGATTCACGACTGCTACGCAGCCGAACGCAGGCTTCGCCAGCTGCTACAGATCGCATTACGACTTAACTGACTGGCATTAGAGCAAGCCCGCTCACACAGGTTGCCGTTGTCAGTCTTGAGTCAGGTAGCGCGCCAGCTCACCCTGTCGCTCACACCCCACCAGCAGCCACAACAGAATTCTTGCCTTGCGCGGGCAGACAAATCCCGCCATCAGAGCACCCCTGCGAGTCAAATCCATCTCGCCGCCGGTAAATCCGTACGTCGCCTGGGCAGTCGATCCGGAACCCGTTCGCGTCGCCACAATGACGGGAATCTGCCAGGCGATGGTTTCCATGACATCGGCCCAGCTCTCGGAAACATGCCCGGCACCGAAACCGGCAATCACCAGCCCGTCATAACCCAGTCCGAGAATGTTTTCGAGGATCGAACAATCAGCTGATAGCGAGGCTTCCAGCAGCGCGATTTTCTGCGACGTCTGCTGGGGCAAGGGCAAGACGTTGCGTAGAGAGGGCGGACGCAGATAGCGCACGCTGCTTTCCACCAGCAAGCCAGCGGGACCGACGATGGGCGATGAAAACGCCTGCAATGCCAGCGAATCGGTTTTGCGCACAGCGCTCGCCGAATGGATCTGACCATTCATCACCACCTGTACGCCGCGCCCGCGACTGTGTGTCGCCAGGGCGACCCGACAGGCATCCAGAAGGTTCGCGGGGCCCTCGGCGCCCGGTTCCGATGCCGAGCGCATAGCGCCGGTCAGGACCAGTGGTTCGTCGCGATCCCATAAATAATCCAGAAATGCGGCGCTTTCTTCCAGCGTGTCGGTGCCCTGAGTGATCACCACGCCTGCAGCGCCTTGTCCGATCTGGAAGTTGGCCCAGGACAGAACGCTCAACAGGAACTCGAAATCCAGGGAGGCGCTTGGCATCAACCCGAGCGTTTCGACGCTGATGTGCGCCAGCGTTTCAAGCGCCGGCACCGAACTCAGCAGGGCTTCGCCGCTGACAGTCGGAACAATCCCTTCGCCAGTATTTTCCGATTGCATGCTCACAGTCCCGCCAAGCGCTGCAATGGAAAGTTTGGGCAGGTCCATTTAATACCTCGCAGTGATGAGCCGCTCCCGGATTCAATCCGGGAATGGCCAAAGGTGGTTACGCTGTCAGTGGCTGATTAGCCAACCTACAAACGGCACGATCATCAGCGTACTGATGGCCATGGACAGGACATTGCCGATGAAGCCATGCATATAACCCGGTACCCGCTGCGCCAGCATGCATGCCAGGGGCGGCGCAATCAGCGCGCCAAGCAGTGCGCTTGAGGCGATGACCTGCCAACTGCCGCCGTAGGTCAGAACTGCCGCCGGTACGACTGACACCAGTGGCACATAAGTCGGATACCAGCCGCGTGATATCCATTGTTGCCGCCAGATCACGATCCCCAATGCCGACGTCAGTGCCTGCGCGGCGAGCAGTTGCGGCAGCAAGCCGGTCCCATAGACGGGGCTCATCGGATTCAACGTGAACGCGAGCAAGGCGCCCGCTATCAGGCCGAGGCTGGCCCATTCATTGCCGAAGAAGGGCGCTTCGGAAAAATCCGCCAACACCCGGCGCAAGCTCCAGAACACCCCGTAATCGGGCGTTTTGATGAGGGCAGGATCAGGCGCAATGTCGGATGGCTGCTCGGGTGCGGCGGACTTCACCAGCCTCGGCATCCACCGGCAGAGCAGAAAGGCACCGACACTCGCCGCCGCCATACCTGAGACGTTGCCGATCACCACAGGCAATCCAAGAGGATTGCAGACGTAGTTGACGATCAGCAAACACATCGGCGTGACAAACAGCACACCCATGATTGCGCCATTGATTGCCACCTTCCAGCCGCCCCCAAACATCAGCACCATCGCCGCCGGCAGCGAGACGAAGGCGGCAAAGGTCGGTTGCCAACTGGTGGCCGTGACCGTCCAGCCCCACAGCAAGTTGCTGAGTAAAAGCCCAAGCAACGAGCTTGTGACCAGCCACGGCCATAACCCGCTGCCGTAGCAAATGGCAAAGCCTTGCCAGGCTTTGCCCGTTCGATTCGCCCAGTAGGCCAGGTAGGCGCCGGCAAGCAGCCCGATCGAGGCGAACTCATGTTTGTAGAACGCCACCTCGCTGATGTCGCCCAACACCCAGCGTAACCAGGCGCTGGGCTCCGGGAGGCTCGAAAGCAGGTGACTGTAGTCTGGCCAATGAGCTGACCAGAACGAGCGGTTGGTAAATGACAGCCATATGATCAGCAGGGACGTGCCGAGCATCAACCCGATAATCGCGCTATCGAGCGGCGAGCGGGCGGCCACGTGGTTCAGTGGTTTCTGGTTTGGGGTGTCCATCCGTCATGCCCCCTGTCAGCGCGGCAGGCAAGGGTGCTGGTGATAACCCAGCATCTGATCGTAAAGATCGGACCGGCGATCACGGTGCAGGTCGTTCAGGCTGTTCCAGATGGGGGCGCTGCGAGAGCTGGTCAGATCGATATCGGCGAACAGAATTTCCTGCTTGTCTGCCGACGCCACCTTGCCGATCGGCCAACCGTTGGTGCCGGCAATCAGCGAGCAGCCGAGGTAGCGCGCACCGCGTTCTTCGCCGATTCGACTGGCGGCGGCGATAAACACATTGTTGACATGCGCGGCGGTCATGGTCAGGTAGGAGGCCATGCATTTTCCCGCATCATCGAACAGCGGCGGTGGCGTCCAGACCCAGTTGTTCAGGCTGCAGATAATGTCCGCGCCTTGCTGGCTGAGAATGCGCGGCACTTCCGGGAACCAGATGTCCCAGCAGATCAACAGGCCGATTCGGCCGATGGGCGTGTCGAACACCGGGAAGCCCAAATCGCCCGGCGTGAACCAGAGTTTTTCCAGGTTCCACAGATGGGCTTTGCGGTACTTGCCGATGAAGCCGTCGGGTCCGACCAGTACGCCGGTGTTGAACAAACGCATGCCATCGCGCTCGGTCAAACCGGCCACAAGGTACACCCGGTGCTCGCGGGCGAACGCCATCCACGCCTGCACACTCGGACCCTCGGGAACCCGTTCCGAATGGTCGAATGCATCCTGGCGGTTGCTGAAGAAGTATCCGCTACTCGACAGCTCAGGCAGGACGATGAGATTCGCCCCGCCGTTGGCCGCCTCTCGAGCCAGATCCAGGCTCTGACGCAGATTGACGTCACGGTTATCCATGCCGACTTGTGGATCGAATTGCACGACTGCTACACGAACAGGGCTGATGGGCTCGCTCATTTCGGATGACCTCTTTTTATTGTTTTTCACGCGGTTTAACTGCGTGTTCATAAGAGGCGAAACGGGGGCAGCAAGTAAGTCAGCCGATTCCGTGACGGCTGTAGGCCATCTCCCAAGATGTATTGACGCAGGTCGACGCTTGAGCGAAAGCCGAGGTCATGCGCGTCAAGTAGCGACGTTGTAGTGCGGGTAGTCACTCATCGAAAAACCGCCGTTGAACGTCGCGGCGGTTTTGTTGCAGATATGGATAACCGCGTCGACGGCGCCCCTGAAGCAGGGTTCGGTCCAGCCGGCGTCGACAGAGAAAGATTCACCTGACAGGTACAGGCCAGAAACATGCGCATAGTCGCGGTTGTATTTCATCAGGCTGACGGCGTCGTAATAGGCACCGGGGCGGTACAACTTGGCACAGCCCAAGGCATTTTTATCCGTCATCCAGCGCTGCACTACGGCTTGCTCGATACCGATGTACGGCGTAATTTTCTGCTGAATATTGCTCGAATTCATGAGAATCCGATCCAGTTCTTTTGCGCATTTTTTGACAAGTTCTGTATCGGTAAAGCACGCCAACTTGGTCGCGTCATCCTCCCAGGTGTAACTGAGCAGAATGCAGTCGTAGCTGTAATTGTCGTTGTAGCGATAGGTGTAAACGTCATGGATGAAACTGTCCGTGACGATGACCTGAGGAATGTTGCTGTTGCCGGACAGAAAAGTTTTTTTCAATGGCGCGAACACCTTGCAGCTGGTTTCCCAGTGCGCCGTTTTATAGGCATTGATCGTCTCGAATGGCAGCATTTGCGGGGTGAAATTCTCCAATTTGATTCGCGTTTCAATCAGCCAGGAGGGAAGGGTGAGGATGACGGAATCATAGTCATCGAAGTGCTCCTGGGTGTGTTCCGGTTGGCTGTGTTTCCAGTTGAAATACACACGGGTTTTCTGGTTGGCGAGTTTCCTGAGTTTGGTGACGGACGAATCCGTAAACAGACCGTTGGTTCTGTCCAGGCAGTGTTCGTAGAAGGACTGGGCCGTTTCCTTGGGCTTCATGAACAGCAGGCATTCGTTGAGCGCGGCCAGGCCGATGTAGCGGGGCTGATCGAAAGAAAGTCCGGTCGAGTCAAAGACCGCCTTGCTGTGCAGGTGGGGTGAATCGGCCAAAGGATCGCCTTGTGAGTCAACCCGTCCCTGAATCAGCTGTAGCTGACTGCTGAATCCAAAAATGGCAGTGCGTAACGGGTAAAGGGAGCAAACGTCATAAAACGCTCCCCAACTGCCATCGCCTATGCCGATGGCGTAGAAAATCGCTGACTCCTGTGCGGTCATGCCCATGCCGCCGAAGTCGCCAGGAGCGTGTTTGTCCCACGCCTCGATGGCGGCCATGCTGACCAGGTCGCGAAACGAAACGCTGTGGTATTTTTCGACGATAGCCGCCCACATGGCTTCCCACGACTCGCTCGCATAAACCTCGGCAACGTGCCGGGTCATGCGGTCGGCAAAGGTTTTCCATTTGGCGTAAACCGCTTGCAGCTTCTCGCCGGGCGGTGGGGTTTCGCCGTCCGGGTTGTTCCAGATCAGCATCTGCGGGCGCGATTCCCCGCCCAGGCTACCTTCTCGCAAATAGATGCCGGTTGATTTGACCCATTGGCTTCCAGGGTTGGCGAATTCGCAAAACGCCAGATCGAACGTATTGGCGTAGTAGGCCATCAGCGACCGGCCCTCGATCGGCGATTCATCCGCGCGATTGAAAAAGGGCATGCGCATGGCGCCCATTTCAAACGGCGTATGGCTCGCGCTCGACTGTCGGCTTCCGGGTACGGTCAGGTGCCGGCCGCCGATGCGCGTTGATTGTTCGATCAGGGTGATGTGGGTGAATCCGCAGCGATGCAGTTCTCTGGCGGCAGTGAGGCCCGTCACGCCGGCACCGATGATGCAGATTCTGTGCTGCGGGTCAGTGGCCCTGGCGATGCCGTTTTCCTGTTCGACCAACGCGCGATAGTCGAAGCATAAATCGGGCGGATTGGGGAAACGGCCCGACCATTTGTTGCCCACCGAGCGTTTTTTTCGAGCGGCGTCTTTGGCAACGTGGGCGGGGTAGTTGTAGCTGGAGCCGATGGTCATGGTTGATCTTCCCTGATGGTGTTGGCAGGGAAAGATGTTGAAGACTGCAGCGATCAGCGCCTAGCCGCAAAACGGGGCGGGGCGGGGCTCTCAATTCGTTTTTTGCCGTGGGAAAAAGCCCTGTATTAAATGGAGGGCGCACGACCCCGTGGGACCGAGCCTGCTCGCGATTGCGGTGTGTCAGTCACATCAATGTTTAATGTGATACCGCTATCGCGAGCAGGCTCGCTCCCACATGGGATGTGTGTTGGATTTGAGTATCACGCCGCCTGCTGAAACTGCTGCCGATACTGGTTCGGCGACAACTCCGTATGCTGCCGGAACAGCCGGGCGAAGAAGCTCGCGTCGTCGTAACCAACTTCATAGCTGATGGTCTTGATGCTCTTGCGGCTGCCGGACAACAAGCCCTTGGCGGTTTCGATGCGTAGTCGCTGCAGGTAATGCAGCGGTTTGTCGCCGGTGGCGGTCTGGAAGCGGCGCATGAAGTTGCGGATGCTCATGCCGTGCTCGCGGGCCACGTCTTCGAAGCGGAACTTGTCGGCGAAGTGTTCTTCGAGCCAATGCTGGATCTGCAGGATGATCACGTCCTGATGCAGTTTCTGCCCGCCGAAACCGATCCGCCCCGGGGCATAGCTGCGCTGCACTTCGTAAAGAATGTCGCGGGCCACGGCCTGGGCCACGTTGGCGCCGCAAAAACGCTCGATCAGGTAAATGTAGAGGTCACAGGCCGAGGTGGTGCCGCCGGCGCAATACAGGTTGTCGGCGTCGGTCAGGTGTTTGTCCTGATTGAGCTGGACCTGCGGGAAGCGCTCGGCAAACGCATTGAAGAAACGCCAGTAGGTCGTCGCTTCCTTGCCATCGAGCAGCCCGGCCTCGGCCAGCCAGAACACGCCGGTGGCCTCGCCACACAACACGGCACCGCGTGCATGCTGCTGACGCAGCCACGGCAGGACCTGTGGATAACGTTTGCAGAGCGTGTCGAAATCGTCCCAGAAGGCGGGAAGGATGATGACGTCGGCGTTTTCCAGGCCACCGTCCACTGGCATGATCACATCGCTGAAGCTGTTCACCGGTTTGCCGTCGGGGCTGACCAGCCGGGTTTCAAACGCCGGTGTCAGGCCGTGGCCCAGTTGTTTGCCATAGCGCAGGCTGGCCAGATGGAAGAAATCCTTGGCCTGCATGAGGGTGGAAGCGAAAACCCGGTCGATAGCCAGGATGCTGACGCGCCGCAAGGGCGTGGAGACTTGGTTAGACATAATTCAACTTTATTCTTATAGGGGAAAGTGGTCACCAGACGGCTGGATCGTCTTATTTTTTGTCGGATGTGTCCAGTGTCCTGTATCGGATGCGAGGCTTAGTCTCTAGAGGTCAATTCCGGCTAACAATAACCACAGGTGCCGCATGATCCCCAGAACGTTGTTCAGCTCCGAGCACGAACTTTTTCGCGACAGCGTGCGAATGTTCCTCGAAAAAGAGGCCGTGCCGTTCCATGGGCAATGGGAAAAACAAGGCTATATCGACCGCAAACTCTGGAACAAGGCGGGGGAGGCGGGGATGCTCTGTTCGCATCTGCCGGAAGAATACGGCGGGCTGGGGGCAGACTTTCTCTACAGTGCGGTGGTGATCGAAGAGGTTGGTCGTCTGGGTCTGACCGGCATCGGTTTTTCTCTTCATTCGGACATTGTGGCGCCTTACATCCTGCATTACGGCAGTGAAGCGCTGAAACACAAATACCTGCCCAAACTGGTGTCTGGCGAGATGGTCACCGCGATTGCCATGACCGAGCCGGGTGCCGGTTCCGATCTGCAAGGGGTGAAAACCACCGCCGTGCTGGAGGGCGACGAATACGTGATCAACGGTTCGAAGACCTTCATCACCAATGGTTTTCTGGCTGACCTGGTGATCGTCGTGGCCAAGACCGATCCGAAGGCAGGGGCGAAGGGTACCAGCCTGTTTCTGGTGGAGGCCAATACGCCGGGCTTCGCCAAGGGCAAGCGTCTGGAAAAGGTTGGCATGAAGGCTCAGGACACCTCGGAGCTGTTCTTCCAGGACGTGCGGGTGCCAAAGGAAAACCTGCTGGGCCAGGCCGGAATGGGCTTCGCTTACCTGATGCAGGAATTGCCGCAGGAGCGTCTGACAGTTGCGGTGGGCGGCTTGGCGTCAGCCGAAGCGGCATTGCAATGGACGCTGGATTACACCCGTGAGCGCAAGGCTTTCGGCAAGGCCATCGCCGACTTTCAGAACACTCGCTTCAAGCTCGCTGAAATGGCGACCGAAATCCAGATCGGCCGGGTTTTCGTCGATCGCTGCCTGGAACTGCACCTGCAAGGCAAGCTCGACGTGCCGACGGCGGCAATGGCCAAGTACTGGGGCACCGACCTGCAATGCAAGGTGCTCGATGAGTGCGTGCAGTTGCATGGCGGTTACGGGTTCATGTGGGAATACCCGATCGCCCGGGCATGGGCGGATGCGCGGGTGCAGCGGATCTATGCCGGGACCAATGAAATCATGAAGGAGATTATTGCGCGGTCGCTGTAATTTGCAGCGACTGGGCGGACGCCATCGCGGGCAAGCCACGCTCCCACAGGTTTGTGATTTCCCTGTGAGAGCGTGGCTTGCCCGCGATTGGGCCTATGAATCAATCAAGGAGCAGGATTCGGATGATCCTGGTGAATCGCCTCGATCCCCGCCAACACTTCGTCGGAAAGTTTCAGCTCGAAGCTCGCTAAATTGCTTTCAAGCTGCTCAAGCGTGGTGGCGCCAATGATGTTGCTGGTGACGAACGGTTGCTGTGTGACGAATGCCAGTGCCATCTGCGCTGGATCCAGGCCGTGTTCACGCGCCAGTGCCACGTAACGGCTGCATGCCGCTTCCGATTGCGGATTGAAATAGCGGCTGAAGCGGCTGTAGAGGCTCAGACGACCTTTGGGCGGGCGCGCGCCACCTTCGTACTTGCCCGACAGGAAGCCGAACGCCAGCGGCGAGTAGGCGAGCAAACCACACTGTTCGCGGATGGCGATTTCCGCCAGGCCGACTTCGAAGCTGCGATTGAGCAGGTTGTAAGGGTTCTGGATCGACACCGCGCGCGGCCAGCCCCGGGCTTCGGCAATGGCGAGGAAGCGCATGGTGCCCCACGGGGTTTCGTTGGACAGGCCGATGTGGCGGATCTTGCCGGCCTTGACCTGTTCGTCCAGTGCTTCGAGGGTGTCTTCCAACGGCGTGAGGTTGACTTCGCTCGTGTGCTTGTAGCCCAGTTGTCCGAAGAAATTGGTACTGCGTTCCGGCCAGTGCAACTGATAGAGGTCGATGTAGTCGGTCTGCAAGCGCTTGAGGCTCGCATCCACGGCCTGGACGATGTGCTCGCGGTTGTGCTTGAGGTTTTTGTCGCGGATGTAGTCGATGGTGTTGCCGGGGCCGGCGATCTTGCTCGCCAGGATCCAGTCGGCGCGATCGCCGCGACTTTTGAAGTAATTGCCGATGTAGCGCTCGGTGGTGGCGTAGGTTTCGGCCTTGGGCGGCACGGGGTACATCTCGGCGGTGTCGATGAAATTGATCCCGGCGCTCTTGGCCCGTTCGATCTGGGCGAAGGCTTCAGCCTCGCTGTTTTGCTCGCCCCAGGTCATGGTGCCGAGGCAGATTGCACTCACGTTCAGATCGGTACGGCCTAGCTGGCGATAGTCCATCGGGTGCTCCTTGGGCAAAACAATCATAAAAGCAGGTTGAATTATTTTTCGCAATCTGCATAATTGCGCACCTCTTTCTGCAGTGGAAGTGATGCGCCGCCGCCGAAGAATCTTGCCGTTGAACGGACGCGCCGACCCGAGCCCCCGAAAGCGTCTGTATCCGGCTGCCTTTGACTTGTCAAAGTACGCACTATTCAGTAAGATCCGCCGTCTAATTTACAGGGCGGCCCCTGAGGCTATAAAGAATGAAAACTTTTACTGCTAAACCGGAAACAGTACAGCGCGACTGGTTTGTCGTCGACGCTGCAGGTCAGACCCTGGGTCGTCTGGCCACCGAAATCGCGAGCCGTCTGCGTGGCAAGCATAAAGCTGAGTACACTCCTCACGTTGACACCGGCGATTACATCGTCGTTATCAATGCCGAGCAGATTCGTGTAACCGGTGCTAAAACCACCGACAAAATCTACTACTCCCACTCCGGTTTCCCGGGCGGCATCAAGTCGATCAATTTCGAAAAGCTGATCGCTAAAGCCCCTGAGCGCGTGATCGAGACCGCGGTCAAAGGCATGCTGCCTAAGAACCCGCTGGGTCGCGACATGTATCGTAAGCTGAAAGTCTATGCGGGCGCTGTACACCCTCATACTGCTCAGCAGCCCCAAGAACTGAAGTTTTAACGGAATAGTTCATTATGTCGGCGACTCAAAATTACGGCACTGGCCGTCGCAAGACCGCAACCGCACGCGTTTTCCTGCGTCCGGGTACTGGTAACATCTCCATCAACAACCGTTCGCTGGATAATTTCTTCGGCCGCGAAACTGCCCGCATGGTAGTTCGTCAGCCGCTGGAATTGACTGAGACTGTCGAGAAGTTCGACATCTACGTCACCGTGATCGGCGGTGGTGTAAGTGGTCAAGCTGGCGCAATCCGCCACGGTATCACTCGCGCACTGATGCAGTACGACGAAACCCTGCGTGGCGCTCTGCGCAAAGCCGGCTTCGTTACTCGCGATGCTCGTGAAGTTGAACGTAAGAAAGTTGGTCTGCGTAAAGCGCGTAAGCGTCCGCAGTACTCGAAGCGTTAATTCGCTTTCACGTTCAAAAAGAACGCCCAGTTTCCTCGCGAAGCTGGGCGTTTTTTTATGGGCGCGATTTATCGAGGAATTGCGCTGTGACAACTTGCCACATTCGCAGAAGCCCTATACTGCAAGGCTTGGCAGTGGAGCCCCTCGGTAATTACCTTGTCAGAATTGGGGCTTTTCATTACCATTCGGCAAAATTTTTATAAGTTCAGATTTTTACTTAGTAGACGCCTGATTTAACAGGCCACAAAGCTGATGGGAGAGGACTGAATGAGCAATGACGGCGTGAATGCAGGCCGGCGTCGCTTCTTGGTAGCAGCCACATCCGTGGTGGGTGCTGCAGGAGCGGTGGGGGCTGCGGTCCCGTTCGTGGGGTCATGGTTTCCCAGTGCCAAGGCGAAAGCTGCAGGTGCACCGGTGAAAGTGAATGTCAGCAAAATCGAGCCAGGCCAGCAAATGATTGCTGAGTGGCGCGGTCAGCCGGTGTTCATTGTCCGCCGTACCGAGGAAATCCTGGGGAATCTGAAAAAGATCGAGGGCCAGCTGTCTGACCCGACCTCCAAGAACTCGACGCAACCGACGTATGTCGACCCGGAGACGCGTTCGATCAAGCCAGAAGTTCTGCTGCTGATCGGTATCTGCACTCACCTGGGTTGCTCACCGACCTTCCGCCCGGAAGTAGCACCAGCAGACCTGGGCAAGGATTGGGTAGGGGGTTATTTCTGCCCTTGCCACGGTTCCCACTACGATTTGGCTGGCCGCGTCTACAAGTCGCAACCCGCGCCTTTGAACCTGCCAGTTCCCCCGCATTCCTATGAGACCGATGACCTCATTGTCATTGGCGTCGATACGGAGAAAGCGTGATGAGCAAGTTCATGGATTGGGTTGATGCGCGCTTCCCCGCGACCAAAATGTGGGAAGACCATCTCAGCAAGTACTACGCCCCGAAGAACTTCAACTTCTTCTATTTCTTTGGCTCCCTGGCACTGCTCGTTCTGGTCAACCAGCTCGTTACCGGTATCTGGCTGACCATGAGCTACACCCCGTCGGCGGAAGAAGCGTTTGCTTCCGTCGAATACATCATGCGCGACGTCGAGCACGGCTCGATCCTGCGCATGCTGCACGCAGTCGGTGCTTCGATGTTCTTCATCGTCGTTTACCTGCATATGTTCCGTGGCCTGCTTTATGGTTCGTACCAGAAGCCGCGCGAGCTGGTATGGGTGTTCGGCATGCTGATCTACCTGGCGTTGATGGCTGAGGCCTTCATGGGTTATCTGCTGCCGTGGGGCCAGATGTCCTACTGGGGTGCCCAGGTGATCATCTCGCTGTTCGGTGCAATCCCGGTCATCGGTAACGACCTGACCCAGTGGATTCGTGGCGACTACCTGATTTCCGGTATTACCCTGAACCGCTTCTTCGCCTTGCATGTGGTTGCCCTGCCGATCGTGATCCTCGGTCTAGTGGTGGTGCACATTCTGGCGCTGCACGAAGTCGGTTCGAACAACCCGGATGGCGTCGACATCAAGAAGTACAAAGACGAAAACGGCGTACCGCTGGACGGCATCGCCTTCCACCCGTACTACACCGTGAAAGATATCGTCGGTGTGGTGGTGTTCCTGTTCATCTTCTGCTCGATCGTATTCTTCTTCCCGGAAATGGGTGGCTACTTCCTCGAGAAGCCGAACTTTGAAGTGGCGAACGCCTTCAAGACCCCTGAGCACATCGCTCCGGTCTGGTACTTCACACCGTTCTACGCGATTCTGCGGGCAGTTCCGGACAAGCTCCTGGGCGTAATCGCCATGGGCGCGGCCATCGCTGTGCTGTTCGTCCTGCCATGGCTGGATCGTAGCCCGGTCAAGTCGATGCGCTACAAAGGCTGGCTGAGCAAGATCTGGTTGTGGGTGTTCTGCATCTCGTTCGTGATCCTGGGTGTGTTGGGTGTTCTGGCGCCAACGCCAGGCCGTACGTTGCTGTCGCAGGTATGTACCTTCCTGTACTTCGCCTACTTCATTCTGATGCCGTTCTACACCAGGCTCGAGAAGACCAAACCGGTTCCGGAAAGGGTGACTGGCTGATGAAAAAGCTATTTGCTGTACTGATTCTTGCGGCGATGCCTGGACTGTCTTTCGCATCGACATCGAGTGGCCCGGAGCTGGAAAAAGTCGATATCGACGTTTCCGACAAGGCTGCCATGCAAGACGGCGCACGTACATTCGCCAACTATTGCATGGGCTGCCACAGCGCCAAGTTCCAGCGCTACGAGCGCGTCGCCGATGACCTGGGTATTCCTCATGAGCTGATGCTTGAGAATCTGGTGTTCACCGGCGCCAAGATCGGCGATCACATGAACATCGGCATGCAGCCGGCGGACGCCAAAAACTGGTTCGGTGCGGCACCGCCCGACCTGACGCTGGTGGCTCGTGTTCGTGGCACCGACTGGCTTTACGGCTACCTGCGTTCGTTCTATGAAGACCCGTCGCGTCCTTGGGGCGTGAACAACAAGGTGTTCCCGAACGTCGGCATGCCTAACGTTCTGGTCGGCCTGCAGGGTCGTCAAGTGGTAGGCTGTAAACAAGTTCAAGTCGTCGAAGACGGCAAGAAGCAATACGATCCGCTGACCGGCACCGCTTTGACCCATGAAGCCTGCGATCAACTGACTGTATTGCCAAAAACCGGCACGCTGAACGAAGAGCAGTTCGACGAGAAGGTCAAGAATCTGGTGACTTTCCTGGCCTACTCGGCCAACCCGGTGAAGCTGCAGCATCAGCGCATCGGTACCTATGTGTTGCTGTACCTGGCGTTCTTCTTCGTATTCGCTTACTTGCTCAAGCGTGAATACTGGAAAGACGTCCATTGATAAAGCTGTAAGCCATTGCTGTTAATCGCGCGCGCCCAGGGGCGTCTCTGAAGGTGTAACGAGTCTGGTGAGCCAGGCGTTACGGGAGGCGCCCTCTGGGCGCGCGTGTTTTTCCGTTTCCGATAATTTCAACAAGCGAGGAGGACCGCCATGGGCGTGACCAATCGGTTGGCCTGTTACTCCGACCCCGCCGACCACTATTCCCACCGAGTGCGCATCGTACTTGCAGAGAAGGGTGTCAGCGCCGAGATCATTTACGTGGAAGCTGGTCGCCAGCCGCCTAAACTGATTGAGGTGAACCCTTACGGAAGCCTGCCCACCCTGGTCGATCGTGACCTGGCGTTGTGGGAGTCGACCGTGGTGATGGAATATCTGGATGAGCGCTACCCGCACCCGCCATTGCTGCCGGTTTATCCTGTGGCGCGTGCCAACAGTCGTCTGCTGATTCATCGCATTCAGCGTGACTGGTGTGGCCTGGTGGATCTGATTCTGGATTCGCGGACCAAGGAAGCAGCCCGTGTCGTGGCTCGTAAAGAGCTGCGCGAAAGCCTGACAGGCGTGTCGCCGCTGTTTGCCGACAAGCCGTTTTTCCTCAGCGAGGAACAAAGTCTGGTGGATTGCTGCCTATTGCCAATACTCTGGCGATTGCCGATTCTGGGTATTGAACTGCCGCGGCCTGCCAAGCCGCTGCTTGATTATATGGAGCGCTCGTTTGCGCGTGAGGCTTTCCAGGCGAGTCTGTCTGGTGTCGAACGCGATATGCGCTAAGGCTTAAGGAGCCGCTATGAACTCCAGTCGACCTTATCTGGTCCGCGCGCTCTACGAGTGGATTGTGGACAACGATTGCACCCCGCACATGCTGGTTAATTCCGAGTATCCATCGGTGCAGGTGCCTCAGGGGTTTGCCAGTGACGGACAGATTGTCCTGAATGTTTCCCCTGCGGCCGTGCGTCATCTGCACATGGACAACGAGGCAGTCAGTTTCGAGGGGCGCTTCGGTGGCGTGCCGCATACCCTGTACGTGCCTATCGCATCGATCCTGGGCATTTACGCCCGGGAAAACGGTCAGGGCATGGTGTTCGATATGGAATCGCCTCTGGAAGACGAGGAAGAGATCGAGCCGGATGATGATGTTCCGCCACCCGACAGCGAGCCGCCGCGTCCCAGCGGTCGACCGAGTTTGAAGGTGGTGAAGTAATAAAAAGGCGATCCGAATGGATCGCCTTTTTATTGGGCCAAAACCCGACTGACCAACTGCAGCTTGCTGTCCCTGAGACAGGTATACTGCTGCCTTTCGCGGCTCGCCTACCGGGCCCGACTCTTTGAGCATCACCCGGAGCTTTCATGACTTCCCCGACACAACCGCCGGTTGCCGACGCCTTGAGCGACGACCAGGCAGACCTGCCAGACAGCGTCGACTCCAGCGCAGACAGCGAAACCAAAGCGGCGATCCCTGCATTCAAGTTTCCGTTCAAGCCGGGTGAATTGGCCGCGGCGAAGAATGCCAATCAGCCTTGGTACAAGAATGGCGCCAAGAACGGTCACACCAAGACTCCGGGTGCAGCGCCTCCTGGCACTCGTCGTTCGATGGGTAAGCGCTGAGTTTTTACCTCTGCGGTGCCTGATCTATCGTCATCGTCGGAACGCCGCCCGGAGCCGGCTCGCTCCCACATTTGATCTTCATGAGACACAGATATTGTGTACGACGAAATCCCTGTGGGAGCGAGCCTGCTCGCGATGAGGCCATTAAATACAACACATCCTTTGGCTCAGCCCGCCCGCAACGAAATAAACGCATAGTTCACTGGCACCTCAGTTGCCACCTGCGCCCCGGCCGCCAACACTTGCCCGGCAATATCATCACCTGACACATGAAAGACCCATTCACCGCCCGACCCCGCCAACGGCTGTTGCGCCACCTGATCAATGACCATGGCAAACGCCGTCATGTCCGGCAGATAAGCAGTAAAGCCATCGCCCTTCAGCGCTGTCGTCCGAATCCCCAATAACGCGCAAATCGCCTCCTTGGTCTGAATCTCATCGCGATCCGCCTGACGGGAGCGCTGGATCAATCCCGCCAGTTCCTGATCCACCAGCTCACCCCCGATGATTAAATCAGACCCTGTTTCCCACGACTCGGGCGGGCATTCCTTGATTGCCGGGTTGAGCGGGATGTGCGGATTGATTTCCATTGGGTAGATGCGGCACACCAGCGGTCGGCATTCGTAGATGCGGCAGAGGTTATCTTCGTCAAGATTCCGGCAGGGGCCGACGTTATAGGCGGCAAAGGTGATCGCCACGTGCGCGTCGCAGGCGCCGCTTCGAACCACAATTGAACGGCGTTCGGCGTGTTCGCGTTGTTGCATGGGCAGGCCCAGGCCATTGGCGAGGAAGGCCTCCACCAGCACGATCACCTGACCGCCATCGGCCGCCCACATCCGGGCTTCGGCCAGTGTCAGGGGCACGTGGTGGTCGTTGCAGCATTTGCCGCAACCTACGCAGGAAAACGTTGTATTCATCGAACGGCCAGTCACCTGTGGGGGCATGAAATGGCGACAAAAAGCCACCGCAAAGGCCTGTGCCGAAGCAAGTTATGCGCCATTCACTGCGATTTTGCTGTTGGGCGGATGGAGTCCCACTCGGTCACGTAGGCGGTTTTGCTCTTCTTGTTGTAGAGGCACAGCTCGGTGCCTTGCTGGCCTTTCATGTGTTTTTGCGGGTACTGGCCTTGCAGCAGGAGCGCGGTATAACCGACCCGGTCATCGAACTGCGCGGCATTGCCGACGGGTTTGACGTTCTTCAGGCCGCTGGTTTTGGTGCAGCTGGCGAGCACGGCTTTGTCGTAGGTGGCCCAGGCGTCGGGGCTGGAGGCGTGGGTTTGGGTGGCGAGGGTGGTGAGGCAGAGGAAGGTCAGGGTGATGGTTTTCATGGTTTGAGCATCCTTGGCGTGTAGTGGCCGAGGTCAGGAGTATGCCTGATGGTTTTGGATTAGTTATGCGGACCTCTTCGCGGGCAAGCCTCGCTCCTACACAGGTCACCGAACCCTGTAGGAGCGAGGCTTGCCCGCGAAGACGGTGTCAGGTTGGAACCGGTTCCCGGCGGACCACATACATCCCGGCACTTTCATACAAACGCTGTGCCCGAAGGTTGTTTTCCAGCACCTTCAGATCCACAAAACCTTCGCGACGTTGCTGAAAAACATTGAAAGCATTTAGCAGCAATGCACGGCCAAGTCCGAGGCCTTGAGCGCGCGGATGCACCACCAGGCTCTTGATGTAGGCACTGGTCCAGCATTGGGCGACACCGACGATGCCTTCGGCGTCGAGCGCGATGAAGCACAAAGACGGATCGTATTCAGGATCGGTTTCGAAACGCTGTTGCCAGACTTCCAGCGCCGGTACGCGACCGCTACCTTCCAGATAGCCGAGTTCCATCAAGTGATGAACGGCTTCGGCCAGTTCGGGACGGTACTCGGTCAACTCAATGCCATTTGGCCAAGTGAAAGGCGGCACATCCTCCACGAGGTTGCGCCGCATCAGAAAACAAAAAACCTCAGCCACAACTCAGTGACCTTGTTCGGTGACGGCCCTGGCCGCCGCGATCAGGCATTTGGTCAGTTCCGGCGAGGAGAATTTGGTCAGCACCGCGTTGGCCCCGGCCAGTCGAGCCTTCTCGCTGTTCATCGCGCTGTCCAGCGAGGTGTGCAACAACACATAGAGGTGCGAGAAGTCCGGCGTTTCGCGCAAGGTGCGGGTGAGGGCATAGCCGTCCATTTCCGACATTTCGATATCGGAGACGATCAGGTTGATCTGCTGGGCGGTGCCTTGCAGGTCCAGCAGGCAGTCGATGGCTTCCTTGGCGCTGCGAGCGGTGTGGCATTGCAGGCCGAGGTTGCGCAGGGTGTGCACCGATTGTTGCAGGGCGACCTGGCTGTCATCGACCACCAGAATCCGCGCGTTGCCGAGTACTTCGGCGTCTTCCATGCTTAATTCAGTCGGGGCCGTTTCGATCTGTGCCGGAGCGATGCCGTGGATGACCTTTTCGATGTCCAGCACTTGCACCAGGGTGCCATCGACCGAGGTCACGCCGGTGATGTACGAGCGCACACCGCCAGAGCCGAAGGGCGGTGGACGAATGTCGGTGGTCAGGCAGTGGACGATTTTGCTCACCGCCTGAACGTGGAGGCCCTGCTTGGAGCGGCTGACGTCGGTGACGATCAGGCAGCCACCGTTCGGGTCTTCCAGCGGTCGCTCGCCGATGGCGCGGCTAAGGTCGATCACCGACAACGATGCGCCGCGCAGGGTGGCGATGCCTTTGACGTGGGGATGCGACTCCGGCAGCTTGGTCAGCGGCGGGCAGGGGATGATTTCGCTGACTTTCAGCAGGTTGATCGCCATCAGCTTGCCGCTGCGCAAGGTAAACAGCAGAAGCGAAAGTGAATCTGCGCGGGCTTTGTTGGAAGACATAAAAACCTTCTGTGGAAAAAGGTGATGGGCGATTGTGAAGATCGCCAACAGCTATCGATGCCGGGTTATCGACTTGTTGGGGGCAGGCTTTAGAAGTAATCCCCAGCATAACGACCAACGCGATCTTTGTAGCAGCTGCCGAAGGCTGCGTTCGGCTGCGAAGCAGTCGTAAAACCTGCGCATGAAACATTTCCAGGTACAAGGGCGGTGACCGGTTTGGCGAGGACTTCGTCCTCGAACGCAGCCTTCGGCAGCTGCTACAGGAGATCAGGCTTACTTCATACCCAATCGCTTGGCCATCCGTCCAAGGTTCGCCCGATCCAGACCCAGCTCCCGTGCCGCGCTGGCCCAGTTATTGTGGTGACGTTCCAGGCAAGCGCTGATCAATTGGCGCTGATAATGCTCGGTGGCCTCACGCAAATCCCCTGCAATTAATGCAGCCGCCGGTGCAGCATCCACCGGTTTTGGCGCAGGTTCAATGCTGCCATTGGGCAAGTCCAGATCCGCCGCGCTCAAACTGAGAATCTTCGGCCGTTGTTTGCAGTTACCCAACGCCTTCAACGCACTGCGACCAATCAAATGCTCCAGCTCCCGCACGTTCCCCGGCCAGTCATACGCCAATAATGCCGCTTGCGCATCGCTGGTCAGGCGCAGACTGTTGAGGCCCATGCGTGAGCGGTTTTGCTCCAGGAAGTAGCCGCTGAGCAACAGCACATCCCGAGCGCGATCGCGCAATGCCGGCACCAGCAGCGGGTAAACGCTCAGGCGATGATAAAAGTCGGCGCGGTAGCGACCGCTGCGCACTTCTTCGGCCAGGTCGCGGTTGGTTGCTGCGATCAATCGCACGTCGACCTGATGCTCCTTGTCCGAGCCCAGGCGCTGCAATTGCCCGCTCTGCAGCACCCTCAATAATTTGGCTTGCACCGTCAGTGACAGTTCGCCGACTTCATCGAGAAACAATGTGCCGCCATTGGCCAGTTCGAACTTGCCGCGTCGATCATTCGTCGCCCCGGTGAAAGCACCGCGCACATGGCCGAACAATTCGCTCTCCACCAATGTGTCCGGCAGGGCGGCGCAATTGAGGCTGATGATTGGTTTGTCGGCCCGTGGGGACGCCGCGTGGATGGCCTGGGCCACCAGCTCTTTGCCGACTCCGGTTTCGCCGGTGATCAGCACCGTCAGGTCGCTGCCGCCCACCAGGCTGATCTCTTCCACCAGCCGTTTGTGAGCCTTGCTCTGGCCGATCATTTCGCGGTTCTGTTGACCACTGGCCTGACGGTAAACCTCGGCGCGCTGATGTTCGTCTTCGGCGCGATTGGCCAACCGTTCGATGCGCTCGGCGGCGTTGACCGTGGCGGCGGCGAGGCTGGCGAAGGCTTGCAGGGCGTCCAGTTCGATCGGTTCGAAACGTTCAGGGTCAAGCGCGTCCAGGGTCAGCAAACCCCACGGACGCTCGTCAATAAACAACGGGCAGCCCATGCAGTCGTGAACTTCCAGGTGATCGTGAAGACCATCGACCAGGCCGTCATAAGGATCGGGCAAATCGCTGTCGGCGGCAAAGCGAGTCGGGCCGTGACTGCTGAGCAGCGCTTCGAAGCGCGGGTGTTCGCTGACCTTGAAACGTCGGCCGAGGGTGTCGGTGCTCAATCCATCCACCGCCAGCGGCACCAGCCATTCGCCATCGAGTCGCAGCAGGGCCGCGGCGTCGCAGGGGAGCAGGGCGCGCATGGCTTCGAGCAGGCGTCGGTAGCGCTCGCCTTCGGGCAATTCGCGGGACAGGTCGGAGACCAGGGGCAGCAGGGTCGTGAGCAGTAATTTTGCAGTCATAATGACTCCGTGTAGTCGGTATGACTATAAAGCCTTGGGTGTCTATATGACTACTATGTTATTAACTTACTGATTTATAAGGTTTTAATTGTTGGCATGGAAACTGATACGTAAAGGTTATTCATATAAAGCCCAGGAGTTGCTCTTATGCTTAGCGTTCAAGACCGTGCCATCGTCAAGTCCACCGTGCCGTTGCTGGAAAGCGGCGGCGAAGCGTTGATCGCTCACTTCTACCGCATGATGCTCTCCGAATATCCGGAAGTCCGCCCGCTGTTCAACCAGGCCCACCAAGCCAGCGGCGATCAGCCTCGCGCCCTGGCCAACGGTGTATTGATGTATGCGCGGCACATCGACCAGCTCGATCAGTTGGGCGACCTGGTGGTCAAGATCATCAACAAGCACGTGGCCCTGCAAATCCTTCCGGAACATTACCCGATCGTGGGTAGCTGCCTGTTGCGAGCAATTTCCGAAGTGCTGGGCGAAGAGATTGCCACGCCTGAAGTGATGAGTGCCTGGGGCGCTGCCTACGGTCAATTGGCCGAGATCCTGATTGGCGCCGAAGCCAGCATCTACGACCAGAAAGCGCAGGCACCGGGCGGCTGGCGGGGTGCGCGGGAGTTCATCGTGGCGGCCAAGGTGGAAGAAAGCGCGGAAATCACCTCGTTCTACTTCGAGCCGGCAGACAAGGGCCCGATTCTCGCGGCAGAGCCTGGCCAGTACATCGGCATGAAACTGATCCTCGATGGCGAAGAAATTCGACGTAACTATTCGCTGTCGGCGCTGGCCAACAAGGGCCAGTACCGCATCAGCGTCAAGCGTGAAACCGGCGGCCGCGCTTCCAACCATTTGCACGATCAACTGCACATCGGCGCGAGCATCCTGCTATTCCCACCAGCGGGCGACTTCACCCTGACCACCAGCAACAAACCGCTGGTGCTGATCAGTGGCGGCGTCGGCATCACTCCGACGCTGGCGATGCTCGAAGCGGCGCTGGCAACCGAGCGGCCGGTGCACTTTATTCACTGCGCGCGCAACGGTAGCGTGCATGCGTTCCGTGACTGGATCGATGGGCTGGCCGAGCGTCATCCGCAGCTCAAGCGTTTTTATTGCTACGCCGAAGATGATGGCATCAGTCCGGCGGCGGACAAGGTTGGCCTGTTGAGCCAGGCGCAACTCGGCGAGTGGTTGCCGGAACAGCGTGATGTGGATGCGTACTTCCTGGGGCCTAAAGGCTTCATGGCAACGATCAAGCGGCACCTCAAGGCTTTGGGTGTGCCAGAGGAGCAGAGCCGTTACGAGTTCTTCGGGCCGGCTGCCGCGCTGGAATAACTGTCTGGGCGGTTCCTGAGGGCCGGGTCGGTGTTTCGCTTGTTCGCGGAGCACCGACCCGGCCTTTTTCACATTTGGCTAGCGCCCGACCAGAGGCCAGGCATTAACCTGTCTGCCCGATTGACGGAAAATACATAAAAGTCCAGTATGGAATTCCAAGTACAAAAATGTGTTTGCCCCCGTTTCAGTTCTTCTTCTGTCTTGCCAAACCAACAACAACCCGCGAGAGAACGAATATGAAGAAATTCCCCCTCATCACCGGTCTGGCCCTGAGCCTGTTGGCGTGCAGTAGCGTGTTCGCCGCCGAGAAAAACCTGCGCATCGGCATCGAAGCGGCTTATCCGCCGTTCGCGTCCAAAACCCAGGAAGGCAAGATAGTCGGTTTCGACTACGAGATCGGCAATGCCCTGTGCGCGCAGATGAAGGTCAAATGTGAGTGGGTCGAAGGCGAGTTCGACGGTCTGATTCCTTCCCTGAAAGTGAAGAAAATCGACATGGCGCTGTCGTCCATGACCATTAACGAAGACCGTAAGAAATCGGTGGATTTCACTCACAAGTATTACTTCACCTCATCGCGTCTGGTGATGAAGGATGGCGCCATAGTGGATGACCAGTACGCCAGCCTCAAGGGCAAGAATGTCGGCGTGCAGCGCGCAACCACCACCGACCGTTTTGCAGCCGAGGTTTTCGAACCGATGGGCGTCAACGTCAAACGCTACGCCAACAACGAAGAAATCTATATGGATCTGGCAGCCGGTCGTCTCGATGCGATTTTTGCCGACACCATTCCCTTGAATGACTTCCTGTCGATGCCGCGTGGCAAAGGCTACGCGTTTGTCGGGCCGGAGCTCAAGGATCCGAAATACGTGGGCGAGGGCGCCGGGATTGCCGTGCGCAAGGGCAATACGCAGTTGGTGGCCGATCTGAACAAGGCGATCGATGAGATTCGCGCCAATGGCGAGTATCAGAAGATTTCGCAGAAGTATTTCAAGTCGGATATCTACGGCGACTGACAAATCGCTATCGCGGGCAAGCCTCGCTCCTACAGGTTTCGCGTCGTTCACCCGATTTGTGACAACGTTGGACTGTAGGAGCGAGGCTTGCCCGCGAAGGGGTCCTTTCAATTGACGCAGATCTCAAAGCTCAACCCTTCAATTCCTTCAAATGCTTGTACACCGTCGCCCGCCCCATGTTCAGCACATTGGCCACATAGTTGGAGGCGCTTTTGCCTTTGAAGGCGCCTTCGGCGTGCAGCGCCAGCACCAGCTCGCGTTTGTGATCGCGGGTCAGCACATTCAGGCTCAACTGACGCTCGCGCAGCCAGGCGTGCAGAAAGGTGTTGATCCGTTCCTGCCAGTCATCGCGAAACAGTGAGTCCGGTTGCGGGATCAGCTTGGTCGGCGACAGGAACAGATCCAGCGCCGCTTTCGCGTTTTCGAACAGCGAGATATTCAGGTTGATGCACAGCACCGCCAGCGGACGCCCTTCGCTGTCGCGCAGCACGCTGCTGAGGCTGCGAATCTTCTGGCCGTCCCAGTTGAGCTTTTCGTACGGCCCGATGTTTCGTTCGCTGACCTCTTCACTGAGCATGTCTTCCAGCGAGGAGTCGTCGCCGATTTCCCGTTTGGACAGGTTGTTGGCGATGTAATCGACCTTTTGCGTGCGCAGGTCGTGCAGCACCACCTCGGCGTGGGGGAAGAACAACGTGGCGATCGCATCGGCAATCGCGCGAAAGTTGTCCATGGATGTCGCGTCCAGGGCCGAGTCTTTTTCAGGTGCGTTCATTCAGTGGAACTCCAGGCAGCGTCAGCGCCCCGTTTAAAAAGGGACGCTGGAAGTTTGCCGCAATCGTGTGGACACGTCACCTGAGGGGCAGGATCAGAATCAGCTCAGGCGGGCGGGGGAGAGCATTCCGGCGTCCAGGCCGAAACGGGTGAGCTGCTCGGGCAAGGCTTCACCGCGGACCAATGCAGCGCTGGCCTGGCCCATGGCCGGCGACGTCTGGATGCCATAACCGCCTTGCGCCGCGACCCAGAACAGCCCCGGCACCTGCTGATCGAAGCCGGACAGCAAATCACCGTCGCGCACGAAACTGCGCAGGCCAGCCCAGGTGCGGGTGGGGCGGCGGATGGTCAGGGTGGTGGCTTCTTCGATCTGGTAAATGCCCATGGCGATGTCCAGCTCTTCGGGCTGCACGTCGTGCGGTTCTACCGGGTCGGCATTGGCGGGTGAGCCGAGGAACATGCCGGCGTCGGGCTTCATATAGAAGGATTCATCGAGGCTGACCAGCATTGGCCAGTCATGGATATCCAGGCCCTCGGGGCCGGCAAAGATAAAGGCTGCCCGGCGCTTGGGTTGCACGCCCAGAGGTTGGGCACCGGCCAGCTCGCCAATCTTGTCGGCCCAGGCACCGGCGGCATTGATGATGATCGGGGCGCTGAAAGTCTGAGTCGCGGTTTGAACCTGCCACAGTCCTTCGGCATCCCGGGTCAGGCTGAGCACTTCGCTGTCCGTATGAACTTCACTTTTATTGCGCCGGATACCGCGCAGATAGCCCTGATGCAGGGCGTCGGTATCGATGTCGCTGGCGGTCGGGTCGTAGATCGCGCCATGGACTTTTTCCCGACGCAAGATCGGCAGACGCGCACAGGCTTCGTCAGCGCTGAGCCATTGCATTTGCGGCACCGTGGCTTTGGCGCTCAGGTATTGATTACTCAGCTCGGCCGGATCGCCAGTGAAGTCGACGGTCATCTCGCCGCGCGGGGTCAGCAATGGGTGTTCGCAGAAACCGGCTGGCGGTGTGTCGAAGAAATCCCGGCTGGCCTGGGTCAGAGCACGAACCTGCGGTGTGCCGTAAGCGGCGGTGAACAGCGCCGCCGAGCGTCCGGTGGAGTGATAGGCCGGATGGGATTCGCGTTCGAGCACAACCACCCGCCCGTGCTGAGACAGCCAGAAACCGGTGGAAGCGCCGGCAATTCCGCCGCCGATGATGATGAAATCTGCCTGGCTCATGAACGTCTCCTGTGGGGGCGCAAATGCCGAAATTGTGGAGTTCCCCTGTAGGAGCTGACGAGTGAAACGAGGCTGCGATCTTTTGACTTTGCTTTTTAAAGGGAAGATCAAAAGATCGCAGCCTCGTTTCACTCGACAGCTCCTACAAGGGCGTGGTGTCAGCGCTGTAGTTGGTAAAGGGCATTGGCCAGCGCGATGTCCTCCAGGCCCAGGCCGATGGAACGGAAAAACACATGTCGGTCGTAGTCTGGACGCTGGATTTTTTCGCTGAGCAAATCGGGCAGATCACCAACAATCGAACGCTTGTCCCAGCCATGCTGCTCACCGGCGATCAGCATTTCACCGGCCGAACCCGGAGTGGTTTGACGATAGTCACAGAACACCTGCATGTCATCGAGGCTCTGCGGCGGCACCTCATGGGCGCGCGGGGCGTTGGTGCTGATGGAGGTGATTAGCGCCGGTTTGCTTAAGTTCGACGGGTCGATCACCGGGCCGGCGGACGAGGTGCAGAGCATGATCACGTCGGCGTTTTCAATCGCGGCTTCGCAACTGTCGACGAGGCTCAGCCGTGGATCGAGGCTTTTGAGCTGTGCCAGCGCTTCGGGGTTCTTGCCATTCAGGCTCGGCGAATAGAGGTTGATGCTTTGCCAGTCTCGCAGGTCTTTCACGTAGTGCAGATGCGCCTGGGCCACCTTGCCGCTGCCGATGATCGCCAGGCGCCGGGCCTTCAGAGGCGCGAGGGCATCGACCGCCACCGCCGTCGTTGCGGCGGTGCGTGCGGTAGTCAGTTCACCGGCATCGCAGAGCAGCAGCGGCTGGCCGGTTTGCATCGACATCAGCAGCGTCCAGGCGGTCACCAGTGGACCTTGCTCGCGCACGATGTAAGGCGATGTCTTGACGCCATATACCCCATCTTCGGCCAGCACACCCAGGTAGTTGATGAAGTCTCCGGCACCTTGCGGGAATTCCACTAACTGTTGCGCCGGCTGCACGGCTTGCCCGGCGGCCAGGTCGCGGAACAACTTGCGCAAGATCTGCGGCACATCGACTTGCGCCAGCAGTTCGCGGGCCTGGGATTGGGTGATCACGTAAGGCGTGCTGGGCATCGTTGGCTCGCGCTGAAAGTAAACTAATTTGTCCATTATGGACTTTTAGTTGTATCGAGCAAGCTCCTGTTGAAAAAAGCCGGACGAAAAAAAAGCGCAGTCCGTTTCCGGCTGCGCCTCTTTCTGAAAGCCCCGAGTTACGGGCGCTTGCGCTCGACCGCCCGCAGCAGATGCGTGGGTGGCGTTTCACAACTGATCTTGCGACCCAGCAGCGCCTCGATGGACGGCAGCTGGTAGGAGTCGTCTTCACCGGCAAAGCTGATGGACACGCCATCCGCGCCGGCACGGCCAGTACGACCGATGCGATGTACATAGTCGTCCGGGACTTCCGGCAGGGTGAAGTTGATCACGTGGCTGATGCCGTCGATGTGAATGCCGCGACCGGCCACATCGGTGGCCACCAGCACGCGGATCTTGCCTTCGCGGAAGCCTTCGAGGGTCTTGATGCGCTTGTGCTGCGGCACATCGCCAGACAGTTGCGCCGCGTTGACGCCATCGCGTACCAGGCGTTCTTCGATCCGCCGCACTTCGTCCTTGCGGTTGGCGAAGACCATCACCCGTTCCCAGCCGTTATCGTTGACCAGGTTGTAGAGCAGTTTGTATTTATCGGCACCGGCCACCGCGTAGATGTGTTGCTCGACGTTTTCGCTGGCCACGTTCTGCGCTTCGATCTCGACGATCGACGGGTCGGTGGTCCATTGCTTGGCGAGGTTCATCACGTCTTCGGTGAAGGTCGCGGAGAACAGTAGTGTCTGACGCTCGTTCTTCGGCGGAGTCTGGCGAATGATCTGACGCACTTGTGGGATGAAACCCATGTCGAGCATCCGGTCGGCTTCGTCCAGCACCATGACTTCGACCATGTCCAGGTGCACATCGCCGCGCTGGTTGAAGTCGAGCAAGCGGCCCGGAGTGGCCACGAGGATGTCGCAGTGACGGGCTTCGAGGTGCTTGAGCTGCTTGTCGAAGTCCATGCCGCCGACAAATGTCATGACATTGAGGCCGGTGTACTTGGTCAGGTCGGCTGCGTCCTTGGCGATCTGCACCACCAGCTCCCGGGTCGGGGCGATGATCAGTGCCCGCGGTTCACCCATGTAGCGCTCTTTGGGCGGCGGGGTTTGCAGCAGCTGAGTGATGATCGAAATCAGGAAGGCGGCGGTTTTGCCAGTGCCTGTCTGGGCGCGACCGATGGCGTCTTTGCCTGCGAGGGTGAAACCAAGCACCTGCGCCTGGATCGGCGTGCAATACGGAAACCCCAGGTCCTGAATGGCGTGCATCAGTTCGGGGGCGAGTTTGAAATCGTGGAAGCGGGTTTTGCCTTCCTGGGGTTCGACGACGAAGTCTTCGAGTTTCCAGGGAATAACCGGCGCTTTTGGCTTGGGTTCGCGACGCGGTTTTACCGGTTTCGGGGCTTCGCTGCGCGGCTGCTCAGAGGCAATGGCCGGTGCCGAGGGGGCGGTCGGTGTGGTCACCGGTTCGTGCTTCGGTACCGCTACGGTTGCGGTCCGGCCAGGCTGATTACCGTCGGTGCGGTGGCTGGGAGTATGAGAAGGAGCGCTGGAGACTGGCGCGAGCTGCTCAGTCTCGCTTTTACCGAACATTTTCTTGAGTGCTTTGAGCACGGTCATCTCATCAATTGGTTAAGGAATATACGCCGGCCAGTGTAATGCAAGAATCGGGCGCGGCGTAGTGGGATGGATCAATGGGTAGTTTTTAACGCAAACGCTCGGCGAGCCAGACGCCGATGTCACGAATTTCTTCGGGTAACACTTCGTGGCCCATTGGGTATTCCTGCCATGTCACGGTGACACCATGTTGCTTTAAATACTCGTACGCGGTCCGGCCCATGGAGTTTTGCACAACGTCATCGTACTGGCCGTGCAAAGACAGCACCGGAATGCGCTGCTGGCTGGCGGAAAGCTCCAGTTCAGCGCTGAAGGTCGGTGCATAAGTCGAGAGGGCAAGTACGCCACCCAGCGGTCCCTGCCATTTCACAAAGGCCGTGTGCAACACCACCGCGCCGCCTTGGGAAAACCCGGCGAGAAAGATGCGCGAGGCGTCTATTCCGCTGGCCTTCTGCTCTTCGATCAAATCAAAGACCCGCTGCGCGGACACTTCCAGCTGCTCGCGGCTGATCGCGCGCGCCGGGCTCATGGCCAATATGTCGTACCAGCTCGGCATTTCGTAGCCGCCATTGATAGTGACGGCGCGAGTCGGTGCCTGGGGCAGAACGAAGCGAGTGGTCAACAGGGTTTCCTGCAGCGCTTCAGCTACCGGCAGGAAATCGTAGCGGTCGGCGCCCAGCCCGTGCAGCCAAATTACGCAGGCGTCTGCGGGCTTGACGGGTTGCAGAATCAAGGGCTCGGTCATGGGTGCTCCATATGTGTGCGTGCGTCTCAATTGAGTGCGAGCTCTGAGTGCGCGTCTGGTTGATCAGTTAAGAAGATGTCGCAAGGCTGAAAGTTTTGCTATTGACCTGTCGCTTAATCGCTTTAGCGAGCGGTCTGGTACGGGGTTTGCTATGGGGAAGCCTGTGCAACCAATCTCATGCCTGGCGGTAACACTATCAGTGTACGGCTGGTCGTGGGATAGCAAAGAATCCGGTGATGGATGTTCGCCAGTGGCCGCTACGGGCTTCGCGAACGTGAAAGGGCTACAGCCCGTTCGGCCGATTGGTGAGAAGGGCGTTATCCATAATGTGGATTTTCTCCTACTAGACTCATGGCGACGGTCCTTATGTCGGTTGACCCTAAAAAAAGCCAACAAGGGTCAGCAACGCCTCAAAAGGGTGCGACAGGGCTCAAGCTCCGACACAACAAGAGCAAAACTGGAGGTTTGAATGAAGATGTTGAAATCCACCCTGGCCATCGTGACTGCAGCCGCAGTGCTCGGTGTCAGCGGGTTCGCTCAGGCGGGTGCAACCCTGGATGCTGTGCAAAAGAAAGGTTTCGTACAGTGCGGTGTAAGCGACGGTCTGCCGGGCTTCTCGGTTCCGGATTCCACTGGCAAGATCGTCGGGATCGACGCTGACTTCTGCCGCGCTGTGGCTGCTGCCGTTTTCGGCGATGCGACCAAGGTCAAGTTCAGCCAGTTGAACGCCAAAGAGCGCTTCACCGCGTTGCAATCCGGTGAAATCGACATCCTGTCGCGCAACACCACCATGACCAGCTCCCGTGACGCGGGCATGGGCCTCAAGTTCCCGGGCTTCATCACCTACTACGACGGCATCGGCTTCCTGGTAAACAACAAACTGGGCGTCAAGAGCGCCAAAGAGCTGGATGGCGCAACCATCTGCATCCAGGCCGGCACTACCACCGAGCTGAACGTTTCCGACTACTTCCGTGGCAACGGTCTGAAGTACACCCCGATCACCTTCGACACCTCCGATGAAAGCGCCAAGTCGCTTGAATCCGGTCGTTGCGACGTACTGACCTCCGACAAATCCCAGCTGTTCGCCCAGCGCAGCAAGCTGGCTTCGCCGAAGGACTACGTGGTTCTGCCGGAAACCATTTCCAAGGAACCGCTGGGCCCGGTCGTGCGTAATGGCGACGACGAATGGCTGGCCATCGTGCGCTGGACTGGCTACGCCATGCTCAACGCTGAAGAAGCAGGCATCACTTCGAAGAACGTCGAAGCCGAAGCCAAGGCCACCAAGAACCCGGACGTGGCTCGTATGCTCGGCACTGACGGTGAATATGGCAAAGACCTGAAAGTGAAGAAAGACTGGGTCGTGCAGATCGTCAAGCAAGTCGGTAACTACGGCGAAGTGTTCGAGAAGAACCTTGGCAAGAGCACTGCGCTGGAAATCGACCGCGGGCTGAACGCTCTGTGGAACGCTGGCGGCATTCAATACGCACCACCAGTGCGCTGATGGTTCTATCACCCGGTGGGCCAACCACCGGGTGATGTTCTGTTCCATTATTTCCGGGGCACTTCATGCAAAATTCAATCGGCGCACCAAAGCAGAGGCTCAGCCTCAGCGATCCACGAGTGCGTGCGTGGGTATTCCAGATCATCACCATTGTGGCGGTGGTCTCGCTAGGCTGGTTTCTGTTCGACAACACGCAAACCAACCTCCAGCACCGGGGCATTACCTCGGGTTTCGACTTTCTTGAGCGCAGTGCCGGTTTCGGCATCGCTCAGCACCTGATCGACTACACCGAATCGGACAGTTATGCCCGAGTGTTCGTCATCGGCCTGCTCAACACCCTGCTGGTCACCTTTATCGGTGTGATCCTGGCGACGATCCTTGGTTTCATCGTCGGTGTGGCACGGCTGTCGAAGAACTGGATCATTGCCAAGCTGGCGACGGTGTATGTAGAGGTCTTCCGTAACATTCCACCGCTGCTGCAAATCCTGTTCTGGTACTTCGCCGTGTTCCTGACCATGCCAGGGCCGCGCAACAGCCATAACTTCGGCGATACCTTCTTCGTCAGCAGCCGCGGCCTGAACATGCCCGCAGCGTTGGCGGCGGATGGTTTCTGGCCGTTTGTGGTGAGTGTGGTCGTGGCGATCGTCGCGATCGTGTTGATGTGCCGCTGGGCCAACAAGCGTTTCGAAGCGACCGGCGTACCGTTCCACAAATTCTGGGTAGGCCTGGCGCTGTTCCTGGTGATCCCTGCGTTGTGCGCATTGATCTTCGGCGCGCCGCTGCACTGGGAAATGCCGGAGCTCAAGGGCTTCAACTTCGTCGGTGGCTGGGTGCTGATCCCGGAACTGCTGGCGCTGACCTTGGCCCTGACGGTGTATACCGCGGCGTTTATCGCCGAAATCGTGCGTTCGGGCATCAAGTCGGTCAGCCATGGCCAGACCGAAGCGGCCCACTCATTGGGGCTGCGTAACGGTCCGACCCTGCGCAAGGTGATCATCCCGCAAGCCCTGCGCGTGATCATTCCGCCGCTGACCAGCCAATACCTGAACCTGGCGAAAAACTCCTCGCTGGCGGCCGGTATCGGTTATCCGGAAATGGTCTCGTTGTTTGCCGGTACGGTGCTGAACCAGACCGGGCAGGCGATCGAAGTCATTGCCATCACCATGAGCGTGTACCTGGCGATCAGTATCAGCATTTCCCTGCTGATGAACTGGTACAACAAGCGCATTGCGCTGATCGAGCGGTAAGGAAAAGCGCATGACGACTCATACTTTCAAACCCGACATGCCACCACCGAGCAGTAGCATCGGTATCGTGGCGTGGATGCGGGCGCACATGTTCTCCAGCTGGATCAACACGCTGCTGACGCTGTTCGCGTTCTATCTGATTTACCTGATAGTTCCGCCTATCGTGAGCTGGGCGATTCTCGACGCCAACTGGGTCGGCACCACCCGCGCCGACTGCACCAAGGAGGGCGCCTGCTGGGTGTTCATCCAGCAGCGCTTCGGCCAGTTCATGTATGGCTACTACCCGACAGACCTGCGCTGGCGCGTGGACCTGACCGTGTGGCTGGCGGTCATCGGCGTGGCACCGTTGTTCATCTCGCGCTTCCCGCGCAAGGCGATCTACGGGCTGAGCTTTCTGGTGCTCTATCCGATCATTTCCTACACCTTGTTGCACGGTGGCTGGTTCGGTCTGACCGAAGTGCCAACCAGCCAGTGGGGCGGCCTGATGCTGACCCTGGTGATCGCGACTGTCGGTATCGTCGGCGCACTGCCGCTGGGTATCGTTCTGGCCCTGGGCCGGCGTTCGAATATGCCGGCGATTCGTGTGGTCTGCGTAACCTTCATCGAATTCTGGCGCGGCGTGCCGTTGATCACGGTGCTGTTCATGTCTTCGGTGATGTTGCCGTTGTTCCTGCCTGAAGGCATGAACTTCGACAAACTGCTGCGGGCACTGATCGGCGTGATCCTGTTCCAGTCGGCCTATATCGCTGAAGTGGTGCGTGGCGGTCTGCAAGCGATCCCCAAAGGTCAGTACGAAGCGGCTGCAGCAATGGGCCTCGGTTACTGGCGCAGCATGGGCCTGGTGATTCTGCCGCAAGCCCTGAAGCTGGTGATCCCTGGCATCGTCAACACCTTCATTGCGCTGTTCAAGGACACGAGCCTGGTGATCATCATCGGCCTGTTCGACCTGCTCAACAGCGTCAAGCAAGCCGCCGCCGACCCGAAATGGCTGGGCATGGCCACTGAAGGCTATGTGTTCGCAGCCCTGGTGTTCTGGATTTTCTGTTTTGGTATGTCCCGCTACTCCATGCATTTGGAACGTAAGCTGGACACTGGCCACAAGCGTTAGGAGCGTAGTTTATGAGTGAAGCGATCAAACAGCCTGTGAGCCCTGAAGGCATTATTCAGATGCAGGGCGTGAACAAGTGGTACGGCCAGTTCCACGTGTTGAAAGACATCAACCTGAACGTCAAGCAAGGCGAGCGTATCGTTTTGTGCGGTCCGTCGGGTTCCGGCAAATCCACCACTATCCGTTGCCTCAATCGTCTGGAAGAACACCAGCAGGGCCGCATCGTGGTCGATGGCGTGGAGCTGACCAACGACCTCAAGCAGATCGAAGCGATCCGTCGTGAAGTCGGCATGGTGTTCCAGCACTTCAACCTGTTCCCGCACCTGACCATCCTGCAGAACTGCACCCTGGCGCCGATGTGGGTACGCAAGATGCCCAAGCGCAAGGCCGAAGAAATCGCCATGCATTACCTGGAGCGCGTACGCATTCCGGAGCAGGCGCATAAATACCCGGGGCAACTGTCTGGCGGTCAGCAACAGCGTGTGGCGATTGCCCGTGCCCTGTGCATGAAACCGAAAATCATGTTGTTCGACGAACCGACTTCGGCACTCGACCCAGAGATGGTGAAAGAGGTTCTGGACACCATGATCGGCCTGGCCGAAGACGGCATGACCATGCTCTGCGTAACCCACGAAATGGGCTTCGCCCGTACCGTGGCCAACCGCGTGATCTTCATGGACAAGGGTGAAATCGTCGAACAGGCCGCGCCAAACGACTTCTTCGACAACCCGCAGAATGAGCGTACCAAACTGTTCCTGAGCCAGATTCTGCATTGATGGCAGACTGACTCGCAAAAACAAACCCGGCCTCGCGCCGGGTTTTGTTTTTGTACTTCTGTTGCTCAGGACACGGTGAGCGTTTCATGTTCCTTGTGCACCGTATCCTTGAATCCCCTCAAGTCCGCCCCTTCACCCAGGGTTCTCGCATCCGCGAGCAAGTGCGGATAGCGATCAAGCAAGCGCATCAGCACCATCAGCGCCTTGGGCGGGAGTAATTCGCCGCGCTCGTAACGGGAAAACGCGTTGTGCCCGCCGCCAGACAGCAGGAGTACCGCTTCTTTTTGCGACAGATGCAGTTTGCGGCGTATGCGCTTCATTTCGTTGCCGATCATTTGTCTGCCGGCGATGACCAGCTCGTCGCACGCATCGGAATAGCGCTCCGAGCAACCGGGGTCGAGTATGACTTCTGCGCATGCCTGGCACTCCCATCCGGATAAATCATCGACCCGGCGCTCCATTCCCTTGACGCTCATGGTTTCGCCGCGACCTTCGAAGTGCCTCATTCCCTCTCGCGCGCCGCAGCTGAAGCATTGTTTTGTATTCATGGGTTTTTCTCCTTGAAGGAGATCACCGGAGGTTCACTGCCTGAGCAATAAGTGACCTTGATGTAAATCTCCAGATCGTGCGAAGTGATGTGGTACACGTCTTGCCAAATCCGATGATCGCCATAGGTAGTCATCGATTTGTACAACATCTTGCTGTGCAATTCGAAAATGACCTCTTGCATTTCCCTGATGCTAAAGCCCAGGTCTCTGCCGTTTTTCCGTGCCGTTTTGGTAAACGCGTTTTTCCCGAGCCGCCTGACATCCTCCTTGATCACCACCAGGTTGTAATGGGGTGTGTGCTTCTCCATAAGAAACCTTGAACCTATTCTAGAAATTACCCTTAAAGGGTAATTTTGACTAATCGAAAATCCCGCTCCATTCCCTCCTCTCTGACCGTAGGCGGTTGCCGTCCTACACGAAGCTGACTAACATGTCAGAAAATTCATCCTATGATTGGATGAAATGGCGAACTCCATGTCAGACATTTCTCCATTAATTAAACGATCCCTGGTCGATCAGGCCTTGGACCAGTTGCGCTTGCGCATCAATCAAGGCGTCTGGACGGTCGGCCAGCGCTTGCCCACCGAGCCGGAACTGGCGACTGAGCTGGGCATCAGTCGCAATACCGTGCGTGAAGCGATGCGTGTGTTGGCGTTTTCCGGGTTGATCGAGATTCGCCAGGGCGACGGCAGTTATCTGAGGGCGGTGATTGATCCGCTGGACACCATGAAGGCGCTGTCCCGTTGCACTCAGGAACAGGCTCGGGAAACCCGGCACATTCTGGAAGTCGAAGCCATCGGCCTCGCGGCGTTACGCCGCACCGATGAAGACCTGGTGGCATTGCGCGAGGCGCTAGGCGTCAGCGGCAGTCACTACCACGGCGATCTCGACACCTACATCGCCTGCGATCTGGTGTTTCACCGTCGACTGGTGGATGCGGCGCACAACCCCACACTCAGCGAGCTGTATCGCTATTTCTCCAGCATCGTCGGCGCGCACTTGCGCCAGACCCTGAACATCTCACCTCGACGCCAAGCGGTGTTCGACCTTCATGTCGAACTGCTCGATGCCGTCGAGCAACGCGACCCGGAACGGGCCAAAGCCCTGTCGAGGCAGTTGATCAATGAACCTTGAAACCGAGAACCCCATGTCCACCCAGCAGGCCAGCAACAGCAGCACTGAGCTCAAGCGTACGGCGGAACTCGAAGAGCTGTTGATCGACGCCGAGGCCGATGACGAACAGGTTCAGCAAACTCACCCGGTCCTTCAGCGGCCATGGTTGCTGTTGCTCGGCCTGATTCTGGTGGCGCTGAACCTGCGTCCGGCGCTGTCGAGCATGGCGCCGATGCTCAGCGAAATCTCGAAGACGCTGGGGCTATCGGCCGCCCAAGCCGGGTTGCTGACGACCTTGCCGGTACTTTGCCTCGGTCTGTTCGCACCATTGGCGCCGGTGCTGGCGCGACGTTTTGGTGCCGAGCGCGTGGTGTTGGGGATTCTTCTGATGCTGGCCGGCGGGATCATTTTGCGCAGTTCGTTTGGTGAGGTCGGCCTGTTCGCCGGCAGCGTGCTGGCCGGCGCCAGCATCGGGGTGATCGGCGTGCTGCTACCCGGTATTGTCAAACGCGACTTCCCGAAACAGGCCGGCACCATGACCGGTGTCTACACCATGGCACTGTGCCTGGGCGCGGCCATGGCGGCTGGGGCAACCGTGCCGTTGAGCGAACACTTCGACAAAAGCTGGGCCTTGGGTCTCGGCTTCTGGGTGGTTCCAGCGTTGGTCGCGGCGATTTTCTGGCTCCCGCAAGTCGGCCAGAAACACGGCGCGCATCATGTTGCCTCTCGGGTCCGAGGGCTGTTGCGTGATCCGCTGGCCTGGCAGGTGACCTTGTACATGGGCCTGCAATCGTCTTTGGCCTACATCGTGTTTGGCTGGCTGCCGTCGATTCTGATCGGCCGCGGTCTGACACCAACCCAGGCCGGTCTGGTGTTGTCGGGTTCGGTGATTGTCCAGTTGATCAGCTCGCTGGCAGCCCCCTGGCTGGCGACGCGCGGCAAGGATCAGCGGCTGGCGATCGTGATCGTCATGGCAATGACCCTCGGCGGTTTGTTCGGTTGCCTCTACGCACCAATCGACGGCCTGTGGGGGTGGGCGATCTTGCTGGGGTTGGGGCAGGGCGCCACGTTCAGCCTGGCGCTGACCCTGATCGTGCTGCGCTCGCGGGACGCGCATGTCGCGGCCAACCTGTCGAGCATGGCCCAGGGCTTCGGTTACACCCTAGCGTCCATGGGGCCATTCGCGGTCGGTGTGGTGCATGACTGGACCGGCGGCTGGAGCGCCTTGGGCTGGATTTTCGGCGTCATCGGCCTCGGCGCGATCATCGCTGGCCTCGGTGCCGGACGTTCGTTGTACGTCCAGGTTCAAAGCGAGAAAGTCTGACGTTTTGCGCACTGTCGGTATTCGGGCCACGAATGCCGATAGTGTTCTGCGCATTTGTTGACTATGGTGCAGGCAATCTTTCGACGCCACTTTGCAACCCAGCGAGCCTACCCATGAGTGATGCCCACAACGCCTTGATCAACCGGTTCTACCAAGCCTTCCAGCGGCTTGATGCCGAGGCTATGAGTGCCTGCTACACCGACGACGTGGTGTTCAGTGATCCGGCGTTCGGCGAGCTGCGCGGTCGCGATGCCGGCGACATGTGGCGCATGCTCACCACCCGGGCCAAGGACTTCTCCCTGACCTTCGATAACGTGCGCAGCGATGAGCGCACGGGCGGTGCCCATTGGGTGGCGACCTACCTGTTCAGCCAGACCGGCAATACCGTGGTCAACGACATCCAGGCGCGTTTCGTGTTTCGCGACGGCAAGATCTGCGAGCATCACGACAGCTTTGACCTGTGGCGCTGGTCGCGTCAGGCGCTGGGTTTCAAAGGGCTGTTGTTGGGCTGGACGCCGGTGGTGAGAAACGCCGTTCGTGCTCAGGCCTTGAAGGGGCTGAAGGCATTTCAGGCCAGTCGCTGATAAGATCGCGGCTTGTTTCCTACAAGCCTTGATCGTCACGTGAACACCTCGAGCGAATCTTCCGACATTGCCGCCGAACCGCCTCTGCCCGTCAGCAAACCCTGGTTCGTCTACCTCGTTCGCGCGGCCAATGGTTCGCTCTACTGCGGGATCAGCGACGATCCCGTCCGCCGCTTCGCCACCCACCAAAGTGGCAAAGGCGCGCGCTTCTTCCTGTCCAGCCCGGCCGTGGCATTGGTCTACACCGAAGTCTGTCGCGACAAAAGCGAAGCATTGCGCCAGGAACGATTGATCAAAAAACTCAAGAAAAGCGCCAAGGAATGTTTGGTGGCGAGCGCGGCTGCTGGCTTATCAATCTGACTGATAAGCGCCCATCAGGCAGATGGGTAGGCCGCTTGCGGATTGCGCGCTAAGCTGCTGGCTCCTTATCCGAGCGGCGGAGCCGAGCATGTCCGAGTTGATTCTTCATCACTACCCGACGTCCCCTTTCGCCGAAAAGGCCCGCTTGCTGCTGGGGTTCAAGGGGCTGTCCTGGCGCTCGGTGAACATCTCGCCAGTGATGCCAAAGCCCGATCTGACGGCGTTAACCGGCGGTTACCGCAAGACGCCGGTGTTGCAGATTGGTGCTGATGTCTATTGCGACACCGCGCTGATGGCTCGTCGTTTGGAGCAGGAAAAAGCCTTGCCGGCATTCTTCCCGGAAGGCCAGGAAATGATCACCGCGACCTTCGCAGCGTGGGCCGATTCAGTAGTGTTCCAGCATGCGGTCAGCCTGGTGTTCCAGCCAGCGTCGGTGGCGGTGCGCTTTGGCAAGTTGTCGCCGGAAGCGATCAAGGGGTTCCTGGCCGATCGCGCCGGCTTGTTCAGCGGTGGCAGCGCTACACGGTTGTCCGCCGAGCAGGCTCGGCATCAGTGGCCAACGATCATGGCGCGTCTGGAGCAGCAGCTTCAACGCGAACAGGGTGACTTCCTGTTCGGCGAGCCGTCGATTGCCGACTTTGCCCTGGTCCACTCGCTGTGGTTCCTCAAAGCGACGCACGTGACGTCACCGTTGGTGGATGCTTATCCGGCTGTGTCGGCGTGGTTTGGCCGGGTGATGGGCTTTGGTCATGGCGCGTTCAGCGAGATGACTTCTGAAGAAGCGCTTGAGGTCGCGCGCAATGCCACACCGGCTGCGTTGCCGGATGAGCAGTTCGAGGAGCCGAACGGGTTCGAGGTTGGTCAGCAAGTGGTGATTGCCGCGACGGATTATGGGGTTGATCCGGTGGCGGGTGAGTTGTTGTTTGCGGGCAGCGAAGAGTTGATTCTACGTCGCGAAGACGAGCGGGCCGGCGTTGTGCATGTGCACTTTCCGCGGTTCGGGTTTCGCATCGAAGCGCAGTAGGCGCTAACCACTCATTTTCTGGTCATGCACTAACCTGTGGGAGCTGGCTTGCCTGCGATGAGGTCCGCGCTGCAATATTGATGTTGCCTGATACTCCGCTATCGCAGGCAAGCCAGCTCCCACAAGGGACGGTGCCGGTCTGAAGAGTTATTTCAGCGCCGCAAGAACCTTGTCCGGGTCATACCCGCGAATCAACGTCCCGTTGACATCGATCAGCGGAATCCCGCGTCCGCCCAGCGCTTCGTAGGCTTTGCGAGCCTGGGCATCTTTCTCGATATCGAATTCCTTGTACGGAATACCCTTCTGGTCGAGAAAGCGCCGGGTCAGCTTGCAGTAGCCGCACCATTCGGTGGTATAGAGCACGACGTTGGCCTTGGCCTGGGTCTGCTCGGACACCACCTGCGAGGGGTCGAACACCCGCTCGATCTTGCCCCAGTTCTGGTAAACAACGACCACCAGCAGGATCAGCAAGCATTTCTTCAATACGCCGCCGAGCATCAGTTGCGCCGCTTGAGCTGGTCGGTCAATTGGGTCGGCAGGCCTTTGATGATCAGCGTGCCGGCTTCTTCGTCGTATTCGATCTTCGAGCCCAGCAGGTGCGCTTCGAAGCTGATGGACAAGCCCTCGGCGCGGCCGGTGAAGCGGCGAAACTGGTTCAGGGTGCGCTTATCCGCAGGGATCTCGGGCGACAGACCGTAGTCCTTGTTGCGGATGTGATCGTAGAACGCTTTCGGGCGCTCTTCGTCGATCAGCTCCGACAACTCTTTCAGGCCCATGGGCTCGCCCATTTTTGCCTGGCTGCTGGCGTAATCCACCAGGGTCTTGGTCTTTTCGCGCGCGGATTCTTCCGGCAGGTCTTCGCTTTCGACGAAGTCGCTGAAGGCCTTGAGCAGGGTGCGGGTTTCGCCGGGGCCGTCGACGCCTTCCTGGCAGCCGATGAAGTCGCGGAAGTACTCCGAAACCTTTTTGCCGTTCTTGCCTTTGATGAACGAGATGTACTGCTTGGACTGTTTGTTGTTCTGCCACTCGGAGACGTTGATTCGCGCCGCCAGATGCAACTGGCCAAGGTCCAGATGTCGCGAAGGGGTCACGTCCAGTTGATCGGTCACTGCCACGCCTTCACTGTGGTGCAGCAGGGCGATGGCCAGGTAATCGGTCATGCCCTGTTGGTAATGCGCAAACAGCACGTGGCCGCCCACAGAGAGGTTCGACTCTTCCATCAGCTTTTGCAGCTGTTCCACCGCCACCCGGCTGAAGGCTGTGAAGTCCTTGCCGCCGTCGAGGTATTCCTTCAGCCAGCCGCTGAACGGATGCGCCCCGGACTCGGCATGGAAGAAACCCCAGGCCTTGCCTTGCTTGGCGTTGTAGCTCTCGTTGAGGTCGGCAAGCATGTACTCGATGGCGCTGGACTCGGCCAGTTCGGAATCGCGGGCATGAAGAACTGCGGGTGTGCCGTCGGGTTTTTTGTCGATCAGGTGGACGATGCAATGACGGATCGGCATGGGCTTCTCGGCTGATTGAAGAGAGGAGGGCGTGCTCCCCCAAAAAGCGCTCAGTGTACCGCAACCACTGGTTTTGGCGTGGCGCCAAGGGCAATTTGCAGCTGTCCGCCGGCCCTTATGCAGTTTTTTGCCGATTTAGAGCAATAAAGCTGACCAAATGGGTAGCTAGAGGCGGATATTTCCCCGTCTCTGTGCTAGTTTTGCCCGGTCTTACGCGAAGTCACTGCGTTAAGCGTGCATTCAGCATTTGTCAGGTCGAACCAAACCCTGATTTCGGTATCTATACCCCGACTCGTCGTGGTTATGGCCGAGGGTGCCAGATCCAGAAGATCGGGCTCGATGGCTGACACTGCACTCTGCAATCCATATGAATTTGATAGGGAAGGAACATTACATGGCTCTTACTAAAGACCAACTGATCGCCGACATCGCTGAAGCTATCGACGCGCCAAAAACCACCGCGCGTAACGCTCTGGACCAACTGGGCCAAATCGTTGCTGATCAGCTGGAAAACGGCGGCGAAATCACCCTGCCAGGTATCGGCAAGCTGAAAGTGACTGAGCGTCCTGCCCGTACCGGCCGCAACCCTTCGACTGGCGCTGCCATCGAAATCGCTGCCAAGAAAGTTATCAAGCTGGTTGTGGCCAAAGGCCTGACCGACGCTGTTAACAAGTAAGATTTGTAGAAAAAAACCGTGCTCCGGAGCAATCCGGGCACGGTTTTTTTGTGTCTGCGATTTACCCGTAACACCCTATGACCAATGTGGGAGCGGGCTTGCTCGCGAAGGCGGTGTGTCAGTCACTATTGAATTCGACTGACACACCGCCTTCGCGAGAAGTCGAATCGTCGCACCGCCGCTCCCACAGTTGATCTACGTCGGTCAGCTAATCAGCTTTTACGCGCCCAACGTTCGCGCCAGACCTGCTGTTCGGATTTGGTCTGGAAGGTCCAGGCGACGAAGCGGCTTTGCTTCTGCCCCTGAGACATTTCCACCACCTGGCTCTCCAGTACGCCGGCCTTTTTCAGTGCCGTCTGGATCGCAGGCAGGTTTGAGGCTTTCGAGACCAGGGTGCTGAACCAAAGCACTTTGTGTTGAAAATGCGCGCTCTCGGCGATCAGTTGCGTCACAAACCGTGCTTCGCCGCCTTCACACCACAATTCGGCCGATTGGCCGCCAAAGTTCAGCACCGGCAGTTTGCGTTTCGGGTCGGCGCGGCCCAGTGCGCGCCATTTACGCTCGCTGCCCTTGGTTGCCTCGTCCATCGAGGCGTGGAACGGCGGGTTGCACATGGTCAGGTCGAAGCGTTCGCCAGGTTCAAGCAGGCCCAGCAGAATGTGCTTGGGATTGCTTTGCTGGCGCAGCTGGATGGCTTTGTTCAGCCCGTTGGACTGCACGATGGCTTTGGCGGCAGCCACGGCCGTCGGGTCGATTTCCGAACCGAGGAAGTGCCAGCGGTAGTCGCTGTAGCCGATCAACGGATAGACACAGTTGGCACCCATGCCGATATCAAGCACCTTGACCGGCGCACCGCGAGGGATCTCGCCGTCGTTGACGCTGGCCAGCAGGTCGGCCAGGAAATGCACATAGTCGGCGCGGCCCGGCACCGGTGGGCACAGGTAATCGGCCGGGATGTCCCAATGGGCAATGCCGTAGAACGATTTGAGTAACGCCCGGTTGAACACCCGAACCGCGTCCGGGCTGGCGAAGTCGATGCTTTCCTTGCCGTACGGGTTGATGATCACGAACTTCGCCAGTTCCGGCGTGGTTTTGATCAGCGCCGGGAAGTCGTAACGACCCTGATGGCGATTGCGCGGGTGCAGGCTGGCCTTCTCGCGGGGTTCCACGGCTTTGACCGGGGTAGCGGAGTCAGGCTTCTTGCGCGCAGGTCTTGGTGTGCGGGGGGCGTTCATGGGCGTTGTCGATTCGGGTATGGCTAAAAGTGGCGGGTATTGTCCCACAGACAATGGCAGCGCGGGGGATCCCGTAGGAGCGAGGCTTGCCCGCGAAGAACGATAACGCGGTATGTCTGTTTAACCGCGTCGCGACCTTCGCGGGCAAGCCTCGCTCCTACAGAAAGCGAAAAGGGCGGGTAAAAAAAGGGAGGCCGTTGCGGGCCTCCCTCTTTCATTGCGATTTACCAATTACAAACTGGCAATCCGCGCATGCTGCTCGGCCAGCTTGCCCAAAGCCTGTTCGGCTTCAGCCAGTTTGGCGCGTTCCTTCTCGATGACTTCGGCCGGGGCCTTGTCGACGAAACCGGCATTGGAGAGCTTGCCGCCGACGCGCTGAACTTCACCCTGCAGACGCAGGATTTCCTTGTCCAGACGAGCCAGCTCCGCGTCCTTGTCGATCAGGCCGGCCATTGGCACCAGCACTTCCATCTCGCCAACCAGAGCGGTGGCGGACAGCGGTGCTTCTTCGCCGGCCTTCAGAACGGTGATCGATTCCAGACGCGCCAGCTTCTTCAGCAGCGCTTCGTTCTCGGTGAGACGACGCTGATCTTCGGCGCTGACGTTTTTCAGGAACAGGTTCAGCGGCTTGCCTGGACCGATGTTCATTTCGCCACGGATGTTGCGCGTGCCGAGCATCAGGCCCTTGAGCCATTCGATGTCGTCTTCGGCGCCCTGATCGATACGTGCTTCGTTGGCCACTGGCCAAGGTTGCAACATGATCGTCTTGCCTTCGATACCGGCCAGCGGCGCGACGCGCTGCCAGATTTCTTCGGTGATGAACGGCATGAACGGATGCGCCAGACGCAACGCGACTTCCAGCACCCGAACCAGCGTGCGGCGAGTGCCGCGCTGACGTTCAACCGGTGCATTTTCGTCCCACAGCACAGGCTTGGACAGTTCCAGGTACCAGTCGCAATACTGATTCCAGATGAACTCGTACAAGGCTTGTGCGGCCAGGTCGAAACGGAACTGATCGAGCTGACGAGTCACTTCGGCTTCGGTGCGTTGCAACTGCGAGATGATCCAGCGATCCGCCAGGGACAACTCGTAGGCTTCGCCGTTCTGACCGCAGTCTTCGCCCTTGTCCAGCACGTAGCGCGCCGCGTTCCAGATTTTGTTGCAGAAGTTGCGGTAGCCTTCGACGCGGCCCATGTCGAACTTGATATCGCGACCGGTCGATGCCAGCGAGCAGAACGTGAAGCGCAGGGCGTCGGTGCCGTAGCTGGCGATGCCGTCGGCGAACTCGTCGCGGGTCTGCTTCTCGATCTTCTTCGCCAGTTTCGGCTGCATCAAGCCGGAGGTGCGTTTCTGCACCAGCTCTTCCAGTTCGATACCGTCGATGATGTCCAGCGGGTCCAGGACGTTGCCCTTGGACTTGGACATTTTCTGGCCCTGACCATCACGAACCAGACCGTGCACGTAAACGGTCTTGAACGGAACCTGCGGTGTGCCGTCTTCGTTTTTCACCAAGTGCATGGTGAGCATGATCATCCGGGCAACCCAGAAGAAAATGATGTCGAAACCGGTCACCAGCACGTCGGTGGAGTGGAATTTCTTCAGGAATTCGGTCTGCTCCGGCCAGCCGAGCGTGGAGAAAGTCCACAGGCCCGAACTGAACCAGGTATCCAGAACGTCGTTGTCCTGTTGCAGCGCAACGTCCGGGCCGAGGTTGTTCTTGGCACGTACTTCGGCTTCGTCACGACCCACGTAGACTTTGCCCGACTCGTCGTACCAGGCCGGAATCCGGTGGCCCCACCACAGCTGACGGCTGATGCACCAATCCTGGATGTCGCGCATCCACGAGAAGTACATGTTTTCGTATTGCTTGGGCACGAATTGAATGCGGCCGTCTTCAACCGCAGCGATGGCCGGCTCGGCCAATGGCTTGGTGGAGACGTACCACTGATCGGTCAGCCACGGCTCGATGATAGTGCCGGAGCGGTCGCCTTTCGGCACTTTCAGGGCGTGATCGTCGACGCTGACCAGCAGGCCGGCGGCGTCGAATGCTGCCACGATCTGCTTGCGCGCTTCAAAACGGTCCAGGCCGGCGTATTCGGCTGGAAGCTTGCCGTCGACTTCAGTGTTCAGCGTGCCATCCAGGTTGAACACCTGGGCTGCGGGCAGAACATTGGCGTTCTTGTCGAAGATGTTCAGCAGCGGCAGGTTGTGGCGCTTGCCGACTTCGTAGTCGTTGAAATCGTGGGCCGGGGTGATTTTCACGCAACCGGTGCCGAATTCAGGGTCGCAGTAATCGTCGGCGATGATCGGGATGCGGCGGCCAACCAGTGGCAGCTCGACAAATTTGCCGATCAGGGCTTTGTAGCGTTCATCGTTCGGGTTAACGGCCACGGCGGCGTCGCCGAGCATGGTTTCCGGACGCGTGGTCGCGACGATCAGGTAATCCTTGCCTTCAGCGGTTTTGGCGCCGTCAGCCAGCGGGTACTTCAGGTTCCACAGGAAACCTTTCTCGTCGTGGTTTTCCACTTCGAGGTCGGAAATCGCCGTGTGCAACTTGGTGTCCCAGTTGACCAGACGCTTGCCGCGGTAGATCAGGCCGTCTTCGTGCAGGCGCACGAACGCTTCTTTAACCGCTTCCGAGAGACCGTCGTCCATGGTGAAGCGCTCACGGCTCCAGTCCACGGACGAGCCGAGGCGGCGGATCTGACGGCTGATGTTGCCGCCGGACTGATCCTTCCATTCCCAGACTTTCTCGAGGAATTTTTCGCGGCCCAGATCATGGCGATTCTGGCCCTGGGCTTCGAGTTGACGCTCCACCAGCATTTGCGTGGCGATACCGGCATGGTCGGTACCCGGCTGCCACAGGGTGTTGCGACCCTGCATGCGGCGGAAACGGATCAGGGCGTCCATGATCGCGTTGTTGAAGCCGTGACCCATGTGCAGGCTGCCGGTGACGTTCGGCGGCGGGATCATGATGGTGTAAGACTCGCCCGCGCCTTGCGGGGCGAAGTAATTCTCAGACTCCCAGGTGTTGTACCAGGAAGTTTCAATGGCGTGCGGCTGGTAGGTCTTATCCATGCGCGGCGGGACCCTATTGGCATTTATTCAGGAAAAGCCGGCAAGTATAGCGGGGCATGGGGCGTAGGGCGAGTTGATCGCGGGATGAGCTGACCATCAGGCATTGCACAAAAACAATGTGGGAGCGGGCTTGCTCGCGAAGGCGGCCTATCATCCAACACTAATGTTGAATGTTACGGCCTCTTCGCGAGCAAGCCCGCTCCCACATTAGAATGGTGGTGTTTATTCGTACTGACTGAGCAACCGTTCCATCCGCGCATCAAGACGGCGTTTGATTTCGGTTTCGATGTGCGGGGCGAAGTCGTCGATCACGTCTTGCATGATCAATAGCGCGGCGGCGCGCAGTTCGCTGTCCAGGTGCAGCAGGGCATCGGGGCCTTTGCTGGCGGCGGGCGACGGTTGCGCGGCCGGGGCGGGCGGCGGTGTCGTTTCGGCCGGCTGCGGCGCATTGCCGACCGTGTCGAACAGCATGGGGATCTGTTCCTGATCACCCTCAATGACCGTGTCGGTCAGCAAGGGCGGTTGCAGGTTGTCATCGCCGAGCAGTTGGCGGATCGACTCGAGGTCATCCAGCAGATGCGCGGACTTTTGCTGCGGTTTTGGAGTGTCCATCGGAATGCTCAGAGTCGCTGTAAACGGTGATCTTGCAGAGGATAGCCCTGTTCACGGTAGAAACGGAAACTCTCCCGTGCAGCCGAACGAATCGTCGGATCTTCCACCACCACTTCCGCCACGCGGGCGAACTGTTTGGCAAATACCGGGACTTTCAGGTCCAGATTGACCAACAGATCCTGATGCTGACCGCAGTCATCGCCAAGACCCAGGACAATTAAACCCTCCGGCTCGCTTTCAGCGGGACCGTGAGGCACGAAGCTTTCGCCCTTGAAGGCCCACAAACGCGCATCGAGGTCATCACGCTGGGCGTCATCGCTGCAGTGCAGGTAAATGCGGTGACCCATGCGCCAGGCTTTTTCAGTGAGTTTGCAGGCGAAATCCAGCCGTGCCGAAGGATCGGCGCTGGGCAGGATATAGAAGTCGACTTTGGTCATTGCGGTTCCTGAGCCTTGAGCAGCATCACAGGGAAGTGATGCTGCTCAAGGTCATCGGTTTCAGGCCTTGGCGCGGTCCAGCAGGTATTGGGTCAGCAGGGGAACCGGACGGCCAGTGGCGCCCTTGTCCTTGCCGCCGCTGGTCCAGGCCGTGCCGGCGATGTCCAGGTGCGCCCAGTTCAGGTTTTTGGTGAAGCGCGACAGGAAACAGGCAGCGGTGATGGCGCCGGCTTTCGGGCCGCCAATGTTGGCGATGTCAGCGAACGGGCTGTCCAATTGTTCTTGATACTCATCGAACAGCGGCAGTTGCCAGGCGCGGTCGTCGGCGGATTGGCCGGCGCTCAACAGTTGGCCGATCAGCTCGTCGTTGTTGCCCAGCAGGCCCGAGATGTGAGAACCCAGTGCGACGACACAAGCACCGGTCAGGGTGGCGATGTCGATCACGGCTTGCGGCTTGAAGCGTTCGGAATAGGTCAGGGCATCGCACAGCACCAGACGGCCTTCGGCGTCGGTGTTGAGAATTTCCACGGTCTGGCCACTCATGGTGGTGACAATGTCGCCCGGACGCGAAGCGTTGCCGCTCGGCATGTTCTCGGCGCAAGCCAGGATGCACACCAGATTGATCGGCAGGTTCAGCTCAAGCACGGCACGCAGGGTACCGAACACGCTGGCGGCGCCGCCCATGTCGTACTTCATTTCGTCCATGCCGGCGCCCGGTTTCAGGCTGATGCCGCCGGTGTCGAAGGTAATGCCTTTGCCAACCAACGCGTAGGGCTTCTCGGATTTCTTGCCGCCGTTGTATTGCATGACGATCAGGCGCGGCGGCTGGGCGCTGCCCTGGCCGACGGCGTAAAACGAGCCCATGCCCAGATCCTTGATCTTCTTTTCATCGAGGACTTCGACTTTCAGGCTCTTGAATTCTTTGCCCAGGTTCTTGGCTTGCTCGCCCAGGAATGTCGGGTGGCAGATGTTTGGCGGCAGGTTGCCCAGGTTACGGGTGAAGGCCATGCCGTTGGCGATCGCGGTGGCGTGGGCCACGGCGCGTTCGATTTCAGCCTGTGCTGCCTTGATGGTCACCAAGGTGATTTTCTTCAGGGTGAGCGGCTCGGCTTTCTGGCTCTTGAACTGGTCGAAGGTGTACTCGCCATCCACCAGGGTTTCGGCCAGCAGGCGGGTCTTGCCATAGCTGTCGCGGCCTTTGACCACGACTTCATCCAGGGCCAGTACTGCATCGCTGCCGCCCAGGCCTTTAAGGGTGTTGAGGATGCCGGCGATGATTTTGCGGAACGGGCGATCGCCCAGTTCGTCATCCTTGCCCACGCCCACCAGCAACACGCGCTCGGCCTTGAGGTTAGGCAAGCTGTGCAGCAACAGGCTCTGGCCGACTTTGCCTGCCAGATCGCCGCGCTTGAGTACCGCGCTGATGGCGCCACCGCTCAGCTCATCGAGTTGTTTGGCAACGATGCCGAGTTTGCGGCCTTCACCGACGGCGACCACCAAGGTGGCGGTCTTCAACGTTTCCGGGCTAACACTCTTTACAACCAGTTCCATGTCCGGGTCCCTGAATTAATGGTCAAAATGCGCGACGCGCAGAGGACTTGCTTATAAGTAGAAAGACGCAGGTAGCAGTGCCAGCGACAAAGGCCGCAGTTTGAACCTCGCTAATGGCGCCTGACAACCCTCGGTCGTACGAACTTCGGTGGTTCAGGTATCTGCTTGAGCATGCGCAGTGACAGGCGCACCCAATCACAGGATAATGCGCCATCTTTTTCGGCGGCTCTGCCCTGCGGACCGACCGATACGTTTGTTTGTTTGGCCGCTTAGCCTGACAACCCTGGAGTGTCTGGTTTGATTGTCTTCCGTTATCTATCCCGCGAAGTCCTGTTGACCTTGAGCGCCGTCAGCGCCGTGCTGCTGGTCATCATCATGAGCGGACGCTTCATCAAATACCTCGCCCAAGCGGCCGCTGGTGCTCTGGATCCGGGCTCGCTGTTCCTGATCATGGGCTTCCGTCTGCCGGGTTTCCTGCAGTTGATCCTGCCTTTGGGGCTGTTTCTCGGAATCCTGCTGGCCTACGGTCGTCTGTACCTCGACAGCGAAATGACTGTGTTGTCGGCCACCGGCATGAGCCAGCAACGGCTGTTTCGCATCACCCTGTTTCCGGCCACGCTGGTTGCGCTAGTGGTGGCTTGGTTGAGCCTGAGCCTGGCGCCACAAGGTGCCAACCAGTTCCAGCTGCTGCTGAACAAACAGGACGCACTGACTGAGTTCGATACCCTCGAGCCAGGCCGCTTCCAGGCCTTGCGCGACGGTACCCGGGTGACCTACACCGAGCAATTGTCGGATGACCGCATCAATCTGGGCGGCGTGTTCATTTCGCAAAAGAATGTAAGTTCCGACAAAAAGGATCGCGGGATTTCCGTGCTGGTGGCCGAGAAGGGCCGCCAGGAAATTCGCCCCGACGGCAATCGGTATCTGATTCTCGACAACGGCTACCGCTACGACGGTAATCCGGGTCAGGCCGACTACCGCGCCATCAAATACGACGAGTACGGCGTATTGCTGCCCAAGCCGGACGTCAGCGACGAAGTCACCGACCGCGATGCGATGACCACCCGCTCCCTGCTGGGCAATGATGACATTCGTTCCCGCACCGAACTGCAATGGCGTCTGTCTCTGCCGTTGCTGGTCTTCATCGTGACCCTGATGGCGGTGCCGCTGTCGCGGGTCAACCCGCGTCAGGGCCGTTTCCTCAAGCTGCTGCCGGCGATTCTTCTTTATATGGCTTACCTGACCATCCTGATTGCCGCTCGCGGCGCCCTCGAAAAGGGCAAGATCCCGGCAGCATTGGGCTTGTGGTGGGTGCATGCGATCTTCCTGGCCATCGGTCTGGGCTTGCTGTATTGGGAGCCGTTGCGCTTGAAGATGGCAAGTCGCCGCAGTGCGCTGGAGGTGGCCCGTGGATAAGCTCGATCGCTACATTGGTAGCAGCGTGTTCATGGCGATCCTGGCGGTACTGGGGATCATTCTGGGTCTGGCAACGTTGTTTGCCTTCATCGATGAGATGGGCGACGTCAGCGATACCTACACGCTGGCGGATGTCCTGAGCTATGTGCTGCTGACTGCGCCGCGCCGTCTGTACGACATGTTGCCGATGGCGGCTCTGATCGGTTGCCTGATCGGCCTCGGCAGCCTGGCCAGCCACAGCGAACTGACCATCATGCGCGCGGCCGGCGTGTCGCTCGGTCGAATCGTCTGGGCTGTCATGAAGCCGATGTTGCTTTTGATGGCGGTGGGACTGGTGATCGGTGAATACGTCGCGCCGGCCACGGAAGTCACCGCTCAGGCCAACCGCTCGCTGGCCCAGGGCAGTGGCGATGCACAAAGCGCCAAGCACGGTCTGTGGCACCGTCAGGGTGACGAGTTCATTCACGTCAACTCCGTGCAACCCAATGGTCTGTTATATGGCGTGACCCGTTATCGCTTCGACGATCAACGCCACATTCTGTCTTCGAGCTTCGCCAAGCGCGCGGAATTCGACACGGATCACTGGCAACTGAGCGATGTCACGACCACGTTGTTCCATGAAAAGAACACCGAAGTGGTGACGACTCCGGTGGAGCGTTGGGAAGTAGCCCTGAGCCCGCAACTGCTGAGCACTGTGGTGATGGCGCCTGAATCACTGTCGATCAGCGGTCTGTGGAGTTACATCCACTATCTTGCTGATCAGGGCCTGAGCAACGGTCGGTACTGGCTGGCATTTTGGGTCAAGGTGTTGCAGCCGCTGGTGACCGCCGCATTGGTGCTGATGGCGATTTCCTTCATCTTCGGTCCGCTGCGTTCGGTGACCCTCGGTCAGCGGGTCTTTACCGGTGTGTTGGTGGGCTTCACCTTCCGCATCGTCCAGGATTTGCTCGGGCCTTCGAGCCTGGTATTCGGTTTTTCGCCGCTGTTTGCGGTGCTGGTACCGGCCGGTGTCTGTGCCCTGGCCGGGGTCTGGTTGTTGCGCCGGGCTGGTTGATCGCGGGTTATTCCCGATGTGGCTTGTCACTCAAAACGCCCCAGTCGCAAGACCGGGGCGTTTTTGTAAGCGCCGTCTGACCTGCGAACGTGACGCTTGCGCCGTGGATCAGGTACAATTCCCGGCTATTTTTCGGCGGGCTATGCCTGCAGCCTTTTTGAGTGTTGATCCGTGAGTGATTTGAGTCATATCCGCAATTTCTCCATCATCGCCCACATTGACCATGGCAAGTCGACGCTGGCCGATCGCTTCATCCAGATGTGCGGCGGCCTTGCCGAGCGCGAAATGGAAGCCCAGGTGCTGGACTCCATGGACCTGGAACGTGAACGCGGGATCACCATCAAGGCCCACAGCGTCACCCTTTATTACACTGCCCGCGATGGCATCAAGTACCAGCTGAACTTCATTGACACCCCCGGCCACGTTGACTTCACCTACGAAGTCAGCCGGTCGCTGGCGGCCTGTGAAGGTGCGTTGCTGGTGGTCGATGCCGGTCAGGGCGTTGAAGCGCAGTCGGTTGCCAACTGCTACACGGCGATCGAGCAGGGCCTGGAAGTCATGCCGGTCCTGAACAAGATCGACCTGCCACAGGCCGATCCGGACCGCGTCAAAGAAGAAATCGAAAAAATCATCGGCATCGATGCCACCGATGCGGTCGAGTGCTCTGCCAAGACTGGCCTGGGCGTCGATGAAGTGCTCGAACGCCTGGTTCACACCATTCCTGCGCCGACCGGCAACTACGAAGATCCGCTGCAAGCGTTGATCATCGACTCCTGGTTCGACAACTACCTGGGTGTTGTTTCCCTGGTGCGCGTGCGTCACGGTCGTGTGAAGAAGGGCGACAAGATCCTCGTCAAATCCACCGGCAAGATCCACTTGGTGGACAGCGTCGGTGTATTCAACCCGAAACACACTCCTACCGTTGACCTGAAGGCCGGTGAAGTGGGCTTCATCATTGCCAGCATCAAGGACATTCACGGTGCACCGGTCGGCGACACCCTGACCTTGAGCTCCACGCCCGACGTTGACGTGCTGCCAGGCTTCAAACGCATTCAGCCGCAGGTGTATGCCGGTCTGTTCCCGGTCAGCTCCGACGACTTCGAAGATTTCCGTGAAGCGCTGCAAAAGCTCACGCTCAACGACTCGTCCTTGCAGTACACCCCGGAAAGCTCCGACGCCTTGGGCTTCGGCTTCCGTTGCGGGTTCCTCGGCATGCTGCACATGGAAATCATCCAGGAGCGCCTGGAGCGCGAGTACGACCTGGACTTGATCACCACGGCACCGACGGTCATTTTCGAGCTGTTGCTGAAAACCGGTGAAACGATTTACGTCGATAACCCGTCGAAGCTTCCGGACCTGTCATCGATCGAAGACATGCGCGAGCCGATCGTGCGGGCCAATATCCTTGTGCCGCAAGAGCACCTGGGTAACGTCATCACCCTGTGTATCGAAAAACGTGGCGTGCAGCACGACATGCTGTTCCTCGGTACGCAAGTTCAAGTGACCTACGATTTGCCGATGAACGAAGTGGTCCTCGACTTCTTCGACCGTCTGAAATCCACCAGCCGTGGCTATGCTTCGCTGGATTACCATTTCGATCGTTATCAATCAGCTAATCTGGTGAAACTGGATGTGCTGATCAACGGTGACAAGGTCGACGCCCTGGCGCTGATCGTGCATCGCGACAATGCGCACTACAAAGGTCGCCAGTTGACCGAGAAGATGAAAGAACTGATTCCGCGCCAGATGTTCGACGTCGCGATCCAGGCCGCCATCGGCGGGCAGATCATTGCGCGGACTTCCGTCAAGGCACTCAGAAAGAACGTATTGGCCAAATGCTACGGCGGTGACGTTAGCCGTAAGCGCAAGCTGTTGGAAAAGCAAAAGGCCGGTAAAAAACGCATGAAGCAGGTTGGTAACGTGGAGATTCCACAAGAAGCCTTCCTTGCAGTGCTCAGGTTGGATAGTTAGGTCCTATGTCACTAAATTTCCCGCTGTTGCTGGTCATCGCCGTGTTCGTCTGCGGCCTGTTGGCATTGCTCGATCTGCTGTTCCTGGCGCCACGGCGCCGGGCTGCCATTAACTCTTACCAGGGTAGCGTCAGCCAGGCTGACATGGTGGTGGTCGAGAAACTGAACAAAGAGCCGCTGCTGGTCGAATACGGCAAGTCGTTCTTCCCGGTGTTGTTTATCGTGCTGGTGCTGCGTTCGTTCCTGGTGGAACCGTTCCAGATTCCTTCCGGCTCGATGAAACCGACCCTGGACGTCGGCGACTTCATTCTGGTGAATAAATTTTCTTACGGGATCCGCTTGCCGGTGATCGACAAGAAAGTCATCGAAGTCGGTGATCCGCAGCGCGGCGATGTGATGGTGTTCCGCTACCCGAGCGACCCGAACGTCAATTACATCAAGCGTGTGGTGGGCCTGCCGGGTGACCAGATTCGTTACACCGCCGACAAACGTCTGTTCGTCAACGGTGAGTCGATCGCCGAGCAACTGGTCGGCTCCGAGCCGGGCACGCTGGGCAGCGCCGAGCTCTACAAGGAAAAACTCGGCATCGCCGAGCACCTTATCCGCAAGGAAATGAGCCGCTACCGCGCAGCGCCGGATCGTTCGTGGACCGTGCCTGCCGGGCACTACTTCATGATGGGCGACAACCGCGACAACTCGAACGACAGTCGCTACTGGGATGATCCGAGTATTCCCAAGAATCTGCTGGGCATGGTTCCCGACAAGAATATCGTCGGCAAGGCCTTCGCAGTCTGGATGAGCTGGCCGGAACCCAAACTCAGTCACCTGCCGAATTTCTCGCGGGTTGGCCTGATCAAGTAATCACACACGGCGCTGTTGAACACAGCGCCGAATGCATTTCTGGAACCGGCATAATCGGCGACAGAAGCATGAAAACAACGATATTCAGGACGTTATTTTTGAACACAGCGTTAATTGTCCCAAGCCTGCGCCGCACCACGGCGATGGCGGTGGAATCCAGCCACGAACTCAGCGTGGGTAAACCGTGAGCGTCTCCTTAAGCCGTCTAGAGCGTCAGCTCGGCTACACCTTCAAAGACCAGGAGCTGATGGTCCTGGCCCTGACTCACCGCAGCTTTGCCGGGCGCAACAACGAACGCCTGGAGTTCCTCGGTGATGCCATCCTCAACTTCGTCGCTGGCGAGGCGCTGTTCGATCGCTTCCCGCTGGCCCGCGAAGGCCAATTGTCGCGCTTGCGCGCACGCTTGGTGAAAGGTGAGACCCTGGCCGTACTGGCCCGTGGTTTCGACCTGGGTGAATACCTGCGCCTGGGCTCCGGCGAATTGAAAAGCGGCGGTTTCCGTCGCGAGTCGATTCTGGCCGATGCCCTGGAAGCGCTGATCGGTGCGATCTACCTGGACGCCGGCATGGACATGGCGCGCGAGCGTGTGCTGGCCTGGCTGGCCGGAGAGTTCGAAGGCCTGACGCTGGTCGACACCAACAAAGATCCGAAAACCCGCCTGCAGGAATTTTTGCAGTCCCGTGGTTGTGAGCTGCCACGATACGAAGTGGTGGATATCCAGGGTGAGCCGCATTGCCGGACGTTCTTCGTCGAATGTGAAATCATCTTACTGAATGAAAAAAGCCGAGGTCAGGGTGTGAGCCGTCGTATTGCCGAACAGGTAGCGGCGGCCGCAGCACTGATTGCCCTGGGCGTGGAGAATGGCCATGACTGATTCAACCGCAACTCGCTGTGGCTATGTTGCCATCGTCGGCCGTCCCAACGTGGGCAAGTCCACGCTGCTGAACCACATTCTGGGTCAGAAGCTGGCGATCACCTCGCGCAAGCCGCAGACCACCCGTCACAACATGCTCGGCATCAAGACCGAGGGCGCCGTTCAAGCGATCTACGTCGACACCCCGGGCATGCACAAGGGCGGCGAAAAGGCTCTGAACCGTTACATGAACAAGACCGCTTCGGCGGCGTTGAAAGACGTCGACGTGGTGATCTTCGTGGTTGACCGCACCAAGTGGACCGATGAAGACCAGATGGTCCTCGAACGCGTTCAGTACGTGACCGGCCCGCTGATCGTGGCGCTGAACAAGACCGACCGTATCGAAGACAAATCCGAGCTGATGCCGCACCTGAGCTGGTTGCAGGAACAGCTGCCGAACGCGCAGATCATGCCGATCTCGGCCCAGCACGGGCACAACCTGGACGCGCTGGAACGAGTGATCGCCGAGCACCTGCCGGAAAACGATCACTTCTTCCCGGAAGATCAGATCACTGACCGCAGCAGCCGCTTTCTCGCCGCCGAACTGGTGCGCGAGAAAATCATGCGCCAATTGGGCGCCGAGCTGCCGTACCAGATCACCGTGGAAATCGAAGAGTTCAAGCAGCAGGGCAAAACCCTGCACATTCATGCCTTGATCCTCGTCGAACGTGACGGTCAAAAGAAAATCATCATTGGCGACAAGGGCGAGCGCATCAAGCGCATCGGCACCGAGGCGCGCAAGGATATGGAATTGCTGTTCGACTCCAAGATCATGCTTAACCTGTGGGTCAAGGTTAAGGGCGGCTGGTCCGATGACGAGCGCGCGCTGCGTTCGCTGGGTTACGGCGACCTGTAACACCGGTTCCTGTTACACCGAAGTACCCTGTGGGAGCGAGCTTGCTCGCGATAGCGGTCTGCCAGTCAACATCAATGTTGAATGTCGGGTCCTCATCGCGAGCAAGCTCGCTCCCACATTGGTTTGGGGTAGTTTGTAAATCTGTGCTGACTCATTGAGAACGCTGACTTCCATGTCGCAAACCCCACCCATTGGCCAACCCGCCTACGTCCTCCACTCCCGCGCCTACCGCGAAACCAGCGCGCTGGTGGATTTCCTTACGCCGCAAGGTCGGCTGCGGGCGGTGTTGCGTAGCGCGCGGGGCAAGGCCGGGACGTTGGCGCGGCCGTTCGTGCCGCTGGAAGTCGAGTTTCGTGGCCGGGGCGAGTTGAAAAACGTCGGTCGCATGGAAAGCGCCGGTGTTTCCACCTGGCTCAATGGCGAGGCGCTGTTCAGCGGCCTCTACCTCAACGAATTGCTGATCCGCCTGCTGCCCGCCGAAGACCCTCATCCCGCGGTTTTCGATCACTACGCCGCGACCTTGCTCGCCCTGGCCGAAGGCCGTCCGCTGGAGCCGTTGCTGCGTTCTTTCGAATGGCGTTTGCTCGACGACCTCGGCTACGGCTTTGCGTTGAACACCGACATTCATGGCGATCCCATCGCACCGGACGGCCTCTACCGCTTGCAAGTGGACGCAGGCCTGGAGCGGGTCTATCTGCTGCAACCCGGCCTGTTCAACGGCACCGAACTGTTGGCCATGGCCGAAGCCGACTGGTCCGCGTCCGGTGCGCTGTCCGCCGCCAAGCGCTTGATGCGTCAGGCATTGGCCGTTCATCTGGGTGGTCGTCCTCTGGTTTCCCGAGAGTTGTTTCGAAAGCCGTAAATTCCTTGTGTATGCTGTGCACCGAACTTTCCCATCTTCAGGAGCGCTTCCGTGACCACCAGCAATCGCATTCTTCTTGGCGTGAACATCGACCACGTTGCCACCCTGCGTCAGGCCCGAGGTACTCGTTACCCCGATCCGGTCAAGGCAGCACTGGACGCGGAAGAGGCGGGCGCTGATGGCATCACCGTGCACCTGCGCGAAGACCGCCGGCACATCCAGGAGCGCGACGTGCTGCTGCTCAAGGACGTGCTGCAAACCCGCATGAATTTCGAAATGGGCGTCACCGAAGAAATGATGGCGTTCGCCGAACGCATCCGCCCGGCGCACATTTGCCTGGTTCCGGAAACCCGTCAGGAGCTGACCACCGAAGGCGGTCTGGACGTGGCAGGGCAGGAGGCGCGAATCAAGGCGGCGGTGGATCGCCTGGCGAAGATCGGTTGTGAAGTGTCGCTGTTCATCGACGCAGACGAGCGGCAGATCGAAGCGTCCCGTCGTGTCGGTGCACCGGCCATTGAATTGCACACCGGGCGTTATGCGGACGCCGAGACGCCAACCGAAGTCGCGGAAGAACTCAAGCGCGTGGCCGATGGCGTGGCATTTGGTCTGGCCCAGGGCCTGATCGTCAACGCCGGTCACGGTCTGCACTATCACAACGTCGAGGCTGTTGCGGCGATCAAAGGCATCAACGAACTGAACATCGGCCATGCGCTGGTGGCCCATGCGTTGTTCGTCGGGTTCAAGTCGGCGGTGTCGGAGATGAAAGCGCTGATTCTGGCAGCTGCGTTGAAAGGTTAGATCGGCGGCGCTGCCATCGCGGGCAAGCCACGCTCCCACAGGTCCGAGTTGAACGACAACTATGTACTCGACGCGGACTTGTGGGAGCGTGGCTTGCCCGCGATGGCGTCTTTGAAGGCATCGGAGATTTAAAGCTGCGGGGTTTCCTGGCTCGGCTTGGTCTTGTCGACCCCCGGCACATGCAGGTTGCCCTCGGCGACCTGATTGCCTTCAAGCTGCGGCTGTGTGACCCACGTCAGGATGTCGTAATAGCGACGGATGTTCGCCACGAAATGCACCGGCTCGCCACCCCGGGCGTAGCCGTAACGAGTCTTGCTGTACCACTGTTTCTGTGACAGGCGCGGCAGGATTTTCTTCACGTCCAGCCACTTGTCCGGATTCAGCCCTGCCTTGGCCGTCAGTTTGCGCGCGTCATCCAGATGACCGCTGCCAACGTTGTAGGCGGCGAGCGCGAACCACGTACGGTCCGGCTCCTGGATCGACTCATCCAGTTGCTCTTTCATGTAGGCCAGGTACTTCGCTCCGCCCATGATGCTCTGTTTGGGGTCCAGGCGATTGGACACGCCCATGGCTTGCGCCGTGTTCTGGGTCAGCATCATCAATCCGCGCACACCTGTCTTGGACGTGACCGCCGCTTGCCACAGCGATTCCTGATAACCGACCGCGGCCAACAAGCGCCAGTCGACTTTCTCTTTCTTGGCGTATGTCTTGAAATGCTGTTCGTACTTGGGCAACCGCTGTTGCAGATGTTGGGCGAAGGTGTAGGCGCCCATGTAACCCAGCACGTCGACGTGCCCGTAATAGCGATCCTTGAGCCGTTGCAGGGTGCCGTTTTTCTTCACTTTGTCGAGGTAGCTGTTGATCTCGTTGAGCAGGCTGTTGTCTTCGCCGGCGGCCACGGCCCAGCTCTGATTGCTGGCGTCACCGAGATCGAAAGCGACCCGCACATTGGGGAAGTACACCTGGTTCATCGCGACTTCGTTGGAGTCGACCAGGGTCAGATCGATCTGGGCTTCGTCGACCATGCGCAGCAAGTCGACGACTTCAACCGCGTCGGACTCTTCGTATTCAATGCGGGGATACTTCTTTTTCAGCTCTGCCAATTGCTCGGCGTGGGTGCTGCCCTTGAGCACCATGATCTTCTTGCCGACCAGATCGCCTGCGTCTGTCGGCCGCGACTGGCCGTTGCGGTAGATGATCTGTGGGGTGACTTCGAGGTAAGAGTGGGAAAACCGCACCTGCTGTTTACGTTGCTGGCTGCTGACCAGACCGGCAGCAGCCAGCACCGGGCCATTGGGCTTGCCTACCTGATTGAACAGGTCGTCGAGGTTGTCGGCGGTTTCGATCTTGAGTTCGACCCCCAGATCGTCGGCGAAGCGCTTCACCAGCTCGTATTCGAAGCCGGTTTCACCGTTGCGATCCTGAAAGTAGGTGGCGGGACTGTTACGGGTAACCACCCGCAGCACGCCATCCTCCTTTACGCGCTCCAGCGTGTTGGGTTTATCAACACAGCCACCGAGCACCAGGAAGAGTCCGGTTGCGATCAGCCATTTGGCGTACCGCGGACGCAAAGCCGTTGGGGAAAACATCTGCGCAGTATACGCAAAGGACCACGAGCGCCATATCTCGACAGCGAAGGGCTTGTCTGCTAGAGAGTCTGAAACCCGCTTGGAGCCCGCAGGAATGGGCCCAAACAGCATTTTGTGACAGAAAAAATAACCCTCGGCGCGCGGCTGTTCAGAGCCCGAATACTCGGCCCGACGTTCGGGTGCAGCCGTGCGTACCGTTTCGGGTGCTGTCGCGAGCGGTTTAGGCTAGAATGCACGGCCTCAAAGCACACCCCTTCCCGAGGCTGTCCCGAAGATGTTGATCCTGCGCGGCGCTCCTGCCCTTTCTGCCTTTCGCCACAGCAAACTCCTTGAGCAACTGAGCCGATGCGTTCCGGCTGTCAGCGGCTTGTATGCTGAATTCGCTCACTTCGCCGAAGTTACCGGCGTCCTGACCGGCGACGAACAGCAGGTGCTCGCGCGCCTTCTGAAGTACGGCCCAAGCGTTCCAGTACAAGAGCCAACCGGTCGTCTGTTTCTGGTGTTGCCACGTTTCGGCACTATCTCGCCGTGGTCCAGTAAAGCCAGCGACATCGCTCGCAACTGTGGCCTGACCAAGGTCCAGCGCCTGGAGCGCGGCATCGCGTTCTACGTCGCCGGCCAGTTCAGCGACGCCGAAGCGCAGCTCATCGCAGGCGCACTGCATGACCGCATGACCCAGATCGTATTGGACAACCTTGAACAAGCCGCCGGCCTGTTCAGCCACGCCGAACCCAAGCCCCTGACCGCGATCGACGTGTTGGGTGGCGGCCGCGCCGCGCTGGAAAAAGCCAACACCGAGCTGGGCCTGGCCCTGGCCGAAGACGAGATCGACTATCTGGTCGCAGCCTTCGTCGGCTTGAAGCGCAACCCGCATGACATCGAACTGATGATGTTTGCCCAGGCGAACTCCGAGCACTGTCGTCACAAGATCTTCAACGCCAGTTGGGACATCGACGGTCAGAGCCAGGAAAAAAGCCTGTTCGGCATGATCAAGAACACCTATCAGATGCATAGCGAAGGTGTTCTGTCGGCTTATAAGGACAACGCCTCGGTGATCGTCGGCTCCGTTGCCGGCCGTTTCTTCCCGGACCCTGAAACCCGCCAGTACGGCGCGGTGCAGGAGCCGGTGCACATCCTGATGAAAGTCGAAACGCACAACCACCCGACCGCGATTGCCCCGTTCCCGGGCGCATCCACCGGTAGCGGCGGTGAGATTCGCGATGAAGGTGCAACCGGTCGCGGCGCCAAGCCAAAGGCTGGCCTGACCGGTTTCACCGTGTCCAACCTGCAGATCCCGGGCTTCGAACAGCCGTGGGAAGTGCCGTATGGCAAACCTGAGCGCATCGTTACCGCGCTGGACATCATGATCGAAGGCCCACTGGGTGGCGCCGCGTTCAACAACGAATTCGGTCGTCCGGCCCTGACCGGTTACTTCCGTACCTTCGAACAATCGATCACCACCCCGCGTGGCGACGAAGTTCGCGGTTACCACAAGCCGATCATGCTGGCTGGCGGCATGGGTAACATCCGTGCCGAACACGTACAGAAAGGCGAGATCACCGTTGGCTCCAAGCTGATCGTTCTTGGCGGCCCGGCAATGCTCATCGGCCTGGGCGGCGGTGCTGCCTCTTCCATGGCCACCGGCACCAGCTCGGCGGATCTGGACTTCGCATCCGTACAGCGCGAAAACCCGGAAATGGAACGTCGCTGCCAGGAAGTCATCGACCGTTGCTGGCAGTTGGGTGACAAAAACCCGATCAGCTTCATCCACGACGTCGGCGCGGGCGGTCTGTCCAACGCCTTCCCGGAACTGGTCAACGACGGCAACCGTGGCGGTCGCTTCGAACTGCGCAACATTCCAAACGACGAGCCGGGCATGGCCCCGCACGAAATCTGGAGTAACGAATCCCAGGAACGCTACGTTCTGGCGGTTGGTCCGGCGGACTTCGAACGCTTCCAGGCGATCTGCGAACGTGAGCGTTGCCCGTTTGCCGTGGTCGGCGAAGCCACTGCCGAACCGCAGCTTACTGTCACCGATAGCCACTTCGGCAACAGCCCGGTGGACATGCCGCTCGAAGTGCTGCTGGGCAAAGCCCCGCGCATGCACCGTTCGGCCGTTCGCGAAAACGAGCTGGGCGACGATTTCGATCCGTCGACCCTTGAGATCGCCGACTGCGTCGAGCGCGTTCTGCATCACCCGGCCGTGGCCAGCAAAAGCTTCCTGATCACCATCGGCGACCGCACCATCACCGGCCTCGTGGCCCGTGATCAGATGGTCGGCCCGTGGCAGGTTCCGGTGGCTGACGTTGCCGTCACCGCCACCAGCTTCGATGTCTACACCGGTGAAGCCATGGCCATGGGGGAGCGTACTCCGCTGGCGCTGCTGGACGCTCCGGCGTCGGGCCGCATGGCCATCGGCGAAACCCTGACCAACATCGCGGCGTCGCGCATCGCCAAAATCTCCGACATCAAACTGTCGGCGAACTGGATGTCCGCCGCCGGCCACCCGGGTGAAGACGCGCGTCTGTACGACACCGTGAAAGCGGTCGGCATGGAATTGTGTCCGGACCTCGGCATCACCATTCCGGTGGGCAAGGACTCGATGTCCATGGCCACTCGCTGGAATGACGAAGGCGTCGACAAGACTGTGACTTCGCCGATGTCGCTGATCGTGACCGGTTTCGCGCCAGTGACTGACATCCGTCAGACCATGACCCCGCAACTGCGCATGGACAAGGGCACCACCGACCTGATCCTGATCGACCTTGGTCGCGGCCAGAACCGCATGGGCGCTTCGATCCTCGCTCAGGTTCACGGCAAACTCGGCAAGCAGGCACCGGACGTCGATGACGCCGAAGACCTGAAAGCCTTCTTCGCCGTGATCCAGGGCCTCAACGCCGACGGTCACCTGTTGGCTTATCACGACCGTTCCGACGGTGGTTTGCTGACCAGCGTGGTGGAAATGGCCTTTGCCGGTCACTGCGGTCTGAGCCTGAACCTCGACGGTCTGGCAGAAACTTCCGCCGACATCGCCGCGATCCTGTTCAACGAAGAACTGGGCGCCGTGATCCAGGTTCGCCAGGACGCTACCCCGGACATCCTCGCGCAGTTCAGCGCTGCCGGCCTGGGCGACTGCGTGTCGGTGATCGGTCAGCCGATGAACAACGGCGAAATCAGCATCACCTTCAACGGCGACACGGTGTTCGAAGGTCAGCGTCGTCTGCTGCAACGTCAGTGGGCCGAGACCAGCTACCAGATCCAGCGTCTGCGTGATAACGCCGACTGCGCCGAACAAGAATTCGACGTGCTGCTGGAAGAAGACAATCCGGGCCTGAGCGTCAAGCTCAGCTACGACGTCAACCAGGACGTCGCCGCGCCTTACATCAAAAAAGGTATTCGCCCACAGGTTGCCGTGCTGCGTGAGCAGGGCGTCAACGGTCAGGTGGAAATGGCGGCCGCGTTCGACCGCGCCGGTTTCAACGCGATCGACGTGCACATGAGCGACATTCTGGCCGGCCGTGTCGACCTGAACGACTTCAAGGGCATGGTCGCTTGCGGCGGTTTCTCCTACGGCGACGTATTGGGTGCCGGCGAAGGCTGGGCCAAGTCCGCGCTGTTCAACAGCCGCGCTCGCGATGCCTTCCAGGGCTTCTTCGAACGTAACGACAGCTTCACCCTCGGCGTGTGCAACGGTTGCCAGATGATGTCCAACCTGCACGAGCTGATCCCGGGCAGCGAGTTCTGGCCGCACTTCGTGCGCAACCGTTCCGAGCAGTTCGAAGCTCGTGTGGCGATGGTGCAGATTCAGGAGTCGAACTCGATCTTCCTGCAAGGCATGGCCGGTTCGCGCATGCCGATCGCCATCGCGCACGGTGAAGGCCATGCTGAATTCGCCAGCGAAGAAGCGTTGCTGGAAGCCGATCTGTCGGGTTGCGTGGCGCTGCGTTTCGTCGATAACCACGGCAAGGTCACCGAGAACTACCCGGCCAACCCGAACGGTTCGCCGCGCGGGATCACCGGTTTGACCAGCCGTGACGGTCGCGTGACCATCATGATGCCGCACCCGGAGCGTGTATTCCGCGCCGTGCAGAACTCGTGGCGTTCGGAAGACTGGAACGAAGACGCACCTTGGATGCGTATGTTCCGTAATGCTCGCGTGTGGGTTAACTAAGAACGGAGGAACTGATTGCCGTGTACAAGCTCGGTTTTTTTGTTCCGGCCAGTCATGTCGAGGTGGTCAAGAGTGCTGTGTTCGCTGCCGGTGGCGGGCGGATCGGGGCTTATGATCACTGCGCGTGGCAGGTGTTCGGGTTGGGTCAGTTTCGTCCACTGGATGGCAGTCAGCCGTTTATTGGTGAGGCGGGGCAGGTCGAGCAAGTCGAGGAATGGAAGGTTGAGCTTGTGGTCAGCGATGAGTTGATTCGGGCGGTGGTGGTGGCTCTGAAAGAGAGTCATCCCTATGAGACGCCGGCTTATGAGGTATGGCGGTTGGAGGATTTCTGATCTTCCTGGCCGCTGAAATGAAAAACCCGCTGAAGTAATTCAGCGGGTTTTTTTGTGCGCCCGGCATGTGCGCAATCCTGGGTGAGGGTTCCACCGTTTTGCGCAGACGCCTACAAGCCGATCAGTCGATGTACTCAAACAGCTTCACGATCTTCTGCACGCCGGAAACGCCTTGGACCAGATTGGTTGCCTGGGCCGCTTCCTGCTTGGTCAGCAGACCCAGCAAGTAGACGATACCGTTTTCGGTCACAACCTTGATGCGTGACCCTGGAATGGAGGCGTCGGCGAGCATCTGGGTCTTGATTTTGGTGGTCAGCCAGGTGTCGTTCTGACGCGCCAGCAGCGAGGACGGTTGCAGTACTTGCAGCTCGTTGTGCACCTTCTTTACCCGCTGAACGGAGGCGGCAACCTGTTCGGCCTTGGCCTTGAGGTCGGCGCGAGGGGTTTGCCCGGCGAGCAGCACCACACCGTTGAAGCTGGTGACGACGATGTGCGAGTTGTTGTCCAGGTCCGGATCGGCCTTGGCGATGTTTACACCTGCCTTGGTTTCGATCAGGGAGTCGTCGATCTTGCTGCCGAAGGTGCGTGTGCCACGGTCATCATCGATCGGTGCTTCACGGCTGGCGTTAACCACCGAGGTGCAGCCGCTGATGCCAAGGCACAGGGTCAAGGCCAGAAGGCCTAGGCGATTAGGGGTCATTCTTCACTCCCGAACAGTTGGCTGTCGATCAAATCGCAGAGGCAATGGATCGCCAGCAGGTGGACTTCCTGAATACGTGCGGTGACGTTGGCCGGTACGCGAATCTCGACGTCCTCAGGCAATAACAGTGACGCCATGCCGCCGCCATCACGACCGGTCAATGCTACGACAATCATTTCGCGATCATGTGCGGCCTGGATCGCTTGAATTATGTTTGCCGAGTTGCCGCTGGTGGAAATCGCCAGCAAAACATCACCCGGCTGGCCCAGGGCGCGAATTTGTTTGGAGAAGATTTCGTTGTAGCTGTAATCGTTGGCGATCGAGGTGATCGTCGAGCTGTCGGTGGTCAGCGCGATGGCGGGCAGGCTCGGGCGTTCGCGTTCAAAGCGGTTGAGCAGCTCGGACGAAAAGTGCTGTGCGTCACCGGCGGAACCGCCGTTGCCGCAGGACAGCATTTTGCCCTCGTTGAGCAGGGCGTTGACCATGACCTGGCTGGCTTGCTCGATGTGCGGTGCAAGTACGTCCATCGCCTGTTGCTTGGTGTCGATACTGGCCTGAAAAAGCTGGCGAATTCGCGATTGCATGTCCATCTGTGTGACCTTAATTAGCGCGGCTACTCGGCACATGAATGTGCAGCCCGCAAAGCAAAGAGCAAAAGTGTTGGGTGAAGGTGTCCGGTTCGGGACGCAAGTGATCAGCTGTCGAAGGCATTCTGCAACCAGTTCAACTGATCAAGGTTGCTGTCGATGGCAACCACGTCGAAGCGGCAGGGGGAATTGGCCCAACGCGACTCGCGCTGAAGAAAAAACTGCGCGGCAAAAATCAGTTTCTGCCGTTTACGCCCATCGATGCTATCGAGCGCGCCACCCCATTGGGTGTTTTTTCTATAACGGACTTCGACGAATACTACTGTATCGCCATCAAGCATGACCAGATCAAGCTCGCCGCGTTTACACAACCAGTTCTGCGCCAGCAGGCGCAGACCTTGTTGTTGAAGATGCTCGAGCGCATGACGCTCGGCATCTTTACCGCTTTGCTGGCGTGACCTGTCAGGCATCAGCGCGAGGTGTCCGGCAGGCGTTGAATCTGACCGTTTGTGAACTCGGCCCATGGCAACTGACGCTCGACCCGTTGATTCTGAGTCATGCCCAGGCTGCCCGATTGACCCTGGATGCGGCTGTCCGGCAAGGCCTTGAGTTGGCCCAGGCGCGGTGCCAGATGATAGGCGTCAACGCCCATCGCGTACAGACGGCCCAGGCTGCCGCCGGCTTGCGGCCATTGTGCAGTGACTTGTTTACGCAGCGGGTCATTGGCATCCAGCAGCCATGGGGTTTCGCAGAAGCGAATACCGTTCATGTCGTTGTACTGGTTCTGGTCGCCGCTGGCGCTGAATACGTGGGAGGTGGCGTAAACCGGCACGTCACCCGCGTACTGGAAGTTCAGGGTCGGTTTGATCTGTTGAGCCTGTTGCGGTGTTGCGGCCAGGAAGATGAACTCGATGTCCTGACGACGCGAAGGTTGTGCGGCAACCTGCGAACCAACGGTGCTTTGCAGGCTTTTGGCGCGGCCTTCGCTTTGGCGCAGCTGGAACATGTCGGCAATCTGCTGGGCCAGTTGCACCGGCTGGTCGACGCGCTCGGTAGCGACGATGCTGCCACCGTTGGCTTGCCAATCCTGGCTGAACGCCCTGAGTACGCGGTCGCCCCATTCGCCTTTCGGCACCATGATCGCGGCGCGATGCAGGCCGTCGGCGCGTGCACGGCGGGACACTTCGCGGGCTTCGTCTTCAGCGGCAAGACCAAACTGGAACAGTTGGGCCGGACCTTGTTGGCCTTCGCTGTAGTTCAGCGCCAGGGTAGTGATCGGCAGTTGCGGGCGCGCGCTGAGCTGTTTGACCAGTGGCTTCTCCAGCGGGCCGACCACCAGTTGCACGCCATCGGCCTGGGCCTTGCGATAGAACTCGTCGAGGGAGGTCAGGCGCGAGCTGTCATAGAACTCGATGGCTGGCGGTTTCTGCCCGGCTTGTTGCGCCTGGTAGTGAGCGGCCATGAAGCCTTCGCGCAGGGCTTTGCCAACCGGACCCAGCGGGCCGTCTTGTGGCAGCAGCAGGGCGATCTTGCTCAGGGGCTGGCTGGCCAGTTCCTTGAGTTTGGTCAGGGGCAACGGCAGCTGGATGGCAGCCGGGTGCTTTGGATTCTGTTCGCGCCAGTTGTCGATCGCGGCTTGCTGCTGTTCCAGGGTGCCGGCCGTTTTCACCGCCAGCGCCAGACGGATCCAGCCGCCGAGGTCATCGTCGGTGGTCGGCTGCAATTGATCGGTTGGCAGCGAAGCGATCAGGGTCCAGATCGCTTCGTGGTTTTTGCTGGCTGCTTCACCTTCAAGCATCGGCGCAATAAAGATGCGCTGCCGTGCGGCGGCCAGGGTCTGGCCGTCGGCCTCAAGGGCGCGGGCATGAACGGTGCCGGTGCGAACCTGCTGTTCGACGGGCAGTTCGCCCAGGCGTTGCAGGCTCGGATGACTCAGGGCAGTCAGCGCCGCTTTGGGCTGATTGCGGACCATGGCCAGTTCAGCCGCCAAGGTACTGGCGAAGACTTGTTGGCCTGGCTTGAGTTGTTCCACTGGCACCTGTTGCAGGATTTGCGCGGACTGGCCGGCATTGCCTTGACGATAAGCCAGGTCTGCCGCGCTCAAGCGCAACAGGGCGGCTTTTTCCGGATCTTTGCTTTGAGTAGCCTGTTCGAGCAGTTGCTCGATACTGGCGTCCGGGGTCCGTGGAAGTTCGCCAAGGCTGGAAGAGGGCGAGCTGGCGCAAGCCGCCAGCAAGGCAGCGAGGCAGAGGGCAGTGAGCAGCCGCAGGCAAGCGATCATGTAAGTGTTCCTGATACTCGATCAAATTAGCGTGGAATTGTACCCAAGCGCTGGCCGGGGCGCGATGTTACTGGCGTGAATCGATCAATTTAGCTCGTGCAAATGTTACGGTACTGCACAAAAGGCTGGAAAACCCGGGGAGGGTGAGGCGTATCGCAAGCGCCGCTACGCGCTACAATGTCGCCTTTTACCGATCATGAGGTGTGCGCTTTGACTGCTCCAGGTGCTTTGAATTCCGCTGCTGGCTCGCTTTATGTGGTGGCGACGCCCATCGGCAACCTGGACGATATCAGTGCGCGTGCGCTGAAGATCCTGCGCGAGGTCGCCTTGATCGCGGCCGAAGACACTCGCCATTCCCAGCGATTGATGCAGCATTTCGGTATTCCCACGCCGCTGGCGGCCTGTCACGAACATAACGAGCGGGAGGAGGGTAACCGCTTTATCACGCGTCTGCTGGCGGGCGACGATGTGGCGTTGATTTCCGACGCCGGCACGCCGCTGATTTCCGATCCGGGTTATCACCTGGTACGTCAGGCTCGTGCCGCGGGAATCAATGTGGTGCCGGTGCCGGGGGCGTGTGCCTTGATTGCGGCATTGTCGGCGGCGGGGCTGCCGTCCGACCGTTTCATCTTCGAAGGTTTTTTGCCGGCCAAGGCTGTCGGTCGACGTGCTCGTCTGGAGCTCGTTAAAGAAGAACCACGCACGCTGATTTTCTATGAGGCACCGCATCGCATCCTCGAATGCCTGCAAGACATGGAGCTGGTATTCGGTGCCGAGCGTCCGGCATTGCTGGCGCGCGAATTGACCAAGACCTTCGAAACCCTCAAAGGCTTGCCGCTGGCCGAGTTGCGTGAGTTCGTTGAATCGGACAGCAATCAGCAGCGTGGCGAGTGCGTCGTGCTGGTGGCAGGCTGGACGGCCCCCGAGACCGAAGACGCTGTCAGCAGTGAAGCCATGCGTATTCTCAACCTGCTGCTCGAAGAGATGCCGCTCAAGCGTGCGGCGGCATTGGCCGCGCAAATTACCGGCGAACGCAAGAATGTGCTCTATCAGGTCGCGCTGGATAAACAGAAGGGCGAGTAAAACCGACGTGCAGCGCCGGCCAGAGGCTTTTAGCGCTTGTTCTTCGGCCGCTCTGCCGTTAACCTTCGCGGCGGAGAGTCGATCGGACAGTCGCTGCCCTCTATGAAAATTAGGGGGGGGAGGAAAGTCCGGGCTCCATAGGGCGAAGTGCCAGGTAATGCCTGGGAGGCGTGAGCCTACGGAAAGTGCCACAGAAAATAACCGCCTAAGCGCTTCGGCGCCGGTAAGGGTGAAAAGGTGCGGTAAGAGCGCACCGCACGTCTGGCAACAGTTCGTGGCTAGGTAAACCCCACTTGGAGCAAGACCAAATAGGGTCCCAAGGCGTGGCCCGCGCTGGGACCGGGTAGGTTGCTAAAGATGTCCAGTGATGGCCATCGTAGACGAATGACTGTTCAAGACAGAACCCGGCTTACAGATCGACTCTCCACCTTTTTCCCTCTCTGCTGAATCTTTGGCAGGGATGTGCGTAATGGCAATTTCCCTCCCTGCTGAATCAATAGCAGAAGCGCTTTTGTAATACCGAAAAAATCTTACTCTTAACAAACTACTTTAACTTCTGAACGCAGCCTTCTGTGCTGATTCAAGTTATTGAGTGAATTCATCTGTCAGATTCCCGTTAACCCTCCTTTTACGCGCCTAAATCTCCGTTCTGTAAGGCTTTTCCTTTAATCCGCGCCTTGACGGTGTGGTGGGCGCATTCCTATAGTGTGCGCAAGTGGCGGAAAGTGGCATGAAGTGGGTTTTTTGAGCGTAAAACGCTAATATTTGGAGAAACGCTGACGTGTTTCGCGGAGCTAACGCTATCAGTCTCGATGCAAAGGGCCGTCTCGCAATGCCGAGCCGGTACCGTGACGAGCTGGTTTCGCGTAGTTCCGGTCAATTAATCGTCACCATCGATGCCGTTGATCCGTGTTTGTGTGTTTATCCCCTCGATGAGTGGGAAATTATCGAAACCAAACTGCGCGCACTGCCTTCTCTTCGCGAAGAGAACCGCCGCCTGCAACGTTTACTGATTGGTAATGCCGTCGACCTCGAGCTCGATGGCAGTGGTCGTTTTCTGGTTCCGCCACGTCTTCGCGAATATGCCAAGTTGGATAAGCGCGCGATGTTGGTAGGCCAACTGAACAAGTTCCAATTGTGGGACGAGGATGCCTGGAATGCGGTTTCTGCCGCTGACCTGGCTGCTATTCAACAACCGGGCGCCATGCCTGATGAACTGCGTGATTTAATCCTGTGACTATTGATAGCGGCTTTAACCACATCACCGTACTGCTTGACGAAGCCGTCGAGGCTCTCGCCGTACGTCCTGATGGCTGCTATCTGGACGGTACGTTCGGACGTGGCGGGCACAGTCGGTTGATCCTCAGCCAGCTCGGGCCTGATGGCCGGTTGCTCGGATTCGACAAAGATCCTCAAGCGATTGCCACCGGGCAAACGCTAGCGGCCGAAGACGGCCGCTTTGTCGTTGTGCAGCGCAGCTTTGCCGAGCTCGGTTCGGAAGTCGCCGAACGCGGTCTGGCCGGCAAGGTCAGCGGTGTTCTGCTCGATCTTGGCGTGTCTTCGCCGCAGCTCGACGACCCGGAGCGCGGTTTCAGTTTCCTCAACGACGGCCCGCTGGACATGCGCATGGACCCGTCCCGCGGGATCAGCGCCGCCGAGTTCGTCAACACCGCGCCGGTGGAAGAAATCGCCCGGGTGTTCAAGCAATACGGCGAAGAACGTTTCTCCGGTCGCATGGCACGCGCCGTGGCCGAGCGTCGCGACATCAAGCCGTTCGAGCGCACTGGCGATCTGGCTGAAGTGTTGAAAGTCGCCAACCCGGCATGGGAAAAGGGCAAGAACCCGGCCACCCGTGCATTCCAGGGTCTGCGTATTCACGTCAACAACGAACTGGGCGATCTGGAAACCGGCCTCGAAGCCGCGCTGGAATGCCTGGAAGTCGGCGGCCGTCTGGTCGTCATCAGCTTCCACTCGCTGGAAGACCGCATCGTCAAACTGTTCATGCGCAAACTGGTGAAAGGCGAAGCCGATAACCTGCCGCGCAACCTGCCGGTCCGTCACGTCGCTTTCGAACCGAAAATCAGAATCCATGGCAAAGCGCAGTCCGCCTCCGAGGCCGAACTCAAAGCCAACCCACGTTCCCGTAGCGCCATCATGCGTGTCGCGGAGAAGCTGCGGTGAGCAAGCTTTTCGCCAAGCCACTTCCCGGCGGAAGCTTTTTCATGCTGCTGTTGTTTGTCGGTGTGCTTGTGTCGGCCATCGGCGTGTCCTATAGCGCGCACTGGAACCGTCAACTATTGAACTCGCTGTACGGCGAATTGAGCGTGCGCGACAAGGCGCAGGCGGAGTGGGGCCGGTTGATTCTCGAGCAGAGCACCTGGACCGCCCATAGCCGTATCGAAGTCCTGGCCACCGAGCAACTGAAGATGCGCATTCCCGGCGCCGCTGAAGTGCAGATGGTGGCGCCATGATGAAACTCGAAGGCGCGCTCTTCCCATGGCGGTTCCGTCTGGTGGTCGGGTTGCTCGGCATCATGGTGGCGGCGATTGCCTGGCGCATCATCGATTTGCAAGTGGTCGACCGTGCCTTCCTTAAAGGTCAGGGCGATGCCCGCAGTGTTCGTCACATTCCGATTCCGGCTCACCGTGGTCTGATCACCGACCGTAACGGCGAGCCTTTGGCCGTGAGTACGCCGGTCACCACCCTGTGGGCCAACGCCAAGGAAATGCAAACGGCCAAAGAGAAGTGGCCAGCACTGGCGGCTGCCCTGGGGCAGGACCCGAAAGCCCTGGCCGAACGTCTCGAAGCCCAGGCCAACAAAGAATTCATTTATCTGGTGCGCGGGCTGACCCCCGAGCAGGGCCAGGCTGTGCTCGATCTGAAAGTGCCGGGCGTTTATGGCATCGAAGAATTCCGGCGTTTCTACCCGGCCGGTGAAGTCACCGCCCACATGGTTGGTTTTACCGACATCGATGACCACGGGCGCGAAGGCGTCGAACTGGCCTACGACGAATGGCTGGCCGGCGTCCCCGGCAAACGACAAGTGATCAAGGACCGGCGCGGCCGGCTGATCAAAGATGTCCAGGTCACCAAAAACGCCAAGGCCGGCAAGCCCTTGGCGTTGTCCATTGACCTGCGTCTGCAATACCTGGCCAACCGTGAACTGCGCAACGCGATCATCGAGAATGGCGCCAAGGCCGGCAGCCTGGTGATCATGGACGTGAAGACCGGCGAGATCCTCGCCATGGTCAACCAGCCGACCTACAACCCGAACAACCGTCGCAACCTGCAACCGGCGATGATGCGCAACCGCGCGATGATCGACGTGTTCGAGCCGGGTTCGACCATGAAAGCGATTTCCATGAGCGCCGCGATTGAAACCGGGCGCTGGAAGCCGACCGATACCGTCGAGGTGTATCCAGGCACCTTGCAGATTGGTAAGTACACCATCAAGGACGTATCCAAGAGTGAAGGCCCGGTGCTCGACCTGACCGGTATCCTGATCAATTCCAGTAACGTGGGCATGAGTAAGGTCGCGTTCGATATCGGCGGCGAAACGATTTTCCGCCTGGCGCAGAAAGTCGGCCTCGGCCAGGACACCGGTCTCGGCTTCCCGGGCGAGCGCGTCGGCAACCTGCCGAACTACCGCGAATGGCGCAAGGCTGAAACCGCCACGCTGTCCTACGGCTACGGTATTTCCGTGACTGCGATCCAGTTGGTCCATGCCTTCTCGGCCCTGGCCAACAATGGTCGACTCGCGCCGCTGACCCTGATCAAAACCGACAAGGCACCGCAAACCACACAGGTATTGCCGGAAGCCGTCGCGAAAACCATGCAAATCATGCTGCAACAAGTGATCGAAGCCCCGCGCGGTGTATTCCGTGCGCAGGTGCCGGCGTATCACGTGGGCGGCAAGTCGGGTACCGCGCGTAAAACGTCGGTCGGCACCAAGGGCTACGCCGAGAATTCCTACCGCTCGCTGTTCGCCGGCTTCGGCCCGATGAGCGATCCGCGTTATGCAATCGTGGTGGTGATCGATGAACCGACCAAGGCTGGTTACTTCGGTGGTCTGGTATCGGCGCCGGTGTTCAGCAAAGTGATGTCCGGGACCTTGCGTCTGATGAACATCACCCCGGACAACCTGCCTGCCACTCAACAAGCGAACGCCGCACCGGTCGTTCCGCTGAAAGCTAATGGAGGGCGCGGCTGATGTCGCTGAGCCTGAACAAGATTTTCGCCCACGCCGGCCGCGATCTGTTGATCCGCGAGTTGGCGCTGGACAGCCGTAACGTACGAGCAGGCGATCTGTTTCTCGCGGTTCCTGGTGGCAAGTTCGACGGGCGTGCGCACATCGCCGACGCCTTGCAACGCGGTGCTGCCGCCGTGGCTTATGAAGTCGAAGGCGCAACTGTGCTGCCGATCACCGAGGTGCCGTTGATTCCGGTCAAAGGCCTGGCGGCGCAGCTGTCGGACATCGCCGGGCGCTTTTATGGCGACCCGAGCCGTCATTTGAATCTGATCGGCGTGACTGGCACCAACGGTAAAACCAGCGTGACCCAACTGGTCGCCCAGGCGCTCGACCTGCTTGGTCAGCACTGCGGTATCGTCGGCACTCTGGGCTCCGGTTTCTACGGCGCGCTGGAAAGCGGTCTGCACACCACGCCGAACCCGATTGCGGTGCAAGCGACCCTCGCCGACCTGAAAAAGGCCGGCGCCAAAGCCGTGGCCATGGAAGTCTCTTCCCACGGTTTGGATCAGGGCCGCGTGACTGCGTTGGCTTTCGATGTGGCGGTGATGACCAACCTGTCGCGCGATCATCTGGATTATCACGGCACCATGCAGGCCTATGGCGAAACCAAGGCCAAGTTGTTTGCCTGGAATGATCTGAAGTGTCGGGTGGTCAATCTGGATGACGATTTCGGTCGGCAACTGGCTGCCGATAAAGGCGAGTCGCGACTGATCACTTACAGCCTGGAAGATTCCAGCGCCTACCTGTATTGCCGCGAAGCGCAGTTCGACGACGAAGGCGTGCGCGCCACATTGGTCACGCCACAAGGCGAGCACCATTTGCGCAGCACCTTGCTCGGTCGTTTCAACCTGAGCAATGTGTTGGCCGCGGTCGGCGCCTTGCTCGGGCTGGAATACGCGCTGGACGAAATCCTCAAAGTGCTGCCGAAACTCGAAGGCCCGGCCGGTCGCATGCAGCGCCTGGGCGGCGGTACTCAGCCGTTGGTGGTGGTCGATTACGCCCACACACCGGACGCGCTGGAAAAAGTCTTGATGGCCCTGCGTCCTCACGCCAAAGGTCGGTTGCTGTGCCTGTTCGGTTGCGGCGGTGATCGCGATCGCGGCAAGCGTCCGCTGATGGCGGAAGTGGTCGAGCGTCTGGCCGATGGCGTACTGGTGACCGATGACAATCCGCGCACCGAAGACCCGACCGTGATTTTCGACGACATCCGCGCCGGTTTCACAGCCGAGGATAAAGTTGCCTTCGTCGCCGGCCGTGGCCAGGCGATTGCCCAATTGATCGCCAGCGCTTCGGCGGATGACGTGATTGTCCTGGCCGGTAAAGGTCACGAGGACTATCAGGAAATCAATGGCGAGCGCCACGCTTTCTCCGATCTGGTCGAGGCCGATCACGCCCTGACCGCGTGGGAGGTGGCCCATGCTTAAAGCCTTGAAACTGAGCGAACTGACCAGCGCATTGAATGGCCGTCTGATTGCCAGCGATGCCAGCTTCGACGGCGTTAGCATCGACAGCCGCGCGATCACGCCCGGCCAACTGTTTATTGCTTTGGCCGGCCCGCGTTTCGATGGCCATGACTATCTCAATGACGTCGCCGCCAAAGGCGCCGCGGCTGCCCTGGTTGAGCGCGAAGTTGCCGACAGCGCGCTGCCGCAACTGCTGGTCCAGGACACCCGCCAGGCCCTCGGCCAATTGGGCGCGATGAACCGTGCGGCATTCACTCAGCCGGTCGTGGCCATCACCGGTTCCAGCGGCAAGACCACGGTCAAGGAAATGCTGGCGAGCATCCTGCGCACACGGGGTCCAGTGTTGGCGACCCGTGGCAACCTGAATAATGATCTCGGTGCTCCGCTGACTTTGCTCGAACTGGCGCCGGAGCACACCGCTGCAGTGATCGAACTTGGCGCTTCGCGCATCGGTGAAATCGCTTACACCGTCGCCATGACCAAACCCCACGTGGCCATCATCAACAACGCCGGGACCGCCCACGTCGGTGAGTTCGGCGGGCCGGAAAAAATTGTTGAAGCCAAGGGTGAGATTCTCGAAGGGCTGGATGCCGATGGCGTCGCCGTGCTGAATCTCGACGACAAGGCTTTTGACATCTGGAAAACCCGCGCCGCCGGTCGCAAAGTGCTGACCTTCGCTCTGAATAATGTCAGCGCCGACTTCTACGCCAGCGATCTGGATCGCGATGCCCGCGGTTGCCCGGCGTTCAACCTGCACAGCCCTGAAGGTGTGGAGCGGGTTCAGCTGAATCTGCTTGGCACCCATAACGTCGCCAATGCCATGGCCGCCGCCGCTGCCGCGCATGCCTTGGGCGTGTCGCTGTTCGGCATCGCCACCGGTCTCGGCGCCGTGCAACCGGTCAAGGGCCGCACCGTCGCGCAACTGGCAACTAACGGTATGCGCGTGATCGATGACACATACAACGCAAACCCCACCTCCATGTGCGCCGCCGTTGATATACTCGCCGGCTTTTCCGGTCGCACCGTTTTGGTGCTCGGAGATATCGGCGAGTTGGGCGATTGGGCGGAGCAGGGGCACCGCGATGTGGGCGAGTACGCCCGCGGCAAGGTTTCCGCGCTTTACGCGGTCGGGCCAATGATGACCCACGCGGTAAACGCTTTCGGCGAGCAGGCTTTTCACTTCAGCACTCAGGCTGAGCTGATCAAGGCCCTGGAAGCCGAGCAGGACATAAACACCACCATTTTGATCAAGGGCTCGCGCAGCGCCGCGATGGAAAACATCGTCGCCGCTTTGTGCGGGACCCGTCTGGAGAAACATTAATGCTGCTGCTGCTAGCGGAGTATCTGCAACAGTTCTACAAAGGCTTCGCGGTCTTTCAGTACCTGACCCTGCGCGGGATCCTCGGTGTGCTGACCGCGCTGGTCTTGTCGCTGTGCTATGGCCCGTGGATGATCCGCACCTTGCAGAACCGTCAGATCGGTCAATCTGTTCGTAACGACGGCCCGCAATCGCACCTGTCCAAATCCGGCACCCCGACCATGGGTGGCGCACTGATTCTTTCGTCCATTGGCGTCAGTACCTTGCTCTGGGCTGACCTGGCCAACCGTTACGTGTGGGTCGTGTTGTTGGTGACCCTGCTGTTCGGTGCCATCGGCTGGGTCGACGATTACCGCAAAGTCATCGAGAAAAACTCCCGCGGCCTTCCGAGCCGCTGGAAGTATTTCTGGCAGTCGGTGTTCGGCCTGGGCGCGGCGATCTTCCTTTATATGACTGCCGCGACGCCGGTAGAAACCACTCTGATCCTGCCGATGCTCAAGGACTACAGCATTCCGCTTGGCGCGGGTTTCATCGTCTTGACCTATTTCGTGATTGTCGGCTCGAGCAACGCGGTCAACCTGACCGATGGCCTCGACGGTCTGGCGATCATGCCTACCGTGATGGTCGGCGGCGGCTTGGGGATCTTCTGCTACCTGTCGGGTAACGTGAAATTCGCTGAATACCTGCTGATTCCTTACGTACCGGGCGCGGGCGAGTTGATTGTGTTCTGCGGCGCCTTGATCGGTGCGGGCCTGGGGTTCCTCTGGTTCAACACCTATCCGGCCCAAGTGTTCATGGGCGACGTCGGCGCACTGGCGCTGGGCGCGGCCCTGGGCACCATCGCGGTGATAGTCCGCCAGGAAATCGTTCTGTTCATCATGGGCGGCGTGTTCGTGATGGAGACCCTGTCGGTTGTCATCCAGGTCGCCTCCTTTAAGTTGACCGGTCGCCGTGTGTTTCGCATGGCACCGATACACCACCACTTTGAACTCAAGGGCTGGCCCGAGCCGCGCGTGATCGTCCGTTTCTGGATCATCACCGTGATTCTGGTACTGGTCGGCCTTGCCACCCTGAAGCTGAGGTAGAACGAGTGTCTCTGATCGCTTCTGACCACTTCCGCATCGTTGTCGGCCTCGGCAAGAGCGGCATGTCCCTGGTTCGCTTCCTGGCGAACCGGGGCGTGTCGTTTGCTGTCGCCGATACGCGGGAAAATCCACCGGAACTGGCCGCGCTCAAGCGTGACTATCCGCACGTGGAAGTGCGTTGTGGCGAGCTGGACGTCGAATTCCTGTGCCGTGCCGACGAGCTCTACGTGAGCCCCGGCCTGGCGCTGGCGACCCCGGCCCTGCAGGCTGCCGCCGCCCGTGGCGTGAAGTTGTCCGGCGACATCGAGCTGTTCGCGCGTAACGCCAAGGCACCGATTGTCGCCATCAGCGGTTCCAACGCCAAAAGCACCGTCACCACGCTGGTGGGTGAGATGGCCGCAGCGGCCGGCAAGCGTGTTGCCGTCGGCGGCAACCTCGGCACGCCGGCGCTGGATTTGCTCAGCGATGACGTCGAGTTGTACGTGATGGAGTTGTCGAGTTTCCAACTGGAAACCACCGATCAACTCAACGCCGAAGTGGCGACCGTGCTCAACATCAGCGAAGACCACATGGACCGCTACAGCGGCCTGCCGGCTTATCACCTGGCCAAGCACCGGATCTTCCGGGGCGCCAGGCAGTTTGTGGTTAATCGTCAGGATGCCCTGAGCCGTCCGCTGATGGGTGAAGGTCAGCCCTGCTGGACCTTCGGTTTGAGCAAACCCGATTTCAAGGCCTTTGGTATTCGGGAAGAAGATGGCGAGAAGTACCTGGCCTTCGAATTCCAGAACCTGATGCCGGTGCGCGAGTTGAAGATTCGTGGCGCGCATAACCAGTCCAACGCCCTGGCTGCCTTGGCGCTGGGCCACGCCGTGGGGCTGCCATTCGATGCCATGCTCTCGAGCCTGCGAACTTTCGCCGGTCTTGAGCATCGCTGCCAATGGGTTCGCGACCTCAATGGCGTGAGCTACTACAACGATTCCAAAGCCACCAACGTGGGCGCCGCACTGGCCGCCATCGAAGGTCTGGGTGCAGACATCGACGGCAAACTTGTGCTGATCGCCGGTGGCGATGGCAAGGGTGCCGAGTTCAAGGACCTGCGTGATCCGGTCGCGGCCAACTGCCGTGCCGTGGTGCTGATGGGCCGGGACTCCGAGTTGATCGCCCAGGCCATCGGCGATGCCGTTCCACAGATTCGCGTCAACTCGCTGGACGAAGCCGTCGCGCAATGCCGCGCCATCGCCGAGCCGGGCGACGCGGTGCTGCTGTCGCCGGCCTGCGCCAGTTTCGACATGTTCAAGAACTACGAAGATCGCGGTCACCAGTTTGTCCGCTCCGTGGAGGGCTTGGCATGAGCCTCCTGAATATCATCAAGCCGTACCCGTCGCCGATCATCACCGGGCGCGGCATCGACCTCGATTTCCCGATGCTCGCCGGTTGCCTGGCGCTGCTGGGTCTTGGGCTGGTGATGATTGCATCGGCATCCACCGAAGTGGCGGCGGTGCAGTCGGGCAGTGCCCTGTATTACATGATTCGCCACCTGATCTATGTGGTGCTGGGCCTTGCTGCCTGCATCGTCAGCATGATGATTCCGATCGCTACCTGGCAACGCCTGGGCTGGTTGATGCTGATTGGTGCGTTCGGTTTGCTGGTGATGGTGATCATCCCCGGGATCGGGCGTGAAGTGAACGGTTCGATGCGCTGGATCGGCTTCAGTTTCTTCAACGTCCAGCCTTCCGAGATTGCCAAGGTATTCGTGGTGATCTACCTCGCCGGTTATCTGGTGCGTCGCCAGAAAGAAGTGCGCGAAAGCTGGATGGGCTTCTTCAAGCCATTCATCGTTCTGCTGCCGATGGCGGGCCTGTTGCTGATGGAACCTGACTTCGGTGCCACCGTCGTGATGATGGGAGCTGCGGCGGCGATGCTGTTCCTCGGCGGGGTCGGGCTGTTCCGTTTTTCCTTGATGGTTGTGCTGGCTGTCGGCGCGGTGGTGTTGTTGATTCAAATGCAGCCGTATCGAATGGCGCGTCTGACCAACTTTGCGGACCCGTGGGCTGACCAGTTCGGTGCTGGCTATCAGTTGTCTCAAGCGTTGATCGCTTTCGGTCGCGGCGAATGGCTGGGCGTTGGCCTGGGCAACAGCGTGCAGAAACAGTTCTACCTGCCGGAAGCCCACACCGACTTCGTGTTCTCGGTCCTGGCCGAAGAACTGGGTGCCGTGGGTTCGTTGTGCACATTGGCGCTGTTCGTCTTTGTCTGTATTCGTGGCATGTACATCGGTTATTGGGCCGAGAAGGCCAAACAGTTTTTCGCCGCCTATATCGCGTACGGCTTGTCGTTCCTGTGGATCGGTCAGTTCCTGATCAACATCGGGGTGAACGTCGGCCTGCTGCCAACCAAAGGCCTGACCCTGCCATTCCTTAGTTATGGCGGCAGTTCGTTGGTGATCTGCTGTGCCTGTCTTGGCTTGTTGCTGCGCATCGAGTGGGAGAGTCGAACCCATTTGGGCAGTGAAGAGATGGAGTTCCATGAGAGCGACTTCGCCGAGGAGCCGAACCATGGGCGCTAACGTATTGATCATGGCAGGCGGCACCGGGGGCCACGTGTTCCCGGCACTGGCCTGCGCTCGCGAATTCCAGGCCCGCGGTTATACCGTGCACTGGCTCGGCACGCCGCGCGGGATCGAAAACGATCTGGTGCCGGCGGCCGGTCTTCAATTGCATCGGATCCACGCCAGCGGTTTGCGCGGCAAGGGCAAATTGTCCCTGCTCATGGCACCGTTCATGTTGCTCAAGTCGATCTGGCAGGCGCGGGTGATCATTCGTCAACTGCAGCCAGTCTGCGTGGTCGGTTTTGGTGGTTTTGTGACCGGTCCCGGCGGCGTTGCAGCCAGGCTGGCCGGCGTGCCGGTGATCGTTCATGAGCAGAACGCCGTGGCCGGTACCGCCAATCGGTTGCTGGTGCCGTTGGCCGCCCGGGTCTGTGAAGCGTTCCCCGACACCTTTACCCTGTCGAACAACCGCCGGACCACCGGTAACCCGGTGCGCACCGAGCTGTTCCTCGAAACACCGCGACCTGCTCTGGCCGGTCGCAAGGCGCGTTTGCTGATCCTGGGCGGAAGCCTGGGCGCAGAGCCGTTGAACAAGTTGCTGCCTGAAGCCTTGTCGCAAGTCGCCCCCGATCTGCGCCCGGACGTGTTTCATCAGGCCGGCAAAAACCACGATGAAGTGACTGCAGAGCGCTATCGCGCGGCTGGCGTCGAGGCGCAAGTGCAGCCTTTCATCAAAGACATGGCCCAAGCCTATGGCTGGGCCGACCTGGTGGTGTGCCGCGCAGGCGCGCTGACCATCAGTGAACTGGCGGCTGCCGGTCTGCCCTCGATGCTGGTGCCTTTGCCCCACGCGATCGACGATCACCAGACCCGCAACGCCGATTATTTGGCCCGCGAAGGCGCTGCCTTCCTGATGCCGCAAGGAACGACTGGCGCAGCGGACCTTGCCGCTCGCCTGACAGAGGTCTTGATGCAACCGCAACGACTCAACGACATGGCCACCGCGGCACGCCGCCTGGCCAAACCCGATGCCACCCGTAACGTGGTCGATACCTGCCTGGAGGTGGCCCATGGTTGAACACAAGAAAGCCATGCCGCACCCGGAAATGCGCCGCATCCGTCGCATCCACTTCGTCGGTATCGGCGGCGTGGGCATGTGCGGCATCGCCGAAGTGTTGCTGAACCTGGGCTATGAAGTGTCCGGTTCCGACCTGAAAGCATCGCCGGTGACCGAGCGTCTGGAATCTTTCGGTGCTCACATCTATATCGGCCACCGTGCCGAGAACGCCGCGAACGCCGATGTGCTGGTCACCTCCAGCGCGGTGAACACTTCCAACCCGGAAGTCGCCACCGCCCTGGAGCGCCGCATTCCGGTGGTGCCGCGTGCCGAGATGCTGGCTGAGCTGATGCGCTACCGCCACGGCATCGCCGTCGCCGGTACCCACGGCAAAACCACCACCACCAGCCTGATCGCTTCGGTGTTCGCCGCCGGTGGCCTGGACCCGACATTTGTTATCGGTGGTCGTCTGAATGCCGCGGGCACCAATGCCCAGCTCGGCACCAGCCGTTACCTGATTGCCGAAGCCGACGAAAGCGATGCCAGCTTCCTGCACTTGCAGCCGCTGGTGGCCGTGGTCACCAACATCGACGCCGACCACATGGCGACCTACGACGGCGACTTCAACAAACTGAAGAAAACTTTCGTCGAGTTCCTGCACAACCTGCCGTTCTACGGTTTGGCGGTGGTGTGCCTGGACGATCCGGTGGTGCGTGAGATCCTCCCGCAGGTGAAACGTCCGACGGTCACTTACGGTTTCGGCGAAGACGCCGACGTGCGCGCGATCAATGTGCGTCAGCAGGGCATGCAGACTTTCTTTACCGTGCTGCGCCCTGATCGCGAGCCGCTGGATGTGTCGGTAAACATGCCGGGCAACCACAACGTGCTGAACGCGCTGGCGACCATTTGCATCGCCACCGACGAAGGCGTCAGCGATGAAGCCATCGTCCAGGGCCTGTCCGGGTTCCAGGGTGTTGGCCGGCGCTTCCAGGTGTACGGCGAACTGCCGGTTGAAGGCGGCAACGTAATGCTGGTCGACGACTACGGTCACCACCCGACCGAAGTTGCGGCCGTGATCAAAGCCGTGCGCGGTGGCTGGCCGGAGCGCCGTCTGGTGATGGTTTACCAGCCGCACCGTTACAGCCGCACACGCGACCTGTACGACGATTTCGTCAATGTGCTGGCCGACGCCAACGTCTTGCTGCTGATGGAAGTCTACCCGGCCGGCGAAGAGCCGATTCCGGGCGCTGACAGCCGCAAGCTGTGCAACAGCATTCGCCAGCGCGGTCAGCTCGATCCGATCTATATCGAGCGTGGTGTCGACCTCGCACCGATCGTCAAGCCGCTGCTGCGTGCCGGCGACATTCTGCTGTGCCAGGGCGCCGGTGATATCGGCGGTCTCGCACCGAAACTATTGAACAGTCCGTTGTTCGCTGGCGCGGTTGCCGCGCCAAGCGTGGGGAAGTTGAAATGACTGCTGCTTACGCCAACCTCGTCTCCACTGTCGCGCCGAAAGACTTCGGCCGTGTCGCCGTGCTGTTCGGCGGCAAGAGTGCCGAGCGTGAGGTCTCCCTGAAATCGGGTAACGCGGTGCTCGAAGCATTGCAAAGCGCCGGCGTGGACGCCTTTGGTCTTGATGTGGGCGATGACCTGCTGCAGCGTCTGCTGAACGAAAAAATCGATCGCGCTTTCATCATCCTCCATGGTCGTGGCGGTGAAGACGGCAGCATGCAGGGCTTGCTCGAATGCCTGGGCATTCCGTACACCGGCAGCGGCATTCTGGCCTCGGCACTGGCCATGGACAAACTGCGCACCAAGCAGGTCTGGCACAGCCTCGGTATTCCGACGCCACGCCATGCGGTACTGAGCTGCGAGGCCGATTGTATTTCGGCGGCCACGGAACTGGGCTTCCCTTTGATCGTCAAACCGGCCCATGAAGGTTCCAGTATCGGGATGGCCAAAGTGACTTCCGCGTCGGAATTGATCGACGCGTGGAAAGCGGCCAGTACCTACGATTCGCAAGTGTTGGTCGAGCAATGGATTCAAGGTCCGGAGTTCACCATCGCCACCCTGCGTGACCAGGTGTTGCCTCCAATCGCCCTAGGCACGACCCACAGCTTCTACGACTACGACGCCAAGTACGTGGCTTCCGATACCCAGTACCGGATTCCGTGTGGCCTGGACAGCAACAAAGAAAAACAACTCATGGACCTCACGGCCAAAGCCTGTGAGGCGCTGGGTATCGCCGGTTGGGGCAGGGCAGACGTGATGCAGGACGCCGATGGGCAGTTCTGGTTCCTGGAAGTCAACACCGCACCGGGCATGACCGATCACAGTCTGGTGCCGATGGCGGCCCGTGCCGCCGGCCTGGATTTCCAGCAACTGGTTCTGGCCATTCTGGCCGCCAGTGTTGAAGAAGCTAGAGGTTAAGACGATGCAAGGCGCACAGCTTAGACATCAGCCTTCCGCACCCGGCCGCAAGCCGGTGCCGCGGGGTGCCAGCCGAATGGTGGCCAAAGAGCCGATGTCCGCGCGCCTGCCGAAAGCCAACTTTGGTTTTCTGAAAAGTCTGTTCTGGCCCGTGCTGCTGGTCGCGCTGGGGTTCGGCACTTATGAAGGCGCACAGCGTTTGCTGCCGTACGCCGACCGGCCGATCAGCAAGATCGCGGTTCAGGGCGACTTGAGTTACATCAGTCAGCAAGCGGTGCAGCAGCGGATCGCCCCTTACGTGGCGTCGAGCTTCTTCACCATCGACCTGGCGGGCATGCGCACCGAGCTTGAACAGATGCCATGGATTGCCCACGCCGAAGTGCGCAGGGTATGGCCGGATCAAGTAGTGATTCGCCTGGAAGAACAACTGCCGGTGGCCCGTTGGGGCGATGAGTCGCTGTTGAACAACCAGGGACAGGCGTTCACCCCGCGTGAGCTAGCGAACTACGAACACTTGCCACAGCTGTTCGGTCCGCAGCGGGCTCAGCAGCAAGTGATGCAGCAATACCAGGTGCTGAGCCAGATGCTCAGGCCATTGGGCTTCTCGATTGCACGCCTGGAATTGCGTGAACGAGGCAGTTGGTTCCTGACCACCGGCGCCGGCAGCGCGGGCCCGGGGATCGAACTGCTGCTGGGACGCGGCAAGCTGGTGGAAAGGATGCGCCGCTTCATTGCCATCTATGACAAGACGCTCAAAGAGCAGATTACGAACATTGCGCGCATCGATCTGCGCTATGCCAACGGCCTCGCTGTTGGCTGGCGGGAACCTGTAGCGCCCACGACAGCTCAACCCGCTGTCGCGAAGAATTAAGAGAGGCAGGACCCCATGGCAAACGTGCAAAGCGGCAAAATGATCGTCGGTCTCGATATCGGCACCTCCAAGGTGGTGGCGCTGGTAGGCGAGGTCGCGGACGACGGCACGCTCGAAATCGTCGGGATCGGTACGCATCCGTCCCGCGGCCTGAAAAAAGGCGTAGTGGTGAACATCGAGTCCACCGTCCAGTCGATCCAGCGCGCTATCGAAGAAGCGCAGCTGATGGCCGGTTGCCGGATCCACTCGGCGTTCGTCGGCGTGGCCGGCAATCACATCCGCAGCTTGAATTCCCACGGCATCGTGGCGATTCGTGATCGCGAAGTCAGTTCCGCCGACCTTGAGCGCGTCCTCGATGCTGCCCAGGCTGTGGCGATCCCGGCTGACCAGCGCGTGCTGCATACCCTGCCGCAGGATTACGTGATCGATAACCAGGAAGGCGTTCGCGAGCCGCTGGGCATGTCCGGCGTGCGTCTGGAAGCCAAGGTTCACGTGGTCACCTGCGCCGTCAACGCCGCACAGAACATTGAAAAATGCGTGCGCCGCTGCGGCCTGGAAATCGACGACATCATTCTCGAGCAGTTGGCTTCCGCGTATTCGGTCCTGACCGACGACGAGAAAGAGCTGGGCGTGTGCTTGGTGGACATCGGCGGCGGCACCACCGACATCGCGATCTTCACCGAAGGTGCGATCCGTCACACCGCGGTGATCCCGATTGCGGGCGATCAGGTGACCAACGACATCGCCATGGCGCTGCGTACCCCGACCCAGTACGCCGAAGAAATCAAGATTCGCTACGCCTGCGCCCTGGCCAAACTGGCCGGTGCCGGTGAAACCATCAAGGTGCCGAGTGTCGGCGATCGTCCACCACGCGAGCTGTCCCGTCAGGCCCTGGCCGAAGTGGTCGAGCCGCGTTACGACGAGCTGTTCACCCTGATCCAGGCCGAGCTGCGTCGCAGCGGCTACGAAGACCTGATCCCGGCCGGCATCGTGCTGACTGGTGGTACGTCGAAGATGGAAGGCGCGGTCGAGCTGGCCGAAGAGATCTTTCACATGCCGGTTCGCCTGGGCGTGCCGCATGGCGTCAAGGGCCTGGACGACGTGGTTCGCAACCCGATCTATTCCACTGGCGTTGGCCTGTTGATGTACGGCCTGCAGAAGCAGTCCGACGGGATTTCGTTCTCGGGCATCGGCAGCCGCGACAGCTACAGCAATGAAGAACCCAAAGCTGCCCTGCTCGATCGTTTCAAGAGCTGGGTACAAGGCAACTTCTGACAAAGCAGTTTCAAGCGACAAGTTTCAAGCGACAAGCGGTAAAGGCAGCAAAACGCAGTAGGCGAAAAAAACTAGAGAACGTAAGGAGAGGGAAAATGTTCGAACTCGTAGACAACATCCCCGCAAGCCCGGTAATTAAAGTTATCGGTGTTGGCGGTGGCGGCGGCAACGCTGTCAATCACATGGTCAAGAGCAACATTGAAGGCGTTGAATTCATCTGCGCCAACACTGATGCCCAGGCGCTGAAAAGCATCAGCGCGCGGACCATCCTGCAACTGGGTACCGGCGTGACCAAAGGTCTGGGCGCCGGCGCCAACCCTGAAGTAGGTCGTCAGGCCGCTCTCGAAGACCGTGAGCGCATTGCCGAAGTCCTGCAGGGCACCAATATGGTGTTCATCACCACTGGCATGGGCGGTGGTACCGGTACCGGTGCTGCGCCGATCATTGCCGAAGTGGCCAAGGAAATGGGGATCCTCACCGTTGCAGTGGTGACCCGTCCGTTCCCGTTCGAAGGCCGCAAGCGCATGCAGCTGGCCGACGAAGGTATTCGTCTGCTGTCTGAAAGCGTCGACTCGTTGATCACCATTCCCAACGAGAAGCTGCTGACCATCCTCGGTAAAGACGCAAGCCTGCTGTCGGCTTTCGCCAAGGCCGACGATGTACTGGCCGGTGCCGTTCGCGGTATCTCCGACATCATCAAGCGTCCGGGCATGATCAACGTCGACTTTGCCGACGTGCGTACCGTGATGAGCGAAATGGGCATGGCGATGATGGGCACTGGCTGCGCCAGCGGTCCGAACCGTGCACGCGAGGCCACCGAAGCGGCCATTCGCAACCCGTTGCTCGAAGACGTGAACCTGCAAGGCGCACGCGGCATCCTGGTGAACATCACCGCCGGTCCTGACCTGTCCCTGGGTGAGTACTCCGACGTGGGTAGCATCATCGAAGCCTTCGCTTCCGAGCACGCGATGGTCAAGGTCGGTACCGTTATCGATCCGGACATGCGCGACGAGCTGCACGTGACTGTTGTTGCCACCGGTTTAGGCGCTAAAATCGAGAAGCCTGTGAAGGTCATCGACAATACCGTTCACACCTCGATGGCCTCCCAGCCACAACAACAAGCCCCTGTTCGTCAAGAACAGCCTGCGGTGAACTACCGTGACCTGGACCGTCCGACCGTCATGCGCAACCAGGCTCAGGCCGGTGCTGCGACTGCCGCGAAGATGAACCCGCAAGATGACCTGGACTACCTGGACATCCCGGCTTTCCTGCGTCGTCAGGCCGATTGATGAAATGTATCAGGGGTATTAGGGTGATTGGTGTTCAGCAAAGGTCTGGTCTGCTATCATCGCCAGCCTTTGTTGATACCAGTTCGCAATTTGCGCTGAAGCGGCCCATGCCATGATAAAACAACGCACCCTGAAGAATATTATCCGTGCCACAGGTGTCGGCCTGCACTCCGGGGAGAAGGTCTACCTGACCCTCAAGCCAGCGCCCGTCGACACCGGCATTGTGTTTTGTCGTGCTGACCTCGACCCTGTGGTGCAGATTCCTGCCCGCGCGGAAAACGTTGGCGAAACCACTATGTCGACCACGCTTGTTAACGGTGACGTCAAAGTGGACACGGTGGAGCACCTGCTCTCGGCCATGGCTGGCCTGGGCATCGATAACGCCTACGTCGAGCTCTCCGCGTCCGAAGTCCCGATCATGGATGGTAGCGCTGGACCCTTCGTATTCCTGATTCAATCGGCCGGCCTGGAAGAACAGGACGCCGCCAAGAAGTTCATCCGGATCCTGCGGGAAGTGACAGTGGAAGACGGCGACAAGCGCGCCACTTTCGTCCCTTTCGAAGGTTTCAAAGTGAGCTTCGAGATCGATTTCGATCACCCGGTTTTCCGTGACCGCACACAAAGTGCAAGCGTGGATTTTTCCAGCACTTCGTTCGTAAAAGAAGTCAGCCGCGCCCGTACCTTTGGTTTCATGAGTGATATCGAGTATCTGCGCAAGCACAACCTCGCACTCGGCGGCAGCGTTGAAAACGCTATTGTGGTCGACGCGGATGGTGTACTGAACGAAGACGGCCTTCGCTATGAAGACGAATTCGTGAAGCACAAGATCCTCGATGCAATTGGTGACCTCTACCTGCTGGGCAATAGCCTGATTGGTGAGTTCAAGGGCTTCAAGTCCGGACATGCATTGAACAACCAGCTGCTGCGCAAGTTGATTGAGCAGACAGATGCTTGGGAAGTCGTGACTTTCGAAGACGCCAGCACTGCACCGATCTCTTACATGCGTCCTGTTGCGGCCGTGTAAGCAAAAAACCTCTCTAGTTTTTTAAAGGCTACCTTCGGGTGGCCTTTTTTTATGGCTGCGGGAAAGTGGTGTGGTGTCTGTCATGGCCTCTTCGCGGGTAAGCCTCGCTCCTACAGAGTGTGGAAGTTAAATACACTTCGTTCCTGTAGGAGCGAGGCTTGCCCGCGAAGAGCCGGCCGCCACACCGTAGATCTCAGGCTGCTGCAACCACCCGATTCCGCCCACTTTCCTTGGCCTGATACAGCGCCTTGTCCGCCGCAAACAGCAACTGCTCCAGACTGATGTCGGTTGCCGTCGTCCAGGTGCTGATACCGATACTGACAGTAATCGGCGACACATCGCTCCCCACCAATGGCAACTGCTCCACCGCGGCGCGGATGTTGTCGGCAATCTGTTGCGCGCCGGCACTGTCGGTTTCAGCCAGGATCACCGAAAACTCCTCGCCACCATAACGGGCGACCAGATCCGCCGGTCGTCGAACATGGCTGCTGATCACTTTAGCCACCAAGCGCAAGGCATCGTCGCCGCCCTGGTGGCCATGGCGATCGTTGAACGCCTTGAAGTGATCGACATCAACCATCAACAACGACAGTGGCAGACCGGAACGTTGGGCGCGGAACCATTCATGGCGCAGGGCCTGATCCAGGCTTCGCCGGTTGGCCAGACCGGTCAAGGCGTCGGTAGCGGCCAGTTGTGCCAGCTCCTGCTCGGCACTGTGGCGCCGACGCAATTCTCGGCGGAGCAACCAGGTCAGCCATAACAGGCTCACGCAGAGGGCCATGGTTGCAGAGCTGACCACCACTGCGGTTCGCTTCCAGGCCGCAAAGACTTCATCACTGGACAACGCGACGATAACGATCAACGGCAAATTTCCGACCTTGGAGAAGGTGTACAAACGCTTGTCCTGGTAGCGATCGGACATGCTGGTAAAGCTGCCGTTGCCTTCTTTGACGATGCGCTGGAAATTGGGACGGTTACTGAAGTTCTTGCCGATCAGCTCTTCGGCCAGACGTGGTTGCTGAGCCAGAAGCGTCCCGTCCTTGCTGATCAGATTGACCGTGCTGTCACGGCCGATGCTCAAACTGTTGAACAACTGATCGAAATAACTCAGCCGCATGGCAGCTTCGGCAACCCCCAGAAACTCACCTTGGGGGCCATTCACCCGCCGACTGAAACTGATGCGCCAATCCTGTTCGGGCGGCCTGGCTCTGAAGGGGGGACTGATGAACATGTCCAGGTCCGGGTTATTCACGTGAGACTGGAAGTATTCGCGATCGGCATAGTTGCCCTGCCTGGGCTCCACCGAGGCCGAGTCGGCGATCACGTCGCCCTTATTGTCGAGCAACAAAATGTTGCCTTTGTACGGCGCGGCAGTGGCGCGGTCGAAATAGGCCAGATGGCGAATGGCTGGAGAAACGCTCTTGAGGTCTTCTCGCTGGGAGGCAGCGATCAACCCCAGCAGCGACACGTCATAGAGTTCGACATTACGCAGCACGTCGGCATCGATCAATTGCACGATATTGTTGGCGGCACGAGCGGCGGACAATTCGGCATGGGCGCGTTCGCGGATCAGCAGGAACGCCACGATGCTCAGTATCGCGATCACCAACAGCACACTGCCGAGAACCAGAAGCCGTTCCGATCGTGTCGAACGGACCGGATGTTGAGATTTCGCACTGCTCACACTCATGGTTCTGACTTCTGCAAATAAGGCGTTATGAAAGTTCTTTTACAAGAATCGGGCAGAGTCCCAGGAACCGGTCGCGTCCAGAGCGCCTATATAAATGGCGGATAAAAAAAAGGCCAGCAAAACATGCTGGCCATTTGCTAATGAAAGCTTAGAAGACATTCAGCGGGTAGTCGATAATTGGAATGCATCCCCCCTGTAGGAGCTGCCGAAGGCTGCGATCTTTTGAGGCCAGTCAGACCGGCAAGTGAATCCCGAACGTATTCATCCCATGATCACTGCGCACAAACACATCCCCACCATGCATCAGCGCAATCGCCTTGACGATTGCCAGCCCCAGACCATGGTTGTTGCCGCTGTTGCTGCGCGACGCATCGACCCGGTAGAAGCGCTCGAACAATCGCGGCAGGTGCTCATTGGCAATCGGCGATCCGGGGTTGGCGACGCCGATGCTGACCTGATGCTCTTCGACTTCAATCCGTACCTGAATCACTTGCCCGGGCTCGGTGTGCTGTACCGCGTTGCTCAGCAAGTTGATCAATGCCCGGCGCAAATGGGCGATCTCGATCCGCACCTGTGCATCGCCACTGACCTGGACCTGAACCTGTGCATCTTCAAGAATGAAATCCAGATACTCCAGCGTCGTCGCCACTTCGTCTGCCAGTGAGGTAGACGTCAGTTTGGTGGCCTTGCTGCCCTGGTCGGCGCTGGCGAGGAACAGCATGTCGTTGATGATCGAGCGCAACCGTTCCAGCTCTTCGAGATTCGATTGCAGCACTTCAAAATAGTGTTCGGCCGAACGCCCGCGGGTCAGCGCAACCTGGGTCTGGCCAATCAGGTTGGTCAGCGGCGAGCGCAGTTCATGGGCCACGTCGGCGTTGAACGATTCCAGTCGCGAGTAGGCCTGTTCGACCCGCTCCAGCGTGGCATTGAACGAGCTGACGAACTGATTCAGTTCCGGTGGCAATGGCGACAGTTGCAGGCGCCCGGACAGTCGCGGTGGCGCCAGACGCTGGGCTTCCTGCGACAATTTGATCAGCGGCTTGAGGCCGATCCGCGCCACCCAGTAACCGAGTAGCGAGGCCAGCAATACGCCCACGATCGCCAGGCTGATCAGGGCGATCAGCAAGTGGTGCTGCGTCTCGTAAAAGGTTTCGGTATCGATGCCGATCATGAAGCGCAACGGCGGCCGCTGGTCCTTGGCTGGCAACTCAGTGACCAGCACTTTCAGCGGGTATGGATGGTCGGGCAATTCCATGTCGCGCATGCCCAACGGGCCTTGGGCGAAAGCTCGGATCGGCGCGTCGGGTTGGCCGTATTCATAAGCGGGATTGCCGCTGACTACCCAAAAGCGGATGCGCTTGTCTTCTTCGCTCAGCAGCTTGAGTTTGGCGTTGATCTTCACCCAATGCTCGGGCGTGCCGTAACGGTTGAGCGCCGACTCGAGCACGCTGTAACGCGCATCCAGCTCAGCTTCGGGCAGCAGGCCCAAACCCTTGTCGACTTGTTGATACAGCGCACCGCCGATCAACAGGAACACCAGCAGCGCCACCAGCGTGAACATCCCGCTCAGGCGCAGCGCGATCGAGTTACTGGACACTACGGCTCTCCAGCACATAACCCATGCCTCGAATTGTGTGCAGCAGTTTCTCTTCGAACGGCCCGTCGAGTTTGGCCCGCAGGCGCTTGATCGCGACTTCGACCACGTTGGCGTCGCTGTCGAAATTGATGTCCCAGACCATCTCGGCGATGGCGGTTTTCGAGAGAATTTCCCCTTGCCTTCGCGCCAGCACGCTGAGCAGCGAAAACTCTTTGGCGGTCAGGTCCAGGCGTGTGCCGGCACGGGTGGCCTTGCGGCTGATCAAATCTATCCACAGGTCGGCGATGCTCACTTGCACCGGTTCGTGGCCGCCGCTGCGACGGGTCAGCGCTTGCAGGCGCGCCACCAGTTCGAGGAAGGAAAACGGTTTGCCGAGGTAATCGTCGGCGCCATCGCGCAGGCCTTTGATGCGGTCTTCAACCCGCTCGCGGGCGGTGAGCATGATTACCGGGGTTTGCTTGCGCGCCCGCAGCGCCCGCAGTACGCCGAAGCCGTCGAGGCCCGGTAGCATGACGTCGAGGACAATCACCGCGAAGTCGTTTTCCAGCGCCAAGTGCAGGCCTTCGACGCCCTCGCGAGCCAGGTCCACGGTGTAGCCCTGTTCCGTCAGGCCGCGATGCAAATAGTCCGCGGTTTTTTGTTCGTCTTCGATAATCAGAACGCGCATGCCCCCCGCCTCAGTCTGTGGTCGCCTGCACCGACATCGGTGCTGGTTTAGGTCGATGGAATAGCCGCTCGAGCCACAAGTATATGACCGGAGTGGTGAACAGCGTCAGCGCCTGGCTCACCAGCAAACCGCCTACCACCGCGATGCCCAATGGCTGGCGCAGTTCGGCGCCGGTGCCGTAGCCGAGCATCAGCGGCAGGGCGCCGAGCAGCGCGGCGAGGGTGGTCATGATGATGGGGCGGAAGCGCGTCATACACGCCTCATAGATCGCCTCTTCCGGCGCCAGGCCACGGTTGCGCTGGGCGTCCAGTGCGAAGTCGATCATCAGAATGCCGTTTTTCTTGACGATGCCGATCAGCAACACCAACCCGATCAGCGCCATGATCGAGAAGTCCTGGCCGCAGATCCACAACATGATCACCGCCCCGAGCCCCGCCGAGGGCAGGGTCGAGATGATCGTCAGCGGGTGCACGAAGCTCTCGTACAGAACGCCAAGAATGATGTACACCGCCACCAGGGCCGCCAGAATCAGCCACGGCTGGCTGGCCAGTGAACTCTGGAACGCTTGGGCCGCGCCTTGGAAATTACCGCTGATGGCTGTCGGCATACCAATGTCGGTCTTGGCCTGATTGAGCATGATCACCGCATCGCCCAACGCGACGCCGGGCGCCAGGTTGAACGACAGGTTAGCCGCCGGAAACATCCCGTCGTGAGCGATGGACAACGGGCCGATGGTCGGTGCATCGAATTTCGCCAGGGCCGACAGCGGCACCATTTCCCCGCTCAGCGGCGACCGCAGGTAGAAATAGTTGAGGCTTTCAGCCTTGCCGCGCTGTTTGGTGTCCAGTTCCAGAATCACGTTGTACTGGTTGGTCTGGGTCTGGAATTCGTTGATCTGCCGCTGACCGAAGGCGTCGTACAGCGCTTCGTCGACATCGCTGGCGGTCAGGCCGAAACGCGCCGCCGCGCTGCGGTCGATGCTGATGTGGGTAATACTGCCGCCCAGTTGCAGGTCGTTGGAAATGTCGCGGAACGCCGGGTTGCTGCGCAGTTTTTCCGTCAGGCGCTGGGTCCAGGTGCTCAGGAGGGCACCGTCGTTGCTCTTGAGCACGTATTGGTACTGGGCGCGGCTCGGGCCGGAGCTGAGGTTGATATCCTGGCCTGCTCGCAAATAGAGAACGATGCCCGGGACTTTCATCAGCTGCGGGCGAATCCGGTCGATGAACTGGCTGGCGGACACATCACGGTCGCCACGTTCTTTCAGCGAAATCCAGAAGCGTCCGTTGGCGATGGTCTGGTTACTGCCCGAAACACCAACCGAGTGGGAGAACGTCTCGACGGCGGGATCGGCGGCGACGATTTCGGCCATCGCCAGGTGTTTTTTCACCATGTCGCCGTAGGAAATGTCCGCCGCTGCTTCGGTGGTGCCGAGAACGAAACCGGTGTCCTGCACCGGGAAGAAACCCTTCGGTATGAAAATGTACCCGGCGACCGCCAGGCCGAGGGACAGGCCGAACACCCCGATCGTCAATTTCTGATGGGCGAGGGCCCGGCGCAGGCCTTTCTCGTACAGCGCCAGCAAGCGTTCGCCGAAACCCGGTTTGTCGTGGGCGTGATGCACCGGCGCGCGCATGAATAGCGCGGCCAGGGTCGGCGCCAACGTCAGGGACACCACCACGGAAATCATGATGGTCGAGGTGGCGGTCAGGGCGAATTCCTTGAACAGCCGGCCGACCACACCGCCCATGAACAGCAACGGAATGAACGCCGCCACCAGCGAGAAACTGATCGAGACCACGGTAAAACCGATCTCGCCGGCGCCCTTGATCGCCGCCTCGCGCATGCCGTCGCCGGCCTCCAGATGGCGGTGAATGTTTTCCACCACCACAATCGCATCGTCTACCACAAACCCGACGGACACCACGATCGCCACCAGCGTCAGGTTATTCAGGCTGAAGCCCATGATGTACATCAGGGCAAAACTGGCGATCAGCGACACACCGAGCACCGACGCCACGATCAGGGTCGCCGACAACTGCCGCAGGAACAGCGCCATCACCGCCACCACCAGCAGAATCGCGATCAGCAGGGTGATTTCCACTTCATGCAACGAAGCGCGGATGGTCTGGGTGCGGTCGATCAACACCTTGACCTGCACCGAGGCCGGCAGCATGGCCTCCAGCGTCGGCAGGGCCGCTTGAATACGGTCGACGGTCTCGACGATGTTGGCCCCCGGTTGCCGGAAAATCACCAGGTTCACCCCCGGCTGACCATCAGCCCAGGCCTGGATGTAGGCATCTTCCGAACCGTTGACGACTTTGGCCACATCCTTGAGATGAACCGGTGCGCCGTCCTTGTAGGAAACGATCAACTGACCGTATTCCTGGGGGTGGAACAATTGGTCGTTGGTGGACAAGGTCGAAATGCTCGACTCGCCGTACAACGCACCCTTGGCCAGGTTGAGGCTGGTCTGCTGGATCGCCAGGCGAATGTCCGCCAGGGTCAGGCCAATGGCGGCGAGTTTGTCCGCCGACGCCTGCACGCGGATCGCCGGACGTTGCTGACCGGTGATGTTGATATTGCCTACGCCGTCGATCTGACTGATCTGACGGGCGAGCAGGGTTTCCACCAGGTCACTGACTTCGGTGCCGGGCAGTTGCGGCGAGTTGATGCTGAGGATCAGCACCGGGCTGTCGGCCGGGTTGACCTTTCTCCAGTTCGGCAGGTTCGGCATGTCTTTGGGCAGTTTGCCAGCGGCGGTGTTGATCGCGGCCTGGACTTCCTGCGCGGCGGTGTCGATGCTTTTGTCGAGGGTGAATTGCAGGGTCAGAATGGTCGAGCCCAGCGCGCTGCTCGAGGTCATCTGGGTCACGCCGGGGATGGCGCTGAATTGCACTTCAAGTGGCGTGGCCACCGACGAGGCCATGGTTTCGGGGTTGGCGCCGGGCAGTTGCGCGGCCACCTGGATGGTCGGGAATTCCGCTTCCGGCAGTGGCGCAATCGACAGTTGCGGAAAGGCGATGACACCGAGCAGCACCAAGGCAAAGGTCAGCAGGACCGTCGCCACCGGATGATCGATGCACCACGCGGAAACAGAGCCATGGCCCTTCATGGTTTCGGCTCCGATTGCACCACTTGCGGTGGGTCGGTCACTACTTGCACGGTCGAGCCAGGTTTGAGCCGCGACTGGCCGTCGCTGACCAGCACATCGCCCGGTTTCACGCCTTTGATGATGTCCTGGCCGCTGCCTTGATAAACCATCTGCACCTGAACGGCTTCGACCTTGTCGCCATTGACCCGGTAAACGAAATGTTGATCGAGGCCACGTTGTACGACGGTGGGCGGCACCACCAGCGCATTTTTATCCAGCGCTGTCTGAATCTTTACCGTTACCAGCAGGCCCGGCCAGAGTTTCTGTGCAGGGTTGGCGAATTCGGCCTTGGCGCGGATGGTCCCGGTGTTGGCGTTGATCTGGTTGTCGATCAGGGTCAGATGACCTTCGCCCAGCAGGTTGCCGGTTTCGCCGTCGGTGTCGGCACCGATGTAAGCCTTGACCGGCGTGTGCTGTGGATCGTTGATCAGGCCTTGCAGGATCGGCAGCATTTGCTGCGGCAGGGAAAATTCCACGGCGATCGGGTCGATCTGGGTCACTGTGAACAAGCCTTGAGTGTCAGTCATGCGCAGGAAGTTGCCTTCATCCACTGTGCGAATACCGACGCGACCGGTGACCGGGGAGCGAATCTGTGTGTAGGAAAGCTGCACCAGAGCGGCATCGATCGAGGCCTGATTGCCTTGGGCGGTGGCTTTGAGTTGGTTGACCAGGGCTTGTTGCTGGTCGTAGGTCTGCTTGGACACACCGTCATCGACGCTCAGCAGTTTGTAGCGCTTGAGATTGACCTGAGCCACTTGCAGTTGCGCCTGACTTTCGCCCAGCTGGGCCCGGGCCTGATCGAGGCTGGCGCGGATCGAACGGTCGTCGATGGTGGCCAGCAGATCACCCTTGTTCACCCGTTGGCCTTCCTTGACCAGCAGCTTGGTGAGGATGCCGTCGATCTGTGGACGCACGACCACGCTGTGCAACGACAGCACCGAGCCGATGCCGCTGATGTAGCGGGGCACGTCTTTTTCGGCGACGCTGACCACACGCACGGGGATGGCGGTGGAGGTGGCTGGTTTGGTCGTGGCGGGTTTGGCGGCGTACCACACGCCCAGCGCTGCCAGGATGATCAGAAGGGCGGCGAACAGGGCGGTCTTTTTCTCAATTCGCATGCGAGTGGGGCGCCGGGCAGAGTGGTCGGAGTTTTGTCGGTTTATCCTTCCTTTATAAACCTGTTAGCCCGTCAGGAGAGTGACTGGTAACTGACGGCGCTGTCAGTTTGGAGCCTGATAGCCGCCCAATTTCTCTCAAATGTACGCTGCCCCACTTGTAAGAGCGAGGCTTGCCCGCGAAGGCGGCCTGACAGCCGCCCAATCTCCCCCAGAAATACACCAATCCACTGTGGGAGCGAGCCTGCTCGCGATGGCGGCCCGTTTCCCCCTACGCCTGCCTCAATTCCAAACAACTCCACGACGCCGCAATCCGTGCACTCGATCACTATCTCGCTCCATCATCCGAGAAAAAGGCCAAAGCCGACCAGCGTCCAAGCACGATCTTCGTCGTCGCGCCCAACGTAGATTCCGAAACCCTGCTGGCCCATGCCTGTGAAACCCTGGCTTCGGCGAATGTCATGGCCAGTGAGTTGGCGTTCGATCTCACTGGGCCGGCGTGCAATCTGGCCTTGGGCATTCAGCAGATGATTTCGTTGGCGGAACTGTCGGTGAACCGGGTACTGGATCAGGTGGATCCGCAGGGGTAGCACAATGAAAAAAGCCCGCTGGACCAGTGACGGTCAGCGGGCTTTGAGATTTGTGGTGTTCGTGAGGGCCTCTTCGCGGGCAAGGCTGATCTGGCCTAATAATTCCGGACACCTCTTAAGGGCGATATGATTTCGCCAATTTGGAGGTTCCATGAAAGAAAG
>NZ_JAMYDU010000021.1 GCF_024138395.1 Pseudomonas mandelii
CCTGAAATACAAAACGCCCGATGCGGTGCATCGGGCGTTAGGGTGAAACAGGTGTAAACCTATTTCAGGACTAGACAGCAGAGCCTCTCAGCCCCGACGACGCAATGCGTCAATACGCTCTTCCAGCGGCGGGTGACTCATGAACATGCGGGCGAACCCTTGTTTGAGGCCACCGTTGATGCCGAAGGCATTCAGGGTGTCCGGCATGTGCACCGGCAGCCCTTGTTCTGCACGCAGACGCTGCAGGGCACCGATCATTGCGCTGGTACCGGCCAGGCGTGCACCGGCATCATCGGCACGGAATTCGCGCTTGCGCGAGAACCACATGACGATGGCGCTGGCCAGAATGCCCAGAACCAGTTCGGCGAAGATAGTCGCTACGTAGTAGGCGATACCTTGGCCTTCTTCGTTCTTGAAGATCACCTTGTCGACGAAGTTGCCGATGATCCGCGCGAAGAACATCACAAAGGTGTTCACCACCCCCTGAATCAACGCCAGGGTGACCATGTCGCCATTGGCGACGTGGCCGATTTCGTGGGCCAGAACGGCTTTCACTTCATCCGGCGAGAAACGTTCGAGCAAGCCCTGGCTGACCGCGACCAGTGCATCGTTCTTGTTCCAGCCGGTGGCGAAGGCGTTGGCTTCATAGGCCGGGAAAATCCCGACTTCGGGCATCTTGATCCCGGCTTCACGGGACAGTTGCTCGACAGTTTGCAGCAGCCATTGCTCGTGCCGGGTGCGCGGCTGGCTGATGATCTGGGTGCTGGTGCTCATTTTCGCCATCCACTTGGAGATGAACAGCGAGAACAGGGAACCGGCGAAACCAAAGACCGCACAGAAAATCAGCAGCTGATTGAGGTTGAGATCAACCCCATTGGCCGCCATGAACCCGTTGAAGCCGAAAAGGCTCAGGGTGATGCTGGCAATCAGCACGACCGCCAGGTTAGTGGCCAAAAACAGCAAAATGCGCATCATGGTTGTAGAAATCTCCTCGTGCTAAAGATGTAGCGTACTGCGGGGTATATAAGGTGCTGCACCGGGCTATTCAACTGGGTGACTATTTCAAACTGTGTCCTACAGCAACAGTCTAGCTGCTTGAAGGGCATTTCCGACATCGACAGAGGAAATGGTTGTCAGCCAATTAACGTCGCAGGCCCCCGCCGTTGTTAGGCGCGGGCATGAAACGTGTCGTCAGTCAGCGCTTGAAACAACGGTGCAGGTCGGGGTGAAAAGATATGTTGCTGAATTAATCACCGTGCGACTTTGATCAGTCGTCGCACGGTGACAGGCCATTTACTGGCGGTAGGACTTGAGGAAATTACCGATCCGGCCAATCGCCTGATCCAGGTCATCGAGCCGTGGCAGGGTGACCACGCGGAAGTGATCCGGCCATGGCCAGTTGAAGGCCGTGCCTTGTACCACCAGCAGCTTCTCCGAGAGCAGCAGGTCGAGCACGAATTTCTCGTCATTGTGGATCGGGCAGACTTTCGGGTCGATCCGCGGGAACGCATACAATGCGCCCATCGGCTTGACGCAGCTCACGCCCGGAATGTCGTTCAGCAGTTCCCAGGTACGATTGCGCTGTTCCAGCAAGCGCCCTTGCGGCAGCACCAGATCGTTGATGCTCTGATAGCCGCCCAGCGCAGTCTGGATGGCGTGCTGGCTCGGCACGTTGGCACACAGGCGCATGTTGGCCAGTATGTCGATACCTTCGATGTAGCTCTGGGCATGGTGTTTGGGGCCGGAAATGGCGACCCAGCCGGAACGGAAACCGGCCACGCGATAGGATTTGGACAGGCCGTTGAAGGTCATGCACAGCAGGTCCGGCGCCAGCGAGGCGGTGCAGATGTGCACGGCATCGTCGTACAGGATCTTGTCGTAGATTTCGTCGGAGAACACTACCAGATTGTGCTGACGGGCCAGTTCCAGCATGCCCAGCAGGACTTCTTTCGAGTACACCGAGCCGGTCGGGTTGTTCGGGTTGATGATCACCAGAGCCTTGGTATTCGGGGTGATCTTGGCCTTGATGTCGGCCAGGTCCGGCCACCAGTTGGCCTGCTCGTCGCACAGGTAATGCACCGGGTTGCCGCCTGCCAGGCTTACTGCGGCAGTCCACAACGGATAATCGGGAGCTGGCACCAGCACTTCGTCGCCGTTGTTGAGCAGGGCCTGCATCGACATCACGATCAGCTCGGAAACGCCATTGCCCAGATAAATGTCTTCAATGCCGACGCCTTCCACCTGCTTTTGCTGGTAGTACTGCATCACGGCCTTGCGAGCGCTGAACAACCCCTTGGAGTCGCTGTAGCCCTGGGCTGTCGGCAGGTTGCGGATCACATCCTGAAGGATTTCATCCGGCGCTTCGAAACCAAAGGGCGCCGGGTTGCCAATGTTCAGCTTAAGGATGCGATGACCTTCCTCTTCCAGGCGTTTGGCGTGCTTGAGCACTGGGCCGCGAATGTCGTAGCAGACGTTGGCGAGCTTGTTCGATTTGCTGACCTGCATGGCGATGTGTTCCCGAAAATGAACGATCCAGGCGGCGTATGAACGACCGTACTGGGTATCCTGCGTATTCACACAGGCCTGACGCCTTGAGTGGCGGCACCCATAATCTGTTTGAATGCGCGTGGTCTGGCTGCCAGACTGGCGTTTGACGAGGCGCAATCATACGTGCCGCCCGATCCGTGGAAAAGGTACAGATCGGGCTTTTTCAGCTGCTGAGGTGTGATCATGGAAAAGTTGGAAAAAACCCTGGAAGAATGGCGTGAAATGCTCGATCCGGAGCAGTACAACGTTTGCCGCCTCAAGGGCACCGAGCGGCCGTTCTCCGGTAAGTACAACGACAGCAAGGTCGACGGTGTTTACCACTGCATCTGCTGCAAAGCGCCGCTGTTCGACTCAAAGACCAAATTCGATTCCGGCTGCGGCTGGCCGAGCTTCTACGCGCCGATCGGCGACAGCGCGATGGTCGAGATCCGTGATGTCAGCCACGGCATGATCCGCACCGAAGTGGTCTGCGCCACATGCGATGCGCACCTTGGGCATGTGTTCCCGGACGGTCCGCCGCCCACCGGCCTGCGTTATTGCATCAACTCGGTGTGCCTGGACCTCGTTCCCCGCTCGTAATGCGAGCCCCGTAGGAGCGAAGCTTGCTCGCGAAGGCGTCTTGGCATTCAACATTGAGTTTGACTGACCCGGCGCCTTCGCGAGCAAGCTTCGCTCCTACAGATGAATGGCGTTCAATATTTTAAATTGCGCACAATTCAATTGCTCGCTATGTTTAGTCTTTGTCCTTCCATTCGGAGTTCGTGCCATGAGCGACAACCTGCTGAGCATTCCTTGCACCACCATCAAGGGCGAGCAAAAGACCCTGGCCGATTTCGCCGGCAAAGCGGTACTGGTGGTCAACACCGCCAGCAAATGCGGGTTCACCCCGCAATACAAAGGTCTTGAAGAGCTGTGGCAGACCTACAAGGATCAAGGTCTGGTGGTGCTCGGCTTTCCGTGCAATCAGTTCGGCAAGCAAGAGCCGGGCAATGAGGGGGCGATTTCCGAATTCTGCGAGGTGAATTACGGGGTGAGTTTCCCGCTGTTCAAGAAGATCGAAGTGAATGGCGCCGACGCCCACCCACTGTTCGTTCAGCTGAAAAAGCGCGCACCGGGCGTGCTGGGTTCCCAAGGCATCAAGTGGAACTTCACCAAATTCCTGATCGGCAGGGACGGCCAGTTGGTCAAGCGCTTCGCTCCGGCGACTAAACCGCAGGACCTGAGCCGCGAGATCGAAGCCTTGCTCAAATGAACACGTTGTCAGTTGATTCGCTGAAGCTCGACAGTCAGCTCTGCTTCAAGCTGTACGCCGCTTCTCGGGCGGTGATCCGCGCCTACAAGCCGATGCTCGATCAGTTGGGCCTGACCTACCCGCAATACCTGGCGATGCTGGTGCTGTGGGAATGGCAGGAGGCGGCCCCGGAGCAGCCGACGGTCAAGGCCTTGGGTGAGCGCCTGGCGCTGGATTCCGGGACCCTGACGCCGCTGCTCAAGCGGCTTGAGCAATTGCAGTTGGTGCAGCGTCAGCGTTCGGCGCGCGATGAGCGAGAGGTGCATTTGAGTCTGTCGCCCGCCGGCATGGCCTTGCGCGATCAGGTCGGGCCGCTCAAGGCCCGGCTGTTGTGCGATAGCGGCGTCGATCTGGATCGCCTGAATGATCTGCGCGATGGCCTCGATCACCTGCTGGGGCAAATCAAAGCGCTGTCGTAGTGGGTATCCACAAGTCGAGCAGGGCCGCCAGTTCTTCCCGGCGGAAAGGTTTGGCCAGGTAGTCACTCATGCCCGCCGCGCGGCAGCGTTCGCGTTCTTCGGACATGGCGTTCGCGGTCAGGGCGACGATGGGCAGCTGTGGCCAGCGCCCGCTGCGACGAATCTGCCGACTGGCTTCATAGCCGTCCATCACCGGCATGTTGCAATCCATCAGCACCAGATCGAATTCGCTCAGCTCAAGCTGATCCAGCGCTTCGCCGCCGTGGGCCGCGACGCTGACCTCGCAACCGAGTTTTCCGAGCATGCCCTTGGCCACCAACTGATTGACCGGGTTGTCCTCCACCAGCAGGATGCGCCCGCGTCGCTGGGGTGAGATGGCTTCGATCCGGGCCCCGTTGATCGTGGTGAGTTCCGGTTGCAGGATCCGCCGCAGTGTCTGGTAAAGCGCATTGCGCGCCAGAGGCCGCGCCTGTTGTTGCAAGGGCGCGAGAGCGTTGACTTGCTCGCTGGGCAGGAAACTGCCGTAAGCGGTCACCAGCAGAATCGGCGCGGTGAAGGTAGGGCGCAGGCCAAACAGGCATTCGGGGCAGTCGGTGATCAGTACATCCGGCTCTAGCCCGATCAACCTGTCATCAATGGAGCGCTGCTGATAGTCGAGCCCCCAGCCGGGCAACAGGCTGCTCAACAGTTCCGCCAGACCGCTGCTGGCGGCGGTAATCGCAACGATGTTGCCCCGCAATGCGGCCGGAGAAATAGCCCGGGTATGGCAGGGCAGGGGCAGGTCGGCGCAGAACTGACTGCCGAAACCTGCTTCCGAGCTGATTGTCAGACGCCCCTGCATCACTTCGCAGAGGCTATACGTCAGCGCCAGACCCAACCCGGTCCCGCCGAATTGCCGGGTAATGCCGGCACCGGCCTGGGTGAACGGCTGGAAGATTTTGACCTGCGCGTCCTGGGCGATGCCGATGCCAGTGTCGCAGACTTCGATTCGCACACCGTCTTCGAACGTTGAAAGACGCACATCGACCCGCCCGAAACGGGTGAACTTGAGGGCGTTGGACAACAAGTTGCTGACGATTTGCCGGACCCGGGTCGGATCGCCGAGCACCAGGGCAGGGAATTGCGGGTCGATCAGACAAGCCAATTCGACACTCGGCGCGGCGTTCTGGGATAGCAGGTTGGCGGTGTCTTCGATCAGCGAGCCAAGGTCGAATGGAATGTGTTCGAGTTCGAGCTGGCCGGCATCGAACTTCGACAGGTCGAGAATATCGTTGAGCAGTTCCACCAGCACTTTGCCCGAGTCATGGGCGATGGAAAGCTGTTGTTGCTGCTCGGCATTGAGCGGGCCGTCCAGCGAGAGCGCGATCATCCCCAGCAGACCGTTGAGGGGCGTGCGGATTTCATGACTCATGTTGGCCAGGAACACCGAGCGCGCTTCGGCCATGTCCAGGGCGGTGCTGCGGGCAACCTCCAGTTCCTCGTTCGATTGGGTGAGCCGAGAGTTGATCGCCTTGAGTTCCGCAGTGCGTGCCGAGACGATATTTTCCAGTTGCGAGAGGTAGTCGGTCAGGCGATTTTCGGCGTTGCGCCGTTGCTGGATTTCGGTGGCGATATTTTCGAACTGCTGATTGGCGACCTCGACCAAGACTCCGATTTCATCATTTTCATGCCCCGTCGGACATTCCAGCCACGTCGGCTCCGCGCTGCGCGGATCACGGCCACTGAGTTCACGGATGACCCGCACCAGCGGTTTGGTCAGCATCACGTAAAACAGCGCCAGCAGAATGCCCGTGAGAATCAGGCTGCGCGCAAAGCCGTTGAGCAGGGTCACTTCGGCCCGGCGCAGGAAACGGCTGCCGAAGGTGTAGGTGTCGACTTCCAGGCGCAAGGTCCCGAGGGATTCGTCCGGCAAGTGGTCGAGGTAAAGGCGGTCTTCGAACTGCCGGTTAGCGCCGAACAGGAAGTCGCTGATCATCCGGTCATTGTTTTCCAGGCCCGGGCGTTTGACGCTGGCCAACACGGTATTGTTGTTGTCGATCAGTTGCGCGCCGATGATCGCCGGGGAGCGCAGCAGACCCAGGGCCAGTTCCTGAGCGAGTTCGGCATCGATGTTGTAGGCGATGCGGGATGCGGGGTTATGGCTGATTTCCAGCAAAGACAGGATTTCGCGGTTGATGGAGGCGTCTTCGCTGGCATAATCGATGCCTATTTGCAGCAGGCTGAGCAGCGTGCCCAGAATGAACCCGACCAGCACCGTAAGCTTGGCTTGTTTGTACGACAGCCGTTGGCTGAACTTGATATCCATGGGATGTTGAACCACTTCCGTTTCCCTTCGCTGCTCAAGCATAGTCGATCATCAATGGATGCCGATGTTCTCGCAAAACACCTGTAGGGGGTGTAGACGCTGTGTTTCGTCGCTGTATCGCCATCATTACCTTGAACGTGCCCGAGGAGAAGACGTGGATTCCCGATTGAATGCTTTTCTTGAACGCGCCGATGCCGTTTTGGCCCGTATCGAACCGTTGCTTCCCGCGCCTCGGCAAGCCATCGACTGGACGCACTGCCTGGCCGCACGCTGGCAGCGCGAGGGACGCAGCGGTTTTCTGTTGCCGCTGCAAGTCAGCCTGGACACGCGTTTGTCCGACTTGATCGGCGTTGACCGGCAACTGGAGCAACTGGGCCGCAATACCCGCCAATTTCTCGATGGCATGCCGGCCAACCACGCTTTGCTCTGGGGCTCGCGTGGCACCGGTAAATCGTCGCTGGTGCGCGCCTTGCTGTCGGAACACGCCACGAGCGGCCTGCGGCTGATCGAGATCGAACGCGATCACTTGGCGGATTTGCCTCGCGTGGTCGAGCAGATCGCCAAGCTGCCTCAGCGCTTTGTGCTGTTCTGCGATGACCTGTCGTTCGAGTCGGGTGAGGGCGATTACCGCGTGCTCAAGAGCGTGCTCGACGGCTCTCTTGAACAGGCGCCAGACAACGTTCTGCTGTACGCCACCTCCAACCGTCGCCATCTGGTGCCGGAAAAGGAAAGCGATAACGAAAACTGGAAAAGGGTCGATGGCGAACTCCATCCCAGTGAGGCGGTGGAAGACAAGATCGCGCTGTCGGACCGTTTTGGTCTGTGGCTGTCGTTCTATCCGTTTACTCAGGAGCATTTCCTCAACGTCGTCGAACACTGGATCGGCCAATTGGCCGACAAGGCCGGCCTTGAGTGGCAGCGTGACGAAGAGCTGGACATCCTCGCTGTACGCTGGGCCACGGGCCGGGGCAATCGCAACGGACGTTGCGCGTATCAATTTGCCCGCTATTGGGTGGGGCTGAAGCTGTTGGAGCACAAGGCATGATCGATTTACAAAAGAGCGGCCAGGGTCTGGAAGGCTACGGCATGCTGTGGGCGCAGCTGGAATCGCTGCTGGCAGACGAGCGTGATTTTATCGCCAACGCCGCACAATTTTCGGCGTTTCTGTTCAACCAGCTCGACGACCTGAACTGGGCCGGTTTCTACCTTAATCGCAACGAAGAACTGGTGCTTGGCCCGTTTCAGGGGCAGATCGCCTGTGTACGGATTCCATTCGGTCGCGGTGTGTGCGGGGCGGCGGCGGCCACCTTGGAGACTCAACGGGTTGAAGACGTGCATGCGTTCCCCGGGCACATCGCGTGCGACAGTGCCTCGAACAGCGAGTTGGTGGTGCCGCTGGTCAAGGACGGTCGACTGATCGGTGTGCTGGACCTCGACAGCCCGAAACTCGCGCGTTTTACCGCTGACGATCAGGCCGGCATCGAGCAACTGGCGGCGATTTTCCTGCGTCTGACCGACTGCTGATCAGGCCTTCAAGCCGGCCTTGATCAGCAGGCTTGACGGGTCGATCGCATCAATTTGTCGTGGGTCGAGAAAACGCTTGGCGTACTGCAAGTAGACTTCGTCGTTGATGAACAGCCCGAACAACTCAGCGTCAATGTGGGCGTCACGGCACATGGTGGCCATGATGCCCAGCGCTTCGCTCAAGGACTTGGCTTTCTTGTAGGGGCGATCGGCGGCGGTCAGCGCTTCGAAAATATCGGCAATCGCCATCATCCGCGCCGGCAAGCTCATGTCTTCGCGCTTCAACCGTTTGGGATAACCGGTGCCGTCCATTTTTTCGTGATGGCCGCCGGCAATCTCCGCGACATTATTGAGGTGGCCGGGGAAGGGCAGGTGACTGAGCATCAGAATCGTCTGCACCATGTGGTGGTTGATGATGTAACGCTCCTCGCGGGTCAGGGTGCCTCGGGTGATGCTCAGGTTGTAGAGTTCGCCCCGGTTGTACTTGTAGCGTGGCACGTCGAGCTTGAACCCCCACGGATTGTCAGCCGGGATCAGCTCACTGTCGGCGCGTTCGATCAGGTGTTCGGGTTTATCCGCCAGCAGCGGCTCGCTGACCGGCAGGATCGGCGCCGGCGTCCGGGCCTGACGACGGTTCTCTTCCCACGAAACCCCCAGTCGATCATCCAGGGTTCGGGTCCAGGTGCGTTGGGCGATGGTGTTCAGGCGTTGCAGATCGGCCTCGGCCATGGCCTCACTGCCAAGGTTGCAGCGGGCGATGAACGCAAAATCATCATCCAGCGCCGTGAGATTCGCGTTGCGTAATTGCGTCAGATGCTGCTCGTCACCTCCCAAGGCGATGGCCTGCCAATAGTTGATCCAGGCATCGCGCTTGAGCACTTCGAAGCGGGTGCGGATTTCGTGGATGCGGTCGTTCAGGGTCTCAAGCTTCGTGGCTTTGTCGACCACGTATTCAGGCGTGGTGATCTTGCCGCAATCATGCAGCCAGGCAGCGATGTGCAGGGCTTCCCACTCATCGTCGGTGGGCTGATAGCTGCTGAAGGCCGGATCCTGACTGGCCGCGGCCGCCTGTGCCAGCATCAGCGTCAGTGCCGGCACCCGCTGGCAGTGCCCGCCGGTATAAGGACTCTTGGCATCGATCGCGCCAGCCAGCAGGTGAATAAAAGAGTCCAGCAATTGCTTCTGCTTGGCTTGCAGGCGCTGACTTTCGATACTCACGGCCGCTGCACCGGAAACCGCCTGGAGAAATGCGATGCGATCCGGGCGAAGTTTTTCCAGGTCGTCTTGCGTGCCGCTGTCGGTCAGCAGCAGGACCAGCAGGCCGACGGTTTCGTTATGACGGTTGTGCAGCCGAATACCGATCAGATGAACCCGTGGGCATTCCAGTGCGAGCAAAACCTTCTGCAAGTCCGCCGCCTCGTCGAAACCCAGGCTGGTGACGACATTGTTGGCGCTCGACAATTTCTGCATCCATCGAGGGCTCTGCGGATCCTGAGGTGTGTGTCCTTGAATGGCGAATGACGACAAAGCCTGTGAGCTGCCGTTGATGACCAGCGCATGAGGCTCCACGCGATCGTCATCATTTTCCCGCAGATAAAGCAGACCGGCCTGGGCCTGGCCGATCTTCACGGTTTCAAACAACACCCGTTGCAGCAGCGGGGCGAAACGGGTCTCGGCGCTCAGGCTGTCGGTGATCTGGAAAAAACTCGCCAAGGTGTCTTTCATGCGCGCCATCGACACGCTCAATTGGTCGACTTCAAGCACTGGCGAGCGACGGGAGGCTGGAAAATTGAAATCGAAACTACGAATCGCATCGGCTTCCTGCACCAGGGCGCGCAAGGGTTTGACCAGGATTCTCGAGGTCAGCCAACCCATCGGCAGGCACAACAACAGCGTCGCCAGGGTAATCAACGCGCCTTGCCAGCGCATGCGGTAGGCATCGACGAGCAGTTCGTCCTCCGGCACCAGTAGCGCCAGTTGCAGTCCCTGCGGGCCACCCTCCTGGATGCTGCTGCGCGCCACGATCCATTGACGACCTGCGACGTTCAACCGTTTGACCTCGGGTGGACTGCTGAGCAGAGCCGCGAGCGTGGGGTTCAGGTCGGCGGCTTTGGTCAGCCGGGCGGTCTGGTCGTCGACGATCAGTTTGCTGCTGTCGGGGTAGGCGATGGCATTACCCTGGGCATCGAACAGCACAATTTCGGTACTGGGGGTCACCACATGTTCGGCCAGGGTCGCCGACAGTTCAGCCAGCGTAAGGTCGGCCCCCATCACCGCCTGCTCGCCACTGCGTCGGGCCAGTGTGGTGCCGACGTTGTGGGTGGAGAAAAAAAGGTAGGGCTCGGTGGTGATCTGATCGTGGTTGCCGAGGGCGCTGGAGAACCAGGCGCGGGTGCGGGGATCGTAGGTATCGTCGGGGTTGTCCTGATGGCTGATGAGGGCCAGGTTCTGATCGAAAAACAATGATTGGGAGCGGATCTGGCCGCTGCTTGAGTGTTCGATGCTCCACACCTCATACGCCGCCGTGTCCGGTGCCTTGAGCAAGGTTTTCAGCGCGGCGGTACGCAGTGGACGAACCATGAAGAAGTCGCCATTGCCGTAGCCCAGGTACAGCGAGGCCAGAACGGGGTTGTCCTTGAGCGATTGGCTGAAGGGCTTGAGCAACGCCAGGCGATGCTCAAGATCGGCCGCCTCGGTCGCCGGATTGTCCGCCAGCAGGCTCAGCAAATGACGAATCGGCTGATAGGTGCGATGCAGGTCCAGACGAACATCCTGCTCGATGCGGTTGAAGAGCTTTTCGCTGCTGGAAAGAATGATCTGGGTGGTTTGCCGATAATTGAAAATGCCCAGTACCACCCCGGTCAGTAACAACAGGAAGGTGAACATCACGCTGATATGGATGTGCAGAGGGAACCGGCGTTGCTCCGGGCGCAGTGGGCTGGACATTGCAGCTTTCTCCATGATGATTAACTCACTGCTCAGCCTTCAAGCATAGTTAATGCTCCTTCATTCTGCTTTTGTCATAGCGAGCCATCTGGTGCTGCAATGCCTGCTCCAGTTCAAGCATGGCGCGCGCCATGGACGTGCTGCAATCGGCCACTTCATCGTGGTGGAGCCTGTTGTTGCAGGCCTGCTCGAGCGCCTCGCAGCTGTCGATGAGGCGGGAGGCCTGGACGATCCGGGCCGCGCCCTTGATTTTGTGGGCAATGTCGAGGAGTGACTGGCGGTCCTTTGACTCGGATAACGCCAGCAGCGCTTTGCGGTCCAGGCGGTTGCTGTTCAGTAGCTCGGTCAACAATCGCTGGTTCAGAGTCGGGTTGCCACCGGTCAACAGGTGCAGCCCCTCCAGACTGAAGGCCGGTTCGCGGAGCGTCGGCCTGATGCCTTCGACCCATTGGCTCAACGCCGTCAGGCTGAGGGGTTTGAACAGGCAATCGTCCATCCCGGCAAGCTTGCAGCGTTGTCTTTCCTCCGGTTGTGCATTGGCGGTGAAACCCAGAACAGTGCAGGGAGGACGCTGCATGTGTTGTTCATGTTGGCGAATGGCACGGACCAGCTCATACCCATTCATGATCGGCATGTTGCAATCGGCAATCACCAGGTCGAATGGCTGATTCTTCCATGCCTCGAACCCCGCTTTGCCATCCGCCGCGACGTTGAACCGATGCCCCAGAAACTCCAGTTGCTGGCACATGAGCAAGCGATTGGCCGGATGATCATCGACCACCAGAACGTTCAAGGGAGCAATGCAGGGGTGGATTTGCGGCTCGACAGGTTCGGGCATCCGTTCCGTCGGCAGGGTGGCCAGGTTCAGCGAAACCCGAACCTGTGTGCCGACACCCGGTTGACTGTTCAATTGCAGGTTGCCGCCCATCATTTTGCACAGATTGCGGCTGATCACCAGGCCCAGCCCCGCACCGCCTCTGGCTAATTGGCCGGAGTTATCGGCCTGGACGAAAGGCTCGAACAACCGCTGTTGATCCTGCTCGCTGATCCCTGCGCCACTGTCTTCAACCAGCAACTGCAATTGGACCCGGTCGGGTTCGTCGGTCGGCTGCAACTCGACGCTGATTCTGACTTGGCCCTGTTGCGTAAACTTGATGGCATTGCTGACTAGGTTGGACAGCACCTGCTTGAAGCGCATCGGGTCCAGAAGCACATCGAAGGCTGGTTTGGCAGGACTGAACTCCAGTTGCAGCCCAAGATTTTTCTGTCGGGCCAGCCCGTCGAAGATCCGCACCACCGAGGCTGCGGTTTCAGCCAGATCGACGCGCTCCGGGCTCAGGCTCAAACGCCCGGATTCAATGCGCGCAATATCGAGAATGTCGCCGATCAGTTCCAGCAGGTCTTTCGCCGAGTGGTACGCGACGTCGATGGCCGGTCGATCCGGATGGCTGTGATCGATACGTTTGAGCGTCAGTTCGAGCATGCCGATGATTGCATTCATGGGCGTGCGGATCTCGTGGCTCATGGTCGCCAGAAAGGTGCTTTTAGCTCGGTTGGCAGCATCGGCTTGCTCTTTCGCGGCCCGCAGCTCATCGAACAGTTGCCGCCGTTCGCTGATGTCGACCCAGCCTCCAATGATGCCTTGCACATCACCGCTCGAGTCTCGATAGGGAAGAATCCAGTGATAGATCGTCAGCATGCGGTCGTTGATGTGCAACGGACGGTCGAGAATCAGCGGCGTTCCCTCGGCCATGACGCGCTGGTAGTCCGCCTGATATTCCCGTGCTTCGAAGGCGTTGCCGAGGGCGCCCTGTGTGACGCCTTTACCAATGATGTCTTCGCGTTTCGCGCAGAAGGTTTCCAGGTAACTGTCGTTGCAGCTTCGCAGCAAACCCTGGCGATCACGCACATAAATGGGATGAGGCGTGCCATTGACCAGTGAGCGCATGAATTCCAGTTGATCGTTCAATGCCCGTTCGGCCGCCTGCCGCTGTTTGATCTGGCGTCTCATGTAGGCGTTCCAGGCAACGGATATCAGCAGCAATACGCCGGCACTGATAACGATCTGATAGAACACGCGATGATAGTTGCGCCAGGTACTTTGCGTAGCCGCTGAATAGCCACGCCAGCGGTTGTTGATGATGCCCAGCTCTTCCGGGGCGATGCTCAATAGTGCCTTGTCGAGGATGGCATTCAGTTCTTTGGCATCGCGCCCGGTCGCCAGGGAAAACGCTGCCTGTCGGGTGCCGATGGTGGTGCTGATCTGAAGTGCCTGTTCGAAGATCCGCGATGAGATGAAGTAGTTGGCGATCACCAGTGAGTTCACTGCACCTTCTGTCTGGCCCTCGGCGAGCAACTCCACGGCGCTGAACGTGTCCGGGGTTTCAACCAGATTGATCCGCGGAAACTCTCTGCGCAGGTAATCCACCAGTGGATTGCCTTGGGCGATCGCCAGGCGTTTGTCCTGCAATTGCGTGAGGTTTGTCGGGCTGTCGGTCGCTCTGCGCGTCAGCAGCACAAAGGAGTTTTCCAGATAGGGGCGGCTGAAGTTCAGCATCGTTTCACGTTGGACGCTGGGGAGCAGGGCGGCGATCAGGTCGGCCTGATGGTTAACGATCTGCTCGACCATCGCATCATCGCTTCGGCTGCGCAGGATTTCGAAACGCAAACCGGTGCGCAATCTGATCAGCTCGAGCAAATCCGCCGTGACGCCCCGAAAGTTGCCGTCGCTGTCGAAAAACGTCAGTGGCGCAAACGCTTCATTGACCACGACGCGCACGACCGGATGTTGCGCCAGCCAGCGTTCTTCGCGATGGCTGAGTTGCAGTTTGTGATCGGTGAGAAGAATGTCGCTGCCGGCACTCCAGCGTTTGGCAATGTTTTCTCGCTCGCTGGTGGGAATGGCCCTGAGCACCGTGTTGATGATCCCGAGCAGATCCGGGTTGTCCTTTTGCACGGCAAAGCTGAAACCGTGGGCTTCGTGTTGACCGAAGTTGGCCATGCGGATGTTGTTCAGGTACCCCTTGTTGATCATGTAGTGGGTTGAGATGGTGTCGCCGAGAAAAACGTCGGCCTGGTCGAAGGCAACCGCATTGATTGCATTCTGGTAGGAGGGATAGGAGGTGATGATTGCCTTCGGATACAGCGCCCTGACCTCATTCAGAGGCAGATAGTGATACACCATGCTGAGCCGCATGCCGGCAAGCCCATCGGTCAGCGATCTGGTTTCTCCTTCTCGTGTCACCAGTACGGGTTGATCCACCGCATAAGGCATGGATAGGGCAATCTCGGCATTGTCGGCCTCGAACCCATTGGCGGTGCCAAGCATGTCGACCTGGCCTTTTTCCAGCGCCTCGATCGCGGCTCCTCGGGACGCGAAGCGCCGAACTTTGATCGGCAACCCTATAGCGTTGCCGAGGATGCCCGCGTAATCGGCGGTGAAACCTTCATAGTCCTGGCCGCTGAGCGTCAGGTCGAAAGGAGGATAATCTGGAGCAGACGTACCCAGGATCAATTCACGTTTTTCGTTAACCCATTGTCGTTGTGAGGTATCCAGTTGGACTTCCATGTGCCCAGCCGTCGAGCGACTGAGCAGGGTGTAGTGCTCGCTGGTCGTCTGAGTCGCGAGAACCGGGGTGCTCAGGCATAAACCCGCGGCCATGAGTATCAGATAATCCTTGAAACGACTGGGCATCCTGTTTCTCACACTAATGCGTTACGTTTTGCCATATCGATGAGTTCAACCAGGGATTTGGCTTTGAGTTTTTGCATGAGTCGTTTTTTATAGGTGCTGACCGTTTTGTTGCTAAGAAACATGCCCTTGGCAATTTCTTTATTGGTGCGACCTTGGGCGAAAAGTTGTAATACCATCAACTCCCGATCGTTAACGGATTTGAACAATTCCAGATCGGCCCAGCGTGCGTCGTCTCGACGAACAGGGTTCAAGGCTTGACTGGGGAAATAGTTGTAACCTGACAAGACTGCTTTGATCGCACTCATCAGTTCACTAAGTTCTTCCTGTTTGCATACATATCCCGATGCACCGGACTGCATGCAGCGAATACCAAAAAGTGTCGGGCACTGTGCCGTCAATACCAGTGTTTTGAGTGGTGTACTCATGGCGTTGAAACGGGAAAGAACTTCCAGTCCATCCAGTTTGGGAATGCTGATGTCGAGGATGATCAGGTCAGGCATGCATTCGCGGACCATCTGCATTGCATCGACCCCATTGTCAGTTTCGCCGACGACTTTGTAACCTTCATGTTCCAGCAGCATTCGAACGGCGAGGCGAATGACAGGGTGATCGTCGATAATAAAAACGGAGTTCATAATCAAATCCCATACGTGCACAAATAAAGCGCGCACCTTAGCTCAGATAGTTGAGGGGCCGCATGAACCGAGGTCGCTGTAGCGGCAATATAGGAAAAGTCCTACAAATGAAGAAGAATAGGACTACGTATCAACTAGGTTTTGCATGAGGAAGGGCAAAAGTTCGATCGGGATAGTCAAGAGATCGAAAGCATTGAGTTAGAGATGTTAATTGATGTTTTGATGATGGCTTTAGTGTGTTTGGTTTTTTTGCGCTTTATGGAGAGGACAAGGTCAACAAGTTTCTGAAGTCTGATTGTTTCAATGGCTTGATCAAGTAACCGAGCAAGGGTAGATCATGGTGGCAAGCCATTATTTTAAGTTCGTCCAGTTCGACGGATGTCAGGCTGCTCAGAAGTATTGCCTGTCTGATCATCCCCCGCTGACTGGCGTATGCAATCAAGTCGAGACCTGGAAGGTCGGGCAGGCATTGGTCGCACAGAAGAATATCGAACGGTTGTGCAGCCTTGAGCATGTGTTGCAAGGCACCTTCGGCACTGTCGGTGGCAGTCAATTGAGTGAAGCCATAACTCTCGAGCAGGTATTGGGTCGCTCGTAGTTGAAAAGGATGATCTTCCACCAGCAAGATGCGCCAATCATGTTTGAACATAGGAATTTTCATGCTTCATCTGTCGAGCATTGGGATTTTGATTGTTTCGCGATATGGCCGAACAATCGATCAGTCAGCTCTGCGCAAGGTGTAGGGCGATTCTGTCAACGTTGAAATACAAATGAACATCGAGTCATTCGATCAGCCGCTCAGGCGACGCGGCTGATCGATACGCTTTTATCTGTGGCTTGAACGACCGGTCATTTCCAGCGCCATTTCACCGGCATAGCTGTCGGTCATGCCAGCGATGAAATCAATCATGCGCAAGAAAGAGGTATGCAATGGGCCATGAGGATCGGGCGCATTGTTGCCCAAGAGGTCGAGTATGCGGCGGTGCTTGAAGGATGGCGTACGGCCGTTGTGTTGCTCCAGTGCCGCGCCGCAAAACGCGTTGAGCAGGATTTCCAGGGTAGTGTAGGCACCGATTTCGTGGAGCGTCTTGCGCTTGTCCTGGAAGATTTTTTTGCGTGCCATGTCCTTGGCATTCAAGACGCAGCGTTTGGCCGGGCCATGCATGTGTTCCACCAGGTCGCCAGGCAGCGTGCCCGCCAGCAGCGCATCCTGTTGCTCGACGAAGGCTCGGGCAGCCGCGTTAGTCAGGTGTTCGATGGCTTTGCCCCGCAGGATCGCCAGTTTGCGCCGACGTGAATCCTGTGGACCGAGTTGACGATAGGTTTCCGGGAGATCGTCGCCTACCAGGTCCAGCAGCAGGGACTCGACTTCGGCGTATTCCAACAGCTCCATCTCCAGGCCATCTTCCAGATCGATCAGCGCGTAGCAGATGTCGTCGGCGGCCTCCATCAGGTACACCAGTGGATGGCGCGCCCAGCGCTGTTCGTCCAGTTGGGGCAGACCGAGTTTGTGAGCGATCTGTTCCAGCAGCGGCAGTTCGCTCTGATAACAGCCAAACTTGTGCTTCTTGTAACCCAGTGAGTCGGCGTGCCGAGCAGTCCACGGGTATTTCAGGTAAGTGCCCAGCGTGGCGTAGGTGAGCCGGGTCCCCCCTTCGAACTGGTGGTATTCAAGCTGGGTAAGCACCCGGAAACCTTGGGCATTGCCTTCGAAATTGAGGAAGTCATTGCGTTCGGTTTCGCTCATCGCATCCAGCCAGCCACGGCCTGCGGCCTGCTGAAACCAGTGGCGAATAGCGTCTTCACCGGAATGACCGAAGGGTGGATTACCGATGTCATGGGCCAGGCAAGCCGATTGCACCACCATGCCCAGGTCGCTCGGTTCGCACCAGTCGGGCAGGGCGCTACGGATGGTTTCACCGACGCGCATGCCCAACGAACGACCGACGCAGCTGACCTCAAGCGAGTGGGTCAGGCGCGTATGGATGTGGTCGTTGCTGGAGACCGGATGGACTTGGGTCTTGCGCCCGAGACGGCGAAACGCGCCCGAGAAAATGATGCGGTCGTGGTCTTTATGGAAAGGGCTGCGGCCGAGTTCTTCCGGGCTGTGCACAGGCTTTCCAAGGCGTTCGCGGGTAAGCAGGGTTTGCCAATCCAAGGCTGGTTTCTCCGTCAGGTGACTGATCCCCTAGCTTCCCGGTTCACGCCGGTCCCTGCAAGAAGAACTACAACCCTGCGGCATCGATATCGATGAGCAGCAACCGCTCGCCGTTATCGAAGAATTGCCCGGCGGTGAGGCAGTACTGATTGCTGGTGGCGTCGCGGTAAGTGTTGGAAAGCGTTAGTCGGCGCTCATCCCAACCCTCGGCCAGCAAATGATAAAAGTAGGGGCGCCAAGACCAGTTATGGCCCAGGTAGCGGTTATCCGCCTCCCAGCCGTTGTTGCGCCATTCCAGATTGGGGGTCAGCTGCGTGCCGTGGCGGTCGCATTGATAAAAACGCAACAGCCAGGGAAACGCTTCCAGTTGCGGCAAGGTGCTGAGGGGCGCGCTGGCTTGAGCCCAGGCCTGCAGGATGGTCATCAGTTCGCTGAGTTGCTGGCGCAGGATCATCAGGCGCGCGCGCTCAGCCAGTTTTTGCTGAACATAACGCTGGCGCAGTTGTGCGAAGCGCTCGACAAAGGCCTCTGTGGTGAAGAAATCAGCTTGCGCACGGGCGAACAGAAAGCCCTGTACATAGCGCGAGCCACACTCCAGGGCAAAATTTAGTTGAGCTTCGGTTTCCACGCCCTCGGCGATAATCCAGCAGCCGGTTTTTTCCGCCATTTGCGCCAGCGCCTTCACCACGTCGCTGCTGGGGCCACCCAATGCGGCGGCCTGGAACAGCCGCATGTCGAGCTTTAGAATGTCCGGTTGCAGGGCCAGCACGCGATCGAGCTGAGAGTAACCGGCACCGAAATCATCGATGGCGATCCGCGCCCCGGCTTGTCGATAACGGGCCACGACTTCGGCCAGACGCTGGCTGTCGCCACCCAATTCGGTGATCTCGAAGACGATTCGTTGCGCGTCGACGCCATGCCTGCTCAGCTGCTTGAGGCTCGGCAGTACCTGGTCCCGGCGCAAGCGGTTGATCCAGCGGGGCGATATGTTCAAGCTGAGAAACCAGTCCGGGGGCGCTTCATGCAGACGGCTCAGGGCATTATCGCGAATCTGGCGATCGAGACGACGCAGGGCGATAGCGGGCGTTCGCGGGTCGGCGAACAACGGCCCTACCGAGGTCAATTGGCCGTCGGCCTGACGCAGTCGACCTAGCGCTTCGACGCCAGCGATGCGGCCCGTGGCGGTATCGATGAACGGTTGAAAGCAGGCGAGCGGTTGCCCGTCGATCACGGGACCTCCTTAGTGAGGTTTTGTTCTGGGTAAACCTGGACATCAGGCAGGCACACAGGATCAACCTCTCGACAAAAGAGGTTAATCCCGGTGGTATTGCAAGAATGCAGCCAAACAGGACTGATTAGTGTTTGCGCGAGTTCTGCATGATCAGCTTGATCAGGGGCCCCAGCGTGACACCCAACCGAGCCAGCCGAGTCAGGCTGCCGATGCCGCCACCCTTGGCACCCTTGCCGGTCAGAAAGCCCAACCCGATCACGGCCGCGATGCCCCAGAGCGGGGCGTGTTTGATGCCGAGACCGTCTTGCAGGTTTTGCGTCATGCCACGCACCCGTTGCAGGGGATGCAGCAGGTGTTGGGATTCGTGGCGAATTTCCTGGCGATGCATTTCCATGCGCAGGCGAATCAGCGCCTTGCGCATTTCCGTGCGCGAACTGTTGCGGGGAAGTTCAGACATGCTCATGGCAACAGACGCTCCCGATCATTGGCCAACTCTTCCAGGGTGCCGTGGAAGGGCGAGGACTCATCGAAAATCGCTGCTCTCAAGCGCATCGCACAGAACGACGCGGCAAGGGTATAGAACACACAGAGCCCGATGATTGCGGCCAAGCGATAGGTGTCCCAAAACAGGATCAACACCAGCGTCGACAACCCCACCAGCAACAACAAGGCAAAGACCAGCGTCAGGCCTGCGAACAGCAGCAGGCTCACGGTGCGTGCTTTTTGTTCCTGCAATTCAATGCCAAACAGTTCGACATGACTGTGCAGCAGTCCAAGAAACGCAGCACCGAGGCGCCGCGGTGATGAGCCGGTGCCCGTCGCGGACGGGCCGGATTCGCCGATCGCCATATTAGCGCCGAGTGGCCAGCAGGCCGATCAGGAAGCCCACGCCAGCCGCGATTCCGACCGATTGCCATGGATTGGCCTGGACGTAATCTTCGGTGGCGGTGACAGCAGCTTTGCCGCGCTCGCGCACAGAGTCTTCGGTCAATCTCAGGGTTTCCCGCGCGCGCAGCAGACTGTCATGGATCTGCTGGCGTAACTCATCGGCTTGATCGCCAGCCAGGGATTTGGTGTGTTCCAGCAACCTTTCGGTGTCGGTAACCAGCGTCTGAAAATCTTCCATCAGAACTTCTTGAGCAGTCTTTGCTGTGGTGCGTGCCATTGGTGATCTCCGTGAGTGGCTTGTGAAGCGTTCGAGTATGAGCCTTGCGTGAAGGTTCAGTACAAATGACTGGTACAACTTTTGCTATGTCGTGGTGCGTCAGCCTGCGCCATTGCGCTGTTGGCGGGCATGATTTCAGGAAAACCTTAACTCAAATAATCAAAACTCGCGCAAAGGCTTCGTTCCTGTGCGCCAAAGCGGTTCATCCGGATCAGCGCTTCAGTCTGGATGAGCTGCAACTTGGTGCGCCGGCCATCTACGCGAACTGCTTTGGTGCTTTTTTTCAGCCTTCAGGTCTGCCAATCCATGGAAAATCTGCAAAGCGCTGTGGACAGTCTGGTCCATAGCTCCAACACGTTGTTCATTCTGATCGGTGCAGTCATGGTTTTGGCCATGCATGCCGGTTTCGCCTTTCTCGAAGTGGGCACGGTTCGACAAAAGAACCAAGTCAATGCCTTGTCGAAGATCCTCAGCGACTTCGCCATTTCGACGCTCGCCTACTTCTTTATAGGCTATTGGATTTCCTACGGGGTCACTTTCATGCAGCCGGCGGCGGTGATCACCGCCGATCATGGCTATGGGCTGGTGAAATTTTTCTTTCTGCTGACCTTTGCCGCGGCGATACCGGCAATCATTTCCGGAGGCATCGCCGAGCGCGCCCGATTCGTCCCGCAGTTGTGTGCGACGGCGTTGATTGTGGCGTTCATCTATCCCTTCTTCGAAGGCATGATCTGGAATGGCAACTTTGGTTTGCAAGCCTGGTTGCTGGAGCGCTTCGGTGCCAGTTTCCATGACTTCGCAGGCTCTGTGGTGGTTCACGCCATGGGTGGCTGGCTGGCACTCGCGGCGGTGTTGTTGCTTGGCCCAAGGCATGGTCGTTATCGCGACGGACGACTGGTGGCATTCGCACCGTCGAGCATTCCCTTTCTGGCGTTGGGTTCCTGGATTCTGATCGTCGGCTGGTTCGGCTTCAACGTGATGAGCGCTCAAACACTGCAAGGGGTCAGCGGGCTGGTGGCGGTGAATTCGTTGATGGCCATGGTCGGTGGCACCGTGGCGGCGTTGATCATCGGCCGCAATGACCCGGGCTTTCTGCATAACGGCCCATTGGCCGGGTTGGTGGCGATCTGCGCCGGCTCGGATCTGATGCACCCGGTGGGTGCGTTGGTGACCGGTGCCATCGCCGGGGCACTGTTTGTCTGGTGCTTTACCGCTGCCCAAGGCAAATGGCATATCGACGATGTGCTGGGCGTCTGGCCTTTGCATGGACTGTGTGGTGTCTGGGGCGGGATCGCTTGCGGCATCTTTGGTCAAACTGCCTTGGGTGGTTTGGGGGGCGTGAGCCTGATCAGTCAGTTGATCGGCACATCTCTGGGGGTGATCGTGGCGCTGGCCGGCGGTTTTGTGGTGTATGGCGCGATCAAGATGTTCCATGGTCTGCGCCTGAGCCAGGAGGAGGAGTATTACGGCGCGGACTTGTCGGTGCACAAGATCGGTGCCGTGAGTCAGGATTGAATCAGCGTTCTTCATCGTCGGTGCCGGGGTAAAAACCGTGCAGCAGACGATAGCGGTCATGCCTTACCTGGGCGACCCGGTCCAGCACCTGCTGGCCGGGAATGCCCAGCATGATCAGCGCGTGGGAGGCGAGCATCAGGCTCGACTCCAGCAACTCGGGTACGACTTCGCTGGCGCCGGCCGCCTTCAATTCGGTCAACTGGCTGTCGTCCCGTGTGCGCACCAGGACTGGCACGCTCGGGTTGAAGCGGCGCGCCTCCTTGAGGATCAACAGTGCGATGTCCGTCTGGTCCACGGCGACCACCAGTAGCCGGGCGCGTTCCAGCCCTATCGCGACCAGCAGTTCGCCGCGACGTGAGTCGCCATAATGAACACAGCTTTCATTGACGGCTGCTTCCTGAACCCGCACCGGGTCGGTATCCAGCGCAATATAAGGTTGATGCACATTACGCAGGACGCGCCCGATGGACTGACCTACGCGGCCGTAGCCACAGATCACTACATGATTGTGCAAGCCCGCGTTGAGCGCGCTGATTTCTTCGAGTTCAGCTTCTTCGTTGGGCTTGTGGTGCAGGCGTGTGGCAATGTGGGGCGCAGCGCGCAGCAGTAAAGGCGTCACCAGCATCGAGCAGAACGTGGCGGCCAGTAGAAGGCCACCGAAGTCGGCGGGCATCAGTTTGTTCTGCTGCATTTGCGTCATCAGGGCAAAGCAGAATTCGCCCCCTTGAGCCAATGCCAGGCCGCTGCGCCAGGCAGTTTCGACATCGCTGCCGCGCCATTTGACCAGCAGCGCGACCACGGTGCCTTTGATCAGCAGTAATCCCAGCGTCAGGCCGAGAATCAGCAGGCCGTGGCTGCCAAACAAGCGCAAGTCGATCAGCATGCCGATGCTGACGAAGAACACCCCCAGCAGAATGTCGCGAAACGGACGAATGTCCGCCTCGATTTGATGTCGGTAGTGGCTTTCCCCCAGAAGCATGCCAGCGAGAAAGGCGCCCAGGGCTGGAGAGAGGCCGAGCAGGTGAGTCAGCCAGGCTGTCAGCAGAACGAGCACCAGCGCCAACAGCACGAACAGCTCAGCGGACCGGGACGCGGCGACTTCATGAAACAGGCGTGGCAAAAACCAGCGACTGACCAGCAGCAGACCGACGAACAGCACGATAGTCTTGCCCAGCGTCAACGGCAGAGCCCAATACCAAACCTGGTCGCTGGTGCCGGCGAACACCGGCACCAGGGTCAGTAGCAACACCGCGACCACGTCCTGGAACAACAGCACGGCGATGGCATTCTGGCCGTGGCGGCTGAAAAGCTCACCGAGGCTGCTCAATTCCTTGCTGACAATGGCGGTAGACGACAGCGCCAAACCGGCACCGAGTAACAGTGCAGGTATGGTTGGCATACCAAACAGCATCAGCACCCCCCCCAGCACTGTCCCGCAAAGCAGCACTTGCAGGCTGCCCAGGCCAAAAACCACCTGGCGCAGTGCGAGCATTTTCGACAGGGAAAACTCAAGCCCCAGGGAGAACAGCAAGAACACCACGCCCAATTCTGCCAGGTCGGGTAAATCTTCGCTTTCATTCACCCAGTTGAACGCGGTCGGCCCGATCATCAGCCCCACGCACAAGTAGCCCAGCACCGGTGGCAAGCGCAGGCGCTGGAACAGTGCAATCACCACCAGAGAGGAGGTGAAGATGATCAACAGATTGGCGAACACAAAAAACTCCGGTGAGGTTCTGGCTACTCAAGCGTAGAAGTAAAAAAGACGCGAGCATCGCGCAAATGGCCGTTGAGGCGAATGATGTGCGTCAGGAGTTTGCCGAAATCTCTTGAAATCAGCCATTGCTCAGACAGATAGGGCATCGGCTCGACGGCTTTTGATAGCGGGCCTAGAATGAGCGCTTACTTCGATGGGTCTTGTCGTCATGCCTCCTGAATGTCGCCTGTTCGGCACCCTTGGTTGCCATCTTTGTGAAGTCGCCGAAGCACTTCTGATGCCCTTTGTCGAAAACGGTTTGTTGGTGGAGTTGGTCGACATCGCCGAAAACGAAGACTGGGTCGAAGACTATGGTTTGCGTATACCGGTCCTGCGGCGTCTTGATAACGGCGCTGAACTCGATTGGCCTTTCGATGCTGATCAGGTCGTGGCATTCCTGAGCCGTGACGCCGGTTGAAGAGACCCCACCTGTCGCAGTCCTCGTTTCATCCATTGGCGAAAGGCTGGTTATTCGGTTACTGTATGTGCATACAGTAACTCCGGTTGCCTGCCATGCTTTTCCCTATTTGGGGTTTGGCAGCTGATCCCGGACGTCAGAGGGATGAACCTTGGTCAATGTCGAACAATTGAAGAACAGCGTGAACCGGATGTCGGCGGACGTGGTGCGCGAGGCCGTCCTCGAATTGCGTTTGGATGGTCTGGTCACGGAGGGAAAAACGCCCTTCAACAAACTGCATTTCAATACCTGTTTCGCCGAAATCGAAGCCTTGTTCCAGCGTGCGGGCTATCACCGGCAGCTGGATGTCGTGGGCTATCAGGGGTTGTTGTATGCACTTTATGATCCGGGTCGCTGGGAAGCGGTCGATGTGCTGCGCTGGCTCAAGGAATTCACCGAAGCGGCCGCTCGAACGCAGTCGATACCGGCCTGAGGATTCTTCTAGGTTCGTTCCGGCCACTGTTGGATAATGCCGCCCTGCATTGAGGGTTAGAGCTTTTCGTATGTCCACTTCATCTTTTTCTGCTGCACATAACCAGGCCAGCACGCTCTATTTGCCGCCGGGGTCGTGGCAGACCGTACTCGATTGCCTGTGCGAACACTTCAGCGCTATCGGTCGTGAACAATGGCTGGACAGAGTTGCGCGCGGTCGTGTTCTCGATGGGCAAGGCCTGCCGATCGCCCTGGACCTGCCTTACAAGGAAGGTCTGCGGATTCATTATTTCCGTGAAGTACCGGACGAAAAACCGATCCCGGTGGTGGAGTCGATCCTCTACGCCGACGAGCATCTGGTGGTGGCGGACAAACCACACTTTCTACCTGTGACGCCGGCGGGTGAATACGTTGAGCAGACATTGCTGCGACGGCTGATCCGTCGACTGGATAACCCGCATCTGGTGCCGTTGCATCGGATCGACCGGCATACGGCGGGGCTGGTGCTGTTTTCAGCCAACCCTCAGAGTCGGTCGGCGTATCAGTCATTGTTTCCTGCGCGCCAGATCGAAAAGCGCTATGAAGCAATCGCCCGGGCATTGCCTGAACACTCCTTCCCGCTGGTCCATAAAAGTCGACTTATCGATGGCGAGCCGTTTTTTCGCATGCAAGAAGGTCCGGGCGTCAGCAATACCGAGACAGCGGTCGAAGTCAGGGAAAAGAACGGTGAGTTCTGGCGTTATGCGCTGTACCCGGTGACGGGCAAGAAACATCAGTTGCGAGTTCACATGACAGCTTTGGGGGCCAGCATCTGCAATGATCCGTTCTATCCGCAGGTGCTCAAGGACGTTGGAGATGACTATGCCAACCCCTTGAAGCTGTTGGCCCAGGGGTTGCGATTTGTCGATCCGGTCACGGGGCAGGAAAGAGAATTCGAAAGCACCATCACCTTGCAGTGGTGATCACAGGGCTAATGACGCTGCTTTTCTTCAGTCATGAAAAAGCCCGCTTTTAAAGCGGGCTTTTCTGTATCCGGTTGTCGCCGTAAAGATTACAGATCTTTAACGGTACGGACCTGATCTTTGTTAACGCGAGTTTGCTTGCCATCCAGTTGTTCGAATTCGTAAAAGCCCGATTCTTCATCGTACTTAGGCGCGTCGACGGCCTGGATTTCTCGACCGTCATTCAAGGTGATCACTGTAGGCGATGCGCAACCGGCGAGGGTGGCAAGGCCCAGAGCGAGCATGAAAGTGGCGAGGGTCCGTTGAGTCATGAGTTTGTCTCCGAATGGGAATTCTTTTAATTGCTGAGCTTGAGACGTATACAACGCGCGCAAGTTCCTTCGTGTGTCAGTCTGACACAGTGTGGTGTGTGCTTAAAAGTTCCGGCGTATTGAGATTGGCCAGGCGAGCGTCGTTGTCCGGGCATTGCAGGGCCGTGGCGCCCAGTTTGCGCATAAGGCGACCCGGGCTGCGCTCACCTTCGTTCCAAGCGGTTTCGAAAGCTACTGAAAGGGCGACGGGGATTATGCACAGCAAGGGTTCCCAATGTTCGCCATGGCGCAGCATCAACGGTTTGTCCGGATGCTGTCCGGCGGTTTCACGCATGTTCTGGAGCAGCGCGGCATCGATGCGTGGCACATCGCAGGGCAGCACCAGCAGGTGAGTGTGGCGGGCGGCTTTCAAGCCCGCGCGAATACCGGCTAATGGACCTGGAAAGTCGCCTTCATCGTCATGGACCAATTGATCTGCATAAGGCGCATATTTTTCCAGGTTTCTGTTGCAGGAGATGATCAAGTCATCACTCAACGGGCGCGTCTTACGGTGCAGATGCGCGATCAGCGGTTCGCCGTGCCAATCCAGCAGCCCCTTGTCCTGACCGCCCATGCGTTGGCCGCGACCGCCGGCCAGGAGCAGAATGGAGCAAGGCGCCAGAGGTGTGTTCGAGGTCATCGCACTTCTCCATGGGGGCGGCGAAAAAATGAGGCGCTGTGATATAACACCGGGCTGTTTCTCCTACAACTGGACGAGCCTATGAAAGCCAAGGCTGATGTACCTTTCGCACCGCTCAACATCGCGGTGCTGACTGTCAGCGACACCCGGACCCTGGAAACCGATACCTCAGGCCAGGTCTTCGTCGACCGTTTGAGCGCTGCCGGTCATAACCTGGCGGCCCGTGTATTGCTTAAAGATGACCTCTACAAAATTCGCGCGCAAGTCGCCAACTGGATTGCCGACGAGGTCGTGCAGGTGGTGCTGATCACCGGCGGTACCGGGTTCACCGGTCGCGACAGCACACCCGAAGCCGTGAGTTGCCTGCTGGATAAACAGGTCGATGGCTTTGGTGAATTGTTCCGGCAGATATCGGTAGCGGATATCGGCACCTCGACGGTTCAGTCCCGGGCCTTGGCCGGTCTGGCCAATGGCACGCTGGTGTGCTGCTTGCCGGGCTCGACCAATGCGGTGCGCACCGGTTGGGACGGCATTCTCGCCGAGCAACTGGATTCGCGTCACCGTCCGTGCAATTTCGTGGCCCATCTGAAACAGGCGGCACCCTGTGAAACCCGCGGGTAAACCAGGCAAGACTGGCAGTCTGATGGCTGTCGAGGTGGCACTGGCGCGCTTACTGGAAATGGCCGACGCCTCGAAGATTCGCGAGCACGAACGCTTGCCGTTGGCGCAGGTTCAGGGGCGTGTACTGGCCGCTGATCTGGTCTCGACACTTGATTTGCCGCCCTGGCCCAATAGTGCCATGGACGGTTATGCCTTGCGCCTGGCCGACTGGACGGGAGAGCCGTTGGTGGTCAGTCAGAAGATTTTTGCAGGCCAGGCCCCGGAGCCTTTGAAGCCAGGTACCTGTGCGCGAATCTTCACCGGCGCGCCGGTGCCCGCAGGCGCCGACTGTGTCGAGATGCAAGAGAATGCCGAGGTTCAGGCGGATGAGCGGGTACGTTTCACCGAGACCATGACCCCAGGACAGAACATCCGTCCACAAGGTCAGGAAGCTACCGTTGGTGAGCTGATTTTGCCCGCCGGAACGCGTCTGGGGGCTATCGAGCAGGGGCTGGCGGCATCGCTGGGATGCGCTGAGCTGGACGTGGTTCGCAAGGCTCGTGTTGCGGTCTTGTCTACCGGTGATGAGTTGATTGAGCCTGGCCAGGCTCTTGGGCCGGGGCAGATCTACAACAGCAATCGAGTATTGCTCTGCAGCTGGTTGCAGCGATTGGGTTGTGAGGTGATCGATGCTGGCATTCTTCCCGATGATTTAGCGACCACTCGTGCCCGCCTCGGTGAGTTGAAGGATGTCGACCTGATTCTCTCGACCGGTGGCGTATCGGTGGGAGAAGCCGACTTTCTGGGCATTGCCTTGCGGGAGGAGGGCGAATTAACCCTGTGGAAGCTTGCCATCAAACCAGGCAAGCCGCTGACGTTCGGGCATTTTCGCGGCGTGCCTGTGATTGGTTTACCCGGCAATCCGGCATCGACCCTGGTGACTTTTGCTCTGTTGGCAAGGCCTTACCTTTTGCGCCGCCAAGGCGTAAAAGAAGTTGAGCCCCTGAAGTTTCAGGTGCCGGCAGGGTTTGTCTGGCCAAAGGCTGGTAACCGACGTGAGTACTTGCGCGGACGTCTGGAGAACGGCAGGGCAATCATCTACAGAAATCAGAGCTCTGGCGTACTGCGCAGTGCCGCCTGGGCTGACGGTTTGGTCGAAGTGCTGGAGGACCGTACGCTGATCGAGGGTGATTGGGTGAGCTTCATCCCGCTGAGTGAAGTCTTGAGCTGAACAGGCACTGGTTTTGCCACGCAAGCCCGGTTGATCGCATTGGGCTTGCGTGCATGACCATTCGTCAATGTGCCAGAAGTGTCACCACCTGGTCGAAGCGGCTGTTGGCGATCCAGGCCAGAAGTCCCAGGATCACGGCTGTTCCGCCCGCTGAATAGGCAAGCCTGTGTTTGATGGATTTGACATCACCCCGGACTTCATCCATGTCTCTTCGGATGTATTTGAGGTGTGTTTCCAGTTCAATGACGCGAGGTTCCATATCAACTTCTCCGGCGGGCTTTGCGCTGTTTTTGAGTTCAGCCTGATGATTGGCGCGATTGTCTGCGAACGGCGCGACCGGGGTTACCGGTAGTCTCAGGTCATGGCTTTGCATGGAGTAACTGGCTCCTTGCGTTAAGACCATTCGAGTGATCGATGCCGTTGTTGCTTGCGCCTTTTGAGGCCCTTAAGGGGATTCCATTCATTGTTCTCACGTCCCTGTGTAAATTTAACGGGTGATAACGGATAACCGAAAACCAACGGTGTACCAATTGTTCGGGTGGGTCAATTGAGCCGATTCCTCATGTTTTGTAAGAAAAAATACCGCTCTGTAGGACTCACGTTTCCTTCCCTTGGAAATAATTGAAATTCTGTCGACTTTTATCAGGGGGTACGAGGTCAACATATCCTATGGAATTGCGGATAGGGGAGTGGCAAAAATGAGCGAGCGCAAGGTGCTGTTGATTCTGCATGGCAAGCAGGCACTTAATGAGGAGGTCCGTGCAGCCGTCGAAGGCAAGCGCCAGCAGGGCTGGAAACTGGCTGTTCGACTGACCTGGGAGGCCGGTGATGCGCAGCGGTTGGTGGAGGAAGCGCTGACGGCAGGTTATACGCAGCTGATTGCCGGCGGCGGTGATGGCACCTTGCGTGATATTGCCGAAGCCATGGCGGCGCATTCGACGCAGGCAAGCCTGGTGCTTTTGCCCTTGGGCACCGCCAACGATTTTGCTCGCGCCGCCGGTGTGCCTCTGGAGCCCGCTCAGGCGTTGGACCTTCTGGAGGTTGCCCCGCGAGCCATTGATCTGGGCGAAGTCGGCGGGCAGGTTTTCCTGAACATGGCCACGGGCGGCTTTGGCAGTCAGGTCACGGCCAACACCTCCGAGGATCTGAAAAAAATTCTCGGAGGCGCCGCTTATCTCTTCACGGGTTTATCGCGCTTCAGTGAGTTGCATGCAGCCTATGGCGAGTTGCAGGGCCCGGATTTTCACTGGCGCGGCGAATTGTTGGCATTGGGCATTGGCAATGGCCGACAAGCTGGCGGTGGTCATGTGTTGTGCCCGCAGGCGCTGGCTGACGATGGTCTGCTGGATATCAGCATTTTGCCCGCGCCACAGGAGTTGGTTGGCACCTTGAAAGACCTGCTGACCGATGGCTTCGGAATCGACAACATGTTTGTGCGCGCTCGCTTGCCATGGGTCGAGATCAAAGTTTCGGAGGGCCTTTATATCAACCTTGATGGTGAGCCTCTGGAAGGCGACAGTCTGCGTTTCTCGGCGCGCCCGGCGGCATTGCGTGTGCATTTGCCCGAGGATTCGCCGCTGCTGAGCGTCTTGAATCCAGCTAATCGTCCAGACTGATGATGTGCTCGCGCACGGCGAACAGCACCAGGCCGGCCACATCGTAGATCTGCAAGCGTTTCATGATCTGCGAGCGGTGGGTTTCGACAGTCTTGATGCTCAGAGCCAGGCCATTGGCGATTTCCCGGGTGGATTTGCCACGAACAATCAATCGCAGGATTTCCAGCTGACGTGCCGTCAGGTTGTGCGAGTCCTGGGCTTGCACCTGATTTTTCTGGGGGCGGGTCAGTGCCTGATTGATGACGGTATGGGCAATGGCCGGGCTCAGATAGCGTTCGTTATTGCGCAAGGCATCCAGGGCATGTTCGAGTTCGGTGGCCGTGGTGTCCTTGAGCAGGTAGCCATGCGCCCCTGACTCCAGTGCTTGCATGATAAGCGCCGGGTCAGTGTGCATCGACAGGATAAGTACTTTGCACTGGGGGCGTACGCGCTTGAGTCGCTGCAAGGCTTCAAGGCCACCGGTTTCCTTCATGGAAATATCCAGCAGAATGATGTCCGGGGACAGCTGTTCGACCATCTCGACCAACAGCGAGCCGTCATTGGCCTCCCCGATTACCGCGTAACCGGGAATATCCAGCACCAGAGCGCGCAGGCCAGCCCTGATAAGCGAGTGGTCGTCCACCAGAAGTAAGTTACAAGTCAATGCATAACCTTATTCGTACTGGCCCGTTCTAGCGCACGCGGCGCCCAGGGGAAGAGTGCTTCGATTTGAGTGCCTTTGCCCGGCTCGCTGGTCACGGTCAGTGTGCCACCTAACTGATCGATCCGTTCCGACATCCCGGCCATTCCGCGTTGCCCCTCGCGAGCAGGATCTGCCGCTGGTGTGAAACCCAGGCCATCGTCGCTGATCAACAGCGTCAGGCCCTGGGGCAGGCGTTGCAGGCGAACCAACAGATTTCTGGCCTCGGCATGACGCAGTATATTGGTAATCGCTTCTTGAGTGATTCGAAAAGCCGCCACCGCCATTTCTTCCGGTATGCCCGTCAAGCGTTGATGGCATTCCAGGCTCCAGTGCACGGAGGTATTGGCCAGGGTCCTGAGTAAATGCGCACGCAAGCTGGCTTCCAGCCCGAGACTGGCCAGTTGCCGCGGATTGAGAATGGCCGAGACGTCACGAACCTTGGTCAGCGTTTCATCCAGCGTATCGCAAAGTACCGAACACTGACCCTGTAGTTCTTCGGGCAATCGACGTTTGAGCCATTCACTTTGAAGTTTTGCGGCGGTCAGCAATTGACCGATGTCATCATGCAATTCCCGACTGAGCCGATGGCGTTCGTTTTCCTGCACTTGCAGCAGTCGGTCAGCCAGTTCTTGAGGTTGAAACTTTATCGATTTGCGCGAGAGGCAATGCCCCACCCAGACACAGGTCAGCGCTGCACTATTGAGCACCAGCAGACTCAACGGCAGAGGCATCGACAAGCTGTAGACCAGCAGGCTGCCAAGCGCCGAGCAGAGGCACAGTAAAAGCGTGAACCGGCGCGCGTTTTTTCGAGAAGCTGGCCACAGGGTAATTGACTTGAGGCTGGCGTACATAGCGGATGGAGCCAATGGATGTTCGCTGCGGGCAGACCGGCCATAAGGCTGACGGGTCTCTGTGTGGAAATTTGTTGTGAAGTCGCCTTCATGGCTGTGGTTCAGTGCTGGAAATACCGTCACTGTGCCATTAATTGGCGTCAACTAATGGTCGGCATACTACCACTTAACATACCGTTGGTCGCGTACGGTATATAGTTCTATAGAGTCAAAACATTGTTTCTGGACGAGGGTTCCACAATGGAAAAACTTTTGATTGTTATCGTCGGAAGATATCGATCACCAGGCATTTGGCTTTTATTGCCAGGCACTATCTGAAGTGCGACATGAACGCATCAAGTTATAGGGGGGCGTCAGTAATAGAAAAACGCAGCATGGTAGGGCTGATTGTTTTTAAGCTTGCCGTTCCGAGAACGAAACCAACCTGAGCGGTCTGGAGTGGCTGGGCGGCTGAAACTGACTTTGCCCCACCTGGAACGCAAACGCTTCAATCAGCGAGGTCTGTTCACTGTCATCGAGACCGAGTTGGCCGGTAGTCTGATCGATGAGTTCAAGTTGCCAGGCCATTAATGTGAAGCAGTCCTTGAGCGCGTCCAAGGCTTGATCATGCAGGTCCATGTGGTTCTGCGCGTGGCTCAGCAATCCATGAATATGCAGCGAGAATTCCGAGACCGCCGCCAATGCCAGAGCATCAGCCTTGCTGGACAGCTTGAGAAGGGTGCTGAGCATGCAATCGATAGCGTCCTTATCATTGCTGATCAGTTGCAAATGACTCAGACATTCCTCGGATTTGGCCAAGAGTGTTTCAGCCTCGACGAGAAACTCTGGAAATCGTTGAGCCCACTCTTTGGTGTCGTTCGGCATGCTTATCTCCACAACGTCATGTCAGATGAGGGAATGTCGTGTGTGCCGACGAGAACCATGCGTGTCCCGGCGCTGCCAAGCTTTCGTGAGATCGCACTCCGGCCGGTTTGAGCGCCGGCTGGGGAACTCGAGAGGGTGGATGGCCACTGACCTGCGATCGCACACAAAAGCCTGACTCCGTTCATGCAATGAGAATGGCGTCACATTAATGGCTATTGGATACTGCGAATATCAGGTTGGGCCTGATTGTTACTAGGGGAATCCCTTACACAGGGGAACCTAACGTGCAAACCGAGGTCGCGCCGCAGGGAATGAAGCAGATGAAATCACGGCGCCAGTAAAGCATGATGTTAATGTGACATCAATGTCTGATCGTGGCATTTTGTCTGAGGGTCAAGGTCCGGCAAAAACAGCCGATAACTTCTTTTATTGAATTCATCAGAACAAGCCCAGGAGTCATTGATGGCCGGCATTCTCGACACGGTAGACCAACGCACGCAACTGGTGGGTGAGAATCGCCTGGAAATTCTCATGTTCCGACTGGCCGGACGGCAATTGTTCGCGATCAACGTCTTCAAGGTCCAGGAAGTGCTGCAACTGCCGAAGCTGACCCTGATGCCACAGCGCCATCCCTTTGTTTGCGGCGTGGTCAACCTGCGTGGCCAGACGCTGCCGGTGATCGACCTGTCCCAGGCCATCGGCATGCGTCCGCTGGTGCCAAGCCCAACCAGTACCATTATCGTCACCGAATACAACCGCTCGGTGCAGGCGTTCCTGGTCGGTGGCGTGGACCGCATCGTCAACATGAACTGGGAAGCCATTCTGCCGCCGCCGACCAGTGCCGGTCGCCAGCATTACCTGACCGCCATCAGCAAGGTCGACGATCAGTTGGTGGAAATCATCGACGTCGAAAAAGTCCTGGCCGAAATCGTTCCGTACAACGCCAAGGTATCGCGCGAAAAACTCGACGATCCGGTTCTGGAGCGCGCCCGTGGCCGTGAAGTGCTGCTGGTGGATGACTCGAACGTAGCCCTGTCGCAATTACGCGACACCTTGGGTCAACTGGGCGTGAAGATGCACATCGCCAGCGATGGCTTGAAGGCGCTGAACATGCTCAAGGCCTGGGCCGATACGGGCGAAGTCATGACTGACAAGCTGCTGATGATCTTCACCGATGCGGAAATGCCGGAAATGGACGGCTATCGCCTGACCACCGAAATCCGTAACGACCCCCGTTTGCGCAGTCTTTATGTGGTCTTGCACACCTCGCTGTCGGGCAGCTTCAACGACTCGATGGTGAAGAAGGTCGGCTGCGACAACTTCCTCTCCAAGTTCCAGCCCGACAAACTCGTCGACGTGGTGCGCCAGCGCCTGATGCTCGACGCAGTACCTGCTTGATAACGATCTGGGCGCGCTGCGCAGGGGGTAAGCCCCAATGCCAGTGAGTTGAGCGACAAAAATCCTGTAGGAGCGAGGCTTGCCCGCGAAGAATGCACCGCGGTTTTCAGGTATTGCGCGTCATCGCTCTTCGCGGGCAAGCCTCGCTCCCACAGGTTCTGCATCTTAACTTTTGCCCCCTCACCACAGGGCCTTTGATTCGGCAAACAAGCTCGTATAGGGTGGCGTTTTTACTGACAAGGGAGCTAGCCATGCGTCTGAGCGCGCTTTATCGTTTTCCATTGAAATCCGGCAAGGGCGAGACCCTCAATCAGGTCAGTCTGGACAAGCTGGGACTGGACGGCGATCGACGCTGGATGCTGGTGGACGAGGCCAGCGGGCGCTTCCTGACCCAACGCGCGGTCGCGAAAATGAGTCAGCTGTCGGCGTTGTGGAATGCCGACGGCGGTTTGACCCTCAGTGCCCCGGACCATTCACCGATCGACATTGCGGTGCCTGACGGCGATGCCGATCTGCGTGGGGTGACCATCTGGCGCGACACTTTGCGCGTCCCCGATGCCGGCGATGCGGCGGGTGCCTGGGTCAGTGAGTTCATCGGCAAGCCGACGCGCCTGGTGCAAGTGCCACTCAATTGCGCGCGGACCACCCAGGCCGGCTACGGCAAGGACGATGATCAGGTGGCTTTTGCCGATGGCTTTCCGTTGTTGCTGATTGGTCAGGCGTCGCTGGAAGACTTGTCGAGCAAGGTCGGGCGGCCGCTGGAGATGTTGCGTTTTCGGCCCAATCTGGTGATCGAGGGCAGTGAAGCGTATGCCGAAGATAGCTGGAAGCGCATCCGAATTGGCGATGTCGAGTTCCGCGTGGTCAAGTCCTGCTCACGCTGCATTCTGACCACCATCGACCCGCAGACCGGTGTACGCAGCGAAGATCGTGAACCACTGGCCACCTTGCAGAAATACCGCACCGAGGCCGACGGCGCGATGTTCGGACAGAACCTGGTCAACGACGGCAATGGCCGGCTCGAAGTCGGCATGCCCGTGACAATTCTCGAATAAAAGCCCTTCAAAATAAAAAAATGCCCGCGTCCAAGGACACGGGCATTTTTTTGTCGCTGTTAGAACCCGGGGTTTTAGCCGCGGTATTCGCACAGGTAAGCGGTGTCGACGGCCACTTTCAGCTGGAACTTGCTGTTGGCGGGCACGTTAAACTGGCTGCCGGCGGCGAAGGTTTCCCAAGTGTCGCTGTCAGGCAGTTTAACGGTCAGGGCGCCGGACACCACGTGCATGATTTCACGCTGGCTGGTACCGAATTCGTATTCGCCCGGTGCCATGACGCCGATGGTCGCTGGACCTTCAGCGGTGCCAAAGGCGATCGACTTGACGGTGCCGTCGAAGTACTCGTTGACTTTAAACATGGGCGGTTCCTCGAAAAGGGCTAAAAAGGGCCGGCCAGTATGCACAAGGTGTCGATAGGCGTCACCTCCTGCACTCAAGGATTAGCGGGGAAAATCAGCGGTAACAAACGCGCAGTATTGCGCGCGTCTTCCAGTGCCCGATGCTGCTGGCCGTTGAACTGCAGGCCCGCCAGTTGCAAGGCTCCATTGAGGTTCAGCGGGCGCTCGAGCCGACAAGCCTTGGCGAAGCGTTGCTTGAGGTTCATGTGTGGCACCCGGCTCAGGGCGCTGTCAAGTTGCAGGCGCTGCCAGTCCTGAAGCAGTTGTTTTCGGTCGTAATCGCCCCAACTGGCCCAGCCTTCCAGACACGCGTGGTGTTGGCCGAGCCAGCGTTCGAACAATGGCCAAATATCGGTGAGCGGCTGTGCGGCATCGATATTGGCCTGGGTGATGTGGGTCAGTTCCCGGCAAAACGGCGTCAGCAAGGGCCGGCGCAACGGGCGCACGAAGCACTGAAAGTGATCCAGTTCCTGGCCCTTGCGGTCCACGAGGGTGGCACCGATTTCGATGATTTCCATTTCTGTTACTGGCCAGCCACCCTCATCGGTGGTGGCTTCCAGATCAATGACCAACCAGTGAGGCATCGCAGGGTTCCTGGTATCCGCGTCCTGATGGGCTTGAGCGTAGCCAAACCCGGCGGATCCGCCTAGCGGCTTATTCGACCTCTAACAAAATCTGACGATTTTTGACCTGATCGCCGACCCTGACCTGCAAGCGTTTGAGCACGCCGTCGATACCCGATTTGAGCGGATGCTCCATTTTCATCGCTTCGAGCACCACCAATAGCTGACCTTTGCTGACCTGGCTGCCCTCACTGACCAATACATCGACGATCGCCCCGTCCATTGGCGCCTTGAGCGTGCCGGAACTGACACTGGCCTGGCCGCTGACCAGTGCCTGGGTCTTATCGACCAGCCGCAAGCTGCCGGGGCGCGTGAACAACCAGAGTTGCCCGGCTTCGAGGTGATAGGCATGGCGTTGGCGGATGCCGTCGATTTCCAGGGTAGCCCAGCGTCCGTCGCACCCGATGACCTTCAGTTCGAGGGCGCGAGCACCGATCTGAGCACGGTAGGGTTTGCCAGGTTCAGCGTTCAATTCCACCGGCCAAGCCTGATCCTCCAGGCCGATCAAGTAGTGCAAAGGCACGTTGGCATTGTTACGCCAACCGGCCAGCGGGGCGCGATAAGCCTGTGCCGAAGCCTGATAAAACAGCGCCGCTGTGATGGCCAGTTCTTCGGCGCTCGGTATATAGGGGTGTAGGCAGGGATGATCGACAAAGTACGTGGGGATGAACCCGGTGCTGAACTCGCCGCTGATGAATTGCGGATGTTGCAGCAGGCTGGCGAGCAAGCGCTGATTGCTTTGCACGCCCAGCAGTACGCTGTCTTGTACCGCCCGCAGCAACTTGCGCCGGGCTTCTTCGCGGGTGGCGCCGTGGGCGATGAGCTTGCCCAGCATCGGATCATAGAACGGGCTGACAGACTGGCCTTCGATCAGGCCATGGTCGATCCGCACGCTGCCCTGCAACGCAGGTTCCCAGGCTGCGATTCGCCCGGTTTGCGGCAGAAACCCCTGGGCTGGATCTTCGGCGTACAGGCGCACCTCCATGGCATGCCCGTTGAGCTGCACCTGCTCCTGTCGCAACGGCAGCGGCAGTCCTTCGGCGACGTGAAGCTGCCAGGCCACCAGATCGAGGCCGGTGATCAGCTCTGTCACCGGATGTTCCACTTGCAGCCGGGTGTTCATCTCCAGGAAATAGAACTGCCCGCGCGCATCCAGCAGGAACTCCACAGTGCCAGCGCCGACATAATTCACCGCGCGCCCCGCCTTGAGCGCCGCTTCGCCCATGGCCTGACGCAGCTCGGCGGTCATCACCGGGCAGGGCGCTTCTTCGATGATTTTCTGGTGGCGGCGCTGAATCGAACAATCGCGCTCGCCGAGGTAGATCAGGTTGCCATGCTGATCGCCGAACACCTGAACCTCGACGTGACGCGGGTCGATCAAAGCTTGCTCGAGGATCAGTTCGTCGCTGCCAAACCCATGCAGCGCCTCGGAACGCGCGGTACGGAGTTGCTCCAGCAATGCTCCAGCGCCATGCACCAAGCGCATCCCACGACCGCCACCGCCGGCACTGGCCTTGATCATCAATGGGTAGCCGATGCGTTCGGCTTCGCGATTCAGGGTCGCGTCGTCCTGATCGCTGCCCTGATAGCCTTTGATGCAGGACACGCCCGCTTTGATCATGGCGAGTTTCGACAGACGTTTGTTGCCCATCAATTCGATGGCCTCGGGGCTCGGGCCGATGAAGATGATGCCGGCGTGTTGGCAGGCGAGGGCGAATTCTGCGTTTTCCGAGAGGAAGCCGTAACCGGGGTGGACCGCATCGGCACCGGTGCGCCGGGCGGCGTCGATAATTGCCGGGATGTTCAGATAAGACTGCTGCACCGGCGCCGGGCCGATGTTCACGGCTTCATCGGCCATCTGCACATGCAACGCATCGGCGTCGGCATCGCTGAACACGGCGACGGTGCGGTAGCCCAGCGCTTGCGCGGTGCGCTGGATGCGGCAGGCGATTTCACCGCGGTTGGCGATCAGGATTTTGCTGAAGGCGGGCATGGAGTCTTCTCTCAAGTTGTGCGGTGAAAGTGATGGCCTCTTCGCGGGCAAGCCTCGCTCCTACAGGTTCAACGATTGCCGCGTGATTTGGGCTCGACACAAAACCTGTAGGAGCGAGGCTTGCCCGCGAAGCTCTTAAGTGGCCCACCCCGGTTTACGCTTCTGCACAAAAGCCATCGTCCCCTCGACCCCTTCAGCCCCGGTCACTGCTTCACTGAACCACTCGGCCGCCTGATCCAGCAGGCCATCCGAGAGTTGCACCGCACTCGCCAGCAAGAGCTTTTTGGTCGCCGCATTCGCCCCCGGCGCGCAGCACAACACATGGGCCAGCACCTCATCGAGGCGCTCGGCCAAGGCTTGCGGGTCATGCTCGACAAAATGCACCAGTCCCATCCGCCGCGCCTGATTGCCATCGAACCGTGCGGCGGTCAGGGCCAGTCGGCGGGCCTGGGTCAAACCGATGCGCTGCACCACGAACGGCGCGATCTGCGCCGGCAACAAGCCGAGGCTGGTTTCCGGCAGGCCGAATTGCGCCTGATGATCGGCTATGGCGATATCGCTGACGCAGGCCAGACCGAAACCACCGCCAAGCACCGCGCCTTGCAGCACGGTGATGACCACTTGCGGCGCGTGCTGAGCTTCTTCCAGCAAGGCGCCGAACGCGCGATTCAATTCGCGGTAAGCCGTCTGGCCTTGAGCACGGGCGTTGGTCATGTCCTTGATGTCGGCGCCGGCACAAAAATGCCCACCGGCACCGCCAATCACCAGCGCGCGAACCTGCCGGTCATCCCGCACCGCCGCCAGCACCGTGCGCAGCTCGGCGACCATTTGCAGGCTCATGGCGTTACGACTGTCGGGACGATTGAGGGTGATGTGCAGAACGCCGTTTTGCCGTTCGAGCAACAGGGTCTGACAAACGGGAAGGGTGCTCATTTCTTTTTCCCCGGCAGGATGCCCATGAGTTTGCAGATGATCCCCAGCATGATTTCGTCGGCACCGCCGCCGATCGACACCAGCCGCACGTCGCGGTATGCCCGCGCCACCGGGTTGTCCCACATGAAGCCCATGCCGCCCCAATATTGCAGGCAACTGTCGCTGACTTCCCGACCGAGTCGCCCGGCCTTGAGTTTGGCCATGGATGCCAGACGGGTAACGTCCTGGCCTTTGATGTATTGCTCGGTGGCCTGGTAGACCAGCGCCCGCAGGCATTCGATTTCGGTTTGCAATTCGGCCAGGCGGAAATGGATGACCTGGTTGTCGATCAGCGCATTGCCGAAGGTTTTGCGCTCCTTGCAGTACTCGATCGTGCTGTCGACGCAGTACTCCAGGCCTTTGATCATGTTCGCCGCGCCGAACAGCCGTTCTTCCTGGAACTGCAGCATCTGCATCATGAATCCCGCGCCTTCGTGGCCGATGCGGTTGCGTTGCGGCACGCGCACGTTGTCGAAAAACACTTGGGCGGTTTCCGAGCTGCGCATGCCGAGCTTGTCCAGATGCGAGCTGAGGCTGATCCCGGGGCTGTTCATCGGCACCATGATCAGCGACTTATTGATGTGCGGCTTGTCGTCCGAGGTGTTGGCCAGCAGGCAAATGAAGTCGGCGCTCGGCGAGTTGGTGATCCACATCTTGCTGCCGTTGATTACATAGTCGTCGCCATCCTTGCGGGCGGTGGTTTTCAAACCTGCCACATCGGAACCGGCGCCGACTTCGGAGACGCCGATACAGCCAACCTGCTCGCCGGTGATCGCCGGTCGCAGGAACTCTTCACGCAGTTCATCAGAGCCGAATCGCGCCAGGGCCGGGGTGCACATGTCGGTCTGCACGCCGATGGACATCGGGATGCCGCCGCAATGGATGGTGCCGAACTCTTCGGCAGCCACAATCGAATAGCTGTAATCGAGTCCCATGCCGCCGAATTTTTCCGGTTTGGAAATCCCCAGCAGACCGAGGTCGCCCGCCTTGCGGAAGATCTCATGGATCGGAAAGCGCCCGGCCTTTTCCCACTCCTCGACGTGAGGATTGATCTCGTGCTCGACGAATTGGCGGACGGTGCGGCGCAGTGCTTCGTGTTCCTGGGTGAAGATCATTTTTTGTTGTTCTCCTGTGATCGTTCCCACGCTCTGCGTGGGAATGCAGCCTTAGACGCTCTGCGTCATCAAAAACGGGCTACGCCGAAACTGTTGGGCTGTAGTGAACGAACCTCGGCCTCATGGCAGATATCCAGCAAATACCCGAGCAACGTGCGGGTGTCCCGCGGATCGATCAGCCCGTCGTCCCACAGGTTGGCGCTGCCATACAGCGCGGTGGACTGGCTGTCGAGTTTCTGCGCGGTGACCTGTTCCAGCATGTCGAGCATTTTCGGATCGGGCACCAACCCGTCCTTGAGCTGTTTGGCTTCGGTGACGATCCGCAACACTTTGCCGGCCTGCGCGCCGCCCATCACCGCGGTGCGGCTGTTGGGCCAGGCGAAGATGAAACGCGGGTCGAGGCCACGGCCGCACATCGCGTAGTTGCCGGCGCCGTAGGAGCCGCCGACCACGATCGTCAATTTAGGCACCCGGGCATTGGCCACCGCTTGAATCATTTTCGCGCCGTGCTTGATCACGCCTTGCTGTTCCGACTCGGTGCCGACCATGAAGCCGGTGGTGTTGTGAAAAAACAGCAGGGGCGTCTGGCTCTGGTCGCAGAGCTGAATGAACTGTGCAGCCTTGCTCGCACCTTTGGGCGTGATCGGGCCGTTGTTGCCGATGAAGCCGCAGGCTCGACCCTGAATCTGCAAATGCCCGCAGATCGTTTGCTGGTCGAACTCGCCCTTGAATTCGAGGAAGTTCGAAGCGTCGGCAATCCGGGCGATGATTTCGCGTACGTCGTAGGGTTTTTTCGGGTCATCCGGGATCAGACCCAGCAGTTCGTCGATGGGGTACAGCGGTTCTTCCCACTGACGTTCGGGTAACCATGGCAGCTGATCGTTCCACGGCAACAGGCTCATGATTTCGCGCACCTGGCGCACCCCATCGGCATCGTTCTCGGCCAGGTATTCGGCGGTACCGGCGGTTTGCGCATGCATCTCGGCGCCGCCCAGTTCCTCATCGGTAGCGACTTCGCCGGTGGCGGCCTTGAGCAGCGGGGGACCTGCGAGAAATAGCTTGGCCTTGCCGCGCACCACCACCACGTAATCCGACAACCCCGGCTGATAAGCGCCGCCCGCTGTGGCTGAACCATGGACCACGGTGATTTGCGGCAAGCCCATGGCCGACATTCGCGCCTGATTGGCAAAGCTGCGCGCGCCTTCGACGAAAATCTCCGCCGCATAATTGAGGTTGGCGCCCCCGCTCTCCGCGAGGGTGATCACCGGCAGTTTGTTTTCCATGGCGATCTGTTGCAGGCGCAGGGACTTTTTCAAACCGCTGGGGGAAATGGTTCCACCCTTGATCGCGCTGTTGTTCGCCACCACCAAAACCCGCACGCCGGACACGTAACCGATTCCGGCGATCAAGCCGCCGCCAGCCGCGCTGCCGTCCTTGTCATCGTGCAACTTATAGCCGGCCAGGCTCGCCAGTTCGAGGAACGGCGCGCCGGGATCGAGCAGCAGGTTGAGCCGCTCCCGGGGCAGCAGTTGCCCGCGCTTGTCGAACCTGGGTTTGGCTTCGGCGGCTTTGCTCAGCAGGTTCTGCTCGAGCTGACGGACCTGCTCGATGCTGGCCAGCATAGCCGCGCGGTTGCGGGCGAACGGTTCGCTGAACGGGTCTATCTGGGACTGGATGACCGGCATGGGTTATTCCTTGTCCTTGGGCTCGTCTGGCTTGGGGATGTCTGGTTTGGACACGTCTGGTTTGAGCGCGTCGGGTCTGAGCACCTCGGGTAAATAGGCGCGGTGAAAGCCGTTGTACGAATGACTGTTCTGCGCCTTGTGCATCGGCCAAGCCCGTCCGCCGAGGCTGGCGGCGCCGTCGATGCGCAAGGTGCTGCCGCTGACAAAAGCGGCGGCCGGGCTGAGCAGGAAAACAATCGCCGCACTGACTTCCGATTCGGTGCCGATACGTTTGAGCGGCACGTGTTCGCACAGGGTCGGGATCACGGCCCGGAACGCACCTTCGTAGGTGTCCATGCCGCTGGAAGCGACCCAGCCCGGCGCGACGGCGTTGACCCGCACGCCGGCATAGCCCCATTCAAACGCGGCGGTCTTGGTGAAGTTGTCCATGCCCGAGCGTGCCGCGCCCGAGTGGCCCATGCCGGGCATGCCGCCCCACATGTCGGCGAGCATGTTGACGATGGCGCCGCCGTGCTTGCTCATGGACTGATTGAACACCTCACGGGCCATCAGGAAACCGCCCACCAGGTTGGTGCGCAGTATGGTTTCGAAGCCTTTCTGATTGATCGACGCCAGCGGCGAGGGGTACTGCCCGCCGGCATTGTTGACCAGCCCATGAATCGGCCCGTGTTTGCGGATCAGTTCGCTGACCAATTGCGTGACGGCGTCTTCATCGCGGATATCGCAGACCTGCCAACTGGCTTTACCCCCGTCTTCGGTGATTTCAGCGGTGACCTTTTTCAGTTTCTCTACATTTCGCCCCACCAGCAGCACCTGCGCGCCGAGGGCCGCGAGCTCGTGGGCGGTGCAACGGCCGATGCCGCTGCCGCCACCGGTGACAATTATATTTTGGCCAGCGAACAGGTCGGGTTTGTAAATCGAGTCATAAGCCATGGCGACGGTCCTCTAGTTGACCTGATCGGCGATGCGCTGCGGCACCGGAATCTGGATCTCCAGCAGTTGTTGGGCGAACGCCTTGCCTTGCGGATCGATCCGCAGGCTGGCCACGCCACCGCCGCCGAGTGCGTTTTCCAGAAGAAAATTAAAGCTCTGAGTGCCGGGTAAATACCAGCGTTCGACACGCCCGTGGATCGGGTCGAGGACATGGCTCATCCAGTCGACCATCACCGCAGGTGTCAGCGCTTCGGCGATCCACGGCAGGTAGTCGGGATGGCGGGCCATGACGCCGATATTGCTGTGATTGCCCTTGTCGCCGGAGCGTGCCACGGCGAGTTTGATCAGGGCCACGCTGGCGTCGGCGCGTTCTGTGGGTTGCGGCGGATCGAACGGTAGCGGCAAGTCATCCGGGTCGAGTACATCGAGGGCGGGCAGGGCGCACGGATGGCGTTTACCGGCGAGGTTGATTTCCAGGGTGCAGGCCGTTTTGTCGATCAGGAACGAAAACAGCCGGATCAGCGGGTACACCGTCGGCCGCCCGCCGACGATCCCGGTCAACCCCGGCGCCATGCCGGTGGCGGCCTGGGCGATTTCCCGGGAAAACAGAATCAACGCCTGTTTGCTTGGGTGGCGCACGGCGAGTTTTATCACCACTTCGCGGCTGTCCTGGCGCTGGCCATGAGGGCCGTAAGTGGCTTCGCTGCCCAGTAACTCGATATTCACTTCGCTGTAGGGCGCCCAGCCGCGCTGGCTGAAGATTTCCGAGGTCTTGTTGATGATCGCCTGGCTGACTCGTCGGGCCTTGGCCACGGCATCGATCCCGGCGATCAGGCAACTGGCGGTGCAGCGGAAACCGTCCGGATACGTGGCGCTGACCTTGTACTGATCGGTCGGCGGCAAGCCTTTTGCGCCATGCACCTGAACCGCGTTTTTGCCTTGCTGCACGAGTTTGACCTGACTGAAATCGCATACCACGTCCGGCAGCAAATAGGCCTGTGGGTCGCCGATTTCATACAGCATCTGCTCGCCCACCGTCAGGGGCGTGACCAGACCGCCGGAGCCGTCGGGTTTGCTGACGATAAACTGGCCGTCGGCGTTGACTTCGACGATCGGAAAACCGATGTGTTCGTAATCGGGCACGTCGTGCCAATCGGTGAAATTGCCGCCGGTGCATTGGGCGCCACATTCGATAAGGTGCCCGGCCAATGCAGCCTGGGCGAGTTTGTCGTAGTCGTGCCACGACCAGCCGAACTCATGCACCAGCGCGGCGCTGACCACGGCGCTGTCGACCACGCGCCCGGTAATCACAATGTCGGCACCCAGGCGCAGGGCCTCGACGATGCCGGGCGCGCCGAGATAGGCGTTGGTCGACACGCACATCGGCGGCAGGGGCGTGCCATTGAACATCTCATGGAGGCCAAGGCTGCTCAGGCGTTTGAACTGCGGTTGCAGATCGTCACCGGACAGCACGGCGATCTTCAGCGCCACCCCGGCCTTGTCGCAGGCCGCTTGCAGGGCCGCGGCGCAAGCCTGTGGATTGACGCCGCCGGCATTGCTGATGACGCGGATCTTCTGTTCCGCGAGTTGGTTGAGGAGAGGACTGAGCACTTCGATGAAGTCGCTGGCGTAGCCGGCCCCCGGATCTTTCATCCGCGCCCCGGCCATGATCGACATCGTGATTTCGGCCAGATAATCGAACACCAGATAGTCCAGCCGCCCGCCTTCCACCAGTTGCTCGGCGGCGGTCGAGGTGTCGCCCCAGAATGCGCTGGCGCAACCGATGCGGATTGTTTTGGGCGCAGCCAATTCCATAACCACCTCCGACAGAAGTGCTTCGAGACTACCAAGCAAGCGCTTGGTTTGTAAACGGCTGAAATATCTTCTGCCCAAGCGCTTGCTTGGTCGCCCCCGCCAGCTTAAATTGCCCGCGCAACCCCGCTGTTTTAGCGGGCAGCAGCGCAATTGATTGATCGACTGTAGGAGAGAACGGGTGGACGAGCAAAAAGCCCTGAGGGTGATGCGCGAATTGGTCGACAGCGGCCAATTGACCGACCCGGACAGCGCTCGCGGCAAACTGCTGCAAGTGGCCGCTCACCTGTTTCGCAATAAAGGTTATGAACGCACTACCGTGCGTGATCTGGCTGGTGCGGTGGGTATTCAGTCAGGCAGCATTTTTCATCACTTCAAAAGCAAGGACGAGATCCTGCGGGCAGTGATGGAAGAGACCATTCGCTACAACACCGCGTTGATGCGTGCGGCCCTGGCCGAGGCCGACAGTGTGCGCGAGCGGGTGCTGGCGCTGATTCGTTGCGAATTGCAGTCGATCATGGGCGGCAGCGGCGAGGCCATGGCGGTATTGGTGTATGAGTGGCGTTCGCTGTCGGCAGAAGGTCAGGCGCAGGTTCTGGCCCTGCGTGATATTTATGAAGCGATCTGGTTGCAGGTGCTGGGTGAAGCCAAGGACGCCGGTTTTATCCGCGGCGACGTGTTCATCACCCGCCGTTTCCTGACGGGCGCGTTATCCTGGACCACCACCTGGTTTCGTCCCGATGGCAGCATGAGTCTCGATCAATTGGCCGATGAAGCGCTTATTCTGGTGCTTGAAGAACGGCAGTAAGCCGTCTATCTCGGCAAGAAACTGGCTAAGTCGGCGAAACCGCCTAGTTTGAATGCATTGATGGGTATTTTTCTTGGGGAGTGGGCTGTTTTGATGTCTTCGCCAATTCGAACGGCGTCGCGGCTTTTGCTGGCGGCGCTTGCTGTGTGCTGGGTGTTGCCGTCTCAGGCCGCGCAGTTGGTGCGGGTCGGTGCCGCGCATTTTCCACCCTATACCGTGCGTCCGGAGTCCGGTGCCGACACCGGTCTGTTGCCGCAACTGGTGGAAGCGCTGAATCAGTTGCAAACCGACTATCGGTTTGAGCTGGTGCCCACCTCCATTCCTCGACGTTTCAACGACTTCAAGGAAGGCCGGGTCGACATGGCGATTTTCGAGAATCCGGATTGGGGCTGGAAGGACATCCCGCATACCCTCGTCGACATGGGCCTGGAAGATGCAGAAATCTTTGTCGCGCAGAAGAAGCCCGATCGTGATGAGAATTACTTCAAGGACCTGACGGGCAAGCGCCTGGCGCTGTACAGCGGCTATCACTACGAGTTTGCCAATTTCAATGCCGATCCCAAGTATCTGGCCGACACCTACAAGGCCACGTTGACCTATTCCCATGACAGCAACTTGCTGATGGTGCTGCGCGCACGAGCGGACATTGCCTTGGTGACACGTTCCTACCTGAGCGATTATCTGCTGCGTAACGAGAAAATCGGCGAGCAGTTGCTGGTGTCCCAACGCATCGATCAGGTCTATCACCATTACGCGCTGATCCGCCCGCAGGCGCCAATTACTGGCGAAGCATTCGGCAAGTTGCTGCAAGGCCTGCGAGACAATGGGCAGATGCTGAAGATTTTCGATCCCTACAAAATTGCCTTGGTGCCGGTGGGCAAACCCTGAATCGTGGTTCAGGTCGCGTATTTGGCGACTGTGCTTAAATTTCCTGCTCCGGCTCACGTCACATCGTTGAACTGTCGACGATTACCGTGAGCCCCTCCCATGTCCAATCTGAATGACCTGACCACCCTGGCCCTGCCGTCAGGCAACTGTCTTGTAGCCGATGAAACCACCAGCCGCCTGAGTCTCAGCCTGCAAGGGCAGCCGTTGATCGAACTGCGGCTGACCCGTGAGCCGGAATTGCACCTGCGGCTGGAGGAACGCTTCGGTCGTCCTGACGGTCAGGCATTCTGGGCGGCCTGCTATTGGCTGTTTGTCCGTGACGCGGCTTGTCAGCGTCTGACCTGGCAACTCGATGACGTGCCTACCGAAGCGTTGCTCAGCGGGTTGCTGATTGCGACCGAAGTCACCGGTCAGTATCACTGCGAACGCACGCTGTTCTGGCAATTGCCCCAGCCTTGGCTGGGTGAGTCGCGCAACGGCTGCTATCCGCAGCAAATGGTCATCAGTGGCGGCAAGCGCCATCCATTGCGTGCGGTGAAACCCCGTGGTGAGGTGTATCGACGCCTCGATGCGCGGCTCGGTGCGTGGGTCTCCCTGCGCACGGTAGAAATCGAGCATGACCTGGCACGTTTCAACCGCTGGCAGAACAGCCCGCGGGTGGCGAGTTTCTGGCAGGAGGAGGGCAGTATCGAGAAGCATCGCGAATACCTGAGCAAGCTTGAAGCCGACCCGCACACCTTGACGCTGATCGGTTGCTTCGATGATCAGCCGTTTGCCTATTTCGAAGCCTACTGGGCCAAGGAAGATCGCATTGCGCCGTTCTATGATGCCGGCGATTACGACCGTGGCATTCATATGCTGGTGGGCGAAGAACATCAGCGCGGCCCGCACAAAGTGGCGAGCTGGCTATCGGCGCTGGTGCATTACCTGTTTCTCGATGATCCACGTACTCAAAGAGTGGTAGCCGAACCTCGCGCCGATAATGCGAAGATGATCGGGCATATGCACAATCAGTGTTTCCACTGCGAAAAAGAGTTCGACTTCCCGCACAAGCGCGCGGCGCTGATGATGCTGGGGCGTGAGCGGTTTTTTGATCGGTGTTCGTTGGCTTGAGGTGTATGGCTCAAGGGCTGTTGCGGTCTTGAGTCAGTCTTCGCGGGCAAGCCTCGCTCCTACAAGGAATCGCATTCCCCTGTAGGAGCGAGGCTTGCCCGCGAAGCTTTTAACGGCGCGCGAACGTATCCGCACGATTGCCCGACACCTTGCGGCAATGCACCAACGCGTCACGAATCATGAAGTTCACCAGGGTTGGCGAGACGCCGAGTTCCTTGGCGATGTCTTTTTGCGGCACGCCGTGCAGGCGGTACATCTCGAAGGCGTAACGGGTGCGGCTGGGCAGCTCCGTCAACGCATCGGCAATGTTTTCCAGGGTCGAGAAATTCATGTGCGAGGTTTCCGGCGAAGCGCCCTGGATCACTACGTTCAGACCTTCCTCTTCCGGGCCCGAATATTTCTGCTCCAGCGCCTGCTTGCGGTAATGATCGATCGCCAGGTTGCGCACGATCTGGAACAGGTAGCTGAGCTGCGCCTTGATTGACGACGTGATCTGCGGCGCCGATTGCAGCCGGAAGAACGCATCCTGTACCACGTCTTCGGCGCGTGATCGGCAACCGGTAATGCGGGCGGCAATCTTGACCAGAATCAGTCGGTTGTCGACGAAGGCCTGAAGTAGCGGTGAATCGCACCTGCTTGTGGATACTTGTTCCGTCATTGGAAATCACCTTGCTGCAAATAGGGTCGTGGGACGACAGGGGGATCGGACTCGTCCTACGCATCGAGCGACAAATTAGGCTGAATGATAATGATTGTCAATTGAGAAAGAGAATTAATGCTCCACAAAAGAGCAGAGTGAGAACTGCGACACATCGACTCACCCACTGACCGCAAACCTGCTGGCGCTCAAGCCTGGCGACTAATTATTTCCAGACCTTGTCCGTTCTCATTGGTGAAGGTTGCGGGCACAAACCCCGGCCAGAACAGCATTCCCAAGCCTTGCGCGGTCGGCGAAGACCGCGTCCTGCATACCCAATGAATGGGTGTGACGAACGAAAACCGATTCCACTTGCAAGCCGAATTCAGGCAGGAAACCTCATGACCGACGCGTTCGAACTCCCCAGCACACTGGTCCAAGCCCTTCAGCGCCGCGCGGCCCTGACGCCGGACCGGGTGGCCTTGCGTTTTCTCGCCGAAACCCAGGATCAGGCTGTGGTGCTCAGTTATCGTGAGCTTGATCAACGGGCACGAATCATTGCCGGTGCGTTGCAGGCCAAGTCATCGTTTGGCGATCGCGCGGTGCTGCTGTTTCCCAGCGGCCCGGATTACGTCGCGGCGTTTTTTGGCTGCCTGTACGCAGGTGTAATCGCGGTGCCGGCCTATCCGCCTGAATCGACCCGACGTCATCACCAGGAACGTCTGCTGTCGATCATTAGCGATGCCGAGCCGCGTTTGCTGCTGACCAGTGCCGACCTGCGCGACGCGTTGCTGCAGATCAACGAGGCGCCGCCGCTGCTGTGTGTCGACACCCTCGACAGCGCCTTGGCCGAACGCTGGGTCGCGCCGGACTTGCATGGCGAGCACATCGCCTTCCTGCAATACACCTCCGGCTCCACCGCGTTGCCTAAAGGTGTGCAAGTCAGCCACGGCAACCTGGTGGCCAATGAACTCTTGATTCGTCATGGCTTTGGCATCGATCTCAATCCCGACGACGTGATCGTCAGCTGGTTGCCGCTGTACCACGACATGGGCCTGATCGGTGGCTTGTTGCAGCCGATTTTCAGCGGTGTGCCGTGTGTGTTGATGTCGCCGGCGTACTTCCTCGGCCGGCCATTGCGCTGGCTGGAAGCGATCAGCGAATACGGCGGCACCATCAGCGGCGGGCCTGACTTCGCCTATCGACTGTGCAGCGAACGGGTCAGCGAAGCAGCGCTGGAACGCCTCGACCTGAGTGGCTGGCGCGTGGCGTACTCCGGTTCCGAACCGATTCGCCTCGACACCCTGGAACGTTTCGCCGAGAAGTTCGCGACCTGTGGTTTTACGTCGGACAGCTTCATGGCCTCTTACGGCCTGGCGGAAGCCACGCTATTCGTGGCCGGCAGCCCGCGCGGCCAGGGCATTCCATCGTTGCGTGTGGATGATCAGGCACTGGCGCAGAACCGAGCCGAGCCGGGCGATGGCAATCCGATCATGAGTTGCGGCATCAGCCAGCCGGATCACGCGGTGCTGATTGTCGATGCCGTATCGCTTGAAGAGCTCGCCAATAACGCGATCGGTGAAGTCTGGGCTGCCGGGCCGAGCATCGCCCATGGCTACTGGCGCAACCCCGAAGCCACGGCCAAGACTTTTGTTCAGCACGCCGGCCGCACCTGGCTGCGCACCGGCGATCTGGGCTTTCTGCGTGAGGGGGAATTGTTCATCACGGGGCGTCTGAAAGACATGCTGATCGTGCGCGGTCACAACCTCTATCCGCAGGACATCGAGCAGACCATCGAGCGTGAAGTGGAGGTGGTGCGCAAAGGTCGCGTGGCCGCGTTCGCGGTCAATATCGAAGGGCAGGAAGGCATCGGCATCGCCGCGGAAATCAGCCGCAGCGTGCAGAAAATCCTGCCACCCGAGGCGCTGATCAAAGCCATCCGTCAAGCGGTGGCCGAGGCGTATCAGGAAGCGCCGAGCGTGGTGGTGTTGCTCAATCCGGGGGCGCTGCCGAAGACGTCCAGCGGCAAGTTGCAACGCTCGGCGTGCCGCAATCGCCTGGCCGATGGCAGCCTCGACAGCTATGCGCTGTTCCCGTCAGCAGGCATCGCAAGCACGCCTGAAACCAATACCGACTCAGAGCTGCAAACCCTGATCGGCCAGATCTGGTGTGAGCAATTGCAGGTCAAGCAGGTCAGCGCCGATGACCATTTCTTCCTGCTCGGCGGCAACTCCATCGCCGCCACTCAAGTGGTCGCACGCCTGCGTGAAGCGTTGGGGCTGGAGCTGAGTCTGCGCCTGTTGTTCGAAGCGCCGACCCTCGGCGCATTCGCTGTCGCGGTTGCCCGGCAACAACAGGATGGCGGCGTGGCCCAAGGCGCGATCATGCCCTTGTCGCGCAACGAAGCCATGCCGCAATCCCTGGCGCAAAACCGTTTATGGATCACTTGGCAACTCGACCCGCAGAGCAGTGCGTACAACATTCCCGGTGCCTTGCGTCTGCGCGGCGAACTGGACGAAGACGCCTTGCGCGCCAGTTTCCAGCAACTGATCGAACGTCACGAATCCCTGCGCACGCGGTTTTTCGAGCGTGATGGCGTAGCCCTGCAACAGGTCATAGCTGCCGGCGAATTCACCCTGCAAGTGATTGACATCAGCGACCTGCCAATCGTCGAGCGTGAAGCCCGCGCGCAGCAGATCCGCGAGGACGAAGCCCGCACCCAGTTCGATTTGGAAAAAGGCCCGCTGCTGTGGGTGACCCTGGTGCGCCTCGGCGATGAGGACCATCAACTCTTGGTGACGATGCACCACATCATCGCCGATGGCTGGTCGATGAACGTGCTGATCGACGAGTTCTCGCGGCTGTACGCAGCCGCTTCTCAAGGCCAGACCGCCAGCCTTCCAGCGTTGCCGACACAATACGCCGACTACGGCAGTTGGCAGCGTCAGTGGTTGGCGCAGGGGGAGGGCGAGCGTCAACTCGCTTACTGGAAAGAGCAGTTGGGCGAGGAGCATCCGACCCTGAGCCTGGCCACCGATCATCCGCGTTCGGCGCAACACATTCACAGCGCCGCCCGCCACACGCTGCGTTTGGACGCCAACCTGAGCGATGCCATTCGCCAGACTGCCCAGCACCATGAATCGACGCCGTTCATGCTGTTGCTCGCGGCATTCCAGAGTCTGTTGCATCGCTACAGCGGCCAACGCGACATCCGCATCGGTGTGCCGAATGCCAACCGTCCACGCCTGGAAACCCAGGGGCTGATCGGCTTCTTTATCAATACCCAGGTGCTGCGCGCCGAGGTGGATTCGCGACTGCCGTTCGTTGAGTTGCTGGCACAAACCCGTCAAGCCGCATTGGGTGCGCAAGCGCATCAGGATCTACCGTTCGAACAACTGCTCGAAGCCTTCCCGCAGGCCCGCGAGCAGGGTCTGTTCCAGGTGATGTTCAACCATCAGCAACGGGATCTCAGTGCACTGCGTCGCTTGCCGGGGCTGCTCGCCGAAGAACTGCCGTGGCACAGCCGCGAAGCCAAGTTCGACCTGCAACTGCACAGTGAAGAAGACCGCAATGGTCGCCTGAGCCTGTCGTTCGACTACGCCAGCGAGTTGTTTGACGTAACGACCATCGAGCGACTGGCCGAGCATTTCGCCAACCTGCTGCGCGATGTCTGCGAGCATCCGCAAAAGTCCATCGGCGACCTGCAATTGCTGACCTTGAGCGAGCACGATCATCAATCCGCCTGGAGCGCCGCACCGTGTACACCCGCCAATCAATGGCTGCCGGAGTTGCTCAACGAACAAGCACGCCAGACCCCGGAGCGCACCGCACTGCTGTGGGACGGTGGCAGCCTGGACTTCGCCGAACTGCACGCCCAGGCCAATCGCCTGGCGCATTACCTGCGCGACAAAGGCGTCGGCCCGGACGTGTGCGTGGCAATCGCCGCCGAGCGTTCGCCGCAGTTGCTGATCGGCTTGCTGGCGATCATCAAGGCCGGCGGCGCGTATGTGCCGCTGGACCCGGATTACCCGGCCGAACGCCTGGCCTACATGCTCAGCGACAGTGGCGTCGAGTTACTGCTGACCCAAACCGAATTACTCGATCGCTTGCCGGCCACTGACGGCGTCAGCGTGATTGCCATGGACGCTCTGCATCTGGAGAAATGGCCAAGCCATGCGCCCGGTCTGCACCTGCATGGCGACAACCTGGCCTACGTGATTTATACCTCCGGTTCCACCGGACAGCCGAAGGGCGTTGGCAATACTCACGCGGCGCTCGCTGAACGCCTGCAATGGATGCAGAACACCTATCGCCTGAACGAAACCGACGTGCTGATGCAAAAAGCGCCGATCAGTTTCGACGTGTCGGTGTGGGAATGCTTCTGGCCGCTGATCACCGGGTGCCGCCTGCTGCTTGCCGGCCCCGGCGAACACCGCGATCCGTACCGCATCGCGCAATTGGTCCAGCAATTCGGCGTGACCACACTGCACTTCGTACCGCCGTTGCTGGCGTTGTTCATCGACGAACCGCTCAGCGCCGAATGCACCAGCCTGCGGCGGCTGTTCTCCGGCGGTGAAGCCTTGCCCGCCGAACTGCGCAACCGCGTACTGGAACACTTGCCGGCAGTGCAACTGCACAACCGCTACGGCCCGACCGAAACGGCGATCAACGTCACTCACTGGCACTGCACAACGGCTGATGGCGAGCGCTCGCCGATTGGCCGGCCATTGGGCAACGTGCTGTGCCGCGTGCTCGACAGCGACCTCAATCCGGTACCGGCCGGTGTGCCGGGTGAACTGTGCATCAGCGGTATCGGTCTGGCCCGCGGCTATCTGGGCCGTCCGGGCCTGACCGCCGAACGCTTCGTGGTCGATCCGCTGGGCGAGCAGGGCGCACGTCTGTACCGCACCGGTGACCGTGCGCGCTGGACCGCCGACGGTGTGATCGAATACCTCGGCCGTCTCGATCAGCAAGTCAAACTGCGTGGTTTTCGTGTCGAGCCGGAAGAAATCGAAGCGCGTCTGTTGGCGCAGTCTGGCGTCGCCCAAGCGGTGGTGCTGGTACGCGAAACGGCGGCCGGTGGGCAGTTGATCGGTTACTACACCGCCACTGAATCCAGCGAAACCATCGATGCTCAAACCGCGCGCCTGAAAACCGCGCTGGCCGCTGAGCTGCCGGAATACATGGTCCCGGCGCAACTGATGCGCCTGGAAAAAATGCCGCTCAGCCCGAGCGGCAAACTCGACCGTCGCGCCTTGCCGGAACCTCAGTGGCAAGTCCGCGAGCACGTCGAACCAGTGACTGCTCTTGAGCAACAAATCGCCGGTATCTGGCGTGAAGTGCTGGGCCAAACACAAATCGGCCTGCGCGATGACTTCTTCGCCCTCGGCGGCCACTCGCTGCTGGCCACGCAAATCATTTCCCGCACCCGCCAGGCCTGCGACGTCGAGTTGCCGTTGCGGGCGCTGTTCGAGGCCAGTGAACTGGGCGCTTTTGCCGAACAGGTTCGCTTGATCCAGGCCAGCGGCAAAACCAACAAGCAACCGCCGATCGAGAAGGTCGATCGCAGCCAAGCGGTGCCACTGTCCTATTCTCAGCAACGCATGTGGTTCCTCTGGCAGATGGAACCGGACGGCCCGGCCTACAACGTCGGCGGCATGGCGCGATTGCGCGGCGTGCTGGATGTCGGGCGTTTCGAAGCGGCGCTGCAGGCGCTGATCATGCGTCACGAAACCCTGCGTACGACGTTCCCGAGCGTCGATGGCGTGGCCCGGCAACAGGTTCATCCAGACACTCGCCTGCGCATGGACTGGAAGGATTTCACCACGCTGGATGCCGATGGCCGCGAATGGCAGGTCCAGCAACTGGCCGATGACGAAGCCCATAAGCCTTTCGATCTGGAAACCGGGCCGCTGCTGCGTGCTTGCCTGGTCAAGACCGCCGAGCAGGAGCATTACTTCGTCCTGACCCTGCACCACATCGTCACCGAAGGTTGGGCGATGGACATTTTTGCCCGGGAACTGAGCGCGCTCTACGAAGCGTTCGTCGATGATCGCGATTCGCCGCTGCAACCGCTGCCGGTGCAGTACCTGGATTACAGCGTGTGGCAGCGTCAGTGGCTGGAATCCGGCGAATGTCAGCGCCAGCTCGATTACTGGACCGCGCAACTGGGCCGTGAACATCCGCTGCTGGAACTGCCGGCCGATCGTCCGCGTCCGCCGGTGCAAAGCCATCAGGGTGAACTGTTCCGCTTCGACCTCAGCGATGATCTCGCGGCGCGGGTTCGTGCCTTCAACGCAGACAACGGTCTGACCCTGTTCATGACCATGACTGCCGCGCTGGCCGTGCTGCTTTACCGCTACAGTGGCCAGACCGATCTGCGCATCGGTGCGCCGGTGGCCAACCGCATTCGACCGGAAAGCGAAGGGCTGATCGGCGCGTTCCTCAACACTCAAGTGCTGCGTTGCCAGCTCGACGGGCAGATGTCCGTCGGCGAGTTGTTCGAGCAGGTTCGCCACACCGTGATCGAAGGCCAGTCCCATCAGGACCTGCCGTTCGATCATCTGGTGGAAGCCTTGCAGCCACCGCGCAGCGCGGCTTACAACCCGCTGTTCCAGGTGATGTGCAACGTGCAGCGCTGGGAATTCCAGCAGAGCCGAGCCCTGGCCGGGATGACTGTCGAGTACCTGGCCAACGATGCTCGAGCCACCAAGTTCGACCTTAATCTGGAAGTCACCGACCTCGACCATCGCCTCGGTTGCTGTCTGACTTACAGCACTGATTTGTTCGATGAACCGCGCATTGCACGCATGGCCGCGCACTGGCGCAATCTGCTGGAAGCGTTGCTCGTTGATCCGCAACAGCGCCTCAGCGAACTGCCGCTGCTGGAAGCTACCGAACAGCAAAACCTGCTCGACAGCCTCGGCATTGAGCCGGGCGAGCATCGCCTCGATCAATGCATCCATCACCTGTTCAGCGAACAGGCGCTGGTGCGCAAGGACGCGCCGGCCCTGACGTTCGCCGGGCAAACCCTGAGCTACGCTGAGCTCGACAGCCGCGCCAATCGTCTGGCCTGGATGCTGCGCGAGCGCGGTGTCGGGCCGCAGGTTCGGGTTGGCCTGGCCTTGGAGCGTTCACTGGAAATGGTCATCGGCCTGCTGGCGATCCTCAAGGCGGGCGGCGCCTATGTGCCGCTGGACCCGGAATACCCGTTGGACCGTTTGCACTACATGATCGAAGACAGCGGCATCGGTTTGCTGCTCAGCGATATGTCGATGTTCGCGGCCCTCGGTGAATTGCCAGCCACTGTCGCCCGCTGGTGCCTGGAAGAAGACGCCGCTGCGCTGGCCAACTACCCGGCCAGCGAACTGCCGTTTATCAGCCTGCCACAGCATCAGGCGTACCTGATTTACACCTCCGGCTCCACTGGTAAACCGAAAGGCGTGGTGGTGTCCCACGGTGAAATCGCCATGCACTGCCAAGCGGTCATTGAACGGTTCGGCATGCGCCCGGACGATTGCGAGTTGCACTTCTATTCGATCAACTTCGATGCCGCGACTGAACGTCTGCTGGTGCCGCTGTTGAGCGGTGCGCAGGTTGTCCTGCGTGCTCAAGGCCAGTGGGATGCGCAAGAAATCTGCGGGCTGATTCGTCGGCACAACATCAATATTCTTGGTTTCACCCCAAGCTACGGCAGCCAGCTGGCGCAATGGCTGGCAACCCAGGACGAAACCCTGCCAGTGCGCATGTGCATCACCGGCGGCGAGGCCCTGACGGGCGAACACTTGCAACGGATTCGCGCGGCGTTCAAACCGGGCCTGTTTTTCAATGCTTACGGCCCAACCGAAACTGTGGTCATGCCGCTTGCCAGTCTGGCGCCCGAGCAACTGGAAGAAGGGTTGGGCAGCGTGCCGATTGGCAGCGTGATTGGTGCTCGCGCCGCCTACATCCTCGACGCCGATCTGGCGTTGGTGCCGCAAGGCGCGACGGGCGAATTGTATGTCGGCGGTGCTGGTCTGGCGCAGGGGTATCACCAGCGTCCGGGCATGACTGCCGAACGGTTTGTTGCCGATCCTTTTGCAGCGAACGGCGGACGTTTGTACCGCACCGGTGACCTTGTCCGTCAGCGTGCCGATGGGCTGGTCGAGTACCTCGGCCGCATCGATCATCAAGTGAAGATCCGTGGTTTCCGCATCGAACTGGGCGAGATCGAAACCCGTTTGCTGGAACACGAATCCGTGCGTGAAGCGGTGGTGCTGACCCTCGATGCACCGAGCGGCAAGCAATTGGTCGGCTACCTGGCTACCAACATCGCCGAACAGGATGAAGCGCAACAAACCGCACTGCGCGAAGCGTTGAAGGCGCACCTCAAATCGCAGTTGCCGGATTACATGGTACCGATGCACCTGATCCTGCTGGTCAGCATGCCGCTGACCGCCAACGGCAAGCTCGACCGCCGTGCACTGCCGGCCCCGGACCCGGAGCTGAATCGTCAGCAGTACGTGGCGCCGAGCAACGAACTTGAGCTGACGCTGGCGGGCATCTGGTGTGAAGTGCTGAATGTCCAGCAGGTCGGCCTCAACGACAACTTCTTCGAACTGGGCGGCGATTCGATTCTGTCGATCCAGGTGGTCAGCCGTGCGCGGCAGCAGGGCATCCATTTCAGCCCGCGTGATCTGTTCCAGCACCAGACTGTGCAAACCCTCGCCGCCGTCGCGACCCGCGCCGAGCAGATCACCGCCGAGCAAGGTTTGCTGAGCGGTGAATCGCGTTTGACGCCGATTCAGCATTGGTTCTTCGACACTGAAATCCCCCAGCGTCAACACTGGAACCAGGCGTTGCTGCTGGAGCCGACCATGGCGCTCGACCCTCATCGTCTGGAGCAAGCGCTGCTGGCAGTGATCGAACAGCACGACGCCTTGCGCCTGCGCTTTACCGAAGTCGCCGGCCATTGGCAGGCCGAGCACCAGGCGGTTTCCGACGCCGCAGTGCTGTGGCAAGTGCACGTGCCGACCATGGACAAATGCGTGGCGCTGTTCGCCGATGCCCAACGCAGCCTCGACCTCGAGCAAGGGCCGCTGATGAGGGCACTGCTGGTGGATGATCCCGAAGGGCAACAACGGCTGTTCATTGCCATTCACCACTTGGTGGTGGACGGGGTGTCGTGGCGGATGCTGTTGGACGATCTGCAAACGGTTTATCGTCAACTCGAGTCGCGACAGTCGGTAAAACTGCCGGCGAAAACCAGCAGCTTCAAGGACTGGGCCGCACGGTTGCAGGCTTATGCCGGCAGCGAATCCCTACGGGAAGAATTGAGCTGGTGGCAGGCGCAACTGGCCGGCCCAAGTGCTGAATTGCCGTGTGATCGTCTGCAGGGTGGTCAGCAAAATCGTCACGCGCAAACCGTCAGCGTGCGCCTCGACAGCGAGCGTACCCGCCAACTGCTGCAACAGACTCCGACGGCCTATCGCACTCAGGTCAATGATCTGCTGCTGACCGCATTGGCCCGTGTGCTGTGTCGCTGGAGCGGTCATGAGTCGGCGTTGATTCAACTCGAAGGTCACGGCCGCGAAACGCTGTTCGACGAAATCGACCTGACCCGCACCGTGGGCTGGTTCACCAGCGCCTATCCGCTGCGCCTCACACCCGTGAGTGAACAGGGTGCGTCGATCAAGGCGATCAAGGAACAACTGCGTGCGGTGCCGCACAAAGGCTTGGGTTATGGCGTGCTGCGTTACCTGGCCGATGGCGTGTGCCGTCAGGCCATGGCCGCGTTGCCGGTGGCGCCGATCACCTTCAACTACCTGGGCCAGTTCGACCAGAGCTTCGGCAGTGATGCACTGTTCCGTCCGCTCGATGAACCGGTGGGCGCGGCCCACGATCCACACGCGCCGTTGCCTAACGAGCTGAGCGTCGACAGTCAGGTCTACGGCGGTGAGTTGGTGCTGCGCTGGACCTTCAGTGCCGAACGCCACGATCTGCAAACCATCACCGCACTGGCAGAAGCGTATCTGGGCGAGTTGCAAAGCCTGATCCAGCATTGCCTGAGCGACAACGCGGGCGGCTTGACGCCGTCGGACTTCCCGCTGGCCAAATTGACTCAGCCGCAACTCGATGCATTGCCAGTGCCAGCGGCGATGATCGAAGACGTTTACCCGCTGACCCCGATGCAGGAAGGCATGCTGCTGCACACCTTGCTCGAACCGGGCACCGGCCTCTATTACATGCAGGATCGCTATCGCATCAACAGCGAGCTCGATCCGCAACGTTTCGCCCAAGCCTGGCAAGCGGTGATCGCCCGACACGAAGCCTTGCGCGCATCGTTCTGCTGGAACGTCGGCGAAGACATGCTGCAAGTGATCCACAAGCCGGGCAGCACGCCGATCGAATATCTGGACTGGAGCGCGGTTGCCGAAACCGAGCAAGAGCCGAGGTTGCAGGCGCTGCTGAAAAGCGAGCGTGAGGCCGGTTTCGATCTGCTCAACCGGGCACCGTTCCACCTGCGCTTGATCCGCGTGGGCGCGGCGCGTTACTGGTTCATGATGAGCAACCACCACATCCTCATCGATGCCTGGTGCCGTTCGTTGCTGATGAACGATTTCTTCGAGATCTACACCGCCCTCGGCGAAGGCCGCGAAGCGCAGCTGGCTGTGCCGCCGCGTTATCGCGATTACATCGGTTGGCTGCAACGCCAGAGTCTGGCCGAAGCGCGACAGTGGTGGCAGCAGAACCTGCGAGGTTTCGAGCGCACCACGCCGATTCCGAGTGACCGGCCGTTCCTGCGTGAACATGCCGGCGACAGCGGCGGCATGATCGTCGGCGACCGCTATACCCGACTGGATACCCGCGATGGTGCGCAATTGCGCGAACTGGCTCAGGCCCATCAGCTGACCATCAACACCTTCGCCCAGGCGGCGTGGGCGCTGGTGCTGCGTCGCTTGAGCGGTGATCGCGACGTGCTGTTCGGCGTCACGGTGGCCGGGCGCCCGGTGGACATGCCGCAGATGCAACGCACAGTCGGGCTGTTCATCAACAGCATCGCCCTGCGGGTGAAAATGCCCGAAGACGATCAGCGTTGCAGCGTTCGCCAATGGCTCAGCGGTTTGCTCGACAGCAACATGCAACTGCGTGAGTACGAATACCTGCCGCTGGTGAGCATCCAGGAAAACAGCGAACTGCCCAAAGGCCAGCCGCTGTTCGACAGCCTGTTCGTATTCGAAAACGCGCCGGTGGAAGTCTCGGTGCTGGACCGTGCGCAGAGCCTCAACGCCACCTCGGATTCGGGCCGTACCCACACCAACTTCCCGTTGACGGCGGTGTGTTATCCGGGCGACGACCTTGGTTTGCACCTGTCCTACGACCAGCGTTATTTCGACGACTCCACGGTCGAGCGCATGCTCGGTGAATTCAAGCGCCTGCTGCTGGCGCTGGTCGAAGGCTTCCATGGCGACATGGCCGACCTGCCGTTGCTGGGTACCGAGGAACAGGATTTCCTGATTCATGGCTGCAACCAGAGCGAACACGACTACCCGCTGGAGCAGAGTTATGCCTCATTGTTCGAAGCGCAGGTTGCCGAGCATCCGCAGCGAATTGCCGCCAGTTGCCTGGATCAGCAGCACAGTTATGTCGAGCTGAACCAGCGCAGCAACCGTCTCGGCCATGCGCTGATTGCGGCCGGCGTCGGCCTGGATCAACCGGTGGCGCTGCTCGCCGAACGTAACCTCGATCTGCTGGGCATGATCATCGGCAGCTTCAAGGCCGGTGCCGGTTACCTGCCGCTGGACCCGGGCCTGCCGAGTCAGCGCTTGAGCCGGATCATCGACCTGAGCCGCACGCCGTTGTTGGTTTGTACTCAGGCGTGTAGTGAACAAGCCATTGCGTTGCTGGAAGAGTTCGGTTGTGCCAACCGACCTCGATTGCTGGTCTGGGAAGAGGTGCAGGCGAGCGATGTTTCGGTGGCCAATCCGGGCATTTACAGTGGCCCGAACAACCTCGCCTATGTGATCTACACCTCGGGTTCCACCGGCCTGCCGAAGGGCGTGATGGTCGAGCAGCGCGGTATGCTCAATAACCAGTTGAGCAAGGTGCCGTACCTGAAACTGAGCGAGGCGGATGTGATCGCCCAGACCGCCTCGCAAAGCTTCGACATTTCGGTCTGGCAGTTCCTCGCGGCACCACTGTTCGGCGCTCGGGTGGACATTGTGCCGAACAGCATCGCCCACGATCCGCAAGGCTTGCTGGCCCATGTTCAGAGCCAGGGCATCACCGTGCTGGAAAGCGTGCCGTCGCTGATTCAGGGCATGCTCGCCCAGGACCGTATGAGCCTCGATGGCCTGCGCTGGATGCTACCGACCGGTGAAGCGATGCCGCCGGAACTGGCGCACCAATGGTTGCTGCGTTACCCGGACATCGGCTTGGTCAACGCCTATGGCCCGGCGGAATGCTCGGACGATGTGGCGTTCTTCCGCGTCGATCTGGCTTCGACGCGCGGCAGTTATTTGCCGATTGGCACGCCGACTGACAACAACCGTTTGTACCTGCTCGATGGTGCGCTGGAGTTGGTGCCATTGGGAGCGGTGGGGGAGTTGTGCGTGGCCGGCACCGGCGTGGGACGCGGCTATGTGAGCGATCCGTTGCGTACCGCTCAGGTGTTTGTGCCGAACCCGTTCGGCGCACCGGGGGATCGCCTGTATCGCACCGGCGACCTCGCCCGACGTCGCAGTGACGGCGTGCTGGAATACGTTGGGCGCATCGACCATCAAGTGAAGATTCGCGGTTACCGCATCGAACTGGGTGAAATCGAGGCCCGTCTGCACGAGCAAGCGGAAGTTCGCGATGCAGCGGTGGGTGTGCAGGAAGGCGTCAACGGCAAGCATTTGGTCGGCTATCTGGTTGCAGCAGACTCGGCACTGAATCCAAACGAACGACTGGAGCGTATCAAGCAACGTCTGCGCGCCGAATTGCCGGAATACATGGTGCCACTGCACTGGTTGTGGCTCGACAAACTGCCGCTCAACGCCAACGGCAAACTCGATCGCAAGGCCTTGCCGGCGCTGGAAATCGGCCAATTGCAGAGCCAGGACTATCAGGCGCCGCGCAATGAGCTGGAACAGACCCTGGCGGATATTTGGGCCGAGGTGTTGAAGGTCGAGAAGGTCGGCGTGCGTGACAACTTCTTCGAGCTCGGCGGGCATTCGTTGCTGGCCACACAGATCGCCTCGCGGGTGCAAAAAGCCCTGCAACGCAACGTGCCGCTGCGGGCGATGTTCGAGTGCAGCACGGTGGCGGAGCTGGCCGAGTACATCGACGGGTTGGCGGCGAGCGACATTACCGAGGAGAAGGTGGATCGGTTGAATGACCTGATGGCGGAGTTGGAGGGGCTGTAGTTCTTTAGCGTCAGTGAGGGACTCTTCGCGGGCAAGCCTCGCTCCTACAGGGATCCGCGCAAATCCTGTAGGAGCGAGGCTTGCCCGCGAAGACGTCATCACAGACATCACAAAGCTGCGGGTTGACTGCCGGTCCCATGCGGCTCAGTCTTCCTGTGCTTTTTTATGGATCTTATTTCATCAGGGAGACAGTCGATGCCCTTCGTAACGGTTGATGGACAAGCGCTTCACTACATAGATCAAGGCACAGGCCCTGCGGTTCTGCTGGCCGGCAGTTACCTGTGGGACCAGGCCATGTGGGCGCCACAGATTACGGCGCTGTCACAGCATTATCGGGTCATCGCCCTGGACCTGTGGGGCCATGGCGAATCCGGGCGGATGCCCGAGTGCATGACGTCGCTGGATGACGTAGCGCGCCAGGCACTGGCATTGCTCGATCATCTGGACATCGATCGCGTCACGCTGGTTGGTCTTTCGGTGGGTGGCATGTGGGGCGTTCGACTGGCGCTGTCGGCGCCGCAACGGCTCAATGGGCTGGTGCTGATGGACACCTATGTCGGCGTCGAGCCGGAACCGACCCGCCAATACTATTTCTCGCTGTTCAAGCAAATCGAAGACACGGGTGTGATTTCGTCGCAGCTGCTCGACATTATTGTGCCGATCTTCTTCCGTCCGGGCATCGATCCGCAATCGGCGCTGTATCAGGATTTCCGCGCCAGACTGGCTGCGCTGCAGGCCGACCGCCTGCGTCAAAGCATCGTGCCAATGGGGCGGATTACCTTTGGTCGTGATGATTTGTTGCCGCGGTTAGCCGAGTTGAATCCTGACACCACGCTGTTGATGTGCGGCGATCAGGACAAACCGCGGCCGCCGTCGGAAACCAAAGAAATGGCCGAGTTGATCGGTTGCCCGTATGTGCTGGTGCCGGAGGCAGGGCATATCTCCAATCTGGAGAATCCGGCATTCGTCACCGAGGCGCTGCTGAAGTTTTTGGCTGAGAGAACTTAGTCGATCAGGAGGACGCCTTCGCGGGCAAGCCTCGCTCCTACAGGATTTGTGTGCTTCGCGATTATTGCGAACGACTCAAATCCTGTAGGAGCGAGGCTTGCCCGCGAAGGGGCCGGTGTGGTCACTTAGGCCCAAGAATCTTCACCAATTTCTCCGGCGACGGCGCGCCTTGCTGCTGTTGCAGCTGACCTTTGTCATCCATGTAGAAAATCGCCGGGGTGGCGGCCAGCTCCAGGTCTTCCATCAACTGCATGTTCGCCGCGAGTTTCGCTTGAATGGCCGGCGGCACATCTTTCAGGGCTTTGAGCGAACTGTCCTTGCCGGATTTCTCGTGGTCTGCCAACGCTTTTTGCGGGTCCTTGGCGGCCAGCAGCGCGGCGGATTTGCCCGGGCTGTCTTCGCGAATGATGCCGACCATAATGTGCCGCAACTGCACCTTGCCGGCCTTGACCCACGGCCGCGCCTGTTCCCAGAACATGTTGCAGTACGGGCAATTCGGGTCGCTGAACAGATAGACGATTCGCGGCGCATCCTTGTTGCCGTCACCGATCCAGTTGCTCGCTTCCATCTTGCCCCAGACTTCCTTGGCCATCGGCGCGTAGACCAGTTTCTGCAACGGCGCGCTGCTCAGGTCATTGCCTTCGGCGTCATACAAATTACCCAGCAGTACATGTTTGCCATCCGGGGTCAGGTACAACGCCATGCCACGGTTCTGGTACTGCGCCGCATAACCGCGCAAGCCGTCGGGTGCGTCGAAAGTGCCGACAATTTTGGCGCCCTTGGCTTCGATCTTCTTGATCGCTTCAGGCAATTCTTCGGCCTGTACCGACGGCAAGTGCAGCAGGGCGGCACCCAGGGTTAACGTCAGCAGGTGGCGGAGGCGGAGCATGGCAATTTCCTTGAAGGCGTGGCCGAGGTGGCCGGGTTCGGGGTGTCGAAGTTTTCCAGGGCGCGGGCCAGGCTGGCTTCAGAGAGCTCGCCCAGATGGCTGCCCAGCAGCTGCCCGGCGGGGCTATAGAACAGCGTAGTCGGCAATGCCATGGAACCCACGGCCTGACCCAATCGACCGCTGCCATCGAACAGCACGTTAGTCAGGCTCAGGCCCTGGGTTTCGAGGAAGGTGCTGACGCTCTGCATGCTTTCAGCCTGGTTGACGAACAGAAAGGTCAGGTCCGGACGCTGTTGCTGAGCGTGTTCCAGCACCGGCATTTCCCGGCGGCACGGCGGACACCAGGTGGCCCAAAGATTGATGACCAACGGCCCGCCCTGGTAGTCGCTGAGCTGTATGGTTTGGCCGGCGGCATTGCGCAGGGTGATCTGCGGCAGGCGCGTGCCTTGTTCGTAAATATTCAGGGAGAACGTCGCCAGCAGCCAGAATGCCAGACCGCAGCCTACGCCGAAGCCTAACGGGCGACGCAGGGCCGGGCGACGCCAGCCTCGATACAGGGCGACAAGCAACAGCACGACCACCCCGGGCCAGGCGAGAAAACCACCGTCGCGCAGGTCGATGATCTGCCATGGATCGTTGCGATACTGCGCCCAGTAGGCGATCACGAAACCGACCCGGGCCGCCAGCATGCCCAGCAGGAACAGGCTGAACAGCACTGACTCCGGGTTCTCGCCGCCACGCTTGGCCACCCGCCAGCCGACAAAAGTCGCCAGCGCCAGGGCACTGATCAGCAGCAGGTGATTAAGCGCGATGGCAAAGGTGCCGAGGGTAAAGGTCAGCATTAACGAGCGTCTCGGGTGATGGTCCAGCGTTGCAGGAAGGTGCCGGCATCGACCTCACCGGTGATGCGGTGGCTGCGGCGCTCTTCGCCGTCGGGGCCGATCCACAACAGGCTTGGTGGCCCCGGCACTTTATAACGGCCGAGCAGTTCGCGGCTGGCGGCATTGTCGGCGGTGACGTCCAGCCGTAGCAAGCGCACATCGCTGAGCGCTTGCAGGACCTGCGCTTTGCCGAAGACCTTTTTTTCCATGACTTTGCACGACACACACCAGTCGGCGTAGTAGTCCAGCAGTACCCATTGGCCCTGCAGCCTGGCCGCGTCGAGTTCGCGTTGCAGGGCGGCGGGTTCCTTGACCGTGGTGAAGGCATCATGAGCGCTGGGCGCGGCAGCGCCGGTACGGCCGGCGCTATACACCTGCAGCGGCTGATACGGATCGTCACCGCCACCCGCCGCACCGACCATCAGCAGGCTGCCCCACAGTCCCAACAACAGCGAACTGGCGCCGAACAGTTGGGCGATGCGGCCGAAGCCTTCGGATTGTTTCCACGCGCTGTAGGCAGCGATCAGCAACAAGGCGCCACCCAGACCGAGCCACAACGACGGGTCCAGAACCGGCCGCAGCATCAGCAATGCCGTAGCGAGGAACAGAAAGCCAAATACACCCTTGAGCAAGTTCATCCACGCGCCGGGTTTGGGCAGGAAACGATTACCGACCGTTACCAGCAGCAACAGCGGCACACCAATGCCGATGCCCATGGCGAACAGAATCAGCCCGCCGTGCAGCGCATTACCGCTCTGCGCGATGTAGAGCAGGGCACCTGCCAGGGGTGCGGTCATGCAAGGACCGACCAGCAGGCCGGACAATGCCCCGAGCACACCGGCACCGATCAGGCTGCCACCGCGCTGATTGCGCGAAACATGCTCCAGCCGATCGCGCACGGCCACTGGCAATTGCAGCTCGAAGAAACCGAACATCGGCAAGGCCAGCAGCACGAACACCGCCGCGAAGCTGCCCAACAGCCATGGATTCTGCAGCAGTGCCTGAAGATTCGCCCCGAGCAGCGCAGCCAGAACGCCCATCGCCGCATACACCAGCGCCATGCTCACGACGTAACTGGTCGCCAGGGCGAAACCGCGTTTCGGTGTGGCCCCACTGCCAACGATCAAACCCGCCAGAATCGGCAGCATCGGCAACGAGCAAGGCGTGAACGCCAACAGCAGCCCCAGGCCAAAGAACACCAGCAGGCTCCAACCCAACGCTCGTTGTTGCAGGCCGCTGGCCAAGGCCTGGTCCGGGGCTTCGACGGTCGCCGCCGTTGTTGCCTGGCCACCGAGATCGATGATTTGAGTCTGCGGCGGATAACACAAACCGGCATCGGCGCAGCCCTGAAAGCCAACTTTGATCTGACCAGTGGCTCCGGCCGGTATCTTCAGCTCCAGGCCCTGGCGGTAGACTTGCTGTTCGCCGAAGAACTCGTCGCTATGGGACTCGCCCTCGGGCAGAACCGGCACTTGCTCTGGGGCCAGCCCGTCGAATTTCAGGCGTTTCTGATACAGGTAATATTTGTCGGCAATTTGCCAATAGAGCTGGGTTTCCCCGGATTCAAGGCGTTCGGAGGTGAAGATGAACGCTTTTTCCACCGGGAGAAAATCTGGTTTTGTTTCGAACGGATTCGTTCCAGCCTGGGCCATACCCGAGATCAACAGAACAAAAAATAAAAACAATCGACGCATGGGTAAGCCTTATCCCTGTGCAAGTGAGGTGCACAGTGGCGGGCGGCGATTAACCGATGATTAACCACACTCGCCTTGTGACAATGGCACTTGCGGCATAATGTCCGCTTAATCGGCTACCGGCCTAATCACCTTTTTTCTACGGGGCTCACCATGCACGTACTGGTTTGCGAAGACGATGAGCTAATCGCCAGCGGCATCGTTGCCGGGCTTACTGCCCAAGGCTTGACCGTGGAGCATGTCGCCACCGCCTCGGCAGCCCGGGCGATGCTCAAAGTCGCGGAGTTCGACGTCATGGTGCTCGATCTCGGTCTGCCCGATGAAGATGGCCTGAAGCTGTTGCAGCAGTTGCGTCACCATGGCCTGGAAATCCCGGTGCTGATCCTCACCGCGCGGGACTCGGTCACCGATCGCGTCGACGGCCTGCAAGCCGGTGCCGACGACTACTTGCTCAAACCGTTCGACCTGCGCGAACTTGCCGCGCGCCTGCACACCTTGTTACGACGAGTGGCGGGGCGCAGCGTCAATCTGATTGAACACGGTCGTTTGACCTACGACCCGAGCAGCCGCGAAACCCTGCTCGGTGGCCAATCGGTGGATTTGTCGCGCCGCGAGCAATCGCTGTTGCAAGCCTTGCTGCATAACCGTGGCCGGGTATTGTCCACCGAGCAACTGAAGGACAGTGTCTACGGTTTTAACGATGAGCTGGAAAGCAACGCCCTTAACGTCCACATCCATCACCTGCGGCGCAAACTCGGCAATGGCATTGTCGAGACGGTGCGTGGCCTGGGCTATCGCCTGGGGCCGGCCGATGGCGGAGAGCAATCGAAGTGATGAGCCTGCGTTTGCGGCTGAGCCTGACCCTCGGCGCCGCGTTTGCGCTGATCTGGGCCCTGGCCGCCGCCTGGATGCTCAGTGATCTGCGCAACCAGATGATGTTTTCCCTCGACCAGCGGCTGGTAGCGTCGGCGCGGATGGTGGCCGGGTTGCTGGAGCAACTGCCGGCGTTGCCGAGCAAGGGCGAGGGAACCCATTTCAGCGCTGAACAGCTGAGCATCCCTGGCGGCATGGCCTGTCAGGTCAGCTCGTTGCGCGGCGAAATCCTGGCCCGCAGCCACAGTAGTCCCGAACAAAACCTGGAAGCCGAAAAAATGGGCTTCCACGATCAAATAATCGACGGCGCACCGTGGCGCAGCTTCACCCTGGCGCGCGGTGATGTGCGCATTACCACCGCCGACCGGCAGATCGAACGCGAAGCACTGAACATGTCCATTCTGCTGGCGGCCTCGGTGCCGGTCGGCGTGGCGCTGCTGGGCTGCCTGTGCCTGTTGTGGCTCGGCATCGGTCAGGGGCTGGCACCGCTCAATCGTATGCGCGATGCGTTGATGCGGCGTAGCGCCGATTCACTGGAGCCGTTGCAGATTCAGCCGTTACCCAGCGAGCTGCAACCGCTGCTGGAAACCCAGAATCAGTTGTTCCTGCGCATCGGCAAGACCATCGAGCGCGAACGGCGCCTGACCGGTGATGCGGCGCACGAGTTGCGTAGCCCGCTGACTGCGATCAAAACCCACCTGCAAGTGGCGCGCATGACCGAAGGCAGCGCTCGGGATCAGTCCCTGGCGCGGGCTGAAGAGGGCGCCGACCGGTTGCATCGCACGCTTGAACAATTGCTGCTGCTGGCGCGCGTCGAGGGCAGCCTGTCATTCGATGATGGCGTGCAATGCAGCGCCGAGCAGGTGGCGAAACTGGCGATACAGGATGCCGCCAGCGGTGATCGTCAGCGGATCAAGTTTCGGTTGCCGGCCACATTCTCCGATGCGCCGCTGCAAATGCCCGCGGTGCTGTCGATTGCCGCATTGCGCAACTTGCTCGACAACGCCCTGCGCCATACCCCGGGCGATGGAGCAGTGGAACTGAGCCTGGAAACCACCAATAATCGTGTGCGCTTTTTGGTCCGCGACCACGGCCCGGGGATTGCCGAAGATGACCTGCAACACCTGACCCAACGTTTCTGGCGCAACGGCCAGAGCACCGGTTGCGGCCTCGGCCTGGCGATTGTCCAGGCCATCGTCCAGCGCTGCGGCTGCACCCTGCATTTTGACAGCCGCCCGGATGGCTTGCGGGTTGAATTGACGATGCCGTTGCAACCGGTCTAACCAACAACACAAAACCCTGTGGGAGCGGGCTTGCCCGCGATAGCGGTCTGTCAGACGCAGCATTGCTCCATGTGCCACCGCCATCGCGGGCAAGCCCGCTCCCACAGGGTTCGATGTCGCACATCAAATGTAACTTCTCTCCGTTGGTATTCGAGCCGCCACCGGCGCTATCGTCCCCGGCAGCTTTGACTCAATGGATTGAGGTAACAGCGCCATGGATGCATCGATACACATCTGCAAGGCAACGCCTGCCGACGCCGGGATCATCAGCCGGATCGTCGAGCGCTCCATTCGCGTCGGCTGCGCGCTCGACCACCGCAACGATCCGCGAACCGTCGCCACCTGGACCCACAACAAAACCACCGAACACGTGCAGCCCTGGCTGGCCGACCCACGGTTGTACCTGAACATCGCCCTGTTGCAGGACAAACCGATCGGCGTCGCCATGGCGGCGATCAGTGGCAAGGTTGCGTTCTGTTACGTGCAACCGGAATGGTTTCGGCGCGGCGCCGGACAAGCGCTGGTGCAGGATCTCGAGACGTGGTTGATCGCGCAGGGTTTGCCTCAGGCGCGGCTCAACAGCACCCGTACCGGCGAGGCGTTTTACCGCCGTCTGGGTTACCGGGCCTGCGCTGAAACCTTCACCATCGCGGGACTCCACGCCATTCCCATGCACAAGGCGCTGTCGCCACCTTCATAGAAAGCTGATCGAGGGTCTAAATCCTTGAGGTCCTGATGCGTTTCCAGAACAGGAAAACCTGCAAGTGCGCCCCATGACCGGAACGCGCACCTGCCCGGTGTGCAGTTTTGGTCACTATCAACAGCGTATTGAGGGATCGAGAGATGTCAGTCGCTACCAGCCTTATCGAAGATCAGCAGGCTCGGCTCGTCCCGACACCTGCCGAGACGCTTTATCAGTTCAACGAATCGCCATTGCTGGCGCGTCAAAGCCAGCAGGAATCGAATGCTCGCAGCTACCCGCGGCGCATTCCCCTGGCACTCAAGCGTGCCAAGGGCATTTATGTCGAGGACGTCGAAGGCCGCAGTTTCATCGATTGCCTGGCCGGTGCGGGGACGCTGGCTCTGGGGCACAACCACCCGGTGGTGATCGAAGCGATCCAGCAAGTGCTGGCTGATGAACTGCCGCTGCACACACTCGACCTGACCACGCCGGTGAAGGATCAGTTTGTCCAGGACCTGTTCGGTCTGTTGCCACAGGCATTGGCCGCTGAAGCCAAAATTCAGTTCTGTGGCCCTACCGGTACCGATGCGGTGGAAGCCGCGCTGAAACTGGTGCGCACTGCCACCGGACGCAGCACGGTTTTGTCGTTCCAGGGCGGTTACCACGGCATGAGCCAGGGCGCGCTGAGCCTGATGGGCAGTCTGGGGCCGAAAAAGCCGTTGGGTGCGTTGCTCAGCAGCGGTGTGCAATTCATGCCCTATCCCTACGATTACCGTTGCCCATTCGGGCTCGGCGGCACGCAGGGGGTGCAGGTTAATCTGAGTTACCTGGAAAACCTGCTGAATGATCCAGAGGCCGGCGTGCAATTGCCCGCTGCGGTGATCGTCGAAGCGGTGCAGGGCGAGGGCGGGGTGATTCCGGCCGATCTCGACTGGCTGCGCGGCTTGCGACGCATCACCGAGAAGGCCGGCGTAGCGCTGATCGTCGATGAAATCCAGAGCGGTTTTGCCCGCACCGGCAAGATGTTCGCCTTCGAGCACGCCGGAATCATTCCGGACGTGGTGGTGCTGTCCAAAGCCATCGGCGGCAGCCTGCCGCTGGCGGTGGTGGTCTATCGCGACTGGCTCGACACCTGGCTGCCGGGCGCGCATGCCGGAACCTTTCGCGGTAATCAGATGGCCATGGCCGCCGGCTCCGCAGTGATGCGCTACCTGACAGAGCACAAGGTGTGCGAGCACGCCGCCGCCATGGGTGAACGCTTGAGTGAACACTTGCACATCCTGCAACGGGACTTCCCGCAGATGGGCGACATCCGCGGACGTGGCTTGATGCTGGGCGTCGAACTGGTCGATCTGGCTGGCGTGCCAGACGCTCAGGGCCATCCACCGATATTCGCTCGTCTGGCGCCGCTGGTGCAGCGCGAATGCCTCAAACGCGGATTGATCCTGGAGCTGGGCGGGCGTCACGGCGGTGTCGTGCGTTTCTTGCCGCCGCTGGTGATCACAGCAGCAGAAATCGACCGCGTGGCTGACATTTTCGGCAGGGCCATGGCCGCCGCCACCGCCAGCCTTTAAATTTTTTGGTGCCTTGAACGTTCCTTCTACATAACGGCTGCGCACGGCGCGCAGCCCACCCTACAGCGATGGAGAGACAGCATGACGTCAGTATTCGACCGCGAGGACATCCTCTTTCAGGTCGTGGTCAACCACGAAGAGCAATACTCGATCTGGCCCGACTACAAAGCCGTGCCACAAGGCTGGCGCACCGTGGGCAAGAGTGGCCTGAAAAAGGAATGCCTGGCCTACATCGAAGAGGTCTGGACCGACATGCGTCCACTGAGCCTGCGCCAGAAAATGGAAGAACAGGCGGCTGTGGCTCACTGAGTCACCGCCCAAAAAGAAGCCCGCTGAACCGGTGACGGTCAGCGGGCTTTTTTCATGACTTGAAATCGCCTTCGCGGGCAAGCCTCGCTCCTACAGGGTTTGTGTCGATCACAGTATGTATGGACTCCCCAAACCCTGTAGGAGCGAGGCTTGCCCGCGAAGAACGATAACGCGGTTTAGCTGACGTTACACCCCGCTCAATCCCTTGATCACCAAATCCACATTCCCTTCCAATTCGGCCACCGGATCCACCGTATCGACACTCAACACCACCAACCGACTACCAGCCTCGGCAATCACCGCTTTCATCGCATCCGACGGCTGCCGATGATGCAACACCACCGCCACATCATTGTCCTTGAGCGTCGCACCCAGTTGTTTGAGCGCCTCCGGCGTCCACTCCGCATCCGGTCGTGCATCGAAGCCAACCAGCTCCAGGTTGAGGCCACCGATCAGATAGCCGAAATGATCGCTCAGGCTCATCACACTCAAGTTGTCGGCATTGGCCAGCCGTGACTCGCTGTCCGCGCTGAGCTTGAGCAGGCGCTGTTTGAGTGCTGCCAGGTTGGCGTCGATTTTCGGCTTGGCCGCTGGTGCCAGGCGCACCAGGTCTGCCGCCATCACATCCGCCATGCGCCCCATGTTGTTGCTGGCCAGCCAAGGCTGACTGTTCAAACCATCGACCTTGTTGCCAGGCTGCACCGCGATGCCGGGCAAGGCGCCGTCCACCGGGCGGGCGGCGTCGATTTCAATGATGCGGATATTGCTGCGACGAGCGTTCGGGTATAGCGGATCGTCCGGCCAGAGCGAGCGCAGGCCGATGACGGCATCGGCGTCGACCGCCAATTTATTGAGCTCCGGAGCGCCACGACCGGTGAAATAAGCGGTCTGCCGACTGCCGGGCAGGTTGGCCGGTGCGGCGCGCTCAAGGCTGACATCGGTGCCCTCCAGCAGCAGGGCGCCCAGACCGTAGGTCACAGGCAATGCCGCCAGGACCAGCACTTTGTGCGTTGAAGTCGAGGCGAAGAGCGCGGTGTTACCGACACCGTGATTGGCCAACAGACGCATCGGTTCGAAGGTGTCGGTGGCGAATGCGTTGAACGAGGCAGGCCCACACAAGGTCACCGCCAGGGTCAATTGACGCAGAGAAAAAGACATTTATCCGAGGTTCCCTTTCAGACTTGGAACGATGCCGCGAGCAATCGCGGCCAGGGCGAAGGCGATACCGGCCACCAGAATGATCGCGGCACCGGACGGGATAGGCAGGTCAAAGACAATCGGCGCGAGAATTCCGCACAGCGTGCTGACCGTGGCGATCAGCACCGAACACCAGAAGAAACCCTTCAACGACTGACTGAGCAATCGCGCGGCCGCCGCTGGAATCACCAGCAGGGCACCGACCAGAATCGCGCCGATGACTTTCACCGCCGCCACCGTGATCAGGGTCACCAGAATCACGAACAGGTAATCCAGAGTCTTCACCGCCACACCGCGTACCGCCGCCAATTGCGGATTGAAACTGGCAAGCATGATGCGGTTGTACAGCGGCAGGGCCAGCGCCATCACCAGCGAACCAACGATGGCCAATACCAGCAGGTCATTGCCGTTGACCGTCAGGACCGAACCGAACAGTACGTTTTCCAGAATGTGCACGTTGATCTTGCCCGCCAGAATCAGCAGCAGGCTCGCACCCAGCGCCAACGATACGGAGAGAAACACACCGATCAACGTGTCCGGCGCCAACCCCGTGCGGTTACGCAGGTAGTTGAGCAAAATGCCGAACAGCAGGCAGTAACCGAACAGACTGCCGTAAGGCCCGGTGTAGGGCTCACCCAGCAGAATGCCAATGGCTACACCGGTCAGCGCCGCGTGGCCCACGGCTTCGGAGAAAAATGCGAAGCGCTTGACCACCACCAGCGTACCCAAACCGCCCAACACTGGGCCGATCAGCAGGCCAGCGAGCAGGGCATTGACCACAAATCCATAGGCCAGCGCTTCCGGGAGGTAACCCGACGAGGCCCAACCCTGGACCATCAAACGAAAGGCTTCGTAACTCATCAGGCAGCGCTCCGGGGATGGGTCGAGAACAAGGTCAGCAGTCGCTCCGGGGTCAGCGCCTCTTTCGGTGTGGCATCGAACAGCACCCGGCGATTGAGCCCGGTGACCCGGTCCGCCAGACGCCCGACCGCTTCCAGATCATGCTCGATCCACAGCACGGTGATGCCGCTCTGGCGCCAGTCGCCAAGCAACCGTTCGAACACCTGAATGCCGGCCTCATCGAGGGCCGACATCGGTTCGTCGAGCACCAGCAACTTCGGCGCTGGAATCAGCCCTTGGGCCAACAAAACGCGCTGGCGCTCACCGCCGGAGAGGGCGCCCATGCGCCGCTTACGCTTGTCCTGCATGCCGACCCGCTCCAGCGCTTCGCCGATGGCCGCCGCGTAATGTTTGCTCAACCCGAGAAACGCCGGGCGCCGCTGACACATCGCGGCCATGAAGTCATCGACCGTCATCGGTAAACCGCGATCGAATTCCAGCGCCTGAGGCACGTAGCCGATGGTTCCCGGTTCGCCAGGCCATTGCAGACTCAAGCGACCCTGATGCGGCATTTGCCCCAGCAGGGTCTTGATCAGCGAACTCTTGCCGCCACCGTTGGGGCCGACCAGTGCATGCACGCTGCCGGGCCGGACCTGAAAGGTCACCTTGTCGAGGATTGTTGTGCGGCCCAGCGTGAGGCTGACTTCGGTAAAATCGAGGGTCGGGCCATACGCGATCAGGGTTTCTTGAGCCGTCATGCGCCGGACTCCTGAATCGCCCGGACCACGGTGTTGAGGTTGCCGGTCATTTCTTTTTCGTACTTGTCGGCGGTGTATTCGCCATAGGAAATGTGCGACAGCGGGTACAGCTTCACCCCGGATTCACGCTGGATGGTCTCGACGTAAGTGGACGGGAAATCCATCTCCGAGAAGATCACTTTCACGTCCAGTTCCCGCAGTTGATCGATGGTCTTTTTCAACTGGCTGGGGCTCGGTTCGATGCCGTGGGCCGGCTCGACCACGGCAGTTACTTCCAAGCCAAACTCGCGCAGCAAATAGTCGTAGGCCGCATGCACCGTGGCCACGCGCAATTCGGCGTTCGGCGCCTGGGTCAGTTTTGCCAGGGCATCGGCGCGCATCTGTCGCAGGCGTTTGCCGTAGGCACGGGCATTCTGGGTGTAGGTTTTGGCGTTGCTCGGGTCGAGCTTGCCCAGTTCCCGGGCGATGTTGTTGACCTGGGCAATGGAGGCACTGATCGACAAAAACGTGTGCGGATTGACCACCTTGCCGGCGCCCCGAGCAGCAACGCCGGTGGCGGCCAGCAGGGGCACGTTTTCGTTGGCTTCGATCACCTTGATGTTCGGGGTTTCGCTGGCGGCGATCATGCGATCGGCGAAGTCGTCATGGCCCACGCCGTTAAGCACGATCACGTCCAGCCCGCCGATGCGTTTGATGTCTTCGGCCCGAGGCTCGTAAGCATGCGGGTTGAAACCGGCCGGAATCAGCGGCACCACTTCGGCCTTGTCACCGACGATGTTGGCCACGTAACTGTAATAAGGGTGCAGGGTGATGCCGATGCGCAGGCGCTTGGTTTCGTCGGCACTGGCCAGTGGTGTCAGCAAACAGGCAAACAGACCGACCAGCAGCAGGCGGAAAAAGGCATGACATTGAGATGAACTAGGCATGGGAAGGCGGTCTTCTCTCGGGTGAAGGCGAGGGTTCAATGCCGATGCTGGCGAGTGACGCCGGCATCGAATTGCGCGACGATCTGCTGCCAGCCGGCGCCGTTGAGCGCAGCGTCGGTGAGATCGTTCGGCGCGGGGAGGGCACTGCCGCGGTTGAGCCAGATGTCTGGCGCGGAGTCGTCTGCCGCGGTCAAACGCAGCAAAAACGAGCCGGCGACGGTTGGGGTCTGGCTCTGGCCGAAGTACGCCTTGGCGTCCAGCAACTGCCAGGCATGGCCGCCGCGGCTGACAGAACTGGCGTCCTGGGCAAACGGTGCAAAACCTTCACCGGCGAGGGTGGCGGGTGTGGGCAGTGCCTGTTGTTCCTGTCGCAACAGATGAATTTCATCCAGCGTGACCCGCAAATCGGCGTAGATACCTTGTTCGGATGCGCTCAGATCACGACGGGCATCCAGTTGATGACTGCCAACGCTGCTCACTTCTTGAGCTTCGCCACGCCAGGCGACCACCGAGCCGGCAACCGCCAGGATCATCAGGCACAACAGCAACACATAAAGGGTTTCATGGCCGGCACCGGCCGGGCGAACAACTTGGGTGGTGGGCGAGGTCATGCTCACGTTCAGGGCGCCTCGATGTCGGCTTGGTCGATCTCGACGACATGGCCGGGACCAGCGTCGAACAACACGTAGAACTCGGCGCCAGGCTTCTTGAACGTCAGAGTCGAATCGGCGCCGAGCTTGCCCGGCACCAGAATGGTTTCGTCGTAGCCGATCACGTCAAGGGTCACTCCTGGTGCGCCGCTGCCGTCGGAAAAACCGCCGGTGCATTGAATCTGTTCGGCGTCGATGGCCTTGCATTCGCACATTGGGTTGTGGGCCAGTGCGGCGGTGCTGAAGGTGGCACAGAACATCAATAGAACGGGGCGAAAAGCGCTGATCATGGTTTGCCTCCTTGTTTGTTCAGCCATGCGAGAGTGGCCGGGGATGCCTGGCTCAGGGGGATGGACGCTTGATGCATGGCGCCGTCCCAGCCTTCCATGGTGATCCACAGCTCGGCGTCGGCTTTGGTCTTTTCAGGCACCGGTAGCATCGCGCCCATGCGGTACGGTGTGCCGAAGAAAATCGCCCCGGCCGCGCGCAAGCTGCGGGGTTTTCCGATGCGCAGGTAAGTCGCCTTGACCTGATCGCGACAGAGTTCGCACAGCGCCGCGTTGAAGCCTTTCATGTAGCCGGCGGGGCCAGTCAGTCGCGGCGCTTCGTTGCGCAGTTCGGCCAGTCGCAGGCTCCAGGGACCGACCTGGATTTCGCCGATCTCTCGCTCCCCCAGTCCGCTGTCGCCGCGAAACAGCGAGGCGTCGGCAAAATATTTGGGCATGAAGCCCAAAGGGATCAGCAACAAGAGAATGTTGATGTGGAAGCGCCATTTGTGCCAAAGCAGGCTTGCCCGTGAAGGCGGCGATGCAGGGATTGCCTTGCTCACAGGTTGCCCTCCGGAGTCTGTTGGTTCATGACCGTTTGCGGTCTCGACACCGGGCGCGGGGCCTTGTTGCTGCGCTTGAACGCATTGGCGGTGGCCAGGGCGGTGCGTTTGGTCCAGATCAGCAAACCGCTGAGCACCATCATGCTCAGCAGCAAACCGAAGAAGAACCAGATCAGCTTGATCCAGATCCCGCCAAAGTCACCGGTGTGCAACGGACGCATCGACTCGGTCACGAACTCCAGGCCGGTGCGATCGGTCAGCAACCGCGTGCTGGCGATATCGCCGTTGTACGGGTTGACCTCGGCCGTCTGGAACATCAGCGGATACCAGCTGCGACCGCCGACCGAAAGATGGCTGTAAGCATTGCTCGGCAGGGTGACAAAACTGGCATCGAGTCCGGGGATCTGCTCTTGAGCGACCTTGATCGCCTGTTCCAGATTGATCATTGGGGCCGGCTTGCCGGTGCTGGTCAGCGGCACGCTTTCGCGCGAAACGACCGACACCACCGGTTCCGTGGTAATCGAAATCTGGTTATCGAACAGAATCGCCTTGATCAGGAACCAGACACCTGTGATGGAAATCACCGCAATGAACCAGATCGACCAGATGCCGCTGAGCCGGTGAAAGTCGCCCCAGAAAATCCGCGCGCCATGACGAATGCGCAGGGTCGGTCGGAAAAAGCTTTTCCAGAACCGCTTGTAGACCACCAGCCCGGTGACCAGCGACGCCAGCATCGGCAGCGCCAGGAACGACACCAGATACCAGCCCCAGCTGTAGCCATTGGTGAACGGCACCAGCCACCAGCCATGCAGTGCGCGGGTGAATGCCTTGAAATTGAATTGTGGAGCGGTGCCCTGAATCACCCCGCTGTAGGGGTTCACGTAGACCGTCACCGAGCGTCCGTCCGGGTAACTGACGTCGACGTCCAGGGCGAAATGCGATTCGTCGGGGCGACTGATGCCCTCGACCAGCGTCTGGGGTTCGGCCTTTTTGATGGCGGCGATGATCTCGTCATAATTGAGCCGCGGCGCATCGTCCGAAGGCGGGCTGGCACGCATTTGCGGGTTGGCCAGCCAGACGATCTCCTGACTGACCACCGCTAGCGTGCCAGTCACACAGACGATCAATACAAAGAACCAGATGGGCAGCGCCAGCCAGCTATGGACCAGAAACCAGAGTTTTGAGCGGGATTTCTTCGACATGATTAAAGGTCTTGTTTCGATGAGAGGAGCGCTGCTGTGGGCTTCCCAGCATTGCGCTCCATGAAAAGTCCGGCCGTGGCTTTTGCCTACGCGACCGACTGCATCTAAATAAGACGTATGAGCATCGGAAATCCCGAAAAGGGATATGAAAGTAAATGTTTCGTATTGCTGGGCTGGCGGGGGAGCGGGTTATTAGCGATAAGGTCTGACCGTTGATGTTGATGTTGATGTTGAAGGTGATGGCCTCTTCGCGAGCAAGCCCGCTCCCACAGTGGATCGGTGTTGTACACACATTATGTGTACGCAGCCGATCAACTGTGGGAGCGGGCTTGCTCGCGAAGGGGCCCGAACATTCACTGAAAAAACTCACCCCTGCTTAAACATCTCCTTCGCCCGCTGTTCAATCTGTTCCTGAGTCAGATCCTCTTTATGCGTGGCCAGAAACCACAGATGCCCATAAGGGTCCTTCAAAGTCCCCGAACGGTCGCCATAAAACTGGTCCTTGACCTCGGACACCACCGTGGCACCGGCATCGATGGCCTGTTTAAAGGACTTGTCCACATCGTTCACATACAAATGCAGGCCCACGGACTGCGACTTGTCCGGGTTGCTCAGTGGCCCCTCGTCACACGGTGTACCAAGCATGATCGGGCAGTCGCCGATACGCAGTTCGGCATGCCCGATGCCGCCATCGGGCATGGCCAGGCGCATGACTTCGGTGGCACTAAAGGCTTTCTTGTAGAAGTCGATGGCTTCGGCAGCTTTCTGAATGCCCAGATAAGGGGTGATGCTGTGATAACCCTCTGGAATAGGTTTTACGCTCATGACGGTTCTCCTTTTGTTGTGGGATTAGGGTGTTCCTTCGCCGATTTCCGGTCGAATAACTATAGGTCAGCCCCTTCGCCATATTCGAGTGCCCGACGAGCAGCAGCGCCATTGTTCACAGCCACTGCTTATACGCAAGGAGGGCAACAGGATGCTTAGCGGCTTTGCAGCCACGCACAATTCCTCTTTTGAACGACGTTTCCCTGTAGGAGCGAGGCTTGCCCGCGAAGCAAACGCCGCGGTTTAGCTGATGCACCGCGTTATCGTTCTTCGCGGGCAAGCCTCGCTCCTACAGATCGCTTCGATTTCGCCGCTCAATTGCTGGCGCGACGCGTTTGGGCAATCTTTTGACCCGATACCCACTATCGAGAACGTTGATTTCTACCCTTCGAGCGGCACCGGTAGCCTGTGTTCATTGCCCCGAACCCAGATCGACGGACACCCGAAATGAAATCTCTATTCGCCACTTTCCTGTTGCTTGCCGTTTCTGTTCTCGCCGGATGTGCCAGCCATGTTTCACCGGAATTGCGGCCCTACACCGCTGAAGAAGCCCGGGAACTGGCGCTGGAGGCACTGAATCGTCGCGGCTTGTCCTTCGACGAGTACCATGCGAAGAAAGCCGAATTGCTCGGCCAGCCACCAAAATCGTTCAGTTTCGACAAACAAGGTGAGATGAACGCCGAACGCGCAGTACAGCTGCATGGTCGTCCGAGCTGAGCGCGACTGTACTGCTCGAACTTTCACGCAACTGTCCATGGGTTTCCTTCAAGGCGTGCGATAGGGTCAATACTTGACTGACCCTGATGGACTGCCCCCATGACACTCTCGCTCGACCTGCTGCTGGGCTTTGCCCTGTTTGCCCTTGTCACATCGATCACCCCCGGCCCGAACAACACCATGTTGCTGGCCTCGGGCGTGAATTTCGGCTTTCACCGCACCATCCCCCACATGCTGGGCATCACCTGCGGCTTCTTCGTCCTGGTGGTCGCCGTCGGTTTCGGCTTGGGTACGGTGTTTCAAACCTATCCAATCCTTTACACCGTGTTGCGCTATGTCGGCGCGGCGTATTTGCTGTACCTGGCGTGGAAAATTGCTCATTCCGGGCCGGTAGCCGACGGGGAACAGGGCGAGGGTAAACCGATCAGTTATTTGGGCGCGGCAGCCTTTCAATGGGTCAACCCCAAGGCCTGGATCATGGCCATCGGCGCCATCAGCACCTACACACCGATGCAGGGCTATTTCACCAATGTGATTGTGATTGCCGCGGTCTTCGCTTTGATCAACCTGCCAAGCGTCGGGGTGTGGGCCGGTTGCGGCACGCTATTGCGCAATGTGCTGCGCGATCGCCGCTGGCTGCGGCTGTTCAATTGGGGCATGGCCTTACTGTTAGTGGCTTCGCTGTATCCGTTATTGCTTGAAAGTTTTAGCTGACGCATTGCTTCATCCGGTTGCCCGATGCCTGTTAAGCTCGACTTCAGGAGCGTTCCTACGCACTTTTAAATGAAGTTGTTCTTCTTTAATGGCCTCCGATCAGGTATTGCTGTCGTTCTGATAATTCGGTGTCGCTCATGAGGCGGTGCTTTGAAATTTCCAGTGACGAGCTTCCTGATCCCGGAACACGCTCTGCGAGTCTTTTATGAATAAACGTCCGTTGTATTTCGACTACGCCGCCACCACGCCGGTGGATGAGCGGGTCATCAAGGTCATGGTCGAGTGCCTGGGTTTCACCGGTAACTTCGGCAATCCAGCGTCCAGTTCCCACGCCTTCGGCCAACAGGCCCGGCAATCGGTCGAGCAAGCACGGCGCCAGGTCGCCGAATTGGTGGGAGCCCAGGCGGAGCAGATTGTCTGGACCTCCGGCGCCACCGAATCCAACAACCTTGCCCTCAAGGGCGTGGCTCAGGCCCGCCGTGTGTCCGGCGGCCACATCATCACCAGCCAGATCGAACACAAAGCGATTCTCGACACTGCAAAACAGTTGCAGGACGCGGGCGTTGCGGTGACGTATCTGGTGCCCGATGCCGAAGGCCTGATTACCCCGCAAGCGGTCAGCGAAGCGATGCGTGCGGACACCTTTCTGGTGTCGTTGATGCTGGTCAATAATGAACTGGGCACCCTCAACGATATCCCGGCCATCGGCCAGGTGGTGCGTGATCGCGATGCGTTATTCCACATTGATGCGGCACAGGGCGCGGGTAAAGTGGCGATCGATCTGGCCCGGTGGCCGGTGGATTTGATGTCGTTCTCGGCGCACAAGGTTTACGGTCCCAAAGGCATCGGCGCGCTGTATGTCGGCCCGCGTGCGCAGCAGCGTCTGCAGGCGCAGATCCACGGCGGCGGTCACGAGGGCGGGTTGCGTTCCGGCACTCTGGCGACGCACCAGATTGCCGCGATGGGGGCAGCCTTCGCGTTGGCGGCCACCTCGTTCGATGAAGAAAAAGCCACCATCACGCGTCTGCGTGAACGCTTGCTCGAGCCTTTGCTGAGCATTCCCGGCGCGCGTCTCAATGGCAGTCCGACCCAGCGCATACCCCATACCTTGAGCCTGACTTTCAATGAAGGCGAGTTCAGTTCGGCGGCATTGAGCACCTCGATCGCATTTTCCGCGACCTCGGCTTGTAACTCCGCCAGCAATGCGCCATCCCATGTACTGCTGGCCCTGGGGCATGACGCGCGCTCGGCCAGTCGCACCGTTCGCTTGAGCCTGGGGCGTTTCACCACCGATCAGGATATCGACCAAGCGGTCCATCTGATTAAAGCAGCTTGCGCCAGTGCTCCGGCATTCTGGGCGACAGGACCTTAAAAGCGCTGACGTCGATCGGCACTCAACAATAATGATGAAAGTGGTTAGCAGGAGACACGATGAGTACGCAGCCTTCGATCAATGGATCGGTGCCCGAGCGCTTGGCGCAAACCCGCGAGCTGATGAGCCGGGAGGGTATTCATGCCCTTCTGGTGCCGTCGGCCGACCCGCACCTGTCGGAATATCTGCCAGGTTATTGGCAGGGACGGCAGTGGCTGTCAGGTTTTCATGGCTCAGTCGGTACGCTGATTGTCACACTGGATTTTGCCGGCGTCTGGGCCGACAGCCGCTACTGGGAACAAGCAAGCAAGGAACTCAGGGGCAGCGGCATCGAGCTGGTCAAGCTGCAACCGGGTCAACCCGGCTCGCTCGATTGGCTGGCCGAGCAAACCCCTGAAGGCGCTGTCGTCGCAGTCGATGGTGCGGTGATTGCCGTGGCGTCGGCGCGTACTCTGACCAGCAAACTCGAAGAACGCGGCGCACGTCTGCGCACCGACATCGATCTGCTGAATGGCGTCTGGAGTGACCGTCCGAGTCTGCCGATCGAGCCTATCTATCAACATTTGCCGCCTCAGGCGACGGTCAGCCGTGGCGAAAAACTCACCAAACTGCGTGAGGTACTGAAAGAGCGCGGTGCCGACTGGCACTTCATCGCCACCCTCGATGACATCGCCTGGCTGTTCAACCTGCGCGGCGGCGATGTGTCGTTCAACCCGGTGTTCGTGTCCTTCGCCCTGATCAGCCAGCAGCAGGCCACCTTGTTCGTCGCCCTGAGCAAAGTGAGCGCCGAGCTGCGCGCCATTCTCGAGCAGGACGGCGTGACCCTGCGCGATTACAGCGAAGTAACCGCCGCCTTGCGCGCCGTGCCGAGCGGCGAGAGCCTGCAAGTCGATCCGGCGCGGGTCACGGCTGGTCTGCTGGATAACCTGAACAGCGGCGTGAAACTGCTCGAAGGCCTGAACCCGACCACCTTGGCCAAGTCGCAGAAAAGCCTGGCCGATGCCGAGCACATTCGTCGGGCCATGGAGCAGGATGGCGCGGCGCTGTGCGAATTCTTCGCCTGGCTGGAAGCGGCCTTGGGGCGTGAGCGCATCACCGAACTGACCATCGACGAACACCTGACCGCGGCGCGTACCCGACGCCCGGATTATGTGTCGCTGAGCTTCAACACCATTGCCGCGTTTAACGCCAACGGTGCGATGCCGCACTACCACGCCACCGAAGAAGAACACGCGGTGATCGAAGGTGACGGCCTGTTGCTGATTGACTCGGGTGGCCAGTATTTAGGCGGTACCACCGACATCACCCGAATGGTGCCGGTGGGTACGCCGACTGACGAGCAGAAGCGCGATTGCACCCGAGTGCTCAAAGGCGTGATTGCACTCTCCCGTGCACAGTTCCCACGAGGCATTCTGTCGCCGTTGCTGGACGCTATTGCCCGCGCACCAATCTGGGCCGAAAGCGTCGACTATGGTCACGGCACCGGTCACGGCGTTGGTTACTTCCTCAATGTTCACGAAGGTCCACAAGTCATCGCCTATCAGGCCGCGGCTGCACCGCAAACCGCGATGCAGCCGGGCATGATCACCTCCATCGAGCCGGGCACCTACCGTCCGGGTCGCTGGGGTGTGCGGATCGAGAATCTGGTGTTGAATCGTGAAGCAGGCAAGAGCGAATTCGGTGAGTTCCTGAAATTCGAAACCCTGACCCTGTGCCCGATCGACACCCGTTGCCTGGAATCGTCGCTACTGACCGAAGAGGAGAAGCAGTGGTTCAACGGTTATCACGCCGAGGTGCGTGAACGCTTGAGCCCGTTGCTCGATGGCGCGGCCCTCGAATGGTTGAACATCCGAACCGTGGCTATTTGAGCGGTTTGAGTTCAGGCGCTGTTTTCAGCGCCTGGTTCAGGTCATAGGCAGGCGCTGGTTACTGCGCACGCAGGGCTTCAAGGACGAAGTCCAGCCGATCCTGGCCGAAGAACAGCTGACCCTCGACAAACATGCTCGGCGCACCGAATACGCCACGTTGCACCGCTTCCTCGGTGTTTTCCTTGAGGGTGGCTTTGACGGCCTCATCGGCAGTCAGTGCCAGCACTTCGTTCGGATCAAAACCGTTTTGCGTCAACACGACGGCGACGGTCGCTGGATCATCGAGACTGCGTCCTTCAACCCAAAGGGCGTGAAACAGGCAATCGATAAACGCCTGAAAGCGTTCGGGGTGACGCAGTTGCATCCCTGTGACAGCTCGCATCAGCATCAGGGTATTGATCGGGAAGTTCGGGTTGAACTTCAGCGGTACGCCATAGCGTTTGGCATAGCGGTCCAGGTCCTGAAACATGTAGCGACCTTTGGCCGGTACGGTGATGGGGGAAGCATTGCCGGTAGCTTTGAAGACGCCACCCAACAGCATCGGTCTGTAGATCAGCTGACTATCGGTCTGCTCGCAGATCTTCGGCAGTTGGGTATAGGCCAAGTAAGTGGCGGGGCTGCCGAGGTCGAAAAAGAACTCCACGGTTTTGCTCATGGTCGATGTGCTCTTCTTATTGTTGGAAGGGGAGGGCTACCAGCGTTCGTTCCAGGGGCGCAGATCCAGCTCGAAGGTCCAGGCATCCCGTGGCTGGCTGTGCAGGTACCAATAGTTGTCGGCGATGTGCTCGGGATTGAGAATGCCGTCCTCATCCTTGGTCGCATATTTTTCCGGAAAATTGTCGCGGATAAAGTCGGTATCGATGGCGCCATCAACAACGACGTGGGCGACGTGGATGTTCATCGGTCCCAGTTCGCGGGCCATGCTTTGCGCCAAGGCGCGAATACCGTGCTTGGCACCGGCGAAGGCGGCGAAACCCGCGGCACCGCGCAAGCCAGCGGTGGCTCCGGTGAACAGGATCGTGCCCCGTTGGCGGGTGACCATGCGCTTGGCCACTTCACGGGCGTTGAGAAACCCTGAGAAACAGGCCATTTCCCAAATCTTGAAATACTTGCGGGCGGTTTCTTCGAGAATACTGCAAGGCACATTGGCGCCGATATTGAAGACGAACGCTTCAATGGGGCCGATCTCGGTTTCGATCTGCTCGATGAGCGCTATCACATCCTCTTCATTACGCGCATCGCAGGCAAAACCGTGAGCCTCGCCGCCACTGGCTGTGATGGACTCTACCAATGGCTGGAGTTTGTCTGCGCTGCGACGTGTGACGCAGGCGACATACCCTTCACGGGCAAAACGTTTGGCGATGGCGCCGCCGGTGGCATCGCCTGCGCCGACGACCAATACGATTTTCTTGTTATTGATTGCAGTGGTCATGGATATCGCCCTTTGCTGAACGGTCATTGACTGACGAACGTTAGCAGCATTGGGGGCGAATCGCCTATCAGGCTACGTAAGCCCGATAGAAAGGGAAGGGTTATTTGCAAATGACGATCATGCTGCGGCTGGTATAGCCGGCAGGGTTGAGGCCGAACGGATAGTCGCCGGGTTCTTCCACCGCATCCCCTGACTTGGCGATGACCTTGTATCCCTTGGGCGCACAAGAATTGGCGGCGCTGGTGTAGCACTTGTCCCACGAGGACGAGAGCCCCGAACAGTTGATATGCAGCCCTCTCTTGCCGTGTTTCGTCTGGGTTTTCGAGGTCGCCGCGCAGCCCGCAATTGCAAGTACGGCGATCAGTATCAAAATTCGTTTCATTGCTGTCCTTAATAGCGGCCCCGGATCTGTGCCTGGGTCTGCCTGCATTCGCTTTTGCTTGAAGCGTTCTGATATCCCTATCTGAAAAAATCCATGTCTGACACTGAGTTACGTAGCCTAAACATGGCCTAATTGAGCGGCAAATACCAGACCTTCGTCAATCTTGTTTCAATCCGCTGCGACCACAGGCTTGGCGCTACTCCCCATGGTCATGGTCGCGCCGACGGAAGCCAGAATGATGCACAGGATAGCCATCCACTGTGACAGGGAAAGGTATTCCTGGAGGAACAACAAGCCGGACAGCGCGCCGATCGCAGGTTCGATGCTCATCAACGTACCGAAGGTTCGGGCTGGAATCCGTGTGAGGGCGACCATCTCCAGGGTATAGGGCAGAGCGGTGGACAGAATGGCGACCCCGATGGCCACGGGAATCAACGAGGGAGTCAGTAACGCGGCGCCAGCGTGGACAATGCCGATGGGCGCTACGAACAGGGCAGCAATCATCACGCCCAATGCTGCGGTCTGCACCCCATTATCCGCACCAGCCTTTTGGCCGAACAGAATGTACAGCGCCCAGCAGACACCAGCACCCAGCGCATAACCTGCGCCTACCAGGTCGATGCCCGCGCTCGTGGCGCCTATGGGAATCAATAGCAGTAAACCCAAGGCTGCCAGAGCGATCCATAAAAAGTCGATCGCTCGACGTGAGGCATAGATAGCGACTGCCAATGGGCCGGTGAACTCCAGGGCTACGGCGATACCCAGGGGGACAGTGCGCAAGGACATATAGAAGAGGAAGTTCATGCCGCCCAATGCCATCCCGTAGACGATAACGGTGCGCAGGGATTTCGCGGTGAGCTTCGCTCGCCATGGGCGCAATATCAGCAGCATGATCACACTGGCGAAGATCAGTCGCAGGGTGGTCGTTCCTTGAGCACCGATAACCGGGAACATGCTTTTGGCCAAGGATGCTCCGGACTGGATCGATGCCATGGCTATCAAGAGCAGGCCAACCGAGAACAGGGTCGAGGCAAGACTGCGGGGGTGATCATTCATTGCGTGGCATCGTCCGAAGTAGCAAGCGAGAGTATTGTTTTTTGTGTTGGGCAATATACTGCGCATTCATTGCGGGCGCGTCTATATATAAGCAAGGATTTTGGACATCCTGATAGAAAAACCAAATCAGGGGTTGACGGCAGATTCTGAAAGCCTATAATTCGCCCCACTTCCGGCGCAGTCGAAACGGAAAACTCCTTGGTAAACA
>NZ_JAMYDU010000022.1 GCF_024138395.1 Pseudomonas mandelii
GCGGCAGCGGCGACGACACCTACGTCATCGACAACGTCGCCGACAAGGTCACCGAACTGGCTGATGAAGGCCGCGATTTGATCCGCACCGCGGTGAGCTACACCCTCTCGGCCAATATCGAAGACGGCGTGCTGCTCGGCGCGGCGGTCTTGAACCTCACGGGCAATGAGCTCGATAACAGCCTCACCGGCAACGCCGCCGCCAACCTCCTCGACGGCAAGGCCGGCGCCGATACCCTCGATGGCGGCGCGGGCGCCGACCTGATGATCGGCGGCTCCGGCAACGACACCTACATCGTCGACAACCTCAAAGACGTGATCACCGAGACCAGCACCCTGGCGAGTGAAATCGATACCGTACGTTCCTCGGTCAGTTGGACCCTGAGTGCCAACGTGGAAAATCTCATCCTTGCCGGGACCAATAATCTCAACGGAGTCGGCAACGCCCTGGACAACGTACTGAATGGCAACAGTGGGAACAACGTGCTCAACGGTGGCGCGGGGCTGGATACGCTGAGCGGTGGTGCTGGCGACGACACCTATGTCCTCGACCAATTCGGCGAATTGTCGCTGTTGCAGGAAACTGCCGATCAGGGTCGCGACCTGCTGAACATCAGCTACGCCTCGACCCCGACCACCAGCACCGTCGACCTCAGCCAAAACAACCTGCAGAATGTCGAGAACGTCACCCTCACTGGCCTCGGTGCCTTCACCGTGATCGGCAACGACCTGAACAACATCCTGCTCGGCAATGCCTACGTCAACGACTTGCAAGGCGGGGGCGGCAATGACTGGCTGGATGGCGGCGTGGGCGCGGACGTCCTCAGCGGCGGCAGTGGTGATGACACCTATGTCATTACTGATAACGCCACTAATGTCACCGAATTGGCGGATGAAGGCCGCGACCTGATCCGCACGACGGTGAGCTATATCCTGTCGGCCAACGTCGAAGACGGCGTGCTGCTCGGTGCGACCGCGTTGAACCTCACAGGTAATGAGCTCGACAACAGTCTCATCGGCAACGCCGCCGCCAACCTCCTCGACGGCAAGGTTGGCGCCGACACCCTGGACGGCGGTGCCGGCAACGATACCTACATCGTTGACAATGTCGGCGATACGGTGATCGAACGCGGCACCTCGCTGGCCGAGATCGACACGGTCCTGTCGTCTATCAGCTACACACTGGGCAGCAACCTCGAGAACCTGACCCTCACCGACAGCGACAACCTCGACGCCACCGGCAACGCCTTGGGCAACCGTTTGACTGGCAACAGCGGCAACAACGTTCTGGACGGTGGAACCGGTGCCGACGTGATGATCGGCGGCAGCGGCAATGACACCTACGTCGTCGATAACCTCAAGGACGCGGTCACCGAAACCAGTACCCTGGCGAGCGAAATCGACACCGTGCGCTCTTCGGTGAGCTGGACCTTGGGTACCAACCTGGAAAACCTCACCCTCACCGGCAGCAATAACCTCAACGGTGCCGGCAACACTCTGAATAACGTGCTGACCGGCAATAGCGGCAACAACCTGCTCAATGGCGGAGCGGGCAATGACCTGCTCGACGGTGGCATCGGCAATGACCTACTGGTGGGAGGTCTGGGCGCAGACACTCTCACGGGCGGCGCTGGTGCCGATCGGTTTGTTTTCAATTTGCTGAGCGAGCTGGGCAAATGGACAAACAGTGACGTCATCACCGACTTCAGCAGCCTGCAGGGCGACAAGATTGACCTGTCGAAACTCGATGCCAATATCCTCACCACTGCGTTCAACGCCTTCACTTTCATTGACTCGAATGCATTCACAGGAGCGGGACAACTGCGTTTCGAAGATCATGTGCTGTACGGCAACGTCAACGGCACGCTGGGTGCAGACTTCGAAATCCAGCTAGTAGGCGTGGACACCTTTAGTGCCAACGATCTGGTGGCGTGACAACGGCAATACCATGAAAAACGCCCCGACTTGTTCGGGGCGTTTTTCTTTAAGAGATGCAATGGTCCCTCAGCTAAACCAACACCCCCAATTCCTTCGCCCTTGCCACCGCTTGGGTCCTGCGTTCTACCCCCAACTTACTGTTGATATGACTGGCATGAGTCTTCACGGTGTGCAGCGAAATGAACAACTGATCGCTGATTTCCTGGTTCGAACACCCTTGGGCGATCAGTCGCAGAACGGCCAGTTCACGCGTACTGAGTTGTTCGGCAGCAGGCGATGATTCCACTACCGGCCGGGAGGCCATGGCTGGAAGTTTTTCCGAGAGGCTCTGCGAAACGGCCGTGGACGCACAGAGTTGAAGTTGCCCGCGCAGCCAGTCCGGGTGTTCGGCCAACAACTGGTCAAACGGTTGCAGGACACCACCGGCGGCTGCTTCCAAAGCCTGGGTCAATGCCTTGCGAGCCTCGGATTCGCGCCCGCCCGCCAGCAACAGCATGATTTTCTGATTCAGCGCCATCACGCTGAGCATCTGCCGGCCGCTGTGCTGACCGTGTTCATGCAATGCATTCAAGCGCCCTTCAGCGAGCATGGGCTGGCCTTTCATCACATCCAGCACCGCCTGTTGCAGTTCAATGTGCAGCGGCAGTTGTGGATGGAATTCCGGCGGAGCCGCTGGCTGCTCGCCGTTGTAGGTCTGGCCCAGTCGCGCGAGCCAGGCTTCGGCGAGGTCGGTACGGCCCTGGGCCAGCCAGAGTTCGCATTTGACCAGGGTGATCATCGCCAGGTAGTAAATCGGCGGGACGTCCCAGATGTGCATCAGGCGCTCGGCCTCGGCGAGTTCGGCGAAGGCTTTGGCGAACTCGCCACTGCTGCCCTCCAGACGGGCAATCACGCAGTGGCCGATCAGCACACTGATGTCGCGACAGGCACGCGCTTCGGCCAAACCCGCGAGCAAACGCGCCCGCGCGGCCTGGGGTTGCAAGCGCAGCGCCAGCAAAAAACCCTCGTATAAGGTCAACCGTGCACGCACTGCATAAAGCCGTTGCGGGGATAAGCCTTGCAGGCGTTGCAGCCCTTGGCGGACTTCATCCAGTGAGCGAAGAATCTCCCCACGGGCTTGCAGCACGCGGGCGCGGTCGTAATGGGCCAGCGCCTCGAACAGCGGATTGCCGACTCGTTGTGCCAGTTCAAGGGATTCACGATTCAGCCCCCGGGCACGCCAGAGGTCGCTGTCGGCAATGGCCAGGTTCGACAATGTAGAGAGGCACATCAGGCGCTGCCCATAGCGTTTGGCCGGCAGGCTCTCCAGCGCTTCGGTGCAATACAGCAGCGTCAGTTCACGATTGCCTCGCCCCCGGGCAATGATGCCGCTCAGGGCTAGCCATTGCGCCAGCATGGACTTTTGAGCAGTGGCCGACGGCGCTGGCAGGAAGCGGCTCAAGTGGCTGGCCAGTTCCTCGGCTGCGTCCAGTTGGCAGGCCAGGCCCAATGCCCAACTGTAGAGCACGATCAGCCGTGGCGTGCTGATCAGCAGGCTGTCGGGCAAGTCCATTTTCCAGCGCAGCAGCATGCCGACGTTCTGCTCGGCCAGCAGCTGTTCTTCAGAGAGGTTTTGTACCAGATTCGCCGCAACATCCAGATGCCCGGCACGCAACGCCTGCTCTACCGCCTCATCGAGTAACCCTTGAGCGTTGAACCAGCGGCAGGCACGCAGATGCAGGCTGGCTGTCGGCACCATCGCCTGAGCGGTGGGCCGGCTGCGCAGCAGGTCGGAAAACAGGTGGTGATAGCGATACCAGTGACCGTGTTCGTCCAGCGGCACCAGAAACACCTGATGCGCCAGTAGGAAACGCAGGATCTCGGCACTGTCATGGGCTTCGCGCACGGCGTCGCACAACTCGCTGCAAAAGCGCTCTTGAGGCGCGGTGTCATACAGGAATGACTGCACCTCGGCGGGCAGGCAATCGATGACCTCTTCGAGCAGGTAATCGCGAATCAGCCCTTCCCCACCGTACAGCGATTGAGGTAATGCGCTCTCGCTGCCCGCCTCGGAGGCCGCCAGCAACCAGAAGCGCAGCCCGGCCACCCACCCCTCGCTGCGCTGGATCAAACTCTCCAGCGCCTCGCCACGCAATGAAATGCTGTGCCGATCAAGCAGGCTCAGGGCTTCATCGTGGGTCAGTCGAAGATCCTGTTCATGCAACTCGAGCAGTTGCCGCGACAGTCGCAGGCGTGCCAGATGCCAGTCGGGACGTTGCCGACTGGTGACCATGACCAGCAGACCATCGGGTAAATGATTGAGAAAAAATTGCAGGCAACGATCAAGCACCGGGCTCTGGGCCAGATGATAGTCATCGAGCACCAGCAACAGCGGCGTACCGGGTGAAAGGTGCACAGCCAGTTCATCGAGCAAACCGTCCAGCCATTCTTCGAAGGCGAACGGCTGATGACGCTGGCGCATTTTCAGCAGCCCCAGCGCTTGGCTGCCCAGTTGCGGAAAATACTCCTGAAGGCCTTCGAGCAAACGCTCAAGAAAACGGCCGGGATCGTTGTCCCGCGGGCTTAACCCCAGCCACAGGCTTTGCCAGTGATCGGGCAACCCCTGGCAAAACTCCACCGCCAACGAACTCTTGCCGAACCCCGCTGGCGCACTGACCAGCAACAGCCTGCCACCGAGGCCGGCGCTCAGACGCTCGCACAAACGCGGCCGCAGCACATGGCCGTCGGGCAGCGGAGGCCGGAAAAAGCGCCCGTCCAATGTGGCGACGGCAACACTTGCAGGGCCCGGAAGTGGGGACAGATCGGTCATGGCCGGCTCTTGTTTGAAATGCTGATGGCGGCGTTATGTCCGCAGCCTAGCCGTAAACGAAGAGCTATTGAAGGTTATTGCTACAAATGGCTACAAAAAGACTACGAACAGAAGCGTCGGTAAACCGGACCAGCCACACCAGGCTCGTAGCAGCTGCCGAGCTTGCGAGGCTGCGTTCGGCTGCGAAGCAGTCGTGAATCCGGCTAACGCGGTTTGCCTGACGTATTGCAATCTCTGGTTTTACGACTGCTTCGCAGCCGAACGCAGCCTCGCTGGGGCTCGACAGCTGCTACAGCCGAACGCAGCCTCGCAAGCTCGGCAGCTGCTACAACGATCTTTATGAACTTCAAAAAAAACGCCCCGAACCAGTCGGGGCGTTTTTCGAGGATGCGGCCTCGGTTTACAACGTATTAGCGAACGCCTTCCTGACGCAAGGCTGCCGGGGTGAAGTCTGCGGTGCTGGCAGTGAAGCCGAAGTTATATGCCGACTTCTCTTCGTTCTTCATGCCCAGAGCCAGGTAGCGGCCCGATTGCAGGTCGTACAAGGTTTCGAGGGTATACCACGGCACTTGCTTGTCGTAGTAGTTCTGGGAGTGAGCCTCGGCAACGCGCCACAGTTGCCCGCGACCGTCGTAGTGGTCGACCACCGCCGCCTGCCAGGTGTCTTCGTCGATGTAGAAGTCACGTTTGGCGTAGATGTGGCGCTGACCTTCCTTCAGGGTTGCGACCACATGCCAGACCCGACGCAGCTCATAGCGAGCCAGGTCCTGGTTGATGTGACCGGCCTTGATGATGTCGGCGTACTTCAATTTCGGATCATCGAGCTTGTAGCTGTCGGAGGCGATGTACATCTCTTTCTTGCCTTCGAGCTTCCAGTCGTAGCGATCCGGCGCACCGTTGTACATGTCCAGGTTGTCGGAGGTACGCAGGCCATCGGCCGCGGTACCCGGCCCGTCATAGGACACTTGCGGCGCACGACGCACACGGCGTTGCCCGGCGTTGTAGACCCACGCCGAACGCGGTTCCTTAACCTGGTCGAGGGTTTCGTGTACCAGCAGCACGCCACCGGCCAGACGTGCCGGCGCGGTCACTTTCTGCTTGAAGTAGAACAGAATGTTGCCCGGATTTTTTGGGTCGTAATCCTTCATCCTGTCGCGGAACACGAACTGGTCCTCGAAGTACACGAGGCTGAACGAGCCGTTCGGCTGCGGTGTGGCCTGGGTTATCAGGCGGGTCACACTGCCGCCGCGATAACGGGTGATATGGTTCCAGATGACTTCAACGCCGCTTTTCGGAATCGGGAACGGGATCGCGGTTTCGAAGTTTTCCAGACCGTTGCCGCCGGACACCAGATTAGTGTTGGTGGCGTTCTTCTTGATCGAGGCAAACACCTCGTCCGGCACGGTGGCACCGCGATGGGACGGGTAGACCGGCATCTTGAAGGTTTCCGGGTAGCGCTTGAACATCGCGTACTGGCCCGGCGCGAGCTTGTCCTTGTATTGGTCGACGTTTTGCGCAGTGATGGTGAGCAGCGGTTTTTCACTCGGGAACGGGTCAGCCAGGAAACCCTTGCTGTCCACGGCACCGGCGTTTTTCGGCATCGGTTTCCAGGCCGGGATCGAACCGTCGGCGTTGCCCGCCATCTCGGCGCCCATCGGGGTCAGGCTCTTGCCCAGCTTGTCCGCTTCGGCCGCCGGGACCGCCGCCATGACACCAGTTGCCAGCAGCGAAAGCCCCAGAACGCCAACGTGGAACAGACTCTTTGTTATTTTCATAAATGTGTTCGTCCTGAAAATACAGTGCTTAGAAGTTCACGCCGAAGCTGAGCGCAACAAAGTCGCGATCATCCACGGTGGTGTACTTGCCGTCGAAGAAGTTGGTGTAGGCCAGGCTCGCGGTGTAGGTGTTCTGGTATTCGGCATCGACACCCAGGCTCACCGCTTTACGACCTTCCTCGAAGTTGCCGCCAGGGCCAGGCGAATAACCGCTCACGTCGTGGGACCAGGCCACGTTCGGCTTGAGGTTCACACCGGCGAATACGTCGTTGTATTCCCAGATGGCGCGACCGCGATAACCCCACGACATCGCGGTGGTAAAGCCCTCGTCGTCGCAGTTGCGGCTGCGGTTGTTGGTAGCAGCACCCGGGCCAGCACCGTTGATGGTGCTGGTGTTGAGGATCGCCGAGCAGGTGTTGAGGCCGCCGGTTGCCGGCAGTTCACCAGGCCCGTAGACCGGGTCACGGCCGTAACGAATGTCGGAGCTGCTTTCCAGGCCGCCAACATGGGTCACGCCCACTTCGCCCACCAGGGTCAGACGGCTGGCGCCCATGACCTGATCGAAGAAGTGCGTCAGAGTGGTCTGGAACTGGGTGATTTCTTTGCGGCGATAGCCGTGCAGATCCTGACCCGGTATACCCGGGAGCAGTGAAGCGTTGGCCAAGGCACCGCCCAATGGGCGCACGCCAGCGAACAGGATGTCGGTGGAATTGAGCTGCACCGGCGCATTCGGACGGTAGCTGATCTCACCGCTCCAGGCCGTACCGGTAGGCAGGGTGGTGGAGAAGCTCAAGCCGTAGAGGCGGATGTCTTCCGGGTACTCGACGAAGTATTCGGAATTACCTGCGACCACCAGCGGCCCCAGCGCGCGGAACGCCGCCGGCAAAGCTGCCACGCCGTTGTAGATCGATTGCGGAGCACCTGTGGCGCTGAAAATCGGCGCCCGACTGTGGTAGTTCATGAAGTACGCGCCGAACTCGGTATCGAGCGGTTCGAACATGTACTTCAAGGACGCGCCCCACTGGCCGCTGTCCCGCGCATCGCGGTCGGGACCACGACGCACCAGCACACCTTCTTCGTTGACGTCGACGCCCGCGGCGGCCAATGGGCCCAATGCGATGGCCGGAATGGTCGAACGCTTGTTCAGCACACGCAGGTTGTTGTCGCAGCCGTCGGCAATGATGTCCGGCTGGGAGAAGAAGGTGCCGCAGTTATCGACAACCGTCTGGTCCCATTCGAGCTGATAGAAAGCCTCGGCCGACAGGTTGTCGGTCAGGCTCTGGGAGACGTAGAACATGTTGACCGGGATCAGACCTTCCTTGACCTCGGCGCCGGGACGACGGAACGCAGACACGTCGATCGGGTTGATCGAGTTGATGCCGCCGCCAATGAAGGTACTTTCACCCCAGCTCACAACCTGCTTGCCCAGACGCACGGAACCCGGCTGATCGGCAATGGCGTAGTTGTGGTAGACGAAGGCGTCGAGGATCTGGCCGCCGGCGGACTTGGCGCCTTCCTTGCGATTTTCGTCGCTGATGTCCTTGAACTCGCGGCTTTCATCCTTGAGTTCGAAGTCGTACCAGTATTTGCCCCGGACGAAGACACCAGTGTCGCCGTATTTCAATTCAAGGTCATGGATGCCCTTGAAGATCTTCGAAAAAGTTTCGCCGCTCTTGAAGTTGTTGTGACCGTCATCGGACGTCTGGGACAGGCCGTGGCCCCCGTTATTGACACCGATGAGGTTCTTGTTCGGGCTCTGAGTAGACCAACTGGCTCCGATCGACAGGGATGAGTCGAATTGACCTTCGATCTCACCGACGTTGAAACTGACGCCGAATGCAGGCCCGGCGAGCGAAGAGGCGAGACTGACTGCCAGGGGCAGTTTCGCCCGGCGCCAGAACTGGTTTACTGATGTCATCGACGCTACTCCATGTGCATTATTGTTATGGCTGAGTACTTTTAAAAACGTTGTGGGTGACCGGAAGCCAAGCGGCTCCGACGTCACTCCAAAGTTGCATCGCCCCGTTTTGTGCGCGCTCCGTTCTTAAAAATTCCTTGAGCGGACTATAGCCAGCAGGTAGTAGTGCTTGATCCCTCTAAAGTGTGATTTGCAGCTGCCGGCCACTCTGGAACAGTCCTTTCGCCAGTCCGACACATGTCGGCACGGCAAGGATGGCTGAAAATTTGGATTTCACAAGCCAAGCGCTTGCTTGGTGGGTCTGGCGCGCCGTTTTCGACGCGCCAGATGACGCTTAAAGCGTCGAGAGGAAGGTACTGTTGTTGGCCTGCCATTCGGTGATGTCGACGCGGATGCGCTTCTTGTCGAGCTTACCGACACTGGTCTTGGGAATTTCAGTAACAATGGCGATCTGGCTCGGGATGGCCCACTTGCTCAGGTGCCCCTGCTCAACGAATGGCTTGAGGTGTTCCTTGAGCTCTTTTGCCCCGATCTCATGCCCTTCCTTGACTACCAGCAGCGCAAACGGCCGCTCGCCCCACTGCGGATCGGCGATGCCCACCACTGCTACTTCGCGTACCGCGGGGTGGCGGCTGATCAAGTCTTCCAGGTCCAGGGAGGAGATCCACTCGCCGCCGGTCTTGATCACGTCCTTGATCCGGTCGCGAATGTCGATCACGCCCATGCTGTCCAGGGTCGCCACGTCGCCGGTGTGCAGCCAGCCCCCGGCCCAGAGCTCGGCGCCTTTCTCTGGCTCGTTGAAATAACCCTCGGAGAGCCACGGCGCACGCAGCACCAATTCGCCCTGGGTCTCGCCATCGGCAGGCAGGAAGTTGCCGTCGGTATCGACGATCGCCGCCTCGACCAACGGCCCCGGCACACCGGCCTTGATCCGGTACGTGGTGCGTTCGTCTTCGGTGCCGGCCATCAGCTCATCGTTGAGGTGAGCGCATGAGACCAATGGCCCGGTTTCCGACATGCCATACGCGGCGGTCAATTGAATGCCCTTGGCCTTGGCGGCTTCGTACAGTGCATGATTCAGCGCACTGCCGCCGATGACTATTTTCCAGCCGCCGAAATCGGTGTTTTGCGCGGCCTTGGCATTGAGGATCATCTGCAGAATGGTTGGCACGCAGTGGGAAAAACTCACCTTCTCCTTGCGCCAAAGCTCTACCAGATACTCGGGATCGTAACGGCCCGGATAGACCTGTTTGAGCCCGAGCATGGTCGCTACATACGGCAAACCCCAGGCATGCACATGGAACATCGGCGTGATCGGCATGTACACATCGTTGGTGCCCAGCAGGCGCACGCTGTCGATGGAACCCATGATGGTCGACACGCCCATGGTATGCAGGACCAGTTGGCGGTGGGTGAAATACACACCTTTGGGGTTACCGGTGGTGCCGGTGGTGTAGAACGTGGTGGCGACCGAGTTTTCGTCGAAGTCTTCAAAGTCGTACTGCGGGCTCGCGGCGGCCAGCAGTTGCTCGTACTCGCCGACAAGGTTCGGCAGGTCGGCGGTTTTTTCCGGCAAGTCGGTCAGCAGCAGGGTTTTCTCCACCGTGGTCAGCTGCCCGGCAATCGCCTGGTACAACCCGACGAACTCGCTGTTGACCAGCACGAAGCGGTCCTCGGCGTGGTTCATGGTGTAGAGAATCTGTTCCGGCGACAGGCGCACGTTGATGGTGTGGATTACTGCACCGATCATCGGGATGGCAAACATGCATTCCAGGTAGCGATGGCTGTCCCAGTCCATCACTGCCACGGTATCCCCGGCCTTCACGCCGGCGGCTGTCAGCACGTTGGCCAGCCGCGCGACCCGCTCGATCAGGGTCGGATAGGTGTAACGCAACTGATCACGGTAAATGATCTCGCGGGTTTTTTCGTAACGAGCGCCCGACATCAACAGCCGTTTAATCAACAGCGGATACTGGTAAGCGCCCTCGGCTGGAGGGATAACGCGAGTCTGCAACATAAGAGTCCCTTTTCTGACTGCACGGTCTTGGCTTTTAAAGCTAAGCACTCTAGAGCCCTTGAGCGCCAGCCAAATCAGCCGAAGGGATGATTTGCACAACTGTATAAATGCTAGCTTTGCGCCAGCATTTGCAGGTACGAACGTGCAGCTTAACCCCGCGTAGGAGCTGCCGCAGGCTGCGATCTTTTGATCTTCAGAGGTAGCGAAAGTCGCCAAGATCAAAAGATCGCAGCCTGCGGCAGCTCCTACGGGGTTTTGTGCCTATTTCAGGAAATCAGTGCATCTCGGTGAACGCGAGTTTCACGCCGATGGCGATCAGCACCGCGCCCATGGTCCGGTCGAACCAGTGGCCCATGCGGGCGAAACCGGCGCGCACGCGCTGTTGGCTGAACAGCATCGCCACCAGGCAGAACCAGACTGCCGTCGCCACCGCCAGATAAATCCCGTAACCGGCCTGTACCGCCAATGGCGTGTGCGGGTTGATCACCACGGTGAACAGCGACAGGAAAAACAGCGTGGCTTTCGGGTTCAGGCCATTGGTCACAAATCCCGAAGTGAAGGCGCCACGCGCGGTACGTTCGCCGGCCTCCTGGTGCAGGTCGTCAGCCGCAGGTGGGGCCGGTTGTGCACGCAGGGCCTTGAAGCCGATGTACAGCAGGTACGCGGCGGCGGCCCATTTCAAGGCGTTGAACAGCACGATCGACTGAGACACGATCAGCCCGATACCCAACAGCGAATAACCGACGTGCAGGAAAATCGCCGAGCCAACGCCCAGCGCCGTCCAGGTTCCGGCACGACGACCGTGGGTCACGCTCTCACGCACCACTACGGCGAAGTCCGGGCCGGGACTGGCGACGGCCAGCAGGTGAATCAGGGCGACGGTCAAAAACTCTGTCCAGTACATCGGGGCTCCTTTTGGGCAGGGCGATCAATTGAAATTTTTCCAAGGATGAACCACACCCATGGCATCTGTGAAATCTGTGGCCACCGCAATCTGTGCATTCCTGTAGGAGCGAGGCTTGCCCGCGAAGAACGATAACGCGGTGCATCAGATACACCGCGGTGCTTGCTTCGCGGGCAAGCCTCGCTCCTACAGCGAACGCAGCCTTCGGCAGCATTACCAATTGTTTCATCTGGTAGGCTCGGCAGATTACGCCTTCAGTTCAATGCACAAAAGGTACAGTTGATGACGAACTCTCGCCGCGCCGTTTTCCTCGACCATCCGTCCCTGGACCTCGGCGACCTCGATCTCAACCCACTTCGTGAGTGTTTCAGCGACTTGCAGCTGTTCGCGCAAACCACGCCTGATCAGGTGATCGAACGCCTAAAGGGCGCTACTGTCGCGATCAGCAACAAAATCCCGATCGATGCGGCGGCCATGGCGGCCAGCCCCGAGCTGAAGCTGATCCTGATCACCGCCACCGGTACCAACAACGTCGACCTCGCCGCCGCCCGCGCCCACGGGATTACCGTTTGCAACTGCCAGGGTTACGGCACGCCGTCGGTGGCTCAGCACACAATCATGTTGTTGCTGAATCTGGCGACGCGCCTGGCCGATTATCAAAAAGCCGTCGCCGAAGGTCGCTGGCAACAAGCTAAACAGTTCTGCCTGCTGGACTATCCGATCGTCGAACTCGAAGGCAAAACCCTCGGCCTGCTCGGCCACGGTGAACTGGGCAGTGCCGTGGCGCGGTTGGCCGAGGCGTTCGGCATGCGCATATTGCTGGGGCAGATTCCGGGGCGCCCTGCCCGACCGGATCGCTTGCCGCTAAGTGAACTGCTGCCGCAAATCGACGCACTGACCCTGCACTGCCCGCTCAACGAACACACTCGCCACCTCATCGGCGCCCGCGAACTGGCCTCGATGAAATCGGGTGCTTTCGTGGTCAACACTGCGCGCGGTGGTTTGATTGACGAGCAGGCGTTGGCCGATGCACTGCGCAACGGTCACTTGGGCGGCGCGGCCACCGACGTATTGAGCGTCGAGCCGCCCACCGCGGGCAATCCGCTGCTGGCCCAGGATATTCCACGATTGATCGTCACCCCGCACAACGCCTGGGGCAGTCGCGAGGCGCGGCAGCGAATCGTTGGCCAGTTGACCGAAAACGCCCAAGGCTACTTCAGCGGTAAAGCGCTGCGGGTCGTCAGTTGATAAACTGCCGCACTTTTTTTCAAGGAGCAGAGTATGGATCCGCGCAGTGAAGTACTGCTTCGTCAGGCTGAGTTATTCCAGGGTCCGGTGCTGCTGGCCGGTTTGCCCGCCGATGATTTGCTGGGCCGCTTGCCCGATGCCCATGGCTGGTGCTGGCACGCCGGTGATCAAGCGGCGCTGGACGCCCGTTTCGCCGAGCGCAGTCATTTCGGCGTGAATGCGCCGGAGCGCGAGTTCGACAGCGCCGTGGTGTTTCTGCCCAAGTCCAAAGACCTGACCGATTACATTCTCAATGCCCTCGCCTCTCGTTTGGCCGGCCGTGAGTTGTATTTGGTGGGCGAAAAGCGCAGCGGCATCGAAGGCGCGGCCAAGCAACTGAACCCTTTCGGTAAACCCCGCAAGCTCGACAGCGCACGGCATTGCCAGCTCTGGCAGGTCACCGTGGCCAATGCACCCGAAGCCAAGTCGCTGGAAAGCCTGGCCCAGGAGTATGAGCTGCCACTGGCCGAAGGCCCATTGAAAGTCATCAGCCTGCCGGGCGTGTTCAGCCACGGTCGACTGGATCGCGGCAGCGCCCTGCTGCTCGAGCATCTGGACAAACTGCCCAGCGGCCACTTGCTGGACTTCGGTTGCGGCGCGGGTGTATTGGGGGCGGCGGTCAAGCGGCGTTATCCGCACAACCAGGTCACCCTGCTCGATGTGGACGCATTTGCCGCCGCCAGCAGTCGCCTGACCCTGGCCGCCAACGGCCTGGACGCCGAGGTCATGACCGGTGACGGCATCGATGCCGCGCCCATGGGTTTGAGCGCGATTCTGAGCAATCCGCCGTTCCATGTCGGCGTACACACCGATTACTTCGCCACCGAGAACTTGCTGCGAAAAGCGGCTAAACATCTGAAAAACGGCGGCGAACTTCGACTGGTAGCGAATAGCTTCCTGAAGTATCAACCGCTGATCGAAGAGCACTTGGGCGTGTGTGCGATCAAGGCTGAAGGACAGGGTTTCCGAATCTACCGGGCCAAGCGCGGCTGATAACACTTTTGCAAAACAGGGCTTACCCCAAGCGCAAATCGGACATGTAGGAGCCAGCGATGCGGCGATCCGACTTGCCGGCGAAGACGCCCTCAAGAGAGCCTTCGCCGGCAAGCCTGGCTCCTACGAAAAGCGGCATTGGGGCTTGCCCAATCGGATTTGCCTAGGCAGAATCCGCTCCGTCCTAGGGGAGTAGTCTCCCACGAGCGCCATGCTCGTCCGGCATACGTCAACATACTTGGTCCTCAGACCATGGCGTATGCGACCCAAGCGTCCGCATCAGACGGATCGCAGGGTTTGACAAGACCTATGACACGAACACCTTACCCGGGGCGGGAAGGCTGTACGTGTCATAGCCGTGTCGACCCGCCCCTTAGGAAAACCCTGATGATGCTGGACTCTCTGCTCGTTCCCACCGCAATCGTTGCCTTAGCCGAAATCGGCGACAAGACGCAACTGCTCGCGCTCATTCTCGCTGCCCGCTTTCGCAAACCCTGGCCAATCATCGCCGGCATCGTCGCCGCGACTCTGGCCAACCACGCGGCAGCCGGTGCGGTAGGCGCCTGGTTCGGCAGCTTCTTCTCGAATGCGACGTTGCACTGGATCCTCGCCGCGAGCTTCACCGCCACGGCCCTGTGGACGCTGGTGCCGGACAAAATGGACGAAGACAAAGCCAGCACCGCCCGCAAATTCGGGCCGTTCCTGACTACATTGATTGCGTTCTTTCTTGCGGAAATGGGCGACAAGACCCAAGTCGCCACCGTGATGCTCGCCGCGCAATACCCGGATTTGTGGCTGGTGATCATCGGCACTACCGTCGGGATGTTGATTGCCAACGTGCCGGTGGTACTGGCAGGTAATTTTGCCGCGGACAAACTCCCCTTGACCCTGATCCGTCGCTTGGCGGCGTCGGCGTTCCTGGTCCTGGCAATTGTTGCGGTGTACAAGGCGATGCAGAGCAGTGGGTGGGTTTGACGCGGTAGGTCAGTAGTACCGCGTTATCGTTCTTCGCGGGCAAGCCACGCTCCCACAGGTTTTCGGTCGATTACATCATTTGTGTACGGCACAAAACCTGTGGGAGCGAGCTTGCTCGCGATGGCGACAGCAGCCTCACCGCATGACTATTTCCTGGCCTGCTCATACAACGGCATCACCTTCGGAATCGCCGCCTGCAAGGCAGCAATCCGACTGGCCGACGCCGGGTGAGTGCTCAAGAATTCTGGCGGTGCGCCATTCGAGGCTTTGCTCATTTTGTTCCAGAGCGAGATCGCGGCGTTCGGGTTGTAACCGGCGCGGGCGGCCAATTCGAGGCCGATCAAGTCTGCCTCGTTTTCATTGCCGCGACTGTTGGGCAAGGTCATGCCGTATTTGGCCACGGTGTCCGCCAGGGCCAGGCCGCCCTCGCCCAGGCCGAACAACGCACCAGCGCCCTGCTTGGCCATTTCGATACCGTAGGCCTTGGACATCGCTTCACGACCGTGTTCGCGCAAGGCGTGAGCGATTTCATGGCCGATGATGGCGGCGATTTCGTCGTCGGTGAGTTGCAGGGTGTCGATCAGCCCGGAGTAGAAAATGATCTTGCCGCCAGGCCCGCAAGAAGCATTGAGATCGTCGCTCTTGATCAGGTTCACTTCCCATTGCCACTGAGCCGAATCCGGACGGAACACCGGCGCCTGGGCAATCAGCCGACTGGAGATCGCCTGAACGCGCTTCGCATTATTACTGGTTTTGTCCAGCACACCTTTGCTGCTCGCCTCCCCGACGGTCTTTTGATAAGACTGGGCGTACATCTGGTTGACCTCGGAGGTCGACAACATGCTGAACATGTATTGCTTGCGCTCAACGCCCACGGCGCCACCGCTGGTGGTGTTGACCGACTGACAACCGGCGAGCAGCAGACCTGCGCTCAGTGCACACAAAACCAATGTCTTATTCATCAAGAAGCTCCCTGGAAACATGCCGGGTATCCTAGGTGGGGATTTGTATCGGCGCCAGATACAACGGACGTGTAACACGTACATTTCAGACAACGCCCTTAATCACCGTAGGAAAAATTTCACATAACAGCGCCCGCCACGGCCGATCACGGTCAGCAATGATTCATTTGCGACATTCAGCACTTCAAAACAGCCAATTCGTTAACACTTCGCTCATGACTCTTCGCCACCCTGCCGATACAGCACCGCAGACGTCCTCTTGCGTGCGGAGCACCCATGAAATTCAAGTCGATCCAGTTTTCCGTTGCCGCCCTGGCCGGCGCCATTGTGCTCAGCGTCGTTGCTGCCTTGGTGCTGTACGCGCTGTTTTCCGGCGCCCGGACCCAAGACATGGTCCAGCAACGGACACAGGCGCAGTTCGAGCAAGTCATCGAACAGCGCCTGACGTCGCTGGCGCAAACCCAGGTCAGCCAGATCCAGCGCGAACTCGAAGCACCGCTGCTGATTGCCGGCGGGCTGGTGCGGGTCAACGCGTTGATCGGTACCCCAGGCGCCGATGGCCAGCCACAATTGAGCCTAAGCCGTGAGCAACTGATCAGTCTGATCAAGGAAAACGTCGCCCGGAACCCGAAAATTCTCGGCACCTACATCGGTTGGGAAAAAAACGCCCTCGACCACAACGACGCGGCCTACGTCGACACTCCAGTGGCCGGCATCGATGCCAGCAACGGGCGCTTCCTGCCGTGGTGGTTCCGCAATGAAGACGGCAGCCTGGGCCTGGACAAACTGGTGGACGTCGACGACCAGAAAACCCTGTCCACCGGCGTGCGCGCCAGCGAGTACTACCTGTGCTCGAAAGAAACCAAAAAATCCTGCGTGATCGATCCGGCGCCCTACAAGGTCGGCGACAAGATCGTCATGCTCGCGTCCTTCATTGAGCCGATCATGCTCGACGGCGCGTTTCAGGGCATCGTCGGCGCCGATCTGTCGGTGAACTTCATCCAGGAAATGCTTCTGGGGGCGAATCAGAAACTGTACAGCGGCGCTGGGGAAATGGCCTTGATCGGCGGTAACGGACGGATCGTCGCCTACACCAAAGACCCAAGCAAGTTCGGCGAAAAGGTCAGCGACATTCTCGACAGCAAACAGATTGCCCACATGGCCAATCTCAAGCGCGGCGAAGTGACTTACACCGTCGACAACGCCCAAGACCGGATCGAGTTGTACTTGCCGTTCGGCATCGGCCAGACCGACGCCCGCTGGACCTTGATGCTGCAACTGCCGCTGAACGCGGTAATGGCCGATCTGCAAAAACTTCAGGGTGACCTGGACGCACAGCGCAAATCCGACACCTTTGGCATGGCCATGGTTGGGCTGTTGATCGCTGGTATCGGTTTGTTGGTGATCTGGCTGGTGGGCCACGGCATTGCCCGGCCACTGAAGCAAATGGTCGCGATGCTCGACGATATTGCCCAAGGCGAAGGCGATCTGACCCGCCGATTGACCAGCGACCGCGCCGACGAATTGGGCTCGATCGCCAAGGGCTTCAACACCTTCCTCGCCAAGTTGCAGGCGATGATCACCCAAGTGGTGACCTCGGTGCAGAGCGTCAGCGATTCGTCGGAACACACCGCCGACATTGCCATTCGCACCAATATCGGTGTGCATAAACAAATGGCCGAGATCGATCAGGTCGCGACCGCCGTGCATGAAATGACCGCCACCGCCCAAGATGTCGCGCGCAACGCGACTCAGGCCGCGCAAGCCGCCAGTCATGCGGATCAGGCAGCGGCGCAGGGCATGCAAATCGTCCGGGATACGTCGAATTCGATTGGCGTTTTGGCCATCGAAATCGGCAAAGCCGTTGGCGTGGTGCAGACCCTGGCGAAGGACAGCGAAAACATCAATGCGATCCTGACGGCCATTCGCGGCATCGCCGAGCAGACCAATCTGCTGGCCTTGAACGCCGCCATCGAAGCCGCGCGGGCCGGTGAACAGGGCCGGGGTTTTGCGGTGGTGGCCGATGAAGTGCGCAACCTGGCGCAGAAAACCCAGAAGGCCACCGAAGAAATCCAGACCATGATCCAGCATCTGCAACAAGGCACCCGCGATGTGGTGCGGGTCATGGAAGACAGCCAGAACCGCACCGATGAAAGTGTGCAGCACGCGGCGAAAGCTGCCGAGGCGCTGGAGACCATTACGCAAGCGGTGTCAGTGATCAACGACATGAACACCCAGATCGCCAGCGCTGCCGAGGAGCAAAGCGCGGTGGCGGACGATATCAACCGTAACGTGATCAACATCGGGCAAGTGGCCAATGAAGTGGCCGGTGGAGCGGATGAATCGAGCGCGGCCAGTGCGGATTTGACCAGGTTGGCGGAACAACAGCGGCGGTTGATCAATCAGTTCAAGGTTTAGGGTTCAATGATCGTTCCCACGCTCTGCGTGGGAATGCAGCCATGGACGCTCCGCGTCCACTGTGACGCAGAGCGTCACGGGATTCATTCCCACGCGGAGCGTGGGAACGATCATTACGCGCTCAACCCGGCGTCAAACACTCCGGCCCATTGAGCTTCGGATCATTCACCAGATTCGCCAGCACCCGCTCACGCAACGCCGCGGGCTCACTGGCCAGCAACGCCTGCAGGGCATGCAATGGGGTTTCGGGATTGAGCCAGGCTTCCTGCCCCGCCGCATCGAGAATCAGCGGCCGACGCTGACTCGAAGCCGGCTGGGTGATCACCGCCGTGCTCAACCACACCTGCTCCTGCACCGGATACGCCTCCCAGATCGCCGCGAAGAACAGCGCCGAGCCCTCCCCCGGGGTCAGCCAGTACGGACGTTTGCGGGTGGTGCCGCGCCATTCGTAAAAACCATTGGCCGGCAGCAGGCAACGACGCAGGCGCAAGGCTTCGCGAAACATCGGTTGTTCGGCAACGGTTTCGGCGCGGGCATGGGCCGGGGTGCGAGACAGGTCGGTCAGCCACGGCGGCGTCAGGCCCCAGCGGGCGCGGGCCAACTCACGTTGCCCGTCTGCGCCGGCACGCAACATCAACACCGAATCGTTGGGGGAGATATTCCACTGGGCCTGCTGATCGGCGGGGAATCCGGGCAGGGCCGCGAAGGCGGGGTTCCAGCGAAACAGGGCATAACGTCCACACATGGGGCAATACGACTCTTGATCAAACGAACGTCAGCCTAACAGACCAGCGTGCCGGGAAAACTGTCCGGTTCATCGCCGGACAGCGGCAGCGCGGCATTGTACGCGGTGATCAACTCCCGGGCGTATTCGGCCTGATCGTTGTCGACCGATAAGCCCAGCAGGCCGAACATGGGCAACTCCCCGGTGGCGCCGACCAAATCACGCCCAACCAGGTGCGCCTCGATGCCCTCGCTGGCGAGCATGCTCTGCAGCAATTCGCCTTCCATCAGGTTTTCCGGTTCGTAGATTCGCTGCATAGACACCTCTCACTCGTTTTCACTGAAAACTTCGAGATGCCATTCCTCGCCGTGAACCTGCAACACAAACGTAACCGGCCGACAACACACCTGACAGTCCTCGATATAGGTCTGATCGCCTCCTGACAGGTCTACAGAAGTCTCAATCACTTCACCACAATACGGACATTCATACTGCGCAGTTTCCAGCATCGCGGTCTCCCAAGTGACTTGTGCGTATAATCGCCGGTCTATTTGCAGGGCTATTTTTGTCTGGCTAACTTTTCAGACCGTGCCCCGTTGGTTTTCGAACAAAACCTTTACTTACCCTAGCCGTTTCTAACAAGAGAGCATGATGGGCGAATTCGATGCCATCCGACCTTACGACGACAGCGAAGTCCCGGCAGTGCTGAACCGGCTGCTCGGTGACAAGGCGTTTCTAGATATCCTCATCCACTTCCGCTTCCCGCGCTATGCCGGTGCCTTCGGCTGGATGCTCAAACCTCTTATAGCGCATCGGCTGCGCCGTGAGTTCGCCGGCATCACGTCGGTGGCCACCTTGCAGGACAAAGTCGAGTTTTACGTCGACCACACCATCGAGCGCGCCACGGACGGGGTGACCTACACCGGCGTGGAGCAATTCAAGTCCGGCAGCGCCTATCTGTTCATCGCCAACCACCGCGACATCGTGATGGACCCGGCTTTCGTCAACTACGCCGTGTACCACGCCGGCCTGCCGACCCCGCGCATCGCCATTGGGGACAACCTGCTGCAAAAGCCTTTTGTCAGCGATTTGATGCGCCTGAACAAGAGCTTCATCGTGCACCGTTCGATCACCGGTCGCCGGGAAAAAATGGCGGCGTATCAGCTGTTGTCGGCGTACATCAACCACTCGATCCGCAACGACTGCGCCTCGATCTGGATCGCCCAGGCTGAAGGCCGGGCCAAGGACGGCGACGACCGCACCGAGTCGGCGATCCTCAAGATGTTCCACATGAGCCGCAAGGACGAGCCGTTCGGCGAAGTCATCCGCTCGCTGAACCTCACCCCGGTGTCGATCAGCTACGAATACGACCCGTGCGACCAGGCCAAGGCCCGCGAGCTATACATCCGCGCCACCACCGGCAGCTACACCAAGGCGCCGGGCGAGGATGACGTCAGCATCGCCAAAGGCATCACCGGTTACAAAGGCCGGGTCCACGTGAACTTCGCTGCGCCTATCACCGAATTATTCGAAGACACCAAGCAATTGGCGATCGAAATGGACAAGCAGATCCTCGGCGGCTACCGGTTGTTCCCGGTGCACTACCTGGCGTATGCGCAGTGGAAAGACGCCGACCCGCAACTGCAGGTGCCGAAAGCGGCCGAGGTGTTTGCGGTGGATGAACTGGCCAAGGCGCAGGAAGAATGGCAGCGTCGGCTGGATGCCTGCCCTGAGGAGCATCGTCCGTTTATGGTGCTGCAATATGCGACGCCGGTGCGTAATCAGTACCGGGTGAAGGCCGGGTTGCCGCTTTAAGCGTTTTTGGCTGGATACGACAACGGCGCCTTCGGGCGCCGTTTCTTTATGCAAGATCAAAAGATCGCAGCCTGCGGCAGCTCCTACGGGGAATTGCGCATACATGTGGAATATCGTGTGTCCTCGGTCAATGTAGGAGCTGCCGCAGGCTGCGATCTTTTGATTTTCAGACGCGCGTGCTGATCCACGACACCAGTAATGCCATCCCGAGGCAGGCGAAGCCGAAGCGGTAGAAAAACCGGTTCATGCGCAGGGTCGCCCAATCCAGCGTTGGCTCTTCACTGGGACGACTTTGGCGCTGCGCCTCGATACTGGCCAAGGCGCGCTGTTCGCGACGACGGGTGGCGTGCAGCAACCAGCCGCCCGGGAAGGCGAACAGCAAAGCCAGCAGGTTGATCAATTTGGCAGGATGAGCGGTAAAGAACGAAATCAATTGCAGCGACATCACAAACCTCAGGCAGACCCAGTGTGGCAGACGCCCAACCGACGACCGCGGCGCGGATTCTACCGAAAGCGCTCCGGCCTGCCCCGGCTTTCCGACAAATAACGAAACCATTTAGCCGATTGCTGTCCTGTGTCACGGCGCCGTCATCTGCATCGGCCACCATGCGCGCCTCGAAACCGACACGGACCCCGTCATGCTCCACGCCGAAAACCAGGACCGCCTCTACCTCATTGCCCAAAGCGACGAACAACAAACCTTAGTCGGCAGCCTCGCCTTCAACGTACAGGACCGGCATTGGCTGGTGTATTGTGCGCTGGGCGGGCATCAACATGCCGACTTGCCGGAAACGGATTTGCTGACGGGGGTGAGTGTTCTGGATTTTTATTCGGAGGCGGCTTGAGCGTCGTGCCCTGTAGGAGCGAGGCTTGCCCGCGAAGGCTTTCTCACATTCAACGTGGATGTTGCCTGACACACCGCCATCGCGAGCAGGCTCGCTCCCACAATTGAATCGTGTGCATCTGCAAGGGATTGGTCGGCTGTCAGGCCGTCTTCGCGGGCAAGCCTCGCTCCTACAGGTGAATAGTGAGCAGGTTCCAATGAATTCGCGGACACAAAAAAACCCGGTGCCATCACTGACACCGGGTTCTTTAAACAAGAAGCAAACCGTTACTCGGCAAGCACCTGACCAATCGTCGGGTCCTTGAACAAGCGGGTCAACGCATCACTCAACACATCACTGACCAGCTTGGTATTGGTTTCCTGATTCGGAGCCATGCCAAAACGCTGATCCAGCGACGCACCGTAGCGACCGCTGTAACGACGGTTGGCATTCTGCACATCCGAACGGAACGTCGCGCCAATCGTTGCCTCAGTCACATACATGCCTTCCTTGGGCGACTGATACTTCAACTCGGCCAGGGTCACCGTCAATTGCGGTGCATTCAGCGCATTGGCCGTCGGGGTAAAGCCCAGCAAGCGCACAGCCGCTTCAGCCTGAGCCTGCAACTTCGGCAGAATCTGCGCGCCCTGCACGGTGATCGCGCTGGTCTCCGGGTACAGACCACCACGAGTTCCCAGGGTTGGCGACGGACGACCGTCCACCACACGCACCACCACCGGCTGACCACGGCCGACCGGCGCCAACTGAGCCGTCAGCTTGGGTTCCGGGTTCAGTTGTTGCGGGCTGTGGGCGCAGCCGACGAGGGTCAAACTGGTCACAGTGATCAAACCGAACAACAGGCGTTGCAACATGCTCTTTTCTCCAGAATCAGGCACAAACAGGCCCGCAGTATAGCGGTGCGCCACTGCGGCGAACTAGCGTCCAGCAACGATTACTGAAATCTCTGACAAACCCGGCCCAACGCGGTTCCTGTCACACATCTGTCATCGACTTTACACATCCACGTCATGGCTCACTGGCAACCTTCACAGCAGTCACCCACAAGGTACTTTGCCATGCGTTTTCTCATCTCGCTGTTCACGCCACGCCCACTGCATCGCTGCTTTGCCCTGCTCGACCGCAATGGCCGGTGCCAGGCGTTCAAGCAGTGCAGCCTGCAGCCCATGGGCGATGGCTGGGTCGAAATCGAAGAAATCCGCCTCAACTGGCTGCACCATCCCCTGCCCGCCAGCGCCCGTGTCAGCCAGCGTCAGCCACGTGCGCGGGCGCAACAACTGTTGACCACCTGACCAGACGCTTAATAAAAGTCATTAAACACGACCATTTCCCTGCGTTTCTTCGTTACAATCTCCCCCCGATTATAAGGACGTCTCCTGATCGGGCCTCGCAGCATCGTTAATGCCTCGGTATTGACACCCCGCACCGCCCACAGAGAGCCGCCCACACAGATCGAGTGAAGCTGGCGCGCTTGCTGTTTCTTGAGCAAAACACCACTTTTCGCGAATCTGCAGAGCTGTCATTACGCTCGGTCACTGAGCTGTTTGCCCGTTTTGCCTGTCATGTACCCCATGGCGGCAATCCATCCGGGCACGGTGCCAGGCTGGGGCAGCCCTTTTTTGAGGTTCACGTCTTCAAAAGAGCGTGAAAAAAACGGGTTTTCACAACTTCACAAGAGTGTGGCGAGCAAATGAATAGTTTTGCGTCTGAACATGCACCATTAGCGTCTACAACAGCCCAACGACACAGGACCGAGTATTCCTCGAACACCGGAGCCTGAAGCCTGTCCGCTACGGATTTGGTTGCACAAACGGATGTCTCGACCATAAGTCGAATTGCCAGCCGCGTGCCGAAATGAGTTCATGTGACTCTTGAAGCCAGGCCGCATGCATCCGTCGAAGTTGCGAAAAATTGCGAAGATTCGGACATGGCGATCCTGGCCATGGGTACCTGGGGCATCACTGACACGCCCCGGAACGCCTGGCAGCTATGCCGACAATTTGGTGCTGCAGATTTTGGAGACGCGTTAAATGGCGCATAACGAAGCAGTCGACGTAGTACTGGTTGGGGCCGGCATCATGAGTGCCACCCTTGCTGTACTGCTCAAAGAGCTCGACCCCGCGATCAAGCTGGAAGTCGTCGAGCTGATGGATTCCGGTGCCGCGGAGAGTTCCAATCCGTGGAACAACGCCGGTACCGGTCACGCCGGGCTGTGTGAGCTGAACTACACGCCACAGGCCACCGACGGCACCGTCGACATCAAGAAAGCCGTGCACATCAACACCCAGTTCGAGGTGTCGAAGCAGTTCTGGTCTTACCTGACCAAGAAAGGCACATTCGGCTCGTGCAAGTCATTCATCAGCCCGGTGCCGCATCTGAGCTTCGTGCAGGGCGACGATGGCGTCTCCTTCCTCAAGGAACGTTTCAAGACGCTGAGCAAACACCACGCCTTCTCGGACATGGAATACACCGAAGACAAGGCCAAAATGGCCGAGTGGATGCCGTTGATGATGCCAGGCCGCCCGGCCGACGAAGTCGTCGCCGCCACCCGCGTGATGAACGGCACCGACGTCAACTTCGGCGCCCTGACCAACCAATTGCTCCAGCACCTGACCAGCGCACCCGATGCCCAGGTCAAGTACTGCAAGCGTGTGACTGGCCTGAAGCGCAACAACGGTGGCTGGACTGTCAGCATCAAGGACGTCAACAGCGGCAATACCCGTGAGGTCGATGCGAAATTCGTGTTCCTCGGCGCTGGCGGTGCGGCACTGCCACTGCTGCAAGCTTCGGGCATCGAAGAGAGCAAAGGCTTCGGCGGTTTCCCGATCAGCGGCCAATGGCTGCGTTGCGACAACCCGGAAGTGGTCAAGCACCACCAGGCCAAGGTTTACAGCCAGGCCGCCGTAGGTTCGCCACCGATGTCCGTGCCGCACCTGGACACTCGCGTGGTCGATGGCAAGAAGTCCCTGCTATTCGGGCCTTACGCCGGTTTCACCACCAAGTTCCTCAAGCACGGTTCGTTCATGGACCTGCCAATGTCGGTCCGCGCCGGCAACATCGGCCCGATGCTGGCCGTGGCCAAAAACAACATGGACCTGACCAAGTACCTGGTCAGCGAAGTGATGCAGTCGATGGAGCAGCGCCTGGAATCCCTGCGTCGCTTCTATCCATTGGCGAAAGCTGAAGACTGGCGCCTGGAAGTGGCCGGCCAACGGGTGCAGATCATCAAGAAAGACCCGAAGAAAGGCGGCGTTCTGCAGTTCGGTACCGAACTGGTCGCGGCCAAGGACGGTTCCCTTGCCGCCCTGCTCGGCGCGTCCCCAGGCGCTTCGGTGACTGTTTCGATCATGCTTGAGCTGATCGAAAAATGTTTCCCGAACAAGGCGCATGGCGAGTGGGCTGCCAAGCTCGCGGAAATCTTCCCGGCTCGGGAAAAGGTTCTGGAAACCGACGCGGCGCTGTATCGCAAGATCAATGCGCACAACAACGTCGCGCTGGAACTGGTTGAAGCCAGTAACGAGACTGAAAGCTACGCTTGATTCGGCCGCATAAAAAACGCCCCGTCCTCATTGAGGGCGGGGCGTTTTTTTTATGCCGCTGAAAAGATCGCAGCCTCGCTTCGCTCGACAGCTCCTACAGGTATGAGCGAACCATTTGTAGGAGCTGTCGAGCGTAGCGAGGCTGCGATCTTTTGATCTTAACCGCGAGCCTTGTTGATCAGTTCGATGTACTCGGCCGCGTTGCGCTGATCCTTGATCAGGGCGACGAAGTCATTGCCGTGCTCATCCTTGCCATCCAGGTCATAGCCGGCTTCAACAAAGAACGTCAGAAAACGCTCGAAGTCATCGATGCGCAGGCCACGGTACGCCTTGATCAGTTTGTGCAGCGACGGTGAAGTGGCGTCGACCGGCTCGAAATCGAGGAACAGCTTGATCTGCGCATCGCCGATCTCGTCACCAATCACTTGCTTCTTATCTTTACGCATTGCCGACTCCAGCTCGCAGACATTTCACGGGGCGGGCAGTTTACCCCCGCGCAGGCGCCAGGCTCAACGCGGACGAACGCTGCCGGTGTGCAAATCGGCCCAGATATGGCCGTTGGCGTAGCTGAGGAACTGGCAATACACCGTGTCGTTGCGCAGCAAGTCGATCACCACCCGGTACTGAGCCAGCGGATAATAGAGGGTCAGGGTTTTATTTTTTTCGTCATAGATCGGCTTTTTCAGGCTTTTGCTTTCGCCATCAAAGTTGACCAATACCTGGCTGATGGTCGCGCCCTTGTTCAAGGATTTGCCCTTGAGGCGGATCAGCAATGGCGAGGTGACCGGGATCGGCTGTTGGTTGGACTGGCGCTGACTGCCAATCACCACCGAATAGTCGGTGATCTGCAACAGTTGTTGCTGCTCGGGTTCGGCGTCACGCAGGGTCAAGTCGTCTGGAGGCAAAAACTGCCCGTGCATTGGCGCCGGAGCGGCGGCCAGGGGCAGGCTGAGGGTCAGCAACAGGGCGGCGCAGCTGCGGATCAAAAGGTTCATGAAGGGCTCCGGGGGCGGGGCCGAGCACTCTAGCATGGGTGTACGAAAACGCTTCTGTGCACACCGATCCCTGTGGGAGCGTGGCTTGCCCGCGATAGCGATCTATCTGACACATTAATGCTTAATGCACCGACGCCATCGCGGGCAAGCCCGCTCCCACAGGGAATGGGTTGGTCGGGAATTACATGCCTTTAACAGCAAAAATCCCGTTGGCGTTACGCCAGTAGCCTTTGTAGTCCATGCCGTAACCGAAGATGTAACGGTCGATGCACGGCAGGCCGACGAAATCGGCTTTCAGGTCCGGGCGAGCTTTGCGGTCGTGGTCCTTGTCGATCAGCACGGCGGTGTGCACGGCGCGGGCGCCAGCGTGTTTGCAGAAGTCGATGATCGCGCCCAGGGTGTGACCTTCGTCGAGGATGTCGTCGATGATCAGCACGTCACGGTCGATGAACGAGACTTCCGGCTTGGCTTTCCAGAACAGATCGCCGCCGCTGGTTTCGTTGCGATAACGGGTGGCGTGCAGGTAGGACGCTTCCAGCGGGAAGTTCAGATACGTCAGCAGCTTGCCGGAGAAAATCAGCCCGCCGTTCATCACGCAGAACACCACCGGGTTGCGTTCAGCCAGCTGATCGTTGATTTGTGCACCGACGCGGGCGATGGCCGCCTCGACTTCAGCTTCGGTGTACAGGCAGTCAGCCTCTCGCATGATTTGACGGATATGCTCGAGATCAGCGGACATGGCGCTCTCCAAGGGTTTGAGGGGGAGGGACGGATTCGGAAAAGCGGGCAAAGGTACGCATCCCGCACGGCCAGATCAAGCGTTTGTGGACTAACGTTCTGTATGTCTATAGGACAACACCCTCGGATAGATTAATCTAGGCCGGTTTTTTTGCCCGCCGCCGGAGCCTTTCCCATGCCCATCCTCGAGATCCGCCATCCGCTGATCCGTCACAAACTTGGCCTTATGCGCCGCGCCGACATTAGCACGAAGAATTTCCGTGAACTCGCTCAGGAAGTCGGCGCCCTGCTGACCTATGAAGCCACCAAAGACCTGCCGCTGGAAAGCTACGACATCGAAGGCTGGTGCGGCACGGTGTCGGTCGAGAAAATCGCCGGCAAGAAAATTACCGTGGTGCCAATCCTGCGTGCCGGCATTGGCATGCTCGAAGGCGTGCTCAGCCTGATCCCGGGCGCCAAAGTCAGCGCCGTGGGCGTGGCCCGCAACGAACAAACCCTGCAGGCCCACACCTATCTCGAAAAACTGGTGCCGGAAATCGACGAACGCCTGGCGATGATCATCGACCCGATGCTCGCCACCGGCAGTTCCATGGTTGCCACCATCGACCTGCTGAAAAAGGCCGGCTGCAAGGACATCCGCGCGATGGTCCTGGTGGCCGCCCCTGAAGGCATCGCCGCGGTGGGGAAGGCTCACCCGGACGTGATGATCTACACCGCTTCCATTGACGAAAAACTCAACGAACACGGTTACATCATCCCTGGCTTGGGCGATGCCGGTGACAAGATCTTCGGCACCAAGCAGAAGGACGCTTGAGCATGCAGCAAGAGTTCAACGATCCGCTCTGGCGCACAGTGCTGTCGGGTGCGCAGATGCTGTTCGTGGCCTTTGGCGCGCTGGTGTTGATGCCGTTGATTACCGGCCTCGACCCCAACGTGGCGCTGTTCACCGCAGGCCTTGGGACGATTCTGTTCCAGATCGTCACCGGGCGTCAGGTGCCGGTGTTCCTCGCCTCGAGCTTTGCCTTCATCACGCCGATCATTCTCGCCAAGGGCCAGTTTGGCCTGGCGGCGACCATGGGCGGTGTGATGGCAGCGGGTTTCGTTTACACCTTCCTCGGTCTTGCCGTGAAGATCAAAGGCACCGGGTTCATCGACCGCCTGCTGCCGCCGGTGGTGATTGGCCCAGTGATCATCTCCATCGGCCTGGCCATGGCGCCGATCGCCGCGAATATGGCGATGGGCAAGGCCGGCGATGGCACGGAGCTGATTGCTTACCAGACAGCGATGTTGATCTCGATGCCGGCACTGCTGACCACTTTGATCGTCGCGGTGTTCGGCAAAGGCATTTTCCGCCTGGTGCCGATCATCTCCGGCGTGCTGGTCGGTTTTGCCATGGCGTTCTATTTCGGAGTGGTCGACACCGCGAAGATTGCCGCTGCACCGTGGTTCGCGATTCCACAGTTCACGGCTCCGGAATTCAACTGGCAGGCGATTCTGTTCATCGTTCCGGTAGCCCTCGCGCCAGCGATCGAGCATATCGGCGGCGTAATCGCGGTCGGTAGCGTGACCGGTCGCGATTACCTGAAAAAGCCCGGCCTGCACCGCACCCTGCTCGGCGATGGCATTGCCACCACCGCAGCCGGCCTGTTTGGCGGCCCGCCCAACACCACCTACGCCGAAGTGACCGGCGCGGTGATGCTGACGAAAAACTACAACCCGAAAATCATGACCTGGGCGGCGATCTTTGCGATCAGCCTGGCGTTCATCGGCAAGTTCGGCGCCCTGCTACAAAGCATCCCGGTGCCGGTGATGGGCGGGATTCTTTGCCTGTTGTTCGGTTCGATTGCTGCGGTGGGGATGAACACAATGATTCGCCACAAGATCGACTTGGGCGAAGCACGCAATCTGGTGATTGTCTCGGTGACGCTGGTGTTCGGGATTGGCGGCGTACTGGTCGGCACCGGTACCGGCCCGGACGATTTCGGCCTCAAAGGCATCGCGCTGTGCGCGGTGGTGGCGATTGCGCTGAACCTGTTGCTGCCAGGCCATGACAGCTGGAAGCATAAGCAGGCGCAAGAGCCATTGTTGTAAGCCAGCCTCAAGAATGCCTTCGCGGGCAAGCCTCACTCCTACAGGTTCTGTGTCGATCAATGAGACGACGTATGATCGTTCCCACGCTCTGCGTGGGAATGCAGCCCGTGACGCTCCGCGTCACTGGACGCGGAGCGTCCCCAGAGGCATTCCCACGCAGAGCGTGGGAACGATCACGTATTTCTGTAGGAGCGAGGCTTGCCCGCGAAGCTTTTGAAGATTTACAACGCCAACGGCGCCCTTTCGCATAATACGTTCAACGCCTTGGCCCACTGCGGATCCTCGTTGAGGCACGGCACCAGCACCAACTCCTCCCCTCCCGCTTCGCGGAATTGCTCCCTCCCCCGATCACCAATCTCTTCCAGGGTTTCGATGCAATCGGCGACGAATGCCGGGCACATCACCAGGACTTTCTTCACGCCGCTTTTGGCCAACTCATCGAGGCGCGCTTCGGTGTAGGGTTCGATCCACTTGGCTCGCCCCAGACGCGACTGGAACGACACCGACCATTTGCCATCCGGCAGGCCCAGAAGCCGGGCAAACTCTGACGCAGTGCGCAGGCATTGAGCGCGGTAGCAGGTGGCTAATACTTCCGATGACGCGTTCTGACAGCAATTATCGCTTTTAAAGCAATGGTGACCAGTGGGGTCGATCTTGGTGAGGTGCCGTTCCGGCAAACCATGAAAGCTCAGCAACAGATGATCGTAATCCTGTTGCAAATGAGGCTTGGCACTGGCCACCAATGCATCGAGGTATTCCGGCTGATCGTAGAACGGCTGGAGAATCGAGAACTGCACGTCGAGTTTCTTCTCCCGCACCACCCGCTTGGCTTCTTCGATCACCGTGGTCACGGTGCTGTCGGCGAACTGCGGATAGAGCGGCGCCAAGGTAACTTTCTTGTGCCCCTGGGCGGCCAGCCGCACCAGAGCCGATTCAATCGATGGCTCTCCGTAACGCATCGCCAGCTCAACAGGCCCGTGGGTCCATTCCCGGGTCATGGCCTGTTGCAGACGACGGCTGAGCACCACCAGTGGCGAGCCATCCGCCCACCAGATCGATGCGTAAGCGTGGGCCGATTGCTCCGGGCGCTTGATCAGAATCAATGACACCAGCAAACGTCGCACCGGCCACGGCAGGTCGATCACATACGGGTCCATCAGAAATTGATTGAGGTAGCTGCGCACATCCGCCACCGAGGTGGAAGCAGGTGAACCCAGGTTGACCAGAAGCAACACGTGATCGGTCATGCAACGTCCTATTTCTTAAGGCGGCTGGACAAATCGTCCAACGCCGCGCGCAAATCAGTGAACTGGAAAGTGAAGCCCGCTTCCAGCAAGCGAGCCGGCATGACCTTCTGGCCACCCAGCAACAACAATGACAATTCGCCCAGGCACACCTTCAACACCAGAGTCGGCATCGGCATGAACGCCGGACGATGCAACACGCTACCCAACGTTTGGGCAAATTCACGATTGCGCACCGGTTTGGGCCCGCAGGCATTATATGGACCGCTGGCCTCATTGCGATGCAGAAGAAAATCGATCAGGGCGATTTGATCCTTGATATGAATCCACGACATCCACTGCCGACCATTGCCCAGCGGCCCGCCCAGCCCCAGCTTGAACGGCAACAGCAGCCGCGACAAAAAGCCGCCCTCGGCGGACAGCACCAACCCGGTACGAATGAGGATCACGCGAATACCCAAGGCTTCGGCGCGCTGCGCGGTTTCTTCCCAGGCGACGCACAACTGGCTGGCGAAATCATCGATGACCGGTGGCGATTCTTCGGTCAACTCCCGCTCGCCACCGTCGCCATACCAACCGATCGCGGAGCCAGAAATTAATACCTGCGGTTTTTGCTCGCGGCTTTCGAGCCAGGCCAGCAGGGTTTCGGTCAGGGTGATCCGGCTGCTCCACAGCAACGCCTTGCGTTTGTGCGTCCAGAGCCGATCGGCAATCGGTGCCCCCGCGAGATTGATAATGGCATCCACCGGTTCTTGACCCAGGTCCTCAAGCCGTGCGATTCCACGTACCTGTGTGCCACAGACTTGGGCGACTTTGGCAGGCGTGCGACTCCACACCGTCAGGTGATGCCCTTGGCTCAACCAGTGTCGGCAGAGTTGACGTCCTATCAAACCAGTACCGCCGGTCAGCAATATGTGCATGACATCTTCCTCGCGTGGCGTTTTACCCGCATCACTAGTCTATTTTTATAAGCAGGGAGCTTTAGTATCGGACAGGCTCTGTGCTTAACAATAGGCCAAGCCGCCAGAACGAGAACGCTAAAAGTTATACCAAAAAACAATATTGTACAGGTTTGAACCACGGCGTAGTCTGTACAGACAGGTAAACGAGGCCCCTATGACTGTACCTATCGCAATCATCGGCACCGGCATCGCCGGACTCTCAGCCGCCCAGGCTCTGACGGAGGCCGGGCATGTCGTGCAACTTTTCGATAAAAGCCGCGGCAGTGGCGGACGCATGTCGAGCAAGCGCAGCGATGCGGGTGCTCTGGACATGGGCGCGCAATATTTCACTGCTCGCGATCGCCGCTTCGTCACCGAAGTCCAGCGCTGGCAAGCCAACGACTGGGTCGCCGTATGGACGCCGCAGCTCTATACCTTCCACGGCGGCCAGCTCAGACCCTCGCCGGATGAACAGACTCGCTGGGTCGGCACGCCACGCATGAGCGCGATCACGCGCGGCTTGCTCGGTGATCTGGAAGCGCATTTCGCCTGCCGCATCACCGAGGTCTATCGCGGTGAAGAGCACTGGCATCTGCAAGATGCCGAAGGCTTTACCCATGGTCCGTTCAGCCATGTCGTCATCGCCACGCCCGCCCCGCAGGCGACCGCGCTGCTGGCGACTGCGCCGAAGCTCGCCGGGGCCGCTGCCGGGGTAAAAATGGAACCCACCTGGGCCGTCGCGCTGGCGTTCGACACACCGCTGGAAACCCCCATCGAAGGCTGCTTCGTACAGGACAGTCCTCTCGACTGGCTGGCGCGCAACCGCAGCAAACCGGGGCGCGACACCACCCTCGACACTTGGGTGCTGCACGCCACCAGTGCCTGGAGCCGGCAGCATATCGACCTGCCCAAGGAAGCCGTGATCGAGCAATTGCACGGGGCCTTTGCCGAACTGCTGCACGACGCCATGCCTGCTCCGACCTTCAGCCTCGCTCACCGCTGGCTGTATGCCCGGCCGGCCAGCAGCCATGAATGGGGTGCCTTGGCCGATGCCGATCTGGGCCTGTATGTGTGCGGTGACTGGTGCCTGTCCGGCCGTGTCGAAGGTGCCTGGCTCAGTGGTCAGGAAGCAGCCCGCCGGCTGCACGAACACTTGCAGTGAACTGAATCAAGTCCAGCCCATCGCTGCTGTCGACATAGGCAGCAGCCCCGCAAAAACCTATACAAAAAATTTGACTTGTACACCTTTGAATCTATGATGAAGTCATGTTGTACAGACCTAATAATCTGTACAGGTCTGGATCCGAGGCGCTCCGATGCCCCCTACAGCCATGAAACCGAAAATCGTCATCAGCGCCTGCCTGATGGGAGCCGAAGTGCGTTACAACGGCGGGCACAAGGCATCACCTCTGTGCAGCCGCATCCTTTCTGATTATTTCGATTTCGTCCCGGTGTGCCCGGAAGTCGCCATTGGCCTGGGTATCCCTCGCGAACCAATCCGTCTGGTCGGCAACCCGGCACATCCGCAGGCTGTCGGCACTGTCCACCCAGAGATCAACGTCACCCGGCCGCTGGCCGAGTACGGTCAAAAAATGGCGCTGGAGTTGGGCGACATCTGCGGCTATATCTTCATGCAGAAATCCCCTTCGTGCGGGCTGGAACGGGTCAAGGTCTACCACGCCAACGGCGCGCCAGTGGACGGCGGTAGCCGTGGTGTCTACGCCCAAGCCTTCTGTGCATTGCATCCTGATTTACCGGTGGAAGAAGACGGCCGCCTCAACGACCCGGTGCTGCGGGAAAACTTCCTCACCCGCGTGTTCGCCTACAGCGCCTGGCAGCAGTTGCTGCAAACAGGCCTGACCCGGCGCGCCCTCACTGACTTTCACTCGCGCTACAAATACCTGCTGATGGCCCACAACCCGGTGCAATACAAAACCCTGGGCAACTTGTTGGGCAACATGGGGCAAACCGATCCGCAAGTGCTCGGCCCGCGCTATTTCAGCGAGCTGATGGCGGCCCTGAAAAAATGCGCTACACGCCGCACCCACACCAACGTGCTGCAGCACCTCAGTGGCTATCTCAAACAGGCCATCAGCCGTGAAGACAAACAGGAAGTGCAGCACATCATCGGCCAATACCACCGAGGCATCGTGCCGCTGGTGGTGCCACTGATGCTGCTCAAACACTACTTTCGCCAACACCCGGATCCATACATTGCGCAACAGGTTTACCTGCAACCGCACCCGGAAAACCTCAGCCTGCGAAACGCGATTTAATGAAAAATCCACCGGATACCAGCGCCAGCGAAGACCTCGGCACCGACTTCAAGAAGGCCCTGGACGCTGGTTGGCTGCCCATTCGTGAAGTGTCCCGGCAGACCGGGGTCAACGCCGTCACCTTACGCGCCTGGGAACGCCGCTATGGGCTGATCGTGCCTCAGCGTACGCCCAAGGGGCATCGGCTGTTCTGTGCCGAACACGTGCAACGGATCCTGACGATCCTTACCTGGCTTAATCGCGGCGTGGCTGTCAGCCAGGTCAAACAATTGCTCGACACGCCTCAGGGGCTTACCGACCCCGTCGGGAACGATTGGCTGGTGCTGCGCCAGACATTGCTGCAAGCAGTCACGCAGCTGGCTGAACGCACCCTCGATGACACGGTGAATCAGGCGATGGCGCTGTATCCGCCACGCACCTTGTGTGAACGATTGTTGATGCCGTTGCTGGCGGAACTGGAACAACGCTGGCAAGGCCAGTTCGGCGCGCAAATGGAGCGGGTGTTTGTTTATTCCTGGTTGCGCAGCAAATTCGGCGCGAGGATCTACCATAACAACCGTCAGTTACGCACCGCGCCGCTGTTGCTGATCAATCACTCGGACCTGCCGCTGGAGCCTTATCTGTGGCTCACCGCCTGGCTGATCAGCAGCGTCGATTGCCCGGTGGAAGTCTTCGACTGGCCGCTCCCCGCTGGCGAACTTGCGCTGGCGGTCGATCACCTGCAAGCCCGCGGCGTACTGCTGTATTCCAGCAAAGCCATGAATCTTTCGCATCTGACGAAACTTTTGAATGGCGTCAGCTGCCCAAAAATGATTGCCGGATCAACGGTGTGCATTCACCACACCGAATTGTCCGCAAGAACCACCGCCATTGCTGACTTGTCCCTGGCCGAAGACCCGTTGTCGGCCCATCAGGGCCTGATTCAGCGCGGGCTCATTTAATGGCGTTTTTTTAATGGATCGCGCGGATACCACCATGCAATTGATCTGGCTGCGCAGCGACTTGCGTCTACACGACAACACCGCCCTCTCGGCCGCCGCAGCCCGCGGCCCGAGTATGGCGGTGTATTTGCTGAGTCCGCAGCAATGGCTGGCCCATGACGACGCGCCGTGCAAAGTGGATTTCTGGCTGCGCAACCTTACCGAGTTACGCCATGCGCTGGACGCCCTGAACATCCCGCTGCTGATTCGCAAGGCGTCCCGCTGGGATGAAGCACCCAAGGTGCTGCTCGAGCTGTGCCAGCAATTGAAGATCAACGCAGTGCACGTCAACGAGGAATACGGCATTCATGAAACCCGTCGGGATGCCGCGGTGGCCCAAGCCCTGAAAGCCCAAGGCATCGACTTTTACAGCTACCTCGATCAACTGCTGTTCAAGCCCGGCACCGTGCTGACCAGAACCGGCACCTATTTCCAGGTCTTCAGCCAGTTTCGCAAGGTCTGTTATGAACGCTTGCATGCCTCATTACCGAGACTGGTTACCGCCCCCGCCATCCAGGCTCTGCTGGGTATCGCCAGCGACGAACCGCCCTCTCGTGTCGAGGGTTTCGACACGCCCAGCGACAGTTTGCGTGCTCTCTGGCCGGCCGGCGAAACCGAAGCCCGACGCCGCCTCGAGACCTTTACCGACGCTCAGATCGACTATTACCACAGCGAGCGCGATTTCCCGGCCAAACCCGGCACAAGCCGGCTCTCGGCCTATTTGACCGCCGGGGTCATCTCTCCTCGTCAGTGTCTGCACGCTGCGTTGCGAAGCAATCAGGGGGAGTTCGAAAGCGGCAAGGTCGGTGCGGTCACCTGGATCAACGAATTGCTGTGGCGCGAATTCTACAAACACATTCTGGTGGGCTACCCACGGGTCTCCCGGCACCGCGCCTTTCGCCCGGAAACCGAAGCCTTGGCCTGGCGTGATGCCCCCGAAGACCTCCAGGCCTGGCAACAAGGCCGTACCGGCCTGCCGATTATCGATGCCGCCATGCGTCAATTGCTGGAAACCGGCTGGATGCACAACCGCTTGCGCATGGTCGTGGCAATGTTCCTGACCAAAAACCTGTTGATCGACTGGCGTGAAGGCGAGCGTTTTTTCATGCGGCATCTGATTGACGGCGATCTGGCGGCGAACAATGGTGGCTGGCAGTGGAGTTCGTCCACCGGTACCGATTCGGCGCCCTTTTTCCGGATTTTCAACCCACTGAGCCAGTCGGAAAAATTCGACGCCGAAGGGGTTTTCATCAAGCATTGGTTGCCCCAGATCAACGAAATGAGTAAAAAAGACCTGCACAATCGCGCGAGACTCGGCGGATTATTCGGTGTGACGGATTATCCATCGCCTATCGTCAACCTGAGCACTTCCCGCGAACGGGCCTTGGCCGCGTTCAAGAACCTGCCATCCCGACAGGGTTTATCACCACCGGAATTAAATTGATGCCGCCGCATTGCATTATAAATACGGTGTTGAGCCGGAAATTATCTGGTTAAAAAGGGAATTGGGATGAGTCGTACACCTCCAAGGCGATACTGGTTGACCGGTGCCAGCAACGGTATTGGTGCCGCGCTGGCCGAAGAAATACTGAAAACCGGTGCCCACCTGGCCGCAAGCTCCCGCTCATTGGCGCCATTGAAAGCCCTGTCTCAGCGTTATCCCGGACAAGTGCTGGTGGTCGCGGGTGATTTGACCAATGGCCAACGGGTGCGCGAAATCGGCGAGCAGATTGCCGAGCAATGGGGTTCTCTGGACACCATGATCCTCAACGCGGGCACCTGCGAATACGTCGATGCCAGTCAGTTCGACTCGTCAATCATCGAACACATCGTGCGTACCAACCTGCTTGCCAGCAGCTATTGCATCGAAGCTGCCCGGCCCCTGCTGCAGGCGGGCACTGCGCCGCATCTGGTGGGCATGGCCAGCTCGGTAACTTACCTGCCCCTGCCACGGGCCGAAGGCTATGGCGATGCAAAGCCCGGGTTGCGTCATTTATTTGAATCCTTGCGCATCGATGTGGCGCCGCAAAACATCGAAATGACCATAGTCAGCCCAGGACTTACCGATATCCCCTTGAGCAAAGACGTTCCAGAACACCTCGACTGGTCGGCGGATAAAACGGCGCGATACCTCTTCGACCTGCTCAAACATCGGCCACTGGAACTCCCCTTACCGGAACTGCTCATGCCTGTCCTTTGGCCTCTGCCGCAAAAGTCCGGCCAGACGGGACTGAAAATCGGCAAGCACATGGAGCGAAACAATCCGCCGATCGAGGATCTGCCGTAAAGCCTGAGCGTCCGTCAGGCCTTTCACACAGCGCGGGTCGACTGCCTTACACTGCGCGCCATGAAAACCATTCCCCACACGCAAATAGCCGAACCTGCGGTCACCTGCTCGACCTGCGCAGCCTGCTGCTGTCAGCTTGAAGTCATGCTGATCACCGACACCGGTGTGCCCGAGCGTTTTATCGATACCGACGATTGGGGTGGGGAAGTCATGTTGCGGCTGGATGACGGCTGGTGCGCCGCGCTGGATCGCAACAGCATGATGTGCACCATCTACGAAAAACGTCCACTGATCTGCCGGGAGTTCGAAATGGGCGCACCGGAATGCATCACCGAACGCCAGGGGATTGCGACGGCGTATCGGTAATATTTAGAGATGTGTCATCAGAACTGACGCCATCGCGGGCAAGCCCGCTCCCACAGGAGGTCACCTAACCTGTGGGAGCGTGGCTTGCCCGCGATGCTTTTGACGTTACAACGGCATTGTGTAATGCAGCGCGTAACTCTCTACGCCATCGTTCGGGCTGCTGATTCCGGCATTGGAATAGTGCGTGGCGCGAATCCCGACTTCATGTCCGCCGGTAAAGCGCAGACCAAACCCGAAACGGTCTTCGAACTGAAAGGCGCTGCCCAGTTTGTTGTCTTCGACTTCGGTGTTGGCAAACACCGCGATGCCGATGCCTGCTTCAATGTAGGGTTTGATGGTCTGACCGGCAAACTCGTACACCAGCACCGGCGAGAACGACATACTGTGATTGCTCGACGTTTCATCGCCCTCCCAGTAGGTGTAAGCGCCGCTCCAGTAGCCGGTCAAGCGACCGATGTCGCTCTGCAGCCAACTCTTGTCCCAGTCAAATTGCATGCCCAGTCGGTAAGTCATGGTCGAATCGCTGGTCTGGCCGACTGCGAATTCCACCCCTGCTGCCTGCGCGGTAAAGCTGTGCCCCATCAATGCGGTCGCAATCGCGGCCAAGCAGAATAGTCGCTTCATTAGAAACATCCTTTTCCGAACAATTTCGTATGGTTTTTTATGCTGCCCAACAGACAAAGCTATAGAAATAGACGCTTGATCAGAGTTCAGCCCAATTATTCGTTTTTTCATATTTTTTTATCTACACGTCGAAGCTTTGCACAACACCCGTCGAATGCCACAAAACCGGCAAGATATTTCTGAAATGTTCCGGATCCGCGCTCGACCAGAACCGGGCAGCCCGAGCAGGTCCCTCGGCCAGCAACTCACGCTCGGCCAACAATCGTTGAAGCTGCCGTGCCACAGCGGCACCGGTATCGATCAGGCTGATGCTCTGGGGGAGCATTTGCTTAAGCAACGGCTTGAGAAAGGGATAATGCGTGCAGCCCAGAATGATCGTGTCTGCACCTGCGGCCAGCAGCGGATCGACATACCCTTGCAGCAGCTGACGCAATGCCTCGCTGTGCAAATCGCCATTTTCAATCAGCTCCACCAGCCCTGGGCATGGCTGAGTGATGACTCGCACATCGGCGGCGAAACGGTCGAGCAAGGCGGCAAACTTGGCGCTCTGTAAAGTGCCGGTGGTAGCGAGTACGCCAACCACACCGCTGCGTGTCGCCGCAGCAGCCGGTTTGACCGCGGGCTCCATGCCGACGATGGGCCACTCGGGAAAATCGCGCCGCAAGTCGGCAACACCCGCGACGGTCGCAGTGTTGCAAGCGAGCACCAGCGCCTTGGCGCCCTGCTGCTGAAAGAATTGCGCCATGACACTGCAACGCTGACTGATGAATGCCGGGGATTTCTCACCGTAGGGAATATTCCCGCAATCACCGAGGTACAGAAGAGACTCGTTGGGCAACAGTCGCTGGATCTCGGCCAGCACCGACAGCCCACCGACACCGGAATCAAACACTCCAATCGGCGCTTCACGCATGGCTTGACCCGCAGACGCTGCAGCCCGGATCACGCTTGACCCGCAATTCGCGGAAGCGCGTACCCAAGGCATCGATCAATAACAGGCGCCCCACCAGCGGTTCGCCGAACCCCACCAGCAATTTCAACGCTTCGAGGGCTTGCAGGCTACCGACCAGGCCCACCAGCGGACCGAGTACGCCGGCCTCGCTGCAGGTCAGCTCGGCTTCGCTGCCGTGCCCGTATAAACAGTGGTAGCACGGGCTTTCCGGACGACGGGAGTCGAAGACCGACAATTGGCCTTCCAGCCGAATCGCCGCGCCGCTGACCAGCGGTTTACGCGCAGCCACACACGCGGCGTTGACCGCTTCGCGGGTAGAAAAATTGTCGGAACAGTCCAGCACCAGATCCACCGCCGCAACGGCCGCCGCCAGGGAATCTTCATCCAGAGCGGTGCGATGGGCAATCAGCTGAATCTGGGGATTGATCGCGGTCAGGCGACGGATTGCCGAATCGACTTTGCTCAGGCCGACGCTGTCGCTGTCGTGAACGATCTGGCGTTGCAGATTGGTCAGGTCAACCGTGTCGAAGTCCGCCAGATGCAACTCACCGATACCAGCCGCCGCCAGGTACAGCGCAACCGGCGAGCCGAGACCGCCAAGACCGACAATCAGCACGCGGCTTTCTTTGAGCCGCAACTGACCGTCGATGTCGACGTGTTGCAGCAGAATCTGCCGACTGTAGCGCAGTAATTCCTGATCATTCAGCACGGCAAGCGCCCCAGACTGATGCGTTCGTGACCGCCCAGATCGGTGCGGCTGTGGACCTCTTCAAAGCGGCGGATCGTTAGCAAATCCCGCACGGCTTCGGCTTGATCGTAACCATGTTCGAGCATCAACCAGCCACCTGCCTCAAGATGATCCGGTGCCTGATCGACGATCAGACGCAAATCGTCGAGCCCATCGACGCCGGCCACCAGGGCACTGGCCGGTTCGAAGCGCACGTCACCCTCCGCCAGATGCGGATCGGTCGAAGCAATGTAGGGCGGATTGCTGATGATCAATTGAAAGCGTTGGTCTTCCAAAGCGCTGAACCAATGGCTACTCAGCACCGTGACGTTGTTCAAGTGCAGCCGCTGGCGATTGCGCTCGGCCAAGGCTACGGCTTCCAGCACGCGATCCACGGCGATGACTTTCCAGGCTGGACGTTCGCTGGCCAGGGCCAGGGCGATGGCGCCGCTGCCTGTGCCCAAATCGAGCACCAAAGCCTGGGTGGCTGGCAACAGTTCCAGCGCGGTTTCTACCAGCAATTCGGTGTCGGGACGCGGAATCAGCGTGTGGGGTGCGACTTCCAGGTCGAGCTTCCAGAAACCTTGCTGCCCCAGAATGTAGGCCACCGGTTCACCGCTACGGCGGCGTTGCAAGTACTCGGCAAACTTCAGCGCCGCTTCGCTCGGGACGATACGTTCAGGCCAGGTGTGCAGAAAACTACGGGACTTGCCCAAGGCAGCCGCCAGCAGCAATTCGGCATCCAGACGCGCGGTGGGCGAGTCGGGTAAATCAGCGGCGCGCAACAAACTGGCAATGATCGTCATTTACTCACCTATCGCTGCCAATTGGTCGGCCTGGTACTCGGCCAGCAACGGTTCGATCACCGCATCCACGCCACCGGCAAGAATTTCGTCGAGCGAATACAGCGTCAGGTTGACCCGGTGGTCGGTGACCCGGCCCTGGGCAAAGTTATAGGTGCGGATCCGCTCGGAACGATCGCCGGAACCTACCAGCAATTTTCGCTCGCTAGCGATAGCGTTCGCGGCGGCGCTGGTCTGTTGATCGTTAAGCTTGGCCGACAGCCAGGACATCGCCCGGGCGCGGTTTTTGTGCTGGGAACGTTCTTCCTGGCACTCGACGACAATACCGGACGGCAAGTGTGTGATACGGATGGCCGAATCGGTCTTGTTGACGTGCTGACCACCGGCACCGGAGGAGCGATAGGTGTCGACCCGCAGATCCGCCGGGTTGATCTCGATGGTTTCCTGCTCGTCCGGCTCAGGCAACACGGCCACGGTGCAGGCCGACGTGTGGATGCGGCCTTGGGATTCAGTAGCCGGAACCCGTTGTACGCGGTGTGCGCCGGACTCGAACTTCAGCTTGCCGTAAACGTTCTCGCCTTCGACCCGGGCAATGACTTCTTTATAGCCGCCGTGCTCGCCTTCGTTCTCCGAAAGAATCTCGACCCGCCAGCCACGCCGTTCGGCGTAACGCGAATACATGCGGAACAGGTCGCCGGAGAAAATCGCCGCTTCGTCACCGCCCGTGCCGGCGCGGATTTCGAGGAATACGTTGCGCCCGTCGTTGGGATCTTTGGGCAGCAGCATGCGTTGCAGTTGGGCTTCGATTTCGATCAGTTGCTCTTTGGCTTCGCGGACTTCTTCCACAGCCATTTCGCGCATGTCCGGGTCGCTGTCCTTGAGCAGCGCCTGAGCCCCTTCGAGGTCGGTCTGCACTTTAAGCAGCTGTTTATAGGTGCCGACGATCGGCTCGACTTCCGCGTACTCCTTGGAATAGGTGCGGAACTTGTTTTGATCGGAAATGACCTCGCCGTCGCCAAGCAGGGCGGTCAATTCCTCGAAACGGTCCTGGAGGATGTCCAGCTTATTGAGCAGTGACGCTTTCATTGCGGTTTCTTATCCGAAAAGCTATCCGATGAGCCCTCACCGAGGGCAAAGAGTTCCTGGGCCATGGCCAGCGCATCGAGGCGGCCTTCGGCAGAGAGCTTTTTCAATTGCACACTCGGGGCGTGCAAGAGTTTGTTGGTCAGGCCGCGGGCCAATTGCACCAGCACGTCTTCGGCGCTGCTGCCATTGGCGAGCATCCGTTGGGCTTTCTGCAATTCTTCGTCGCGCAGGCGCTCGCTTTGTTGACGATAGGCCTTAAGCACATCCACCGCCGCCAGTTCGCGCAGGCGAACCATGAAATCTTCGGCACCGACCGACACCATCTCTTCAGCGGCCTGGGCTGCGCCCTGACGGCTTTTGAGGTTTTCGGCGACCACTTCGTGGAGATCGTCGACGCTATACAGGTAAACGTCGTCCAACTCGCCGACTTCCGGTTCGATATCCCGAGGAACGGCGATATCCACCATGAAAATCGGCTTGTGCTTGCGCAATTTCAAGGCACTTTCCACCGCACCTTTACCGAGAATCGGCAACTGGCTGGCGGTGGAGCTGATCACGATGTCGCTGCGCACCAGCTCTGCCGGGATGTCCGAAAGCAGCACTGCGTGGGCGCCGAACTGCTCGGCCAGGATGCTCGCGCGCTCCAGGGTGCGGTTGGCGACCACGATTCGCTTCACCCCCAGCTCATGCAGATGGCGGGCGACCAGGGTAATGGTCTCGCCGGCGCCGATCAGCAAAGCCTGGCTGCGTTGCAAATCACTGAAAATCTGTTTCGCCAGGCTGACCGCGGCAAACGCCACGGATACCGGGTTTTCGCCGATGGCGGTGTCGGTTCGCACCTGTTTGGCCGCATTGAACGTGGCCTGGAACAGTCGCCCGAGCAGCGGACCAATGGTGCCGGCCTCGCGAGCGACAGCGTAGGCCGACTTCATCTGCCCGAGAATCTGCGGTTCACCCAACACCAGCGAATCGAGCCCGGAAGCGACCCGCATCATGTGACGAACTGCCGCATCATCTTCATGCACATAAGCGCACGCGCGCAGCTCATCGAGGCTCAAATGATGATAATCGGCCAGCCAGCGCAATACGATGTCAGCCGAAAGGTGATCCTGTTCTATATACAGTTCACTGCGATTGCAGGTGGAGAGGATCGCAGCTTCGCGGCTGTCGGTGAGTCGGCAGAGCTGCTGCAAGGCCTCAACCAGCTGCTCAGGGGTAAAGGCCACGCGCTCGCGGACGTCTACTGAAGCAGTCTTGTGGTTAATACCGAGTGCAAGGAAGGCCATTCAAGGTCGCTGATGGTGACGTGAAGCCGACAATTGTCCTACTTCGACAGAGCCAGAACAACCACTCGATATCTATCGCTCCTGCAAGAGCTGCCGAAGGCTGCGATCCGTTCTCGTTTACAAGGGCGCCGGGCCTGCGGGGATTGCCCGCGCGGGTAAATTGGCCGGGCGGTTATGTTTGGCCGAAGGCTTGTGTCATGATGATCCGACCGCAGGTTAGTCGTCCTCTTCCTATATGAATAGATCTTTCGCGTTGCTCCTCGCTTTTGTCTTCCTCAGCGGCTGCCAGGCTTTGGCGCCCGTTTCGTCGGACGGTACGCCGCCGGTCGAAGACAGCACTCCGGCCCCTGAAAAGCCCAAGGTTTACAGCTCGTTCAGCGAAGAAACCGTCTTCAGTCTGTTGAGCGCCGAATTGGCTGGCCAGCGCAATCGCTACGACATTGCCCTGGACAACTACGTGACCCAGGCCATCAATACCCAGGATCCGGGCATCTCCGAGCGGGCATTTCGCATTGCCGAGTATCTGGGCGCCGATCAGGCCGCCCTCGACACAGCACTGGTCTGGGCAAAAAACGCCCCGGACGATCTCGAAGCGCAACGGGCGGCTGCCGTGCAGCTCGCCCGCGCCGGGCGTTACGACGACTCCATGGTCTATATGGAAAAAGTCCTGCAAGGCAAAGGCGACACGCATTTCGACTTTCTCGCCCTGTCCGCAGCCGACACCGATCAGGAAACTCGCAACGGCCTGATGAAAGGTTTTGACCGCTTGCTGCAGCGCCATCCGCGCAACAACCAGCTGATTTTCGGCAAGGCCTTGCTGCTGCAACAGGACGGCGATGCCAAGGGCGCCCTGACCCTGCTCGAAGACAATCCGCCGGACGAGGGCGAAATAGCGCCGATCCTCCTGCGCGCGCGCCTGCTGCAAGGGCTCAACCGTGGCGATGAAGCCTTGCCGCTGCTGCAAAAAAGCATCAAGAAATACCCGGACGACAAACGCCTGCGCCTGACCTACGCGCGCATGCTGGTTGAACAGGACCGCATGGACGATGCCAAGGTCGAGTTCTCGAGCCTGGTGCAGCAATACCCCGAAGACGACGAGCTGCGTTATTCCCTGGCGCTGGTCTGCCTGGAAGCCAAGGCGTGGGACGAGGCCAAAGGTTACCTGGAAGATCTGATCGCTCGGGAAAGCCATGTCGACTCGGCACACCTGAACCTGGGGCGCATTGCTGAAGAACGCAACGACCCGCAGGGCGCATTGATCGAATATGCTCAGGTCGGGCCGGGCAACGATTACCTGCCGGCGCAATTGCGTCAGGCCGATATCCTGATGAGTAATGGCAAGACCACCGAAGCCCAAAGCCGTCTCGCAGCCGAGCGCGGTGAGCAGCCCGATTATGCGATTCAGCTGTATCTGATCGAAGCCGAAACCTTGTCTGCCAACAAACAGGGCGACACGGCCTGGAAAGTCTTGCAGCAAGCCCTGCAGCAATACCCCGACGATCTGAATCTGCTGTATACCCGGGCCATGCTGGCAGAAAAACGCAATGACCTGGCGCAGATGGAAAAAGATCTGCGACTGATCATCAAGCGTGACCCGAACAATGCGATGGCGTTGAACGCACTCGGCTACACCCTGTCCGACCGCACCACACGCTACGCCGAAGCCAAGGCCTTGATCGAACAGGCGCACCAGATCAACCCGGAAGACCCCGCAGTCCTGGACAGCCTCGGATGGGTCAATTTCCGCCTGGGCAACCTCGATGAAGCCGAGCGGTATTTGCGCAAGGCGCTGGAGCGCTTTCCCGATCAGGAAGTCGCCGCGCACCTGGGCGAAGTCCTGTGGGCCAACGGCAAACAACGCGAAGCCAAGCAAATCTGGAGCAAGTTCCTCAAAGAACAGCCCGACAGCCCTACCCTGCGCGGCACCATCAAGCGCCTGACCGGATCAGAGACTCTTTAAAATTATGTTTTTGCGCCACTTCATTATTTTCAGCTTCATCGCCCTGCTCGCCGGTTGCGCGGGCTTCGTTGCCCGCGAATCGGTCCAGGGTCAAGGCAACAAGGCCCAATGGCGCGAGCACAAACAGCAACTGACCGGCCTCGACGGCTGGCAGATCAACGGCAAAATCGGCATCCGCGCGCCAAAAGATTCGGGCAGCGGCACGTTGTTCTGGCTGCAACGCCAGGATTACTACGACATTCGCCTCTCCGGCCCGCTGGGTCGTGGCGCGGCCCGTTTGACTGGTCGCCCCGGCAAAGTCTCGCTGGAAGTGGCCAATCAGGGCCGCTATGACGCGCCGACTCCTGAAGCCCTGGTTGAAGAACAGCTGGGCTGGAAGTTGCCGGTATCCCATCTGGCATGGTGGGTTCGCGGGCTCCCGGCCCCGGACAGCAAAAGTCGCCTGACCCTCGACGTCGACAGCCGCCTGGCCAATCTCGAACAAGATGGCTGGCAGGTCGAGTACCTCAGTTATGCAGAGCAAAATGGCTACTGGCTGCCCGAGCGGATCAAACTGCACGGCACCGACCTTGATGTCACGCTGGTGATCAAGGAATGGCAACCACGCAAACTGGGGCTGTGAACATGACTGCGCCACGCCTGACATTGCCCTCGCCCGCCAAGCTCAACCTGATGCTGCACATCCTCGGTCGCCGTGAAGACGGCTACCACGAGTTGCAGACGATTTTTCAGTTCCTCGATTACGGCGATGAAATCACCTTCGCCGTTCGCGACGATGGCGTGATTCGCTTGCACACCGAATTCGCCGACGTCCCTCACGACAGCAACCTGATCGTCAAAGCCGCAAAAAAACTTCAGGAGCAATCCGGCTGTTCGCTGGGTGTCGACATCTGGATCGAAAAAATCCTGCCCATGGGCGGTGGAATCGGTGGCGGCAGCTCGAATGCGGCAACCACGCTGCTAGGTCTCAATCATCTTTGGCAACTGGGCTGGGATGAGGATCGGCTGGCCGCGCTGGGCCTTACGCTTGGCGCCGACGTCCCGGTTTTTGTGCGTGGCCACGCGGCTTTCGCCGAGGGCGTGGGGGAGAAACTCACCCCTGTGGAGCCCGAAGAACCATGGTATCTCGTGCTGGTGCCGCAAGTATCTGTAAGTACAGCAGAAATTTTTTCAGATCCGCTGTTGACACGTAACACTCCTCCCATTAAAGTGCGCCCCGTTCCCAAGGGAAACAGTCGAAATGACTGCTTGCCGGTGGTAGCAAGGCGTTATCCAGATGTACGTAACGCATTGAATTTGTTAGGTAAATTTACCGAAGCAAAACTCACCGGAACTGGAAGTTGTGTGTTTGGGGGCTTCCCAAGCAAAGCTGAAGCTGATAAAGTCTCGGCCCTTCTGACAGAGACCCTTACAGGGTTTGTAGCAAAGGGAAGCAACATTTCGATGTTGCATCGCAAGCTGCAAAGTCTGCTCTAAAAGGAATCGAGTACTGGGTACTCGTTGCAACAGATACAGGGGCGTCGCCAAGCGGTAAGGCAGCAGGTTTTGATCCTGCCATGCGTTGGTTCGAATCCAGCCGCCCCTGCCATTTTCCTATACTCATCCAGGTATACCCTCAGCCTTCAGGTACTGCGCGTGTCCAAGATGATGGTCTTTACGGGGAACGCTAACCCCGATCTGGCTCGGCGTGTTGTACGTCAGCTGCACATCCCTCTCGGTGACATCTCTGTCGGTAAGTTTTCCGACGGCGAAATTACTGCCGAGATCAATGAAAACGTTCGCGGTAAAGACGTCTTCATTATTCAGCCGACTTGCGCTCCGACCAACGATAACCTGATGGAACTGGTAGTGATGGCTGATGCCTTCCGCCGCTCCTCGGCTACTCGTATCACTGCTGTTATTCCTTACTTTGGTTATGCCCGTCAGGATCGCCGTCCGCGTTCCGCACGTGTGGCTATCAGCGCGAAAGTCGTTGCTGACATGCTTACCGTAGTCGGCATCGACCGTGTTCTCACGGTTGATCTGCATGCTGACCAGATTCAGGGCTTCTTCGATATTCCGGTAGATAACATCTACGGCTCCCCGGTACTGGTGGATGACATTGAAGATCAGCGCTTCGAGAACCTGATGATCGTGTCCCCGGACATTGGTGGCGTCGTGCGTGCACGGGCTGTTGCCAAATCCCTGGGCGTGGATCTCGGGATCATCGACAAACGCCGTGAGAAAGCCAATCACTCTGAAGTGATGCATATCATCGGTGATGTGGAAGGGCGCACCTGTATTCTGGTCGATGACATGGTCGATACCGCCGGCACTCTGTGCCACGCGGCCAAGGCCCTGAAAGAGCATGGCGCTGCCAAGGTTTTCGCCTACTGCACGCACCCTGTGCTGTCGGGTCGGGCGATCGAAAACATTGAAAATTCCGTGCTGGACGAGCTGGTGGTAACAAACACCATCCCGCTGTCCGCCGCAGCACAAGCCTGTGCGCGTATCCGTCAACTGGATATCGCACCGGTTGTTGCCGAGGCGGTCCGCCGCATCAGCAATGAAGAATCGATCAGCGCGATGTTCCGTTAAGGGCCCTGCCCTTTTCATTACATCTCGTTGACGAAAAGCGCCCCGCCCCGGCATTCCTGTCGGGGCGGGGCTTTTTTGCCCATATCGCCTTTAAGCGCTGGTCGCAAACGCTGGGGCGAATGTGGTTATTTTGGAGATACAACATGAACGATTTTACTCTGAATGCTGAAGTGCGTTCCGACCTGGGGAAAGGTGCGAGCCGCCGCCTGCGTCGTCTCGCAAGCCTGGTTCCAGCTGTAGTTTACGGTGGCGACAAAGCCCCTGAATCCATCAGCATGCTGGCCAAAGAAGTTGCCAAACTGCTCGAAAACGAAGCGGCTTACAGCCACATCATCGAGCTGAACGTTGGCGGCACCAAGCAAAACGTAATCATCAAAGCTCTGCAGCGTCACCCGGCCAAAGGCCACGTGATGCACGCTGACTTCGTACGTGTAGTTGCCGGCCAAAAGCTGACCGCTATCGTTCCTGTGCACTTCATCAACGAAGCTGCTCCAGTGAAGAAAGGCGGCGAGATTTCGCACGTTGTTGCTGAAATCGAAGTGTCCTGCCTGCCAAAAGACCTGCCTGAATTCATCGAAGTTGACCTGGCTAACGCCGAAGTCGGCTCGATCATTCACTTGTCCGACATCACCGCCCCTAAAGGCGTTGAGTTTGTTGCTCTGGCTCACGGTAACGACTTGGCTGTTGCCAACGTTCACGCTCCACGTGTTGCTCCAGAAGCTACTGAAGGCGCAGCAGAGTAATTTCACTCTGTTCGCCGGAGTGGCCGGAAACATCGCGGACTAGAGCGTAGCGAGAAAGCGGGCAAGAACGCGGAGTTTACATAATGGTAAATGAGCACTTGTCGTCCACTTTCGCCGCACTCCCTGATTGCGGCGATGTTATCCACCACTCCAAAGGAAGGGCCCCTATCGTGACTGCCATCAAACTGATCGTTGGTCTGGGAAATCCAGGCGCTGAATACGAACAGACCCGGCATAACGCAGGGGCCCTTTTTGTTGAGCGCATCGCGCACGCGCAGGGTGTCAACCTTGTGGCCGATCGCAAATATTTCGGCCTGACCGGGCGCTATTCGCATCAGGGTCAGGATGTTCGCCTGCTGATTCCCACCACCTACATGAACCGCAGCGGCCAGGCCGTCGCGGCACTTGCCGGCTTCTTCCGCATCAAGCCTGAAGAAATCCTGGTGGCCCATGACGAACTCGACCTGCCTCCGGGCGTTGCCAAGCTCAAACAGGGCGGCGGCCATGGCGGTCACAACGGGTTGCGCGACATCATCGCGCAACTGGGTAATCAGAATACCTTTCACCGCTTGCGGCTTGGCATCGGCCACCCGGGCGTTGCCAGTATGGTTTCAAATTTCGTCCTGGGTCGTGCGCCACGCGCCGAACAGGAAAAACTCGATGCCAGCATCGACTTTGCCCTCGGCGTGCTGCCGGATATCCTCGCCGGTGAATGGAACCGAGCGATGAAAAACCTGCACAGCCAGAAGGCCTGACTTTTACCCGAGGGGAAACACCATGGGATTCAATTGCGGCATCGTCGGCCTGCCTAACGTCGGCAAGTCCACCCTGTTCAACGCCCTGACCAAATCCGGGATCGCGGCCGAGAACTTCCCCTTCTGCACCATCGAGCCGAACACCGGTATCGTGCCGATGCCGGATCCGCGTCTGGAAGCCCTGGCGGCCATCGTCAATCCAAAGCGCATCCTGCCGACCACCATGGAATTCGTCGACATCGCCGGGCTGGTTGCCGGTGCCTCCAAAGGTGAAGGCCTGGGCAACAAATTCCTCGCCAACATCCGCGAGACCGATGCTATCGCTCACGTGGTCCGCTGCTTCGAAGACGAGAACGTGATTCACGTCTCCAACAGCGTCGACCCGAAACGCGACATCGAGATCATCGACCTCGAACTGATCTTCGCCGACCTCGACAGCTGCGAGAAGCAACTGCAGAAAGTCGCCCGCAACGCCAAGGGTGGTGACAAGGACGCCGTGGTCCAGAAAGGCCTGCTGGAACAACTGATCGCTCACTTCACCCTCGGCAAGCCAGCGCGCACGCTGATGAAGAACATGGGCGCCGACGACAAAGCGGTGATTCGTGGCTTCCATCTGCTGACCACCAAGCCGGTCATGTACATCGCCAACGTCGCTGAAGACGGTTTCGAGAACAACCCGCTGCTGGACATCGTCAAAGCCATCGCCGAAGAAGAAGGCGCCATGGTGGTTCCGGTCTGCAACAAGATCGAAGCCGAAATCGCCGAGCTGGATGACGGCGAAGAGAAAGACATGTTCCTCGAAGCCCTGGGCCTCGAAGAGCCTGGCCTGAACCGCGTAATCCGCGCTGGCTACGAAATGCTGCACCTGCAGACCTACTTCACCGCCGGTGTCGAAGAAGTCCGCGCCTGGACCGTCCGCGTCGGTGCTACCGCGCCACAAGCCGCCGGCGTGATCCACACCGACTTCGAAAAAGGCTTCATCCGAGCCGAAGTCATCGCTTACGACGACTTCATTCAGTACAAGGGCGAAGCTGGCGCCAAAGAAGCCGGTAAATGGCGCCTGGAAGGCAAGGACTACATCGTTAAAGACGGCGACGTGATGCACTTCCGTTTCAACGTCTAACGATGACCGTGGATTTACACGGACCTCGCTAAACTCAAAATCCCCGTAATCACTTGATGATACGGGGATTTTGCTTATGGGGATCGCCACCCTCCTCCATTGTGATCCGGAATATCGATAGGGCGGGACTCCTCAGCAGCCTGTTCGGTAATCTGGGGGAATGCTGCCGAGCTATGCAAGAATGATTGTATTGGCAATCATTACAGGGATTGAAGAGCATGCCATTTCCTCTCAAACGTCGTCTGGTTTTGCTTGATGTCATTGCCATGAGGTCCACGATCATCGCTGGGCTTGAACACCTGGAAAGACCAGGCATGGCACACCAGGTCGCCAGCGTTGTCGTGAAGTGGGCACACAGGATTTTCAGCACGTGAGCCTGGATACAACCAAAGACGCTTCCTTCGCCTATCAGGCGGTGTACCGCTATCTGGTCGAGTTGATCGAGACCGCCAATTCGGAACGTGAGCAAAAATTACCGTCCTTGCGGCAACTGGCTCGGCGCCTGAATGTGTCGGTGTCGACGACCAAGTACGCCTATTCCCTTCTCGAGGACGAGGGGCGGATTTATGCCAAACCCAAATTCGGTTATTTCATCAAGGCGATGCCGGCTCCTTTACTAAGGGAGGGCTCGCCCAATCTGTTGGACAACGTATTCTCCAACGCACGCCAGCCGGGGATGCTGGCCCTTAGTAGCGACGCGCCGGCTATGCTGTTGTCGCTGGAAAACCCACTGTTGATGATGGAGCGCGAACTGGCTCGGCAGTATCCGCGCTCCCATGCACCACTCTATCAGCCATTCGGCGAACCCGAGTTGCGCAGCGCTCTGGCCGACCGCTACACCAGTTCGACGCACTGCTACTGGCAGGCCGAACATGTGTATATCGGCTCGGACCTGCGCAGTGTGCTGGAATTGTCCCTCAGTGCCCTGAATTTGGATGGCACTGTGGCGCTGGTGGAATCGCCGTGTTCGTGGGCAATCCTGCGCCAATTGCAAGCGGCAAAGATTCGCGTGATCGAAGTGCCCCTCGGCGAGGATGGACGTTTCAACCTGCCCGCACTCAATGAGCTGCTCAGGCGTGAGCCCATTCGGCTGGCAGTGCTGTCGTCGACCGTGAACATTCCCCAAGGCAATTTGATGCCGGCGCAGGATAAGCAGCAGATCTGTCGATGGTTGGCGGAGCGGGACATCTGGCTGTTCGAAAATGACAGCTACGGCGAGTTCTGTTTTTCCCCCCTGCCCGCCCGCTATCGCGACTTCGCCGATCCGGAAAAGCTGCTGGTGTTCTCGACCTTCGACAAGATCATTGGCTCGGAAGCCCCCTACGGTTATGTGCTGTGTCGCCGACACGGACCTCAGTTGCATCGGCTGTTCCTGGAACGGGCATTCCGCCTGTCGCCGATCCGTCAGAAAGCGATCGCCAAACTCTTCAGTTCCAAGCGCATCGACCAGCATCTGATGGTGCTGCGGGCCATGTTGCTGGACCGTATGAAACGGATGAAGGTCCTGCTGGAGGAACAGGGTAATGGCCAGTTACGGATTGTCGCCCCGCAAGGCGGCGCGACCTTCTGGCTCGAGGCCATGCATCCTGTGGACATGCGACGGGTGTTCGAGCGCTTGCTGGCCCAGCGCATTGTTATCGCCCCCGGGGAAATCTTCAGCCAGCAGGGGGCCTGGCGGCATCACGTGCGCCTGAGCTACACCCTCGACTGGAGCAAGGATATTTCCTTGGCCCTGAAGAAACTGGCCCAGGCTATCAATGATGAGTCCTAGCCATGCCTAGAGCCCATAGCAATGCCGTGACTCAGGGAATCGGCCATCGCGCACCTCTTCGGCAAACCGCTCACAAGCGTCGCGAATCACCGCGCCGACATCGGCGTACTGTTTGACGAATCGCGGTACCTGCTCGCCGCCCAAACCCAGCACGTCTTCGGTCACCAGCACCTGGCCGTCGCAGGCCGGCGAGGCGCCGATGCCAATGGTGGGCATTTTCGAATCCAGAGTAATTTGCCGGGCTACGCCTTCGGCCACACCCTCGAGCAACAGACTGAAAGCTCCGGCTTCGAGATTGGCCCGAGCATCTTCGGCAATTACCGCGCCGGTTTCGGCGGTCAGGCCCTGGGCCTTGAATCCCCCCATGACATTGACGAACTGCGGCATCAGCCCGACGTGGGCCATGACCGGAATACCGCGCGCCACCAGAAACTCGATGGTACCGGCCAGAGCCTTGTTGGCTTCCAGCTTGACGGCATCGCAACCGGTACGCGCCAGGACCTGGGCGCAATTGCGAAAGGCCTGCTCGTTAGATTCCTGATAGCTGCCAAAAGGCATGTCGGCGATGACACAAGACAGACGTGTGCTGTCGACCACGGCCCGGGTGTGGCCGATGATTTCTTCGAGCTGCATGCTCAGCGTCGAGGCCCGACCATAGCCCACCATTGCAGTAGAGTCACCGACCAGAATGAAGTCGACGACAGGGTCGATCAGCCTGGCAATAGAGCTGGAGTACGCCGTCAGGGATACGATTTTCTGTTGGCCCTTCATCGCGACCAGTTGCGGAACCGTCAATCGTTTAGTGCGGGTATGAGTGCTCATAAGTGTCTTCCTGTGATGATTGAGAACCCCATGGGATGGGGCGTCTGTCATTACAACCAGTCTTTCTCCCATTCACGCCAGGCCTCATGGTCCTGGCGGATTCTGTCGGCGCTCGGGTGCACCAGGAATACGGCACCCGGCGAGCTGTTGAGGTCGATGGTCGGTGTCTTTTGCCGACCTTCGGTGAAACGAAAGCGCGCGCTGTGAAAGCTCGGCAGCGCTTCCAGATGCTTGCGTACATCGAACTGGGCGAAGGCCCCGCTGTGGCGGGCGATCAAGTTCATTCCACGGGCGTGCTGCTGCAGGCGATAGCGCTTGGGAAATGACGCCAGTCGTGTCGGCTCCAGATAACTGGTGCAAGTCAACGCAACCTGGTCGTTGCCGGTGGCCGCTTGCAGCGCTGGCGGATTGGCCAGCCCGGAAAGACGGGCACCGGTTTCCAGCAGGCGTGGGCCGCAAGCCGTGAGGATAACTTCGGTATGGGCCGGGCCGTGGGTGATGGCCAAGGCATCGAGCACGCCTTCGACGTAGCCGAGCAGCGCATCAAGCTCTGGTGCATCGGCGGGCAGCAGGTCTTCACGGTCATAGATCTTGCGACCGTCGGCGCTCAGCGTCTTGGTGCATTTCCAGACATCGGTGATCCAGTGCTCGCCCTGATGACTGACACTGTTGATGACGTACTCGTCGCCTTCCAGGTATTCCTGCAGCAGCAACGCCTGGTTGCTCCGCATCATCAGGTTAGTTGCGCCGAGAATGCAGTCGATGGCCGCATGCAGTTGCACGGTATCGTGGCAGATGAACACGTTATCGGAGCCCGCGCTGTCCAGTGGCTTGGCCACTACCGTCGACTCGCCCCGCGCCTTGAACCAAGCGAGAGCCTCTGCGCTGGACGCGGTGCGCAGTTGCGCCGCCACCGGTAAACCGGCAGCGGCGACCTGTTCGGCCATCAGCGATTTGTCACGACGGGCGCTGGAGTATTCAGGATCGTTGCCGGGCAGGCCGAGACGGGCAGCCAGCAAATCCGCCAATTCGACACCGAATTCGCTGCCGGTCAACACCGCCGCCGGCCCCTGTGCCGCGAGCTTTTCCAGCAGCGGTTCAAGTCCTTCCTCGTGCACGCCGTAGTGCTCGCGGAACAGTGTTTGCGGGCAACTCGCGGCAAAGGCCGGGGGCATATCGTTACGGGAACGCACATGCAGCAGTGGGCGATGCTCTGCCAAAGCCTGGGCCAGCAGAGCGCCGGTGGAATAGGCGTCTACCAGGATCAGCGGCGCCAGGGTGGAGTCAGTGCAAGGGTTGGTCATAACGGGTCACCGTGTAATGCAACATCTGGAACAACTCGGACGAGCTGATACCCGGTCCGATCGAAGAAAGGCCGCAGCTCTGCGGCAGCGGCAGGCCACCGACATTGCCCCAGCGCAAGGCGCCGTGGTCGTCAATTCGGGTGGTGGCGCGGCCGGGGTTGTCGGGGTGCAGGCAGTAAGGAATGTCGAGCCGCCCGCGGGCGAAAGCCTGAAGCAGCGCGACGCCGATATCGGGATGCAGATCCAGCACGCTTTCCACCAGTTGCCGCGCCTCGAACAACACTTCCTGGCGATAACCGTCACTGGCCGGGTCGACTACCAGTGCATTGCCAGCGGCGACCTCGGCCGCCATCGTCAGGGCTTCGAGGTTGTCCGCAACCGATGGAATCTGCCGGGATTCGGCAACGGTCTTGACGATCAGTCGCTCGCACCCGGCAGCCTGTGTCAGGCGTGCACTGTCATAGATCAGGCGGCGAGCACCATGACCGGTGGTGGGAAAGACGCCCATGTAGGAATACACCACGACATGCCAGTGGGCGCCATCCAGATAGTCGGCAGCCAGTTCGCGCAAGGCCTGCAAAGCCCCGAAATCCTGAGCCATGGACGTGCCCTGGGCGTAGCTCAGCGAGACGCTGCGGATGCCGTGTTGGCGAAAAAACAGGGCTTCGAGCAACGTCATGGCGACCAACATCGATGGCGGGCACAACTGGCCCAGCAAACAACCACCAAAGCTCTCGATATGGCCATGGGCGGTGGCATCGGCCAGCAACTGGCAACTTTCTGCCCAAGCCTCCACCGCTCGTGCCAGTGGCAAACGGCTGTAGGGCATGCAATAGGACACAGGACCGCCTTCGGTGGCATCCAGCCCGAGGGCTGCCAGCCGCTTGAAAACATTCTGCGGTTGGGCAGTGCCGTGGCGGATCTGGATCGGGAACGACGGGCCATAGAGCCCGTCGAGCATGCCACGCACCGCTTCCAGCGGATGGCTGATGATCGGGAAACCGTTCAGCGGGCTGTCGCTGTTCAGGCACTGCAGCGCGCTCTGGTAATCACCGACCCGGGTGTAGCTGTCCAGAGTGATGGTCCCAATGGTGGCACAGGGCAACCCGGCCACCGCGGCCAGCCCGGCGCGCATCGGCGCTAACCCACCAAAGCCCATGCGCGGTTGCACCACCAGTTCGCGCCGTTCCCGGGCCTGCTCGATGAAGCGCTGGAAATGACCTCCTGTCATGTTCATCGCTCAGCGTCCCGATACCAGCTCGATCACGTTTTCGCCCGTAACCGGGTCGAAACGAGTGATCCGGCCCTTATGCGGATCACCGGCGCGAACCCGGGCGATCAGGCTGCTGTCGCTGTCGAAATCGATCTGCTGATGGGCGTACAGACTGCGCAGCGCCGGCAACGGCAAGCCGCTGACCTGACTCAGCCAGAGGCTCAGGGCGCTGTCCTGGCGACTACCGGCCAGAACCAGATGAAGGTCCTCCAGATCTGCCAGGCGCTGAGGGTGACAGGTCGTGATAAAGCTCGACAGCTCGCGTCCACGCCCAACGAAGGGCGCGAACTGCAGGCAGATCATCTGTGTCTCGTCGAGCCCGAACGCCTCGCTGGCGAAGCGATTCGCCAGTGCCCGGCGGGCATCCTTGCCCGCGGCTCCGGCGTAGGCCGACAGCGCCAGGTCGATCAGGCGCTGGGGCATTTCCTTTTTGCGCATCAGGCCATGGGCCAGTTCCAGGTATTCGCTGATACCGTCGTGGTAGTGACGACCCTGCACATACTGCGCCTTGAGCCCGCGAAAGTGCGCCATCAACATCGGGTTGGCGCAGTCCGATTCAGTGAAGCTGAACGCCAGCTCTTCGAAACGGAAATCGAGAAACTCGGTAATCAGCTCCCAGTGGTCTTCCACTCGGTAGCTCACCAGGTCGTAGATGCTGATGAAGTCCGGGTCGGCGCTTTCGCTGCCGCTGGCCACCCGACGCTCAGCCCGCTGCTCGTCGAAGCCCTCGCCGAATAATTCGACGAAATACACCTGGGCCACGCCATCGAGGGCCTGGAGCAGGCCGCGAAATCCCTGGCGCCGACACTCATCGACGTTCAGCCCCAAACGTTGGGCCAGGCGCATGATCCAGGTGAAGTAGTGCTTCTGTTCCTTGCGCGAATCGCCGGTAACCACGGCATCGACGCCACCTTGCCACCAAGCCGCGCGCCCGTAGAAATCGGCGACCGCCAGGTTGCAACTATTGCAGAAGGTGGGACGACCGTCGCCGGCAGTACGATGGCCGTTCATCAGCACATCGAAGCGGTTCATCGCACGCACTTGCTCGGGAAATGGCAAGTGTCGCTCGAACGGGCGGATTTGCTGGTGATCGACCACCAGCATCTCGACCCGAGGATCGTCATACAGGCGCAGGGCGCGGTAGACCCGGTCAATGTTCGCCATGACCGCATCCGGGACCCCGGCGTGGCGCATGTTGGCAATGCGCAGGAAAAAGGTGCGACCGTGCAGTACGTTCAGGTGCAGTTGCACGGCGCGAATCAGCGATACGGTGTAGGAACTGTCCTTGCCGCCGCCGTAAGCCACCATCAGCTTATAGCTCGCGAGCCCGTCAAGACCGCCGGCGGCATCGATCAACCGCTCTCCCAGAGTGGCGACGGCACGCCGGTCCACCGCACTGAGGTAGCTATTCAGTTCGCCGAGCAAGGGGGCGTCGGCCATTTCTGGGGTAATGGTAATGTTCATACCGGTTCGGCCTGGAAGTGAAAGTTCTTGATCGCATGGTGGATGTCGTACTCGATATCCGCTTCGCTCGCGTCGGTGAAAATGAAGCGACCGCTGTGCAGGGCGTCGTAGCTGCCGCCGGCCTCGAGGATCTGCCCGGGTCGGGGCAGCAGCTCTCGCCAGAGCGAGTTCAGGTGCGGGCGCAGCGATTGCGCCTCGATCACTCGGCACGGCAGTTGTGCCGGTTTGGGGACGACCAGCCAGCCGCCGCTGGGGTCAGCCTCGATCGTCGGCAAGGGCGTGTGTTCACCCGCCAGGCCTTTGAGCCAATGCTCATAGAGGTTCACGCCGAAGACTTTATTGATCAGGTGTGGCACTTCGCTGCCGCCCACCCGGGCTCCCACTTCGAGGAATACCAGCGAGCCATCCGCCTCGACGAATATCTCCAGGTGAAAGGCACTGCTGCGCAGGTTCAATGCGCGTAGGCAGGACTCGCTGAAGACCTGGATTCGGGTACGCAGCTGCGAAGACTGGAGAATCACTGAGCCCAGCGGTTTGGCGCTGGCGAAGTCCAGGCAGCTGTTGATATAGCGTGACACCACCTGGAAAGGCACTGCGCCGCTGTCATCGGTGAAACCGTCGATGTGATAGGTCTGGCCCTGGATGAAGGCCTCGACTTCATAGCGATCCAAGTCCACTTCGCTAAGTATCGCGCGCAGGGCCTGGGCGCCCTCGACCTTGACGACGCCGATGCTGGCCGCGCCATCCACCGGCTTGACGATCACCGGATAGCCGACGGCATCCGCGAAGGCGAGCACCTGTTCCACGTCATTACAGCGGATGAAGGGCGGCACCGCCAGGCCGTGCTCCTGGAGTACTTCTTTCATTCGCGCCTTGTCGCGGTAGACCGCTACCTGCTCCGGGCCATGGCCGGGAATGTGCAGGGCCTGGCGTACCCGCGCCACGATCTCCAGCGTGAACTCCGACAGCGCAATCAATTGATCCACGGGGCCGACGCGTTCAATGACTTCCTGAACGCCCGCCAGCAATTGGGGGTACTGATTGACGTCATCGACCTGTACCAAGTGGGCGATATGCTCGCGGGGAGCCAGCACACCCTCGGCACCAGGGCCGTCGACCACATAGCTGATCCGGTGCCGCTGATGATCGAAGAACTCTTCGTAGCGGGTCAGCTCATTGTCCCAGCGACTTGGGTCCTGGAAGCGCGGCCAGCGATTGACGATAACGATATGCATCAATTCGATCCTGTGAAAAATAAAAAGAGGGCTGGACTCAGGTCCAGCACGGCGCCGTGCCGGTACCCAGGACGAGCGCAGGTTTCGTGCGCTCGAGGGTATTGAGGTAGTTTTCGAAGTCCTCAATGGCGTCGGGGCCGATGAACACTTCGTTGAAACCGGCGGCCAGCAGCTCTTGGCGAACCGCCCGCGTCTGGTCTTCCGAGGTGGTCAACTTGCCGCCGATGACACAAGGCAGATCCGGATGTTGCTGGCGCACTTGGCGAATCAGCTCCAACCCCTGGAAATGCCCATGGCCGTTGACGCTACTGACCACTAGCAATTGCGTGCGCCGGAGCTCCAGGGTGGCGAGGACCACCTCCACAGGGGTGCAACTGCCGAGGTTCTTGACGTTGAAACCGTGCTCCGCCAGCCACAGCTGCAGATAAACCAGGTTCCACATGTGTGAATCCGATTCGACGGTTGCAATCAGGCAGTGTTGTGATCCTTTCATTGCGTTGCCTCCATGGCTGAGGGGGGAAAGTCCAGGGCGGCGCGAAACCGCCGGGTGGTCAGGTTGAACAGCAAGGCACCGGGGATGGTGAGCAGCAGCGCGATGGCCAGAATCAGCGTTTGAACCCCATATTCATGGCCGATGCTGGCGGTGAGCAGGCCACCCAATGGGTAGGACAGCAGGTTGACCAGGTAGAACGGGCCCATCACCTTGCCCAAATGGTCGGCGGCAATCGCCTTGATGCGCTGGGTTCGGTTAAACACGTTGAACAAGGCACAGCCGGCCATCGCCAAAAGAAAACTGATGGCATAGAGCACCACGCCACTGGCCATGCCCATGCAGATCAAGCCCAGGCAAAGCAAGGCAAAACCCAATGTGCCGAGGCGGTAGATCGACATCCGCGCCAACAGCCTTGGCACCAGAATGAAATTGAGCAGGCCCAGTGCACCGGCGCCAGCGTTCATCAGACCGAAGAGCCCGTCGGAGGCGCCAAACACACCACTGATGACAAAAGCGTTGGCGCTCAGGACGCAGGCGAAAGCCAGGTTGATGGTGAAGTTGAGCAGCGCCAGGGATAAGACTGGCGGATTGTTCCATAGCAGATTCCAGCCCAGAGCCAAGTCCTTGCGGACGCTTTTCGGCGGGCTGGCTGACTGGGTATTGGGCAGGCCTTTCCAGCACACACCGGCGACGGCGAATGCCAGCGCCGCCAGCCCCAGAAGCAGGCGCTTATCAGCGTACATTGCCAGCAGTGCCGCCAGCGCCGGCCCCAGCGCCATGGCCAGCAGCTCCATGTTTTGCACCAGGGACTGGCAGTGGGCCAGGCGTTCGGGGCCGGCGATCAGCGGTACGCTCTTTTCCACCGCCATGCGCACCGGAGCCATCAGTAGCGAGAGCACGATGCCGTTGCCGATGAGGGCCCAGACAGTGAGCGTTGGCGCATACCAGCAGACCCCGACGGTCAACCCCAGGCTCAGCGCCCGCGCTGTATTGGCGTGGCGGAACAGCAGGCGCCCGCCGAAGCGGTCCGCCAGCAGTCCGGCGAACGGATAAGCCAGCAGTGCCGGTAGCCATTCCAGAGCAAATGCCACACCGGAGTAACGGACATTGCCGGTGAGCTGGAAGATCAATAATGGCACTGCGAACAGCACCGTTTGCTCCGCCAGCAAGGCCAACAGCAGGCCGGCACCGAAACGGCGCAGCCGGACCGTTTCATGCATGCTGGCTTTCCAGTTCTGCCTCGAGCTTGCGCAGGCGTGGCAATACATGGCGGCAGAAACCGCGCATTTCGTCACGGGTAGGCCAACCGGAAAATATGAACTCGCTGACCCCTGCTTTTTTGTATTCCAGCAAATACTCGGCAACTTCCTGATAGCTGCCGACCACGCACAGCGCCGGGCCGCCACGGTAGGCCACGGCACCAGACCAAAGCATTGGCGACAGCCAATCGTGCTCGGCCTTGTCGGCCAGGCGGAACGAGGTCTTTACGGCTTCGGAGTCGCAACGCCCGACGAACTGACGAACCCATTCGCGATGCTGCTCATCGGGATTTTCCATCATGCTTTCAACGGCCGACAGAGCTTCCTCGCGGGTTTCGCGAGCCAGTACGTGCATGCGAATCCCCACCGAACAACCGGCCTCGAGCACTGCCCGACTGGCCTCGGCAATACCCTGCGGCGTGTCGCCGTAGCGTAACCAGCAATCGCTGTGTTTCACGGCGATCTGCTGGGCGATCTCCGAAGCGCCGCTCAAATAGATGCGCGGGCGTTCGTTGTCCTTGTAAGGCAATCCCAATTGCGCCTGCTCGATACGGTAATGAGCACCGTGATGGGTCAGGGGCGTTTCGCCTTTCCAGAAACGATGCAGGATCTCGAGGAACTCGCTGGTGCGTTCATAACGTCCGTCATGGGCCACGAAGTCGCCATAAAAGGCTTGCTCATCAGGGGAAATGCCGGCGACCAGGTTCAATGCGATGCGCTTGTCGGACATCCACGACACGGTATTGACGATCTGCGTGAACAGCGTTGGCGGCAGCAGGCCGGGGCGATACGCCAGAATGAATTTGACCCGGCTGGTCTCGCGCACCAGGGCGCCGATCATGGGCAGTGGGTCGGGCATGTGGTAGCTGATGCCCATCAGCAACGAGTCAATCCCCAACTCATCGGCTTCCTGGGCGAAGTCGACGATACCGGCAAAGTCCAAGGCGCCGGTGTTGTATTTTTCGGAAGCCTTTTGTTGACCGCTATCGAGCGGTGAGCACCAGTGGATACGCAGCGCGGGCATGGTTTTTCTCCAGAGCAGCGCCTGCCACCGCCTGAAGGGCGGGGCAGCGCAAAAAGTGACGGTGGGTCAGAACAGGAAGCTGGTGCCGACAGTGCGGTCGAACAGCGCGACGTCGCGGATACGGCGCTTGCCGCAGATGAATTTCAGCAGGCGCTCGATCCCCAGTCCGCCGCCGGCGCTCGGGTGAAGCAGGCCGCGCTTGGCGACTTCGAGGTAATTGGCGAAGGGCGCAAGGTCCATCGACAACTCTTCCATGCGGTAGATGATCTGCTCGTACTCGAACTCACGTTCGGCACCAGACAGCGCTTCGCCGTAGCTGTCGGGATAGATCAGATCGTAATTGTTGTACTGGCCGCGTTTGCCGGGTGTTTCACGGTCATAGAATTCCCGGCGGTAGTTGGTGACGAAGAACGGCGTGTGGGCCTTGGCCGACATGATTTTCTCGAAGTCGTCGCCATACTCGGCGCGCAACTCATCCGAACTGTAGATCGGAAAGTGCGTGTCGTAGTGCGGCAGTTGGCGGTTGAGGTGGGCCAACTGGGCCGAGCAGTGTTGCTTGACCTCGGCGAAGGTGTGCTTGATCAAGCCTTCGATCAGCGCCATGACCTGTTGCATGTTGCCGTCGCGTATTTCGAAGTCGAATTGGGAGAATTCCAGCAAGTGGTTTTCCGAATCCTTGATCTCGGCTTTTTCCAGGCGAATGTTCGGCGCCACAATAAAGATCTTGTCATGACCTTTGGCGGTCAACGCCAGTTGTTTATGGAAGATCATGCTGGCGGTCAGTTTCAGACGCCGCGCTTCGTATTGGAGTTCGGCCGGGTAGACCGCATGGTTCAAGGGGTCGGTGATAGGTGACATGAGAATGGGCATCAACTGTTTGAAGTCGCGCTCCAACAAATACTGTTGCAATGCCTGCAGCACGCGACCGCGGATAATCGCAATCGCTTCAACGTCCGGGTGATTAAAATCATCGAAATTACGCTGAATTTCTTCCATGTTGCGCTCAATGTCCAGGGTGAGGAAGTGCCCGATTATTGGTTAAACGCAAGAAAACTCAATGTACAGATTTGCGCTAAAAAGCAACCCAGATGCATTGTCTGGTTGTCCCGCGCGGTAATTGGATGGACCATTGCCGGCCAGATACCTGATGGCATTATTCGGACGACATGGCCTGTTCAAGGGCTTGGTTTCGAATGCTGTTTCAGTCGCGAATTTTCCTGAGTACCTGTTTAGAGTCCCTTTATGACGGCCCATATTTATCCACAATCCGGTCGCTTTTCCCGGTCTGACTACAAGACCCTGGGTCTGGCGGCGCTGGGTGGTGCACTGGAAATCTACGACTTCATCATCTTTGTGTTCTTCGCCCTGACCCTCAGCCAGTTGTTCTTTCCGCCAGAGATGCCTGAGTGGCTGCGCTTGCTGCAAAGTTTCGGGATTTTCGTCACCGGCTATCTGGCACGTCCGCTGGGCGGCATCCTGATGGCGCACTTCGCTGATCGGGTGGGGCGCAAGCGGGTGTTCAGCCTGAGCATCCTGATGATGGCTTTGCCCTGCCTGTTGATCGGGATCATGCCAACCTACGAACAGATCGGTTACTGGGCCCCCTTGATCCTGCTGTTGTTGCGGGTGCTGCAAGGGGCCGCGGTAGGTGGCGAAGTGCCGAGCGCCTGGGTGTTCGTGGCCGAGCATGCCCCGGTCGGGCATCGGGGCTATGCCTTGGGTGTGTTGCAGGCCGGGTTGACGTTCGGCTATTTGCTGGGGGCATTGACTGCGACCCTTTTGGCGCGGATCTACAGCCCCGCCGAGATCCTCGACTTCGCTTGGCGTTTCCCCTTCCTGCTCGGCGGTGTATTCGGAGTGATCGGGGTCTGGCTGCGGCGCTGGCTGAGCGAAACCCCAGTGTTCATGGCCTTGCAGGCGCGACGCGAGATGGATGCGGAGTTGCCGTTGCGGACGGTGTTGCGCGATCACCGCAAGTCCATCCTGCCGGCGATGCTTTTGACCTGTGTGCTGACGTCGGCGGTGGTGGTGCTGGTGGTGATCACCCCGACCGTCATGCAGAAAAGCTTCGGCATGAGCGCCAGTCATACATTCGCACTGAGCAGCCTGGGCATTGTGTTCCTGAATATCGGCTGTGTGCTGGCGGGATTACTGGTTGACCGCATCGGCGCCTGGCGTGCGGTGCTGGTTTATAGCCTGTTGCTGCCGGTAGGGACGGCGACGCTCTACGCCAGCCTGATCAGTGGCGGTTACTGGATCAGCGTGGCCTATGCTGTGGCCGGCCTGACCTGCGGCGTGGTGGGCGCGGTGCCTTCGGTAATGGTGGGATTGTTTCCGGCTCGGATCCGGGTGTCCGGCATCTCCTTTACCTACAATATTGCCTACGCACTCTGGGCCAGTACCACACCACTGCTGCTGATCGGGCTGATGCCGTGGAGCCCTTGGGTCTGCGTAGGCTATTGCATAATCATGGGTACCGTCGGAGCCCTCATGGCATGGTTCTACGGTTTTCGCTCATCGTCCTCGGCTGACGTTTCGGTGGTTACGGGCGCCTGAGCCTGGCCCTTTCGCGTCGCCGGTCGCGGCGCTTGCCCCTGAATATCAAAGGACGGCTATCGGCATGAGCTGCGTCAACGATTTGCATGATCTATCAGCGGTGCAACTGTTGGCGTTGTTCGCCAGCAAGGAGCTGTCGCCGCTGGAGTACTACGACCATTTGCTGGCCCACATCGAGCGCTGGGAACCTCACATTAATGCGTTGTACGCCTTTGACCCGCAACGGGTCCGGGAACAGGCGACCGCCGCCAGCGAGCGCTGGAGCCGTGGCCAGCCCCGAGGACTGCTCGATGGCTTGCCCGTGACGCTCAAGGAGTTGATAGCGACGCAAGGCGACTGCATTCCCTTGGGCTGCGCCGCTACCGAGTTAACCCCGGCCATAGTCGACGCGCCACCGGCGGCGCGGATGCGTGAGGCCGGAGCGATTGTCCTGGGCAAGACAACAGTGCCGGACTACGGCATGTTGTCATCGGGGCTGTCGAGTTTCCACGGTGTGACCCGCAACCCCTGGAACCTGGCGAACAATCCCGGTGGCTCCAGTGCCGGCGCTGCCGCGGCGGCAGCGGCCGGCTATGGTCCATTGCATGTCGGTACCGACATCGGCGGTTCGGTCCGTTTGCCCGCCGCCTGGTGCGCCTTGGTGGGGTTCAAGCCGACACTTGGGCGCATCCCCATCGACCCGTATTACACCGGCCGCTGTGCCGGGCCCATGACCCGCACCATGGACGACTGCGCACTGATGATGCGCTACCTGTCCCGCCCCGATGCGCGGGATGCCACCAGCCTGCCACCGGAACAAGGCGAATGGGGACTGGGACGGTTGTCTGTCCAAGGGCTGAAAATCGGTCTGATGCTCGACCCCGGCTGTGGCATTCAACCGGACGAACAGGTGTGCTCGGCGGTTCGGGAAGCGGCTCGCCTATTCGAAAGCCAAGGCGCCCAGGTTCGTCATATCAAGCCACTGATGGATCGCGCCGTGCTTCAGGGCCTGGATCATTTCTGGCAGGCGCGACAATGGAGTCAGTTGCAGGCCCTGAACCCCGAGCGGCTCGATCAGGTCTTGCCCTACATACGCGACTGGGCGGCCGCGGCCGAGAGCCTGACCGCCGTGCAGGCGGTTGAGGGGTTCAACCAGACGTTTGAAATCCGGCGCCGGGCAGCCGAAGTCTTTCAAGATGTCGACTTGGTGTTGTCACCGACCAACCAGGTCAGTGCCTTTGCGGCTGAATGGGCTTCGCCCACCAATGACCCGCGGCTGCCGTTCGAGCACATCGTCTTTACCGTACCCTGGAACATGGGTGAGCAACCGGCGCTGTCGATCAACTGCGGCTTTACCGACCAAGGCATGCCAATCGGCCTGCAGATGATCGCCCCGCGCTTCGCGGACCAATGGTTGCTTCAGCTCGGCAAGGCTTATGAAAACTGGCGCGGCACGATTCGACACTGGCCCAAACCGCCGTCTCACTGAAACGTTTTGTCGCTCTGTGGGAGCGTGGCTTGCCGCGAAAAACGATGACGCGTAATCCCTGAGAAACCGCGGTGAATTCTTCGCGGGCAAGCCACGCTCTTACAGGATTTTCGTCGCTCAAATTTCTTAACTGACAAGCATTAGCAGCATGCGCCTGCTTTTTTTCCTCTAGAGACTTATCGAAATGGATTTTCGTGTACTTCTGATGGCTGGGATAGCCATCGGCAGCCCTTTGATTGCCACTGCGGACGAAGCGATGGCCACGCAAGCCCAAGCCCCGGGTTTTATTGATGGCAGCCATTTAGGGCTGAATCTGCGCCATTACTATGCCAACCAGCACACCCGGCGTTCTACCTATCTGGGGATCAAGAAAGCCGATGGCCTGGAGCCGACCCGCATCCGCGAAACCTGGGTGCAGACCGCGATGCTCAACTACAGCTCCGGATATACCCAAGGGCCGATCGGCTTCGGGCTGGACGCCTCATTGTTCAGCGCTGTCAACCTGGAGCGCGGGCATGGGCGTGTCGCCAATGGTGGCGATCGGGTACTGGTAGACAGCGACGGCGATGCAGTGCCGACCTGGAGCCGATTGGGTGTCGGTGATCTGCGGCTGCGTTTTTCCAGCACTGAAATCAAGGCTGGTCGCCTGCTTACCGACAACCCGATTCTGCGCTACAAGGACAATCGCGCCCTGCCCTCGAGTTTTCAGGGCATGAGCCTGTCCAGCAACGAACTCGATTGGTTGGCATTGCAGGCTGGCAGCTTCGAACGGGCGATTCCACGCACCGGTACCGGCAGCGAGAAACTCACCACCACCTTTGGCAACCGCGCGTATTCGGGGTCGCGTATTTCCTACCTCGGCGGGATGGCCAAGACTCCTTATGGCCTGGACGTCAGCCTCTACGCTTCACGCTTCGAGGACATGTGGCAGCAGACCTATCTGGGATTGACCCAATTGATCGGGGATCGGCGTCAGATAGCGCTCAAGACCGCGCTGAATTACTACCATACCGAGGACCAGGGCGAGCAGCACCTGGGCTATATCGACAACGACGCCTTCAGCCTGGCATTCACTGCGTCACATCTGGCCCACAGCCTGACCCTGGCCTGGCAGCAGGTGTTCGGCGACGAGTACTTCGACTACGTCTGGGAGTCCACGGGCAATTACATGGCCAACTCGTTGTACTCGGATTACAACGGGCCGAACGAGAAGTCCTGGCAAGTGCGCTACGACCTGGACCTGGCGTCTTTTGGTGTGCCAGGCCTGACGACCAGCCTGTGGCACGCCAAGGGCTGGGACATCGATGGCACCCGGTACAGCGGCGATCGTAACGGGCGCAATACCGGTTACAACGTACGGGGCCTGGACAACGCCAAACACGATGAAAACGGTTTAATGGTGGCTTACGTGGTGCAATCCGGCTCGCTGAAGAACGCGGTGTTTCGCACCATCGTCTACAACCATCGGGCCACAGGCGGGCAAATTGACGGTAGCTACGACGAGGTCCGCCTGGTGGCGAATGTGCCAGTGTGGCTTTTTTGAGATGGGCTTTTCATACCGAATAGAATCATCGGCCACACTGGCGAACCCATGTGGGATCGCCGCCTCGTCGCTCCCACATTCAAATGGTGTTGGTTCAGGCTTTTCTGGTTCCGGGCAGGAAAATCGCCAGCACCCCAAGCAACGGCAGGAACGAACACAGGAAGTACACGTACTCGATGCCGTGGACATCCGCCAGATGCCCGAGTAGCGCCGCGCCAATCCCGCCGAAGCCGAACATCAGGCCGAAGAACACCCCGGCAATCATCCCGACATTCCCCGGCACCAGTTCTTGCGCATACACCACAATGGCCGAGAACGCCGAGGCGAGGATGAAACCGATCACCACGCTCAGGACGCTGGTCCAGAACAGGTCGACGTGGGGCAGCATCAGGGTGAACGGCGCAACGCCGAGGATCGAGAACCAGATCACCGCCTTGCGCCCAATCTTGTCGCCGATCGGCCCGCCAAAAAAGGTCCCCGCCGCTACCGCACCGAGAAACAGGAACAGGTGCAGCTGCGAACTGGCCACCGACAGGTCAAATTTTTCAATCAGGTAGAACGTGAAGTAACTGGTGAGGCTGGCCATATAGAAGTACTTGGAGAACACCAGCAACCCGAGTACCACCAGCGCACTGATCACCCGGCCTTTCGACAAGCCGTGAGTCGCTGCCTGACCTTGTTTGAGCTTGAACAGGTTCAGATGGTTGGCGTACCAGCGACTGATCCGATACAGCACGAACAGCGCAAACAGCGCGAACAATCCGAACCAGGCCACATGACCCTGACCGTAGGGAATGATGATCGCCGCCGCCAGCAACGGCCCGAAAGCCGAGCCCGCATTCCCGCCCACCTGAAACGTCGACTGCGCCAAGCCGAAGCGCCCGCCCGAGGCCAATCGCGCCACCCGAGAAGCTTCCGGGTGAAAGGTCGATGAGCCGACACCGATCAACCCCGCCGCCAGCAAAATCATCGGGAAACTACCGACCACGGACATCATCAGAATGCCGATCAAGGTGCACACGGTACCGGCCGGCAACAGCCAGGGTTTGGGATGACGATCAGTGTGGTAACCGACCCATGGCTGCAATAGCGAGGCCGTCAGTTGAAAGGTCAGAGTGATCAGGCCGATCTGAGTGAAGGTCAGGCCATAGCTGGCCTTGAGCATCGGATAGATCGACGGCAATACCGCCTGAATCAGATCATTGATCAAATGCGCCAGCGCCACCGCGCCGATGATGCGCATGACCAGCGGACTGCTTTGTGAGGTCGCGGGCGCCGACGTCGCGGCGGACTGAACGTTGCTGATGGCCATGAGAGTTTCCGTACTGCGGATGGGTGCGCGCTGGCAGGTCGGTCAATGTGCCATTTTTCGGTGCGGTTGCGCCATCCCCTTAGCCTGCTAACGACTTCAAAAAAAGAAGGTGATAGCGCAAAGCCATGGTCTGAATCTTGCCTTGTTTATCCGCTTCAACGCGGCCCCTTACAAAGGGAACCGAGAATGGGAAGTTTCGCTACAGAGTCGGCCTACAGAGCGGACCAAGGTGAACTTTCGAGGCCTTTTAGAAGGGCACGAGTCGCGGTCGCAATGACCTCGGCGCACGCAAATGGTGCGTGGTGTCCAGAGGAGTCATGGGGCATGCAGGCTTTTTTATCACCGGGGATCGGGTTGCTGGGGCGTTTCGGCTTCGCGCGCAAATTTCAGCTGCTGTTTCTGTTGTTTATCCTGCCACTCGGGGGCAGCCTATGGATGATCGGTCAGGATTATCGTGACAAGTTGAGCCTGATTTCCGGCGAGCGTGCCGGGGTTCGTCAATTGCTCGCCCTCGATACGCTCGACAATCTGCTCGCCGCCCAACGTAACCGCGCCGCTCGTTGGCGCGCCACCGAAACCAATCGCCAGCCGACACCCGCAACCATTGCGGCGATGGCAGCGTTCGACGCGGGTCAGCCGGCTGTCGCCCAAGCCACCACGGATCTTGGGAATGCTCTGAAAACCGAAGGCGCCGAGGGTCAAACCCTCATCCGCTACCAGGCCCTGCAAACCGCCCTCAATAGCCTGGACTCGAAAAGCCTGAGCAGCGTCGGTTGGTGGCCGGACGGTTACGATCGCTTCACCAATGCCTTGAGTGCCCTGCAAGCCTTGCGCGAACAAATCGCCATGGACAGTCGCCTGACCCTCGCGCCGTGGCTGGAAACCTGGCTGCTGACGCAGATTTCCACTCAACACGCACCGGACCTGATCGAACGGGTCGGTCGCCTCGCCGCCGTTGGTCAGGCCTCTGTAGTGTCCGGGCAGTTCACCCTGCAAAGCCGTCTGCAACTGCGGGACTTGCGTAGCCGCATCGGCGATGCCCGGGAGCAGCTCGTTAAAACGGCTGGTCTGCTGGAAGCGCGTCTGCCCAGTGCTTTGCAAACCTGGGCCGGGCAATACCACGACAGCCTCAAGCGCCTGGACGGCGGTTTGAAAGTGCTGGACGAGGGTGTCTTTGGCGGTAGCATTAATCTCAAGCCGGAAGATTTTGAACGCAACCTCGACGCCCTCCTCGGCGACCTCGCCTCGCTGCGTCAGCAATCGTTGGTTTCACTGGATCAGCGGCTGGATTATTACCACGGCTCGGCGATCCGCCAGTTCATCCTGGTGGCGACAGTTTTTGGCTGCCTGCTGCTGGCCGCGCTGTACTTGTTCATCTGTTTGCAGGCCTCGATCCGTCGCAGCGCCAGCGGCATCACGCTACTGGCCGAAGCGTTGCGTGACGGCAACCTGAGCCTGCAAGTACCGGTGCAGGGCCGCGACGAACTCGCGGCAATCAGCACCGCCCTCAATGTTGCGGTGGTGCAACTGCGCAACAGCCTGCTGGGGGTCGATCACGAAACCCTGCAACTGAGCAACGCGGTGCGCGCCCTCAACGATCACTCCAGCGGCGCTCTCGGCGAAGTCGAGGCTCAGCAATTGCAGATCAGCCAGATCGCCGCTGCGGCCACGCAACTGGCGGCCACTTCTCAAGGAGTAGCCCAGAGTTGCGAACAAGCCTCAGGCAGCGCTCAGCACACCCAGCGTATCGCCGCCGACAGCAGCCGTGACAGCCAACGCACGACAGCGAGTATTCAGCAGCTCAATCAGCGCTTGAACGACACTGCGGCGGCACTGGGCCGGGTCAGCGAGCAAGGGCAGCAGATTCAATTGGTGGTCGATACCATTCGCGGCGTCGCCGAGCAAACCAATCTGCTGGCCCTCAACGCCGCCATCGAGGCCGCACGAGCCGGCGAGCAAGGTCGTGGCTTTGCCGTGGTGGCCGATGAAGTGCGCAGCCTGTCCCAGCGCACCCAATCCTCCACTGCGCAAATCGCCGGCACCGTCGACAGCTTGCGCAGCACCGTCAACGAAGCGGTAAGCCTGATGGAGGCCGCCTGCGGCCAGGCGCAATCGGATGCGCAAGCCGTCACCGGTCTGGGCGAGCGCCTGGGGGAAATCGCCAGCGCGGTGCAGAGTGTCACCGACACCCTGGCGCAGATCGCTACCGCTGTCGAAGAGCAAGCGAGCACCGCAGATGAAGTCAGCGGCAACATCCAGCAAGTCGATCAGGCCGCGGTACGCTTGCTTGAAGGTGCACGGGCGGTGAACCTCGCGGCAGACACCTTGAGCCAGGGCAGCAAGGCCTTGAGTGCGAATACCGGGAGATTTCAGCTCAATTGACGCCCTCCCGTGGCCCGATTTTTCGGGTCAGCGGGATAAGCGGTTGAAAGTGTGGAGAAATATTTTAAATTTACGCTTGACGCTTCTTCGTTCCAGGTGAATAATGCGCGCCACTTGGCTACATAGCTCAGTTGGTTAGAGCATAGCATTCATAATGCTGGGGTCCGGGGTTCAAGTCCCTGTGTAGCCACCAAGTACTAAAAACGGCTTACCGAAAGGTAGGCCGTTTTTTTATGCCTCGAGAAAAGTGGCATTCGTTTCAGTACGGCGGACCTGATTTGCGTCGCTCCCCCCAGACCGATAAAGTCCCCGGACATTTATCCCATGGACGGAGTGCCCCGCGTGTTCTCAGCCTTCCACTTGAGTCGCTTTCGCCTGTCAGCCTTGTCGCTGATCGCCACCACTTTAACCCTCGCCGCGTGCACCTCTTCGTCGCCAGTCACTACTCTGCCAGTCGCGCCGGAAATCGCCTCCGGTTATCGCACCGACCTGCAGACCCGGCATGCCTCGAAACACATGGCCGCGGCCGCCAACCCGCTGGCAGCCGAAGCCGGGCGGGAGATGCTGCGTGAGGGCGGCTCGGCGATTGATGCGGCCATTGCCATGCAAGCGGTATTGACGCTGGTCGAACCGCAATCGTCGGGTATCGGCGGTGGTGCACTGATTGTCCTGTGGGATGGCAAGGCTGTACGCACCTATGACGGGCGCGAAACTGCTCCGGCCGGCGCCACCGAAAAACTGTTCCTGCAAGCCGACGGCAAACCGATGCCGTTCACCCAGGCACAGATCGGCGGACGCTCGGTGGGAACGCCGGGAGTATTGCGGGCACTTGAACTGGCCCATCAAAAGCACGGTCGCCTGCCGTGGGCGAAGTTGTTCGAGCCCGCCATCAAACTGGCGGAACAAGGCTTCGCCATTTCGCCACGACTGCATCAGTTGATCGCCGCAGACGCGTTCATACAGCGCTCACCGGACATGGCCGCTTACTTTCTGAATGCCGATGGCAGCCCGAAAGCCATCGGCACACAGCTGAAAAACCCGACACTCGCCGCAGTGTTCAAACGCATAGCCAATGAAGGCCCCGACGCGCTGTACAAAGGCCCGATTGCGAAAGAGATCGTTGCCAAGGTTCAGGGGCACGCCAACCCCGGCAGTCTGTCGCTGAGCGATCTCCAAGGCTACAAGGCCAAGGAACGCGCGCCGCTGTGTACCGACTATAAGCGCTGGCAGGTTTGCGGCATGCCGCCACCATCGTCGGGTGGGATCGCCGTGGCGCAGATTCTCGGCACCTTGCAGGCATTGGAATCTCGCGACCCGCGTTTTGCCTTGGCATCACTCAAACCGGTCAAGACCAGCAAACCGGCAGGCATCGAACCAGCCCCGGAAGCTGTGCACCTGATCGCCGAAGCAGAGCGCCTGGCTTACGCCGACCGAGCGCAGTACGTCGCCGACACCGACTTCGTACCCGTGCCGGTAAAAAGTCTGATCGACCCGGCTTACCTGACCAGCCGCGCCACCTTGATTGGCGACCGCAGCATGGGTGCGGCCAAACCCGGCACCCCACCGGGTATTCAAGTTGCCTATGCGCCGGACCGCTCGCCCCTGCGCATCTCTACCTCGCAAGTGGTGGCAGTCGATGACGAAGGCGGCGCGGTGTCCATGACCACCACCGTGGAAGCAGCATTTGGCTCGCACCTGATGGTCCAGGGGTTTGTGCTCAACAACCAGATGACCGACTTCTCGTTCATCCCTGAAGAGAACGGACAAAAAGTCGCCAACCGCGTCGAACCGGGTAAACGCCCGCGCTCGTCCATGGCGCCCACGCTGATCTTCGACCGTCAGAACGGCGAGTTCCTGGCCACCGTCGGCTCCCCCGGCGGCTCGCAAATCATCGAATACGTGGCCAAATCCACCATCGGCCTGCTCGACTGGAACCTCGACCCGCAAGCGGCCATCAGCCTGCCCAATTTCGGCAGCCGCAACGGCCCGACCGAACTGGAACAGGGGCAGTTCAGCACAGAGCTGATTCAGGCACTGAAGGACAAAGGGCACAACGTCAACGAGATCGACATGACCAGCGGGACTCAAGCGATTGTTCGGGTCAAGGATGCGCAAGGGAGAGCGGCATTGGCCGGTGGGGCCGATCCGCGACGCGAGGGGGAAGCGTTGGGGGATTGAGTCATACGCAGGAATGAGAAAAGGCTTACCGGGTGGTAGGCCTTTTTTTATTGGCGAAGAATCCTGATCAGGTGTCTCGCGTAGCCTTTTCCTACCCTCAAATTGCTACCTCTTAGATAGAGTATGAAAACCGTTTTTTGCTCGAATGCCCTGTTAACCCATCTCATCAAATCAGCTTTCGGCAGTGCCTGATTGCAGCAGTCGATTTTACTCTCCACATGTCGACTACTCTGCCACAAACTTGCACAAGTCCCGCCACGGGACTAGGATCATGTCATGAGAATCATCGCCATCAGTCAGCTGAAAAGTTTTTGGGAGAGATACCCGGACTCAGAACAATCTTTTCTGGCCTGGATTGACGAATCAAGGAAAGCGGACTGGAAGACGCCTGCTGACATCAAGGCACACTTTGCCACCGCCAGCATTCTCAAAAGCCGCAGAGTCGTGTTCAACATCAAGGGCAATGACTTTCGGTTAGTAGTCGCGGTGGCCTATCGCTTCGGCGCTGTGTACATAAAATTTGTCGGCACCCACAAGCAGTACGATGGGATCGACGCTGATACCGTCGAGATGGAGTAACCCATGAACATTCACCCGATTCACACCGACGAGGACTACCGTGCAGCCCTCAAGAACGTATCTGCCCTATTCAACAATGAGCCTGAGCCGGGAACCCCCGAAGGCGATTACTTCGACATCATGATTACTCTCATCGAGGCCTATGAAGCGAAGCAATTTCCGATCGATCTACCCACTCCGATCGACGCGATCAAATTTCGCATGGAGCAGTCCGGCCTGTCCGCAGCTGATCTGGCACCTGCCATTGGCCGCACAAACCGGGTTTATGAAGTACTCAACGGTAAGCGTGCGTTGACGCTTCCGATGATCTGGAAGCTTCATGATCTATTCGGGATACCTGCTGAGAGTCTGATCAAACCGCAAAAGCAGGCCTGACGTTTTTAGCGCTATTCATGCCGAACAGATAGCATCAAGTCGATAACTGATTGGCAAACTGCCCAACCGCGTTCACCACTTTCTGTGCTCCGTCCTGGATCTCGACGATCACCGTGCCCGCCTCCGCCGCCAGCGCCAATCCCTGTTCGGCCTGGAGTTTGCCATCGGTCATCAGGGCCACGGCGTTGCGCGCCATGTCTTGGTTCTGGCGTACGACGCCGACGATTTCATCGGTCGCCTGGCTGGTACGCGAGGCCAGTTGCCGGACTTCGTCAGCCACCACGGCAAAACCTCGACCCTGTTCACCGGCGCGAGCCGCTTCGATGGCCGCGTTGAGCGCCAGCAGGTTGGTCTGCTCGGCGATCCCACTGATGGTTTTGACGATGGTGCCGATCACCAGCGATTGCGCGTTCAGCGCCTCGATGCCTTCGCCAGCGGTTTGCATGTGTTTGGCCAGGTCACGCATGACGTCCACCGCTTGAGTCACCACGGTGGTACCGCGCTGGGCGCTACTGTCGGTTTGCTGTGAGGTGCTGTAGGCGATGTTGGCGGCTTCGGCGACAGCCTGCTCCCGATTGACCTGATCGGTAATCACCGTAGCGAATTTCACCACTTTGTAGAGTTTGTTGTTGGCATCGACCACCGGATTGTAGGAAGCCTCCAGCCAGACCACGCGACCGTGGCTATCGATACGCTTGAAACGATCGGCCACAAATTCGCCGGCGTTCAGCCGACGCCAGAAGTTCTGATACTCGGCGCTGTTATATTCCTCAGGTTCGCAGAAAGTGCGGTGATGTTTGCCCTGGACCTGCGCCAGACTGTAGCCCATACCGTTGAGAAACCGCTCGTTCGCCATCAGTACGTTGCCATTGAGGTCGAACTCGATGATCGCGGTCGAGCGCACCAGTGCGCCGATCAGGTTCTCGTGCTCACGGGATGCCTCGATGGTGCGGGTCAGGTCGCTGGAGTAAATCGAGAAGTGTTTGATCCGGCCATCCGCGGATCGCACCGGTTGCATGATTGACCGCAACCAGGCTTCGGCACCGTTGCCCCGCAGCAAACGAACCGTGCCGGCAAAGTGCTCGCCACGGGTCAACGCAGTCTTGAAGCGGCGGTGGAATTCGTCCGATTTCACATGGATGGGAACGATGTCTTCGATGTGTCGGCCGACCAGATCAGGGCCCTTGTAGAGCATTTCACCCATGAAGTTCTGATTGGCCGATTGAATCCTGCCATCGGACTCAACGGTCAGGACCAGCATCTCGCTGTCCAGGCTCTCCTTGACTTGCTGAAGGCTGGAGAGTTCTTCGCGAAGAGCCGACAGCTCCTGCTTCAAGCGTTTGTTGAACATGGGAAAGCACCGATGGACAGAGGTAAAAAGCGGCTTACAGCCTAACCATCGGCCTTGGGGTTATTTTCTGAAGAGTGTTTCTGGGTTGTCCTACAAAAATAGTCGCTACACGAACACCGTTTCCTTCACCACGCAGAACACAACTTCCTGCCCCACATCGGGTACTAACGCATTTTAAACCGTCTGTGAAACCGGCGATCTTTTCACATGAGCACTAGACCGCTCGACACAAGTAGTTTCAGTATGTACCCGCCCCGCCTCCGAGGGCTCACGCTGAAAAGGATCTGAGCATGTTCAAACTCGCAGGACTCACCTTGGCCGCAATCACCCTGAGTGCCGCCGCTCACGCCGATGTCGATCTGAACCTGGGCAGTACCGAACGTGTCACCCGGCTGTTCGCCTACCCCAACAACTGCAGTGTCATCTGCTATCGCAACTGGACGCTGGAACAGACAGTCGAGCACTACCTGACTCAAAGCGTACAACGCGATGGCTACAAAACCGCAAAAGTGCTGGTAAAAACCGACAATAAGCAGCTCTACGCCACTATCAGCGGTGTGCCCAAAGGCTATGACAAGCCATTGACCGCTTTACTCAACGCTGGGGATTTGGCTTACAACGGCGCCAGCAAGCTGAGTGCCGATGGTAAATGGACCTATAGCTGGTATCTGTTCCTGCCGCTGGGCATGGCGTTGGAAAATCGCAAAAGCGTCGAACTGCTGCACTTCCCGCCGGATTATTCGCTGACCCAGGCCCAGGACTACCTGGAGTCCAAGACCACCGACCGTTGGGCCACGCTGCTGACTGCCAACGGCATCCCTGTCGACCAGACACCGGGCTATCAGACCATCATCGACATCGCGCCGATTGCCGCGCCGTCCAGCGCCGGCAAGGACCTTGAGGGCGTCTATGACTACTTCAAGGATTACCAGACCACCATGGTCAAGGAAGTCAGCCAGAACGCCAGCGGCGCTGCGTTGCCAATGGTTGCCTTCGGCGCACCGGTGCGTAACTGGATCAAGCAACAATACGGGCCGACCGTAGACGTGCTGGGCCTGGCAACTATCAGCCCGAGCGAGGGCTTGAAGGTGCCGGTACTGGGTTCCAACCATCCGAGCTACATCTGGTACGCCGCCGATCCCGAGGCCTACAGCGGCAGCGATGCCCAGGCCAAGGCTGACGCAGCGGGGCTGAAAGTCATGGGACAGGATTTGAGCGCCGCGTGCTGGCAAGCGGGGATGGGCAGCAAACCAGGTACCGACCCTACCGTTCAGCTGAAAAGCTGTACTCAGACCTGGCAAGTGGCCCAGAAAGAAAAAACCTGCGAGCTGTTCTACACCTCGATCCGCAACCTGACGCCCGAACAGGCCGTGGCCAAATGCGCAACAACGACAGTGAAATCTCAGCTGAAACAGCTGAAGAGCCCGTCTCTTGCAACTTCTGCTCCTGCGCCACACTTGTAAACGATGAAAGTCTTTCCCGCGTGAGCCATGGCTCACGCGGGAAAGAGCTTTCTTCGCCTGTCATATCTGACAGTAGACCGGCTGTTTTATTTACGAGAGGCTTGGAGCGTACCCAAGTGCTGCAGAGCTGACAGGAGCTCAGCTGATGGAGGTCGTAGCACTCAGCTGACAAGGATTGCTATGAGAGCCTATGCCGAACAAGGAACACCCGCATCACCATCCAATGGCATCTATCCATTTGTAGAGTTACCCCTTCGCCTTGGATTCCCCTCCAAAAGTGACTTTGAAACCATCTACAACACGCAGGGATCGGCAATAGCTGTCACGGCACTGCGCGAGTACCCCCGCATCAGCCGAATCTGCCGGGTTTCTGGACATCTGCTGCCCTATCGCTGCCGATACACCCGGCAGCTGGCGCCTGGAATTCACGTCTACGATCCGCGCTTCTGTGGTCTGCTGAGCCACTCCTGCGATCCCAACGTCTTTCTCGATATGAGCGAGCTGTGGTTATGGGCGCTCAAAGACATCAAAAAGGGTGACCGGCTGACGATGGACTTCGCCGCGACAGAAGACAAATTGCTGCGGCAGTTCGCCTGCCGCTGCGGTTGTCCGTGCTGCCGTGGCTGGATCATCGGCTATGACGAGTCGCCGAATGCCAGTGGAGAACAGTTCTTTCAACACTGGCGTCGGCGAAGTCAAAGTTGAAAGGTTTTTACAATGTTTCGACCGGACGCAAACGGTACTGCGGCGGCAACTGTTCGAAACCACTGATGGTGGCGTTCAGGCTTTTCCAGCGACCGTCCTTGATGCCATAAATGCAGCCATGGATCGACAGGCTCTGCCCGCGGTGCCAGGCGTTTTGCACAATGCTGGTATGACCGACGTTGGCCACCTGCTGGATCACGTTGAGCTCGCAAAGGCGGTCGACCCGCTCTTCTTCGGTGGACAACTTGGCCAGTTCGTCGCGCTTTTCATAATAGAGATCGCGAATCGAACGCAACCAACCGTCGATCAGGCCCAACTGGCGGTCCTGCATCGAGGCGCGTACACCGCCGCAGCCATAGTGGCCAGTGACCAGGATGTGTTTGACCTTGAGTACATCAACCGCGTACTGAATCACCGACAGGCAGTTAAGGTCGGTGTGCAGTACAACGTTGGCCACGTTGCGGTGCACAAACAGATCGCCCGGCAGCATGCCGACGATTTCATTGGCCGGCACCCGCGCATCGGAGCAACCTATCCACAGGTACTCCGGGGTTTGTTGACGAGCCAGCTTGGCGAAGAAATCAGGATCTTCCTTGGTGATCGCGTCGGCCCAGCGCTCATTGTTATCAATCAGATCTTGTAATTCGTTCATGCAATGAAGCCTCAAGAATGATTTGCTGCTTTGACAGACAACCCTGTGTTGGGGTCACGCGCGAGATGCAGATACCCTCTGATGCATAAATGGCTATCCGGCGTTCCCTGCCGGTGGAATTCTCGTAAGCCCGGTAGGTCAACTGTAGTAAGGCCTACAGTATGAGGGAATGCCATGACTGATTCACGACGTCCGTTCGATGAGGCGCAACCCGAGCCCATCGACGACAACGAAGACCGCATGGGCTCAGTACATGAGCTGGATTTCGATGAGGAAGAACCTGGCGCCAGAATCGGCGACTTGATCCCCGAGCGCGAGCGTGCGCAGAAGATCCCCGACGAACGCGTCCGTGAAGCTGGCATGACCGGCGGCTCGACCGATGACCATGAATCCACCGACGATGACATGAGCCCGGAAACCTTGATCCGTGAAGACGGCGCCCGGGATGCCCGCGAAGAGGGTGAAGGCGACCAGGCGGATTGGGATTTGAGCATTGTCGATGAAGACGACATCGGCGGGGGCAACGGGCTGGACGAAGCAGAGTTGGCGCGGCGCGATCCAATGGATGGCAAGCGTTGATCGTTGTCGTCAGTGAGGGCGCCTTCGCGGGCAAGCCTCGCTCCTACGGAATGGATGCAAAAACCTGTAGGAGCGAGGCTTGCCCGCGAAGCTTTTAAGGCTCAATCCACTAACGTGCAGGCCATGACCACGGCATCTTCGCGCCCGCCAACGGCCGGGTAGTAATCCCGTCGACGGCCGATTTCGTTGAACCCATACCGCTCATACAACCGAAACGCCGCCCGGTTGCTGTCGCGCACTTCCAGAAAACATTCCCTCGCCTCTGCCTTGTAGGCAATCGACATCAAATGCTCCAGCAGCGTCAAACCCAGGCCCCGGCCCTGATTTTCCGGTTTGACGGTGATGTTCAGCAAATGCGCCTCGTCGAGAATGATCTGCACCACGCCGTGACCGACCTGCTGTTGCCCTTCGAACATCAGCCAGATCTGGTACTTGCCCAAGCCATCGAGAAAAATCCCGCGGGTCCAGGGGTGGCTGTAAGCCGCGTATTCGATTTTCAATACAGTGTCGAGGTCCGCCTCGGTCATCGGGCGGAACGATACAGCGTCACTCATTCGATTCTTTCCAGCGCGCCATCAGCCGACGCATGGCTTGCCAGACATCAGCCTTACGCTGTGGCTCTTCCATTAATAATTCCAGCCCCGGCAGAGCCCAGACCGAACCCAGGCCTTCGACCTGAAGTTCACGGTTGAAGGATTCGGCGTTGGCCTCACCGGCAAAACGCACCGCCGGCAAGCCAATCAGCCACAGGCAGACGCATGGAGCGTCTTCCAGACGGGCCGACAGAAAGCCTTGTACGAAATCCCGAGCCGCTTCCGGTCCTTGATCCATGGTGCCGCGAGCCAGCAGCGGCCAGCGCACCGGCTCGCCGACGATCTGTGGGCTGTCTGGCAGGCCGGCGGCGCGCAGCATGTCCTTGAGCAACAGATACGCCGGATCGCGGGTCTGGAAGCTTTCGCCTGTGGGTAACTCCACCAGCAACAGACAACGACCTGCGCGCAGCAATTGAAGGGCGAAACGCGGTGGCGGAACGACCGGCGCCTTGACCGCGACCGGGGCCTCCTCTTCTTCGACCTTGGCGTTTGTGCGGGTGCTGGCCAACGATGGCCGCGGCACCTCGATTTTTACCCGTTCGGCCGGTTTGACCACGGGTTCCATCGGTGCCTCGGCCACGGGAATCGGCACAACCGGGGCGACGACCAATGGCTCGGGCATCTCCAGCAGTTCGGGGCGCGAGGGCGCAGCAAAGGGCAATTCGGTGCGCGGCAGCCAGTTGACCACCTGCATGGCGGTCAAATAAGCGCGGCGACGGGACTCGATAAGCAAAGGTCGGCCACTTGTGGATAACTAAAGTGCGGTGATTCTACCGCCCTTCGCTCAAGATCGCCCGCGCTGTTGATCGATAGGCTTCACCGATAGTCTTTCCACCCATGAAAAATGGCGACAGCCCATCCCGAGAGTGAATCGACACGGCTGCGATGCAGTACAATCGCGGCTTTTAATCGCCAACCAGCCGGCCATTCCGATGATCGAACCCAAGCGCGTCTTGCGCGCCCTCGCTGAACACTGGGCACTTCTGGAGCCACTGTGCGAGCACTTCGACCAAGGCACCCTGAGCCTCAACGAACTGCGCACGCAACTGGCCGCCCAGCAACTCGACAGTACACCGCAGGACATCACCAGCCTGCTGGACGTGTGGATCCGCCTCGACATTCTGGTTCCCGTGGCGAAAAGCCCGAACCGTTTCGAGCTCAACGCGCAGATCCACGACTTTCTCGCTTACCTGCGCCGTGAACACCGTCTGGGCCTGTGTCTGGAAATCGAAGCCTATTTGCGCCATCTCGAGCGCCTGGCCGGTTACATTCAGGACGCCTTCGACATTCGCGACGGCAACGATCTGGCGCGCCAGTTGCGTCTGCTCGACATGCGCGTGCGGGACGTTCTGAAAAAACTCGCCAACGACGAACAGGCCCTCGTGGCCGTCGCCGAGCGGGCCAAGACCAGCGACCGGCAGATCCCGCTGCGCCAACGCTACGCTGAAGTACTGGCGACCTGGGATGAATACGTCGAGCCGATGATCCAGTTGGTGAACGCCGACGGCGCCTTCGAGCAAGGCGTGCGCAAGGTCGAAAACGTCCTGCTGAAGATGCTCACTGAACAGCAGCGCCTCGGCCATCTGGTCGATGACGACATGCTGCTGCGCACCCACGCACGCATCCTCGAAATGCAGACCAGTGCCCAGCTGACTCTGCGTCATGCCCGTGAACTGCTGTTGCCGCTGCGTGAAGAAGCGCGCCGGCACAACGCCGTGACCCGTGGCGCGGCGCTGGCCTTGTCGGCCATTCGTCGTAAAGGTATCGATGCGGTACCGCAAGCCGCGATGCCGATGTTCACTCGCCCGCAAAGCACCTTCCTCGGCAGCGCCAGTCAGGTGGAAGCCTACGTGTACGCCCTGGCCCGTTTCGAGCCGAAACCTGCGCGTTTCCCCAAGGCCCACAAGACTCAGAAAGGCGAAGCCCCCCGCGCGCCACGCACGGTTCGGGAGATGCTCGAGCGCTGCGAAGACGCCCTGCCGATGCCGGACCTGATGATCTGGTTGCTCGAGCAGGAGCCCGACGGCGCCACCGACGAATTGCTTTACTGGTTCTCGCGTCTGTCGCGGGAAAAACGTTTCAAGCGCGAGCGTCTGGAACGCCGCGATTACCACACTCACGAGCACCAGGTCAGCCTGCGCTCCTTCGCCCTGCTCTCGGCCCGCGATAGCGCCGCCGAGGATTCTGCGAGCATCCCCCATGCATCTTGATCTATCCGAACTGTCCCAACTCGCGCCGATCTTCCGCGAACTGTTCAAGGGCTACCACGTCAGCCGCCGCGACCCGGAGCTGTACGCGCAGTTGTCGAACTTCCAGGACCAGTACCGCACGCTTTTCAGGGCGCTGGGTTATGAGTTGGTCTGCGACACCCGTGGTTTCTACTACTTCGTGCCGGACCTGGCCGCCGCGGCAGTGAACAAGACTGCCCAGCGTCTGGCGCTGTTCACCTTCATCCTCGTCGAGCATCTGGCCGACCAGGGCCGCGACCCGGTCGCCGTGTTGGACGGCGGCAGTCTCGGTCGCGATGAATTGCCATCATTGCTGGAAAAGTACCGTGATCTGTTCATCCAGGCCGAAGTGCAGACCGTCGAAGAACTCGAAGAAAAAATCATGCGCCGCATGACTCAGCTCGGTTTTGCTGGCGAAGAAAACGGCATCTACCGTTTCCTCCCGCCGATGCACCGTTTCCTCGATGTGTGCCTGTCGGTTCAGCAGGACCGCGATCTGGCGGCCAGCCTGCACAGCGTGTTGCCATTGCCCGTTCCGGTGTTGGTCGACGACGATAGTGACGAGAAGCTGCTGCAAACCGATGATCCGCTGGACCTCAGTGACTTCGAGGAAGAAAGCGAAGAAGACGCCATGGCCCGCGCTATTGCCGAAGAACAGGAGACCGACGCATGAGCAAGGAACGCTACGGCATTCGCCGCTTTGCCCTTTTGAACACCGCCGGCTACAGCCTCGGCCTGTTCCCGCTGGAAGAACCGCTGTCGGTTTACGGCGCGAACAACCTCGGTAAATCCGCTTCGATCAACGCCTTGCAGTTCCCGATTCTGGCGCGCATGTCGGACATGAGTTTCGGCAAGTACAGCCTGGAGCAATCCCGGCGTTTCTACTTCGCCTCGGACACCAGTTACATCCTCGTGGAAGTCTCCCTGCCCCACGGCCCGCACGTAATCGGCGTGGTCGGACGCGGCCCGGGCGGCGGTTTCGGTCACCAGTTCTTTGCCTATGCCGGCAAACTCGACCTGGCGCATTATCAGAAAAACGACACCTGTCTGCGGCAGAAAGAGCTGTTCACCAACCTTGAACGCGAAGGCCTGAAAGCCTACGAACTCAAGCCGGATGAACTGCGTCGTTTGCTGGTGGGCGGTCACACGTCGATTCCGCTGGACCTGACGCTGATTCCGTTGCGCTCCACCAGCGAGCAGAGCCTGAAGACCTTCCGCGCCCTGTTCATCAACTTGCTGCACATGCGCGAAATCACCGCGGCCAAACTCAAGCAGTTGTTCCTCGATGCTTTCGAACACAGCCTGCGTTCCGGCAGCGTCGATTACATCGCCGCGTGCGAAGAAGCCTTCCGCGATGTACGTCGCATGGAGCAGGACTACAACTCGCTGGTCGCTGCCGGACCGTTGGTGGAAGCCTTGGCCAACGGCGTGAAACAGCGGGACATCTTGCGCGGCAAACTGCATCGCCTGTCGCCACTGCTTGATTCCTTGCTCGGCACCTGGTCGGACTACGCCAGTGCGCGCAAGGAAGAACTGACGATTCAGGCCGAGCACTATCGCAACGAGCAGGACGCGCTGCAAAACGATCAGCGCGGCGGCACTCAGGAGCTGATGCGTCTGGAGCGGGAAATCACCGGCATCCAGCGCTGGCTCGGCGAGTTGTCGGTGCTCAAGCATCGCTTCGCCCTGGTCGATGACGTCAAAGTCCTCGAGCAGCAACTGCTCGCCGCCAAGGACGCGCATGACGAACTGGCCGGTGCGCTGGCCCAGTCGCGGCAGTTCAGCGCCGAGGATCTGGAAGAGCGTCTGCGGGATCTGGAAAAACGCCTGAAGTCGGTCAAGCAACAACTCGATCACGCCGACAACAATAGCTACGCCCGTTTGCGCGAAGAGTTTTCGCAGCAGGACGTCGAGCGCCTGATGCGCCTGTTCAACAGCGCACTGTTCAGCCTGCCACTGGGTGAACACGGCATCACGTTGGACGAGGATGGTCAGTGGGTCAAATCCATGGAACTGATCCTTGATGGCTTCAAAGGCGAGCGCTTCGAAGTGCCGGGCCTGTCCATCGACATCTCGCACATCGAGCCGCCAGCGCTGCAAGCCCTGGCTGACCGCGCGGCGTTGCGCGATCAGAAAGAGCGCCTGGACAAAGAACTCAAGCAACTGAAAACCCAACAAGCCGTGGCAGCCGACCGCGCGGCCAGCAAGACCCAGACCGAAGCGCTGTACCAGCAAGTGCTGGATGCGCAGAAAGCCCTGGAAGATTTCCGCCGCGCGCAAACCCTGAGCGCCGAGGAAGGCGACAAGCTTGAGCAACTGGCGCAGATGGAAGCCGCTCAGGACGAACTGAAGCGTTCCAGCGATGCCTTCACCGAGCGCGTCCAGCAACTGTCGGCCAAGTTGCAATTGGTCGGCCGGCAGATCGGCGACATGGAAGCCAAGCAACGCACCCTCGACGACGCCCTGCGCCGCCGTCAGCTGTTGCCAGCGGACCTGCCATTCGGCACGCCATTCATGGACCCGGTCGACGATTCCATGGACAACCTGCTGCCGTTGCTCAATGACTATCAGGACAGCTGGCAAGGCCTGTTGCGCAGCGACGGGCAGATCGACGCGCTCTACGCTCAGGTTCGCCTGAAAGGTGTGGCCAAGTTCGACAGCGAAGACGATATGGAGCGTCGCCTGCAACTGTTGATCAATGCGTACGCACACCGCACCGATGAAGCCCTTACCCTGGGCAAGGCCCGCCGTGCCGCGGTTACCGACATCGCCCGGACCCTGCGTAACATCCGCAGCGACTATGACAGCCTCGAACATCAACTGGCGCTGTTCAACCGCGAGATCAACAAGCGTCAGGTTTCCAACCTGCAAAGCTTCCGCATCGTGCTCGCGCCGAACAAGGAAGCGCTCAAGCACATTGACCAGATCATCCACAGCGCCGGTCAGTACGAAGAAGGCGAAACCCTTTCCGTTTTCGACCTGAGCCAAAGCGCCGATCAGGACAACAAGAACGAAGAAGCCAAGGAATACCTGGCGCGCCTGGTGGCGGCGAACCACAACCAACTCGGTCTCAAGGATCTGTTCGAGCTGGCGTTCGAGATTACCAAGGTCAACGGCCAGCCGGTGATCCACACCGACATCGACGGTGCGGCGTCCAACGGCACCACCATGACCATCAAGGCGCTGACCAACATGTACTTGTTGCTGCACTTGATGGACCGCGATCAGGCCGGTCGCGTGCGCCTGCCGTACTACCTCGACGAAGCGGCGGACATCGACGAGAAGAACCAGGCAGCACTGCTGGAAACCAGCCTGCAACTGGGCTTCGTGCCGATTCTGGCGAGTGTGAAGCCGCAAGTTTGCGCCAGTGTCGCCATCGACCTGGAAGGCGGCAGCGGCCCGAACGGCATTTACATCGACGAGGCAGACTGGAAGTACATTCGTCGCCACGATGAGGTGAAGGCAACCAACAATGTGCAGGCGGACGAGCCGGAGCTGGATGCGGTCTGATTTGACTTAATCCAAGTGTCTAGTCCTGAAATAGGTTTACACCTGTTTCACCCTAACGCCCGATGCACCGCATCGGGTGTTTTGTATTTCAGGGATAGGTGCGGACGCTCCTGGTTGTAGATCAAGATTGCCTCCCGCACCATCTGCTCCGCTTG
>NZ_JAMYDU010000023.1 GCF_024138395.1 Pseudomonas mandelii
GGCTTGCCGGCGAAGGCGTCCGGAAGATCGCCTTCGCCGGCAAGCCTGGCTCCTACAGGGATCGTGTTGGAGCGGCGATCTTCATTTCACGGCACCAAACGACAGGCCGCGAACCAATTGTTTCTGGCTGATCCAGCCAAAGATCAGGATCGGTGCACAAGCCAGGGTCGACACCGCCGACAACTTGGCCCAGAACAGCCCCTCAGGACTCGAGTACGAGGCGATCAACGCGGTCAGTGGCGCGGCCTGCGACGAGGTCAGGTTCAGCGACCAGAACGCTTCGTTCCAGCACAGGATCAGCGACAGCAACACCGTGGAAGCCAGGCCGCCCTTGGCGATTGGCAGCAGGACCCGGACCATTTCCTGCCACAGCGTCGCGCCATCCAGACGTGCGGCTTCGAGGATGTCCTTGGGGATGTCTTTGAAGTAGGTGTAAATCATCCAGACCACGATCGGCAGGTTGATCAGCGTGTAAATCACGATCAGTGCGATCCGCGTATCCAGCAGGCCAAAGCTCTTGGCCAGCAGGTAGATCGGCATCAGCACGCCCACTGGCGGCAGCATCTTGGTCGAGAGCATCCACAGCAGCGTGCCTTTGGTGCGCTGGGTTTCGTAGAACGCCATCGAGTAGGCCGCCGGCACTGCGATCAACAGGCACAGGGCCGTGGCGCTGAAGGAAATCACCACCGAGTTCCAGGCGAAACTGAAATAGTCGCTGCGCTCGTTGATGTGCAGGTAGTTCTCCAGCGTCGGTGTGAAGATGAACTGCGGCGGCGTGGCGAACGCGTCGATTTCGGTTTTAAAACTGGTCAGCACCATCCAGAAGATCGGGAAGAAGATCAGGATCGCGATGGCCCAGGCCAGAGTGCCGAGCAGCAGGCTTTGCAAACGGCGGGATTGTTGAAGAGTCATGGCGCAGGCCTCAGGCTTTATCTGTCAGGTTTTTGCCGATCATTCGCACCAGCACGATGGCCGCGACGTTGGCAATCAACACCGCGATCAAACCACCGGCGGACGCCATGCCGACGTCGAACTGCACCAGCGCCTGGTTGTAGATCAGGTAGGCGAGGTTGGTCGAGGCGTAGCCTGGGCCGCCGTTGGTGGTGGTGAAGATTTCGGCGAACACCGACAGCAGGAAGATGGTTTCAATCATCACCACCACCGCGATTGGCCGGGCCAGGTGCGGCAGGGTCAGGTGCCAGAAAATCGCGATGGGACCGGCACCGTCCAGGCGCGCGGCTTCTTTCTGCTCCTGATCGAGGGACTGCATGGCGGTCATCAGGATCAGGATCGCGAAGGGCAGCCACTGCCACGAGACAATGATGATGATCGACAGCAGCGGGTAGTGCGCCAGCCAGTCCACCGGCTGCGCGCCGAACAGCTTCCAGATGTAGGCGAGAATCCCCGAGACCGGGTGAAAAATCAGGTTCTTCCAGATCAGCGCACCGACGGTGGGCATGATGAAGAATGGCGAGATCAACATCACCCGCACGATGCCGCGACCGAGAAACTCACTGGCCTCCAGCAATGCGCTGATCAACACCCCGAACACCACGCTGATCAGCAGCACGCTGCCCACCAGCAACAGGGTGTTGGTGGCACCGGGAAGAAAGCCCGAGTCGCTCAGAAAGTAGCTGAAGTTCTCCAGCCCCACGAACTGGTTTTCACCGGGGTAGAGCAGGTTGTAGCGAATCATTGAAAAGTAAACGGTCATGCCCAGCGGCACGATCATCCACAGCAGCAACAACGCTACCGAAGGGCTGACGAGAAACCAGCCGGGGTTGCTCAACCGGCTTTTACGCACCGGTTGCGGGATGTCCATGTGAGCTTTGGCGGTTGAAATATTCATGGCGATAGAACCCATTAGGAACAGACAATGAAGATCAACTGTAGGAGCGAGGCTTGCCCGCGAAGGCGATTTACCTGACACACCGCTTTCGCGGGCAAGTCGGATCGCCGCACCGCTCCCTCCTACAGGGGGCCGGGGTTACTTGGGATAACCGGCGCGCTTCATCTCACGTTCGGTGGTTGACTGGGCAGCGGTCAAAGCCTGGTCGACCGTGGTCTGGCCGATCAGCGCTGCCGAGAACAGCTTGCCGACCTGGGTGCCCACGGCCTGGAACTCGGGAATGGTCACCAACTGGATGCCGACGTAGGGCACAGTCTTGAGAGACGGTTTGGTCGGGTCCGCCGCTTTCAGCGATTCCAGCGTCACCTTGGCGAACGGCGCGGCATTCATGTAGGCCTCGGTGTAGGTCGAAGCACGAGTGCCGGGCGGCACGTTGGCGATGCCGTCTTTCTCCGCGACCAGTGCGCCGTACTCCTTGGAAGTGGCCCAGGTGCTGAAGGTTTTCGCCGCGTCCTTGGCCTTGGAACTGGTCGGAATGGCCAGCGCCCAGGAATACAACCAGGCCGAACCTTTGTCGGTGGTTTCATGCGGTGCGTAGGTGAAGCCGACGTGATCGCTGACCTTGCTTTGGGTCTTGTCGGTGACGAACGAGCCGGCCACGCTGGCATCGACCCAGATTGCACACTTGCCGCTGTTGAACAGTGCCAGGTTTTCGTTGAAACCGTTGCTCGACGCGCCAGGAGGGCCGGACTTCTTCATGGTGTCGACGTAGAAGTTGAGCGCGTTTTTCCATTCGGGGCCGGTGAATTCCGGTTTCCACTGCTCATCGAACCAGCGTGCGCCGTAAGCATTGGCGATGGTGGTGATCAGGGCCATGTTCTCGCCCCAGCCAGCCTTGCCGCGCAGGCAGATGCCGTACTGTTCTTTGTCTTTGTTGGTGAGTTTGCTGGCAAATTCGCTGATCTGCGTCCAGGTCGGGCGTTCGGGCATGGTCAGCCCGGCTTCCTTGAACAGGTCGGTGCGGTAATAGGTGATAGAGCTTTCAGCGTAGAACGGCAGGGCATAGAGCGAGCCCTTGACCGAAAGGCCTTCGCGTACCGAAGGGAACACGTCGTCGAGGGCGTAGCTGGCTGGCAAATCCTTCATCGGTTCCAGCCAACCCTTGGCGCCCCAGAGTGCGGCTTCGTACATGCCGATGGTCAACACATCGAACTGCCCGCCCTGGGTGGCGATGTCGGTGGTCAGGCGTTGGCGCAGGACGTTTTCTTCGAGTACCACCCAATTGAGCTTGATGTCCGGATGCTCGGCCTCGAAAGTTTTCGAGAGTTTTTGCATGCGGATCATGTCGCTGTTGTTGACGGTGGCAATGGTCAGGGTCTGGGCGCCGAGGCTGACGCTACTGAGGGTCATGCAGGTGAGAGCAAGCAGAGCTTTTACCGAAGGTTGCATCGTGCACTCCTTTTCTGCACCCCGCGGGTTACAGAAGGACAGTTATTGTTTTTGTGTCTTCCGAAGTCAGGAAGAATGTGCACTGATTACAGCCTTCAATCGATGGGCTGACAAATCATCCATCGCACTGTGATCGATACTTTTTTGCACTGAGATTTGGAGCGGGGGATGCAGGGATAGGCTTTGCAGAGGCGAGCAGGCATCGAATTTGTATAGGTTTCACCGGCCTCTTCGCGGGCAAGCCTCGCTCCTACAGGGGTATGTGGTAAGGCTTCGCAGAGGCGGGCGGTCATTGAATTTGTACAGGTTTCATCGGCCCCTTGGCGGGCAAGCCTCGCTCTTGTAGGAGCGAGCGGTGCGGCGATCCGACTTGCCCGCGAAGGCGATCTGAAAATCACCACATAACCAAGGCCTTCAACCCAGGTTTTGCTCAGTCAAACGCTGCACCGCCAACCGCCGGTAATGCGATGGCGTCATGCCCTTGAGCTGTTGGAAGCGTCGGTTGAAGTTGGAAATATTGTTGAAGCCCGACTCGAAACACACATCGGTCACCGTTTTGTCGCCATCGGCCAGCAGCTCGCAGGATTTGCTGATGCGCAGGCGATTGACGAATTCGATGAAGCAACGCCCGGTAGCCTGTTTGAACACACGGCTGAAGTAGGTCGGCTTCAGGCCCAAGTGTTCGGCGACTTCTTCCAGGGGCAGATCGCGGGCGTAATGGGCAAAGATGTAGTCCACCGCCCGGTTGGTGCGGTCGATATTGTGTTCATCGGCCAATTGCGGCGTCGTCGCACCGGACAGCAACTGATAGTCATCGGATGCCGCCAGCAACTCCAGCAGAATGAAAAAGTGCCCGAGCCGGGTCATGCCCTGGGTGTCGGCGATGCGCTGCATCAAGGTCATGGCCTGGCGGATCGTACGCTTGCAGCGAAACTCGATGCCGTACTGCGCGCGCTCCAGCAGCGGAGTGAGCGCTTTGAGTTCGGCGAACACCTGATGGCCGTTTTCAAACAGCTCATCAGTGAAATTGACCAGCATGTCACGCTTGGGCACCACTTCGTCTTCGGCCACCTGGCTGATCCAGTTGTGGGGCAGGTTGGGTCCGGTCAGGAACAGCGTTTCCGGGTAGAAGTTGCCGATGTAGTCACCGATGAACACCTTGCCGGAGCTGGCGATGATCAGGTGCAGTTCGTATTCCTTGTGGAAATGCCAGCGCACCAAAGGGCAGGGGAAGCCGTGCTGACGATAGATGATGGACAACCCGTTATGGTCGTCCATCAATTCGTAGGAAGGATCGGTAACTCTGGCTGGTCGGCTCATGTCAGGGTACTTTTATTGTTATCGCCTGTTGATCATGCCTCTTTCCAGGCTCTCTGTGCCAGCCTGCGACGTTGACCGTTCAGGACGGTTCATGCAACGAGCGGCCATACACGGCTTTCATGCTGGAGGCGCTCCAGCAATAGCGGACAATTTCGCACTCGTCGAAAAAGTCGATGTTAATGATGCTGCAACGGGTTACCCAGTCGCCCGTTGTACTGAACCAGTCATTGATTTGGCTTTTTATGTGCTGCGGGCCGCCCAATAGCGAATAGGTGGTCGCCGACAGCGACCAGAGAAATGTTTCGTAGGGCGCCTCTTCAAGGGTTGTAGCGATATGACTACGCAGCTCGCGGGTATCAGTGAACGTTTGGTCGCGCCACTTGTGCGGTATGCGCGGCCAGAAGTACTCGCTGTCCAGGCCCGGCGCACTTCGGGCTGCCATAACGATGCGGCGTAGGGAGCTGGTGCGCTTGAGTTCACCCACGGTTTTCAACGCGTCGCTGTGCGGGATGATTCGACGCCCAAGACGACGCACCAGCACATCGTTGAGTTTCTTATAGTCGAAGGGCTTGCCTGCGAGTCCAAGTTGATGAAAGTCCAGCACGATGAATTCATCCGGATTTCGATCGAGGAAGGCCGATACCGCATCGATCAGTTCATCGAGGATCCGATGGGACTGCAACCCATTGTGATGAAAGTAAAACACCGGCTCTACAGGTCCGAATGTGTAGCCGAGCCGCAGATCGAAAGCCCGCGCGCCATTGGACAGTTGCCAGGCAAACGAATCGTTCTGGCAAGTTGTCCAGTTGCCGATCACCACTTCATAGTTCGGCGCTTTTTTGTCCATGCCGGCGTTATGAGCGCCGGGCCAAACGATCTCTGTGAGTTTTAATTTATGGATATCTGAAATAGTGCTCATCCAAGTGTTTTTATTGAGTCGTCCTGTTTCTTTATTTGTCATTGCCATTCCTCTTTGGGCTTCACTGTTCATCACGGTGAAGTGGTTTGTATCAGATGTGTAATGCGAATATTATCCTGACTGATACAAACCCAAGAGATATCTATTTATTGAGTGTCCGGGCTTTGATTATGTTAGCGATGCGGCAATTGGGCACAAGTTTCGATTCTTCGAAGAAGTCTGCATTAATAATGCTGCATTTCAAGATCCAGCCGTCCGAGGCGGGGGCGAACCACCGGTCAAGGTGCTCTTTGATGTCTACGGGCCCCCCGAGTGCCGTATAACTGGTCGCGGAGAGAGACCACGGCATCCAGGGTGACGGAGGATCTTGCATCACGCGAGCGATAAGCGCTTGCACCTTCTTGACACTGGTCAGCGATTGGCCGCTCCATTCGTGTTGAATTTTGGAGAGTAACCAGCCTTGATCCAGATCCGGATGGTGTTCGGCAGCAACCCATAACCGTTGGGTAAGACTGGCCTGCTTTAGTTGACCGAGGCTCATGTACTTGTTACGAGACGGAATGATTCTCTGGCCCAGATGTGTCAGCAGAAATCGGTTGAACTCCTTGTGGTCAAAGGAAGTATTGGCAGATGTCAGTTCATGGAAATCGAGCAAGACGAACTCGTCGGGATTCTCCTGTAGAAAACGACTCACCTGCATAACCAGGTTTTCCAGCGACCGGGATGATCGGAAGCCGTTGTGCTGGAACCAGAATGTGCCAACCCCTCTGGAGTCGACGTTGTATTCGATTCTTACATCGAGCGCGCGTGCGCCGTTGTTCAACTGTTCGTAAAAAGAATTGTTTTGACAAACAGCCCAGTGAGAAACGCCGGGCGCCAGGTAAGTTGCCTTTTTGTCTGCGCCAGCATTATGGGCGCCAGGCAGAATCAACTCGTTGAGTTTCATTGAGTCAATGCCAGGTAAGTCCGTCATCCAACGGTTGAAAGTGTAACCGTCCATCTCATGCGTCCTTGCATGGGTTAAAGGTAAAGTATTTATAGAGGAGGCGAGCGAAACAGCCAATAAAAAACCTTATTCAAATAATGTATTTTATTAAGCTGTGGCGCTTCAACTTTGAGGGGGGTAGTTATTGATTTCGAGTCTTTGCTTCTATCCACTGGGCCATATATTGCGTACTTTTATGTTGGTGGTGGCGCAACATACTGCCAGTAAAGTTATCGCTTCTGATTTGCGCTAGATGCTGTTGGCAATAAACCAGCTTTTCGATCAAGGAAGCGCCATGAACGGATGTCTGGTAACGGTTGGCTAACAGGGATTGCCCATTTTCCTGGGCCTTCATCCAGCAAACCTTATCGGTATAAAGTTGCACGGCACAACTGGCGAATTCCCGAGCTGTCCGGGCCACGCTACCGGGCCACGGTTGCTCGCCGTGCATAGCTTCTGCGCCAATCGGCGTGGTGACATTGGGCGTACCGCATAGCATCGCGTCGACAATCTTGCCTTTGATACCGGCACCAAAGCGCAAAGGAGCGAGGCAAATCCGCGCAGCAGACATAACGGCTAACGCATCTTCTGCCCAGTTCATCACATGAAAGCCCTGTGCCGGGTTGTGCAACGCCGTGGCCTTGGGCGGCGTGTAAGCGCCGTATATGTGCAACTGAGCTGTTGGCAGTTGCTGGCGGATCAGCGGCCAGATCGTGGTTTTCATCCAGAGCACGGCGTCCCAGTTGGGGGCGTGGCGGAAGTTACCGATACTGAGGAAATGCGCACGATCTTCAAAGGCTGGCGGTGGCGCACTCGGCGGATCGACCATCAGCGGACACCAGTGCAGCAGTTGTCGCGGCAGCCCGAACTGCTCGACCAGCAATTGAATCTCGACTTCGGAGATCATCAGGTTCAAGTCGCAGCGATACAGCGCGGCGATCTCCCGTTTAGCCAGATCGGTATCGGCCATGAGCTCGAACTCTGCACGCAGTGCCGGGGCGAATAACTCGCTGAAATCATCAACGTCGTCACTGGCCTTCAAGCGCTCCTTGAGTCGCTGATGCCGGGCATGCCGAAGGCTTTGCAAATCGGAGGTTTCCAGTACACGCAACGCATCAGGACAGTGCTTTTCTACCCGCCAGCCGAACTGTTCCTCCATCATGAACTGATCGAACAGCACGATATCCGGTGCCAGTTCACTGACAAAGGTGTCGAAACTGCTGTTGTTCAGCTCGATCGGCATTTCGTGAATGCCTAGCGCGGTCAGGTCCGCACGGTGTTCACCGGTGCCGGCCGGGCTGCTGAAGGTGATGTCCCAGCCTTGCTGCAAAAAGGTTTCAAGGATTTGCATGACGTGCCCGCTGGCCGCTGAAGAGCGGGGCTCGGGCCAGACGTAGCCAATGACCAGGACTTTGGTGGCAGCGGTTTGAGTCATCGGTATTCCTTGGGGCGGATAATCGGTCCGGTTGCCGGGACGCAATTAAACCACAGCGCTGGATGATTTTAATCCTGCGTGGATTGTATCGAAGCAAAAAGTCAATCCGGTACTCTGCACAGATTAATTTCTAATGTGCCCAGGAATTTGTCGGCTGGGGTGTTGTTTAGCGCAGTCTCGATGGTAGTCATATTTACGCCAAATCCAAAAGGGTCGGATTTGATTTGGTCAATCAAGGAAACCGCTACTTCATAAGAGTCCGCGTTGTATAAGGCTGGGTGCTTCTGAACCAGAGTCGGAAGACTGGGGCGAACGGATTCAAAGTGGTCCAGGTGAGTAAACTTTTCCGTGCTCACGGTCCTGTAAGGGTTCGAAAAGGACGGGTCAATCATACGGGGGTTACGCGCAAAATCAATTAACGGTGCAGCGTCGAATTCAATGCGATCCAGCGTTTTTCCATAATACAGATCGAGTGTGCCTGGTGCACCATGTGACATCTCATGAATCAACACATCCGCGATTCTGGATTCATCATATTTGGTTGAGCGATAAAAATCATCCAGATGTTCCGGGTAAATCTTGATGAATTTCTTGATGGATTCTTTATGTGTAGTCCCATTGATTACCGTTTTCTTCCACCGTTTGTAATCGGGCACATTCAGTGCTGCCACCGCGTTGATATCAGCTTTTCTGAACGACACATTAGAGAGCGTGAAAGCATCAAGATCCTTGCGCATTGCTCGCAGTTTGAGCCCGATATGTTGAGCGGCTTCGTCGGATCCCGTCCCAAACAAATATTTTAGAACCTTGCGAACTTCGTCGTTTGACTCTGCATCGGCCAACAAATGGATGGCATTGTCGAGTTTGGCTTTGGCTGCGGGAATCGCTTTCTTCATGTAACGATGAGTGTAGCTTTTGGGCATGATCCTGTGCCAGGGCAGGGTAGGCAGTTTGAATTTGTAATTGAAATGTTCCAGTTTGGCTCCCCAAGGCTGGCCCAATCGGTTCAGCGCGTACCATTCGTCATTGTGGCGTATACCCCATACCTGGAAAACATCCTGGGACGTTTGCGCGGGACGCCAGGTTCCCAGGCGAACAGTGTCAGGGTCGATAGTGGCGGCCAGTTGGCGGTGTGGCGTTACGCTCGACCATTTGCGCGCGTCGAAAATCGCGTTATCCAGTGCAGCCACGCTGCGGCGCCACGTATTGCGCAACAGTTTTGCGCCATGTAAAAGCAAGTCGGATGCTCCGTCCAGCGGATTGAACAGGTTGCTCACCAATCCGAGTCCCGTCGAAGCGATCTTGCTGGCCTTGGTAGCAATGCTCATGCTTTTGGCGGCCAGGCTGGCAATCTGAGCAATGGCTCCGACCACTAACAGAACGGTCATCGCGGCTTCTAAAGTACAGGCCGTCACCCCTTGGAATTGTCGATCCAGATCGTCTGAGCTCAAGTCTTCGATACATGATTTGAAGGGCACGACAAAATTTAGAAACGTATCCAGATCCTTTTCCCGTTTTGCCCGCAATGCCTCCAGCCTGGTCTGTCCCCAGCACTCTTTCACCAATTCATCGTAGGTCGCGACGGGTCTGTGCTTGAGTACGAAATTCACCAATCGGTCGAACTCTGTCGAATAGAAACTCTGGTAATAACCGTTGATTTCTGGCGCCAGTGGAGACGCTGACAATTCACCGACTTTTTCGATCACACCATGACTGACGTTGATGAGGCCGGGTGTGACTCCATGGGTATAACACTCGATGTTCGTAGGCAGCTGAAGCACTTTTGCAGGAGGAGAGTAGTTTTTCTCATTGCTGCGAACGGTTGTGCTTAAAAGGTTTTCCCCTTGGATAAGCTCTGCCAGCCGGGTGTTTTCGCGACAGGTTCCGTGCAAGGTAAATAATTCGTAACACGTCACTCGACCTTCGAAGTGTGAACAGATGACTACACCATATCGACCCTTTGCCTCATCTATGTCCTTATGACTTTCCGTCGGTTTGCGCTGGGTCGTTTTCAGGACCGTGTCAATGATCGACGCTATGGGATTCGTGGGAAGGCTGGTGATCGATTGGAGTTTCGCGACAGAAGGTCTTACGGTGAATATCGTGACCTTGCCTTTTAGCAGGCGTGTCCGATCAGGCAGTGGCACTGAAGAAAAAGCCTGCTTCACATGCATGTTCATTGCTTGTACATGAGCCACATAGGCGTGATTGAACTGACGGTAGAACTCACCATCAGGAGCAATCAGGTTTGCAAGCATGCCGGGAAACGCTTTGTAGATGCTTTCGCCATTCTTCAAATCCCAGTCACCGGTCACCAGATCATTGGACATGTGCAGTTCTACAGGCGATACGGGAAACGGGTCGGCGTAAGCGTCCTCCAGCGGTCGATTTTTCTTTTGGTGAAGGACGTCGTTTTCAAGATAGGTACATCCTTTGGCCACCTGTTTGAGGATATCCAGTGCGATGCTTTTGCGAGTCGGCAGAGGGCGAGACAATGTTTCGGCCGTTTCGGCAAGCGTCTTGGCATGTCGGACGTACGCGCCTAATGCCACTTCAAGCGAGTCTGTGACCGACTTTTCTACGTCATCCCGCGTGACGATTTTGTTAAGCAATGCCCAATCAATCACAGGATCCACGGCAGCCAGAGCGTCGAGCGTCTTTCGCGACTCGCAGACCCCGTCAAACTTCAACAGTTGTTGTAGCTGCGCATAAGTCATCGAGCGCGTCGATCCCGGCGCAATGATTTCCTCCACCGCGACGATCCGGCAAAATTCGACCCATGGCGGCGTGCCCAATAACAGGGTGGGAGGCAGATCCCTTACCAGAAATTCCGGTGCGGCCTCTGCCAGCAACAGATGAGCGGCCAGTGCCGCATCTCTTTCGGTAATCCGGTGGTTCTCGATCAGGTGCCTTTCGAATTCCGTTTGAACATCGGCGAAGGATTTTTCCATGTGCTCGACAGCATATAAGTTGAAACCTGCCGCATGGTTGCGAGGCTCTTGTTCGCCGACGCCAGAATGAAGATTGAGCAAGAGCGAAGTCAGTATCATTTGCTTGAGCGATTCATCGGATTGGGGCTGGTTTTCTTGCGCTCCATACCAGCCCAGATCCCGCACATAAGCGTTGGCCCAGTAAAAAGCGATGGGACTGGACACCAGTTTTTCAAGAATGCCCTGAACCTCCGAGCGTTTGAAAGGCGTAGACCGCCCGCCCAAAATGTCATTTACAAGATGCTCAAGTAACGACTGCCCCTTGATATAACTGCTGATGAGTGTGCGGAATTCGCTGCGCTGATCGGCAGAAAGAGTGACCGAATTGTCTCCTCCGGCTTTGATCATTTCCCAATAGTTACCAAGCGGTGGACTCACTGGCTTCAGTTTCATGAACTCTGTCAGCCTGGAACCTTCGGAAGCGGTTCGGGGAATGATGTAACCATGGAATTTCAGCCATTGCGTCAACTCGACATGGTCAGCGAGAGAGATGACGCCACCGGTCAATTGCGCCATTTCAACCAATGTATGAAGATCATCTTTCAGATCCGGTGCAAGTTTGAATGCGTTCGCAAAGCCAATTGTTTTGCCTGAGTATCTTGCGTTTATTTCGCCTTCGGAAGTTACTTCGAACAGTGAGTGCCCGGGAAGTTGGAGTGTAGCCATTAATTTTTTGAAGGCGTTTCGTTCGGACAATTTTTGCAGCAATTCCCTGCCGGGTTGCAGAGCGTCTTCAAGCGTCGACCCGGACTCAAGGGAGATGGCGGCACCTTCCAGCATGATTGCTTGCGAAGAGCCAGGTTTTTCTCCGCGCTGATTTAGTTTATATACAACCTCCATTCGCTCATTGTGGTCACTTTGAGAATGGTGATTTTGAATGGCGGTATTGGGGACAGATCTGGATAAGTATCTTTGAGTCGGCGAGTTGGCGTGTTTGATGATCATGACAAATCCATTTGGTTTGGGTTTTATGTTTGGGAGATCCTCTTTTGTTGTCTTGCGGTTATCAAGACCTGTTGTGTAAGTGTGTTTTGCAAGGGTTTGAAATTCTAAAGCGCTGCCGTCGCCGGTTGCGAGCAATACGTTTTTTATCATCATCGCATACATGTTGTTGTGTCGTAATTATTAATAATATCTCCACGATTTACTGTTTGGTTGGGGGTGGCTACGCTTGTGCCTGGCTTGCAGTAATGGAAAAGTGCAGTCGTGCTTTGTTGCTGTTCGCAGGAATAAGTTATGAACATGGATTTGCCTGGCATTTATGACGATGCCGAAGATCAATATTCGCTTCTAAGGCTGCTGGACCCCCTAAGTGATCTGGGGGAGGAAGAGCCTGTGCCAATGGCGAAAACCAGAACATTCGAAATCAGTTCGCTCGATGAAACAGAGATTGATGGTGTTGATGTGAAAAATCTGAGTGATGAAATATTGCATGGCTGTTCGGTTTTCGCTGACCCAGCCAGCTTTGATCCTGCATATTTTATTCGTGATCGCATTGATGAGACTGTGCAAGCGCTAGTGCCTGACGAAAAAAGCAGGTCGCAGATAAAGTATGATTCAGAAGTGATGATTAAATATATACAAGTTAAACAACCCAATCGCAGTGACATGCTTAAAGCTGAAAAAGATTCCGCCAACTGGAAGGAGAGAAAATTTACATTGGCAGAACTATGCACCGGCTATCATTATCGTGTACTCAAAGACAGGGGGTACTCTGAAATACAATGGCCTTCCTACTATCCTGCCAAGCTTGTAAAGACTTTGGAGGGGGCCGACTATCAGGCTGACTTCAATAAGTATGTTGCCGAAAGCTTACAGCATCCTGCGGCGCACGCTTTTGGGCGATTGCTAAAAAAAGCCGAACTCAACAAGCTGGTCGTAGAGTTCATCAAGAGTGACGCTCGCTCAATGGAAGACAGGATAATTGCCTTTGAGTATCTCAAAGGCTTGATCCCTGCGCGCCTTCTTAACTTGCACAGCGACCCGGATCTTGAGGTCGATAACGCCGTGTTTATCGGGCGCAGCAATCTGGATCGCGGCGTGTTGTTTTTTTTGGGCGAAGACGGTGTTGCCATCGAATTTCCCGCCGGGCATGACGAGCGCGGAAGGTTTCTGGAAAACCATCCGGAACTGCAAAAGCGTCTGTTAAAGCGTGTTCCATTGAGCGCCCAACAGAAACCTTACGTCCGTGATTTCAAATATCGTGGAATGGAATTCCCCTTGTTCGCGACGCGCCCAAACTATCGAGAGATTGTATTTCGAGCCAGTGCGGACATTGGCAAAGACCTTTTTGACCGGCAAATCGGGCGAGCGTTGGCGGACATTGATACATTGGTCTCAACCCGCGCCGAGCGTATGACTGATATTGCACTGGAAGTAGCCGGGTATCTGCTGCAATGCATCGCTTTCGCGGTTTCGATTCCGACCGGAGGAACGGCGGCGTGGGTATCTGCACCGATTCGAATGCTGGTTCCCTTCTTGTTGGGAATTGGGGCGTCGGCGACTGATTTGATCCGTGCCGAGATCTCTGATGACCCTTCCGAGGCGGAGCGACTGAGGATCAACGCGGCAATTGGGGTACTGGCTGAGCTCGCCGGTCCCATTGCCGAAAAACTCTTGGGTAAGGTTCTTTCTGCGGTTGCCAGGAAAAACATCAGCCGCCGAGTGCTCGAAACGCTAAAGCGCAGCAACAGACCCTCGTTGGTGCGCAGACCCGCAGGCAGCATCAGCCATCAGTTGGCGAGTACTGCTGGCAAAGAGATACCTGAAGCAGGTAAGGGGGTGCTTGTCGCAGGCTACCTGTCGGAGTTGGCGGGTGGGCCCAATGTGGCGCAGTCTCTCGCCACGAACTCGCAGGTGGTGAGGCTTTCCGGACCGGAAAAAGGCTTTATTTACCAGGGTTTTGTATTTCGCGGGGACATGCGCGACCCAACGGTAATATTTGAAAAGGGTTTTACCCAACGCACGCCGATCAGGGATCTCAACCAGGTTAACGGCTTCAAAGGGGGTTATGGGGGGGCGCACGATGCACTCGATCTTGATGGCGCCGGGATTTCAACCTCGGCTTTTTACCAGAAAGACGGCGCAGGGGCCTTTGTATATGGGGGCCAAAAAGGTGGGTATACCTATTTCGTCGATGCTCGTCAGTTGGAGGGATTTCATTTGTACGCCAATACCGAACTGGCGTTTCGCCCCAACTCCGGGTTGAAACAATTGCCTCCTTTGGAAATCAACTATGCCGTCGATTTAACACCTGCCTTGATCCTCGGCGCTTATGACAAGACCGGAAAGTTCATTCCCAACCCCAAAGCAATCAATCGAGCGATCATGGCGAGTGAGGTCAATCCATTGAAAGGCATTGGTCGAGACGTTGGGAATAAATTCCGCCAGCCGCTGACTGATATCAACGGACTTGTTGGCGTCGATTTTGGTAATGAGGCGGTGGCCGAGCAGGAAGCAGTGCAGCCTGTGCCAGACACTACTCCGACACCTGCACGGCCACAGGCTAAAGTGGATGTCAATGACATCATCGCTTTCAGAGAGCGGCAGGAGGCTAAACGCAAACGCCCTAGCGCTTGAGTCGCGTCATTACCCAGCGGTGGGCAAAGGGGGAGAGGGCAAAATATTCTTGACCTTGTCCCGCAACTGTTCAATCGAGAATGGCTTGCCGATGAGATGCATGCCATCAGGCACCTCGATACTTTCGGCATAGCCGCTGGCGAACAGAATGGGCAACTCGGGACGCAGCATGCGCGCCTGCTTCGCCAATTCCCGACCGTCCATGACCGGCAACCCTACATCCGTCATCATCAAGTCGATGTACTGGTCTTCATCGTTGATGAACTCTAGCGCCGCTTCACAGCCATCCGCCGCAAGCACCCTGAATTCCAGTTCCTCCAGCACATCGACGATCAGCGTGCGCACGATGGCATCGTCTTCGACGACTAGAATGGTGGAGGCGTTCGTGGACATAGTGGGCTCTCAAAGGTTGAATTCGCGGTTGCCGGTCGATCGAAACCGCCGGGCTCTTGCATGAGTAAGTGACGAATCACGACAAGTTCCCGACGCGCTACAAAAACAATAGCCGCACAAGAGCCGCAGAGAATAACCGCTCCTTTGTCCCAGAGCAGCTAAATGCAGGATTTTGCCGCAAAACATGTCAGAAAAATGGATGGGGTCGGCCGTTTTGGGGCAGACTCGATGGTTTTCAGCAGCTCGACAAGGACTCCCCATGACCTCTGCGTCCTCGGTTGATGAGCAACGATTCCGTAAACTCCTGAGCCGCAACGTCAGCCTGCCATTGGGTGTCGGCGTCATCAGCGCAGTTTTCTTCGTTTCTTTGATCACCTACCTGTTGTCGGTGATCCAGTGGGTCCAGCACACCGATCGGGTGATCAATAATGCCAATGAGGCGATTAAGCTGACCGTCGATCTGGAAACCGGCATGCGCGGGTTCCTGCTCAGTGGCGACGAACATTTCCTTGATCCTTATGAGACGGCCAAGCCGAGAATCGCCGTCGCGCTCAATACCTTGCTCGAATTGACCGCCGACAACCCGATCCAGACTGATCGTCTGCGCCGGCTCCAGGCCTTGCAGACGGAATGGGCCCATTACGCGCAATCGATGATCGATTTGCAGCGCGCCAGCGGTGACTATCGCGGCGCCGTCAAGGCCGGACGCGGTAAACGATTGACCGATGAGATCCGCAAGCAATTCGAAGACGTGATCGACATGGAACAGCAGTTGCGCACCACGCGTAACGAGGAAGTGCGCCACACCACGATCTGGAGCATCGCCCTTTATCTGCTGTTCGTGGCCGGTATCAGCGGGTTGTTGGCCTACATTGGCCGCCGGGATTTGCTCAAACTATCGCAAAGTTACAGTGCTAACCTCGCCGGGCAACAGGCCAGTGCCCGGCGCCTGGAACAGCAAGCCTGGTTACGCAACGGCCAGACCGAACTGGCCGAGCAAGTGTTGGGGCAGTTATCCCTCAATCTGTTGGGGCGCAACATTCTGCAGTTCTGCGCCCAATATTTAGGGACGGCTGTCGCGGCGATCTATGTCCGTGAGGATCATGGCGGCCTGAAGCGCATCGCGTCTTACGGTTTCTCCCGGGAACAGGAAGCGCTTGATCAGCAGATTTACAGTGGCGAAGGGATTGTCGGCCAAGTGGCGCAACAGGCGCGCTTGATTCGTCTGGATCACGTACCGGGCGACTACTTCAAAGTCAGCTCCGGCCTTGGCGAAGGTTTACCGCACAGCGTATTGGTGGTGCCGACCAGCGACGACGATCGGGTCAACGGTGTGATCGAACTGGGTTTTCTGCGCACGTTGGCGGATCGTGATGTTGAACTGCTCGAATTGATTGCCGGCAACATCGGCACCTCGATCGAGGCCGCCCGCTATCGTCAGCGTTTGCAGGAAGTGCTGGCCGAAGCCCAGCAACTCAACGAAGAGCTGCAGGTTCAGCAAGAAGAACTCAAGAGCGCCAACGAAGAGCTGGAAGAGCAGTCGCGGATTCTCAAGGAGTCCCAGACGCACCTGCAAACCCAGCAGGTGGAGCTGGAGCAAACCAATGAACAACTCGCCGAGCAGGGGCAGATCCTGGCCGCGCAACGCGATGCCATGGACCTGAAGAACACCGAACTGAATCAGGCCCAGATTGAGCTCGAAGCGCGCGCCGAAGAGCTGCAGCGCTCAAGCAAATACAAATCCGAATTCCTCGCCAACATGTCCCATGAGCTACGCACGCCGCTGAACAGTTCGTTGATCCTGGCCAAATTGCTGGCGGAAAACCCGCAGGAAAACCTCAGCGCCGAGCAGGTCAAATTCGCCGAGTCGATCTACTCCGCCGGTAACGACTTGCTCAACCTGATCAACGACATTCTCGACATTTCCAAGGTCGAGGCCGGCAAACTTGAGGTGCGTGCGGAAAACACCAGTGTTGCGCGTCTGGTGGAAGGCTTGCATGGCATGTTCCAGCCGTTGGCTGCGGACAAGAAACTGGATTTCCAGGTGCATTTGCAGGCCGATGCACCGCTGATGCTGTTCACCGACCGCCAGCGCCTGGAGCAAGTGATCAAGAACCTGCTGTCCAACGCAGTGAAGTTCACCGAAAAGGGCACGGTCAACCTGAACGTCGCTGCTCACCCGGGCAACGGCATCGCCTTTATCGTTCGCGACTCCGGCATCGGTATAGCGCCGGATCAGCAAGAAAGCATTTTCGAAGCTTTCCGTCAGGCCGATGGCACCATCAATCGCCGTTACGGCGGCACTGGCCTGGGCTTGTCGATTTCTCGTGATCTGGCCACGTTATTGGGCGGTTCTATCAGCGTGACCAGCACGCCAGGGCAGGGCAGTGTGTTCACCCTGGTGTTGCCGCAGCATTACGTCGAGCCGGGCGACGCGCCTGTCGAGACGATGAAAGCCTCGCCGGTTTCCATGTTGAAAAGCCCCGTGATTGCTGCGCCTGTGCCGCTGATTGCCGACGTCGACATTCCACGTTTCGACGATGATCGCAACAAGGCACCCTTCGCTACTCGCTGCATTCTGGTGGTGGAGGATGAGCCGAACTTTGCGCACATTCTCTATGACCTGGCCCATGAACTGGGTTATCAGTGCCTGGTGGCCCACGGCGCCGACGAAGGCTACGATCTGGCCAGGCAGTTCATCCCCGATGCGATTCTGCTGGACATGCGCCTGCCGGATCATTCCGGGCTGACGGTATTGCAGCGTTTGAAAGAGCATGCCGAAACCCGGCACATCCCGGTGCACGTGATTTCGGTCGAAGACCGCGTCGAAGCCGCCATGCACATGGGCGCCATCGGTTATGCAGTCAAGCCGACCACCCGCGAGGAACTCAAGGATGTGTTTGCCCGCCTCGAAGACAAACTGACGCAGAAGGTCAAACGGGTATTGCTGGTCGAAGACGATGATGTGCAACGCGACAGCATCGCCCGTCTGATCGGCGATGAGGACATCGAAATCACCGCCGTCGGCCTGGCGCAGGATGCGCTCGACCTGCTGCGCGGCACGATTTTCGACTGCATGATTATCGACCTGAAGCTGCCGGACATGCTCGGCAACGACTTGCTCAAACGCATGTCCACCGAGGATATCTGCTCGTTCCCGCCGGTGATCGTCTATACCGGCCGCAATCTGACCCGGGACGAAGAGGCCGAGCTGCGCAAGTATTCGCGTTCGATCATCATCAAGGGCGCGCGCTCGCCCGAGCGGTTGCTGGACGAAGTGACACTGTTTCTGCACCAGGTCGAATCGCGGCTGTCCCAAGAACGTCAGACAATGCTCAAGACAGCTCGCAGTCGCGATAAGGTTTTTGAAGGACGTAAAGTGCTGCTGGTGGACGATGATGTACGCAACATCTTTGCCCTCACCAGTGCACTGGAGCAGAAAGGCGCTATCGTGGTCATTGGCCGTAACGGCCGTGAAGCGATCGAGAAATTGAATGAAGTCGAGGACATTGACCTGGTATTGATGGACGTGATGATGCCGGAGATGGATGGTTTCGAAGCCACCCTCGAAATCCGCAAGGATCCGCGCTGGCGCAAGCTGCCGATCATTGCGGTGACGGCCAAGGCTATGAAAGACGATCAGGAGCGCTGCCTGCAAGCCGGTTCCAACGACTACCTGGCCAAGCCCATCGATCTGGATCGCCTGTTCTCGCTGATTCGTGTGTGGTTACCGAAGATGGAACGCATCTAGTGGAGCGCAATACCGAAATCGAATTGAGGTTGTTGATCGAGGCGATCTACCTCAAATACAGCTACGATTTTCGCGATTACTCCGCCGCGTCGATCAAGCGCCGGGTCAATCACGCCTTGAGTCAGTTCGAGTGCCAAACCATCTCGGCGCTGCAAGAGAAGGTTCTGCACGATCCGACCGCGTTCATGCAACTGCTGCAATTGCTGACGATCCCGGTCAGTGAAATGTTCCGCGATCCTTCGCATTTCCTGGCGCTGCGTCGGGAAGTGGTGCCCCTGCTCAAGACTTATCCGTCGATCAAGGTCTGGATCGCCGGTTGCAGCACCGGCGAAGAGGTTTACTCGATGGCGATTCTGCTACGCGAAGAAGGCCTGCTCGATCGCACCATCCTCTATGCCACCGACATCAACCCGCGCTCGCTGGATAAAGCCCGGCAGGGGATTTTCTCCCTGGAGAATGTCCGGGCCTACACTCACAACTACCAGCAGGCCGGAGGTCGGCGTTCGTTCGCCGATTACTACACGGCGGCCTATGGCTACGCCATTTTCGACAAGAGCTTGTGCGACAACGTGACCTTCGCCGATCACAGCTTGGCCACCGACAGCGTATTCTCGGAAACTCAATTAATTTCGTGCCGTAATGTATTGATTTATTTCAATAAAAAACTGCAGGGTCGCGCATTCGGCTTGTTTCACGAATCCCTGTGTCATCGGGGGTTTCTGGCGCTGGGCAGTAAGGAAACCCTGGATTTTTCGGCCTATGGCAATAAATTCGAAGCATTGGTCAAACCAGAACGGATCTATCGCAAATCATGAACAGGGCAGTGCTGGATACTCATCGGTTGGATCTTCGCGGCATCGGCCGTCTGCTTGTCGAGCGGGAACGAATCGCATGCTAAGTAACATCCAGGCCAAATTGCTGATCGTCGACGATCTGCCGGAGAACCTTCTGGCGCTGGAAGCCTTGATCAGGCGTGAAGACCGTATCGTCTACAAAGCCCTGTCCGCCGACGAAGCCTTGTCGCTGTTGCTGCAGCACGAATTCGCCATGGCCATTCTTGATGTGCAGATGCCCGGCATGAACGGCTTCGAGCTGGCCGAGCTGATGCGCGGCACGGAAAAAACCAAAAACATCCCGATTGTGTTCGTCAGTGCCGCCGGCCGTGAGCTGAATTACGCGTTCAAGGGCTACGAAAGTGGTGCGGTAGACTTCTTGCACAAGCCGCTGGATATTCATGCGGTCAAGAGTAAGGTCAATGTTTTCGTCGACCTGTATCGCCAAAGCAAAGCGATGAAGCATCAGGTCGAAGCGCTGGAGCAAAGTCGCCGGGAACAGGAGGCGCTGCTTAAACAGTTGCAGAACACCCAGAATGAGCTGGAGCAAGCAGTGCGCATGCGTGATGACTTCATGTCCATCGTTGCCCATGAAGTCCGTACGCCACTCAATGGCCTGATTCTTGAAACCCAACTGCGCAAAATGCACCTGGCCCGGGATAACGCCGCAGCATTCACGCTGGACAAGATGCACGCCATGGTCGATCGCGACGAGCGGCAGATCAAAAGCCTGATCCGCCTGATCGAAGACATGCTCGATGTGTCGCGGATCCGCACCGGCAAGTTATCGATACGCCCCAGTCGGTTTGACCTGGTGCAGCTGCTGAACAACCTTCTGCAAAACTTTGCCCCGCAGGTCGAGGCCGCGGAGTCGTCGGTCACCTTGACGGCCGAGCAGCCCGTGGTGGGCAATTGGGACGAGTTCCGCATTGAACAAGTGATGTCCAACCTGTTGACCAATGCGCTACGTTATGGCGCCAAGAGTCCGATCGACGTACGCGTGTACAATCAGGGCGGGCAAGCGTGGGTCGAGGTTCAGGATCGCGGTATCGGGATCAGTGAAGAGAATCAGCAGCGCATTTTTCAGCAGTTCGAGAGGGTTAGCGCCAAGGCTGTTGTAGCGGGACTGGGCCTTGGGTTGTTTATTTCGGAGCAGATTGTCGCCGCCCACGGTGGCTCCATCACCGTCGAGAGCCGGATTGGCGAAGGCGCCTTGTTTCGCGTTCGTCTGCCGCTGCAGGAAAACAGCCCGATAAACGCAACCTCTGAGTGACCTCACGGTCGTATCAGCAGCTATTGACCGAACAAAGGTTTTCCATGAGTGAAGATGCACAAGATGTGGTACTGATCGTCGAGGATGACCCTTCGATCCTAATGGTGCTGTCTGCTTACTTGTCGGGCGAGGGTTATCGGGTGCTGCAAGCCGAAAACGGCGAGCAGGCCTTTGAAATTCTGGCGAGCAAACCGCATCTGGACATGATGATCACCGACTTCCGCTTACCGGGGGGAATCTCTGGCGTGCAGATCGCCGAACCCGCCGTGAAGCTGCGACCGGAGCTCAAGGTCATCTTCATCAGCGGCTATCCGCAGGAAATTCGCGAGACCGACAGCCCGATCACCCGCAAAGCGCCGATCCTGGCCAAACCGTTCGATCTGGATGTGTTGCAACGGATCATGCAGGACATGTTGTCCTGAAGGCGGTTATATCGTTGACCAGACGGCCCCCCGTAGGAGCTGCCGAAGGCTGCGATCTTTTGATCTTTTTTGCGTTCAGGATCAAAAGATCGCAGCCTGCGGCAGCTCCTACGCCGCAATCCTTCAGATTCTGATCATCTCCCGCACCTTCGCCGTCAACAAATCGAAGGTGAACGGCTTGGTGATCATCTGCATGCCAGGGTCAAGAAAGCCACCGCGCACGGCGGCGTGTTCAGCATACCCGGTGATGAACAATACCTTGAGATCAGGCCGATACTGCCGGCCGATTTCCGCCAGTTGCCGGCCGTTCATGCCCGGCAGTCCCACGTCGCTGATCAACAGGTCGATTCGCTGACCGGAGTTGAGAATCGGTACGGCGCTGTCGGCATCGCCCGCTTCAACGAAGGCGTAGCCCAATTCACTCAATACGGCACTGACCAGAACTCGCACAGCGGGATCGTCCTCGACGATCAGCACGGTTTCGCCGTTCCGGGCGTAAGGCGCGAGTTGGGCATCGATTCGGGTGTCCTGCACCAGTTCCCCGCTGAAACGCGGCAAAAACAGACTGACCGTGGTGCCTTTTCCGACTTCGCTGTGAATGCTGACATGGCCGCCGGACTGTTTGCTGAAACCGTAAATCATCGATAAACCCAAGCCCGTGCCCTGGCCAATGGGTTTGGTCGTGAAGAATGGGTCAAAGGCCCGGTTGATGGTGCTTTGCGGCATACCGTAACCGGTATCGGTGACGCTCAGGACGATGTAATCGCCCGGTTTCAGGTTGCTGTGCGCCTCGGTGAACACCGTGTCCAGATGCTGATTGGAGGTTTTGACCAGTAGCTTTCCGCCGTCCGGCATGGCATCCCGGGCATTGAGCACCAGGTTGAGCAGGGCGCTTTCAAGTTGGTTGGGGTCCGCCTCGGCCACCCACAGTTGCTCGTCCAGCTGCATTTCCAGGTGAATGCTCTCGTTGATGCTGCGCTGCAACAGCTCATCCATCGACACCACCAGGGTGTTTATCTGCACCGGTTTTGAATCCAGCGACTGCCGTCGGGAGAATGCCAGCAAACGATGTGTCAGGCCCGCCGCGCGGTTGGCTGAGGTCACCCCAAGATCGATCAGACTGTCCAGGTCCTCGGTGCGCCCTCGGGCCAGGCGTCGACGCAGCAGCTCCAGGCTGCCGATGATGCCGGTCAGCATGTTATTGAAGTCGTGGGCAATACCGCCGGTGAGTTGGCCGACTGCTTCCATTTTCTGCGACTGCCTGAGAACTTCCTCGTTGTGGCGCAATTGCGCGGTGCGCTCCTCGACCTGTTGTTCGAGGGTTTCGAGGGTATTTTGCAGGCGCAGTTCGCTTTGGCTCAGATCAATCAACCGGTCCCGGGCTTCATATTGCCGTCGTCGGCCGCGCAACGCGGTGGTAACCAGGCTGATCAGCGTGATCGGATGAAACGGTCGCTCGAGAAAGGTCACGTTGCCCAACTGCAAACCGAGTCGCGACGCAGGGTTCTGCTCCGGGCCACCGTGGTGGGTCAGCAGTACGATCGGCAAATCCGACCACGCCGGTTGCTGCTCGATCAGCCCCAGCAGTGGTTCAAGGTCAGCGCCCAGTAAGGCCTCGGAAGCAATCACCAGCAGGCCGGCACCCAGCGACAGCTCATTGCACAAAGCGCCCAGATCCCGAGTGATGACCCCTTCGACTCCTGCCTCGTTGAGCATCATCAGCGCGATCTGGCTGTCGCGCCCCAACGGCGCAAGAATGATTGCGCGCTCGGACATCGCCTCCATGGCCGTCACTGGACATCTTCCTCAAGCAGCGGCTTGCTCGCACCCAGGTAGGTTGGCACGCCGCGCAATACACCCTGGAATGCATCCAGTGGTTCACCGATGGTCATGCCCTGGCCGCTGATGCGGTATTCGCGAATGGTCGATTCGTGGCTGCCGGTGCGTTTCTTGATGATCGAGATCGCCCGGCGAACCTTGCCCAGGGCTTCGAAGTAGCGCAACAGGATGACCGTGTCGGCCAGATAGGTAATGTCGACCGGGGCCTGCATGTCACCGACCAGCCCATGCTGAGCGACGGTCATGAACGTCGCGGCGCCTTGGCGATTGAGGTACAGCAGCAACTCGTGCATGTGCAGCACCAGCGCATTTTCCTCGGGCATCGCCGCCTGATAACCGTTGATACTGTCGATCACCACGGTTTTGATATTGCCCTCATCGACACAACGACGAACCCGGTAGGAGAACTCGCCGGGGGACAATTCGGCGGCGTCCACTTGCTCGATCAGCAGGTTGCCGGTTTCTTCCAGAGCCTTCAGGTCGATGCCGATGTTTTTCATTCGCTCGAACAGCAGCCCCAGTTCTTCATCGAAAATGAACAGCGCGGCTTTTTCGCCACGGGCCACCGCCGCCGCGGCGAAGACCATCGAGATCAGCGATTTGCCAGTACCGGCCGGGCCGAGGATCAGGCTGCTGGAACCCGTCTCGATACCGCCACCGAGCAGGGCATCCATTTCCGGGATGCCACTGGTCAATTGCTGGCGGACATAACGCCCGCGATGTTCGGCCGCCACCAGGCGCGGGAACACATGCACGCCATCACCCATGATGGTGAAGTCATGGAAACCACCCCGATACTTCTGACCGCGATACTTCACCACGCGGATGCGCCGGCGTTCGGCACCGTAGTTGGGCGTCAATTCTTCGAGACGAATCACCCCGTGGGCCACGCTGTGCACGGTTTTGTCGAGGGCTTCGGTGGTCAGGTCATCCAGCAGCAATACCGTGGCGTCGTAGCGCACGAAGTAATGCTTGATGGCCAGAATCTGCCGGCGGTAGCGCAAAGAGCTTTGGGCCAGCAGGCGGATTTCGGATAGGCTGTCGAGCACTACGCGGGTCGGCTTGACTCGCTCGACCGCTTCGAAAATCTGTTTGGTGGCTTCGCCCAGTTCCAGGTCCGAGGAATACAGCAGACTCTGCTGATGCTCGGCATTGAGCAGGCTTTCTGGTGGCGTCAGCTCGAAAATATGGATGTTCTCATCCAGCTCCCAGCCATGGGACAACGCCCCTTGACGCAGCTCGCGCTCGGTTTCCGACAGGGTGATGTACAACGAGCGCTCGCCGGCACGGGCGCCAGCCAACAGAAAATGCAAAGCGACGGTGGTTTTGCCGGTTCCGGGTTCACCCTCCAGCAAGAACACGTGACCGCGGGACAATCCACCGGCCAGGATGTCATCCAGACCTTCGATACCGGTGGCGGCTTTTGCACTGATCAACTCGTTAGATGTAGACAAGAAATGCCCTCTCATGACTAGGGGAAGCGAGGCAGCAGGCTGGGAGCACCGCAATAGACTGCCTGATCACTTGACCTTTCGCCGAGACGGCGGTTCAACCTTTTGTTGCTCTGATTTGTAGCAGCTGCCGAAGGCTGCGTTCGAGCGCGTAGCACTCGTCATCGATTGACCGACGGGAGCTGCGGCCCCGAACGCAGCCTTCGGCAGCTACTACAGAGGCGGTCTTTTAAAGCCCTTGCTGCAACGCTGGATCATCCGGATTGAGCTGCTCCAGCTGTGCCAGCAATATCTGCACGTTCTGCAACTGTCCGCTTTCCTTCCAGTAATTGATCAGCAGTACGCGCGCCTTGCGATCCGCCGGGTGACGCTGGACGATTTCCTGTAGCTGGTTCTGCGCCGCTTCCAATTCTTGCTCGCTGTGCAGCGTGGTGGCCAGGTCGTAGCGGTAATCCTTGTTGTCCGGCTCAAGCTCCACGGCTTTGGACAGCCCGAGCAGGGCGAACTCACTTTGCCCGTGATGCAGCAACCAGAGCCCCAGCGCATGTTGCAGGTAGGCCGAGTCAGGCTGGGCCTTTAGCTGTTTTGCCAACAATTGCCTGGCGGCATCGCTTTGGCCTTGTTTATCCAGCACTTCGATCTGCATTACCAGCGCCGGCAGGTTACCGGGCGCCAGTTGCAACGTGCGCTCCAGGGCCTGCTGCGCGTCCTTCAACTCGGCATTGTGCAAGTGCAGGCGCGCGAGTTGGTATTGGGTTTCGGCGCTTTCCGGCTGACGCTTGAGGCGTTGTTCCCAGGCATCGATGGCTTGCTCCAAAGGGCCGAAGTACAACCCCAATTCATCCGGCGTCAGCCCCAACAAGGCGTTGACCGCCGCAAACCGCACGCTCGGGTCGCTGTCATCGAGCAAGGGCCCCAGCAACAGACTGCGCTGCCCATTGGGCACCAGCCCGCTGAGGCTTTTGATCGCTGCGATGCGCACATCCGCCGAGGGATGTTGCAGGTCTGCATTCGCCAGTTTCAGGGCTTGCGGGCTTGGGTAGTTGGGCAGTTCGGTATGCAGCCACACACGGCGCTTGGCCGACAGGTCAGGGCGACCCAATTGCTGATAAAGCACTCGCGCCGCGCCAGGTTGACCCGCGCGTGCCTGGGCCAGCGCTTCACTGTAGCCATGCTTGATCGCCGCCGGCACCACAGGCGTCGTACTGCGCATGAAAAACCAGGCGAGGGCGAGGGCAAGCAATATGCAGAGGCTGATGAACAAGTAGCGGCGGGACTGAGGCATGCAGGAATCCGGGGGGTGGCAGGTTTTTGCAAAGTCATCAGCTTCGGTCAGGCCGGGCTGTGAGTCAAACCACGAGTGAGGATTTCGCGATTTGAGTCTTGGGGTAACTGATTATTCCTGATACCCCCAAATCCCTGTGGGAGCGGGCTTGCCCGCGATTGCGTCGGTACATCCAACATCCATGTGCCAGACAGACCGCTATCGCGGGCAAGCCGGCTCCCACAGGAGTTGTGGTGTTTGCACTAGGGTATGCAGCCAAAAAAAAAAGCCCCGCGACCGAATGAGGCGCGGGGCAAAGAAATTGGTTGGTTGCGGCCAACCAAAGGAGCTCTTTAAACCATTACTTGCTGGCGACCGTCTCTGGTTGCCAGCCGCCGCCGAGGGCTTTGTAGATGGCGACGATGCCGCGATACAAATCGACTTCGGCCTGGGCCTGGGTGTCTTCCGCTGCCAGGCGCTCACGCTGAGCATCGAGCAGCACGAGGAAGTCTTCGGTGCCTTCGCGGTATCGAATCTCGGCGAGATCGGCAGCGGCGCGGCTTGATTCGCTTTGACGAATCAGCGAGATCAGGCGCTGCTGACGTTTGCCGTAATCGCTGAAGGCGTTTTCCGACTCTTCCAGCGCCAGCAGTACTTGCTGCTCGTAGGTCGCCAGGGCGCCTTCGGCTTCAGCATCGGCGCCGCGCAAACGGGCGCGTACGCTGCCCAGGTCAAACGCCGCCCAGGTAATGCTTGGGCCGAGTGCCCAGGCGTTGGCCGCCGAAGAACCGATCTGCGAACCGCGCCCGGCGGTGAAACCGAGGAAGCCACTCAAGCTGACTCGTGGGAACAAATCAGCCTTGGCCACGCCAATACGAGCGGTGGCGGCCGCCAGTTGGCGTTCGGCGCTGCGGATGTCCGGACGCCGTTGCAGCAGTTCGCCCGGATCACCGATCGGCAGGGCCTTGGCGATTGCCGGCAAGTCTTTTGGACTCAGGTCGACGGTCAGCTTGTCCGGACGCTCGCCCAGCAGGGTGGCGATGCGATTGCGCTGACGCACCTGTTCGGCCTGCAGTTGCGGCACGCTGGCTTCGACAGAGGCCAGGCGCGCATCGGCGCGAACCACGTCCAGCTGATCACCGACACCGGCATCACGCAGGCTTTCGGTGATCTTGCGCGATTCCTGCTGATTGTTCAGGTTGGCCAGGGCGATCTTTTCCCTCAATTGCGCACCGCGCAGTTGGCCATAGGCGTCCACCAGTTCGGCAATCATGGTGACTTGCAGTTGGTACAGATCGGCTTCAGCTGCCTGCTGTTCGGCGTCGCTGGATTCCAGATTGCGCTGGATGCGACCGAACAAGTCCAGTTCCCAGGCCATGTCCAGGCCCAGGTCATAGCGTTCACTGCTGACGCGGTCGGTGGTCTGGCCGGGAATCTGTCCTTTGGCCAGATCACTGCTCGCGCGGCTGGTGATGGTCGGCATGGCGTCATTGCTGGCGTCATCACGAATTGCCCGGGCGGCTTTCCAGCGAGCGAAAGCCACGCGCAAATCGCGGTTGCCTTGCAAGGATTGCGTCACCAACTGGTTGAGGGTCGGATCGTCGAACTGCTGCCACCAGATGCCTTCGAAACGGGCGCGGTCGAAGTTCTTCTGACCGGCGCTGCCATCGGTGGCGGCCGTGATGTTGGCCGCCTCCGTGGTTGGGGTTTTGTAGTCCGGGCCAACAGCACAGGCACTCAGGGCCAGTACCAGAAGGCTCGGCAGGAAGGCTTTCAGGCTCATTGTTGCGCCTCCACTTTCAGGGCTTTGGCCGCTTTGCGCGCTTCACCGCGCTCCACAAAGTTGCGAATCAGTACGTAGAACACCGGCGTCAGCAACAGACCGAAGAAGGTCACCCCGAGCATCCCGGAGAACACGGCCACACCCATGGCATGACGCATTTCGGCACCGGCACCGCTGGAGAAGACCAGAGGCACAACACCCATGATGAACGCGAAGGAGGTCATCAGGATTGGCCGTAGACGCAGACGGCAAGCTTCCAGCACCGCCGCCAGCGGGCCGAGGCCTTCTTCCTGTTTATCCTTGGCAAACTCGACAATCAGAATCGCGTTCTTACACGCAAGTCCCACCAGTACGATCAAGCCGATCTGGGTGAAGATGTTGTTGTCGCCGCCCGAGGCAATCACCCCGGTAATTGCCGACAGCAGGGTCATCGGTACGATCAGGATCACCGCCAGTGGCAGGCTCCAGCTTTCGTACTGCGCGGCGAGCACCAGGAACGCCAGCAGTACGCAGAGCGGGAACACGAACAGCGCGGTGTTGCCGGACAGAATCTGCTGGTAGGTCAGGTCGGTCCACTCGTAGGTCATGCCGTTGGGCAATTCGTCCTTGAGCAATTTCTCGATGGCTTTCTCGGCCTGGCCGGAGCTGTAGCCGGGGGCTGCCGCACCGTTGATTTCAGCGGTGATGAAGCCGTTGTAGTGCATCACGCGGTCCGGCCCCGAGGTGTCGCTGACCTTGATGAAGGTCGCCAACGGAATCATTTCGCCGCGGTTGTTACGCACTTTCAGCTGACCGATCTGGTCCGATTCGAGACGGAACTGCTGCTCAGCCTGAACGTTGACCTGATAGGTGCGACCGAAGCGGTTGAAGTCGTTGGCATACAGCGAACCCAAGTAGATCTGCAGGGTGTCGAAGATGTCGCTGACGGCCACGCCGTGAGTCTTGGCTTTTTCCCGGTCGATGGCGGCATCAACCTGCGGCACGTTCACTGTGTAACTGGTGAACAGGCCAGCCAGTTCCGGCACGCCGTGGCTTTTGGTGATGATGTTCATGGTTTCTTTGTACAGCTCGTCATAGCCCAGGTTGCCCCGGTCTTCGATCTGCAGGCGGAAACCGCCAATGGTCCCCAGGCCTTGTACCGGCGGCGGCGGGAAGATCGCCATGTAGGCTTCCTGAATCCCGGCGTACTGGCCGTTCAATGCACCGGCAATCGCACCGGCGGACATGCTCGGATCCTTACGCTCGTCGAACGGTTTCAGGGTGACGAAGACGATGCCGGCGTTCGGGCTGTTGGTGAAGCCGTTGATCGACAGACCCGGGAAGGCCACGGCGCTTTCAACGCCAGGCTGTTTCAGGGCCAGGTCGGACATGCGCTTGATCACGTCTTCGGTACGGTCCAGGCTCGAGGCATCCGGCAGTTGCGCGAAGGCCACCAGGTATTGCTTGTCCTGGCCGGGTACGAAGCCGGTCGGGGTATTGGAGAAACCGAAGAACGTCAGCACCATCAGGCCGGCGTACACCAGCAGGGCGATCCCGCTGCTGCGGATAACCCGGCCCACGGTGCCGACATAGCCATGGCTGGCTTTGTCAAAGAAGCGGTTGAACGGACGGAACAACCAGCCACCAAATATCTTGTCCAGAACCTTGGAGAAACGGTCTTTCGGTGCGTCATGGCTCTTGAGCAATACGGCGGCCAGCGCCGGCGACAAGGTCAGCGAGTTGAAGGCCGAGATTACGGTCGAAATCGCAATCGTCAGGGCGAACTGTTTATAGAACTGCCCGGTCAACCCGGAGATGAATGCAGCCGGGATAAACACCGCACACAGCACCAGTGCCGTCGCGATGATCGGACCGGTCACTTCGCGCATCGCACGCTTGGTGGCTTCTATAGGGGTTAATCCGAGCCCGATGTTTCGCTCGACGTTCTCCACCACCACAATCGCATCGTCGACCACGATACCGATGGCCAGTACCAGCCCGAACAGCGACAGGGCGTTCAATGAGAAGCCGAACAGGTGCATCACGGCAAACGTACCGATCAAGGATACCGGCACCGCCACCAACGGGATGATCGAGGCGCGCCAGGTTTGCAGGAACAGGATCACCACCAGCACAACGAGGATCAGTGCTTCGAAGAGGGTGTGAACCACCGCTTCGATGGAACCGCGCACGAAGATTGTCGGGTCATAGACGATGCTGAAGTCCATGCCTTGCGGGAAGTTCTTCTTCAGCTCGGCCATTTTCTCCCGAACGTCGTTGGAGATCTGGATGGCGTTGGAGCCAGGGCGCTGGAAGATCGGGATCGCCACCGCGGGCTGGTTGTTCAGCAAGGAGCGCAAGGCGTATTGGCTGGAGCCGAGTTCGACGCGAGCGATGTCTTTCAGGCGAGTGATTTCACCATTCTCGCCGGAGCGAATAATGATGTTCTCGAACTCCTCCTCGGAAACCAGACGGCCTTGCGTGTTCACCGACAACTGGAACGCGGTGGCATTCGGCGCAGGCGGAGCGCCCAGGGCACCGGCCGCCACTTGACGGTTCTGTTCACGAATCGCGGAGACCACATCGGTGGCGGTCAGGTTGCGCGAAGCGGTCTTGTTCGGATCGAGCCACACCCGCAGCGAATAATCGCCCATGCCGAACAGCTGAACATCACCGACACCGCCCAGACGCGCCAGCTCATCCTTGATGTTTAGCAGGGCGTAGTTGGACAGGTAGAGCATGTCGTAGCGTTTGTCCGGCGAGGTCAAGTGCACAACCATGGTCAGGTCGGGCGACGCCTTGTCGACGGTGATACCGATGCGCGTCACTTCCTCGGGAAGTTTCGGCTCGGTTCGGGTCACGCGGTTCTGAACCTGTACCTGCGCGTTATCCAGGTCAGTGCCCAGGGCGAAGGTGATGGTCAGGGTGATCTTGCCGTCAGCGGTGGACTGCGAGGACATGTACAGCATGTTCTCGACGCCGGTGATGGCTTGCTCCAACGGAGCGGCCACGGTTTCACCGATGACTTTAGGGTTGGCGCCCGGGAAGTTGGCACGGACCACAACGGTCGGCGGCACGACTTCCGGGTATTCGCTGATCGGCAACTGGAACAGCGAGATGGCGCCGGCGATCAGGATCAGCAGCGACAGTACCGCTGCGAAGATCGGCCGTGAAATGAAGAATTGGGAAAAATTCATCGGAGTAATTGTCCCTTAACCGCGTGGAGTCGCAGCAGCCACTTTCACAACCGTACCTGGCGCGACCTTGGCAGGTGCGACTTGAGGCAGGTTGCTGGCTTCCAGCGCTTTTCGTTGTTGTGCGAGAGCCGCGAGGGTTTGTTCGCTGGCCATCGGAATCACTTCAGGAGTGACCGGTGAACCAGGACGAACCCGTTGCAAACCCTTGACGATGATGGTGTCGTCTTTGCTCAGGCCGCTGCGCACGATGCGCAGACCTTCAATCTTCGGACCCAGCTCGACGGGGCGGTAAGCCGTTTTGTTGTCGGCATCCATCACCAGCACGAACTTTTTACCCAGGTCGGTACCGACCGCTTCGTCATTGATCAACACGGCGGAGTAGGTGCCGCTGCCCACCAGTTTCAGGCGAGCATAAAGCCCCGGGGTGTAGGTGCCGTCGCTGTTGTCGAACACCGCGCGACCGCGGATGGTGCCGGTCTTCGGGTTGACCTGGTTGTCGACGAAGTTCATCTGGCCCTGGTGGGGGTTGCCATCTTCATTGGACAGGCCGAGGTAAACCGGCGTGGTTGCGCCGCGTTGGCCCTGGCGGGCGAGCTGGGTGTATTTAAGGAAGACACGCTCGTCGGCGTCGAAGTAGGCGTAGACCTTGTCGGTGGACACCACGCTGGTCAGCGCGGTGGTATCGGCGGTCACCAGGTTGCCAGCGGTGATTTCCGCACGGCTGACACGGCCGCTGATAGGCGCAGTGACGCGGGTGAAACTCAGGTTCAGTTTGGCCAGGTCCAGTTGGGCCTGGAGGGCACCGACGGCGGCGCGAGCTTCTTGAGCCGCGCTGGTGCGCGAATCGGCGAGTTCGGCGGAAATCGCGTTGCTGGTGCGCAGACGTTCGCCGCGTTGGGATTCGTTTTCGCTGCGGGTGGCCGTGGCGCGAGCTTGCGCAACCAGGGCTTCGAGGCGGCGGACCTCAGCCTGGAATGGACGCGGGTCGATCTGGAACAACAAATCGCCTTTCTTGACCAGCGCGCCTTCGGTGAAGGCCACGTCATCGATCTGACCGGAAACCCGTGGACGAATCTCTACCGTTTCCGGCGCTTCAAGGCGCCCGGTGAATTCATCCCACTCGTTGACCGGTTGTTCCAGCACCTTGGCCACGCTGACTTTGGCCGCGGGCATCGTGGCGGCAGCGTCCGGGGTCTTGCCGCAGGCGCTCATCACCAGCACGGCCAACAGGGCCAAGGGGAAGCGCAAATGTTTGAGTGACTGTTCCATGGATGCATCCGCCAATGTATTGAGATGGACGGATGATGCTTGGCGGGGTGGTATGGCACGAATCGAATGAAGCGAAGGTAACTATCATTCGGAATGATATCAGCTCGAAGCGAGCCCTCTAGCATGCACCTTCCATCAGTGGGCTATCAAATGAAATGATGACAATTCTGTGTTGCAGAGAGTGCAACGGTTGGCTTGAAACCGTGTTACGGCTTTCGCGGGCAAGCCTCGCTCCTACGGTTGATCGCGTTCTTCTGTAGGAGCGAGGCTTGCCCGCGAAGAGGCCATCAGCCAATACAAAAATCAAACCAGCGTAGTCAACGATGCAATTGGCCTTCGTCCCTGTTTTTGTGCCATGGACCCCTGTCCCACATTCCTGAATGTTCAGGACTGAAGTTCGTGCACTTTCCCCACAAAAGACCTGATGACAGCAGAACCGACTATCCTTTCGGATAGTGAACGCTGCACTCTTGGCAAAAAGGGACACCATGCCAGACTATGATCGCGCCATCGGCTCCAGACCCGGCATCACATGCGGTGATCGAACCCGTCTGATCAGGTCCTGGATACTCAGGCCCTGGGCTTCAATTACGGTTTTCTGTCTTTTCACGGCAACTCCCGGATCCGCTGTCGAAAACACCACGGTTACGGTGATTCAAGCGCAGGAAATCGTTTCCAGGGCCACCCTTGAAGCCGTTCGCTGGAGCGGCCCTGAATCCGGCCCGCAAGCCCTGCGGGGCAAGAGCATCGCCCTTGTCGCAGAAGATTTGCGTAACGGAGGAATTGTCGGTGTCGCGCAGGGCGCTCGCGAGGCAGCCAAGGCGATGGGCTGGACGCTGAAGATATTCGATGGCGCCGGATCAGCGGCCGGGCGCGCAAAGGCCTTTTCCGATGCGCTGGCAGCGAAACCCGACGGCCTTATTCTGTGCGGCTCCGATGCCCTTGAGAACAATGCGGCGCTGATCCTCTTCGCCAACAGGGATGTGCCGGTGGTTGGCTGGCACGTCGGGGCACGTCCGGGGCCGATTGACGGCACGCCGGTGGCCATGAACGTCACGACCGACCCGCTCGAAGTGGCTCGCCTCACGGCCATGGCGGCAGTGGCACAGTCAAACGGGCACGCCGGCGTGGTCATCCTGACCGACTCCAAGTACAGCATCGCCATGGCGAAAGCCAAGGCCATGGAAAACGTTATTCGGGCTTGTCGGGAATGTACGTTGCTGGAAGTGCGCGATGTCGCGATCTCCGAAAGTGGCGAGAAGATGCCGGAGATCACCAAGGAGCTGCTTCAGCGCTATGGCAAGCGCTGGACCCACACGCTGGCCATCAACGATATCTATTTCGACTACTCGATTGCCTCACTGACCAGTGCTGCAATACCCAGTGACGGCATCAGTCTGTTGTCTGCCGGTGATGGCAGCGCTTCGGCTTTCTTGCGCATACAGGCGAAAACCTACCAGACCGTTACCGTTGCCGAGCCGCTCAACCTGCATGGCTGGCAAGTGATGGATGAATTGAACCGGCTGTTTGCAGGTCAGCCGGTGAGCGGCTTCGTAGCGCCGATTCACTTGGTCAATGCCGACAATATCGTCTTCGACGGCGGAAAAAAATTCCAGTACGACCCTGACAATGGCTATCGAGACATCTATCGCCACCAATGGAATCCCTGACATTGGACGTTACTTCCCGGCTTGGACGCCAGCTATTGCCGCAATCGCTACGCGCACAGTTCACCCTGGCGTTTCTGACGCTGGCGCTGCTGATCCTGGCGAGTGGTGCAACTGCGGTCTACGCCTTGCGCACGTCAAACAGCGCCACCCGCCAGCTGACGGATGAACGACTGATCCGCATGCAAGATGGGCAAGACATGCTGCAGCGTACCTTGCTGATCGAACGCCAGACCGATCAGCTTCTGACAACCCGATCCCCCGACACCCTGCGCTCAAGCTATGCGGCGACCGTCGAACAGCTTGAAGCCCTTGATCAATTGGTGCAGCAGCTGACTGCCGCGAACAGTGGCGTGGCGATACTCGACATGCATCAGTCGAGTCAGATGTTCCGCAATACCGCCAACATCGTTGCGCAGCTGCGAGAAAGCCTGCTGCAAACCGAGGTCATCTTCGAGCAAACCATGGAGGATCACACCGCCCGGTTAACCGCGACGCAGACCCGGGCCAGCCTGGAACTGACGGTATTGCTTTTCGATCTGCCGCAGGCTGTTGACAGTGATGCCGTGCAACGGCTGCGGATCCGCTATGAGCGCCTGTCACGCACCGCTGGCAAGTTAACCGACGCTGATGTGCAGACGCCCGATCTCTTCTCCCTGCGCCTGAGGCTCATCAATCAGCACAACGTCATACAGCGTTTCAATGAGGAACTGAAGAATGAGGCCGGGGTTCTGGTCGCGGTGGCCCGTGCGCAATCCAGTGCTTACACCGAAGACTATCGCGAAGCCCTGCAGCGCCTGGTCGAGGCCTCAAATCGTAGCCAGCAATGGGTGCTGATCATGTTGGGCGCCAGCCTGGTGTTCGCCTGGTTTGTGACCCGGGTCTTCATGGGGCGTCATGTGCTCGTGCGCCTGAATGAAATAAGCCGGCAATTGCGTCAGGAACATACTGACAAAACGCATGTGATGATGGCGGAACATGGGAAGGACGAGATCGGCAACATGGCTCGCGCGGTGAATCAATTCCTCAAGGACCGACTTCAACTGGAAAAAAGAACGGTCCAATTGAGTATCGCCACAGAGCGGCTCGCCCTGCAAAACAGCCGATTAGAGCAAGAAGCCGTCATCCGTGCCGGGCAAGGTCATGTCCTGGAGCTGATCGCCAGGAGCACCGAGCTTGCCGAAGTCCTCGAAAGCCTGGCTCACCTGGTCGAGTCCCAACTGGAGGGGATGATGGTGTCCATCCTGGTGCTGGATGAGGAGGGCAAGCACCTGCTGCACGGAGCTGCGCCCAGTTTGCCGAAAGCCTATAACCAGCTCATTGACGGGATTGCGATCGGTCCGAATGTCGGTTCATGCGGCACCGCGGTGTATCGACGAGAACCGGTCATCGTCACCGATATCGAGTTGGATCCGCTGTGGGAGGAGTACCGTTCAGTCGCTGCGCCCTATGGATTTCGCGCCTGCTGGTCGACGCCGATTCTGTCCCATGAGCGAAAAGTATTGGGTACGTTTGCCTTGTATTCCAGCACCGTACGCAGCCCTAGCTCGACCGAGACGCGACTGATCAACATGGCGACACCTCTTGCCGGCATTGCGATAGAACGCCAACTTACCGAAAAGCGCATTCGCTATATGGGTGACCATGACGCACTGACCGGGCTGCCGAATCGCACACTGCTCGAAGATCGTCTCAAGCAGGCAATACTTTATGCTCAGCGCTACAGCCGACTGGTGACGGTGGTGTTTCTCGATCTGGACAAATTCAAACTGGTGAATGACAGCCTTGGGCACAGTGCTGGAGACGAACTGCTGAAAACCGTCGCCCAGCGCATGCTGGAGTGTGTACGCCGCACCGACACCGTCGTGCGACTGGGTGGCGACGAGTTCGTGATCATCCTGTTCGACCAGCTCTCAGACATCGACGGTGTTACTCCAGCCCTGCACAAAATCCAGGAAGCCATCCTGCGACCGATTCAGCTCAGCGGACATACACTCCACGTCACCTGCAGTATGGGGTTGGCTACCTATCCCGCTGACGGCATTGATACCGACACGTTGCTCAGTAATGCGGACGCCGCCATGTACCGCGCCAAGGAGCTGGGTCGCAACAGTTACCAGTTCTATACGAGCGAGATGAATAACAAGGATCAGGGCAAGCTCGCCATGCAAGACGGGCTTCGAAACGCACTCAATCATGACGAGTTCCTGCTGCTGTACCAGCCACAGGTGGATTTGCAGTCAGGTCAAATTATCGGCGTAGAGGCACTGATCCGCTGGCAGCACCCCGAGCTCGGCATGGTGTCTCCAATCAAATTCATTCCGCAGGCCGAAGAGACCGGGTTGATCGTGCCCATCGGCGACTGGGTGATTCATGCCGCGTGCAGACAGAACAAGGCCTGGCAGGATGCGGGCTGTCCGCCGATCACCATGTCGGTGAATATTTCAGCACGCCAGTTCATCGAAAGAGACCTGATCGACCGGGTGAGGCATGCCTTGCAAGAAACCGGACTGGACCCGATGTACCTTGAGCTGGAGCTGACCGAAAGTCTGATCATGCAAGACCTTCAGCAAGCCATCAGCAAAATGAAGGAACTGCAATCAATGGGAATCAGTCTCTCGATCGACGACTTCGGCACCGGCTACTCCAGCCTCGCAGCATTGAAAAGCTTCCCGATTGCGAGGCTCAAGATCGACCAGTCTTTCGTGCGCGATCTGCCCGACAATGAGAACGACAAAGCCATCGCCACCGCAGTGATTTCGTTGGGGCACAAATTGAACCTGAAGGTCATTGCCGAAGGTGTCGAAACCGAAGAGCAGCAAACTTTCCTGCGTGAAAACGGCTGCGATGAAATTCAGGGCCATTTGTTCAGCAGCGCGGTCAGCTGCGATGAAATCACTCTGTTACTGCGTACGCCCCGGTTACCTCAATCGAGCCGCATTGCGAGCCTTGACTCGCTAAGGCGAAAACGCGTTGTAAAACGCCCAAGCATTCCAATACCCGGGCGTTAATGACTCTGCGTACGGTAATACGCTCGGCGTGCGTTTATGACAGGCTATCCGGATCCCTCTAAACCTCTCCGTGGGGGAATAACACTGAAGCAATTCTTATAGGGTCTCTCCAGGATGAAGTGGAGAGATATCGCGCCTGAAAAGATTCGGTTAATTGCGAAGTATTCGAGCTGTTGTGCTGACAAAAATCAGCAGAACAATCAGGCAACCCAGAGCGAATGACAAGGTGCTTAGATGGGCGACTGCCCCAATAAATACGGGACCTATCAGAATGCCCGCGTAGCCCATCGAAATGACAGCGGGGATGGCAACCGCCTGTGGCATACGTTGCTGTCGGCCTACAGCGGTAAAGATAACTGGGACAATGTTCGAGCAGCCTGCCCCTACCAGGGCGTAGCCGATCAAGGATGCGGGCCAGCCATCGATCCCGAGTGACACGAGCATGCCTGCCGCTGCGCAGAGCCCGCCTAGCGCAACGACGCGCACGCCGCCTAGTTTGCTGACGATGGCGTCTCCCGTCAGGCGGCCCACCGTCATTGCAGCGGCGAAAGATGCGTAGCCCAAACCGGCGATGCTCGGCTCTAACCCTCGGTTCGAGACAAGGAAGACCGCGCTCCAGTCAAGCATTGCACCTTCAGTGAGGAATACGATGAAACACAGCGTCCCTAAAAACAGCACGATACCCCTGGGCACCGCGAACAATGGCCCACCCCGTTCAGTGCCATAAGTCAGCAAAGCAGGTGCAGCCTTGTAAAGTGATCCCAAAACTGTGGCAACGATGCAGAGCACAGCCATCAGTGGATCCAGGCCGAAGGTCAGTAAAGCGGTCATCGCCCCGGCGCCCAATATACCTCCGACGCTGTAAAGGCCATGGAAGCCGGACTGAAGTGCCTGCCCACTGTTTTTCTCGACGATGACGGACTGTATGTTCATGGCGCAATCAAGCATGCCCATGCTGGCGCCGAAGATAATGACGGCTATCACCAGTCCAGGTAGCCACACCACGGTGCTCAATAGAGGCAGAACGGCACACAGTGCAATAGTTGCCCAGATGATGACCGGTCGGCATCCATAGTGCGCAGTGAGATATCCAGCAAAGGGCATGGCTACAATAGATCCACCGCCAAGGCCGAGAAGCAGCAACCCCAGGCCACCATCGTCCAAACCGACACGTGCCTTTACCAATGGAACCAGAGGCGCCCAAGCGGACATGAGTAAGCCCGCGATGAGGAAGGCAATGCGTGTAGACATCCGCTCGCTGTAGTTAGCCGTCGGTATCAACACTGACGATGGAGCATTCATAATTCTCGGTAATCCTTATCGGTGATGTTAACCATCATTTACTCGGCTTAGACTTTGCGGATTTTTTTGTTTTTTGCGTGCTTGCGTTTCGGAAAACTAACGCCTGCGCTCATACGTCGCTCTATAACGACTTGGCGCTACGCCAAAGAAGTCACGAAAGCGCATATGGAAGTTGGCGAAACTGCAAAAGCCGGTCGCGATCGCGATATCGGTAATCGGCCGATTGCTCTGCAAAATAAGCTGTCGCGCTCGAGTCAAGCGCAACTCAAGGTAGTAACGTGTGGGAGTGGCGCCGACGAAGCGGCAGAAACGGCGCTCCAATTGTCGTCGGGAAATGTTCACACATTCGGCCAGTTCGTCGATGGATAGCGGCTCTTCGATGTTCTTTTGCATCAGTTCTAAAGCGAGCTTCAGGGTTTGTGGCAAGGTGGGGTCAGCGTCAACGATGACTGTCGATATCCCAGAGACTTCAGGGGTTTGATCGCAGCTAAGTATTTCCTCGACAGCATGGGTCAGAGACACGCCTTGTTTAGCGGTGATGAGCTCCAGCATCATTCGTAAGGAGCTGCTGGCGCCGGCGCACGTTATGCGATTTCTATCGATGACGTGCGTTCGACAAGAGACCAGGACTTTGGGGAAAACATCCTCCATCATCGCTCGCCCATCTGGATGGAAGGCACACTCGACACCATCCATTAGCTGAGCTTCTGCCAGGAAAAATGCGCCGTTCCATAAACCGCCCATGGTCGCGCCAATAGAGGCGACGTTTCGCAGCTTGCGACGTAATAGCGGGTCGCTGATCAGTTTGACCCGTAAACCACCGGCGACGATCAGAACGTCGATACGATCCGGTAGTTGTGATAGCTCCAGGTCTGCTGAAATCGCAATTCCCAGATCGCTCATGACCAGACGGCTCTTGATGCCGACAGTCAACACCTCAAACGCCGGTGTATCGCTAATCAGGTTGGCAGTCACCAGCGCATCAATAGCGCCGGTAAACGACATCATCGAGAAATTATTCAAAAGCACGAAAGCTACACGAGTTACCGCCTGCGGCTTCAATGGTTTCTCGGCCGTATAGGAGTACCCCATATTCTTGTCTTTAAGCACGCTCTCGAATACGAATGGCATAAATCCTCTTTGACACTTGAACGAATAGCTAAGAAACCGTTGCGCAATCTAAACAGCGGTTTTTGGAGCGGACAGCAACAAATCAAAGAATGATTGGCAGTCATCACTACCGGGTAATGCTTCAACACTGTTCTTGATGGCATTGCTGAGTGTGGTTCCCAAGCTGTCATCAGCCAGTAAATGGTACTTAGCAGTGAGTTCGTCGCTCGACATAGGGTTGCCGGGGTCGCCCTTGGCCGTCGCGGTTGGACTCGTAAGGCGTGTGCCGTCTGTCAGGGTAACCGTGACGCGGGAGAGAATTTCCTCCGGGAACCTGGCGGACAGATCAGGCGCCTCATGAAGGGTTATTTTCTCGCTGATATGCAAGATGTCTGGCGCATGAATGGAATCCCCGGTGACCTCTTTTGGCCCCAGCTTCCCGCGAACGATCAAGGCGGCGAGTGGGAACGCTAGCGCATACTGGGCCTCGTCCGCATTCTTTGGAAAATGCCCCTGCAAACACACAGACTCGTGGAATGTTTCAACATCAATGGCCTCGATCAACTCCGCAGTGATGACTGAATGTGCTCGCATCAAATCGGTCATGGCCGTGAGTGCCGGTTGCGCCCAGCGACATACCGGCCACGGTTTGAAATATTGCTCGTCGATCTCCCAACGGGTTCCGATGTCCTGCCAGAAAGTGGAAATCTCCAAAGGTTCAACGGTGGCGGCTGGAGCGCCAGTGACACCTATCTGTGCCATCAGTAGTGCATTCAGTCCGGCATACGCCCCGGCGCCGTGGGCATCACGCAACATCGTTGGGAAGCTCACCAGGCGCATCATCGGGCACCTCGGGCCAAAGTATTCCGCGATACCCAGCGCATGACGGAACGTCGTTTCATCAAGTTTCAGCAAGCGGGCGCCAGCGCAAACGACCCCGATCCCGGAAAAGGCACCTGAGGCATGATATTCCGGGGCGGTGGCCATCAATGCCTGGCCCGCCCGCAAGGCGGTCTCGTAACCGATGCACAGTGCGCTGAGGAATTCTTCGCCGCTGATGTCTTTGCCCTGACTGCGATACGCGTCAACCAATGCAACAATGGCCGGGACAACGGTTGCACCCGCATGCCCCTTGGAGGTGAAGTGACCTTCATGTGCATCCAGGCTATCAACGCAGAAACCGCCTGCATACGCGGCGCCCAATGGATGAACGGCTCTGCCGTCGAACCAGAGGCGGCTGGACAGCTTGTTGGCCGAGTAGTGGGTGTCAGCGTAAGTTTTGAGCATCACGCTGGTTTGGTTGTCGCGGGCTCCGGCGGCCACACCAATAATGTCGAGCAGGCAAGTTTTAACCAACTCGCGTGTATGCAGGGGCGCGTCCTTGTAACTGAAATTCTGGACGAATGAATACAACTGCATTTCATGATTCCTGAATGATGAACGCCCAAACGGATAAAAAGTTGCCGGGGGCAGGGCAACCTTTCATGCAGATTTAAATGAAGGGACTATTTTTTTGCGGTGGCTGTATTAGCCGCGGCTCGTGCGTCTGCCAACCAGCTGTCGTATTTCGCGCGATGGGCCGCGATCCATTCTTTGGCGTGACGAGTAATGTCAGCTGCACTTTTTTCACCATTGTGCATTTTCAGATTTTGCTCGCTTTCATCGTCGGTAGTGATCTGCATTTCAGACAGGAACTTCACGGCAGCCGGATTTTTCTCGGCGAACTCTTTATTGATTACCGCTTTGACACTGTCTACCGCGAAACCAAGGTTTTTACCATTGAAGGTAGTGTTGGTATCGTTTTTACCACCTGGAAGATCCGTACGTGGCACGGTTAACCAAACAACATCTTTACCTTCGACCAAAACACCGGAGATCCACTGAGGTACCCAGGTGTAATAGAGAATTGGCTTACCTTGTTTATAACGAGCGATGGTGTCCGCCATCAAGGCAAAATAGGAGCCCTGATTATTGGAAACGGTCTTCATCAGGTCATAGGCTTTCATGTGGTGCGCAATGACGAGCTCACAGCCCCAACCCGGGTTGCAACCCGTGAGGTCAGCTTTACCGTCACCATTGGCATCGAACAGTTTGGCAATTTCCGGCTTCTGCAAATCTGCGAGCGAGGTGATGTGGTGTTCATCGGCTGTTTTTTTGTCAATCATGTAGCCCTGCAACACGCCCGGCATGATAGCGCCGGTTTTCACCATCGTCTCATCGCCGCCGGCCTTCGCGTAGAAAGATTTGTGCAGTTCCTCCCACAAATGCACTGAGAAATCCGCGTCACCATTGGCAATCGCAACCATCATCGTGGAGTACTCGGTTTCCTTTGGTGTTTCAACGTCGTAGCCCAACTCCTTGAGACCCGCCATTGCAATCTCTCCGCGAAACCGCTCCTCGGCGATTGACGGAAAGATCGGGGTGATTGATACCCCTTTTCCGGGCTCCTGCGCCGTTGCGGCCGATGCGAACACAGGTGCTACCGCTAAAACTAAAAGCGCCACAGAATGAATGAATTTCTGTTTTATTCCGAAGGTTGTGAAGTTCATTATCGTTTACCTTGGGTGGGTTACTAAGTTGGCATTTCTTTTTGTTCACAACGCGCCGCTAAGCGGATTAACTTTCTTTGGGACTAACTTCTATTTTTGTAACAGTGTTTTTTCTCTTCAGGCGATAAATGACACCCGCCGGGCCTGTCTGGTACCAGTGCTCACCTTTGGTTGCCCTGTTACTGCGTTCGCCCATCGCCTGGGTCAGTCGGTCGAGGAAAATCGCCAGCAATACCAGCCCCAATCCACCGACGGTTGCCAAGCCCATATCAAGGCGACCAATCCCGCGAAGTACCATCATCCCCAACCCGCCAACCGAAATCATTGATGCGATCACCACCATGGAAAGTGACAACATCAATGCCTGATTCAGGCCCGCCATGATCGTCGGTGCAGCTAAAGGAAGTTGAACCCGCCTGAGCATCTGGCGTGGGGTGCATCCGAAAGCCCGGGCCGCCTCAACCTTGTCTTCCGGTACCTGGCGAATTCCCAGATTGGTGAGCCTGACCAGTGGTGCTACCGAAAAGATGATCGTGACCAGTACTCCCGGCACGTTGCCGATACCAAACAGCATCACCACGGGTACCAGATAAACAAATGCAGGCAGTGTTTGCATTGCATCGAGCACCGGCCGCAGAAGCATCTCCAGCCGGTCACTCCGGGCACACAGGACACCCAGCGGTATGCCAATAACTGCACAGAAAAACAGTGAAGTGAGCACCAGCGCGAGGGTGATCATGGCGTCATTCCATACGCCGATTACGCCTAATAGCGTAAGAGTAACAAAGCAAAGAATACCAATTCTTTTTCCGCCTACCTGCCAGCCAAAGAGCGTGGCGATAATAATGAATATTGACGGAGGAATGGCCAGTAGTCCGTACTGAATACCATTAAGTACTTGGTCGATTGGCCATCTTATCGAGCGGAATACCTCGCGGAAATTCTGAACCAGATAATTAAGGGCAACTTCTACCCATTGGCCCAAAGGGATGTTGATGGATTGAAACGGGTCTAGAAAACTGAATTCGTTCATGTCATCACCTGAATGTCCGAGCCTGGCAAGCCAGCAAATAGAGACTATTTAGTGTCGGCTCATTGTCTGAAGCAGTAGGCTCTTGGAGATCGTGCCTTTGAACACACCCTGGCGATCCAGCACGGCAACGGGATTAACTGCATCCGCAACGATGTGAAAGACGTCCTGCAGGAGTACATCGTCGCGCAGCGTAGGAGTGGATTGATCCATGGCGTACGGATGCTCTGCGCAAATTTTCGCAACATCACCCGCCTTGAGGATCTTCGAGGCATCAAAGCCTTTGAAGAAAGCTCTGACGTAATCGTTCGCGGGGTTGCAAAGCAACTCTTGCGGGGTACCGATCTGAACTACCCGGCCACCCTCCATGATCGCAATGCGATGGCCAATGCGAATCGCCTCGTCAATGTCATGGGAGATGAAGATGATGGTGCGATGCTGTTCTGCCTGCAGGCGGATCAGTTCGCCCTGCATTTCGTGGCGAATCAACGGGTCGAGTGCCGAGAAGGCCTCGTCCATCAACAGGATGGCGGGGTCGTTGGCCAGCGCTCGGGCCAGGCCTACCCGCTGTTGCATACCGCCGGACAGTTGGTGCGGATAGCTGTAGGCGTGGCCATCGAGCCCCACCTGTTTAAGTGCCTCGAGTGCACGTTTATGCCGTTCATTTTCCTCGACACCCGAGATTTCCAGGCCGAAGGCAACGTTGTCGATAACACTCATGTGGGGCATCAGGGCAAACGACTGAAACACCATGCTCATGTCTTTGCGACGAACGCTGAGAAGGTCGGCGTCCGACAGACCAGTGATTTCTTGTCCGTTAAGATGGATCGTTCCGGAGGTTGGCTCGATCAGTCGATTGAACAACCGCACCATCGTCGACTTTCCGGAACCGGAAAGCCCCATGATGACGAAAATCTCTCCACGTTTTACGGAGAAACTGGCATCAAAAACGCCAACGACTTGACCGGTTTTGCTGAAAATTTCACTTTTATCAGCACCGCGAGCCAGCATCTCCATCGCGAGCTTTGGCTGAGTACCAAAGACTTTGTAAATGTTTTTTACCGAGAGTATTTCGTCACCAAGACTCATAACCCCTCCTGCTGTAAATACGACGTAAGATCAAGAGTTTAGATATACCTATCTTAATCAGTTAAGACGGTGCTTATGGGGGCAGTCAAGCTGGGAGAAAGGTTGGGAGTTAGTCATTGTGACCATCCTCTTTTATTATGTGATGTTTATTATTCTTGTTTTATCGGTGCCGAATTAATCAGTTCCTTGAGACCCAAGTTATTACCTTATAGAGTCAGCGTCTAACAACATTTCTTCCGGCCAATCAATAACGTCATGTTATCGATCAATTAGTCGTATCAATTTACGACTGTGACAGTGCTGGTTGCGAAGGCGACTGCCGCTGGCCCTGTCTTAGACCCTCTGTTTCAGCTACGCTCCAACATAGGCTCTAGGTGGAACCCTCTTGAACCGATCTCGTCCCAAACGGCTCTCCAAAGGGCCCCGAACCGGATATTCAATACTCTAGGTTATGGTTAAGCACATCGATCCAGACATGACGCTGCTGAAAATGCCGTCTCTGAAAGCAGTGAAGTCATTCGTAGCCGCCGCCAAATATCAGAGTTTTACGCGTGCGGCTGAAGCGCTGTGCGTTACTCAAGCGGCGATTAGCCGTCAGATTCGGGAGCTTGAGGCGTACCTTGGGGTGGATCTCTTCAAGAGGGTGGGGCGAGCCGTCGAGTTGACGGAGGCCGGATCCATCTTTTTTGATGCTGCACAGATATCTTTCGTCAACATTTCCCAAGCGGCGGAGCGCATTCGCACCAACAATGCAGGCAAGCGCACGTTGACACTTTGCTGTTCTCCCGCGTTTTCAGCCCTCTGGCTCGCAGCAAAGCTACCGGGTTTTTTTACCAAGAACGCAGACATCGACCTCAATCTGGTAACCACTCAGAACTTTTTGTCGATGGAGCCGGGTGTTACTCCAGACATCTTCATCACCAAAATGGCCAGGGTTCAGGATGGCTACCGCAGTTATCCGTTGTTTCATGACGTCATCTACCCGGTGTGCACACCTCGTTACAAAGAGGAGCACCCTGAGCTGTCCAGCCTGGAAGGATTACGCGACGGGGTTTTGCTAAACCTCAGCCCCTATGGCAGATCCCAGGTAGCGGAGCACGTTGACTGGGGCGTTTGGCTGGCTTATCACGATGTTGATATCGAGAAACGCCCCCACGACAGCCCTCACGTTTTCAACGCGAACGACTACAACCTGGTAATTAGCATGGTGTTGACCCATCAGGGCGTAGCTCTCGGATGGAATCACCTGGTTGCAAACCTGATCGAAAACGGCACGCTGATTCGTCCGATTGAAGAAGAAGTAGTTCTTCATGAAAGTCAGCACTATCTGACATTTCGAGAAGACCGGATCAATGACGACGCCTGTTGCCGGTTACGCGACTGGATTCTCGCCCAGTTTTCCTGAGCTGTTTAGAAGATAGGAGTACTGCCTGAGCAGTGACTCGGGGGCGAGGAGGGGAAGTTTGGGTATGCCGGTGGTGATCATTCGTGGTTCTCACCACCGGCAGTTTCGCACTTAGCCGACAGATCTTAACGGGATCGTGTCATTGAGCTGCTCAAGCATCGTTTTGCAGTACCAATGATCGAACTGGCACACACCAATTTCGCTGGCCACCGACAATGGACCCGGCTCGTAAGCAGGAGAGCTGACGCCGACCTGTGCGCCTTCAACCAAGGTGCGATCCTGGTCATTGGTTGCAAGCCAAACCTTGGTCAGGCGATCGATGTCGTAGTCGACACCTTCCTGCGCGTCCTTCTTGACGATCCATTTGGTAGTGACCAACGTCTCGCCCGGACCCATGGGCAGAACGCGGAAGCTCAGCGCGTGATCGCCCAGAAAGTGGTTCCAGGTGGATGGGTAGTTGAAATAAAGCAGCGCACCGATGTTGGCTTCACCGGTGGTGTCCAGCCGGCCGGCGACCGCAGGCTTGCCATCCATTGTGTAGCTGACGGCACCGGAAAACAGGGGGATGCGCGTCATTCGGAAACGACCTTCATCATCCATGACCAATCGGCTAGGCAGACCTGCCGCCTCGCAGCGATCCCAGTGCTCTTTGAGTTCGAGATCTTCATCGCCGCCGGCGCCGCCCACTGATGGGTTGTCCACGAACGAGTGCATCAATTCCGGATGGGTACAATCGCAGTGGTAGCACTCACGGTTGTTCTCGAAAACCAGTTTCCAATTGCCTTTCTCGATGATGTTCGACTCAAAGGCGACTTTGCAGTCGTCCAGGTTATGAGGCGCAACGAAAGGGGTGACGGATTTTCTGAACGACGAAAAGTCTGGGGCGACATCAGCTACGCATACATAGATGTACGTTTCGACGACCTCACAATGCACGGACTTCAACCCATGCTGAGACTTGTCGAAATCGTCCCCCATGTTCCCGGCGAACAGCAGGCGGCCATCCAGCTCGAATGTCCATTTGTGGTAAGGGCACACCAGCTTGGCGACCTTGCCGCTGGCTTCCGGGCACACCTTGGAACCGCGATGACGGCAGGAGTTGTGGAAGGCCCGAATCTGTTTGTCTGCGCCACGCACGATAGCGACAGGATAATCGCCGATTTGCAGCGACAAGTACTGACCCGACTTCTCCAGCTCAAATGTGTGCCCTGCGAAGATCCAGCTTTTGTGCCAGATCTGTTCCAGATCCTGCCTGTAAACGTCTGGATCGCTATAAAGGGCACCTGGCAGCGCGTGGTCAGGCTTGCGCTGCGCAATAAGATTTGAAACTGCCGATTTAGTGCTCACGGTCAACACACTCCAAAATACCAAAGGGACGACAAAAGACCATTATTTGCATAAATCTCGATATTGAGTAACGCCATTTCGCCGAAAATATCGCTGTTGTAAAGACTACGTCTGCAATCACACCCCAACAAGAAACTTTTACGCTTATCAATGCATAAACAAATGTTATCGATCGATAGCGTGGCTTTAATATCCTATTCGCAACCAATTGAATTTAAAGGATAAATATTTTTCGACTCTGTGCGCTATATCGCTTTAAAGATGTCTGCACGGGGAAGACACGCTATTGACCACTTTATTGCCCCATGCCAGTCTGGATTCAACAGCTAACGGTACTTAGTCAGTAAAACAACCTCTGGCGATCTCGTGTTTTGAGCATTGGGAACTGTCCCGTGAAAACATGGAGATTTTTATCGCGCCTCAAGGCATCAAAGCTGACGCGCTCGTTGACCTTCCACCTACCTCGCATTCGGAGCAACTATCTTGAAATTTGAAGGTATTTATACGCCAGCAGTTACGCCTTATAACTCTGATGGGGAGATTGACTGGAATGTGTACTCGGAAGTTTTGGAGTCGCTGATTGAGGCGAAGGTGCACGGCATTATTATCGGCGGCTCGACCGGCGAGTATTATGCGCAGACTTCGGAAGAACGCACCGAGTTGGCGGCCTACGCCAAAGATGTGATCGGCACTCGGGTGCAACTGATCGTCAGTACCGGGGCGATTCGCACCGAAGATGCGGTTCAGTACGCCAAGGATGCCAAATCGATCAAAGCGGACGCCATTCTCGTCACGTCCCCACCTTACGCGCTGCCAACCTCACAGGAAAACGCGATTCACGCGCTCACTATCGATCGCGCAGCGGACTTGCCGATCATGCTTTACAACTATCCGGGGCGCATGTGCGTTTCGATGGATGAAGAATATTTCACGCGTGTCAGTCAATCGAAAAACGTCGTCGCCATCAAGGAAAGTTCTGGCGACATGGGCCAGGTGCATAGGCTGGCCCGGCAGTTCCCCAACATCGCCTTGTCCTGCGGATGGGACGACCAGGCCCTCGAGTTTTTTGCCTGGGGCGCCCGCAGTTGGGTGTGCGCAGGTTCCAACTTCCTGCCCAAGGAACACGTTGCGCTTTATGAAGCCTGCGTGATCGAAAAGAACTTCGACAAAGGCCGTCAAATCATGTCGGCAATGATGCCGCTGATGAATGCCCTGGACGGTGGGAAGTTCGTGCAGTCGATCAAGTACGGTTGCGAAGTTGCCGGATTGAAAGTCGGTAACGTGCGCCTGCCATTGCAGCCACTTGAAGCGGACGAAAAGCTGAGTTTCGCGTCGGTCATTACTGAACTCAAACGTAACGTAGCCAACATTTCTTCGGGAGCCAGCCATGGGTGATCTTCTGAGCAAGGCCGAGTATGCCGCTCTGGCCAAAGATATTTCGTTGCCTTCCAAGGCGTTCATCAATGGCGCGTTTAAACCCGCGATCTCGGGCAAAACCTTCGCCACGAACAATCCGGCGACCGGTGACTTTTTGACCGACGTCGCCGCTTGTTCGTCCGAGGATGTCGACTTCGCGGTGAGCAATGCCAAGGAGGCCTTTGAGGATGGACGCTGGAGATCTGTTTCTCCTCGGGAGCGCAAAGCGGTTCTGTTGAAGTTTGCAAACCTGCTTGAAAGCCATCAACACGAACTGGCCGTCCTCGAAAGTCTCGATAGCGGCAAACCGGTCAGCGAATGTCAGTTGGTCGACATCCCCGACACCATCCACACGATCCGCTGGCACGCAGAACTGATCGACAAGATTTATGACAACACCGCCCCGGTGGGCAGCGACGCGCTGACCATGGTAGTTCGGGAGCCGATCGGCGTGGTGGGCTGCGTATTGCCCTGGAACTTCCCGCTGCTGATGCTGGCCTGGAAAATCGGCCCGGCGCTCGCTGCGGGCTGTTCAGTCATCGTCAAACCAGCTGAACAAACTTCGCTGACCACGTTGCGTGTCGCTCAACTGGCGTTTGAAGCCGGTATACCCGCTGGTGTACTGAACATTGTGACCGGTACGGGTAAAGAGGTCGGTGAGCCGATTGGCTTGCACAACGATGTCGACATGGTGAGCTTCACCGGCTCCACCGCGACCGGTCGCCGTTTCCTGCATTACGCCGCCGATTCGAACCTGAAACGCATCGTGCTTGAGTGCGGAGGAAAAAATCCGGCCGTGGTGATGGATGATGCCCAAGACCTGGATCTCGTCGCTCAGCATGTCGTCAATGGCGCGTTCTGGAACATGGGCGAAAACTGCTCCGCGACGTCACGTCTGATCGTCCATGCGTCTGTTAAAGACGAGCTGCTAGAGCGCATGGGCGCGTACATCCGCGAATGGAAAATGGGCGACCCACTCGATCCGGAAAACCGCGTAGGGTCGCTGGTCAGCCCTGAGCATTTTGCCAAAGTGAAGTCGTACCTTGAGCACGCCGCCGCTGGAAAGCTTGAAGTGGTTTACGGTGGCGCGACCAAAGACGGTGCCTTTGTAGAGCCAACGGTGATTGACGGTGTTGGTCGAGACAACCGGCTGTTCCAGGAAGAGATCTTCGGCCCGATTCTCTCGGTCACCTCCTTCAACACGATCTCCGAAGCCATTGCGCTGGCCAATGACACGGTATATGGCCTGGCGGCCTCTGTTTACACCGGCAGCCTGCGGCGGGCAATCAAGTTGTCGCGAGAAATCCGCGCCGGCATCGTCACCGTGAACTGCTTTGGTGAGGGTGATGCGTCGACGCCTTTCGGCGGCTACAAGGAATCAGGGTTCGGCGGTCGGGACAAATCCATCTTTGCCCATGACCAATACACCGAAATCAAAACCATCTGGATCGATGTGTCTGATCGGTCGGATGAAGAGACCGAAAAATGAGCACCCATACCATCAAGCGCCTGCCGGTAGACACCGGGGTTTCAGGTTGGGAGGCGATTTCCGCACGCACTGCGCCTGTCCGCATGCTTGATGGAAACGTGACGGCGGACTGGCTGATTATCGGTGCCGGTTTTGCCGGCCTTTCCGCCGCTCGCAGACTTTCACAGTTACACCCTGGCGACAGCATTGTTGTGGTCGATGCTCATGAAGTCGCCAAGGGGCCAGCGGGCAGAAACTCTGGCTTCATGATCGATGTGCCGCACAGTTTGTCGTCCGGGGAGTATTCCGTGGCGAGTGAGTCTGCAACGGCGCTGGAAATCACGCAAAATCGTTTTGCGATTGCTTTTGCCGCTGAAGCCGCGCGGGAGTACGGCATGTCTGCCGAAACGTTCGACCCTTCCGGGAAGATCAACGCGGCCGCCACTGAGCGGGGATTGAAGTTGAACGTCAATTACGCTCAATCTCTTGAACGAATTGGCGAGAAGTTCGAGATGTTTGATGCCGCGCAAATGCGCGAAATCACCGGGTCCACCTATTACCACGGTGGGATCTACACTCCCGGCGCAGTGATGATTCAACCCGCGCAATACATTAGGGACCTGGCAGCAGGGCTCGAAGGGAAAATCACGCTGTTCGAACGCTCTCCGATTATTGAATTGACCCAGCAGGGAAGTGGTTGGAGCGCTCGATCTCATAACGGGACGGTGCACGCCCCCAAGGTCATTCTGGGGGTTAACGGGCACATTGAAGACTTTGGCCATTATCAAGGACGCCTGTTGCACGTCTTCACTTACGCTTCCATGACAGCGGCGTACAGTGATGATGCATTCAGGAAAGAGGTGCCGGGCAAAGCCAAGTGGGCGTTGTTGCCGGCGGATCCAATGGGCGCGACCGTTCGCAAGATCTCTTCAGACGGTCTCTCGCGTATTGTCATTCGGACAAAGTTTACCTATGACCCGAGTATCCAGGTCACTCCAGAGCGGGTAGCTGCGGTGGCCAAAGAACAGCGACATTCCTTGGATGCACGCTTTCCCGAATTGAAATCCACTGCGTTGGAGTTCAGCTGGGCCGGCCGCCTGTGTTTGAGCCGCAACAGCGCCGCTGCATTTGGCGAGATCGAAGAAAACCTGTATTCGGCTTGCTGCGAAAATGGGTTGGGAACGGTCAAGAGCACCCTGGCAGGTGTCATGGCGGCGGAATTGGCTTCGGGTGTACGTTCTGATTTTCTGGATAGTTTCAGTCACGCGCCAGGACCCAGCAGGCTACCCCCCAAGATAATAACGAAGCTGGGTGTCAGTTCGGTCATTCGTTGGCATGAGTTTTGGGCCGGGCGAGAAGGTTAACAAGTTTAAGTTGTCGGCTTTTCCTTCAGATTCTCTTCATTCAAGCACTGAAATATGCAACCGCTTCTACCCCTGCAGCCTTGCTATGGAATCACTGTGAATCCGGTCGCGCCGGGCTGGATCGCCACAGGGTCAAGCACTCCAGAGGAAGAGAATGAAGCGAAGTATGTACCGGTTGGCAGGGCTTGTCGCCCGGAAGAAGTGGCGGCTGCCGTTACATTCCTGGCCTCACCTGAGTCCAGTTACATTACCGGCGAGTTGCTGGTGATCGATGGTGGCAATTGCCTGACAGAGAACAAAGCACCCAAGTAATCAATGCGTGCCCGCTGCAAAATTTTGCAGCGGGTCTGAGTCCGGCTTCGCGCGACTTGCAACGGAGGTAGGTGACTGACTCCCTCCGTCGCAGGTAAGGCTGCTTCGATCAAAACGGCAGTGGCAGTTTCGCCGTGCGCCCCCCATCCACCACCAGCACCTGCCCGGTGATGAAGGCCGATGATTCGGAGGCCAGGAAAACGACTGTCCCGCCAACATCCGCCGGCAATCCGGTACGCCCGACCGGGTGAAGGCGCAGGAGTGCCTGGCGCGCCGCACGCGGATCAGCTTGAGCGGAGAGGTATGCATCACTCAGCTCGGAATTGATCCACCCAGGAGCAATGGCATTGCAGCGGATGCTGTCTCGGCCGAGATCGATTGCCAAGGCTCGGGTCAACCCATGGATTCCCGCCTTGGAAGCGCAGTACGCGGCATGTTCAGGGTTGGCGCCTATCCCTTCGATCGACCCGATGTTGATGATGCTGCCACCGCCTCGCTGACGCATCTGAGGCACCAACGCCTTGCACAAGAACGCTGGCGCCCGCAGATTGACTGCCATCATGCGATCCCAGTCTTGTTCGGTCATATCATCAATGGATTTCTCGAACATGAACCCGGCGTTGTTAACCAATACATCGATACCGCCAAGCTGCTCCTGGGCGAACTGTGCAATCAAATTAGGTGACTCCATCGAGGCGAGATCAGCCTCGACGAAATAGACTTGAGGGTGATTTTGCAAGTCGGCGTCCAGTGCCTGGCGCTGAGCGATCAACACGCAAGCTCCCGCCTCAAGCAATTGTTCGGTGATGCCTCGGCCAATCCCTCTGCCGCCCCCGGTCACCACTACATTTTTACCTTTGAGCATCGCTACCTCTCCTTAGCCGGACACCGGCTTGGCGCCTGTAACTTCTACCGTTTCGCCGGCGATGTACCTGGCCTCGTCGGACGCCAGAAATGCAATGACATCCGCAATGTCTTCAGGCTCGGCGATACGGCCTAATGGCACGCTCTTGTTCAGTTCTTGCACGGCTTTGTCCGGATCCAAGCCGCGACGTTCAAAGCCGCTGCGTATCATCGGGGTATTGATTTCGTGCGGGCATACGGCATTGACGCGGATGCCCAAGGGGGCGCAATCACGACCCAGATTTTTGGTTAAAGCCGCGACAGCTCCTTTGCTTGTGCAATACGCAACATGAGCGGGGCCTGGATAAATGCCCCAGACAGATGATGTGTTGACGATTGCGGCACCCGGGCGATTTTTCATGTGCGGTATCGCGGCACGGCAGATGAAGAACACTGCATTCAGGTTTACGCCCATGGCGTCGAACCACATGTCGTCAGTGGTTTCCTCAATCGTGCCGCGGGGAATGATGCCCGCATTGTTCAATACGATGTCGATCCCCGAAAAAACATCGACGGCAGTTTGGACAATCGCTTCGCAATATTCTTTACGGCGTAAATCGCCTGCCACGTAGTGCACTTCGGCGCCTAAGTCACGGACTTTGGCGGAAATTGATTTGCAACCGGCTTCATCAAGATCAGACAAAACAAGCTTTGCGCCTTCTCGGGCGAACAATAGTGCTAACGCCTGTCCGACACCGCCGGCAGCGCCGGTAATGACCACCACTTTATTATTGAATTTCATCGGGCAACCTGCCTGGTAAGTTTTTGGCGGATCCATTATTTAATTTCAATGGAGCGCAGCGTCCAGCAACTTTTTTACAGGGCCAAAGATAACCTGACGTTATCCAAGAATTTCTGACTCGATAGTTTAGAACTGCGCTCAAACCGGTATGCCGAGCCGGTTGGCACGGGGCGGAATGTAGTTTAGCCGCTAACACAATCCCTGCCTGAGCATCGATGTGTCATGACGAGCAATCCCACGGAACGTGAGGTGTTCATAACGGGAGGTCATCGTTTATGTGTCTAAAATATCATTATGGACAGGGGGTATCAGCTGCTAAGGTTTTCTTTAAGTAGAAAGCTACAAATCTGCAATTTACAAGCCTCATTGTTTTGCTGGCAATACCTAGGCCGTTGAATACACAGAGTTTGAGCGCCTATGAATAAAAATAAATAACCGCCAGTACAGTCTTTTTGTTTGCACGCGCAGCAAACATCCTCTTGGCAATCCGCCGACAAATAAAAATCGAAGACAGGTTGCATAACTCAAACGACTAGGAGAGCCGAATGACGTTTACATTACCCAAGACCATGCACGCTGTGCTTCTGAAGGGGCATGGGGGTACGGAGCAACTGGAGTATCGAACCGATGTGCCAGTGCCTCGCCCTGGTGTCGGCGAAGTCTTGATAAAAGTTGGCGCTGCTGGAGTCAACAACACCGACATCAACACGCGTATTGGTTGGTACTCCAAACAAATAACCGGCGATACAAATTCGGGTGGCGCTTCTGGGTTCGCTCAGATCGACACTGAGGACGCATCCTGGTCTGGTGTGCCGCTCAAGTTTCCGCTGATCCAGGGCGCAGATTGCTGCGGGCGCATTGTTGCGGTTGGCCAAGGGGTGGACGATTCTCGAATCGGTCAGCGAGTACTGGTACGCAACATGCTGCGAGCACCGGTTGAGAATCGGCCGTTCGAGTGCTGGACTTACGGTTCAGACTGCAATGGGGCTTTTGCGCAATTTACAGTTGCGCCGGCAGCGGACACATGGCCGGTGAACAGTGATTGGAGCGATATCGAGTTAGCTTCTATTCCATGTGCCTATTCAACCGCCGAACTTTTACTCCAGCGTGTAGCCGTCAATGGCGCTGACAAAGTACTGATCACCGGTGCAAGTGGCGGTGTGGGATCGGCGGCGGTCCAGTTGGCAAAATACCGTGGCGCCGAGGTGATTGCAATTACCAGTGCAAGCAAGGCGGATCAAATTCTGACTCTGGGCGCCGATCGTGTTGTTCATCGAGACGCAAATTTAGTTGAGGCGCTTGGTGAAAATAGCGTCTCCGTGGTGCTGGATCTGGTGGGTGGCAAAGACTGGCCCGCACTCTTGCAAGTGCTCAAGCGAGGTGGTCGTTACGCTGTTTCGGGTGCTATCGCTGGCCCAATCGTCGAGCTGGATCTGCGAACGCTTTACTTGAAAGACCTCACATTTCATGGCTGCACTTTCCAGGAGGATGCAGTTTTCGATGAGTTGGTCGGTCATATTGAACACGGTCGCATCCGTCCCTTTGTCAGCAACAGTTATCCACTGTCCGACATTGCCAAGGCACAGAATGACTTCATAGAAAAATGTTATGCGGGAAAACTGGTATTAGTGCCACCACAGGAGAGTGTTTGTGAAGATCATTGAAATTGAAGTTTATCAAGTAGATCTGCCATACGCTGGCGGCGTTTATAAGCTGTCAGGCGGCCGTACTTACACAAGTTTTGACTCCACGATAGTGCGTATTTGTACAGACACTGGTCTTGAAGGCTGGGGCGAGTCGACGCCTTTTGGCCCGAACTATATTGCAGCGCACGCCCTGGGTGTGAGAGCGGGTATCGCCGAAATGGCGGACCTGCTCATCGGCCGGGATCCCCGTCAGGTTGACCGTATCAACGATCTCATGGACAGCACCTTGATGGGCCACCTTCATGCGAAAGCTGCGATTGATGTGGCTTGCTGGGACATCCTGGGCAAAGCGGTCGGGATGCCGGTGTGTGAACTGCTGGGGGGCAGTACAGGACTTTCCATGCCGATTATCGACTCGACCTATGCCGGCGATCCTGAAGACATGCGTCGTCGAATTGCTCAGACTCGAAAGCAAGGGTACCTGGGGCATTCGGTGAAGGTCGGCGCGACACCGGAGGAGGGTGGGCCCGCGCTGGATGCCGCGCGCATTGAGGCATCACTTGCAGATGCCCGCCCCGAGGAATACTTCATCGTTGATTGCAACGGTGGCCTGACGGTAGAACATGCATTGCGCATGCTGAAACTGCTGCCATCCGGGCTGGACTTCGTGCTTGAGGCGCCATGCGCCACCTGGGCTGAGCACATGTCCCTGCGCCAGCGAACCAATGTGCCGCTGATCATGGACGAGCTGGCGACGGATGAAGCTTCGGTGATGCAACTGATCAGCGAGAAGGCTGCAGACGGTATTGGTCTGAAAGTTTCCAAACATGGCGGCCTGACCAGAGCCCGACGTCTGCGCGACATGTGCATGACCTCCGGCTTGACGATGAGTGTCCAGGAGACCGCTGGCTCACAGGTAGCGTTCGCCGCACTGACTCACCTCGGGCAATCTATCCCGCACCGAAATCTGCGCTGCGTGCTTGATACGCGCGATATGTATCCACCGATCACGGCACACGTCGACATTCCCGTGGTGGATGGCCGTATCCGTGCCCCGCAGACCCCAGGATTGGGCATCACGATCAATCGGGACGTCGTCGGTGAACCCGTAACGGTATATCGCTGAGTTGATCTCCAGCCGCGCGGCGCATGAAGTTTTTCGGGCGTCGCTTTCTTTGTGTGAAATCCGCGCCTTTCCACCAGTGAATTGATTCGTATCCATTAACGGTGTGATCACTTTATTTTAGAAGACGTACGTCTCGGAAATGTACGCCTATGTACATTCCGTGTACGCCACAGATCTTGGGGTGTACAGTGACGAGGAATTTTCAAAGAAAGGTCATCCCGAATGTCACAGACAGGAAGGGCGAAAACAAAAGCGCAGGACGCAGGCTGGCGAGGCTCCGTCGATGGTTGGCTGGACGCCGCCTACGATGCTCTTAAAGAGTCGGGTGTGGATGCTGTGCGGGTGATGCCGCTGGCCAAACGCTTGAATTTGTCCCGTACCAGCTTCTATTGGTTCTATGAAGATCGGGAACAGCTACTCGCGGCGCTCCTGGCCCGCTGGAAGGACAAGAACACCGGCGGGATGATCAGTCAATGTGAGAGTTACGCTGAAAGTATTTCCGAAGCGATTCTCAACGTTTTCGAGTGCTGGCTGAACCCTGAAGTGTTCGACTCGCAATTCGAATTTGCCGTGCGCAGTTGGGCGTTGCAATCGGACGAAGTCACCGCTGAAATCGCTTTGGCCGATGAGGCGCGGATGAATGCCTTGGCCACCATGTTCCGACGGTTCGGCTACGACGGTGAGGCTGCCGACGTTCGAGCCAGGACGATCTACCTCACACAGATCGGCTACATCTCCATGAAAACCAATGAAGATATCGTCGTTCGATTTCGACGGATTCCTCAGTACGTGAGCGTGTTTACCGGCAAAGCACCGAAGCGGCGCGAGCTGGACCGCTTTTATGGAAAGTTCGGCTACGCAGAAAAAGAGCCCGGTGTTTTCGTTCCCTTGGTTGAAACATTCGAGGAGTCCACTGCCGATGAATAAAACCCTGGGCATCATCGGCGGCACCGGTTGGCTGGGGCGGGCAATCGCCGAGGCGCTGCTCGATAGCAGGTTCATCGGGCCTGACCGTTTATTGATCTCGAACCGCTCCGGCGTCAGTACTTTCGGGCCAGACGTTAGGCTGTTGGCCGACAACCAGCAGTTGGTTGAGCTCAGCGACAGGGTCGTGCTGTCCATCCGGCCGGAGCAGTTTCGCGAACTCAAAATCGATGCCCGCGGCAAGCTGGTGATTTCCTTGATGGCCGGCGTTCCGGCGGTAGCCATCAGCGCAGCCACCGGCGCGGATGTGGTCGTGCGGGCCATGCCGAATGCGGCCGTGGAAATCAGGCAATCATTCACGCCCTGGTACAGTGCCGGGAATCTGGGTGATCACGACCGCAAGTGGATGCAGCGTCTGTTCGAATGCGTAGGTTCGGCGGACGAAGTGCCGGATGAAGACTGCATTGATTACCTCAGTGCGTTGTCCGGGACTGGGCCGGCCTTCCCGGCAATGTTGCAAATGGCACTGACTAATCAGGCGGTGGCTGCGGGAATTCCCCTTGCCATCGCGCAGCGAGCTGCACAAGGCGTAGTGGTGGGGGGCGGCCAGATGCTTGCCAACCGCGATCCGCGGCAAGTGATTGAGTCGTTGATGGCTTACCGTGGCGTGACGGCAGCAGCGCTGCAGTCGATGGCCGATCAAAACATCGAGTCGATTGTGGGGCGAGCCGTGCAGGCAGGCGCTGAAATTGCCCGCAAAGGCATGTAGCCGAAGAGATAAGCAATGAAGGCCCGCTGAAGGGCCTTCATTGGGTTGTGGTGGTGTTGGGAGCTGGCCATTCATGGCAGCGCTCCCGACGAGTAATGGATGACGGTTCGTTCAGAGATCTTTCACCAGACGCAGCGCGTCATAGATGGCCGCGTGGGTATTACGGGCCGACACTGCATCGCCGATCCGGAACAGCTGGAAGCGTCCTTCGGGATGGGTGACGATGTTCTGCGCGTTGCCGGCGATCAGGTCATGTTGTTCTACCGCGCCGCCATTGGTGGAAAGAGGCCGAAGCTCAAAGTACAAATCGTCCAGGGGAAGGGTGCCGTGGTTTATGACCACCTGATCGACCACGCGCTGCTTGTGAACCTGTCCGTAATCGCTGCCAAAGGTTGCAACGAGCCCGCCATCACGCTTTTGCACCGTATCGACGCGGTAGGTCACGGTGAAGGTGACGTCCAGATCTTGCAGACTGCGCATGTAGGGCACCAGGTTCATGGCCATGACTTCAGGTGCAAACGAGCGGTCAGGGGTGACGATCTCCACGGTCGCGCCGCTTTGCGCGATGACCTCGGCAGCCTGCAGGGCGGCATGATCCCCCGCATCGTCGAAGATCAGTACGTTGCGACCGGGCTTGATGTCACCGGAAATGATGTCCCAGGTTGAAACCACCAGTTCGTTGCCCTCGCGGAGCACCTCGGTATCCGGCAGGCCGCCGGTCGCAACGATGACCACGTCTGGCTCGAAGGCTTGCACGGTGTCGGCTTCGGCCCAGGTATTGAAGTGAAACTTCACCCCCAACCGTTCGCATTGCGCCATGCGCCAATCAATGATGCTGATCATCTCGCGACGACGCTCGCTCAACGCAGTCAGACGAATCTGCCCGCCAGGTCGGTCAGCCGCCTCAAGCACCGTTACGTCATGACCGCGCTCACCGGCGACCCGCGCCGCTTCCAGCCCGGCAGGGCCGGTACCGACCACTAGCACGTTGCGCTTGACGGCGGCTTTGGGGATGTCATGGGGCATGGTGGTTTCGCGGCCGGTCGCCGCATTGTGAATGCAGTAGGCCGCGCCGCCCTGGTAGATGCGATCCAGGCAATAGTTGGCGCCCACGCACGGGCGAATGTCTTCTTCGCGCTTCTCGATGATTTTGCGCACAATGTGCGGATCGGTCATGTGCGCACGGGTCATGCCCACCATGTCCACTTTGCCCGAGGCGATCGCGTAGCGCGCGGTGGCCACGTCGGGAATCTTCGCCGCGTGGAAGGTCGGGAAGCCTGTTGCCGAACGGATCTCGCCGGCGAAGTCGAGGTGGGGTGAGTTGCGCATACCCTGAATCGGGATGACATCGGTCAAGCCGGCGTCCGTATCGATGTGGCCGCGTACCACGTTCAGAAAATCGACCAGCCCGCTGTCCTTGAGCATGTGGGAAATCTGCATGCCCTCGCTGGCATTGAAGCCCCCGGGCAGTTCTTCGTCACCGGTGTAGCGAACCCCGAGCAGAAAATCTTCGCCGACCCGCTGGCGGATACCGCGCAGGATGTCGAAGGTAAAGCGCATACGGTTTTCCAGCGAGCCGCCGTAAGGGCCGTCGAGGTCATTGGTCAACGGTGACCAGAACTGGTCCATCAAATGCCCGTAAGCCTGAAGCTCCAGACCATCGAGACCTGCCGCCTTCATGCGCTCCGCGGCGTCTACATAGTCCTTGATGATCCGCTCGATGTCCCATTCCTCCATTTTCTTCGGGAAGGAGCGGTGCGACGCCTCGCGACGGTGTGATGGCGACACCACCGGCAACCAGTCGGCCTTATCCCAGCGGGTGCGACGGCCCAAGTGAGTCAGCTGGATCATCACTGCCGCGCCATGTTCGTGGCATTCATCGGTCAGGTCCTTCAACCATCCGACCACTTCGTCCTTGTAGGCGAGCACATTGTTGAACACCGGCGGGCTGTCTCGAGACACGGCCGCCGAGCCGGCGGTCATGGTCAGCGCGACGCCTGCTTTTGCGCGCTCTACGTGATAGGCGCGGTACAAATCCTTGGGCATGCCGTCGACTGGATAGGCCGGCTCATGGGAGGTGGTCATGATCCGGTTTCTGAGCGTCAGGTTCTTGATCTTATAGGGTTGCAGCAGGGGATCGCTGGACATCGTGGTGCCCTCCATCATGGGTCTTATCAGGCTCGGTGACTTAAAATTAGGATAAATGTACACCTGTGTCAACGAATGCTGACACAGGTGTACATTTTGCTTGCGTGCCAAAAAATCCAGGATTAACATCCGTCAAAACCCGGGCTGATTTGATTCGTACGCGCCTGGCTGCCATCGCATTGAGCGATCAGTGCCCGCGCAGTGATGAACGTGCGCGCAGCGGCAAACCGCACTCGTGAGGCGGACGTGAAAGTGGGCGTTATAGGTGACGGTTCAGGTGTGATTCAGTGGGATTGAAGAGGGCACAGTCGTGCTTTCCAAATTTTTTGCCTTATTGATATTTCGGAAAGGAGAGCATAGGTGACAGAGTTATTTGATATTCGCTTGGCTAGCAAGCAGACAGCTTTCACTGAAATTCCAGTCATAGATATATCGTCGCTCATAAACGGCGAAAATCCACTGAAGGTGGCAAGCCAAATAGGTGAGGCATGCGAAAAGGTGGGGTTTTTTTATATAAAAAACCATGGTATTGACCAGCAGTTAATAGATGAGATGTATGCGCTTACCAAAAGTTTTTTCAAGCTTCCTTATGAGGAGAAGAACAAGCTTAATGTCGTGAATTCCGGGCTCACGCTGCGTGGTTATATACCGATGTACGCGGAAAACGTCGATCCTGCTAATACCCGCGATTTCAAAGAGTGTTTTGATTGCGGAGCTCATTATGATGAGGTCTCTCCATTCTTTGGTCCTAATCAAATGCCATCTGTACTGCCGCAATTTGAGAAGGTTGCCGAAGATTACCATTCCTCTGTATTGGCACTCGCGCGAATGCTTATTGGCGGGATCGCGCTGAGCTTGGGTTTACCACAAGATTACTTTGAAAATCTTCAGCGTAAGCCCATCACTATCCAACGGATTTTGCGTTACCCGCCCCAGATCGGAAGGATTTCCCAAGAGGAGATCGGCATTGGGGCACATACGGACTATGGTTTCTTGACGGTCCTATCCCAAGATGCAGTGGGCGGTTTGCAAGTCAGAAACCGTGCAGGGGAGTGGGTTACTGCCCCACCCGTTGAAGGCACTTTTATCGTCAACATTGGTGATTTGGTTCAAACCCTCACCAACGATCGCTACACCTCGACAATGCATCGAGTCATCAATACCAGCGGCCTGGAGCGTTATTCGATACCGTTCTTTATTGATTTGGATTTCGATGCGGTTGTTGAACCTGTGCCAACCTGCGTGAGTGAGACTTTACCCGCGAAGTATGAAGCGTACACATGTGGTGAACACAAATTTAAGCGATTTGTTGATAGCTATGCGCACCTGAAAGAAATCGAGAAGGTGTAATCACTCTTTTTCCTCATGCATGTGCAAGGGGTGGGATCTTTGGATCGTCGCTTAACCACACAAACGCTGGCTTACCTCCCAGCCAGCGTTGCAGGAGATTGACTCCGACCTTCAGGCGCCTAAAGACTTTCAGGATCCCCAAAAAACATCTGAATCCGCGACCTTAACCAGCGCTCACCCGGATCATTATCCTGCGACCCACGCCAGGCCATGTGCAACTCAAAACTACGCACCGGCAATGGCGGATCTTCAGCTCGCACACCACCCGCAGCGGTTAACGCTTCCGCTGTGTAATCAGGCACTGTCGCGACAATATCAGTCCCGCTGATCAGGGTGCTCAACCCATTGAACTGCGGCACCGCCAGCACCACATGCCGTTTGCGCCCGAGCTTTTCCAGCTCTTCATCGATAAAGCCGCTCAGATCGCCCGCGAATGAAACCAAAGCGTGGGGGCGGGCGCAGAAATCATCCAGGCTCAACGGCCCCGGCACCGTGTCGGCGCGCAACAATTTCGGCATGCTGCGGCGCAGCACTTTGCGCTTGGCGTTGGCCGGCAGGTCGGCGGTGTAGCTGACACCGATGGAGATCTCGCCCGAGGCCAGCAGGTTCGGCATCAGGATGTAGTTGGCCCGACGCACCACCAGCACGATTCCCGGCGATTCCGCGCGCAGCCGTTTGAGCAGCATCGGCAGCAGCGCGAACTCAACATCATCCGACAGGCCAATGCGGAATACCGCGGTGCTGGTCGCCGGGTCGAATTCCGCCGCACGACTGACCGCGGTGGAAATCGAATCCAGAGCCGGTGAGAGCAGGGCGAAGATTTCCACCGCTCGGGCGGAAGGCTCCATGCTGCGGCCGGTGCGCACGAACAACGGGTCATCGAACAGCCCGCGCAGGCGCGAGAGCGCCGCACTGATGGCCGGCTGGCCGAGGAACAATTTTTCCGCAGCGCGGGTCACGCTGCGTTCGTGCATCAGTGTTTCGAAAACGATCAACAGGTTCAGGTCGACACGACGCAGGTCATTACGATTCATCTGGAGTCCTGGCAGATTCAGCAAACTTGACGTGAGCGGCCATATGGGAACAATGGCCGGCATGAATCTTACGGGCAAAGGCTGGTACTCTGCACAGGGTAATTCAGTTTTTCCTGAAAGGCTGCTTCGGTTTTTACGGCATTGGATGGTGTCGCCGTCGCTGCGGAATCAATGACAGGCATGTCGACTATTAATAGCCACTGATGGTCTTGGGTAGAAAGCCCAGATAGAGTTCAGGGCATTAGAGGTTACTTTGACGAGGTTTGCGATGTCCCGCACGATTCGTTTTCACAAGTTTGGTCCAGCCGAGGTGCTCAAATGCGAAGAGCATGCGGCCGCTCTGCCTGCGCCGGGCGAAGTGCAGGTGCGCGTCGAAGCGATAGGCATCAGCTGGTACGACATTCTCTGGCGCCAGAACCTGGCCTCGTCCCATGCGCGTCTGCCTTCAGGCCTGGGCCATGAAATGGCCGGCGTGGTCACGATGGTCGGCGAAGGCGTCGATGACCTGGCCGTCGGTGACAAGGTCGCCAGCTTCCCGGCCGAAAGCCCCAACGACTACCCGGTTTACGGCGAACAGATCGTTCTGCCGCGCTCGGCGCTGACGCTCTACCCGGACGTGCTCAGCCCGATCGAAGCCAGCGTGCACTACACGCCGCTATTGATCGCTTATTTTGCCTACGCCGATCTGGCGCGAGTCAAACCGGGGCAATTTGCCCTGGTGACCGATGCCAGCCACTGCGCCGGACCGTCGTTTGTGCAACTGGGCAAAGCGCTCGGTGTGCGAGTGATTGCCGCGACTAAAACCGCGGATGAGCGTGAGTACCTGCTGTCCCTCGGCGCCGAGAAGGTCATTGTTACCGAGGAAGAAGATCTGCTCATGCGGATCAACAAAATTACCGACAACCGCGGCGTCGATGTGGTGTTCGATGGCCTTGGCGGGCCGCAGATGTCGCTGCTTGGCGATGTGCTCGCACCTCGCGGCAGCCTGGTGCTCTATGGCCTGCAAGGCGGTAACCAGACGCCATTCCCGGCCTGTGCGGCGTTCCAGAAGAACATTCAGTTCTTCGTGCACTGCATCGGTAATTTCACCGGTAAGCCGGAGCTGGGCATCATCCAGGATCAGGCCGCACTGCAACGTGCCCTGCGCGACATCAACCAGTTGACCGCGGACCGTGTGCTGCTGCCGCTCAAGACCCGCGTGTTTCCGTTTTCCGAGTTTGTCGAAGCACACCGCTATATGGACGAATGCCCATGTCGCGAACGGGTCGCCCTTCAGGTCGAGCCTGCCTGAGCCCTTCCTCCGCAAGAGTCCGTGTGAGTACGGGCTCTTCTGCTGGTAGTCACTCCCAAATGAGACGTCCCGTCGATCGGTCGGTGGGCCGGTTCAGCAACTGAACTGGTTTTTGCTCTCAATCTGTATCTTCTAATCATTATATAAGCCCTGATAATTGAATGATTAATTTCATCTCAAGGAAAGAGTCATGGCCGAGTATCAGGCTGAAACTCCTCAATGCGCGTCGGCAATATATGCTCAACAAATAATGCGGCGTCGCTCAGTTGTCTTACATTCATGGGCAACTTCTTTCTTTATTTCTTGTGCTAAGTGTCTGTGGGACGCTGTCGGAAATTTCCTAGGAAAACGCGTGGAAGCGCAAGACGCCCGCTCTGCGGGGCATCGCGCCGATCTTGATCTCCTTGGGTTACCCACAGCGGTCAATCATTTCAAATAATTACGCAATGCTTAAGTGCTAGCATTTGAATAACGGCACCGGCACTCCATTCATGACAAACAGCCTATTGCGCAATACACCTCGTTATTTGCGTGGCATTGAACTTATGAGTCACAGGTAAACAAATGATGACCGCTACCCATGATCAGGCAATGAACTATGTTTATCAGCAAATGCTGCAGCGCTTGCTGGGTTTTTTCTCTCGCGCCGAACGCACGGCATTGCAATTGATGATTCAGCGCGTGGTGATGTCCGCAGGAGGTTTGGAGCGCATCGGCGATTACAAGGTGCTGACGATCCAGTCCGGGTCCCGCGACAGTTGCTACACCCTGGCGCTGCTACGCGCGGCGCAACTGAGTATCGCCAGTCGGGCACCGGCAACGTTTCAGCTGCGAGTGGCGACCCTGCGCTTGAACGGGGTGGCCGCTACGGCCCTGGAAAACATCCATCACAGTTGTAGTGCGCTGTTTCTCTACGACGACCCCCGAGTCGAAGTGTTGATGGTCGATAATCGGGAAGTCCTGCCGTTCAACCATCTGGCGCCAATCTCTGAAGCCGGTCGCGAGTCGAACCGGCTCAATCTGTTGATGGTCGGGCACCGCCGTACCTGGGACGGGCCGCTGGATCTGTGGGATGACGGGTACCTGGCGACCGGCGAATTTTATGGGCAGATTGCCCGCTGGGACCGGGGTGTCGATGCATTGGTCAGTAGCGACACGCCCCGTCGGCAGAAGCAGTTTCTCGAGGGATTGAACCGTGCAGCAGCCAAGGCCGGGCTCAAGGCAGCGGGCTGTCATGAAACAGGTTACGAGGGCCTGTTCGCGCGGCTCGATGAATTGGGCAGCGATTGCTATCGCGAGTTTTATCCGGAGTCTGCCCAGGCGGCGTGGCGTCCCGCCGAGCATTTTGAAGAATGTCGCCGCGCGACTTTCATCGATATTCACGACATGCTGGTCAGCAATCTGGAAGAGCGCTGGCCAGTGCTCACCGATTTCCTCGGGTTTCAACCAGACGAGTTGTCGGCTCAGCTCAGTGATAACGACTACGTCAGCCTGTCGATATCCGCCCATCTTCGTGGCTTGCAGGCATGCTTTGTACAGGGTCTCACTTACGAGACGGGCATCGGCGAGTACCTGCAGCGGGCGCTGGTGATGATGCGTCGTAAACAAGTGCCAGAGCGCTTTTGCGAACAGGCCATGGAGACGTTCGGCAACCCGATGACCATGACTGACCAGCGTGCATTGACGACGGCCGAGGCACAAAGGAACCTCGGTTTGAGCGAGGCTCAACTGGTGTGTCTGCTGTTCGCCCCTTTTGTCGATAACGGCGCGGCGCTCGAGCATTTTCTTCGCCGGTGCCATCCCGGCATGCTCGTGGCGTTGCCCGACTTGCACCGGGCGATGCAGGGCGGCCCGGCGCCCGAGCAGGTTCTGCAATGGATGGTCGATGTCAGCGGGTTGCCCGTCAGTCTGATCGGTACGCTTTACCGCATGGGGCCAGTGATTCGGGATGAGGGCCGGGGTGCTGTTGCGCAAAGCGGCGAGGAGGGCGTGCAAGCTGAAGTTTTGGAACCCGACAGTGAAACCACCGTGGCGGACGAATGGTCGACGGGGCGGTGAAAGGGCCAGGTTTGACGGATTCGGCAAGGATGCGTCACGACGTTCGTAGCTTATTCGGCCGTTACCCATGAAAGGACCACGAGATACCGATTTTGCGTACCAGGCGGTGTACCGTTACCTGACTAATCTGATCAATGAACCGGGCAGTGACGTGCAAGTGCGCCTGCCCTCATTGCGACAGTTGGCGCACCGCCTGAATGTGTCGATCTCGACCATTCAATACGCCTATTCGTTGTTGGAGAAGGAAGGGCGCGTCTATTCAGTGGCCAAGTCCGGTTACTACGCACTCCCCGTGTCCTCAATCGGCATGCCCGGCAGGGGCAAGGACCTGCTCGAAACGGTTTATGTCAACGCCAGGCGTCCCGGCATGCTGGTGCTGAGCGCCGATGAGCCGGCGTTATTGCAACCGCTGGATAGCCCGTTGCTGTTGCTGGAGAGAGAACTGCTGCGCCAGTATCCGCGCCAGCCGCAACCGTCTTCGCAACCCTGCGGCGAGCTGGAATTGCGCACAGCCTTGGCGGCGCGCTACACCACTTCGCCGACCCGTTGCTGGCATGCCGATGATGTGTATATCGGTGCAGATCTGCGGGGAGTCCTGGAAATATTAATCGCCGTCCTTGGCCTCAAAGACGCTGTGGTGGTGGTCGAATCACCGTGCGACTGGGTCATTCTGCGTCTCTTCCAGGATGCGGATGTGCAGGTGATCGAGCTGCCGTTGCAAGCCGATGGTGGTCTGGATCTGGATCAGTTGAAGGAACTGCTTGAGACCAGGCAGGTGCGACTGGTGATGCTTTCATCGGGGCTGAACATGCCACGGGGCAGTGTGGCGACTGACAGCAACAGGCAATCCGCCGCACAGCTGCTGAAACGACATGGCAGTTGGGTATTGGAAAACGATTGCTATGGCGAGCTTGAATTCGAGCCGAATGGCCTGCGATTTCGCGATCTGCTGGACCCGGATCGGCTGATCGTGTTTTCCACATTCGAGAAATTCATCGGGTCTGAGGCGCCCTTCGGCTATCTGCTGTCGCGACAATTGCGTGCCAGATTGCAGCGGCACTTTTTGCTGCGCGCTTTCCGTTTGTCGTTGATTCGTCAGAAAGCCATTGCGCGGCTGTACAGCAACGGACGCATCGACCAGCACCTGCTGGTACTGCGTCGACTGCTCAAGGAACGCATGGTGCAAATGACCCAGTTACTTGAAGAGCGTTTGCCCGATGCGCTGCACTTCATCGAGCCTCAGGGCGGGGCGACGATCTGGATCCGCTCGTTGCGCCAGGTCGATGTGCCTCGAGTGTTCGAGCGTTTGCTCAAGCAGCATGTGGTGATTGCGCCGGGAGAATTGTTCAGCTTGCAGGGCTTGCACGGGCAGCATTTGCGCCTGAGTCACGCCTTCGGTGGTCACCACGACCTCGCCGACGCACTGGGACTATTGGGGGATGCCTTGCGCTTGGAATCGCTCGACTGAGCCTTGGTGCAAACTCATCCTCGGAACCTGACAATCGATAACGTCGCGCCAAGGGCAAACTGTCAGTAAACTGCGTTCTATTCCCGAACCACTCTTTCTCAGAGGTTTTGCATGACACTCAGTCCTTTTGCGGGCAAACCGGCACCGGCAGAACTGTTGGTCGACATCCCGCGACTGGTAACGGCCTATTACACCGGCCAGCCCGATGCAGCCATTTCTACCCAGCGCGTCGCCTTCGGCACGTCCGGACACCGAGGTAGCTCGTTCGAACTGAGTTTCAACGAATGGCACGTTCTGGCCATCAGCCAGGCAATCTGCCTGTACCGCGAAGCCCAAGGCATTGACGGTCCACTGTTCGTCGGCATCGACACCCATGCGCTGTCCACGCCGGCCGGTGCCAGTGCCCTGGAAGTTTTGGCGGCGAATGGCGTGACGGTGATGATCGCCGAAGGCGACGAGTACACGCCGACGCCGGCCATTTCCCACGCGATTCTTTGCTACAACCGAGGGCGCACTTCTGGCCTGGCAGACGGCATCGTCATCACTCCGTCCCATAACCCGCCACAAAGCGGTGGTTACAAGTACAACCCTACCAATGGTGGTCCGGCCGATACCCACATCACCAAGTGGATTGAAGCCAAGGCCAACGAGCTGTTGGCGGCCAAACTCGCTGGCGTCAAACGCATCAGCTACGAGCAGGCGCTGAAGGCCAGCACCACCCATCGTCACGATTACCTCAACACCTATGTCGCTGACCTGATCAACGTGATCGACTTCGATGCCATCCGCGATGCGAAGCTGCGTCTGGGTGTCGATCCGCTGGGCGGAGCAGGGGTGCGCTACTGGTCGGCGATTGCCGAACACTATCGCCTGGACCTGGAAGTGGTGAATAAAGAAGTTGATGCGACATTCCGTTTCATGACCGTCGACTGGGACGGGCAGATCCGCATGGACCCATCGTCCAGCCACGCCATGCAAGGTCTGATCGGTCTGAAAGAGCGTTTTGACGTGGCCTTTGCCTGTGACCCGGATCACGACCGCCATGGCATCGTGACCCCGTCCGGTGGTTTGCTGGCACCCAACAACTACCTCGCGGTAACGATCGATTACCTGTTCCAGAACCGTCCACAGTGGCGCGCCGATGCGGCCGTGGGCAAAACCGTGGTCAGCAGCGGCTTGATCGATCGCGTTGCCAAGCGTCTGGGCCGTCGCCTGTACGAAGTGCCGGTTGGCTTCAAATGGTTTGCGGATGGTCTGTTCGACGGTTCCCTCGGTTTTGGCGGTGAAGAAAGCGCCGGCGCCTCGTTCCTGCGCAAGGACGGCAGTGTCTGGTGCACCGACAAGGACGGGTTGATTCCGGCATTGCTGGCCGCCGAGATGACTGCTCGCACGGGCCGCGACCCTGGCCAGGCCTATCGCGCGCTGACCGATGAACTGGGCGAACCGTTTTCGGTACGGGTCGATGCCAAGGCGAACCCTGAGCAGAAAGCGCTGCTGAGCAAATTGTCGCCGGATCAGGTCACCTCGACTCAACTGGCGGGCGAAGCGATCCAGAGCATCCTCAGCCACGCACCGGGCAACGACCAGGCCATTGGCGGTCTGAAAGTCATGACCGAAAACGGCTGGTTCGCGGCGCGGCCGTCGGGTACTGAGGATATCTACAAGATCTACGCGGAAAGCTTTGTCAGTGACGATCACCTCAAGCAGTTGGTGGCAGAGGCTCAGACCTTGGTGGATGGCGCAATTTCCGCGAAGTGATTGAGGGCCCCTTCGCGGGCAAGCCTCGCTCCTACAGGTCCGCGTCGTTCACGCCAGGGCGGTACACGCCGCCCCTGTAGGAGCGAGGCTTGCCCGCGAAGGCGTCGGTACAGTCACCCAGAATTTCTGCCAAAAAAAGGGGCAACCATCAACGGTCGCCCCTTTTTTTTTGTCCCGCATTTACCCCATCAAGCTACATCCACCAACACAATCTCACTGTCCTCAATCGCGGTCACGCGCAGCACCTGCTCATCGGCAACTGCAACACCGTCTCGAGCTTGTGCACGCAAGCCATTGACTTCAATGACCCCGGTGGCTGGAACCAGATAAGCACGACGGCCACTGTCCAGGTGATACTCCGCAGACTCACCGGCCTTCAGGTTCGCCGCCACCAGACGCGCATCGGCGCGAATGTGCAGGCTTTGATCGTCGCCGGCCTTGCCGCTGGCCAGGGTCACGAAACCTTCGCGCTGGCCTTTGGGGAACGGCTTGGCACCCCACGACGGGGCCGACCCCACTTCGTTGGGGATGATCCAGATCTGAAAGATCCGGGTCTCGGTCGCTTCCAGGTTGTACTCGCTGTGAGCGATCCCGGTGCCGGCGCTCATGACCTGCACATCACCCGCTTCGGTGCGGCCCTTGTTACCAAGGTTGTCTTGGTGGGTAATCGCGCCTTCACGCACATAGGTGATGATTTCCATGTCGCGGTGCGGGTGTTGCGGGAACCCGGTGCCGGCGGCAATCACGTCATCGTTCCACACCCGCAGGTTGCCCCAGTTCATGCGTTTGGGGTCGTGGTACTCGGCGAACGAAAAGTGGTGATGGGCATCCAACCAGCCGTGGTGCGCGCCACCCAGCGAGTTGAAAGGTCTGAGTTCAAGCATGATCGTCTCCTGAAAAGGTTCGTCATGGGGCTGAACGCCTAAGCCACAAACGAGAACCGGTGGTTGATGGCGAGCATCATCCATCAGGCATCAATCGATAAAAAGCGTAAAAAATGCCTCAATACAATCGAATTAGCTGATATCAAATAACCTCGAAACATTCTCACCCAGCCTTCACTTCATCGCATAAGCCAATGACCTGTAAGCATTTCACTAGAACTCAACGGTAAATGCAGACACCATAGCCTTCAACAGCCTCACACCCTGGAGTCCGTCAGCGTGCCGCAACACACCCCCGATCTTCCTCCCGAACTTCGTCCCTTGGCCGAGATGCCTTTGTTCAAGCGCCTGGCCGCCCGGTTCTTTGGCCACGGCCTTACCCGTCTGCGCGCGCAACATCGGGCCTCTTGGCTGCACGGGCAAGCCGACGGTTTTCGCAGCGGCCACAGCGCCGGTGTGGAGTACGGCTATAAGGAAGGCAAACTCGAGGGGCTGGAGGAAGGTCGGCAGGTTCTGTTGATTCGCGACTCGCGCTCGACCGAGCATCGACCGCCCAACGTCGATGACAATCTGTTCGACGATTGGCGCCTGCCATTGAGTGCTGAGCTGAAGAAGCGCATGAAGGCCGACGTGGCGCGATTGCTGCCGGCGCATGCCCAGCCGAGTGCTGCCCAATGGAAGATGATTTTCAGCGACACACCCTCGACCTCGGTGATCGCCGGGGCGGGCGCGGGTAAATCGACTACCCTGGTGCTGCGAATTCTGCTGCTCAGTCATTACCTGGGGTTTGAGTTGAGCTCGATGACCGTGGTGACCTTTACCCGCGAATCGCGCAAAGACTTCATCAACAAGCTGATCGAGCTGTTTGCCGTCTGGGGTCGGGGAATCAGCCTTAAAGAAGCGCGCGATCTGGTGCGCACGTTCCATTCGCGCATCCTGCCGATGGTTCGCAGCCTGCCGGGTTTCGAGCGGCTGCAAGCTTTCGAAAACCTAAGTCACCGTGTGCAAAGCGGCGATGAGGAGGTCGACAGCAACCCCTTCGACCTGCGCATCAACGACGCTCAGCGCCAGCAACTCAACGCCTGTTATCACAGCCTGCACACCCGCGATGAGCGCTTTCGCGAACTGATCAAGCCGTTGTCTCGTCACGCCTTGCAGCTCAAGGAGCTGGAGCGTGATCACCCGGACGTGCAGAAGCGCATGGCGGTGACTGAACTCGCCGCCAAGCGCGATGAAGAACTGTGCGACACCATCGAAGACTTGTGGTTTCGCGCCGGCGCCTGGCCGATCAAGGGCATCGAACCGAATCGTCAGACCTTCGACATCAACGGCTCGACCTTTCATTGCCACGGCTATATTCCGACACTCGACGCCTGGGTGGTGCTGGGTTTCGACCCCCGGGAAAATCCCCAGGTCAGCCGTCCGAACGCCAAGCTTTCAGTGCGCGCAGAATGGGCGGTAAAGCGCACCCTGTTTCAAGCTTTCTGTCGTAAGCCTTTGATATGGCTAGACAGTTATGAATCTTCAAAACGTGTTTTGGCCTCCCTTGCCGGAGACGCCAGCGCCGGGCCGGGTTTCGATTACAAGGTCAAGGGTGAGCTCGGTTCCGCGCCGTTGCTGGACTGTTTTGTCGCGGCGGCCGGATTTATCGAAAACCTCGGCCTGGATGTGCCGAATGCTGTGGGCCAGATGAGTTTCGCCAAGGATGATCCGGACCGTTTTTTCTTCGAGGCTCTGAGTCTGTTCTGGCGAGCCCTGGAAGATCATCTGCTGGATCAATCGCCACCGGTGATGACCTATAACCGGATGTTCTCCTTGTTCAGTGAACATTCGCCGGAGAACCTCAAGCTGCTGAGCGATGAGCTTCTCAGGCCGATGTCGCACTTGATGATCGACGAGTTTCAGGACGTGTCGCCGCAGATCGTTTCGTGGATTCGCGCCAGCCTGGCGGAGATCCGCAGTCGCGGACCGGCCATGCATGTGGGGCGCGGCGCGCAACGTTCGTCATTGCTTTGTGTCGGTGATGACTGGCAGTCCATCTATGGCTGGCGCGGCAGCTCGCCGACTTACTTCATGGAGTTCAACAAGGAGTTCCCGTCGCCGAGCACGACCAAAGTGATGCTCAGCGACAATTACCGCAGCCATCAACACATCATCGACGCGGCGGAGCACATCGTCCGCGCGGCTCCGGCGATCGCTGGCAAGAAGGCCAAGGCCAGCGGTGAATCCAAGGCACTGCTGCCGGTGAATGTGCTAGATCGGGATGACCAGGGCATGGCCCAGCGCCTGATCGAGCACTACAGAAAAGGCGATTCAATCTTGATGCTTTATCGAAAAAGTAGCGATAAGTCGTTGATTGAAGAACATATTCAGTCTGTAGTTAATGTGGATTCTAGCTTGCCTTACGACGCTCGACGGCTCAAACAATTGACCTATCACAGCGCCAAGGGCCTGCAGGCTGATGCGGTATTTCTGCTGGGCGATTGCCAGCACCTGACCAGTTCACCCTACAAGAACCAGGTCTATCGCATGGCCGGCCTGGGCAAGGCTGGCGACAGTGAAGCTTACGACAGCGCACAGAAAGACGAGATTCTGCGACTGGCTTACGTGGGCATCACCCGGGCAGTCAGCCATTGCTACTGGTATGTCGATGGCCAGGATACCTCGGCTGCGAATATGCCCAAGGCCTCCGACCGGATCGGCAAGGGCAAGGCGTTCTTCGCGGATCACCGTCAAGGAAAAGTCTCTGCCTGACGCTGAGCGCTGCGCATTCAAGCGCGAGCAAGCTCGCTCGCCACAGAGACAGTACCGACTGGCTGTGAAAAGTTGCGGGGGGCGCAATCCCGGCCTATGGTCCAAGGCGAGGCTTTGCTTGCGACTCGCGCGCAATGATTCGCCGCAGGTCGCTGTCCATCCAATGCGGATACATGCAGCGAGGTGACGACATGCCGAACGACTCCCGTCCCGCCGTGCTCGAACTGATCGGTAATACGCCGCTGGTGCGTGTCAGCCGCTTCGATACCGGCCCGTGCACGCTGTTTCTCAAACTCGAATCGCAGAACCCCGGCGGCTCGATCAAGGATCGCATCGGTCTGGCGATGATCGACGCCGCCGAGCGCGATGGCCGCCTGCGCCCCGGTGGCACCATCGTCGAGGCCACTGCTGGCAACACCGGTCTGGGCCTGGCCCTGGTCGGCCGGGCCAAGGGTTATCGGGTGGTATTGGTGGTGCCGGACAAGATGTCCACCGAGAAAGTCCTGCACCTCAAGGCCATGGGCGCCGAAGTGCACATCACTCGCTCCGACGTCGGCAAGGGCCATCCCGAATATTATCAGGACGTCGCGGCGCGGTTGGCGCAGGAAATTCCCGACGCCTTCTTCGCCGATCAATTCAACAACCCGGCCAACCCGCTGGCCCACGAGTGCAGTACCGCCCCCGAGATCTGGGCGCAGACTCAGCATGATGTGGATGCCATCGTTGTCGGCGTCGGTTCGGCCGGCACGCTGACCGGGCTGACCCGTTTCTTTCAGCGCGTACAACCGAATCTGGAAATGGTGCTGGCCGATCCGGTCGGCTCGGTGATGGCCGAATACAGCCGCAGCGGCACTTTTGGCATACCCGGTTCCTGGGCGGTGGAGGGCATTGGCGAAGACTTCATTCCGTCGATTGCCGACCTGTCCAGCGTGCGCAAGGCTTACTCCATCAGCGACGAGGAAAGCTTCGATCACGCCCGCCAACTGCTGCGCGCCGAAGGCATTCTCGGCGGCTCTTCGACCGGCACATTGCTCGCTGCGGCATTGCGTTACTGCCGCGAACAAACCGAGCCGAAGCGGGTGGTCAGTTTCGTCTGCGACACCGGCACCCGCTACCTGTCGAAGGTCTACAACGACCAGTGGATGAACGATCAGGGGCTGCTTGCGCGCAAGCGTTATGGTGATTTGCGTGACCTGATCGCGCGACGTTTCGAGGATGGTCGGGTGGTCAGCGTGGGGCCGGACGACACTTTGCTCACCGCCTTCCAACGCATGCGCCTGGCGGATGTGTCGCAACTGCCGGTGCTGGTGGACCGGCAGCGGCTGGTCGGGGTGATCGACGAGTCCGATATCCTGCTTGGCGTGCATGAAGACGCTTCGCACTTCCGTATGCCGGTGAGCAGTGCGATGACTGACAAGCTGGAAATCCTGCCGCCCGGCGCCAGTCTGGCCGAACTGGAGGCGAAGCTCGACCGTGGATTGGTGGCGATGATCGCCGACGACTCGGGTTTCCACGGGCTGATTACCCGCGTCGACATGCTCAATTACTTGCGGAGATCCCTTGCATGAGTCAGCACGATGAAACCACTAAACCCCGCGCGTTCGCCACCCGCGTGATCCATGCCGGACAGACGCCGGACCCGTCCACCGGGGCGCTGATGCCGCCGATTTACGCCAACTCCACGTACCTGCAACAGAGCCCGGGTGTGCACAAGGGCTTCGATTACGGGCGTTCGCACAACCCGACGCGCTTTGCGTTGGAGCGTTGTGTCGCGGACCTCGAAGGCGGTACCCAGGCCTTCGCCTTCGCTTCCGGGCTGGCGGCGATCGCCAACGTGCTCGAACTGCTCGACGCCGGCGCCCACATCGTCTCCGGCAATGACTTGTATGGCGGTACATTTCGGCTGTTCGACAAGGTGCGCCGGCGCAGTGCCGGGCATCGCTTCAGTTTTGTTGATCTGACTGATCTGGCGGCTTTCGAAGCGGCGCTGCAGGACGACACGCGGATGGTCTGGGTCGAGACGCCGAGCAATCCTTTGCTGAGCCTCACTGACCTCGCCGCCGTTGCGCGCACCTGTCGCGAGCGAGGCATCATTTGTGTGGCCGACAACACCTTCGCCAGCCCTTGGATACAGCGCCCGCTGGAGTTGGGTTTCGATATCGTGCTGCACTCGACGACCAAGTACCTGAACGGTCACTCCGACGTGATCGGCGGCATCGCAGTGGTCGGGCAGAATGCGGAGCTGGCCGAGCGGCTGGGTTTCCTGCAGAACGCGGTGGGGGCTATCGCCGGGCCTTTCGACGCTTTTCTCACGTTGCGTGGGGTGAAGACTCTGGCGCTGCGCATGGAGCGCCATTGCAGCAACGCACTGGAGCTGGCGCAATGGCTGGAGCGTCAGCCGCAGGTGGCGCGTGTCTATTATCCGGGCCTGCCATCGCACCCGCAGCACGAACTGGCGCGACGGCAGATGCGTGGATTCGGCGGGATGATTTCCCTCGACCTGAACTGCGACCTGGCTGGCGCCAAGCGCTTCCTTGAAAATGTGCGGATCTTCGCCCTGGCCGAGAGCCTGGGCGGGGTGGAAAGCCTGATCGAGCACCCGGCGATCATGACCCATGCCAGCATCCCCGTCGAAACCCGGGCGCAACTCGGCATCGGCGATGCGCTGGTGCGTTTGTCAGTGGGGGTGGAGGATGTCGAAGACCTGCGCGCCGATCTGGCGCAGGCGCTGTTGAAGGTCGGTTAAACGTTTAAGCCGCGACGCAGACTTTGTAGCAGCTGCCGAGCCCGCGAGGCTGCGTTCGGCTGCGAAGCAGTCGTGAGTCCGGCCGACGCGGTCTGTCTGACATATCGCAATTGCTGAGTTTGCGACGGCTTCGCCGCCGAACGCAGCCTCGCGGGCTCGGCAGCTGCTACAGATAGAAAAAGCCCGCTCATGGTTCGAGCGGGCTTTTTTTTCGAGTATGTCTCGTCCTGAATAAGGTTTACACCTTCTGACTTCTTATCAGGAAGGTGCAATGGATACGGGCGCAAAACGCAG
>NZ_JAMYDU010000024.1 GCF_024138395.1 Pseudomonas mandelii
CTACAGCGTTACTCGCTGCTGTCAACACCTCTTTTTCTCCGCTTTCGACCGAGATGATCGAACCGTCAATAAGGCGACAACACACTGCCTTACCAACTCCTTCGGGCCTCGATGAACTGAAGCGTAACCGCTGCCGAAAACTGCATAACTCTTTGTTTACCAAGGAATTTTCCGTTTCGACTGCGCCGGAAGTGGGGCGAATTATAGGCTTTCAAAATCTGCCGTCAATCCCTGATTACGCTTTTCTATCAATAACTTGGGGAAAGCCGGAAAACAGCGCATTTCCCTTCTATATGGGAGAATTCGCCAAAATATAACGCTGCCCGGGCTTGCCTTCCCACTGCGCTATCATCGCCCGCTTCTCTGCACCAAGAGTCTTGAACCCGGATGTCCGTATCTCTGCCATTGTCTATCGATCACTCCCCGTTGCCACCAGTCCTCGTCGGCCCACTATTACGACGCCTGGAACCCACGCGACTGCTGCTGTGGCTGGTGGGGTCGCGTGCGCTAACACTGACGCTGCGTCTGCAAAGAATCGATATCCGTCTCGACGCGGGGCAATGCACGATCATCCCGGTCGGTACTCATGCCTTCGTTCATTTGATTGATGTGCCACTGGATGCCGCCCTGCCCTGCGACACGTTGATCGAGTACGACCTGCTAATCACCGATGATGGAGCTCAGTCGGGCATCCCCGAATGGGCACCTCATCTACTATATGGCGAAGCGCATTGCCCGAATTTCGTGTTGCGCTCGCGGATCGATCAATTGCTGCATGGCTCCTGCCGTAAACCCCACCATCCGGCGGCCGATGGTTTGTTGTGCGTCGATCGGTTGCTGGAGTCCGAGCCGGACGCTTGCAAGCGTCCCGCGCTATTAATGATGAGCGGCGATCAGGTGTATGCGGACGATGTCGCGGGGCCGATGTTGCGGGCAATTCATGCCTTGATCGAGCGTCTGGGGCTGTTCGACGAACACCTCGACGGTGCAGTGGTCAGCGACAGCGCCAAACTCTACGAGCATCCTGCCAGCTACTACCATCGTGCGGATTTGTTACCGGCGCTTGAGAGCAACGAGACCCTGCGCGAACGATTTTTCGGTGGAGCGCGTAAGCCGATTTTTACCAGTAGCAGCGCCGACAATCATTTGGTGACCTTTGCCGAGGTCATGGCCATGTACCTATTAGTATGGTCGCCAACTTCCTGGACACTGATCGCGCCGCACCCACCGGCACTGACGCCCGAACGACGCAAGCGTTATGCCCTGGAGCAAACGCGCATTGATGAGTTCAAGAAAGGACTAGGGGGTGTTGGGCGCGCGATGGCGCATCTGCCTTGCCTGATGATTTTCGACGACCACGATATTACCGATGACTGGAATCTTTCCGCGCAATGGGAGGAAACGGCCTACGGCCATCCGTTCTCCAAGCGCATCATCGGCAACGCGCTGCTCGCTTATATGTTGTGTCAGGGTTGGGGCAACAACCCGGACGCATTTGCCGGCATGCTGGAAAAAACCCGTCTATTGAGTGCCACTGGGCACGACCATTACCTCGACAGCGATGTTCAGGATGGCTTGATCGATGAGCTGCTGAGCTTTCAGAAGTGGCATTACGTGCTGCCCACCCGCCCTGCGCTGGTGGTGCTCGACACCCGCACTCGGCGCTGGCGCAGCGAGATGACGCTCAAGCAACCGTCCGGTCTGCTGGATTGGGAAGCGCTCAGCGAGTTGCAGCAGGAATTGCTCGATCACCCCTCGGCGATCATCGTTTCGCCGGCACCGATCTTCGGCGTCAAACTGATCGAAACCGTGCAACGGGTATTTAGCTGGTGCGGTTATCCATTGTTGGTGGACGCTGAAAACTGGATGGCCCATCGCGGTGCGGCGCAAGTGATCCTGAACATTTTCCGACACTCCCGCACACCCGGTAACTACGTGGTGCTGTCCGGTGATGTGCATTATTCCTTCGTCTACGAAGTATTGATCCGACACCGCAAGGCCGGCCCAAGAATCTGGCAAATCACCAGTAGCGGCATTAAAAACGAATTCCCGCCCGCACTGCTTGAATGGTTCGACCGCCTCAACCGCTGGCTCTACTCGCCCCGCTCGCCCCTCAATTGGCTAACCAAGCGCCGGCGCATGCGCATCGTTCCGCACATTCCCGAACACGCCGAAGCGGGCGAACGGCTGTGGAACTCGGCAGGAATCGGCCAAGTGTTCTTCAATGAAAAGGGCCAGCCGCAGGATATTTATCAATTCAATGCGGATGGATCGCCGAAGACGCGGATGATTGCGCCTGAAATTTCCGAAATGGTTGACTGACTTCGCCCGAGTTGCCATGAGCACACATCACCCGCTCACCATGAACCTCACCCGAACTCTGATCATCGGCAATTCAGGTTCGGGAAAAAGTTGGCTGGCCAAACGACTGGCCGAGCATCTGCAAGTACCCTGGATCGATCTCGACCTGATTCACTGGATATCCGATGAACACAGCATCGCTCGTCCTCGTGCCGAAGCATTGGGAATGGCACGGGTGGCGGCAAGTAAAGAGCGCTGGGTGATCGAGGGTGTGTATGGCTGGATGGTCAGTGAACTGGTGAAACAGGCGACGGCGCTGATCTGGCTATGCCTGGAGGACGAAGACTGCGTCAGTCATATTCGCCAGCGAGAAGCGAAGCGGGACGATAGCGACGAGTTACTGATAGCGCTACAGGACTGGGCGGGTAGTTACCGTACTCGCGAAGGGTCCAGTGGATTTGCCGCGCATCAGTGTTTGTTCGAAGGGTTTAGTGCTTTGAAATTTCAACTGATGAACCGGGATGAAGTCACGGCGTTCGTCAGTACGATGCAACAGGCTGACTGATCGTCCCCAATGCAACTGACACAGACACCGCTTCTGTAGGAGCTGCCGAAGGCTGCGATCTTTTGATCTTCAGCGAATCAAGTTCTGTCGAAAATCAAGATCAAAAGATCGCAGCCTTCGACAGCTCCTACAGGGGAACGGCATATATCCAGAAAATGTCAGGCCACCTTCACCGCCCGCGCCAGCCCTCTGACAATCATTTCCACTTCCCGCTCATCGATCGTCAGCGGCGGCAGCAGGCGAATGGTTTTGCCCCGTGTCACGTTGATCAGCAAGCCGTGATCGCGGGCTGCAATCAGGGTCAGGTCGCGGATCGGCTGAGCGAGTTCGATGCCGATCATCAAGCCTTGGCCACGAATCGCCAGGACGCTCGGATTGTCAGCCAGTTCCATGCGCAACCTGGCGAGTAAGCGTTCCCCCTGAAGTCTGGCGTTTTCCAGCAGGTCTTGTTCTTCAATAATCTCCAACACAGTGCAACCCACCCGACATGCCAACGGATTGCCGCCGAACGTGCTGCCGTGACTGCCTGGGGTGAACAGGTCGGCTGCTTTGCCCCGGGCCAGGCAAGCACCAATGGGAATTCCGTTACCCAGGCCTTTGGCCAAAGTCATGACGTCCGGGATGATGTCTTCGTGCTGGAACGCAAACCACTGGCCAGTGCGGCCGATGCCGGTCTGAATCTCGTCGAGCATCAACAGCCAGGCGCGCCGGTTGCACAGTTCGCGCACCGCTTTGAGATAACCGGGCGGCGCCATTTGCACACCGCTTTCGCCCTGAATCGGCTCCATCAGGATCGCCACGATGCGCGGGCCATGGGCGTGTTGCACCGTCTCCAGCGCCGCGAGGTCGCCGAATGGCACTTTAATGAAGTCCCCCGGCAACTCGTTAAACCCCAGGCGCACCGCAGGGCCGTCACTGGCGGACAAGGTGCCAAGAGTACGACCGTGAAAGGCCTTTTCCATGACCACTACCAGCGGTTGCTCGATGCCTTTATGCCAGCCGTACAGCCGCGCGAGTTTCAGCGCGGTTTCGTTGGCTTCGGCTCCAGAGTTGTTGAAGAACGCCCGCTCCATGCCCGACAGCCGAGCCAGTTTCTGCGCCAACCGCTGTTGCCAGTCGATGCTGTACAGGTTGGAGGTGTGCAACAGCAGCCCGGCCTGCTCGCTGATGGCCGCCACAATTCGCGGATGGGAATGGCCGACGTTGGTCACCGCCACACCCGCCACCGCGTCCAGATATTCACGACCGGCCTGATCCCACAAGCGCGTGCCCAAGCCTTTGCTGAAACTCAGGGCCAAGGGTTGGTAAGTGCTCATCAGGCAGGCGGCGGTCATGACATCAAACTCCATTAATTATCGGTGTTTTTGCAGTATGGTTAGCCACCTGAGCTGGATAAACACCGCAACACTTCAATCATTTTAAAGCCGAGCTTGATAATGGATTTGTTCCAGGCAATGACCGTTTACGTAAGAGTGGTGGAAGCCGGCAGCATGACCGCCGCCGCTTTGCAGTGCGAAATGTCCACGACCATGGTCAGCAATCATCTTCGAGCCCTGGAGCAACGTCTGGGCGTGCGTCTGCTCAACCGTACGACACGACGCCAACGGCTGACGGAATTCGGCACGGCGTACTATCAACGTTGTCTCGAGGTGCTGGGGCTGGTGGCCGATTCCGAACGTCTGGCCGAACAGACCCTCGACGAGCCGAGCGGCACCCTGCGCATCACTGCACCGCTGACCTTCGGCACCGAACGGCTGGCGCCTGCCTTGAGCGAATTCACCCTGCGCTGTCCGCAAGTCAAACTCGACGTCGTCTTGACCAATCAACGCCTGGATCTGCTCGACAACGGTTTCGATGTGGCGATTCGCTTGGGCACTACCGAGCTGTCCCGCATGATCGCCCGCCCGCTCATCGACTACACGATGACCCTGTGCGCATCGAAGGACTATCTGGCGCGCCGAGGAACCCCGGAAAAGCCTGCCGACCTGCAACACCATGACTGCCTGGCCTTCGCCTATCCGGCCGGAGATGACTGGCACTCGGTAGCCAAACAATGGCGCCTGAGAGGACCCGAAGGTGAAGTCATGGTGGCGGTCAGCGGGCCAATGCTGATCAATAGCTCGGCGGGGCTGCATCAAGCGGCGCGTACCGGCATGGGTATCGTGATGGTGCCCGATGCATTGGTGGAGCAGGATCTTCAGGACGGAAAACTGGTGGCCTTGATGCAAGACTACCAATTACCAAGTCGGCCGATGAACCTGGTGTACGCCCAGGACCGCTACCGTCTGCCAAAATTGCGCAGCTTTGTCGACTTTGCGCTGCAGAGGTGGGGCAAGCACTAGCCGGGGCAATACGCCATGAACTAATCTTCTCGACTGGCGAGTCACGTTGATATCAGTTCGGCAGGGAGACCGATGATGGGTGAGGCATCGAATATCGAGCCGTTGAAGTTCAATCTGTCAGATTTTAACGAAGACATGCTGCACACCATTCTGGAACTGGTCAGCGATGGCATCTGGGACTGGAATGCCAACACCGGGTTCGTTTATCGCAATCCCGGGTGGTACGAGATGCTCGGCTATACACCTCATTCCCTGGATAACAACGTGCTGACCTGGGAAAACGTGATCCATCCCGACGATTATTCACGGGTCATGGCGCTGTTCGATGACTACCTGAACCAGCGCGCTCCCGGTTATCAGGCCGAGTATCGCTGCCGCATGCAGAATGGCACTTACACCTGGATCGAAGATCGCGGCTACGTGCTGGCACGTAATGCCGACGGTTCAGTGGCACGAATGGTCGGCGCGCACCGCAGTATCGAAGACAAGAAACGCCTGTTCGAAGAAATGGAACGGCGCAATCAATCCCTCGAAGCCATCGTCGAAGAACGCACCCGGGAGTTGTCTCGGGTCAATCAGCAGTTGCAGATTCAACTCGAAGAGAATCGCAAACTGGCGGAAACCGATGTGCTGACCTCCATCGCCAATCGCTATCGACTGGAAAAAGCCCTGCCTCAGGAATGCGACCGCGCCCAACGCTTTCGCCAACCCCTGTCGCTGATCGCCATGGACATCGAGACTTCAAAAACATCAACGATCACTACGGCCACGCGCTGGGTGATGCGGCGCTGGTACAGGTGATCGAGAGCGTTAAGCACTGCGTGCGCGAAGGCGATCTGTTGGCGCGCTGGGGTGGTGACGAGTTCATCATGATTCTGCCCAATACTTCGTTGGCCGACGCCAGGGCACTTGCTGAAAGAATCCGTCACGGCCTGTCGAGTCTGCTGCCGGTCGGGGACTATCAAGTCACCATGAGTTTTGGCGTAGTGCAACGTTTTGAAGAAGAACAACAAACCGGATTGCTGGCCAGGGCCGATCAGGCGCTGTATCGATCGAAGATTGCGGGTAAGAATGTGATTTCGGGATGAATACTCCCGTGCTTATCCGTGATGTACAGCCCTCGGACGTGGAGTCCGTGCGACTTTTTCTTGGCGAGAATGGCTGGGCTCATCGTACCGGCTCATCTGAGCATTTCGCGCAGTTGATCGCTAACTCCCAACGTACAGCTCTGGCAATAAAGGACTCCCACATCGTGGGGTTTGCCCGAGGTGTCACCGATGGTTTATCCAACGGTTATCTGTCGATGGTTGTCGTGTGCGGACAAACTCGACGTGAAGGCGTCGGTCGCGCGCTGGTTGAGCATGTCATGGGCGACAACACCGCCATTACCTGGCTCCTGCGAGCAGGCCGTGAAGGCGCTTCGGATTTCTTTTCAAAGCTGGGCTTTGAAACATCGACCATCGCGATGGAACGATCGCGCTCGAAGTAGCCAGGCACTATTGACCAGCCTTCACCAACACCGGTTTCTCCTGATACCGATCCGGATACAGCTGCTTCAACTGCGCCACTTTCGGCAGGTCGTTGATCACGATGTAGGGATACGTCGGGTGCTCGGTCAAGAAGTCCTGATGTTCCTCCTCCGCCGGGTAGAAGCCGTTGTAGGTTTCCAGTTTGGTCACGATGGGTTTACTGAACGAATGGGCGGCGTCGAGTTGCGCGATGTAGGCCTGGGCGACGCGTTGCTGTTCAGCGCTTTTCAGGAAAAGTGCTGATCGATACTGGGTGCCGCGGTCCGGCCCCTGGCGGTTGAGTTCGGTGGGGTTATGGGCCACCGAGAAATAGATCTGCAACAGGCTGCCATAACTGACTTGAGCCGGATCGTAGGTGACTTCGACGGCCTCCGCATGACCGGTATCGCCATTGCTGACCCGCTCGTATTGAGCGGTGTCGGCTGTGCCGCCGGCGTAACCGGAGACGGCGTTCTTCACTCCTTTGACGTGTTGAAATACCCCTTGGACGCCCCAGAAGCAACCGCCCGCAAAAATTGCCGTTTCACTGCGCGCCTGGGTGTTCTCGTCGAGGGTTGGTGGCGGAATGATGACCGCCTCTTCGGCGCCTCCGAAAGAGAACGCTGCGCACTGACCGATAACACTGGCAGCGGCCAATCCCAGCAGGGTGCGACGCCAGTTATATAGGGTTTTCATGGCTTGTCTCCTGAGGAATGGGCTATCAACCAAACGTAAATGCATACGCCGATACACCGGGATCGAGAAACTCAATGCTGAATGTCCGGTCCTTTACGCCTGCGGTCTGGCGTACCAATTGATACAACCGCTGCTCGGTAACGCTGCCGCTGCCATCGGGCGCCACGTCGACACCATGGGCATCACCTGGGGGCTTGCCGTCAATCAACACTTTGAAACGCACCGGTTTGCCGTCAGCACCGGGGCCCAATACCAGATGCAGATCGCGAGCGTGAAAGCGGTAGACGATACGACTGGCCGGTGCGTTTGAAACGGCCCGCTCCGGACCGACAGTCCATTGACCCTCCAGGCTCCAGTCATTGAGGGCCAGTTGTGACGGCGGGCTATAGGCCGCCACCTTGTCTGGCGCCAGATCGGTTTCAGCAACGAAATGCTCCGCCCGTCGGTAGCCGACATAGGTTTCCGGCGATCGCACTTCATTCATGTTCGGGGCGAGGTGGACACCCTCGGCACGCGCATTGATCAGCCCATCCGCGACCTTCGCGGCGCCCGCCTCACGCAGCAGTTGCTGAATCACTCGCTCCGATTCGGCGTATTTGCCTTCACCAAAATGGTGATAACGAATGCGCCCCTGAGCATCGGCAAAATAGTGGGCTGGCCAGTATTGGTTTTTGAAAGCACGCCAGACCTTGTAGTCGTTATCGATTGCCACCGGATAAGTGATGCCCAGGTCTTTCATGGCTTTGGTGACATTGCCTACATCACGTTCGAAGGCAAACTCAGGCGTATGGACGCCGATCACCACCAAGCCCTGATCCCGATACTTCTCAGCCCAGGCCTTCACATACGGCAGGGTGCGCAGGCAGTTGATGCAGGAGTAAGTCCAGAAATCCACCAGCACAACCTTGCCCTTCAAGGCTTGAGCAGTGAGAGGGGGTGAATTGAGCCATTGCACAGCGCCGTCCAGCGATGGAAGGTTGCCTTCAATTGGCAGTTCGCCCGGTATCCTGGCGGTCATTTTCATGCTGCCGGTGGGTTGATTGCCGTCCCGTGGAATCTGCGACATCATCGCCCCACTGTCGGTGGGCAACCTACCGGCCAATCGGTTTACCAACGCCTGCTCGATATCGCCAGTGGATGCTGTCGAGACCCGCGCCAGAATCCCGGTATCCAGTCCCAAGGCGATCGCCACTACACCTGCCAGCATCGCGCCCCCCAAGCCTCTACGGAGCCACTCACCGGCGCCTATCGAACGCTTCATCGCGGCGAAGACTTTACCGCCCAGCAGCAGTGCCGCGGCGAGAGAGGTGGCGGCACCGGCCGCGTAAGCCAGTAGCAACAAGGTGGTGGCGACATTTGCTCCTTGCAGCGCCGCGCCAGTCAGTAACAAGCCCAGAATCGGCCCGGCGCAGGGCGCCCAGAGCAGGCCTGTGGCAACACCGATCAGCAACGAAGCGCCGGGGCGCGGCCGGGTATCGGCAGCCGCGGCTTCCGACAGCCGACCGCCGGCCGCCACCAGTGGACGCGTCAGGCGCTCGGCCAATCGAGGTAGCAACAGCGTCAGCCCGAACAGTGCAACGAACAGTAACGCGAGCCAGCGACCGTACTGATTGACTTGCACCACCCAACCGCCGCCCACCGCCGCCAATGAGGCGACGAGCGCGAAGGTCAGGGCCATCCCTCCCAGCAGCGGCAAGCCACTCTTCATAAACGGCTGCCCGGTGCGAGCGAAGACAAAGGGCAATACCGGCAGAATGCACGGGCTGACGATCGTCAGCACACCACCGAGATAAGCGAGGACCAGAAGCCACATATCGTCGACCTGCGTGAAGTAAGTGAAAGGAAATGCCCATGGATTAAGCCTGTGGCTTGAAAGTCAGCGCCAGGCCATTCATGCAGTAGCGCAGACCGGTGGGCTTCGGCCCGTCCTCGAAAACATGACCCAAGTGACCACCGCAACGACGGCAGTGAACCTCTTCACGCAGCACGCCGAAGGAGCGGTCCTGGCGGGTTGCCACCGCGTTGTCCAGTGGGGCCCAGAAGCTCGGCCATCCCGTGCGGCTGTCGAACTTGGTGTCGGAAGAAAACAACGGCAGATCACAACCGGCGCAGGCAAAAATGCCCTTGCGGTGCTCGTTGTTCAGCGGGCTGCTGTAGGCCCGTTCAGTGCCCTCTTCGCGCAAGATCTCGTACTGTTCGGCGCTGAGCATGGCGCGCCATTCGCTGTCGCTGTGGGTCACCTCGAAAACCTCTGCCGCGTGAGCCTCATCGGTCAGCGCGACGCTTGCAGAAAATTTTGGCAATACACCAATCACCAAGGCTGCAGCCCCCAGCCCGCCGCTCGCTACAAGAAACTGTCGCCGTGAAAACATGGGCCTTCTCCAAAATTTCAGATGCCTTGCATGGAACACAGCCTAGGCTTGAGTTGATCGCCAAATCCTCACGAGAAGTAAAACAATTCGTGATAACTCAGCCTCAGGAAAACCCGCACAATGTGTTCATTGCGTCACAAAGGATTGAGCTTCATGGAACAGACCAAACGCGTCCTGGTGGTCGAGGACGACCTGCATATTGCCGACCTTATCTGCCTGCATCTTCGCGATGAGCAGTTCGAGGTGGTGCACTGCGCCGACGGCGATGAGGGCATGCGACTGCTGCAGCAAGGAAGCTGGGATGCACTGATTCTCGACCTGATGCTGCCCGGCGTCGATGGCCTGGAAATCTGCCGCCGCGCCCGGGCCATGGCCCGCTATACACCGATCATCATCACCAGTGCGCGCTCCAGCGAAGTCCATCGGATTCTGGGGCTGGAACTCGGCGCCGACGATTACCTGGCCAAACCCTTTTCCATGCTCGAACTGGTGGCGCGGGTCAAAGCGTTACTGCGACGGGTCGACGCCATGGCCCGCAACCTGAAAATGGACGCTGGCAGTCTGATCAGCGATGGTCTGTCCATCGACCCGATTACCCGTGAAGTTTCCCTCGATGGCCGTCGTCTTGACCTCACGCCGCGGGAGTTCGACCTGCTGTACTTCTTCGTTCGTCAACCCGGCAAGGTCTTCTCGCGCATGGACCTGCTCAATGCGGTGTGGGGCTACAGCCATGAAGGCTACGAGCACACGGTCAACACCCACATCAACCGCCTGCGGGCCAAGATCGAAACCGATCCGGCGCAACCGGCGCGCATCCTCACAGTGTGGGGTCGTGGTTACAAATTCGCCACGAGCGGAGAGCAGCCATGAGCCTGACCCTGACCCAACGCCTGTCCCTAGTGTTCGCCGTGCTGTTGCTGGTGTGCTGCGGCACTTCGGCATGGATGCAGGTGCGCTCCAATCACATGCATGAACTGGAAGTGGTGCAGGGGTTATCGCGGGATCTGGCACAACACATCGCCCGAGACACGGTGCTGATGGACCGCAATGGCCCGATGCCCAATGCCGTACACGAACTATTCAGTCAGTTGATGCTGGTCAATCCGAGTGTGGAGGTCTATCTGCTCGACACCGGAGGCCGAATTGTCGGCAGCGCCGCGCCCGAGGGCCGGATACGTCGGGAACGGGTCGATCTGGCGCCGATCCAGCGTTTGCTCAAAGGCGAGTCCCTGCCGATTCTCGGCGACGATCCACGCAGCGTCGATGGCAGCAAGGTGTTCAGCGCCGCGCCATTGCGAGTCAACGGTCAGCCGGCCGGTTATCTCTATGTGGTGTTGCTCAGCGAAGAGCACGACCGCTTCGCCGAACGGGGCGCCACCAGCGCAGCGCTCAATACCGCATTGTTGTCCATTGGGCTGGTGGCGTTGCTGTGCCTGATTGCCGGCCTCACGGCATTTGCCCTGATCACCCGGCCATTGCGCCGTTTAACCGAGAAAGTCAGTCAGTTCGATATCAATGGCGTTCCGCCCGCACCGCCCACCTCGCCCGAGCAGGTAGAAAAAGCCGCCAGCCACGATGAAATTGCCGTACTCGACGCAGCCTTCCGGCAGATGCAAGCGCGCCTTGGCGAACAATGGCGCTCGCTGACCCGTCAGGATCAGGAACGTCGCGAATTGGTGGCGAATATCTCCCACGACCTGCGCACACCACTGGCCTCGCTGCACGGTTACCTTGAAACCCTGTCGCTCAAGGACGCCACGTTGTCACCTGCCGACCGCCGCCGCTATCTGGGAATCGCCCTGGATCAAAGCCGCAAGGTCGGCGGCTTGGCACAATCGCTGCTGGAACTGGTGCGGCTGGAGCACGGTTTCGTGCAACCGGTGCTGGAGCGCTTCTCCCTGACCGATCTGGTGCAGGACATCTTTCAGAAATTCGAACTCAGCGCGGAAGCACGCCAGATCGAGCTCAAGGCCACCTTCGCCCCCAACGTCGTGGTGGCCTGCGCCGATCTGGGGCTGATCGAACGGGTGCTGACCAACCTGTTCGACAACGCCCTGCGTCACACCCCTCAAGGCGGAGAAATCGAACTCAGCCTACGCCCTCAGGGGGCATTTATCGAAGTGACCGTCAGCGACACTGGCCCTGGCATCGCCCCCGAATTGCGCGAGGGTCTGTTCCTGCGTCCGTTCAACATTGGCGGCGCACGACGCGATGGCGGGCTGGGGCTGCGGATCGTGCATCGGATTCTGCAATTGCATGGTCGCGAGATCGAGCTGATCGATATGCCCGGACGCGGCGCGACCTTTCGCTTCTCCTTGCCGGTGGATGAGCAAACAGCGGAACAATGTGTGGTTCGTTCGATGACTATAAATTCGATGGGGAAATAATCGACAGCATTGCCAAAAATGCTGACCAGCCGCCTGTTCATCCGTGACAACGTCGCCTCGGTCCAATAGATTAGGCGGCCTGAAAAGGCCCCGTGCTTTCTCGCCTCAATCCAAGCTAAAAGAAGTAGTGAAATTTCAATGTCCGATTCCAATACCGCTGAATCCGTAGTCACCTTGTCGTCCAAAGCGGAATACGAAAACTCCATCAATCTTTCACAGCATGTGCCTCAGGCCAAGACCATCAGCGAGATGGTTCTGGACGCTTTTCAATCCACCCGGGAAAGCGACCAGATCCGCGAGTTGCGCACCGCGATTCGCCAGGCTCACGACAGCTTCGACGACGATAAAGCCTACGAATTGATGGGCGAACTCAAGCAGTTGAAAGACGCCGAAGCGGCCGACATCGCTGCCCTGGAAGACCTGAGCAGCAAATTCCCGATCAGCCGCATTCTGTCCAGCTTCAAGGACGACCCGGCGTTCCAGGAAATCGTCTATGGCTTGGCGCTGAAGGTTTTGAACCAAACTCACCAGGCCATCAGCAACCCTAGCAGCAGCAAAAGCAAGGCGGCTCGCGCCAAGAAAGAAGTCGAAGTATTTACCATCAGCAAAGACGGCATCAGCGTCACCCTCCCCCTGCGCACCCCGCGCTCGCGCCTGAACGTTGACCGTGAAGCGCTGGAGTTCCTGGGCTTCACTTTCGTCGGCGAAGGCGATGAAGCCGAGCTGGAAAGCGAAACGTTCCTGGACAATGCCGGGGCTGAGCAAGCGGTCAACCGTAAGAACATCATCACCGCGCTTCAGCAGCAAACCGCGTTCGACGGCTACAGCATCGCCGCGCAGTAACGCTAAACGCTAAACGCTAAACAAAAAAACCCCGCCATTCTCTCGAAAGGCGGGGCTTTTATTTACAGCATCCGAAGCTTAAGGCGCGTACGTCAGCAACAGCTCACTCGGCACTTTAAAATCCAGCGACATCATCACGCTCAATGCAGTGATGGTGAAGATCGAGAACACGAACAGCTTACGTGCCCAGACCGTGTCATCCACTGCCTTGTAACCTGTCCAGGCCATGTACAGCCAGTACATGCCCATGGCTGCGGCGACGGCGAGGTAGCTCATGCCGGCGTAGCCGCTGAAGGTCAGCATCAAGGTCGCCACGAGGAACGCCAGGATGTAGAGCAGGATGTGCTTCTTGGCCACCTGGATCCCGCGCTTCACCGGCAACACCGGAATCGATGCGGCCAGGTAATCGTTGAAGCGGAAAATTGCGATGGCGTAGGAATGCGGCATCTGCCACAAGCTGAACATCACCAGCAACGTCAGTGCGGCCATGTCGAAGCTGTTAGTCACAGCCACGTAACCGATCACCGGCGGCATCGCCCCCGACAGACTGCCCACCAGCGTGCCGTGAACCGACTTGCGCTTGAGGTACAGGCTGTAGAAACCGACATAGATGACAAAACCGATTACCGCGAACAGAGCGGCCAACGGGTTGGCCACCTTGTACAGCAACGCCACCCCGGCCACGCCCAGCACCGTAGCGAACGCCAAGGCCAATTTCACCGAAATCAGGCCCTGGACCAGCGCACGGTTTTTGGTGCGCTCCATCTTCAGGTCGATATCGCGGTCGATGCAGTTGTTGAACACGCAACCGGAAGCCACCACCAGGGACGTGCCGATCATCGCAGCCAGGAAAATGGCCAGATCGACATGCCCTTTGGAGGCCAGGAAAAATCCGCCTGCCACTGAAAGCACGTTACCGAAAATGATCCCCGGTTTGGTGATTTGGATAAAGTGCTTCAAGGACATCCGGACTTACCTCACTTCGCCATCATGTTGGTGTGGATGCTGAACATGATCCACAACGACAGGCCAACCAACAGGACGATGACCAGTGCAGCGAAGACAAATGCGATCACGTTGTTACGCTGGGCGGCGGAACGGTCCAGGTGGAGGAAGTACACCAGGTGCACCAGCACCTGGATAACCGCGAACGCCAGCACGATCCACAGGGTGATCGATTTCGGCAGCGACGGGTACATCACCAGACCGAATGGAATGACGGTCAGGATCACCGACAGGATGAAGCCGATGGCGTAGGACTTTACGCTGCCGTGGTTGGCTTCGTGGCCATCGTGGGAATGAGCGTTAGCCATTTACATAGTCCCCATCAGATAAACAACCGTGAATACGCAGATCCACACAACGTCCAGGAAGTGCCAGAACAGGCTCAGGCAGCTCAGGCGGGTCTTGTTGGTCGATGTCAGGCCGTTCTTCTGCACCTGATACATCATGATCGCCATCCAGATCAGACCGCTGGTCACGTGCAGACCGTGGGTACCGACCAGGGTGAAGAACCCGGACAGGAAGCCGCTGCGGCTAGGGCCGTAGCCTTCGGCGATCAACACGTGGAACTCGTTGATTTCCATGGCGATGAAGCCGGCGCCGAGCAGGAAGGTCATTCCCAGCCAGACCAACACCTGGTTTTTCTTGCCCTTGAACAACGCCAGCATGGCGAAGCCGTAGGTGATCGAACTGAACAGCAGCAGAGCGGTTTCGCCCAGTACGTAAGGCAGTTCGAAGATGTCGTGGCCCGACGGGCCACCCGCTACGTTGTTAACCAGTACCGCGTACACCGCGAAGATCGACGCAAACAGAATGCAGTCGGTCATCAGGTAGAGCCAGAAACCGAATACGGTCATCTCGCCCGAGTCGTGGTGATGGTCATCATGCCCATGTCCATCGACATGGGTGTGTCCAGCATTGGTCACTAAGTTCGACATGGTTTAAGCCTGTTCCAACGAGGTTTCAACACGGGTGGTGGTGGCTGGAACTTTCCCGGCCGCTACCAGACGCTTGTGCTGCTCGGCTTCGATGCGCTCGATCACGTCGACCGGCACCATATAGCCTTGATCATCACGTGCAGCGTGGATCACGAAGTACGCCACGGTGCCAACCAGGCTAGCGATTGCCAGCCACCAGATGTGCCAGATCATCGCGAAACCGAACACCGTCAACAGAGCACCCATGACCACACCGGTCGCGGTGTTGTTTGGCATGTGGATCGGCTCGTACCGGGCCGGGGCCTTGTACGCGGTGCCGTTTTCCTTGGCTTCGGTGAACGGGTCGATGCTTTCTGCTTTCGGCAGCACGGCAAAGTTGTAGAACGGTGGTGGCGACGAGGTCGACCACTCCAGCGTGTGGGCATTCCACGGGTCGCCGTGTTCGCACATGTTCTCTGGCTTGTTGCGATCACGCACGCTGACATACAGCTGGATCAACTGGCAGGCGATACCGACAGCGATCATCACCGCACCGAACATGGCAACGTACAGGTACGGTACCCACTCAGGGTTGGTGGTGGCGTTCAGGCGACGGGTCATACCCATGAAGCCCAGTGCATAGAGCGGCATGAACGCGACGAAGAAGCCCGAGATCCAGAACCAGAATGCAGCCTTGCCCCAACCTTCATGCAGCTTGAAGCCGAACGCTTTCGGGAAGTAGAAGGCGAAACCTGCGATGTAGCCGAATACCGCGCCGCCGATGATCACGTTATGGAAGTGCGCGATCACGAACAGGCTGTTGTGCAGTACGAAGTCAGCACCCGGGATGGCCAGCAGTACGCCGGTCATGCCGCCAATGGCGAACGTCACCATGAAGCCCAGGGTCCAGAGAACCTGGCTGGTGAAACGCAGACGGCCCTGGTAGATGGTGAACAGCCAGTTGAATAGCTTCACCCCCGTCGGGATCGAAATCAGCATCGTCGCCAGACCGAAGAAGGCGTTGACGCTGGCACCCGAACCCATGGTGAAGAAGTGGTGCAGCCAAACCATGAAGCCCAGGATCGAGATCGCGCCCGATGCGTAGATCATCGAGTGGTGGCCGAACAGTTTCTTGCCCGAGAACGTCGAGATGACTTCGGAGAAGATCCCGAACGCCGGCAGAATCAGGATGTAAACCTCAGGGTGACCCCAGGCCCAGAACAGGTTGACGTACATCATCGGATTGCCACCAAGTTCATTGGTGAAAATGTGGAAATCCATGTAACGGTCAAGCGTCAGCAGTGCCAGGGTAGCGGTCAGGATCGGGAACGAAGCCACGATCAGGACGTTGGCCCAGGTGCAAGTCCAGGTGAAGATCGGCATGTCCATCAGCTTCATGCCCGGGGTACGCATTTTCAGCACAGTGGCCAGGAAGTTGACCCCCGTCAGCGTCGTACCTAGCCCGGATAGCTGTAGCGCCCAGATGTAGTAATCCATCCCCACGCCCGGACTGTATTGCAGCCCCGACAACGGCGGATAGGCAACCCAACCGGTCTTGGCGAATTCGCCAACGCCCAGGGACAGGTTGATCAGCACCACGCCGGAAACCAGCAGCCAGAAGCTCAGGGAGTTCAGGAACGGGTAAGCAACGTCACGGGCGCCGATCTGCAGCGGCACTGCAAGGTTCATCAGGCCGGTGAAGAATGGCATCGCCATGAAGATGATCATGATCACACCGTGAGCGGTGAAGATCTGGTCATAGTGTTCAGGTGGCAAGTAGCCAGGCGAACCCTCGGTGGCCATGGCCAACTGGGTACGCATCATGATGGCGTCGGCAAAACCACGCAGCAGCATGACCATGGCGACGATGATGTACATCACGCCGATTTTCTTGTGGTCGACCGAGGTGAGCCATTCGGTCCACAGGTAGGTCCACTTCTTGAAGTAAGTGATTGCAGCGAACAGCGCCAGACCACCGAGCGCGATCATGGCGATGGTCACCATCACGATCGGTTCGTGGAACGGGACCGCTTCCCAACTTAATTTACCAAACATCGTTTACTCCTCTGCCCCGGCAGCTGAATGCGAGTTCATGTCCATTCCTTGCGTAGCGGCCACTTCTTTCTCTTTCTTCTCGTGCTTCACCTTCGGACCCGGTTTCATGCCTTCGTACTTGTCGACGATGATCTGGAACAGGTTTGGCGTCACCGAGGAGTAGAGCTCGACTGGGTTGTTCTGGCTCTGCTTGGAAAGGGCTGCGTATTCAGCTTGTTCAAGCTGTTTAGGTGCCTTTTTGACTTCACTTACCCAGGCGTCGAAATCTTCCTGAGTCGTTGCGATCGCTTTGAATTTCATACCGGTGAAACCCGCGCCGCTGTAGTTGGCGGAGATACCGTCCATTTCAGCGTTCTCGTTGGCGATCAGGTGCAGTTTGGTCTGCATGCCCGCCATCGCGTAGATCTGGCCGCCCAGAGCTGGGATGAAGAATGAGTTCATCACGGCGTCGGAAGTGACCTTGAAGTTGATCGGGGTGTGCGCCGGGAACACGATCTTGTTGACCGTGGCGATGCCTTGTTCCGGGTAGATGAACAGCCACTTCCAGTCCAGCGCGACCACTTCGATGGTGATCGGCTTGACGTCGGATTCCAGCGGTTTATACGGATCCAGGGCATGGGTCGACTTGTAGGTGATGTAACCCAGGGCAATGATGATCAGTACTGGAATCGTCCACACCGCGATTTCGATCTTGGTGGAGTGCGACCACTTAGGCGTGTAGACGGCGTCAGTATTGGAGGCGCGGTACTTCCAGGCGAACAGGAAAGTCATGACGATGACCGGCACGACGACCAACAGCATCAGCAGCGTTGCGGTGATGATCAGGTTTCGCTCATCCAGGCCGACCTGGCCCTTGGGATCGAGCAAGGTCATGTTGCAGCCTCCCAGCAACAACGTGCCGAGCAGCGGCAATAAGCCTAGTAGTCTGGGGTACCTGTTTTTACTCATCTCACGACCTCTAAAGCAGCTTGCGCAATGCAGTTGGGTTTTGATCGCCAACACTTCACCCTGCCAAGGGTTGGCATTTTTCTTGGATTGAATAAGGGCCTGCCCGCCGCGCGTCAGACGCTGTTCGACAATTGCTGGGCCTGCGGTGAGTTCTTATTCGAATTCGTGGTCAAGGGCCTTGTTACAGACCAATTCCATTTGGTGCGGATAGTCGGAAGGCACCGACACCTGGGGGTCGCATGAAGCCATCAGGCCTCTCGACACCCTAATTCTGCTCATGCACCTGAGTAAGGGTGAGCAGTGCCGGGAATTCAGTGCGGGCGATTGTAGATATGTAGCGATTCATAAACCATGTCTCATCCCGAAATAATTTATATCCGATCCGGCAACAATCATTAACGGCTTTTGCAAAAGTGCGCCATGGTATCGAAATTCATTCTCAACAAAAACACCAAAAAATGTAGGTCTACCACGCCAAGTTCAGACAGCTTCCAAGGCTCTGCGCTCGCCTTCGACCCTGCTCTACCCCCCATGGACAAGGGCTTTGGCAATTTGTCAGGCACTGTTAAAACTGCCTGTTTCGACTGACGGGCGCTGAAACCGGCAACGCCGGGAAGAGCGGGTTTTTGGTGCGAAGCGATGCCCTGAATCAGCGAATTGAAATGCTTTGCGACACTCAAGCTGTGACAACATGTCGCACACGTGTCGCACCCTTCCCTGTCGAGCTTCAAGGTCTGTTTACCTGACCTGCGAATATGCAAAACGCCCCGGCCTCTCAACGAGAACCGGGGCGTTGTTTGCTTCCTGCAACGGTACGGCGAAAAAGTCTCAGCGCAGCGTTTTGCGGTTACGCAAAGTGAGTAGCGGCACCAGCACCACGATCAGCACGAACGCCAGCAGCGCCCACTGTGCCAGGGACAAGCCGAGGATCGGCGGGTATGGCGTAGCGCAAAACCCGTCGACCTGAAAGCCCAGCGGGAAGATCTTCGCCAGCGGCAGGCCGTCGACGATCGGTTGCAGCACATCGATGCCGCAACTGACCGCAGGATAAAACTGAGTATAGACGTGATGCCCGGCCACTCCGGCGCCCGCGATGGCGCAGATCACCACCAGCGCTTCGAACAGCGTGATGCTGCGGCGGGTGCGCGTCGCCGCGCCGATAAAGGCGAACAGCGCAATCAGCAACAGCGCGTAGCGTTGCAGGATGCACAGCGGGCACGGTGCCTCGCCCAGAGCCACTTGCATGTACAGCGCACCACCGATCAGCGCCAGGCAAATAATGCCCAGCACCACCAGATAGCGCCGTTCACGTCCCAACCGCATCGTTTCCTCGCTCATCGCGTTTCCCTTTTGTGTCCGTGGATCAGCTCGTCGGCGGCTGCGCTTGCAGCTGCGGCGTCAGGCTGATGCTGTCTTCGATATGCCAACTGGCGGTAATGCGACCTTGTCGATCTGATATCGGTTGCCCGGAAGTCTACACGCTGACCCAGTCCTTGAGAGCCTTGAACGGCCCCTGATCCGGCCTTCGGGCGGGGTCTTGTCGATGAACCGTTTTGACAAGACCACCTTGGCCAACGTCGGGAATAAACGATAAACCGGTTAAGAACGGATTAACTTTCAGAGGTTTTTCCAGAGTCGAGCCCGTGAAGACGGTTCGATTGCTTACTGCTTCCAGCGATCCGCCGCCGCATGATCGCTGTCACGCCCTTGCACCCAACGCGGCCCATCACGGGTGTTTTCTTTCTTCCAGAACGGCGCGCGGGTTTTCAGGTAGTCCATGACAAAGGCACAGGCATCGAACGCCGCCTGACGGTGGGCGCTGGCGGCACCGACGAAAACGATCGGCTCGCCCGGCTCCAGTGCGCCGATGCGGTGCAACACTTCCAGCTTCAACAGCGGCCAGCGCTGCTCGGCCTCCGCGGCAATCTTGCCCAAGGCTTTTTCGGTCATGCCCGGGTAGTGCTCCAGAAACATCCCGGCGACGTCGAGGCCGTCATTGAAGTCGCGCACGTAGCCGACAAAACTCACCACCGCACCGACGCCTACATTGGCCGCGTGCATGGCGTTGACCTCTGCACCTGGATCGAACGGCGTGGACTGCACGCGAATGGCCATGGCTCAGCCTCCGGTCACGGTTGGAAAAAACGCCACTTCATCGCCATCGCTCACCGGCTCGTCGAGCTGGCAGAGGTCTTCATTGCGGGCGCACATCAGGTTCTGCTCGCTCAGCACCTCGGCACCGTCGCGTTGGGCCAGCAGCGCGCGCACATCGTCGAGCGTGGCGAAATCACCTTCGACCTTCACCGAGTCCACGCCGAGCGCTTCACGGTAACGGGCGAAAAACTTCACAGTCACGTTCATGGCTGATCCGCCTGGAAATGGCCGCTCTTGCCGCCGAGTTTCTCCAGCAGCCGCACGCTCTCGATGGTCATGCCGCGATCCACGGCCTTGCACATGTCATAGATGGTCAGCGCCGCGACGCTGGCGGCCGTCAGTGCTTCCATTTCGACGCCGGTCTGCCCGGACAACTTGCAGCGCGCCACGATGCGCACGGTATCGTCGCCTTCGGCACTGAGTTCGACCTTGACGCCGGTAAGCATCAACGGGTGGCACAGAGGAATCAGATCGCTGGTTTTCTTCGCAGCCTGGATGCCGGCAATCCGCGCCACGGCGAACACGTCACCCTTGGGATGGCCGCCACTGACGATCATTTGCAGGGTTTCGGGCAGCATGCGCACCAGCGCTTGGGCTGTTGCTTCGCGAAACGTCACGGCTTTTTCAGTGACGTCGACCATATTGGCGCGACCTTGGGAATCGAGATGAGTCAGCACAGGGTTACTCCTGATCAGGAGCATCGATTGTAAACCTGTGGGTCAATTTTTCGCACGTTTGATTATCGGATCGACATGCTCCTGTAGGAGCGAGGCTTGCCCGCGAAAGGAACGATGCGGTCTGTCAGGCGAACTGCGTTATCGTTCTTCGCGGGCAAGCCTCGCTCCTACAAGGGATTTGTGTCGGGAATAAAAAACCGGGCGGCTTTGGGCCGCCCGGTTCTATTGAAGCGATTACAAATGCGATTCGGCGTATTCGGCCAGAATCGAGCGTGGCACCCCTTGCAGGGTGATGTGCACACCGTTGGGGAAGTCCTTGAAGCGTTCGGTCAAGTACGTCAGCCCGGAGCTGGTCGCGGACAGGTAAGGGGTATCGATCTGCGCCAGGTTGCCCAGGCACACCACTTTGGAACCGGCGCCGGCCCGGGTGATGATGGTTTTCATCTGGTGCGGCGTGAGGTTCTGGCACTCATCGATCAGGATCAAACTCTGCTGGAAGCTGCGGCCTCGAATGTAGTTGAGGGATTTGAACTGCAACGGCACTTTGCTGAGGATGTAGTCGACGCTGCCATGGGTGCTTTCGTCGTCCATGTGCAGAGCTTCAAGGTTGTCGGTGATGGCGCCGAGCCAAGGCTCCATTTTTTCCGCTTCGGTGCCGGGCAGGAAGCCGATTTCCTGGTCCAGCCCCTGCACGCTACGGGTAGCGATGATGCGCCGGTAGCGTTTGCTGACCATGGTCTGCTCGATGGCCGCCGCCAGGGCCAGGATGGTTTTACCGGAACCGGCAGCACCAGACAGGTTGACCAGGTGAATGTCCGGATCAAGCAACGCGTACAGCGCCAGGCTTTGATAGATGTCACGCGGTTTCAGGCCCCAGGCTTCCTGGTGCAACAGAGGCTCCTGATGCAAATCGAGGATCAGCAACTTGTCGACCTGGATTTCCTTGATCCAGCCGACAAAGCCCTGTTCGTCGATGATGAACTCGTTGACGTGTACGGCCGGCAGGTTGTCGATCAGCTGCACCTGGTGCCAGGTGCGGCCATGATCCTGCCGGGTTTCGACTTTGCTCACCCGATCCCAGAACGAACCGGTCATGTTGTGATAACCGTTGGGCAGCAACGAAACGTCGTCGACCAACTGGTCGGTGCTGTAGTCCTCGGCCGCAATCCCGCAAGCCCGGGCCTTGAGGCGCATGTTGATATCTTTTGTGACCAGCACCACGGGCAGTTTTGCATCGCGCGCGCGCAGGTCGATCAACTGGTTGATGATGATGTTGTCGTTCAGATGCTCGGGCAGAATGATGTTCGGCTCAGTGCGCTTGCTCATCAGAATTGACAGCAAACCCTTGGGCCCACTCTTGCCGCGCTGGATCGGGACGCCGAGTTCGACGTCTTCGGGGCTGGCATCGCCCAAAGTTTTGTCGATCAGGCGAATCGCCTGGCGGCATTCCGCGGCAACGCTGTGATGCCCGCTCTTGAGCTTGTCCAGCTCTTCAAGCACGGTCATCGGGATGGCGACGTGGTGTTCTTCGAAGTTAAGCAGGGCGTTTGGATCGTGAATCAATACGTTGGTATCGAGTACATAAAGGATTGGCTGGTTGGAAGAAGGGCTACGTCCGTGATCATCCATACTCGGTCACCTTTGTGGGAGCCAGTCGACGCAGTACCATGACAGTGCTGCGCCTCGAAGTGGCCACCGAATTCACCCCGCCCTACCTACAAAGAGCGGACGCAAGTGAACTGCACCAAGCTGGGTCTTGGAAGACGCCACCTGTGTTGCAGGTTTCGGCGGTCTGTCTTCGTAATACTCCAAAACCTGTGACAGAAAAAAGCACTTTGACGTTTTTTTGAAGTTTATTTTTCAGAGTGACGAATAGCCCTTGGCGTGCAGGCAATGTGCCGTTAAAGTCGGAAGTCCGCCTGCACCGATTTATCTGCAAAAACCGCCCCTCACCCAATGTTTACGGCCTTCTGCCGTTTTCAGCGAAACACGTCCTGACAGTCTGCCCAACCGATCCCGCTTGGCGCCGTTTGCGTAATGAGCCAAGGCATCGCCGTTTTCAGCGCATCCTGCTTCACATTGAAGTTGATCACCCCATGCCGCCACAGCAGCATCAGGGTTAACACCCGTTGTGCGCTCTGGCTGCCCTTGAGCTTGCCGGCGCCGTCCTGGGCATCGATATCCCACAATGCCACCTGCAAGCCCTGAGACGTAAAGAAGCCCTCGGCATCGGATCGCCGCTGACCCTCGGGCGGGCGAAACAGCGGTACGTAATTCTCCGGCAGCTTGCCTTTGACCAGCTCGACGCTGCGTCGCACCGAGCCCTGCCAGTCTTGCCAATGGCTGTGGGAGCGGAACTCCCAGCCTTGCACGCCAACGCATTGCTGCGAATAAGTCCCTTGCAGACTGGCCACCGAACGTTCGGCCAAACGGGCCTGAATGTCCTTACCGAGGACGAAGAACGTAGCGCTCATGTTCGATTTGCGCAGGTACTCGGTGGCCCAGGCGGTGTTATCTGGCGTGACCTTGGCGGCGCTGTCGAAGGTCAGCAGGAACAGACGATCATTCATGGTCTCGCCATTGCGCTCATAGTCGCCAAAACGATCGACTTCACTACTGGTCTGCGGAAACAGCGCGGCCTTGCGCAACTGCTCGTCCAGGTACTGGGCGTGGAACAAGCGGCTCGGCTCGGCCCACTTGATGTAATAGCTGTCGTCGCTCACCTGAAACTTCGCCGCTTGCTCACGCAAGGTGGGCATGTCCTCGACCAGGAAACAGAAGGAAGCATCCTGATCGCAACTCTGCTGGGCGAAGTTGTAATTGGTCAGCAAACGCTGCCACATGCGCTGGCGCAGCTGGTTGACCGACTCCAGATTGAGGGTGCGCAGGCCCAGGCGTTGAGCCAGGCTCGCTTCATCCAGCGATTCACTGGCCAGCAGAACGCGAGCAAACATGAGGATTTCGGCCCGCGAGGCAACGTCAAACAGCGTCGGGCTGCTGAGCTGCTCAGGCCAGGTGCTGCGATCAAGCGTCGCCACATCGCCCGGCGCCGCCATGGCGCCAAAGCTCAAGAGCCAGGCCGAGAAAAGAAAAACGATACGCAATGGGATGTCTCCATAACAAAACCCGCGCGGCACTATAGCCGATCGCCGGCCCCCTGATCGTTCCCACGCTCTGCGTGGGAACGATCAGGGGGCCCACCATCGATCACCTATGGGCTTGATAGCTGGAGTCAACACAGACAACCCCCTAGAATCGCCGCCACGATTAAAGGAGACGACTTCATGCTGATGGTGATTTCCCCCGCCAAGACCCTCGATTACGAAACACCGCCGGCGACCCAGCGTTTCACTCAGCCGCAATACCTCGATCATTCCCAGGAGCTGATCCTGCAACTGCGCGACCTGACGCCGGCGCAGATCAGCGAGCTGATGCACGTCTCCGACAAAATCGGCGGCCTTAATGCCGCGCGTTTCGGCAGCTGGACCCCAGCCTTCACCCCTGACAATGCCAAGCAGGCCTTGCTGGCATTCAAGGGCGATGTGTACACCGGCCTGAATGCCCAAACGTTCAGCGAAGCCGACTTCGATTACGCCCAGCAGCACTTGCGCATGCTCTCCGGCCTGTATGGCCTGCTGCGCCCCTTGGACCTGATGCAGCCCTATCGGCTGGAGATGGGCACCAAACTGGCCAATGCCCGTGGCAAGGACTTGTACGCCTTCTGGGGCACACGGATCAGCGAATGGCTGAACGAAGCCCTGGCCGATCAAGGCGATGACGTGCTGCTGAACCTGGCTTCCAACGAGTACTTCTCGGCGGTCAAACGCAGTGCCTTGAACGCACGCATCATCAATACCGAGTTCAAGGATCTGAAAAACGGCCAGTACAAAATCATCAGCTTCTACGCGAAAAAGGCCCGCGGGATGATGAGTCGCTTCGTCATCGAAGAACGCATCAATGACCCGGTCGCACTCAAGCAGTTCGACGTTCAGGGTTATCGCTACAGCGCCGAACAGTCTAAACCGGACAATCTGGTGTTCCTGCGCGATCACGCGCCGGAGTAAAAGAGCCTGCACTCAATCAGCGCACGACATCGATAACTTCGTCGTGCGCCACTTCCCTTGTTCCTCAAAAATCCCCCGCCTTTTCGTCGCCTTGTTGACGCCAAAAAACCAGCACTTCATTTTCTAACTTTTGTTTCACTCGACAGCTAGCAAATTTTTCGGTAGTGGCACTGAAAATTTTTATTCGTAGTGGCAAAAAAATATCCTGAGCAACAATAAGCCCATATATAAAGGGCGAAACGGCAAGTGCTATCACTATGAAAGCAGTGCCATCTTTTTCAATATTTCAAGAAATTTCAGCATTCGCGATGGGCGGACAGGAACTATGTCCAAATGCGCCGCTCATACCACCGGTAACGATTCTCTCGGTGATTGTGCGAGATAACTTACACAGACAAGAGATTCATGTAGCGAAGTTGTCATACATACTTGGGCTTACTGATCGCTTATTTGGGCAACACATGAAGGACAGGAGATAAAGCAGCATTTGTATCCCCTACAAGGCCACGGCTGCGCCCCTATAAACGTGCTCACCTGAGCACCCAACCGCTTGATCTACGGGCTTTCGGGCCTGGCATTGAGCGCGCAAGACCTTTGCACGGAAGTCTTCAGAAAAGAGGATCGGCTGCATAACAGGGCACGTCATAACAATAAGGCCTGGCTGCGCACATCTTGAGTGCACTTATTTAGACACTCGGAACTTAGTATGCCTGCACACGGCATTGTGGCGCCTTTAAGTCGCACTTGCGAGTGCACTATGACCGCTGAACACCATTAACTCCGGCCATGTAATGGCTTGAATAAATACAGAGGTAATTGCGATGCGCATCAGCATATTTGGTTTGGGTTACGTCGGCGCAGTATGTGCCGGTTGCCTGTCTGCACGGGGCCATGACGTCGTTGGCGTCGATGTTGCCAAAGACAAAATCGATATGATCAACGCCGGCCGTTCGCCGATCGTTGAACCGGGTTTGGGCGAACTTCTGAAGAAGGGTATCGAGACGGGCAAATTGCGCGGCACGACCAACTTCGCCGAAGCGATTCGCGACACCGACCTGTCGATGATCTGCGTCGGTACGCCGAGCAAGAAGAACGGCGATCTGGAACTGAACTACATCGAAGCCGTGTGCCGCGAGATCGGTTTTGTCCTGCGTGACAAGACCACCCGCCACACCATCGTGGTTCGCAGTACCGTCCTGCCGGGCACCGTGGCAAACGTGGTGATCCCGATCCTCGAAGACTGCTCCGGCAAAAAAGCCGGTATCGATTTCGGCGTAGCGGTCAACCCTGAGTTCCTGCGTGAAAGCACCGCGATCGCCGATTACGATCTGCCGCCAATGACCGTTATCGGCGAGTTCGACAAGGCTTCGGGTGACGTTCTGCAGTCGCTGTATGAAGAACTGGACGCGCCGATCATCCGCAAGGACATCGCCGTTGCCGAGATGATCAAGTACACCTGCAACGTGTGGCACGCCACCAAGGTGACCTTCGCCAACGAGATCGGCAACATCGCCAAGGCCGTCGGTGTCGATGGTCGCGAAGTGATGGAAGTGGTCTGCCAGGACAAGACACTGAACCTGTCCCAGTACTACATGCGCCCAGGCTTTGCGTTCGGCGGCTCTTGCCTGCCTAAAGACGTCCGCGCCCTGACCTACCGCGCCGGTTCCCTGGACGTGGAAGCACCACTGCTCAACTCGCTGATGCGCAGTAATGAGTCCCAGGTGCAGAACGCGTTCGACATCGTCTCCAGCCACGACAAGCGCAAAGTCGCCCTGCTGGGTCTGAGCTTCAAGGCCGGCACCGATGACCTGCGCGAAAGCCCACTGGTTGATCTGGCGGAAATGCTGATCGGCAAGGGTTACGACCTGAGCATCTACGACAGCAACGTCGAATACGCCCGTGTCCACGGTGCGAACAAGGATTACATCGAGTCGAAGATCCCTCACGTCTCGTCCTTGCTCAACTCCGACTTCGACGATGTGATCGCAAACTCCGACGTGATCATCCTCGGCAACCGTGACGAGAAATTCCGCGCCCTGGCGCTGGAAGCTCCACACGGCAAGCAAGTGGTCGATCTGGTTGGCTTCATGTCTCAAGCCACCAGCGTCAGCAAGCGCACCGAAGGTATCTGCTGGTAACACGCCTGTAGGAGCTGTCGAGTGAAACGAGGCTGCGATCTTTCCTGGGGCACTTGAGTCCTGAGTGAACCCAAAGACAAAGATCAAAAGATCGCAGCCTGCGGCAGCTCCTACCGGGATTTCTGGCGTCATCCAGAGCGGGTGTCGCCAGTTTTCACAGGCCTGCCTTAACCCCATCGGGCCACCCCACAGGCTCGCCCGAGATCGAGACGGATGCAGATTATGCACAGGCTAAAGCACGGCCTACTTCAGGCCGCCGGTTGGCTGTTTTACCTAAGTTTACTGATGGGCATCGCCATGGCGCTGCCTGCGTCCACGTTCGACTCCGAGTCGAAGGACTTCATCTTCCTGATCGGTATCGTCGGTATTTGGCGCTACTCGATGGGTGCCACGCACTTTCTGCGCGGCATGCTGTTTCTGTACGTGGTCTACCCGCACCTGCGGCGCAAAGTGCGCAAGCTGGGCAAAGCGGCAGACCCGTCCCATGTATTTCTGATGGTCACCAGTTTCCGTATCGACGCCCTGACCACCGCTCAGGTCTACAGCTCGGTAATCCGCGAGGCCATCGACTGCGAACTGCCGACCACCGTAGTCTGCTCCATCGTCGAAATGTCCGATGAGCTGCTGGTCAAGAGCCTCTGGAAACGCATGAACCCACCGCCACGGGTCAAGCTCGACTTCGTGCGCATTCCCGGCACCGGCAAACGCGATGGCCTGGCCTACGGTTTCCGCGCCATCTCGCGCCACCTGCCGGACGACCGCGCCGTGGTTGCCGTGATCGATGGCGATACCGTGCTGGCCGAAGGCGTCGTGCTCAAGACCGTGCCGTGGTTCCAGCTGTTCGGCAATGTCGGCGGCCTGACCACCAACGAGTTCTGCGAAGTGCGCGGCGGCTACATCATGAGCGAATGGCACAAACTGCGATTCGCCCAACGCCACATCAACATGTGCTCCATGGCCTTGTCCAAGCGCGTGTTGACCATGACCGGCCGGATGTCGGTATTCCGCGCCACCGTGGTCACCAACCCGGACTTCATCGCTGACGTGGAAAGCGACTCGTTGCAGCACTGGCGCCTGGGCCGCTTCAAGTTCCTGACCGGTGACGACAAGTCGAGCTGGTTCAGCCTGATGCGTCTGGGCTACGACACGTTCTACGTGCCGGATGCCGCGATCCATACCGTGGAACACCCGCCGGAAAAGAGCTTCATCAAGGCCAGCCGCAAACTGATGTTCCGCTGGTACGGCAACAACCTGCGGCAGAACTCCCGCGCCCTGGGCTTGGGGATGAAACGTCTCGGCCTGTTCACTTCGGTGGTGCTGTTCGATCAGCGTGTATCGATGTGGACGTCCTTGCTGGGCCTGACCGTGGCAATCCTCGCCACCTTCAAGTACGGAAGCGCGTTCATCCTGGTTTACCTGCTGTGGATCGGCATCACCCGCCTGATCCTGACCGTGCTGCTGTCCTGCTCCGGTCACCGGATCGGCCCGGCTTACCCGGCGATTCTCTATTACAACCAGATCGTCGGCGCGCTGGTGAAGATCTACGTGTTCTTCCGCCTCGATCAACAGTCCTGGACTCGCCAGCCCACTTCTCTGACCCGTGATCTCGCCAGCTTTCAACGTTGGTTCAACACTTGGTCGTCTCGGACCATGACCTTCTCCGCCGGCAGCATTTTTGTCGCCGTGCTGCTGCTGATGGTCTGACCGAACTCGCCTGAATTAACTAGGAAATCGCCCATATGAATACCGCCGTCAACTCCAACGTAGTGCACGAATCCGAAGCCCAGCGCCAACACGCTCGCGTGAAAATCCCGGCCAAGCTGCGTTTCTTCGGTCCAGACCGGACTCCGGTTGAAGCCCGACTCATCGACCTTTCCGCTGGCGGCCTGGCGTTCAACGCCGGTCAGCTGCCGCTGAAAGTCGGCGATGTGCACAAGGCCCGCCTGCAATTCGTGATCGATAACCTCGGCCTGGCCATGGACGTGGAATTGCAAATCCGTTCCGTCGATCGCCAGACCGGTCGCACCGGTTGCCAGTTCCAGAACCTGGAACCCCGGGACATTTCCACCCTGCGCCACCTGATCACCTCGCACCTGGCCGGCGACATCGTCAGCGTGGGTGAAATGCTGGCGACCCTGCAGCGCGACAACTTCACCAAGGCGCGCAAGGACAAGGACGGCGGTCACGGCATGACGCCGCTCGGCCGTCTGAAAGCGGTGACCTTCAGCGCCGGTATCTTCGTGGTCGGCCTGGTGGCGTTCGGTTTCATTTTCAAATCGGTGTACGGCATGTACTTCGTCAGCCACGCCCAGGCCGGTCTGGTCAGTGTGCAGGGGATGAACATCACCATGCCGCGCGACGGCACCGTGCAGAGCCTGATCAAGGCTGACGGCGTCGCCGCCAAAGGCGCCCCATTGGCGACCTTCAGCACCAGCATGCTCGACGTACTCAAGGGCCATCTGGACGAAGGTCAGCTGCAACCGTCCAAGGTTGAAGAACTGTTCGGCAAGCAAATGACCGGCACCCTGACATCGCCGTGCGATTGCACCGTGGCTCAGCAATTGGTGGCTAACGGTCAGTACGCCAGCAAAGGCGATGTGATCTTCCAACTGGTGCCGCGCAACACCGAAGCCAACGTTGAAGCACGCTTCTCCTATCGCCAGTTCGGCGACGTGCGTCCAGGCACCACCGTCAGCTTCCAGATCGCCGGCGAAGACCAAACCCGTACCGGCAAGATCGTCAGCAGCACCAGCCTGAAAAGCGCCGACCTGTCATCCGACATCCGCGTGCAGATCAAACCTGACGAGCCGCTGGACAGCGCCTTCGCCGGTCGTCCGGTGGAAGTGAACAGCACTCGTGGCCCGAACCTGAACTGGCTGATCAACAAAGCCATGGCCGCCGGTCTTTAAACAGAGGACATGCCCGTGACCCTATTCAGTCTCCTGAAAACACCGCGAACCCTGTGGGAGCGGGCTTGCCCGCGATTGGAACAACGCGGTCTTTCTGAAGTACCGAGTCGCCTGAATCGCGGGCAAGCCCGCTCCCACAGTGGTTATGTGGTGTGCTCACTCGCGCTGGCCGTGAGCCTGGCCGGTTGCGCCGGCCTGCCCGACCAGCGTCTGGCCAATGAAGCCCTCAAGCGCGGCGACACCGCGCTCGCGGCGCAGAACTACCAGCAACTGGCAGACCTGGGTTATAGCGAAGCTCAGGTTGGCCTGGCCGATCTGCAGGTCGACAGCCGCGACCCGGCGCAGGTCAAAAAGGCCGAGGCGACTTACCGCGCCGCAGCTAGCGTCTCGCCGCGGGCTCAGGCTCGCCTGGGTCGTCTGCTGGTGGCCAAACCCGGCGCCACCGAAGCCGAACACCACGAAGCCGAAGCACTGTTGAAGAAAGCCGCGGCCAATGGCGAAGGCAACACCCTGATCCCGTTGGCGATGCTGTACCTGCAATACCCGCACAATTTCCCGAACGTCAACGCACAGCAGCAGATCAGCCAATGGCGCACCGAAGGCAAACCGGAAGCGGGTCTGGCGCAAGTGCTGCTCTATCGCACCCAGGGCACGTACGACCAGCACCTGGATGACGTGGAGAAAGTCTGCAAAGCGGCGTTGAACACCACCGACATCTGCTACGTCGAACTGGCCACGGTCTATCAGAAACGCGGCCAGCCAGAGCAACAGGCCGAACTGATCAAGCAGATGCAAGCCGCTCAAAGCCGTGGCGCCGTCTCTGCGCAACGGGTGGACAGCGTGGCCCGCGTGCTGGCCGATGCGAGCCTGGGCAAGACCGACGAGAAAACCGCTCAGTCGCTGCTCGAAGGCATTGCACCTGGCTACCCGGCATCCTGGGTCAGCCTGGCACAACTGCTCTACGACTTCCCTGAACTGGGCGACGTCGACACGATGATGAAGTACCTGGACAACGGCCGCGCTGCCGACCAGCCCCGCGCCGAACTGTTGCTGGGCAAGCTCTACTTCGAAGGAAAAATGGTGCCGGCCGACGCCAAGGTCGCCGAAGAGCACTTCAAGAAAGCCGTTGGCCGTGAAGTCGCCGCCGATTACTACCTCGGCCAGATTTACCGTCGTGGTTACCTGGGCAAGGTCTATCCGCAGAAAGCCCTGGATCACCTGCTGACCGCTGCGCGTAACGGCCAGAACAGCGCCGACTTCGCCATTGCCCAACTGTTCTCCCAAGGAAAGGGCACCCGGCCCGACCCGGTCAACGCTTATGTCTTCAGCCAATTGGCGAAGGCTCAAAACACCCCACAAGCCAATGAGCTTGCGCAAACCATCGAAGCGCAACTGCCGCCTGACCGGCTGGCCGAGGCCCAACGCCTGCTGAAACAAGAGCAGGCCATTCGTAGTGCCGTGAGTCCGGACACGCTGGAACTGCACGCCCTGCAAGAAGAAGACGGCGAGGAATCCCTATGAAGCTCAATCCATTCGTGAAGGCCGGTGTTGGCCTGACATTCGCCCTGCTGTGGTCGTGCCCGACCCTGGCTGCCCTGACCGAAGACAAGAACTTTGGCCTCGAAGTCAAAGTTACCGGCCAGTCCGAAGACGACCGTGACTTGGGCACTGCCAGCGGCGGCGACGTTTCCGGCGTCGGTCTCGACCTGCGTCCATGGGTATACGGCGAAAGCGGCGCGTGGAGCGCCTACGCCATGGGCCAGGCCGTGACGTCCACCGACATTATCGAAACGGACACCCTGCAACAGTCCGACAGCGACGGTACCCAGACCACCGACAATGGTGATCGCAAAACCAAGAAGAACTACCTGGCGATGCGTGAGTTCTGGGTCGGCTACAGCGGCCTCACGCCCTACCCTGGCGAGATCCTCAAGCTCGGTCGCCAACGCCTGCGCAACGACGACGGCCAATGGCGCGACACCAACATCGAAGCCCTCAACTGGACCTTCGACACCACCCTGTTGCGCGCCAACGTCGGTATCGCCGAACGCTTCAGCGAATACCGCACCGACTTGAAAGAGCTGGCACCCAAAGACGAAGATCGCCTGCACGTTTTCGGCGACGTGGCCACTCAATGGTCGCCGGGTAACTGGGTCGGCATTCGCGGTCATCACACCCACGATGACGGCAAGCTCGACTATCCGGAGCCGGGCGTGGCCGGCGATTCGCTGGACAAAAAACAGAACGGCGACATCAGTTGGCTCGGCCTCACCGCCGACAGCGACGCCTACAACTGGCGCAACACCAACACCGTCAACTACTGGGGCAGCATCACCGGCATGAGCGGCGACACCGACACGGTCAACCCGCTGAACGCCGATGGCACGCGCCCGACCGAAGCCAAACGCGGTGAAGACCTCAATGGCTGGGCCACCGATATCGGCCTGCGTTTGCGCCTTGATCCGCAGTGGCAAGTCGGTGCGGCGTATGCCCGTGCCAGCGCCGAGTACGAACAGACCGGCCTGGAAAGCAATCGCTCGAACTACACCGGTACACGCTCGCGGGTTCACCGTTTCGGCGAAGCGTTCCGTGGCGAAATGAACAACATGCAGACCGCTACCCTGTTCGGCTCGTGGATGCTCAACGACGAATACGACGCCAGTCTGATCTACCACAAGTTCTGGCGTGTCGACGGCAACAAGCCGGTGGGCAGCAATGGCATCAACGCCGTCGAAAACAACACCGACGACGTGACCGGCGCGATCCTCTCCAGCACCTCCCTGCCGCTGGAAGATGGCAACAAAGACCTCGGTCAGGAAATGGACCTGGTGGTCACCAAATACTTCAAGCAAGGCCTGCTGCCGGCGTCGTTGAGCCAGTCGATCGATGAGCCTTCGGCACTGGTGCGGTTCCGTGGCGGTGTGTTCAAGCCTGGCGATGCGTATGGCAAAGAAGTCGACTCGTACATGCACCGCGCGTTTGTCGACGTGGTCTGGCGCTTCTGATGCAAACCGCGAAGGGAGTGCCCGACATGAACAGTGCCAAGAAAGGCTCGATCAGCCTGCTGGCCGGCGCGCTGCTGCTCGCCAGCGCAGCGGCCTTCGCCGCCGTCGAACCGGCCCAGCCTGTGCAAGCGGGAAAATCGACGACCATGGCCAAGGGGCTGCAACAGGCCAAGACCTACACCGTCAGCAGCGCGCCAACCGCGCCGCTGGACCTGGCCGCGCCGAAACTGCCGGACACCTCTGGCTACACCGCGGAAGCCATCGCCGAGAAAATCGTGCGCACCAAACCCGGCAAAATCAGCGTGCGCCGGATGATGCAGGAAAACGCCCTGAAGGACTTCATCGGCGGCGACAACAAGATGGCCGAGTGGGTGGTGCGTCAGCATGGCATCCCGCAGGCGATCTTCATCGACGACGGCTACATGAACCTCAAGGACCTGGTGAAGAAGCTGCCCAAGCAGTACTTCAGCGAAACCTCGCCGGGGGTATTCCTGGCAAAGTTGCCGATCGTGGTGGGTAACAAGGGCATTCTGGAAATCGACAAGCAGACCCAGGAATTGCGCCTGTCCCAAGAGGCCGGTTCGTTCCTGGTCAACGACGGCCAGTTGTTCGTGCGTGACACCAAAATCACTGGCTGGAGCGAGAAGGCAAACGGCCCGGCGGCTTTCAAGTCGGCCAAGGAGTTCCGTCCGTTCCTGCTGTCCTGGGGTGGCACCGAGACCTACATCGCCAACAGCAAGATCGCCAGTTTCGGTTACGCCAACAGTAAGTCTTACGGCGTGAGTATTTCCCAATACACGCCGAACATGGCCAAGGTGCTCAAGCGCCCTGAACCGACCGGCTGGATCGTCGGCTCCGAGTTCTCGGACATGTGGTACGGCTTCTACTGCTACGAAACCCGCGACTTCGTGGTCAAGGGCAACACCTACAAAGACAACATCGTCTACGGCATCGACCCGCATGACCGGTCGCATGGCCTGATCATCGCCGACAACACGGTGTACGGGACCAAGAAGAAACACGGGATCATTATTTCCCGTGAGGTCAACGACAGCTTCATCTTCAACAACCGCAGCTACGACAACAAGCTGTCGGGCGTGGTGATCGACCGTAACAGTGTGAACAACCTGATCGCCTACAACGAGATCTACAAGAACCACACCGATGGCATCACCCTCTACGAGAGTGCTGACAACCTGCTGTGGGGCAACAAGGTGATCAGCAACAAGCGCCACGGCATCCGGATTCGTAACAGCGTGAACATTCGCCTGTACGAAAACATCTCGATGGCCAACGGCCTGACCGGTGTCTACGGACACATCAAAGACCTGACCGACACCGACCGGGACATCAAGCTCGACCCGTTCGACGCCCAGGTGTCGCTGATCGTGGTCGGCGGTGAATTGGCCGCCAATGGCAGCGGACCGCTGTCCATCGACTCGCCGTTGAGCGTGGAGTTGTATCGCGTGTCAATGCTCGCACCGACCAAATCCAGCGGCATCAGCTTCTCGGGGATTCTCGGCGAACGCCAGGATGAAATTCTCGACCTGCTGGTGCGCCAGCAGAAAGCCGTGCTGATCGACCCTGTCGAACGCCAGACCGAAATGCGGGACTGAGGATAATTTTATGCACCCACACTTGATCAAATTACTCAGCCTGTCGGCCCTGACCGCGGGCATTCTCGCGGCCAGCACTGGCGTACGTGCCGAAGACGCCAAAGCACCCAGCTTCAAGGCCGAGGATTGCTGCAGCCTGTGCCCCGCCGCTCATGATGCGAAGAACTACACCACCCGCTATCAGCAGAACTTCACCACACTGGTGCAGGCCCAGGGCGATTGGCTGTTCCGTACGCAAGAAGACTTGCGCACCGAGTTCGACACCACACCCGCCGGCTACAAACGCCTGAAACAACTGCACGATGCGTTCAAGAGCAAAGGCGTGGAACTGGTCATCGTTTACCAGCCGACCCGTGGCCTGGTGAACCGCAACAAGCTGAACCCGGCAGAGAAGGCGAGCTACGATTTCGACAAGGCGCTGAGGAACTACAAGACCATGCTCGGGCGTTTCGCGCAGATGGGCTACGTGGTCCCGGACCTGTCGCCGCTGACCAACGAATCGCTGCCCGACACCTTGCCGGCTCACGATTTCTACTTCCGCGGCGACCAACACTGGACGCCGTATGGCGCCCAGCGCACAGCGAAAATTGTCGCCGAGAAGGTCAAGCAATTGCCGGCCTTCGCCGACGTTCCCAAGCGTGAATTCGAGACCCATAAGTCGGGTCGCATGGGCAAGACCGGAACGTTACACAACATGGCGGGTCAACTCTGTGGCACCAGCTACGCGATCCAGTACATGGATCAGTTCACCACCGAGCCAAAGGGCGAAGCGGGCGATGGCGATCTGTTCAGTGATTCCGGTAATCCGGAAATCACCTTGGTCGGCACCAGCCACAGTGGCAAGAACTACAACTTCGCCGGTTTCCTCGAAGAGGCCATCGGCGCCGACATCCTCAACGTGGCGTTCCCCGGTGGTGGCTTCGAAGGTTCGATGCTGCAGTACTTGGGCAGCGAAGAGTTCCAGACCAAACCACCGAAAATCCTCATCTGGGAATTCTCGCCGCTTTATCGCCTCGATCAGGAAACCATCTACCGCCAAATGATGGCGCTGCTGGACAACGGTTGCGAAGGCAAAGATGCACAAATGAGCGCCAGCGCCACGCTGAAACCGGGCAAAAACGAATTGATGGTCAACAGCAAGAACCTGGACCTGCGCAACAGCAGTCATCAGGTCGATATCCGCTTCGCCGACACCTCGGTGAAAACCTTGCAAGCCACCCTCTGGTACATGAATGGGCGCCACGAGGACATCAAGATCGAGAAACCGGAAACCTCCGATACCGACGGGCGTTTCGCCTTCGAGTTGCGCACGGACGAAGACTGGGCCTCGCAGAATCTGCTGGCCGTCGAAGTCCAGGGACCTGAAAAAGCAGGTACTGCGCCGCAGAAAGTCGAAGCGAAAATCTGCAAACGCAACGTGTTCTCCGGCAACGGGCAGCGTATCGCTCAAGCCGGGCAATGAGGCTACCTCTTATGAACTGCATGCAAACCCGAACGCTGAAAAAGTTACTCGCGCCGTCCCTGCTGACGCTGGCGATGTTCGCCGGCGCCACCCAGGCCGCCGCGCCACTTCGCCCGCCCCAGGGTTACTTCGCGCCAATTGAAAAAGTCAAAACCGGCGGCAAGAGTGAAGGCTGCGACGCGATGCCGACGCCCTACACCGGCGCCCTGCAATTTCGCAGCAAATACGAAGGCTCCGACAAGGCCCGTTCGACCCTGAACGAGGCATCGGAAAAAGCGTTCCGCGACACCACCGCCGACATCACCAAGATCGAACGCAGCACCAGCAAGCAGGTGATGAAGTTCATGCGTGACGGTCGTCCGGAACAACTGGAATGCACCCTCAGCTGGTTGACTGCCTGGGCCAAGGCCGACGCGTTGATGTCCAAGGACTTCAACCACACCGGCAAGTCCATGCGCAAATGGGCATTGGGCAGCATGGCTTCGTCCTATGTCCGCTTGAAGTTCTCTGACTCGCATCCGCTGGCCAACCACCAGCAAGAGGCGCAAGTGATTGAAGCCTGGTTCAGCAAAATGGCTGATCAGGTAGTCAGCGATTGGGACAACCTGCCGCTCGAGCAAACCAACAACCACTCGTACTGGGCCGCCTGGTCGGTGATGGCCACGTCGGTCGCCACCAACCGCCGCGATCTGTTCGATTGGGCCGTCAAGGAATACAAGGTCGGCGTCAATCAGGTCGACGCCCAAGGCTTCCTGCCCAACGAACTCAAGCGCCAGCAACGCGCCCTCGCCTATCACAACTATGCCCTGCCGCCACTGGCGATGATCGCCAGTTTCGCTCAGGTCAACGGTGTGGATTTGCGCCAGGAAAACAACGGCGCCTTGAAACGCCTGGGTGATCGCGTGCTTGCAGGCGTGGAAGACCCGGATGAATTCGAGGAGAAGAACGGTAAAGAGCAGGACATGACCGACCTCAAGGTCGACTCGAAATTCGCCTGGCTCGAACCGTTCTGCTCGCTCTACACCTGCACGCCGGATGTGCTGGCGCAGAAACACAAAATGCAGCCGTTCAAGACCTTCCGCCTCGGCGGGGATTTGACCAAGGTCTACGACCCGGCCAATGAAAAAGGCAACAAAGGCTCCTGACCCTGTAGGAGCGAGGCTTGCCCGCGAATGCCACGACGCGGTGCAACTGATGAACCGCGTCATCGTTCTTCGCGGGCAAGCCTCGCTCCTACAGGAATCGCGGCGGCATTGAATGCAATACATCCCCCAGGATTTTGATGGGGGGTTTGGGGGGGCCGTTGGCCCTTGACTGTTGGTTAAACATGGAGAGATCGGGATGGTATTTTCATCCAACGTGTTCCTGTTTCTGTTCTTGCCGATCTTTCTCGGCATGTACTACCTGAGCGGAATACGCTATCGCAACTTGCTGCTGCTGATTGCCAGCTACGTGTTCTACGCCTGGTGGCGTGTGGACTTCCTTGCGCTGTTCGCAGCCGTCACGCTGTGGAACTACTGGATCGGCCTGAAAGTCGGTGCGGCAGGCGTTCGGACCAAACCGGCCCAGCGCTGGCTACTCTTGGGCGTCGGGGTGGATCTGTGCATCCTCGGCTACTTCAAGTACGCCAACTTCGGCGTGGACAGCATCAATGCGATGATGACCTCGGTCGGTCTGTCGCCGTTCATCCTGACTCACGTGCTGTTGCCGATCGGGATCTCGTTCTACATCTTCGAGTCCATCAGCTACATCATCGACGTCTACCGCGGTGATACCCCGGCAACCCGCAACCTGATCGACTTTGCCGCATTCGTGGCGATCTTCCCGCACTTGATCGCGGGCCCCGTGTTGCGTTTCCGTGACCTGGCCGACCAGTTCAACAACCGCACCCACACCCTCGACAAGTTTTCCGAAGGTGCCACGCGGTTCATGCAGGGCTTCATCAAGAAGGTCTTCATCGCCGACACCCTGGCGGTGGTGGCCGACCATTGCTTCGCCTTGCAGGACCCGACCACGGGCGATGCCTGGCTCGGCGCCCTGGCCTACACCGCGCAGCTGTACTTCGACTTCTCCGGCTATAGCGACATGGCGATTGGCCTGGGCTTGATGATGGGTTTCCGCTTCATGGAAAACTTCAAACAGCCGTACATCAGCCAGTCGATCACCGAGTTCTGGCGTCGCTGGCACATCAGCCTGTCGACCTGGTTGCGTGACTATCTGTACATCACCCTCGGCGGCAACCGTAAAGGCACGCTGATGACCTATCGCAACCTGTTCCTGACCATGCTGCTCGGTGGTCTGTGGCACGGCGCGAACATCACCTACATCATCTGGGGTGCCTGGCACGGCATGTGGCTGGCGATCGAAAAAGCCATCGGCCTGAACACTTCGCCGCGCAGCTTCAACCCGGTCCGTTGGGCCCTGACCTTCCTGCTGGTGGTGATGGGTTGGGTGATCTTCCGCGCCGAAAACCTCGACGTCGCCGGTCGCATGTACGGCGCGATGTTCAGCTTCGGCGAATGGTCGCTGTCGGAACTCAACCAGGCCAACCTCACCGGTCTGCAAGTGGCAACCCTGGTGGTGGCTTACGCAACCCTGGCGTTCTTCGGTCTGCGTGATTTCTACACCAACCAGCCGCCGGTCAAGACCAAGCCTGCCGCGACCACCGAGACCGATGGTCCTGCCGCGGCTACGCCTGGAATGATCAAAGCCGTACCGGGCGACAACCCGGGCAGCATCCACGAACCGGGCTACACCGTCGGCGTTGAAGCGACTGTGCAACCGGCCTACTGGACCGCTGACTGGTCCCGTTACGTGATGCGCGCTCTGGTACTGCTGCTGTTCATCGCCTCGATTCTCAAACTCTCGGCGCAAAGCTTCTCGCCGTTCCTTTACTTCCAGTTCTGAGGGATCTGACTATGACCCGCTCATTACGCATCTTCTACATCGCCCTGTTCCTGGTGACCTTGCTGGTCCTGGGCGTGTGGTCGGTACGCAGCTTTTTCGGCTTCAGTACCAATGCCGATGCAACCGTGCTCAACGGTCGCTGGAGCAAAGCCGTCGAGACGCACTACGACGAGGAGTTCCCGATCAAGCGCCTGGGCACCAACCTTTGGGCCGCGCTGGATTTCAAACTGTTCAACGAAGGTCGTCCGGGCGTAGTGCTCGGTCGCGATCAGTGGCTCTACAGTGATGAAGAGTTCCACCCGATCGTCAACGAAGAGTTGAACCTGCAGGGCAACTACGCGCTGGTCGAAGGCGTGCGCCAGACCTTGAAAAAGCAAGGCGTGCAACTGGTGATGGCGATTGTCCCGGCCAAGACGCGTCTGTACCCGGAACACCTGGGTGAAGAGAAGCCGGCGAGTATCCACGCCAATCTGTACAAGGATTTCCACGCTCGTGTGGCGGCCAACAAGATCCTCGCCCCTGACCTGCTCGGCCCGCTGCAAAAGGGCAAGCAGGACGGTCAGCAGGTGTTCCTGCGCACCGACACCCACTGGACCCCGGAAGGCGCGCAAATCGCTGCCCAGACCTTGGCCAAGACCATTGCCGACAAGGCTCCGCTCAGCGGCGAACCGCAAAACTTCGTCACCGAACCTGCGGAAAAGGTGACGCACAAGGGTGACCTGCGGTTGTTCCTGCCGCTGGACCCGCTGTTCGAAAACCTGATGCCGGCGCAAGAGCCTTTGCAGAAGCGCAACACCGTGGCTGCGCAAGAACAGCCTGCCGGTGACGACGCTCTGTTCGCCAACACTGAAGTGCCGGTGGCTCTGATTGGTACCAGCTACAGCGCCAACCCGAACTGGAACTTCATCGGTGCGCTGAAAGAAGCGCTGCACAGCGACGTGGTCAGTTACGCCGAAGACGGCCACGGCCCGATTCTGCCGATGCTCAGCTACCTGAAAAGCGATGCCTTCAAGAACAGCCCACCCCAGGTGCTGATCTGGGAGTTTCCTGAACGATATCTGCCTGTGAACAACGAAATCGGTGACGCCGACCCGCAGTGGGTCGCAGAGCTTAAACAAGCCGGCGCGCGCCAACAAAACGTAGCTGCAAACACTAAATCCGAGACGCCCGACCGGGCGCAAAACTGAAAGAGAGGTACACCATGACTTTCACTACTACTCCTCGCCGTCTCGCTGCTCGCTCCATCAAGGCAGTTGCCCTCGTCGCCGGCATGAGCGTGCTGTCGATGCAAGCCTTCGCCGGTGATGGCGCGCTCTACGGCCCGACCGCACCGAAAGGCTCCAGTTTCGTGCGGGTCTTCAACGCCGGTAACGCTGAAGTCAGCGCCACTGTTGGCACCACCAACCTGAGCGAAGTCGCGCCGCTGTCCAGCACCGACTTCAGCTTCATGCCGGGCGGCGATTACAGCGCCAAGGTCGGTAGCCAGACCCTGCCGGTGAAACTGGCCGGCGACCACTATTACACCCTGGTCAACAACGCCAGCGGCGCACCACAACTGATCGAAGAGCCGCCGTTCAAGAACAAGCAGAAATCCCTGGTTCGCGTACAGAACCTCAGCGACAAGGCCCTGACCCTGAAAACCGCCGACGGCAAGACCGAAGTGGTCCCGTCCGTAGCGGCCAAGGGCCGTGGCGAGCGTGAAATCAACCCGGTGAAAGTCAGCCTGGCACTGTACGACGGCGCCACCAAAGTCGGCGACGTGAAACCGGTTGCCCTGGAACGTGGTGAAGCCGCGGTGCTGTACGTCACCGGCAGCGGCAGCAGCCTGTCGCCAGTGTGGGTAAAACGCCCGGTTTCGACGCGCTAATCAATTTACCAGGACGGTGATCCCCCTGTAGCAGCTGGCGAAGCCTGCGTCCGGCTGCGAAGCAGTCGTAATCCAGGCAACTCGGTCTTTCTGAATGACCGCATTGCCCGGATTCACGACGGCTACGCCGCCGAACGCAGCCTCGCAGGCTCGGCAGCTGCTACAGAATCAGTGAACCGACCTGATTACGGAACAAGAACAAGAGTGAAACGACAGAACGCAGTAGCTCTGACCCATTCGATTTTAAAGGAGTAACAACATGATTCCGGTGATCTTGTCAGGTGGTAGCGGCTCACGTCTTTGGCCGCTTTCGCGTAAGCAATTCCCCAAGCAATTCCTCGCCCTGACCGGTGAACACACGCTGTTCCAGCAAACCCTGGAACGCCTGGTGTTTGAAGGCATGGATACCCCGATCGTGGTCTGCAACAAGGATCACCGCTTCATCGTCAACGAGCAGCTGAGTGCCCGCAACCTGGACACCCAGCGCATCCTCATGGAACCGTTCGGTCGCAACACCGCGCCGGCCGTGGCCCTGACCGCGATGATGCTGGTCAATGAAGGTCGCGACGAGTTGATGCTGGTGCTGCCAGCCGACCACGTGCTGGAAGATCAGAAAGCCCTGCAACGCGCCCTGGCCCTGGCCACTGTGGCTGCCGAACGTGGCGAGATGGTGCTGTTCGGCGTGCCGGCGACCAAACCGGAAACCGGTTACGGCTACATCAAATCCACCAACGATGCGCTGCTGCCGGAAGGCGTCAGCCGTGTCTCGCACTTCGTCGAAAAACCTGACGTGAAACGCGCCACCGAATTCGTCCAGTCCGGTGGTTACTTCTGGAACAGCGGCATGTTCCTGTTCCGCGCCAGCCGTTTCCTCGAAGAACTGAAAAAGCACGATCCGGACATCTATGACACCTGCCTGCTGACCCTGGAACGCAGCCAGCAAGACGCCGACACTGTCGATATCGACCCTGCCACCTTCGCCTGCTGCCCGGACAATTCCATCGACTATTCGGTGATGGAAAAAACCCAGCGTGCCTGTGTGGTGCCACTGACCGCTGGCTGGAGCGATGTCGGTTGCTGGTCGTCGCTGTGGGAAGTCAATGCAAAAGACGCTAACGGTAACGTCACCAAAGGCGACGTGGTCATCCAGGACAGCAAAAACTGCATGATCCACGGCAACGGCAAACTGGTGTCGGTGATCGGTCTGGAAAACATCGTAGTCGTCGAAACCAAGGACGCCATGATGATCGCCCACAAGGACAAGGTCCAAGGCGTGAAACAGATGGTCAACACCCTCAACGAACAGGGCCGCAGCGAAACCCAGACCCACTGCGAAGTCTATCGTCCGTGGGGCTCCTACGACTCGGTGGACATGGGCGGCCGCTTCCAGGTCAAGCGCATCTCGGTCAAACCGGGCGCGTGCCTGTCGCTGCAAATGCACCACCACCGCGCCGAACACTGGATCGTCGTCAGCGGCACTGCCGAAGTGACCTGCGATGAAAACGTGTTCCTGCTGACTGAAAACCAGTCGACCTACATCCCGATCGCCTCGGTCCACCGCTTGCGCAACCCGGGCAAGATCTCGCTGGAAATCATCGAAGTGCAATCGGGCAGCTACCTTGGTGAAGACGATATCGAGCGGTTTGAAGATATCTACGGTCGCTCCACCCCGATCGAGCGCGGCGTGTCGGTGAAAACCATCGCGCAGTGATTGACCGGTAACACAATAAGCCCCCGTCCAGCCCGCTGCGTTCCCTATCCGCAGTGGGTTGGATGGGGGCTTTTTTTTCTTGCGTCAGCCGTGAGCTGACTTGGACGTCTCATTAAGTGATTGTCGTCTTCCGGCGTAAGGCTTGGGCGCGACAAGTTCAATGAAATCCTGCTGTCGGTTCAAGGTCTGAACCACCGCTTGCGTCTGCGTCGAAACTTCAGCGACTTTCTCGAAGGTTTCCGGATCAGCGCTACCGGAACTAGCGAATTCAATTTTGATTGCCTGCATCCTGAACTCCAGCATATCGATCACGGCGGGTATTTCATCGTAAGCCCCGCTAAGCGATGTCGCGTTCAGCCCTTGCGATGCGTGGTAAAACTCCCGACTTGTCTTGATCAGACCTGGCGCTTGCGACCCCAGCTTACTGCCGACCTTTTCGACCACCTTATCAACAACTGCGGTGATGATTTTCCCCCCTAATTGCTTTCGCCCTTCACTTGTCCGCGGGTCAACTGCAGCCAGCTCAAGTTTGGCCGTTGCAAGACTGAGTTTCTTTTTGGGTTCAACGCTCTCGATGAATGCCTTAGGGTTCATTTCGTTACCCTTGAAGTTGATCGGACGCTCCAGTTGATAGGTGTCCACCACCTTGGAAATCAAAGCATCTGCCGCCTTGGAGCCGACTACCGCCCCGACCTTGGCCCCCAGCGCTACGCCTGCCCCCCCAGCTATCAACCCACCCAAGCCACCGCCTGCCGCAGCTCCAACCGCCTTACCGGTTGCACTGACAGCACTGCTGGCAAGTTGGGTAACTACCCGTCTGCCCAGAGCTTTGAACCGATGCAGCGGATAGGCGTGATTGAGTATTGAATTCTTGAGATCCGAAACGGCTCCTCCAACCGATGAGACCAAGGTTTGCTGCTTATCCAGGCCCTCGTTCAACTCCGAAGTTTCAGTCTTTCCACCGCCGTCGCTATCGACATAAGTCATGGGCGAGTTACCGACCATCTGATACAGGTTCGGCCCATCGACGAACCCCTTGGGATCGGGATTGAGCCAGCGCTGCAACCACGGCGCGTAATAACGCAGACCATAGTAATAAAGCCCTGTGGCATCCCGTTCCTTGCCCGAATAACGAATGGTTTTGTAACTTGCTTCAACGACGCCCGTTCCGGCAAACCACGCGGTCTCGCCGAAGGGATAGTAGATTTCCTGACTAATGATTCGCGCATCATCGGCGAGTTCCAGGGTGCAAGAGTTCAGGTGATCAACGAGGTTGTAACGGTATTGATTTTTGGGCACGCCGGACGATGGATCCGTCTCCCAGTGCCATACCCGAACGCTGTTGAGGCCCGCCTGAGCGGTGATGACTTGCAGTACTTCCCCCATGCCACTGTCGGTACGAAGTTCAAGCCCCGGCAAATAACGCACTTCAGCCACCACGGTGCGGGCATTGGTATTGAGGGAGCGGATTTTACGCACTCGCTGGCCACCGCCATCGTAGACATAGAACTCCTGATCATTGATCCCGGAAACGCGCTCCACCGGACTGACCGATTGCAGTTGATTACGCAGATCCCACGTCAGAAACCGGCCCTGATCCAGCGCCAGTAGATTGCCCCTGGCATCGAACGCGGCAGCGATTTCTTCTTCGGTGGGTGGCACCCCGTTGCGCCAGGGCAGACAGCGATTGCTGTAGCGGGCGGCCTTCAGTTCACGCCCCGGGCCTTGTGCGCCAACGTGGGCCAGCTTCAACAGATTGCCGCCTTCGTCATAGCGGTAGGTCTGCCGGTAGTTGCTGACCGCCGCCGGATCGACCCGTCCCATCGATGCTGGTCCCTGGTTGGCACTGCCCGCCTCCCAGCCAAAGGCCTCAATCAACTGGTAAAAGCTGTCGTAGCTAAAACGACTGAGCGGCTCGATACGCTGATTGGCAAAGTGACGCACGGGCAGCGCCTTGTCTTCGATGCTGAGGACGTTGCCCATTCGGTCATATTCGTAGATCAGATGCTGCAACAATCGAGCACTCGCATCCTGCACCCGTCGCTCCATCAATAATCCGTCTTCAGCTCGGTAAACCAGAGCGGTTTGCACAGCGTTGCCGGCAATTTCGTGCGCAACTTGCCCTTGGGCGTTGTACTGAATATCACTGACCAGCGTCTGCCAGATAGTCAGCCCCTGAAGTTGCAAGCGCGCCTCACGCAAGCGACCGTCAAGGGTCAGGCTGAAGGCCTGACGGTTTTCCCTGGCGTCGACCTGTTCCAGCACATCGCCCAGCGGGCCGAAACTCCACGTCGAAACAGCCCCCTCCCCCGGCTCAAGCAGCCGTTGGCGATCGGCTTCCAACTCCGGCCAGTCAGGCGTAACAGGGTCCAGGGTGAAGTGACGAACTTGCTTCACGCATTGGCCGATGATCGAAAATGCCTCGAACAGCACCGTCCCGGCGGGATCGTCATGACGGATCAACTGCCCGCATTGATTCTGCTCACGATGGTCGGGACCGCCATAGGCCATGCGTTCAACAGACCTTCGCGGCTCGGTTAGGCCCTGCTCGAACACTGCCACGGGACGGAGCAGGTCGTCGTATTCAACTTCACGTCGTGTACCTCGGCTGTCCCATGCCTGCAAAATCTCGTCACCCAGACCGCGCAGGCTCAGCTGCAATCCAGCATCGACGCTGACGGTACAAAGCGCATTGCCGGACAGCGAATGCACGGTCGTTGAGTTGGCGGGTGTCAGAGGATCTTCATCCTGCAATGCCCAAAGCCGCGGATCCCACTGTTTTATCGGATGGCCCGCAGCATCATGGGCAGTGCGATTGATGCGTGCTTCGCTGGGCAGGTTTACGACGGCGCGCCAATAGTCCACCGAACGGATCAACAAGCCACGCGAGTCGACGACGGACAATTTTGGTGTTTTGTGGTGCATTCCCATCGTCAAGGCCTGCATGCCTGTCTGTCCTGTTTGCCAATCGACATCTAACCGTTCGTGGACATGCCCGGCTACTATCAGAAATGACAGTACCGACCAACGGCCATCGATCTTGCTCCACGAATGTCCATTCCCGCGCCCCTTCGGTAGGATGGTGTTCATGAGTTCAAGGAGCGTTCACACATGTTCATCGGCGTCCTGCTGGTCATCACCTGGCTGATCCTGCTGCTGCGCTACCCGTCCAAGGCCGTGCCGGTTTCCATGGCCGCCGCTGTCGGATTGGGCCTGGTGGCGGTGTGGGTATTCTGGCTGGACGCCCGCGAGGTCAAGCAACTGGCGCGCCTTGAGCTGCGTATCACCTATGCGCCCGAACACTGCCCGGCGGATCGGCCCTTGAAGCTGACGATGAACAACGGCAATGACGTGCCGCTGACCGAACTGCGCTGGCGAATCGCCGCTTATGCTCCGGGCGATACGGTCAATCTGGCTGACAATCAATATGCTGCACCGCGTTATCGCGGCCCCGGCGAATTGCAGGCCGGAGGCAACTGGGAAGACTGCTTGCCAATGCCGCCTCTGCGCCCCGGTTATCGCCCGCAAACCCTGGAGTTTCGCGCAGAGCGTTTGCAGGGTAGTTTCTCCGACTGATCCCTTTCTTCTTTTTGCACAAGGACCGCGCCATGCCCGTTGCGTTGATTACCGGTTGTTCCAGCGGCATTGGCCGCGCCCTCGCCGACGCCTTCAAAGACGCCGGCTACGAAGTCTGGGCCAGCGCCCGCAAGGCTGAAGACGTAACCGCTCTGACCGCCGCCGGTTTCACCGCCGTGCAACTGGACGTGAATGATGGTCCGGCCCTCGAACAACTGAGCGAGCGGATAAATCAGCAGTGCGGCGGCCTTGATGTGCTGATCAACAACGCCGGTTATGGCGCTATGGGGCCGCTGCTCGACGGCGGTGTTGCGGCCATGCAGCGGCAGTTCGAAACCAACGTATTTGCGATCGTCGGCGTCACTCGCGCGATGTTCCCCATGCTGCGTCGCGCCAGGGGTCTGGTGGTGAACATCGGCAGCGTTTCCGGGGTTCTGGTCACGCCGTTTGCCGGCGCCTACTGCGCCTCGAAAGCTGCGGTGCATGCCTTGAGCGATGCGTTGCGCATGGAATTGGCGCCATTCGGCGTGCGGGTCATGGAAGTTCAGCCTGGCGCTATCGCCTCCAGTTTCGCCAAGAATGCCGGTCAAGAGGCTGAGCAACTGATCACCGAGCAATCGCCGTGGTGGCCGTTGCGCGAAGGTATTCGTGCGCGGGCGAAGGCGTCTCAGGACAAACCGACGCCGGCCAGTGAATTTGCCGCCGGTTTATTGAAGGCCGTGCAGCAGAATAAACCGCCGCGTCTGGTGCGTTTGGGTAACGGCAGCCGGGCGTTGCCGTTGATGGCGGGGTTGTTGCCAAAAGGGTTGCTGGAGTCGGGGTTGATGAAGCGGTTCGGGTTGCGCGGGCAGCTTTGATACCGTGGCGCCCCTATCGCGAGCAAGCTCGCTCCCACAGGGATCGCGCAAAACCTTGTGGGAGCGAGCTTGCTCGCGATGACGTCAGAACAGTCTCTGCAAAATTTCAGGAAACAACATGACCGACTACACCGAATACTTTGACGAAGTGATCTAGGCCCACATAGCCATCGAGCAATGGTTGGCCGAGACGCGGGACGAGTACGAGCTTGAGCAACTGCTGACGCGTTTTTCGCAGCAGTTTTCCATGATCTCGCCGTTGGGCCGGGTGCTGGATTTTGAGGCATTGAATGAATTGTTTCTGCTGGCGGGCGGGCAGAAGCTTGGGTTCAGGATTGAGCTCAGCGAGTTGCGAGGTATCGCGCTGTATGACGGTGGTGCAGTGGTGAGTTATCGCGAGCAACAGACCGACGCAACGGGGCTGCATTCTGATCGGCGATCCTCGGTGGTGTTTGAGAAACAGGCCGATGGCAAGGTGGTTTGGCGGCATTTGCATGAGACGTTTTGCAATTGAATAACCCCAAAAGATCGCAGCCTTCGGCAGTTCCTACAGGGAGACCACATTCACTGTAGGAGCTGCCGAAGGCTGCGATCTTTTGGTCTTGCTGTTACTGCTTGACCACAACAGTGCAAGTAATCCCCGCCGCCAACAGCACGCCCTCCGGCACTTCATCAATGTGAATCCGCACCGGCACCCGCTGGGCCAGACGCACCCAGTTAAACGTCGGGTTCACATCGGCGATCAGCTCGCGGCTTTCCGGATTGTCGCGGTCGTAGATGCCCCGAGAAATACTTTCCACATGGCCCTTGAGCACTTCGCCGCTCATCAGTTGCATGTCAGCTTTGTCCCCCACGCGCACATGCGGCAGTTTGGTTTCTTCGAAGAAGCCATACACCCAGAACGAGTTCATATCGACCACGGCCATTTTCGCTTCGCCGATGCGTGCGTAGTCACCGCGATGGACGTTGAGGTTGGTCACATAGCCGTCCACCGCCGCGCGCACTTCGGTGCGTTTGAGGTTCAGCTCCGCCGCTTCCAGTTGCGCCTGGGCGTGCTGGTAATCGGCCAGGGCCGAGTCAGCGATGTTGCTGGCGTCGTCGCGGTTTTCCCTGGAGATCACCAGGCTGTCGAGGTCAGCGCGGCGATGGGCGTTGACCTTGCGCATCTCCCACGTGGCTTTGCGCGAAGCCACCAGCGACTGCGCCTGTTTCACCGCGATGCGGTAATGCTCGGGGTCGATGCGCATCAGCAAATCGCCCTTCTTCACTAGCTGGTTGTCGCGCACCGGCACGTCCACCACTTCACCGGTAACGTCGGCGGCGACGTTGATGATGTCGGCGCGCACTCGGCCGTCGCGGGTCCAGGGCGTGTTCATGTAATGCACCCACAGGGTCCGGCCGATCCACAGGGCAAGGGCCAACACCAGCAGGGTCGCGAGCAGGCTGAAAAGCTTTTTCATCAAGATGTTCTCAACGATAAACAGTCAGCGCCAGGGCGCCGAACAGACAGGTAAACAGACTCAGGCGCAGCAGCGCCGGGTGCCAGAAGAAGCGGTACAAATCGAACCCGGACAGCAATCGATCCAGCGCCCAGGCCAGCGCCGCCGCAATGAAAAACATCAGGGTCATGGTCGGCATGTACACGCCGTGGAAGGCGATTTCACGAGGCATGTTCAAGTCCTTGTGGCTTGGCAGTGGCGGCGGCATTTATGTAGTCCGCGAGTGGCGATTGCGGGTCGAGCAGCGAGGTGCGGATGAAGTGCAGGTAGCTTTTCACCCGGCGCAAGGCGGAGGTATCGAAGTGCGGCGCGAAGGGCTCGTCGGTGGCCTGCACGCAGCTGATCGCATGATCGACCGCGACCAGCGCACGCTCCAGATTGCTCTGACTGGGTTGCAGAAACAGTCGCACCAGCGAACGCCCCATCACCCGGATGGACTGGCGCCATGGTTGGGATTCTGCGTACGCCGGATGCACCGGCAAAATCGCCTGCTCCTTGCGCAACTCGATGATCGCGTGACCGACTTCCAGTACCACCAACATCCAGCGCAGCAAGTCCCGTTGCACCTGCGGCTGTCCCGCGGCCAGACCATAAGCCTGATGCAAAAGATCGCGAGTGCGACTTTCGAAACTCGACGCCAGGCCCTTGAGTTTGCTGCTGATCGCGTACACCACTTGCCCGCGCAAATCCTGCTCCAACCGTCGCCATAACCAGCGGCTGTTCGGCGGTAAAATGATCGCCCCGGCCGCCGCGCACACCAGCATGCCCATGATCATGGCGATGTAGTCGTTGATGAACGCGTAAGGGTTGTAAACCGTGAGGTTGTCCGGCACCGAACCGGTGCTGAAGAAGATCAGCAACCCCAGGCCAACCCCGGCGTATTGCGGCCGTGAAGTCAGGAACGCGCCGAACACGATTACCGGCGCGAGCATCACGCACAGCAATGGAAAACCGTCGATCCAGGGGAAGATGAAAAACATCTCGACGAAGCCGATCAACGCCCCAAATAAAGTCCCGCAAGCCATCTGAAACGCCATGCGCTTGGGGTTCGGTGTCGCCGCTGAAAGGCCGACGGTGGCGGCAGCGATCAAGGTCATGGTCGCCCCGCTCGGCCATGCCGTGGCCACCCAATAACTGCCGAGCACCACGAGGATGAATGCTGCGCGAATGCCCGATGCTGCCGAGGCCAGCCAGTTGGTTTGCGGGGTGAAGGGCTCGTCCCAACGTTCCCGTTCGTGGCTGTGATCGGCCAGCGACGCGTGGGTCTGTGCATAACTGTGCAGGTCGTCGACAAAGCGATAAAGCAGCTCGTAGGCGGTGTGAAAATCCAGTTGCTCGGCGTCGCTCGGATGACTCTCCTGAAAGGTCGTCCGCAGGCTGCGGACGCGCGCCGGCAGGTTTTCCTTATAGGTCGCCAACGCGGCGGCCAGACGTGCAGCGTCGGGGCTGGTCAAGGCGCGACCGCTGAAACCGTCGAGTACTTCGGCCAGGTCCTGCAACCCCGGTTTGATCGCGGCGACAACGTGATCGGTGGCGCTGCTGCGCAGGCGTTCGAGCAACTGATGCAGCGCATTGAAGCGCGTGGTGATGCCCATGAATTCGCTGTTCAAACGACTGAGCCGACCGTTGCGCCGACGCATGTGCGGGTCTTCGAACACCGTGACGCTGCGCAGCCCTTCCAGCCCCACCGCCTCGGCGATAAACCGCACGTTGTTCGCTTCAAACGCCTCGCGCCGGCTTCGACCGCGCAAGCCATCGGTGACGAACAAGGCAAATACGCCGAAGCGCTGATACAGGGCATTGCGCATCGCGGCGCTCGCGGTTTGCGGCAGGATCGCGGCGCTCACCAGCGTCGAGCAGAGAATCCCCAAGGAGATTTCCAATACGCGCCAGACTGCCGCCATGAACGCGCCGTCGGGATGAGCCAATGCAGGCAGCCCGACCATCGCCGCCGTATAACCGGCGAGCACAAATCCGTAGGCGCGGAAGTTGCGATAACGCGCCGCGCCGGCCGAGCAGAGACCGACCCAGATCGCCAGCGAGCCGAGGAACAATTCGGTGTTCTGCGCAAACAAGGCAATCAACGCGACCATCACCGCCGACCCGGCCAACGTGCCGAGGAAGCGATAGAAACTCTTGGCGAACACTTGGCCGCTTTGCGGTTGCATGACGATGAACACGGTGATCATCGCGGTGCGCGGTTGCGGCAGCTCAAGGCGCATGGCCAGCCACAGGGTCAGGAACGCCGCGAACAGCACCTTGAAAATGTACACCCAGGTCACGCCGTCGCTGCGTGCCCAGTCGAAGAAACCCCGGCGCCATTCAAGGGAATACAGCCAGCGCAAAGGTGCGGGCATGGGAGTCATGGAATTTTGCTCATAAAGATTCGGTTAAGACGTAGAACCTGTGGGAGCGGGCTTGCCCGCGATGGCGGTGTGTCAGGCGCCATCAATGTCGGATGTGATGACGCCATCGCGGGCAAGTCGGATCGCCGCACCGCCGCTCCCACAGGGTTTGTATTCAATTCGAGAGGCTGTTAATAAGGGCCGGGGTTTTCGGTTCAGCTGTCTGGCTGGCGGTCGGCACATCGTTGCCCGCACCGAGTCCACCGCCAAGCGCCGTCACTAGCTCGGCATGAGCACTCAAACGCGCAGCCTGAACCTGCTGCTGCACTTGTTGCTGCTTGAACAACAACGTCTGCGCATTGAGCACGTTGAGGTAATCGGTGAGCCCGCGCTGATACGCGATCATCGCGATGTCGTAGGTCTTCTGCGCCGTGGCCACCGACTCGGCGGCGAAGGTTTGTTGCTTGTCCATCGACTCGCGGCGGATCAATTGATCGGAGATATTCTTCAGCGCGTTGACCAGCGTCTGGTTGTACCTCGCCACCGCGATGTCATAACCCGCCGAGGCTTCGCCCAACTCCGAGCGCAAGCGGCCACCATCGAAGATCGGCAACGAAATCGCCGGGCCGACGCTGTAGTTGAGCTTCTTGCCGGTCAAGAACTCCAGCGCCCCACCGCCGGTGGCCATGTAGCCGAGGCTGCCGACCAGATCGACGTTGGGGTAAAAACCGGCATGGGCAACATCGATACCCCGCGCCAGCGCCGCCACTTGCCAGCGACTGGCGACCACGTCCGGACGCTGGCCGAGCAGTTGCGCCGGCAAAGACGACGGCAATTTCAGCGCCGCGCCCAACGACAACGTCGGCCGTTGCAACTGCGCGCCCTCCCCCGGCCCCTTACCGGCCAGCGCGGCGAGTTGGTTGCGGCTTAGGGCAATTTCCTCGTCCAGCGCATCGATTTGCCGATGGGTTTCCGGCAACGGCGTTTCGGCCTGGCTGACTTCGAAATGCGTGCCGATGCCGCCATCCAGACGTTTTTGCGCCAGGTCGAGAATTTGCTGTTGTTGCTTCAAAGTCGCCGCGACGATGTCCCTTTGCGCGTAATGCAACGAGAGCTCGATATAGGCGCGCACGATGTTGTTCTGCAATTCGAGCTGGGCCTGCCGTGCTTCGGCGGCACTCATGTGCGCCATGTCCACGGCGCGTTCGGTGGCGTTGCTTTCGCGCCCCCAAAGGTCGAGGGCATAGCTGAAACCCAGCGCGGCGTTGTTGTCCCAGGTGGTGGTGTTGGCCAATTCGCCAGGGCCGTAGAACTGATCGGTGGGCCAGTTGTGGCGCTTGAGGGTGGATTGGCCATCGATCTGCAACGACTCGGCGGACTCGGCAATGCCGGCCATGGACCGCGCCTGACGCACTCGCGCCGCGGCCATGGCCATGCTCGGGCTGCCTTGCACGGCGAGGTCGATCCAGCGGTTCAGTTGCGGGTCGCCGTAGGCTTGCCACCATTGGGTGGTGGGCCAGTGAGCATCCTGCGCGGCGTTCTGAATGGCGTCGTCGGTGGCCAATGAATTGGCCTCCAGTGCCGTGCCTTGTGGGGCAATATTTGCGGTGCCGATGCAGCCGCTAATTGCCAGGGTTAAAGCCAAAACACTGAGCGTCTTGAGCGCTCTGTTGATGCGACGCGGCACTGCTGCGATTTCCTGAAATAGAGGGGGATCCTGTAGGAGCGAGGCTTGCCCGCGAAGGCGATATCACAGGCACCATCGCCGTCGACTGACAAGACGCCTTCGCGGGCAAGCCTCGCTCCTACAAGAACAGGCGCAATTCTAGGGGTGGGCCTTGTTGGCGATAAGCCGGGATTCCTGTGAATCTTTGTTACCGTTAACGCGATAATCCCTTGGTCGCATCTTTAGTCGTCTGTAAAGAATCAGCAACTTCGTGTCACAATTTGCCATTCGCCAAGAGAGCACCCCATGGACACTTTGCAAAACATGCGCGCCTTCAGTTACGTGGCCGAGGCCGGCAGCTTCACCGCCGCCGCCGTGCAACTCGACACCACCACGGCCAACGTTTCGCGCGCGGTCTCCAACCTGGAAGCCCACCTGCAAACCCGTCTGCTCAACCGCACCACCCGCCGCATCGCCCTGACCGAAGCCGGCAAGCGCTACTTATTGCGTTGCGAGCAGATCCTGGCCTATGTCGAAGAAGCCGAAGCCGAAGCCAGCGACGCCCACGCGCGCCCGGCCGGGCAACTCAAGGTGCACACCATGACCGGTATCGGTCAGCACTTCGTGATCGACGCCATTGCTCGCTACCGCAAAACCCACCCGGACGTGACCTTCGACCTGACCATGGCCAACCGCGTGCCGGATCTGCTCGACGAGGGCTACGACGTGTCCATCGTGCTCGCCAGCGAACTGCCGGACTCGGGCTTCGTCTCCCAACGGTTGGGCATCACCTACAGCATCGTTTGCGCATCGCCCGCCTATGTAAAAGCCAACGGTTGCGCGCACAAGCCCAGCGATCTGCTCAACCACGCCTGCCTGCGTCTGGTGAGCCCGGTCATCCCGCTGGAAAAATGGACCTTCGACGGCCCTGAAGGCCAGGAAATGGTCACCATCAACAGCTCACCGTTTTTGGTGAACTCCGCTGATGCGATGAAGACTGCGATCACCAGTGGCATGGGCGTTGGCGTTTTGCCGGTGTATGCGGCGATTGAAGGACTGCGCAACGGCACGCTGGTGCGGGTGATGCCGAACTACCGCTCGCAGGAATTGAATCTGTATGCGATTTATCCGTCGCGGCAGTATCTGGATGCGAAGATCAAGACGTGGGTCGAGTACTTGCGTGGGTCGTTGCCGGAGATATTGGCGGCGCATCAGGCGGAATTGGCGGCGTATGAATTGAGTGGGAGCTTGGGTGGGGTTCGGTTGGCGAATTGAGCTACAGACGGTCCTACAAATCGCCAATGTTCTGGGATGTTTCCGACGAGTTTTGACGGTTGGTATGTGGGACGGGAGATGGGTAGGCTTTGGGGGTCGCTGACGAATCAGCGATCAGGTCTGGAAAACCTGACATCCTTTACACACACCTCATGGCATACTGCGGCGCTTTTTTGTGCACGCAGTTCCTTGTTATGGCGGCTGTGCGCGGGAGACCTTCGGGTCTGCCGGTTTGGAAGGTGTCCGGTTTTTCCAGTCCGCGCGCAGTTGCCACCTTTTCGTCTGGAAAACGGAAGGTGGCGACCCTAATACACCGTCCATAGGAATAGCCCTCATGTTTAAGCCAACACCGAATCCGCCCCACACTCCCAGCCATCTGTTCACCGTCGCCCCTAACGCCAATACCGAAAACCTGTTGGCCTACGCCAGCGAATCCCTCGCCTCGGCAAGCGTCATGGCCAGTGACTTCGCCGGGTTTCTCGAAGGCACTCATCGCAACACCATGCTCGGCATCCAGCAGGTCATCATGCTGGGCGAACTGGCGGTGAATCGGGCGCTGGATAACCTCGACGTACCGCCACACAGCTGATCCCTTGTAGGAGCGAGGCTTGCCCGCGAAGGCGTTGTGACATTCACCATTGATGTCGCCTGACACACCGCCATCGCGAGCGATCCGCAAGAAATTGGTTGGCTGTCAGGCCGCCTTCGCGGGCAAGCCTCGCTCCTACAGTTTTTCCGGCAATCCCAGCGCTCGCAAAATGTCCGAGAAGAATGTTAGCGTGCTTGGCATTCACCACCGCCCGACGAGCCGCCTCCAATGAAAAAAACCGTCCTCGCCTTCAGCCGTATCACCCCACCGATGATCGAACGTCTGCAACAAGACTTCGACGTGATCGTGCCGAACCCGAAAAACGGCGACATCAACGCCCAGTTCAATGAAGCCCTGCCCCATGCCCACGGCCTGATCGGCGTGGGTCGCAAACTCGGTCGCGCGCAACTGGAAAACGCCAGCAAACTGGAAGTGGTCTCCAGCGTCTCCGTCGGCTATGACAACTACGACCTCGCTTACTTCAATGAACGCGGGATCATGCTCACCAACACCCCCGACGTCCTCACCGAAAGCACCGCCGACCTGGCCTTTGCCTTGCTCATGAGCAGTGCCCGCCGGGTTGCCGAGCTGGACGCCTGGACCAAGGCCGGTCAATGGCAAGCCACCGTCGGCGCGCCGTTGTTTGGCAGCGATGTGCATGGCAAAACCTTGGGGATTGTCGGCATGGGCAACATCGGCGCGGCCATCGCCCGGCGCGGTCGGCTGGGCTTCAACATGCCGATTATCTACAGTGGCAACAGCCGCAAGACCGAACTGGAACAGGAGCTCGGTGCACAGTTCCGCAGCCTCGACCAGTTGCTGGCCGAAGCCGATTTCGTATGCCTGGTGGTGCCGCTCAGCGAAAAAACCAGACACTTGATCAGCCACCGTGAACTCGCGCTGATGAAACCGGGCGCCATTCTGGTGAACATTGCCCGCGGCCCGGTGGTAGACGAACCGGCGCTGATCGAAGCGCTGCAAAACAACCGCATTCGCGGCGCCGGGCTGGACGTTTACGAGAAAGAACCGCTGGCCGAATCGCCATTGTTCCAACTGAAAAACGCCGTGACCTTGCCGCACATCGGCTCCGCGACTCACGAAACCCGCGAAGCCATGGCCAACCGCGCACTGGCCAACTTGCGCAGCGCCTTGCTGGGTGAGAGGCCGCAGGATCTGGTGAACCCGCAAGTGTGGAAAGGCTGACTAATAAGGGCAGACGTTTCAAACGCCTGCCTGCTCACTACATACTTTGCAATTCAGTCCACCGTCGTAAAACAGACACACACGATAGACTCTCCTTACTTACCCGCCCTTACGGGACTTAGCTATGGAGAGCATAAATCTTGAACCCGCCAACAACCGATCAACTCATCAGGTATAGCAAAGTCATATTAATGGCTTATATCAGCTTCTTTGGCTTGCTGGTGATGTACAGCAACTTCACCGACTATGCATCCAACTATGAATATGTCGGCCACGTCCTGAGTATGGACACCACGCGAGAGAACCTGAACCTGAGCTACAGGGCAATCACTTCGCCCCTGCTCCACCATCGAATCTACTGGATCATTATCACTCTGGAAGTCATTTATACTGCTTTCTGCCTGCTAGGCGCTTATCATCTTTATCGAAAGACCGATGCCAGCGCCGAAGAGTTTCATGAGGCAAAGAAGTTCGCGATCATCGGCTTATTGATCGCCATGTTCGTCTATTACATCTGCCTGCAGGTGATCGGTGTGGAATGGTTCAACATGGATGAATCACAAACCTGGAATGCCAAGGACTGGGCCCGACACATTGTCGACTTTATATTGCCGTTACTGATTTATGTGGCCATCAGGATCGAGCGCTGAGCTGTTCAGCGCTCGATCGGGCACCTCACGCCAATTTGCCGTTTCCTTGCACCATCGACGCCTTGGGTTTACGGAACACCAGCACATTCCCCAGCATCACCAACACCAGCCCCACCAATGCCGGCGCGGTCCATTGATAGCCTTCGACAAACGCCGACACATTCAGCGCCACCACTGGAAAGAGTACGGTGCAATACGCCGCCCGCTCCGGCCCCATGCGCCCGACCAGCGTCAGGTAAGCGGTGAAGCCGATCACCGAGCCGGGAATCACCAGGTACAGCAACGACCCGATGTAGCGGGCATTCCATTCCATATCGAACGGGATGCCTTTGACCAGGCACCACACCGTCAACATCGCCGCGCCGTAAGCCATGCCCCAGGCATTGGTGGTCAGGGGTTTCAGGCCGGCCTTCTGTTGCAGACTCGACAGCATGTTGCCCGCCGAGAAACACAAGGTGCCGAGCAACGCCAAACCCAACCCGAGCAAGGTTTCCGGGCTGGCGGTATGACCGGCCAGCTCTGGCCAGAACAACAGACCCAATCCGAGCAAACCCAGTGCACCGCCCATCAATACATTGCGAGCGATTTTCTGACCGAAGAACACCCGCGCATTGAAGGCGTTCCACAAGGTCGCGGTGGAAAACACCACGGCGACCAGACCGCTGGGGATCCATTGGCTGGCGGTGAGGAAACACATGAAATTGATGCAGAACAGGCACAGACCTTGCGCCAGGCAAATCAGATCTCCGCGACGGTTCATCACTTGCAGGCGCCGGCTGAGCAGCAACATCACGAACAGCACCAGCGCAGCGAGGCCGAAGCGATAAACGATCGACACCGGAATCGCCACCACGCCCAGTTGCCATTTCAAGGCGATCCAGGTGGTGCCCCAGATCAGCACGGTCAGTAGATACAACGAAAGGTTCATGGTGAAGACTCCTGAATAGGCCTTCAGTGTCCGACGCGAAACCCTTTTGCACTTGCATAAACTTGCGCTTTTGTCGGCCGACGGGCTGGCAGGTCAATGTCTACGGAGTACGATGCAAAGCGTTGGAGAGAACCGATCATGGCCGCACAAGTGTCCTGTCTCGCAAATACGTTCCTTTTTGACGAGGGGCTGTTGCCGTCAGGCAAGGCGCCGCGACGAGTCATAGCCCGCTATGGCGAGGAGTGGCAACGCAGCATGGCGGAAACAGACACCGTCAAAAGGGAACCGTATTTGCGAGACAGGACACTCGATACCCTGCAAGTCTTTCAAGCGCTTAACCGCTCGCCCAATGCTCGCCTGGAGCACAGCGCCGAGCTCGGTGACGGCATGGCTGCGGCTTTGTGGAATAACCACCATGACGCCCAGGACTACGAAGCGCCGAGCCATCACACCTTGTCCTGCTACATCGCCGGCGGCACCGGCACCTTTCGCCGCGACCAGCCAAGTAACAAGGGGGGCCCGGACAAGCTGTGCATTCTGCCGGCAGACCATCAGTCAGGCTGGGTGATAAACGGCGATATTCGCCTGGCCCACCTGTATTTCAGCCCCGAACAATTTGCCCTTGGCTGCGTCACGCTGCTGGATCGCGAACCGCGGGAATTGCAGTTGCGCGAGCACACGTTCCTCGAAGACCCACCGCAAGCCCGGCGCTTTCGGCAGTTGATCGCCCTCAATTGGGATGAACCCGGCGAACGCCTGCTCACCAGCAGCCTGGCCCACGAAATGCTCAGCCACGCCCTGCTCAGCCAGGTCGGCGTGCGTCAGGGCTTGCGCCTCAAAGGTGGGTTGGCGGCGCATCAACGGCGCCAGTTGGTGGAGTTCATCGACCATCAAATGGCCGAAGCCATCAGCCTTGGGCAATTGGCGGGGTTATGTGCGCTGTCGGAATATCACTTTGCGCGGATGTTTCGTGTGAGCTTCGGTTTGCCACCGCATCAGTATGTGTTGGCTCGGCGACTGAGCCGGGCGCGAGAGTTACTACGCGGGACGTCGCAGCCGTTGGGGGATATTGCGCTGGCGTGTGGGTTTGCCAGTGCGAGCCATTTCACCAACCGGTTTCGCCAGGCGTTGGGTGGCACGCCTGGGGAATATCGGCAGGCGTTCTTGCGGTAAAGCAAGATCAAAAGATCGCAGCCTTCGGCAGCTCCTACGCCGGTCGCGTGCTCCTGTAGGAGCTGCCGCAGGCTGCGATCTTTTTCCCAGCGATTGCCCGATGCAGGTCCGCGCCCCTACAATGCGAACAATTCTTGTTCTCTAACGTATCAAAATGCGTCCGGAGCGGTTCCGTTGTCGTCAGCCACTACCGTCGAAGTCCTTTATCACGCCCATCACAACTGGCTCACCGGTTGGCTGCGGCGCAAACTCGGCTGCCCTGACAGCGCCGCGGATCTGGCCCAGGACACATTCATTCGAGTGCTGACGGCACGGGAAACGCCCCAGATCATCGAGCCACGGGCGTTCCTCACCATCATCGCCAAGCGCGTGCTGTTCAATCATTATCGTCGTCAGGATCTGGAGCGCGCCTACCTCGATGCGCTGGCGCAGATGCCGGAAATCGTCGCGCCGTCGGAGGAAGATCGGGCGATCATCCTGCAAACGCTGATGGAACTCGACCAGTTGCTCGACGGTTTGCCGCGCCTGGTCAAACGCGCTTTTTTGCTGGCTCAGCTCGATGGTTTGACTTATCCACAGATCGCTACCGAACTGGGCATTTCCATCGCCACGGTCAAACGGCACCTGAACAAAGCGGCGATGCGCTGCTACTTCGCACGATGAACAGCCCTGCGGATTTCTCCTCTCAAGTCGCCGAGCAGGCCGTGCACTGGTGGATGGAAGTCCAGCAAGGGCCGTTAACCCCGCGCCAGCAAATTGCCTGGCAGCAATGGCTCGATGCTCACGGTGAACATCGACGGGCCTGGGAGCACATTCAGCGGGTCAATCAACGCTTGCGCGGGGTGTCTTCACCACTGGCCCATGCCGCCCTCAACGCACCGAAATCCGCCGGCCGTCGTCAGGCATTGAAGCTGTTGCTGATGCTCGGCGCGGGTTCGGCGGTCACCTGGGGCATGCGCGAACACAATCCGCTGACGCCGTTGCTGGCCGACTACCGCAGCCCGATCGGCCAGCGACGCAAAGTGTCGCTCGGTGATGGCAGCCAAGTGCAGCTCAACACCGCCAGCTCGGTCGATGTGCGAATCGAAGGTCAGCAGCGGCTGATCCGCTTGCTTGAAGGCGAGATGCTGCTGACCGCCAGTCAAGCGTTTCAAGTACAGACCGCACAAGGCCTGTTGAAAACCCAAGGTGGACGGCTGAACGTGCGGCAGTTTTCCGATCACACTCACGTGGCGGTGTTCGAAGGCAGCGTCGAGTTGACGCCCGATGGCGGGTCGCCACGGATGCTGCAAACCGCCCGGCAGTTAAGCTTCGATGCACGCGGCATCGGCGCTCCCCTGCCACTGGACGCCAACAGCGGCGCCTGGGCCGACGGCATGTTGGTGGCCGCTCATATGCGCCTGGGGGATTTCCTCGATGAACTGGGTCGCTATCGTCGGGGGCAGCTCAATTGCGCCGCGAATGTTGCCGATCTGCTGATCTCCGGGACTTATCCACTGGACGACAGCGAGCGAATTCTTGATCTGCTGGAAATCAGTTTGCCGGTGAAGGTGAGGCGTTTTACCCGGTATTGGGTGACCGTCGAGGCACGCGCGTAATGATCGTTCCCACGCTCTGCGTGGGAATGCCTCCACGGACGCTCCGCGTTCGGCTCTGGAAGTGACGCGGAGCGTCACGGGCTGCATTCCCACGCAGAGCGTGGGAACGATCTTCACTCTCCACCGCAAAAATATTCATCCAGCGTGAGCCGTTTTTCAGATCTGGCGTGACAGAGAAGGAAAGCCCCCTTGATTCAACCTTCTCAGGATCGCCCTTCATGCAACCCATCCGCGTCATACCGCTGACCCGCACCTTGCGCCAACTCTTGCTGGGCGCCAGCCTGAGCTTCGGCGCTCTGCCCCTGGTGCATGCCGCTGATGCCAAGCCGTACCACATCGCTCCGTCCTCACTGGAGAACGCACTCAACCAGTTTGGCCGTGAAGCCAGCGTGCTGATCTCCTTTGGCTCGCAAGTCACCAGCGGTGTGCAAAGTCGTGGTCTGGAAGGCAACTACACCCCTTCGCAGGGTTTGAACGCGCTACTCGAAGGCACGGGCTTGCAAGCCCGCGCCGAGGGCAACAATGCCTTCAGCCTGCAACCGGCGGGTGACGCGGCGCTGGAGCTGGACATCTCGAAAGTGGTCGGCGACTGGCTCGGCGATGCAGCGCAAACCAACGTCTTCGAACATCCCGGCGCTCGCGATGTGATCCGCCGCGAAGAATTCGAACGCCAGGGCGCTACTCAGGCAAGGGACGTGCTCAATCGCATCCCGGGGGTTAACGCGCCAGACAACAATGGCACCGGCAGCCATGACATGGCGCTGAACTTCGGCATTCGCGGGCTCAACCCACGGCTGGCGTCGCGCTCCACGGTATTGATGGACGGCATTCCGGTGCCCTTCGCGCCTTATGGTCAGCCGCAGTTGTCGTTCGCGCCGATCAGCATGGGCAACATGGACGCGGTCGACGTGGTGCGCGGCGGCGGTGCGGTGCGCTACGGGCCGCAGAACGTCGGCGGTGTAGTCAACTTCGTGACTCGCGCCATTCCCGATGAGCCGACGGTCAAGGGTGGCTTCCAGACCGAAACCAGTCCATCGTCTAGCCATGACGGTTTCAAAACCACCGGCAACTTGTTGGCCGGCGGCACGGCCGATAACGGTCTGGGCGGCGCGATTCTGTACTCGGGCACCCGCGGTGGCGACTGGCGCGAACACAGCGACACCGAAATCGACGACCTGATCCTCAAGGGCAAATACCAGCTCGATGAGGCCAACAGTTTCAACGCGATGGCCCAGTACTACGAAGGCAAGGCGGACATGCCCGGCGGCCTGAACGTCGCCGATTACGACGCCGACCCGTACCAGTCGACCCGCCCGAAAGACCAATTCTGGGGCCGCCGCACGATGTTCAATTTCGGCTATCGCTATCAGGAAGATCGCCGCGAGTTCACCGCCAATACCTTCTTCACCAAAACCCTGCGCAGCGGATATCTGGACCAGGGCACGCTCCTCTCGCTGTCGCCACGCGAGTATTGGGTACGCGGGCTGGAAACCCGTTTCGCCCAAGGATTCGATCTCGGCCAGACCAGCCATGAAGTCGGCGTGGGCTATCGCTACATCAACGAAGCCGGCCACGAACTGCGCTACCGCACGCCGATCGCCAGCAACGAATACCCGACCACCAACAGCCGCAACGACCGCGATACCCGGGGCGGCACCGAGGCCAATGCGTTCTTCGTCGATGACCGAATCGACATCGGCAAGTGGACGATCACGCCAGGCATCCGTTACGAAATGATCGAGTCGCAGCAGACCAACAACCTGACCAACGTGAAATACAAGGGCGACTACAACACCGCGCTGCCGGCGTTGAATGTGCTCTATCACCTGACCGACAGCTGGAACCTTTACGCCAATACCGAAGGATCGTTCGGCAGCGTGCAGTACAGCCAGATGCCTAACCGGGTGACCAGCGGCGAAGTCAAACCAGAGAAGGCGCGCACCTGGGAGCTGGGCACCCGTTACGACAACGGCGCGTTGCGGGCAGAAATTGGTGCGTTCCTGATCAACTTCGACAATCAATATGAAAGCAATCAAACCAACGACTCGGTGATCGCACGCGGCGAAACACGCCATCAAGGCATCGAAACCAGCATCAACTACGCCCTCGACGACTTGAGCCCGGCGCTGGCCGGTTTCGATGTGTACGCGACTTACGCCTATGTCGACGCGACTATCCGCGAAGACGGGGCGAACAAGGGTAATCGTGTGCCGTTCTCTTCGAAACACAAAGGCACGCTCGGCGTCGGTTATACCGACGGCGCGTGGAAACTGAATCTGGACAGCAGCTACCAGAGTGATCAGTTCGCTGACAACGCCAACACTTCGGCCGAAAGCGCCGATGGCAGCACCGGCAAGATTCCGGGGTACATGTTGTTCAGCAGCCGCGCGGCGTATGACTTCGGGCCGAAACTGTCGGACCTGAATGTGGCGGTGGGGGTGAAAAACATCTTCAACCACCAGTATTTCACCCGCTCGTTCGATGACAACAACAAGGGCAAGTATGTGGGAGAACCGCGGACGGTGTATGTGCAGACTTCGGTGGCGTTTTGATCGATCCCACAAGCCACAACGCGATCTGTAGCAGCTGGCGAAGCCTGCGTTCGGCTGCGCAGCAGTCGTAAAACCTGAGTGCGTGATTTCCTGAGTTACCGCGTCATCTGACTTGACGACTGCTACGCAGCCGAACGCAGCCTTCGGCAGCTGCTACAAAAGCGCATCGTGGCTCAGATCACGTAAAGCTGAAACAAGAACGGGCCTGCATAAGCAGGCCCGTTTTTCAGGTGGAGAGAAAGTGGAAAGGTAAAAAGTGAATCAGGCCTCAGCCGTTTTGTGCAGCCTGTTCGTTCTCGAGAAACTCGTCTTCCAGCAGCGCATCGGCACCAGGCCTTTCGAACGGCACCACAGCGGCACGTGGTTTGCCCCGCAGTTTGCCGAACAGATGTTCAAGCGCATGTTCGAGTTTTTCGGCCGCACCGTCGATCGCCAGTTCCAGGTTAGCGGCTTTATGAGTGACAGAAATCGGTTGATGGCCTTTTGGCCGCGCTTCCAGCTGGCAGCGCATATCGTGGGGACCGGGCTTGTCGCCGTTCTCGTCCCGCAGGTGGACCTCGACGCGGGTCAGGTCCTCTTCGTATCGTTCGAGCGTGCTCTCAATGGTAGTACGTACCCACTCCTCCAGTCGGATGCTGCTTTGAATATGGTTATCGCTATTGACTTGGATTTGCATAGTTCATCCCTTATTTCAGCTAGCTCGCGAGAGGCCCTTCGGCTGGCCCTTGGGCTTCATCACCGTGACCTCTTGGTTACACAATCGGTGTGTGCGCAGAACATTTCAACCCCTAAAAAAAGATAAATATTCATTCGCAAAAAAAGCCGGACAACGGGCAAAAGCGCTGTTAATGTCGGGAGTTGGGTCGCATCGCTCTCCAGTCATAATTGCTCACATCTGCCGCTCCGCCAGCGGGTGCAGACTGCGAAATATCCCCGCCTCTTCCACCAGCCAGTCATGCACCGCGCGTACGCCCGGATGGCTCAGCGCGCCCGGCGCATAGAGCAGCACGTAACGCTTGTGATTGGGCACCGCCAGGCCAAACGGCACGATCAACGTCCCGCGCTCCAGTTCATCATTGAGCAGCGTTCGCCGCGCAATTGCCACACCCATGCCGGCAATCGCCGCTTCAATGGTCAGGTGATTGCGATTGAAGGTATGCCCACGCCGTACATCCGCGCCTTCGAAGCCGATGGCGTTGAGATAAAACTCCCATTCCGCGTACTCGTAACTGCCGCGCCAGGCGGTGATGTCGTGCAGCAACGGAAAATGCACCAGGTCTGCCGGGCCGTGCAGCGGCGGCCTTCCGCGCAACAGACTCGGGGCACACACCGGAAAAATCTGCTCATCCAACAAGGCTGTGGATAACAATCCAGGGTAGCTGCCGTCGTTCAGGTCAATCGCCAGATCGAAGTCGCCTTCGTGCAATGGCACGCTGCTGTCCTCGGCCACCAGCCGCAGCTGAATATCCGGAAAGCGCTGTTGCAAGCGCGGCAGGCGCGGGGTCAGCCACTTGCTAAGGAACGAGGGAATCGAGCGCAACCGCAAAATCCCGCTGATCATTCCCGCATCCAGTCGTCGCAATTCCGCATCGATGCTGCCGTAGGCTTCGTTGACGGTGATAGCCAATCGCTGGCCTTCGGCGCTCAACTCCACGCCCCGGGCGCGACGATGAAACAGGCGAAAACCTAGCCGCTCTTCCAGTTGGCGAATTTGCTGACTGACCGCCCCCGGCGTGATGTGCAGTTCTTCGGCGCAACGGGTGAAAGACAAGTGGCGCGCGGCACACGAAAACACGTGCAGCCAGACATAGGTCTGGGCATGCAATTGGCGACTCATTGTTTAGTCCTGCTAAAGGCTGTCTTAGGAAGTTTCGTTGGTCACGTAGGACCGAGGTTGGCAGTATCGCCGACATTGCGCTTGTCCTACAAAAATGGCAGCGATTTCTCTTCCATTGCTTGTATAGGCTTTAGCATGGCTATCAGTGTTTTCGATCTCTTCAAAGTCGGCATCGGTCCGTCTAGCTCCCACACCGTAGGCCCGATGCGCGCCGCCGCAACCTTCGCCCAAGCGCTGATTGACCAACATTTACTGGCCGACGTACGGCGGGTAGAAATCCGACTCTACGGGTCGCTTTCGGCTACCGGCGTTGGCCACGCGACTGATCGCGCCTGTGTCATGGGCCTGATGGGCGAATGGCCAGACAGCATTGATCCGACCAGCATCGACAGCCGAATCCAAACCCTGCGTGAAACCGGCGAACTGAGTCTGGCCAGCAAATCGACCATTGCCTTCAACTGGCAGCGCGACCTCCTGCTGCTCGACGAGAGCCTGCCCTACCACCCCAATGCCATGTCTCTGACAGCCTTCGGCGAAACCGGCGAGCTGTTCGAGCAGACGTACTACTCGGTGGGCGGTGGTTTCATCATCGAAGCAGCCGAAGCCGAGTCGGGCATTGCGCCGGCCAGCGATGTGGTGCTGCCCTACGATTTCTCCAGTGCCGCCGAACTGCTCAAGCTCTGCAACCAGCACGGTTTGCGGGTTTCCGAGCTGATGATGGCTAACGAACGGGCCTGGCGCAGTGACGCCGAGATCCGCCAGGGCTTGCTGCATATCTGGTCGGTGATGCGCGAATGCGTCGAGCAAGGCTTGCGTCACGAAGGCATCCTGCCCGGCGGTCTGAATGTTCCGCGCCGCGCCGCGAAATTGCACCGCAGTCTGTTGGAAATAGGCAAACCGAATGTCATCAGCTCCACCCTGTCAGCCATGGAATGGGTCAACCTGTTTGCCCTCGCCGTGAACGAAGAAAACGCGGCTGGCGGACGCATGGTGACCGCGCCTACAAACGGGGCCGCGGGGATCATTCCCGCCGTGCTGCACTACTACATGAAATTCAACCCGGACGCGTCGGACGATGACGTCGTGGCGTTCTTTTTGGGCGCTGCGGCTGTAGGCATTCTCTGCAAGAAAAACGCCTCGATTTCCGGTGCTGAAGTCGGTTGCCAGGGCGAAGTCGGTTCGGCCTGCGCCATGGCCGCCGCTGGCCTGGCCGACATCCTCGGAGCGACTCCCGAGCAACTGGAAAACGCCGCAGAAATCGGCCTGGAACACAACCTCGGCCTGACCTGCGATCCGGTCGGCGGTCTGGTGCAGGTGCCGTGCATCGAGCGCAACGCAATCGCTGCCGTGAAGGCGATCAACGCCACGCAAATGGCCCTGCGCGGCGACGGCAAACACTTCATTTCCCTGGATCGGGTGATCCGCACCATGCGCGATACCGGCGCCGACATGCACGACAAATACAAAGAAACTTCACGGGGCGGCCTGGCTGTCAGCTGGGTGGAGTGCTGAGGAGCACTCCCTGACCGTCCGCAAAACGTGAGCCCGAGCAAGAATAATAACGAGGCAAAAACGATGACCGATGTACGTACACCTGCTGCCGATAATCCTGCTGTAGACCTGACCAGCAATAGCGAAATAGCCCACAAAGGCTGGAGCAAACACGACACCACCTGGATGCTTGGCCTCTATGGCACGGCGATTGGCGCGGGCACGTTATTCCTGCCGATCAACGCCGGTGTGGGTGGTTTTTGGCCGTTGCTGCTCCTGGCGGTTCTGGCGTTTCCGATGACCTTCTTCGCCCACCGTGGCCTGACGCGCTTCGTGTTGTCCGGGCGTTCCGGGGACATTACCGAAGTGGTGGAAGAACACTTCGGTGTCGGCGCCGGCAAGCTGATCACGCTGCTGTATTTTTTCGCGATCTTCCCGATTCTGCTGGTGTACAGCGTGGCGCTGACCAACACCCTTAGCAGCCTCATGGAGCACCAGTTGCACATGACCCCGCCTCCTCGGGCGATTCTGTCGCTGGGGCTGATTCTCGGCTTGATGGCCATCGTCCGTTGCGGTCAGAGCGTCATCGTCAAATGCATGAGCGTGCTGGTTTACCCGTTCGTCGCGGCATTGCTGCTGCTCGGCGTCAGCCTGATCCCGAACTGGAACGGCGCGTTCTTCGCCACCGCCAGTGAAGGCATGCCACTGCCGCTGTTCTTCCAGACCTTGTGGCTGGCGATTCCGGTGATGGTGTTCTCGTTCAACCATTCGCCGATCATCTCCGCCTTCGCCGTCGATCAGAAACAGCGTTACGGCGAGCACGCCGAACGCAAGAGCAGCGGCATTCTCGCGATCGCTCACGCCATGATGGTCGTCACGGTGATGTTCTTCTGCTTCAGCTGCGTGCTGGCGTTGTCCCCGGCAGATTTGGCCGCTGCGAAGGCGCAAAACATTTCGATCCTGTCGTACCTGGCCAACCACTTCCAGACACCGGTCATTGCTTATGCCGCGCCGTTGATTGCGCTGGTGGCGATCACCAAATCCTTCCTCGGACATTACATCGGCGCCAGTGAAGGCTTTCAGGGCCTTATCGTGAAAAGCCTGCGCGGCCGTGGTCGCGCCATGTCCGCCAGTTGGCTGAACCGCCTCACCGCGCTGTTCATGATCCTCAGCTGCTGGGCCGTGGCGACCTTCAACCCGAGCATCCTGGGCATGATCGAAACCCTCGGCGGGCCAATCATCGCGTGCCTGTTGTTCCTGATGCCGATGTACGCCATCCGCCGCGTGCCGGCCTTGCGCCAGTACTCGAATCAGGCCTCGAACGTGTTCGTGGTGTTGATCGGCTTGATTGCACTGTCTGCGATCATCTACTCGTTCATGCCCTGAAACGGGCAGGCAAAAAGAAGGCGGACCAGAGTGTCCGCCATTTTTTTGCCGTGTTCATTGCTCCATCGTTTTCCCGGCATGCCCCTTGCTTCGCCCCTGTAGGAGCTGTCGAAGGCTGCGATCTGATCGCAGCCAGCGGCAGCGCCTACAAAAGCGATGATGGCGATATGGCTAGGGAATGGCCGATGGTCTGGTGTTGCGAACTAATCCCGATCATGGCCGGTCAACAACTGCACGTTCAATCAGGCGGTGACGCATCATGGACAACCCCTTTCAACTCATTACCGATGCCTTTGCACCGGATTATCAAGTCAACCTGAGCATTCAGGGGCTGGACGGCAGCATCATGCTGACCCTCTCCAAAAGTGGCCGCGTGGTGGCCAAACGGATGATCAGCGCCGAACAGCGCAATGATCCCAAGCGCCTCAAACGCCTGGTGCAAAGCATTCAATTCGGCATCGCCATCGAACAGGGCCACAGCGCCGTGGCCATCCTCGAAGCCATGACCGACGGCGACAATCGCAACCCGCCGCCGCCCTTGGTCAAATCCCGGCCCCGACCTTCAATGGGGCTTTAAATCTCGCCCTTCTCCACTTCGGGATGCTCACCGGAACCCGCACCGATCTTGCGTTGCGGGTGTTCGATCTTCACCGAAGGAAACTGCGACGAGGCGTAACGCACCACCAGAATCGCAAACGCCAGCAGCAGAATCCCGCCGCACAGGTAGATGATCCCCAGGTCCGGCGGATTGTGGTGCGAGACGTTGGAGATCAGCAGCCGCGTCAGCGCAGTGATCGCCACGTAGATCAGGAAGCGCACCGGCATGTGGTTGGTCTTGAAGTAAATCCCGACCATCGCCCCCAGTTCCAGGTAGATGAACAGCAGCAAGATGTCATCGATTTTGATGTCCCCTTGCTCAAGCATCCCGAGGAATTCCATGATTGCCGCCCAGGCGGTTACCGCACCGATGGCGAACAGCGCCAGGTAGTGGAACGTCTCGACGAACAGGTTGCCCAGGGACTCGGCCAGTTGGTGCACGTTCTGCCGCAGGTTCTCGGCCCAGTTGATTTTCACTTTGATCGTTCCTTAGCTCGGTTCGAGCGGATGATGCGGGTTTGACGTGACGGTTGTTCTGCATGCAGAAAAAAGGCCAGATGCTGTTGGGTGAGATGATGGCTGCGTGATATGAGACACGTTGGCGGTGTTTAGACGGACGCCTTCGCGGGCAAGCCGCGCTCCTACAGGGTTCAGCGGTGATCCTTGTAGGAGCGAGGCTTGCCCGCGAATGGGGACAACACGGTCCACCTGACAAACCCTGAATTCGGTCTACATTAAAAACCCACTACCCAAAGCGCAGGGATTCGCTTATCCTTTTCGCTGTATATAAATACAGTAGTCGAAACAGACAACTAATGTGAAGGCATGTGAGGTGGTGAATGGCCGTCGAAGTGGTATACCGCAGCAGCCGAGATCTGGAGCGCTTGTTCATGGATAAAGCCGAAGCTGACCGTCATGACAAAATGCTCGAACTGGCCGAATTGCTGGCTGAAGTGTTACAAAAAGCCGTTCCGTCCCTGACCGAACAGCAAGTGGAAGAAGCCGGGATTTACATGGCGAAGAACCGTGATGTATTCGCCAAGGCATTCAAGAGCCAGCCGGACGCACTGTCCGAACTGCTGAATGCACCCGCCGAAGTCACTGAACCTGTTGAAGCAGCTGCACCTGTTGCTGCACCTGTTGAAACGACGGACGCTGAGCCGACCAAGCCAGCCAAAGCCGCCAAGACGTCAAAGTAAGCATTACCCGAATTGAATAGGCCCTGAGTCAAATGGCTCAGGGCCTTTTTCATGCCTGCGGGAAACCTGGATCTAGGGTTGTTCCAGCGCCTCGACCAACGCTTTGAAGAACCGCGCCGCTTCGCCGCCGGTGACCACGCGGTGATCGAAGGTCAGGGACAGCGGCAGGATCGGGTGCACCACCACCGCTCCCTCGACCGCCACCGGTTCATCGCGGATCGCCCCGGCAGCGAGGATCGCCACTTGCGGCGGCACCACCACCGGGTTGGCGTAGCGGCCGAACAAGGTGCCGAAGTTCGACAAGGTCAGGGTCGCACCCATCATTTCCTGAGGCGGGATCGAGCGCGCCTGCACGTCGGCCCGCAGACGCATGACGCCTTCCTTCAAATCCGCTGGTGTGCGGTTGCCGACATCGCGCAGCACCGGCACGAACAAGCCGTCCGGGGTATCCACGGCAACGCCCAGATCGAGTCGTTCGTGTTGCTTGAGCGCCAGGGTTTTGCCATCGAAAGCGCTATTGAGCACCGGTTCTACAGCGCAGGCTGCCGCCATCGCCTTGGCCAGACGAATCAGCGGTTCTCGCGCCTGGCCCCAGCGATGCAGATCGGCATCACCGAAAATCGTCACCGGCACCACTTCGGCATGGGACCTGGCCATGTTCAGCGCCATGCTGCGTCGCACTCCGCGCAGCTTCTCACCGCCGAAGCGTTCGCGTTCGGTCTGAGCGGCGTTTTCCACGTCGCTGCGGGTGATCTGGCCGTCCTGACCGGAGCCGACCAAGGTGCTCAGTTCAACGCCAAGCTGCCGAGCCAATTGACGCACCGCCGGCGTGGCACGGTTCGCCAGGTGTTCACGGGTCGAAGGCGCAGCGCCGATAAAAAATGCATCCTCCTGATTCGTGCCGCCGCCCTCAAGCCGTCCCACCACAGTGCCTGCATCTGCTTCGCCTTCGTAACCGAGCAGAGGTTCGCCAACGTGAAGAATGTCGCCTTCGCCACCGAAGGTTTTCGCCACCACGCCGTCGTAAGGCGCGGGAATGTCCACCAGCGCCTTGGCGGTTTCCACTGACACCAACAGTTGGTCAGCCTTGACGGTATCGCCGACCTTGACGTGCCAACGAACGATTTCCGCTTCCTGCAAGCCTTCGCCCAGATCCGGCAGTTTGAAATATTTCATCGCAACCTCCTCGGCCTCAGGCGTCTCTTCAGGGGTAGTGCTGCATGACGGTGTCGCAGGCATGAAGAATGTCTTCGACGCCGGGCATGTACAGCGATTCCAGTCGATACAGCGGCGGCGGGATGTCTGGCGCGGTGACTCGCTGGATCGGTGCCTCCAACTCCAGAAATACCCGTTCGTAGAGGCTGGCGGCGATTTCCGCGCCGACCCCGCAGGAGCGCGGCGCTTCATGCACGATCACGCAGCGACCCGTCTTGCGCACCGAGGCTTCCATCGTGTCGAGGTCCAGCGGTTTGATACTGGCGACATCGATCACTTCCGCCGAGACGCCCTGCTCGGCCAGTTGCGTGGCGGCTTGCAGGGTTTCCATCACACTGGCGCCCCAACTGATCAAGGTGATGTCGCTGCCTTCACGCAAGGTGAAACAGCTGTCCAGCGGCAGACGCTTGCCGTCATCCAGCAGCGGTTGCGGGTTCATTCGATAGAGTCGGGTCGGTTCGAGAAATATCACCGGATCCGGGTCGTCGATGGCCGCGAGCAACAAGCCATAAGCCCGCGCTGGCGAGGACGGGATCACCACCCGCAGCCCCGGAATATGCGCGAACAGGGCTTCGGTGCTTTCACTGTGATGCTCCGGCGCGCGAATCCCTGCACCCATCGGCGTGCGCATCACCATCGGGCAGGTGATCCGCCCGCGCGTGCGGTTGCGCATGCGGCTGGCGTGAGACACCAGGTGCTCCATGGCGGCGTAGATGAAACCCATGAACTGGATTTCCACCACCGGTTTCAGGCCTTGGGCAGCCATGCCCACCACTAGCCCGCCGAGCATGGTTTCGGCCAGCGGCGAGTCGATCACCCGCTTGAAACCAAAGCTGTCGCGCAGACCCAGCGTGGCGCGGAATACGCCACCGTTCACCCCGACGTCTTCGCCGAGGACGATAACGTTTTCGTCTTCGCTCATGGCCCGATGCAAAGCCAGATTCACCGCTTCCAGCAGAGTCACCTTACCGTTACTCATGTCCCGAACCTCCCGTCCGGCGCGCCAGCCGTTCGAGAAATTCTTCGCGCTGTTCGGCCAGGGCTTGCGGCCACCGGGCGTAGACATGATCGATCACCGATTCCGGTGCCTGCAGGCCCGCCGCTTCGAAGTTATCCACAGCCCCCTGCACCAAGCCTTGGCATTCGCTGATCAGTGCCTGTTCTCGGCCTTCGTCCCAAACGCCCTGCCCGGCCATGAAACGTTGCAGGCGTTTGATCGGTTCCTCGAGCCAGGCCTGCTTGACCTCGTCCGCCGACCGGTAACGCGTGGCATCGTCGGCGGTGGTGTGATCGCCGAGGCGATAGCTCAGGCATTCGAGTAACACCGGACCTTTCCCGTGGCGCGCCCGTTCGAGGGCCGCTTGCACGCGGTCGTAAACAGCGAGCATGTCATTGCCGTCGACTTGCTCGCCGTGGAAGCCGGCGCCAATGGCTTTCTGCGCCAAGGTGGGGGCGCCGCACTGAATGCGTCGCGGCACCGAAATCGCCCATTGATTGTTGTTGATCACAAACACCACCGGCAACTGCCAGGCGCCAGCAACGTTGAGGGCTTCGAGGAAATCACCTTTGCTGGTTCCGCCGTCGCCGCAGGTGGTAACGGCGACCCGATGTTCGCCACGGATTTTGAAGGCGCTGGCGACGCCGCAGGCATGCAGGGCCTGGGTGGCAATCGGCACACAGATCGGGAAATCCTCAGCGACCGCCGGGTCGGCAAAGTCGCTGCCACGCTCATCGCCGCCCCAATACAAGAGGATTTCTTCCATGCGCACGCCGCGCATCAATTGCACGGCGGTGTCGCGGTAATACGGGATCAGTACGTCTTCGGCGTGCATCAGGCTGCCGACCGCGACACCAATGGCTTCCTGGCCCAAGGTCGGCGCATAAGTGCCGATGCGCCCGGTGCGTTGCAGGGCGACGGCTTTTTGATCGAAAAGGCGGGTCAGGGCCATCTGCCGATACAGGCGCGTCAATAGATTGAAGTCGTCGGCCCAGTCGGGAAGATTGCCGAGCAACTGGCCATCAGGGGATAGAAATCGGGTGTACGGCAGCTCAACCTTGTGAAGCATCACAGGGCTCCTGGCACGCGTGAGTCGGCGTGCATTTGTCAGGCCCGACGTTTGTGGCGCAGGGCTTGGGGAGCAATGGCCGGATAGGCTCTCACCCCTTTCAAACTTTTCACCGGTATAGCGTCACCGGTACAACACTTTCTCCGCCAACTCATCCGCCACCCGGGCCGGAGAACGCTTCTCCGCCTGGGCATGGGCGAAGACTTCGGTCAGCCGTGAACTGATTTTCGACAGGTGCGCGGTAATGGTCGTCAGCTCTTCCCCACGGTGTTTCAGTGACACGTAGATCAGCCCGCCGGCATTGATCACGTAATCGGGCGCATACAAGATGCCCCGACGCTCTAGCTGATCGGCGATTTCCAGATGGATCAGTTGGTTGTTTGCCGAACCTGCAACCGCCGCGCAGCGCAGTTGCGACACGCTGTTGCTGTTAAGCACACCGCCCAGGCCACAGGGCGCGAGTATGTCGCACGGTGTGCTGAGCAGTGCATCGTTGGCGATGGGATGAGCGCCCAGTTGCTCCATGGCCAGCTGCACTTTGCCGTGATCGATGTCGCTGACCAGCAGCTCGGCACCCGCCGCGTGTAACTGCTCGGCCAAGGCATAACCGACATTGCCCAAGCCTTGAATGGCTATGCGCAAACCTTCGAGATTATCGCTGCCCAGGCGGGCCATGGCAGTGCTGCGAATACCGGCAAACACGCCCATGGCGGCGTGCGGCGCAGGGTCGCCAGCGGCAGTGGTGCTGGTGACGAATTGGGTTTGCTGGGCGATGCAATCCATGTCCGCCACCGAGGTGCCGGCGTCGATGGCGGTGATGTAGCGACCGTCGAGTTCGTTAACGCAGCGCCCGAAGGCTTCGAATAGCGCGGCGCGGTTTTCCACATGGGCCGGCCGAAGAATCACCGCAACGCCACCGCCTTGAGCCAGGCCGGCCAGAGCCGCCTTGTAACTCATGCCTTGGGCGAGGCGCACAGCATCCTCGATCGCGGCTTCATCGGTGGGGTAAGCAAGGTAACGACACCCGCCCAGGGCAGGTCCCAGGCGGCTGTTGTGGATGGCAATCACCGCCTTCAACCCGGTGACCGGATCGACGCTCAGGTGCAGCGATTCAAGGCGAGTGCTTTGCATGAGAGCGAACATCGTAGGGCTCCCGAATCACTTCTTGTAGTCGCCAGTATAGGCTTGCGCACAAAAATTGCAGAAGCGCGCCGGAATAAGCGACGCGGCTTTGAACGCTTTCGGACATAACCTGTTACCGCCTGTGTGCAGCACTGGACGAAAGCCTGTGACGGGGCTAAAACGAGGCATTCCCCGGAGATTTTGATGACCCCGCGCCAACGTTTTTTCGACTGTCTGCAACGATCACCGCCCGCGCTGTTCGAGGCAGCGCTGTGGATGGCCGTCGAACACGATAAGGAGCTGAATCCCGAGACCGTACTGGCGGGCTTCAAGGACCTGCAACAACGGGTCAGCTATGGGTTGCCGATGCTGCCGGTGAGCGAATTGGCCCAACCGTTGTTGCGGCGAATGAATGACCTGGGGTTCGCTCAGGACGACTCTACGCCCTTGCGCCCACACGTGGCGTTACTCAATAAAGTGCTGGAACGTCGGCGGGGCCAGCCGCTGGTGTTGGGCCTGATTGCGCTGGAACTGGCCAGAAGACTGGAGATTCCCATGGTCGGGGTCAACTTTCCCGGGCATTTCCTCCTGCGGGTACAAGGCGCCGATCACCTGCTCGACCCGTGCGGCGGGCGACGGCTGTATCCCAATGATTGCCGCGAACTGCTGCAACGCCAGTACGGCCCGAACATGAAGCTTGGCGCCGAGCATTTACTGACGGCCGAACCGGTGCAGATGCTGCAGCGGCTGTCGCGCAACCTGCGCCAGTTGTACCTCACGAACGATGACTATATCGACGCCCTGATCGACGCCGAGCGCGTGCTTGAACTGGGCAACGCCAGCGCCTCCGACTATCTGGCCCGGGCCAGCCTCTACCAACGACTGGATTGCCCAAATGCCGAGCGCTTTGACCTGGAGCATGCGCTGCTGCTCAGTGACGACCCGATCCAGCGGATTCGCCTGACTGAACGATTAGGGCATCTACCGCCCAATTCGGTCGTGCATTAAACATTGCCCGTTGTAGGAGCGAGGCTTGCCCGCGAACCAGGCGCCTCGGTCCATCAGGAACACCGCGTTATCGTTCTTCGCGGGCAAGCCTCGCTCCTACAGGGGTCAGATGCGATCCAGCGGATTCGTCTGACTGACGATTGGGCACCTACCGCCTAACTCGGTCGTGCATTAAACACCGCCCGTTGTAGGAGCGAGGCTTGCCCGCGAACCAGGCGCCTCGGTCCATCAGGAACACCGCGTTATCGTTCTTCGCG
>NZ_JAMYDU010000025.1 GCF_024138395.1 Pseudomonas mandelii
ACCGCGGTTTTTCAGGTATTACGCGTCATCGTTCTTCGCGGGCAAGCCTCGCTCCTACAGATTCCGCCTTAACTGACCGGCATTGCGGCAAGCCTGGCTCCTACAAAAAGCGGTTCATTAGGACTGCGAATTAAAGCGCTTTGGTCCAGAACAGCATCCGGCCATGCGCCGGGTCGAACATGCCTGGCGAAAAACCGAATTTGCCGTAGGACGCCTGAGCCACCGCGTTGCCTTCCAGTACTTCCAGGGTGATTTTGCAGCAGCCGCGCTGACGCGCGATGTCCTCGACTTTGTGCAGCATCTTCTGACTCAGCCCCAACCCGCGAAACTTCGACATCACCGCCACGTCATGCACGTTGACCAGCGGCCGGCAGGCAAAGGTCGAAAAACCTTCAAAGCAGTTGACCAGCCCCGCCGGCTCGCCGCCGACAAACGCCAGTACGCTGAAAGCATGGGGACGTTTGGCCAGTTCCCCAGGGAGTTGTTGCAACCTGCCGGCGGGTAACGAATGCCCGCCGCCCATCGGGTCTTCGGCGTAGTGGTTCAATACAAGACAAATCGCCTCGGCATGCACCGGGTTGGAGTAGCTGGCCTGAAGCACAAGAATTTCTGCGGATTCCATTTCCACCCTCAATCACACAAGTTGCCCCAGTTCGCTTCTTGCGCACTGAAAGGTCCAGCGACCTTATCGCGAGTGCCGGGGTGCCGACAACCGGATCCTGTTGTGATCGTTCCCTCTCAATCGCCCCAGATCAATGCCTCGGTCCATCCTAACTCGGCAAAATCCTCGGCCCTAAACCCTGCTTCACCGGCACAAAAGAATTCGTCCAGTTGCGGCGGCTTGACCGAGGTGCCACTGAGCATCGCGTGAACCTGCCCGCGATGATGAATCTGATGCTCGAACAAGTGGGACAGCAGGCGCAAACGGCTGTCATGTTGCGGGGTGTCGCGCGCGATGGTCACGATCCGCCCGAGCTCTGCGTCGCGCAGTTGCTCGCAGTAGGCGATCAATCGCCGGTCCACCAGCGCTTGTTCGCGCTTGAGATCGGCCCCCTTAGTGAACGGTTCGTCTTCGTTGAAAAACACGTAGCAATCGGGATGTGGTTCGTCGCCGCGCAACTCCCGCTCCAGGGCATCCACATAGAACCAGTCGCAGGTCAGGATGTGATTGAGGGTCGCGCTGAGGCTGGGAAAGAAACTGACTCGCGGCGCCATAAGCTCGGCCGGGCTTAACTGAAGCCAGGCCTTGGCCAGTCGGTGGTTGGCCCAGGCGTTCTGATAGGCCATGGTCAGCAAATGGTGGGACAAGGGCTGATTCATGTTCGTTCCTCCCGGATATCAAACCTCGGCGAAACGTTGTAGCTGCATTTCCTTCAGACGACTAAGGGTGCGGCGAAACGGAAACTCCAGATAGCCCTCGGTGTACAACGCCTCCATCGGCACTTGCGCTTCGAGGTACAGCGGCACCTTGCGGTCGTAGCATTCGTCCACCAGGGCGATGAACCGGCGCACGCCGTCGTCATGCACCGACAACTGCGGCAACTGGCGGTCCCCTGCCGCCACCCGCTCGACACCGTCTTCAGTGCCGCGAGCGATGCGTCCTTCGCGTTTCTGCGCGCTGAGGTTGGGCACGTCACTCAATAGAATAGCGCTGAAGGAGTCGCATAGGGTCATGAAGTCCATGGCGGCAAATGGCTGCTCGCAGAGCTCGGCGTAACAGCACCAGAGCACGGTTTGACTGGCCTGCATCACATTGACCGAACGGTAACCGACCTGGACCGGATCGCTGGACAGCGACTGGCCGACGGTCAAGGCCTTGAACACCTCGCTCAAGGCGTCGGGCTGACCCGGGACGTTCACCCAGTAACGCTGCAGACCGGCGCCAGGGTGAAGACGATGATCTTCCCCGCCATCCACCGCAATCACCTGCATGTGCTGCTTGATCGCGGTAATGGCCGGCACGAAGCGGTCACGGTTGAAGCCATCCGCGTACAGCTGATCCGGCGGCTGATTGGAGGTGCAGACAACCACCACGCCCTGCTCGAACATTACCTGAAACAAACGCCCGAGAATGATCGCGTCACCGATGTCGTTGACGAACAGTTCATCGAAACACAGCACGCGCACTTCCTGACTCAGTTCGCGGGCCAAGGCTTTCAACGGGTCGGCGGTGCCGGTCAATTGAAAGGAGCGCTGATGCACCCAGCCCATGAAGTGATGAAAGTGCTGGCGCCGCGCCGGGACGCGCAGGTTTTCGTAGAACTGATCCATCAACCAGGTCTTTCCCCGCCCGACCGGGCCCCAAAGGTACACGCCGGTGATGGGCGTGCGAGCTTCATGCAAGGCTTCGTGGCATTTTTGCAACGCCCACACGGCGTGTTCCTGGGCTTCGTCCTGGACGAAACCCTTCTGTTCGATGGCGTGTTGCCAGGCGCTTAAGGGAGAGTCGACATTCATGCGCGGAGTATACGTCTCTGGGGCTGCTGGTGAAGCCTGGGCCGTAGCAGCTGTCGAGCCTGCGAGGCTGCGTTCGGCTGCGCAGCGGTCGTCAAACCAGAACATGCGGTGCATCAGGCATACCGCGTCAATCGGATTTACGACTGCTGCGCAGCCGAACGCAGCCTCGCAAGCTCGACAGCTGCTACATCGGCCGGTGGTTACAGCGAGATATCCAGCCGCGCAATCTTGCCCTGTTCATTGAGGCGGAACATGTAGCGCAGTTCCAGCGGGCTGCCGGGAAAGGTGCCGGAGATCAGGTTGTGCACCAGCACTTTGCCGGTGCGTTGCTGAACGTCGAGTACCTCGACCCGGGGCTGATAACGTTGTGCGGTGTCTTGCATCCATTGGGCGATGGCTTGCGTGCCGACCTGATGCTGCCCCTCATCGAACACGTTGGCATCCTCAGCGAAAAAACTGGCAACCCTCGATGTGTCGCGAGCATTGGCAGCGGCAATGTAGGCGGCGATGGCGGGGGCCAGTGAAGAGGCTGGATTGGACATGTTTACGGCTCCTTGTGAGTTGATTCTGGAGCCATGCTAAAACAAGCCTGTGTCAGTTCTTGTCAGGAGTGAAACGCCCTGCTTCGTCCAGTTGCATCTGCTTGCGCCAGGTGCGCAAAAGGTCGCTACGCCGCCCCGGATAGCGTTCGCCCTGCTCGCTGGCGGCCGAGATCCGGTCGGTGCGGAACGTTCGATAGGCACTGCGCAATTCACACCAGGCGACGATAATCCGCACCTCGTTGAGAAACCCCAGGGCCAGTGGCCAGATCAACCGCTGACTCGGCACCTGATTGGCGTCCGCGTAGTCGATGTGCAGCTTGGCCTGATCGCGGATGGCTTGGCGAAATACGTTCAAGGGCACGGCATTTTGCGGATAGCCATAACCCGGTGGGCCCGGCAGCACCGTCGGGTTGCGCAAGGCCTCCTGGGCGGCGGGGTCGAGTACCGCGGCGATTTTGGCCAAGGCATCGGCCGCGGCTTTGCCCAGGACCTCATCGCCACGCTGATCCACATAGCGCAATCCGAGCACGATGGCTTCGGTTTCATCGGCATTGAGCATCAAGGGCGGCAGGAACAGACCGCTGCGCAACACATAGCCGATCCCCGCCTCGCCAAAGATCGGCGCGCCGAGCGCGGTGAGTTCCGCGATGTCGCGGTACAGCGTGCGTTCGGAAATCTCCAGTTCGCTGGCCAATGTCGCGGCAGTCACTGGACGACTTTTGCCCCGCAGCACTTGTAACAACGTCAGTAAACGGCTGGTTCGCGACACGGTCGGCGGGCTCTTTCCTGAAAAGTCGTCAGAGCTTAGCAGAGGCTGTTGTCAGAAACTGGCAGGAGCAATTGGCCAGTCTGAAAGCTTCGCGGGCAAGCCTCGCTCCTACAGGTTTAGTGTCGTGTCGCAAATCATGAGGCAATAGCTGTACCAGTAGGAGCGAGGCTTGCCCGCGAAGGCGTCATAACAGGCACCGCAAATCCAAATTACCGATCGACCTTATGCCTGGCCGCATACAAACACAGCATCTCCATCGCCAATGTCGCCGCGGCCAGTGAGGTAATGTCCGCGCTGTCGTAGGCCGGCGCCACTTCCACCACGTCCATTCCCACCAGATTGATCCCGCGCAAACCGCCGAGAATTTCCAGTGCCTGCACCGTACTCAAGCCGCCGCACACCGGCGTTCCGGTGCCCGGCGCGAAGGCCGGGTCGAGGCAATCGATGTCGAAGGTCAGATACACCGGGTGATCCCCGACCCGCGCACGAATCGCCTCGACGATCGCTTCACACCCTTGCCGATGCACCTGCCGCGCATCCAGCACCTGAAAGCCCTGATGATCATCATTGGTGGTGCGCAACCCAACCTGCACCGAGCGCGACGGATCCACCCACCCTTCTTTGGCCGAATGCCAGAACATCGTGCCGTGGTCGACGCGCTTGCCCTCCTCATCCGGCCAGGTGTCGCTGTGCGCGTCGAAGTGAATCAGCGATAACGGGCCATGCTGACGGGCATGGGCCTTGAGCAGCGGATAACTGATGAAGTGATCGCCGCCGAAGGTCAGCATCGCGCAACCGCCGCTCAGGATGTGCTCGGCGTGGGCTTCGATGCTGTCCGGCACCGACTGCGGCGTGCCGTAATCGAAGGCGCAATCGCCATAGTCAATCACCGCCAAGTGATCGAACGGGTCGAACGTCCACGGCCAATGGCGTTCCCAGGCGATCCCGGTGGATGCCGCCCGAATGCCGCGCGGTCCGAAACGCGCGCCGGGGCGGTTGCTGGTGGCGGTGTCGAACGGCACGCCGCTGACCACCACGTCGACGCCACGCAAGTCGCGGCTGTAGCGACGGCGCATGAAACTGGTGATACCGGCGTAGGTGCTTTCGGCGGCAGTCCCGTAAAGACTGTCACGGGTCATGGCCTGATCGTTCTGTGCAGGGACGTCCATGGTGTATTCCTTGTTATTGGCTTATTGGCGGCTACGGAAAGTGGTCCACAAGCGGGTGCGCTGACGCATGTCCTTGAGGCTCATGCTGCGGTCGGCATACAGCCGCTCACGCACTTCGCTTTGCGGGTAAATGTCGGGATCGCTGCGCACCGCCTCATCCACCAACGGCGTCGCCGCCCGATTGGCCGTGGCGAAGAACAACGTATTGGTCAGCGCCGCGACGGATTCGGGGCGCAACATGAACTCGATGAAGGCCCGGGCGGCTTCTGGGTGCGGCGCGTCCTTGGGAATCGCCAGGTTGTCCTGCCACACCAGCGTGCCCTCTCGCGGAATGCGGTACGCCACTTCGAACGGCTTATTGGCCTTGCGCGCCTGATCCGCGGCCATGCTCGCGTCACCGTTGTAGGTCAATGCCAGGCAGATGCTGCCATTGGCCAAATCATTGATCTGCCGGCCGGTGGCGACGTACAGCACCGACGGCTGCAACTGACGCAACAGCGCGTCGGCGGCTGTCAGATCAGCCTTGGCGGTGCTGTAGGGATCTTTACCCAGATAATGCAGCGCCAAGCCGATCACCTCTTGCGGCGAATCGAGAATCGCGATGCCGCAGTCTTTCAGCTTGCTGGCGTATTCGGGTTTGAACAGCAGGTCCAGGCTGTTGAGCGGTACGTCGGGCAAGCGCTGCTGCACTGCTTCGACATTCATCCCCAAGCCCAACGTGCCCCAGGTGTAAGGCACGCCATACCGATTGCCGGGGTCGACCGCCGCCAGTTTTTCCAGCATGTACGGGTCGAGGTTGGCGTAGCCCTTGAGGCCATCGCGAGGAATTTCCTTCAGCGCACCCGCCGCCAGCCCACGCGCCAGGACGCTGGACGACGGCACCACCACGTCGTATCCACTGCCGCCAGTGAGCAGCTTGGTTTCCAGCACTTCCGGCGCATCGAACGTGTCGTAGCGCACATGGATGCCGGTTTCCTTTTCGAACCGTTGCAAGGTCTCGGGCGCGACGTAATCGGCCCAACTGTAGAGATTGAGGACTTTTTCCTCAGCCTGGGCCGGCACGGCCATGGCGAGGAACAGCGCGGGTAAACACAGCTTGAAGAGCGGAGCCATGACGAACACCTGACCGGAGGAAGTGGTTGCAGGATGCGTCGTCAGTTACATTGGAAAAATACCAAGTTAATTATCCTGACTTTATTGCGGAGTAATGTTTAATGCTCGGTCAACTGCATGACCTCGACCTGCATCTGCTGCGCCTGTTTGTCAGCGTGGTGGAATGCGGTGGCTTCAGCGCGGCGCAAGGTGAACTGGGGCTGAGCCAGTCGAGCATCAGCCAGCAGATGGCCAAGCTCGAAACCCGACTCGGCTATCGCCTGTGCAGTCGCGGCAAGGGCGGGTTCAAAATCACCCCCAAGGGCGAGCAGTTGCTCCTTGCCATTCGCGCCTTGTTCGAGTCCATCGAAGCGTTCCGTCATCAATCCAACGGCGTGGCCGGACGCTTGATCGGCGAAGTGCGCCTGGGCTTGTCCGAAGCGCTTGATCAGTCAGTGCTGCAACGGGTTGCCGAGGCGATCCGGCGCTTTCGCGAGCGAGATGAATCGGTGCGTATCGAGTTGATCAGCGCCATGCCCGGCGAAATGGAGCGGCTGTTGCTGCAACAACGGTTGGACCTGGCGATCGGTTATTTCTCACAGGCGCAAAGCGCTTTCGACTACCGCGAACTGTTCACTGAAACCCAGCACCTGTACTGCGCCAGCGGGCATCCGCTGTTCACCGATGGGGCGCCTGACGATCAAGCGCTTCAGGCCTGCGACCGGGTCGATCACCCCTACCGTTTCCTGCGCAGCGACGAGCCGTTTCAAGGGAAGATGTGTTCCGCCCGTTCCGAGCAGGTCGAAGGCACCCTCGCCTTCATTCTTTCCGGCAAGCATGTCGGCTACTTGCCCGATCATTTTGCCCGCGGCTGGGAAGACAAAGGGTTGCTGCGCGCCGTGCGCCAGGGCGATATGAGTTTTGAGGTGGCGTTCCATCTGGCCCGCCATCGCGCGCAGGTGCCGGGGGATGCGCAAAAAGCCTTTGAAGAGGATCTGCTTGCGGCGTTTGCCTGAAGATCAAAAGATCGCAGCCTCGTTTCACTCGACAGCTCCTACAGGTTTGGCAATTTGTTGTAGGAGCTGTCGAGTGAAACGAGGCTGCGATCTTTTGACCTTGCTTTTCCCGTGGCCAGACCGTTCTGGCATCCTGCGCCTCCGGCGGTGCCTGAAGTGTTGCGCGAGCTGCCGAAGACGCTGCACAACATCTTCGAATCGCCGATCACCATCGGCGCGTTGTGCGCTATCGTGCTGAATATCTTCCTGTTCGAGTGCCTGTCCATGCGCAGATTGTTCGCCCTGACTTTGTCCTTTCTGCTGCTCTCCCTGAGCGCCTGCGCCCTGTTCCCTCAACGCGACCCGTTGAACATCAACGTGGTCGGTATCGAGCCGCTGCCAAGCCAGGAACTGGAAGTGCGTTTCGCGGTAAAACTGCGCGTGCAAAACCCCAATGAAACGGCAATCGACTACAACGGCGTAGCCCTGGATCTGGAGGTGAACGGGCAATCACTCGCCTCCGGTGTCAGCGACCAATCGGGTTCGATCCCGCGCTTTTCCGAAGCGGTGATCGTGGTGCCGGTGAGCGTTTCAGCCTTCTCGGTGCTGCGTCAGACCCTCGGGCTGGGTCAGACGCAGACACTGAACAATCTGCCTTATGTGCTTCGGGGCAAATTGGCCAGTGGCGTGTTCGGCACGATGCGTTTCGTTGATCGCGGCAAACTCAGCCTGCCGGGGCCGATTACCCGCACGTGGTAATGCTCACGACTCGGCCCGCGGCTTAACCGGATCGATCACCTGGGTCACGCAATGTTTGAGGCCTTCTACGTGCCAGTTGGCCCACAACCGACTTTTGCCGGTGCTGTCTTCATCCGGCTCTATCGCCAGCCAGTTTCGAGCGGCGATCAGGTAACGTCCTCGGGCACCGATGGGCAACATGGTTCCGGTGATGCCGTAGTCGATCTGTTCCTGATGCTTGCCAATGGATTCCAGAAACTGCACCGCCAACACCGGCGGCGAAGGATGCACGACCCCGGTCGAAATCAATTGGTAGATCAATCCTGAACCATCATTGCGATGCCGGGACAATGTCGACTCGATCACGCAGGCCCCCGCCACATGAACATCACCGGACACCAGCGTGACCTTGCATGACTCGGCATGGGCGAAATCCAGTAGCCGCATGATCAACCGCTTGCGTTCATCTCGATGGGGCAGGCTTCGCCAATGGTCGCGCAAATCGTCCTCGAGTTCCTGTTGCCCGGAAATCAGGTCCAGTGCCTTTTCGGCCGCCTGCAAATCAAGGTAACCCACGGGAATACTCGACATCAGCAGCAAGTGCTTATGCCGCTTGACCTTGCTCAGCCAGGCATAAATCCCATCCCAACTGACGGGCGAAATGATCCGGGTTCGCCGAGCCGGCGGGGTCGTCAAATCCGGCGCACGTTCGCTGCGCAAGTCGGGAACCAGCAATGCCAACTCGCCTAGCCCGGTGAACCCCAGGTGAAAGCCGTCAGCGGTGTCGGGAATCGCGCAGGGATGAGTATCGGCGGACGGTTTGAGGTGCGGATGAGTCTGGATCAGTTGCTGCTGGAAAATCCTGAAATAGCGTTTGGCCGTGGCAAATAGCCCCTGGAACACCGGGCTTGAATGCAGAATCTCATCGTAGGAACCCCAGCCATCGATGATGTCATGGTCATCCCACATCATTACCGTCGGCACGGCGCTGAGCAGCTTCGCGACCTCAGGCTGTTTCCAGCGCTCCAGATAGAGCCTGGCGAAGAACTTGTCCAGATCGGCTTCGATCACCTTGCTGTAGACCGCCTTTCGACGCTCGGCGAAGGGTTTGGCAAACCATGTTTTCATCGACGACAGATTGCTGCGCATATCGTCGCTGTAAACCTGATCGCCCCCCATCAACAACAGATGATACGGCTTGCTTTGATGAGCCCCCCACATGTGCTCCCAGCGCTCATGGTTCCTGTCCACCTTCTCCATGTCCTTGGGGTCCGAAAAGCCGTTGCACGACACATAAGCCATGCGCGGCGACTGGCCCTCGGCCGGAACGACGAAGTTGGCCTCCGCGCCCTCGATCTTGATCGTGTACGTGCCGGCAACAGCCTGGTCTTGCAGCGCTTTGAAATCGATGCGCCAGACGCGGAACTGAGGATTGAGCAACGGGATATCAGCGGTGGCCAACGGTTTGCCGGCAGTAACACCGCCGGGTACTTTTACGCTGGGTGATGACGCGCCCAAGGGTAAAACCACTAGAGCCGACACGTTATAGACATTACTGTTGATGCCACGAAACTGCAGAATCGGGCCGAGTAACAAACTCATGGACAGTCCATCCGTTGACAGGGGTGTGAACGCCTACAGACTAGACGGACAATCGACGCTGCGCATGATGCGCAGTGCCCGTCCCTACAAGGAGGTTACCCACGATGCACGCCGCTCCAACGCTCTACACCGAACGACTGATTTTGTGCCCGCTGGAACTGGCCGATGCCGAGGCCATCCAGCAACAATTCCCCCGATGGGACGTGGTGCGTTATCTGAACGTCCTGGTGCCGTGGCCTTATCCCGCCGATGGCGCGTTGACTTATCTGCGTGATTTTGCGCTGCCGGCGATGGCCCGTGGCGAAGAATGGCACTGGTCGATCCGCTTGAAGTCGGCCCCCGATCAACTGATCGGCAATGTCAGCCTGATGAATGAACAGGACAACAACCGCGGTTTCTGGCTGGCCCCGCAATGGCAAGGCCAGGGGTTGATGGTTGAAGCCAGTGCGGCGGTGACCGAGTACTGGTTCGAAACACTCGGCCGGTCGTTGCTGCGCGTGCCGAAAGCGGCGCCGAATATCGCCTCGCGCAAACTCTCGGAACGTACCGGCATGCGCTTGATACAGACCGAAGAAGGCGAGTTCGTCAGCGGGCGGTTCCCAAAGGATCTTTGGGAAATCACCCGCGAAGAGTGGCTGCGCCTCAGATAAAACGCACACCCGGTCTGGCCCACTCATCCACCGTCAACTCAAACACGTCCGGGCGCGCGTAGTGCCCGACCACGTCGTAGTCGTAACGGGCGCGGATCAGGTCATCGGTGTCGATTTCGGCGGTGAGCAAACCCGCCTCGTCACCCAGCGGCCCGGCGAGAATGTCGCCCATGGGCCCGACAATCACGCTGCCGCCGGCAATCAACGGACGCTGCGCCGGCCAGTTGGCGATTTCCACGCCCAAGGCTTGCGGTGAGGCCTGGACCTGACAGGCGCTGACCACAAAACAGCGTCCTTCATGGGCGATATGGCGCATGCTGACTTGCCACATTTCCCGCTCGTCCACAGTCGGCGCGCACCAGACCTCCACGCCTTTGGCGTACATCGCGGTGCGCAGCAGCGGCATCATGTTTTCCCAGCACACCACTGCGCCGATTCGCCCGACCTGGCTGTCGATCACCGGCAAGGTCGAGCCATCGCCCTTGCCCCAGATCAGTCGTTCGGTGCCGGTGGGCATCAGTTTTCGGTGCTTGGCAACCAGCCCGGCCTGCGGATCGAAATACAGCGCGGTGCAATACAAGGTGCTGCCCACGCGCTCGATCACGCCGATCACCAGATTGGCACCAGTACGTGAGGCCAAACCGGCCAAGGCTTCAGTCTCGGCACCGGGCACGTCGATGGCGTTGTCGAAATACCGCGCAAACGCTTCACGACCTTCCGGCAGTCGATAGCCGAGTTGCGTACCGAAGCCCTCGCCTTTGGGGTAGCCGCCGAGCAATGCCTCCGGCATGACCACCAAGGCGGCGCCGGACTCAACGATGGCGATTTCCCAGGAGAGAATTTGATCGAGGGTGTCGGCCTTGCCGCCGGGCAAGGCGCCGATTTGCAGGGCAGCAACGATGGACTTGGGCATCGCGGTAACTCCGTCAGTAATGAGGTGTTGCCCATTCTCCGGCGTCACAGGATCATGAATAAAGCCCGACTCACTGCTGAATGATATGAACCAAATGAATATCGCTGCCGTCGATCTCAATCTGCTCAAAGTCTTCGAAGCCCTGCACGAAGAATCCAGCGCCAGCCGTGCCGCGCTGCGTCTGGGCGTGACGCAATCGGCGGTCAGCGCGGCGTTGCGTCGATTGCGCGAGGTGTATAGCGATCAGTTGTTCGTGCGCACCGGCCGAGGTCTTGCACCGACGCTCAAGGCCAATCAGTTGAAACCGGTGGTCAGCGATGCGTTGAATAAATGCCGCCAGAGCCTGGCGATGGTCGATCCGGCGGCGAATCATTACGAGGGACGTTCGGTGACGGTGGGTTTGTCGGATGATTTCGAAATCGCCTACGGCCGACGATTGATCGAAGAGATCGCTGATCGCGCGCCGAAACTGCGGCTGATCTTTCGCCAGACTCATAGCCAGATCGTCGCCGGGGCCTTGATGGAACGCAGCATTGATCTGGCGATCACGGCAGGCGGGTTCGCCGAGCGGTTGCTCAGTCGTCAGGTGCTGGGTGAAGGCGATTATCTGTGCCTGGTGGATCCCCTCAGTCTGGCCGAGGGACAGGAAACTCTCAGCCTTGAAGAGTTCGTCGCCCGTGAGCACATTCTGGTGTCATCGGGCGGTTTTATCGGGATCACCGATGAAGGCCTGGCGGCGTTGGGCCTGAGTCGGCGGGTATGCGCGTCGACCACGCACTTTGCTGCGTTGCCGCATCTGCTCAAGGGCAGTCAGGCGGTGGCGACTATTCCAGCCCATGCGGCTCGGAGTATCGCCGCGCTCAGCGGGCTGGCGCTGCTGCCCTGCCCTTTGGCGCTGCCACGCTATCCGATCGAGCTGGGCTGGCGCACCAGTACGCAACTCGATCCGGTGGTGCTGAAAGTGCGCGAGGCGATTATCGCGACCTTTTCCCACCCGTAGGGGTCGAGTTTATTTAGCCGCCATCAAACGATTGACTTCGCTGCGCACCATGTTCGCGAATTCCGGGGGCGACATGCCGTCGAGTTCGGCGCGGACCCACTCGGCCCATTTGCCTTTGCGCTTGGCACGCTCACCGAACAACCGTGCGGCTTCACCCTTGGATTTACCCAGGTTGTTTTGCCAGAGTTCGAACAGACGGGATTTTTCATCTTCAAGCGCCGCGCGCTCGGCAAGGGGTTTGTCGGCCAGATTGAAGCTCATGGAAGATTACCTGCTGCGTAAAATAGGCGACATCTTACACTGTAGGAGGAAATGTCCTGCCCTGGATTTTTCTTCAGGGTGGCGCCGCCACGCAAAATGGCTGCAACTTTTGCCATGGCGCCAGACTCCATTGTTCACTGCCCATTTATCTGCAAGGAGTACTCTAATGGCCCGCAAAATCATCGATCAAGTCGCCGAGGATCAAATCAAGGATCAGGTCTTCAGCGAACTTCAGGCCCTGATCGAGGAGTCGGAAAAACTGCTCAAGAGCAGCGCGGCACTGGTCGGTGAGGAAGCAGACACCCTTCGTGGGCAAATCGCCCAGAAGCTCCAGCAGGCCCGGGGCTCAGTCTCCACGATGCGTGACCGCACCAGGCCCGCAGTCCAGGCCAGCGAAATCTACATTGGCGGTCATCCCTGGCAAACCGTGGCCATCTGCGCCGGATTCGGTTTGGTGGTGGGGCTGTTGTTGGGTCGGCGTTAAGCCATTGGGCGCCGCTTGGTGCCGGTGTGGACTTTGTGGGAGCGAGCTTGCTCGCGATGGCGGTGTAACAGGCAACATACATATTGAATGTGGTTGCCTCATCGCGAGCAAGCTCGCTCCCACATGGATTGCGTTTGAGCTCAGAGCCCTGCCAGTTCCCGTAGATTTGCCAGCGTCTCAGCATCGAGCGCAATGCCTTCGACCTTGGCTTTGGCGCGCTGCCGGTGACGTCGATCCCCCGGTAACCGCTTGAGCCCGACACCGTGCATCTGCCGGACCAGTTCCTGACTGCGCTCGGCAAAATTCTGCCCCGCCGATTTACTCGGATCGATCACAATCAGCAGCTGACCCGTCCAGGGTGTTTTCGCCCCCGGATGGTTCGACCAGTCGAACTCGAAAGAAAAATTGCCTCCGGTCAACGCTGCCGCCAGCAGCTCCACCATCATCGACAGCGCCGAGCCCTTGTGCCCACCAAACGGCAGCAAGGCGCCGCCCTCGAGGATCGCTTTGGGGTCCTGGGTCGCCTGGCCGAGGCTGTCCACGCCCATCCCCGCTGGCAAACGCTCGCCTTTACGGGCGGCGATCTGTACGTCGCCATGGGCAATGGCGCTGGTCGCCAGGTCGAAGACGATCGGATCACCGTTGGCCCGGGGCGCGGCGAAGGCAATCGGGTTGGTCCCGAACAACGGTCGATCAGCACCATGCGGCACCACGCAAGTCATGCTGTTGACCACACTCAGTGCCACCAGACCTTCATCGGCAAACGGCTCGACGTCTGGCCACAAGGCGGCGAAATGGTGGGAATTGCGGATGGCCAGCACCGCAATGCCGGCACTGCGTGCTTTCTCCACCAACAGTGGTCGTGCGGCCGCGAGGGCTGGTTGAGCAAAACCATCACCGGCGTCAACCCGGACGAAACCCGAGGCCACGTCCTCGACCACCGGCACTGCCTGGCCATTGACCCAGCCGCTTTGCAGCGTCGACACATAACCGGGAATGCGAAAAACACCGTGACTGTGAGCACCGTCACGCTCGGCACCGGCACAGTTGAGGGCCAGGGTTTTGGCGACATCGGCTGAGGTGCCGTGGCGCAGGAAAATCTGTTCGAGCAACGCCGTCAGCGCTTCGAAGGACAGGTTTTGCGAAACCGCGGTAGACACATGATCGTGTGGCACAGACATCTGAAGCTCCAGAGTAATTATTGGAGGGGGCAACAGCGTAGGAAGACCCGCCGATTAACAACGCGCGGCGAGCGACCTGTCAACTTTTGGTTTGATTTCACGCATGCCGTATCGCGGGCTTCTGCTTTTTTCAGGCTTGCACGATCACCGGCAGGCTGTGCGGTAACTATCTACCACCTTGCAGGCTCCACTGACTTTTAGTCTCGAGGCTCAATCCATTGGCGCGCATTTCAATCGCGCCCTGAACGAGACTCGACGATGCCTATACCCGTTACTCCGACAGTGACTCCGATAGTGACTCCGATGTTTTTCCCCCAGGCCCTGAAGTCTCGCGGCCTGTGGAGGAAACTTGGTAAAACCCACGGGCTGACGCAAAAAGACTTCGAATGGTTCAGCCACTTGCAATTGGCCAGCCAAACACTACGCGGTAAAGAAAAGCCGCCCATGCTCGCCGAAAAGATCCTGCTCAAAACCAACGACCTGGACCCCGTGCCCCTGGCCGGCAGCTTCGTGCTGAGCGCCACACCGGATGACAATGGCGTGATTCTCTATACCCCGTACGCCGGCATAAAGAAGTTCGACAGCCGCGCCACCTTGACCGAACAGCTCAACAGCCAGCTGAAGAGTGCAACCGAGGACGACGACCTGCTCGCTTTCATGTCGTTGTTTCAGCGCAAAACGCTTGTGGATGCCGCCGATATCAAGGTGAGCTTTCAAACCATCGAAGGCGAGGTGTTCGAAGACCAGAGCAGCACCATCACCGCACACCAGCAAAAGAACGACCAGGCCATGCTCGACGAGTTGAAAGCGTTGCCGACGCTGACTGCGCTGCTGAATGCGGTGCTCAATGGACTGTTGAAATCAGCCTTCCCCGGCCTGGATCAGCGCCAGACCCAGGTCAGTTTCTATTTCACGGCAGTGGCCGATGAACAAAACAAGGAAAGTCCCCCCGCGCGGCGCTGGATCAACACCATGTCCTTGAGTGATGCGGTGCTGTTTTACTACCGAAATCAACGCTGGCCCTCGGGGCAATCACATGAGTTTTCCCACCCGAAAAAGCCCCCCGCGAGCACTGACCAGCAACACTGGGAAACTGCTGTAGCCACGGCCTCCAGAAAACTGATCAGCCTGCTGTCCGGGCAAATGAAAGACTACTGGGACGCCGGGAGTGCCGATGGCGCATCACGTCGCGAATTTTTCAGCAAGGCCATCGCGCAAAAGGCGCAAGCGGAGCTCCTGCTCAAACGCGAAGCCGAGATCATTACGCCTGAACAAAGCCAGGACTTGCATTCGCTGATCAAGCCGACCAGCAGAACGTACGAGACACTGACCGTCGAAACCGTGCGTCTCTGGGAATACAAGGCCAACTATGTTGAGCTGGCTGGCTCGCTGATGATCAGTGGCAGCAATGCATTTCTCTACTCTCCCGCTCAGGGGCTACAGGTGCTGGAAGACTATAAGGATCTCAAAGACACCTTGCTGAGCAAATTCAGCGCGGCCAGTCACGAGGATGAGCTCTACGGACTCCTGAGCCTGGAGGAACGCCAGCGCTTCATCGGTTTTGATCAGCCAAATGTCTCCGGGGAAGTAATTTCCGGTTCGATCTTCAACAAGCTGTTCGGGGCGATCATCACCAAACAACAGCAGAATATGGAGTATGCCCTGCAGATTTTCCGTCACAGCGACGGCATCGTGGACATCAACGCCTTGTTCGACAAGGCGCTGGACATCCGCTCTATGATCAGCGAGCACCTGCTGACGCTGGATGCCCAAGGGCGTTGGAGTACCCGACCGGTATTGTCGGGCAATCAACAGCCGTCCATGGTGCTGGCAGATACGGCGAGGGTGTTCGTGAAAACCTTCAGCGATATCAAGGCGCTGATCAGTGCGGACTTTGCCTCTCAACCCCTCACCTTGTCGGCACTGCAGCGGGTCTATCTGGAGAACATGAAACCCCGGCTGGCTCATGCTCTTTCCATAGGCATACGTGGGGAAGCCAGCCTTCGGCTGCTCAACGCCGCATTGGGTGACACGGAGCGGGCCATTGTCGATACGGTGCTCAATCCGGATCAGCCGGATCGTAAAAGTCGTCGTTCACTCAAGGGATTTCGGCCTGACGCCTATTCATTGACCCTTGAGTGCTCCGGCCAAACGAACATCCTGCCCTTGGCCAATTGCTTGCTGTTGACCGAGCGTGGCGGGCTCGACCCTCAGCAGTCGGGCCGAACAGTTCTATGGACACCTGCGCGGGGCCTGGAAGTGTTTGATACCGTCAGCCGTGCGAAGCAGGAACTGGAACGGCGCCTGCTTGATCCGCACAAACGTCTGGCACTATTGGAAAACCTCTCCCCTGTCAAACGCACCTACCACCAGCGCTATTCGCTCGGTGCATTGCGACTGATTGAAGGTCATGTTCTGCAGCAGTTATCGCAATCATCCATTGATCACTTCCTGGGACATTGCGATCACCTGCGCACCCTGAAGCTGGACGATGCAAAACAGACCAAAGCCCTTCAAGCCCTGACAAAAACGGTGGTCGACACCAACTTGCGCAGAGCCACTTCGATCGCGCAGGCGATCACCCTACAGCAATCCTTGCCTGCCTGGCTCGCAATGGCCCCCGTCGAGGAACAGCAACTGCACATCGAACTGCTGGAGCAATACCGCAACAGCGTGGACGATGACAAAGACTACCTGCAAGGCCTGAAGACGTTGAAGTCCTATGTGCATGACACATTGGCGTCACTGCTCGGTAAACGCTTCTTGGGGACACTGCCAGACCCCGACGACATCGAAATCACCCCCAACCTGACCCTGGCCGGCCCCGCTCGATCCCTGACCGAGTTTGCCTTGAACCATGTCAACGTTGCCCAGGGCACAGGGTTCAAGATCGCTTCGAAAACTCCTCAATCCCTTCCGAAAGGCCTGGACCAGTCCGCTGTCAGGCAACTCCTGCTGTCACTGAACATTCAAAAAACCTACGCAAAACTGGTAGCAGACAGTTTGTCGAACAAAAGCGCCGATGCCGACATTCGAAGGCTGCGCTTCATTCGGCAATTGCCCTGGCAATTGATGCAACACGCTCATGCACAAAAACTGCAGCAACGTATTTCCGACAGCGGCTTCGACTTGATTCGACAGGTTATGGACATGCCGGACGCTATCGCCCGGGCCGCTGTCAACGGCGCCCACGCCATTGTCCGCCCGCTGGAGCTGATCAAAACTTCCGGCGCTGCTGCCGTCAAGACACTGGGCCTGTACCTGATCGGCCCCGTCTCCGGGCAGAAAGGTCCGCACGTCCTGTATGCGCCTTACCATGCAGGCTCGCCATTCACCGAATTCGACAATGAGGCAAGCGTTGTCTCGGCGCTCAATACGCCGGGATCGTTACAGGAGCTGCTGATACGTCGCCTTCCAGCAAGCGAACAATCCGGGTTTCGCAGCTTGTTGGAGTCCACCGTCGGACAAGCGAGCGAAATCACCCTCGCCTCTAACCCCATCGGCGGCAACTTGCTGATCCGGTTGTTCAGTGACAACAGCCTCCTGCTGTCGCAAATGCTCGGCGCTCAGTCTGAAGTCGGCGGCCAGGCAGACTGGGAGGCAGCCAAAAACCTGTTCAGCTCCGGCATCCAGAGGATCTCGGGGCTGTTACCCGGCAAACTCGCTTATGGCCTGTTTCTGTGGCAAGCCTACAAAGACTTCAAGGACTCGGCCGAAGCGCTGCAGGACCACCACTGGAAACCGGCATTGCAAGATTTTATTGCCGGTGCAGTGCAGATGGTGTCACTGGGCAAGTTGTCACTGGAAGAGTCAGTCAGCACTGCGCAGGCGACAACCGACACCCTCGCCGAACCGAAGGCCACGCCTGTGGCCGCGCCGCAATGGTCACAAGTGAAATCCACTGCACCGACGCGCACGTCACTGCAGTCTTTCGAAACCACCGCCGTCGAGCTGAAGGATTTGAAGAAGAACAGCGCTAATGGCACTTACCTGGAAGCGACCAGCAAACAAACCTATGCGCCCATCGCGGGCAAGGTATACCGCGTGACCAAACCCGGGGCGATCTGGCAGATGATCAAAGACAAGAAAGAAGGCCCTGCGCTCCTGACTACCCCTGACAAGCAATTGGTGCTCGATCCGGACATCCATACCGTCCACTATGGAAAAGCCCTGTCAAAAATGCACAATCAATTTGTGTCCAACCTCACGGTCAGAGAGGTCCTGAATGTCGAAGCCCAGGGAATGGACGACATTCGGGCAAGACACCCGGAAAAAGCACGCATGATCGTGCAAGCCGTCGATCTGGCTCGCAACTACGCGTTTTACAGCCTGCATAACCTGGCGCAGCTAAAACACTCGAACCCAGGGACGCGGCTGGATACCTTTCTCAAGGCCTTTTTTGATGTTGGCAACATCGACGCCAGTACCCTCGAAAAAATCAAAAAGGTCATCGTTCCCATTTGCAAAGCGTTGGTAGATCCAAATGATGATTTGATGAATACCGATCGTTTTGTGGTCGGTTCAAACAAAAATGGACTCGACACTACGATTGCATTTGTTGTGCATGAAGATGCACAGAAGCGTGTGCATTTCACGGAGAGGTTTTTTGATCCGCAACTCGATTTGTACAAGTCTTGTTTGACTGAGCCTTTCGACGTCGACGACCATGCCCGGGCCGCTACCCTGATTCATGAGTTCTCCCATGCTTTTTCAAAGACCGTGGATATTGCGTCGCTTGAATCAAGGCGTCCGTACACCGATCTCATCGCCACCGTCACCCGTTTCGGTGCGGAAACCAAACAGACGCAGGGGGATTTCCAGCGACAGGCACTGTCCCTGGACACCCCAAGGGAAGAATTGTTTGCGCGCTGGAACGATACATTGAAGTCATGGATCAGTCTGGACTCGGTTGCCGGGTTGGAGCATGTGGGTGAGGACATCCTCAAAACAACGGGCTGCAAGACGATGGATGAAGCTCGTGACGCCTTCCGCAATCCACTGGATGCGAACCTGCGCATCGACACCATTTTGCACAACGCCGACTCAATCGCTCGGTTGATATGTGAAATGGGGCGACAGCTGGATCCGGTACCCGTCACGACTCCTTGATTTGAACCGCAGATAAGCAATTTCAGCCGCAACACATTCTGATTCCACCCTGCTGATCTTGACCATTTTTTCACTCCATTTATGGATACTGCCCCCCGACACCTGTTTTAAGGGTGTCCGGGTGAAAAATAAGTCGTACTTTGATGGGCAATTGCCATGACGGTTGTTCTCGCAGACTTCCCCTCAAGGTTAGAATGCAGGAAATCAGGATGAGTCAATGACCGACCACTCTCTCTCGCAAGCTCAATACGACGCCATCACCGATGCCGCTGCGCACTGGTGCATGCGTTTGCATGCCATCGACTGCACGGCCGAAGAGCGTCAGGCATTCGAGCAGTGGCGTGATACCCATCCTCTGCACGCCTTCGAGTACGAAGCCATGCTGGAGATCTGGGAGGTGGCGGGCGACTTGCCTCGTCCCGAATCTCCAGCGACAGCTGTTCGCGGCAAATCGGCAATGCCTTGGCGCACTTTCGGCATTGCCGCCACCGTCTGCGCCTTGGCGCTGCCGCTGGCGGCCTATACCGGATGGAACCTGGGTTGGCTGCCCAATGCCTATCAGCATTTCGAGGCGACTGACAATGCTCGTCAGGTGACGCTGAGCGATGGCAGCCAAGTGGAGCTGAACCTTGGCAGTGAACTGACCTTCAGCAATTACAAGGATCAGCGTCGTGTCACGTTGAAAAAAGGTGAAGCCTTTTTCAACGTCAGTCATGACCTGCAGCATCCGTTCATCGTCAGGGCCGCTGATGGCAGGATTCGCGTCACCGGAACCCAATTCAACGTCTGGATGTATGAAGACCAGGTACGCGTGAACCTGATCGAAGGTTCCGTACTGGTGACCAGCAACGGTGCGCTGCCGGGCGAAGGTTCACATCTCGAACCTGCCATGCAGGCACGTTACCGACATGGTGACTTCACGCCGCAAATCAGCCAGACCTCTGCCAACGACCATTCGCTGGCGTGGCGCAGCGGCAAACTGGTGCTCGATGATTTGACGCTGACCGATGCCCTGCCCTTGATCAATCGTTACCTGAACAAGCCAGTCATGATCGCCGACCACAGCACCGGCTCGATTCGCCTCGGCGGTATCTACAACATCAAAGAGCTCAATAACCTGGTGGCTTCGTTGCCCAAGGTGCTGCCGGTCTACCTGACCCGCAACAAGGACGGCAATCCGGTCCTCAATTCGATCCCGCAACAAACCCCAAAAAGCTGAAGGCCGCCACCCTTGCGGGGTGCGGCCTTCAGGTTTTTTCAAACGCCGTCACGACTATTGCACGGCGATCTTCCCGGCTTTTTCATCCCGCTCGCGAATCGTCTGAGCCTGGTACTGCGGATCGGACATGATCTGCTGCTCGGTGAACGGCAATACACTCAACTGCTTCTTCGAAAAGGCCAGTGTCTGGTCCCGGGAATACTTCGACGCCGGGTCACTGGACAACGAGAATGCCAGTAAGCCCTGAGCCTGCGGCCCCTTGTCATCGAACGTCACTACCTGCAAATAACTGGTGCCACTGACAACTTCGCGCTTACCGTCGGTTCTCGGCACGCTTTGGATCGCGTTATACACACCCAGCGTGCCCGGCCCGCCATGGATTGGCGTTTGCTGCCCGCCACTGCTCACTATCTGAATATCGCCCCAGCGGCTATCGGCTTTCAGGCCAAGGATTTTTACCTGTTCGACCGAGGCCAGCATCGCCGCCCGAACCGCTTTGGCGACATCTGGCCGTTCAATTGCCAGGCCACGCGGTGTGTGTTGCGGATCCTTCGGATCGAACGCCACACGCCAGATATCAGGAACTTGCTGTAACGGCACCATGACATTCTGAAAATGCACAAAGCCCAATCCACTGTCCAGATTCACCCGGCGATCCCAGGCCTTGAGGCTGGCACACAACGGCGTAAGCGTCGGCGCATCGGTGCCGAGATCCTCGGCACAAAATTGCAGCAGGTCCGGCATCACTTGGGCTGCCTGATACACCTGATCGTCCATCACCATGCGTTGCAGATCGGCCGCAGCGATAGGGCCGGCCTTGCTCAAGGTGCCCAGACGCTCCAGTGCGAAGCGCGAACGCAGCCCCAATGGCTGACCGTCCTGACTGATCAACGGCGAGAAACCGGTGAGCGGTTGCGCCGGGTTGGCCATCCAGGCCGAATCATTGGAGTGCTGCACAAAGTCTTTGCGCAACAGTTGCGGCAACTTGTCGGCGGCATAAATACCTGTTTGCGCAGCGTGCGGGTCGATGTCCCAGGCGCAGGCGCTGTTGGAGCCGTCAAGCAGGATCATCTGTAATCCGGCCCGCGGATCGCTGCACTTGGCCAGCTTGTCGGCATTGACGTTCGGCACCACCGACAGGTTCATGTAAAGCGTCTGCCCCTGATCGTCCACCGCCAGGGTATTGACCCACGGAATCCCCTGAATCTTGTGCACCGATGCCTGCAAATCCTTGAGGCTGGCGGCACGGTTCATCGCATACCACTGTTGCAAGACCCGGTCGTTTTCCAGGTTGGCATCGCGCAGGCTGTAGGCGAACTGGTTGTCCCAGTCGAGTTTCCCCGGCCATTGCACAATCGGGCCAAATTGCGAGCTGTAGACCACATGGGAAATCTGCCGGGTCTGGCCATCGGCTTGCTTCACATTCACCGCCAGCGTCTGCTTGTTCATCGGCAAGGACTTGCCATCCAGCAGGTAACGGGTCGGATCCTTGGGATCGAGTTGCAGACGGTATAGCGTGAAGTGCTTGGACGAGTCCACCGTGTGGGTCCACGCCAAGTGCTGGTTGAATCCAATATTGATCATGGGCAGACCAGGCAACGCGGCGCCCATCACATCCAGTTTGCCGGGAATGGTCAGGTGCATCTGATAGAAACGCATCCCACCGACCCAAGGAAAGTGCGGATTGGCCAGCAACATCCCGCGGCCGTTGAACGAACGCTCGCTGCCAACCGCCACGGCATTGCTGCCGCGATCCAGAGCGAAACGTTGCACGCGCGAGGCCGCCAGCTGGAAAGACGCCGATTCATCCGCCACATGCGCAACGGTTTTCGGCGGAGTAGCGCCGGCCAATGCTTCGGCAAACTGCCCCACGCCGCCTTCGACCAACAGACGACGGGTCAACTTGACCAAGTCCTGCGCAGTAATCGCGCGCACCCATTCTCCCTGGCATTGCTGCGGCAAACCCTGCGCCCGACGCTCCGTCAGCGAACGGTTGTAACCCGCCACATAACCTTTGATGAGTTCACGGACTTCAGGCGTTTGCGCCTGCCAGAAAGCGGCGACTGTCTGCGGGGTATTCAGCCAGTTGAAAAACAGATCGCTGGCCAGGTTCCCGCGCTCTTCGACCGTAAACTGCTCCGGGCCGAAATACCGGGAACGCTCGCCATTGACGGTGACGATCTCATTGGCCAGCAAGCACAGATTGTCCTGAGCATAGGCATAGCCAATGCCATAGCCGAGGCCGCGCTCGTTGTCGGCACGAATATGCGGCACGCCGAAACTGGTTCGACGAATCTCGGCCGTCGCCTGCTCTGGCTGGCTGCGTGCGTTTGCCGCAAGACTCAGCCCCAGAAACACACCCGCAAGGCTCAACCTGGTTAACTGCCCGGAAATAATCACGCTCGCTCCTGATCGAAAAGACGTATGACACGCAATGCGCCTAATGCCAGTCAGTTAAGCCGTGCGATCCGTAGCAGCTGCCGAGCTCGCGAGGCTGCGTTCGGCTGCGTAGCAGTCGTGAATTCGGCGGACGCGGTCTGCCTGACCCATTGCAATTTCTGATTTTGCGACTGCTTCGCAGCCGAACGCAGCCTCGCGAGCTCGGCAGCTGCTACAAAGAGGTGCGTCGCGGCTGAAATTGCTTAACTGACTGACATTACGCAATGCGCCTCCCCTTAAAACGAAGCAAACAGCAAAAATTTAAGCCTTTGAGGGTATCCCCGCGCCCGGCTCACGGGCCGCTGACGCAACGGCGACAAATTTTCTACATGCGGGTCTTCATTATTTGCCTGGCTCGTTCGTCTTATTGATTGAGAGCACCCATCACATTTTTCCGGATCAGGCTCTGAAAAGGAGTTTTTGCATGTACGACTCGCAACTGCCAACGGACGGTAGCCATGCACCAAAGGCCAGCACTCTGGGCTCCGGCGCTTTCAATCAACCAGCCGAACGCCACGGTAACGAACGGATCAGGTTTCTGCTCAAGAGCTTTGGCCTGCGAACCAGTCTGATTCGCCTGAAAGTCATCGACGCCTTGCTGACCGCCGCCCAAAGCGACCGCAGCCTGGGAGTGCGTGGCGTGCACAGCCACTTGCTGGACCTGGACATTCCCCTGTCCTTTCTCAGTGTCCGTGAAGTGTTGAAACGCTTGTGCGGCGAAGGCGTGATCACCCTCAATCCGGACAAAAGCTACAGCCTGCATCCACAGGCTGCCGCTGTCCTTTATAGCGAGCAATCCGGCCAGGGGGCGTCGCTCAAGGCTTGACCTTGCGACGCATCACGCCATTGATCACCACCACAAGCACCGCCACGCCAATGGCGATGTACTGGAACAACTGCTCTGTGATGATCCCTGCGTTTTGCAGCCAGGAAAGGCCGAACATGATCCCCAGCACCACCAGGGAAATCAGAATCGAGTATTTCAAACGTTGCGACTGGGTCATTGCGGGTTCCTGAACCAAAAAAAATATATCCGGTTTGTATCCGATTGCATGCCAAGCCCCTACCGTTCTGCGGGAATGAGGGGCTGCAAACAGGGTCTCATGTTACAGCCGATGAAGAGTTTTGACTTCATTGCGGCGATAACCCATGAGGATTTCAAAATGTTCCGTCGAATCACACGGCTGATTCCCCTGCTCGCTCTCCTGCCCCTGAGTGGCTGCATCGTTTTTCCCCACGGCGGCTGGCATGACGGCCACAATTACGACCGTGGCGGACCTGGCTATTATCAACATTGATAATTTGAATGACTGACGTAAACAACGCCTATTCAGCCGTTCACTTGTAAGAAAACAACCGATCTCTGCTCCACTGAAGAAATGCCCGCTCTCTAGCGGGCATTTTTCGTACATGACTATTCTCATCCGTCTGTCAGTTTAATCCACCGTAATTATTGCTTTTCGACTTCCTCCCCCAACTCGAAATATAGCGAAAACCATTGAAGCTTTAAGTCTCAATCATGCATTTGAGCTGTTCGCTATCGATGTCTATTCTCGATACATCACAAATAAATCAATCCTCAAACCACGAGTAAAACAGGGATGTCATGTTCAAACCTTTAATCAATATCAGCCCTCATCATTTGTTTGGTTTTTGCCTTGCGATTACTCTTTTCGAACTGCTGACTTATATGGGCAGCGATATGATCATGCCCGCCATGTTGACTGTAACTCGTCAACTGGATGCCAGTCCGAGCCACGTTCCTTATGCCTTCAACCTTTACTTGATTGGCGGCATTCTTCTGCAATGGCTTATCGGTCCGCTGTCCGATCATTTCGGTCGTCGCAGGATGCTGCTCATCGGCTGCGCGCTATTCGCTCTAGCCTGTGCCGCGGCGTTTTACGTGCAGAGCATCCTTGTTTTCAATGCTTTGCGCCTGATTCAAGGCATGGGATTGGGATTTGTCATCGCGGTCAGTTATCCAGCCCTGCAAGAAGTCTTCTGTGAAGCCGACGCAGTCAAGATCATGGCATTGCTGGGGAACGTTGCACTGCTCTCCCCGCTGTTGGGTCCATTGCTCGGCAGCCTGATGCTGGAGTGGCTCTCTTGGCGGGAGCTGTTTTTACTGTTGGGTGTCGGCGGCGCGATGGTCTGGCTGGGGCTGTATTGGTTCATGCCGGAAACCGTGGACACCTTGCGCCAGGACGGGCAACGGCTGGCTGCCGTGCCCTTTGAATGGGGCGGCACGGTACGCCGCTACGCTGCTTTGCTCACCAACACGCAATTCCTGCGCGCCACCATCGCCTTGGGCCTGATGAGTCTGCCGTTGATTGCCTGGATCGGGCTCGCGCCACTCTTGCTGATCCAGAACCAGGGACTTTCCACTTTGCAGTACGGCCTATGGCAGATCCCGGTATTTGCGGCAGTCATTCTCGGTAATTTGATACTCAACCAGTTGATTGCCAACACTGAATTGCCTCAACTGATTCGATACGCGCTCTGGCCATTTTGCGGCGGGCTCATCGCATTGGCCGTCATCACTTTCACCGGTGCTTCTACGCTCCTGTTGATCAGTTGCCTGTCGCTTTACGCCATTGGCCTGGGCATGAGCAACGCTGCGCTGTACCGGCTTGCGCTGTTTTCCAGCGATGACAGTAAAGGGCTGGTTTCAGCCGCGATCGGCATGATCTCCATCGCTGTCATGGGTGGGGGCGGCTCGATTATCGCTGCGTTGGGCGCCGGTGACAGTCTTGAGGCCTTCGCTCTGATGGTCGGTCTCATGGGCCTTTTGTGCCTGGTGCCCCTGAGACCATTTCTGCGCCGTTCTCACATCCCGCTTACGGTCTGACACCAAATCAGTAGGTCTTTTGATGATCCATCTACCTCACACCGATGCGCTTTGTGCGTTAACGCAACCTTATTGCCTGGATTCCGTGCCGGAAGGCCTGTTCAACCGGGCCATGGGGGAAATCAGTTTGTTTCATTGTCATCACACGCCCGGATACGAACGCTGGCTGAACGCTAATGACCTGGATGCCAACGCCCTGGAGACATTGGATGACTGGTCCAGGCTGCCGCCGATTTTCGCCAATTACTTCAAACGTCATTTGGTGTTCGGTCCCACAGGCGAAGGGGCGCTGGAGCTCACATCATCCGGCACCAGCGGCCAGAAGAGTCGCATGCGCTACGACCATCGCAGCATGGCCGCGGCACAAGGCATGGTGAACCACATTTTCCGGCACTACGGCTGGGATACCCCGGACAGCCCCTGCAATTACCTGCTCCTGAGCTATGAGCCCAAGGCGGCCATCACCTTGGGCACTGCCTATACCGATCAGTTTCTTTGCAGCTACGCCCCCGTCAACCGTGTCGCTTATGGCTTGCGCCTCACCGGCAAAGGCCACGCGTTCGACCTTTTTGGTGTGATTCGGGCCTTGCAGGAGTTTGTCGAGGAAGGATTGCCCGTTCGCATCCTGGGTTTTCCGGCGTTTCTTTCTCATGCGCTGCAGCACATGGAAGACACCTGCGTGGCCAATTTGCAGTTGCCCGACCAGTCATTGGTATTTCTGGGAGGCGGCTGGAAAACCCAGGCAGCACAGGAGATACCCCTGCATCAGCTGTATGCCCGAATCAATCGGCAATTGGGCATCGACCTCTCTCGTTGTCGGGACGGCTACGGCGCCGTAGAGCATGCCGTGCCCTATATCCAGTGTTCTCACCATCATTTTCATGTCCCGATTTATTCGAAGGTTTTTGTGCGCAACCCATCCGATTTCACTGTTCAGCCCTACGGCCAGCGCGGCTTGCTGGAATTTGTTTCGCCGTACATTTCGTCGAGCCCTGCCCATGCCGTAGTCATGGGCGATCTGGCGACACTGCATCCCGGCGCCAGTTGCGGATGCGGCCTGCCAACCGATTGGTTCGAGCTCCATGGACGTGCCGGCACCTCTGCCAGTCGCAGCTGCGCCATGGCCGCTTCAGAACTGATCGGGAGGGCTTGATATGTACCTGATCAATGGCCAACTCCATGACGTCGTTACCCTGGAAAGCGCACTCGACCTCCTGCAAAAACAATTACCCCGATTGCTGGCTGCACCGATCGACAGTGACATCGTTATCGAGTCCGCCACTCATTTTGCTACGCAATTGCAGGCTCGCAGCCTGGACCTGACGCTCGATGACGATCATTGTCAGGGGCTGATCGATTTTTGCCAGCGCAGCAACCTGGAGACAAAACTTGAGCGAGAGCTGGGTCTGCAACCGCGTTCGCTGCGGCGTATCGACTATCGGCAGCCATGTTTCGAAAGCTGGCATCCTTTGGGGCTGGTAGTGCATATCACCCCAGGCAATGCGCCGTTATTGGCGTTCTGCGCAATACTCGAAAGCCTGCTGGCCGGCAATATCAACTGGCTGCGCCCCAGCACCAGCGATGAAGGTTTGAGTGCTCGGTTGCTGGCCGCCCTTGTGCAATGCGACAGCAGCGGCAGACTCGCAGAATTCGTTGCGGTTCTGCCCGTTGACACCTCACAGATAGCTCGACTTTGCACCACGGCAGACGGGGTATCGGCCTGGGGCGGTGAAACAGCGCTCAAGGCGATCCGCCAACAGATCCCGGCGGGATGCCGCTGGATCGATTGGGGACACAAGATCAGCCTCGCCTATCTGTCACCTGAAGCGGCGAATCCTGCGGCGCTCGATGCATTGGTGGATGAAGTCTGTCGACTGGATCAACAAGCGTGCTCCAGCCCTCAATGGGTATTGGTAGACAGCAATGATCCAACCCTCCTGCGAGACTTGGGGGAACGTCTCGCCGAAGCATTCAGACGTCGCGCCTCTCATTGGCCGGCGCTGCTCCCGACAGATCAGGAAGCATCGGAAATCACCACCCATACGGCCATGGCGCGATTGGACCAATGTTTTACCGATCAGACCGGTCAAGTCTGGAGCGGCCCCGGATGGCGCGTCATCTGGGAGCATCATCAGAGCCTCGCGCCATCACCGCTGTTTCGTACAGTGCTGCTCAAGCCAGTCCCACGGCATTTGCTCGCCGAATCATTGTTGCCGTGGCGAACGGTCCTGCAAAGCTGCGCGCTGATAGCCTCCCCGGCAGACACACCCGGGATTGTTCGTACATTGGTCAACGCCGGCGTCACTCGTATTGCTCCTTGCGAGACGATTCACGATGGCTACGCCGGCGAGCCTCACGATGGTGTTTATGCGCTGTCGCGTCTGAGTCGCCGCCTCTCCGTGAGCCTGGCTGCTGATGTCTCGACTGGTCGCGCAACGCTCGATCCGCTGCCGTCGGCCCCTGAAACAGCCCATGGCCCGATCATGGACAAAGCCGCCTTCATGACTCAGCCGATCAGCCCCGCTGCACAGCTGTACTTCCGCTCCGGCGGTAGCAGCGGAACGCCGACCCTGGCCGGTTTCACCTATCGAGACTTTCAACGACAAATGCGCGCCGCGGCTGATGGCATGTTTGCTGCCGGGCTCGATCCGTCACAGGACCGGGTGATGAACCTGTTCTATGGCGGCAATCTGTACGGGGGGTTTTTCAGTTTTTCGAATGTCCTTGAACAGATGGGAGTCACACACTTGCCCATGGGGGCTCCCCAGGACGATGACTTCAGTGAAATCGCCCGAATGATCGTGGAGCAGCGTGTCACCGTGCTGATCGGCATGCCCAGTACGCTGCATCGTCTGTTTTTCAAAGAGCAGGCCCGACTTCGCGACTATGCCGGTATCGCCAAAGTGTTCCTTGGCGGTGAGCATCCGGGTGAGGCCAGTCAGCGCCTGATGGAAAGTTGCGCAGTGTCGACCATTCGTTCTGCCCTCTATGGTTCCGTCGATGCGGGTCCTCTGGGGCATGCTTGCCGGGCGACGGGAGATGGTATTTTTCACTTGATGTGCGAAACCCAGCATCTGGAAATCGTTCAGCTTGAAGAGGATGTACCGGTACAAGCCAACGAGATCGGCCGTCTGCTATTTACCTCCCGCGCCCGACAAGGTCAGCGCGTGCACCGCTATGACATCGGCGACACTGGCCGCTGGATACCTGGAACCTGCCCTTGCGGACTGGAGACGCCGCGATTCGAACTGCTACAGCGGCACGGCAAACTGGTACGGATTGGCACGGAATTCATTTCCCCTCCGGCGCTGGAAGATAGTGTGGGAGTCCCTATACAAATTGTTCTGGACCACGCCGCCAGCGGAGTCGAACGAATGCAAGTTCGAGCGGAGGCAGATGCCGCCTGGGTACGAGAAAAACTGCTGACCCATGAAGCCTTGGCTAACGCAGTGAGTGCCGCACTTTTAATTGTGGAAGTGACGACATGCGCCGAACAGGCATTTACCAAAAACAAACACAGCGGCAAAACCCCTTTAATTATCGACCATAGAAAATAAAAACTATTTCCACCCTGATGCCTAATATAAAAAGAGAGCCCAATGGAACCAACCTATTCGATTGAACAGCTAGTATTTTATATAAGACAACATTCCCCCTTCTACAGTAAACACCTGGAACATTTACCTTCGAAAGGTATTACTTTAAAAGATTTACCGTTGACTGACGTCGCCAACTATTGGGTTGGCAGCAACGACTTGAACCATTGGCCGGTGCTGACAGGAAACGTCGATGATGCGCTGATATTCAAGACAGGAGGTTCGACCAGTCAGGGCAAACTTGCGGTGTACTCCTACGAGGAATGGCACACATTGGTCAGTACTTTCGGCGCCAGCCTCTCATCTCAACTGAACAACGGTGACCGGGTCGCCAACCTGTTCTTTTCAGGGGATCTCTACGCCAGTTTTCTGTTCATCCACGACTCTCTGGCCCATGTCGGACGATCCATCTGTGAATTTCCGTTTACCGGAGAAGTCGATCTGGACGTCTTGGCGGTTGCCATCGGGCAACACCGGATCAACGTCCTGGCCGGAGTACCGGCGCAGTTACTGCGATTCGCGGCCTACCTGGCGCAGCATCGGCGAGTGTTGTGCGGGATCGAGACAATATTGTATGGCGGCGAAAGCCTGTTTGCCCCGCAGTTGCTAATCCTCGCAGAAGTGTTCCCCAACGCGCGTATTGCCTCTATCGGCTATGCCAGCGTAGATGCAGGGCTCATAGGTGCCAGCAATCGCGATTGCGCATTGGGCGAACATCGGGTGTTCGATCAACATACAGTGCTGGAAATCGTCGATGAACACATGGGTGAAGTGATTGAAGAATGTGATCGCACAGGATTGTTGGTGCTGACCAACCTGACGCGCCGGCTCATGCCGTTGCTGCGTTACCCGGTAGGCGACCGTGCCTGTTGGCGTGAACCGAGCGCAACCCCGATGCGTAAATTTGCACTCAAAGGGCGAAGTGCCAACAGTCAGCGGGTACGAGTAGGTGTGCTGTCGCTGTTTATCGAAGACATACAGCAGATCGTTCGGCGTGTTGCCCACAGCGAGCAATGGCAATTGCTGATCGAGCAGATCGACCACAAGGATCTATTGAGCGTGAAATGGGTTCCCGAACCTCGATCGCAAACCGTTGAACCGGTGCGCCGGGCACTGCATGAGGCGCTGATTGCCCACTACCCCATCATCGAGGACCTGAGCCGTGACGGTCTGCTGGAACTGCGGGTGCTGCCTTGCGCGCCCCTGGACCTGAAGCTTCACCCTCGTTCGGGCAAACAATTACGAGTGATGGATTTGCGGATGTATGACATTTCCCCGTTGGAGCCTGTGCGATGACTCGTTTGATTTTCAGACCCTACCGCCCCAGTGACGCTAATGCCGTGAGCACGTTGTTTCGCGAAGTCTATGGCGATCATTACGTTCAGCCGGATGTCTACCTGCCGCATATGATCAATCAGCACAATGCCGAGGGTCGCTGGCAATCGATGTTAGCGGTGGATGATGCACATGTTCTGGGGCACGCCGCGCTGTACCGAACTGTGCATTCCAATACTGCGGAGCTGGCTCTCAGCGTGGTGCATCCCGCCGCGCAGGGGCAAAGCATCGCGACTCGTCTGGGTCGGGAGCTATTGATGCAATCAGGCTCTTTGGGGCTAGAGAGCGTTTCGATCAAGCAAGTGACTCACCATCCCTACACACAACGCATGGCAGAAAAAATCGGCTTCCTCAGCACGGGCCTGCTACCCGATTATGTTCCTTCGCCATTTGCTGATCCGCTACCGGAAACCATCGTAATGGGCTATCACATGATTGGCGGACACAGGCGTCCGCTCCCCGACATTCCCTGGCCCGAAAACTGCCGTGCGTTGATGCTGCACTTGAGCTCGGTATTCGGAACCCATCAGGACAATAAGTCGCGCCCCGCGATGCCCTTGCAGATCAAGCAACACCAGCATCGGCTCGATATTGTCATTCAATATTTAAACAAAGATTTGCTTGGGCAACTCTGGCAATTGCCCAAGCACTGGCTGATATCGGTACGACTCGAACTGTCCCGGCACTTTCCCCGGAACCTGCGCAATTTTTCGACGCTGGGCTTCGTCTTCACGGGCCTGATGCCCACGCCAGGCGGCAATGGCTGGTTCGCATTGTTTCATCGAGGCGTGCAGGTTCGATCCCTCAACCTGAACTGCGCGCACATGCAACATTTGCATGACGACTTACAACAGAGCGCCAACGCAATGAGAACCCACTGCACCGACACTCCTGTCGGCACCCGCTCAGCCGCATGAGTCTTGTCTGTTAAAACCATTAGCCGACTGCGCACAGAGTTCCTATCCAATCGACGAACACACGTACTCGTCGGGACAATTGGCGGTGAGGAGGATAGAGCGCCGTCAACGGCATATCCGGTGGCGGCATCTCCCTCAGGACCTCGACCAATCGCCCCTCCTTCAGCAGCCGGGCGAGGACGTGAAGCTGAGCCGCGAAGAGTTGCGGGCCCTAGAAGCGATATTCCCGGCCAAGGCGACGGCAGGCCTGCGTTATTCGGAAGAAGTCATGAAGTTGCTTGACCAGTAACAAGTGTCTGGCCCGTTCGATAGTTGAGCGGGCCAGTGCTGGCAAATATCACGCCCTGGACTGGACGCCCTTGTCGGTCGGGGTCGTACCGTTGCCCTTGCCGTAAGTTTGCAAGTTCTGCAATACGTAGATCGCCGTCTTGTATTCAGGGATCAGGCCAGCGGCGTACTTGTCACCCTTGATATTGTTGTTCTGAATGGTGTCCAGTTGCGTGGCGAAATACTCCAGTGCATTAAACTTCGCATCCGGGTCTTTCTGTACGCCAAAACGATCAAACTTGTCACCGGCGTTAAGCAAGGTCATCGAAGTAATATCGGAAATCAGGCCTTTGCCTCTCAAGAAAGCACTGAGATTGCCCAGTTGCTTGGCGGAGACATTCTCCGGATCGAAGCCTTTGATGTTCCTGTGCAGTTTCTGCTCATCCATTTTCGCCGTATTCAGCGCATTGGGATTGGTCCCCACCAGTGCCAGCATCTGCTTGACCCTGGCGCTATGAGCCACAGGCTTGCCGTTGCCCATATCCTTGACCAGTAAACCTGCCTTGCTAGTCCAGGCACCTGTGTAGCCGATTGTCATGACCGGGCTCCCGGCTGCGTGACGGAATGCTGATTATCCAAAATACACAGACGTCCTTGTGAGGCGACCATAAAAGTTCCTTGTTTAACCGAGTTAAGTGCGGGCGAGTATCGATGCACGCTCTAACGTCACCAACAGATATTTCCGCTTTTTACAATTCTTGTACATTTGTGACACATAACCAAAATCGCTTGGCTTCATGGGCCTACATGAACTTTTCGATAGGGGCAGATAACTCATCAGGCTTTTGTACTCTTTGGTTAGTAGTGCTTGTATCAATGAGGATATTTCTTCATCACCTCAGGCAGATCGTGTACGATCGTACCTAACGCTTCACCTTGGCGAGCCGATACCCTTTCGACGCCCCGATTTTCAGGTCAAAATACATTTTTTGCCGCAACCCAAGACGAGATTCCCATGCGAACCTACCTGCGTCTGATCGCTTTGAGCGCCCTCTTCATCTCCTCCCTCGCCCAGGCCGCCGACTTGATTCCCATCGAAGTTCACCGCGACGCCAACTGCGGTTGCTGCAAAAAATGGGTCAGCCATCTGGAATCCAACGGTTTCAAAGTTGAAGACCACCTCGAAGCCGACATGAGCCAATTCAAGCAACAACACGGCGTGCCACCTCGCCTGGCGTCCTGTCACACTGCCTTGATCAACGGCAAATTCGTCGAAGGCCATGTGCCGGCCGATCAAGTACTGGCCTTGAGCAAGCGGGACGATCTGTTGGGTGTTGCCGCTCCTGGCATGCCCATGGGCTCGCCCGGCATGGAAACGGATGGCGTGAGCGATGCCTATCAAGTGATCGGTCTGAAAAAGGATGGCACTGATGTGGTGGTGGCGGACTACCCCGCCCATTGATGTTCGGCGCGGGTGAAGATGGCCTGAAACTCTGGGCATGAACACAGAGGGGCCTTTTCGCATCCTGTCCGAGGTCTGAGCCCCGGACATGCCGGATGTATCACGAGAATGGCAGCGTACTATAAAGGCTCTGCTGTCTGGATAAGCGAGTTCAACACAAGTTTTATTTCAGAGGCCGGATCTTTATGTCCTTGCAGTATCAAACCTTCCGACAGGGCGGTGAAGGTTCTTGCAAGAGCGGCATACGCCAAAGGAGGCTTCTTGCCTGCATGATTAAAGATGATGGTAATCAGTTTGCCCAAGGCTTCACTATTTTCCTGATGCAGATCGTAGTAATGCGTTGAGAACTCTTCATCGCGCAAGGCAATCAGTTGCAGCTCAGCATCAAGAATCGCACAGCTGGTATTATTTTTAAGTGTGTCAATATAAGCATTCAACCCATGGGTCAGCTGTTCAGATGAATACCCCGAACTCAGGGTAACGCTCAATCGATCTATTTCAACTCTCTTGAACCTCTGAGTCAATTGCAGAAGCAAGTCTGACTTACTGGTAAAGTTTGAAAAGAATGCGCCCTTCGAAAAACCGGCCTCCTCGGAGATAGCGTTGACGCTGGCCGCGTGAAAGCCTTTCCTCACCATAAGATCAGTGGCGGTGTCGAACAATTTATCTCTTGTTACTTGCTGGCTTTCTTCTCGACCTAATCTCTTTTTAATCACGCCTTCGGCTCCTTTTAGCCAAACAAAAAATCAATCTGCAACTGGATGAAACAGACCTGCTACTCACTGCGCAAAATCTGTTTTAACTATCATATCTTATACCAGGCCTTCTTAATAACTTTACGCTTAAACTTTTAAGAAGTGCCATGTAAATGCCATGTATTGACCTCGCCGAGGAGGGATCCAAATAGACTCCTCCCCGAGGATTTTTCGTTGGTATTGCAAGCGTTTACAACTCTTGAAGAGGTCGATGTGCTTCCCCTGCCACGCTGTGGGGTGAGCCCTTCAGGGAGGCAGCCGATGGGCACAACGCTCTAAACCGCTGAATTTTCGAGTTTTAGATCGGGCTCAATGACCTCTCCTTTGCAACTGTCATGAAATACCACTTGATTTTCAGATACCAAATGGTTTTTACTTGCCACCGTTGATGTACCAGCACCTGATCTAGCATCGAACCCGGTGACATCAATCTCATAGCAGTAGCAGGTTACTCACAGGAGCTGGATTTTTAATGGAATATGCCTTTGTTACAGGCGCTACAGGCCTGCTCGGTAATAATGTGGTTCATGCGCTTTTACAGCGAAACATCAAAGTAAAAGCGCTGGTCCGTTCCGTCGAAAAAGCCCGGAAGCAGTTCGGCAATCTGCCTGTCGAATTTGTCGAAGGCGACATGCTCAATGTCGATGCCTTCAGCCATGCCTTACAAGGCTGTGATGCGTTGTTTCATACAGCCGCTTATTTCCGCGATAGTTACAAAGGCGGAAAGCACTGGCAGAAACTGTATGACACTAATGTGACCGGGACCGAGCGCCTACTGCAAGCCGCTTATGCCGCTGGCATCCGTCGTGCAGTACATACTTCATCCATTGCAGTATTGAAGGGCAACAGAGATCAAGTCATCGATGAAACAATGTCTCGCAGTGAGTCGGAGGCTGACGATTATTACTTGAGTAAAATAATGTCTGAACAAAAAGTTCAGGAATTTCTGTTGCAGCACCCGGACATGTTCATCGCCATGATATTACCGGGCTGGATGTTTGGCCCCGGGGATATCGGCCCCACCTCATCAGGACAGTTCCTGCTCGACTTTGTCGGAAAGAAATTACCCGGCGTATTGCCTGGAAGTTTTTCCGTTGTAGATGCCAGGGATGTGGCGGAACATCAACTCGCGGCCATCACACGCGGCAGATCCGGAGAACGTTATCTGGCGGCCGGCAATCATATGGACATGAGCAGTATTTTCCAGGCACTTTCCAGTGTCAGTGGTGTGAAAGCACCGGAGCGAAAAGTACCCCTGTTCATGCTGCGCATCATTGCCTTGATGTATGAAGGCTTTTATCGAATTACCAAAAAACCGGTACTCATCAGTACTTCCACTGTCAAACTCATGGAGCAAGAGCAAGGGCGCACCCATTTCAGTCATCACAAAAGTTTACAGGAGCTGAAGTGCAACTTCCGCCCCGTAGCTGAAACATTGAGCGATACGCTGGACTGGTATCGGAAAAACAACTACACAGATGCGTAATTGAAAAAACTCATATACAGCCTGCCTCTGTAATACTTTTTGTATAACCATAAAATTCAAGGATTGAGAGAGGTTGGTAAATGAAAAGCCTTTCCTATAAAGAAGGTTTTCTGCATCGGTTCGTCGGTTTTTCAAAGTCTTTCCCTGATCACATTGCTGTCAGGAATCTGGACGCGGAAGAAGAAACTGTCACTTACCGAGGTTTGCGAATAAAAGCTGAAGAGTGCAACGGTGCCCTCAAAGCATTGAATGTATTATCGGGCGACAAAGTTGCGCTTATTCTGCCCAATGGGGTGGAGTTCATCGCCTACTATCTGGCGATCATCGGGCGCGGTGCGGTTCCGGTCATCCTCAACTACAAACTGACGCCATTCGAAATGGACAGCGTCATCAGCATCGCCAGACCGACGCTGGTAGTGACGACCGAAACGCTGTTCGAGCAGCATCGCGAGATATTTCAGCCTGCCTACGGCGTTCGGCACTCCTTGGTGTTGAACGCCGCAAGCGAGCCGTCATCGCCCCTGCCCGGCAACGCAACGGCAGATTCTCGGCTTCCTCGACAAGCCGAGCCCTTGTTATTGCCCGAGGGCAATCCGATCGTCTCGGTACAGTTCACTTATCGGGGCATTGGTAAACCGCTGGCCGTTTCTCACCGCTACCTTGACCTGACGCAATCGAGCGATGGGCTGCATGAGCAGTTTCATCTTCAAGGCGTCGGGTCCGTTCATCTGGTGACGCTGCCGCTGTATGCCATCTTCGGACTGTCCGTGATGATGGTTTTCCCCTTGAGTGTGGGCGCCACCCTGTTAATGACCAATACCCTGCTCAACAGGGATCTGGCAGAAGTTTTGTCGCAACATAAGGTCACCTTTGCCTGCCTGGTGCCGGACGTCATTCGCTACTTCAATACGCGACTGGCCAAACGCAAAGGCGCGCTTTTGCCGATGCACCCGCAACTGATGATTTATTCGGGTGGCAGCCATCTACCGGCAGACGAAGCCGAGAAACTGGGTCGGCTGTTGGGGTGCAATCCGGTGCTGCAAGGCTATGGATTGACCGAGAGCATGCCGGTGATTGTCCAGAGCTCGATCGGCAAGGTCCATCGCGGCGCCATGGGTCAACCGATTAGGGGCGTAGAACTGCGGGTCGTTGATGCCGAGGGGCGGGATGTCGTACCTGGACGTATCGGCGAACTGCTGATACGCGGCTCGATGGTGATTGACGGCTATAACGATGCAGAGGACGCCAATGCCCGGTTCTTCCGTGATGGCTGGCTGCACACGGGTGATCTGGTCTGGCGGGACGACGATGGACATGTGTTCTTCTATTGCCAACGCCTGCGAATCTCGAAGATCAAAGCGCAAATGGTCGACCTGACTGAAATCGAATCCATTGCGTTGAAGCATCCGGACGTGTTGCGCGCAAAAGCTTACATCGTCCCGGACAACAAAGAGGTCAACGTACTGCACCTGTGCGTTGAAGGGAGCGGTGACGTGACTCAAAGCACTGTCTCTACCCTGCTCTCGCGCTACCTCTCGGGCTTCAAGTTGCCCAAAACCATCGAGATCATCTCTCTCAAGGAAGAGATTCATGCAAGTTAATGCCACACAACCGGTACTGGCCGTTTTCGACTTTGACGGCACATTGACCGACCGACACACGTTCTGGCGCTACATGCGTTTTATCGTGGGCACCCGAACGTTCTGGCTCAGGATCATTCCCCTGCTGCCCAAAATGCTTAGTGTGATCCTTGGTATCACGCCGTTGATGCAAGCCCGATTGGCGTTCATCGCCTGTTACCTGGGCGGTCTGTCAGTCGAGCAAGAGCGAGAGCATGCCAAGTACTTCATTACCGAGCAGCTACCACTCTGGCTCAGGCCCGAAGCCCTGCGCCGGCTGCAATGGCATCAATCCATGGGGCATGTCACTGCGCTGGTCAGCAACTCGCCGGAGAACTATCTGATTCCCTGGGGACAGGCAGCGGGTTTTGACTATGTCTGCGGCACCCGCCTGGCGACTGCAAAGAACAAACTGACGGGCGGGATATCCGGGACCAACTGTGTTGAGAGAGAAAAAGTCACACGGCTTAAAAGCTGCCTGAGCAACCTTGATGACTTTTACATTTATGCCTACGGAGATTCATCGGGTGACGATGCTCTTCTCGGCATTGCCAACTCTCCCTTCTACAGAAACTGGTACTGACAGATGAACACGCTGAGCACTTTGGCCCCCAAGCACTTCAGGCAACCCGGTAACACCCCGACAGTCATGATCGTAGGCGCCGGCCCTATTGGCCTGTCCCTGGCAATCATGCTGAAAAAGTGGGGCGTCTCTTTTCGCATTATTGAAAAGAATGCCGGTCCCTCGACCGCTACCAAAGCGATGGCCATCCACTCCAGAACCCTGGAAATTTTTCGGGATCTGGGTGTTGCCGATCAAGCCATCAACGACGGGTTCACGATCAATCAATTTTCGGTGCAGTCGAACGCCAAACGGGTGCTGAACTACAACTTCTCCAACCTGGATGCTACCTATCCCCTGCTCCTCAGCCTGCCACAGCCGCAAACAGAGAAGATTCTGCTCGAGCGACTGAACACGTTGGGAGCCGATGTCGAGTGGAATACCGAGCTGGTCGATATAGAAAACCAGCCGGGATCAGTGCAGATGACGCTTCATCATGCGGACGGCAGCGACGAATCCTTTTCCAGTCGTTGGGTGGTCGCGTGCGACGGTGCTCGCAGCAACATCAGAAAACGCCTTGATATGACCTTCGAAGGATCGTCCTACGACCGATTCTTCATGCTCGCCGATGCCGACATCGAGTGGTCTGGAAGCAAGGATGAAGGCGCTTTCTTCCTCGGTGCACAGGACGGTTATGTGGCGGTCGCGCCGATCAGCGACCAATCCCGTTATCGACTTTTCATCGAGATGCCCTACAACCTGCCACCTGAAGGCGAGCGCCCGTCCTTGAGCCTGGAGAACTTTCAGCGGTTGTGCGAAGGACGCGGGCAAAAGATGACGCTGTCCAATATTTCATCGACCACCATCGCCTCTTTTCAACATCGCCGCGTGCAGTCGATGCAACAGGGCTCCGTGTTTCTGGTGGGCGACTCGGCGCATATTGGCAGCCCGATCGGTGGCCAATGGATGAACCTTGGGGTTTCCGAGGCCTATAACCTGGCGTGGAAAATGGCCTATGTCGATCAGGGCCTGGCGGATCAATCATTGCTGGAGAGCTACAACGACGAGCGCTACCCGGTCGCCCTGGAAGTCGAGAACACGGCACACCGACTGACCGGCCTGATTACCGTCAAGCACCGCGCCCTCGTCTGGCTGCGCGACAATGTTCTGCCACTGCTGAGCAACCGGCGCAAGGTTCAGCGCAAACTGCCTTCGATGATTTCCGGCCATCAGTACCACTACGGCAAAAGTGATTACATTCAAGAATCACTGACGAAAAAGCAGCGCAAGAACTGGAACAAAAAAGGCAAGAAATCCGAATTTCAGGCCTCTGTGCCTCGCGCAGGTCAACTGGCTCCCGATGTTGAGTTGTGGCAACTGCAAGGTATGCCACCAAAACATTTGATCGACTTGTTCCACGGAACTTTCACGCTGTTGATTTTCAGCGCAGCCGATCAGTTTTCTCCTTTGTTACCGGGCTATTACTCGCTGGCCGAGTCGGTGGAGAAGGATTACCCAGGCATCAAGGCTTATTGCGTTATTGATGCACTCAATAGCGCCGAGCTGCCTTCCTGGCACTCGACGTTGCTGGACCCCGATTGGCGGTTGCACAAGCGTTACCATGCCAAAGAGGGCACGTTGATGCTGATTCGCCCTGACGGCTACATCGCTTTCCAGGGGGCCGATGCAATGACGCTCTTCACTTATCTGAACGTAAGATCCGGGCTGCTCAAGGGCGCCAAAAAAACAACATCTTTCGAGATCGACGCAGTGCAACTCCAACTCTAAGTCTCTATATCGCTACTTCCAGTTTGGCTCATTGATTCACACAAGGCCCACTCGTGGGCCATGACTTTTGATTTCGTACTTATAGAAAACTAGACCGACTTTGGTTAGGAGAACCTCATGCGCTTCCAACTCAACGATGTTGTGCAGGAATTCATCGTGTCCAATGGAAAAATAGCTCATAGCTATTTCTCTCTTTCAGAAAAGATCATTGATTCACTTTGCGAATCCAATGTAGCAAAAGAATCTATATTGATGCGTGTGCTGGAGCAGGCCGAATCCGTCACCGCGCATTACTTCAATGCTCATCAACAAGTCCTCGAGGGCGTTTATGCCAATGGGATTGAAGCTCCCGTCGCTAAAAACCTTCCGGTGCTGGAGCCCGTACACTCGAACTCGGTAATACTGGCATCGGCACCTGTTGCTGAACAAATACCTGCACTGAGCTACGGGCAATGGTTGCGCAGTGAAATAAGCTCGGTCACAGGGTTCAAAAAGGAACAGATCGACTTCGATCAAAGTTTCGAGAGTCTGGGTATCGATTCTCTTGGGCTGGTCGATATTTTCGAATCCCTGGGCCAGCACTTTCCGGAAAAGAAAGAACTCACTTCGCAGCTCTTTAATGCCCCCACGCCTACCGCTTTGCTCGCGCGGCTTGAAGCCGATCCGCAGGCGCCTGCCGTGGATGTCGAAGCATGGGTAATTGAACAACTGGCGAATATCACCGGTTTTACCGTTGAGCAGATCGACCTGAAACAAAGCTATGAAAGCCTGGGCCTGGACTCCCTGGTACAGCTGGACTTTCTGGAGTCGGTCGTCGCCTTGTGGCCGCAACTCAAGGCCCACAGCACTGAGCTGGCCAACGCCAAGTTGCCACAGGAAACCATCGCCCTGATTAAAGCCGCCCTGGCCAGCCCCGAGTCGACATCAGCAACCCCCTCTGAAGTGCAATCACCTGCCACAACGGACGCTCACGGGCAGATGAGCGATCTGCTTTTCAACTCCCTGTCACCCCTGATCCCGGACGCCCCGCAGTCGATCGACATTGAGACGCCCTTTGCACAGTTGGGGCTCAACGGTTTCGCCCGAGAAGCGCTCTGCCAATCAATGGCGCAACAGTGCTCCGCCAGCGAGTTTGCCGGTGAAGCGCTGATGTCGCGTCGTACGCCGCAGGACGCCTTGGCGCTTCTGACAAGACTGAGCTGAGCACTGAGCCGCTGAAAAAAATGGCATGGAATCCGGGTGATCGAACAGATCACCCAGCATTTGGCAACCAGGAGACAGGGTATGAGTGGCGCGGTAACAACAGAGGGCGATTTTTGCTTCAGCGCAATGGCTGGCGAGTTTCCTGGGGCACCGTCAACGGATGCGCTTTGGCACTTGCTTTCGCAAGGGCAGATAGCGCCCATCCATTCGATGCTGACACGCTGGGAACTGAACAAGGCGTCGATCTATTCAGCAAAAACAGGTGAAAAGGATCGCGTTTACCTGGACAGTGCTTTTTGCCTGACCGATGACGTATCAATTCCTTCACGGCATGAAGGACGGCAAGTCGCCATCGGCAAGAAAGTACTCCAGGCGCTCCTCACCCAGCTTGCCGGACAAGGCTCGGCACTGATCAAGGAACGCACCGCCTTGGTGGTCGCGACGTCCTGGAGTGACGAGAGTTATTTCGTCATAGGCATGTCCGCGAAAGCCGATGCCCCAAGGAGCTCTTCATCCCCAGGCTATACGCCGGGTGAACAAGTGGCTGAGCTGGCAGCGGCGTTTGCCTTCGGTGGTCCGGCGTTATCGGTAGACACCGCCTGCAGTTCGTTCCCCTATGCAATCGATATGGCTCAAGCCTTGGTCAAGAGCGGACAGGCGGATAACGCGATTGTCATGGCATTGAACACCGTGCTGCCACCGGCGTTGTTCCTGGGGTTCTCGCAGTTGACCGCCTTTTCCTCCCGGGCCCAAATGCAGGCGTTCGGCCAGGACGCTGACGGCATTGTGCCGGGCGAATGTGCAGTCGCCTTTCTGGTCGAACCCCTATCCCAGGCCCTGATTGCGCAGCGCCGCCCCCTGGGGGTTTTGCGGGCATTGGGACTTTCCGCCGACGGCGCCGAAGGCTCCGTGTTTGCCCCTGGCAAACAGGCCCAGTACACGGCTTACCAGCGTGCCTATATTGGTCTTGATCCCAATGATGTGGATTACATCGAGACCCATGGCACCGGCACACCGCTGGGTGATGCGACAGAGCTGGGCTCGTTGAACAGCTTCTTTGCCCCACACCGCACAGACGGCAAAAAAATTACCATCGGTTCGATCAAGTCCGTCATTGGTCACCCACTGGCCGCCGCCGGAGGCGCTTCGCTCGCCAAGGCGTTGATGATCTTGCGGCACAAAGGTATTCCGCCTCAGCCCGACTACCGTCCCAGCGCAAAAGTCGACGAGACCTGCCTGAAGCTCGCCACAGAGCAGGTACAGCCCCTTGCTGATCGTCAGTCGGCAATCCGGATCGGCATCTCCAGTTTTGGTTTTGGTGGCGCCAATGCGCATCTGGTGGTGGATGAGTACATTCCCGACAGCCGCCCCGCCGCCAAGCTGGCCGGTCCTTTAACCACCCCCGGCGTGCTGATGCTGGACCTGGCCATTGTCGAGGCTGAAGCGGCGATCGGCAGTCATTGCTCATTGCAGTCATTCAAGCAACAGCTCGATCAGCCAGCAGCACCTTCAGTCATTTTCCCTTATGGGCGCTTCGTTGATTACACCGCGGCTCCAGCTCAGCCGTTACTGGGAAAATTCCTGGCGCAGGATCGCGTCATTGATATCGACGGTTTCGGCATGGGCCCCAAACCGCTGGCCCATGTCGATCCGTTCAAGCTGTTGATCACCGATCGCGTCAACCATTTACTGCGACGCCTGCCGGGTGTAGCCGGCTCATCCGGCACGGCGATGGTCATGTGCTGCAACATGGGTGGGGAACGCTTCAGCAATGCGTATAGCAGCGCTCACAACTTTTACGGCCGGGCTCAAGGCATGCCACCGGGCGTGGAGGTGGCGGACGTGGCAACCATGTTGCCGAATATGTTATCCGGCTACCCGGCGCAGATTTTTGACTTCAAGGGTTTCCATCAAACACTGGTCGGCACCCCAGGCTTGTTCTGGCAGACCTTGTTGGCATCGCAGCAATGGTTCAAGGAGGGCATTACCACGCTCTTGCTCGGTGCCGGGCGCTTTATCAGTGCTGAAATCGAGATCGAACGCGCCCGACATTCCGCCACCACGCAAGGTGAAGGACTGGGGCTGATTGCGCTGCGTCCTTATCAACCGGATTCCAGCGACAAACCTTTGCTGGTGATCCGCGCGGCGGTCCTCGCCCATGCCGCGAACTCGCTGGATGAGGCTTGCCAACTGCTGGGCAAAGAGCGCCGTCATTACCAGAACATTGAAGTCTGCGAGCTGCGGCCTGATGCGACTCCTGCAAGCGGATCACTGCAGGAGATGACCGGCTTTCTGGCAGAAGCCAGTGGTGTCGAAACCCTGCTGGCGGTGATGCTGAGTGCGTCGGCTCACACGGTGATCGAGGTGCGCGAAGCCGGCAAGGCAGTGATGTGGTTATTCACTGAAAAGCTTCAGGAATGGAGCCCGGCGGCCGAGCCCGCCCCTGCCATCAAGCATCCCTTCACGTTGCGTTTTGCTCACTCGGCTCCCCACGAACTGCAACAGGTCATCCCGCCTGCCCGTCCTGTCAGCGTTGTCCGTGAACCGCAAAACGACGGCGTCGACGTGCTGCAACTCAGCGACACGCTGACCAACACCCTGCTCTCCGGGCTGCGTGTCCGGGTTCGCGCGATGGAGAGCCTTTTTGCCCTGCACCGTGGCGCTGAAATCCAGCGCCCGGCGCACTGGCAACGTTGCCCGGAAAACATCGTGATCGCCAACGTCCAGCGCAGCCCCCAGTCACTGCACGCCCAGCTCGTGGTGAATGAAGCGCACCCTTATTTCTTCGATCACCCTCTTGATCACATCCCCGGCATTTTATTGCTTGAGGGCGTGTTGCAACTGATTGAACTCGCCATGCCCCCACTGAGCGGGCGAGTCGCCTATGTCAAAACCCTGACTATCAAGTTCCAGCAATACGTACAAAAGCAGGGTGTGATTGATCTGCATGTGGAACAAGGCCAAGACCCCCAGGTATTCAATGCGAAGGTGATGCAGGCCGGAAAGCTGATGTGCACCTGTGTCCTTGGGATGGCCTACAGCTCGGCGTTCGAGACATCGCCCGCCGGCGAGTTCACTGCCACTCGTTGCCGCGACAAGGCCCTGTTGCACAAGGCCAGAGAAGAAAACGTCATCGTCAGTGAGATGAGCGGCATTGCTCAGGGCTTGAGCGTGGACACGCTCAAGTTGCCGGATGAGCACTTCTTCCAGGAGGGCGACCCCGAGCACTATTCGATGGTGTATTTCCTCGAAGTCGCCCGCCAGTGCTACATGCAGATTGCCCACAGCTATCTGCGGATTCCACTCAACACCCCGATGAATCTGCTGGCCTTGAGTTTCACCCTGGATCGGCCAATCCCCAGGAACAGCCCGCTGTCATTGGCACCGCAAACCGGTTTTGACGCGCAGGATCAGCCATTCAAAACCAACCGTGTCTATATCGATCTGTTCAACCGGGGCGAAAAAATTGGCCAAGCCAATATTACGGCTCAAGTGCTGAGTCAATCCGCTCCCGCTGCCTGAGGCATTGAATTGATCTCCCTTTCCAGCATGACCGTGCCCTCAACAACCCAGGTGACGCCGTGAACGATGTCAAAGTGCAAGTCGTAGTCAAATCGCCGCCTTCAGAAATATGGAAGATCTGGAGCAATTTTTCCGAAGCGCCGTTATGGGATACCGACGTCAGCCATTGTGAACTCAATGGCCCGTTTCAATCGGGAACCCAAGGCAAATGCATCCTCAAAAATGGCCTGAACATGCCGCTGAAACTGGAAGAGGTGAGGATGCATGAAAGTTATCGGAACACGGCAAGACTGCTTTGGATCGACCTTGAGTTCGATCACCAGATGCGCAGGCTTTCCCCGAATGAAACCCATGTGATCCATACCGCCAAAATCGCTGGCCCCTTGAGTTTTTTATACCGTGGGCTGCTACGCAAAATGCTCACCGCAGCAATGAGCACCGCACTGGACAACCTGTGCGCGTTGGCTGAACAACGAGCGAATGCCATCAGCACCCAAAGGCTCGAAAAACCTGGAACACATTTGCACCGTGTATGAAATACCTCGGGAGGGAGCGTGTTGAACGCTCGCTTCCGAACCCTTCGCTTACTTATTGATAACGGCACACTTCGGACCGAGCATGAACCTACTAAAAAAACCTCAGTATCTCGTGATGGGCGTCATTGGCATGGGCTTTATCGCCCCAGAGTCCAGTTCCGCCGGCACGCTCGGCCCCTACATCAGTGTCATGGGCGGCCTGAACTGGGTTGCTCCGCAGGACCTTAACCAGAACAACCTCGATTTTGTCGAGATGGAGTTCAATCAACCGTTAGACTCCGGCTACGCCACGGGGTTGGCATTGGGCTGGCGATTTCCCATCGGGCTCAGACCTGAAGTGGAACTCAGCTACCGCAAAAACTCCCTGACCCAGTTCAATAACCGGGTCTACGAAGGCGGCGGGAGCATCGACGGCAAAGGCGAAGAGGAAGCCACCAGCCTGATGGCCAACCTCTGGTATGACGTCTTGAACCTGCCCGCCCCTTTCAGTCGGTTCACCCCCTACATTGGCGGCGGCCTGGGCTACACCACCCTGTCGGTCAGTGGCCTGGAAGCCGGCGGCGTGCAGTTCGGCGATACTCATCGCGACACCGTATCGGCCTACCAACTCGGCGCCGGGGTAAGTTTCGAACTCACCGATCAATGGTCCATGTCCCTGGATTATCGATACCTCAAAACTCGCGAGGCGCACTTCGGCGACATTCAAGGCCTGCCCCAAGGCGATGTGCGCACGGACTACAGCGCCCAGTCATTAATGCTCGGCCTGAATTTTTGGTTCTAAGCGGTTAACCGATCGGCGTCGAGCTGCCGAGACTGCATTCGGCTGTAGCAGCTGTAGCAGCTGTCGAGCCTGCGAGGCTGCGTTCGGCTGCGCAGCAGTCGTAAAACCAGAGATTGCGGTGCATCAGGCAGACCGCGCCAGCCGCATTCACGACTGCTGCGCAGCCGAACGCAGCCTCGCAGGCTCGACAGCTGCTACAGGCGAACGCAGGCTCGACTGCTGCTACAAAGAAAGCGTCGTCGCTGAAATCGCTTTACTGACCGGCATGGTAATGTCGCCCTAATCATGCCGATCCAGCATCGGCGGATTTCCTGTGGAGTTTACCCATGTCGCCCATCCTCTCCCGCTGGTTACCCGGCCTGCTGCTGACGGCAGCTTTGCCCATACTCGTCCACGCCCAGGACCCGAACCAGGCCGAAACGCCGGAATACGGTCCGCAACTTGAGGGCTTCGAGTACCCCTACACGGTCAAGCACTTCGCCTTTGAGTCCCAGGGCAAATCCCTGCAGATGGGTTACATGGACGTTGCCGCCCAAGGCAAGGTCAATGGACGCAGCGTGGTGCTGATGCACGGCAAGAACTTCTGCGGCGCAACCTGGGACAGCTCGATCAAGGCGCTGAGCGAGGCCGGTTACCGGGTCATCGCTCCCGACCAGATCGGCTTCTGCACTTCAAGCAAACCGGACCACTATCAATACAGTTTCCAGCAGCTGGCGGCTAACACCCAGCAACTGCTCAAGGCGCTGGGCATCCAGAAAGCCACCCTGCTCGGTCACTCTACCGGCGGCATGCTCGCCACGCGCTATGCACTGCAATACCCCGATCAAGTCGAACAACTGGCGCTGGTCAATCCCATCGGCCTGGAAGACTGGAAAGCCCTTGGCGTGCCCTATCTCACGGTTGATCAATGGTATGAGCGCGAGCTGAAAGTCACGGCGCAAGGTATCCACGATTACCAACGCAGTACCTATTACGATGGCCGCTGGAAGCCCGAGTTTGACCGTTGGGTGAACATGTACGCAGGCCTGGCCCAAGGGCCGGGTAAAACAGCGGTGGCTTGGAACTCGGCGCTGATTTACGACATGATCTTCACCCAACCGGTGTACTACGAGTTCAAGGACCTGAAAGTGCCGACCCTGCTACTGATCGGCACCTCCGACACCACGGCCATCAACAAGAACATCGCACCGCCCGAGGTCAAGGCGAAAATCGGTCGTTACGACGTACTCGGCAAGCAAGTGGCGAAACTGATTCCCCGGTCGACGCTGGTTGAATTCCCGGGCCTTGGCCACGCGCCGCAAATGGAAGAACCGGCGAAATTCCATCAGGCGTTGCTCGACTGGCTGAACAAAACCAATCCCGTTCCTTGATGAGGTAAGGCTGATGCAGATTGCGGTGATCGATGACTGGCAGGACGTGGCTCGCAACGTGGAGGACTGGTCGGTGCTGGACAGCATCGGTCAGGTGAGTTTTATCCATGACTACCCTGCCGACAACGAAACCCTGGCCGAACGGCTTGGCGCATTCGAAGTGATCTGCGTGATGCGCGAACGCACCCGGTTCGACGAAGACCTGCTGCGCCGCTTGCCCGCACTCAAACTGCTGGTCACCGGCGGCATGCGCAACGCCGCCCTGGACCTGAAAGCCGCCACCGCGCTGGGCATTCAGGTGTGCGGCACCGACAGTTACAAATATGCAGCCCCCGAGCTGACCTGGGCGCTGATCATGGCCGCGACCCGTAACCTGGTGGCCGAAGCCAACGCCTTGCGCGCAGGTTTTTGGCAACAAGGGTTGGGCGGCGACCTGCAGGGCAAAACCTTGGCGATCCTCGGTCTGGGCAGCATCGGTCAACGGGTTGCCCGGTTCGGCCAGGTATTCGGCATGCGGGTGATTGCCTGGAGCGAGAATCTGACCGCCGAACGGGCAGCCGAAGTCGACGTCACCTATGTCAGCAAGCAGGAACTGTTCGAGCAGGCCGATGTGTTGTCGGTCCATTTGGTGCTCAGCGAGCGCAGTCGAGGGCTGGTGGACGCTCAGGCACTGGACTGGATGAAACCCACGGCATGGCTGATCAATACCGCTCGCGGGCCGATTGTCGATGAGTCGGCGTTGATCAAGGCGCTTCAGAAAAAACGCCTGGCGGGTGCCGCGCTGGACGTGTTCGAGCACGAGCCGTTGCCCCACCATCATCCTTTCAGAACGCTGGACAATGTGCTGGCCACGCCTCATGTCGGGTATGTCAGCGGCAGAATTACCACCTGTTCTTTTCGCAGATGATCGAGGACATACAGGCCTGGGCGGCTGGGGAGCCGGTTCGGGTTCTCACCTAAAGACCGCGTTATCGTTCTTCGCGGGCAAGCCTCGCTCCTACAGGATTTGTGTCGTGCTCATTGCCGGCGTACGACACAAATCCTGTAGGAGCGAGGCTTGCCCGCGAAGAGGCCCTAAAACTCACCACACCTCCCCAAATTCTGCGCACCAATATGGCGCACACAATCTCCCATCACGCCCGATTATCGTGACTTCCCGGTCCCGATTTGAACCACCCTCGAACACAGACCTGCCCTTCGTCGGTGCAATCTTCCCCACAAAGCCTCGTGTTTGTAGGCTCCTCCTAACCGATTGTCGAACAATTTACCCACTTGACCATCCCCGCTCTGGGTTCTGGCCTAGACTCCTTTTCGCGGAGTAAAACCGGCTGGTCATTCGGTGAAAATAATCGAAACTTTCGGCGCTGGCCTCGTGTCAGGTTAAAGGTAGGGCCACAGCGACTGGTGCATTCCTTGCAACAGCCACTTCACCCATTCTGCTTCAGCGCATGGGCAGCACTTGCTCACCGATGCGTAGCGCGTTTGCGCCCGGCCACAGGATTTGGCCACGAACACCGTTTGTGCCAGACCTAGAATTAGATCAACAACACGGGAGATTCATATGATCAGTGCGGCTTTAGACATTCAGGGAGAACGTGCTCATCAGCAGGTCGGGGAAACGAGCACCGTCGGTATCCTCAGCGCCAAATCGGTCAACGCGCCGATCCCCAAGCCACTGGCACCGGTAGTCAGTCAGAATCCCAATAAAAAGAAAGTTCTGTTCGTGACGTCGGAAATTGCCGATCTGGTGAAGACCGGAGGTCTTGGCGACGTTTCCGCCGCACTGCCGCGAGCCATGGCGCATCTGCATGATGTGCGTGTGCTGATCCCCGGTTATCCGCAAGTGATGAACAGCGAGAACCCGATTCATATCATCGGTGAACTGGGCGGGCACGCAGCGTTGCCGCCCTGCAAGATCGGGCGCATGGACATGCCCGACGGCCTGGTCATTTACGTGTTGATCTGCCCTGAATTGTACGAGCGCGAAGGTTCGCCCTACGGCGCCAACAACGGCCGCGACTGGCCCGACAACCATATTCGTTTCGCCCGCCTCGGCCTCGCTGCAGCCGATATCGCCGCCAATCTCGCCCAAATTCACTGGTGCCCGGACCTGGTGCACGCCCATGACTGGCCGGCGGGCCTGGCTCCCGCCTATATGCACTGGCGTGGCCAACGCACCCCGACCCTGTTCACCATCCACAACCTGGCGTACCAAGGCGTTACCAGCCTCGGCTCGTGCCCCGAACTCGGTATCCCCCTGCATGCCTTGCAACAGGAAGGCATGGAATTTTACGGCAAGATGTCGTTCCTCAAGGCCGGCATGGCCTACGCAAGCCACATCACCACGGTCAGCGCGACCTATGCCCAGGAAATCACCACGCCGGCCTTCGGCTGCGGGCTCGACGGTTTTCTCGCCGCCAAGACCCAGCAAGGGCTGCTCAGCGGGATTCCCAATGGCATCGATGAAAGCTGGGACGCGGCCACCGATCCGCACCTGTTCCACCCGTTCGGCATCGGCGACTGGGACGGTAAAGCGGTGAATGCCGCGCACGTTCGCAGGCTGTTCGACCTCGAAGACTCCGAAGGTCCGCTGTTCGCCGTGGTCTCGCGACTGGTCTACCAGAAAGGCCTGGACCTGACCGAAGCGGTGGCCGATTACATTGTTGCCAACGGCGGGCAGATCGCGATCATCGGCCGTGGCGAACCGGAAGAAGAACAAGCCATGCGTGAACTGGCGTTGCGCTTCCCCGGGCAAATCGGCGTGCGCATCGGCTTCAATGAAACCGACGCCCGCAGGATGTTTGCCGGCAGTGATTTCCTGCTGATGCCTTCGCGTTATGAGCCTTGCGGCTTGAGCCAGATGTACGCCCAGCGCTTCGGTTCGTTGCCGGTGGCCCGCAATACCGGCGGTCTGGCGGACACCATTGAAAATGGCGTGACCGGTTTTCTCTTCGACGAATCCACGGTGGAAAGTTATCGCGAAGCCCTGAGCCGCGCATTCAAGGTGTTCGCCTTCCCCGGTCTGCTCAACGCCATGCGTTGCCGGGCCATGGCGGCGCCTTTCAACTGGTGCAAGGCCGTCGAACCCTACGCCGAACTCTACGAACAACTGGTGGCTAAAGCGCTGGGAAAATCGGGCAAACAGTAAGAGGCTTTCAACGATGCCGTTACGGACCCTTGAGACCTGGCCCCACGGCGCAATCATGCTGGACGCAGAACACACGCGTTTTGCCTTGTGGGCGCCAGATGCGTTTTTCGTCAGTCTCGAACTGGAAGATGGACACTCCCTGCCGCTGTTGCCTCAGGCCGATGGCTGGTTTGTAATCAAGACCCGCTGCCGCGCCGGTACCCGCTACCGCTACAACATCGATGGCGAGCTTACGGTGCCAGACCCGGCCTCCCGCGCCCAGGCGGGCGATATCGACAGCCACAGCATGGTGGTCGATCCCCTCGCCTATCGGTGGCAACAGAGCGCGTGGCAGGGTCGGCCGTGGAATGAGGCGGTGATCTACGAACTGCACGTCGGTGCACTCGGCGGCTTCAGCGAGGTCGAGCAGCACTTGGCGCACCTGGTCGAACTGGGTATCACCGCCATCGAACTGATGCCGCTGGCGCAATTCCCCGGCGAGCGTAACTGGGGCTATGACGGGGTTTTGCTTTACGCGCCCCAAGCTTCCTACGGTTCGCCCGAACAACTCAAACACCTGATCGACACGGCCCACGGCCATGGTTTGGCGGTGATTCTCGACGTGGTCTACAACCACTTCGGCCCGGACGGCAATTACCTGCATCGCTACGCCAAAGGCTTTTTCCGCGAAGACAAACATACCCCGTGGGGTGCGGCGATCGACTTCCGGCGGCGCGAGGTGCGCGACTTCTTTATCGACAATGCACTGATGTGGTTGCTGGAATACCGCTTCGACGGTCTGCGCCTGGACGCAGTGCATGCCATCGAAGACCCGGACTTTCTTCAAGAGTTGGCGCAACGGGTGCGGCGGCAAACCGATCCGGCGCGGCACGTGTGGCTCGTGGCGGAAAACGAGCACAACCAGGCCAGCCTGCTGGGGCAAGGTTTCGACGCGCAGTGGAACGACGATGGCCATAACGCCCTGCACGTTCTGCTCACGGGTGAAACCGACGCCTATTACGCCGACTATGCCGAGCAGCCCACCGAAAAGCTCGCCCGCTGCCTGGGCCAGGGCTTTGTGTTTCAGGGCCACATCACCCGCCACGGAACACCGCGCGGTGAGCCGAGCGGTCACTTGCCGCCCACGGCTTTCGTGCTTTTTCTGCAGAACCACGACCAGATCGGCAACCGCGCCTTTGGCGAGCGCCTGCATCAACTGGCCCATCCTGATGCCCTTTACGCCGCCACCGCGTTGCTGCTGTTGTCGCCGATGATCCCGCTGATGTTCATGGGCGACGAATTCGCCGCCGAGCAACCGTTCCTGTTTTTCACCAGCCACCACGGTGAATTGGCGGAACTGGTGCGCGAAGGACGACGCAATGAGTTCGCGGCGTTCAGCGCCTTCGCCGACCCGCACAAACGCGAGCAGATTCCCGACCCGAACGCGACGCAGACCTTCGAAGCTTCACGGCCGACACTGACCGCCAGCCGCCAATCACCGATTTATGACCTGTATCGCCAACTGCTGCAGATCCGCCATCGACACATCATCCCGCACCTGCCCGGCGCCAATGCCCTGGGCGCGCAGGTACTGGCCGAGGGCGCGGTGACGGCGCGCTGGCGGCTGGGCAATGGCAGTCAGTTGCGCATTGACCTGAACCTCAGCGATGCGCCCGTGGTCCACACCCCACAGGCCGACGCGACATTGCTGTTCGAACACCCGCCACAATCGGCCGGTCTGTTGAATCAGGGCACACTTGCCCCGTATTGCGCGCTCGTCAGCCTCACGGCCGCAGCCCCTTTGCTACCCCCGGATGGAGAGCGCCCATGAGCAATGCGCAACTGGAAATACTGGCTAACCGAGCAGGCCTGGCCGTCGACTGGATCGACGCCAATGGCCGTCCACAGAAAGTGACCCCGGCGGTGTTGCGCTCGGTGCTCAGCGGACTTGGCCATCCCGCCAATACCGCCCAGGAGATCGACGCCAGCCTGCTGCAATTGCAGGAAGTGCAACAAACCCGGCACCTGCCGCCGCTGCTGACTTGCGACGTGGGCGTCGGCCTTGACCTGGCCCACTACTTCGAACCGCAAACCCCGTGTGAAATCCATCTCGAAGACGGCTCACGGATTAACGTGAAGCTCGATGACAACGCTGTGTTGCCCGGCCTGGTGCCGGTGGGTTATCAGCACGTCAGCATCGAGGATCAATCCTTCACCCTGGCGGTGGCACCCCAGCGCTGCTACAGCGTCGGCGATGCCGTTGACAGTCAAAACCCGCGTGCCTGGGGCCTGAGCGTGCAGTTGTACTCGCTGCGCCGTCCCGGCGATGGCGGTTTCGGCGATACCCAGGCCCTCGAAGATCTGGCCCGGGTGGCTGGCGAACGGGGTGCCGAAGCGTTGGCGATCAGCCCGCTACACGCGATGTTCAGCGGCGACACCCAGCGTTACAGCCCTTACTCGCCCTCCAGCCGTTTGTTCCTCAACAGCCTGTACGCGGCGCCCGGTGCGATTCTCGGTGAACGTGCCCTGCGCACCGCGATCGACGCCACCGGTCTTGCCGCTGATCTCAAGCACCTCGAGGCATTGCCACTGATCGACTGGCCCGCCGCCGCCGAAGCCAAGCACCGCTTGCTCGAAGCCTTGTACGAAGGGTTCACCCACGGTGAACATCCCTTGCACCCAGACTTCAGCAGTTTCCGCCATGCCGGTGGCGAAGCGCTGGAAAATCATTGCCGCTTCGAAGCGATCCAGGAGGCCCGTTCGCGGCGCGGTGAAAGCCTCGACTGGCGCGAGTGGCCCGAACAATGGCGTGACCCGCGCAGCACCGCTCTGGCGCATTTTGCCGAAGAAAACTCGACTCGCATCGGCTACTACGCGTTCTGCCAATGGCTGATTGCGCGCAGCCTGGAGCGCGCTCAGACCGCCGCTCGCAGTTCCGGCATGGGCATTGGCCTGATCGCCGACCTGGCGGTGGGCGCCGATGGTGGCGGCAGCCAGGCCTGGAGTCGCCAGGACGAATTGCTCGCCTCACTGACCGTGGGTGCGCCACCGGACATCCTCAACCGTTCCGGCCAGGGCTGGGGCATTTCCGCGTTCTCCCCCGAAGGTCTGGTGCGTAACGGCTTTCGCGCATTCATCGAAATGCTGCGGGCCAACTTCGCCCATGCCGGTGGCCTGCGCATCGATCACGTCATGGGCCTGCAACGGCTTTGGGTGATCCCCAACGACGCGCCACCTAGCGACGGAGCCTACCTTTATTACCCGGTGGACGACCTGTTGCGCCTGCTGACCCTCGAATCCCATCGGCATCAGGCCATTGTCCTCGGCGAAGACCTCGGCACCGTGCCCGAGGGGCTGCGTGAGAAACTTATCGCGCGCTCGATTCTCGGCATGCGCGTGCTGCTGTTCGAACAGGACAATACTCACTTCAAGTCGATTCTCGAATGGCCGGACAACGCCCTGGCAACCACCAGCACCCATGACTTGCCGACGCTCAATGGCTGGTGGCATGGCCGCGATATCGACTGGAGCGCGCGCTTGAATCTGGTCGACGCCCCGGGTGAAATCGAATGGCGCCAGCATCGTGAGCGCGAGCGCGAAGGCTTGCGCCGTGTGCTGAGCCAGGACCCGCAGAATTTCCGTGAAGAGTCCCACGAAACCGATCAGGTACTCGACGCCGCGATCCGGTTCCTCGGCCATACCCGCGCGCCGCTGGTATTGCTGCCCATGGAAGATGCCTTGGGTATCGAACAGCAGGCCAACCTGCCCGGCACCACCGACACCCATCCCAACTGGTCGCGCAGGCTGCCCGGCGTCAGCGAAGCCTTGCTCGACGACCCGGACGCCGCCCGACGCCTGGAACTGCTCGCCTGTGCGCGACTTCAGGCGGCCGAGCGTGACCAATGAATCAACCGTTCATCCAACCGCTGCGGGCGACTCTGCGGCTGCAATTTCATAAAGGGTTCACTCTGGATCAGGCGGTGCCGCTGGTGCCGTACTTCGCCAGTCTGGGCATCAGCCACGTCTATGCCTCGCCGCTGCTCGCCGCCCGCGCAGGTTCCATGCATGGCTACGACGTGGTGGACCCGACCACGGTCAACCCTGAACTGGGCGGCGAAGCTGCCTTGCGTCGTTTGGTCGGTGCGTTGCGCGAACAGAACATGGGGCTGATCCTCGACATTGTCTCCAACCATATGGCCGTCGGCGGTAGCGACAACCCTTGGTGGCTCGATTTGCTGGAATGGGGGCGACTAAGCCCTTACGGCGAATTCTTCGACATTCAATGGCACTCGCCCGACCCGTTGATGGAAGGCCAATTGCTGCTGCCGTTTTTGGGCAGTGATTACGGCATCGCCTTGCAGGACGGCACCCTGCCCTTGCGTTTCGATGCCCGGCGCGGCGCCTTTTATGTCGAGCACTACGAACATCACTTCCCAATTTGCCCCACAGACTACGGCGAACTGCTCAAGGCCGATGATCAATTGAATGCCGAGCAGGTCGAGCAACTCAAATCCCTGGCAGACCGATTCAATACCTTGAGTTATCAGACCGACGTTTACAACCTGGCGATTCCGCTGAAAACGGAACTGCATGAACTCGCCAGCGATCCGGCCATTCTTCACGCCATCGAGCACACGCTCGGCACCTACGACTCGCTCACCCCCGAAGGTTTCCAGCGTCTGCATAACCTGCTGGAGCGCCAGAGTTATCGCCTGGCCAGTTGGCGCACCGCGGCGGACGACATCAACTGGCGGCGCTTTTTCGATATCAACGAACTCGGCGGCCTGCGGGTCGAACGCCCGGCGGTGTTCGAGGCGACCCATGCAAAAATCTTCGAACTGGTGGCCGAAGGTCTTGTCGACGGGCTGCGCATCGATCACATCGATGGCCTCGCCGACCCGCGTGGTTACTGCCGCAAATTGCGCCGCCGAGTCGCTAGCCTGGCACCGCAGCGGCACCTGCCGATCTACGTTGAAAAGATCCTCGGCGCCGGCGAAACCCTGCACCGTGACTGGTCTGTCGATGGCAGCACCGGTTACGAATTCATGAACCAGTTGTCGTTGCTGCAACACGACCCCGAAGGCGCCCAGTCCTTGGGTGAACTCTGGAGCCGGCACAGCGAGCGGCCCGCCGATTTTCGTCAGGAAGCACAACTGGCGCGCCAGCAGATTCTCAACGGCTCCCTCGCCGGGGACTTCGAAAGTGTCGCCCACGCGTTGTTGCAAGTGGCCCGGGACAACCTGATGACCCGGGACCTGACCCTCGGCGCAATCCGTCGGGCCTTGCAGGAACTGATCGTGCACTTCCCCGTGTACCGCACTTACATCAGCGCGCTGGGCCGCGCCGCTCAGGACGAAGTGTTTTTCCAGCAGGCCATGGACGGTGCCCGGCAAACCCTTGGCGAGGCGGACTGGCCAGTGCTCGATTGCCTGGCTCGCTGGCTCGGTGGCCAGCCCTGGTGCAAGCTCCCGGTGGGACGCCCACGCAAACTGCTCAAGCATGCGTGCGTGCGCTTCCAGCAACTGACTTCACCGGCGGCGGCCAAGGCAGTGGAAGACACCGCGCTTTATCGCTCAGCGGTGCTGCTGTCGCGCAACGATGTCGGCTACAACACCGAGCAGTTCAGTGCCCCGGTGGCGGACTTCCATGCTGCCTGCGTCAATCGCCTCGCCGAATTCCCCGACAACCTGCTCGCCACCGCGACCCACGACCACAAACGCGGCGAAGACACCCGCGCGCGGCTGGCGGTGTTGAGCGAGCGTAGCGCTTGGTACGCCGAACAGGTCGAACACTGGCAAACCCTGGCCGATGAATTGCGCATCGAACCCGGCGCGCCTTCGGCGGGCGACGAGCTGATTCTTTATCAAGCGATCCTCGGCAGCTGGCCGCTGGAGCTGCGCAGCAATGATCAGGTGGCGCTCCAGGACTATGCCAAACGCCTCTGGCAGTGGCAACGCAAAGCCCTGCGCGAAGCCAAGTTGCAAAGCAGCTGGAGCGCGCCAAACGAGGGGTATGAACAGGCCATCCATGGGTTTCTCGAACGCCTGCTGCTCAGCCCCGAAGGCGAGCGGCTGCGCGCGGCCATCGGTGCGGCGGCGCAGAGCATCGCCGCACCGGGCGCGTTGAATGGTTTGGCGCAAACCTTGCTGCGAATGACCGTGCCGGGGGTACCGGATCTTTATCAGGGCAACGAGTTCTGGGACTTCACGCTGGTCGATCCGGACAATCGCCGGCCGGTGGATTACACCAGCCGTCAGCAGGCCATGCACCTACGGTTGGACCTGCCCGATCTGTTGGCGAACTGGCGTGACGGGCGTATCAAGCAAACCCTGATCGCCCAAGCGTTAAACCGGCGTGCCGAGCATGCCGAGGTGTTTCAAAAAGGGACGTATCAAGCCTTGGAAATCCTCGGCAGCCAGGCTCACCGGGTACTGGCATTTGTTCGCGAATGGCAGGAAAAGCGGGCTATCGTGATAGTACCGATACGTTGTGCCGAACTGCTGGAAGACAGTGCCGAACCACAGGTTGAAGCGCCGCTTTGGGGCGATACACGAGTCAAATTGCCGTTTGCCACCGCTGAAGAAAATCTGAAGGGACTTTTCGCAAGCGTCGCAGTCACAAAACACAGGGAACTGATGGTCAGCGCCGCGCTGGGGGATTTCCCGGTCAATCTCTTTATCCAAACTACCCAAGCTTGAGTTCAGTTCAGGAGCATTGCGATGAGTACCGACGATAAACGCATCCGCGAATTTGCCTATCAAATCTGGGAATCCGAAGGAAAACCCGAGGGTCAGGAAGAGCGCCATTGGGAGATGGCCCGCAAACTGGCCGAAGCTGAAGCCCAAGCCAAAGCGCTGGCGCCCGGCAAATCATCGAAAACGACTGGTAGCAAAAGCCTCGGCGCCAAGTCCACGGTCGGCAAGCCCGACGGCAAGCTCAATGCCAAAGGCGTCGAACCCAAAACCAGGGCCAAAGCCAAACCCTCTGCTTCGACAGTGACCCCGCTTGGCGAAAAAAACGTCGAGAAAAAGCCACGCGCCGCGCGTAAACCGCCAACGACCTGACGCGTTTATCGCCTTGCCTCGCTTGATTTGTGGCGTATCCCGCGCCACCGAGGGCGCGCTCGCCCTCATAAAAAACCAGAGCCACGGTTCATCGCAGTCGAGTACCGTCACCCCATGCAGGAGCATCTATGAGCAGCCCAAAGAAAACCGCGCCCGAACCTCGTGCCGAGGCCTCGCGAATCCGTGAAGGCTTGCCCTTCCCGCTAGGCGCGACCTGGGATGGCCTGGGGGTCAATTTCGCGCTGTTTTCGGCTAACGCGACCAAGGTTGAACTGTGCATCTTCGACGATGCCGGCGAGGTGGAACTGGAGCGTATCGAGTTACCGGAATACACCGACGAGATCTACCACGGCTACTTGCCCGACGCCCATCCCGGGTTGATCTACGGTTATCGCGTCTACGGTCCGTACGACCCGGCCAACGGCCACCGCTTCAACCCCAACAAACTGCTGATCGACCCCTATGCCAAACAATTGGTCGGCCAATTGAAATGGTCCGAAGCGTTGTTCGGGTTCACCATCGGCCACCCCGACGCCGACCTCAGTTTCGATGAACGAGACAGCGCTCCCTTCGTCCCCAAATGCAAAGTGATCGACCCGGCCCATACCTGGGGCCACGACCACAGGGTCAGTGTGCCGTGGGACAAAACCATCATTTATGAGACACACGTACGCGGTATCAGCATGCGTCACCCCGCCGTTCCCGAGAACCTGCGCGGCACCTTCGCCGGGTTGATGGTCGATGACGTGCTGGAACATATCCGCAAGCTCGGCGTGTCGACCGTGGAATTGCTGCCGATTCATGCCTTCGTCAATGACCAGCATCTGTTGCACAAAGGCATGACCAATTACTGGGGTTACAACAGCATCGCGTTCTTTGCCCCGGACCCGCGCTACCTGGCCAGCGGTAAGATCGCCGAGTTCAAGGAGATGGTTGCGCACCTGCACGAGGCCAATCTGGAAGTCATCCTCGACGTGGTCTACAACCATACCGCCGAGGGCAACGAACAAGGCCCGACCCTGTCGATGCGCGGCATCGACAACGCCTCCTACTACCGTTTGATGCCCGACGACAAGCGTTACTACATCAACGATTCCGGGACCGGCAACACCCTGGACCTGAGTCACCCGTGTGTGCTGCAAATGGTCACCGACTCCCTGCGTTACTGGGCCACGGAAATGCACGTAGACGGTTTCCGCTTCGATCTGGCGACCATCCTCGGCCGCTACCATGACGGCTTCGACGAGCGTCACAGCTTCCTCGTGGCCTGCCGTCAAGACCCGGTGCTGCGCCAGGTGAAGATGATTTCCGAACCGTGGGACTGTGGCCCCGGCGGCTATCAGGTCGGGAATTTCCCGCCGGGCTGGGTCGAATGGAACGACAAATTCCGCGACACCGTGCGCGCGTTCTGGAAAGGCGACGACGGCCAGCTCGCCGACTTCGCCAGCCGCATGACCGCCTCCGGCGAGATGTTCAACCAGCGTGGGCGCCGACCGTATGCCTCGCTGAACTTCATCACTGCCCATGACGGTTTCACCCTCAACGACCTGGTGTCGTACAACGACAAGCACAACGAAGCCAACGACGAGAACAATCAGGACGGCAGCAACAACAACTTGTCCTGGAACCACGGTGTCGAAGGTCCCACCGACGATCCCGAGATCAATGCGCTGCGCCAGCGGCAGATGCGCAACTTCTTCGCCACGCTGCTGCTGTCCCAGGGCACGCCGATGCTGGTGGCCGGCGATGAGTTCGCCCGCACCCAGGAAGGCAACAACAATGCTTACTGTCAGGACAGCGAGATCGGTTGGGTCAATTGGGACCTGAGCGAAGACGGCAAGGCCTTGCTCAAGTTCGTCAAACGCCTGATCAAATTGCGCCTGGCCTATCCGATCCTGCGTCGCGGGCGCTTCCTGGTGGGCAATTACAACGAAGACATCGGCGTCAAAGACGTGACCTGGCTAGCCCCGGACGGCAGCGAAATGTCCACCGAACAATGGGAGGAAGGTCACGGTCGTTGCCTGGGCATGCTGCTCGATGGCCGCGCCCAGGAAACCGGCATTCGCCGCAAGGGCGCCGACGCGACCCTGCTGCTGGTGGTCAACGCCCACCACGACATCGTCAACTTCCTGCTGCCGGAAGTGCCTGACGGCCGTTTCTGGACGTGCATGATCGATACCAATCAACCCTCGATTCGTGGCCAGGAGCGTTTCGAGTTCGGTCACGAATATTCGGTCACCGGCCGTTCGCTGCTGCTGTTCGAGTTGCAGCGCGAAGAAGACGAGTAAAGCCCCCTGTAGGAGCGAGGCTTGCCCGCGAAGGCGCTTTGCCAGTCGATATCATCGTTATCTGACACACCGCTTTCGCGGGCAAGCCTCGCTCCTACAGGGATTGCGCTTGCCTTCGAAGGTATCTGTGATTATTTGCGACCCCTGACACAGCTTGGATTAAAAAATCCGTATCAGACCAAAGGCTGAGGCGACGAATAGCGATCCATGAGCAATACTCTGCCCGCGGCAATCCAGGGTTCGGAGCGCTGCAATTGCTATTGACTCCCGCCTTCACGGGTCTGCCAGGCTTGTTCCCTGCAAGTAACGCGCATGACTGAGGGCAAGACAGAACAAGGAAGTAGCGCCTATGAAATCGGTTTTCATCAGTGAAAACAGTTTGCCCGCGCAAATCTGGAACAGCGCCCCGCAACTGGACAACATCCCTGTCATCAACATCGAAACACTGGTCCCGGCCGGCGCTCGCGTAGTCGTCATCGCGCCGCATCCCGGCGATGAAGTGGTGACCTGCGGCGGCCTGCTGCAGTTGCTGTGCGCCCTCGGTCATCCTCTGCAATTGATCTCGATCACCGACGGTAGCGCCAGTCATCCGGGGTCGCGACAGTGGTCGGAGAAACGCCTGAGCGTCATTCGCCCCCAGGAAAGCGTCGAAGCGCTGCGCCGGCTCGGGTTGCCGATGCACAGCCTGAAGTGGATTCGCGGCGGCTTCACCGACAGCGGGCTGGGCGAGCGGGAATCTGAGCTGACGCAATTCATCGTCCGCTACCTGCGCCCTGGCGATGTCGTGTTCAGCACCTGGCGCGAAGACGGTCACGTCGACCACGACGCCGTTGGCCGGGCCTGCGCCAGGGCAGCGGCTTTGGTCGGCGCGACGCTCAACGAAATACCGGTCCGGGCCTGGCATTGGCCGACACGCGATCACGCGCTGATCCCTTGGCATCGCGCCCGCAAGGTATGCCTCGACACCTGGACCGTCGCGCGCAAAAGCCACGCCACTCACGCCTACGCCAGCCAACTCGACGGCGAGCCGGCGATCGGTATAGCCCCGCTGCTGTCCCCGGTGATATTGGAGCGCATGCGATTGCCGTATGAAATTGTGTTTGTCTGAAACCCCGGCAACCATTCAGTAGCAACTGCCTGCGAGACCGCTGTAGCAGCTGTCGAGCCCGCGAGGCTGCGTTCGGCTGCGCAGCAGTCGTAAAATCAGGCGACGCGGTGAGTCAGGCAAACCACAGATACTGGACTGACGACTGCTGCGCAGCCGAACGCAGCCTCGCAGGCTCGTCAGCTGCTACGCCGAACGCTGCCACCAAGTTGCAGTGAATGTGTTGTTACAAGACGAATCACGCTGAACTGCTCGCCCATGCATCAGTCGCATGCATACATCAGCTTGATTCAGAGGAGTGACCGTGACCAGCGATGCCGAACGACAGGCCGTCGAATCAATGCCATCGAACACGACCCCGGCGATTCATCGACTCAGAGTGCTGACGGTCAATACCCATAAAGGCTTCACCGCCCTCAACCGGCGTTTCATCCTCCCGGAATTGCGTGAAGCGGTACGCAGCACATCGGCCGACCTGGTGTTTCTGCAGGAAGTGGTCGGTGAGCACGACCGGCATTCTTCCCGTTACAACGACTGGCCACAGACCTCGCAATATGAGTTCCTGGCCGACAGCATGTGGAGTGATTTCGCTTATGGTCGCAACGCGGTCTACCCCGACGGCCACCACGGCAATGCCCTGCTGTCGAAATACCCGATCCGCGAATTCCGCAACCTCGACGTCTCGATTACCGGCCCTGAGCGGCGCGGGTTGTTGCACTGCGTGCTGGATGTGCCGGGGCATGCCGAAGTGCATGCCATTTGCGTGCACCTGAGCTTGTTGGAAAGCCATCGACAACTGCAGCTGCAGTTGCTCTGCCTGTTGCTCGAATCGTTGCCCGATGACGCCCCGGTGATTATTGCCGGCGACTTCAACGACTGGCAGTTGCATGGGAACGCCGCCCTCGCCCGGCGCCATTATCTGCATGAAGCCTTCGAACGCCATCATGGCCGGCCGGCGAAAACTTACCCGGCGCGTTTCCCCCTCCTGCGCCTGGACCGGATCTACCTGCGTAATGCCAGCAGTCATGAACCGCGAATACTCGGCCACAAACCCTGGACGCATCTGTCGGACCATTTGCCGCTGGCGGTGGAAGTGCGCTTGTAACACCGTCAAACGACAGTCGCCGGGAATTGCTGACGCCGACAGAAAAAATGACAGCAATGGCGCGCCGACGCCGTTTGTATATCTTGCGCTGATTCCTCCCTCAAACAACCGATAGCCCCCTACCAAACGCGTCTGGCCCGCGTCTTTCGGGATGATTTTTCGCACAAACAACAACTTATATACGCGCCAAAAATCAGTCACTTACAACACGTAAAATAGCCATACCGCTTATCGGCCACTTTCTTGACGCAGCGCCAGCAGTCTTCTTAGCTAGTGCTTACTACCCCCGGAAATCCATCAGGGGCAAGCCTCCAGACTCCTGTAAAAACGGGCGGGTCTGACCTTGCCTCAATCCATTCGGTCGCCCCTCATTCGGGGTAGGAGAGACGCCAAAGCGAGATACGCATGCGATTGCAAGGTAGACCCCCATGAAAACTTCCTTCACCCCACAAGAGATCAGAATCACCTTTTGCACGGTCACGAGTTCACTCCTGCTGTGCTCATCCATGGAGGTACAGGCTTCGTCTGCCGAGGATGAACCAACACTCTGGTACAACCAGGCCCTGCCGACCCTTACCTTGCCCGCCGGCTCCACCACGTATCCCGGCCGTTCACGCGTTAATCCCGACTTACAAAACTCACGCCTGACGGTCGAAGACGCCGCGCCTTCGGAATGGGACCACGTCTATGGAAAGACCTCCCGACAGGCCCAAACCGACTATCTGGCCCAAGGTTCTTCCATCCCCGGCGCCAGCGAATTCAAAGGCCCGGCACTGCTGACCGTACAAAGCAACAGCGGCCATACCCAACGGGTCGGACTGATCGGCGGCACCACTCAATTCCAGGGCAATGACAACGGTCTTCTGACCAACCGCGCCCTCGCCGATCCCGGCCATGACACGCTCAATCTTGAAGGCCAGAGTCTCGGCGCCTACTGGAGCCTGACCGGCCCACAAGGCTGGCACGTAGACTTGAGCGCCAGCGGTGGCCGGGTCAACGGCTACAGCCGCAATGACCAGGGCGCGCGACAAGCCGCCGAAGGCAGCGCGGTGACATTGTCGGTCGAAGGTGGTTTCCCGATTGGTCTGGGTAATAACTGGGTGATCGAACCCCAGGCGCAGTTGATCAATCAACGCATTACGCTGGATACGCCCTATGCGGGCTCCGGCAATGGCTCATCCAGTGACATGTCGTCCTGGAGCGGCCGGGTCGGTGCGCGCTTGAAAGGCAGTTACGATATTAACGGCCTGCCCGTCGAACCGTATGTGCGCACCAACGTGTGGCACACGGTGTACACCGGTAATACCGTGAGCCTGGATCAGGTCGACAAAATCAGCAGCAGTCGCAAATCCTCGACGGTGGATGTAGGTCTGGGTCTGGTGGCCAGAGTAACGCCCTTGGTCAGTTTTTATGTCAGCGCCGATTACAGCAGTGATGTGGATGACAATGATTTGAATGGGTTGATTGGCAGCCTTGGGGTGCGGATGCGGTGGTGAATCCTGGCCGATGATCGTTCCCACGCTCTGCGTGGGAATGCAGCCCGGGACGCTCCGCGTCCCAAGAGCGGACGCAGAGCGTCCATTGAGGCATTCCCACGCGGAGCGTGGGAACGATCAGAGTCCTAACCCTCCGGACGCAAAATCAATACCGCCAACGGCGGCAGGTTCAACTCCAGGGAGAGGGCCTGCCCATGGCTCGGTTCTTCGTCGGTGAACACTCCACCGCCGTTACCGTAGTTGGACCCGGCATACGTGTCGGCATCGCTGTTGATCAATTCGACCCAACGCCCGGCAAACGGCACGCCAATGCGGTAGGACTCGCGCGGCACCGGGGTGAAGTTGGCCACTACCAGCACCGGCCGCCCGTCCTTGCTCCAGCGCAGCCAGGCGTAGACGCTGTTGGTCGCATCGTCGCCGATCAACCACTGGAAGCCCTGCGGGGCGTCGTCCTGATCGTGCAGCGCCGGTTCTTCGCGATACAACCGATTCAGGTCACCGACCAGTTTGCGCACACCCTGGTGTTCGGGGTATTGCAGTAAATACCAGTCCAGTTGCTGATCATGATTCCATTCACGCCACTGACCAAATTCGCAGCCCATGAACAACAGCTTCTTGCCGGGATGCGTCCACATGAAACTCAGATAAGCCCGCAGGTTGGCAAACTTCTGCCAGCGATCGCCGGGCATCTTGTCGATCAGCGAATGCTTGCCATGCACCACTTCGTCGTGAGAAATCGGCAGGATGAAGCGTTCGGACCAGGCATACATCAGGCCGAAACTCAGCTCGTTGTGATGATGGGCGCGGTACACCGGATCCTGCTGGATGTAATGCAGCGAATCGTGCATCCAGCCCATGTTCCACTTATAGGCAAAACCCAGCCCACCCTGCTGCGTGCTCTGGCTGACACCTGGCCACGCCGTGGATTCTTCGGCAATCACCAGCGCGCCCGGCGTTTCCAGGGCCACCACGTCATTGAGATGACGCAGAAAATCAATGGCCTCCAGATTCTCCCGACCGCCATGACGGTTGGGCACCCACTCGCCGGCCTTGCGCGAATAATCGCGATACAGCATCGACGCCACCGCATCCACGCGCAGGCCATCGACGTGGAAATGCCTGAGCCAGTGCAGCGCCGACGCCAACATATAGCCATGCACCTCGGTGCGGCCCAGGTTGTAGATCAGCGTGTCCCAGTCCTGGTGAAAACCTTCCTGCGGGTTGCCGTACTCATACAATGCGGTGCCGTCGAACTGCGCCAAGCCGTGGATATCGGTAGGGAAATGCGCCGGCACCCAATCGAGGATCACACCGATCTCGGCCTGGTGACAGGCATTGACGAACGCGGCGAAGTCATCCGGCGTGCCGTAACGGGCGCTCGGGGCGAATTGCGACAGCAGTTGATAACCCCAGGAGCCACCGAACGGATGCTCCATGATCGGCATCAATTCAATGTGGGTGAAACCCAGCTCCTTCACATAAGGAATCAGCCGCTCGCCCAACTCGTGCCAAGTGTACTGACGGGCGACCTCACCCAAGTCATCCAGCTCGCATTGCCAGGAACCGGCATGCAATTCGTAAATCGACAGCGGTGCGCTGGTACGCTGACGCTCGCCCCGCGACTGCATCCAGGCGTGGTCCTGCCATTCTATTTTCAGCGGTGAGGCGACTTTCGATGCAGTGTCCGGCGGCAGAGCGGTGGCGAGAGCCATCGGGTCGGCCTTGAGCGGCAAAATGCCGTGGGCGCCAAGGATTTCGTATTTGTAGAGCTCCCCCGCTTGCAGGCGCGGAATGAACAACTCCCAGACACCGGTAGGGTGGCGCAGACGCATCGGGTGCCGACGACCGTCCCAGACGTTGAAATCACCGACCACCGAGACCCTTCTGGCATTCGGCGCCCACACGGCGAAGCGCACACCCTCGACGCCATCGACCGTCTTCAGCTGCGCGCCGAGACAACCGCTCAAATCCCGGTGGTTACCCTCGGCGAACAGGTACAAATCCATCTCACCGAGTAACGGGCCAAAGCTGTAAGGGTCCTCGGCGAGTTGCTCGCCACCGGCCCAACGGGTTCGCAACAGATAGGGCCGAGCCCGTTCGAAATGCCCGACAAACAGCCCCGGCGTTTGCGTGGTCTCAAGGCTGCCGAGCTCTTCCCCGGATTCCTTGTCCACCACCTGCACGCTCAAGGCGTCGGGTAGATAGGCGCGAATGAATTGCCCGCCAGCGCCATCGCCATGCGGGCCGAGAATTGCAAAGGGGTCTTGGTGCTCGGCGCGTACCAACGCATCGATATCCCGCGCCCTGGGCAGCAGCGCCTGTTCAACGTGCCCCTGTTCCTTGTTCGAGATACTCATGACTACTCTCCACCAAGATCGGAAAAGGGTTTGAGCCCACTCAATAACCCGTAAAGACCGTGCAACGGCACAGGCAGCCAGGTGGGGCGATTTTCAGCCTCATAGGCCACTTCATAAGCCGCCTTCTCCAGACCGAACAACGCCAGCGCGGCGTCCTCGCCTTCAGGATCTTGCCATGCATGAGCAAGACTAGCTGCCGCCAGCCGATAAGCGTCGACAAATGCTTGCCGCGCCTCTTTCAGATAACGATCGGCGACCCGTTGACGCGCTGCCTGGGCCTCGGCGGTGTTATCGACGTTATGCACGTTGATCGTCATCGCAGCGGCATAATCGAAGGAGCGCAACACACCGCTGACATCTTTGTAGGGGCTGTGTTTGCCTCGGCGTTCATGCAGCGGTCGCGCCGGTTCACCCTCGAAATCGATCAGGTAGGCATCACCCTTGATCACCAGCACCTGCCCCAGGTGCAAGTCACCATGGACGCGAATGCGCAGGCCACCAGCCGCTTTCTTACCCAACTCCTGAACATGGCTGAGGATGGTTTTTTTGTTGTCCAGCAAGCGACCGACCAATGCCTGGTCCGCAGCGTTCAGTTCAGTTTGATGCTGCTTGAGCAACGTCAGGGCATGTTCCAATTGCGCCGCCACGTCCTTGGCCGAGGCCAGGGCATCTTTCTGCGTGGTGATCTGGGGGGCGAAGTCCGGGTTGGCGCTCGGAGACGCCAGCACCTGATGCATTTCTCCCAGGCGCTGGCCGAGCATGCCGGCAAAATCCTTCAGCTCGCCGAGAGCGTTGTAGTGCTGCTCCTGCTCGGACACAGCATCGGCGAGTTCGTCGCGAAGCGCCCGTTCGAGGTTGTTCTGGGTCCACTCCCACGCGTCGCCCTGATTGCTCAAGTAACCTTGGGCGATCATCAGCAGCGTGTCCTCGCCTGCCGCGTTGCGACGAATCACCGCGCCCAGCAGCGGCGAAATATTCCGGAAACCGGCATGGGTCAGGTACGCACTCATTTCCAGTTCCGGGTGCACCCCTGTCGCGACCTTGCGGATCAGTTTCAGCACCAGGCTGCTGCCGATGACCACCGAACTATTGGATTGCTCGGCGGACAGGTACCGCACCTCCGACTCGGCCGTCAGGCCAAGCCTGGTCAGTTCGTCGGTCGGCTCGAAGCGGATTTCGCCACCGTCGGACGACAACACCATGCCGGCCTGTATGCCCTGCAACACGGCATGCACAAAGCTGTCGAGGCTGAAAGCATCGGTGATCAGGCCGACCTGACGCCCGCGCCGGACCCTGGCCAGTGCCAATTGCTGTGGCAACGCCGCGCCGACCTGCTCCTCGGAGATAAAACCGAATGGCAACTGATAACGGCTGGTCTGCCCGCCGCTGGTGACGTCGATTTCACCCAGCAACACTGGATGCTGCGGGTCGCCGAAACGCACGCCGTAAGCGAGGTTGACGTTGTCGATGACGCCGTCCTTGCCGGCGTACCAGCGGCGATTCTGCAACCAGCTCGGCAGAATGCCCTGCTCCAGGGTGTGGCGAGATGGCGCTTCGAGCAGCTCTTCCATGCGTTTCTTCAGCACCAGGGTGGTGAAATCCGGCAGGCTGTGCGCAGGTTCTACGTGCCAGCTTGGCATTTGGTTTTCCGCCGCCAGCCCAAACCAATAGAAACCATAAGGCGCCAGCGTCAGCAGGAAATTCAACTGGCCGATGGGCGGGAAGGCATTGCCGCCGAGCATCTCCACGGGAACCATGCCGACATAAGCCGATAAATCCAGTTCTGCCGCTTGCGCGCTGCGGGACACGTTGGCCACGCACAGAATAATCTCGTGCTTGCCGTCCGGGCCGGTGAATTCGCGGGTATACGCCAGAATGCGTCGATTGCTCGGTGAGAGCATCTTCAGCGTCCCGCGGCCGAAGGCCTTGGACTGCTTGCGCACCGCGAGCAGGCGCCGGTTCCAGTTCAACAACGAATGAGGGTCGCCGGCCTGGGTTTCGACGTTGACCGACAAGTAGCCGTAGAGCGGGTCCATGATCGGCGGCAGCACCAGGCTGGCCGGGTCGGCGCGGGAAAAACCGCCGTTGCGGTCGATCGACCACTGCATCGGCGTGCGCACACCGTCGCGATCGCCCAAGTAGATGTTGTCGCCCATGCCGATTTCATCGCCGTAATACAGGGTCGGCGTGCCGGGCATCGACAGCAGCAGGCTGTTAAGCAGCTCCACGCGGCGGCGATCACGTTCCAACAATGGCGCCAGACGCCGGCGAATCCCCAGATTGATTCGCGCCCGACGGTCGGCGGCGTAGTAATTCCACAGGTAATCGCGCTCCCGATCGGTGACCATTTCCAAGGTCAGCTCATCGTGGTTGCGCAGGAAAATCGCCCACTGGCAGTTGGCCGGGATTTCCGGGGTCTGCCGCAAAATATCGGTGATCGGGAAGCGATCTTCCTGGGCCAGCGCCATGTACATGCGCGGCATCAACGGGAAGTGAAAGGCCATGTGGCATTCGTCGCCGTTCTGGCCACTGGCGTCGGTATTGCCAAAGTACAGCTGAGTGTCTTCCGGCCACTGATTGGCCTCGGCCAACAGCATGCGATCGGGATAATTGGCGTCGATCTCGGCACGGATCTGCTTGAGGACGTCGTGGGTCTCGGGCAGGTTTTCGTTGTTGGTGCCGTCGCGCTCGATCAGGTACGGGATCGCATCCAGCCGCAGACCGTCAATGCCCATGTCGAGCCAGTAACGCATGACCGACAGCACCGCTTTCATTACCTGCGGGTTGTCGAAATTCAGGTCTGGCTGGTGGGAATAGAAGCGGTGCCAGAAGTACTGACCGGCGACCGGATCCCAGGTCCAGTTGGACTTCTCGGTGTCGAGAAAGATGATGCGAGTGCCATCGTATTTCTGATCGTTATCGGACCAGACATAGAAGTCCCGGGCCGCCGAACCGGGCTTGGCCTTGCGCGCGCGCTGGAACCACGCGTGCTGGTCCGAGGTGTGGTTGATGACCAGTTCGGTAATCACCCGCAGGCCGCGTTTATGGGATTCGGCAATGAAGCGCTTGGCATCGGCCATGGTGCCGTAGTCAGGGTGCACACCACGGTATTCGGCGATGTCATAACCATCGTCGCGTCGTGGCGAGGGGTAGAACGGCAACAGCCAGATGGTGTTGACGCCCAGATCGGCAATGTAATCGAGTTTGGCGATAAGGCCGGGAAAGTCGCCGATCCCGTCGTTGTTGGAGTCGAAAAAAGACTTAACGTGAACCTGGTAGATCACCGCATCCTTGTACCAGAGCGGGTCTTTGATAAAGGTGGCTGACCTGGGTTTCTTCGCCATTTGTAACTCCTGTTGAATTCGAGTTCGCTATCCGAAGGCTGCGTTCGGCTGTAGCAGCTGTCGAGCCTGCGAGGCTGCGTTCGGCTGCGAAGCAGTCGTGAATCCGGTAGACGCGGTGTGCCCTGATGCACCACAAGTTCTGGTTTGACGACTGCTTCGCAGCCG
>NZ_JAMYDU010000026.1 GCF_024138395.1 Pseudomonas mandelii
CCTGAAATACAAAACGCCCGATGCGGTGCATCGGGCGTTAGGGTGAAACAGGTGTAAACCTATTTCAGGACTAGACAAACGCCTATCAGGCAGCCGGTTCCAGCTCGGTGCTGACCGCGGCAGTCGCAGTGGCAGGCACCACCGCTTGACCGCTCAACGCCAGGTCCAGCAGTTCGCGGTTGGCGACCGCGTACATGGCGTAGTCAGTGCCGCTGGCGGCACGGATTTCCACCAGCATGGCGCGCCAGCGTTCGATCATGCCTTCGTGCTCTTCCATCCACAGCGCCAGGCGTGTTTCCACGTCCTGGGTGCCGTCGCCCTGTTGCAGGACGGAGATGGTGATCGCACGTTGTTGCCAATCGACGTCATCGCGGAACGCTTCACGGGCCAGGGCCTGCCAGTTGTTTTCAACCGGCAGAGCGCTGATCTGTTGCAGGTACCAGGTGATGTCCAGCGCGCTGCCCACGGCGAAGTAAGCCTTCGCAACGTCCGCAGGGTTCTGGCCGGTCACGTCGGAGGCCTCGATGATCGGCAACAGGGTGTACAGGTGCGAGGTGCCAGCCACCATGCGAGCAAGCAATTCCGGCACACCGGCTTCGACGTACGCCTCATAGCGAGCCTGCCAGTTCTCGTGGATCTCGCCACTCAGCAATTCGTCGAGCTTGAGACCCAACTCCTTCAGATGCGGACCGAAGTGTGCGACGTCACGGGCAGCGTTCTGCTCGTTGCGACGGGCACGCAGGAACCAGCGCGTGGCGCGACGGCCCAGACGCATCAGCTCGTCCATCAGCTCCAGTTGTACGTCGGCCGATACCTGATAATCCAGGGCTTCGATCTGACGGAACCAATGCGGGAGATGGAAGATGTCGCGCACGATCACATAAGCACCGGCCACGTTCGCCGGGCTCATACCGGTAGACTCTTTGAGTCGCTGAACGAAGGTGATGCCCATGTGGTTGACCAGATCGTTGGCGATCTGGGTGCTGACGATTTCACGCTTCAGACGGTGACGGCGCATGGCGGCGGAGAACTTGCTCACCAGCGACGGCGGGAAAGCGGTTTCCATGTCGCGGGTCAGGTAGTCGTCATCCGGCACCAAGGAGTTGAGCAGCGCTTCCTTGAGGTCGATCTTGCTGTAGGAGATCAGCACCGACAGCTCGGCACGGGTCAGGCCATGGCCTTCCGCGACACGCTCGTTGATGGCCTCTTCGGACGGCAGGAACTCGATGGCGCGATCCAGCTTGCCGCGGCCTTCCAGATCGTTCATCAGACGCTTGTATTCAGCAATCCGCGGCAAGGCACGGCGAGCCGCCAGGGACAGGGCCTGGGTCTGCTTGTAGTTGTTGCCGAGCACCAGGTTGCCGACTTCGTCGGTCATGCTCGCCAGCAACTGGTTGCGTTGCTTGTCGGTCATGTCACCTGCGTGTACCACTTCGTTGAGCAGGATCTTGATGTTCACTTCGTGGTCGGAGCAGTCCACACCACCGGCGTTGTCGATGAAGTCGGTGTTGGAGCCGCCGCCATTGAGGCCGAATTCGACACGACCCAACTGGGTCATACCGAGGTTACCGCCCTCGCCCACAACTTTGCAGCGCAGTTCGTTGCCGTTCACGCGCAATGCATCGTTGGCCTTGTCGCCGACATCGGCGTGGCTTTCGGTGCTGGCTTTCACGTACGTACCGATACCGCCGTTCCACAACAGGTCTACCGGTGCCTTGAGCAAGGCATTCAGCAGTTCGGTCGGCGTCAGTTTGTCCGCTTGAATGTCGAAGCGCTCTTGCATCTGCGGGGAAATCGCGATGCTTTTTGCGCTGCGCGAGAAGATCCCGCCGCCTTCGGACATGATGCTGGTGTCGTAGTCCGACCAGGCCGAACGCGGCAAGTCGAACAGACGCTGACGCTCGGCGAAGCTGTTGGCAGGCGCAGGATTCGGGTCGATGAAGATGTGCAGGTGGTTGAACGCTGCGACCAGTTGCAGCTTGTCGGACATCAACAAACCGTTACCGAACACGTCACCGGCCATGTCGCCGACGCCCACCACAGTGATGCTGTCTTCCTGAACATTGATGCCGCGCTCGCGGAAGTGGCGTTGTACGCCAACCCACGCGCCCTTGGCGGTAATGCCCATTTTCTTGTGGTCGTAACCAGCCGAGCCGCCGGACGCAAAGGCGTCGCCGAGCCAGAAGCCGTAGTCGATGGCGATACCGTTGGCGATGTCGGAGAAGGTCGCAGTGCCCTTGTCCGCCGCCACTACCAGGTACGGGTCATCGTCGTCATGACGCACGACGTTGGCCGGCGGAACCAGCACGCCGTCTTTCAGGTTGTCGGTGATGTCCAGCAGGCCCGAAATGAAGATGCGGTAGCAGGCGATGCCCTCGGCCGCGATCTCGTCACGGCTGCCGCCCAGTGGCAGGCGACGCGGCAGGAAGCCGCCCTTCGCACCCACCGGCACGATGACCGAGTTCTTCACTTGCTGGGCTTTTACCAGGCCCAGGACTTCGGTACGGAAGTCTTCTTCACGGTCGGACCAGCGCAGACCACCGCGAGCCACGTTGCCGAAGCGCAGGTGCACGCCTTCAACACGAGGCGAGTAAACGAAGATTTCGAACTTCGGTACCGGCTTCGGCAGCTCTGGAATCTGGTGCGGGTTGAACTTGAAGCTGAAGTAGGACTTGTTATGACCGTGTGCATCGGTCTGGTAGAAGTTGGTCCGCAGGGTCGCTTTGATCAGGTCCAGGTAACGACGCAGGATGCGGTCTTCGTTCAGCACCTGAACATCGTCCAGTGCCGCCAGAATCGCGTGTTCCAGGCGTTGCTGCTTGTCTTCCAGATCATCGCTGGTCAGCTTGCGCGCTAGGTAGAAACGGGTTTTGAACAACCGGGTCAACTCGCGAGCGATGTCGGTGTGGTTGTTCAGGGTGCTGGCGATGTAGCCCAGGTCGAAGCCCAGACGGATCTGCTTCATGTAACGGGCGTAGGCACGCAGCAGCGCCACATCGCGCCATGGCAGGCCGGCGGTCAGCACCAGACGGTTGAACGCATCGTTCTCGGCATCGCCACGCACGATGTGGACGAACGCGTCCTGCAAGGTGTCGTTGAGTTGCTGAATGTCGAGTTCCAGGCCTTCGGCGGCGGTGAACGCGAAATCGTGAATCCAGAATTCGCGGCCATTGTTGTGACGCAGGCGATACGGGAATTCACCCAGCACACGCAGGCCGAGGTTTTCCAGGATCGGCAACACGTCGGACAACGCCAGCGGCGTATCAGCGTGATACAGCTTGCAGTGCAACATGCGCTGACCGGAGACCTGAGCCAGCGGCTGATAAAAGCTCATGACCAGCGGATTTTTTTCGCTCAGGCTCAGCAAGTGCTGCATGTCGACCACAGCCGAGTGGGCGGCGAAACGCTCGCGGTAACCGGCCGGGAAGCCTTTCGGGAAGTCGGCCAGCACATTGGTGCCCTGGGCTTCGCCGAAGCTTTCGACCACCAGGCTCGCGTAGTCGTCCTGCCAGCTGCGGCAGGCCTGCACCACTTCTTTTTCCAGCAGAACCGGATCGATGTCCAGACGGTTCTTCGGATCGACGCGCAGAATCAGCTGTACACGGGCCAGCACGGACTCGGAGAAGAAGGTCCAGAACTCGCAGTCCGAGGCTTTCAGGCGGTCCATCAGCACTTGCTGGATCTTCTGGCGCACTTCGGTGGAGTAGATGTCGCGCGGCACATAGGCCAGGCAGTAGCAGAAGCGGCCGTACGGGTCTTTGCGCAGGAACACGCGGATCTTGTTGCGTTCCTGGATCTGCACGATCGACATCACGGTGGTGAACAGCTCGTCCACCGGGGTCTGGAACAAGTCGTCGCGCGGCAACACTTCAAGCACCTGGGCCAATTCCTTGCCCAAGTGAGCCTTGGCCTGGAAGCCCGAACGCTGTTCGATGATCTCGACCTTGCGACGGATGTAAGGAATGACCCGCACGCTTTCGCCATACACCGAGGAGGTGTACAGGCCCATGAAGCGGCATTCTTTAACGACTTTGCCATCGGCATCGATCTGACGGATCGACACGTAATCCGGGTAAGCCGGACGGTGTACGCGGCTTGGGTGTGCAGCCTTGGCGAACGACAGTGGCGTCGGTTCGCGCAGGTAATTGACGGCGTAATCTTCGATGCGCAAATCATCGACGGTCAGGCCGGCGCGCAGCAATTTGGTCAGGCCGAGGAACGAGTTCTGGTCATATTCGATGTGACCGCCGTTCTGATCTTCGCCCACCACGAATTCTTCGTAGCCCAGGAAGGTGAAGTGGTTGCCCACCAGCCATTCCAGGAAGCTCTTGATTTCGGACTTTTCGTCGGCGTTGATGATGAATTGGCTGTTGTCGATGCCTTCGATCAGCTCCTGGACCTTGGCTTTCATCGGTTCGAAATCGGCGACCGCCACGCGGACTTCACCGAGAACCTGCTCCAGCTCTTTGCTCAGGACATTCAGTTCGGCCGTGTTGGCGCAACGGTCGATTTCCAGGTACATCAGCGATTCTTGCAGAATGCCTTCGCCCTGGGTGCCCTTCGGCAGGATTTCCAGCAGCTCGCCCTTGCTGCCGCGACGCACGCTCAGCACAGTGGTTTGCAGGGTATGAATGCTGTAGCCGCGGCGGTTCAGCTCGGTACGCACCGAGTCCACCAGAAACGGCAGATCGTGGTGCAGCACTTCGACCGCGGTGTGGGTCGACTGCCAGCCGTGGCGTTCGTAATCGGGGTTGTAGACGCGCACTTGCGGATGCGCGTGATCGAAGCGCTCAAGCAGGCGCCACGCAGAAAGGGTGCAGCCGGCGAGGTCGGACAACCGACGCTGGGTCAGCTCGTCCAGGGAAATGATGCCGAAGAATTGTTCAGCGAACAGCGCCACTTGTGGCAGTGCCTGTTCACTGATGTGCTGCGCCAGTGCCGCTTGCAGTTGGTGCTGGAAGTCGGCTTTGCTGGCTGCGGTGAAGAACGCCATCTGTGGTACTCCGCTTGGGCTTGTTATTGATGGAAGCGTCGCGTGCAAACCCCTTTCGGGGCAATCCGTCACCCTGTTCCTGATTCTCGGGCAGAGGAAACAGGACGACAGGTGGGTGAAGCTGGACGAGACACTCAGGTCACATTCACCTTCCATTGAATGGGCATCTGCAAAAACGACTGCCGGGCTACCCTCTTTGAGTACATCGGAGCCATCGGCAATGCCTTTACGGGTGCTCATCCGTTGCGCAGCTTAACGAGTGCGGCAAGGGCCGTGCTTGCAGCGCTGCGACATATTCGGTCATCGGCACGCAGCTCGCGGCATGTGCCTCGAACAACACTAGCAGCCGCGCAGCAAAATGGGCGTTTTATGGCCGGTTTTACGGCACCCGCGTGCCAAAAATGACCAATGACACGGTGAATGTTCACGACACATCTTCTGACACTCAGCCGAGCAGAAATTCCCGAGGGCTGGCAGAATTGCCTTTTGTTACGTTCACCACGCTCGCCGAGCCAGGATTTTCCCATGCAAATGACAACTGATCTCTTGATCGTCAACCCGTGCGACGAAGAAGAAGACAACTTGGCCATGCTCTGCTGCACCAGCGCCGAGGGCGAAATGTTCCTGATGAGTCGCTTTCCGGACGAGGATGAGCTGGAGATCATCTTCCACGACAAGCCTTCGGCCCTCAACGGTGTGAAAGTCACCCTCAGCCCTGATCGCCTGCTGATCGAAATCGCCGCCGCGGACATCGATGTGCTCGATGGCGAAGATTCGCTGGAAATCCTGCACAGCACCGATGCGCAGGATTTGGCGGAAGTGGAAGAGACCTTGCAGAACATTCTCAAGGGGACGGGTACCTATATAAGCCAGCTCTGAGCTTCAAGGTTTTTATCGCCTGAACCGGCGCCTTCGCGGGCAAGCCTCGCTCCTACAGTGTTGGGTCTGCACCGATCCCGTAGGAGCGAGGCTTGCCCGCGAAGGCGTCCGACAGAACAGCACCATTCTGCGCGCTCTACAAAATCCCAACAATTTGCCCATCAATTCCCGCACTTTGCACAAAATGCCGTTAGTCGCCGCCCCCCGCGATGGATTAAAGTAACGCCCCCAGCCCTGGCGTTATTCGAACGTCTTCGGTCACCCTTTCCAGGAACAGTCATCGATGGAACATCGTGAAGCGCTGCTCGCGCTGCGAACCTTTCTTTCAACGCAGATTCTCGGCCAGGAAAAACTCATCGAGCGCTTGCTCATCGCCTTGCTCGCCGACGGCCACATGCTGGTCGAGGGCGCCCCGGGGCTGGCCAAGACCAAGGCCATCAAAGAGCTCGCCGAAGGCATCGAAGCACAGTTCCATCGCATCCAGTTCACCCCCGACCTGCTGCCGGCCGACATCACCGGCACGGAAATCTATCGTCCGGAAACCGGCAGCTTCGTGTTCCAGCAAGGCCCGATCTTCCACAACCTGGTGCTGGCAGACGAAATCAACCGTGCCCCGGCCAAGGTCCAGTCGGCCCTGCTTGAAGCCATGGGCGAACGCCAGGTCAGCGTCGGGCGCAGCACTTACGACCTGTCGCCGCTGTTTCTGGTCATGGCCACGCAGAACCCCATCGAGCAGGAAGGCACTTACCCGCTGCCCGAAGCCCAGCTCGACCGTTTCCTGATGCACGTGAAAATCGGCTTCCCTGACGCCGCAGTCGAACGGCGGATTCTGCAACAGGCCCGCGGTGAAGCGCTGCACGGCGAAACCAAACCCGAACGCCGGGTCAGCCAGCAGGCAATCTTCGCCGCGCGCAAGGAAATCCTCGGGTTGTACATGGCCGACGCCGTGGAGGAATACCTGGTGCAACTGGTCATGGCGACGCGCATCCCGGCCAAGTTCGACCCGGAAATGGCCGAATGGATCGCCTACGGCGCCAGCCCGCGGGGTTCCATCGCTCTCGACCGTTGCGCCCGGGCCCACGCCTGGCTGGCCGGTCGCGACTTCGTCAGCCCGGAAGACATTCAGGCGGTGCTGTTCGATGTGTTGCGCCACCGCATCATTCTTTCCTTTGAAGCCGAAGCCGCTGGCATCGACCAGGACCGGGTGGTCCAGCGGATTCTCGACGTCGTAGCCGTCGCTTGACCCCGATGAACGCCCTCCTGCCGCCCGAGCCGGGCATCCGTGTCAGCCTCGCCGAGCTGATCGAGATGCGCCATCGCGTGCGTGAAGTGCAGCTGTTTTCCACGCCGAGCCAGCGCAGCCCGCTGATCGGCCTGCACCACTCCAAACTGCGCGGGCGCGGGGTGGATTTCGATCAGGTGCGGGTCTATCAGGCCGGTGATGACGTGCGCAGCATCGACTGGCGCGTCACCGCCCGCACCCAGGAGCCTCACACCAAGCTGTTCCACGAAGAACGCGAGCGGCCGATTTTCATCATGGTCGAACAGAGCCGCCGGCTGTTTTTCGGCTCGGGGCTGATGTTCAAATCGGTGCTTGCTGCCCAAGCGGCGAGCCTGATTGGCTGGGCCGCCCTGGGCCATAACGACCGGGTCGGCGGGCTGGTGTTCGGCGATGACGAGCACTACGAGATCAAGCCGCGACGCAGCAAACAGAGCCTGCTGCAATTGCTTAACCGACTGGTGCGGGTCAATCAGTCGCTGCACACCGAACGCGAGCCGGACCGCGACGCCTTCGGCATTGCCCTGCGGCGCGCCCGGGAAGTATTGCGCCCCGGCAGCCTGGTGATCGTGATCTGCGACGAACGCGCCTTGTCCGACGGTGCCGAGCAGCAATTGAGCCTGTTGTCACGCCATTGCGACCTGTTGCTGCTGCCCGTGTCCGATCCGCTGGATCACGCCCTGCCCGCTGCCGGGCTTTTACGCTTCGCGGAACGGGGGGCGCAACTGGAACTCGACACGTTGAATTTCGACTTGCGCCAGGCCTATCGCGCACAAGCGGAAGCGCGCATCGCCCGCTGGGAACTGCTGGCGCAGAAGTTGCGGGTATTGTTGATGCCTTTGAGCACCCAAAGCGAAATGGTCGAGCAACTGCGCGAATACCTGAACCCGCAGCGTCCGGGGAAAAGCCGATGAGCAGCCTCGATCAACTGCAACCGCTGATTTCCCCGCCACCGATCGGCTTCTGGCCGCCGGCGCCGGGCTGGTGGCTGCTGCTGTTATTGCTACCATTGATCGGTTTTGGCCTGTGGCAATTGCGCCGTTTCATTCCGGACAAGCGCCCTGTCGTCCGCGCCGAACAACCGCTGGACCCGGTGCGTCTTGCGGCCCTGGCCGAACTCGCCCTGATGCCTAAACCCTACGACGGCGCTCCGGCCGGTGCATGGCTGCAGCAACTCAATGGCTTGCTCAAACGCCTGTGCCGCAACCATTACCCCTACAGCCAGAGTCACACCCTTAATGGGCGCAAATGGCTGGCGTTCCTCGATAACCGCTGCCCGGCCGCCGGCCTTACGCGCTGGATGGTACTGGTGGAAGGCGCCTACAAACCCGAATGCAAACTCGACGACAAGGCCATCGCTGGCCTGACTCAAGCCGTCGACACCTGGATTCGCAAACATGTTTGAGTTCGCCTGGCCGTGGATCTTCGTCCTGCTGCCACTGCCCTGGCTGATGCGGGTGCTGCTGCCGGTGGCCGACAGTGGCGAACCGGCGCTCAAGGTCAGTTTCCTCAGCGACCTCGAAGGCCTCGCTCGCCGCCGCGCCCGGGCGAATCTGCCGGCGTGGCGCCAGCAAGCCCCATTCATTCTGCTGTGGCTGTTATTGCTGATCGCCGCGGCGCGCCCGCAATGGCTCGGCGAACCCCTGCCGATTGCCGCCAGTGGTCGCGATCTGCTGGTGGCGGTCGACGTGTCCGGCTCGATGGATTTCCCCGACATGCAGTGGCAAGGCGAAGACGTCAGCCGACTGTCGCTGGTGCAGCATTTGCTCGGTGATTTTCTCGAAAGTCGCGACGGCGACCGGGTCGGGTTGATCCTGTTCGGCAGCAAGGCCTATCTGCAAGCGCCACTGACCTTCGACCGGCACACCGTGCGCGTATGGCTCGACGAAGCGCGGATCGGCATCGCCGGCAAGAACACCGCGATTGGTGACGCCATCGGCCTGGGCCTCAAACGCCTGCGCCAACGCCCGGCACAAAGCCGCGTGCTGATTCTGGTCACCGACGGCGCCAACAATGGCGGTGAGATCGACCCGCTGACCGCCGCGCGACTGGCGGCCAGCGAAGGCGTGAAAATCTACCCGATTGGTATCGGCGCCGATCCGGAACAAGGCGGCACCTTGGGATTCCTGGGCATCAACCCGAGCCTGGACCTCGACGAACCGGCCTTGAAAGCCATCGCCCAAGCTACCGGCGGCCAGTACTTCCGCGCCCACAACAGCGAGGAATTACAGGCGATCAAACGCACCCTCGACCAACTGGAACCCGTGACTCAACAACCCACCCAAGCCCGCCCGGCCCAAGCGTTGTATCACTGGCCTCTGGCGATGGCGCTGCTGTTGAGCATGCTGCTGGTGATCCGCGAGCGCTGGCCGGACAACCCGTTGCAACGGCTGTTTACCAAGAAGCTGTTTTTGCAAACGCAACTGCCCGACTGGCGTCAACGGCTTAAACGCCTGCGTCTGCGGAGGCGCCGATGATTGCGCTCTGGCCGCACTGGTTCCGGCCCTGGTGGCTGCTGTTGTTGCCGTTGCTGGGCTGGTTGCTCTGGCAACTCTGGCACCGGCAGAAACGCGCCGGGCGCTGGCAAATGATTTTGCCGCCGGCCTTCCATGCCGCGTTGCTCAGTGGTGGCAGCGGTCGCGAGAGCAAACTGCCATGGGTCGCCCTGGGCCTGGCCTGGGTGCTGACGGTGCTGGCCCTACTGGGGCCGAGCTGGCAGCGCGTCGAACAAACCAGCCAGAAACCCGCCGACCCGCTGGTAGTGTTGCTTGAGCTGACCCCGGAAATGCTCGCCACCGACATTGCGCCGAATAGGCTCGAACACGCCCGGCGCAAGCTGTTCGACCTGCTGCAAAACCGCAGCGACGCCCAGACCGCAATCATCGTTTACGCCGGCAGCGCCCACACCTTGGTGCCACTGTCAGATGACCTGTCGACCAGCCGCAATCTGGTGGATGCCCTCAAGCCATCGCTGATGCCCCTGGCCGGTCATCGTGCCGATCTGGCGGTGATCAAGGCCCTTGCGCTGCTGGATCAGGGTGCCCTCGGCCAAGGTCGGATCCTGCTGATCGGCTCGTCACTGACGGAACAGGAACGCCAAGGGATTCGTCAGGCGCTGGACGACACGTCCACGCAATTTCTGATGCTCGGTATCGGCACCGCCGAAGGTGCGCCGGTTGCGCAGGACGACGGCAGTTTCCTCAAGGATGACGTGGGCGCAATTCTGGTGCCCCGCCTGGACGGCCCCAGCCTGAAAGCCTTTGCCAACGGCCTGGGCGGGCGTTATCGCCAGGCGCGTCTGGACGATGCCGACCTGCGCGGCCTTGGCCTGTTCGACGGCCCACGGGATCTGCGCAACGACGGCCAGACATTGCGCCTCGATACCTGGGCCGATCAGGGCTACTGGCTGCTGCTGCCACTGTTATTACTGGCCGCCTGTGCCGGGCGCCGGGGTTGGTTGTTCTGCCTGCCGTTGTTGTTCATGCTGCCGCAACCGAGCTACGCCTTCGATTTCGAAGACTTGTGGCTACGTCCCGATCAGCAAGGCCTGCATTTGCTCAAACAAAAGCGCCCGGCCGAGGCCGCGCAGCATTTCGAAAATCTGCAATGGCAAGGCGTGGCGCTCTATGAAGCCGGCGACTACAGTGGCGCCGCCCAGCGGTTTGCCCAAGGCAACGACGCTCACGCCCACTACAATCGGGGTAACGCCCTGGCCAAAAGCGGTGAGCTGGAAGCGGCGCTGGATGCTTACGATCAAGCGCTGGAACGTCAACCGGATCTGCGCCCCGCCCTGACCAACAAGGCACTGGTGGAAAGTCTGCTCAAACAGAAAACCTCAGCGCCGCCCGTCGAACCGGACAAAGCCGCCGATGGCAAAACCGAAACCATCACCCAGGAACCGCCGCCGGGCAGCGCCACCCAACCCAGCGATGGCCAGCCGAAAACCGACGCCGAGCAGACCACGCCGGATGCCGGGCAGCCACCCACTACACCACCGCAACCGGGCGCCAATGAAGTCCCGGGCAGTGAGTTGGGGGATGAGCAAAGCACCACGCCACCGCGGCGCCCGGCCAGCGACATGATTGAAGGCGAACAGCTCCAGGCGCTGGAGCAATGGCTGCGCAAGATCCCGGATGACCCGGGCGAACTGCTCAGACGCAAATTCTGGTACGAACAGCAACAACATCAGGATCAGGGAAAAACTCGATGACCCGCTTCACCGCCTTCTTGCTCGCACTGTTGCCCACCCTGTTGCTCTGCACCGTTCAGGCTCAGGCTACGGAACTGGTCGCCAGCGTCGATCGCAGCCGCCTGAATTCCGGCGAGACGGTCGAACTGACCCTGGAGACCAGCGACGTGACCCAGTTCGGCAAACCCGACCTGACCCCGCTGGAGCCGCTGTTCGAAGTGCGCGGCACCCGCCAGGTCAACCAACTGAACACCCTCAACGGCAACACTCAGGCGACCACCCGCTGGATCATCACCCTGCTGCCCCGGCAAAACGGCAGCGTGGTGATTCCATCGCTGCAACTGGGCGACGTCCAGAGCCAGCCGATTACCGTGCAGGTGATCGAAAGCGAACCCCAGGACAGCAGCAATACACTGGCGCCGGTGTTCATCGAGGCCAGTCTCGACCAGAACAGCGTCTATGTGCAGGCTCAGGCGATTCTGACCTTGCGCATCTATCATTCGGTGTCGCTGTACGACGACAGCAGCCTGACCCCGTTGCAGATACCCGATGCGCGCATCGAACAGCTGGGCGACTCGCGCACCTACGAAAAAGTCATCAACGGATTACGTCATGGCGTGATCGAAATGCGCTACGCAATCTACCCACAGCACAGCGGCGAATTGACCATTCCGGCGCAGATGTTCAGTGCCACGCCGGTCGATACCCGGCCGTCCCAGGACGCAACACCCCAAGGGCCAAAACCGGGCAAGCAAATGCGCGTCAAATCCGCCGAGATCCCGCTGACGGTCAAGGCCAAACCCGGCACCTATCCGGCCGATGTGCCCTGGCTGCCGGCCCGCAGCCTGAGCCTAAGCGAAAGCTGGAGCCCGGAACCGGATCACGCGCAGGTCGGTGACTCACTGACCCGCAGTCTGACCTTGAACGCCGAAGGCCTTGCCAGTTCGCAATTGCCACCGTTGCCCGCCACCGAGATCAACGGCCTGCGGCGCTACCCCGACCAACCGGTGCTCGGCAACCAAAGCAGCGAACGCGGCTTGATCGGCAGTCGTGAGGACCGTGAAGCCCTGGTACCAACCCGCACTGGCAACATTGATTTGCCGAGCGTCGAAGTGGTCTGGTGGAACACCTTCGAGGATCACCTGGAACACAGCAGTCTGCCGGCCCGCACGCTGCACGTGGCGAGCAATCCGAGCCTGATCGTCGATGCCCCGGCGGGCAGCCCGCAGACAATGTCCGACGCCAACAGCGAAGCCCTCTGGTGGTGGAAACTCAGCAGCATGATTCTGGCCTGCACCACCCTGCTGGGCTTCGGCCTCTGGTGGCGCGCCCGCTCGCAACCGGCGATCCTGCGTGCCGCCCAAACCGGCCCAAGCCCACGCACCTTGCTCGACGACCTCAAACGCGCCTGCCAGGCCAACGACTCCCACGCCACCCGTCAGGCCCTCGACGCCTGGGCCCGACAACAACCGGAAACCCTGGCCGACATGGCGGCGCGCTTCGTGCCGCTGTCCGATGCGCTGGACGGCCTGAACGGCGCGCTGTACAGCGAAACCGGCCAGTACTGGCAGGGCGAGGATCTCTGGCGCGCGATTCGTGCGATCCCGACGGCCGAAGGGGTTCAGGATCTGGTTGGCGATACCGGGTTGCCGCCGCTTTATCCGAAATAGAACCAAAAGACACACCAATCCCCCTGTAGGAGCGAGGCTTGCCCGCGAAGAACGATGACGCGGTCTGACAAATGCATCGAGTCATCGTTCTTCGCGGGCAAGCCTCGCTCCTACAGAGACTCGTGTTCCTCTGAACATCCCCCAAACCCGTGTTCCTTTGCACATTTGCCAGTAAACTCTCCTCCCTTTAGTCGCTGTCATTTTCCTCGCGACCATTACCTTATTTCCTACGGAGTACGCCTTGCGTCTGTTTCACACCTCCGACTGGCACCTTGGGCAGAACCTGCATGGCCAGGAGCGCGATTTCGAGCACGCCTGCTTTCTTGACTGGCTGCTGCGCCAGCTGAAGCTGGACCAGCCTGAGGTGCTGCTGATCGCCGGCGATATCTTTGACACGGTCAACCCGCCGGTCAAAGCCCAGGAACGCCTCTACGATTTCATCGTCGGCGCCCACGAACAGCAGCCGTTGCTGACCATCGTGATGATCGCCGGCAACCACGACTCCGGCTCGCGAATCGAACTGCCCGCGCCGTTGATGCGGCGTTTGCGCACCCACGCCCTCGGTCGCGTGCTGTGGCTCGATGACGGTCAACTGGATGCCGAACGCCTGTTGTTGCCGCTGCCTGATGCCAGCGGCGAAATCGGCGCCTGGTGCCTGGCGCTGCCGTTCCTGCGCCCCGCCGAAGTGACTGGCGCGCATTTGGGCGATAACTATTTGCGCGGCATCGGCCAGGTTCATGAATGGCTGATTGAAGCCGCGAACACCAAGCGCAAGCCGGGCCAGGCGCTGATCGCCATCAGCCATGCGCACATGGCCGGCGGTTCGGTTTCGGAAGATTCCGAACGCAGTCTGATCATCGGCAACGCCGAAGCCCTGCCCGCCAGTCTGTTCGGGCCGAGCATCAGCTATGTCGCCCTTGGGCATTTGCACAAGCCGCAGAAGGTCAACGGTGAAGAGCGCATCCGCTACTGCGGCTCGCCGATTCCGTTGTCGTTCTCCGAGATCAATTACCAGCATCAGATCCTCGACATTCAGCTCGATGGAGAAACATTGGTCAGCGTCGAACCGCGCTTGATTCCGCGTTCCGTCCATCTGCAACGCCTCGGCTCCGCGCCGTTGGCGGAAATCCTGCTGCAACTGGCCGACCTGCCCAACATCGACCTGCTCGCCGATATCCAGCGTCAGCCGTGGCTGGAAGTGCGGGTCCGTCTCGACGAACCGCAACCGGACCTGCGCCATCAAGTGGAAACGGCGCTGCAAGGCAAGGCTGTGCGGCTGGTGCGAATTGCCGCCGAATACGCCGGCAATGGCAGCCGCGACGGCGTCGATGACGGCACAACCTTGATCGAACTGGATCAGCTTTCGCCCCAGGAACTGTTCAGCCGCGCCTGGCAGGACAACTACGGCAGCGAGGTCGACGAGCAAACGCTCAAGGACTTCGCCGAGCTGTTGCAAGACGTGCAGATGGAGAGCGAACAGCCATGAAGATCCTCGCGATCCGCCTGAAAAACCTCGCCTCCCTGGCCGGGCCGTTTGAAATCGACTTCACCGCCGAACCCTTGGCCAGTGCCGGCCTGTTCGCGATTACCGGGCCGACCGGCGCTGGCAAAAGCACGCTGCTCGACGCCCTGTGCCTGGCGCTGTTTGGCGCCGTGCCGCGCCTGAACAACACCGGCCGCGACGCCAAGGTCCCGGATGCCGATGGCGAAATCGGCACCGGCGACCCGCGCACCCTGCTGCGTCGTGGCACCGGCGAAGGCTATGCGGAAGTGGATTTCGTCGGCATCGACGGTCGCCGCTATCGCGCTCGCTGGGAGGCCAATCGCGCCAGGGAAAAGGCTGGCGGCAAGCTGCAAGCCAGTCGCCAGAGCCTGCGCGACATCGATCAGGATCAACTGCTGGCCAGCCAGAAAGGCGAATACAAAGCGCAGCTCGAAGCCGCGCTGGGCCTGAACTTCGAACAGTTCACCCGCGCCGTCATGCTGGCTCAGAGCGAGTTCAGCGCCTTCCTCAAGGCTGACGACAACGACCGCAGCGAACTGCTGGAAAAGCTCACCGACACCGCGCTCTACACCCGTCTCGGTCGCCGCGCTTTCGACAAGACCAAAGAAGCTCGCGAAGCCCATAAGCTGCTGCAGGATCAGGCCACCGGGGTTACGCCGCTGTCGCCGGAAGCCCGGGCGGAACTGGATGAGCGCTTCAACGACGCTCAACAGCAACTCAAGACCCAACAAGCGCAGCTCAAACAGTTGGAGTTGCAACACACCTGGCTCAAGGACCTGCGCCAGATGCAGGACGCGCAACAGAGCGCCACCGAACAACTGCACTCCGCCCAGCAACACTGGAACAGCCTGGCCGGCGAGCGCTTGAAGCTGACCCGCCTGGAGCAACTGGCCCCGCAACGGCATCAGTTCGCGCGCAAGACCGAACTCACCGCCCAGCTCACGCCGCTGGCGGCGCAGATTCAGCAGCACACGCAACAGCAAAGCGAACTGACCGCGCGACAGACTCAACTCGAGCAGAGCCTGAGCGCCGCCCAAACGGCGCTGACCCAAGCGCAAAGCCAACATGCCTCCAGCGCGCCACTGCTGCGTCAGGCCTTCGAAGAGCAAAGCACCCTCGCCCGTCTGGTCAAGGACGCCAGCCTCAGTGCCGACCTCAAGCAGCAGGCGGAACTGGCCTGCACTCAGGGTCAGGGCACGATTCAGGGCTTGCTCGACCAACAGAAACAGGTTGCCGAGCGGTTGCAGCGGATTGCCGGTGAACTGGAGCAAAGCACTCATCTGGCGCCGTTGAGCGACGCATGGAACGCCTACCGCGATCGCCTGCAACAACTGATGCTGATCGGTAATCGTCTGAACAAGGGCCAAGCCGAACTGGCCGCGCTGGAGCAAAGCGCCGCCCGCGCCGCCGGGGAATTGGCCACCCAGCGCCAGAGCCTGGAGGTGTTGTACAAAGAAGCCGGCGCCGAGCCCGAAGCGGTGGCCGAGCAGATTCAGATCCTCGGCAGCCTGCTGCAAGACAACCGCAAGCAACTGCGGGCCTTTGAAGAGCTGACACGTCTGTGGGCCAGCCAGCAGGAACTGGACAAGCGCGGCGCCGAGCTGCAGCAGCGGCAACTTGCCGCGCAGCAAGATCGCGATCGTCTGACCCAGGACGGCGTGAAGACCAAGGCAGAACTGACCGTCGCCGAACAGACCCTGACCGTCACCCGCGAACTGCTGGAGCGTCAGCGTCTGGCGCGCAGTGCCAGTGTCGAAGAACTGCGTGCGCAGTTGCAGGACGATCAGCCGTGCCCGGTTTGTGGCAGCCCGGACCATCCTTATCATCAGCCCGAAGCGTTGCTGCAAAGCCTCGGTCGACACGATGAAAGCGAACAGGCCAACGCTCAGAAAGCCGTCGACCTGCTCAAAGAAAAACTCACCGATCTGCGCGCCGAAGTCGGCGGTTTGATCGCTCAGCAAAAGGAATTGCTGCAACAGCAAGAACAGCTCGCGACTCAGCAACAAGGCTTGGCGCCAAGCCTGGAAGCGCACCCACTGTCCGCGCAACTGTTGGCCCAGGACGCCAGCAAACGCGATGCCTGGCTAACGCAACAAAGCGGCCAGTTGAACCAGAGCATCACGCAGGACGAACAACGGCAAACCGCCCTGCTCACCCTGCAACAGGATGCCGCGCGTCTTGCGCAACAACTGCGCAGCGCGGAAGCGGCGAGTCAGCAAGCAACACAACACCTGATCAACCAGCAACGCGAATTGAGCAGCGATCGCCAACGTCTGGACGAAGAACTGACCGCTTTCAGCAACCTGCTGCCGGCCGACACGCTCGAGGCCCTGCGCAACGAACCCGCCGCGACCTTCATGCAACTCGATCAGCAGATCGCCCAGCGTCTGCAACAACTTGACCAGCAGCGCGATGAACTCGGCGAACAGCAACAGCGCCAGCAAACGCTGGAGAAAGAACAGGACCGTCAGCAGACCCGCATTCAGCAACAGGAAGCTGCGCAGCAGCAGTTCACGGCGCTGGCCGGGCAGCAACAGGCTTGCCAGGAAAAACTGACGCAACTGCTGGGTGAACATGCCAGCGCCGATGAGTGGCAGCAGCAACTGGATCAGGCCGTCGATCAGGCGCGTAGTGCCGAAGCGACGGCCAATCAGGAATTGCAAACCGTGCGCACACGGTTGGTGCAATTGGCCGCCGAACTCAAGGCGCAGCAGGAACGTTCGCAAGCGCTGGAAACCGAAGATCACGAGTTGAGCGGCAAGATCGCCGACTGGCGCGCGCAACATCCAGAGCTGGACGACGGCGGACTTGAAGATTTGTTGGGCGTCGACGACCAACAGGTCAGCGAACTGCGTCAACGATTGCAGCAGAGCGAAAAAGCCATCGAGCAAGCCAAGGTGCTGTTGCAGGAGCGCGATCAACGCTTGCTCGATCATCAGGCGCAGCACAACGGCAATCTCGATGCCGAACAACTGGCCACGACGCTCGCCGAGCTGCAAAACCTGTTCGCCGCCAGCGAGCATCGTTGCGCTGAATTGCGCGCTGAACAGGCCGAGGATCAGCGTCGACAAAACGCCAATCAGGCGCTGGCGCAGCAGATCGCCGATGCCTATACCGAATACCAGCGCTGGGCACGCTTGAATGCGCTGATCGGTTCGGCCACCGGCGACACCTTCCGCAAGATCGCCCAGGCCTACAACCTCGACCTGCTGGTGCATCACGCCAACGTCCAGTTGCGGCAACTGGTGCGGCGCTATCGCCTGAAGCGTGGCGGCAGCATGCTCGGGTTATTGGTGATGGACACCGAGATGGGCGATGAACTGCGCTCGGTGCATTCGCTGTCCGGCGGCGAGACGTTCCTGGTGTCGCTGGCCCTGGCGCTCGGTTTGGCGTCGATGGCTTCGAGCACGCTAAAAATCGAATCGCTATTCATCGACGAAGGCTTCGGCAGCCTCGATCCGGAATCCCTGCAACTGGCCATGGACGCCCTCGACGGTTTACAAGCGCAGGGCCGCAAGGTCGCGGTGATTTCCCACGTGCAGGAAATGCATGAACGGATTCCGGTGCAGATTCAGGTCCAGCGCCAAGGCAACGGCCTGAGTACGCTGGAGGTGAAATGAATACGCTGTATTCGTTCCGCCGCTGCCCCTACGCCATGCGCGCACGCATGGCACTGCGGTATTCAGGGGTTGAGGTGAATATCGTCGAGGTCAGCCTCAAGGCCAAACCCGCCGAAATGCTCGCACTGTCGAGCAAAGGCACGGTGCCGGTGCTGAGTGTGGATGGGCAGGTGATCGATGAAAGCCTGGAAATCATGCGCTGGGCATTGGCGCAGAACGATCCGCAGGACTGGTTGCTCAAGGATGACCCGCAAGGACAGGAACACAGCGCCGCGTTGATCGAAGAGAACGATCAAGTGTTCAAGGTGCACCTGAATCGCTACAAGTACGCCGAGCGTTATCCCGAGCAACCAATGGAGTTTTATCGCGCCGAGGGCGAGGTGTTTTTGCGCAGGCTGGATGAGTTGCTGGAGGGACGCGACTACTTGCTGGCCGGGCACCCGAGCCTGGCGGATGTCGCCGTGATGCCGTTCGTGCGGCAATTCGCCCACGTGGATCGCGAGTGGTTCGCGCAGACGCCTTATGTGCGATTGCAAGCGTGGTTGCAGCGCTTCATCGAGTCAGACCTGTTCACATCAATAATGAAGAAATAACCGCGCCCCTTGTAGGAGCGAGGCTTGCCCGCGAAGAATCCACTGCGGTGTTCAAGTAGACCGCGTCATCGTTCTTCGCGGGCAAGCCTCGCTCCTACAGGGGGGGGTGGGGACTCATGCCAATACTGAGCACATCCCCAACGCTGAGCAATCCACTTGGAATGGCCCGAAGAATTCGCTATCGGACTTGAACGGCGGATTGCCCACCAGCAACCCCAAGGCCTTGGCCGTCTGAATGTTGTGAGCGATGTTGTGATTGCATTCGATGGCCCGCGCCACCGACCCCGCCGAGCCCTGCCCGAGCCCCAACAAAGAAGCGCCATTGGTCATGAACGCCAGGAAGGCGATGACCCAGAGTTTGCGTCCTTTCATGCCCCCACCACTCCCGCCACGTCGGCGTGATCGACCGTTACGCTTTGCGCGCGGTGTTCAAATTGAATGGCGGGATAAGCGACCTGAATCGGTGCTTGAAGACTATGTTGCGATTGAGCCGAAAGGCTGACGACCAACACCATGGCCACGTAAAGACCGATGGCCAGATAGGCGCCGTGTTTGGCAGAAATAATGATTGCGCTGGCCATGGGGTTCTCCGTGGGCATGTTTCAGTGCCCACAGAATCGATCAAAAAACAGAGGATCACTAGCGACCTTTATGCATAGTCGCTATCAGTTTTATTGATCGTGAACCCAGCGTGTTTCAGTCCTCGATAAAGCTCATCAAGCGCTCGCGGGCCGCCTCCGGCTCGTTGGGAACGGGCTCGGCGGCCGACAGAATCGGGGTGGAATAGAGAAACAGGAGAACTACTGCCAGACGCATCGCCATGCTGTCGATCCTTTTAGAGAAGGAGTCAAAAAATCAGCGTCAAATTTAAACTCATGGCGATGTGATATCAAGCGCGAGATTGATGTTAATTTTATGTCTCCCTGTAGGAGCTGCCGCAGGCTGCGATCTTTTGATTTTAAAAGTCAAAAGATCGCAGCCTGCGGCAGCTCCTACTCGAGAGCCAGCAGCGCGGAAGTTTCAGTGTTGGGTTTTGTGATCCAGCGCGGCGTAGAAGTTGGCGCTCTGTTGCAGGTATTTCGGGGTGTAGCTTTGGGTGTGGGATTTTTTGTCGCTGATTTCAACGTTGGCGTTTGCGGGCAGAGCAACGGTGGCGGAGATAGCGGAAGCGGCGATGACGGAGAAGAGATTGAAGTTCATGGCGGGAATCCTCGATTCAGTTGGCTTGCTTGACCGGTGGGGCCGTGAAGCAAACTTAACTCCCGAGGGTCGGCGCCTTGAAATGCTTTGTAGCATTAGCCGATATCACTCTCATTAATAGAAAGTTGCAGGCCCCATCAATCGGGGCCTGCGCTCTATTGACGCACCAGGAACTTGAGATCGCTCGGGGCATCCATTGGCAGTTTCTGCACGGTTTTACCCAACAGACCGGTCTTGGCATCGCGCTCGACGACGACAATCTGGTTGCTCTTCTGGTTGGCAATCAGCACAAACTTGCCACTCGGATCGAGGCTGAACTCGCGGGGGTGATCACCGTCCACAGAGCGGCGCTGAAGCTCTTTGAGGTGGCCGGTCGCCGGGTCGATGGCGAACACCAGCAACTGATTGGTGGTGCCACGGTTGCTGACGTATAGAAACTTGCCATCGGCCGAGGCATGAAGCGCAGCCGCGGCCTTGCCCGAGGTGGGCAGACCCGCCGCAAGATCGACCAACTGCGTTTCCTCAAGCTTGCCGTCTCGGTAATCGAACACTGCGACTTGCGCGCTCATTTCCATGGTCAGCCAGGCGTGTTTGCCGTCGGCGCTGAACAGCAAGTGTCGCGGTCCGCTGCCGGGTGGCAACTGGACGAACGCGGGTTTAGCGGCGGTCAGCGGCAGTTCCGGATTGGCCTTGGGGTCGAAGCGATAGACGAAAATCTTGTCCGCCCCCAAATCGTTGGAAAACACGTATTGACCATCCGGCGATGAAACCACCGAATGCACGTGCGCCGACTTCTGCCGCTCAGGGTTGACCCGGCTGGACGGATGACTGCTCATCTGCACCACCGGTTTGAGCGTGCCATCGGTGCCCACTGGTAACACCGCCATGGTGCCGCCCGGGTCTTCAGCCACCGAGTAGTTGCTGACAAACACGTGACTGGCGTCGCCGCTGACGCTCGAGTGCGTCGGTTCGTTGCCCAGGGTTTGCGCCTGACTGATCAGGCTCAACTCATGGGTCTTGGGATCAATCGCATAACTGCTGACACGCCCTACCGGATCGGCCTGACCGGGGCCGTTTTCGTTGACCGCGAACAGGCGCTGTTGATCCTTGGACACGGCCAGCCAGGATGGGTTGGCGCTCTTCACCACTTGCAGGGGTTTGGCGTCGATCTGCCCCGTGCGGCTGTCGAAACTCAGACGATAAATCCCCTGGCTCTGGCCCGCGGTGTACGAGCCCACCAGCAATTCGTAACTGTCGGCCGGGGCCGCTTGCACGCCCATTGCGCCGACGCTGCCGGCCATCAACAGCGGCCAGAGGTTACGCATCCTCATTCGTTTCGTCCTCGTCGTCAGCGCCGCCGAACGCTTCCATAGGCACCAACCGGTGCTCGCCGGAATCGCCGGTGATGATCCAGCTCTTCAAGTCGGGATCAAAAGTCGCCGCCGCGATCTGCGCCACGCTGAACTCCCAGCGCTTGAGCGCCCGACCGTCCATGCATTCGATGTGCAGGTTATCGTCTTCATCGAGAGAGAAGTCGAAGGCGTGCAGCCCGTCGATTTCCAGCATGTCGCAGTGCTCAAGGGCTTCGATCAAGGTGTTGGTTACGGCAGTCATGGCAGTCAATCTTTGAATGGGAAAGTGGCAATGATAGCTCATCACACCGCAATGATCGTTCCACTCGACCCTGTGGGAGCGGGCTTGCCCGCGATGGCGGCAGTACATCCAACAATTTGGTGATTGTCAGATCGCTATCGCGGGCAAGCCCGCTCCCACAGGGATGGTGATCGGCCGTTAGAGCGCTTCGCGCGATGGCTTGCCATCGACCAGGCGCTGGATGCGCAGCGGATTGCCATTTTTCAGCGCTTCCGGCAGCAGGCTGTCGGGGTAGTTCTGGAAGCACACCGGGCGCAGGAAACGGTCGATGGCCAAGGTGCCCACCGACGTGCCGCGCGCATCGGAAGTCGCCGGATACGGCCCGCCATGAACCATCGCGTCACAGACTTCCACGCCAGTCGGATAGCCGTTGAGCAGGATCCGCCCGACCTTCTGTTCCAGCAATGCCGTCAGCTCACCGAACTGCTCGAAGTCTGCCGGCTCACCGATGATCGTTGCCGTCAACTGCCCATGCAGGCCGTGCAACGCGGCATTGAGTTGCACCTGATCCGCCACTTCGACGAACACCGCGGTCGGGCCGAACACTTCCTCTTGCAGCACTTCATCGCCATCGAGCAACAGGCTGACATCGGCCTTGAACAGTTGCGGTTGCGCCTGATTGCCTTGTTGCGGACTGCCCGCCAGATGCTCGATCTGCGGATGCGCGAGAAGCTTCTGCAGGCCTTTGCCGTAGCTACTCAACGTACCGGCGTTGAGCATGGTTTGCGCCGGTTGATCGCCAATCAGCCCCGCCACCTGCTGCACGAACGCGCTGAACTGCGGCGAACGAATGCCGATCACCAACCCCGGATTGGTGCAGAACTGACCACACCCCTGGACCACCGAAGCTGTGAGATCACGGGCGATACTTTCAGCCCGAGCTTCCAGCGCCTGCGGCAACACGATCACCGGGTTAATGCTCGACATCTCGGCAAATACCGGAATCGGCTGCGCCCGTGCCGCGGCCATGTCGCACAGTGCACGACCACCCTTCAGTGAGCCAGTAAAACCGACCGCCCGAATCGCCGGATGCTTGACCAGCGCTTCACCCACCCCGCCGCCGTAGATCATGTTGAACACACCGGCCGGCATCGACGTTTTCTCGGCCGCGCGGATCACGGCGTCAGCCACCCACTCAGCGGTTGCCATGTGGCCACTGTGCGCCTTGAACACTACCGGGCAGCCGGCGGCCAATGCCGAAGCGGTGTCGCCGCCCGCCGTGGAAAATGCCAATGGAAAGTTACTCGCGCCAAACACGGCAACCGGCCCGAGACCGATGCGGTACTGACGCAGGTCCGGACGCGGCAATGGCGTACGTTCTGGCAGCGCGCGATCAATCCGCGCGCCATAGAAATCACCACGCCGCAGGACCTTGGCGAACAAACGCATCTGACCGCTGGTGCGACCACGCTCGCCTTGAATGCGGCCGGCCGGCAATGCGGTTTCGCGGCAGACTACGGCGACAAAATCATCGCCCAAAGCGTCCAGTTCATCGGCAATCGCATCGAGAAATTGCGCACGCCGTTCGGCGCTCAGGCTGCGATAGGCCGGGTAAGCAGCGGCGGCAGCCTTCGCGGCGGCGTCGACCTCTTCAGGAGTGGCTTGATAGAAATCGTGAGGCAAAGCCTCGCCGGTGCTGGCGTCGATGCTCTGGAGTTTGACGGAGCCGGTAGCGCTGCGCTGACCGCCGATGTAGTTGTGGCCAAAAATTCGGGTCATGGATGTCTCCTTAAAGTGTGCCGACGGTGCCGGGTTGGAACGCCGCTTCAACGGGCTCAATACCGTTGATCAAGGGCGCACCGAACTCGGCCTGACTGATCTCGAACACATCACCCGGTCGGGTGCGGATGCCGTCAGCGAAAGACAGGGTCGCGGTGCCGAAGAAGTGAATGTGCACGTCGCCGGGGCGCAGGAACTGGCTGTATTTGAAATGGTGATACTCGAGGTTTTCCAGGCTGTGGCACATGTTCGCTTCGCCACTGAGGAACTCGTTCTGCCACAGCACCTCACCATCGCGCAGGATGCGACTGGTGCCTGCCAGATGCTGCGGCAATTCGCCGACCCGAAGCTCCGGACCATAGCTGCAACTGCGCAACTTCGAATGCGCCAGGTAGAGGTAATTCTTGCGCTCCATCACATGATCGGAGAACTCATTGCCCACGGCGAAACCGAGGCGATACGGTTTGCCGTCGTGGCCGATCACATAGAGCCCGCTGAGTTCAGGCTCCTCCCCGGCATCTTCGGCAAACGGCGGCAGCGGGAACGGTTTGCCCGGTCGCACGACGATGCTGCCATCGCCTTTGTAGAACCATTCTGGTTGCACGCCGGCCTGGCCGGTCGCGGGTTTACCGCCCTCCACGCCCCACTTGAAGATGCGCATGGTGTCGGTCATGGCGATTTCGTCGCCGACCTGCTGATGCATTTTGTCCCGCGCCGAAGCGCTGCCCAAATGGGTCAGGCCGGTGCCGCTGACCAGCATGTGCGCCGGGTCCGGGTGATCCAGCGGCGGCAGGATTTGCAGATTGGCCAGCAGCGCTGAATAGTCGTGATTGATGCCCAACCCCAAGGTTTGAACCTGTTGCTCAAGATTGACCCCCGCCTCGATCGCCGCCAGCGCCAGATCCCGCACCGAGCGCGCATCCTGCACTTCGCGCACCAGGCCGTCCTCGACCACGCCGACACGACGCTCGCCGTTACTCAATTCGAACTGAACTAAACGCATGATTTTCTCCTGTAAACAAATCTCAAATCCAACGCAGCCCTCTGTGGGAGCGAGCTTGCTCGCGATAGCGGCCTAACATTCAACATTGATAGGGACTGACACTCCGCCATCGCGAGCAAGCTCGCTCCCACAGGGAATTTGTGTAATGTCTCAGGTGCGGGTCGCCCCCCGAGCACTAGCGGCGAACTGGTCGGCCGGCAGCACATGCTTACGCTCCAGCAGCCGATAAACCACGCCCGTCAGCACCAGGCCGAACACCATCACGCAAGATAAGAAGTACAACCCCGACGCCAGATTGCCGGTGTATTCCTTCAACGCGCCGATCACGAACGGACCGATGTAACCGCCGAGGTTGCCCACCGAGTTGATCAACGCGATCCCCGCCGCTGCACTGGCGCCGGCGAAGAAGCGACCCGGCAAGGTCCAGAACACCGCGGTGCAGGAAAACAGCGCGAACGCCACCAGGCAAAGCGCCGCCAATTGCAGCACCGGCATGGTCAGCCAGGCGCTGAGGAATAGACCGATGGCGCCCAACACATACAGCACCGCCAAATGACCGTAGCGATCATTCAAGCGATCGGAACTGCGCGGGATGATCAGCAAACCGATGATCCCGAAGATGTACGGCACCGATGACACGAAACCCGTCACCAAGTCAGTGCCACCGAACTGCTTGATCAACGTCGGCAACCACAAACCGAGACCGTAGATGCTCAGGGTCACCGGCAGATAGAACAGCGCCAGCAGCAACACGCGTTTGTCCTTCAGCGCATGCAGCGGATTGCCGTGGCGGGTCTGGCCGTATTCTTCCAGGTCCTTTTTCAGCTCGCCGGTCAGCCAGTCTTTCTCTGCCTGATCCAGCCATTTCACCTGCTGCGGGCCATCCGGCAGGTAACGCAGCACTGGCCAGGTCAGCAGGATCGCCGGCATACCGATGACGATGAACAGCCACTGCCAACCGTGCAGCCCAAGAATGCCATCCATGCCCAGCAAGCCGCCGGACACCGGGCCGGTGATCATCATCGCGATGGGTTGGGAAAGGATGAACAACCCGAGGATCTTGCCGCGATGGCGGACCGGAAACCATTGGGTGATGTAGTACAGGACGCCCGGGAAGAACCCGGCTTCGGCCGCGCCGAGCAGAAAGCGCATCACATAGAAGCTGTTCGGTCCCTGGACGAACGCCATGCCGATGGTGATGGCACCCCAGGTGACCATGATCCGCGCGAACCAGCGCCGGGCACCGAAGCGGTCGAGCATCAGGTTGCTGGGGATTTCCAGCAGGAAATAGCCAATGAAAAACAGCCCGGCACCCAGGCCATAAGCCGCGTCACCCAGGCCGATGTCGGCGCCCATGTGCAGCTTGGCGAAACCTACCGCGGAGCGATCCACATAGGCGATCAGGTACAGCAGGATCAGGAAGGGAATCAGTTTCAGCGTGATGCGACGAATAAGCCGCAGTTCCTGGCTCATGAGTTCGGTCTCCGATTGTTGTTGTTATAGAACCTCGGGGGACGCCTCTCGCAGAAAACCGCCAGGGCCATCCCTCCGCTGAAAACGACTATATAGTAATACTATTTAACCAACAACACTTCCAAATGGCCGAAATGTCGCTTATGTTACGTCATAGCTCGAACAATATAGTCATACAATAAGAGAACCGATTATGTCCGATAAGAAACCCACCCTGCGCTCCGCCCAATGGTTTGGCACCGCCGACAAGAACGGCTTCATGTACCGCAGCTGGATGAAGAATCAGGGCATCGCCGACCATCAGTTCCACGGCAAGCCGATCATCGGCATCTGCAATACCTGGTCGGAACTGACCCCGTGCAACGCGCATTTCCGGCAGATCGCCGAGCACGTCAAACGCGGAGTGATCGAAGCCGGCGGTTTTCCAGTGGAATTCCCGGTGTTCTCCAACGGCGAATCGAACCTGCGCCCCACCGCGATGCTCACCCGAAACCTGGCGAGCATGGACGTCGAAGAAGCGATTCGCGGCAACCCGATCGATGGCGTGGTGCTGCTCACCGGCTGCGACAAAACCACCCCGGCGCTGCTGATGGGCGCGGCCAGTTGCGACGTGCCGGCGATTGTCGTCACCGGCGGGCCGATGCTCAACGGTAAGCACAAGGGCCAGGACATCGGCTCGGGCACGGTGGTCTGGCAGCTCAGCGAACAGGTCAAGGCGGGCACCATCACCCTCGACGATTTCCTCGCGGCCGAGGGCGGCATGTCACGCTCGGCCGGCACCTGCAACACCATGGGCACGGCCTCGACCATGGCCTGCATGGCCGAAGCACTCGGCACTTCCCTGCCCCATAACGCGGCGATTCCGGCGGTCGATGCGCGCCGTTATGTGTTGGCGCACATGTCTGGCATGCGCGCGGTGGAGATGGTGCGTGAAGATTTGAAACTGTCGAAGATCCTGACCAAGGAAGCCTTCGAAAACGCCATCCGGGTGAACGCTGCCATCGGCGGTTCGACCAATGCGGTGATCCACTTGAAAGCCATCGCCGGGCGCGTCGGTGTCGAGCTGGACCTGGATGACTGGACCCGCATCGGTCGCGGCATGCCGACCATCGTCGATCTGCAACCCTCCGGGCGCTTCCTGATGGAAGAGTTCTATTACGCCGGCGGCTTGCCCGCGGTGCTGCGTCGCCTGGGCGAAGCCAACCTGATTCCGAACCCGAATGCCCTCACCGTCAACGGTAAAACCATCGGCGAAAACACCAAGGACGCGCCGATTTACGGCCAGGACGAAGTGATCCGCACCCTCGACAACCCGATCCGCGCCGACGGCGGTATCTGTGTGTTGCGCGGCAATCTGGCGCCACTCGGTGCGGTGCTCAAGCCCTCCGCCGCGAGTGCCGAATTGATGCAACATCGCGGGCGCGCAGTGGTGTTCGAGAACTTCGACATGTACAAGGCAAGGATCAACGATCCGGAACTGGACGTGGATGCCCATTCGATTCTGGTGATGAAAAACTGCGGGCCGAAGGGTTATCCGGGCATGGCCGAAGTCGGCAACATGGGATTACCGGCCAAGCTGCTGGCCCAGGGCGTGACCGACATGGTGCGGATTTCCGACGCCCGCATGAGCGGCACGGCGTATGGCACTGTTGTTCTGCATGTTGCGCCGGAAGCTGCGGCCGGCGGACCTTTGGCGACGGTTAAGGAAGGCGACTGGATCGAACTCGACTGCGCCAACGGGCGTTTGCATCTGGACATTCCGGATGCGGAGCTGGCGGCGCGCATGGCGGATCTGCAGCCGCCACAGCAATTGATCGTGGGCGGTTATCGTCAGCTGTACATCGATCATGTGCTGCAAGCGGATCAGGGTTGCGACTTCGACTTCCTCGTCGGATGCCGAGGATCCGAGGTGCCGCGCCACTCCCACTAATCACACTGTTTCCTGTGGGAGCGAGCTTGCTCGCGATAGCGGTTCAGCATTCAACATCTATGTTGACTGACACTCCGTCATCGCGAGCAAGCTCGCTCCCACATTTGATTTGCACGTGCCTCAAGATCGCGCCGCGCCTGCTATCATGCGCGGCACCCCATCGCACAGGATCGCGCCGTTCCCCATGGATTACCGCAAACCCTCCGACCGCAAAAGCATGCACTCGCGCATCGTCCAGGAACTGGGCATGCAGATCGTTTCGGGACGGTTCAAACCGGACGACAAACTGCCCGCCGAAGCCCTGTTGTGCGAGGAATACGCGGTCAGCCGGCCGGTGCTGCGCGAAGCCACTCGCGTGTTGGTCGCCAAGGGCCTGGTGTATTCCCGTCCGCGGGTGGGCACGGTGGTCAAGCAGCGCAAGGAATGGCACATGCTCGACCCGGACGTGCTGCACTGGCTGATGCAAAGCAGCCCGCAAAATCAATTCTTTGATCTGCTGACCAGCGTGCGCAGCATCATCGAACCCGCCGCCGCCGCGTTGGCCGCACAGTTCGCCACGGATGAAGACATCGCCTCCATCGGTGAAGCCTACCAACGCATGGAAGCGGCGCCGACGCCTGAAGCTTTGTTGCAACCGGACCTGGATTTCCACAGCCGCATCGCCGACGCGACGCATAACGACTTGCTGGCGAACCTGTGCAACATGCTGTCGGTGGCAATTGCCGAAGCCTTGAAGCACTCCAACCAACGACCGAATCTGCATGAATTGGCGCTGCCACGGCACAAGGCGATCCTCACGGCTATCGAGAATCGTGATGCGCTGGGCGCGCGGCATGCGACGCTGGTGCAGCTGGATGATGCGCGTAGCGCGCTGAATGTGGTGTTGGGTACTGATCCCTCATAATCACCACTGAACCCTGTGGGAGCGGGCTTGCCCGCGATGGCGGCGGATCAGTCGATACAAATGTTGAATGTTAAGCCGTCATCGCGGGCAAGCCCGCTCCCACAGGGGCTGGTGTGAATTTGAGGTATAAAAAAGCCGCAACCTTGGTTGCGGCTTTGTTGTTTCAGCGACCGGTCAGTGAGCAAACAGCGAGTTGCCCTTCTGCCCTGCCAGTTTTTCCGGCTTGATCAGGAATCGTGCCAGCGCTGGCAGCAGCCACAACGCGCCGAACATGTTCCAGAGCAGCATGAAGGTCAGCATCAGGCCCATGTCGGCCTGGAACTTGATGGCCGAGAAGATCCAGGTGCACACGCCGATCGCCAGGCACAGACCGGTGAACAGCACGGCTTTACCCGTGGACTTCAGCGTCTGGTAGTACGCCTCTTGCAGCGGCAAGCCGGCACGCAGGAAGCTTTCCAGACGGCTGTAGATGTAGATCCCGTAGTCCACGCCAATCCCCACCCCGAGCGCCACCACCGGCAAAGTCGCCACTTTCACGCCGATGCCCATGAACGCCATCAATGCGTTGCCGAGGACCGAGGTCAGTACCAGCGGCAGCACGATGCACAAGGTCGCCGCCCAGGAGCGGAAGGTGATCATGCACATGGTTGCGACGCAGATGTACACCAGAATCAGAATGGTCAGTTCGGAGCGTTTGATCACCTCGTTGGTGGCCGCCTCGATCCCGGCGTTACCGGCGGCGAGGATGAATTCCAGGCCTTCCTTGTTGTTCTCCTTGGCGAAGTCCTGCACCGCATGCACCGCGCGGTCCAGGGTTTCGGCCTTGTGGTCGTTGAGGAACACCAGCACCGGTGCCAGGGAGCAATTGTTGTTGTACAGGCCATCGGCACGGGCGATGGAGTTGTTCAGTACGTCCGGGTTGCGCGACAGGGTTTCCCATTTCAGGTTGCCCTCGTTCATGCCCTTGATCATCTGCTTGGACACAGTCACCAGCGAGATCGCCGACTGCACGCCCTCGGTGTTCTGCATTTTCCACATCAGCTCGTCGATCGGCGCCATGGCCTCATAACGCGAGCAGCCTTCGGACTTGGTCTTGACCATCACCACCAATACGTCGGAACTAGTGGAGTAGTTATTGATGATGAAGCTGTTGTCCTTGTTGTAACGCGAGTCCGGACGCAGTTCCGGCGCGCCCTGGTCGAGGTCACCGATTTTCAGGTTCTGGCTGTACCAGAGGCCACCACCGAAAGCGATCAGCGCCAGGGCAATCGAAATCGGGGCGACTTTGGGGCTGGCAAAGTTCGACAACAGGCGCCAGAAAGGATGCTCGCGGTGCGCGTCTTTCTTGCTGCGTTCGACCGCGCGTTTGCTGATACCGACGTAGGAAATCGCCACCGGTAGCAGGATCAGGTTGGTGAACACGATCACCGCCACGCCGATGGACGCGCCGATGGCCAGCTCACGAATCACGCCAATGTCGATGATCAACAGCGTGATGAAGCCCACCGCATCCGCAAGGATCGCGATCATCCCCGGCAGAAACAGCTGACGGAATGTGCGGCGTGCCGCGGTCAGCGCGTTCTCCGCCTCGCTGGACTGCAAGGCGATACCGTTGATTTTCTGCACGCCGTGGGAAATCCCGATGGCGAAGATCAGAAACGGCACCAGCATCGAATACGGATCAAGCCCGAAGCCGAAGAAGTGCATCAAACCCAGCTGCCAGACCACCGCCACCAGCGTCGTGCTCAATACCGCCACGGTGCTGCGCATGCAGTGAGTGAACCAGTACAGCAGGATCAGGGTAATGACGAAGGCGACGCCGAAGAACATCACCACCATGACCAGCCCATCGATCAGGTCGCCGACTTTCTTGGCGAACCCGACAATGTGGATCTTCACGTTGGGGTTTTGGGCTTCGAACTTGTTGCGGATCTTGTCTTCGAGTTCGTGAGAGAACTTGCGGTAGTCCAACGCCAGCAACTTGCCCTGGTCCTGCGGGTCCGGGTAGGACTCCAGCAGCGGGATGTCGATGATGCTCGACCTGAAGTCGTTGGCCACCAGCCGCCCGACTTGCCCGGACTTGAGCACGTTGTTGCGCAGCAGATCGAGGCTTTGCTGGGAGCCGTTATAGCTCTGGGGAATCACTTCACCGCCGGCGAAGCCCTCCTCCGTCACCTCGGTCCAGCGCACGCTCGGGCTCCACAACGACTTGAGGCCGGAACGGTCGACGCCGGAAATGTAGAACACCTCGTCGTTGATCTGACGCAGGGTCTCCATGTATTCCTTGGAGAAGATGTCGCCATCGGTGGCTTCCACGGAAATCCGCACCGTGTTGCCCAGGTTCGCCAGATCGTTGCGGTGCTCCATCATTTTTTCAATGAACGGATGCTCGAGCGGGATCATTTTTTCGAAACTGGTGGACGGCCGGATCAGCGTCGCCTGCCAGAACAGGAAAATACTGACCAGCAGGCAGATGACGATGACTGCCGGGCGGTTGTTGAAAATCAGGCGCTCAAGAAACGTCGCCTTATCCTGATGAGGAGTGCTTAAGGATGTCATAGACCCGCCTTCTTATTATTTGCCCGGCTCATTTGGACGACCCGTTTTTACCATTCTCTGCGCCGGTGGGCGAAGTGACGCGAACGCCACCCTGTCCAGCCAGAACCAGATTACCGTTGCCTGCCGCAGTCACCGCCGAGACGGAAATGCGATCCGGACGGTTGAACACGCTAAAGGTTTCGCCGTCGTCGGTGCTGCGAATCACGCTGCCGCCATTGCCGACGATCACGATGGAACCGTCATCGAGCAGCGTGGCGCCAGACAGGCCGAATTCCAGTGTGCCACGTGTAGCCTTGAGCTCGACCTGCTCCCAGGTGCTGCCGAAATCGGTGGAACGGTAAAGATTGCCGCGCAAGCCGTAGGCCAGCAGCGTCGCCGGTTGCGCAGTGCCGATCACACCGAACAGCGAGCCTTCATAGGGGCCTTCCAGCCTTTCCCAGGTCTGCCCTTCATCGGCGGAGCGGAACATGCTGCCCTGTTCGCCGACAATGAAAATGCCGGAATCCTTGACCGCGGCAATGGCGTTGAGGTGGTACTGGTCTTCGTTGTCGAGGCGATCGCTGACGTTTTCCCAGTTTTTACCGCCATCGGTGGTTTCCAGCAAGGCACCGTAAGCGCCCACGGCAAAGCCGCTGTTAACGTCCTTGAACCAGACGTCGAGCAGCGGCGATTCGCGTGTCAGGTCTTCGAATTGTTTGGTCCAGGTGATGCCGCCGTCTTCGCTGGCGAGGATCTGCGCGTCATGGCCAACGGCCCAGCCGTGTTTGTCATCGACAAAAAACACCGCCGTCAACAGTTGACGGGTCGGCACTTTGGCCTGGGTCCAGGTCGCGCCCTGGTCATCGGAATACAGAATGTGCCCGCGATCGCCGACCGCCACCAGGCGTTTGCCCGCGTGTACGACATCGAGCATCAGGCCTTTGCTGGCCTTGGCGGATTCAACGGAATAAACCACATCGGTGGCCGACGCGGCAGCGGCCAGCGCAGGCGCCGACAGCACGGTACAGCCCAACAGCGAGAGCGCTGTAGCCAGCAACGCGAACCTGCGTAACGCCGGCGGGCGGCCAATACTCACACCCATGACAGGCTCACTCATAGACCTTCCCTCACATTATTATTGTTAGGTCGTTCAACCCTTCAGGGCGCCGTAAGGGATGCTCATCGGGATTGACCTATTCAGGAAGCATAGTCCTGAAACCCGCAATCCAGAGCCCCTTCGGAAGCTGGCTTATCCTATCGGGGTTTGGAAAGGTCTGACAATCGACGCCACGTTATGTTTTGTTAACCTGAGGCGTATGGGGTGGGGGTGAATGATTGGGTATCAGATGGGGTGATTGGGGGATTGTTTGTTTAGTGTGCATATCCATTGCTGCGGTCACGGCGGCTTATGGTTTCGCTCTTACAGCGAGTCACTTTCGAAAAGCGCGAAAGTAACCAAAGCGCTTTTGCCCCGCCATTCGGTGCCTCGCTTAGGCTCGGCATGCCCTCACTCCGGCATTGCTCCGGGGGCCCGCCGCCATCGGCCATCCATGGCCGGGGGCGGCTACCGCGGCATCCTTGCCGCGGTGCCCCCTGCGCAACGCCTGCGTTCGGCCTCTGGGAAAGGGGCAACAGGTCAAAAGCCAAAGCAACGGCAACAGCAACAGCAACAGCAACAGCAACAGCAACAGCAAGATCAAAAGATCGCAGCCTCGCTTCGCTCGACAGCTCCTACAGGGAAATGCGTGCGCTTGAAGTCAGGCCGGCCGGCAGGCCGCCTTGCTTTTGATGTTGACGCACCGCCCCCTCGAGAGGCCGAGCGGAGGTTCTGCGTAGTGGGCAACCCGGCATGGATGCCGGGTTAGCCGCCCCCGGCCATGGATGGCCGATGGCGGCGGGCCCACGGAGCAGGACCGGAGCGAGGGCATGCCGAGCCGAGGCGAGGCACCGAACGAAAGGGGCAAGAGCGCTTTGGTTACTTTCGCGCTTTTCGAAAGTGACTCGCTGTAAAAGCGAAACCGCCAGCCGGCACAACCGCAGAAACGGATATGTACACCATCAAAAATCCCGGTCGGCTATCAGGCCGCCATCGCAGGCAAGCCAGCTCCCACAATTTGATCGGTGTACATCTGCAAGAAACAGGTCGGTCATCAGGACGCCTTCGCGGGCAAGCCTCGCTCCTACGGGGGGCTGAGTGAACCCTGCAGGAGCAAGGCCAAACTCAGGCCAGGCTTTTGCTGACCACCTCAAACACATCACTGGACAGCTGCCCCGAAGCGCGAATCCGCTCCAGCTCGCCTTTCATCAATGCCTGACGAGCATCGTCGTATTTGCGCCAGCGAGTCAGCGGCGCCAGTTGGCGAGAGGCGATCTGCGGGTTAAACCCGTTCAGCTCGATCACCAGATCCGCCAGGAAACGATACCCGGAACCGTCGGCCGCGTGGAAGTTGATCAGGTTCTGCCCGGCAAACGCGCCGACCAGCGCCCGCACCTTGTTCGGGTTCTTGATGGTGAACGCCGGATGCTGCATCAAGGCTTTGACCCGCTCCAGACCGCCCGGCAATGGGCTGCCGGCCTGAACGCTGAACCACTGATCCATGACCAGCGGATTGTCCTTGAAGTGTTCGGCGAAGGTCGCCAACGCCGTGGCTTTCTGTTCTTCGAACGGCGAATTGACCAACACCGCCAACGCCGTCAGACGCTCGGTCATGTTGTCGCTGGTGTCGAATTGTTCAAGGCTTGCCGCCAACACTTCCGGCTTGCCGCAGAGCATCAGGTATGACAGCGCAATGTTTTGCAGGGCGCGGCGGGCGAAATGCTCGGCTTCGGCCACATACGGCGTTTTCTTCGAGAGATCGCGATTGGCCTGATAACGCAACCACAATGCCTCGAACAAGCCTTCAGCCAATTGCTTACGGGCAAACTCGCGGGCCGTGTGAATGGCGTCTACGTCAGCCACTTCACTGATCTCGGTCAGGTACGCCTCACCCGGCAGCGAGAGCATTTCGGCGACCATCGCCTGATCCAGCGTATCGTCGGACAGCACGGTACGCAGCGCTGAAACCAAACGCTGATCCAGCACCAGCGCTTCGCCCTTCTGTTGCTGTTCGATCAACTCTTGCAGCACCTGCACCGACAATTGCTGACCGGCATCCCAGCGGTTGAAACCATCACTGTCGTGCTGCATCAGGAACATCAACTGATCGCGGTTGTACGGGAAGCTCAGTTTCACTGGCGCCGAGAAGCCGCGCAGCAATGAAGGCAGCGGCTTTTCAGCGATGTCGATGAAGGTGAAGGTCTGCTCGGCTTCAGTCACCGAAATAACCCGCGATGTGCCTTGAGCATTGGCCTCACCGGCAAGACGCAGGGCAATTTCGCCGCCCTTGCTGTCCAGCAGGCCCAGTTCCACTGGAATCACGAACGGCAGTTTTTCCACCTTGTCCGGGGTTTCCGGGCAGCTCTGGCGGAAGGTCAGGCTGTAGGTTTTCGCCGCGGCGTCGTAGGACTCGCTCACCACCAAACGTGGGGTGCCGGCCTGGCTGTACCAGCGTTTGAATTGAGTCAGGTCAACGCCGTTGGCGTCTTCCATGGCCTTGATGAAGTCGTCGCAGGTCACGGCTTGGCCGTCATGGCGCTCGAAGTACAGGTCGCTGCCTTTGCGGAAGCCTTCAGCGCCAAGCAAGGTGTGGATCATGCCGACCACTTCCGAACCCTTTTCGTACACGGTCAAGGTATAGAAGTTGGAAATCTCGATGAAGCTGTCCGGGCGCACGGCGTGTGCCATCGGGCCGGCGTCTTCGGCGAACTGGTGGGTGCGCAGGTACGCCACGTCCTGGATGCGCTTGACCGTGGCCGAATTCATGTCGGCGGAGAACTCCGAATCACGGAACACGGTGAAACCTTCCTTCAGCGACAGCTGGAACCAGTCGCGGCAGGTCACGCGGTTGCCGGACCAGTTGTGGAAGTATTCGTGGGCAACGATCGCTTCCACACGCTGGTGCGCGGCGTCGGTAGCGGTTTCGGCGCGAGCCAGCACGGCGCTGGAGTTGAAGATGTTGAGGCCCTTGTTCTCCATGGCGCCCATGTTGAAGTCGTTGACCGCGACGATCATAAAGATGTCCAGGTCGTACTCGCGACCGTAAACCTCTTCGTCCCAGCGCATGGACTTTTTCAGGCTGTTCATGGCGTGCTGGCACTTGTCGATGTTTTCCGGCTCGACGTAGATGCGCAGCGCCACGGAGCGCTCGGTCATGGTGGTGAAGGTGTCTTCGACGCACCACAGGTCACCGGCTACCAGCGCGAACAGGTAGGCCGGTTTCTTGAACGGGTCTTCCCAGGTCGCCCAGTGCCGGCCGTCTTCGCCCGGACCTGAGGCAATCGGATTGCCGTTGGACAGCAGCACCGGATAGCTGTGCTGCTCGGCGACCACCGTGGTGGTGAACGTGCTCATCACGTCCGGGCGGTCGAGGTAATAGGTGATCTTGCGGAAACCTTCGGCTTCACACTGGGTGCAGAACATGGTGCCGGATTTGTACAGGCCTTCCAGGGCGGTGTTGGTTTCCGGGTGGATCTTGACGCTGGTGTCGACCGTGAAGCTAGTGTCGGTCGGTTGCAGGGTCAAATGGTTCTCGGTCAGTTGATAGTCGGCGGCGCTCAGCTCACGATCGGCCAATGTCACCGACAGCAGCTCGAGTTGCTGGCCGTCCAGCACCAGCGGCGGCAGGCCCGGGCCACGTTCAGGATTGCGGCGCATCACCAGTTGCGCATGGACCAGGCTGTGGTCCTCGAACAACTCGAAGGTCAGGTGCGTCTCGTCGATCAGGTACTCAGGTGCCTGATAGTCCTTCAGGTAGATCATCTTCGGTTGTTCGGTGCGCATACTGGAATCCTTACTGATGCACGGCGAGCTGGTAGGCCGTGTATTTACGAATATTGATCACGCCGGTGTCGAAAATCAGGTACTGCCCCTTGATCCCCAACAGCGTGCCTTCGGCAATCGGGTTCTTGTCCAGGTTGAAGCTGACAATCTTGACCGGGTATTGCTCGATCGGATAGCGGATCTCGAGCGGCTCGACATCGGTAATGGTCTGGATTGCTTGTAGGCCAAATCGTTCCTGCAATGTTTGCAGGCCTTCGGCGCAGCTCTCGAACAGCTGATCTCGAACCTGCGCCAGATCCACCGACACCGCATCGCCCTTGAGTAAAGCACGCCAGTTGGTTTTGTCGGCTACCTGGCTGCGGAACAGGTCTTCGACGAAGCCCGACTGCTGACGGGTCGCGACGCGCATGATCGGCAAGGCCTGGCTGGCGCCCTGATCGAGCCAACGCGTAGGCAGTTGCGTGGCGCGAGTAATGCCGACCTTGATTCCCGACGAATTGGCCAGATACACCACGTGATCGGTCATGCAGAATTTTTCGCCCCACTCCGGATCGCGGCACGTGCCGGCGTCGTAGTGGCAACGCTCAGGGCTCATGATGCAGAGGTCGCACTGCGCCAGTTTGGTCATGCACGGGTAGCAGTAACCCTGGCTGAAACTGGTTTTGGTCTTGCGTCCGCAATGGGTGCAGTGGATCGCCCCCAGGTATTCCAGGCGCACCGTGGTGCCGATCAACGGATTGACCGGTACCTCGGCGTCGCCCAGACGAAAAGCGTACTGCACGTTCGGCCCGTCAAGGCGCGCCGACATTTTGCTGATTGCACCGCGGCCAATCTCGATCAATGGATGGCATCCGATTTGAACAGAATGTTTGGCACTTCGATCGACTTCGACGAGCATTCCTGCGGGCCCATGTAGCCGGTGCGCTCTTCTTCGGGCAGGTTCTGGATTTCCCAGGCGATCATCGCTTGCAGCGAGAGTTCGCGCTGCTCGGCAGTGAGTTTGCCGCCGTCGGACCATTTACCGATTTCCACCGCCAGTTTCAGGCTCTGGTAGATATCCGGGGTGATGTTTTTGATCATTTCGTTAAAAGAGGACATCAAGGGCTCCGCGCTCTTTAATTCACATAACTTATTTGGAAGTCAGTTTACGGCGGTTGTACAAACCGCCCAACAAACCGGTGAAGCATCCGATGAGTAACCCGCTGACGTGGGCCGCGTTGGCAATCTGGCCGAAACCGATCATCGAGACCAACCCGGACAGGCACACCAGCAACCACACCAGCATCATCACCAACACCCCTCGGGGCAGGCGATACGCCGGGCTCGGCGACAGAACCTGGAAGATCCAGCAATGCCCGAGCAGGCCGTACAGCACCCCGGACAACCCGCCAAACAGGCTCGGGCCGCTGAAAAGGAATTGGACAAAGTTGGACACCAGGCTGAACAGCAGCGTGAGGCCGATCAGGTTGATGCTGCCCTGACGCGACTCGATACGCCGCCCCAGTTCCCAGTACCACATGCCGTTCATGGCCAGGTGCAAGATGCCGAAGTGGATCAGCATCGGCGTCACCAGACGCCACCACTGCCCCGCCGCCAAGCTGTCGGCCAGTGGCGTGAAATGGATGTACTCACCGATCACTCGGAAATCGAGGAAGGTCAGCCAGCGTATCGTCTCGAGGTTATCGCCCAGCAGCGTCACCATGGCGACGATCAGGCTCAGCAGCAGCACCAACGCCGTAGCCTTGCTGCTGCGCAACTGCTCGGCGAAGCCTGGACGCGGCTGCGCCTGCGCGGTTGGGATATCCAATTGCTGATCGGGGTCGCCTGCCGGGAAGCGTTCGTACAATGAGCGCACGTCTTCGCTGATGTTGGCCGGCACCCACAGCACTTGCTCGCCCGCCTCTTCGCTGACCCGATGGGGCACTTGCATGCGCTGCAGCAGTTGGACGAACCCGCTCAAATCCACCGCCAGAGGCAGACGCAATACCGCCACCGCCGTCATTGCAGCACCTCCGGTCGTTCGACATCGACCCAGACAAATTTATGCGGGTCGAGACGGGTTTCCTGATCCAGACGATAAGCCACCAGTTTGCCGTAGAGCACTGCGCTGTAATCCAGGCACGCCAGGTTCGGGCGGATCGGCGCCGGTTTACCGCTACGCCAGTAGTGGCCGACAAACAACAACGGCTCATCGATGCCGTAGCGCAGCAAGGTGTCTTTTTCGCTGGACGACAGTGGTGTGCGGGCCACCGGCTCAGGCAAGGCGTCGGGCTGGAACACGATGTCTCCGTAGGTTTGCGGGTCGTCTTCCCAGAACTTGGTGCGGAAAAACGAGCGCGTCAGGCCATCGCCACTGGTCATGGTCAACCCGTCGGGCAAGCGCATGTCGGTGCCGCGCAACAGGCGATCGAACACGGTGCAGGCAAAACTGCCCGGTACCGCGGAGGCCTGGAGGAAATGTTCATCGATGCAGCCGTCGGGAAACAACCCGCGCAACGGCTCGATCAGGCCGGCATCCCAGCAGGCATGCACCACCCGGAAACGCCCGGCATCGATGAACAATGGCAGCTTATAAAACCATTGCAGGAAGTCATGCCATTCAGCGGGGTGATCCTCGAACTGGGCCAGGGTTTCCTTGAGCAGGCGCGCGTGGCGCGGCGTGTGTTCACGCACGAACTGCTGGCCACTGCCCGGCGGCGCCGGCGTGCTCCAGCCGAGGGCGTTGAATTCATGGTTGCCCATGATGCACAGCGCCTGCCCGGCCTCGACCATGTCGTGGACGATGTGCAGCGCCTCGCGAATCCGCGGGCCGCGGTCGATGATGTCGCCGAGGAACACCGCCATGCGCGACGGATGCCGCCAGACGCCTGCCTGTTTGTGGTAACCGAGCCGGTCAAGCAAGTGCTCAAGGGTCAGAGCGCAACCGTGCACGTCACCGATCAGGTCGTAGCTACGCGCGGGATCGAGCATCAGTCGCCTCCACCACCCAACTTGCTGCCCCAGCCGAGTTTGGTCCGGCAGACTTCATAGTAGTTGTGGTCCAGCGGATGAATCAGCCGCAGTTTCTGCGCTTTCTTGCTGATGGTGATGGTGTCACCGGGCGCGCAGGTGAAGTGATTCTGCCCGTCACAGGAGACTTGCGGGTAAATCTGCATATCTTTGGACACGACGATTTTCAGCTCACTGTTGCCATCGACCACGATCGGCCTGCCTGACAAGGTATGGGGGTACATCGGCACAATCACAATGGCGTCGAGCTTGGGATGCATGATCGGGCCGCCCGCCGACAGTGCGTAAGCGGTCGAGCCGGTCGGCGTGGCGACGATCAGGCCGTCGGCCTTCTGGCTGCAGACGAACTGGCCGTCGATGTACAACTCGAACTCGATCATCCGCGTCGATTTGCCGGGGTGCAGCACCACGTCGTTCAGCGCATCGCCCTGGCCGATGGCCTCGGCGTGGCGACGGACTTCGGCTTGCAGCAGGAAGCGGTTTTCCACCAGATAGTGGCCGTCGAGCACTTCGGCGACTTTGACTTCCAGCTCATCGGGACGAATATCGGTCAGGAACCCCAGGCTGCCCCGGTTGATGCCGAGCACCGGAATATTGTGCTTGGCCAGGGCACGGGCGGCGCCCAGCAGACTGCCGTCACCCCCGACCACAATCACCATGTCACAGACTTCACCGAGCATCTTGCGCGACGAAGTTTGCAGGCCATGCCCCGGCAGGACTTCGGCGATGGTGTCTTCGAGGATCACGTGCAGGTGACGATCGAGCAGAAACCGTTTCAGTCGGCGGACGGTATCCAGCACCTGGGAACTGCCCAGGCGACCGATGATGCCGATATTACGAAATTGCTCCATGGGGCTCCTATTGGGACGCGGAGGGCCTGCGACGGCGAAAAACACGATTATGGGCGAAAGCGCGGCGTAGACAAAACCCTTTCAGCCACGACGGTGCGCTCGCGTTTCGGGCTATGCTCGCAAGATGATCCTATTTCCAGATTTGCTCCAGTTACCTCACCAGTTGCGCCACCCTGAAGTGCGCGACCTGGCTTGGGTCATCCTCGCGCCGCCGATGCTCAGCGTCACCCCGTGGCCACAGCGTCATCCGCTGGCCGGCAGCGATTGGGTGCAGGCACCGGAGCGCCTGGAATACTGGCTCAGGCAACTGGATCGCGACAGTTACGATTTGCTGCACTGGCTGGCCCAAGCCAGGACCCGACGGCTGGGTCTGTATTACGAGCGCCTATGGCAATACGCCGTGCGGCACGCGCCGGGCATCGATCTGATTGCCGCCAACATGCCGATCCGCCGTGAAGGCCACACCTTGGGTGAGCTGGACATGCTGCTGCGTGATCGCGATGGTGTGCATCACCTGGAACTGGCGATCAAGCTCTATCTGGGACCACAGAACGGTGACGGCCATGACACCGCGCAGTGGCTCGGACCGGGTTGTCATGATCGGCTCGACCGTAAACTGAAGCACCTGAGCCAGCATCAATTGCCGATTTCCGCGCGAGCGGAGAGCCGTGCAGTGTTGGCGTCGCTGGATATCCAGCAGTTCAGCGCGCATTTGTGGCTGGGCGGTTATCTGCTTTATCCGTGGCCGGGGCAGGCTGAGTCCCCCAGCGGCGCGCACCCTCAGCATTTGCGCGGTAGCTGGTTGCATCAGAAAGACTGGGCGGACTTTGTCGTGCAGCGCCCATCCGGTCGCTGGCAACCCCTGCCCCGCCATGCCTGGCTGGCGCCGGCGCATTATCCCGAAGAGCAAACCTGGAACGCTGAGCAGCTGAGTGCATGGCTGAGCGATCTGGACCCGCTGGCACCGGCGCAATTGATGGTGCGGCTGACAGAAAATGGCGAAGGCGATTGGGAAGAAGCCGAGCGGCTGTTTCTGGTGTCCGATCTTTGGCCGAATGTGCCGGGTAATGGTTGAGTTTTGTGGTGAATGGATAAGCGCACCCTATGTAGCAGCTGCCGAGCCTGCGAGGCTGCGTTCGGCGGCGAAGCCGTCGTGAAAGCAAACAACGCAGTACTTCAGGAATACCGTGCACAAGGATTTACGACGGCTTCGCCGCCGAACGCAGCCTCGCAGGCTCGGCAGCTGCTACACAAGCTACAAGGCGCCGGTCATTGCTTCTTATGCTGCTCAACCCACAACGCATACGCATCGATGAATTTCTGCAAGAACGGCCTCACCGACTCCGACAACTTCCCTGCCTCGTCAAACGCTGAACCGGCGCCGCCCAGATAGGCTTCCGGCTGCTGCATGCACGGCACATTGAGAAACACCATGGACTGGCGCACGTTGTGGTTGGCCCCAAATCCGCCGACGGCGCCCGGTGAAGCGCTGATCACCGCACCCGGCTTGCCGTTCCAGGCGCTCTTGCCATAGGGGCGCGACCCCACGTCGATCGCATTCTTCAATGGCGCCGGCACCGAACGGTTATATTCCGGGGTTACGAACAGCACCGCGTCGGATGAGCTCACTTGTTGCCGGAAAGTGCTGTAGGCTGCCGGCGGTGACTCGCCATCGATGTCTTCGTTGTAGAGCGGCAAATCGCCGATTTCGACGATATTCAGCTTCAAATTGGCAGGCGCCAGCTCGGCCAGCGCCAGCGCGACCTTGCGGTTGATCGACGCTTTTCTCAGGCTGCCGACCAGAACGGCGATCTCGTAGACGTTGCTCATGGAAGATTCTCGACTATCCGATGGGAAGAGCTTCTAGTTATAGATGATCAAATGACGATTCAACCAGCGGGCGACGGAAAATCGCCGCCCCTGACTATTTTTTTCCTGTAGGAAAACTTACCTCGCCCAACCACGGTCTACAGAACCGCAAATTGAGTGATTTATCTCCAGAGGTTCTAAGCAGATGGCAGCAGTACTCGTCGGTCAGTTCCATGCAAGAGACGCGGAAGGCCGCGTTTATTCCGTGCATGAGTTCCAGGAATCCACCCCGTCGCACGACGGTCTCGCCGGCTCTGCGCCTGTCACCACCTATAAGCTGGCCATTGGCGACCGGGTCAACAAACTCGACGACAACGAGTTTTTGCTTGTGCAATCAGGTGTCACCCTTATTCGCGAACCTGAAACGAACGTCGCCTCATAACCCGCTGTTATGAGCAGAAGTCATATGCGCGCACTTGAGTTAGGATTCAGTGACTGACTCCCTCACCTGCTGAACATGGACTTCACGCATGCGTTTACGTCATATCGAAGTGATCCAGGCGCTCCTGCAGACCGGTCACCTGGGCACCGCCGCCGAATGGCTGCAACTGCCGGTGGCCGAGGTTGAACGCACCCTGCGTGATGCCGAGGATCAGTTGGGTTTCATGCTGTTTGCCAGCGTGCGTGGTCGCCTGCAAGCCACGCGCGAGGCGCGGGAGTTGCAGGTCGAGATCGCCCACGTCTACGAAGCCCTTGAGCCGGTCCAGCGACTGGCCAACAGCCTCAAGCAGTATTTGGCCCCGCCCCTGCGAATCATCTGCACCCCGCCGTTGGCACAACAATTGTTGCCACACAGCATCGCGGCCCTGCGCCGACGCCTGCCCGACGCACCTTGCACCCTCCTGAGCCAGCCGACCCGCGAGATTGTCAGAAGCCTGCTACTGCGTGAAAGCGATCTGGGCCTGAGCCTGCATGACCCGGACCACGCCGATATCCATTGCCAGGTCATCGCTCAAGGCAAGCTCCAGCTGCTGGCGCCCCATGGCTGGCTGCAACCGAAACAGAAGTACATCTCGCTGCAGGACCTGGCCGGCCAGTCGATGGTCGGCCTGGAAGGTCACGATCCGTTAAGCCCGGCGCTGGACAACAAGCTGCATGCGCTGCGCCCTGCCCCGGTCATCCAGACCCGGGTCCAGACTCATCAAATGATGCGCAGCATGGTCGAGGCCGGTGAAGGCCTGGCGATCGTCGACCCGTTCACCGCCCTCGGCGCCAAATCGGCCGGGCTCGACGCCTGCCCGCTGGCGCCTGCCATTCCGATCAGCGTGTATGCCTTGAGCCTGAAGAGCGCCGAGCACTCTTCAGCCGTTCAAGCACTGCTGGACATCATCACGGAACAAGCCGTGGCGATGCTGGCGAGCTGAGCTTGCTTTCCAGCTGATTATCGAACAATCGATACCAGAACAGCGCCACTTCGGCGGTGTTCGGATCGATCCCCCGATAGCGCAGATGATCGACGCCGCCAACCACATAGCCACAGCGCTCATAAAGTCGACAGGCGCCCAGATTGTTGTTCTGGGTTTCCAGCATGATGCCCGGCAGCTTTTTCTTGCGACTCCAGAACTGCGCGACGTCCAGTAGCGCCTTGGCCACACCATGACGACGCGCCGGTGCATGCACCGCCAATTCGTCGATATGGGCGAAACCGTTCCAGTTGGTACTGACCACTAAATGACCCACCGGCTCGTCATCCAGATAGGCCATGAAAATCTCGCTGTCAGCGGCATCGCGAAAACTGCTGAATTCCTCGGGATCGATGCCATAACACTTGCGATACGGGGTGATTGGCGTCACCGGCCATTGCGCCACCGGCTTACCGATTTGCGCGGCACCATAGGCGGCGACTTCAAAACTGAAATCACTGCCCCAGATATAAGCCGCAAAACCCTCATCGGCGACACGCACCGAGAGGCCCGGGTATTTGGGATTCATGACTGGTTGCATACTCGGAAAGGTCCTCATTCCTTGATGCAATCGACGGTGTAATGCCGTCCATTGCCCTCGTCTTCGTGTTGCAAGCCATGCACATCGGCGACAAATCCGGGGAAGCTGCTGTCGAACGTACGAGCAAACTTAAGGTAATCGATGATCGAACGGGTCGCTTCGGTAAACCGCTCGCCGGGCATGATCAACGGGATCCCCGGCGGGTATGGCACCAGCATTACCGCCGCGATCCGCCCGTCCAGAGCATCGATCGAAACAGCCTCAACCTCCCCGCGTACCAATTGATCATAGGCGTCCGCCGGCTTCATCGCGACTTCCGGCAGCACCGTGTACATGCGTTTGAGGTGTTTGGCCGTGGCATTGCTGCGATAACAGGCGTGCAATTGATCACACAGATCGCGCAGACCCATGCCCTGATAACGGCCAATATTGTGTTGCGCCACGCATGGCAGGCAGGTGGCCAGGCTGACGTTGGCGTCGTAACTGCGCTTGAACTCCAGCAGCTCGGTCAGCAGCGTGCTCCATTTGCCCTTGGTGATACCCATGGAAAACAGCACCAGAAACGAATACAGCCCGGTCTTTTCCACGACCAGCCCACGTTCCCAGAGGAATTTGCTGACCACCGCCGCCGGAATTCCCCGCGCGCTCAGGGCTCCGCCCGCCGTCAAACCCGGCATCACCAGCGTGACCTTGATTGGATCGAGCAGCACGTAGTCGTCGGTCACGCCGCCAAAGCCGTGCCAATCGGCGTCGGGTTGCAGCAACCAGTCTTCGGTGACGACATGCTCGATTCCCTCCGCCGAGGGTGGTTGCCAGATGGAAAACCACCAGTCATCGGCGGCAATATGCTGGCGCAAATTGGCCAGAGCCCGGCGAAAACTCAGGGCCTCGTCGAACATTTCCTGCAACAGCGAACGCCCGGCCGGCCCTTCCATCATCGCCGAGGCTACATCCAGCGAGGCGATGATGCTGTACTGCGGCGAGGTCGAGATGTGCATCATGAATGCTTCGTTGAAACGGTCGCGATCCAGCTGCCGCGCACCACCGTCCTGAACGTGAATCATCGACGCCTGACTGAACGCCGCCAGCAGTTTGTGCGTGGAGTGCGTAGTGAACACCAGCGGGCTGTCTTCGCTGCGGGAAGTGCCCATGCCGTAACGGCTGGCGAAGAACTCGTGAAACGCCGCGTAGGCGAACCAGGCCTCGTCGAAATGCAACACCTCGACGCTGTTGCCCAGGCTCTGCTTGATCAGCTCGGCGTTGTAACAGAGGCCGTCGTAAGTCGAGTTGGTCACCACCGCCAACTTGACCTTGGGCTCGCGGCCCTGGGTCAGCGGGCTGGCGTCGATCTTGGCCTGGATCGATTCGCGGCTGAATTCGCTCAACGGAATCGGGCCGATAATCCCCAGCTCATTGCGCTCCGGGCACAGGTACAACGGAATCGCACCGGTCATGATGATCGAGTGCAGCACCGACTTATGGCAGTTGCGATCCACCAGCACCAAGTCATCGCGGGCCACCATGGAGTGCCAGACGATCTTGTTGGCGGTCGAGGTGCCATTGATCACGAAAAAGGTGTGATCGGCACCGAAATTGCGCGCGGCTCGCGCTTCTGCCTCGGCCAGCGGGCCGGTGTGATCGAGCAGCGAACCGAGTTCCGGTACCGACACCGACAAATCCGAACGCAGGGTGTTTTCCCCGAAGAACTGGTGAAACGCCTGCCCCACCGGGCTCTTGTGATAGGCCACGCCGCCGCCATGGCCGGGGGTGTGCCAGGAATAATTGGAGTCGGCGGTGTGTTGCACAAGCGCCTTGAAAAACGGCGGCAACAGACCGTCCAGATATTTGCGTGCCGCGCGGGCGACTTGCCGGGCAAGGAAGGGCACGGTGTCTTCGAACAAATAAAGAATGCCGCGCAGCTGATTGAGTTCGGCCATGGCATCGGCTGGGGCATTTTCCAGGGTGACCTGTTCGCCGAGGGCAAAGATCGGCAGGTCTGGCGCCCGAACCCGTGCCAGGCGGATCAGCTCGGCCATGTTATGCAGAAGATGAGCATTGGTGCCGGCGTCTTCGGCGGCAATCAACATGCAAGAAAGGCCATGATGGGTCGAGGCGACCAGACGCCCTTCGTTGTAATCGACCGCCGAGACGATGTTGAAGCCTTCCTGCTCAAGCTCCCGGGCGATGCCACGCACACGATCACCGGCAACGGTGTCGGCCTTGATGTCGCGGTGGACGATCAGGACCGGGAATTTCAAATCTTTATACATGGGGCTCGGTGTCCTGAGGCAGCAGACCGTGGCCTGCCAATAACCTCAGGGTAGAGGGTTGGAGCGCATGTGGCGAGGGGGATGCCCTGGAGCGGATCAGCTACTGCACTCTTTTGTGGCAAGGACAGCGGCCCGGACACCCCACCTGTAGCAGCTGCCGAAGGCTGCGTTCGAGGGCGAAGCCCTCGCCTGCGGTGTGTCAGGACGACTGCATATCACCTATTGCGACCGCTACGCGCTCGAACGCAGCCTGCGGCAGCTGCTACATGGATTCGGTGAGTTACGCCTGAGCCTTGGCCTCGGCCAATTGCTGCCACAGCGACGGAGCGCCGGCGGATTTGGCGATGGCTTCAAGGCGCGCAATGTGCTGGGCCAGGTCTTCTTCACTGGCGCGAATGATCCGGATCGGCTGACGATCGGCCGGCAGACGACGGATTTCGGTGGCGGAGTTGTCCGCGCCTTCGCCTGAACCATTGCCATCGGACGCATTACCGGCCAGCGACAGGCTGGTCTGGCCGCCCGTCATGGTCAGGTAAACGTCGGCGAGAATCTCGGAGTCGAGCAAGGCGCCGTGCAGTTCACGGCCTGAGTTGTCGACGCCATAGCGTTTGCACAAGGCGTCGAGGCTGTTGCGCTGCCCCGGGTGACGTTCCCGGGCCATCATCAGGGTGTCGAGGATCGAGCAGTGTTGCGTGATGTCCGCGCGATCGTGGTGGCCCATCAGGGCGAATTCGTTGTTGATGAAGCCAACGTCGAACGCCGCGTTATGGATGATCAACTGCGCGCCCTTGATGAACTCGAAGAATTCATCGGCCACTTCGGTGAAGCGCGGCTTGCCCACCAGGAATTCGTTAGTGATGCCGTGGACGCCGATGGCGCCTTCGTCACTCTCGCGATCCGGTTGCAGGTAAACGTGGAAATGCCGGCCGGTCAGGCGCCGACCAATCAACTCGACACAACCGATTTCGATAATCCGGTGGCCGTCGGTCACCGGCATGCCGGTGGTTTCGGTATCGAGTACAACGGATCTGGTGGCCATCAGTGCTCAGCTCTCAACGGGTCAATCGTGCAAAAGCGGCGATGTTAACACGCTCGCCGGGGTCTTTCAGATACACCGTGTGGCACCCATCGCGAGCAGGCTCGCTCCACTGATCGTTCCCACGCTCTGCGTGGGAACGATCAGTGGTCGGGGGGATCAAGCCTGCTTGTACCCGCGCACTTCATCAACACCACGATTGGCCAGTTGGTCGGCCCGTTCGTTGCCGTGATGGCCGATGTGCCCGCGCACCCATTTCCAGGTGACGTTGTGGCGGTTGACCTGCTCGTCGAGCAGTTTCCACAGGTCGGCGTTTTTCACCGGTTCCTTGGCAGCGGTTTTCCAGCCGCGTTTCTTCCAGTTGGCCATCCACTCGTTGATGCCTTTCATCACGTACTGGGAGTCAGTTACCAGCAGTACGTCACAGGAGCGTTTGAGCTCTTCCAGGCCACGGATCGCGCCCATCAACTCCATGCGGTTGTTGGTGGTGTTGGCTTCGCCGCCCCAGAGTTCTTTTTCAATGCCCTTGCACACCAGCAACGCGCCCCAGCCGCCCGGGCCAGGGTTGCCCTTGCAGGCGCCATCGGTGAAGAGTTCTACGCTATCGCTCATGCCAATCTATCCAGAAAATGCGGTGGCTCGCCGATCGGTGACCGACGATGCCCGAGGCCGGGGCGAACCCGGCCGGGAAAATAAAATGTGTATTACGGTTCGAGGTGACGACGGTTGACCTTGGCCATCGGCAACGGAATCAGTTTGCCCATCGGTTCGCGCCGTTCCTGACGTACCGGGCGCAGGCCCACGACGATCTTGCGCGCGACCAATAAATAGAAGCCACCACCCGACAATTGCCAGTCACCGGCCTTGCGCTCCCAACCGGCCAGACGGGCCTGCCAGGCAGGCGACGCAAGGGGCGGACGATAGCACCCGAAGCGGCGTTTCTCCAGCGCGAAGCCCAGCAGGTTCAGCCAGTCGGCAACCCGCGACGGCGAAATGCAACGGGCCTTGCGCAAGGCGTCATGGGCGAACACATGACGCAAGCCCCAGCTGCTCCAGGGGTTGATCCCGACAATCAGCAGATGCCCGCCAGGCCGAACACTGCTCGCTGCTTCGCGCAGCAAACCGTGGGGCGACAGGCAGAAATCCAGCCCATGTTGCAACACCACCACATCGGCGGCGTGCTCGCTCAAAGGCCAGGCCTGTTCTTCGCAAACAATCTCGACCCCCGGCAACGGCGCACCGAGCCGCACATTGCGCTGGACCTGCGGTGCCGACGGCGGTGTTTGCGCCGAAGGGCCGTAATGCACCAGGTAACCGCCGAAGAAGCGCCCCAACTCGTCTTCGAGCATGCGTCGTTCTTCGTCCAGCAGAAATTGCCCGATGGGCCCGGACAGCCATTCACGGGCCGCGCTGATCAATGTCAGCCACTCAGGATCCGCCTGAGCAAACGCTTTATCGGTCATTGCATTCTCCAACGCGCCAGGAAGCTCTAAGATGCGCCAATGTTTTCCGCTTGGCGAATCCGACGATGATACAGATCACTGCCCTGCCCGCCTTCACCGACAACTACATCTGGTTGTTACAAGACCACGGCACTCAGCGCTGCGCCGTGGTCGATCCGGGCGATGCCGCGCCAGTACAAGCCTGGCTCGCGGCGCACCCGGGTTGGGTATTAAGCGATATTTTGATCACTCATCACCATCATGACCATGTCGGCGGCGTCGAGCGGCTGAAAAAAGCGACAGACGCGACCGTCTACGGCCCGGCCAGCGAAAACATCCCGGCGCGGGACGTGGCCCTCAAGGACAATGACCACATCAGCGTGCTGGGATGGGACTTCGACGTCATCCAGGTGCCGGGCCATACCCTGGGGCACATTGCCTTTTATCACCAGGGCCATTTGTTTTGCGGCGACACCCTGTTCGCCGCCGGTTGCGGACGGTTATTCGAAGGCACGCCCGAGCAAATGCATCACTCGCTGAGCCGCCTCGCAGCGCTGCCCGAAGACACGCTGGTGTACTGCACCCACGAGTACACCCTGAGCAATCTGAAGTTTGCCGCAGCGGTCGAACCGAACAACCCCGATACCCTCGAACGCCTGGCCAAAGTGACCCGGCAACGCGAAGCCGGAATCATGACGCTGCCTTCGACGCTGACACTGGAAAAGCTCACCAATCCGTTTTTGCGTACCGGCGAAACATCCGTTAAAGAAAAAGTGGACGAACGGACCGGCACCAATAACCGGGCTCCGAGTGCGGTTTTTGCTGCTCTTCGAGCTTGGAAAGATACGTTCTAGGGAGGCTGCTTGCTGATACAAAAATTCTGAATGGTTGACCGAAGGGGGTGCGCTTTCTAGAATCGCCCGACATTTTTGCCCGGAACTTACTTCCAGCCAATGTCGTCACCTATTCGTAAAGCCATCAATTCAGACGCATTGACCCGCTTGGCTCAAGCCATCGCGGTGGCTGTGTCCGCCACTTTGGCGGGCTGTTCCAGCCATGTGCCGCAGACCGAAGCGACACACACGCCGAACATCGCCGCTCGAGCCAAGCAAAAACCCATCTGGCTCAGCGAAAAACCGACACCGCAAATTCCACAGGACGTCTGGGAGCGCATGCGCCAAGGCTTCCAGTTGCAGGACAACCTGGGCGTCAACCCGCGCATCGAGCAACAGCGCCTGTGGTTCGCCAGTAACCCGTCCTTCCTCGAAAACGCCGGCGAACGCGGCAGCCTCTACATTCACTACATCGTCGAACGCCTTGAAGAACGCAACATGCCGCTGGAACTGGCGCTGTTGCCGGTGATTGAAAGCGCCTACAACCCGATGGCCTATTCCCGGGCCAACGCGGTGGGTCTTTGGCAATTCATTCCTTCCACCGGGCGTTACTTCAACCTGCGTCAGACCCGCTTCTATGATGGCCGTCGCGACATCACCGCCTCGACCACCGCGGCCATGGATTACCTGACCCGCCTGCACGACATGTTCAACGGTGACTGGTTGCTGGCCCTGGCGGCCTACAACGCTGGCGAAGGCACGGTCAGCCGGGCCATCGAGCGCAACGAACGACTCGGCCTGCCAACCGATTACTGGAACCTGCCGCTGCCTGCTGAAACCCAGGCCTATGTGCCGAAACTGCTGGCATTGTCGCAAGTGGTCCTGGCGCCCGAAGCCTATGGCGTGAACCTCAACCCGATCGCCAACGAACCGTACTTCCAGGTCGTCGAAATCAACCAGCGCATGGACCTGTCCAAGGTTGCCGCGGTGGCTAACATCGACGAAGACGAACTGTTCCAGCTCAACCCGGCCTTCAAGCAGCGCACCACCATCGACGGCCCCCAGCATCTGCTGGTGCCAACATCCAAGGCGCAACTGCTGACGACCAGCCTGTCGACCATGCGCCCCGAAGAGCTGATCAGTCCGCGTTCGCTCAAGCCGGTGTTCGAAGGCGCAGACGACAGCGAAATCGCCAGCCTCAAGCGCGCCTATCGGGTCAAGCGCGGCGACAACCTGGGCACCATTGCCAAGGCCAACAAGGTCGACGTCAAGGACCTGCAACGCTGGAACAAACTGACCGGCAAGAATCTCAAGGTCGGCCAGACCCTGGTAATGCAAGACACCACCAAGCGCAAATCCGGGCGCGTCAACACAGTGGTCGCGGCGAACAGCAAGGCGAACGGCAAGGTAACCAACAAGACGCAAAAGACCCAATACAAGGTCAAGCAAGGCGACTCACTGTACATGGTCGCCAAACGCTTCAACGTTGAAATGCAGCACCTCAAGCGCTGGAACCCTCGGGTTGGCCAGGCGCTGAAACCGGGGCAGATGCTGACGGTTGCTTCGCCGAATTAAGATTGATGTGATGCCGAAAAGATCGCAGCCCTGTAGCAGCTGGCGAAGCCTGCGTTCGGCTGCGCAGCAGTCGTAAAATCAGAGATTGCAATACGTCAGGCAAACCACGTTAGCCGGATTCACGACTGCTGCGCAGCCGAACGCAGGCTTCGCCAGCTGCTACACGGCGGCACCGGCACAATTAACGACGCATTAAACCCCCGTCTTTTTCCTGTCGATACAAGCTGTTACTGTACGGCCCACAAAGCCCAAGCCGCCTGGATCGGATCTCTGACTTGAAGCGTCCCCTCCTCCTGCTCCTGATCAGCCTGGCCTTGAGCTCCCCCGCAAGCGCGACGATCAGCGAAAGCCATGGTTATGCGCAGTTCGGCACGCTCAAGTACCCGGCCAGATTTACCCACTTCGACTGGGTCAACCCGCAAGCGCCCAAGGGCGGTACGTTGCGGGTGATGGCGTTTGGCACCTTCGATACGCTCAACCCTTACACATTCAAAGGCTCGAGCCCGGTTTCCACCGGCAACTTCCTGCAGTACGGCATCAACGAACTCAATGAACCATTGATGGTCGGCACCGGCCAATACGCGCCGTCCGGCGATGAGCCGACCTCCAGTTATGGCCTGATTGCCCAATCGGTGGAATACAGCGAGGACCGCAGTTGGGTGGTGTTCAACCTGCGCCCCGAAGCGCGTTTCCACGATGGCACGCCGATCACCGCTTACGACGTCGCGTTTTCTTACCGTTTGCTGCTCAAGGACGGTCACCCGCAATACCGCACCAACCTTCAGGAAGTGTCGCGGGTGGATATCCTCAGCCCACGGCGCATCCGTTTCGTCTTCAAGCGCGCCGGCAATCCGCTGCTGATCCTGCGTCTGGGCGAGTTGCCGGTGTTGCCCCAGCATTACTGGGAAGGTCGCGACTTCAAGGCCACCACCTTCGAGCCGCCATTGGGCAGCGGGCCGTATCGCATCACCTCGGTAACGCCCGGGCGGCAGATTATTTTCGAACGGGTCAAGGATTATTGGGGCAAGGACCTGCCGGTCAATCGCGGCAAGTACAACGTCGATCGCATGGAAGTCGAGTTTTACCGTGACAGCGACGTGGCTTTCGAAGCGTTCAAGGCCGGCGAGTTCGACATTTACATTGAGCATCAGGCGAAGAACTGGGCCAACGGTTACAACTTCCCCGCCGTGCGCCGTGGCGAGGTGATCAAGGCGCAAATCGCGCATCAGATTCCGACCCAGAGCCAGGGCTTGTTCATGAACACCCGGCGACCGGCCTTCGCCGAGGCCAAGGTCCGCGAAGCGCTGGGGCTGATGTTCGACTTCGAGTGGACCAACCGCACGCTGTTCAGCGGCGCCTACAAGCGCGCCATGAGTTATTACCCCAACAGCGAGTTCTCCGCCACCGGGCTACCAGTCGGTCATGAATGGCTGCTGCTCAAGCCCTATCGCGATCAGTTGCCCGCCAAGCTGCTCACAGAGCCGTTCAGCCTGCCGCAGACCGAAGGCCGCGGCATTCCGCGAGAAACCATGCGCCAGGCCTTGAGCCTGCTGGCCGAGGCCGGCTGGAAGCTCCACGGTCAGCGGCTACAGAACAGCATCGGCCAACCGCTGCGCTTCGAGATCCTGCTGGTCAATCCGAACCTGGAACGCATCCTTCAGCCCTACGTCGAAAACCTCGCCAGCATCGGCATCGATGCACGGCTGCGCACGGTCGATCGTGCTCAGTACAAGCAGCGCCTCGATCAGTTCGATTTCGACATGATCCTGATGACCCTCAACCAGACCCTCAGCCCGGGCCTGGAACAATGGCAGTACTTCCACTCCAGCCAGGTCGGGGTCAAGGGCAGCAAGAATTACGCCGGTATCGCCAACCCGATTGTCGACCATTTGCTCGAACAACTGCTCGCCGCCCAGACCCGCGATGCACAAGTCGCCGCCGGCAAGGCGCTCGACCGGGTGCTGCTGTGGCAGCACTACATCATTCCCAATTGGTACCTCAATTATCACCGCCTGGCCTACCGCAACCGGTTCGCCTTCGTCACCACGCCGCCCTACACCCTGGGCCTGAGCGCGTGGTGGCTGAAATCTTCGGAGAAAGATCGATGAAATCCGTACGCGCCCTGCTCTTGCAGGCCAGCGGTCTGTTGTTCGCCGGGCTGGCCTGCGCCGCTCCGCAACATGCCCTGACCCTGTACAACGAGCCGCCGAAATACCCGGCCGATTTCAAACATTTCGATTACGTAAACCCCGACGCGCCCAAGGGCGGGATCTTCCGTCAGGCCGGGTTCGGTGGCTTCGACAGCCTCAACCCGTTCATCAATAAAGGCGTGCCGGCCGACGACATCAGCATGATCTACGACACCCTGGCCAAACAGGGCCTGGATGAGCCGTTTACCGAATACGGCCTGATCGCCGGCAAAATCGAAAAAGCCCCGGACAACAGTTGGGTGCGTTTCTACCTGCGTCCCGAAGCACGCTTCCACGACGGTCACCCGGTACGTGCCGAAGACGTGGTGTTCAGCTTCCAGACCCTGATCAAGGACGGCGCCCCGCTCTTCCGCGGCTATTACAGCGACGTCGAAGAAGTGATCGCCGAAGACCCGCTCAAAGTGCTGTTCAAGTTCAAGCACAAAAACAACCGTGAACTGCCGCTGATCCTCGGCCAGTTGCCGGTGCTGCCCAAGCATTGGTGGGCGACCCGCGACTTCAACAAGGGCAACCTGGAATTGCCGCTGGGCAGCGGCCCGTACAAAGTCAGCGAAGTGAAGGCCGGACGTTCGGTGCGCTATGAACGGGTCAAGGATTACTGGGGCAAGGACCTGCCGGTCAATCGAGGCTTCTACAACTTCGACGTGCTGACCACCGACTACTACCGCGACAACACCGTCGCGCTGGAAGCGCTCAAGGCCGGTCAGTTCGACTACTGGCTGGAATCGGCCGCGAAAAACTGGGCCAAGGCCTACAACATTCCGGCGGTGGCCGAAGGTCGGCTGATCAAGGAAGAAATCCCCAACGGCAATCCCACTGGCATGCAAGGTTTCGTATTCAACCTGCGCCGCCCGGTGTTTCAGGATGTGCGTGTGCGTCAGGCTCTGAGCCTGTTGCTGGATTTCGAATGGACCAACAAGCAACTGTTCAACGGTGCTTACGTGCGCACCCGCAGTTATTTCGAAAACTCGGAAATGGCCGCCACTGGCCTGCCGGACGCCGATCAATTGGCGATCCTCGACCCGTTCCGCGGCAAGGTACCCGAGCAAGTGTTCAGCGAAGCGTTCCAGAATCCGGTGACCGACGCCAGCGGAATGATCCGCACCCAGCAGCGCAAGGCGTATCAACTGCTGCAAGAGGCCGGCTGGCGGATCGTCGACGACAAAATGGTCGACGCCACCGGCAAACCGGTGACCATCGAATTCCTGCTGGCCCAGACCGAGTTCGAGCGAATACTGCTGCCGTTCAAGCGCAACCTCAGCGACTTGGGCATCGATCTGGTGATCCGCCGGGTCGACGTCTCGCAATACATCAACCGCGTGCGCTCCCGGGACTTCGACATGATCGTCGGCAGCTTCCCGCAATCCAACTCGCCGGGTAACGAACAACGTGAGTTCTGGATGACCGACGCCGCCGACAAACCCGGCAGCCGCAACTCCATGAGCCTGAAAGACCCGGTGGTGGATCAACTGGTCGAACAACTGATCAACGCCGATTCGCGCCAAAGCTTGGTGGCCCATGCCCGGGCGCTGGACCGGGTGCTGCAATGGGGCTATTACGTGATCCCCAACTGGCACATCAAGACCTGGCGTGTGGCGTACTGGAACCACATCGGTCACCCGAAGGTTTCGCCCAAATATGACATCGGCATCAATACCTGGTGGGTCAAGCCCAACGCGACATTGCCGATAGAAGTCGAAACCAAACTGCAAGCCGATCCTGCGGGCACGGAGTAATCAGATGCTGGCGTATATTTTTCGGCGACTGCTGCTGATCATCCCGACCCTGCTCGGCATTTTGCTGATCAACTTCGTGATCATCCAGGCCGCCCCCGGTGGGCCGGTGGAACAGATGATCGCCAAGCTCGAAGGCTTCGAAGGCGCCACCAGCCGCATCGCCGGCGGCGGTGCCGAAGTGTCGGTGGCCGGTTCCGCCTATCGCGGGGCGCAAGGCCTGGACCCGGCGCTGGTCAAGGAAATCGAGCACATGTACGGCTTCGACAAATCGGCGCCGGAACGCTTGTGGATCATGATCAAGAACTACGCCACCCTGGATTTCGGCGACAGCTTCTTTCGCGACGCCAAGGTCATCGACCTGATCAAGGAAAAGCTGCCGGTGTCGATCTCCCTGGGGCTATGGAGCACGCTGATCATGTACCTGGTGTCGATCCCGCTGGGGATCGCGAAGGCGACGCGACACGGCAGCCACTTCGACGTCTGGACCAGTTCGGCGATCATCGTCGGTTACGCGATCCCGGCGTTCCTGTTCGCCATCCTGCTGATTGTGGTGTTCGCTGGCGGCAGCTATTTCGACTGGTTCCCGTTACGGGGCCTGACCTCGAACAACTTCGATGAGCTGAGCACCAGCGGCAAGATCCTCGATTATTTCTGGCACTTGGCACTGCCGGTGACCGCATTGGTGATCGGCAACTTCGCGACCATGACCTTGCTGACCAAGAACAGCTTCCTCGATGAAATCAACAAGCAATACGTGGTCACCGCCAAGGCCAAGGGCCTGACCCGTCACCGCGTGCTGTACGGCCATGTATTTCGCAACGCCATGCTGTTGGTGATTGCCGGTTTTCCTTCGGCGTTCATCGGGATCTTTTTCACCGGTTCGTTGCTGGTGGAAGTGATTTTCTCCCTCGATGGCCTCGGTTTGATGAGTTTTGAGGCAGCGATCAATCGCGACTACCCGGTGGTTTTCGGCACGCTGTTCATCTTCACCCTGCTGGGGTTGGTGGTGAAACTGATCGGCGACCTCACTTACACCTTTGTCGATCCGCGCATCGACTTCGAAAGCCGGGAGCATTGAGATGAACCTGTCCCCTCTCAATCGCCGACGTTTCGAACTGTTCAAGGCCAACAAGCGTGGCTGGTGGTCGCTGTGGCTGTTCCTGATTCTGTTCGGCGCAAGCCTCGGTGCCGAACTGATCGCCAACGACAAACCGCTGGTGGTGCATTACGACAACGCCTGGTACTTCCCGGCCCTCAAGCGCTACCCGGAAACCGCGTTCGGCGGCGAATTCCCGCTGGAAGCCAACTACAAGAGCCCGTACATCCGCGAACTGCTCAAGGCCAAGGACGCCTGGGTTTTGTGGGCGCCAATTCCCTACAGCTACCAGAGCATCAACTACGACCTGAAAGTCCCGGCCCCCGCGCCGCCTTCGGCCGATAACCTGCTTGGCACCGACGATCAGGGCCGCGATGTGCTGGCCCGGGTGATTTATGGCTTTCGGATTTCGGTGCTGTTCGCTTTGACGCTGACCATTCTCAGCTCGATCATCGGCGTGATCGCCGGGGCGTTGCAGGGTTTTTATGGCGGCTGGGTCGATCTGGCCGGGCAGCGCTTTCTGGAGATCTGGTCCGGGTTGCCGGTGCTGTATTTGCTGATCATTCTGGCCAGTTTCGTGCAGCCGAATTTCTGGTGGCTGCTGGGGATCATGCTGCTGTTCTCGTGGATGAGCCTGGTGGATGTGGTGCGCGCCGAGTTCCTGCGCGGTCGCAACCTGGAATACGTGCGCGCGGCCCGGGCGCTGGGCATGCAGAATGGTGCGATCATGTTCCGCCACATCCTGCCCAACGCCATGGTCTCGACTATGACCTTCATGCCGTTCATCCTGACCGGCGCCATCGGCACGCTGACCGCCCTGGATTTCCTCGGCTTCGGCCTGCCGCCGGGCGCGCCGTCCCTGGGTGAACTGGTGGCCCAGGGCAAATCCAACCTGCAAGCGCCGTGGCTGGGTATGAGTGCGTTTGCGGTGCTGGCGTTGATGTTGAGTCTGCTGGTGTTCATCGGCGAGTCCGCTCGCGATGCCTTCGACCCGAGGAAGTGAAATGAATCAGGACAATCTGATCGAAGTGCGCGACCTGGCCGTCGAATTTATCGTCGGCGAGCGCGTTCAGCGGGTGGTCGAAGGCGTGAGCTTCGATATCAAGCGCGGTGAAACACTGGCGCTGGTGGGCGAAAGCGGCTCCGGCAAATCGGTGACCGCGCACTCGATCCTGCGACTGCTGCCCTACCCGCTGGCCCGGCATCCGTCCGGCACTATCACCTATTCCGACCGGAATCTGCTGGAGCTGAAAGAGAAAACCATTCGCCATATCCGCGGCAACCGGATCGCGATGATCTTTCAAGAGCCGATGACCTCGCTCAATCCGCTGCATTCGATCGAAAAACAGATCAACGAAGTGTTGGGCATCCACAAAGGCCTGACCGGCAAAGTCGCGACCAAGCGCACGCTGGAACTGCTGGAAATGGTCGGCATCCCCGAGCCCGAGAAGCGTCTCAAGGCCCTGCCCCACGAATTGTCCGGCGGCCAACGTCAGCGGGTGATGATCGCAATGGCCCTGGCCAATGAGCCGGAATTGCTGATCGCCGACGAACCGACCACGGCGCTGGACGTGACCGTTCAACTGAAAATTCTCGAGCTGCTCAAGGAATTGCAGGCCCGTCTGGGCATGGCGTTGTTACTGATCAGTCATGATTTGAACCTTGTTCGAAGAATTGCGCATCGGGTATGTGTCATGCAGCGCGGTTGCATCGTCGAACAGGCATCGTGCGAAGAATTGTTCCGCGCGCCGCAGCATCCGTACACGCGGGAACTGCTGGCAGCGGAGCCCAGCGGCAAACCGGCAAGCAATGTGATTGGCCCGCCGATACTGCAGGTCGAGGACCTGAAAGTCTGGTTCCCGATCAAGAAAGGCTTTCTGAAAAAGACCGTGGACCATATCAAAGCGGTCGATGGCATCAATTTCAGCCTGCCCCAAGGTCAGACCCTGGGGATTGTGGGAGAAAGCGGTTCCGGCAAGTCGACGCTCGGCCTGGCGATTTTGCGGCTGATCGGTAGCAAAGGCGCCATCCGTTTTGAAGGCAAGCAGCTAGACTGCCTGACGCAGCAACAGATTCGACCGCTGCGGCGGGAGATGCAGGTGGTGTTTCAGGACCCCTTCGGCAGCCTGAGCCCACGGATGTGCGTGAGCCAGATCGTCGGCGAAGGCCTGCGAATCCACAAGATGGGCACCGAGGCAGAACAGGAACAAGCGATTATTGCGGCACTCAAGGAGGTAGGTCTGGACCCGGAAACCCGGCACCGCTACCCCCACGAATTTTCCGGTGGGCAACGGCAGAGAATCGCCATTGCCCGGGCATTAGTGCTAAAACCGGCGTTGATTTTGCTGGACGAGCCGACTTCGGCCCTCGACCGGACCGTGCAACGCCAAGTGGTGGAGCTGCTACGTTCACTGCAAACCAAGTACAACCTGACGTATCTGTTTATCAGCCATGACCTGGCTGTCGTCAAAGCGCTGAGCCACCAGCTGATGGTGGTCAAGCATGGCCAAGTGGTCGAACAGGGAGACGCGCAAAGTATCTTTGCCGCCCCCAAACATCCGTATACACAGCAGTTGCTGGAAGCCGCTTTTCTGGCACCAGCCACTGCGCAATAAACCTGAAAGAGGAGCAACACATGGGTTTTCTCGCCGGTAAGCGCGTATTGATCGTCGGTGTCGCCAGCAAGCTATCCATCGCATCCGGCATCGCTGCCGCCATGCATCGCGAGGGCGCTGAGCTTGCCTTCACTTATCAGAACGACAAACTCAAGGGTCGTGTCGAAGAGTTCGCACAAGGCTGGGGTTCGAGCCCTGAGCTGTGCTTCCCGTGTGACGTGGCCAGCGATGAAGAAATCGCCAAGGTCTTCGAAGCACTGAGCAAAAAGTGGGACGGCCTGGATTGCATCGTGCACTCCGTCGGCTTCGCCCCGGGCGACCAACTGGACGGCGACTTCACCGAAGCCACCACCCGTGAAGGTTTCCGCATCGCTCACGACATCAGCGCCTACAGCTTCGTGGCCCTGGCCAAGGCTGGCCGCGAAATGATGAAAGGCCGCAATGGCAGCCTGCTGACCCTGTCGTACCTGGGTGCCGAGCGCACCATGCCGAACTACAACGTAATGGGCATGGCCAAGGCTTCTTTGGAAGCTGGCGTGCGTTACCTGGCCGGCTCCCTGGGCCCGGACGGCACCCGCGTGAACTGCGTATCGGCTGGCCCGATCCGCACCCTCGCCGCTTCCGGCATCAAGAACTTCCGCAAAATGCTGGCCGCCAACGAAGCGCAAACTCCGCTGCGTCGTAACGTCACCATCGACGAAGTCGGCAACGCCGGCGCTTTCCTGTGCTCGGACCTGGCGTCCGGCATCAGCGGCGAAATCATGTACGTAGACGGCGGCTTCAACACCACCGCCATGGGCAACATCGAAGAGTGATCTTCGGTTAGCCATGAAAAAACCCGCCGATTGGCGGGTTTTTTTATGCTCGGAATTCAAGGCCAGACATAATCCCCTGTGGGAGCGGGCTTGCCCCAATGCCAGTCAGTTAAGCAATTTCAGCCGCAACGCATTCCATGTAGCAGCTGCCGAGCCTGCGAGGCTGCGTTCGGCTGCGAAGCAGTCGTAAAGTCAGAAATTGCGGTGTATCAGGCAGACCGCATCTGCCGGACTCACGACTGCTTCGCAGCCGAACGCAGCCTCGCAGGCTCGGCAGCTGCTACGGATAACATTACGGCTAACTGACTGGCATTGGGGCAAGCCCGCTCCCACAGGGGGTTTGAGTTTAGTCAGGGATATGTGTGAGGCACCGCGCAAACAACTGCTGGATCGGCTGTGTACGCTGGCTATAACGCTGCAACAGCACTATCTCCCGGTAGAACGTCAGGTCTCCCAACTCGATCACCCTCACCCGGGCGCCATGCTCAAGCCACAGTCCGGCCTCGGGCAGCAAAGAAACACCCAGCCCGCACTCAACCATTTTGACGATAGCTTCCAGCTCATCCAGCTCCAGAGCCACCTGCACATCGATCTGCTGCTCGCGTAGAAAGCGAGTCACCAGGCGCCCACCGAAAGAATTGCGGTCGTAGCGTACGTGGGGATGGTTGGCGAGCAACTGCAGCGGGTCGTCGCCCTCAAGGTCTGCCGGTACGATCAGCACAAACGGCTCCCGGCGAATGACTTGCACCGACAATTCCTTGGGTAATTCAAACGGCGGCTTGATCAGAATCGCCAGGTCCACTTCGCCGGTGTCCACCTGACTCAACAGATTCAGGGATACCCCCGGCACCAGCTTCGCCTCCAGCAATGGCGCCTGTTGCCTGAGTCGCAACAGTGCGCGCGGCAACAACCCGGTCTGCACGGTGGCCACCGCTCCGATCTTCAATTCGCCACGAAACTCGCCGACGCTATCACTGACGGCCATGCGGTTGAAGGTCTCAAGGATTTCCCGCGCCATCGGCAACGCCCGCTGCCCCGCCGCGTTGAGAATCGCCTGGCGCCCGGTGCGATCGAACAGGCGAATACCCAACGCCTGTTCGAGGTTGCGGATCTGCGCGCTGACTGCCGACTGCGTCAGGCCAATGTGCATGCCTGCCGCAGCGAACGTGCCATGACGCGTCACGGCAATGAAGGTCTTCAGTTCCCGCAGCATGGGCTCTCCCATTGATCGAAATAATTTGAGCTCGCTGCAAAAACTATCGTCTTTCAATCAAAAAGCACAGGACTAAACTCGAGCTCAACTCTGAACCCGTCGAGGCACGTCCAATGCAACTGTCCCCTTTTCACTTGGCCATCCCGGTTTACGACTTGGCCGCTGCCCGGCGCTTCTATGGTGAAGTGTTCGGTCTGGAAGAAGGTCGCTCCAGCGATCACTGGGTCGATTTCAACTTTTTCGGCCATCAACTGGTGATTCATCTGGCACCGAAAAACGCTTCTCAGGAAGCCGCCCATACCAACGCCGTGGATGGCCACAACGTACCGGTGCCGCATTTCGGCGTGGTATTGGGGATGGAGGAATGGGAGACGCTGGCCGAGCGCTTGAGAGCCCTTGGCACGCGCTTCGTGATCGAACCGGGCATCCGCTTTCAGGGATCGGTGGGCGAACAAGCGACGATGTTTCTCTTCGATCCCTGCGGCAACGCTCTGGAGTTCAAGGCGTTCAAGAATATCGATCAGTTGTTCGCCAAATGATCCGCTCGACCGTTGACGCCACCAGCCTCAGTGAAGCAGTGATCAATGGCGATACAACCGCTGCCGTTATCGCCGAAATCTTTCTTCAACGCATTCAGGCGCAGGAGCCGGATATCCAGGCCTTCGTCTCGTTCGACGCCCGGCAGGTACGCGACGATGCTGCGCAAAACAATGACCGAGGCCTGCTGGCCGGCGTTCCCGTCGGCATCAAGGACATCTTCGACACCGCCGTCTATCCCACGCAATTCCATTCACCCATTTATAGCGGCCATCAACCGTCCCGGGACGCCCACGTAGTGACGCTGCTGCGCCAGGCCGGTGCGCTGATCATGGGTAAGACCCACACCACCGAGTTTGCGTACATGCACACCGGCCCGACCCGCAATCCCCACGACCTCGCTCGCACGCCGGGCAGCTCCAGCGCGGGTTCGGCGGCCGGGATGGCGGCGGGTTTCTTTGCTTTGGCGCTGGGTACCCAGACCGCTGGCTCGTTGCTCAAGCCGGCGTCCTACTGCGGCCTCTTCGCCTTCAAACCATCGTTGGGCCTGGTGTCGCTGGAAGGTGTGAAACCGCTGGCGCCGAGCTTCGACACCGTGGGTTGGTATGGACAGTCGGCGCGCGATCTGCACCTCGTGGCGCGAGTATTGATTCCTGGCTTCTTGGTACCTGAGGTCGAACGGCGTCCGCTGCAATTGGGTTTCTGCCGCACGTCACGCTGGGATCAAGTAGACCCCGAAGTGGCCCGCGCTCTGGAGCAGGCAGTGGATCAGTTGCGTAGCGCCGGCCATCACGTCAGCGAAGTGCCGCTGCCCGATGAGTTTGCCGGGGTGTTCGACGATCATCAGTTGATTAACGATTGCGAAGGTGCCCGCTCACTGGCGAAGGAATTTCAACGACACCGGGCACAATTGAGCCCTTCGACCCAGGCCATGTTCGAGCGAGCGGCGGCGACAACGTGGGAACAGGAATCCGCTGCCAAGGCGCGCCTGGCTAATCTTGCCCCTCGTTTGAATGAGCTTTGCCAACCCTTCGATGCCATGCTCGGCGCCACTTGCGGGATGGTCGCACCAGTGGGTCTGGGAAGCACCGGTCCGTCGGATTTCATCAAGTTCTGGGGCGCGTTTGGCTGGCCGCAGGTGAATATCCCGCTGATACGCGCCCAAGCCATGTTGCCTATAGGGTTACAGATAATCGGGAGGTTCAGAGACGATGCTCGGCTGTTGCGAACAGCCGAGCACATTGCAGCGGACTTACAAGACGCCATTCAACAATGACGAGCATCGAACTGTCGGTCGCACAACGCCTTATCGACCAAGGCCAACAAGCCTTCAGCTGTCTGGTGTAGCCGAGAATCAAACTCGATCTGCCCGACACTGAAGCGAATGTTATAGCCACGATGCACCGTGGCATTGCGCTCATCGAGTATTTCTTCGAGGCGCGCTCTGATCGATCCAACCTCCACCGCACTGGCGCCGGTCAACAAAGCGGCGAACTCATCGCTGCCCAGCCGACCAATCACATCGCTTTCACGAAAGGCGATGCGCAGGACATCGGCAAAGGTTTTCAGGGCATTGTCGCCCTCCGCGCGACCGTACAGCTGGTTGATGCGCTTGAAGTCATCAAGGTCGAAAAACAGCAGCGTTGCGGGTATGCCCAACTGCTGACAGGCCTCCAGCGCCAACCGAGCCAAGGCCTCGAAACCATGACGATTGGAGAGCAGCGTCAGTTCGTCCATGCTCGCCATCTGCACGCCCATCAGTTCTTGCTCGGCCTTTCGCGCCAGGTCGCGCAATACGTCGCGATCCTGCACTGTGCTGTCGAGAACGTTCGGCGCACGCAAATCTGCGCCAGCGCCGGGTTTGAACGGTTTGCCTGGGGTTAACATCACTCACTCCTTTGATGGGTATGAACGTTAGAGTCGCTCATACCCGGTATGACTCCCTATAAACGCGCCGCTGGTCAGCTACCTGCCACCGGACACGGCCCTCCAGCATCGGCCCAGCGTTTGAACTGGGTGACGAAGATGTCGTGGGGCACCGGCACCGGCGCCCGCCCCTCGCCTGGATGCCAGCCCCACAGCACCAGCTTGTCGTCGCTGACGTGCTTGATCAGCGCCGCGAAATCACGGTCGCCATTGCTGGAACGGTCCTTGATCATCGCGCACAATTTATCGGCCGGCAGACCGATCCAGGCCATTTTGTGCGCGGCCGGCGGCAGGCTCCAATGCGGTGCTCCGGGAGGCGAGTTGGGGCCATAACTGGCCGGCGGATTGCGTTCGGCATGACAACTGGCACACGGCAAACCGGCTGCGCCCTTACCGTCCAGGCCGCGAACCACATTCATTGCGTGAGGAATACCGGCGTCGAACTGCAACGGCGAGTCACCGGGGATATGACAGTTCTGGCAACGCGGGCTCTGGAACACTTTCTGCACCGTGTCGAACGCCTTCACCGCCTCTTTATCATCAGCGAACAGGTCTGAGGCATAGCCACCCAGGCCGATCAGCATCACCGCGCCGAGAAACACATGTCGTCTCATCTCACACCCCCGACAGTTGCAACGGCAGTTCCCGCAGACGCTGCCCCGTCAGGGCAAACACCGCGTTCGCCACTGCCGGCGCCACCGGAGGCACACCGACCTCGCCGATGCCACCGGGCTTGTCGCTGCTGGGGACAATGTGCACCTCGACCACCGGCATCTCGTTCAGGCGCAGAACCTGATAGTCGTGATAATTGGACTGCTGCACCTGACCGTTCTTGAACGTCAGTTTGCTGTGCAAGGTAAATCCGAGACCGAAAGTGATGCCCGATTCCATCTGCGCGGCGATCCCCTGCGGGTTGACCGCGATGCCGCAATCCACGGCACACACCACCCGGTGCACGCGAATTGCCAAATTGTCCTGGGACACCTCCGCCACTTGGGCGACATAGCTGCCGAAGGACTCATGCACCGCCACGCCCAATGCGTGGCCGTCCGGCAAGGGTGCTTTCCAGTTGGCTTTCTCTACTGCCAGATTCAATACGCCTAGATGCCGCGGATGCGCCTTGAGCAGGGCTCGTCGGTACTCCACCGGATCCTTGCCGGCCGCGTCTGCCAACTCATCGATCAACGACTCCATGACGAATGCAGTGTGGGTGTGCCCCACCGATCGCAGCCACAGCACGCTGACGCCGGTTTGCGGTGAATGCAGTTCGACTTGATGGTTGGCCAGCCCCACAAGATAAGGACTGTCGGCCACGCCTTCGACGGAGGTTTTGTCGACGCCATCCTTGACCATGGTCGCCGCGAACGACGTGCCCGTCAGGATCGACTGCCCGACCAGCACATGCTTCCAGGCCATCGGCATGCCGTCGGCACCCAGCCCGATGCGTGCCTGATGCAGGAATGCCGAACGGTAGTAACCGCCGCGAATGTCATCCTCTCGGGCCCAGACGGTTTTCACCGGCCCGCCCGCTGCCTTGGCGACGTACACCGCTTCGCTGACAAAATCCGAGGTCGGATTGGCCCTACGCCCGAAGCCGCCGCCGAGAAATTGGGTGTGGATTTCGACCTGTTCGGGTTTGAGCCCGGTGATCTTCCCGGCGATCATCTGATCCAGCGTCTGAAACTGCGTGCCGGTCCAGATTTCGCATTTTTCCTTGGAGATTTTCACCGTGCAATTGAGCGGTTCCATCGGCGCGTGGGCCAGGTACGGCACACTGTACTCGGCCTCAATCGTCTTCGCCGCTTTGCCCAGCGTCGCCGTCGTATCCCCGGCCTGACTGGCGGAAGTGCCGGGTGTAGCTGCGAGTTTACGGAAGCTCTCCAAGAGCTTTTCACTATCAAGCCCGGCGTTCGGCCCCAGATCCCATTCGACCTTCAGCGCGTCGCGCCCCAGCTTCGCCGCCCAATAATGATCGGCAATCACCGCGACACCCGTGGGCACCTGCACCACTTTGTGCACGCCCGGCACCGCCAGGGCCTCGGCGCCTTCGAAGGATTTGACGCTGCCACCGAACACCGGTGGGCGAGCGACCATCGCCGTCATCAGCCCGTCGAATTGCACATCCATGCCGAACTTGGCCTGCCCGTTGATTTTCTCCGGGGTATCGAGGCGCTTGGTGGGTTTGCCGATGACCTTCCAGTCTTTGGCTTCCTTGAACGTGATCGAGGCCGGATCCGGCACCGGTAACTTGGCCGCGTCATCCGCGAGTTCGCCGTAAGTGGCGCGCTTGTCACCGGCAATGACCACGCCCGATTCGGTGCGAATCTGCGAAGGCGCCACGTCGAATCGCTTGGCCGCCGCCTCGATCAGCATCAAACGCGCCGCCGCTCCGGCCTGACGATAGCGGTCGAACTCCATCCAGGTCGACGTCGAACCGCCGGTGATCTGCATCCCGCCAAATGCCGGCAGGCCATAATCGGCGGCCGAGGCTGGCGCATGCTCGACGCGGATTTTCGACCAGTCGGCGTCCAGCTCTTCGGCAATCAACATGGTCAGGCCGGTCCAGATGCCCTGGCCCATTTCCGAATGACCGAGTAGCACGGTGATGCTGTTGTCGTTGCCAATGCGTAAAAAGGCATTGGGGGCGAAGACGTTTCCTTGATTCTCGGCACCGAGGGCAAAGCGATTGGCGCCCGGGATGACAAACGCCACCACCAGACCGCCGCCCAACACTGCACTGCCCTTGAGAAAACCGCGACGCGAGACAGGGTTGATTCTGTTCATGGGTCAGTTCCCTTCGTCGTCGTATCAACCGATCTCGGCGGCGCGTTTGACCGCGGCGCGGATTCTTGGGTAGGTGCCGCAGCGGCAGATGTTGCCGGACAGCGCCTGGTCGATATCGCTGTCGGTGGGCTTGGGGATCTTCGCCAGCAACGCGGCCGCCGACATGATCTGCCCCGACTGGCAATAACCGCACTGGACCACGTCGAGTTCGGCCCAGGCTTGCTGGACCGGGTGCGAGCCATCGGCGGACAAGCCTTCGATGGTGAGAATTTTCTGCCCGTGGGCCACCGCCGTGGCGGGCGTGATGCAGGAGCGCAACGGCGCGCCGTCGATGTGTACGGTGCAAGCGCCACACTGGGCCATGCCGCAACCGAATTTGGTGCCCGTCAGGTGCGCGACATCGCGCAGCACCCAGAGCAACGGCATGTCCGCCGGGACATCCAGTTCCTGGTCCTTGCCATTGATATTAAGGGTCAGCATTGCGGATTTCCTCAGACTCACGGTGTTCTGAAGGGGCGCCTTTGCCGCGACGCCATTGATTTTCTGTAGGAGCGAGGCTTGCCCGCGAAGGTGTCATTACTGTCACACCGCGTTATCGTTCTTCGCGAGCAAGCTTCGCTCCTACAAGGTCGGCGGTTACGCGTGCCTTGGGTTATCCCTACAGCTAAGCGCAATTTGACGCGCAAGCCATATTCATCGACCACCGGTCGCTGCCAACCCACTCTACGTAGCAGCTGCCGAGCCTGCGAGGCTGCGTTCGGCGGCGCAGCCGTCGTTAATTCAGGCGGCTCAGTGTTTCAGTCAAACCTTGTATGCAGGTTTGCGACCGCTTCGCGGCCGAACGCAGCCTCGCAGGCTCGGCAGCTGCTACGTAACGGGTTGAGGGGAATTCGATCTATGGCACAACCGGACCACCCCAGGCTGTCTACGCTGATAATCCAGAGTGATTAACCCGCAGAGGAGCACCGCCATGCACCGCGTTCAAAAACTCACGCCCTGCCTGTGGTTCGACGATCAGGCCGAGGAAGCCGCGAAGTTTTACTGCGCGATCTTCGATCATTCAAAAATCACGGCCACCACCCACTACGGCAAGGCCGGTTTCGAATTACATGGTCGGCCGGAAGGCTCAGTGATGACCGTCAGCTTCGAACTCGACGGGCAAAGCTTCACAGGCCTTAACGGTGGCCCGGTGTTCAAGTTCAATGAGGCGATCTCATTCCAGGTCAATTGCCACACCCAGGAAGAAATCGACCACTTCTGGGGCCGACTGTCTGCGGGCGGTCCCGTTGAAGCCCAGCAATGCGGCTGGCTGAAGGATAAATTCGGCGTGTCGTGGCAAATCGTGCCGGTCGCTCTGATGGACATGATGAAAGACCCCGACACCGCCAAATCCCAGCACGCCATGGCCGCAATGCTACAAATGAAAAAACTCGACATCGCCACACTGCAACGAGCCTTTGACGGCGAGAGCTAATACACTCCAAGGCTGAACGTCGAGGACACCGAGATGAAGCACACCGTCGCCAAAGATGCAGACAAAGCCCCGCGCTTCTGGCGCGACGACGCCCTGCCCTTCATCGAAGCCCGCTCCATCGCCGACGGTCGCGAGGTCTGCTACAGCCGCCATTCTCACGCGCATTTTTCCATTGGCGCGATTACCGCCGGGCGTAGCACCTATATTCATGAGCAATCGGAGTTTGAGGTCAGTGCCGGCACCGTGGTGCTGATGAATCCGGGCGATGTGCATGCCTGCAATCCGATCGACGACCAGCCGTGGTCGTACCTGATGCTGTACGTCGAGACGCCTTGGCTGACCGATTTACAGCATCAGCTCGGCGTCAGCCAGGACTCGGCGTTTCGCCGGTTCTCCATCACCCACAATCGTGACGTCGAGCTGTTTACCGGCCTGAAGAATTTGTACGAGGTGTTGATCGACCCGCAGCAAGACGTGCTGTACAAGCACAGCGCGGCGGTGGAGTTTTTCACCGAGGTGCAACAGCGGCTCAACCCCGTCGATAAACCGCTGCGCGAGCCCAATTTCAAGCTGGAACGGGCCGCCGATTATATCCGCGACAACTGCACGCAGATGCTCAAGCTGGAAGACATTTGCGAGGCGGCGCAACTGTCGCCGTCCTACCTGATCCGTGCCTTCAAACAGCATTACGGCATGACGCCCCATGCGTTTCTGATCAACCGGCGCATTCAGTTCGCGCAAGAACAACTGCGCAGCGGCAAGTTGATTGCCGATGTGGCGCTGGAAGCCGGGTTTGCTGATCAGGCGCATTTCCAGCGCGCGTTCAAACAGCATCTGGCGGCGACACCGGGGCAGTATCGCGGCTGAGTCAAGCGACTCAAAACCCTGTGGGAGCGGGCTTGCTGTAGCAGCTGGCGAAGCCTGCGTTCGGCTGCGAAGCAGTCGTGAATCCGGCTGATGCGGTCTGCCTGACATACCG
>NZ_JAMYDU010000027.1 GCF_024138395.1 Pseudomonas mandelii
GGCGTCATGTCAGTCAGCAATAATGTCGACTGACATGACGCCTTCGCGGGCAAGCCTCGCTCCTACACAGAGGGGGTGTCAGCTCAGCGCTTTTTCGATCGCCTGGATGACAGCATGATCATCCGGCGCCGTTCGAGGCGAGAACCGCGCCAGCACGCGACCGTCCTTGCCCAACAGGAATTTCTCGAAGTTCCAGGTGATGTCGCCCGGGAATTCCGCGCCCTCGCCCGCCAGCAGGCGATACAACTGATGACGCTCGTGACCGTTGACTTCCAGCTTGCTGGACAACGGAAAGGTCACGCCATAGTTGAGGCTGCAGAACGCCTGGATCTCCTGCTCGGAGCCCGGTTCTTGCCCGGCAAACTGGTTGCACGGCAAGCCCAGCACACTGAAACCCTTGTCCTTGTATTGCTGGTAGAGGTTTTCCAGCGCCGCGTACTGTGGGGTCAAGCCACATTTGGAGGCGACGTTGACCACCAGCACGACACGCCCCTTGAAGGGCGCCAGAGGTAGCTCCTGACCATCCAGGGCTGTCAGTTTAAGGTCGTGAAAAGCACTCATGACGAACTCCAAATTCCTGTGTTCTTCTCAAAACAGCCACTTGGCGGCACCCACCCGGGACAGCCGCGGACTAAAAAGGCGCCCTCGGGCGCCTCTCCAGCTCTCGAAAGCTTAGCGCAGAAAATCAGTGGTGATGGCCACCTTCGCCATGGACGTGACCATGAGCGATTTCTTCTTGGCTGGCGTCACGGATATCGATGATCTTGACCTGGAAGTTCAGGCGCTGACCGGCGAGCGGGTGGTTGCCATCAACGGTGACATCGTCGCCGTCCAGATCGCGAATGGTGACGATCTGCATCTGGCCGTCCGGCGCGGAAGCGTGGAACTGCATGCCCACTTCCAGCTCGTCGACGCCTTCGAACATGCTGCGGCTCAAAGTGCTGACCAGTTCGGCAGCGTATTCGCCGTAGGCATCTTCAGGTTCTACAGCGACAGTCAGTTCGTCACCGACTGCTTTGCCTTCCAGTGCCTTTTCCAGGCCCGGGATGATATTACCTGCGCCTTGCAGGTAGACCAGCGGCGCGCCGCCGGCGGAGCTGTCGATGACCTCACCAGCGTCGTTGGTCAGGGTATAGTCGATGGAGACAGCCTTATTGGCGGCGATCAGCATGGGGCGAGACCTTTTGCATAAGAAAGATGAATGTCCAAGTTTAGCGAAGCAATCGTCCGAAAGCGAACACAACCCGGACAGACGGGGCGCAGCGAAAACTTCGATCGTCACAGGCTTTCATCAAGACGAGGATGGCCACTGGGTAGCCGAGCTTTCCTGCGGCCATACCCAACACCTGCGGCATCAGCCCCCGTGGCAATCCCGGGCCTGGGTGCTGGACCCTTCGCTGCGTAATGAAAAAATAGGCCAGCCCTTTGATTGCGGATGGTGCGCACAAGGCTCGGTTAGCGATAACCTTGACGACTGAATTTTGGTAGATCGTCAGATATAGATGATCACCTGGCGGCCACGGCTGCCCACATGCACTTCCAGAGAATCCGCATGCAAACTTTTTTTATCGCGCCCACCGATTTTGGTGTGGGTCTGACCTCCATCAGTCTCGGGCTGGTGCGTACGCTTGAGCGGGCCGGCCTCAAAGTCGGCTTTTTCAAACCAATTGCCCAGCCGCACCCGGGCGACACCGGCCCTGAACGCTCCACCGAACTGGTAGCGCGCACCCACGGTTTGAAACCGCCTCAGCCGTTAGGCCTGGCCCACGTCGAGCGGATGCTCGGCGACGGTCAGTTGGACGAGTTGCTCGAAGAAATCATCACCCTTTATCAGCAAGCCGCTGTCGGCAAGGATGTACTGATCGTCGAAGGCATGGTCCCGACCCGCAGCGCCAGTTACGCGGCCCGGGTCAACCTGCATTTGGCCAAGAGCCTTGACGCCGAGGTGATTCTGGTCTCGGCACCGGAAAACGAAGTGCTGACCGAATTGTCCGGCCGGGTGGAGTTGCAGGCGCAATTGTTCGGCGGGCCGAAAGACCCGAAAGTGCTGGGCGTGATCCTCAACAAGGTCAAGACCGACGAAAGCATGGAGGCCTTCGCCTCACGCCTGAAGGAGCACTCACCGTTGCTGCGCAGTGGCGACTTCCGCCTGCTCGGCTGCATCCCGTATCAACCGGAACTGAACGCACCGCGCACCCGTGACGTGGCCGACCTGATGGGCGCTCAGGTGCTCAACGCCGGCGATTACGAAACCCGGCGCATGACCAAAATCATCATCTGCGCCCGTACCATGCGCAACACCGTGGAGCTGCTCAAACCCGGTGTGCTGGTGGTGACCCCCGGCGATCGCGACGACATCATCCTCGCCGTCAGCCTCGCGGCGATGAACGGCGTGCCTCTGGCCGGCCTGTTGCTGACCAGCGACACCCTGCCCGACCCGCGCATCATGGATCTGTGCCGTGGCGCCTTGCAGGCCGGCTTGCCGGTGTTGTCGGTCAGCACCGGTTCCTACGACACCGCCAACCAGTTGAACGGTTTGAACAAGGAAATCCCGATCGACGACCGTGAACGTGCGGAGATCATCACCGATTTCGTCGCCAGCCATCTCGACGCCAACTGGCTGCACCAGCGCTGCGGCACGCCACGGGAAATGCGCCTGTCGCCAGCGGTGTTCCGCTATCAACTGATCCAGCGCGCCCAGGCCGCCAACAAGCGCATCGTGTTGCCCGAAGGCAGCGAACCGTTGACCGTGCAGGCCGCCGCGATCTGCCAGGCTCGGGGCATTGCCCGTTGCGTGTTGCTGGCGAAACCGGAGGACGTCGAAGCAGTCGCCCGCGCCCAAGGCATCGAGTTGCCACCGGGCCTGGAAATTCTCGATCCGGACCTGATTCGCGAGCGCTACGTCGAACCGATGGTTGCGCTGCGCAAGACTAAAAGCCTCAACGCGCCGATGGCCGAGCAGCAACTGGAAGACACCGTGGTGATCGGCACCATGATGCTGGCGCTGGATGAAGTCGACGGGCTGGTGTCCGGGGTCATTCACTCCACCGCCAACACCATCCGCCCGGCCCTGCAGCTGATCAAGACCGCACCGGGCTGCACGTTGGTGTCGTCGGTGTTTTTCATGCTGTTCCCGGAAGAAGTGCTGGTCTACGGCGACTGCGTGATGAACCCGCACCCGAGCGCCAGCGAACTGGCCGAGATCGCCTTGCAAAGCGCCGATTCGGCGGCGGCGTTCGGCATCACCCCGCGCGTGGCGATGATCAGCTACTCCAGTGGCGAGTCGGCCAGCGGCGAAGAAGTCGAGAAGGTTCGCGAGGCCACGTTGCTCGCCCACGAACAACAAAACTCGCTGTTGATCGACGGCCCGTTGCAGTACGACGCCGCCGCCAACGAAACCGTGGCCAAGCAACTGGCGCCGAACAGTCAGGTGGCCGGTCGTGCCACGGTGTTCGTGTTCCCCGACCTGAACACCGGCAACACCACCCACAAAGCCGTGCAGCGCAGCGCCGACTGCGTCAGCCTCGGGCCGATGCTACAAGGCCTGCGCAAACCGGTGAACGACCTGCCGCGCGGCGCGCAGGTCGACGACATCGTCTACACCATCGCGTTGACCGCGATCCAGGCTGCCAACCGACCTATGGATGTTTAAATGCTGGATTTTCTACCTGCACCCTTGCGCGGCGTAATCGCCTCGCTGTTGTTGGCGCTGAACACGATTGTCTGCTGCACGCCGCTGTTCGTGGTGGCGATACTCAAACTGCTGCTGCCCTTCCCCGCCGCCCAGCGTTTCACCGACTGGCTGATGGGCCATATCCACGAAACCTGGATCAGCAACAACAAGGCCTGGATGGACCTGCTTGGGCACACGCGCTGGCAGCTCAGCGGGCTGGAAGGCTTGGACTATCAGCACTCGTACCTGATCACCAGCAACCATCAGAGTTGGGTCGACATCATGGTGTTGCAGTACGTGCTCAACCGTCGCATCCGCCCGCTGAAGTTCTTCCTCAAACAGCAACTGATCTGGGTACCGGTGATTGGCCTGGCATGGTGGGCGCTCGGTTTTCCATTCATGAAACGGTACTCCAAGGCCTATCTGGAAAAGCATCCAGAGAAGAAAGGCAAAGACCTGGAAACCACCCGCAAGACCTGCGACAAGTTCCGCAATAACCCGGTGGGAATTTTCAACTTCGTCGAAGGCACGCGCTTCACCGAGGGCAAGCACGTACAGCAGAGCTCACCGTTCCGCTACCTGCTCAAGAGCGGGCGGTATTGCGTTCGTGCTGGATGCCATGGGCGATCAGCTGGAAGCCATCGTCAATGTGACCATTCACTATCCGGCCGGGCGTCCGGGTTATTGGGATTTGCTCTGTGGGAAGGTGAATGATGTGGTGGTGCATTTTCAGGAGCTGAAGATCCCACCGCAGTTCGTCGGCAAGAACTACGATCAGGATGGGGTGTATAGGCTCGAGTTTCAGGGTTGGATCAATCAGCTGTGGAATGACAAGGATGCGCTGCTGGGGCAGATGCACCGCGAGTACACCGCCAAGGTTTGAGGTGCCTGTACCGGCCTCTTCGCGGGCAAGCCTCGCTCCTACAGGTCAGGGGAACCTGTAGGAGCGAGGCTTGCCCGCGAAGGCGATCTCAAGAACACAAAAAAACCCGCAGACGATCACTCGTCTGCGGGTTTTTTATTTTCTGCTAACGCTTAGATCGCGCCACGCTGACGCAGCAGATCCAGCACTTGCTTGACGCTTTCGTCCACCGACAGCGACTGGGTGTCGATCACCAGATCGGCATTCAGCGGCACGTCGTACGGGAAGGATTCGCCCGGGATGTTGTCGTCACCCGCCGCGTACAGACCTTGCGGATCACGCTCGGCACAGACTGTCGGAGAAGCCTGGACGTAGACCGTCAGCAGACGCTCCTTGCCAATCAGTTCCCTGGCCTGCTCACGACCTTCAGCACTTGGCGCAACGAAGGCCGCCAAGGTCAGCAGACCGGCTTCGTTGAACTGCCGCGCAACGTGCGCCGCACGACGCCAGTTCTCGGTACGCCCGGCACGATCCTGCGGCAGACCTTTATTCAGGTCGTGACGCAGGTTCTGGCCATCGAGTACAAACACCGCACGACCCAGGTCGAACAGCTTGCGTTCAACGGCGTAGGCCAAAGTGCTTTTGCCAGCGCCCGACAGGCCGCTGAACAACACGGTGGCCGGTTGCTGACCAAAGCGCTGGGCACGCTCCTCGGTAGCCACGTGAGCCAGTTTGCCGTGGTGGGTACTGCTGCCATGGCTCAACGGCTGGGCGATGATCATGCCCGCCGCGACCGTGCCGTTGGTCAGTCGATCGATGACGATGAACGAACCAGTGGTGCGGTTGCTGTCGTAACCGTCCAGCGCGATAGCCGCGTCGAGGCTGATCTTGACCCGACCGATCTCGTTCAGCTGCAGCGAGCTGGCCGGCCCCTCGGCCAAGGTGTTCACGTCCACGCGATTGACGATGCTGGTGATCGAACCCGGCACGTAAGTGGTGGCGCGCTTGATGTCGTATTTCTTGCCCGGCAGCATCGGCTCTTCGGCCATCCACACCAGCATGGCGTCGAAGGCGTCAGTCACTTGCGGCTGGTTGTCGGCATGCACCAGCAAGTCACCGCGGGAGATGTCGATTTCGTCTTCCATGGTCAGCGTCACGGCTTGACCAGGACCTGCATGCTCCAGCTCGCCTTCGAAGGTGACAATGGATTTCACGCGGCTGCTCTTGCCCGACGGCAACACAACGACTTCGTCGCCCTTGTGCACGATGCCGCTGGCCAGGGTGCCGGCGAAACCACGGAAGTTCAGGTTCGGACGGTTGACGTACTGCACCGGGAAACGCAAATCGGTGTAGTTGCGGTCATTGGCGATTTCGACGGTTTCAAGGATTTCCATCAGCGACTGGCCGGTGTACCACGGCGAGCGCTCGGACTTGTTCACGACGTTGTCGCCCTTGAGCGCGGACATCGGCACGAACGCCATGGTGGTCGGCTTGAACGCGATGCCTTCGGCGAACTTCAGGTAATCGGCCTTGATCGATTCGAACACGCTTTCGTCGAAGCCGTTGAGGTCCATCTTGTTGATGGCGACAACGATGTGCTTGATGCCCAGCAACGAGGCGATAAAGCTGTGGCGACGGGTCTGGGTCTGCACGCCGTAACGGGCATCGACCAGGATGATCGCCAGGTCACAGGTGGATGCACCGGTGGCCATGTTGCGGGTGTACTGCTCATGGCCGGGGGTATCGGCGATGATGAATTTGCGCTTGGCGGTGGAGAAATAACGGTAGGCGACATCAATGGTGATGCCCTGCTCACGCTCGGCCTGCAAGCCGTCGACCAGCAACGCCAGGTCGATGTCTTCGCCGGTGGTGCCGACTTTTTTCGAGTCGCGGGTGATGGCTTCCAGGTGATCTTCGTAGATCATTTTGGAGTCGTGCAGCAGGCGCCCGATCAGGGTGCTCTTGCCGTCATCGACGTTGCCACAAGTAAGAAAGCGCAGCATTTCCTTGCGTTCGTGCTGGCCCAGATAGGCGAGGATGTCCTCGCTGATCAAATCAGATGCGTGCGACATGACAACCCCTTAGAAATAACCCTGACGTTTCTTTTCTTCCATCGAACCTGCGCCATCGTGATCGATGACTCGGCCCTGGCGTTCGGAAGTTCGCGTCAGGAGCATTTCCTGAATGATGTCGGTCAGGCTGGTGGCCTCGGACTCGACCGCACCGGTCAACGGGTAGTCGCCCAGCGTACGGAAACGGACCTTCTTCTTGACGATGCGCGCCTTGTCTTCGTCGCTCAGGTGATTGAGCAGGCGTTCGTCGTCGATCATGATCCAGGTGCCATTCATCTCGATAACGTCGCGCTCGGCGGCGAAATACAGCGGCACGATCGGGATGCCTTCGAGGTAGATGTACTGCCAGATGTCCAGCTCGGTCCAGTTCGACAACGGGAATACGCGAATCGACTCGCCCTTGTTGACCTTGCCGTTGTAGACGTTCCACAACTCGGGACGCTGGTTTTTCGGATCCCAGCGGTGCTTGGTGTCACGGAAGGAGTACACGCGCTCTTTGGCTCGGGACTTCTCTTCGTCGCGACGGGCGCCACCGAATGCCGCATCGAAGCCGTACTTGTCGAGGGCCTGCTTGAGGCCTTCGGTCTTCATGATGTCGGTGTGTTTGGCACTACCGTGGGTGAGCGGGTTGATACCTTGCGCAACACCCTCGGGATTCACGTGCACCAGCAGGTCCAGGCCGAGTTCTTCGACCATGCGGTCGCGGAACGCATACATTTCCTTGAACTTCCACCGGGTGTCGACGTGCATCACCGGAAACGGAAGTTTGCCCGGGAAGAATGCCTTGCGTGCCAGGTGCAGCATCACGGCGGAGTCTTTACCGACGGAGTACAGCATCACCGGGTTATCGAACTCGGCGGCGACCTCGCGGATGATGTGGATGCTTTCGGCCTCCAGCTGTTTCAGATGCGTCAGTTTGTCGACCATGGCTACTCACGAAAACGATCTTATGGACGGCCTGCGGGCCGTGTTCGAGCGGGGAATCCTAGCACAGCACCCTCTTCTAATCAGGACGCTGGCTAGATCGAAAGGGTATATGAATATACCCCCTCGTTTGGGCTATCCCCCCTGTAGGAGCGAGGCTTGCCCGCGAAGAACGATTACGCGGTGCATCAGGTATACCGCATAATCGTTCTTCGCGGGCAAGCCTCGCATCTACAGGGACCAGTTTTGAGATCAGATCGGATTCGGGCAATCGATGAAGATGTGCTCGAGAGCGAAACGTCGCGCCAGGTAATCGCCCAATGCCTGCACACCATAACGCTCGGTGGCGTGGTGGCCGGCGGCGATGAAGCTGATGTCGTTTTCCCGGGCGCTGTGGAATGTCTGCTCGGAGGCTTCGCCGCTGAGGTACAGATCGACACCCGCCAACACCGCCTGATCAATGTAACCCTGGCCACCACCGGTGCACCAGCCGACCCGACGAATCATCGCACTGCCTTCGATCAGCAATGGCTCACGCCCCATGACTTCCTGCACGCGACGGGCAAAATCGCGAGGGGTCATCGATTCGCTCAACGAGCCGACCAGACCAACGACTTTCAGATTGTCCGGATCCAGCGGGCCTTCAACCGTGATGTCCAGTTGCCGGGCAAGCTGCACGTTGTTACCGACTTCCGGATGCAGATCCAGCGGCAAGTGATAGGAAAGCAGGCTGATATCGTGCTTGAGCAGGGTTTTCAACCGACGCTGCTTCATGCCGGTGATGCACGGGTTTTCGCCTTTCCAGAAATAGCCGTGATGCACCAGCACCAGATCGGCCTGGGCTTCCACCGCCGCTTCCAGCAACGCTTGGCTGGCGGTCACACCGCTGACGATGCGCATCACTTGTGGCCGGCCTTCGACCTGCAAACCGTTGGGGCAGTAATCGGCGATCTTCGCACTTGCCAGGTAACGGTCGGCTTCTTCAACCAGGGTGCTCAGGGCGACGGCCATAAAAGACTCCTAAATATCCCGTTCAGAGGCGCGTGCGGCCTCGTATAATGCGCGACATTATGGGCGGTCTCACACCGCCTGCAACTTCTGTAGGACGTGCTTAATGCTCAAGGCGCTGCGTTTTTCCGGCTGGCCACTGTTGGCCGGCGTGCTTATCGCTCTATTGATTATGCAGCGTTACCCGGAATGGGTCGGTTTGCCGAACCTGGATGTCAATCTGCAACAAGCCCCGCAAACCCTCGGTCTGCAGCAGGGCCCGGTGTCCTATGCCGACGCGGTGACCACGGCCGCGCCGTCGGTGGTCAACCTGTACACGACCAAAGTGGTTAACAAGCCCAGCCATCCGCTGTTCGAAGATCCGCAGTTTCGCCGCTTCTTCGGCGACAACTCGCCCAAGCAGAAGCGCATGGAGTCGAGCCTCGGTTCAGGCGTGATCATGAGCCCCGAAGGTTACCTGCTGACCAACAACCACGTGACCAGCGGTGCCGACCAGATCGTGGTGGCGCTCAAGGATGGCCGTGAAACCCTGGCGCGGGTCATCGGCAGCGACCCGGAAACCGACCTCGCGGTGTTGAAGATCGATCTGAAAAACCTGCCGTCGATCACCGTCGGCCGTTCCGACAATATCCGCATCGGCGACGTGGCCCTGGCCATCGGTAACCCGTTCGGCGTCGGCCAGACCGTGACCATGGGCATCATCAGCGCCACCGGGCGCAATCAGCTCGGGCTGAACAACTACGAAGACTTCATCCAGACCGACGCCGCGATCAACCCCGGCAACTCCGGCGGCGCGCTGGTGGACGCCAACGGCAACCTGACCGGCATCAACACCGCGATTTTCTCCAAGTCCGGCGGCTCGCAGGGCATCGGCTTCGCGATCCCGGTCAAACTTGCGATGGAAGTGATGAAGTCGATCATCGAACACGGCCAGGTGATTCGCGGCTGGCTCGGCATCGAAGTGCAACCCTTGAGTCAGGAACTGGCGGAATCGTTTGGTCTGTCGGGACGGCCGGGGATTGTGGTCGCGGGGATTTTCCGTGACGGTCCGGCGCAGAAGGCCGGCCTGCAACTGGGCGACGTGATTCTCAGCATCGACGGCGAACCGGCCGGCGATGGTCGCCGCTCGATGAACCAGGTGGCGCGAATCAAGCCGACCGACAAGGTCACCATTCAGGTGATGCGCAACGGTAAAGAGCTCAAGCTCACGGCAGAAATCGGTCTGCGTCCGCCACCCGCGCCGGTGCCAGTCAAAGAAAAAGAAGGCGAGTAAACCGGTAACAGCTGCCGAAGGCTCGGCCCCGTTCGGACGATTATTTCGGGGACTTTGAAAGCCCAACAAAGAGCCGATCTTAACCGAACGTATTCTCATTAGGCATGTTATATTGTTTCTATATAACTATTGGAACAACATAACATGTCGTCTCGAACAATGGCTTCCCTGGCCGGCCTGGCCCTCGGTTTGCTGGGGGATCCGGTCGTCGCCGAAGAATCGCAAACCGTTGAACTGGACGCCATCAGCGTCACCTCCGAGTACGAATCCCCCACCGGCCCGGTCAAGGGTTACCGTGCCACGCGCTCTTCCAGCGCGACCAAAACCGATACGGCCATTCGCGATATCCCGCAATCGATCAGTGTGATTCCCGTCAGTGTGCTCAAGGACCTAGGCAGCACCAGCGTCGAGCGCGCCCTGGATTTTGCCGGTGGCGTGTCGAAGCAGAACAACTTCGGCGGCCTGACGCTCTACGAATACAGCGTGCGCGGCTTCACCACGTCAGAGTTTTACAAGGACGGTTTCAGCGCCAACCGAGGCTATCCAAGCACGCCGGACGTGGCCAATATCGAGCGCATCGAAGTGCTCAAAGGCCCAGCCGCCAGCCTCTATGGTCGTGGCGATCCGGGCGGTACGGTGAACATCGTCACCAAGAAACCCCAGCCCGAAGCCTTCACCACACTGCAAACCAGCGCCGGCAGCTGGGACCGCTATCGCACCGCCGTGGACGTCAATACGCCGCTGGATGATGAGGGCAACGTGCTGTCCCGGGTGAACCTGGCGGTCGAGGACAACCACAGCTTCCGCGATCACGTCGACAGCGAGCGTGTGTTTGTTGCGCCTTCCTTCAGTTGGCAACTGAGCCCGGACACCAGCCTGTTGGTGGAGAGCGAGTTCGTGCGTCACAACTCGACATTCGATCGCGGTGTCGTCGCGCCGAACAATAAATGGAGCGGCGTCTCCCGTTCGACCTTTCTTGGCGAGCCCAACGACGGCAACATCGACAACCACAATAATCTGCTGCAAGCCACCCTCGACCATCAGCTCAATGACAGCTGGAAACTGCGCCTCGCCAGCCATTACAAGGAAGGCAAACTCTGGGGCTTCGCCTCCGAAAATCGCCCCTTGAACGCTGACGGCCACACCGTCAATCGTCGCTACCGCGAGCGCGATACCAACTGGCACGACAGCATCACCCAACTCGAACTGCGCGGTTTGTTCGACACCGGCAGTTGGCAACACGAACTGCTGATCGGCAGCGAATACGAGAATTTCCGCAAGAACGAACGGGTCACGACCATTGCCGGCGCCCCTTACGCCATCGATATCTATCGACCGATCTACGGCCAGCCGAAACCCAATGGCGCACGCTCCGGGACCGACTTCTTCGAGCACATCGAAAGCCAGGCACTGAACCTTCAGGACCAGATCGTTTTCACCGACAAACTGCGCGGCATGATCGGTGCGCGCTTCGAACACTTCGAACAAAGCATCGACGACCACAGCCGTAACGCAACCAGCCACCAGCGCCACGACGCGCTGACCCAGCGAGCCGGCCTGCTCTATCAACTGACGCCCGAAGTGGGGCTGTTCGCCAACGCCTCCACCTCGTTCAAACCGAACAACGGGCTGGATGCCGCCGGCAAGTCCTTCGACCCGGAAGAAGGCGTCGGTTATGAAGTCGGGATCAAGAGCGAGCTGTTCGACGATCGCTTGAGCACCACCCTCGCCGCTTTCCATATCGAAAAGGAAAACGTCCTGGCGCTCGATCCGAGCACCGATTCCAGCCGCGCCATGGGCAAGGCCCGCAGCCAGGGTATCGACCTGCAAGTCACCGGGCAAGTGACCGATGCCGTGCGGGTAATCGGGGCTTTCGCTTACATCGACGCCGAAGTCACCCAGGGCGACAAGGTCATTCCCACCGGCAGCCGCATCCTGGGCGTGGCCAAACGCAGCGGCAGTCTGTTGGGCGTTTATGAATTTCAGGATGGCCATTTACGCGGTTCGGACCTTGGTGCAGCGTTCACCTATGTCGGCGATCGTTCGGGTGAATCCGGCAGCGATTTCGAACTGCCGGCCTATCACACCGTCGACTTGCTGGCCCATTACAAGGCCAGTGAAAACGTCACCGTGGGCCTGAACCTGAACAACCTCTTCGACGAAAAGTATTACGAGCGCTCTTACAGCAACTACTGGGTCAACCCCGGCGAGCCGCGCAATTTCACCGTCAGCCTGACACTCAACCTGTAAAAGGAAAGATCGCGATGCAACAAGCTAAATCATTGGTTCTGCTGGGTCTGTTCGGCGCGATGTTCGCCACTCACGTCTCGGCTCATGGCCTGTGGACCGAACAACGTCGCGGCAATATCGAAGCCATTTATGGTGATGGCGCCGAGGACGATGCCTTCAAGGCGCAGAAAATCAGCGGCGCTTGGGCCTATGATGCCGAGGGAAAGATGATCCCGGTTACCGTGCAACGCCTGGCCGACCACGCGCGCCTGCAGCCACTCAAACCACCCGCGGCGCTAGCAGTCGCACTGGATAATGGCATGTGGTCGCAGACCGCCGACAAAAAGTGGATCAACGAAGGACGCAGCAAAGTGCCGGGGGCCATTGAGTCGACCCAGACCTTCAAATACACCCTGGCGATTTACCAGCCGGGGGCGAAGCTGCCGAAGCTCGATCAGATGAAATTGCTGATTTTGCCAGAGGTTGATCCGCTGACCGTCGGGCCGGGCAAGTCGTTGCCGGTTCGGGTGCTGCTGGATGGCAAACCGGCGGCGGGCGTGAAGTTGGTGGGCGACTATCGCAGCGCGCCGAACACCTTGACTACCGAAACCGATGCGGATGGCCGGGCGCAGGTATTGGTGCGTAATGAAGGGTTGAATGTGATTGCGGCACAGGTGGAGATTCCGTTAAAGGATAATGCTGATGTAGCGACGCGCGGGCTGTTCACCTCGCTGACCTTCCTTGGTGAACCGCATCACGAATAACCCACCAAACTTCGTGGGAGCGTGGCTTGCCCGCGATGGAAACGCCGCGCTACAACAGGCAGACCGCGTTATCGTTCTTCGCGAGCAAGCCCGCTCCCACACTTGATCTTCTGTGAACACACTATTGGCGAGCAATGGAGATCCAGTGTGGGAGCGGGCTTGCTCGCGAAAGCGGTTTACAGGTCGCCGAGGCCGTCGATCAGTGCCTGATTCTGTTCTGGCGCGCCGATGGAAATCCGCAGGAACTGGGCAATCCGCTCTTGCTTGAAGTGCCGAACAATCACGCCCTGTTCGCGCAACTTCGCCGCCAGCGCTGCCGCATCGTGCTTGGGGTGACGCGCGAAAATGAAGTTCGCCGCCGACGGCAAGACCTCAAACCCCTTCGCCTCCAACTGCGCGACCACCTTCTCGCGACTCTCGATGACCAACCGGCAGGTCTTGTCGAAATACTCACGATCCTCAAACGCCGCCGCAGCCCCGACAATCGCCAGACGATCCAGCGGATAGGAGTTGAAGCTGTTCTTGATCCGCTCCAGCGCCTCGATCAGGTCCGGATGCCCCACCGCCAGACCTACCCGCAGGCCCGCCAGCGAGCGGGACTTGGACAGGGTCTGAGTCACCAGCAGATTCGGATAACGGTCCACCAGCGTGATCGCCGTTTCACCGCCGAAATCGATGTAAGCCTCATCCACCACCACAACCGAATCCGGGCTGGCCTTGAGGATCTGCTCAACCGCGTCCAGTGCCAGCAGGCAACCAGTCGGCGCGTTCGGGTTGGGGAAGATGATCCCGCCGTTCGGTCTGGCGTAATCGGCCGGGTTGATCTGGAACTGTTCATCCAGCGGCACCGCGTCGAATGCAATCCCGTACAACCCGCAGTAAACCGGATAGAAGCTGTAGCTGATGTCCGGGAACAGCAGCGGCTGCTCGTGCTGTAGCAGACCGTGGAAGATGTGCGCGAGCACTTCATCCGAACCGTTGCCGAGGAACACCTGATTAGTCTGCACGCCGTAGTACTTGGCAACAGCCTGCTTGAGCAGGTCGCTGTTCGGGTCCGGGTACAGACGCAGGTTATCGTTCAGTTCGGTTTGCATCGCGGCCAACGCTTTGGGCGATGGACCGTACGGGTTTTCGTTGGTGTTGAGCTTCACCAGTTTCGCCAGCTTTGGCTGCTCGCCCGGCACGTAAGGCACCAGGTTCTTGACGAAGGGACTCCAGAATTTACTCATGCTCAGTTGCCCTGCCCTTGAAAAAAGTCTTCGTCAACGATGCGGTATTCGGCGCTGCGGGCGTGAGCGGTCAGCGACTCGCCACGGGCCAGCACGGAAGCGGTTTTGCCCAGTTCGGAGGCGCCCTGCTCGGAGCAGAAGATGATCGACGAACGTTTCTGGAAGTCGTAAACACCCAGCGGCGAAGAGAAGCGCGCGGTGCCGGACGTCGGCAACACGTGGTTCGGGCCGGCACAGTAATCGCCCAAAGCTTCGGAGGTATGACGGCCCATGAAGATCGCGCCAGCGTGACGGATCTGCGGCAACCAGGCCTGCGGATCGGCAACCGACAACTCCAGGTGTTCTGGCGCAATGCGGTTGGCGACTTCGATGGCTTGTTCCATGTCGCGAACCTTGATCAGTGCACCGCGACCATTGATCGAGGTCTCGATGATTTCGGCGCGCTCCATGGTCGGCAGCAGCTTGGCAATGCTCGCAGCGACCTTGTCGAGGAACTCTGCGTCCGGGCTGACCAGAATCGCCTGGGCGTCTTCGTCGTGCTCGGCCTGGGAGAACAGGTCCATGGCGATCCAGTCCGGATCGGTCTGACCGTCACACACCACGAGGATCTCCGACGGGCCAGCAATCATGTCGATGCCGACCTGACCGAACACGTGGCGCTTGGCGGTGGCGACATAGATATTGCCCGGGCCAACAACCTTGTCGACCTTCGGCACGCTTTCGGTGCCGTAGGCCAGCGCCGCAACCGCCTGGGCGCCGCCGATGGTAAACACCCGGTCAACCCCGGCAATGCAGGCCGCGGCCAGCACCAGCTCGTTGATTTCGCCGCGCGGAGTCGGCACGACCATAACCACTTCGGTCACGCCTGCAACTTTGGCCGGAATTGCGTTCATCAGCACCGAGGACGGGTACGACGCCTTGCCGCCCGGCACGTACAGACCGGCGCGATCCAGCGGCGTGACCTTCTGGCCCAGCACCGTGCCGTCGGCTTCGGTGTAGCTCCAGGAATCCTGTTTCTGTTTTTCGTGGTAGCTGCGCACGCGGGCCGCGGCTTTTTCCAGGGCTTCGCGCTGAGGCACGGTGATGCGGGTCAATGCCAGCTCCAGGCGTTCGCGCGGCAGGATCAGGTCTGCCATGGAGGCGACTTGCAGACCGTCGAACTTCTGGGTGAATTCCACCAGCGCCGCGTCGCCACGCTCGCGCACAGCCTTGATGATGTCCAGCACCCGCTGATTGACCGAGTCGTCAGACACACTTTCCCAGCTCAGCAGATGATCCAGATGATGTGCGAAATCCGGGTCGGCAGCGTTGAGTCGGCGAATTGCAGTCGGTGCGGTCATAGCGAGAGCCTCATAGGATTGGCAAAAACTCAGGCGCCCGAAGGTGCGCTGACGTTTAATAACGGATCGCGTTGGTATTGTGGTCGTGCCAGGCAAGGCGCGGGACGAAGGTAAGGGTTGTTTCCTTGCCAAGTCCCGCAACGCAGCATGGCACGACCACAGTGCCAACCCGTAGGGCCTTGCTCCAAAAGGCAGGCCGCTACGCGATTCTTACTTGCGAGAAAAATTCTTTTATTACCATAAGTAGCCTTTTGGAGTGAGGCGCGATTCGTTATTAAACGTCGGCGCACCTTCCCCAACAGTCGATCCGCTTGGGCACCTGAGAATTCTGGCTATGAGGCGGATAGACGGCGCGACTCAAGGTCGCGCAGGTAAATCAGCCGCGGTGTCGAGACTCCACTGCCTTGCGCAGGGTGTCGATCAACGCCTGGATACGGGCGTGTTGCATTTTCATTGAAGCTTTGTTGACGATCAGCCGGGAGCTGATGTCGGCAATGAAATCCTGGGGTTCCAGGCCATTGGCACGCAGAGTGTTACCGGTGTCGACCACGTCGATGATCTTGTCCGCCAGACCGATCAGCGGCGCCAGCTCCATCGAGCCGTAGAGCTTGATGATGTCGACCTGACGGCCCTGCTCGGCGTAGTAACGCTTGGCAACGTTGACGAATTTGGTCGCCACCCGCAGACGGCCCTTGGGCTCGACATCGCCGACACGCCCGGCGGTCATCAGCTTGCAGAGGGCAATTCGCAGATCCAGCGGTTCGTACAGACCCTGGCCGCCATATTCCATCAGCACGTCTTTACCGGCGACGCCCAGGTCGGCGGCACCATGCTCGACGTAGGTCGGCACATCGGTGGCGCGCACGATCAGCAAGCGCACATCGGCCTGGGTCGTGGGGATGATCAGCTTGCGGCTCTTGTCCGGATTCTCGGTCGGCACGATGCCCGCTTCAGCCAGAAGCGGCAGGGTGTCGTCAAGGATGCGGCCCTTGGACAGTGCGATAGTCAACATGGGAAACGTCAGTCCTTATCAAGGTACTCATGTCCGGTCGCAATCGGCGCCGGACACACATCGAGGGCTCTCTAATGAGAAAGATACACTCGACTCGAAACGAATTCAGCGGGCGCGTCCCTGCGCCCATATAGCAGAAACTAGCCCGGTACGCGGCGAATCTTGGCGCCGAGCATCTGCAGTTTCTCTTCGATGCACTCGTAACCACGGTCGATGTGGTAGATGCGGTCGATCAGGGTATCGCCTTCGGCGATCAACGCCGAGATTACCAGGCTGGCCGAAGCACGCAGGTCGGTGGCCATTACTGGCGCGCCCTTTAGCTTCTCGATGCCGGTGACGATGGCGGTGTTGCCTTCGACCTGGATGTGAGCGCCCATGCGGTGCAGTTCGTAAACGTGCATGAAGCGGTTTTCGAAGATCGTCTCGATCACCGCGCCAGTGCCTTCGGCAATGGCGTTGAGGGAGATGAACTGCGCCTGCATGTCGGTCGGGAACGCCGGGTATGGAGCGGTCCGCACGTTAACGGCTTTTGGCCGCTTGCCGTGCATGTTCAGCTCGATCCAGTCTTCGCCGCAGGTGATTTCAGCACCCGATTCGCGGAGTTTTTCCAGGACGGCTTCGAGAATGGTCGGATCAGTGTCCTTGACCTTCACACGCCCGCCGGTCACCGCTGCCGCCACCAGGTAGGTGCCGGTCTCGATACGGTCAGGCATTACCTTGTAAGTGGTCGGGTGCAGACGCTCGACGCCATCGATGGTGATGGTATCGGTGCCGGCGCCAGTGATCTTGGCGCCCATGGCGTTCAGGAAGTTCGCCAGGTCGATGACTTCAGGCTCGCGAGCGGCGTTTGCCAGCACGCTGCGGCCCTTGGCCAGAGCGGCCGCCATCATGATGTTCTCGGTACCGGTCACGCTGACGGTGTCGAAGAAGAAGTGCGCACCGCGCAAGCCACCCTCAGGAGCCTTGGCCTTGATGTAGCCGCCTTCAACGTCGATGACCGCGCCCATGGCTTCGAGGCCACGGATGTGCAGGTCGACCGGACGCGAACCGATGGCGCAACCGCCAGGCAGTGCGACTTCGGCTTCACCGAAACGGGCGACCATCGGGCCCAGCACCAGGATCGAGGCACGCATGGTTTTCACCAGTTCGTACGGCGCGATCAGGGTCTTGATGGTGCGCGGGTCGATTTCGACGCTGAGCTTCTCGTCGATCACCGGCTCGATGCCCATGCGACCGAACAGCTCGATCATGGTGGTGATGTCGTGCAGGTGCGGCAGGTTGGCAACGGTAACCGGGCCATCGCACAGCAGGGTTGCAGCCAGGATCGGCAGGGCAGAGTTCTTTGCCCCGGAGATGCGGATTTCGCCATCAAGACGAACGCCGCCGGTAATAATCAATTTATCCATAAGAATCTCGACGCCCTTGGGCTCAGGTGCGCTCGGCCCAGGCCGCGCTGCTGAAAAATTTCATAGTGACCGCATGGATGCTGCCATCGACGATCCATGGGTTCAAATGGACATAGATGCTCTGCTGACGCTTCACCGGGCTCAACGCCGCCAGTTCATCGCTAATCACGTTCAGCTGAAAGTTGCAGCCTTCGCCCTCAACTTCTACCTGAGCTCCGGGCAGCTTTCCTTCAAGAAAGCTCTTCACTTCGTAGGCCTGCATGCTCAACCTCAATCGGCGCCCTGTGCGCGCGGGTCGGACATCATACAAAAAAGCCCCGCGCCTGCGAACCCCGCGAAGCAGGACTCTGACGGGGGGCTTCTTTATAGATGCGGTTCAGGGGTGCGCCAACAGCTCGGTCAATTCGCTGACCTGAGCGATTTCACGCATGTCGTCGGGCATCGCACGAATGCTCAGGGCCTTGCCGGCCGCCTGAGCATCGCGCATGAAGCACAGCAGCAGCGACAAGCCGACACTACTGGACTTCTCCACCGCGGAGCAATCGACCACCAGCGCAGCCGCGTTGCTGGACTTGATCAGCGCCTGCCCCTGCTTGCGCAGGTTCGGGCCTGTGCGGTAATCCAGCACGCCACTGAGCAGCAGCTCGCCGGTTTCGCTCATGCGAATGACCGACTCACTCATTGGGTCTGGTTCTCGGTGGATTTCTCGGTGACTTCCTTGGCTTTGGCGACTTCCCCGGCCCAACCGTTGATGGTTTTGTCCAGGTCGTTGCCATTGCGCTGCATTGCATCAGCGAACTGATCGCGGAACAGCTTGCCAATGTTGATGCCGTTGATGATCACGTTGCGCAGCTTCCACTCACCATTGATCTTTTCGAGTGTGTAAGACACAGGGTAGACCGCGCCACTGCTGCTTTTGACCGTCATGCCAACGCTTGTACGGTCTCCCGATTCATCCTTGGCAGGGTCAACGGTGATGCTTTCGTTGTCGTACTCAAGCAAAGCATTGCCATAGAACTGGAACAGGCCCCGTTTGAAGTTTTCGACAAACTTCTGCATCTGCTCGGGTGTTGCCTTGCGTGAATACTTGACCGTCATGATGCTTTTGGAAATACCTTCGGCATCCACCACCGGTCCGACGATGGTATCCAGCGCCGTATAAAAGTCTTGGGGGTCCTGCTTGTACTTTTCCTTGTTGGCGGAAAGATCGGCCAACAACCGGTTGGTGGTGTCCTGTACCAGTTCGTGCGCCGAAGGTGACGCCACAGCGTTAGCCATCAACGGCAAGGCCGCGAGTATCACCAACAGGCCACGTCGCAAGATAGAGATCATTCAAAAGCTCCTCATTTGGCGTCTTTGCTAACGGTATTGAGCAGGAATTTACCGATCAGGTCTTCGAGCACCAGCGACGACTGCGTGTCGTGGATGGTTCCCCCCTCCTTGAGCAGGGTTTCTTCCCCGCCCACGCTGATACCGATGTATTTCTCACCCAACAGGCCAGCGGTCAGGATAGATGCAGTGGAGTCAGTCGGCAGGTTATCTACGCGTTTTTCCAGTTGCATGGTCACCCGACCGGTGAAGCTGTCTCGATCCAGATCGATTGCGGTGACCTTACCGATGGTGACACCGGCCATGGTCACTTTAGCTCTGACCGTCAAACCGGCGATATTGTCGAAATATGCATAAAGTTTATAAGTATCGGTGCTCGCCGTCGGAGCCAGACCACTGACCCGCAGGGCCAACAGCAGCAAAGCCAGGATGCCAGCCAGCAAGAAAAGGCCGACACCGATTTCCAGGGTGCGGTTTTGCATCAGAAATCTCCAAACATCAAGGCGGTCAAAATAAAGTCCAGGCCGAGTACAGCCAAAGAGGCATACACCACGGTCTTGGTAGTGGCACGACTGATCCCCTCGGAAGTGGGCTCGCAGTCATAGCCTTGGAATACGGCGATCCAGGTTACGACGAAGGCAAAAACGATGCTTTTGATAACGCCGTTGAGCACATCGTCGACAAACGTCACGCTGTTTTGCATGTTCGACCAGTAGGAGCCTTCATAGACACCCAGCCAGTCGACGGCCACCCATGAACCGCCCCAGATACCCACCACGCTGAAAATCATCGTCAGCACCGGCAAGGAAATGAAGCCGGCCCACAGGCGCGGGGCAATGATGTACTTGAGCGGGTCGACCCCGATCATTTCCAGGCTGGACAATTGCTCGGTGGACTTCATGTTGCCGATTTCGGCGGTCAGCGCCGAACCTGCGCGCCCGGCGAACAGCAAGGCCGTGACCACCGGCCCCAGTTCACGCAGCAGCGTCAACGCAACCATCTGCCCGACGGCCTGTTCCGAACCGTAGCTGGACAGAATGTTGAAGCCCTGCAGGGCCAGCACCATGCCGATGAACACCCCGGAGACCACAATGATCACCAGGGACATCACGCCCACCGAATGCAGTTGCTTGACCAGCAAGCCGAAACCGCCGCCGATGCCGCCACGACCGAGCAAGGCATGAAACAGGAACAACGCCGAACGGCCGAATACGGCCATCACATCGATGCCGCCATAACCGAAACGACGTACCCTTTCTATCAATGAAATCTTGCGCATCAGCGCTTCCTCAGAAGATCTGCGCGGTAATCCGTCGCTGGAAAATGGTAGGCGACCGGGCCGTCGGGTTCGCCAGTCAGGAATTGACGAATACGTGGCTCATCCGATTTCATCAAATCCTTGGGTGCGCCCTGCCCCAACACTTGCCCGTCGCCCACCACAATGAGGTGGTCAGCGATGCTCGCGGTCTCGGCCAGGTCGTGGGAAACCACAATGCTGGTGATGTTCAGCGCATCGTTGAGCAGGCGGATCAGGCGCACCAGCACGCCCATGGCGATCGGGTCCTGGCCGACGAAAGGCTCGTCGTACATAAGGATTCGCGGATCGAGAGCAATTGCCCGTGCCAGCGCGACGCGACGTTTCATACCGCCGGACAATTCGTCAGGCATCAGGTCGATGGCGCCACGCAAGCCCACTGCCTGCAATTTGAGCAGGACAATGTCGCGGATCATTTCTTCCGGCAGCGCCGTATGAACACGCAGCGGAAAGGCGACGTTCTCGAACACATCAAGGTCGGTAAACAGCGCGCCGCTCTGAAACAACACGCCCATGTGCTTGCGCGCATCGAACAGATCGTTGCGAGACAACGTTGGCAGGTTCTGGCCGTTGACCCAGACTTCGCCGCTGGTGGGACGCAATTGTGCGCCTATCAGCCGCAACAGCGTGGTCTTGCCACACCCGGAAGGCCCCATGATGCCGGTGACCTTGCCGCGCGGTATGCGGATATCGACGTTATTGAAAATGCTGCGCGAACCGCGCTTGAAGGTCAGTCCCTTCAGCTCGACCGCGTAGGCGTTATCGGCACTCATCTAAACTCCTTGCGATGCAGCCTCTCACTCGGACGCCTGGCTTTCTGGCGAAAGCACATACCTTCCCGGGCAGGCCGAACTGGCGGCGAACTATATCACTGCAAAGCTCAAGCGCCCAAGGCCCAAGCCGGGCATGTTCAGCAACATGACCGCCTGAAATCATCTATTTAGAGAGATTCGGTAACAAGGAATGACAAACCGCGACGAACTTGCGTGAGGGTTTTGATCATTACCGCTATAATCGCCGCCTTTTCATCAGGCTATTCGATTTCCGACATGAACCAATCCAACGACCTGATTCAATCCGCACAACGTACCATCCGCCTCGAACTGGAAGCCGTACAAGGCTTGCTGCCCCATATCGATGCGGATTTCGTACGTGCTTGCGAGATGATTCTGGCCAGCAAGGGCCGCGTGGTCGTGGTCGGCATGGGCAAATCGGGGCACATCGGCAACAAGATCGCCGCCACTCTGGCCAGCACCGGCACCACGGCTTTTTTCGTGCACCCGGCCGAGGCCAGCCATGGCGACATGGGCATGATCACTCGTGATGACATCATTCTGGCGCTGTCGAACTCCGGGTCCACCAACGAGATCGTCACCTTGCTGCCGCTGATCAAGCGCCAGGGCATTCAAATGATCAGCCTGACCGGCAACCCCGAGTCGCCGCTGGCCAAGGCAGCGGAAGTCAACCTCAATGTAAGCGTCGAACACGAAGCCTGTCCGCTGAATCTGGCACCTACTTCGTCGACCACCGCAGCACTGGTCATGGGCGACGCTCTCGCCGTTGCCTTGCTTGAAGCTCGCGGCTTTACCGCTGAAGATTTCGCTTTTTCCCATCCGGGCGGCGCCCTTGGCCGTCGACTGCTACTAAAAGTGGAAAACGTCATGCACGCCGGCACCGAGTTGCCGCAAGTAATGTGCGGTACGCTGCTCAAGGATGCCCTGATGGAGATGACCCGCAAGGGGTTGGGCATGACCGTTGTACTGAGCCCGGATGGAAAGCTCGCCGGGATCTTCACCGACGGCGACCTGCGCCGCACCCTGGACCGCACCATTGATATCCACAACACGACCATTGATGAAGTGATGACCGCCCACGGCAAGACCGCCCGCGCCGAGATGCTCGCCGCCGAGGCGCTGAAAATCATGGAAGACCACAAAATCAGCTCACTGGTAGTGGTCGACAACGAAGATTGCCCGATCGGCGCATTGAACATGCACGACTTGTTGCGCGCAGGAGTAATGTAATGAGCACGGACCTGCTGCAACGCGGCAAACAGATCAAACTGGCGATATTCGACGTCGACGGCGTGCTGACCGACGGGCGTCTGTACTTCCTCGAAGACGGTAGCGAATTCAAGACGTTCAACACCCTCGACGGCCAAGGCATCAAAATGTTGATGGCTGCCGGCGTACAGACTGCGATCATCAGCGGCCGCAAGACCCCGGTGGTTGAACGGCGTGCGAAGAACCTCGGTATTCCACACCTTTATCAGGGTCGCGAAGACAAACTGGTGGTGCTCGACGAACTTCTTGGCCAGCTCAACCTAAGCTATGAACAAGTGGCCTACCTCGGCGACGACCTGCCAGACCTGCCGGTGATTCGCCGCGTCGGCCTTGGAATGGCGGTGGCCAGCGCTGCCAGTTTCGTGCGCGAACACGCTCACGGCATCACCCAGGCCCGCGGTGGCGAGGGCGCTGCTCGCGAATTCTGCGAATTGATCCTGCGCGCCCAGGGCCGCCTTGATGCGGCCAACGCCGCGTACCTGTGAGCCCATCATGCTGAGCAAAAAAATTCGCAACATCCTGGTGTTCGGTTGCATCGCAGCGATTTTTGCGGCAGTCGGCTACTGGAACATCAGCCCGGAACGCTTCCTCGACAAACCGGTGGTGAAGGTCGATGAAAGCGCGATCGACTATTACGCCATCAACGCCCACAGCGTGCAGTACCTGCCCGACGGCAAACTGCAATACGAGATGACGTCGGACAAGGTCGAACACGTGAAAGTGAGCGAGGTGACGTTGCTGACCAATCCTGACCTGAACATGTACCGTGGCACCGAATTCCCCTGGCACGTCCAGAGCGAGCGCGGCGAAGTCAACCCGGACGGCACCCAGGTCGAGCTGATTGATTCGGTGCGTATCACGCGTTTCGACGAAAAAAACCGCAAAACCCTGATTACCACCACCCGTATGACAGTGTTCCCGCAGCAGGAATATGCGCAGACCGATCAACCCGTTAGAATCGACGGCGCTGGCGGTGTATCGACAGGCAACGGAATGAAAGCGTACTTGAAAGAAAGCAGGATACACCTGCTATCGAACGTAAGAGGACAGTATGAGGCTCGTTAAAACTCTCCCTATTTTGCTCAGTCTGGGCGCAGCACTGGGAAGCGTGAGCGCCTGGGCTCTGCCGAACGATCAAGAGCAGCCTATCCGCATTCAGGCCGACGATGCCCAACTGGACGACAAGAATGGCGTTGCCACCTATAAAGGCGACGTGATCATCACCCAGGGCTCGATGAAGGTTACCGGCAACACTGTAACCATCACCCGCACCCCGGCCGGCGACATCGACGTGGTGACTTCGGTGGGCAACCTCGCCTACTTCGAGCAACTGCAAACGGCGGGCGACACCAAGCCGGTTCAGGGCTGGGGCGTCACCATCCAGTATCACGCTTCGCAAGACCGCGTCGTGCTGATCGATCGCGCTAAAGTCGTCGATAAAGATGACAACGTCACCCAAGGCGAAAAAATCGTCTACGACACCAACAAAAAGCTCGCCAGCGCCGGTCGTGCAACGGGCTCCAAGGTCACCGAGGCACGCCCTCGCATCGACATGGTGATCCAGCCGAAGAAGAAAACCGACGAGCAAAAGGCCCAGTAATGGCAACTCTGAAAGCTCAGCATCTGGCCAAGAGCTACAAGAGCCGCCAGGTTGTGCGCGACGTCAGCCTGTCCATCGACAGCGGTCAGATCGTCGGCCTGCTTGGCCCTAACGGCGCCGGTAAAACCACCTGTTTCTACATGATTGTCGGCCTGGTACAGGCCGATCAGGGCCGCGTACTGATTGACGACCTGGACGTCAGCCACCAGCCGATGCACGGTCGTGCGAAGGCAGGTATCGGCTATCTTCCGCAAGAAGCGTCGATCTTCCGTAAACTGTCGGTGGCCGACAACATCATGGCCATCCTCGAGACCCGCAAGGAGCTCGACAAGGCCGGTCGTCGCCAGGAGCTGGAAAGCCTGCTGCAGGAATTTCACATCCACCACATCCGCGACAACCTCGGCATGAGCCTGTCCGGTGGTGAGCGCCGCCGCGTGGAAATCGCCCGGGCACTGGCTACCAACCCGAAATTCATCCTCCTCGACGAACCCTTCGCCGGTGTGGACCCGATTTCGGTCGGCGACATCAAGCAGATCATCCATCACCTCAAAGCCAAAGGCATTGGCGTGCTGATCACGGACCACAACGTCCGCGAAACCCTGGATATCTGCGAAACCGCCTACATCGTCAACGATGGTCAACTGATCGCTGAAGGTGACTCCGCCACCATCCTGGCCAATGAACTGGTCAAGGAAGTGTATCTGGGCCACGAGTTCCGCCTGTAAGCACCCGAGGTGCCCGGGTCGCCGAGAGGGCGCTCGCTTCAATAAAAAATCAACAATTTTTTATTGTTACAGCGCTCTAGGCAAACACTTCAGTTTCAGGCATATAATTTGCTTATGTTTGGCGCTTCGGCGCCCTGTAGTGGATGGCGCATGTGCGCCGGCGAATAAGGTGTTAAGCCCCTGCCATGAAACCATCGCTAGTCTTGAGAATGGGCCAGCAGCTGACGATGACACCGCAGCTGCAACAGGCCATCCGCCTGCTCCAATTGTCGACCCTGGACCTGCAACAGGAAATCCAGGAGGCCCTGGAGTCCAATCCGATGCTCGAACGCCAGGAAGAAGGCGACGACTTCGATAACGCAGACCCCTTGGCCGATAGCGCCGAACAGAAACCCAACGCCGATGTTCAGGAACCCTCCTACCAGGAAACCGCCCCGACGGTGGATAACCTTGAGGAAAGCGACTGGAACGAGCGAATTCCCAACGAATTGCCCGTCGACACCGCTTGGGAGGACGTCTACCAGACCAGCGCCAGCAGCTTGCCGAGCAACGATGACGACGAGTGGGATTTCACCACCCGTACGTCGGTCGGTGAAAGCCTGCAAAGCCATTTGCTCTGGCAGCTGAACCTGGCACCGATGTCCGACACCGATCGTCTGATCGCCGTAACCCTGATCGATTGCATCAACAATCAGGGCTACCTGGACGAAACCCTCGAGGAAATCCTCGAAGCGTTCGACCCGGAACTGGACATCGAACTGGACGAAATCGAAGCCGTCCTGCACCGTATCCAGCAATTCGAACCCGCAGGCATCGGCGCCCGCAACCTCGGGGAATGCCTGCTGCTGCAACTGCGCCAGTTGTCTGCCAAGACCCCTTGGCTGGCCGAGGCCAAGCGCCTGGTCACCGATTACATCGACCTGCTCGGCAGCCGCGACTACAGCCAGCTGATGCGCCGCATGAAGCTCAAGGAAGATGAGCTGCGCCAGGTCATCGAATTGGTCCAGAGCCTCAACCCACGCCCGGGCTCACAGATCGAGTCCACCGAGGCCGAATACGTCGTTCCCGACGTAATCGTGCGCAAGGACAACGAGCGCTGGCTGGTGGAGCTGAACCAGGAATCGGTGCCACGCCTGCGGGTCAACGCCCAATACGCCGGTTTCGTGCGCCGCGCCGATACCAGCGCTGATAACACCTTCATGCGTAATCAGTTGCAGGAAGCGCGCTGGTTCATCAAGAGCCTGCAAAGCCGCAATGAAACCCTGATGAAAGTCGCCACCCAGATCGTCGAGCATCAGCGCGGCTTTCTTGAATACGGTGACGAAGCCATGAAGCCGTTGGTGCTGCATGACATCGCCGAAGCGGTGGGCATGCATGAATCGACGATTTCACGGGTGACCACGCAAAAATTCATGCATACCCCACGGGGCATCTATGAACTGAAATACTTTTTTTCCAGCCACGTCAGTACCTCCGAAGGCGGTGAATGCTCGTCCACAGCGATCCGCGCGATCATCAAAAAACTGGTTGCCGCGGAAAATCAGAAAAAGCCGTTGAGTGACAGCAAGATCGCTGGTTTACTGGAGGCACAAGGCATTCAGGTAGCCCGTCGCACCGTCGCCAAGTACCGCGAATCCCTGGGGATCGCGCCTTCCAGCGAACGGAAGCGGTTGATGTAGCCGCCGGGCTCGCCACAGCGTTCCAGTGGCAGGCATTTCTGCCTGCCGCTTTATGCACTGGCAACGAAGGAGAAGCTGTATGCAAGTCAACATCAGTGGACACCAACTGGAAGTGACCGAACCCCTGCGCACCTACATCGGCGAAAAACTCGACCGATTGGAGAGGCATTTCGACAAGATCACCAATGTGCAAGTCACGATGAACGTCGAAAAACTGCTGCAGAAGATCGAAGCCACGCTGCATATTCCCGGCGGAGAAGTGGTCGCCAATGCCGAGCATACGGACATGTATGCCGCCATCGACCTGCTGACCGACAAGCTGGATCGCCAACTCAAAAAGCATAAGGAAAAGACCCAGAGCCTCCTCCAGGGCGCGACCGGTCGTTAACACCCCCAATCCATGATCCGACTAGAAACCATCCTGACCCCCGGCCGTTCCCAAGTGAACGCGCCGGGTGGCAGTAAAAAGAAAGCCCTCGAGCAAATTGCCAACCTTATCCACCGCGAAGTACCGGATCTGGAAATGCAGGACGTCTTCGAGGCCCTGATTGCCCGTGAGAAACTCGGTTCTACCGGTTTCGGCAACGGCATCGCCATCCCCCATTGCCGGCTCAAAGGCTGCACCTCGCCAATCAGTGCGCTGCTGCACCTGGAAGCCCCTATCGATTTCGACGCCATCGACGGTGCCCCGGTTGACCTGCTGTTCGTACTGCTGGTCCCGGAAGCCGCCACCGATGCACACCTGGAATTGCTCCGCCAGATCGCCAGCATGCTCGATCGCAAGGAAGTGCGTGAAAAACTGCGCCGCGCCCCGAGCAACGAAGCCTTGTATCAGGTTGTCCTGGACGAGCAGAACGGTCACTAATCATGCGCTTGATCATCGTCAGCGGCCGCTCTGGCTCAGGTAAAAGCACCGCCCTCGATGTTCTCGAGGACAACGGTTACTACTGCATCGACAACCTGCCTGCCGGCTTGCTGCCGGAACTGGCCGAACGCGCGTTGATTCACACCGAACTGGCACAACCGCTGGTGGCCGTGTCCATCGATGCACGTAACTTGCCGAGCCACCTGTCACGGTTTCCCGAATTGCTGGAAGAAGTCCGCAGCCGGCATATCCAGTGCGATGTGCTGTACCTGGACGCCGACGAAGAAACCTTGCTCAAACGCTTTTCGGAAACTCGCCGTCGTCACCCACTGAGCAGCGCCAATCGCTCATTGGCGGAGGCGATCCAGGACGAAACCAATCTGCTGGGGCCTATTGCCGATCTGGCCGACCTCAAGGTCAACACCACCAATCTGAACCTGTATCAGCTACGCGATACCATCAAGTTGCGCCTGCTGAATCAGCCGGAGCCCGGTACTGCGTTCCTGGTGGAATCTTTCGGGTTCAAGCGTGGCATGCCAGTGGACGCCGATCTGGTGTTCGACGTGCGCTGCCTGCCCAACCCTTACTGGAAGCCGGAGCTACGGGCACAGTCCGGGCTCGATCAATCGGTGGTCGAATACCTGGCGGCACAGCCAGACGTCGAAGAGATGTTCCAGGACATTTCCTCATATTTGCTCAAGTGGCTACCCCGCTTTGCCGCCAGCAATCGCGCCTATGTCACCATTGCCATTGGCTGCACCGGCGGGCATCACCGCTCTGTCTACCTGACCGAACGTCTGGGTCAGGTCCTGCAAAAAACCCTGAAGAACGTCCAGGTCCGCCACCGCGACCTCAGCTAAAGGATTCACATCGCGATGCCTGCTCTGGAAATCGAAATCATCAACAAGCTGGGCCTGCATGCCCGCGCGTCCGCCAAATTCGTTGGGGTCGCCGGTGAGTTCAAGGATTGCACGATCAGGGTAGGACGCACTCCCGAATCCACGGTCGATGGCAAAAGCATCATGGCCATGATGATGCTCGCTGCCGGCAAGGGCACCAGAATCCACCTGATTACCGAAGGCGAACAGGCGCAGGAAGCGCTGGATGCGCTGGCAGACTTGATCAACCGTTACTTCGACGAAGGCGAATAAAAGTCAAAAGATCGCAGCCTCGTTTCACTCGACAGCTCCTACAAAGATCGGCATACAGTAGGAGCTGTCGAGTGAAACGAGGCTGCGATCTTTTTCAGGCCAACGCAGTATCCATCACCATCATCAGGCAAAACCCGATCAGCAGTCCTAGGCTCGCCAGTTTGTCGTGACCATGGCGGCGCGATTCGGGAATGACTTCGTGAGTCACCACCAGCAACATTGCCCCGGCCGCCAGGGCCAAGCCCAAAGGCAACACCAATTCGGCCAGGCTCACCAGCCAAGCGCACAACAATGCAAAGACCGGCTCGACCAACCCTGACGCAGCACCAATCAGGAATGCCTTGACCCGCGACATTCCTGCTCCCGCCAACACCAACGCAATCACCAGCCCCTCCGGTACATCCTGCAAGGCAATGCCCATGGCCAGGCTGTCGGCGTCAGGCATGCCACCACCCGCCGAGACACCGACCGCCATGCCTTCGGGGATGTTGTGGGCGATGATGGCAAACACAAACAACCAGATCCGTGGTGGAATCACCGATCTCTCCAGTGGCCCAACAAGTATTTCAGGCGTGGCGCCAGATACCTTGCGATCCACCAGAAACAGCCCGAATGCGCCCAGCAGGATGCCGAAGCTGATCAGGCCGCTGGCCGCCCAAGGGGTCAGCCCGAGGTTTTCGGCCGCGGCAATGCCCGGCACGATCAGCGAAAACGCCGTCGCCGCGAGCATCACCCCGGCTCCGAAACCGAGCAATATGTCGCTGACTGCCTGAGGCATCTGCCGAATCACCAGCACTGGCACCGCGCCCAAAGCCGTACCCAAGGCGCAAATCGCCCCGCCTTGCAGGGCGCGCTGCAGTTTCGGTTCGAGGTCCAGCCAGCTCAGCCCTTGAGCAGCCAATAACGTCATGCCCGCCAGCAGTAACAACGATCCCAGTGCGTAACGAAACATTCGTCCACTTCCGACCGCCAGTGTTTCAGTACCCATAGTCAGCCCTGGATTGTTTTTATAGAAGACTTAAACCAGCGGAGCCTGATAACGCGCCGCGACTTCGGGCCAATTGATCACCTTGTAGAACGCATTGATGTATTCCGGACGGCGGTTCTGATAGCGCAGGTAATAAGCGTGCTCCCAAACGTCCAGGCCGAGGATCGGCGTATTACCGTTCATCAATGGGCTGTCCTGGTTGCCGCTGCTTTCAACGATCAAGGTCTTTTGCGGCGTCACACTCAACCAGGCCCAACCGCTGCCGAAACGAGTCAGCGCAGCTTTAGTGAAGGCTTCCTTGAAGTTGTCGAGACCACCCAGTTGCTCATCGATAGCCTTGGCCAGCGCACCTTCAGGCTGGCCATCACCGTTGGGCGCCATGACTTTCCAGAACAACGAATGGTTGGCATGCCCACCGCCCTGATTGATCACTGCCGCGCGGAGTTTTTCCGGCAATTGCTGGACAGCCGCCACCAGTTTTTCCACCGGCCATTCAGCAAATTCAGTGCCTTCGACCGCAGCGTTGAGGTTGTTGATGTAGGTCTGGTGGTGTTTGGTGTAGTGAATTTCCATGGTCTGCGCATCGATGTGCGGTTCCAGGGCATCGTAGGCGTACGGCAAGGCAGGCAAGGTAAAAGCCATTTCAATGAACTCCATGTTGTAAGGGCACGGGTTGACGCGAGGCCGACGCGGTGTCGGTGTGCAGTAAACGGTGGGTGCGCGGATACTCGCCGTGATCGCTGATGAAATTCAGCAGTTCGACATAGGTTTTGCTGCTCTGGCGCAGCGCGGCTTCACGCAAAGCGGGTGCCAGTCGCGGGTCCTGCATGGTCTGCAACAGTCGTTGATGGATCGCGCACAGGTACTCGGCGCTCTCCTCCGGCTGGTTCAGACGCAAGTGCAGGTCCGCGAGGTTGTGGTGGGAAATCACGCAGGCCGCCACCGCTTCGTCAGCATCAGCCCAGCGCTCGAACAACACTTGGGCCAGGGCCAATGCCTGCAAGTAGGCTTCGCGGGCATCGACCAGCTCGCCCAGCATGGAACAGCGATTTGCTCTTTCGATCGTGCGTTTCCAGTGCTCCATGGTGAGCCTCCAAAGCGGTTGCAGTAATTACACGCCGCCTGCGGTGAGTTTCTCTGGGTTGAGCAATTCTTCCAGTTGGCTGCGCTTCAGGTCGGTGTGTTCCAGGGCGACATCGATCACCGGCCGGCCCTGCTGATAAGCCTTCTTGGCAATCTCAGCGGCTTTTTGGTAACCAATGATCGGGTTGAGTGCGGTAACCAGAATCGGATTGCGCGACAACGCTTCCTTGAGCCGGGCCTCGTTGACCTTGAAGGTGGCGATAGCCTTGTCGCCCAGCAGACGGCTGACATTGGCCAGCAATTCAATACTGCTCAGCAGGTTCTGGGCGATGATCGGCAGCATGACGTTCAGCTCGAAATTGCCCGACTGACCGGCGACGGTGATCACCGTGTCATTGCCGATCACTTGAGCGGCGACCATCGCGGTAGCTTCCGGGATCACCGGATTGACCTTGCCGGGCATGATCGACGAACCGGGCTGCAACGCTTCGAGTTCGATTTCACCGAGACCGGCCAACGGGCCGGAATTCATCCAGCGCAGGTCGTTGGCGATTTTCATCAAGGAAACCGCTGTGGCCTTGAGCTGCCCTGAAACGCTGACCGCCGTATCTTGCGAGCCGATCAGCGCGAACAGGTCCTTGCCCGGTGTGAACTGCACCTGGGTCAGTTGACTGAGTTGTTGGCTGAAGCGCGCCGCAAATTCCGGATGGGCATTGATCCCGGTGCCCACCGCCGTGCCGCCCTGGGCCAGCGATTGCAGGCTCGGCAGCAGATCCTGCAAGTGACCGATATTGGCCTTGAGCTGTTGCGCCCAACCATTGAGCACCTGACTCATGCGCACGGGCATGGCGTCCATCAAATGGGTACGCCCGGTTTTGACGAACGGATGAACCTGCTCGGCTTTGTGTTCGATCACCTGCACCAGATGCACCAGCGCCGGCAGCAACTGCTCATGCAAGCTCAATGCGGCACTGACATGGAGGGTGGTCGGGATGATGTCATTGCTGCTTTGGCCGCAATTGACGTGATCGTTGGGATTCACCGGCTCGCCCAACAAGCGGCTGGCCAGAGTGGCGATCACTTCGTTGGCGTTCATGTTGGAACTGGTGCCGGAACCGGTCTGGAAGATATCCACCGGGAAGTGCTGCATGAAGTCGCCTTCAAGCAGCCCTTGAGCGGCGTCGACGATGGCTTTGCCCTGGGATTCGCTGATCTGCTTGAGATCGACGTTGGCTCGGGCGGCCGCAGCCTTGGCCAGAATCAGCGCGCGGATGAACTGCACGGGCATCGGTTTGCCGCTGATCGGGAAGTTATCCACTGCGCGCTGGGTTTGCGCGCCGTAAAGAGCGTCCATCGGGACTTGCAGCTCACCCATGCTGTCGCGTTCGATACGTGTGTTACTCATCGGGGAATCCTTGCACCAGTTCTATGAGAGGAATCGAGGGCTGCAACTCGCACGTCGCTAGTTGCCATGTGTAGCTTTGCCAGCGCTTGAGGCGGCATTTGCGGAGGGAAAGGCGCTCGAGATCGCGCAACGGCCGCCAGGCTTGGTCTAGACACAGGCTGCGCCAGTGCCAGGGCAGCACGACGTCAGCGGCAGTGTCGAGCAATAAACGGAAGGAAGTTTCGGCGATGGTCCAGGGAGAGGTGGCCGTGCAACAGGCCAGATACCGGCCTTCGGCGAGGTAATGCTCGATCAGGCGCGGCTCATCGGGGTCCATGGCGCAACGGATCTGGCGACTCATCCAGCGCCAGCTTTCGAGGTAAGGCTGCTCGTGCAAGGCAGAACTCATGATCCGGGCTCATTCGGTAATGAGATTTATTATTAGATGATAATGAGAACCAAAACAAGCTCAGCAATACACTGAGCACTTTGTGGGAGCGGGCTTGCCCGCGATGACGATTGAAGATTCAACATTGATGTTGACTGAAATGACGCTATCGCGGGCAAGCCCGCTCCCACAGGATCTGTGTTGCGGCCCATAAAAAAAGCGCGCCACCCAATTGGGTGACGCGCCTTTTTGTGCGGCGGTCGGAGGTTAGCTACCCGCCACCGTCATCCGCTCGATCAACACCGAACCGGTGCGAATGTTGCTGCGTAGTTCCAGGTCATTACCGACCGCAATGATCTGCTTGAACATGTCGCGCATGTTGCCGGCGATGGTCACTTCTTGCACCGCGAACTGGATTTCGCCGTTCTCGACCCAGAAACCCGCCGCACCACGGGAGTAATCGCCGGTGACCATGTTCAGGCCCTGCCCCATCAGTTCGGTGACCAGCAGGCCGCGGCCCATGCGACGCAGCAAGGCGGCCTGATCTTCGTCGCCATGAGTCACGAACAGGTTGTGCACGCCGCCGGCGTTGGCGGTGCTCGGCATGCCTAGCTTGCGGCCGGAGTAGGTGCCGAGTATGTAGGACACCAACTCGCCCTTCTCCACGAACGGCTTGGCGTAAGTCGCCAGGCCATCGCCGTCGAAGGCCGAACTGCCTAAGGCGCGCATCAAGTGCGGGCGCTCATCGAGGGTCAGCCATTCCGGAAACAGCTTCTGCCCCAGGGTGCCCTCAAGGAACGACGATTTGCGGTACAGACTGCCACCGGAGATCGCCGAGAGGAAACTGCCGAACAAGCCACCGGCCAGTTCCGCGGAAAACAGCACCGGCACTTCGCAGGTCGGCACCGGACGCGCGCCCAGACGGCTCGCCGCCCGTTGCGCGGCACGCTGGCCGATACTCTCCGCAGAGGCCAGCAAATTACCCTGACGATTCACGTCATACCAGTAATCGCGCTGCATCTGGCCATCGGCTTCGGCGATCATCACGCAACTTAGACTGTGACGAGTCGACGCGTAACCACCGATAAAACCGTGGCTGTTACCGTAAACCCGGCAGCCCTGGTGAGTACTGAGGGTGGTGCCGTCGGCATTCTTGATCCGGCTGTCGGTGGCAAACGCCGCCGCTTCACAGGCCAGAGCCTGCTCGATGGCTTGCTCTGGGGTAATGCCCCATTGATGGAACAGGTCGAAATCCTGCAAATCCTTGGCCATCAGCGCGGCATCCGCCAGGCCCGAGGCTTCGTCTTCCGAGGTGTGCTTGGCAATGGCCAGCGCGGCGGCGACGGTTTCGCGAATCGCGTCCGAACCGCTGGCCGAGGTGCTGGCCGAGCCTTTGCGCTGTCCCACATACAAGGTGATGCCAAAGCCCTGATCGCGATTGAACTCAACGGTTTCGACTTCCCGCTGACGCACCGTGGTCGACAAGCCCTGCTCCAGCGACACGGCCACTTCACAGGCACTGGCGCCCTGGCGCTTGGCTTCAGCGATGATCTGCTCGACTTGTTCTTGCAGTGCCGGCAACGCTTGTGGGCCGACGCTTTCAACTGCACTCATGCTGTTCTCCACTCAAATTCTGCTTTCGGCTAGGGCCTTCGAGCGACCGGGCCGGACAAGCGGCCCCCGACTGGTTATCATGGCGGCGTTTCTTTGCGGACGGCCACCATGGTTGATTCTTACGACGACTCCCTCGATACGGGAGAAAAAAGCAAATCCCAGGTTAAACGCGAGCTCCATGCTCTGGTTGACCTCGGCGAGCGCCTTACAACGCTCAAGCCTGACTTGCTGGCAAAACTGCCGTTGACCGACGCTATGCGCCGGGCCTTGGCCGATGCGCCCAAGCACACCGCGAATATCGCGCGTAAACGGCACCTTATGTTCATCGGCAAACTGATGCGCGATCAGGACACTGACGCCATTCTGACTCTGCTCGATCAACTGGATGCCTCCACCCGGCAGTACAACGAACGTTTCCATGGCCTGGAACGCTGGCGCGATCGCTTGATCGCGGGCGACGACGGCGTCCTGGAGAAGTTCGTGCTCGACTACCCGGAAGCTGATCGTCAGCAATTGCGCTCCCTGATCCGTCAGGCCCAGCACGAATTGGCGACCAACAAGCCACCGGCTTCGAGCCGTAAAATCTTCAAGTACATCCGTGAGCTGGACGAGACTCAACGCGGTCTGCGCTGAGTCACCGCAGCCCTTGTAGGAGCTGCCGCAGGCTGCGATCTTTTGATCTTTTAAAAAGCAAAGATCGCAGCCTGCGGCAGCTCCTACAGGGGTTGTATTTCCTTACGATCCTGTGCCACCCACGGTGATCGCATCAATTTTCAGCGTTGGCTGGCCGACACCCACCGGCACCGACTGCCCATCCTTGCCACACGTTCCCACACCGCTGTCCAGCGCCAGATCGTTACCGACCATCGACACCTTGCTCATGGCTTCCGGCCCGTTGCCGATCAACGTCGCGCCTTTGACCGGGGCAGTAATCTTGCCGTCTTCGATCAGGTACGCCTCGCTGGTGGAGAACACGAATTTTCCGCTGGTGATGTCCACCTGACCGCCGCCGAGGTTGGCGCAGTAGATGCCCTTTTTCACCGAGGCGATGATTTCCGCCGGGTCGCTTTCGCCACCAAGCATGTAAGTGTTGGTCATGCGCGGCATCGGCAGGTGCGCATAGGATTCGCGACGACCGTTGCCGGTGCGGGCTACGCCCATCAGGCGCGCGTTGAGCTTGTCCTGCATATAACCTTTGAGCACACCGTTTTCGATCAGCGTGGTGCACTCGGTCGGCGTGCCTTCGTCGTCGACGCTCAGCGAACCACGGCGCCCGGCGAGGGTGCCATCATCGACGATGGTGCAGAGCTTCGAGGCAACCATCTCGCCCATGCGCCCGCTGTAGGCCGAACTGCCCTTGCGGTTGAAATCGCCTTCCAGACCATGGCCGACGGCTTCGTGCAATAACACACCGGACCAACCCGAACCCAAGACCACCGGCAACGTACCGGCCGGGGCCGGGATCGCTTCCAGATTCACCAGCGCCTGACGCAACGCTTCGCGGGCATAGCTCATTGCGCGGTCATCGCCGAGGAAATAGCGGTAGTCGGTACGACCCCCACCGCCATGACCACCGCGCTCACGACGGCCATTCTGCTCGACGATCACGCTGACGTTGAAACGCACCAGCGGCCGCACATCCGCCGCCAGGCCGCCGTCGGTGGAAGCAACCAAAATCCGTTCCCAGACCCCGGCCATGCTCACGGTGACTTGCTGGATACGCGAGTCGAGGGCGCGAGTCGCCACATCGATGCGCTTGAGCAGTTCGACTTTTTCGGCACGGGTCATCACTTCCAGCGGGTTATCCGGCCCGTACAATTGGGCGACATCCTGCGTGGTAAACGCCTGCACGGTGCCATTCTGCCCGGCCCGGGAGATCGAACGGGCTGCACGCGCTGCCGCGCCCAGCGCTTCGAGGGTGATCGCGTTGCTGTAGGCGAAACCGGTCTTTTCACCCGATTGCGCACGCACGCCGACACCCTGGTCGAGGTTGAAGCTGCCTTCCTTGACGATCCCGTCTTCCAGTGCCCAGGATTCGGAAATCTGCCCCTGGAAATACAGGTCGGCGGCATCGATGCCCGGGCCAGCCAGATCGCCGAGCACACCTTGCAGGCTCTCTATCGTTACGCCGCCGGGCGCCAGGAGGTGTTCACTGACGGAGGACAACAACTCGCTCATATGCTTTACGCCTTAAATTCGTCGTTCTGATGCAGGTCGCTGGGCGCCCTGCGAGAAAAAGCGCCGGTGAGTGGACACCGGCATCCGCGCCCTGATGGACGCCTGTTCGCTGCTGTCGCGTTGGGCCAGCAGCACGGCCTCGCCCTGATCCTGTTGTGCCAGCACGCGCCCCCATGGGTCGACAATCGCGGCATGACCAAAGGTTTCTCGTGGTCCCGGATGCGTCCCGCCCTGGGCTGCCGCGAGCATGTAACACTGAGTCTCGATGGCCCGCGCGCGAATCAGCACATCCCAATGGGCCGCGCCGGTCACCGCGGTAAAGGCCGACGGTGCGGTAATCAACTCCGCGCCAGCCGCACGCAATTCGCTGTACAGCTCCGGAAAACGCAGGTCATAACACACCGTAAGGCCGACTCGACCGACCGGCGTGTCGGCAATAACCACACCACTGCCATAAGCATAGTCATCTGATTCGCGATAACGCCCGCGATTATCCGCCACGTCTACGTCGAACAGGTGCAGCTTGTCATACCGTGCAACGGTTTCGCCCCGGTCATCCACCAACAACGAGCACGCATGCACTTTGGCCGTCGGTTGATCCACCGGTGGCAACGGCAATGTGCCGGCCACTATCCATAACTTGAGGTCGCGGGCGGTCTGTTTCAACCACGGCAGGATCGGGCCTTCGCCCAAGGCTTCGGCGCGGCCGATGTCGGCAATGTCGCGACGGCCCATGGCGGCGAAGTTTTCCGGCAGCACGGCAAGCCGCGCGCCACCGGTCGCCGCCTGCTCAAGCAGACGACGGGCCTGGGCCAGATTGGCCAGCACGTCGCTCTGGCTGACCATTTGAATCACCGCTACAGACATGGCCTGTTCCTTACTCAAAACAACACATACCTGTAGGAGCGAGGCTTGCCCGCGAAGGCGTCTTTCCTGACGCACCGTGGCGCGTCGGTTCGCGGGCAAGCCTCGCTCCTACAGGTGCATTAGAACGTAGGGACATGCTACTCCATAGGCCCAAAGAGTGCTTTTTCAAAAGAATTCAAAAAGGCTTGTCGAAGGTGATTTTCGGTTCTTTCCATGGGCCTTTGACGGTGTATTTGACGCTGGCAAAGCGCGCCACGCGGTCACCGATCAGCTTATCGATCAGGAACAGCGCCCCGCCGATGGCCGGTGCACCGACGATCAGCGCGGCAATCGGCAGATTGTTGGTCACCGGTAAAGTCACCAACAACTTGGCATCGACCTGATCAGCCACCAGGTCCAGCGTGCCGTTGAGCTCCACATTGCTCGACGGCCCGGTCAGCAGAATGGGTTCACGGGTCACGTAGACCCCGTTACTGGCGACCAGCAGGCCTTTGACCCGGTCATAACTCAAGCCTTTGCCGAACAGGTCGGAAAAGTCCAGGCGCAAGCGGCGCCCGATGGAGTTGAAGTTGAGCAGACCAAATACCCGTAGCGCCTGAGCACCGCCCTCGACTTCAACAAACTGACCTTTATTCAGTGACGCATCAAGGCTGCCGGAGAAGCGTTTGGTCGCCAGCCACGCGGGTGACCCAGGCCAGCGACCATCGACATCCATATGAAATTCTTCACTGGTGACGCTCGGTGCAAAACCCCAGCCCTTGAGCACGTCGGCAAGGTTCCTGCCACTGACTCGGCCCTTATACCAACTGCTGGAATTACCCGGGATGCCTTCCCAGCCACCGCTGCCCCGCAAGAGGATGCCCTTGAGGCCCAGATCAAGGGCATTGAAGGCAATGCCCTTGGGGGTCGGTCGAACTTTCAGGTGCCACGCGCCCACCAGATCCGGCCCCTGGAACAGCTGATTGATGGTGAGATCCAACGCCGGAATCTTCGTCGGGTCCACCGTGGCCAGCGGATCCGGCGAATTCTCGTCAGCCAGCGCCGCAGGGTCTCGTGCCGGCAAACGTACATATTGCAGATTGACCGCAATCGGTGCGGCTTTCGCATCGGCAATTGCGACGCTGCCCTTGGCCTGCTGACTATCGAGTTGCAGGGCCCATGCGGCCGGTTTGCGTGCCAACTTCACCGACGCCTGATCGAGGGTGGTGCCAAAACCGCTGAGCTTGCCAATCTTCAAATCCGCGCCACTGAGCAACTGCTTGGCACTGCCGCCCGGATCCTGGCCAGCATATTTGTTCATCAGGTCCTGCCAAGGGGCAATATCCAGCTCGGACAGTACGCCACGCACGCGCAAGCCTTTGGCACCGGGCAACACCGCACTGCCGCCACCGAGAAGCAACTCGCCGCGACCGTCGGCGAAATTGGCGGTCGGTGCCGCAAACGTGAAGCTTGCCAGTTCACCATAGGTGGCCCAGTAACGCCGCTCGGCTCCTTGCAGGGTCATGCGGAACACGGTATCGCGCCCGACATCGGCTGCCATGCCGAATGGTGCCGGCAAATCCACCGCCACACCTTTGAGATTGGAACTGACCATCAATTGACTGTCGGCGCCATCAAGGTTCAGTTGCAGTTGATAAGGAATCGTCCCCGTCACCGGCAATGGCTGAGTGACATTCAGCCATTCAGTCAGTTTTTTGACCTCGACCTCACTCGCCGCCGCGACCCGAGTGTTGAGCTTGCCCGGGCTGCCTTGAGCGAATATTTGTGCGGTCACCGGTTTGTCGAAGGCTCGCGCCGTGATCTTTTGCCCGCTCAGACCTTTGGTGCTGTCGAAACGGAAATCGCCCTTGAGTTGCGTCAGTTCCAGGGTGGGCTCACTGAGCTTCAAACGGGCCTTGGCGGTCTTGAAGTCGACGAGGATTTTCGGCTGCTCGCCTTTGACCAGCGGGATATCCAGTTTGAGCTTGCCTTGTAGATCGCCCTCGCCTTCCCAGCCAGCGAACGTGTCGGCGGTGCCGATCGGCGCTTCCTGCAAAATTTTCAGGCCATCGCCCAACCCGCCAGCGAACGCACCGTCGAGAAATAGATGAGGACTCTGCCCGACAGGCGCACGCGGAATATTGACGTAGACATCGCGGACGTGGGTGTCGAGCAATTGGCCCTTGCTGGCGAGGATCCGCACGCCGCTGTCTTCGATGAACACATCGCCGCTGACCTTGCTGACATGCGGCCAGCCCGGCTGAAACGCCAGCTCGGCATCGTGAACCTTGAAAAACAGGCTGATGCTGCGCGCCGTATCGGCGGCGCCGTGGTTCAGCGAACCTTGGTACTGGAAGAAGCCTTCATCCACCGCGCCTTTGAGAATCGCGGTGCGCAGCCATTCGTCCAGCCCCGGGCTGAGAACCGTCGGCAGATACTTGGCGGTGTAGCGACCGTCGCCATCGACCAGGCCGACCCGCAGGTCCATGTAGTCTTCCTGGGTGTGATCGAAATGCAGGCGGATCAGGAAGTCACCGGCAATCTTGCCCTCCTCGCCCAACACCTTCAGGTAAGGCGAGATCAGGGTGAAACCTTCTTTGTCGAGTTTCCAGGTCAACCGGGCATTGGCCTGAATGTACTGCCATGGCTTGGCGAAAAGCGGGTCCAGGTGCAGGGAGAAATCCTTGCTGTCCATGCGCAACTCGCCCTGCCCGAGGTCGCCGCTGATGCTGCCACTGACATTTCGCACCGCCGGTGCACCGCGATAAGCGTCGAAGCCGACTTTTTCCAGATTGGCGGCAAAGCTGAATATGCTGTCATCGGTCGCCTTCGGTCGCACGTCAATCAGCACATTGCGCAAAACACCGGTGACCTTGAGGCGCTCGACCGCCGTGGCGACACCTTCGGGCAGTGGGCCCAGTGCGTTCAGCAGCGGAGTGAGCGGTGTGAGATCGAGACGGTCGGCTTGCAGATGCAAGAGCTCTGGCGCCTTGTCTGTCGCGGCAGTTTGTTGAAATTGCAGTTTCGATTCCCAGCGGCTGTCGCCCAGGCTCATGGCCAGAGAATCCAGGGTCATCTGGACGCCTGTGGAACTGCGCTGAAAATACCCGTTCAGCGCCAGATTATTGATCTGGATCGGCTTGCGCTCAGCATAGGCACCCTTGAGTTGCGGCGCGTTCAAACGGATCGCGGCACTTTGCAGAGTGCCCTTGCTCCAGTTTGCCCAGAGCTCGCCACCGGCCTTGATCTCGGAAAAATTCCATTGCTGGGTCAGGCGCTCGGGCAACCATTTTGACCAATCACTCTGCGGCAGGCTCAGGTAAGCGTCCGCTTCGCCGTCCTTCCATTGGGCGGCGCGCAAACGGGTACGCAGGCTCATCGCAACCGGTTGGCCGTCGGGCAGGGTCAGTCGGGCATCGAGCCGCTGGCGGGATGGACCGGTTTTCAGATTCAGGCCGACGTACGTCAGGGTTAGCGGCGATTCTCTCAATGGCTGCAAGGTGATCTGGCTGTCGAGCACCGACAGTTGCTGAACCATCTGCATGCGATTGAGCAGTTGCTCCGGATTCAGCGGCTGGTCCTGCTGCACCGGCAACCCTTCCAGCGCCCAATGACCGTCTTCACCTTCTTTGAGGCTGATCTTCAGGCCGTTGAGTTCCAGATGTGCGATGCGCACTTCGCGTGCCAGCAGGCTGGCCCAGAGATCCGGCACCGCGCGCACCTGATCCAGGCGCAAGGCATTGGAGCCCTCGCCGACCATTACGTCATGGGCCAGCAGAACCGGGGCGAGGCCGCTCCAGCTGCCTTCAAGCGTGCCGATCCGCAGGGGCATGCCCAAGGTATCGCTGGCTTTGTCTTCGACGTCGGTACGGTACTCGGCCACCAGCGGCGTCAGTTCCCGGCCGAGGCTGACGAACAGCGCCATCAGCACTAAAACCAACGCACACAGGCCCAGACCCCAGCGGGTCAGTGCGGCCAAAATGCGTGTCAGACGTTCCATGTCAGTTGGCTCCCATGGCAAAAATACTGCAAAAAGCTGAGGCCAGCCGTTCTAGTACAGGTGAAACACAACGATTCAGAGCAGCACCACGTCGTATTGTTCCTGGGAATACATGGTTTCCACCTGGAACCGAATGGTGCGCCCGATAAAGCCTTCGAGCTCGGCGACGTTGCCCGATTCTTCATCGAGCAAACGGTCGACCACTTTCTGATTTGCCAGCACGCGATAGCCTTCTGCCTGATAAGCCCGGGCCTCGCGCAGGATTTCGCGGAAGATCTCGTAGCACACGGTTTCCGGAGTCTTGAGTTTGCCTCGCCCCTGGCAACTGCTGCACGGTTCGCACAGCACTTGCTCAAGACTTTCGCGGGTGCGCTTGCGGGTCATTTGCACCAGGCCCAACTCGGTGATGCCGATGATGTTGGTCTTGGCGTGATCGCGTTCCAGTTGCTTCTCGAGGGTGCGCAACACCTGACGCTGATGTTCTTCATCTTCCATGTCGATGAAGTCGATGATGATGATCCCGCCCAGGTTGCGCAGACGCAGCTGACGGGCAATGGCGGTGGCGGCTTCGAGGTTGGTCTTGAAGATGGTTTCTTCGAGATTGCGATGACCGACAAAGGCCCCGGTGTTGACGTCAATGGTGCTCATGGCTTCCGCCGGATCGACCACCAGATAACCGCCGGACTTGAGCGGCACCTTGCGTTCCAGGGCTTTCTGGATTTCGTCTTCGACACCGTACAAGTCGAAGATCGGTCGTTCGCCGGGGTAATGCTCCAGGCGGTCGGCGATTTCCGGCATCAGTTCGGCGACGAATTGCGTGGTTTTCTGGAAGGTTTCCCGGGAGTCGATGCGGATCTTTTCGATCTTCGGGCTCACCAGGTCACGCAAGGTGCGCAGCGCCAGGCCGAGGTCTTCGTAGATCACACTCGGCGCGCTGATGGTTTTGATCTGTTCGTTGATCTGGTCCCAGAGCCTGCGCAGGTAGCGGATGTCCATGAGGATTTCATCGGCCCCGGCCCCTTCTGCAGCGGTGCGCAAAATGAAACCGCCGGCTTCCTTGATGCCTTCTTTGGCCACGCAGTCGGTAACCACTTGCTTGAGACGTTCGCGCTCGGCTTCGTCCTCGATCTTCAGGGAAATGCCGACGTGGGCGGTGCGCGGCATGTACACCAGATAGCGCGACGGAATCGACAGTTGCGTGGTCAGGCGTGCGCCTTTGGAACCGATCGGGTCCTTGGTGACTTGCACCACCAGGCTCTGACCTTCATGAACCAGCGCGCTGATGCTTTCCACCGTCGGGCCTTCGCGAAGGGAAATCTCCGAGGCATGAATGAACGCGGCGCGGTCCAGACCGATATCGACGAAGGCGGCCTGCATGCCTGGCAATACCCGCACGACCTTGCCTTTATAGATGTTGCCGACGATCCCGCGCTTTTGCGTGCGCTCGACGTGGACCTCTTGCAGCACACCGTTTTCGACCACCGCCACGCGCGATTCCATCGGCGTGATGTTGATCAGGATCTCTTCACTCATGGCAGGGTCTCGTTCAGGCATGTTCACGATAATGGCCGCATCTTGTCAGTACGACGCTCAGCGCGCGTTAAGGGTTTGCCAACAGGGTATGCCGAAATGGCCGAGCAGCTCGCAGGTTTCGCACAGGGGCAATCCGACCACCGCCGAATAGCTGCCGTTGAGCCCGGCGACGAACACCGCGCCCAGTCCTTGAATCCCATAGCCGCCAGCCTTGTCCCGGGGTTCGCCGCTGGCCCAGTAGGCCGCTGCTTCGTCGCAGTCGATGGTGCGAAAACGCACCAGACTGCGCACCACCAAAGACTCGCAACGCGCGCCATCGCGCACCGCAATCGCTGTCAGCACTTCATGTTCGCGCCCGGACAACAGCATAAGCATGGCGCATGCGTCGGCTTCGTCCACCGGCTTGCCGAGAATTTTCCCGTCCAGCACCACGGCGGTGTCGGCACCCAGCACGCAGAAATCCGCGTCGGACACGACCGTGCCATGCCCGGCCTCGGCCTTGCCGCGCGCCAGACGCTCGACATAGGCCGATGGGCATTCTTCAGGTAAAGGGGATTCATCAATGTCCGCGCTGATGACGGAGAACGACACGCCGATCTGCGTGAGTAGTTCACGCCGACGCGGCGAGCCTGAGGCGAGGTACAGCTGTTTCATCAAGACATCTCCCTGCTAGCGCCCTGTCTCACAAATACTGTTCCTTTTTGTCGAGACAGGGCACCGGTGCGAGCACATGCCTGACCGAATTAATTGATTTTGTAGCGTCGACGCAAACCGCGCAAACCGTAGCTGATCCAAGGCCAGAGCAACGCGCTGACCAGTGCCGGCAACACCAGCGCCAGGGTCGGCTGACGATTGCCGGTCAGGGCGCTCAGCCACAACTGAACCAGTTGGGCGAGGCCGAAGATCACCAGGATCACCAGGCTCTGTTGCCACATCGGGAACATGCGCAGGCGCTGTTGCAGCGATAGCACCAGGAAGGTAATGAGCGTGAGGATCAACGCGTTCTGGCCCAGCAACGTGCCATACAGCACGTCTTCGGCCAGCCCCAGGCACCAGGCAGTCACCATGCCGACTTTCTGTGGCAGGGCCAACGCCCAGAAGGCCAACAGCAAGGCCAGCCACAGAGGACGCAGCACTTCCATGAACTGCGGCAACGGCGAAACGCTGAGCAGCATGCCGATGGCGAAGGTCAACCAGACCATCCAGCCGTTTCGGGAGGAAGTTGCACCACCCATTATTCTCTTCCCCCAGTGGTGGCCGGCGCGGAGACAGGCGGTTTGGCAGCAGGCTTCACGGCAGCGGGGGCCGACGCGGGTGGCTTGCCGGCAGCATGGGCAGCGACAGGTTTTGCCGGGGTCGCGGCAGCAGGTGCAGCCGCCGGAACAGCCGGAGCCGCCACGGCAGCCGGTATCACCGACACGGCAGGTTTGGGCACGGTCGCGGGAATGATCGGCCCACCGCCATGCTGGTCCAGCGCTTCCTGAGCCTGGGCGGCGTCATTGGCGCGCTCCTCAGGTGTGCGCCCGTCACTGAATACCAACAACAGATAACGGCTGCGGTTTAACGCAGCGGTCGGCACCGCACGGACGATGGCGAACGGCTGACCGGAATCGTGAATCACTTCCTTGACCGTCGCCACGGGGTAACCCGCCGGGAAACGCTGACCGAGGCCGGAGCTGACCAGCAGATCGCCTTCTTTAATGTCGGCGGTATCGGCCACATGCCGCAGCTCAAGGCGTTCCGGGTTACCGGTGCCGCTGGCGATCGCCCGCAGACCGTTACGGTTCACCTGCACTGGAATGCTGTGGGTGGTGTCGGTCAGCAACAGTACGCGGGAGGTGTATGGCATCAACTCCACCACCTGCCCCATCAGGCCACGGGCATCGAGCACCGGCTGACCGAGGACCACACCGTCGCGCTCACCTTTATTGATGATGATCCGATGGGTAAAGGGGTTGGGGTCCATGCCGATCAACTCGGCCACTTCGACCTTTTCGTTGACCAGCGCGGAAGAGTTGAGCAACTCGCGCAGCCGAACGTTCTGCTCGGTCAGGGCGGCCAGCTTTTGCATGCGCCCCTGCAACAGCAGGTTTTCGGTTTGAAGTTTTTCGTTTTCGGCGACCAGCTCGGTCCGGCTGCCAAATTGGCTGGCCACACCTTGCCATAGCCGCTGCGGCAGGTCGGTGACCCAGTAAGACTGCATCAGCACCAGCGACATTTGGCTACGCACTGGCTTGAGCAGTGTGAAGCGGGCATCGACCACCATCAGCGCGACCGATAGCACGGCCAGCACCAACAAGCGCACGCCCAGTGAGGGGCCTTTGGTGAAAAGCGGTTTAATAAGCCGCTCCTCCCAGGCAAATGTTCTCTTTATTCATACGGCATCAAACCGGCCTGGATGCAGACTGACAGAAGATAAACGCAACAGGCAGCACTGCAAAGTGCTGCCTGCGCGCTCAACAGCATAGAGGCGATCCGGCGACTTATTCGCTGGAAAGCAGATCCATGGTGTGTTTATCCATCATTTCCAAGGCACGGCCACCGCCGCGAGCAACGCAGGTGAGCGGGTCTTCGGCGACGATCACCGGCAGACCGGTTTCCTGGGCCAGCAACTTGTCGAGGTCGCGCAGCAAGGCGCCACCACCGGTCAGTACCAGACCACGTTCGGCGATATCCGACGCCAGCTCCGGAGGCGATTGCTCCAGTGCACTTTTCACTGCCTGAACGATAGTGGCCAGGGACTCTTGCAGAGCTTCCAGCACTTCATTGGAGTTCAGGGTGAACGCGCGTGGAACGCCTTCGGCCAGGTTACGGCCACGAACGTCGACTTCACGAACTTCACCGCCCGGGTAGGCCGTACCGATTTCCTGTTTGATGCGCTCGGCGGTGGATTCGCCGATCAGGCTGCCGTAGTTGCGACGCACGTAGGTGATGATCGCTTCGTCGAAGCGGTCGCCGCCAACCCGTACGGATTCGGCATAGACCACACCGTTGAGGGAGATCAGCGCGATTTCAGTGGTACCGCCACCGATATCGACAACCATCGAACCGCGAGCTTCTTCAACCGGCAGACCGGCACCGATCGCAGCAGCCATCGGTTCTTCGATCAGGAACACTTCACGGGCACCGGCACCAAGGGCCGATTCACGGATGGCACGACGCTCAACCTGGGTCGATTTGCATGGAACGCAGATCAGCACACGAGGGCTAGGCTGCAGAAAGCTGTTTTCGTGAACCTTGTTGATAAAGTACTGCAGCATTTTTTCGCAGACGCTGAAGTCGGCGATCACACCGTCCTTCATCGGACGAATGGCAGCAATGTTGCCCGGCGTACGACCGAGCATGCGCTTGGCCTCGGTGCCGACAGCAACGACACTTTTCTGGTTACCGTGTGTCCGAATAGCCACAACGGAGGGCTCATTCAGGACGATACCGCGCTCGCGCACGTAAATAAGGGTGTTGGCAGTGCCCAGGTCAATGGAAAGATCGCTGGAAAACATGCCACGCAGTTTCTTGAACATGGGAAAGGGACCCTAGGCAACGCGTGGGTAAAAAAGTGCGGCAAACTCTAACAACGACAGGGATTTTGGGCAAGGCGCCAATATGTTAAATTGGCTGCTTTTCTGTGCACCAAGCACCACAATCGCGGCCTTGAGACCGTAGATATGCGGTAGTGTTCCGACAATCTAACACACGGACGCCGTCCGTTTTGTTTTCCACTGGAGAATCCCATGGCGCTTGAACGCTCCGACGTGGAAAAAATCGCTCATTTGGCCTGCCTTGGCCTCAATGATGCCGATCTTCCACACATCACTTCGGCCCTGAACAGCATTCTCGGGCTGGTCGACGAAATGCAAGCGGTCAATACCGACGGTATCGAGCCGCTGGCCCACCCATTGGAAGCGAGCCAGCGCCTGCGTGCAGACGTCGTGACCGAAACCAATCATCGCGAGGCCTATCAGTCCATCGCACCAGCGGTCGAAAACGGCCTGTATCTGGTTCCGAAAGTCATCGACTAAAGGGAAAGAGCCTGCAATGCATCAATTGACTCTGGCCGAGATCGCCCGCGGACTCGCCGATAAAAAGTTTTCTTCCGAAGAGCTGACCAAAGTCCTGCTGGCGCGTATTACCCAGCTCGACCCGCAGCTCAACAGTTTCATCAGCCTCACTGAAGACCTGGCGCTCCAGCAGGCGAAAGCCGCTGACGCTCGTCGGGCCAATGGTGAGAGCGGCGCCCTGCTCGGCGCGCCGATCGCCCACAAAGACCTGTTCTGCACCCAGGGCATCCGCACCAGCTGCGGCTCGAAGATGCTCGACAACTTTAAAGCACCGTACGACGCCACCGTGGTCGCCAAACTGGCTGCTGCCGGGGCCGTGACCCTGGGCAAGACCAACATGGACGAATTCGCCATGGGGTCGGCCAACGAGTCGAGCTATTACGGCGCGGTGAAAAACCCGTGGAACCTGGAACACGTTCCGGGCGGCTCGTCTGGCGGTTCGGCTGCTGCGGTAGCCGCTCGTCTGTTGCCAGCGGCGACGGGCACCGACACCGGCGGTTCGATTCGCCAGCCCGCCGCGCTGACTAACCTCACCGGCCTGAAACCGACGTACGGTCGAGTTTCGCGCTGGGGCATGATCGCCTACGCGTCCAGCCTCGATCAGGGCGGCCCATTGGCCCGCACCGCCGAAGACTGCGCGATCCTGCTGCAAGGCATGGCCGGTTTCGATCCGCAGGACTCCACCAGCATCGACGAGCCCGTGCCTGATTACAGCGCCGGCCTCAACGGCTCACTGCAAGGCCTGCGCATCGGCGTGCCGAAGGAATACTTCAGCGCCGGTCTCGACCCACGCATCGCCGACCTGGTCATGGCCAGCGTTGAAGAGCTGAAAAAGCTCGGCGCCGTGGTCAAGGAAATCAGCCTGCCGAACATGCAGCACGCAATCCCTGCGTACTACGTGATCGCCCCGGCGGAAGCATCTTCCAACCTGTCGCGTTTCGACGGCGTGCGTTTCGGCTATCGCTGCGAAGACCCGAAAAACCTGGAAGACCTGTACAAGCGTTCCCGTGGCGAAGGTTTCGGCCCGGAAGTGCAGCGTCGGATCATGGTCGGCGCCTACGCGCTGTCGGCCGGTTACTACGACGCCTACTATTTGAAGGCGCAGAAAATCCGTCGCCTGATCAAGAACGACTTCATGGCGGCCTTCAATGAGGTCGACATCATCCTCGGCCCAACCACGCCGAACCCGGCCTGGAAGCTCGGCGCCAAGAACAGCGACCCGGTCGCTGCGTACCTGGAAGACGTCTACACCATCACCGCCAACCTCGCCGGTCTGCCGGGCTTATCCATGCCTGCAGGTTTTGTCGATGGCCTGCCGGTCGGCGTGCAATTGCTCGCCCCGTATTTCCAGGAAGGCCGCCTGTTGAACGTTGCCCATCAGTATCAGCAGAACACTGACTGGCACACCCGCACCCCAACCGGCTTCTGAGGAGAAACACATGCAATGGGAAGTCGTGATCGGGCTGGAGATCCATACCCAGCTCACCACCCGGTCGAAAATCTTTTCCGGTAGTTCCACCACCTTCGGTTCCGAGCCGAACACCCAGGCCAGCCTGGTTGACCTGGGCATGCCCGGCGTATTGCCGGTGCTGAACCAGGAAGCGGTGCGCATGGCGGTGATGTTCGGTCTGGCCATCGATGCCGAGATCGGTCAGCACAACGTGTTCGCCCGCAAAAACTATTTCTACCCGGACCTGCCCAAGGGCTACCAGATCAGCCAGATGGAATTGCCGATCGTCGGCAAGGGCCACCTGGACATCGCCCTGGAAGACGGCACGGTCAAACGCGTCGGCATTACCCGCGCGCACCTGGAAGAAGATGCCGGTAAAAGCCTGCACGAAGAGTTCAACGGTGCCACCGGCATCGACCTGAACCGCGCCGGCACGCCGTTGCTGGAAATCGTTTCCGAGCCGGACATGCGCAGCGCCAAGGAAGCCGTGGCTTACGTCAAGGCTGTCCACGCGCTGGTACGTTACCTCGGCATCTGCGACGGCAATATGGCCGAAGGCTCGCTGCGTTGCGACTGCAACGTGTCGATCCGTCCAAAGGGCCAGGCTGAGTTCGGTACACGCTGCGAGATCAAGAACGTCAACTCGTTCCGCTTCATCGAGAAGGCGATCAACACCGAAGTGCAGCGTCAGATCGAGCTGATCGAAGACGGCGGCAAGGTGATCCAGCAGACCCGTCTGTACGATCCGAACAAGGACGAAACCCGTCCGATGCGCAGCAAAGAGGAAGCCAACGACTACCGTTACTTCCCCGATCCGGACCTGCTGCCGGTGGTCATCGAGGACTCGTTCCTCAATGATGTGCGCGCCACCCTGCCGGAACTGCCACCGCAGAAGCGCGAGCGTTTCCAGGAACAGTTCGGTCTGTCGGTCTACGACGCCAGCGTCCTGGCCACCAGCCGCGAGCAAGCCGATTACTTCGAGAAAGTCGTGAGCATCGGCGGCGACGCCAAACTGGCGGCTAACTGGGTGATGGTTGAACTGGGCAGCCTGTTGAACAAGCAAGGCCTGGACATCGACCAGTCGCCGGTTTCGGCCGAGCAACTGGGCGGCATGCTGCTGCGCATCAAGGACAACACCATCTCCGGCAAAATCGCCAAGGTGGTCTTTGAAGCCATGGCCAATGGCGAAGGCAGCGCGGACGAGATCATCGACAAGCGCGGCCTCAAGCAAGTGACTGACACCGGCGCGATCTCGGCGGTGCTGGACGAAATGCTCGCGGCCAACGCCGAGCAGGTCGAACAATACCGCGCGGCAGACGAAGCCAAACGCGGCAAGATGTTCGGCTTCTTCGTCGGCCAGGCCATGAAAGCCTCCAAAGGCAAGGCCAACCCGCAACAGGTCAACGAATTGCTTAAAAGCAAGCTCGAAGGCTGATGAGAATGGAGCCAGCATTCAAACTTGGCTCCATTCCCTGTGGGAGCGAGCTTGCTCGCGATAGCGGTCCGGCACTCAACACAAAGTTGACTGTCTGAATGCCAATCGCGAGCAGGCTCGCTCCCACATTTGTTCCGGGAACATACTTTATGAAGCATCTGCTCAGTGCCTGCGCCCTGCTCTCTTTGCTGGCCGGTTGTGCCAGTACGGATGTTGTTGATCCACACGGCTACGACAAGACCGGCGTAGCTTCGTATTACGGCGCCAAACACCATGGCAAACGCACCGCCAGCGGCGAGCGTTTCAACCAGCACGGCCTGACCGCCGCCCATCGCCAGTTGCCGTTCGGCACCCGGGTGAAGATTACCAACCTGAATAACGACAGGTCCTGCGTGGTGCGCGTCAACGATCGCGGGCCATACTCTCGTGGGCGCCTGATCGACGTGTCACGTGAAGCGGCCGAACAGTTGGGCATGCTGCGCAGTGGCACCGCGAAAGTTCGCGTGCAAGCCCTCGACGACTGATAGACGGAGCGCTGACTATTTTCGGACTTGCCGATTTACCCCTGATCAGCGTGATTGAATTGTTCAGCGGTCTGTTTTTACTGATCGCCGGCGCCGAACTGATGGTGCGCGCCGCCGTGCGCCTGGCCGCGCGACTGCATGTGCGGCCGCTGATCATCGGCCTGACCATCGTGGCCCTCGGAAGCAGCGCACCGCAGATGGCGGTCAGCCTGCAAGCCACCCTGGCGCAAAACGCTGACATCGCCGTCGGCAGCGTGATCGGCAGCAGCATCTTCAACATCCTCGTCACCCTTGGGCTCTCGGCGCTGATTATTCCGTTGCGGGTTTCGCGGCAGTTGGTGCGCCTGGATATTCCACTGATGATCGGCGCCAGCCTGCTGGTGTTCGTACTGGCGTGGAACGAAGACCTGAACCGCATAGACGGCATTATTCTGCTGGGCGCGCTGGTGCTGTACCTGGGCTTGCTGCTGCGCCAGTCGCGGCACTCGGCCCGTCCGCCATCGAGCGCTCATGACGCACCGCAGGCACCGTGGTTCAGCAGCTTGCTGATGATTGTCGCCGGGCTGGCGATGCTGGTGTTCGCCGGGCATTTGCTGCTCGGCGCCGCGGTGGCGGTCGCGACCGACCTGGGGTTGTCGGAGCGGATCATCGGCCTGACCATCGTCGCCGTCAGCACCTCCCTGCCGGAGCTGGCCACTTCGTTGATCGCCGCGTTGCGCGGTGAGCGGGACATCGCGGTAGGCAACGTGATCGGCAGCAATCTGCTCAACCTATTGGGCGTGCTCGGGCTCACCGCATTGATCGCGCCGTCGCCGCTGTCGGTCTCGCCGAACGCTCTGGATTTCGACCTGCCGGTAATGCTTGGTGTCGCGGTGCTGTGCCTGCCGGTGTTCTATTCCGGCTACCGGGTGACGCGCGCCGAAGGCCTGCTGTTTTTGGGTTTGTACCTGGCCTATGGGCTGCACGTGGTGTCGTTCACCACCGGCATGCCACTGGCCGGCAAGCTTGAACACCTGATGCTGTTTTTCGTCTTGCCGGCGCTGGGGGCGTTTTTGCTGTTCACGTCGCTGCGCGCCTGGCGTCGCCAACACCACAAGAGGGAATTGCCGTGAGCACTGATAAAAAGTCTGGGGTTGAAGTCCGCCGCCAAGTGATGGGCGACGCTTTCGTCGACCGCGCCTTGGGCAACGCCACCGAGTTCACCCAGCCGTTGCAGGACTTCGTCAATGAACACGCCTGGGGCGGTGTGTGGAATCGCGAAGGTCTGCCGCTGAAAACCCGCAGCCTGATCACTCTCGCTGCGCTCACCGCCCTGAAGTGCCCGCAAGAATTGAAAGGCCATGTGCGCGGCGCGCTGAACAACGGCTGCACCGTTGAAGAAATTCGTGAGGCGCTGCTGCATTGCGCGGTGTATGCCGGCGTGCCAGCGGCGATCGATGCGTTCCGGGCGGCGCAGGAAGTGATTGATAGCTACCAGAAGCCGGAGTAATCGTTGGAATTTGTGTTGATTGTTCTGCCGTCATCGCGGGCAAGCCCGCTCCCACAGGTTTCAGTGGTTGTTAATCAAATTTAGTGAACACCGAAGATCCCTGTGGGAGCGGGCTTGCCCGCGATGAGGCCTTGAAGAACACCGCAAAACCTTCGGTTAAACCCACCCACCCCACTGCAACAAAAAGATCCCGACGTTGGTAGTGACCGCCGCCATCAGCGTGGTAATCACGATGATCGCCGCCGCCAGTTCATGATTGCCATTGGCCGCTCGTGCCATGACGAAACTGGCCGCGGCGGTCGGACTGCCGAAGTACAGAAACAGAATCCCCAATTCCGCCCCGCGAAAACCCCAGAGCCAGGCACCGAGTGTCGCCAGCACCGGCAGGCCGATCATCTTCACCAGGCTGGAACTCAGCGCCATCGTGCCGCTTTTGCGCATCGCCGCCAGCGACAACGTGCCACCGATGCAGATCAACGCCAACGGCAAGGTGGTTTGTGCCAGGTACTGCCCGGATTTTTCCAGCCACCCCGGCAAACCGATTTCGAAATACGCAAATGGCGCCGCCGCAAACACGCTGATGATCAACGGGTTGACCATCACGCTCTTGCAGATGCTCCACGGATCAGACTTGATCACCGGGCTGTAGACCGCGAGCACGATGGTCGAGAGCGTGTTGTAGAACAGGATCACCAACCCCGCGAGGATTGCCCCGAGGGAAATCCCGTAATCGCCGTACATGCTCGCCGCCAGTGCCAGACCGATAACGCCGTTGTTGCCGCGAAACGCGCCTTGGGTATAAATCCCCCGATCTTCGCGCGGGCATTTCCAGATCGCCCAGCCCCAGGCAATCGCAAAGCACGCCAGTGTGGCAATCGAGAAATAGATCAGCAGTGCCGGTTGCAGCGCGGCATGCAGGTCGGCATGCAAGATGCCCAGAAACAGCAACGCCGGCATGGAGACATTGAACACCAGGGCCGACGCGGTATGGATGAAGTTGTCATTGATCCAGTCGATGCGCTTGAGCAACACCCCCAGAAACAGCATGGCAAACACCGGTGCGGTGATGTTCAGGGTTTCGAGGAAGATAGCCAGCATGCCGGGAGGAACCTTGGGTGGGCGTCGTTAGGGGGCTAATGATAAGCCACCAAGTCCCCTGCCGTCTGGTAGATCGCCATCGCGGGCAAGCCCGCTCCCACAGTGATCTTCGGTGTTCACACAATTTGTGCAACAAAGAAGCCCCTGTGGGAGCGGGCTTGCCCGCGATGAACGATAACGCGGTCTTACGTGATCGGCGCCGGGTTGAACAAGGTGATGTCGTTATGCAGCTTATGCTGCTGCGCCCACGTCTGTTTCTTGCCGCTGGCCACGTCCAGGTAGTAGTGGAACAACTCCCAGCCAAGCTCTTCAATCGAAGCTCGCCCGGTGGCAATCCGCCCGGCATCGATATCGATCAAATCCGGCCAGCGCTGCGCCAGTTCTGTGCGGGTCGACACCTTCACCACCGGCGCCATCGCCAACCCATAAGGCGTACCCCGCCCGGTGGTGAACACATGCAGGTTCATCCCCGCCGCCAACTGCAACGTTCCGCAGACAAAATCACTGGCCGGGGTCGCGCAGAAAATCAGCCCTTTACGCTTGAAGCGCTCGCCAGGGCCAAGCACTCCATTGATCGCACTGCTGCCGGATTTGACGATCGAGCCCAGGGACTTCTCGACAATGTTCGACAACCCGCCCTTCTTGTTCCCCGGTGTGGTGTTGGCACTGCGATCCGCTTCGCCCTTGGCCAGGTAACGGTCGTACCAGTCCATTTCCCGCACCAGTTCCTGAGCCACTTCCTCGGTTTCGGCGCGGGACGTCAGCAGGTAAATCGCATCGCGCACTTCGGTGACTTCGGAAAACATCACCGTCGCCCCCGCCCGCAACAACAGATCTGAGGCATAGCCGAGTGCCGGGTTGGCAGTGATGCCAGAGAACGCATCGCTGCCACCGCACTGCATGCCGAGGATCAGCTCGGACGCCGGCACGGTTTCCCGACGACGCAGATCGAGCTTCTTCAAACGAGTCTCGGCCAGCGCCATGATCTGCTCGATCATCTCGGTGAAACCATGACTGGAATCCTGCAAGCGGTACAACCACGGCTCGCTGAGATCGACCGAACTGTCGTTCTCGTGCATCACCTGCCCGGCCTGCAATTTCTCGCAGCCCAGGCTGATCACCAGCGCTTCACCCCCCAAATTCGGGTTGCGCGCCAAGTTGCGCACGGTGCGGATCGGGATGTACGCGTCGGTGGCGGTGATCGCCACGCCGCAGCCGTAACTGTGGGTCAGCGCCACCACGTCATCGACGTTCGGGTACTTGGGCAGCAACTCGTCCTTGATGCGTTTCACCGCATGATCGAGCACCCCGGTGACGCACTGCACGGTGGTGGTGATGCCCAGAATGTTGCGCGTGCCGACAGTGCCGTCGGCGTTGCGATAGCCTTCGAAGGTGAAGCCTTCCAGCGGTGCCTGCGAGGCCGGCACTTCAGTGGACAGCGGCAGGCTGTCCAGCGGTGGCGCGGTCGGCATGCGCAGTTGATCTTCCTTGACCCAACTGCCGCGAGGAATCGGCTGCAACGCATACCCAATGGTCTGGCCGTAACGAATCACCTGGCCGCCCTCGGGAATGTCCTCGAGCGTGACCTTGTGGCTCTGCGGCACAAAATCCACGGTGACCAGGCCATCGGGAAATTCAGTGCCGGCCGGCACGCCCTGATCGTTGACCACGATCACCACATTGTCCCGCTCATGGAGGCGGATGTAGCGCGGCGAGTCGGAATGTTCAATCAACTGCATGACGCCGCTCCTCAGGAATGCGCTTCAGATAACTTATTGTTGGTTTCAGGACCGCTGACAGGTGGCTCCTTGAGCACCACACGTTTGATCGGGCCAACGATCACCAGATAGCTGAAGACGGCTACCAGCGCGTTGCAACCAACGAACACCAGCGCCCATTTGAACGAGCCGGTGGAGCTGATGATGTAACCGATAACGATCGGCGTGGTGATCGACGCGATGTTGCCGAAGGTGTTGAACAGGCCACCGCTGAGACCGGCGATCTGTTTCGGCGAGGTGTCAGACACCACCGCCCAGCCCAATGCACCGACGCCTTTGCCGAAGAACGCCAAGGCCATGAAGCCGACGACCATCCATTCAACATCTACATAGTTGCAGGCCACGATGCTACTGGAAACCAGCAGGCCGGCGATGATCGGCGCCTTGCGGGCGAAGGTCAGCGAGTGGCCCTTGCGCAGCAGGTAATCGGAAATCACCCCGCCAAGCACACCACCGATAAACCCGCAGATCGCCGGCAGCGAGGCAATGAAGCCGGCCTTGAGGATGGTCATGCCGCGCTCCTGCACCAGGTACACCGGGAACCAAGTGAGGAAGAAGTAAGTGATGCCGTTGATGCAGTACTGGCCCAGGTATACGCCGAGCATCATGCGGTTGGTCAGCAGTTGGCGGATGTAATCCCACTTCGGACCGTCGCCCTTTTTGCCTTTGCCTTTGTCCTGGTCCATGTCGACCATGCCGCCGTTGTCGGCGATGTGCTTGAACTCGGCGTCGTTGATCATCGGGTGTTGGCGCGGGCTGTAGATCACCTTCAGCCAGATCCCCGAGAAGACGATGCCGATCACGCCCATGACGATGAACACATGCTGCCAACCGAAGCTGTAGACGATCCAGCCCATCAGCGGCGCGAACAACACGGTGGCAAAGTATTGCGCCGAGTTGAAGATCGCCGACGCTGTCCCGCGTTCTGCGGTCGGGAACCAGGCCGCCACGATGCGTGCGTTGCCGGGGAAGGATGGCGCTTCGGCCAGGCCCACCAAAAAACGCAGCATGAACAGCGCAACCACCGCAGTGGATATGCCGAACTCTCCGACATAGCCCTGCAGCAAGGTGAATAGCGACCAGGTGAAAATGCTCAGCGCGTAGATTTTTTTCGAACCGAAACGGTCCAGCAGCCAGCCACCGGGAATTTGCCCGGCTACGTAGGCCCAACCGAATGCGGAGAAGATGTAACCGAGGGTGACGGCGTCGATGCCGAGGTCTTTTTGCAGGCTGGAGCCGGCGATTGCGATGGTGGCCCGGTCGGCGTAGTTGATCGTGGTCACCAGAAACAGCATGAGCAGGATCAAATAGCGGACGTGAGTCGGCTTGGTCGATTGCATTGTAGATGTACTCCCACTGATTATTTTTATGCGCGGGTGAAGCTGTTTTTGCCCGGTGTAGGAGCTGCCGAAGGCTGCGATCTTTTGATCTTTAGCGCCTTCAAACGCGCCGAAAATCAAGATCGAAAGATCGCAGCCTGCGGCAGCTCCTACGTCGGTTTGCGGTATCGGCACCACCGGGGTGGCACCCGATACCGCGGTGTTTCCTGTCAGGAGCCGATGTAGCTGGTCTTCACGACCGTGTAAAACTCTTGCGCATAGCGACCTTGCTCACGTGATCCATAGGATGAACCTTTACGCCCACCGAACGGAACGTGGTAATCCACGCCGGCGGTCGGCAGGTTGACCATCACCATCCCGGCCTGGGAGTGGCGTTTGAAGTGGTTGGCGTACTTCAGCGACGTGGTAGCGATGCCCGCCGACAGTCCGAACTCGGTGTCGTTGGCCATGGCCAGCGCTGCCTCGTAATCGGCGACGCGAACGATGTTGGCCACCGGGCCGAAGATCTCTTCGCGGCTGATGCGCATCGCCGCTGTGCTGTCGGCAAATAGCGTCGGGGCGAGGAAGTAACCTTCGGTCTCACACGTCACCAGACCACCGCCGCTGACCAGACGTGCACCTTCGGACTGGCCGATGTCGATGTACTTCATGTCTTGTTCAAGCTGAGCCTGCGAGACGACCGGACCGATATCAGTGCCGGTTTTCAGCGCGTGACCGACCTTGATCGACTTCATGCGCTCGGCCATGGCTTCGACAAATTTGTCGTGAATCCCGGCGGTGACAATGAAGCGGCTCGACGCGGTGCAACGCTGGCCGGTGGAATAGAACGCGCTCTGTACCGACAGCTCGACCGCTTGCTTGAGGTCGGCGTCATCCAGAATGATCTGCGGGTTCTTGCCGCCCATTTCCAGCTGAACCTTGGCCTGACGCAATACGCAGCTGACAGCGATCTGACGACCCACGCCCACGGAACCGGTGAAGCTGATGCCGTCGACTTTCGGGCTCTGCACCAGCGCATCGCCAACCACGCGACCGCTGCCCATCACCAGGTTGAACACACCGGCCGGGAAGCCTGCGCGGGAGATGATTTCCGCCAGCGCCCAGGCACAGCCCGGCACCAGATCAGCAGGCTTCAACACAACGCAGTTGCCGTAAGCCAGAGCCGGGGCGATTTTCCACGCCGGGATCGCGATCGGGAAGTTCCACGGGGTGATCAAGCCGACCACACCGAGCGCTTCGCGAGTGACTTCGACGTTGACGCCCGGACGCACCGACGGCAGATAGTCGCCGGACAGGCGCAGGCATTCACCGGCGAAGAACTTGAAGATATTGCCGGCACGAGTTACTTCGCCGATGGCTTCGGGCAGGGTCTTGCCCTCTTCCCGGGCCAGCAAAGTGCCGAGTTCTTCGCGACGGGCGAGAATCTCGCTGCCGACTTTATCCAGTGAATCGTGGCGAGCCTGAATGCCCGAAGTGGACCAGGCCGGGAACGCGGCGCGAGCGGCGTCGATGGCGGCGTGGACCTGAGCCAGATCAGCCTTGGCGTAATCGCCGAGGGTATCGGTCAACTCGGACGGGTTGATGTTGGCGCAGTAATCACTGCCCGCCACCCATTCGCCGTTGATGTAGTTATCGAAACGCTTTGAATCAGCCACGGGCTGCCCCTTTTAAAAGAAGTCCTCACGCAAAAAGCCGCTGATTGCTCAGCGGCCCTGGTTTTATCGAGTGTTATTGCGCACCTTGCTTGTCGATCAGCGCGGCGAGCATTTCGTACTCTTCGCCCGTCAGATCGGTCAGCGGCGCACGCACAGGGCCCGCGTCGAAGCCTGCGATTTTCGCCCCGGCCTTGACGATGCTCACGGCGTAACCGGCCTTGCGGTTACGGATGTCCAGGTACGGCAGGAAGAAGTCGTCGATGATCTTGCCAACGGTAGCGTGATCTTCGCGAGCAATGGCGAGGTAGAAATCCATCGCGGTTTTCGGGATGAAGTTGAACACCGCCGAGGAGTAAACCGGCACGCCCAGTGCCTTGTAGGCCGCGGCATAAACTTCGGCGGTCGGCAAACCACCCAGGTAGCTGAAGCGATCACCGAGGCGGCGACGGATCGACACCATCAACTCGATATCGCCCAGGCCATCCTTGTAACCGATCAGGTTCGGGCAGCGCTCGGCCAGACGTTCCAGCAGCGGAGCGGTCAGGCGGCAGACATTACGGTTGTAAACCACCACGCCGATTTTTACCGATTTGCAGACCGCTTCAACGTGGTCGGCAACACCGTCCTGGCTGGCTTCGGTCAGGTAGTGCGGCAGCAACAACAGGCCTTTGGCGCCTAGGCGCTCGGCTTCCTGAGCGTATTCGATGGCTTGACGAGTCGAACCGCCGACACCGGCCAGGATCGGCACGCTGGTTTCGCAAGTGTCGACGGCAGTCTTGATGATTTCCGAATATTCGCTGGCCGCCAGAGAGAAAAACTCACCGGTGCCGCCCGCGGCGAACAATGCCGAGGCGCCGTATGGGGCCAGCCATTCGAGACGTTTGATATAGCCCGCGCGATGGAAATCGCCCTGAACATTGAAGTCGGTGACCGGGAACGACAGCAGGCCGGAAGAGAGGATGGACTTCAGTTCTTGTGGATTCATTATTCGAACACCCTGGTAGCAACGTTGTGTGAGAAAACCATTCAGCCTTTGCCGAAGTTGTAGGTCATCGTACAACTTAAAATACAACCGTCAACTGCATTTCATCGCGAGCCGTAAAACTTGCGTAGGAAAAAGTAATTCCTTGACGTAGGAAAGTTCTCATCTATGATTCATACAACTGTATATACATACAGTTAGTTTGAATTCTACCTACGACATATCAAGGAGCTAGAAATGTCAGGTCTACACGCAAAACCGAAGGAAAACCTGAAGCAGATCATTGCCGATCTGGATGATCTTTTTACCGAGCACGGCATCGCTGTTTCTGGTGATGGCGACACGCTTAAACTCACGGCCGGTAGCCATCATGGCCTCAACCATCAGCGCCAGGGCCTACTGCCGACGCCACCGAAAAATGCGCTGAAAGGCGCGCCCCAGTTGAGGTTTGAGGGGGCAGAACATACCGCGATCGGCGACAGCACCCTGCTGCGTTTCGTCAAGGATGCACCTGCCATCCCGGCCTCTCAGGTGGAACTGCACCTGCCCAATGGCCTGGCATTGACCTATGGGCAAGTGATTGCGCTGGGGGGTGATTTTTATGGAATTCCCGACCAACCGATCTGCGAAGGCGCAACAGCCGCGGACCGAATCCAGCGCTTTACCAACGCCTTCAACTCCCTGGCGGTACTGCCGGCCTCAAACGCCGAGGCGAAGTTGATCCTCGGTGTCATGCAGAAGGAAATCGCCGCCATCAATCAAGCGATCAGGGACGGCAAACAGCCTCACGAAGCTTATGACGCTCTCGGTGATACGTTGTCGGAAGAGTGGAACAAGATCACCGGTGGCGGCAGTTTCGTCTCGGCTCTGTTCCCTTTGGGGCGTTATCTGAAGCTGGCCGCCAACAATGCCGACCACTTTGCCGAATGGGCGTTGCTGGCCTACATCGCCGGGCACACGGCAGCGCTGCAACAAGCGGTACTGGCTCACAACAGCGGCGATGAAAAGCAGTTGGAGTTGGCGTATGCGATGAACGCGTTTGCCGATCACTACCTGACCGACCTGTATTCCGCCGGCCACCTGCGAGTACCGCGCAAACAGTTGGCAGCGGTGGTCACGCCCAGTGATCTCGGTTCGTTGATTACCCGTTTCATGCACGATGAAGACAGCAAGTTCGGCCTGAACGTGAGCAACGGCAACGGCGATCGCTGGCACGCCTACGGTGACAAGCGCTACTTCGATACCATCGACAGCGCCAATCGCGCCCAGGTGAATCAAGCGGTTCAGGTGTCTGCGGATGAAGTGTTCGCGGCGTACCTCAGTGGCACGGCTCCATCGGCCGGCAGCTTTGCTGCTTTGAAAAGGCTGCCCGACCTGAAAGCGGTACTGAACCCGGCAGGCAATTTCTCGCCACTGTTCAAAGTCGAGGGCAGCAAGGTGTTGCGGCGCAAGGACGTCAACAACCTCAACGATACCGCCACCGTTGACGACTGGTGGGGCTGGAGCACTTATCTGCTGCTCAAGGACTACCAACCAACCGGCGTGCTGAATTCAGCGGCCAATGCCTGATAAGGAGATCACTGATGACCATCAAATTGAAACTGGAACTGTCTTCGGGCCAGTCGCTGAAAGGCGCGCCGCTGGAGTTGCTGTCCAAAGGCTTGCCGATTGCCCGGGCGGTTGTGGATGAACGCGGGAACATCGCGTTCAACACAAAGCCTGGGGCCGTTGAGCTGGCCGTGAGGGTGGACCGTTCGATTTTGAGGACTGACTGAGGGAGTGGCGAGACGAGGCCCGGCTCTATCGTGAGGGTGCGAGCGCCACGGCCTCTGAAATGATTGGTCAAAATCGCGCTCGGCATGTCATGAATGCGCCACGTACAGTGTGACCGCTGCCATGAATGGATCATGGCAGACTTCGCACGGAGAGCGATCATCATGACTTTTTCTATCCCGGTTCTTCCCCGGTTCTCGCCTCACGAGTCCGACAAAGCAATCGTAAAACTGTCGAACGTGGGTGATTTCTTGAAAGTCCGCGTCCCGGATCCGAACGATATTCCGCCAAATTGGGATGTCTATCCAATCCTTGGGGCGGATACGGAAGCCCCAGATTGGGAGGGCCTCGCACAGCCTACCGGCGCTTGGGATGATGCCAGCGACGATATGGTAAAACTGACGGGGATTGAACTGCGAATCCCCAAAGCAGAGCTGGAGAAATACCAGAACACAGCAATCGAATTGCGCTACAAATTCGCGGATGAGTCGAGTCTGGAGCCGTGTTCGGAGCCTCTGAAACTGTATATCGAAGCCTGACCCTGTTCGCGCCTGACCTTTACCGGTCAGGCGTTTTTTTGTGCTGAAGGTTTTCATGTCCTGATACCGTTCGTCGAAACTGTTATTTCTAACAGTAGCCCGCTCACTGCTTCCTTAGCCTAAATGGTTCAGGAGTTAACGAACCGGCTCCGTCAGCGCCGCATGCAAAATCGAGTTTTTTAAACGGTTCGATTCATTGTTAAAGGGATTTTGATCATGACTGCACAACAGAAAGTCTTACCTGCCCCCGTACTTAAAGAAGCCATCGAAGGCGTGCTTTATGTTCATAACCTGATAGACCCGGCACACGCCGTCATTGCCCCTTACCCAAACGCGAGACCAGGGGATGAAGTCGAATTAACCGTTGAGACCTCTACTGGTAACGAACGGCATATCGGCTCTTACTGACCCCCGAAATGGTGGGAAAACCCATTGTCTTCACTATTCCAAAAAAAATCTTTGCCGAAGGTTTGGTCCCAGGCGCTATGGCCAAACTGCACTATCGCACCAGTGACGATGCCGGAAATGTAGTGGTCTCTCCGGTTCTGCAAGTCCGTCTCGAACTATAGGCAGTGTTAAGTAACACGGTTCAACGTTGCGCCTGCGCCTCTTCATGAGCATGGCGCAACCGCTCGCGGCTATTCGTCAGATGCAACCGCATCGCCGCCCGCGCCGCATCGGAATCCTGGCGTGCAATTGCGTCATAAATCTCTTCGTGCTCGCGGCTCAGTCGACTCATGTAGTGCTGCTGGTCGTCATGGGCCAGGCGCGCGGAGTTCAGGCGCGTGCGCGGAATGATGCTGGTGCCCAGATGGGTCATGATGTCGGTGAAATAGCGGTTGCCGGTGGCCAAGGCAATTTGCAGGTGGAACTGGAAGTCCGAAGCCACCGCATCGCTGGCGTGGGAGGCGCTTTCATTCAGCGTGTCCAGCGCCGCTCGCATCAACGCCAACTGCTCAGGGCTGCGACGTTGCGCGGCAAGGCCGGCGGATTCCACTTCCAGGCTGATGCGCAATTCCAGAATCGCCAATACGTCGCGCAAGGTCACCACGGTGGCCGGGTCGATACGGAAACCGCTCGGGCTAGGGGTATCGAGCACGAAGGTGCCGATGCCGTGACGGGTTTCAACTTGCCCGGCGGCCTGCAAACGGGAAATCGCTTCGCGCACCACGGTGCGGCTGACGCCATGGGCATCCATGATCGCCGACTCGGTGGGCAACTTGTCGCCACGTTTGAGATGACCGTCGCGGATCTGCTCGGACAGCACCGTCACCAGTTCCTGAGCGAGACTGCGGCGCTTGCGAGGGAGGCGAGGTGCGTCGATCGGGTTTTCCATGGTGAACGTCTTTTCTCGAAAATTACGGCTGAAACCGCATCATAGCTCAACGCGGTTGTACGATCACCACCGCCTCTGTAGGAGCGAGGCTTGCCCGCGAAGAACGATAACGCGGTCCTCAATCGGAAACCGCGTGAAGGCTTTCGCGGGCAAGCCTCGCTCCTACAGGAGTGCGGTGTCAGGCGGTCACGGTCTGGTCCACCAAGTGGCCATTCTCGATGCGCACATGCCGTGGGTGGAAACGCTTCAGGCTGCTGCGATGGCCAACGCTGACGATGCTCAAGCCCGGCAACTCATCGATCAACGCCTGATACAGCGACGCTTCATCCTCTTCGTCCATCGCCGAAGTGGCTTCGTCCATGTACAGCCATTGCGGTGCATAAAGCAGCGCACGGGCGAAGGCCAGACGCTGCTGCTCACCCGGCGAGAGCATGCGCTGCCAGTGATTGGCTTCATCCAGACGCGAAACCAGGTGCGGCAAACGGCAGGTTTCCAGCACATGGACATAGCGCTCGTGCGGGTAGGTGTCGCCCGGCTGTGGATAACTCAAGGCTTCGCGCAGGCTGCCAATCGGCAGATAGGGCTTTTGCGGCAGGAACAAATAACGTGCCGTCGGCAGGCGAATGCTGCCGTGGCCGGCCGGCCATAGGTGCCCCATTGCACGCAGCAACGTCGATTTGCCGCTGCCGGAACGACCGCTGAGCATGACGCGTTCGCCCTCCTCCACGGTCATGTCGGCGTTGGTCAGCAGATGACGACCGTCAGCGAGATCAAGGCCAAGGTTATGCACCTTCAACGCCGTGCCCTGATTCTGCACGTCGATGGCCGGTGCGCGATTTTCGTTGTCGCTCATGGCCTGACGAAAACTCAGCAGACGATCGCAGGTGGCGCGCCATTCGGCGAGGTCCTGGTACGCCGTGATGAACCAGCTGAAGTTATCCTGGACGTTAGCGAACGCCGAGTTGATTTGCATCAGCTCACCCAGCTCGATCTTGCCGGTGAAGTAACGCGGCGCGGCAACCATGAACGGAAAGATGACTGCAATCTGCTCATAACCGGAAGTAAAGAAGGTCAGGCGCTTGGACACTTTCATGATGTCCCAGAAGTTGTGCCAGACCAGCCCGAAGCGACTGTTCAAGCGGCGATTCTCATTCGGCTCGCCGTTGTATAGCGCAATGCTTTCAGCATTTTCGCGAACCCGCACCATGGAGAAACGCAGGTCGGCTTCGAAGCGTTGCTGGTTGTTGTTGAGACCGATCAGGCGACGGCCAATCAAATGCGTCAGCCAACTGGCGACGGCGGCATAAACCAGCGCGCACCAGAACATGTAGCCGGGGATCGTGAAGCCAAACACTTCGATGCTGCCCGACACGCCCCACAAAATGATCGAGAACGACACCAGGCTAACGATGTTACGGATCAAACCCAGGCCCAGGCCCAAGGTATTGGTGGTGAACTTGTTGAGGTCTTCGGAAATCCGCTGGTCCGGGTTGTCGGTGTAACCGCCCTGCTCCAGCTGGTAGTAATTTTTGTTGGCGAGCCAACGGGTGAAGTGCTTCTCGGTAAGCCACGCCCGCCAGCGAATGGTCAGCATCTGAGTCAGATAAAGCCGATACACCGCGCCGAGAATCGCCACGGCGGCGATGCCGCAGAAATACAGGATCAACTGCCAGAACGCCGCTTCGTCTTTCTTCTGCAGGGCGTTGTAGAAATCCTTGTACCAGCTGTTGATCCACACCGAAATCGCCACGCTGAACAATGACAGCGCGATCACGGCGATCAGCAACGTCCAGGCCTTGCCCTTCTCTTCACTGCGCCAGTAAGGCGTGGTCATCGCCCAGACTTTGCGAAAAAACTGCCCGCGCACAGCATCGTTGACCGCGGAATACTCAGCGTTCTGATTCATGGATAAGGCTCGATAAAGAAAAGAACACACACGAGCCGATCATAGATGATCGGTTCGTGTTATCGCGAGGGCTGGCGATAATCGTTCAGCGTCCGTTCAGCGACGGACCGGACGCTTCTGCAGTTTGCGCTGCAGCGTGCGGCGGTGCATGCCCAAGGCACGGGCGGTAGCGGAGATGTTGCCTTCGTGCTCGGTCAGTACGCGCTGGATGTGCTCCCACTGGAGACGGTCCACGGACATCGGGTTTTCCGGCACCAGCGTGTCGAGGTCGGCGTGCTCGGAGAGCAACGCGGCCAGCACGTCATCGGCGTCCGCCGGTTTGCACAGATAATTGCAGGCGCCGCGCTTGATCGCCTCGACGGCGGTGGCAATGCTCGAGTAACCGGTGAGGATCACCACGCGCATGTCCGGGTCGAGTTCGAGCAGTTTGGGCAGCAACACCAGGCCCGAGTCGCCGTCCATTTTCAGATCGAGGGCGGCGTAATCCGGGATGTCGGCCTGGGCGATGGTCAGGCCTTCTTCGGCGGAACCTGCTGTGCTGACGCGAAAACCACGGCGGGCCATGGCGCGGGCCATCACGCGGGTGAAGGTTGCGTCATCGTCTACCAGCAGCAAATGCGGCAGTTCTTCGCCTTCGACTTGGATCTCGTCACTCATGTTCGTCTCCTCGGGCGACACGGGGCAGGCGCAGCTCGGTAAGCGTGCCACCTTCCTCATGACTGTAGAGTTTCACTGAGCCGCCGGCGCGTGTCACGCTGGCCTTGCTCAAAAACAGGCCCAGGCCGAAACCTTTGCCCTTGGTGGTAAAAAACGGTTTGCCGATCTGCTCGGCAATGGCCAGTGGCACGCCGGCGCCATGGTCGCGAATGCTGATGGTCAAGTCCTCGGCATTCCAGTCCAGGGTCACTTGCAAGCCTTCGGGACAGGCATCGGCGGCGTTGTTCAGCAAGTTCAGCAGAGCCTGGGTCAGGTCCGGCGGCGGCGCCATGCGCGGCACGGTCCCCTGGCCCAGACGCTGGAAGCGATAACTGGCTTCCGGGCGCATCAGGTGCCAGCGGTTCAGGGCTTCGTCGAGCCAGTCGGTGACGTCCTGCATCTCCACCGCCAAGCGGCGATTGGCTTCCGCCGCCCGAACCAACTGCTGCAAGGTCTCTTTGCAGAGTTTGACCTGATCCTGCAGCACGCTCAAATCGTCCTGCAACAGCGGGTCGGGATGGTCCTGACGCATCTCCTTGAGCAACACGCTCATGGTCGCCAGCGGCGTGCCCAATTCATGGGCGGCGCCGGCAGCCTGGGTCGCGACGGCCAGCAACTGCTGATCGCGCAGGCCTTCTTCGCGACGAATGGCACGCAATTCTTCCTGACGACGCAGCTCTTCGGCCATGCGGGCGGCGAAGAAAGTGATCACCGCTGCCGCCAGGGCGAAACTCAGCCACATACCGTAGATCTGCAGGTTCTCCCGCGCGATCGGGAACGTTTCCAGCGGATAGAACCGCGCCAGCAGCAACGTATAAAGCGCCAGGGCGATACCCGACAGAATCACCGAATAGCGCCACGGCAACGTCACGGCGGCGATGGTCAGCGGCACCAGATAATAAGAGACGAACGGGTTGGTCGAACCGCCGGAGAAGTACAGCAAGGCACTGTGGATAAACAGGTCGCAGGCCAGTTGCAGTGCATATTCAAGCTCGGTGACTGGCCAGGAGGTACGCAGGCGTACGGCGGTGAACACGCAGAGCAGGATCGAGCAACCGAGGGTCATTGCCAGTTGCACCCACGGCAACGGCAGCAGGTCGAACCAGTAGGCCAGACCTACGGAACCGGCCTGAGCGGCCAGCACCAACGTGCGGATGAACGTGAGCCGCCAGAGGTTCTGGCGAGTGGCGGAAGTGATTTGAACGGGGGCGAGCATGAGCTCTCCTGATGAGCGCTCCAGGCGGATCGCACGGAGTATAACCAAGCACAGGGGCTGGCAGGCAAAAGTGCGGCAAACGGCCACATGGAGCCAATGAGAAAATCAAATAGATCTCTGTGCCAAACGCAAAAGAACGGCGCTCTCTCCAGGAAGCGCCGCTCTGTCGCGCCGTCACTCAGTGCGTGCTGAACTGACCTGAATAAATGCAGAATTGGCTACCGCTCATGTTGCTCCCTCCAGCGTTTGCCTACTGCATCGTCCCAGGCGGCGGACTCAGAGCCATACCGTTCAGAGACCGGCTTGTCCTTCCAATAAACGACATATGATTCGTCGGTTCCGAACCATGTGAATAAAACGTTGTAACCACCTGCTTTAGCATTGTCTTTTTCAGCTTCAGTAGCCATTACCTGATTTCCTTATGGTTATTTACAGACAAGTCGAGCCCTTGTGACGACTTGTTTGCATGCTTCAACAGGTTGAAAACATTTTCTACTGTCAGAACTAACAGGTACCGTCACTTAACCGACAGACGGCGCGGAGCAGTCACCTGTATAGAAGTTGTAACTGAGCGAACCGGATCATAAAAGCTAGAGTCTGATGGTTCACGCAGCCCGACCCAACACCTGCGTCTCATTCAAGGAGCCTTCATGCATACATTTCGCCGCAGCGCCGCCCTCCTCGCCCTGACCGTCGGCAGCGTCGCCAGCCTTCCGGCGCTGGCCGCCGATGAGCTGCACTACAACCAGATCTCCCTGCGCGCCGAAGTCAGCCAGGAAGTGGCCCGCGACCTGATGATCGTGACCCTCTACACCGAAGAACAAAACACCGACCCGGCCAAACTCGCCGCCGACGTCAGCACCACCATGAACAAAGCACTGGCCCAGGCTAAAGAAGTCAAAGACATCACCCTGCGCCAGGGCAGCCGCAACAGCTACCCGATCTACGACACCAAAGGCCAGAAAATCACCGGCTGGCGTGAACGCGCCGAACTGCGCCTGGAAAGCTCGGACTTCGCCGCCCTCTCCAAACTCACCGGCGAACTGCTCACTGACCTGAAAATGGGCGGCATGGACTTCGCCATCGCCACCCCCACCCGCAAGGCCAGCGAAGACGCCCTACTCAAAGAAGCCGTGACCGCCTTCAAGTCCCGCGCCCAACTGGCCACCGACGCCCTGGGCGGCAAGAGCTACAAAATCGTCAACCTGAACCTCAACAGCAACGGTTATCCACAACCGTACATGCGTGGGCCGATGATGATGAAAGCGGCGGGCATGGATTCGGCGCCGGTGACGCCAGAGGTTGAAGCAGGGACCAGCCAGGTCAGCATGACGGCGGATGGGGCGATTGAAGTGTTGATGCAGTGATTGGGTAAGGGTTGAACGAAAACCGGCGATCAATAAGTGATCGCCGGTTTTTTTTGCCCTGAAGAAATGGAGTCTGTCCGTCAGGCCTTTTGATTGATCTGCCGTCAATCGCGGGCAAGCCCGCTCCCACAGGATTTGTGCTGATTTGAAATTGGCGCATGACTTTGTGGGAGCGGGCTTGCTCGCGAAAGCGGTGTGTCAGTCACGGTGATGTTGGATGTACCGCCGTCTTCGCGAGCAAGCCCGCTCCCACATTGTTTGCGGTGTGTCTATGTCGGATCGACGTTATCCAGCGCTCGGTTCACCGCCAGCTCCGCCAGCATGATGGTCTGCTGAATCGCCAACGCCGTATGACGCTGCGGGCCGATAAGATTGTTGGCGAAATCGGTGGCTAGGACACTCGCTGAGGCCAACGATTCGTAGGCGTGGACCAGCAGGCTTTCGGTGCCGGCACCCGGGGCGATTATGAACATGATGCTGGGGCGGCGCGGTTTTTCTGTGTATTGCGTGGGGGGATCGAGGTAGTAGTCGAGGGCGCGTTTTATGGCTTCGCGGTCTTTGAGTAATTCTTCGGTGCGCGAGGCTTCGGCGTTTGGGTTGGTTTTGTTGAAGTTCGAATCGGAATCATCGTTGTCCATTTGCAGCTCCTGATCACAATTGGAGCCATCACTTGCCATTATGGTCGTGAGGGCTTTCGCCCTACTCATTTCAGGTTTCCACACCTGATCGCTGATTTCGCAGCGACAGCCAAAGGTTAGAGAGGCGACTTCCGACGCACAACCTGAAAAACATGTGGGAAGGTTCTGATGTTTTTACCGATCGATAAACATCATTGTCTGTAAGGCCGCCATCGCGAGCAGGCTCGCTTGTATGTTTAGACTTGAAGGGGTGGGCGTGACTAAAGGCTCGATTCCGACTCTCGCCA
>NZ_JAMYDU010000028.1 GCF_024138395.1 Pseudomonas mandelii
AGGCGCGCCGGCGAAGGCGTTCTTAAGGACGCCTTCGCCGGCAAGCCTGGCTCCTACAGAAAAGCGGCTTACTCGCTTAACTGACTGGCATTAGGGCAGCGCCCGGCGCTTTCAGCGCGCGCCAGGTCCACAGGGCGCTGCACAGGTCCGGCAGGGCCAGCAGCAACAGCACCGGCGGCACCAACCCGGCCGCGACGAAGGCGACGAAAAACACTGGCACCGACAGGCGGATCGCCACGGTCAGGACCATGAATTCGCGCTGCTCGGTGTAGCCGGCCCAGACGTAATAAAACCCCAGGTACAGCGCCAGCTGACCCATGACCCGGATCCACACCTCATCGGTCAGGGCAAATCCGAACAACGGCAGCAGCAGATTGGGTACCAGCACCAGCGCGGCCCCCAGCAGCAACATGTACAGGCCAAACAGAAATACGCTCTTGCCCGGATGACTCATGGCTTCACTCCTTGTGGTTGCGAGGTCAGGCGATAGGCCTCGACATCGAAATGCCGGGTCTGCTGGCGGAACTGCCAGCTGAACCCCGGCCAGAGAGCGACGTTGCGCCCGCTTTGGGGGTCCATGTACCAGCTCTTGCAGTGGCCGACGCTCCAGACCGCGCCACGCAGTTTATGGCTCAGGCGCTGGTTGAACCGCGCTTGGGCCTGGGGCTCGACGTCGAGGCTGGTTACCCCCGGACGATGCAGAGTCCGCAGCGCGCCGAGGATGTAGGCGATCTGCGATTCGATCATGTAGACGATGGAGTTATGGCCCAGTCCGGTATTGGGGCCCATCAGCAAAAACAGGTTGGGAAAGCCGCTGACCGTGGTGCCCTTGTAGGCTTCGCTGCCCTGCTGCCAGGTATCGACTATATCCGCGCCACCGCGACCGTGGATCATTCCCGGCGGGAACGGCGTGCGCGCCTTGAAGCCTGTACCGAAGATCAGTGCATCCAGCAAATGATGCTGACCATCGACGGTGATCACGCCCTCGGCGGTGACCTCGCGAATGCCGCTGGTGACCAGCCGGGTGTTGGCCTGGGCCAGGGCCACAAAGTAGTCGTTGGACAGCAGGATGCGCTTGCAGCCGATGGCGTAGTCCGGGGTCAGACGCCGACGCAGCTCCGGGTCCTTGACCTGGCGCCGCAGTAGATTGAGCGCCAGCCATTTGTGCAGGGTCATCAGCCGCGGGTTGAACACGAAACCGAACACCCGGGTTTCGTGGGCGGTGTAGATCAGCCCGCGTAACAGCCGCTGCACGGCGGGAAAACGCCGCAACAAGCGCTGGGCGCGGGAGGAGAATGCCCGGTCGGGCTTGGGGATGATCCACGGCGGCGTGCGCTGGAATACTGCGAGACTGGCCACCCGTGGCTGGATCTGCGGCACGAACTGGATCGCCGAGGCACCAGTGCCGATGACCCCGACCCGCTTGCCGGCCAAGGCGTAGTCATGGTCCCAGCGCTGGGAATGAAAAACCCGCCCCTGGAAGCGCTCGAGTCCCGGCAGCCGGGGATAATCCGGGGTCGACAGGGCTCCGGTGCCGGCCACCACCACCTGGGCATGACGCACCTCGCCATGGGCGTCCGTCACCTGCCACAGGGCGCGCTCTTCCAGCCAGCGCAGGCCGGTGACGGCGCTGTTGAAGCAGCAGTGCTCAAGTACCTGGTACTTGCGCGCGCAATGGTTGAGGTAGTCGCGAATCTCCGGCTGCGGCGAAAAACGCCGCGACCAGTCAGGGTTGGGCTCGAAGGAAAACGAATACAGGTGCGATGGGATATCGCAGGCGCAACCGGGGTACTGATTGACCCACCAGGTGCCGCCCACGCCAGCCTCCTGTTCGAGGATCACGAAGTTCTGCTCGCCGCGCTGGCGCAGGTTGATCGCCATGCCGATGCCGGAGAACCCGGCGCCGATGATCAATACCCGATAGACCCGCGCCGGATCGGCCTGCTCCTGAAGTAGCGCACTCATGTTCCTGACTCCTGACGGCAAAAACGCCGGGCGCGACCGTTCGCGGCGCATGCGCGGCTGTTTATTTTAAACTTCTGTGAATCGCCGGCCCTGGCGGCTAGACCACCTCGGAGTGCTGCCCGGCAACTCGCTGGGCGAGCCTGTCCAGCGTTTGCGGGTCGAGTTCGGCGGCGATCAGCAATGCCTGGCGACGCAGGGTTTCCAGAGGGGTACGGCGGCCGAACACGCCGGTGAAATGCATGAACATGCGCATCCCGAAGCCCAGCGCGTCGCCCCGCCGCCGTGGCACCAGATGCAAATGGGCGTGGGGAATGTGCTGGTTGGTGGCCTTGCCGTCGTTGACGATCAGGTGTGTGCCCTCCACCCCGAAACCGGCGCGGCGCTGGGCCGCCAGCAAGGTGTCGAACACTTGGTACAGGTGCTGTCGGATCGACGTGGGCAACTGCTCGAGCTTTTCCACATGGGCCTGCGGGATCAGCAGCACATGGCCCTGCCCCAGCGGGTGTACATCCATAAACGCCGTGCAGTACTCGTCGCGATAGACAAGGGCGCTGGGCAAGGCGTCGGCTGCGATCTGGCAGAAAATACAGGTCATCCGTGAATCCTCGGTAGGTGACGGGCCGTCGGGCGCAGTAAATGTAGCTCACGTCGCCCGCCGAGGTTCGGCGCAAGTTGTTACTGGACGACGCGCGAACATCCGCGCCAGCAACCAGCGATCACGCAGGTAAGGCTTGTTGGTCAGCAATGCCGCCAGCCGGGGCAGATTGACGAAAGGCACACTGGGGTAGACGTGATGTTCGACGTGGTAGTTGATATTGGCCCACAACAGGCCGATCAGTCGGTCGGTGACGGTCACCGTATTTTTCGCCAGGTCCAGACGCTGTGGATCGTCGACCTCCAGGATCGCCATGGGAAAGTGTTCGTAACCCCGGGAGATCGGGTTGATCACCAGCGCCAGCACCAGCAGCGGCGCAATGAACGTCAGCACGAACTGCAATAGCAGCCCCTCGCTGTAGCACCAGACACCGATCGCTGCCATCGACAGCAGGTTGAACGCCAGCTCGCGCAGTACCCGGTTGCGCACCGCCTTGCCATAGCGCACCAGGGAAAAGTAGATGAAGCGCGGCACGAACACGGCGATGCGCAGGAACATCCACTTCACCCCGCCGGTGTAGTTCCAATCGTCGGGGTCTTTCTGCGGATCGCCCAGATAGCGGTGATGATATTTGTGGCACTCGGTGAAGGAAGAAAACGGGAATACGATAAACCAGGCCATGAAGCGCCCGACCCACAGGTTCAGCACCGCCGAACGAAAACCGCTGGCATGCCCGCAGTCGTGTTGCAGCACGGTAAAGGCATGCAACTGGTTGCCCAGCACCAGCACTGCCAGCGCATGACCCCAGGGTTTGTCGCCGAGCAGGATATACAGCGCCGCCGCACACCAGACCAGCACATGCAGCAGCGACCAGAGCGCGAACTTCAGCGGCTGCGGCTGCATCAGTGCCTGCAACTGGGCCTGGCACTCGCGGTCGACGCGCAGTTCGGAGCGCTTGGCCAGCCGCAGTTCATCGTCAGCGGCGTGAGTGGTTGAATGACTCATGAATTGACCTTCCTCTGTCTGTATCGCTAATCGACTTGCAGGCACACGTCGTCCGTCATGGGATAACCCACGCACAACAGTGCCTGGCCCCGGCTGAGTTCGTCCGCCGACAGTCCATGGTCCTCGCGCATACGCACCTCGCCGGTCAGGCGGGTGCAAACGCAAGCGGTGCAGAAGCCGCTGCGGCAGGAGAATGGCGGTTGCACCCCGCTGGCCAGGGCGGCGTCGAGCAGGGTCTGGCCCGGGGCCACGGTGAAGTTGAAGGCCTGGCCCTGCATCAGCAGCTCCACACGCTTTGGCGTATTGCCGGCGAGCGCCGGCGCCTTGGCCGGGGTGAAGCGTTCCTGATGCACGGTTTCCGGGGCGATGCCCAGAGCCTCCAGGGCGGCGGTGACCTCGTCCATCATGCCGCTGGGACCACAGCTGTAGTACTCGCGGTTCTGGCTGCCAGACAATGAACCGAGAATCGACATCACCCGCTCACGGGTCAGGCGCCCTTCATAGGCCCCCGGTGTGTCCGGCCGCGACAGCACATGAATCAGTTGCAAGCGCTCGCCGAAGGTGCGCTGCAGCTCATCGAGCTTGTCGCGGAAAATCACCGAATCCTGATTGCGGTTGCCATAGATCAGCGATACCCGCGAGTCCGGCTCGAAGTGCAGGGCCGATTTGAGGATGGAAAATATCGGCGTGATCCCGCTGCCCGCCGCCAGCAGCACCAGGTGCCGGCCCCTGCCCGGTTGCGGGGCGAAGGTGAAGCGGCCATGGGTACCGAGGGTCTGCACTGCATCGCCGGCGCTCAACTCCTGCACCAGGCGATTGGAAACCTTGCCGCCGGCCACCCGCTTGACGGTGATCGACAGGGTCTTGTCCAGTCCCGGCGTGCTGCTGATGGAATAGGCCCGGCAGCCCTTGGCGCCGTCGATATCAACCTCCAGGGTCAGGTACTGGCCGGCGCTGTAGCGGACTTTGCGCAGCATCGGCTGCTTGAGATGGATAGTCACCGCGTCGTCGGTTTCCCGTTCGATAGCGGCGACTTTCAAGGTCAGGGGTCTGTTCATGGCTGGCCCAGGACGCTACGCGCCGGTTGTGGTTGGTGGGCTTGGCGCGGCTTGGCGAGACGCTGCCGATGCGCATCTTCATGGGCCGCGATGGGCGCCGGCAGCACTCGCCGCCGCAGCAGTTGGACCTTCTGCGCGTGGCTCAACGGCTCCCACCAGTCCAGCTTGTGCGCCAGGGTGTCGAAGCGGCGCAGCATCAGCAGCACGAACAAGTCGAACACGCTGAGGTCGCGAAACACCATGGACCCCGCGGCCGCCAGTTCCGGCTTGAGGCGCTCGAACAGTTCGGGGCTTTCGGACCAGTGCCCGACCGCCCAGTGATGGTGGCAGGCGTGATAACCCTCGTTGAGGATATTCACCGGTTTTTCCAGCAGAGTGACGGTGTTGTACATCCAGTCCTTCGGGTCTTCCTGGCCGCCGTAGAACGCGTGCTGGCTCCAATGGATGACCCCCATCATGAAGTTGCTCGCGCACCAGGGCACCAGCATGTAGAGCACGGCGATCGGCAGGCTGTAGAGCGCCAGCGCGACGAGCAGCGCAAGATGCACCAGATTGCCCAGCACCATGGCCCGGGCCTGGCTGCGCTTGTGCTTGCTCTTGAAGTAGAGCCAGGGCGAAACCATGAACTGCTGGTACATCACCTCACGCACCATATACACCGCGAAATCCCAGGCACTGGCATGGTCGTAGCGCGCCGTGGCGTAGACATCCAGCGGCCCGGCGTTCTCCCGATGATGCTGTTGCAGGTGCGCCGCCGCGTGGGGAATCAGCCCCATGGGGATGGCGAAAAACATATACAGGAAGGAGTTGCCGACCCATCGATCGAGCAGGCTCGAACGCTTGAAGATGCCGCCAGGCACATGACCTTCCTGATGCATGGCGCTGAAGGAGCGGACAAACCCGCGAATATTCGGTCCGTAGACGCAGGCATAGAACGACAGCACCAGCGGCCAGGAAATTTCCTTGAGCCACAGTTGGGCGATAAACACCGGCCCGGCGGTCAGGCCCAGGCTGATGGCGGCGGCCAGGATCGGCTCGTCCCGGGGATCCTTTAGCAGCCTGTTGGCCAGCGGCTGCAACAGTCGGTGATAGCTCGCCACCAGCCAGCCACCCAGCGCCGTCATCCCCGGCAGTCGCGCCAACAGCCAGCGCCCGGCCTGCAAGGTACACGACAGGGCCAGAATCAAGGCGATGGCCGCGGTGTTGAACACCAGCAGCAGACTGAACAGCGGAACGGCCAGGCAGTGAAACCCGCGACCGACATTGGCCGGTCGTGGCGGATAAAGAAAATCGCTACTCATGCTTCTACTCCATTAGGCATGTTGCCGCGGCCGGAAGTGGTGCCCAGCGGTATCAGGCAAGTCAGGCGCTGTATGACTCGCGCAGGAACTGCGCCAACAGCGGCGTGGCGGCAGTACGGGAGATTGGGTGGAAGCAGATCGCCCGGGACGCCGCCAGCAGATAGGCCACTTCGTCGGAGGCGATAAAGGCCATGCCACCCAACAGCTCGACGCTGAGGTTGGTCGAGCGCTCTATCGCCGCCTGCACCAGGAACCGTGTGCACAGCGCCTTGTTGTAGGTGTTCATCGGTGCTTCCCGTTGCGCCTGCAACTCGCCGGCGGTGCCCAACAGCGCTTGATTGACGCCCTCCAGTTCAATGCACAACCGGGCCAGTTGCGCCGGGTCGGCGAAGGGTTTTTGCAGCAGCTTGTCGACCAGCGCCGAGGCCACGCCCAAGTAACTGCCGCCGACCATCAGCTGGAACCAGCTCAAACCATTGAGCGAGGTTTCCATGGCGGTGGCGGCCACCTCTTCACTGTCTGCGCCATCGGCCAGGAGCATGCGCTCGCTGGGGACGAACACGCCGTTGAACACCAGCGCATTGCTGTCGGCGGCACGCAATACCGTGGCCTTCCAGAAGGGTTCACGGGTGACGTCGCTGCCATCGGCGAAGACCACGGCAAACCCCTGGCTGACGCTGCCGTTGGCCTGTTCACAGGCGACACCGACCACGATTACATCCATATGGTGGCTCATGGTGCAGGGCTTCTTGCTGCCGTCGAGGATAAAGCCGCCGTCCACCGGCCGCGCCTTGACGCTGGCGTTGAAGATCTCGGAGCCGGGCTTGCCTTCGGCAAAGGCCGAGGCGATCAGCAGTTGGTTCTGGGTGATGCCCCACAGCAGTTCTTCCGCCGCCGGAATCAACCCGCCCAGCTGCACGATGGTGGCGATGGTGTGGTGGTGCATCGTCATCATCACCGCCAGAGACGGGCACAGCGAACCGATGGCCCTTAGGATCTCCACGGTTTCCTGCGGCGAAGCGCCGAGGCCGCCGTAGGTTTCGGGGATGATCAGGCCGGCGGCGCGGTAGTCGCGAAACAGCGCGCACAGGTCAGCCGGTTCGGCCTGCTCCAGGGCCATCAGACCGCGATCCTGAAGGGTGGCGAGCAGGCCCGGCAGGTACTTCTCGGTAGCGTTGCGGGCGTTGTGCATCGACATGATGTGGACTCCTTTCTCGTGATTAGGGTTAACCGGCTTTCTCGATCAGTTGCTCCACCGCCGGAGCGAAACCGTAGGCGAGGGCCAGATCGAAGATCGCTTCGGCATCCGCCAATGGCGCACGCTTACCGATGCTGTAGTCGCGCTGTAGGCCAGCCATGGTCAGGACCATGGTTTCCGCCAGGCAGCTGAAGGTCACGCCGCTGGGCAGACCGGTGAGGTTCTGCTGGCCGAAGCGTTGGCTGCGATCAGGCAGATGGATCAGTCCGCCTTCGATCACCGTGACATCCGGGCGCAACGCCAGCGTGGCGTGGCCGATATCCGGCGGCTGGGCACAGTCGCAGATGATCGCGTTGTGGTGCAGGGCCAGCGGGTCGATGAAAGCCGAACCGTTAGAGGTGGCCGAAAGCACGGCTTCCAGGCGCGGCAACCAGCTCGCGAGGTCCGCGGTGATCACCAGCGGCGGTTGCACCTGTGGCTTGTCCTGAGCCAAGGTATCGACGCGGTCGAACAGTTCGCGCAGTTGCTGATCGTCGCCAAGATCGCGGTCCAGCAGTTGCTCGACACTGGCAAGGCTCGGCAGGAGCAGCACCAGGGTCTTGGCGATGCCCGTGCTGTGGCCGCCCTGGATCTGCAATAAGGCATCGCGGTACAACTCACCGCCCACCAGCCGCAACTCATCCATGGCGCCACGGTTGGCCGCGTTGCCGAGCAACACCAGATGCTCGCAGAAGCGTCCCAGGCGCAGGCTGGCCAGACGTCCTACCGAACCGTAGGCACCGATCACTCCGGTCAGGCGCTTGGCCAGCGGCACGCCACGGTTGGCGCAGGTGGTCAGCAGCGCATCGACGCCAACCATGGCCGTCAAGCTGTTGCCGGTGGTGGTGTGAAAGCGCTCGTTGAGCACATCGAGACCCGCGTTGGAAATCACCGAGGTGTAGGCCCCCAGCCCAACGAAATCCACTTCCAGCCCGGCAACGCTGTCCAGGTAGTTGCCCAGCAGCTTGCGCCGTTTGCCCAGGCTCAGGCGCATAAGGTCGCGCGGTTGCAGCAGGCTACCGACCAGCCAGCCTTCGACATAGTCGCCGGCATCGTTGTAGATGCTGCGGGCGTGGTAGGACACGCCGGCGTCGAGGTCGGGCTTGGCCCATTCGGAGAAATCGTCGAGCCAGCCCTGCATAAAGGTTTTTTCCGCCACCGACAGCCCGAGGCCGTCCACCACACTGTCGCCGTTGACGCTTTCGGCGGTGGTCGGGTGCAACAGGAAGGCGAAGCGCCCCAGGCAGCGTCCGCTGCTGCGCGGTTTGCCGGGCGCGACCCAGGTGCTCAAGGCCCCCCGTGGTCCGGCATAACCGTGGGCTTGGAGGATCAGCCGGTGCTGCTGGTTATGCACCACCAGCTCGGCCATCGCCTTGAGGCCTTCGAGCAGCACGTCGACATCGGCGCGCTCGATGCACAACGGCGGCTGGATCCGCAGCACGTTGCCCTCGGTAAGAGTCGGCAGGCAGTACACGCCGTGACGGCTTTTCAGGTAGCCGCAGACGATCGGCACCAGGGCGCCGAAGGCGCTGGCCAGGGACAGAGTGTAGAGGCGTTCGCCGCTCCAGCGGCGAAACTTCAGGCCAAGCATCAGGCCGCGGCCGTCGAGGCTGTGGAATACCTCGGGATAGGCCTCCACCAAACGCGCAAGCCCGGCGTACAGATAGGCGCCCTGCTGCGCCGCATGCTTGAGCAGCGCCCCGTCATTGGCCGTGAGCTGGTCGAGCACGGCCAGACCAATGGCGGCGCTGAAGCCATTCATGGCGAAGGTCGAGCTGTGGTGCCGATCGAAATCACGGCTCCAGCACTGTTCGCCGTAGATGCACGCGCCGATGGCCGCGATCCCGCCACCCAGAGCCTTGGCGAGTAGTACCACGTCCGGCGACAGACCATGGGCGGTGGCGGCGAACAGTTCGCCGGTGCGGCCCAGCCCGGTCTGGATTTCATCAAGGACGAATAGCGTGCCGTACTGGCGGCAGAGGTTCTGCGCTGCCAGCAGATAGCCTTGCGGCGGGGTGATCATGCCCGCCTCGCCCTGCACCGCCTCGACAAAAAAGGCCGCGGCGCGGCGGGTCTGCAAGAGCGCTTCGAGAGCCTCCAGGTCGCCATAGGGCACATGGCTGAAACCGTCGGTGCGAATCTGGAACGGCTCGCGGTATGTGGCCTTGCCGGTGACCCCGACCGCGCCCTGGGTCTTGCCGTGAAAGCCAGTCAGGGTACCAATCACCAGCTCGCGCTGGGTCGCGGCGCGGCACAGCTTGATCGCCGCTTCGACGGTTTCCGCGCCGCTGGTGGTGAACGTGACCTTGGAGTGCACACCCGGCGCCAGATCGATCAGACGCCGTGCCAGTTGTTCGACGCCGGGGTTGATCAGCGGCTGCACCAGCGACGGTTGGCCGCTGGCCAGAAAGTTGTGGATCGCCTCGCTGATCGGCGTCGCGCCATAGCCAAAAGGCACTGCGCCGAACTGGCCGACGAAGTCGATCAGGGTCTGGCCGCTGGCCGTTTCGATACGGGTGCCTTGAGCGCGAACCACCGTCTCGTTGAGACCGACGAATTCCAGCAGTTCCTGACGGGTGATATTGAGCAACGAGTCCGCCATGACTTACCTCCCCAGCGCGCCGAGCGCGCCCTGATTGATGACGCCGTACAGGTGCTGGCTGACCTTGCTCACGGTGTCGTGCAGATAGGCCAGTTCGGGATCAAGGGAAATGCCGAACCGGTCTTCGAACTCGGCGGACAGGCCGACGATCAGCACCGAGTCGACGCCCATCTCATGGAACGAGCGCTCGATATCCAGGGAGCCGAAATCGACCTCCAGCAGGCTGGCCAGGGTTTCGGTCACGGCAAAGGTTATTTCGTCAATGTGCACAGTCGCCTCCCAGCGTGTTTCGCTTCCTTTGCATGGCCGTTGACCCGCGACACCACGCGGTGAAATCGCGTGATGAGCGCTTGGACAGGCGTCTTGATGCAAACGCGTTTAAGAGTGGATAACCCGCCGCAGCAGGCCGTTTGCTACACCGCCGATGCTCGGCGTCATGGGGGTTCATCTCAATACTCCGTAAGGAGTAGCGGTGAATGGGAGGCCGTGGCCGAAGCAGCGTTTTGGCGACAGTTGCGCTGACGCTCGCGAGCACGCTCGCTCTCCGGAAGGGAGGCACACGTTGCCTTAGGGCGTCAGCACTGTCTTGTGGCTACGGGATAAAAGAAAAGCAGGCGGCGCTCACTCGTCGCAGAACAGCGCCGCGATCTGCGCACGGCTCGAAGCCTGGAGTTTGAAGAAGATATTCTGCAGATGAGTTTTCACGGTCTTGTCGCTGATGCCGAGGATCTGGCCAATCTCCCAGTTGGTCTTGCCTCGGGCGACCCAGCGCGAAATCTCCGCTTCGCGGCTGGACAGGATGGAGAACAATTCGTGGTTCGGCCCCGGGGTGTGGCGCAACAGCTTGCTGCCCAGCGCCCGGTTCAGGGCGATGTGCAGGTACGGGGCGAAAACCATCATGCGCATTTTGCTTTCATGGGCCACAGTGGCCGAGATGTTGTGAAAAAAGTAGCCGGTAAAGGTGTTGCGGTGCAATCCGGGCAGCAGCGTCCAGCCCAGATTACGCACCCCATGTTCGCGAAATATCTTCGCCCATACCTGGTCCTCCTGACTGCCCAGGCTTTCCAGGGTGGTGAACTTGGGGCTCCCGCAATGCTCGATGGGGTCGATGCCTAGCGGTGGAATCATGCCGTCGTGACCGACCACGGCCTTGATCAGGTCATCGCAGCCGCTGTCTGAATGGATCAGGTGCGAAATGAACACCCGGTGCGCGCGGATCCGGCCGCTGGCGAACACAAAGCTCTCGCACGGCAGAATCTGCGGCAGGGCCAGTTGGGTCTGCTGCTTGAGCGCGACGATGGTCCCCGCGGAGGTGATGGAGTTGAGCACGCTGGTCAGTTGCAGCCGCTGCTGGCTGTCAGTGGGCGGCAGCGACAGCACCGATCGCGCACGGTTGGCCAATTCCAGCCGCGGCTCGCAGAAGGCCGGCTGGGCGAACAGCAGCGCTGCGGGTTTGGGCGCACGCACCGGGCCGATCGATAGGTTAGTCATACTTCCATGACCTGACTGTCGAGGGTGAGGTCACGCAGCACCCGGCCGTTGCTCTCCACGGCGACCACCGACTTGTCCAGGGGATGGGCTTCGGCCGGCGCCATACCGTCCAATGCCGCCAGCCAGGGTTCGAACTGTCTGCGGCATTCCTGGCGCTTGATCTTGCCGCTGGAGGTGCGCGGCAACGAGCCGCCAAACACCAGCAGCAGCACCGGCCGCGCCAATTGGTGCTGCTGCCACAGCCGCGCTTTCAGCTCGCTGAACAGCTGCGTCACATCCAGGCTGCGCAAGGAACGCCGTTCGATTTCCTGGGCGATGACCACCTGCTCGCCATCGCCCGCCTCGATGCTGAAGGCCGCACTGCCGTCCGGGCGAAAGCTGTCGTGGGAGCCCAGCACAGTGTTCTCGATATCCCCGGGATGGTGATTGACCCCGTTGACGATGATCAGGTCCTTGAGCCGTCCGGTGACGAACAGCTCGCCGTCGAGCAGAAAGCCCAGGTCGCCGGTGCGAAAGTACAGGGGCCAGCCTAGCGTTGGCGCTGCCGGGCGAAAGGCCGCGGCGGTGCTCTCCGGGCGCTGCCAATAACCGCTGGCGATGCTGTCGCCGACGATGCAGATCTCGCCGACCCGTCCGTCCTCCAGTGGCTGCTCGGTATGCGGATCGCAGATAAACGGGCCCTGCCCCGCAATACCGCGACCGCTGCTGACCAGCGTGCGCAGGCGCAATCGATCGTCGCCGTCGCTGACTTGCCCATCGTGCAAACGGGCCACATTGTCCTCCAGCAACCCGGCATGGAACTGACGAATTACCGGTTCGCGTTTTGTCCCGCCGACGCAGACCAACAGCGTGCCTTCGGCCAGCCCGTAGCAGGGAAAGGCCGACGTGCTGGCAAAACCGGCGCGGGCGAAACGCTCATGGAAGGCGGTAATGGTCTGCGCCCGCACATGCTCGGCGCCGTTGAACGCCACCTCCCAACTGCTCAGGTCGAGGCCGGCCAGCTCTTCGTCCTTGATCTTGCGCAGGCACAGTTCATAGGCGAAATTCGGCCCGCCGCTGACGGTGCCACGGTAGGTGCTGATGGCCTGCAACCAGCGCAGTGGCCGTTGCAGAAAGTGAATCGGTGCCAGCAGAGTCGAGCCAAAGCCGACGAACAGCGATTGCAGGATGCCGCCGATCAGCCCCATGTCGTGATACGGCGGTAACCAACTGACCATATGGCTATCCTTGTGGATCAGGAAGCCGCGGCTGATGCTGCGTGAGTTGTGAATCAGGTTGCCGTGAGTCACCGCCACACCCTTGGGTACACCGGTGGAGCCTGAGGTGTATTGCAAAAAAGCGATATCCTCTCGCGTCACCCGGGCCGCGCGCCACTGGCCGGCCAGGGCCGGATCCAGGGTCGCCATATCCAGCACCCGCGGGCTGTGGGCCTGGCCGAGCCGGGCCTGAATGGTCGGGACATCCTCGCCACTGGCCAGCGCCGCCGTCGGCTGGCAGTCGTCGATGATGCCGTCCAGCCGATCCAGGGTCTTGGTGGCCCCCGGCGGATAGGCCGGCACCGCCACCATCCCGGCATACAGACAGCCCATGAAGGCGATCACATAGTCCAGGCCCGGCTTGAGCAGGATCAACACCCGATCTCCAGCCTGGCAATGCAGCTGGAGCCGGGCAGCGGCCGCCCGCGCGGCGCAGTCCAGTTCAGCGAAGGTGATCAGGACTTCTTCGTTTCGCCCATTCTGCAAAAAACGATAGGCCAATCGGTCCGGGATCCTAAGTGCGTGACGCTGCAGACATTCCGAAAAATTCACATACGGAACGTCGCTATCGTGGTCGTTCGTAGTCATTATTATTTATGTCCCGGCAGCAGTATTTAGCCATCTCCCGCAAGACCCGAACTCTACGGCCTTGCGCATCCCTTGCGCTTGATCATCCTCTGGGAGCACGCCGTCGAAGTTAATACTCCGAACGGCGTATACCCGCAATTTTCGCCTCCGGCGCATATTCGTCCCAGGGTTCGCTGCATGCTCGGCTTGTTGCCACCACGCTCGCCGTCGTCGCCTTCTTTTCCAAGGATATGAAGCAGCTAACCGAGCCTGCGCAAGGCGGGCTTGTGCAACCAGCCATGTAATGCAAATGCCGGCCGGAACGGGAGTGTTCCGCCCCCACTAGAGTGCGCAACACAGGGAGAACTGAATGTCTTTCAGCGAATACGCAACATTCGATGCTGTAGGCCTGGCCGATCTGGTCAGAAGAAAGGAAGTACGCCCCTCCGAACTGCTGGAGGAAGCCATACACCGCATCGAAGCCTTCAACCCGACGGTCAACGCCGTGGTCTACAAGGCCTACGACATGGCCCGGGCGATGGCCGCCGAACAGGACAAGGCGACGCCGACAGGGCCGCTGCACGGCGTGCCCTTTCTGCTCAAGGACATCCTCGGCGATTGCCAGGGTCTGCCTTCGACCCTGTCCTCGCGCATGCTGCAGGGGCGGATCATGCCCCAGGACTGCGAACTGGTAAGCCGCTTTCGCCAGGCCGGGCTGCTATTCGTCGGCAAGAGCAATGCCCCGGAGTTCGGGATTCTGCCCACCACCGAAGGCGCCTTCTACGGCCCGGCGCGCAACCCGTGGAACCTGGAATATTCCACCGGCGGCTCCAGCGGTGGCGCGGCCGCGGCGGTGGCCACTGGCATGGTCCCGGCAGCCCATGGCAACGACGGTGGCGGCTCGATCCGCATACCCGCCTCCTGCTGCGGCGTGGTCGGCCTCAAGCCAACCCGGGCGCGTAACTCCTTGGCCCCGGATTTCGGCGAGCTGCTCAGCGGCCTGCTGGACGAACACGTACTGACCCGCAGCGTGCGTGACAGCGCTGCCCTGCTGGATGCCACCCACGGCGTAGTGCCTGGCGATCCCTACCGCGCCCCACCGATGCAGGGGCGCTTTCTCGACCAGGTCAGCCGCGAACCGGGGCGCTTGCGTATCGCCTTCTCCAACACCGATCCGGCCGGACGGCCGCTGCACCCCGACTGCATCGCGGCGGTGGAAAGCACCGCGCGCCTGCTCGAATCCCTCGGTCATCATGTGGAAGAGGCCGCGCCGCAGCTGGACCTGCAAAGCTTCGCCGAGGCCTTCAGCGCCCTGTGGTTCTCCGGTATTGCCTTCGCCGTGGAGCTGATGAGCCTGCAACTGGGGCGCGGCCCGCGGCCCGGCGAGCTGGAAAACCTGACCCGGGCGGTGCACCAGCGCGGCCTCGGCGTGAGTGCGGTGGAGTACCAGATGTCCGAGCTGGTGTTGCAGCAGGTCGGCCGGGAAATGGCGCGCTTCCACCAGCGTTACGATTGCTGGCTGACCCCGACCCTGGCCCGACCGCCGTTGCGCAACGGGGTGGTGGATATCCACTCCAGCGACCTGGAAAACACCTACGGCCCGCTGATCGACTACAGCCCTTTCACCGCCATCCACAACGCCTCGGGGCAGCCGGCGATCTCCCTGCCACTGCACTGGAATGCCGCGGGACTGCCGATCGGCCTGATGCTCAGCGCCGCCTTTGGCGAGGAAGCCCTGCTGTTTCGCCTGGCCGGCCAGCTGGAACAGGCCCGCCCCTGGAAGGACCGGCGCCCGGAGCTGCTCAGGCAGCACCGTTCCCTTGAAGCGGTTATCGCCTGAGACCAAGGCTAAGGAGAGCACCGAAGATGCGCGCACTGGACACCTCGACCGTCACCGCTTATCGCCAAAGCACCCAAGGCACGAAACAACCTTTACCGGATGCCGTGCCTTGGCCCACCGATAACCTGAGCCGCGAGAAACTGGCGCGTTATGGCAAGGAACTGATTCGCCAGACCCTGCCATTCACCGTGGAGAACCGTCGCCTGAGCTGGTGGCATTTCTACTCGACACTGCTGGTGATCGGGCTGTTCGGCGCGGCGGCGGCCACGCCCTTGTGGTGGCCGCTGCGCCTGACCTGCAGCGTGCTGCTGGGGCTGTCCCTGGTGCGCATGTTTGTGCTGTATCACGACTATATGCATGGCGCGATACTCAAGGGATCGCGTTTTGCCGAACTGTTCTTCAAGACCTTCGGCTTGCTGCTGATGGCCCCGCCGACCCTGTGGAAGCAGTCCCATGACTATCACCACGGCCACAGCTGCCAGTACGTCGGAGCAGAGAAAAACCGCCTCCCGCTGCTTTCCACCCACACCGACCTGGGGACCTTTCCCCTGCTGTCCACTGAGGAATATGCCCAAGCCGGACGCCTCAAACGCTTTCGCTATCGCGTCGCCAGGCATCCGCTGATGATTCTGCTGGCATCATTCAGCATCTTTATTTTCAGCATCTGCATGGTTTCGCTGATCACCCAGCCGCGACATCGGCTCTGGTCGCTGCTGGCTCTGGCGCTGAACCTGGCGAGCGCCGTCGCCCTGGCGCTACTGGCGCCGGACATCCTGCTGTACTCGGTGCTGATTCCCAGCCTGTCCGGCTCGGCGCTGGGAGCCTATATGTTCTACTGCCAGCACAATTTCCCCGGGGTGCGTTACCCCGAGCGCGCCGACTGGGACTACGCCGCCACCGCAGTTTTTTCCTCCAGTTACATGCGCACCGGCCCGATCATGGCCTGGTTCACCGCCAATATCGGCTACCACCATGTGCATCACGCCAACTCGGGCATCCCCTTCTACCGATTGCCGGAGGCCATGGCGGCGATCCCGGCGTTGCAGGCGCCGATCACCACTTCGCTACATCCACGGGATATCTATCGCTGCCTGCGGCTCAAGCTGTGGGACCCGACGCGCCAGCGCATGGTCTCGTTCGGGGAGTTTCACCAGCAGGCGCAACGCTGAAGAAAAGACCCGCAAAAAAAAGCCCCGACCAGCTCATCTGATCGGGGTTTTCTTTTACCCATATTCCGCTTAGTGCGTAACGCGGCTGGTGCCATCAACCGTAGCAATCCGCACACGCTCACCTACACGGAACACTTCGTTTTCCTGAACCTGTTGTACGTAGGCGCGCATGCTGCCATCGTCTTCGCGCACGGTGATTTCCACACCTTGAGTACGGGTCAGGCCTTCTTCGGCAGCCGAACCCACCAGGCCGCCGGCGACGGCGCCGATGACCGCTGCGACGATGCTGCCGCGACCGCCGCCGATGGCGCTACCGCCGACACCACCCACGACTGCACCGGCGGCGCTGCCGATCGGGGTTTTGGTGCCTTCGATTTTCACCGGACGCAGGGCTTCGATGGTACCCATGCGAATCGTCTGCACACGACGCGCTTCGTCACGGGAGTAGGAGTCACCGGTCAGGCTCGATTGGCAGCCGGTGAGCAACATCGCCATCGTGGAAAAGGAAGCAACCAGCAGAACAGACTTGCGCATAGCATCAAACTCCATAGGACAGGTATTCATTAAACTCCGCAGCTTGACGCCTGTCACGGCATTGCCCGGATAAAATTGGTTTCATTCAGGCCCGATACAGGCGCTTTTTCAAACTCAGCACACAGTAGCGTCAAATTACAAAATCTGCGCCGCTGACCCAAGGATTTTCATGGATTACTTCATCATTGTCGTCACGACCGTCGCCGGCTTGTACTTCCATTGGTGGTTGTACGTGCGGATCAAACGCTGGATGGACCGCGATCTGGCGTTGTCACTGGCGGGTAAAGACGAACAGAAAAGAGCCTTTATGCTTCAGCAACTGGCGAACGCTCAAACACAGAAGATCAAGCGGCAGGATATCCCTAACACGTAGGAGCCAGGCTTGCCGGTCAGTTAAGCGAAATTTCTGTAGGAGCGAGGCTTGCCCGCGAAGAATGCACCGCGGTTTTTTCAGGTATTACGCGTCATCGTTCTTCGCGGGCAAGCCTCGCTCCTACAGATTCCGCCTTAACTGACAGGCATTACGGCAAGCCTGGCTCTTACAAAAAGCGGTTCACTCACTAGGCTATTTACGGTGCGAGGCGTTCACGAACCCAGTCGGCGCCCTGCAAGCGGTAGTTGAGGCGATCGTGCAGACGGCTCGGACGGCCCTGCCAGAATTCGATGCGCTCGGGTAGCAAGCGATAACCGCCCCAGTGTTCAGGGCAGTGAGGCTGGGTATCGCTGAAACGTTGCTCGGTGTTCTTGAGCAGCGCTTCCAGTTCTCCGCGATCGGCGATCACGCGGCTCTGGGGCGAGGCCCAGGCGCCGAGACGGCTGCCCAGAGGACGGACCTGATAATAAGCGTCGGACTCTTCAGGCGTGACCTTCACCACCCGTCCTTCGATGCGCACCTGGCGCTCCAGGGCTGGCCAGAAAAACGTCATGGCCGCAAATGGATTGGCTGCCAGTTGCTGACCCTTGTCGCTTTCATAGTTGGTGAAGAAGGTGAAGCCCTGCTCGTCCAGGCCCTTGAGCAGCAGAATACGGCAATGTGGCCGACCGTCCTGATCGACGGTGGCCAGCGTCATGGCATTCGCCTCCACCGGCACCTGCTCGGTTTTCACCGCATCGGCAAACCACTGATGGAACAGCGCGAACGGCTCGGCCGGGGCTTGCGCCTCGGTCAAGCCATCTCGGGTGTAGTCGCGACGCATATCTGCCAAGGGCCGGGTCATGGCGCATTCCTTTTGGTTAACGAATCACTTCTTTGTGTCATCGGCGACAGCGACTTTCTTGGTGTCGACAGCGGCTTTGGCGGGCGCGGTCTTTTTCACCACTGCTTTTTTGGCTGGAGCCTTGGCGGCTGCTTTCTTGGCCGGTGCCTTTTTCGTCGCCGGCACAGCCGCTTTCTTCGCAGCAGGCGCCGGGGTCACAGGCTTGGCCACGGGTTTGATGTCTTGCGCAGCGATCATTGTTTTCACCGGTGCAGGCGCCGGCATGTTGTACTTGCTCAGCAACGCGACCATGGTGTTTGCCGGCGTCACCAACAGCTCGACGCGACGGTTCAAGGCACGACCTTCAGAACTGTCGTTGGCGGCACGCGGCGCCTCGCCACCCATGCCGCGCAGCATCAGGCGATCACGCTGCAGACCGCTGAGACGGAAGATCGCCGCCACCGCTTGGGCGCGCTCCTGGCTCAGCTTCACGTTGGCCGGTGCGGCGCCCGACGTATCACTGTGACCGAGTACCAGCACGGCAGTCTTTGGATCGACTTCGAGGATTTTCGCGACACGGGTGAACGGGCCGAGTGTTACCGGCAGCAGCATGGACGGACGGTCAGGGTTGAACGAGCCTTCTACCGGTGCCGTGACGACCAGCACGTTTTCGCGACGCTCAAGTTTCAGGTTGCTGTCCTTGATCGCTTCACGCAGGCGCGGTTCGTAGTCATCGAGCCAGGCTTGGGTGACTTTCGGGTCGGGCATTGGCACGGCTTTGGCGGTGCTCTGCTCTTTGCCGCCGAACGGCCAGTACCACTTGCCACCAGCGTCGGTCTCAACCTTGGCCACAGCAGCCGGTTTGGCTTCTGGTTTTACTTCTGTTTTTTTGTCGAGAACTTCGTCTGAGCCAAACGGCCAGTACCAAGGGCTGGAGCTCTCGGCCTTGGCTACCGGAGTGGTCGCTGCAGGTTTCAGCGGAGCCGGGGCCGGGGCTGGCTCTTTGGTCGCAACCTTGTCGGAAGAACCGAATGGCCACCAGCTGCCACCGTCTGCGTCATTTTGTGGGGTTTGTGCGCAACCGGTGATGGCGAAGCACAGGGCCAGGGCGAGAGTTTTATTGGATGACATTGGATATCCACAAAATGAAGTAATGAAAAATCAGACCGGGTTAGCCCGGATAAACAGCGCTTTGAAACCACAAAGGCTTTCGGGTTCCGGCCCTGGCCCCCTTAAGCGTGATTTACAGACAAGTGGCCAGTACTCGCACAAGCTTTTGCGCTCGTGGATCCATCAAGACGTACGGCCCCAAGGTATTTGTCACAAAGCCGAAGGCCACATCGTATTCCGGGTCAGCAAAACCGATGGAACCGCCGGCGCCCGGATGACCGAACGCCCGTGGGCCGAGGCCGTAGGTGGCGTTGGGTACGTCCGGTTGATCGAGCATACAACCCAGGCCGAAGCGGGTCCGGGTCAGTAAAGTCTTGTCTTCACCGACGCTGTGTTCGCGGGTCAGCTCATCGAGCATTTCGCTTTCCAGCAGGCTGCCGTCGAGCAACCCGGCGTAAAACCCGGCCAGGCTGCGCGCATTGCCATGGCCATTGGCGGCGGGCTGCTGCATGCGCCGCCATTCCGGTTTGTTTGTGCTTGTCATTATAGACGGTGGGTTGGTGAAGGCTCGGGTGCTCATGGCGGTCGGCTCGCGCATGGTCACTTGCAGCAAGCGTTGGGCCGCGGCATCGCCAAGGTTGCCCTTGCCACGGGCAATGTGCGCCACGCGGTGGAACTCCTTTTCGGCGAGGCCAACGTGGAAGTCCAGCCCCAAAGGCTTCGCGACCCGTGCCACGATGGACTCGCCCGGCCCACGACCGTCGGCGCGACGCAGCAACTCACCGACCAGCCAGCCATAGGTGATGGCCGCATAACCGTGACCTTCACCCGGCGTCCACCAGGGCGCTTCGGCAGCCAGAGCATCGACCATGGTCTGCCAGTCGTAAAGTGCTTCAGGGGCCAGCAGCTCGCGCAGTGCCGGCAGGCCGGCCTGATGGCAGAGCAAGTGGCGCAGGGTCACGGATTCTTTGCCGGCGGCAGCGAACTCGGGCCAGTAGCGAGCGACCGGGGCATCCAGTTGCAGCTTGCCTTCGGCCACCAGTTGCAGCGCGGTCACGGCGGTGAAGGTCTTGGTGCAGGAAAACAGGTTGGCAATGGTGTCGCTGTGCCAGGCTTCGGTGCCGTCCTTGTCGGCGGTACCGCCCCAAAGGTCGAGAACGGTTTCCCCGCCAATGCGGATGCACAACGCCGCGCCACGCTCCTGAGGATCGTCGAACAGCGCCGCAAAAGCTTCGCGCACCGCTTCGAACTTAAGCTCGTAATGACCCTGAATCTGCACCCACAACTCTCCCGGATAAACGCTCTACAATGTGGCCCGCATTGTTCCAGCCCTTGAGGGTTTTGGGAACAGGGTCGGGCCGGGCGGTCGCCCGGTCATGGAAATGATTGAATACTTATGGTGCCTGTACCGACGCCTTCGCGGGCAAGCCTCGCTCCTACAGGATTTATGTCGCTCACGAACCAATCTGTAGGAGCGAGGCTTGCCCGCGAAGAACGATAACGCGGTCTCAGCTGTTAATGACCATTGCCCGAATGCCCACCCGCATGGCCGGCGCCCTGCTCCGCACCTTTGTCGGCAGCGCCTTGCTTGCCGCCCTCGCCCTCATGGTTCTCGGCGGCTTTTTCCGCCTCGGCTTTGGCCTTCTCGGCCTCTTTGCCGAGTTGATCGACGGTCTGCAAATTGCTTTTACGCACACTGTCAACAAAGCCCTGAAACGGCAGATCGGTAATGCCTACCAGCCCGAAATGCCCATTCTCACCATCCAGCAAACGACCGGTCACCGGTTGATCGAGGTACTGGAACCAGTGCACCCCGACAATCGACGGTTCGCTCATCGCCTGTTTAAGGAAGTTGGCGTAGGCCGGGCCGCGATCTTCTTCCTTCGCCAGTTGCGTCACGCCGCCCCAGAACGGGCCGCGATCGGTCGAACCGAAATTGAACTCGGTGATCAGTACCGGCTTATCCAGGCTTCGCAGTCTGGCGAAGTCGTAACCGTCCTGGGGTTGCAGGGTGTACATATTGAAGCTCAACACGTCGCAGTATTGCGCGCAGGACTCGACGGCTTCAGGGGTGCTGACGGCAAAGCGGCCGCCCAGTAACAACTGGTTCGGCGCATGCCAATTGAGCGAATCGGAGACGGTTTTGAAGTAGGTGTCGGCGAACACTTTCTGGAAGTATTTGAAGTCGGCTTCGATTTCGGGGTATTCGGCGCTCGGCTGCGGCGGCACGAAGCCCGGGTCTTCCATCAATTCCCAGGCAGGCAGGTCAATGCCCCATGCCTTGGAAAGCCCCGCCTGGTTGCGGTACTTGTCACGCAGCTGTTTGAGGAAGGCACGTTTGGCCGGCACATCGGTGGTCATTTTCAAAGTGCCGTAGGCCAGCGCGTAACGGGCCTTCGGGTCATCGCCGGGACCGGCCCACGCCAGTTCGTTATCGGCGAAGTAACCGATCAGCCACGGATCGTCGCGATGGTCGCGGGCGGCGATAGCAACGGCGCGCTCGGTGGCCATGGCGAAACGCGGATCGAACGGATCAGGCATGCCGCCCCACCAATCGGTGCCGGTGCTGATGCTGGCGTAATCGCCGACGATCGACAGCGGCAAGGTGTACGGCACTCGGTCAGCGTTGCCAAACACCGGTGCGCTCCAATTACCAATGGTATTGAAACCCCAGGCTTGCAGGCGATCGAGGGTATGACTGGCCCAGCGTTTTTCGTCGAACACCACTTTGCAGGGTTCGGCGGCCGTTGGCTCAGCCGTTTTTTCGACTGACGCTTCAACGGCACCGGTCTTGGCCGCTTCGGCAACACCAGCCGCGGATTCGGTAGCCGCAGGAATGACCGATTGCTCGGCGGCCTTATCGGTCGTCGCCTCAACCGCATCGGCCTTGGCTGCTTCGGCGACACCGGCCTTGGTGTCGCTGCCCGGTGCGCAAGGCTTGCCATACAGACGCTGCAGGTTGGCGCCATAGAAATCGTACCAACGCCCGGCGTTGTAGGCCCGGCCCTGATCGGCGCCATTGCCGCCACGGTTGTCGCCCTCGCCATAATAAGCGGCCAGGGGCTCGTCGGGTTTGGGCAGGGACTCGAACATCCACTCGCGACCGGCGATGTAGGTCTGGTTGACGCTCGGGGTCACGGTGTTGACGCCGAGGGAATAGAACGGATGCCCTTCCGGGGTCACCAGGTACCAGCGGCCGTCACGCTTTTCGGTGCGGAAAAAGCCGCTGGCCTTGAACGCCGGGCCTTTGGTCCAGCCGCCGAACTTGTCCAGGGACTGTTTCTCGCGCTCGGCCAGCCAGGTCTTCAGTTGTTGCTGTTCTTTGGCCGCTGCGGATTTCAGTTGCTCGTCGCTGCTGACCTTCTCCGGCCACTTGGCCCGGGTCGATTGGCCGTAGGCGTCCACCAGACCGCCATAAACGGCCTTGGTGACAGCCTCGCCGTCCTGCACGCCGAAGCGTTCGAGCAAGATGCTTTGGGCGACTTTCGGCTGATCCATCGACAAGGTCACCGACACCACTTGGCTGCGGTCCAGCTCACCGGTGCTGCTGGCCAGCAATACACGCTGGCCTTCGAAGTTGATCGGCATCGGCGGACCGGCTTTCATGCCCTGGCTCAAAGGTGAACTCGGCTGCAGTGGTACCAGCAGGGTTTGCGCAGGGCCGGCCGGCAGATCGACACGGCTGATCAAAGTCTTGCCGTCGTTGCTCTGGATTTTCACGTACAGGGTCACGGCCCAGTTCATCGCACTCTGGATCCGCAGGCTCATGACACCCGACTGCGACCAGTCCCAGGCACCAGTCTGCGGTGTCAGGCGCAATGTCGGCTGGGCGACCGGGTTGAAGGTCACGCGGCGCAGCACTTCGCCTTCGGCCGTTTGCTCCGCGTTGGATTGCGGCAGGCTGGCGTCCTGGGTCGACACCTGAACCACGTCGGCGGGACGCACAAAGTTGAACAGCGTCTGCTGGCCGGCAGGAGCCGCCAGCAAAGGGGCTGTGAACATCAAGGCAAAAACAGCGGGCAACGAACGGCGAATCATAGGAACGTGGATCTCCCAAGCGACCATCAATGGGCCAGTGGAAAAGCGGTGGCAGTGAGGTAGACAACGCGGTGGGCTTATTTGCCCACCGGCGTATCAGGAAATTTCACGACGGAATGGCGGCAACGCATTGAGAATCGCTTTGCCGTAGCGCTGCGTGACCAGACGACGGTCAAGCAAGGTGATGGTGCCGCGGTCTTCTTCGGTTCGCAGCAAGCGACCGCAGGCCTGGACCAGTTTCAGCGAGGCGTCCGGCACGGAGATTTCCATGAATGGATTTCCACCGCGAGCCTCGATCCATTCAGCCAGGGCCGCTTCGACCGGATCGTCGGGCACCGAGAATGGAATCTTGGCGATCACCACGTGCTCGCAGTAGGCACCGGGCAAATCCACGCCTTCAGCAAAACTCGCCAGACCGAACAGCACGCTCGAATCTCCGCCATCAACCCGCGCCTTGTGCTTGTTCAGGGTTTCCTGCTTCGACAGGTTGCCTTGAATGAACACTTGCTTGCGCCAGTCGCGGTCCAGCCCGTCGAACACGTCCTGCATCTGTTTACGAGACGAGAACAGCACCAGGGTGCCACGCGAACCTTCTACCAGTTGTGGCAGATCGCGAATGATCGCCGCGGTGTGCGCCGGTGCGTCACGCGGGTCGGCTTTGAGGTCCGGCACCCGCAGCACGCCGGCGTCGGCGTGATGAAACGGACTCGGGACCACCGCGGTCACGGCTGTTTTAGGCAGGCCGGCACGCATGCGGAAGCGGTCGAAAGTGCCGAGAGCGGTCAGGGTCGCCGAGGTCACCAGTGCCCCGTAAGCCACGTTCCACAGATTGCGCCGGAGCATGTCCGCCGCAAGGATCGGGCTGGCATTGACCTCGATATCGAACAGCGAACCGCTTTCGGCCAGGGTCAGCCAACGGGCCATGGGCGGGTTATCTTCCGGGTCTTCGACGGTGAAGGCGGTCCACAACTCCCAGTTGCCCGAAGATCGGGACAACAGGCTGCCGAACAGCGGATACCACTCTTCAGCCTGGTTGCTGGCGATGCCGATGTTGACCTCGCCGTCCATGCCTTCCTTGAGCAGTTCGGTGAGCCGGGTGAACAGGTCGGTCAGGCGGGCAAAGCCTTTCTTCAGCTCGATGCCCATTTCGCGCATGTGCTCGGGAATCACCCCGCCGACAAAACGGTGACGTGGCCGCTCGCGACCTTCGACGTCTTCGCCGGGCTTGAAGTCGGCGGCTTGCTCGCAGGCGCTGAACATGAACTGCTGTTGGGTCTTGATCTCCCGGGCCAGCTCCGGCACCTGCTCGATCAACTTGCCCAGATCACCCGGCAGCGGGTGCTGGGCCAGCAATTTGGTGAGGTTCTTGGCGGTGGTTTCCAGCCAGTCGGCGGTGGAACGCAGGCGTGTGTAATGCGCGAAATGGCCGATGGCCTTGTCCGGCAGGTGATGGCCTTCGTCGAACACGTAGATGGTGTCGCGCGGGTCCGGTAGAACCGCGCCGCCCCCCAAGGCCAGGTCGGCCAGCACCATGTCGTGGTTGGTGACAATCACGTCAACCTTGCCCATGCCTTCGCGGGCCTTGTAAAAGGCGCACTGGCCGAAGTTCGGGCAGTGACGGTTGGTGCACTGGCTGTGATCGGTGGTCAGGCGTGCCCAGTCGGCGTCTTCCAGCGCCGTCGACCAACTGTCGCGGTCGCCGTCCCACTTATTGCCGGCGAGCTTTTCGATCATGCTGGTGAACAGCTTTTGACTGGCCTCATCGACCTCGATCTTGAAGCCTTCTTCTTCGAACAGCTGCGCGGTGGCGGTCTGCGCGTGACCTTCCTGGAGCAACATGTCGAGCTTGGACAGGCACATGTAGCGCCCACGTCCCTTGGCCAGAGCGAAGCTGAAATTCAGCCCGCTGTTGCGCATCAGGTCGGGCAAATCCTTGTAGACGATCTGCTCTTGCAGGGCGACGGTGGCCGTGGCAATCACCAGACGCTTGCCGGCGGCCTTCGCGGTCGGGATGGCCGCCAGGCTGTAGGCCACGGTTTTACCGGTACCGGTGCCGGCTTCCACCGCAACAATCGCGGGGTCGCCACTGCGCCGGCCTTCGTCGTCGGTGTCGATGGCACCGAGGACTTTGGCAATTTCGGCGATCATCAGGCGTTGGCCGTAACGCGGCTTGAGGCTCTTGGCTTCGAGAAAACGCGAGTAGGCGCCCTGGATCGTGGTTTTGAGTTCGGTGCTGATCATTGGTTGTCGGGCGCAATAAATGCTGGATAAATTTTCAGTGGTTCGGATCGGCCGCTATCATACCCCGCTAATCAATCCCGCGCAGAACGGAGTACCTCAATGACACCTTTTGGCATCGTTTATACCCTGCATGTCCTGGCCGCCCTGGTGTGGGTCGGCGGCATGTTTTTCGCCTGGATGGTCTTGCGCCCCGCGGCGATGAAGGCGCTGGAAGGCCCTGCCCGGTTGCAGCTGTGGGTGGAAGTGTTTCAAGGTTTTTTCCGCTGGGTCTGGGTCGCGGTGGTGCTGTTGCCGATCAGCGGCGTGGGCATGATTCATCTGCAGTACGCCGGATTTGAAGCGGCGCCGCGATATGTGCAGGTGATGATGGGATTGTATGTAGTGATGACAGCGCTGTTTATCCGGATTCAGGCGTTGTTGCTGCCGGAACTGCGCACGGCGGTGGCGGCTCAGGACTGGCCGACGGGCGCGGCGGTGCTGGGCAGGATTCGTCGGTTGGTGGGGATTAACCTTGTGGTGGGGTTGGTGCTGGTGGCGATTGCTGCGGCTCGGCCGTGATCGTTCCCACGCAGAGCATGGGAACGATCGCTTGAAGGCTTACAACCGCTGAATGCTCACCGAACCCGCCACTCCCGCAGGCCCTGGCTGACCATCAACACCGGGGCGGCCGCTCTTGCCGCCATCGGCTTTATAGACGAAACAGCCCTTGGCCTTGCCGCCCGCCCCTGGTTTTCCACCGAGCCCTGCCGTACCACCCTCCCCGCCCGCAACCTCGATCTTGATCTGCTCAGCGGGGTAATCCCGCGGCACTTGCAGACGAACCAGCGCCCCTGGCGCACCCGGCTGGCCGTCGCTGCCATTACTGCCATCAGCGCCGCGACCGGCCTGGCCCCAGGTACAACCCGGTGCTTGACCGTGGGCCCCGTCGAGGCCGACAAAACCTGGAGCGCCTGCGCCACCGCGAGCGTCTACCGACAATTGCGGCGCGTTCAACGCGCTAATCTGCAAATCCAGATTGCGCCCGGAACGAGCGGCCTTGAGGTAAGTCCCCGGCGCGCCCCGTGCAGTGATCTGGCTGCCTTCGGCCAACTCGGCACGGCTGACCTTCAACGCCAGAGCCTGCTCGCTCGGCACAATGGCGATCCGCGCGTCACGTCCCAGATGCAGCTCACCGACCGTCACTTCGGTCACGTTCGAGGGAATCAGCAAAGTGCCGTAATCGGCGACTTCCAGCCGTTCCAGTTGCAAGGTACTGGCCGTGTTGGGCAAGCGCATCATCGAGTTGGTTTCAACGCTCACCACCTGCGCACAGGCCAATGGGCTGATAAATGCAGCGAGCAGACAGAGTTTACGCATGGGAGGCCCTCGAAGCGGCCGGGGCCGGAATGGTTTGCAGGTGGAAAACACCGAAAAAGACGATCTTCAGGCGATCACGCCAAGGGTGGGCCCGACCTTTGAGGCTGCGATTGCAGAACACCAGCTCCAGAAGATGGAGCCCTGCCAACACACTGCCTGCAAAATTGATCAGCAGATGAAACGGATGAATAAACGGTAGGAGCAGATTGACCAGCGCCACCAACCAGAACAGCAGGGTCAACAACTTCCCCAGCCCCCAAAACACCTTCATACGCTCCCCCGTTGAGAATTATTCTTTGCACGCACAGTAACGGCTTACACGCGGGATAAGCCAGAGGGCAACAAAAAATTCTTCCCGAAGGTCGCGGATTGGCCGCCGGACCCACCTTGATCGTGGTCCGACGGCTCTATCACGCGGCTTATAGTCACAGTGCCTATTGTCACAGTGCTCAGCGATTGATGTGCAATTCCACGCGACGGTTTTGCGCGCGGCCTTCTTCCGTATCGTTATCGGCCACCGGCTGGCTTTCGCCCCGGCCTTCGCTGGTGAGTTTGTTCGGCGCCAGTCCTTGACTCAACAGGTAGGCCGCCACGCTGCTGGCACGACGTTCCGACAATTTCTGGTTATAGGCGTCCGAACCCTGGCTGTCGGTATGACCAATGACTTTAACGCTCACCACATCGGCGTTCTGCAATTTGGCCATCAAGGAATCCAGCTCACTGCGCGCTTCGGGCATCAGGTCCGATTGGTTGTAAGCGAACAAAACGTTGCCGTTCAGGGTGATGACTTCGGATACCGGCGGTTCAACAGGTTTCACGCTGGCCGGGTATTGCGGCAGCGGGCAACCGTGATGCTCGACAGGGGTATCGGCGGGCGTATCGGGGCAGCGATCACGTCGATCGAAGACGCCATCTTCGTCTTCATCGCCATCCTGGGCGTAGCAGATCAGGCCACCGGTCAAGATCCCGAGCGCCGCGCCACCCGCTGCCCAGGCACTACTTTCTATTGCGCCCAAACCACCGCCGACCAGTCCGCCTATGACGCTGCAGATCGGCCAGGTACGTTGATTGAGGGGGGCGGTGCCATCGCTGTGAGTCGCACAACCGGTCAGAAGACTGCCAAGCAGCAGAACCGGCAAGACGGTCCTTGTGAGAACGCTCATTGTGAATGCTCCTGTGTCACCGGCCCATACCGGTCACACAGGAGTAAAGACCCGCATCCGCGACTGTACAAGCCGCGGAATGCGAGAGGCCTAGCGGTTGATTTTGATTTCCGTGCGCCGATTCATCGAACGGCCGTCAGCGGTTTTGTTATCGGCCACTGGCTGGCTTTCACCGGCACCGGTCACAGACACGAAACTGCTGCGTGGCACGCCTTGGGAAATCAGGTATTCCACCACCGAACGAGCGCGCCTGTCCGACAGTTTCTGATTGTAGGCATCACTGCCGACACTGTCGGTATGACCGGTGACGGTCAGTTGGGCGCTGGAGGATTCCTGTTTCAGGCGCGTAGCGATGGTGTCGAGTACGTCTTTATCGGCAGGAGTGAGCTTGGCCGAGTCGAACTGGAAGTGAACATCACGGATAACGATGACTTCTTCCTTGACCACCGCCACCTCTTCGACCACCGGCGCAGGCGCGGGTGGAGGGCAGCCGTTGGCATCGACCTGCACGCCTCTAGGCGTCCCCGGGCACTTGTCGCGGCTGTCCAGCACGCCATCACCGTCTTCATCGCCGTCGCCATGCACCCAGCACCAGGCCGCTGCTGTGCCGCCGACCAGCAGCGCGCCATACCCCGCCCATGACGAGGCCTCAGTCGCGCCGAGCCCTGCACCGATGATACCGCCGACCGCCGCACAGGTCGGCCAGTCGGTTTTCTGCAAACCTGCGCAACCAGTCAACACACTGGTTAGCAGAACCAAGGGTAATGCTGTCCGAATTATGCTCATCTAGTTCTTCTCCTGAGGGATCGGCTTAAAACCGATTCTAGGGAGTAAAGACCCGACTTTTAATCTCCGCCAGCAATAGGCCATTGCTGTTTTGCCCCGTGTTCGCGGAAGATCGGCGCTTTTTGGCTAAACCCGCACTAGGCCCGAACGTGGCGGCAGGCTAGTCTTGGCGTTCTGATTGAGGATCTTCGATGATTGCAGGTATTTCTTCGCGCACGCCCCAGCAGGCGTTGGCTGCTTTGCTTGATCGTTATGCCCCGGCGCGTCTGTTGCTGATTGGCGCCAGCGAATTCCCCGCGCTTGAGGCATTCAAGCTCGCGCACCCGGACAGCATTGTCGCCTTTGCTGCGCCCGGGCCACTGCCCGCCGAACTGGCAGCACAGCGGTTTGATCTGGCCCTGGTGGTGGATTGCCTCGAACATTTGCCCAAGCGCGACGGCCTGAATTTGCTTGGCGGGATACGTAATCTCAATGCCAGTCGCATTGCGGTGCTGGCCGACTTGCCGGCATGCGGTTGGCAAGAGACGGACTTCTTCTCCCTGGCGCTGCAAGCCAGCGAACGCTTCCAGCGCGACGATCAAGTACTGACGCTGTTTACCTACGATCTGCTTGACTATAAACAGGTGCCCGACTGGCTCAACTCACGCTTCTGGGCCAATCCGGAAAACTTCGGGAAATATTGGTGGTAACGCAATGAGTACATCCATTTGCCCTTGCGGCAGCGGCACCCTCCTCGATGCCTGTTGCGGCCATTACCATGCCGGCCACCCGGCCCCCAGCGCCGAAGTCTTGATGCGTTCGCGCTACAGCGCCTATGTACTGGGGCTAATTGACTATCTGGTGGCGACCACCCTGCCCGCACAACAGGCCGGTCTGGATCGCCAGTCGATCAGCGACTGGAGCGCCCAAAGCACCTGGCTGGGCCTGGAGGTGGAAAGCGCCGAGGTTTTCGGCGGTCAGCCGGAGCACGCCTTCGTTACCTTCACCGCTCGTTGGCACGACAGCAGCGGCGAACACAGTCATCGCGAACGTTCGTCATTCGTACAGAACGCCGGCCACTGGTACTTCATCGACCCTACCGTGCCACTCAAGGCCGGGCGTAACGATGCGTGCCCGTGCGCCAGCGGGCAGAAGTTCAAGAAGTGTTGTGCGGGGTATTTCGGCGCTTGAGGTGATTCCTGTAGCAGCTGCCGAAGGCTGCGTTCGGCTGTAGCAGCTGTCGAGCCTGCGAGGCTGCGTTCGGCTGCGAAGCAGTCGTCAAACCAGAACTCGCGGTGCCTCAGGCAAACCGCGTCAGCCGGATTCACGACTGCTACGCAGCCGAACGCAGCCTCGCTGGGGCTCGACAGCTGCTACAACAGGAGAAACTCAACCATGAGCACCCAACGGCGCACATTACAGCTGTTCACCTTGCTCCTGTTTCTGGGACTCGGCGGCTGTGCGTCGTGGTTCGACTTCGACGACGATCTGCCGGACCCGCAAGTGCACTTGGTCAAGGTCGAGGTGATCCGGGCCAATCTGCTGGAACAGAAATTCCTGCTGCATTTTCGCGTCGACAACCCCAATGATCGCGACCTGACAGTGCGCGCCCTGGAATATCGCATTCATCTAGGGGACATATTGCTGAGCGAAGGTGAGCACGAGCACTGGTTCACGGTCGACCCCAAACGCAGCGCCTATTTTAAAGTGCCGATCCGCACCAACCTGTGGCCGAAAGTCCGGGACCTGGTGAAACTGCTGAAAAAAGGCGACCAACCGATTCCCTATCGCCTGGAAGGTGAGATGGAAACCGGTTTATTCATCGCGCACTACGTGCACCTGGAACGCAATGGCGTGATAATCGCCGCCGATTTAATTCCGGAGTAACCGCGATGACCCAACAACCTCATGTCCATGGCCCTGACTGCAACCACGATCATGACCATCACGACCACCATGATCACGACCATGGCCATGTCCACGGCCCGAACTGCGGCCACGCTCACCAGGAACCAGTGCGCAACGCCCTGAAAGACGTCGGCCGCAACGACCCTTGCCCCTGCGGCAATGGCAAGAAATTCAAGAAATGCCACGGCGCTTGATGCTTCGGGCGGATATCTTTTTCGCCTGTTGAATCGCTATCGCGGGTATCAATGGTGCCTTGTAGGAGCGAAGCTTGCTCGCGAAGGCGGACTGTCAGCCAACATCAATGTTGAATGTCTGTCCCTCTTCGCGGGCAAGCCTCGCTACTACAGGGTTAGTCAGTCGTCAGAATTTCTGCTGTGCCGACGACCGTCGCATATTCACCATGCAAATTACCCAGCGACATCGCATGCACTTCCTCGGCTGAATGGGCGTTACCGAAAAAATCCGCCTTGTCGAAGGTAAAGCACGCATCCTGCGCAACCCACGCTTCAAATCCCAGATTCCCGGCCGTTCGCGCCGTGGACTCCACCGAGTTGTGGGTCGCCACGCCAACGATGATCAACTGATCAATCCCCGCCTCGCGCAAACGTGCTTCCAGCCCCGTCGAACAAAAGGCATCCGGCACCTGCTTCTGAATCAGCCACTCACCCATCGATGGTTGAAAACGCTCCTGAAACTCAACCCCCGATTGCTGCGGCCAGAACACTGAATCCTCTGAACGGGACAGGTGCTGCACATGAATCACCGGCCGCCCGGTTCGACGCCAATGCCCCAGCAACTCCAGGATGCGCTCTTCGGCCTGAGGGTTGTTTCGGCGGCCCAACTTGGGATGCAGAATGCCTTTTTGTTGATCGATGATGATCAGCGCCGCGTTTATCTTGAGCTCCATGCCGACTTTTCTCCTGCCGGGGCATTGAATTTCCCGCACTTCAGCATCACCTCTTGCTACTGGCAAGCCATCAAACGCAAACAGGACGACCTGATGCCGACGGTCGCTGTCCGTACCTGACGATGTCTCTTGATTTGGAGTACTTCATGATCGACTTGTATTACTGGACCACCCCCAACGGCCACAAGATTTCGATATTCCTGGAAGAAGCCGGCCTGCCGTACAACGTTTACCCGATTAACATCAGCCAGAACGACCAGTTCAAACCCGAGTTCCTGAAGATCTCGCCGAACAACAAGATCCCGGCCATCGTCGATCATGAGCCGGTCGATGGCGGTGAGCCGTTGGCATTGTTCGAGTCGGGGGCGATTCTGCTGTACCTGGCGGAGAAAACCGGCAAGTTCCTGCCCAAGGATTTGCGCGGGCGTCAGCAAGCACTGCAATGGCTGTTCTGGCAGATGGGTGGCCTGGGGCCGATGGCCGGGCAGAATCATCACTTCAGCCAATTCGCACCAGAGAAAATTCCTTACGCGATCAAGCGCTACATCGACGAAACCGCCCGCCTGTATGGGGTGCTCGACAAGCAACTGGCCAACAATGACTTTGTCGCCGGCAGCGAATACAGCATTGCCGACATGGCGATCTACCCGTGGATCGTTTCTCACAAGTGGCAGAGCCAGAACCTGGAAGACTTCCCCAACGTACTGCGCTGGTTCAACCACATCCAGAACCGCCCGGCGACGGTGAAGGCGTATGCGCTGGTGGCCAAGGTGAATCCGCCTAAATCCTGATGCCCTGCACTCTGATCATTCCCATGCTCCGCGTGGGAATGCCTCAACGGACGCTGCGCGTTCGGCTCTGGAAGTGACGCGAAGCGTCACGGGCTGCATTCCTTTGCTGCGCGTGGGAACGATCACATAAAGAAATAAACCGCCGCCGCTTGCGCGGCCACCTCCTGCTCACTAACGTAGCGGCTTTATTGTGCCCCGCCTCGGAAGTCCGTTCAGTTTTGGCGAGTGGCTAATGTTGTCAGGCAAGGCGCCGCGACGAGTCATAGCCCGCTATGGCGAGGAGCGGCAACGCAGTCTGACGACATTAGACGCCGTCAACACTGAACAGCGACTTTCGAGGCGGGGCACCACTACCCCCGCAGGAGCTTTGCCATGGCCTCGCCAGCCCTCACACATTTTCTTCCCCGGTTCGGCGTTGCCGCAGCAGTGGCCGGTGTTTTAAGCCTGACCGGTTGTCAGACCTGGAACACTCAAGACACCCTCCCGCCTGCCTCCGGCGTGCAACCGCTCAAAGGCCTGGCGCAGAACGTTTCGATTCGACGCAATGCCATGGGCATGCCGCTGATCGAGAGCAATAGCTTCCACGATGCGCTGTTCGCCCTCGGTTACGTGCACGCCAGCGACCGCATCACGCAAATGGTCACTCTGCGTTTGCTCGCCCAGGGCCGTCTGGCGGAGATGTCCGGTTCGGACCTGCTCGACGCCGACCGCTACATGCGGGCGGTCAATCTGAAGAAAAGCGCGGGTGAGCTGTACAAGGCCTCTTCGCCGCGCCTCAAGCGATTCTTCGAAGTCTATGCGCGTGGGGTCAACGCCTACCTGTTCCGCTATCGCGACAAATTGCCTGCCGACCTCGCGGCCACTGGCTACAAACCGGAATACTGGAAACCTGAAGATTCGGCGCTGATTTTCTGCCTGCTGAATTTCAGTCAATCGGCGAACCTGCCGGAAGAAATTTCCTCGCTGATGCTGGCGCAGACCATCAGCATCGACAAACTGGCGTGGCTGACGCCTTCCGCTCCCGACGAAAAACTGCCGGTCGCTGAAGCTGAAAAACTCCAGGGCATCAAACTCAACGGGCAAATCCCGGGCCTGAGCGAAATCAGCAAAGCCACCGGTAAACTGTCCGACCTGAAGCTGCTGGGCGCGACGTCTTCGAACAACTGGGCGATCGCCCCGCAACGCAGCCGCAGCGGCAAAAGCCTGTTGGCCAGCGACAGCCATGGGCCGCTGGGCGTGCCGGCGCTGTTCAGTTACGTACAGATTCGCGCGCCGAAGTACCAGGCCTCCGGCGTGACCATTGCCGGGTTACCCATGGTGCTCGGTGGTTTCAACGGCAAAGTGGCATGGAGCATGACCACGGTCATGGGCGATAACCAGGACCTGTTCCTGGAAAAAATCAAACGCCAGGGCAATGGCCTTTCCTACGACGTGGGGGGCAAATGGCAGCCGGTTATCGTGCGTAACGAAACCTACTTCGTCAAAGGCCAGAAGCCGATTCGCGAAGCGGTGTACGAAACCCGTCACGGGCCGCTGCTCAACAGCGCCCAAGGCACCGCGTTGGCGAATGGTTTCGGCCTGGCCTTGCAGACGCCGAACTTCACCGACGACAAAACCCTGGACGCGTTTTTCGACCTGTCCCGAGCGCAGAACATCGAGAAAGCTTCGGACGCCAGCCGAGAAATACGCGCCATTGCGCTGAATCTGGTGTTTGCCGATGCCAGCAATATTGGCTGGCAAGTTACTGGTCGCTACCCGAACCGTCGCGAAGGCGAAGGCTTGCTGCCGTCGCCGGGCTGGGAAGGTCGCTACGACTGGGACGGTTACGCCGACCCGATGCTCCATCCGTACGACCAGGATCCGGCTCAAGGCTGGCTCGGCACCGCCAACCAACGGGTCATTCCCCATGGCTACGGGATGCAACTGTCCAATTCCTGGTCGGCACCGGAGCGCGGCGAGCGCATGGCCGAACTGGCGGGCGTGGGCAAGCACGACACTCGCAGCGTGATCGCCATGCAATACGACCAGACCACCACCTTCGCTGCCAAGCTGAAGAAAATGTTTGGAGCGCCGGGCATGGCTCAGCCACTCAAGCAAGCCATCGAAGCGCTGCCGGAGGCTGATCGCGGCAAGGCTCGCGAGGCTTATACGCGCTTGATGGCTTTCGACGGCAAACTCAGCCCGACCTCCGCCGACGCGGCGATTTACGAGCTGTTCTTGCAGGAAAGCACTAAGCAGATGTTCCTCGACGAACTGGGCCCGGAAAACAGCCCGGCGTGGAAAGCCTTTATCGCCAACGGCACGTTGTCTTACGCGGCGCAGGCCGATCATCTGCTGAGCCGCGAGGACAGTCCGTTCTGGGACGACCTGCGTACCCCGCAGAAAGAAGACAAACCGGCGATCCTCGCCCGTAGCCTGGCGGCCGCGATCAGCGCGGGGGACAGCCAGTTGGGTGGCGATCACAAAGCCTGGCAGTGGGGCAAACTGCACCGCTACGAGTGGAAGAACGCCAGCGGTCAGACCGTGCGCGGTCCCCTGGCAGCCGGCGGCGACCACACCACACTCAACACCGCTGCGTTCACCTGGGGTCAAGACTTCAACACAACGCTGGCGCCGGCCATGCGCTTTATCGTCGATTTCGGCCAGGCCGAACCGCTGATGGGCCAGAACGGTACCGGCCAATCCGGCAATCCAGCCAGCCCGCACTATCTCGATAGCGTCGATCCATGGCTCAAGGGGCAATACATGAGCCTGCCGATGCAGCCGCAGAACTTTGACAAGGTGTATGGCAAGACGCGGTTGACCCTGACGCCAGGTAAATAAGATCAAAAGATCGCAGCCTGCGGCAGCTCCTACAGATGAACTCGATTCCCCTGTAGGAGCTGCCGCAGGCTGCGATCTTTTGATTTTTACCCCCATGAAAATAAATAGAACTTCTCCTCTTGCGCAAACCTCCTAGCTAGCAGGCCACTCCATTTGGGTAACAATATGGACCTTGTTATCGCTCGTCCTGAAGGTTTGTACTGCCCGCCCGGGGATTTCTATATCGACCCATGGCGCCCGGTCGAACGCTCGGTCATCACCCACGCCCACAGCGACCATGCTCGCCGTGGCAATCAACATTATCTGGCGGCGGCACCAAGTGCAGGCATTCTGCGCGCGCGTCTGGGCCAGGACATCAACCTGCAAACCTTGCGCTATGGCGAGCAGTTGCTGCACCACGGCGTAACACTGAGTTTTCACCCCGCAGGCCATGTACTCGGCTCGGCCCAGGTGCGCCTGGAATACGGCGGGGAAGTCTGGGTCGCCTCCGGGGATTACAAGACCGAGGCCGACGGCACCTGTGCGCCGTTCGAGCCGGTGCGCTGTCACACGTTCATCACGGAATCGACATTCGGGCTGCCGATTTATCGCTGGCAACCCCAGACGCAGGTCTTTGCCGAGATCAATCAGTGGTGGCGGGCCAATGCGGATGCCGAAAAAACCAGCGTGCTGTTCTGCTATTCCTTCGGCAAGGCTCAGCGGATTCTCCATGGCATCGATGCCAGTCTTGGTCCCATTCTGGCCCATGGCGCGGTTGAACCCATCAATCGGATTTATCGCGAGAGCGGCATTTATTTACCGCCAACGGTCTATGCCGGCGAAGTAAAAAAACATGATCCGATGATGCGCAAGGCCTTGGTCCTCGCGCCGCCTTCGGCTGGCGCCAGCCCTTGGGTACGGCGTTTCGGTGACTACAGCGATGGCTTCGCCAGCGGTTGGATGCGCTTGCGTGGGACCCGGCGGCGGCGCGGCGTGGACCGCGGTTTCGTGCTGTCCGATCACGCCGACTGGCCCGGCCTGCTTTGGGCCATCGAGCAAACCGGAGCCGAACGCGTGATCGTCACCCATGGTTCGATCGGGGTGCTGGTGCGCCATCTGCGCGAACAAGGCCTCGATGCCATGGGTTTCAGCACCGAATACGGCGATGATGAAGACACCACAGTCCTCGAACCCGAGAGCGCCGAGGTGCTGGCATGAAAGCCTTCGCCGACTTGTATGCCGAGCTCGATGCCACCACCTCGAGCAACGCCAAACTGACGGCGATGCAGAACTATTTCGCACAGGCCGCGCCTGAAGATGCCGCGTGGGCGGTGTACTTTCTGTCCGGTGGACGACCTCGGCAGTTGGTGCCGGTACGGATGTTGCGGGAAATGGCCACAGCGTTTTCCGGACTCTCACCCTGGTTGTTCGAAGAAAGTTATCAGGCCGTCGGTGATCTGGCGGAAACCATTTCGCTGGTGCTGCCCGAAACGCAGCACACCTCCACCGATGGGCTGGCAGTGTGGATTGAAGACAAACTGCTACCGCTGCGTAACGCGCCCCCGCTGACCCTCGCCGAATGCTTGCCCGCCTTGTGGGCGCAACTGGATCGCCAGAGTCTGATGCTGTGCATCAAATTGATTACTGGCAGTTTCCGTGTCGGGGTCTCCAAATTGCTGGTTACCCGCGCGCTGGCGGCAATGGCCGGCCTCGACAGCAAACGTGTGGCCCAGCGGCTGGTGGGTTACACCGATCTGTCTAACCGCCCAAGCGCCGCCAGTTACCTGAAGCTCATCGCCCCCGAATCACCCAATGAGCATGCCCAACGGGGTGGCCAGCCGTACCCGTTTTTCCTCGCCCATGCGTTGTCGCACCCGGTCGAGCAGTTCGAAGCCCTGCTCGGTCCGGCCAGTCAATGGCAAGTGGAATGGAAGTGGGACGGCATCCGCGCCCAGGTGGTCAAGCGCGATGGGCGCTTGTGGATCTGGTCACGAGGTGAAGAACTGGTGACCGAACGCTTCCCCGAACTGGAGAGCCTGGTTCATGGCTTACCCGATGGCACGGTGATCGACGGTGAAATCGTCGCCTGGAAAGCTGCACCACCGGGCACCGTGGACGCCTTCGACACGCAATCGCCATCGTCACCTTCCGTGCAGCCTTTCGCCCTGTTGCAACAGCGGATCGGCCGTAAAATGCTGAGCAAGAAAATCCTCGATGAGGTGCCTGTGGTCATCCAGGCCTATGACCTGCTGGAATGGCAGGGAGAGGATTGGCGCAACCAGACTCAAGCCACGCGCCGTACTCAGCTGGAACAACTCATCAAAACCTGCGCAAACCCGGTGTTACTGAGCTCGCCCGTGCTGACCGGCGAAGACTGGTTCGACCTCGCCCGCCAACGAGAAGCCTCCCGCAAACTGGGCGTCGAAGGCATGATGCTCAAGGCCCGCGAGGCGCTGTATGGCGTCGGGCGGACCAAGGACATGGGCGTGTGGTGGAAATGGAAAGTCGACCCGTTCAGTGTCGATGCGGTGCTGATCTATGCCCAGCAGGGCCATGGCCGCCGGGCCAGTCTCTACACCGATTACACCTTCGCCGTGTGGGACGGCCCACCCTCTGCCCGCGAGCGAACGCTGGTGCCTTTCGCCAAGGCTTACTCCGGGCTGACCGACGACGAAATGCGTCAGGTCGACAGCATCGTGCGCAAGACCACGGTGGAAAAGTTCGGACCGGTAAGTAGTGTGAAGCCGACATTGGTGTTTGAGCTGGGGTTCGAGGGCATTGCCCTATCGAAACGGCACAAGAGCGGGATTGCGGTGCGGTTTCCGAGGATGTTGCGTTGGCGACAGGATAAGTCGGTAGAGGACGCTGACAGCTTGGCGACGTTGCAGGATTTGCTCGCCTGACCTGATTTCTGAGGGCTGATCTTTGTAGCAGCTGTCGAGCCTGCGAGGCTGCGTTCGGCTGCGCAGCAGTCGTGAAACCGTCTGACAAGGTCTGCCTGACGCACCGCAACTTCTGATTTGACGACTGCTGCGCAGCCGAACGCAGCCTCGCAGGCTCGACAGCTGCTACAGCGGGCAAGCCCTTGCGCACCACCCTGGCGCAGGAATTTGGCGATGCCCATTTTCGTGCGCAGATCGCGCTTTGCCACTTCTTGTATTACCTTTTAAACGCTTGTTCGGGACTCTGGTTCGGAAATTGCTACTTTGAATAGGTCTTACGCTTTCCAGTAACAGTACTTCTGCGCCACAAGCGCTCATATTGGTTCTTAGGGATTGAATAATGAAAAAAGCATTGCTGACCCTTTCTGCACTGGCGTTGTGCATGGCTGCCGGCTCCGCGCTGGCCAAGGAATACAAAGAATTGCGTTTTGGCGTTGACCCTTCTTACGCGCCGTTCGAGTCCAAAGCAGCCGACGGCAGCCTGGTAGGCTTCGACATCGACCTGGGCAATGCAATCTGCGCCGAGCTGAAGGTCAAGTGCAAATGGGTCGAAAGCGATTTCGACGGCATGATTCCGGGCCTCAAGGCCAATAAATTCGACGGTGTGATCTCTTCGATGACCGTCACCCCGGCCCGCGAAAAAGTCATCGACTTCTCCGACGAACTGTTCTCTGGCCCAACCGCTTATGTGTTCAAGAAAGGTTCCGGCCTGACCGAAGACCCGGCTTCGCTGAAGGGTAAAACCGTCGGCTACGAGCAAGGCACCATCCAGGAAGCCTACGCCAAGGCCGTGCTGGACAAGGCTGGCGTGAAAACCCAGGCCTATCAGAACCAGGATCAGGTGTATTCGGACTTGATGTCGGGTCGCCTCGACGCAGCAATCCAGGACATGCTGCAAGCTGAACTGGGCTTCTTGAAGTCACCAAAAGGCGAAGGCTACGAAGTCAGCAAGCCAGTCGAAAGCGAATTGCTGCCGTCGAAAACAGCGATCGGTATCTCTAAAGGTAACAAAGACCTCAAAGACCTTTTGAATAAAGGTATCAAAGCGTTACACGACAATGGCACCTACGACACCATTCAGAAGAAACACTTTGGCGATCTGAATCTGTACAGCGGCAAATAATGCCCGGCGCCCATCTCGCGATGGGCGCTTTTTTTACCCGATCAGGTTGCTGATTTATGTTCGAAAACCTATTACAAAGCCTGGGGCTTTCTGCCTTCAGCCTCAAGGGCTTCGGTCCGTTGCTGATGGAAGGCACCTGGATGACCATCAAGTTATCGGTGTTGTCACTTTTGTTGGCCGTGTTGCTCGGTCTGCTCGGTGCCAGTGCCAAGCTGTCAAAAGTCAAACTGGTGCGCGTACCGGCTCAGCTCTACACCACGCTGATTCGCGGTGTGCCGGATCTGGTGCTGATGCTGCTGATCTTCTACAGCCTGCAAACCTGGCTGACTTCGTTTACCGATTTCATGGAATGGGAATACATCGAGATCAACCCGTTCAGCGCCGGGGTCATCACCTTGGGCTTCATTTATGGCGCGTACTTCACCGAAACGTTTCGCGGAGCGATCCTCGCCGTACCGCGGGGCCAGGTCGAAGCCGCCACTGCCTATGGGCTCAAACGCGGTCAGCGTTTTCGTATCGTGGTGTTCCCACAAATGATGCGCTTCGCCCTGCCGGGCATCGGTAACAACTGGATGGTGATGCTCAAGGCCACCGCGCTGGTCTCGATCATCGGCCTCGCCGACCTGGTCAAGGCCGCGCAGGACGCCGGTAAAAGCACCTATCAACTGTTCTACTTCCTGGTGCTTGCCGCATTGATTTACCTGCTGATCACCAGCGCCTCCAATATCGTCCTGCGCTGGCTCGAACGCCGCTACGCCGCCGGTTCCCGGGAGGCCGTGCGATGATCGAACTCTTGCAGGAATACTGGAGACCCTTCCTTTATACCGACGGCTACAACATCACTGGCCTGGCCATGACCATGTGGCTGCTCAGTGCGTCGCTGCTCATCGGTTTTGTGGTGTCGATCCCGCTGTCCATCGCGAGGGTTTCGCCCAAGATCTATGTCCGCTGGCCGGTGCAGTTTTACACCTACCTGTTCCGGGGCACGCCGCTGTATATCCAGCTGCTGATTTGCTACACCGGGATCTACAGCCTGGCTGCCGTGCGTGCCCAGCCTGTCCTTGATGCATTCTTTCGCGACGCGATGAACTGCACGATCCTGGCCTTCGCCCTGAACACCTGCGCCTACACCACGGAGATCTTCGCCGGGGCGATTCGCAGCATGGCGCATGGTGAAGTCGAAGCGGCCAAGGCCTACGGTCTGACAGGCTGGAAGCTCTATGCCTACGTGATCATGCCGTCGGCCCTGCGTCGCTCGTTGCCTTATTACAGCAACGAAGTGATTCTGATGCTGCACTCGACCACCGTGGCATTCACCGCGACTATCCCGGACGTCTTGAAAGTCGCTCGCGATGCGAACTCTGCGACCTTCCTGACATTCCAGTCGTTCGGCATCGCCGCGCTGATCTACCTGACCGTTACCTTTGCGCTGGTCGGCCTGTTCCGCCTCGCCGAACGCCGATGGCTGGCCTTCCTCGGGCCGACTCACTAGGACAACTCGTACATGCGCCACCAGATTCATGACCTGCTGGCCCCGCTGCCGGGGACCGTGCGACAGATTCACAGCTTCCACTTCGGCCCACCGTCGGCCAAAGGCAAGATTTACATCCAGGCCTCCCTGCATGCCGACGAATTGCCCGGCATGTTGGTGGCCTGGCATCTCAAGCAACGTCTGGCGGAGCTGGAAGCCGCGGGCCGACTGCGCAGCGAAATCGTGCTGGTGCCCGTGGCCAACCCGGTCGGCCTGGAACAAGTATTGATGGACGTTCCACTGGGCCGCTACGAGCTGGAAAGCGGGCAGAACTTCAATCGCTGGTTCGTCGACTTGAGTGAAGAAGTCGGCAACGAGATCGAAGGCCTGCTCGGCGACGATCCGCAACGCAACCTCGAATTGATCCGCGACAGCCTGCGCAAGGCGTTGGCGCGGCAGACCGCAGGCACTCAACTGCAATCCCAACGCCTGACCCTGCAACGGCTGGCCTGCGATGCAGACATGGTGCTGGACCTGCATTGCGATTTCGAAGCCGTGGCGCACCTTTACACCACGCCTGAGGCCTGGCCGCAGGTCGAGCCGCTGGCGCGCTACATCGGCTCCGAAGCCAGCCTGCTCGCTACCGATTCGGGTGGCCAATCATTCGACGAATGTTTCACCCTGCTCTGGTGGCAGCTGAAAGAGCGCTTCGGCGAGCAGTTCGAGATTCCGCTGGGGAGTTTTTCAGTCACCGTCGAATTGCGCGGCCAAGGTGACGTCAATCACCCGCTGGCCAGCCTCGACTGTCAGGCGCTGATCGATTATCTGATTCACTTCGGCGCGATTGCCGGTGAGCCGGCGCCATTACCCGAGCTGCCCTACCCGGCCACGCCGCTGGCCGGTGTCGAACCGGTGGCGACACCCGTGGGCGGGCTGCTGGTGTTCACGGCCCTGCCCGGGGAATATCTGGAGGCCGGGCAACTGATCGCCGAAGTGATCGACCCGATCAATGATCGCGTCACCCCTGTTCATTGCACCGCCGCCGGGCTGATGTACGCCCGTTCGCTGCGGCGCATGGCCACTGCCGGCATGGTGATCGCCCACGTCGCGGGCACCGAAGCCTATCGCAGCGGCTACCTACTTTCGCCTTGAGGATGCATGCCCCATGTACAAACTGACCATTGAAGGCCTGCATAAAAGCTATGGCGATCATCAGGTGCTCAAAGGCGTTTCGCTCAAGGCCAAAACCGGCGACGTCATCAGCCTGATCGGCGCCAGCGGCTCGGGCAAAAGCACCTTTTTGCGCTGCATCAACTTTCTCGAACAACCCAACGACGGCGCCATGACTATGGACGGCCAGCCGATCCGGATGATCCACGACCGTCATGGAATGCGCGTCGCCGATGAAGATGAACTGCAACGAATCCGCACCCGCCTGGCCATGGTGTTCCAGCATTTCAACCTGTGGAGTCACATGACGGTGCTGGAGAACATCACCATGGCCCCGCGCCGGGTGCTCGGCTGCAGCAAGAAAGAAGCCGAAGACCGTGCCCGGCGTTACCTCGACAAGGTTGGCCTGGCGGCGCGCGTGGCGGATCAGTACCCGGCGTTCCTTTCGGGCGGTCAGCAACAACGGGTAGCCATTGCCCGCGCGCTGGCCATGGAGCCGGAAGTCATGCTCTTCGACGAGCCCACCTCGGCGCTCGACCCGGAACTGGTCGGCGAAGTGCTCAAGGTGATCCAGGGCCTGGCCGAAGAAGGCCGGACCATGATCATGGTCACCCACGAAATGAGCTTCGCCCGCAAGGTCTCGAGCCAGGTGCTGTTCCTGCACCAGGGCTTGGTGGAAGAAGAAGGCGCGCCAGAGGATGTGCTGGGTAATCCGAAGAGTGAGCGGCTGAAGCAGTTCCTCAGCGGCAACCTGAAATAGAAAAATCGCAGGTTTCGCCCACTCTACGAATCACCGTAGGAGCTGGCGAAGCCTGCGATCTTTTGATGTTGATTTTTTTAAGATCAAAAGATCGCAGCCTTCGGCAGCTCCTACAGAATCTTAGGCCACAGGCGCAGGAGGCGGCTCATCCGGCAGGGTGGGCTCTCCGGGTTCTGTCGGCTGTTCGTTGGGGGTGTCGGGATCAGGCTGGCCGGGGATGCCCCCTGCCATGGTAACTGGCGGATGTGCCAACAAGGACCAGGCCAGCACGCCAACCTGATTGGGCTCAAGCCTTGCCAGTTCGGCACTTATTCGTGGATCGATCTTCATGAAGCACTCCTGAGCGATGGCCCGATCCGCCTTGCGCGAATCGGAGCAGTACATTCCATAGAGTGTACGCTCGCTCAGGAATTCCAACGGTTTGTCAGACGGCTGACTCAGGTACGCGGCAGGGTCACGCCACGCTGGCCCTGGTACTTGCCGCCACGGTCCTTGTAGGAGACTTCGCACTCTTCGTCCGACTCAAGGAACAACATCTGCGCCACGCCTTCGTTCGCGTAGATTTTCGCCGGCAGATTGGTGGTATTGGAGAACTCCAGGGTCACGTGACCTTCCCACTCAGGCTCGAGCGGCGTGACGTTGACGATGATGCCGCAACGCGCGTAGGTGCTTTTACCCAGGCAAATGGTCAATACGTTACGCGGGATGCGAAAGTATTCGACGGTGCTGGCCAGAGCGAAGGAGTTCGGCGGAATGATGCACACGTCGCTGTGGATGTCGACGAAGCTGCCAGCATCGAAGTTTTTCGGGTCGACGATCGCCGAATTGATGTTGGTAAACACCTTGAAGTGATTGGTGCAACGCACATCGTAGCCGTAGCTGGACACGCCGTAGGAGATCACACGGCTATCGTCGCTGCCGCGCACTTGGCGCTCGACGAAAGGCTCGATCATGCCGTGTTCCTGCGCCATGCGGCGAATCCACTTGTCCGATTTGATGCTCATGGCGGGTGTCCTGAATAGCGAGGTGGAAAAATTCTGTCCGGCATCTTACCGGGCAGGCGCTCCGGTTCAAAGTCCGGGAAACAATTCTCGCCGATCCCCCGTGAATTCAGGGTCTTCACCGCTATTCGACGCACCGTCAGTCATGAAAACAGAGAAACCTTCGCAAGAACCATTGGCACGTTCCGGAAAAAGGGTTAAGGTGGCGCCACTGTGCTGCTTGTGTCACTGAGAATCTCTACACGATATGTTGAATTTCGATCCAACCATCTACAAGAATTTTTCCTGCTCTTTGCACTCAGTCTCGGCCAGGGTTCTTCCTGCGTCGCAGTTATCTTTGTTCAAGGAGTTACACCATGTCTAATCGCCAAACCGGTACCGTTAAGTGGTTCAACGATGAAAAAGGCTTCGGCTTCATCACTCCACAATCCGGTGACGACCTGTTCGTTCACTTCAAAGCTATCCAATCCGACGGCTTCAAAAGCCTGAAAGAAGGCCAACAGGTTTCTTTCATCGCTACCCGCGGTCAGAAAGGCATGCAAGCTGAAGAAGTTCAAGTTATCTAACTTGTAACTGCTTTAGTAAAAAGCCCCGCCCTTAAAAGCGGGGCTTTTTTGTGGGCGTGTGTTTTTGCCTCGCAAAAAAGATCGCAGCCTTCGGCAGCTCCTACAGGGGATTGTATTCAGCCGCGGTATGGCGGCGAACATCGAATTTGTAGGAGCTGCCGAAGGTTCGGGCCGCGTTCGGACGATCTTTTGATCTTTCAGTGTTACCAGGTCACGCCAAACCCTGCGGTGTATCGGGTCTTGCTCAGATCAGCCTCATCACTACCGCTGATGATGTCTTTCTCGGCCTTCAGGTTCAGCGACGCCCAATCGGTGACTTTGTAGCGCAGGCCGACCTCGGCATCGAGGGCGTAATCCGCCACCCCTGACAACGGCTTGCCCACTTCGCCATTGGTGAAGAACTCGACCTTCTTGCCGATCAGGTAGCGGTTGTAGTCCCACTTCATCGCCAGGGAGTAGAAGTTTTCCTTGTTGCCGTTGGAATACTCATAGTCCGTGTTGTTCAGGAGCGAGCCTAAGGAGAAGGCGCCCAGTTCGTTATCCCAGAATTGATAACCGGGACCGGTACCGATGGTGCGCTGGCGGGCGAGCTCTTCGATCTGGTCACGCTTGTAATTCAAACGCCCTTGCCAGAACCACTTCTCGGTGAGGAATCGGTCGAGAGAATATTCGGCACGCCAGTTATCAGTGGTGACAACGTCATCCTGGAACTCGCGGTTGTACTCACCTTCCGCCGTATGACGCCACCGACCATGACGCGCGGTGGTTTTGAAACCAACGTCATAATCATCAGTATCTTTTTCGGCCCGCTGATAATCCAGCGCCATGTCGACATTACCTTTCCACACCAAATCCTCAACTACCGGCTTGGGCTTGAGCATCTGCTGGATACTGGCCAGCTCCACGGTTTTGGGGCCATCGCCATTGTCCAGGGTGACCTTGCCATCCTCCGCCGCATGCAGCGACTTGGACTTCTCACCGGTGTAGGCATCCTGTTTGACCAACAGTTGCTGATCGCTTTCCAGGGTTTTGACCTGTTTCCAGTCGATCGGGATCGCGCCCGCGTACTCGGTCTGAATCAGCAGTTTGCCACCGTCAAAGACGGTGATTTTGCCGCTCAACTTGTCACCGTTCTTCAACCAGACGGTATCGGCAAGCAAGGGAGTGGAAGCACTGGCGACAGCGAGGCACAGCAAGGTTCTGGACAACATAAGCGAATCGAAGGCTCAACTTTGCGAAAAAAAGTCGGCATTATCCTCATGAATAAGGCCCTGACAAGGACTGACCCGACTATTTCTATTGAGTTCATTTCTCAATGGGCGATTCAGGATTTACTCTACAGACGGTCAATTGCGCATTCTTTCAGGAAACCCGGGACGTGACCGACTCAAACGCAGAAACCGAAAGCGCGGCGCAAATCCGACGCACGGCACTCTACCTGACCCTGGCGCAAGTACCCGAGGGCAAAGTCGTGAGTTATGGCCAACTCGCCGAGCTCGCGGGATTGGGTCGTGCCGCCCGTTGGGTCGGGCGGACACTGAGCCAATTGCCCGGTGACACCAAATTACCCTGGCACCGGGTGCTGGGTGCCGGCGGTCGGATCAGCCTGCCCGTGGGAAGCCCTTCGGGGGATGAACAACGGGCCCGATTGCGCATGGAAGGCATCAGTATCCTGAACAATCGTGTTGATATTCAGCGCCATGGCTGGCGCCCGGTAGAGCACAGCGGTTAGAGTGCGCGCTTTGTTTCCGTAATTCTTGAGGCAGACTCCAGCCCATGCCCCGTAAAACCTGGCGCGCCGCGCTCGCCGCCTATGCCAGCCCCTCGACGCTCGTGCTCTTGCTGCTTGGTTTCGCCGCCGGCCTGCCTTACATGCTGGTGTTTTCGACGCTCTCAGTCTGGCTGCGCGAGGCCGGTGTTGCCCGCGAAACCATCGGCTACGCAAGCCTGATCGGCTTGGCCTACGCCTTTAAATGGGTCTGGTCCCCGCTGCTCGACCAATGGCGCCTGCCATTTCTTGGCAAGCTCGGTCGACGACGCTCCTGGCTGGTACTGGCTCAGGCACTCGTAATCCTTGGCCTGATCGGCATGGGCTTCTGTGATCCGCAAAAACACCTGTCCTGGCTGATCGCCATCGCCGTGGTCGTCGCCTTTGCCTCGGCGACGCAAGACATCGCTGTTGATGCCTATCGTCTGGAAATCGCCGACGAAAGCCGCCAGGCCGCATTGGCAGCCAGCTATATGGCCGGTTATCGGGTCGCGGCTCTGCTGGCGACGGCCGGCGCGCTGTTCTTCGCCGAAGGCTTCGGCTCGACCGGTTTCAACTATAAGCATGCGGCATGGACCGGCACCTACGTGCTGTTTGGCGTCTTGATGGTCCCGGCGCTGCTGACCACCCTGTTCATGCGCGAACCGCCGGTGCCTTTGCGCACTCAGTTGCAGGCCGGACGCTACAGCTTCGTGCACCAACTGGCGTCCGTGTTCGTGCTGATCGTGCTGCTGGTGTCCGTACCGGCCTTGTTCACTCAGCTCTACAACACTGACTTCGCCAGCGTACTGTTCGAAGACGCAAGCGTGCTCGACCTGCTGCTCGAAGACCGCGCGTTCCTGCGGGCGATCCTCTATATCACGCTTACCGGCCTGTGCTTGTCGGCCGTGGGCCGCCGTGGCCTGGCCCCGGTGCTGACCCCGGTCAACGACTTTATTCTGCGTTACCGCTGGCAGGCTCTGTTGCTGCTCGGGCTGATCGCTACTTATCGAATGTCCGATACGGTCATGGGCGTGATGGCCAACGTGTTTTACATCGACCAAGGGTTCACCAAGGATCAGATTGCCAGCGTCAGCAAGATTTTCGGGCTGATCATGACGCTGGTCGGCGCCGGCATGGGCGGCCTGTTGATCGTGCGCTTCGGCATCCTGCCTATCCTGTTCATTGGCGGCGTTGCATCGGCCGGCACCAACCTGCTGTTCCTGATGCTTGCGGATATGGGGGCCGATCTGCAGATGTTGATCGCCACCATCTCACTGGACAATTTCAGCTCGGGCCTGGCGACGTCGGCATTTGTCGCTTACCTGTCGAGCCTGACCAACCTCAAATTCTCCGCCACCCAGTACGCCCTGCTCAGCTCGATCATGCTCTTGCTGCCCCGCTTGATCGGCGGTTACTCAGGGGTCATGGTGGAGAAATTCGGTTATCACAACTTCTTCCTGATCACTGCCCTGCTGGGCGTTCCGACTCTCCTGTTGATCGCGCTGCACTGGTTCCAGGAAAACCGCCGCGCCGGTCCGACACCGACGCCGGAACCGGTTCCGACCCAGGTCGCGGAAGAATCGTAGGCTCTTTATGCAGGAAACATCGCAGAGGGCGAGCAGATTTTCGCCCTCTGCCACACAGCCGGCCGCACTCCTGTACGCCAGCAGATCTCGCCCGTACAATGTTCCGTCATTTCTCGTCATCAGCAACCGACAACGGCCAACCATGCGCACCAGTCAATTTTTGCTCGCCACACAGAAAGAAACGCCTTCCGACGCGGTCGTCATCAGCCATCAGCTGATGCTGCGCGCCGGCATGATCCGCAAACTCGCCTCGGGCCTGTACACCTGGCTGCCCATGGGCCTGCGAGTGATGCGCAAGGTTGAAGCCATCGTGCGTGAAGAAATGAACGCCGCCGGCTCTCTCGAAGTGTTGATGCCGAGCACTCAACCGGCTGAGCTGTGGCAGGAATCCGGTCGCTGGGAAGAGTACGGCCCTGAATTGCTGCGCTTCAAGGATCGCCACGGTCGCGATTTCTGCGCCGGCCCGACTCATGAAGAAGTCATCACCGACCTGATGCGTAACGAGCTGAGCAGCTACAAACAGCTGCCGATCAACCTGTATCAGATCCAGACCAAATTCCGTGACGAAATCCGCCCACGCTTCGGTTTGATGCGCGGCCGCGAATTCATCATGAAGGACGCCTATTCGTTCCACGCTGATCAGCCTTCGCTGCAGATCACCTACGACCGCATGCACCAGGCGTACTGCAACGTGTTCACCCGTCTGGGCCTGAAATTCCGCCCGGTTGAAGCCGACAACGGCTCGATCGGTGGCGCCGGCTCCCACGAGTTCCACGTACTGGCCGAATCCGGCGAAGACGACATCGTCTTCAGCAACGGTTCCGACTACGCAGCGAACATCGAAAAGGCCGAAGCCGTACCACGCGAAACCTCCCGTGCCGCGCCTACCGAAGAGCTGCGTCTGGTCGACACGCCGAACGCCAAGACCATTGCGCAACTGGTCGAAGGCTTCAACCTGCCGATCGAAAAGACCATCAAGACCCTGGTGGTGCATGCTGAAGAGCAAGGCAAACTGATTGCCCTGATCATCCGTGGCGACCACGAGCTGAACGAAATCAAGGCCGCCAACCAGCCTGGCGTTGCCAGCCCGCTGGTCATGGCTTCCGAAGCTGAACTGCGCGACGCCATTGGCGCCGGCGCCGGTTCTCTTGGCCCGTTGAACCTGCCACTGCCGATCATCATCGACCGTTCCGTCGAGTTGATGAGCGACTTCGGCATCGGTGCCAACATCGACGACAAGCACTACTTCGGCGTGAACTGGGAGCGTGATCTGCCGGTTCCGACCGTTGCCGACCTGCGCAATGTCGTGGCCGGTGATCCGAGCCCTGACGGCAAAGGCACTCTGGAAATCAAGCGCGGCATCGAAGTCGGGCACATCTTCCAGCTGGGCAACAAGTACAGCAAAGCGATGAAGTGCGAAGTGCTGGGCGAGAACGGCAAGCCAGTCACCCTGGAAATGGGCTGCTATGGCATTGGCGTGTCCCGCGTGGTGGCTGCCGCCATCGAGCAGGGCAACGACGAAAACGGGATTATCTGGAGCGATGCTCTGGCCCCATTCCAGATTGCTCTGGTACCGCTGCGCTACGAAACCGAACAGGTTCGCGAAGCCACCGACAAGCTCTACGCAGAACTGACTGCCGCCGGCTTCGAAGTGCTGCTGGACGACCGCGACAAGAAAACCAGCCCGGGCATCAAGTTCGCGGACATGGAGCTGATCGGCATTCCGCATCGGATCGTGGTCAGTGACCGCGGCCTCGCCGACGGCAATCTGGAATACAAGAGCCGCACAGAGGCCGAGGCGCAAGCGCTGCCGGTCGCTGACGTGTTGTCCTTCCTCCAGGCCCGTATCCGCCGCTGACACCAGATAGAGACGTCATGTTCAAGCGAAACACCTTAGGCCTCGGTGGCGCCGCCCTGTGCGGCGCCCTGCTGGTCAGCGGCTGTGCCAATCAGATGTCACAACGCAGCGAGCACGAGGAACGGGTCGAGCGCAAATTGCTCGATCATAGCCTGCAGATCGATGTCGGCGAGCCCAAGGTGCTTGAGCTGCCGCAACGTCGGGTGAAAATCCACGAGCAGAAAACCTTCGAAGTCACCGAGTTCGAAGTCACGCGTCACTACGATCGCTACACGCCTTACCAACCCTGGAGGGAGGTCTACGAGATCCCGCTGGGCGCGGTGGCCGTGGTGGCCGGTGTCGGTGCGAACGTGGTCAATGTGTTCGCCCTCGGCAATCTGCCGGACGGCGTGACGAAGGACTGGCTCAGCTATGGTTTCGCCGGGCTCAACCCGTTCATGAACGCGCAGTCTCATGGCCGGGCGCAACAGAACCTGGCAGGTATCGACGAAGTCCAGCGCGACAAGCGCACGGAATACTCGAGCCTGCCGTGGAGCGAGCGCCCAGTGCAGGTCAAGGCTGGCAAGAACACTTTTGAACTGAGCACCGACCGTAACGGCGTGTTGCGCCTGAACCTGCTGGACAGCCCGTTCGCCGAACATGACCTCAATCATCTGGGCAAGCTGCAGATCAGTGTCGAGGACAACAAGGACGATGTGCACACCGACTCGTCCCTGGCGATCAGCAGCAATTTGCGCGGCAAGCTGCTCGAAGCGCACGGGCTGATTTACGACGACCTCGAAGACGACGAAGTGAGCCAGTGGGTACACCGGGTCAAACGTCTGTCGGAACTGGGTCTGGAAGAAGAAGCCAGCGAGCTGGAACAGAGCCTGATCGAACTGACCCGCAACGATCCCGAGTTGCAGACCGAATTCCTCAAGTCATTGACCAAGGATGCCGGGCGATTGGTGGCGGATCCGGGACCGAATTAAAGTCAAAAGCTTCGCGGGCAAGCCTCGCTCCTACAGGGAACATGCCATACCTGTAGGAGCGAGGCTTGCCCGCGAAGAGGCCCGAACATTCAACGCTGAACTACCGCTCAAACAACTCCATCTGCTCAAACCCGCCCCGCAAATCCTCCAGCCTCACCCCGATCCCCAACAATCGCACCGGTTTCCCGCCTCGATTGAAGGCCTGAGTCAGCAGCAACTGATAACTCCCCAGATCCCGCCCTGCCCCGGCCTGCTCCAAAGTAGTCTGGGTAAAATCATGGAATTTCACTTTGACGAACGGCTTGCCTGGCCGATAGCTGCTGTCGATCCGTGCCATGCGGCCATTCAGGGATTCCAGCAACTCGGGCAATTTATCCAGACAACTCACCAAATCCGGCAGGTCCACGTCGTAAGTGTTTTCGACGCTGATCGACTGTCGACGACTGTCGTTGTGCACCAACCGCTCATCAATCCCACGAGCCAGGCTCCAGAGTCGCTCACCGAAGCTGCCGAATTCGCGCACCAACGCCAATTTGTCCCACTCACGTAAATGCGAGCAATCGACGATGCCGAGCCTGCCGAGTTTGTCGGCGGTCACCTTGCCAACGCCATGCAGCTTGCTCACCGGCAAACCACTGACGAAGTCTTCCACCTGATCCGGCGTGATCACGAACAAGCCGTTAGGCTTCTTCCAGTCGCTGGCGATTTTGGCTAGAAACTTGTTCGGCGCCACGCCGGCCGACACGGTGATGTGCAATTGATTAGAGACGCGGCGGCGAATGTCCTGGGCGATTCGCGTGGCGCTGCCGCCAAAATGCGCGCTGTCCGACACGTCGAGGTAGGCCTCATCCAGGGAAAGCGGCTCGATCAAGTCGGTGTAATCGCGAAAGATCGTATGAATTTCCTTCGACGCTTCTCGATAGGCATCCATGCGCGGCTTGACGATGGTCAGGTCCGGACAGAGTTTCAAGGCATGCCCGGAAGACATGGCCGAGCGTACGCCATAAGCCCGCGCTTCATAGTTACAGGTGGCAATCACCCCACGCCGATCCGCCGAGCCGCCCACCGCCAATGGCTTACCGGCCAGGCGCGGGTCGTCACGCATCTCGATGGCGGCGTAGAAACAGTCACAATCGACGTGGATGATTTTTCGCTGCGTCATATAAAAGCAGTGTTCATGGCGAATAAATGATGTGAGGGTGAGTCATACCGGCAGTATCTCACTGACACCTGTATATAGCACCAGTACTCTGAATGTTCTTTTTCCCTTGTAGGAAAAGCACCTGAGGAATTTATTTTCTCAATCGAAAGCGCCCTCCCGATAGAGCCACAAGCCTTGCCCTGCCTGCCTTTCAGACCGATCAGCTGTAGCCTTTTTCACCTAAGCGCTTGAACAGGAACAGGTTTTACCGAGATTGAAGGTTGACAGCCCCGCGATCCTCTGTAGAATGCCGACACACAGACGCGGGATGGAGCAGTCTGGTAGCTCGTCGGGCTCATAACCCGAAGGTCGTCGGTTCAAATCCGGCTCCCGCAACCAAACATCAAGAAAGGCTACTCGAAAGAGTGGCCTTTTTTGTGCGCGCCTGTTTTATAAAAATCAGCCGTTTATGCCTTACCGCCCAGAAACAAGAAATCGTTCTGATTCCGAAACTTAGGTCTCCCCTGCGACCATTCGCCGTCGTTTTAAACTTATTTGAGCCATACTGGGATTAACGGTTGACACTCCGGCGTTCGCCTGTAGAATGCCGCCACACAGACGCGGGATGGAGCAGTCTGGTAGCTCGTCGGGCTCATAACCCGAAGGTCGTCGGTTCAAATCCGGCTCCCGCAACCAAACATCAAAAAAGGCTACTCGAAAGAGTGGCCTTTTTTGTATCTGTTGAAAAAGTCCTTTCGCAACAATGATCTGTCACTGTGCAGTGAGCCATTCGGGATCGCCAGACTGTGAGTTCAGCGCAGACTGAACCGCAGATGAAACCTTCTACGACTGATGACGCGCCGCCGCCGACACCCGGTGAGAGGCGTTAATATTTGTGATTATTTTTTCCACAGGGATTGGTAACTTGGCTGGATACCTCCATCCTGTCGCGCACAATCCAAGAGGTGATTGATGCGCGCCAACTCGTCTGATTCACAAGACACCGTCACAGCGACACAACCGATCAAAGCCGAGCGTCTGCGCGTGCTGGATCGAATCAGCAAATATCGTCAACCCATCGGTTTGGCGGTCACTTTGCTGTTGTTCGCCATCGCGCTGATTGCCTGTCGTCACCTGCTGAGCGAACTCGATCTGTACGCGCTGCACGACTCGATTCTGGAAGTGCCGAAACCGGCCTTGCTGGGTGCGCTCGGCGCGACCGTCATCGGCTTCATTATTCTGCTGGGTTACGAATGGTCGGCCAGCCGTTATGCCGGCGTGACGCTGGCGCCGCGAATATTGGCATTGGGCGGCTTCACCGCGTTTGCCATTGGCAATGCCATCGGCCTTTCGCTGCTGTCAGGCGGCTCGGTTCGCTACCGTTTATATGCACGTCATGGTGTGGGGGCTTCGGAAGTCGCGCACATGACTCTGTTTGCCAGCCTCTCGCTTGGCTGCGCCCTTCCGCCCCTGGCCGCCCTCGCCACCCTCAGCAACCTGCCCGCCGCCTCCGCGGCCCTGGGTTTCTCCGAGACGTTGCTGGGTGCGATTGCAGTAGCCGTGCTGCTGCTCTCCACGGTGTTGGCCATCGGCATCTATCGCCGTCGCTTACCGGAACAGCCTTACCCGGACAACCTGCTGGTCAAGGCCGGTCGCCGCACCTTGCGCCTGCCGGGTCGCCGCCTGACGTTCCTGCAACTGGTCATCACCGCGCTGGACGTGGCCGCTGCCGCGACCGTGCTCTATCTATTGCTGCCGGAAGCGCCGCCCTTTGGTGCGTTCCTGCTGGTCTATCTATTGGCCCTGGCCGCTGGCGTGCTCAGCCATGTACCGGGTGGCGTCGGGGTCTTCGAGGCGATTTTGCTCGCCGCCTTCGCCGACAAGCTCGGTGCCGCGCCATTGGCTGCCGCGTTGCTGCTCTACCGCCTGATCTACGTGGTGTTGCCGCTGCTGGTGGCTTGCGTATTGCTGCTGGTCAACGAAGGCCAGCGCCTGTTTCAGACACGCCAGTCGTTGCGTGCAGCATCTGGCTTGGCCGCGCCTGTTCTGGCAGTGCTGGTGTTCCTGTCCGGCGTGGTGTTGCTGTTTTCCGGTGTGACGCCGGAGATCGATACCCGCCTTGAACACATCGGTTTTCTGATTCCACATCGATTGGTCGACGCTTCGCACTTCGGCGCCAGCCTGGTCGGCGTGCTTTGCCTGCTGCTGGCTCAGGGGCTGCGTCGCCGCCTGTCGGCCGCGTGGATGCTGACCACCATTTTGTTGTTGGTCGGCGCCCTGCTCTCTCTGCTTAAAGGGTTCGACTGGGAAGAGGCTTGCCTGATGACCCTGACGGCGAGCTTGCTGGGGGTTTTCCGCCGTTCGTTCTATCGCCCCAGTCGCCTGACCGAAGTGCCGTTTTCGCCGCTGTATCTGGTGTCCAGCCTCTGCGTACTCGGCGCGTCGATCTGGTTGCTGCTGTTCGCCTATCAGGACGTTCCCTACAGCCATCAACTCTGGTGGCAGTTCACCCTCGATGCCGATGCCCCGCGTGGGCTGCGCTCGCTGCTCGGCGCCGCGGTCCTGCTGGTGGTGGTATCCCTGACTTGGCTGCTGCGTACCGCGCGCCCGGTGATCCACTTGCCGACGCCCGATGAGCTGGAGCGCGCGGTAAAGATTCTCATGGCCTCGTCCCAACCGGATGGCGGCCTGGCCCTGACCGGTGACAAGGCGCTGCTGTTTCACCCCAACGACGAGGCGTTTCTGATGTACGCCCGCCGTGGCCGCAGCCTGGTGGCGTTGTACGACCCGATCGGCCCGCCCCAGCAGCGGGCGGAAATGATCTGGCAGTTCCGCGACCTCTGCGATATCCACCATGCCCGGCCCGTGTTCTATCAAGTGCGCGCCGAGAATCTGCCGTACTACATGGACATCGGCCTGACCGCGATCAAGCTCGGCGAAGAAGCCCGGGTCGATCTGCACCGCTTTGATCTCGAAGCCAAGGGCAAAGAGATGAAGGACCTGCGCTACACCTGGAACCGCGGCACCCGTGATGGCCTGTCGCTGGAAATCCATGAGCCGGGGCAAGCGCCGATGGATGAGCTCAAGGCTATTTCGGACGCCTGGTTGACCGGCAAGAACGTGCGCGAGAAAGGCTTCTCGCTCGGGCGTTTCAGTGATGACTACCTCAAGCACTTCCGGGTTGCGGTGATCCGTTTCGAAGGGCGCCCGGTGGCATTCGCCAACCTGCTCGAGACTTACGGCCATGACCTGGCCAGCCTCGACCTGATGCGCGCGCACCCCGACGCCCCAAAGCTGACCATGGAGTTCATGATGGTCGGCTTGATTCAACATTATAAAAATCATGGATACGCGCGCTTCAGCCTGGGCATGGTGCCGTTGTCGGGGTTACAACCCCGGCGCGGTGCACCATTGACCCAGCGCTTGGGCTCGATGGTTTTCCGCCGTGGTGAGCAGCTGTACAACTTCCAAGGTTTGCGCCGCTTCAAAGACAAGTTCCAGCCCGACTGGGAACCCCGTTATATGGCCGTGCCCGCCGGACTCGATCCGCTGGTGGCCCTGGCCGACACTGCCGCCCTGATTGCGGGTGGCTTGACTGGATTGGTGAAACGCTGATGATTCAACGCTCCCTGCGGTACGTACTCGCCACACTGGTAGTGCTGGCCCTGATGGTCGGTGGCGGTTACTGGTACCTGAACCGCCCGGCACCAGAACCGACCCTCGAACGGCTGACGCCGGCCGATGGCGCCGCGATGACCCGCGTCATCCCCGGCACCACGTCGAAGGCTCAGGTGCTGGTGGCGGTCAATGAAGACCAGAAGCTCAATGACAAGCAATTGACCACCCTGAGCCGCAGCGCCTCGGCGCAGATCGTCCAGGTGATCTTGCCCAAGGACTGTCTACTGCAAAGCCGCGCCCTGCAAGCGGGTCTGCGCGAACTGAAAGGCCCGGCTACCCTGGTCAGCGGCATAGGCCCAGGCGCCGTGCTCGCGTGGCGCTGGCTCGCCGAACAGAAGGACGACAAGGCCCAGGCCATTTCGGTTGACTTGGCCCTGGAAAAACCCGGTGGCTGCACTCACCTGCTGCCGAAAAAAGCCGCCCATGGCCATTGGCTGGTGGCCTGGAACGACAATCCGGACGACACCAGCGCCGGCTTCGTGCGTGACCAGCCCAATGCCGAAACCAGCATCAGCGACTACGACATCAACCTGCCGCAAGTGCTGAACAACGAACTGCGCAAAATCCTCGTCGGTGGCGATAAAGCCGCCGGCGGCCTGCAGATCCCGGTGGTGGAAGTGCCGGCCGGCCAAGCCAAGGACACCGTCACCCTGTTCCTTTCTGGCGACGGCGGCTGGCGTGATCTGGACCGCGACGTGGCCGGCGAAATGGCCAAAATCGGCTACCCAGTGGTCGGCATCGACACCCTGCGCTACTACTGGCAGCACAAGAGCCCGGAACAAAGTGCTCTGGACCTGACCGAACTGATGCAGCACTACCGGCAGAAATGGGGCTCCAAGCGCTTCATCCTGACCGGTTACTCGTTCGGCGCCGACGTACTGCCCGCCATCTACAACCACCTGCCGGAAGCGGAGCAGCAGCGCGTCGACGCAATCATCCTGCTGGCCTTCGCCCGCACTGGCAGCTTCGAAATCGAAGTCCAAGGCTGGCTCGGCAACGCCGGCAAAGAAGCCGCCACCGGCCCGGAAATGGCCAAGCTGCCACCGGAAAAAGTGGTGTGCATCTACGGTGAAGAAGAAGTAGACGAGAGCGGGTGTACCGACAAGACTGCGGTGGGCGAAGCGATGAAACTGCCTGGCGGCCATCACTTCGACGAGAACTATCCGGCGCTGGCTCAGCGGTTGGTGGGTGTGATCGAGAAGCGTCAAGCGAAGGAGACGGCGGCTCAGGAGTGATCTGAGCCGCGCTCACAAAAAGCCCCCGCAGCCTTATGGTTGCGGGGGCTTTTTCATATGAGCGCAATTTAACCTGCACCGCAGATCCCTGTGGGAGCGGGCTTGCCCGCGATGGCGGTATGTCTGTCACATCAATGTCGGTCTGCCGCCGGTATCGCGGGCCAGCCCTAATGCCAGTCAGTTAAGCGAGTAAGCCGCTTTTCTGTAGGAGCCAGGCTTGCCGGCGAAGGCGTCCTTAAGA
>NZ_JAMYDU010000029.1 GCF_024138395.1 Pseudomonas mandelii
TGCCCGCGAAGAACGATGACGCGTAATACCTGAAAAACCGCGGTGCATTCTTCGCGGGCAAGCCTCGCTCCTACAGGTTCTGCGTCGTCCCCCTCGCCAAAAAATCTCAGCGGATCACCACTTCATCTCGCCCTTGGCGACTTTGGCGCTCAGCTCAAGCGAGCTTTCTTCGCCCAGGGTCGGGTAGCGTTTTTTCATTGCGCCGATCAGTTCGGCAGCGTCTTTCGCCTTGGCGGTTTCTTCGTCGAAAGCCTTGATGTAATCGGTGGTGAACTGCACCGCCGCCAGCGAACGCGCGCTCTCACCGAGGTAGTGACCCGGCATGATGGTGTTCGGCTTCAGCGCTCCAATCGCCTGCAGCGTCGTCAGCCAATCGGCATGGGACTGCGGGGTCTGGGTGTCGGCCATCCACACGTGAATGTTTTCCGCGACCACCACGCCACCGACCACCGCCTTGATCGACGGGATCCACACAAAGCTGCGATCCGGCTGCTTGCCGTCCAGGCCGATCACCTGCAATTTCTGCCCTTCCAGCATCAGGCTGTCGCCCTTGAGCACCTTCGGCACGATGGTTTTGTTCGGCACGTCGGCACCCATTTTCGGGCCCCAGAATGCCAGTTTGCCGTCGACGGTTTTTTTGATGTGATCAACCGTCGGTTGCGAGGCCAGCACTTTGGCTTTCGGGAACGCCTGGGTGACGGTGTCGAGGCCAAAGTAGTAATCCGGGTCACCGTGGCTGATGTAGATGGTGGTCAGTTGCTTGCCGCTGGCGCGGATTTTTTCCACCACCTGTTCGGCCTGGGCTTTGCCGAATTGCGCGTCCACCAGAATCGCTTCCTTCTCGCCGCTGACCAGCACCGAGGTCACAGGGAAGAGTGCGTTGGTGCCAGGGTTGTAGACGTCCAGCGTCAGGGTGGGCGCTGCAGCGGCATGGGCTGCGAAGCCGAGCGTGGCGGTTGCCAGAAGAATGCGTTTGAGTGAAGTGAAGCCGATCATCTGTTGCTCCGTTGTCCGAATGCCGTGTTTGGCGATGGGACAGAGCTTAGTTGCCTGGTTCGATACAAAAAATGCGATGCTTGAACATAGTTTGTTTCTGAAAGCGGGCAAATCATGGATCGTCTACAAGCAATGCGGGTGTTCGTCACGGTGGTGGACCTAGGCAGCCAATCGGCCGCCGCCGATCACCTGGACCTGTCACGGCCGGTGGTTTCACGCTATCTGGCGGAGTTGGAAGATTGGGTCGGCGCGCGCCTGATGCACCGCACCACGCGCAAATTGAGCCTGACCGCCGCCGGGACGGAAATTCTGCCTCGTTGTCGGCAGATGCTCGATTTGTCCACCGACATGCAGGCCGCCGTCAGCGAACCGGACGACGCACCGCGTGGCCTGCTGCGGATCAGCGTCAGCACCTCGTTCGGCCAGGCGCAACTGGCGGACGCCATGGCCGCTTACGTCAAACGTTACCCCGGCGTCAGCATCGACCTGCAAATGCTCGACCGCACGGTGAACCTGGTGGATGAACGCATCGACCTGGCCATCCGCACCAGCAACGACCTGGACCCGAACCTGATCGCCCGACGGCTGACGGTCTGCCGCTCAGTGATCTGCGCCTCCCCCGCTTACCTGCGCGAACACCCGACACCGCAACGGGTCGAGGACCTGAGCCTGCACAACTGCCTGACCCACTCTTACTTCGGCAAAAGCCTCTGGCATTTCGAGCAGGATGGCGAGCCTGTTTCGGTGCCGGTGCAGGGCACCATCAGCGCCAACGAAGCCAGCACGCTGTTGCGCGCGACGATGGCCGGCGCCGGCGTGGCGATGCTGCCCAGCTATCAGGCGGGTGTGCATATCCACAGCGGCGAACTGATCCGCCTGCTGCCCCAGGCCGAACCTCGGCAGATGAACATCTATGCGGTGTATGCCTCGCGCAAGCACATGCCGGCGGCGTTGCGCAGCATGCTGGATTTTTTGGTATTGAGGTTTCCGGAAGAGCCGGAGTGGGATGTCGGTCTGTAAACACTTCCCCTGTGGGAGCTGGCTTGCCTGCGATGGCGTCGTCACATTCAACAATGATGCCGACTGACAATCCGCTATCGCTGGCAAGCCAGCTCCCACAGGGGACATCATCGTTCTGAATACCGGGTTACATACAAAACCGGACTTGCTGGCAACTCGCCCGCGCTGACCTATGCTCAAAGCAGTACCGAAAGGTATTCGTTCAGAGGTCAGCGCCATGAACATCAAAACAAAAAGATACCTCGCCATTTTCATCACTTGCACGGCGACGCTGGCGCTGTATGGCACAGCCGCCTGGCGTGTCGAGCAGTTGCGACAAGTGCCCCGTGAATACGCGAGCTGCAACTTCGAACGCTGCATTCCCCACAACGCGACCCTCAACGCCCTCCGATGACGAAGGGGTTCAGGCTTCGTTGTCCTGATCGGCAGGATCCTGATCGGCTTTCAAACGGTCGCGAAAAGCCTTGGGCGAAATACCCACTCGACGCCTGAACAGGCGTGTGAAGTTGGTCGGATCGGAAAACCCCAACACGTCGGACATTTCATAAATGGTCATGCTGGTGTAGGTCAGCAAGCGCTTGGCCTCCAGCAATTGACGCTCGTGCATGATCTGCAACGCCGGTTGCCCCGCCAGCTCGCGGCACGTGCCGTTGAGGTGAGACACGGAAATCCCCAGCCGATGAGCCAGGTCCTCGACCTTGACGTGCTGGCGATAGGTTTCTTCCACCAGCTGAATAAAGCCGTTGAGGTATTCCCGAGCCCGTTGCGGACGCTGAGTGGCGGTTTGGCGCTGAATCACCTGACGGCTGATCCACACCATAATCACGCTGACCAGCGAATGCATGAGCATTTCGCGCGCCGGTTGATGGCCGGTGTATTCGCTTTGCAGCGCTGAAAACAGGCTGTTGAGGTACTCGCTGTCCTTGCCCGCAGGGTAGCTTTCGGCCTGTGTCAGAGCGTTCACCGAATTTCCTAGTTGTGCTTGCAGATGGGCGATCAGCGGCGCGGCCAGCGTGACGACGAACCCTTCGACGTCCTCGGAAAACCGATAACCATGCACCGATAACGGCGGCAGAATCAGGATTGCGGGCTCAGTCAATTGTGAGCGTTTGCCTTCGATTTCAAGCTCTGCCTGACCTTTGAAAACGAAGAGTAACTGACACAAATCGGCGTGGCGGTGGGGTTTGATTTCCCATTGATGTTCGCGGCTGCGTTTGGAAATGGTTTCACAGTGCAATAAGTCAGGGGTCGGCCAGTCCAGGTTTTCACCGTAGAGTTTGAACACCGGAATCGATGGCAGGTCAGGCTTGTTCATCACTTCAATCCAGGCCTCAAGGGTAACGGGGCGATAATCGCACCGATTGGCAGAATGTACAGGTATCGGCTCAGTTTTCCCCTTCAATTGACAGACTCGCAAGTGAAAAATGCAAGTACTCGATCCATAAAAATCATTCACCGGCCTTGGTTGCGTGAAGCTTGCGAGTCATAAAAACAATGAAAACACTGAAAACCCAAGTTGCGATCATCGGTGCCGGCCCCTCTGGTTTGCTACTCGGCCAATTGCTGCATAACGCCGGCATCGACACCCTGATCCTCGAACGCCAGACCCCGCATTATGTGCTCGGACGCATCCGCGCCGGTGTCCTCGAACAAGGCATGGTAGAGCTGTTGCGTCAGGCCGGGGTGGGTCAGCGCCTGGACGCCGAAGGGCTGGTCCATGCAGGCTTCGAACTGGCCCTCGACGGGCGCCGGGTACACATCGATTTGCAGGCGCTGACGGGCGGCAAAACCGTGATGATTTACGGCCAGACCGAGGTCACCCGCGACCTGATGGCCGCCCGTCGGGACGCTGGAGCACAGACGATTTATGAAGCCCGCAATGTCGTCCCCCATGGCAGGAAAACCGCCGAACCCTTCGTCACCTTCGACAAGGACGGCGAAACGTATCGACTCGATTGTGACTACATCGCCGGCTGCGACGGTTTCCATGGCGTAGCGCGGCAGTCGATTCCTGTGGACTGCCTGAAAGTGTTCGAGCGGGTTTACCCGTTCGGCTGGCTGGGGATTCTCGCCGACACGCCGCCGGTGCATGAGGAGTTGGTCTACGCGCGGCATGAACGGGGGTTTGCGCTGTGCAGCATGCGTTCGCCGACACGTACCCGTTACTACCTCCAGGTTCCGGCACAGGACAACGTCGAAGACTGGTCCGATCAGCGCTTCTGGGATGAGCTCAAATCCCGTCTGCCGACCGCCCTCGCCGCCTCTCTGGTGACTGGCCCGTCGATCGAAAAAAGCATCGCGCCGCTGCGCAGTTTCGTCGTCGAGCCGATGCAGTACGGGCGGATGTTCCTTGTCGGCGACGCCGCGCACATCGTTCCGCCCACCGGCGCCAAAGGCCTGAACCTGGCCGCCAGTGACGTCAGTACGTTGTTCAACATTCTGCTGAAGGTTTACCGCGAAGGGCGTATGGATTTGCTGGAGAGGTATTCCGAGGTCTGCTTGCGGCGGGTGTGGAAAGCCGAGCGGTTTTCCTGGTGGATGACCTCGATGTTGCATCGCTTCGACGAGCACGACGCGTTCAGCCAGCGCATCAGCGAATCGGAACTGGCCTATTTCGTGGACTCCGAGGCCGGCCGAAAAACCATCGCAGAAAATTACGTCGGTCTTCCTTATGAGGCTATCGAATAGCCTGCTACCGACTTAAACTGGCGAGCACTCCGCTCGCCTTGCCCGCTGCGGGTCCATTACTGCCCGCAGGTTATACCCGTGACCAATCTCAACCAGCCTGAAACGCCCAAGCCGGCCATTCGCAGCGTGCTGATCGCCCTGATGCTGGCGATTTTTCTGGGCGCGCTGGATCAGACCATCGTCGCCGTGTCGATGCCGGCCATTTCCGCGCAGTTCAAGGATGTCAGCCTGCTGGCCTGGGTGATTTCCGGGTACATGGTGGCGATGACCGTGGCGGTGCCGATCTACGGCAAACTCGGCGATCTGTATGGCCGCCGCAAGTTGATGCTGTTCGGCATGGGAGTGTTCACCCTCGCGTCATTGTTCTGCGGCATGGCGCAGAGCATGGAGCAACTGGTGCTGGCGCGGATTCTTCAGGGCATCGGCGCCGGCGGAATGATTTCGGTGAGCCAGGCGATCATCGGCGACATTGTTCCGCCCCGCGAACGCGGTCGCTATCAGGGTTACTTCAGCAGCATGTACGCGGTGGCCAGCGTGGCCGGCCCGGTTCTCGGTGGCTACATGACCGAATACCTGTCTTGGCGCTGGGTGTTTCTGATCAACCTTCCATTGGGCCTGGGTGCCTGGCTGGTGGCTCACCGCACGCTGGTGGGGCTGCCAGTGCCGCAGCGCAAACCGATCATTGACTACTTCGGCACGTTGCTGATGATCATCGGCCTGACGGCGTTGTTGCTGGGTATTACTCAGGTCGGCCAGGGCTATTCGTGGCGCAGCGCCGAAGTGTCGGGTTTGCTCGGTTGTGCGGTGGTGGTGCTGGCTCTGTTCGTCTGGCATGAACGACGGGCGCGGGAACCGTTGCTGCCGATGCACTTGTTCGCCAACCGCAGTGCGATTCTGTGCTGGTGCACGATTTTCTTCACCAGTTTCCAGGCGATCTCCTTGATCGTGCTGATGCCATTGCGTTTCCAGAGCGTCACCGGCTCCGGGGCCGATAGCGCCGCGCTGCATCTGTTGCCGCTGGCCATGGGTTTGCCTATAGGCGCGTACTTCGCCGGGCGCCAGACCTCGGTGACCGGTCGTTACAAACCGATGATCCTGACCGGCGCCCTGCTCATGCCGTTCTCGATTCTCGGCATGGCGTTCAGTGCGCCTCAGGCATTTGTGCTGAGTAGCCTGTTCATGTTGCTCAGCGGCATCGCCAGCGGCATGCAGTTCCCGACATCGTTGGTGGGCACGCAAAACTCGGTGGAACAACGGGACATTGGCGTCGCCACCAGCACCACCAATCTGTTCCGCTCTCTGGGCGGTGCAGTGGGCGTGGCATTGATGTCGGCGCTGTTGCTGGCGTTGCTGCAGGATTCGAGTTTCGCTCACCTGGCCGGCTCGTCGCTGATTGCCGACGGCCATTCGGGGAATGTCTTGCTCGATGGTTTGAACGCCGCGCCGGGTGATGCGCAAAACGCCTTGCGCGCTGAGCTGCTGCTGACCTTCCGGCATTTATTGATAGTCAGCGCGGCGGTGTCGCTGCTGGGCCTGGCGGCGGCGATAGCCATGCCGAACAGGGTGTTGCGAGGGCGGGAGGATTCGGTTCGCTAACCCCTAGGACCGATCGTTCCCACGCTCTGCGTGGGAATGCAGCCCCGGACGCTCTGCGTCCCATTGGAACGCGGAGCGTCCCTTGAGGCATTCCCACGCAGAGCGTGGGAACGATCAATAGGCCCCCATCACTGCATCGGGCTATTAAGGCCGGGTGCGCAGTTGCTGTTGCAGATTCTGAATCTGCGCCTGCAGGGTGTTGATGTTGCGGGTGACCTGGCTGCGGAAGGCGTCGAACTCGGCGGTGTTGGTGCCACCTGGTGTGGCGGCCGGGCGGTTGTCCTGTTGGCTTTTGAGCACAATCATGTCTTGCTCCAGGCGCTCGACGGCGGCGCTTGGGTTGCCTTGTTTCTTCAGCGCCACAATGTCAGCGCCCAGGCTTTTGAGTTGGGCGTCGAATTGGCTGGTATCGTCCTGCGCGTTCTTCAACGCGGCCAGTTCGCCGCTCAAGGCTTTGACCTGAGCCTGCAACTGAGCATTGGCGGTCTGTTGTTCGGTGGCTTGCGCGGTGATTTGCGCCAGGCGCTTGTCCAGTTCGGAGGTCTGGCCGAGTACGCCTTGCTGCTGTTTGCTCTGGTCCTGAAGCTTGCTTTCCAGCTGTTTGCTCTGCTCCTGGAGTTTGCCTTCCAACTGTTTGATTTGCAGCTTCAACGCTTCACTGCCAGTGCTGACGTTGGACTGGCTGGCCACGACCTTGCCGGAAATGTCCTGCAAGCGCCCCGCCGCTTCCTCACTGATGCGCGCGAAACTTTCCTGGGTCGCCACCAGTTGCTGTTCCATCAGCGAGATCTGCTGAAAACTCCACCAGGCAAGGCCGGCGAAGGCAAAGAACAACGCGCCTACCAATGCCCACAGAGGGCCGGTGCTCGGGCCTTTGACCTTGACTACCGGCGTGGTGCGCGAATGCACGGAAGTGCGAGCGGTGGCCGGAAAATCATCGTCATCGAGACTATTGGCGCGCAGGCTCGGGACATCGTCGAAGTCGTCGTTGGCATCGTTACGCATGGGCATTAGGGTCAACCTTTGTAAAACGCGGTGATGGCTTGATGCGGCGAAGTATAACCCCCGCAGCCGCACCGGTTGACCCTGAACCCCGAACTCGGTTCAGTCAGGGCCGCCCTTGTGTATCAGCGAATGTCCTGAGCCTTCCACCAGCCGCAGAATTCATCGAGAGCGGTCCAGAGGCTGACTTTCGGATCGTAGTCCAGATAATGCCGCGCGCGACTGATGTCCAGGGTGAAGTTTTTGTTCATGACCTGCATGCCCAGCCGCGATAGCGTCGGCTCGGGACGACCGGGCCACAGCTTGCACACGCCCTCGTTGAGTGCAGCAAGGCTGTAGGCCAAACCGTAGGAACGGTAGCGGGTAACCTGTGGGACATCCATTTGGCGCATCACGTAATTGACCACATCCCACAACGGAACCGGCGCGCCGTTGCTGATGTTGTAGGCCTTGCCCAAGGCCGAACCGCTGGCCAGCAAGCTGCTGAGCAACGCTTCATTGAGGTTTTGCACGCTGGTGAAATCGACCTTGTTCAGGCCATTGCCGATAATCGCCAACCGCCCTTTGCGCTGCATCTTCAGTAGTCTGGGGAAAATGCTCATATCGCCGGCACCCGTCACGAAACGCGGGCGCAGGGCCAGGGTTTCAAGGCCGAATTCCTGCGCTCCGAAGACTTTTTGCTCGGCCTGGTATTTGGTCGCGGCGTAGGGATGTTGGAAGCGCTTGGGCACCTGTTCTTCGGTCAATCCCAGATGATCACGACCATCGAAGTAGATCGACGGCGACGACAAGTGCACCAGGCGCCGAACCCGCTGTTTCAGACAGGCCTCGACCACATTCTCGGTGACCTCGACGTTGCCTTGATGAAAGTCCTGATACCGCCCCCACAAACCCACTGCACCGGCGCAATGGACCACGGCTTCGACGTCTGAACACAGGTCGCGCGCCAGTTGCGGGTCGCTCAAGTCGCCCTGAATGAACTCGGCGCCACGGCGCACCAGATGCTCGACGCTCTCGGCCCGGCGACCGTTGACCCGCACATCCAGCCCCTGCTCCAGGGCAAAACGCGCAAAGCGTCCGCCAATGAAGCCGCTTGCGCCGGTGACCAGAATCTTCATGAATTGCTCCGAATATTTCGTTTTGCGTTTTGCGCTTTGCATATTGTGTAGGACGTGAGGTCTTGACGTTGCCCGTCAGGCCAACGGCACCAGCCATTGCTTCGACGAGTGCACCAATTGATCGGTGAGTAACCCCAATAGCTGACCGCCATTGCGCCAATGATGCCAGTAGAGCGGCACATCGATGGGCTTATCTGGCAAAAGCTCCTGCAGGATGCCGCGCTCAAGTTGCTCGCGCACCTGCAATTCAGGCACCAGGCCCCAGCCAAGCCCTGCTTCCGTGAGGCGAAGAAACCCTTCGGATGATGGGCATAAATGGTATTCGAAACCGCCGTCAACACCGAGGGAAGCGAGATAGCGATGCTGTAGGAAATCATCCGGGCCAAACACCAGGGCCGGAGTTTTCGCTAACTGATCGGCGCGCACACCTTCGGGAAAATGCCGGGCAATGAACGCCGGGCTCGCCATCGCACGGTAGCGCATCGCCCCCAACAGAACGCTGCGCGCACCAGCCACTGGCCGTTCACTGGCGCAGACACACCCCGCCACTTCGCCTGCGCGCATGCGTTTGAGGCCGACGGTCTGGTCTTCCACCACCAAGTCGAGCAACAGATGTTGTTCCGCGCAAAAATCCCCCACCGCCTCGGCCCACCACGTGGCAAGGCTGTCGGCATTCAGAGCGATACGCAGGCGTTCCGGCAGGCCTTCTTCGTCCAGCGCCGGGACCAACGTTTGTAGATCCCGCTCAAGCAATCGCACCTGCTGCACATGGTTGAGCAATCGCCGGCCAATCTCCGTCGGCGCCGGGGGTGTGACCCGCACCAGCACCGGTTGGCCGACCCGGGCCTCCAGCAGTTTGATCCGTTGGGAGATGGCCGATTGTGACAAACCCAACACCTGCGCGGCGCGCTCGAATCCGGCCTGCTCGATTACGGCGGCGAGCGCGGAAAGTAATTTGTAGTCGAACATCAGTTTTCCTAATGAGCGATCAGTACTATTGGTTTTTCTTATACAGCCTTCAACCGGAGAATGGCCAGCAAGAACTCTTGAACAAGGATCACCGACATGGCTGGCGAAACGTCATTGGCAACCCTGCTGCGCAGCATGAGCCCGCAACTCAACGACGGCGAATACGTGTTCTGCACGTTGGGCGACGGCAAGCTGCCCGCGGGTCTTGAGATTGTCGGCAGTTTTCGCGAACGGGAAGGCCTGACGGTGATTCTGCAACGTTCCCACGCTGAGAAGGCCGGTTTCAGCTTCGACTACGTCGCCGCCTGGATCACCTTGAACGTGCACTCGGCCCTCGAAGCCGTCGGCCTGACCGCCGCGTTCGCCACGGCGTTGGGCCAGGCCGGCATCAGTTGCAACGTGATTGCCGGCTATTACCACGACCATTTGTTCGTCGGCCAGGCCGATGCCGAACGCGCCCTGCAGGTACTGCGGGATCTGGCATCCAACGCGGAGTAAACGTATGTGGCAAAGCTATGTGAACGGTCTGTTGGTGGCCGCGGGGCTGATCATGGCGATCGGCACCCAGAATGCGTTTGTGTTGGCGCAGAGCCTTCGGCGTGAGCATCACCTGCCGGTGGCGGCGCTCTGCGTCACCTGCGATGCGTTGCTGGTGGCCGCCGGGGTGTTCGGCCTGGCGACGGTGCTGGCGCAAAACCCGACCCTGCTGGCCATCGCCCGTTGGGGTGGCGCAGCGTTTCTGCTGTGGTACGGCAGCCTGGCGTTGCGTCGGGCCTGTTCGAAGCAAAGCCTGCAACAGGGCGAAAATCAGACGGTACGCTCGTTGCGGGCGGTATTGCTCAGTGCGTTGGCGGTGACGCTGCTCAATCCGCATGTGTATCTGGACACCGTGCTGCTGATCGGCTCCCTCGGCGCACAACAAACCGAGCCCGGTGCGTATGTGGTGGGCGCGGCCAGTGCATCATTGCTGTGGTTTTTCACTTTAGCCCTTGGCGCGGCATGGCTGGCGCCGTGGCTGGCACGGCCAAGTACCTGGCGAATTCTCGACCTGTTGGTCGCCGCCATGATGTTCACTGTAGCGTTCCAGTTAATCAGCGCCGGATGATTTATTCCAAAAGGCTCTGGAACCTCTATTCCACACAGTTGTTGCGTGGTTATGCCGCACCCCCGGTGCTATGATCCGATCCCTGCGCCGCAAAGAGTACAAACTCCCCGGCGCATGTCTGGCCGCCCGTGATCGGCCTTGCGCTCACCGCAACTGACCTGATTAGGAGAATCATCATGGCTTTCGAATTGCCGCCGCTGCCTTACGCACACGATGCCCTGCAGCCGCACATTTCAGAGGAAACTCTGCAGTACCACCACGACAAGCACCACAACACCTATGTCGTGAACCTGAACAACCTGGTGCCAGGCACCGAGTTCGAAGGCAAGACCCTGGAAGAAATCGTCAAGACTTCCTCGGGCGGTATATTCAACAACGCCGCTCAGGTCTGGAACCACACTTTCTACTGGAACTGCCTGGCGCCAAACGCCGGCGGTCAACCAACCGGCGCGCTGGCTGATGCCATCAACACAGCTTTCGGTTCGTTCGACAAGTTCAAGGAAGAGTTCAGCAAAACCTCCATCGGCACCTTCGGTTCCGGTTGGGGCTGGCTGGTGAAAAAGGCTGACGGTTCCCTGGCCCTGGCCAGCACCATCGGCGCCGGCAACCCGCTGACCAGCGGCGACACCCCGCTGCTGACCTGCGACGTGTGGGAACACGCTTACTACATCGACTACCGCAACCTTCGTCCGAAGTACGTCGAAGCGTTCTGGAACCTGGTCAACTGGAAGTTCGTGGCTGAGCAGTTCGAAGGCAAAACCTTCACCGCTTAAGCTTCGCGCCAGCCCATAAAAAAACCCGGCTTTTGCCGGGTTTTTTTATGGGCTGGGGAAATGGGTACATCCCTACAGCCGCCTTCGCGGGCAAGCCTCGCTCCTACAGGGGGGAGAGGTCATATACAAAAATCTGTGTACGACACAAATCCTGTGGGAGCGGGCTTGCCCGCGATAGCGGTGTGTCAGGCTCAGGGATGTTGGATGTGCCGCCGACATCGCGGGCAAGCCCGCTCCCACAGTATTGCGGTGTATCTGAGCTACGGAGGGAATATTCCCACAACGCGAGTGGCATTCGTCCTCTTGCCCCCACATCACAGCCGTCTAACATCAATCACAGGAAAATTGTCCCGTTCCCCTCAAGTTGAGGGCCCCAACAACCGACACAGTACTAATAGGGCAAATACTCAAAACAACAGCATATCGGCCAAGCTACCGGCAAAATCCCCTGGGTTGGATTGTCCCTTTGACTGACATCATGGGATTGCCAATACTCATGGCAACTTGACGCTACCCGCACGGAACAAGGAATAACCCTTTGAAGCTGGAACTCAAGAACAGCTTGTCGGTGAAGTTGCTCCGGGTCGTGCTCCTGTCGGCATTGATCGTCGGCGTGGTCTTGAGCTGCGCGCAGATCGTTTTCGATGCCTATAAAACACGTCAGGCCGTGGCCAGCGATGCCCAGCGCATCCTCGATATGTTCCGCGACCCTTCTACCCAGGCTGTCTATAGCCTGGACCGGGAAATGGGCATGCAGGTGATCGAAGGCCTGTTTCAGGACGATGCTGTGCGCATGGCCTCCATTGGCCACCCCCACGAAGCCATGCTCGCGCAAAAAACCCGCGAGCTGCAGCATTCCAACAGCCGCTGGCTGACCGACCTGATCCTCGGCAAGGAACGCACCTTCGTCACCCAACTGGTGGGCCGTGGCCCCTATAGCGAGTACTACGGCGACCTGAGCATTACCCTCGACACCGCCACCTACGGCAAGGGCTTCATTGTCAGCTCGGTGATCATCTTCATCTCTGGCGTATTGCGCGCCCTGGCCATGGCTTTGGTGCTGTATCTGGTCTATCACTGGCTGCTGACCAAACCGCTGTCGCGAATTATCAAACACTTGACCGAAATCAACCCGGACCGGCCCAGCGCCCACAAGATTCCGCAGCTCAAGGGGCATGAAAAAAACGAGTTGGGCGTGTGGATCAATACCGCCAACCAGTTGCTCGAATCCATCGAGCGCAACACTCATCTGCGTCACGAAGCGGAAAACAGCCTGCTGCGCATGGCCCAGTACGACTTCCTCACCGGCTTGCCGAACCGCCAGCAATTGCAGCAACAACTGGACAAAATCCTCGTCGACGCCGGTAAGTTGCAGCGTCGGGTCGCGGTGCTGTGTGTCGGGCTCGATGATTTCAAAGGCATCAATGAACAGTTCAGCTATCAGACCGGCGACCAGTTGCTGCTGGCCCTGGCCGATCGCCTGCGGGCTCATAGCGGGCGCCTCGGCGCCCTCGCCCGTTTGGGTGGCGACCAGTTCGCATTGGTCCAGGCCGACATCGAACAACCTTATGAAGCGGCCGAACTGGCCCAAAGCATTCTCGATGACCTGGAAGCGGCGTTCGCCCTCGATCATCAGGAAATTCGCCTGCGCGCCACCATCGGCATCACCCTATTCCCCGAGGACGGTGACAGCACCGAAAAGTTGCTGCAAAAAGCCGAGCAGACCATGACCCTGGCCAAGACTCGCTCACGCAACCGCTATCAGTTCTATATCGCCAGCGTCGATACGGAAATGCGCCGACGCCGCGAGTTGGAAAAAGACCTGCGCGATGCCTTGATCCGCGACCAGTTCTACCTCGTCTACCAGCCGCAGATCAGCTATCGCGATCATCGCGTGGTGGGTGTCGAGGCGTTGATTCGTTGGCAACATCCCGAACATGGGCTGGTGCCGCCGGACCTGTTTATCCCGCTGGCCGAGCAGAACGGCACCATCATCGCCATCGGCGAATGGGTGCTGGATCAGGCCTGCAAACAATTGCGCGAATGGCACGATCAGGGTTTCGACCTGCGCATGGCGGTGAACCTCTCCACCGTGCAGTTGCACCACGCCGAGTTGCCGCGGGTGGTCAATAACCTGCTGCAGATGTATCGCCTGCCTCCGCGCAGCCTGGAGCTGGAAGTCACCGAAACCGGCCTGATGGAAGACATCAGCACCGCCGCCCAGCATCTGCTGAGCCTGCGTCGCTCCGGCGCGCTGATCGCCATCGACGACTTCGGCACCGGTTATTCATCACTGAGTTATCTGAAAAGCCTGCCGCTGGACAAGATCAAGATCGACAAGAGCTTCGTTCAGGACCTGCTCGATGACGACGATGATGCGACCATCGTTCGGGCCATCATTCAGTTGGGCAAGAGCCTGGGCATGCAGGTGATTGCCGAAGGCGTGGAAACCGCCGAGCAAGAGGCCTACATCATCTCCGAAGGCTGCCACGAAGGTCAGGGCTATCACTACAGCAAACCGCTGCCGGCCCGGGAATTGAGCGCTTATCTCAAGCAAGCCCAGCGCAGTAATGCAGTTATTTTGTAGAAGATCAAAGATCGCAGCCTCGTTTCACTCGACAGCTCCTACAGTAGGAGCTGTCGAGTGAAACGAGGCTGCGATCTCTTGATCTTCAACACAACTCCCGCCTGAATAAGAAATATTTACAAGCACAAGCCTTTACACATAATGCGAAAGATTTGCATTATGTCGCAGTTTTGCGCGCCCCTCGCGCGTCCATCAATCACCGAAGCAGGATGTTCGCCATGATTCGTATGCCTCTGGCTACCGCCAGTCTGCTGGCCATCGCTATTTCCCTCGCCGGTTGCGGCGAAGGCAAAGACAAGGCTGCCGCTCCACAAGCGCCGACCCCGGCCGCCAGCACCGCTGCCCCGGCTGCGCCTGCTGCTACTGGTAAAGTCGATGAAGCCGCCGCCAAGGCTGTGGTCGCGCATTACGCCGACATCGTCTTCGCCGTTTACAGCGATGCCGAATCCACCGCGAAAACCCTGCAAACTTCCATCGACGCGTTCCTGGCCAAGCCAAACGCCGACACCCTGAAAGCCGCCAAGGCTGCCTGGGTCGCGGCCCGCGTGCCTTACCTGCAGAGCGAAGTGTTCCGCTTCGGCAACACCATCATCGACGACTGGGAAGGTCAGGTGAACGCCTGGCCACTGGACGAAGGCCTGATCGACTACGTCGACAAATCCTACGAGCACGCACTGGGTAACCCGGGCGCCACCGCCAACATCATCGCCAACACCCAGGTTCAGGTCGGCGAAGACAAGATCGACGTGAAAGACATCACCCCGGAAAAACTCGCCAGCCTGAACGAGCTGGGCGGTTCCGAGGCTAACGTCGCGACCGGCTACCACGCCATCGAATTCCTGCTCTGGGGCCAAGACCTGAACGGCACCGGCCCTGGCGCCGGCAACCGTCCAGCTACCGATTACCTGGAAGGCAAAGGCGCTACCGGCGGTCACAATGATCGTCGTCGCGCTTACCTGAAATCCGTGACTCAATTGCTGGTCAACGACCTGCAAGAAATGGTCGGTAACTGGAAGCCGAACGTGGCTGACAACTACCGCGCCACTCTGGAAGCGGAACCGGCTGAAACCGGCCTGCGCAAAATGCTGTTCGGCATGGGCAGCCTGTCCTTGGGCGAACTGGCGGGCGAGCGCATGAAGGTCTCCCTGGAAGCCAATTCCCCGGAAGACGAACACGACTGCTTCAGCGACAACACCCACAACTCGCAGTTCTACGATGCCAAAGGCGTGCGTAACGTGTACCTGGGCGAATACACCCGCGTAGACGGCAGCAAAATGACCGGTGCGAGCCTGTCGTCGCTGGTGGCCAAAGCCGACCCGGCAGCCGACACCGCGCTGAAAGCCGACCTGGCTGCGACCGAAGCCAAGATGCAGGTCATTGTCGATCACGCCAACAAGGGTGAGCACTACGACCAACTGATCGCCGCGGGCAACACTGCTGGCAACCAGATCGTGCGCGACGCCATCGCCTCGCTGGTCAAGCAGACCGGTTCGATCGAAGCGGCCGCCGGCAAACTGGGCATCAGCGACCTGAACCCGGACAACGCTGATCACGAGTTCTGATCAACGCTGGCTGAGTGAAAAAGGCGACCTTCGGGTCGTCTTTTTCATGCCCCCGCGCCGATCGTTCCCACGCTCTGCGTGGGAATGCAGCCCGGGACGCTCCGCGTCCTATCCAGAGCCGAACGCGGAGCGTCCGTTGAGGCATTCCCACGCAGAGCGTGGGAACGATCAGTTGCCCCACATCAACCAAACGATAATTCCTCTTATTCAAACTCCCCTGCCCTGTTAGACTTTGCGCCCTTGTTTTGCTCGTCTTGCAGGATGTCCGATGCCTTCGCTGCCTCTTCGCTTGTCTGCACTGTTGCTGGCCTTGGGCCTGAGTGCCTGCGATGACGCCCCGCGTTTCACCCAGGCCGAACCCGGTGAAGCCCGCTCCGGCGGCAATGCGACTGTGCGCAAGACCGATCAGAACTCATTTTCCCTGCCGTCCGCCAACTTGCCGCCGTCACGGCGCGTCGATTTCAGCGTCGGCAACAGTTTCTTTCGCAACCCTTGGGTGATTGCGCCGTCGACCACCACCGCCCGCGATGGCCTTGGCCCGTTGTTCAATACCAACGCCTGCCAGAATTGCCACATCAAGGACGGGCGCGGTCACCCGCCCATGCCCGATGCGCAGAACGCAGTGTCGATGCTGGTGCGTCTGTCGATTCCCGATGCGCCGGCCTACGCCAAGGTCATCGAACAACTGGGCGTGGTGCCAGAGCCAGTCTACGGCGGCCAGTTCCAGGACATGTCGGTGCCCGGCGTCGTTCCGGAAGGCAAGGTGCGCGTCGATTACACGCCAGTCCCGGTGCGTTTCAAGGACGGCAGCGAAATCGAGTTGCGTAAGCCGACCTTGCAAATCACCCAACTCGGCTACGGCCCGATGCACCCCGACACGCGTTTCTCGGCGCGCATCGCACCGCCGATGATTGGCCTGGGCTTGCTTGAAGCGATCCCCGACGAGGCCATCCTGGCCAACGCCGAGGCCCAGGCACGGGAGAAAAACGGCATCGCCGGACGGCCGAACCGGGTCTGGGACGACGAACAGCAGAAAACCGTCCTCGGGCGATTTGGCTGGAAGGCCGGGCAACCGAACCTCAATCAACAAAACGTTCACGCGTTTTCTGGTGATATGGGCCTCACGACCAGCCTGAAACCCACCGATGACTGCACCGACGCGCAAACCGCTTGCAAGCAGGCGCCCAATGGCAATGGCCCGGATGGCGAACCGGAAGTCAGCGACAACATTCTGCGCCTGGTGCTGTTCTATAGCCGTAACCTCGCGGTACCGGCCCGTCGTGATGTCGGCGCGCCGCAAGTGCTGGCCGGCAAGAATCTGTTTTTCCAGGCGGGATGCCAGGCCTGTCATACCCCTCAATACACCACCGCCGCCAACGCCGCGGAACCTGAATTGGCCAATCAAGTGATTCGCCCTTACAGCGATCTGCTGCTGCATGACATGGGCGACGGCCTGGCCGACAACCGCACCGAGTTTCAGGCCAGCGGCCGCGACTGGCGCACCCCACCGTTGTGGGGCATCGGCCTGACGCAAACGGTTAATGGCCACACCCAGTTTTTGCATGACGGCCGCGCCCGTAACCTGCTCGAAGCCGTGCTCTGGCATGGCGGTGAGGCAAAGGCGGCGCAGCAACAGGTTTTGTCTTTCAATGCCGAGCAGCGCGCGGCGTTGCTGGCGTTTTTGAATTCCCTTTAATACGTTTTCCTTCAGCGGGAGCCCGACATGTTCCGTCCCAAATTGTTGTTCACCAGCCTTGCCGCCCTCGCCCTGGGCGCCTGTTCGCCTCAGGATCCGCAAGCGGTCACGTCGGCGGCCATCGCCAAGCAAGTGATCCTGCCGACCTACAGCCGCTGGGTCGAAGCCGACCGTCAACTGGCGGTCAGCGCCCTGGCGTTCTGCCAGGGAAAGGAAACCCTGGACACCGCCCGCGCCGACTTCCTGCACGCGCAGAAAGCCTGGGCCGAGTTGCAACCACTGCTGATCGGGCCATTAGCCGAGGGCAACCGTTCGTGGCAGGTGCAGTTCTGGCCGGACAAGAAGAACCTCGTCGGCCGTCAGGTCGAGCAACTGGTGATCGCGCAACCGCAGATCGATGCCGCCGCCCTGACCAAGTCCAGCGTTGTGGTGCAAGGCCTCTCGGCCTATGAATACATCCTGTTCGACAGCAAAATCGACATGGCCGACAGCGCGCAGAAAGCCAAATACTGCCCACTGCTGACCGCCATTGGCGAACGCCAGAAGCAACTGGCCGAAGAGATCCTGTCGGGCTGGAACACCAACGACGGCATGCTCGCGCAGATGAGCAAATTCCCCAACCAGCGCTACGCCGATTCCCACGAAGCGATCGCCGATCTGTTGCGCGTGCAAGTGACGGCGCTGGACTCTTTGAAGAAAAAACTCGGCACGCCGATGGGCCGTCAGAGCAAGGGCACGCCACAGCCATTCCAGGCTGATGCCTGGCGCAGCCAATCGTCGCTGCAAGGCCTGCAAGCGAGCCTGAGCGCGGCGCAAACCGTTTGGGTCGGTGTCGACAACAAAGGCCTGCGTGGTCTGTTGCCGAGCGAGCAGAAACCCTTGGCCGACAAGATCGACGCAGCCTACGCAGCGTCCCTGAAACTGTTCGCCAGCAACCAGCGCTCGCTGACCGACATGCTCACCGACGATGCCGGGCGCCAGCAGCTCAACGCGATCTACGACAGCCTCAACGTTGTCCATCGCCTGCACGAAGGCGAACTGGCCAAGGCGCTGGGCATCCAACTGGGCTTCAACGCCAACGACGGTGACTGATGAGGGCAAGTGCCATGCTGCGACGCCAGGCTCTGACGTTAGGGAGTTTGCTGCTGGGTGCGGTGACACTGGGCGGCTGGACGCTGTTCAAGCAAAAAGACAAAAGCCCGCTGCTGCTCTCGGCGCGCGACGACGGTGACGGCAAGCACTACGCCGTCGGTTATCGGCTGGATGGCACCCGGGTGTTTGCCACCCAGGTCGGCCAGCGTTGCCACGACATCATCAACCACCCGACGCTGCCGATAGCGCTGTTCGTCGCCCGCCGTCCGGGCACCGAGAGTTACCTGATCGATCTGCGTGACGGCACGCTGCTGCAAACCGTGGTCTCGCAGCCGAACCGGCACTTCTACGGCCACGCGGTGATTCACCAGAGCGGCGACTGGTTGTACGCCACCGAGAACGACACCTCCGATCCAGGCCGTGGCCTGCTTGGTGTGTACAAGTTCGAAGGTGAGCGGCTGGTGCACAGCGACGAGCTTTCCACCCACGGTGTCGGCCCGCATCAGGTGTCGTGGATGCCCGATGGCGAGACGCTGATTGTGGCCAATGGCGGCATTCGCACCGAGGCCGAAAGCCGGGTCGAGATGAACCTCAATGCGATGGAGCCGAGCCTGGTGTTGATGCAGCGCGATGGCACTTTGTTGAGCAAGGAAACCCTGGCCCAGCAGATGAACAGCGTGCGGCACTTGGGCGTCGCCAGCGATGGCACCATCGTTGCCGGTCAGCAGTTCATGGGCGCTGCCCACGAGTCATCGGAGCTGCTGGCGATCAAGCGTCCCGGTCAACCGTTCGTGGCGTTCCCGGTGCCCGAGCATCAGTTGCAGGCCATGGGGCATTACACCGCCAGCGTCGCCGTGCACAGCGAACTGCGTCTGGTCGCCCTCACCGCGCCGCGGGGCAACCGCTTTTTTATCTGGGACCTGGACAGCGGTGAAGTACGCCTGGATGCGCCACTTCCCGATTGCGCCGGCGTCGGCGCCGTGGCCGATGGTTTTGTCGTGACCTCCGGCCAAGGACGATGCCGGTACTACGATTGCCGCCAGACAACCCTTGTCGCAAAACCTCTGGAGTTGCCTGCGGGGCTCTGGGACAACCATCTTCACTTGATCTAAACACAGTCCTTTGTAGCAGCTGGCGCAGCCTGCGTTCGGCGGCGAAGCCGTCGTAAATCCATGCAACGCGGTTTGTCTGATACACCGCGTCGTCGGATCTCACGACGGCTTCGCCGCCGAACGCAGCCTTCGGCAGCTGCTACAGTTGGAATCCCCCTCACAGTGGGAGTAATGTTCCCGCCTGTCTCACCTGATTTTCTCCAAGGAAATGGAAATATGCTGCGCCGCCGCATGCTGATCATGTTGGGTGTTGTTCTGCTAATCGTGCTGGTCCTGGCCGGTTACAAAGCCTTCTCCATCTACACGATGGTGCAAGGCTTCTCCGCGCCGAAACCGCCGATAAGCGTCGCCGTGGCCACCGCCACCGAACGTCCGTGGCAAAGCCGTTTGCCAACGGTCGGCACCCTCACGGCGCTGCAAGGGGTCGACCTGAGTCTGGAGACCGACGGCACCGTCAAGGAAGTCCAGTTCGAGTCCGGGCAGAAGGTCAAGGCCGGTCAGCCGATCGTGCAGCTCGACACCGCCGTTGAAACGGCCCTGCTGGCCACCGCTCAAGCCGACCTGGGACTGGCGCAACTGGACTACGGTCGCGGCAGTCAATTGGTGGGCAGCCAGGCTATTTCCAAAGGCGAGTTCGACCGACTCTCGGCGGTGTTGCAAAAGAGCCGGGCCACGGTCAATCAGCTCAAGGCGGCACTGGAAAGAAAGCGCATCCTCGCCCCGTTCAGCGGGACCATCGGCATTCGTCAGGTAGACGTCGGCGACTACGTGGCCAGCGGCACGATGATCGCCACCCTGCAAGACCTCAGCAGCCTCTACGTCGACTTCTTTGTGCCCGAACAATCGGTGCCGAAAATCGCCCTCGGCCAGCCGGTGCAGATCATCGTCTCGGCCTACCCGACACAGAGCTTCCCCGGGACCATCAGTGCGATCAACCCGAAGGTCGAGAGCAGCACCCGCAACGTGCTGGTGCGCGCAACCCTGGCCAACCCCGATGGCAAACTGCTGCCGGGGATGTTCGCCAGCCTGCAGGTGATGTTGCCTGATCCGCAGCCACACATCGTGGTGCCGGAAAGCGCGATCACCTACACCCTTTATGGCAACTCGCTGTACGTCGTGGCGCAGAAAAAGGCCGAAGACGGCAGCCTGGAAAAAGACGACAAGGGCGAGCCGATTCTGATTGCCGAACGACGCTTCGTCGAAACCGGCGAGCGCCGCGACGGGATGGTCATGATCACCAAAGGCGTGCAGAACGGCGAAAAAGTGGTCACGGGTGGCCAGATCAAACTGGACCACGGCGCACACATTGCCATCAGTGACGACAAGACCCTAGCCGAGAAGAGCAGTCAGCCGCGCGCTGACTGATCAAGGAATCCCCATGGCTTTTACCGACCCGTTCATCCGCCGCCCGGTGCTCGCCACCGTGGTCAGCCTGTTGATTGTGCTGCTGGGCTTCCAGGCCTGGAGCAAGTTGCCGCTGCGCCAATACCCACAAATGGAAAACGCCCTGATCACGGTGACCACCGCTTACCCCGGGGCCAACGCCGAAACCATCCAGGGTTACATCACCCAACCGATGCAACAGAGCCTGGCCAGCGCCGAAGGCATCGACTACATGACGTCGGTCAGTCGCCAGAACTTCTCGGTGATCTCGATCTACGCGCGCATCGGCGCGAACAGCGACCGCTTGTTCACCGAGCTGCTGGCCAAGGCCAACGAGGTCAAGAACCAGCTGCCCCAAGACGCCGAAGACCCGGTGCTGAGCAAGGAAGCCGCCGATGCCTCGGCGTTGATGTACATCAGCTTCTTCAGCGACGAACTGAGCAATCCACAGATCACCGATTACCTGTCACGGGTCATCCAGCCGAAACTGGCGACCCTGCCGGGCATGGCCGAAGCCGAGATTCTTGGCAACCAGGTGTTCGCCATGCGCCTGTGGCTGGACCCGGTGAAACTCGCCGGTTTCGGCCTGAGCGCCAGCGACGTGACCAATGCCGTGCGCCAGTACAACTTCCTCTCCGCCGCCGGCGAAGTGAAAGGCGAGTATGTAGTCACCAGCATTAACGCCAACACTGAACTCAAATCCGCCGAGGCCTTTGGCGCGATCCCGCTCAAGGTCGAGGGCGACAGTCGCGTGCTGCTACGGGATGTGGCGCGGGTCGAAATGGGTGCGGAGAACTACAACACCATCAGCTCTTTCGGCGGCACCCCCTCGGTGTACATCGGCATCAAGGCCACGCCCGGCGCCAACCCGCTGGACGTGATCAGGGAAGTGCGCAAGATCATGCCGGAGCTGGAAGCCCAGCTGCCGCCGAACCTGAAAGGTGAAATCGCCTACGACGCCACGCTATTTATTCAGGCCTCCATCGACGAAGTGGTGAAAACCCTGTTCGAAGCGGTGCTGATCGTGATCGTGGTGGTGTTCCTGTTCCTCGGCGCCCTGCGCTCGGTGGTGATCCCGGTGGTCACCATTCCGCTGTCGATGATCGGTGTGATGTTCTTCATGCAGATGATGGGCTACTCGATCAACCTGCTGACCTTGCTGGCGATGGTATTGGCCATCGGGCTGGTGGTGGACGACGCCATCGTGGTGGTGGAAAACATTCATCGGCACATCGAAGAAGGCAAGACGCCGCTGGACGCGGCCATCGAGGGAGCCAGGGAAATCGCCATGCCGGTGGTGTCGATGACGATCACCCTGGCGGCGGTCTATGCGCCGATCGGCTTCCTGACCGGCCTGACAGGGGCGCTGTTCAAGGAGTTCGCCCTGACCCTGGCCGGGGCGGTGGTGATCTCCGGCGTCGTCGCCCTGACGCTGTCGCCGATGATGTGCGCCCTGCTGTTGCGCCACGATGAAAACCCCAGCGGCCTGGCCCATCGCCTGGACGTGATCTTCGAAGGCCTCAAGCGCCGTTACCAGAGTGTGCTTCACGGCACCCTCAACACTCGGCCGGTGGTGCTGGTGTTCGCGTTGATCGTGCTGTGCCTGATTCCGGTGCTGCTCAAGTTCACCAAGTCGGAACTGGCGCCGGACGAAGACCAGGGCATTATCTTCATGATGGCCAATGCCCCGCAACCGGCCAACCTCGACTACCTGAACACCTACACCGACGAGTTCATCACGATTTTCAAGGAGTTCCCCGAGTACTACTCCTCGTTCCAGATCAATGGATTCAATGGCGTGCAATCAGGGATCGGCGGCTTCCTGCTCAAACCCTGGAACGAACGCGACCGGACGCAGATGGAGATCCTGCCCGTGGTCCAGGCAAAACTGGAGCGCATCCCCGGGTTGCAGATCTTCGGTTTCAACCTGCCTTCCTTGCCGGGCACCGGTGAAGGCTTGCCGTTTCAATTCGTGATCAACTCGGCCAACACCTACGAATCGTTGTTGGAAGTGATGGACCGGGTGAAAAAAAGAGCGATGGAATCCGGCAAGTTCGCCTTCGTCGACGTCGACCTGGCCTTCGACAAACCCGAAGTCGTGGTGGATATTGATCGCGCCAAGGCTGCACAGATGGGTGTGTCGATGCAGGACCTGGGCGGCACCCTCGCAACGTTGCTGGGTGAAGCGGAGATCAACCGGTTCACCGTCGAAGGCCGCAGCTACAAAGTCATTGCGCAGGTGGAACGGTCCTTCCGGGATAACCCCGAGTGGCTGAACCACTATTACGTCAAGAACACCAAGGGCGAATTGCTGCCGCTGTCGACCCTGATCACCGTGACCGACCGGGCTCGACCGCGCCAGTTGAACCAGTTCCAGCAACTCAATTCGGCGATCCTTTCCGGGGTCCCGCTGGTCAGCATGGGTGAAGCCATCGACACGGTGCGGCAGATTTCTCGGGAAGAAGCGCCGGCGGGTTATGCCGTCGATTACGCCGGCGCGTCGCGGCAATACGTTCAGGAAGGCAGCGCGCTGTGGGTCACCTTCGCCCTGGCATTGGCGATCATCTTCCTGGTGCTGGCAGCCCAGTTCGAAAGCTTCCGCGATCCCTTGGTGATTCTGGTAACCGTGCCGCTGTCGATCTGTGGCGCGTTGATCCCGTTGTTCCTTGGCTGGTCGAGCATGAACATCTATACCCAAGTGGGATTGGTGACGTTGATCGGGCTGATCAGCAAGCACGGGATCCTGATCGTCGAGTTCGCCAACCAGCTACGCAAGCAGAAGGGGCTGTCGCCTCGCGAAGCGGTGGAGGAAGCGGCGGCCATTCGCCTGCGTCCGGTATTGATGACCACGGCGGCGATGGTGTTCGGCATGGTGCCGTTGATCATCGCCACAGGCGCGGGTGCGGTCAGCCGGTTCGATATCGGCACGGTGATCGCGACGGGAATGTCGATCGGGACGCTGTTCACCTTGTTCGTATTGCCGTGTATCTACACGTTGCTGGCCAAGCCTGATAAGACATAAAAAGAGCTCTGTAGGAGCGAGGCTTGCCCGCGAAGGCGGAGTGTCAGTGGACATCATTGGTGACTGGCACACCGCCTTCGCGGGCAAGCCTCGCTCCTACAAGTAGGCGCACACAAAAAGGCCTCGCATCTGCGAGGCCTTTTATTTGGGCTTCAATCTGTTCAACTTTGTGGCCTCAGTCCTTGAGAAAGTCCGAACATGAACAGCAACAAGTCATGATCGGGTTCAGTGGCCACGGGTGCTTTGGCAACCCGGGGCAACGGACAATGTGCATCACCGTGCACGGAGCTGAGGACTTGCGTACGGGGCTGCTCCCACGCTGCCACCGCCAATGAAGCAACTGCCAAGGCTCCGGCTAAAAACAAACCTCGTGCAATTTCGAGTTTCATTGTTATAAGCCTTTGATAGCGCTGCCAAACGCCGTCTCATAAAAATAGACGAGTTTTTTCCAGTCTGTATCGCTGAACGACGAGTGGCGGCGCAATTGCTTCAGGTCATGGACCGCTGCGCGACGGGCGGTCAAACGCTGCCGACATTTCTCCAGATCGATCAATGCCAGCTCGACCCTGGCGGACTCGCCTTCACCGGTGACCCGCACGAATACGTGCTTGATGTAGAGGCAGCTGTGCTGCCAACGGCCCTTGTGCATGCGGGCCAGGTTGTCGGCCAGCTCCTTCAATACGCGATCATGTACCGCCTCACCGTAACGCTCCCGGCCGCCACCCGCGTACCAGTGTTTGATTTCCTCAAAGCCATCCAGGGATTTGGTAACCAGCAATGCCCGCCATTCATTATTCTCGGGATCGCGCTGTGCCCCGCAGAAAACGATTTCCGGAACACCAACGTCGAGCAGGCGCAAACCGATAAGCGCATCACGCTCGCGCAACACCGTCGGCCGACCGAACGGGTGTAATACGCTGCGATAGGTATGCCCGATTTGACGCTTGGTGTAGAGCAGCTGTCCATCACTGCCCATAACGCGCTGCACGCCACTTTCCCCACCGCGACGGACGTTGGGTTCTTCTACCCATTCACCGCGCAGGTTCCAGAAGTCGTCGAAGCGGTCCCGAGAAGTCACTTCCGTTGGTGCTGCACATTGCACTGCCATCTTGTTACCTCTTGCGTAATACGTATACCCGCCACATGGCATACAACGGTAAAAAATCCAAGTCTGCCTGGATCCGAAAACCCGCCTGCTCGAATTCCTTTTCAACCGTGGCAGCCGGTAACACAAATCGATTCTGGTAACCCTCCTGCCCACGCGTCTGCTCAAGGCGTTTGCGTTTCCAGGCCTTGAAATTGCCGTCTACCCACAACGAAACAATCACGCTGTCACGAGTGACGCGTGCGAATTCGCGCAGAATGGCCAGGCGATGCTCGGCTTCACCGATGTGATGGAGCAAGCGCATGCAGAAAATGCTGTCGACAGCGTTATCGGGCAAGGCAATGTCGAATGCAGAAGTGTGCAAGGGTTGTACCCGTTTTACCACGTCGGCGGGTTGCGCCTGCATGGCGATCTTCAACATGGACTCCGAGTTGTCGGCGCCGATGATGACACGGTTGTTTTTTTCCGCCAGCAATGGCCAGAAACGCCCCGCGCCACATGGCAGATCGAGAACCAGCCCCGGCTCACCGACCAGAGTCAGAGCCTTGCGTGCCAGTTGCTCGTCACGCCAATGGGACAGTTTGCGACTGAGGCCACTCTGGTGCTTGAGCAGATACTCTCGTGCGTGTTGATCGTCGTATTTTTCGGAAAAATCGAGTTTGATCGGGCCAGCCATCACGGCAATCTCCTGAACTTCTGATAGCTACCACCTTAGGGCGCGCCGTGTCAGCGTCAGGTCATGCGTAAGTGAAAAATTTGTCATGTAAACCCGGAATTATTTCAGGGTTTTACCAGGGCCGAATTCAGGATCAAAAGATCGGCCAGTTCACCGCTATTCCTGATTCAACTCCACCTGAAAACGGCAACCATTGGGCTCCATGTTGGTCAGGCTGACACTCCAGCCCTGGTTCTCGCAGATCCGCTGCACCAGCGACAGCCCCAGCCCCAGGCCCTCGCCGCGTTTCTCGTTGCCGCGCACGAAAGGCTCGAACATCGCCTCGCGTTTTTCCTCGGGAATGCCCACGCCGCTGTCCTCGACCACGAACCCTGTATCCGTCAGGGCGAGGCGGATGTAGCCATGTTCGGTGTAATGCAGCGCATTGCGCAACAGGTTGCCCATCACCGCATGCAACAGGGTCGCGTTATAGCGGGTTTCCGGCGGATTGCCCGGCTCAAAACTCAGCGTCAAGCCCTTGGCTTCGATCGGCTCGCGCCATTGGCAAAGCAACCCGTCGGCTACCTGGCTCAGGGTCTGCTGGGGTGCCATGCTGGCGTCTTCATGTTGAGCGCGAGCCAGCATGAGGAAGGTTTGCACCAGCTCGCGCATCTCGGCACACGCACGGGCAATTCGCTCGACCTGAGCACGGCCGCGCTGATCGATGCCGGGGTTTTCCAGCAACAGCTCACAGGAACTGGCCAATACCATCAACGGCGTGCGCAACTCGTGGCTGACGTCACTGGTGAACAATCGCTCACGGGTCAACGCCTGACGCAAGCGCCCCAGGGTAGCGTCGAAGGCCACGGCCAGTTCACCCACTTCATCGGCGGCATAGTCCGGCGCCAATGGCGGCGCCAGGCCCAGCAACTGATCGCGATGACGCACCTGACGGGCCAGGCGCACCACCGGTGCCATAACCTTGCGCGCCAGCACCCAGCCCAGAAATACTGCCAATGCCAGGCTCAGGACAAAACCCACCAGCACCACGGCAAACAGCACCCGCTCACGCTCTTCGAAATCGCTCTGGTCCTGCATCAGCACGTAACGCCGACCGTCGACGATTTCGACCATCGCGTGATACGACAGCTGCTCGCGAAAGACTTCATGAAAGCCTGAGTCCAGGTGCCGCAAATCCTTGGGCAATTCGAAGTCGCCCGGCCCACCGCTGAAATAGAACAGCTGGTCCGGCTCGGGGCGGTGGCTCCAGTCCGACACGCTGTCCATCAGCAACAGGCGTTGCAAATCGCCGCCCAGACCTGCAGAAATCAGTTTTTCTTCCACCAGGTGCACGGTCGCCACAATGCCCATGGCGAAGGCTCCCGCCACCAATGCGCTCATCAACGCAAAGGCGATGATGATCCGTTGGGCAAGGCTCTGCTTAAACTCCATCACGGCCCTCGGCCAAGCGATAACCGACGCCATGCACTGTGTGCAGCAAGGGCTTGTCGAACGGTTTGTCGATCACCTGACGCAGTTGATGGACGTGGCTGCGCAGGCTGTCACTGTCCGGACAGTCATCGCCCCACAGGGCCTCTTCGAGAACTTCGCGGCGTAACACATGGGGGCTTTTCTGCATCAACACGGCCAGCAACTTCAGGCCCACCGGGTTGAGTTTCAGCAGGCGACCTTCGCGCGTTACTTCCAGCGTATCGAGGTCGTAGCTCAGATCACCGACTTGCAAGGCACGGCGACCGCCCCCTTGGGCACGGCGCATGACCGCCTCGATCCGCGCGGCCAGTTCGGACAGAGCAAAGGGTTTGATCAGATAGTCGTCAGCACCGGATTTGAAGCCTTGCAAACGGTCATCCAGTTGATCGCGCGCGGTGAGCATGATCACTGGCGTGTCGCGGCGGGCGTCTTCGCGCAGGCGTTTGCACAGGGTGTAGCCGTCGATGCCAGGCAGCATGATGTCGAGCACGATCAAGTCGTAATGCTCGGTGGCCGCTAGGTGCAGGCCCGACAAACCGTCCTGCGCGCAATCCACGGTGTAACCCTTAAGCCCCAGATAATCGGCCAGATTGGCCAGGATATCGCGGTTGTCTTCAACCAATAGAATTCGCATCGGCACCTCCTCCGTACACAGTAACGGCTGTCTTGGCGCGCAGCTTAAGGCCAAGTGTGGCTCAGGGATAGAGTGGCGTGCAGGGGTTCAATCCGACAAAAAAGCCTGGGACAGCGTTAACAACTTTTTCACCATCGATTCACAGGCTGACGACAGCGGCGTGTCCAGACTCCCCGCGGTTGCGCTTTCCAGAACATTTGCACTCACCAAGGAATTGCCATGGCTTCGACCGCTGTCCGCCCCGCTTCCAGGCCACTGAATGCCTGGCTATGCCTGGGAGTGCCCGCCATTGCGGCGATCACCCTGCTGTTGCTCGAACTGACCTCCCTGGACCTGGACCTTGCCAAGCGGTTCTATGACCCGATGGCAGGCGAGTTCATCGGACGGCACAGTTACTTCCTGGAAAACATCCTGCATGACCGGGCCAAGCAAGTGGTCATCGCCTTTTCGGTGTTCGCCATCCTGGGCTTCATCGGTTCCTTTTTCCTGGAAAGGCTCAAACCATTCAAACGTGAACTGGGTTGCCTGGTGTTGTCCCTGGCGTTGGCGACATCGTTCGTTACCCCGGTCAAAGCCATGACGGCGGTGCAGTGTCCATGGAGCCTGGAGCAATTCGGCGGGCACGAAACCTACAGCGAACTGCTCAGCCCTCGCCCGCACACCGACAAGCCGGGCCGTTGCTGGCCGGGTGGTCATGCGGCGACTGGCTTCACGTTGTTTGCGCTGTTCTTCGTATTGCGCGATCGTCGCCCGCGCCTGGCACGCAAGGCGTTTGTCTTCGCCTTCGCGTTGGGCTCGGTGTTTTCCATCAGCCGGATGATGCAGGGCGCGCACTTCTTCTCACACAACGTGTGGACGGCGATTTTCTGCTGGCTGATTTGTCTGGGGGCGTATTACTACATTCTTTATCGACCGGCCTCCAAGGCTGAGCGAGTAGCCAACATGGAGCCTGTCAGCGTCTGAGCTGACGCCTTCGCGGGCAAGCCTCGCTCCTACAGATTCAGCTGATCTCTTGTAGGAGCGAGGCTTGCCCGCGAAGGCGCCCTCACGAACAACACACTTTTGTAACGGGCAAATAAAAAACCCCGCCTGCTTAACGCAGGCGGGGTTTTTATGTACGGGGTAACGCTGGCTTACATCATGCCGCCCATGCCACCCATACCGCCCATGTCTGGCATGCCGCCGCCAGCTGGGCCGTCTTCCTTGATCTCGGCGATCATGGCTTCGGTGGTGATCATCAGGCTGGCAATCGACGAAGCCGCTTGCAGAGCCGAACGAGTCACTTTAGCCGGGTCCAGGATACCCATTTCGATCATGTCGCCGTATTCGCCGGTCGCAGCGTTGTAACCGTAGTTACCCGAACCCTGCTTGACCTTGTCGACTACTACGCTTGGCTCGTCGCCGGAGTTGGCGACGATCTGGCGCAGTGGCGCTTCAACAGCGCGACGCAGCAACTGGATGCCAACGTTCTGGTCATCGTTGTCGCCTTTCAGCTCGGAGATAGCCTGCAGAGCGCGAACCAGTGCCACGCCGCCGCCAGGTACCACGCCTTCTTCAACGGCTGCACGGGTAGCGTGCAGGGCGTCTTCAACGCGGGCTTTCTTCTCTTTCATTTCAACTTCGGAACCAGCGCCAACCTTGATCACTGCTACGCCGCCGGACAGTTTGGCCAGACGCTCTTGCAGTTTTTCACGGTCGTAGTCGGACGAAGTATCAGCCACTTGCTGACGGATCTGCAGAACGCGAGCCTGGATGTCAGCCTCAACGCCGGCACCGTCGATCACGGTGGTGTTTTCTTTGGACAGGATCACGCGCTTGGCATTACCCAGGTGTTCCAGGGTGGTGCTTTCCAGGCTCAGACCGATCTCTTCGGAGATAACGGTACCGCCAGTCAGAACAGCGATGTCCTGCAGCATGGCCTTGCGACGGTCGCCGAAGCCTGGAGCCTTGACGGCTGCGACTTTAACGATGCCACGCATATTGTTCACAACCAGAGTCGCCAGGGCTTCGCCTTCAACGTCTTCGGCCACGATCAGCAGTGGACGGCCGGCTTTGGCAACGGCTTCCAGTACTGGCAGCATTTCGCGGATGTTGGAGATCTTTTTGTCGACCAGCAGGATCAGCGGACCGTCGAGTTCGGCGGTCATGGTCTCTGGCTTGTTGACGAAGTACGGGGACAGGTAGCCACGGTCGAACTGCATGCCTTCAACAACCGACAGTTCGTTTTCCAGGCCCGAGCCTTCTTCAACGGTGATCACGCCTTCTTTACCGACTTTTTCCATGGCTTCGGCAATGATGTCGCCGATGGAGCTGTCGGAGTTGGCCGAGATGGTGCCGACCTGAGCGATGGCCTTGGTGTCAGCGCAAGGCTTGGACAGGGCTTTCAACTCTTTGACGATCGCGATGGTGGCTTTGTCGATACCGCGCTTGAGGTCCATCGGGTTCATGCCGGCAGCGACGGCTTTCAGGCCTTCGTTGACGATCGATTGAGCCAGAACGGTAGCGGTGGTGGTGCCGTCGCCTGCGTCATCGTTGGCACGGGAGGCAACGTCTTTGACCAGCTGCGCGCCCATGTTTTCGAAGCGATCTTTCAGCTCGATTTCTTTGGCAACGGAAACGCCATCCTTGGTGATGGTCGGAGCGCCAAAGCTCTTCTCGATGATCACGTTACGGCCTTTAGGGCCCAGGGTCGCTTTTACTGCGTCAGCCAGGACGTTGACACCGGCGAGCATTTTCTTGCGGGCGGAATCGCCGAATTTAACTTCTTTAGCAGCCATGATCGATATTCCTTAAATACTTTGTAGTAGCGGGAAAATGAGCGGGGAATCAGCCTTCGATAACGGCGAGAATTTCGCTCTCGCCAATTACCAGCAGGTCTTCGCCGTCGACTTTCACAGTGTTGCTGCCGGAGTAAGGGCCGAACACAACCTTGTCACCCACTTTCACGGCCAGCGCACGCACTTCACCGCTGTCCAGTGCTTTGCCTGGGCCTACAGCGAGGACTTCACCCTGGTTTGGCTTTTCAGCAGCCGAACCTGGCAGGACGATACCGCCAGCGGTTTTCTTTTCTTCTTCGCTGCGACGGACGACGACGCGGTCATGCAGAGGACGAAGCTTCATTGTCGATCTCTCCTAATTGTGGTTTTCATCGGCCGGTGTAATCCCGGCGGGTTTAACAAATCCGGCGGAGCCGGGTGCGGTTCGTCGAGCGAACCGCGGAAGTCTGTCTGGCGCAATTGCCAGAAACCTTGCGGTGACCGTTACATAAGGGCGTACAAGCTTATTTCAAGGGCGGGGAGCGAAAAATTTTTACCTCAATGCCCTGAAAACGAACACGGCACCCGAAGGTGCCGTGTTGATGGAAGTGTTACTTGGAGTCGCGGTGTTCGAACTCGCCTTCGATCACATTGGGCTCACGGCCCAGTGGCTGCTGCGGAGCGGGACCGCCCCGTGGCTGAAGGTCATCGGCGAACGCACGCTGACGCATCGCTTGTTCCTCGGCGCGCAGACGCATTTTGTTCGCCAGCAGTCGACGAGAGATCGGCAGCAACATGATCAGGCCCAGCACGTCGGTGACGAAGCCTGGCAGGATCAACAGACCACCCGCCAGGGCCAGCATCAGGCCTTCGAGCATGGTCTGAGCCGGCAGCTCGCCGCGGTTCAGGCTTTCACGGGCGCGCAGCGCAGTAGCCAGACCGGCGATACGCAGCACGAACACGCCGAGCATCGAGCCGAGAATAATCAGCAGCAGGGCCGGGAAAAACCCGATCGCCCCGCTGACCTTGACGAATACGAACAGCTCCAACACCGGAAACAGTACAAAGAGCAACAAAAAAGGGCGCATCAAATGGTTCCTCAACGCAAGAATGCCTTGCCAGTCTTCCCTAGATGACGTCGCCGTTTCGTGAATTCAAGCGTCGGCCACTGCATTTTTCGGCCAATGCTCGGCGTGAGCCAGGAAAACCAAGGCTTCCCGGACTTGTGTCGGCGTATTACAGGGCGTTTGAAACGGTAACCAGTAGAGCCCCTGACCAATGCGCAAGTGCATGCCTTCGGTGTCGACGCCGGCCAATTGCGCCGGAGCCGTTTTCGGCAGCCCCGCCAGTTCGACGTAGTGGGCAATGGCTTTGGCGTGATCGGCATTCATGTGCTCGACCATGCTCACTTCGGCCTTGCCGGCGAACGGGTTGGCGAGGGTCAACTGATCGATCCAGTGGATCGCACCGAAACCGCCGATGTAGCGGTGACGTACCTCGTTGAGCACCCAGAAATCGAAATCATGGGCCTTGTGATAGTTCTGCGAATCGGGGAAATAGCGGTAGTAACGCTCGGCGGCCGCCTCGATGGCAGCAGGGTCTTGAAGCTTTTGGGCCTCAGCGAGGTAAGTCAGACGACCAACGGCTTGTACGTCTTCGGCTTCACGCTCACCTACCAATAGCGAACATTTTGGATCTTTCTGCAGATTGTGGGTGTGCTGAGCGATGCGGCTGATAAGGATCAGCGGCCGGCCCTGTTCGTCCAGACAGTACGGAACCACGGAGCCAAACGGGAAACCGGGCATCGCCTTGGAGTGCGTCGAGAGCACTCCACGGTATTCCTTGAGAAGTAATTCTCGGGCATGCTTAGCCACTACAATGCTCAATTTATGACTCCTTATATAGGATCCGTCAAAAAAACGGACAGGCGCCTGGGTAAAAGTTCCAGTACGCCATAGGGGCAGTTCTCATGTGCAGCCAAGCCATATCAGGCTCAGATCGAGAGGCCCTCGAGGAAGGAAACCACTCCGATCTGCCAAGGGGCTTATGCGAATGCAACTCACTGACAAAGTAATCATTATCACCGGCAGTTGCCAGGGTTTAGGCCGTTCCATGGCCGAGTATCTTGCAGGCAAAGGCGCGAAGCTGGCGCTGGTGGACCTGAATCAGGAAAAACTCGACGCCGCCGTCGCTGCTTGCAAGGCCAAGGGTGTCGAAGCTCGCGCCTACCTGTGCAACGTCGCAGATGAAGAGCAAGTAACCCACATGGTCACCCAGGTGGCCGACGATTTCGGCGCGATCCATGGCCTGATCAACAATGCCGGTATTCTGCGAGACGGCCTGCTGCTGAAGGTCAAGGACGGCGAAATGACCAAGATGACCCTGGCCCAATGGCAGGCGGTAATCGACGTCAATCTGACCGGTGTGTTCCTGTGTACCCGTGAAGTCGCGGCAAAAATGGTCGAGCTGAAAAACAGCGGCGCGATCATCAATATCTCGTCGATTTCCCGCGCCGGCAACATTGGCCAGACCAACTACTCCGCCGCCAAGGCCGGTGTCGCTGCGGCGACCGTGACCTGGGCCAAGGAACTGGCACGTTACGGTATTCGCGTGGCGGGCATTGCGCCGGGTTTCATCGAGACCGAGATGACCCTGAGCATGAAGCCGGAAGCGCTGGAGAAAATGACCTCCGGGATTCCGCTCAAGCGCATGGGTAAACCTGAAGAGATCGCCCAGTCGGCAGCCTACATTTTTGAGAACGACTACTACACCGGTCGGATTCTGGAATTGGATGGCGGGTTGCGGATTTAAGGCCTAAAAAACCTGTGGGAGCGAGCTTGCTCGCGATAGCGGTAGTTCAGTCAACTCATCTGTTGAATGTTAATCCGTCATCGCGAGCAAGCTCGCTCCCACAGGTATCAGCGTTGTCTGATCGATATCAATCGTCGCTGACGGTGATGTTCGGCATCGCCGGCGTTACCGCTTCCTGCAACACAATCCGCGCGCCGACATGGCGGGCCAGTTCCTGGTAAACCATCGCAATCTGGCTGTCCGGCTCGGCGATCACCGTTGGCTTGCCGCCATCGGCCTGTTCGCGAATCAGCATCGACAGTGGCAATGAAGCCAACAGTTCGACACCGTACTGGTTGGCCAGCTTCACGCCACCGCCCTCACCGAACAGATGCTCGGCATGCCCGCAGTTGGAGCAGATGTGAACGGCCATGTTTTCCACCACGCCCAGCACCGGGATGTTGACCTTGCGGAACATCTCCACGCCCTTGCGTGCGTCCAGCAATGCCAGATCTTGCGGAGTGGTCACGATCACCGCGCCGGCTACCGGGACTTTCTGTGCGAGGGTCAACTGGATATCGCCGGTGCCTGGCGGCATGTCGATGACCAGATAATCCAGGTCGCCCCAGGCCGTTTGCGTGACCAGTTGCAACAGGGCGCCGGACACCATCGGCCCGCGCCAGACCATCGGCGTGTTGTCGTCGGTCAGGAAGGCCATGGACATCACTTCGACGCCATGGGATTCAATCGGAATGAACCACTTCTGATCCTTGACCTTTGGTCGGGTGCCTTCAGGGATGCCGAACATGATGCCTTGGCTCGGACCGTAGATATCCGCGTCGAGAATCCCGACTTTGGCGCCTTCACGGGCCAGCGCGAGGGCCAGGTTGGCAGCGGTGGTGGATTTGCCCACGCCACCCTTGCCGGACGCTACGGCCACGACGTTCTTGACGTTGGCCAGCCCCGGAATCTGTGCCTGGGCCTTGTGCGCGGCGATCACGCTGGTGATCTCGACGCGCGCGGTGACGACGCCGTCCAGGCCTTCGACGGCCAGTTGCAGCAACTGCGCCCAGCCGCTCTTGAACAGACCGGCGGCGTAACCCAGTTCCAGCTGGACGCTGACGCGATCACCCTGAATATCGATGCTGCGCACGCACCCGGCGCTGACAGGGTCCTGGTTCAGGTAAGGGTCGGTGTATTGGCGAAGGACGGCTTCCACCGCTGCGCGATTGACGGCGCTCATGGGCAACTCCGATAGCAAGACTGGAAAATCAGGCGGGTATCGTACCTGTTCTCCGGCCTGGACGGCATGCTTTCAAGATGTGACAAATATCCTATGAGCCTACGCACCTGTAGCAGCTGGCGAAGCCTGCGTTCGGCTGCGCAGCAGTCGCCAATCCGGATAACTCGTACTATCTGAAACACCGCGGTGTCTGGTTTTACGACTGCTGCGCAGCCGAACGCAGGCTTCGCCAGCTGCTACAAAGGTCCGTGGAGGCTGGCCTTGGGGGTGAAAAATATGCGCCGGCGCTTTATAGTGGCCGACCTCCGTTTCATCAAGTAGCCGAGCCCCATGTCCGAGCCACGCAAGATCCTCGTCACCAGTGCCCTGCCCTATGCCAATGGTTCGATCCACCTCGGCCATATGCTGGAATACATCCAGACCGATATGTGGGTGCGCTTCCAGAAGCATCGCGGTAACCAATGCATTTATGTCTGCGCCGACGACGCCCACGGTTCGGCCATCATGCTGCGCGCGGAAAAGGAAGGCATCACCCCGGAACAACTGATCGCCAATGTCCAGGCTGAACACAGCGCCGACTTTGCCGAGTTCCTGGTGGACTTCGACAACTTCCACTCCACTCACTCAGAAGAAAACCGTGAGCTGTCGAGCCAGATCTACCTGAAGCTGCGCGACGCCGGGCACATCGCCACGCGCTCGATCACTCAGTACTTCGACCCGGAAAAGAAAATGTTCCTGGCCGACCGCTTCATCAAGGGCAGCTGCCCGAAGTGCGGCACCGAAGACCAGTACGGCGACAACTGCGAAAAATGCGGCGCGACCTACGCGCCGACCGACCTGAAAGATCCGAAGTCGGCCATCTCCGGCGCCACCCCGGTGCTCAAGGATTCCCAGCACTTCTTCTTCAAGCTGCCGGACTTCCAGGAAATGCTGCAAGCCTGGACCCGCAGCGGCACCTTGCAAGAGGCCGTGGCCAACAAGATCGCCGAATGGCTGGATGCTGGCCTGCAACAATGGGATATCTCCCGCGACGCGCCGTACTTCGGCTTCGAGATTCCCGACGAGCCGGGCAAGTATTTCTACGTGTGGCTGGATGCGCCAATCGGCTACATGGCCAGCTTCAAGAATCTCTGCGCCCGCCGTCCGGACCTGGATTTCGATGCGTTCTGGGGCAAGGATTCCACCGCCGAGCTGTACCATTTCATCGGCAAGGACATCGTCAATTTCCACGCCCTGTTCTGGCCCGCCATGCTTGAAGGCTCCGGTTTCCGCAAACCGACCGGCATCAACGTGCACGGCTACCTGACCGTCAATGGCCAGAAGATGTCCAAGTCCCGCGGCACGTTCGTCAAGGCGCGGACTTACCTGGATCACCTGTCGCCGGAATACCTGCGCTACTACTACGCCGCCAAGCTGAGCCGTGGCGTCGATGACCTGGACCTGAACCTCGAAGACTTCGTACAGAAGGTCAACTCCGACCTGGTCGGCAAAGTCGTCAACATCGCCAGCCGTTGCGCCGGTTTCATCCATAAAGGCAACGCCGGTGTGCTGGTAGCCGGCAACGCCGCGCCGGAACTGACCGATGCCTTCCTGGCCGCGGCACCGAGCATTGCCGAAGCCTATGAAGCTCGCGACTTTGCCCGCGCCATGCGCGAAATCATGGGCCTGGCCGACCGCGCCAACGCCTGGATCGCCGACAAGGCGCCGTGGTCGCTGAACAAACAGGAAGGCAAGCAGGATGAAGTCCAGGCGATTTGCGCCTTGGGCATCAACCTGTTCCGTCAACTGGTGATCTTCCTCAAACCGGTGCTGCCGTTGCTGGCCGCCGATGCCGAGGCATTCCTGAACGTCGCACCGTTGACCTGGAACGACCACGCCACCTTGCTCAGCAACCATCAGCTCAACGAGTTCAAACCGTTGATGACCCGCATCGACCCGGTGAAAGTGCAAGCCATGACCGACGCCTCGAAAGAAGACCTGACCGCCAGCGCAACCGACACCGGCGAAACTGCACCCGCCGGCAACGGTGAACTGGCCAAGGATCCGCTGTCGCCAGAAATCGAGTTCGACGCCTTTGCCGCTGTAGACCTGCGCGTGGCGCTGATCGTCAAGGCCGAAGCCGTGGAAGGTGCCGACAAGCTGTTGCGCCTGACCCTGGACATTGGTGACGAGCAACGCAACGTGTTCTCCGGGATCAAGAGCGCCTACCCGGACCCGTCCAAGCTCAATGGTCGCCTGACCATGATGATCGCCAACCTCAAGCCCCGCAAAATGAAATTCGGGATCTCCGAAGGCATGGTGATGGCGGCAGGCCCTGGCGGTGAAGAAATCTACCTGCTGAGCCCCGACAGCGGCGCCAAGCCGGGTCAACGCATCAAGTAAAGGCCTGCGGTAAGCCAATCCCACAGTCGTGCCCGGCACGACTGTGGGATTTTCATGTCTGGCCCACCCTCCTTCCTTGCCGGATAATGCCTAATCTCTTTCTAGAGAGCCCTTGAGAAAGCCCTGTCCTTGCCGGCACGATCATGACCGAACTGCTTCTTACGCTTATCAGCGCTGCCCTGATCAACAACCTCGTGTTGCACTGGCCGCTGGGCGTCGATCCGGTGCTGGGCAGCGAGCGGCCGCAGATCCACGCGCTGGGCATCGCGACAACGTGTCTGATGCTGATTGTCGGCACACTCGGCTATGCGCTCTACCACTGGCTACTAGTGCCGTTGGGGCTGACGTCGCTGCGTCTGTTCGTGTTCCTGCCGTTGAGCGTTCTGCTGATCGGCCCGCTGCTTAAGTTGCTTTCACGGTTATTGGCGAAACTTTCATTCGATGGCCTCTGGCCCCTGCTGCTGGGGAATGCCGGCGTGCTTGGGCTGACATTGCTTAACGCTCAAGACGACAAGGGAATTTTCCGCGCCATAGCCCTGAGCCTTGGCGCCGGGCTGGGTTTCTGGCTGGTGCTGAGTCTGTTCAGCGACTTGCGCCAGCGCACACTCGATAACGATATCCCCCTGCCCTTTCGCGGCCTGCCGATCGAGTTGATCGGCGCCGGATTGATCGCGGTGGTTTTTCTCGGATTCAGCGGGCTGATCAAAACATGAGTCTGATTCAACGCATCGACGCCCTCTTGCCGCAGACCCAATGCGGCAAGTGTGGCCACCCCGGATGCAAACCCTACGCCGAAGGCATTGCCAGCGGCGAGCCGATCAACAAGTGCCCGCCGGGCGGCAGCGAAACCATCGCAGCCCTGGCCGACCTGCTGAAGGTGCCGGTGCTGGAACTGGACGTCAGTCGCGGTTCGGCACCGGCGCAGATTGCTTACATCCGCGAAGCCGAATGCATCGGCTGCACCAAGTGCATTCAGGCCTGCCCGGTCGACGCCATTGTCGGCGCGGCGAAATTCATGCACACAGTCATCGTCGACGAATGCACCGGTTGCGACCTCTGTGTGGCGCCCTGCCCGGTGGATTGCATCGAGATGCATCCGCTACCGTTGGCCACGGTGCTGCCGATTGTCGGCGGACTGGCGTTCAGCCTGGAGGAACAACAGGCCCGGGCCGCCAAGCGCAATCACGCGCGACGCCGTTTCGAACAGCGCAATGCCCGCTTGCATCGCGAAGAAGAACAGAGGCTCGCCGAACGCCAGGCCCGCGCCCAACGCGCCGTACAGCACAGCGAAGTGACGCTCGACCCGGTTCAGGCTGCCCTCGAGCGCGTTCGCGCACAGAAAGCCGACAATGCCGATGCGGCACTGAAAAAGGCCAAGGTCGATCTGGCGATGAGTCGGGCGCAACTGAACAAGTCGCTCAAGGCCTTCGGGCATCCGCCAACCTTCGAACAACAATCGCAACTGATCGTGCTGCAACAGCAGTTCGAAGCCGCCGAACAGGCGCTGGCGCAACTGGAAAATGATGCACCGCAGGTGTCTGCAGCAGCACCTTCCCCAGCAAAAGATGCCGAGCTGAAACGGGCGAAGATCCAGTTGGCCATGCGCCGCGCCGAACTCAAGAAAGCTCAAACAAGCGAGGCGCCGGCCGCACAGATCGAAGCGTTGCAACATGCGCTCAATGAAGCCGAGCGTCAGGTGGATGCCTATGTCACCCCTTGAATCGGTGGACGAACGCCTTCAGCAAGCCATGAAGCTGGTATTGCTGGCCACCGTGCCGGGAATGCTGATGTTGTTCTGGCTGTATGGCTGGGGCGTATTGATCAATCTGATTCTGGCGGCGGCTACTGCGCTAGCCGTTGAGGCGGCGGTGTTGCAGCTGCGCAAGCAACCGGTAAAACCGACGCTGAGCGATGGCAGTGCGCTGGTCAGTGCGACGCTGTTGGCACTGGCCTTGCCACCTTATTGTCCATGGTGGCTGACGGTCAGCGCTGCGGCGTTCGGACTGTTTTTCGGCAAGCACTTGTATGGCGGCGTCGGCAAGAATCCGTTCAATCCGGCGATGCTCGGTTTCGCGCTGGTTCTGGTGATGTTTCCCCAGCAAATGACCCATTGGCCGGCGTCCCATGGCATGGATTTGTTCGGTGGATTGCAACAGGTGTTCGGCTTCAGCTTCGGTCAGACACCCGATGCGTGGGCCCAGGCCACGGCGCTGGACAGTCTGCGAATCAACAAAAGCCTGACCATGGAAGAACTGTTCGCCGGCAACCCGGCATTCGGCCGTTTTGGCGGCCGAGGCATGGAATGGGTCAACCTGGCGTTTCTGGCGGGCGGTGCGTTTCTGCTGCAGCGGCGGGTATTCAGCTGGCATGCGCCGGTTGGCATGCTCGCCAGCCTGTTCATCATCAGCCTGTTGTGCTGGAACGGCACGGGCTCCGACTCTCATGGCTCGCCATTGTTTCATCTGCTCACCGGCGCGAGCATGCTCGGTGCCTTCTTCATCGTGACAGAACCGGTATCCGGCGCGAAAAGCCCCACTGCCCGATTACTGTTCGGCGCCGGCGTGGGGTTACTGACTTACCTGATCCGGACGTGGGGCGGGTATCCGGACGGCGTGGCTTTTGCGGTTTTGCTGATGAACCTCTGTGTACCGGCGCTGGAACGATTTGCCGCGTCCAGGCAGGAGCAAGTTGCCCCATGAACCGAGCGACAAGCGTTGTGACTCTGGTAGTACTGGCAGGCCTGGGGTTGGGCGCGACTTATCTCGTGCAGCACACCAGCGCGGCGCGCATTGCCGCCGAACAACGCCTGATCGACAGCCGCCAGTTACTGGATCTGCTACCGCCTGACAGCTACGACAACCAGCCACTGGAACACTCTCTCAACCTTGAAAGCACTCGTCTGGCCAACAGCACATTGTTGGGTGGCTACCTGGCGTCCAAGGCTGATCAGCCAAGCGCAGTGTTGCTGCGCAGCCAGACACTGGGCTACACCGGCTCCATTGAGTTGCTGATCGCCATCGACCCCCAAGGCAAGTTAGTGGGGGTCAAAACCCTCAAGCAATCGGAAACCCCGGGGCTGGGTGGCAAGCTTGCCGAATGGCCCAACACCTGGCTGCAGCTGTTTACCGGCAAGTCGCTAACCGACCCCGGTGACAATGGCTGGGCCTTGAAAAAGGACCAAGGGCAATTCGATCAGATCGCGGGCGCGACCATCACTTCAAGAGCGGTGATCAATGCCACCCATGACGCGCTGCGCTACTTCGATGAACACCGGCGACCGCTGATCGGGAGCAGTGCCCATGAATAAGTCATCAACCCTGCAAAACTCACTGATGCTTACGCCGCTGATTGGCGTCACTGATTCATTGGTAACGGCCCTGGGTCTGTGGCTGATGTTCGCCCTGGTGGTTAGCGCTTACGGTGCGAGCATGGGCGTCTTGCGCTCGCGACTGATTCCGGCAACACATTTACTTGCCTGCCTGTTGCTGGCCGCCACGCTGACCAGTTGCGCGGAACTCGCCATGCAAGCCTGGTCGCTCCAATGGCACCAACATCTGGGCTTCTACGCAGGATTGATCGCCCTGCAATGCGTCGTGCTGGAACACAACGGTTACTTCCACAGCACATGGCGTGATCGACTGCGCCTGTGTGGCCTGTTCGGCGCCTTGATGATGGGCCTGGGCCTGCTGCGCGAGCTTATCGGCAACGGGACACTGGGTAGCCATCTGCCCTGGATGGCCGGTGCCACGCAACCGGACTGGCAAGGCTGGACGCTGATCGCCGACGGTGGCCTGCATCTGGCCACTCTGGCCCCTGGCGGGTTTATTCTGTTGGGATTGCTGATCGCCGCACATCAGGCCTGGACCCGCCGCCCGGCGGCCTCACATTGACCGCTTTCGAGGAAACGCATTGCCCATGAATGCCGCAAAACGTCTTGAGATTTTCCGCAGGTTTCACGAAGACAACCCTGAACCGAAGACCGAACTGGCCTATTCCTCCGCGTTCGAGTTGCTGATCGCCGTGATTCTCTCGGCGCAGTCGACCGATGTCGGCGTCAACAAGGCCACCGCCAAACTGTTCCCGGTGGCCAATACACCGGCGGCGATCCATGCCTTGGGCGTCGAAGGGCTGTCGGAGTACATCAAGACCATTGGCTTGTTCAACAGCAAAGCGAAAAACGTGATCGAAACCTGTCGCTTGCTGGTGGAGCGTCATGGGGGTGAGGTACCGCAGACCCGTGAGGCACTGGAGGCATTGCCAGGCGTCGGTCGCAAGACTGCCAACGTGGTGCTCAATACCGCCTTTCGTCAGCTGACCATGGCCGTGGACACTCACATTTTCCGGGTCAGCAACCGTACCGGCATTGCTCCAGGCAAGAACGTGGTCGAAGTGGAGCAGAAACTGATGAAGTTCGTGCCGAAGGAATATTTGCTCGACGCCCATCACTGGCTGATTCTCCATGGGCGGTACGTTTGCCTGGCCCGCAAGCCGCGATGTGGCAGCTGCCGAATCGAGGATTTGTGCGAATACAAGCAAAAGACTTCGGACGATTGAGGCTCTATTAGTTTTTTTGATGAATCGATTGAAAAAATCTTTTTTACCCGCCGGGAAATTGTCGATATAAGGAGCGCCAAAGGCAGCCTTAGCCTGGAGTTAACCTTATGAGTACTGGCAAAGAGCAATTGGACGTAGAAGACGACTTCACTCCCGTTGAGGCCGATGACGCTGAGCCGGTAGTGGAAGCGGCAAAGACCAACCTGAGCAAACGCCGCACCATCGACAATCTGCTGGAGGAGCGCCGACTGCAGAAGCAATTGGCCGATTACGATTTTGACGTGTGACACTTAAAAGCCTCCCGAAACGGAGGCTTTTTACTAAGTGCCGCCCCCTGATAAACGCCCGTTCATCGCGCCTCGTCAAACGCTGGTAGCGTCATACCAGGCCATTGCGTTGAGCCAATTCGATCAGGTCGACCAGTGAGCGAGCATTGAGCTTTAATAGAAGACGGGTCTTGTAAGTGCTGACGGTTTTATTGCTGAGGAACATTCCATCGGCGATCTCCTTGTTTGTCTTTCCTCGGGCCAACTGTTGCAGGACCATCATCTCGCGCCCGGACAAACGATCCACCATATCGGCTTCACTGGCGTTCCCAAGACTGGAACGCACAGTATGCAAAGCCTGATTGGGAAAGTAGCTGTAACCTGACAGCACGGCTTTTATTGCACTGAGCAACTCAGTGAGATCCTGTTGCTTGCACACATATCCGGCGGCACCCGATTGCATGCAGCGCATGGAAAAGTGCCCTGGTGCCTGGGAGGTCAATATCAGTACTTTTATAGGCATCGCCGTTGATGTCAGACGCGCGATGACTTCCAACCCATCCAGTTTCGGTATTCCAATATCCAGAATGACAATATCCGGCATAAGATCACGGGCAAGTTGTAATGCGTCCACACCATTATCTGTTTCTGCAATGACTTCGTAGCCATGACGTTCCATTAGCATACGTACCGCAAGACGAATGACGGGGTGGTCATCCACGATCAGCACTTTATTCATGGGCAAGTCCAATTTTCGCTGTTCGAATTTTTAGAGCCCGCACCATAGCCTAGTCGTTTCATCCATGGCATGCCGCGCCCCCCGGCCACTTGCAGCGAGAGACATAGCCTACAAACAAAACGGATTATTCCTACAAAAAATCATTGCCACACGAAGAAGCAGAGATTTTACTGACCTACTATTGTTCAGAGCTTCGAGAGCTTTTTTGTATAGACTTATAACCCAAAAAAACGACAAAAACAGGATTCGACGCCATCAATCCAATATGCGCCGACTATTGAGCTACCCTTAAAAGTAATGGGCATTTTCCAGCACTCTCTTGCGCAACCTGGCTCAAACAAACAAAAAAGCTCATACACCGTAACACTTGACCAATAACATAACGCCATCAAAACAAATAAACAGCCATACCCGAACCCGTAGCGATACAGCTACTATAACAACCTCACCCTCCAATAAAAACAGTTCAACACAACAGCAGAACAACCTGATATTAGTTATTAGAACCCATAAACCAATCGAGTAAAAACAATATTTAATGAGCAGACAATATGATAAAACTCAAAAAAAGAATCACCAATCCCATGACAATTATTGCCATATTTGCAGCACTGTCTGAAACATCGGCCGCCGTATCCCTCCCTTTTCTCGACAATGAGGAGAGAGAACTCTATGTCTGGTTTCTGATCAGTTTTCCCTTTTATTTGCTTTTTCTTTTCTTCGCCACACTCAACTTCAACTATCGATCGCTATACGCGCCCTCCGATTTTGTGAAGGGAAAGCATTTCATAAAAGCCATGGACAACGTTAATCATTCGGGAAGTAGCGCTTCCAGCATGGCGCCTGAAAGCTCGACCCAGCACCATGTAAACCTACCCGCCCCCCTAAAGGATCTGCACATTGTTGATGCACGGTGGATACACAAAAAAATGGCGTTCAGCGCCCTGATGGAGAGTATTCAGCACCCTCCGGATAATCCTGCACAAGTGATCATATTTCTCACGTGTGCCGATTCGGATAAATTACTGAAGGAAAACACGCTCAAACATTGCAAACAAATAAAGAAACGCCACAGCGCAACGTTCTGTATTTCTTACAACTTGAGTTCACAGGGAGTGACGATTATGGGCTAGGTATTGACCTGTCGCACATCAGAAGGGAGCTTGAAGCAAGGTCAAGGACAGGAGGCAGAAGGACGGTTAGCAGAAACAAGAAGAAAGCGAAACGCAATATGCATCACCCCACTTTCAAATTTGTGGCCTTGTCATGGACAAGGCCACAAATCCATTACCGACTCAAAGGTCTCAGAAAAGCTTCCGGCCTTTGTTCGCCGCGATGCGCATGCGCAAGGCGTTGAGCTTGATGAAGCCCGCCGCATCGGCCTGGTTGTAGGCGCCGCCATCTTCCTCGAAGGTCGCGATGTTGGCGTCGAATAACGACTCGTCGGACTTGCGCCCGGTGACGATCACATTGCCCTTGTACAGCTTCAGGCGCACTACGCCGTTCACGTGGGCCTGGGAAGCGTCGATCATCTGTTGCAGCATCAGACGCTCAGGGCTCCACCAGTAACCGGTGTAGATCAAGCTGGCGTATTTAGGCATCAGCTCGTCTTTGAGGTGAGCCACTTCGCGGTCCAGGGTGATCGATTCGATCGCACGGTGAGCGCGCAGCATGATGGTGCCGCCCGGAGTCTCGTAGCAGCCGCGGGACTTCATGCCGACGTAGCGGTTTTCGACGATGTCCAGACGGCCGATACCGTGTTCGCCACCGATACGGTTCAAGGTCGCCAGCACGGTGGCCGGGGTCATTTCGACGCCGTCCAGTGCGACGATGTCGCCGTTGCGGTAGGTCAGTTCCAGGTACTGCGGTTTGTCAGGAGCGTTCTCCGGGGAGACGGTCCATTTCCACATGTCTTCTTCGTGCTCGGTCCAGGTGTCTTCCAGCACGCCGCCTTCATAGGAGATGTGCAGCAGGTTGGCATCCATCGAGTACGGGGATTTTTTCTTGCCGTGACGCTCGATCGGGATGTTGTGCTTTTCAGCATAATCCATCAGCTTTTCACGGGAGAGCAGGTCCCATTCGCGCCACGGAGCGATCACTTTCACGCCTGGCTTCAAGGCGTAGGCGCCCAGTTCGAAACGAACCTGGTCGTTGCCCTTGCCGGTCGCGCCGTGAGAAATGGCGTCAGCGCCGGTTTCGTTGGCGATTTCGATCAAGCGCTTGGCAATCAACGGACGAGCGATGGAAGTACCCAGCAGGTACTCGCCTTCGTAAACGGTGTTGGCGCGGAACATCGGGAACACGAAATCGCGCACGAATTCTTCGCGCAGATCGTCGATGTAGATTTCTTTTACGCCCATGGCCTGTGCCTTGGCGCGGGCCGGTTCGACCTCTTCGCCCTGACCCAGGTCAGCGGTGAAGGTCACTACTTCACAGTTATAAGTATCCTGCAGCCACTTGAGGATCACCGAAGTGTCCAGGCCGCCGGAATACGCCAGAACGACCTTGTTTACGTCCGCCATGCCATCACTCCACGGGGTTCTACGGAAAGCCGTCAAGTCTACCGCTCATGCAGGATAATTTACAGAGGCGCGACAGCTTATGACGACGAAGCGACAGATTATGTCGAGCGAGCGACGATCGCAGCCGGCTCAGGAGGCCTTCGCGGTGCCTGCGGAAGCGGTGGCTTGGGGCGCCGGTTGCTCGGTCGGCGCTACTCGTTCAAGGCGTACCGCAACCCGGCGGTTCTTCGCCCGATTGGCGGCGTTTTTGTTCGGCGCCAGCGGATAGCGCTCACCATGAAAACGCAAGGTGATCTGCGATTCCTGGATACCGTTCGCCTTGAAGAAGTCCATCACGGCCAGCGCCCTGCGTCGTGACAGTTCACGGTTGGTCAGGCGGTTGCCGCTATTGTCGGAGTGGCCGTCGAGCTCGATGTGGTTGACCGTCGGATCGGCTTTCATGAATTCCAGCATGACCTGCAAATGGGCCTTGGCTTGGGCGTCGAGATCGATACCCTCCCCCGGAAAGCCGATTTCGGACTGCTTCACCTGTTCGAAATTCTGCGGCAGCAACTTGGCCACGCAACCCTGATAGTCGCTGTAGGCCTTGCTGAATTTGACCGGCAGCAGACGGACTTCAGATACCCGACCGTCGCCCGATGAGTGTCGAACCAACGGACTGCGACCATCCATCAACCCGCTGATCAGGCGCCCGGCCTGAACTTGCGAGCTGTTGAACAGCACGTTGCCACTGCCGATTCTCACGGAGCCCAAGTTGATATCGCCACGCCCCGGCTGCCATGGCGCAGCGGCCGCCAGCAAGGTCGCGGAACCACCACCGATCATCGAGTTGTAGGCCTTCAAGCGAAAGGTCGCTTGCTCGCCGGCACGACGCACGAACTCCCCCGAACCGAAATCAGTGATGGGTTGAGTCAGGCGGCATTCGAATTTGTCACCTTCGACCGTCCACTCGATGCTCTCCAGACGGGTCTGGAAAGTGAGCGCCATCGCAGGAAGGCTGGCAAACACACTGAGCAAGGCTAAATAACGCTGGCGCACGGGAGGCTCCACTGGCTTCTGCAACAAAAAGACCGACACACATATTTACGGCATACCTGTTGGATATCGGAAGCTTGCCGCAAAACTTGATAGCGAGTGCCTGGAGGAGTCTTTTCCGGTAGCATTCCCCTGAGTTTGACCCGCCTGGAATCCCCTCATGTCCGACCGCCTGACCCTGCTGCGTCCCGACGACTGGCATATTCATCTTCGCGATGGTGCTGTGTTGACCAATACCGTCGCGGATGTCGCGCGCACCTTTGGTCGCGCCATCATCATGCCCAACCTGGTACCGCCGGTGCGCAACGCTGCTGAAGCCAATGGCTATCGCCAGCGGATTCTCGCCGCGCGTCCGGCCGGCAGCCGTTTCGAACCGCTGATGGTTCTGTACCTGACCGACCGCACCCAGCCCGAAGAAATTCGTGAGGCCAAGGCCAGCGGTTTCGTTCACGCCGCCAAGCTGTACCCGGCTGGCGCGACCACCAACTCGGACTCTGGCGTCACTAGCATCGACAAGATTTTCCCCGCACTCGAGGCCATGGCCGAAGTCGGGATGCCCTTGTTGGTTCACGGTGAAGTCACCCGTGGCGATGTCGACGTTTTCGATCGCGAAAAAATCTTCATCGACGAGCATATGCGTCGAGTGGTCGAGCGTTTCCCGACCCTCAAAGTGGTGTTCGAACACATCACCACCGCTGATGCCGTGCAGTTCGTCAATGAGGCTTCGGCCAATGTCGGCGCAACCATCACCGCGCACCACTTGCTGTACAACCGCAACCACATGCTGGTGGGCGGGATTCGGCCGCACTTCTACTGCTTGCCGATCCTCAAGCGCAATACCCACCAGGAAGCCCTGCTCGACGCCGCCACCAGCGGCAGCGACAAGTTCTTCCTCGGCACCGACTCGGCGCCCCATGCCCAGCACGCCAAGGAAGCGGCATGCGGCTGTGCCGGTTGCTACACCGCTTATGCCGCGATCGAGATGTATGCCGAAGCCTTCGAACAGCGCAACGCGCTGGACAAACTCGAAGCTTTCGCCAGCCTCAACGGCCCGCGTTTCTACGGCCTGCCGGTGAACACCGATCGCATCACCCTGGTCCGCGATGAGTGGACCGCCCCAACCAGCCTGCCGTTTGGCGAGCTGACCGTAATCCCGCTGCGCGCCGGTGAAAAACTGCGCTGGCGCCTGCTGGAGGAACACGCGTGAGTGAAGACCATTTCGACGACGAACAGGACGGTAATGGCGGCGGAGGCGGTTCTCGCCATCCAATGGCAGCCAGGTTCCGTGGTTACCTGCCGGTCGTTGTCGACGTAGAAACCGGTGGCTTCAACTCGGCCACCGATGCCCTGCTGGAAATCGCCGCTACCGTGATTGGCATGGATGAAAAAGGCTTTGTGTACCCTGAGCACACCTATTTCTTCCGGGTCGAGCCTTTCGAAGGCGCGAACATCGAAGCGGCAGCCCTGGAATTCACCGGGATCAAGCTTGATCACCCGCTTCGCATGGCGGTGAGTGAAGAAGCGGCCCTGACCGATATCTTCCGCGGTGTGCGCAAGGCTCTGAAGGCCAACGGCTGCAAACGGGCAATTCTGGTCGGGCACAACAGCAGCTTCGATTTGGGCTTCCTCAACGCCGCTGTCGCGCGGCTGGACATGAAACGCAACCCGTTTCACCCGTTCTCCAGTTTCGACACCGCAACCCTCGCTGGCCTGGCCTACGGTCAAACCGTATTGGCCAAGGCCTGCCAGGCAGCGGATATCGACTTCGACGGTCGCGAGGCCCACTCGGCCCGCTACGACACCGAGAAGACGGCTGACCTGTTCTGCGGCATCGTCAATCGCTGGAAACAAATGGGCGGCTGGGAAGACTACAACGACTGATCCGTAACTAATCTGTGGCGAGGGAGCTTGCTCCCTTGCCACAAGTGAACAACATGGGTTTATCCCGCCCATAAAAAAACCGGCCTCATCAGCCGGTTTTTTTTGCCTCGAACGTGCCTTACAGCGCAGCAGCGTGCTCGGTCAGGTAAGCCGCAACGCCTTCTGGCGAAGCGTTCATGCCTTTGTCGCCTTTTTTCCAGTTGGCAGGGCAGACTTCGCCGTGCGCTTCGTGGAATTGCAGGGCGTCGACCAGACGGATCAGCTCTTCCATGTTACGGCCCAGCGGCAGGTCGTTGATGATCTGCGAACGGACAACGCCTTTGTCGTCGATCAGGAACGCGCCACGGAAAGCCACGCCGTCAGCGGACTGAACGTCGTAGGCCTTCATGATTTCCTGCTTGATGTCGGCAGCCATGGTGTAACGAACCTGGCCGATACCGCCATTGTTCACCGGGGTATTGCGCCATGCGTTGTGGGTGAAGTGCGAGTCGATCGAAACAGCGACCACTTCTACGTTGCGTGCCTTGAAGTCAGCCATGCGGTTGTCCAGAGCGATCAGCTCGGACGGGCAAACGAAGGTGAAGTCCAGTGGATAGAAGAACACCAGGCCGTATTTGCCTTTGATGGCCGAAGACAGGGTGAAGCTGTCTACGATTTCGCCATTGCCGAGTACGGCCGGTACGGTGAAGTCAGGGGCTTGTTTGCCTACGAGTACGCTCATTGGATATCTCCTGGTGTAATAACGTTTGAAGAACAGGGTTCATGCCAGCCTGTCACCCTCAGGCGACAGCCCTGTGACACGACCCCGCTTCGCAAAAGGCCGACCATCATACACCGCGTTTTTGGCCTGTCCTCAACGGTTTTTTCTGGAAGGTAAAAAGGCTGCTGCTATATTTTCTTCATGGCAGGTGCGAAAAGAAGCCGTTCGTCAGTCACACGCCTTTATGACGAAAAGCTTTCAGAAACCACTTTGACAATCATTCTCGTTAACATTAAGATCCATCGCAATTGAGTCACAACCAGCGACGGTTTTCACTTATGTATGTCTGCCTCTGCACTGGCGTCACCGACGGTCAAATCCGCGATGCAATCTATGAAGGTTGCTGCAGCTATCGGGAAGTACGTCAGGCCACCGGCGTTGCCAGCCAATGCGGTAAATGCGCCTGCCTTGCCAAGGAAGTGGTCCGTGAAACCTTGGGCAAACTGCAATCGGCCCAGGCGGCGATCCCCTACCCCGCAGAATTTACCGCTGCATAATTACCGTATTTCAAAGAACCGGACTTGATGTCCGGTTTTTTTATGTCTGGAAATCAATCGCTTAGGCCCTAGACGCGGAACACAAACATTCTTATTCCGATTAATTTTCATTTAAGTTTCAATAACTTAGGTTTGACACTCTTAATTACCCGGCTCAAACTCTGCCTTATAGACAGCTAATACAGGGCAGGACCCCATCATGAAAGGCGACATTACAGTCATCCAGCATCTCAACAAAATCCTTGCCAATGAGCTGGTCGCGATCAATCAATACTTTTTGCATGCGCGCATGTATGAAGATTGGGGTCTGAACAAGCTCGGCAAGCACGAGTACCACGAATCCATCGACGAGATGAAGCACGCTGACAAGCTCATCAAGCGCATCCTCTTCCTTGAAGGTCTGCCGAACGTCCAGGACCTGGGCAAGCTGCACATCGGCGAACACACCAAGGAAATGCTTGAGTGCGACCTGAAGATCGAACGCGATGGCCATGCCGATCTGAAAGTCGCTATCGCTCACTGCGAAACTGTCGGCGACTTCGGTAGCCGTGAACTGCTCGAAGACATTCTTGAATCCGAAGAAGAACATATCGACTGGCTGGAAACCCAACTGGGCCTGATCGATAAAGTCGGTCTGGAGAACTATCTGCAATCGCAGATGGGCGAAGAATAAATGCTACGCCGCTAATCGCGATGCAATAAAAAAGCCCCGCTCTCTTGAAAGAGGCGGGGCTTTTTTATGCGCTATCTCATCCTGAATATGGTTTACACCTATTCGGGACTAGACACGCTCTTGTAGGAGCGAGGCTTGCCCGCGAAGGCGTATTATCAGTCGACATCAACGTTGACTGGCATGACGCCTTCGCGGCAAGCCTCGCTCCTACAAGTACCGAAATCAGGCTTCGGTCTTGCCAGCGGCAGCTTTTTCAACAGCGGCTTTGATCGTCGCTTGCAACGAACCGTCGGCAGCCATTTCAGTCATGATATCGCTACCGCCGACCAGTTCGCCGCCGACCCACAGTTGCGGGAAGGTTGGCCAGTTGGCGTACTTTGGCAGGTTGGCGCGGATTTCCGGGTTCTGCAGGATGTCCACATAGGCAAACTTTTCGCCACAGGCCATTACAGCCTGAGCGGCTTTCGCGGAGAACCCACATTGTGGGGCATTCGGCGAGCCTTTCATGTAAAGCAGAATGGTGTTGTTGGCAATCTGCTCTTTAATCGTTTCGATGATATCCATGGAGCACCTCGGCTGAACTTTCCGACTCAGTGGTCGGCACGGTGGCGCATTGTAACGGAAACCCGAGCGCCATGCTCGGCCTCCCCGACAGACATGTTCACGCCGCCGCCACGGTCACCGGTACGCCGTTCAACGCTGCATTACCCGACAACTCATCGAGCTGACATTCGTCAGTCAGGTCATTGGCGCTGGAGCCGGGTTGACCGCTGGCAATCGTCATCTGCACACCCGGTCGCGCATGACCCCAACCGTGAGGAAGGCTGACCACACCTTTCATCATATCCAGGCTGGCGACCACTTCAACTTCGATCACGCCCACCCGCGAACTGACGCGCACCCGCTGCCCATCGCTGAGCCCGCGGCTGGCCAAATCGTCCGGGTTCATCAGCAGTTGATGGCGCGGTTTGCCCTTCACCAGACGGTGGTAGTTGTGCATCCATGAGTTGTTGCTGCGCACATGGCGGCGGCCGATCAGCAGCAGCTCACCGGCGGCCGGTGCTTGCAGTGCCGCAAAGCGCGCCAGGTCGGCGAGGATCTCGGCAGGTGCCGCCTGGACTCGCTGATTGGCCGTTTTCAAGCGTGGCACCAGGTTGGGTTTGAGCGCCCCAAGATCGATACCGTGAGGGTGATCAAACAAGGTCGCCAGTGACAGTTTGTGTTCCGAAGCGTCGCCATACAGGCCCATCCGCAGCCCTCGGTCGATCATCTGCGCTGGCGCGATAGTCGGTTTCAGTTCCTTGCCGGTCTTGGTCGCAAAGGCTTTGGCCAGCCCCACGAAGATTTCCCAGTCATGCAGCGCGCCTTCTGGCTTGGCGAGGATCGCCCGGTTGAAACGGGTGACGTTGCGCACCGCGAACATGTTGAACGTGGTGTCGTAATGATCGTTTTCCAGCGCCGACGTCGACGGCAGGATCAGGTCGGCATAACGCGTGGTTTCATTAATGTACAGGTCGACGCTGACCATGAACTCCAATCCGTCCAGCGCCTGCTCCAGTTGTCGACCATTGGGCGTGGACAGCACCGGATTACCCGCCACGGTGATCAGCGCACGGACCTGCCCTTCCCCTTCGGTGAGCATCTCTTCGGCCAGCGTCGATACCGGCAGTTCTCCCGCGTATTCCGGACGCCCGGACACCCGGCTCTGCCAGCGGTTGAAATGCCCACCCGAGGTCGACGCCACCAGATCCACCGCAGGCTCGGTGCACAACGCACCGCCCACCCGGTCGAGGTTGCCGGTGACTAGGTTGATCAATTGCACCAACCAGTGGCACAGGGTGCCGAATGCCTGGGTCGAAACACCCATGCGGCCATAGCAGACCGCTGTCGGCGCTGCCGCGAAGTCGCGCGCCAGTTGACGGATCTGCTCGGCGGGCACCGCGCACAGCGGGCTCATGGCCTCGGCGGTGAAACGCGCGACAGCCTCGCGCACCTCATCCAGGCCGTCGACCGGTAAATGACTGTCGCGGGTCAGGCCTTCAGCGAACAAGGTATTGAGCAGCCCGAACAACAGCGCCGCGTCGCCACCGGGGCGCACGAACAGGTGCTGATCGGCAATCGCCGCCGTTTCGCTGCGACGCGGATCGACCACCACCACTTTGCCGCCTCGGGCCTGAATCGCCTTGAGGCGCTTTTCCACATCCGGCACGGTCATGATGCTGCCGTTGGAGGCCAGTGGATTACCGCCAAGGATCAACATGAAATCAGTGTGATCGATGTCCGGGATCGGCAACAGTAGGCCGTGGCCGTACATCAAGTGACTGGTCAGGTGATGGGGCAACTGATCGACCGACGTCGCGGAAAACCGGTTGCGGGTTTTCAGCAGGCCGAGGAAGTAATTGCTGTGGGTCATCAACCCGTAGTTGTGCACGCTGGGGTTGCCCTGATAGACCGCCACTGCGTTTTGCCCGTGACGCTCCTGAATCGCCGCCAGGCGTTCGGCCACAAGGTTGAAAGCGTCTTCCCACTCGATAGGCTGCCATTCGCCGCCAACTCGCCGCATCGGCTGACGCAGGCGATCCGGATCGTTCTGAATGTCTTGCAGGGCAACCGCTTTGGGGCAGATATGCCCGCGGCTGAAGGTGTCTTGGGGGTCACCCTTGATCGAGGTGATCTGTACGCCGCTGCCTTCGACCTCAGTGGTTTCGATGGTCAGGCCGCAGATGGCTTCACACAGGTGGCACGCACGGTGATGGAGAGTCTTGGTCATGGCCAGTCTCTGTTTTGTTCTGGGCGGGCAATGTCGGCCGCGGGAACAAAACTATGGCGCGCGATCCGCCCCTTTGCCAGCGACGTTCGTCTTGTGAATCGGCGACCATCAGGCCAGCCGATGGCAGCAAGGGATCAGTTCGGCGGCGCCTGCAACTGGAGCTCCTCGATGGTTTCGATCTGCTCATGGGCAATATGCACGCCGGTGAGCTCGCCGATCAGTCGCCAATGCTCGTCGAGCCCGGCGCTGATGGTGGCCATGCGGTCGATCATGCGCCGGCCGGCTGCTTTCGTGATTTCGTCTTCACTGCGCAATAACTCGAAAGACATCGAGGTCACGGAAGCAGTGAGGTGAGTCAGAGAGCGGGCCGTAAGGCCAAGCAGTTCCATCAACAGCTGTTCTTTCGATTCCATTCCAAGGGCTTCCCGCGTCGCTCGTGTCCTATTTATAGCAAATATTTCGAGCAAGACACATTGCCCGCCGAACGCTCGAATGACAGGTCGAAAACCGACCGTCAGCGTGTCGCCCGCGCCCTGTTTGATTGCCAAGCCCGGCAAGCGCGGTGTACAAATGGTTAGCTGCTGTCAGGAAACAGGCTTCAAAAGCGCTACTGCGGTCACCCCGTAGCCCCTCTGAAATCCCCTAAACACCGTAGCCTATTGGCGCAACGCGACATTTAATGTCAATATCGCGCCTCCCCCTATTTCGTCGCCCCGTGCGGCTTACGCCGCAGGTCTCGCCCGTTTTTCAGTTAAACAAGGCTTTGAGTATCTGCGGTCTGTTGCAAAAAGGTAGTCAATGATGAGCGCAAGGCACTTTCTCTCCCTGATGGATTGCACGCCCGAAGAGCTGGTCAGCGTGATCCGTCGAGGCGTTGAGCTCAAGGACCTGCGTAACCGCGGCGTACTGTTCGAGCCTTTGAAGAACCGCGTCCTGGGGATGATTTTCGAGAAGTCCTCGACCCGCACCCGCATTTCGTTCGAAGCCGGCATGATCCAGCTCGGTGGCCAGGCGATCTTCCTGTCGCCACGCGATACGCAACTGGGTCGCGGCGAGCCGATCGGCGACTGCGCCATCGTCATGTCGAGCATGCTCGATGCGGTGATGATCCGTACCTTTGCCCACAGCACCCTGACCGAATTCGCCGCCAACTCCCGCGTACCGGTGATCAATGGCCTGTCGGATGATCTGCATCCCTGCCAGTTGCTGGCCGACATGCAAACCTTCCTCGAACACCGCGGTTCGATTCAAGGCAAGACCGTGGCCTGGATCGGCGATGGCAACAACATGTGCAACAGCTATATAGAAGCGGCGATCCAGTTCGACTTCCAATTGCGCATCGCCTGCCCGGAAGGTTATGAGCCCAACCCTGAGTTCGTGGCTAAAGCCGGCGATCGGGTGACCATCGTCCGCGATCCGCAGGAAGCCGTGCGCGGCGCTCACCTGGTGAGCACCGACGTCTGGACCTCCATGGGCCAGGAAGAGGAAACCGCCAAGCGCCTGAAGTTGTTCGCACCGTTCCAGGTCAACCGTGCCCTGCTCGATCTGGCCGCGCCAGACGTGCTGTTCATGCATTGCCTGCCGGCCCACCGTGGCGAGGAAATCAGCCTCGACCTGCTCGACGACCCGCGCTCGGTGGCCTGGGATCAAGCCGAAAACCGTCTTCACGCACAAAAGGCCTTGCTCGAATTCCTCGTCCCGCCTTCGTATCACCACGCATGAGCCAGCCATTACTGCTGAACCTGCGCAACCTGGCCTGCGGTTATCAAAACCAGCGGGTCGTACAAAATCTCAACCTGCATTTGAATGCCGGCGATATCGGTTGCCTGCTGGGGTCTTCGGGCTGCGGCAAAACCACTACCTTGCGGGCAATTGCCGGTTTTGAACCCGTGCACGAAGGTGAAATCCAGTTGGCGGGCGAGACCATCTCCAGCGCCGGCTTCACCCTCGCCCCGGAGAAGCGCCGGATCGGCATGGTATTCCAGGATTACGCACTGTTTCCGCATTTGAGCGTGGCCGAGAACATTGCTTTCGGGATCCGCAAGCATCCGCAAAAGGATCGCATCACCGAAGAGCTGCTCGAACTGGTCAACCTGAAAAACCTCGGCAAGCGTTTCCCCCATGAGCTGTCCGGTGGTCAGCAGCAACGTGTCGCCCTCGCCCGCGCACTGGCGCCGGAACCACAACTGCTATTGCTCGACGAACCGTTCTCCAACCTCGATGGCGAATTGCGACGCAAGCTCAGTCATGAAGTACGCGGCATTCTCAAGGCTCGCGGCACCAGTGCGATCCTGGTGACCCACGATCAGGAAGAAGCCTTCGCGGTCAGCGACCACGTGGGTGTTTTCAAGGAAGGTCGCCTGGAACAGTGGGACACGCCCTACAACCTCTATCACGAACCCCTGACGCCATTCGTCGCCAGTTTCATTGGCCAGGGTTACTTCATTCGCGGTCAATTGAGCAGCCCGGAATCGGTGCAAACCGAGTTGGGGGAGTTGCGCGGCAACCGTGCCTACACTTGGCCAATCGGTTGTGCCGTGGACGTATTGTTGCGTCCGGACGATATCGTCTATGCGCCGGACAGCCCATTGAGGGCGCAGATTGTTGGCAAGAGCTTCCAGGGGGCATCGACTCTGTACCGCTTGCAGCTACCTACGGGCGCGCAGCTGGAGTCGATTTTCCCGAGTCATGCCGATCACCTGGTCGGTGCTGAAGTAGGCATTCGAGTGGCGGCTGAACACCTGGTGCTGTTCCAGGCCTCCGGCAGCACGGCGGCGCAGATTCCGGTGATCGAATCCGGTGTCCGACGGCACAGCACCGCTAGTTGAACACCTGAATCTGGCCGCGACGCACTCTTTGTAGCAGCTGGCGAAGCCTGCGTTCGGCTGCGAAGCAGTCGTAAAATCAGAGATCGCGGT
>NZ_JAMYDU010000003.1 GCF_024138395.1 Pseudomonas mandelii
TGCCCTGATGAAAAATCAGAGCGAATACCAGCCGACCTGAAGTTGCGGGGTTGTCCTGCAACATAGAATCTCCCACATTTGATTTGTGTACGCCGCAAATCCCCTGTGGGAGCGGGCTTGCTCGCGAAAGCGTCCTCAAGGGCAACACAAAAACAGCACGACTACTCGACCACCAGCCGCCCCAAGCGCTGCTTGAGCATGCGGTTCTCGGCCCGCAGTTGCTGGACCTCTTCCAGCAGGTCCAGCGCCAGGGCGACGCCTTCCCATTCCAGCTCAAGGTCGCGCCGCAGCTTGGCGGCGCGCTTGGCCAACACCAGCTCATAGTCGGTGAAGCGCCAATCCTTGGGCAATGCCCCCTGAGGTTCGAGGATGCCGTGTTCGACGATCTCGATCACGTGCACATCCGACAGTTCGGCCGCCTCACAGAATTCTGCCAGGTCCAATAGAACGATCACGGGGTCGCTCACGATTGGCTCCTCCTTATCTCAAAATCAAAAGTTCTCTCGCGGATCGAAAGGGGCTTTTTTTGCCAGCTCCTCCCACAATTCTTTGACGTCATGGTCGAGTTTTTTCGGCATCACTGCCTTCAACTGCACGAACAGGTAGCCACGGTGACCGGCCTTGTGCAGCAGGCCGTGGCCCTTGGCGCGCATGCGCTGGCCATTCTGGCTACCGGCTGGAATCTTGAGGTTGATCTTGCCGGTCAGGGTCGGCACCGCGACTTCGGCCCCCAGCGCCAGTTCCCACGGCGCCAGCGGCACGGTGATGATCAGGTTCTCGCCTTCGACATCGAATTTGGGGTGCGGCGCAAAACGAATGGTCAGGTACAGGTCGCCATTGGCCCCGCCACCGACGCCCGGCGCCCCTTGGCCCTTGAGGCGGATGCGCTCGCCGTCGGTCACGCCGGCGGGGATCTTCACGTTCAGGCTTTTGCTGGTATTGCTGACATGCTGGCCGGCAGCGTTGTAATGCGGCACCTGGAAACTGACTTTCTTCGATTCGGTCGAGAGGGTTTCTTCCAGAAAAACCGGTAATTCCATTTCCACGTCTTGCCCTCGACGCCCGGCGCTTCGGCCCGACCGCCCACCACCACTGAAACCCGGACCACGGTTGCCGAAAATCGAACTGAAGAAGTCCGAGAAATCGCCCGTGTCCTGACCACCACCCCCGAAACCACCGCGGCTCTGCCAACCCGGAGGGCCCTGAAAGGGCTGACCGTGGTGGCCGTATTTGCGCAAGTCGTCGTATTCGGCGCGCTTGTCAGCGCTTTTCAGCGCTTCATAGGCTTCCGACGCATCCTTGAACTTGGACTCGGCGTCCTTTTCCTTGCTGACATCGGGGTGGTATTTGCGCGCCAGCTTTCGATAGGCGGCCTTGATCGCCTTGTCGTCCGCGGTCGGCTCCACACCGAGAATCTTGTAATAGTCTTTGAAGTCCATCGAGGGAATCACCATCCATTATCGAAATCGCGCCGCTGGGCACAGCATGCTCTTGTTTGCAGCATCTGGATTGACCGATCTCAAAGTTGTGACCGGGCAGCGCATCAGAAGTTTATCGGCAGCAGGGCGCGGTTCTTGCAGTCGCCCAGGGGTTGCCAAGTCTATGCAGGGAAGTTTGGGGGTGATTGGGCATCTTTCAAGCGCTGAGCGCTGCGATTTAACGGATAGTCGGCCTTCGAATCTTCGCCGCACTGGCATACACTGCGCGGCCGTTTTTTAACCGGAACTTGAAAGACATGAAAAACGCATCCCCAGCCCGTGCCTGCGGTATCGACTTCGGCACGTCCAACTCCACCGTCGGTTGGTTGCGCCCTGGCATGGAAACGCTGATCGCGCTGGAGGACGACAAGATCACCCTGCCCTCGGTGGTCTTCTTCAATATGGAAGAACGCCGCCCGGTTTACGGCCGGCTGGCGCTGCACGAGTACCTGGAAGGCTACGAAGGCCGGCTGATGCGCTCGCTCAAGAGCCTGTTGGGTTCCAAACTGATCAAGCACGACACCAGCGTTCTCGGCACGGCGATGCCGTTCAAGGACCTGCTCGGACTGTTCATCGGCCAGTTGAAGAAGCGTGCCGAAGCCGCTGCCGGTCGGGAATTCGAGGAAGTGGTGCTGGGCCGTCCGGTGTTTTTCGTCGATGACGATGAACTGGCCGACCAGGAAGCAGAAAACACCCTGGTGGACGTGGCCCGCGCCATCGGCTTCAAGGACGTCTCGTTCCAGTACGAACCGATTGCAGCAGCGTTCGACTATGAGTCGACCATCGAAAAAGAAGAGCTGGTACTGATTGTCGACATCGGCGGTGGTACGTCGGACTTCTCGCTGGTGCGCCTGTCGCCTGAGCGCCGCAACCACGACAACCGTCACGACGACATTCTCGCCACCGGTGGCGTGCACATCGGCGGGACCGATTTCGACAAGCAGCTGAGCCTGCAAGGCCTGATGCCGCTGTTCGGCTACGGCAGCCGGATGAAGAGCGGCGCCTATATGCCGACCAGCCACCACATGAACCTGGCGACCTGGCACACCATCAACTCGGTGTACTCGCAGAAGTCGACCCTGGCCCTGGGCAGCATGCGTTACGACATCGAAGACACCGGCGGCATCGATCGCCTGTTCAAGCTGATCGACCAGCGCGCCGGCCATTGGCTGGCCATGGAAGTGGAAGAAACCAAGATCCAGCTGACCCACGCCGACAGCCGCCATGTGCCACTGGATCGGATCGAACCGGGTTTGAGCGTGGAACTGAGCCGGGCACTGTTCGAATCGGCCATCGACAACCTGCTGGAGCGGGTGCGCAACAGCGTGACCCAGTTGTTGAACGACGCCAACGTGCGGGTCGATCAGGTGGACACGGTATTCTTCACCGGCGGTTCGAGCGGAATTCCGGCGCTGCGCAACAGCGTCTCGGCGATGTTGCCGAATGCGCGGCATGTGGAAGGGAACATCTTCGGCAGCATCGGCAGCGGGTTGGCGATCGAGGCGGCCAAGCGTTACGGCCCGATGGATTGACCTGATTTTGTGGTGCGTCCTTCGCGGGCAAGCCTCGCTCCTACAGGTCATGCGGCGTTTTCGCGGCACACACCTAACCTGTAGGAGCGAGGCTTGCCCGCGAAGGCGTCAGATCAGGCAATGCATATCGACCTGATCAAACCATCCCCACCTGCTTCAACTCACTCTTCAGATACGCGTAATAAATCGGCCCCGCCACCACCCCCGGCAGGCCGAACGCGGCTTCGAACACCAGCATCGCCAGCAGCAACTCCCACGACTTGGCACTGATCTGCCCGCCGACGATGCGCGCGTTGAGGAAATATTCGAGCTTGTGGATAACAATCAGGTAACCCAGCGCCGCCACCGCCACCCAGATCGACAGCGACAACCCGACGATGGTGATCAAGGTGTTCGAGATCAGATTGCCAATCACCGGCAGCAGGCCGAGCAGGAAGGTCAGCACGATCAGGGTTTTGGTCAGCGGCAGCTTGATCCCGAACATCGGCAGGACCACCGCGAGGAAAATCCCGGTGAAGAAGGTGTTGAGCAGGGAAATCTTGATCTGGGCGAAAACGATGTTGCGAAACGCCTGAACCAACAGGTGCAAGCGGTCGAACAGCGCTGCGGCCAAGGGCTTGCGCTTGGTCACATCCGGCGCTCGCTGCAAGGCGATGATCGCCCCCAGCACCATGCCGATCAGCAGCGTCACGAACATGTGCGCCGCGTCCTTACCCACCAGTTGCAAATCGCTGAGATGCTTGCTCATCCACTGACCGATGGCTACCCGGAACTCGGCGGCACTGGCCGGCAAATAAGCGTCGATGAACGGCGGCAACTGCCCGCGTGCGCGGTCGACCACCACCATGAATTTATCGAGAGAAGCGCCAGGGTTTTCCGCCTCGTGCAGCAGAAAACTGATCGCGCCGGCAAAGATCAGCGCCAGCACGCTGACCACTAATGTTCCCAGCAACGCCACCGCCAGCCAACGCGCACGGCGACCTTCGATCAGCCGCTGCAATTGCGGCGTGAGCATGTTGACCAGTTCGAACACCAACAACCCGGCCAGCAGGCTGGGCAGTAATCGCAGAGGGAGCACCAGCAGCAAACCACCAAAAATGATGACCCAGCTGATAAGCAACAAGACCTGACGTTGAGAAAACGCTGACATACAGCCTCAAAACGAACGACGTAAAAGGATTGGCAGTCTGCCAGCGTTCTGGGGCGAGCACTAGGGATTGTGCATAACCTGTAGGAGCGAGGCTTGCCCGCGAATGGCTCACTGCTTATGCCACTGACGGACCGCATTATCGTTCATGGCGGGCAAGTCGGATCGCCGCACCGCTCGCTCCTACAGGAGAAGCCACTTATTTCTTCTTCAGGCACTCGCTCATGAAGGTTTTGCGCGCATCACCCGTGAGGGCCTGGGTGGTGGCGGTGGCATTACAGGTTTTCATCCGTTCCTGCGGGGTGCTCGGCACAACCGCTTCGGCCGGCGCGGCTTTGAGGCAGGTGCTCATGAAGGCTTTGCGCTCGTCGCCCTTGAGGCTTTTTGCGGTAGCGTCGGCATTGCAGGTGGTCATTTTGTTCTGTTGGGCAGTGGCGGCGAAACCTTGGGAGCAGAGCAGCAAACCGACCATCAACAACGGGGCACGCAACATCTTCATGGAGTGTTCTCCTTGTTGCCGCACCGATGGATGCGGCCTCGTTTCGGAGTGTAGACAAAGCCTGTTACACGTTCACCTGCTATCGAGGTGGCTGCGTCGATATTGCTCAGGCGTGCACCCGGCCTGACGCTGAAACATCGCGATAAAGGCCGAGCCGGTGCTGTAGCCCATGTCGAAGGCGATTTCCTGAATGCTGCGCTGGCTGTCCAGCGCCTCGATCGCCGCCAGAAACCGCAGCCGTTGCCGCCACTCACCGAAACTCATGCCCAACTCGCGAACAAACTGCCGCGCCAACGTGCGTTCGCTGACGTGAATGTGTACGGCCCAGTGCGCCAATGGCCGGTTATCCCCGGGCTCGGCCTGCAAGGCTTCAAGGATGGCGAGCAGCCCGGGGCTGCTGGCGTAGGGCAAGTAACACTCATGCATCGGCGCCTGTTGCAGTTGGTCCACCAGCACTTGAGCCAGTCGCTGGTCTGCATCGTGTTCGGGAATTTTCACATCACGGGCGGCGAAGTCTTTCAGGATCGCCTTGAGGATGTCACTGATCGCCAGGGTGCAGGCCTGCTGCGGCAGATCGCGACACAGCGCGGGCGCAAGGCAGACCGCGCGGTAATTGATCGGCTGATTGCTATAAAAACTGTGCTCGGTACCGGGCGGCACCCACACCGCGTATTGCGGCGGCGACATGAAGCGGCGGCTGCCGATTTCCATGTGCAAGACGCCATTGGCCGAGTACTCGAGGGTGCCCCAAGGGTGATGGTGGGCCGAGGCGTACTCGTGGGTGTTGAAGTCGGCATAACGGAAATAGACCGGGGCTGGCAGTTCACTGAAATCCAGCAGGTCGATGTGTTTGCTGTTCATGCTGTCCGGAATCAAAGGCAGGTTGTCTGGATCGCAGTATAGGCATTGATACAGACAGGCGGATAATCACCCTTCATTAACGTTCTGGTTTTTCCCGATGCAATACGCTTATCCCCTGCTGGCCATTTTTATTTGGGCCGGTAACACCGTGATCAACAAACTCGCGGTCGGCGCGATTTTTCCCGCCGAAATCGGCTTCTATCGCTGGCTGCTGGCCGCCATGTTGTTCACGCCTTTCATGCTTAAACCGGTGATCACCCACTGGTCGTTGATCCGCCCGAACCTGGGCAGGATTTTCATTCTCGGTGTGCTTGGCATGGCGGTTTATCAGAGCCTGGCCTACTTTGCTGCGACGCTGACTTCGGCCACCAACATGGGGATCATTTTGTCGCTGATGCCATTGATGTCGCTGGCCATGGCGATTGTCAGCCTCGGCCAACGCCTGACCGCCGGCGCACTGGCCGGCGCGGTGTTGTCATTTGCGGGTGTCTTGGTGGTGGTGTCGTCCGGCAGCCTTGGCGCGTTGCTGGAACACGGGGTGAACCTGGGTGACGCGATGATGTTGATCGCCACGCTGGCGTATGCGATTTACAGCACCTTGCTGAAAAAATGGCAGCTGCGTTTGCCGCCGCTGGTGTTGTTGTATTTGCAGGTGTTGGTTGCGGTGGTGTTGCTGTTTCCGTTGTTCCTCGCCTCACCGAAAATCGGTCCGACCCTGCAGAACATTCCGTTGGTGCTCTACGCCTGCCTGCTGGCTTCGATGCTTGCGCCGCTGGCGTGGATGCAGGCCGTGGTGCGCCTGGGGCCGAGCCGGACTACGCTGTTTTTCAATTTGCTGCCGTTGCTTACGGCACTGATTGCGGCGGTGGTGCTGCATGAGCAGTTGGCGCTGTATCACCTGGTGGGTGGGGTGTTGACGTTGGGTGGGGTGATTCTTTCCGAGCGCTGGACCACCGTGCTTGGCCGAAAGGTCAGTGTTGCCTGATATGACGCTTTCGCGGGCAAGCCTCGCTCCTACAGGCTTTGTGAACACCACACACCTTGTAGGAGCGAGGCTTGCCCGCGAAGAACGATAACGCGGTCCAACTGCCGTTCACACACCGGCGGCCTTCAACCGCGCCGCATGCTCGACAAACAACCGCACCGGCTCTGCGCCCTTGCCCACCAGCCCCAGTGATTGATTGACGATATCGAAGTGATCCATCGGGTATTCATCGCCAATCACCGTCCCCAAATGCGAGCTGTAACGCCCGACCATCCCGTCGCAATGCCCCGCCTCGCGCACGAAAGTCCTGGCAAACAACCGGCAAGCGCGATTAGTCCCGTCGAACAGGTTGCATCCGCGATTGGTCTTGCCTGGCTGTAAAGTCCCGGACCAGGAGTAATACCGCACGCCATTGACCACTTCCGGGCCATGCCCGCCCCAAGTGTCAGGCAGGCCCTGTGGATAACGCTGATTGAACAGCGCCACGCCTGCGGTGGTCAGGGATTGGTGCGAAGCCGGGATATCCACCGGCAGTCTCGGCCCGCGATAGCCGGTTTCCAGCAGGCACATCAACGCGCTGATCAGCCACAGCAAAAAGCTCAGCAGCCGGCCCTTGGCGCTGTCTGCCGGATAATGGGTGTACAGATAGTCCGCCAGTTCCGAACCGTGATTCGGCCCGGCCACCGAGGTCACCGAAGCCACCTGATCCGGGCGTTTTGCCGCGGCGTAACGGGCGGTCAGCGAGCCTTGGCTGTGGCCGATCAGGTTGACTTTCTCAGCCCCGGTTTCGCGCAGAATTTCCTCGATCCGCGCCAGCAATTGCTCGCCGCGCACCTCGGTGGAATTGAGCGGCGAGACCTGCACTGCGATCACGGTCGCCCCATCCCGGCGCAGCGCCGAAATGATTCCGTACCAATAGGGATAGAGCAACAGACGGATAAAACCGAGCATCCCCGGGACCAGCACCAAGGGGTAACGCGTGGCGGAACCTTGCGACATGGATGAACATCCTTGTGATCGGTGAGATGAAGCAAGGCAGGATGCAAGGCATCAGCCAAGCATCGCCACCCAAGATGACAACTCAACGACCAGTCTATGACATCGCTTACTTCAACCCCACCACGCCCGCCACAATCAGCCCGACCGAAACCAGCTTGAGCGCGGTCAGGCTTTCGCCGAGCAGCGCAAAGCCGAGAAACACCGTGCCCAGTGAACCGATCGCGGTCCAGATCGGGTAGGCGATGCTCACCGGCAATTCGCGCATGGCCAGGGTCAGGAAGTAAATCCCGCCCACTGCGGCTACCCCGGTAATCACTGACGGCCAGAGACGGGTGAAGCCTTCGGCGTACTTCATGCCCATAGCGAAGGTGACCTCGAACCCGGCGGCGATCAGCAAGAACAACCAGGCCATCTAGAACTCCCTGGCCAGCGCCAGCAAACGCTGCTCGGCCTCGGCCACGGAAACCTGGAAGGTACGCTCGGCGGACTCTTCGCCCTCGGCAGCGACAACGGTGACGTCGGTGATGCCGATGAAACCCAAAGCGGTACGCAGCAACGGATCGGCATGGTTCATCGCTTCAAGCTCACCGCCAGGGCCGAAGCCAAAACCGCCACGACTGGTGACGATCAACGCTTTCTTGCCCCGCACCAGCGGTTCGTACTGTGCGATGCCGTTGTCCAAGGTGTGATTGAACGTCAGCCCGAGCCGCACAATCTGGTCGATCCAAGCCTTGAGGCCGCTGGGCACGCTGAAGTTGTACATCGGCGTGGAAATCACCAACAGATCATGGCCGAGCAATTCCCCCACCAATTCATCGCTGAGTGCCAGGTCAGCCTGCATCGACAGTGGTCGCGCTTCAGGCTCCGGATGAAAAGCGGCCGCCACGAACGCTTCGTTGACGGCCGGAATCAACGCCCGACCGACTTCCCGCCGAGTCAGTTGCGACTGTGGGTTGCGCACCTGCCAGGCGGAAAGAAACACTTCGGCCAAACGCCGCGAGTGAGAACGGTCGCCACGGGGGCTGGCGTGAATGGCAAGAATTCTGCTCATGTGAATCTCCTTGAGGGCTAAACTGAAACGGCTTGTGCTTGCAGCTTGAAGCGCGCAGCTGCCTCTCTTCAAATGAACAAAAATCAGTCTGGATGAATCCATTTCATCCATGGAGTTCTAAAATGTTTGCCTCGTTGCCGCTGACCGCCCTGCGCGCCTTCGAATCCGCCTCGCGCCTGTTGAGTTTCAAGGCCGCCGCCGAAGAGCTCTCCGTGACGCCGACGGCGGTCTCGCACCAGATCCGCTCCCTGGAAAACTGGCTCGGTGTGCCGCTGTTCGAACGACTGCCGCGGCAGGTGCGCCTCACCGAATGCGGTGAACGGCTATTCCGCAGCCTGCACGGCGCCCTGCTGGAAGTGGCGCAAAGCGTCGATACCTTGCGCCCGCAACGCAGCGGCACCAGCCTGACGATTTCCACCACGGCCGCATTCGCCGCCCTCTGGCTGGTGCCGCGCCTGGGACGGTTTTACGCCCGTCACCCGAACATCAGCCTGCGCCTGGACACTCACTGCGAAGTGATCGATTTGCATCAAGACGCCAGCGTCGATCTGGTGGTGCGTTACAGTCTCGACGATTACCCGAACCTGTATGGTTTGTGCCTGTTCGATGAATCCTTCGGGGTCTATGGCTCGCCTGAACAAGTGGCCTTGGCGGCCGGTCGGGTACCGACGCTGATCAGCGTGCGCTGGCACAACTCCAAGCTGTACGCCCATGGCTGGGAGGCCTGGTGTGCGCAGTCCGGCGAAACCTGGCTGGCCGCGCAACCGGCGGTGCGTGAATACGACGAAGAGCATTACGCTCTGCAAGCCGCCATTGCCGGGCAAGGCCTGGTGCTGGCGAGCAATATTCTGGTGTCGGAAAGTGTGGCCAGCGGCTTGCTACTGCCTTATCGGGGCGATATTCAAGTCGACGGGGCCGGATACAGCGCGCTGTGCGTACCCGGCCGTGAACGGCATCCGCCGGTGCGAGCGTTTTTTGCGTGGTTGCAAGAGGAGGCCCGATTGTCTGGTCTGTTGCCAAGATCGCAGCCTGCGGGAGAACTCGCTCCCCTGTAGCGACTGTTGAACAGCTTTCGCGGGCAAGCCTCGCTCCTACAGGTTTTGTGTCGCATGCCGACAATGGGCACGAGGCAAAACTTGTAGGAGCGAGGCTTGCCCGCGAAGACGTCATCATAGACACCCGATTACTTTGTAGGCTTAACCGTCACCGGCGCCTTCCCAGCCTTCATCTGCTCCAGCAACGGCGCACACTGATTGGGCTCACCACCACTGGGCGCTATCAACGCCAGCAAGCCCGCCGCCGGCGCTGCGATCACACCCAGTGCAACCATCCCGGCCCCACGCAGCATCAACGGCACCGGTTTCACACCCGCATCCGGCTTGATGAACTTGCCCCGCACATACAGCGGCGAACGCAGCGAAATCAAACGCCAGCCCTTGGATTCCGGGGAGATGGTCAGGTCCAGTTGCTCGGTCGCCATATTCGCCGTGCCGTCGACGTAGACGATCGCGGTCTCGGTATCGAAGACGAACAGCCGTGTGGTCGCCAAACCGCTCTTGATATCGAAATCGGCCGCCGCGCAATTGATCCTCACTTCCCGGTCACCAAAGATCTTGCCTACTACATAGTTGCCGACGTTGAGCCCCGCCAGTTCCATCAACTCGCGGCTGATCGCGCCGTCGTTGATCAGCATCTTCAAATTGCCATCGGCAGTGCCCAGCAGCTTGGCCACCGAGTTGCCACGACCGACAAGATCGGCGTCGCCATTAAGCTCACCGAAACTGGTTTTCATCCGCTCCAGGGTGGGGAACAGCTGCTTGAGCTTGAACTTGCGCGCGGTCAGTTTGGCCCGGCCTTCCAAAGGCTCGGTGCGCCCGTTCAGACGAATCTGCGCATCCAGATTGCCGCCAGCCACACCGAAACGCAGGGGCTCGAGGCTGAGCACACCATCGGTCAGCACCACATGGGTGTAGAGATCGTTGAACGGCAGTTTTGCGCTGTGGACGATGCGTTTACCGGTGAACTCCACATCAGCATCCATGTTGCGCCAACGTTCAGTCCTGAACTCCTCGACCGGTAGCAGCTTGTCCGCAGGCTGCTTGCTTTCGCCGCCACGGGCCTCTTTCCTAGCGTTGGAATCGGCACCAATTAGCGGTGCCAGATCGGTAAACAGCAGTTGATCGGACTCCAGCGCCCCGCTGAGTTTGGGCCTCGGCTGGCTCGCCACGTAGGTCAAGTTGCCATGGATGTCACTCTGGCCGATGGTGCCGTTGAACGCCTCATAGCGGTACACCGCCCCGCCCGGCTCTTGCAGCTTGGCAATCAAGTGTCCGTCGGTGGCGTAAGGCGGAGTGTCCGGCAGCGTCACGCCGATCAGCGGATAGAGATTACCCAGGCTGGCACCGGCCAGTTTCAGGCGCAGATCCAGGGCGCCGAGGTTCAATGGATCGGTGAGCGTGCCGGCCAGTTCGACGCTGGTATCGGCGATCTTCATTTGCGCTTGAAGCGGGAACGGCTTGGTGGCGTCCTGTAAAGCCAACAAGCCGCCGGTCTTGCCCTGTCCCGCGAGATTCTGACCGTGATATTGGCCTTTGACCTTCAATGCGAAGGCGTAATCCTGTGGCGAACCACCCTTTTCAACCGCTTTTTTTGCCGCTTTGTCGCCAACAATGTCGCTGAACGGAATCGGTTTGCCCAACGGATCGATCAGCAGATCAAGCTGAGTCTTCAGCTTCTGGTCGTCGAGCGTGACGTGGCCCTTGTCGAAGCCGATGGCACCGATGTCCAGCGCCCAGTTCGAAGGCTCGGCGTTCGGGTCTTTGGGGTCGAACTTGAACGTCCAGTTGGCACGGCCGTCGGCCAGACGCTGCAAGTCGGCATCGGGTTCGGTCAGGTCGATGCGCGGGATCACCACCCGCTGCGCCAGCAAGGCCAGCGGCGAAATGCGCAGTTCAACACGTTTGAGGGTGGCCATCTGCGGTTGCTTCGACCAGTCCGGATTGCCCAGGCTCAAATCCTCAGCCACCACATGTGGCCACGGCACCCAGGCTCGCCAGCCGCCCTCGTCCGGCTCGCGCTGCCAGATCACCGCGAGGTTGCCATTGATGGCGAACGGACGATGCAGTTCTTCGGACACTTTGGCGTTCAGGGGCGGTTTGATCCGGTTCCAATCGAAGAACGCGATGATCAGCACCAGGACGGCCAGTACGACAACGAGGCTGGCGAAGGTCCAGGCAAGAATTTTACGAGTGCGCGTCATTGCACAGGGCTCCTGAATACGACTGAGCGCCCCGACAGCGACGCACTGATGAAACGTTAGGCCAGAACCGGCCTGCCATGAAATCTAGGACTGGAAAATGGCGTGCAGGTTTAACCCAATAGCCGTTTAACACTCAAATAATCGGTCGGGGACACCCTGCTCCCTCATCCGGCGTTACCGGCTCCGCACCTTGGTGCGGCACGAGTGGGTCGAAAATACCCACCTCAGTGCAAAAACGGTCGCCGGAAAGGCCCGGTCTAGAGCGCCTCGGCGAAACAATCAATTCCGTTGATTATTACCATTGCGCTTATGAACTTTTATATCGACTTCTCGAGAGTAGCATTGCCCTCGTACCCACTTTATCGCCCTCCCAAGGAGCAACCCATCATGAAACGCCAATTACTGCTTAGCCTGACCCTCTCAATGTTAGCCAGCACCGCTTTTGCTTTGCCGGCCGCAGATCAGGCCACTCCACAAGTCAAAAACAACCACTCGGTATTCAGCCAGACCGTTGCCGCCGATGGTTCCGACCGCACTCCACAAGGTCAGACCCTGGCCGAAGGTGGTAATGATCGCCTGAAAGAAAAAGGCCTGATCACTCAAGATGGCTCGGATCGCACTCCACAAGGTCAAACTCTGGCCGCTGACGGTTCCGACCGTACTCCACAAGGCCAGACCCTGGCTGAAGGTGGTTCCGATCGCACCCCACAAGGCCAGACCCTGGCTGAAGGTGGCTCCGATCGCACGCCACAAGGCCAAACCCTGGCAGCTGACGGTTCCGACCGCACCCCACAAGGTCAAACCCTTGCTGAAGGTGGTGGTGACCGTGTGATCGAACGCAACAGCGCTGTGAGCTAAGCCCATGGCGGCCCCGAAAAAAAGCCCAATCCCCGGATTGGGCTTTTGACTTTCATAGAAGCTGCATTTCCCCGCTTGATCCCCCGATAGTCGTTCGACGCCAGTGAAGCCGATTTGCTAGAGTGCGCCGCTGTCCCTGTCCAGAAAACTCCCTTGCGATGCTGCCCCGCGCCGAACAGAAACAACAGACCCGCAACGCCCTGATGGACGCTGCCCGCCACTTGATGGAAAGCGGCCGAGGATTCGGCAGCCTGAGCCTGCGCGAAGTGACCAGAACCGCCGGGATCGTACCCACCGGTTTCTACCGGCATTTCGCCGACATGGATGAACTGGGCCTGGTGCTGGTGAGCGAAGTCGGTCAGACCTTCCGTGAAACCATTCGGCTGGTGCGCCATAACGAGTTCGTCATGGGCGGCATCATCGATGCCTCGGTACGGATCTTTCTCGACGTGGTCACCGCCAATCGCTCGCAGTTCCTGTTTCTTGCCCGCGAGCAGTACGGCGGCTCACTGCCGGTGCGCCAGGCCATTGGCCGCTTGCGCGAAGACATCAGCTCGGACCTGGCGGCGGACTTGTCGCTGATGCCGAAACTGCAGCATCTGGACATCGCAGGCTTGAGCGTCATGGCTGATCTGATCGTCAAAAGCGTATTCGCCACCTTGCCGGACATTATCGATCCACCGGCTGAAGCATTGCCTGAGCATTTGACGCCTCAGGCGAAGATTACTCAGCAATTGCGCTTTATCTTTATTGGTCTCAAACATTGGCAAGGTTTGGGCAGCACCGAATAACCCTGTGGGAGCGAGCTTGCTCGCGATGGCGTCGGCACAGTCGAAATTGATGTGACTGACATTCCGCTATCGCGAGCAAGCTCGCTCCCACATGAAACATCGACCTCGCTGCAAAGTGGTGCACTCAACATCATCTCGCACCAAACCGACTCAAAATTTCGCGACATTCTGCCCCCCCTTCACGCTCCGACAGGCATTTCCTACCTCTCACCCGATTGGCAAGCCCCTTGCTCTATCACTGAGCATTGCCCATTGCTGGAAGCCTTCCGATGCTGGTGATTCATCGCAGAATCGACCCTCAACCCGTCTGGGCCGCCGAGTTGCACCTGACCTTCGAAGCCCGGAGCAAAAGCCGCTTGCGCTGTTTCAGTGCCGAGAATGAAGACGTCGGGTTGTTTTTGGAGCGCGGTCAGCCGCCGCTGTATGACGGCGAATGCCTGCAAGCCGAAGACGGGCGCGTCGTTCGCGTCTGCGCTCGCCCCGAACAACTGCTGCACGTCACCTGCGCCAACGCCTTTGAACTGACCCGCGCCGCCTATCATCTGGGCAACCGCCATGTGGCCCTGCAAGTTGGCGATGGCTGGTTGCGCCTACTCGATGATTACGTGCTCAAGGCCATGCTCGAACAGCTTGATGCCAAGGTCGAGAACATCGAAGCGCCGTTCCAGCCGGAACACGGTGCTTACGGCGGCGGCCATCACCATTCGCGCCACGGTGACGAGGATTTCAACTACCCGCCGAAACTACACCAGTTCGGCGTGCGCTTATGAACCCGGCCTGGGCGCTGCTGCGTCTGGCCAGCCCGCAGCTGCCGATTGGCGGCTACAGCTATTCCCAGGGTTTGGAGATGGCTGTGGATAACGGCCGCGTGAACGATCCCGACAGCGCGCGGCGCTGGATCAGCGATCAGTTGCTATTGAATCTGGCGCGATTCGAAGCACCGCTACTGCTCGCCCACTGCACCGCTGCGGCCGAAGAAAACTGGGCCGAACTGCTGCAACGCTGCGAAGAACATCGCGCCAGCCGGGAAACCCGCGAGTTGCATCAGGAAAGTCGACAGATGGGCTATTCGTTGAAGCAACTGCTCAACGGTTTACCGGAACTGGATGCGCCGGCCCGGGCCTTTCTCGACCAATGCCCTGAACCACACCTGGCCCTCGGCTGGGCGCTGGCGGCCCGTGCCTGGCAGATCAGCCCGCAAGATGCGCTGGCCGCCTGGCTCTGGAGCTGGCTGGAAAACCAATTGGCGGTGCTGATGAAAACCCTGCCCCTGGGCCAGCAAGCCGCACAGCGCCTGACCAGTGAACTGCTGCCGCTGCTGCAACAGGCGCAGCAAGACGCCACCCGAATCAACCCCGAACACTCTGGCAGCGCCGCTTTCGGCCTGTCCCTGGCGTGCATGGCCCATGAGCGCCAGTACAGCCGTCTGTTCCGTTCCTAGGGCCTTTTACTTTGGAGAATCACATGAACGCACAACCTCTACGCGTCGGCATCGGCGGCCCGGTCGGCTCCGGCAAAACCGCCCTGACCCTGGCCCTGTGCCTGGCCCTGCGCGACCGCTATAACCTGGCCGTGGTGACCAACGACATCTACACCCGCGAAGACGCCGACTTCCTGGTGCGCAACGAAGCCCTGGCGCCCGAGCGGATCATCGGCGTGGAAACCGGCGGCTGCCCGCACACGGCCATCCGCGAGGACGCCTCGATCAACCTCGAAGCCGTGGATCAACTGAACCGGCGCTTCCCGGGGCTGGAGCTGATTCTGGTGGAGTCCGGTGGCGACAACCTCTCGGCGACTTTCAGCCCGGAACTGTCGGACCTGACCATCTATGTGATCGACGTCTCGGCCGGCGACAAGCTGCCGCGCAAGGGCGGACCGGGGATCTGCAAATCCGATTTACTGGTGATCAACAAAATCGACCTCGCGCCGCTGGTAGGCGCCTCGCTGGAGATGATGGACAGCGACACCCAACGCATGCGCAACGGCAAACCATTCGTCTTCAGCAACCAGAAAACCGGTCAGGGCCTGGAAGCAATCATCGCCTTCATTGAACGCCAGGGCTTGCTGACTGCGGCCTGATCACACTTATCAACAAGGAAGCTTATCCATGACATTGAAACGCATTCTGGGCGCCATGACCCTGCTGCTGACCCCGGCCATCGCGTTCGCGCATCCGGGCCATGGCGACAATGGTTTGATCGCCGGCATCAGCCACCCGATTGGCGGTCTCGATCACTTGCTGGCAATGGTTGCCGTGGGGTTGTGGGCGGCGCAGCAGAAAGGCGCCGCGCGTTGGGCGCTGCCGTGCACGTTCGTGGGCACTATGCTGATCGGCGGCCTGCTGGGTTTTGAAGGGCTGAACCTGCCGGCGCTGGAAAGCGGGATTGCGGCATCGGTATTGGCGTTGGGCCTGGCGGTGGCTTTGGCAGTGCGTCCGCCGTTGAGCCTGGCGGTGGCTGCGACCGCGTTGTTCGCGCTGTTTCATGGCGTGGCGCATGGTCTGGAATTGCCGGAGATGTCGAGCCCGTGGGCGTATGCGGCTGGGTTTGTGGTGGCGACGGCAGCTTTGCATGCAGCGGGTTATGCGGTGGTTCGCGTCTTGCCTCAGGCCGCCGCACCACTGGTTCGGTTGGCGGGCGCGGCTTCGGCGGCGACTGGGGTGTGGTTGCTGGCGGGCTGATTCTCTAGTGCCTGAACCGGCCTCTTCGCGGGCAAGCCTCGCTCCTACAGGATTATATTTGTCCCGCGTCACGACAAAACCTGTAGGAGCGAGGCTTGCCCGCGAAGGCGGCCCGACAGACACCACGTCTCTCAGGCCTGCTAACATGTCGCGCAATTAACCCTGCCGTGACGACGCCAGCCAATGCCCTCTGTTTCCCGCTCTGCTTCCCAGCCTGAATTGACCGCCCTGTTCGCCTCGGTGCAACAGCACTTCCAGGACGTGATCGTGCCGCTCTGGCAAGGCCCCGGCTGGAATGCCGACATGGCATTGCCGTATGAAGCGCTGGACGCCAAGCATCAGCCGCTGCCACCACAGCGCTACCGGGCCATGGCTTGCGCGCGGCAGTTGTACCTGTTTTCCAGCCTGATCGGCCAAGTGCCCCACGCCGAAAAACGTGCCGCGGCGCTGTTCCGTTCCTTGCAGCAGCATTTCCACGATGCCGAGCATGGCGGCTGGTTCTACAGCATCGACCCGCAAGGTGCGCCGCTGGATCAGCGCAAAGACCTCTACACCCACGCCTTCATCCTGTTCGCCTGCGCTCATTATTGGGACAAGGTTCGCGAACCGCTGGTGGAGTCGGTGCTCAACGCCACGCTGGAGGTGTTGGCCCAGCGCTTCGCCACAGGCGACGGCCTGTACGAAGCCAGCCTGAACCGTGATTGGTCCTCGCTCAACTCCGGGCCGCTGCAGAATCCCTTGATGCACTTGGCCGAAGCCTTCCTCGCCATCCTTTCGGTGCGCGAGGACGCAGCTGTGCAGAGCGCGCTTGTCGAGTTATGCACAGCCATGCAGAAGCGCTTCATCGACCCGCAACACGCGGTGCTGATGGAAAAGCCGCTGGGCACTGTGGATAACTGGTTCGAGCCAGGCCATCAGTTCGAATGGTATTTCCTGCTGGAATCCTCACCGTTGCTGCGCGGCTCCAAACTGCATGCCTCGCTGGACCGCGCCTTTGCGTTTACCGAGCAAATGGGCGTGGATCAGCAGACCGGGGCTGTGCGCGCGATGCTGGAGCTGGACGACCAGCCTCGTGATGCGACCCAACGCATCTGGGCCCAGGCCGAATACCTGCGCGCCCTGACTTTGCGCCCGGGCAGCGAAGCCTCTGTGCAGCGCCAATTGCAGGCGTTGCAACAGCGCTTTTTGCATGCGGGTGGCTGGTATGAGTGTCGCGATGAGCATGGCGAAGTGAGCCGCAAGGACATGCCTTCGACCACGCCTTATCATTTGGCGACCTGTTATCGCGGGCTGGTCGAGTATTTGCGCTGACTGGGCGATTGCTTTCGCGGGCAAGCCTTAATGCCACTGAGAACCTTGAAACCACGGGGTGCGGCGGGGTTGTTGGGAGGGGAGTCTACCTTATGGGCACTTTTGTCTGGCTGAACGCATTCGCGGGCAAGCCTCGCTCCTACAGGTTTATGTTGAATCACAATTCTGCGAACAACACATGACCTGTAGGAGCGAGGCTTGCCCGCGAATAGCCGTTACTCGGTCTACGCCTTGGCATTACGCTCAATGGCAAACCCGCTCCAGGTCTGGCTCACCGGCATCAGCTCGAGGCTGTTGATGTTGATGTGGGCCGGTGCGTTGAGCACCCAGAAAATGGTCTCGGCGATGTCTTGCGGCTGGATTGGCTCGGCGCCGGCGTAAGTGGCGTTGTAACGCTCCTGGTCACCGGCGAAACGCACCAGCGAGAACTCGCTCTCGCACAGGCCCGGCTCGATGTTGCTGACCCGCACGCCCGTCCCTTGCAGATCGCAGCGCAGGTTCAGGGAGAACTGTTTGACGAACGCCTTGCTCGCGCCATACACGTGGCTGCCCGGGTACGGGTAGTTGCCGGCGATGGAACCGAGGTTGACGATGCCAGCGCCACGACCGTGTGCGATCAAACGCGGCAACAACAGGCGAGTGCTGTACATCAGGCCTTTGATGTTGGTGTCGACCATGGTGTCCCAATCATCAAGATCGCACTTGGGGGCCGGGTCGACGCCCAAGGCCAGGCCGGCGTTGTTGATCAGCCCGCGCAGTTTGGCGAAGGACGGCGGCAGGTTGGCAATTGCCTCCTCCATGGCCTTGCGATCGCGTACGTCGAGCACCAAGCCATGAACCTCGGTCTGCTTCGACAACTCGGCGCACAGGGCATTGAGGCGTTCTTCACGACGACCTGTCAGCACCAGTTTCCAGCCGGCTTCGGCAAAACGACGGGCACAGGCTTCACCAAAACCGGAAGTCGCGCCGGTAATAAACAGGGTGTTGGACATCGTGTTCTCCTTGCTTCGGCTGATCGACAGCCCGTGGAATAGAAAATCAGTTGCCAGCATGCCCGGCCTTGTTCACAGCGGCAACCATCGAAAAAACCGTACAAAAAACAATCAACACTGGCAACGCCATATGGGCTGTGGCTTGCAGCCATGTACGCGCACCTTATCCACAGGCCGGTCCACAGTTTCCGGGGGCAAGTGCAAAAGCTGCAAGCCGCTGTTCACAAGGCTTTGCGGGCAGCTTAGAAAGTTTTTTGCTTGACCCTCGGGTGCCTGCTGTGTAGCCCCGGGCAATTTGCACGACCGAGCGGTCAAACCGACGATGGCGCCAAGCCAGTAACTACGGCCCTCAGCTGACTCTTTCCAGAGTTTAACCACAGACTTATCCACAGGCTTGCCCACCTCGATTCATAGCGTGTTTGCCCCTAACAAAAAGGTTGACAAAGCCGGCTAAAGGTCCAATAAAAACACCTGATCAAAAAACAACCATATCTCTGCAAGCCACGGATTCAAAGGCTTGCAGCCAGCTACTCCCACGTTATTCACAGCCAGCTCCACAGCAAACGGGGACAAGTCAAAACCGTGACAAAACAGCAATTTGCAGCGGCTTTATGTCGCGCTTTGAGAGGTCATGAATATTGTTTTCCACAATTTCCCTGACGGCTGTAGCAAACACCTGTGGGAGCGAGCTTGCTCGCGCTAGCGGTGTATCAGTCACCTCAATGCTGACTGTGCCACCGTCATCGCGAGCAAGCTCGCTCCCACAGGGATTGGTGGTGTTCTTAAGATAATAAAAAAGCCCCGGCGATTGCTCGTCGGGGCTTGTTGTTGCAAGGCAGAACTCAGTGCCCGCCGAGGTAGGCGTTACGCACCTCATCGTTCACCAGCAGCTCCTTGCCGGTACCGCTGAGGCGGATTTCGCCGTTGACCATCACATACGCCCGATCCGACAACTTGAGGGCGTGGTTGGCGTTCTGCTCCACCAGGAAGATGGTCATGCCGGTACTGGCCAGTTCCCGCAGGGTCGCGAAGATCTGTTTCACGACAATCGGCGCCAGGCCCAGGCTCGGCTCATCGAGCAGCAACAGTTTTGGCCGGCTCATCAGCGCCCGGGCGATGGCGAGCATTTGTTGCTCGCCACCCGACATGGTCATGGCACGTTGGGTACGCCGCTCTTCGAGCCGCGGAAACAACTCGAACATGCGCTGCATGTCTTCCTTGGCGTACTTGTCACCGATAGGGATGGTGCCCATCAACAGGTTTTCCTCGACGGTCATGTCAGGGAATACCCGCCGGCCTTCCGGCGATTGAGCAATACCGTTGGACGCAATGTAGTGGGACGACTTGTGCGTGATGTCCACACCCTGATAGATGATTTGCCCGTCAGCGGCCCGTGGCTGGCCGAAGATCGACATCAGCAGGGTCGATTTGCCGGCGCCGTTGGAGCCGATCAGGCTGACAGTTTCACCTTCATTGATGTGCAACGAGACTTTCTTCAGCGCCTGAATCGGCCCGTAGAACACGTCCAGATCCTTGAGCTCGAGGATGGGTGCACTCATACCACTTCCTCTTCTTCGGCGCCCAGGTAGGCGGCAATCACTTTCGGGTCGTGTCGAATCGCTTCAGGCCCGCCCTCGGCGATGACAACGCCGTGGTCCAGTACCACGATGTGGTCGGAAATACTCATTACCATGCCCATGTCGTGTTCGATCAGCACCACGGTCAGATCGTGCTCGTCGCGCAGCAGCCGGATCATCGCGCTCAGCGCTTCGGTTTCCTGAGGGTTGAGGCCAGCGGCCGGTTCGTCGAGGCAGATGATCTGCGGCCGGGTACACATGGCCCGGGCGATTTCCAGACGGCGTTGTTGACCATAGGACAGTTCACCGGCCAGGCGGTTGGCGCAGTCCACAAGGTTCACCACTTCCAGCCAATAGAACGCGTGGTCCAGCGCATCGCTTTCGGCTTTGCGGTAACTCTTGGTGTTGAGGATGCCCGAAAGCAGGTTGCGGTTGACCCACATGTGTTGGGCCACCAGCAGGTTTTCCAGCACCGACATTTCCCTGAACAGTCGGATGTTCTGGAAAGTCCGCGCCAGACCGGCACGGTTGATCAGGTGCGTGCCACCGAACATCTTGTAGTGGAGCCGGCTGACGAAGCTTTTCGGCGAAACGAAATCGACTGCCTTGAACGGTTCCCCGAGCATTTTGATGACATCGGTTTTCACACCGTGGGCATTGAGTTCGATGTGCCCGCCGGACGCTTTGTAGAAGCCGGTCAGGCAGTTGAACACCGTGGTCTTGCCCGCGCCGTTGGGACCGATCAACGCGAAGATCGAGTTGCGTTTGACTTGCAGGCTCACGTTATTCAGCGCTTTGATGCCGCCGAAGTGCATCATCAGATTTTCGACCGAGAGAACGATTTCTTCGCTCATGGCGCCACTCCTTTACGTGGGGTCACACCGGTGCGGCTGATCCGGATCAGGCCGCGCGGTCGCCAAATCATCATCAACACCATCAGGATGCCGAACAGCAGCACGCGATATTCAGCGAAGCCGCGCAGCAGTTCCGGGGCGACCGTCAGCACGAACGCCGCAATCACCACACCGATGGTCGAGCCCATGCCGCCGAGCACCACGATGGCGAGAATCAGTGCCGATTCGAAGAAGGTGAACGAGGTCGGGTTGACGAAACCCTGATAGGTGGCGAAGAACACACCGGCCAGACCGGCAGTCGATGCACCGATGGTGAACGCCGACAGCTTGACCAGTACGTGATTCAGGCCCATGGAACGGCAGGCGATTTCGTCTTCACGCAAGGCTTCCCACGCCCGACCGACCGGCATGCGGGTCAGACGATGCTTGACGTACAGCACGGCCAGAACCACCAGGAACAATACCGCGTATATGAAGTAGTACTTCACGTCCGGGTTATAGGCGATGCCGAAGAACTCATGGAACGGGACGCCGCCCTCCTTCGCTCTTTTGCCGAACTCCAGGCCGAAGAACGTCGGCAACGGAGCCGCCATACCGTTCGGGCCGCCCGTCAGGGACAGCCAGTTATTGAGGATCAACCGAATGATTTCACCGAACCCCAAGGTCACGATCGCCAGATAGTCACCATGCAAACGCAGCACCGGGAAACCCAGGATGCAACCGGCCAACCCGGCAATGATTGCCGCCAGCGGCAGCACCGTCCAGAAACCCAGCCCCAGGTATTGATAACCGAGCGCCAGCCCGTAGGCACCGATGGCGTAGAACGCCACGTAACCCAGGTCGAGCAGGCCGGCCAGGCCGACCACGATGTTCAGCCCCAGGCCCAGCAGCACGTAGATCAGCCCGAGGATGACCACGCCCAGCAGGTAGGAGTTGGAGAAAAACGGGAACACCACGGCGATAACGATCATCACCGGGATGATCCAGCGCAAGCGGGATTTGTAATCAGGCGGCAGTACATGAACCCCGGAGCCGGTGCTTTCAAAGCCTTCAAGAATGCTCAGGCCCTTGGGGGTTTGCAGGAACAGGCTCAAGGCAAAGCGGCCGGCCATGACGATGGCGACAATCCATGCCACCCGGGTCGCTTCCAGATTGAAGCCGTAGCCGTCGAGGACTACGCCGACAATCGGGCCGAACACAATCAAGGCCACCAGGCCGGCAAGAATCGCGTCAACCAGGCTTGTTTTGAGATCAATGGTTTTTTTAGTGGTTGAAGACATCGCTTACACCTTCGACACAAGAGGACGGCCGAGCAGGCCTTGGGGCCGAAAGACCAGAACGAGAACGAGCAGCGAGAAGCTGAAAACGTCTTTGTAGTCCGAGTTGACCAATCCGGAGAACAGCGACTCTGAGATCCCGAGAATGATCCCGCCGAGCATTGCCCCAGGCAGCGAGCCGATCCCACCGAGCACCGCGGCGGTGAACGCCTTGATGCCAATGATGAAGCCCGCGTAGAAGTCGAATGTGCCGTAGTTCATGGTGATCAGCACGCCAGCCAGGGCTGCCATCGCGGCACCGATGATGAACACGTAGGAAATGACGCGATCGGTGTTGATCCCCAGAATCGAGGCCATCTTGCGGTCTTGCTGGGTGGCGCGGCACATACGGCCGAGCTTGGTGTACTTGATGACGTAGGTCAGCAGGGCCATCCCGACAAACGCTGCGATCAGAATGAAGATTTTGGTGTAGGTCAGCTGGACGAAGCCGGTCCCGACTTCAACTCGCCATGCACCGGTCAGCAGTGTCGGTACGCCCTGTTGACGGGCCCCTTGGGAAATCTGTGCATAGTTTTGCAGGATCAGCGAAATACCGATGGCGCTGATCAGCGGTGCCAATCGGGTGGAGTTGCGTAGCGGTTTGTAGGCGACGCGTTCGATGACCCAGCCATACACCGCCGTGACGATGATGGTGAAGACCAGTGTGCCAAGCATCAGCAGGGGGAAGGATTCAATACCGAAGTATGCCAGCAGAGCCAGACTGATCGCCGCCAGGTAAGCGGAAATCATGTAAACCTCGCCGTGGGCGAAGTTGATCATGCCGATGATGCCATAGACCATTGTGTAGCCGATGGCGATCAGGCCATAGACCGACCCGAGGGTCAGGCCGTTGACCAGTTGCTGCAGGAAAATACCATCCATAACGCAATCTCACGCATTTGAGAGACTGCACAAAAACCGGAGGCGCCGGACCGGGGTTCAGCCGCCGACGCAACATGGTGATATGCAGCTCTACGAGAAAAGACAGGTACAGCACGGACATGTTCTTTGATTACCCGGCGCGCAAGACGCCGGGCAATCAGCCAGTCATATCACTTCTGTTTTTCCAGCTGGTGGTATTTGCCATCCTTGTCCCACTGGTAAACCACGTAGTCGGAGACTTTCAGGTCGCCCTTTTTGTCCCACTCCTTCTCACCCATCACGGTTTTGACTTTGTTGGCTTTCAGCCATTCGGCGGCTTTCTCGCCACTGTTGGATTTGGCGCCATTGAAGGCTGCGGCCAGGGCCTGGACCGAAGCATAGGCGTACAGGGTGTAGCCTTCAGGCTCGGTGCCTTTCTTGCGGAACTCGTCCACTACGGTCTTGCTGTCTGGCAGCATGCGAGGGTCGGCGCCAAAGGTCATCAGCACGCCATCAACGAATTGCGGACCGCCGGCGGTGGTCACCAGTTCGTCGGTTACGATGCCGTCGTCGGACATGAACTTGACGTCTTTGAGACCTTGCTCACGCAGTTGACGAACCAGAGGACCGGCTTCCGGGTGCAGGCCACCGAAGTAAACGACATCAGCGCCAGCGCCGCGGATTTTGGTGACGATGGTGCTGAAATCTTTTTCGCCACGGGTCAGGCCTTCATACAGCACCGGCTTCACACCGCGTTTTTCCAGCTGGGCCTTGGTGGCATCTGCCAGACCTTGACCGTAGGTGTCCTTGTCGTGCAGGACCACCACCTTCTTGCCCTTGAGCACGTCGACGATGTAGTCGCCGGCCACGATGCCTTGCTGGTCGTCACGCCCGCACATACGGAACATGGCGCTCAGGCCGCGCTCGGTAACAGCCGGGTTCGTGGAACCCGGGGTGATCGCGATGATGCCTGCTTCGTCGTAGATCTCGGAGGCCGGAATGGTCGACGAGGAGCAAAAGTGACCGACTACGCCCGCGACTTTCTGGTTGGTCAGGTCCTTGGCGACCGTCACAGCCTGTTTCGGTTCGCAGGCGTCATCGCCTTTGACCAGTACGATTTTTTCCCCGTTGACACCGCCAGCGGCGTTGACCGCATCAGCCGCTGCCTGCGCACCCTTCATGTACTGCTCGCCAAATGCGGCGTTGGCGCCTGTCATCGGCCCCGCCACACCAATTTTCACATCAGCCTGTGCAAACGTAGAAACACCCAACGCAGCTGCCACTGCGAGGGCCAGAAAGCCTTTCTTGTAAAACGTCTGGGACATGAGGTGGTGCTCCAAGGTTTTTTTTAGTTGGCACTGCGACTTCACTGAATGCTCAGAGCAAGGGCCGTGCCATCGGTTTTTTATTCTGGGAAAAGTCGCTGCCTTATTGTTTTTTCGACTGTTTCGGGCCCATTTTCATTGGGCGTGCAACCGTCTAAACCGCGGGAGGTGAAACCATTTATTTCTAAAGGCGCAACCAGCACGCGCCATCATTGCAACCGCAGCGCCAAACGATGTGCAACCAGCCTGTAACAGCTCGCGTCACCGAACTGCACACTGCTGGTGCGCAGACTGCTACAACCCGCACCATTACAGGCTAGCCGCTTCGCCGAAAAGCGCCGCTTCCAGCAACATATTTCAACAATCAGATCACGATCCGCAAGCACTGGCCCGCGTGATACAGCGAAAATCCAGCCTCATATAGACAGCTTCGCAGCCCCACTCCCGCCAATGGCTGCATGGGGGCGAAGGGGATCGGCAGGGCTTGAGGATTTCCATTACACAAGTAATCGGCAAAGGCTTTGCCGACCACTGTGCCGGTGGTCACGCCTCGACCGTTGTAACCGGTGACAGCCACCAAACCCGGCGCCGGCTCGAAAAGGCGCATCAAATGATCCGGCGTGAAAGCGATGCAACCGGTCCAGGTGCATTCCCACTCCACCGGTTTCAGATACGGGAAATAATGCTGCTGAACCCGGTCGGCCCAGGCTTTCAGGAACCAGGTCGGTTTCTGGTTGCCATTGCCGAGACTGCCGAGCAACAGACGACCGTCCTTGTCCCGCCGAATGCTACTGAGCACCTGCCGGGTGTCCCAGGAACCTTGGCCGCCAGGCAGAATCTGCTGTGCAGCCTCTTCGGTCAGTGGTACCGAGGCCACTTGATAGTAATAACCGGGGAAGAAATTGCGCCGCAGCTCCGTCCAGTCACCTTCGGTATAGGCGTTGGAGGCGATGACCACCTGCTCGGCCAGCACCGAACCCTGGGCGGTTTGCACCGACCAATGCTGGCCCTGACGTTCGAGTCGGGTCACCGGGGAATGATCGAACAACTGACCGCCGAGGCCGATGGCCGCATTGGCCAGCCCCGTGGTGTAGGCCATCGGGTTGAGCGTGCCGGCGCGCCGATCGAGCAAGGCGGCGGCGATCTTTTTGGTGCCCGTGGCTTGTTCGCAGGCTTGACCGGTCAGCAGTTCGACTGGCGCACCGCGACGTTTCCATTGTTCTTCGCGACTGCGCAGATCCGCCTCGCCGCGCGCGTTGTGCGCCATGTGCAGCGTGCCTTCGCGGCGTAACTGGCAATCGATGTTGTATTTGTCGACCAGACTGAACACCAGAGACGGCGCCGCACCGAGCATGCGGTTGAGCTGACTGCCGATCGCCTCGCCGAAACCGGCTTCGATTTCATCCGGTGGAATCCACATCCCGGCGTTGACCAGCCCGACGTTACGCCCGGAACCGCCATGCCCGGCGCGATGCGCTTCCAGCACACAGACACTTTTACCTTGTTCCAGCAGATGCACCGCCGCCGACAAACCGGTGAAACCGGCACCGATGACGCAGACATCCACCGTCACCTCGCCCTTGAGCGCCACGTTGTCGGGCCTTTGCGGCGTCAGTTTTTCCCACAGACACTCTTCGCGTAACGGCATTGCCAGACTCCAATCCGAAACCTAACAAACAACAAGCAAAAGCTTCGCGGGCAAGCCTCGCTCCTACAGGTTGTGTTCGTCCGCGACTTGCGGGACGACACAAGACCTGTAGGAGCGAGGCTTGCCCGCGAAGGGGCCGTCAGTCGAACGTAATCCCCTGAGCCAACGGCAACTCCAGCGAATAGTTCACGGTATTGGTCTGACGGCGCATGTACCCACGCCATGCATCCGAACCGGATTCACGACCACCGCCCGTTTCTTTCTCGCCGCCAAACGCGCCGCCGATTTCCGCGCCGCTCGGGCCGATGTTGACGTTGGCAATGCCGCAATCGCTGCCCACCGCCGACATGAACCGTTCGGCCTCACGCACGTCGGTGGTGAAGATGCACGACGACAGGCCTTGTGGCACGGCGTTGTTCAGGCGCAGCGCCTCTTCGAAATCGGTGTAACCGATCACGTACAGAATCGGCGCGAAGGTTTCGCTGCACACCACATCGCTCTGCTCCGGCATTTCGACGATCGCTGGCGAAACGTAGTAAGCGTTGGGGAATTTGTCTTCCAGCTGACGCTTGCCGCCGAACACCCGGCCGCCTTCGCTCAAGGCCTGCTCCAGGGCGTCCTGCATGTTTTCGAAGCTGTGCTTGTCGATCAGCGGCCCGATCAGATTGCCTTCCAGCGGATGACCGATGCGCACCTTGGAGTAAGCGGCTTTGAGGCGGGTGATGATTTCTTCCTTCACCGACTCATGGGCGATCAGGCGACGCAACGTGGTGCAACGCTGACCGGCGGTGCCGACGGCGCTGAACAGAATCGCTCGTACAGCCATGTCCAGGTCGGCGCTTGGGCCGAGGATCATCGCGTTGTTGCCGCCCAGCTCCAGAATACTGCGGGCAAAACGTGCAGCGATTTTCGGCGCCACTTCGCGGCCCATGCGGGTGCTGCCGGTGGCGCTGACCAGCGCGACACGCGGGTCATCGACCAGGGCTTCGCCAGCATCGCGACCACCGATGATTACTTGGCTCAGGTGCGGCGGGGCGTCGCTGAAATTCTTCAGAACGCGATCAAACAGCGCTTGGCAGGCCAACGCGGTCAGCGGGGTTTTCTCCGACGGTTTCCAGATCACCGGGTTACCGCAAACCAGCGCCAGCGTGGCGTTCCAGGCCCAAACGGCGACCGGGAAGTTGAACGCACTGATCACGCCAACGACGCCCAGCGGGTGCCAGGTTTCGCGCATGTGGTGGCCAGGACGCTCGGAAGCAATGGTCAAACCGTACAGCTGACGGGACAGACCGACCGCGAAGTCGCAGATGTCGATCATTTCCTGAACTTCGCCCAAACCTTCCTGAGTGATCTTGCCGGCCTCCCAGGAAACCAGCTCACCGAGATCGGCTTTGTACTCCCGCAGGATATCGCCCAATTGGCGCACCAATTCGCCACGGCGCGGCGCCGGAACCTTGCGCCACAGTTCGAACGCATGATCTGCGCGACTGATGTGCTGCTCGACTTCAGCGGCGCCTTCCCAGTTCACGGCAGCGATACGGCTGCCATCGATAGGCGAATGCACCGGCACTTTGCCGTTCTGATACAGGGCCGGGTTCACACCAAGACGATCAAGCAATGCGGCAACCATGGGTCACTCCTCAAGCAAAAAACAGAAAACGTGCAGCCGGATTGATTCGGCTGATCAGACCTGTAGTTTTAGCTCCCCCGAGGTTACCCAACAAACGACCTTTAAGAGAGATATCATTCCGTTTATTCATGCTGCGAATTTGCCGGTAAAAAAGAGCATAGAGAAACAAGAAAAAGGACCATCCATGCTGAATAAACGCTACTTGCCGTCGATCACCGCGCTGCAGTGCTTCGAGGCCGTGACCCGGCATTTGAGCTTCACCCGTGCCGCCGAAGAGCTGAACCTGACGCAGAGCGCCGTGAGCAAACAGGTCGCGCAACTCGAAGAATTGCTGCAACACCTGCTGTTCCGTCGGGTGCGCCGACGCCTGCAAATGACCCCCGCTGGCGATTTGTACCTGGTGGAGGTACGAAAGATCCTCACCCAAGTCGAAATGTCGACCCATTACCTGCGTTCCTACGGTGGTGATACCGAAGTCTTGCGAGTCTCGACACCTCCGACCTTCGGCGCGCGCTGGCTGGTGCCGCGGCTGAAAGGCTGGCGCCTGCGTCATCCATCGATCCATCTGGACCTGTGCAGCGAGCAAGAAGCCGACGATCTGCTGCAAGGTCGCAGCGACCTGGCGTTCTATTTTGGCCAGGGCTCACGGCCCGGCACTGAATGCCTGAAGCTGTTTGGCGAGGAGCTGGTGCCGGTTTGCGCACCGGGCAGCCTGCCAGACACGCCGTTCACCGACCCGACGCAACTCACCGACCTGGTCCTGCTGCAAAATGCTTCGCGGCCCCAAGCCTGGCACGACTGGTTCGACAGCCAGGGCTACCACACCGAACACAGCTACCACGGCCCGCGTTTCGAAACCTTCTACATGTGCATCCGCGCCGCCCAGGTCGGCTGCGGCGTGGCGCTGCTGCCGAAGTTTCTGGTGGAAGAGGAATTGGCCGACGGCAAACTGGTCATCCCCTGGAAGCATGCCATGCCTAGCACCGACGCCTATTACCTGGCGTATCCAGAGCATTCGGCGGAAGTTCCCAAGGTGCGGGATTTTGTGAAGTGGATGCTGGAGCAAATAAATCATCCCATCTCTAACGACTAATCCCTGTAGGAGCTGTCGAGTGAAACGAGGCTGCGATCTTTTGATCTGGTTGTTTAAAAGCAAAATCAAAAGATCGCAGCCTCGTTTCACTCGACAGCTCCTACACAGTGACTCGTCGATACAAAAATTGCTGGCAATACCTGCCGCCGATATGCGCCACTAGCCCCATTCATTGAAACAGCTGCAACGTCGCTGCCACGGGCCGCGCCAGCATGGAGAGACCCGCTATGAGCGAGAGTGTGTTTGCCGATCGCATCGTGCAGAACCTGCTCGACACCGACTTCTACAAACTGACGATGATGCAGGCGGTGCTGCACAACTACCCGAACGTGGAAGTCGAATGGGAGTTTCGTTGCCGTAACAGTGAGGATCTGCGCCCGTACCTGGCAGAGATCCGTTTCCAGATCGAGCGTCTGGCCGAGTTGAGCCTGAGTGCCGATCAATTGAGTTTCCTGGAGCGCATCAGCTTTCTGAAACCGGATTTCCTGCGCTTTCTCGGGCTGTTCCGCTTCAATCTGCGCTATATCCACACAGGCATCGAAAACGGCGAGTTGTTCATCCGTCTGCGCGGGCCGTGGCTGCACGTGATTCTGTTCGAAGTGCCGCTACTGGCCATGGTCAGCGAAGTACGCAACCGCTATCGCTACCGGGAAATCGTTCTGGAGCAGGCCCGCGAGCAGCTCTATCGCAAGTTCGACTGGCTGACCGCCAACGCCAGCGCGGACGAATTGTCCGAGTTGCAGGTAGCCGATTTCGGCACCCGCCGTCGCTTCTCGTACCGTGTCCAGGAAGAAGTAGTGAACGTGCTCAAGCATGACTTCCCCGGACGCTTCGTCGGTACCAGCAACGTGCACTTGTCCCGGGAACTGGACATGAAGCCGCTGGGCACCATGGCCCACGAATGGATCATGGCCCACCAGCAACTCGGCCCGCGGCTGATCGACAGCCAAATTGCCGCCCTCGACTGCTGGGTTCGCGAATACCGGGGTTTGCTGGGGATCGCCTTGACCGACTGCATCACCTCCGATGCCTTCCTCAACGATTTCGACCTGTTCTTTGCCAAGCTCTTCGACGGCTTGCGCCACGACTCCGGTGACCCGGTGCAGTGGGCGGAAAAAGCCATCGCCCACTATCACAAGCTTGGCATCGACCCGATGAGCAAGACCCTGGTGTTTTCCGACAGCCTGACGCTACCCAAATCTCTGGAGATTTTTCGGGCATTGCGCGGTCGGATCAATGTCAGCTTCGGTATCGGCACTAACCTGACGTGCGATATTCCGGGTGTCGAACCGATGAGCATCGTGCTTAAAATGACGGCCTGCAATGGCCAGCCGGTGGCCAAGATTTCTGATGAGCCTGGCAAGACTCATTGCAAAGACCCGAATTTCGTCGCCTATTTGCGACATGTTTTCCAAGTACCTGCCGCCATTTTCAGCCCATCTAGCAAGGAGTGAATTCATGCAAGCCGTACAGCGTGAGATTGCTGAACAGCTCAAGGTCCAACCGCCCTTCGCGGACCAACTCGCCCTCGAGGCTGAAGTTGCCCGGCGGATCACCTTCATTCAGGACTGTCTGGTCAACGCCGGGCTCAAGACGCTGGTGTTGGGCATCAGCGGCGGCGTCGACTCCCTGACCGCCGGCCTGCTGGCCCAGCGCGCCATGCGTGAACTGCGCGAGCGCACTGGTGATGCCAGCTACAAGTTCATCGCCGTGCGCCTGCCCTATGGCGTCCAGTTCGACGAACACGACGCCCAGGCTTCACTGGACTTCATCGCCCCGGACGAACGCCATACCGTGAACATCGGCCCGGCGGTCAAATCCCTGGCCAGCGAAGTGGCGGCCTTCGAGGGTAAGGAGGCGGTGCAGAAGGATTTCGTGCTGGGCAACACCAAGGCGCGGATGCGCATGGTCGCGCAGTACACCATCGCTGGCGCGGCTCATGGCCTGGTGATCGGCACCGATCACGCGGCAGAAGCGGTAATGGGCTTCTTCACCAAATTCGGTGACGGCGCCTGCGACCTCGCACCGCTGAGCGGCCTGGTGAAAAATCAGGTCCGGGCGATTGCCCGCAGCTTCGGCGCGCCAGAGTCGCTGGTGGAAAAAATCCCGACCGCCGACCTCGAAGACCTGTCGCCGGGCAAACCGGACGAAGCGTCCCACGGCGTGACCTATGCCGAGATTGATGCTTTCTTGCATGGTGAGCCGGTGCGGGAGGAAGCGTTCAAGATTATCTGTGAGACGTACAAGAAGACTCATCACAAGCGGGTGATGCCGTTTGCGCCGTGAGGTCGTGGGTGCCTGTACTGACGCCTTCGCGGGCAAGCCACGCTCCCACAGATTTTGTGTCGGACACCAGTAATGGGCACGACGCAAATCTTGTAGGAGCGAGGCTTGCCCGCGAAGAACGATGACGCGGTCAACCGTCAGGCACAAAAAAAGCGTCCCGAGTGGACGCTTTTTTTATGCGCTTGATTCGATTACTTCAGGGTAACAGTACCTTTCATCATCGAGATGTGGCCCGGGAACGAGCAGAAGAAGCCATATTTTTCAGCGGCATTGAGCTTCGACACATCGAAAGTCACCGAGTCTTTTTCCTTGGCGCCGATGAGTTTGGTGTGAGCGATGATGCGGGCATCACCTTCTTTCAGGTAGTCCTTGTCGATGCCGGCAGTCAAACCATCGGTAGCGATCGGCTGCATGTCGGCTTCTTTGCTCAGCACCCAGTTATGACCCATGACGTTTTTCGGCAGGCTGCCAGAGTGGGTCAGCTCAACGGTGAACGTTTTGCAGCTCTTGTCGATTTCAATGGCCTTGGTGCTGAAGGTCATCTGGTCGGTGGAGTCGATGGTCGTTTTGCACTCGGCAGCCATCAATTGACTGCTAGCCAGTGTCAGCAGGGATACCGCAACAAGTTTGGCAAACATGGTGAATCTCCAAGGCAGGGTTAACAAAAGTGCTAATGGACAGAAGACTGCCTGAATTCTTCGCAAGTTCCTATGACCTGAATCAAAAATTGTATACAACTTTAGGGCTATGACACTCATCGAAACAATCTACCGGCCAAGCGTCTGGCACGGCCCTATCATCAGGGCCGTCATCTCTCATCCGGAGCGTCTGTCATGTCTTTCAACCGTTTATTGAGCAGTTTGCTCGCCGCTTATGCCTGTGGCGCCAGCGGTACCTGTGAAACACCTGAACGCGAGGTTTAACCCTTGGAACGAGGCAAGCCTGCCTTTACTCTGTGGCCCTGATGACCATGGAGTAAGGCATGTCTTTAGCGTCCGTTTGTGTATTTTGCGGTGCCAGCACTGGCACTAACCCGGCTTATCGTGAAGCGGCTGTCGCCCTGGGGCGAGCATTGGCCGAGCGCAAGCTGACTCTGGTCTATGGCGGCGGCGCTGTCGGACTGATGGGGATTGTGGCCGACGCCGCACTGGCGGCCGGCGGTGAAGTGATCGGGATCATCCCGCAGAGCCTCAAAGACAAGGAAATCGCTCACAGCGGCCTGACCCGCCTGGAAGTGGTCGACGGCATGCATGCGCGCAAGGCGCGAATGGCCGAGCTCAGCGATGCCTTTATCGCTCTGCCCGGCGGCCTGGGCACGCTGGAAGAGCTGTTCGAAGTCTGGACCTGGGGCCAGCTTGGCTATCACGGAAAACCGCTGGGTTTGCTGGAAGTAAACGGTTTCTACAGCAAGTTGACGTCTTTTCTTGATCATATCGTCGGCGAAGGCTTCGTTCGCGAAGCGCACCGTGACATGCTGCAAATGAGCGAATCGCCGCAAACCCTGCTCGATGCACTGGACGCCTGGCAACCCTCGGTACCGCCAAAATGGACCGAGCAAAAACCCAGCTAACGGCTCGGCATCGATACAGGGCAGAATATGCGCCGCTCAACCTCACCTTCGACCCCAGAGGATCGCCCATGGCTAAACCTAATTATTCCTTCGCCAAACGTCAGAGAGACTTGGCCAAGGAGCAGAAGAAAGAGGAAAAGCTTCAGCGCAAAAAAGCTACAGCTGAAGAAGAAGCAGCAGCACTGAACCCGGATACCGAAGGCGAAGTGGCTACAGACGAAGCTGAAGCACCGAAAGATCAGGCGCCCGACGCCTGAGACCCTCAGGGCCCGATGATCTGATCAGGCCCACCGGATCTGTGTCCAGGGTCAGCAACGATGTTGCTGACCCTCACAGTCCCAGCGCTTTACCAATCGAATCGCGATAACCCTTGGGCAAGTTTGCCGGCAATTGCGCCGGATCGAACAAGCCGATTTCCTTGTGTTCATGACTGATCGTCGGCACAAAACCGCCCAGCAACTCACAGCGGTAGGTGGAGATGAACACGTGTTTACCGGGGATCACCTCGAACAGGTATGAATCCAACGGCTCTCCCACTGCAACTACGACGTCCAGTTCTTCGACGATCTCTCGCGCCAGGCACTGCGGTGCAGTCTCGCCCAATTCGATTCGCCCGCCGGGTAACTCCCATTCGTCGCGCTCGTTGAGCATCAGCACAACCAGGCCTTTGGGAGATCGTAGTACACCTTTGATCGAAACCGGAAACATGGAAAACCCTCGTCAGTAAAAGCACCACATCCCTCTGTGGGATCTTCGTTACTCCAATGGCATCACTGTCACCTGAACCTCCGGGTCATGACTGCCGCCTCCCAGGATCACCCCACGCAACGGCGACACATCGGAAAAATCCCGGCCCCAGGCCAGAGTGATGTGCTCCAGCGCCGGTTGCACATTGTTGGTCGGGTCGAAATCCACCCAACCCAACACCGGACAAAACACCGACACCCAGGCATGAGACGCATCGGCGCCGATCAGCCGTGGCTGGCCCGGCGGGGGCTGGGTCAGCAAGTAGCCGCTGATATAACGCGCCGCTAATCCCCGGGAGCGCACACAAGCGAGCATCAAGTGCGCAAAGTCCTGACAAACCCCACGCCGGCTCTCCAGCACTTCCACCAGTGGCGTTGCCACTTGGGTCGCTTCGGCGTCAAAGGTGAATTCGCTGAAAATCTTCTCCATTAACGCCTGAACCCCCAGCAGCAATGGCCGGCCAGGAGGAAAGCAACTTTCGGAGAACTCTACGAAATTGCGCTTCAAATGCACATAGGGCGATTCGAATCGGTAACGGCAGGCTTCCAGCAATTCAGGAGAGAGTGGCTGACTGCTGTAGGTCAGCGCGTTGCAGGTCTCTTCCCAGGCGGGCGACTGATTGAAGTCCAACAATGGTCGGCCCACCACTTCGACCGTCAGGCTGGCATTGACCAGCAATTCATCGTGGGGCCGCTCGAATGCCAGCCGGGTCAGCGGGTTGCCGAACACATCCAGCTCATCCCGACGCGAAGTCGGATCGGGACTGATCTGCAATTGCTGATCGGTGCATCGCTGCCAAACGCAAGCCCGCGGCCACAAATGCGCCAATTGCTGGGCCAGGGATACCGGGCTGTCATAGTGATAATGGGTGTCGTGGAAAATCTGGTAATGGGCACTCATCAGACGGACACCGTGCGTTGGCTGACATCATCGACATGGGCGAAATGGCGCAAGGCCAGGCGATCCGATACTTGGCCGCTGGCATCGGCGATTTCTTGCAGCAGATCGGCCAACCCTTCTATGGCGGCGCGAACACTGGCCTCGCCAAACAGTGGGTTTTCCAGGCAACCCAGATCGAAGCGCGCCAGCCGATCCACCAACTGCGGCAGGCCGGTTTCGCGCGGCGCGCCAAAGTCATCGTTCAAGCGCTTCAGCGTGCGGGTCACCAGTTTCAACTGGAACAACACCGCGTGAGGGTTTTGCTCGTCGAGCAACAACAGGTCCAGCACCGGGATCAATTGCGCCACCGCCAGATACCGCGAGCGGTAAGTGATGCTGCTGTTGCCCAATTCCAGCAGCCACTCCAGCCCGGCCTGATCGAAAGCCCCGGCGCCACGCAGAAACGCCGCCAGGCTGCCGCTGAGAAATTGCAGCCGCTCAATCCGTCGACCGATCATCAGAAAACGCCAGCCTTCGTCCCGGGTCATGTCGTCGAGGGCAAAGCCGGACAGCGCCGCCAGCGACATCACCAGTCGGTTGAGGAAATCCAGTAACTCGCCGAAATCCGGCTCTTCAGTTTCCAGTTCCATGGCCTCGCGCTGCAATTCCACCAGCGCTTGCCAGTTCTCTCGCGAGAGCTTGCCACGTACCTGTGACGCCGCCCACTGCAAGCGTTGCAGATTGGAGCGCAGGCTGAACGGCCAATCATCGCCAAGCAGCGCCGCCAGCAATCGCTCCGGCAACTCGCCCTCCTCCGGCAACAGATTCAGACGCTCACCGAGATCGACTGCCGCCTTGAGGGCTTGCGGGTCATCGCCATCGACATAGCGCGCGAGCATGATGCGCAGCAGCCGCGCGCTGTCATCGCAGCGCTCGCAGTAACGGCCGAACCAGAAGAGGTTCTCGACCACCCGCGATGGCAGATACGGATCGCGTCGCACCAGATCGTGAACACCAATGTTGCGCTGGGCTTTCCATTGTTCACCGCTGGGCGGGCGATCGCCCAACACCCAAGTGTCTTTGCTGGCGCCGCCGCGCTGCATCGACACCACTTCGGCGTCGGCGTCGGCGGCAACCCGGGTCAGTCCGCCGGGCAGTACTCGATAGCCGTCCCGACTGGCCACCGCATACACGCGCATGCCAATGGCCCGCGGTTGCAACTGACCACCTTCGGCCTGCCAGATCGGCGCCTGGGACAGCTGCGCCAATTCTTGCGCAACATAGGCGTAAGGCCGTGCCTGCATGCGCTCAGCCAGGACCTGGCGCTGTTTTTCACTCAAATCACGACCAAACACCGGGGCGAAGCTCTGTGATGGAAACGCCGGTTTGATCAACAGCTCCGGCAGTTTTTCCAAGGCCTGGGCCAGCACCGGCGCTTCACCGCACCACCAGGTCGCGATGGACGGCAGGATCAGCTCTTCGCCGAACAGATACTGATTAATCTTCGGCAGAAAACCCAGCAACCCCGGCGACTCCAGCACGCCGCTGCCGAGGGCGTTGGCTACCAGCACCCGGCCCTGACGCACGGCTTCAAGCAGCCCCGGCACGCCGAGGGCCGAGTCGGTGCGCAGCTCCAGCGGGTCGCAGAAATCATCGTCGAGCCGACGCATGATCGCGTGAACCCGACGCAACCCGCTCAAGGTTTTCAGGTAGACCGTGGCATCCCGGACGGTCAGGTCGCCGCCCTCCACCAACGGATAACCGAGCTGACGAGCCAGATACAGGTGTTCGAAATAGCTTTCGTTGAAACGTCCCGGCGTCAGCAGTACCACCAGAGGCGCTTCGTCACTGCTCGGCGCCTGACGGGCAAGTGTTTCCTGAAGGGTGCGGAAGAACCCGGCCAGGTGCTGCACCTTCAAATCGCGGTACAACTCGGGGAAGGCCCGGGACACGATGGTGCGGTTTTCCAGCGCGTAACCGGCACCGGATGGCGCTTGCGTGCGGTCCGCCGTCACCCACCAGCGACCGTCAGGTGTACGCGCCAGATCCACGGCGTACAGATGCAGAAAGGCCCCATCGGGCGGCGCAATGCCCTGACAGGGCCAGAGGAAGTTGTTGTGACCGAACACCAGCTCAGCCGGCAGCAGGCCTTCGGCGATCAAGCGCTGAGGGCCGTAGAGGTCCGCCAGCACAGCATTGAGCAAGCGTGCCCGTTGAGCGATCCCGGCCGATAACTGCTCCCATTCATCGGCGGCAATCACATGGGGCAGCAGGTCCAGCTCCCATGGTCGGTCAGCGCCCTTGGGGTCGGCGTAGACGTTATAGGTCACGCCGTTTTCCTGGATCTGCCGGGTCAGCAGTGCCTGACGCTGCACCAATTGCGTTGGCGTGCTGCGTTGCAATTGATCGAACAGCCGCCGCCAGTGCGGGCGCACGGCACCGCTGTCGTCGAGCAGTTCATGATAAGTGCCCGCGGTCAGCGGGTAGCGGTCAAGCAGGTCAGGCATGGAAAGCTCGGCAGACAGCAAAGAACGGTCAGACTAACGCAGGCTCATGACGCCCGGATATACGAAAAATCCGAGCGTCGCGTACGGTTTAGATACGTCGCAAATCGAGAGTCATCGGCAGCTCGTCGTTAATTTCCAGATTCGGTATAGGAAGTTTCCCTGGCGTGTGTCCGATACGGAAAAAACGCGCCATCCGCCGGCTCTCGGCTTCATTGGCATTCACCGGCAGGCTGTCGTAATTGCGCCCGCCCGGATGGGCGACGTGGTACTGACAACCGCCCAGCGAACGGCCCATCCAGGTGTCGAGCAAGTCGAACACCAGCGGCGCGTGGACCGGGATGGTCGGTTGCAGGCAGTTGGCCGGTTGCCAGGCGCGAAAGCGTACGCCGGCGACGAACTCGCCAACCCGCCCTGTGGATTGCAACGGCACCGGGATGCCGTTACAGGTCAGCAGATAACGCTGGGGCGGCAAGCCGCTGAGCTTGACCTGCAAACGCTCCAGCGACGAATCCACGTAACGCACCGTGCCACCTGCCGCGCCTTCCTCGCCGAGTACATGCCAAGGCTCCAGCGCCTGACGCAACTCCAGTTCAATGCCGCTGAGGGCGTAGTCGCCGACCTTGGGAAACCGGAACTCCAGATGCGCCGCGAACCACTCGGCCCGCACGGGATAACCGGCGGCATTGAGGTCGACGATGACATCAGCGAAATCCTGCTCGATAAAGTGCGGCAGCAGGAACCGGTCGTGCAGTTCAGTGCCCCAACGCGCGAGTTTCGGCGGCGCATAAGGCTCGCGCCAGAACCGCGCCACCAGCGCCCGCAACAACAATTGCTGAGTCAGGCTCATGCGCGCATGGGGCGGCATTTCAAAGGCCCGCAGCTCCAGTAATCCGAGGCGCCCGGTGGCGCCGTCCGGCGAATAGAGTTTGTCGATGCAGAACTCGGCGCGATGGGTATTGCCGGTCACGTCGATCAGCAAATTGCGCAGCAAGCGATCCACCAACCAGGGCGGGCATTCTTCGCCCGGCTTCGGCATCTGTGCGAAGGCGATTTCCAGCTCATACAGGGAATCGTTGCGCGCTTCGTCCACCCGTGGCGCTTGGGACGTCGGACCGATGAACAATCCGGAAAACAAGTAGGACAAGGATGGATGGTTATGCCAGTAGCTGATCAGACTGCGCAGCAGATCGGGACGGCGCAGAAACGGTGAGTCAGCCGGGGTCGCGCCACCCAATACGAAATGGTTGCCGCCGCCGGTGCCGGTGTGCCGGCCGTCGATCATGAATTTCTCGGTGGTCAGTCGAGTCTGGCGCGCCTCTTCGTACAGAAACTCAGTGCGCTCCACCAACTCATCCCAAGTGGCGGATGGCTGGACGTTAACCTCGATCACGCCTGGATCCGGAGTAATGCGGAAGTTGCTCAAACGCGGGTCGCTCGGTGGCTCATAGCCTTCCAGCAATACCGGGCAATGCAGTTCCTCGGCGGTGGCTTCGATGGCGGCGACCAGTTCCAGATAGTCCTCGACCCGCTCCAATGGCGGCATGAACAGGTACAACCGGCCCTCTCGCGCTTCGGCGCAGAACGCGGTGCGGGTCAGCCAGTCAGCGGATTCATCAATCTTTGGCGCACGTTCGTCGGCGGTTTTCGGTTGAGCGTGATTCTGTAGCCGGTCGGTGCCCGGCAGCTCAGGGAAATCCTGATTCGGGTCGACAGGATGAATGAACGGATACTCCGCTGCTTTCACCCAAGGCTGCGAGCCGAGTGGCAAGCGATACCCCAGCGGCGAATCCCCCGGCACCAATCGGCAATGATCTTCGCGCAGATACCAGCGCCCGCTCTGCCACTGATCGCCCTTGGCCGTACGCGCCAGCGGCAGGACCTGGCCGATTACCTTGTCCAGGCCCTGACTGAAGACTTTGCGCAGGCGCGCCCGCTCCAAAGGCTCTTCGAGACGAGAGTCTTCGGCACTGACGTTCTGCGGCAAAGTGCCTTCGCGCCAGAGGTAATAGAAATTGTCTTCGTAGGCCGGGAACACAAAGCGTGTCGGAATTTTCAAGCGCTCGGCGATACTCGCCAGAAAACGCCCGGCCAACTCGCCATCGGCGCCGTAGTCTTCCTGCTCGTCGGCGATCAGCGCGCTGTTGTGCCAGATCGGCACGCTGTCGCGGCGCCAGTAGCAGTTCAGCGACCAGCGCGGCAGTTGCTCGCCGGGGTACCACTTGCCCTGACCGAAATGCACCAGCCCCTTGGGCGCGTAATGTTTGCGCATGCGCTGGAACAGTTCGGCGGACAGGCGACGTTTGTCCGGCCCGAGCGCGGCGGTGTTCCACTCGGCGCCATCCGGGTCATCAATGGAAACGAAAGTCGGCTCGCCGCCCATGGTCAGGCGCACATCGCCTTCGAGCAGGTCGGCATCGATCTGCCGGCCCAATGCCTGAATCGCCAGCCATTGCTCTTCGGTATAGGGCTTTGTGACCCGCGGCGCCTCCCAAATCCGCTCGACCGACATTTCGTGAGTGAATTCGCACTCGCACGGTTCCACCAAGCCACTGATTGGTGCCGCAGAGGACGGATCGGGACTACACGCCAACGGAATGTGTCCTTCACCGGCAAACAGCCCTGAAGTCGCGTCCAGGCCGATCCAACCGGCTCCGGGCAAATAGACCTCGCACCAGGCGTGCAGGTCAGTGAAGTCCACATCGGTGCCCGAGGGGCCGTCGAGGCTTTTGACATCGGCGGTCAACTGAATCAGGTAACCGGACACGAAACGCGCCGCCAGGCCAAGGTTGCGCAGCAATTGCACCAGCAACCACGCCGAGTCGCGGCAGGAACCAGAGGCATGCTCGAGGGTGTGTTCCGGGGTCTGCACACCCGGCTCCATGCGGATCAGGTAACCGATGTCTTCGCTGAGGCGCTGGTTGAGCGCGACCAGGAAATCCACGCTCGGTAGCGGCGTGCGATCGATGCCATCCAGATAGGCCTTGAATTTCGGCGTCAGCGGCAAAGTTTCCAGGTAGGGCGCCAGCTCTTTGCGCTCATCTGCGGCGTAGGTGAAAGGGATTTTTTCAGCGTAAGGCTCGAGGAAAAAGTCGAACGGATTGAACACCGCCATCTCCGCCAGCAAGTCGACCTCGATCCGCAGCTCATCGGTTTTCTCCGGGAACACCAATCGCGCCAGATAATTGCCCTGGGGATCCTGCTGCCAGTTGATGAAATGCTGCTCGGGCGAGACTTTCAGCGCATAGGACAGTATCCGCGTGCGGCTGTGGGCAGCCGGGCGCAGGCGAACGATCTGCGGACCGAGCTCGACGGCGCGGTCGTAGCGGTAATGCGTGACGTGATGCAATGCGACATGAATCGACACGGCGTGCCTCCTGCGAGCCTTAAGCGTTATCGAAAGCGCGCAAGACTTATGCCATCCAGCAGGCTGGCGCTTTCACAGATTTGCTCAGGGCAGTACAGCACCAAAATCGGGCGATGCGGGAAATTGGTTTGGGAGAGTTGCACACAAATGTGGCGATCGAGACCGTCAGTCAGTTTTTGCATTGGCTGTACCGGCCTCTTCGCGGGCAAGCCCGCTCCCACAGTGTTCGAGGTTGCCCCCGGTTCTGCGTTCACAGCAGATCCCTGTGGGAGCGGGCTTGCCCGCGAAGAGGCCAGTTGCCCCAACACAGATAGCGAGCCAGTGCCCCGATTTTCCGTGGCTCAGAAACACAAAACGCCAACCCGAAGGTTGGCGTTTTGTTCAGCTCAAGCGAGGACTCAGCGCGGCACTACCGGTTTGCGCGCAGGTTTCGGCCCTTTGCCTTTGGCCGCGTCCTTGCGCTCCTTGGCCGCCTGCTGGTTGCGGGCGAATGCCGCCGCCTTGGCCTGTTCACGCTTGTCCCACGGGTTACCGCCATCACTGGCACGCGGAGGCAGGCCAGTGTGCTGGGTCAGGATCTTGGTGGTCTTTTCGCCTGCCACTTTGTGGCTGCCGGCCGGTGTCGAGTTCTTGCGACGGGCGCTCTGGTAGCTGTCGGTCGCCGGCTGATGCAGCGGGATCAACTGGTTCTTGCCCGGCCCAATCAGGTCGGCGCGGCCCATGCGGGTCAGCGCTTCACGCAGCATCGGCCAGCCTTTCGGGTCGTGATAACGCAAGAACGCCTTGTGCAGACGACGCTGCTCTTCGCTCTTGACGATAGTCACGCCGTCACTCTTGTAAGTGACCTTGCGCAGCGGGTTCTTGCCCGAGTGGTACATCGCGGTAGCGGTGGCCATCGGCGACGGATAGAACGCCTGCACCTGGTCGGCACGGAAACCGTTGCCCTTGAGCCACAGGGCCAGGTTCATCATGTCTTCGTCGGTGGTGCCCGGGTGTGCAGCGATGAAGTACGGAATCAGGTACTGCTCTTTCCCGGCTTCCTTGGTGTACTTCTCGAACATGCGCTTGAACTTGTCATAGCTGCCGATGCCCGGTTTCATCATCTGGTTGAGCGGACCTTCCTCGGTGTGTTCCGGGGCGATCTTCAGGTAACCACCGACGTGGTGAGTCACCAGCTCCTTGACGTATTCCGGCGACTCGACCGCGAGGTCGTAACGTAGGCCGGACGCGATCAGGATCTTCTTCACACCGGGCAAGGCACGGGCGCTGCGATAGAGCTGGATCAGCGACGAGTGATCGGTGTTCAGGTTCGGGCAAATGCCGGGGAACACGCACGAAGGCTTGCGGCACGCGGATTCGATTTCCGGAGTCTTGCAGGCGATGCGGTACATGTTCGCGGTCGGGCCGCCGAGGTCGGAGATCACCCCGGTGAAGCCTGGGACCTTGTCGCGGATCTCTTCGATTTCGCGAATGATCGACTCTTCGGAACGGTTCTGGATGATCCGGCCTTCGTGCTCGGTGATCGAGCAGAACGTACAGCCGCCGAAGCAGCCACGCATGATGTTCACCGAGAAACGGATCATGTCATAGGCAGGAATCTTTTCCTTGCCGTACGCCGGGTGCGGAACCCGTGCGTAAGGCATGCCGAACACGTAGTCCATTTCTTCGGTGGTCATCGGAATCGGAGGCGGGTTGAACCAGACGTCCACTTCACCATGCTTCTGCACCAGCGCGCGGGCGTTGCCCGGGTTGGTTTCCAGGTGCAATACGCGGTTGGCGTGGGCGTAAAGAACGGCGTCACCGCGGACTTTCTCTACCGATGGCAGACGAATCACGGTCTTGTCTCGAGTCATTTTCGGACTCGCCAGAATCTGCACGACCTTGGCTTCGCTCGGGTCTTCAACCGGACCTTTTTCTTGCTCGATGGCGCAGGCCTGGGTGTCCTGGGTGTTCACGTACGGGTTGATGATCTTGTCGACCTTGCCCGGACGATCAATACGCGTGGAATCGACTTCGTACCAGTCTTTCGGCGTGTCGCGACGAATGAACGCGGTGCCGCGCACGTCGGTGATGTCTTCGATCTTGTGACCGTAGGACAGGCGTTGGGCGACTTCAACGATCGCGCGCTCGGCGTTGCCGTAGAGCAGGATGTCGGCGCAGGCGTCGATCAGGATCGAGTTACGCACCCGGTCCTGCCAATAATCGTAGTGGGCAATGCGGCGCAGGGAGGCTTCGATGCCACCGAGCACGATTGGCACGTTCTTGTAGGCTTCCTTGCAGCGTTGGCTATAAACCAGGCTCGCGCGGTCCGGACGTTTGCCCGCCAGGCCACCGGGGGTGTAGGCGTCGTCGGAACGGATTTTCTTGTCGGCGGTGTAGCGGTTGATCATCGAGTCCATGTTGCCGGCCGCGACACCGAAGAACAGGTTCGGCTCGCCGAGCTTCATGAAGTCGTCTTTGGACTGCCAGTTCGGCTGCGCAATGATCCCGACGCGGAAGCCCTGGGCCTCCAGCAGCCGGCCGATGATCGCCATGCCGAACGACGGGTGATCGACATAGGCATCACCGGTGACGATGATGATGTCGCACGAATCCCAGCCAAGCTGATCCATCTCCTCCCTGCTCATCGGCAGGAATGGCGCTGGCCCGAAACATTCGGCCCAATATTTTGGATAGTCAAATAACGGCTTGGCTGCTTGCATGTCGACGACCGGTGTTGAAGTGAAAAATCGCGGGCGCGGAATATAGCACAAATTTTGACCAATTCCGACGACGGTGGTCGGTTTCTCTCAGAGCCCGCCCGCCGTAGCCGCAGTCGCCCGTCAGCGGGCCGGGCGATCACATGCGTCACCGGAAAAATCGTCGATCAATCCGATACTCATCAGTCAGCGCTGGCTCTGGCCGATGGGAAAAAACCTTCAAGGATGAAGAAATGTCACCGAAATCACCTGTAAAAGGCACCATTAGAAGCGATTCCCATACACAACCCATACAGACGCCCGGCCCGAGCACACTCAGGCCCATTACCGCCTCACGTGCCGATGCGGGTTTGCCGCCCCCCCGGCAGACCGGGGACATACCGAATCAACAGAACACGGATGGCCCCCTACAACACGCTGCCATTGTCGTAACCGTCAATCGAACAGCGACCGGTCCTGCACTCGTATCCGCCGCACCCCGACGACCGCTGCAAGATTACTGGATTACCATGGAAGCTCGTCTACCTGCGGCCGACAGCCAAGGCTTGCGCGTCTTCAAGAGACGCCATTACGTCGATGTAGCGGGCGGACATATCGTGCAGGTCGCGATCGATCCAAAAATCGGCGTGTATCGAGCGAAACTGGCGAGCGAGCGCGACCCATCAGGTCCGCTCCTGGTGCGTGATCATGACAGCAAGCTGTGGCAGCCGCTGGAGGTCTCGCCAGACCATTCGCCCCTTCGCTCGGCGGAGGTTTTGAATCTGGAACTCAGCCAGCATTTCAAGTCGATGACCGAATCCGCGGACCTTGCGAAAAAACTGCAAGTCGCCTGGCATGCCATCAAGGGTGAAGAGGGTGAAAGAGCCGCACTCGTTCAGTTCGAAGTCCAGTGTCACAGACATCTGGCGACGCTGGAAAAAACCCTCGATTTCTATGTAAAGGAACAGCTATCGCTCCTGATACACAAAGGGCCGAGTGCGTACGGCAATGAGCTGTTCAAGATTCAGGGAAGGCGATTCGAGATCTACACCAAACTCATGGTGGCGGGCGATTGGCGCAAGCACATGGATATTCCACCGGATATGGGCTTCACCCTGGAGAGTCACCGCTCGATCGCAGGTTACCTGAAGGGCAAACTGGTTCTGCTGCGCAAGCGCCAGAGCATCGCTGACGAAATGTTGAAAAAATCGCGTTACTCGGAAAACGAGTTGGCCGAGATGGGTTACGACCCAATGGAAGTACACGAAAACACCGCCGACTGGTTGCATGCGAAAAGCCATATGCTGGCGGCCGATCTCAGCGACCGCACGCCCGTTCGTTTGTCGTTGATGTTCTCCCAGACAACGCTTGCCTACCGCAACATCGACAACATCCCGCTTGAAGCACGCATTCCTGTATTGAGCGATCTGGTTGACCAATGCAGCGCCATCCGAGCCTCTTTCGAATACCTGGAGATCCCCTCGGGTACCACCCATGCCGCGTCCCGGCAAGAGATGGTCGATGCCATCACGACGTTCGAAACCCTGTTGGAAGATCGCATCACCCTCCATCATCAAGACCTGGAAAGCGCTGCGCCATTGCCGATGTCTGACCAGTCCATCGACTTCGATTTCATTCCGGCACAAGGCAAAAAACAGTCCGCAGCGACGTCCAGAAGAATGTTTCGCAGCAAACACCACGGCATCGACAAGATCCGTATTGGCCAATCCCGGCGCAACGCTGTTGGCCAAGAGCTGATCGATGTCATGCACCCGCACAAACCCGCCGAGGTCTTGCAGACTTATGAGCGTCGAGAGGGCGAGTGGCGTCGCGTGGTGGCCATTCAAGAGAAGAACCTGGCGACACTGGCCGATCAGGCCGGGCGACTACTGGAACTGTCAGACTCGCACGTGCGTAAGGCACACCGGGATGAAGCGGCAAAACGCAATGCCACGAACATCGTCGAATTCCTTGGCCGCAAAGCAGAAGATCTCGATGACCTTTGTGTGCAGATGGAACGCGCTTCGCCCCTCGCCGCCAATGAAATAGCGCCCCTTGTTCAGCGCCTCAAGCGCGACAGCCAGCGCCTGCGCGATGAGGGCGAAGCTATCCGCGTGCGGCTTTACAAAGACAAAAACTACCTGAGCGCAGACCGGGTGGCGTATCTGATTCGTCATGAACATCTGTCCGTGCGACGCACACATACCCGGCTGGAAACCGGCAAAGGCCAGCAAAAACACTTTCTCGATATTTACTCGCTGAACGACAGACTTAGCGATGAGCCCCTGTGGCAGGCGCACTTTCACTATGAAAAAAGCGAAAGCCCGGCGCTGGAATTCAAGGTCAAGGGCGGCCATCTGAAAACACTCGAACAGAGCGGATCCGGTGCGGCATCCCAACGACAGGACGAACAGGTCGGGCGTCCCCACGTGGCTATCTGGCGCGAGACCCTCGACGGCCGTACAGCACAGAAAATATTCGAGCTGGCTTCCTGAGGCCGTTGCATAACTTTCCACCTCTTCAAGGATGAAGAAATGTCACCGAAATCCCAGTCACACCTTTAACCAGGCAATGAAGCCGAACACAACCTCTACATGGAAAGTAAGCAATGCCAATCAAATCCCCGCCCAAAGGCAGCACAACCGGCAACACTCACATTCGACCGGCTCCGTCACCGGACGTGAATACTCCGCGCCTGGACACAATACCGCGCACGGGCTTCGACACTTCACTCGAGATCAGTTCGCCACTGCGCCCAGGCAGTTCAAATCCCGATCTCGATGCAATAAACCCAGCCCCAACAGTCATGATTCATCCGACCACATCAGTTGTCGAACCCCCTCGCCACGTCGATCGGACGCTGGAGCGATACCTGCTCACGGCAGCGGTCGGCTTGCCGGCCGCCGACGCCGAAGGGTTCAGGACATTCAAGGGCCGTCTATACGTAGAAGTGGCCGAGGGCCGAGTGGTCCTCGTCGGCAAGGATCCGCAGAGCGGGCTGTGGCGAGCGAGGCTGGCAAGCGAGTTGCAGTCCTCCGGACCGGTGATGCTGCGTGATCCCGAGAGCGGGCTGTGGCACAGGCTTGAGGATTTCGAACCGATCACTTTCCCGTTGAGCGATACCCGTCTGGAGCCGTTTCGCACCGGGCTGGAATTCAACGACGCAGAACCCCGCAGCGATGGGCTTCATCGGTTCGACGGCAAACTCTACGTGGTGATCGAAAACCACGCCTATCAGGTCCTGCGCGATCCAGATGCGTCAACCCCGTTGGCGGCGGTGATGCGCATCGTGCGCAGCGAGGACCCCGTGGCCAGTGACAGCGCCAACCTGTACATCGCAACGCGTCCGGGAAGGTCGGAGCCGATTGTTTTCGATGCCATACAAGGCTGGGTTGGCACCACAGTGGCCGGGGCCGGAGGGATGTTGCGCAGCGATGGCAGCAGTGCTCCTGCTCGTCTGGGGCTGCGGGACTCGCTGTCACTGGCCTTCAACAGGCTGCGCAGCCCAGAGTCCCGCGCCAGAAAATTGTTCCCGGACCACACCGATGACGAGATTGGCGATTTCATCGAGTCACTGGGGAATGACGTCGCTGGTGGCTTGACCCGCCGCGAGACTGCCTACAAAACGCTGAAGGTCGAACTGAATACCTGGATCAAACAATCCGCCATCGCTTCGACGCCGGGCACATCGCAAAGCTACGCGCAACAGGTTGCCCACAGCCTCAAGCGTTGCTGGCGCCATCAGAGCGGAGGCATTCTCTGGCTGGAGGCCGGAGGTGGAGCTCTGCCCGCGCTGAAAGCGGATTTCAGTCATGTCCGGCACCTGACACTGCAATCTGTCACCTGGACAGACTCAGCCAACACATTCCTCCGCAATTTCCCCAACCTGGAGGGCCTGCAGGTCACTGGCACAACGCTCGACACGCTACCCGCCGCCATTGCGCAAATGTCCAGCCTGAGCAATCTGGATCTGAGTGCGAACCGAATTGCACTCAACGAGCTATCGGCAGGAGAACTGAGCGCTCTGGGCAAGCTCAAGAACCTTGACCTGTCTGGGAATCCACTGGGTATAACACCTGATTTTTCCGGCATGCCTGAACTCAGGACACTGAACCTGAGCAATGCGCAACTGGAACAGTGGCCAACGGGTTTGCACAATCAGGCGCAACTGACGCTGCTGGACTTGCGCAACAACCGGTTGACAGAGATTGCGCAGACCAACCTCAACCCCTCGACCGATCAGTTCGCAGCGGTCGCCAGGATCAACAGCGCCACACTGTTGGAAGGCAATCCATTTCCGGCCGACTACTGGAAAAAGCTTGAAGTGTTTTGGCGACGCGTGGCCACCGATCACCCGGAACTGAACACCAATGCCCTGGAGGGTGCGTTCAGGCTTGATAGTGATATGCCCGAGGTCGCTAACGTACTGCGAGTCTATCCGAGCAAAACCACACAAGAAGCCCGGGAGTTTTTCACCGGATTGGGTGATGACGGTAAAGTGAAACTGGCTCGACGTGTCGAGGAACTCGATTTACTGGAAACCCAGCTGAACGCCTACGTCGACAGCCGTCAGCCCGACTCATCCATCGCCGACACACCCGCGAAAATACAAGCGCGACGTCTCGCCAGAATCATCAGGGGCTGCTGGCTTCAGGACTCGGGGGAAACGTTGAGGCTGCCTTCCATCAACGCGCCTCTCCCGGCCCTGACTGCGGACTTCAGTCATGTCAAATTCCTTTCTCTCAACGCCGTTACCTGGTCGGGCGATGCCGATATATTCCTGTCCAACTTTACCAACCTGGAGCGCTTGTCCATCAGTCAATCCGGGATTGAAACCTTACCCGGGTCAATTGGCGCGATGGAGAAATTGAACAATCTGGACCTGGGCAGCAACCGACTTGAACTGGACGAGGAAAGCGCTGCAACGCTCAGTGCCATGGGTCATCTGGAGGTTATCAATCTTTCCGATAATCCGGCGCTCACGCGGTCCCCTGACTTCAGCAGCATGTCCGGGCTGAAATACCTGATGTTGAATAACACCGGAATCAATCACTGGCCGACTGGATTGCAGGACAAGACAGGGCTGATCATTCTTGATTTACGTCATAACCGCTTGAATGAAGTGCCGCAGGCATTTATCAATCCGGTTCCGGAACAGTTGCTGACGATCGCCCGGATCAACAGCATTACGCAACTCGCCGGCAACGATTTCCCTTCCGGCTACTGGAAGAAATTCGACGACTACTGGCGACGCGTGCACCGGGTAGCCCCCGATTTGCTGACTTCTCACCATGATGTGATGTTTGATAGCGACAACTCCCTGACCCAGCGTTATCGGCGGCTGTTTCCACACAAAGACGTCAAGTTGTGCAGGGAATACCTCTGGGGCTTTGAGGGTGATACCGCGGTCGCTAAAGTCCACAGCCTCGAACGGGAATTCAGCGTGCTGAAACGTCAGCTCGACGCCTGGGTTTTTTCTGGAGGAGGCAACCGCGCGGGTTACATTCGGGCGAACCAATTGGCGGTCAACGCGCAAACCCGCCCTGACCGGGTCACGGCAAGCGACAGAATTATCAGTTGCTGGAGGCAAGAGACACTGCCGAAACTGGCGAATGACCAAACGCCTATCGGTCTTGAGCTGGATCTTAGCGGCCTGAGGCTGCCAAGCCTGCCGGACATCGACGTGGACTTCAGTCATGTCGGCTCGCTAAAACTGAGCAATATGGACTTGAGCACTTCGCCGGAAGGCTTTTTGACCCGTTTCCGCCATATACGCTGGCTGGATCTGTCGCGAAATCAATTGCGCGAACTGCCGCCTGCCGTTGGAGAAATGAACGGGCTGACGCGACTGTTTCTGCAGAAGAACCAGATTTCCCTGACGGCCGACACCGCCCGTGTTCTGTCAGAGCGCACAACCCTGCGAGCACTTTGGTTGCATGAAAACCCGCGACTGGGCATCGCTCCGGATTTCAGCCGGATCATCGATCTGCGCTCGATCGATCTGGCCAACACCGGTATCGACATCTTCCCGACCGGCCTTGCCGATCAGCCACTGCTGGACACCATCAATCTGAGCAACAATCGGATTACGCAGATTCCAGACACTGCCATAGCACCGCCGGACGACCGACTCGCGCACACCGTACGTATCAACAACGTGACCAACATCGCCGACAATCCGCTGTCCGCGGCGACCCTCACCCGGCTGACCGAATACAACGACCGCCTGATACAGGCCGAGACACCGCTGACCGGCTGGAGAAATCTGGTCGATACGGCGCGAGGCAATGCCCCTGTAGTCAACCGAAGAACAACAGATGATCCAATGGCGCGTTGGACGGCAGGACTAACGACAGATCAAGTGGCAGCCAGGAGAACACAGTGGCAAACACTGCGTGATCAGCCTCGCTCGGATGGCCTGTTCAATACGCTAGAGCGCCTGTTGGAGTCGCCCACCGGGCACAATGAACTCCAGAGTCGAGTCTGGAAGCTGATCGACAGCATTACCCAAAACACCCCGGAGTCCGAACGCCTGCGCAAAGAAGTGTTTGATCGGGCAGGCGACGCGGCCTGCTGTGATCGGGCGGCATTCACCTTTGCCAATCTGGAAACCAGGGCAATGATGCACGACGCCCTTGCCCAGGCCGGCGACAAGACACAGGGGCTAAAACTGTTCGCGTTGTCCAAAGCTTTGTTCCGCTTACATGAAGTCGACAAAATCGCCTCGGCAGACATTGCGCAACGGGAGGCAAGAATTGCCGCAGCCAGGTCGCCTCAAGAAGCAGCAGGCCTTCCACCGCCTCATGTGCCGGAGGAGGTTGAAGTCAGGCTGTTCTATCGCCATGGCCTGAAAGACCGACTGCAATTGCCGGCGCAACCTGAAAAAATGGGTTTTTCTCGTCTGGCCGGCGTATCAAAAGCGCAATTGGACGACGCGTATAAAAAAATTATCGCGCTGGATAACTCCCCGGATGAGTTTCAGGAATTGGTATCGAGGGACTTCTGGCAAAAATTCCTCACTAACAAGTACCAGGAAGATTTCGAAAAGCAGCGCCAGCCGTTTCAGGACAGGCAGGCAGCTCTCGACGAGTCATATGCGGCCAAGGAGCTATCGTTTGCCGATTACGATGCGCAATCCAAAACGATGCAAAATTCGTGGATGACTGAGGAAGCTGCATTGATCGAAACACTGACCCGTCAAGAACTGGCCGAACATTCAGCCGGCAACACTGGCGATGAAGTGGCGGGCGCAAGCGCATAACGCGATTGGAGTGAATGTTGGCCGAAATCTTTCGGCCGACATTTACTCGTCGTCGAAGTTGTAGCTGCCCGGCGCCAGGTTTTCGAAGCGGGTGTATTTACCGATGAACGCCAGTCGGGACGTGCCGATCGGGCCGTTCCGCTGCTTGCCGATGATGATCTCGGCGATGCCTTTATGCTCGGTTTCCGGGTGGTACACCTCATCCCGGTACACGAACATGATCACGTCAGCATCCTGCTCGATCGCTCCGGATTCCCGCAAGTCGGAGTTGATCGGGCGTTTGTTCGGTCGTTGCTCCAGGGAGCGGTTGAGCTGGGACAGCGCCACCACCGGGCAGTTGAATTCCTTGGCGAGGGCTTTCAAGGAACGGGAGATCTCGGAAATCTCGTTGGTCCGGTTATCACCGCCGGAACCTGGAATCTGCATCAACTGCAGGTAGTCGATCATGATCAGCGCGATGTCGCCGTGTTCACGCACCAGACGCCGGGTCCGCGCGCGCATCTCCGACGGGCTGATACCGGCCGTATCGTCGATGAACAGCTTGCGATCGTTCAGCAGATTGACCGCCGAGGTCAGGCGCGGCCAATCGTCGTCGTCCAAGCGACCGGCCCGGACTTTGGTCTGGTCGATACGCCCAAGGGACGAAAGCATACGCATGATCAGCGATTCGCCTGGCATCTCCAGTGAGTAAACCAGTACGCACTTGTCGCTGCGCAACACGGCATTTTCCACCAGGTTCATCGCGAAGGTGGTTTTACCCATGGACGGACGGCCGGCGACGATGATCAGGTCGGAAGGCTGCAAGCCGCTGGTCTTTTCATCGAGGTCGGTGTAACCGGTGGACAGGCCAGTGATGGCGTTGTCGGTGTTGAACAAGGTGTCGATGCGGTCGATAGCCTTGGTTAGCAGGTCATTTACGCTCACCGGGCCGCCGGTTTTTGGCCGGGCCTCGGCGATCTGGAAAATCTGCCGCTCAGCTTCGTCGAGAATCTCTTCAGCCGTGCGGCCTTCCGGATTGAAAGCGCTGTCGGCAATTTCGGTGGCGATGCCGATCAACTGCCGCAACGTCGCCCGTGCACGAACGATTTGCGCATAGGCCTTGATGTTGGCGACGGACGGCGTGTTTTTCGCCAGCTCACCCAGGTAACCGAGGCCACCGACTTGCGAGGTCTGACCTTCCTTGTCCAATTGCTCGGCAAGGGTCACGACGTCAATCGGGGAGTTCTGGTCCGCCAGCTTGGCGATGGCCCGAAAGATCAGGCGGTGGTCATGCCGATAGAAATCGCCGTCGGAGACTTGATCGAGCACGCGTTCCCAGGCGTTGTTGTCCAGCATCAAACCACCGAGCACGGCCTGTTCGGCCTCGATGGAATGCGGCGGCACCTTCAGGGCAGCGGTTTGCAGATCGTATTGCTCGGGAGCGGAGATATCGTTCATGGCCACTTGGAATTAGTTGTAGAAAATCAGGAACTGCAGAAAGACAAAGGGCACGACCTGTAAACAGGATCGTGCCCGATGTTACCGACAAGCACCCGAGGGTGCCAGCCGACAAATTGCTGCTTAAGCTGCTACCACGACAACGCGTACGGTGGCTTCAACTTCGGCGTGCAGGTGCACGGCTACGTCGAATTCGCCTACGTTGCGGATGGTGCCGTTCGGCAGACGAACTTCGCTTTTTGCAACTTCAACGCCAGAGGCGGTCAGTGCATCAGCGATGTCGTGGGTGCCGATCGAACCGAACAGCTTGCCTTCGTCACCAGCGGTGGCAGTGATAGTCACTTCCAGCTCAGCCAGTTGGGCGGCACGGCTTTCAGCCGAAGTTTTACGGTCTGCTGCGGCTTTTTCCAGCTCAGCGCGACGCTCTTCGAACGCAGCCAGGTTGGCAGCGGTCGCAGCGGTAGCTTTGCCGTAAGGCAGCAGGTAGTTACGACCGTAACCAGCCTTAACGTTCACTTTGTCACCCAGGTTGCCCAGGTTGGTGACTTTTTCCAGAAGGATCAGTTGCATGTGAAAATCCTCTTAACTTTTAACCTTCACCGTTCGCGTTATCGGCATCTTTCGGTGCCGAACGACCGCGAAAATCAATCAGGCTGTCGACGATGGCCAAGACCACCAGCAACGGATAGATCAGCTGCATGAACAGCAACAGCGTGACGTACAACCCCACCAGCCAGAATTTGGCCAGTCGCTTTTGCGCCACCAGCCCGTGAATCAGGGCCAGCCCGGCGAACACCAGCGGTACGCTGCACAACGGTGTCAACATGGCCATCTGCGAGCCTAAGTTAGGCCCCAGAAGCATCAACACCAGCAGCAACATCGCCGGTAAAAGCGGGATTCGGATGGCACGAAACTCGCGACCAAAACCACCCGGGTTGTACAACAACGCCTGCCAGTAGCGCCCGACAATCAGGCTCAGCACACTGACGATTTGCAACAAGGCCGCAATCAGGCCGGTCAGGACCGGTGCAATCAGGGACGCGAAACGCGCTTGCTCGTCTACCGACAATTGCTGGTAGACATCACCGAGTAGCGACGGCATGACTTTTATCAAAGCCTGCGCCAGCATCTCGATCTGGGGCGCAAAAGCCGCCCCCAGCACCACTGAAAACACCAATCCCATCGCTATGCTGACCAGCAGCACGCGGTTCCAGGACTCGCTTGCGCGCAAAACCAACGCAAGGCTCGAAGACCCCAGCAGCACCAGAAGTGCCCGTGGGTCGTCGGAGTAAAGCCACCAGATCAACGCCGGCAGCAGTCCCAGAGCAAGAACGCCCAAGGCGTCCTTCAATCCGCGCCGCAGGAGCACAAGGCATCCTGCGGCAGCACCCAACCAATACAACAACGGCAACGTTGCACATCCGGCCACTACCAGAGTGGCCTGCATACGGCCGCGCATGATGAACTCAGCTAAGGCGCGCATGCATTCAATCCTTTGCTACGTGTCGACTGCCCGGTCTCAGCGGCCGTGGCTGTCGGTGTAGGCCAGCAGGGCCAGGAAGCGGGCGCGCTTGATAGCGGTGGCCAGCTGACGCTGATAACGAGCTTTGGTACCGGTGATGCGGCTTGGAACGATTTTGCCGGTCTCGGATACGTAAGCTTTCAGAGTGTTGAGATCTTTGTAATCGATCTCTTTCACGTCTTCAGCGGTGAAGCGGCAGAATTTACGACGACGGAAGAAACGTGCCATGTAATAGGCTCCTCAAAAGGTCCGTGGATTACTCGTCAGCGTTATCGCTGGCGTCGCTGTCATCACCATCAACGCCTTCGGCGTCGGAGTGCTCAGGACGGTCGCGACGCTCACGGCGCTCACTGCGGTTTTCTTCAGCCTTGAGCATCTCGGATTGGCCGGTAACGGCTTCTTCGCGACGGATGACCAGGTTACGGATCACTGCATCGTTGTAGCGGAAGTTGTCTTCCAGCTCGGCCAGGGCCTTGCCAGTGCACTCAACGTTCAGCATCACGTAGTGAGCCTTGTGAACATTGTTGATTGCGTAGGCCAGTTGACGACGGCCCCAATCTTCCAGACGGTGGATTTTGCCGCCGTCTTCTTCGATCAGCTTGGTGTAACGCTCAACCATGCCGCCGACTTGCTCGCTTTGATCCGGGTGGACCAAAAAGATGATTTCGTAATGACGCATGAATGCTCCTTACGGGTTGTAGCCTGCCGCTCAAAAGCGGTCAGACAAGGAGTGAATGACACTTATGGACTTGCTTGCGATAGACACATGCGTGCCTGCCGTCACAGCAAGGGGCGCAATTGTAGAGAAGGGACAAGAGAGGCGCAAGGCAATTGGTGATTATTTGAACAATCACCTGAACTCAAATCTGAACACCCGTAGAACGGTTGGACTGTAGGAGCTGTCGAGTGAAACGAGGCTGCGATCTTTTGATCTTGAAAAAATCAAAGTCAAAAGATCGCAGCCTCGTTTCACTCGACAGCTCCTACAGGGGTGCGTCAGGACTTTTTGGCGGCAGCTTTGACGCCGCGCTGACGCAGGGCCTCGAACAGGCACACGCCAGTCGCCACGGAAACGTTGAGACTGCTGACACTGCCTGCCATCGGCAGACGCACCAGGTAGTCGCAAAGATCGCGAGTCAGGCGGCGCATGCCGCTGCCTTCCGCGCCCATGATCAGGATGGTCGGGCCGGTCAGGTCCTGCTGATACAGCTCCTGCTCAGCTTCGCCCGCCGTACCGACGACCCACAAGCCACGCTGCTTGAGCTTTTCCAGGGTGCGCGCCAGGTTGGTCACAGCCACCAACGGAATCACTTCCGCCGCGCCGCAGGCGACTTTACGCACCGTCGGGGTCAGGGTGGCTGACTTGTCCTTTGGCACGATCACCGCCAGTGCGCCGGCCGCATCGGCCGAACGCAGGCAAGCGCCAAGGTTGTGCGGATCGGTCACGCCGTCGAGCACCAGCAACAGCGGCGCGCCTTCGGTACGATCGAGCAATTCGTCGAGCATCGCCTCGCCCCAGACCTGACTCGGACTAACGTCCGCCACCACGCCCTGGTGCACGCCTTCTACCCACGCATCCAGCTCACGACGCTCAGCCTGACCGACCGCTACGCGATTTTCGGCAGCGAGTGCGATCAGCGTCTGCACCCGCGGATCACTGCGGCCTTCAGCCAGCCAGATCTGCTTGACGCGTTTTGGGTGGTGACGCAGCAACGCTTCTACAGCGTGCACGCCATAGATCTTTTCCAACTGACTCATGACTTGGCCTTAGGTTTACGCGCCCCGCCACTTCTGGCAGCTGGAGCGGAACCCGCTTTTGGCGGGCCTTTACGGTGTTTGCTCGGTTTTGCTGGCTTGCCGCCGGAGGCCTTGTCAGGCGCCGACCGCCCGGTCTTTCCCCCAGACGCCGCTTTACCGCCGCTTTTCGCTTCAGACAGCAACGCCTGCTTCAGTTCACGACTTTTGCGCAACTCGGCATTTTTTGCCGCCGCATCGCTCGGGCGATAGGCTTCGACAGCCTTTTCCTTGGCAGGACGACGACCGGTTTTCGCCGGCGCCGGTTCTGCGGCGGTTTTAGCAGCTGGAGCGGCTGCTTCGGTTCCGCGCTTCTTGCGACCGATCGGCGCGCTGATGGTTTTTTCAGCCATCTCGAAGTCGATCTTGCGCTCGTCGAGGTCGACGCGCATGACGCGAACTTCAACGGTGTCGCCAAGGCGGAAGCTGCGACCGGTACGCTCACCGGCGAGGCGGTGATGTACAGGATCGAAGTGGTAGTAATCGCCCGGCAGCGCGGTGACGTGCACCAGGCCTTCAACGTAAATGTCGGTCAGTTCGACGAACAGACCGAAACCGGTCACGGCAGTGATCACACCCGGGAACGATTCGCCCACGCGGTCTTTCATGAACTCGCACTTGAGCCAGTTCACTACGTCGCGGGTCGCTTCGTCGGCACGGCGCTCGCTCATCGAGCACTGCTCGCCGAGCTGCTCCAGAATCGCTTCGTCATACGGATAGATGCGCGCTTTCGGAATGATCATCGCGCCGGCACGGCGAACGTGCGGGGTGTCCATTTTCGAATGGATGACGCTGCGAATCGCCCGGTGCGTGAGCAAGTCCGGGTAGCGGCGAATCGGCGAAGTGAAGTGGGTATAGGCTTCGTAATTCAGGCCGAAGTGGCCCTGGTTATCAGCGCTGTATACCGCTTGGCTCAACGAACGCAGCATGACGGTCTGGATCAGGTGGAAATCCGGACGATCCTTGATGCCTGCCAGCAAAGCCTGGTAATCCTTCGGCGACGGACCATCCTTGCCTTTGTGCAGGGACAGGCCGAGCTCGCCAAGGAAGGCGCGCAGTTTTTCCAGACGCTCCGGTGGCGGGCCGTCATGGACGCGATACAACGCAGGGATTTCGTGCTTTTTCAGGAATTCGGCAGTGGCCACGTTGGCCGCCAGCATGCATTCCTCGATCAGCTTGTGGGCGTCGTTGCGAACGGTTGGACGGATTTCGGCAATCTTGCGCTCGGAACCGAAGATGATTCGGGTTTCCTGCGTTTCGAAATCGATCGCGCCGCGCACGTGACGGGCCGCCAGCAGAACCTTGTACAGCGCGTACAGCTGCTTGAGGTGCGGCAGGACGTCGGTGTATTCACCGCGAAGCTGACGCGCTTCGGTGGCTTTCGGCGTCTCCAGCATGGCGCTGACTTTGTTGTAGGTCAGGCGAGCGTGGGAGTGGATCACCGCTTCGTAGAAGCAGTAGTCGGTCATCTCGCCGGATTTGGAGATGGTCATCTCGCAGACCATGGCCAGGCGATCGACGTGCGGGTTCAGCGAGCACAGGCCGTTGGACAGTTGCTCTGGCAGCATCGGCACGACGCGCTCGGGGAAGTACACCGAGTTGCCACGAACCTGGGATTCGTTATCCAGCGCCGAACCGATTTTCACGTAGCTGGAAACGTCGGCGATCGCCACGTACAACTTCCAGCCACCGGAGAACAGGCGCAGCTTGCCCGGTCTGGCTTCGCAGTAGACCGCGTCATCGAAGTCGCGTGCATCTTCACCGTCGATGGTCACGAACGGCAGGTGACGCAGGTCGATGCGCTTCTCTTTGTCTTTCTCTTCGACTTCCGGCTTGAGCTTGGCGGCTTCTTTGAGCACCGCTTCAGGCCAGACGTGAGGAATATCGTAGGTGCGCAGGGCGACATCGATTTCCATGCCCGGCGCCATGTAGTTGCCCACGACTTCGACCACGTCGCCTTGCGGCTGGAAGCGTGGCGTCGGCCAGTGAGTGATCTTCACTTCGACGAACTGACCAACCTGGGCGTTGGCGTTGCGGCCCGGCGTCACCAGTACTTCTTGCTGGATCTTCGGATTGTCCGCGACGACAAAACCGATACCGCCCTCTTCGAAGTAACGACCGACGATGGTCTCGTGGGCACGGGACACCACTTCAACGATCATGCCTTCGCGGCGACCGCGACGGTCGAGGCCGGAAACACGGGCCAGGGCACGGTCGCCATCGAACACCAGGCGCATTTGCCCCGGGCTCATGAACAGGTCGTCACTGCCGTCGTCCGGGACCAGGAAGCCGAAGCCGTCACGGTGACCGCTGATGCGGCCCAGGATCAGGTCGAGCTTGTCCACCGGCGCATAAGTGCCGCGACGGGTATAGATGAGTTGAGCATCGCGCTCCATGGCGCGCAGGCGGCGACGCAGGGCTTCGATCTGGTCCTCTGTGGTCAGACCAAACTCTTCGACCAGCTGCTCGCGGTTAGCAGGCGAACCTCGATCAGCAAGGTGCTGAAGGATCAGTTCGCGGCTAGGAATAGGGTTTTCATATTTTTCCGCTTCACGAGCGGCCTCGGGATCGAGGGACTGCCAATCGGCCATTAGAGAGTTTTCACCTTGTCTATATGCGGGTTAGTTTGGCATAGGCGTAATGAAACGGGAAATTTCAGGCTGTGACAGCCCATCTAAAGCCCTTTATCGACATCGCAAAGCTGATTTAAATACCACTGGAGAAATTTTCCAGGTTTTTTCGATGTCGGGGGTTTACAGTTAAAAAGACGCTCCGTATAGTGCGCGCCATCGACGACGCAGACGCGCTGCCGATACTGCCCAGATGGTGAAATTGGTAGACACGCCAGCTTCAGGTGCTGGTGACCGCAAGGTCGTGGAAGTTCGAGTCTTCTTCTGGGCACCAATTTCGAGCTTGAGATTAGAACAATTTCAAGACTCACACAAAAACCCGCGAAAGCGGGTTTTTGCATTTAAGGCTTCCGATTTATTAAAACTAAATCAGGGGTTTACAGATCAAAATGCTCTCCGTATAGTGCGCCACATCAACAGCGGCAACGCTTGCGATACTGCCCAGATGGTGAAATTGGTAGACACGCCAGCTTCAGGTGCTGGTGACCGCAAGGTCGTGGAAGTTCGAGTCTTCTTCTGGGCACCAATTCAAATTCAAGGTTACGATCTTGAATTTCACAAAAACCCGCGAAAGCGGGTTTTTGCGTTTCTGGCTTTCGAAAAAACTCATGAGCATCTCAGCACGGCCTCTGTAGGAGCTGCCGAAGGCTGCGATCTTTTGATCTTCAGCGATTCAATTGCGCCAACCATCAAGATCAAAAAATCGCAGCCTTCGGCAGCTCCTACGGGAGATCATTAAGCCCTCCTCTAGCAAACACTCCTCAGAATCTGCAAGACGCACATGAGAAACAATATCGTTTATCATTGTTACAAGATTTTGCAATACGACAGTGAGGAACCCTGCGAATGATGTTTCGAAATACCCTGCGCCGCGGCCTGACCATCACCCTGCTCGGCCTGACACTCGCCACTCCCCTCACCCAAGCCGCCGACCCGATTTCCCTGACACTCTATAACGGCCAACACAAGGAAGTCGGCGACGCCGTCGCCAAAGCCTTCGAAGCCAAGACCGGGATTCACGTCAATGTGCGCAAGGGCAGCAGCAACCAGCTCGCCAGCCAGATCGTCGAAGAAGGCGATCGCTCCCCCGCCGACCTGATCTACACCGAAGAATCCCCACCGCTGAACAAACTCGGCGAACAAGGCCTGCTGGCCCAGACCGACGCCGCCACCCTCGCCGTTCTGCCAAAGGACTATGTTGCCGGCAACGGAACCTGGATCGGTATCACTGCGCGAGTCCGCGTGGTTGCGTTCAATCCCAAGTTGATCGATGAAAAAGACCTGCCCAAGTCGGTAATGGAGTTCTCCGATCCGAAATGGCAAGGCAAGGTCGGCTTCGTTCCAACCAGCGGCGCATTTCAGGAACAAGCCGTAGCAATCATCAAAGTGCACGGCATGGACGCCGCCGAAGAATGGCTCACCGGCCTGCGCGCTTTCGGCAAGACTTACAGCAACAACATGGTCGCGCTGAAAGCTGTGGAAAACGGCGAAGTCGCCACCGTGTTGGTGAACAACTATTACTGGTTCGCCTTGCAGCGCGAAAAAGGCCAGCTCGATTCGAAACTGCATTACTTCACCGGCGGTGATGTCGGCGGGTTGATCACCGTTTCCAGCGCTGCGGTGCTGAAATCCAGCAAGCATCCAAAAGAAGCCCAGCAATTCCTCGCCTACATGGCCAGCGAAGAAGGTCAGCGCGTGATCACCCAGACCACCGCCGAATACCCGCTGCACAAAGGCATGGAATCGGATCGCGGCCTCAAGCCGTTCAGCGAACTGCAAGCACCGAAAGTCACGCCCGCCGACCTCGGCAACGCCGAAGAAGCCCTGGACCTGGAACGTGACGTTGGCTTGAACTGATGAGCGCATCGTTATCTGCCACCGCCTTGGGCAGCGGCTATGTGCCAAAGCGCAAGCAGCCATCGATCTGGTTGCTGCTGCCGGTTTTGCTGCTGGTGGTGCTCAGCCTGTTGCCACTGGCTTACGTCGGACTGAAGACCTGGCAGGCCGGCTGGGCCGAGGCGCTGCATCTGTTGTGGCGACCTTACGTGTTTGGCCTGCTGCGTAATACCTTGGCACTGATGGTGGGCGTCACGCTGGCCTGCGGTGTGATTGGTTTGTCGCTCGCCTGGTTGCTGGAACGCAGCAATCTGCCGGGGCGACGGCTATGGGGCGTGATCCTGTGTCTGCCATTCGCGGTGCCGGCGTTTGTCAGCAGCTTCACCTGGGTCTCCCTGAGCGCTCACTTCGAAGGGCTGGGCGGGGCGATCCTGGTGATGACCCTGTCCAAATACCCGCTGATTTTTCTGCCGGTGGCGGCAACCCTGCGCAATCTCGATCCGTCCCTGGAGGAGTCCGCACGAACCCTGGGGCAGAATCGCTGGGGCGCGTTCTTCAAAATCACCCTGCCCTTGCTCTGGCCGTCACTGCTGGCCGGCTCGCTGCTGATTGCGCTGCACATGCTGGTGGAGTTCGGTGCGCTGTCGATCATCGGCCTGCAGACTTTCACAACAGCGATCTACCAACAGTTCGAGCTGGAGTTCAGCAACGCTAACGCAGCAATGCTTTCGGCGGTGCTGCTGGCGCTGTGTCTGGTGCTGCTATGGCTGGAGCTGCGCATGCGTGGCAAGGGCCGACATGTACGCACCGGCCAGGGCGCGGCGCGACATGCGCAGCAGGTTCGCCTGGGGCCATGGACGACTGCCGGACAACTTTACTGCCTGCTGTTGGCGATCATCGGCAGCGGTATTCCGCTGGGGATGCTGGCGTACTGGCTGATGGTGGGTTCGTCAGCGGCGTTCCCGGTGGCCGCGATCAGCGAGGCCTTGTTGTCGTCTCTGGCGTTGTCCCTCGGTGGCGCGGCGCTGTGCCTGGTGCTCGCGGTACCGGTAGGGTTGCTGGTGGTGCGTCATAAAGGCCGACTGGCAATCTGGGCCGAGCGCCTGCCGTATCTGCTGCACGCACTGCCAGGACTGGTGATTGCGCTGACCCTGGTGTATTTCGCCCTGCATTATGTGCCGGTGCTGTACCAGACCTCCGCGCTGCTGCTCATTGCTTATGCGCTGTTGTTTCTGCCGCTTGCTCAAGCGCCGATTCGTACGGCGCTGAACAAGGCAGCACCACAACTGGAAGAGGCTGCACGCACACTGGGAGCGTCGTCCTTCAGCGCGTTTTGTCGGGTGACGCTGCCGATTATCTTCCCTGCCTTGGGGGCAGCGTTTGCGCTGGTGTTTCTGGATGCGATGAAGGAGCTGACGGCAACGCTGTTGCTGAGTCCGACCGGGCTCAATACGTTGGCGACGGAAGTCTGGGCGCATACCGCGAATGTGGAGTTTGCGGCGGCGGCGCCTTATGCGGCGTTGTTGATTGTGGTGTCGGGGTTGCCGGTGTACCTGTTAACAACCCGGATGTATTTGAGCCGTTGAAAAGCTTCGCGGGCAAGCCTCGCTCCTACAAGGATGGCGCCATCCCTGTAGGAGCGAGGCTTGCCCGCGAAGGCGTCAGCCCTGACAAAACATCAAGCCCTGAACTGCCCCAGACTCGCCTTCAACTGCGCCGCCAAGCCATCCAGCACCTTGCCACTCGCCGTAGTCTCCACCACCGCCTGAGCAGCCTTCTCAGCTTGAGCATGAATGGTCTCAACCCGCCCACGCACGGCCTGTGCACCTTGCGCCTGATGCGCCGCGGCCTGGGTCGCCAGACCGATCGCCGCATGTACCTGCTCGACCGACACCTGCACCGACTGCTGCAACCGCGCGCTGTCGCGCAAAACCAGCAAACCTTCGCTGGCCTGACGTCCGGCCTGCCCGATGGCCGCGACGGCCTCGCGCGCGCCCTGCTGCAACGCAACGATATGCGCCTGAATATCGCCGGTTGAGCTCTGAGTCTTGCTCGCCAGTGCCCGCACCTCATCCGCCACCACGGCAAACCCGCGACCGGTCTCGCCGGCACGCGCCGCCTCGATGGCCGCGTTCAATGCCAGCAAGTTGGTTTGTTCGGCGATCCCGTGAATCACCGTCAAAACCACTTCAATCTGCTCACTTTGCTGCGCCAGGCGCTCGATGACTTTCGCGCCGGTGTCGACCTGTCCGGCCAACGCTTCGATCAGGCTGCCGACTTTCGCCGAGGTCCGAGTGTTTTCATCCGTGGCCTGACGAATGCCCACCACCTGCTGCAAGGCGGCCTGCATGGCGTGGCTTTCAGACTGAGCTTCGTCAGCCATTTGCGACAACGCGCGCAAGCTTTCGGCCACCTCATCGCGCTGCATGCCCGCCGCCGCATCCGCACCGGCATTGCGCAGGGTCATGGCGCCGATTTCCACGCCGGTCCGCTGAGCCACATCGCCCGCCTCCCGCACGATCGGCTGCAACTTATCCACAAAGCGATTGACCGCCGAGGCCATGTCGCCGATCTCATCCTGACTGTTGATCTGCACCCGCTTGGTCAAATCGCCCTCACCTGCCGCCAGGTCATCCATGGCGGCGATCAGTAGCTTCAAGCGGTTGACCACTCGACGACCCAGCACCACCGCCAGCAACAGCAGCACACCAAAACCCACCACCGCCAGGCCCATGCCGATGCGCCAGCGCAAAGTTCCGGCAGCTTCCTGCACGGCGCTGGTGGTATTGGCTTTCATTTCAGTGGCGGTGGACTGCGCCGATTGCAGACGCCCACGCATCGCCGTTGCGCTGTCAGCTGCCGCGCCTTTGAGGCTATCACCCACCAGTTGATCGCTGCTGGCAATCAGCGCCGAGAAGCGCTTGTCCAGCGCCGCCAGATCGGTTTCCACGGAGGCGGTCGAGACACCCATCAGAACCTTGCCAATCTCTACCCCATTAGGGTTGATCGAGGCTTCAAGGTAGTAGACCGACGGATCGTTCTTCGCCGCATCCAGCACCTTGTCCAGCGCCCGCTCGCCCTGGCCTTTTTCCAGAAGCGCCTTGTTGATCGGGTTCTCCCGGTTGAGGTAGCGCGTCAGGTGCTGGCCCGTGGCATCGTCGTAAACCACGAACAACACATTGGGATTACGTTGGGCACGGCGAGCGAATTCGGACAGGGTGGGAATGTCGCTGTCCCACATGGCGCGGGGTGCGACCGAGGCCAGAAGCTGCGCCATGTCGTTGGCCGAATCCTTCAGGTCCTTCTCCAGCGTCGTACGCAGTTGTGCCTGCTCGTCCTTCAGACGCGAAGACAGCCCGGCGGTCAGGCGCTGACGGGTACTGGTGGACAGGTTATCCAGGCTCGATGTGACTTCACGCCCTGCCTGCTCAAGCTCAGCAGAGAGCTTTTGGCTGTCGGCGTCCAGCCGCATACCCAAATCAGCTTCCAGCGCAGTCACTGTGCTCCGGGTCAGAGCGACAGCTACCAGCACCTGCACCAAAAGGGCGATACCAAGGGTAACGAACACGGGCCGCAAGAGACGGCTTTGTAACAGTGAGAGAACGGCCGACACTGAAAATCCCTCTGCTTTGACGCCATCAAATTGATAGCACGTCAGAAACGATGCTTTTTCAATGTTCACAGCAAAGGTCATGCCGTTCGACAGGTATAAACGACAAAGGCCCCAATTAAGGGGCCTTCGTGTTTTACATCAACGACTTATTAAGCGAACGGGTGACGCAGAACGATGGTTTCGTTGCGGTCCGGGCCCGTCGAAATAATGTCGATCGGCGCACCGATCAGCTCTTCAACGCGCTTGATGTAAGCACGGGCGTTAGCTGGCAGCTCTTCCAGGGTTTTGGCACCCACGGTCGACTCTGTCCAGCCCGGCACTTCTTCGTAAACCGGCTGCAGGCCCATGTAGCTGTCAGCGTCAGTCGGGGCAACGTCCTTACCTTCTGCATCTTTGTAGCCGATGCAGATGTTGATGGTTTCCAGGCCGTCGAGTACGTCCAGCTTGGTCAGGCAGATGCCCGAGATGCTGTTCACGTCGATAGCGCGACGCAGGATAACAGCGTCAAACCAGCCACAACGACGAGCACGGCCGGTAGTCGCGCCGAACTCGTGACCTTGTTTAGCCAGGTGCGCACCGACTTCGTCGAACAGCTCAGTCGGGAATGGACCCGAACCTACACGTGTGGTGTAAGCCTTGGTGATACCCAGGATGTAGTCCAGGAACATAGGACCAACGCCCGAACCGGTAGCAACGCCGCCAGCGGTGGTGTTAGAGCTGGTCACGTACGGGTAGGTGCCGTGGTCGATGTCCAGCAACGAACCTTGGGCGCCTTCGAACATGATGTCTTTGCCAGCGCGACGCAGGTCGTGCAGCTCGGCAGTCACGTCCAGCATCAGCGGCTTGAGCAGTTCAGCGTATTCTTTGCACTCGGCCAGGGTCTTGTCGAAGTCGATGGCTGGCTCTTTGTAGAAACCGACCAACATGAAGTTGTGGTATTCCACCAGCTCACGCAGCTTGGCTTCAAAGCGCGGCATGTTGAGCAGATCGCCTACGCGTAGACCGCGACGGGCAACCTTGTCTTCGTAAGCCGGGCCGATGCCGCGACCGGTAGTACCGATCTTCAGCTCGCCACGGGCCTTTTCACGGGCCTGGTCCAGCGCTACGTGGTAGGACAGGATCAGCGGGCAGGACGGGCTGATACGCAGGCGCTCGCGCACCGGTACGCCTTTCTCTTCCAGCTTGATGATTTCCCGCAGCAGGGCGTCGGGTGCAACCACCACGCCGTTACCGATCAGGCACTGCACGCCTTCGCGCAGCACGCCCGACGGAATCAGGTGCAAGACGGTTTTTTCGCCGTCGATCACCAAGGTGTGGCCAGCGTTGTGGCCACCTTGGTAGCGCACTACGGCGGCAGCATGTTCGGTCAGCAGATCAACGATCTTGCCTTTGCCCTCATCACCCCATTGGGTGCCCAGGACTACGACATTCTTACCCATAACACTTGTCCTCATTCGCGCAAACTTGGTGCCGGCGGCGGCCGGCAGGAAAACTCAAGAAGCCAGCGGCAATACTTGCCAAAGCCCGTTCTGCTGAATCAATTGCCGGTCGCAGTCCGCTTCACGGGCGGCGGCCAAAAGCTGCCCAGGCAATGCCTGAACGACACGCTGACCCTCACTGCGCAACTGGCAAACCTGCTGCCAGAGTGCTGCATCCGTACTGTCAGGCATCCAGATACCGCCAGACGGTAGCTCGATTTCAGCACGCCCCAGGGTCACCAGGGTTTTCAAATCGGTAGAGAAACCAGTCGCCGGACGGGCGCGACCGAAGTCGGCGCCGATGTCGTCGTAACGACCACCCTGAGCGATGGACTGGCCAACACCCGGCACGAACACGGCGAACACTACACCTGTGTGGTAGTGGTAGCCGCGCAACTCGCCCAGGTCGAAATACAGCGGTAATTCCGGGAAACGCACGGACAGACGCTCGGCGATCGCCAGCAAATCGTCCAGGGCCGCCAGCACAGGCGCCGGCGCATTGGCCAGTCGCTCGCGGGCAGCGCTCAACACTTCACGACCGCCACACAGATCGACCAGCGCTCGCAGCATGCCCGACAGATCGGCAGGCAAGCCTTCGGTCAAGGTAATGACCTCGTCGATGGCTTTACGTTGCAATGCATCGAACAACTGTTGCTCGACTTCGCCGGACAAACCGGCCGCGCGGGCCAGGCCGCGGTAGATGCCGACATGGCCGAGGTCCATGTGCACATCCGGCACATCGGCCAGTTGCAGCATGGCCAGCATCAGGCTGATGACTTCCACATCGCTGCTCGGGCTGGCATCGCCGTACAACTCGGCGCCCAGTTGAATCGGGCTGCGCGAGGACGACAAGGCACGTGGCTGAGCATGCAGCACGCTACCGGCATAGCACAGACGGCTCGGGCCTTCGCGACGCAGGGTATGCGCATCGATGCGCGCCACTTGCGGCGTGATGTCGGCACGGAAACCCATCTGCCGGCCCGACTGCGGGTCGATGACCTTGAAGGTACGCAGATCGAGGTCCGAGCCCGCGCCAGTCAGCAGGGATTCCAGGTACTCGATATGGGGAGTCACGACAAACTCGTAACCCCAGCTCTGGAACAGATCCAACACCTGACGACGCGCTACTTCGATGCGCGCAGCTTCTGGTGGCAGTACTTCTTCGATGCCATCTGGCAGCAGCCAGCGGTCTACCGTTGCCATTACGCCATTCCCCTATGATCCGGGCGACAAGCCTTTGGGCGAGCCTTGAGTGAAGCAGAAAATGATCGGCTCATGTGCAAACCACGCGCATGAACAACGGGGCGAAAAGCCTGAAACCGGCTTCGCCAATCACTTTCCTCGAAAAACCTGTCGAGTCAATCAACTCGGGCGCCTGCATGAAAACACCAATCAAACGTGCAGACGCAAAAAAGCCGGGAATTTCCCGGCTGCCGCATCATACACACGTTTTCCCAAAGGATCACCCCGCCCGAGGTTTTAGCCGCCAGGCGGGGGATGATTCAGGTCAACGCCGTATCAAGGCTTGGCTTTTTCCAGGTAACGGAAGAAGTCACTGCTTGGGTCCAGGACCATGACGTCGGATTTGTTCGCGAAGCTTTCACGGTAGGCGCGCAGGCTACGGTAGAACGCGTAGAACTCCTGATCCTGACCGTATGCCTTGGAGTAGATCGCAGCAGCCTGGGCGTCACCGTCACCGCGAACCTCTTCGGATTCACGATAGGCTTCAGCCAGCAGCACGCGGCGTTGACGGTCGGCGTCGGCACGGATGCCTTCAGCCAGCTCGTTACCCTTGGCGCGGTGCTCGCGAGCTTCACGCTCACGCTCGGTGCTCATACGTTCGAACACGCTGCGGTTCACTTCCTTCGGCAGGTCGATGGTTTTGACCCGGACATCGACAACTTCGATGCCCAGCTCTTTTTCCGCCATCTTGTTCAGCGAGTTGGTGATGTCCGCCATCAGCGCATCACGCTCACCGGACACTACTTCGTGCAGGGTGCGCTTACCGAACTGGTCACGCAGGCCCGATTCCAGACGACGGGAAAGACGCTCGTCGGCAATCTGCTTGAGGCCGGAAGTCGCGGTGTAGAAGCGCTCGGCATCTTTCACGCGCCACTTGGCGTAGGCATCGACCATGACGGCTTTCTTTTCCAGCGTCAGGAAGCGTTGTGTCGGTGCATCCAGCGTCATCAGGCGCGCGTCGAATTTGCGCACCTTGTTCACGTAAGGCACTTTCACGTGCAGGCCCGGCTGAACATCGGCCTGGACCACGCGACCGAACTGCAGCATCACCGCGCGTTCGGTCTGAGCCACGATGTAGAAGCAGTTCCAGGCAACGATCGCCAGGACGACGCCGACAATAAGGGCGATCAGCGATTTATTGCTCATCAGCGACTCTCCCTGGTACGTGCTTGCTGTTGCTGCAGATCGGCTGCCGCACGCGCATTCGCTTCATTGCTGCTGGCTGCCGCGCCAGTCACCGGAGTGCTGGTGCTGCGACCGCTGTCGACCATCTTGTCCAGCGGCAAGTACAGCAGATTGTTCTGGCCATCCTTGTTGCCGGTCACGAGAACCTTGCTGGTGTTGCTGAAGATTTCCTGCATGGTGTCCAGATACAGACGCTGGCGGGTAACTTCAGGGGCCTTGCGATACTCGGCTACCAGTTTGGTGAAGCGATCGGCCTCACCCTTGGCGCGGGAGACGGTCTCGTCGCGGTAACCGTTGGCATCCTCGAGGATGCGCTGGGCCTGACCACGGGCTTCCGGCACGACGCCGTTGGCGTAGGTTTCAGCCTGGTTGCGCGAACGCTGCTCGTCTTCACGGGCGCGGATCACGTCATCGAAGGCTTCCTGAACTTCACGCGGTGCCGCTGCGCTCTGTACGTTGACCTGAGTGACGGTGATGCCGGTGCGATAAGTATCGAGGAAGCGTTGCAAACGCTCCTTGATTTCGCTGGCCATCAATTCACGACCTTCGGTCAGCACCTGATCCATGGCGGTAGAACCCACCACGTGACGCAAGGCACTGTCAGTCGCATGCTGCAGGCTGATTTCCGGCTGATCGACGTTCAGCACGAAGTCCTGCAGGTTGCTGATCTTGTACTGCACGGTCAGCGGCACTTCGACGATGTTTTCGTCTTCAGTCAGCATTTGACCCTGCTTGGTATAGGCACGCTCACGCGTGACGTTTTCCATGTACTTGCGATCGATCGGCGGGAAATAGATGTTCAGGCCCGGGCCGACGGTTTCATAGTACTTGCCGAAGCGCAGCACTACAGCTTGTTCCTGCTCGTCGACCACATAGACAGCGCTGTACAGCCATACGGCCGCCAGCACGACCAGGCCGATGCCGAGCAGGCCGCCAAAGCCGCCACTCTTGCCCGGACCACCGCCCTCGTCACCGCGTTTTTTACCACCACCGAACAACCCGTTCAGGCTTTCCTGCAGCTTTCGGAAGGCCTCGTCGAGATCCGGTGGTCCCTTGCGGTCGCCGTTATTGCGGCGCTTGCCACCCCAAGGATCCTGATTATTCGAGTTGCCACCCGGCTCATTCCAAGCCATAGCGCTCTCCATCTGATAAAGCAAAGACGCACCCACGGCGCGCCGACCAATGCTACAGAATGCCTGTCACCGCGGCACAACCGCTTTCTCAGGCTTTTATTGCAAAGTGTGTTGCTCGATGAATTCCATCGGTTGCAGACCTTCGCGGCTCACGAGTCGATTCAATTCGATCCGTGGCAAGCGAACGGCCAGCAAGCTGATGCCTTCTTCGTCGTGTTCTTCTTTTTGCACCGCACCGAGTTCGAAAAACTGCGCACGCAGTCGAGCAAAACGCTGCGGCAAGCGCAAGGTGCCAACAAACAAATCACTGCCTAACAGTTCGGCCACAGCCTGTTTGAGCAGGTCCAGGCCGGTACCGTCCTTGGCCGACAACCAGACCCGCTGCGGTTTGCCATCGGCATCGCGCTGGATCTGCGGCTCAACACCCTCGAGCAGATCGAGTTTGTTGTATACCTCAAGGATCGGCAAGTCTTGTGCTCCGATCTCCCCAAGCACCACCATGACCTGTTCAATCTGGGCCATCCGCTCAGGCTCATGCGCATCGATCACATGCAGCAGCAGGTCGGAGTTGCTCGACTCTTCGAGCGTAGCCCGAAATGCCTCGACCAGTTTGTGCGGCAGGTGGCGAATGAAGCCCACGGTATCGGCCAGTACGATCGGCCCGAGGTCGTCGAGTTCGAGCCGGCGCAAGGTCGGGTCGAGGGTAGCGAATAACTGGTCGGCGGCGAAGACGTCGGAATCGGTGACCGAGTTGAACAGCGTCGATTTGCCGGCGTTGGTATAACCCACCAGTGAAACCGTCGGAATGTCAGCACGTTTGCGCCCGCGACGAGATTGCTCGCGCTGGCTGCGGACCTTTTCCAGGCGTCCCTTGATCTGCCGCAGGCGAACCCGCAACAGGCGCCGGTCGGTTTCCAGCTGGGTTTCACCCGGGCCGCGCAGACCGATACCGCCCTTCTGCCGCTCAAGGTGAGTCCAGCCACGAACCAGCCGCGTACTCATGTGTTCAAGCTGGGCCAGTTCGACCTGGAGCTTGCCTTCATGGGTTCGGGCGCGTTGGGCGAAGATATCGAGAATCAAACCCGTGCGGTCAATCACGCGGCACTCGAAAATACGTTCGAGGTTACGTTCCTGACTGGGCGTGAGGATGTGATTGAAAATCACCAGATCGACCTGTTCGGCGCTGACCAGGTCGCGTAACTCTTCGACCTTGCCGCTGCTGATCAGGGTTTTGGCGGTTGGCCGATGACGCGGCACGTTAAAAAACGCGACGGTCTCGGCGCCTGCCGAAATTGCCAACTCCTGAAACTCCTGCGGATCTTCGCGCGCCTCAGGGTCCTGACCATCCAAGTGAACGAGAATTGCCCGCTCACCACCACCGTGGCGCTCAAAGAACAAAGGAGACTCCTATCAGGCGTTACCTGGCTCAGCGTCACCTGCTTCGGATTCGGTTGCGCTAGGCAGACGAATTGGACGAACCGGCACCACTGTAGAGATAGCGTGTTTGTAAACCATTTGGCTAACGGTGTTTTTCAGCAGGATAACGAACTGGTCGAAAGACTCGATCGTGCCTTGCAGTTTGATCCCGTTGACCAGGTAGATGGAAACCCCCACTTTCTCTTTACGTAAAGTATTCAGGTAAGGGTCTTGTAGCGAATGCCCTTTTGACATGTGCCGCACTCCTTTAAGGATTCAATATAAAAATAGGTAAACAGATGGCTTGGGGCCGTCACACCCCCAAGGATAGACGGCAATTGCAAGGACTCAGCTCAATATGGAGATGGTCCCAAGGTATTTCAAGGCGCGCGGCAGATTGTCGCAATCGAGGCTGTCCAGCCAGTGTAAATCAGCCCAACTGCGTAGCCAGGTGAACTGGCGCTTTGCCAATTGGCGCGTGGCAATGATTCCACGCTCCTGCATCTCGGCTTGCGTCAGCTTGCCATCCAGGTAATCCCAGACTTGTCGATAACCTACAGCACGTATAGACGGCATCCCCGAATGCAGGTCACCTCTATCTCGCAGGGCTACGACCTCGTCGATGAATCCCTGTTCCAACATATTTGTGAATCTTTGTTTAATACGCTCGTGCAGTACCTGGCGATTTGCCGGGGCGATAGCCAAGTTCGCGACAGTATAGGGCAATTGTTGCAGTCCCGAAGCGGCTGCTTCAGTACTTTGCGCAGATTGTCGCAAGCGTAGCTCAGTCATGCTCTGACCACTGACGCGATAAACTTCCAGCGCTCGACTAAGGCGCTGCGGATCGTTCGGATGAATTCGCGCGGCGGATTGCGGATCGATGACCGCCAATTGATCGTGCAGGGCTTGCCAGCCAAGGCGTGCAGCCTCTTCTTCGATTTGCGCGCGCACATCAGGATCGGCCGCTGGCATGTCGGCCAGACCTTCGAGCAAAGCCTTGTAGTAGAGCATTGTGCCGCCTACCAGTAGCGGAATTTTGCCCCGCGCGGTGATCTCGGCCATGGCTTCGAGCGCATCACGACGAAAATCCGCAGCCGAATAACTCTCGGCGGGGTCGAGAATATCGATCAACCGATGCGGAAATTCGGCTAACAACTCTTTGGACGGCTTGGCGGTGCCAATGTCCATGCCACGGTAAACCAGCGCCGAATCGACGCTGATCAGCTCGCAGGGCAGAACCTTGGTGAGTTCGATGGCCAGGTCGGTCTTGCCCGCAGCCGTCGGCCCCATCAGGAAAATCGCAGGAGGGAACTGGCTCATCAACGACCGCGCAAAAACAGTTTGTCCAGATCGTCCAGGCCCAATTGGGTCCAGGTCGGTCGGCCATGGTTGCATTGACCGCTGCGTTCGGTGTTTTCCATGTCTCGCAGCAGACCGTTCATTTCCGGCAAGGCCAGACGCCGATTCGCGCGAATCGCGCCGTGGCAGGCCATGGTGCCGAGCAGTTCGTTCAGGTGTGCCTGAATCCGGTCACTGGTGCCATATTCCATCAAATCCGCCAGAACGTCGCTGACCAGTCGATTGGCTTCCGCCTGTTTCAGCAATGCGGGGATTTGCCGGATCGCCAGCGACTCCGGGCCAAGACGCTGCAACTCAAAGCCCAGCCGCTGGAACCATGCGACGTGTTCTTCGGCGCAATCGGCTTCACGCTGACTGACGGCCAGGGATTCCGGCACCAGCAATGGCTGACCGCTCAGGCCTTCACTGGCCATGGCGACTTTCAGCCGTTCGTACATGATCCGCTCGTGGGCGGCGTGCATGTCCACCAGCACCAGGCCTTGGGCGTTTTCCGAAAGAATATAGATGCCTTTGAGCTGCGCCAGCGCATAACCCAGCGGCGGAATGTCGTCCTGCCCGGCCGGCAATGCGACTGCATTGGCCTCGGGCAAAGGCGCGAAAAACTCGCGGTAGGCCGCTTGAGCTTCGGCGACGGGCACGCCGGACTGAGGCCGCGGCGAGTACTGATATTGATAACCGGCGCCAGCGCCCGAGCCAGCCGGGGTGTTGAACGACGGTTGCGCCTGAGGCTGTTCCAGCAGCGCATTGGCCGCCAGACGCATTTCGCCCTGCGGACCGAACTCCCCAGCATCGAGCCCGGTGGGCCGGACAATCGCCGTCGCGACAGGCGCGGCCAGATGATCTTCCGGCCGCACATCGCCGAGGGCGCGGTGCAAAGTGCCATAGAGGAAATCGTGAACCATGCGCCCGTCGCGGAAGCGCACTTCGTGCTTGGTCGGGTGGACGTTGACGTCGACGCCCGCCGGATCGACTTCGAAAAACAGCACGAACGTCGGGTGCCGACCGTTGAACAGCACGTCGCGATAAGCCTGGCGCACCGCGTGGGCCACCAGTTTGTCGCGCACCGCACGGCCATTCACAAAGAAGTACTGCAAGTCTGCCTGGCTGCGGTTGAAGGTCGGCAACCCGACCCAGCCCCACAAGTGCAAACCATTGCGTTCGATTTCGATCGGCAGCGCCTGCTCCAGAAAACCCGCCCCGCAGATCGCCGCCACACGCCGGGCGCGGGCCGCGTCATCATGGGCTTCGTGCAGGCTGAGGATGGTTTTGCCATTGTGGCGCAGATGGAAGGCCACGTCGAACCGCGCCAGCGCCAGACGCTTGATCACTTCTTGCAGGTGACCGAATTCGGTTTTTTCGGTCTTGAGAAACTTGCGGCGCGCCGGAGTGTTGAAGAACAAATCGCGCACTTCCACCGAAGTCCCCACCGGATGGGCCGCCGGCTGCACGCGAGGCGCCATGTCCCGGCCTTCGGTTTCCACCTGCCAGGCCTGATCGGCATCGCGAGTGCGGGATGTCAGGGTCAGGCGCGCCACGGAGCTGATGGACGCCAGTGCCTCACCACGAAACCCCAGGCTCATCACCTGTTCGAGATCTTCCAGGTTGCGAATCTTGCTGGTGGCGTGACGGGCCAGGGCCAGGGGCAGGTCATCGGCGGAAATGCCGCTGCCATCGTCGCGCACCCGCAGCAACTTGACGCCGCCCTGCTCCACATCGACGTCGATGCGTTTGGCACCGGAGTCGAGGCTGTTCTCCAGCAACTCCTTGATCACCGAGGCCGGGCGCTCGACCACCTCACCGGCGGCAATCTGGTTCGCCAGCCGCGGGCTGAGCAGCTCGATGCGCGCGGTATTGGTCAGCACCTGATTCATTCTTTGGCCGCCAGTTCAGTGCCGGGAATGGTCAGATGCTGACCGACTTTGAGCTCATCACTCGACAGATTGTTGGCGCTACGCAGAGTGGCGGGCGATACCTGATAACGCACCGCGATCATCGCCAGGGTTTCGCCGGGGTTCACGCGATGGTCACGCGGGCCCTGGGCGATTTTGCCGGAATCGCGCAGCCAGGCAATGTAGGTGCCCGGCGGTGGATTCTGCTGGAAGAATTGCCGCACGCCGCTGCTGATAGAGCGTGCCAGCGCTTGCTGATGGTTCGCAGCGGAGAGCTTCGAAGCTTCATTGGCGTTGGAGATAAACCCGGTTTCGACCAGGATCGACGGGATGTCCGGCGACTTCAGCACCATGAACCCGGCTTGCTCCACGCGCTGTTTGTGCAGCGGCGTGACGCGACCGATGTTGCTCAAGACTTTCTGGCCAACGTTCAGGCTGGATGTCAGGGAAGCGGTCATCGACAGATCGAGCAGCACGCCGGCCAGCATACGGTCCTTGTCGTCGAGGCTGACGTTGCCGGCACCGCCGATCAAGTCGGAACGGTTTTCGCTGTCGGCCAGCCAACGGGCGGTCTCCGAGGTGGCGCCCCGATCAGACAAGGCGAACACCGAGGCGCCGAACGCGGCGGTAGAAGGCGCAGCGTCGGCGTGGATCGAGACGAACAGGTCGGCGCCCTTCTTGCGGGCGATTTCCGTACGGCCGCGCAATGGAATGAAGTAGTCGCCGGTGCGAGTCAGTTCGGCGCGGAAGCCTTTCATGCCATTGACCTGACGCTGCAGTTCACGGGCGATGGCCAGCACCACGTCTTTTTCACGCTGACCGCGAGAGCCCGAGGCACCCGGGTCTTCGCCACCGTGGCCGGCGTCGATCACCACAATGATGTCGCGCTTGCCAGCCGGGGCGGGCGGCAATTTGATCGAAGGCTCGGAGGGTGCGACGGGTACGGCAGGCAACGTGGCCACAGACGATGTTGGCGCAGGCGGTGGCGCGGCGTCGGCCGGGTTGTCGAACAGGTCGACGACCAGACGATTTCCGTACTGGGCGTTCGGCGCCAGGGTAAAACTTTTCGGCGTGACGGCTTTTTTCAGGTCGATGACCACTCGCAGGTCGGTCGGCGTACGTTGAGCCGAGCGCATTGCGGTGATCGGAGTGTTCGAGGTATTGACGTTCAGCGGCGACCCCAGCGATGCGCCATTGATGTCGATCACCAGTCGATCCGGTGCGGTCAAGGTAAAGACGCTGTGCTGGACAGGCCCCGTCAGGTCGAACACCAGTCGCGTGTTGTCCGGCGCCCGCCACAGGCGAACACTGTTGACCTTTGTCTCGGCCACAGCGTCGACGGTCACCGCCAGAAACAACATCCCTACGGCAGCAACCAACGCGCGAAAGCGCATACCTAACCCCATCATTTAATTGGATTCCAATGCCAAAGCGGCACACCACAACTCGCCACGCGAGCCCTGGGGCAAAATTTTCAGCGAACGCCCGCTGTCTTGCGGGCTAATGGTAATGGTCAGGTCGGGCTTTGGCAAAAAGCCTGCACCATTGCGGGGCCATTCGATCAGACACAATGCGTCGCCTTCGAAATAGTCGCGGATGCCGAGGTACTCCAGCTCCTCCGGATCGACCAGTCGATACAGGTCGAAATGGAAGGCGCGGACCTCACCAATCTCGTAAGGCTCGACCAGAGTGAACGTCGGACTTTTTACCGCGCCTGTATGCCCCAAGCCCCGAATAATACCCCGAGACAGCGTGGTTTTCCCCGCACCCAAGTCCCCCTCGAGGAAAATCAGACCATGCCCTTGGGTGATTCGGGCGATACGTGCGCCAAAGTCGGTCATGGCCTGTTCATCGGCCAGGTACAGGGTTACTTCAGACACGGTGCTTGCTCCTCCAACAACTGACGAATGGCTGAAATCAGATCACTGGCCGCCAGCCCGCGGCCGAACTTACCTTGTTGCTCACCGGCATTGGCGTGCAGCCAGACCGCCAGGCATGCCGCGTCGTAAGGGTCCATGCCCTGAGCAAGCAGGGCGCCGACCAGCCCGGCCAGCACATCGCCCAAACCGGCGGAGGCCATGGCCGGATGGCCCTGATGACACAGCGCCAGACGCCCGTCGGGGCTGGCGATCAAACTGCCGGCGCCCTTGAGGATCACCACCGCTGTATATTTTTTGCTCAATGCATGGGCAGCGGCAGGACGATCGGCTTGAACATCGGCCGTCGATACCCCCAGCAACCGCGCAGCTTCGCCGGGGTGCGGCGTGATAACACAATTTGCGAGCAAACTCACGCCGCCTTCGGCCAACAGGTTTAACGCATCGGCGTCCCAGACTTGCGGCAACGGCGCATTGGCCGCGGCCGACAACAGACTGCGTCCCCAACCGGCCTGCCCCAGCCCCGGGCCGACGACCAGCACCGCGACCTTCTCAAGCAGCCCCATTAATTGATTGGCCGATGAAATGCCGAGCACCATCGCTTCTGGCAAACGCGCCAATGCAGCCGGGACATGCTCGTGGCGGGTGGCCACGGACACCATGCCGGCACCGCTGCGCAGGGCGCTTTGTGCACTGAGCAAAATGGCACCGCCAAAACCGCGATCACCGCCGATCAGCAATACGTGGCCAAAGTTGCCTTTGTGGGAAGTGCGAGCGCGACTGGTCAGACGCGGCACATTACCGGCCGTCAGGCGACGAGCACTGACCGTGGCCCCGATATACGTCTCTGGGGCGGCGTGCAGATCATTGAATACCAAATCGCCGACCAGATCCGCAGCGTCACCGGTGAACAGACCCAGCTTCAAACCGATGAACGTCACCGTCAGGTCAGCTCGAACCGCAATGCCGAGCTGACGCCCCGTATCGGCGCACAGCCCCGAGGGGATGTCCACCGCCGCAACCGGTAGCTCACTGGCGTTGATCGCAGCGATGACACTGGCGTATGGCTCGCGCACTTCACCGGTCAGGCCGGTGCCGAGCAAGGCATCCAGCACGATGCCGCGTAATTCGCAGTGCGCATTCCAGTCTTGAATGGCGACGCCTTCGGCTACTGCCTCGGCATGGGCCGACGCGGCATCGCCCTGCAAACGCCCGGGATCACCGGCGGCCAGCACCCGCACGTGCCAGCCGGCACGTCGGGCCAACACGGCCACCAGGTAACCGTCCCCCGCATTATTGCCGTGGCCGGCCAACACGCTCAATTCGTGCGCCGTCGGCCAATGACGGACCAGCGCACGCCAGGTAGCTCGCGCCGCACGCTGCATCAATTCGAAGCCCGGTGTGCCGGCCGCAATCAGGCTCGCATCGAGCCCTCGGACTTGCTCGCCGCTATACAGCGCGTCGGGTAATTCATCTTTAGTGTGCGGCATGCGTCTTCAGGCTCCGATGTCTGGCAGAATTATACGCATCTCAGCTCCGGTTTCTCTCGCCTCATGCCCGCTATTACTACAGACCTGCCTGCCCTCGCCCAATCCATCAAGGACTGGGGCCGCGAGTTGGGCTTTCAGCAAGTCGGCATCAGCGGCCTCGACCTGGCCGAGCATGAGCAGCACCTGGAGCGCTGGCTCGAAGCCGGCTACCACGGCGAAATGGAGTACATGGGCGCCCATGGCAGCAAACGCTCACACCCGGAAGAACTGGTGCCGGGCACCTTGCGAGTCGTTTCCCTGCGCATGGATTACCTGCCGGGCGACACCGAAATGGCCAAACGCCTGGCCGAACCGGAAAAAGCCTACGTCTCGCGTTATGCCTTGGGCCGCGATTACCACAAATTGATCCGTAAACGCGTGCAACAACTGGCGGAAAAAATTCAGGCGGTGATCGGTCCGTTCGGCTACCGCGCCTTTGTCGACAGCGCCCCGGTACTGGAAAAAGCCATCGCCGAACAGGCTGGCCTTGGCTGGATCGGCAAAAACACGCTGGTATTGAATCGCAAGGCCGGCAGCTACTTCTTCCTCAGCGAACTGTTCGTCGACCTGCCGCTGCCGGTCGACCCGCCCCACGCCACCGAACACTGCGGCCGCTGCACCGCCTGCCTGGACATCTGCCCGACCAATGCCTTCGTCGGTCCGTATTTGCTGGATGCCCGACGCTGCATTTCGTACCTGACCATCGAACTGAAAAGTGCGATTCCTGAAGATTTGCGGCCATTGATCGGCAATCGGGTGTTCGGTTGCGATGACTGCCAGATCGTCTGCCCATGGAACCGCTTCGCCCGACCTTCCGGGGAAAGCGACTTCAAACCCCGGCATAACCTGGACAACGCCGAACTGGCCGAACTGTTCATGTGGGACGAAGAGAAGTTCCTCAGCAGCACCGAGGGTTCACCACTCAGACGCGCGGGTTACGAGCGCTGGTTGCGCAATCTGGCGGTCGGCCTGGGTAATGCGCCGTCGAGTATTCCGGTGCTGGAAGCGCTGAAGGCACGGCGGGACTATCCGTCTGAGCTGGTGCGCGAGCATGTCGAGTGGGCGTTGAAGCAACATGAGCAACGCGCTGGCAACAATGGATCACGCCCTTAACAAATGGGGTAATTAGACGATGAATTACCCCATTTGAAGTCGAATTACCCCGTTAAGAGTAAATCGCACACACGACCAGCAACCTTCGATCAAGCCTCGTCATTATAAACAAACTTCGGCATTTCCCAGTGGAAACGGATCGCCAGCAAGCGCAGCAGGAAGCCGCCGAACAAGGTGATCAGGATCGACTGTTCACCGGGTAATTGCAGGTAGATGCAGAGCAGATAGCACCACGCCGCGGCAAACGAGACGCTGGCGTAGAGCTCGCGGCGGAAGATCAGCGGGATGTCGTTGCAGAAGATGTCTCGCAGGATGCCGCCAAATACCCCGGTGATCACGCCGCTGACCGAGGCCACCAGCATGCCGTGGCCCATTTCCAGGGCCGTCATGCAGCCGATCAGGGTGAACGCCACCAGGCCCACCGCGTCGAGCACCAGAAACAGCGAGCGCAAGTGGCGCATCCAGCGGGCAGTAAAAACCGTGAACATTGCGGCGACCGAGGTCAACACCAGATATTCCGGGTGTTTGACCCAGGTCAGCGGGTAGTGGCCGAGCAGCACGTCACGCACCGAACCACCGCCCAACGCCGTGACGCACGCGATCAGCACCACGCCAAACCAGTCCATGCCGCGACGGCCCGCAGACAGGGCGCCAGTCATGGCTTCGGCAGTAATGGCGATCAGGTAGAGCATCAGCAACATGGTGGCGGTCCTTGCAGGAAGGCGCGCAGTCTACTCAGATCGTCAGGGCACCAAAAGGGGGCATTTACTCTGATGAACCGCGTCGCCTTCTTCGCGGGCAAGCCTCGCTCCTACAAGTCTTCGTCGTGCGCACATTGCGCGAACGACATAAAGCTGTAGGAGCGAGGCTTGCCCGCGAAGGCGTCAGAGCAGGCACCACCCCATCAGAACTTGATGAAATTCTTGCGGTAGTGCTGCAGCTCGGCGATCGATTCGCGGATGTCGTCCAGGGCCAGGTGGGTGCTGCCCTTTTTGAAGCTGTCGCGTACGTCCGGTGCCCAGCGCGCGGCCAGCTCTTTAAGGGTCGACACGTCGAGGTTGCGGTAGTGGAAATAGCTTTCCAGGGATTTCATGTGGGTATAAAGGAAGCGACGGTCCTGGCAGATGCTATTGCCACAGATGGGCGACTTGCCCTTCGGCACCCATTTTTCCAGGAAGGCGATGGTCTCGGCTTCGGCTTCGGCCATGCTGATGCGGCTGTCGCGAACCCGTTGGGTCAGCCCGGAACCGCCGTGCTGACGGGTATTCCACTCATCCATGCCGGCGAGGATCTCGTCGCTGTGATGAATGGCGATCACCGGACCTTCGGCCAAGGTGTTCAAATTACTGTCGGTGACGATAGTGGCCATCTCGATGATGACGTCGGTATCAGGATTCAGACCGGTCATTTCCAGGTCGATCCAGATCAGGTTCAGCGGGTTTTGCATGGGTCGGCTCCTCGGCGTAGGTGCGCAGTTTAGCCTAGGGAGGCCACTGGGCGTGCTAAACTCGCGGCCGTTTTACCTAATCGCTGCATTCTCGATACGGAACACCCATGGCCAAACGCCAACTCAATCGTCGTCAAAACTGGCGCATCGAAAAGATTCAGGGCGAGCGCGCTGCCCGCGCCGCCAAACGCGAGTCCTCGGCTGTCGAGGCACTCGAAGGCGGCGACCTGGGTCCGGAACAGACGGGCCTGGTGATCGCGCACTTCGGTGTGCAGGTTGAAGTCGAGGCCCTCGATGGCGACTTGGCCGGCCAGGTGTTCCGCTGCCATTTGCGCGCCAACCTGCCAGCGCTGGTGACCGGCGATCAGGTCGTGTGGCGTGCTGGCAACCAGGGCATCGGCGTGATCGTGGCGCAACTGCCGCGCAAGACCGAGCTCTGCCGTCCGGACAGCCGTGGCCAACTCAAGCCGGTGGCGGCAAACGTCGACTTGATCGTTATCGTCTTCGCCCCGCTGCCCGAGCCTCACGCCAACCTGATCGACCGTTATCTGGTCGCCGCAGAACACGCGGGTATTCGGCCGCTGCTGTTGCTGAACAAATTCGACCTGATCGACGAGCAGAACGCCACGGCACTGAATGCCTTACTGGCGGTTTACCGCACGTTGGGTTATCCGGTACTGGAAGTGTCGGCCCACCACGGCAATGGCATGGAGCAATTGCAGAAGCAGCTAGACGGGCATATCAGCGTATTCGTCGGCCAGTCCGGTGTCGGCAAGTCGTCTCTGGTCAACAGCCTGCTGCCGGAAGTCGACACCCGCGTCGGCCCGCTGTCCGAGCTGTCGGGCCAGGGCACCCATACCACCACTACCGCGCGGTTGTTCCACTTCCCCGGTGGCGGTGAGTTGATCGACTCCCCGGGTATTCGGGAATTCGGCCTGGGTCACGTCAGCCGTGCCGATGTCGAAGCCGGCTTCATCGAGTTCAACGACCTGATCGGCACCTGCCGCTTTCGTGACTGCAAGCACGACCGCGAGCCGGGTTGCGCGCTGCTCAAGGCCCTGGAAGAGGGCCGCGTGCAGCAGCAACGGATGAACAGCTACCGCTCGATCATCGCCAGTTTGCCTGAAAGCAGCTATTAAACAGACGCGCCAGCCGCCCCTGACTCTGACGGGGCGGTAGGCCGTTCGTGGCATCCTACAAAAACTTCCTCAATTAAACGTCAGACCTTTCTGTAAGGCTTCTTCGCGCCTGCCTGAAGGACGCGTCTCTTTAACCGCCAAGGCCTTGTTGCGGCCACTCAAGTGCATACATTCGAGCCCTCAGCGCATTTCTGGCGATACCGAGGGACAGCCATGCAAACCTATCATTTGTTCATCAGCCACTCGTGGAACCACCCTGACGCCCACGACAATCTGGTCCGCCTGCTCAATGCGAAGCCCGACTTCACGTTCAAGAATTTTTCGGTGCCACCGGACAACCCGATCATCGGCGCGAAAACCGACAAACAACTTGAAGAAGCCATCGAAAACAAGATTCGGCTCTGTTCGGCAGTGCTGATCATGGCGGGGATGTATTCGACCTACAGCAAGTGGATCAACAAGGAAATCGAGATCGCCAAGCGCATGGGCAAAGTGATCATTGCGATCAAGCCCTTTGGTGCGGAGCGGATTTCCACGGTGGTGCGCCGGGCTGCACATGCGGAGTGCGCGTGGAACACCAACAGCATCATCAGTGCCATTCGCACTCACGCGGCGGGCTGAACCATGCGCAAGGGACTGTTCATCGGCATCAATAACTACAGCCATGTTTCGCAATTGAGTGGCTGCAACAACGACGCGATGGCCATGGCTTCGGTGCTGAAAACCGACGCCAATGGCGATCCGAATTTCAAGAACCTGGTCCTGACTTCCGCCGAAGATTATCTGAGCCGTGAAAAGCTCGAAGGGCATATCCAGGAATTGTTTTCAGGTGATTGCAGCGTTGCGCTGCTGTACTTCGCCGGTCACGGCAACTTCGACGTCGATACGGACGAAGGCATGCTGATCCCCCAGGACTACAAATCCGCCAAGGATGGAATTCGCATCAGCGACATCCTGAATTGGGCGACCAAAGCCGTAAAAATCAAAAACAAAGTGATTATTCTCGACTGCTGCCAGGCGGGCTCGGCGGGAGAAGTGCGGGCGCTACGCAGCGAAAGCAGCATGGTGTGCGAAGGCATGACCATCCTCACCGCGTGCAAAAAGGAAGAACCGGCGATGGAGGGCGCCAACCACGGGATCTTCACGGGGCTGTTGCTGCAAGCACTGCACGGCGGCGCCGCGAACATATTGGGAAAGATCACCCCCGGCAGCCTCTATTCATTCGTCGACAACGCTCTGGACGCATGGGAACAGCGCCCGGTGTTCAAGACCAATGTGTCGCAGTTCATTTCATTGCGCGAAGTCTCGCCGCTGATCCCCAAAGAGATTCTGCGCAAACTGCCTGATTGGTTTGAAGAGGCGGAATCAATGTTCGCCCTCGATCCAAGCTACGAACCTACCGAAGCCACGTTCGACCCGGAGCACGGCGATGTCTTTGCCCAACTGCAAAAGTGCAACCGCCACAGCCTGATCGAACCGGTGGACGCCGAACACATGTACTACGCCGCCCTCCATTCCACCGGTTGCCGCCTCACCGCCCTCGGCGCCTATTACCGCGAACTCGCGCTCAAGGGACATTTCTGATGCCTGTGTTTATCAGCTACCGCCATAGCGATCGCCCCCACGCCATCGCTATCAACGCTCGTCTTATTCAGGCCAACATCAAGACTTACTTCGACGTGCTGGATCCGGAGTCACAGACCACTGACGACATCACCGGGGTCATCACCCGCAACATCACCGCGTGCACGCATCTGATGGCGATAGTCTCGGACAAGACCGCGCTGTCGTGGTGGGTGCCGTTTGAAATCGGTGAAGCGACCATCAGCAATCGCCGCATCTGCTCATTCAAGACCGGACCGGCGGAGCTGCCGCTGTACCTCGATAAATGGCCAAAGCTCAGCACCGACAAAGATCTGGAGTTTTTCATTGACGCCTATCGTGAAGAAGTGGCGACCAAGCGTTCAATGACGCTGGGCTCGATCAATGAATCCCTTTACCGCACCTACAGAGGCAATGCCGAGCTGTTCCACGAGCAGCTCAAGAACCGCATTCGACGGGGTTTCTGACGGGCGCAAAAAAGCCGCGATCATCGCGGCTTTTTTGTAGGTCACTTTCTTGAGTGGTTCAACCGTTCAACCGTTCAACCTGTTTCGGCACCGGATTTTCGAAAGTTGAAAAGTGGCGGAGCGAACATAACGATTAAGAATATTGAAGAGGGAGATGGGATTGATGTCAGATCAAATGCTCATGGTTCGTTGCAGCACGCAATATTTGGCGCTGAGGTAACCGAAAAGCCTTCTGGTCCGCCGATGCCATTTTTGTCTGATTAACTACGTGTATCGAGCAGTCCTTCTGAGCATTTAACAGTGCTCTGGAGGGCCGCGAGTTCATATATCAGTTAGGGCTTGATGAATTGACCGACAGGCGCGAGGTATTGAGAAAGACAGTTATTAGAGTGATGTTCATCACGCCCAGCACCGAAAGCCATTCTCAGAACCTTGTCATATTTTTCCGCAGCCACAAGAGCCTGAGCTTGTATGAGCTTTGTGCTGATGTGCGGGAAACCGTAAATTCGAATTGCTTTCAAAATGATTGACTCGACACATTCCACCCGCTGGAAAAGTATCTGCTTTGCTCTATCTGATTGCGACATCAATATACCGACGAGTGCGCGTTTATCACCCGTGGTAAAGGAGTAAGGCTGTTGATTTTGATAGAGAGAGAAAGCATGCATCAACAGTAAAAGCTCGCCATCGTCGATGCTGTCGATTTGAAGCAATTCGTCCATGAAATCCAGATCTTCATCGGCCGCACCAAGCACGCGGCATGAATGGACGAGATTGCAAAGGCGATCATAGGATTGGTAGCTACCGACGCGTTTGGATACGCACTTTTCTACGTCATTTAAGTAGAGAGAGTGTTTGGCACTGTCTAGAACATAGCACTCACCAAGTCCACACTGAAAAACTGACAAAGCTTCCTCAATCAAGTCACATTGAGAAAGCTTTACCAGTATGTCGTTGTCGGTGAGAAGAATCATTTATGCGATCAGTTTCCGCAGTAAATGCTCACTGTCGTCTTTGAGATTCTCTTGAAGCTGCCGAAAAACAAAATCTGTAACCATCTCTTGGTCAGTGCTTTCTCCAGCGATGAAATTTGCGGCAGAAACACACAGTGCAAAAATGCGTTTGTCGTTATGGGCGCAATTCAAAACGATATGCGTAGGATCAATTTTATGATCTTTTCCATACTGTATTGCCAATCGCGCCAACATAGCCGTTTTCATCAGTTGCTGAAGCTTAAAATTACCGTGAGTGTTACCGGTTAATAACTGGATCGCAAACTGGTCCGCGGCAAGTTCATCGGCATCTTTGTCTAGCGCACCATCTTTCTTGATTTCATCATCGACAATCGTTCCATTTGCGCCGACATGCCCCAAAGCAATATGCCCAAGCTCATGTGCCAAATGGAAAAGCAAGAAACCGCTTTTTCTATTGTTAGAAAGGACGATCGATGGCCGACCATTGATCGCCATGGCGATGCCATCCATTTTTCGGCCGAGCAGAGGTGTAGCCAGGTGGATGACTGGGATACCAATGCTCCAACAATAGTCGAGCAAAGCAGACAAGCTCACCCAAGGAGCCCCCGACAAAAGCAAGTGCTCACGAATCGCCAGTGCGTCCGGTGGAGGCGGTGCGAATTGAGTATCGAGTGCAGAAAGCGCGAGGCGCGAGGCGCTGCGAGCCAAGGCAACCGCAAGATTCACATCTGCTTCAGAGGTTTTGGCAGACTTTTTGAATCGCTTATCTGCCGGTAAGTCGAATTCAATCCGAGGAGGCGTCTCACTGAACGGACGCATACGCAGACTTAATGCTTTGGCCAAATAAACCTTGGCTTGCTGCACACCTGACGGTGACGCCTCTACCTCATCTGTCCACCACTCAGGTAGCAGGAGAGCGAGCTTTCTTTTCGAAATGCCCTGCTTGTCTAAGGCGGAGTAAAGGTTCTGAACTGTGGTCATAGATCCCTCCTCCCTAGAATGGCATCACATGAAATGGGTAGCTAAAGCAGTAGACATCATGTCTTGCCGCAAAACTCACGGGACAGTATAGATTCTTTGTAGCAGTTGCAAGTTATGCAGAGATGCGGACCATGCTGCTCGTCGGAGTCGGTCCGCGAACCACCGGAGCACAGGTTCTTCGAGTTGACGGCCACATAACAGGATTTACGCACGCTATCAGCGCTCGTGATAGCGTGCGAAAAAAAATGAATCAATTGAGGCTGAAGGCTGAATCAAACTCATGGTTACTACCCGCACGCGTTGACACCTGGCGACCCGCTGTCGAGGCTAAAAATGGTGTCCATAAATAGGGGACACCATCCCCCTAAGCGTTGGGGTCAGAAAGGTGTGTAGGCCGGAACTGAATTGCGCGATGATCGCGGCTTGCTGATCTTCAGCGTGCAGCTTTTTCCAGCTTCCAGCCCAGCGCATCCAAGGCGTCACAGCCATCCTGAATCAACATGTGTGCAGCAATGGCGAAATGTTCCAAGTCGTGACCTTCTGCATCCTTCACACACAGACAACTGATGCTGTTAAGTAGATTACGGGCTGCTTTGATTCGGTGGACGGCGGTCTCAAGAAGATCGGAAGTGCGGGCTTCGGTGTCAATGTACAGTGTGGGCCCGACGCTGAAGTTACCTTGGAGCGGGTGGTATTTGGACATGGCTTGAATCTCATCTGATAGGTGAAACTCCCACCCCTTCGCGGCTAAACGAATTGGGGTGGTAGCTGTACGCGGGTTAGCCGACCGGACAGATGCACCCGGCACACCCGAGGGTGTCCCACGCACAGCCACCATAGACATGAAAATGCCAGGCAGCAAAAAGCGCCGCGTCTAAACGGGCGCTTGTGCATCATCTGTAACGACCGGCTAAAGTCGATCACCGATTCGTCGGCGACGGGCGAACTATAGGCGAGGCTCCAAGCGAAGTAAAACCCAGATTACGGGTCTCGGAGCCGTCCTACACCATTCTCGGAACAAAGCCTCATTCCTTGATTTTACCGCAATCAGGCAGGCAACAGGCAATAGACATAACGAGTGAGCATGAAGTCATTGACGAATTACTGACTGCCTTTGCCAATGCTGATCATTTTCGTGTTGCCACGAAAATGATCAGCAGCATCAAATGTTCATATGAGGCTATGGCGCGTGATGGAGGTAAGAACAATGCCCTCGCGAACACTGTCCAAGAACACTTCCCAGACCCGGATGAATCAAAGGCCGGAATCCAAACCAATCCATTACTGCCAGCAGGCACAAAAAAGCCGACATCGCTGTCGGCTTTTTTGTGGGTCACTGCTTCATAGGTTCTACTGGTTTCGGATCATCAAACAAATTCAACCGCTCACGAAGCTCATGAGCCGGCAGCGGTTCCTTATCCGCCGGCAATGCATTCGGATCGACTGGCGGCGCGGGCACTTCGCCCGGGCCACCCTGCCCTTGCGTCGGCGCTGGCGCAGGTTCGGCACCTTGCGAACCTTCGATGGCACGCTGGGCTTTTTTGGTCAGCACGACGATGTCGATCCGCCGGTTGACCGGGTTGAACGGGTTCTCCCGGTCGAACAGCGCTGACGAGGCATAACCCACGACTCGTGCGACTTGAGTGTCCGGATAGCTGCCGGCGATCAATGCACGGCGAGCCGCGTTGGCGCGGTTGGCCGAGAGTTCCCAGTTGCCGAAATCGCCGGTGCTCGAGTACGGTTTGGCATCGGTGTGGCCGCTGATGCTGATCTTGTTCGGCACCGCTTTGATGGTGTCGGCCATGGCCAGCAGGATGTCTTCGAAATACGGCTTCAGACGCGCACTGCCGGAGTCGAACATCGGGCGGTTTTCGGCGTCCACAATCTGGATGCGCAAACCGTCCGGCGTGATCTCAAAGAGGATCTGATCCTTGAACTTCTGCAACTGCGGGTTTTCTTCAACCTTGTTCTGCAACTCTTGCAGCAACAGTTCCAGGCGCTCCTTCTCGACCTGCTCGGCCATGCCTTCGGCCTGATCGGCGTCGACGGTGACCTTGTCTGGCTGTGGTTGAGATTTCACTTCGGGGTTGAGGGTGTTCTCTGGCGCCAGGGTCGGCGAGCCACCCAGATCGATGATGTAGGGGGTGCCACTTTCGGCAAAGCCGATCGGATCCTTGAAGTAACCGGCGATGGCGATCTTCTGTTCCGGTGTTGCCGTGGACAACAGCCACAACACCAGGAAGAACGCCATCATCGCCGTCGCAAAGTCCGCGAAGGCGATTTTCCAGGAGCCCCCGTGATGCCCGCCCGCGTACTTTTTGACGCGCTTGATGATTATCGGCTGGTTATTTTCCATGACTTAGCGACCGCGAACCGCTTGTTCCAGTTCAGCGAAGCTAGGACGGTGCGCCGGGTATAGAACCTTGCGACCGAATTCCACTGCCAGCGATGGCGGCATGCCGGAAGCCGAAGCCACCAGCGAGGCCTTGATGGCTTCGTAGACGTTCAGTTCTTCCTTGGCATCGTGGCCCAGGGCGTGGGCCAGCGGGCCAAAGAAACCGTAGGCCGCGAGAATACCGAAGAAGGTACCTACCAGTGCCGCGCCTACGTGCAAGCCAATCATTTTCTGGTCGCTTTCACCCAGGGAAGCCATGGTCACCACGATACCCAATACCGCCGCGACGATACCGAAACCCGGCATGGCATCAGCAATGCCGTTGACTGCGTGAGAGGGGTGGTCCAGGTCTTCCTTGAGACTGGTCAGTTCCATGTCGAACAAACCTTCAAGCTCATGCGGAGCCATGTTGCCGGAGGACATGATGCGCAGGTAATCGCAGATGTACGCAGTCATGCGCTCATCTTTCAGGACTGCCGGGTACTTGGCGAAGATCGGGCTCGCGGCGGCATCTTCGATGTCGCCTTCGATTGCCATCATGCCTTCGCGGCGGCTCTTGTTAAGAATCTCGTAAATCAACCCCAGCACTTCCAGGTAGAAGGTGTGGTTGAAGCGCGAACTGAACATGCTCAAGGACTTCTTGAGCACGTGCATCGTCATATGACCGGGGTTGGCCTGCAGGAATGCACCAAGGGCCGCGCCGCCGATAATCATCACCTCGAAAGGCTGGATGAGCGCGGCAATCTTGCCGTGGGAAAGCACGTATCCGCCGAGCACGCTCGCGAATACGACGATGATGCCGATAATTTTAGCCATAGGTAGGAGAGCACTTACTGAGTCGGGTTCAAGGTCATATTCGGAAGTTAAAAAATCTCTTCTTCTACTTATCGGCAAAACTGCGCCAGACTATAGCCAGTTCAATCGAAAAGCTAATTAGCCCGCGCCGGGCACAGGTAATGCAGACAATGATCGCGTCCAGCCATGGCTAACGAAACGAACGTCCCAACGCCAAAACCAACCACGCTCGAAGGCTGGGTCAAGCTTCTCGATGGTGTTCGCCTGCCGGTTCCGCAAACCAGTCACGACCAAGTCTGCAAAGCTATCCGCGATAGCCGCAGCTCGCTACGCGACATTGCCGAAATGATGCAGGACAGCCCGGCCCTGGCCTTGAGTGTGATTCGCGAAGCCAATCGCCACACTCATGGCAGCATGAGCACGCCGGCTGAAAACCTTGAGGTGGCAATCAATCGCCTCGGTTTGAAACGCACCGAAGAATTGCTCGAGCGTTTGCCCGCCGAACCCCAATCGCAAATCCCCATCGCCCTGCGCCAGCTTCAGCTGATCAGCCAGCACGCCACTCAACAGGCCAACGGTTTTTTTGCCAGTCGCCTGGCGCGGTTGTGGCAGGACATCCACTGGGGGAGCCTGCTGTTTCTTTCGCCACTGTGGCCCATGGCGTTGACCCATCCGCAGTTGCTTGAAGAGTGGGAGCTGCGGGTTATCCATAAGGGTGAGTCGGCGCGCAAAGTCGAAAAGCAATTGTTCGGCGTGCGCCTGCTGGAAATCTGTCTGGCGCTGGTGGATGTCTGGCGTTTGCCGATCTGGGTGCAGCAGGGTTATCGACTGCTGCGCAGCGAACAACGTGAGCTGGTGAAAGTCCTGCGCATCGCGCGTGACAGCGATCACCCATTGCGCCAACAGAACCGTCTCGATGACGACCCGACGCTGCGCCGTTGGCTCAATCAGCCCGCCAATACCGTGCTGCTGGCCAATGGGCTGGCGTTGTCGGCACAACAGGCCTGGGACAGCCCCCACTGTGAACGCTGGCAATACCTGACCAGCCTTTATCTGCAAATGCCGATGGATGAGGTGCAGCAACAATTGCACCAACAGGCCGCCAACAGCGCCCGCCAACATGCCATGCCGGACCTCTGGCACCCGGCCGAAGCGCTGATCTGGCCGCAGGGCATGAACCGCGTTCACGCCGGTTTGCTGCCGGCCCCGGCGCCCACCGCCGAAGACCTGGCGAAGTGGCGTAAACAATGCGCCGAATTGCTGGTGGAGCCGAGCCGTTTTACCAATGCCATGCACTTGACCACATCGGCCCGAGACGCCTTGGTGGCGTGTGGCATGCGCCGGGTGATGATCCTGATGGCCGACCGCACGCACGCCAATCTGCGCGTGCACCAGACTGCCGGGCTGCCCAAAGAAGTGGCCGGCCTGAACCTGGTGGTCAGCCAGAGTAGCGTGCTGCAGCGCCTGCTCGCGCAACAGGCTCAGGTGCGCCTGACGCCAGGCAACAATGCACAATTGTCCGCCCTGTTGCCGGCCAGCCTGCGTAAACAGTTCAGCGGTGAACACTTGCTGCTGCGCTCGCTGGTCAACAACGGTCGGGTGATCATGATCGTGGTGGCGGATCAGGGCGGCGGGTCGTTCTCGGAAATCACCGTGCAAGCATTCGGCAAAACCGCGCAGTGCATCGAAAAAGCCCTGCACAGCTTTAGCCATCGCTAGGGACTGATGCCGGTGTAGCAGCTGTCGAGCCCCAGCGAGGCTGCGTTCGGCTGCGCAGCAGTCGTATAACCATAACTTGCGGTACGTCAGGCAAACCGTGCAGGCCGGATTCACGACTGCTTCGCAGCCGAACGCAGCCTCGCAAGCTCGACAGCTGCTACGGCCCGGCATTAACCAGCAGAGCCTGTTATCAGTTATTTCTTGTGCCGAAATAACTGATAACAGGCCCTCATGACGCTGCGCTACAATCCTCCCCTTTGTGCTCTGGAGACCTCACATGTCTGACTTCTCTGGCTTGGCGCTGGTGATCGAGCCGAGCGACCTGCTCCCGCGTCTCAACTCCCGCGAACTGATTCTGGTGGATCTGACCAGCAGTGCCCGCTATGCCGCTGGGCATATCCCCGGGGCACGTTTTGTCGATCCTAAACGTACTCAACTGGGTCAGGCGCCTGCGCCAGGCCTGCTGCCGACCCAAGCCGCGCTTGAAGCATTGTTCGGCGAACTGGGCCACAACCCCGATGCGGTCTATGTCGTGTATGACGACGAAGGTGGCGGTTGGGCCGGGCGCTTTATCTGGCTGCTGGATGTCATCGGCCACAGTAAGTATCACTATATCGACGGCGGCCTGACGGCCTGGCTGGCAGAAGGCTTGCCCATGTCGATCCAGATCCCGCCAGCGGTTGGTGGCCCCGTCGCCCTGACCCTGCACGACGAACCCATCGCCACCCGCGAATACCTGCAAAGCCGTCTCGGTGCCGCCGACCTGGCGATCTGGGACGCACGCGGGCCGCTGGAATACTCCGGCGAAAAAGTGTTGGCGGCCAAGGGTGGGCACATTCCCGGCGCGGTCAATTTCGAATGGACAGCCGGCATGGATCAGGCGCGCAACCTGCGCATCCGCACCGACATGCCGAAGATCCTGGAACAACTGGGCATCAGCAAAGACAAAGAAGTCATTACCCACTGCCAGACTCACCACCGTTCTGGCTTCACGTATCTAGTCGCCAAGTCGCTCGGTTATCCGCGAGTCAAAGGCTACGCCGGTTCTTGGGGCGAATGGGGCAACCATCCCGACACGCCCGTAGAAATTTAAGGTTTTTAAGGACAGTTAATGAATAAGCGTTTGTTTATCCTCAGCCAATACCTGCTGCCCCACCACTTGCTCTCGCGACTGGCCGGCTGCATTGCCGAATGCCGCGTGCGCTGGTTCAAGAACGCCCTTACCACCTGGTTCGCCAAGCGTTACCAAGTGGACATGTCCCAGGCGCTGGTCGAAGACCTGACGGCTTACGAGCACTTCAATGCGTTCTTCACCCGCGCCTTGAAAGACGGCGCTCGCCCGCTGGATCAAACCCCAGGCGCGATCCTCAGCCCGGCCGACGGTGCCGTCAGCCAGCTCGGCCCGATCGAACACGGTCGCGTTTTCCAGGCCAAGGGCCACAGCTTCAGCGTGCTGGAACTGCTCGGTGGTGACGCAGCCAACGCAGCGCCATTCATGGGCGGCGATTTCGCCACCATTTACCTGTCACCGAAGGATTACCACCGCGTGCACATGCCACTGGCCGGCACCCTGCGCGAGATGGTCTACATCCCCGGCCGCATCTTCTCGGTCAACCAGACCACCGCGGAAAACGTCCCGGAACTGTTCGCGCGCAATGAGCGTGTGGCGTGCATTTTCGACACCGAACGTGGCCCGATGGCCGTGGTACTGGTGGGCGCGATGATTGTGGCGTCGATCGAAACGGTCTGGGCCGGGCTGATCACGCCGCCAAAACGCGAACTGAAAACCTTCCGTTACGACGAAGCCGCCCGTGCACCGATCCATCTGGAAAAAGGCGCGGAACTGGGTCGCTTCAAACTCGGCTCTACGGCTGTCGTGCTGTTCGGGCCGGATCAAGTGAAATGGGCTGAAGGGTTGGGCGCCCTTTCGCCAGTGCAAATGGGCCAGAGCATCGGCTTGCCAAGCGCCTGATCCGGATCCGCCGCCCGGGATTTATTCCGGGCGGCGCATTCCCCTGTAGGAGCTGCCGAAGGCTGCGATCTTTTGATCTTGATCTTCGGCAGCTTCACATCTGTAAAAAAGCAAAATCAAAAGATCGCAGCCTTCGGCAGCTCCTACACGGGCAAGCGCAGAGCCAACATCACGCCCTCCAGCGTTCATAGCTGCTACAGTCAAAGTCATTCACTGCCCATTTCCCGGTCGGAGTTTGTCCTTGGCATGAATGAGACCAATCCTGTCCTGCTGCTACGCGCACCGATCCCGACGCAGTCGCGCCTGTCTTTCTGCGAAGCCACGCCTCGCGATCTCAAGCGTTGGATCGTCAACCTGCCCAAAGCCAACATCGGCGAAACCGCTCGCCAGTTGTATCAAGGCTTGAGCGAACTCAACCAGCTGCTCACCCCCAGCGACAATCGCCTGCAATTGCTCGAACTGCTGCGGCCCGAGGTGCATTACGTCTGCAAGCACCTGGAGCGGCATTTTCTGCATCAGGCGATTGTGCTCGATGAGCGTTCGCGCAAGATCGCCAACCTTTGCCAGGCGCTGCAGAGCCACTTGGCGATCGGCTACAAACAAATCGTCATCCGCATCGCACCGCGCTTCAGCAAGGACCGTGCACCGCTGCTGACCCAGGCTTTGCAACGGGCAATCCATTGCCTGAACGGCGCGTTGATCCGCGCCACTGAACTCTATTGTCCGGTGCCCGAAGGTCTGTGGCTGGAACTGCATCAGCTGTATCGGATCGGCTGTCAGTTCCAACTGCAAAATTTGAGCGTACGCGATGAACTGGCCAGCCAGACGCAAAAGCTGAGTATCGAGCAAACCTACGTCGTCGCCCTTCTGCTGGGTTCTTCACGTTGCAATCAACTGCGCCAGAACCAGATCGCCCGGCTGGCCGAGGTGCTCGAACCCTGGAGCCAGTGGATCAAGCTGCAACCGGCCAAACCGGACAACGGGCTGTTTGCCATCGCCCCGGATCTCGACACCGGGCCGCGTTACCGCTCAAAATTTCGCGTCGAAGAACAGCAGAGCTTGCTGGGGATCGACCCGCAACCTCTGGTCGCGGCCATCGAAATCCATCTGCAACAGTCGGCCGACAAGGTATCGCCTTTGCCCGTTTCGGCGGGGCTGAATCTGGATACGCTGCAACACCTGCATGCCGCCTGGGGCCAAGCCGCCGAGCGCAGCTTCCAGCGCACCGTCGGCCACGGCACGCTGACCCTGTGCGTGGGTATGAGCGCATTGCACTTTTATCTCGGCGGGCAACGCTCGTTCAACGACATCCTGAAGAAACCCGGCGCCCGTCCCGCACAGTTCTCGGCCACCGACCCGACAGCTCGCGCCAAAGACCAATGGAAACATGCCTTCGACGCCGCCCCCAATGGCACCGCAGATACGCTGCTGCCCTACGAAGAGATCGAATACCCGCACCTTCAGAACGATGACAGCCACGAGGCATCCGACCGCCAGCAGCATTTCCCGACCTATGTGCTGCCGGTGATCAATCATAGCCCTGGCGGCTATTGCCTGGCCTGGCCCGGCGCGGTGCCCGCCGAGCTACAGGCTGGGGAAATGGTCGGTATCGAGGATGCTGCCGGTCAAGGCTGGAGCATTGCAGTGGTGCGCTGGATCCGCCAGGTGCGGGGCGGTGGCACGCAGATGGGTATCGAGCAAGTCGCGCCTTGCGCCGAACCCTGCGGCCTACAGTTGATGCGCCCCGACGACGAGCACAGTCAGTACTTGCGCGGGCTGATGCTGCCTGCCATCAGCGCCATCGACCTGCCGGCCACCCTGCTCACTCCGCGCCTGCCGTTTCAGGAAGGCAATAAAGTGTTGATCAATACCAACGGCGAGGACCGCCGGGCCGGGCTGGAGCGTCGGGTGGCGAGCACCAACAGCTTTAATCAGTTTGCCTACCGTTCGCTTGAGACAGCCAGAAACGAAAACGCCGCGGTGAGCGGCGTGGTCGGGGTAGCGGAAGAATTTGATTCGTTGTGGAAGTCGCTTTGAGCGTCAGGCATTTGATCGGCGGGGATGCCTTCGCGGGCAAGCCTCGCTCCTACAGGTCGGCGCAAATCCCGTAGGAGCGAGGCTTGCCCGCGAAGAGGCCCGCCCAGACAACCTGAAACTCAGAGTTGCCCGTCGCGATCCCGGAAGCCCAGCAAATACAGCACGCCATCCAGCCCAAGGGTGGAAATCGCCTGCTTCGCCGACTGCTTGACCAATGGCTTGGCACGGAACGCCACACCCAGACCGGCAATCGCCAGCATCGGCAGGTCGTTGGCGCCGTCACCGACGGCAATCGTCTGCTCCAGACGCAAACCTTCCTTATGTGCCAGCTCACGCAGCAGATCCGCCTTGCGTTGCGCATCGACAATCGGCTCGACAGCCACGCCAGTAACCTTGCCATCGACCACCGCCAGTTCGTTGGCGAACACATAGTCGATGCCCAGCTTGGCCTGCAATTGCTTGGCGAAGTAGCTGAAGCCGCCCGACAGAATCGCCGTCTTGTAGCCCAGACGCTTGAGTTCGGCGAACAGGGTTTCGGCGCCTTCGGTCAGGCGCAGCGAGGCGCCGATGGAATCCAGTACGCTGACATCAAGACCTTGCAGCAAGGCCAGGCGCTCTTTGAAGCTGGCGCGGAAATCCAGCTCGCCGGACATTGCCCGCTCAGTGATCGCGGACACCTGGTCGCCTACACCGGCAGCCTTGGCCAGTTCGTCGATGACTTCAGCCTCGATCAATGTCGAATCCATGTCGAACACCGCCAGACGGCGGTTACGGCGGAATAGTGAATCTTCCTGGAAGGCGATGTCGACGTTCAGCTCTTGCGCGACGCTGAGGAATTCGGCCCGCAGCGCTTGCGGATCAGCCGCTTCACCGCGCACGGAAAACTCGATGCAGCCCTTGCCCTTGTCGGCCGGGGTGTCCAGCGGCATGCGCCCGGACAGGCGATCGATATGGTCGATGTTCAGACCATATTTGGCGGTGATCGAACTCACGCGCTGCAATTGCTCGGCGGTCACTTTGCGAGTCAGCAGGGTGACAATGTGGCGTTTCTTGCCCTGATTGCCGACCCACAACTGGTAATCCTCTTCGGACACCGGCGTGAAACGCACCTGTTGCTCAAGCTCATAGCCTTTGAACAGGATGTCCTTGAGCACCGAGCTGCCTTGTTCGGTATCGGGAATTTCAACCAGGATGCCGAACGACAGGGTGTCGTGGATCACCGCCTGACCGATGTCGAGAATATTCACACCACCCTGGGCCAGAACGCCGGTAATGGCCGCAGTCAGACCCGGACGGTCGACTCCCGTGATGTTTATCAGGACGATTTCGCGCAAGGCGCACCCCCGCAGGTGGAAAAAAACCGCATTCTACCCATTTTCAGTGACCATCGGACACCGCGAGCGCTTTGACGGCCTAGGGCCTGTCGCTATACTGCGCGTCAACTTCACGGACAAAGAGCCGAGCTCAAGTGAACCGGCCCACGCCAGTAAAAACCGATAACTTCTTTCTGCTGATCTTCCGGGCACTGCGTCATCGCCGTGTACCGATCGCATTGCGCATTGCCAGCCATAACGTGATCCTGGTCGCTCTGGCCCTGGTGATCTATGCCTGTGTGATGGGTTTGCAGTTCAAGCAGGCCATGCACGAGCAGGCGGACGCACTGGGCGAAAGCCTGACCACCCAGACTGCGACCTCGGCCACGGAGCTGTTGGTATCCAACGACATCCTCAGCCTGAACGTGCTGCTCAACAACCTGACCAAGAACAAACTGGTGGCCCACGCCGCTATCTACAGCGTGGATAACCGCATCCTCGCCGAAGCCGGTCAGCGCCCAAAGCATAGCCTGCTGGGCGAAGCCGAAGGCATGTACCAAAGCAAGATCACCTTCCAGGACGTGACCGCCGGGCAACTGCGCATTAGCCTGGACATGGACCAGTTCCAGCAGCCGATGACCATCAGCCTGCAAAGCATGGGCATTCTGAGTGCGATTCTGCTGGCGCTGTCCCTGGCCTTGAGCCTGCGCCTGGGACGCAATATTTCCACGCCGCTGATGCAATTGCGGGTGTGGCTGCGCAATATTGACGAATACACCCCGGCCACCGAGCGCCAGGATGAGGTCGGCGATCTCGCGCGTCAGCTGCACGCCAATTTCGCCCCGGAACCGGCCGAGCCCGAGCCTGTGCCGGAACCCGAGTTCGACGATAATGATTACGACGAGGAAGCCGATCCGGCTTTCGAAGTGCGCAACCTGCGTGATCCGAGTTTCGATGAAACCAAGCCTGTCGCCGGCCTCAAACCTGCGCCACGGCGCATTGTCAGCACCGTCGAAGACGATGAGGACGACGAAGATCCGTTTGCCGATCTGCGTGACGACTCGACAGACAGCGCACCAAAACCAGTCGTAAAGCCGCACGTATCGAACCTGCCGCAGCACAGCGCGGTACTGGCCGTGCAACTGGGCGCGCAAGATCAGCTGCGCCGCCTGCCCCGCGCACGCCTGGAAGAGCTGCTGAAGCGCTATCGCGATTGCCTCGATCAGGCCGCGTCGCTTTACCAGAGCGAACTGCACACCCTGAACGATGGCAGCACGCTGATGCTGTTCCACACCGAAGACAGCGGCGACGATTACCTGACCAACGCCATCTGCTGCGGTGAGTTGCTGCGCGCCCTGGGCCATCAATTGCAGATCGAAGTCGCTGACAGCGGCATCACCCTGCAATTGCAGCTGGGCCTGACGCTGGGTGACGAACTGTTCGGTTTGAGCCAGATCGACCTGCTGCTGACTGAAACAGCTCAGGATGCACTGGCCCTGTCACAACACAGCCGCAACCTGCTGCTGGTGGAGCGCAAGATCAGCGACGACGCGCTGATTCGCCAGCGTGCGCGGATCCGCCCGATCGCCAGCCCTGAAGGTGCGTGCTGCGTAGAGCGCTTGATGGAGCCTTATCCGTCGATGCTGGAGCGACAACTGGCACGGATGCACGAACGCCGGGCGTAAACGCTAGCCCCCGCTGTAAAGAAGCCCGTAGATGAGCGATTGTCTGCGGGCTTTTTGGTGACCGTCTGAAAAGATCGCAGCCTTCGGCAGCTCCTACAAAGTTCGCATGCACCTGCAAGGCCGCGGTCTACACGGTCCATGTAGGAGCTGCCGAAGGCTGCGATCTTTTGATCTGGGCTTTTTGTTGCCTGTCCCGGCCTCTTCGCGGGCAAGCCCGCTCCCACATTGACCGCTGCGAATACAAAACCTGTGTACGACAGCAATCTCTGTGGGAGCGGGCTTGCCCGCGAAGAGGCCGGGACAGGCGACGTATGAGGTGAGGCTGGAACGCGGAGCGTCCCTGGAGGCGTTCCCACGCAGAGCGTGGGAACGATCAGAACACTGAAGATTTCATTCCGCAGAAACAACAAAGCCCGCATCAATGGCGGGCTTTGCTTTGGATCAATCCAGGCTTAGAACCTGAACACTTCCATATCGGTGCGAATCGGTGAAGCCATCGGGATTTTCGGTTGCTTCTCTGGCGTTGCTGCCGGTGCCACAGGCTTGGCAGCCGGTTTGCGAGGTGCTTCGGCAATCGGCGGCTGGTTGGCCAGCGGCTTGAGCGCCGTGGACAGCTGCTCGGCCAGACGCTGCAGCAATACGCCCTGAGCCTGGACCTGAGCCGCAGTCCCGCCAGCGTGCTGCTCTTGTAGATGAATGATGCGGTTATCGCGCACCTGACCACGACGGTCGATCAAACGCCATTGTGCATCGAGGATTGCCGGTTGCGATGCACCCGAGTCCAGACGCGTGATCGTCAACAGAACCTGAACATCCGGCGTGAAGCCTAATGTCGCCGGTGCCAGGACGACGCGCTGGCTGTCCAGATGGCCGGCGACCTGACGCAGCAACAGCTGATCGATGTCGGACGACAGGCTACCCGCCCAACGACCATCAACCGAAGCTTGCAGGCTGCCATCGGGCTGACGCTGCAACAAGGTTTCGCGTTGCAGGTAATCGGCAACCGTGACCGGACCCAGCAATACCGCCATGCCAGCGCTTTGCGCAGGCTGAGCCGGACTTCCGCTGTCCAGCTGATACAGCGACACCGGCTGGTGAACGCTGCAACCCGCCAGGCCAAGTACGCCGGCGAGCATCAAAATAAAAGGAAGGCGCAGAGCAGTCATCGTCCCATCCAGGTGGCCGCCACAAGGCTAACCACAGTGAAAATACTCAAAAAATATGAAGAACGCTCGGCCACGCCGGCGCTTGAAAGGCCATATCATCCGTGAATATGCGTTCCGACTCCAGCGGCAAAGCGTCGATCTACGCGTTAAATCGTAGATCGAGCGCTCTAGGACGCTTAATTGAGGTTTTCGACGAACAGCGCGTCCACCCTCTGAAAGCCACGTGGCAGTTTGTTACCGCGACGCCCACGCTCACCTTTGTAGTGTTCGAGGTCGTCCGCCTTCAGCGACAAGGTACGTTTTCCGGCCTGCAGGACCAACGTGGCACCCTCCGGCAAAACGGCAATGTCCGTGACATATTCTTCGCGACTGGCAACGCGTTCACCGGAAATCCCGATGATCTTATTCCCTTTACCTTTACCTAATTGTGGCAGATCGCTGATTTTGAAAATCAGCAGCCGACCTTCGGTGGTCACCGAGGCCAGCCAGTTGTGCTCACGATCGGCCACCGGACGCGGCAGAATCACTTTGGCGTTGTTCGGCAAACTCAACAGGGCCTTGCCCGCCTTGTTCTTGGCTTGCAGGTCTTCACCCTTGACCACAAAACCGTAACCGGCGTCGGACGCGATCACGTACAGCGAATCGTCTTCAGGCATCAGCACGCATTCGAAACTCGCCCCTGGCGGCGGCGTCAGACGGCCGGTCAGCGGTTCGCCCTGGCCTCGGGCCGAGGGCAGCGTGTGTGCCGCCACCGAATAGCTGCGACCAGTGGAGTCTATAAACACTGCAAACTGGTTGGAGCGACCGGGCGCCAAGGCCTTGAAACCATCCCCGGCCTTGTAGGAAAGCCCGGTGGCGTCGATCTCGTGGCCTTTGGCGGAGCGAACCCAGCCTTTTTCCGACAACACAACGGTCACTTTCTCGTTTGGCAGCAGATCATGCTCGGTCAGAGCTTTGGCTTCGGCACGCTCGACGATTGGCGAACGACGGTCGTCGCCATAGGTTTCGGCGTCTTTGATCAGTTCGCTGCGTACCAGCTTCTTCAGCTTGGTTTCGCTGCCCAGCAGGGCTTGCAGCTTGGCCTGTTCCTTGAGCAGTTCATCCTGCTCGGCACGCAGCTTCATTTCTTCCAGTCGCGCCAACTGACGCAAACGGGTGTCGAGAATGTAGTCGGCCTGGATTTCGCTCAGGGCGAAGCGCTCGATCAGTGCGGCTTTCGGGTGTTCCTCGGTGCGGATGATGTGAATCACTTCATCCAGATTGAGGTAAGCGATCAACAAACCGTCCAACAGGTGCAAGCGACGCTCAACCTTGTCCAGGCGGAATTGCAGACGACGACGCACGGTCTGGACCCGGAACTCCAGCCATTCCACCAGCAATGCGCGCAGGTTTTTCAGCTGCGGCTTGCCGTCCAGACCGATGATGTTGATGTTGACCCGGTAACTCGACTCCAGCTCGGTGCTGGCGAACAGGTGTTGCATCAGCGCGTCGTGGTCAAAGTTTTTGCGGGCGCCCGGAATGATCACGATCCGGCACGGGTTTTCGTGGTCGGATTCGTCTCGCAGGTCAGCGATCTGCGGGGCTTTTGACGGTTTGGCCTGCATCATCGCCGCGATCTGTTCCAGCACCTTGGCACCCGAAACCTGGTGCGGCAGTGCGGTGACGATGATGTCGCCGTCTTCGATGTGATACACGGCGCGCATGCGCACCGAGCCCTTACCGGTTTCGTAGATTTTCAGCAGGTCGGCGCGCGGTGTGATGATTTCCGCTTCGGTCGGGTAATCCGGGCCCTGGATATGTTCGCAGAGCTGTTCGATCGTGGCTTTCGGCTCATCGAGCAAGCGTACGCAAGCGGTCGCGACTTCACGCAGGTTATGCGGCGGTACATCGGTGGCCATGCCCACGGCGATACCGGTGGTGCCATTGAGCAGGATGTTCGGCAAACGAGCCGGCAACACCAAAGGCTCTTCCAGCGTGCCGTCGAAGTTCGGCCCCCAATCCGCGGTGCCCTGGCCCAGTTCACTGAGCAGCACTTCGGAATAACGCGACAGCCGCGCTTCGGTGTAACGCATGGCGGCGAAGGACTTCGGATCGTCCGGCGCACCCCAGTTACCCTGGCCGTCGACCAGCGTGTAGCGGTAGCTGAACGGCTGGGCCATCAGGACCATGGCTTCGTAGCACGCCGAGTCGCCATGCGGGTGGAACTTACCGAGCACGTCACCGACGGTACGGGCCGATTTCTTGTGCTTGGAATCAGCGTCCAGCCCCAACTCGCTCATCGCATAGATGATGCGCCGCTGTACCGGTTTCAGGCCGTCGCCGATATGCGGCAAGGCACGGTCCATGATCACGTACATGGAGTAGTTGAGGTAGGCATTTTCGGTGAAGTCAGCCAGTGACCGGCGTTCTACACCGTCCAGGCTGAGATCAAGGGAGTCGCTCATGCGGGCCTCATTATTTCGTGGTCTGGCGCAGCAGCATGGTGCCACCGCGCTGGGTAAATTCAAGTTTGTTCAGTGCGCTCATGCCGAGCAGCACCTGATTGCCGTGCAAACCGGGCGCCACCAGCGCGCGAACGTCACGCAGCACGATGTCGCCCAGTTGCAGCCGGTCGAGGCGGGTTCGATAGCCCTCGCTCAAGCCATTGGCCGTGCTCAGGGTCACCCCGAAGCCTTTATCCAGTTTCAGTCGCTCGGCCATTTCGGCCGGAATCGCCACATCGGTCGCGCCGGTATCGAGCATGAAATCCACCGGCTGGCCGTTAATCTGGCCAGTGGCGACAAAATGCCCCTGGCTGTTGCTGATCAGCTTCACTTCGATAAAACCTTCGCCCTGCTCGGAGCTGACGACGGTGTTGGGATTTTGCTGACGCGCCTCCCACTGAGCAAAAAACCGGGTCGCCAGAAACAGCGCGGCGCACCAGGCCAACACCATCAACACCCGACCGGCGCGTTTGCCCGGCGGTTGCTGACTCATGGCTTGGCACTCCAGCCACCTTCAGGCGCGGCAAAACGCCAGACAATCGGGCGTTTCTCGCCGTCGACGCGCGCACCATTATTGTTGTCGATACCGATCCAGGCACCGTCGGCGTCCACGATCAACGCTTCCGCCAGCCCAAAGGGCTGTGAATAACGACGGTTTTCCTGCAGGGCCTCGGCGGTAAACGACCAGCAGCGCTCGACCTTGGCCGTCACCGCATCACGGCGGCAAACCTGAAAGGCATTGCGCTCAAGGGTAAACAATTTGCCGTCGAACAATGACAGATCGGCAAAATCCCGGGCGCGAGCTCTGGCCTTGGGAAATTGCACCGGTTGCATCTCCACCCCCGCTTCACTCAGCAGCACACAACCACCATTGCAGTCCCAGACCGTTTGCTGGCGCTTGATCAGCAGCAAACCGCGACGTTCACGTTCGGCGGCCAGCCACAGCGTGTCACCGGCCGGATTGATCGTCAGCCCCTCAAACAACGCATTGAAGTGCAGCAACATACCGCTGGCCCGTGCTTCGCGTACCAGCATCGGCGATATTTTCAGCCAGGACGCAGGACCGATTGGCGGAACTTGCAGCACCGCGGCATGCGCTTCGCTGACGATGTAACGATTGCCGGCGCTGTCGCAGGTGATGCCTTCGAAATCCAGATTCCCGCCGCGCACGAACGACGCTGCCCAGGTCCGCGAACGCAAGCCCCAGGGCAAACCGCTGTCAGGCGTCAGGGGTACGTCGATGCGCACGGTTTCGGCCTGCCAGGTGGTGTTGCGGGTGTCGAGGCGATAGATTTGGTCATCGTCACGATCCGAAACGGTCCACAGCTCCTTGCCGCACTGGGCCAACCCCGACAGATTGCCACCGCGCATGCCGTCGACGGCATGCTCGGACAACAGGCGCAGCTCGGGTGCGGGCTCCGCCGACACCATTACCGAGGTCAGCAGTAACGCACACGCCAGGGCCCAGCCAAATCGCATCAGCCCAGAACCTCGGCCAGGTTGCCCTTGGACTCCAGCCAGGACTTGCGATCGCCAGCGCGTTTTTTCGCCAGCAGCATGTCCATCATTTCCGAGGTCGCGTCGAAATCTTCCAGCGTCAACTGCACCAGACGCCGGGTGTTCGGGTCCATGGTGGTTTCGCGCAGCTGCGGCGGGTTCATTTCACCCAGGCCTTTGAATCGGGTGACCTGTGGTTTGCCGCGTTTCTTCTCGGCGACCAGACGATCGAGAATGCCATCGCGCTCGGCCTCATCCAGGGCATAGTAAATTTCTTTGCCCAAGTCGATACGGTACAGCGGCGGCATAGCAACGTAGACGTGACCGGCATCCACCAGCGGGCGGAAATGCTGGACGAACAAGGCACACAGCAATGTGGCGATGTGCAGACCGTCGGAGTCGGCGTCGGCGAGGATGCAGATCTTGCCGTAACGCAGCTGGGCGATGTCCGCCGAGCCCGGATCGACACCGATGGCCACTGCGATGTTGTGCACTTCCTGACTGGCCAGCACTTCGCTGCCGTCGACTTCCCAGGTGTTCAGAATCTTGCCGCGCAATGGCAGGATCGCCTGAAATTCTTTGTCCCGCGCCTGCTTGGCCGAACCGCCGGCGGAATCACCTTCCACCAGGAACAGCTCGGAACGCATCGGGTCCTGCCCGGCGCAGTCGGCGAGTTTGCCCGGCAGCGCCGGCCCTTGGGTAATGCGTTTACGCTCGACCTTCTTGCTGGCCTTCAGACGACGGCCGGCGTTGTTGATCGCCAGTTCGGCCAGCAACATGCCCGTTTCCGGGTGAGCGTTGAGCCACAGGCTGAAGGCATCCTTGACCACACCGGAAACGAAAGCTGACGCTTCACGGGATGACAGGCGCTCCTTGGTCTGACCGGAGAATTGCGGTTCCTGCATCTTCATCGACAGGACGAACGCGATGCGCTCCCAGACGTCTTCCGGCGCCAGCTTCACACCGCGCGGCAGCAGGCTGCGGAACTCACAGAACTCGCGCATCGCATCGAGCAAGCCCTGACGCAGACCGTTGACGTGGGTACCGCCCTGGGCCGTCGGGATCAGGTTGACGTAGCTTTCCTGAACGCTGTCGCCGCCCTCGGGCAACCACAGCAGCGCCCAATCGACCGCTTCTTTATTACCGGCCAGGCTGCCGCAGAACGGCTCGTCCGGCAGGCGCTCGAATTCGCTGACCGCGTCCACCAGGTACGAGCGCAGACCGTCTTCGTAATGCCATTCGACTTTCTCGCCGGTGGCCTTGTCTTCAAAACTGACCAGCAGCCCCGGGCACAGAACGGCCTTGGCCTTGAGCACGTGCTTGAGGCGGCTGATGGAGAATTTCGGCGAATCGAAATACTTCGGGTCCGGCGCAAAGAATACGCTGGTGCCGGTGTTGCGCTTGCCGACAGTGCCGATCACTTCCAGGTCGGTTTTCTTGTAACCGTCCGCGAAAGTCATCTGGTATTCGTTGCCGTCACGCTTTACGCGTACCCGGACTTCGGTCGACAAGGCGTTGACCACAGAAATACCCACCCCGTGCAAACCGCCGGAGAACTGATAGTTCTTGTTGGAAAACTTGCCGCCCGCATGAAGTTTGGTGAGGATCAGCTCGACACCCGACACACCCTCTTCCGGGTGAATGTCCACTGGCATACCACGGCCGTCATCGCTGACTTCCAGAGAGTGATCGGCGTGCAGGATGACCTGCACCGATGTCGCATGCCCGGCCAAGGCTTCGTCGACGCTGTTGTCGATGACTTCCTGGGCGAGGTGGTTCGGCCGACTGGTGTCGGTGTACATGCCGGGGCGTTTGCGCACCGGGTCGAGGCCCGAGAGGACTTCGATGGCGTCTGCGTTATAAGAGCTAGCGCTGGGAGTGGCCATGGGGTCTCGTCGTCCGCCTGTAAAAAGTGTTCTGTGAAAAAGAGGCGACAAATCACAGTGCTGTGAAATCAATCGCCTGATACAAATCTGCGCCAATACCGGCAAAACTCAGCATTGCCGGCAATTGCTCGGCAAAACCCTGGAAACTATGGTCACCGCCCGCCTGGATACGCAAGGCACAGGCCCGGTAATACTGCTGGGCGAGGCGATAATCCAGCGTTTCATCGCCAGTCTGCAACCATACTTGAAACCGCTGCGGATCCTTGGGCGCCGGCACTTCCAGCTCGGCCAGGGCCGTCACGTGGTCGTGGGTCAATTCCCAAGTCTCATCGGTATACAGATTTTTCTGCGTTCCCAGGAACCCGTCGAACATCCGGTGCGGGCTGACGGCAGGGTTGATCAGCAGGGCTTTCAAGCCATGGCGCTCGGCCAAGTGAGTCGCATAGTAGCCGCCGAGTGAGCTGCCGACCAGCAGCGGCCGCCCGAGTTCGGCAATCGCCTGCTCCAGCTGAGCGATGGCCTCGCGGGGATGGTGATGCAAGGCCGGCACACGCAACTGATCGCTCAAGCCCAGCCGCTCCATCACATTAATCAACTGACAGGCCTTTTTCGACGCCGGCGCGCTGTTGAAGCCGTGGATATAAAGGATCGAACCAGACATTTGAGCTCCCTGTGCGTCGGGTAAAGAGGGCGCAGTTTACAGGGTGTCGGGACATGTAGGTTGCCGACACGGATGGAAATGAAGAGGTCCCCCTGTAGGAGCTGCCGAAGGCTGCGATCTTTTGATCTTCAGGGTCGCGCCAAAGAAAGATCAAAAGATCGCAGCCTTCGGCAGCTCCTACAGTGGAAATCGGTACATCCGCAGGAAAAGTGTCAGTAGCCGTTAGAACCGTAATCAACCTGAAAGTCGAAACCGGTGACGCGCTCAACACCTGTTTCCAGCCGACCATCCGGCAAAAGCCGCAACCACCGATACCCCGGCGCCTGCTCGCTCACCTTGAAATCATCACTGCCCGGCTCGAACTGAATACAGGTCGAGGGCGATGCGATCAGGCGAACGCCATTGCGCATCTGGTCAATTTCCTGATGCACATGCCCCCACAGCACTGCACGTACCTGCGGAAAACGATCCAGTACCGCGAACAACGCTTCTGGATTTCGCAAGCCAATGGGCTCCATCCACGCACACCCGATCGACACCGGATGATGGTGGAAACACACCAAATGATGCCGCTGCGGCGCCTCACTCAATGAGCGGGCCAGCAATTGCAATTGCTCGTCCTGCAAATACCCGGGCACTGACCCCGGCACCGCCGAATCGAGCAAGGTGACCCGCCAGTTGCCGATGTCCACCACCGGCTCCAGCAGCGCACTTTGCACCGCTGCCTCGGCCATGATCTGCGGCTCGTCATGATTTCCGGGAATCCAGCGTGCCGGCGCATCGATCTGCCGGGTCAGGTCACGAAACAGCTGATACGACTCCAGCGTCCCGTCCTGGGAAAGATCGCCACTGGCAATGATCAGGTCGATCTGCGGCTGCTGAAGCTTTATCAGCTCAATGACCTTTTGCAGGCTGTCGCGGGTATTCATGCCCAGCAACGTCCCGTCCGCCTCGGCAAACAGATGACTGTCGGAGAGTTGCACCAGCAACGCCGAATCGGCGGTGGTCAATGTGGATACGCTCGGCAAGGCGTTCTCCCAGGGCGTGATCACGGGATGGATAAGTGCCGCAATTATGCTGGGGGACGATCTAAAGAGGAAACCTGTGAACCGGACGCAGTTCACAACTACCGAACGACTGCGTACTCGTGCCCACATGCCAGACAGTGACTCAGCCATTCCCCCAGGAACAGATTGAGCTGAGCCTTTTCATCCGGCTGATGCATCGCAGCGTTCGGGTAAGGATAGATGCCCCGGAAGCGTCGTGCATGTTCAGCGCTGACCACTTCGGCCATGCACGCGTCGTGATAGACCTGAACTTCCAGTTGCGGCACCGGCAGCCATGGCAGGCTGTGTTCCTGGCGCACTTGCAGGGTCGTGGTGTATGGACAGACCAGCAGCACTTCGAGGGCCAGCACGCCAAGCATCTGGTCACCATGGGTCACGGCAATGCGCCGCGCCTGCGGCTCGTTGCGCATGTCCGGTAGCAGTCGCATCAGGCGCGCGTAGTTGGCCTCGCAGGAGGCCTGCAGCCCCACGAGGTCGATCCGGTAGCGATCGCGCAGCTTGTTTACGACCATAACCCCCTCACTTCAACGCGGTTCAAAGCCAGCCATTGCAAGGCGATGATGCTTGCCGCGTTGGCAATACGTCCGTCGCGTACGGCTTGCAGGGCATCTTCGAACGCCCAGACCGTGACGCGAATATCTTCTGCCTCTTCCTCCAGCCCATGCAGGCCGCCGACCCCGGTTGTTTCGCAACGCCCCAGGTACAAGTGCACGAATTCATTACTGCCGCCTGGCGATGGAAAATATTTGGTCATCGGCCAGAGCGCCCCGAATACAAGCCCAGCTTCCTCCTGCGCTTCGCGGTGAGCAACTTCTTCCGGTACTTCATCCTTGTCGATCAGACCGGCGACCAGTTCGATCAGCCACGGGTTATCAATCTTGCCCATGGCGCCGACGCGAAACTGCTCGATCAGCACCACTTCATCGCGTTGTGGATCGTAAGGCAGCACGCACACCGCATCATGACGCACGAACAGTTCACGATTGATCTCGCGACTCATGCCACCGGCGAACAATTCGTGGCGCAAGTGCACGCGGTCGAGCTTGTAGAAACCCTCGTAGCACTTTTCGCGCCGAACAATATCGACGGCGGTCGGAATGGCGTTGGCAAAATCAGTCATGACAATCCTCTTTACTGCAAATCCGTTACGAGGTTCCTTTTTGTTACTTGCATTGTTACTTGCAACCTCGACTTCGCGCCATCCTAACGCGCCCGCGATGTTTGATGCAGCCCCTTTCCAGTCAGCGGGATAGACGGTGAGGGCGAAACCAACTCTAATTAGCTTAGTGGCGAACTGACTGCTTCGTTGAGAGTCGAAGCGGGTAACTTTTCGCCTTTCCCTGTTTTATGAAGGACGCCCATGTCGCTTTTTAAAATCGCCTCCGTAGCCGCAATCGCCCTGACCCTGGGCGCCTGCCAGAGTTTGTTCCAGCCCAACTATCGGGCGCCGCTGGAAACTGTCCGCGACGCATCGGAACAGTTGAAACCAGGCTGCGCCAACCCTGAATGCCCGTTGGTGAACATCGATACGCTGCGTTTCCCGGATGAGCCTGCGCTTGACGGCCTCATCGAAAAACGCTTGCTGCAAATGACCCGCACCTCACCTGAAGCCCCCGTAGCGCCGACGCTGGCGGCGTATCGCGAGCAGTTTTTGAGCAGTGCCGGCCCGCGCTACAGTAGCTACTTGCAAGCCAAGGTACGTGAGCAGCATGACGGCTTGGTGATCGTTGAGTTGTCCAGTTACCTGGACACCGGCGGTGCCCATGGCACGCCGGGCCGCGGCTTCATCAACTATTCACGTCAACAGCATAAAGCGCTGACCCTCTCGGACATGTTGATCCCGGGGCAGGAAGAGGCGTTCTGGAAAGCGGCTCAAGTGGCGCACAACAGCTGGCTGATCAGCACCAAGCTCGATCAGGAACCGGAGTTCGTGAAGAGCTGGCCCTTCGTGAAAACCCAGAACGTGGCGCTGACCTACGGCGGGGTGATCCTCAAATACGAAGTGAGCACCATCGCGCCTTACGCATTGGGTCACGTCGAACTGAAGATCCCCTACCCGCGCCTGAACGGTATTCTCAAGCCTGAGCTGTTTCCCGGCCGTAGCTGAGGACTACCTGTAGGAGCGAGGCTTACCCTAATGCCAGTCAGTTAATCGAGTGAACCGCTTTTCGTAGGAGCCAGGCTTGCCGGCGAAGGCGTTCTTAAGGACGCCTTCGCGGGCAAGCCTCGCTCCTACAAGAGCTACGCCAGTCTTGAGGACTGGCGCTGCGGATCAGATCAAACCTTCTTGTACAACTGACTACCTTCCTGCTTGAACCGCTCAGCCTGTTCTGCCAGACCTTGCGCAACTTCCGCATCGACGGTTTCGATCCGCTGGTTGGCCGCGTATTCACGGACTTCCTGGGTGATCTTCATCGAGCAGAATTTCGGCCCGCACATGGAGCAGAAGTGCGCGACCTTGGCCGAATCCTTCGGCAGGGTTTCATCGTGGTACGAACGCGCGGTGTCCGGGTCCAGACCGAGGTTGAACTGGTCTTCCCAGCGGAACTCGAAACGCGCCTTGCTCAAGGCATTGTCGCGAATCTGTGCGCCCGGATGCCCCTTAGCAAGGTCGGCAGCGTGAGCGGCGATCTTGTAGGTGATGATCCCGGTCTTCACGTCATCCTTGTTCGGCAGGCCCAAGTGTTCCTTCGGCGTCACGTAGCAGAGCATGGCGCAACCGAACCAGCCGATCATCGCCGCACCGATACCGGAAGTGATGTGGTCGTAGCCTGGGGCAATGTCGGTGGTCAGCGGGCCGAGGGTGTAGAACGGCGCCTCGTCGCAGCACTCGAGCTGCTTGTCCATGTTCTCTTTGATCAACTGCATCGGCACGTGGCCCGGGCCTTCGATCATGCACTGCACGTCGTGCTTCCAGGCGATCTTGGTCAGCTCGCCAAGGGTTTCCAGCTCACCGAATTGTGCGGCGTCGTTGGCGTCGGCAATCGAGCCCGGACGCAGGCCATCGCCCAGCGAGAAGCTGACGTCGTAGGCCTTCATGATTTCGCAGATGTCTTCGAAATGGGTGTAGAGGAAGTTTTCCTTGTGGTGCGCCAGGCACCACTTGGCCATGATCGAACCGCCACGGGAGACGATGCCGGTCACGCGCTTGGCGGTCAACGGCACGTAGCGCAGCAACACGCCGGCGTGGATGGTGAAGTAGTCGACGCCCTGCTCGGCCTGCTCGATCAGCGTGTCGCGGAACAGCTCCCAGGTCAGGTCTTCAGCGGCGCCACCGACTTTTTCCAGAGCCTGATAGATCGGCACGGTACCGATCGGCACCGGCGAGTTACGGATGATCCATTCGCGGGTTTCGTGAATGTGCTTGCCAGTGGACAAGTCCATGACCGTGTCCGAACCCCAGCGAATGCCCCAGGTCAGTTTCGCCACTTCTTCTTCAATGGACGAACCCAACGCGCTGTTGCCGATGTTGCCGTTGATCTTCACCAAGAAGTTACGGCCGATGATCATCGGTTCCAGTTCGGTATGGTTGATGTTGGCCGGAATGATCGCGCGACCGCGGGCGATTTCTTCACGGACGAATTCCGGCGTGATGATTTTCGGCACGCTGGCGCCGAAGCTGTAGCCGGCGTGCTGCTGGTCCAGCAAGCCAGCGGCACGGGCCACTTCGAGCTTCATGTTTTCGCGGATGGCGACGTATTCCATCTCGGCGGTGATGATGCCTTTACGGGCGTAGTGCATCTGGCTGACGTTGGCCCCGGCCTTGGCGCGGCGCGGGTTGTTGACGTGGGCGAAACGCAGCTTGGTCAGCTCGGCATCGGCCAGGCGTTCTTGGCCGAAGTTGGAACTCAGACCCGGCAGACGCTCGGTGTCGCCACGGGATTCGATCCACGGTGAACGCACATCGGCCAGGCCTTTGCGCACGTCGATGATGACGTTGGGGTCGGTGTACGGGCCCGAGGTGTCATACACCACCACCGGCGCGTTGATTTCGCCGCCGAAGTCGGTCGGGGTCACATCAAGACTGATTTCGCGCATCGGCACGAGGATGTCCGGGCGAGTGCCCTGGACATAGATTTTTTGCGAGCGGGTAAACGGCTGAACCGATTGCTGATCGACCTTGGCCGAGTCACTCAGATTGGTTTCGATTTTTGATTTTGTAGTCATCACGGGCTCTCCAGACACACATCCAGGCAGTGGATTTTTGTCGGAGCGAACCTGTAAACGAATGGACGCACGGGCGCTGGGAAAACCAGCTGGTGCTGTGCTCGGTGCTCGAGGGGTGTTCGATTGTCGAACAACATCCCGGACGAAGCACAAGAGGACTCGCCGGGTGACGAGAAATCTTGTTCCCTACGCAGGCGCTAACCTGATCAGGTTCAACGGGATCCGAAATTATTCGATCTCAGCCTCATAGCAAGGCACCCCGACAAGAACCCGGCCAGTCTAGACACAACCGGCAAAGAACGCCAACTCCGCAGCAAACACCATGATGAATGGCGCAATTGCAGGATTGTTGCCATGCCTGCGTGCAACTACACTCGCTACGCCGTGCCGCGCCTTGACGCTGCAGGGCGCCGCGCCGTAGCCTTGGCGCTCAAATTATCAGCGTAATTTTTTAGGGATGGCCTCATGCTGCGCAAACTCTCACTGGCCCTTGCCGTGTCTTGTGCGTCCAATGGAATGGCCTGGGCAGCTGAAGCGCCCTTATCGACCAAGACTGATCTGGTCAGCGTCTATCAGGAAGCGGTGGACAACAACGCCGACATCGCCGCCGCCCGTGCCCAATACGGTGCTCAGAAGGAAGTCGTGCCCCAGGCCCGCGCCGGGCTGTTGCCCAACCTGTCGGCCGGTGCCGACCTGAACAACACCCGCACCTCACTCGACCAGCCATCGCTGACTTCGACCCGCAGTGGCACGGTGTATCAGGCAACCTTGGCGCAACCGATTTTTCGCGCCGATCGCTGGTTCCAGTTGCAGGCCGCCAAGGACGTCAACGAACAGGCGGCCCTGCAACTCTCGGCCACCGAACAGAACCTGATTCTGCAAAGCGCCGAAAGTTATTTCAACGTGCTGCGCAGCCAGGACACCCTGGCCTCGACCAAGGCCGAAGAAGCGGCGTTCAAGCGTCAACTCGACCAGTCTAACGAGCGCTTCGACGTTGGCCTGTCGGACAAAACCGACGTGCTGCAATCCCAAGCCAGTTACGACACGGCGCGGGCCAACCGGATTCTCGCTCAGCGTCAGGTGGATGACGCGTTCGAAGCGCTGATCACCCTGACCAACCGCCAGTACAACTCGATCCAGGGCATCGTCCATACTTTGCCGATCCTGCCGCCGGCACCGAACGATGCCAAAGCCTGGGTCGACACCGCCGCCAGGCAGAACCTGAATTTGCTGGCCAGCAACTACGCGGTGAGCGCCGCCGAGGAAACCCTCAAGCAGCGCAAGGCCGGACATGCGCCCACCCTGGATGCGGTCGCGCAATACCAGAAAGGTGACAACGACGCCCTCGGCTTTACCAACCCGAACCCGAACGGCGTGCGTTACGGCGGCGATGTCGAGCAGCGTACGGTTGGCCTGCAACTGAGCATTCCGCTCTATAGCGGCGGGCTGACCAGCTCGCAAGTGCGTGAGTCCTACTCGCGGCTGACTCAGTCCGAACAACAACGCGAAGCCCTGCGTCGTCAGGTGGTGGAAAACACCCGCAACCTGCACCGCGCCGTGAACACCGACGTCGAGCAGGTGCAGGCCCGCCGGCAGTCGATCATCTCCAACCAGAGCGCGGTGGAAGCGACCGAAATCGGTTATCAGGTGGGGACGCGCAACATCGTCGACGTGCTCGATGCCCAGCGTCAGCTGTACACCTCGGTGCGCAACTACAACAACACCCGCTATGACTACATCCTCGACAACCTGCGCTTGAAGCAGGCGGCCGGCACCTTGAATCCGGGGGATTTGCAGGACCTGACGCGTTATCTCAAAGCCGACTACAACCCAGACAAGGACTTCCTGCCACCAGATCTGGCCAAGGCTGCGGCTGAACAACTCAAAGCCCGCCCTTGACACTTGTAGGAGCCAGGCCTGCCGGCGAAAGCGATTTCAAAGACGCCTTCGCCGGCAAGCCTCAATGCCGGTCAGTTAAGCGAAATTTCTGTAGGAGCGAGGCTTGCCCGCGAAGAATGCACCGCGGATTTTCAGGTATTACGCGTCATCGTTCTTCGCGGGCAAGCCTCGCTCCTCACAGATTCCGCCTTAACTGACAGGCATTACGGCAAGCCTGGCTCCTGCAAGGTCAGGGCTTAATCAACTTGCCCAACCCATCCAGCAACCGCTGCAACGCACCTTGATTGGTGCGCATCACTTTCAACCCCGCCTCTGCCATCCGCTGCGCATCGCTCGGCAATTCGAACAGTCGCTGCACCGCCAGCGCCAGACCTTCGGCATCATCGACCTCGGCTAACGCCCCGGCACTGCGCAATTGCGCGGCGATTTCGAGGAAGTTGAACAGGTGCGGTCCGCTGAGCACCGGCTTGGCCAATGCCGCTGGCTCCAGCAGGTTATGGCCGCCGTTCGGCACCAGACTGCCACCGACGAACGCGCTGTCGGCCAACGCATAGAGAAACAGCAACTCACCCATCGTGTCGCCCAGCAGCACCGAAGTGCTTGCAGTAACCGGCTCGCCTGTCGAACGCCGTACCGTGGCGAAACCCTGCTGTCGGCACAAGTCGAACACCGGGTTGAAACGTTCCGGATGACGCGGCACCAGAATCAGCAAGGCATCGGGATGACTGGCCAGCAGTCGACGATGGGCAGCCAGCACCACCTCGTCTTCACCTTCATGGGTACTCGCGGCGATCCACACCGGGCGATCCTGCGCCTGCCACTGCGCACGCAATTCGCTGGCACGCTGCAGCAGTTGCGGGTCGATGGTCAGGTCGAATTTGATCGAACCGGTCACTTCGACGGTTTCCGGGCGTGCGCCCAAATCCCGGAAGCGCTGCGCCTCGGCTTCGGTCTGCACCGCGAACAGGCTCATCTCGGCGAGCATCGGCCGGGTCAGTTTATGGAAGCGGCCATAGCCTTTGGCCGAGCGTTCAGACAGTCGCGCATTGGCCAGCGCCACGGGAATCCCGCGTTTGGCGCATTGGTGGATATGGTTGGGCCAGAGCTCCGTTTCCATGATTACCGCCAGTTTCGGCCGGGCCCGATCAAGGAATCGCTTTGCTGCGCAGGGCAAGTCATAAGGCAAATAGCAGTGTTGAATGCGCGGCTCGTTGGCGAACAGCGCCTGGATGCGCTCGGAGCCGGTCGGGGTCATGCAGGTGACGGTGATCGGCAGCGTCGGATAGCGTTGCAGCAAGGCACGGATCATCGGCGCTGCGGCGATGCTTTCGCCCACCGACACCGCGTGCACCCAGAGGCCGTCCGGCTTCATCGCCGGCAGCGCGAGGGAGAAACGCTCGCCAATGCGCTTGGCGTACGCCGGCGCCTTGCGCGCCCGCAGCCAAAGCCGAATCGCTACCAATGGCAGCCCCAGGTAAAACAGCGCGGTGTAGAGAGTTCTATTCATGGCGGCGGAGTTTATCGGTTTTTTAGCTGATCGCCTGCAAGTGCACGGCAAAACGTTCCGCCAGCCAACGAGCCGCCGGGCCAAGGGGCTCGTCGCGACGCCAGACCAGTTCGACAATCAATGCCGGCGGAGTCCATTCGCTGGCCAGCTCGACCATCTGATTCTGATACGCCGGGTACTGCACCACATGTCGCGGCAACCAGGCCCAGCCGAGACCACGCATCACCCATTCGGCCATCACATAGAAACTGTCGGCGCGCCAAACCTGCGGGCTGGCCGGCTCGCTACCGGGATAGACGCTGGACTGCGTGGACATCAGCAACTGTCGATGCTGCGCCATTTGTTGGCAATCGATCTGCGTCTGCATCGCCAATGGATGCCCCACACCGCACACCGTGACCATTTCGACGCTGCCCAGCACCCGCCGCTCGAGGGCTTCGGGAATCTGCTCGTGATAAAACAGCAAGCCCAGATCAGCCCGCCGCTCTACCAATTTGCGTGCGACATCACCTTGGGCGGCGCTGGTCAGCTGCACTTCGAGGCTGGGAAACTTTTCTGCCAGAGCCTCGAAGCTTTCAACCACCGCCTGATAGGGCATCGCCTCATCCTGAGCCACCCGCAAGCTCGCTTCCTGGCCGCGCATCATCGCCAGTGCCCGGCCGTTGAGGCGCTCGCATTGGCGCAGCACTTCCCGCGCCTCTTCAAGCAGGGCGGTGCCGGCTTCGGTGAGTTTCGGCTGACGACCACTGCTGCGATCGAACAGGCTGACGCCCAAGTCCTCCTCCAGCAGTGCAATCGAACTGCTGACCGCCGACTGCGCCTTGCGCTGATTCCGCGCCACCGCGGAAAACGAACGTTGTTCCGCGACGCTGACAAACAAGCGCAGCTGTTCCAGATTCCATTGCATGTTCATGGCTCAACCCATCTTCAGAGCAGATAGGTAATGACTTTACCGCATCTGGCGAATCTCTAGAATGCCGACCTCAGAAAGCAACACTTCACACGAGGATTGACCCATGACCGCTTACTACTACCTGGCCATCGCCATCTGCGCCGAAGTGATCGCGACTGTTTCGATGAAAGCGGTCAAAGGTTTCAGCACGCCACTGCCGCTGCTGCTGGTCATCGTCGGTTACGGCATTGCTTTCTGGATGTTGACCCTGGTGGTGCGCAGCGTCCCGGTGGGCGTGGCGTACGCGGTGTGGGCCGGCATGGGGATCGTGATGGTCAGCGTCGCGGCGCTGTTTATCTACGGGCAGAAGCTGGATGTGCCGGCAATGCTGGGGATGGCGCTGATTGTGTTGGGCGTTGTGGTTATTCAGCTGTTCTCGAAGACCGCGGGGCATTGAAGAAAAGATCGCAGCCTGCGGCAGCTCCGACGCAAGTAAATCGTGTTGCACGGCTGTCTGTAGCAGCTGCCGAAGGCTGCGTTCGGCTGCGAAGCAGTCGTAAAACCTGACAACAGCGTTCCTGAGACAGATCGAAGGCGAGGACTTCGTCCTCGAACGCAGCCTTCGGCAGCTGCTACAAGGATTGCGTCCGGCATGAATCTGTATACTGCGCCCTCGTCTTGAACACTGAGGTCGCTGCATGCCATCTGTTATTTCCACCGACGTTCTGATTGTCGGCGCTGGTGTCGCCGGCCTCTGGCTGAATGCGCGCCTGCGCCGCCAGGGTTTTTCGACCGTGCTGGTGGAAAGCGCCAGCCTCGGCGGCGGGCAGAGTCTGAAGTCCCAGGGCATCATCCACGGCGGCGCCAAGTACGCGCTGCACGGTGCCCTGACCGGCGCGTCGGAAGCCATTGCCGACATGCCGCGTCGCTGGCGTGAAGCGCTGGCCGGCGACGGCGAACTGGACCTGTCGGGTGTACGCGTGTTGTCCGATGCTCACTATCTCTGGTCCCCCGGTACACTCGCCGGCAATCTCACCAGTTTTTTCGCCAGCAAAGCCGTGCGCGGGCGGGTCGATCAGGTCAAGGGCGAGCAACTGCCACCAGCCCTGCAAGACAAGCGTTTCAAGGGCAAGGTATATCGCTTGGCGGAATTGGTGGTCGACGTACCTAGCGTGATCCAGCGTCTGGCCGATCTGGCGGGCGACGGTCTGCTGGCCGGTCAGCACATCGAACCGTTGCTGGAAAACGGCGAACTGGTCGGCTTGAAAGTCGACGAACGCGAAATCCGCGCCCAGCGCATCGTCCTCAGCGCCGGTGCCGGCACCGCCGACCTGCTCACGGCGCTCGGCCTGAGTCAACCAGCCATGCAGCGCCGTCCCGTGCACATGATCATGGTCAAAGGCCCGGGCCTCAAACCGCTGTACGCCCATTGTCTGGGTGGCGGGCCGAAGCCGCGCCTCACCGTGACCACCCACCCCGCCGCCGATGGCCAATGGGTCTGGTACCTGGGGGGCGACATCGCCGAAGCCGAAGGCGTGGCCCGCGAGCCGGCGGCGCAGATCGCCATCGCGCAAAAAGAACTCGGCAACCTGCTGCCGTGGATCGACCTGAGCACGGCGCAGTGGGCGACGTTGCGGGTCGACCGCGCCGAGCCACTGCAATCGGGCCTTACCCGCCCGGACAACGCCTTCCTCGCCGAACAAGATCGTCTGCTGGTGGGTTGGCCGACCAAACTGGCCCTGGCGCCGGACTTCGCTGACCGCGTCCTCGCCTCACTGCAACGCGACGGTATCCAGCCGAGCCATCCGGCGCCGCTACCGGAACTGCCGAAACCGCCGATGGGCGTGCCTGCCTGGGAGCAACTACTGCCATGAGCCAACCCACCCTGCACGATCTGCATCGCCCTCTGGGCAGCACCGGCCTGCTGGTTTCACCTCTGGGCCTGGGCACGGTGAAACTTGGCCGCGATCAAGGGGTGAAGTACCCCAACGGCTTCCAGATCCCCGGCGATGACGAAGCGCGCATGCTGCTCAAGCTCGCGCGCGACCTGGGCATCAACCTGATCGACACCGCGCCGGCCTATGGCCGCAGCGAAGAACGTCTTGGCCCGTTGCTGCGTGGTCAGCGTCAGGATTGGGTGATCGTCAGCAAGGTCGGCGAAGAGTTTGCCGACGGCCAGTCGCATCACGATTTCAGCGCCGCCCATACTCGCCTGTCGGTGGAACGCAGCCTGCAACGCCTGGAAACGGATGTTATCGATCTGGTCTTGGTGCATTCCGACGGCAACGATCTGGCAATCCTCAATGACAGCGAGGTCTACGCGACCCTCGCCGAGCTCAAGCGCGAAGGCAAGATTCGCGGTTTCGGCTTTTCCGGCAAAACCGTCGAAGGTGGCTTGAAGGCTCTGGAACAAGGTGATTGCGCGATGGTCACCTACAATCTGAACGAACAGAACGAGAAACCGGTCATTGACTATGCTGCTGCTCACGGCAAAGCGATCCTGGTCAAAAAAGCCTTGGCCAGCGGCCACGTCTGCCTGAGCCCGGGCGTGGACCCGGTGCGCGCCAGCTTCGAGTTGTTGTTTGAACACCCGGGTGTGGCCAGTGCTATTGTCGGGACCATCAATCCGCTGCACCTCGCCCACAACGTCGCGACCGTTGCCCAGGTCCTTCGTAGCCATTGATGCCGCCCACGCGGCCTTAAGCAGGAGCCGACATGCCGCGTACGCTGATAAGAAAGAATCCGAGCAACTTCAAGACCCTGCCGTTATTCGTCGAAGCGACGCCCGAAGGCCTGAGTTACCAGAGCGTCGGAATGCCGTTGAATTTCTCCCAGACTCTGCAACGCCGTCGCCCGGTGACGGTGGCCGACAGCGAGCGGTTTGCCCTGGAGCTGGCGAATCTTGGGGTTTCGGTACGCCTGACCCTGCATTGGCAGAATCGCGATTACTGGGTATTGGTGCGTCAGCGTCGGCAGGACCGCGGCGATGTGGTGCTCAAGCTGATCTCCGGTTATGTGCCGGCCCATGAATTGAACTTGCCGCTGCACACAGCGACCCAGGAAATTGCCGAAGAGTGCTTGCTGGAAACCCCGGAAGGCTGGCTCAGCGGGCGTTTCAATGACACCTGGCTGCCAGCGCCCTACTCGGCCGCCTTGCATTACCGTGAAGCCCTGCCGTTTCGCCTGACGCCGCTGTCCGGCTCGGCGCGGCCGGTGCGCTGCGCCCATATGCCGCTGATCGAACGTCCACAGGCCTACGTGCATTTGCCGACCGCGTCGCTGCAATTGATCTACGACTTGCGCCTGGATGTGCCCAAGGAAGCCAAGTCCCTGAGCCTGTTCCATGTCGACGAGCGGCTGGAGGGCGATCAACTGGTGGCCCGGCTCGATCGCAAACATCCCGATTTGTATCTCATGCCATTGCAGGACGGCCAGCCGCTGGCTGAGCTGTATACCTTGAAAAAGGATCAGCTGTACCCGGCGAGCACCCGCGGGTTGTACCTGGCGGAGAGTTTTGCCCGGCAGGAAGGCTGGCTGGTGAAGGATGAGCGGATTCGTTGGAAAGACTGGGTGCGGCAACAGGGTTTGAGCCCGCCGGGGAAGGATTCCGGTTTAGCCCGCTTGCACGGAAAGGCAAAACAACTGCTGAAAAGAATCGTGCCGCGCAAGAAAGTCAGCTCTTAAGCAAAAAGATCCATTGAAGCAAAAGATCGCAGCCTTCGGCAGCTCCTACGGGGTTATATATCCACCCATGTAGGAGCTGCCGAAGGCTGCGATCTTTTTCATGATCCTTCCCTCAGAGTGGGAAGGATCATGTTCGGTCAGTGATTGCGGATCTTCTCGACAATCGCCGTGGTCGAGCTGTTTTCTACCAGCCCCAGCACTTTCACAGTCCCGCCATAAGCAGTGACGATGTCTGCGCCGACCACTTGGTCGATCCCGTAATCGCCGCCCTTGACCAACACATCCGGCTTGACCTCGCGCAACAGGTTTTCCGGGGTGCCTTCAGCGAAGCTGATCACCCAATCCACCGCGCCAAGACCGGCCAGTACGGCCATGCGACGGTCGACACTGTTGATCGGCCGACCCGGTCCTTTCAAGCGGCTCACCGACGCATCATCGTTGACCGCCACGATCAGACGATCGCCCTGGGCCCGTGCCTGCTCGAGGTAGGTCACATGCCCGGCATGCAGAATGTCGAAGCAGCCGTTGGTGAATACAATCTTCTCGTTGTGCGCACGTGCGTCGTCGACCGCCAGCAACAGCTGCTCCAGCCCCAACACACCACGCTCGGAACCTTCTTCACGCTGGATCGCGCGACGCAGTTCTGGCGCGCTGATGGCCGCCGTACCGAGCTTGCCGACCACGATGCCCGCCGCCAGGTTGGCCAGGGCCACCGCGTGGGGCAGTTCTTCGCCAGCAGCGATCGCTGCCGCCAGAGTGGAAATCACTGTGTCACCGGCGCCGGTCACATCGAACACTTCACGGGCACGGGCCGGCAGGTGCAGCGCCGGATGATCCGGTCGCAGCAAGGTCATGCCGTGCTCGCCACGGGTCACCAGCAAGGCGCCGAGATCCAGGTCGTGCATCAGCTGTGCGCCCTTGCTCACCAGCTCGTGCTCATCGGCGCAACCGCCGACGATGGTTTCAAACTCGCTGAGGTTGGGGGTGATCAGGCTCGCGCCACGGTAGATCGAGAAATCCTTGCCCTTGGGATCGGCCAGCACCGGAATGCCACGGGCACGGGCGGCCTGGATCAGCACCTGATGGTTTTTCAGCGCGCCTTTGCCATAGTCCGACAGTACCAGCACCTTGATGCCTTCGAGCAGTTCGTCGACTTGCTCGCCCAACGCCAGGGCGTCGGTGGAAAACGGTTCTTCGAAGTCGATACGCAGCAATTGCTGGTGACGGCTCATGACCCGCAGCTTGACGATGGTCGGCTGATGCGCGATGCGCTGGAACAACGCCCGCACGCCGGCACCCTTGAGGCTATTGACCAGGCTGTCGGCAGCTTCGTCATCGCCGGTCACTCCGACCAGCGAAGCCGGCGCACCGAGCGCGGCAATGTTCAGGGCAACGTTGGCGGCACCGCCCGGGCGGTCCTCGATTTGCTCGACCTTGACTACCGGTACCGGCGCCTCAGGGGAAATCCGTGAGGTACCACCATGCCAGTAACGGTCGAGCATGACATCGCCGACCACCAAGACAGGGGCTTGATCGAATCGCGGCATGGACAACTTCATGGAGCAACCCACATACAAAATGAACAGGGGCGCGATATTAGCACAGGGTTGGCGATGGCTTGCGTGACGGCTGCAACAGGATGAATCGGCGGAGGTCCCTGCTCATTTATTGAGCAGAAATACGGATAGCCGACGGCAAGCGTCCGCGCGTTGCTGATCCAGGGGTGTGATCTCGCACTCCGCGGTCAGCGGTGCCTTGGATACAAACACCAGACGCGTTGCACGCTGGTGAACGCGAGGGTGAGCCGGGCTCACCCCCGCAACGGTCAGGCGATATCTTCAGCCGGGGCATCGAGGCCCATGGCGTTCAGGCGGGCGTAGTAACCGTTCTGCGCCAGAAGCTCGTCATGGGTGCCGCGTTCCACAATACGGCCCTGGTCCATGACCAGAATCAGGTCAGCTTTCTCGATGGTCGACAGACGGTGAGCGATGACCAGAGTGGTCCGGCCTTTCATGACCTGATCCAGCGCGGCCTGAATATGCCGCTCGGACTCGGTATCGAGGGCCGAAGTGGCTTCGTCGAGAATCAGCAACGGCGCATTTTTCAGCAGAGCCCGGGCAATCGCCAGACGCTGGCGCTGGCCGCCGGACAGCAACACGCCGTTCTCGCCGACCGGAGTGTCCAGGCCTTCGGGCAACTGCGCGATGAAGTCCATCGCGTAAGCATCCCTTGCCGCTTTTTCGATGTCTTCACGGGGAGCGCCGGCCAGATCGCCATACGCAATATTGTTGGCCACGGTGTCGCTGAACAGCGTCACATGCTGGGTCACCTGAGCAATATGCTTGCGCAGATTCAGCAGTTTGTACTGCTCCACCTCAACGCCATCGATCAGGATTTCGCCCTTGTCGTGGTGATAGAAGCGCGGAATCAGGTTGGCCAGGGTCGACTTGCCGCTGCCCGAACGCCCCACCAACGCCACCATTTGCCCTGGTTCGACCGTGAAACTGATGTCATCGAGTACCTGGCGCTCGGTGCCCGGGTAGGTGAAGCTCAGGTGGCACACATCCAGACGACCGCTGACGGCCTCACGCTCAACGGTGCCTTTATCGAGTTCGGGCTCGACGTCCAGTTGCTCGAAGATACTCTCGGCGCCAGCAACACCTTTCTGGATGGTCGAGCTGACTTCGGACAACTGGCGGATCGGCTTGGGTAACAGGCCCGCCAAGGTGATGTAGGCCACCATGTCACCGGCGGATGCATCACCGCGCAGGTAGAGCACCAGGAACATCAGCACCGCCATGGCGCTGTAAATCACCAGTTGCAACAGCGGCGTATAGATGGCGCCCGTACGGGTCATCCGCAGTTGCTTGTCGGTGTTGCCCTGACTGGCATTGTAGAAGCGCTTCTGTTCGTAGACTTCGCCGCCGAAGCTGCGCACCACGCGATAGCCCTGGATGGTTTCCGACGCCACGTGGGTTACATCGCCCATGGCGGCCTGGATCTTTTTGCTCTGTTTGCGGAATTTCTTGCTGGCGGTGCGCACCATCAAGGCGATCAACGGCAGGATCGCAACCATGACCAGCGTCAGACGCCAGTTCATGAACAGCAGCGAGGCGAACAGGAAAATCACCGTCATGCCTTCACGGATTACGACCTTGATCGCATCCGTGGCCGCCCCCGTGACCATGGTGACGTTGAAGGTGATGCGCGAAATCAGATGACCCGAGTTATGCTTGTCGAAGTAACGGTTGGGCAAGACCAGCAGATTGTTGAACAACTGCACGCGCAAGTCATGAACCAGCCCGAGAGAAACCTTGGCCAGAAAGTAGTTGCCCAGATAAGATCCCAGACCCTGCCACGCAGCGATCAGGATGATCAGCAAAGGCACCGCCTGCAGCAGTTGCAGGTCCCGCAGGTACGGTACGCTTGGAAACAGCACTGCTTGGGGGTTGGACAGGCCATCGACAAAGTACTTGAGGATGTAGCCGAGCATTGGCTGAGTCGAAGCGAAAATCAGAAAACCGACAATGCTGATCAGGAAGAGACTGATGTACGGCCGGACATAGCCGAGCAGGCGGAAGTAGATTTTCAAGCTCGATGGGCTTGCAGCGGGACTGGAGTCGGTCATATCACGCGAATGTCGATAAAAAGGACGCTGACTTTAGCACAGCTTCTTCAGGGTTCTGGCAATCGCATAAAGGCTGTTATTGTTAAGCGTCGCATTAAGCATCAAATAGCCATCACACCGAAATGGCCGATCAACTTCAGGATTGAATCTCTCAGCATGCAACTCAGCGGTTTCAACAGCACGTCCAATCGAATCTTCGATTTCATTTGCCTCTGGATTCTTCCACTCGGCTATTTCCTGCTTCTGTGTGCGCTGTTCTTTCTGCCGGGCCGCAGCCTGCATCACAAGCTTTTTTATGGTTTGTTCAGCATTCCAGCGCTGATCGCGCTGTGCTTGCGCCCCCGCGAATTCAAGGAACTGCTCCGCGAACCGATCTTCGTCGCGATACTGCTATTCGCCGCCTGGGCCATGCTCAGCCTGAGCTGGGGGCCACCGATAGAGCATGGCGTCATACGTCAGATCAAGCCCTCCTTGCATACCCTGATGCTAGTCGCCGGCTGCTACCTGCTGGTGCGCTACCGCACCGAGATCGTCCAGCCGCTTCTGTTCAGCGCCGCAATGATCGGGCTGATCGCTTCGGTCTACAATTTGTTCATGTTTGCCCGCATCTACGAGCCGGGCATGCGCCTGATCGGGGGTGGCGCATTCGACAATCCGCTCCTCAGCTCCCATGTATTCGGTTTCTTTTGTACCTATTGGCTATGCCTGAGCATGACCTGCAAGCGTCGCCAGATACTCTGGCTGAGCATTCCGGCGATGGTGATCATGTTCGCCTCTGTGATCGCCACCGGGTCAAGAACGCCGTTGGTTGCGTTGACACTGGCCGCCCTTTGGCTGAGTTTCATTTGCTGGAACCGTCGTTCGTTCGTATTGCTGGGGGCCCTGCTTATCAGCACCGCGGCGGTTGCCGTGCTGTTTTCACAGATGATCATCCTGCGCGGCGACTCCTATCGCTTCGAAATCTGGCAGATGGTCCTGCAAAAAATTGCCGATCACCCGTGGATAGGTCATGGCTACAACGCCAGCCTGATCCTCGACCCGGGTATTGGTTACACCTTGGGGGAGCCTCATAGCTTCGCCTTGGGTGTGCTTTTCTACGTCGGTATCTTCGGCCTGCTGCCATGGTTGTTTTTCCAGGCTTGGGGGTTGCTGAGCAGCTGGCGCAATCGTCTGCAACCGCTGTTCATCATCGCCTCGACCTGGCTGGTATTCGGCATCGGGGCAGGCCTGACCGAAGGCGGCGGGATCATCTCTCGGCCCAAGGAGCACTGGTTCCTGCTGTGGATTCCGCTGGCACTGATCGCCGCGCTGAGCATCAACCAGCGAGCCCGGCGCCTGTTGGCGATGCCGGTCAAGACGTTGACCTCGACAGCCCTGCAACAGCTGACTGCCAGCGCTCAGGTGATCGAGGAAGATGGCCTGGGCCCCAAAGTCCTGCGCCTGACCGATGGCAGCTTCCTCAAGCTGTTCCGCCGCCGCCGCTGGTACACCTCGGGCAGCTTCAACCCCTATTCCGAACGTTTTGCCGCCAACAGCGAGCAACTGCGTAACAAAGGGATCCCGACCCCACAAATTCTGGATCTGTACCGACTCAATGACGGCAGCAGTGCCGTGCACTATTCGCCACTGCCGGGCAACACCTTGCGTCAGGTGCTTCAAGGCATTACCGCGCCGGCGGTGCGTCAGGCACTGGTTGAGCGTTTCGGCAAATTCATGGCTCAGTTGCACGAGCAAGGTGTCTACTTTCGCTCCCTGCACCTGGGGAATGTACTGGTACTGAACGACGGAGAATTCGGCTTGATCGATCTGGCGGACATGCGCATCTATCCGTCATCACTGAGCCTGTCCCTGCGTCAGCGCAATCTGCGCCATATGCAGCGTTACACCGAGGATCGGCGCTGGCTGTTCGAGGATCATTTTGACGCGCTGCTTCAGGGATATGCAGTGACGGCGTCGAAAGCCGCCGTTGACAATCTGCACAGGCAAGTGCAGGCCGGAGGGCACCCGGCACGAATTCATTGATGTCCGAGACCAATCCGTTCGCGCGGGAGGCCCGGACCGATAGGCCGACAAGAGGCTGACCGAGAGGATCGCTCGCTAAAGCTTGATAATGCACTTGATGCAGCAGCGGTTCGCCAGCTGCTGCATCGAACGCGTCAAGGCTGAATCAGTCTTTTTCCAGCGACGAGAAATACAGCCGCCCCAGACCGCGCCAGGTCTTCTTGTTCCAGGCCTTGAACGGGATCTGCGCCAGCAGTTCCCGCGCCAGTTTGCGATCGCGATTGGCGGTTTTCAGGAACATCGAGCTGAGGAACTTGTAGCGCACCTCGTCGTACAGCGGATGATCGCTGAACAGCGCGTAGGAGCGCAGGATGTTATCAATCATGAAGCGATGATTCTTGTAGGAGTTGGTGGCGTGCTTGCGATAGCGCGCCATCAGCACATTCAGGCCATCGATGAAGTAGCCGGCGCGGGTCACCTTCAACTCGATCAACAAGTCCTCCAGCCGAATGTTCGGGTCGAAGCCACCCACCTTGTCCAGCGCTTCACGGCGGATCATCAGGGTAGGTGCCGGCGGATAAGGCTTGCGCTCCAGGAACATGTCATCGAAATCCAGGCGACGGAATGGCACATCGCGGTTCTGACGTTTCTCCGGGTACAGATTGCCGTCGGCGTCGATCAACTCGATGTTGCCGGCGCAAATCCCGACCTCGGGCTTGCCGTCCATGTACGCTACCTGGGTGGCGATACGCTCCGGCAGCATGACGTCGTCGGAACCGAATGGCACGATCAGGCTGCCCTTCGAACGAGCGATGGCGCCGTTGAGGGTATTGGTCAGCCCCTGGTTTTGTTGAACCCGGAAATCGAAACCGTGCTGCGCCTGCAAGGCGTTGATCCGCTCGACGCTGTCATCGCTGGAGCCATCATCGACGACCAGCAACTCGATATTTTTATAGGTCTGGTTGAGGACGCTGAGAATGCTTTCCTCGATATAGCGGCCGTGGTTGTACGACGCAATGATGATCGTGACGAGGGGTTGCGCGTCGCTCATGATTGTTCCTTATGGGCTTGATTCAAGCCGGATTCGATCAGGTTCAGGTATTGCTGCCGGAACACTTCGATATCGTGTTGTTCCTGGAGATAACGGTAGGCTTGTTCGCCCTTTGCCTTGAGCTCGTCATCCGACATTCCAAGGTAGTTATCCAGCGCTGCAACCAGCGTCGGCACGTCTGCGGGGGTAATCGTCAGACCACCTGCGCCCTGAATCAGCGGTAACATGGCCGGCACGTTCGAGGCGATCACCGGCAGGTGTCCGCTCATGCCTTCCAGCAACGCCAATCCCAAGCCTTCAGCCAGGGATGGCATGGTCCAGATGTCGAACGCTCGAACATACTGCAAAGCGTTTTCCTTGAACCCCAGCAAATGCGCGCGACCGGTCAGGCCCAGGCGTTCAATTTCGCCAGCCAGGCGCGACTCTTCACGCCCTGCGCCGATGATTGCCAGTTGAGTATTGGGGTATTTGTCCTTGAGGGCGGCAAAGGCCTGCAGCAGATAGGTGTGCCCCTTGACTGGCACTAGCCGGCCCAATGCACCGATCAAGCGCACCGACGGGTCAATGCCCAGTAGCTCGCGAGCCTGTTCGCGGCTGTGCTGCAAACCCTCTGCCTGTTCAATGTCGATGGCGTTAGTGATCGCGTAGGTATTCTGGTCGGTGAAGCCGCAGTCACAATCAAGCAGGTACTGTTTGACCGCCGGCGACACACCGACGAAACGCCAATGGCGATCGACCAGGCGCTGGGTCTGGCGACGCCGGTAAAACCGGTCATACTCGCCAAATCCATGGGAGATGCCGATGCATAGCGGTACTTTCAACCAACGGTTGAGCGCCAGCATCATGTTTACCGGTTTGAAGCGGTTGCAAATCACCACATCGAATTTTTCTGCACGGCAGAATTTGTACACCTGCCACATCGCTCGCAGGCGCATGCCCTTGAGGGACTTGTCGGAAAACTCGAAATACACCGAACGGTCGGCGCGGCTCACCGCTTCGCCGGGCCCCGGCTTGCCACGCAAAAACGCCGCGGTCACTTCATAGCGATCGCTTGGTAGAGCCTTGACGATCTGCTCCGCAAGGTCGGCAAAATCGTGGGCTTTGACGTTGTAGTCAGGCTGCAACTGCAGAACCTTTGACCGTTGACTCATAACTCTCCCCGGTGAAAACCAGTCGCATCGATGACCCAGGCCGGTTCAGCGGCGATGCGCCTGACCTCGGCCGGATCGGGTGGAGGCAACCGTGACCATTCGTTGCGTTTCCAGCAGACGAAGTGGAAATACGGAAACCGGCGATCGCCATCGCGATCGTTACTCAAGCAGCCATTGCGCCAATACCAGTGATGCGGAAAGTCATCCGTGCCGTCATGCCACTTGATGCAACCACCGGGTGTGCTGAACGCCTCGGTGAACTCGCTGCGGCGACGCCAAGGATTGAACTTGCCTACCAGAGAGAACAAAGGCTCCGGGAAATTCTTGCGCCAGAGGAAGATTCGACTGAATGCCCCCTCGTCCAGCGCGTGATGTGCCTGGTCGGTGAAGCGTGTTTGCCAGTCCTTGATCTGCATGAACAACTCACGCTTGCGCGCGGTGTTGCGCATCAGGCAGAGATGTCCCGCCACCCGCCGCTCATGGGTGGAGAACAGGTCATAACTGGCCAGCCGGGTCGACGTGAAATAACTTCGCAGGTCACCATATACCAGGTCAATATCGCCGAATGCCCAGAAATCATAGCCCTGCAGCCGGTCGACATGGATATGCCCCAGCGCCGGCTTGATGTCGCAGAGTTTGTACGCGGCATCAGGCGCAAAGTCGATATTCAGCCGCCGCGACACCAGCGCGCAGTACTCATTGAAGCTCATGGCCTCGACCGTTACGTTGGGCGGCAAGGTTTCGGGCATACCGCAGTCACTGAACAGCAACCAATCGATATCGGAGTTGCGCCGGCAACTCTCGAGGAAAAATGGCATCCAGAACGGCCAATGACCGAAATATGGGATGAGGAAAAGAATACGCGGGCGTGGATTGATCACAGAAATACTCATTGCAGCTTAAATGCGCAGCCATGCCAGGCCGCGTGACACTTCATTTCTGCCGTGCAGATGTTTCATCATGCTTCAAAACCCAGAACAACTCATGGCGTCTGACCGCCTTGCGAAAGAAATCGTTCTCCCCGTAGACGGACGGCACTCTACTAGCCAAGAACCACTGCAACAACCGCCGCAGGCGCCGTTTGAATGGAAGCTGTGGTTGCAAGTCATGCATCATACCCAACGCCATCGCTTTATCGCGCTGACGCTCCAAAGAGAGTGGCAGGCAGCATGGCTGCATCGGCGCTACCGAATCGAACGCTGGTGGCAGAGCGATGCCATGCCCCGCGTCACCCATCGGCCAACGATCATTGTCGTGCAGGTGATTGGCATAGCCCAGAACGGTGGTCGGCTGCCATTCCAACCCTTTCAACGCTTCAAGAACCGCTTGCTGGGCACAGATGTGATCAGGGTGCGGATCAAGGGTCGGGTGTGGCAGTACAATCACTTCCGGACGGGCTCGCAGCAGCAGTTCACGCAGATCGGCCAGCAAATTATTCCAGCTCGGCACACCGTCGATATCACCCGGCAGGACAAATGGATTCAATTGACGGAACAAGCGGGTGTCGCTCAAATCCGCTTCCCGCGAACCGACCGGAGTACCCGGCGCGGCCTGCATCGCTGCCAATTGCAGACAAAAATACCCCAACTGCACGCAATGTGCCTCGGGCACCCCGGCCCAGCGCGGCACAGCGATGCTGTCCCAGGCACGTAAACGCCCCTTGAGGCGAGCCGCTTCGATCTGGTTCAGGCCCAATTGTTGATAATGTTCGGCTTCGATCTCGCCGGCCGTCAGGGTGACGATCCAGGTTTCGTCGGCTTGGCTGTACAAACCGTAGGCGGCCAATTCAGCATCGTCGGCGTGAGGCGCGATCACCATCACCCGCTGACGGCGGTAGTCTGGATGCTCGAACGTCCAGAGCACAGGCTCGCCGAGCAATCGGCAAAAACGCCCACGCAAACGCAACTTACCTTGCGACAGCACCTGCGCCTGACCCGTGAGGTTCAGGTAACGCAGGCCATTTACACCGCGCTCGAAGGTTTGCCGGTCGGGATTATCGCCACCCGACAACTCGATCAGCGGATCGATAAAGCGCCCCAGCCACGTGCTTTTCACTCGTAAAGCCAGCACCAGCGTAGCGTCATCGACAAGGATGACACCCTCGTCCAGTCGCAGCCGCTCACCGTCGAGATGAACTTTTGGCTGCTGTGTATACGGCGGGAAGCTGTATTGATAATCGTCTTTGGGCGAATAAAACAGATGATCGGCAAACCACGCCTCATGGGCAATCCAACCCAGCACCGCAAGCACCAGCGGCAGCCACCAGGCGACCAGCACGCCAATAGCGATCAACAGTATCAGCGCGATCAACAAGCCAATGCGTTTGTTGCGCCGATGGCGCTTGAGCAGTTGCTGTTTGCGACTCATGGGTTGGCTCATACAGTGAAGACCGGCACAGAGTTGCACCAACGATCCTTGTACTCACGGTCGGTCCGACCAAAGGAAAACCGCAGGGGTTTATTCAGCGCGCGTGCATGTTCCCAGGCGCTTTGGGTGTTGAGAAAACTCAGCACGCTACCGGGGCTGAGTTCGCGGGTTTCAGGATCGACACCGCCGTTGACATACTCGACGCTGATCCACTCCGGCGCCTCGACGCGGTACACCAACTGAATTGCAATCGGTGCGTCGTTGAGGAAAATCACCGAGCCGATGAGCAACTCGCGCAACAGCTCGATCACCTCGCCCATGCGCTCGGCACCGGTGGCCGGGAAACCCCAGCGACGCTGGAACAAGTCGCAATAGATCGCCGCCAGCTCGCTGCTGGAGAACTCGGTAACCGGCCGCGCCACACCGCCCGCCTCTTCCAGCAAGCGCAATTCGCGGCGCTGGTTGTAGCGAAACTTCTTCGACAGCTCTTCAGGCGTTCGCGCCATAGCCAGTTGTTCGACCTGCAGCTTCATGCCGGTGAAACGGCCTTCATTCAAGGCCGACAAGTAACGGCCGCGATGGCGCAACGGTGCCTGGGCATGCGCGGCGGCCGGCAGGATCAACTCGGCATTGCCGAGGTCGAACAGACCCTTTTTACCACTGCGCTTGAGCACGTCCTTGGACAGCGCCAGGTCGCGACCCCAGGTCGGGATGGCGGCTTTCACTTCGCCGTTCTGTTCCCAGGCCAGATAGCGCACCGGAATGTCCGCCAACTGTGCCAGACGCTCGACCACTAAAGGATGAGTCGCGACGCTGCCGCCAAAACGTTGCCAGGCCTGTGCATAAGTCGATGCGTCGACCTGCGCCCAGCCACGTTCGCGCCAGCCTTGAAATCGGTTGAGCATCAGCCCCTCGGTGCCAGTTCGGTGACGTGCGGCAAATGCCAGAAGGCATCGCGTACCGCGCGATCGGAGAAGCGCTCACGCAAGCGGTCGAACATCAGCTCGGCACACTGGCGACGTTGCTGCTCGTCCATCGCGGCCAGATGTTGCAGCCCTTGAGCCAGATGCTCGGCATCGCCCAACGGAAACAGAATGCCCACGCCTTCGACCACTTCCCTGGCCCCGCCGCACGCGGTCGCGAGCAATGGCACACCGGCGGCCATGGCCTCCAGCAATACCATGCCGAACGGTTCGTGATCGGAACTGAGGGCAAACACATCGAAAGCGCGGAAGTAACGACGCGCCTCGGGCACCTGGCCGAGGAACAGCACACGATCGCCAATACCCAATTCGCGCGCCAGGGCCTTTAGGTCCTGTTCCAGCCGACCGCTGCCAAGGATCACCAACTGACTGTTGGCCGGCAACCCCGGCAACGCCGCGGCAAAACCATGTAGCAGCGTGGCCTGATCCTTGTCCGGATGCAGGCGCCCGACGTTGCCGACAATCCAGGCATCCATTGACAGACCGAGGGTTTCCCGGGCCTCGCGAACCGATACCTGACTGGTTTGCAGCGCCTGCACATCGACACGGTTATAAAGCGTCTGAATCCGCTCGACCGGCCATTTCGGCAAACAACGGCGCATGTCGTCACGCACCGCATCGGAGACCCCAAGCAGACTCAGGCGCTTGCGAAAAACATGCGCGAACAGTTTGCGGGTGCCGCGCTGGTAATCGCCAAATGCGTGATGCACGCCAATGACCGGCAACGAAGTGCCAAGCAAGGCGATGTAGATCGGTTTGAAGCGGTGAGCAATGCAGAAACTGAAATTGCGCGAGGCGGCGATCTTGCGCAGATCGCCGATGGCGCCCAGCTTCAGGCCACGAATGGCCTTGGAGCTGTATTCCATGAACAGCACTTCATCGGACGCGCAGTTTGCGGCGACTTGGCTATCTGCAACCCCGGTCAGAAACACCGTGGTCACTCGATAACCGGTCCCCGCGAACAGACTGGCGTATTGCCGGGCGCAGTCCAGAAACGGCCCGTCATAGCCGTGACAGAACTGCAGCACATGGCGTTCAGCCGAGCGTGTCATAAGCGTCCGCACCTTCTTTGACCACCAGAATGTCTTCCATGATCAGGTACTGCAGGTCGGAACCGAAGAACATGTTCAAGGCGTCGGTCGGCGAGCAAATCATCGGCTCGCCACGACGGTTGAGCGAGGTGTTCAGCGACACGCCATTACCGGTCAGCACTTCCAGCGCCTTCATCATGTCGTAGTAGCGCGGGTTGTATTCGCGCTTGAGCACCTGGGCCCGGGACGTGCCGTCTTCGTGGACGACTTCCGGCACGCGGGTCTTCCACTCTTCAGCCACTTCGAAGGTGAAGGTCATGAATGGCGCCGGGTGATCGATCTTGATCATCTGCGGCGCAACGGTGTCGAGCATCGACGGGCAGAAAGGCCTCCAGCGCTCGCGGAACTTGATCTGGTGGTTGATCCGGTCAGCCACGCCGGTCGCGCTCGGGCAACCGATGATCGAACGACCGCCCAAGGCGCGCGGGCCGAACTCCATGCGGCCCTGGAACCAGGCCACCGGGTTGCCGTCGACCATGATCTTGGCGATGCTTTGCGGCATGTTCTCAAGCTTGCGCCACGCCGGTTTGCTCGGGTGACGGGCACAGGCCGCGAGCACGTCTTCGTTGCTGTAGGACGGGCCGAGGTAGACGTGTTCCATCTTCTCGACCGGTACGCCACGGGCGTGGGACACGTATGCCGCAGCGCCAACTGCGGTACCGGCGTCGCCGGACGCAGGCTGAACGAACAGTTCTTTGATATCGTCGCGGGCAATGATTTTCTGGTTCAACTTGACGTTCAACGCACAGCCACCGGCGAAGGCCAGTTTGCCGGTTTCCTTGAGCACATCGCCCAGGTAGTGGTCGATCATCTGCAACGCCAGTTTCTCGAACAGCGCTTGCATGCTTGCGGCGTAGTGGATGTACGGCTCGTCGGCGATGTCGCCTTCGCGCTTGGGCCCTAGCCACTCGATCAGCTTCGGCGAGAAGTAGAAACCTTTGCCCTTCTCTTTATAACGACGCAGGCCGATGACGTTGGCGTAGTCGGTGTTGATCACCAACTCGCCGTTTTCGAACGAGGCCAGACGCGAGAAATCGTATTTGCTGGCGTCGCCGTACGGCGCCATGCCCATGACCTTGAACTCACCGTCGAGCATCTCGAAACCGAGGAATTCAGTGATCGCGCCGTACAGGCCGCCGAGGGAGTCCGGATCGAAGAATTCCTTGATCTTGTGGATCTTGCCATTTTCGCCGTAACCGAAGAAGGTCGTGGCGTACTCACCCTTGCCGTCGATCCCGAGGATCGCGGTTTTCTCTTTGAAACCGGAACAGTGATAAGCACTGGAGGCGTGGGCAAGGTGGTGCTCGACCGGTTCGATCTTGATTTTCTTCGGATCGAAACCCAGTTGCTCGAGGCACCAGACAATTTTGTTGCGATAGCGCTTGTAGCGACGGTTGCCCATCAGGATCGCGTCGAGGGCGCGGTCCGGGGCGTACCAGTAACGCTTGGCGTAGTGCCAGCGAGCCTTGCCGAACAGGCTGATTGGCGCAAACGGAATCGCCACCACGTCAACGTCGGAAGGCTTGATGCCCGCCTGCTCGAGGCAGAACTTCGCCGATTCATAAGGCATGCGGTTCTTTGCATGTTTATCGCGCACGAAGCGCTCTTCTTCAGCCGCCGCGACCAGCTTGCCGTCGATATACAGGGCTGCGGAAGGATCATGGCTAAGGGCGCCGGACAGGCCAAGAATCGTCAATGCCACAGGGGTCTAGCCTCTTTAGTCTGCATGCAGGCGCAATGCGCCACAAAAATTAATGTGCCCTCGCAAGGGGCGAGAGACAGCTAAAGGGCGGGATTATAGCAAGGAATGTCAATCACACTGACATTGGATTGAGCACTCCCAGCTCATGGTGGAAGGTGCGTACCAGCCAACCCTGCGCACTTATAACGAATCAGGGTAGTGCCACCCATCAAGTCAGTTCGTTCAGTCTAAATAACTGTCATTTATGTCAGTAGCCAGCGCCCCCCGTCTGCCGCTCAATGCATTCACACATCCACAGAAACAAGGAATGACTACGGTGAATACTTATAGAGGTCACACAGTGGGTTTTACCCACGCCCCCCACCCAAAGACTCCTCGCAAAAGTGCAATCCTTGGCTCTCCCGTTCTGGGCTATAGAACGGTATACACAGGCCAACTTCGATACTTCTGGGGCTCGGATAAATGGGGAGTTGTTTTACCGATGGAGGTGGTAAAAAACTTGCGGCCCTTCGTCGTCGTCAATACCCGCAAGGAGGATCAGGGTGGCATGGCTGTCGCTCACTGGGTCACCGCCGATGGCTCAGTCTCCTATGACAGCGAACCTGTCCCGATCACCGACCCTGGCAATGATCAACTGCTCGAGATCGCGGCGAATGAAATCGAAAGATTCACCGACAAGGAGGTAACGCTCAGCTACACCATCACGCTGAACGGCAACGAAACCACCTCACCCTTGCTAAAGGTAGAAGTAACGCCTGAGATGAAATATCAGCCAGCCATTGTCGAGGGACTGGTCGATAACGCACTTCAAACCTCTGACTACCCCAACGGCCTGACAACGACCATCCCGATCATAGAGAACTTGCGCGAATACAATGCCCTCTCTCTTATCTGGATTGTGACGGTCACTCCGAACAGATTTTCAAATTCGTGGAAACCGTCCCGGCAACCCGACCAACCGAACCCTTCAAATTCATGATCCCGCCTCACGCCTATATCCCCTATGCAGGGTACGCGTGTAGCGCCCAGTACATTATTTGGCTAGGGGCTGAAAGAGATGAGGACTTGCAATGGAGTACACGACCTATCCAATTCGCGCTCAAGTAAAAGCTGGGTTACCGGCCGGACAATGAGCAACCGCGCCCCCCGAAAAGATCAAAAGATCGCAGCCTCGCTTCGCTCGACAGCTCCTACAGGGACATGCGTTCACTTGATGTCAGGCCGGCCGGCAGGCCGCCTTGATTTTGATTTTGACGCTCCGCCCCCTCGAGAGCATGCCGAGCCTGGGCGAGGCACCGAACGACAGGGGCAAAGAGCGCTTGGTTACTTGGCGCTTTTCCAAGTGACCCGCCGTAAGGGCGGAACCCTAAGTGGCCATTACCGCAGAAACGGATATGTACCGGGAAGGTGTGTAGATACCCAAGGCCATCGCGGGCAAACCCGCTCCCACAGGGATCAGCGGTGACACAATTCTTGTGAACACCAGCGACCATTGTGGGAGCGGGCTTGCCCGCGATAGGGTCGAAGACCCGATTCAGGCAGCGCTAGAGATGGCTTTGGGCAACCGCTGATCAATCACCCGATACAGCGCACTGCTCTCTGGCCAGTTACGCATGAATCGAGCCCGATCCCGCGCGTACGCCGGGGCAAAGCTACTGATCGAGCCATGCTGACACATCGAATCCAGATCGATCAGCGCCCAGCGATCCTGCTGCCAGAACAGGTTATGGCCCTTAAAATCGCCATGGCTGATCCGCTCGCGAATCAGCTCGGCGAACAGGTGATCCAGAGCCTGCAACTCGGCTTGCGGCGCTTCGCCGCTTTCCACGTACGGCGCGAACCGCTCGATGATGTCCGGCCCCGGCAAATACTCGGTCACCAGGTACGCCCGGCTGCGCAGCCAGAGAAAACGCTTCTCCAGCAACGCCAACGGCTTGGGCGTGGCAATACCCAGGAACGCCAGGCGATTGCCTTCACGCCATGAGTGCCAGGCGCGGCTCGGGCGCCAGAAACGCTTGAGCCAATGGGCAAAGCCTTTGATGTTGTAGCGCTTGACCACCAATGTACGACCCGCCACCTCGACCTTGCCGACGCTCGCCGCGCCACCGGTCTTGTACAGATGGCCTTGATCGAGCAAGGCATCGGCCTGCTCCAGCACCGGCAACATCGCCGCCTCTTCCTCACGGCGAATCGCCCGCAAGCCGAACGCTCCGCGCTGGACGCTGAACAACGTGCATTCGCGGCCGACCTTGATCAGGAAATCCTTCAAACGCCAGCGACGGACTTTGTCGATCTGCTTCTGCAACGCTTCCATCGGCAAGGCATGCTCGCCGTTTTCCAGCAGGTAATACACCAGCAATTCTTCGGTGAAGGGCTCCAGCGATTTGGGCAACTGGGCAAAAAACACCCCTAGGTTTTCCAGGACTTTCTGCTGCGACAGTGGCTTGCCAGCCGTCTCGGCATGGATCCCGGCGCCATCGATCAAGTACAACTGACCGCCATGGCGCAGCAAGTTGTCCAGGTGCAGGTCTTCCTGCCACAGGCCCTTGCTGTGCAGATGACCGATCGCGCCCAACGCCTCGGCCAGCACCGAGGATTGTTCATCCGCCAACACGGGCAAGTGTTCGACCTGTTTCCAGGCGTCCCCCAGGCTCTCGGCGCCCTCAAGGAAATCGAACAACAGCCAGCCGCCTTCGCCGTCCTTCAGGCCATCAGCCAATAGCAACGGCGTGGTCAGCCCTTGAGCTGCGAGTAAACGCACGCCGTCCAGTTCACGCTGAAAGTGCCGCGCCGCTTTACCGCCGACCAGCAACTTGGCCAGCACCGGCCGACCGCGCCAGACGCCGGCGCCCACATAACGCTGACCCGGCAACACCCGCAGCAGGCTCAGCAATTGCAGCTCTGCAGCCCCCGCGGCATCGGCCAGTGGAATGTTCAGCGGCAGGCTTGGGCTGCGGCCGGCGTTTTTCAGTTCGGACAAACGCATCAACGCGTCTCCTTTTGGCTGCGCCGCGCACTCAGGCGCGATACCCAACTGTCCACCAGCGAACTGTTCAATGGCTGATCCAGATAAACCGCCAACAATTCGCGCAGCTGACTTTCGCTCCATTCCGGCGCCCGACGCAGCAACGGTTCCAGGTCCTTGACCCGATCACGTTGGCCGAACAACAACGGGCGGGTTTTTTCCAGGTCGATCAACTGAGCCTGATAACCGTCACCGGTGGCCTGAAGAAAAATATGCTTGGGATAGAAGCAACCGTGCAGTTGACGCACCTCGTGCAGACGTCGCGCCAGTTGCCCACAGGCTTTCAGAATCGCCGAGTGCTGCGCCGCGCTCAGGTCGGACCAGCGCTGCAACAGTGAATCCAGATCATCCCAACCGTCCAGCGCGCGGGTCAGCAGAATCGCCCGGACTTCGCCGTTGACCTTGCGCTCACCGAAGAACGCCGCCTGCAGCGCCGGAACACCCAGTTTCCGATAACGACTGATGTTGCGAAACTCACGGGCAAAACTTGGCTCGCCAAAGGGCGAATGCCATGTATGCATCAGGTAATTGCTCTGGCGCTTGAGGTAGTAGCCATGACCTTCCAGCTCCAGCCGAAACACGCTGCTCCAGCCATCACCAACGGTGTTGGGTTCATCCACCGCCTCGAGCTGTTTGGCCCAGAGCGCGTCGAAGGTGCCAAGGCCATGACGCTCAAGCAGCGCACGGTCTTCAGCAGCCAGAAAATCAGTCATTCGCGTCCCTCGAAAAATCTCACCACGTGCCGAATCCGTTTCTTGTCGGCGGCATCGAGCCGGGTGCATTGGCGGTATTGCAGGTAAAAGCGCAGGCGCTGAGTGGCCGACAGGTGATATTTGGCCACTTTGTCCAGACAAGCCAGGTCCTTGGTGATCCGGTACTTGAGCCAGAAGCCGCTCCAGAAATCACCGTTGGGGCAGTCGATCAGAAACAGCCGCGCCTCATCGTCGATCAGCAGGTTGCGCCACTTCAAATCGTTATGGGTAAACCGGTGGTCGTGCATGGTCCGGGTATAGCCCGCCAGCTGTCGACTGATGCTGTCGACCCAGGCGCGGTCGGCCAGCTTCGGATCATGCCGATCAGCCAAAGCCGACAAATCTTCGGTATGGGGCAGCTCACGTGTGATCATCGCCCCACGGTCATATGCCACGCCGCGTCGTTCCAGCCCCCAGGCCACTACTTCGGCGGTGGGAATACCCCATTTGGCGAAACGCTTGAGGTTTTGCCACTCGGCCTTCACCCGCGGCTTGCCCAGGTAGCGGCGCAGGCCTTTGCCGGCGCCGACGTAGCGCTTAACGTAATAGTTGACGCCATTGCGCTGGACGCGAATGACCTCGGACAGTGGATCGCGGGTCAGTCGCTCGCCCTTGAGCGCGAACACCGCGTCAAGACTGCCGAAGTCTTCTGCCAGATCGCTGTAAGCAGGTTCCAGTGTCCAGCCCGACATCAGAGCGCATCCCCATATCGCTGTTTACGCTCGTAGAGCTTGTTGGCCTTGCCTTCGAGCCATGCCAGCAGTCCCGCTTCTTCGGCCAGGATCTGGCGCAGCGGCTGCTGGAAATAACCCTTGAGGAAACGCAGTTTGTCGCGACGGGTCAGGCCAATATCGAGCGCCGAAAAATACAGCGCCGCCAGGTCCTTGTTGCGCCAGCGCTGGGTAATCGTCGGACGGGTCTGGGCACGGTGCAGATCGATCACCGACAGCTTGAAATCGTCGGCTGTTACCGGTTTATCGGTGTGCAGCAGGAAGTGGCAGATGTAGCAGTCGCGGTGGTTGACCCCGGCGCGGTGCATCATGCCGGTCATGCGCGCGACTTCGGCGATCAAGGCGCGCTTGAGTTTTGGCTCGGGCGGCTGCTTGACCCAGTCGATGCTGAAATCTTCGAGGCTGACGGTGGGCGCCAGCTCTTCAGTGACGATGAACGAATGCTGGTCCGCCGGGTTGCTGCCCTTTTCGCCGTAAGCGACAGCGGTCATGGTCGGCACGCCGACTTCTTGCAGACGCTGAATGGCCTTCCACTCCTGGCCCGCGCCAAGCACCGGCAGCTTGGCGGTCAGCAGGTTCTTGAAGATCTCGCCCCAGCCGATGCCACGGTGGATTTTCACGAAGAACCCGTGGCCGTCCACTTCAGTACGCAGTGTCCGGCGCGCTTCAAGCTCGCGGTACACCTCGCCCTCGAGGCCCTCGACTTCGGCGAACGGATCGCGTCCAGCCCAGAGGCTCTTGAACGGTTCAGCCAGCATCAACTTCATTAAGCGTGCTCCGCCAGAATCACATCGGCCGCGTGCTGCGGCATGCTGTAGAGGTCGGCCGTCTCGGCAAAAGCCAGACCGTTGCGGCTCCAGGCCGCCCGTGCGTTTGCGTCATTCAACATGCCGGTCAGGTACTGCGTCAGTTGCGCCTGATCGAAGGGTTCGTCCAGCACCAGGCCCGCGTCGGCCTCGGCGATATAATGGGCGTACCCGCACACCGCGCTCACCAGCACCGGCAAGCCGGCTACCACGGCCTCAAGCAATACCGTCCCGGTGTTTTCGTTGTACGCCGGGTGGATCAACAGATCGGCACCGAGCAGGAAACGCGGGATATCGCTGCGGCCCTTGAGGAACTGCACGTTGTCGCCGAGCCCCAATGTAGCGCTCTGCAACTGGAATACTTTGGGGTCGTCCTGACCAATTACAAACAGTCGGGTGCGCTTTTTCAGTTCGGCGGGCAAGGCGGCCAGCGCCTTGAGGCTGCGGTCCACGCCTTTGGTCTTGAACCCGGAGCCGATCTGCACCAGCAGCAGCTCATCCTCTTTCAGGTTGAACTCGCGACGAAACCCGGCACGGATCTCGGCAGCATTGGCCGGTGCGCGACGATCCGCAGAGATACCCGGCGGCAGCAAATGGAAGCGCGCAAGCGGCGTGTCGTAATGTTTGATGAACAGCGGCTGCTGCACTTCGGAAATCATCAGCACTTCGGTTTTGGCATCCTTGGCGAACACCGCGCGCTCGTACTCGGCGAAGTGCCGGTAGCGACCCCAACGACGGTACAGCGAGTTGCGCAGGTTCTGCGCTTTGTCTTCGAAGCAGCCGTCGGCGGCGTAGTAAACGTCCAGGCCCGGCATCTTGTTGAAACCGATCAGGCGATCCACCGGACGCTTGGCCAGATCGGCCTCCATCCACTCGGTGAGTTTTTCGTTGCGTCGATGATTGAAGAACGCCTTGACCGGTGCCACCAGCACTTCGAAACCCGGTGGAATATCGCCTTCCCAGATCAGTGTATAGACGCGAATTTGGTGGCCACGTTGCTGACACTCCAGGGCGATGCGCATGAAATCGCGCTGCAAGCCACCAAAGGGAAAGTATTTGTACAGGACGAATGCCAATTGCATCAGCGCAGCTCCTCAGCCAGTAACAACGCGCTCAGTCGGCTGGCGACACGCTCGGGATTCAGACGCGTGAAGCACAGGGGCCACTCGCGTTTCAGGTCGAACCGACGGGCATCGTCGGCCGTCGGTTGATAGGTGCATTTCTTTTGCAGGCACGGCGCGCAGGGGAAGTCGCTGGCCATGTGAATCTGCGACTTGCCGTACGCCCCGGTCAGGCCCGGGTTGGTCGGGCCGAACAGCGACAGGGTCGGCACGTCCAGCGCCGCAGCGAGGTGACCGAGACCGGTGTCCACCGCCACGCAGGCTTGCGCTCCGGCCAGGACTTTACCGACACCCGCCAGATTCAGTTTGGGCAGCACTTCGACGTGTCGCATGTCTTTGGCGATGCGTTCGGCGCGGGCCTTTTCGACCGGATTACCCCACGGCAGCTTCACCGCCACGCCGAGGTAACCCACCCGCTCGGCCAACTCGCGCCAGTAGGCTTCGGGCCAGTGCTTGGTGTCCCAAGTGGTGCCATGGAGAAACACCACGTACGGATTCTTGCGCGGCAACTCCACCAGTCGCTCGACGTTCAGGCCGTAGTCGCCCAGCCCTTTAGGCAGATCGTAACCCAGTGCCACCGCGAACAGCTGACGCACCCGCTCTACCGCATGCTGCCCACGGGCCACGGCCAGACGCCGGGAGTAGAAGCGCGCGGCAATCGGTTCGCGGGCCGAGTTCTTGTCCAGCCCGGCCACTGGGGCTTTGGCATAGCGAGTCAGCAAGGCGCTTTTCAGCAGGCCCTGGGCATCGATCACCAAGTCATATTGGGTCGCGCGAATGCTTTGTTTGAAGCGCTTCCACTCGCCACTCTTGATGGTCTGCCAGATGTTCTTGCGCCAGCGACGGATTGCCACCGGAATCACCTTGCCCACGGCCGGGTGCCAGGTCGGAATCTCGGCAAAGCCTTCTTCCACTACCCAGTCGAACGTGATGCCGGGGATCGCCCGCGCCGCGTCGGTCAACGCTGGCAACGCGTGAATCACGTCGCCCAGCGAAGAAGTCTTGATCAACAGTACCCGCAAACTATTTGACCTCGACCACAGTGCCCAGCAACCGCTGCAAGGCTTCGTTCACCGCTTTCGGCATGAGCTGGCGCAAACAATTGTAATGACCGAAACGGCAGGTGCGATCGAAGCATGGACTGCATTCGATGCCCAGGCGCACGATCTCGACGTGCTCGGCCAACGGAGGTGTGAAACCCGGCGAGGTCGAGCCGTACACCGCCACCAATGGGCGGTTCAGCGCGGCGGCCACGTGCATCAGGCCGGAGTCGTTAGAGACTACCGCGTCAGCGCAGGACAGCAGATCGATGGCCTCGGCCAGGGACGTGTCGCCACTGAGGTTCACCGACTCTTCACGCAGCCCGGGAATCAGCCGCGCGCGAATGTCTTCGCCCACTGCATGATCGTTTTTCGAACCGAACAGCCAGACCTGCCAGCCTTCACGGATCTTCGCTTCGGCGACCTTGGCATAGTGCTCGGACGGCCAGCGCTTGGACTCGCCAAACTCGGCGCCGGGGCACAACGCCAACACCGGACGGTCGAGGGCCAGACCGAACTTGGCCAGGGCGCCGTCGCGAGTTACCGGGTCGATCTGCAAGCTCGGCCGTGGATACGGTTGCGGCAACTCGACGCCGGGCTCAAAGGCCAAGGCCATGAAGCGCTCGATCATCAGCGGGTAACGTTCTTTGTCGAGCGCACGCACGTCATTGAGCAGGCCGTAACGGAACTCGCCGCGCCAGCCGGTACGTTTCGGGATACCGGCAAAAAACGGTACCAGCGCCGACTTCAGGGAATTGGGCAGCAGGATGGCCTGGTCGTACTGACCGGCCAGGGATTTACCGATGCGCCGACGCGTCGCCAGTTCCAGCACGCCGTGGCCGAGCGGGAAGCTCAAGGCCTGACGTACTTCGGGCATGCGCTCAAGAATCGGCCGGCTCCACTCGGGGGCCAGCACGTCGATTTCGCACTGCGGGTGGCGCTGCTTGAGACACTGAAAAAGTGTCTGCGCCATCACCATGTCACCGACCCAACTGGGCCCAACGATCAGAATTTTCATGTGGTTTCCATAAACGAGCCGGGGAGGCATACGCCTCCCCGCCTCGAGAATCCAGCACCTTCGGGGTGAACCGTCAGGTCATTTGGACGAGCCGATTGGGGCTCGCCGGATCAATTTTGTGCACATCCAGTGCGATGCAGCTTAGCGCGTTCAATCTACCAAACACCGCAGATCCAGTGTGGGAGCGAGCCTGCTCGCGATGGCGGCCTGACAGTCAGCATAAATGTTGAATGTGACGGCCTCATCGCGAGCAGGCTCGCTCCCACAGGGGGTATCAGGTGTTGCAAATATCCGGTTTCAGCTTAACCCCAGCTCGCGCCAGATCCGCATTACCTGCCGTCGTTCATCCACGAACTGGTCGCCCGGTATCACGCCGGCATCCTTCTGCAAGGCCTCCCGGTGAGCGGCGGAGCGGTAGGCCTTATAGGCCTCACGCAACAGGCTGGCGTCTTCGGCGGGCATCAGCCCGACCTCCTCCAACCCTTCCAGAATGCGGATATTGTCGGTATAGCGCAGCAATGACGGATGCGCCTCAGACCATGCCAGAGCCGCGTATTGCACCATAAATTCAATATCGACGATACCTCCGGCATCCTGCTTGAGATCGAACGGTGCCGTGGCCTCGAAGGCATTTGCCGCCGTACCCGCCGCCGTGCTCTTGCTGCCGAGATTATCGCGCATCTTGGCGCGCATCTCGCTGACCTCCTGGCGCAAGGTCGGCAGGACCCTCGGCTTGGCCAATACCGCCGCGCGAACCTTCTCGAAGGCCTGACCGACGTCCTGACTGCCCACCAGCACCCGCGCCCGCACCAGCGCCTGATGTTCCCAGGTCCAGGCTTCGTTTTCCTGATACCGGGCAAACGCCCCCAAAGAACTCACCAGCAAACCGGAAGCACCGGACGGCCGCAGGCGCATGTCCACTTCATACAGCTGGCCGGAGTTGGTCTGCGCCGTCAGCAAATGAATGATGCGCTGCCCGAGCCGGGTAAAAAACTGTGCGCCATCGATAGGCTTCGGCCCGTCGGTTTCCGCCTGCGGATCGCCGTCGTGGATGAACACCAGATCCAGGTCCGAACTATGCCCCAGCTCCAGGCCGCCGACTTTCCCGTAACCGACAATGATGAAACCAGGGTCGCACAACGTGCCGTCGGTGCGCAGCGGCGTACCGTACTTGGCTACCGTCTGGCGCCAGGCCAGGGCCAGCACTTGTTCGAGGATCGCTTCGGCGAGCCAGGTCAGGTAATCGCTGACCTTCATCAAAGGCAGACTGCCGGCGATTTCCGAGGCGGCGACGCGCAAGCGGTGCGCCAGCTTGAAATGCCGCAGAGCTTCCATTTGTTGTTCGAGGTCGTCTTCGGGAATCCGCGTCAAACGCTCACGCAATTCGGCAGCCAATTCCGGCGCCAGCGGTGGCTTGAACAACCGGCCTTCGTTGAGCAATTCATCGAGCAACAACGGAAAGCGGGTGATCTGTTCGGCAATCCACGGGCTCGCAGCGCACAGCGTCAGCAAGCGGCGCAGGGCGCCGGGGTTCTCGGTCAACAACACCAGATAGGCGGAACGACGCGCCACGGCTTCCACCAGTGGCAGCACCCGCTCCAGCACCAGATCGGGATTGGCATGTTCTACAGCCTGAGCCAGCAAACGCGGAATAAAAGCATCGAGGCGTTCACGCCCCAAGCGCTGCATGGCGCGCAATTGCGGACTGCCGCGCAGACTGGCCAAGGCTTTCAACGCCTTGGAAGCGTCGGCAAAACCACCCTCTTCCAGCTGACGGCACGCGGCCTCCTCGTCCTGCGCCTCTTCCCACAACGGCAGCCATTCGCCGCCGACCACCACTTCGCTCTCGGCGCCGTCCTCTTCATCGGGATCGGCGATCACCTGAGCAAAGTGCCAGGCCACCCGGCCACGCCAGTACATCAGCTGTTCGTGGAACGCCGTCCAGTTGGCAAACCCGAGCATAAAGGCAATGCGCGCCTGATCCTGTTCGCCATCCGGCAGCATCTGGGTCTGGCGGTCGGCAATCGCCTGGATCGCGTGTTCGGTGTAACGCAGAAACTCGTAGGCTTCGCGCAACTCGCTCACCACCGCCGCCGGCAGGTAACCCTGACCTTCGAGGGTGCTCAGCACTTTTAATAGAGGACGCTGCTGCAGGCTAAGGTCCCGGCCACCGTGAATCAGCTGGAAAGCCTGGGCGATAAATTCGACTTCACGAATGCCGCCCGAGCCGAGCTTGATGTTGTCGGCCATGCCCTTGCGCCGGACTTCCTGCTGGATCAGCTGCTTCATGGTGCGCAGCGCTTCGATGGCCGAGAAGTCCAGGTAACGCCGGTAAACGAACGGCCGCAGCATGTCGAGCAATTGGGCGCCGGCCACTTGATCGCCGGCCACCACACGCGCCTTGATCATCGCGTAGCGTTCCCAGTCGCGGCCCTGATCCTGATAATACTGCTCCAACGCATTGAAGCTCAGCACCAGTGCGCCGGACGAGCCATAAGGCCGCAAGCGCATGTCGACGCGGAACACGAAACCGTCAACGGTCATCGGGTCCAAGGCCTTGATCAGCCTCTGGCCGAGGCGAATGAAAAATCCCTGATTATCCAGCGACCGCTTCACGCCGACGGTTTCGCCGCCCTCGGGGTAAGCGAAGATCAAGTCGATGTCTGATGACAGATTCAGCTCCACGGCGCCGAGCTTGCCCATGCCGAGGATGACCATCTGCTGCGGTTCGCCGCTGCGCCGGCCAGTGGGCGTGCCGAACTGCTGGCAATGGCGCTGATACAACCACTGATAGGCCTGATCGATGCTGGCATCGGCCATGTCCGAGAGGTCGCGACAGCTCTGGATCAAATCGGCCTGGCGAGTCAGGTCGCGCCAGATGATCCGCACTTGCTGACGGGCGCGCTGGCGACGCAGGGCGCGGCCAAGCTGGTCGTCGGTTTCGGCAGTGCTCACCGCCGTCGCAATTTGTGCGCACAACTCGCCCGGCGCAAAGACGCGGTCCAGTTCGCCGGACTGCACCAGCTCAAGCAACATCAAAGGGTCACGCACACTCTGTTCAATGACAAAGTCGCTGGCCGCGGTGACGCGGGCAAATTGCGCCCAGCGCTCAGGAGTCCAGCCAGACAGGCCATGATCATCGGCCAGCGCCGCGACGGCCGTACGGAACGACTGCTCGGCACGGGTGACAAAGGGCAGGAGTACGCCGGGCAGTTCGGCAAGCGAAGGGAGGCTCATGGTCTATCCTTGATCGGCGTGCGGAGGGCTGCATGTAGTGATTCGTGAAAATGCGCTACCTGACCGACTGTCGAACAAAGGTTAGAAATAGCTGGAATTTGTTTATTTTTGGCAGCGATCATCAAGCCTTCACCTTTTTTGGTTGGCAAAAGACCAACCTTAACGATTATTCTCACAACGCAGCCGGAGGCCACAAGCCGATCTTCTGTAGTTTTACTACTCGTCTATACATTCGAAAGGCTGAAATGCCCGATGATTTGTAGTAAAACTACACGCCGCCGGAACATACCTCTCGGCAATCCAAGAATTTATATCGTCTGCCCACAAGGCCAGTCGCAAACTCAGGCAACCGATTCTGGAAGCCTTTCCGCCCTGGAGCAAGCCATGCAAGACCTCGATCCCGTCGAAACCCAGGAATGGCTGGACGCCCTGGAATCGGTTCTCGACAAAGAAGGCGAAGACCGTGCTCACTATCTGATGACCCGTATGGGTGAACTCGCGACCCGTAGCGGCTCGCAGCTCCCTTACGCCATCACCACGCCTTACCGCAACACGATTCCCGTTACCCACGAAGCACGCATGCCTGGCGACCTGTTCATGGAACGCCGCATTCGCTCGTTGGTGCGCTGGAACGCGATGGCCATGGTAATGCGTACGAACCTGAAAGATTCTGACCTGGGTGGTCACATCTCCAGCTTCGCTTCCAGTGCGACCCTGTATGACATCGGCTTCAACTACTTCTTCCAGGCCCCGACCGACGAACACGGCGGCGACCTGATCTACTTCCAGGGCCACACCTCGCCAGGCGTTTACGCCCGCGCGTTCATGGAAGGCCGCATCACCGAAGACCAGATGAACAACTTCCGCCAGGAAGTGGACGGTCAGGGCCTGTCGTCCTATCCGCACCCATGGCTGATGCCTGATTTCTGGCAGTTCCCGACGGTATCCATGGGTCTGGGCCCGATCCAGGCGATCTACCAGGCACGCTTCATGAAGTACCTGGAAGCCCGTGGCTTCATCCCCGAAGGCAAGCAAAAAGTCTGGTGTTTCCTGGGCGACGGCGAGTGCGACGAGCCGGAATCCCTGGGTGCCATCTCACTGGCTGGCCGCGAGAAACTGGACAACCTGATCTTCGTCATTAACTGCAACCTGCAGCGCCTTGATGGCCCGGTTCGCGGCAACGGCAAGATCATCCAGGAACTCGAAGGCGTGTTCCGCGGTGCTCACTGGAACGTGACCAAAGTCATCTGGGGCCGTTTCTGGGACCCACTGCTGGCCAAAGACGTCGACGGCATCCTGCAACGCCGCATGGACGAAGTCATCGACGGCGAGTACCAGAACTACAAAGCCAAAGACGGCGCATTCGTGCGTGAACACTTCTTCAACACGCCTGAACTCAAGGCGATGGTTGCTGATCTGTCCGACGACGAGATCTGGAAACTCAACCGTGGCGGCCACGACCCGTACAAGGTCTACGCGGCGTACCACGAAGCGGTCAACCACAAAGAGCAACCGACCGTCATCCTGGCCAAAACCATCAAAGGTTATGGCACCGGTGCCGGCGAAGCGAAAAACACCGCGCACAACACCAAGAAAGTCGATGTCGACAGCCTGAAGTTGTTCCGTGACCGCTTCGACATTCCGGTCAAAGACGAAGAGCTGGAAAACCTGCCGTTCTTCAAACCGGAACCTAACAGCGCTGAAGCCCGTTACCTGAGCGAGCGCCGCACTGCACTGGGCGGTTTCGTGCCACAGCGTCGTGCCAAAAGCTTCGACATCCCGACGCCACCGCTCGATACCCTCAAGGCAATCCTGGACGGCTCGGGCGACCGTGAAATTTCCACCACCATGGCCTTCGTGCGGATCCTCGCGCAGCTGGTCAAGGACAAGGAAATCGGTTCGCGCATTGTCCCGATCATCCCGGACGAAGCCCGTACCTTCGGTATGGAAGGCATGTTCCGTCAGTTGGGCATCTACTCGTCCGTTGGCCAGCTCTACGAGCCAGTCGATAAAGACCAGGTGATGTTCTACAAAGAAGACAAGAAGGGCCAGATCCTCGAAGAAGGCATCAACGAAGCGGGCGCCATGAGCTCCTTCATCGCTGCCGGTACTTCGTACTCCAGCCACAACCAGCCAATGCTGCCGTTCTACATCTTCTACTCGATGTTCGGCTTCCAGCGTATCGGCGACCTGGCCTGGGCCGCTGGCGACAGCCGCACCCGTGGCTTCCTGATCGGCGGTACCGCAGGCAGAACCACGCTGAACGGCGAAGGCCTGCAACACGAAGACGGTCACAGCCACATCCTGGCTGCCACCATCCCGAACTGCCGCACCTTTGATCCAACCTACGGCTATGAGCTGGCGGTGATCATCCAGGACGGCATGAAGAAGATGACCGAAGAGCAACAGGACGTTTTCTACTACATCACCGTGATGAACGAGTCCTACCAGCAACCCGCCATGCCGGCCGGTGTCGAGGAAGGCATCATCAAGGGCATGTACCTGCTCGAGGAAGACACCCGCGAAGCGGCGCACCACGTTCAGCTGATGGGCTCCGGCACCATCCTGCGTGAAGTCCGTGAAGCGGCGAAGATCCTGCGTGAACAGTTCAACGTCGGCGCTGACGTGTGGAGCGTTACCAGCTTCAACGAACTGCGTCGCGATGGCCTGGCCGTCGAGCGCAGCAACCGTCTGCACCCGGGCCAGAAGCCTGAACTGAGTTACGTCGAAGAGTGCCTGAACGGCCGTAAAGGTCCGGTCATCGCGTCTACCGACTACATGAAGCTGTTCGCTGAGCAAATTCGTCAGTGGGTCCCGTCCAAGGAATTCAAAGTCCTGGGCACCGATGGTTTCGGCCGCAGTGACAGCCGCAAGAAGCTGCGTCACTTCTTCGAAGTCGACCGTCATTTCGTGGTGTTGGCAGCCCTGGAAGCTTTGGCTGACCGTGGCGATATCGAACCCAAGGTGGTGTCTGAAGCCATCGCCAAGTTCGGTATCAACCCGGAAAAACGCAACCCACTGGACTGCTGAGGAGACACTCTGTGAGCGAACTCATTCGCGTACCTGACATCGGCAGCGGTGAAGGTGAAGTAATTGAACTGTTTGTGAAGGTCGGCGACCGTATCGAAGCCGACCAGAGCATCCTGACACTTGAGTCGGACAAGGCGAGCATGGAAGTGCCTGCGCCGAAAGCCGGTATCATCAAGAGCCTGAAAGTGAAGCTGGGCGATCGCCTGAAAGAAGGCGACGAGTTGCTGGAGCTGGAAGTCGAAGGTGCCGCTGCTGCGGCGCCTGCGGCTGCCGCTACGCCGGCTGCCAAGGCTGAAGCTGCGCCTGCTGCCGCGAAAGCGCCGGCTGCTCCAGCCGCCGCGCCTGCTGCTGCCAGCGTTCAGCAAGTGCATGTGCCGGACATCGGTTCGTCGGGCAAGGCCCAGATCATCGAGATTCAGGTCAAGGTCGGCGACACCGTCGCGGCTGATCAGTCGCTGATCACCCTGGAGTCCGACAAGGCGAGCATGGAAATCCCGTCGCCTGCCGCTGGCGTGGTCAAGGCCATCAACGTCAAGCTCAACGACGAAGTCGGCACCGGCGACCTGATTCTGGACCTGGAAGTGGCGGGTGCTGCGGCACCGGCCGCGGCCGCGTCAGCCCAGGCTGCCGCGCCTGCTGCCGCTGCTCCAGCGCCAGCCGCTGCGGCTCCGGCGGCTCCGGTTGCCGACACGGTTCAGGACATTCACGTCCCGGACATCGGTTCGGCGGGCAAGGCCAAGATCATCGAAGTGCTGGTCAAGGCTGGCGACACCGTCGTCGCCGACCAGTCGCTGATCACTCTGGAATCCGACAAGGCGAGCATGGAAATTCCATCGCCTGCCGCTGGCGTGGTGGAAAGCGTTTCCATCAAGCTGGATGACGAAGTCGGTACCGGCGACCTGATCCTGAAGCTGAAAGTCAAAGGCGCGGCACCTGCTGCAGCTCCGGCTCCAGCCGCTGCGGCACCTGCTGGTCCTGCTCCAGCCGCCGCAGCACCTGCTGCTCCGGCACCTTCCGCACCTGCGGCTGCCCCGGCCAAGCCTGGCGCCAAGGTTCACGCCGGCCCTGCCGTGCGTCAACTGGCCCGTGAGTTCGGCGTCGAGCTGAACGCGGTCAGCCCAAGCGGCCCGCACGGTCGTGTGCTGAAAGAAGACGTGCAGGTTTACGTCAAAGCCATGATGCAGAAGGCCAAGGAAGCACCGGCCGCTGGCGGCGCAACCGGCGGCGCGGGTATTCCGCCGATTCCGGTCGTGGACTTCAGCCGTTTCGGCGAAACCGAAGAAGTGCCAATGACTCGCCTGATGCAAATCGGCGCGTCGAGCCTGCATCGCAGCTGGCTGAACATTCCACACGTGACTCAGTTCGATTCGGCTGATATCACCGACCTGGAAGCGTTCCGTAACGCTCAGAAAGCCGTTGCAGAGAAGGCTGGCGTCAAGCTGACCATCCTGCCGCTGCTGCTCAAATCCTGCGCACACCTGCTCAAGGAACTGCCGGACTTCAACAGTTCGCTGGCACCTAGCGGCAAGGCGATCATCCGCAAGAAGTACGTGAACATCGGCTTCGCCGTCGACACCCCTGAAGGCCTGCTGGTACCGGTCATCAAGAACGTCGACCAGAAGAGCCTGTTGCAACTGGCAGCCGAAGCCGCTGCGCTGGCAGCCAAGGCCCGCGACAAAAAGCTCACCGCTGACGACATGCAAGGCGCCTGCTTCACCATTTCCAGCCTCGGCCACATTGGCGGCACCGGCTTCACGCCGATCGTCAACGCGCCGGAAGTGGCGATCCTCGGTGTTTCCAAGGCAACCATTCAGCCAGTCTGGGACGGCAAAGCCTTCCAGCCGAAACTGATGCTGCCGCTGTCGCTGTCCTATGATCACCGTGTGATCAACGGCGCCGCTGCTGCACGCTTTACCAAGCGTCTGAGCGACCTGCTGGCGGACATCCGCACCATCCTGCTGTAATACCGACCGGCCCTCCTTCACCGGAGGGCCCGTCGCGTTCCACGTTTTCCGAGCGCCACGCTCGTACCTCAACCCCGCCAATTTGGCGGGGCTTTTTTTGCCCTGAAGAAAGCCCTCTGCCTGATGCCCGAGGCTGCGTTCGCCTGTAGCAGCTGTCGAGCCTGCGAGGCTGCGTTCGGCTGCGCAGCAGTCGTGAGTCCGACTGACGCGGTTTGCCTGATGCACCGCAAGTTCCGGTTTGACGACTGCTACGCAGCCGAACGCAGCCTCGCAAGCTCGGCAGCTGCTACAGATCGCACTACGGCTGAACTAACTGGCATTGCGCCCTCCTCCAAGTTCTATTCCTACATTCATGGCTTACGCCGCCTACAACTCGAGTCCACTTCCGCCCGATATTTTTTGCGAGCCAATAACTAGTCTTAGTTCGGAGAGTTTCCAATAGAAACTTCCACAACTTAATCTGCTTAGTTAGCATTACTTCGAATGGATTCGAACATGTTCAAACCGACTGTCGGCCCGATTATTGGCCATACAACAACTAACCACGCGCGCATTTTATTGCGCGGTGAATTACAGAGTAACGCCTTGGTATTTGCGGGCATCCGTTATCGGCGTGCCGGTGAAGAACATTGGTCCAAAGGCATATTTGCGAAACTGAGCATTTTGCGCGACATGTCCGATGTGATTGCACTCAATGATCTCGCCGCCGATACCGCCTATGAATATCAGGCAGGCTGGTTCAGCCCCATGAGCCCGGTGCATACCGTGGAGACGATTCAGGAACTGCCGCTGCAATGGCCTCGAGATATCTATCGCTTTCGCACGCAGTCCAGCAAAACCAAACGTCCACGGGCTTATGTCATCGGCTCATGTCGTTACCTGCGAATGACCGCTGGCATTGCATCGGCCCCGCATTTGGGTGATCGGATCTTTGCCTCGATCACCAGCCTGGCGGGACGCGCCGAGCCCCCCATCAGCGCCATGCTGATGACCGGCGATCAAATCTACGTCGATGATTTGAACCTCGTGGCCCCCGACCGGGAATACAAGGACATCCTCAGCAAATACCGCACGGCTTTTTCGCAACCTCATATCTCGAAGTTAATGTCCGGCGTGCCGACTTACATGATCCTCGACGACCATGAAATTGAAGACAACTGGCCCGCCAATGCAAGTAAGACGGATATTCACTTATACAGAAACGCCATGGCAGCGTATGAGCTCTATCAAGTCAGCCACAGCCCCGTACATGAACTGCTTACCAATGGGCAAGTAAACAGAGCGCTGCTGCCGCACTATTGGTATCAATTCACCGAGGGCGATATCGAATGGTTTATCACCGACAGCCGAACCCGGCGCAATCTGTCGGCCAGCGACCGACGCATCCTTGATGAAGAGCAGGAACAGGCGCTGCTCAAATGGCTGATCAACAGCCCGGCCCGGGTCAAGTTCGTGGTCACCAGTGTCATGTTCTACCCCGACCGCAAACTTAACGGCGATGACGCCTGGAAAGCCTTCCCGGAACAACGACTACGATTACTGGAGACGATTCGGACGCGCGGCATCAAGAACGTCTTGTTCATTTCCGGCGATGTTCACGGTTCGCTGACCAGCCGCCTGACCCACAGCGAAAATCCGGATTTCGAAGTTCATACCATCGTGTCTTCACCGCTGTGCAACAGCAAACTGTTGCCGTACGCCAAGGCATCGACTTTTATTCTCGACCAAGCGCTGGCCCGAACAGCCGCGGGAGACTATCGGCATGAGCTGACCAGTCAAGTGATCAGTCAGGACAACTTCGCCCACCTGGTCGTCGATGCCGAGCAGGTTCTGGTCAATTATCACGATCGGGATGGCAAGCAACTGCAGTCGATATCCATAAAACTGCGTTGATCCTGGAAAAGATCGCAGCCTTCCAGGAGCGGCCGAAGGCTGCAATTTTCTGACTCATTGCATTACTTTTCGGCCCCTCGCTGGAGAAATCTTCGCCCCTGCCGACATATTCTTATAGCACTTGGCCTTCATGTCTCTTGTCAGTCGGTGTCGCAATGATGCAACCTTTGCCGCAGACAACAAAAAAGAGGGCGAGAGCCCGGCGCGATCAGCATATTCGAAGCGAGTTTCCCTCCATATGAAGAGCCAACCCGATGCCGCCAGCCGTATGGTGGCCGAGGTAGTGACGCAGTTGCCTGTGCCCTCGCGGCTCGGCATGCTGCGTTTCGAACGGCTGAATGAACCGAGCTGGGCGCTTCTGTTTCTCGACCCCAATTGCGAACGACAGTTTGGCCTGCCGGCAGTGGAGCTCTGCGCTCTGGTTGGTTCGCCCTATGCCAGCCTGATGGAGCCCGAAGCGCGCTATCAACTGCACGACACGATCCAGCAGCAACTCACCAATAGCCCGCATTACCTGATTCGCTACACCTTGCACACCGCGGCCGGGGTACTGAGCCTGCTGGAGCTGGGCGAAGCTTACAAACAACACAATCGGCACCTGCTGCGCGGCTACCTCATGGTGGTGGACGGTCTGTTCAACAGCGAACCGCTGCTGCCCGCGCTGGATCTGGAAACCCAGAACTCACGCCTGCAAATCGCCCTGGAACTCAATCAACGCGCCCAGCAGGAACAACTGCAGCACCTGGACCGGGTACGCGCCCAGCAAGACCTGATCCTGCTGCTGACCCGCCAGCGCTACAGCACCAACAATTCCTTGCAAGAAGCCGCCGAGCTGATCACCCGCAGCGCCTGCGACATCTACGAAGTCGACTGCGCCAGCCTGTGGCACCTCGACGGCTCGCTACTGACGCCGATCTCGGCCTATCACCGCGCCACCCGAGACCACCAACTGCCGGAGACGATCGACGCCAGTGGTTATCCCGATTACCTCGACGCCTTGCACACCGGGCGCGCTATCGATGCCCAGAACGCCATGCGCGACCCGCGCACCCGGGAAATAGCCGAGAGCCTGCGCCCACGCGACGTCAACGCCATGCTCGACGCCAGCATCCGCGTCGATGGCCAAGTGGTCGGCGTGCTCTGTCTGGAACAGATCGGTGCCACCCGCGCCTGGCAGTCGGACGAAATCGCCTTTGCCGGCGAGCTGGCGGATCAGTTCGCGCAGGTCATCAACAACCACAACCGCCGCACCGCCACCAGCGCCCTGCACTTGTTCCAGCGCGCGGTAGAGCAAAGCGCCAACGCCTTTCTGCTGGTCAATTGCGACGGCGTGGTGGAGTACGTTAATCCAAGCTTTACCGCGATCACCCAGTACACCACCGAAGAAGTCCACGGCCAGCGGCTGTCGGAACTGCCGGCGCTGGAAAACCTCAGCGAATTGCTGTTCGACGCGCCGTCGGCACTGGCCAAAAGCAATAGTTGGCAGGGCGAGTTCAAGAGCCGGCGCAAAAACCTCGAACCCTACTGGGGCCAGTTGTCGATTTCCAAGGTTTATGGCGACAACCGTGAGCTGACGCACTACATCGGCATCTACGAAGACATTACCCAGACCAAGCTCGCCCAGCAGCGTATCGAGCGCCTGGCCTACACCGACAACCTGACCAATCTCGGCAACCGCCCGGCGTTCATCCGCAACCTCGACGAACGCTTCGCCCGAGACAGCGATTCGCCGATCAGCCTGCTGCTAGTGGACATCGACAACTTCAAGCGCATCAACGACAGCCTCGGCCACCAGACCGGCGACAAACTGCTGATCAGCCTGGCGCGACGCTTGCGCAACAGCCTGAGCCCGAGTGGCAGTCTGGCGCGCTTCGCCAGTAACGAATTCGCGGTGCTGCTGGACGACACTGACCTCTCGACTGGCCAGCAGGTCGCCAACCAATTGCTGGCAACCCTCGACAAACCGATGTTCGTCGACAACCAGTTGATCAGCGTCACCGGCTCCGTGGGCCTGGCCTGCGCGCCGCTCCATGGTCGTGATCCACAGACGCTGATGCGCAACGCCGGCCTGGCACTGCATAAGGCCAAGGCCAATGGCAAACACCAGGTGCAGGTGTTCACCGAAGCGCTGAATGCCGAGGCCAGCTACAAACTGTTCGTCGAGAACAACCTGCGCCGCGCCCTGACGCAGAACGAGCTGGACGTGTTCTACCAGCCCAAACTGTGCCTGCGCAGCGGTCGCTTGCTGGGCATGGAAGCGTTGCTGCGCTGGAACCATCCGGAAAAAGGCATGATCCGCCCGGACCAGTTCATCAGCGTCGCCGAAGAAACCGGGCTGATCATCCCGATCGGCAAATGGATCGCCCGCCAAGCCTGCCGCATGAGCAAAGAACTGACTGCCGCCGGCCTCGGCAATCTGCAAGTGGCGATCAACCTGTCGCCCAAACAGTTCTCCGACCCGGACCTGGTGGCGTCCATCGCCAATATCCTCAAGGAAGAAGAGCTGCCGGCGAACCTGCTGGAGCTGGAACTGACCGAAGGCCTGCTGCTGGAAGCCACCGAAGACACCCACTTGCAGCTCGATCAGCTCAAACGTCTGGGCCTGACCCTGGCGATGGACGACTTCGGCACCGGTTACTCGTCGCTCAGTTACTTGAAGAAATTCCCGATCGACATCATCAAGATCGATCGAAGCTTCATCCACGAAATCCCGGACAACCAGGACGACATGGAAATCACCTCCGCGGTAATCGCCATGGCCCACAACCTGAAACTCAAGGTCGTGGCTGAAGGCATCGAGACGGCCGAACAGCTCGCCTTCCTGCGCCGCCACCGCTGCGATGTCGGCCAGGGCTACCTGTTCGACCGACCGATCCCGGGGGCCGAGCTGATCGAAAAGCTCAAACGCTACCCGCGCGGCCCAATCGCCTGACAGCACACTGATCCGATTACTTTTCAGCCAAAACACAAATCCTGTGGGAGCGAGCTTGCTCGCGATAGCGGAGTGCTAGTCAGCATTTTTGTCACTGATACACCGCCATCGCGAGCAAGCTCGCTCCCACAGAGGTAGTGATTAACTTGGCATCATTCGGCACACTGGCGGTCTGTGTATTTACATCTCAACCAAACTGAGAGGACTGATCATGGTTCTGCGCTCGGAAATTCTGGTGAACAAAAACGTGCTCCCGACTAAAGAACAAGCTCTGCCTGGCCGCGAAACCCCAATGACCGTGCCGGAAAAACACTTCGTCCACGACGCGCCGCTGCTGGGCCCTTTCGCGATGGACGTGGATTTCGCGATCTTCGGCCTGGGCTGCTTCTGGGGCGCGGAGCGCAAGTTCTGGCAGCGCGAAGGCGTGGTCAGTACGGCGGTGGGCTACGCTGGCGGCTTTACGCCGAACCCGACGTATGAAGAAGTCTGCTCGGGCCTGACCGGCCACAGCGAAGTGGTTCTGGTGGTCTACGAGCCGGCAAAAGTCAGCTACGAAGAGCTGTTGAAGATGTTCTGGGAACTGCACAACCCGACCCAGGGCATGCGCCAGGGCAATGACATCGGCACCCAGTACCGCTCGGTGATCTACGCCACCAACCCGACACAACTGGCTGCGGCCAAGCACAGCGAGCAAGTATTCCAGGCCGAGTTGACCAAGGCTGGCAAAGGCACCATCACCACCGAAATCGAAGAAGCCCCGACGTTCTACTTCGCCGAGGCGTATCACCAGCAGTACCTGGCGAAAAACCCTGAAGGGTATTGCGGGATTGGTGGTACGGGCGTGACTTGCCCAATCTGATTTTCGGGCCCTGAAAGCATCGCGGGCAAGCCCGCTCCCACAAGGTGATGTGTCTGACCACTATGTTGTGATCGACATAAATCCCTGTGGGAGCGGGCTTGCCCGCGATGGCGTCGGATCAGACACCACTAATGCAATTATCAACTCTCAGCAATCAACCAATCCATCTGCCACCCACCCTGGGTCTGCCCCAACTTCTTGGACAACCACGGCAGCAACTCACGCAATTCCTCTTCCAGCCCCCATGGCGGATTAGCAATCGCCAATCCCGAACCATTCAGGCTATTGGGCGTATCCAACGGATGCACCAACAACTCCACGCGCAACAACTTCGGCGCGCCCGTGCCGGCCAGGTCCTGATAGAAACGACGTAACATGCGCTGATCCTTCACCGGATACCAGATCGCCGCCACCGTCTGACGCATCCGGCCAATCGCCTCTTTCAACGACGCCGCACAGCGCTGCATCTCATCGAGCTGCTCGAACGGCGGATCGATCAACATCACCGCCCGCTTCTCCTGCACCGGCAACATTGCGCGCGGCACATGCCAACCTTCGCCCAGGTGAACCTTCACCCGACGATCACCGGCCATGTTGTCCTTGAGCAGCAAGCCATCTTCTGGGTGCTTCTCGTTGAGCATCAGCCGATCCTGCGGCCGCGTCAGCCGCCGCGCCAACTCCGGCGACCCCGGGTAATAGCGCAACTGGCCATCCGGGTTCATGTCGTGCAGCACCTTCATGTAATCGGCAGTCAGCGCCGGCTGATCCGGCTGATCCCACAACCGCGCGATCCCTTCCAGGTACTCACCGGTACGACTGGCCTGATCGCCCTGCAGGTCATACAGACCAATACCGGCGTGAGTGTCGAGATAGGCAAACGGCTGCTCCTTGCGCGACATCAAGGCGATGAGGCGGGTCAAAGTCAGGTGTTTGAACACATCGGCGTGATTGCCGGCATGGAAGGCGTGACGATAATTCATGATTGCTCCTGCGAAGGCCGGGAAGTTTACCTTGTACGGGGCTGGACGTCAGGGGTTCGCGGCTGAGTGGACAATCCTGATGCCGCCAACTCTACACGGCGATCGTTCCTACGCTCCGCGTGGGAATGCCTCAAGGGACGCTCCGCGTTCCAGCCACACCGCCGCTGTCGAGCCAGACACCGATGTGACGCAGAGCGTCACGGGCTGCATTCCCACGCAGAGCATGGGAACGATCATTCTGCGGCGTTACTCCGAAGGCCGAGCCCGCAACCGCCGCCCAATCACATCCAGCACATCACACCCATCGCGCAATGGAATGGCACAGAGCAAGGCAAAGTCACTGAAAATGAAGGATTCGCACTCGACCGAACCGCGCATCGACATGTTCTCAAGCACCTGGGTGACTGCACGAATTCGATAGTTGGCAGCGTCATACAAAACATCGAGCGGCGCGTGGGTATCGACGAACAGCGTGGGCATGTCGGTGCAGTTGCTGGTCAACGCCATGAAGCGGTTTTCGGGATGAGGGGTTATTTTTTCGTAGGGTGGATCTGGGGTCAGTGTTTTCATTTTTTGGGACCTTTGGCGGATAAATTTAGGCTACCACCGGCCTTTCCTACGGGCTTGGGTGGCAGCCGTACGCGAGAGTAGGAAACTGAGGAGATCCACCAAAACTCAGCCACGCCGAAGCGTGTCCCGCGTACAGCCGCCGCGAACGATGTTACGGACACAAATTAAGTGCCGCAATCAAACGACAGCGCTGATGCGCGGTAAATCTCCAAGGGTTCCTACACCCTGCCACTGCATATGCAGCGACAGCCAAAGACTATCCATGGATCTCACCTCGCACCAGTTCATGGAAACCGATACGTTTTGAAGGAAACTTCCGACGACCTTGCCCAGAAATTTCGCACCCATTTGCCATCAAGGATGATCAAGTCGACTAGTCAGTCTGTCAGCGATATGGCGCAACCAAAGCTCGCCTGATTCCCACACAGTCCAATAGCAGTAATAACAGCTCAGCTCTTTCAACAAGTACTCCCGCAACACAAACTCATTTTTCCGCTGATCAAGCAGTACATTGAGCTCTTGCCGGACCACCATTAGATTTTCAGGATCGGAGTCAGCTAAAAAAGCATCAATCACTTGCTCAGCCGTATCGTGTTCTACCGTCCAATCCTGATGAAAATACGCACCAAAAAATCGTGCAACTCAGTATATTTCATGTTCATGCCTATCGATTTAATCAAACGATGATCTATAAATTAAAGATCCCTCACTCGTCAAGAATATCAACAACATGATTCAACCATACTTCTCCTGACTCCCATTCGTGCCAGTAGCAGTAACAACAGCCCATGCTTTTAAGCAGAAACTCTCTCAGCTCAAGCTCAGGCATATGCATTTCGAGCAGAGCAGCAAGTTCACTTTTCACCCCTAAAACTGTCTCGACCGTTGAGTCAGACAGGAAAGACCTAACAACATCATCAGCAATGTCGGACTCACACATCCAGTCCTCATTAAAATAGGCCCCCAAGAACTGGTAAAGCTGCGAAAACGAATCATCGATCACTTGCATACCCCGTCAATATAATGTAGCCAGCCGGCGAACTTGTCGTTCTCTGAAGTATTAATTTTATGACGGATAAAGGTTCAAGCTTTCCACTGTTACGAACAACCCCAACACCTACCGGTGCCGACATTGGTTCTGTAATAACGAGTTTGCGTGCCTTCCCTTTCATAAATTCATCAATTAATTTTTTGTTTTTACCCATAACACTTGAAACTATAGCCTCTGCGGAAGTTCGATTAGGAAATGTCGACGCGATTGGTATATTTGGCTCCGCCTTGAGCCTGTCTCGCAACTGCGCCTCGGCCCGATCAATATGTTTCGCAATAAGATGCCCTCCCTGAGCCTCGTGCGCAGCCAAACCACCACCCGGAACAATTTCGCTGAACGGCCCCTCTGGATCGCCGGGGCAAGGTAGACATGCCAACCCCAACGGATCAACCCACCCCGTCGGATTCGGCGTGTATTGATACTGGTTCAGTCCACCCGCCAACTTGATCGGGTCCGGCGTCAGGTACCGTCCAATATCCGGATTGTAGTAGCGATGCCGGTTGTAGTGCAGGCCGCTCTCGGCGTCGAAGTACTGCCCTTGAAAACGTAGCGGCTGATCGAGCTGCTCTACTCCGCCGAACGCCAGATGCGTCACCTTGCCGTAGGCGTTGTACTTCGCCGACCAGACAATCTCGCCGCTGTAATCGGTCAGTTCCTGCGGCGTGCCGAGGTGGTCGAGCTGGTAGTAAAACGGGCAGGCCTTGCGCGGGCCTTTGCCGTCGAGCATGGCCAGCGGGCGGAAGCTGCCGGGTTCGTAGACGTAGCTGCGGTAGTGTGCGCGGCTGCTTTCGGCGATGAGGTTATCGCCTTGCCAGAAGAACTCGGTGGTGTGGCCGTCGACGGTTTTGGCGATGCGCCGGCCGAAGGCGTCGTAGCGGTAGCTTGAGCAACGACCGTCCGGCGTGGTGACGCCGATCAGCCGGTGCTGGCAGTCGTAACGGTATTCGGTGACGAGTTTTTGCCCGGTGCCGCGGCGTTCGCGGATCAGGTTGCCGAAGGCGTCGTAGTCATAATGACGGTCGCCTTGCATGAGCAGACGATTACCCAGCACCTTCGCGGGGCCGGGTCGATCCTGCATAAGCAGGTTGCCGGCCGGGTCGTGGGCGAAGGTTTCCGCTGGGTCGTCGCGGGTGTGGCGCACGCGGGTCAGGCGGTTGAGTGCGTCGTAGTAATAGCTGCGTTGGCCATGACGGCTGTCGGCGATGGTTGCCAGGTTGCCGTTGACCGCATACCCGTAATGGCGCATGTACAGCGGACTGGATTGCTGGTTGATGGCGTGGGCTTGCAACCGGCCTTGTTCGTCGTAGTGGTATTGGCTGGTGAGCTGACCTTGTTGGCGTTGCTGTTCGCGGCCGAAGGCGAATTGGTGGGTGGTGAGGCGTGTGCCATTGAGGTCGATCGCGGTCAGCGCGCCGCCCTTGGCGTGGTGGTAGTCGAGTTTGCTGCCGTCCGGCAGGCGCAGGCGCTTGAGCTGGCCGCAAGCGTCATAGCCATAACGCAAGGTGCCCCAACCCTGATGTTCGGTGACCAGGCGGTCCTGCTGGTCGTACTCGAATTCCAGCGGATGGTCGTGACCATCGTCGACGCTGGTCAATCGACCCAGCGAGTCGTAGCGGTACTCGACCTGGATGCCGTCGGGCAGGGTCTTGGTCAGCAACCGCCCAACCGAGTCCCGCTGATAAGCCGTGATCAGCTGCGAGCCGTCGTCGCCGAACTCGGTTTTCTCCAGCAGGTGGCCGCTGAGGTCGTAGCTATAAGCGGTACGGCGGCCGTCGAAGCCGGTTTCCTGTCGGATCAGGCCGTTGGGCGTGTAGTCCAGCCGATAGTGTTCGCCGGATTCGTTTTCGATTTCCGTGAGCAGCAGCTGCGCATTGTCGTGGCGGCACTGGAGCTGCGTGCCGTCGGGGTTGATGCGGCGGCTGACCAGGTGCAGATCGTCGGCGTATTCGTAGCGGGTGACGTGGCCCAGTTCATCGCGTTCGGCGGTGATCTGGCCGTAGGCGTTGTAACTGAAGGCGCGGCTGGCGCCGGTAGGCAAAGTCGTCTGGATCAGTCGGCCGATGGCGTCCCATTGGTACTGGGTGACGGCACCGTGTTCGTCCTGACGGGTAATCTGCCGACCCAGCGCATCGTAGGAAAACTTTCGCTGCCCACCGTCCGGCAGTGTTTCCTCAAGCAACTGCCCCAAGACATTCCAGACGAACACATGCCGGCTGGTGTCCGGGTAGCGGATCGACAGCAAACGCCCCTGAGCGTCGTAGTGATAGTGGGTGACCTGACCATTGGGATCGGTGGCTTCGGTGACATCCCCCTGAGCATTGCGCTGATATTTCCACACCGCTTTGCCGCGATAGCGCGCATGCAGGAAGCCGTTGCGGTATTCGTAGGATGTGGGCTCGTCTTCCGGTGGAATCAGCGCCACCAACCGTCCGACTTCGTCGTAACGGTATTCGGTGACGGCGCCGAGCGGATCCTGCTCGGCCACCAAGCGACCCTGTTCGTCGTAGGCCTTGAGCTCTTCGCCACCGTCCAGTCCGACCTTACGCACCAGCCGCGCCCGCTCGTCGTGAAGGTAAACCTCTTGGCTGCCATCGACGTTATGAACCGTGACGCTGCCCTGGTCGTCCCAGACATAGCACGCATCCATCTGCGCAAACGACGCCCAGTGCCGCACGCAGCGCGCCGCCTTGCCGGACCGTTCCCACGCCCAGAAGAAACTCGCCCCACCGGCCAGTTGTCGCTGCAGGATGACGTGCCGGTCGTCATAGTCGTAACGCTCGCTTTCCCCGGCGGCGTTGCTCGCTTCGATCAGTTGCGAGCATTCGTCGTAGTGGTAGCTGACCAGCGTCTGCTCAGTGTGCCAGGCCTCGTCGAGGGTCTGCGCCGGGACAAACACCTGATAGTCGACGGCGATCAGATGGGCGCGGTCATAGCGCAACAACAAGGCGCGACCGGCGCCGTTGTCGAGGCGTTGAATGCGCTGCTGACGGTCGCGGGTGATACGCAAGCGGTTGTTATAGGCGTCGCTGATCGCCGTCAGCCGACCGTTGTGAAAGTGATAAAAACGCGTGTCGTCGCCGGCCTGGGCGAGGATCAGTTCCTCGGGATCCTCGCCGAGATAAATCGCCGCGCGTGACAGGCTGTTGTGGATCGCCGGGCGCTCAATAGATGGCAGCGGGAACGTCGTGCGACGGTTTTCGTGGTCGATCCAGATGACGGTGTCGCCATCGATTTCCAGCCGATGGGCGAGCGAATGGCTCCAGCCAAAACCCAGCCCGCAATCGATCTCGGCGGCGCTGGTGCGATAGAGCCGGGTGAAGTCGAACGGCAGGAGCCCGTCCAGCGAACCGTCGGTGAGGGTCAGCAGTTCTTCGCCGGTGACCATCGACACCGGGCATTTGTTGGTCGCGGTTTTATCCGCTGAATCGGCGCTATCGCCGTTGGGGTTTTTCGCCTGATCCGGGACGTCGTCGTGGTGTTCGTCCTTTTTCAGTGTGGTGTTCTTGCGGCCATTCCAGCGCAATTGCATGCGACCCTTTTTCAGTCCCGCTGCAACACCGCGCGCGGCGACTTTTTTATAGCGGTCGACGTACTCCATGAAGTTGTTGATGATCGCGACCATCGACTTCACGAAGCCCATTGCGGCCTGAAAAATCTGCGCGCCGTACTTGGCCAGGCGCACCGTCAGCCAGGCAATGCCTACCCCAACGACACTCAGCACCAAGCCAATTAACAAGTCGGTGACCAAGCCGACCACGACCTTGGAAACGGCTTCAGCCGAGGACCCGGCAAGTTGCGAAGGTGGCAATGCTTCGAGCCATAGCACTGCGGTGCGTACCAGCAAACACAGCGCTGCCTCGTCGCTGGCCAGCAACATGGCCTTTTCCATTTTGTCTGGGGCAGTGACGGCCAGATCGGCGAGTTGACCGGCACTTTCACCGAGCTTTTCGGCAAAGGCGTCGGGATCTTTCAGGATGTCGGTGAGTTCACCAATGCCATCCCAAATAGCCTGAATTGCAGCCCAACCTCCCGCGAGCACTCCATTTCCCACTGCTGCCAATGAAGCAGATGCCGATTGCTGCGACCATTGCGGTTTGAACCCCTCCCACTCCTTGCGCAGCCAGCCCTCCAGTTCTGTGGTCAGGCCGTCGTAGGAGGAAAAAAGATCATCGATTTGAGTTGGGGTAACTTCACTTTGAACATGAACGCGATAGAACTTGCCGGGTAAGCCTTCGAACTGCCCTTTACCGTTTTCATCGAGCGTCACAGGCGTCGACTTACCGCCATCCTGGGCAATCACATCGACCTGAATATTCCCCAACGGAATGTCATAAACCGATTCAAACTTGCTCTCGATTTCCAGAATTCCGCTGTCCGGACACTGCGCAACGCCGGAGAGAAAATCATCGTCGCGACTACTTACAGACTTGCTGGCATTACCCAGCTTGATCACCCGCTCCATGTCCATCAGCGACGGCATATCCGTAGTTCGGCTGACCCTGTCCGCATTCCGGCTCAAGAACCTGCCAAGTTGCTGGCGATACAAACTCAAGGTGTCTTTGAAACCGTCGAGCTCCTGCTCGATCCGTACGATCTGATCCATCAGTTCAGCTCCGTCATCAGGTAGTCCACCAAGGCTGATTTCGGTGCTTGAGGCAGGTCCGGCGTTTGCAAAAAGATCGCAACTTTGTGCCGCAACACACTTTCGGAAAACGCGCCGTGAAGGTCTGGGCGGTCCTCGCTCAACCACTTCATCAAGTTGTTGATGCGGGTTGTGGCGGACTCAGTGGCGAGGTGTTTGAGCAGCGATTCAGAAACTTCCCACCACGGGAAAACCCTGGAGGTTTTCAACGCACTGCCGCCGACCTCGAGTGCCTGACCATTAATCAGGCAACGCCCGATGACAGGTATCAGTTGCGCGGCGTTAACCTCGGCAGACTGCAGAATCGGCAGCAGATAACGCCCATCCCAGAAACGGAAAAACACCGCGTTGCCATTGGGCAGCAGCGCTTGCGTGAGAGAACGAAAATGCTCGACGAGCGCCTCTGAAGTGGCAGAAGAAACCGCCAACCACCCCCAATCACGGGACTCAGTGGTGGCAACCCACTCCAAAAACTCACTGCCAGCAGCGACGATTCCGACATAGGGCATCACCGCTTCCCACTCGGCATAGGCGGTGTCTGCCCAGATCGGGCTCGGTGCTTGAGCCGTGATCGAGCGTTGCCAGGCTCTAAAGGGTTCAGCAGCACTGGCACTGCTGAAAATCGCGAACAGTTGCTCCGACTGTGTCAGCGGCTGGCGCTCCAGCCAGGTGTGAGGTGACAAGGCATCAGGCGGCACAAACACCTTCCTTGCAGCGCTCGCACTCTTCGCAGAATGGCGCGTCGCTTTGCAGGCTGAGTATTTGTGCGGCACTGAGCAGCGCCGCCGGGGCGGCTGCGAGTTTCAACGGCACATCCGGCAGGCTCGGCGCCGCCGCCATGGCCGCCATCGGGGCACCACCGACCTGAATCGGCACGCTGCTGAAAATCCCGCCGGGGCCGATGTTGATCCACTGCCCGCCCGCCTGAATGGTCGCGCTGGCGCCGCCGTCGATGACTACTTGCTGGCCGGCGCTGACGTGAAATTGCTGACTGGCGTTGAGCGCCTGACTGGTCACGCGAATGTGCCGGTCGCCGACCACCACCAAGTGATCGTCCAGCCGCACTTCGGTCTGGCGCTGACCGTGAGTGATGCGCTTTTCGTCGGCCTTCAGTTCATGGCGAGCGGTGCCGGTGACGACGATGCTGCGGGCGTTATCGACCTGCACCTGTTGGTCGTTCAGTACGTGCTGGGTCCAGTTTCGCTGGGCACGCAGGTAAATTTCCTCGGCGCCCTTGCGATCCTCGATGCGCAATTCGTTGTAACCGCCGCCACCGGGACTACTTTGGCTGCGGAAAATACTGCGGGTCTTGTCCGCCGGCAGATCGAGTGGCATCGGTGTCGCCGCATTGGGCAGGCAGCCCATCACCAGTGGCTTGTCCGCGTCGGCGTCGACGAATCCCACCAGCACTTCCATGCCGACGCGCGGAATCATCACGCTGCCGTAGCGGTCGTGCGCCCAGCCAGTGGCGACGCGCAGCCAGCAACTGGAATGCTCGTTGAGCTGACCCTCACGGTCCCATGCGAGCTGAACCTTGACCCGGCCGTACTCGTCGCAATGGATTTCGCTGTCAGTCGGACCGGTGACCACGGCGGGTTGATAGCCAAGCATGCGCGGCTTTTCTGGCCCCAGTGGCGGGCGAAAGGAAACGTCCCACGGCGTCGCCAGAAAGGTATTGCGATAGCCCTGGAAATCATCCGGGCTGTCGCTGGTAGCCGACTCTTCCAGCACCTGCGGCTGCCGGCCACGGTGTTCGATTTCGGTGATCAACCACAGGTCATTCCACGCCTGACGCGGATGTTCGGTGAGGTGTAGGAAATGCCCACTGACCAAAGCAGATTCGTCGCCGCGACCTTCGGCCTGGCGGTAATCTGCACCGTGGCGCTCCAAGGCGCGTTGCGCCAGATGTTTGCCGTGTTCGCGATCGGTGAATTGGCCGGGGAAGTGGTAGTCCTCGAGCACCGGTCGCTGCTCACTGTCGAGGCGGCTTTCGAGTTGTAAACGCGGTTTATGGAAGTCGTAGTCCCGGCGAGTGACCGCGGTGGTCCGGGTTTCCAGCCGCACGTTGAAACGCTTGATCGCTGGTGCATCCGCGGCCATCCCGCTGCCTGGCAGGTACAGCGTCGGCTCGGGCAGCCGGGGGAAAACCGTCTGATCATCGCCGAACACCAACAGATGCCTGTCGGGGCTGTGCTGGAAGTGGTAATGAATGCCGACTTCTGCACACAACCGCTGGATGAACGCCAAATCGCTTTCAGCGTATTGCACGCAATACTCGCGATCGGGGTAGTCGCTGCCGAGCTGAAACTCGAAGGCATCGCGCTGGATGCCGTGGTCTTTGAGGATTTGCGTGACGATCGCCGGCACGCTTTTATGCTGGAAGATTCGCTGATTGATACGCCGAGCGAGGTACGCCAGACGCGGTACGAGACTGATCTGGTAGCCCGTCAGACGTTGGCCGGAATCGCTCTGGCCGACGCGAAAAATCTGACCGTGAATACCGAAACCTTGTGCATCGAAACTCAGAAACGCCTGACGGTGCAGCAGGCTTTCGAGTTCCAGATCCGGGCGCTCACTGACCAGTTCCAGGTCAAAACGGTAGGGTTGGCTGATGGCTTCCTTGCCCGTGAACTCAAGTACCTTGAGCTCATTCTGGACGCCGTCGAGGGTCAACGTGAAACGCGGTTGATTGGCAGGCGCGAACATCCGATGTGTCTCTGCAGAATGAAGGCGGGCGATTCTGCATGAGCGACAAGGGGTGTTGAGGGAGGGACAAGGAAATCAGATTTGTCCTGCTTTTTTAGGGATTTTTCCTTCAAAAATCGGTGTATTTGGCTACAGACAACTCCTTAAAACCGCCACCAATCCCTGTGGGAGCGAGCTTGCTCGCGATGGCGTCAGGTCAGTCGACATTGATGTTGAATGATCTACCGCTATCGCGAGCAAGCTCGCTCCCACAGGGGATACGCAATGATTCGAGATTTGCGTTGGCAAAAAAAACGGCCCGCCTCCAAATGGAAGTGGGCCGTTTTCATGTTCAGCGAAAGATCAGAGCATCAGCTCATCCCAATCACTGGTTCAGGCGGAAATCCTTCTCGGCCGCGGCAAAGCGCTGAAGCATGCCGGCGGACGGTGCGCCCATTTTGCTGACGAAGTAGATCGCCAGGCTGGCGAAGATGAAACCAGGGATGATTTCGTACAGACCCAGCAGTTCGAAGTGTTTCCAGACGATCACGGTGATCGCGCCAACCAGGATGCCGGCCAGTGCGCCGTTGCGAGTCATGTCTTTCCAGATCACGGAGATCAGGACAACTGGACCGAACGCAGCACCGAAACCAGCCCAGGCGTAGCTGACCAGACCCAACACACGGTTTTCCGGGTTAGCCGCCAGAGCGATGGCAATCAGGGCAACCAGCAGAACCATGGCACGGCCGACCCAGACCAATTCCATCTGGGAAGCGGTTTTACGCAGGAAGGTTTTGTAGAAGTCTTCGGTCAGGGCGCTCGAGCACACCAGCAGTTGGCAGCTCAGCGTACTCATTACCGCCGCCAGAATGGCCGACAGCAACACACCGGCAACCCATGGGTTGAACAGGATTTTCGCCAGTTCGATAAACACACGTTCGTGGTTTTCGGTCACAGGACCGGCCAGTTCAGGGTGCGCCGAGAAGTAAGCGATACCGAAGAAACCTACAGCGACGGTGCCGCCCAGGCACAGGATCATCCAGGTCATGGAGATGCGACGAGCGTTGGCGATCGACTTGACCGAATCCGCCGCCATGAAACGCGCCAGGATATGCGGCTGGCCGAAGTAGCCGAGGCCCCAGCCCATCAGCGAAATGATGCCGATGAAAGTGGTGTTTTTCAGCATGTCGAAGTTGCTGGCGTCTTGCGCTTCGATGGCCAGAAACGTGGTGTCGACGCCGCCGGTAGCCAGCAGCACGATGATCGGCGTCAGCAGCAGGGCGAAGATCATCAGCGTGGCTTGTACGGTGTCAGTCCAGCTTACTGCCAGGAAACCGCCGACGAAGGTGTAGGCAATCGTCGCCGCAGCACCGGCCCACAGCGCTGTCTCGTAGGACATGCCAAAGGTGCTTTCGAACAGACGGGCACCGGCCACGATGCCGGAAGCGCAGTAGATGGTGAAGAACACCAGGATCACGACCGCGGAGATGATCCGCAGCAGGCCGCTTTTATCTTCAAAACGGCTGGAGAAGTAATCCGGCAGGGTCAGTGCATCGCCGTTGTGCTCGGTCTGCACGCGCAGACGGCCGGCGACGAACAGCCAGTTCAGGTAAGCACCGATGATCAGGCCGATGGCGATCCAGCTTTCGGAAAGACCGGACATGTAGATAGCGCCCGGCAGGCCCATCAACAACCAGCCGCTCATGTCGGAAGCACCGGCAGAAAGCGCGGTTACGACGCTGCCCAGGCTACGACCGCCCAGAATGTAGTCAGAAAGGTTGTTGGTGGAGCGATAGGCCATGAAGCCGATCAGCACCATTGCTGCGATGTAGATCACGAACGTGATCAGGGTTGGATTGCTTACGCTCATTGAGTTACGCCCTGGCATTGTTTTTATGTAACGGCGGCTGGTGAACCGCTCGCAAACGACGACGTTTGACAGACGATTCCGGATACCGCGCATTTATGACTGATGTTTCCCCAGGAAAGCCATCAGCCGGCGCACCGATCTTTTGACCGGTTGCACCTTGGCCGCGAATGCTATTCAACAAAGCAAATAAGGTGCAACCAGTTTCGTGCGAATAAGTTGCACCTAGTCGGATTTTTCTGAAAAGAGTCGGTTTTTGCTCCTTTTTAGGGCGTTTTTCGGGTTGCACTAGAAGTAAAAGCACCAAGCAGGCGCGGGAGGGATGTACCAGAATTAATTTCCTGACGAGCTGCTTATTATTCCGACAAAAAAAGGGTTGCACCCGGTTGCACCTCGACCGACGCACAGCTAATCTTGCCGCCAGCTGATGCCACGCGGTCGTGGCAAACATGAGGATAAAAATATGGCTACCACCACTCTTGGGGTCAAACTTGACGACCCGACCCGCGAACGCCTCAAGGCCGCCGCGACCTCGATTGATCGCACGCCGCACTGGCTGATCAAGCAGGCAATTTTCAATTACCTGGAAAAACTCGAGGGTGGTGCAACCCTGTCCGAGCTGAACGGTTTGAACGGCAAGGAAGTTGACGAAGCCGGCGAGATCCACGTTGATCACGCGCACCAGTGCTTCCTGGAGTTCGCTGAAAGCATCCTGCCGCAATCGGTGCTGCGCGCTTCGATCACTGCCGCCTACCGTCGCCCGGAACCGGAAGTGGTACCGATGCTGATCGAGCAGGCGCGCTTGCCTGCAACGATGGCCGAGGCCACCAACAAGCTTGCCGCCTCGATTGCCGAGAAACTGCGCAATCAGAAAAGCGCCGGCGGCCGTGCCGGAATTGTTCAGGGCCTGTTGCAGGAATTTTCCCTGTCGTCCCAGGAAGGCGTGGCACTGATGTGCCTGGCCGAAGCGCTGCTGCGCATCCCGGACAAAGGCACCCGTGACGCCCTGATCCGCGACAAAATCAGCACCGGCAACTGGCAGCCGCACTTGGGCAACAGCCCGTCGCTGTTCGTCAATGCCGCCACGTGGGGCTTGCTGCTGACCGGCAAACTGGTCGCCACCCACAACGAAGCCGGCCTGACTTCGTCCCTGAGCCGCATCATCGGCAAGAGCGGCGAGCCGATGATCCGCAAGGGCGTCGACATGGCCATGCGCCTGATGGGCGAGCAGTTCGTCACCGGCGAAACCATCGCCGAAGCCTTGGCCAATGCCAGCAAGTTCGAAGCCAAGGGCTTCCGCTATTCCTACGACATGCTGGGTGAAGCCGCACTCACCGAGCATGACGCCCAGAAGTACCTGGCCTCGTACGAACAAGCCATCCACTCGATCGGCAAAGCCTCTCACGGTCGTGGGATTTATGAAGGCCCGGGCATTTCGATCAAGCTGTCCGCCTTGCACCCGCGTTACAGCCGCGCCCAGTACGAGCGCGTGATGGACGAGCTGTACCCGCGCCTGCTGTCGCTGACCTTGCTGGCCAAGCAATACGACATCGGCCTGAACATCGACGCCGAAGAAGCCGACCGCCTCGAGCTGTCGCTGGATCTGCTCGAGCGTCTGTGCTTCGAGCCGCAACTGACCGGCTGGAACGGCATCGGTTTCGTGATCCAGGCTTACCAGAAGCGTTGCCCATATGTGATCGATTACGTGATTGACCTGGCTCGCCGCAGCCGTCATCGCCTGATGATTCGTTTGGTAAAAGGTGCGTACTGGGACAGCGAAATCAAGCGCGCCCAGGTCGAAGGTCTGGAAGGCTATCCGGTCTATACCCGCAAGGTGTACACCGACGTTTCCTACATCGCGTGTGCACGCAAACTGCTGTCGGTGCCGGAAGTCATTTATCCGCAGTTCGCCACGCACAACGCCCACACCTTGTCGGCCATCTACCACATCGCCGGTCAGAACTATTACCCCGGTCAGTACGAGTTCCAGTGCCTGCACGGCATGGGCGAACCGCTGTACGAACAGGTTGTAGGCAAAGTTTCCGAAGGCAAGCTGAACCGTCCGTGCCGCGTGTACGCCCCGGTCGGTACTCACGAAACACTGCTGGCGTACCTGGTGCGTCGTCTGCTGGAAAACGGCGCGAACACTTCGTTCGTCAACCGCATCGCAGACCAGTCTATTTCGATTCAGGAGCTGGTGGCCGATCCAGTGGCCAGCATCGAGCAGATGGCTACGCTGGAAGGCGGTTTCGGCCTGCCGCACCCGCGTATCCCGCTGCCGCGTGACCTGTATGGTGCCGAGCGCGCCAACTCCAGCGGCATCGACATGGCCAACGAACATCGTCTGGCTTCGCTGTCGTGTGCTTTGCTGGCCACCGCTCACAACCACTGGAAAGCGGCGCCGATGCTCGGTTGCGCATCCAGCACTGAAACCCCTGAGCCAGTCCTGAACCCGTCCGATCTGCGTGATGTAGTCGGCCACGTACAGGAAGCCACCGTCGAAGACGTCGACAATGCGATCCAGTGCGCCCTGAAAGCCGCACCGATCTGGCAGGCCACCCCGCCAGCTGAACGCGCGGCGATTCTGGAACGTGCCGCCGATTTGATGGAAGGCGAGATCCAGCCATTGATGGGTCTGTTGGCTCGCGAAGCCGGCAAGACCTTCGCCAACGCCATCGCCGAAGTGCGTGAAGCCGTGGACTTCCTGCGTTATTACGCGGTGCAGGCGCGCAATGATTTCACCAACGATGCCCACCGCCCACTGGGTCCGGTGGTTTGCATCAGCCCGTGGAACTTCCCACTGGCAATCTTCAGTGGTCAAGTCGCTGCTGCCCTAGCCGCCGGTAACCCGGTACTGGCCAAACCTGCGGAACAAACCCCGCTGGTGGCTGCTCAAGCCGTGCGTTTGCTGCTCGAAGCCGGGATTCCGCAAGGCGTGCTGCAACTGCTGCCGGGCCGTGGCGAAACCGTCGGCGCCGGTCTGGTCGGTGACGATCGAGTCAAAGGCGTGATGTTCACCGGTTCCACCGAAGTCGCTCGCTTGCTGCAACGCAACATCGCCGGTCGCCTGGATGCTCAGGGTCGTCCGATTCCACTGATCGCCGAAACCGGCGGCCAGAACGCGATGATCGTCGATTCCTCAGCGCTGACCGAACAGGTTGTGATCGACGTGGTGTCGTCGGCATTTGACAGTGCTGGCCAGCGTTGCTCGGCGCTGCGAGTCCTGTGCTTGCAGGAGGATTCCGCCGACCGTGTCATCGAAATGCTCAAGGGCGCCATGGCGGAATGCCGACTCGGTAATCCAGAGCGCCTGTCCGTGGACATTGGCCCGGTGATCGACGCCGAAGCCAAGGCCGGCATCGAGAAGCACATCCAGGCCATGCGCGACAAAGGTCGCAATGTGTATCAGGTGGCAATCGCCAACAGCGAAGAAGTTAAACGCGGCACCTTCGTGATGCCGACCCTGATCGAACTGGAAAGCTTCGACGAACTGCAACGGGAGATCTTCGGCCCGGTGCTGCACGTGGTTCGCTACAAGCGCAAAGAGATCGATCAACTGATCGGTCAGATCAACGCTTCCGGCTACGGCCTGACCCTGGGCGTACACACTCGCATCGACGAGACCATCGCCAAGGTGATCGACAACGTCAATGCCGGTAACGTCTACGTGAACCGCAACATCGTCGGTGCTGTGGTTGGCGTGCAACCGTTCGGCGGCGAAGGCCTGTCGGGTACTGGCCCGAAAGCCGGTGGTCCGCTGTACCTGTACCGCTTGCTGTCGACACGTCCTACCGATGCGATCGAACAATCCTTCGCTCGCGGCGACGCTATCGCTGCACCGGATGTCCGTCTGCGTGATGCCATGAGCAAACCGCTGACCGCGCTGAAAGCCTGGGCCGACAGCAACAAGTTCGCTGACTTGAGCACCCTGTGCGTACAGTTCGCGGCGCAATCGCAGAGCGGGATCACCCGTGTTCTGGCTGGCCCGACCGGCGAGCGCAACAGCTACGCGATCCTGCCGCGCGAACACGTGCTGTGCCTGGCGGAAGTCGAAGGCGATTTGCTGACCCAACTGGCGGCGGTATTGGCTGTAGGTGGTTCGGCAGTGTGGCCGGACGCTGAACCGGGCAAGGCACTGTTCGCACGCCTGCCGAAAGAAGTTCAGGCGCGGATCAAGCGGGTTGCTGACTGGACCAAGGACGAAGTGGTGGTGGATGCGGTTCTGCATCATGGCCATTCCGACCAGTTGCGTGCGGTCTGCCAGCAAGTGGCCAAGCGTGCCGGCGCGATTGTTGGGGTTCATGGCTTGTCGCAGGGCGAGACCAACATTGCGCTGGAACGTCTGGTGATCGAGCGTGCGCTGAGCGTCAACACCGCCGCGGCGGGTGGTAACGCCAGTTTGATGACCATCGGTTAACACCGATAAGCCGGGCACCTGCAAGGGTGCCTGGTTCAGCAAAAATCCCTGTGGGAGCGGGCTTGCCCGCGATAGCGATGCGTCAGTCACCATCAATGTTGATTGACCTGCCGCCATCGCGGGCAAGCCCGCTCCCACAGTGGTTTGTGGTGTTTGCAAAGTTGCTGCGCGGCTCCAACATCACGCTTATCAATCATCCTGTTCAGCCCTTATCAGCACGCCTAGACTCGACCCAACCCCAATTTCAGGTAGGCCGCCATGTCCGAGACGTTGCTCAGTTCCCGTAATCTGGCTTTCGAGCTGTATGAAGTCCTTGATGCCGAGGGCCTGACCCAGCGTGAGCGGTTCGCCGAGCACAACCGCGAGACCTTCGATGCGGCTATCGGTACCGCTCGCAACATCGCCGAGAAGTTCTTCGCCCCGCACAACCGCAAGGGCGATGAGAACGAACCGCGCTATGAGGACGGTCAGGCGATTCTGATTCCGGAAGTGAAACCGGCGGTGGATGCCTTCCTTGAAGCCGGTTTCCTCAATGCCGCGCGCAGTTTCGATGCCGGCGGCATGCAACTTCCTACGCTGCTGTCGCAAGCGTGCTTTGCGCACTTTCAGTCGGCCAACGCAGCGTCGACCTCCTACCCGTTCCTGACCATGGGCGCGGCGAACCTGATCGAAAGCTTCGGCACCGATGAGCAAAAGCAGCGCTTCCTGCAACCGATGATCGACGGCCGTTTCTTGGGCACCATGGCCCTGACCGAACCTCACGCAGGTTCGTCGCTGTCAGATATTCGGACCCGCGCCGAGCCTGCGTCCGACGGCACGTATCGACTCAAGGGCAACAAGATTTTCATCTCCGGCGGCGATCACCCGCTGTCGGAAAACATCGTGCACATGGTGTTGGCCAAGCTGCCGGATGCACCGGCCGGGGTGAAGGGCATTTCGCTGTTTATCGTGCCCAAGTTTTTGGTCAACGATGACGGCAGCCTCGGCAAGCGCAACGACGTATTGCTGGCCGGGTTGTTCCACAAGATGGGCTGGCGCGGCACTACGTCCACCGCGCTGAACTTCGGCGACAATGGCGAATGTGTCGGCTATCTGGTGGGCAAGCCGCACCACGGTTTGAGCTACATGTTCCAGATGATGAACGAGGCGCGGATTGGCGTCGGCATGGGTGCGGTGATGCTGGGTTATGCCGGTTACCTGTATTCCCTGGAATACGCCCGCGAGCGGCCGCAAGGTCGGGTACCGGACAGTAAAGACCCGACCACGGCACCAGTGGCGATCATTCAGCATGCCGATGTCAGACGTATGCTGCTGACGCAAAAATCCTACGTCGAAGGGGCCTTTGACCTCGGGTTGTACGCGGCTCGACTGTTCGACGACACCACGACGCTGGAGAGCGAAGCCGAGCGCAAACAGGCCCATGAGTTGCTCGACTTACTAACGCCGATCGTCAAATCCTGGCCATCGGAGTTTTGCCTTAAGGCCAACGAACTGGCGATCCAGATTCTCGGCGGTCACGGTTACACCCGTGAGTATCCGGTGGAGCAGTATTACCGCGACAATCGCCTGAACCCGATTCATGAAGGGACTCACGGCATTCAATCGCTGGACTTGCTGGGGCGCAAATTGGCGCAGAACGGGGGCGCGGGGCTCAAGCAATTGATCCGCCTGATCGCCGACACCGCCGAGCGAGCGCAGGCGTATGAATCACTGACGCCGCTGCGTGAGCCATTGGAGAAACTGGTGGCACGCCTGCAAACCGTGACCATCGGCCTGCTGACCGATCTGGCTCAAGGCAAAGTCAACAGCAGCCTGGCGAATTCGGCGCTGTACCTGAAAGTGTTCGGGCACACGGTTATCGGCTGGCGCTGGCTGGAACAGGCGATTCGCGCCGAGGAAGGGTTGGCCAAAGGGAACTCGGCGGACGTGAGCTTCTATAAAGGCAAGCTGCAGGCGGCGCGGTATTTCCTGACGTGGGAAGTGCCGGGTTGCCACCATGAGTTGGCATTGCTGGAGGCGCGGGATGATGTGTGCCTGACGATGCGGGATGAGTGGTTTTGATCGAAGCTTTGTGGCGAAGCTGACATCCAATCGCGGGCAAGCCCGCTCCCACAGGATTTGTGTGTTGAATACATCATCTGTGAACAACACATATCCCTGTGGGAGCGGGCTTGCCCGCGATGGCGTCAGTCCAGTCACCACCCGATTCAGCCCAACTTGAACCCACCCATCTGCCGCGCCAAATCATCGGCCAACCGCTGCAACATCTGACAGTCTTCCCGACAAGCCCTGACCTCCCCCGCCGTCGCCCGGGCTAAATCAGAAATCCCCTGCACATTCCGATTGATCTCTTCCGTTACCGCCGACTGCTCTTCCGTCGCCGTCGCCACCTGATGGTTCATGTCGCTGATGCGCTCGACCTGCCCGGTAATCGCCGTCAATGACGCCCCGGTGCGCTGACTCGACTCAACGCCGGTGCCGGTCGCCGCTTGCCCGGCGTGCATGGAAGACACCGCATTCTCCGCGCCCTGCTTGAGGCTGCCGATCATCTGCTGGATCTCGTCGGTGGACGACTGAGTTCGCCGCGCCAGAGTCCGTACTTCATCGGCCACAACGGCAAACCCGCGCCCCATGTCTCCGGCCCGCGCCGCTTCGATGGCAGCGTTGAGCGCCAGCAAATTGGTTTGTTCGGAAATCCCGCGAATCACCGCCAACACCTGATCGATGGACGCCACTTGATGGGCCAACTCGCCCACCGCACCGGCGGCGATGCCAATCTCATCGGACATGCTTTCGATATGCCGAATCGATCCGCCCACCACTTCCCGTGCCTGCAGCGCTTCATCCCGCGCAGTTTGCGAAGCGAGCGCCGCGTTGCCGGCGTTCTGCGCGATTTCCTGCACGGTCAGGCCCATCTCGTGGACAGCGGTGGCGACCATATCGGTCATTTCCTGCTGACGGCCCGAGCGTTCGGCCGTGTTATCCACCACTCGCGCCACTTGGCCGACCGCCGTGCGCAAACGCTCACTGGTGGCCAGGACTTCGCCGATCATGTCGCGCTGACTTTCCAGGAACCGATTGAAGCCGCGAGCGAGGTCACCCAGTTCATCGGCGCGGCTGGAATCTAACCTGTGGGTCAAATCTCCACCACCGCTACCGATGTCTACCAGCGCGGTTGTTACCTGTCGAATCGGCCGTACCAAACCTCGGACCAGCAATACCACCAACAATAGGCACACCAGCGCCACCGCCAAACCGATGGCGCTGCTCATCCACATCGCGCGACGAGCTTCGGCATAGATCTGCGACTGTGGCACTTCGGCCACCAGGGTCCAGCCCAGATCACGCAGCGGCAGGCTCAAGGCCAGAAAATCTTCGCCATCGCGGACAAAACTGCTGGTGGTGGACGCTGTGGAGGTCGAGAGCTGCCCCATGACCGTTTGCGCCGCCGAGGCGCCGATCTGTTCAACCAGCGTGCGCTTGCCGCTGAATTGCGCCTCGGGATGAATCTGGATCAAACCGTCGGAACGCACGAGATAGACCTTGCCGCGCTCACCGAAATTGAAATTGTGGATCAGCTCCGACAGCTCTTTCATGCTCAGCCCGAGGCCAGCGACGCCCACGACTTTGCCGGCCTGCTCGACCTTGAAGTCGATAAACAGCGCCAATTCGCCGGTGGCGGTGTCATTGTCGATATTGAGGGTGCGCGGCTGGTTGCTGTCGAGGAACGAATAGAACCAGGCGTCCTTTGGATTGGAGCGACTGAGGGTCCGGTCCAGGCCTTTTTCAGTGAAGTAATGGTTGGACGCGGTGCCGATGATAATCGCGGTAAAGGCTTTGTGCTCGACGCGGATGCCTTCCAGATACTTCACGAAGGTGTCGGTCTGGGCACTGTTTTCGCCACCGGCCAACCAGTCACGCACCATGCTGTTGCTGGCGATGTCCTTGGCGGCGGTGAGGGGTTGAACGAGGATTCGTTCGATGTCGTTGCGCATCGCTTCGATGCTCGACGGCAGCGCCTGCTCGACCAGATAGCGCTGGGCAAGGCGATTGACCACGAGGGTATAAACGCCAACCACGATCAGAATACTGACCAGCAGGGCGGTGCCCATGCTCAGGATCAACTGCCATTGAATACTGCGTCGCCAGAACTGCATGGAGCACCCCCAAAGAATAAGAGGCTGAAACACTGCAACAGCCGTGCCGATTGTATACAACGCAAACGACAATTTATTCTTTGGTTGTGCGCAAAGCTGATCAGGCCTGATTGATGGTCTTGGCGATCACTTCAACCGTGGCGCTGACTTGCTCTTGGTAACGGTCGAGTTCCTGCTGATGCTGCTTCTTCATTTCGATCTGCTGCGAGCACAGATTCATCGCCGCCAGCACCAGCAAGCGGTCACCGATCAGCGTCGGGTATTTCTTTTTGGTCTCGGCCAGGGCGGCCTTCAACATCAATGCGGCGTCCAGCAGGGTCTGCTCTTCCCCGGCTGGCGCCTTGATCGAATAGTCCTCTCCCAGAATCGAGACGACTTTTACACCCGGGCCGTAACTCATGCGCTGACAGGGCCGGCGCTGACGCGCTCAACCAAGGCCTGAATGCGCGCGGCGGTGACGCCTTGCTTCTCTTCCTGTTCCATCAGGCTCAGTTGCAGGCTTTCGTTTTCATCCTTGACCTGGGCCAGTTCTGCGCTCAGGGATTGATTCGTGCCGAGCAGGGTCTGGTTCTGTTGCACCAGGTCGCTGACCAGTTGTTCCAATTGGCTTAGGGATGTTTCCAACATTTTGATTTTCCGGGCATTTTCAAAGGGCGCGTACGATAAAGAAAAGTCACCACAGATGCCAGGGTTATGCGGGCGCAAAGCCTTGATTTTCCTGGCGGGCGACCTTCTTCGCGAGCTTTAAAGACTGTGAATGGTGGATCTGGTTCCTGCACTTCGTCGCCACGGCCCTTCTGCGACAAAAGCGCGCAGCGCCTCAAGACTTTAGTCGTATGACCGATAAGTCATCCATACAGCAGTCTCAGCCCCGCACGGATGCGCTTTTTTCGGTGAACACCATGTCCTTACGAAATATGAATATCGCACCGCGGGCGTTCCTCGGTTTTGCCTTGATTGGCAGCCTGATGCTGGTTCTGGGGGTGTTCGCGCTGAACCAGATGAGCAAGATTCGCGGCGCCGCCGAGGACATCACCTCCAACAGCGTACCGAGCATTAAAAGCCTCGACGAATTCACTCAGTTAACGCTGCGCCTGCGCGTACTGTCCTACCGTTTGCTGGTGAACCGCGAGCCGGATGTGCAGCAGAAGACCTTGAGCCTGTTCGACACCCGCAGCCAGCAGATCCGTGCGGCTCAGGAAACCTACGAAAAATTGATCGCCAGCCCGCAGGAACGCGCGGCCTACGATCAATATGTGCAGTTGCTGGGGCAGTACCGTCAGATTGAAGACCGGATGAAGAGCCTGTCGCGCAACAATCAGATCGACGAACTGCGTACCCTGCTCAATACCGATTTGCTGACCAACTCCGAAGCAATCAACACCGTGCTCAACCGCTTGATGGAGATCAACACTCAGCAGACCGCCGATACCAACCAACGAGCCGTCGACCAGTACGCCTCGGCCTTCAATCTGGTGATCACCCTGCTGGCGATCGCCACCGGCCTGACTGTTCTGTTCGCCTGGCTGCTGACCAACAGCATCACCAAGCCGATCGCCAACGCCCTGAATGCCGCCGAAGAAATCGCCGAAGGCAACCTGACGCGCCCGATTACCGTCGATGGTGCCGACGAAGCCGGTCGTCTGTTGGCCGCCATGGCGAAGATGCAGGCAAAACTGCGCGACACCCTGCAACGGATTTCCGGTTCGGCCACGCAATTGGCTTCCGCCGCGGAAGAACTCAACAGCGTCACCGACGAAAGTGCTCGCGGCCTGACTCAACAGAACAACGAAATCGAACAGGCTGCCACCGCGGTCAACGAAATGACCAGCGCTGTGGAAGAAGTTGCGCGCAACGCCGTGAGCACCTCCGAAGCTTCGAAAAACGCCACCACTTCGGCGGGCGACGGTCGTGACCTGGTGCAGGAAACCGTGAGCGCCATCGAGCGCATGAGCGCCGATGTGCAGAGCACCGCCACCCTGATCGGTGATCTGGCCAATGAGTCGCGAGACATCGGCAAAGTGCTGGACGTGATTCGCGGCCTGGCCGACCAGACCAACCTGTTGGCGTTGAACGCCGCCATCGAAGCTGCCCGTGCCGGTGAAGCCGGTCGTGGTTTCGCGGTGGTCGCCGACGAAGTGCGTGCCCTGGCCCATCGCACCCAGCAGTCGACCAGCGAAATCGAACGCATGATCGGCAGCATCCAGAGCGGCACCGAACACGCCGTGGATTCGATGCGCAACAGCACCGAACGCGCCGAGTCGACCTTGAACATCGCTCGCGGTGCAGGCCTGTCGCTGGACACCATCAACAGCGCCATCGTCGAAATCAACGAGCGCAACCTGGTGATCGCCAGCGCGGCCGAAGAGCAGGCACAGGTTGCCCGTGAAGTGGACCGCAATCTGGTGAACATTCGTGACCTGTCGGTGCAATCGGCCACCGGCGCCAACCAGACGAGCGCGGCCAGCAACGAGCTGTCGCGCCTGGCGCTGGACCTGAACAATTTGGTTGGGCGGTTTAGCCTCTAAACGAAGATCGCATCACTGCCGAAAAGATCGCAGCCTCGTTTCACTCGACAGCTCCTACAGGTTTACGCAGATCCTTTGTAGGAGCTGTCGAGTGAAACGAGGCTGCGATCTTTGATCTGCAAAAGCTTTTTGACAGCATCACATTTCAACAGGTTAGAATCGCTGGCACGCAGACTGCATGGTCAGTTTGTGCCCGCCTTTAGCTTTCTGGAGTACTGCCTTTGAATGCGACGACCATCAACAGCCTGTTCTTGATCGGCGCGTTGCTGGTAGGTGCGAGCATTCTGGTGAGCTCACTTTCATCGCGCCTCGGTATCCCGATTCTGGTGATCATCCTCGCGGTGGGCATGGCGGCCGGTGTCGACGGCGCCGGCATTATTTTCGATAACTACCCAACGGCTTATCTGGTCGGCAACCTCGCGTTGGCGGTAATCCTGCTCGACGGCGGCTTGCGCACCCGGGTGGCGAGTTTCCGCGTGGCGTTATGGCCAGCACTGTCGCTGGCCACCGTCGGGGTGTTGATCACCACCGGGCTGACCGGGATGGCGGCGGCGTGGTTGTTCGACTTGAACATGATCCAGGGCCTGTTGATCGGCGCCATCGTCGGCTCCACTGATGCCGCGGCTGTGTTCTCGCTGCTAGGCGGCAAGGGCCTGAACGAACGGGTGAGCGCGAGCCTGGAGATCGAATCCGGCAGCAACGACCCGATGGCAGTGTTCCTCACCGTGACCCTGATCGACATGCTCGCCAGCGGGGAGACCGGCCTGCACTGGAATCTGCTGGGGCATTTGGTGCGTGAGTTCGGCATCGGCGGTGTGATTGGCCTCGGCGGTGGCTGGCTACTGCTGCAACTGGTCAACCGTATCAACCTGGCCACCGGCCTTTATCCGATTTTGATGATTGCTGGCGGGTTGGTCTTGTTTGCCCTGACCAACGCCCTGCACGGCAGTGGCTTTTTGGCGGTGTACCTGTGCGGCCTGGTGATCGGCAACCGCCCGGTGCGCAGTCGCCACGGCATTTTGCACATGCTCGACGGCATGGCGTGGTTGGCCCAGATCGGCATGTTCCTGGTGCTGGGGCTGTTGGTTACGCCCCATGACCTGCTGCCGATCGCTCTGCCGGCGCTGGGCCTGGCGCTGTGGATGATTCTGTTTGCCCGTCCGCTGTCAGTGCTGGTCGGCCTGTTGCCTTTCAAAGCGTTCCACGGGCGCGAAAAGGCCTTTATTTCCTGGGTTGGCCTGCGCGGCGCCGTACCGATCATTCTCGCGGTGTTTCCGCTGATGGCGGGGCTGCCCAACGCTCAGCTCTACTTCAATCTGGCGTTCTTTATCGTACTGGTGTCGCTGCTGGTGCAAGGCACAAGCCTGCCCTGGATTGCCAAGCTTTTGAAAGTGACCGTCCCGCCGGAGCCTTTGCCGATCTCCCGGTCGGCGCTGGAAGTGCACGTCACCAGCGAATGGGAGCTGTTCGTCTATCGCCTCGGTGCCGAGAAATGGTGCATTGGATCCCCTCTTCGCGAGCTGAAAATGCCCGAAGGCACCCGTATCGCTGCCCTGTTTCGTGGCCAACAACTGCTCCATCCGTCGGGTAGTACGGTGCTCGAAGTCGATGATTTGCTCTGCGTAATCGGCCATGAACACAACCTTCCGGCCCTCGGAAAACTCTTCAGTCAGGCCCCGCAACGGGGTCTGGATTTGCGCTTCTTCGGCGACTTCGTACTCGAAGGAGACGCCCAGCTTGGAGCGGTTGCTGCCCTGTACGGGTTGAAAGTCGAAGGCATCGATCCAAATATGTCCCTGGGCCACTTCATTGCCCAGAAAGTGGGCGGCGCACCAGTAGTGGGTGACCAGGTGGAATGGAACAACACCCTTTGGACCGTTGCTGTCATGGAAGGGAACAAGATTGGTAAGGTAGGCGTCAGATTCCCCGAAGGAAGTCGCCCGGGTCCCGGCTTGTTCCTCTAAACTCCACTCTTCGTCTGGTTTTCGATCGGTCTTTATGTCAATCCTGCGCACTTTTTTCATCATGGCCCTGCTGGGCTTGAGTCTTTCGATCAACACACTGCAAGCCGCCGAACCGCCCTCCAGCGCAGCCGTGCAGGCGAGCCTGGACAAGATCGCCGACCGCAAACTGCCGGAAGCCGATCAGAAGGCCCTGCAAAGCATTTTGCAAGGCACGTTGACGCAACTCACCAACAAGCGTGATTACGAGCAAAAGCTGGTTGATCTCAAGCAGCAGCTAGCTAGCGCGCCAAAGCAGAACATCGAGAACCAGCGTGAACTGACTCGCCTGAAGGCCAGCAATGTGGTGCCGGTGGCGCAACGCTATACCAAAGAGACCATTCAGCAGCTTGAGCAGTTATTGACCGAACGCTCGACGCAGCAAAGCGATCTGCAAAAAGCACTGGCCGAGGCCAACAGTCTGGTGATTACTGCCCAGACCCGTCCCGAGCGCGCCCAGGCCGAAATTTCCGCCAGCCAGACGCGCATTCAGCAAATCAATAACATCCTTAAAATCGGAAAAGACAATGGCAAGACGTTGAGCGGTGAACAGCGCGACCAGCTCAACGCCGAGCTCGCGGCGCTGAATGCGCTGATCCCGTTGCGCCGACAGGAACTGGCCGGTAACAGTCAGCTGCAGGATTTGGGCAACAGCCAGCATGACCTGCTCACGGAAAAAACCAATCGCCTGGATCAGGAGATCCAGGAGCTGCAAACCCTGATCAACCAGAAGCGCCTGGCCCAGTCCCAGGAGACGGTCACCCAGCAGTCCATCGAAGCGCAGAAGGCCGGCGGCAGCAGCCTGCTGGCCACCGAAAGCGCGGCCAACCTGAAGCTTTCCGACTATCTGCTCAAAAGCACCGACCGCCTCAACGAAGTCACCCAACAGAACCTGCAGACCAAACAGCAGCTGGACAGCGTGACCCAGAGTGACTCCGCGCTGGACGAACAGATCAACGTGCTCAAGGGCAGCCTGCTGCTCTCCAAGATCCTGTACAAACAGAAACAGGCCCTGCCACGCCTCCAGCTCGACCGCGACCTGGCCGACCAGATCGCCGACATTCGCCTGTATCAGTTCGAAGTCAGCCAGCAACGGGAGCTGCTCAGCAACCCGACAACCTACGTCAATAACCTGCTGTCGACTCAACCGCCCGAGCAAGTCACCCCACAACTGCGCAAAAGCCTGCTGGAACTGGCCGTCACCCGCGCGGACCTGCTGGAACGTTTGAATCGCGAGCTGAGCGCAGTGCTCAACGAATCCATCACGCTGCAACTCAACCAGAAGCAATTGCTCAGCACCGCGCAAAGCCTGAGGGCTACGCTGGACGAGCAAATGTTCTGGATTCCCAGCAACAAGCCGCTGGATTTTGAGTGGATGCGTGGCGTGCCGGAACGCCTGGAGCGTCAGGTCACCACCCTGCCGTGGGCTTCGAGCCTGAGCGAATTGACCGATGGCCTGACGCAGCGGCCGCTGCTGTTCTTGCCGCTGGCCTTTCTGATCGGCGCGCTGCTGTGGCGCCGCAAAAACCTTTACGCCCGCCTGAACAAAGTTCACCTGGACATCGGCCATTTCAAGCGCGACAGCCAGTGGCACACTCCGCAAGCGATTCTGATCAACATCTTGCTGGCGATGCCCGTCGCCCTGGGTTTGGCCTTGTGCGGCCTGGCGTTGCAGATCGACGCCCGCGGGCAGAACGCCAATATGGGCGCGGCGCTGCTGCAAATGGCCCAAGCCTGGCTGGTGTTCTATACCGCCTACCGCATCCTCGCGCCGGGCGGCGTCGCCGAATTGCATTTCCGCTGGGAAAAACCTCAGGTCGAATTCCTTCAAGGATGGATACGCCGACTAGGTTTGGTAGTGATGGCCCTGGTGGCGGTGGTGGCAGTCGCCGAGTTGCAACCAGCGATACTGGCCGATGACGTGCTCGGCATGCCGGTGGTGCTGACCTGCTACGCCTTGATGGCCTGGCTACTCAGCCGCCTGCTGGTCAGCAGCCCGACTCACCAGAACGCTTCGCTGTTCCGCAAGGCCGTGGGGGTTCTGTTCACCGCCCTGCCAATCGCGCTGTTCGTCGCCGTGTGCTTTGGCTACTACTACACCGCGCTGAAACTCAGCGACCGGTTGATCAACACGCTTTACCTGCTGATGTTCTGGCTGGTGATCGAAGCGACTTTCGTGCGCGGCCTCAGTGTGGCGGCACGGCGCCTGGCCTATCAGCGCGCGCTGGCCAAACGCCAGGCCGCGAAAGAGGCTGGCGACGGCGAAGCGGTGATCGAAGAGCCGACCCTGGACATCGAGAAGGTCAACGAACAGTCCTTGCGACTGATCCGCCTGGCCCTGCTCGGCGGTTTCATCGCGGCGCTGTATTGGGTCTGGTCGGACCTGATTTCAGTGTTCTCGTATCTGGACAACATCACTCTCTACGAATACACCAGCGGCACCGGCGCCAACATGAGCATGGTGCCGATCAGCATCGGCGACATGCTCGGCGCATTGATCATCATCGGCATCACTTTTGCACTCGCGCGCAACTTGCCCGGTTTGCTGGAAGTGTTTGTGCTGTCGAAGCTGAATCTGGCTCAGGGCAGTGCCTATGCCACGACCACGCTGCTGTCCTATGTGATCGCGGGTGTCGGTTTCGTCTCGACCCTGTCCACGCTCGGCGTGAGCTGGGACAAGTTGCAATGGCTGGTGGCGGCGCTGTCGGTCGGTCTCGGTTTCGGGATGCAGGAGATTTTCGCCAACTTCATCTCCGGCATCATGATCCTGTTCGAACGCCCGGTGCGGATCGGCGACACCATCACCATCGGCAACCTGTCGGGCACGGTGAGCAAGATCCGCATCCGTGCCACGACCATCACCGATTTCGACCGCAAGGACATCATCGTCCCGAACAAGACGTTCATCACCGGGCAACTGATCAACTGGTCCCTGACCGACACCATCACCCGGGTGACCCTCAAGCTCGGCGTCGACTACGGCTCGGACCTGGATCTGGTGAAAGAACTGCTGCTCAAGGCTGCCCGGGATAACCCGCGCGTGCTGAAGGACCCGGAACCTCATGTGTACTTCCTGAACTTCGGCGAAAGCACCCTCGACCACGAATTGCGCATGCATGTGCGCGACCTCGGCGACCGCAACCCGGTACTTGATGAGGTCAACCGCTTTATCAATCGCGAGTTCAAGAAGCAAAAGATCAACATCTCGTTCCGGCAAATGGAGGTCTACCTCAAGAACCTTCACGGCCAGGAGTACAAGATGGTGCCGGTCGAGCCGGAAACCAAAACCATCGTGCCGCTGCCGGACGGCAATCCGCGCCGAGAGCCTCCGCCGGTCGAACTCGACTAAGCGCTCTATCCCTAGCAGAATGCTCGGACATTCTGCTGGAGATGGCCGTTGAAAGCCCTCGACGAACTGACCTTCGACAATCGCTTCGCCCGCCTGGGCGACGCGTTCTCAACCCATGTGCTGCCCGAGCCCATCGCCGCTCCGCGACTGGTGGTCGCCAGCCCCGCTGCCATGGCGCTGCTCGACCTGGACCCGGCGGAGGCCGAGACACCGGTGTTCGCCGAGCTATTCGGCGGTCACAAGCTCTGGGCCGAAGCCGAGCCGCGGGCGATGGTCTATTCCGGGCATCAGTTCGGTTCTTACAACCCGCAGCTGGGCGACGGCCGTGGTCTGTTACTGGGCGAGGTCTATAACCAAGCCGGCGAGCATTGGGACCTGCACCTCAAGGGCGCCGGTCAGACGCCTTACTCACGCATGGGCGATGGGCGGGCGGTGCTGCGCTCATCGATCCGCGAATTTCTCGCCTCCGAAGCCCTGCATGCCCTGAACATTCCCACCACTCGCGCGCTGTGTGTGATCGGCTCCGACACGCCGGTCTGGCGCGAGAAACAGGAGCGAGCGGCCATGGTCCTGCGCCTGGCGCCGAGTCATGTGCGCTTCGGGCATTTCGAATTTTTCTACTACACCAAGCGCCCCGAGCAGCAGAAAGAACTTGGCGACCATGTGCTGGCCATGCATTTCCCGCATTGCCTGGAACAGCCGGAACCGTACCTGGCGATGTTCCGCGAAATCGTCGAGCGCAATGCCGAGCTGATCGCCAAATGGCAAGCCTATGGGTTCTGCCACGGTGTGATGAACACCGACAACATGTCGATCCTGGGCATCACCTTCGACTTCGGCCCGTTCGCCTTCCTCGACGACTTCGACGCCCACTTCATCTGCAACCATTCCGATGACCAGGGCCGCTATTCCTTCAGCAATCAGGTGCCGATCGGCCAGTGGAACCTCAGCGCCCTCGCCCAGGCCCTGACGCCGTTCATCAGCGTCGAAGCCCTGCGCGAAACCCTCGGCCTGTACCTGCCGCTGTTCCAGGCCCACTACCTGGACCTGATGCGCCGCCGCCTCGGTCTCACCACTGCCGAAGACGACGATCAGAAACTGCTGGAGCACCTGCTGCAACTGATGCAAAACAGCGGCGTCGACTACAGCCTGTTCTTCCGCCGCCTGGGAGATGAGTCACCCGAACTGGCCGTCGCCCGTTTGCGCGATGACTTCGTCGACATCAAGGGCTTCGATGCATGGGGCGCGCTCTACATCGCCCGGGTTGCCCGTGAAGGCGTGGTTGAGCAGGAACAGCGCCGTAAACGAATGCATGCGGTCAATCCGCTGTACATCCTGCGTAACTATCTGGCGCAAAAAGCCATCGATGCGGCAGAGAGCGGCGACTATGCAGAAGTTCGTCATTTGCACGCGGTACTGAGCAATCCGTTCGAGGAGCAACCGGGGATGGAGAGCTATGCCGAGCGGCCGCCGGAGTGGGGTAAGCATCTGGAGATCAGTTGTTCGTCGTGAGACTGAACAACACTGAACATTCAGATTAGTACTGGCCGGCGCTCATGGTCATAGGCTTCGATATGGTCGCCTATGATATCCACCAGGTTTTCCAACGGATGTAATTCATCATTGCCCATCATTGCTAGCAATTCATACCGCGACTCAGCCAGCAGGTTGTATTCAGCTTCCGACTTAGGTCGTTTTAATAGCCAGGCTACAGATGGCCAGTGTTCGACGGCTTGCTTAACGATATCGCTCATTGTTGCTCCCTTTTATTGGTGCATCGGACTACTGCGTGAAAATAGGATTCAAGACTAAGAGTTGAACCGCTCTCAGCCAATCAGTCGGGGACACCAGCACTCGTAGGGTGTATCTCTAACCAGGGAAGGTTTTTGCCTACAAATTTCTGCCTTGATAAACATCATTTCCGACTCCAGATCAGTGCCATAGATTGCCTACTCATCCGGAACCCAATCATGACCGACCCACTGCTCATCCCCTGCCCCCACTGCAACGGCCTGAACCGCATCCCCGCCGAGCGCCTCAACGACCATCCAAAATGCGGTCGCTGCAAGGCCGTCGTCCTGCTGAACAAGCCGTTCGAATTGAAGCAAGGCGATTACGCCAGTCAGATCAAGGGCGACCTGCCGTTGCTGGTGGATGTGTGGGCGGACTGGTGCGGGCCGTGCAAGTCGTTTGCGCCGGTGTTCGAGCAGGCGGCGGGGCAATTGGTGGGCAAGTGTCGGCTGGCCAAGCTGGACAGCGAGGCGAATCAGCAATTGTCGGCGCAGTTGGGGATTCGCTCGATCCCGAGCCTGTTCTGTTCAAGAACGGCCGGGAAGTGGCTCGCCAGAGCGGGGCCTTCCCGTTACCGCAGTTGATGAGTTGGTTGCGTAGTCAGGGGATCTGAACCCACCGTCCATCATGTAGGAGGGAGGCTTGCCCGCGAAGGCGTCGTCTCAGGCAACGATGATTTCGAATGTGCCGGCCTCTTCGCGGGCAAGCCTCGCTCCTGCATGAGGGGCAATCAGGCATTTTCCAGCAGGTTGTGCAGGTCGACGAACTGCTGGGTCAGTTTGTGCCGCGGGTCGAGATGGATCAATGGTGTATTGGCCTGATGGGACTCGCGCATGCGCACTGAACTGGCCAGGTACACCGGCAACACCGGCAGCCCTTCGGCGATCAGTTCGTCGAGGATTTGCTGAGGCAAACTGGCGCGGGCCTGGAACTGGTTGACGACAATGCCTTCAACTTCCAGCCCTTCGTTGTGGTCCTCCTTCAATTCTTCGATTTCCGCCAACAGGCCATACAGCGCCTGACGCGAGAAACTGTCGCAGTCGAAGGGAATCAGCACACGATCAGCGGCGATCAAGGCCGAGACAGCATAGAAATTCAGTGCTGGCGGCGTATCGAGGTAGATTCGGTCGTAATCACCGTCCAGTTCCTCGAGCAATTTTCGCAGCTTGTTGATCTTGTGCTTGGCCTCAAGCTTGGGTTGCAAGTCGGCCAGCTCGGCGGTGGCGGTGACGACGTGAAGGTTGTCGAATGGGGTTTCGTAGATGTCGACCTGATTTTTCTTCGAAAACGGCCCGGAGGACAGCGTCTGCTTGAAGAAGTCAGCGATCCCCATCGGGATATCGTCACCGGTGAGTCCCGTCAGGTATTGAGTGGAGTTGGCCTGAGCATCGAGATCCACCAACAACGTGCGATAGCCTTCGCTGGCGCTGACCGCCGCCAGATTACAGGCAATGCTTGATTTGCCCACGCCACCTTTCTGATTGAACACCACGCGCCGCATGTCAAAACCTCCGTGTATCAAAGAATGACCGAGTGTAGTAGTCCATGGCGCTGCTTAGCTACCTCGCTGGTATCGGGACTACAGTCATTGGTCAATATCCGACGAAAAAAGCTGCCAACTCGTCCATCGACAGCCGATAGAGCTGACAGACATGTCCGACACAACATGGATAATGGCCAAACGACAGCTTTTTCGCGAACCAGACGGTACATTTCGTTGCGCAAAATGTAACCAGCATTTGCTACACGCCCGCTGCACCGGGATAATGCGCGCCACTCGGCGTTAAGCGCCATGTAAGGTCTGCCGCGATTTTTGCGACTCACCGCGTCAAAAGAAAAGCCCGCAGGGGCGGGATGAATGTCTGTGATCAACTTCAACATCGCCCAATGGCGCGCATGGGCCCCTGGGCTTGAAAGCGTGGATGATTGGCAGGCCTGGAGCCGACAACCGGTCGTGCTCGAGCGCAGCGATGCCGCCCCCGATGTGTCGTTTCTGCCGGCCATGCAACGTCGGCGACTCAGCCGTCTGGCGCGGATGGCATTCAGCGTTGGCTGGCCGTTGGCTGATGGTCGCCAGGACCTGCCGCTGGTCTTTATTTCCCGCCACGGCGAAACCCCGCGCACCTTCGAGATTCTCAGCGATCTGGCGACTGACCAACCTTTGTCGCCCACCCAGTTCAGCTTGTCGGTGCACAATGCGGTCATCGGCTTGTGGTCGATCATGCGCGGCGAAACCAGCGAAATGACCGCCCTCGCCGCAGCCGGTGATGGCCTTGAACACGGCATGCTAGAGGCGGCGGCATTGCTTGATGAAGGAGCGCCTGCGGCACTACTGGTAGTGACTGAAGAGCAACCGCCCGCGGCCTACTCGGCCTGGATCGACGATGTGCCATTCCCTTATGCGGTCGGCCTGTTGATTACGCCCGGCAATCAGTGGCAGCTGTCGCTGAACAGCACCTCGCAAGCGTTGTCCAAACCCCACTGGCCCCATGCCCTGAATTTGTTGCCTACCCTGCTTGGCCAGCAGACTACCTGCCAACATGCCTGGAAAAATCGTGTATGGACCTGGCAACGCAACCCGTAACCGATAAAAACCGCGACGCTTATTACTGGCGTCTGCTGGCCACTGCCGCAAGCTTCACCCTGTTCGGGTTGGGCGGGCTTTGCCTGCGACTGGTGGTGTTCCCGCTGTTGAGCTGCCTGCCGGGAGACGCCCAGGCCCATCGTCAGCGGGCACGACAGACAGTCAGCCGGTGTTTCTGGTTTTTCATTCGTTTCATGGCTCGCAGCGGCGTCCTGACCTATGACATTCAAGGGGCGGAAAAGCTCGGACGACCAGGCCAGATGATCGTCGCCAATCACCCCTCGCTGATCGATGTGGTGTTTTTGATCGGCCTGGTGGGCCACGCCAACTGCGTGGTCAAGAAAAGCCTCTGGGAAAATCCGTTCACCCGCAGTCCGTTACGCCGCACCGATTACATCAGCAACGATGGCAGCATGGATATGCTCGACGCCGCTGCCGACGCACTGAAAAGCGGTCAGACCCTGATCATTTTTCCCGAGGGCACACGCACCCAACCCGGTAAACCGCCGGCCTTTCATCGGGGGGGCGCGGCAATCGCCCTGCGCGGTGCGAGAATCCTCACCCCGGTGATCATCAAGGTCAATCCGACCACATTGACCAAGGCCGAACCTTGGTATCGGATTCCCAAACGCCGCGTGCACTTCAGTTTTCGTGTCGGGGCCGATATAGACCCACAGGCCTTCGCTGCGCTGGGTGCTGCACCTCAAGCCTCGCGCAAGCTCAACGACTATTTGCACTCTTACTTTATCAAGGAGCTCGCCGAAGATGAGCGATCTGCACACTAATAGCCTGATGCTGGAAATCAAAGAATTGATCATCGAAGCCCTGGGCCTCGAAGACATCAGCGTCGATGATATCGGCGATGAGCAAACGCTGTTCGGCGAAGGCCTGGGCCTGGACTCTGTAGACGCCCTGGAACTCGGCTTGGCGATTCAGAAAAAGTACGGCATCAAAATCGATGCCGACGCCAAGGACACCCGTAATCACTTCACCAACGTGGCGAGCCTTGCGGCGTTCGTCACTGCAAAACAGGCAGCTTGAGACCGGACCATGCAAACTCGTGACGATATTTTCAATACCCTGCGCGATGCTCTGGTCGAACTCTTCGAGCTGGAGCCCGAGCGCATCAGTCTGGGGTCCAACCTGTACCAGGATCTGGAAATCGATAGCATCGATGCGGTCGACCTGATCGATCACATCAAACGCCAGACCGGCAAGAAAATCGCTGCCGAAGAATTCAAATCGGTGCGTACCGTCAGCGACGTGGTCGAGGCGGTCTACCGTCTGGTTCAACCCGCCGCATGAGCCGACTGATCGGCCTGGGCCTGCTGCTGGCAGGCCTGTTGTACCCCTTTGCGGTGTATTTCGGCATGGAGCATTTTGCCCCGTGGCAGTTCGGTCTGCTGCTCGGCAGCCTGTGGCTGGCACGGGCGCTGACCGGCGAGCGGCGCCCCGGCAGCCTGTGGATGGCCGCGGTCGCCATCGGGTTCTGCCTGCTGCTGGCGCTGTTCGACAGCCCGGTGCTGCTGCGCTGGTACCCGGTGCTGATCAGCGCCTTCATGTTGGTGCTGTTCGGCCTGAGCCTGAAATACGGCCCGCCGATGATCGAACGCCTGGCCCGTCTGCGAGAACCGGAATTACCGGCCAGGGCTATTCGCTACACCCGCCAGGTGACGATTGCCTGGAGCGTGTTTTTTCTCTGCAACGGCTTGTGCGCCGCCGCCCTGACCCTTTGGGCGCCGCTGAGTTGGTGGATGTTGTACACCGGCCTGATCTCCTATGGATTGATCGGCCTGATGTTTGCCATTGAATGGCTGATACGACAACGGGTAAGAGGCCGCCCATGAATTGGATAACACTTGAGCAACTGTTGCTCAAGGCTCAGCCTGACCGGGCCGTGACGGCCGAACCGGCATTGAATCACGCGCAATTGTGCGAACAGGCCCTGAGTCTGGCTGCCGGCCTGCAAGCGCAGGGGGTACAGCGTATCGCCGTGCACCTTGAAGACGCCGCCGACCTGGCCATTGCCCTGCTCGGCGCCTGGCGTGCCGGGGTCAGCGTACTGCTGCCCGCCGACCTGCAAGCGCAGACTCGCCAGCGCTGGTCGACCGAGGTCGATCTGTGGCTGACCGATCAGGCCGACGATGCGCACCTGAGCGATTATCAGCATCCACCACTGACGGCCAGCCCGCTGGACCTGGATCGCTGTCAGCTGAGCCTGTGCACCTCCGGCTCCAGTGGCGAACCCAAGCGCATCGACAAAACCCTGCGCCAACTGGCCAATGAAGTCGAAGCGCTGGAGCACCTGTGGGGCGCGGATCTGGGCGAGGCCTGCATCATCGGCAGCGTCGCCACCCAGCACATCTACGGGTTGCTGTTCCGGGTGCTGTGGCCGCTGTGCGCCGGGCGCTCATTCGTGCGCAAGCAACTGGCCTTCCCGGAAGACCTGCAACGCGCCAGCCGCGTACACCCGGTTTTCGCCTGGGTCGCCAGCCCGGCGCTGCTCAAACGCATGGGCGACAACCTTGACTGGCCAGCGCTGAGCGCGGTGCGCCGAGTGTTTTCCTCCGGTGGTGCGTTGCCCGCCGAAGCGGCGCAAAGCCTGCATGAGCGCCTGCAACAATGGCCGACAGAAATCTTCGGCAGCTCGGAAACCGGCGGCATCGCCTGGCGTCAGGGCCAGAATCTCTGGCAGCCCTTCACCGATGTGGCGCTGAGCCAGGACAGCGATGGCGCCCTGCTTATCGCCTCACCGTACTTGCCGACCGGCCATATCGAACACACCGCCGATGCCGCGCGCATCGCCGCCGACGGCCGTTTCGAGCTGCTGGGACGGCTGGACCGAATCGTCAAACTGGAAGAAAAACGTATTTCGCTGCCGATGCTCGAACAAGCGCTGATGACCCATGAGTGGGTCGCTGAAGCGCGGCTTGGCGTCGTCCAGGAAAACCGTGCTTCGCTGGGCGCGCTGCTGGTGTTGAGCGAGCAGGGTTTGCATGCCTTACGCAATCAGGGTCGACGCACTCTTACTCAGGAGTTGCGCCAACACCTGAGCCAGCATTGCGAGGCACTCGCCCTGCCTCGTCGCTGGCGCCTGTTGCGACAACTGCCACTGAACGCTCAAGGCAAATTGCCTCAGGCCGAAGTGGAGACCCTATTGCTGGCGCCACGCCCAAAGGCGCCGCAAGTGCTGGAACAGATCGACACCGATGGCGAGTGGAGCCTGCAACTGGCCGTCCCGCCAGACCTGGCGTATTTCAGCGGCCACTTTCCCCGAGCGCCGGTATTGCCCGGCGTGGTGCAGGTGGATTGGGCATTGAGCCTGGGCCAGCAACTGATGGATCTGCCGGCAAAATTCGCCGGTATGGAAGTGCTGAAATTCCAGCAACTGGTACGCCCCGGCGATGAAATCCAGTTGCACCTGCGCTTCGACTCGGCGCGCAGTAAATTGTATTTCGCCTATCGCAACGAAGCCGCCACCTGCTCCAGCGGGCGGATTTTGCTGGAGGCCGACTGTGGATAAGTTGAGATCCCCTGTAGCAGCTGCCGAAGGCTGCGTCCGAGTGCGAAGCGCTCGCATCTGGACCACCACATTTATCCTGAAAGAACTCGAATACCGGTTTACGACCGCTTCGCGGCCGGACGCAGGCTTCGCCAGCTGCTACAAGGACAGGGGTGTGAACCAACATGCATAACCCCTGCGCCGTAATCCCGGTCTACAACCACGAAACCGCCATCACTGCCGTGGTCGATGCGCTGCTTGCTTGCGGCCTGCCCTGCATTCTGGTGGACGATGCCAGCAGCCCGGCCTGCGCCAAGGTGCTTGACCGACTGGCCCAGCGTGATCGGGTTTACCTGATCAGGCTCACCGTCAATCAAGGCAAGGGCGGCGCGGTGATGACCGGCTTGCGCGAAGCTTCGCGCCTGGGCTTCAGCCATGCCTTGCAGGTGGACGCCGACGGCCAGCACGACCTGCAAGACGTCAAGGTCTTCATCGAGCATTCGCGCGCCCATCCCGAGGCGGTGATCTGCGGCTATCCGCAATACGACGCCAGCGTGCCGAAGGGCCGTTTGTACGCCCGCTACCTGACCCACGTGATGGTTTGGATCAACACCCTGTCGTTGCAGATTCGCGACTCAATGTGCGGCTTCCGCGTCTACCCGTTGCCGCCGACCCTGGCACTGATCGACTCGGCCAGGATCGGCAAGCGCATGGACTTCGACTCCGACATCCTGGTGCGTCTGGCCTGGCGTAATCAGCCGATGCAGTGGCTGAAAACCAAGGTGCATTACCCTTCGGATGGCGTCTCGCATTTCCGCCTGTTCCACGACAATGTTCTGATTTCGAGCATGCACACCCGGCTGTTCTTCGGCATGTTGGTTCGCGCACCGGTAATCCTCTGGCGACGGTGGCGAGCATGAGCGACAACGCAGACAAACAGCACTGGGCCGACCGCCAGGAGCGTGGCAGTTTCTGGCTGATGAAGTTCACCGCGCTCTGCGCCAAAGTCTTGGGCCGTCGGTTGTTGAGCCCATTGCTGTACGGCATCGTGCTGTATTTTTTCCTGTTCGGGCGCAGCGCCCGCCAAAGTGCCTGGCAATACCAGCAGCGGCTCGCTGACTGGAGCGGTCGCAGCGAATTGCGCCCGACCCATTGGCGGGTGTTCGGCCAGTTCATGGCGTTCGCCGATTCCATGCTCGACAAACTCGATGTATGGAATGGCAAGCTGAGCATCGATCAAATCGAAATCATCGACCCGGCGCTGCTGCGCAATAAACTGCGCGGCACACGCGGGCAAATGCTGGTGGGCGCGCACTTGGGCAATCTCGAGGTCTGCCGGGCGTTGGCCGAGATCGGCGAGAAAGTCACCATGAACGTGCTGGTGCACACCAAGCACGCCGAACAATTCAATCGTCTGCTGGGCGAAGCCGGGGCGACCAATCTGCGACTGATTCAGGTCAGCGAGCTGGACCCGGTGATCATGCTGCAACTGCATGAACGCCTCGAACGCGGCGAATGGCTGGCGATTGCCGGCGACCGCGTGCCGCTGCATGGCGGGCGCAGCGTGACAGTGGACTTTCTCGGCCATCAGGCAGCATTCCCGCAAGGCCCTTGGTTGCTGGCCGGTCTGCTGAAATGCCCGATCAACCTGATGCTGTGCCTGAAGAAACCCACGGGCGATTATCGACTGACCCTCGAACCGTTCGCCGACGCCATCGTGTGGAAACGCAGCGACCGCGAACAGGTCATTCATCAGTGGGCCTCCCGCTATGCCGAACGCCTGAGTCACTATTGCCTCGAAGCGCCCCAACAATGGTTCAACTTTTACCCTTTCTGGAAGACCGATGACGACGCCAACGCTTGAGCCGGTAACCTTCGGCGAACTCCCTTTGCGCATCGAAGACGTGCTGGCGCTGGCCAACCGTCAGGTGCCGACGCAGTTGCAGGGCGATCCCGAGTTTCGCCAGCGCATCGCCAAGGGCCCGCAGTTCCTTGATTCCCTGTTGGACAAGGAAGGCGTGATCTATGGCGTGACCACCGGTTATGGCGACTCCTGTGTGGTGGCGGTGCCGCTGCACCACGTCGAAGCCCTGCCCCGTCATCTGTATACCTTCCACGGCTGCGGCTTGGGCAAACTGCTCGACGCCCAAGCCACCCGAGCGGTACTGGCAGCGCGTTTGCAGTCGCTGTGCCAGGGCGTTTCCGGGGTACGCGTGGAGCTGTTGGAGCGTCTGCAAGCCTTCCTCGAATACGACATTCTCCCGCTGATTCCAGAAGAAGGTTCGGTGGGCGCCAGCGGTGATCTGACGCCGCTGTCCTACGTCGCCGCGACCTTGTCCGGCGAGCGCGAAGTGATATTCCGTGGTGAGCGTCGACAAGCCGTCGATGTACACCGCGAACTGGGCTGGGAGCCGCTGGTATTGCGCCCCAAAGAAGCGCTGGCGCTGATGAACGGCACCGCCGTGATGACCGGTCTCGCCTGCCTGGCTTATGCGCGCGCTGATTATCTGCTGCAACTGGCCACGCGCATTACCGCGCTGAACGTGGTCGCTTTGCAGGGCAACCCGGAGCACTTCGACGAGCGTCTGTTCGCCACCAAACCCCATCCCGGGCAGATGCAAGTCGCTGCGTGGTTGCGCAAGGATCTGGCGATCGATGCGCCGACCGCGCCGCTGCATCGCCTGCAAGACCGCTATTCCCTGCGTTGTGCGCCGCACGTGCTCGGTGTGCTGGCCGACAGCCTGAACTGGCTGCGCTCGTTCATCGAGATCGAGCTCAACAGCGCCAACGACAACCCGATCATCGACGCCGAAGCCGAACGCGTGCTGCACGGCGGGCACTTCTACGGCGGCCACATCGCCTTCGCCATGGACAGTCTGAAAACCTTGGTGGCGAACGTCGCCGACTTGCTCGACCGCCAGCTCGCGCTGCTGGTGGACGAGCGTTACAACCATGGTTTGCCGAGCAATCTGTCCGGCGCCACCGCTGACCGCGCGATGCTCAACCACGGCTTCAAGGCCGTGCAGATCGGCACCAGCGCCTGGACCGCCGAAGCGCTGAAAAACACCATGCCGGCCAGCGTCTTTTCGCGCTCCACCGAGTGCCACAACCAGGACAAAGTCAGCATGGGCACCATCGCCGCCCGCGATGCCATTCGTGTGCTGGAGCTGACCGAACAGGTCGCCGCCGCCACGCTGCTGGCCGCCAACCAAGGTGTCTGGCTGCGCGCCCAGGCTGAAGACGCACGACTACTGCCACCGGCCTTGGCCGCGATGCATGAAGAACTGGCCCAGGACTTCCCGCCGGTCATCGAAGACCGTGCCCTGGAAGGCGAATTGCGCCTGTGCCTGCAACGTATCGCCGAACAACACTGGAGGCTGCATGCGTAGCAAGGGAGTGCTTCACACCGACACGGAAATCCTCGTACCGTTCTTTGACGTCGACACCATGAACGTGGTCTGGCATGGCCATTACGTCAAATACCTGGAAGTCGCCCGCTGTGCGCTGCTGGACAAGATCGGCCACAACTACGACGCCATGGTGGCGTCGGGTTACGCGTGGCCGGTGATCGACTTGCAGCTGCGCTATGTACGCGGTGCGGTGTTCGGCCAGAAGCTGAATGTGCGCGCCAACCTGGTGGAGTGGGAAAACCGCCTGAAGATCAGCTATCTGATCAGCGATCTGAGCACCGGCGAACGCCTGACCCGCGCCTGTTCCGTGCAGGTCGCCGTCGACATGAGCAGCCGTGAAATGCAGTTGGCTTCGCCGAAGGTGTTCACCGACGCAGTTGAAAGGATGCTCCCATGAACCTGCTGAAAACCCTCTGTAGCAGCTGGCGAAGCCTGCGTTCGGCTGCGCAGCAGTCGCCCTGCGTTTCTTCTGATGAAGCGTGTGTGCAGGTTTTACGACGGCTTCGCCGCCGGACGCAGCCTCGCGGGCTCGGCAGCTGCTACATGTTTGTGGTGGCGCTGGGTTTTTCTTCATTGGCGCAGGCTTTTGATTTGCAGCAGTTGAGCGATCAACTGGCCAAACCCGATGTGATCCACGGCAGCTTCATCCAGGAAAAACACCTGCGCGCCCTGCCCCAGCCGCTGACCAGCAAGGGCACCTTCGTTCTGGCAAAAAACCATGGTTTGCTCTGGCTGCTGAAAACGCCGCTGCAACAGGACTACCGCATCAGCGACAAAGGCATTGCCCGGCGTGATGCCAGCGGCTGGCAAATGCTGCCGAACAAGAGTGCCGGCGCCGAACAGAACCGTTTGTTCCTCGCGGTGCTGCAAGGCGACAGCAGTGGCCTGCAACGGGATTTCGAGCTTTCGCTGAGCGGCGATGCACAGAACTGGAAGCTGACCCTGACCCCGCGCTCGATGCTGCTCAAGCAAGTGTTCAATCAGATCAACATCGACGGCGGCGAACTGGTGCACAGCATCGAGCTGCTCGAAACCCAGGGTGACCGAACCCTGTTGCGCATGCAGGACAGCACTAGCGCACAACCTTTGAGCGATGCGGAGCAACATGACTTTGCCGAGTGAACGGATGCTCCCACGGCTGTTTCTGATCCTGCTGCTGGCGGTGCTCGCGCTCGCCGGCTGGCAATGGCGTGACGGTGCACCGCTGTCGGCCAACCTGATGGAACTGGTGCCAGGCACCGCACCGGACGCGCTCGAACTGCGCGCCGAACAACGCATGCAAGAACCGCTGAACCGGGAAATGCTGGTGTTGGTCGGCCATACAGACCGCCAGCAAGCCATCGCCATGGCGCAAAAACTCGGCGAGCAGTGGCAGGCCAGCGGCGTCTTCGAAAAGGTCCAGTGGAACCTGCAAGCCGACTTGCCGGCGCTGCGTACGCAATTGCTGCAAGGCCGGCTGGCGATGCTGTCGGCGGCCGACCGACAACAACTCATCGAGCACCCCGACGCTTTTATTCAGCAACGGGTACAAGCCCTGTTCGACCCGTTCACTGGCTTCAGCCTGGTGCCGAGCCAGGACGACTGGCTCGGCCTGACCGGGCGCATTCAGAACAGCCAGCCACAGCATGGTTCGGTGCAACTGGACATCGGCAGCGGTGCGCTGGTCGCCGATGCCGACGGCAAGAGTTGGGTGATGCTGCGGGCGCGAACCGCCGGCAATGCGTTCGACATGAACCTGCCGCTGCAAGTGGCTGACCTGCTCCAGCACAGTCGCGAAGAAGCCGCCCAGGCCGATGTGCAACTACTCGCCGCCAGTGGCTTGCTGTATGCCGCCAGCGGTCAACGGCAAGCCGCTCGCGAAATGACTTGGGTCGGCGGCGGCGCCACGGTCGGGATTCTGTTGCTGCTGTTACTGGCCTTTCGGCGTTGGCGGGTATTGTTGGCATTCGTCCCGGTGCTGGTGGGCATGCTGTTCGGCGCGGTGGCTTGCGTGGCGATGTTCGGTCACATGCATGTGATGACGCTGGTTTTGGGCTCCAGCTTGATCGGCGTGGCGGTGGATTACCCACTGCATTACCTTTCGAAAAGCTGGAGCCTGAAACCCTGGCACAGCTGGCCGGCGTTACGCCTGACCCTGCCGGGGCTGACGCTGAGCCTGATCACCAGTTGCATTGGCTACCTGGCTCTAGCCTGGACGCCGTTTCCGGCCCTGACCCAAATTGCCGTGTTCTCCGCTGCCGGCCTGGTGGGCGCCTATCTGTCGGCAGTGTGCCTGTTGCCGGCGCTGCTCAAGGGTGTGGATCTGCGGCCGGCGCAATTGCCGATGCGCATCGCCGAGAAGTTGCTGGAGTTGCGTGAATCGCTGCTGAAATACTTGCGCACGCCGGTACTGCTGGCATTGCTGATCGCCTTCTGTGTCGGCGGTCTGTTGCAGCTGCAGAGCAAAAACGATATTCGCCAATGGGTCGGCACGCCGCAGCAACTGACTGACGAAGCCCAGACCATCGCACGCATCACCGGCTATCAACCTACCAGCCAGTTTTTCCTGGTGCGCGCGGCCAATCAGCAAGAGTTGCTCGAACGCCAAGCAGCCCTGAGCGAACGTCTGGATCAGTTGGTCAATCTGGAAAAACTTCAGGGCTATCTGTCGCTCAATCAACTGGTCAGCCCACCGAGCGAACAGCGCAAAGTGCGTGAAGCACTGAACAAGCTGCCGCAGTTCTGGCAACCGCTGCTCGCCCTCGGCGTGCCGGCCACCGCGTTGCAGGCCGAGTTGGCAACGTTGCGGGCGCTGCCCACCGAAGACATCGACGCAGCGCTGGCCGGCCCATTGGCGGAACCCTATCGCACGCTGTGGCTGGGGCCGACCGATGACGGTGTGGCTGCAATGGTCAGCCTGCAAGGCTTGAACAATCCCACGCTGTTGCGGGTCCAGGCGCTGGACTTGCCGGGTGTGGAACTTGTGGACCGCCTCGGCGAACTGAACCAGGTGTTCGCCGACACTCAAATCAGCGCCGCCGAACTGAAACTCGCTTCCTGCGTGTTGATCGTGCTGGTGCTGATCCTGCCATTCGGTTTCGGTGGCGCACTGCGAATTGTCTCGCTGCCGTTGCTCGCGGCCCTGTGCAGTCTGGCAAGCCTCGGTTGGCTCGGTCAGCCGTTGACGCTGTTCAGCCTGTTCGGTCTGCTGTTGGTGACGGCGATTAGCGTCGATTACGCGATCCTCATGCGCGAACAGATCGGTGGTGCTGCGGCGAGCCTTCTGGGCACCTTGCTGGCAGCGGTGACCACTTGGCTGTCGTTTGGCCTGCTGGCGGTGTCGAGCACGCCTGCGGTGAGCAACTTCGGCCTGTCGGTGAGCCTCGGCCTGGCGTTCAGTTTCATCCTGGCGCCGTGGGCCGGACGCCAAGTCCATGCCGCCCCGGTCGTGGAGCCGGCAGCATGATGGTCGCCGTGTTCTGGGCGATGGCCCTGGTGTTGTTCGCCGTGGCCACCCGTATCGGTCGTCATTTCGGTCTGATTCCGATTGTCAGCCAGTTGTTGTTGGCGACCTTCGGCCTGCCGTTGCTGATGTACTTCTGGATCGAACCGGGCTGGCACCTGAGCGGTGCCGACCTGATCTCTCCGGACTGGCTGAAGAACCTCTACAGTTTGAGTTTTGCTTTGCTATTGGGGCACATCCTCAGCGACGTGATCGACCTGCGGCTGGAACGCCAGAGCCTGAAAATCGCCCTGCCGAGTTTCTGCATTCCGTTTGCCTGCGGGCTGGCGACGGCGGTCTGGCTGTTGCCACCGCAGCCGTGGATCAGCTCGCTGGCGGTCGGTCTGCTGTTCGCCATCACCGCGATTCCGGTGTTGTATCTGTACTTGCGACACATCAACTACCCGCCGGCTGCCACCCGACGGCTGGTGCAGACCGCGATCCTGATCGACCTGATCTGCTGGACCCTGTTCGCGTTCGCCCAGGGCAGCCTGCACCTGAGCAGCCTCTTGCTGCCGCTGGCCGGCGCCTGCCTGCCATTGTTGCTGCGACTGCTCGGGTTGCACCAACCGTTGCTGCACAGCGGCTGCTTCTTCGCGCTGCTGGTGGTCGCCGAACACTTCAAACTCAATGCGCTGATTTTCGGTATCGGCTATCTGCTGTGCATGTCCGCGCTCAAGGTGCCATTGGTGCTGCCATTGTCGGCGGCGTGGATGAGCCGTTTGCAAACCTGGATCGCCATCCCGCTGATCCTCACGTTCGGCATCGTGCAGATCAACGTGCACAGCGCCATCGACAGTCTCAGCGGCGTTCACCTGGCGGCGCTCCTGCTGTTGCCGATTGCCAGCAAACTGTTGGGCAACTGGCTGGGCCTTGGCTGGGCCGGCGTCTCGTTTGAAGGTGCCAGCCGCTGGCGGGAAAGTGTTTTGCTGAATATTCGCGGCTTGAGTGAGATCGTCTTTCTCAACCTGCTGCTGCAACAACAGCTCATCAGCCCGGCGTTGTACTTCGCGCTGATGCTGATGGGCCTGATCGCAACCCTGCTGCCGGCACTGGCCGGCATGCACCGAATCCCTTTGAACATCGCCGCCCCGGCAAGGAGCACCCGTGCCAACAGTTGAAATGGAACGTCGTCAGGTACTGGTAATCGGCGCCGGCCCCTCGGGCGCCATCGCCGCCGCGCTGCTCAAGCGTAAAGGTCATGATGTGCTGATGATCGAGCGCCAGCATTTCCCACGATTTTCCATCGGTGAAAGCCTGCTGTCCCACTGCCTGGATTTCGTCGAAGAAGCCGGCATGCTCGAGGCGGTCAATGCTGCTGGTTTCCAGCGCAAAAACGGCGCAGCGTTCGCTTGGGGCGATCAGTACAGCACCTTCGATTTCGGCGACACATTCACCAACGGCAAGCCGACGACGTTCCAGGTCCAGCGCGCCGACTTCGACAAGCTACTGGCCGATCAGGCTGAGTTGCAGGGTGTCGATGTCCGTTATGGCGAAGCTATCGTCAGCGCCGATTTCAGCCTGCCGAAACCGCAGCTCGATGTGCTTCGCGAAGACGGCAGCCAATACCGCGTCGAGGCCGACTTCGTGCTCGATGCCAGCGGCTACGGTCGCGTGCTGCCGCGCTTGCTGGACCTTGAAGCACCGTCGAACTTCCCGGTGCGCCAGGCTGTGTTCACCCACGTCGAAGACTGTATCGACAACCCGGCTTTCGACCGGGAGAAAATCCTCATCACTACCCATCCGACCCAGCGCGATATCTGGTTCTGGACCATCCCGTTCAGCAACGGCCGTTGCTCGGTTGGCGTAGTGGCGGCCGCCGAACACTTCGAAGGCCGCACCGAGAATCTCGACGATTGCCTGCGCGGCTTCATCGCTGAAACCCCAAGCCTGGCCGGTGTGCTGAACAATGCCGTGTGGGATACGCCCGCGCGGACCATCGGCGGTTACTCGGCCAACGTCAAAACCCTGCACGGCCAAGGTTTCGCCCTGCTGGGCAATGCGGCGGAATTTCTCGACCCGGTGTTCTCCTCCGGAGTGACCATCGCCATGCGTTCGGCGAGCATGGCCGCCGGGGTGCTGCATCGCCAACTGCAAGGTGAAAGCGTCGACTGGCAGACCGAGTTCGCCGAACCGCTCAAGCGCGGCGTCGACACCTTCCGTTGCTACGTCGAAGGCTGGTATGCCGGGACCTTTCAGGATGTGATTTTCTATCAGGGCGGCGCAGCGGAAATCCGCCGCATGATCAGCTCGATCCTCGCGGGTTACGCCTGGGATGAACGCAACCCGTTTGTCAGCGAACCCAAACGTCGACTGCGGATGATCTCGGACCTGTGCGCACAGGATCCGACATGAGTTACTTGAGCGACAACTACGTCGAAGAGACCCGTTTCGGTTTCTGGTTCCTGCGCAGTCACACCTGGCAGCACCATGTATTGCGAGTGGCGATCAATGATTTGCGCGACCTGTTCAGCGCGCCATTGCCCGACAACCCGGTATTGCTGGATGCCGGTTGCGGCCAGGGCAAATCGTTCCAGTACCTGCGCCAGACCTTCGCGCCTCAGCGCCTGATCGGCCTGGACGCCGACCCGCACAGCCTGAACCTGAGCGGCGAAGAAGCGGCTCGTCAGGGCATGGATGTAGAGCTGATCGGCAGTGACTGCGCGAGCATCAAAGTGCCGGACGCCAGTGTCGATCTGCTGTTCTGTCACCAGACCTTCCATCACCTTGTCGAGCAGGATCAGGCCCTGGCCGAGTTCTATCGAGTACTGAAGCCGGGCGGCTATTTGCTGTTCGCCGAGTCTACCGAGGCTTACATTGATACATGGGTGATTCGCTGGCTGTTCCGCCACCCGATGCACGTGCAGAAGAGCGCCGCCGGCTACCTGGACATGATTCGTCGGCAGGGTTTTGAATTCGGCCCGCAGAACGTGTCTTACCCTTACTTGTGGTGGAGTCGCGCCAAGGATTTCGGCCTGCTCGAACGCTTCGGCCTGCGCCAGCCCAAAATCTTTGGCCAACGGGAAGAAACCCTGGTCAACGTAGTCGCGCGCAAGCCTCTTGAAGGGTGTGCCTGATGATTCGTTTCCTGCTCCTCGGTTGTGTACTGTTGCTGAGCGCTTGCGCCAGTCAGGCACCGCTGCCCGAGCGAACCCCGAACCTGGCGTTGCCGCTGCAACTGCACATCGAACGGCAGATGGCCGAACAGCGTCAGGACTGGCTGCTGGTGATCCAGCGTGAAGGCCCGGGCATTCGCTGGTCGATGATGGACCCCTTGGGGATTCCCGTGGCACGGCAGAAACTGATCGATGGCCAATGGCAGGCCGACGGTCTGCTGCCGCCCAATCCGGAAGCCCGGGAGCTGTTCGCCGCCTTGTTGTTTGCGTTGACCCCTGCGGGCGAATTGCATCGCAACTATCCCGCTGCCCGGCAGGATGGCGGGCAGCGATCCCTGCCACCGCGCTGGAACATCCGCTATTCACAACCACTGAGCTTTGAATTGAACGTGTCCCAAGGTCCGCACTATCGCGTCACCCCGTTAGGCGAGCACACGCCATGACGGCTTATCTGAATGCCCTCGGGGTGATCTGCGCCCTGGGCCGCGACAAGCAGGAAGTCGCCCGCAACCTGTTTGCCGGCGATTGCTCGGGCATGCGCAACGAGGCCGGCTGGGTGGTGGGACGCACGCTGCCGGTCGCGGCGGTGCGGGGTGAGTTGGCGCCGATTCCGGCTGAACTGGCGCAGCAAAGCAGTCGCAACAATCAGTTGCTGCTGGAGGCTGCGCTGCAAATTCGCGAAGACATCGAGCAAGCGATCCAGACCTACGGCCGCGACCGTATTGGCGTCATTCTGGGCACCAGCACCTCGGGCATCGACGAGGCCAGCCAAGGTCTGGCCCATTACATCCGAGAGCATCAGTTCCCCGCCGACTATGACTATCAGCAACAGGAACTCGGCGCGCCGGCTACGTTTCTCGCCGACTGGCTGCAGTTGAGCGGCCCGGCCTATGTGATTTCCACCGCCTGCACCTCCAGCGCCCGCGCGTTGATGAGTGCCCAACGACTGCTCGAACTGGGTATGTGCGACGCTGTGTTGTGCGGCGGTGTCGACAGTTTGTGCAAGTTGACGCTCAATGGTTTCTCGGCCCTGGAAGCGGTGTCCGAGCAGCGCTGCAATCCGTTTTCAGCCAACCGCAACGGCATCAATATCGGCGAAGCGGCGGTGCTGTTTCTGATGAGCAAAAATGCCGGTAACCGCCAACCGATTGCCCTGCTCGGCAGTGGCGCCAGTTCCGATGCACACCATATTTCCGCGCCGGAGCCGACCGGCCGTGGTGCCCTGCAAGCGATGCGCAAAGCCTTGAGCCGCGCGGGCCTGCAACCGCAGCAAATCGGTTATCTGAACCTGCACGGCACCGCCACCCAACACAACGACGCCATGGAAAGTCTGGCGGTGACGACACTGTTCCCGCAAGGCGTGCCCTGTTCATCGACCAAACCGATGACCGGCCATACCCTCGGCGCTGCCGGTGCCTTGGAAGCGGCGTTCTGCTGGTTGAGCCTGAGCGCGGACAACCACGCTTACAATAACGAGCATGCCCTGCCGCCCCACATCTGGGACGGCCAGCCCGACCCCGAATTGCCGGCCCTGCATTGGGTGACCCCGACCGACCACCTGACGTCCACTGCACCTCGCTACCTGATGAGCAATTCCTTCGCCTTCGGTGGCAATAACGTCAGCCTGATTATCGGAGACGCCCCATGATTACCTGGCCGCTCGCCGAACTGCTGCCGCATGCTGGCGACATGATACTCATCGAACAGATCCTGTCGTTCGATGAGGATCAGATTCATACCCGACTCATCGTCAAACCCGGCGGTCTGTTCAATCGCCCCGACGGCAGCCTGCCGGCCTGGGTCGGCATCGAGCTGATGGCACAGAGCGTCGCCGCGTATGCCGGCTGCCATGCGCGTCAGAAAGGCAATGCAGTGGAACTGGGTTTCCTGCTCGGCACCCGTAAATTCGAATGCAATGTGGAACATTTCCCCGCCGGCACCGAGTTGACCATTCATGGGATACGCTCGCTGGAAGACGACAACGGCATGGGTGTGTTCGAATGCCACCTCACCGCCCCCGGCATCCACGCCACCGCCCGGCTGAACGTGTTTCGCCCGCCTCAGGCCGCGCAATATCTTCATGAACCCCAAGGAGTCGAGTGATGACTGAATCCGTACTGGTCACCGGCTCCAGCCGTGGTATCGGCCGCGCCATTGCATTGCGTCTGGCCCGGGCCGGGCATGACATCGTGCTGCACTGCCGCAGCGGCCTCGCGGACGCCGAAGCCGTCAAGGCCGAAATCGAGGCTCTGGGCCGCAACGCTCGCATCCTGCAATTCGACGTGTCCGACCGCGCCCGTTGCAAAGCTATTCTTGAAGCCGATGTCGAAACCCACGGCGCCTATTATGGCGTGGTGCTCAACGCCGGCCTGACCCGCGACGGTGCTTTCCCGGCCCTGAGCGAGGAGGATTGGGATTTGGTGATGCGCACCAATCTCGACGGTTTCTACAACGTGCTGCACCCGGTAATGATGCCGATGATCCGTCGTCGCGCCGCCGGGCGGATTGTCTGCATCACTTCGGTTTCCGGGTTGATCGGCAATCGCGGGCAGGTCAATTACAGCGCGTCCAAGGCCGGTTTGATCGGCGCTGCCAAGGCGCTGGCGATCGAACTGGGCAAGCGCAAAATCACTGTTAACTGTGTTGCACCCGGCCTGATCGACACAGCGATGCTCGATGAAAATGTGCCGGTGGAAGAACTGATGAAAATGATCCCCGCGCAACGCATGGGCACCCCGGAAGAAGTGGCTGGTGCGGTGAATTTCCTGATGTCGGCGGAAGCGTCGTACATCACCCGGCAGGTTCTGGCCGTCAATGGAGGCCTGTGCTGATGAAGCGCGTCGTCGTCACCGGCATGGCCGGCATCACCTCACTGGGCAGCGACTGGGACACCATCGCCGGCAACTTCGCGGCCAACCGCAGCGGCATCCGCCGCATGGACGAGTGGGATCGTTTTACCGAACTCAACACGCGCCTGGCCGGGCCGATCGATGACTTCAAAGTGCCAAGCCACTGGACCCGCAAGCAACTGCGCAGCATGGGCCGCGTCTCGCGCCTGGCCGTGGGCGCGGCTGAACAGGCCCTGGCGGACGCCGGGCTGCTCGGTGACGAATCGATCAAGGATGGGCGCATGGGTGTTTCCTGCGGTTCGTCCACCGGCAGCACCGACGAGATCAAGGCGTTTGGCAAAATGCTGCTCAACTCAGTGGCCGAAGGCCTGAACGCCAACTCCTACGTGCGGATGATGCCGCACACCACAGCGGCGAATATCAGCATCTTCTTCGGCCTCACCGGCCGACTGATCCCGACCTCCAGTGCCTGCACCAGCGGCAGCCAGGGCATCGGTTATGCCTATGAATCGATCAAGTTCGGCCGCCTGCCGCTGATGCTAGCCGGCGGCGCCGAAGAGCTGTGCCCGACCGAAGCCATGGTGTTCGATGCGCTCTACGCCACCAGCCTGAAAAACGATGCCCCGCAAACCAGCCCTCGCCCTTATGACACCGGCCGCGATGGTCTGGTGATCGGCGAAGGCGGCGGCATGCTGGTACTCGAAGAGCTTGAACACGCCCTGGCGCGCGGCGCACATATCCACGCCGAGATCGTCGGTTTCGGCAGCAATGCCGACGGTCAGCACGCCACCCGTCCCGAGCAGCTCACCATGCGCCGAGCCATGGAACTCGCCCTGGAAGACGCCGGGATTGAACCGACCGCCATCGGTTATGTAAATGGTCACGGCACCGCTACAGAACAGGGCGACATTGCCGAAACACTGGCTACCAGCAGTTTGTTCGGCGAACACATGCCGATCAGTTCGCAGAAAAGTTTCCTCGGCCACACCCTGGGAGCCTGCGGCGCGCTGGAGTCCTGGTTCAGCATCGAAATGATGAACCGCGACCGGTATGTGCACACCTTCAACCTCGATGAGGTCGATCCACAGTGCGGCAAGCTCGACTACCTGCGCGGTGAATTCCGGCAGATGAGCAACCAGTACGTGATGAACAACAATTTCGCTTTTGGTGGGGTCAACACCTCGTTGATTTTCCGCCGCTGGCACTGACCTGAACCACTTATGGAGTGAAAGGAATGACTCAGTTTCACCGCATCCTTGCCTTGCTGGCCCTGGCTTTTGTACTGGGCGGCTGCACCAGCAAGCCGGTGTACAACGCCAAGGAAGACTTTTCCGCCGACCTGGGCTTTACCCAGTCGCAGATGAGCCGTGCCATCGTTACCGCCCTGAATGACCGCCAATGGGTCGTGCAATCGGTACGTCCGGGCATGATCAAGGCCGCCATCACCGTACGTGGCCGGCACCACGCCGAAGTCGATATTCCGTTCACCCCGACCTCGTTCGGGATCGACTATCGCAGCAGCTACGGCCTGGACTACAAGGACGGCAAGATTCACGGCAATTACAACCGCTGGGTCAACAAACTGCGTGACAACGTGCTCAAGGAGCTGAACTTCGATTCGAACATCGAATACGTCAACAACCTGGGCATCATCAAACAAGGCGCCGAAGAGCCGACGTACCTGAGTTTCCGCGAAGGCGTAAAACGTGCCACCGATGCCGGCCTGCTGGACGGCAGCGTCAAGTTCTACCTGGCCGGCGAATCCTTGCCCAAGCAAGTGCGCAAGCTCGATACCGTGAGCAGCAGCCGCAAGACCAACGGCGCTAACAAGTCCGATCAGGATGCCTGCTTCTGGGCCCTGCAATCAGCCCTGGCGACCTTGCAGGACGCGGCGAAGAAAGCCGATGCCAATGCGGTGATCAACATTGCCAGCGTCGACAACCGCGACCTGTACAAAGACACCGAGAAGTTCCAGTGCCGCGCCGGGCTGGTGGTGTCCAGCGTAGCGTTGCGCGGTGATTTGGCGCACGTTGATTGAAGCCAGTAGTCCGAAAATGACAAAGGGCGCCTCTCGGTCCTTCCGCGTTTGTGCGAATCTGGTGCTGGTTCAGTGAACGGTACGACCCCTGCACCAGGCGCAGGGGCCGTCCATACCCTTACTGAGCTTGAATCAACTTGCTTTCAGCGACGCCAGCGCGGCCTGTTTTTTCGTCAACGACTTGCAGGTTGTTACGCGCCTTGATGAAACCGACTTTCACTTCCTGCCAGACAAAGTAGTTTTTGCCGGCTTCTGCGGTGAGTTTCAGTTCCGAGTCGTTTTCCGCCGAAGACACCAGGGTCTGCTGGCCGGCCGGGACGGCTAACATCAGATAGGACTTGGCAACTGTCTGACCTACAGGCTTGCCATTGAGGGTCACCGGCATTTTCACCCCGGCGCCCATGCTCTCGTTGCGATAAACGTAGATATTGGCTTTGTCGGGGCTCACCTGGAACGTCTTTGCTTGAGCGTCCTGGGTTTCATCAGCCATTTTTACCGAAGCACAACCACCGGTCAGAGCAATCAATGCGAGCAATGCGGTGAACGTTAACTGCTTGAACATCCTGTATCTCCATAGTTTGTGATGAGTCCAATGACGGTATCGGCCGATACGATAAAAGAGCTAGGGCTGCGTCCAAGAAAAACCTTGAAGCCCTATGACGTCAGCTTACGCGTCAACAACTCCACAAACGCCTTGGCCATCGGCGACTTCTGATCCTTGCGTTGCACCAGCCACACTGCCGACACCGCTTCCGGATCCAGCAACGGGCGATAGACCACGCCATCAATACGCATCCGTTGATACGACGCCGGCAACACCGATACCCCCAAACCTGCCGCCACCAGCCCAATGATGGTCATCGCCTCACCAGCCTCTTGGGCAAAGTGCGGGCTGAACCCGGCATCCCGCGCCAGGCTAAGCAGTTGGGCATACAGACCGCTGCCATAGCTACGTGGGAAAAATACGAAGGGTTCGAGGGCCAGCGCCGAGAGGAACAAACCGTCTTCGCTACCGCTCACCAGCGGGTGCTTGGAGCTGAGCACCGCCACCAGCGGCTCGCGCATCAGTTCCACCACGCTGAGGGAATCCGGCAAACCCAGCGGCCGCATGATCCCGACTTCGATTGATTCGTCCACCAATGCATCGGCCACTTGGGTGCTGCTCATTTCCCGCAGGTGAAGGTGCACCGCCGGGAAACGCTGGCGGAACGAAAAGATCGCCTGGGGAATGGTCGAGTTGAAGGGTGCCGATGAGGTGAAGCCGATCTTCAACTCGCCCAACTCTCCGAGTTGGGCCCGCCGTGCCACATCCGCCGCTTTGTCGACTTGGGTCAGCACCAATCGCGCCTCCTCCAGAAACAGCCGACCGGCCTCACTGAGTTCTACGCGACGATTGGTCCGTTCGAATAACCGCGCGCCGACCTCCTGCTCCAGCGCCTGAATCTGCTGGCTCAGGGGTGGTTGCGAGATGCCCAGCACCTGGGCGGCGCGGCCGAAATGCAGTTCTTCGGCAACGGCGATGAAGTAGCGCAGGTGGCGCAATTCCATGAAAACTCCATTAGGTCGTAAAACATATCAAACAGGTCGAACAATATATTGGATTGAATCATTAGGCAGCTATATGATTTTTTCATTGCCTGACCGGCTGTGCCCCTCCGAGGTCCGAAGTGAAAATTGCTGTCGCCCCACTCGCCCATGAAATTCCGCCCGCCGCGCGGGACGATGTCGTCGCCGAGCTAAGCGAGATCTATATCGAAAAAGGCACGCCGATGTTCATGCGCACGGTGCTGGCGTTGTTCTCCGGCGGCTTCGCGACCTTTGCCCTGCTCTACTGCGTGCAGCCGATGATGCCGTTGCTGTCCCACGAGTTTTCCATCAACGCGGCCCAGAGCAGCCTGATCCTGTCGGTCGCCACCGGCATGCTCGCCATCGGCTTGCTGATCACCGGCCCCATCTCTGATCGCATCGGACGTAAACCGGTGATGGTCGCCGCACTGTTCGCCGCAGCGCTGTGCACCATGGCCAGCGCGATGATCCCGAGCTGGCAAGGCGTGCTGGTGATGCGGGCGTTGGTGGGGCTGTCGTTGAGCGGTCTGGCGGCGGTCGCCATGACGTATCTGAGTGAAGAGATCCACCCGCAGCACCTTGGCCTGGCCATGGGCTTGTACATCGGTGGCAATGCCATCGGCGGCATGTGTGGACGGTTGATTGTCGGGGTATTGATCGACTTCGTCAGCTGGCACACGGCGATGCTGGTCATCGGTGGCCTGGCGCTGATTGCCGCAGCGGTGTTCTGGAAGATCCTTCCCGAGTCGCGCAACTTCCGCTCGCGCTCGCTGCATCCGCGCAGCCTTCTCGACGGCTTCACCATGCACTTTCGCGACGCCGGCCTACCGCTGCTGTTCCTCGAAGCTTTTGTGCTGATGGGTGCGTTCGTCACGCTGTTCAACTACATCGGTTATCGCCTGCTGGCCGAGCCGTATCACATGGATCAGGCGTTCGTCGGGCTGCTTTCAGTGGTGTACCTGTCGGGCATCTACAGCTCGGCGAAAATCGGCGCCCTGGCCGACCAGCTCGGCCGGCGCAAAGTGCTCTGGGCGACCATTGTGCTCATGCTCGCGGGAATCGCCCTGACCATGTTCACGCCGCTACCCTTGGTGATTCTTGGCATGCTGATCTTTACCTTCGGCTTCTTCGGTGCGCATTCGGTGGCCAGTAGCTGGATTGGTCGTCGTGCGATCAAGGCCAGAGGACAGGCGTCATCGCTGTACCTGTTCAGCTATTACGCCGGGTCGAGTATCGCGGGTACGGCGGGCGGTGTGGCCTGGCATTTGGGTGGCTGGAACGGGATCGGGTTGTTTATTGGCGGGTTGTTGGTGATTGCGTTGTTGGTGGCGTTGAAGCTGGCGAAGTTGCCACCGTTGGGCGATGTGAAGGCCTGACACAAAACCTTGTGGGAGCGGGCTTGCCCGCGATAGCGATGGTCGGCCCAGCACATGTGCTGTATGAGATGACGCCATCGCGGGCAAGCCCGCTCCCACAATGAACTGCATCCACTGCTCATTTTCTGAACCACAAACAAAAACGCCCGGCATAAGCCGGGCGTTTTTTATTGGGCCACGATTACTCGTGATACTGCGCCGACAGTTCATGCACCGCGCGCAGGAACGCACCAGCATGTTCTGGGTCGACTTCCGGCGTGATGCCATGGCCGAGGTTGAACACGTGGCCGCTGCCTTTGCCGTAGCTGGCGAGAATGCGAGCAACTTCGGCGCGAATGGCATCTGGCTTGGCGTAGAGCACGGTCGGGTCCATGTTGCCTTGCAGGGCGACTTTGCTGCCAACGCGTTGGCGGGCTTCGCCAATGTCGCAGGTCCAGTCCAGGCCCAGCGCATCCGCGCCGGCGTCAGCGATGCTTTCCAGCCACAGGCCGCCATTCTTGGTGAACAGGATGACCGGCACTTTGCGACCTTCGTGTTCGCGGATCAGGCCGCTGACGATTTTCCGCATGTAGGCCAGGGAGAATTCCTGGTAGGCCGCTGCGGAGAGGTTACCGCCCCAAGTGTCGAAGATCTGCACCGCTTGCGCGCCGGCCATGATCTGGCCGTTGAGGTAGCTGGTAACCGATTGCGCGAGCTTGTCCAGCAGCAGGTGCATGGCTTGCGGGTTGTCGTAAAGCATGGCTTTGGTCTTGCGGAAGTCTTTCGACGAGCCGCCTTCGACCATGTAGGTGGCCAGGGTCCATGGGCTGCCGGAGAAACCGATCAGCGGCACGCGACCGTTGAGTTCGCGACGGATGGTGCTGACCGCGTCCATGACGTAGCCGAGGTCTTTGTGCGGATCAGGAATCGGCAGGGCTTCGATGTCGGCCAGGGTACTGATGACTTTCTTGAAGCGCGGACCTTCACCGGTTTCGAAGTACAGGCCTTGGCCCATGGCATCGGGGATGGTCAGGATGTCGGAGAAGAGGATCGCCGCGTCCAGTTGCGGATAGCGGTCGAGCGGCTGCATCGTGACTTCGCAAGCGAACGCCGGGTTCATGCACAAGCTCATGAAGTCACCGGCCTTGGCGCGGCTGGCGCGGTATTCGGGCAGGTAGCGACCGGCCTGACGCATCATCCACACAGGGGTGACGTCCACGGGTTGCTTGAGCAGGGCGCGAAGGAAACGGTCGTTCTTCAGGGCAGTCATGTCGGCATCCGGAAAAAAAGTGCGGGCATTTTCTCAGAGCGCGACGCAAAAGGCACGGCAAGAGCCGTTCCTTTTGTCTATCGGGTCAATTTGTCGCGGTTTTCATCGGCTAGATCTGCGTTGATGCGACTGGCCTCTTCGCGGGCAAGCCTCGCTCCTACGGGTCCGGTGGCATTCCTGTAGGAGCGAGGCTTGCCCGCGAATGGAGCGACGCCGATCAAGCAGATTTACACGCCCAGGTAATCCAGGATCCCTTCAGCCGCATTGCGGCCTTCGAAGATCGCCGTTACCACCAGGTCAGAACCACGCACCATGTCGCCACCGGCGAAGATTTTCGGGTTGCTGGTCTGGTGCTTGTACTGGCCTTGTTCCGGCGCCACGACGCGGCCCTGGCTGTCGGTCTGGATGCTGAACTGCTCGAACCACGACGCCGGGCTTGGACGGAAACCGAAGGCGATGACCACGGCGTCGGCCGGGATGATCTCTTCGGAACCCGGGATCGGCTCGGGGCTGCGACGGCCACGGGCGTCCGGTTCGCCGAGACGGGTCTCGACCACCTTCACGCCTTCGACACGGTCTTCACCGACGATAGCGATCGGCTGGCGGTTGTAGAGGAATTTCACGCCTTCTTCCTTGGCGTTCTTCACCTCTTTGCGCGAGCCCGGCATGTTTGCTTCGTCACGACGATAGGCGCAGGTCACCGACTTGGCGCCCTGACGAATCGAAGTACGGTTGCAGTCCATCGCCGTGTCGCCACCGCCCAGTACCACGACCTTCTTGCCTTTCATGTCGACGAAATCTTCCGGCGACTTTTCAAAGCCCAGGTTGCGGTTGACGTTGGCAATCAGGAAGTCCAGTGCGTCATGCACGCCCGGCAGATCTTCACCGGCAAAGCCGCCCTTCATGTAGGTGTAGGTGCCCATGCCCATGAACACGGCATCGTATTCTTCGAGCAGTTGCTCGATGGTCACGTCCTTGCCGATTTCGGTGTTCAGGCGAAACTCGATGCCCATGCCGGTGAAGACTTCGCGGCGATTGCTCAGCACGGTCTTTTCCAGCTTGAACTCGGGGATCCCGAAGGTCAGCAGACCGCCGATTTCCGGGTTCTTGTCGAACACCACCGGGGTCACGCCGCCACGTACCAGCACGTCGGCACAGCCCAGGCCGGCAGGGCCCGCGCCAATTACCGCGACACGCTTGCCGGTCGGTTTGACCTTGGACATGTCCGGGCGCCAACCCATGGCGAACGCGGTGTCGGTGATGTACTTCTCCACCGAACCAATGGTCACCGCGCCAAAACCGTCGTTAAGAGTGCAGGCACCCTCGCACAGACGATCCTGAGGACAAACCCGGCCGCAGACTTCCGGCAGGGTGTTGGTCTGGTGCGACAGCTCGGCGGCCTGCAGGATGTTGCCCTCGGCCACCAGCTTCAGCCAGTTCGGAATGAAGTTGTGCACCGGGCACTTCCATTCGCAATACGGGTTACCGCAACCCAGGCAGCGGTGGGCCTGGTCGGCCGACTGCTGGGGTTTGAACGGTTCGTAGATTTCCACGAACTCTTTCTTGCGTTGACGCAACAGTTTCTTCTTCGGATCTTTGCGCCCGACATCGATGAACTGGAAGTCGTTATTCAGACGTTCAGCCATTGTTAAAACCTCATCAAACTCTTCAGGCGCATATCACTGCGGGTTGGCACGGGTGCTGGAAAGCAACGATTTCAGGTTGGCAGCCTTGGGCTTGACCAGCCAGAAACGACGCAGATAGTCATCGAGGTTTTCAGCGAGGTTACGACCCCACTCGCTGTCGGTTTCCTCGACGTATTCGTTCAGCACGCGTTGCAAGTGGCTGCGATAGGCTTCCATCGCCTCACCGCTGATCCGCTGGATTTCCACCAGTTCGTGGTTGACCCGGTCAACGAAGGTGTTGTCCTGGTCGAGCACGTAGGCGAAACCGCCGGTCATGCCTGAGCCGAAGTTGTAACCGGTCTTGCCCAGCACGCAGACGAAACCACCGGTCATGTACTCGCAGCAGTGATCGCCAGTGCCTTCCACCACAGTGTGAGCACCGGAGTTACGCACCGCGAAACGCTCGCCCGCGGTACCGGCGGCGAACAGCTTGCCCCCGGTGGCGCCATACAGGCAGGTGTTGCCGATAATGGCGCTGTCCTGAGTCTTGTAGATGCTGCCCTTCGGCGGAACGATGACCAGCTTGCCGCCGGTCATGCCTTTGCCGACGTAGTCGTTGGCATCGCCTTCCAGGTACATGTTCAGGCCGCCGGCGTTCCACACACCGAAGCTCTGACCCGCCGTGCCTTTGAAGCGGAAGGTAATCGGCGCGTTGGCCATGCCCTGGTTGCCATGTTTGCGAGCAATTTCACCGGAGATCCGTGCGCCGATGGAACGGTCGCAGTTGCAGATATCCAGGGCGAAATCGGCGCCGCTCATGTCGTTGATGGCTGAGGTGGCCAGGTCGACCATTTTCTCGGCCAGCAGGCCTTTGTCGAACGGCGGGTTGCGGTCGACCTGGCAGAACTGAGGCTTGTCCGCCGGGATGTGATCGCTGCCGAGCAACGGGGTCAGGTCCAGGTGGTTCTGCTTGGCGGTCTGGCCTTCGAGGATTTCCAGCAGATCGGTGCGACCGATCAGCTCTTCGAGGGAGCGCACGCCCAGCTTGGCCAGCCACTCACGGGTTTCTTCGGCGACGTAGGTGAAGAAATTCACCACCATGTCGACGGTACCGATGTAGTGATCCTTGCGCAGTTTCTCGTTCTGAGTCGCGACGCCGGTGGCGCAGTTGTTCAGGTGGCAGATGCGCAGGTATTTGCAGCCCAGGGCGATCATTGGCGCGGTACCGAAGCCGAAGCTTTCAGCGCCGAGGATCGCTGCCTTGATCACGTCGAGGCCGGTTTTCAGGCCGCCGTCGGTCTGCACCCGGACCTTGCCGCGCAGGTCATTGCCGCGCAGGGTCTGGTGGGTTTCGGCCAGGCCGAGTTCCCACGGTGCGCCCGCGTACTTGATCGAGGTCAGCGGCGATGCACCGGTGCCGCCGTCGTAGCCGGAGATGGTGATCAAGTCCGCGTAGGCCTTGGCCACACCGGCAGCGATGGTGCCGACGCCGGCTTCTGCCACCAGCTTCACCGAGACCAATGCCTTCGGGTTGACTTGTTTCAAGTCGAAAATCAGCTGCGACAAGTCTTCGATCGAATAGATGTCGTGGTGCGGCGGAGGCGAAATCAGGGTCACGCCCGGCACTGCGTAACGCAGCTTGGCGATCAGACCGTTGACCTTGCCGCCCGGCAACTGACCACCTTCGCCCGGCTTGGCGCCCTGAGCGACCTTGATCTGCAGCACTTCTGCGTTGACCAGGTATTCCGGGGTCACACCGAAACGGCCAGTGGCGACTTGCTTGATTTTCGAGCTCTTGATGGTGCCGTAGCGCGCCGGGTCTTCGCCGCCTTCGCCGGAGTTGGAACGCGCGCCGAGGCGGTTCATGGCTTCGGCCAGGGCTTCGTGAGCTTCCGGCGACAATGCGCCCAAAGAGATGCCCGCGGAGTCGAAGCGCTTGAGCACCGATTCCAGCGGTTCGATCTCGCTGATGTCCAGCGGCGTATCCAGAGTCTTGACCTTGAACAGGTCGCGGATCATCGACACCGGACGGTTGTCCACCAGCGCCGTGTATTCCTTGAACTTGCTGTAGTCGCCCTGCTGCACAGCGGCTTGCAGGGTACTGACCACGTCCGGGTTGTAGGCGTGATATTCGCCACCGTGGACGAACTTCAGCAGGCCGCCTTGCTGGATCGGCTTACGCGGGCTCCAGGCTTCGGCCGCCAAGGCTTTCTGCTCGGCTTCGATGTCGATGAAACGCGCGCCCTTGATGCGGCTTGGCACGCCACGGAAGCTCAGATCGCAGACTTCTTCGGACAGGCCGATCGCCTCGAACAGTTGCGCACCGCGATAAGAGGTGATGGTGGAGATGCCCATCTTCGACAGGATCTTCAGCAGGCCTTTGGTGATGCCTTTACGGTAGTTCTTGAACACCTCATAGAGGTCGCCCAACACTTCTCCGGTTCGGATCAGGTCGCCCAGCACTTCGTAGGCCAGGAACGGATAAACGGCAGAAGCGCCGAAACCGATCAACACCGCGAAGTGGTGCGGATCGCGCGCAGTGGCGGTCTCGACCAGAATGTTGGAGTCGCAACGCAGGCCTTTTTCGGTCAGGCGATGATGCACCGCGCCGGTAGCGAGCGAAGCGTGGATCGGCAACTTGCCCGGGGCGATGTGACGGTCGCTCAGTACAATCTGGGTGCGACCGGAGCGAACGGCTTCTTCAGCCTGATCGGCGACATTGCGCACCGCAGCTTCGAGGCCGACGCTCTCGTCGTAGTTGAGGTCAATGATCTGACGCTCGAAGCCTGGGCGGTCGAGGTTCATCAGCGAGCGCCACTTGGCCGGGGAAATGACCGGCGAACTGAGGATCACGCGCGAGGCATGTTCCGGCGACTCCTGGAAGATATTGCGCTCGGCGCCGAGGCAGACTTCCAGCGACATGACGATCGCTTCGCGCAGCGGGTCGATCGGCGGGTTGGTCACCTGCGCGAACTGCTGACGGAAATAGTCGTACGGCGTGCGCACGCGCTGAGACAGCACGGCCATCGGCGTATCGTCGCCCATCGAGCCGACGGCTTCGTAGCCTTGTTCCCCGAGCGGACGCAGCACCTGGTCGCGCTCTTCGAAAGTGACCTGGTACATCTTCATGTACTGCTTGAGCTGATCGACGTCGTAGAAAGCCGAACCGTGATCGTTGTCTTCCATGGTCGACTGGATGCGCAGGGCATTCTTGCGCAGCCATTGCTTGTATGGATGACGGGACTTCAAGCGGTTGTCGATGGCATCGGTGTCGAGGATCTGACCGGTTTCGGTGTCCACGGCAAAGATCTGGCCAGGTCCCACACGACCCTTGGCGATCACGTCTTCGGGCTGGTAGTTCCAGACACCGATTTCCGAGGCCAGGGTAATGAAGCCGTTTTTGGTGGTGACCCAACGCGCCGGACGCAGACCGTTACGGTCGAGCAGGCACACCGCGTAACGACCGTCAGTCATTACCACGCCAGCCGGGCCGTCCCACGGCTCCATGTGCATCGAGTTGTATTCGTAGAACGCACGCAGGTCCGGGTCCATGGTTTCGACATTCTGCCACGCAGGCGGAATGATCATCCGCACGCCACGGAACAGGTCGATGCCACCGGTGACCATCAGCTCGAGCATGTTATCCATGCTGGAAGAATCGGAACCGACACGGTTCACCAACGGACCAAGTTCTTCCAGATCCATCAGATCATTGGTGAACTTGGTGCGACGGGCCTGAGCCCAGTTGCGGTTGCCGGTGATGGTGTTGATCTCGCCGTTGTGGGCGAGGAAGCGGAACGGCTGAGCCAGCGGCCATTTCGGCAAGGTGTTGGTGGAGAAGCGCTGGTGGAACACGCAGATTGCGGTTTGCAGGCGCTGGTCGCTCAGGTCTGGATAGAAGGCGGTCAAATCCGCCGGCATCATCAGGCCTTTATAAATGATGGTCTTGTGGGAAAAGCTGCAGATGTAGTGATCGACGTCGGCGGCGTTGGCCACGGACGAACGACGACGGGCGCTGAACAGCTTGATCGCCATGTCCTGATCGCTCAGGCCTTCACCACCGATGAACACTTGTTCGATCTGCGGCAAGCGCTCGAGGGCCAGGCGGCCGAGGACGCTGGTGTCGATCGGCACTTTGCGCCAACCGACCAGCTGCAGGCCTTCGGACAGAATCTCGCGGTTCATGTTCTCGCGAGCGGCTTCGGCTTTGACCGGATCCTGGTTGAAGAAGACCATGCCCACAGCGTATTGCTTGGGCATTTCGACGCCGAAGGTTTCCTGGGCAATCGCACGCAGGAACACATCCGGCTTTTGAATCAGCAGACCGCAACCGTCACCGGTTTTGCCGTCGGCGTTGATCCCACCGCGGTGGGTCATGCAGGTCAGGGCCTCAATGGCCGTTTGCAAAAGGGTATGACTGGGCTCGCCCTGCATATGGGCTATCAGGCCGAAACCGCAGTTATCCTTGAATTCATCTGGTTGGTACAGACCTGCTTTCATAGACACTTTCTCACCAGGCTGCCTCTTATCGAGACAAATTTCTTTTCAATTCAGCCAGTTACCATCCACGCCGAACGTACGCCAGCTTTGCGGGGGCAAAAGGGAGGTCATTGTACACACCGACACTGAGGCTCACAAATTTGACGACGAACTGTCGCAAATCTATGTCGCATTTGTGAAAGGTTTAAAGCGATATGCTGTGCTAGTCAAAACTTTTTTAATTTTGACCGCAACGACTCAAAGACCACTGTGACGCAGACACCACAAGGCACGCGCCCTTGCGGGCAGCGCGCACTTGCAGAAATTTTGAGGTGCTTGGAGAGGCGGTCTGGGTAAGGCCGCCGAATCTTCAGCGAGTTGTTGCCAGTTCCTGTTGGACGCTGGCGACAGTGCGAGGCCAAGGTTTACCAGCCTGAACCTTCGCTGGCAAGGCCTTGATGGCGGTAAGGGCTGCATCGCGGTTGGCGAAGTTACCGTAGGTGATGACGTAAAGCGGCTTGCCGTTGAGTACTTTCTTGAAATAACGGTACTCGCCACCCTGCTCTTTGACGAAGCTCTGGGCGGCCGATTCGGAGCTAGTGCCGAGGATTTGCACCACGTAGTTACCCGGTGCCTGGCCTGCGTACCAGCTGCCACCGGCGGCTTTGGCCACGGTGACTGGTTTCTCGGCAGGTTTGGCGGCGGCGACCGGCTTGGCGGGCGCTGGAGCCGGTTTGGTTACAGGTGCAGGCGCTGGCTTGGCGGTCGCGACCTGAGTCGGCGCTGGAACCGGTTTGGCGGCAGGCGTTGGTGCCGGGCCCGGCTGGATGCCGACAGGCGGCGCAGTGGTAGTCACGGTTGGCGGTGTCGCGCTGGAACCTTCAACCGGCACACCGTCGTCGCCTTCGGTGATACCACCGGCGGCTTCGGCCAACGGACCACGCATCACCGGTTGCGAGTTGCCGACCAGTGGCAATGGCATTGGCTGCGAATTACCGGCGAATTCCACGGCGGGAGCGCCATTGCTATCAGGTTGTGGCGTGCCCTGGCCCAGCGGCAGTTGTGCCTGTTCATTGGCAGGTGCGCCGGTGGTCGGTGCTTTGCTGCGACCCGGCATCAACCAGGCGGCGGCTACCGCGACCACGACTACGGCGGAAATCGCCAATACGTGTTTCTTCGGCATGTTGAACCCCATACTTGGACGCTTGACCGCTGAGCGGCTGGCAATCATGGCTTCGATCATTGCATCGCGGGCGACCTGATTGATGTTGCCAGGCCAACCGTCGGAGCTTTCGTGAATATCAGAGATCTGATCCGCGGTGAAAAGTTCGATACCCCGACCGGCGCCTTCTAGACGCTGCTCCAGATATTCGCGGGTTTCTTCTTCGGTATAAGGCTGCAATTCGATAACGTGGAAACGCTCTTCCTCGAGGCTCAGCGCGTCAAGCTGAGCAATCAGCGAGGATTCGCCAAACAGGAACACGTGCGGGCGACCTTCCGGCGCACCCGCGGCCAAAGCCAGCAAGGCTTCCAATGCGGATTCGTCGAGTTGCTCGGCATCATCCACCAGCAAATAGACTTCCTGCCCCGTGAGGGCAAGCTGTACTACTTGAGCCAGGATCGCGCCGATTTCGGCCTGTTCGACGTTTAGCGCCTGAGCCACCTGACGCAACACACCAGCGGCATCGCCGGCGCCACGGGCAGAAACCACCACGCTCTGCACTGACTGTTTGTTGGTGCTGGCCACCAGGGCCTGACGCAACAGGGTTTTGCCACTGCCTTGGGGGCCAGTGACCACCAGCAATAACTGGCTGTAACGGGCCAGATGATGCAGTTGCCCCAGCACCGGTTTGCGCTGGGCCGGGAAAAATTTGAAGCCAGGCACCCGTGGAGCGAAAGGGTCATGACTTAACTGGTAATGGCCGAGGAAAGCCTCGTCGGCATGCAAACTAGTCATCGGGATCTTATTAACCTTTAAGCTGAGCCAGGGCGCGGTAATCCGCTCCCAGCGTGGCCTGTAAAACCTCTTTCGGATAATCGTCGGTCACCACTGCTTCGCCCATATGGCGCAGCAGCACCAGGCGCAAACGACCGTCGATCACTTTCTTGTCAATTGCCATGTGTTGGAGAAAATCGGCTTCGGTCATCTCTTCCGGCGGGACGACCGGCAGGCCGGCACGCTGGAACAGGCGAATACCGCGATCACGCTCCTGTTCGCTGATCCAGCCCAGGCGCGCGGACATTTCCAAAGCCATCACGGTGCCAGCAGCGACTGCTTCACCATGAAGCCAGACACCATAGCCCATGTGAGTTTCGATCGCGTGGCCGAAGGTGTGGCCCAGGTTCAACGTGGCGCGCACGCCCGTCTCTTTTTCGTCGGCACCCACCACCGCAGCCTTGGCCGCGCAGGAGCGTTCGATGGCGTAAGTCAGAGCGGTCTGGTCCAGCGCTCGCAGGCGATCGACGTTTTCTTCGAGCCAGGTGAGGAATGGCTCGTCGCAGATCAGCCCGTACTTGATGACTTCCGCCAGCCCGGCAGAGAGTTCACGGGGTGGCAGGGTGTTGAGGGTGGCGGTATCGATCAGCACCACATTGGGCTGATAGAAAGCGCCGACCATGTTCTTGCCCAGCGGGTGATTGATCCCGGTTTTGCCGCCCACCGAGGAGTCGACTTGCGACAACAACGTGGTCGGTACCTGGATGAAATCGACGCCTCGCTGGTAGCAGGCGGCCGCAAAACCGGCCATGTCCCCGATCACGCCGCCACCGAGGGCGATTACCGTGGTGCGGCGATCGTGCCGTGCAGTCAGCAGGCCGTCGAAAATCAGTTGCAGGGTTTCCCAAGTCTTGAAGGCTTCGCCGTCAGGCAGCACCACGGAAATCACCGAGAACTGCGCGAGGCTGCGGGTCAGACGTTCGAGGTAGAGCGGCGCGACGGTCTCGTTGGAGATGATCGCTACTTGCCGCCCGCGGATATGCGGGACCAGCAGCTCAGGCTGATCCAACAGACCTTCGCCAATATGAATCGGGTAGCTGCGCTCGCCTAGATCGACCTTGAGTGTCTGCATGTGTCCCCACAGTGAAGATGGAATCAGGCGTCCTGCCTTGAGTTTACGAATTCCATGGCGTCTGCTGGTGTGACGCCATTCGGTAGCCAGCCGCCACAACCTTGAGCAGCTGCGACAGGACGCCGAGGATAGCGCATTTCGCGCCGCGCATTAACGGGGCGGTAGCTGCTGCAAGCGTTCGAGGATGTCGAGCACCACCATCCGCGGTGGCCGCTCATCGGTTTCCACCACCAGGTCGGCGATTTCCCGATACAGCGGATCACGGATCGCCAGCAAGTCCCGCAGGGTCTTGGCCGGATCGGCGGTGCGCAGCAGTGGCCGATTGCGATCGCGAGCCGTTCGGCCCACCTGCTGCTCGACAGACGCATGCAGATAGACCACCCGGCCACCGGCGTGCAGCGCTCGACGATTGGCTTCGCGCATTACCGCGCCGCCACCGGTCGCCAACACCACGCCATCGCACGCGCACAGCTCGGCAATCATCGCCTGCTCGCGGTCACGAAAGCCCGGTTCGCCTTCCTTATCGAAGATCCACGGGATATTGGCGCCCGTGCGCAATTCAATTTCCTTATCGGAATCTTTGAATGGCAGGCGCAGCTCTTTGGCCAGCAAACGGCCGATGGTGCTTTTTCCAGCCCCCATCGGTCCAACAAGAATCAAATTTCGCACAGAATCAATGACTCACAGCAATCGCCTGATTGTTCATGATACGCGGAGTGAGAAATACCAGCAGCTCGGATTTTTTCTCCGAGACCACGTCACGCCGGAAAAGGCGGCCAAGATACGGCACATCCCCGAGAAATGGCACCTTATCTACAACCTTGCTCTGAGTATTTGAGAAAACCCCACCAATGACGATGGTCTCGCCGTCGTTAACCAACACCTTGGCGTTGACCTCGTTTTTCTTGATCGGCGGTACATCCTGCACTTTGTTCAGGTAGTCCGGTTCGTCCTTGGTGACCTTGACCTCCATGATGATGCGATTGTCCGGCGTGATTTGCGGGGTCACTTCCAGGGACAGCGAAGCTTCCTTGAACGACACCGAGGTGGCGCCGCTGGAGCTGGCTTCCTGATAGGGAATCTCGGTGCCCTTGAGGATTTTCGCGGTTTCCTTGTCGGACGTGACCACCTTGGGCTGGGAGACGATTTCCCCGTTGCCGGTTTTCTCCATGGCCGAAAGCTCAAGGTCCAGCAGCACATTGTCGGTAATGAAGGCGATGCCGATCCCCGAGGTATTGGCAGAGGTCCCAAGGTCGACGAATGGCGAGTTGGTGCTGGTGCTGCCCGGCGTACCAATGGTGGTCGAAGAACCGTTGACCCCGGACGTGTTCCAGTTACCTTTCTGCACCGAACCGCCCCAGCGAACGCCAAGGCTTTTGTCGTAATCGACGTTGGCCTCGACGATGCGCGCCTCGATCATCACCTGACGCACCGGAATATCCAGTTGCGCAACGATGCGACGCAGTTCGTCGAGCCGATCCTGGGTCTGGTAGGCAATGATGTTGTTGGTTCGCTCATCGACAGTGATTGACCCTCGCTCGTCGATTTTCGCCTCGGCGCTGGTCACCGACTGGAACAGCTTGGCGATATCGGCGGCCTTGGCGTAGTTGACCTGCAACAGCTCGCGACGTAGCGGCGCCAGTTCGGAGATCTGCTTCTGCGATTCCAGTTCCTGACGTTCTCGGGCAGCGATTTCATCGGCCGGCGCCACCAGCAACACGTTACCGATCTTGCGTTTATCCAGGCCTTTGGTTTTCAGCACCAGATCCAGCGCCTGATCCCATGGCACATTCTGCAGACGCAATGTGATGCCACCCTGCACCGTGTCGCTGGCCACCAGATTGAGGTTGGTGAAATCGGCGATCAGTTGCAGCACCGAGCGCACATCAATGTCCTGAAAATTCAGCGAGAGTTTTTCGCCGGTGTAGGCAAAGCGTTCGGCGTTGCGCTTCTGCAGATCATCGACCGTCATCGGACGGATGCTGACGGTCAGTTTGTTGTCGGTCTGATAGGTCGAATAATCGAAAGCGCCGCTGGGCTCGATACTGATAATGGCCCGGTCGCCCGTGGCGCTGGCGTTGACGAACTGCACCGGCGTAGCGAAATCCTTGACGTCGAGGCGTACACGCAACCGTTCAGGCAGTTGGGTCTTGGTGAAACCGACGATGATTTTGCCATCGCGCTCCTGGATGTCCGGGGCGATGGACGGATCCGACAGATCGATAACCACATTGCCCTCACCCTGTGTGCCGCGCTGGAAATCCACGCCCCGGATGGCTTTGCCCACGGGCGCATTGACCCTGGCGGGCGCTGGCGTCGCAGTGGCTGCGCGCGGTGCGCTGACGGCCGGTTTGGGCGCCTTGCTAGCGGCACCTTGCCCGACGACCACGAACAAATTGTTGCCTTCGACGCGAGTGTTGTACGGAGTCAATTGAGTCAGGCTGATGATCAGCCGTGTACGGTCCTTGGCCTCCACGACCGTGGCGCTGCGGGCATTGCCGCCGCCCAGATCCCGATTCTTGTTCGCCAGCTGACTGGTGACTCCCGGCAGGTCCAGCGCAATCCGCGCAGGCTGCTCTGTCGTGTAACCGTGGGGCTGCGGCGGCGGCCCATCGAACGACAACTTCAACTCGACACGGTCACCGGGCAGCGCGGCGACATCCAGCGCTTTGAGGTTGGCCGCCAGTACCATCGGCGACAGAAACGCTATCCATAGCGAAATACCGAAGGTTGAGAAAATCCTGTTCATTATTCGAGTTCCACTATGAGTGCTCTTTCAAAGGGATGGTCCGTGGCCGTTCCAGCCAGGCACCTTCGCCGTCAGGAACAATTTCGACCACCTCGACTTGCGAGCCGCTGATAGCGACGATTCGCCCATCGTTACGCCCCAGGTAATCGCCGACTTTCAGCCGATGCACACCGCCCGCCCCACGCAGCAGCGCAAAGGAACCGGTAGCATTGGAGATGGTGCCGACCATTTCAAATTGCTCGATGTTGAAACCTTCGAGGTACTGCTTGACCCGGCTGGGGTCGGGCTTGACGTTACGCGAGCCGTGCTTCTGGCCGGCCAGATCGACTCTGACCTGCCGGGAGAATGGGCTACGCAGGTTGGCAGCGTTGTAAGTGAATGTCGGGTAAGACCGGAATGTCGGCGTTGGTTCAATCTTGCCGGGGGCACGCAGGCGCACTTCGTTCAGGTAAGCGTCCAGATCACTGAAATCACTGTCGCCGCCACAACCAGCCAGGATGACCAGGCACATAACCATCGACAGGCAACGAATCGGGCTCATTTCTGCAACCCCTTGTCGTTGTAGCGATAGGTCTTGGCGAGGATGCTCATGCGCAACTTCGGACCGCCGTCGGGATTGGCCGGCGCCAAGTCGAAGTCATGCAGGGTGACGATCCGCGGCAACCCGGCCACGCCGCTGACGAAAGTGGCCAGGTCGTGATACGCGCCGGTGACGGTGATCTGGATAGGAAGCTCGATATAGAACTGCTGGGTGGCCTCCGGTAGCAGCTTGATCTCTTCGAACTCCAGGCCGCTGCCCAGGCCGGTGCGGGTGATATCCTCCAGCAGGCCGGGCACTTCGGTGTCGCTGGGCAATTGCCGTAACAGCATGCCGAAGGAGTTCTCCATTTCCTTCATCTGCTGGGTATATAGCTCCAGATTCGCCGCCATATGGGCTTTGGTCGCGAATTGCTCCTTGAGTGTCGATTCTTCCTCGCGCCTGAGCTCCAGATGGTTTTGCAGATCGCTGATCAGGAAGCTGTAGCCCAGGGCCAGCACCAGAACCATCAGCAGGACACTCGCCAGGACCTTGATCGCCGGCGGCCAGGAACCCATGTTGTTGGTGTCCAGATCGTTGATGTCGATCTGGCGCAACCCTTCGAGCCATTCGGACAGCTTCATTTAGCGCCCCCCACAACCGCGGGCTGGGTCTGACGGACCGTCAACTGAAAAACATTGGCCTGATCCAGCTGACCGGCGGTGGTCGCTTTGACTTCCGTGAGGTTGGGCGCATCGAACCAGTCGGAGGCATCAAGATTGCGCATCAGATCCGAAACACGATTGTTGGATTCCGCCGCGCCGGTGATGGACACGGTTTTACCGACCATTTTCACTTCGGTGAAATAAACCCCGTCCGGCAAAGTACGCGCCAACTGATCGAAAATCCTCCCGCTGATCGGCCGGTTGCCTTGCAGGTCCTGAATAATGCGCATGCGTTCCACGAGTTGCTGGCGACGGGCCTTCAAGTCGCTGATTTGCTTGATCCGCTCGTCGACCACGGCAATCTGCTTGCCGATGTAATCGTTACGAGCGACTTGCCGATTAATCGCGCTGTCAATGACTTGGTCCGCGATTAGCAGCGCTCCCACCGAGCCCACCAGCACACCGACCAACGCCAGCAAAAAGCGTTTGCGACGCCCTTCGCGCAACTCTTCACGCCAGGGTAAAAGATTGATCCGCGCCATCAGTCGAAACTCCTGAGGGCCAGCCCGCAGGCGATCATCAGTGCCGGAGCATCGCTCGCCAGGGCACCGGCGTTGACCTTGCTGCTCAGGGTCATGTTGGAGAACGGATTGGCGACCTGAGTCGGCGTACCCAATCGCTGTTCGATCAATCGATCCAGCCCGGGGACCGAAGCGGTACCGCCAGCCAAGAGGATGTGATCGACCGAGTTGTACTGGCCGGAGGCAAAGAAAAACTGCAATGAACGCGACACCTGCTGCACTAACGCATCACGAAACGGCTGCAAGACCTCACTGACGTAATCGTCCGGCAAACCGCCCTGCTTCTTTGCCAACCCCGCCTGCTCGACCGTCAGGCCATAACGACGCTGGATTTCTTCCGTCAGTTGACGGCCGCCGAACAATTGTTCGCGGGTGTAGATGATCCGCCCGTTGTGCAGCACGCTCAGGGTGGTCATGGTGGCGCCGATATCGACCACCGCCACGGTCAGGCGCTCCTGAGAAGCGGCCAACTGGGTGGCCAGCAGGCCGAACGACCGCTCCAGGGCATAGGCTTCAACGTCGACCACGCGCGCGGTCAGCCCGGCCAGAGCCAGCGCCGCTTCACGGACCTCGACGTTTTCCTTGCGACACGCGGCCAGCAGCACGTTGACCCGCTCGGGGTTGCGCGCCGACACGCCTTGCACTTCGAAATCGATCGCCACTTCGTCCAGTGGATAAGGAATGTACTGATCGGCCTCGATCTTCAGCTGGTTTTCCATCTCGTCGTCGGAAAGGCCGGCGTCCATCTCGATGGTCTTGGTGATCACCGCCGAACCGGCCACAGCGACGGCTACGTTCCTGAGGTTGGTTTTGGCCTTGGATAGCACCCGCGCAAGAGCCTGCCCCACCCCTTCGAGCTCGGCGATATTTTTCTCGACCACGGCGCTGGCAGGCAGCGGTTCGACCGCATAGGCCTCGACCCGGTACCGGTCGCCTTGGCGACTGAGCTCCAGTAGCTTCACCGACGTGGAGCTGATGTCGATCCCCAGAAGCGTATTGGCTTTTTTATTGAAGAGTCCTAGCACTACCCATTCCCTATGACTATCCGTGAGTTACGGACTCTGTAATATCCATTGCGTTCAATACCCCCCGTCTTGACAGAAAGCGCAAATGACGCCCCCGACCGAAAAATGCTTATAATGCTGAGCGTTTTTTCCGCTTTCACTGCAAGCGCGGGTCATTTTCTGTATAGCCTGAACCCCTGATGCCTAATTCATTCTTTACCCTGGATATCCAAAAGCCTTGATTCGTCTGCTGAAATTTTTCGGTTGGTCCATCGTCGCCGTTTTCTGCGGACTGCTCCTCGGTCTGAGCGGCGCTTTTCTTTACCTTAGCCCTGGATTGCCGTCCGTGGAGGCGCTGAGAAGTATTCAGTTGCAGATTCCTTTGCGGGTGTACAGCAGCGACAACAAGTTGATCGCAGAATTTGGCGAAATGCGCCGTACTCCGATCCGTTTCGCCGACATTCCCCCCAATTTCATCAATGCGTTACTAAGTGCTGAAGACGACAATTTCGCCAACCACTACGGCGTCGATCCCAGCAGCCTGATGCGCGCCGCCACGCAGCTGATCAAGAGCGGACACATTCAGTCTGGCGGTAGCACCATCACCATGCAGGTGGCGAAAAACTTCTTCCTGACCAGCGAACGCAGCTTCTCGCGCAAAACCACCGAAATCCTCCTGGCCCTGCAGATCGAACGGCAGTTGACCAAGGACGAAATCCTCGAGCTGTACGTCAACAAGATCTATCTGGGCAACCGCGCCTATGGCATCGAGGCAGCGGCGCAGGTCTATTACGGCAAGTCGATTCGTGATGTCAGCCTGGCGCAGATGGCGATGATCGCCGGCCTGCCAAAAGCCCCGTCGCGTTTCAACCCACTCGCCAACCCGACCCGCAGCAAGGAGCGTCGCGACTGGATCCTGGGGCGCATGTATAAGCTCGGCAAAATCACCGAAGCCGACTACACCACCGCGATCAATGAGCCGCTGAACGCCAGTTACCATGTGCCGACGCCGGAAGTGAACGCGCCATACGTCGCCGAAATGGCCCGTGCCGAAATGGTCGGCCGCTATGGCAGCGATGCATACACCGAAGGTTTCCGCGTCACCACCACAGTCCCGAGCAACTTGCAGGAGATGGCCAATACCGCGGTTCACGAAGGCTTGATGACCTACGACCAACGGCATGGTTATCGCGGCCCCGAGTCACGGCTGCCGGGTAAAACCCGAGAGGCCTGGACTCAGGAGCTGACCAAACAGCGAATCATCAGCGGCCTGGAACCGGCGATCGTGACCCAGGTCGACAAAAACGGCGTGCAAGTGTTGACCCGCACGGGTACTGGCGAAGAGCACGTCGCCTGGGACACGATGAAGTGGGCTCGTCCGTTCCTGAACACCAACAGCATGGGTGCCAATCCGAAGCAGCCGTCGGATGTCGCGCAGGTCGGTGATCTGATTCGCGTGCAGCGTCAGCCAGACGGATCCCTCAAATTCAGCCAGATTCCGCAGGCCCAAGGCGCACTGGTTTCCCTCGATCCGCAGAACGGCGCCATTCGTTCGCTGGTCGGCGGTTTCGCCTTCGAGCAGAGCAACTACAACCGCGCCATGCAGGCCAAGCGTCAGCCGGGCTCGAGCTTCAAGCCGTTCGTCTACAGCGCCGCCCTGGACAACGGCTACACCGCCGCCAGCCTGGTGAACGACGCACCGATCGTGTTCGTTGACGAATACCTGGACAAGGTCTGGCGTCCGAAGAACGACACCAACACCTTCCTCGGCCCGATCCGCATGCGTGAAGCGCTCTACAAGTCGCGCAACCTGGTATCGATCCGCCTGCTGCAAGCGCTGGGTGTCGACCGCACCATCGACTACATCAGCAAGTTCGGCTTCAACAAGCAGGACCTGCCGCGCAATCTGTCCCTGGCCCTGGGCACCGCGACTCTGACGCCAATGGAAATCGCCACCGGCTGGGCCACCTTCGCCAACGGCGGCTACAAGATCACCCCGTACATCATCGACAAGATCGAAAGCCGCAACGGCGACACGCTATTCGTCGCCAACCCGCCGAGCGTTCCGAAAGGCACCGTAGCCAGCGATGGCATCGCCGTGCCGGTCTCCGACACCTTCACGGTCAACGCCACCCCAGGCGAAACACCGAGCGCCCAGCCAGCACCACAAACGCCAGCCGTGGCCGAGCGCATCGTCGATGGGCGCACCACTTACATCCTCAACAGCATGCTTGAGGACGTGATCAAACTCGGTACCGGCCGCCGTGCGCTGGCTCTGGGTCGCAGCGACATCGCGGGCAAGACCGGTACCACCAACGAATCCAAGGACGCCTGGTTCTCCGGCTACAACGCCGATTACGTGACTACCGTCTGGACCGGCTTCGACCAACCGGAAAGCCTGGGCAAACGCGAATTCGGCGGCACCGTTGCCTTGCCTATCTGGATGAACTACATGGCGGCGGCCCTTAAAGACAAACCGCCCCACACCCAGGCGGAACCCGAAGGCATTCTCAGCCTGCGCGTCGACCCGGTCAGCGGTCGTGCAGCCACCCCAGGCACGCCAGGCGCCTACTTCGAATTGTTCAAGGCCGAAGACACGCCACCGTCGGTGAGCGAGCTGGGTAACGGTAATGTACCAGGCAGCCCGCTGCCAGCGGATGAAGCGGCGCCGATCGATTTGTTCTGATCGTGTAGCAACACCCAAAAGCCCCGCTCTTCTCTGGAAGGCGGGGCTTTTTAGTATTTGGGTTTCCTGTCAGGCAGCCTTCGCGGGCAAGCCTCGCTCCTACGGAAATAAACGTCATTCGCAGATATTGTGTCCCCCCCGAACCCTGTAGGAGCGAGGCTTGCCCGCGAAGAGGCCCTTATAGACGATGCAAAACCCTCAGATACAAAAAAGCCCCGACTCAGAGTGAGCCGGGGCTTTTTGGTTGAAGCGCTACAACGGCTTAGCCGTTGAACACGTCATCCACGCTTTTCAGCGGGTAGTTCTTCGGATACGGCAGGGTCGCCACACCGGTCTCGATCGCAGCCTTGGCCACGGCATCGGAGATCAGGGTGATCAGACGGGCATCCATTGGTTTCGGAATGATGTACTCACGACCGAATTCCAGTTTGATGCCGCCGTAGGCGTCGCACACTTCCTGAGGTACTGGCAGCTTGGCCAGTTCACGCAGGGCGTTGGCGGCAGCCACTTTCATTTCTTCGTTGATGCGCTTGGCGCGAACGTCCAGGGCACCACGGAAGATGAACGGGAAGCCCAGTACATTGTTGACCTGGTTCGGGTAATCCGAACGGCCGGTGGCCATGATCACATCGTCACGGGTGGCATGCGCCAGTTCCGGGGAGATTTCCGGATCCGGGTTCGAGCACGCGAACACGATCGGGTTGGCCGCCATGGATTTCAGGCCTTCAGCGCTCAGCAGGTTCGGGCCGGACAAGCCAACGAACACGTCAGCGCCTTCCAGCGCGTCAGCCAGCGTGCGCTTCTCGGTCGCGTGAGCGAACACAGCCTTGTACTGGTTCAGGTCGTCACGGCCGGAGTGGATCACGCCGGTACGGTCAACCATGTAGATGTTTTCGATGTTGGCGCCCATGCTCACCAGCAATTTCATGCAGGAGATGGCCGCAGCACCGGCACCCAGGCAGACGATCTTGGCGTCGGCCAGGGTTTTGCCAGCGATTTCCAGGGCGTTGATCATGCCGGCCGCAGTAACGATGGCGGTGCCGTGCTGGTCATCGTGGAATACCGGAATGTCGCACTGCTCGATCAGAGCGCGTTCGATCTCAAAGCACTCAGGTGCCTTGATGTCTTCCAGGTTGATGCCACCGAAGGTAATGGAGATACGCTTGACGGTGTCGATGAAGGCTTGCGGGCTTTCGGAGTCGACTTCAATGTCGAACACGTCGATGCCGGCGAAGCGCTTGAACAGCACGCCTTTACCTTCCATAACCGGCTTGGAAGCCAATGGGCCAAGGTTACCCAGGCCGAGAATCGCGGTGCCATCGGAAATGACTGCAACCAGGTTGCCCTTGCCGGTGTATTTGTAGGCCAGTTCAGGATCGCGGGCGATTTCGCGTACTGGTTCGGCTACCCCGGGGCTGTAGGCCAGCGACAGATCGCGGGCGGTAGCGGTGGCCTTGGTGAGCTCGACACTCAGCTTCCCTGGACGGGGATGGGCGTGATATTCGAGAGCGGCAGTTTTCAGATCAGACATAGGGGCATTCCGCTTTTTACTGTTGGACAGACGGACCGCCGAGGATACTCGCCTCGCAAAGTCCTCACAAGACTGACCAGTCACCCCTGTCAAGCGCCCCGCCCTACGACTTTGGGCCAAGAGCCACGGAACACAAGGGATAGACTGTTCACAATCGATGGAAAAAATGTCTACAACTTATTCTTACGGCGATACCTGCAACATCGCCCGATCGGTCAGAGGCAGAAGCCAACGCGCCTGCCCCGGTTTCAACCCACCACGGCGCGAACGATCCACTACCCAGCCACGAGCCTCGATTTGCTTGCCTTTGAGCTTTTCAAGCGATGCGACATCGAATTGGTCCAGCATATTGGGTGCAACCCGCAATACAACCGAATCCTGCAACTCGATCCAAACCCCGCCGCGATTGCGCTGAACCTTGCTCACACGACCACTGAGCATGGCGAAACCGGACGCGCTGATCTGCTCCGCTTTCAGTACAGGGGATTGTCGCCATAGCCCAAGACGGGCCCGACGAGCACTGCGTTCCGCGGCTTGCTGACAGGCGACCAAATCGACATTCGGTGCCACCGCCACCTGAAAACCGAGGCCCTCGGCGAGCATCTGCGCTTCGAGGTTGGCCCCATTGACGCTGTAGACATGGGCCAGGGTGCGGCCGTAATGGTCTTGGCTTTCTTTACCCGGTAGCAAACCGACCCGCCCGTCGCTGTCGGCCACCAGGGCTTCCAGGCGTTTGCGCGCAGCCACGGCAAACGGTTCGTCGGAACGGCCCTGCTTGCCCAATTCCGGCGTATTCAAACCGATCATGCGCACGCTGCGACCATCGCGCAGACGCAAGGTGTCGCCATCCACTACGCGCTGCACCGCGACCGACGTCAACCCGCTCGGTGCCGGGCAGAAAGCCTGGACAGAGGAAAGCCAAATCGCGGACACAAAAAAGGCGCCCGCGAGGGACGCCTTTTTCATCAGCAAGGAAAAGCCCATGGGGCTCTTCAACCTTACTCTGCAGCAGCTGGAGCTTTCTTGCCGAAAGCACCGAAGCGGTCTGCGAAGCGCTGTACACGGCCGCCAGTATCCAGAGTCTTCTGCTTACCGGTGTAGAACGGGTGGCATTCGTTGCATACGTCGATCGCCAGAGGCTTGGCCAGGTTCGAACGAGTTTCGAACTTGTTGCCACAGCTGCAGGTAACTGCGGTGATTTCGTATGTTGGATGGATATCGGCTTTCATGATGTATTCCTCAGGCTAGCGTGCCGCCACTCAACACCATTGTTGAATACCGCACGTAATTAGGCCGCGGATTCTACCAGACAATGCCATTCACGCAAGCTGTCGCTTACACCGACCGTCTGCTAGGCTCCCGGCCTTCTTCATCGCCCTCTCATCGAGAAAACAATCGCGTGCCCAACGCCATTCTGCGCCTCGCCCTGCCTTCGCCCCTGCGCCGCCTGTTCGATTATCGTGCCCCGGCCGGTATCTTGCGTGCCCAGTTGCACCCGGGCATGCGCTTGCGGGTGCCATTCGGTCGGCGGGAGATGATCGGGATTCTGGTGGAGATCACCGACACCAGTGAAGTGCCGGTAGAAAAGCTCAAACCGGCCCTGGCACTGCTCGACGCCACGCCGCCGCTGCCGCCTGCACTGTTCAAACTGTGCCTGTGGACTTCCCAGTATTACCAGCACAGCCTTGGCGACACCTTGAGCTGGGCGCTGCCGGTACTGTTGCGACAAGGCGAACTGGCCGAAGCTCGCCAGGAACGATTCTGGTCCGCCGCGCCTGGCGCCAGCCTCGATGATCCACGCATCGCTCGCGCACCGCGACAACGTGAAGCACTGGCGACTCTGGCCCAGCATCCCCACGGCGTTGCTCATCAGCTGCTGAGCAAATTGATGCTGAGCAAGGACAGTCTCGATCTATTGCTGACCAAGGATCTGGTGCAAGTAGAAATCCGCAAACACGCGCCCGGTGTGCGCCACGAACACTGGCTGGCGCAACCGGAATTGCCGCTCAACCCGGAGCAGCGCGCCGCTTATGAGGCCATTCGCGCCGGGTTCGACAGTTATCACGCGTTCCTGTTGGCCGGCGTCACCGGCAGCGGCAAGACCGAAGTCTATTTGCAGCTGATCCGCGAAACCCTCGAGGCCGGCAAGCAAGCCCTGGTGCTGATCCCGGAGATCAACCTCGGCCCGCAAACCCTGGCGCGCTTCGAGCAACGCTTCAATGCGCGCATCGCGCTGATCCATTCGGCAGTCAATGACCGCGAACGCCTGGAAGCGTGGCTGGCGGCGCGGGATGGCGAGGCCGACATTATTATCGGTACCCGTTCGGCACTGTTCACGCCGATGAAGAACCCCGGTCTGATCATCATCGATGAAGAGCACGACGGCTCCTATAAACAGCAGGAAGGCCTGCGCTACCACGCCCGCGACCTGGCACTGGTCCGCGCCCGGCAGGAAAACATTCCGATTGTCCTCGGGTCTGCCACGCCTTCGCTGGAAAGCCTGCAAAACGCCTACACCGGTCGTTACGGCCTCTTGCGCCTGAATGAGCGGGCCGGTGGCGCCAAGCAACCGCGTTTCCTGCGCCTGGACGTGAAAAGTCGCCCGCTGGACAGCGGCATTTCCGGGCCGATGCAGCAAGCCATTGGTCAGACCCTGGCCGCCGGTCAGCAGGTGCTGGTGTTCCTCAACCGCCGCGGATTCGCCCCGACGCTGCTCTGCCACGACTGCGGCTGGATGTCTGAATGCCAGCGCTGCGACGCGCGAATGACCGTGCACCAGCGCTCCGGCGAACTGCGCTGCCACCATTGTGGCTACGTCGAACGCGTGCCCCGGCACTGCCCGAAGTGCGGCAAGGTCGATTTGCGGCCCGTGGGCGCCGGCACCGAGCGCGCCGAAGAACGCCTGGGGATTTTGTTTCCGGACGTCCCGGTGCTGCGGGTCGACCGCGACAGTACTTCACGCAAAGACGCAATGAATCAACTATTCGCCACCATCCAGAAAGGCCAGCCATGCATTCTGGTCGGCACACAGATGCTTGCCAAAGGGCACCACTTTCCACGAGTGACCCTGGTGTCGATTCTCGATGCCGACGGCGGACTTTTCTCTGGAGATTTCCGCGCCAGTGAACGCATGGCGCAACTGATCGTCCAGGTCGCCGGGCGCGCGGGACGGGCCGAAGAGCCTGGCAAAGTGATTATCCAGACGCACCTGGCGGACCATCCACTGCTGGTGCAACTGACCGAACAGGGCTATTTCGCCTTTGCCGAACAAGCGTTGAGCGAACGCCGCTCCGCAGGGCTGCCACCGTTTGCGCATCTCGCGCTGCTGCGGGCCGAAGCGCATAAACCGGGGCAGGCCGAAGGTTTCCTTGATGAAGCGTGCAGCGAGGCCGAACGTTTGCTGGCCGAGCAGAACCTGAGCGGGATTGAGTTGCTGGGGCCGGTGCCGGCGCCGATGGAGCGTCGGGCCGGGCGTTACCGCGCACAGTTGTTGCTGCAAGCCACGGCCCGGGCGCCGCTGCATCGATTGCTGAGCAGTTGGTTGCTGGTGTTGGAGCAGATGCCGAGTGGGCGGGCGGTGCGCTGGTCGCTGGATGTGGATCCCGTGGACTTGTATTGATTTAGAAATCGCCTTCGCGGGCAAGCCTCGCTCCTACAGGGATCACGCAAATCTCTGTAGGAGCGAGGCTTGTCCGCGAAGACGGCCGAATTGTCACCACATATCCATAACCTGCCCGCTATAGTTGGCAAGCTCGTCTTCGCAACGGATAATGCCCAGTTTTTCCACCAGCGCATCGAAGCGCCGCCGCGCTTGCGGTCGAAAGAGCAGACCATGAAAGACACCATTCGCCAGCTGATCCAACAAGCCATCACCCAACTCGTCAACGAAGGTGTGTTGCCTGAAGGCCTGTCGCCGGCGATCCAGGTGGAAAACTCTCGCGACAAGAAAAACGGCGATTTCGCCAGCAACATCGCCATGATGCTGGCCAAGCCTGCGGGCATGAAGCCACGTGACCTGGCCGAGAAAATCATCGCCGCGCTGCCGGCCGACGAGAACGTCTCCAAAACCGAAATCGCCGGCCCTGGCTTCCTGAACTTCTTCCAGAACACTCAAGCCCTGGCGACCCGCCTGGACGCCGCGCTGGCCGACGACCACATCGGCGTGCGCAAAGCCGGCCCGGTGCAGCGCACCGTGGTAGACCTGTCGGCCCCGAACCTGGCCAAAGAAATGCACGTCGGCCATTTGCGTTCGACCATCATCGGTGACGGCGTGGCGCGGGTTCTGGAATTCCTCGGCGACGAAGTGATCCGCCAGAACCACGTTGGCGACTGGGGTACCCAGTTCGGCATGCTGATGGCTTATCTGCAGGAAAACCCGATCACCAGCGATGAGCTGTCGGACCTGGAAAACTTCTACCGCGCCGCCAAGCAACGCTTCGATGAATCCGAAGAATTCGCTGATCGCGCCCGTGGCCTGGTGGTCAAGCTGCAAGCCGGCGACCCGGATTGCCTGGCGCTGTGGACCAAGTTCAAAGACATCTCGCTGTCGCACTGCCAGAAAATCTACGAACTGCTGAACGTCAAACTGACCATGGCCGACGTAATGGGCGAAAGCGCCTACAACGACGATCTGATCAACGTGGTCAACGACCTCAAGGCCGCTGGCCTGCTGGTCGAGAGCAACGGCGCTCAATGCGTGTTCCTCGACGAGTTCAAGAATGCCGACGGCGACCCGCTGCCGGTGATCATCGTCAAGGCTGACGGCGGCTACCTCTACGCCACCACCGACCTCGCAGCCGTGCGCTACCGCAGCGGCGTGCTGAAGGCTGATCGTGCGTTGTACTTCGTCGACCAGCGCCAGGCCCTGCACTTCCAGCAAGTGTTCCAGGTCGCGCGCTTGGCCGGCTTCGTGACGCACCCGATGGAAATGGAACACATGGGCTTCGGCACCATGAACGGCGCCGATGGCCGCCCGTTCAAGACCCGTGACGGCGGCACCGTGAAGCTGATCGATCTGCTGACCGAAGCCCAGGAACGCGCCTACACGCTTGTGAAAGAGAAGAACCCGACACTTGCCGAAGACGAGTTGCGCAACATCGCCAAGGTCGTGGGCATCGGCGCCGTGAAATACGCCGACCTGTCCAAGCACCGCACCAGCGACTACAGCTTCAACTTCGACCTGATGCTGAACTTCGAAGGCAACACCGCGCCGTACCTGTTGTACGCCTACACCCGGGTGGCCGGTGTGTTCCGCAAACTCGGCAAGGATTTCAGCGAAGTCGAAGGACAGATCGTCCTCGAAGCCGCGCACGAACATGAGCTGGCGGCGAAACTGGCGCAGTTTGGCGAAATCCTCAATAACGTGTCCGACAAAGGCACGCCGCACATTCTCTGCACCTACCTGTACGATGTTGCCGGCCTGTTCTCCAGCTTCTACGAGAACTGCCCGATCCTCGGCGCCGACACCCCGGCGCAAATGCAGAGCCGTCTGCGCCTCGCCGCGCTGACCGGTCGCACTCTCAAGCAAGGCCTGGAACTCTTGGGTCTGGAAACTCTGGAGCGTATGTAAGTTGGCTGCCAAGAAAAAACCTGCACCCAAGCGTGGCGCCAGCCGTTACCAAGCTCCTGCAAAGCAACCGATCCCGGGCTGGCTGTGGATGGCCATTGGCCTGACGGTCGGCGCGTTCATTGTGTTCCTGATGAAGCTGGAGCCGGGCAAGGGCAGCGATACCGTCAAGCGAGAGAAGATCGAGCAGCAAAAAGCCAGCAAGATCGCCGAGGCCAACAAGACCCCGCCGAGCCCGACGCAACCGGTGAAGCCGAAGTACGACTTCTACACTTTGCTGCCGGAATCGGAAGTCATCGTGCCGCCGGACGCGGTGCCGGAGAAAACCCTGCCGACGCCACAAGTGCCAGCCATTCCGACCACGCCGGTGACGCCTGCGGAAGCGGCGAAAATCGACACCGCCCGGGCTCAAGCGGCATTGGCCGGCATCACCCCGCCGCCAGCGCCACCCGTGGCGAAAGCGGCGCCGGTGACCAAGTTCTTCCTGCAGGCCGGTTCGTTCCGCAAGGAAGCCGATGCCGACAAGGTTCGTGCGCAGATCATTCTGCTGGGTCAGGCCGTGGCGGTTGAGTCCGGCACCGTGAAGGACGAGACCTGGTATCGGGTGCTGGTCGGCCCGTTCAGCAACCGCGAACAGCTGACCACCGCTCAGAAACAACTGGCTGGCAGCGGTTTCAGCAACCTGTTGTTACAACAACGTCAGAGTCGCTGATCCCGCGCCCGATCGTTCCCACGCTCTGCGTGGGAATGCAGCCCGGGACGCTCTGCGTCCCTTCCGGCGCTGGAACGCGGAGCGTCCCTTGAGGCATTCCCACGCAGAGCGTGGGAACGATCGTCTGTCAGGCACCGCTCGTCCCCCGCCGCGTCCTACAGTTGAAAAACGCTCCACCACCCCCATATGAGTTGGCAGAAGGCATTTTCGCCCCGCTGCGTGGAGACTCTCCCTTGACCACCATCGTTTCAGTTCGCCGCCACGGCAAAGTCGTCATGGGCGGCGACGGCCAGGTTTCGCTCGGCAATACCGTGATGAAAGGCAATGCGAAGAAAGTTCGCCGCCTCTACCACGGCCAGGTTATCGCCGGTTTTGCCGGAGCCACCGCTGACGCCTTCACCCTCTTCGAGCGCTTCGAAGGCCAGCTGGAGAAACATCAGGGTCACCTGGTTCGCGCCGCCGTCGAACTCGCCAAAGAATGGCGCACCGACCGCTCACTGAGCCGCCTCGAAGCCATGCTCGCGGTCGCCAACAAAGATGCCTCCCTCATCATCACCGGTAACGGTGACGTGGTTGAGCCCGAAGAAGGCCTGATCGCCATGGGTTCCGGCGGTGGTTACGCCCAGGCTGCCGCGAGTGCCCTGTTGAAGAAAACCGATTTGTCGGCGCGGGAAATCGTCGAAACAGCGCTCGGCATCGCCGGCGACATCTGCGTATTCACCAACCACACCTTCACCATTGAGGAGCAGGACCTCGCTGAGTAAGCCTGTTTCGGCCTAGCGCCACGGCTCACTGTTGCTTGAGGACCGCCAATTATTATGCCCATGACCCCCCGTGAAATCGTCCACGAACTCAATCGCCATATCATCGGCCAGGACGATGCCAAACGCGCCGTCGCCATCGCCTTGCGCAACCGCTGGCGCCGGATGCAGCTGCCCGAAGAGCTGCGCGTCGAAGTCACCCCCAAGAACATCCTGATGATCGGCCCGACCGGGGTCGGTAAAACCGAGATCGCCCGTCGCCTGGCCAAGCTAGCCAACGCGCCGTTCATCAAAGTCGAAGCGACCAAGTTCACCGAAGTGGGCTACGTCGGCCGCGATGTCGAATCGATCATTCGTGATCTGGCCGACGCTGCGATCAAGCTGCTGCGCGAACAGGAAATGACCAAGGTTCGCCACCGCGCCGAAGACGCCGCCGAAGAACGCATCCTCGATGCATTGCTGCCACCGGCACGCATGGGTTTCAGCAACGAAGACTCCGCGCCGTCCGCGGATTCCAATACCCGTCAGCTGTTCCGCAAACGCCTGCGTGAAGGTCAGCTGGATGACAAGGAGATCGAAATCGAAGTGGCCGAAGTGTCCGGCGTCGATATCTCCGCGCCACCGGGCATGGAAGAAATGACCAACCAACTGCAGAGCCTGTTCGCCAACATGGGCAAGGGCAAGCGCAAAAACCGCAAGCTCAAGGTCAAGGAAGCGTTGAAACTGGTACGCGACGAAGAAGCCGGTCGCCTGGTCAACGAAGAAGAATTGAAGGCCAAGGCCCTGGAAGCCGTCGAGCAGCACGGCATCGTGTTCATCGACGAAATCGACAAGGTCGCCAAGCGCGGCAATTCCGGCGGCATCGACGTGTCCCGCGAAGGCGTGCAGCGCGACTTGCTGCCACTGATCGAAGGCTGCACCGTCAACACCAAACTGGGCATGGTCAAGACTGACCACATTCTGTTCATCGCTTCCGGTGCATTCCACCTGAGCAAGCCGAGCGATCTGGTGCCGGAGCTGCAAGGTCGTCTGCCGATTCGGGTCGAGCTCAAAGCCCTGAGCCCGGAAGATTTCGAACGCATTCTCAGCGAACCGCATGCATCGCTCACCGAGCAGTATTGTGCACTGCTGAAAACCGAAGGGCTGCTCATCGAATTCCTGCCGGACGGCATCAAGCGTCTCGCCGAGATCGCCTGGCAGGTCAATGAGAAAACCGAAAACATCGGTGCCCGTCGCCTGCACACCCTGCTCGAACGTCTGCTCGAAGAGGTGTCGTTCAGCGCCGGCGATCTGGCCAGCACCCATGAGGACAAGCCGATCCTGATCGATGCCGATTACGTCAACAGCCACTTGGGCGAATTGGCGCAGAACGAAGACCTGTCCCGTTATATCCTGTAGGTCACCTACTCTCCTGTGAGAACGTAACACCTGTAGGAGCTGCCGCAGGCTGCGATCTTTTCCGGCTAACGCCGAAGATCAAAAGATCGCAGCCTGCGGCAGCTCCTACAGATCGTTCCACATAGACGGACGACCAGCCATGACCCAACTCCCCACCGACATCAAACTCCACAAAGCCTCAAAAACCCTGACGCTCAAATACGCGTCCGGGGAGGAATATCACCTGCCCGCCGAGTTTCTTCGCGTGCATTCTCCTTCCGCCGAAGTCCAGGGCCACGGCAAACCTATCCTGCAATTTGGCAAGATCGGCGTAGGCCTGAGCAAGGTCGAACCGGCTGGTCAGTACGCACTGAAATTGACCTTCGACGACGGCCACGACAGCGGCCTGTTCACTTGGGAATATCTGTACCAGCTGGCAGTGCGCCAAGAAGATCTCTGGCGTGATTATCTTGCGGAACTCAAAGCAGCTGGAAAGACCCGTGATCCGAATGAATCAGTCGTCAAGCTGATGCTCTAGCTCAGGCCTCTGGCTGTTTAGAGGGCATTTTCTAATTCCATCTGTTTGAATGCTCCGCTGCGGTGTCAACGATTGGCCCGCTTGCGAAAAAAATTAAACTCGGGTAACCAATGGAGCTGGCAAGTTCCGTGCAGTGCTCTCTGAACTAAAAAGCAGCGATGCGCAATTTACAGTCACCCGAGCAGTAGTACCTGGCGTACTGTGTGACTACACAGCTGGGCTCAGGTACTCGTCTCAGGACAATGGAGCGTCGTAGATGAGTAACAAGCTTAACGATGACTTGAAATTTCAGGCTTCGGAAAACACCTTGGGGCTGAATCCTGTTGTTGGACTACGTAGAAAGGATCTCTTGGGCTCTGCCCGCATGGTGCTGAGCCAGGCCATCAGACAACCCATCCACAGTGCCAGGCATGTCGCCCATTTCGGCATCGAACTCAAGAACGTGCTGCTCGGAAAATCCGAGCTTCAACCGCAAAGTGATGACCGTCGCTTCCTTGATCCGGCCTGGAGCCAGAACCCGCTCTATAAGCGTTATTTGCAAACTTATCTGGCGTGGCGCAAGGAGCTTCACGCGTGGATCGATGACAGCAGCCTCTCGCCCAAGGACGTCGCTCGCGGTCATTTCGTGATTAACCTCATGACCGAAGCCATGGCCCCGACCAACACGGCGGCCAACCCGGCAGCGGTCAAACGCTTCTTCGAAACCGGTGGCAAGAGCCTGCTCGACGGCCTCTCCCACCTGGCCAAGGATCTGGTGCACAACGGCGGCATGCCGAGCCAGGTCAACATGGGCGCGTTCGAAGTCGGCAAGAGTCTGGGCGTGACGGAAGGCGCAGTGGTGTTTCGCAACGACGTGCTGGAGTTGATCCAGTACCGACCGATCACCGAGCAGGTGCATGAGCGCCCGCTGCTGGTAGTGCCGCCACAGATCAACAAGTTCTACGTTTTCGACCTGAGCCCGGACAAGAGCCTGGCGCGCTTCTGCCTGCGCAACAACGTGCAGACGTTTATCGTCAGCTGGCGCAACCCGACCAAGGAGCAGCGCGAGTGGGGTCTGTCGACCTACATCGAAGCGCTCAAGGAAGCGGTCGATGTCGTCACCGCGATTACCGGCAGCAAAGACGTGAACATGCTCGGTGCCTGCTCCGGCGGCATCACCTGCACCGCCCTGCTGGGCCACTACGCAGCGATCGGCGAGAAGAAGGTCAACGCCCTCACCCTGCTGGTCAGCGTGCTGGACACCACCCTGGACAGCGATGTGGCCCTGTTCGTCGATGAGCAAACCCTCGAAGCCGCCAAACGCCATTCCTACCAGGCCGGTGTGCTGGAAGGTCGCGACATGGCGAAAGTCTTCGCCTGGATGCGCCCCAACGACCTGATCTGGAACTACTGGGTCAACAACTACCTGCTGGGTAATGAGCCGCCGGTTTTCGACATCCTGTTCTGGAACAATGACACCACCCGGTTGCCGGCGGCATTCCATGGCGACCTGATCGAGATGTTCAAAAACAACCCATTGATCCGCCCCGAGGCACTGGAAGTGTGCGGCACCGCGATCGACCTCAAGCAGGTGACGGCCGACATCTTTTCCCTGGCCGGTACCAACGATCACATCACCCCGTGGAAGTCCTGCTACAAATCCGCGCAACTGTTCGGCGGCAAGGTCGAGTTTGTGCTGTCCAGCAGCGGGCACATCCAGAGCATTCTGAACCCTCCGGGCAATCCGAAAGCGCGCTACATGACCAGCACCGACATGCCGGTCAAAGCCGAAGAATGGATGGAAAACTCCACCAAGCACACCGATTCCTGGTGGTTGCATTGGCAGGCGTGGCAGGCCGAGCGTTCGGGCAAACTGAAAAAGTCCCCCGCCAACCTTGGCAACAAGGCCTATCCGGCGGGTGAAGCGTCGCCGGGCACTTACGTGCATGAACGTTGAGCCTCAAATAACTCGCAGTCCGCGGCACTGGGAGGTGCCGCGATTTCTACCCATTACTCTCGAGGCCAGCCTCGAACATTCTGCGACGGCCCGGGACGGCTCGATCAGCGTTTAAAACCTACAGGGCTCCGTGCATGCCGCAACCGTTCGTCTTTCGTACCGTCAACCTGGATGGCCAGACCCTCCGCACCGCGGTACGCCCCGGCAAGCCTCACTTGACGCCCTTGCTGATTTTCAACGGCATCGGCGCCAACCTGGAGCTGATATTCCCGTTCGTCCAGGCGCTGGATCCGGACCTGGAAGTTATCGCCTTCGACGTTCCCGGCGTCGGCGGCTCATCGACGCCCAACCGCCCCTATCGCTTTTCGAGCCTGGCGAAACTCACGGCGCGAATGCTCGACTATCTCGATTACGGGCAAGTCAACGTGATTGGCGTGTCATGGGGTGGCGCCCTGGCGCAGCAGTTCGCCCATGACTATCCCGAGCGCTGCAAGAAACTGGTACTGGCGGCCACGGCAGCCGGCACCGTGATGGTGCCGGGCAAGCCGAAAGTACTGTGGATGATGGCCAGCCCACGGCGCTACATCCAGCCATCTCATGTGATTCGTATTGCACCGATGATTTATGGCGGCTCGTTCCGTCGCGATCCGACCCTGGCAGCCAGTCACGCCGCCAGGGTCCGCTCGGCAGGCAAACTCGGTTACTACTGGCAGCTGTTCGCCGGCCTCGGCTGGACCAGCATTCACTGGCTGCACAAGATCAACCAGCCAACTTTGGTGTTGGCCGGCGACGACGATCCACTGATCCCGCTGATCAACATGCGCATGTTGGCCTGGCGAATTCCCAACGCCCAATTACACATCATCGACGACGGCCATCTGTTTTTGATTACCCGTGCCGAAGCGGTGGCACCGATCATCATGAAGTTTCTTGAGGAGGAACGTCAGCGCGCAGTAATGCATCCGCATCCGGCGCCATCGGGCGGTTAACCGACCCCGGTTTTTTGTTTATAAAAAGGAGTCGGCAGGAGGCCGTGCCGCGCAACAACCCGCAACAACGTCTATGGTGTTTTGTTCGGGTGTGTTTGTTTTTGGCCTGATGACGAAGGAGTGTTAACTCATGCGCGACAAACCAGCGAAGGGCTCTTTGCCCACTCCCGCTGCATTCATCAATGCTCAGAGTGCGATTACCGGTCTGCGCGGCCGGGACTTGCTTTCGACCTTGCGCAGCCTGGCCACCCACGGCCTGCGCAACCCGGTGTATACGGCCCGGCATGCCTTGAAGCTGGGCGGCCAGTTGGGCCGTGTCCTGTTGGGTGAAACCCTGCACCCGACCAACCCGCAGGACAGTCGCTTTGCCGACCCGACGTGGAGCCTCAATCCTTTTTATCGCCGTAGCCTGCAGGCCTACCTGAGCTGGCAGAAAGAAGTCAAAAGCTGGATCGACGAAAGCAACATGAGCCCGGAGGATCGTGCCCGCGCCCACTTCGCCTTTGCCTTGATCAATGATGCCATGGCGCCCTCCAACACCCTGCTCAATCCGCTGGCGATCAAGGAAATCTTCAACACCGGCGGCAGCAGCCTGGTCCGGGGCATTGGCCATTTGCTCGACGACCTCCTACACAACGACGGCCTTCCAAGACAAGTCACCAAACAAGCATTCGAGGTGGGCAAAACGATCGCCACCACCACCGGCTCCGTGGTGTTTCGCAATGAGCTGCTGGAGCTGATCCAGTACAAGCCGATGAGCGAAAAACAGTATTCCAAACCCTTGCTGATCGTGCCGCCACAGATCAACAAGTACTACATTTTCGATTTGAGCCCCAACAATAGCTTCGTCCAGTTCGCCCTTAAAAACGGCTTGCAGACCTTCATTATAAGCTGGCGCAATCCCGATGTGCGTCATCGCGAATGGGGGTTGTCGTCTTATGTCGAAGCCACCGAAGAAGCGATGAATGTGTGCCGGGCAATCACCGGCGCTCGCGAGGTCAACCTGATGGGGGCCTGTGCCGGCGGGCTGACCATTGCCGCATTGCAAGGGCATTTGCAGGCCAAGCGACAGCTACGACGGGTGTCCAGCGCGACCTACCTGGTCAGCATGCTCGACAGCCAGATAGACAGCCCGGTCACCCTCTTCGCCGACGAACAGACGCTGGAAGCCGCCAAGCGCCGCTCGTATCAGAAGGGCGTTCTGGAAGGTCGTGACATGGCCAGGGTGTTTGCCTGGATGCGTCCCAACGATTTGATCTGGAATTACTTCGTCAATAACTACCTGATGGGCAAGGAGCCGCCAGCGTTCGACATCCTCTACTGGAACAATGACAACACGCGCCTGCCGGCGGCGTTTCATGGCGATCTGCTGGACTTCTTCAAGCACAACCCGCTGAGTCATCCAGGCGGTCTGGAAGTGTGCGGCACGCCGATTGACCTGCAGAAAGTCACTGTCGACAGTTTCAGCGTGGCGGGCATGAATGATCACATCACCCCGTGGGATGCAGTGTATCGCTCGACATTGCTGCTGGGTGGCGAGCGGCGTTTTGTACTGTCCAATAGCGGTCATGTGCAGAGCATTCTCAACCCGCCCCACAATCCGAAAGCCAACTACGTCGAGAATCCGAAACTGAGCAGCGACCCACGGGCCTGGTATTACGACGCCAAGCGCGTCGACGGTAGTTGGTGGACGCAATGGCTGAGCTGGATTCAGGAACGCTCCGGCGCACAACACGAAACCCGGATGGCCCTCGGCAACCAGAACTATCCACCGATGGAGGCAGCACCCGGTACTTACGTGCGCGTGCGCTGACGTTCAACGAACCACGGCCGACAATGGCCGTGGCATGACTCGACATTAAGAAGACTGGATGAAAACCCGCGACCGGATTCTCGAATGTGCCCTGCAGTTGTTCAATCAGAAGGGCGAACCGAATGTGTCCACAATGGAAGTGGCCAACGAAATGGGCATCAGCCCAGGCAATCTCTACTACCACTTCCACGGCAAGGAACCGCTGATCCTCGGGTTGTTCGAGCGCTTCCAGGCCGAGTTGACGCCCTTGCTCGATCCGCCGTCCGATGTGGAACTGGCGCCCGACGATTACTGGCTGTTCCTGCACCTGATCATCGAACGCCTGGCCCATTACCGGTTTCTGTTCCAGGACCTGTCGAACCTTGCCGGCCGCCTGCCGAAACTGGCCAAGGGGATACGCAACCTGCTCAACGCGTTGAAGCGCACGCTGGCTTCATTGCTGGCACAGTTGAAAGCTCAAGGTCAGTTGGTCAGTGACACCCAGGCGCTGGGGCAACTGGTGGAACAAATCACCATGACGTTGCTGTTCTCGCTGGACTATCAGCGAATTCTCGACCGTGAAGGTGAAGTGCGACTGGTGGTTTATCAGATCATGATGCTGGTGGCGCCGCATTTGCTACCGCCGATCAAGGTTGCGACCGAGCGGTTGGCGTTGCAGTACCTCGAAGAGCATTAAGATCAAAAGATCGCAGCCTTCGGCAGCTCCTACAGGTGTACGCAATCCCCTGTAGGAGCTGCCGAAGGCTGCGATCTTTTTTCGACAAGCGACCCAAATCTTGAATCTTCAAAACAAAAACGCCCGACCTTCGCAGGCCGGGCTTGATCGTTCCCATGCTCCGCGTGGGAATGCAGCCGGTGACGCTCTGCGTCACAGCCACAATGGACGCGGAGCGTCCGGTGAGGCATTCCCACGCGAAGCGTGGGAATGATCATCAGGACTGACTGGTTGGCGTCGACAGAGCCGGCGCGGCAGTCTGGGTTACAGCAGGGGTCGGCGCAGCGGCGGAGTTCGCCGTGCTCACCGGGGTTGCCGGTTTGGCGGCAGCCGCTGCTGGCTTCGGTGCAGCCGCTTTCGGGGCTGCCGGTTTTCTCACTGCTGGCTTCTTGGCTGCAGGCTTCTTCGCTGCGGCAGGTTTGGCCGCTGCGGTTTTAGCTGCAGGTTTTGCGGCCGCTTTGGCTGCAGGTTTCGCTGCTGCAGTTTTGGTCGCCGGTTTAGCAGCAGCCTTGGCCAATGGTTTGGCAGTGCTTTTGGTTGCTGGTTTGGCTGCCGCGGTTTTCGCCGCAACAGGCGCAACCTTCGCACCGGTGAGTTTTTCGATTTGCTTGGTCAGGGTATCGACCTTGCTGTGCAGTGCCTTGACTTCATTGCGGCTCGGTACACCCAGGCGCGAAATGGCGCTGTTCAGACGCTTGTCGAAAGCCCCTTCCAGCTCATCCCATTTGCCCAGTGCACGATCTTTCACGCCGCTGATGCGCGACTTGGCCGACGAAGCGGAGTCCTTGGCAGCATCGACTTTCTTGCCGACGGCGCTCTTGGTGAGCTTCTCGGCTTTCTCGCCGTCCTTAACCAATGTATCGAAGAGCTTGCTGCCGTCAGTATCAATCTTCGAGTACACGCCTAAACCAGCCAGCCAGATCTTGCGGGAGTAGTCTTCGACCTTCCCGATCCACGAGCTGCCTTCTTTTTCAGTATTCTTTTTACCAGCCATCCCGTTCTCCTTAAGATTTACGCGCGACACGTTCGAGCAATGCCGTCAGCTCATCGAGCTTAGCAGAGAGTGTCTCAACGTCATGTTTAGACGGAATGCCGATACGATTCAAGGCGCTTGCGATACGCGTATCGAAAGCCCGCTCGACCTTATCGAGTTGAAGTTCGACTTTGCCTTTGAAAGTGCTCACTTCACTCTTGGCTTCATCGATTTCGGCATTGGCCGCTTCGAGTTTCTCATCGATGACTTTTTTACCTTTGTTTTCAACAGCTTGACCAGCCTTGATCAACTCTTGAACGTACTCGCCACCCTCTTGGCCGACCCTGGTATAAGCACCCAGGCCTGCCAGCCAGATCTTGCGGGCATACGATTTGACGTCGCCAAGTGCGTTAGTCTCAACATCGACTTTTTTCTTCAGAATAACTTTGGCCATGGTGCACCTCACGCGCAGAAGGGTCGAGGAACTGCCCGCATCGAGTCGGGCTCAGGCACAAAGTAGTGAGAATAATTAGAAACGGCACCCTAACAAGTGACACAAATCGGTGATGCCTGATGGAAAAGATCGCAGCCTCGTTTCACTCGACAGCTCCTACAAAAGACGGCGGCGTACACCTGTAGGAGCTGTCGAGTGAAACGAGGCTGCGATCTTTTCGGTCTCACACCAACGCTTTATCCAAAGCCCTTTCGATTTCCGATTTGATGGTGCCGCTCATGGCGGACATCAACAGGCCCAGTTCGACATCGACCTTGATCGAGTCCTCGCCCACATACACCGCCCCTTTTACACCCGAGCGTGTGAGATTCAGGGTGTCGCCGGACCACTGCGGTTCCAGACCATATTGTTCGGACAGTTTCTGCGCCAACTTGTCGGCCTTCTCGCGGGCCGCTTCCTTACCCAGGCCGTGGGTACGCTCAACACTGATACGGGCCATCGAATGACTCCTGCTTTATGAATACTTCCTGAAGATCTTGACCGTTACTGCGTCAAAACGTCCCGGTGATTGCCTATCTTACCTTCAGCCTTGCCAAGACAAAGCAGGCCACCGGGATTAGAATGTCCCGCATTCTCTTTTGGTGACAGCGATATGACTGATCAGCGCAAAGGCAGCGATGCCGAACCCACCACTCACTTCGGCTTCAAAAACGTTCCGGAAAGCCAGAAAGCGGAAAAAGTCGCTGAGGTGTTCCACTCGGTAGCCGCCAAGTATGACCTGATGAACGACCTCCTGTCGGGCGGCATGCACCGTCTGTGGAAGCGTTTCGCGATCGAGCTGTCGGGCGTGCGCACCGGTAATCGCGTGCTGGATATCGCCGGCGGCACTGGCGACCTGACCCGCAAGTTCTCGCACCTCGTTGGCCCGACTGGCCAAGTCGTGTTGGCCGACATCAACGAATCCATGCTCAAGGTCGGTCGTGACCGCCTGCTGGATCTGGGTGTGTCCGGCAACGTTGAATTCGTCCAGGCCGATGCTGAAAAGCTGCCGTTCCCGGACAACCATTTCGATTGCGTCACCATCGCCTTCGGCCTGCGCAACGTGACGCATAAAGAAGACGCCCTGCGCTCGATGCTGCGCGTGCTGAAACCGGGCGGCCGTTTGCTGGTGCTGGAGTTCTCCAAGCCGACCAATGCGCTGATGTCCAAAGCCTACGACGCCTATTCGTTCGCCTTCATGCCGTTGATGGGCAAGTTGATCACCAATGATTCGGAAAGCTATCGCTACCTGGCCGAATCGATCCGCATGCACCCGAATCAGGAAACCCTGAAGTCGATGATGGTGGAGGCCGGTTTCGATCGCGTGACCTATCACAACATGACTGCAGGCATCGTCGCCTTGCACCGCGGCATCAAGCCCTGATGTTGCTGGCCGGCCTGCTTGCCAGCGTTGAGCTCGGCCTGAACCGGGTGCTGCGTCTAGACAGCACGGCGCTGCCGCGGCTGGCGCATTTGAGTGGCAAGGTGATTGCCGTCGACTGCCGCAACCCGGCACTGCAACTGTTCATCTTGCCCAGCGATGAAGGCCTGATGCTCGCCTCCCAGTGGGAAACCGGTGCCGACTGCACCTTGCGCGCACCGGCCTCAAGCCTGCTGAAATTGGCGATGAACAAGGACAAGACCTCGGTCCTGCATGACCCTGAAGTCGAACTCGACGGCGACAGCGGCGTGCTGCTGGAACTGGCGGCGATCCTTCAGGACCTCGAACTGGACTGGGAGTACGAACTCTCGCGCTGGCTCGGACCTGTGGCCACGCAACTGGTCGGCGGTCATCTGCGCAGTCGCGCACGCTGGTATCAGCAAGGGTTCGCCAGCCTGAACCAGAACCTGGGCGAATACCTGGCCGAAGAATCGCGCGCCCTCGTCGGCCAGCACGAAGCTGACGCCCGTTTTAATGAACTGGACCAGATCAAGCTCGATCTGGAACGTCTCGAGGCGCGTTTCGAGCGCCTTTTCCGATCCCTCGACCCAAGCGATAACGCATGAAGCTGCTTGCCGTCCGCCGTTTGTTGCGCATCCAGCGCGTTGTGATCCGCTACCGCCTCGATGACTTGCTGTTCGCCCTGCCACTGCCCTGGTTTTTGCTGGCGCTGCGCTATGCCTTGCCGTGGCGCTGGTTCCCGCGCAAGACGCTGGACCTGAGCCGTGGCGCGCGATTGCGCCTGGCGTTGCAGGACCTGGGGCCGATTTTCATCAAGTTCGGCCAGATCCTTTCGACGCGCCGTGACCTGCTGCCCGAAGACATCGCCGATGAACTGATGAAGCTGCAGGACCGCGTGCCGCCGTTCGACTCGCAAGTGTCGATCCGGCTGATCGAAGAGCAGCTCGGCAAAAAAATCAGTGAAGTCTTCAGCCGTTTCGACGTTGAACCGCTGGCCTCGGCCTCGGTGGCGCAAGTGCATGCCGCGCAGCTGAAAACTGGTGAAGAAGTCGTCGTCAAAGTGATCCGCCCGGGTCTCAAACCGATCATTGCCCAAGATCTGGCGTGGCTGTTCATTCTTGCCCGCGCCGCGGAAAAGCTCTCGGCAGATGCTCGCTTGCTGCACCCGGTGGACGTGGTCAGCGATTACGAAAAAACCATCTACGACGAACTCGACCTGCTGCGCGAGGCGGCTAACGCCAGCCAGCTGAAACGCAATTTCGAAGGTTCGCCGCTGCTCTATGTGCCGCAAGTCTATTGGGACTGGTGCCGGCCGAAAGTACTGGTGATGGAGCGTATCTACGGGATTCAGGTCACCGACCTCGCGACCCTGGCCGACCAGCGCACCGACATGAAAATGCTCGCCGAGCGTGGCGTGGAGATCTTCTTCACCCAAGTGTTCCGCGACAGCTTCTTCCACGCCGACATGCACCCCGGCAACATCTTCGTCAGCACCGTGCAACCGTGGAGTCCGCAGTACATTGCGATCGACTGCGGCATCGTCGGCAGCCTGACCCCGGAAGACCAGGACTATCTGGCGCGCAACCTGTTCGCGTTCTTCAAGCGTGATTATCGCCGTGTCGCGCAGCTACACATCGATTCGGGCTGGGTGCCGGCGGAAACCAAACTCAACGAATTCGAAGCCGCGATCCGTACCGTGTGCGAGCCGATCTTCGAAAAACCGTTAAAAGATATTTCCTTCGGCCAGGTGCTGATGCGCCTGTTCCAGACCGCTCGACGCTTCAACATGGAAGTGCAGCCGCAGTTGGTGTTGCTGCAAAAAACCCTGTTGAACATCGAAGGCCTGGGCCGTCAGCTGTATCCGGACCTCGATCTGTGGAACACCGCCCAGCCGTTCCTCGAACGCTGGATGCGCGAGCGCGTCAGCCCCAAAGCCTTGTTAGGCAACGTGCAGAGCCAATTCGAGCAGATCCCGCATCTGGCCAACATGGCCCGTGACCTGCTCGAACGCATGTCTCAGCCCCACGCCAACGACCCGCCGCCCCCTTGGCACAAGCGCAAGGACGACTGGTTCCTGCGGTTGCTCGGCACCGCTCATTTGACCGGTGGCACGATACTCGCCGCCGGTGGCCCGCTGAATGAACTGGGGCATTGGCCCGCCGCAATCATGGTGGCGGTCGGTTTGTATCTGGTCGTTCGCCGATAGCCAGTCGCGCCACACGCTGGCACACTGTTTCAACGCTGAATTGAACGTCGGTCTCAACTATTGAAGTAGGGCCCGCTGTCGGAGTCGAAGATGAAAAACTGGCTGGACGAGATCAAGTGGGACGCCGATGGCCTGGTGCCGGCGATTGCCCAGGATCACAAGACCGGACGCGTCCTGATGATGGCCTGGATGAATCGCGAAGCGCTGGAATTGACCGCTGCCGAGAACCGTGCCATTTACTGGTCACGTTCCCGTGGCAAGCTGTGGCGCAAAGGCGAAGAGTCCGGCCACGTGCAAACCCTGCATGAGATGCGCCTGGACTGTGACGCTGACGTGATCATCCTGATGGTTGAGCAGATCGGCGACATCGCCTGCCATACCGGCCGTCAGAGCTGTTTCTACCGCGTCTTCGAGAACGGCGACTGGAAAACCGTCGACCCGGTTCTGAAAGACCCGCACGCTATCTACTCCGCAGGACACACCCATGAGTGACACCCTGACCCGTCTGGCCCAGGTGCTGGAAGAGCGCAAAGGCGCTGCCGCCGACAGCTCGTATGTCGCCAGTCTGTACCACAAGGGCTTGAACAAGATTCTGGAAAAAGTCGGCGAAGAGTCGGTCGAAACCATCATTGCCGCCAAGGATGCCGCCATCAGCGGTGACTGCAGCGATGTGATCTACGAGACCGCCGATTTGTGGTTCCACAGCATGGTCATGCTCGCCCAACTGGGGCAGCATCCACAGGCTGTGCTCGATGAACTGGACCGTCGCTTCGGTCTTTCCGGACACGCCGAGAAAGCCTCTCGCCCGTCCGCCTGAACAATTATCAGAGAGGAACGCAACATGGGTATTTTTGACTGGAAACACTGGGTCGTCATCCTGGTTGTCGTGGTGCTGGTGTTCGGCACCAAGAAACTGAAAAACCTCGGCACTGACGTGGGCGAGTCGATCAAGGGCTTTCGCAAGGCCATGAACGATGAAGACAAGCCCGCTGACCCGACGGTGACCCCGGCCCAACCGGTACCGCCGGTTCAGCCACAGGCTTCTGTGAACCAGCCGCACACCATCGACGTGCAGGCGCAAAAAGTCGAAGAGCCGACCCGCAAAGACTCGTGAGCACTGACTAATGTTTGGTATCAGCTTCTCTGAACTGCTGCTCGTCGGCCTCGTCGCCCTGCTGGTGCTGGGGCCCGAGCGTCTGCCGGGTGCTGCGCGCACCGCCGGCCTGTGGGTCGGGCGGCTGAAACGCAGCTTCAACGCGATCAAACAGGAAGTTGAACGTGAAATCGGTGCCGACGAGATCCGCCGGCAACTGCACAACGAGCACATTCTGTCCCTGGAGCAGGAGGCGCGGAAGATCTTCACGCCAACTCAACAGGAGCCGACGCCGGTTGAACCTGTGGCGGAGCAGACGATTCATGCTCCGATGGCAGAAGCTGCACCTGCCGCTGCACCGACGGAAACGGTGAAAGCTGTTGAACCGGCGCCGGTTGTCGCGTCCGTAGAACCCGTTGCTCCTGCCGTCGCGCCGACAACGCCGGCCCCTCACGACACCACTTTGCCGCCGCGAGTCTCATGAGCGATCTCCCCGAAAACGACCAGCACATGCCGCTGGTTTCGCACCTCACCGAGTTGCGCACTCGCCTGCTGCGTTGTGTCGTGGCGGTGTTCATCATTTTTGCCGGGCTGTTTGCCTTCACCCAGCAGATCTACACCTTCGTCTCCACGCCGCTACGCCAGTACCTGCCGGCTGGCGCGACGATGATCGCCACCGACGTGTCGTCGCCGTTCCTGACGCCGCTGAAACTGACCATGATGGTCTCGCTGTTCCTGGCGATTCCGGTGATCCTGCATCAGATCTGGGGCTTTATCGCGCCGGGCCTGTACAAGCATGAGAAGCGCATCGCGGTGCCGTTGTTGGTATCCAGCATTATGCTGTTCTACACCGGCATGGCCTTCGCCTATTTCCTGGTGTTCCCGCTGATCTTCAAGTTCTTCGCCGCCGCCACCCCGGCCGGCGTGGAAATGATGACCGACATCACCAGCTACCTCGATTTCGTCATGACGCTGTTTTTCGCCTTCGGCGTGGCGTTCGAGATTCCCGTGGCCGTGGTGCTGCTGGTGTGGATCGGCGTGGTCAACGTTGCCTACCTGAGGAAAATCCGTCCGTACGTGATCATCGGCTGCTTCGTGGTCGGCATGATCCTGACGCCGCCGGACATTTTCTCGCAGACGCTGTTGGCCGTACCGATGTGGTTGCTGTTCGAGATCGGCATCCTGTTTGGCGGCCTGATCAGCAAGCGCGGCGAGCACCCGGACGACCAGCCGGCTGACGATCACAACGACCAGCCGCCAGCGACTCAAGCGTGAACCTGCTGCTCCTCGAAGAGGCCGACTTCATTGCAGCCGACCGGGCGATCCTGCGCGATCGCCGGTTGACTCATATGCAGGAAGTCCATCGTTCCGTTGTTGGCGACAGCCTGCGGGTCGGGCGTATCGGCGGCTTGATGGGCTCGGCCGAATTGCTGCGCCTGGACGCCGATGAAGCCGAGTTGCACGTCACCCTCGACCAGCCGCCACCGGCCAAGCTGCCACTGACTCTGGTGCTGGCCCTGCCCCGTCCGAAAATGCTCCGTCGGGTGTTTCAGACCGTGGCCGCCATGGGTGTGCCGCGAATCGTGCTGGTGAACAGCTATCGCGTCGAGAAGAGCTTCTGGCAAACCCCGTTCCTGGAGCCGGAAGCGATTCGCGAGCAGTTGATCCTGGGTCTTGAACAGGCCCGGGACAGCGTGCTGCCGGAAATCGTCATCGAGAAACGCTTCAAGCCTTTTGTCGAAGATCGTCTGCCGGCCATTACCGAAGGCACCCTTGGTCTGGTCGGTCATCCCGGTAACTACCCGCCCTGCCCTCGTGGCCTGGACGAGCCCGTGACCCTGGCCATCGGCCCCGAAGGCGGCTGGATTCCCTACGAAATCGACTTGCTGGGCAAGGCCGGTCTGCAACCGGTGCAACTCGGCGAGCGCATCCTGCGGGTCGAAACTGCCGTCACCGCGCTGCTCTCGCGGTTGTTCTAACTGCACACTCCCTGTAGCAGCTGGCGAAGCCTGCGTTCGGCTGCGAAGCAGTCGTAAAATCCGGCACCGCGGTCTTTCAGGTTGGCCGCGTGTAACTGTTTGACGACTGCTTCGCAGCCGAACGCAGGCTTCGCCAGCTGCTACAAGGAATGCGTTTACCGTGAGGTCTGTGCCCACAGCGCCTACAGAATGCCATCTGCCTGCCGATACAGTTCCCATAAAACCAATTGATGGTTGCGAGGGGAGTTGCAGCATGTACCGTTGGCTAGCCGAGAAACTGGGAAACGTAAGCGTCAATCGCAAACTGGGTGTCGGCTTCGGTCTGGTGCTGCTTCTGACCTTGTTGATCACCTTCACCGGCTGGACCGGCTTGAGCGGTGTGATAAGCCGTGGCGATACGCTTGGGTTTATTTCCAGCCTCAATGAGCTGACCAAAGACCTGCGCCTCGCCCGTCTGGATTACGACATGCGCCGTGGCGAACAAGGCCCGGGCGCCGTCAACGAGCTGATCGGCCAACTCGATACCGGCCTGAAAACCGCTCGCACACTGATCGAACAGCCTGCCGACGTGGCGATGATCGACCAGCAATTGGCCGCGGTCAGCGAGTACAAACGCGCCTTCGCTGATATGACTCAGGCCACCGCCACCCGCGAAGATGCTCGCAGCAAACTGGGCGCCACCGCCGATAACGCCGTGGCCCGTGTCGCTGAAGTCGAAAACACGTTATTGCAAGGCGACAGCGTCGCTCGGTTCAACAGCGTGATCGACCTGAGCAAGCTGATCCAGCAAGCGCGTTTCCAGGTCCGCGGTTACACCTACAGCGGCAAACCCGAGGCAGAACAGCCTGCGCTGGACGCCATCGGCAACGCGCTGAAAAACCTCGAAAGCCTGCCGTCTCAACTGCCGGAACAACACATCGCCAACCTGCAACAGGCGAGCGACTCACTCAAAGCCTATCGCGCGGCTGTCAGCCAGTTCCGCGACTCCCAAGTCGCCAGCGCCGCAGCCCTCAAGCGCATGAGCGCGCAAGGCGACATTCTGCTCGACCTCAGCAAAAAGCTCACCGCCTCGCAAACCGTCGTGCGTGACACCGATGCAGCGCAGGCCAAAAACCTGCTGCTGATGGCCACCGTCCTGGCGGCAGCCTTTGGTTTATTCGCGGCCTGGGCCATCACTCGCCAGATCGTCATTCCCCTGAGCCAGACCCTCAAGGTGGCCGAACGTATCGCCGCGGGCGACCTGACTCACAACCTGACGTCCGAACGCCAGGACGAACTGGGTCAGCTACAGCGTGCCATGCAGAGCATGACCCTGGGCCTGCGGGAACTGATCGGTGGCATTAGCGATGGCGTGACTCAAATCGCCAGCGCCGCTGAAGAGCTGTCCGCCGTCACCGAACAGACCAGCGCCGGGGTCAACAGCCAAAAGGTCGAAACCGATCAGGTGGCCACCGCCATGCATGAAATGACCGCCACTGTGCAGGAAGTCGCGCGCAACGCCGAGGAAGCGTCCGAAGCCGCCGTCGCCGCCGACCAACAGGCCCGCGAGGGCGATCGGGTGGTCGGCGAAGCCATCGCCCAGATCGAGCGCCTGGCCGTCGAAGTCGGCAACTCCACTGCCGCCATGGGCGACCTGAAGCGCGAAAGTGACAAGATCGGCAGCGTGCTCGACGTGATCAAGTCCGTGGCCCAGCAAACCAACCTGCTGGCGCTCAACGCTGCCATCGAAGCTGCCCGCGCTGGTGAAGCCGGGCGCGGTTTTGCCGTGGTCGCTGACGAAGTCCGCAGCCTGGCCCAGCGCACCCAGAAGTCCACCGAAGAAATCGAAGAGCTGATCGTCGGCCTGCAGACCGGCACTCAGCAAGTCGCGACCATCATGGACAACAGCCGCAGCCTGACCGACAGCAGCGTCGAACTGACTCGCCGCGCCGGTAGCTCGTTGGAAAGCATCACTCGCACCGTGTCGGCAATTCAGTCGATGAACCAGCAGATCGCCGCCGCTGCCGAGCAACAGAGTGCAGTAGCTGAAGAGATCAACCGCAGCGTGCTGAACGTGCGTGATGTGTCGGAGCAGACCTCGGCCGCCAGTGAAGAGACCGCGGCCTCCAGCGTCGAGCTGGCGCGGTTGGGGACGCATTTGCAAATGCTGGTGGGGCGATTCAAGGTTTGAACTGATGCGGGTATCCCGGTTCGCTTGAAACCGGGGTGATGCCCTCGCGGGCTCGCCCTAATGCCAGTCAGTTAAGCGAGTAAGCCGCTTTTCTGTAGGAGCCAGGCTTGCCGGCGAAGGTGTCCTTAAGAACGCCTTCGCCGGCAAGCCTGGCTCCTACAGGTCCGATTTGCCCTTAACTGACTGGCATTAGGGCTTGCCCGCTTCCACAAGGTCCGCGCCGAACACAAACGTTGTCTTCAATCAGATCATCAGCCCAAAAAAAACCCCGCTTTCGCGGGGTTTTTCATTAGGCCAACTGAGGCTGCACGCTCACAGGCTTGAGCGGCAAAAGCGGCGCATGGGGATCGGCATCCACCGATGTGCGCCAGGCTTGTAGCCACTCGGCGTGGCCTTCGTTCCAGACCTGCTCATGCAAGCGACCCAGTGCCACCGGATCACTCAGCAGGGCCACGCGCTCGTTGTTGGTCAGCCCGGCAGGCCCGACCTTCATCGCATGGCGAACCCGCTCGATGCGCAGCCATTCGATCGGCTCGGCCTGACGGTGACGGGACGTCGCCAGCGCACACGCCAAAGCGTTCTGCTGAGGATCGACCACCGACCGGACGAAGCCGTCGTTCAGTGCATGCCAACGGTTTTCGTGGGTGTACTGATCGGTCGCCAGCAACTCCTGTGGCGGAGAATATTCCTCAGGAATCAGGAACAGGCTTTCGTCACGGGACTTGAGGCCCAGACCGACACGACTGGAGATCACCGATACCGGGATCGACAGCATCAGCGAACCGACAATCGGCACCAGCCACCAGAGGAAGCTCGGGTTCAGCCAGATCACCAGCAGCGCCCAGAAAAAGCCCAGCAAGGTTTGTGGACCGTGGCGTTTTACCGCTTCACTCCACGGAGTGGAGTCGTCGTCACGTTGCGGCGAGTTCCAGGTCGCGGCCCAGCCGAGGAACGCGGCAAGTACGAAACGGGTGTGGAAAATCATCCGTACCGGCGCCAGCAGCATGGAGAACAACATCTCCAGCAGCATCGACAGCGTCACCTTGAACTTGCCACCAAACTCTTTCGCGCCCTTGTTCCAGATCAGGATGATGCTCAGCAACTTCGGCAGGAACAGCAGCACGATGGTCGTCGAGAACAACGCAATTGCCTTGTCCGGCTGCCATTGTGGCCACAGTGGATAGAGCTGACGCGGTTCCAGGAAGTATTGCGGTTCCATCAACGTGTTGACCGCCAGCAAGGCCGTCGACAACACCAGGAACAAGAACCACAACGGCGCAGACAGGTACGACATCACGCCGGTCAGGAACACCGCACGGTGTACAGGGTGCATGCCCTTGACCAGGAACAGCCGGAAGTTCATCAGGTTGCCGTGGCACCAGCGACGGTCACGCTTGAGTTCGTCCAGCAGGTTCGGTGGCAGTTCTTCGTAGCTGCCCGGCAAGTCGTAGGCAATCCATACGCCCCAGCCGGCACGGCGCATCAGCGCAGCTTCGACGAAGTCGTGGGACAGAATCGCACCGGCAAACGCGCCTTTACCGGGCAATGGCGCCAGGGCGCAGTGCTCGATGAACGGCTTCATGCGGATAATCGCGTTGTGACCCCAGTAGTGAGATTCACCCAACTGCCAGAAGTGCAGACCGGCGGTGAACAGCGGACCGTACACACGGGTTGCGAACTGCTGCATACGCGCATAAAGGGTGTCCATGCCCGACGCACGCGGCGCGGTCTGGATGATCCCGGCGTCCGGCGTGGCTTCCATCAGGCGCACCAGACTGCTCAGGCATTCGCCGCTCATCACGCTGTCGGCGTCGAGCACGACCATGTACTTGTAGTCACCGCCCCAACGACGGCAGAAGTCGTCGAGGTTGCCGCTTTTACGTTTTACGCGGCGGCGACGGCGGCGATAGAAGATCTTGCCGAAGCCCTTGGCTTCGCGGCAGACGTCCAGCCAAGCCTGTTGCTCGGCGATGCAGATATCGGCGTCGTTACTGTCGCTGAGCACGAAAAAGTCGAAGCGATCCAGGTTACCCGAGGCCGCAACCGATTCGAAGGTCGCCCGCAAACCGGCGAACACCCGCGGCACGTCTTCGTTGCAGATTGGCATCACCAGTGCGGTGCGTGCGTCCTTGGCGATCGGCTCGTTGCCGGCGCTGGCGCCGGAAATGCGGTACTTGTCACGACCGGTGATCAACTCGAGAAAGCCCATCAGCGCGGTCCAGAAGCCCGCGGAGACCCAGCAGAACAGAATCCCGAACATGATCAGAATGCTGGTTTGCAAGGCATATGGCAGCACTTGCGTGGCGGTTTGGGTCAGCGGTTGATGCAGGACTTCTTCAAGATCGACGAACGACCAGCCCTGGTACGGCATGATGCCTTTCATGTACCAGCCGGCGACGATCGTCTGACCGAGCATCAGCACCAGAAGAATGTAGCGTCGGATCGAACCGACAGTGCGCCAGCGAGCCGCCGGCAGCACGTTTTCATCCTTCGGCGGGGCCGGCGGATTGGTGCGACCGGTCAGCCGACGCCAGCCACGCACCAGAATGTTGGTGCGCCACGGCTCGGGCACGACTTTGGTCCGACGGATCGGCGGGGTTGCCTTCAGGCAAACCCGACCACTGGCGTCGAGCACCAGCATTTCCGCATCCGCCAGTTCTTCGGCGGAGTTCAGGGTCAGGCGCCGGCCGACCGAGGCTTGAGCAGCCTCGGTCGGCGCGTCGAACGTCGAGGTCGACAGACGTTCGTGCAGTTCACTGAAAGACTTGCAGCCCGCGAGTTCCGCGCGCTGCTCGTCGCTCATCGGCAAATGCGCCAGGTACTCGGCAAGCGTTTGTGGCTGTACTTGTGAATTACTCATCGGCGGGCAACTGATAGCTCCAGGTCTCGGTCAGGACTTGTTCAGTCGGTACCGATTCCGTTGTGGCTGGGGCCGCTTCGGCAGCGACAGGCTGCTTGGCGTCATTGTTGTCCTTGTCCTTGGTATCCTTGACTTGCTGGGCTTGGGCGTGTGCTTCAGCCTGCTTGTCCTTCTTCTCCTGCTGGCGGGCGGCGATCTTGTCGGCCTTGGCAACGGAAGAACTGGACGCTGGCGCCGCGGTCTTGAGCGCCTCGGCAGGCGAGATGTTCTTGACCAGCGCAGCGCGCATTTCGGTGGCCTTGCTCGGATCCTTGATCTTCATCCGCAAAGTCAGGCGCCAGCCCTTGGTTTCAGGGTTGTAACGGACGCTGTTCTCGACCAGTTCTGCGTTGTCGCCAACACTCACCTGGCTGCGCACTTCGGCATCTTCCGGCAGGACTTGCAGGGACGGGCCTTCGAAATCCACCAGATAGGCCACGCTGCCGTCCGGCTGACGAATCAGGTTCGACTGCTTGACGTCACCGGTGGAACGCAGGGTCTGTTGAACCCAGGCGCTGTCCGGCGAATGCAGGGAGGCTTCGTCGAGGGTCCAGTGCATGCGGTAGGCAACGTCCAGGGACTGGCCAGGCTCAGGCAGTTTTTCCGGGCTCCAGAAAGCGACGATATTGTCGTTGGTTTCGTCGGCCGTAGGAATCTCTACCAGATCGACGGAGCCTTTACCCCAATCGCCTTTGGGTTCGATCCAGGCACTTGGGCGCTTGTCGTAGCGGTCATCGAGGTCTTCGTAGTGACTGAAGTCACGACCACGTTGCAGCAAGCCGAAACCGCGCGGGTTCTCGATCGAGAAGTTGCTCACGGACAGGTGTTTCGGATTGTTCAGTGGGCGCCAGATCCATTCGCCGTTGCCGGCGTGGATCGACAGGCCGCTGGAATCGTGCAGTTCGCGACGGTAGTTCAGCACTTTCGACGGCTGGTTAGCGCCGAACAGGAACATGCTGGTCAGCGGCGCAACGCCGAGTTTGGTGACCTTGTCACGCAGGAACATCCTGGCCTTGACGTCGACGACCGTGTCGCTGCCCGGACGCACGGTCAGGCGATAGGCACCGGTGGCACGCGGCGAATCCAGCAGGGCGAAGATCACCAGGTGCTTGTCGCCCGGCTTCGGCTGCTGGATCCAGAACTCGGTGAAGCGCGGGAACTCTTCGCCGGATGGCAAAGCGGTATCAATGGCCATGCCGCGAGCGGAGAGGCCGTAGGTCTGCCCCTTGCCGATGACGCGGAAGTAGCTCGCGCCGAGCATGGTCATGATTTCGTCTTGCTTGTCGGCCTTGTTGATCGGGTACAGCACACGGAAACCGGCATAACCCAGCTGTTCGGTGGCTTTAGGATCGAACTTCACGTCGCCGAAATCGAAACGACTTGGGTCGTATTTGATTTCTTCGACGGTGTTGGCCGTGATTTCGTTGATTTTCACCGGCGTATCGAAGTGCATACCCTGGTGATAGAACGAAAGCTTGAAGGGGGTTTTCTGGTTCGCCCATTCGGCTTTTTCCGTGAGGAACCGAATTTTTTGATAGTCCGCGAATTTCATCTCGCGAAATTCATTCGGCAGGTTACTGCGCGGGGCTTCGTACTTTTGCCCGGCCAGCTCTTTTGCCTTGACCGATACGTCATCCAGATTGAATGCCCAAAGTTGGCCCGCGCTGAACAGGCAGAGCAGTGCAGAACCTGCTACCAGAGCGCTTCGAAACCGTTTGGCAGACAATTTTGGTGCATTACAGGGACTAACAATCACGAGCAACCCTCGCCGAAAACAGATCAAAAAACCAACGGCCAGTTAAAGTGCCAGCACGGTGTGCGGTGGAAAAAAACCGACCCTGCGAACCACTCTTGCCAAGTTGGCGAGCATTGTTCCGACTCCTATGGGGCAAAATGATTCCCCAACAGGTACCGGACAAGTCTCTACCTAAGTCAAAACGGACCAACGAACGCTGATCCCCGTAGCGCGCGATTATCTAGTAGGCCGCGTTACAACGCATCAGGGGAAACCAAGTATTTATCGGGAAAAGACCCCGTTTTCAGCCGAAATGCCCTTAAAAAGATGTTTCAAGCGCTTTCACGTCTGTAACAGGAAGGTTACCGGGCCATCATTGACCAGGTGCACCTGCATATCCGCGCCGAATCTACCTGATGCCACAGTGCCATGCATCTGTTTCGCTTTGCCTGTTAGATAGTCGAACAGCTCCTCACCCAAATCCGGAGGAGCCGCAGTCGAAAAACTGGGGCGCAAGCCGTTTTTGGTGTCGGCGGCCAGGGTGAACTGCGAGACCAACAGCAACCCGCCGCCTACGTCCGCCAAGGACAGATTCATCTTGCCTTCGGCGTCACTGAATACTCGATAGTTAAGCAGTTTATGCAGAAGTTTGTCGGCGCTGACCCGAGTATCGTCGGGCTCGACTGCAACCAAAACCAGCAACCCCTGATCTATCGCGCCAACCACCTCCCCCGCAACCTCGACTCGCGCGCCACGCACGCGTTGCAGCAGGCCCTTCATGCTTCGTCAGGCGACAAGTCGAGCATACGACGGGCCATCAGATCAGCGGCGCGTACCAAGGCATCGGTGATACCTGTTTCGGACGCCGCATGGCCGGCGTCGCGAATCACCTGCAATTCGCTGTTCGGCCAGGCCTGATGCAGTTCCCAGGCGTTGTCCAACGGACAGATCACGTCGTAGCGACCATGGACAATAATGCCCGGCAGGTGGGCGATCTTGGCCATGTCACGAATCAGTTGGTTCGGCTCGAGGAAAGCATTGTTGGTGAAGTAGTGGCACTCGATACGGGCGATGGACAACGCACGCTGAGGCTCGGAGAAACGGTCGACCACCAGCGGATTCGGCCGCAGAGTGGCGGTGCGACCTTCCCACATGGACCAGGCCTTGGCCGCGTGCATCTGGGCGATCTGATCGTTGCCGACCAGGCGTTTATGGAACGCCGAGAGCAAGTCGTGACGTTCGTCCTGTGGGATCGGCGCGATGTAGTCCTGCCAGTAATCGGGAAACAGACGACTGGCGCCACACTGGTAGAACCACTCGATCTCCTGGGGACGGCAAAGAAAAATCCCGCGCAGAATCAAACCATGCACGCGCTCCGGATGGGTTTGCGCGTAGGCCAGGGCCAGGGTCGAACCCCAGGAGCCGCCGAACAGCACCCATTTGTCGATGCCCAGGTGTTTGCGAATCCGCTCGAGGTCGGCGACCAGATCCCAGGTGGTGTTGTTTTCCAGGCTGGCGTGGGGCGTGGAGCGACCACAACCGCGCTGGTCGAAGGTGACAATGCGATACAGGTTCGGATCAAAATACCGGCGGCTCTGGGCATCACACCCGGCGCCGGGGCCGCCGTGGATGAACACCACCGGCAAACCTTCCGGCGAACCGCTTTCGTCGACGTACAGCGTGTGGGTTTTATCGACGGCCAGATCGTGCCGGGCGTGGGGTTTGATCTGCGGGTACAAAGTCTGCATTGCGCGCTCCGTAAGGGGTCGAGGTCATCCCTGGGGGGACTTCTATTATTCTGCCGTCCGGCATCATAAACCCGAATTACTTCAATGAGCATGCCCCTTGCAGCGTCAGCGTTTGTCAGCCCGTCTTCTCAGCCAAATAGCCGAGCAGGGTTTTATAGAGTCGATCGACCTCGGCGGCCTGCCCCCGCGCCCGCAAACAGCCGTGAACCAGTCCCTCCCCGTAATAAAGCGTTGCGCTCACGCCTGCGGCGTTGAGTCGCTCGGCGTAAAGCACGCCGTCATCGCGCAGCGGGTCGAACTGCGCCACGGCGATCAACGCCGGCGGCAGACCGCTGAAATCGTCGGCAAGCAAGGGCATCGCATAGGCCGTCGGCCGGCGGATGCCGCCCAAGTACAACGCGTGATAGCAATCCAGATCGATGCTGCTGAGCAATGGCGCATCGGCGCATTCGCTGCGCGACGGCAATCGGTGATCGCCGCCCAGTCCCGGATAGATCAGAACTTGCGCGCATGGCACTGGCTCACCGGCATCGCGTAACGCGAGGCACAACGCAGCGGCGAGATTGCCGCCAGCGCTGTCGCCCGCCACCAGTGTCCGCGCAGGGTCGAGCTGAAACGGTCCTGTGCGCAACGCACGCCAGACACTCAGGCAGTCATCGAACGCCGCCGGAAACGGATGCTCCGGTGCCAGCCGATAATCGACGGCAATTACCAACACGCCGAGCAGCGACGCCAGTTCGGCGCAGATGAAGGCGTGGGAATCCAGATCCCCCACCACCCAACCGCCGCCGTGCAGGTACACAATGCACGGCCAACCGTTGGTCGATGGCGTGATCGGCGGTTGCCAGGAACGCACCGCTACGCCAGCCAATTGGAAGTCGACCACCTCAAACATAGTGGGAGGCGGCGGGGTAAATGCCCGGCACATCTCGCTGTAGGCCTGACGCAAACCGGTGAGGCTGCTGTCGGTGCTGTTGAAGCTGAGGGTTTTCTCGACGAAAGCCGCCATGTGTTCGGAGAGTGGATAAAAAGCCATGCCTGCAGTCAGCCAAATAGTGGAATGGGGGTCTGTGGCGAAGGGGCTTGCCGCAATTTAAGAACGACGGAAATCCTGTGGGAGCGTGGCTTGCCCGCGAAGAATGCGCCGCGGTATTTCAGGTATTACGCGTCATCGTTCTTCGCGGGCAAGCCACGCTCCCACAGGTTCTGCGTCCCCTTCGCCACAGTGATTCCCGCTCGACCAGTCAGTTTTTCAAACTGGCCTGAACGGTTGCCACACCCTCCTTGCCGTCAAAACTGCTGACACCCGTCAGCCAGCGTTGAAGATCTTCGGGATGATCACGCAGCCATTGCCTGGCGACATCCTGCGGCGTCTTGCGCTCCATGATCGGTACCATCAACTGGCTTTCCTGTGCGGCGGTAAAGGTCAGGTTTTCCAGCAGGCGGTTCACGTTCGGGCAGCGTTCGGCATAGTCCGGTGCGGTCACGGCGGAAACGGTCGCCGCGCCTTCGTTCGGCCCGTAGACGTCTTCGCTGCCGGTCAGGTAGGCGATGTTCATGTTGATGTTCATCGGATGCGGGGTCCAGCCGACGAACACCACGAACTCCTTGCGATTCACCGCCCGCTGCACGGCGGCGAGCATCCCGGCTTCACCGGACTCGATCAGCTTGAAGTCCTTCAAGCCAAAGTGATTGGTTTCGATCATGGTTTTGATCGTGGTATTGGCACCACTACCCGGTTCGATGCCGTAGATCTTGCCGCCGAGCTGATCCTTGAATCTGGCAATGTCGGCGAAGGTTTTCAGGCCCGCCGCCGCAACATAATCAGGCACGGCAAGGGTCGCCTGGGCATCGGCCAGGCTCGGTTTGTCCATGACCTTCACCTGATTGGCGGCCAAGAATGGGGCGATGTTTTTGTCCATCGCCGGTTTCCAGTAACCGAGAAAGATATCGAGGCGTTTGTCGCGGATGCCGGCGAAGATGATTTGCTGCACCGCGCTGGTTTGCTTGCTTTCGTAGCCAAGGCCGTTGAGCAGCACATCGGCCATGCCACTGGTGGCGATCACGTCGGTCCAGTTGACCACGCCCATGCGTACGGTCTTGCAGGATGGGTCGTCACTGGCCAGAACGCTTGTACTCAGAAGAGCCGTGCCGCAGAGGATTGAGAGACAGCGGGTGAACAGTCTTTTCATCGGAGAGTCTCGTGCGGCAGATTATTGTGAGGGCCGGTGTCTTCGTGCACCGTGCCCAGAACATTACGCAGCGTCGAGAGGGTAAAAGCGAACTGTAGCGACCGGGATTTGCACGGTGGCGACAGTCTCAATCAGGTATCGAGGCGGGTGATGACCTGTGGGAGCGGGCTTGCTCGCGAAAGCGGTGGGTCAGGCAATATCAATGTTGACTGTGCCGCCGTCTTCGCGAGCAAGCTCGCTCCCACAGGTTAGTGGTTATGCGTTGTAACGCTGTTGCCCCCACGCCAGCAGCCCTTGCAGCAATTCCCTGAGCACCACTTGCGTCGGCGCCGCCAGGTCCGGGCGATAGCGGAAGGGCTCGAACTCTTCCATGTACGTGCACTGACCCAACTCCAGTTGCACGGCATGGATGTTCTCGGCCGGGTTGCCGTAATGGCGGGTGATGTGCCCGCCCTTGAAGCGACCGTTCAGCACATGGCTGTAATCGCCATGCCGTGCGCAGATGGCTTCCAGTTGGCTGGCCAATTGTGGATCGCAACTGGCGCCGTTGAAGGTGCCAAGGTTGAAGTCCGGCAGTTTGCCGTCGAACAGGTGCGGAATTATCGAGCGGATCGAGTGCGCATCGAACAACAACGCGTAGCCGAATTCGGCTTTCAGCCGCGCCAGTTCTTCCTGCAAGGTGCGGTGATACGGCGTCCAGATGTGCTCCAGATAAGTCGCCCGTTCTTCGGCCGATGGCTCCAGCCCTTCGCGGAACAATGGGATACCGTCGAACAACGTCGCCGGGTACAGGCCAGTGGTGGCGCCGACATATAAAGGCTTGTCGTCGGACGGTCGATTCAGGTCGATGACAAACCGCGAGTACTCGGCTGCCAGGGTGCTGGCGCCCAGCTCGGCAGCGAATTCGTAAAGCCTTGGGATGTGCCAGTCGGTGTCCGGCAGGCTTTTCGCGTCGGGAATCAACCCGGCCTCGACCGCTGGGGTCAGGCGCAGACCGGCGTGGGGCATGCTGATCAGCAGCGGCACGCGGCCTTGTTTGAAGTTCAGAACCTTATCCACAACTGCTCTCCTAAACGCTCGTTTCGACGCCGTGACGCACGACGCGTTTTTCCAGGTCGCCGCCCAGCCAGTACGACAAGTCGGCCGGTCGATCAATCTGCCAGGCGACGAAGTCTGCGACTTTGCCGGCTTCCAGCGAACCGTGAGTCTCGGCCATGCCCAGCGCGGTGGCGGCGTGAATCGTAGCGCCAGCCAAGGCTTCTTCCGGGGTCATGCGAAAGCAGGTGCAGGCCATGTTCAGCATCAAGCGCAACGACAGCGCCGGCGAAGTACCGGGATTGAGATCGCTGGCGATGGCGATTTTTACGCCGTGTTTGCGCAGGGCTTCCATCGGCGGCAATTGGGTTTCCCGCAGGAAGTAGAACGCGCCGGGCAGCAACACCGCGACGGTGCCGGACTTGGCCATGGCGATGGCGTCGTCTTCGGTCATGAATTCCAGATGATCGGCGGACAACGCGTGGTAACGCGCCGCCAGACTCGAACCGTGCAGCGACGACAATTGCTCGGCATGCAGCTTCACCGGCAAGCCGAGGTTCTGCGCGGCGACGAAAACCCGTTCGACCTGCTCCGGCGAAAACGCCAGGTATTCGCAAAAAGCGTCCACCGCATCCACCAGCCCTTCGGCCGCCAGCGCTGGAAGCATCTCGGCGCAGATGTGATCGATGTAGTCGTCGGCGCGATCAGCGTATTCCGGCGGCAGAGCGTGGGCGGCCAGGCAAGTGCTGCGTACGCTGACCGGCAGCTCGGCGCCGAGACGGCGGATGACCCGCAGGATTTTGCGTTCGCTGGCCAGGTCCAGGCCGTAGCCGGACTTCATCTCGACCGTGGTCACGCCGTCGCGCATCAGGCTCTTCAGGCGCTTGGCGGCGCTGGCGAACAGCTCGTCTTCGGAGGCCAAGCGAGTGGCGCGCACGGTGCTGGCAATGCCGCCGCCGGCCGCGGCGATTTCCGCATAACTGACGCCTTGTAGACGTTGCTCGAATTCACCGCTGCGGTTACCGCCGAACACCGTGTGGGTGTGGCAGTCGATCAGGCCCGGGGTGACCCAGGCCCCGTTGAGGTCATTGACGGCCGGGTATTCGCCCGACGGCAGTTCGCCGCGCGGACCAACCCACTCAATGTGCGCACCTGACGTCACGATGGCCGCGTCCTCGATGATCGAGTAGACGCCTTGCGCCATGGTCGCGACGTGGCAGTGTTGCCAGAGGGTTTTCATCCCTTAGTCTCCACAATGTTCAAAATCGTATCGCGGGCAAGCCCGCTCCCACAGGTTCAGCGAGATCCTTGTGGGAGCGGGCTTGCCCGCGAAGAGGCCATTACAGACTAGGCAGCAACTTCGCCGTGACCAGCTCGCTCAGGCAACGGGTCGCCAACAACTCGCTAGCCGAGTTGATATCAGGAGCAAAGAAGCGGTCCTTCTCGTAGAACGGCACTTCAGTACGCAGGATGGCGCGGACTTTTTCCAGTTTTGGCGAGGTCTTCAGACCTTCGCGCAGATCCAGCCCCTGAGCTGCCGCCAACCATTCCACCGCCAGAACACCACGCGTGTTTTCCGCCATTTCCCACAGACGCTTGCCCGCCGCCGGAGCCATGGACACGTGGTCTTCCTGGTTGGCGGAAGTCGGCAGACTGTCCACCGAGTGCGGATGAGACAAAGCCTTGTTCTCGCTGGCCAAGGCCGCCGCGGTCACCTGGGCGATCATGAAGCCGGAGTTCACACCACCATTGGCCACCAGGAATGGCGGCAATTGCGACATGTGCTTGTCCATCATCAGCGAGATGCGGCGCTCGCTCAGGGAACCGATTTCGGCAATGGCCAGTGCCATGTTGTCGGCGGCCATGGCCACCGGCTCGGCGTGGAAGTTACCGCCGGAGATCACGTCGCCTTCAGCGGCGAACACCAGCGGGTTGTCCGAAACGGCGTTGGCTTCGATGGCGAGCACTTCGGCGGCCTGACGAAACTGGGTTAGACAGGCGCCCATGACTTGCGGCTGGCAGCGCAGGGAGTACGGGTCCTGAACCTTTTCGCAGTTCTGGTGCGAGTCGGACACTTCGCTGCGCTCGCCCAGCAGATCACGGTAAGCGGCAGCGGCGTCGATCTGGCCTTTCTGGCCACGAGCGGCATGAATGCGTGCATCAAACGGCGAGCGCGAGCCCAGTACCGCTTCGACGGTCAGGGCACCCAGCGCCACGGCACCGGCGAACAGATCTTCGCCTTCAAACAAGCCACGCAAGGCGTAAGCGGTGGAAACCTGAGTACCGTTGAGCAGCGCCAGACCTTCTTTAGCGGCCAGGGTCAGCGGTGTCAGACCGGCAACTTTCAGCGCTTCGGTTGCTTGCATCCACTCGCCTTTGTAGCGAGCTTTACCTTCGCCCAGCAGCACCAGGGACATATGCGCCAATGGCGCCAAGTCGCCGGAGGCGCCGACCGAACCTTTCAATGGAATGTGCGGGTAAACCTCGGCATTGATCAGCGCGATCAGCGCGTCGATCACTACGCGGCGAATGCCGGAGAAACCACGGCTCAGGCTGTTGACCTTAAGCACCATGACCAACCGCACCAAGGCGTCGCTGATCGGCTCGCCAACACCGGCGGCGTGGGACAAAACGAGCGAGCGCTGGAGGTTTTCCAGGTCTTCGCTGGCGATACGGGTCGAGGCCAGCAGGCCGAAACCGGTGTTGATGCCATAAGCAGTGCGGTTCTCGGCGAGGATCTGTTCCACGCAGGCGACGCTGGCTTCGATTTGCGCCGAAGCGCTTTCGTCGAGGGTGATTTTGACCGGTTGCTGATAAACATCACGCAGTTGGGCAAGGCTCAGTTGGCCGGGAATCAGGTTAAGCGCAGTCATTTTGTGCTCCTTTTGAGAGTTTGTTATTAACTAGCCACACGCTCCGGAGATATCCGTTGTCCGTCGCTTCCCGCCTTTTGAGGGGATGGCGCCTTGGCACGCTGGCTTATGTAGAAATCAGTTCAGGTTCGGTAAAGCCTTGTGCAGCAAATTTGAATCTTTCAAAACACCGGCAGCAGCGGCGATGTCCGGCGCCAGCCAGCGGTCCTGGTCGTAGGCCGGAACCCGCTCACGCAGCAGACGCCACGCGATATCGGTGCCAGCGCCAAAGCGTTGTTCTTTGAGGAATTCGAACGCCTGGGATGCCAGCAAATATTCAATGGCGAGAATCTGCGTGCAGTTTTCCAGCGCGCGATGCAGTTTCAGCGCCGCGTTGGTGCCCATGCTCAAGTGGTCTTCCTGCAAGCCCGAGGTGACGTAGTTGTCGAGCACCGCTGGTTGCGCCAACTGGCGGTTTTCCGCACACAGGGACGCGGCAACGTACTGGACGATCATCATCCCGGAATTCACCCCGGGATTGGCCACCAGAAACGCCGGCAAACCGCTGACATGCGGGTTGATCAAGCGGTCCAGGCGACGCTCGGCGATAGAGCCGATTTCCGCCATGGCAATCGCCAGCAAATCCGCTGCCAATGCCACTGACTGACCATGCGGGTTGGCCTGGGACACCACCCGGAAGTCGTCCGGCGTGCCCAGCAGCATCGGGTTGTCGGTGACCGAGTTGAGTTCGGTTTCGATTTGCTTTTTCGCGTGCTCAAGTTGATCGCGAGCGGCGCCGTGGACTTGAGGGATCGAACGGATGCTCAACGCATCTTGAGTGCGAATACCTTTGCTGCTGGCAATCACCTCACTGCCATCGAGCAATGCGCGCAGATTGATACCGACTTGCTGCATGCCTGGATGCGGCTTGAGCGCGATGATCTCGGCGTCAAACGCGGCGATCTGACCGCGCTGAGCTTCGAAGCTCATGGCACCGATCACATCAGCCCACTGCACCAGACGCGTCGCATCGGCAATTGCCAAACAGCTGAGACCGGTCATGCACGGAGTGCCATTGACCAGGCACAAGCCATCTTTGGCGCCGAGCTGGACCGGTTGCAGACCTTCCTCGCTCAAGGCCTGCTGCGCGGAAACGATCTGCCCGCGATAGCTGACATTACCAACACCCAGCAGCGTGATTCCGATGTGGGCCATGTGGGTCAGGTAACCCACCGAGCCCTGGGAGGGCACTTGCGGGGTGATGCCACGATTGAGCAACGCCAGCAGCGCCTCGACCACCTGCCGATGCAGGCCGGATTTGCCATGGCTGTAATTGACGATGGCGGCGCACATGATTGCGCGGGTCTGCTCGTCGGCCAGCGGTGCACCGACGCCACAGGCGTGACTGAGCAAGGTGTTACGCGACAATTGGCTGAGTTGTTCGTCTTTGAGCGAGACGTTGCACAAGGCGCCAAGGCCGGTGTTGACGCCGTAGGCGCGCTCGCCGCTGGCGACGATGCGCTGGACGATCGCCTGGGCATTTTCAATCCGCGCCCACACCTGAGGCGACAGCTCGAGCTGCGCGCCGTGACGAGCGACGGCGACCACATCCTGCCAACGCAATGGAGCGTCGGCGATAACGATTTTTTCAGCCTGGGACATCTTTGACCTCATGCGTACAACCTGAATGTTGATGCAGCTTTACCGACGCCTTCGCGGGCAAGCCTCGCTCCTACAAGGTTTGTGTCGTTCCCACATTCGGAGGCAAACGCCAATCCTGTAGGAGCGAGGCTTGCCCGCGAAGAGGCCCGCCCGATCACCGCAAACCCTTAAACCACCGCAGCCCGCCGCTGTACAAACCGGTCCACATACTCATCCGCCGGCGAATGCAGGATCTCTCGTGGCGTGCCGACCTGAATCAGCCGGCCATCCTTGAGGATCGCGATGCGGTTGCCGATGCGCACGGCCTCGTCGAGGTCGTGGGTGATGAAGACGATGGTCTTGTGCAGGGTCTTTTGCAGCTCAAGCAACTGGTCCTGCATCTCGGCGCGGATCAGCGGGTCGAGGGCGCTGAAGGCTTCGTCCATCAGGATGATGTCGGTGTCCGCCGCCAAGGCGCGGGCCAGGCCCACACGCTGGCGCATACCGCCGGACAGCTGATGCGGGTATTTGTTTTCGTAGCCCTTGAGACCCACGGTGTTGATCCAGTGCAGCGCGCGTTCGGCGCACATTTGCTTGCTCTCGCCGCGTACTTTCAGGCCGTAGGCGACGTTATCCAGCACGGTCTTGTGCGGCAGCAGGCCGAAGCTCTGGAACACCATGCTGATCTTGTGCCGGCGAAATTCGCGCAAGGCTTCCATGTCGTATTGCAGGATGTCCACGCCGTCCACCAGGATCGCGCCGCTGGTGGGGTCGATCAGGCGATTGAAGTGGCGCACCAGGGTCGACTTGCCGGAACCCGACAGCCCCATGATCACGAAAATCTCGCCGGTGCCGATGCTCAGCGACAGGTCGTTCACGCCAACCACGCAGCCGGTTTCGGCCAATACCTGGTCTTTGGTCTTGCCCTGGCCAATCATGCCCAGCGCATCCTTGGAACGGCTGCCAAAAATCTTGAAGACGTTTTTGACTTCGATCTTGCTGATGGCTTCATTGCTTTTGCTAATGGCTTCGCTGCTCATTTGCTCACCTCATGCCGTGGCCGACCATACGCCTGAGTAATGCGGTCGATGACCACTGCCAGAATCACGATCGCCAGACCGGCCTCAAGACCACGTCCGACGTTGAGGGTCTGAATCCCCACCAACACATCTTCACCCAAGCCACGGGCACCGATCATCGAGGCGATGACCACCATCGACAGGGCCATCATGGTGGTCTGGTTGATCCCGGCCATGATGCTCGGCAGGGCCAGCGGCAGTTGCACGCCAAACAGTTGTTGCCAGCGGTTGGCGCCGAAGGCGTTGATCGCTTCCATCACTTCACCGTCGACCTGACGAATCCCCAGATCGGTCAGGCGGATCAGCGGCGGCGCGGCGTAGATCACCGTGGCGAAAATTGCCGGGACCTTGCCCAGGCCGAATAGCATCAATACCGGGATCAGGTACACGAAACTCGGCATGGTCTGCATGATGTCCAGCAGTGGCATCAGTACTGAACGCAGGCGATTGCTGCGCGCCGAGAGGATGCCCAGCGGAATGCCGATCAGCACTGAGATGACTGTCGCCACCATCATCAGCGCGAGGGTCTGCATCAGCTTGTCCCAGAGGCCGACCGCACCCACCAGGAACAGCAGACCGACGATGACCGACGTGGTCACGATTTTGCGGGTGGCGTGCCAGGCAACGCCCGCCACGATCGCCAGCATCAGCCACCAAGGCGCCGCACGCAGCAGCCCTTCAAGATTGACGATGGCCCACAACAGGGTGTCGGAGATGCTGCGGAACACGTCGCCATAGTTGGTGACCAGCGAATCGACCCAACTGTTGACCCAGTCGGCGATGGAAAAGGTAAAGCTTTCGGGAAACATAAAAAGACTCTCAATCAAGGGGTTGCGATCAAGCATCCGACTGCCGTCGCCGACAGTCGGAGACACTCGACCTACAAGGCCGCGTCGATCTTTTTGGCTGCGTCTTCGCTCACCCACGCGTGCCAGACTTCAGGATGTTCCTTCAAGAAGATCTTGGCCAGTTTTGGCGACTCGATCCGCTCTTTGGCCATGCGCCCGAGGTTCTGATTCAGCAGGTCGATCGGCAGGTTGACCTTTTCCAGCACGGCTACCAGTTCCGGGGCTTGCTCGTGGAAAGTTTTAGACAGGCCGACCTTGATGGTCACGGTTTTGTTCACGCCTGGCTTCTCTTCAAGTTTCACCACGTCGACCTGGCCCATCAGCGGCGTTGGCGACCAGTAGTAGAACAGGATCGGCTCGCCACGCTTGTAGCTCGACAGCACTGCCGCATCCAGCGCCGGGCCGGTGCCTGGGCGGAAGTTGGTGTAGCTATTTTCGAGGCCATAGCTTTTCAGCATTTCGCTGTTGTCCAATTCACAGGTCCAGCCAGCCGGGCAGTTGTAGAAACGGCCCTTGGAGGGCTCTTCGGCGTCCTTGAACACAGCGGAGTATTTGGCCAGATCGGCAATGTTCTTCAGGTCCGGCGCCTTGGGTTCCAGCTTGCGCTTGGCATCGCCTTCAATCACGTAGCGCGGCACGTACCAGCCTTCGACGGCCCCCACGACAGGAGCGCCGACACCGACGACTTTGCCGGCCTTCTCGGCTTTGTTCCAGACTTCGCTACGGCCGACCCACTCTTCGGCGAACACTTGAATGTCGTTGCTGCTCAGGGCGTTTTCCATGGTGATGGAGTTACCTGGCAGGCTGTCGGTCTTGCAGTCGTAGCCTTTCTCCAACACAACTTGCATCACGTCGGTCAGCAGCATGGCGCTTTCCCAGTTCAGGCCGGCGAACTTCACCGGTTTGCCCGATTCGCACCAGCCAGCCGCCTGAGTGGCGCCGGCGCTGGCCAGCAGGCCCATGGAAAGCAATGTGGTCAGCAGGGTCTTGTTCGATTTCATTGTTTGACGCTCCTAATCATGAGTTGGCTTACGGCAGTCAAGAGGCATCCAGCCCTGTCCACGTCCAATCAGGCCTGCGCTGCAGCGCGACCGGCCCCGCTTGTTTCAGGTTGTACATCGCTGTCCTGCTCGACCGGCAGGATCAGGTGATCGGGTACTGCGCTGTGCCATTTTTTCGCGCACACGTAATACAGGGCTGCGGGAAGCACCAGACCGATGATCCAGGAAATATCCACACCACCCAGAGCGTCCACCAGCGGACCGGTATAGAACTTGGTAGAAATGAACGGCAGTTGCACCAGCACACCGAAGACATAGACGCTGATACCGAGCGGGTTCCAACGGCCGTAGCGACCGTTCGGATCGGCCAGCGCCGGCACGTCATAGCGCTCGCGAGTGATGCAGTAGTAGTCCACCAGGTTGATCGCGCTCCATGGCGTGAAAAAAGCCAGCAAAAACAGGATGAAGGACTTGAACGCACCGAGGAACGAGTGCTGACCGAGCAACGCGATCAGGGTCGCAGTGCCTACGATGACCAGCACGAAGACCAGACGCTGCAAGTGCGTTACCCGCAGGTCACCACGGAAACCGCTGATGACGGTCGCAATGCACATAAAGCTGCCGTAGGAGTTCAGCGTGGAGATGGTGACCTTGCCGAATGCGATGCTGAAGTACAGCAGCGCGGCGGTGGCACCGCTGCCGCTCAAACCAACGATGTAGGCCACTTCGTGGCCGGCGAATTGCCCGTTGGCCATGGCGGCGGCAAACACACCGAGGATCATCGCCACCTGTGCGCCAATGACCGAACCGGCACCGGCGGCGAAAAAGGTTTTCACCGAGGACGTGCTACTCGGCAGGTAGCGTGAGTAGTCAGCCACGTAGGGGCCGAAGGCGATCTGCCAGGACGCTGCGAGCGATACCGCGAGCAGGAAGCTGCTCCAGCTGAAGTGGCGGATTTGCAGGAGTGCGCCAACGTCCGTCTGGCTCATCAGGCGACTGAACAGGTAAACGAAGGCAATCACGCCAATGACACTGGCGACACGGCCGATGAAATGAATCACCCGATAACCGAGCACCGTGACCAGTACGATGACACTGGCGAAAATGAGGATACCGACGCTGTCGCTGACGCCAAACAACTGGCCCAGCGCCTGGCCGGAAAGCACGGTGCCCGTTGCGGTGAAACCGAGGTACATCAGACACACCAGCACGATCGGGATGGCCGCGCCGTACACACCGAACTGTACCCGGCTGGAAATCATCTGCGGCAGGCCAAGCTTGGGCCCTTGCGCCGCATGCAGCGCCATTACGCCACCGCCGAGCAGTTGACCGATCAACAGACCGATCAACGACCAGAACACGTCACCGCCCAGCACCACGGCCAGAGCCCCGGTGACAATCGCGGTGATTTGCAGGTTGGCACCCATCCACAGGGTGAACTGGCTCAACAGACGACCGTGTCTCTCCGCTTCCGGGATGTAGTCGATCGAACGTTTCTCGATCAACGGTTTACTGCCTGCACGATCGCTGTTAACAGCCATGTTCAACCTCTGTGGATTGTTTGTCGGTGTTGGTGATCCCTGTAGGAGCGAGGCTTGCCCGCGAACCGCGGTGTGTCAGAAAAGACGCCTTCGCGGGCAAGCCTCGCTCCTACAGGTTTTGCATCAGGCCAAAGCCTGTTTATTTGCCGGTAATCATCGGCAAGTTCAGACCTTGCTCCTTGGCGCAGTCGATCGCGATCTGGTAACCGGCATCGGCGTGACGCATAACGCCAGTAGCCGGGTCGTTGTGCAGCACGCGAGCGATACGCTCGGCCGCTTCGTCAGTACCGTCGCAGACAATCACCATGCCCGAATGCTGGGAGAAGCCCATGCCGACGCCGCCGCCGTGGTGCAGGGAAACCCAGGTCGCACCGCTCGCGGTGTTGAGCAGAGCGTTGAGCAGTGGCCAGTCGGACACGGCGTCGGAACCGTCCTGCATCGATTCGGTTTCGCGATTCGGGCTGGCAACAGAGCCGGAGTCCAGGTGGTCGCGACCGATCACGATTGGCGCGGACAATTCACCGCTGCGGACCATCTCGTTGAAGGCCAGACCGAGCTTGGCGCGCAGGCCCAGGCCAACCCAGCAGATACGTGCCGGCAGACCCTGGAAGCTGATGCGCTCGCGAGCCATGTCCAGCCAGTTGTGCAGGTGGGCATCGTCCGGGATCAGTTCTTTTACTTTGGCGTCGGTCTTGTAGATGTCCTGCGGGTCGCCCGACAGTGCAGCCCAACGGAACGGGCCGATGCCGCGGCAGAACAGCGGACGGATATAAGCCGGTACGAAGCCTGGGAAGTCGAACGCGTTCTCGACGCCTTCTTCCTGAGCCATCTGACGGATGTTGTTACCGTAGTCGAAGGTCGGAATGCCCATTTTCTGGAAGTCGAGCATCGCTTTAACGTGCACGGCCATGGATTGCTTGGCGGCTTTGACCACAGCAGCAGGCTCGATCTTGGCGCGAGCGCGGTACTCTTCCCAGGTCCAGCCGGCCGGCAGGTAGCCGTTGAGCGGGTCGTGGGCGCTGGTCTGGTCGGTGACCATGTCCGGGCGCACGCCGCGCTTGACCAGTTCCGGCAGGATTTCAGCCGCGTTCCCCAGCAGAGCGATGGAAATCGCTTTGCCTTCTTTGGTGTATTTGGCGATGCGGGCCAGCGCGTCGTCGAGGTCGGTGGCTTGCTCATCGACATAGCGGCTGTTCAGGCGGAAATCGATGCTGACCTGCTGGCACTCGATGTTCAGCGAGCACGCGCCGGCCAGAGTTGCGGCCAATGGTTGCGCGCCGCCCATGCCGCCGAGGCCTGCGGTCAGGACCCAACGACCTTTCAGGTCATCGTTATAGTGCTGGCGACCGGCTTCGACGAAGGTTTCGTAGGTGCCCTGAACGATGCCCTGGCTGCCGATGTAGATCCAGCTGCCGGCGGTCATCTGGCCGTACATGGCCAGGCCTTTGGCGTCGAGTTCATTGAAGTGTTCCCAGCTCGCCCAGTGCGGCACCAGGTTGGAGTTGGCGATCAGCACGCGCGGGGCGTTGCTGTGGGTCTTGAACACGCCGACCGGCTTGCCGGATTGCACCAGCAGGGTCTCGTCGTCGTTCAGGTTGGTCAGGCTTTCGACGATCTTGTCGTAGCATTCCCAGTTACGGGCCGCACGACCAATACCACCGTAAACCACCAGTTCTTTAGGGTTCTCGGCGACTTCCGGGTCGAGGTTGTTCATCAGCATGCGCAGCGGCGCTTCAGTCAGCCAGCTTTTGGCGGTCAGCTTGTTACCGCGAGCGGCACGAATTTCAACGTCACGAAACTTTGTAGGTTTCTGGGTATTGTCAGTCACGAAAAAGACTCCTCAGCGATCAATCCAAACCAACCCTGGCGGTGGGCAAGCCAGCCTGTGCGCGTCAAAGCGACACAAGCGAATCAGTGGACGTTGCGGGGAGCCTCGAATCGACTCATACGCATACGTCTTTACTTGTACATACAAGCATATGCAATCAAGCGGCCAACTTGCTGGATGAGTGCTCAAGAAAAGTTTTTGGATGGCTGGAAAGCCCATGGATCAAGGGTTTCAGCGTAGATGAAATTTTTTTGAGGTTTGTTTGAGCGAACAGGGAGTTGTTACGTGAACGTGGTTTTGCGCCACGCTGGGGCGTTCGGTAACAAAGTGGTGCGCAATGGGAAACGGGTTTTGAGCCCTGAAAAGCATCGCGGGCAAGCCCGCTCCCACAAGTACGATGATGTCCCTGTGGGAGCAGGCTTGCCCGCGATAGAGGCGACTCGGTGCTGGATCAGCGTGCGGCCAGCTCGATCACACAGCACTGACCCTTGACGGAGATATCCAGCAGACCAACGTTACCGTCCAGCTGCAGACAATCATGGCGCCCTAGCTGAGAGGCGCTGTTACCCACCGTCACTTCAAGCTGTTCAGCGACGCTGAACACCAACACGGTGCCGGCCGAGCTGAAAAACCGCTGATCGCCCTCCAGCCACTGCAATCGCGCGTGGTAACGGTCCGGCGCATAAATCAGGTTGAAATCGCGAATCGGCCCGCCGAGTAATGTGCAGGACACATGACTCTCGCCACTGAACGCAAACGGGTCCAGCGGTAACAACGGACGCGTGTCCTGACCGTCGACGCGCAAGCTCATGCCCTCGCCTTGCAGCACGGTGATCACCCGCTCATAGCCGGCAAAGATGGAAAACCCGCCCGACTCACCGATGTCGGCAATCGACAGGCGCCAGCCGAAACCCTCAAGGCCGGCACCTCCATCACGGGTGATTTCTTCGGTGCTGCCACCGCCGTTTTTCCACGGCATGCGCGGGTAATCGATCGCGCGTAAAACTTTCAACTGGCTCATAGGGCTCTTTACTTGTGGAACCGTCCTTCCAGACGATGGCGGGAACCGGGGTGGATCAAACGGGCGGCGGTCACGGGCTGACGGCCAGACCAGGTGCGGCGACGAATCAGCAGGCACGGCTCGCCCTTCTCAATCTGCAGCAATTTGCATTCGGACGGCTCGGCGAGAATCGCTTCGACCACATGCTCGCCTTCGGTCAACGGCGCGACCTGATTCAGATAGGCGTAGGGCGTTTGCAGGGTGAAGTCTTGCTTGAGGTAGTCCGGCGCGACCAGCGCGTTGACGAAACGGTCTTCGATTTGCACCGGAATATCGTTTTCGAAATGCACGATCAGCGAGTGGAAAACTTTCTGGCCTTCGCGCATGTCCAGGGCCACGGCCCGCTCGGAACCGGCGGCCTCTTCTTCAAGGGTGATCACCTTGCAGGTATGGCGATGGCCACGGGAGGCGATCTCGTCGGCGATGTTGTGCACTTCAAACAAGGCAGACTGGCTTTTCGGCTCGGCGACGAATGTTCCGACACCCTGCATGCGCACCAGCAAGCCGTCGGCGGTCATCTCGCGAAGCGCGCGGTTGATAGTCATGCGGCTGAAACCCAGCTGACTGACCAACTCGCTTTCCGACGGAACACGGTAGTGCGGCGGCCAGTTTCCACTGTCGATCTGCTGGGTAATCATCTGTTTGACGCGGGCGTACAAGGGCGCCGGACTGTCGCCCAGATTGGCGCTCAGATTGGCATTCGGCGGCAATGTGGCAGAGGGAGTCGGCACGTTTGATCCTTGTTCATTTAATAGGAGTTGCTAGCTTGCCGGAGTTTACCGAGCAGGCAAACGTCTGTATATGTATATACAAATAACACACGATGGGGTGCTGAACCATGTCCGCCTTCTTTGCCGAACGCGCGCTGCTGCCTAGTGGATGGGCCAACAATGTACGTCTTGAGGTCAGCGTCGATGGCATGCTGACCCATATCCAGGCCGATTCCCACGCAGATGATGCCGAGCGGCTGAGCGGTCCGCTGCTGCCGGGGATGCCGAATTTGCACTCTCACGCCTTCCAGCGGGCCATGGCCGGTTTGGCGGAAGTGGCGGGCAATCCGAACGACAGTTTCTGGACCTGGCGCGATTTGATGTACCGGCTCGTCGGAAAAATCAGCCCGGACCAACTCGGCGTCATCGCCCGTCAGCTGTACATCGAAATGCTCAAGGCCGGTTACACCTCGGTCGCGGAATTTCATTACGTACACCACGACACGAGCGGCCAACCATACGCAGACGCGGCCGAACTGGCGCTGCGCATCAGCCAGGCGGCCAGCTCCGCCGGTATTGGTTTAACCCTGCTGCCAGTGCTCTATAGCCACTCCGGTTTCGGCGGCCAGACCCCGAACGAAGGTCAGCGCCGCTTTATCAACAGCACCGAAAACTACCTGAAATTGCAGTCGCGCTTGCAGCCGCTCCTGGCGCAACAGCCGGCGCAGGCCCTGGGTTTGTGTTTCCACTCTTTGCGCGCGGTTACACCGCAACAGATCAGTGAAGTGCTGGCAGCCAGTGACAAGCAGTGCCCGGTACACATTCACATTGCCGAACAGCAGAAGGAAGTCGATGACTGCCTGAGCTGGAGCGGTCGCCGTCCGCTGCAATGGCTGTACGAAAACACTGAAGTCGATCAGCGCTGGTGCCTGGTCCACGCGACTCACGCCAACCCGGAAGAAGTCACGCTCATGGCCAAGAGCCGCGCCATCGCCGGCCTGTGCCTGACCACCGAAGCCAACCTTGGCGACGGGATTTTTCCGGCGGTGGATTTCCTGGCGCAGGGTGGGCGCATGGGCATCGGTTCCGACAGCCATGTGTCATTGAGTGTGGTGGAAGAATTGCGCTGGCTGGAATACGGCCAGCGTCTGCGCGATCAGCGGCGTAATCGTTTGTATGGCGCGGATCAGCCGATGGTCGGCCGCACACTGTACGACGCCGCGCTGGATGGCGGTGCCCAAGCGCTAGGACAGCCGATTGGCGCCCTGGCAGTCGGCAAGCGCGCGGATTGGTTGGTGCTGGATGGCAACGATCCGTACCTGGCGACGGCCAGTGGCGATGGAATTCTCAACCGTTGGTTGTTTGCCGGTGGTGATCGTCAGGTGCGCGATGTGCTGGTCAACGGCCAGTGGGTTGTGCGTGATGGGCGCCATGCCGAGGAAGAAGAAAGTAACCGCGCCTTTACCCAGGTTCTGCGCGATCTCTTGGGCTGACACCCTATAAATCTGTGGGAGCGAGCTTGCTCGCGATGGGGCCACCAGGTTCAACAATGATGTTGACTGACAGTCCGCTATCGCAAGCAAGCTCGCTCCCACAGGGATATGTGCGATCAGTTAGACGTCTTGGCCATCTTGGTATCCGACGTGCGCCAGATCAGTCGCGTCGTGTCATAACCCTGCTGACGCGCCTTGCTCAGCAGCTCTTCGCGCACTACACCATTGACCGTCGGGGTGCGTGACAGCAGCCAGAGATGGCGGCGGCTCGGGTCACCGACAATCGCGGTCTTGTAATCATCGCTGACGTACAACACCCAGTACTCTCCCTTCGCCATACCCGGGATCAGTCGCGAGAACCAGGTATCGAACTCGACCCACAGCTTGTCGGCCTTGCCGGGCACCTGTGGATAAGCCGTGCCTTTGGCCTCTTCCCATTGCCAATCCGACGTCAGGCAGCGGTTCAATACCGCCATGTCACCGTCAGGCTTGAGGGTGTAATGGGCCTCGGATTGCGCGCAGTTGCGCTGGAAATACATCGGCAGACGCGCTAACTCGTACCAGGTTCCCTGGTAACGCTTGAGGTTGACCGTGTTGACGGTCTTGGGTGCCAACGTATCTACGCCAGAAGTGGCGCAGCCGGCCAGTACCAGGCCGGCAAAAAGAACGATCAGTAACCGCTTCATTATTTTTTTCTCCCGCGGGCGAACAGCCCCGGTTTACTTCAGGCCTTGGCCGGAAAACATCAGCACTTTGTCACCGGCATACTGCACGCTGATAAAGCTTTTTTGGTCACCCCAAGTGCAACTGGACATGCCGAGCGCGCCCGAGCAATCGGTCGGTTTGCCCAGCAAGGTTTCAACCTCGGCCTTGGGCATGCCGGTCGACAGCTTCGAGTAATTTTCCTGATTGATCTTGCCGCACGCTGCCAACAACACGCAGAACGAGAGCAAGGCGATAGATCGCAGCGACATGGTGTAACTCCTGGGGGTAGGGAATGGCATGGCTGCCAAGCTGAAGCTTAGAAGAGAAAACACCTGTCTGGTTCCCTGAGGATTCGGCTATTTGTTTGGTCGCCCGTCAGCCTTTTGACGATAAATCAGCCACTTTTTCGCGCCGCTGAGTATTTCGTCGGTTTTCGCAGAAGCCGCCTAATCTTTGGCGCTGGCCAGTCGACATAGAAACAGCGCAAAGCCTTCCACTGTGGCAAATTGACACCCCTTGTTGACCAGCCCCTTAGCGGTAGCTCATTTAATGACCAGAAACATGAAATTCAGCCACAAAATCCTGTTGGCAGCCGCTCTCGTGGTGGCCGTTGCATTCGCCTGTTTCATCCTGTTCAACGATTACCGCCAGCGGCAGACCCTGCTCAGCAGTACCGAGTCCTCGATGCAGGAACTCGGCAGCCTGACCACCAGCAACATCCAGACCTGGCTGGAAAGCCGCATCCAGTTGCTGCAATCGCTGTCCCAGCAAATCACCGTGGACGGCAGCGCCCAGGCCAACCTCAAGCGCGCCATCGACCTGCCGGCCTACACCAGCAACTTCCAGCTGAGCTACTTCGGCGGCACCGATGGTGTGATGTTCTCGGTCCCGGCCGGCAATCGCGCGGCGGACTACGACCCGCGCGCTCGTGGCTGGTACAAGGCAGCCAACAACGCGCAACAGACCATCGTCACTGAACCCTACATTGCGGCGTCGTCGGGCAAACTGGTGATCACCGTTGCCACGCCAGTGAAGCATCAGAATCAAATGATTGGCGTCGCCGGTGCAGACATTGATTTGTCCAGCGTCAGCGCGATCATCAACTCGTTAAATTTCGGTGGCCACGGCCATGCGTTCATTGTCAGCGCAGACGGCAAGATCCTGATTCACCCGGACAGCAAACTGGTGCTCAAGAACCTGGCCGACGCTTACCCCAACGGCGCGCCGAAAATCAGCCCGGGCCTGAAGGAAGTCGAACTGGACGGAAAAACCCAGTTTGTCTCCTTCACTCACATTAACGGTGTGCCATCTGCAGACTGGTACGTGGCGCTGGTGCTGGATAAAGAGACCGCGTTCTCGATGCTCAGCGAATTCCGCACCTCGGCAATCATCGCCATGATCATTGCCGTGGTGATCATCATCGCGCTGCTGAGCATGTTGATCCGCGTGCTGATGCAACCACTGCTGACCATGGGCCGCGCCATGCATGACATCGCCGAGGGCGAAGGCGACCTGACCAAGCGTCTGACCATTCACGGCCAGGACGAATTCGGTGCGCTGGGCATCTCGTTCAACCGTTTTGTGGAGCGGATTCATACCTCGATCCGCGAAGTGTCCTCGGCCACCGGCCAAGTCAACGAAGTCGCCTTGCGCGTAGTGGCTGCATCGAACTCATCGATGTTCAACTCCGATCAACAAGCCTCACGCACCAGCAGCGTGGCTGCGGCGATCAATGAACTCGGCGCCGCCGCTCAGGAAATCGCCCAGAACGCCGCCCTTGCTTCGCAGCATTCGAGCGACGCCCGTGCCTTGGCCGAAGACGGTCAGCACGTGGTGGATAAAACCATCGCAGCCATGCAGCAGCTGTCGGCAAAAATCAGCGACTCCTGCGGCAACATCGAAACCCTGAACAGCAACACGGTAAACATCGGCCAGATTCTGGAAGTGATCACCAGCATTTCGCAGCAAACCAACCTGCTGGCGCTCAACGCAGCCATTGAAGCAGCCCGTGCCGGTGAAGCCGGTCGTGGTTTTGCCGTGGTCGCGGATGAGGTGCGCAACCTCGCCCACCGCACTCAGGATTCGGCGCAGCAAGTGCAGAAGATGATCGAAGAACTGCAAGTCGGCGCCCGGGAAGCGGTCAGCACCATGACCGACAGCCAGCGCCAGAGCGAAAGCAGCGTCGGCATCGCCAACCAGGCCGGCGAACGCCTGGGTAGCGTGACGCAGCGCATCGGTGAGATCGACGGGATGAACCAGTCCGTGGCGACCGCGACCGAAGAACAGACGGCCGTGGTCGAGTCGATCAACGTCGACATCACCGAGATCAATACGCTGAACCAGGAAGGTGTGGAGAATTTGCAATCGACCTTGCGTGCGTGTGCTGATCTTGAGCAGCAGGCAGCGCGGTTGAAGCAGTTGGTTGGCAGTTTCCGGATCTAGTGCCTTCAAGGTCCCTTTGCGGGCAAGCCTCGCTCCTACAGGGATTGGCGCACCGCGCATAAATTGTAGGAGCAAGGCTTGCCCGCGAAGACGGCATTGGCTGCAACGAAAATCTAGAACGAGACCCGACTCCTGGAAACGTTGGTCGGTGCAGCCTGACGCAGGACTGAATTAAGACTAAACTCAGTCCTATCCAATCTGACGAGGCTCATCCCATGAAGCTTTCATCCCAAATCAAGCCGATCAGTTACCTGAAAAGCCACACTGCAGAAATCGTTAAAACGCTCACCGAGAGCCGTGAACCCTTGGTGATCACCCAAAACGGTGAAGCGAAGCTTGTGGTCATGGATGTGAAAAGCTTTGAAGAGCAAGAAGACACAATGGCTCTTTTAAAGCTCTTGGCAATGGGCAATCGGGAGATTGAGGAGGGCAAGTTTCGGGATGCCGAAGACGTCTTTGCAGAAATGGACAAGGCCGACCATCAATGAGCTTAAAGGTCGTCATTCTTCAGTCCGCCGAAACAGACCTCAAAGAAATTCGTACTTATCTCACCAAACAATTTTCTTCACAGACATGGCAAAACACCTACGCCAATCTGAAAGCAGCCATCCGTCATTTGGGAAGCCAGCCCTATGCCGGGTCAGTCCCGGAAGAGATTGAGAAGCTCAATCTCAGCCAATATCGACAAACTCTCTCGGGAATGAACCGGATCATTTATGAGGTGCGGGGGCAAACGATCTACGTCCACATCATTGCCGATACGCGGAAAAACCTGCCCACACTGCTGATGAAGCGACTGTTACAAGGAAATCCGTGAGTTCGCAGCCCATCAGAACCGCGATCCCGGCCCACTCAAAAACTCAATTTCCTCAGCCGTAGATTCGCGTCCCAGCACCGCATTGCGATGGGGAAACCGCCCAAACCGCGCAATGATCTTTTGATGCCGCTCGGCATAATCCAGGTTGTCGGCAAACACCGCCCGATCCGCCTCTGGTTGCTGTTCAACCAGATCAAGAAACCGCGAAACCGCTTCGTTCTGCACCGCCAGGTTTTCGCAGTGCTCGAACACCAGATAGATAAACACTCGCTGGATCGGTCGCAGTTGCCGATCGAAATCCGCGGCAATGCCTTGCGCTACCAGTGCCTGAGCCCTGAGATCGCCTGAAAAGGATTTGGGGGTATCGCGAAAGATCATTCGCGGCAGTTGATCGAGCAGCAGCACCAGGGCCAGCCAACCTTCAGGGCATTGCACCCATTCAGTCAATCCGCCGGCCAGTGCCTGCTCGACCAGATCCCCGAAACGCATCCGCGCTTCGAGGTCCTGGCTGTCGCGCTTGCCGAACCATAACTTGCCCTTGTCAGCCGCTATTTCGTTGGGGGATTCGAAAGATCCGAACCACCATTCGAGCAACGGCTGCCAAGGCGCGGTCATGGTTTATTCCTTGTGGTAAGCCGTGACGCGGACAACTTCTTCTTTCGAACCGAGGAACACCGCAACACGCTGGTGCAGGCCTTCCGGCTGGATGTCGAGGATGCGCTGGTGACCGTCGGTGGAGGCGCCGCCGGCTTGTTCGACCAGGAACGACATCGGGTTGGCTTCATACATCAGGCGCAGTTTGCCCGGCTTCGACGGCTCGCGGCTGTCGCGTGGGTACATGAACAGACCGCCGCGGGTCAGGATGCGGTGTACATCCGCCACCATCGCGGCGACCCAACGCATGTTGTAGTTCTTTTTCAGCGGGCCTTCTTCGCCTGCCAGTAATTCGCCCACGTAGCGCTGTACCGGAGCTTCCCAGTGACGCTGGTTGGACGCGTTGATGGCAAATTCCTGGGTGGTTTCAGGAATGGTGATGTCTTCGTGGGTCAGGACGAAGCTGCCCATTTCACGGTCCAGGGTGAAACCTTTCACGCCGTCACCCAGGGTCAGGATCAGCATGGTCTGTGGACCATAGATGGCATAACCGGCGGCCACTTGCTGAGTACCTGGCTGCAGGAAAGCCTTTTCATTCAACGGCTCGTTCTGGCTCAGGTATTCGTTCGGGCAACGCAGTACCGAGAAGATGGTGCCGACCGGGGCGTTGATGTCGATGTTCGACGAACCGTCCAGCGGGTCGAATACCAGCAGGTACGCGCCTTTCGGGTATTTGCCCGGGATCTGGTAGGCGTTGTCCATTTCTTCGGACGCCATGCCGGCCAGGTGACCGCCCCACTCGTTGGCTTCGAGCAGGATTTCGTTGGAGATCACGTCGAGCTTCTTCTGCACTTCGCCCTGGACGTTTTCAGTGCCCATGCTGCCCAGAACGCCACCCAGGGCGCCTTTGGAGACGGCGTGGCTGATTTCCTTGCAGGCACGCGCCACCACTTCGATCAGGAAGCGCAGATCGGCAGGAGTGTTGTTGCTGCGGGTCTGCTCAATCAAATAGCGACTCAAGGTAACGCGGGACATGGAAGGCTCCGGTGGAATGGGGGGCTAAAAACCCGCGCAGTTTAACGCGAGTCGGGGCGCATTTCCTCCTATCAGACGTGATACACCCAATAGAGTTCATGTGCGGGGTTGAGCGTAGTTCGAAATGGGGCCGTGATTGGCGACAGTTTCAATATTTTTGGTGGCCGGAAGGACGCCTTCGCGGGCAAGCCTCGCTCCTACAGGGTTGGTGGATTACCTGTAGGAGCGAGGCTTGCCCGCGAATGGCGCGCAGCGCCAGCCATCCTCAGGATTTGGCCGCAGGCTTGCGCAACAAGCTGAACGCCATGGCCCCCAAAAACAGCACGCTGAGCAACAGCACCGCCCACAACCCGAATTTCTTCCAGTTCGTGTCCGCCACCGTTGGCACGGTCGCCGCCGGAGTCACCACGACCCCACCCTCCACCGTCGCCTTGCCCAACGCCGCCAGCTTTGCAGCGCTGTAATCCGGTATCAGCGTCGACAATGGCAAGCTCGCCGCCTTCACCGTCGCACTCCCCAGCGCCAGCGTATAAGGCCCGGCCCCGCGCGCCAGGAACACCAGTTGTGTGGAGCGCACGGCAAATCGGACGGTCGGCGCTTCGGCGCCCAGGCCACCGCCGCGCTCATCCACTGTCAGCTTCAATTGCTGCACGGTCTGGCCTGGCAGCTGCAATTCGTTCTGCACCACCTCCTGGCTGTTCTGGGTCAAGCGGTAGAGCAAACCGCTGGTCAGCGTTTGCCATGGCAAGCTGGTTTCCCGGCGACCCGACAATGTCACCGGTGCCAGGCTGTTGGGTTGATTCAGCTCGATCTGCAAGCGCTGGACGTTCAACCCCATCGGCAATTGCCAGACGTACTCACCGGCCTTCACGCTGGTGCCGGCCAATGGTTGCGACCAGACCAACGGCAGCGGCAAGGTGCGTGGGTTGGTGCTTTCCAGTTGCGCCGACGTCAGCACCGGTGCCGATTGCGGTGAACTCCACAGCAAGCGCAGGTAGCGCGCCGATTGCCCCGGCAGCCCAACTTCATGTTGCTCGACCCGTTCATCGGCAAACGTCAGACGCGCCACTTGCCCTTCGCCCCACGACTGCCAATGCTGCAAATCGTCGCTGGCTTCAATGCTGAAGCGCTGAAAACCGTCGCGATCGCTGGTCCAATCGAGGATCAATTGCTGCAATGGCGCCTTGATTCGACTGGCATCGAGTAACCAGCCGCGCAGCTCTTCTTCGCCTGCCTCCAACTGGCTGGACGGCTGCACTTCGATCAACGTGCCGTTGGTGTTCGATTGCACCCGCACACTTGGCGCGCGTTCGGTGGCATCCGCTGAGTTGTACAACGGGAACCACTTCACGTCGTGAAGCATGCGGTTTTCGCGGGTCTGCCCGGGTTCTCTGGCCAAGGCATAAGCCTGAGGCTCACCAGCGGCGTTGAACACGCGTAGATCGCTGAGATCGGTTTGCCGCGCTTTCAGCTGCACGTCCAAGGGCAACTCCAGGCGATACCACGGGCCCTCGCCACTTACCGACAACGGCATCTGCGCGGCAAAGTCCGCCGGTTTTTCCTGCGCGCCGACCGACAGTGTCACACCCAACACCACAGCCCCCCACCAGCCCAGGTTCAGCTTCTGACTCAAGACGACACTCCTTCGGTTTCAGGGGCCGGTTTTTCAACATCCGGCACAGCCTCGGCACGCTTGGGCGGCAACGGAGCAAAATAGCCCACCACCAACAGCAACACACCAACGCCGATAAACGACACGATCCGCGCGAGCCCGCCGCGGTTACTCAATTCAACGAAGAACAGTTTGGCGACCACCAGCCCTATCAGCGCCGCGCCGATCAGCCAGACTTCGCGGCGATGACGCAGATGCCCACCGATCATCAGACTCAGGGCCATCAGGGTCCAGACGATGGACAGGCCGGCCTGCACCAGCATCGACCCAAGCAGCAGGTCCAGCGCGTACGGCACGCCACCCCAGTGGTGAGCCGCGCGCATCACCAGCGCAGTGAAGAAGACGAACAGCGAAACCCCGGCAATCACTTGCGTGGCGTTATCGGCGTACTCCTTGCGTATCGCCAGTTGCGTCACGGCGCTGCGAGACCAGACGTAAACGCCGAACAAGGCAAACAACAGACCCAGCTCCAACGGGTTGATCAGTGGCACATACGGCAACGGCTCAGCAGTACCGTCACTGGCGATGTTCGCCAGCCAGAACCAGCCGAGCATCAACAACGCCAATGGCGCAGCGGCATAGAGCCGATACTCGCGGGGATACTCCGATACCGGCCATGGCCACGCACGCGGCGCGGCCATCAGCACCAGATACAGGCTCGGCAGAATTGCCCAGCCCAACCAGCGCCAGGCGTTGTACTGTTCCGACAACAGCAGCAGACCGTAACGCAGCTCCAAGGCCAACACGCCGATCAACAGCCAGCAGCCGAGTACATGGGCGGTGCTCAGGGCGTTGGCGGGCAGCATCGCCGCCAAGCGTCGCAGTGAGATGAAATGCACGACGAATACCGCGGCCCAAACCAGCCAGCCGAAGTTGGCGGCCGGGTGATAACGCGAATGCCAAGCGGCGAGCAGCACCAGACCGGCGGCGGGAATCAGCAAGGTGCAGAGCAAGCCCAGCGACGACCACTTCAGGCGCAACGCCAACAACGTCCACAGCGCGACACTCACAGCAGCGACGGCCAGCAACAAGGTGGCTTGCAGATTCGACGGCGCAAAGCGCAGCACTTCACTGACCCACGCCAGCGCCCACCAACCCGCGCCCCACACCAGCAACACTTCGGACAAACGCTGCAGGCTCAACCCATCGAAGGCCGAAGCATGGTTGCCGAGCTGTAAACGCCAGGCCCCGCCGAATGCAGCCAGCCCCAACACCAGCGGCGTCCAGAAGCCGCTATGCGCCAGCGGCCGCAACCCTTCGTTGAGTAGCGGGCCGAGCAGGTCCGGCCCGGCGAACAGGAACGCAGCGCCGCCGATCACCTGCAACAGCAGACCAAAGACAAAACTCACGCGCTGCTTCAGGTACAGGCTCAGCCAGATGATGAACAAACCACTGGCGGCCCACACCGCGCTCGCGGTTTGCCACGGCAACACGAACAGCACGGCGAGGTTGATCAGCACCAGACCGGCCAGCAACACCACTGACAAGCCCCGCAGCAAACGCACGTCGCTGCGCACCATTTCGTCGCGGGCCGCCAGCAACATACCGGCGATCAACGCCAGTCCGATCAGTGACGCGCTGAGCAAACCGCTCCAACCGGCGCTGAACACCGCGGCAGACTCACCACCCGCCCCTTGCAGCCGCAGCAGGAACAACGCACCGCCGAGCAGTTGCACGGCGAACGCGGTGAACAGGAAGGTTCGCGATTGCAGGCGCAGGCCGACGAACAGCGTCGCCAATCCGGCCAGCGCCCAACTGATCGCCGTGCCGTGAGTGAAGAAGAACAGCGGCGCCAGCAGATAAAGGAACGTCAGCCCCAGGCAAGCCAGCACCGGCAGCCCTTGGCGTTCCCACTTTGAGGCCTGTTCGGGCAACGCTTTGCGCAATTGGTAAAAGCTGAACAGCAGCGCCACGCCGAGCATCAACGCTCCCAGCGGCGCGCCATCGAGCAGGCTGTTCTCGCCGATCCGCAGCTCACTGAGAAACGCCAGTGCCGAGCCCAGTTGCAGCAGCAAGGCAAAGGCTCGCGCCAGCGGTCGTTGTTGACGCAGGCCGAGCCAGAAAATCCCCGCGCCTTCCACCGCCCAGGCAGCCGCGGTCCAACGCGCATCGAGTCCCAAGGGGATCGCCAGACTGGCGAAAATCACCCCGAGCGCCAGACAGGTTTCCGCCAACAACAGTGCTCGACCGCCCGCCAGCCACCGGGCCAACCCCATGTAAATCATGCCCAGCGCCAAGGCGCTGAAAGCGGCGGCAAATTCCAGATGCTCCACCAGCGCGAACTGCAAACCGAAGCCCACCAGCGGCGGGCCGAACAGCATCGTTCCGTCGACGTGATCACCTTTGCGCGCTGACCAGTGCAGCAGTGCCTCGCGGCTGTCGTCCTCGGGTGCATCGCTCATTTCCAGCAGCTTGCGCCGAGCGAACAACAGGCCGATGGCCAGATACATCAGGAAAAACAGAATCAGGAATGGCTCGGTGCTCCACAGCAATTCCGGTGTATAGGAACGCAGGCCCCACGCCAACCCGATGCCGAAGGTGCCGACAAAACCGATCAGGTTGAGCAACCGCCACGCCTTGAACCACGCGATGGCGAGAATGCCGGCGTTGAGCAAGGCAAAGTAGCTGAACAGCGCGACATGGTTGCCGGCGCCGGTGGAAGTGAGGATCGGTGCGGCGAAACCGCCCAAGGCGGCTGCGGCGGCCAAGCCTAAGGCGTTTTGGGTAATGGCGAGAATTGCCGAGAACACCGTTACCACCACCAGCAGCCCCAGTGCAGCCGTGGGGTCGAGCAACGGATGCAGACGCATCGCGGCAAATACTGTCAGGTACAACACCGCAATCCCGGTGCCTTGCAGCATCAGCGCGTAATTGCTGTTGCGCAGTCGCAGCAACCAGCCCAGTGCGAGCAAACCCAAGGCCGCCGCCGCGACACCGGCGTAACGCAACTCGACCGGCACCACCATGCCTTCGGTGGCATAACGCAACAGGAAGGCCAGACCGAGGAACAACAGCACCACGCCGACCCGCAGCACGGTATTGCCGCCGAACAGCCAGTTGCGCGCGCCGCTGATAGCCCGATCGATGAAGTTCGGGCCGCGCGGCGCTGCCGGTTGCTGTGGTTCGCGGGCGACCGGTTCGGGTTTCCAGGCATCCGCGGGCGGCGGACGACTGGCTTCGGTGGCGGCCGGCGTGATGGGTTCGAGTTCGGGCGGCAGCTCCCAGATCAATTCCGGGGCTGCGACAGGGGCTTGCTCGAGAATGATTTCAGGGGATGGAACGGGTTCGATGGCGGCAGGCTCAGTGGCTTCAGGTGTTTTTACGCCCGACACTTCCAGTAAGGCCAGTCGCTGCTCGAGCGCATTCAGCGCAACCTGCGCCTGATCGAGTAAGCGCCGCTGTTCGGCGGTTTGGGTACTCAAGCGGCCAATGCGGATGGCTTGGCCAATACCCAGCCCGAGCAAAGCGCCCAACAGCGCCCCGCTGAACGACTCATCGAGTAGCCAGCCCAGCAGCAGCCCAATCAGCATGAACATCCATTGCATGGTCGATATCCCTAAGCGCATTGGCCAATCCAGAAAGATTAGCGCAGCCCGTACAGCAAAGATCGCAGCCTTCGGCAGCTCCTACAACGACCGCGTTCACCACAATGTTAGGTGAACGCTGACCGTAGGAGCTGCCGAAGGCTGCGATCTTTTCCGGCGCGCCAGTATATCGAGCCGGTCGAAGACTTACTCCAATGCTTTCCAGATATCCGTGGCGTACTCGCGAATGGTCCTGTCGGATGAGAACCAGCCCATCCGCGCGCTGCTCAATACCGCCGAGCGCCACCACTCTTTGGAGTCGTGCCAATGAGCCTCGACGCGTATCTGAGCGTTCCAGTAAGCGTCGAAATCGGCGCAGACCAGGAAGCGGTCATAGTCCACCAGCGAATCGATCAGCGTGGTATAGCGGGACAGATCGTCCGGTGAGAACACCCCGCCGCGAATCGCTTGCAACACATCGTTGAGTCGATGGGAAGCGGCAATGTCCGGTGCCGCGTTGAACTCATGGTTGGACTTGCGCGCCTCCACTTGCTCGGCGCTAAGGCCGAAGATGAACATGTGTTCGACACCAATGCGCTCGCTCATCTCCACGTTGGCCCCATCCAGCGTGCCGATGGTCAGCGCGCCGTTGAGGCCGAACTTCATGTTGCTGGTGCCTGAGGCTTCGAAGCCGGCGGTGGAGATCTGTTCCGACAAATCCGCCGCCGGAATGATGCTTTCGGCCAGGCTGACGTTGTAGTTGGGCAAGAACACCACTTTGAGCAAACCACGCACGGTCGGGTCATTGTTGACCACCCGGGCGATGTCGTTGGTCAGTTTGATGATCAACTTGGCCTGGTGATAACTGGCCGCCGCTTTGCCAGCGAAGATTTTCACCCGCGGCACCCAGTCGATTTCCGGTTCGGCACGAATCGCCTGGTACAGCGCGACGGTGTGCAGCAGGTTGAGCAACTGACGCTTGTATTCGTGGATCCGTTTGACCTGTACGTCGAACATCGCCGCCGGATTGATCGCGATCCCCAACCGTTCATGAATCAGGTACGCCAGGGCTTTTTTACTGTGCAGCCGCTGCTCGGCGAACTGTTTACGGAATGCAGGTTTCTCGGCGAATGGTTCCAGCCCTATCAGGCGCTCTTCGGGGTTATCCAGCAGATCCGGGCCGAGGGCGTCGACCATCATCGAGGTCAGCCCGGGGTTGGCCTGATAGAGCCAGCGGCGGAAGGTGATGCCGTTGGTCTTGTTGTTGATCCGCTCCGGATAGAGTTTATGCAACTCGGAAAACACCGTGCTGCGCATCAGCTGCGTGTGCAGGCCGGACACGCCGTTGACGCTATGAGAACCAAGGAATGCCAGGTTGCCCATGCGCACGCGACGACCGTTGTCCTCCTCGATCAGCGACACTGCACGCAACACGTCGAAATCGTGAACACCCTTGGCCCGCAATGAGTCGATGTGCTGGGCGTTGATCAAATAAATGATCTGCATGTGCCGTGGCAGCATCCGCTCCATCAAACCGACCGGCCAGGTTTCCAGCGCCTCCGGCAACAGCGTGTGGTTGGTGTACGACAGCGTGTCGACCGTAACTTGCCAAGCCGCATCCCACGCCACGTCATAAACGTCGACCAACTGACGCATCAACTCGGCCACGGCGATCGAGGGGTGAGTATCGTTGAGTTGAATCGCCGCGTGGTCGCCCAGGGTCAGCACCGAGGTGTGCATGTTGCGATGGCGGCGCAGCAAATCCTGCAGGGACGCGGCAACGAAGAAGTATTCCTGACGCAGGCGCAGTTCCTGGCCGGCATCGGTGCTGTCCGCCGGGTAGAGCACGCGGGAGATACTTTCGGCCCGGGCCACTTCGGCGACCGCGCCCAAGTGGTCGCCAGCGTTAAAGCGCTCCAGGTGCAAATCTTCCATGGCCCGGGCACGCCACAATCGCAGCGTGTTGACACTCGCGCCTTGCCAACCGACCACCGGGGTGTCATAGGCAATGGCCCGCACGGTTTCCGCCGGGGACCAGACTTGCCTGGATTTGCCGTTCTCATCGGTCACGGTTTCGACACTGCCGCCGAAACCGATCGGGTAGGCGACTTCTGGCCGTTCGAACTCCCACGGGTTACCGAAATCCAGCCAGTGTTCGGTCTGCTCCTGCTGCCAACCGTCAACGATGGCCTGGCGGAACAAACCGTGCTCGTAACGAATACCGTAACCATGGCCAGCGATGCCCAGGGTCGACATGCTTTCCAGGAAGCACGCCGCCAGACGCCCGAGGCCTCCGTTGCCCAATGCCGCATCGGGCTCCAGCAGACGTATGCGTTCGATGTCGACGCCAAGTTCGGTCATGGCTTCGCGGGCCACATCGAGCAGGCCGAGGTTGCTCAGGCTGTCGTAGAGCAAGCGGCCGATGAGGAATTCAAGGGAGAGGTAATAAACCCGTTTCTGGCCTTTGCGGTAGATCTGCCGGGTGTGGTCCATCCAGTGCTCGACCATGTGATCGCGCGCCGCCAGGGCGATGGCTTCGAACCAGTCGTGGTCGAAGGCGTGATCCGGGTCTTTGCCCACCGCGTAGGTAAGCTTGGTCAAGACGGCGTCGCGGAATGCGGCCACCTCTGCTTCGCGAACAAGTGGTTCTTGAGTCATCGATAGGACCTCGAGCGAGCGTGAAGTTGTCTGAGCCTAGTCGGTCTGACAGACCATTGAGACTCTGGTTCGGCAGTTTTCCCTGTTAGTGCGAGATAGATCGACATTACGTTGTCGCGTGCCAGAAACAATGCAGGGGCCGTGCCGGTCACAGGGGTTATTTTGCGCCCAGCGAAAAAATCTGGCGAAAGGTTGTTCAAAAATCCACCAGTCCCGGTATGATCCCGCGCCCTGATGCACACGCTGGTAACAACCGATGATGAAGCCCAACCTGATCGCCGCCGCGGAGATTGATCGCCTCGATACCTGGGCCAAGTACTCTGCCCCGATGTGCGGTTCCTGCGTGTCCAGCTGCTGCACCTTGCCGGTCGAGGTCAAGATCAAGGATCTGATCCGTATCGGCATCGTCGATGAGTTCGAGCGTGGCGATCCGCCGAAGAACATCGCCAAGCGTTTGCAGAAGGAAGGGATCGTCGAGCGCTACAACCAGAAGTCCGAGATCTTCACCCTTCAGCGCATGAGCAACAACGATTGCCTGTACCTGGATCGCAAGAGCCGTCTGTGCACTATTTATGATAAGCGCCCGGATACCTGCCGCAACCACCCGAAGATCGGACCGCGGCCGGGGTACTGCGCGTACAAGCCCAAAGAAGTGGTGCGCGAGAGCAGCAATAGCCGTCGCACTCTGGAAAAATTTTAAAGACGCCTCAATCCCCGTAGCAGCTGTCGAGCCCTAGCGAGGCTGCGTTCGGCTGCAGAGCAGCCGCAGTCCGGGGAATAAGGTCGAAATGATGCACCGCAGCGTTTGATTTCACGACTGCTGCGCAGCCGAACGCAGCCTCGCAGGCTCGGCAGCTGCTACAGCCAGACAAACAAAAACGCCCCCGACCTTGCGGTCGGGGGCGTTTCTTTAAGCGCTAACTAAGTCGAAACTCAGTTACCAGCTTTCTTGGCAGCGCGGGTACGCTCGCTTTCGCCCAGGATCTTCTTGCGAAGACGGATGGACTTAGGAGTGACTTCGCACAATTCGTCTTCTTGAACGAATTCCAGAGCCTGCTCCAGAGTGAAGCGGATAGGCGGAACCAGAGCGATGGTTTCGTCTTTACCCGAAGCACGCATGTTGTCGAGCTTCTTGCCTTTGGTTGGGTTGACGCCCAGGTCGTTGTCGCGGCTGTTGATGCCGACGATTTGACCTTCGTACACGTCTTCACCGTGACCCAGGAACAGTTTGCCGCGAGCTTGCAGGGTTTCCAGCGAGTAAGTCAGAGCCTTACCGGTAGCAACCGAAACCAGCACGCCGTTCTGACGGCCGGACATGTCGCCGGACTTCATCACGTCGTAACGGTCGAAGATCGAGGTCAGGATGCCTGCACCGGAGGTCAGGGTCAGGAACTCGTTACGGAAACCGATCAAGCCACGAGCGGGGATGTTGTACTCAAGGCGCACACGGCCCTTGCCATCCGGAACCATGTTGGTCAGGTCGCCTTTACGGATACCGATCTGTTCCATGATCGAACCTTGCGATTCTTCTGGCAGGTCGATGGTCACGTTTTCGTACGGTTCGTGCTTGACGCCGTCAACCATGCGGATGATTACTTCCGGACGACCAACACCCATTTCGAAGCCTTCGCGACGCATGGTTTCGATCAGTACCGAGAGGTGCAGCTCACCACGGCCGGAGACTTTGAACTTGTCGGCGGTGTCGCCTTCTTCGACGCGCAGAGCAACGTTGTAGAGCAGTTCTTTGTCCAGACGTTCCTTGATGTTACGGCTGGTGACGAACTTGCCTTCTTTACCGCAGAAAGGCGAGTCGTTTACCTGGAAGGTCATGGAAACGGTTGGCTCGTCAACGGTCAGCGGCTTCATCGCTTCGACGTTCAGTGGGTCGCACAGAGTGTCGGAGATGAACAACTGGTCGAAGCCGCTGATGCAGACGATGTCGCCGGCAGCTGCTTCTTCAACGTCGATGCGGTGCAAGCCGTGGTGACCCATCAGCTTCAGGATACGACCGTTACGCTTCTTGCCGTCGGCGTCGATAGCGACAACCGGAGTGTTCGGCTTGATGCGACCACGAGCGATACGGCCTACGCCGATAACACCCAGGAAGCTGTTGTAGTCCAGAGCGGAGATTTGCATCTGGAACGGACCGTCACGGTCGACTTTCGGCGCAGGTACGTTGTCGACGATCGACTGGTACAGCGGAGTCATGTCTTCAGCCATGTCGGTGTGTTCCAGACCGGCAATGCCGTTCAGGGCCGAGGCGTAGACGACTTTGAAGTCCAGCTGTTCTTCGGTGGCACCGAGGTTGTCGAACAGGTCGAAGATCTGATCCAGAACCCAGTCCGGACGCGCGCCTGGACGGTCAACCTTGTTGATCACCACGATTGGACGCAGGCCGGCTTCGAAAGCCTTCTTGGTCACGAAACGGGTTTGCGGCATAGGGCCGTCTTGAGCGTCAACCAGCAGCAGAACGGAGTCAACCATCGACATTACGCGTTCAACTTCGCCGCCGAAGTCGGCGTGGCCCGGGGTGTCCACGATGTTGATGTGGTAGCCGTTCCAGTTGATGGCGGTGTTTTTCGCCAGAATGGTAATACCGCGCTCTTTCTCCTGGTCGTTGGAGTCCATCACGCGCTCGTCGTTGAGCTCGTTGCGCTCCAGGGTGCCGGATTGACGCAAGAGTTTGTCTACCAGGGTGGTTTTACCATGGTCAACGTGAGCAATGATGGCGATGTTGCGTAGATTTTCGATCACTTGTGTATCTCGATCAGAGGATTCGGTGTGCTGACAAGTCTTGGCAGCGATTTACAGTAGAGTCAGGCCTTGCCGTTACAGCTTGACGGCGGCGTCGGGGGGCCGGTGACGCAGGCCACAGGCAAACAGCCCCGGGCACTTAGCTCGGTCGATAAACGCGCACATTGGCATGCCCCTCACTGAGCAAATGGTGGGCATGCAGGCGACTCATCACGCCTTTGTCGCAATACAACAGGTACTGGCGAGTAGGGTCCAGTTCCTTGAAACGAGCGTTCAATGCATAAAACGGCATTGTCTGCACCTCAATGCCAGCGAGTTCCAGCGGCTCGTCTTCAGCGGCATCCGGGTGACGGATGTCGATGATGATCTGGCCCGCCAGTGCTTCGCTGACTTCTTCGATCTGCAAATCCTGGCCCAATTCGTCGATCACGCGATCGATCGGCACCAGTTTGGCGTTCTCGAGCGCACGCTCGAGCACCGCCATGTCGAATTCTTTCTCTTCATGCTCCACGCGTGGACGCTTGGCGTGGGTCTTTGGGTTCACCGAGATGACCCCGCAGTATTCCGGCATGTGCTTGGCGAAATCGGCAGTGCCGATTTCGTTGGCCAGGTCGATGATGTCCTGCTTGTGACTGGCGATCAGCGGGCGCAAGACCAGCTTGTCAGTCACGCAGTCGATCACGGACAGGTTCGGCAACGTCTGGCTCGACACCTGGGAAATCGCTTCGCCGGTGACCAGCGCTTCGATCTCCAGCCGATCGGCAATACGGGAAGCAGCGCGCAACATCATACGCTTCAAAACTACACCCATATGACTGTTATCGACTTTCCCGAGAATTTCTCCCAGTACTTCCTCGAACGGCACACTGACAAATAACACGCGTTGGGAGCTGCCGTACTTCTTCCAGATGAAGTGCGCGACTTCCATGACGCCCAGTTCGTGGGCACGTCCGCCCAGATTGAAGAAGCAGAAATGGCTCATCAACCCGCGGCGCATGATCTGGTAGGCGGCGACGGTGGAATCGAAGCCACCGGACATCAGTACAAGCGTCTGCTCCAGAGCACCCAGCGGATAACCGCCGATGCTGTTGTGCTGGCTGTGGATCACGAACAACCGTTTGTCGCGAATTTCGATGCGAACTTCGATTTCAGGCTCTTTGAGCGAGATTCCGGCGGCGCCGCACTGACGACGCAGTTGGCTGCCGACGTATTTCTCGACGTCCATGGAGCTGAATTCGTGCTTCCCGGCACGCTTGCAGCGCACCGAAAAAATCTTCCCGGCCAGGGCATCACCGAAATGCTGTTTGCACTTGGCGACGATGTCGTCGAAGTCGCCCAACGGGTATTCATCGACCTGCAGGAAATGCGCGATGCCCGGCATGCAGCTCAGGCGCTCGGTCATCTCCTTCAGGGCTTTCGGCTCGCTGACGCGGGTTTCCAGCTCGAGATTGTCCCACACACCATTCACCACCACAGCCGGATCCAGATCGCGGAGCACGGTACGGATGTTTTTGGCCAACTGGCGGATGAAACGCATCCGTACCGGGCGGCTCTTGATGGTGATCTCGGGGAAGACTTTTACGATTAGTTTCATGAAAACAGCGCGCGCTGGGCCAGCCGAAAAAGGGGGGCGCGGATTATAGCGGAAATTGCTCAAGGTTTAACCAGTTAATGTGCAGAAGGTTTTACGCGCACCAAAACAGGTCATTTATGGATTTCAACGCTACATTACAGGGCGAGGTTTGGCGCTTTTCGAGGCTTTGCACCTTTATAAGCGTGATATTGGGGCAAAAAACCCATGGTGGGGCACTGGCATGCAATTTGCTCCCTTGTGAGGCAGGTTGCCTTGGCAGAGTATTCGCGCCGGCATCACCCACATTCTAAGGGCATCCACTACTAAGCCCGAAGCCACCCGGAGGACACTATGTCGAAGTCGGTTCAACTCATCAAAGATCATGACGTCAAGTGGATTGATCTGCGCTTCACGGACACCAAAGGCACTCAGCACCACGTGACCATGCCGGCTCGCGATGGGCTGGATGAAGCTTTCTTCGAAGAAGGCAAAATGTTCGACGGTTCCTCCATCGCTGGCTGGAAAGGCATCGAAGCTTCCGACATGATCCTGATGCCGGACGACAGCACTGCCGTTCTCGACCCGTTCACCGAAGAGCCGACCCTGATCCTGGTTTGCGACGTGATCGAGCCTTCGACCATGCAAGGCTACGACCGTGACCCACGCGCGATCGCCAAGCGTGCCGAGGAATACCTGAAGTCGACCGGTATCGGCGACACCGTATTCGTGGGTCCAGAGCCTGAATTCTTCATCTTCGACGAAGTGAAGTTCAAGTCCGACATCTCCGGTTCGATGTTCAAAATCTTCTCCGAACAAGGTTCGTGGATGTCCGACCAGGACGTGGAAGGCGGCAACAAAGGCCACCGTCCAGGCGTCAAAGGCGGCTACTTCCCGGTTCCGCCGTTCGACCACGACCACGAAATCCGTACCTCCATGTGCAACGCCATGGAAGAAATGGGCCTGGTCATCGAAGTTCACCACCACGAAGTGGCGACTGCCGGTCAGAACGAAATCGGCGTGAAGTTCAACACCCTGGTTGCCAAGGCTGACGAAGTTCAAACCCTGAAGTACTGCGTACACAACGTTGCTGACGCATATGGCCGCACCGCGACCTTCATGCCTAAGCCTCTGTACGGCGACAACGGTTCGGGCATGCACGTTCACCTGTCCATCGCCAAAGATGGCAAGAACACCTTCGCTGGCGAAGGCTATGCCGGCCTGTCCGATACCGCCCTGTACTTCATCGGCGGCATCATCAAGCACGGTAAGGCGCTGAACGGCTTCACCAACCCGTCGACCAACTCCTACAAGCGTCTGGTCCCAGGTTTCGAAGCTCCAGTGATGCTGGCTTACTCGGCTCGTAACCGTTCGGCTTCGATCCGTATTCCTTACGTGTCCAGCCCTCGCGCTCGCCGTATCGAAGCTCGCTTCCCGGATCCGGCAGCTAACCCGTACCTGGGCTTCGCTGCACTGTTGATGGCTGGCCTGGACGGCATCCAGAACAAGATCCACCCTGGCGACGCAGCTGACAAAAACCTGTACGACCTGCCGCCTGAAGAGGCGAAAGAGATCCCACAAGTTTGCGGCAGCCTGAAAGAAGCCCTGGAAGAGCTGGACAAAGGTCGTGCGTTCCTGACCAAAGGCGGCGTTTTCAGCGACGACTTCATCGACGCTTACATCGCCCTGAAAAGCGAAGAAGAAATCAAGGTTCGTACCTTCGTACACCCACTGGAATATGAGCTGTACTACAGCTGCTGATCCGGTAGCGCCGCGCTACGCGGCGTGACAAAAGAGAGGCCTCCTTCGGGAGGCCTTTTTTATGGGCGACTGTCTGTCATCAGATGCCCGGTTGCGTGCATCATGGCCTTCATCCGATAAAGCCGAGATGCCCCATGCGCCTACGCCCATGCCTTGCCCTGCTCACAGCCCTGCTGACCAACAGCGCTTTTGCCAGCCCGGCACCTGCCGCCCTCGCCCCGCTGCTTGGCACCATCGAAGAACGCCTGGCAATTGCCGATCAGGTCGCGCTGAGCAAATGGGACAGCGGCAAACCGGTCGAAGACCGTCAGCGCGAGCGCGAAGTCATTGCTGGCGCTGTCGCCCTGGCACCCGCCTATAAACTGAGCAACGAAGCCGTCGAACAATTTTTCTCGGCGCAGATCGAGGCCAACAAACTGGTGCAATACGCGCACCTGTCTGACTGGCATGCGCAAGGCAAGGCGCCCAACGATCCTCGCCCCGATCTCGTCGGGCAGATCCGCCCACAACTTGATCAGTTACAAAAACGCCTGCTGCAACAACTGGCCGATTTCAGCCCTTATCGCAACGACCCGCAGTGCCCGTCCTGGCTGGCCAAGGCCAATAAAACCGGTGACCATGCGCCATTGCGCGAGCTTGCCCAGGTACGCGCCAGCGCCGAGTTGTGCAGCGCCAGCCGTTGAGCCGACCTGCCGATATGCGCTGAAGTGCTCTATGCTCAGCGCTTAGTCGCCATGAACGGAACAGGGCCGGACACTTGCCCGACGGCCAATGGAAGCCTGCAATGCGCTCATTGTTGTTATGCCTGCTTGTGCTGATCGCCCTGCCCGCCGCCGCGCAGATCTACAAGTACACCGACGCCAACGGCAACACCGCCTACAGCAATCAACCACCCGATGGCGTAAAGGCTCAGCCGGTGGAGCTGCCACCGCTCAACAGCGTCGAGATTCAACCGCCGCGCGAGCCTGTAGCGCCTGCGCAATCCAGTAGCCGTGAACAGCCCAACAGCGCCTATCAAGTGCTGGAGCTGACCGGGCTGCCCACCGAAGAAGCCTTGCGCGCCAACAACGGCACGTTCACGGTTGGCGTATTGATCCAGCCGCGCCTGCAAGGCTCTCATCGATTGCGGCTGTTACTGGACGATCAACCCTACGGTCAATTGAGCAACGTCCCGATTCTGCAACTGGTGAACATCGACCGTGGCAAACATCGCCTCGCAGTTCAGGTGATCGATGGGCAAAACGTCGTGCAGCAGAGCCCCACCGTGACTTTCACCGTGCAACGGGTGCATAAGCCTTGAGGTTCTGGCTGTTGGTCGCGTGCCTGATCAGCCTGCCGGCAATGGCCGAGGTTTTCACCTACATCGACGCCCAGGGCAATCGGGTCTTCACTGATCAGCCGGGCACCCGTAATGCCAAGCGTGTACCACTGGCGACCAGCAATCGAATGTCGGCCAACCCGAGCGGCGCCGCACCAATGACAGCCACGAAAACCAAACCACTGTTTCATTACGACATGCTTCGTGTGCTGGTGCCGGACCCGGATGCCACGATCCGTAGCACTGCCGGTGAATTGATCGTCAGCGTTACCAGCGAACCCGGCTTGCAACAGGGTCATCGCTATCGTCTGCTGCTGGATGGCCAACCCACCGCCGAGCCTGGCCCGAGTCCGGTGTTCGCCCTGAGCAACATCGACCGCGGAAGCCATCACCTGTCGGTGGAAATCCTCGACGAACAGGGCCGTACCGTCGAACGCACGGCCAATCAACCGTTCCACATGCAGCGCATTTCCCTCGCGCAGAAGCGTCAGGTCAAACCCTGCATCCTCACCGACTACGGCCAACGACCGGAATGCCCCCTCAAAGACAAACCCGAAGAAGAACAAAGCTTCTTCTGGCGCTGATGCCGGTCAGTTAAGCAATCTCAGCCGAGCTCTTTGTAGCAGCTGCCGAGCCCGCGAGGCTGCGTTCGGCTGCGCAGCAGTCGTAAAATCAGAAACTGCGGTGCGTCAGGCAGACCGCATTAGCCGGATTCACGACTGCTTCGCAGCCGAACGCAGCCTCGCAGGCTCGGCAGCTGCTACGGGCTGACCTTACCTCCCCTGCGCGTCTTTTTACTTCGTTCAGGTTTGCGCACTATATTGGTGCAATAGAGTGCACAGTACTCACATCCCAGCCCATTTTGGTTCGAAAGTACCCGCGAAAGCTGGCAGAACGCTACGCAAACGAGCGTCAAACGCCTGTTTCAGGCTCTAAACGCTTCTTTTCGGAGCCTTGGTTTGGTTTTTGCATTTTCCTCGTATCGGCGCGTTATTCATGCGCATGCCCTGCTCCAAAAGAGGTCCTGATGACCATTAGCGACGCACTACACCGCCTGCTACTCGACAACCTGACCACCGCCACCATTCTGCTCGACGCCGAACTGCGCCTTGAGTACATGAACCCGGCGGCGGAGATGCTGCTGGCCATCAGCGGCCAGCGTAGCCATGGCCAGTTCATCAGTGAGTTGTTCACCGAATCCACCGAGGCGCTGAACTCCCTGCGCCAGGCAGTCGAGCAGGCGCACCCGTTCACCAAGCGCGAAGCGATGCTCACCGCCCTCACTGGCCAGACCCTGACCGTCGACTACGCCGTGACACCGATCCTGAGCAATGGCGCTACGCTGCTGCTGCTGGAGGTTCACCCGCGTGACCGCTTATTGCGGATCACCAAGGAAGAGGCACAGCTGTCAAAACAAGAAACCAGCAAGATGCTGGTACGCGGCCTCGCCCACGAGATCAAAAACCCGCTGGGCGGGATTCGCGGCGCGGCTCAGTTGCTCGCCCGTGAATTGCCGGAAGAAAGCCTGCGCGATTACACCAACGTCATCATTGAAGAAGCCGATCGTCTGCGCAATCTGGTGGATCGCATGCTCGGCTCCAACAAATTGCCGTCACTGGCCATGTGCAACGTCCATGAAGTGCTGGAACGCGTGGGTCAGTTGGTGGAAGCCGAAAGCCAGGGCTGCATCACTTTGGTGCGCGACTACGACCCAAGCATTCCGGATGTCTTGATTGATCGTGAACAGATGATTCAGGCCGTCCTGAACATCGTGCGCAACGCGATGCAGGCCATCAGCAGCCAGAACGAGCTGCGCCTTGGCCGTATCAGCTTGCGGACCCGCGCCATGCGCCAGTTCACCATCGGCCACGTGCGCCATCGCCTGGTGACCAAGATCGAAATCATCGACAACGGTCCGGGGATCCCCGCCGAGCTACAAGAAACCATTTTCTTCCCCATGGTCAGCGGTCGCCCGGACGGTACCGGGCTCGGCTTGGCCATTACCCAGAACATCATCAGCCAGCACCAGGGCCTGATCGAATGTGACAGCCATCCAGGCCACACCACGTTCTCGATCTTTCTGCCACTGGAACAAGGAGCCACATCGACATGAGCCGTAGTGAAACCGTGTGGATCGTCGATGACGACCGTTCTATCCGTTGGGTCCTGGAAAAAGCCTTGCAGCAGGAAGGCATGACCACGCAAAGCTTCGACAGCGCCGATGGCGTGATGAGCCGCCTGGCGCGCCAGCAGCCGGACGTGATCATCTCCGACATCCGCATGCCGGGTGCCAGCGGTCTGGACCTTCTGGCACGGATTCGCGAACAACACCCACGGCTGCCGGTGATCATCATGACCGCGCACTCCGATCTGGACAGCGCTGTCGCGTCCTATCAGGGCGGCGCGTTCGAATACCTGCCCAAGCCGTTCGATGTCGACGAAGCAGTGTCGCTGGTCAAACGCGCCAACCAGCACGCTCAGGAACAGCAAGGCCTGGAGGTCCCGGTCGCCTTGACCCGCACCCCGGAAATCATCGGCGAAGCACCGGCGATGCAGGAAGTGTTTCGCGCCATCGGGCGCTTGAGCCACTCCAACATCACCGTGCTGATCAACGGCGAATCGGGTACCGGTAAAGAACTGGTGGCCCATGCCCTGCACCGTCACAGCCCACGGGCAGCCTCGCCGTTTATTGCGCTGAACATGGCGGCGATCCCCAAGGATCTGATGGAGTCCGAACTGTTCGGCCATGAAAAAGGCGCATTCACCGGCGCGGCCAACCTGCGTCGTGGGCGTTTTGAACAGGCTGACGGCGGCACACTGTTTCTCGATGAAATCGGTGACATGCCGGCGGACACTCAGACTCGCTTGCTGCGGGTATTGGCGGACGGTGAATTTTACCGCGTAGGCGGCCATGTGCCGGTGAAGGTCGATGTACGAATCATCGCCGCGACTCACCAGAATCTGGAAACCCTGGTGCATGCCGGTAAATTCCGTGAGGACTTGTTCCACCGCCTCAACGTGATCCGCATTCACATTCCACGGATGTCGGACCGTCGCGAAGACATCCCGACCCTGGCCAAGCACTTCCTCAGCCGCGCCGCGCAAGAACTGGCGGTGGAACCGAAGCTGCTGAAAAGCGAAACCGAGGAATACCTGAAGAACCTGCCATGGCCAGGCAACGTGCGTCAGCTAGAGAACACCTGTCGCTGGATCACGGTGATGGCTTCGGGTCGCGAAGTGCACATCAGTGATCTGCCGCCAGAGCTGCTGAGCCTGCCGCAAGATTCGGCGCCGGTGACCAACTGGGAGCAAGCGCTGCGTCAATGGGCTGATCAGGCGCTGGCTCGCGGTCAGTCGAGTCTGCTGGACAGTGCCGTGCCGACATTCGAACGGATCATGATCGAAACCGCCCTCAAACACACCGCCGGCCGCCGCCGCGACGCTGCCGTTTTGCTGGGTTGGGGTCGCAATACCTTGACGCGCAAGATCAAGGAATTGGGGATGAAGGTTGATGGTGGGGATGATGAGGAAGGGGATGAGGGTTAATCCCCTCACCTGATCGTTCCCACGCTCCCGCGTGGGAATGCCTCAGTGGACGCTATGCGTCCGCTTCGGCAGGGACGCGGAGCGTCCCGGGCTGCATTCCCACGCAGAGCGTGGGAATGATCAACAGGTCCAGTGTGAACCCCGAATGGTGGTCAACGCTGAACCTGTAGGAGCGAGGCTTGCCCGCGAAGCTTTTAGGGCCACCATGCACCGCCTAAATGCACCATGACCCGCAATCGCGCACAAAAGCCGATCCAAAACCCCGCCTCCATCTGCAAAAAAAACGTACCGCAGAAACACAGAAGCCCCTAATTACGGGGCTTCTAGCGATGCTCAGCGGCTTTTTGTTTCCACCTGTTAAAAACTGGCACGCACCCTGCAATAGTCCAATCAGTGATTCGATTCACTACCCAGTTTCGGGGACCTTGGTACAGGCAGGCCGGGGATTCCCCTCTTTACACCGGGCTCATACCGCTACTGCGACGAGCCCATCCCGTTTTGGGGTCCTTGGTACAGGCAGGCCGGGGATTCCCTCTTTACACCGGGCTCCCGCCGCAATGCGCGAGCCCTCCCGTTTTGGGAACCTTGGTACAGGCAGGCCGGGGATTCCCTCTTTTATTGTTCTCGGAGATGGATCTCCAGCCGCCAGCGGTCATCGACCTCGCTACCGGCCCACTCGCCCAGCAGCGGCCGAGCCGCCACCACCGTCAGCAACAATCCCCCATCACTCAACCGCGTTCGCCAGTTCACGTCTCTGCCGTTGAGCTTGAGCTGACCTTTTTGCGCCTTGCCTTCAGCCTCGAACAAAAGCGCCACGCTGCCGTCGACCAGCTCGCCGTGGGTTCTGGGTTCGTTGTTGAACCATACCACCAGCCCATCGCTCGTCACTTCGACTTGCTCTAAAACGCTGGGGTCGGGCGCGGTCAGGCGACCGATCATCAGGCCCACCATCAGCCCGACAATCGCCAGCGAAGCCATCACTCGCGGGAATAGTTTCGAACGAGGGTCCTTTGGCGGCGTAGAATGCCCGTCATCTTTACCTTCGGAGCCGTGCATGTTTCACGTCATCCTTTTTCAACCAGAAATTCCGCCGAATACCGGCAACGTTATCAGGCTGTGCGCCAACAGTGGCTGCCACCTGCATTTGATCGAACCGCTGGGCTTCGAGATGGACGACAAGCGTCTGCGCCGGGCCGGCCTCGATTACCATGAGTATGCCACCCTGCAACGCCACGCAGACCTCGCCAGCTGTCTGGAAAGCCTCGGCCATCCACGGCTGTTCGCCTTTACCACCAAGGGCTCGCGGCCATTTCATGACGCCAGTTTCGCCGAGGGCGATGCCTTCCTGTTCGGCCCCGAAAGCCGTGGCTTGCCGGCCGAAGTGCTCGACGCCCTGCCCAGCGAACAACGCCTGCGTTTGCCCATGCGCGAAGGCTGCCGCAGCCTGAACCTGTCCAACACCGTGGCCGTCGCCGTGTATGAAGGCTGGCGCCAGCTCGGGTTCAAGTAACCCGCAGACCTGATCGTTCCCACGCTCTGCGTGGGAATGCCTCAAGGGACGCTCCGCGTCCAGTGACGCGGAGCGTCACGGGCTGCATTCCCACGCAGAGCGTGGGAACGATCAAAATCAAAAGATCGCAGCCTTCGGCAGCTCCTACACGAAGGTTTCGTTTGCTCCATGAAAAAAGCGCCCGTTGAAGGCGCTTTTCTCATGGAGCAAACGAAGCTTCTTTATTGCACGGTTGGAGTCTCGCCAGCCGCCTGCATGCGTTGCAGCTCTTGTGCGTACAGTGCGTCGAAGTTCACCGGGGCCAGCATCAGGGCCGGGAACGAACCGCGGGTCACCAGGCTGTCCAGGGTTTCGCGAGCGTACGGGAACAAGATGTTCGGGCAGAACGCGCCGAGGGTGTGGCTCATCGAAGCATCGTCCAGGTTCTTGATCAGGAAGATCCCGGCCTGTTGCACTTCAGCGATGAACGCCACTTCTTCACCGTTTTTCACGGTAACCGACAGAGTCAGCACAACTTCGTGGAAGTCGCCTTCCAGAGCCTTCTGGCGAGTGTTCAGATCCAGACCGACGCTCGGCTCCCACTGCTGGCGAAAGATCGCCGGGCTTTTCGGGGCTTCGAAGGACAAGTCGCGTACGTAGATGCGCTGCAAGGAGAATTGCGGTGCGGTTTCTTCTTCGCTAGCTGCAGTGTTCTGTTGGTCAGTCATCTCAGATCCTTTCTGATCTCGGGTCTTGTAGGGTTGGCTATTTCAAGTAAGGCAGTCAGGCCTTGAGCATGGCGTCGAGCTTGCCGGCGCGCTCCAGGGCAAACAAATCATCACAGCCGCCAACGTGGGTGCTGCCGATCCAGATCTGTGGCACGGATGTTCGTCCGGCCTTCTGAGCCATTGCGGCACGCACCTGCGGCTTGCCATCGACCTTGATCTCTTCGAAGGCTACGCCTTTGTTCTCGAGCAGGTATTTGGCTCGCGAGCAATAAGGGCAGTAATCGCTGGAATAGACGACGACGTGGTTCATATCACTTCACCAGCGGCAGATTGTCGGCTTTCCAGCTGGAAATACCGCCGGACAGCTTGGCGGCGGTGAAGCCGGCTTTCATCAGCTCGCGGGCATGAGTGCCGGCAGTCTGGCCCATGGCGTCGACCAGGATAATGGTCTTGGCCTTGTGCTTTTCCAGTTCGCCGACGCGAGCGGTCAGTTTGTCGTGAGGAATGTTCAACGCGCCAACAATGTGACCAGCGGTGAAATCCTTGATCGGACGGATGTCGATCACCACGCCTGCGTCCTTGTTGACCAGCCCGGTCAGTTCACCGGTGCTCAGGCTGCGGCCGCCGCCCTGCATCTGATAAGCGATCAGCAACGCCAGCAGTACGACGAAGATACCGACAAGCAGATAGTGGTTGGTGGCAAATTGAATCAGGTTAGCAACCATCGAAGGAGGTTCCAGGGCGTTAAAATGTCGGCCAGTATACACAGCCACTATGGTGGGCCAAACCCCGTCCGGCGGTGACGGCATCGGAACTTCGCTTTAAACTGCCACTCCCTTTTCCATCGCCTTCTTTTACTCAGCCACGAGTGGAATCCATGACTACCACGCCTAAACCTTTGGTCCTGATTATTCTCGACGGCTTCGGTCACAGTGAAAGCCCTGAATCCAACGCCATCTTTGCGGCCAAAAAGCCCGTACTGGACCGCTTGTGGGCCACCGTGCCGAACGGCCTGATCTCGGGCAGCGGCATGGACGTCGGCTTGCCGGACGGCCAGATGGGCAACTCCGAAGTCGGTCACATGAACCTCGGCGCCGGCCGCGTGGTGTACCAGGACTTCACGCGTGTGACCAAAGCGATCCGCGACGGCGAGTTCTTCGAGAACCCGACCATCTGCGCTGCTGTGGATAAAGCCGTTGCTGCCGGCAAAGCCGTGCACTTCATGGGTCTGCTGTCCGATGGCGGTGTTCACAGCCACCAGGATCACCTGGTCGCCATGGCTGAGCTGGCCTACAAGCGCGGCGCCGAGAAAATTTACCTGCACGCCTTCCTTGATGGCCGCGATACGCCACCGAAAAGCGCCCAGTCGTCGATCGAGTTGCTGGACGCGACCTTCGAAGCCCTCGGCAAAGGCCGGATCGCCAGCATCATTGGCCGTTACTACGCCATGGACCGCGACAACCGTTGGGATCGCGTGTCCCAGGCCTACAACCTGATTGTCGATGGCAACAGCGAATTCAACGCCGCCACCGCACAGGAAGGCCTGCAAGCCGCCTACGAACGTGGCGAGAGCGACGAATTCGTCAAAGCCACCTCCATTGGCGAACCGGTGAAAGTCGAAGACGGCGACGCCGTAGTCTTCATGAACTTCCGCGCCGACCGCGCTCGCGAATTGACCCGCGTGTTCGTCGAAGACGATTTCAAGGAATTCGAACGCGCTCGCCAGCCTGCACTTGCCGGTTTCGTCATGCTGACCCAATACGCCGCCAGCATCCCCGCGCCGTCGGCCTTCGCCGCAAGCAGCCTGGACAACGTGCTGGGCGATTACCTGGCGAAAAACGGCAAGACGCAGCTGCGCATCGCCGAAACCGAGAAGTACGCCCACGTGACTTTCTTTTTCTCCGGCGGTCGCGAAGAACCGTTCCCGGGCGAAGAACGCATCCTGATCCCGTCGCCGAAAGTCGCCACCTATGACTTGCAGCCCGAGATGAGCGCTCCGGAAGTCACCGACCGCATCGTTGATGCCATTGAAAACCAGCGTTACGACGTGATCGTGGTCAACTACGCCAACGGCGACATGGTCGGCCACAGTGGCGTCTTCGATGCGGCCGTCAAAGCGGTTGAATGTCTGGACCTGTGCGTCGGCCGTATCGTCGATGCCCTGGAAAAAGTCGGCGGCGAAGCCCTGATTACCGCTGACCACGGCAACGTCGAGCAAATGTCCGACGCATCCACTGGCCAGGCGCATACCGCGCATACCACCGAGCCGGTGCCGTTCATTTATGTCGGCAAGCGTGACTTCAAGGTTCGCGACGGCGGCGTGCTGGCGGATGTCGCGCCGACCATGCTGATGTTGCTGGGGCTTGAGAAACCAGTGGAAATGACCGGGACTTCGATTCTGGTCTGATCAGATCCATCTGACGACGCCAAACCCTGTGGGAGCGGGCTTGCCCGCGATAGCAATCTGACAGCCAACCTCTATGTTGAATGTCAGGACGTCATCGCGGGCAAGCCCGCTCCCACAGTGGTTTGTGGAGTTTTCGAAATGGAATTCACCCTGTCGCTTACTCCAGTTATCACACAGCCCCAATTGGGCATTTTTTTTGCTGCGCTTGGCGGGCATACTAGGCCGTCCCTTTCCCTGGTGTCGCCCGCCTCTATGCTTCGCGTACTGATAGCCCTTGCCCTGACCTGCCTGCTTCAACCGGCCTTTGCCGACGAGCGCACGCAAACCCAACAACAGTTGGACGCCACGCGTCAGGACATTGCCGAGCTGAAAAAATTGCTGGGTAAACTCCAGGAAGAAAAATCCGGAGTGCAGAAAGACCTCAAGGGCACCGAAACCGAGATGGGCAAGCTCGAGAAGCAGGTCGAAGCCCTGCAAAAAGAGCTGAAGAAAAGCGAATCCGAGCTACAGCGACTCGATGCCGAGAAAAAAAAACTCCAGAGCGCGCGCATTGAACAGCAACGACTGATCGCCATTCAGGCCCGCGCGGCCTATCAGAATGGCCAACAGGAGTACCTCAAGTTGCTGCTCAACCAGCAGAATCCGGAAAAATTCGCGCGCACCCTCACCTATTACGACTACCTGAGCCAGGCTCGCCTGGAGCAGCTGAAGAGTTTCAACGAAACCCTGCGCCAACTGGCCAATGTCGAAAAAGACATCGCCATGCAGCAGGCGCAATTGCTGGTGCAGAAAAGCAGCCTCGACAGCCAGCGCGACGAACTCGACAAGGTCCGCAAGGAGCGCCAGCAAGTCCTGGCCAAACTCAGCGACGACGTGAAGGCCCGCGATCAGAAACTGGCGGCGCGCGAGCAGGATCAGGCGGATCTGTCTAAAGTCCTTAAAACCATTGAAGAAACCCTGGCCCGTCAGGCCCGAGAGGCAGAAGAGGCGCGGCAAAAAGCGCTGATCGCCCAGCAGGAAGCCGAAAAAAAGCGTTTACGTGAGGCTCAGGCTGAAGCAGATGCCACTGACGCCCCACGCAAAACCGTTAAATCGACACCCGGCGCACTGGTTTCAAGTTCAGGCGAAACCTTTGGCGGCCCCTTTGCTTCCACCCGAGGCAAACTTCCATGGCCGGTTAATGGTCGACTGCTGGCACGGTTCGGTGAAAGCCGTGGCGACGATGCCCGCACCAAATGGGACGGCGTGATGATCAGCGCCTCCGCCGGCAGCCAGGTGCATGCCGTTCACGGTGGCCGCGTGGTGTTTGCCGATTGGTTGCGAGGCGCCGGGTTGCTGGTGATCCTCGACCACGGCAACGGTTTTTTGAGTCTTTACGGTCACAACCAGACGCTGCTCAAGTCTGCGGGTGACGTGGTAAAAGCCGGTGAGTCCATCTCCACTGTCGGTAACAGTGGCGGGCAGGACACACCAGCACTGTATTTCGCTATTCGTCAGCAGGGTCACCCGAGTGATCCGGCGCAATGGTGTCGTGCGCAAGGATAAGCACGTTACCTAATTCAGGAGTTCGTTCGACATGCTGTATTTGTCCCGCCTTACCTCGCAGGCCCTGACGATTGCCCTGGTGATCGGCGCACCGTTGGCGTTTGCCGCTGAGCCTGCCCCGGCGATTGCACCTGCAGGCACCGCTGCGACCACCAAGGCGCCATTGCCGCTGGACGAGTTGCGCACCTTTGCCGAGGTCATGGACCGGATCAAGGCAGCCTATGTAGAACCTGTGGACGACAAGACCCTGCTGGAAAACGCCATTAAAGGCATGCTCAGCAACCTCGACCCGCACTCCGCATATCTGGGCCCGGAAGACTTCGCTGAATTGCAGGAAAGCACCAGCGGCGAATTCGGCGGCCTGGGCATCGAAGTCGGCGCCGAAGACGGTTTCATCAAAGTGGTTTCGCCCATCGATGACACTCCGGCCTCCAAGGCCGGCATTCAGGCCGGCGACTTCATCGTCAAGATCAATGGCCAGCCGACTCGCGGCCAGAGCATGACCGAAGCCGTGGACAAGATGCGCGGCAAGATCGGCCAGAAGATCACACTGACCCTGGTGCGCGACGGCGGTGCGCCGTTCGACGTGACCCTGGTCCGCGCCATCATTCAAGTGAAGAGCGTGAAGAGCCAGTTGCTGGAATCCGGCTACGGCTACATTCGCATCACCCAGTTCCAGGTCAAGACCGGCGAAGAGGTCTCCAAGGCCCTGGCCAAACTGCGCAAAGACAACGGCAAGAAGCTCAGCGGCATCGTCCTCGACCTGCGTAACAACCCGGGCGGCGTGCTGCAATCGGCGGTGGAAGTGGTCGACCATTTCATCACCAAGGGCCTGATCGTCTACACCAAGGGCCGTATCGCCAACTCCGAATTGCGCTTCTCCGCCACCGGTAAGGACGAAAGCGAAGCCGTGCCAATGGTCGTGCTGATCAACGGTGGCAGCGCCTCCGCCTCGGAAATTGTCGCAGGCGCCCTGCAGGATCAGAAACGCGCAGTGGTCATGGGCACCAACAGTTTCGGCAAAGGCTCGGTACAAACCGTGTTGCCGCTGAACAACGAACGCGCACTGAAAATCACCACAGCGTTGTACTACACACCGAATGGTCGCTCGATTCAGGCACAGGGTATCGTCCCGGACATCGAAGTGCGCAGGGCCAAGATCACCAACGAGCAGGACGGCGAATACTTCAAGGAAGCCGATCTGCAAGGTCACCTGGGCAATGGCAACGGCGGCGCCGACAAACCGACCGGTTCCGGCGGCAAAGCCAAGGCCATGCCGCAGGATGACGATTACCAGTTGGCCCAGGCCCTGAGCCTGCTCAAAGGACTGAGCATCACTTCTGGCCGCTGAGATGCGCCTGCGGTTGCTCCTCGGCCTGCTGTGCTGTCTGGCGGGTGTCGCTAACGCGACGCCTGCCACGACGGCGGCCACACCGGCGAAGGCTTATCTGAGCCTGATCATCGATGACCTGGGGCAGAACTTGCTCCAGGATCGCCGCGTACTGGCACTGCCCGGCCCGGTCACCGCGGCAATCATGCCCGACACACCCCACGCCACCGAGTTCGCCCGCGAAGCCCATCGCGCCGGCAAGATCGTCATCCTGCACATGCCCATGGCCCCGGCCACCGGACCGTTTGCCTGGCATCCCGAATTACCCATCGAAGAACTCGAGAAGCGCTTGAACGCGGCGTTCAAGGCTGTGCCGTATACCGCTGGCATCAACAACCACATGGGCAGCCGCATGACCGCTCAGCAACCGGCCATGGCCTGGCTGATGGCGGACTTGCAGCGTCGACACAAGTTCTTCGTCGACAGCCGTACCAGCGCGCAAACCGTGGCGGCCGCCGAGGCGCAGAAAATCGGTTTGGCGAGCGTTTCACGGGATGTGTTCCTAGATGACGAACCCACTGAAGCCGCGATCCACACTCAGCTACAGACGGCTATCAGCCTGGCGCGCAAGCAGGGTTCTGCGGTGATGATCGGGCATCCGTATCCGCAGACATTGGCGGTGCTCGAACGTGAATTGCCCAAGCTCAAGGCTCAGGGCATTGACTGGATCGATATCAAACAGATGATCAGCGTGCGCGGCAATCGGGCGATGGCTGGGCATGGGAAGGACGGCATTTACCGGATGCCTCTCGCTAATTAACCCATCCGGTTATTTACCAGCCATTGCGCGGCGGCCGACTATATAAATATGTACCACCTGCCCCTGCGAATAATCGTCACCCTACCTCGACGCTATGAATCACACAGCAGGCATTCGAGTCTGCTCTCCTGTCACCACAAACATCTATCGCCAAGGATGGCAAATGAAATTCAAACATATCACTTTGACAATTTACCTGATCAGTCACTTCTTTTTGTTCGCTGAAGCTGCACAAACTGATATCGGAGACAATTTAAAGAACGGCTCCCCTTCCAAACCGTTAACAAACAGTGACAGCCGGTATTCACGCTGGACGGGAATTGGCCTCTTGAATACGCCCAAAGGTACTTGCACCGCAGTTCTTATTGACACCAGAGATTCCGGCTGGACGAACACTGCGCCCGCCTATGTAATCACAGCCGGCCACTGCGTATTAGCTGAATATGGTACTTCAAAGCTGAATCATGAGTTCACTGCAAACGTAACGTTCAATTATTTTCAAGACACGGCATCCAATCACAAAACATACAAAGTCCGTACGGCCATCTGGACAAGCATGTTAGGAACAGATCTAGCGATACTCGAACTTGAGAAGCCTCTGTCGGCATTATTGCAAGACCAGATCATGCCTCTCAAAATTTCACCCGCGCCCCCTTTTTTCTCTCATGACGTGCTCAATGTCGGTGCACCCGGCACCTTCACCACCAGGACCTTGCGCTTGAGTGCCTGCACCCAGGAAGTGTCCAGGACTATCTCTGGTATACCGCCCGCATTTCCCGGTGGGTTAGTGAACGAGTGCAAGGATTTGGATAACGGGAGCTCCGGTAGCCCAATGGTTGATCGGCGAACAAACCAGATCACGAGTATTGTTTCTGAACGCCATTACGGTTTTTCACCCGCGTTTTTATCAAGCTGTTTCATAAATGGAATATTCAGCAATGGCACTGCAACGTGTGACTTACAACAAATCAACGTGAACGTCGACTTCGAGAGCTTATTCTTAAGAACCAGACTTCGGCCTGAAATGGACTATTTGGGCAATGAAACAATGCCGACATGGAATTTTGCATTCAACATTGATACTCCACATTACCGATACAAAACTGTGCGAGATGCCCTCAATTGCGAGAAACCAGAAAACTATAGTGTCGCCATCAGCGCTACAAACGGCCATATTAATGATTCTGTCGGTCCCGAAACGCGCATGCATGTATTGTGCATAATAGGTGTACGTACGAAAGAACAAAAACTGACAACTCCATTACTGAAGAATACTTTCACCCACGCGGCCCATCTTGCAGAGCCCGCTCCTGAACCAGCGTTTGGCCATAATAAAAAATTTACATCGATGCAATGGGAAGGCGCATATCCTGATTTCAGCTCGCATTTCTTCTATTCAACGAGCGTCGATAACACACCCTGTGCCGGTTTCCGTGACGAGCGGTACAAGAAAGCAGCGGAGCTCGAGTTGCTGCCACCAGACAGCCCTTTGAAAGTCTGTAGTTACGCCAGCAATGAGTCAGACCTGCAACCCTCGGCAACGCGATTTGATTTGGTAACGCCACCCACTGGAGCTCGATAACTTTCTATAGGGAACAACATTTCACCAACCGGAGTATCAGAGATAGCGCGCCATGATGTCGTCCACCACGCCTTCCTTGCGCAGTTGATCCAGCGCCGCCTGAAGTCTGGCCACCACTTCGTCTGGAACCCCCTTGTTCAGCGCCAGGTAAAGCTCGGCGCTGTTGAAACGCAGCACGGTTTTAAGTCCGACCACACCGTCCTGGCGGGCCAGATAGCGTCCGGCCGGATCACCCGTCGCCCACAGGTCGATCAGGCCGCTGGTAAGTTTCTTCGCGTTATCTTGATCACGTAGCACGACAATGGGTTTGAGACCCTGCTTGGCCAGCGTCTCGGCGATCGCATCGCCCTTGTACGCGCCGATCTTGAACTTGCGGGCGTCATCCAGCGTTTCAAGACTGATCTTGCTGTCAGCCTTGGCCAGCATGATCCAGTCATCCGGACCAATCGGACCGACCCATTTGAATAGCTTTTCGCGGTCCGGCAAACGCGCCATCACGAACACGCCGTAACCCGGTTTCTCCAGAGCAAGCTTGTAGATTCGCTCCCACGGAAAACGCAGCGTCAGGCTGTAGGTCATGTCCGCGCGCTTGAACATCTCACGAATGATGTCCACGGCAATGCCGTTGATGTTCTCGTCCTGAGCGAAATTTTTGCCATTCTTCGCCATGTTGTACGGCGGGAAGTTTTCCGTCAGCAGCACCAGGTCGGTGGCGGGATTTTCTGCGGCGCGGGCTCCGTTGACGAGCAACAGAGAAGCGCTGGCGAGGACAAGAAGAAGACGTTTAAGCATGTCGGGCTACCGGAATCCATGGCGTGCTCAAGAGTGCCTTGAGCCCGCCATACTGTCCACTGGCCTGTAGTGTTTAGCGCATCACGATGCCGCGATGAGCCATGTAGGCCTTGGCTTCCTGCACGGTGTATTCGCCGAAGTGGAAAATACTCGCCGCCAGCACTGCGCTGGCGTGGCCTTCGAGAATGCCATCGGCCAAGTGCTGCAAATTGCCGACACCGCCGGACGCGATCACCGGAATCCCCAGCGCATCGCTGATGGCGCGGGTGACGCCCAGGTCGAAGCCGTTTTTCATGCCGTCCTGGTCCATGCTGGTCAGCAGGATTTCACCGGCACCGAGGCCTTCCATCTTCTTCGCCCACTCAACGGCGTCGAGGCCGGTTGGCTTGCGACCGCCATGGGTGAAGATTTCCCAGCGCGGGGTTTCGCCCGGGCCGGAGACCTTCTTCGCGTCGATGGCGACGACGATGCATTGCGAGCCGAAATGCTGGGCCGCTTCGCCGACGAATTCCGGGTTGAATACAGCAGCGGTGTTGATCGAGACCTTGTCCGCACCGGCGTTGAGCAAGTTGCGAATGTCCTGCACGGTACGCACGCCGCCGCCCACGGTCAGCGGGATGAACACCTGGCTGGCCATGCGTTCGACGGTATGCAGCGTGGTGTCGCGACCGTCGACGCTGGCGGTGATGTCGAGAAAGGTAATCTCGTCGGCACCTTGCTCGTCGTAACGACGGGCGATTTCCACCGGGTCGCCGGCATCGCGAATATTCTCGAACTTGACGCCCTTGACCACCCGGCCGTTATCCACGTCCAGGCAAGGGATGATGCGTTTGGCCAGCGCCATGGTGAGTCCTCAGCCTTTGTACGAATCGCAGAAAGCTTGCGCTTCAGCGACATCGAGGGTGCCTTCGTAAATCGCCCGGCCGGTGATGGCGCCGATGATGCCTGGCGCCTTGGCGTCAAGCAGCGACTTGATGTCACCCAGATTGTGGATACCGCCGGAAGCGATCACTGGAATCTTCGTCGCAGCAGCCAGGGCGGCGGTGTACGAAACGTTGCAGCCCTGCATCATGCCGTCTTTGGCGATGTCGGTATAAACGATCGCGGACACACCGTCGGCTTCGAATTGCCTGGCCAGGTCGATCACCTGGATGGTGCTGATTTCAGCCCAGCCGTCAGTGGCGACAAAACCGTCTTTGGCATCCAGACCGACGATCACTTTGCCCGGGAACGCGCGGCAGGCTTGCGCAACGAAAGCCGGATCTTTCACGGCTTTGGTGCCGATGATCACGTAGCTCACGCCCGCTTTGACGTAGTGTTCAATGGTTTCCAGCGAGCGGATACCGCCGCCGATCTGAATCGGCAGGTTCGGGTAGCGCTTGGCGATGGCGGTGACCACTTCGCCGTTGACCGGCTGGCCTTCGAAGGCACCGTTCAGGTCGACCAGATGCAGACGGCGGCAACCGCCTTCCACCCACTTGGCAGCCATGCTCACCGGGTCATCGGAGAACACCGTGGAATCTTCCATGCGGCCCTGGCGCAGACGAACACAGGCACCGTCTTTAAGATCGATAGCGGGAATAATCAGCATCTGGCAAACCTTCAAATTCGAGTATTCAGCTTCGCTCGGAAATCAGTTTTTCTCGAGCGCCCACAGGTCGCTTTCGATGCTTTCGAACCTCTCTTTGAGGTGCGTCTGCACATCGAAAATCGCCCTGTTGTAATAGTGCGGAGCAATTTCGCGGGTAAACAGCTCAAGGATTTCAGCCGCTTCGAACGAACCCAGGTCCAGCTCGAAACGGTCCTCCATGAAGCGTTTGATCTTGTGATTGGCCTCGTTCTCCTGCTCGGGAGTGAGGGTCAGGATCGGCGGCTTCTTTTTGGCAGCCATTTACCAGCGACCATCCCACGCAGCGAAGTTCTGCAGCAATTGCAGGCCATGGGTATGGCTCTTCTCCGGGTGGAACTGCACGGCAAAACGCGAGCCGTCGGCCAGCGCTGCGGCGAAATCGACACCGTAGTGACCGCTACCCACCACCTGCCGCGCATTGCCGGCAGCGATGTAGTAGCTGTGCACGAAGTAAAAACGCGCCAGGTCCGGAATGTTGTGCCACAGCGGGTGTTCTACTGTCTGTTTCACTTCGTTCCAGCCCATGTGCGGCACTTTCAAGTGTTCGCCATCTTCGTGCAGATCTTTGCCGAAGAACTTCACCTGGCCTGGAAACAGGCCGATGCAGTCCACGCCGTTGTTCTCTTCGCTGCTGTCGAGCAAGGCTTGCATGCCGACGCAGATGCCGAGGAACGGACGGTCCTGGCTGACTTCATGCACTAGCGAGTCGAAGCCCAGGCGACGGATCTCCGCCATGCAATCGCGAATTGCACCGACGCCGGGGAATACCACGCGATCGGCTTCGCGAATCACATCGGCATCGCTGGTGATCAGAACCTTGCCGGCACCGACGTGCTCGAGGGCCTTGGCCACCGAGTGCAGGTTGCCCATGCCGTAATCGATAACCGCGACCGTCTGCATTACAGAACGCCTTTGGTCGACGGCATCTGACCGGCCATGCGGTCATCCAGCTCCACAGCCATGCGCAGGGCGCGGCCGAAAGCCTTGAATACGGTTTCGATCTGGTGGTGGGTGTTGTGCCCACGCAGATTGTCGATGTGCAGGGTGACGTTGGCATGGTTGACGAAGCCCTGGAAAAATTCCTGGAACAGGTCAACGTCGAAACCGCCGACGGTCGCGCGGGTATAAGGAACATGCATCTGCAAGCCAGGACGGCCGGAAAAGTCGATCACCACACGCGACAGCGCTTCATCGAGCGGCACGTAGGCGTGGCCGTAGCGACGGATGCCTTTCTTGTCGCCGATGGCTTTGGTGAAGGCCTGACCCAGGGTGATACCGACGTCTTCCACCGTGTGGTGGTCGTCGATATGCAGGTCGCCCTTGCTGACAATATCCAGGTCGATCAGCCCGTGACGGGCGATCTGGTCCAGCATGTGCTCAAGAAAAGGTACACCGATATCAAATCGGGCCTTTCCGGTGCCATCCAGGTTGATCGAGGCTTTGATCTGGGTTTCCAGAGTGTCGCGCTCGACAGACGCCATACGTTCGGCCATCACCAGCTCCGCAAAAATCATTGGGGCGAAAAAGGCAGCCATTATAGGGTCGCGGGCGCTAAACAGAAACACGAGAGGTGATATCACTGACGGAGTGAATTCAGAGCCGCCAGCGATGTACATGTCAGTACAAGTACCCCAAGACCACTGATCGCTCCCACGCTCTGCGTGGGAGTGCAGCCCTGGACGCTCCGCGTCCGCTCTGGATGTGACACGGAGCGTCACGGGAGGCGTTCCCACGCAGAGCGTGGGAACGATCCGTTACGGGAAGCTTACTGGAAGAGAACCGCTGTTTTCTGCAGCGTCACCCACACACCCCACGCCAACGGAATACCCACCACCAGCCACGCAGCCACCGCCAACGGCTTGGTGCCTGCGTCCGCTTTCCACTCCAGCACGGTGCTGGCGTCAGCACCCTTGTCGTGGCCCAGCGCCTGTTCGGCCGCCAGTTCAGCGTCGCTCATGAAGTACTTGTCGGCCACCGGGCGAACCATCAGGTTGCACAGGAAACCCAGCACCAGCAGGCCCGCGAGGATGTACAGGGTGATGTCGTAAGCCGCCGCACGTTCAACGCCGATGCTCAGTTGATATTCACGCAGGTAGTTCACCAACACCGGCCCCAACACACCCGCCGCCGCCCACGCCGTCAGCAGACGACCGTGGATTGCGCCGACCATTTGCGTGCCGAACAAGTCAGCCAGGTAAGCCGGCACCGTCGCAAAACCACCGCCGTACATCGACAGGATGATGCAGAACGCCGCCACGAACAGCGCAACGCTGCCCAGGTGACCGAGGTTAGGGATCAGCGCGTACAGCGCGAAACCGAGGGCGAAGAACACAAAATAAGTGTTTTTGCGACCCAGATAATCCGAGAACGAAGCCCAGAAGAACCGGCCACCAATGTTGAACAGGCTCAGCAAACCGGTGAAACCGGCAGCGATCGCCGCGATCGAGGCCAGTTGACCAGCGTCCAGTTGACCAAATAGCAGATCAACACCGATCAGTTTGCCCCCGAACACTTCCTGCAACAGCGGCGAAGCCATGCCGAGGATGCCGATACCGGCGGATACGTTCAGGCACAGCACCAGCCACACCAGACGGAATTGCGGGGTCTTCCACGCCACATTCACGTGGACGTGACGGTGAGTGATCATCGCGTTCGAAGCTTTTTTCGCCGGAGCAGTCCAGCCTTCAGGCTTCCAGCCAGTTGGCGGAACGCGGTAGGACAGCGCGCCACCGATCATGAACACGAAGTAGATCGCGGCCATCACCAGGAAACTCTGCCATACGCCCACGCTGGTTGGCGAAGCGAAGTGGCCCATCAGCGCTGCGGCCAGAGGAGCACCGACCATCGCACCACCACCGAAGCCCATGATCGCCATGCCTGTGGCCATGCCGCGCTTGTCCGGGAACCACTTGATCAGGGTCGAGACCGGCGAGATGTAACCCAGGCCCAGGCCGATACCGCCAATGACCCCGGAGCCGATCCACATCAGCCAGATCTGGTGGGTATAGACCCCCAGCGCCGAAATCAGCAGACCGCCACACCAGCACAGTGCCGACACCACACCGGCCTTGCGAGGACCTGCGTGTTCCAGCCAGCCGCCCCAGATCGCTGCCGAGCAGCCAAGGAAGATGAAGAACAGGGTATAGATCCAGCCGAGCATCGAGATCGGCCAGTCGCATTGAGACGTAAAGACTTGAGCGATGAAGCTCATGTCCGGCGCGCAGGTCACTGCCTTGGTGACGCCCAAGGCTTTGGACAACGGCAACCAGAACACCGAAAAGCCGTAGGCCATGCCGATGCACAGGTGGATGGCCAGAGCGGCCGGTGGAACCAGCCAACGGTTAAAACCGGGCTTGGCGATGATGCGCTCCTTGGACAGGAACGCGGGCTGGTCGGCAAAGTCGTCCGCCGTGATGCTCGTGGTCATGGTGTTTCCCCCAATTATTAGTATTTGTTCGCCAGCCGTACTTCACCCCCAGCCTTTATGCACGCAGGCATGACTGTTTTTAGGTGAAGCTCCATTTTGGTGCGACATCACGTCCCGGAAGGGACGGGCGAACGGGCAGAGGTTACCATTTGCACGTGACAGAAAAACCAAACTGATATCACCTTTTTGTATGTCGTCTGTTCTCGTACAACCGCAACAAAATGTTTTTTCACGCGGATTAACTTTTCAAAGGAAGCGCCATGCCGATCGTTGTCGAGCTGCTGAACCAAGCCACTTATCAGGATCAGCAAGATCTGCAGAAGATCTACCGCGACGCCCCGGATTGGCTGTTTGCGCCATTCGCAGGGGACATGCAGCTGATCGAAGACTGCCTGCAGGACGGTTCGCTGATTGCCGGACGCTTTAATGATCGGCTATTGGGCGCCGCACGCTTGCAACGGCACCAGGACATCTGGCATTTGTCCCATTTATGCGTACGAAAAATCACCCGTCATCGTGGCGTTGCCGAGCGTCTGGTGAACGAAGCGCAAAAAATGGCCTCGCAATCGGGCGCGACATTGCGACTGTTGGCGCCTGCCGGGCACCTCGAAGCTCAAGCGCTGGCGGCTAAGCTGAAGGTAGCGCTGGATGAGCTCCCGACGTGATCGCTGAACGATCGGCCACTTCGGAGCGCTATACTCCCCGGCTAAATTTCGAATTCGACTAATACAAGGACTCGCCCATGAAAGCGTTCGGCAAAATCCTGGGTCTGGTACTTCTCGGGCTGTTGCTGATCATTGTGGCGCTGGGCTTTGCCCTGACCCACCTCTTCGATCCCAACGACTATAAAGACGAGATTCGCCAGATTGCCCGCGACAAGGCCCACATCGAGCTGACGCTCAATGGCGATATCGGCTGGAGCCTGTTTCCCTGGCTGGGCCTGGAATTGCACGAAGCCAGTGTTGCAACCCTGGCCAAGCCTGCCGAGCCGTTTGCTGACTTGCAGATGCTCGGCCTGTCAGTCCGCGTGATTCCGTTGCTGCGCCGCGAAGTGCAGATGAGTGATGTGCGCGTCGAAGGCCTGAACCTGCGCCTGAATCGCGACAAGAACGGCCACGGTAACTGGGAAGACATCGGCAAGGCCCCGGCGCCTGCCACCCCGAGCACCTCGGCCACGCCGCCCGCCGCTACCGGCGAACCTGCGCCAACAACTACCGCTCAGGCAGAAAAACCGGCCCAGCCGATCCGTCTGGACATCGACAGCCTGACCGTCAATAACGCCCGCGTTGCATACAGCGACGAGAGAACCGGCAAGCAGTTCAGCGCCGAAAGCATCCAGCTGAGCACTGGTCCGGTACATGATTCGACCAACATTCCGGTCAAACTCACCGCGTTCCTCGGTACTAACCAACCAGTTCTGCGGGTGCGGACGGAGCTGGCCGGCGAGTTGCGTTTCGAGCGTGCGCTGCAACGCTACAAATTCGAAGACATGAAACTCTCCGGTGAAGTCGCTGGCGATCCACTGCAAGGCAAGACCATGACCTTCGCCGCGCAAGGTCAGCTGCTGCTGGACAGGGCTGCCAACGTCGCCGAATGGACCGGCATCAAAATCTCCGCCAACCAACTGCGCGCCTTGGGTGAACTGAAGGCCAACGACCTCGACAAAACCCCGCAAATCAGCGGCGGCCTGTCGATTGCTCAATTCGATCTGGCGAAATTCGTCGACAGCATCGGCCAGAAACTCCCGGCGATGGCCGAAGGCAGCCTGAGCAAAGTCGAATTGGCCAGCCAGGTTACCGGCACGCCGACCAGTTTGTCCCTCGATAACCTCAACCTGAAACTCGACGACAGCACTTTCAGCGGCCGCATCGCTGTCGAGGACTTCGCCAAGCAATCGCTGCGCATGAACCTCAAGGCTGACACCTTCAGCGTCGATCGTTACTTGCCGCCAAAATCCGCCCAAGCCAACAGCGCGAAGCAGGTGCGTCAGGCCGAAGTGACCAACACAGAGAGCGAGGCCATGGCTGGCGCGGGCAGTTCACCGCTGCCCCCCTCACCGACCAAAGGCCCGTGGAGCACCGAGCGCCTGTTGCCGGTAGAGCGTCTGAGCAAACTCGACGTGAACGCCGACCTGACCTTCGGCCAGCTGACCCTCGACAAACTGCCGATTCAGAATGCTGCACTCAAAGCCACAGGCCAAGGCGGCCTGCTGACCCTGGAGAACCTGCGCGGCGACCTGTACGACGGCAACTTCGAAGCCAAAGGTACCCTGGACGTGCGCCAGCAAGTGCCGGCGCTGAACATGCAGACGCGCATCAGTAAAGTGCCTGTAGAAAAAATCCTCGAAAGCCAGGGGAAAAATCCACCGGTCCAAGGCCTGGTTACGCTCGATAGCGCGCTGACCAGCAGCGGCAATAGCCAGAGCGTGTTGATCGACAACCTCAACGGCAATGCCAGTTTCGTCATCAACAACGGCGTGCTGCTCAATGCCAACCTTGAGCAGCAACTGTGCAAAGGCATCGCCACCCTGAATCGCAAAACCCTCACCGGCGAGCCACGGGGCAAGGACACACCGTTCGAAGAACTCAAGGGCAACCTGACCTTGCGCAACGGCGTGGCCAGTAACCCCGACCTGAAAGTGCGCATCCCGGGCATGACCGTCAACGGTAACGGCGACATCGACCTGCGGGTGCTGGGCATGGATTACCGCGTCGGCGTGATCGTCGAAGGCGACAAGAGCGACATGCCGGACCCGGCCTGCCAGGTCAGCGAGCGCTTCGTCGGCATCGAGTGGCCACTGCGCTGCCGTGGGCCGCTGGAACTGGGCGCCAAGGCTTGTCGCCTCGACAACGAACGCATGGGACAAGTCGCGAGCAAACTGGCTGGCGAACGGATCAGCGAAAAAATCGACGAGAAGCTTGGCGATAAAGTCAGCCCGGAACTGAAAAACGCGCTCAAGGGGCTGTTCAAGCGATGAGAGCCGAGCAGTTTTCAACAGCGGTGCTGGATTGGTACGACCGCCACGGCCGCCACGATTTGCCTTGGCAGCAGGGCATCACCCCTTATCGGGTGTGGGTTTCGGAAATCATGTTGCAGCAAACCCAGGTCAGCACTGTGCTGAACTACTTCGACCGTTTCATGGCTTCGTTGCCGACGGTCGAAGCCCTGGCCGCCGCGCCGGAAGACGAAGTGCTGCACCTGTGGACCGGTCTCGGTTACTACACCCGCGCGCGCAACTTGCAGAAGACCGCGAAGATTGTCGTTGCCGAATATGGCGGCGAGTTTCCCCGTGATGTGGAAAAGCTCACCGATCTGCCGGGTATCGGCCTGTCCACCGCCGGCGCGATTGCCAGCCTGAGCATGGGCCTGCGGGCGCCGATCCTCGATGGCAACGTCAAACGCGTGCTGGCGCGCTTTACCGCGCAAGAGGGTTATCCGGGCGACCCCAAGGTTGCCAAACAGCTGTGGGCCAACGCTGAGCGCTTCACGCCACAGACCCGTGTCAACGCCTACACCCAGGCGATGATGGACCTGGGCGCCACACTCTGCACCCGCAGCAAACCGAGCTGTCTGCTCTGCCCGCTGGAAAAGGGTTGCGAGGCGCATATGCTTGGCCTGGAAACCCGCTACCCGATTCCCAAACCGCGCAAAGCCGTGCCACAGAAGCGCACGCTGATGCCGATGCTCGCCAATGGCGAAGGGGCGATTCTGCTTTACCGTCGCCCTTCCACGGGCCTGTGGGGCGGTCTCTGGAGCCTGCCGGAACTCGACGACCTCGACGACCTGCAACATCTGGCTTCACAGCATTCGCTGGAATTGGGCACCCAACAGGCACTGCCAAGCCTGGTGCACACCTTCAGCCACTTTCAGTTATCCATCGAACCCTGGCTGGTTCAGGTCCAGGAGGCCGGCCATCACGTGGCCGAGGCCGACTGGCTCTGGTATAACCTCGCCACCCCGCCGCGCCTGGGCCTTGCCGCCCCGGTCAAAACCTTGCTCGAACGCGCGGCCGCCGTATTGAACGCAGGAGAGTCGTCATGACCCGCACCATCAAGTGCCGCAAGTACAAAGAAGAATTGCCCGCCCTGGAGCGCGCTCCATTTCCGGGTGCAAAAGGTCAGGACATTTTTGACCATGTCTCGGCCAAGGCCTGGGCGGACTGGCAGAAACACCAGACCCTGCTGATCAACGAAAAACGCCTGAACATGATGAACGCCGAAGACCGCAAATACCTTCAGGGCGAGATGGACAAGTTCTTTTCCGGCGAGGAATACGCCAAGGCCGAAGGCTACGTTCCGCCGGCTGAATAATCCCGTTTTTTCGGGGGGCGGATCGTAAGCGACGGTAATAATTAAAATTTTTTTGAAAACTTTCTTGACGACCCCCTGAAAAACCAGTTTAATGCGCCCCGTTGCCCAGATAGCTCAGTCGGTAGAGCAGGGGATTGAAAATCCCCGTGTCGGCGGTTCGATTCCGTCTCTGGGCACCAAATACCGAAAACCCTGAATCGCAAGATTCAGGGTTTTTTTTATGCCCGCGATTTGATCAGGCATCGAGCAAGTCGTCTCTCTTGGGCTAGTTTTCAGTATTCCAGTGGAAGACAAGATTGCGAGCGGCACCACTTCCTACCTCCGCCGTATCACGCCGTTCCACACCATTGCGTGTCGCGACGACGGTGTACTTGCCAGGTGGCAGCTGAACGTAAACCAACGGGCCGGCTTCGCTCAGCGTCAGCACGGGTTGCCCCGGGTCTTTCTGAATGACCAGATTTACATCCGGAACATATTTGCCCTCCGCACCGATGGAGAAAGTCATGTGCAGGTTGTAGCCCTGCGTTTGTTGAATGGCTCGAGCCTCATCCTCTCCGATCCCCCCGGACAGGTAAGTAATCCCGTTTTGCTGTTGCTGCTGGACTTGCACGCCTGTGCTGTCGATCGGTTCAAGACTGGCGGCGGTAAGCACGACTGGAAACATCAATACGCCGACAGCGGCGATGGGCAGCATGAATGAATGGACATACTTCATGATGACGACTCCCGGGTTACGCAGAACCCAATCGTTACTCTTTTTAGATTTGTTGCTGAATGTTCAAGTTTTAGATTGATTCGAACTTGGGATCACTGCGAATTGGACTACGTGATGTGCACCTCAAGGAGCGTCTGTCATCGGCGCGGTCCTGCAAAACGAATTCGCCTTTCCTTCCGATTTACCAGCCGCGCCCGGCATCGCGGACCGTCACTCTCTTGCCATCCTCTTCCGCCTGTTTCCTTCAGCCACGGAAGATGTCATGACCCCTCTCAAACCCGATAGCTCTCAAGATCCACAGATCACTTCACTGCTCGGCAATCTTGGCGAGTTGATCCGAGAAGCGCGTCAGAAGGTGCTGCGAGCGGTCGATACCGTTCAGGTGCAAACCTGCTGGCAGATCGGACGGCATATTGTCGAGTTCGAACAGGAAGGTGCTCGGCGGGCGGTTTATGGCAAGCAGTTGCTATCGACGCTGGCGAAAGTACTGACGGAGCAGTTTGGGAAAGGTTTCGACGCTTCCAACCTTCGCTACATGCGCCTGTTCTATCAAGCATTCCCAATTCGTGACGCACTGCGTCACGAATTGAGCTGGACCCACTACCGCAGACTGCTACGAGTCGACAACGACAACGCTCGCCACTGGTACATGAACGAATCTGCTCTGCAGAACTGGTCAAGTCGCGCCCTCGAGCGCCAGATCAATACCCTCTATTACGAACGCCTGCTGGCGAGCCGCGATCGGGCCGCCGTCAAACAGGAAGCCGCCACCAACATCCAGGAAATGAACGCCAGCCCTCGGGATTTCATCCGGGACCCCGTGCTACTGGAATTTCTCGGCCTGCCCAATGCGGGCTTGATCCAGGAAAGCGAACTTGAACAAGCATTGATCAATCAACTCCAGGGCTTCCTGCTCGAACTGGGCAAAGGCTTCGCCTTCATCGCTCGCCAGCAACGCATCAGTACCGAGAGCAAAGACTTCTACATCGACTTGGTGTTCTACAACTACCTGCTCAAGTGCTTCGTCATCTTCGACCTCAAGCGCGGCGTACTGACCCACCAGGATGTCGGCCAGATGGACATGTACGTGCGCATGTACGACGACCTCAAGCGCGGACCGGAGGATGGCCCCACCGTCGGCCTCATTCTCTGCGCGAAAAAAGATGAATCGGTGGTGCGCTATTCAGTGCTGCAAGGCAACGAACAACTGTTCGCCAGCACCTACAGACTGGTGCTGCCGAGCGAAGAGGAACTTCGCACAGAACTGGATCGGGAATGGGCAGTGCTTGAGGAGCGGTTACTCAAACAGAGGCTCCGATAAGCACGGGTGGATTGTTCATGAACGGCGCGAAGACTATGGTGGTTGGCTAACCGCAAAGGTTCAAGCCGATGAATTTGCAGGACATGCCCTCACTGGCCCCAGCGCAACTTGAATTGCCGTTACCCACCGGCACACCTGGTGACTCTTTCAACGAACCCGCCGCCGACGGCTTCATCCTTGGCGGCTTCACCTGGCGGCATGCGAATCAAGACCCAACCCGTCCGGTGGTGATCATCAACGCCGCTACTTCAGTCCGTTGCAGACACTACTCGCGCTTCGCCGATTACCTGTTCGCCAACGGCTTCGACGTGATCACCTATGACTACCGCGGCATCGGCGAGTCGCGCCCGGCATCGCTGAAAGGGCTTGAGGCCTCATGGTCCGACTGGGGAGCGCTGGACTTCGAGGCAATGCTGCAAAGGGCGCAACGCGAGTTTGCGGAGCAACCCATCAATGTCGTCGGCCACAGCTTTGGCGGTTGCGCGGCCGGGTTGGGTGCCTCCGGGCATGTGATCCGACGCCTGGTGACGGTGGGTGCGCAGTTCGCTTACTGGCGCGACTATGCCCCCGCTCATCGCTGGCGAATGTTTGGCAAGTGGCATGTGGTGATGCCATTGATGACCATGTTTTACGGCTACTTTCCCGGCAAACGCCTCGGATGGCTCGAAGATACCCCCGCTGGCGTAGTCCGCGACTGGAGCATGCCCACCGCCCGATACGAGAAACGCCCCAGCGGTCGTGTCATCCACGCCAAAAACGGTCAGCTCCCCTTCGCCAGCGTCATCGCCCAAACCCTGGCGATCAGCCTCAGCGACGATCCCTACGGCACGATTCCAGCCATCGAACGTCTGCTCGGCTACTTCACTGGCAGTACAAACACCCACCTGCGAATCACCCCTGAAGACATCGGCGAAGAAGAAGTCGGACATTTCGCCTTTTTTCGCAGCGCATACCAAGCCACACTATGGCCCATTGCATTGTACTGGCTACAGACGGGCGAACTGGCCCCTGATACTCCCGGGCGGCGAGTGTCGCGCAGCTGAGCAACTTGCCCTCTCAACGAAATACGGAACGACACCATGGCCTCCGCCAACAAGCAGAACAAACGCGCCTCCCGCGCCAAAGCCAAGGCCAAGCAGAACCGCACTCAGCGGGCTGCCGCGCCGGTCGAGCTGGACCCGAACGACGATCGCATCGACTTCGAATCGGTGGACCTGACCGAACTGTTCAAGAAAATGATCGACGCTGAAAAAACCAGTCAGCAAGCGATGTGCGCAGCCTTCCTGGAAGACCCGCTGCTGGAACTGGTGTACGAACAGGAAGGTGAAGAAGGTGCGATGGACTTCATCCTCGCCGCTCTGATCGAATATCGCCAATGGTCTACCGAGACAGACGAAGCCGGCGCCTTGGCGTGGATCGAGTCTGCGGCATTCCAGGCTGATTACGTGGCGGCGTCCGACGCCATAGCGGCCCAAACCCAACAGAAACCAGACTGAGCTCCTATGGCCTCCCTGAACAAGCAACAGAAACGCGCCAAACGCGCCAAGATCAAAGCCAAGCAAATCCGCATCAGCGGCAGACCTCCGTTGGCCAGTCTCAATGGTCCGTCCGAAGTCGACGAGCTTTTTGACGCAGAAAAATTGCTCGAAGAAGGCGAAGTGATCCCCGAAGACATCCTGACCATGTTCTACGTAATGCAAGAGGAAGAGCAGACAAGCCGGATCCATATGCTGGTGAGCATGCTGGTATCGCTCAGTCGAATCATCGCAGACGAGCCGGATCTTCTCGATATGGAGAATGCCGAGAACGAGGCCATGGCCGCTACCCATCTGGCCGCCGACATGTTGATTGACTACCGCATGTGGGCTGATGGCATCGATCGCGAAGCAGCACAACGCTGGCTGGAAGACCCCGAAGTCATCAAGGATTTCGGCACTGCACTGGACAGCTATCGACAGGCCATCGACATTATGACGGAGCCTCCGAAACCCGCTGAATGAGCGCTACATCAAAAACGGCCGCCAGCCATTCGAGACAGCGGCCGCTTTTTTGAGAGCTTATCCTTTCGTCAACTGTCACGTATATCCCATTGACATATCCCTCCTGGGTTCTATCCTCCTGACTTCAAGCGTCAGCAAAGCGCAGGAGGTCATCATGGAACAAACCACCCTTTTTATGAGCAATCGAAGCCAGGCCGTCCGTCTGCCCAAAGCTGTCGCAATGCCCAGTGATGTGAAGCGCGTCGATGTTATCGCTATCGGCAGGGCTCGCCTCATCACCCCGGCAGGAGAAGCCTGGGATAGCTGGTTCGACGGTGAAGGCGTGAGCGCAGATTTTATGGCCGACCGTGAGCAGCCAACCGATCAGGAGCGTGAGTCGTTCTAATGATCAAATACATGCTCGATACCAACATCTGCATCTTCACCATCAAGAACAAGCCACAAGTTGTACGCGAAGCCTTCAATCGTCATCACGGCCAGTTATGCATCAGCGCCGTCACCTTGATGGAGTTGATATACGGTGCCGAGAAATCTGCCGCACCGGAAAAAAACCTCGCTGTCATTGAAGGCTTTGTTGCCCGTCTTGAGATCTTGCCTTTTGACTATGACGCAGCAGCGCACACCGGAATGATTCGCTCGGAACTGGCTAAAGCAGGGACACCAATAGGCCCTTATGACCACATGATTGCCGGTCACGCGCGCTCACGAGGATTCACCATCGTGACGAATAACCTTCGGGAATTTGAACGTGTCTCCGGTTTACGGGTTGAAGACTGGGTTCACCCCGATTGAATCGAGCACAATGGACAAAACAAAAACGGCCGCTTGTCATCTCTGACAGCGGCCGTTTTGCATTACGCAGCGCGAATCAGTTCAACACCGCGTAGGTCAACCCCGGAAACAGCCACATGCTGAAGGCGATTTTTTCACCGCGTGTCAAAACGATCAGCGCACCAGAAACACATCAAAAAATTCGTGCACGCACAATAAAAGTGCAGATCAGGAACGTTTGTCCGGTTAGCGCTTCCAACACCCCGTCAAAGCTGGCAACATCGCGCCTTTTTTTACGCGACAGCCAAGCCCAAGCGTGTCAAACGGCTGTTCGGTTGTTGATTGGGCGACAGTCTGCTGTGCCGATGCGACAACCTGCCACATGCGACCCGTTTACCGTCGCTGGCGCTGTTGGCTGCCATTCGAACGCTATGCTAGGTTGGCCGCCTCGCTAGGAAGGCCGCCAATAGCAGGAGCACAAAACACTATGAGGAACGCACATGGCTGAGGCCACGCCCGCGCTTGAAATCCGCAACTTGCACAAACGCTACGGACAGCTTGAGGTGCTCAAAGGCATCTCGTTGACCGCCCGCGACGGCGACGTGATCTCGATCCTGGGTTCCTCCGGTTCCGGCAAGTCCACGTTCCTGCGTTGCATCAACCTGCTGGAAAACCCGCACCAGGGCCAGATCCTGGTGGCCGGCGAAGAACTCAAACTCAAAGCCGCCAAGAACGGCGAACTGGTCGCTGCCGACGGCAAACAGATCAATCGCCTGCGCAGCGAGATCGGTTTTGTATTTCAAAACTTTAATCTCTGGCCGCACATGAGCGTGCTCGACAACATCATCGAAGCCCCGCGCCGCGTGCTCGGCCAAAGCAAACGCGAGGCCATCGAAGTCGCCGAAGCCTTGCTGGCCAAGGTCGGCATCGCTGACAAGCGCCACGCTTACCCGGCGCAACTCTCCGGCGGCCAGCAGCAACGCGCGGCCATCGCCCGCACTCTGGCGATGCAGCCCAAGGTCATTCTGTTCGACGAACCCACCTCCGCCCTTGACCCGGAAATGGTTCAGGAAGTACTTAATGTCATCCGCGCATTGGCCGAAGAAGGCCGCACCATGCTGCTCGTGACCCATGAGATGGGCTTTGCCCGTCAGGTTTCCAGCGAAGTGGTGTTCCTCCACCAGGGCCTGGTAGAAGAACAAGGATCGCCGCAGCAGGTGTTCGAAAACCCGCTTTCGGCGCGCTGCAAACAATTCATGTCCAGCAACCGCTAACGGAGCTACCCGCATGCAGAACTACAAAAAAATCTTCCTGGCCGCTGCTGTCACCCTGGCTTTCAGCGCCGGTGCCGCCGCCGAGACCTTGAAGATGGGCATCGAAGCGGCCTACCCGCCGTTCAACAACAAAGATGCCAGTGGCAATGTCGTCGGCTTCGACAGAGAAATCGGCGATGCCCTGTGCGCCAAGATGAAAGTCGAGTGCACCGTGGTCACGTCCGACTGGGACGGCATCATCCCGGCCCTGAACGCCAAGAAATTCGACTTCCTGATCTCCTCGATGTCGATCACCGACGAGCGCAAGCAAGCGGTGGACTTCACCGAACCGTACTACTCCAACAAGCTGCAGTTCATCGCACCGAAAGACAAAGAGTTCAAAACCGACAAGGATTCCCTGCAGGGGAAAGTGATCGGTGCACAACGCGCGACCCTCGCCGGCACCTGGATGGAAGACAACATGCCCGGTGTTGAAGTCAAACTCTATGACACCCAGGAAAACGCTTATCTGGATCTGACTTCCGGACGTCTGGACGGCATCCTGGCCGACAAGTACGTCAACTACGAATGGCTGAAAAGCGACGCCGGCCGTGCTTACGAATTCAAAGGCGACCCGGTGGAAGAAAGCGACAAGATCGGTATCGCCGTGCGTAAAGACGACACCCTGCGCGCGAGGCTGAACCTTGCCCTGAAAGAAATCGTCGAAGACGGCACTTACAAGAAGATCAACGACAAGTACTTCCCGTTCAGCATCTACTGATTCTGACCTGCCTGACCGGCGCCGTTCGCTGACGGTGCCGGTCTTGGCATTGCCTGCCGCGATTTGAAAAGAAATCCATGATTATCGACCTCTACGGATTCGGCCCGGCGCTCGCCGCTGGTGCGCTGATGACTGTGAAACTGGCACTCTCGGCCTTGTGCCTGGGGCTGGTGCTCGGTCTGCTCGGCGCCTTGGCCAAGACTTCCCCGTACAAGCCATTGCAATGGCTTGGCGGCACTTATTCCACACTGGTTCGCGGTATCCCGGAATTGCTTTGGGTGCTGCTGATCTACTTCGGCACAGTCAACCTGATGCGTGCCTTGGGCGAGTTCTTCGGCAACCCCGACCTTGAACTCAACGCCTTCGCCGCCGGCGTAATCGCGCTGGGGCTGTGCTTCGGCGCCTACGCCACGGAAGTGTTTCGCGGCGCGATTCTGGCGATCCCCAAAGGTCACCGTGAAGCCGGCGTGGCCCTGGGCCTGTCGAAATTTCGCATCTTTACCCGGCTGATCATGCCGCAGATGTGGCGCATCGCACTCCCCGGCCTGGGCAACCTGTTCATGATCCTGATGAAAGACACCGCGCTGGTATCCGTCATCGGCCTGGAAGAAATCATGCGTCACACACAAATCGGCGTGACCATATCCAAGCAACCGTTCACCTTCTATATGGTGGCCGCCTTCATGTATCTGGGCCTGACCATTCTGGCCATGACCGGCATGCACTTTATGGAACGACGCGCCGCTCGCGGCTTCGCGAGGAGCACCCAATGAACTGGGAAGTCATCATCAAGTGGCTGCCGAAACTGGCTCAGGGCGCGACGCTGACCCTGGAACTGGTGGCCATCGCCGTGATTGCCGGGTTGCTGCTGGCGATTCCGCTGGGCATCGCTCGTTCGTCGCGACTCTGGTACGTGCGGGCATTCCCCTACGGCTACATCTTCTTTTTCCGTGGTACGCCGTTGCTGGTTCAGCTGTTCCTGGTCTATTACGGCCTGGCGCAGTTCGACGCGGTGCGTAATAGCTCGATGTGGCCGTACTTGCGCAGTCCGTTCTGGTGCGCCACCGCGACCATGACCCTGCACACCGCGGCCTACATCGCCGAGATCCTGCGCGGTGCAATTCAGGCGATTCCGCCGGGCGAGATTGAAGCAGCGCGGGCGTTGGGCATGTCCCGGGCCAAAGCACTGTTCTACATCATGCTGCCACGTGCTGCGCGCATCGGCCTGCCGGCCTACAGCAACGAAGTGATCCTGATGCTCAAGGCCAGTGCCCTGGCCAGCACCGTGACCTTGCTGGAATTGACCGGCATGGCTCGCACCATCATTGCCCGCACCTACTTGCCGGTGGAGATCTTCTTCGCCGCAGGCATGTTCTACCTGCTGATGGCTTACGTGCTGGTTCGTGGCTTCAAACTGCTGGAGCGCTGGTTGCGCGTCGATGCCTGCCAAGGGCGTTGATTCCTGCGTGTTGACGGGCGAGGCCCTGCTCGCCCGTTTCACCGCGCTGGATGCTTTTCTGTTCGAGCATCAGGCGCTGTGGAAGCCTCGACCGTTTACCCATCTGCAATTGCCTTGGGAAGCGACCTACCCGGAATTGGCGTTTTGGCTACGCGGGCGGTCGCTGGAGAATGCGGAAAAGAGTCATAACCAACCTTGTTTACTTGATGCGCCGGAGCCGTTTGCTTCATTGGCGGCGATGTCTGCTGAACTGAGCGCGGTGGGTGAATTGCCGGCTCGTGCGCTTGAAGCGGCGGGCCATCGATTAAATGTGGATGTGCCGGGACGCAAATGGCAGCAAATCGAAGCGTTCGCCAGTCGCTTGCAGTTCGCTCATGCACCGAGGCATTGGCTGGATTGGTGTTCGGGCAAAGGCCATTTGGGGCGACGCCTGCTGCAAACCGGGCAACAACTGACGTGCCTGGAGTACGACCCGGCGCTGGTCGCCAGCGGCCAGGCACTCAGCCAGCGTCATCAATTGCATGCGTTGCATGTCGAACAGGATGTGCTCGCGCCTGGCGCAGCCTCTGTGCTGAACGCCGATCACACGCCCGTAGCGCTGCACGCCTGCGGTGATCTGCATGTGCGACTGATCCAGCTCGCCAGCGCCGCCGGTTGCAAACAACTGGCCATTGCACCCTGCTGCTACAACCGGATCAGTCTGGACACCTATCAGCCACTTTCCTGCGCGGCTGAGCGCTCCGACCTACACCTTTCCCTCGATGATCTTGCGCTGCCGATGAGCGAAACCGTCACCGCCGGTGCTCGCGTCCGACGCCAGCGCGACACCTCCATGGCCCGGCGCCTGGCGTTCGACCTGCTGCAACGGCAACTGCGCGGCGTCGACGAATACCTGCCGACCCCTTCTCTGCCCAGCGCCTGGCTGGACAAACCTTTCGCCGATTACTGCCGCGATCTGGCAGCGCTCAAAGACTTATCCACAGACGACGCGTCGGATTGGGCCGCGCTGGAAGTTGCCGGCTGGCAGCGTTTGGCCGAAGTGCGCAACCTGGAGCTTCTGCGAGGCCTTTTCCGACGGCCTTTGGAGCTGTGGCTAGTACTTGATCGAGCACTTTTTCTCATAGAGCAGGGTTACACCGTTCGCCTCGGCATCTTCTGTGAAACCCCACTCACACCGCGCAATTTCCTACTCCTGGCAGAACGCCCTTAAACAACCACATCCTGTGGATAACTCTGTTGATGGAATTATCGTGGATCCAATATCCACGCTGTTTTACGCCTGAAACACTGCTGGTCATTTTTTGTTCACACCAATAAAAAACCCGTAAAACAGGCGTTTGCGGACAAATGAGAACGAGTCCACAAAATCGTAATCAACAGACCATCGCTCCTGGTCCATTGTGCATAAGCATTTAATCAAAACGACATAACCGCCCAACACCGGACATCCATAGCGGAAAATTGCGTCTTGCAAAGTCCCTTGCTATACACGCATACAAGGACGCCGGCAGTGCGGCCCTGAACAAGAAAAATCTGACCGACAGGATGCGACCGTGACGTTCATTTCTTACGCACAGAATTTCGAAGACATCCGCCTGTGGCGCGCCCTCAAAGATGTCGAAGACGGCTTTTACATCGACATCGGGGCCAACGACCCCACCCAGGACTCCGTCACCAAAGCCTTCTACGATCGCGGCTGGACCGGCATCAACGTCGAACCCATGCCAAATTACTATGACGCCCTGTGCCAACAACGCCCAAAAGACACCAACCTGCAATGCGTGGCCGGCGAAAGCGCCGATGACCTGACCTTCTACGGCATCGCCGGCACCGGCTTGTCGACCCTCGACCCGGCCCTGGCCCAGCAACACAAAGACGCCGGCATGGACGTGCGCAGCCAAGCCGTCAAATCCCGCACCTTGGCCTCCATCTGCGAACAACACGCCCGGAACCGCCCCATCCACTTCCTGAAAATCGACGTCGAAGGCCACGAAGAAACCGTCCTGCGCGGCATGGACTTCACCCAATGGCGGCCGTGGATCATCCTCATCGAAACCCCATGGGAACGCGACCAGACCTGGGAAACCCTCGTCAGCGGCGCCGGTTACCAGTCCATCCTGTTCGACGGCATCAACACCTACTATCTCGCCGAAGAACACCTGGCGCTCAAACCCGCCTTCGACATCCCGCCGTGCAACCTGGACGACTTCCAGTTCTGCAAAGGCCATAATTTCAGCCACCCCGTCACCGACGCTGAAATCCACCTCGCCGCCGCCCTGCAACGCGCTGAACATGCCGAAGCGCAGCTGCGAGCGATGCAAAACAGCCGAGCCTGGCGCACCCTTCAGAAACTCAAGAAAGTACTGGTTCGCGCCTGATCAAACGCCTGCATAAAAATAGTCTGAATTCAGGGGTTTACAGAACCAACCCAATCGCTATAATCGTCGCCCTAACACGCCGGTATAGCTCAGTTGGTAGAGCAACTGACTTGTAATCAGTAGGTCCCGGGTTCGACTCCTGGTGCCGGCACCATACAAAACAAAGCCCTCGCAGAAATGCGAGGGCTTTGTTGTTTCTGGGGTTCGTGGGGCTGACAGCATTGGCCTACACAGTCAGCACAAGAAGTCTCTCAGCCACTAATGAGCAGATTTCCCTCTGCTACGCTTCACAAGCCACTGCTTCCTCAGTTGTGATTTCCGGAAGTCCGTGGCACCACACGACCGAAAGAAGCACAAACGAGTAAGGACCACTCCCATGACTCTCCACAAAATAACCCTGGCTGGTGCGCTGTTATTCACTCTGGCCGGCTGCAACTCCATCGCCAGCAGTACCAACACGCTAACCGATGAGCAGATCAAATCTCAGAGCGCCGGCGCGTTGGGCTATTCACCTTCTGACTTGAGTATTGTCAGCCGTCGTACTGAAGGCACGAATACTTATGTCGCGCTGAAAACCAACGATAACCAGCAGTTCAACTGCATTATTAACGGCGGCAACCTGCTGACGCTGGGTATGACCAATCCGCCGTCATGCGCGAAAAAAGGTGAACCGATCAAGGTAGCGCCGTTCGGAGGTTAATGACTCAAGGATGAGAGCGCTGGTCGTCGTTTCTGCTGTGAACAGCGCCCTACTCCTGAATCACTCTTAGTGCCCCGCGCTCTGCCCACCATCAACATGCAAGATCTCGCCGGTGACAAAGTTGGCGCTGTCCAGATACACCACAGCCTGAGCAATATCGCTGATCTCCCCCATGTGCCCAACCGGGTGCAAATTCCCCAGTGCTTCGTGAGTTTCCTCACCATGCATCGGCGTCTTGATGATGCCCGGGGAAACCGCATTCACCCGAATCCCGCGTTTGGCGTACTCAATGGCCAGAGATTTGGTCGCCGCGTTCAAGCCACCCTTGGTTAACGAAGCCAATACCGACGGCACACCGTCAATCGCGTGGTCCACCAGGCTAGTGGTGATGTTGACGACGTGGCCGCGGCCCTGTTTTTCCATCTCGGTGATCGCGAGTTGGGTGATGTAGAAGAAACCATTCAGATTCACCGACAGCACCGCGGCGTAGTCTTCGGGGGTGTAGGCAGTGAACGGTTTGGCGACGAAGATCCCGGCGTTGTTCACTAAGGTGTCGATACGGCCGAAACGTTCGATCGTTTCACGGATGACTCGCTGAGCGATCGCCGGATCGCCGATGTCGCCGGCAACGGTGTGGATGTCCGGGTCGGTGGATGGCTGGATCGAACGCGAAGTGGCGACTACCCGGTAATCGAGATCACGGAAGGCCTTGACCATGCCTGCGCCGAGACCTTGGGAGGCGCCAGTAATAACGATGACTTTTTTCGAATTGCTCATGATGAACCTCTACTAATAAATGATGGTTTTGAAAAGTGATCAATCAGGCTTCGGCGGGGGCCTGCGCCATTTGCCTCAGCATCTGTTCGTAGTACTCGACCGATTGCGAGCCCGACACCAGGTGACGACCGTTCAGCACCATGGCCGGTACCGAATTGATGCCGCGCTCGCGGTAAAACGCTTCAAGCTCACGCACCTCGTTGGCGAACGCTCCGGAAACCAGCACCTCGCCTGCTCGCTCCGCATCCAGTCCCGCCTCAGCCGCCAGATGCACCAGCGTCTCGTGATCGCTCAGGTTCTGGCCGTCGGCGAAGTAAGCGCGTAGCAACGCTCGCTTGAGTGCGATCTGCCGCCCTTCCTGCGACGCCCAGAACAACAAACGATGAGCATCAAACGTGTTGTAGAAATGACTGCGCTTCTCCAGATCGAACTTGAACCCGATGGCCTCACCGCGAGCGATCTGCATCGCTTTGCCGGCGGCGACTTCCTCGGCGCTGCGCCCGTACTTGCGCATCAAGTGCTCGATCGCGTTCTCGCCTTCCGCCGGCATGTCCGGGTTCAACTCGAAGGGCTTGAAGGTCAGCTCGACGGAGACTTCACCGGCCAGGTTCTCGATCGCTTGCTCCAGCGCCGTCGCGCCCAAGGCGCACCATGGGCACACCACATCGGAGACGAAATCGATGGTGACGGACGCAGTCACGACTGCCCCCCTTCCTCAGCCAGTTGCTTTCGGTACTGGGTGGTGGTGATGCCGGCATAGCCCCAGTTATCGGTGTCGACTTCTTCGATCACGATGTGGGTCAGGTCCGGGCGTTTGTTGAGGACGCGTTCCAGGGTTTCAGTGATTTCAGCGATCACCTGAGCTTTCTGCTCTGGGGTAACGCCATCGCGGGTGATGCGTACGCTTACGAAAGGCATGGGGAAATCTCCAGTGGCCTTCTCAACGGAATGATGAGGAGGCGTTGGAGAAGAATGTAGGAGGTTGGGTCAGAGGGATAAAGGTGGGGGCGGGAACATCATTAGTTACTTGGTGTAATGAGTAGAGGTCTGCACTGAAAAACCAACGCTCGGCCCGAAAAATCTCAAAGAAGAACTGTGAGCGCACTCCGGATTGAAGCGTTCAACACCTTGGGGAATTGGCCGAACAGCTGAGAAGTCTGGCTCACGCTCGAGCGTTGATTGGGCCCGATAAATCATCGAAATCCAAATAAAGGGCACCCATTAGCCTTGGCTTGAAACCAGCTAATGAGTACCCCGTTATATCCTAAACCGCCTGTAGATCGCGCAATGCCTCAGGATGCTGGCTCGCAACACGTAGCAGTGTCTGCGCTGCTCCCGTCGGTTGCCGACGCCCTTGCTCCCAGTCCTGCAACGTTCGCAAACTAACTCCAATTAGCTTGGCGAACGCGCTCTGAGAAACGCCCACTTTGGCTCGCGCTTCAGCAGCCGCAGACAGCGGCACCTCTGTCACGCGAGCAGCTTTGCCGGCTTTCATTTGACGTACAGACTCCAGCAAGTCCTGCTGGAACTGTTCCAGTTCATTGACCATTGCTGATTTCCTCCTTCAGTTGCTTGAGGAAGGCTGCGGGTAAATTATCGAGCTTCGCCTTGGTGTAAGCGATCAGCAACCAGATAGAGCCTTCGGAAAGCGTGTTGTAGTAAATGACACGTGTACCACCTCGTTTCCCCATTCCGCTACGGGACCAACGAACCTTGCGCAGGCCTCCGCTACCAGGAACCACATCGCCGGCCAACGGATTAGCCGCCAGCCAGGTAATGAATTCATGACGTTCGCCATCGTCCCAGATGGACTCAGCATAACGCTTGAAAATTTCGGTTTCGATAATCGTGAACATGAGCCGAACTATACGGCTTTGCCGTATAGATGAGCAACGCACGTTTGTCTGATCGAACGCTTGGGGGACACGGAACTCGGCTATAGCCCATATCTAGAGCCTTTGGTATTCAATCGTCGAAATTATGAAAATTATGGCTAGCCAATAATTATTGCCCAGCCATAAAAATCACTAAACGTTTAACCCACGCGTTCGTTCTCAGGCGTCTCTCCCCCCACGCCTCCGATTTGCTCCACATCGCCAAACTGGCGTAGAGCCGGGGCCGGAGACGCGGTCTTCGGGGCACATGCGGGCGAGCACGCCGGCTTCTTCCATCAGCCGATCGTGGTGCCGACACACGGTCAAACACACACGTTGACACCCACCCCTCACGGGCAGACAATCTAATCGAGAGCGCGAAACCGACTGCCTTCAGGTGGCGATAGTCGACGCTAGGAACCCCGTTGATGACCTGGAAATCAGCGTTCGGGTAAACCTCTCCTCCCCTGCTTGAGGGAGCACAATATCAAGCACCTATTCATGAAAGCAGCCTGATCAGGCTGCTTTTTTTTGCCTTGGGAAAAGGTTTCGTTGATAAACCGTCACTCAGAAAAAGCCCACACCTTTCCCGTTCGGGCCATTTTTGCTCCGATCATCTATACCTCACCGAAAACCTTAATCCCGTGTAAGCCCCCAACCATCGGACGCGGAATCATTTCGCTACTAAACTCGGGACAAGCATGCTCAGGTGCAGGATCATAGCCAGCACGCGACCGACGCCCACCGGGGCGGTCAGGTACACAACAATAGCCAGCCCACTTTAGAGGGCATTACCCAAATGGATAGCAGAACCTTACGTAACCTCATGCGCATTGTGCAGACCGGCTCATTGTCGGCGGCGGCAGAGCATTCCTGTTTGACCGTGCAGGCATTGGCCGCACAGTTGAACAAGGTCGAAGAGCAGTTCGGTTTTCGGTTGTTTCGTCGCTCCAACAAGGGGCTGACTCTGACAACGCAGGGCACGGAGCTCACGCCCTACATGGACAAGGTGTTGGTCGCTACGCGGCAACTGGAAGAAAAAGTCGCCGCACTCAAGGTGCCTGGGCAGCGCACGCTCAAGGTTGCACTTAACACCACGCTCTCGGCCGACTTCAACCGGCGAATGATCGGACGCCTCATTGAGGTGTTTCCTGATTATCAGCTGGAATTCAGCTACGCCGAGTCGATGGAAAACCTCAGCAAGTTGAAGAATGAGGATTTCGACCTGGCCGTGTTGATCGGCCCGCAACAACCGGGGTTACCCAGCATTGCGCTGCCCGATGTACAGGTGCAGGTGGTCGGGGCTCATTGCGGTCAGGAAAACGACCCGCTGATGCTGCTCGGCAATAAGTTTCAGGTTCGCCCTGCCGACGATTGTCCGTATTCCCACAGCTTCTTGCGTTTTCTCGACGCAGGCCTAGGTAATTACGAGTCAGGCAAGCGGATGATCTATTCCTGCAGCGAGACCCTGACCCTGTCGTTGATCACGCAAATGGACGGCCTCGGCATGGTTTCCCGTGAGGCGGCGCTGCGTAACGGCCTGACCATTTTCCCGGGTTTCGAGGATTCCCTCGAAGTGCGGTTGGCGGTCAATAACCCCGAGTTGTCGGGCCAGGCCTTGAACGATGTGGTCGCTCTGTCGCTACATGAACGATCCGAGCGCGATGTACGCAGCCGTTCCCACCGCTACGCTGAGAAAGAGGTTTTTGCTGAAATACGCACATAACAATGTCGGAATGGCTGCATAAAATTCCGGGCGATCGAGCTGCACCTGTTGATCTTTGATCAACAGCGGCGTAAGGCTGATTGCAGCGACGATCGCCACCGGCAGGTATTCCAGCGCCCGGGCGACCAGGGGTGGCCAATGATCGGTGCTCACCTGCAGCGGCAACGCGCGCGGCAGGAACGTCACGGCCATCATCAGCGCGACGACCAGGATCAGGAACGTTTGGTCAGGCATACACCCACTCCGCAGCCGACGAATGTGGCGATGAACACGTTGAAGGGTGAATTACCGATCAGGCTCAGGACACCCATGCAGGCGACCGCGGCCAGTGCGGCGATCAGTTTGTTGCGGGTGTTGCACAGCGATACCAGCACGTAGAGCATCATTGCGGTCAGCGCATAATCGAGCTGATATTTGATCAGGTGCGCCGCGTACTGCGCGCAGATCGCTCCCAGCAAACCGCCCAGCACCCACGACGTGTGGCAATACAGATTGAAACCGATCAGGTAACGCACATTGACCGGCGTGCCCTTGCCCAGCTTGACGCTGTGGAAGGCAAACGATTCATCGGTCAGCCCGCCGGCATAACACCAGCGCTCGAGACGACTGAGCCCCATCGCCTGCAAGGCCTTGGCCATGTAGACCGACATCAGCATGTGCCGTGCATTGATCAGAAACGTGGTGAGGATGATGGTGGTCAGCGACGCGCCGCTGGAGATCAGCGCCAGGGCGGCGAACTGCGAGGCACCGGCATAGACGAACAGGCACATCGCGACCGGCAGCCACACGGGCAACCCGGCATTGACGGCCATCAAACCGAACACAAACGACACCGTGAAGTAGCCTGCAATAACCGGGCTGGCTTCAGCGAACGTGCGCGAGGGCTGGGGCTCGACCATCAGCGGCTGGCTGCTGGACGTCTCATTCATAGGTCCCTCTCAAAGGTCGTTTCGCCGCGCGGCTCGCAAAAGCCCTGGGCACTCCAAAAACGTTTGCCGGCAAGGTTAGCATCGTCGACGAACAGGAACATCCGCAGCACACCGACCCGTTTCATGTCTGCCGACGCCGCTTCAACCAGACGCTGACCGACGCCCTGGCTGCGATATACCGGGCTCACCGCCAGGTGATTGATGGTGCCACGGCTGCCGAGCATGCCGCCCAACACCGCGCCGACCACTTCGCCACGGAGATCGAGCGCGAGGAACGCAGCGGTGGTTTTTTGCACCAACACACCGCGCAGGCATTTGGCGTCCTGCCATTCACAGAACGACACTTCTTCGAATTGCCGAAAGAAGCGTTCCAGGCGCTGGGCATCCTTGGCCGTCGCGCGCTGCAGCATCACCGGGGCAGGGCACTCGGCGATGTGCATGGGGTCTAGCTGTTCAGCGAACAATGTCGAAAGCGGTCCCGGGCCGCGAGAAGGAAATGGCCAGAATCTGCCGATAGGCCATTTCGTGAGCGTGGGTGTTGCGTGCAGGTGTCACGTAGTGACGCATGTCGCGATCGAGGAAATAGGTGGTATCGAGGATTTCCAGATAGGTCGTCGCCGCCAATTGTTCCTCTTGGGCCGAATACAAACGGCTCTCCGCGCCATCCACGTTATTGCGGCCCCAGAAATGCACACCGCTGAACGGATAGCCGTCGCAATGAATGCCTTCAGGAGTAATTTCCAGTTGCTTGCCCGGCTTGATCTCGATGCGGATCTGATGGATCTGGCATTGCCAGATTTCATCGTGCAACTCCGGCGGCAATACGTTTTTGTACACCTCGAAATCCGCATCGATGAGGCTACGCATCACCGGCGAATTGATGACTTCATTGGAGAAGTCCTGGAAGTGCCGCTCGAGTCCGCCGACATAGCTGTTGTTGGCCTTCGATTGCACGTAGGCGCGGTGTTCCAGCTGCGTCAGGTCACGGGTAACCGGGTTGTATTCGAAATCGCTGTAACGACGGAAACGCATGCCCGCCTCGGCCTGGCCGTAATAACTGTCCGGCTCCATGCTTTCCCAACTTTTGGTCAATCTGACAAAGTCGGAAAAATGACCGAACAGATTAAAGTCAGCTCCCTGGACGTTGACATATTTGTCGCGCCGTAGCGATTCGCCAACTTCTCTGTTCAAAACGATCATTACCAGGTCTCCGCTGCATTTAGCGGCTTAATCTAGTAGGTGCAGGATTTGCGGCCCATGAGAAAGAATTTCAGGCATATCAAGCGTTGGTTGAAACGCGGTATGAAGTTGCTTTAATTCGACTTTTTGCGATCGAAAACAGCCATTTTTCGTATTTTCCTACGTTCATGAGGGCGAAAAAAAACCCGAACCGGTCGGGGGTTTTTATCAAGTCTGTTTCAATTTCATGAATCGTCTGTAAATAGGCAAAAATCGTCCAGGAATCACTTGTCAGCGATAGCCAATTGCACGGTATGGCTGTCGACGAATTGTTCGAAATGCGTGACTTTGCCGTTGGCCAGGGTCCACAAGTGAGCGACCCGAGCATTCATCGGGCGGCCGGTGGCTTTGTAGATTCCGCTGTAATTGCCGTAGGCAAACACCTTGTCGCCCTGTGCGACGTAGTTCTCGACCTTGAACTGAAAATCTTCCCACTCGGTGGCCAGGCGCTTGAAGACGTTTTCGACGATAGCGTCGAAACCGACATAGGTCCCGGCGTATGGGAAGCCCGCGGCCTCTGTCCATCGAGCGTCATCGGCCAGCGCCGCGGCGGTGTTGCGCGCGTTCTCCTGAGAGTTGGCGCCTTCGTAGGTGCTTTTGATCAGGCTCAGGTTATCCATGGTGACTCCTGGTGAATTCAATGGGCGCAGCCGTCGAGGCCACAGGCTTGAAACGCGGATGAAGACTCTTTTGCCGCAAACGACTGGCTCAACCATTGGGCGAAAGCTTGCGGCTTGCCGAGCCACGGGCCGATATCGACCAGAGTGAACTGGCCATCCTTTTCCAGCGCGAAAGTCGGGAAACCGTGACCACCGACCTTGGCCAAGAGTGCGCGACTGTCTTTGATATGGCGATCGGTGTCGGCTTCATTAAATGCCTGTTGGAAGGCCTCAGGTTCAAGGCCTATTTCTGTGGCGAGTTCCAGCAGCACGGTGTTATCAGCAATTCGTCGACCTTCCACGTAATGAGCCGTCTGCAAACGCCCCAGCAATTCAAGGCCGCGTTCTGCGATCTGCTCGGCTGCCAGCACAGCGGCAATCGGCGGCGCGGAATCGAACACCGCAGTCTCATCGCGCAGCAAACCTTCGAAATACGCCTCGCCAAACGGCTGGCCGGTGTACTCGGCGATGCGTCGGTCATGGGGCATTACGTAATTGCGCAGTTGTGGCGAAACGGTCTGGCGGTTGGCGCCGGTCATCATGCCGCCACCGTGGGCAAAGACAGGCAACACGGTTTGGGCAGCCTGGACCAGTGGTTTGGCGCCGTAACACCAGCCGCACAAAGGGTCGTAAATGTAGTGAAGGATCATGGGAAGACTCCGGCAACAAAGTAAGAAAACTCGATGCCGGCAGATTAGCCCCCAGACAGTTTCGGAAAAACGCTGGAATGGCTTTCAGTCTGTTTCATGAATCGGTCGAATAACCCTCAGTACTTTTGTACCAATCACGACATAACTTGAAACAATCAAACAGAGGAACCGTTCAAGAATAATTAACGGAAGTAAATAACAAGCATTACCATTCGCGCCTTCGATTTTCTCTACCCTTCCGGATGCGCTTCAGATGCCTGCCCCTTCCCGCCTTATGCCCGTCACCCTTGGGCTTTCCGCGTTCCTGTCTGCCGGTTTTACCTGTGCCGCGACGACCGTTTTACCCGAGACCTCGGTCAACGCCGAAGCGCAAGCTGACGATCCGCGCGTAAAGGAAACCAGCACCGCAACTCGCACGGCTACACCGGTGCGTTACGTGCCGCAGGCCATCGATTCGGTGAAAACCGCGAACGTGGTGGATTACGGCACCAACGATCTGGGCACGGCACTCAGTGGTATTCCCAACGTCAGCAGTGGCGCCGACACCCGTTTCGACAGCTTGCGCATCCGTGGTTTTGACGCCAGCAACGACTTCTACCTCGATGGCATCCGTGACGACAGCCAGTACGTGCGCGACTTGCACAACATCGAACGCATCGAAGTCCTCAAAGGCCCGGCGGCCGTGTTGTATGGCCGTGGCAGTCAGGGCGGGATCGTCAACCGGGTCAGTAAGCTGCCGGAGTTCGGTCGCCGCTCGACACTTGAAGCCCAAGGTGGCAGCGACGATCTGCGCAGCCTGTATGCCGACCTCAGCACCGACCCGAGCGAGAACATCAGCCTGCGCCTGAACATGGGCAACTTGGACCAGAACAGCTTTCGCGATGGCGTCAGTGGCAATCGCCAACTGTTCGCACCGTCCATGAGCTGGCAATTGACGCCCGACCTCAATTGGCTGGTGCAGTACGAATACAGCCGCTACAACCGTACGCCGGATCGCGGCATCCCCGGGGTCAACGGGCGCCCGGCGGATGTAGGACCGGACACGACCTACGGCAGCGAACACGATTTCATCGACGACACGTCGCAATCCCTGCGTTCGAAACTCAGCTATGAACTCAGCGACAACTGGCAACTGCGTCATACCTTGGGCGTGTTCAAGCTCAACAGCGATTTCGACAACACCTATCTGACCGGTTACATCCCGGCGACCAACAAGGTCACGCGCCAGCACTGGCAGCAAGACCTGACCACCCGTAACGTCTATAACAACGTCGAACTGGAAGGCGGCTTCGACACATTCGGCCTGGAGCATCGACTGCTGACCGGCACCGAAATCGGCAGCCAGCGTCGCGATCCGACGCTGTACAACGCAGCAACGACTGGGCGGGGCAGTTCGCCGGTACCGGCGCTGGATCTGTACAACCCGAATCGCGACTTGCGTCATACCGGACGCATGCAGGTGTCGAGCAGCACCCACACCGAAGTCGAAAGCCGTGCGGTGTACGTGCAGGATCAACTGCGTCTGAACGATCAATGGCAACTGCTCGCCGGTTTGCGATATGACACCTTTGATATCGATTCGACCAACAAGCTGCGGGGCATTTCCGAAGATCGGGACAGCCACAGCACCAGCCCGCGAGTAGGCGTGGTCTGGACGCCGCTGCAGAATCACTCCTTCTATGCGTCCTGGACCAAGACCTTTTCCCCGGTGGGTGGCGGCTTGATCGGCATCACCCCAGGCGCGGCCGGCAACAGCAACGACCTGAGTCCCGAGCTGACCAAGCAGAAGGAGATCGGCGTGAAGAGCGACTGGCTCGACGATCGCCTGAGCACTACGCTGGCGATCTACGAGTTGGAACTGGCCAACCGTCGCACCAGCGACCCGAACGATCCGACCGTGATCCTGCTCACCGGCCTGCAACGCTCGCGCGGGATCGAACTGACCGGCACCGGCAAGATCGCTGGCAACTGGTACGTGCGCGGTGGCGTCGGCGTGCAGGACGCAAAAGTCGAGAAGGACAACAACGGCTTCGAAGGCAAACGCATCAGCAACGTGGCCAAGCACAACGGCAGCCTGTTCCTGACCTGGAAACCGGAAATGGGCTGGTACGCCGAAACCGGTTTGACCCTGGTGGGTCAGCGTTACGCCGACAACCTCAACACAACCGTACTGCCAGGTTATGGCCGTTGGGATGCATTGGCCGGGTTCCGGCACAAGGATTGGGATTTGCGGGCGGCGCTGAACAACATCACCGATCGCGAGTATTACTCGTCGGCCACCAGTGCGGCACAGATTCAACCGGGCGCACCCCGGAGCCTGGTCGTGACTGGAACTTACCGTTTCTAAACACTGTTGATACGGTTTGGGTTGATCGTTCCCACGCTCTGCGTGGGAATGCAGCCAGGGACGCTCTGCGTCCCCTATGGACGCGGAGCGTCCGGTGAGGCGTTCCCACGCAGCGCGGCAACGATCAATCATAAAAACCTTCGCCCATAAAAAAAGCGCCGCCTTCCCGGCAGCGCTTTTATCAATCCGTTGTTTTTCTTCTTATCCTTCCATCACATCCCACAGTGCTTCCAGTTCCGCCTCGCTGAACAAACCAGCAGGGTAGCGCTCGATCATCATCCGGCGCGGATCAGGTTCCCTGATCTGACGCGTTCCATTGGACTTCAACCACTGCGCCAAGACCTGGAGCGATTCGCTGTTAACTGCCAGGGGATGCATTGCCCGCTCGCTCACGACGTTCATTTCGGCGTTCATCTCAGCGCTCTCTCCCGGTTTGTGAGCGGCTAACATATCCAAGGTTTATGACAGAACATCGAAGTTCTCTCCCTCCCCCGTGTTGCCCCATCGGAGATACAAGAGCTGTGCCAATGTTTTCGAAGTGTCCATAAGTGGATACAAAAAAAGCCCGCAGTCCTGATGGGCTGGGGGCTTTCCATGAAACGACGAGGCTGAATCGTTGCTCAATCGATTCTTCAATCAACTCAAGCTGTTACAACCTCACTCATTCCTTGTGCGGCGCGGGCTGTTGTTGGGTAAGGCAGTGGATGTTTCCGCCACCCAGTAACAGTTCGCGGCCCGGCACCATGACCACTTCATGCTGCGGGAACAAAGCCTGCAAAATCTCTTTGGCCGGACCGTCCAACGGGTCATCGAAACTCGGCGCGATGATGCCGCCGTTGACGATCAGGAAGTTCACATAAGAGCCGGCCAGACGAACGGTCGGATTGCGTTCCTGAGTGCCGTCTACCGGATCCACGCCGGCGCACTCGTCTTCAGTCGCGTACAGCGGCCCAGGAATCGGCATCTTGTGCACCGTGAATGGGCGCCCCTTGGCATCGGTGCTGTTTTGCAAAACGTTCATTGCCGCCTGGCAGCGCGGGTAGTTCGGGTCCTGGGGATCGTCAGTCCAGGCCAGCAGTACTTCGCCCGGGCGCACGTAGCAGCAGAAGTTATCCACATGGCCATCGGTTTCGTCGTTGAACAAACCGTCCGGCAGCCAGATGATTTTATCCACAGCCAGATTTGCACTGAGCACTGCTTCGATTTGCGCACGGTCCATGTGCGGGTTGCGATTGCGGTTGAGCAGGCACTCTTCGGTGGTGATCAGGGTGCCTTCGCCATCGACATGGATCGAGCCACCTTCGAGCACAAAACCTTCGGTGCGGTAGCGCGGGCTGCGCTCGATTTCGAGGATCTTGCCCGCCACCTGCGAGTCACGGTTCCACGGGGAATACAGACCACCGTCGAAACCGCCCCAGGCATTGAAGTCCCAATCCACACCACGGACTTCGCCGCGATTGTTGATGACGAACGTCGGGCCAGTATCCCGAACCCAGGCGTCATCGCTGGACATCTCCACCACACGAATATTCGGCACGTCGAGACGGGCACGAGCATTTTCGTACTGGCCGGCGGAGACCGCCACGGTCACCGGTTCGAATCGCGCGATGGCCTTGGCCACTGCCACGTGCGCGGCTTGCGCCGGTTTGCCGCCCAGGCGCCAGTTATCCGGGCGTTCGGGCCAGACCATCCAGGTCTGGGTCTGTGGTGCCCATTCGGCGGGCATGTAAAAGCCGTCGGTGCGAGGGGTGCTGTTCAAAGTGGTCATGGTTCAGGACTCCAGGGAACCGTCGAGGGTTTTGATCGCGCCGTACAGATTCGGGCGACGGTCACGGAACGAGCCCCATGCGCTGCGAATGTGCTCCAGCTCATCGAGGTCGAAACTGTGAACCAGAATGCCTTCTTCTATTTGATTCAGCTCTTGGACTTTCTCGCCAAACTGGTTGGCAATGAACGACGAGCCGTAGAAGGTAATGTCGTAGCCGTCCTGCTCTTCGTTGCCGATGCGATTGCTGGCGATCAGCGGCATCAGGTTGGCGCCGGCATGGCCTTGTTGCACGCGCTGCCAGTGGTCGCGGGACGAAATGCTCTTGTCGTGTGGCTCGCTGCCTATGGCGGTCGGGTAGAACAGAATTTCCGCGCCTTGCAGCGCCATGCTGCGGGCACACTCAGGGAACCACTGATCCCAGCAGATGCCCACGCCGATTTTCGCGTAACGGGTGTTCCAGACTTTGAAGCCGGTATCGCCCGGGTTGAAGTAGTACTTTTCGTGGTAGCCAGGGCCATCCGGGATGTGGCTTTTACGATAAATCCCGAGGTTGCTGCCATCGGCATCGATGATCGCGATGCTGTTGAAACGCGCGCGACCGGCCAGTTCGTAGAAGCTGATTGGCAGCACTACTTGCAGTTCTTTGGCGACTTTCTGGAAGTGCTTGATGGCGACGTTGTCTTCTACCGTCGTGGCCAGTTGCAGGTAATCGGGGTTCGGCTTCTGGCAGAAGTACGGCGCCTCGAACAGCTCCTGGATCAAGATAATTTGCGCGCCTTTCGCCGCGGCCTCACGGACCAGCTTCTCAGCGGTCTCGATGTTGGCTTCAAGGTCCCAGGAACAGGCCATCTGGGTAGCGGCGACGGTAACGATACGGCTCATGAATCATCTCCTGGGCAAGTGCTTGAAGGTCGAGGGTGGCATCGACCGGTGACAGAAAGAGGCAGACCGGGCGTGGTTCGTCCACACCGTGTGGGCAGAGGCGACTTTATAGCCGATAAAAATCGGCTTTTAAAGCGATAAACATTCTTTCCGTCGGAAAAATCTCACTTAATCCCGATAACAATCGAATTGCATGTATGTCTTCATGACTCCTTCGCGGGCAAGCCTCGCTCCTACGGATTTATGTCGTTCGCGAAATTTGCGCACGACACGGACTTGTAGGAGCGAGGCTTGCCCGCGAAAGCGGTATCAAGTCTTACAACCCTTCGTCCAACACCTTCGACAGCATGTCGACAAAGAAATCCACGCTCTGACGCGAGGTGACCATCGGCGGTTTGATCTTGAGAATGTTCAGGTAATCACCCGTCGGCTGCATGAAGATTCCCAACTCTCGAAGGCGATCGCACAACGCCGTGGTTTCTTCGGTCGCGGGCTCGAGGGTTTCTCGATTGCGGATCAACTCCACGCCCAGATAGAAGCCGGAACCATGCACCGCTCCTACCAACGGATGCCGGTCAATCAACGCTTCAAGACGTTCCTTGAAATACCCGCCCACGACCTGGGCGTTTTCCCAGAGTTTTTCTTCTTCCATCACATCCAGCACTGCCATGCCGATCTGGCAACTGACCGGGCTGCCACCAGCCGACGAGAAGAAGTAACCCTCCGCCTCCAGCGCTTCGGCAATTTCCCGACGAGTAATGACTGCGCCCAGCGGCTGGCCGTTACCCATGCCTTTGGCCATGGTGATGATGTCTGGCACCACGCCCTGTTCTTCGAAACCCCAAAAGAATTTGCCCATGCGGCCGTAACCGACCTGCACCTCATCGGCGATGCACACCCCGCCCAGAGCGCGGACCAGCGCATAGACCTGCTTCAAATAGCCCGGCGGCAGCGAGATACCGCCGGCATTGCCGTACACCGGCTCGCAGATGAAACCGGCTAACTGGCGTTTCTGCTCGGCGATTTTCGCCAGGTTGTGCTCGACGCTACGCACATAGTCGGGGGCGCTGTCGACGCCACGAAACTCACCACGATAGGTGTTCGGTGCGGTGACCGGATGCACCCAATCGGGACGGCTGCTCAAGGCCTTGGGGTTGTCGGCAATCGAAGTCGACACCGCATCCGCCGCCACCGACCAGCCGTGATAAGCCTCCAACACGCTGAGCATGTCTCGACCGCCGCTGTAGGCCCAGGCCAGGCGGATCGCCAGATCATTGGCCTCGGTACCGCTGTTGACCAGAAATACGCGATCCATGTTGTCCGGTGCCAGTTTCAGCAAGCGCTCGGAAAACTCGGCAATCGCTGCGTAATGAAAACGCGAGTTGGTGTTGAGCAACGACCACTGCCGGCTGGCGACGGCCGCCATGCGCGGATGGCCATGACCGAGCACCGCGACATTGTTGAGCATGTCGAGGTAAGAGCGCCCCTGCATATCGATCAGGTGATTGCGCCAGCCTCGCTCGATGCGCGGCGGGTCGACGTAATAGTGTTTTTGGGAGCGAGCGAAACTCGCGTCACGGCGAACCAGCAATGTCTGCGGGTCGAGTTCTTCTTCCGCATTACAGGCCAGGCCCAGCAACACGGCAGGTGAAGGGCACAACGCCTGCCAGGCTGCCGCGCGCGAAGGTGTGCAAAACAACGGCGCGTCGAGCTGAGCGCTTCGACACAACTGCACGATCAACGGCCCGCTGACCGAACCCAACACCTGGCCTTTGACCAGTGCCGCGCTACTGCGTACCGATGGGGCCACACCCCACAATCGGACGCTGAGCTCTGGGCCGTCCAGTTGCAGCAAATTCTCCCCTTCGATATGGATCACCCCGGCAAACGGCGCTTCGACCGCCGTGCCGTCGGGCACTCGCAATGCAACGTGTAACGGGAAAGTGTCCGGTTCGCTGGCGCTGTCCGGCCGAGTGCGGGACAAACGATACTGGCCATATCGACTGGCCGCCAGACCGTGAGCTGCGGCGGCTTCCGTCAACAAACGCAGATCGATTCCTTGCTGCTCCCAGTTACCCGCCTCGAAATGCGGGCTGAGCACGCCTAGATCGATCAACGCAAATTCTCGCCCCACCAGACTCGGCAACAATGGCGCGAAGCTTTCACTGCCGATGCTCGGCAGGCTTTGCCCGACTGCAGTAAGAATCGCCGCCTCCATCAATTCCAATGGCACCGACGTGGCAACGCGGAAAATTTCCCACTCATGGGTCAGGTTGTCACGACTGTACTCATTGCCCGGATCGATGCTGACCTGCTGCTCGCCACTCAGCACCAACACCGCCGAACGCGCAACAATCAGCGGCCATAGCGCCAGCAACTCTTCATGCTGCAACGGATTGACCGCGTGATAAGCCCGAACCGCCGGCAAAATGTAGAACGGATCGCCATCGGCATGATGCAGCAGCGCGGCGCAAGTCACCGACAGATCGGTGATCCGCCAGGTTCGAACCAGATCGCCGAAATCGATCACGCCCTGCAACTGCCATTGGCGCTGAGAATCCCGCTGCCAGACCACGTTGTCGTCGGTGATGTCCATGTGAATCGCCTGCACCGGCAGCTTACCCACCAGTGGCTGCAAATGGCGCTCGGCCTGTTCGGCCGCTTTAGCAATCAACGCTCGTTGCCGCTCATCCTTGATCACCGGCAGCAAATGCGCGATCAACGTGTTGGCGTGGCGGGCGTCCCATTGAAGGGTGCGCTCAAGGCCCGGATGATCGAAACCGGCTAGCGCCAGGTCCATTTCGCCGCAAAGCCGACCGAAACCGGCAACCACTGAATGGCTCAGATGATCAAGGTGCGTCAGCGACTGGCCGTCGATGTAATCGAGCAGGCGCATATGCACCGCTTGGCCGCCGACCTCCAGGGAAAGCAAGTCTGCGCCGTTTTTGGCAGGGATAACTCGTGGCACCTGCACGCCAGAATATTCAGCCAGATGCTTGAGCCCTGCGTGCTGAGCTTGCAGCTCCAGCGACGAGTAATCACCACGGCAGATTTTCAGGACGAAACGCACCTGCTCGCTGTCGACGCGAAAATTGAGATCCTGCTGGCTCCCAAGCGCCTGCAACTGCCCGCTCAGCCCGTAATGCTCTTCCAGCAGCTCAAGCGCTTGCGCCGCAGACACCTGCGGGCTGGGCAGACTGGCGCGGTGAATCAACGTGGCGAGCGGCATACAAACCCCCTGAAATTTTATTAGGCGCTTATATCGCCATTGCTTGGGGCGATACGCAACCCTCTTCCTGGTTGGCGCGAATCAAATGCTCGCGCATTTCTCTTCACCACCCCACTCGCACCCGCCGCCACTTTGCGTAAGAATGTCGGCCATCACGCCTATTGCTGGAGAAACACCATGAATGTAGTCACCACCGACCTGCCCGGTGTTCTGATCATCGAACCCAAGGTATTTGGTGACGAGCGCGGCTTCTTCTATGAGAGCTTCAACGCCAAGGCTTTCGAAGAGGCAACCGGCCTGAACACTCAGTTCGTTCAGGACAACCACTCCCGCTCGCAAAAAGGTGTACTGCGCGGTTTGCATTACCAGTTGGAAAACACTCAGGGCAAACTGGTGCGTGTCACCGCTGGTGAAGTGCTGGACGTGGCGGTGGACATTCGCCGCAGCTCGCCGCATTTCGGCAAATGGGTCGCTGTGCGTCTTTCTGCCGACAACCATCGCCAACTCTGGGTGCCGGAAGGTTTTGCCCATGGTTTCGTGGTGTTGAGCGATTTCGCCGAATTCCTCTACAAAACCACCGACTACTACACCCCGTCGGCCGAGCGCAGCATTCGCTGGGACGATCCGGACCTGGGCATTGACTGGCAGCTGGACGAAGCACCGAAGCTTTCGGCCAAGGATCAGTCCGCCGCGCTCTTCAAGGACGCTGAAGTCTTTTCCTGAATTGCTGTGTGAATTTTCACCGCCAGCGCGCACTTGACCCCAGGTGCGCAGACTGCGCCCGCAAGCCTAGGCATAATGCGTCTGTATCCACAGGCGTTTGATGCTCATGACTCCGACCCTTCCTCGCAGACCCCGCTGGCGCAGCCTGGCGTTGCTCGCTTTGTGCCTGGCGCCCTTGCTGTGGCCGCTGGAGCATCTGGCCGAGCGTTATTACCGCAGCGAACTGGCCGGACAGAACCGTCAGACCCTCGACCTCTACGTCGCCAACCTGCTGGGCACCCTGCACCGGTATGAAGTGCTGCCGCAGATTCTCGGCGAGCTGCCCGCCCTGCGCACGACGTTGGCCGCGCCCGACGAGGGCGTGATTCAGGGCAATGCCAATCGCCTGTTGAAAAACATCAGTGCCCAGACCGGCGCCGAAGTCATGTACCTGATGGACACCACTGGCAAGACGCTGGCGGCCTCCAACTGGGACAAGCACGACAGCTTCGTTGGCCGTAATTTCGCCTTCCGGCCTTATTTCAGTGAAGCGATGGCCGGGCGTCTGGGGCGCTTCTTCGGCTTGGGGACGACCTCGGCCAAACGCGGTTACTTCTTCGCCGCAGCGGTGCGTGATCGTGAAAAAATCATCGGTGTATTGGTCGTCAAGGTCGACCTCGACCACACCGAAAGCCTCTGGGGCAAAACCCCGGAACAGCTGTTGGTGACCGACCACAACGGCGTGGTCATCCTCACGTCACGGCCCGAGTGGCGTTTCCGCTCGACCCGCCCATTGAGCGACGCAGAGCGCGAGGCCATCGCCGCGATTCAACCCTACCCCACCCGTGATCCCAAGCCGTTGAATCTCGACGCCAACGCCTGGCTGACCCAAACCCGGCAGATCGAAGAAACCGGCTGGAGCGTCAGTATCCTTGCACCACGTACCCTGATCGACCGCCCGGTACGCACCGTCGTGGCCATTGGCGGCGCAACGCTATTGGTATTGATGCTGTTGCTCGGCCTAATGATGCAACGCCGACGCCATTACCTGGAACGAATCGCTTTCGAAGGCAAGGCCCGTCAGGAACTGGAAGGCCGGGTCGCCGAACGGACCAGCGACCTCGAAGGCCTCAACCGTCGACTGAGACAGGAAGTGCTGGAGCGCGAACACGCTCAGCAAGAACTGGTGCGCGCGCAGGATGACCTGGTGCAGGCCGGCAAGCTCTCGGCGCTGGGGACGATGTCGGCGAGCATCAGCCATGAACTCAATCAGCCGCTGGCGGCAATTCGCAGCTACGCGGAAAACGCCGAAGTGCTGCTCGATCATCAGCGCACCGAGGATGCTCGCGGTAACCTCAAGCTGATCAGCGAATTGACCGGGCGCATGGCCTCGATCATTGCCCACCTGCGCGCCTTCGCCCGGCGTGATCGTCACGCCCCGGAAAGCGTGGCCCTGCAACCAGCACTGGACGATGCCTTGGCGTTATTGGCCAAGCGTCGGCGCAGCATGGAAGTCGAGCTGATCCGCGACCTGCCGGCGGCCACCCTGTGGGTCGAGGCCGGGGAAACCCGTCTGCGCCAGGTACTCGGTAACTTGCTGGCCAATGCCCTCGATGCTCTGACGGAAAAAGGCCCGCCGCGTAAACTCTGGTTGAGTGCCGAGTCCACCGCCGATGGCGTCAATCTGTACATTCGCGACAACGGCCCCGGGTTCTGCCTGGAAGCGCTGGGTCGTGCCGGCGAGCCCTTCTACACCACCAAGACCCGCACTCAGGGGCTTGGGCTGGGGCTGGCGATCTGCGACACGCTGATGCGCGCCTTCGGCGGTGAACTGTCGTTCTCCAACCACAAGGAAGGTGGCGCCCTGATTACCCTGAAATTGCGCGCAGGCGCACCGGGCGTGAGCCTGCAACCGTCCGAGGACCGAAGTGCATGACCATCGACAACCGCATCCAGGTCGTGTTGATCGACGACGATCCCCACCTGCGTCAGGCCCTGAGCCAGACCCTCGACCTGGCCGGCCTGAAGATCCTGCCGCTGGCTGAAGCCAAAGGCCTGGCCGGGCAACTGGAACGCGACTGGCCGGGGGTGGTGGTCAGCGACATCCGCATGCCGGGCATGGACGGTCTCGAACTGCTGACCGAACTCCACGCCCAGGATCCGGAGCTGCCGGTGCTGCTGATCACCGGCCACGGCGATGTACCGCTAGCCGTACAAGCCATGCGCGCCGGGGCCTATGACTTTCTGGAAAAACCTTTCGCCAGCGACTCCCTGCTCGACAGCGTACGTCGAGCCCTGGACCTGCGCCGGCTGGTGCTGGACAACCGCAGCCTGCGTCTGGCCCTGAGCGATCGCAACGAACTGAGCGCTCGACTTGTGGGGCAATCGGCGCCGATGCTGCGCCTGCGCGAGCAGATCGGTGCACTGGCGGCAACCAAGGCCGACGTGCTGATCCTCGGTGAAACCGGTGCGGGCAAAGAAGTGGTGGCACGCGCGCTGCACGATTTGTCGAGTCGGCGTAACGGCCCGTTCGTGGCGATCAACGCCGGGGCGCTGGCCGAGTCGGTGGTGGAAAGCGAGCTGTTCGGTCATGAACCCGGTGCGTTTACCGGCGCGCAGAAGCGCCGCATCGGCAAGTTCGAATTCGCCAACGGCGGCACGTTGTTCCTCGATGAAATCGAAAGCATGAGCCTGGACGTGCAGGTGAAACTGCTGCGCTTGCTGCAAGAGCGGGTGGTCGAGCGCTTGGGCGGCAATCAGTTGATCCCGCTGGACATCCGCATCATCGCCGCGACCAAGGAAGACCTGCGTCAATCCGCTGATCAGGGCCGCTTCCGTGCCGACTTGTATTACCGCCTGAACGTCGCGCCGCTGCGCATTCCGCCGTTGCGCGAGCGGGGCGAGGATGCGTTGATGCTGTTCCAGCATTTCGCCGATGAAGCCAGCGCCCGACACGGTTTACCGCCCCACGAATTGCAGCCGGGGCACCGGGCGCTGCTATTGCGCCATACCTGGCCAGGCAACGTGCGCGAATTGCAGAATGCCGCCGAACGCTTTGCCCTGGGCCTGGAACTGGCGCTGGACAACAGCGCGCCAGATGGCGGCGTCGGCAGCACGATTGAAGTGGTCAGCGGCGGTCTGAGCGAGCAAGTGGAGAACTTCGAGAAGAGCCTGATTGCCGCCGAACTGGCGCGCTCGCACAGTTCCGTGCGCAGCCTCGCCGAAGCACTCGGCATTCCGCGCAAAACTTTGCATGACAAGCTGCGCAAGCATGGTCTGAACTTCGCCGACAGCGGTGCCAGCAGCCAAACCGACGACCTCGATTGAGCTACCGTAAAATCATCCTCTTCAAACAAAAGGCCAGTGAATGAACCGCGACAGTCGTCACCTGGAATCGATCCTCCATTCCGACATCCCCCTCACGCGGAAGATGGGCCTCAAAGTGCTCGACTGGCACGACCAACAACTGCGCCTGCACCTGCCGCTGGAGGCCAACGTCAATCACAAGAGCACCATGTTCGGCGGCAGCCTGTATTGCGGCGCAGTGCTGGCCGGCTGGGGCTGGTTGCATTTGCGTTTGCACGAAGCAGGCATTGAAGACGGGCACATCGTGATTCAGGAAGGGCAGATCAGCTATCCGCTGCCGGTCACCATGGACGCGACGGCAATTTGTCATGCACCGAGTGCGGCGGTGTGGAAGAAGTTTTTGGCGATGTATGAGCGATATGGACGGGCGCGGTTGACGCTGCATTCGCGGATCGTGAATGCAGGGAGTGAAGAGGATGCAGTGAAGTTTACCGGGCAGTATGTCCTTCACCGGTAAAGCAAAAGATCGCAGCCTCGCTTCGCTCGACAGCTCCTACAGGTCGGAATGCGTTCCCTTGTAGGAGCTGTCGAGCGAAGCGAGGCTGCGATCTTTTGATCTTAACCGCGGGCCAAAGCCAACAACTTCTCCCGCCATGCCGCCTTAGCCGGCAGCGCCAGGAAAAACTCATTCAACAACGACTCCCGCGCCGGATAGCAGAACGGCTCACCATTTAAATCCAGCACCTCCCCCCCCGCGCCTTCCAGCACACCTTGCGCAGCGGCCGTGTCCCACTGCGATGTCGGCGCCAACCGCGGGTAAAAATCCGCTGCCCCTTCCGCCAGCAGGCAAAATTTCAGCGAACTTCCGATATTGGCAAGTTGCAGCTCACCCAGGCTGTCGCTCAACCCCGCGAGTAACCGTTCCTGCTCAGGGCTCGAATGCCGACGACTGGCGACCACCGTAAAAGCTTCACCCGTAGCCGGAACGTCGCGAACCTGAATTGGCAACGGCTCGGCGTCTTTATCGCCACGCCAGGCCCCCACCCCGGCACCGCCGACATAAAAACGCCCATTGGTCGGCATCGACACCACGCCAAATACCACACGGCCCTGCTCGATCAGCGCAATGTTGACGGTGAACTCTTCGCTACCCGAGATGAACTCCTTGGTCCCGTCCAACGGATCGACCAGCCACCAGCGCTGCCAGCCAGCGCGCACGCTCTGGGGGATATTGGCGTCCTCTTCGGACAGCACCGGAATGCTCGGATCCAGCGCCGTCAGCCCGGCCAGAATCAGATGATGAGCCGCCATGTCGGCAGCTGTAACGGGCGAATCATCGGACTTTGCAGTGACTGCAACGTTGATACGCCAAAATGGCAGGATCGCCTCGCCAGCCTTCAAAGCCAGTTCAACGACTGGCGCCATCAACGGATGGGGGAAATTCAACGTCATGGCAGGAACACCCCACGTTGAGTCAGTAGATCACGAGCCAGATACAATGCCGCCAAGGCACGGCCCTCGGTGAATCGCGGGTTTTGCGCAAGGGATGACAATTCACGCAGGTTGATCTTTTCCACCCCCATCGGCTCGGGCTCGTCGCCTTCCAGGCGTTCTTCGTACAGGTCGGTGGCCAGCACCACCTGAATTCTCTGGCTCATGTAGCCCGGTGACAACGACAACTCGGTCAAATGTTCAAGCTGCCGCGCGCCATACCCGGCCTCTTCCATGAGCTCGCGCTCGGCCGCCGCCAACACGTCTTCGCCCGGCTCGATCAAGCCTTTGGGCAGGGACAGCTCGTATGCATCGGTGCCACCGCAGTATTCCTCCACCAACACCGCGTGCTCCGCGTCGAGCATCGCCACGATCATCACCGCGCCATGACCGGTGCCTTTGCTGACCAGACGCTCGTAAGTGCGCTCAACGCCATTGGAAAAGCGTAACTTCAGCTCTTCGACACAGAACAAACGGCTGGTGGCGACGATCTCGCGGGCGAGTACGGTGGGTTTCTGGCGCATAAATGGCTCCTTGGCGTAAGCGCGTTACTATACCCGGCCTATCCTGATTGTTTATCTCGGATATCTTTTTTACCGCTGGAGAAGTTTTTTATGTCCCTGCTGCCCTGGCGCGACATCGATACCGTTTTGCTGGATATGGACGGCACGTTGCTGGACCTGCACTACGACAATCATTTCTGGATGGAACACCTGCCCCAGCGTTATGCCGAGCTGCATGGGGTGAGCCGGGCCATGGCGGAGCTGGAATTGCAGCCGTTGTTCGAACGCAATGCCGGTCAGTTGCAGTGGTACTGCCTGGACTTCTGGAGCGCCGAGCTGAAGCTGTCGGTGCGCGAACTGAAACTGGAAACCGCGCACTTGATCGCCCTGCGCCCGGATGCGGACACGTTTCTGGCGGCGATCAAACGGGCCGGCAAGCGCGTGGTACTAATCACCAACGCCCACCGTGACTCGCTGTCATTGAAGCTGGAACGAATTGAACTGGCGCCGTATTTCGAGCGGTTGATCAGCTCTCACGATTACGGTTTCCCCAAGGAAAACCCGCAGTTCTGGGATGCCTTGCAGGCCGACATCGGCTTCGACCCGACACGCAGTCTGTTTATCGACGATACGTTGCCGATTCTGCGCAGTGCACGCAATTTTGGCGTGGCGCATCTGCTGGCCGTGAGCGAGCCGGACAGCCGCAAAGGGCCGAAGGACACGGCCGAGTTTGCGGCGGTGGGGGATTATCGGGAATTGATTGCCGGGCTCTGATACCGAGTCGTCTGCTTCGCGGGCAAGCCTCGCTCCTACAGATTTATGTCGTTCGCAGAATATGCACACGACACGGACCTGTAGGAGCGAGGCTTGCCCGCGAAGGCCATCACACGGTCTTGAACCTTACTCAGGAATCCGCAACACCTGCCCCGGATAGATCTTGTCCGGGTGCGAAAGCATTGGTTTGTTGGCCTCGAAGATTTTGTTGTACTTGTTCGCGTCGCCGTACTCAGCCTTGGAAATCGCGCTGAGGGTGTCGCCCTTTTTCACGGTAACGAAACGAGCAGCCTTCGCCACCGGCCCAGTCACAGTAATCTGGTCATCCACGCTACCGACGCCTTGGATATTGCCCACGGCCAGCAGAATTTTTTCCTTCTCTTCCTGGCTCGCCACTTCACCGGTGATGATGACTTTGTCGCCCTCGATGGTCGCCTGAACATTCGGATTACCCAGGCCGACCTTGCTGATATGTTCCTTCAACTGCTCGCTGGCATTGGCGTTGCCAGGTGTCAGCAGATCGATAAGTTTTTCGCCTGCTTCTTTCACAAAGCTAAAAATACTCATGGTGCACTCTCCTTGGGGTTTAGGTTCCAGACGCCAAAGACTAGACCAGCCGTGCAATGTCCGGTTCCCAGCCGACCAATGACCCAACCCCGCGCAGGCGGTAGAATCGCAAACCTTGCCCGCGCCCTGGAGCGAAGATGGACATCAAGCAGCTCAAATTCCTCATCGCTCTCGACGAAACCCGCCACTTCGGCCAAGCCGCCGCGCGTTGTCACATCACCCAGCCGACCCTGTCCATGCGCCTGCGCAGCCTCGAAGAAGAGCTCGACCTGCCGCTGGTCAACCGCGGCCAGCGCTTCGAAGGTTTCACCGCGCCGGGCGAACGCGTGCTGGCGTGGGCGCGTACGGTGCTGGCGGCCTACGACGGTTTGCAGGCCGAAGCGGCAGCCTGTCGCGGCAACCTCGTGGGTACGTTGCGTCTGGGCGTGGTTCCGCTGTCGAGTTTCGACCCGGTACCGCTGATGCAACGCCTGCACGCAGAACACCCGAACCTGCGCTTCGAACTCTCGGCACTGAGTTCCGAACAAATCCTCGAACAACTGGCGAACAATCGCCTCGACCTCGGCGTTTCCTATCTGGAACGGCTGGATGGCGAACGTTTTGACTCCCTGGCCTTCAGCGAAACCCGCATGGGCTTGCTCTACGATCAGCGTTTCTTCAGTTTCGGCGACGCGCCCTTGAGTTGGAAATCGTTGATTGAACTGCCGCTGGGCATGCTCACCAGCGGCATGCATTTTCGCCAGTCCATCGACCATAACTTCCACAGCCGTGGCTTGGCCCCCCAACCGTTGCTGCAAACCGACGCAGTCCACCAATTGTTACAAGCGGTACACGGCGGCCTGTGCTGTGCTGTGATGCCGCTGGATGGCGGTCTCGAAAACCTCACCGATCACTTGCGCCTGCAGCCCATCGAAAGCGCCCAGACCCTCGCCCGGCTAGGGCTGATCATGCGCCGCAGCGCTCCGCGTTCGGCGCTTGCAGAAGCGTGTTTCGCGATCTATCAGCAATCAATGACAGGCTCTTGATCGACGTCATCTATCGGCAGATCAGTAATAGCAATTAGACGCGACATGTTGACGCGCCTAGGCTTAAAGCTGACCCAACCGTCGGTGATGCCTAATGAACGCCAAGCGCCCTGCCCGCGCGGCGCCTGCTGTTGAAACGCCCGCGACCGCCGCAAGCCAGACATACTGCTACTGCAACCTTGAATACACCGAATCGGCCAGCACCGCGCTGGCCGAAGAAGTCGCGTTGGCGATTGCCTATAACGGCATCAGCCAGGCGGTCATGTTGGTGACGCCAACGGATCTTGAAGACTTCATCGTCGGCTTCAGCCTCGGCAGCGGCATCATCGAAGACGCTTCAGATATCTACGACTTGCAACTGAGTGGCACAGGTTCGGCGCAATACGCGCAAGTGACCATCGCCAACCGCGCCTTCTGGAACCTCAAGCAGCAGCGCCGGCAACTGGCCGGCACCAGCGGTTGTGGCCTCTGCGGCGTGGAAGCGGTGGAGCAAGCGCTGCCCGACCTCAAAGTCCTGCCCGGCGCCCCACTGCCCCCGGCCGAATGGCTGGACGGCCTGCGCCAGCGCATCGGCGAGTTTCAGCCGCTGGGCCAGCATTGCGGCGCGGTGCATGCGGCGGTGTTCATGAATGGCAACGGTGAATTGCTGCTGGGCCGTGAAGACATCGGCCGGCACAACGCCCTCGACAAGCTGATCGGCGGGTTGATCCGCCAGAAGATCCCGACCACCGGCGGCCTGGCGATTGTCACCAGTCGTTGCAGTCTCGAATTGATCCAGAAAGTTTTACGCGCCGGCATCCAGACCCTGGTCAGCCTGTCGTCGCCCACAGGCCTTGCCGTGCAATGGGCCCGTCGTCACAACCTCAATCTCATCCACCTGCCGCAGAAAAGTGCACCGCGGGTCTACAGCCCAGCGTTGGAGAATCAAGCGTGAGTCAACACCGTCAAGCCGACCAGAAACCCGTCCCCCGCTACAAGCCCTACAAAGGCCCAGCCGGTGGCTGGGGCGCGCTGATCAGCGTCGCCCAGGCCTGGTTGACCAGCGATAACGCGCTGAAAAACCTGCGCATAATGCTCAAGACCAACCAGAATGGCGGCTTCGACTGCCCAGGTTGCGCTTGGGGCGATTCTCCGGAAAAAGGCATGGTGATGTTCTGCGAGAACGGCGCCAAAGCGGTGAACTGGGAAGCGACCAAACGGCGTGTCGACGCTGCATTCTTTGCCAAACATAGCGTCACCTCGCTGTTGGAACAGAGCGACTACTGGCTTGAGTATCAGGGCCGACTGACCGAGCCGATGAGCTACAACGCCGAGACCGATCGTTACCAACCCATCAGCTGGGATGACGCCTTCGCGCTGATCGGTAAACATTTGCAGGGCCTGTCGAGCCCGGATCAAGCCGAGTTCTACACTTCGGGCCGCGCCAGCAACGAAGCGGCGTACCTCTATCAGCTGTTCGTGCGTGCCTACGGCACCAACAACTTCCCCGATTGCTCGAACATGTGCCACGAGGCCAGCGGTGTGGCCATGGCGCAAAGTGTCGGCATCGGCAAAGGCACCGTGACCTTCGATGATTTCGAACACGCCGATGCGATTTTCGTCTGGGGCCAGAACCCCGGAACCAACCATCCGCGGATGCTCGAACCCCTGCGCGAAGCGGTGAAACGCGGCGCTCAGGTGGTGTGCGTCAACCCGCTGAAAGAACGCGGCCTGGAACGCTTCCAGCATCCACAGCACCCACTGGAAATGCTCACCAACGGCGATAAGCCGACCAATACCGCGTACTTCCGTCCTGCGCTGGGCGGCGACATGGCGGTGCTGCGCGGCATGGCGAAATTTTTGCTGCAATGGGAACGCGACGCGCAGAACGCTGGTGCACCGGCGGTGTTCGATCACGACTTCCTCAATGAACATGCCGTCAACGTGCTGGAATACATGGGCGTCATCGACGACACCCCATGGGAGCAGATCGTCGAGCAGTCCGGCCTAACGCTGGTGGAAATCGAGCAAGCAGCGCGCATGTACGCCAAAGGCAAAAACGTGATCATGTGCTGGGCCATGGGCATTACCCAGCATCGTCATTCGGTGCCGACCATCCAGGAAATCGCCAACCTGATGCTGCTGCGTGGCAACATCGGACGGCCGGGTGCCGGTCTGTGCCCAGTGCGTGGCCATAGCAATGTGCAGGGCGACCGGACGATGGGCATCAACGAACGTCCGCCGGTGGCGTTCCTCGATTCTCTGGAGCGCCGCTTCCAATTCAAGGTGCCGCGTGAAAACGGCCACAACGTGGTCGAGGCGATTCATGCCATGGCCGACGGCCGCTCCAAAGTCTTCATCGGCCTGGGCGGCAACTTCGCCCAAGCCACCCCGGACAGCCCACGGACCTTCCAGGCCTTGAGCAACTGCGACCTGACCGTGCAGATCAGCACCAAGCTCAACCGCAGCCATTTGGCCCATGGTAAAGATGCGCTGATCCTGCCGTGCCTGGGCCGTACCGACATCGATATCCAGACCGAAGGCGCCCAAGCGGTGACCGTGGAAGACTCGTTCAGCATGGTCCACGCTTCCAACGGTCAACTGCAGCCGCTGTCGAACCAGATGCGCTCGGAGCCTGCAATCATCGCCGGTATCGCCGCCGCGACCCTGGGCAGCAAACCGGTGGACTGGAACTGGCTGGTGGCCGATTACAGCCGCATCCGCGACCTGATCGCCGACACGATCCCGGGCTTCCGGGACTTCAACGAGAAAATCCTGAACCCGGGTGGTTTTCACCTGGGTAACAGTGCCCGCGCACGTCGCTGGAATACCCCATCGGGTCGGGCCAACTTCCGTGCGAACATGCTGCCCAAAGACTTGGTGCACGAACGTACCCGCGCCACCGGCGTGCTGCCGGACCTGATCATGCAGTCGATGCGTTCACACGATCAGTACAACACCACGATTTATGGTCTTGATGACCGTTATCGCGGGGTAAAAGGTCAACGGGATGTGTTGTTCGTCAATGAGGCCGACATCATTCGCCTGGGCTTCAAACCAGGGCAGAAGGCTGACATCGTTTCGATCTGGGATGATAGCCGTGAGCGGCGGGTGAAGGGCTTCACGCTGCTGGCGTTTGATATTCCTGCCGGGCAAGCGGCCGCTTACTATCCGGAAGTGAACCCGCTGGTGCCGCTGGAAAGCACCGGGGATGGCAGCCATACGCCGACGTCGAAGTTTGTGGCGATTCGGCTGGAGGCGGCGAGTGAGACTGGGTTGATCATGGCCAAGTCGGCTTAACGCGGCGGCAGGTCTGGCCTCTTCGCGGGCAAGCCTCGCTCCTACAGAATTGTGTCGTTCACGGAGTCAGTGGACGACTCTAAAACTCTGTAGGAGCGAGGCTTGCCCGCGAAGACATTCGACTTGGCAATGCACTATCGACACCCTTCGAACACTTTCCAAACGCCCACAAAAAAGGCCGTTTCTGTATAGAAACGGCCTTTGCGAAGTAGTTAAAGACCGGCGAAAAACACTTAAGTTCCGCCCAAAAAACAGTAACTTATAGAATTGTGCTCAAGTCGTGTTACTCGTCGGATTTCGATTGTCACAACCACAACACAGCCTCAGGATCGCGCCGTCATCCCCTTGAGGTTCCTCTATGAAGTTCTCCTCGATTCTCTTGTTGTCCCTTGGCCTGGTCAGTGGCTTCGCTTCTGCAGGCGGCACCACCGAAGCAGGTGTGGGCGGCGCATTGGGCGGGGTTCTTGGCTCGGTCGTCGGTCAATCGTTAGGCGGCAGTACAGGTTCAACCATTGGCGCGGCCTTGGGCGGCGCGGGTGGTAGCGCAGTCGGCGCAGACAAACGCAGCCGTGGCGAAGCAGCCATTGGTGGTGCGTTGGGCGCAGCAGGCGGTAACGTGGTCGGCCGCAGCATGGGCGGCACCACCGGCAGCCTGATCGGCTCCGCAGCAGGCGGCGGCGCCGGTGGCGCGCTGGGTAACTACATGGGCAACAAGAGCGATGACGATGATGATCGTCGTTCCTATCGTGGCCGTGATGATCGTCGCTACTACCGTGACGGCCATCCAGGTCGTGGTCATGCCTATGGCCATCGCAAGCATAAACATAAACACCGCTACCACGACGACGACTGAAGTTTTAATCGCCTCGTTTACCGGTAGATCAAAACATCGCAGCCCTCGGGCTGCGATTTTTTTTTGCCTCTCAGATCGCCAGTCGCTCCAACGCCCCGCGCAATCCGGCAGGAATCGCCACCGGTTGATTCGTGGTCCGATCCACGAACACATGCACGAAGCGTCCCGCCGCGCAGGCTTCATCTTCATCTGCCTTAAACACTGCCAGCTCGTATTGCACCGAGCTATTGCCCAACTTGCCCACACGCAGTCCGATTTCGATCCGGTCCGGGAAAGCGATGGAGGCAAAGTAGTCGCAGGCCGAACTCACCACAAATCCCACCACCTCGCCGTCATGGATATCCAGACCGCCGACTTCGATCAGGTAGGTGTTCACTGCCGTGTCGAAAAAACTGTAGTAGGTGACGTTGTTGATGTGACCGTAGGCGTCGTTGTCATGCCAGCGGGTGGTGATGGGCTGGAAGTGGGGGTAATCGGTGCGTTGGGGCATCGGGTTGGACATCAGAGTCGGTTCCTGGAGTTGGATTCATGATCGTTCCCACGCTCTGCGTGGGAATGCAGCCCGTGACGCACATTCAGGAGCGGACGCAGAGCGTCCATGGAGGCGTTCCCACGCAGAGCGTGGGAACGATCAGTAAATCACTTGTCGGCAAACCCTTTACCTTGCGCCGCCAGTTCACCAATCAACCGCGCCGGCGCCCAGTGATCGCCTTGCTTGGTCTCAAGCTGCAACAACCGCAGATGAATATCTTCCAACCCTTGCTGATCCGCCCAGGCCATCGGCCCGCCCTTGTCCGCCGGGAAACCATAACCATTGAGGTACACCAGATCGATGTCATGCGCCGACGTCGCAATACCTTCCTGAAGAATCTTCGCCCCTTCGTTGACCAGCGCCAGCAAACAACGCTCCAGAACCTCTTCAGGGCCGATCTCGCGACGCTGGAACCCCAACCCTTCGCTGACTTCCAGTACCAGCGCGTCGACTTCCAGATCGTGCTCAGCCTGGCGACTGCCCGGTTCGTAGTGGTAATACCCGTCGCCACTCTTCTGACCGAAACGCCCCAGCTCGCACAAGCGGTTGTCCACTTGAACCTCCGGCGCATCCTGACCTTTGCCAGCCAGTTCCCGAGCGCGCCACTCCAGATCGATGCCGACCACGTCGTACATGCGGAACGGCCCCATGGCGAAACCAAAACCTTGTAGCGCCGCATCCACTTGATAAGGCAAAGCGCCTTCCAGCAGCATCTTGCGCGCTTCGAGCACGTATGGATGAAGCATGCGGTTGCCGATGAAACCGTGGCAGTTGCCCGACACCACGCTGACCTTGCCCATGCGCTTGCCCAGCTCCAGCGCTGCATCAAGCACCGCCGGTTCCGTCTGGGCGCCGCGCACGATCTCCAGCAATTTCATGATGTGCGCCGGGCTGAAGAAATGCAGGCCCAAAACCTGCTGCGGACGGCGAGTGGCAGCAGCAATCGCGTCGATGTCCAGCGCCGAAGTATTGCTGGCCAGAATCGCTTCAGGTTTCATCAGGCCGTCGAGTTCGCGGAAAATTTCCTGTTTCAACTCGAGGTTTTCGTAGACCGCTTCGATGACCAGATCGACATCGCGGATAGCCGCGTAATCGGCAACCGCCGTCACCCTCGCAATGCGCGCATCCGCCTCTGCCTGGTCGATCCGCCCCTGACGCACGTTGTGGGCGTAAGTCTCCGCCACACTGGTCAGCGCTTGTTCAAGCATCTGCGGATTGTTATCGACCCATTGCACCGGCACCCCGGCGTTGGCCAGGCACATGACAATGCCACGACCCATGGTGCCCGCGCCGATCACGGCGGCGCGCTGAATATCGAACGGTGTCTGGCTCATGGTTGTTCTCTTGTTAGCGATCCAAAGACAGTCCTCACCATAGTCAGGCGCGGGGCTTTTTTGAAATTTATTCCTGTGATGAGCGACATTCAGGGGATGGATGTGCCATTCATTGCGGGGAGCCTATTCCCACAACCGCTACCTTGGGGACCCAGAACTCAGGAAGAACCACAAAGGAGTGAACCAGACCCAAATGGGTGCTAGCCAATCACTTTAATCAGGTTAAAATTTTCTTATCTGATTTGATGATTTTAAAAAAAATCTTGGTGTGGTAAAAAAAATCTTACCCACATAGGGGAACTGCGATGGGAAACAGAGTGGGCTATGCCCATTTGATTGACGCGCTGGATCTAAAAGCTATCGAGGTGAAACGGCCAGCGCTCACCCAGCCAGTCACCCGCCTGGAGAAAATCGGTGGTGCATTGTCCGTCCCGCAGAGCGTTGCGCCTGCGCAAGAAGACTACCTCGCACATATCTTGTTTGCGCTAAAGCATGAGGGCGTCAATCTCGCCATTCTTGCTCAGGCACTCCCCCGCATTGATGGACAAATATTGGTCGACGCTATAACCGAGGCTCCCAGTAGCGCTTACCTGCGCAAAATTTGCTTCCTCTGGGAATTTTTCACTGACCAGCACCTGAACTATCCCGACAACCCTCGCGGCACCGCTACTTTTCTATTTGACCCGGACAATTACATAACCGGGCCATCAGTCCGAAACTCGCGCTGGCGAGTCGACTTCAATGGGCTTGGCACACTTCGATATTGCGCAACAGTCGAACGCACCGCGGAGATCCAGACCCTACTCAACTATGACATTCTTGGCCGATCAAAAGCCTTTATTGGCTCCCTTCCAAAAGAGATGATGGATCGGACGATCAATTGGGCGTATCTGAGCGAAACTGAAAACTCGTTCGCAATCGAGAAGGAAGCCCCCAGTGAGCAAAAAGCGCAACGATTTGTGCAACTGCTCCGCCAGGCACATGAGCGCCAGCCACTTACGGAAGATTATCTCGTCGCGTTGCAGAACAGCGCGATTTCCAACCCCTTTGATCGTGCGGCAGCATTCCGACACGAACAAAACCACCTGAGTAATTCATTTCGCGGTGCTGCTGGCGTGACCTACGTGCCGCCAGACCCCGAGCTCTGCCGTGAGTTGATGGAAGAGTTGATGACCTTCGCCAACAGAGCACCAGAGCAACTCGACCCATTGGTCGCCGCAGGCATCGCGTCTTTTGGCTTCGTCTTTCTGCACCCCTTCATGGATGGCAATGGCCGCCTTTCGCGCTTCTTGATCCACCTGGCTCTGTGCCGAAGCGGTGCTCTCGAAAACGGCCTCTTGCTACCTGTTTCGGTCGCTATGAAGCGTGAAGAACAACACTATCTGGAAGCACTACAGTCTTTCTCAAAGCCAGCCCGTGAGTTTTGGGATGTTCGCTGGATCGATGCGGAAACAATGAGCTTCAACTTCATCGGCGATCCCAGTATCTATCGCTATTGGGATGCCACTGATTGCGTAGCGTTCACGATGGAAATGGCCAAACGAGCCCTCGAGGTGGAGCTGAGAGAGGAAACCGATTTTCTTCAGCGATTCGATACTCTTGTGAAGGTTGTAAACGAAAACTACGACGTTCGAGGCAATCTATTGTCCAGGCTAGTCATGCAGTGCCTGGATCAAAACGGCATCGTGTCCAAAGGCCGACGCAAACAATACCAAGGATTGATTCAGGAAGATGTTTTCGACTTTCTAGAGCAAGAAGCTCAGGCGCTATTGGCCGATGCTTACGGTGAGTCTTCTGAAGACGTTTGAACGGCCTCTGTAAGAGGCCCTGTTTCAGCTTGGCAGGTGCGCTTGAGCCCAGTCGCGCACGTCGCTATACGGATAATCCTCCAACGCCGCAAACCCCGAAATCGACCGCGCCTTGAGCTTGGTAAACAGCGGCACGCTGATCCCGCACAGAAACCTCGTCACGCGCTCCGCCGATGGAGCACTCCCCGTGTGCTGCTCGTGCCTGTGGATAAAATCACCACACAGCGCCTCGAAATTTTTATCCACAAGCGCCGGCAATTCCGGTGGTGCCGGCAATCGCGCCACCTGACCGTGACACACGGAGCAATGCCCACACTGACGGGGCGCGTTTTCGTCGCCGAAGTACTCGGCCAGGCGATAACCGAGGCATTCGTCGGTAGCGAACAGATCGAGCATGGCGTGAATCCGTGCGATCTCAGTGCGCTCGTGTTGGGTAAAGTAGGCGTGCAATTCAGCGCTCAGGGTTTGGGAATCAAAGTCCGCTTGCAGCAAGCTGTAAACCTCGGTCATCTGCTTGCTTTCGACCTCGACCCAGCCCTTCTCCTGGAAGTAATCCAGCGCCTTGACCACCCGACTGCGCTCGGCGGAATACTGCTCATATAGCGCATCGAAATTCACCGTGGCCCACGTCCGTGCGCGGCTGGAGGTCTGGATGATCGCCGAGACGAAGTCCTTTCGTTCACCTTCAAATCGGGCCAGCAAAGCCTCGGGCTCCTGCAAATACTTGAAGCGGTATTCAGCGTAATAGGCATAACGCGGTGCGATTATTGCGCGCAGCTCCAGCTGTACCAGCAAGGTCTTGAGCGGTAACTGGCGAATGTTGCTCTGATCGGCCAGCGGCCCCAGCAGAAACTCCCACTGCCCCTCGGGCACAGCGGCTTGTAATTCGTCGAGCACGCAACGAATGCCGTCCCGTTCCGGCGTATCGCCGTAGACGAAGTTCTCCAGCACGTTGAGGCTGTCGCGGTTGGCCAGCACCAGGCAATCAGACGGCTGACCGTCACGCCCGGCGCGACCGATTTCCTGGCTGTAGTTTTCGATGGATTTTGGCAGGTCGAAATGCACCACGTTGCGGATATCGCTCTTGTCGATGCCCATGCCGAACGCAATGGTGGCGACGATGCAATTGGACTGCCCACCCATGAACCGTTTCTGTATTCCTTCCCGTTGCTCATGGGGTAAACCGGCGTGATAGGCCTCGGCCTGGATGCCGTTCCGCCCCAGATGTTCGGCGATGTGCTCGGCGGTTTTCTGCAAGGTGACGTAGACGATACTCGGCTGGCCGGGACGCTGGCTCATCCACTCGACAAGGCGTCGTCGCTTGTCCGGGCCGCGTACCGGTTCTACCAACAGGTTGAGGTTGGGCCGGTAAAATCCGGTGGTCACCACATCCTCGGGCGCGATGGCGAATTTGGCCTCCATGTCGGCGATCACCTTGGGTGTCGCGGTGGCGGTCAGCAGCAGGGCCTGAGGGATGTTGAACTGACGCTGGTAGTCCGGCAGCTTGAGGTAATCGGGGCGGAAGTTGTGACCCCACTCAGAGATACAGTGGGCCTCGTCCACCACCAGCAGCGAGATGGGCACTTGCTGCAAAAAATGGCGGAAGCGCTCGTTTTTCAGGCGCTCCACGGAAATCATCAGAATCTTCAATTCCCCGGACTTTGCCCGGGCCATCACATCGCTGGCGTCATCGCGGCTCTGGGCCGAATCGATACTGCCCGCCGCTATGCCGTGGCGCTGCAAGAACGCCAACTGATCCTGCATTAGCGCCAACAGGGGCGACACAACCAATGTCAGGTGCGGCAGCAACACGGCCGGCAATTGATAGCAAAGAGACTTGCCCGAACCGGTCGGGAAAATCGCCGCCGCCGAACGCCCGGCCAGCACAGCACTGACCGCCGCCTCCTGGCCGGGCCGAAACTGTGGATAACCGAAAACCTGTTCCAGGGTGTTGTGCATAAGCTGTCACTCCGTTGACCGCTGCGAAGCCCAAAGCCTAGCCGGCAAACGCAGCGAGTCGAGAGAAGGTCGGGGGCAAAACGATACTGGATGATACAGCGGATAGGTCGAGAGGATGATCGTTCGACTCAGACGCTTCGAAACGTCCTACAAATTCTGGCGCGCACCCTACAGAGCTTTGATGCGTTAAGCCTGACAATCCCGTAGGAATATCGACCTCTAGGGAAAAGCTTAAAAAATACTCGGGGTGAGCGTAGGCAAAGGGTGACATCGACGGTAAATCCCCTACAAAACCTGTCCATTTGCGCCACCTTGCGATGCCTCGCCGCAGCCCTCTATAGTTTTCGACGCGGCTGAAAACACTGTGTCGGCCTGCCAGCGAGACTGCACGACTTCCCACAGGACTGACCTCGATGAACACGTTCCAATCGTTAACAGACCGCTATCGCCCGCTCAAAACCAGCTACAGCGATACCCCCGTGTTGGTCATCGACACCGAAGCCAATCCTCACGAGATTCTTGATGCCGCCCAGCAACGCATCCGCGCCGCCAGCGACCTGCTCGAAACGCTCTATTGCTTGTGCTTCAAACAGGCCGACGTGAAAGACATTCCCAACATCGTCAACGCACTTTACTTGCTGACCCAAGATGGTTGCGAACTTCTTGAAGTCGCCAAACAGCGAATCAAGTAAAATACTAGCAACTAATATATCTTACAAAACCAGCAACAACTAATCACTTCACTCTTCAAACGACACAAACTAACGTGCCAGCTCTTACATAAAACAAGAGCAACACAAATGACTGTATTAACTATTTTTTTCTGTGGCACTGGCTCAACTAAATTCGACGACACTAATGCAAATTATTGGGACGGCGAACTGGTGTCGACACTCGCATCCCACCATCTCGGCAGGGAGTTCGCCGAATGGATCGTGGTCGACGGCCCCGGCAGCGGTAACCTGCAAGCCGATGACCTCTTTACCAAGTCCGAGGACTACGGCCTCAGCGGCACACTGTTCGGCAAAGGCTGGGAGCAAAACGTCCAGCATGCGATGAATATCATCAAAGGCCAGTGCAGCTGGCAGCGCGAGCAACTGACCGAAGAGGAATATAACCGCCTCAAAGCGGCAGGGATCCCCATCGAAGACGTGCAAGTTGCAGGCTCGTGGTTCTGGCGCAAATACAACTATGGTGATCGCAGCGTGACCCAGCAGGCGTTGCAAGAACAGATCATCAAAACCTTCCGCAAGGACGGTGTTATGCCCACCCAAGTCAACCTGGTGGGCTGGAGCCGCGGCGGCATTAGTTGCCACATGCTGGCCAACGCCATGTTCAAGGACAGCGCGCTTAAAAACATTCCGGTTAATATCTTTGCGATTGATCCGGTGCCTGGCATTGGCAACTTTCAGGATGACAAAGTCAAACTCGGCGCCAACGTCAAAGAGTATGTAGGTTTCTATGCCCGGGACGAACGCTCGAAAGGTTTCAGCTGCGTTATTCCGCAAACCGCCACCGGCACCAAAACTCACATTTACCCCATACCCGGCCGTCACGCCACCCTGGCCGGCAATGCTTCCCCCGACGGCGTCAACGGCCCGAAAACCCTGGCCGAACCAGGCCGGTTCGTCCGCCACTTTGCCGAAGTTTGCCTCAAGCGTTGGGGCGTGCAACTGGACAAATCTTTGAACTTAACCCGTGCCGATCTGGAGAACCTCGGCAAAGCCATGGTCGACAACGAAGCGAAGTACCGGCTGATGCACAAATATTCCTACACCTACTTCACCGAGCTGGATCAAGGCGAACGCTTTGTTTCGCTCGGCAGCAAAGGAGTCAACTTCTCGGCGGTGAAAGGCACGATCTATACGCCGGCGACCGGGCTGACGACTAGCGTGCTGGATGTTGCGGCGTATCAGCATATTTGTTGATCGGGTGGGCGGCGCAAGGTAAACGCATTCCGTGATGGGCGCGGGATTTCTAAAAACTGATATAGAGGTGAAGTTGAATGACGGACAAAACGCGCGACAACGACTCTGAGACGCAAATCGATAATGCGGCCTACGAGGCATGGTTCATCCAGCAGGTACAGGCCAGCATCGATGATCCTCGACCGAGTATTCCGGACGAAGAAGTCAGGCGTCTGATGGCGAAAAAACGTGACTTGTTGAAGCGGTCGGCAGATCGGTAGCAACGGCCTATCAAAGCTTCATCCCGTTCCTACAACAGAAGGCTCCTTGTCGACTATCGCCGCTCCGTAGCTCAAATCTATAGTCGTGACTGTCGCTGCCAAATCAGCGGCTCGGGCTTGGTCACCCGAAAATCAGAGATAACTGACGCATGCCCTTGTATGCTGCCGACATCTTTTTTTGTCGGCACGCTTTATGGCGGCTGTGTTTGGGACGCCTCGGCGTACCGGGTTATCTCTGCCGGTTTGACCAACCTGAACACAGTCCGCCTCCACCGCTTGGTCACGGTGTTGGCGGTTCTTCCGATACATTCAGAGATAATTAAAATGAATAGCTGGAATCAGTTCACAACAGAACGCTACCGCCCGCTAAAAACCAACCTAACCGACACCCCGCTCCTGATCATCGACACAGAGGCCAATCCCCAAGACATCCTCGAAGCCGCCCTCCAGCGAATCCGAGCCTCCAGTGATCTCCTCAAAACCCTGCACTGCGTTTGCTTCAAACACGGCGACATCGAAGACATTCCCCACATCACCCATGCGCTCTACCTGCTTACCCAGGACGGCTGCGACCTGCTGAAAGTCGCCCAACAACGCATGATGAATTGGAAAGCACCGGCCTGACGCAGAGTGAAGATCGTTCCCACGCTCTGCGTGGGAATGCCTCTACGGACGCTCCGCGTTCGGCTCTTGGGATACCGAGCGCCGAAAGCCGTCATCGAACACTGGAGATAATCATGAGCAAGTTTTCTGATGAGCTAATGGAAAGCATGCAACAAATGAACGAAATCTTACGCGGTGAGCGAGAGCCTTCCCGCGAATTCCATGTTGATGCGTTGCAAGTCCAAGAAATTCGTAAGGCTACCGATCTGACTCTGACCAAGTTCACAGTGCCGATTGACGACCCCGACTCGCCGCAAAGTCGGGCTTAATCCTCATCGATATACACCCAACGGAAGATGCACCATGAACCTCGCCCCCAACTTCCCCGATGACCACGCCATGCACCTGCTCATGCAGCTGCTGCACGAAGAACTCGGCCTGCCCGAACGCAAAATCATCAGCCTCACCACCTCGATCAACTTTGACCTGGGCTGTGATGGCGCTGATGCACGGCATTTGATGGAAGCGCTGGAAGAACAGTTTGGGATCGACTTCGTTGATTACGACGCGTATCGGTACTTTCAGCCGGAAGGGTTTGATGTGTTCCTCAAACGCAGGGCGAAAGGACGCGGCGACAAAATTCCGCTGACCATTGGCATGCTTTACCAAGCGATCAAGGTGCAACGGTGGGAGACACAAAGATTGGAGGACCTGTAACGCGCATATCGATACTCCACCCGCCGCAACCAACGCCAGCCTCAAGATGAGTGGCATTATTCTGGCTGTTTAGGCATATTTCGACTGGAATAATGGCAGTTTTGATGATCGATCATCTGCATAGACAAGGAATGGCAACCCTAGATAGGTCGATCCCGTAACCCTGTAAGACCGTGAAGCAGCCAACCCATTAAGTGCTATTATTCTGGCAGTTTAGGCTTAAAAATGAAGGAATAATGGCATATGGCTAAGAAAACAGCACCACTCTTGCCCGCCGCGTCCAAGCTGCTTTCCGAGTTTGGCGAGCGACTGAAACTCGCTCGACTGCGCCGAAAGCTGACAGCCAAACAAGTAGCCGAGAGGGCTGGCATGTCGCTGACGACACTGCGCTCTCTAGAGTCCGGTGGATCGGGAGTGACGATGGGCGCCTATTTGGCGGTGATGCAGGTGCTGGGGCTGGAAAAGGACTTGAGCAAGCTCGCCGCAGCGGATGAGTTAGGGCGACAACTTCAAGATGCTCAGTTAACCCCCGGAGCAAAACTCTCAGTCAAGAAGCGCCGAAGTGCACGAAGCATTGCTGCGACCCGAACGCCGCCTCCCGTTGACGAAAAGAGGGATCAACTCATTGAAAAATCTGGTCCCGAATCAAATCCTCTTCCTGATTTCCCTTTCAGCACCCACTCGTTATCCCGCTTGGTGATCAAGAAAAAGAACAAGCCTACGGAAGGTGAGAAATGACATTAATCGCTGTGTATGCCGACTGGGAAACCTTGAACGGTCCAAGACGACTTGGGTTCCTGCACGTAAGGAAAACCCGCTCCGCAAACATATTTGAGTTTGAGTACGACTCTGCCGCACTGGCCGATCCGGCGTTAAATTTCATTTCGCTTGATCCCCGTATCGGACTTTTTGAAGGTCGTCAGTACCCAGGTCAACATCAAAGCCGGTTTGGCATATTTGCTGACTCAAGCCCTGATCGGTGGGGTCAGTTGCTGATGAAGCGCCGGCTGGAGCGAGATATCCGCGAGGGCTTGGCGCCTGACGGAACCAAACTGTACGAGTCCGATTTTCTTCTGGGTGTTCATGACCGCTACCGGGTCGGGGCGATCCGCTACAAACTCAATGACCAAGGCAATTTTCTGGATGATCGCGATGGGTTGGCTGCTCCGCCCTTCGTCGAGTTACGCGCCTTGGAGCAGGCAAGTCGCGCCTTGGAGCGCGATGAGGACAACACCGCTCCCGATGGACGCGAATGGCTGAGAATGTTGATTGCACCAGGTGGCTCATTGGGCGGAGCCAGGCCTAAGGCCAGTGTCGCTGACGAAGCTGGTCATTTGTGGATCGCTAAATTTCCAAGCACTCGCGATGACTATGACGTCGGTGGTTGGGAACTGGTGGTGAATGCCTTGGCAGATAGCTGCGGACTGCGGGTAGCGAATGGTGTGGCGCAACGCTTCGCGAGCGATCATCACTGCTTCATGGTTAAGCGCTTCGACCGAACAAAAAATGGTGGTCGACTGCACTTCGCCTCAGCCATGACCATGACAGACAGGGTCGACGGTGACGATGCATCGGCAGGTGCCAGCTACCTGGAATTGGCTGAAGTGCTCATAAAGCACGGCTCAGAAACTTACGCGGATCTTCGCGAGTTGTGGTCTCGTATCGTGTTCAACATCCTGGTTTCCAACACCGACGACCACCTGCGCAATCATGGTTTTATCCTTGATCCTGGTCGAGGATGGCGCCTGTCTGAAGCCTATGACATGAACCCGGTACCACATGCTGATGGATTGAAACTCAACATCACCGATTCAGACAACGCCTTGGATCTTGAGCTCGCTCGCGAAGTAGCAGAGTACTTCCGTGTCAGCCGTAAGGACACAGACGAAATTATCGAAAACTTTCAGGAAGCTGTCAGCCAATGGTCAACGGTGGCCAGTGCCTTGGGGCTTTCGAAGAGAGAGAGAGACAACATGGCCCCAGCGTTTCGGCTTTCGGGTAATTAGCCTCAACGCGCCAACTACGACGCAGGGAAGATTGCCAGTTCTGCTTCAAGGGAACTGAATCGCGCCCACAAAAAAGCCGCCCTACTCAGGCGGCTTTCTCTTACCTCAAACCACTACCGATTCTTATAACTTCGGCCCAGCAGCCTTGATCGCGTCGCTCACTTCAAACTTTTTAAAGTTCTCAACAAACAACCCAGCCAACGCCTTCGCAGCCTCATCATAAGCAGTCTTGTCAGCCCAGGTATTACGCGGGTTCAACAGGCCAGTCTCAACGCCCGGCACAGCCAACGGCACGTCCAGGTTGATGGTGTCCAGGTGCTCAGTCTCAGCACCGATCAACGCGCCGCTCTGGATCGCTGCAATTACGCCACGAGTGGTCGGGATGTTGAAGCGTTTGCCAACGCCGTAGCCGCCGCCGGTCCAGCCGGTGTTGACCAGGTAGACCTTGGAGCCGAAGCCGCGGATGCGTTTGATCAGCAGTTCTGCGTATACGCCGGCCGGGCGCGGGAAGAATGGTGCGCCGAAGCAGGTGGAGAAGGTCGATTTGATGCCGCTGCCGGAACCCATTTCGGTCGAGCCCACCAGTGCGGTGTAGCCGGACAGGAAGTGGTAGGCCGCTTGTTCTTCGCTGAGGATCGAGACTGGCGGCAGGACGCCGGTCAGGTCGCAGGTCAGGAAGATCACCGCGTTTGGCTCGCCGCCGAGGTTCTTCTCGGAACGCTTTTCGACGTGCTCCAGCGGGTAGGCGGCGCGGCTGTTCTGGGTCAGGCTGCCGTCGGCGTAGTCGGCTTTCTTGGTGACCGGGTCGAGTACGACGTTTTCCAGTACGGCGCCGTGCTTGATGGCTTTCCAGATGACCGGTTCGTTCTTCTCGGACAGGTCGATGCACTTGGCATAGCAACCGCCTTCGATGTTGAACACCACACCCTCGCCCCAGCCGTGTTCGTCGTCACCGATCAGGTAACGGCTTTCATCGGCGGACAGGGTGGTTTTGCCGGTGCCGGACAGGCCGAAAAACAGGGTCACGTCGCCTGCTTCACCGATGTTGGCAGCACAGTGCATTGGCAGCACATCGGCGGCAGGCAGCAGGAAGTTCTGCACCGAGAACATGGCTTTCTTCATTTCACCGGCGTAACGCATGCCGGCGATCAGCACTTTTTTCTGTGCGAAGTTGAGGATCACGCAACCGTCGGAGTTGGTGCCGTCACGCTCTGGCACGCATTCGAAGTTGGCGACGTTGAGAACTTGCCACTCTTCACGGCCAGCCGGGTTGTACTGGGCCGGGTTGATGAACAGGCAACGACCGAACAGGTTCTGCCAGGCAGTCTGGGTGGTCATCTTCACGGCCAGGTAGTGCTCTTCGGCAGCGCCTACATGCACGTGGGAAACGAAATGCTCTTGCGCGTTGTTGAAGGCCTCGACGCGAGCCCACAGGGCATCGAACTTGTCGGCCGGGAACTTGCGGTTGATCGGGCCCCAGGCGATGGCGTCCTGGGTGGTCGGCTCTTCAACGATGAAACGATCGACTGGCGAACGGCCGGTACGGTGACCGGTGCGAACAACCAGCGCGCCGGTATCGGCAAGCTCGCCTTCACCGCGATTCAGGGCTTCTTTAACCAGATCATCAACACTCAGATCGGTGTACACGGCGTTATTGGCTTGCGTCATGAGGTTCCCCGTCGGCCAGTGGCCGAGTGCTCCAAACGTTTTGTAGTAGAAAGTCGTGCACTACTACCGCGAAAAAAGTGGGCCGGATTATGCCAGAAAAGCCCAAAAAGTGTAGGGCCCTCCCGTCAGAACGGCGTTATTCCGGCGCTTAGCAGTGAATTTACCTGCACTGAAACGTTTTAGTGGCGGGTATCTGACGGCGTATCGACCCCGGCACCCGCAAACAATTGGGTGATATCGGCCGCGTCGAACAGGTAGCGTTCGTTGCAAAACTGACAATCGATCTCGACAGCGCCACCATGTTCGACGACCAGTGCCTGGGCATCATCCAGACCCAAACTGACCAGCGCATTGCCCGAGCGTTCCCGAGAGCAGCTGCAATGGAAGCGCAGGTTCTGCACGTCAAACAGGCGCACTTGTTCTTCATGATAGAGGCGATGGAGCACGGTTTCATTGTCCAGGCTCAACAATTCATCCGCCGTCAGGGTACTGGCCAGGGCAGTGATGTGCTGCCAACTGGCGGCGCGTTCTTCTTCGTCTTTCAGACGGTCGGCAGGCAATTGCTGCAGCAACAGGCCACGGGCTCGGCGGCCATCGGCGTAGAGCCAGAAACGCGTGCCGACCTGCTGAGACATGACGAAGTAGTTAGTGAAGCACTCCGACAGGGTTTCGCCGTCGAGGTCGACGATGCCTTGGTAACGCTGACCCTGAGTCGGGTCGACGGTCAGCGCCAGCACACCATTGGGCATCAGGTCGGCGAGGGTCGCATCGGGGGCAATCTGGTCGGCTTCGTAACGCGCCAGGCCACGGATTTCGCGCTCGCTGGAGCATTCGATCATCAGCAAAGGCACCGGGCCTTCGGAACGGGCCTGCAGAATCAGCAAGCCATCGAACTTCAAGGTGCCAACCAGTAACGCTGCCGCCGCCATCAGTTCGCCCAGCAGTTGCGCGACTGGCTCCGGATAGGCGTGTTTGGCGAGGACTTCGGCATAGCTACGCTCCAACCCAACCAGCTCGCCGCGGGTGTCGCTGTCATCGAAGATGAAGCGTTGGGTGTAGTCGTTATCCGATAGATTGGTCATAGGTCTGGGTATCTGAAAGGGTGACAAAAAAGAAAAATCGCGTCATCCGCCGTTTGCGGCGGGCAAAGTTCAGCCGTAAGGGCATTTTATGAACAATCCGGGATTGTTCCAAGCAAGGTCAAACCTCGGTTTTCGACGAACGGCGTTTTCATTTTGCCGCGTCGAGAACACCCATATGGCTACACAGGTGCGCGATTGCAAGTCTGTGCCCGACGGCCGTCACTACTCGTCGTTGCTGTTGCCGCGAAACTTGAACAGATCCCGGCGCTGCTTCTTACTTGGCTTGCCATCGGTGCTCACGCCCAATGACCCAGCCTTGCGCATGGCCGCAGCCGCTTCGCGTTTGGCGATGCTGGCTTCGGTTTCGGCATACAGGGCCTGAGCCTCCGGCGCGCCACGGCGCACGCTCGACAGCGCCTGGACTACCACGGTGCGCTCCTCGAAGCCGGTGCGAATCTGAAACTCATCGCCGACCCTCGGCTCCTTGCCTGGCTTGCAGCGCTCGCCCCGGCAATGCACCTTGCCACTCTCAATCGCGGCCTTGGCCAAGGCACGTGTTTTATAAAAACGCGCGGCCCACAACCATTTATCGAGACGGACCTTGTCGTCCTCTTCGCTTTTTTGTGCCATTGGATGACCTCATTCTGAAATATCGATGAACTGTACTACCGTTTCTGTCGTGCCATGAATCCTCACACTGTGGATTAGAATGCAGGCATTCCCCCGCACGTTGAGGGATGGAAATCCGGGCAGTAGATATCTGTCGCCTTTTACCCATTATTCTGCGTGAATACCGCGAATTCGGCCGCACGCGGTCTGAGCGGTTTTTGCCGGTTGAGCACTTTTGAAGACATTTGACCATTTGACCGTTATCGGTCTGCGCGAGTGGGTGGCGCTTCCGGATTTGGGAGTCGCTGGCCTTCGGGCAAAAATCGACACCGGCGCCAGCACCTCCAGCCTGCACGCCACCGACATCGAGCCGTTCGAGCGCGATGGGGAACAGTGGGTGCGCTTCACCGCGCACCTGGGCACGGTAGTGCAGCTGCGTCACCGACGCTGCGAAGCCCCGCTGGTAACGAGGAAAACCATTAAAAGCTCTAATGGCCATGCGCAGATGCGCTATGTGGTCAGCACCACCCTGGCCCTCGGTGATCGGGTCTGGCGGGTCGAGTTCACCCTCGCCTGCCGCAAGTCCATGCGTTATCGCCTGTTACTCGGTTCCAAAGCCCTGATCGACGGCCAGTTGGTGGTCAATCCGGGCATTAAGTATGTACAAGACAAGCCGGTGTTCCCGGTATCTACCTTCTCCACAGGTGTTGCATGAAGATCGCTGTGCTGTCGCGGAACCCGCGTCTGTATTCCACCCGTCGTCTGGTCGAAGCCGGTATGGAGCGTGGCCATGAAATGGTGGTGATCGACACCCTGCGCGCCTACATGAACATTGCCAGCCACAAGCCGCAGATCCACTACCGTGGCAAACCGCTCGAGGGTTTCGATGCAGTGATCCCGCGGATCGGCGCATCGGTAACGTTTTATGGCTGCGCGGTGTTGCGTCAGTTCGAAATGATGGGCGTGTTTCCGCTCAACGAATCGGTAGCCATCGCCCGTTCGCGGGACAAACTGCGTTCGCTGCAATTGCTGTCGCGCCGGGGAATCGGTTTGCCGGTCACCGGTTTTGCCCACTCCCCGGATGACATTCCCGACTTGATCGAGATGGTCAACGGCGCGCCGCTGGTGATCAAGGTGCTGGAAGGCACTCAGGGCATCGGTGTGGTGCTGTGTGAAACTGCGACGGCGGCGGAGTCGGTGATCGAGGCGTTCATGGGCCTGAAGCAGAACATCATGGTTCAGGAATACATCAAGGAAGCCGGCGGCGCGGACATTCGGTGTTTTGTCGTCGGCGACAAGGTAATCGCGGCGATGAAACGCCAGGCCAAACCGGGGGAGTTTCGCTCCAACCTGCATCGCGGCGGCAGTGCGAGCCTGATCAAGATCACGCCGGAAGAACGCATGACCGCATTGCGTGCAGCGAAGGTCATGGGGTTGGCGGTGGCGGGGGTGGATATCCTGCGCTCCAATCACGGGCCGCTGGTGATGGAAGTGAACTCGTCGCCGGGGCTGGAAGGGATTGAAACCACCACCGGGAAGAACGTGGCGGGGATCATCATCGAGCATCTGGAGAAAAATGGCGGGCCGAATATGACTCGGACCAAAGGGAAAGGTTGAAGCGAAAAGATCGCAGCCTCGCTTCGCTCGACAGCTCCTACAGGGGATCGCATTCTCCTGTAGGAGCTGTCGAGCGGAGCGAGGCTGCGATCTTTTCAGCCGTTAAACCGCATCCCTTGGCAACATCAACCCCAGCGGCAACCGCACCCGCGCTTCCAGCCCCCCGCCGGAGCGGTTGCGCAATTCGACATTCCCGCCATGCATCGAAGCGATCCGCTTCACGATTGCCAACCCCAATCCGGTTCCCTTTCCACCCCGGGCCCGATCGCCACGGGTGAACGGGTTGAAGATCGCCTCCAGCTCCGACGGGTCGATTCCCGCGCCACGGTCCATGACGCTCAGTACCACATACGGCGCACTGGTATCCCCGGATACATAGGCCGCCACTTCCACTCCACTGCCGGCGTGATGCAAGGCATTACCGATCAGGTTGTTCAACAGCCGCTTCATCGATACCCGACGCAGCGGGAACGGCTGGATCGGTTCCAGGCGCAAGTGCACTTTCTCTTCGTTCTGGTTGTACGGCGCGGCAACTTCGCGAACCAGCTCGCTCAGGTCCACTTCCTCCACCGACTCGTCACGTCCATCACGAATGAATGCCAGGAACTGATCCAGAATCGCGTCCATGTCTTCGATGTCGCGGATCATGTCGTCCGTCAGGTCACTGTGGGCGCCCATCAGCTCCAGGGACAGCCGCAAACGGGTCAGCGGCGTGCGCAGGTCGTGGGACACACCGGCCAGCATCAGTTCGCGTTCGCGCCCCGCCTGTTCAACGTCTTCAGCCATTTGGTTGAAGGCGCGATAAACCTCAGTCATCTCGCTCGGTGTATCGCTGATCGGCAGGCGCACGCTGCGACCCTGACCGAGTTGTCTCGCGGCATAAACCAGACGTTTCAGCGGTTGATTGAGCTGGCTGACGAAGATCCACGCCGAGGCGGTGGACAGCAGGCCAATGGCGAGGAACCAGCCGAGCACGTTCCAGATTTTCTGGCCGCGCAATGGGTGCGGGTACAGCGGCACTTTCAGCCAGCCATCGCCCAGGCTGGGCGCCCGGACCCACAGCGCCGGCGGTGAGTGCATGCGTAATCGCACTTCGGTGTCGGCACCCAGTTCGGCCTGCATTTGTCGTTGATAAATCTCGCTGTAGGGCCAGTGTTGCTCGCCTTCCGGCACACCAGCGCCCACCACCCGGATCAGGGTCGCGGCATCGGCGATTTTAGTGCGATTTTCTTCGTCGGCAGCCCAATAGGCGCGTAGCGTCAGGGCGACGCCGTGGCTGTATTGGCGATCCACCAGCACATCTTCGTTCATCAACAGATAAACCAGGGTCAGCGCCTTGGAGAACAGGACGACGATCAACACCAGCCACAGGGTGCGGGAGAAGAAGCTCTGGGGGAACCAAACAGGGGTTTTCATGAGTAACCGCTACACACTTGCAGGAGCGAGCATGCTCGCATATTGCGGATCGCGGGTCTGCGGGAAAGGTCATCTGGCCCCTTGCCCGCAAGACCCGCTCCTACAAATCACCAATCACTTCGTGGCGGCGCCATCCGGAACGAACACATAACCCACGCCCCAGACGGTCTGGATGTAGCGTGGTTTGGACGGATCGGGCTCGATCATCCGGCGCAGACGGGAGATCTGCACGTCGATGGAACGCTCCAGGGCATCCCATTCGCGGCCACGGGCCAGGTTCATCAGTTTGTCGCGGGTCAGTGGCTGACGCGCGTTCATGACCAACGCCTTGAGCACCGCGAACTCACCGGTGGTGAGCATGTGCACTTCGTCACCGCGCTTGAGTTCGCGGGTGGCCAGGGACAGTTCATAGTCACCGAAGGTCACGCTTTCGTCTTCGCTACCCGGGGCGCCTGGCACCGGGGTTGCCTGACGACGCAGAACGGCCTTGACCCGCGCCATCAGCTCGTCCGGGTTGAACGGCTTGGCCAGGTAATCGTCGGAGCCTAGTTCGAGGCCCTTGATGCGGCTAAGCTCATCGCCCTTGGCGGTCAGCATGATGATTGGAATCTGATTGTTCGCCGTGCGCAGGCGGCGGCAAGCGGTCAGGCCGTCTTCGCCGGGCAGCATCAGGTCGAGGACGATCAGATTGAACACTTCACGCGCCAGCAGGCGGTCCATTTGTTCAGTGTTCGGTACGGCGCGGGCACGGTAGCCCTTGCTGACGAAAAAGCGTTCCAGCAGGCTGCTCAGCCCAGGATCGTCGTCAACAATAAGAATTTTTTCGCCTTCAGCATTGTTTGCAGTGCTGCTCATTGGATGCTCCTTTGATCTCGGCGCGCATTATGGCGTAGCTGCCGTTATACGCACCGTGTGCATTGTTAGCAGATTTTTCCTTCACCGCCAGAAAACCGGGCATTGTGCCTACAACCCGCGATGCCCCCGAATGGACAAAACGCTGGTTATAATGCGCGGCCTTTTGTGTCAGGCAACGTCTGATCGTTACTGTAAACAGCCGCTTTTTTTCATGGCGCTGGCAGTAATTGTTCGATTTCACGGGTCAACGGGAAGCCTGTTGGCTCAGGTAGCGGCGCACGCCAGGCCGCTCAACCAGACTCGCCGAGCCCTTATCTCTGCGCCTGCGAGCCTGCTTTCACAATTTGTCAGGTGGTTTTATGGACAGCATCAACAGCCGCATCGCCGAGGAACTCGGTGTACGCCCACAACAGGTCGAAGCGGCCGTCGCGCTACTAGATGAAGGATCTACCGTTCCCTTCATCGCCCGCTACCGGAAAGAAGTGACCGGCAGCCTCGATGACATCCAGTTGCGTCATCTGGAAGAGCGTCTGCGCTACCTGCGAGAACTCGACGAACGGCGGATCAGCATCCTCGCCAGCATTCAAGAACAGGGCAAACTGACCCCGCAACTCGAACGCGACATCAAACTCGCCGACACCAAGACCCGTCTCGAAGACTTGTACCTGCCGTACAAGCAGAAGCGCCGCACCAAGGGCCAGATCGCCCTGGAAGCCGGCCTCGGCGAGTTGGCCGACGGCCTGTTCAACGACCCCTCGCTGGCCCCGGAAACCGAAGCCGCGCGCTTCATCGACGCCGAAAAAGGCGTGGCCGATGTGAAAGCCGCCCTTGAAGGCGCCAAGTACATCCTCATGGAGCGCTTCGCCGAAGACGCTGGCCTGCTGGACAAGTTGCGCAACTATCTCAAGCAGGAAGCCACCCTCAGTGCCCGCGTGATCGCCGGCAAGGAAGAGGAAGGCGCCAAGTTCCGCGACTACTTCGAACACGACGAACCGCTGAAAAGCATGCCATCGCACCGCGCGCTGGCGATTTTCCGTGGCCGCAACGAAGGCATTCTCAGCTCTGCATTGAAAGTCGGCGACGAACTGCCGGGCACCATGCACCCGTGCGAAGGCATGATCGGCCAGCAATTCGGCATCCAGAACCAGAACCGTGCCGCCGACAAATGGCTGGGCGAAGTGGTGCGCTGGACCTGGAAGGTCAAGCTCTACACCCACCTGGAAACCGACCTGCTGGGCGAGCTGCGCGACGGCGCGGAAACCGAAGCGATCAACGTGTTCGCGCACAACCTGCACGACTTGCTGCTGTCGGCCCCGGCCGGCCCGCGCGCCACCCTTGGCCTCGACCCGGGTCTGCGCACCGGTTGCAAGGTTGCCGTGGTCGATGCCACCGGCAAGCTGCTGGATCACGCCACGGTTTACCCGCACGTACCGCACAACAAGTGGGACCAGACCCTCGCCGTGCTCGCCGCCCTGTGCGCCAAGCATTCGGTGGACTTGATCGCCATCGGCAACGGCACCGCCAGCCGTGAAACCGATAAGCTCGCTGCTGAGCTGATCAAAAAATACCCAGCCATGAAGATGACCAAAGTCATGGTCTCCGAGGCGGGTGCATCGGTGTACTCGGCGTCGGAACTGGCCTCCAAGGAATTCCCGGACCTCGACGTATCGATCCGTGGCGCAGTGTCGATTGCCCGTCGCTTGCAGGATCCGCTGGCTGAGCTGGTGAAGATCGATCCGAAATCCATCGGCGTCGGCCAGTACCAGCACGACGTGTCGCAGCTGAAACTGGCGCGTGGCCTGGATGCGGTGGTCGAGGACTGCGTGAACGCCGTGGGCGTCGACGTCAACACCGCCTCCGTGGCGCTGCTGGCCCGTATCTCCGGCCTCAACGCGACCCTGGCGCAGAACATCGTCAGCCACCGCGACGAGCACGGTGCGTTCAAAACCCGCGCGGCGCTGAAGAAAGTCGCACGATTGGGTGAGAAAACCTTCGAACAGGCGGCGGGCTTCCTGCGCGTGATGAACGGCGACAACCCACTGGATTCGTCCGCGGTTCACCCGGAAGCCTATCCGTTGGTGCAGCGAATTGCCGCTGAAACCGACCGCGATATTCGCTCGCTGATCGGCGACGCGAGCTTCCTCAAACGCCTCGATCCGAAGAAGTACACCGACGAAACATTCGGTCTGCCAACGGTCACCGACATCCTGCAAGAGCTGGAAAAACCCGGTCGCGACCCGCGTCCCGAGTTCAAGACCGCCGAGTTCCAGGAAGGCGTCGAAGACCTCAAAGACTTGCAGCTGGGGATGATCCTCGAAGGCGTGGTGACCAACGTGACCAACTTCGGCGCGTTCGTCGACATCGGCGTGCATCAGGACGGTTTGGTGCACATTTCCGCGCTGTCGGAGAAGTTCATCAAGGATCCGCGCGAAGCGGTGAAGGCCGGTGATGTGGTCAAGGTGAAGGTCATGGAAGTCGACATCCCGCGCAAACGCGTTGGCCTGTCGATGCGCATGAGCGACACCCCGGGCGAGAAGATCGACGGTGCCCGTGGCGCACGTCCGGGTTCGGCACCACGCCAATCCCAGAACACCGCACCGCGCAAGGAAACCACGGCAGCAGCCCCGGCCAACAACGCCATGGCCTCGCTGTTCGCTAACGCCAAACAGTTGAAAAAACGCTGATGGAGATCCCGGCCGGCTTGACCGAAAGTGCGTTTTTCAAGCTGCTGGGATGTCGCTTGCACAGTCTGGAAACCGGGGTGGCGCAAGTCGCCCTGGCGCTTGAGCCAGAACTGCGCAATCGCGGCGGCAAACTGCACGGCGGCGCTTTGTTCAGTCTGGTGGACATTGCCATGGGGCTGGCCTGTTCCAGCACCCACGGCTTTGACCAGCAGAGCGCAACTATCGAGTGCAAGATCAACTACATCCGCGCCGTCGCCGACGGTGAAGTGATGTGCACGGCACGGGTGCTCCACCCGGGCCGCCGCACGCTGGTGGTCGAAGCCGACGTGATGCAAGGCGACAAACTCGTCGCAAAAGCACAAGGCACGTTCGCTGTCCTGTAGCTACTCGTCATCAATTTGAGTTAATTTCAGCGCAATGAAAACCTGTGGGAGCGAGCCTGCTCGCAATGGCGGTGTGTCAGACGACCTAAATGTTGACTGACAGTCCCCCATCGCGAGCAGGCTCGCTCCCACAGGGATTGTGCAATTCCTGACTGACCGGCATCAGGCCTGTGCGGCTCGAAAAAACCAGGCGAAAACGCCAGTTTTAACTTCACCCTTGTAGACCGTCTTGCCCACCCCCATATTGGGGCGACTGACGCGTGAAGGAATCCAACTTGAGCGAACTTCTCAACCGCCGCCTGGCTCTGCTTGGCGAGCGCGCTAACCTCTCTCTGCTCGAACAGTGCCTTCACGGCATCGAACGTGAATGCCTGCGCGTGACAGGCGAAGGGCGCCTGGCGCAAACGCCGCACCCCGAAGCATTGGGTTCCGCGCTGACCAACGAACAAATCACCACCGACTATTCCGAGTCGCTGCTGGAATTCATCACGCCGGCCCTGCCAGACCCGGCGGATACCTTGGCGAGCCTCGATAAGATCCATCGGTTTGCCTACAGCAAGCTCGGTAGCGAGTACCTGTGGAGTCCATCGATGCCGTGCCCGTTGCCGGCCGAGGAAGACATCCCGATCGCTTATTACGGCACCTCCAACATCGGTCAGCTCAAGTACGTCTATCGCAAGGGCCTGGCCCTGCGTTATGGCAAGACCATGCAGTGCATCGCCGGGATTCACTACAACTTTTCCCTGCCGGAAAAGCTCTGGCCGCTGCTTAAAGAGGCCGAAGGCTTTGTCGGCACCGATCGCGATTATCAGTCGTCGGCCTACATCGCGCTGATCCGCAACTTCCGTCGCTACAGCTGGCTGCTGATGTACTTGTTCGGCGCCTCGCCGGCGCTGGACGCCGGTTTCCTGCGCGGTCGCTCGCATCAACTGGAACAGCTGGACCCGGACACCTTGTACCTGCCGTACGCCACCAGCCTGCGCATGAGCGATCTGGGTTACCAGAGCAACGCCCAGGCCGGTTTGACGCCGTGCTACAACGATCTGACCAGCTACACCGACAGTCTGCGCAAAGCGGTGGCTACGCCTTACCCGCCGTACGTCGAGATCGGTACGCACCAGGACGGTGAGTGGGTTCAGCTCAACACCAACATCCTGCAGATCGAAAACGAGTACTACTCCAACATCCGCCCGAAACGCGTGACCTACACCGGTGAGCGGCCGATTCAGGCGCTGGTGGCCCGTGGCATTCAGTACGTTGAAGTACGCTGCCTGGACATCAACCCGTTCCTGCCGATGGGCATCGACCTCACCGAGTCGCGGTTCCTCGACGCGTTCCTGCTGTACTGCGCGCTGAATGACAGCCCGCTGCTGACCAGTACGTCTTGCGGCAACGCGACATCTAACTTCCTCAGCGTGGTCAAGGAAGGTCGTCGTCCGGGCCTGCAATTGCAACGCGACGGGCACCCGGTAGACATGAAGGAATGGGCCGGCGAATTGCTGGAAAAGATTGCGCCATTGGCGGCGCTGCTGGATCAAAGCCATGGCGGCGAAGCCCACAGCAAAGCACTGGACGCACAACTGGCCAAGGTCAATGACTCATCCCTGACGCCATCGGCTCAGGTGTTGGCGGCGATGGCCGAGCACAAGGAAAGCTTTGCTCAGTTCTCCTTGCGTCAGAGTCAGGTGCATGCGGAATTTTTCCGTAGCGAGCCGCTTTCGGGCGAAGAACAGGCTAGATTTGAAGAGCTGGCACGTTCGTCGCTGGCTCAGCAGGTGGAGCTGGAACAGAACGAAGTCGGCGATTTCGATGTGTTTGTCGGGGCTTATCAGGCGAGCATTCTGGCGATCAGTAATTAAGCGGCGTCTGTGAAAACATCGCAGCCTGCGGCAGCTCCTACGGGACAGTGTCGAGGCTGCGATTTTTTTGCCCGCATCACGCAATTTCAGATTCCCACGCTACCTTTGTAGGAGCTGCCGCAGGCTGCGATCTTTTGATCCTTTAGAATTTTCCGCTCATAAGGTAATTCGAAAAAGTTATTTATTTTCGGATTATTATATCATTTAGTCTCCTTTTCACGCCGACTCTCGGTCGCCTGACAAGGAGCTTCCCGATGAAACTGACTTCCCCTCTTCGCCTCCTGGCCGCCGCGTTTCTGGCTTCGGCGAGTTTCCTGGCTCAGGCGGCAGATGTGACCGTCGCCTACCAGACCACCGTTGACCCGGCCAAAGTCGCCCAAGCCGACGGCACTTACGAAAAAGCCACCAAAGCCAACATCGACTGGCGCAAATTCGACAACGGCGCCGACATCATTGCCGCCATCGCTTCTGGCGATGTGCAAATCGGCTACCTCGGTTCCAGTCCCCTGACGGCGGCAATTACCCGCAAAGTTCCGGTAGAAACCTTCCTCATCGCCACCCAGATCGGCGCCGCCGAAGCGCTGGTCGCTCGCGATGGCTCCGGAATTAAGACCCCGCAAGACCTGATCGGCAAGAAAATCGCCGTACCGTTCGTTTCCACCGGCCACTACAGCCTGCTGGCCGCGCTGAAACACTGGAACATCGACCCATCGAAAGTCACCGTGCTCAACCTCGCCCCGCCGGCAATCATCGCTGCGTGGAAACGCGGTGATATCGACGCCACCTACGTGTGGGACCCGGCGCTCGGCGTGGCCAAAGAAAACGGCAAAGTGCTGATCACTTCGGGCGAACTGGCCAAGTTCGGCGCACCGACTTTCGATGCCTGGATCGTGCGCAAGGATTTCGCCCAGAAGCACCCGGAAATCGTCACTGCGTTTGCCAAAGTGACCCTCGATGCCTACGCCGACTACCGCAAAGACCCGAAAGCCTGGCTCGCCAACCAAAGCAACGTCGACAAACTGGTGAAGCTCTCCGGTGCCAAGGCCAGCGACATTCCATTGCTGTTGCAAGGCAACGTCTTCCCGCTCGCGGCTGATCAGGTGATCACCCTCGGCGCGCCGACCACCAAGGCCATTACCGACACCGCGGTGTTCCTCAAGGAACAAGGCAAGGTCGAGGCCGTGCTGCCGGACTACGCGCCGTACGTCAGCGCCAAATACATCACCAATTGATCGGGAGTTAACCGCGATGGCTTTGCTTCAGCTGGAGCGCATCTGCGCACAGTACCCAGGCAGCACGGAACCTGTGCTGGCGGATATTTCCTTGAGCCTGGGGCCCCGGCAGTTACTGGTCGCCCTCGGTCCGTCCGGCAGTGGCAAGACCTCGCTGTTGAACCTGATTGCCGGCTTCGTCGAGCCCAGTGCCGGGCGCATCACCCTTGACGGCGTGCCGGTCAAAGGCCCGAGCGCCGAACGCGGCGTGGTGTTCCAGGACGACGCCCTGCTGCCTTGGCAGGACGTGCTGGCCAACGTCGGCTTCGGTCTGGAACTGGCCGGCGTTCCCCGGGAAAAACGTGAACTGCGCGCCCGGGAAATGCTCGCGCTGGTGGACCTTTGCGGTTTCGAAAACCGCCGAATCTGGCAGCTCTCGGGCGGGCAGAAACAACGTGTCGGCCTCGCTCGTGCCCTTGCCGCAGACCCTCGGGTTTTGCTGATGGATGAACCCTTCGGCGCTCTCGACGCCTTCACTCGCGAACAGATGCAGGAGCTGTTGCTGCAAGTCTGGCAGCGCACCGCCAAACCGGTGTTCCTGATTACCCATGACATTGAAGAAGCGGTGTTCCTCGCCACGGATCTGATTCTGCTGGCGCCCAACCCCGGGCAAATCGTCGAGCGTCTGAGCCTGGACTTCGGTCAGCGTTACGCTGCTGGAGAATCGGCGCGGGCGATCAAATCCGACCCGCGCTTTATCGAAACCCGCGAACACGTGCTCGCCAAAGTGTTCTCCCAACGCAGTGCCGTCCAGCGGCAGGAGCGCGCATGAGCACCTATGAAATTCCCGCCGCGACGGTGAAGTCGGGGTCGACGGTAATTCCGCTGCGTCGCAGCTTGAACACGCGCTGGATCAGCGTGCTGACGCTGGTCGCTCTCGTTGCAATTTGGTGGGCCGTCACCGCCACTGGTTTGATCGAACCGCTGTTCCTGCCGCCACCCTCCGCCGTGCTGCAAAAAGGCTGGCTGCTGGTGACTACCGGCTACATGGATTCGACCTTGTGGCAGCATTTGGGCGCGAGCCTCAGCCGTATTGGCCTGGGCCTGGGTTTCGCCGTGCTGACCGCCGTGCCGGTCGGCATCGCCATCGGCCACAACCGCATCGCTCGCGGCATTCTTGATCCGCTGATCGAGTTCTATCGCCCGATTCCGCCGCTGGCTTATCTGCCGCTGATCGTGATCTGGTGCGGCATCGGTGAGTTATCGAAAGTCTTGTTGATCTACCTGGCGATTTTCGCCCCGATCGCGATTGCCACCGCCACTGGCGTGCGCACCGTCGACCCGGCCAAATTGCGCGCCGCGCAGTCGTTGGGCGCGACTCGGGCGCAGTTGATTCGCCATGTGATTTTGCCCAGTGCCTTGCCGGATATTTTGACCGGTGTGCGAATTGGTTTGGGTGTGGGTTGGTCGACGCTGGTGGCCGCCGAGTTGATCGCCGCCACCAGTGGTTTGGGCTTTATGGTGCAGTCGGCCGCGCAGTTCCTGGTCACCGACGTGGTGGTGCTGGGGATTCTGGTGATCGCATTGATCGCCTTCGTCATGGAAATGGGGTTGCGTGCCCTGCAACGCAAACTGGTGCCATGGCACGGCCAGGCTCACTGAAGCATTTGAATGTGGGAGCAACTGCCTTGATACCCCCTTTTTTTGGATCAACCCTGTAGGAGCTGTCGAGTGAAACGAGGCGGCGATCTTTTGATCTTGCTCTCTAAAAACAACATCAAAAGATCGCAGCCTTCGGCAGCTCCTACAGGTGCGGTGTCGTTCACAAAATTCATGTACCGCCCGCAGAATTGAAGAGAACACCATGAGCAACCTGACCATTGCCCCTTTAAGCTCCGCCCTCGGCGCGCAAATCAGCGGCGTCGATATCAGCCAGCCGCTGAACCTGGAGCAACGCGACGCCATCGAGCAGGCACTGCTCAAGCATCAAGTGCTGTTCTTCCGCGACCAGCCGATCGAACCGCAACAGCAAGCGCGATTCGCCGCCTATTTCGGCGACCTGCACATTCATCCGATCTACCCGAACGTGCCGGAGCAGCCGGAAGTACTGATCCTCGACACCGCCGTCACTGACGTACGGGACAACGCGATCTGGCACACCGACGTGACCTTCCTGCCGACCCCGGCGATGGGCGCGGTGCTCAGCGCCAAGTTGCTGCCGGAATTTGGCGGCGACACGCTGTGGGCCAGTGGTATTGCGGCGTATGAAGCACTGTCCGCACCGATGAAAACTCTGCTCGAAGGGTTGACCGCCACTCACGATTTCACCCGTTCGTTCCCACTGGAGCGCTATGGCAACACCCCTGAAGCCCTGGCTCAGTGGGAGGAAGCACGCAGGAAGAATCCACCACTGTCACACCCGGTGATTCGCACGCATCCGGTGAGCGGGCGCCGGTCATTGTTCGTCAATGAAGGGTTCACGTCGAAGATCAATGAGCTGTCGGAAACGGAAAGCGAGGTGATTCTGAAATTCTTGTTCGCCCACACCACACGGCCGGAGTTCACGATTCGCTGGCGCTGGCAGAAAGACGACATCGCGTTCTGGGACAACCGCGTGACCCAGCATCACGCGGTGGATGATTACCGCCCGGCGCGGCGAGTGATGCAGCGGGCGACGGTGTTGGGAGATGTGCCGTTTTTTCGATAATCAGCCAGTTTTTGTACTGACATTGATGGCCCCATCGCGGGCAAGCCCGCTCCCACAAGGATTTGTATTGACCAATATTTTGCGGTCAACCGATAACCTTGTGGGAGCGGGCTTGCCCGCGATGGGGCCAGAACGGGCGCCAGAATATCCGGAGCCGAACACTTACTCCGCCGTCGAAGGCTTCTCCCACAAATTGACCCCACCCTCCTGGGCAAACCGGTCAATCTCCGCCAACTCTTCCACGCTAAAACTCAAGTTCTTCAACGCCCCGACGTTCTCGATGATCTGCTCCGGCCGGCTTGCACCGATCAGCGCCGAGGTCACCCGTGAATCGCGCAGGGTCCAGGCCAGCGCCAACTGTGCCAGGCTCTGTCCACGGCGCTTGGCGATGTCATTGAGCGCCCGCACATGAGCGATGTTGGCTTCGGAAAGGTGCGACGCCTGCAACGAACCACCGCCCGGACGATTGACCCGCGCATCCGCTGGCACGCCGTTGAGGTACTTGTCGGTCAACAGCCCCTGAGCCAATGGCGTGAAGGCGATCACGCCGGTGCCGAGTTCATCGGTGGTGTCCAGCAGGTCCTTTTCCACCCAGCGATTCAGCAGGTTGTAGGCCGGTTGATGAATCAGCAGCGGCACTTTCCACTCTTTCAGCAACCCGGCGATTTCACGGGTTTTCACCCCGGAATATGACGAGATGCCGATGTACAGTGCCTTGCCCTGCTGCACCGCGGTGGCCAGTGCGCTGGCGGTTTCTTCCAGCGGCGTGTCCGGGTCGAAACGGTGGGAATAGAAGATGTCTACGTAATCCAGGCCCAGGCGTTGCAGGCTCTGGTCGAGGCTGGCCAGCACGTATTTGCGCGAACCACCGCCCTGACCGTAAGGACCGGCCCACATGTCCCAACCGGCCTTGCTGGAGATGATCAACTCGTCGCGGTACTGCTTGAAGTCTTCACGCAGCAAGCGACCGAAGTTGATCTCGGCACTGCCGTACGGTGGGCCGTAGTTGTTGGCCAGGTCGAAATGGTTGATGCCCAGATCGAATGCCGTGCGCAGCAACGAACGCTGGGTATCGATTGGCGTGCTATCGCCAAAGTTGTGCCACAAGCCCAGGGACAACGCCGGCAGCACCAGCCCGCTACGGCCTACACGGCGGTAAGGGATGGAATCGTAGCGGTTTTCGGCAGCGGTGTAGGTCATCGAATCCTCTCTTGTCTGTCTTGAATGTGGTATCGACTGCTTTGCAAGTTGCCCAGCATACGCTTGGACAAACGCCGATAAACCTCGGACTCGAGAAAATGCTGAAACGTTTCACAGATGGTGACGACTGAGCTGTTTTTGCACGGCAAGAGTGAGTAGCAAATCCAGAACTTCGCCAAGATGCCTCCACTGGAGCGTTTGGGTCAGCCGGAGGATATTGCTCGCGTTGTGTCGTTTCTGGTGGGGCCGGATTCGGCCTGGGTCAATGGGCAAATTCTGCGGGTGAATGGTGGGTTGGTTTAACTATGCTCGATGTATCGGGAAGAGCAGTGAGGACGCCTTCGCGGGCAAGCCTCGCTCCTACAGATTTGGGTCGAACACAATCCCGTGACCGACCCTGTAGGAGCGAGGCTTGCCCGCGAAGACGGCCTCAAAGACACCACAAATCTGAAGGAGAGGAACGCACCATGCACACCACCATCATCATCTTCTTCGGCCTGGTCCTTCTGGCGCTGATGTTGCTCATCGGCGAGAAAATCGGTTTCCCCCGCCAGACCCTGGCCTACAGCTTTGTCATGCTGTGGCTGGCGTTGACCTTGATCAATGGCGCGGTCGGCATGGTCAACGCCGGCCAGCCGTTGAGCACGGAACTGGTGGTGGGCAGCGCGGTGTTCGGCGTGCCGGTGGCGGCGCTGGTGTTGTTCATGACGATGAGTACTGACGCCTGACCAGACGTCAGCCCCCCTCCTCAATCAACGCACCAGGTGCAAGAACTGCATGTGCCGTTCGTATTGATCGAGGATGTCGTTGATGACCTGCTCCTTGGTGTAGCCCACCAGATCGTAGTCCTGACTGCCCTCGCTCAAATGCACTTCGGCGCGGTAGTAACGGCGATTGTTGAGTTGCTTGGAACCCATGCCGCCACGGGCGAAGGACGGCGTGAAGTAACCGCGCATTTGTACCTGATAGATGAACGGATGCAGCTCGCCATGACCGATCTCCAGGCTGACACTGTCATTTGCCGGGTCGGGCTGAGCAACCACGTGCAAGCCCTTCTCGACGAACACTGCCGTCACCTCTTCTATCGCCGGGCGCACCGTGGTGTCGAGGAAACGATAGACCTCATCGCGCGACGGGAAATGCACCGCCTGACTCAAGCGCTGACGCCAGCCGCCGCGTCGTGCTCCAGACACTGGCGCGAGAGAATGCAGTTGCGCGATCTGCTTCTGCGACTCCAGATAAAACGCCTTGTGCAGCCCCCACATCATCAGCAGCAAAATCATCGAGAACGGCAACGAGGTCAGCACCACCGCTGACTTCAAGGCGTCGATGCTGCCAGAGAACAGCAGCGCGCTGGTCACCAGCGCAGTCATCGCGCCCCAGAACACTCGCAGCCATTTCGGCCCGTCTTCATCCGGGTTACCGCCCTTGGCGGACAATGTCGACAGAACCACGGTGCCCGAGTCGGCGGATGTGACGAAGAACACGAAGCTGATGAACACCGTGACCGCGATCACGGTTTTGCTCCACGGATAGGTTTCCAGCAACAGGTACAGGGTCATCGACGGGTTGTCGATGGCCGACATGCCGAGCGCACTCATGCCGTGGTTGAGGACCTGGTCGATGGCGCTGTTGCCGAAGATCGACATCCACGCCAGGGTGAAACCGAGCGGGATCAGCAGCACGCCGAAGACAAATTCGCGAATGGTCCGGCCACGGGAAATCCGCGCGATGAACAGGCCCACGAACGGCGACCATGCAATCCACCAGGCCCAGTAGAACACCGTCCAGCCGCCCAGCCAGTCGCTGGGTTTGTCATAGGCGTAGAGGTCGAAACTCTTCATCGGCAAGGCGCCGAGGTAGTCGCCGATATTCTGGATCAGCGTATTGAGCAAGTGCTGGGTGGGGCCGGCGAACAACACGAACAGCAGCAGCGCACAGGCCAGCAGCATGTTGATGTCGGACATCACCCGCACGCCTTTATCGACGCCGGACACCGCGACGATGATCGCCGCGCCCATCATCAGCGTGATCAGGCCGACCTGAATCCACTGGGTGTGAGCGATGCCGAACAGGTAGTCCAGGCCCGAGTTGAGGTGCAACACACCAAAGCCCATGTCGGCGCCGAGGCCGAACACTGTGGCGATGATGCCGAAGCCGTCCACCGCGTAACCGATCGGGCCGTTGATGCGCTTGCCGATCAGTGGGTACAGCGCCGAACGCAGGGCCAGCGGCAGGTTATGTCGATAGGCAAAATAGGCCAGCGCCATGCCGACGAAGGCGAACACGCCCCAACCGTGCAGGCCCCAGTGCAGAAACAGAATCTGCATCGCCTGACGCGCCGCATCCGCCGTGCCAGCCTCGCCTTGCGGTGGTTGCGCCAAGTGCGTCAGCGGTTCGGACACGCAAAAGAAAAACAGCGTGATGCTGATCCCGGCGGCGAACAGCATGCCGGCCCAGGACAGGTAGCTGAATTCGGGCTCGTCGTGGTCGGCACCGAGCTTGATCTTGCCGTAGCCAGACAAGGCGGTGACCACCACGAAGACCAGATACAGCGTCATCGCGAGCATGTAGTACCAGCCGACCGTATTGGCCGCCCAGTTTTGCGCCTGCAACAGCCAGGCACCGGCCTGTTCAGGTATCGCCATGACCACAACGGCGAACAACAAAATAAAGGTCGCCGCGAAATAAAACACCGGCGGATTCATGCGGACCTGGCCGCTTGCGGGGGTGGACGGTGCACTCATGAAAGGCGCACCTCAAGGGGATGAAACAGGGCAATCAATAACGGACTCGGCAAAGGCAAGCCTCCTGTTGTGAGCGGGCAGCAAACCGGCGGTTTAACTTGAATGAGCGTTCAAGTTAAACATGGATAGGGGGCTAAGGACTAATCCTGGGGCTCGGCGGTCGCTTTCCTACGCTAGCTCAAGGATGCGTTTGAGGTAGGGTTATCGCGATCGTTCCCACGCTCTGCGTGGGAATGCAGCCCCGTGACGCTCTGCGTCACATCGGTGCCAGGCACTGCATCGGCGGCGGCCCTGGAACGCGGAGCGTCCCTTGAGGCATTCCCACGCGGGAGCGTGGGAACGATCAGTCTCAGGTGAAGGACTTATTTCTGCGTCCCATCATCATGCTGCAGATTCGCCTGGGTCAGGTTGCACCCCGCCGGCACACTGCGGGTCAGCCAGACGTTGCCGCCGATGGTCGAGCCCTTGCCTATGGTGATCCGCCCCAGAATCGTCGCGCCGGCGTAGATCACCACATCGTCCTCGACGATCGGATGCCGCGGATGGCCCTTCTGCAACTGTCCGTCCTCGTCCGACGGGAAGCGTTTGGCGCCCAGAGTCACCGCCTGATAAATCCGCACGCGCTCGCCAATGATCGCGGTCTCGCCGATCACCACGCCCGTCCCGTGATCGATGAAGAAACTGCGACCGATCTGTGCCCCCGGATGGATGTCGATGCCGGTGGCAGAGTGGGCGATTTCCGCGCTGATCCGCGCCAGCAGCGGCAAGCCGGCGCGATACAAATGATGGGCCAGGCGATGGTGAATCACCGCCAGGATTCCCGGATAGCAGAGCAACACTTCATCGACACTGCGAGCCGCCGGGTCGCCGTGATAGGCCGCCAGTACGTCGGTATCCAACAGGCTGCGCAACCCCGGCAAAGCGAGAGCGAAGTCCTGAATGATCTGGATGGTTTTGGCCTCGACTTCAGTATCGGCCTGGGCACTGTGGCGCGCGGCATAACGCAATTCGAGCCGCGCCTGAGCCAGCAACGCATTCAACGCGACATCGAGCGTGTGACCAACGTAGAAATCTTCACTCTCCTCGCGCAAATCCACCGGCCCCAATCGCATCGGGAACAGCGCACCGCATAAGGCTTCGAGAATGTCCGCCATGGCCGCTCGAGATGGCAACTCGCGACCGCCCTGCTCGCCGCTGGCACGGCCGTTTTGTGCACGCCACTGCTCGCGCGCCGTACGCAGTTGGCTGACGATGGTCTGCAATTGCCAATGGCTGGAACGCTCGCTCACAGTAAAAACTCCTCACGGGCGGCCGGACTGTCTGGCCGCGTTAACCGCGATTACTTTACGGCAACGGCTTGCAGCCGAATTAAGAACCAATAGTGCTGTGCTCAATACTTTCGGCTATAAGCGATTGGCAGTTGCTCCACTAAATACCCGTGCCTATAGTCCTGACATCTTCCTCCGCCAGTACGGACCCATGATCAAACAACAGCTTGCCCGCTTTAACCGCCTCGACCTGCTCGGTCATCCTACTCCCCTGGAAAAACTCGAACGCCTGTCGACCTGGCTGGGCCGCGATGTGTACGTCAAACGCGATGATCTGACACCCTTGGCACTGGGCGGCAACAAGCTGCGCAAACTCGAATACCTGGCCGCCGATGCGCAGGCTCAGGGCGCTGATACGTTGATCACTGCCGGCGCGATTCAGTCCAATCATGTGCGCCAGACGGCTGCCATTGCGGCCAAGCTTGGCCTGGGCTGCGTGGCGCTGCTGGAAAATCCACTCGGCACTGATGACAGCAACTATGTCGGCAACGGCAATCGGCTGTTGCTGGACCTGTTCGATGCCAAGGTCGAGTTGGTGGAAAACCTCGACAATGCCGACGAGCAATTGGAAGCGCTGGCCGGGCGTTTGCGCAGCAACGGCAAAAAGCCGTATCTGGTGCCGATTGGTGGCTCGAATGCATTGGGCGCGTTGGGTTATGTCCGTGCGGGCCTGGAACTGGCCGAACAGATCAAGGACACCGGGCTGCAATTCGCCGCGGTGGTGCTGGCGTCCGGCAGTGCCGGCACCCATAGCGGCCTGGCACTGGCATTGAGCGAAGCACTGCCGGATTTGCCAGTGATCGGCGTGACCGTTTCCCGTAGCGATGAAGCTCAACGTCCGAAAGTTGAGGGCCTCGCCGAGCGTACGGCCGAGCTGTTGGGCGTGAGCCTGCCGGCGAGTTTCAAAATCGAACTGTGGGACGAATATTTCGGTCCGCGTTATGGCGAGCCGAATGCCGGAACATTGTCCGCGCTGAAGCTACTGGCGAGTCAGGAAGGGTTGTTGCTGGATCCGGTGTACACCGGCAAGGCCATGGCCGGATTGCTCGACGGCATCGGGCGCCAGCGCTTCGATGACGGCCCGATCATCTTCCTGCACACCGGTGGCGCGCCGGCGTTGTTTGCCTATACCTCGGTGCTCTAACTGATCGTTCCTACGCTCCGCGTGGGAATGCAGCCCGTGACGCTCTGCGTCACTGGACGCGGAGCGTCCCTAGAGGCGTTCCCACGCAGAGCGTGGGAACGATCATGAAAGCGTGGGAACGATCTCCACCCCCGCATATCTCATAAAAGAATAACAAACTTAATATTTAGTATTTTCCTATCTAAAGACAACATCATATAGTCACGCCGCAGGCGAATTTGCAGCAAGACGCATAAGCTGCTTTAGGGCAGGATATCGCAGTCGTTCAAATCCCGAATTTGCCAACTTTCCTTAAGCGTCTTCCATAAGAAAACACAGGGGCTTGTCATGAATTTTTCCGCATTACGTCGAAATCTGCTGGTGGGTTCGCTGGGCCTGGCGCTGAGCGCCGGCCTGCTCGGGCAGGCAGTGGCCGGTGAGCAGCTGCAAAAAATCAAGGACGCAGGCGTGATCAACGTCGGTCTGGAAGGTACTTATCCACCGTTCAGCTTCGTCGACGAGGCCGGCAAACTGAGCGGCTTCGAAGTCGAGTTCTCCGAGGCCTTGGCCAAAGAGCTGGGCGTGAAGGTCAAACTGCAGCCGACCAAATGGGAAGGCATCCTCGCAGCCCTGGAATCCAAGCGTCTGGACGCGGTGATCAACCAGGTGACCATCACCGAAGAGCGCAAGAAGAAGTACGACTTCTCCACGCCTTACACCGTTTCCGGGATTCAGGCGCTGACCCTGACCAAAAACAAAGACACCATCAAGACCGCCGCCGATCTGGCCGGCAAGAAAGTCGGCGTAGGTCTGGGCACCAACTACGAGCAGTGGGTGAAAGAGAATGTGCCTAAGGCTGACATCCGCACCTACGAAGATGATCCGACCAAGTTCCAGGACCTGCGCGTCGGCCGCATCGACGCCATCCTGATCGACCGCCTGGCCGCGCTGGAATATGCCAGGAAAGCCAAGGACACTGCCGCCGCAGGCGAAGCGTTCTCCCGCCAGGAAGCCGGTATTGCCCTGCGCAAAGGCGAGCCTGAGCTGCTGGCCGCGGTGAACAACGCCATCGACAAGCTGCGTGCCGACGGTACGCTGAAAAAGCTTTCGGAAAAATACTTCAGCGCTGACGTCACTCAATAATGGGAGAAGCTTTCCAACTCGCGCTGGACTCCGCGCCCTTTCTGCTCAAGGGCGCGTACTACACGGTCATCCTGAGCCTGGGCGGAATGTTCTTCGGCCTGCTGATGGGCTTCGGCCTGGCGTTGATGCGGCTGTCGCGCTTCAAACTGGTGAGCTGGATCGCCCGCATCTACGTGTCGTTCTTTCGCGGCACGCCGTTGTTGGTGCAACTGTTCGTGATCTATTACGGCTTGCCGCAATTGGGTATCGAACTTGATCCGCTGCCGGCTGCCCTGATCGGCTTCTCGCTGAACATGGCCGCCTACGCCTGCGAAATCCTGCGTGCCGCGATCAGCTCCATCGAGCGCGGCCAGTGGGAAGCCGCCGCCAGTATCGGCATGACCCGCGCGCAAACCCTGCGCCGGGCCATCCTGCCGCAAGCGGCGCGCACAGCTCTGCCACCTTTGGGCAACAGCTTTATTTCGCTGGTCAAGGACACCGCCCTAGCAGCCACCATTCAGGTGCCGGAACTGTTCCGCCAAGCGCAGCTGATCACCGCCCGTACCTTCGAAATTTTCACCATGTATCTTGCCGCTGCGCTGATCTACTGGGTTCTGGCGACTGTACTCTCGCACCTGCAGAACCAGTTGGAAGCGCGGGTCAATCGGCACGACCAGGAGTCCTGACCCAATGATTGTCGTGGAAAAACTGACAAAGCAGTTCAAGGGTCAGGTGGTGCTCAACGGCATCGATCTGCAGGTGAAGGAAGGCGAGGTGGTGGCGATCATCGGCCCCAGCGGCTCGGGCAAGACCACCTTCCTGCGCTGCCTGAATTTTCTCGAGGAACCTAGCAGCGGCCGGATAAAGGTCGGCGACATCGAGATCGATGGCAGCCGCCCCCTGAACCAGCAGCAGAGCCTGGTACGGCGCTTGCGCCAGCATGTGGGTTTTGTGTTCCAGAACTTCAACCTGTTCCCCCATCGCACGGCCCTGGAAAACGTGATCGAAGGCCCGTTGGTGGTGAAAAAGATCCCGCGTGCCGAAGCCGTTGCCCTGGGTAAAAAGCTATTGGCCAAGGTCGGCCTGGCGGGCAAGGAAGACGCTTACCCGCGACGCCTCTCCGGCGGTCAGCAACAGCGTGTGGCGATTGCCCGGGCGTTGGCGATGGAACCGGAAGTGATCCTGTTCGATGAACCGACCTCGGCGCTGGACCCGGAACTGGTGGGCGAAGTGTTGGCGACTATCCGCGGCCTGGCCGAGGAGAAACGCACCATGGTGATCGTCACCCACGAAATGGGCTTTGCCCGGGACGTGGCCAACCGTGTGGTGTTTTTCGACAAGGGTGTGATCGTCGAACAAGGCGAAGCCAAGGCACTGTTTGCCAATCCGAAAGAGGAACGGACGAAGCAGTTTCTCAGCAAGTTTCTTAATAACACTTAGTGCTGCCTAATTCGGAAACTGTCAACTTCCAGGGATGGAAGTGACATTAAGCCCGCCTTATAAAAGCCTATAGCCGCCTTTCAGCATTTTCTTGATTCGCCCTCATCATAAATAACTTCCCGTTACCCCATGCGGTACATATATATGTCCTGCAACAGATTCATATCGCCTAAATTTATAAAACACCCTGCTGCCCTAGCTCAAAGGGTTGCTGCCTCAGAGGCATAAAACCCATCAAATATCGGCCTTTATTCGACAGAGCGATGCGGTTTATTAACCATACCTCGTAGGAGCTTTCTGAATCACGCAAGAACTAACCTTTAACCAACCAACGCTATTGACACCTATTCAAGCGCACTCTTATCTAGTCCCCAACAGGCAACAGCCATCCCACTCAATCATTGTTTAAGCGCGCAAATAGTGAATCGTTTTGTTGCCTGGTGATTCACGCCTTTCGATCTTTCAGAAATGGACTTCGCGGCAAAGCTTCAAGGAGAGAAACCCATGACAAGCACTTCGAACAAACCTGAACTTGCAGCCCCGACCTTGGCGCTAAGCCACAAGGCCGGCATCAACATCACCTCCGCCGCTCACCTTATGATCGACGTGGCTCCTTATTCCGGAATGGACGAAGGCGATCTGATCGAACTGTTCTGGAACAACTGCTACGTGGCCTCCAGTGTCCTGGGCCCCGACCATGGCGGTAAAGCGGTGAGCCTGCGGGTGCCGGAAAGCTTCATTGCCAATGGTTCCGCCCGCGTCCATTACAAAGTCATGCAGGTCGGGCAAGGGGCCGCGGTATCACCGGCGGCACGCGTCCAGATCAAGCTCGATTGCCCGGGCGGCCTGCTTCTTTGCGATGAGGAAAACCAGAGCCTGGCGCCGGTGTTCATCCCTGAAACCATTCGTCGTCAGGGGGTCAATCCGAATCAGGTCAAACGCGGTGTCCCGTTGACCATCGAGCCTTACCTGAACATGGCCGCCGACGACGAAATCACCCTGCGCTGGGGCGATGTGCGCATGGATTTGCCCAAGCTCAAGGCTTGCGATGTGGGACAGCCGATTCAGGTCTGGGTGCCCCCGGCGATCATTCTCGAAGCCGGCGAAGACCTGCGACTGGAAGTGACTTACTGCATCCTCGACCGCGTGGGTAACAACTCGCGCTGGGCACCGGCACGCACACTGAAGATCGGCTGTGCCAATCCCTACCTGAAAGTGCCACCGAAAGAAGCGCTCATGGCCGCTGAATCCCGAAAGCGATGAGCCCCTGTAGCAGCTGTCGAGCCTGCGAGGCTGCGAGGCTGCGTTCGGCTGCGCAGCAGTCGTTAATCCTGAGTCCGCGATTAACCTGAATAATCACGGCGCTTGATTTTGCGACTGCTACGCAGCCGAACGCAGGCTTCGCCAGCTGCTACAAGACTCAAAAGATCGCAGCCTTCGGCAGCTCCTACGCCGAACGCATTCCCCTGTAGGAGCTGCCGAAGGCTGCGATCTTGGCGGCTTAAAGGGTAACGACCCTTCTATGCATATTCCTAAAAGTTAGTTCATAAATTATTTATACACGTTTATGGTATATAAACCGGACCACCGGACATTCTTGTTTTCGTTCGCCGCAACGATCGCGGCGCTTCCATGAGATGTGAGGTAGGTATGGTCCGGAACACAATCACCCCAGTGCACATCGCCAGGGCATTGCGTGCAGCCAAGGAGCGGCACTGATGTCCAGTCTGGCAGATGCAATCGTCCAGAGTGATCTGGACATCGCCCCATTGTTGTTGCCCGCGCAGGTCTTACGCAACGACGCACAAGCCATCAAGGCTGCCCATGAGCTGGCGCAAATCGCCCGCCTGCAAGCAGCCAAACGTGACCAGCAGCGCAAGCTGCCGTGGTCGGAAATCGAACAGTTCACCCGCAGTGGCCTGGGCAGCATTGCCATCCCGCGAGAGTACGGTGGCCCGCAAGTTTCATTCGTCACCTTAGCCTCGGTATTCGCGATCATTTCCGCGGCCGACCCGGCTTTGGGGCAGATCCCGCAGAACCAGTTCGGGATTCTCAACCTGATACTCGGCAGTGCCACCGAGCCGCAGAAAAAACAGCTATTCAAAAGCGTGCTCGAAGGCTGGCGAATTGGTAACGCGGGACCAGAGCGCGGGACCAAAAACACCCTGGAGCTCAAGGCGCGGATCACCGCCGACGGCGATGGCTTCGTCATCAACGGGCAGAAGTTCTATTCCACCGGCGCCCTGTTCGCCCACTGGGTCGCCGTCAAGGCGCTGAACGACGACGGCAAGCAAGTGCTGGCCTTCGTTCGTCGTGGCACCCCGGGCCTGCGCATCGTCGATGACTGGTCGGGTTTCGGCCAGCGCACCACCGCCAGCGGCACCATTTTGCTCAACAACGTGCGGGTCGACGCCGAGCTGGTGGTGGATAACTGGAAGATCAACGACAGCCCGAATACCCAAGGCGCCGTGTCGCAGCTGATTCAAGCCGCCATCGACGCCGGCATCGCCCGAGGCGCCATCGATGACGCCATCGAGTTCGTAAAAACGCGTGCACGGCCCTGGATCGACGCCAAGGTCGAACGGGCCAGCGACGACCTCTACGTGATCGCCGACATCGGCAAGCTGAAAATCGAACTGCACGCCGCCGAAGCGCTGCTGCGCAAGGCCGGGCAAGTACTCGATCAGGTCAACGCCGCGCCGCTCACCGCCGAGTCCGCTGCACGCGCTTCGATTGCCGTGGCTGAAGCCAAAGTGCTGACCACCGAGATCTCGCTGCTGGCCAGCGAAAAGCTCTTCGAACTGACCGGCAGCCGCGCCACCCTCGCCGAATTCAACCTCGACCGCCACTGGCGCAACGCCCGGGTGCACACGCTGCACGACCCGGTGCGCTGGAAATATCACGCCGTCGGCGCTTACCACCTCAACGGAACCTTGCCTGCGCGGCATTCCTGGATCTGACGACCAGAACCTTTTTGACCAGATCTCTGGAGAAACACATGACTCTTTCTCACCACGTCGCGGTCATCACCAGCGATGAGCAAGCCCTGATCGTCGCCAGTGACCTGGCCGACGATTTCAAACGCGACAGCGCCCTGCGCGACCGCGAACGTCGTTTGCCGCTCCCGGAACTGGAAGTGTTTTCCCGTTCGGGTCTTTGGGGCATCAGCGTGCCAAAAGAATACGGCGGCGCAGGGGTTTCCAACGTCACCCTGGCCAAGGTCATCGCGTTGATCGCCCAGGCCGATGGCTCCCTCGGACAAATTCCCCAGAACCATTTCTACGCCCTCGAAGTGCTGCGCGTGAACGGCACTGATGAGCAGAAAAAACGTCTCTACGCCGAAGTATTGGCCGGCCAGCGCTTCGGCAATGCACTCGCGGAACTGGGCACCAAAACCGCCCATGATCGCGTCACCAGCCTGACTCGCGATGGCAACGGTTACCGCATCAACGGCCGCAAGTTCTACGCCACCGGTGCGATTTACGCCCAGCGCATCCCGACGTCAGTGGTGGACGAAAACGGTGTGCAGCAACTGGCCTTCGTCCCGCGCAACAGCAAAGGCCTGACGGTGATCGACGACTGGAGCGGCTTCGGCCAGCGCACCACTGGCAGCGGTTCGGTGGTGTTCGAGGATGTCTACGTCGCGGCCGAAGATGTGATCCCGTTTCAAAGCGCTTTCGAGCGCCCGACCACCGTCGGCCCGTTGGCGCAGATTCTCCATGCCGCCATCGACACCGGCATCGCCCGCGCCGCTTACGAAGATGCACTGCATTTTGTGCGCACCAAGACCCGGCCGTGGATTGATTCCGGCAACGACAAAGCCATCGAAGACCCGCTGACGATCAAGAGTTTCGGCCACCTGGCTATTCGCCTACACGCCACCGAAGCCTTGCTGGAACGCTCCGGCGAATTCCTCGACCAGGCACAGGCCGACACCAATGCCGAGACCGTCGCCGCCGCCTCAATTGCCGTCGCCGAAGCCCGGGCCATCAGCACCGAAATCTCTCTCACCGCTGGCAGCACCTTGTTCGAACTGGCGGGCAGTCAGGCGACCCTGGTCGAACACGGCCTGGATCGCCACTGGCGCAACGCTCGGGTACATACCCTGCATGACCCGGTGCGCTGGAAGTATCACGCGGTGGGCAATTACTACCTCAACGATGAAAACCCGCCGTTGCGGGGGACCATCTGATGGCCGACGCCAAAAAGAAAATCCTGCTCAACGCGTTCAACATGAACTGCATCGGGCACATCAACCATGGTTTGTGGACGCATCCACGGGATAACTCTACCCAATACAAGACCATCGAATACTGGACTGAACTGGCGCAGCTGCTGGAACGCGGACTGTTCGACGGTCTGTTCATCGCCGACATCGTCGGCGTGTACGACGTCTATCAAAACTCGATGGACGTGCCGCTCAAAGAGTCGATCCAGTTGCCGGTCAATGACCCGCTGCTGCTGGTCTCGGCCATGGCCGCCGTCACCAAAAACCTCGGCTTCGGCCTCACCGCCAACCTGACCTACGAACCGCCGTATCTGTTCGCCCGACGCATGTCGACGCTCGATCACCTGAGTCGCGGTCGGGTCGGCTGGAACATCGTCACCGGCTACCTCGACAGCGCCGCCAAGGCCATGGGCCTGAGCGAACAGGTGGAACACGACCGCCGCTACGACCAGGCTGATGAATACCTGCAAGTGCTCTACAAACTCTGGGAAGGCAGTTGGGAAAACGGCGCGGTGCTCAACGACCGCGAACAACGGATCTACGCCCAGCCAGGCAAAGTGCACAAGGTCGAGCACAAGGGTGAGTTCTATTCGGTCGAGGGTTATCACCTCTGCGAACCGTCGCCGCAACGCACGCCGGTGCTGTTCCAGGCCGGCAGTTCCGATCGCGGTTTGCTGTTCGCCGGTCGCCATGCCGAGTGCGTGTTCATCAGTGGTCAAAACAAACCGGCGACCCGAGTTCAGGTGGACAAGGTTCGCGCCACCGCCGTCGAGGCCGGGCGCAATCCCTGGGACATCAAGATGTTCATGGGCTTGAACGTGATCGTCGGTGAGACAGAAGAGCTGGCCTGGGCCAAGCACGCCGAGTACCTGAGCTACGCCAGCGCTGAGGCCGGTGTGGCGCATTTTTCGGCGTCGACCGGGATCGATTTTTCCGAGTACGAACTCGACGAACCGATTCAGTACGTGAAGAGCAACGCCATCCAGTCCGCCACCAAAAACCTGCAAAACAACGACTGGACCCGCCGCAAACTGCTGGAACAACACGCCCTCGGTGGTCGCTACATCACCGTGGTCGGCTCTCCGCAGCAGGTGGCCGATGAGCTGGAATCGTGGATCGCCGAAACCGGTCTGGATGGTTTCAACCTGACGCGGATTGTTACGCCGGAAAGCTATGTGGATTTCATAGATTTGGTGATTCCGGAGTTGCAGCGGCGTGGGTCATACAAGACGGCTTATGACGAGGGAAGCTTGCGGGAAAAGCTGTTCCACGGAGAGGCGTATTTGCCCGAGCAACATACCGGGTCGGCGTTTCGCCGCTAAAAGCATCGCGGGCAAGCCCGCTCCCACAGGGATTGTGTGAACACCCGAGAACACTGTGGGAGCGGGCTTGCCCGCGATGAGGCCCGAACCGACACCACACATTTATGCACTGACTGGAATAGCCATCATGACCAAAAACTACCTCTCCCACCCAGTCAAAGCACTGGCCCTGGCCCTCGGCCTCTTCAGCTCCATCACCTTCGCCGCCGACGCGCCATTGAAAGTCGGCACCACCGCCGCCTTCGCCATCCCCCTGGAAGCCGCCGTCGAAGAAGCCAACAAACAAGGCCTGAAAGTCGAACTGGTGGAGTTCAGCGACTGGATCGCCCCCAACGTCAGCCTCGCCTCGGGCGATATCGACGTGAACTATTTCCAGCACATCCCATTCCTGGAAAACGCCAAGGCCGCCGCTGGTTTTGACCTGGTGCCGTTCGCCCCGGGCATCATCAACAACGTCGGCCTCTACTCGAAAAAATACAAAAGCTTCGCCGAGTTGCCCGAAGGCGCCAGCGTGGCCATCGCCAACGACCCGATCAACAGCGGTCGCGGCCTGCAACTGCTGGCCAAGGCCGGGCTGATCACCCTCAAACCGGGCGTCGGCTACAAAGCCACCGAAGAGGACATCATCGCCAACCCGAAGAAAATCAAAATCCTTCAGGTCGAGGCCGTACAACTGGTGCGCGCCTACGACGACGCCGATCTGGTCCAGGGCTACCCGGCCTACATCCGTCTGTCGAAGACCTTCGATGCCAGCTCCGCCCTGCTGTTCGACGGCCTCGATCACAAGGAATACGTGATCCAGTTCGTGATCCAGCCGAAAAGCAAAACCGACCCACGTTTGATCAAATTCGTCGACATCTACCAGCATTCGCCAGCCGTTCGCGCAGCACTGGATAAAGCCCACGGCAAGCTCTATCAAGCCGGCTGGGAAAGCTGAGTATGACGGCCGCGATCCAACGGCGACTGGAACTTCCGGAGCCACATAACGCCACACAAACCGAACTGCACCCAGACCTGAATCGCGCCCACGTGCGCTTCATCGGCCTGGGTAAAACCTACAACGGCCAGCAAGGTCCGGTGGCGGCCTTGCACGGCATCGACCTGGCGATCCAGCACGGCGAAGTGTTCGGCATCATCGGTCGCAGCGGCGCGGGCAAGTCGTCGCTGATCCGCACCATCAACCGTCTCGAACAACCGAGCAGCGGGCGGGTGCTGATCGATCAGGTGGATATTGGCGAGTTCGATGAAGACAGCTTGGTGGCATTGCGGCGACGGATCGGCATGATCTTCCAGCACTTCAACCTGATGTCGGCCAAGACGGTTTGGCAGAACGTCGAATTGCCGCTGAAAGTCGCCGGTGTGCCCAAGGAGCAGCGCGAGCGCAAAGTCCGCGAATTGCTGGAACTGGTCGGCCTGCAGGAGAAGCACAAAGCCTACCCGGCGCAACTTTCCGGCGGGCAGAAACAACGCGTCGGCATCGCCCGAGCGCTGGTGCACGACCCAGAGATTCTGTTGTGTGACGAGGCGACGTCGGCGCTGGATCCGGAGACCACGCAATCGATCCTCGGCCTGTTGCGCGAGATCAACCGGCGCCTGGGCCTGACCATCGTGCTGATCACTCACGAGATGGCGGTGATCCGCGATATCTGTGATCGGGTCGTGGTGCTGGAACACGGGCGAATCGTCGAGCAAGGGCCGGTCTGGGAAGTCTTTGGCAACCCACAACATGAAGTCAGCAAGACCTTGCTCGCGCCGCTGCAACACGGCTTGCCGCAAGAGCTGCAAAGCCGTTTGCGGGAGCAGCCGCAGTCTTCGGACAGCGCTGTGGTGCTGCGTTTGCAATTCACCGGCAGTGCCAGCGACGAGCCAGACCTAGCGGCGCTGTTCAGCGCCCTTGGTGGCCGCGTGCGTTTGCTGCAAGGAGGCGTGGAACGGATTCAGGGGCATGCGCTCGGGCAATTGCTGCTGGCGGTGACCAGTTCGTCCCTCGGCGCCGAGGAATTGCGTCAGCGCGCTGGCAACTGGGCGCAACAGGTGGAGGTACTGGGTTATGTGGTTTGATCGGTTGCTTCAGGGTTTTATCGACACGTTTTTGATGGTGGGTGTGTCGTCGTTGATTGCGCTGCTGGCGGGCATTCCGTTAGCGGTGATTCTGGTCACCAGCGCCAAGGGCGGGATCTACGAAGCACCGGCACTGAACCGCGCCTTGGGCGCGTTCGTGAACCTGTTCCGTTCAATTCCGTTTTTGATTTTGATGGTGGCGCTGATTCCGTTTACCCGGTTGATCGTCGGCACCACGTATGGCGTCTGGGCTGCCGTGGTGCCGCTGACCATTGCGGCCACGCCGTTCTTTGCACGTATTGCCGAAGTCAGTTTGCGCGAGGTCGACCATGGGTTGATTGAAGCCGCGCAGGCGATGGGCTGCCGACGCTGGCATATCGTCTGGCATGTGTTGTTGCCTGAGGCGCTGCCGGGGATTGTCGGTGGGTTCACGATTACGTTGGTGACGATGATCAACTCCTCAGCCATGGCCGGGGCGATTGGTGCCGGTGGGTTGGGGGACATCGCTTACCGGTATGGGTATCAGCGGTTCGACAGCCAGATCATGTTGACGGTGATTGTGTTGCTGGTGGTGTTGGTGGCGGTGATTCAGTTGGGTGGGGATCGGTTGGCTCGGGGACTCAACAAGCGCTGATCGAGATAGCAGCTGCGACGCTCACCTTGTAGCAGCTGGCGAAGCCTGCGTTCGGCTGCGAAGCAGTCGTAAATCCTGCTTGCACAGTCTTCCTGAAACACCGTGAACTCTGATTTCACGACTGCTACGCAGCCGAACGCAGGCTTCGCCAGCTGCTACAGATCGCGTTACGGATTAACTGACAGGCATTAAGACAATCCCCTCGCCGAAGGGGAAGTTTTCGCACAAGAAAATCAGAGCGCCAGCAGGCCAGATCCCTTTCATTCGCAGGACGTTTCCTAGATCATTCCGCTCGCTTGCGCCTGCCAAATTCCGTGGCTAGTCTCGGTTCGTCACTGCTCATCAGTGATCGGGTTTAGTAGCCCGGATCAATAGGCGCATAGCGATTCCATGCTCATGTCCGGCAATGTTTGCCGCATGCAGAATATGGTGGCTGTGCGTGGGGCATCTTCGGGTGCACCGGTTTTCCTATTGACCGGCCTACTAACCTGCGCACAGCCGCCACCCAATCGTTTAGTAGGCGATAAGTGATGGCTCCCATGTGGCAATAGGAGCAACACATGAAAAAATCCGTACCCGATCCACCTCCCGAAAACCCCACTAACGAAACCGCCACTGAAGACCCGCTCAGGGATCGATCGGCGCTTTACCGTGCAATCGATTTCCACCTCACCGGCAAGCAGCCCTCACCACCCGATGAATTGCGCTTCTACAACGTCAGCAAAGACGTGAGCTTCGAAGACGCCCAGCTCTACGTCGCCGATATACTGCGCTGCGCCTCGGTCAAGGCGTATCAGTGTGGTGATCAGCTCAAGGGGGCCGATCGGGCATTGGTGTTTTCCGTCTGGCATTTGCTGGAGATTGCCAAGGCGATGGTTGATCGGTCCATTGAATGTCTGGGGATGAAGCAGAGCTGAGTTTGGCCTGAGTCATTGGTTGTCAGTGATATTGCCTTCGCGGGCAAGCCTCGCTCCTACAGAAGTTACGTCGTTCTGGCACCACCGATCCCCTGTAGGAGCGAGGCTTGCTCGCGAATGGCTGCGCAGCAGCCCGCGGCGTCATGGCGTATATTCGGCGAATCCCAATTGCCTGCGCAGCCGACCATGAAACAGACTCCCGACGATCTGGAGCAGATCACCTCCACCACCCTGGACCATTACAACGCGGTGGCCGAGGATTTCCGTGAAGGCACCCGCGATCACGATGTCAGCCAGAACATCGATGCCCTGTTGCGGCATATTCAGGGTGGCGCACCGTTCACCCTTCTCGACTTTGGCTGCGGCCCTGGCCGTGACCTGAAAACCTTCACCCGCATGGGCCATACCGCCGTCGGCCTCGACGGTTCGGAAAAATTTGCGCAGATGGCGCGGGAGGACAGTGGTTGCGAAGTCTGGCAGCAAGACTTTCTGAAACTCGATCTGCCGGCCGAGCGGTTTGACGGGATATTTGCCAATGCGGTGCTGTTCCACATCCCGAGTCAGGAATTACCTCGGGTGTTGAAGCAATTGCGCGAGGCGTTGAAGCCGGGTGGAGTGTTATTCAGTTCCAATCCGCGGGGTGAGAATCAGGAAGGCTGGAACGGGCCGCGTTATGGGGCTTATTACGATCTTCACGCGTGGCAGGAGTTGCTGACCGAGGCGGGGTTTGTGGAGCTGGAGCATTACTACCGGCCGGCGGGACTGCCGCGGGAGCAGCAGCCTTGGTTGGCGAGTGTTTGGCGTAAGCCGGTGTAGCCTGACAGGACGCCATCGCGGGCAAGCCCGCTCCCACAGGGACCGAGTTGTCCAGGCGGACGCGACCCAATGTGGGAGCGAGCCTGCCCGCGATGAGCGCGCAGCGCTCGCCTTACTGCACCTCTTTCTTCGGCTCGCGAACCTTGTACCAGGCCACGTACAGCGCTGGCAAAAACAGCAGCGTGAGCAACGTCGCGATGATGATCCCGCCAATCATCGCGTAGGCCATCGGTCCCCAGAACACTTCGCGGGCAATCGGAATCATCCCCAGGCTCGCTGCCGCCGCTGTCAGCAAAATGGGCCGGCGCCGATGTTCCGTGGCCTGCACCACCGCATCCCACGGCGTGTAGCCGTCGTTCTCGAAAGCGTCGATCTGGGTCACCAGAATCACCGAGTTGCGGATGATGATGCCGATCAACGCCAGAATCCCCAGGATCGCCACGAAGCCCATCGGCGTGCCGGTCGGGATCAGCGCCAGCACTACGCCGATCAGCCCGAGCGGCGCGACGCTGGCCACCAGGAACAGCTTCTGCACGCTGTGCAACTGGATCATCAGGAAGGTCGCCATCAAAAACAGCATCAACGGCACGACTTTGGCAATCGGCCCTTGGGCCTTGCCGCTTTCCTCCACGGTACCGCCGGTGGCGACTTTGTAGCCCACCGGCAAACTGGCGGCGAATTTGTCGATGTCCGGTTGCAGCTGTTTCACCAGGTCGGTCGGCTGAATCTCGTCGCGCACCGCGGCCTTGATGGTGATGGTCGGTTTGCGATCACGGCGCCATACCAGCGGCTGCTCGAGTTCATAACGCACGGTGGCGAATGCCAGCAGTGGAATCGACGTGCCGCCAGGAGTGACGATCTGCAAGTTCTGCAAGGTTTCCGGGCTGCCGCGCTCAGCATCTTCAGCGCGGCCGACCACGTCGATCAGGTAAATATCGTCATCGACCTGCGTCACCGGAGAGCCGACGACAATGCTGTTCATCAGGTTCGCCACGTCTTCCGACGACAACCCAAGTTGCCGTGCCTTGTCCTGGGCGATGTCGATGCGCAGGACTTTGCCCGGTTCGTTCCAGTCGTAAATGATTTCGCCAATATGCGAGTTCTTATCCAGTTCGGTGGCCAGGGCGATGGCGTGTTTGCGCACCTGATCGATGTCTTTGCCGCTGACCCGGTACTGAATCGGCCGTCCCACCGGCGGGCCCATTTCCAGGGCCTGGACGTAACTGCCAACACCGACGAACTCTTCACGCAGGCGTTTTTGCAGGCGAGCAGTCAAGGCTGGGCGTGACTTGCCTTTGCTGACGATCACCAGTTGCGCGTAGTACGGGTTCTGCAATTGCTGGTCGAGGGGCAGGTAGAAACGGATCGCGCCCTCGCCGATGTAGGTGCTCCAGCGCAGGATGTCCGGGTCGTCTTTGAGCGTTGCTTCGAGCTTATTCACAACCATGCGGGTTTCGGCGATCGAGGCGTTTTGCGGCAGGTTCAGATCGACGAGAATTTCCGGGCGGTCCGAGGACGGAAAGAACTGGTTCTGCACGAACTGCATGGAAAACACCGAGAGCACAAACAGCGCCACGGTGATGCCGATGGCCCACCAGCGATTGCGCATCGCCCAGAGCAGGCCACCATTGAACGCCCGCCCGATGCGCCCCGGCTCTGCGTCATGAGGCTTCACCTTGGCGCTCAGAATGTGCACACCAAGTACCGGGGCGAACAGCACCGCGACGACCCACGACACCAGCATGGCCACCGCGATCACCGCGAACAGCGTGAAGGTGTACTCACCGGCGGAACTGGCGTTCAAACCGATCGGCACGAAACCCGCCACGGTGACTAACGTGCCGGTGAGCATCGGGAACGCGGTCGAGGTGTAGGCGAAAGTCGCCGCCTGCTCTTTGGTTTCGCCCATTTCCAGGCGCGTGACCATCATCTCGACCGTGATCATCGCGTCGTCCACCAGTAGGCCGAGGGCGATGATCAGCGCACCGAGGGAAATCCGCTGCATGGTGATGCCGCTGTATTCCATGAAGAGAAAGACCATCGCCAGCACCAACGGAATCGAACACGCCACCACCAACCCGGCGCGCACGCCGAGACTGATGAAGCTGACGATCAGCACGATCACCACCGCTTCGAACAACGCACTGGTGAAGCCGCCGACGGCTTCTTCCACCACTACAGCCTGGTCGGAAACGGTGTGTACACCGACGCCCACCGGCAGGTCCGCCGTCAGCTCATCCATGCGCAGGTGCAGCGCCTTGCCGAAGTCCTGAATGTTGCCGCCCTTTTTCATGGCGATCGCCAGGCCGATGGCTGGCTGACCGTTGAAGCGAAACTCCGGAGTCGACGGATCGACATAGCCACGGCTGATGTTGGCGATGTCGGCCAGTCGGTAGAAGCGATCGTTGAGCTTCAGGTTGACGTTGGCCAGGTCTTTCTCAGAGGCAAACTGGCCCGAGGTCCGCACCGAAATCCGCTCCGGGCCGGCCTCGATCACCCCGGCCGGGGTCACGGCATTCTGCGATTGCAGGGTCTGCACCACCTCGCGCCGATCAATGCCGAGGGCGGCCAGTTTGCGGGGGGAGAAGTTCAGGTAAAGGACTTCATCCTGTTCGCCGACCATCTCGACCTTGCCCAACCCCGGGACTTCGCGGATTTCGGCACGCACCTGCTCCACGTAATCGCGCAACTGGCGCATCGACAGGCCGTCGGCGGTAAACGCATACACCGAACCGAACACGTCGCCGAACTCGTCGTTGAAACCCGGCCCTTGCAGGCCTTGCGGGAAGTCACCGCGAATGTCGTTGATCTTCTTGCGCACTTGGTACCAGATATGCGGGATGTCTTTGGCGCTGGTGGTGTCAAGCAGGTTAACGAAGACCGTCGATTCGCCGGGGCGTGTGTAGCTTTTCACGTAGTCGAGCGAGTCGAGTTCTTCGAGTTTTTTCTCGATCCGGTCAGTGACCTGCTTGAGGGTTTCTTCCTGGGTCGCGCCGGGCCAGCGGGTCTGAATCACCATGGTTTTGATGGTGAACGACGGGTCTTCTTCGCGCCCCAGGTTCAGGTACGAGAACACGCCCATCAGCAGTGCGACGAACATCAAATACCAGACAAACGACTGATGCTTGAGGGCCCATTCGGATAAGTTGAAACTCCCTTTCATCGCGGGCTGTCCTCGTCAATTTTCACTTTCTGCCCCGGTTTGAGGCTGTGCACACCGGCACTGACCACTCGCTCGCCGGACTTCACGCCGTTGGCCAGGACCACCGTGTCATCGGTCCGGCTGATCAGGCTGACTTCCCGTGGGGAAACGGTTTGCGTCTGCGGATCAACGACCCAGATCCGCAGCTTTCCATCGACCTCCTGCAGCGCGCTCACCGGCAGTTCGAGTCGCGGTTTGATCGCGGAGCTGAGGGTCACGCTGATCGCCGTGCCGAGGCGAAAGCCCGGCGGCGTATCGGTCAGGCTCAGACGAGCCCGACGGGTACGGGTCGCGCTTTGGGCCTGGGGTTCGATTTCGCGCACGATGGCGGTGCTGGTGATGCTCGGGTCCAGTTGTGAGGCGACCTGGAATACCACATCGGTTGGCAATCGATCGACCAGGGTGTCGGGCAAATCGATCACCGCTTCCTTGATGTCCGGCTGCGCCAGGGTCACCACTTGCTGGCCCGCCGTCACCACTTGCCCGGCTTCGGCGTTCCAGGCGGTGACAATGGCTTTGTGGTCGGTGCGCAGCTCGACGTAATTGAGTTGATCCTTCGCCTGATCGACTGCGGCCTTGGCTTGATCGAGGGAGGCCTGGGTGGTTTTCAAATCGGTCTGGGCGATGTCCAGTTGCGCCTGCGCGCCAACCCCGCGATTGAACAGCTCCTGCTGACGCCGGGCGTTGGCCTGGGCATTGATGAGCTGCGCCTGCACACGCGCCAGATCACCTTGAGCGGAGCGCAACTGGTTCTGCTGATCGGTGGGGTCGAGGGTCGCGAGCAAAGCGCCCTTCTCGACTTCGGCGCCGACATCGACGTTACGGCTGGCGATACGCCCCGGCACCCGGAAACCGACGTTGCTTTCGTAACGGGCCTGAATGCTGCCGGCAAACCGGCCGAGGTCTTCTTGATTGAGCGCTTTCACCTCCACGGACAACACCGGCCGAACCGGTTCTGGCGGCGCTTCCTCATCGGAGCAAGCGACCAATAGTGCAGCGGCGGACAACAGCAACAGGCGCTTCATGGCTGGGCTCCTGTCGTTGGCGTCTTATAGGTGTTTTCGACGATCTCCACCTGCACGCCCGGATGCAGCAGTTGGCCGCCGGCGGTGACGACTTTTTCGCCGCCGTTGAGGCCGGCGCTGACAATGACTTTGCCGGTCAGATAACGACCGACCGTGACCGTATGCAACTGCGCCTTGCCCTCGGCGTCCACCAGCCACACGGCCGGTTCACTGACGTTTTTGGTCAGCGCCGACCAGGGCAGTTCCACCGCGGTTTTACCGACTGGCTTGGCAGTGGCGCTCACCACCGAGCCGAGCTGCATGCCCTCGGGAAGGCTATCAAGGGTGACTTTGACTTGCACCGTGCCGGTCTGCGCGGACACCGCCGGCGTGACTTCCCGAACGGTACCGGTGGTTTTGATCTTCGGGTTGTCGAGCAGGCTGACCACAATCGATCTATCCGACGGCGGCTCGGCCAGCAGCGATTCGTAAACATTGAACACCGCGTCACGCTCGCCGTCCCGGGCCAGGCTGAAAATCGGCACCGTGGCTTGCACCACCTGGCCGACTTCGGCCTGGCGCGCGGTAATCACCCCCGGCGCATCGGCAATCAACGCGGTGTAGCTCAGTTGATCGCGGGCGTTAGCCAATTGCGCCTGAGCAGCGGTCAATGCGCTCTGACTGCTGCGCAAGGCGGCTTGGGCGGAGTCGTATTCGCTCTGGCTGGTGTAGCCCTTGGGCAGGAGTTTTTGTTGGCGAACGAAGGCGGCGGCGGTTTGTTTGACCCGAGCCTGTTCGGCAACGACTTGAGCCTGGGCCGAGTCAACAGTGGTTTGCAGGTCTTTCGGGTCGAGTTTGGCCAGCACTTGTTTGGCCGAAACCCGGTCACCGACATCGACCATGCGCTGGATGATTTTGCCACCCACGCGGAACGACAATTCGGTTTGAACTCGGGCCTGGACGTCACCGGTGAGTGTCACCGCGGCGGCGTAATCCGATGGCTTGACCTCTTGCACGAAGACTCGCGGGCGGTCTTTCTCGACCGGTTTTTTATCGCCACAGGCGGTCAGCAAGGCGATGAGGCTCAGGCCAACCATTAATTTCAATCCGGGACCCGCCATGCAAACTCCTTTGCGTTGTACGAATGTGCCAGTGACGATACGACTGAGAGCTTAGAACAGGGTTCCAAACGCGCACCTGACGGCCTTGAATAAAGCGATCACGCCACAATCCTTGTAGCAGCTGGCGAAGCCTGCGTTCGGCTGCGCAGCAGTCGTAAAATCAGCGCGCGCAGTACATCAGGCACACCGTGCAGCCCGGATTGACGACTGCTGCGCAGCCGAACGCAGGCTTCGCCAGCTGCTACAGGGGATCACCGTGTTGCTGACAATAAGGCAGAATGACGAACCCTGCAGCAGGAAGCTACCCATGCTCAAAACCCTCGCGGTGGCCAATTACCGCTCGATCAATAAATTGGTGATTCCGCTTGGCCGGTTGAACCTGATCACCGGCCCCAACGGCAGCGGCAAATCCAACCTCTACCGCGCCTTGCGCCTATTGGCGGAAACCGCTCAGGGTGGCGTGGTCAATGCGCTGGCTCGCGAGGGTGGGCTGGATTCGACGTTCTGGGCCGGCCCCGAAAACATCACCCGACGCATGCGCAATGGTGAAGTCCCAGTCGAGGCAACGGTGAGACACGGCGTCAAACGACTGCGGCTGGGATTTGCCGGTGAGGATTTCAGCTATTCGATCAGCCTCGGGCTGCCCGATTCCAACGGCCACTTCATGCTTCCCGAACACAGTTCACCTATTCCGTCCCGCTTCAACCTCGACCCGCAAATCAAGCGTGAATGCGTCTGGGCCGGACCGATTTATCGTCCGGCCAGCCTGCTGGTGGATCGCGACGGCCCGATGATCCGTGCCCGAGCCAATCGCAGCTGGGATATATTGGCCCAGCACACACCGAATTTCGACAGCCTGTTCGATCAGGTCGGCAGCTTGCGTTCTTCGCCGGAGGTTCTGGAATTACGCGAGTTCATCCGGCGCTGGCGCTTCTACGATCACTTTCGCAGTGACGCCGACGCACCGGTTCGCCAACCGCAACTCGGCACCCGCACACCAGTGCTGCACCACGACGGTCGCGACTTGGCGGCAGCCTTGCAGACCATCATTGAAATCGGCGATCCCGAGGCGTTGCAGGCGGCTATCAGCGATGCCTTTCCCGGCGCGCGACTGAACATCGAACCGCTGCAAGGTGGGCGGTTTGCGATCGAGTTTTATCAGGAAGGGTTGTTGCGGCCGTTGTCCGCCGCCGAGTTGTCGGACGGGACGTTGCGCTATCTGCTGCTGGTCGCGGCATTGCTGACCCCTCGACCGCCGACGTTGATGGTGTTGAACGAGCCAGAAACCAGTCTGCATCCAGACCTGTTGCCGGCGTTGGCGCGATTGATCATTCGAGCGTCCGAGCAGTGTCAGGTGTGGGTGGTGTCCCATGCGCGGCGCTTGATCTCGGCGTTGCAGCAAGACCCGGAATGCAATTGCATTGTGCTGGAAAAGAATTTCGGCCAGACCGGGATGGTCGGGCAGCGGATGCTGGATGAGCCGGCGTGGTATTGGCCGGATTAGATGGTGTCTGATAAACCGCCATCGCGGGCAAGCCCGCTCCCACAATGATCTTCAGTGACCACAGAAACTGCGTCCACACCAAACCCTGTGGGAGCGGGCTTGCCCGCGATGACGGCCGAGAGATCACCGCATGACTCAGAGAATCACCCCTGCCACTTCCCACCCTCGACAATCACGCTCTCCGGCTTGGTGTCATCGCTCAGTTCTTTACGCACATACTGGTCGTACAGCTTGAGCAAAAACTTCTCCTCGCCCAACTTCGCCAACTCCACATTCACCCAATCACGCAGTTCGATATTGCCCTTCTTCACCGCCGGTGCGATCGGTGCTTCAGCACCCAGTTTTTCCTCGAGCACGCGGTAGCCCGGGTTCTGCTTGGCCCAGCTGAACAGCACCAGATTGTCCTGCGCATAAGCATCGCCGCGACCATTGGCCAGCGCTTGCAAAGACTCGGAGTTTTTCTCGAACTTGAGCAGTTTCCACTCCGGATGATTCTTGGTCAGCCAGATATCCGCCGTGGTGCCTGTGGTCACGATGGTGGTGCGGGTCGCAAGGTCATCGAGGCTCTTCACCGAACTCGCCTGCGGCACCAGTGCCTGCACTGCAACTTTGAGATTCGGGTTGGTGAAGTCCACGGCTTCCTTGCGCTCCGGTGTCACGGTCATGTTGGCCAGGATCAGGTCAACCTTGTCGCTTTGCAGGAATGGAATCCGGCTCGCCGGCTCCACTGCAACGAACTCCACTTTGTTCTCATCGCCCAACAGATCCTTGGCGAATTGGCGGCCGATGTCGGTATCGAACCCCACATAGCGCCCGGCCTCATCGACAAAACCGAACGGCGGTTTGTCGGTGAAGACGCCAACGATCAGCTTGTCCCGGGCTTTGATTTTTTCCAGATACCCGGCCGGTGCGGTGCTTGCGACTTTCGGCTTCGTCGGTTCTTCGGTTTTGTTGCAGCCGGCGAGCAGCGCCAGGCCGAACAGCGGGAGTAGCAGCAGAGAAGACTTGGCAGTTTTCATGGCAGTTCCAATTCCTTTGTTTGAGTCGTTTTGGGTAGTGCGGCGACGTAGGAGAACTTCTCCAGGAACTGCTGCGCTCGTGCGGTTTGCGGGTTCGTAAAGAAAATCTCGGGTGGGTGTTGCTCAAGAATGCGCCCGGCATCCATGAACACAATGCGGTCGGCCACGGCGCGAGCGAAGGCCATTTCGTGGGTGACGATCAGCAGCGTCATGCCTTCGCGGGCCAGGCCCTGAATCACCTCGAGCACCTCCTTGACCATCTCCGGATCGAGGGCGGCGGTGACTTCGTCGAAGAGCATGACCTTGGGGTTCATGCACAGTGAACGGACGATGGCGATGCGTTGTTGCTGGCCGCCGGAGAGCTGGCGCGGAAAGGCGTCGCGTTTTTCCAAAAGGCCCACGCGCTCCAGCAAAGCTTCGGCCTGAGCGCAGGCTTCACGGCGTTCGCGCTTCTGCACCTTGAGCGGGCCGAGCAACAAATTGTCGAGCACGCTCATGTGCGGGAACAGGTGGTAGCTCTGGAACACCATGCCGATCTGCTGACGCACTTCGCGCCAGTCGGTGCCCTTATCCAGCAACTCGCGCCCGGCAAAATTCAAGCTGCCGCTGTGAGCCACTTCCAGGCCGTTGAGGCAGCGCAGCAAAGTGCTTTTGCCACAACCGCTGGGACCGAGGATGACGATCACTTCGCCCGGTTTCACCTTCAGGTCGATGCCGTCGAGCACCTGCTGCTCGCCGAAAAACTTGTTGAAACCCTTGAACTCGATCAATGCACTCATGCTTGCGTCCAGCGCCGCTCCAGCACACGCGAGGCGGCTGACAGCGGGTAGCAGATGAAAAAGAAAAACAGGAACAGCGCGCCGTAGATCAGCACTGATTCGTAGGTGCGTTCGATGATTTGTTGGCCGACTTTGATCACGTCCACCACGCCGATCAGCACCGCCAGGGAGCTGGTCTTGATGATCCTCGTGTAAACGTTGATGGTCGGCGGCGTCATGCGCTTCAAAGCCTGAGGCAGCAGCACGTAGCCGTAGAGTTGCGGACCGTCCAAACCTATCGACAACCCGGCCTCACGCTGCCCGCGCGGCAACGAGTGCAACGCGCCGCGCACCACTTCACCGACTTCGCTGGCGCCCCACAGCGACAACACCAGCACCGCGCACCAGAAACTTGGAATGCTCAGCCCGAAAAAAATCGGCAGGCCGAAGAACAGTAAGTACAGCCAGACCAGCACCGGGATCGCCCGGAACAGCTCCAGATAGACCCGCAGAATCGTGTTCAGCCATTTAGAATTCAGCGTGCGCAATACGCCGTAGAGCACGCCGCCCACCGTGCTGATGGCGATGCTCAGAAAAGAGATCGACAGGGTTTGCGCAGCGCCCTTGCCCAATTGCGGCAACGATATCCAGAGCAATTCAAGACCCGAACTGGCCATGCTGAAGCCTCCTTTCCAGACGGCTGAGCAGCAATGACAACGGCAAAAACAGCAGCACGCAGATCAGCGTCAGCACGGCGAGCATTTCGTAGGTTTTGTAATAGAGCGCGATGTAGCTCTTGGTGGTGTAGAGAATTTCCGGCACCGCCACCGCCGAGACCACGGTGGTTTCCTTGAGCAAGAAAATGAAATTGGCGAACAGCGACGGCAAACTGAGGATGCCGGCTTGCGGCAGGATCACGTAGCGCAGCAATTGCCCGTGAGACAGACCGATGGAGCAGCCGGACTCCAGTTGCGCCTGGGGCACCGCATCCACGCCGGCACGAAGCACTTCGGTGAGGTAGGCGCCGCCGAGAAACGTCATGGTGATGATCGCCGCCGCGAAGCCCGAGACTCTGATGCCCAGGGCGGGCAAGGCGAAGTAGACGAAGAACAACTGAATCAGCAGTGGCGTGTTGCGCGCCAGCTCTACGTACAGCCCGACCAAGCGCTGAAGGTAGGGTATGCGAAACACCAGAATCGTCGCGTTGATCAGCGCCACCAGCAACGACGTGCCGATGGCGATAAAGCCGACCTGCAGCGTCACGCCCACGGCTTTTAGAAACGCCGGCAGGGTGCTGAGGATAAACGCGTAATCGAAAGTCATTGAACATCCTGTACGCCGCTCGGTAAGCGACGATGGCGCAGTCCATGGGCAGTGGATAACCACCCGGCTGGCACCGACTTTAAAGATATAAAAAGATGAATTTAAATACCGTTAAAGCATATTGATATCACGCAAAAGACTATCCTGCGGATTTGCGGCGGCAGCGGAAGACGACTATTTTCCTTTGCGCTGTAGGAAGGATCTTTTTTTCAAAATACCCCTCCAAGGACGTGCAGCTTTTGGCCAGACTCCCCCGGCCGAACCATCCCAAGGAAGAGAAAAATGGCTGACGTAAACGTGCCACAGCGGCTGGATCCGCAAGACATCGTGAAATTGCTGGTGGCGTTGCGCAAGGCGTTGAAGACGCAGCCTCTGTAGGAGCGAAGCTTGCTCGCGAAGGCGTCCTCCCAGGCAGACCGAGTCGCCTGCTTCGCGAGCAAGCTTCGCTCTCCTACAGAAGCCCGCGATTTTTTGATTTTCAAGCGCCATAAAAAACGCCGACGCTATCGAAAGCCGTCGGCGTTGAAACCTTAAAGGGGTTCGAGACTGCGGGCAATCAGAACGCCGGCAGTACCGCGCCGCTGTACTTCTTGGCGATGAATGCCTTCACTTCCGGGCTGGTCAAAGCCTTGGCCAGTTTCTGAATGGCGACGCTGTCCTTGTTGTCTGGACGAGACACCAGGAAGTTTACGTAAGGCGAATCGGCACCTTCGATCACCAGCGCGTCTTTAGCCGGGTTCAAACCCGCATCCAGCGCGTAGTTGGTGTTGATCATACCTAGATCGACCTGGTCCAGCACACGCGGCAGCATGGCTGACTCCAGCTCCTTGAACTTGAAGTTGTGCGGGTTCTTGGCGATGTCTTTGGGAGTGGACACGGCATTTTTCGGGTCTTTCAACTCGATCAGGCCAGCCTTCTGCAGCAGGATCAGGGCACGACCGCTGTTGCTGCCTTCGTTCGGGATGGCGATGGTTGCGCCGTCTTTCAGCTCAGCCAGGCTTTTAACTTTCTTCGAGTAGCCGCCGAACGGTTCGACGTGTACACCGATCACGGTCACCAGGTTGGTGCCTTTGCCTTCGTTGAAGTTTTTCAGGTACGGCAGGGTCTGGAAGTAGTTGGCGTCCAGACGCTTCTGGTCGACCTGCACGTTCGGCTGAACGTAGTCGGTGAAGACTTTGATTTCCAGGTCCACGCCTTCTTTGGCGAGGGTTGGCTTGATCAGCTCAAGAATCTCGGCATGTGGAATCGGGGTCGCCGCAACCACCAGTTTCTCGCCAGCCAAGGCCAGGCCCGAAGTCAGGGCAGCCGCCAATGCGGTGAACAACAGAACCTTTTTCATGCAGTGTCCTTATCGAAAATCACGGTCGTCATCGACGACGGCTAAACAGTCAGGTGGTTTTTGTTAAGTGCCAGCCAAGTGCTATCGCTGGCGTGACGCGGACAATACCGGGATTTTTTATTCCCGAACAATATCTTTTATTCACCTTCATATTCCATTTTGTTCATACAGATCGCACGACCCCCTGTAGGGAGCGAGGCTTGCCCGCGAAGACGTCCTCCCAGGCAGACCGAGTCGTCTGCTTCGCGAGCAAGCTTGCTCCTACAGAAGCCCGGCGTCTTTGAGCAGTTTTTTCAAGGCGTCTTTCTCGGCGGCAGAACCGTTGCCAAGAATGTGTTTGAGTTGCTGCTCGATCGTCGCCACCGACACAGCCGTCTCAGGCAGATTCAAATGCTCAGGCAGAATCTCATCGCCGGTGCTCACCAACAGCGCAAAGTGGATGACATTCTCCAGTTCCCGGGTATTGCCCGGCCAACTGTGCTGCTCCAGCAGATGCTGCGCGGCTTCGCTGATCAATGGCACCGGCAGGCCGAGGCGTTGGCTGTAGATGCCGAGGAAGTATTCGGCCAGCGACAGAATATCGCCCATCCGTTCACGCAAGGCCGGCAGCTCGAGCTGGCCTTCGCTGAGGTAGTGATAAAGTCGCTCATAGAATTTCCCGGCAGCCACCGCTTGGGCCAGATCGATACTGGTAGCGGCCACCAGACGCACATCCACCGGGCTTGGATGCTGAGCGCCGACGCGAGTGACTTCGTGGTTTTCCAGAGCGGCGAGCAACTTGATCTGGATGGGTAGTGGCAGGTCGCCGATCTCATCCAGATACAAAGTGCCGCCATTGGCCGAACCAAACCAGCCAGCGCGACTGCTGGCCGAACCGCTGTAACTGCCGGCGGCATAGCCGAACAATTCGGCATCGGCGTAAGTCGGACTGATTGCTCCGCAATTGACTGATACGAACAACCCGCCGCGGTCACTGGCGCGATGGATGTGTCGCGCCAGCAGTTCTTTGCCGGTACCGGTTTCACCGCGGATCAACACCGAAATCGAACGTGGCGCCAGTTGTTCCAGCTCCTGGCGTAACTGACGGGAACGCGGATCGACGAATACCAACGCCTTGGCGCGAATGCTCAGCGGGCTTTTTTCCGCATCGGGAAAGGTCAGCAGCGGCTGACCGAAGGTTTCATGCAAGCTCATGGCAGACTCCCGCCCAAAACCGCCGGGAGACGGGGGCGTTCAATAAAGGACAAGGTTCAAGCGCGGCGCAGGGCGTGCTGTTCCATGCGGTTTTGCAGACGATAGAGATACGCAAAACCCTGCTCCCAACGCTGGTGACCGGACTTCACGTTGATGTGCCCGGCCCCCGATAAAATCCCCGCCTCGGCGCCCCACTGGCGCGCCAGCTCAAGCGCTCGGGGCGCGCTCACGGCGCTGTCGTTGTCGGAGCTGACAACCTGGCTCGGAAATGGCAGCAAATGAGTCGGGATGGGTGCAAAGTTTCGCAGAGCCGGCGCGCAAGCCGGGCGCTCGACGTCCGCTGGCGCGACCAGCAAGGCACCGCGTACCTGACGCAAAAACTGCACAGGTGCGGTGGCCGCCCAATGCGCGACGGTGATGCAACCCAGGCTGTGGGCGATCAGAATCACTGGCGTACTGTCGGCGGCAATCGCCTCGGCCAGTGCCGCGACCCAGTCCTCACGACGAGGCGTCAACCAATCGGCCTGCTCCACCCGCGCACTGTTTGGCAGGCTGTTCTGCCAATGGGTTTGCCAATGATCTTCCGGCGATCCTTGCCAGCCCGGCACAATCAGATAGCGAATTGATTCGTTGCGCATGGGGGAGCTCTCCTGCTGCGTGTCTGTTCGTGACCGAGTATAGGGAGAAGAGTTATATCCGTTAAGGAATAAGAAGCTATTTATTAATACTAATATCGAATATGAAACACAATCAAGCCTGCCCCCCCCACAAGGGATTTTGTGTTTGTCCGGAATAAAAAAGGGGCCGCACCCTGCCAAGGAGACGGCCCCGGAAATCAAAAATCTGTTAACGCGCGGCGCGCGCCTGCCACCGCGCGCCTGCCACATTGATGCCTTCGTGAAATGTTTTAGCGTGAAAAGATTTCGGTTCAATGAACCTTGAGATCATGGGCACATCGGCCGAGCATCGCCGGATGCCTGCGCGACCATTTTGGGAATCTGATTTTTGGCTTGAGATGAATTATTAGGCCAGATGCTTATTTCTTAAAGAAATATTTAAATTCATAAATAGACCCAAATAGAATATATAAAGATCAAAGCCCCCGCCCCTACAAGGCTTGTAGCCAGACGAAAGGCTATGTATTTCAAGCATTGAAATTATTCTTGGATGGCGTGAGATTTACGAGAGTAACCGAGGTGCGAGCAATCAAAAGCAACTTAACGGCGAAAGCAGTTAAAGGGTACTCATAACAACAGGCTGATGCACTTTTCAGTTCATCAGCCTGTCGACAACTCAAGGCTTATTGTTTGACGAATTCACCGGCCAATCCCACTACGTCCCCATCAAAGTTATTGCGCGAACCCACAGCTCGAAGTCGGGAATAGTTGTGGTCCGGCGAGAACAATGTCCAGGCCTGGTAGCCGGTACCATCATTCAAAGCGGCCAAGGTGATGATGGTCGGTTGCCCGGTACTGTTCTGGAAGTGGTAGTGCCCATAACTGACATCGTAATTCACACCGCCCTGGCTCAGCTTGCCACTGAAGGTACCATTCGAATCATTACCATCGGTAATAACCAATTGGGCGCCAGAGTTGGAGTTCACATAAGTACCATTAATGCTCGACATGGTTCGAATTCCTTTATCGTTTAATAAGTATCTTCCGATGAGAGCAAGTTTCCTCCTGGAAACTCACGACACTGAGCATGGTTCGACCCTTGGACTTTGTCCACGCAAAAAAGATGCTATTTTCCTACAAAAACGCAATAAGCACTATGCATACACTTCATAACTTATTCCAATCCAAGCACCCGTTATTTCTCTTGATACTAAGTCAAAAGTCATAATGACCGGCCACACGCCTCGCTCGCCACTACGCCATCCTTGCGCACAAACCGGTTCGCCCGCCCGAATGTGCCGAAATCATTGAACCGCACGCCCATCTCGCGCATCACTTTATGCGCCACCGGCACAGTCATCTGCCGGATGTAAAACGGCTCTTTCACCACAAAATGATGGATCCCGTGGCTGCTGCCGAAGTTGAAGCAGAACGCCTGCAACGGCCACATCCACCAAGGATTCAACACCTGAGTCTGTTGAATCACATTGCCCGGCTCCACGTCACCGTAGTAATGCATGTTCGAGCTGACAAAGTGCAGGCAGAACGTGCGCAACACGTTCGGGCCGATGATCACCACGGCAGCGATGTCGATCACTTGCATCACCGCCAATGTAGTCGCCGACCATTCGATAGGCGCACCCAACAGATGCGCAATGCCGTTGACGGCATGGAAACCGAGGAACACGTACCACGCCCCCCAATGCACCAGCGCCAGTGGCGCATAGACTTTCAGAAAACGTTTGATGATGCTGAGCTTGTGCTCCCGGGTCTTGGCCCGCAGCATGCGGATGAACGCTGACATCACGTTGTCGCCGACCATCAACAACCGCGCGATGCCCCAAGGCTCACCATTGGTAATCGCCCGCTCTTCCATGTCGGCTTCGGTGCCGGACACCTTGTGATGGTTGAGGTGCAAATGGCGGCGGATCCAGGGGTTGATTGTGCTCGGTCGCGCCAGCCACACCAGGCCCATCATCAGGTTGTGCGGCATGCGCTGTTTACGGAAATACATGCTGTGGATCAGGTCATGTTCCAGCTCATGGGTCAGCGAGGCGAAAAACGCGTTGAGTAACAGACACGCCCACCACGCCATGTACCCGGTGATGTACAGCACGGCCGACCCCATCATCCCGGCCAACGCGAAGGCCAGAATGCCCGCACCCAAGGCGTCCTGATGATTGAGAATCGGGTAGCGCTGACGCAGTTCGACACCCTTGGCCAATACCACCTCGCGAATATGCGCTGATCGCTGTGCTGCATTCAGTCGCTGGGGACTTGCAGAAGTACCGTCCATGCTTCCATCCTCTGGTTATTGATGTTCGCATCCTGCCCTGTGATGCTTTGCAGAGCGGTAGCCGTGAACGCCAACCTGTTGACCGGACGCGCCAATCAACATGACAGAACCGACTTCCCTCGCCAGCTGGACCCGCGCCCTGCGCAAGCAGCTCGATGCGCTGGGGCTCGACAGCACCGCCCTGTGCCAACAGGCGGGGCTCGACCCGCAGTTGATGGACGACCCGAACGCCCGTTACCCGTTGTCCGCCACCACACGCCTGTGGCAAATCGCGGTGCAGGTCAGTGGCGATCCGGCGATTGGTTTGCGGGTGTCGCGTTTTGTCAGCCCCACCACCTTTCATGCGCTGGGTTATGCGTTGGTGGCCAGTGGAAGCCTGCGGGAAGTCTTCGAGCGCATCGTGCGTTATCACCAAGTGGTCAGCGACGCGCTGGATCTGGAGCTGATCCGTGCAGAGGATCGCTATTACTTCCGCCTGAAAATCCCCCAAGGCAACCCCGCGCCAGCCTTCGAAGCCATTGATGCCTTCGCGGCGATTTACGTGCGCACTTGCCGCAATCGCCTGGGCCGTGACTACGCCCCGCTGGCGGTTTACCTGCGCCGTCCGGAACCTGCCGACCCGCATCAATGGCACAAAGTGTTCCGCTCGCCGGTGTATTTCAACGCCGATGAAGACAGACTGGAGTTCGCTCTGCCGGATTTCGACAGCCATCTGGACGACGCCAACCCGGAACTCGCCGAGCACAACGAAACCGTGCTTAAACGCACCCTGGCGCAACTCAAACCCCTGACCTGGGAGCGCAAGGTTCGCGATGCCATTGAAGAGCAATTACCCGAAGGCGAACCGTCGGCCGATCGCATCGCCCAGGCGCTGCACTTGAGTTTACGCAGCCTGCAACGGCACCTGGCGGACGAAGGTTGTCGCTTCGATACGCTACTCAACGAAAGCCGGGAGAACCTGGCGCTGCTGCATCTGCGTGACCCGCTGTGTTCATTAGGCGAAATCAGTTATCTGTTGGGGTTCGCCGACACCAGCAGCTTCAGCCGCGCATTCAAACGCTGGACCGGGATGACGCCGGGGCAGTTTCGGGATGGGTTGGGGTGACAGATCCGGAAGGTGTTTTGTATGTTCCGGCCTCTTCGCGGGCAGCCTCGCTCCTACAGATGACCGCGTATTCCCGTAGGTGCGAGGCTTGCCCGCGAAGGCGTCAATCAATTCACCGCATGCCATCAACGTTTACGCCGCAATAGCTTGCGCACCCGCTTCACCAGTTCACTGACGGCAAACGGCTTGAGCAGGTAATCATCCTCATGCAATTCCAGCCCGCGCAGGCGATCTTCGATGCCGTCCTTGGTGGTGAGGAGCAGTACCGGCGTGTCGCCGAGCTTGCGGATCTGCTGCAGCAACTGCCAGCCGTTAAGCCCTGGCAGCATCACGTCGAGGATGATCAGTTCGTATTCGCCGGATTCGATAAAGCGCCGGCCGTCCATGCCATTGAGCGCCACATCCACGGCGTAACTCGCTTCGCTCAGGCCTTTGGCCAGGAGACTGGCGGTCTCGGGTTCGTCTTCCACTAACAGCACACGCATGGCACACCTCGATTCTCGTCGTCACAGGCTAGGCGCGTTCGCGGATAAAGCCCACCAATACCTTGGCGATCTTTTTTCAAATCACCGCCAACGCTCGCAACCGCTGCGCATCCAGAATCTCGATCTCGCCATACTTGAGATTCAGAATTCCCTGCCCCTGCAAATCCTTGAGGAGCTGATTGGTGGTCTGGCGCGACAAGGAAAGCATCGATGCCAGTTGCTCCTGAGGCAATTGCAGAACACGGCGCGGCGGGTCGATTTCGCCGTAACCCTCGGCGATCATCAGCAAGCGATGAGCCAGACGTGCCGGGGCAGGCATCAGACTCAGCTGTTCGAGGTTGATGAAGGTCAGGCGCAGTTTGTGGCTCATCAACAATGCCAGTTGCCGCCAGTAAACCGGTTGTTGATCGAGCAACTTCAGCAGCGTCGCCTGCGGGATGTGCAACAGGGTGCACTGGCCAACGGCGTAGGCATCGTGGGTTCGCGGCTGGCCATCGAACAGGCAGATTTCGCCGAACCAGTGCGGCGCTTCCACCAGGCTCAGCAGCGCCTCCTTGCCCTGCTCGCTCACCGCGCCAATACGCACCGAACCTTCAAGCACAGCGTATAGCCCGCATGGCGGATCACCGCGCTTGAATAACAGTTGCCCCGACGGCAGGCGCCGAACCCGGGCCGCAGCCAGCAGACTATCCTGTAAGAGAACAGGTAAATGGCTGAACCACTGCCCCGTATCCAGGCGCGAACGCCAAACCTGCATGTCCATGAAAACTCCTGGAGATTGTCGCCTGGCTGACAGAGCGAGAGATGCAACCCGGGGCATGATCAATCACCCTACAGGAGGAATAACAATGAAAAGCCTCGTTGACCATCTCAGTCAATACGCCGCCTATCACCGTGACCCGCGCAATATTGCCAGCCACTTTATTGGTATCCCGCTGATTGTAGTGGCGGTCGCGGTGTTGCTGTCGCGGCCGCAATGGGGTGGAGGCTGGATTTCGCCCGCGATGCTGGTCGCAATCGCATCGGCGTGGTTTTACCTGCGCCTGGAGGTGCGCCTTGGGGTATTGATGACCGTGCTGCTCGGTCTGTGCATGTGGGCGGGTCAGGTTCTTGCGCAGCACAGCACGCTGGTTTGGCTCGCAAGCGGCATCGGGATGTTTGTGCTGGGGTGGGCGATTCAGTTTGTCGGTCATCATTACGAAGGACGCAAACCGGCGTTTGTCGATGATGTGACGGGGTTGATTGTCGGGCCGTTGTTTGTGGTGGTGGAGTTGGCGTTTTTGCTCGGAATGCGGCATGAGCTGAAAGAGCAGATCGAGGCGCGGGTGGGGGGTGTGCGGATCAATCCGAAACGCGCAGCGGTGTAGGACGCTTTCGCGGGCAAGCCTCGCTCCTACAGGACTACGTCGTACTCACGATTGACGAAAATCCTGTAGGAGCGAGGCTTGCCCGCGAAGCTTTTAAAGGTTGGCGACTTTCTGCCAGACCTTGGGCTTGAAGAACAACGTCTCACCCTTCGCCAAACCAACCAGGCTGTCGTGATCCTTCACCACTTCGGCTTCGATCAACTCGCTCTGACCTTCGACCTTCAGTGTCACCCGCGTGGTAGCGCCCAGCGGACGAATATCCCGCACTTCAGCCGCGTGGTGATCTTCCAGTTCATGCCGCGACAGCGACACTTCGTGTGGACGGAACAGTACGTGCCGGTCTTCGCCCAAATGCAGACGGTTCGAATCGCCAAGGAAGTGATAAACGAAATCGCTGGCCGGGTTTTCGTAAACGTCACCCGGTGAGCCGATCTGCTCGATCACGCCCTTGTTCATCACCACGATCCGGTCGGCGACTTCCATCGCTTCTTCCTGGTCGTGGGTCACGAATACCGACGTCAGGTTGATGTCTTCGTGCAGCCGTGCGAGCCAGCGACGCAGTTCTTTACGGACCTTGGCGTCGAGAGCACCGAAGGGCTCGTCGAGCAGCAAAACTTTCGGCTCCACCGCCAAGGCACGGGCCAACGCGATGCGCTGACGCTGGCCGCCGGAGAGTTGCTCCGGGTAGCGATCGGCCAACCAGTCCAGCTGCACCATGTTCAGCAGTTCGTGGACTTTCACCGCGATCTGGCTTTCATTCGGACGCTGGTTTTTCGGCTTCATGCGCAGGCCGAAAGCAACGTTGTCAAACACCGTCATGTGCCGGAACAAAGCGTAATGCTGGAACACGAAACCGACATTGCGATCCCGCACGTCGTGGCCGGAGACGTCTTCGCCATGGAACACGATGTTGCCCTGGTCCGGGGTTTCCAGGCCGGCGATGATCCGCAGCAACGTGGTCTTGCCGCAGCCGGACGGCCCCAGCAGCGCCACCAGCTCGCCGCTTTGGATGTCCAGGCTGATGTTGTCCAGCGCCTTGAACGCGTTAAAGTTTTTGCTGACGTTACGCACTTCGATCGACATGACTTATTCCTCCGCGGCGCTGGCGCGCAGGCGGTTAATACGGTTTTCGCTCCACTGCTTGAGCAGCAGGATGAAGAGCGCCAGGATCAGCAACAGGCTCGCCACGGCGAACGCGGCCACGTGGTTGTATTCGTTGTAGAGGATCTCGACGTGCAGCGGCAGGGTGTTGGTCACCCCGCGAATGTGCCCGGAAACCACCGACACCGCACCGAACTCCCCCATGGCTCGGGCCGTACACAGCACCACGCCATAGATCAGGCCCCATTTGATATTGGGCACGGTGACATGCCAGAACATCTGCCAGCCATTGGCACCGAGCAGGCGCGCAGCCTCTTCTTCCTGAGTGCCTTGCTCCTGCATCAGCGGAATCAGTTCACGGGCCACGAACGGCACGGTGACGAAAATCGTCGCCAGCACGATGCCCGGCAAGGCGAACACGATCTGGATGTCGTGGTCCTGCAACCACGGGCCGAACACCCCCTGGGCGCCGAACATCAACACGTAGACCAGACCGGCGATCACCGGCGACACCGAGAACGGCAGGTCGATCAGGGTCACCAGCATGCTCTTGCCGCGGAACGAGTATTTGCTCACGCACCACGCCGCGCTGACACCGAACACCAGGTTCAGCGGCACCGAAATCAGCACCGCAATCACCGTGAGTTTCAACGCCGACAAGGCGTCCGGTTCGAAGATCGCGGTGAAGAACGCACCCAGGCCCAGCTTGAGGCCCTGGGACACCACGATGAACAGCGGCAATAACAAAAACAGCGCGAAGATCAGCCAGCCTAGGCCGATCAAGACTCGCCGCGACGTGGCACTGCCACGGCGGGCGGCGTTCGAGGAGGCAGCTGCAATAGACGATTGGGACATTTTTTGCGCCTCCTTATGGGGTTTCGATGCGCCGCTGCAGCAAGTTGATCAGCAGCAACAGGACAAAGGAAACCACCAGCATCAGTACACCAATGGAGGTGGCGCCGGTGTAATCGTACTGGTCGAGTTTGACCATGATCAGCAGCGGCAGAATTTCGGTTTTCATCGGCATGTTGCCGGCGATGAAAATCACCGAGCCGTACTCGCCGACCCCGCGGGCAAAGGCCAAAGCGAAACCGGTCAGCCACGCTGGCAATAGCGCGGGCACCAGAATATGGCGAAAAACCTGCAACGGTTTCGCCCCCAGGCAAGCCGCCGCCTCCTCCACTTCACGCGGGATATCGGCCAATACAGGCTGTACCGTACGTACTACGAATGGAAGCGTCACGAAAGTCAGCGCCAGCGTGATGCCGAGGGGGGTATACGCGATCTTGAAACCGAGGTCCGCAGCGAACTGACCCACCAGACCAGTGGGGGTGTACAGCGCAGTCAGCGCGATACCGGCCACCGCGGTGGGCAAAGCGAAGGGCAAATCGATCATCGCGTCGATGACTTTGCGGCCCGGGAAGGTGTAGCGCACCAGCACCCAGGCCAGCAGCGTGCCGATGATGCCGTTGATGATCGCGGCATAGAGCGCGGTGCCGAAGCTCAGCTTCAACGCCGCCAGCACCCGTGGCGCCGAGATGATGGCCCAGAACTGGTCCCAGGTAAGTTGAGCGGCATGCACGAACATCGCCGCCAGTGGTATGAGCACAATCAGGCTGAGGTACACCAAGGTGTAGCCCAGCGTCAGCCCGAAGCCGGGTATGACGGGGGAGATACGACGCGACATAAAAGTCCTTGGTTGAAAATGCGCTAAGCCCCGACGGTAAAATCGGGGCCCGTGGGCCAATGCCAGTCAGTTAAGGAATGAACATCGCAATCCCTGTGGGAGCGAGCTTGCTCGCGATAGCGGCGTGTCAGCCAACATTGATGCTGAATGTACCGCCGTCATCGCGAGCAAGCTCGCTCCCACATGAATTGCGCTTAACTGACTGTTGGCTAATCCATTTCAGGTTACTGCGCCTGATAAATCTGGTCGAACACGCCACCGTCATTGAAGAATTTCGGTTGCGCGGTTTTCCAGCCACCGAAGTCCTTGTCGATGGTCACCAGTTCCAGTGTCGGGAACTGCTTGGCGTACTTGGCGGCCACGTCCTTGTCACGTGGACGATAGAAGTTTTTCGCCGCGATTTCCTGGCCGGCCGGGCTGTACAGGTGCTTGAGGTACGCTTCGGCGATTTCGGTATGGCCTTTTTTCTCGGCGTTCTTGTCGACCACGGCCACCGGTGGTTCGGCCAGGATCGACAGCGAAGGCACGACGATGTCGAACTTGTCGGCGCCGCTGTCTTCTTTCAACGCCAGGAAGGCCTCGTTTTCCCAAGCCAGCAACACGTCGCCCTGACCATTGTTGACGAAGGTGATAGTCGAGCCGCGAGCACCGGTGTCCAGCACTGGCACGTGTTTGAACAGGGTCTGCACGTACTCTTTGGCCTTTGCTTCGTTACCACCATTGGCTTTCAGGCCATAAGCCCAGGCCGCGAGGAAATTCCAGCGTGCGCCGCCGGAGGTTTTCGGGTTCGGGGTAATGACTTCCACGCCGTTTTTGGTCAGGTCGCCCCAGTCCTTGATGCCTTTCGGATTGCCCTTGCGCACTAGGAACACGATGGTCGAGGTGTAAGGCGTGCTCGCTTCCGGAAGGCGCTTCTGCCAGTCGGCCGGCAGGCTCTTGCCGAGCTTGGCGATTTCATCGATGTCACCGGCCAGGGCCAGGGTCACCACGTCGGCCCGCAGACCGTCGATCACCGCCCGACCCTGCTTGCCCGAACCACCGTGGGACTGCTGGATTTTCACGTTGTCGCCGGCGTGATCTTTCTTCCAGAAGTTGATGAACTCGGCGTTGTACTCCTGGTACAGCTCACGGGTCGGGTCATACGACACGTTGAGCAGCTCATAATCCTTGGCAACCGCGGAACCAGCAAGAAGGGCACTGGCCAGGGCGGCCAAAGCAAAATGACGAATCGACGACATGGTGAAAGCTCCTGGAATTCTTGGTGTGTTGGCTTTTTCTTATGGTCTGGAATCGGGTTGCGATCTTTTGGTCTTTCGATCTTTCAACTCAGCTCGGTTTGTTGCCCGGCTGCTGCAAACGGAATTTCTCTTTGCGCTCGATCTGAACCACCTGGGCGTTGTGCACGGTGATTTCCACCGCGCCAAATCGCAGATCGCGCAAGGCGCTTTGGATCTCACGCAAAATGGTGGCTTCGTCCTGCCCGTCAACACTGCGTAGGGATGCGCTCATGGTGCTGCTCCTTTTAATGAGATATGCCTGGCAGTGGCGGGCACTGCTTACGGCGTAGGGCAATAGTAGATAGGCGCGGATATTCTTAAAAAGACTATTTAAGAATGTTTATATAACCAGAAGACTGATCGTTCCCATGCTCCGCGTGGGAATGCCGCCCGGGACGCTCTGCGTCCCTGATCTAGAGGTGACGCAGAGCGTCACTGGATGCATTACCACGCAGAGCGTGGGAACGATCAGCGTGGGAGAATCACTGGCGCCCGGGCCCAATCCAATGCTGCCGCCGGCACTGGCTTTCCAAACCAGTACCCCTGCCCCAAATCACAGTCGTGCTCGAGCAGGAAAGCCGCCTGCTCGACCTGCTCGATCCCCTCGGCATGCACTTGCATCCCCATGCTCTGCGCCAGCGCAATGATCACCCGCACGATCGCCGCGTCGTCCTCATCACTCGGCAAGCCTGCGACAAATCCCTGATCGATCTTGAGCTTTTGCACCGGCAAACGCTTGAGCCGCAGCAGTGATGAATAGCCCGTACCGAAGTCATCGATGGCCAACCGCACGCCCAACTCGCGCAAGCGATGCATCTGCTCCAGCGCCACTTCCGGGTCTTCCATCACCGCACTTTCGGTGACTTCCAGCTCCAGATACGCAGGATCCAGGCCCGTGTCGTGCAGCACCTGAGCCACTTGCTGATACAACTCGCGTCGGGCGAACAGGCGAGAAGAAACGTTCACCGCGACAAACGACAACACCACGCCCGCCGCTTGCCATTGGCACATCTGCTGGCAGGCCTGGCGCATGATCCAGGCATCGATCTCGGCAATCAGCCCGGTGCGTTCGGCAATGGGGATAAATTCAGCCGGCGACACCAGCCCACGTTGCGGATGCTCCCAGCGCACCAGGGCCTCGACACCGATCAGGCGACTGGTTTTGAGGTCATGCACGGGCTGGTAATAAACCCGCAATTCCTGCTGCTCCAGCGCTCGGCGCAACTCGAACGCGATCTCGACGCGCTGCTGGGCATGCGCGGTTAATTCTTCGGTGTAGAGGGCATAGCCGTCGCGGCCAGCGCTCTTGGCCTTGAACAGTGCCGAGTCGGCGTTGCGCAGCAGTTGCTCGGCGCTCAAGGCATCGCTGGGGAACAGGCTGATGCCAATGCTGGCGTTGATGAACAGCGGATGCCCGTCGATCTGAAACGGTTCTTTAAGACCATCAATGACCCGCTGAGCCAGTGCCGCGGCGTGCCCCGGTTGCGGACAGTTTTCAGCCAATACCGCGAATTCGTCGCCACTGAGCCGCGCCAGCGTGATGCCCGGGCCGAACAAGGCGTTCAGGCGCTCAGCCACGGCTTTGAGCAGCTGATCGCCGACACTGTGACCAAGACTGTCGTTGATCAACTTGAAGTGATCGAGGTCGATCATCAGCAACGCGCAACCGCGCTTGTGGACCTGCGCCGAGGCCACGGCCTGCCCGGCACGGTCGGAAAGCAGTAAACGATTGGGTAGATCGGTCAGCGGATCGTGGTGGGCCAGGTGCGTCAATTCATGTTCGGAGTTCTTGATCGCGCTGATGTCGGAAAACACCGCAACGTACTGACTGAGCTGCCCCTGATCGTCGTGAATGAGGCGGATCGTCTGCCATTGCGGGTAGATCTCGCCGCTTTTGCGCCGGTTCCAGATTTCCCCGCTCCACTCGCCGAGGCTGTCGAGTGTCGCGAACATAGCCTGGTAGAAACCCGGCGGGTGATGGCCCGACTTGAACATGTTCGGTCGCTGCCCCAACACTTCCTCGCGCTGGTAGCCGGTGATTTCCATGAACGCCCGGTTCACATGGACGATCAACCCGTTGCTATTGGTGACCAGCACCCCTTCTCGGGTGCAATCGAACACCGCTGCCGCCTGACGCAAACGTTCCCGGTCGGCAGTGCGCTCACGCAATTTGGCGCCGACGCCCAGGCAGCGAAACAATCGGGCCCGTGCCATGAAGATCAGCCCGGCGCTGAACGCCACCCAGGCATAACCGTTGATCAGCTGCCAGTGCAGTAGGTCAATCGAACTATCGAAGAACCTGTTCAGTAAATAACCACTAAACTGAAGCCAGGCTACGGAAAGCACCAGATAGAGCAGCGCTGCACGCAAAGCATCGCGATAGGTGGCTGACATTAGAGCGTCCATGTCCCTACAAAAAAGCTGGAATTATAGATTAAAGAAACATCCAGCCACTCTTATCTGAAAGGGCGACTGGTTTTATCTGTGAGCTAAGTGATAATGCAACGGCTGTTTTTTTCTTTATCGAGGGTCCTATAGGCTATGTGGTACGAAGGTTTTCTTGGCTTATCGCCCTGGTCACTGGTGGCAGTCACCCTGCTGATGACCCACGTGACGATCGTCGGCGTCACGGTTTATCTGCATCGCTATTCAGCCCATCGCTCGCTCGAGCTCAATGCCGGCCTGAAACATTTCTTCCGCTTCTGGCTGTGGTTGACCACGGCGCAGAACACCCGCGAGTGGACGGCTATCCACCGCAAGCATCACGCCAAATGCGAAACCGTCGATGACCCGCACAGCCCGGTCATCAAGGGGCTGTCCACCGTTCTGCGCAAAGGCGCCGAGCTGTACCGCGCCGAAGCGGAAAACCCCGAGACCCTGCGCATCTACGGCAAGAACTGCCCCGAGGACTGGATCGAGCGCAATCTCTACAGCCGCTTCCCGCTGCTGGGTGTGGCGATCATGGGCGTCATCGACCTGCTGCTGTTCGGCACCATCGGCATCACCATCTGGGCCATCCAGATGATGTGGATCCCGGTGTGGGCCGCCGGCGTGGTGAATGGCCTGGGCCATGCCATCGGCTACCGCAACTTCGAATGCCGCGATGCGGCGACCAATCTGGTGCCTTGGGGCATCCTGATCGGCGGCGAAGAACTGCATAACAACCATCACACCTACCCTAACTCCGCCAAACTGTCGGTGAAAAAGTGGGAATTCGACCTCGGCTGGGCCTGGATCCAGGTCTTCAGCTTCCTGCGCCTGGCCAAGGTCCAGCGGGTTGCACCGATCGCCCACCGTGTCGAAGGCAAAGGCAGCCTGGACATGGACACCGCCATGGCGATCCTCAACAACCGCTTCCAGATCATGGCCCAGTACCGCAAGCTGGTGATCGCGCCACTGGTCAAGCAAGAGTTGGAAAAGGTCGATCACTCGGTCCGCCACCAGTTCCACCGGGCCAAGCGTTTGCTCTCGCGGGAAACCAGCCTGCTGGACGACAAACACCATATGCGCATCCAGACCATGCTCGAGCACAGCCAGGCGCTGAAGGTAATTTACGAGAAACGCCTGGCCTTGCAACAGATCTGGGTCAAGACCAGCTCAAATGGTCACGACATGCTGGCTGCCATCAAGGATTGGGTACACGAAGCCGAGGCCAGCGGGATTCAATCCCTGCGTGAGTTCGCCGACCAGTTGAAAACCTACTCCCTGCGCCCTGCCACCTGACATGTAGGAGCTGCCGCAGGCTCGGGCCGCGTTCGGACGATCTTTTGATTTTGCTCTTTCAAGATCAAAAGATCGCAGCCTGCGGCAGCTCCTACAAACGCGTCGCCAGTACCGCCCAGCGGTCCCCTGCCCCCTCGCCACAAAAACCGGGAACTTCGCTCCAAATCCCCTATCTCAAAGACACTTCGCCATTCAGGCGGGCCTTGTTCTGGCCGCTGTCGACATAGCGGCACGCCCTTTGAGATTTGTGCCGATGGTCCATAAAAACCTACAAGACACATCCCTTCCCCAGTGGCCAGAAGCCGCGCAAACCCTGATGGCGCTGATGCATGCCCAAGGTGAAGTGGCGCGCCTGAGTGAGCGCGAACAGTTGTTCAGCTCGCTGCTGGTCAGCGTCAACGCCGTGCTTTGGGCATTCAACTGGGAAACCCGTCAGGTGCTCTACGTCAGCCCGGCCTATGACCGGATTTTCGGCCGCTCCGCCGGCCTGTTGCTGTCCGACTACAACCACTGGCGCGACAGCGTCTATCCCGAGGATCTGGACTACGCCGAGCGTAGCCTCGCGCAAGTGCTGGACAAAGGCGCCGTTGAAGACCGCGAGTACCGCATCATCGCCGCCGACGGCCAAGTACGCTGGCTCAGCGACAAGTGCTTTATCAACCGTCAGGCCGAGCCGGGCCAACCGGTGATCATCGTCGGCATTGCCGAAGACATCACCGAAAAAAAGCAGATGGAAGCCGAGCTGCAACGCCTGGCCAGCACCGATGTGTTGACCCAAAGCAGCAACCGCCGGCACTTCTTCGAGTGCGCCAATCGTGAGTTCGAGCAGGCGCGGCTGAGCGGTGCGCCGATGGCGTTCCTGCTGCTGGACATCGATGACTTCAAAGTGATCAATGACACCTACGGCCATCAGGAAGGCGATAAGGTGCTGCAACGCATCGCCGAGAGCGGCCGCGCAGCCCTGCGGCGTGGTGATTTGTTCGGGCGGATCGGCGGCGAGGAATTCGCCGCGGTGTTTCCCGGCTGTGCACCGGACATGGCCCTGCAAGTGGCCGAGCGCCTGCAACGGGAAATTCAGCGGTTGAGCTTCAGCCATGACGACCAGACCTTCGGCATCACCGTCAGCCAGGGTCTGAGCAGCCTTACGCACGAGGATGAAAGCATCGACAGCCTGTTCGCCCGTGCCGATGCGGCGATGTACCAGGCCAAACGCCAGGGCAAGAACCGGATTATTTCTGGCTGAACTCGAATCGAAATTCAACGCAAAACTTGTGGGAGCGGGCTTGCCCGCGATGGCGGACTATCAGCCTACTTCAATGCTGAATGTCAGACCCTCATCGCGGGCAAGCCCGCTCCCACAGGTATTGCATGAAGCTCATTTTTTGCGCAAACGCATCAATTCCGGCAATCCGATCTTGAGCAATCGCGCCGTGCGGCTCTTCGACAACACTTCGATCCCCTCATGTTCGGTCAGACGCGCCAATTGCGCGGCCATGTTCATCACCAGCGCTTCGCGGGAGTAAACCCCGCCACCGAACTGGTAAACCGCCGCAATCAGCTCCCGCAACTCCAGAGGCAGGCGCCAGCGGGCCCGCAGCGCCGAACCGTAAGCCGCGCCGAACTCGGCCAGGGCATCGCCGACTTCCTGCCATTCATCCAGCTCCCCGCCGGCCTGCTTCCACTCCTGCAAACAGCGCAGCAACGCCAGGTCGCCGAGGCAATGCAGCATGCCTGCGCAATAACAGCGCGCCTGATCCAGATCCAGCAAACGCGCCAACGTTCGCGCGTATTCGGCGGTGTGCAGGGACAACTCCCAATAACGTTCGGCATAGTCCGCCAATTGCGGATCGCTGAGCCGGGCACTTCGTTTGAGGGCGAGCCCCAGAATCAGGTTCATGCTTTGCCCGGTGCCCAAGCGGTGCAGCGCCTGGGCCAGGGTTTGCACCGCGACGCCATGATGCTGGGCTGCGCTGTTGGCGGCGGCGATCAGGACAGCGGTAATTTGCGGGTCGGTGCGGATCTCGTCTTCCAGCCGCGTCAAATCGAGGCCATCGGGATTGAGGCTACGTTTGATCGCCACCTGCACGTCGGTCATCAACGGCGCACCCTCTGCCAGTTCGCGCCGCCGCTCCAGGTACACCGACAAGGTCATGCCCGGCGCCAATGACGGGACCTCGCAAGACACCTCTTCACCGGCGCTCAGCAACAAATCCTGCAGGCGCTGGGTCAGGCTTTCCATGTTCAAGGGTTTGGTCAGATACGCCGTGGGCGCCAGGGGCAAGACTTCGCGCACGCTGGCGCTGTCGTTGCGGCTGCTCATCAGAATGAAGGGCAGCGGCGGATTACGTTTGCGCTGACGGACACTGCGCAAGACGTGCAGGCCATCAACGCCAGGCAACTCCCAGTCGACGATCACCAGGTCATAAGGATTTTCCGCCAACAGGTGCAGTGTTTCCTGGCCATCAGCACACAGGTCCAGCCGCGCGTCGCAGCGCACATTCAACAACACTTGCTTGAGCAGATCGCGGGACCAAGGGTCGGCCTCGGCAATCAGCACTCGCGGTACAACGGGCAACACCACAGCAGTCATCGCACACTCCAACGGCAATGCTTGCACCTTAGTCAATGATGGCCATTCGATACAGCTCAATTGCCGCTGATGTTTCACGCAGCATAAAAAAACCCGCCGAAGCGGGTTTTTTGTCGATCAGATCACAAATCAATAATCAGAGCTCGGAGAAGCACTCTTCGATGATCGCCAAACCTTTGTCCAGTTGCTCGTCCGGCGAGGTCAGCGGTACCAGTACGCGCAGAACGTTGCCGTAGGTGCCGCACGACAGCAGGATCAGGCCCTTGTCACGCGCCTTGGCCACCACCGATGCCACAGCAGCGGCGTTCGGTTTGTGGCTGTCGCCGTCGACGAACAGCTCGACCGCGATCATCGCGCCCAGGGCACGCACTTCGCCGATGACCGGGTACTTGGCCTGAATGGCTTTCAGGCCAGTCACCAGACGCTCGCCGACCGCTTTGCAGCGGTCCAGCAGGTGCTCTTCTTCGAACACTTCCATCACGGCCAAGGCCGCAGCGCAAGCGATCGGGCTACCGGCGTAAGTGCCACCCAGGCCGCCTGGAGCAATGGCGTCCATGTATTCGGCCTTGCCGCACACACCGGCCAACGGGAAGCCGCCAGCGATGGATTTGGCGAAGGTAGTCAGGTCGGCAGCAACGCCCATCTGTTCCATGGCGAAGAAAGTGCCGGTACGGCCAGCGCCAGTCTGCACTTCGTCAGCGATCAACAGAATGCCGTGCTGGTCGCACAGGGCGCGCAGACGCTTCATGAACTCTTTAGGCGCGACGTAGAAACCACCTTCGCCCTGAACCGGCTCGATGATGATGGCCGCGATGTCACGCGGCTCGGCGTCGTTCTTGAAGATGCGTTCGATGCTGGCGATCGAATCGTCGATGCTCACACCGTGCAGTTCGTTCGGGTACAGCGCGCGGAAGATGCCGCCTGGCATTAGGCCCATGCCGGCCGAGTAAGGCACGACTTTACCGGTCAGGCCCAGGGTCATCATGGTGCGACCGTGGTAAGCGCCGGTGAACGCGATCACGCCGGCACGGCCAGTGGCGGCGCGGGCGATCTTGATGGAGTTTTCCACAGCTTCGGAGCCGGTGGTTACCAGCAGGGTTTTCTTGGCGAAATCACCTGGCACCTTGGCGTTGATTTTTTCGCACACTTCCACGTACGGCTCGTAAGCCAGTACCTGGAAGCAGGTGTGGGTCAGCTTGTTCAGTTGCTCGGTCACGGCGGCGATGATTTTCGGGTGCACGTGACCGGTGTTCAGCACAGCGATACCGCCGGCGAAGTCGATGAACTCGCGACCTTCAACGTCGGTCACGGTGGCATTCTTCGCGGACTCGGCGAAGATCGGGTGAATCTGACCAACACCGCGCGGTACAGCGGCTTCGCGGCGTTTCATCAAGGATGCGTTTGTCTTGCTCATAGTGTCCTCATTCACCGCTCATCGGGCGGCGTTGTTCAAGGAAAATGCGGCGGGGAGGCAACTACGGCAGCATGCGATGATCGACTGCCACAGCTTTCCCGGCCACAGAGAAAATTCCGTTTGAAGCGCGCAAAGGGACAGCGCTCTCGTGCCCTTTGCGCTTGAAGCAATGCCTTGCCGGGCCGAGCTTAGATGCCCAGGCAGAGGTATTTGATTTCCAGGTAATCTTCGATGCCGTACTTGGAGCCTTCACGACCCAGACCCGACGCCTTGATGCCGCCGAACGGCGCGACTTCGTTGGAGATCAACCCGGTGTTGACGCCGACCATGCCGTATTCCAGGGCTTCAGCCACACGGAACACACGGCCCAGGTCGCGAGCATAGAAGTACGAGGCCAGACCGAACTCGGTGTCGTTGGACATCGCGATCACGTCGGCTTCGTCTTTGAAGCGGAACAGTGGCGCCAATGGACCGAAGGTTTCTTCCTTGGCCACAGCAGCGTTGTTCGGCACGTTGGTCAGAATGGTCGGCTCGAAGAAGTTGCCTTGCATGCTCTTGCCACCCGCCAGCACGGTGGCGCCTTTGCCGACGGCGTCAGCAATGTGCTCTTGAACCTTGGCCACGGCTTTTTCGTCGATCAGCGGGCCAGTGGTGGTGCCATCTTCCAGACCGTTACCGATCTTGAGTTTGGCCACGGCCACTTTCAGTTTTTCCGCGAACGCGTCGTAGACAGAATCCTGAATGTACAGGCGGTTGGCGCAGACGCAGGTCTGGCCGTTGTTGCGGTACTTGGAAATGATCGCGCCTTCGACGGCCTTATCCAGGTCCGCGTCGTCGAACACGATGAACGGCGCGTTGCCGCCCAGTTCCAGCGAGACTTTCTTGATGTCCTTGGCGCACTCGGTCATCAACTGACGACCGATTTCGGTCGAGCCGGTGAACGACAGTTTGCGCACGATCGGGTTGCCGGTCAGCTCGCTGCCAATATCGCCAGCGCTGCCGGTCACCACACTGAACACGCCGTTCGGAATACCGGCACGCTGAGCCAGTTCAGCCAGCGCGAATGCAGAGAACGGGGTTTGCGAAGCCGGCTTGAGCACCATGGTGCAACCGGCGGCCAGGGCCGGGCCGGCTTTACGGGTGATCATCGCGGCCGGGAAGTTCCACGGAGTAATCGCAGCGGTCACGCCGATCGGCTGCTTGATCACGATCAAGCGCTTGTCTGGCTGGTGGCCCGGAATCACGTCACCGTAAACACGCTTGGCTTCTTCAGCGAACCACTCGATAAAGGAAGCGGCGTAAACGATCTCGCCTTTGGCTTCAGCCAATGGCTTGCCCTGCTCCAGAGTCATCAGGCGAGCCAGGTCGTCCTGGTTTTCGATGATCAGCTCGAACCAGCGACGCAACTTGTTCGCGCGTTCCTTGGCGGTCAGTGCTCGCCAGGCCGGCAGCGCTTTGTCCGCGGCTTCGATCGCACGACGGGTTTCGGCAGCGCCCATCTTCGGCACAGTGCCCAGAATTTCACCCGTTGCCGGGTTGTTGACCTTGATCGTCTGACCGTTATCCGCATCGACCCAAGCGCCATCGATAAAGGCTTGCTGGCGGAACAACTGGGTATCTTTAAGCTGCATGTCGGCTTTCCTTAACAGCACCGCGCAGGCGCGGAGCGAATTATGATTGTTGAAAGGCGCCTTATAGGCTGCCGTCAGGGAAATCATTCACCGGGCTGAAGCACATAAATAGCGCACAAATCGAACTCGTGCGGTTCAGCACCCAGACAAGAGCGTTTGAAATCTCAAACGAATCCTAGGATCAAAGGGGGTAAAGGACAATAGGCTGTTCGAAAAAAAGAACGAAAACGCCGCATTTGCCTATTTTTTCAGATCAGCGTAGCAAACGCAGGTTACGCTTTTGAAAAAGGCAGACGATTCAGCAGCATGGACGCCCGCAACGCATATGAGTATCATGGCGCCCGCATTGCACCAGTAGCTCAGCTGGATAGAGTACTGCCCTCCGAAGGCAGGGGTCGTGGGTTCGAATCCCGCCTGGTGCACCATAATGTAGAAACGAGAAAGCCTCAGATCTTAGGGTCTGGGGCTTTTTTGTGGGTGCTGTCTCGCCCTGAATAAGGTTTACACCTTCCGGCTTCTTATCAGGAAGGTGCAACGGCAGTGGTCAGGCATGCACCTCACGATCAAGAACGTCAGCTACCCACTGATTGATACTCTTGTGGGCTAGCTGCGCTTTTACGGCGACAGTTGCATGGAGTGCTGGCGCTAAACGCAGACTGAGGTGGCCAGAATAGGGCTTCTGCGGCGTACGCCCGAGCTTGGCGCAAGTCTCCAGATAATCGGTGACGGCCTCTTCAAATGCATCTCGAAGCTCCTGCACTGACTCGCCATGGAACCCAACGACATCTCTGATACCAGCGATATGGCCGACAAACAGGCCATCTTCCTCGCTGTATTCAATTCGGGCGGCATAGCCTTTGTAATTCATTACGCTCATGGGGTGACTCCTGCTTGTTCAAGGAAAGCCCGAGCATCACGAACCTGGTAGGGCTTTGCTTCTTTGTCCGGGTGTGGTCGGTGAAAGGTGGCGACCACACCTGTATAAGCCGATGGTGAGCGGGCTGAAGGGGCAGTTGTAAACTAAAAGTTTACAACTGCGGCACGCGTCAGTGTCAGACGCGTGCCGGCCTTCGTACATTTCTTGGTAGTTCTTGGGCGTTTCTTGGGTAGTCAACGGCGACTAGTGCTCTGACAATCGCCGTTGCCATTCACCCAATATCCGAGGTTGCAGCAGATCAGCCTGCACGATACCCTTCTGCCGTCGCTGCCAATTCAGCGACCGGGCTTGGTAACCCGAGAGTTAAGCGCAACAGCGCCCCCATTAGATTTGCAGGCGTTTTTTTATGCCCGCAATTTTGAGTTATGGCGGCTGTGCGTGGGACGTCTTCGGGCGTGCCGGATTCCTTGACTCCCGGTTTACCAACCTGCGCACAGCTGCCACCCATTCGCTTGGTAACGAAAAAGTGGCAGTTCCTCGTCAAGGAGCTAGACCATGCGCAATACAAATCCGTACGAAATTCGGTTCACCCCTCAACGCTATCTTGAATCATGCTTCCACCGCACCTCCGCCAATGGAGGTGACAATGTCTGACCAATCTGAACTAAAAACCATCGGCTTCACACCCTTCCACTACTGCTCTGTTGAACCGCTGTTTCGAGTGAATGGTGGTGTGCCCATCAGCGAAGCGTTGGCGCAGGCGTCCGACCTGTTGTTCCTGGCCAAGTCGTTTGCTGAGGATGCTGCTTACTCGAAAGACACTGACCGCCATGCGTGGGCCGCGCACTATTTTACGGCGATGGGCAAAGCAGTGATTGATGATGTGGTGAAAGTTTTGACGCGACCACCGCAGTCGACGACGCAACAAGCCGCAGAATAGCGGCAACGCACCCAAAAAAAAGCAGGCCCCGATTTTTCGGGGCCTGCAATTTTTGAGTGAGTGTTTTCAAGGGCGGCTACGCTCTGCTTCAACCTCATTAATGAGCGCATCAAGCTCGGCAAACACTGTTTCGGCAGGAATTGCCGGACGTGGGTCATTACGGCTGACGGCAATAGATTCACGTATTTCTGCGACCCGTAACCGATCAAATTGCTGCTGATAGGTTTTTTTCATTCTGTCGTCCAATCAAACTCGTCGTAGTCATCATCGTCTTCTTCGTCCTCGACCACTTCATCATCAAGAACGTCTTCCTCAATCGCTTCTTCTGCCTGCTTCGCCAGAAGAAACTCCTTACGACTCTCAGTCACTGCTCGCCGTAATTCCTCACCCTTCACCGGGCAGTTGAGCATTTGGGCGATGCGGTCGATTTTTTGTGCCACGGCATCCTCCAACGCATCGGCTATGGGCTGATAGTGCGCGCTTTCGGGTGTCGATGCCAAATTTGTCGACCGCTGTTCATCTCATTTTTTCTGCAAATCCTTGAGTCGAGCGGTGAGATTTTCCTTGGGAAAGCGTTTGTGCAAGTCTGCCAGCAGCGCTTCGGCGGCTTGGGTTTGACCGGTCTCTTGCAGGCGTATCACTTCACGTAATTGATCATCCAATGACTTAACCGGCGCGGCGGCGCGTTTGCTGAGTTTTGCTTCGTCGGCCATTTCGTTATTGATCGACTCGCGCTGCAACGGTGCAGCAGACTCCGCCATGGGCGCAGCAGGTGCGGGGGCGGATAAAGCGCCGGTCGGTGCAGCCTGGGAGCGAGCAGCAGCTTCCGGCTTGGCGGCCGGGGCGGACGCTTTGGGCGCAGGCGCGAAGTCGTAACTCGGCAGTTGTTCCGGCGTGCGTTGCACCAATGCCAACATCAGGGCCACACCAACGAGGCTGGCGAATGCCACTTGCCAGCGGGGTTGTTGGCAGGCGCGGAGCCAGCGGTGCCACAGGTTCGGCTTCGGTGCGGGGGCTTCACGATGCGCAGTGGCGAGGATGAAGGCATCGAGATGCGCCGGTGGTTCACCGGTTGCGTGGTCGCGGAAATGCTTGAGCACATCATCGTCATGCGATGGTGGCGTCTGTTTGGCGTCAGTCATGTCAGTACCTCCTCGGCCAGCAGCCGACGCAGTTTTTGCTGGGCGTAGCGCAAGCGACTTTTAACGGTTTCCAGCGGGGTTTCGGTGAGGGTGGCGATCTGCGGCAGGTCGAGGTCGCCGTGGGCGCGCAGCAGGAACACTTCGCGCTGGTCGGCGGGCAGTGTTTGCAGGGCGGCTTCGAGGCGTTGACCGTCGCGGCTCAGGCTCAGCAGTTGTTCGGGGTCGGCCGCGTCATCGATCAGGGCGTGGGTTTGTTCGTCGTAGCTGTCGTGCAAGGGGTTGTGGTTTCCGTGTTTGCGCCAGTGATCGATCAGTCGGTTGCGGGCGATCTGGTAGAGCCAGGTACGAAAGTTCGCCCGGCCTTGTGGCTGACTGGTGCTGCGGATCAGGCTCAGCCAGGTTTCCTGATACACCTCTTCGGCCAGTTCGGGTTTGCCGCTGAGGCCGAGGAGGAATCGATAAAGGCCCTGGCGATGACGGGCGTACAAAACTTCGAACGCCGGCCCGTCGCCGGAGCGGTAGCGCGCCAGCAGCGATTCGTCGCTGCTGGCGGCTGAGCTTATTGCAGAATCGGACATGTCAGCGCTGGCCTCTTTCACTCTATCCGGTTGTCGTTGGGCTGTTGATTGGAGGCGGTCGGGGTTCGCAGGCTCTGCGCCAACTCCACCAATTGCACGAATTCACTGCGCAGGCCGAATTGATCATCGCCCCGTGCGCCACGGGCCAGGGCTTCGGTGTCTTTCAGGCTGAATTCACCGGTATAGCGCCCGTCCTTGAGCTGCTGGGAAAAGGCAGCGACGGCGGCGGCAAATCTCAGGTCATCGCTGGCGGTCGAAAGCTTGCCGGCCTCACCATTCAGCTCTCCACTCAAGATTGGCCGCTCGATCAAGCGACTATTCCCACCTTCCGACGACTGATAACGCACCCGCAGCATCGCCAATTCCCCGTTTTTTGCAGAAACCTCGGCCCCAGGATTGCCATAGCGCAACGGTTCCAGCCAGCCCTTCTCACCCTTGGGCACAATTTCATACAACGCCGTCACCGTATGCCCTGCGCCGATTTCTCCGGCGTCGACTTTATCGTTGCTGAAATCCTCACGTTTCAAGGCGCGATTCTCATAGCCCAACAGTCGATATTCGCTGACCTGCGCCGGGTTGAATTCCACCTGCAGCTTAACGTTTTTCGCCACCACCGCGAGGGTCGAGCCGAGCTGATCCACCAGCACCTTGCGCGCCTCGCGCAGATTGTCGATGTAGGCGTAGTTGCCATCGCCAGCATCGGCCAGTTGTTCCATCAGGTGTTCATTGTAGTTATCCACACCGAAACCCAGCGTGGTCAGGGACACGCCGGTTTTGCGTTTATCCACAGCCATTTGCTTGAGGCTGTCGAAGTCGCTGATGCCAACGTTGAAGTCACCGTCGGTAGCCAGCAGGATGCGGTTGATGCCTTTGGGGATAAACGCCTGTTGCGCCATTTGATAGGCCAGTTCGATACCCGACGCGCCGGCGGTCGAACCGCCTGCGGTCAATTGGTCGATGGCGGTACGAATTTTCGCTTTTTCCCGTCCGGAAGTCGGCTCCAGCACCACGCGTGATTCTCCGGCATACACCACCAGCGAAACCCGGTCCTGCTCGCGCAGTTGATCGACCAGCAATTTCAGGGTGCTTTTGACCATGGGCAAGCCTTCGCGCCGGTCCATGGAGCCGGACACGTCCACCAGAAACACCAGGTTCGCCGGGGCCAGCTCCGCCACCGCGCGATCAGATGCCTTGATGCCGATGCGCAGCAAGCGGGTATGCGGGCTCCAGGGCGACGGCGCCAGTTCGGTGGTCACGCCGAACGGCGAGCCATCAGTAGGCAAGGCGTAATCGTAGGGGAAGTAATTGACCATTTCTTCCAGCCGCACCGCCCCTTCGGGAGGCAAACGCCCCTGATTGAGCAAGCGTCGGACGTTGGCGTAAGCGCCGGTGTCGACATCGGCACTGAAGGTCGAGACCGGCGCCTCGGCCACGCTGTGGATCGGGTTATCGGCCAGCGCCTGATATTGCTCTCGCTGCTCGTCCCGATAGCCCTGTGGATAAGCTTCACCGGCCGGCATGGGCGCGAAAGCGACTACCGGTGCTGGTCGCGCGCTGCGCTTGGCCTGCGCGGTGTCTGCCATGACCGCCTCACGCACCAACGCTTCAGTTTTCAGCGCACCTTGAGCCGGTGGCGCAACCGCAGCCGGGCTGTCTGTCTCAGAGGCGTGCGTCGCAGAATCTGGCGTGGATGAAGCGCCGCAACCGGCAACGGCCAGCAGCAACCCGGCGGCGAAACCCTGGGCGGCCGGGCGGAGGTAATACAGAGGGAGGGACATGGGGGCTGACCTCAGGAGGAAATTGACTCATTCATCCTCTGAGACGGACACCTCGGCAGGTTCGGGTTAACTCCCCGAAAAAATCTTCAGCGGTGATAACGCCGCACCACGCTGCTGTTTTTCAGCACATGGCCTTTGATCTGTTCCATCAGCTGCGCGCGGGTCAGGCCGGCAGGCAAGGCGTCTGGCGCCAGGTCCAGGGCGTAAAGCTGAATGAGGTAGTGATGGGAGCTGTCGCCAATGGGCGGGCAAGGGCCGATGTAACCGGTGGTGCCTTTGCTGTTGCTGCCGCCTACGCCTTCGAGGGCGGATTTGGCGCCGACGCCGGCCGCGATCTGCCGCGTGGTGGCTTTGATGCCGTAATGAATCCAGTGGTCGACACCCAAGCCTTTCTGGCCATCCGGGTCGTGCATGACGATGGCATAGCTGAGCGTGCCCGCAGGGCCGGCGTTCCAGCTCAGGGCCGGGGACTGGTTCTTGCCGCCACAACCGCTGGCATCGCTGGCCGCCGCCGAGGTGAACAGGCGATTGTCCGAAACACCGGGAATGCTGAGGGTGAAACGCTCCTGGGCCTGTGCCGGAAACTGCACGCAAAGGGCGACTGCAACGGCCGCCAGCCAAGGGTTCAAAGAGGTCAATCGGGTCATACCGGAGCACCTTGTGCGGGTGGGGCCGTGGTCGGCTGGCAAACTATAGCCGGACCGTTCGTGCGGTGGCAGGGGAATTGGCTGAACCTCGGCATAGGCGCCAAACTCCTAAGTGATACATCCCCTGGAGATCGATCATGGCACTGCATCGCGTCGCCCGTTTCGCCGATGTGCCCCAAGACCGTGGCCTTGAGGTCCGGATCGACAAGATGAAAATCGTCTTGCTGCGGGTCGGCGATCAATTGCGCGCCTATCAGGGCAAATGTCCCCACGCCGGCGCTCCCTTGGCCAAAGGTGCGTTGTGTCATGGGCGACTGATCTGTCCGTGGCACAAGGCAGCCTATCGGCTTGAAGACGGCGCGTTATGCGAGCCACCGTCCCTGGACAGTCTGCGGCGCTACCCACTTGAAATCCGCGACGATGAGGTCTGGGTCGATGACCAGCCGATGCCCACCGCGAGCACCCCACCGGCGGACGATAAGCGGACCTTTGTGATCATCGGTGCCGGTGCCGCAGGTACAGCCTGTGCGGCGGCACTGAGGGAGAAAGGTTTCGGTGGCCGGGTGTTGCTGATCGACCGTGAACCTGAGGCTGGTTATGACCGAACGGTACTGAGCAAATTCGTGATTGCCGGGGAGATGCCACCGGACGAAGTACCCCCACTGCGCGATGAAAGTTTTTATCGTGAACAGCGCATCGAACGAATAAACGGCGAAGTGACGGGGCTGGACTCATCGCGCCGGACCCTGCGTCTGGCCGATGGCCAATCATTGAGCTATGACGGCGCAGTGATCGCCACCGGCGGTGCCCCGAATCATCTTTCACTGCCGGGCGCCGATCTGCCGCAGGTGTTCGTGCTGCGTTCGAAAGCACAGGCGCAGCAGATTCTTTCAGCCGCGAAACCCGGTCAGCGGGCAGTGATCGTTGGCGACAGTTTCATTGCTCTGGAGTCCGCTTCATCCCTGCGTGAATACGGCCTGGACGTCACTGTCCTGGCCCGCCATGCCATCCCTTTCGAGGCGCAATTCGGCGATGCCGTTGGCAAGTCAATTCGTGCCCTGCACGAGGCCAACGGCGTGGTGTTTCATACGGATGGCGAAGCCGCGCAGATCGAAGGCACAGGCAAAGTCGAAGCGGTGCTACTGGACAACGGTCAGCGCTTGCCGGCGGACCTGGTGTTGGTCGGCATTGGCGTCACCCCGGCAACGGCCCCGTTTGCCGATCTGCCAAAGGAAAAAGATCAGTCATTGAAGGTCGATGGTGGAATGCGCGTGACCGATGGGCTCTGGGCCGTCGGCGACATCGCAACCTTCCCGCTCAACGGCCAGCCCCAACGGATCGAACACTGGCGCCTGGCTCAGCAACAGGCACGAATTGCGGCGGCGAATATGCTCGGCGACGATGAGCGCTATCTCGACGTACCGTATTTCTGGACCTGGCACTTCGGCAAAAACTACGACTACCTCGGACACGCCGAGGCCTGGGACGAGGTCGAGTTCAAGGGCGACCCTGATCATCCACCGTTTATCGGCCTGTTCGGCAAGAACGGCGTGGTGGCGGCGGCCGTTGCCTGCGATCAGGAGCGGGCCATGGCAATGCTCGCCGAACGAATGAAACAGCCGCTGTCGGTGGATGAGGCATGGCGGATGATTCGGGACGTTGCCTGACCGACCCAAACAACAGGAACGTACCAGACTCAGACGTGACTAACCGGCTCTCGGTTATCGTCATCTTCGGCCTGCAGGCGGATCACCAGCGGATGCTCCAGTGGCGCCAAAGGCGGTGGCAGCTGGGCCGGGTCGACCGGGAAGAAGTGCGTAACGACATGACTGACATCGCCATCCTGATCGTTATGAATGGTCATCGAGCCCGGCGTGCGCAGTTTCGCCAGCCGGTCGCCGGTCAGCTTGAAGCTTTTACTGAGCCCCTGATCATCCACCACCGGCGCCGGCAAACGGCGCTGGGCGAAGCTCTTGCTTTTGCGCTGTTGATAACGCGCCCATGTGATCAGGATCACCGCGTTCAACAGCGCCACCCACAGGTAAATCTGCAACGTGCCGAGCGCATCGAAAAACGACGCATCGATGCGCGGGCCGTCATGGGTATCGATCAATGGCCACAACCCCCGCGCCAGCAAATACAGCAGCCCGACCCAGGCGAGCACGGTGAGAAAAACATCGATCACGACCAGAAAGGGTCGCTGCCGGGTTCTGATGATTTTCATTTGATGACCTCCTCTTCATCGTCATTCAGCGGCTTGATGCCCCGGTCCGGGCTGACCCAGCGCGCGCGCTTCTGATGCTGGCCGAACAGCACTTTGGGGAAACTGACCAGGGTGGTGAGCAGGCTGATGAACCAGAACACCAGCGGGTACCAGACCACCCAGAACATGGTCTTGCCGAGGCCCTTTTCATAACGGCGGTCGATCAGGATGCTGACCGCGAATTGCACCAGGCAGACCGCCGCCAACAGCAGCCCGGTAAACGCCGGTGGCATGAGGTGATCGACAGCAATGGCTGGCGGCATTTCGACGAACTTGCCGACGCCCCAGAAAATCACCGACAACAGGAACGTGAACGCCCAGCCGGTGGACAGGCAGTATTCGAACAGCAGCGGCCAGAGGTAACGATGGCGGTATTGCCAGATGCCACGGATGTTCTTGAACAGCACCTCGGCGCCGCCCTGGGCCCAGCGCAGACGCTGCTTCCACAGGCCGCCGAGGGTTTCCGGCATAAGAATCCAGCACAACGCGCGAGGCTCGTAGAAAATGCTCCAATGATCCAGTTGCAGCTTCCAACTGATGTCGATGTCTTCAGTGATCATGTCCGGGCTCCAGTAGCCGACCCGGTTCAGCGCCGTGCGGCGGAAGGCGACGATCACCCCGGAGACGGTAAAGATCCGCCCGAACACCCGTTGGGTGCGCTTGATCAGGCCGATGATCGACGAGAACTCGCCGACCTGCACGCGGCCGACCAGGGTCGAACGGGTGCGGATTCGCGGGTTACCGGTCACAGCGCCCAGTCGCGCATTGTCGAGCATTGGCGCCACCAGATACGCCGCGGTGTTCGGCGCCAGCAGGGCATCACCGTCGATGCACACCAGATACTCGCTGCGCGCCGCGATGGCGCCCATGCGCAGGGCCACAGCCTTGCCCTGATTTTCCGCCAGATGCAGCACTCGCAGACGCGGATCCTGCGCCGCCAGTGCATCGAGCACCGCGGCAGTGTTGTCCTTGGAGCCGTCGTTGATCGCGATCACTTCGATGTTCGGGTAATGCTGGGCCAGCGCCGCGTGGATGGTATCGGCCGCGTTGTCGCCTTCGTTGTAGCAAGGGATCAAAATCGAGATCAGTGGTTCGCCGGCCAGCGCTGGCGGCAAAGTGTCGTCCTGCCACGGCCAGTGCCGCTCCCAGTGCAGCCAGAAATACAGGCCACCGGCGATCCACAGTCCCGACATGAACAGCGGATAAAAGAACACGAAGTCCATCAGGAATTGCCCGGTGAGCAGAAAGATCAGCCCGAGGGGGACCCCGAGGACAATCGCCAGAACCAGCAGGGCTAGAAGTCTGTCCAGCATGTTATGGATTCCACTTGTTGGAGAGCGCGGGCCGCACGGTTTTCAGGTCCGGCTGGTTCTCGAGGAAGTTGTCCGGGTAGTAGCCGAAACTGGTGACGCCCTGACGCTTGAGGCGGCCCATCCAGTCAGCCAACTGCTCGCCGTCGATGTCGGCGTCGGTGCTTTTCGTCCAGTCACGGGCCTGCAATTCGAACACCGTGCGGTCGAGGGCGCCGGGGCGCGATTTAACCGTCGCCACCAGCGCTTCAAGCCAAGGGCCGGATTGCTGGCGGCTCTGTTTTTCCATGAGTGGCATGGCCATTGGCGCCGTCCAGTCGTAGGCACCCAGGAAGTCGTCGAGGTTCTGCGCGAACCACGCTTCGCTCTCGGGGTTGAGCATGGGTTCGGCGAAAATATTGCGCGCCGTTTTCACTTGCGGGCCACGAATGGCGCGGACCTTGGCGGTCAGTTCGTGAGTGAAATCGATCAGGTAGCGGCTCTTGAACCGCGTCCAGCGTTGCAGCATGGCTGGATCGCCGCGCAGGGTGGCAATCGAACCGGGCAGACCGTTGGCGGCATAGACCTTCAGAGCTTCAGGCCCGGCGTCTTCGAAGTCCGACAGCACCGCGTCATCGTGATAGAGGATGCCGTCGACCGAGGTCAGGCGCGCCACGTCTTCGTAGATTTCACCGATGATGCGCCGCACGTTCGGATGGAATGGCGACAAGCGCTTGTACTGGTCCGGATCGATCGACGTAGTAGCGGTTTTCGGGTCCCAGCGAGTGACGCGTGGCAGCTTCGAGTCCAGGGCAAAACTCAGTACCGGCATCCACGCGAAGACCTTGACGTTAGCCCGAGTGCGCAACTGCCAGGCCACGCGGTCGAAGAGGTCGGCGCGCACCGGTAAGTGACGGTTGGGGAAGTACAGCGAGTGCACCAGGCCATCGCCCGCTGGGTCGGCGAAGGCTTGCAGGAACACTGTGTTGGCACCCATGTCGGCCATGCGCTGGACCAGTTTGCCGAGGTTGATTTCCTGTTGGGCCGGGTCTGGGTCGTAGACGTTGTCCAGGTCCACGTGCACCACGCGCATCGGCGCTTTGGACTGCACCGACACCATGCTGTTGGCGAAGCGTTCGCCATTCGGATCTGAAGCCACCAAAAAGCGCGGGCTGCTCATCAGGTTGTCGAGGGCATCGAGGCCGTCGTCCAGGGTCAGGGCCATCTGATAACCCTGATCGTTGATCACTTGCAGCGAAGTGCCATCCGCCGCGCCATACGGCCAGACCCAGACCCGCGGTTTGTAACCGGTGACCTTGCGGATCTTCTCCGAAATGGCCGCCACGTCGGCGCGCATCCGGGCCTGGAATTGGGCTTCGGTTTCATAGCGGCCGGTAGCAGCGTCATAACGCCGAGTGGCGGCCGCCGGTTGCAGGTTGCCTTGCGGGTTGGCCAACACGCCTTTGTGGCTGGCGTCGGTGTGGGCGGCGATTTCCACCAGGCCGGATCGGGAAACCTCGCGGATCTGTTCCCAGGTCAGGAAGTCCGAACGCTTGCGCGGTGTGCCGGCGAAATCCACCGGCTGGTTCAGCGGCGTATCGATCCATACCCCGACCGGCGCCAGCAAGGCATGCCAGTTATAGGCGCGCAGCACTGGCAACACGCGGGTGTAGAAGCTCGCATAACCGTCGTCGAAACTCAGCATGATCGCCCGTGGCGGCAGTTCGGGGCCGCCGTTGCGAGCCGCCATGATCTGGTCGACGGTGACCGGTTTGTAGTTGTTCTCCCGCAGCCACGCCAATTGCTCGAGCAGACGCTCGGTGCGTACAGCCACCACCGCCTGATCGGGGTCATGGTCTTCGACATCGTGATAAGCAATCCCGAGTACGTGGTTTTTCGGCCACGGCTTTTCATTGGCCGGCACCGGGCGTTCGGACGGCGGTGCGAAGGCCGGGGCTTGCTGGGCGCAGGCGCTGATCAACAGCGCTCCCAGCAGAAGGATGAAACGCGAAATAAAAGGCATCTTCAAACTCTTCTAGAAGCGGTAAGTAAGGTCGACGAGCAAGCGCAGATCGGTTTCGCGGTCGCCGTCATAAGGCCGGTTGATCACGCTCAGCAGGCCGCCCACCTCGAATACGTCGTTCCAGCTGTAACGCTGGCCGTAACCCAGCAGGCCGACGCCGCCGGTGCCGTGATCGCGCTGGCTATAGGTGCCCGCACCGGCCTGGAACTGCTGGCTCCAGGAGGTTTCGTAGCGGCGATAAAGCAGGTGATTGACGTTCACCGTCGGCAGCACGCTGAAGTCGGATTTGGGATTGAAGTACGGCACGTCGTCGGACTTGGAGTTATGGCTGGTTCCGACTTCCAGGCCGAGGTCGACCTGCAACCCCGGCGCGCGGTAAACACCCTCGCGACCGGTGAGCAAGGCTTCGACACGATTGTTGCCATCACTGAAGTGCGAGGGGCTGACCGCCAGCCTCCACTCACGGCTCTCATTGGCGCGCCAACGGATGAAACCGCTGCCGCCGTTGGCGGTGATGTCGCTGTTCAAGGCCCGCAACGGCGTTTGTGCCGACAAGTATTCGAGGCTGCCGCCGTACTGCCAGTGATCGTCGATGTCTCGGGCCATCGCCAGACGCGCGCCCTGCTTGTCACCGAAGCTATAGGAATGGTTGGAGACTTCCGCTTCCAGGGTCATGTCGCGGGTCCGACGTTCAAGCCCGACGCGCTGAAAGCGATGGTGACCGGTGCCTTCCTGGAAGTCGCCGGTGGCGTAACCGGCACCGGCGAACACGCGCCAGTCTTCATCGATGGGCGGGCTGTACAGCGTGGTTTCGATGCCGAAATCGCGACTGCCATTGACCGCCCCGGCGTCGCCGTTGCCCCCGCCATAACTCTTGCCGCCGTAGGCCTCCACTCGCAGCTCGGCCATGTCATGGACCGCACGCTGACGCTGCAAACGCTGGACCTGACGGTTGTCGGGGAAACGCGCGACCACATCGTCGGTCAGCGCATCCAGCTGCCGCCATTCCTGCAGATCCATGGCGGTGTGGCCTTGCGCAACTTCCAGGCCGATGTCCCGTGGCGCCGTGCTCTCGGTTTCCTTGAGCTGATTTTCGGCGCGCCGTGGCCAGTCCCGGGCCAGGTACAGATCGGCCTGGGCCAGACGCAGGCCGAGGTTGCCCGGGGCCTGATCCACCAGCGTCTGCAAACGCTGCTCGCCCGACGGCAGATCAGCGCCGTAGGTGCCGGCCTGGGCGGCGAGTTGCTGCGCGTCCATCCATTCATCGTTGGGATTGCCCACCGGCAAGCCTTTGAGCTCGACCCGTGGCTTCTGGGTCTTGGCCAGGTCTTCAGCGACCTGACGCGCTTCATCGGCCTTATCGCTTTCGAGCAAGGCGTAATAGAGCGCAGTGCTGTCTTCCAGGCGGTCGCCGACATCGGCATCCGGCGCCACCAGCACCTGACGATACAAATCGGTGGCGATTTCTGGCTGACGCTGGTCCAGATAGGACGACGCCACCCAACGCAGGGCGTAGGTCGGAATTTTCACGCCTTCGGCGCGCAACTTCTGGTATTCGGCGATCACATCAGCAGTGCGCGCGCGGGCCTTGAGGGCGCCCATGCGGTCGATTCGCCAGCGGATGACGTCATCGTGGGCCTGAGGATCCGGCGTCCAGGTCGCCAGTAACTGGTCGTAATCGGCCAGCGCCCGATCGGCGATCACATAACGTTCTTTTTCGCTGCGAGTGGCCAGCTCGGCCAGGCGCACGCGTTCTGCGGCCAAGTCACCTTCAAGGCGTCGCAGCGTGACCGGATCCAGCAATCCCGGCCGCTGACGCGCCAGGCGCAAGGCCGGTTCAGGCAGGCGGGCGCGTTGCAGGGCAATCACGTACTCCCGAGCGACGTCGGGCTTGCTGCCGGCGCGGATGAAGGCCTGATCGTATTCAAACAACGCGTCGTAGGTGGCTCCGGCACGGGTCAAGGCGTAGGCCAGGGCCAAACGGCGGGAAGGATCATCCGGTTTCGCCGCCACCAGCGCCCTGGCGCGGGCAACCGCCTCGTCAGGTTTACCAGCATCGGCCTGGGTCATCGCCAGCCCCAGCTGCAGGTCGGCATTTTGCGGTTCAAGAGCCAGAGCCTTGTTGTACACCTGGGTCGCCGAGTCCCAGCGTTTGAGGTTGCGATAGGCACGCGCGGTGGCGGTCAGGGCCTGAACCGGCAGCGCCCGATTATGCCCTTGGGTTTCATAGACCTGGACCACTTCAGCGTCCAGACCGGCCCAGCTGGCGATCTGCAAGTGATCGCTGATTTGGCCGGTTGTGGCCTGGTTTACCGGCACTTGGCGCAATACAGTCAGCGCAGGCGTGTAGTTGCCGGCCCGTGCATCGCGAACCATTTGGTCGTAAGGCGTATCGGCGAACGCCAGCGCCGGCCACAGTAATTGGCCGCAAAGCGCAACGCGAAACAAGGGGCGTAAACCACGATGAATGAAGGGACCAGCAATACACGGCATTCGTCAGCATCCTTACATGGCCAGCCGGGTCGCAATGTCCCCTTGCCCATTCGTAGCGGAAAGCCGGATCGAAAGACCCAGCCAGGCTTTATCGACGCAGTTTTGCATGCAAGCCTAGTCGACTATTCAGAACACAATAATTCTTCAGATTCGTGACGCGTGGGGCTTCTTTGATGCCAGTCAGTCAAGCATTCCGCCGCGCTGCACTTTTGTAGCAGCTGCCGAGCTCGCGAGGCTGCGTTCGGCTGCGTAGCAGTCGTGAGTCCAGCAATGGTGTTCTGCCTGACGCACCGAAATTTCTGATTTTGCGACTGCTTCGCAGCCGAACGCAGCCTCGCGAGCTCGGCAGCTGCTACGGATCGCATTACGGCTTAACTGATTGGCATAAGGTTTCAGGGCCTCTTCCCTCTCCCCCGTCTCCAAACCCCAGACAGCAAAACGCCCGACGTCTGCGTGTTGCAGAGGCCGGGCGTTGCGGTAGAGCCTGCGGTTTTACTGGAGGGTGACGTTGCCAGTGCCGCCGAGTTTGCTCATCACGAAGCCGACAAATTCTTCGAGGGTCATTTTCTGGCCGTTGAAGTCCACCTGATTGTTGGCGTAGTGCAGCTTGGTGACGACGTTGTTACCGTCCAGTTTCGCCAGTTGCGTGCCGACCGCCATGCTGCTGAACATGTCGGCGGTTGCGCTCGCCTGATCGGCAATGAGCTTGGCGTCAGTCTGGCCGTCGATTTGCGACTGCACGGTGAGCACGTCAACCAGCATTGGCTTGGACACCAACAGGTTGAAGTCCAACAGGGCGATCAACTGCTTGACCAACTGGTCTGGCGGCAGATCCATGGACTGTGGTTTGGTCAGGTCCAGCACCATATTGGCGCGGCTTTCGCCGTTGCTGGTGTTGAACGACAGGTTTTCCAGAGCCACCTGCGGGCCGGCGGCCAGCAGTTTTTCCAGACCGGCCTTGACCTGTGCCTCTTCGGCCGGCGTCAGGTTCAGTTCCGGCGCCGGTAGTCCGGCGGCAGCGGCTTCAGTGGCGGCCTTTTCGTACGGTTGCAGCTTGGTCTGATAGATCTGCATCAGCGACATCGTTGACGGGATGTCGAGATTTTTCAGGCTCATGGCCATCTGCGCAGAGCCGATAACCTTGCCGTTCAAGGACACTTCACCGACCTTGTAGTCGGCACGCCCCGAAGCGTTGGTGCCCGATTCCTCGGTCTTGTTCTTCATTTCAAAGTTCTTGACGCCGAGTACCGACTGCTTGGCCCCGAAGGTGGTCTTGCTGTTGGTCAGCTCGATGGTGTTTTCGCCGGTGTAATAACCGTACGTGCTTTTGTTCAGGTTACTGGCCACGGTCAAGCCGTTGAGCTCGACCTGCACCGGGGTCTGATCTTCGGCCACGGTGGTCAGCTTCAGGCTGTCCATGTAACCGTCTGCCTTGACCTTTTGCGCCTGGGCACTGGCGGCTACATCGAGTTTCATGCCGGAGAAGGTCAAATTGGATTTGTCATCCAGCGCTGTTTCCAGCGGCAAAAACTCGAGGGTGCCCTTGGTGGAATTGTCGTAGCCAATATTGACCACGCCTTTGACCGGGGATTTGTCCTTGGCGGCAGCGAACCACTTCTCGGTCAGCGGGGTTTTTTCCAGCTCGTAGTGACTGGTGGCCAGGACCGGCAACCACTTCAGCGATACCAGACGCGAAAACGGCAGCGGACCGTGCTCGATGCGGTCGACGAACAGCAACTCGACCGGCGCTTCACCAAACATCTCGCCTTCGCCCTTGAGGCGGTAGTGCGCGGTGCTGCTGAATACATGGCGGTCCAGCGACACCAATTCCAGCGACGCCTTGCCATTGGAACCTGCCAGTGCGGCTTGCAGTTCTTTGTTGGCGTCGGCGATCGAGGTGTTCAGCACCCCATCGAGTTTGGAGCCGGTGTACCACGCCCCGCCGGCACTGATCGCACCGATGGCCACGACAATTCCTAGAAGCACGCCTGCTGATTTATTCATGAAGTACCCGTTCAATGTCCGTTGTTGAAAGTATGGTCGTCTTCCCTGAACCCATGACAGGTTGCGGCTCGACTTCGCTGAAAGTGGGATGGAGATTAGCATTTGCGCCGCAAAGCGGCCCAATGATTAAAGGTGAAAGAGTGTCCATGGGATATTGCTGCTTGTGGACAACTGGCAAGGGCTGAGAGTTTCGGCGGTCATGCAATCGCCTTCGCGGGCAAGCCTCGCTCCTACAGGATTGGGGTCATTCACGAATATCACGCACGGCGCGAACCTGTAGGAGCGAGGCTTGCCCGCGAAGGCGTCCGTCCAGCCAACATCAATTCAGGAATACTGAACCTCAATTTCATCCAATTGATGATCAAAGCTCTTGAGCCGCGCCGTCCACGTATACACCAGCACTTCAAAATCCCGATTGATCACCGCCCCGCCCGTCACTTCCCCGCGTGGGTCACAAAACTCCAGCTGATAGCGCTCACGGGCCATGGCATTGGCGACATCGGACAGCTCTCGCGCATTGTTGAGCCAGTGCCACCCTTCATCGGCCACTTGCTTGTCCAGCGCCAGGCATTGTTTTTTCAAAGTTTCGAGGCTTTTTTCCAGCGGCGTGCCGGTGAGTTCGCCCATGACTTCCTGGAAGGTGCGTCCCGGTTGCCAATAACTGCCCCAGAAATACCGGTCGAACACGGTTTCGACACGACGCAAAGCCACCTTGGTGTCCCATATCAGCACCAGGGTCTTGCCTTGTTCGAGTTGGCGTTTCTTGATGCGCTGGTTCTGTAAAGAAGCCCAGGCGACCACCACGATAGCCATCACGGCGATCAACGCCGCCGCGCTGTCGAGGAATATCAGCGCCTTGTCGAGCTGGTGGGCCAGCATGACGCCGTAGAAATAGGTGGCCGACAGCAAAACCAATGCCGCAATGGCGCACCAGAAGCCGGGAGCATAAGGGTTTTTCATTATTAGATCCCCATGACCAACGCAAGCCTGATCGACGGGTTCGCCGCGCGCCCCCATCAAAACAAAGCATAGCAACGGCCTCAGGGTTTGCCGGGTTGTGACCCTTGCGTTCGTCCGCTTTCCGGGCCGCCGCCGAAAGTAAGGAACAAATCTATCTGGCTCATTGGCGACTTGGGTGGGCCGAGGCCAGTTGCGCCCGTACGTCGGGTCGATGCTTGAGCATCGACAAAAACAGGAGAGGCCTAAGAACTATCAGCGCTTCTTGGCTCGGTCGTACACATCGCTGCGTTCGCGCTTACCAACCGCCACCACAGAAACGACTACACGCTCATCAAAAACTTGATACACAAGCCTGTATCCCGATGACTTCAACTTTATTTTGTAGCAATCAGGCATTCCATGCAGTGAGTCGGAAGGGATTCGAGGCAATTCAAGTCGTTCCGCCAGTTTCTTTTTGAACTGCTCACGCAATGTATGCCCCAGCTTGTCCCACTCCTTGCGTGCGGATGGCAGGAACTCAAGCTTATAGGTCATCCAGGCTTACCGGGACCGGGGTTTCATTTCTACGAGAGCGAACAATTTCCGCCAACTCGAAGTCATCGAGGCGCTCCATCATTTGCTCGAAAACATCGGCCGGAACCATGTATCCCATTACTCGGTTATGGTTCAGCACTGCCACAGGCCCACCATGAGCATTACTCAGAACTGCAGATGGGTTTTTCTTCAACTCAGACACGCTAACTGCCATGTCGGCCAGAACACTTTGCATAATAAAGACCTCAATAGAGGTCTTTATTCTGGTCTATTGACTGTTTCTGAGCAACCTTTGAAAAAACTGAAAAATTGAGTTTTTGCTCAGATTTCTTACACCTCAACAGTTTTTTTACATTTCGCCATTTTCATTCAGATTTTTTATACCCCTCGCCCTTTCCTCAGCAGCACATCCAGCTGATCCACCACTTCCGCCCAATCCGCATCATCCAGAATCTCCTCACGCAGCAGCTCTGCCTGACTCTCACTCCAGAAGAACGCGTCCGCCAGGTGCAGTTCGGGTTTGAGCGGTGAGTGGGTCGCGATGAATTTATCGATGCTTTCGGCGTCATCAGGCAGGCCGAGTTGTTTGAACAGCGATGGGAGGCTGTGGGTTGGGGATTCCATGTCTGGCTCCTTCGTAATGGCTAAATTGGGATGACCGCTACGCGGTCAATCGCGGGCAAGCCCGCTCCCACAGGTTTTTTGCAACTCCAGTGGGAGCGGGTTTGCCCGCGATTGACGGCAGCGCTATGCCGACTGACTCAACTCGCGCACCTGGGCATGCGGCACCATTTTCAGAAATTCCGGCACGCTCATGTGCACCAGGTTGCTGTGGTTGCCGGCTTCGAGGTAGATGTCTTTCTGCCGGGTCAGCAGTGGGTCGATGACCATGTCCATCCCGTAGGATTCACCCAATGCAGGCACGGCGCCGCGCTCGCAATCGTCGAACAGGCGCGGCAGGTCGCTTTCACGGGTGACTTGCCATTCGCCGCTGCCACGTACTTTGCTCAGGTCCAGGTGACAGCTGGCGGGCAGTACGGCCATCAAGTAATGGCCGTGTTTGTCGTCGAGAATCACCGATTTGGCGACCCGTTCGGCAGGAATGCCCGCGAGCCGAGCCGTTTCAAGGCTGCTGGCCGAATGCGGGTGAGAAACGATGTCATATTCGCAGTGAGCCTTTTCGAGGCTGTTCTGCACGGTTTTTGCCATACGCATGATGCACCTCGGTGTCCGTAGCAACGAAATCGCGGACGACAGTTAACTTTTTTGTCTCCATTAAAAGTCTAGGCCTACCGAGGGGATCCGGCGGGAAATCCGCCCGTCGGACGCCGTCGACAACGGGTCAAAATTCATACAAATGCAGGGTCAACTAGACTTGTATACAGAGTCATGAACGACGCGTGGACGGAATGACTCTTGCGGAGGGGCAAGTGAACATTCGTTACTGTGCAATGGCGCTGCTGCTGGCCTTGAGCGGATCGGTTTTCGCAGCGGACACTCTCGTAGTGCTGGTTCCCGACCCCCTCGGGATCTGGCTGATCACGTTCGGCATTGCGTTTTTGATCGCCGAGGCGGCCTTGCCCAATTACGGCGTGGTCGGTCTGGGCGGCCTTGTGATGTTCGTGATCGGCGCGGTGATTCTGACCAATGCCGAAGTCCCTATTCCCTTGATGATCGGTCTGGGGCTGATCAGTGCACTGCTGCTGACTTTCCTGCTGATCCGCGCCTTGAAAACCCGACCGCGCCGCAACGTCAGCGGCGATGACGAATTACTGGGCAGCGTGACGCAGGTAACGTCGTTGCAGGCTGGCGATGCGTATATCGGCTGGGTCCATCTGCAAGGCGAGCAATGGCAGGTGTTGAGCGAAACACCGCTGCAACCGGGTCAACAGGTCCGGGTGGTGGCACGCAAGGGGCTGCTGCTGGAAGTGGCCGCGGCGGACGCGGCGCCCGCAATGAACAACGATGGCGGAGAATAGTCATGGGCCTGCAACTGGGTTTTGCCGCGCTGCTGTTATTGCTGATTGCACTGGCGGGGTCGACCTTCCGCATCCTGCGCGAATATGAGCGCGGCGTGGTGTTCCAGCTCGGACGCTTCTGGCAGGTCAAAGGCCCTGGCCTGATCCTGCTGATTCCGGTGGTTCAGCAAATGGTTCGTGTCGACCTGCGTACCGTGGTGCTCGACGTACCGCCGCAAGACGTGATCACCCGCGACAACGTCTCGGTCAAGGTCAATGCGGTGCTGTATTTTCGCGTGCTCGATCCGCAAAGGGCGATCATTCAAGTCGAAGACTTTCTCATGGCCACCAGTCAACTGGCCCAGACCACGTTGCGGGCGGTGCTGGGTAAACATGAACTCGATGAATTGCTGGCCGAACGGGAACGCTTGAACGTCGATATCCAGCAAGTGCTCGATGCTCAAACTGACGCCTGGGGCATCAAGGTGGCCAACGTCGAGATCAAGCACGTGGACCTCAACGAATCGATGATTCGCGCCATCGCCAAACAGGCCGAGGCCGAACGGGAACGTCGGGCCAAAGTGATCCACGCCGAAGGTGAATTGCAGGCCTCGGAAAAACTCATGCAGGCTGCCGAAATGCTCGGCCGCCAGCCGGGCGCCATGCAGTTGCGTTATATGCAGACGCTGAGTTCGATTGCCGGGGACAAGAGTTCGACCATCGTCTTCCCGCTGCCGATCGAGTTGCTCAAAGGAATGGCGGATTTGTCGTCGAAGCCTTGAGGGAATCTCTCGCCTCCAAAAGATCGCAGCCTTCGGCAGCCCCCTACAGGAGTACGCCGGGCCATTGTAGGAGCTGCCGAAGGCTGCGATCCTTTTCCAATGCCTCATAAGGCTCCCGCGCCCAACGTTCCACCCGCTCACGAAGCAGCACCGAGGCGTCACGACGCTTGTCATCGCTATCACCGATAAACACCTGCGACAGCTGCTTGGCATGTTGTCCCGCCGCCGCAAACACTTGCTTGCGCTGCTCGATGTCCAAAGCAAAGAACGCTGCCAAGCGCCCCGCCATCGCCTGCGGCAATTCGCTGTAATTCACCGCCAGACCGCCAAACGCCAGGCATTGCGCTAACCCCTCAGCCAGCAATCGACCCAACCGCCGGACGATGAAATCCTCACGGCTGCTGAACGGACATTCCTCATCCAGCACACTCGCCCCGATCATCCCCGGCACCATGTGCATGCCCGGGCGACGCAGATGCGAGACGGCGATTTCCAGTGGATCGCGATAAAGAAACAACCACGGCGTTTCAGGGAAGCACTCGCGCAATAACGGCAGTTCACCAATGTTCCAGGCGTCGAGTTTGATCACCAGCCGTTGCTCCACGCCAAGCCGACGTTGCCCGTAGGCAGACAGCAACCCTTTGATGGCGGCACGGCGCTCGACGGCGGGCAAATCACTGCGCAGCAACGCATCCAGCGGCGGTGGTTCGCTGATGACGATGTGGTTGTCGAGTTGCGCCAGCATCTGGCTGATCAGGGTCGAGCCGCAGCGAGAGGCGTGAAAGATAAAGGCACTCGGCGTCAAACCGGGACTGCAAACCTGCCAGTCAGCGAGGGTCGACAATGCCGTTTTTTGGCGAAACACCTGATTGAACGGCAGTCGCAGCGCGTCTTCCACCGCATCACGAAAAAACGGCTGATGCAGCCGCGTGCCACCGAACCAGCACCAGTCGACTTGCCATTGCCCGGCCTCTTGCCAGACACGGATCGGCAACCAGCCTTCGAGGTTCAGGCGCTCCATTGTTCATTCCATTGACGACGACCGTCGCGCATCGCCGCGCGCAGTTCTTCACGGGTGAACGCAAGTCCGCACTCGGCGGCCAGCTCCAGGGTGCGGGCGATAAAGGTTTCGTTGTCCTGCAATTCCTGCAAGGACTTGCGCAGCTGCGGATCGCTGGTCACCAGTGCCTTGAACTGCGCAAAAACGTCCTGACCGATTGCCGGTAACGGCGTAGTTGGCAGCCCGTCGATAATCGCCTGCTCCAGCCAGGCACCGGGCCGGCAATCGAGCACCAGATGAATCCGTGCCCGGGTATCGCGATTGTCCACACGATGAGGTCGCGACAGGTCGAGAAACCAGCATTCGCCAGCGGCCATCGGCATGCGCCGGCCGTCCAGCAGAAAGTCCACTTGAGGCGGGCTGAGCAGCGGAATGTGCAGACGCAGGTCAGCGTCTGGCTCGCCCAGGTCATAGTCGCGATGCTCATGGATGCGCCCGCCCGGGCTGAGCCGCAACAGGCGCGCGCAGACGATTTCCAGCGGCAGATCCCGCAGCCCTTGCTGCCATCGAGCATCTTGCAGCCAGGGCGCACGCAAAAGAGTCTCACCACGACCGGGCGACAGTTCAGTCAAGGCATCGGCCGCGGAAATCAGCGCCACGCCGCTCCAGTCGCCAGCGTAATAATCGCTATTGAAGTGACTGTGCCAGTCTTCCTCGCCAATCGTCGCCAGCGCCTGCAACAGCAACGGCAAATCCACCGTTACCGGCAAGCGGGAAAAGGCCGGCCGACTCATCGTTTCGACAGCACCGCGCATTCGCCGAGCCAGGTCAGCAAACGGTCGAGGCAGGCCTCGACCGACAGCGCGCCGGTGTCGAGCACCAGCGACGCAGACGGCGGTGGTTCGTAAGGCGCGGAAACTCCGGTAAACCCCGCCAATTCACCGCGTCGAGCCCGGGCGTAATGACCTTTGGGGTCACGCTGTTCACACACCGCCAACGAGGCGCTGCACCAGACTTCGCGGTAATCCTCGCCCAACCGTCGGGCGAACAATTCACGCAACTCCACCAAGGGGGCGATCATCGCGAGGATGACAATCTGCCCGTTCTCGACCAACAGTGCCGCCAGTTCGCTGGCGCGGCGGATGTTTTCCAGGCGATCGCTGTCGGTAAACCCCAGATCGCGATTGAGCCCGACCCGCAATCCGTCGCCATCGAGCACCACACTTTGCACGCCGTGTTCGAACAACTCGGCGTGCAGTGCCTGGGCCAATGTCGACTTGCCCGCGGCCGGTAAACCGGTCAGCAGAATCGCCGCGCCACGATGACCATTGCGGGTCTCCCTTTGGGCGCGGCTGATGCTCGCCGTCGGCGCCAGCAGGTTATTGGACCGGGGCATGGGCCACCGGCACTGAGATGTTGCCCGCCGCCCACGCCTCTTCGCGATTGGCCAGGGCCGTGGCGATGGACTGGACTTCGGTCGATTGCACTTCGTCCGGCAGCGGATCGAGACCGGCGCTGGCGAAGATTTGCCCGTAAGCATTGCGCAAGTCGGCGTAGGACAGGTCGCGACGCAGATCGGCCTGCAACGTGTTCAGTTCGCCCTGGATCAGATCCAGTTCACCCAACCCGGCCGCCTGATGGCGATTGCGCAGTTGGCCGACGATTTGCCCGTCGATGTCTGACAGTTGCTGATTGGTTTTGAACTGCCGCATCGCTTCGCGATAGTTGGCGTTGGCCACGTAAAGCTGCGCCAGTATGGCAATCGACATCGCCTGTCGGCGCGCCGTGGCGACTTCTTCACCGGCCTTGGCGACGTCAATCGCGGCGGGCGCGGAAATCACATTGAACAGGTTCCAGGTGACTTTCACCCCGTAGTCCGCCCAGCCCTGCTCCACCAAAAACGAGTTGCTGTCGTAATGCCCGCCAGCGGAAAACTCCAGCCCCGGCAGCAGGCGCAGCATGGCTTTACGGGTTTCGGCGGCGCTGATGCGGGTCTGGTAATCCTGCTCTCGCAACTCCGGCCGACTGGTCAGGGCTTCCTGTTCCAGGCTGGCGAGGTCGACCTTGAGCTCCGGAATGACGTAATCGTCCTGTGTCGCCAGCGTCAGATGGGTGCTCAGAGGCAGGTTGATCAGGGTCGCCAGTTCAGTTTTCGCCAGCGACAGCGCGCGGCGTTGCTCTTCCAGCTGCCGAGTGGCCTCGATCAGCGAGCGCTGATAACCCAGCGACTGAATCGGATCGCCGATGCGCTGCTCGCTCATGCTCTGACTATTGTTGCGGGCGGTTTCGACCCGGGCCATCAGGCTGTCGATCTGTTTGAGCAAACGTTCGGCGGCCATCGCTCGCCAATAGGCCGAGCGCACGTCCTGCACGATGGTATTGATTACCTTGCGCCGCCGCTCCTGCACGATCAGCCGCTGATCGCCCTGCTGTTTGGCGCTGATATAGCTGACGCCAAAGTCGAGCACGTTCCAGACCATGGTCAGGTCCGCCACTTCACGGTCGCGGTCCTGGGAGGTCGACGGTTCCAGGGACTGGGCGCCGGTTTCCACGCTCTGACTGCTGGAAGCGCTGACGTTATTACGCCCCACGTACCCGGCGTCCAACGCCATGCGCGGCAACATGTCGAAACTGGCGAGGTCGAGTTGGCGCTTGGCCAGGGCCTCTTCCATGATCTTGAGCCGGCCTTCGAGGTTGTATTTCACCGCGCGGGCCATGGCCTGGTGCAGGGTCAGTGGGCCGCTGAGAGGCTCCTGCCCCGTGTACATGTTTTGCAGATCGCTTTTGGCGCGCTGCTGGCTGACGCTGCGTTCGATCGGTTCACTAGTGACTGCACATCCGCTGATCGCCAGCGCCAGCAAGCTGGCGCCGAATAACTTCTGACTTCTCTTCATCCTTGGAGCCCCCAGGTGCCGCCCTGCTTTAATAATTTTTTCAGGCCTGCATTTCACTGATGCCGACCTGTTGCAAAGCCGCGGCCAGGCTTTCTACCTGCCGCTGCTCGGTGTCCTTGAGTTGTTGCAATTGCTGACCAAGACTCGGTGCGCCAAACACGCCGCGCAGCCCTTGGGAAGCATCTCCCATCCTGATTGAGTTATTGCCGAAGGCGTTCAGCGAGTCCCCCTCGCTACCAGTGTCCTGATTGAATAGATTCGACAGCGTGCTGCTGCCAAAGACCCCACCGTCACCGCCGCCAAAACCGAGGAAGCCTTGACCTGAGCCATCGCCACCGTTCTCACTGCTGCTGAATACCTGCGCGATAAAGCTAGGCGCCAGCGCCCCATGGCTCATGAAAATGTCGCCCAGAGGCCGAATGCCGTTGCCGATCACCCGCTGTTCAAACAGCGGGGTAAAGGTCAGCGGCGAGCCGAGATCGCCAGTGGGCGGGGTGAAGATGATCGGTTGCAATGGCACGTTGGGCAGATCGGGCACGGTGACAGGGTCCGTGACCCGGAACTCCGGCTCCGGCGGCACCACGACAGTCGGCGACGATGGTGCAACGACCGTATTGATCGCATAGCTGTTCGACAGGCTGACACCGCTGCCCGTGTTGCCTGCTGAATCGCTGACGCCCGCGACGCTCAGGCTGATCGCATTGTTGGCACTGCTGACATTGGCGTTCGGCGTCAGGGTCGCGGTCCAGGTTCTACCACCATCGCTGCTGCTCAGGTTGGACAAGCTGCCGTTCGCCACGCTGATGTCGGACAGGTCGAAGCCAGTCACTGCTTCGTTGAAGGTGAAGGTCACCAACGAGGTCTGGCCCACGCCCAGGTTCGGGTTGGCCACCACCACCGTGGCCGCCGGCCGTTCGCCGTCGATGGCGTAGTTGTTGGAAACCGCGACGCTGGCGCCGATGTTGCCCGCCAGGTCCGTCACATTGCTGGTGTCCAGCGCAATGAAGTTGCTCGGGTCGGTGATGTTCGCGGTGGGGGTGAAGGTTCCGGTCCAGGTCTTGCCGCCGTTGCTGCTGGCCAGGTTGGTCAACTCGCCATTAGTCACACTCAGATCCGACAAATCGAAGTCGCTTACCGCTTCGCTGAACGTGAAGGTCACCAGTGTCGTCTGGCCAATACCCAGGTTCGGGTTGGCAACCACGATGGTGACGGTCGGGCGGGTCGCATCGAGCGCGTAGTTGTTGGAAATGGCGATGCTGGCGCCGGCATTGCCCGCCGCATCGAGCACATTGCCGGTGTCGAGCAGGATCAGGTTGGTCGCATCGTTAAGGCTCGCGGTCGGTGTGAGCGTGGCGGTCCAGGTCACACCGCCGTCGCTGCTGGCCAGGTTGGACAGCACGCCATTGGCGACGCTGAGGTCCGACAGGTCGAAACCGGACACCGCTTCACTGAAGGTAATGGTGACGGTAGTGGTCTCGCCGATACCCAGTTTATTGTCCGCGACCACAATGGTTGCGGTCGGGCGAGCGGTATCAATCGCGTAGTTGTTGGAATCGGTCACGCCGACGCCGCTATTGCCCGACGCGTTGGTCACTCCACTGTTGTCCAGGCTGATCAGGTTAGTGGTGTCCGTCACGCTGACCGTAGGTGTGAAGGTCGCGGTCCAGGTCACGCCACCATCGATGGACGAGACGTTGCTGAGGGTGCCGTTGGCTACCGTCAGGTCGGCGTTGTCAAAACCACTGACCGCCGAGCTGAACGTGATGGTGACCAACGAGGTTTCGCCAACCTTCAGCGCATTGTCGGCAACCACGATGGTGGCGGTCGGCACCTCGGTTTCCACCACATAGTTGGCCGAGTTGGTGGTGCCCGCCCCGGTGTTGCCGGCCACGTCCGAGACGCCGCTGTTGCTCAGGATGATGATGTTGCTGGTGTCCGTAATCCCTGCGGTCGGAGTGAAGGTCCCGGTCCAGGTGAGGCCGCCGTCGCTGCTGCTCACCGCGCTCAACGTGCCGTTGGCGATGCTCAGGTCACTGTTGTCGAAACCCGTTACCGCCTCGCTGAAGGTGATGGTCACCAGCGCGGTTTCGCCCGGTTTCAGGGTCGTGTCGCTCAGCACGATGGTCGCGGTCGGACGCTGGCTGTCGATGGCGTAGTTATTCGAATCGGTGGTACCGGCGCCCGTGTTGCCGGCCCCATCGATCACTCCGGTGTTGTCCAGAGTAATCAGATTGGTCGAATCGGTGACGCTCGCCGTCGGTGTCAGGGTCGCGGTATAGGTGATGTTATCGCTGGTACTCAGATTGCTCAGGGTACCGTTGCTCACCGTCAGATCGGCCGTGGTAAAACCGGTGACCGCCTCGGAGAACGTGATGGTCACTACCGACGTTTGACCCACCGCCAGCGCCGCGTCCGCGACCACGATGGTGGCTGTGGGGCGCACGGTGTCGATGGCGTAGTTGTTGGAATCGGTGGTGCCACTACCGGCGTTGCCCGAGCCGTTTTGTACACCGCTGTTATCCAGGGTGATGAGGTTGCTGGTGTCGGTGATGGCATTGGTCGGCGTAAAGGTGGCGGTCCAGGTGATGCCGCCATCGCTGCTGCTGACGGCGCTCAACGTGCCGTTGGCGATGGTCAGGTCGGCGTTGGTGAAACCGCTGACCGCTTCACTGAACGTAATGGTCACCAGCGACGTTTCACCAACGCTCAGCGCATTGTCGGCGACGACGATAGTGGCGGTCGGCAACACCGTATCGATGGTGTAGTTACCCGAGTTGGTGGTGCCGCTGCCGGTGTTGCCCGCCAGATCCGCCACGCCGGTGTTGGCCAGGCTGATGACGTTGCTCGAGTCATTCACGCCGACGGTTGGGGTGAAGGTCGCGGTCCAGGTAATGCCGCCGTCACTGCTGCTCACCGCGGTCAAAGTGCCGTTGGCGATGCTCAGGTCAGCGTTGGTGAAACCGGTCACCGCCTCTGAGAAAGTGATCGTCACCAGCGAGGTTTCGCCCGCGGTCAGCGCCGTATCAGCCAGCACGATGGTCGCGGTCGGGCGCAGCGTGTCGACGGCGTAGTTGTTGGAATCGGTAGTGCCGCTGCCGGCGTTACCCCCCAGATCCGCCACGCCGGTGTTGTCCAGGGTGATCAGGTTGGTGGTGTCGTTGATGCTCGCCGAAGGCGTGAAGGTGGCGGTCCAGGTGATCCCGCCGTCGCCGCTGCTCACCGAGGTCAACGTGCCGTTGGTAATGGTCAGGTCGGCGTTGGTGAAACCGCTGACCGCTTCGGAGAACGTGATCGTCACCAGTGAGGTTTCGCCGATTCTCAGCGCCGTGTCTGCCACCACAATGGTGGCCGTTGGGCGCACGGTATCGATGGCGTAGTTGTTGGAGTCGGTGGTGCCGCTGCCCACGTTACCGGTGGCGGCAGCCTGCACGCCGGTGTTGTCCAATGTGATCAGGTTGGTCGTATCGGTGACACTGGCAGTCGGGGTAAAAGTCGCCGTCCAGGTGATGCCGCCATCGCTGCTGCTGACCGCGGTCAACGTACCGTTGGCAATCGTCAGGTCAGCGTTGGTGAAACCGGTCACGGCCTGGCTGAAGGTGATGGTCACCAGTGACGTTTCACCGATTCTCAACGCAGTGTCGGTCACGACAATCGTCGCGGTCGGCGGGGCGGTGTCGATGGCGTAGTTGCCCGAGGAACTGATCCCGCTGCCGGTGTTGCCCGCCAGATCCGCCACGCCGGTGTTGGCCAGACTGATGACGTTGGTCGCGCTGATGATGCCTGCCGTCGGGGTAAACGTGGCGGTCCAGGTGATGCCGCCGTCGCTGCTGCTCACCGAGGTCAATGTACCGTTGGCGATGCTCAGGTCAGCGTTGGTGAAACCCGTTACTGCCTCGGAGAAGGTGATGGTCACCAGCGAAGTTTCGCCCGCGGTCAGTGCCGTATCGGCCAGCACAATCGTGGCGGTCGGGCGCAACGTGTCGATGGCGTAGTTGTTGGAATCGGTAGTGCCACTGCCGGCGTTACCCCCCAGATCCGCCACGCCAGTGTTGTCCAGGGTGATCAGGTTGGTCGTGTCGTTGATGCTCGCGGAGGGCGTGAAGGTGGCGGTCCAGGTGATGCCACCGTCGCTGCTGCTTACCGCGGTCAACGTGCCGTTGGTAATGGTCAGGTCGGCGTTGGTGAAACCGCTGACCGCTTCGGAGAACGTTATCGTCACCAGCGAGGTTTCGCCGATTCTTAGCGCGGTGTCCGCGACCACGATGGTGGCCGTCGGGCGCACGGTGTCGATGGCGTAGTTGTTGGAACTGGTCGTGCCGCTGCCCACGTTACCGGTGGCGGCAGCCTGCACGCCGGTGTTGTCCAAGGTGATCAGGTTGGTCGTATCAGTAATGCTGGTAGTCGGGGTGAAAGTCGCCGTCCAGGTGATGCCGCCGTCACTGCTGCTCACCGCGGTCAACGTGCCGTTGGCAATCGTCAGGTCAGCGTTGGTGAAACCGGTCACGGCCTGGTTGAAGGTGATGGTCACCAGTGACGTTTCACCGATTCTCAACGCAGTGTCGGTCACGACAATCGTCGCGGTCGGCGGGGCGGTGTTGATGGCGTAGTTGCCCGAGGAACTGATCCCGCTGCCGGTGTTGCCTGCCAGATCCGCCACGCCGGTGTTGGCCAGGTTGATGACGTTGGTCGCGCTGACAATGCCTGCCGTCGGGGTAAACGTGGCGGTCCAGGTGATGCCGCCGTCGCTGCTGCTCACCGAGGTCAATGTACCGTTGGCGATGCTCAGGTCGGCGTTGGTGAAACCGGTCACCGCCTCGGAGAAGGTGATGGTCACCAGCGAGGTTTCGCCCGCGGTCAGCGCCGTATCGGCCAGCACGATGGTCGCGGTTGGGCGCAGCGTGTCGATGGCGTAGTTGTTGGAATCGGTGGTGCCGCTACCGGCGTTACCCCCCAGATCCGCCACGCCGGTGTTGTCCAGGGTGATCAGGTTGGTCGTGTCATTGATGCTCGCCGAAGGCGTGAAGGTGGCGGTCCAGGTGATGCCGCCGTTGCTGCTGCTCACCGCGGTCAACGTGCCGTTGGTAATGGTCAGGTCCGCGTTGGTGAAACCGCTCACCGCCTCGGAGAACGTGATCGTCACCAGCGAGGTTTCGCCAATTCTCAGCGCCGTGTCCGCGACCACGATGGTGGCCGTTGGGCGCACGGTGTCGATGGCGTAGTTGTTAGAGTCGGTAGTGCCGCTGCCGGCATTGCCCGCCAGGTCACTGACCCCGGTGTTGTCCAGGGTGATCAGGTTGGTCGTATCGGTGACGCTGGCAGTCGGGGTGAAGGTGGTGGTCCAGGTGATACCGCCGTCGCTGCTGCTCACCGCCGTCAACGTGCCGTTGGTGATGGTCAGGTCCGCATTGGTGAAACCGCTGACCGCTTCGGAGAAGGTGATGGTCACCAGAGAGGTTTCACCAATTCTCAACGCAGTGTCCGTCACCACGATGGTCGCGGTTGGACGGAGTGTATCGATGGCATAGTTGTTGGAATCGGTAGTGCCGCTGCCCGCGTTGCCCGCCAGATCGCTGACCCCGGTGTTGTTCAGGGTGATCAGGTTGGTCGTGTCATTGATGCTCGCGTTCGGGGTGAACGTGGCGGTCCAGGTGATGCCGCCGTCGCTGCTGCTCACCGAGGTCAACGTGCCGTTGGCGATGGTCAGGTCGGCGTTGGTGAAACCGCTTACCGCCTCGGAGAAGGTGATGGTCACCAGAGAGGTTTCGCCAATTCTCAGCGCCGTGTCCGTCACCACGATGGTCGCCGTTGGCCGCACGGTATCGATGGCGTAATTGTTTGAATCGGTGGTGCCGCTCCCGGCGTTGCCCGCCAGGTCGCTGACCCCGGTGTTGTCCAGGGTGATCAGGTTGGTCGCATCGGTGATGCTGGCGGTCGGGGTGAAGGTCCCCGTCCAGGTGATGCCGCCGTCGCTGCTGCTCACCGCGGTCAACGTGCCGTTGGCAATTGTCAGGTCGGCGTTGGTGAGACCGGTGACCGCTTCGTTGAAGGTGATGGTCACCAGCGAGGTTTCGCCGGCCCTGAGCGCCGTGTCGGTGAACACGATGCTGGCGGTTGGCCGCGCCGTATCGACGACGTAGTTATTGGAGTTGGTGGTACCGACGCCGGCGGTGCCCAGACCGTTGATCACCCCGGTGTTGTCCAGGGTGATGACGTTGGTCGTATCGGAAAGACTGGCGGTCGGGGTGAACGTTGCCGTCCAGGTGATGCCGCCATCGCCGCTGCTCACTGCCGTCAACGTGCCGTTGGCAATGGTGAGATCCGCATTGGTGAAACCGGTCACAGCCTCGGAGAACGTGATCGTCACCAAGGACGTTTCGCCGATGCTCAGTGTGCTGTCAGCGACCACAATGGTCGCGGTCGGCGGCGGCGAATATGCGGTGTTGAGTACACCGCCATCGTTATAGATTGTCGCGACGGAGGTTGGCGAGGTGCCGGTTGCCCCCCCGCCCTGCGCAGTGCCACCGGCACCACTGGCCGCGGCATTACCGGCCAGGGCGGCGAAGTTGGCTGCCGTGATCAACAATGTGCCTTTGTTCCAGATCGCACCGACGCCCCGGCCGCCCTCGCCGCCATTGCTGGCATTGCTGCCCTGGCCGCCGCCACCGCCACCGCCGCCACCGGCGCCGATGTTGTTGCTGATGGTCGACGTGCCGACGATGGTGATGGTGCCGCTGCTGGCGTTGTAAATGCCGCCCACCGCATTGCCGCCGACGCCACCCACCTTGTCCCAACCGGCCCCGCCGCCGCCACCGCCAATGGAAATCGTGCCATTGGTGGCCGTCGCACCGTTACCGCCGTTGCTGTAATAGGAAACGCCCTCCCCGCCAGCTCCGCCAGTGGTAGTACCGCCGCGACCGCCCATGTGGGTCGCGTCATAACCGCCGCCATAACCGCCAGCACCGCCACCGCCCGCCCCACCGCCCAAGGTGCCGGTGCCCGGCCCTGCCGAACCGCCATGCCCGCCGCCCTGGCCGCCCAAACCGCCGCCACCACCACCGCCACCGCCGTAAAAAGCGCCGGTGACACCGCCGCCGCCACCGCCACCAGAAGCGCCGTTGGAAGTCACGGTAATGTTGTTCAGGGTCAGAATCCCTGCGTTGAAAATGCCCCCGGCCATCGCGCCGGTGGCACCGTAGCCACCGTTGCCGCCCGTGCCCGACACCAGGCCTCGGGTGATCACCAGGCCATCGAGCGTCACAATGCTGCCAGACGTCACTTCAATCACTCGGGTCCTGTACTGACCATCGAGAATCACATCAGCCGCGCCGTCGTTGTTCAAGTCGCCATCAACGGTGATGTTCTTGTTGACCAGTAGTTCGGACGTCAGCTGCACCGTCATGCTGCTGTTAAAGGTGACGATGTCACCGTTCTGCGCCGAGGCGATGGCGGCACGCAGTGAGCCAACGCCCGTGTTGGCGTTGTTGGTGGCGGTCCAGGTGGCCAGGCCCCATTGATACTCGCTCATAGCCGTGGTCGAGAGGACGTTGGCGCTTTCGATGTTGCCGGTGGCAATCTCCAGATTCCAGTCGCCACCGACCCCGGTGCGATTGCTGGAAGCGGCCACATCGCGGCCGGTCAACTGAGCCAGCGAGTCGATAAAACTCAAGCCACGCTCACCTTCGGCGGTGTAGCAGCCGTAGATCATGATGTCGCCGCCGACGTTCAGGTCCTTGCCGATTTCCGCCAGCACCGCGCTGCGGGCCGCGACGTTGTCGGCCGACAAATAACTATCGCCCAGCCACAGATCGCCCGCGTTGCCGTGGGCGATAATCTGCACCGAGCTGACGCCCTGATGGCCGTCCAGATAATCCGCGATTTGCTGCAGGCCATCTTTGCTGGCATCCAGCTGAACCACCTGAGTACCGGGCGCAACGCCCTGAAGCAGGCTGCCTGCGTCCTTGACCCGCGAATCTACGAACACCACGCTCTGCCCCGGCACCGCAGCGGGCGCCGGTGTGGTATCGGCTTGGCCATGGGTGTCCTGGCTGGCGACCGGCTGGTCGGCAGTCGGTGCCTTGACCGCGTCGGCAGTGGTCTGGCTGTCAGCCTGGGCGGAATCGGCAACCGTGGCGGCCACCGCGCCGTCGAATAGCATGCGTGGCTCCAGGGACATGATCATTGGCGAGGCCAGCGCACGTGCGCCTTCGGTAACCCGCGACTTGCCTTTGCTCCACCACATGCTGCTCACCCGGACTCGAACTTTCTGAGGCATCAATGAAAACGCCGCGATCAACTGATCGCGGCGTCGGCTTTCATACGAATGACATTGGCGGCGCTGGCTGAGCCATCGAGCCAAAAGGACAACTCGGCGTACTGCTTGAACAAGTCCGGCGGCAGGATCGTGCGCCTGGATTGCAGTTGGACCTTGGCCTTCACCTTGTGCAGCCCCGAGAGGCCGAGCGCCTGATCGAATTCCGGCGCGTCGTAGGCCAAATGGTCGAAGTCATGTTCGAACCAGGGTTCGCCGATAAAGTCGTAGACCAGCCGCATCACCCGCTCCGGCGCCTGGCTTAGCAGGTCGTAATCGATGATCAGCAACGAGTCGGCGTGTTCGCCGTAATAGGCTTCCTTGAGGGCGGCCCAGGAAAACCCCACCAGCCGATTGCGCTGGGCCAGGGTTTCGCAGCGGCTATAGACCGTGTTGCGCTCGACCGCATCGCCGAACAGCTTGGTGTTTTCGAAGGGGTTGGCGCGGTACAGGCGCTCGATGCTGTCCATGACCCAGGCGACATTGCGCACGCAGGCAATGATCTTGGCTTGAGGGAACAGATCGCTGATCGCCGGCAGGCGCGAACTCCACAGGCGGTTCGTGTCGAACACCACCGGTTTGTCAGCCTTGTCGGCGTAGAAAGAATCGAACAGACCGCGCAACAGACGGCGACGCAGGTCGGTATCAATTACCGCACCGAATTCGCTGCCGGCGCTGCATTGTTCCAGAACACCGGAAAAGAGCGCACCTACGGGGCTGGTCATGCCGGCATGAAAGCGCGGGTTCTGCAAAAGAATGGCAGAAAGCAGGGTCGAGCCTGAGCGCGGCAAGCCGGAGATAAAGTGGAACTGCTGCAATCCATTCACCCGTCATTCAGTCCTTTGTACGACGGAGCGTAGACCACGAATGGCCATACGACTAGTGGTGCTTTGATATCAAATCGGAGCTAAATCGACTGGAAAATACAACTTATATAACACTCGGAAGATGAATCGTTTAAGCCTCACACCATGAGTTATTTCAGTACATCGATCCGGTCGCCGGGAGCGAAGTGCTGGTTCACGTCGTGGACCATGACGCTGATCTGATTGTCGGTATCCACCGTGGCATTGTTTTTCAGGCCCACGAGTTCGATGCCGACAAACAGCATCAGCACGGCCAGCGCCAAAACCTTGGAGCCCGCGTACAAGCGATCGATGGCCAGCGCCAACAGCATCGGCAAGCCCAGGGCATAAGCGGTCAGATAACGCTCGATAAACACCGGCGATATGAACGACACCGCAAACACCAGCGACAACGGGAGAGCGGTGTAGATCACCGCCAGTGCACTGCCACGGAACACACTGCGGTCTCGCGCCAGCGCCACGCCCGCCAGGGCCAGCAGCGCCAGTGGCAGCGCGATAAAAACCAGCAGCGGCAAGTTCTTGCCATCGTCCTGGATCAGGAACGACCAGATCATCGAAGGCAATGAGCCAAGCGTGACGGGCGCCTCCCACCCCACATCGCCATTGGCTTTGAATTGGTCCATGTGCTGCACAAGATCGAGCAGATTGGGCAGCCACGGCAGGTACAACGCCACAATCGCTATGTTGGCCAGCCACCAGCCAGAGCGCTGAATGTGCCGTAATCGATACCCTGGCTGCACGCGGATCAGCCCCAGATACAGCCAGTGGCAGAGCACGCACAGTGCCGTGAAGTAATGGGTGTAGAACGCCGCACTCATCAGCAGGGTGTAAATCACCAGATAGCGTGTGCGTTGCGGCCGCCTGATCCAATACATCAAGGCGATCGTGGCACCGATCAGCCACAGCCCCAGCAGGGAATACATCCGCACTTCCTGGCTGTAACGCACCGCCGTGGGCAGCAGCGCCAGCAGGACCCCGGTCAGCAACGCGGCGCGGCGGGTAGCGAGCAAGTCCACCAGCCAGACGCCGAGCCCCACCGTGGCAATCCCCGGCAGCGCACTCAGGCTGCGAATCGAAAAAATGCCGTCGCCGAACAGGCCGATCCAGCCGTGCAGCAGCATGAAATACAGGGGTGGATGCACATCATGAGCCGCGTGCTCCCAGATCCCGACCAGGGAATACTGGCTCAGCAACAGGCTGGACCCTTCGTCGCCCCGGATCGCTGCCGCGGTCAGGTGGTAGAAGCGCACCAGCGTGGCCAATACCAGGATCGACAATAGCCAATGCTCCCGCGCCCATCGAAGCAAGCGACGGGCAGTAGCCCACGAGCCCGGCATCGCATGCGGGTCTTGGGTGTCGCCCAACGGTGTTTCTCTGCGCGCCTCCATTACCTCCCCTTGCAACGGCCAACTGAAGACCGAAGCTTCCCAAGCACTGTAGGACAGGCGCGAGCCCGACGTCGATGCTGGCCTTGCGACGAACGACGTCCGGCAATCATTCCGATCAGCGTCTACGCTTTGGCGTGGCGTGACCCAGCCACGGAGATGAAAGGAGTCGGCTGATCAGCGCGAACTACCCGGACAACCGGGTCTGCAACGTGACGTATCAGACACTAACCTGAGGGATGAGGAACCATGGAAGTATTCATCGGCACTATCCAGCCTTTCGCCTTTAACTTCGCGCCCAACGGCTGGGCCCTATGCAACGGCCAGACGCTGAGCATCTCGCAATACAACACGGTTTTCGCACTGCTGGGTGTCAACTTCGGAGGCAATGGCACCACCAGTTTCATGCTACCCAACCTGCAAGGTCGCATGCCGGTTGCCATGGGCAACGGCTTGGGCCTGACCCCGCGCGTCATTGGCGAAGTCTCCGGGACCGAGAACGTCACCGCGACTATCACCAACCTGCCCAACCACACCCACGCCTTGTCCGGGCTCACGGCCAGCACCACCCTGCAACTGGCCAGCCCGGCGAGCAACCCGGTCACCAACCCGACCGCGACCAACTCGTACATCGGCGCCTCTGGCGGCGGGCCCGGCTCGGCGAGCATTTACTCCGATCAGCAAGGCGCCGCGGCTGTGCCGCTCAAGGGTGTGACCAGCACGGTGACAGGGGAAATTTCTTCCACCGGCAATGGCTTGCCCATGGAGGTGATGAACCCGTTTCTGGTGCTCAACTTCAGCATCGCTCTGAACGGTCTTTTCCCTTCACGTAACTGAGGGTCTGGCCGGGGGTTCAAATCCCCCGGCCACTTTTGCTTGATGGAGTGATGCCATGCTGCAACAGGTTCAAAGCCAACACTTTCAGGCACTGCTGGGCAAGACGGGGACGCTGCGACTGCCCGATGGCAGTGAATTGCCGATCCATATCGACACCCTTGCAGAAACGCCCCGCTCACAAATGCCGAACAGCGAACGCATGCCGTTCAGCGTCGAGCTCAACAGCCTGCAACCCACCGATTTTGTCGATGGGTTGTGCGGGCTGGAGTTGCCGGGGCTGGGCCAGGTAGAAGATATCTTTGTCTCCCGAGTGCCAGCCATGGGGCGTGATCCGCAACTGGGGTACTTCTACATCGCGTTCAACTGAAAACTTTGATCTGCACCCCAAAAGCTGGACACCAATCCTAATTTTGGGGTGCAGATCACTTTGTGGGAGCGGGCTTGCCCGCGATGGGGTCGGCTGATCAAACATCGATGTTGCCTGTCTGTCCGTCATCGCGGGCAAGCCCGCTCCCACAGTTTTTTGTATAGCTCTTAACCCTGCGGATACCACACCAACCGTTCCGCCGCCGGGTTGCGCTCTTCAACCTGAAACCCCAGCGCCAGGTAATGCTGGCGCGCATGGGGGTTGTTGGCCCAGACCACCGTCGCCACCGGGCAGCGGATTTGTTGTGCGGCTTTTTGCACGCCTTGCAGCACCGTCCGACCGTAACCCTTGCCGCGGGCCTGTGGGATAAACGCCAGATACAGCACGCGAATTTCATTGGGGCCGAAGTCCGTGGTCAGCGCGCCAATGGCCGTGTCGAGTTTCTCGATCACGTAATGCATGGCGTTGGGGAAGTTCTCCCCCAGCCCTTGTTCCTGCACCTTGAACTGCTGGGCAACCACCTGCTCGACCACCTCCTGCTCACCGTCGATCCATTGCAGATCCGGCCGCGCCGCTTGGTAAAGGCTGTGCAGAAAAGGTCCATCGCTGGTCCGCGAAGGCCTGACCACCAAGCCGTCCGCTGCCACTGAATCGGTTTTCGCCATCGTTGTTCTCCCTTAGCTGTTCTCCCTTAGAAGCCGCTTTCCCTGACCCCCAAAGCCGCCAAGCGCCGCCAGGCAACGCCCAGCAACGACTCGCCTCGGCCTTGCAACACCACAATGCCGCGCAACGGCTGCACCGGTGTCGGGGTATTTTCGAGGATGCTCAACCGCGCGCCGTACTGCGCCTGCACCGGCTCGGCGCGCTGATGCTGATCGCGTCGCACGGCAATTGGCCCGTGGTGATCGGAGGTCAGCGCTTCCTGATCGATATAAGCCACGCCGTTGGTGTCGATTTCGCTCAATTGCACCTTAATTGCCGGGTGCATGGGGTCATCGGCGATGAACCGTCCGCTGGCACCTGGGGCGACACGCCAGAGTTCGGCTTCGGCCAGATAACCACGCAACCGCGCGCCGTCTTCGACCACCCGTGCCAAAGGATCCTCGGTGGAAAGCCAGCGGCCGACCGTGAGCTGCGGCAACAGATCGCGCACCTTGCCGCCGTGGGGCGCGCGCAGCAGTAGACGCTCACGCTGGGCGGCCAAGCCGCGATATTCGGCCACGGCTTCGGCCAGGCGCTGTTCGACGATACCGGCATCGGCGGCGGTTTCGCTGCGGCCGGCCTGACGACGCATCTGTAATTGCTGGATCTGGATTTCGCGGCGGACGATGGCCTGGCGAGAGTCCAGATCCGGTGATTCCAGCTCAATCAGCACCTCACCTTGAGCGACGATCTGGCCGTCATGCACATTCACCGTTTTGACCCGCGCCGCCACCGGCGCGTGCAGGGCGCTGGCGCGTCCGGCCTCTAGCATCGTCGGCAACTCCACCGCGCTGCGCCAAGGCAACGCCAGCAGCAGCAACAGCCCAAGCAACGCCAGGCCGCTGAGCAATACTCGAGGCGCATGCGCCTGTTCGCGACGGTTCCACCATTGCCGCCACTCGCTCAGGATCGGCAGAAAGATGAACCACACCAGTTCCACCAGCATCAGGATAATCCCCAACACCTTGAAGAACAGGTGATACACCGCCAGCGCAATCCCGAAAAACAACGCTGCGCGCCACAGCCACGCGCCATACCCCCAGATCAGCAAACGTCGCTGCATCTTCGGCGACCATGGCTCTGGCGCCGGGGCTGCGTAGCCGAATAAAAACTCGCGCAGTCGCCAGCGGCATAAGGCGAAGGCCCGCCCCTGAAGGTTGTCCACTTCCCAGAAATCGCTGAGCAAGAAGTAGCCATCGAAACGCATGAACGGGTTGAGGTTAATCACCAGCGTGGTGATCCAGGTCGCACTGGCGAGCATGAACGCCGCCGTGCGCCCGGGGCCGTCAGGCAGCAGTGACCAGGCGAGCAGTGCGATACACGCCAACACCAGTTCCGCCAGCACCCCGCCGGCACCGATCAGCAACCGCGCCCGGCGATCATTGACGCGCCAGGCATCGCTGACGTCCGTGTAAAACATCGGCAGCAGCACCATGAACGCCACGCCCATGCTCTGCACCCGACAACCGGCGCGCTTGGCCATAAAGGCATGGCCGAACTCGTGGCAAAGCTTGGCGAAAAACAGCGCCACAGCAAACGCCAGCGCACCGCCGAGGCTGAACAGGTGCGGAAAGGTCGCGATAAACCGCTGCCAGTCCCGCGACACCAGAAACACCCCGAGCCCCAGCGTCGCGGGTAATCCGTAGCGCAATGCGCGCGGGCCGAAACGCTCCAGCCACGGCCAGGCTCGATTGAGAAAGGCGTCCGGGCGCCACAGCGGAATCCGGAAAAACAGGTATTGATGCAGCAGGATTTGCCACAGGCTCTGGCGCTGAGCCGCGGCCTTCAGGCTGTAACTGGCGCGCTGCGACGGGTCGAGGGCGCTAATCAGGTCGTGGCCACGCAAAAACTCCAGCAATTGCTCAAGCGCCACGCTATCCAGTGGCAGCCCCGGTTCGCGGTTGGCGGCACGCAGCACTTGGTCCGAATCACCCAGAGACCAATGGCGCAGCAGGCGCATCGCCGCCGCACCGAGTTTGAAATAACGCCCACGCACCGGGTCGGCCAGGGTCCAGCGCGGCGACCCGTCAAGGGCCGGGGCCGCCGCCGACAATTGCAGGTCTGCCCGCAGGCTCGGCAGGCTCATCTACAGGCCTACGCTCTGACGCAAACCGGCGAGCGGTCGACGCAACAGATACAACGCCAGTGGCGCACGGTCGCCGAAGACTTTCGCGGTGCCGCGCAGGCCAATACGCGGCGGCGCGGCGTCGAACGTCGCATCCAGTCGATAAGCCAGTTGCCCGGCAGCGGTAGGTTGCGCCTCGTAGGCCGAACGTTCGAGTTTGGCCAGATGCCGCTGCAGCGGATCGCTGTCGAGAAACAGCGCAACTTGCGCACCCGGCTCCAGGGAGATCGCATCGCCCATGGCCAATTCGATGCGCAACTCGGCCTGGTTCGGGTCGGCGATTTCCATCAGCCGCTCGCCGGTCTGCACCGGTTTTCCGGTCCAGCGCTCGGCGTCGGCGAACACCGCGATACCGTCCCGCTCGGCGCGCACTTCGCTGCGTTTGAGCAGTTCACGGGCGTAATCCCGTTCGGCACGTTTCTGCTCGACGCGAGCCGCCAGCAGATCGATTTTCGAACTGGATTCGGCATCGGCGAAGGAGCGTTGGGAATTGGCCTTGAGTTCCGCTTCGGCAACGCCCAGGGCGCGCTCTGCCACATCGGCCTGAGCCTTGAGCGTGGTGCTTTCGAAGCGCAGCAGCAGGTCGCCGGTTTTCACCGTCTGGTTGGGTTTGACCAGAAAGTCGGCGATCACCCCGTCCAGCGGCGCCGCGACCACCCGACCGCCCAACGGGACGACTTCGGCCGGGGCCAGCACCGATTGGCGCACCGGGATCAGCAACCCGAGCAACAACACGGCGACCAGCGCCACCTGACGCTTGCGCGTCCAGCGCAATCGCCAGGGTTTACGCGGCTGCAGCGCCAGCCAGGCATGGCTGTAGGTGTCGCCCAGTTGCGACAGCAGCACTTGTTCGGAAGGGTTCCACGGCACATCCCTCGCCAGCCACAGACCGCCGAACACCTCACCCTGATGATCGATCAGCGGCAGCCAGAACACCTGAGCGGCTGACAGACTTTGCCAATCGGCCAGAATCGATTCACTGAGAAGATCGGGTGTGATCACCCGCGCCTGTTTCAACACCTCAAGCTTGAACAGCTGCGCGACTGCTTGCTCGACAAACGCCACGAACGGCGCATTCGGTTCCACGGCACTGACACCGGTGACCGCCTGCACCTTACCGGCGATCAACAGCGCAGCATGGCGAAAACCGAACAGTGCCTGGCCGTCATTGACCAAGCTGTAAGCCAGTTGCGAAGGCGTGCGCGCGGCGCGGGTCTGGCGTTCTAGGTCGAGAAACCTTGCGAACACCTGCTCGGCGCCACCTGTCACCGGGGCGTTCATTTGAACTCCGCAAAATGCGCCGTTCCGCTCATGCCGGCCAACAGACCATTGGCGTTGGGTAGCGCCGCCACCAGCAGCAAGGTCTGGCTGCCTTCGTCGATCCGCGCACCGAGTCGCTTGACCGTGGCATCCAGCGGCTGACCGGTTTCATCGGGGACAAAACTGAACGTCTGGCCGGGCTTGAGTTTGCCCATCCAGCGCGACGGCACCAACAGGTGAATTTCCAGGGTGCGGTTATCGACCACGTCCAGCAACGGTGCGCCAGCGGCAACGCTTTCGTAGCGCTTGACCTTGCGCTCGACGACCTGACCATCGAACGGCGCCACCACGCTGCAGCGTTTGACCTGAACCTGATAGACCTGAGACTGCGCATGAATCTCGCTGACCTTAGCCTCGGCCCGCGCCACTTCAAAGCGCCCGACTGAATTCAACGCCGCCAGTTGCTTGTTGTGCGCCAGTTCTTCACCGGCACCACGGCTGGCGGCCTGAGCTGCATTGAGCTGAGCCTGATAAGCCGAACAGTCAAATCGCGCCAGGGTGTCGCCCTTTTTGAACGACTCGCCCTCACTGAATGGCAACTCGACAATCCGCCCCGACAACTCGCTGGCCAGCACCGCCTGATCCCGGGCTCGCAGCACACCACGGGCTTCACTGCTGGCCGACGCGTTACCACCGACCGCACTGTTTTCCAGTAGCGGATCGTCTGGCGCAGGCGTTTGCGCCTGTACTACGCACGTTACAAAGGTCAATCCAATAACCCAAACACGAACACGCCGCATAACCGTAACTCCCTGACGGATGAGCGGAGTCTATGACAGCGGGGGTGAGCGTCAAGCCGGATGGCCATCATTGGTTGAAAGGGCGTGCTCGCCGATCAGTATTAATTGCCTTACAAATCATCCAGAAGGTTCCTACACCATAGCCGGACAGCCACAGATTGCAGACGTAGACCTGACACCTTAATCTGGCCGAACTAAACCTTGTACGCAGCGATTAAGTTCGCTGGCAGTCAGGGTGAAGAAACCGGCTCCGGCCGGTTTTTTCGTTTTTCTGCGAGCAGATCAGCGCTGCGCCATCTCTCCCACCGGATACACCGACTCCCATCCCCCACCCAACGCCTTGTACAAACCAACCATTGCCAACGACACCCCGGTCGAGCTTTCAACCCACTGCTGCTGGGTCGCCAGCAATTCGCCTTGCACGGTGAGGACGTTGACGAAATCCACCACACCTTCGACGTATTGCTGTTGCGCGGTGTGCAGGGCGATCTGGTTTTGGCGCACGGCTTCGGCAAGGCTGTCGCGGCGCAGTTGGCTGGCATTGTAAGCGGTGAGTTGATCGTCGATTTCATGCCAAGCCCGCAGTACGGTTTGCTGGTAGGCCAGCGCCGCTTCCTGTTGCTGGGCTTCGCGCAGGTGCAACATGCCGCGCAGGCGACCGCCGTCGAACAGCGGCAGGCTGAACTGCGGACCGATGCCGAACGAGCGCGAGCCCCAGGAACCGAAATCGCTTAATTGCATGGCTTGCGAACCGATGTTGCCCGACAGGGTGATCCGCGGATAAAAGTCACCCTTGGCTACGCCGATGCTGGCGGTAGCGGCGTGCAGACGGGCTTCGGCCTGACGGATATCGGGGCGCCGCTCAGCCAATTGCGAGGGCAAGCCGATGGCGACCTGACGCGGGGTTTGCAGCACCGGGGCGTCTGTGGATAACTCAGCGGACAGCGCTTGCGGCGGTTCGCCCATCAACAGGCTCAGGGCGTTGATCAGTTGCGACTGACGCTGCTCCAGCGCCGGTAACCGTGATTCAATGGCCGCGACTTGCGCAGCGGCTTCGGCAACGTCCAGATCCGTCGCCACACCATCAGCCAGGCGCAGTTGCGAGAGTTTCAAACTATGTCGGGCGACGTCGAGGTTCTGCTCGGTGACGGCCCGCGTGCTTTGCACACCGCGCAGTTGAATGTAGTCCTGAGCGGCTTCGGCGAGCACCGACAGCAGCACGCCGCGACGATCGTTTTCCGCCACTTCCAGGGTGGCATCGGCGGCTTCGGTTTCGCGGCGCACACGACCCCAGAAATCCAGCTCCCAAGAAGCGAAAAAGCCTGCGTCCCACAGATTGAACGCCGAGTCGCCGTTGTTGCCCGACGGATCGCTCAGGCCTTCACCGCTGTTGCGTTTGCGCCCGTAGCTACCGCTGGCGGCGGTATTGGGATAGCGGTTGGCGGTGATCACCTGGCGCGCGGCGCGGCTTTGTTGCAAGCGGCTGCTGGCGAGCTTCAGGTCGAGGTTGTCGGTCAGGGCGCGTTGAGTCAGGGCAGAGAGTTTCGGGTCGTGGAATACTTCCCACCAGCGTTCGTCCATTTCGCTGGGAATGATCTGACTGGCGGCGGCTTTAATTGGTTTGGACCATTCGGCCACTTGTTGCGGCTGAGGTTTCTGGAAGTCCGGGCCGACAGTGCAAGCCGAAAGGCTCATGACCAGCAAGGCATAAAGGGGAATGCAAGGCCACTGGCCTCTTCGCGAGCAAGCCCGCTCCCACACTGGATCTCCTTTTGAGCATAAAGCTTGGGCACCCAGCAGATCGAATGTGGGAGCGGGCTTGCTAGCGAAGACGTCAGCCCTATCAACAAAAATCTTCATCGTTGCGCGACCTCATGCTCGCTGGCGCTTGCAGTATCAATCCTCGCCTCCACCGACATCCCCACCCGCAACCGCTCGGCCAATGGCTGCCCCGGATCGAGGATGATTTTCACCGGAATCCGTTGCACAACCTTGGTGAAGTTGCCGGTGGCGTTGTCCGGTTTGACCGAGGCGAAGGTCACGCCCGTAGCCGGTGCGATGCTCTCGACACGTCCGCGCAGGGCTTCGCCGCCGAGGCTGTCGACATGTACTTGCACGCTCTGCCCCGGCTGTACGTCAGTCAGTTGGGTTTCCTGAAAATTGGCGACCACATAAGCCCGCTCCAACGGCACCACAGCGAGAATCATGCTGCCCGGAGTGACATAGGCGCCGACCCGTACGGCGCGCTCGCCGACCATGCCGTCCTGGGGCGCAACGATGCGCGTATAGGACAGCTCATAGCTGGCCATTTCCAGCGCCGCTTGCGCACGTTTCAGCCCACCTTCGGCCGCATCACGCTGGGCGGTCAGGATCTCTACCTGCTTGCGTTCCGCCGCGAGCACTGCCGTGGCATTGGCCAAGCGAGCAGAGGCCTGATCGATGCGCGTACGCGCTTGCTGAGCATTTTGCACCGTGCCGGCGCCGACCCCGGCGAGGTGGTTGTAGCGGTTCAGTTCATGCTCGGCGAAAGCCATTTCAGCCTTCGCCGAAACCACTGTGGCCTGGGCCTGAGCGATCACCGATGTCTGGCGCTCCAGCGTGGCCCGAGCGTTCTGCAACTGCGCCCTGGCCACCAGGGTTTCAGCATCGGCGGCCTCAGCGGCGGCGCGCAGATCGCGGTCGTCGATCAATGCCAGTAGCTGCCCGGCCTTGACCTGCTGGTTGTCTTCCACCAACACGTCCTTGATGAACCCCGCCACGCGCGGTGCCACCAAGGTGAAGTCCGCCGAGACGAAGGCATCGTTGGTGCTCTGCTGTGTACGCTTACCGAACAAGCCCGGCGCCAGCAGATAAATCAACACGCTGACCGCCATCACTGCGGCAATGCCGACAGCGACTTTTTGCTTTGATTGAGTCGTCATAAAAACCTTCTGTTTCAGTGAAGCATTCAAGTCGGCGCGCGCGGTGGATAGATCCGCGTTGGCAGCCAGAAAATCAGCAGGATCAGCGCCACGGCGACACCGGCCATGCACAGATAAAGATCGGAAGAGGTCAGCACTAAGGCCTGTTGATGCAGTCGGTGAGCGAGACCAACGCTAGTGCCGTCAACCAGAGGCGAATTACCCAGGTTGTCCACCAGCATGGTCGAGTGGAAATGCAGCCTTGCGGTGGTCAATGTCTCGATCACACCCGTGGCAATCACCGCCGCCAAGCCTTTCACGGTGTTGAACCAGGTCGAGGCGTACGGCCCTTCCATCGGTGTGATGCTGCCGGTGGAAAGCATCAACAGCGGCAGCACGGCCATGGGCTGACCGAAAATCTGCAGCCATTGCAGGACGTAGAAACCATCGCGAATCCATACCGACGTCAGTTGCGAACCACCGAGGCAAGACAGCGCCAGCATGCTCAGGCCGATCCCCAGCACCCAGCGGCAATCGACCCAACGCAGGTTGCACAGCGCCGCCACCAACGGCAGCGCTATCAACTGAGGCAGCGCCGCCAGCAGCATGATCGGCGCGGTCTGCACCGGGCGATAACCCTGGACCTGAGCCAGGTAACTGGAAGGAATGAGGACCACCGCGAGCAACACCACCAGCACGCCGGCCAGGGTCAACAGGGCGAACGACAGGTTACGGATACCGAGCATCTGTAACTTGAAGAACGGAATCGGTTGCGACCACTCATTGATCAGAAACAGCACCAGCAACAGCAACCCGCCGCCGAGCAGTCCGCAAATCAGGCTCGACTCGAACCAGTCCAGCCGATTGCCTTGCAGAATGCCGATCACCAACATGCAGATCGCCGCAAACCCCAGCAGCAAGCCACGCCAATTGAACTGTTTGAAGCGTTCCAGCCGCAGCGGATCCTGAGGCAAACCATAAGCCACCGCTGCCATGGCAATCAGGCACGGCACGACGATTTGCCAGAAGGTCCATTGCCAGCCGACGTACTCGGTCCACAACCCGGCCAGCGGTGTACCGAGACCGGGGCCGAAGGTCGCTGTCAGGGCATAACCGGCCAGGCCATAGAGTTTCACGTTGGCCGGCAAGAACCGCAGGGCAACGGTCATCAGCATCGGCGGCAGCGCGCCGCCAGCAAGACCTTGCAAGGTGCGCACGACCAGCAGACTTTCGTAATTCGGGGCGAACGGGCACAACACACCCAGCAAGGTGAATGCACTGATCGCGTACAGGGTGAAGCGTCGCAACGAAAACGTCACCGAACACCAAGGGGCAAACGCCATGGCGGCCACCGAGGTCGCGGTGTAACTGGCGACCAGCCAGGTGCCTTCGTCGTAACCGATGGCCAACGCGCCACGGATATCGGCCAGCGCGACTTTGGTCACCATCTCGTTCAGGCCCGACACCAGCACCGCCAGCAACACGCCTACCAGGCCGATGATGATTCGCGGGCCGAAGACCGGAGGCGTGATGGCGGTCGCTGGTTTGGCCGCAGCGAGAGGCGCCGTGACCGTGAGGGAAGTCATGTACTGCAAGCTCCGGAAGGGGAATACCGAAGCATTTTAGGGAGGGTGGGAGCTTACGAAAATTGACTTATTGGCAGCTTATAAGTGCGCCATACGCAATCGTTAAATCAAAAGATCGCAGCCTTCGGCAGCTCCTACAAAAGCATGGCGAACACATATCCCCGGTAGGAGCTGCCGAAGGCTGCGATCTTTTGATCTTTAAACCGGCTGTGCGGCCAGCCACGTCTCATCGCAACAGGTCTTGAGGGTTTCGCGCATCCAGCGGTGAGCCGGGTCCTTGTCGAAACGCGGATGCCAAGCCTGGGTCAGCATAATGGTCGGCAATGGAATCGGCAGGGTAAACGAGCGCAATTTCAACCCCAGGCGTCGCACGCTCAGCAATGCCTCCTTGGGCACCGGCAGAATCAGATCGGAATCCGGCAAGGCGAACATCGCCGCATGGAAACTCGGCGCAATCACCGCCACCCGCCGCTCCAGCCCCAAGGCGTTGAGCGCCGTGTCGATCGGCCCACGGGAGATCCCCCGGCGCGACATGCTGATATGGCAAAAACCGGCAAACCGTTCGGCGGTGATCTCTTCATCGAACAACGGGTGGTCTTCACGCACCAGCCCGACAAAGTGAGTGGAAAACAGGTTCTGCACCTTCACTTCCGGCATCAGTGGTCGGTTGTTGCTGACGCTTAAGTCGATACGCCCTTCGCGCAACGCTTCGTCGTCCCCATCACCCTCGGGGACAAAGCGCAATTCACAATGCGGGGCCTGACGTTCCATCGTGTCGAATAGCTTGCCGCCGTAGACGCCCACAAAGAAATCATTGGCGCGAATGCTGAACCGCCGGCGCAAACTGCCCAGATCCACATCATCGGCTGAGCGGAACAGCAAAGCGGCCTGCTCCACCAGGTCCCGCACCTGCTCGCGTAACTCCAGCGCCTTGGGCGTCGGCACCAGGCCACGGCCGGCGCGCACTAGAATCGGATCGCCAATAGCCTCGCGAATCCGCGTCAGCGTCCGGCTCATCGCCGCCGGGCTGAGATTCATCCGCCGCGCAGCGCCCACTACGCTGCCCTCGTCGAGCAAGGTATCGAGGGCGACCAACAGGTTCATGTCCGGGAGTTGCATGCTGAGCACTCATGTCTGATCTGGATTGATTCAGACGCAATGCTAGCAAACATCTTTAGATGCGGTGGTGATAGGGCTGGCCCCTTCGCGAGCAAGCCCGCTCCCACAGTTGATCTTCCGTGGTTGCAGATTTTGTGTACGACAAAGAACCCATGTGGGAGCGGGCTTGCTCGCGATGGCGCCAGATCAGACACCGCAAAACTCAGCGCTGCATCCCCCACCGCTTCACCGTCACCCGCTCCAACGTATCAAACACCAGATTCTCCACCAGCAAGCCGATCAGGATCACCACCGCTAACCCGGCAAACACCTTGTCGGTATACAGCTCATTACGATTCTGGAAGATGTACCAACCCAAACCGCCCTTGCCGCTGGTAGCGCCAAACACCAATTCAGCAGCGATCAGCGTACGCCAGGCGAAGGCCCAGCCGATTTTCAGCCCAGCGAGAATCGACGGCAACGCTGCCGGGATCAGGATGAACAGCACGAAACGCATGCCCTTGAGGCCGTAATTGCGTCCGGCCATGCGCAAGGTTTCCGAAACGCCAAGAAACCCGGCATAGGTGTTCAAGGCCAACGCCCAAAGCACCGAATGCACCAGTACAAAAATCAGGCTGTTCTGCCCCAGGCCAAACCACAGCAGCGCCAGTGGCAACAGGGCAATGGCCGGCAATGGATTGAACATCGAGGTCAACGTACTCAGCAGATCACGACCGAACCGGGTCGATACCGCCAGCGTCGTCAGGACAAACGCCAGAACGATGCCAATCAGGTAACCCTTGAGCAAAACAACCAGCGAAATCCACACCTTGCTCAGCAGTTCGCCGCTGAGCAGGCCATCTTGCAGCGCATTGGCGGTTTGCAAAAAACTCGGCAGCAACAGGTCGTTGTTCTGATATCGGGCGACGGCTTCCCATAGCACCGCGAGCAACATCAGGATCAGGCTTTTGCGCAGCCAGCCTTGCTGCCAGAGACGCTGGCCGAGCGGTAATTCACGCTCCAGCGGTACGCTAGTCAGCGGCTGCAAAACAGTTTCGTACTCTTTACGCGCAGATGATGAATGGCTCATCGGGCACCTCAATAAGCGATGCGAATATCGGCGAAATCCAGCTCACGCTCGGTTTCCGGCGACTGACCTTCGTCGAACAACAGCCGATGAATGCGCCGCGCCGATTCCTGGAACGACACGCCACCCAAGCTGTGCAAGTCGTATTGATGGCTATGGACTTCCGCTCGCACCCGACCCGGATGCGGCGACAGCAGCAAAATCCGATTGCCCACCACTAACGCTTCTTCGATGGAGTGAGTGACGAACAGCAGCGTGAATCGCACCTCTTCCCAGAGCAGCAGCAACTCTTCCTGCATCTTGCGTCGGGTCAGCGCGTCGAGGGCGGCGAAGGGCTCGTCCATCAACAGGATCTTCGGCTGCATCGCCAAGGCACGAGCAATGGCCACGCGAGCTTTCATGCCGCCAGACAAGGTATGCGGATAGGCATCGGCAAACGCAGCCAGACCGACCTTGTCCAGATAGTGCAGCGCCCGCTCTTCAGCCTCGCGGCGTTTGAGGGTTTTGGAAGCGAGCAGCGGAAACATCACGTTCTGTTTGACGGTTTTCCACGGCGGCAGCTGATCGAACTCCTGGAACACCACGATCCGGTCCGGTCCCGGCGCATCGACCCGCTGGCCTTGCAAGCGAATCTCACCCTCACAGGGCTGAATGAACCCGGCAACGGCTTTGAGCAATGTCGATTTACCGCAGCCGGAAGGACCAAGCAGCACAAAACGATCCGCCGGATCGATCTCGAAACTGACCTGATGCGTCGCTCGAACCACACGCGCAGGCGTGCGGTATTCCAGGCTGACCTGGTCGACCGACAGCAGCGCTTGAGCTGTCGCGATCGATTTGCTGACCGTGTGGCCTTGCAAAGGGGCGTTCATGTCGGTCAGCTCCCTTGCAGCGGTTGGGCGTCCTGGAAGAAGTAATCCTTCCACGAATCCGGTTTGTTTTTTATCGCGCCGACGCGGTAGAGGAACTCGGCCAGCGGGTAGGTGTTTTTCGGTGTGATGCTGAATTCGAACTGCGGGTTGTCGATAATTTTCAGCAGCGCCGCGCGGTCGATTTTGGCCTTGGTGACACGGATGTAAGTGTCGGCTGCCGCACCTTTATCGTTCTGCGCAAACTCGGCCGCTTCAGTCAGCGCGGCGATGAAGGCTTTGTAGGTTTTCGGGTTGTCGTTGCGGAATTTCTCGGTGGCGAACAACACGGTCGGCGAGTTCGGACCCAGCAAGTCATAAGTGTTCAGCACCACATGCACGCTGGGGTTTTCCAGCGCTTGATTCTGGAACGGCGGGTTGGAGAAGTGCCCACTCAACTCGGTGCCGCCAGCGATCAGTGCCGCGGTGGCATCCGGGTGCGGAACGGCGATGGTGTACTTGTCGAGTCGATTGAATTCCTTGTCGCCCCATTGCTTGGCCGCTGCGTATTGCAGGAAGCGCGACTGCACCGAGACCCCGACCGCCGGCACCGCAATGCGGTCCTTTTCGGTGAAGTCGGCGATGGTTTTGACCTTCGGATTATTGCTCACCAAGTAGTAAGGGAAGTTGCCCAGGGAAGCCACGGCTTTGACGTTCTGCTTGCCGTGGGTGCGGTCCCAGATGGTCAGCAGTGGACCGACGCCGGCACCGGCAATGTCGATGGAGCCGGAAAGCAACGCATCATTGACCGCCGAACCGCCGGAGAGCTGGGTCCAGTCGACCTTGATGTCGATCCCTTCCTGCTTGCCATACTTCTCGATCAAATTCTGATCACGCACCACGTTGAGCAGCAGATAAACAATGCCGAACTGTTCGGCGATACGGATTTCACCTTCGGCGTGAGCCACGGTCGGCGCCACCAGGCTGCCGGCGAGCAGGCTGAAACCCAGGCCAATGGCCGCAGCCAACGGTGCAAATGGAAGACGTTTGGACATGGGAGTTCTCCGAAATCAGAAAGGCGCGTCGCCCTGGATGGTGGTGCGATACAACTTGCGGCGCAGATGGCTGGGGCATCCGACGGCGAGGTGAATCAGCGAACGGTTGTCCCAGAACACCAGGTCGTGGGCCTGCCATTGATGGCGGTAAATGTTTTGCGGCAGCACGCTGTGGGCGTAGAGCTCGTCGAGCACTTGTTTGCTCTCGTCTTCCGGCAAACCGACGATGCGGGTGGTGAAGCCCTCGCTGACGAACAACGCCTTGCGGCCATTTTCCGGATGGGTGCGGACGATGGGGTGAACCACTTCGGCGACCTGAGCGAGCTGCTCCGGCGTCAGGGTCGGGCGCCAGTTGCCTTCAAATTTTGTCTCGCTGTAGCGCGCCGTGTAGGAATGCGCGGCCGAGCGACCTTCGACGGCTTTACGCAGCGCATCGGGCAAGTTGTCCCGGGCTTTGTGCATGTCGGCAAACAGCGTGTCGCCGCCTTCGGACGGCAGCTCTTGGGCATGCAGCATCGAGCCCAGGCTTGGCAGTTCTTTATAGGACAGGTCCGAGTGCCAGAACTTGCCGGCGTCACCGAGGCCGATGGACTGGCCGTTTTCGATGATATTGGAAACGATGAGGATTTCCGGATGCCCGGCCAGCAGGAACTGCTTGAGTACGTGGATCTGCAACACGCCGAAACGGCGGCTGAAGGCGATCTGCTGTTCGGGGGTAATGCGCTGGTCGCGGAACACCACCACGTGATGATCCAGGTGCGCACGATGGATGCGGGCGAAGTCTTGATCGTTGATCGGGCGGGACAGGTCCAGGCCGATGATTTCGGCACCGACGGCACCGCTGAACGGACGGACTTCGAAGACTTGCGACGCGATGGTGGCGGCGCTGGTTGATGCAGGTTTTGGAGAAAAAGAGACGGCTGACATAAAAATCACTCCCACGCACGGCACGCTCAAGGGCGCGCGTCGATCAGAAACTCACGGAGGTCCCGTGTTGGTTCGTGTCGTGCGGCGCGCCGATTGGTCGGCAGGTACGCAGGGGAGTGACTTTATAGGTATAAGAATTGAAATTTAAATACCGTTAATGAATAACGATATGGCATTTGAGATGTGGTGTTCTTGAGGCCGCCTTCGCGGGCAAGCCTCGCCCGGTAGGAGCGAGGCTTGCCCGCGAAGAGGCCATCAGCCCCAACCGAAAAACTACCGCTCGTGCAACGCCTCGGCCCGAGCCCGAATAATCGGCTTGAGCAAATAACTGAGCACGGTCTTCTTGCCGGTAATGATGTCCACCGACGCCACCATCCCGGGGATGATCAGCAACGGCTTTTCATCCGTCCCGAGGTGGCTGCGCTCGGTGCGCAGTTTGATGATGTAGTACGTGGTCTTCTTGTCTTCGTCGGTGATGGTGTCGGCACCGATCTGCTCCAGCTTGGCCTTCAGCCCACCGTAAATGGTGTAGTCGTAAGCTGTGAATTTCACCGTGGCATCTTGCCCCGGATGCAGGAACGCGATGTCTTGCGGGCGAATTTTGGCTTCTACCAGCAAGGTGTCATCCAGTGGCACAATCTCCACCAGATCGCTGCCCGGCTGGATCACGCCGCCGATGGTGTTCACCAGCAACTTATTGACGATGCCGCGCACCGGCGATGTCACCAGCGTCCGGCTGACCCGGTCTTCCAGGGCCTTGCCGGTGGCCTGGGCCTTGTTCAGATCGGTGCGTGCTTCGTTGAGTTGGGTCAGGGCTTCGCTGCGGAATTTGCCACGAGTCTCGTCAATCTTGCGCTGCACTTCCTTGATCGCCGATTCGGCGCGAGGAATCGCCAAGGTCGTGGCGTCCAGTTGCCCGCGAGTTTCCACCTCGGCGCGCTTGAGTCGCAAAACTTCCACCGGTGACACCGCGCCCTGAGCCACCAACGGCTCGGACATGTTGATTTCCTGACGTTGCAGCGACAACGCGTTGCGATACTGAGACTGTTTGGAGGTGAACTCGCGCAGCTCTTGCTGACGCTGGATCAACTGCTCCTTCAGGCCACCGATTTCATCGTGCAGTTGCTGACGACGGCTGATGTACAGAGATTCTTCACTGGCAGCCTGGACGGGAACAGCCTTGAGCACATCGGCGGGGAAGTTCAGCGCACGGTCGTCGACCTCGGCGCTCAAGCGCTCCACACGCAGCAACATCGACAGCCGATCGGCCTCGGTTTCACCGACGTTGGAGGCAAACCGCGTGTCGTCGAGACGAATCAGCGGCGCGCCGGCCTCGACGATCTGGCCTTCGGTGACGAACAGCTCGGAGACGATGCCGCCCTCAAGGTTCTGGATCTTCTGAATCTTCGACGACGGAATCGCCTTGCCGTCGCCCTTGGTGACTTCATCGACCACCGCGAAGTTAGCCCAAAGCATCAGGAACACGAAGAAGCCGATGATCGCCCAGATCGTCAATCGCACCACGCGCGGGGCGTCTTCGATCAGCGCTTTGTTGACCTCGGGAAGGGGCTGGCCTTGCAGCGATGCAGAGCCTTTGAAGTAGCGGCGGATGGAATCTTTGATCCCGGACTTAAGCAACACTGATCTGCCCCTTCTTCAACGCTTCCATCACGGCGGCTTTCGGGCCATCGGCGAGTATCTGCCCACGGTCGATCACCAGCAAACGATCAACCAGCGACAACAGCGAAGCCCGGTGCGTCACTAGCACCACAGTCTTGTTTTCAACCACCGCAGCGAGGCGTTGCTTGAGGCGTTCTTCACCGGTGTTGTCCATGGCACTGGTCGGTTCGTCCAGCAGCAGGATCGGTGGGTTGAGCAGCAGCGCTCGGGCCAGGGCGACGTTCTGGCGCTGACCGCCGGATAGGTTCTGCCCACGCTCACCGACTTGCAGCTCATAACCTTGCGGGTGCAGACGGGCGAATTCGTGAACGCCGGCCAGTTCCGCGGCTTGCAGCACCAATTCGTCTTCGACATAGCGCGCGCCCGAGACCAGATTGTCGCGCAGAGTACCAGCGAGCAATTGGATATCCTGGGGCACGTAGCCGATGTTGTGGCGCAATTCACTGACGTCGATCTGACGGATATCCACACCATCCACGAGCAGCGCGCCGTCGTCCGGCTGATAGAGGCCCACCAGCAGTTTTGCAAGGGAGCTTTTACCCGAGCCGCTGCGGCCGATGATGCCGATCTTCTCGCCGGGCTTGATGATCAGGTTGATGTTCTTCAGCGCGGGGTTCTGCTGATCCGGGTAAGTGAAGCTCAGCTGACGGCATTCAATGGCGCCTTGCAGCACTTTGCGGCTCAGCGGGCGCTCGTCGAAATTGCGCTCCTGCGGCAGCTCCATCATCTGATCGACCGAGGTCATGGTCACGCGGGCCTGTTGGTAGCGGGTCAGCAGGCCGGACAACGAAGCCAGTGGGCTGAGGGCACGACCGCTGAGCATGTAGCACGCGATCAAGCCGCCCATGCTCAGGTGGCCGTCGATGATCTGGTACACACCGAAGACGATCATGATCACCCCGGCCAGTTGCTGAATCAGCAAGGTGATGTTCATCGCCAGACCGGACAGCATTTTCACCCGCAGCTCAAGGCGGCTGAGGGTGCCGATGGTTTGCTCCCACTGATACTGGCGTTCGCTTTCAGCGTTGTTGACCTTCACCGCATCGAGGCCGGCGAGGGTTTCGATCAGGCTCGACTGGCGCTCGGCGCCCAGGGCCATGGTTCGTTCCATGGTCGCCACCAGCGGCTTCTGCAAGGCATAACCGATCAGCAAGGCAATCGGGAACGCCAGCACCGGAATCCACACCAGATGCCCGCCCAGGATCGCGATGACCATGAAGATCAGCAGCGTAAACGGCAGGTCGATCAGGCTGGTAAGAGTCAGCGACGCAAGGAAGTCGCGCAGGCTCTGAAATTCATGGATGTTCTGGGCGAAGCTGCCGACACGGGCCGGGCGGTACTTCATGGCCATGCCGACGATGCGCTCGAACAGCGTCGCGGAGATGATCAGGTCGGTTTTCTTGCCGGCCAGGTCCAGGCACAGGCTGCGCAGGCTCTTAAGGATCAGGTCGAACACGTAAGCGCCGGTGATGCCGATGGCCAGCACCCAAAGAGTCGACTCGGCCTGGTTCGGCACCACGCGGTCGTAGACGTTCATCACGAACAGCGGCGCGGCCATGGCAATGATGTTGATCAGAAAGCTGGCGGCGATGGCGTCGGCGTACAGCCAGCGCGAACGCTTGAGGGTGTCGCGAAACCATGAACGCGCGCGCGGGATCAGCGTGCCGTGGTTGACGTCGAATTTATGTTGGGGTTGGGCGAAGAAGACTTTGCCGCTGTAATCGTCGGCCAGCAGTTCACGGCTGACGCAAACCTCGCCACCGTCACTTTCGCTAAGCAGCAGGCGGGCCTGGTCTTCACCTTGCCAGCCGAGCAGCACCGCGCTGCGACCGTCCTTGAGCAGCAACAGCGCCGGCATGGCAATCGCTGGAATCTGTTCCAGCTTGCGCTGCAATACCCGCCCTTGCAGCCCGGCGCGAGCGGCCGCTCGGGGCAGCAGTTCGACGCTCAGGCGTTGCTTGGGTAACGGCAGGCCGGTGGTCAGCATCGCGGCGCTGGCCGGTTTCTGGTGCAAAGTGCAAAGGGCTAGCAGGCCGTCCAGTAACGGATCGTCATGCAGCGCGCGCGGATCATGAATGAGTTGAACTCCACTGACTTCTGATTCCACGCTCGACACTCTTGGCTAACGATTGAAATGGGGCAGGACTCAATTCATCCCGGGCAACTGAACCTTGGGCTTCACGTCGTTTTGCACAACGGATGCCAACGGTGCGACTACGCCCTGACTTTTGAGCAATTCGCCCATGGTCGCCTTGATTCGGTACTGAGTAAATAACTGAATGTTTTTGATCTCGGCCAACCGACGGGAAGCGCTGAACAGCTCGTTTTCACTGTCGAGCAAGTCGAGCAATGTCCGTTCGCCGAGGCTGAACTGCTTCTGATACGCGCTGCGCACGCTGGCGCTGCGATCGACATATTGCTGGGCGATCGGCACTTGGGCGTTGGCGTTATTCAGGGCATTCCAGGCCAGGCCCAGTTCTTCGTTCAACACGCGCAGGGCATTGTTGCGAATGTCCAGCGCCTGGTTCGACAGGTAGGACTTGGATTCCAGATCAGCCTTATTGCTACCACCGGCATACAAATTGAAGCGCATGCGCAGCATGGCCTGCCATTCGTTGCTGTGACCGTTCTGACCGTCGAGATCGTTATCGGCGCTGCGACCCAATTCGGCATCGAAGCGCGGGTAGAAGCTCGACTTGGCGGCTTCGTACTGCTTCTCGGCGGCGGCGATATCGGATTCGGCGGAGCGCAGGATCGGGCTGTTTTCCAGCATCTGCGCCCGCGCTTCATTCAGGTTGGCCGGCAACAGTGCCATAAAATCGGCAGGCCGCTCCAGCTGATCGGGCATTTGGCCGACGGCGCTGAGGAAGTTGGTTTCGGCATCCGCCAGGTTGGTCTGTTCAGTGATCAGGTTGTTGCGCGCCTGGGCCATGCGCGCGTCTGCCTGATCAAGGTCGGCGCCGCTGCCCACGCCGCGCTGGGTGCGCAATTTGATCTGGTCAAGAATCCGTTCGTGGTTCTTCAGATTGTCTTCGGCCAGGCGCACGAATTCGCGGCGAGTCAATACATCGAGATAGACCTGAGCGACGGTCAGGCCGGTACGTTCCGATGTGCCCAGCAAGGAATAAGCGCGGGAATTAACGGTGGCTTGTTGACGCCCTACTTCGCTGGACGTCGCAAAACCGTCAAATACCATCTGCGACAGACGTAAACTTGACTCGCTGCGGTTCAGCGTTTCCCAGTGATTGTTGTTGCCGGCGGCACGGGTGGTGACGCTGTCGGTGCCTTCGCGACCATAACCACCGAGCAGATCGACCCTTGGCAGGTATCCACCTTTGGCTGCCTTTAACTGATAATCCGCGGCCAATCGACTGTTGACCCCTGCCTGAATTTCCGGATGGACATCCAGCGCCTGCTGCATGGCCTGAGGAAGGCTTTGCGCCTGAACAAAACTGGTGGCAAGGGCGAAGGGTAGAACCTTGAACAGGTGCAAACGCATAGTTGGAATTTCCCGGGACTTCTTATCTTGAATCACTGCAGAACGTGGCGCTGCATCGGATGATGGCAACCGGAATGACCGTATGTCGGAAAGTTCAAAATCGGAACTGGATCACACGCTGCAGGACAGGTCGCCGCTTAAATATCAATGTGACATTACTAGGACGATTGTTTAGGATGGCTCTCCTAAGGTCAATAGTTTGGCATAAAGTTAATTTCGAAAAAATATAGCCAATTTATTGACGATTATCGCGTCAAAGTTATGAACTAAACATTTTGAAAGTACGTCCAGCCCCGATCGGCGAATACGCTGCCCGGTTCATGGAAGTCAACTGAACGTGACACCCGGAGAGTCTTCAATGAGCAGTGTTGTTGCCATCGTCAAAAGCATTGTTGGTCAGGTTTTCGCGGTGTCGCCAGAAGGCATCCGCCGCGTACTCGTTGAAGGCGACCGGTTGTTGGTCGGCGATCAGGTAGACACTGGTGCCGCCGGTGCCATTACGCTCGAACTGGCTGATGGCCGCACCCTGGACCTGGGCCGCGACACTCAGTGGAGCGGCAGCGATCCGGATTCCAGCGCCGACCTTGCGCAAGCCACTGCACAAGCCGCGCCATCGGTTGACGAATTGCAGCAAGCCATCGCCGCCGGTGTCGACCCGACCACCGCCCTTGAAGCCACCGCCGCCGGCCCTACGGCTGCGAGCGGGGGCGGCTCTACCGGCGGTGGCCACAGCTTCGTGGCCCTGGAGGCAACCGCTGCCCGGGTCGACCCGACTATCGGCTTCCCGACTGAGGGTCTCGCCACGGCCGCGTTGGCAACACAAGACACCACCGGCGGCCAGACTGCTGATACCAGCACCAATGCCCTGCGCGAATCGACCCTGAGCCTGAGTGCAACGCCGACCATCACCGAGGCCGGGGGCGTGCTGGTTTACACCGCGACCCTGACCCAGGCGCCACTGACCGACCTGACCATCACCCTGTCCAACGGCTCGGTGATTGTGATCGCAGCCGGCCAAACCACCGGAACCGTCAACGTCCCGCTGGCACCGAACGACACGGTTTATAACGATCCGACCCAGGTCAACGTGACCGTCACCGGCACCACGGGCGGCAGCGGTATCGTGGTCACCCCGCCGACCGTTCCAGCCGTGACCCAGGTCACCGACACCGTCGACACCTCCACCGTCACGCTGTCAGCGGGCTCGACCGTTACCGAAGGCGGGCAGATCACCTACACCGCGACGTTGACCAACCCGGCGCAGACGCCGGTCACCGTCACCTTATCCAACGGTTCGACCATCACCATCGCCGCCGGCAACACCACTGGCAGCGTCAATGTTCCGACGCCTGCCAATGACGTCTACAACAACGGCAATACCGTCAGCACCACGATCACGGGCGCTACCGGTGGCAACTTCGAGAACCTGGTGCCGAACCCGACTCCGGCGGTCACCACCATTACCGATTCCGCCGACACCACTACCGTCACACTGACGGCCGGCTCGACCGTCACTGAAGGCGGTCAGATCACCTACACCGCGACCCTGACCAACCCGGCGCAAACGCCGGTCACCGTCACCCTGTCCAACGGCTCGACCATCACCATCGCCGCTGGGAACACCACCGGCAGCGTGAACGTTCCGACACCGACGAACGATGTCTACAACAACGGCAGTACCGTCAGCACCACAATTACCGGGACTACCAGCGGCAATTTCGAAAATCTGGTGCCGAACCCAACTCCGGCGGTTACCACCATCACCGATTCGGTCGACGATACTGGCCTGAGCCTGACCGCCACCGGCAGCGTCACTGAAGGTGGCCAGATCACCTACACCGCGACGCTGACCAACCCGGCGCAAACGCCGGTCACCGTCACCCTGTCCAACGGTTCGACCATCACCATCGAAGCCGGCAACACCACCGGTTCCGTGAACGTCGACACCTCGGCCAATGACGTCTACAACAACGGCAGCACCGTCAGCACCACAATCACCGGCGCTACCGGCGGCAACTTCGAGAACCTCGTACCGAGCACCACGCCGGCAGTCACCACCATCACCGACTCGATCGACAACACCGGCCTGAGCCTCAGTGCCACCGGCACCGTCGTCGAAGGCGGCCAGATCACCTACACCGCCACCCTGACCAACCCAGCCGGCACGCCGATGACCGTGACCTTGAGCAATGGCTCGGTCATTACCATCGAAGCGGGCAAGACTACCGGCAGCGTGACTGTCGATACCGCGACCAACGACGTCTACAACAATGGCAGCATCGTCAGCACGACGATCACCGGTACCACCGGCGGCAATTTCGAGCAACTGACCCCGAGCACCGAACCGGCGCTCACCACCATTACCGATTCGAAAGACGACACCGGCCTGAGCCTGTCGGCGTCCACCGAAGTGGCCGAAGGTGGTCAGATTCTGTACACCGCGACCCTGACCAATCCGGCCGGGACACCGGTTACCGTGACCTTGTCGAACGGTGCGGTGATCACCATCGCTGCCGGCGCGACCACCGGCAGCGTGAGCGTCGATGCGCCTGCCGATGATGTTTATAAAGATGCCGGCAAGGCTGAAGTCACCATCGCGGACGCCGCTGGGGGCAACTTTGAGAACCTGGTGACGGACCCGACGCCAGCGGTCACTGACGTGACTGACACCCTCGATACCAGCACCGTTTCGCTGACGGCTACCGCAGACGTTGTCGAGGGCGGCACCGTGGTTTACACGGCTTCCGTGTCCGCGCCAGTCACCGGTTCGCCGGTGCTTGTGACCCTGTCGAATGGCCAGACCATCACCATTCCGGTTGGCTCGAGCAGCGGTTCTGTCAACTTCGTTGCACCAAATGATGCGTTGGCTGGTGGCGGCTCGTTGAGCGTCAAGATCGACGATGCAAAAGGTGGTAATTACGAGAAGCTGGAAGTTGACGGCAAATCAGCCGACACCTCGGTGACTGATACCCAGGACACCACTAACCTGTCGCTGACCGCCAGCGGTTCGGTGGATGAAGGTGGCCAGATCACCTACACCGCAACCCTAACCAATGCCGCCGGGACTCCGGTCACCGTGACGCTGAGCAACGGCGCCGTAATCACCATCGAAGAGGGCAAAACCACTGGCTCCGTGACTGTCGATGCGCCGAAGGATGACGTCTATAAAGACACTGGCACCGTTGAAGCGACGATCAAAGACGCGACCGGCGGCAATTTCGAGAATTTGGTTGCCAGCAATACACCGGCGGTGACCACCGTTAACGACACCCTCGACACCAGCACCGTTTCGCTGAGTGCCACCGCGAATGTCGCCGAGGGCGGCACCGTGGTTTACACCGCGTCCGTGACTTCGCCAGTGACCGGCTCGCCGGTGATTGTCACCCTGTCGAACGGTCAGACCATCACCATTCCGGTCGGATCGAGCAGCGGCTCTGTCAACTTCGTTGCGCCAAATGATGCACTGGCCGGTGGCAGCTCGCTGAGCGTCAAGATCGACGATGCTAAAGGTGGTAATTACGAGAAGCTGGACGTCGACGGCAAGTCGGCCGATACCTCGATCACCGATACCCAGGACACCACTACCCTTAGCCTCTCGGCGACTGACTCAGTCGCTGAAGGTGGTTCCATTGTTTATACCGCGACCCTGACCAACACCGCCGGGACTCCGGTCACCGTCACGCTGAGCAACGGCGCGATCATCACCATCGCGGCCGGTGCGACTACCGGCTCCGTGACCGTCGACGCACCAAAAGACGACGTCTACAAAGACGCCGGCCAGGTTGAAGTCACGATCAAGGACTCTGCGGGCGGCAACTTCGAAAACCTGGCCACCAATCCGGCGGCAGCGGTCACCGAGGTGACCGATACCCTCGATACTTCGACCGTCAACCTCACCGCGACCAGCACTGTGGCTGAAGGCGGCACCGTGGTTTACACCGCGTCTGTCAGCGCACCGGTCACCGGTTCGCCAGTCGTTGTGACCCTGTCGAATGGCCAGATCATCACTATCCCGGTTGGCTCAAGCAGCGGTTCTGTTAACTTCGTTGCGCCAAATGATGCCCTGACCGGTGGCACCTCCCTGAGCGTCAAGATCGACGATGCGAAGGGCGGTAACTACGAAAAATTGGAAATCGACGGCAAGTCGGCGGATACCTCGGTTACCGACACCGCTGAAACCACCACCCTCAGCCTGAGCGCTACCGATTCGGTCGCGGAAGGCGGTTCCATCGTCTACACCGCGACCCTGACCAACGCCGCCGGCACGCCGGTCACCGTGACCTTGTCGAACGGTGCGGTGATCACCATCGCCGCTGGCGCGACTACGGGCAGCGTGACCGTCGACGCGCCAAAGGACGACGTCTACAAAGACACCGGCACCGTCGAAGCAACCATCAAAGATGCGACCGGCGGCAATTTCGAGAATCTGGTCGCCAGCGATACACCGGCGGTGACCACCGTCAACGACACCATCGACACTTCGACGGTCAACCTCACCGCGAGCAGCACTGTGGCTGAAGGCGGGACTGTGGTTTACACCGCGTCCGTATCTTCGCCTGTCACCGGTTCGCCGGTGGTTGTGACCCTGTCGAACGGCCAGACCATCACCATTCCGGTCGGCTCAAGCAGCGGTTCTGTCAACTTCGTTGCGCCAAATGATGCCCTCGCGGGCGGTGGTTCCTTGAGCGTGAAGATCGACGATGCCAAGGGCGGTAACTACGAGAAGCTGGACGTCGACGGCAAGTCGGCGGATACCTCTATCACTGACACTGCGGACACCACCAACCTGTCGCTGACTGCGACCGGTGCCGTGGATGAGGGTGGCCAGATCACCTACACCGCGACCCTGACCAACGCCGCCGGCACGCCGGTCACCGTGACCTTGTCGAACGGCGCCGTCATCACCATCGAAGCAGGCAAAACCACCGGTTCCGTGACCGTCGATGCGCCGAAGGACGATGTCTACAAAGACGCCGGCACCGTTGAAGCGACCATCCAAGACGCGACCGGCGGTAATTTCGAGAAGCTGTTCGCCAGTGATACACCGGCGGTGACCACCGTCAACGACACCCTCGACACCAGCACCGTTTCGCTGAGTGCCACTTCGAACGTCGCCGAAGGCGGCACCGTGGTTTATACCGCGTCCGTGTCGGCACCGGTCACCGGTTCGCCCGTGGTTGTGACCCTGTCCAATGGCCAGACCATCACCATTCCAGTCGGATCGAGCAGCGGTTCTGTCGACTTCGTTGCGCCAAATGATGCACTGGCCGGTGGCAGCACGCTGAGCGTCAAGATCGACGATGCGAAGGGCGGCAACTACGAGAAGCTGGACGTCGACGGCAAGTCAGCGGATACCTCTATCACTGACACTGCGGACACCACCAACCTATCGCTGACTGCGACCGGTGCCGTGGATGAGGGTGGCCAGATCACCTACACCGCGACCCTGACCAACGCCGCCGGCACTCCGGTCACCGTGACCTTGTCGAACGGCGCCGTCATCACCATCGAAGCGGGTAAATCCACCGGTTCCGTGACCATCGATGCGCCGAAGGACGACGTCTACAAAGACGCCGGCACCGTCGAAGCAACCATCCAAGATGCGACCGGCGGTAATTTCGAGAATCTGGTCGCCAGTGATACACCGGCGGTGACCACCGTCAACGACACCCTCGACACCAGCACCGTTTCGCTGAGTGCCACTTCG
>NZ_JAMYDU010000030.1 GCF_024138395.1 Pseudomonas mandelii
GAGCCAGGGTTGCCGGCGAAGGCGTCCTTAAGAACGCCTTCGCCGGCAAGCCTGGCTCCTACAGGTCCGATGTGCCCTTAACTAACTGGCATTAGGGGCTGCCCGGCAACCGTTGGGTAACGCTTGACGCTGCGCTTTGTATCAGCGCCAATGGAGTGGTTAAAAAGAAAACCCCGATCAGGTGACTGGTCGGGGTTTTCTTTTTGTGGATTGTTATGGATGGCGCGGGTACTGACAGACGTCGTATGCAGGTCGTTTTCGATAACTCGTTAGTCGTATGAGGTCAGAAATAATTCGAGATTTTTAGGCAGATCGAGTGAGCATGCTTTTTCTATACCGATGATTTGTTGTTCTGTAAGGCGATAATCATGGAATGAATCTTCGTCTTTTTCCCACCCCATAATCAGTTTGAGTTCGGTGGTGGAAATAGGGATCTGCTTCTCAAATGAAGGAAAATCCTCGCCTTTCGGAACCCCCATAATTAAATGCTTCATGGCTCTACCTTCCTTGTTGGATCTGCTGGTTTGTTCTGAGTGCCAGTTTCATGGTTGAACTCGCCCAAGTGTTTTCCACGCTTGTTGTACTTTTCAACGGCTCCATGCTGGAAGTCCCACTCGTAAATCGTTCCGCTTCTATCCTTCCAGCGTGGGCGCAACCCTCCGCCACCTTTGATTGGAGTTTTTGGGGTAGCCCATTTAGCGCCTGGAAAAGCTGGCAGAGAGTCAGGTTTTTGATGGTAATTAAGCTGAGGCATGCTCAGCACGATGTAAACCGGCAATACCCCCGAATCCGCCGGAAACACAAGAATGAAATCCTTGTACTCAGGCGGGTACACCGGATTCACGATGATGCTGTCAGCCGCCTTCGTCGGCGGATAAACCCAGATGTGGGGCGCTTGCGGTGCGGCTTTCAAAGCGGGGATGCCGAGGATGTTTGAACCGTCCTCGGCCGGGGTCCAGATCAGCTCGATACCATCCCCAAGATCAGCTACCTGCTGACTGCCGCGCAAGGTGAACTGCACGACATCGACCATCTCCCAGTCACGGTTTTTGCCGGTGTAGAAACCGTATCCCTTGAGAGTGCCGTCAGGCTGCTGCTCGACTAGCAGGCGAACGCGGGTGCGCGCCTGTTTGAGGGATCGCAGTTGATCTTCGGTATAGAGGGAACTGTCGCCGAGGCTCGACGGGATGACCAGTGCAACCAGCCCCGTCAGCGTGGCGGCAGCGGTGCTGGCGGCGACTGCGGGTAATGCGGCGAACGCTGAACCGGCCAAGGTGAAGCTGCCGAAACCGGCCGGAATCGCAGTGCCACTGATTTTCTTAAGCGGGATGCCACCGCTTTCATCGGCCTCGCGGGCACCGAGCAGGATCAGTTCGCCGTAATCCTTCAGGCTGTCTGTCGGAACAACGCCGGAGGGATTCGTGTAGTCGATGATTGCATCGGGCAGCTTGCAGGACTTGGCGAATACGCATCCCGCGCGGACACCATCGTCCTTTTTCGCAGCGACCGGAAGGCTGTCTTCGAAGGCCTGCTGCCTGGCGAGCATGGCGTCGTAAGCGTTTTGCCTGGCATCGCGCTCGGCCAGTTCGATGGCCGTCATGTAGCGATGGGTGACGTGATGCCCGTCGCCTGAGGGTGGGTTTTGAACCCGGGGGATGCCCTTGCTGCCAGCCACTGATTGTCCTTTCACTCGTCCATCGGCAACCCCGGAAAGAGGGGCTGCACGACGTTAACGAACGTGGCTAATCGTGGCTGTAGGACTAATCCTGATTGTCGTTAAGAGTGTTCTCTATCGCTCAGAAAAACAGGTGCAGTACTCTTGCGGCTCGCCGCCGCCGTCACCGCATAACCGATCAATGCCGCCAGAATCGAACCGGTCAGAATCCCCATTCGATCCATCCCGGCGTATTCACTGGCGCCGGGCACGAAAGCCAGGGAACCGACAAACAGGCTCATGGTGAAACCGATGCCGCAGAGGATTGCCACGCCCAGCACCTGACCCCAATTGGCGCCTTGGGGCAGGGCGGCGATGCCGATTTTCACCGCCAGCCAGGTCAGGCCGAACACGCCGACCATCTTGCCCAGCAGCAGACCAACAGCGATGCCCATCGGCACGTCGTGGGTGAAGCTTTCGACGGTCACGCCGCTCAGGGACAGGCCGGCGTTGGCGAAGGCGAACAGCGGCAGAATGCCGTAGGCCACCCATGGATGCAGGGCATGTTCCAGGGTCAGCAGCGGCGAAGGCTCGGCGTTTTTCGTGCGCAGTGGAATGCAGAAGGCCAGGGTCACACCGGCCAGCGTGGCGTGCACGCCGCTCTTGAGTACGCAGACCCAGAGGATCAGCCCGATGATCATGTACGGCCCGAGTTTCACTACGCCGAGTCGATTCATCCCGATCAAGGCCGCGATGCAGGCCGCAGCCAGTGCCAGGGACAAGGTCGACAGTGCGCCGGAATAGAAGATCGCGATGATGATAATCGCGCCCAGATCGTCGATGATCGCCAGGGTCATGAGGAACAGTTTCAGCGACACCGGCACGCGTTTGCCCAGCAGGGCCAGTACGCCAAGGGCGAAGGCGATGTCGGTGGCGGTCGGGATCGCCCAGCCACTCAGGGCCGGCGGGTTGTCGCGATTCAAGAACCAGTAGATCAACGCCGGCACCACCATGCCGCCAATCGCCGCCGCGCCGGGCAGGACGATCTGCGACGGTTTCGACAGTTGGCCGTCGAGCACTTCGCGTTTCACTTCCAGACCGATCAGCAGGAAGAACAAGGCCATCAGGCCGTCGTTGATCCACAGCAGCAGCGGTTTGGCGATTTTCAGCGCGCCGATCTGCGCTACCACGGGGGTGTCCAGCAGCCCGCTATAGAGCCACGACAGCGATGAGTTGTTGATGATCAGGGCGAGAGCGGCCGCGGCGATCAATAACAGACCGCTGGCAGCTTCCAACTGAAAGAAACGCGTGAACGTGCTACGCAGAGGCAAGGTCGCTCTCCATCGATGAATTCAAAAGGTGGCACACCCTAACCCGTACGGTTAGTTGTTAAAACAAAAGTTATATTCTTTTTTGTTATATGCCGTTACAACGTGGGCAGTCAGCAAAGGCCTGAGCCTAGCAGTTGCCAAACGTATTGGACCTCAGCTGTATCTGTGCATGATGTAGGTTCTTTCCTAAGCTTGTGGGCTGAGCCTTGCGACAAGGCCGACTCTTTGCCTGATTCAACGAGAAAACCATCATGAGCGACAACCGACAGTGGGCCCGCGAAGCCATCCGGATCATCGAAGCCGACTTCCAGCGCAGCGCCGATACCCACCTGATCCCCTTGCCGCTGCCGGGGTTGCCGGGCATCGAGTTGTATTTCAAGGATGAGTCGAGTCATCCCACCGGCAGCCTGAAACATCGGCTGGCGCGCTCGTTGTTCCTCTACGCCCTGTGTAACGGCTGGCTCAAACCCGGTGCGCCGGTGATCGAAGCCTCCAGCGGTTCGACGGCGATTTCCGAGGCGTACTTCGCCCGCCTGCTGGGACTGCCGTTCATTGCGGTGATGCCCGCGACCACGTCCAAGGAAAAGATCGCGCAGATCGCTTTTTATGGTGGCAAGAGCCATCTGGTGGACGATCCGACGCAGATCTACGCCGAGTCCGAACGCTTGGCTCGCGAACATGATGGGCACTTCATCGACCAGTTCACCTACGCTGAACGCGCCACTGACTGGCGGGCGAACAACAACATCGCCGAATCGATCTTCCAGCAGATGCGTTTCGAGCAGCACCCGGAACCGAGCTGGCTGATTTCCAGCCCCGGCACCGGCGGCACTACCGCGACGCTTGGCCGTTACGTGCGCTATCGCCAGCATTGCACCCGCGTGCTGTGCGCTGATGCCGAGCGTTCGGTGTTCTTCGATTATTACCAGACCGGTGATGCCAGCCTGCGCCTGGATTGCGGGTCACGGATTGAAGGCATTGGCCGGCCGCGGGTGGAAGCGTCGTTCCTGCCCAAGGTGATCGATGCGATGGTCAAAGTACCGGACGCGTTGTCGCTGGCGGCCATGCATTACCTGGCGCAGCGTTTGGGGCGACGGGTCGGCGGGTCGAGCGGGACCAACCTGATCGGCGCCTTGATGGCAGCCCAGCAGATGGTAGCGGCGGGAGAGTCGGGGTCGATCGTGGCGATTTTGTGCGATGGCGGCGAGCGCTATGCCACCACCTATTACGATCAGGCCTGGCTCAAGGCCCAAGGGTATGAGTTGAGCGGTTTGATGGATGCCGTGGCGGCGAGTGTCGAGCGCGGCGAGCCGCTGCCGGCCAGCGTGTTGCGCGCCAATATCTGACCCCAGACACCGCCCCCTGTAGGAGCGAGGCTTGCCCGCGAAGAACGATAATGCGGTCTTTCAGAAAGACCGCGTCAACTTCTTCGCGGGCAAGCCTCGCTCCTACAGTGCGCGTGATCGTTCCTTAGGCCTCAAGGCCAAGGATGTCGCGAGCTACGGCTTCGGCAATCCGAATACCATCCACACCCGCCGACAAAATCCCGCCCGCATAACCCGCGCCTTCACCGGCCGGGAACAAGCCCTTCACGTTCAGGCTCTGCATCGACTCGTTACGGGTAATCCGCAGTGGCGATGACGTGCGCGTCTCGATCCCGGTCAACACGGCGTCGTGCAGCGAGTAGCCACGAATCTGCTTCTCGAACGCCGGCAAGGCTTCGCGAATGGCTTCGATGGCGAATGCCGGCAACGCCAGGGCCAAATCGCCCAAGGCAACACCCGGTTTGTAGGACGGCTCGACGCTGCCCAACTCGGTCGACGGTTTGCCGACAATGAAGTCGCCAACCAGTTGCGCCGGCGCTTCGTAATTGCTGCCGCCCAGCACAAAGGCGTGGGATTCCAGGCGTTCCTGCAACTCGATGCCAGCCAGCGGGCCACCTGGATAATCGACTTCCGGGGTGATCCCGACGACGATCCCGGAGTTGGCGTTGCGCTCGTTACGCGAGTATTGGCTCATGCCGTTGGTGACCACGCGGTTAGGTTCGGAGGTCGCCGCCACCACGGTGCCGCCCGGGCACATGCAGAAGCTGTAGACCGAACGACCGTTGCTGGCGTGGTGCACCAGTTTGTAATCGGCGGCGCCGAGTTTCGGGTGCCCGGCGTATTTACCCAGGCGCGCGCGGTCGATCAGCGATTGCGGGTGCTCGATGCGGAAACCCACCGAGAACGGCTTGGCTTCCATGAACACGCCACGACCGTGGAGCATGCGGAAGGTGTCCCGGGCGCTGTGGCCGAGGGCCAGAATCACGTGTTTCGAATGGATCTGTTCGCCGCCATTGAGCTCGACGCCGACCAGTTGGCCGTCCTCGATCAACACATCAGTGACACGCTGCTGGAAGCGTACTTCGCCGCCCATGGCGCGAATCTGCTCACGCATGTTTTCCACCACACCGGTCAGACGGAACGTACCGATGTGCGGTTTGCTGACATAGAGAATTTCTTCCGGCGCGCCGGCCTTGACGAACTCATGCAGGACTTTGCGACCGATGAATTTCGGGTCCTTGATCTGGCTGTAGAGCTTGCCGTCGGAGAACGTACCCGCGCCGCCTTCACCGAATTGCACGTTGGATTCGGGGTTGAGCACGCTTTTGCGCCACAGGCCCCAAGTGTCCTTGGTGCGCTGACGCACTTCGGTGCCACGTTCGAGGATGATCGGCTTGAAGCCCATCTGCGCCAGCAGCAGGCCGGCGAAGATTCCGCACGGGCCGAAACCCACGACGACAGGACGTTGCTCAAGATCAGCCGGCGCCTGGCCGACCACTTTGTAGCTGACATCCGGCGCCACGTTGACGTTACGGTCATCGGCGAACTTGTGCAGCACCAACGCCTCATCGCGAACGTTGAGGTCGATGGTGTAGATAAAGCACAGTTCGGAGGACTTTTTGCGCGCATCGTAGCTGCGCTTGAACAAGGTGAAGTCGAGCAGGTCATCACTGGCGATGCCCAGGCGCTGCAGGATGGCAGGGCGCAGGTCTTCTTCGGGATGGTCGATCGGCAGCTTGAGTTCGGTGATTCGTAACATGACGGGATCCGGTTCGCGGGGCGCACAACTGCGCCAAGGCGTTTGAAGCCCGCGATTATAAGCCTCAAAGGATGATTCCCGTGAGGCAAAAACGATCAGTCGTTACGCGATCCGCCAAAATACCCGCAGCCGCGTTGCACCTGGCCATCGATGCGCAGCTCGGCGCTCATGTGCTGCACGCTGCCGGTGCTGCTGTCGACGCAACGTTGCGGCGCGACCCAGAGCTCGATGCGCTGATTGTTGGCTTCGGTGCTGAGGTTGAAGCGGCCATCGCCCAGTTGTTCTTCAACGTACGGCAGGGCCAAGGGTGGCTGACCGTCGCGGTCGATGACCATGCCTTTGCCGCTGACTTTGACGTTCCATTCAGGGCCATGGCCGGCGGCGCGCAGTATCAGCTGTTTGAAATTGGGATCGTCGCACGCCGTGCCCGAGCGTTCGACGCGGTACAGCTGCTCCAGATCGAGTCGGCTATCGACACCATTGGCAATGATCCGGCCACGCACGTCGGCAAACAACTTGCCCTGATCATCGGCCAGGGTCGCGGCCTCTTGCAGGACGCTGGTGCCGCCGGTGTCGTTGACCGCATAACTGCGCTGCTCATTGCACGGCTGGAACAGCAATTTGCCGTCCGCCGCCGTCAACTGGCCCTGCATGCGGGTCTGGCCCACATGGGAAGCACTTTCGCGCGGGCCATCAAGCAACTGGCAGGCGGCGAACAGCGGAAGCAGGGCAACAAGCACTAAGGAACGGGCAACACGCATCTTTGAGTCTCCTGACAAGTGTCGCCACGTTACTCAGCCTGACCGTTCATCACAACCCTGCAAAGCAAGATCAAAAGATCGCAGCCTGCGGCAGCTCCTACGGGGTGTACGCCGGGCCTTTGTAGGAGCTGGCGAAGCCTGCGATCTTTTGATTCTGGCGTTAGCCGACGCGGTAGGTCTGGCCGGTCTGTAAGCCTTCCACGCTTTTGGCGTAGGCCAGCGCTACTTCGGCGGCGGGAACCGGTTTGAAACCGCGGAAGTACGGGGCGTAGCTGCCCATGGCTTCGACCAGCACATTCGGGCTGACCGAGTTGATGCGCAAGCCGCGCGGCAGTTCGATCGCCGCTGCACGGACGAAACTGTCCAGGGCGCCGTTGACCAGGGAGGCCGAGCTGCCGGTACGAATCGGATCGTGGCTGAGGATGCCGGTGGTGAAGGTGAATGACGCACCGTCATTGGCGAATTCACGACCGATCAGCAGCAGGTTGACTTGACCCATCAGCTTATCCCGCAAGCCGAGTTCAAAGTCTTGTTCGGTCATGTTGGCCAGCGGCACGAAGTTGACGCTGCCGGCGGCGCAGATCAGCGCATCGAAGTTGCCGGTCTGTTGGAACAATTTGCGGATCGAGGCGCTGTCACTGATGTCGACCTGAAACTCACCGCTTTTACGGCCAATACGGATGATTTCGTGGCGCTGGGACAGTTCATGGTCAATCGCCGAACCGACGGTGCCAGAGGCGCCAATCAAAAGAATTTTCATCGTGCTGTACCTGAATGGGTTGGATTGAAATTCAAGTTTAGAGTGGTTTTTTCCATTGATAACCGGGCTAATAGGCAACCTTTGGTTTTCGAATGGAAACAATCCGATGAGCGAAATGGACGACCTTGCAGCGTTCGCGGTGTTGATCGAGGCAGGCAGTTTCACCCTCGCTGCCCAACAACTGGGTTGCAGCAAAGGGCAACTCTCCAAGCGCATCAGCCTGCTGGAATCGCGGTTTTGCATGGTGTTGCTGCAACGCACCACACGCCGCTTGAGCCTGACGGCGGCAGGCGCGGCGCTGTTGCCGCAAGCCCAGGCACTGGTGATTCAAGTCGAGCGAGCGCGTCAGGCCTTGGCGCGATTGAAAGACGACATGGCCGGCCCGGTGCGGATGACGGTTCCGGTTTCACTGGGGGAAACCTTCTTTGACGGCGCACTGCTGGAGTTTTCCCGGCAGTACCCCGAGGTGCAGATCGAACTGGAGCTCAACAATAATTACCGTGACCTGTCCCGCGACGGGTTCGACCTGGCGATCCGCTCGGAGGTGGCCAACGACGAACGCCTGGTCGCACGTCCGCTGCTGGCCTGGCACGAGATGACCTGCGCCAGCCCCGCGTATCTTGAGCGATTCGGTGAACCGCTGACGCCTCAGGCACTGGCCGAGCACCGTTGCCTGCTCAACAGCCATTACAGTGGTCGCGAAGAATGGCTCTATCACCAGCAGCACGAGTTACTGCGGGTGCGGGTGTCGGGACCGTTCGCCAGCAACCACTACAACCTCTTGAAGAAAGCCGCGCTGGCGGATGCGGGCATTGCGCGTTTGCCGTCGTACTTGCTGCAAGAGGAATTGGCTGACGGGCGTTTGCGCTGGCTCCTGCGTGATTATCAGACCCGCAGCATGCCGATGTATCTGGTGCACCCGTATCAGGGCGGTTTGCCGAAACGTACCCAAGTGCTGGCGGATTATTTGATGGGTTGGTTCAAGCGCAGTGGCGAGGCGTTGGATCGGCTTCGACGGTAATGGGAACTGGTGTAATTGTTTCGGCGGTAACAGTGATCGGTGTAACTGGAACGGCTAATGAAGATCGGCGTAGGAGCTGCCGGAGGCTGCGATCTTTTGATCTTGCTCTTCTCGGAGTGGCTGAAAATCAAGATCAAAAGATCGCAGCCTTCGGCAGCTCCTACAGGGGATCCCTATCCATCGACAGTTAGCGGGCGTAACGCTTGGCAATCAGATGATCGATCGACAACTTGCCCGGTCCGGTCGCTATCAAATACAGCAGCACCGCAGCCCAAGTGCCGTGGGTTGGATACGCATCGGGGTACACAAACAGCTGAATAGTCAGCGTCATGCCCAACAGTGCCAACGCCGAAAAACGTGTGGCGAAGCCGATCAGGATCAGCACCGGAAAGAAATGCTCGGCGAAGGCTGCCAGGTGCGCCGCCAGTTCCGGGGAGAGCAATGGCAGGTGATATTCGCTCTGGAACAACGGAATGGTTGAGTCCGCCAAACGCGGCACGCCGAGTTCAAAGGTGCCGTCGATCAAGTCGATGGTCAGGCCTTCCACCTTGGTTTGCCCCGACTTCCAGAACACCGCCGCAATGGAAAAACGCGCGATAAAGGCGATCAGGCTGTGGGGGATTTTTTCCAACAGCGCGATAGCGCGGGCGATGGGATTCTGATGGGTGTTCATGGCGATACCTTGTGATGTAAATGGGTAATGACGTTGTGGCTGATCAGCAGCGCCAGGATTTGGCTGAGGTCGAAGGCGGGCGTTGTCTCTAACGCTTGGGTCAGGGATTGGCCGTTTCGCAGGTTGTGAATGAAGGTGCTGGCGCCGTGGTCGATGGCGAAAACCTCAACCTCCAGGTCGTTGCGCAACACCAGCGCGTTTTGCCGGTGGTCGAGGTCGATCCCGGCCAACGTCGCGTCCTGTTGATGGGCCGCCCAGATCGAGACCACGGAGAAAGCTGAAGTCAGTAGATTCAGGGAGGGATGAAATTCGACCGTCAGCTCGCCCAGCGCCTGCGGGTGCGACAGCGCGGCGGCGATCTGATCATGGCTCAGGGGTTGTGCATCGGCGGCGTGATAGGCCTGAACGCGCAACCGCTCCAGCCGCGCCACGTCGGCCAGATAAGGCACTCTGGCTGCCGGTTCAAAATTGTCGATGAACTCGGCGAAGTCCTTGCCGTAATCGTTGATGAGTGGGCTTTGAGGCGGGTAACTCCGCACATACAATCCCGCCATCGCCCGAAAGAACTCATCGCCCACCAACTGCGAAACCACGGGATAACTGTCGGCCAGGGCGTTGATCAGCGAGCTCTGCACATTGTTGCGATACACCGCGAAACGGCTGGCGGGATCGGCACCATTGGCGCTGAACAATCCCACGGGGCAGGACCGTTGCGGATCGAGCAGGGCGGCGGCAAACGCGGCTTGAGTGCTCATGGCCGGTCCCCCGCGCAATGCAGCAACTCATCAGCCTGACGGGCTTCGGCGTGCAGCACGCTGAAGGCCGGTAACTGGTTGTCGCGCTCGATCAACGTGGCAATCGGGCCAACCCGTTCCAGCACCCGCCCATACAGCGTCCATACCGCGTTATCGATGGGCGCACCATGATCGTCGATCAGCAGACGGTCGCCGAGGCTGTCGGTGTCTTCGGCAAACCCGGCCAGATGAATCTCTCCCACTGCGTGCAGCGGCAGCGCGTCGATGTAGGCCAGTGGATCTCTTTGGTGATTGATGCAGGAGACGTAGACGTTGTTGACGTCCAGCAGCAGGCCGCAGCCGGTGCGATGAATGACTTCGCTGATGAAGTCAGCTTCATCGATTGTCGAGCGCTGGAACGCCAGATACGTCGCCGGGTTCTCCAGCAGCATCGAGCGTTTGAGGGTGCTCTGCACCTGATCGATGTGCTCGCAGACGCGGTTCAGCGTCGGCGCATCGTAGGCCAGGGGCAGCAGGTCGTTGAGAAACACCGGGCCATGGCTGGACCAGGCCAGGTGTTCGGAAAAGGATTGAGGTTGATAGCGTTCGATCAGCGCAGTCAGCCTTTGCAGGTGCTGAAGATCCAGCGGACCTTCGGCACCGATGGACAGACCAACGCCGTGCAGCGACAGCGGGTACTGCTCGCGGATCAACCCCAGAAAATGATGAAACGGGCCGCCGGCCACCATGTAGTTTTCGGCGTGGACTTCGAAGAAACCGATGTCCGGTTGTGCACCGAGCACTTCACGAAAGTGCTCGGTCTTGAGCCCCAGCCCGGAGCGGGGCGGGAGCCCGGAAGGTAAATAGTTCATGGTCGACACTCAGGCTGGGTTCTGATTAGGACTTGGCTTTGTAGGCGTCCAACTGGCCGAAACCGGTTGGCGAGGTTTTGCTTTCGATGGTGGTGCAGGTGCCTTTAGGGACCAGTTTCCAGGCGTTGGCCTGGTAGTCGGTTTTTGCGGTACCGGCGCAGGTCGTGCCGGGGCCTGCGGCGCAATCGTTTTTGCCTTTCATGGCCACGCCGAAGCATTTTTCCATGTTGTCGTCAGCGGCATGGACAGTGGAGACAGCGGCGATGCTCAGGGCAGAACCGAGGGCCAGAACCAGGGCGGTGGCGGACAGGGTGCGGGTGGTAGCAGTCATGATGTTTCTCCGAAATTGAGCTTGGATTGGCAAGCGTTTGTGCTTGCTTACTGCTCTAGAGAAACGACAGGTTGATGCGTTACAGCCCCAACGAAAAAAATCAGAAAAATACACAGCCCCCGTAGGAGCTGCCGAAGGCTGCGATCGTTTGATCTTGATTTTCAGCAGTTCAGAAAAGATCAAAGTCAAAAGATCGCAGCCTTCGGCAGCTCCTACGGGGGGCGTATTACCAAGTGGGATCTACCGCGCCCGTAAGTCGGTCAGGCAACGCTGATTTTATTGACCCCGGTAATCTGACCATTCCAGATCATCTCGTAGTGAGCTGTTTGAATGACCGAGGAGACGGGTCGCGGCGTCATCAGCGCCCAGCAGTAATTGCCAGGCATACGCACAGAGTTGTACCGCAGACCAAGGCACCCAGCCTCCTTGACTGCCTTTCCCAAACGATGGGAGTGGGTGTAATCGACGGGGTCGTAGACAGGATCGTTCATCGCAATGGAGGTGGCATCCCTCATGGCTTCGTCAACGAACGTGCAGGTTAACCCCCGGAAAACAAACCGCTCGTAATTGAGATTCTGGACTTTCGACCAATACTGATTCTGATGGTACTGCACCTCAGCCAGCGCGGTCTCCATCGAGGCAGCCAAGTACAACACACCAAAACTGCCATCGCTGAAACGCGAACCAGCCGGGTTGACATGGGTGAAAGGCGCTGTCGCGTAAGAGCATCCAGGGATGCCAAAGGGGATTTCTGCACGCGGTATCAGCTCAAGCCGACCGACCTCATTTTGCAGCCTGGGATTGGTGAGGGCCTGTATCTGATACAGAGCGTCAAATTCGTCCGCGTCCGCTACGTCGTCAAACAACGCGATGGGCGGAAACTTTGAATTGACCAATCGATAGGCCTGCAATTGCTCACCGGCCAATGCTGGCAGCTGGCTCACCATCACCATTGTGCGCCTCGCAGCACGTCGATCCGCCGAAACGTCTCGTACAGGGAAATCATATCCCCCTGCGACATGATGTCGAGCGGGGTTCGGCCGTTGAAGAACTCGTTTTCGTTCGCCATTGCCGGAAAACCATAGACGTTTTCAGGGTTATCAAAAACGAGGCGCAGCGTGGCGTGGATGTTGAGAATAAAACTGATGCGCTGCATCTGGTCTGAATCCAGGCTTACGGACCAATCGGGATCGCGCTGCTTTGCCCGTGAGTATGTACTGCGGGAAATGCGCAGGATACGACAGGCCTGATCGCTCGACGCCTGCCACTTTTCGAGTATGCCGACAGCGGCTCGCAGGCCAGTCACGCACTGGTCTTTGGTGAATGCTTGGGCTTGGGAGGTAGCTGTCATTGGTGATCACTTTGATTTGGTCTATAGATACAAATATATTAACAATGTCTCTATAGATCAAGCGCGATCATGATTAAAAAGAAGTACACAACCCCCTGTAGGAGCTGCCGAAGGCTGCGATCTTTTGATTTTGATCTTCACCAGAATCGCCGGAAATCAAGATCAAAAGATCGCAGCCTTCGGCAGCTCCTACGGGGATCTTCATTGTTATGGGGATTGTGCCAGGCACAAAAAAACGGCCCGAAGGCCGTTTCTCTGTTTACCGCAATCGCTCAACCACCAAGATACGCTTCGCGCACTTTCGGGTCGGTCAACAGCGCTTCACCTGTCCCTGTCATCACCACCCGGCCGTTTTCCAGCACGTAGGCACGGTCAGCGATTTTCAGGGCCTGGTTGGCGTTCTGCTCCACCAGAAACACCGTTACACCGTCCTTGCGCAGTTGTTCGATGATGTCGAAGATCTGCTGGATGATGATCGGTGCCAGGCCCAGCGATGGCTCGTCGAGCAGCAACAGCTTGGGCTTGCTCATCAGCGCACGGCCGATGGCGAGCATTTGCTGTTCGCCGCCAGACATGGTGCCGCCGCGTTGGGCAAAGCGTTCTTTCAGGCGTGGGAAAAGTCCGAGGACCTTGTCCATCTGTTCCTGATAATCGCCCTTGTCGGTGAAGAATCCGCCCATGGCGAGGTTTTCTTCCACGGTCAGACGGGCAAACACCCGACGACCTTCCGGGACCACGGCGATGCTTTTACGCATGATGTGCGACGAGTCCTGGCCGACGAGCTCTTCGCCCATATAGCGGATGCTGCCGCTGTGGGCTTGCGGCGAACCGCAGAGGGTCATCAGCAGGGTCGACTTGCCGGCGCCGTTCGCGCCGATCAGGGTCACGATCTCGCCCTGGCGGACTTCGACGTTGACGCTGTGCAGCGCCTGGATCTTGCCGTAGAAGGTGGAAACGTTTTCGAACTGCAGCATTTACGCTTCCCCCAGGTAGGCTTTGATCACTTCAGGATTGTCGCGGATCTGTTCCGGCGTGCCGTCGGCCAGGGGCGTGCCCTGGTTGATCACGACGATGTGGTCGGAAATGCTCATGACCAGTTTCATGTCGTGTTCGATCAACAGTACGGTGACGTTGTGCTCTTCACGCAACATGCTGATCAGCGCTTTGAGGTCTTCGGTTTCCTTCGGGTTCAGGCCGGCGGCCGGTTCGTCGAGCATGAGGATCCGCGGACGGGTCATCATGCAGCGAGCGATTTCCAGACGACGTTGCTGACCGTAGGCCAGGGTGCCGGCCGGACGGTTGGCGAAGGCCTTGAGGTTGACCTTGTCCAGCCAGTACTCGGCGAACTCCATGGCTTCGCGTTCGCTTTTGCGAAACCCCGGGGTCTTGAACAGGCCCGCCAGGAAGTTGGTGTTCAGGTGACGGTGCTGGGCGATCAAGAGGTTCTCGACCGCGGTCATGTCCTTGAACAGCCGCACGTTCTGGAAGGTCCGCACCACACCTTTGAGGGCGATCTTGTGGCCGGGCAGGCCTTCGATCGCTTCGCCGTCCAGCAGGATGCTGCCGCCGCTCGGTTTGTAGAAACCGGTCAGGCAGTTGAACACAGTGGTCTTGCCGGCACCGTTGGGGCCGATCAATGCCACCACCTGTTTTTCTTTGACGCTCAGGGCTACGCCGTTGACCGCCAGCAAGCCACCGAAGCGCATGCTCAAGTTGTCTACTTTAAGGATCTCACGGCTCATTTGCGCAGCTCCATATGAGGGCGTTGCATCGGCAGCAGACCTTGAGGACGCCAGATCATCATCAGCACCATCAAGGCGCCGAACATCAACATGCGGTATTCACTGAACTCACGCATCATTTCCGGCAACAGGATCATCACCGTGGCGGCGAGGACGACGCCCAGTTGCGAGCCCATGCCGCCCAGCACCACGATGGCGAGGATGGTCGCCGACTCGATGAAGGTGAAGGACTCCGGTGTCACCAGGCCTTGGCGCGCGGCGAAGAAGCTACCGGCGAAACCGGCGAACGCAGCACCGAGGGTGAAGGCCGACAGCTTGATGACCGTAGGATTGAGACCCAATGCACGGCAGGCGATTTCGTCTTCACGCAGCGCTTCCCACGCACGGCCCAAGGGCATGCGCAGCAGACGGTTGATGACGAACAGGGCGAACAGCGACAACAACACCGCGATCAGGTAAAGGAAGATCACCTTGTTTACCGGGTTGTAGGTCAGGCCGAAGTACTCGTGGAAGGTCTGCAGTCCGTCTGCGGCAGTTCTATCGAAGGTCAGTCCGAAAAGCGTTGGCTTGGGAATGTTGCTGATGCCGTTCGGGCCGCCAGTGAGTTCGGTCAGGTTACGCAGGAACAGACGGATGATTTCACCGAAACCCAAGGTCACGATCGCCAGGTAGTCACCGCGCAAACGCAACACCGGAAAGCCGAGCAAGAAGCCGAAGGTGGCCGCCATCATCCCGGCGATCGGCAGGCAGATCCAGAAGCTCAGACCGTAGTAGTGCGACAGCAGCGCGTAGCTGTAGGCACCCACGGCGTAGAAGCCGACGTAACCGAGGTCGAGCAGGCCGGCCAGGCCGACCACGATGTTCAGGCCCAGGCCGAGCATCACGTAAATCAGCACCAGGGTGGCGATGTCCACCGCCCCACGTGAGCCGAAGAACGGCCAGACCAGTGCACCAATGATCAACGCGATGATGATCCAGCGCTGGGTAGTCGGCAGGGTCAGGAAATTACTGGCCTTGGCCGGCATCACCGGCAGGTTGGGCGAGGCTTTCCAGGCCGAGCTGATCTGCTGGTCGAACAGCACCCGCAGGAACATCAGCACCGAACACACGGCGATGGTGATCAGCGTTGCAGTGCTGGTGCCATGGACTTCGAGGTTGATGCCGACAATGGTCAGTTTCAGACCGAGTACCGGGTAGGCAACAGCCCACACCAGCAAGGCGCTGAACAACGCCTGTTTAAGATTCCTAGTCATACTTTCTCAACCTCCGGACGGCCCAACAGGCCGGTTGGCCGGAACAACAACACCAGAACCAATAGACCGAACGCCACGACGTCCTTGTACTGGTCGCCGAAGATATCGGCACCAAAGGCTTCCGCCACCCCGAGCACCAGCCCGCCGAGCATCGCGCCGGGGATGCTGCCGATACCGCCCAATACTGCGGCGGTGAAAGCCTTGAGGCCAACGAGGAAACCGGCGTTCGGGTTGATCACGCCGTATTGCATGCTCAGCAGCACGGCCGCGATGGCCGCCAGTGCGGCACCGATGACGAAGGTCAGGGCGATGATGTTGTTGGTGTTGATACCCAAGAGGTTGGCCATCTTGATGTCTTCGGCACAGGCGCGGCAGGCGCGACCCAGGCGAGAACGGGAGATGAACAGCGTCAGGCCGAGCATGGCGACCAGGGTCACCACGAACACCACGATTTGCATGTAGGAAATCAGCACTTCATGTGCGCCACCTGGCCCGATGGCGAAGTTGCCAGGGATCAGGTTGGAGATGGATTTGTCCTTGGAGTCTTGCGCCAGCAGAACCGTGTTCTGCAGGAAGATCGACATGCCGATGGCGGAGATCAGCGGGATCAGACGGTTGCTGCCGCGCAGGGGGCGATAGGCGATCCGTTCGATGCTGTAACCGTAGGCACTGGTAACGACGATGGTCGCGAGGAAAGCCGCGGTCATCAACAGCGGGACACTGTCGAGTCCCATCATGGCCAGCCCGGCGATGGCGATGAACGCCACGTAAGAGCCAATCATGTACACCTCGCCGTGGGCGAAGTTGATCATTCCAATGATGCCGTAAACCATCGTATAGCCGATGGCAATCAGGGCATACGTGCTGCCAACGGTCAGACCGTTAACCAGCTGTTGGAAGAAGTGATAGATGTCAGGCATTACAGCGCTCCTAAAAACCTGATACGCATTTCACTGGTGGAGTCATTTTCCCGCTCGAGCCCCGTGGATCTGCATCCACTTCGAATTCGAGGTTTGCCAGCGAACCGCTGATGACGGTTTTGAGATTTTCAGGTGGGGAGACTGGCGGATCACGCCAGCGCGGCCCAATACGTTCGTAAAACAAAGCCCACGGCACGCCGTGGGCTTTATTGGCAGTCAGTCAGGCCAAGGCCTTACTGAGGCGAAACTTCAGTTTTAGGTTTGCCGAAGTGCCACTGGTAAACCACGAATTTGAAGTCCTTCAGGTCGCCCTTTTCGTCGAAAGACAGGTCGCCGGTCGGGGTTTTGAACGTGCCAGCGTGGATAGCTTCAGCCACTTTGGTGGTGTCTTCGCTCTTGGCGGCCTTGATGCCATCGGCGATGACTTGCACAGCCGAGTAGGCCGGGAACACGAACGGACCGCTTGGGTCTTCTTTCTTGGCTTTGAACGCGTCAGCCAGGGCGATGTTGGCCGGATCCTGGTCGAAGGATTTCGGCAGGGTCACCAGCAGGCCTTCGGAAGATTCCTTGGCGATCTGCGAAATGGAGTCGTTACCCACGCCTTCCGGACCCATGAACCTGGCTTTCAGGCCTTTTTCCTGGGATTGACGCAAGATCAGACCCAGTTCCGGGTGGTAGCCGCCGTAGTAAACGAAGTCGACGTTGGCTTGCTTGAGCTTGGCGATCATCGAGGAGAAGTCTTTGTCGCCGGCGTTGATGCCTTCGAACACGGCAACCTTGACGCCTTTGCCTTCGAGGGTTTTCTTCACGGCGCTGGCGATGCCTTCACCGTATTGCTGTTTGTCGTGCAGCACGGCAACGATTTTCGGTTTGACGTGATCGGCAATGTAGTTACCGGCGGCAGGGCCTTGGGCGCTGTCCAGACCGATGGTGCGGAACACCATTTTGTAACCACGGGAGGTGATGTCCGGGCTGGTGGCAGCCGGGGTGATCATGATCACGCCTTCGTCTTCGTAGATGTCGGACGCCGGTTGAGTGGAACTGGAGCACAGGTGACCAACCACGAACTTGACGCCGTCGTTGACGACTTTGTTCGCGACAGCAACCGCTTGTTTTGGATCGCAGGCATCGTCGTATTCAACGGCGACGAGCTTATTGCCATCGACACCGCCCTTGGCGTTGATTTGTTCGATGGCCATTTTGGCGCCACTGAACTGCATGTCGCCGTATTGGGCTACAGGGCCGGTTTTAGGGCCGGCGATACCGATCTTGATGTCAGCGGCGAACGAATGGCTGGCAACCCCGGCCAGAACCATAGCGGCAAACAGTTTTGAAATCTGCTTAGTAGCCTTAGTCATAGTGCTCCACTCTTACTGTTGTAGTTTTTATAGTCCTGGCGCCGTAGCAGCAGAACCGGGTCAGATATCGTTGATATCCTCCGGAAAATGCCCCCGGCAACTGTACCGGTACAGTGTAGAGCGCCGATTGTTAGCCTGGGAAGGCGGCGCCGGGGGGCAAAACCTGAGGGTGTCGCTTTATTGAAAGAAAAAGACAGAATCACGGCGGGATGTTAGCTGGCTAATACTTGGTTCAGCAGCATTCCTTGGCTTTCCTGGCGTTTTTCAATCGGTAACGCAATTGCATCCGGGTTTTTCTGGCGCACTACCGACGTTATCATTCACGTCGATTTTCTTTGCGGATAGAACCCATGACTCAAGAACCTAGCACCCTCTATGCCAAGCTGCTTGGTGAGACCGCATCTATTACCTGGAAAGAGTTGGAGCCGTTCTTTGCCAAGGGTGCCCTATTGTGGGTCGATCCAGGTCTGGATTTGATCGCTGCGGCAGAAGCGGTGGCAACCGATGAAGGCGAGAAAGTCGCCGCATGGCTGGCCGCCGACAAGGTGGCCAAGCTCTCTGAAACGCGGGCGCTGGATCTTTTCGAGCGCGATCCAGAGCTTTGGGCGGTAGTGGTTTCGCCGTGGATTCTGATCCAGGAAAGGGCGACGAGCTGAGTGCTTGCACTTTATTGGTGCGCTGCTTTGCCAGCTAAAAGTGTGTAGCCGAGTAGCGTGATGGCATGTTGCCGTAGAGAAAGGCCACAGAAGGGTCTTGGCGAGGGTGCCGTAAACGTAACGGGAACAGTTTATTGAGCAGCCGGTGGGCTGCTTAATTGTTTCTGGATGTGATCATTCCCACGCTCTGCGTGGGAATGCAGCCAAGGACGCTCCGCGTCCCAAGTGCGGACGCGGAGCGTCCGTTGAGGCATTCCCACGCGGAGCGTGGGAACGATCGAGTTAAGCCGTCTTACCCGTATGGTTATTCAAAGAAATAACCTTGGTCTTGCCAATCCGGTGACGGTAAATCTCGCGCAGATACTTGATCGACTTCTTCACGCAATCCCGAGACAAACGAATGTCGTTGATCGAGACAAACTTGTCCTTGTCGTTGATCAGTTCGCGGTACTTCTTCTCGTACATCGGTTTGATCGCGTACCAGTTGGTATCGAGGATCTTCGCCGGGTTTTCGAATTCGTTGAGCAGTTCGTCGATACGGTCTTCGTCGAAGTCTTCATTAATGATGAAGTCCAGGATCGAGTTGTCCAGCGTCTCGTCGAAGCGGTACGGGTTTTTCGCAAAGCAGCGTTTGATAAAGGCCACGATCAGCGTCAGGAAGTCGTCCGACAGGCACGGGCTCTTGGCGATCAGGGTGGTCAGCGACAAGTTGGCCGAGGCGCCGATCACCAGCGCATAACGCTTGAGCGTGGTGTTGGGGAACAGGCTGTTGAGGTGGGTCTTCAACCGGTTCAGGTCCATGTAGGACAGCTTGTAGTCTTTGGGCAGCGAAACAATCGACACCACCGACGAGCAATTCTTGAAGAAGTGCAGGTCGTGCAACGCGGCCGCGTCATAGCCCGAATTCTTGTACTGCTCCAGCGAGGCGCGATAGCGCTTGGACTCGATCGGCAACAGGCTGATGCCTTCGATCGCCTGGGTGACCTTGTTGAAGTGCGGCAGGTCAATTGAGCGGAAGAACAGGTCATCGATGTTCAAGCGCTGCGGCTCTTTCTCGAACACTTTGAACTTGTCGCTGCTCGGTGGCGGGGTTTCCGGCACCACGGACTCGGCGTAGGCAATCGCGACCGGGCCGGCCAGGCTCATGAACAGGTCGTTGGCGTCCAGGCGAATGGTTTCGCCAATGTCGATGCCGGCGCGACGGAAATAGTTCTGGTCGTAGTCGGTGGTCACCGCCTGCGCCGTCAGAATGTTGAAGATCTGCTGTGAAATGTACTGGTTGGCATGCTTTTCCATGGCATTGACATCAATGTTCTGGATGTTGCCGTCATCACTTTCTTCGGCATAACGCATGATGTCGTTGGAGATCAGCATCATCGCGTTCCATGGGCGGATACGGCCCATGACGCTGGCTTCGCTGCTGTCTTCGTTGGCGAAGTTGTAGGAGAAGTCCCACTCTTCCGACAGGTATTTACACAGCAGGCGACCGGCGTTGATGTGCAGCGCCTCGGACATTTCGCTGCGGTGATCGGAAATGTTCGGCAGTACGCAGATGCCGCTGGTGAAGATCGGCTCGAAGACGAAGGAATGACCGCTCTTGCTGTCGTGCTCGTCCATCGGCTTGGTGTCGAACGTCTTGTTCATGTACGAGTGCTGCTGAGCCAGGCCGAACTCCGAGGCCATGCCCGAACCGGTACCGCCGCCGGCACTGAAGATCGAGAAATACAGGCGCGATTGGTTGGCCTTGATCCCGCAGCTGTCGATCAAGTACGAGTGAATCATCTTCCAGTCAGGGCTGGAAAACCGCTGGGTGTCCTTGTTCAGGATGATCTTGGCCAGGTACTGGCCGAGGATCGGCGCGTTACCGGCGCCACCAGCGTGGACTTCCGACAAGTCCATGATTTTCATTTTGCTGTAGTCGCGCAAAAAGCCGCTTTTTTCGCCCTTGCGCGAGAAACGGATGCGACCGGCGATGTCTTTGTCCAGGTCGCCGAGCATCACCAGCGGCTCGACCAGAAACACCGGTTTGCTGGCCTTGTTTGGCCCCAGGCGCAGGTTGTTGCGGATCCACTGCGCCGGGCTGTAGCCCTTTTCGGCATAGCGTTTGTCCGGCGACAGACGGTCTTCGTTGTTGAATTCGTTGAGGTAGAACTTGCGGGCGTTGTACACCAGCTCCGCCACGTCCAGCGCGATGTTCGAACCACAACGGCCCAGACCGATCAGGCACACCGACGGGAATTCCTGATCGCTGTGCTGTTCGTTGTCGCCTTCCAGATGGGGCGGGCGCGGGAACACCATATCGCGCAGGCCGTCGAGGTTGTCGAGGATGCGGTCGGTATTGGTTTCGGTGAAGTACAGGTATTGCTGAGTCGCCAGCGGACGCGATGGGGTCAATGGCTTCGACGATGAGGGGCTGTTCGCCGCGGGGCTCAGGGTCAGATCGGATACCGCGGTGGCCGGATTATTTTTAGAAGTCATTGTGCGCCATATACCTGGACTGGTCGGCTCGGCGACGAGTGTCATCGAGTCATCACGGAATGAGATCTCGCGTCTTTTTGCAGCGCGAATGTGGCCCGAGCGTCAGGGTCTTGGCCTGTGGATCGCTCGGGGGAATCCTTTCCTTATTCATGATGAATCGGCCAATATTCGATGATCTTTAATCGAAAGGAGGCTAAATGATGGCAACGTTGTCAGCGCTGGGGTTCACCGGAATCGGCTAGCCGACACTGCTGTTGTGCTGACCGCCATGAAATTTTCCCACTCGGCCACACTGATCAGCGGATTGGCCGCACAACTGATGCGCCTCCATGGGGGCTTGGGGTTCCTGGAAAAGGATCCGTCGACGCTAGTGCCGTTGTACCGCGAGCCAGGCTCAAAGGATTGACGGTGTGCATGTGCTTGCGCTGATTGATTTCCGCCAGCACCGGGCGCAACTCGGCCAGCGGCACCGGACGGCTGAGCAGGTAACCCTGAACGAAATCGCAGCCATGGCGTGCGAGAAAGTCGTATTGCTCGAAGGTTTCGACGCCTTCGGTGACTACCTGCAAATGCAGGGTATGGGCCATGACGATAATGGCCTGGACGATTTCCATGTCCTGAGTCGCCTTGGGAATGTCCTGAATGAACGAGCGGTCGATCTTCAGTGTGTTCAATGGCAGGCGCCTGAGATAGGCCAGGGATGAATAACCGGTGCCGAAGTCATCGATCGACAACGAGACCCCAAGGGCGCGAATCTGCCGCAGCAACACCAGGGTATTGGTGATATTGCCCATCAGCGCATTCTCGGTCACTTCCAGCTCTAGCCGGTGTGGTGCCACCCCGAAGGCGTGCAAGGCGTGTTCGATTTCATTGGCCAGTTCTTCTCGCGCCAGGTTCAGGGGCGAGCAATTCACCGCGATTTTGAGTTCTGCGCAATCGTGGTGGGACAGCTCGCTCAAGTCCTCGCAGGCCTTGCGCAACACCCAATGGTCCAGCTCGGCAATCAGGCCGTTGGCTTCGGCAATGGCGATGAAACGATCCGGCGTGAGCAATCCGTGAACCGGGTGTTGCCAGCGAATCAGCGCTTCAAGTTTGGTGACCTGGCCGGTTCTCAGGTCATAAATCGGTTGGTAATACAGCATCAACCCGGTGTTTTCGCGCAGGGCGTGACGCAGTTCTTCTTCGAGCTGCAACTCCAGGGTGGCGCGGGTTTTCAGGTTTGAACTGAAAAAATGCAAGGCGTTACGACCGCAATCCTTGGATTGGTACAGCGCCAGGTCGGCATTTTTCAGCAGTTCTTCACTGGTCTTGCCGTCTTCCGGAAACAGGCTGATGCCAATGCTGGTGGTCATGACCATGCGCCGTCCGGACAACTCGATGGGTTCCTTCATTTTCAGCATGATGCGCTGGGCCATTTGCCGAGCTTCTTCACGGTCGTACAGGGTGATGAGGATGCAGAATTCGTCGCCTCCGAAGCGCGCCACCACGTCTTCATGGCTGCGCACCGCGGCCTTGATGTGGCTGGCCAGCACTTTAAGCAATTCGTCGCCGGCGTCGTGGCCGAGGCTGTCATTGATCCGCTTGAAATGGTCGATGTCGAGGAACATCACCGCCAGCATGCCGCCTTCGTTGGTTTTCTCGATGAGTTTTTCGGCGAAGATCTGGTTGAAGCCTCGTCGGTTGATCAGGTTGGTCAAGGGGTCGTAATGCGCCACCTGTTGCAGCGACATGCGTGCCTGATCCAGTTGACTGAGCAGGGCGTTGACCCGCTGCAGGTCATGTTCTTTGTGTTGCAGCTTCTTGTCCGCCCATGCCGCGCTGATGCCGCTGCCGATGATCAGCAGCGTCATGACCGCGACCGTCAGCCCCAGTTGCAGGTGATTGTTGTCACTGGGCAAGGGCTCAAGGCTGCCAGCGGGCAGCACCAGGCTGAACGCCGCCATGCCGGTGAAATGCATGCTCACGATGCCGGCTCCGAGCACCAGGCTGGCGGTGTATTTGAGCAATTGATGAAACAGGCCGGCGCCATCGCGCAGGTGGCTGGAAATCAACAGGGCGGCCAGGCTGGCACCGATGGCGATCACAATGGAAAGCACAAAAAGCACGGGGTGGTAATAGGCCATCGCATTCGATCGCAAGGCGGCCATCCCCATGTAATGCATGGTTGCGATGCCCAGGCCGATCCACACTGCGGCTCGCAGGTATTGCCAGAAATTCAACTGAGGATGGCTGAGGGTGTGCATGGCCAGCCATGAGGCGATCAGGGCGAACAACAGCGAGAGCAGGGTAGTGGGCAAGTGGTACTGGATTTCGATCGGCGCCTGGAACGCCAGCATGCTGATGAAATGCATGGCCCAGATACCGCCCGCCAGACACCCGGCACCGACCCAGCGCCAGAGTCGTTGGGAGGCGGATTTTTCCACATGGCCGACCCGTTCGGTCATGTCCAGCGTGGCGAAGCCGGCCGCGCATGCCACCAGATAGGCCAGCAACACCAGAAAAGGGTTATGCGTGCAATCGAGTATGACCTGCCCGCCCTCTGGTAGCCCGGTCATGAAATGCAAACCAAGCCACTCCATAGCATGTCCCATCTCTGAATCATCCTGCGCCATGTTCGCTGGCGAATGCTTGCAGTATAGAGGCCTTGCATGGAGCGCAAGGGGTGGTGGCATATTAATGCCAATGTTTTTGGAATGGCTTTTAGAACGATTGGAAATAAGTTACCTGACCCGCATGGGTGGCGATGGCCATGGATGGGTATCAGCTTTACGAATAATTACAGACAGCGCTGGCGGGCCTGACTAGATTGACGGTTCCGGGCTCGAATGCGTTGGCAGTGAAGCCCCAATAACAATAAAGAGACGGACCCATGCAGAACTCGACCCAAGCGGCGAATGCCTGGCGCATTCTGTTCCTGCTGTTCCTGGCCAACCTGTTCAATTTCTTCGACCGCACCATCCCGGCGATCATCATCGAGCCGATCCGCATGGAATGGCACCTCAGTGATTTTCAACTGGGGATCATCGGGACTGCATTCACCATCGTTTACGCCATTGCCGGCCTGCCTCTGGGGCGATTGGCCGATACCGGTTCGCGCAGCAAATTGATGGGCTGGGGCTTGGCGACATGGAGCGGGCTGACCGCGGTCAACGGGCTGGTGGGCAGTTTCTGGAGCTTCCTGATCGTGCGCATGGGCATCGGCATCGGTGAAGCCAGTTATGCACCGGCCGCCAACTCGCTGATCGGCGATTTGTTCCCGGCTCATCGTCGGGCGCGGGCCATGGGCATTTTCATGCTCGGTTTGCCGTTGGGCCTGTTGCTGGCGTTCTTCACCATCGGCTGGATGGTCAAAACGTTCGACAGCTGGCGCGCGCCGTTCTTCATCGCGGCGGTGCCGGGGCTGATCCTCGCAGTGTTCATGTTCTTCATCAAAGAGCCGAAACGCGGCGCGGCGGAAAGCGTGCAAGTGTCTCAGGAGCGCGTGGACCGGCCGATCCGTCGAGTGCTGGCGGTGCCGACTTTCCTGTGGCTAGTAATGGCGGGGCTGTGCTTCAACTTCGCCACCTATGCCTGCAACTCGTTTATGGTGCCGATGCTGCAGCGTTATTTCCTGATGCCATTGCAGGATGCAGCGGTGGCGACCGGGGTTATTGTCGGGGTGACCGGGCTGTTCGGCCTGACGCTCGGCGGCTGGGTCGCCGACAAGATTCACCAGCGCGTGGCCAATGGGCGGCTGCTGTTTGCAGCGTTCAGCCTGATCATTTCGACCGTGTGCACCGCCTGGGCGCTGCACGCTGGACGGATCGAGATCGGGGTATTTGTTGCGGTGTTCAGCTTGGGTTGGTTGTTCGCCTACAACTTCTATACCTGTGTGTACACGGCGATCCAGGACGTGGTCGAACCGCGCCTGCGGGCCACGGCGATGGCGTTGTTCTTTGCCGGGTTGTATTTACTCGGCGGTGGCTTGGGGCCGGTGGTAGTGGGCGGTTTGTCGGATCACTTCGCGCACACGGCGATGCTTTCGGCCGGCGCTGAGCAGATGACAGAAGCGTTCAAGGCTGTCGGTTTGCATGACGCGATGTACCTGATTCCGGTGGCGTTGTTCTTTACCATGGTGTTTCTGTTTTTGGCATCGCGGTGTTTTGTGAGGGATGCCAAGCGGATGAAGGAAGGGTTGGTGGCGGTGGCTGAGCCTGGTGTTGCAGCAGCGCCCGCGGTTTAAGATCAAAAGATCGCAGCCTTCGGCAGCTCCTACATGGTCCACGCCGACCTCGTTGGATACATGCAACCCCTGTAGGAGCTGCCGAAGGCTGCGATCTTGGCGTCTGTTGTGTCACCATAGATCTTCAGAAAACAAAAGGCCCGCATCGCTGCGGGCCTTCTTTTTTCGGTGGAGCAGGGGAGATTAACCCGCCACCAACACCCGAATCGCTTCCAGTCGCAGCGCAGCCTTGTCGAGCATGGCCAGACCTTGCTCACGCTGTTTACGCAACGCAACCAGTTCGCTGTCGCGCACGGTCGGGTTGACCGCTTGCAACGCGGTCAGGCGTGCCAGTTCTTCGTCAGTATCCGCCGCCAGGCGACGTTGCGCCTCGGCCACGCGCTCGGCGTGACGCGGGGTGATTTTCTCTTCGCCGGCGTTGATCCGTGGCGTCAGCTGATCGCGCTGGGCCTGGATGAACTTGTTGGCGCTGGCGCGGGGTACGCTTTCCAGTTGATCGTTCAGGGTTTCGAACGACACCCGGGTCGACAGGTCGTTGCCGTTGGCGTCGAGCAGGCAGCGCAAGGCGGCCGGCGGCAGGTAACGGCCCAGTTGCAGCGAGCGCGGGGCAACCACTTCGCTGACGTAGAGCAGTTCCAGCAACACGGTGCCCGGTTTCAGCGCCTTGTTCTTGATCAGCGCCACGGCGGTGTTGCCCATCGAGCCGGACAGGACCAGGTCCATGCCGCCCTGAACCATCGGATGTTCCCAGGTGATGAACTGCATGTCTTCGCGAGACAGCGCCTGATTACGGTCGTAGGTGATGGTCACGCCTTCGTCGTCGCCCAGCGGGAAGCTGGCGTCGAGCATTTTTTCGCTTGGCTTGAGGATCAGCGCGTTTTCCGAATGGTCTTCGCTGTCGATGCCGAAGGCGTCAAACAGGGTTTCCATGTAGATCGGCAGGGCGAATTGATCGTCTTGTTCGAGGATGTCTTCGACCAGCGCATCACCTTCGCCAGCACCGCCGGAATTGAGCTCCAGCAAGCGGTCGCGACCGGTGTGCAGTTCGGCTTCCAGACGCTCACGTTCAGTGCGGGCTTCGTCGATCAGCGCTTGCCACTCGCCGTCATCGGCGGTTTCCAGCAGCGGCAGCAGGCGCGGGCCGAACTGATGCTGCAAGGCGTTGCCGGTCGGGCAGGTGTTGAGAAACGCGTTCAGTGCTTCGTGGTACCACTGGTACAGCCGTTCTTGCGGGCTGGTTTCCAGGTACGGCACGTGCAGTTCAATAATGTGCTTTTGACCGATCCGGTCGAGACGACCGATACGCTGCTCCAGCAGGTCCGGGTGCGACGGCAGATCGAATAGCACCAGATGGTGCGAGAACTGGAAGTTGCGACCTTCACTGCCAATTTCCGAGCAGATCAGCACCTGCGCACCAAATTCTTCGTCGGCGAAGTAGGCAGCGGCACGGTCGCGCTCGAGGATGTTCATGCCCTCGTGGAAGACCGTGGCCGGAATGCCGGAGCGCACGCGCAGGGCGTCTTCCAGGTCCATGGCGGTTTCGGCGTGGGCGCAGATCACCAGCACTTTAGTGCGTTTGAGCATTTTCAGCTGATCGATCAGCCACTCGACGCGTGGGTCGAATTTCCACCAGCGCTCTTCTTCATTGGCGTCCGGCTGGGCCTGGAAGCTGACTTCCGGGTACAGCTCGGCGTGATCGCCCAACGGCAGTTCGAGGTATTCGGCCGGGCACGGCAGCGGGTACGGGTGCAGTTTGCGCTCCGGGAAACCCTGCACGGCAGCGCGCGTATTACGGAACAGCACGCGGCCGGTGCCGTGACGGTCCAGCAGTTCGCGGACCAGACGGGCGCTGGCTTCGATATCGCCATCGTTGACGGCGCTCAGTAGCGCTTCGCCTTCGTTGCCGAGGAATCCGTGGATGGTCTTGTGCGCTTCAGGCGACAGACGCCCTTTGTCCAGCAGCTCCTGAACGGCTTCGGCCACCGGGCGATAGTTTTCGCTCTCGGCGCGGAAGGCGTGCAGGTCATGGAAACGGTTCGGGTCGAGCAGGCGCAGACGCGCGAAGTGGCTGTCCTGACCCAGTTGTTCCGGGGTCGCGGTCAGCAGCAAGACGCCGGGAATGACTTCGGCCAGTTGCTCCACGAGTGCGTACTGAGGGCTGACCTGGTCTTCGTGCCACACCAGGTGGTGCGCTTCGTCGACCACCAGCAAATCCCAGCCGGCGGCGAACAGTGCGTCCTGGGCCTTCTCGTCGTCCACCAGCCATTCGAGCGCAACCAATGCGAGCTGGGTGTCTTCGAACGGGTTGGCGGCATCGCTTTCGATGAAGCGTTCTTCGTCGAACAGCGCAACTTGCAGGTTGAAGCGGCGGCGCATCTCCACCAGCCATTGGTGCTGCAGGTTTTCCGGCACCAGGATCAACACGCGACTGGCGCGGCCCGAGAGCAGTTGGCGATGGATCACCAGACCGGCTTCGATGGTCTTGCCCAGGCCCACTTCGTCGGCCAGCAAAACCCGCGGTGCGATGCGGTCGGCGACTTCACGGGCGATGTGCAACTGGTGCGCGATCGGTTGCGCACGCACGCCGCCCAAGCCCCAAAGGGAGGACTGCAACTGGCGGCTGGTGTGTTCCAGGGTGTTGTAGCGCAGGGAGAACCAGGCCAGCGGGTCGATCTGTCCGGCGAACAAACGGTCGCTGGCCAGACGGAACTGAATGAAGTTCGACAGTTGGGTTTCCGGCAGAGTGACCACTTCGTTCTGCGCATTGAGGCCGTGGTAGACCAGCAGGCCATCGACGTCGTCGACTTCCTGTACGGTCAGTTTCCAGCCTTCGAAGTGAGTGATGCTGTCACCCGGCGAAAACCGCACGCGGGTGAGGGGCGCATTCCGTAGCGCGTACTGGCGAGTCTCGCCAGTGGCCGGGTAGAGCACGGTCAACAAGCGGCCGTCCTGTGCCAGAACGGTGCCCAAACCCAGCTCGGCTTCGCTGTCACTGATCCAGCGTTGCCCCGGTTGATACTGCTGCGCCATGCTGCCTGACTCCCACCTTGAAAAAGCGGGCTATCTTAACGGAATGAGCCTTCAGGGCCAAAGGATTACATGCGTGCGCTGATGGTGGATGCGAACTTTTCGGGAGATGAAGATCAAAAGATCGCAGGCTGCACCAGCTCTTGCGGTGCCAAGCGGATCACAAGTTTGCGACCGATGGCTCAAGTCGTCATTGCCGCAGCCGACAGCCTGCTGACAGGAGACTAATAATATGCTGCCACCGATGCTCCCCTTGAGCGCCGTACCGATCACGTCACAGCAGGATCCGATCCGCCAGCGCCCGGACATTCCGCCCGTCGTACCGGTGCAGGAAAGCTCCAACGAAAGCACCATCGACCTGCAAAAGCGCGATCCGGAGGAGGCAGGCCTGCAGCTGCGCGAGGAGCAGCGTCGGCAACAGGAGCGGGAGCGCCGCCGTCGTGAGGCCGATGAGGATCCTGAAGAACACCTGGCGATTCCCGGTAATGAGCTCAATGCCGATAACACCGTACCGGTGGTGCCGTTGATGGAGGATCAGCCACGCCAAGGATTGTGGGTCGATATTGAAATCTGAAGTGTCGGGATCGCTGGTCAGCGCCCGCGCCAGACCGCATTATTGGCGTAATCCTGTCGCCTTTAACCGGCAGTTGAATTCATTTCCAAGCGATGCACTGAACGCCATGAGCCAAGATGACAAGCTGATCGACCTCAACTCCGAACGCGCCAAGCGGGTTCATGACCTTAATGAAAAGCGCCTGAACGAAGTGCGCCAGGCGTTCGAGCAGGCGATGCCGTTGGGCAAAGCGAAGAAAAAGCCGAAGAACAAACCGAAAAAGCGTTGAAACCCCCTGCATCGGTTGATGCAGGTCAGTTATTTCCCTTCCTTTTACGCCCGTCTCGGGCGGCATTGATCCCGGTCAATTTTCTCTCCTGCCCGATTGGTTAACTTAGCCCCATCGCAACAGGGCAAGTGCAGGAGGCCAGTCATGTTTTTCGACAACGTGGTGATCGCCGGAGTGCTGACAGTCGGCCTCATGGTTCTGTTTTTTGCAGGATTTGGATTTTTTATCTGGAAGGATTCGCATAAGCGGAAAAAACCGTAGGGTCTTTCTGGAGCAATGAGCACGCAAGGCATTTTGGGCGACTTCGGTCGCCCTTTTTTTGTCTGCGAATTTCTATCGGGTACATGCAGTCAACTGTGGGAGCGGGCTTGCCCGCGATAGCGGTATGTTTGTTACATCAATGTCGGATCTGCTGCCGTCATCGCGGGCAAGCCCGCTCCCACAGGGATCAGTGGTGTGATTGCAGCAACAAAAAAGGCGCGAACCTCACGGAACGCGCCTTTTTTTGGCTGCTGCGTATCAGCTACCCAGTGCCTTCGACGCCAGCCAGAACAGGCCGGCCGACAGGCTCACGGTAGCTGGCAGGGTCAGGACCCAGGCCAGCAGGATGGTTCTGACGGTGCCGCCTTGCAGGCCGCTTTTGTTGGCGACCATGGTGCCGGCCACGCCTGAAGACAGAACGTGGGTGGTGGAAACCGGCAGGCTGAAGATGTTCGCCGCGCCGATCATGCACGCGGTGGTGATCTGCGCCGACATGCCTTGGGCGTAAGTCATGCCTTGCTTGCCGATTTTCTCGCCGATGGTCAGTACCACGCGTTTCCAGCCGACCATGGTACCCAGGCCCAGCGCCAGTGCGACCGCCAGAATCACCCAGAACGGGGCGTATTCGGTGGTGGCGGTCAGGTCCTTGCGCAGCTTGTTCAGGTCAGCTTTTTCACGGGCAGGGAGGTCTGGCAGCTTGGCGACTTTCTTCGCAGTGTCGTCCAGGCAGAGGAGGTAACGACGTACTTCGATGCGGCTTTCCGACGGCAGCGAATGGTAGTCGGCTACACCTTTAAGGGTGCCGAGCAGCGCTGCGATGGTCGGTTCGGTCTGTTGCGGGTTGCAACGGAATTTCTCCGGCAGATCGCCTTTCACGCTTTTGCCCAGTGCCAGGAATTCACCAAGGGATTCGCGGTTACGCTCGTAGAACTGGCTCAGGTGCAGGGTCGCATCGCGAGTACGTTCGATCTGGTAGGTGGTGCTGTTCAGGTCGAGAACGAACTGCGCCGGCACGATACCGATCAGCACTAGCATGATCAGGCCGATACCTTTCTGGCCATCGTTCGAGCCGTGCACGAAGCTGACTGCCATCGCCGAAATCACCAGCACCAGACGGTTCCAGAACGGCGGGTGTTTCTTGTCGTCGATCTTGCGGCGCTGTTCCGGTGTCTTGTGCATCTTGGACAGCGGACGCCACCATTTAAGGCCGATCAACACCAGGGCTGCGATCAGGAAGCCAGCCATCGGAGAGAACACCAGGGAGGCACCGATATCGATCGCCTTCTGCCAGTTCACGCCATCGGCCAACGGAATGTCGTTGATCAGGGCGTTGGCCAGGCCGACACCGAGGATCGAACCGATCAGCGTGTGGGAGCTGGAGGCGGGGATACCGAAGTACCAGGTGCCCAGGTTCCAGGTGATGGCGGCGGCGAGCAACGAGAACACCATGGCCAGTCCGTGACCGGTGTTCACATTGATCAGCAGTTCTACCGGCAGCAAATGGACGATGGCATACGCCACGCCCACACCGCCCAGCAGCACGCCGAGGAAGTTGAACACACCGGAAAAGAACACCGCCAGATGAGGCGGCATGGCTTTGGTGTAGATAACAGTGGCCACCGCGTTTGCGGTGTCATGAAAGCCGTTGATGAACTCGAAGGCGAGGACAAAGGCCAGGGCGAGCAAGAGGCTCACAAGCACCCAAGCATCCAGTCCGCTGAATAAATCGATCATGAAGGTTTTCTGACCCGGTCGTAAGGGGGCGCGATTATGCCAGAAAAGACTGCTAATCAATGCACTTGCTGCTCATCGGTAACATTCTTCAACGAATTAATTTGTGGCAATCCCCCAAGTCCCAGGTTTTTTCGGGGTTTTACAAGTCATTGAATTTACTTGCAAAGGCCGTAGCCACAAGGGTTTCTCCCGGCGAAGCGAGAAGCTTGAACATGTGTGTGAAATTTCTTGGAAGAGGGTCAGACAGGAGTCATTTGCCTCATCCAATGGATGAGGAGACCGCTGCCCGCTTGTAGCGGGCACGAAAAGCATCATCCATACGACCCGCTTTTAACAGGTGTAGATGCAGGCTCTTGAAAGAATTCAAACCGAGGCGGTCATGGCTCTTCGGCTTTGAGTTCCTTTTCCATCTTCTGCAATTCCTGGGAGAAGGCCTGGTCCTGAACGGTGGCGCGTTTACGCCAGGGTTTGCGTTCGGGTTCGGGCTGAGCGGCGTAGGTGGTGACTTCCCCGCCGTAAACTTCCTTGTAACGTTGTTCCTGGCGCTCAAGTTCCGCGCGCAGTTCGTCTTTCGTCACAGTGCTACCTGATTGAGTTGAGATTAATTCTGGTGAAACGCGCTGCATCGATTTATTGACCGCACTCGTTGAAGGGACAATGCCTGACACGGCATCGTTCCCACGGCGCAATCAATACGTCCTTGTTGCAGGCGGCCACGGCACCAGAGAAAAACAGCTGACGTAGCATCAGTCTCCTGTTTCAGCGAGCGCGTTGGCGGAGCATATGAAATGAGCGTCAAGCGCTTGCTGCGGACAGCGGCAATGGATATTGCGCTGCCGGTTGGCGGAATCGGCACGTAAAAAACCGGTCGCCACTGAGATGCATTATAGCGGTCGATCCGAAGAACACTATCTCTTGAGAGTTAAAAGTAGTTCCTCGTGTGTGATTGTTTTGTTACTCGCAAAGTTTTACCGATAACTACAGTGCCGGGGATGCCAGTTACAGCGGTGACTTTCTGGCGCCATTAAGCCGAACGAATTAGTACATCCGTGCTTCTTTAAAACGTGACCGAAAATAACAATCGTATTGCATGAGAGTGAAAGCAGTATGACTCACCATAAGCAACCAACGATTGCGATTATCGGCTGGTGGTTCGATAATCGCCCAATCTTGGTGGCCGATGGCTTGTGTGTCAGACCGGGAGCCGCTTGTAATAGTCGCTGATCCGTGTGGGAAACAACCTGATATGAACGATCAAATGCGCAACTCCTTCGCTTCAGTGGCACCGCCGATCGTTGCCTCGCCCGCCAAGCGAATCCAGGCCCTGACCGGTGACCCGGATTTCATGACCTCCCTGGCCCGTGGTCTGGCGGTGGTGCAAGCGTTTCAGGAGCGCAAGCGGCACCTGACCATTGCGCAGATCAGCCATCGCACGGAAATTCCCCGCGCCGCTGTGCGACGTTGCCTGCATACACTGATCAAACTCGGCTACGCCACCACCGACGGGCGCACCTATTCGCTGCTGCCCAAAGTACTGACCCTGGGCCATGCCTATTTGTCGTCGACGCCATTGGCGGTTTCTGCCCAGCCGTACCTGGACCGCATGAGCGAGCAACTGCACGAAGCCTGCAACATGGCCACGCTGGAGGGCGATGACATTTTGTACATTGCGCGTTCGGCGACCACCCAGCGACTGATTTCCGTCGACCTCTCGGTGGGCGGGCGACTGCCGGCCTATTGCACGTCCATGGGCAGGATTCTCCTCGCTGCGCTGGACGACACGTCACTGCGCGAATACCTCGACCATGCAGAGCTGCAAGCCAAAACCAGTCGCACCTTGCATACCCCCGAGGCGCTGCTCGAATGCCTGCAAGAGGTAAGGCAGCAAGGCTGGTGCATCGTGGATCAGGAATTGGAGCAGGGCCTGCGCTCGATTGCCGTTCCGGTGTATGACGCTTCCGGGCAAGTCGTAGCGGCGTTAAACGTCAGCACCCACGCCGGCCGGGTCAGTCGCAGCGAGCTGGAGCAACGTTTCCTGCCCGGTCTGCTCAGCGCGAGTCGTGACCTGAGCGCGCAACTCTTTGCCTAAGCTGTTCGATAAACGCACAGAGTCGCGTTTATCGAATTGACGCTCTTTCCCTTGGCTCATTAATGTCGCGGCAGCGTCATCCGCCACTGCTGGCCTTCATTCAGTCGCCGGACGACGCCCCCCAATAATAATGAGAAGAGGCATCGTCATGCGCACGTTTCCCGACTGTCCGGTTTAGCTGCCGAAACCGAACGCCTGATCCCGACCTCCTTTCTTGTGACAGCGTCAGCCCCGGCTGGCACCTGTTCGACTGCGTTCTTTGCGTGGAATAAAAATAATGAACCAGCCTCAGTCTGCTGTAGGAAACTGCCTCGACGTGCAGTCCTTCATCAACACTCAACCCATTTCGCGCTACCAATGGCGGGTGGTGATTCTATGTTTCCTGATTGTTTTCCTCGATGGCCTCGACACTGCGGCCATGGGTTTTATCGCGCCGGCACTGTCCCAGGACTGGGGCATCGATCGCGCCAGTCTCGGCCCGGTGATGAGCGCGGCGTTGATTGGCATGGTCTTCGGCGCTTTGGGTTCTGGCCCGTTGGCTGACCGATTCGGGCGAAAAGTCGTACTGGTGGGCGCGGTGTTGGTGTTCGGCGCTTTCAGCCTGGCGTCGGCGTACAGCACCAACGTTGACCAGTTGCTGGTACTGCGTTTCCTCACCGGTCTGGGTTTGGGCGCTGGTATGCCGAACGCCACCACGCTGTTGTCCGAATACACCCCGGAGCGCAAGAAATCCTTGCTGGTGACCAGCATGTTCTGCGGCTTCAACCTCGGCATGGCTGGCGGCGGGTTTATCTCGGCCAAACTGATCCCGGCCTTCGGTTGGCATAGCCTGCTGCTGATCGGCGGGGTTCTGCCGCTGATCCTCGCCGTCGTCTTGCTGTTCTGGTTGCCGGAATCGGCGCGCTATCTGGTGGTGCGCAATCGTGGCACGGACAAAGTGCGCAAGGCCCTGGCGCCGATCGACCCGACGGTGGTGGCTCAGGCTTCGAGCTTCAGCGTCCCGGAACAGAAAACCGTGAAGGCGCGCAATGTGTTTGCGGTGATCTTCTCCGGCACTTACAGCACCGGCACGTTGTTGCTGTGGCTGACGTACTTCATGGGCCTGGTGATCGTTTACCTGCTGACCAGTTGGCTGCCGACGCTGATGCGCGACAGCGGCGCGAGCATGGAGCAGGCAGCGTTCATTGGTGCGCTGTTCCAGTTCGGTGGGGTGTTGAGCGCGGTGGGTGTGGGCTGGGCGATGGATCGGTTCAATCCGCACAAGGTCATCGGCATTTTCTACTTGTTCGCCGGAGTGTTTGCCTACGCGGTAGGGCAGAGCCTGGGCAACATCACCTTGCTGGCGACCCTGGTGCTGGTGGCGGGGATGTGCGTCAACGGCGCGCAATCGGCGATGCCGTCGCTGGCGGCGCGGTTTTACCCGACTCAAGGGCGGGCGACCGGTGTGTCGTGGATGCTCGGGATTGGCCGCTTCGGCGCGATCCTCGGTGCGTGGATGGGCGCAACGTTGCTGGGGCTGGGCTGGAATTTCGAGCAAGTGCTGACGGCGCTGGTGATCCCGGCCGCGTTGGCAACCACGGCGGTGGTGATCAAGGGCATGGTCAGTCATGCGGATGCGACCTGAGGGTACATGATCGTTCCCACGCTCCGCGTGGGAATGCAGCCCGGGACGCTCCGCGTCCCAGAAGCGGACGCAGAGCGTCCATTGAGGCATTCCCACGCGGAGCGTGGGAACGATCGGCAGAGGAGATCGGTAGGGAGACAACAATCTGTTCGATAAACGAACACTCAGTCGATTATCGGATTGTTTGGCGTTGTCCAGGGGCTTACTCTTCAGTCATTCCGGCGCTGAACCTCGCGCCTTTTTCTACCACCGTCGGTCCATAACAAAACGGGAGCCTGCCCCATGGCTGAAATCCTTTCGCTGCATGACGCGATAAAGCAGTTCGTCAACGATGGCGATACCGTCGCGCTCGAAGGCTTTACTCACCTGATTCCTACGGCGGCGGGTCACGAAATCATTCGTCAGGGCAAGAAAGATCTGACCCTGGTGCGGATGACGCCCGACTTGATCTACGACCAGTTGATCGGTGCCGGTTGTGCTCGCAAGCTGATCTTCTCCTGGGGCGGTAACCCGGGCGTGGGCTCGCTGCACCGTCTGCGTGACGCGGTCGAAAGGCAGTGGCCGCATGCGCTGGAAATCGAAGAACACAGCCACGCCGACCTGGCCAATGCCTACGTCGCTGGCGCTTCGGGCTTACCGTTCGCGGTGCTGCGTGCCTACGCCGGCTCCGACCTGCCGAAGGTCAACCCGCTGATCAAGACCGTCACGTGCCCGTTCACCGGCGAAGTGCTAGCGGCGGTGCCATCGGTGCGCCCGGACATTACCGTGATTCACGCGCAGAAAGCCGACCGCAAAGGCAATGTGCTGCTCTGGGGTATTCTCGGCGTGCAGAAAGAAGCCGCGCTGGCCGCCAAGCGTTGCATCGTTACCGTCGAGGAAATCGTCGACGATCTCAATGCACCGATGAACTCCTGTGTTCTGCCGACCTGGGCCTTGAGCGCGGTTTGCCACGTCCCTGGTGGTGCGCATCCGTCCTACGCTCACGGCTACAACGAACGCGACAACCGTTTCTACCAGGCTTGGGACCCGATTGCCCGCGACCGTGAAACGTTCACCGCGTGGATCAACGAATACATCCTCGGTTGCGCTGACTTCAGCGAGTTCCAGGCCAAGCTGGCCGCTGCTTCGGAGGCCAAGTAATGACTTACACCACTAATGAAATGATGACCGTCGCCGCCGCCCGCCGTCTGAAAAACGGTTCGGTATGCTTCGTCGGTATCGGCCTGCCGTCGAAAGCCGCCAACCTGGCACGTCTGACTTCCTCGCCAGATGTAGTCCTGATCTACGAATCGGGCCCGATCGGTGCCAAGCCGAGTGTATTGCCGCTGTCGATCGGTGACGGTGAACTGGCGGAAACCGCCGACACTGTCGTCCCGACCGGTGAGATTTTTCGCTACTGGTTGCAGGGCGGACGCATTGACGTCGGTTTTCTTGGCGCCGCGCAAGTCGACCGCTTTGGCAACATCAACACCACCGTGGTGGGTGACTACCATCAACCGAAAGTTCGCCTGCCGGGTGCCGGTGGTGCGCCGGAGATTGCCGGTTCCGCCAAGAGCGTGCTGATCATCCTCAAGCAGTCGGCGCGTTCCTTTGTCGACAAGCTCGACTTCATCACCTCGGTCGGCCATGGCGAGGGCGGGGATTCACGCAAGCGTCTCGGCCTGCCGGGCGCCGGCCCTGTCGGCATTATTACCGACCTGTGCATCATGGAACCCGAAGCGGATACTCATGAATTCGTGGTGACTGCGCTGCACCCAGGTGTGACTCGCGAGCAAGTGATTGCTGCCACCGGTTGGGCGATTCGTTTTGCCGATCAGGTGGAAAACACCGCCGAGCCAACCGATGTCGAGCTGACCGCACTGCGCGATCTGGAAGCCCGCACCGCTGCGGCTCACGGCCAAGCACCCGGAGAAGCCTGATGCGTGACGTTTATATCTGCGACGCCATTCGCACCCCCATCGGCCGTTTCGGCGGTGGCCTGTCGGCGGTTCGCGCCGACGACCTGGCCGCCGTGCCGATCAAAGCGCTGATGGCGCGCAACCCGTCGGTGGACTGGAACGCGGTAGACGAAGTGTTCCTCGGTTGCGCCAACCAGGCCGGCGAAGACAACCGCAACGTGGCACGCATGGCGTTGCTGCTGGCGGGGCTGCCGGAAACCATTCCCGGCGTTACCCTCAATCGTCTGTGCGCTTCGGGCATGGATGCGATCGGCACTGCGTTCCGGGCCATCGCCAGTGGCGAGATGGAGTTGGCGATTGCCGGCGGCGTCGAGTCGATGTCTCGCGCTCCGTTCGTGATGGGCAAGGCCGATGCGGCGTTCTCACGCAACATGAAACTGGAAGACACCACGATCGGCTGGCGTTTCATCAACCCGTTGATGAAAGCTCAATACGGTGTGGATGCGATGCCGCAGACCGCCGATAACGTAGCCGACGCTTACCAAATTTCCCGCGCCGATCAGGATGCTTTCGCACTGCGCAGTCAGCAACGCACAGCGGCCGCGCAAGCCGCAGGATTTTTCGCCGAAGAGATCGTCGAAGTGCGGATTGCCCACAAGAAGGGTGAAAGCGTGGTCACGCAGGATGAACATCCCCGCGCTGACACAACACTGGAAACCCTGGCCAAACTCAAACCAGTCAACGGCCCGGACAAAACCGTCACCGCCGGCAACGCTTCCGGCGTGAACGACGGTGCGGCGGCGTTGATTTTGGCCTCTGGCGACGCGGTAAAGAAACATGGCCTGACTGCGCGCGCTCGCGTTTTGGGCATGTCGAGTGCCGGTGTCGCACCGAGGGTGATGGGCATCGGCCCGGTGCCGGCGGTGCGCAAATTGACTGAGCGGCTGGGCCTGGCGGTCAGCGATTTCGACGTGATCGAACTCAATGAAGCCTTCGCCAGCCAGGGCTTGGCCGTGTTGCGTGAGCTGGGATTGGCCGATGACGCGGCCCAGGTCAACCCGAATGGTGGTGCCATTGCCTTGGGCCATCCGTTGGGCATGAGCGGCGCGCGCTTGGTATTGACCGCGCTGCATCAATTGGAAAAAACCGGTGGCAAGAAAGGTCTGGCGACCATGTGCGTCGGTGTCGGCCAAGGTCTGGCGCTGGCGATCGAACGGGTCTGACACACGCCGTCGACTTATAAGAACTGAGGAAAGTGTAATGACTGACAAGCCTGGTTACCGTCGCCCGCAGGAGGGCACTCAGCCGGAGTACCTGCACCCGACCTATCAATCCACCAACCTGCGCTCGCCGTCCAAGCCGTTGGTGTTTTTGCCGCATTCGTTGTCGGAAATCACCGGCCCGACTATCGGCGCCGAGCGCATCCAGGAAAAGGACAACGACTTGACCGCTCAGCATCAGGGCGAACCACTGGGCGAGCGCATCATCATTCACGGCCGCGTGCTGGATGAAAACGGTCTGCCAGTACCGGGCATTCTGGTAGAGATCTGGCAGGCCAACGCCGCCGGTCGCTACAACCATGCGCGCGACCTGCACGACGCGCCGCTGGACCCGAATTTCACCGGCACCGGCCGCACCGTGACCGACGCCGATGGCTGGTATCAGTTCCAGACCATCAAGCCTGGCGCTTATCCCTGGGGTAACCACCACAACGCCTGGCGCCCGGCGCACATCCATTTCTCACTGTTCGGGCCGAGTATTCTTACGCGCCTGGTAACCCAGATGTATTTCCCGGGCGACCCATTGCTGGCCTACGACCCGATCTACAACTGCGTGCCCGATACCAGCGCCAAAGAGCGCCTGATCGCCAGTTTCGACCTGGAAAAAACCATCCCTTCCTACGCCCTCGGTTATCGCTGGGACATCGTCTTGCGCGGCCGTGAAGCCACGCCGATGGAGAAATAAGATGACGCTGAACGCGACCACGTCCCACACCGTCGGGCCGTATTACCACATCGGCCTGACCTGGCTGAACCGCGAAGACCTGACCGTTGCCCAGACCCTCGGCGAGCGCGTGGCGATCACCGGGCAAGTCGTCGATGGCAATGGCGACTTCGTCAACGACGCCATGCTCGAAGTGTGGCAGGCCAACGCCGCCGGCAAGTACGACCATCCCGAAGACGATCAAGACAAACCGCTGGACCCGAATTTCGAAGGGTTTGGCCGGGTGCCGGTGGATGCAGAAGGGCGCTTCCGCTTTACCACGATCAAACCGGGCACAGTGGAAGGCTTGAAAGGCACGACCCAGGCGCCGCATTTAGTGGTACTGGTATTTGCTCGTGGGTTGGTGAAGCATTTGCTGACGCGGATTTATTTTGATGGCGAACCGGCTAATGTGGCGGACCCGCTATTGGAGTGCGTGCCTGCTGAACGCCGCGGCACTTTGCTGGCGAAGCAGGATGCTTCGGGTGTTTATCAGTGGAACGTGATTCTGCAGGGGACGGATGCCGAGACGGTGTTCTTTGATTATTGAAATCAAGATCAAAAGATCGCAGGCTGCGCCAGCTCCTACAGGAACCCCGTTCGACGATTAGATCAATGTAGGAGCTGCCGAAGGCTGCGATCTTTTGGCGCACCACGACCTTTGATTTTTACGCGCAGGCCTGACCGGGCCCACGCCTGCAAGGACTGTTTATGAACCAGCGACCGGGCAATCAATTGTTCGATGCCTATTTCACGGCACGCGACATGCGTGAGGTGTTCTGCGATCAGGGCCGGGTTCAGGCCATGCTTGATTTCGAAGCGGCACTGGCCCGGGCCGAGGCGCGGGTCGGGCTGATTCCGCAGACGGCTGTCGCGTCTATCGAAGCGGCCTGCCTCTCTGAGCATTACGACTTCGCCGCTCTGGGTGAGGCCATTGCCACGGCGGGGAATTCGGCGATTCCGCTGGTCAAGGCATTGGGCAAGCAGATCGCCAAGAGCGATGCCGAAGCCGAGCGTTACGTGCATCTGGGCGCGACCAGCCAGGATGTAATGGACACCGGTCTGGTGCTGCAACTTCGCCGCGCACTGGAATTGATCGAAGCTGATCTGGCGCAACTGGGGGAAACCCTCGCGACCCAGGCCTGGCGTTACGTCGCCACGCCAATGGCCGGACGAACCTGGCTGCAGCACGCGACACCGGTCACCCTCGGCATGAAAATCGCCGGTTGGTTGGGCGCAGTGACGCGTAGCCGTCAGCGTCTGCTGGAACTCAAACCGCGCCTGCTGGTGCTGCAATTCGGCGGCGCCTCCGGCACCCTCGCGGCCCTCGGCGAGCAGGCGATGCCGATTGCCGAAGCCTTGGCCGCAGAACTGCAACTGACTTTGCCGGAACAACCCTGGCACACCCAGCGGGATCGTCTGGTGGAGTTCGGCGCGGTGCTTGGACTGATCGCTGGCAGCCTCGGCAAACTCGGTCGCGACATCAGCCTGTTGATGCAGACCGAGGCTGGCGAAGTGTTCGAACCGTCGGCACCGGGCAAGGGCGGTTCCTCGACCATGCCGCACAAGCGCAACCCGGTGGGCGCGGCGGTGCTGATCGGCACGGCGACGCGGGTGCCTGGCTTGCTCTCGACCTTGTTCAGTGCGATGCCGCAGGAGCACGAACGCAGCCTGGGCTTGTGGCATGCCGAATGGGAAACCCTGCCGGAGATCTGCTGTTTAGTGTCAGGCAGCTTGCAGCAAGCGCTGTTGGTGGCCGACGGACTGGAAGTGGATGCCGACCGAATGACGCGCAACCTCGACCTGACCCAGGGCCTGGTGCTGGCCGAAGCCGTGAGCATCGTGCTGGCGCAACGGGTCGGTCGCGACACCGCGCACCATCTACTGGAGCAATGCTGCAAACGCGCAGTGGCCGAGCAACGTCATCTGCGCGCGGTACTCGGCGACGAGCCGCAGGTGACTGCCGAGCTGTCGGATGCTGAACTCGATCGTTTGCTGGACCCCGCCCATTACCTCGGTCAGGCCCATACCTGGGTCGAGCGAGCAGTGGCTGAACATTTTGCGTTGATTGCCTGAAGGAGACTGCTGTGGCATTCGTACAACTCGCCGAGGGCGAACTGCACTATCAAATTCAAGGGCCGCAACTCGATGGGCCGGTCGAGGCGCCGGTACTGGTGCTGTCCAACTCACTGGGCACCGACCTGCACATGTGGGATGCGCAGATTCCGGCGTTCAGCGAGCATTTTCGCGTGCTGCGTTTTGACACCCGTGGTCACGGCCAGTCGTTGGTGACGCCGGGGCCGTACAACATCGAGCAACTGGGCCGCGACGTGCTGGCGCTGCTGGATGCGCTACACATCGAACGCGCGCATTTCTGTGGTCTGTCCATGGGCGGGTTGATCGGCCAATGGCTGGGGATCAATGCCGGTCAGCGTTTGAATAAACTGATTGTATGTAACACCGCGGCGAAAATCGGCGATCCGTCGGTGTGGAATCCACGGATCGAAACCGTGTTGCGTGACGGCGCGGCGGCGATGGTTGCACTGCGTGATGCGTCGATTGCCCGCTGGTTTACCGCGGACTTTTCCGAGGCCAATCCGGCAGCGACGAAGCGGATTACCGACATGCTCGCGGTCACCTCGCCTGAAGGCTACGCGGCCAATTGCGCGGCGGTACGTGACGCCGATTTCCGTGATCAGTTGTCCTCGATTCAGGTGCCGCTGCTGGTGATCGCCGGCACCGAAGACGCGGTGACGCCGCCGTCCGGCGGGCATTTCATTCAGGAGCAAGTGCGTGGCGCCGAGTACGCAGAGTTCTACGCCGCGCACCTGTCCAACGTCCAGGCCGGCGCTGCGTTCAGCGACCGGGTACTGGCGTTTTTGTCAGCTCATTGAGGGGATTGTTGTGGACGAGAAACAACGTTACGACGAGGGTCTGAATGTCCGTCGCGCAGTACTTGGCGACGCCCATGTCGATCGCAGCCTGAACGCGCTGACCGAGTTCAACTCGGAGTTCCAGGAGATGATCACCCGCCACGCCTGGGGCGACATCTGGACCCGCCCGGGCCTGCCGCGTCATACCCGCAGCCTGATCACCATCGCCATGCTGATCGGCATGAACCGCAACGAAGAACTCAAACTGCACCTGCGCGCCGCCGCCAACAACGGCGTGACCCGTGGCGAGATCAAGGAAGTGATCATGCAGAGCGCGATCTACTGCGGCATCCCGGCGGCCAACGCAACATTCCACCTGGCCGAGTCGGTGTGGGATGAGTTGGGGGTTGAGTCGCGCGAGTGATCCGCGAAAGTTGTATTGCCTGAGCTGACGTCTTCGCGGGCAAGCCTCGCTCCTACAGTTGTCCGGCGTGAACGCTGATTTTGTGTTCACTGAAGGTCCCTGTGGGAGCCGGGCTTGCCCGCGATGGCGACAGTACATTCAATATTGATGTGGCTGAAAAATTGCCTTCGCGAGCAAGCCCGCTCCCACAGTTGTCCGGCGTGAACGCCAATTTTGTGTTCACTGAAGATCCCTGTGGGAGCCGGGCTTGCCCGCGATGGCGGCAGTACATTCAATATTGATGTGGCTGAAAGATTGCCTTCGCGAGCAGGCTCGCTCCCACCTTAGTTGTGTGGTGTGAACGCAGTTTTGTGTTCACCGAAAATCACTGTGGGAGCGAGCCTGCTCGCGATGGCGGTAGTGGGTTTACAGCAGACTGATCGGATAGCTGACGATCAACCGATTCTCATCGAACTCGTTGTTGCTGAAGTCGCGGCGGATGGTCGAGTTGCGCCATTTGACGTTGAGGTTTTTCAGCGTGCCGCTCTGCACGGTGTAGCCCAGTTCGCTTTCGCGGCCCCATTCCTTGCCGTCGGTGGTGGTTGCAGTGTGGACGTTGTCGCCGCTGATGTAGCGGTTCATCAACGTCAGGCCCGGTACGCCCAAGGCGGCGAAGTTGTAGTCGTGGCGCAGTTGCCAGGATTTTTCCTTCGCGTTGTCGTAGCTGGCGTTGTAGCTATCGTTCGCCAACGTACCACCGCTGGTGCCGTTGACCCGCATCCAGGCGCTGTCGCCGGTGAGTTTTTGCAGGCCGACATAGAAGGTGTTGCCGCCATATTTGGCCGAGAACAGGCCCGACCAGGTCTTGTTGTCCAGCTCGCCGGCCCGAGCGCTACCGTCATCCTTACCGTAGAAGAACCCGAGGTTGGCGCCCAGCGTCCAGTCGCCTAGTGGCTGGGTGTGGATCAGGTTGACGTATTGCTGGCTGTAGATGTCCTTGAGTTCAGCGTTCCACAGGCCGATCTGAGTTCGCTTGCCGTTGAAGGCATATTCGCCGCCCTGAAAGTTGAAGCGGTCTGACGTGAACGCTGCTTTGCCGGTCATTGACATGTCGTTCATGCTGCTGTCATCGCGCGGGCTGTTGGCTCGGAACTGGCCGCCGTAGAGCGTCAGGCCGTCGATTTCCTTCGAGGTGATCTGGCCGCCACGGAAGGTTTGCGGCAGCGAGCGACCGTCGTCCGAACGCAGGATCGGCAATACCGGCATCCACTCGCCGACTTTCACTTCGGTCTGGGACAGCTTGGCCTTGAACGCCACATTGGTGCGACCAAAGTTATCCGCCGGGCGACCATCGTGGTCCAGCGGCAGCAACTGCGTACCACTGGTGCCTTTGCCGCCGTCGAGCTTGACCGAATACAACCCCAGTACATCCATGCCGAACCCGACCGTGCCCTGGGTGAACCCGGACTTGGCGTCGAGGATGAAGCTTTGCGTCCACTCTTCAGCCTTGCCCTGGCTCTTGGTCGGGTTGGTGAAGTTACGGTTGATGTAGAAGTTACGCAGGTTCAGGTTGACCTTGGCGCCTTCGACAAAACCGGCTTCCTCGGCCATGGCGGGCAGGGCCGCACCGGCCAGTGCGAGGGCGATCAGGCTGGGAAAGAAATACTGCGCGGTGGAAGGGATCATGGGCTCGGGTCTCTCTAATTCTTGGATGAAACGGGGCGGTGCCGCAACGTTCGGGTTGCAGACAAAAGATTCGAATTCAGAAAAGCGGGGCGAGGTCAGCCGGACAGGGCAGGGCGCGGGGACATGGTGTCGAACCTGTTGTTATTGGTTTTGTGCGACCGATGGTGAGGGAAACGCACTAAATGGTTCAATCGGGGGGAGACGGGTTCTGGGCGATTATCGAACGTAAGATTGATCAGGGTTTTGTGGTGTCGGGACCGGCCCCATCGCGGGCAAGCCCGCTCCCACAGTGTCCGTGTCGAACCCAGATTCTGTGAGCCCCCGATGAGCCTGTTGTAGCGGTGTCCGTATTGAACACTAACTCTGTGAGCCTCGCTGAACCTGTGGGAGCGGGCTTGCCCGCGATGGGGGCCTGCCGGCCAATACAACTTTCCCGCAGCCAACAAAAAGCCCACCAATCGGTGGGCTTCGTGTTTACGGCGCTATCAGAACAACTTCATCTTCGGCGCTTCTTCTTTCAACGGCTCGTTCTTCGCCGTCTGTTCATTCCAGCCACCGCCCAACGCCTTGTACAGATTGACTGCGCTGGTCAGCTGCGCCAGACGGTCGGTGATCAGCGCCTGTTGGGCACTGAACAGCTGACGTTGGGCGTCGAGGAAGGTCAGGTTACTGTCGACACCAATGCGGTAGCGACGCTCGGCCAGACGGTAGTAGTCCTGGTTGGCGCTGACGAAGTCACGTTGAGCCTGCAACTGTTCGGTGTAGGTCTGGCGTGCGGCCAGGCCATCGGCGACTTCCTGGAAGGCCGTTTGAATGGACTTCTCGTAGTTCGCCACGCCGATGTCTTTCTGGATTTTGGAGTAATCCAGGCTGGCGCGCAGGCTGCCGGCGTTGAAGATCGGCAGGTTGATTTGCGGCTGGAACAACCAGGTGCCGGAACCGCCCTTGAACAGACCGGACAGGTCTGGGCTCAGAGAGCCGGCATTGGCGGTCAGGCTGACGCTTGGGAAGAACGCAGCCCGTGCCGCGCCGATATTGGCGTTGGCAGCCTTGAGGTTGTACTCGGCCTGAAGGATGTCCGGACGGCGTTGCAGCAAGTCCGATGGCAGGCCGGCCGGCACTTCGCTCAGCACGTCATCCGACAGTGGCTTGGCCGCTTGCAGATTGGCCGGGATGCCGGTGCCGAGCAGCAGCACCAGGCTGTTTTCATCCTGGGCGACCTGACGGGTATAACGAGCCAGTTGCGCACGGGCGTTTTCCACCGAGGTACGCGACTGGGCCAGATCCAGCGCCGAGGCTACACCCACTTCGTTGCTGCGCGAGGTGAGCTTGAAGCTCTCCTCGTAGGCACCGAGGGTTTCCTGGGTGAGTTTCAGCAGCTCCTTGTCGGCCTGCCAGGTCAGGTAGGCATTGGCCACACTGGCCACCAGGCTGATCTGCGTGCTGCGACGTGCTTCTTCAGTGGCGAAGTACTTCTGCAGGGCTTCTTCGCTCAGGCTGCGAACCCGACCGAACAGGTCGAGTTCATAGGCGCTGATGCCGACGGTGGCCGAGTAGGAACTGCTGATGGCTGCTTCACCGGTTTGCGAGGCCCGTGCCGGAACTCGCTGACGGCTGCCGCTGCCGTTGGCCGAAACGGCCGGGAACAGATCGGCACGCTGAATGCGGTACTGAGCCGCATAAGCGTCGATGTTCAGCGCCGCGACGCGCAGGTCACGGTTGTTCTCCAGCGCGGTCTGAATCAGCTGTTGCAGCGCCGGGTCGTGGAAAAACTGCTTCCAGCCCTGTTCGGCGGCGGCCTGGCTAGGCGCCTGGGACGGCGAATACGCCGGGCCTTGCGGGTATTGGCCCGCCACCGGTGCTTCAGGCTGCTGATAGTCGGGTATCAGCGAGCAGCCGCTCAGCACGAAGGCGGCGACTGCGATGGAGAGTAGCGACTTGCTCATTAGCCAGCCTCTTTAGAAGGTTCAATAGCGTCATCCTGGTCAGCGATTTTGCGCTGGCCCATGGACGACACGGTGACGAAGAACAATGGGACCCAGAAGATCGCCAGCACAGTGGCCGTGATCATACCGCCAATCACCCCGGTACCGATCGCATGTTGGCTACCTGAACCTGCGCCCGTGGAAATGGCCAGTGGAACCACACCGAGCACGAAGGCGAGCGAGGTCATGATGATCGGCCGCAAACGCATCCGGCAGGCTTCGATCGCGGCATCGCGCAGGCTACGTCCTTGCTCATGCAGTTCCTTGGCGAACTCGACGATTAGAATGGCGTTTTTTGCCGCCAGACCGATCGTGGTCAACAGCCCCACCTGGAAGTACACGTCGTTGGACAGGCCGCGCAAGCTGGTCGCCATCAGCGCGCCGATGATCCCCAGCGGTACCACCAGCATCACCGCGATCGGAATCGACCAGCTTTCATACAACGCTGCCAGACACAGGAACACCATCAGCAGCGACAAAGCGTACAACGCTGGCGCTTGCGAGCCGGACAGACGTTCCTCGTACGACAGGCCCGTCCAGGAAATACCGACACCGGCCGGCAGTTTCCTGGCCAGGGCTTCGACTTCGGCCATCGCTTCACCGGTGGAATAACCTGGCGCCGGGGCACCGAGGATTTCCATCGCTTCCACGCCGTTGTAACGGGCCAGTTTCGGCGAACCGTAGATCCACTCACCCTTGGCGAACGCCGAGAACGGAACCATGGTGCCGGCGCTGTTGCGCACGTACCACTTCTTCAGGTCTTCGGGGCTCATGCGAGCGCCAGGCAGGCCTTGGATGTAAACCTTCTTCACGCGACCGCGGTCGATGAAGTCGTTCACATAGCTACTGCCCAGGGCAATCGACAGGGTGTTGTTGATGTCGGTGAGGGTCACGCCCAGGGCGCTGGCCTTCTCATCGTCGATTTCCAGCTGGTATTGCGGCTCGTCGTTCAGACCGTTGGGACGGACTTGCGACAGGACCTTGCTTTGCGCCGCCATGCCGAGGAACTGGTTACGGGCTTCCATCAGCTTGTCGTGACCGATGCCGGCGCGGTCCTGAAGGAACACGTCGAAACCGGTGGCGTTACCGAGTTCCAGTACCGCCGGTGGCGCGAAGGCAAACACCATGGCGTCGCGGAAGGTAAAGAAGTGCTGTTGGGCACGGGCCGCCAGCTTGAACACGCTGTTGTCGGCGTTACGTTCTTCCCACGGTTTGAGCATGATGAACGCCATACCCGAACTCTGACCACGACCGGCGAAGTTGAAGCCGGTCACGGTAAACACCGAGGCCACCGCGTCGCCTTCACCGCCTTCCTTGCTCGGACGCAGCAGGAATTCGCGCATTTCGTCCACGACCACTTGCGTGCGTTGGGCACTGGAACCGGCCGGGGTCTGCACTTGGGCGAACAGTACGCCCTGGTCTTCTTCCGGCAGGAACGCCGTTGGAATACGGGTGAACAGCCAGATCATGCCGACTACGATGATCAGGTATGCCAGCAGGTACGGAGCCTTGTGCGCGAGCATGTTGCCCACGCCGCGCTCGTAGCTTTTGACGCCACGGTCGAAGCTGCGGTTGAACCAGCCGAAGAAGCCACGTTTCGGCGTGCCGTGCTCACCTTTCGGAATCGCCTTGAGCATGGTCGCGCAGAGCGCCGGGGTGAAGATCAACGCCACCAATACCGACAGGGCCATGGCCGAGACGATGGTGATCGAGAACTGCTTGTAGATCACGCCGGTGGAACCACTGAAGAACGCCATCGGCAGCAGTACCGCCGACAGCACCAGGGCGATACCGACCAGGGCACCCTGGATCTGCCCCATGGATTTCTTGGTGGCCTCCTTGGGTGACAGGCCTTCTTCGCTCATGACCCGTTCGACGTTTTCCACCACGACGATGGCATCGTCCACCAGCAAGCCGATGGCCAACACCATACCGAACATGGTCAGGGTGTTGATGCTGAAGCCGAACGCCGCGAGGATCCCGAACGTACCCAGCAACACCACCGGCACGGTCATCGTGGTGATGACGGTGGCGCGGAAGTTTTGCAGGAACAGGAACATCACCAGGAACACCAGCACGATCGCTTCGACCAGGGTTTCAACCACACCCTTGATCGACTCGGTCACCACCGGAGTGGTGTCGTACGGGAACACCACTTCCATCCCTTCCGGGAAGAATGGCTTGAGGGTGTCAATGGTATTGCGCAGGGCTTTTGCGGTGTCGAGGGCGTTGGCACCGTTGGCCAGTTTCACCGCCAGACCGGAGGCCGGGGCGCCGTTGAACTGGGCGCTGATCGAGTAGTTTTCGCCACCCAGACCAACTTCCGCAACGTCGCCGACGCGCACTTGCGAGCCGTCCTTATTGACCTTCAGCAGGATCGCCTTGAACTGCTCGGCGGTCTGCAGACGGGTCTTGCCGATGATCGTTGCGTTCAGTTGCTGGTTGGGCAGGGCAGGCAAGCCGCCGAGTTGACCGGACGAGACCTGGACGTTCTGCGCCGCGATGGCGGTTTTCACATCTACCGGGGTCAGGTTGAAGTTGTTCAACTTGGCCGGGTCGAGCCAGATCCGCATCGCGTACTGGGCACCGAAGACCTGGAAGTCACCGACACCGGCCGTGCGCGAGATCGGGTCCTGCATGTTCGACACGATGTAGTTGGACAGGTCGTCCTTGGTCATGCTGCCGTCGCGCGACACCACGCCGATAACCATCAGGAAGTTTTTCACCGACTTGGTCACGCGGATGCCCTGTTGCTGCACTTCTTGCGGCAGCAGAGGGGTGGCCAGGTTCAGTTTGTTCTGGACCTGAACCTGCGCGGTATCGGAGTTGGTGCCCTGCTCGAAGGTCGCGGTAATGGTCATGTTGCCGTCGGAGTTACTTTCCGACGAGACATAACGCAGGTTATCGATACCGTTGAGTTGTTGTTCGATCACCTGCACCACGGTGTCCTGCACGGTTTGTGCAGACGCGCCTGGGTAGGTCACCGAGATCGCAATGGCCGGAGGCGCAATGCTCGGGTATTGGTTGATCGGCAGTTTGAGGATCGATAGAGCCCCGACCAGCATAATCACCAGGGCAATTACCCAGGCGAAAATCGGACGGTCGATAAAAAATTTCGACATGGTTTACTCCCCTTTGCCGCCGACAGCTGTATTAGCTGCCTGTGCGGGGGCCGGGCTCTTTATGCCAACGTTAGTGGCTTCAGTGGCCTTGACTTCAACGCCAGGTCTGACGAATTGAAGCCCTTCGGTGATCACGCGATCGCCTGCCTTCAGACCGTCTTCAATCAGCCATTGGTTGCCGACGGTGCGGCTGGCCTTGAGCTGACGCAGTTCGACCTTGTTGTCCGGACCGACGACCAACGCGGTCGGAGAGCCTTTGAGGTCGCGGGTCACGCCTTGTTGCGGGGCCAGAATCGCCGCGCTGTCCACACCGGCCTGCAACTGGGCGTGAACGAACATGCCCGGCAGCAGGGTGTGATCAGGGTTCGGGAACACGGCACGCAGGGTCACGGAGCCGGTGGTCTGGTCAACCGAAACTTCGGAGAACTCGAGCTTGCCATCCAGCGTGTACTGGCTGCCGTCTTCGAGCGTCAGCTTGACCGCGGCGGCATTATCGCCAGCCTTTTGCAGGCGACCGCTTTCCAGCTCGCGGCGCAGCTCAAGCAGCTCCACTGAAGACTGGGTGACGTCGACGTAGATCGGGTCCAGTTGCTGGATGACGGCCATGGCGTCGGTCTGGCCATTGCTGACCAGCGCGCCTTCCGTCACAGACGAACGGCCGATGCGACCGGAGATCGGTGCGTAAACCTTGGTGTAGCGCACGTTGATCTGGGCGCTTTGCAGGGACGCTTCCGATTGCAGGCGGTTGGCCAGCGCGGTGTCGTATTCCTGACGGCTGACAGCCTGTTCGTCGACCAGTTGCTTGTAGCGGTCGGAGATCGACTTGGTCGAACGCAGGTTGGCTTCGGCGCTTTTCAGGGTCGCGTCATAGACCGATGGGTCGATCTGATAAAGCTGCTGACCGGCCTTGACGTCGCCGCCTTCCTTGAACAGTCGCTTGAGAATGATGCCGTTGACCTGTGGGCGAACTTCGGCGATGCGGAACGCACTGGTGCGCCCCGGAAGTTCGGACGTCAGGGTGAAGGCTTGAGGTTGCAGGGTTACGACGCCGACCTGAGGGGTTGGTGCGGCAGGTGCCGCCTCTTCCTTTTTACATCCGCTGAGCAGCGATGCCAGGGCGACGGCAGTAACCAGAGCGGTAACAGCTGGCTTGAATTGCATGAAGATCCTCGGTCAGGCGCGCACATTGCGCACAAGAAATGTGGAAGGTTAAAAAATTTTTGCCGGGTGGATAAGTAGCTTGCTAAGGAATATACTTACGTTCATGGTTGTTTGTAAAGACCTTGGCGGTGTATCCACACGGTTACAAAAGCCGTTCAAAGGTTCGAATTGCAGGCCGGAGTCGAAGCCCGAGAGCGTTCGCCCCACTTTTATTCAGCTGATCTTCAGACATCGCTGAAGCACCCCTGATTGAGGTTTTACTGCCATGGTCCGTCGTACCAAAGAGGAAGCTCAAGAAACCCGAAGCCAGATACTCGAAGCGGCAGAAAAAGCCTTTTACGAGCGGGGCGTGGCCCGCACGACGCTGGCGGATATCGCTACCCTGGCCGGCGTGACGCGCGGGGCCATTTACTGGCATTTCAGTAACAAGGCGGATCTGGTGCAGGCGATGCTCGATACCTTGCATGAGCCGCTGGATGAAATGGCCAAGGCCAGTGAAAGCGAAGATGAACTCGATCCGCTGGGCTGCATGCGCAAGCTGCTGATTCATTTGTTTCATCAAGTGGCCCTGGACCCGAAAACCCGACGCATCAACGAGATTCTGTTTCATAAGTGCGAGTTCACCGATGAAATGTGCGATCTGCGCCAGCAGCGCCGAACGGCCAGTCTCGATTGCAATGTGCGAATCGCTCTGGCCCTGAGTAATGCTGTGAATCGCGGGCAGTTGCCGGAAAACCTCGACACTGCCCGCGCGGCCATCAGCCTGCATGCGTACATCGATGGCATCCTGTATCAGTGGCTGTTGGCTCCCGACAGTTTTCAACTGCACACCGAAGCCGAGCGTTGCGTCGATACAGGGTTGGATATGCTGCGCTTGAGTCCCAGCCTGCGCAATTGAAACAAAATGCGTAATTGGATCCGTTTGTGTCAAGGCTTGAAGCGGGTCAATGTGCCTGCTTCGCTCGCCTTTCTTTAATGGGGTGCTTTTATATACGTACGTTTGCTACGTTGATAGGTAGCGAGCTACGTATTTTGTAGGGATTTTGTGTCGAGTGTGTGAATGAATGTTAACAACCCGGGCTACAAGGGCGCCGAGCAGCCGATCAAGGGTATCGCGCTGATCTGCCTGGCGGTGTTGTTGTTCGCCAGTCACGACACGTTGTCCAAGTACCTGTCCGGGTTCTATCCGATCGTAATGGTGGTTTGGGCACGCTACGTAGTGCACACCTTGTTGATGCTGATGATTTTCGTGCCACGCAGTGGTTTCTCGGTGGTAGTGCGCACCAAGCGCCCCGGTTTGCAGTTATTACGCGCCCTGTGCCTGATCGGCACCAGTCTGTTTTTCACTACCGGCCTGCGTTACATCCCCTTGGCTGAGGCCACGGCCGTCACCTTTCTTGCCCCTTTGTTGGTGACCGCATTGTCCGTACCGTTGCTGCATGAGCGGGTAACCCGCAATCAGTGGCTGGCGGTGCTGGGTGGGTTTGTCGGCGTGTTGATCGTCGTGCGGCCCGGCGGTGCGCTGTTCACCCCGGCGATTCTGCTGCCGCTGTGTTCGGCGTTGTGTTTTGGCTTTTATCAATTGCTCACCCGCCTGCTCAGCGGTATCGACAGTCCGACCACCAGCAACTTTCTTACCGGCATTCTCAACAGCCTGATCATGACGGCGCTGGTGCCGTTCTTTTGGACGCCGACGCTGCTGCACGGCCTGTTCATGATTGGGCTGGGTACTTGTGGCATGCTCGGTCACATGCTGCTGACCCAAGCCTTTCGCCATGCAGCGCCTGCGATGCTGGCACCCTTCAGTTACGGGCAGATTCTGTTTGCCGGGATCTACGGCTATTTAATCTTCGACCATGCCCCGGACAGCTTCGGCGTGATCGGGATCACGGTGATTTGCCTCAGTGGCCTTGCGGTCGCCTGGGGACAGCGCAAGCGCTGACAAGATCCATCTTTTGATCTTCCATACGCAAAAGTCCTAATGCCAATCAGTTAAGCCGTAATGCGATCTGTAGCAGCTGGCGAAGCCTGCGTTCGGCTGCGTAGCAGTCGTAAAATCAGCGATCGCGGTATGTCAGGCAGACCGCATCAGCCGGATTCACGACTGCTTCGCAGCCGAACGCAGGCTTCGCCAGCTGCTACAG
>NZ_JAMYDU010000031.1 GCF_024138395.1 Pseudomonas mandelii
CTGCGTTTTGCGCCCGTATCCATTGCACCTTCCTGATAAGAAGTCAGAAGGTGTAAACCTTATTCAGGACGAGACACCTAACGCAAAAAAGCCGCACGACCCGAAGATCGTGCGGCTTTTTTGCAGATGAATCACTTGTCTTGTTTGTCGCTCAGAACCTTGCCGGTAGCAGCGTCGAAGTCCACATCCCACTCGGTGCCGTCAGCCATACGCAGTTCAACTTCATATTCGTAACCGTTGAAGTGGTTATCCAGGTCGGTGTCGGTAATCGTGGCACCTGGGTGCAACTTCAAGGCAGCCTGATTCATTTCTTCCAGGGGTTTGATCTTGCCGCTCTTGACCAACTCAGGGATCTGGTCGACGCGAACATCGGCCTGGGCCAGGCCAGTGGTGAGGGTCAGGGCAGCAGCGGTGAACAGGGCAGTTAAAGTTTTCATGAAGTTCTTTCCTTGGATGAGCTGTTTAAGTGGAATCAGGTTAGCTCGCGCAACTTAATTCACCCTTAATTGCCTGTAGCGTCAGCTTAAAAGCTTCGCGGGCAAGCCTCGCTCCTACAAGGTCTGCGCAAAAACCTGTGGGAGCATGGCTTGCCCGCGAAGCAGGCGCCACGGTCTCGAATCAATACCCGTTGTTCTGCAACAACTGCGCAACGCTCGCCGCCGCCGGACGCTTATAGAACTTCAGCAATTCGCTGGCGCGGTTGGTGAAGATGCCATCGACACCGGCATCCGTCACTTTCTGGTAATCCACGGCATCGTCGATAGTGTAGACATGCACCAGCAGGCCCTGATCGTGGGTGTACTGGTTCATCCACGGTTTCACCAGGTCGGAATAGCTCTGATCGCCACCCTTGGTCAGTGCGGCGGAAGGGCCGGTACCGATAGCGCCCTGAGCCTTGGCGTATTCGACCCATTGCTGAAACTCGGCTTTGTCTTTCGGTTCCTGCCTGGCGTAGTAACTCGCTTTATCCTTGTCACCGGACTCGGCGAACGTCACTTTGGATTTCGGCTCAATGCTGCCTTCGCCCACCCACAGCAGCAGGATTTTCGGCACTTGCGGCATTTCCTTCTCAAGCAGTTCGAGGCTGCTCTTCTCGAAAGTTTGCAGCACGACTTTGCCTTTGCCCTGACCGACCGCCAAATTGCTCTTCGCCAGTTTCGAACCGGTTGGGCTCAGCCAGCCGCGGTCCTGCAATTTATCCTTGAGGTCGCGCTCAATGCCGGGAAACTGTTTTGGCTCCTTGGTTTCGATGTACAGGCCCGGCTTGTGCAGCGGGTTGCCCTGGGCGATGTCGATGATTTCGTCCAGGGTCAGGATCTTCAGGCCCACGTAGCTCGGACGCGCGCGATCCGGGTAAGCGCGGTTGAACCAGCTGCCGGCATCCAGTGTTTTGAGTTCGGCGATAGTGAATTCGTTGGCCAGGCTGTCCTTGCGCTCAGGGAATTTAGTGGCGACATCGGTGGTGCGTTGCAGGTTGTTGTCGTGCAGGGCGATCAGCACGCCATCCTTGCTGCGTTGCAGGTCGAGTTCCAGGTAGTCGACACCCAGATCGCGCGCCAATTTGTAGGCCGCGGCGGTGGATTCCGGTGCATCGAAAGACGCGCCGCGGTGGGCGATCACCGCCGGGTGCGGAATGCCCAGACGGGTCGCCAGTGCGGTGGGGCTTGGCTCGCTGGCGGCCTGTGCCTGGCCGAGGCCGAGCATCAGGCTCAGCAGCAAGGCGCTCTTGGTGAAGGTGACAGGCATGGTCGAAGTCCTTTTGCGATGGGTTTTCAAAGACGTATCTTTTAACAACTGAGCGCCGCTTGCGCTATCGCCGGACCGTCATAAATGTGTTTAAAGCAGATTTTTCAGCGCTTTTGTGCGGTTCTTTGCAGTACTCTTGGCCTCGGTAATTTCCCCGGCAGAGGGAAATCCATTCGCTTGCCCTGCGTGTAAACCATCGATCACCGGTCTTTTTCGACCTTTTGTGAGGTTTATCATGCGCATCACATCCCAGCTCATTTGCCAGGCCGCCGACCAACTCAAAGGCTTCGTCGGCCTCAATCGCAAGACCGGCCAATACATCGTTCGTTTCAGCGAAGACTCATTCGGCATGGACGTGGCCGACGATGGCATCATCCCCACCAGTGAATTCGTCTGGGCACCCGGCCCCGGGCAGACCATGACGCTCAAACGCGAACTGATCCAGCTGCTGCTGGACCAGAACATCGACGACCGGATCAACATCACCGAACCGTTGCGGGTGTATATGAACCGGCGGGAAGTGCCGCAGATTTCGGCGGTGAGGAGTTTGGTGCGGGGTTGAGGATTTTGTGGTGTCAGATCGGGCCTCTTCGCGGGCAAGCCTCGCTCCTACAGGTCGTGTTGAATCCTGTAGGAGCGAGGCTTGCCCGCGAAGGCGATTTAAAGAACACCACATCATTTATTGTTTGAACGCATACGCCCGCTCAATCCTGCACACCCGCGTATGACATGTCGAATACCAGGTCGAACGCCCGCGCTCACGAATCGCGCTGTGTTCGGGATGGTATTTCCAGGCCAGGATCGCCGCTTCGCTATCCCAGTAGGACACCGTAATCCCAAGCCCATCCGCGCCCCGGGCCGATTCCACGCCAAGGAAGCCGGGTTGCTCCCGGGCCAGTTCCACCATGCGTTCGGCGGCCTGTTCGTAACCGTGATCGCCGTCGGTGCGAAGCGAGGTGAAAATCACTGCGTAGTAAGGTGTTGCAGGTGTCTGGGCGATCATGATTTTTGCCTCGCACACGCCTCGATCAAGGCCCGAACCAACGGCGGCAGAATACCCGTGAGCGCAGTACGTTCCGGTTGGAACAATGTCGCGACGAAGAACGGATGATCTTTTAGCTCCACCGCCCGCAGATCCCCCGCCGAATCGTGGCCAACCGCGTGCAACTGTTGTTTGAGTAGCTCCTTTTCAAACTCCGGATTCACACCATAACGGCAGCGATATCCTTCGCGAATCTCAGCGTTTTCGTACGCCTTGGCGATCAATGAGCCTTCAACCAAATGAATGCTGTCGAAAGCCTCCACCAGCGAACAGGTCAGCGGCGTGAGTAATGCCCGTGTCGCCTCGGGCGAGGTTTCGCCGTGTTCGGCATCGCTCCAACCCAGAACGTTGCGGGCGAATTCGAGTACCGCGTGCTGAAAACCGCCGCAAGTGCCGAGGAAAGGTCGCTGCTGCTCGCGGGCAAAACGGATCGCCCGTAACGCGCCGTCCATGTCGCGATAAGGGCTGGCGGGCACGCACCAGAAACCATCGAAGTCATCCAGTGGCGTATCGGCATTGATGCTGTCGGTGGCCAACCATTGAAACTGTATGTCTCTGCCTGAGTGTTCGGCGGCCATGCCGAGGGCGACGGGAATCGCTTGGTGAGCGGTGACCTGTGGGTCGTAATCGCCGATCAGGGCGATGCGGATGGCGTTGGTTTCCATGAGTGATCTCGACGCTTGTTGATTCCTGGCACCCACTATAGATTGGCGTTCACGCAATCAATATTGGCGTTATCCCAAGTGATCAATGCATCGGCGCACTATCGACTGGACTACCCGGACCTGTCCCTGATCCTCGCCCTGGTGCGCGGTGGCTCTCTGGCCCGGGCCTCGGCGTTGTTGAAAGTTGACGTCTCGACGGTGTTTCGCGCCGTCCGCCGACTGGAAGCCGCGTTGGGCCAGCAACTGTTCGAAAAGAGCCGCGCCGGTTACCTGCCGACTACGCTGGCACAAAGCCTGGCCCAGCAGGCTGAGCGCGCCGAACAAGCGCTGGAGGCGGCGCGCATTGGCGTGGAGCAGGGCGGTGAAGTTATCAGCGGCACCGTGCGCCTGACCTGCACCGACTCAGTCCTGCAAAGTTTGTTGTTGCCGGCGCTGGCGCGGTTCATGCCGTCTTACCCGGCGTTGACCATTGAACTCTGCACCTCCAACGACTTCGCCAATCTCAGCCGTCGCGATGCCGACATTGCCTTGCGACTGACCCGCACACCGCCCGAGCATTTGGTTGGCCGGCGATTGGCGGATATTTCCTACCGGGTCTGTGCCAGCGCGGCCTATCTGCAATCGGTTGATTCCCACGACTTGGCGGCATTGACCTGGATCGCCCCAGACGACTTCCTGCCCGATCACCCCACCGTCGCCTGGCGACGTCAACAATTGCCTGGCGTGACACCGAGCTATCGCTGCAACAGCATGTTATCGGTGACCGAGTTGGTGCGGGCCGGGCTGGGTGTTGCGGCGTTGCCGGACTTCCTCATTGGTGACGGACTGCAACCATTGACCGAGCCCTTGCACGGTTACGACACCGCACTGTGGTTACTCACTCGCCCAGACTGCCGCGCGTTGCGCTCAGTGGTGACGTTGTTCGATGAGTTGGGGCGGGCGTTGAAGTGGCCTTGAGTCGGATCCGGCGGCTCTTTGCCTACGAAGTGTTGATGCTATAGCCCGGCGCCAGTTTCATCCTGAAACACATTGCAGTGTTTTATGCAGGGCGAATGATCAGCGATAAAACCGCGGACATTGTCATTTTTTGCAGCTCTGTTCAGCGCTCATAACAAGCAAGGAACATGTCCAGCGCCGACTCCACCACGGTGTGCTGCATCTCGGGTGACAAGCCTGGCTGGCCCATCGAGATCTGCGGCCAGAACGCAAACGACTTGAGCAATCCCTGAACCTGTTGCGCAGCGAATTCGGGTGCGACCGGTTTCAATCGGCCATCGGCTTGAGCGGCACGAATCCATACCGTCACGCCTTCTTCGCGCTCACCCATTCGGGCGACCATGTTCTGCGCACGCTCGGGAGAATGGATGGTGGCGGCGATCGCCACTCGCGCCAGGTCGAGAAAATTGTCATCGGCCAGCATTTGCATCTTCGCCTGCAACATCAGACGCAACTGATCGCGCAGGGGCAGGTCAGGGCGGTAAGTCGTTTCCTGTTCGGCCGTCACCCGTGCCCACAATTGATTGAGAATTTCGGCGAACAACTCTTCCTTGCTCGGGAAATGGTTGTACACCGTGCGCTTCGACACGCCAGCGGTGGCGGCGATCTTGTCCATGCTGGTGATGTCGAAACCGTTGGCACGGAATTCGGTAATCGCCGCCTGGATGATGGCTTCGCGTTTACGGTCAGTGAGGCGCTGTGGAGCTGTCATAAATACGCTTAGGCAGGAAGAAGTGGAGAATTACACTTGGAAGTTTACTTGTGATCGGCTTTGATGCAACCTTGAAACTACACTGTGCAGTGTAATGTTTTGTTAATCCTGCCCAGGAAGAAATAGAGTCTGCGGCTGATGCGTGCGTGCTTTGGCCATTTATCGTCCCAAGCGGAAAACCGTCAATCGTGCGGTTTTTCTGGAGTCAGTCATGGCCACCTCAACTTCCCCACGGGATGACCTCTCAACGCCTGAAGCTTCTCGTCAGGCCCAAGGTCAGTACCGAAACCATGCGCCTGTGCAGCGCGAAGGCTTTCGTAAAACCTTGCGCATCCTGTGGAACTTCATCTTCCACAAACCGCGCGACACCCGGCCGTCCGCCCCGGTCCCAGTGCAAACCCTGACCCAGGCTGCATTGCTCGCCGCGCCGAACCACAGTGTCTATCGCCTTGGTCATTCAACCGTACTGCTGAAATTGCAAGACAAATTCTGGATCACTGACCCGGTCTTCGCCGAACGCGCTTCACCGGTGCAGTGGGCCGGCCCCAAGCGTTTCCACCAGCCGCCGATCAGCCTCGAAGACTTGCCGCCGATTGAAGCGGTGATCCTGTCCCACGATCATTACGACCACCTCGATTATCAGGCCGTCCTCAAACTGGCGGATAAAACTCAGTACTTCCTTACCCCGCTGGGTGTGGGCGACACCCTGATCAAATGGGGTATCGATGCCAGCAAAGTGCGTCAACTGGATTGGTGGCAGAGCACCGAGGTCGATGGGCTTCAATTCATCGCCACCCCTTCGCAACACTTTTCCGGTCGTGGGTTGTTCGACGGCAACAGCACCCTTTGGGCGTCGTGGGTGATGATCGATGGCGACACGCGGATCTTTTTCAGTGGCGACAGCGGCTACTTCGATGGCTTCAAACGCATCGGCGAACAGTACGGCCCGTTCGACCTCACGCTCATGGAAACCGGCGCCTACAACGTCGAGTGGCCTCACGTTCACATGCAGCCCGAGCAAACCCTGCAAGCGCATATAGACCTTGAAGGGCGTTGGTTGCTGCCAATCCACAACGGCACCTTCGACCTGTCAATGCACGCCTGGTACGAACCCTTCGACCGTATTGTGGCGTTGGCCTGGGAGCGGAATGTGTTGATCACCACGCCGCAGATGGGTGAGGCGTTCCATGTGATGGATCCGCAGCGTGGTCACGCCTGGTGGCTGGGGCTGGAAGGTGTCAGCGACCCGATGGAGCCTCAGAACGCTTGATCTTGATGTTGTGCTGCCGAGCCGCTTGCCGTGGGAGCGGCCCTGCCGGTCAGTTACGCCGTAATGCAATGTGTAGCAGCTGGCGAAGCCTGCGTTCGGCTGCGCAGCAGTCGTAAAATCAGAGATTGCGGTACGTCAGGCAGACCGTGTCAGCCGGATTCACGACTGCTGCGCAGCCGAACGCAGGCTTCGCCAGCTGCTACAAAGAGGATGTCGCGCGGCCCGGACTCCTCAACCCATCTATCTGCGTCCCTCCAGTAGCAGGTTTGGATATTTCGAGATCTTTGCCACGGTCAAATCGCGAAATTTTCCACTCAGTATTTCGTCCAGTTCTTCCTGAGACAGTCCGAGCCTTTGCGCAGCCTCGGTCTTGCTCAGCCGACCGGTTTTGAGAAGCAAGCCAATCTTCATGACGTGTTCGGCTTTGGCCCGCATCTTTCCAGCATCGGGATCACCCAGTGCGTCATAAACGCTACTGTTGCTTCCATCGATTTCATTCATCTGCTGACACCTCACTCAACCATTGCATAATCCGCCCGCCCCACCGGATCCGGTGTCGACCCTCGCACATTCATCCCTCTGCCCGGTGCAAATCCCGGAAAGAACACCAGACCTTGCGACTCAAACCGATACGCCAACGCCAACCGGGTGACATCCAGCACATCGCGATCTGCCTCGAAGCGCAGAATGGCGTCAACGGAAACCCCGGACTCCTCGGATAACTCTTCAATACTCCAACCCAGCATCGCTCGGGCCTGGGCACAGTGGGCGGGGGTGAACTGGAAGAGGGCGATACGTTCCAGGGTGATTTTCATCGCAAGAGTGGCCATGGTGTTCTCCGGGCTCGAGAGTGCTGATTCAAAATGTACTGTGTTTTTGTACAGTTGTTTTGAGCCCGGATCAAACTCATTTTTTGATCGATTCAATTTTTTCGCTCAGGCAGGAGCTTCGGAGCGACTACGCTGTTTCTATGCGGGACCCTGAAAGCTCAAGGCTTTCAACTCCCCTCAGCAGCAACGATTGAACGTCAGCTTTCTGATTTTCAATACAAGGAAAGGTGGCGTTTATGACGCAGTTCGTCACAGCGTTATGCGGGGAAGGGAATCATGAAAAGACTACGTCTGTTATGTGCCCTGATCGGTTTTACAAGTCTGCCCGTCGTGGCTGATATGGCATCGTTGAGCAAAGAGGCCTTTGTCAGCAACCTGATAAATCAAATGACCCTGGAGGAAAAAATCGGCCAACTGCGGCTGATCGCTATTGATGAAAAGATGACGCCCGAAAAGATACGCGAAGAGATCGCCGCCGGGCGAATCGGTGGTACCTACGGTTCTGTAAGCCGTTACGTAAACCGACCTATGCAAGACGCTGCTCAACAAAGCCGCTTGAAAATACCGATGTTTTTCGGCTGGGACGTGATCCACGGCCATCGAACCATTTTCCCCATTGGCCTGGCGTTGGCCTCCAGCTGGGATATCGGCGCTATCGAATTAAGCGGTCGAATCGCCGCAAAAGAAGCCAGTGCGGACGGTATCGATATGACCTTCGCCCCGATGATAGATATCGCCCGGGATCCTCGTTGGGGGCGCACCTCCGAAGGTTTCGGCGAAGACACCTACCTGGTTTCGCGCATTGCCAAAGCGATGGTTCAGGCCTACCAGGGCACAAGCCCGAATGCACCCGACAGCATCATGGCCAGCGCCAAACACTTTGCGTTGTATGGGGCTGTGGAGGGTGGACGCGACTACAACAGCGTCGATATGGGCCTGGCCAGAATGCACCAGGATTACCTGCCACCTTATCGTTCGGCCATTGAGGGTGGCGCGGGGGCGATGATGGTGGCGCTCAACTCGATAAATGGTGTGCCAGCCGCTTCCAATGCATGGTTGATGCAAGACCTGCTGCGCAAGGCATGGGGCTTCAAGGGATTGGTCATCAGCGACCATAACGGGATAAACGATCTGGTTCAGCATGGTGTTGCGAAAAATCACCGCGAAGCGGCCAGGCTCGCGATCAAGGCCGGCGTTGATATGAGCATGAACGACTTCTCCTACGGTCCGGAGCTACCCGGCCTGCTTGAATCCGGCGCTGTTTCCCAAAGCAATATCGATAACGCGGTGCGCGAAGTGCTGGGGGCCAAGTACGACATGGGGCTGTTCGAAGACCCTTACCGGCGCATCGGCGTTGCCAGTGAAGACCCCGCTGACAACAATGCCGAACACCGTCTGCACAGAGCGCAGGCCCGTGAGGTGGCACGCAAGACATTGGTCCTGTTGAAGAATGAAAACGGGCTCTTGCCGCTGAAAAAAGAGGGCGTGATTGCGCTCATCGGCCCGTTGGCAAAAAGTACCGTCGACATCATGGGCAGTTGGTCTGCAAGCGGCGTGGCCGAGCAATCGGTGACGATCTACGACGGGCTGAAAAGCGCAATGAACCAAGGCTCGCTGATCTATGCCCGAGGCGCCAATCTCGAGGAGGATCAGGAAGTCGTTAAATACCTGGAATACCAGGGCGTGTCCAAAATCGAAAACGACCCTCGTCCGGCAGCAGAAATGATTGACGAAGCGGTCAAGGTCGCACAGCAAGCCGATGTTGTGATTGCGGTGGTGGGCGAGCCCCGCAGCATGTCTCATGAAGCGGCCAGTCGAACCAGCCTCGATCTGCCGGGGCGCCAGAGTGAATTGATTACCGCCCTGAAAGCCACCGGCAAGCCACTGGTACTGGTCTTGATGAACGGCCGGCCACTTTCTATTGGCAAGGAGCATAAACAGGCCGATGCGATTCTGGAAACCTGGTACAGCGGCTCTGAAGGAGGCAACGCCGTTGCCGATGTGTTGTTCGGCGACTACAACCCGTCCGGCAAATTACCCATCACCTTTCCACGCTCCGTGGGGCAGATCCCCAATTACTACAGCCACTTGAACACCGGTCGCCCCTACCTGCCGGGTGCGCTTCGCAACTACACGTCGCAATATTTCGATCAAACCCATGGGCCGCTTTATCCCTTCGGCTACGGGCTGAGTTATACCGACTTCAGCCTGACCGACATGGCCCTGTCTTCGGCCACCCTGAGCAAGACCGATAATCTCGTGGCCAGCGTCATGGTGAAGAACATCGGCCAGCGTGACGGCGAAACCGTGGTTCAACTGTACATCCGCGACGTCGTCGCATCCGTCAGCCGGCCGGTCAAAGAACTGAAGAACTTTCAAAAAATCATGCTCAAGGCCGGAGAGGAGAAAGCGGTCCATTTCAGCATTAACGAGAACGACTTGAAGTTCTTCAACGCTCAGTTGGAACACGTCGCCGAGCCGGGGGAGTTCCGGGTGCAAATCGGTCTGGATTCTCAGGATGTGAAGGAGCAGAGTTTTGAGTTGCTGTCAGAACAAGGCAGTGGTTAAGGCCGATCAGTAAAGAAAACCTGTAGGAGCGAGGCTTGCCCGCGAAGAACGATGACGCGTAATACCTGAAAAACCGCGGTGCATTCTTCGCGGGCAAGCCTCGCTCCTACAGGATCTGCGCTTGCCGCGAGCTCGCTATTTCGTCCCTTCCAACCAAACGGACGGTGCTTGCCCCAGCACCCGACGAAACATCGTCGAGAACGCCCCCGGGCTGTCGTAACCAAAATCCAAAGCAATCCGCGTTACCGGCGTGCCCACCGCCAGCCGCGCCAAAGCCAGCACCACACAAGCCCGCTGCCGCCATTGGCTGAAACTCAATCCAGTCTGTTGGCGAAACAGCCGATTAAAAGTACGCAAACTGATATGCAACTGATCAGCCCATTGCTGCGGCGATTGGTGAGCGTTCGGTTGCCGCAGAAACATCTGACACAACCCAAGCAACCGCATATCGACAGGCAATGGAATGTGCAACGGCAAATGAGCACTACGAGCCAGTTCATACAGCAGCAAATCGATCAGCGCACCGTCGCGCCCGGCCTCGTCATACTCCAGCGCAACCTCCACCGCCTCCATCAACAAATGCCGCATCAACAGCGAAACACTGATCACCTGGCAGCGATTGCCCAAATCAACCGCCCCCGGTTCGATGTACAAGCTGCGCGTGCTCACCCCCAGCATCAACACCTCATGCGCCACCCCCGGCGGAATCCACACCGCGCGCTGCGGCGGCACCACCCAATTGCCGTCGTGCGTACTTACCTGCATCACCCCGGTGGCGCCGTACAACAACTGCGCCCGCCGGTGGGTATGGCGCGGCAACAGACGACCGTCGGGGTAATCCGTGCCGATAGCCACCACCGTCCGTGGTGTAGCGTCCAGCAAATCAATCGAAACATTGCGCATCGAGCGGTATCCAGCGGTTGGCGTAAACGCAAACATTATTGGCTGACTTGCTGAAGCAGGCCAAGCCCCATCGCTCTATCGTCGACCACTCTCAACCAACGGACGATGCGCGATGCTCTTCTACCTCTTGCTGGCACTCTTCGGCTGCATGACCGGCGTCACCGCCGTGCTGTTCGGCTTCGGCGGCGGCTTCGTCGTCGTGCCCTTGCTGTACCGCATGCTCACGGCCAGCCACGGTGCCGACGACCCCATCAGTCAATCGGCGATGCACATCGCCGTGGCCACCTCGACCTGCGTGATGATCGTCAACGCCCTGATCGCCACCGCAAAGCATCACCACGCCGGTAATCTCATTCGTCATTATCTGTGGCCATTGGGCGGGTTCATCGGCCTGGGCGCGATCGTCGGAGCGGTTGCAGCGATGTGGGCGAGTGGCAAGCTGATTCGCTATGCCTTCATCGCCTACCTTGGCGTGACAATTCTGGACTGCCTGCTCAGGCGCGGTTTTCTCACACAGTCTGACGCCGTAATTCCACGACGGTTGGGCAGGGCAGAAGTGTCCGGCGGCGGTGTAGGCATCGGCACCATCGCCACGTTTCTCGGCGTAGGCGGCAGCGTCATGACCGTGCCAATGTTGCGCCGTTGTGGGCTGAGCATGTCTCAGGCGACGTCCATGGCCAATCCGTTGAGCTTGCCTGTCGCGCTGGCCGGGACGCTGACTTACATGGCCATGGCGGGTTTTACCGAGTTTGATCTGGGGTCGTGGTTTGTCGGTTATGTGGATGTGTTGGCGTTTGCGGTGCTGACTGCCGGATCGATGATAGGCATCCGGCTGGCCACACCGTGGATCGGGCGGATACCGGATCGGGTGCATGCGCGGGTATATATTGGTCTGCTGGTTTTGGTGATGTTGAGTATGTGCGCCAAGTAAGGTTGGAATCCGTTGGCTTATTCGCAAGAATAGGCCTTCGCACTGTTCAAGATTTCACGCAGTAGAAAGTCATGTCGATCCTCCTCAGCCTTACGAGCTTGAGTGGGTTGAAGAGATTGAGCGACCGGACTGAGCGACATAACCTTATTAATCAAAGGACCAAGGATGCTGATCTTCAACTGCACCGAAGCGGCCAGCAACTTCTTCAGTCGCGTGCACAAGGGTAAAAAAGTCAGCCCAGTGGAAAAACCGCCATCGCCCACCATTGAGGACGATGAGCAAGGTGAGTCCACCGAACAGTGGCTGGTCCACGCCATCACCGTCCAACGCAAGCACGTGTTATTCGTCATCCATGTGCAAACCCGTTATTGCATGATCTTCGCCGACGCTAAAAAGGCTGACGTCGAGGGTTTTGTTCATCGGTTTTCCGAGCGATGGATCAATGGCCTGATCCATCATGCGGGGCAGCACGACATTCTTCGCTGGGTCGAAGATGAGCCGATGATGGAGCGCTTTGAGGAAAGCAATCGCGAGTACCGGCTATACAAACGCCGACATCGCGGTGCGCAAAAGCACATAGAAGATATCGCCTGGTTCTTCCAGGACTGCGCCGCAGAGTGGGGCACCTTACCGCCGGATGAGTATGCGGCCGGCCGCTTCGACGCGCAGATGAACGATTTCCTCAGAGGCAGTAAAGATCATAAAGACTCTTACTATCCGAGCGAGGAAATGATGGCGCACTGGTTACGCACATACTGCGGGCGGGATGAGCAAGTTATTCAGGCTGCACGTGATCGGCGTAAAGAGGTGAAGCAGGAAATCAGGGATCTGGAGAGTCAGTTGCGGGAAGGTTGAAACCCTGAATATCCAGCAAATGCCCGCGATGCGACGATCTCGGGCCTTTCTATAATCGCTCTATAATTGCCTATAAAATTTTACCTAGGCATGCCAGATCGATTACTTCAGCACCAACCCCGGCGATTCACGAATAATGAAGTGATCCAGGTTCTCAATATTCGCACTGAACACCCCGAACGTCTGTTCGGGGTTTTTCTTGCTGGGCACCTGCTTCAACTCCGGCGTCACCCCATAAAAGAAACAATACAACTGCGCCTCACTGTCGACGGCATGCTTGATCTCCTCCAGAAACGCTTTGCGCTTGCGGTAGTTGTCGATCAGCTTCTTGCTCAGGTAAACGTTGACCGAGTAAGGCTTCTTCTTCGCCTCGTCCGCTTGCTTGAACCAGACCTTCTGTTCGAAATCGATGCGAAAGCTCTGGGTGTAATCCTTGATCTCCTTGATCTTGCCCCAGTAAATCAGCCCCTTGTTGTCCTGCAGATACTCGATCTTCTTGAAAAACGTCCCATAAGGCGCCGTGTGCTCGCCAATCTTTAGCGGCATGCGCTTGAGCAGCTCCTTGTCCTCGAAGTTCGACACAAAACACTCCACCGGATGGGCGAAGACACTGGTCTTGTCCGGCGCCGACTCTCGGCTCGTGTGCTCGACGTTACTGGCCCCTGAAGGCTCTCGCGGCTCATCGCGCATAACATCCGCCGCTACCGCCGGGGTAGACGGCTTACGCACATACTCACGCCGAGTCAGCAGCAACTCCGACGGGAAATGCTCCTCCCGACTGTCATCCGATTCCGCACCATCCGCCTCCAGGCCAGACGCCGGCGTCTTCAGGCTGACATAAGGACAACCCTCGACATGCCGCGTGCTGGGAATGTTCTTGAAGTGCGGCGTGCGCACGTAATTCACATTCTTGGCGTTGAACGTCCCCAGCACGTTGGTCGTATCGAACGCCGAACGGCAGGCATCGTTGGGGCACTGGAAATGCTCCTTGGCGGAATCGAACTCCATCGTCTCGTCGAAATTCAAATCGCGCACGTCATAGATCGACAGCTTGTCGTCGAGGCTGAGGCAGTAGGCGAGGTCGAATTTCATTGGGTATCGGGCTCTTCAAAGGGTTCGTTTTTATAATCGCTAAGCTCTCGTCCTGCACAGTTTTTTATGCAATTCGACCTACTTATCTGTGCGGCTTTACCCGTGATAGCAATGTGGTTACCGTTGTAGGATTATTTTCCTGCGGCTGTGCGCTATTTCCTACGTTGAGTTTCGGTTCCTACGAGCCGTAGCGACTGTGGTCGAGGTGCACCCGCGATGCCATTTTGCTCACGTAGCAAGGATAGCGACTCGATGACTTCGCCTGCACTTAACCAAATCTTGTTTGGCCCACCGGGAACCGGTAAGACATACGCGACCATCGAGGTTGCGTTGGAAATTCTTGCTCCTGAGTTTCTTCAGGCCAACAAAGACAATCGGGTTGCTCTGAAGAAGCGCTTTGATGAGCTTGCTGCAGATAGGCATATCGAGTTCGTTACGTTTCATCAAAGCTTCAGCTACGAGGACTTTGTCGAAGGTCTACGTGCGGAAAGCGGGGAGGATGGGCAACTGCGGTATGCCGTAGTCGATGGCGTGTTAAAAAAATTGTGTAACCCTGCCATAGCCAAGGTAAAGAGCCCTGGTGTTCTATTTCAAAAGGGGGAGTCATTTGGCTCGGGATACATCGTCACGAGTGCATCCGTTGAGTTGCTAAGCTTGGTTAAACCCAATGGTAAAGAACTACCGATTGGGATGAGTATTCTTAACACGCTCGCTGAGTATGTGCGCGCAGGGCGGTTAACCGTCTCAGATATTCGCAACAAGCTGGTTTTTGACAAGATCTCAGAAACTAAGCTGGAGCCATTTCTGATCAATGGCTACAACAATATTTTGCCTGTTTTGGTCGAGCGCATTTTGGATGCTCCATCTGATCGCGCTGAGGTCAAGGCAACAGCCCAATCCAGCAATGCACGCGTACTTATCATCGACGAAATAAATCGGGGCAATATTTCTCGAATTTTCGGTGAGCTGATTACGTTAATCGAACCGTCCAAGCGCGCCGGAGCTGATGAGGCATTGACGGTGACGCTTCCGTATTCGAAGGATCATTTCAGCGTTCCAAGCAATGTCTACCTCATTGGCACGATGAACACCGCTGATCGTTCATTGGCTGGTCTAGATATCGCGCTGCGTCGTCGTTTCACGTTCCGCGAAATGCCGCCTAAGCCTGAGCTGCTGAAAGACGTCACCGTGGGGGAACTCAATATTGCTCAACTCCTAATAGTGATGAATCAACGAATTGAGATGCTGTTAGACCGAGATCATTGCTTAGGGCACGCGTATTTCATGCCGTTAGAGAGTGAGCCAACGCTGGAACGATTGGGCCAAATCTTTCGCGAGCAAGTGCTCCCATTGCTGCAAGAGTATTTTTTCGAAGATTGGCTACGGATTCAGTGGGTCCTTAACGATCATCGGAAGGACCCTGAAAACCGCTTTATCGAGCAGCCGCTATTCAGCTCAGGATCTTTGTTTGGCGATCAAGTGGTGCTGACTAACCAAAATAACCAATGGCTTATCAACGAGGATGCCTTTGCTCGGATTGAGTCTTTTTGGGGTGTCATTGATCACCAAGCAGTACCTCCAAAGGTCCAGGAGGCTATCGAAGCTGGAAAAGACGACATTCAGGTTCGTCAGCTTGAAAGCGGATCAATCGAGGTTTTAAAGTCTGGGAAGATCGTCAGCCCTTCTAAACCTATTTTGCGAGAGCTCGCCGCAGCGCATGGTCTGACAACACACCATGCAAGTGGTCGTGAGTTTAATACTCGCCATCTTGGTGCGGCCGTTATCAGCGCATTGAAAGGAGCGGCGGTGTGAAACCCGTCATCACGGTTCGTGAGTACGCGAGGCTCACGACAGATAAAATCACTGAACCGACGTTGGATCTTGCTCAGGTATCAGCTTCAGCCTTTGATTGGTTGTGCAAATTAAATGCTTCATTCAGCAACACTGGTGCTGCGCTGATTCAGCTTGAGAGTCGTCGTTTACTAAAACTCGATAACTACGTCGGGGTGTTGGAAACACCCTGCGGCACTCGTCTTGAAATTCTCCCCAAACATTTTGAGCGTGAAGACTGCATCAAGCAGAGCAGAGCTTTATTGAGGCGCATGATCCAAGCCTCTTTAAATTTGCCTACTCGTGACGTCGGCGCGGCTGATCTACAAAATTTCAATGCACCGTTGAGCGAATGGATCATGGGCCGATTCCTACTTGCTCTGGATCACTTGATCAAACGAGGTCTACGCTTTGACTATCAGCGCGTAGAGGAGGAACAACGGTTCCTACGTGGTCAATTGGATGTGGTAAAGCAAATGCGCCAACCCCCTGGACGCCAGCACCATTTCCAGATTCGACACGATATCTATTTGCCCGACCGACCAGAAAACCGCTTACTCAAATTCGCGCTAGATGAGGTCTGCAAAGCAACAAAAGATGCTGGTAACTGGCGTCTGGCTCACGAGTTAAGAAGTGTGTTGTTAGAGGTTCCTACACACCGCAATGTGCAGCAGGATTTCAACCAATGGAGCAGCGAGCGACTGATGGCGCACTACGTGCTAGTGAAGCCCTGGTGCGAGCTGATTATCAAGCAACGGATGCCTTTGGCGGTCGCCGGGGAGTGGCATGGCATGAGCTTGTTGTTTCCTATGGAGAAGCTGTTTGAGCGCTATGTAGCTGCGAGTCTTGACAGAGATTTGCTGCAAGACGCTCGCCTTCAAACTCAAGCCCGCAGTGAATGTTTGTGTCAGCACAAAGGCAAAAACTTCTTTCAATTACGGCCGGATTTGATGGTTCACCATCAGAATAAACGCTGGGTGCTAGACACAAAATGGAAGCGGTTGAGTTCTTCCGCTGAGGATAAAAGCTACGGTTTGAAGCAGTCCGATTTTTATCAGTTGTTCGCTTATGGCCACAAATACCTAGCGGGCGAGGGGGAGTTGGTGCTGATTTATCCAAGACGATCTGCGTTTGATGCGCCGTTGCAGGTATTCGAATTTGCACCGCAACTCAAGCTTTGGGTGCTGCCGTTTGATATGGAACGTGGGGTATTGTTAGGAGCTCCTGAAGGGTTCCCGCTTCACTCTCAGCAGTTGTAATCGAGTGAACAGTCGGCGTGATGCTCAACGCTCCCAATCAATGGGTGCAGAAAGCTGCACCCATCTTTAGTGGCTTTCTAAAATAGAAATAGCCGTGAAGCTTTCCTCCACCAAGAGGTTTGCGGTTGGGTCAGCAGGATGCAAGGCATGTCCCGCATCCGAATCCATGGTTCATTCTGCCAATGCAGCAAGCTCAGTTGCATCTGTGGCCAATCCAAAACGCTCAAGGTCGGACGCTCACCTGTCTGCGCTGGTCTTGCGTCACGTAGTGCAGCTACAACCTGATGCGTCAGCCATTCCCGTAGTGAGCGATATTCCGGGCAATAGTGATAAACCAGTAATGCATACACGCCCGATTCGCTGAGCATCAGTCGTTCCTCTGCTGCCCCGTGAGCGTGTACTAGTAACATCCGTCGCTGATCCGTATCGAGTTTTCGGGACATTCGTTCATCCAGATACTTACCCATCAACCGCCCTATATCGCGTGCGCAAAACCAGGCTTGGTTTTCGAAGAGTAGGGCGTGGAGATGAATTTCGTGGCGAGTGAAAAGGGTGGATGCGAGAGGCTCCCACTCGTCGTTCATTGGTGTTGATAAATTTCTGGATGCGAGTTGAGTGGACATAATCCGTGACCTCTACGTATTAAGGGGGCAGGGCCAGACCCAACGTAGAGTGGAATTAAAAAATCCCAACGAGCAAAGCCGTCACATTCCAACGACAAACCACCAAAGGGTGAATTGCGAATCTGTGATTGACCAAGCTTTCTACGTTGGGCGTTTCTTAGGCACCTGCAATGGAGCTTAGAGGTGCTTTGAATAGTCATCAATACGGAAGCAGCCGTAAGTTCTGTAGGAGATTTAGCGGCGTTATGTAGGGATAAAAAATTATTTCCGTTCAATAAAAAAGCCCCGATCAGGTCGGGGCTTTCAGCTTTTCGATTTGACGATTCAGATCGCTATCATTCAAATCGCGGTGAGCTTGGAAATCAATCCCAGCTAAGCGCACCACCAGTCTGATACTCAATAACCCGAGTCTCAAAGAAATTCTTCTCTTTCTTCAAGTCCATGATCTCGCTCATCCAAGGGAACGGGTTCGTAGTCCCCGGATACTCTTCCTTCAAACCAATCTGCGACAACCGACGGTTAGCAATAAACTTCAGATAATCCTCCATCATCGCCGCATTCATGCCCAACACCCCACGAGGCATGGTATCCCGCGCGTATTCAATCTCCAGCTGAGTACCTTGCAGGATCATCTGCGAAGCTTCTTCCTTCATCTCGGCATCCCACAAGTGCGGGTTTTCGATTTTGATCTGGTTGATCACGTCGATGCCGAAGTTCAGGTGCATGGATTCGTCGCGCAGGATGTATTGGAACTGCTCGGCGACGCCGGTCATTTTGTTGCGGCGGCCCATGGAGAGGATTTGGGTGAAGCCGCAGTAGAAGAAGATGCCTTCCAGAACGCAGTAGTAGGCGATCAGGTTGCGCAGCAGCTCTTTGTCGGTTTCGACTGTGCCGGTTTCGAACTTCGGATCGGAGATCGAACGGGTGTATTTCAGGCCCCAGGTGGCTTTTTTCGCGACCGATGGGATCTCGTGGTACATGTTGAAGATCTCGCCTTCATCCATGGCCAGCGATTCGATGCAGTACTGGTAGGCGTGGGTGTGGATCGCCTCTTCGAAGGCCTGGCGCAGGATGTACTGGCGGCATTCCGGGTTGGTGATCAGGCGGTACACAGCCAGGACCAGGTTGTTGGCAACCAGGGAGTCGGCGGTGGAGAAGAAGCCGAGGTTGCGCATCACGATGCGGCGCTCGTCGTCGGTCAGGCCTTCCGGGTCTTTCCAGAGGGCGATGTCGGCGGTCATGTTGACTTCTTGCGGCATCCAGTGGTTTGCGCAACCGTCTAGATACTTCTGCCAGGCCCAGTCGTACTTGAACGGTACGAGTTGGTTGAGGTCGGCGCGGCAATTGATCATGCGCTTTTCATCGACAGCTACACGGGCGGAGGCGCCTTCGAGTTCGGCGAGGCCTTCGGCGACGTCGAGGGTGTCCAGGGCAGCTTTGGCACGGGCGATTGCGGCAGAGTCGGTCGCGGTAACAGCGCGAGCTTCTTGAGCGGCGACACCACCAGCGGTGTCGAGTCGGTCCATGTTGGCTTCAGTCGCGTGGCCGGCGTTGGCGCCTTTTACCACGGTCTCGCCGCTGTCTTCTTTGTCGAATTCGTCCCAGCTCAGCATGACGTGTCGTCTCCTGCGTGAGGGCCAGATTGCCCGTGTGAAAACTGATAGGTTGGTTTTTCACACAGCCGTTTCTGGCCGCGTTGGATCTAAAGGAAATCGTTTTTTGCAGCGGTACAACGCAGGCAATAAACAGAATTTTGTACGGGTGTTCTGAAGCCACTAATGGGCGCAGAAAACGTGAGTCGCTTCCGCGTGGGCTTCAGACTGGCTTTTCACCCCTGTAAGGGAATATTGCAGCCCCGTTTAAGTCCGCATTATAAGGAAATTTTCAGCCCCGTGGTGCGGCGAAATGGCACCCGGAGCGGTCGGCGAGGGGCGTTTTCAGGTTGGAGCGAGGGTTTACAGGGCTTTGGCGGAGGAAGTTTTTTTTTGGGTTGTTTTGGCTGGTTTTTGACGGTGAGGACGGGGTGTTGGCGTCGTTACGCTCTGCGGTTGTGTCCCGAGCCAGGTGGGGCGGGGCTTTCAGGGGAGGGGAAACGTTTTTGTGGGCGAGATTGTGTGCAGTTTTTGGTTGAAAATGTTCTTGGAATGAGTTGCTCAAAAAACAACCAGAAACGGCGTTTTTTACTACATGTAGTGGTTTTGGTCGATTTTTGACCACTTCAGACACAACTAAGCCCGACCGAAGTCGGGCTATGAGGTCACGTTCAATTTTCAGCTGAAACGAGCGGCACCTACGTGGTCAGAACCATCGGCAGCGACTTTGGCAGCGCCGGTGTGATCGAAGCCATCAGAAGCGAAAGACGCCGAACCAGTGTGGTCGTAACCGTCGGAAGCGACAGCGGCTTCGGTGAAAGCAGCCGAACCAGTGCGGTCGTAGCCATCGGCGGCGAAGGTGTTGGCGGCCAGGACGGAAAGGGTCAGGGCGAGGATCAGTTTGGTTTTCATGGTGGTGGCTCCAGGTTTGTTGGCGTTGTATGCCTTGGGTGGAATTCATCCTACGCCAAATAATTTGATTAAAAAGTGCAAATAAATGCTTAAAACAATCTATTTAGTCGATCTGTTTGGTAAGCGGTTCCTCTGTCTTTAATGGTGAGCTTTGGGGAAAAGATCAAAAGATCGCAGCCTGCGGCAGCTCCTACAGGGGTCGTGGGCGCCGGGGTTGAGGGTTGCGGGCGGATCAGCCGTTGGAGCAGCCGTTGCCCATGACGCTGTAGCGCAGAATGTGCCGCTGACCTTTGGAGTCGTCGTATTCCATTTTGGCCGGAACCACTTCGCAGACATTCGGGATTTCGCTCATCGATATGACTTTGGCGATGTCCAGGTGGGTGGAGTAGGTGTATTCCTCGACTGGCTGCTGCTGTGCGACATCAGCCGGGGCCTCATCTGCCATGGCGGTTGCGCACAGACTGCTGAGGGCCAGAACCAATAAAGCTTTCATTTGAGATTTACCTTTCTGAGGTCGAATGGGGTCACGCAATCTTTTTGGGATTGCGTGTGGAGCTTTAATAAAGAGTCTTGGATTAACTGCCTTCGTGGGGGCTGCAACTGGGTTAATCGCGTTGCCGTGTTGGCGAGACCGATTTTAGGCCTGGGGGTGGCGCGCATATAGGCGTGCTTTTGATAAACACCTTTGACAGTTTTCGTAACAATCGGCGTTTTTCAGGCAGACCGCGTTATCGTTCTTCGCGGGCAAGCCTCGCTCCTACAGGGGGCGGCGTTGTATTAGAGACCCTGTTTTGTTCTTGTCACGATAATTTGTAGGGGCTTGTTACTACCATCGTCGAATGGTTCTATAGGCCCCGCCCGGCTACAACTGGGGCCATACAAAAACAACTATTCCACCGAGGTAAGAAAGATGAGTGCGGCTTCTTTGTATCCCGTTCGTCCCGAGGTAGCAGCCAACACGCTGACTGACGAGGCCACCTATAAGGCCATGTACCAGCAGTCGGTCGTCAACCCGGACGGTTTCTGGCGTGAACAAGCCAAGCGCCTCGACTGGATCAAGCCTTTCACCACGGTGAAGCAGACGTCCTTCGACGATCACCATGTCGACATCAAATGGTTCGCCGACGGCACGCTGAACGTTTCCTACAACTGCCTCGACCGTCATCTGGCCGAGCGCGGCGATCAAATCGCGATTATTTGGGAAGGGGATAACCCTGCCGAAAGCCGCAACATCACCTACCGCGAGCTGCACGAACAAGTCTGCAAGTTCGCCAACGCCTTGCGCGGCCAGGATGTGCACCGCGGCGACGTGGTGACGATCTATATGCCGATGATCCCCGAAGCCGTGGTCGCCATGCTGGCCTGCACCCGGATCGGCGCGATTCATTCGGTGGTGTTCGGCGGTTTCTCGCCGGAAGCCCTGGCCGGTCGCATCATCGACTGCAAATCCAAAGTGGTGATCACTGCTGACGAAGGCATTCGTGCCGGCAAGAAGATTCCGCTCAAGGCCAACGTCGATGATGCGCTGACCAACCCGGAAACCAGCAGCATTCAGAAAGTCATCGTGTGCCAGCGCACCGGTGGCGACATCAAGTGGAACCAGCATCGCGACATCTGGTACGAAGACCTGATGAAAGTGGCGGGCACCGTTTGCGCGCCGAAAGAGATGGGCGCCGAAGAAGCGCTGTTCATCCTTTATACCTCCGGTTCCACCGGCAAGCCGAAGGGCGTGCAACACACCACCGGCGGTTACCTGCTGTATGCGGCGATGACCCATGAGCGGGTGTTCGACTACCGTCCGGGCGAAATCTACTGGTGTACCGCCGACGTCGGCTGGGTCACCGGCCACAGTTACATCGTCTACGGTCCGCTGGCCAATGGCGCGACGACGCTGCTGTTCGAAGGCGTGCCGAACTATCCGGACATCACCCGGGTGGCGAAGATCGTCGACAAGCACAAGGTCAACATCCTCTACACGGCGCCTACCGCGATTCGCGCAATGATGGCGTCGGGCAAGGCCGCTGTTGAAGGCGCTGACGGCAGCAGCTTGCGTCTGCTGGGTTCGGTCGGTGAACCGATCAACCCGGAAGCGTGGGACTGGTACTACAAGAATGTCGGTCAATCCCGTTGCCCGATCGTCGATACCTGGTGGCAGACCGAAACCGGCGGCAACATGATGAGCCCGCTACCGGGTGCTCACGCGCTCAAGCCGGGTTCGGCGGCACGTCCGTTCTTCGGCGTGGTGCCAGCGCTGGTGGACAACCTCGGTAACATCATCGAGGGCGTTGCCGAGGGCAACCTGGTGATTCTCGATTCGTGGCCAGGCCAGGCGCGCACGCTGTATGGCGACCATGACCGTTTCGTCGACACCTACTTCAAGACCTTCCGTGGCATGTACTTCACCGGTGACGGTGCGCGTCGTGACGAGGACGGTTACTACTGGATCACCGGGCGTGTGGATGACGTGCTTAACGTTTCCGGGCACCGCATGGGCACCGCCGAGATCGAAAGCGCGATGGTCGCTCACCCGAAAGTCGCCGAAGCGGCGGTGGTCGGTGTGCCGCATGACATCAAGGGGCAGGGCATCTATGTCTATGTCACGTTGATCGGTGGCGAAGAGCCGAGCGAGCAACTGCGCCTGGAACTGAAAAACTGGGTGCGTAAAGAGATCGGTCCGATTGCTTCGCCGGATGTGATTCAGTGGGCGCCGGGGCTGCCGAAAACCCGTTCGGGCAAGATCATGCGCCGCATTCTGCGCAAGATTGCCACGGCGGAATACGATGGGTTGGGGGATATTTCGACCTTGGCGGATCCGGGGGTGGTGCAGCATTTGATTGATACGCACAAGACCATGAACGTCGCCTAAGCGCCGATTCCTGAGTCATCGAAGCCCCGCCAGGTGTTGAGTCTGGTGGGGTTTTTTTCATGTGATCAGGTTGGGAGCGTCGGCGGCTGTGCGGGCCTCTTCGCGGGCAAGCCTCGCTCCTACAGGGTTGTGTTTCGCCAATTTTGATCGACTCAATCCTGTAGGAGCGAGGCTTGCCCGCGAAGGCGATCTATCAGACGCCCAATAATTATCGGCTTCCCCCGTAGGCCAATTCCCACTGTTACCCATCACCCTTCAAGTAACCGAATATGTAACCCTGCGCCCGGCAACGAGGCATTGGGAAACGCAAAGCCCTGTTTCAGGGCCTCTCAACCCGGCATGAAAAATAAGACACAACGCTGCGCTTGCCGGATTAGAAGGGTTTGCCAATAATGGGCCCGCAATTTGCAATATAGATCGGTTCACTGTCTTTTGCTCTTGCATGAAATTGCAAGGCTGTCAACGCGCTCAAGCGGCATTCTCGGTGCATCTGTAATTTGTTGTCGCATTGAAGAAATATCGGCTTCGGGCCTGTCGTTAGAATGCCGATCACTCGCTCGTCGTTGCCTGCGTTGAAATCAATGAGTGAAATCAATGTTGAATTCAGCGCACGCGTTCCAGGACGCAGCACCGCTTTGCTGTTTAACCCATTCGCATATTGGGCTGTCGCTCACTCTGCCGTTTTTGCCCTTTACCGATGGAGTCCCAAGATGAAGAAACTTGTGCTGCTTGGCGCCCTGGCACTGTCCGTGCTGTCCCTGCCGACCTTCGCCGATGACAAGCCCGTAAAAATCGGTATCGAAGCAGCTTACCCTCCGTTCGCCTCCAAAGCGCCGGACGGCAGCATCGTCGGTTTCGACTACGACATCGGCAACGCCCTGTGCGAAGAGATGAAGGTCAAGTGCGTATGGGTCGAGCAAGAGTTCGACGGCCTGATCCCGGCACTAAAAGTGCGCAAGATCGACGCGATCCTGTCGTCCATGTCGATCACTGAAGATCGCAAGAAGTCCGTGGACTTCACCAACAAGTATTACAACACCCCGGCTCGCCTGGTCATGAAGGCTGGCACTGAGGTCAGCGAAAGCCTGGCTGAGTTGAAGGGCAAGAATATCGGCGTGCAACGTGGTTCGATCCACGAGCGTTTCGCCCGCGAAGTCCTGGCCCCATTGGGTGCCGAGATCAAGCCTTACGGTTCGCAGAATGAAATCTACCTCGACGTGGCCGCCGGTCGCCTCGACGGCACCGTGGCAGACGCGACCTTGTTGGATGACGGTTTCCTGAAAACCGACGCCGGCAAAGGTTTCGCGTTCGTGGGTCCGGCCTTCACCGACGTCAAATACTTCGGCGACGGCGTAGGCATCGCGGTTCGCAAGGGCGACGCGCTGAAAGACAAGATCAACACCGCGATCGCTGCCATTCGTGAGAACGGCAAGTACAAGCAAATCCAGGACAAGTACTTCGCCTTCGATATCTACGGCAAGTAATCGTCTGCGCAACACGTCCGAAATGGCGCAAGCAACAGGATCTCTGAGGTTTGCGCCATTTTTTCATCCCAACTTTCGAGGACCTGAATCATGTTGAAAGGCTACGGGGCTGTCATCCTCGATGGCGCATGGCTGACGCTTCAGCTCGCCTTGTCGTCCATGGTCTTGGCCATCGTTCTGGGTCTGATCGGCGTTTCGCTGCGTCTGTCGCCGATTCGCTGGCTGGCCCGGCTAGGCGATCTGTATTCCACGGTGATCCGCGGTATTCCCGATCTGGTGCTGATCCTGCTGATTTTCTACGGCGGTCAGGACCTGCTCAACCGCGTCGCGCCGATGCTCGGCTATGACGACTACATCGACCTGAACCCGTTGGCCGCCGGTATTGGCACCCTGGGCTTCATCTTTGGTGCGTACCTGTCGGAAACCTTCCGTGGCGCCTTCATGGCGATCCCGAAGGGGCAGGCAGAAGCCGGCATGGCGTACGGCATGAGCAGTTTTCAGGTGTTTTTCCGGGTGTTGGTGCCGCAGATGATTCGTCTGGCGATTCCGGGCTTCACCAACAACTGGCTGGTATTGACCAAGGCGACCGCGCTGATTTCGGTGGTCGGTCTGCAAGACATGATGTTCAAGGCCAAGCAGGCGGCTGATGCTACCCGCGAGCCTTTCACCTTCTTCCTCGCAGTGGCGGCGATGTACCTGGTGATTACCAGCGTCTCGTTGCTGGCATTGCGTCACCTTGAGAAGCGCTACTCGGTAGGCGTAAGGGCGGCTGATCTATGATCTTCGACTACAACGTCATTTGGGAGGCACTGCCGCTGTACTTCGGCGGCCTGGTGACCACCCTCAAATTGCTCGCGCTGTCGCTGTTCTTCGGTCTGTTGGCGGCGTTGCCGTTGGGGCTGATGCGCGTCTCGAAGAATGCCGCCGTCAACATGTCGGCCTGGCTCTTCACCTACGTGATCCGCGGCACGCCGATGCTGGTGCAGCTGTTTTTGATCTACTACGGACTGGCGCAATTCGAAGCCGTGCGGGAAAGCTTCATGTGGCCTTGGTTGTCCAGCGCGACCTTCTGTGCGTGCCTGGCCTTCGCCATCAACACCAGCGCCTACACCGCGGAAATCATCGCCGGCAGCCTGCGCGCCACGCCGAATGGCGAGATCGAAGCCGCGAAAGCGATGGGCATGTCGCGCTTCAAGATGTACAAGCGCATCCTGCTGCCATCGGCCCTGCGCCGGGCGTTGCCGCAGTACAGCAACGAAGTGATCATGATGCTGCAGACCACCAGTCTGGCGTCCATCGTGACCCTGATCGACATCACCGGTGCCGCGCGCACGGTCAACGCTCAGTTCTACTTGCCGTTCGAAGCCTACATCACCGCCGGCGTGTTCTACCTGTGCCTGACGTTCATTCTGGTGCGCCTGTTCAAAATGGCCGAGCACCGCTGGCTGGGCTATCTGGCCCCGCGGAAGCACTGATATGGAACGCATCGATCATGCATTGCCGTGGAGCCACCTGGGCAGCGAACGGCGGATTTCGGTGTTCCGCTTCGGTGCTGGCGAGCGCAAGGCCTACATTCAAGCCAGCCTGCACGCCGATGAACTGCCGGGGATGCGCACGGCCTGGGAGCTGAAAAAGCGCCTGACCGAACTCGAAGCCCAAGGCTTGCTGAACGGTGTGATCGAACTGGTGCCGGTGGCCAATCCACTGGGCCTGGGTCAATTGCTTCAGGGTAACCATCAAGGGCGTTTCGAAGCGGGTAGCGGCAAGAATTTCAACCGGGATTTCGTCGAACTGAGCGAGCCCGTGGCCGCTGAGCTGCAAGGGCATTTGGGTGACGATCCTCACGCCAATATCCGTTTGATCCGTGAAACCATGAGCGATGTGCTGGCTGCATTGCCGCCTGCCGCGAGTCAGTTGCAAGGTATGCAGCGCATCTTGCTCAGCCATGCCTGCACCGCCGATGTGGTGCTGGATTTGCATTGCGATTGCGAAGCGGCGCTGCACATGTATGCCTTGCCGCAACACTGGCCGCAATGGCGTTCACTGGCTGCACACTTGAACGTCAAGGTCGGGCTGCTGGCGGAAGATTCCGGCGGCAGCTCCTTTGACGAGGCGTGCTCGCTGCCTTGGCTGCGTCTGTCGCGTCTGTTCCCCGATGCAACGATTCCACTGGCCTGCCTGGCGACGACCATCGAGTTGGGCGGCCAATCCGATACCGGTCGCCCAGAGGCGCAGGCTTACGCCGAAGGCATTCTGGCGTTCCTCGCTGAACAAGGCTTGATCAGCGGCGAGTGGCCAAAACCTGCGCGAGACGCTTGTGAAGGTCTGCCGTTCGAAGGCACCGAATTGCTGTTCGCGCCGCATCCTGGCGTGGTGAGTTTTCTGCGTAAACCCGGTGAGTGGGTTGAAGCGGGCGACGAGATTTTCGAAGTGATCGATCCGTTATCGGATCGGGTCAGCACGGTGTGTGCTGGTACGTCCGGGGTGCTGTTTGCCATTGAACGGCTGCGTTATGCCCAACCCGGTTTCTGGCTGGCCAAGGTGGCGGGGCGCGAAGCGCTGCGTCACGGGCGCTTGCTCAACGACTGACTGACTGTTTTTGTGAGAACCGACCGCATGTACAAACTTGAAGTCCAAGACCTGCATAAACGCTATGGCAGTCACGAAGTGCTCAAGGGTGTGTCCCTGAAAGCGGCGGCTGGCGATGTGATCAGCATCATCGGCTCCAGTGGCTCCGGCAAAAGTACGTTCCTGCGCTGCATCAACCTGCTCGAGCAGCCGCACGCGGGCAAGATTTTGCTCAACAACGAAGAGCTGAAACTGGTTGCCAACAAAGACGGCGCGCTGAAAGCCGCCGACCCGAAACAGCTGCAGCGCATGCGTTCGCGCCTGTCGATGGTGTTCCAGCATTTCAACCTGTGGTCGCACATGACCGCGATGGAAAACATCATGGAAGCGCCGGTCCACGTGCTCGGCATGTCCAAGACCGAAGCCCGCGAGAAGGCCGAGCACTACCTGAACAAGGTCGGTGTTGCTCATCGTAAAGACGCCTACCCGGGCCACATGTCCGGCGGTGAGCAGCAGCGTGTGGCGATTGCCCGTGCGCTGGCGATGGAGCCTGAGGTGATGTTGTTCGACGAACCGACTTCGGCCCTCGACCCTGAGTTGGTCGGTGATGTGCTGAAAGTCATGCAGGCCCTGGCACAGGAAGGCCGGACCATGGTGGTGGTGACCCACGAAATGGGCTTTGCCCGTGAAGTGTCGAACCAGCTGGTGTTCCTGCACAAAGGCGTCGTCGAAGAATGCGGCAACCCGCGTGAAGTGCTGGTCAATCCGCAGTCCGAGCGTTTGCAGCAATTTTTGTCCGGCAGCTTGAAATAATCAGGCCTGCCGTTGTGTACCTGGATAGTGCATGCTTCGCAGCCTAGCGGCTGGCCCCGATCCCATGTAGGAGCTGCCGAAGGCTGCGATCTTTTGATCTTGATTTTTCAAATCAAAAGATCGCAGCCTCGTTTCACTCGACAGCTCCTACAGGGGGGGCGGCAAGCCAGCTCCCACATTTTTAATCTAGGTCGGTTTCAAGATTTGCGTTCATTTACGGGCTAGCATTGGCCCATGCCTTCATTCTGTTCTTCGTTTCGGATTGCCCGCCATGACTGCCCATCGAATTGGTTTCCTGATTTGGCCCAGCACTAAAGCTCTGACGCTTGCGCTGGCTGAGGAGGCCTTGCGTGTTGCCCAGCGTGTGCATCCGGACGTAGTTTACGAACTGTCGTTTTTGCAGGCCGAACCGCCGACCGAAGGCGCCTGGCAATTGCCGGGTGAGCCATGGGCCGGCAAGCTCGAAAACTTCCAGAAACTGTTCCTGCTCGCCGACGAGCCGCCGATCGCACTTGCGCCGGCGCTCAGTAGTGGCCTGAAACAACTGGTGCGTGCCGGGTGTGTAATCGGCGGTCTGTCGGCCGGTGTGTACCCGTTGGCGCAACTCGGTTTGCTCGACGGTTACCGCGCCGCTGTCCACTGGCGCTGGCAAGACGATTTCGCCGAACGCTTCCCGAAAGTCATCGCCACCAGTCATCTGTTCGATTGGGATCGCGATCGGCTGACCGCCTGCGGTGGTTTGTCGGTGCTCGACTTGCTGCTCGCCGTGCTGGCCCGTGATCACGGCGCCGAACTGGCCGGTGCCGTGTCCGAAGAACTGGTGGTGGAACGCATCCGCGAAGGCGGCGAACGCCAGCGCATTCCGTTGCAAAATCGCCTCGGCTCCAGTCACCCAAAGCTCACGCAAGCCGTGTTGCTGATGGAAGCCAACATCGAAGAGCCGCTGACCACCGACGAAATCGCCCAGCATGTGTGCGTGTCACGTCGGCAGCTGGAGCGGATCTTCAAGCAGTACCTCAACCGGGTGCCGAGCCAGTATTACCTGGAACTGCGCCTTAACAAGGCCCGGCAGATGTTGATGCAAACCAGCAAGTCGATCATTCAGATCGGCCTTTCTTGTGGCTTCTCTTCGGGGCCACATTTCTCCAGTGCCTACCGCAATTTCTTCGGTGCGACGCCGCGGGAAGATCGCAACCAGCGGCGCAGCAGCAGCCCGTTTGAATTGTCATCGGTGCCGTCAGAGCGCGGATAGCCTTGCCCAGTAAGGCCATGGGGTGTCCTCCCAGGCCTTCGTCTTTCTGTGATCTGTCAACTTTCCAGCTCGACCTCCGGCGCAAAGCCAGGCGGGCGAGGCATTCCGGCCACTCCAGGGATGTTCAGCGTATTCCCCGTTTTATAGTAATAAGCCGCTACCCTCTCCAGGCTTTGCGGGGAAAGTGGGTTGTTCCTGAAGTCGAAATTGGCCGTGTAAACAGGGTCGGCCTCTATCAACTCGATCGGCATTTCGGTGATTGCATTGTCGTTAAGATAGGCAAACCTCAAGCCGTGACTGTTGAACAAACCCTTTGGCGGTTGGGTAATTGCGGTGTTGCTCAGATCCAGCGTAAGCAAGGCGTCGAGACGACTGATGTCGGGTGTTAATCCCAGCGGGTTTTTGCTCAAGTTCAGACTTAGCAGGTTGTCCATTGAACCCAGTGCATGAAGCGTTTGCGTGGTCAGCGTGATGTGGCACTCGGACAGGCTCATTTCCCGCAGTTGGCCCATCCTGAAAACTGCTTCGGGTACGTTGTTCAACCGGTAGCCCCGGATAGCAAGGCTCTCCAGATTGGGAAAGTAATCGAGGAAGCGGGTGAACGACGGAGCAATGAGGTCCGAGCTCATCAAGTAGAGTCCGCGGACGTGACCGAAGTCCGCCGTCAACACCGGCAAGTCGCCCATGATTGACAGGTTGGAAATGAAACCGGGTTCAAGGAACGGGGTGGCTGGCGCGATTCGTTGCCAGCATCGTTCCAGGCTTTCTTTGAACAACAATCTTTTGTGCTGCTCTTGCAGAAGATGCACGGCACTTAAAGGTTGCCCCGTCAGCGGATGATTTGGAATATCGGTCATCCATACGGTCAGATCGCGGCGCAACGCCTCAAGCTCAGCGTGTTTGCGCGCCAGTTCGAGGCGCCCGTCGGCCAGCGAACCCGGTAGGCGATAGATGAATTCGCTGGCCTGTTGGTTACTGAAGTTCGGGTACAGCGTTTTTACTTGATCAATGTCGGCTTCAGGCGCCAAGACCCCAAGCTGTGTTCCAGTTCGCTGGTGATAGGCCTTTATAGATTCACGGGTTTTTTCGGACAGTGGGTTGTTGCTGAGATCAAATCCTTCGGCGACATCAGCAGGCAAGGCGTCAAAGCTTTCAGGCAGTTCCGTTATCCGGTTGTTGCTCAAGATAGCGTATTCGAGTTGCGCATTGTTTGTCAGCGCGGTGGGAATGTGCTCGATACCCGTCCTTGAGAGGTCGATATGTTTCAACTTTGTCAGCGCTGATACATCCGGGACTCGTCCCAGTGGGTTGTTGGCCAGATCCAGTGTATCCAGGTTGCGCAGCGACGAGAGTAGCGCCTGCCCCTCTTCGCTGAAAACAACACCACAATTGTTTAGCGTCAGAATCTCAAGTGTCGGCATGCCGTTAATGGCTTGAGGCAGTTGGTTTATCGCTGAATCACTTATGTTCAGCTGATAAAGGCCTGTAAAGCTATCAAGAAAACGCGACGTCCCATTCAAGGCATCGTTGCCTTTCAACACCAACTCCGTGACATGGCTGAAGTCTGCTGACAACACGGGCATATCACCTATGAACGGCAGGTCCGCACTCAGTGTGTTGGCCCGCAGTTCTGGCGCCACTCTTACCCTTTGGCGCCAGAGTTGTTCCAGTGCCTGGCTGAACCCGGTTCTACTTTTGCGCTGCTCAATCAGATCGTCGTAACCCAGAGCGGTGCCGGTCCTGGGATGATGGGATGGAATGTCGTCAGCCCAGTCCCGGAGTTCGCTAGTCAACCGGGTTATCTCTACTTCCCATTGCGATAGCCGGGTGCGGCCGTCTTCCAGTGTTCCGGGCAGTTTGTAAATCACGTGGCTGGCGTCTTCGGTTCCCAACTCCGGAAACAGAAGACGAGCGCGATCGATGTCCGCCTGTTCGGCAATCACGGCAAAGTCGTTTCCGTTTCGAGCGTAGTAGTCCTTTATCCGATTGCGGCTGGCAGACGACAGCGGATTGTTGGCGAGGTTGATGCCATCGGCGATAAACGGGTCAAGCTCGAAGAAGTTCTCTGGCAGTTCGGTTATCTGGTTTCCATTGAGAATCGCAGTGTGCAGGATCTTGCGATCGGTGAGGCCGGTTGGCAATTCGGGAATACCCGCATTGGACAGGCGGATGTCGTTGAGTGCAGGCATCGCCTCCATGTTGAGCGTGATCGCCAACGGATTTTCACTCAGATCCAGGCTTTCAAGCTCCTTGAGCGATGACAATGCGGCCTGGCCTTCGGGCGCGAGCGTTACCTGGCAATTGCGCATGATCAGCTCTTTCAGCTTGGGCATGCCGGCAACGGCTTGTGGCACCTGATGAAGTGTGAAGTTCTTCAGATCCAGGCTGATCAAATTGGGAAACAACTGCAGAAACGGGTCAGTGGCGAGCAGTGCAACGTTACCGTTGAGTTCCAAACTTGAAATGTGGCTGAAATCGGTGGTCAGAAATGGCATGTCGCCTGTGAACTTCAGGTCCGTCGCGAAGTAATAATCGCGCATTCGAGAGTTGCCTGACACGCCATGATCTTCCAGCGGTTCGGGTACAACGCGCCGGCGCCATTGTTGTTCGATTGTTTGACTGAAATCTGCCCTGCATTGACGCTCTGCCTCTATCGCGCCGACGTCGACTAACTGGCCGGTGACCGGGTGGTGTTCGGTGACCTGGCGTTGCCAGATCTGCAAGTCGCCGAGCAGTTGCTTGAGCTCCACTCTCCAGCGTTCAAGTTGCAAGCGACCATCGTTGAGTGTGCCAGGCAAATCATAAATGACGTTACTGGCCTCCAGCGTGTCCAGTTCTGGAAACAGCGCTTGGGTCAGGCTGATATCCGCTGGGTCGGCTCGAACGCCGAAATCTCTGCCCTGTTCCCGGAAGTAGGTTTTTATCCGGTTTCGGGTCTCCCTCGATAACGGGTTATCGGCAAAATTGAACGCGCTGCTGCGACTGGCCGGGAGTTCGAAGAACGCTTGCGGCAACTCCGTGATGTGATTGCCACCGAAAAACACTTTGTTCAGATTTGGCTGAGTCGTCAGGCCGACAGGAACAACGGAAATACTGCCATTGGACAGATCCAGATGCGTCAATCTCGATAGCATGGAGACATCGGGTGCCGTCCCTAATGGGTTGTTGATCAGTTTCAAGGTCTCCAGACTGTTCAACGACGAAAGCGCGGTCTCGATCTCCGGTGTCAGCACCAGCGCGCAACTGTCCAGTACCAATGTCTTGAGCTGCGGCATACGGCTGATCGCCCGGGGCAATTGATCCAGTGAAAAGCCATGCATGTTCAAGCGTTGCACATTCGCGAAGCGCGCCAGGAAGGGGGAGGTCGCGACAACGTCGGCATTACCCATCAGCGTCAGGTCTGAAACATGGCTGAAATCGGCGGAAAGTACCGGCATATCCCCGGTGAATCGCAGGGATGCGGCAAATTCGCCGTTCAATCGACTGCGCCAGGCCTGCTCCAGTACTCGAGCGAACGTCGATCTGGCGAGCTGTTCGTGAGTCTGCTGGTTGCCATCCAGAATGTCCCCGGTCAACGGGGCGTCTCCGGGAACGTCGTTGACCCATTGCGCAAGGTCGCCGTTCAACCGGGTAATTTCGATTTCCCAGTGCGAAAGCTGCGCTCGTCCTTGAGCCAGCGTGCCGGGCAGGCGATACAAGAAGTCAGTCGCTTGATCGGCGGTCATGCCTGTAAACAGGTTTGTTGTCCGGACGATATCGGCCGGCTCGGCCAGTATTCTGAAACGTACCCCGGTTCGATTGAAGTAAACCTTTACCCGATCTTGAGTAGCTGCAGAGAGTGGGTTGTTTGAAAAATCCAGTTGAGCACCGTGTTCGGCGGGCAACCTGAAAAAAGCGTCTGGCAGTTCGGTTATCCGGTTGCCATCGAATCTGGCAATTATCGGGTGAGGACGATCCAGCAGACGGGCGGGAGGCGTGGAGATACCGGTGTTGGCCAGGTTGAGGAACTGCAAGGCTGGCATCCTTTGTATATCGGGCGAGGCCGACAGCGGATTGTCCATCAGATCCAGCAGGGACAGTTCGGTCAACGAAGCAAGAATGCGTTGGTCGGCGAGAGAAAGGGTAATGCCGCAATTGCGCATGACCAATTGATGAAGTCTGGGCAGTGACGCGATGGACGGTGGCAGGTTGTGCAGGTTGAAGTTATGGACGTCCAGGAACCGTAAGCCGGAGAAATTTTGTAAAAAAGATTCCAAAGCACCCGTGCTGGCGCTGCCGTTCATTGTCAACGTGCTGACATGGGCAAAGTTTGCGTCCAGCGTCGGGAAGTCGCCTATTATGGCGTCTGGCAGGTAGAGGCTGTGGCCCGTTTGCCCAAGTGTTTCTCCTCGCCAGCAACGCTGGACCGCATCCCTGAAAAACCGGCGGTTGCGCACGACGGCCATGTGCTCGATCGGCGTGAATGGCAATCCGCTGGCGGGATTGTTGTGTGGTGCATCATGCACCCAACGATTGAGTTGCCGGGTCAGACGGGAGTATTCGACGCTCAAACGGGAGCGTCGTGTACGTTCACTTCGCCGGTAACCTTGATTGCCTAACAGCCGCAGTGTATCAACGACCGGCTCATCAATCGGCGAGTTCGAAATCGCGACCCGCAGTTCGCTGCGCTCCATTGCCCGCTCGCGGATTGCATCTTTAAGCTTCGGCGCCTGACCGATCTGGATATCCAGGGCCTGGCGCTCGCTGTCCGGTAACGCGTATAAAACACTGGCGTAAAAGTCACTCGCCGAATGCAGTTGCTGACCGCGGCTGTCATAAGGCTGATAGGTGCCGTCGGTCTGTCTCACCAGGATTTTTTGTATCGGCGCATCGGCAGGTCCGGTGCTGTCCAGCATTAATCCTTCGTAATTTCGCTCGCGAATTTCGAGCCGAACGTCTCTGCTCCAGCCGGGCAGGTTCTTGAGACTGTGAAGCGCCAGAGTGTCCGAATCAGCGTTGCTCACCGAGTCGAGCTCCAATCCTTCATAAGCGCGCGTGAGGCGTACTTCCTGATTGGCCAGTTGTACAAGATCCTGCTGACGTTGGGGCAACTGGCCTTCACTGATTTGAATCAGCTCGTCCCCGTTGGCCGTATTGAGCAATTCTCTGGTGATGCTGGCCGGCAATTGAGGGTCGTACTGGCTGATGGCTTGTGCCAATGGATCCTCGATGCGTTCGAGCGCCTGATAGCGTGATTCAAAGATTGTCGTTCGTTGTTGCCAGGCCAGCTCGGCCAGTTGCTTTCTCAATGTCCGGGTGCGCACTTGCAGCGAGGGCGTCGGGCCACCAAATTCCTCTCCCAACAGGGCTTTTATTTCCCCCTCATCAAGCGAATGCAGCAGTGTTTTGAGCAGGTCGCCGTCGATCAGACGGTTCTGCCAGATTTCTGTCAGCGGCAAGGTTTCCTCACCGGAGGATTGCCAGAGCGTTTCTCCCTGTTGATCAATGAAGCTCAGTCGCTTGCTCTCTGGCCATCGCCCATGCTCCGTAAGCAGTTGCAGTTGAATCGCCGGATCAGCACTGAGGTAATCCGCGGGCAGGTTGCTGTCCAGCTGATTGACCAAGGCTTTCAAGTCCTGATCAATCCTGAAGCGCTTGATGGTGTCGGCCAGCAACGGCGGCAACGGTTGCTGCTCGACATGCATTTTGCGCAAGGCATCTTCGTTGTAACCGCTGACCTGAAGGATCAGCTCGCGTTCGGCTGGCGTAACTGTTTCAACCGAATGGCCGATCCGACGCAGGAGCATGGGTTTGTCCCACTCCAGTGGTTGCTCGAGCTCGGTATGCCAGGCACCGTCGCCGTTGTGTCGCACCAGCGGCTGATAAGCGTCCGGCCGAGTCGGGTGGTCGATGCGGTATTCGCCGGGAATCGAGCCTTCACTCACGGCAAAATGCGCGTCGTCGAGGGGCAGCAGTTGTCTGCCTTGGTGTTGATGCAGGCCCAGTTCATTGGGCGTGGACTCCGCCCCTGGAATGTCTTGTTGCTTGTAGCGGGCGAGATCCGGTTCCCAGTACCGGGTTTGCCCATCGGCCAATTCGATTGGCTTGAAGCGGTCGATGAAGGCGACGATCTCTTTGGGCAATACCTTGCGAAACTCGCCTGCGCCAATCGCGCCGCCGACTGCAAACGTCCCCAGCTGGACCAGCGATTCCACGGTGCCCATGAAATGCTCAAAGGCCTCGGTGGTCCGGCCCTGCGCCCATTCGATGATCCCTTCGAAGGCTTCGTCGAGCAGCTGATAGGCCATGTACGCCATCATCGCTTCCCCCAGCACGGGCACGAACGGTGCCACGATGAACGCCGCGGTTTGAAGAATCGACGAAGCAATGTTGACCAGCGAATCCCAGAAGGCCCAACGGGCTCTTTGGTCGACGTCTGCCGTCGGGACAGCGATGGATTTGGCGTCATTCAGGATTTTGTTGAGTTTGGCCTGATACAGGTGCTGCCACAGATCGTCGTTGAACGGCGTGAAGGCCGTTTGCAAGTTGGGCCGGTCAAGGGGCGTTTCCCGCCAGGTGGGTTCCGAACTGCCTGCGACGGGCGGGTGCCACTGTATTTTGCTCAGCCGATCATTGAGGCTGGCGAAGAAAAAGCCGCGTTGCTCATGGTTCACGAACCGGCTGAAAAACTGCTGGTACTCCTTCGAACGCAACTGACGGGTCAGCTCAATGACCATCTCAAGGGCCGAGGCGTATTCCTTGATTGGGTGTTCTGGGTCATCCGGGACATACGCCACCACGCGGGCGATTTTTTGCGCCTGATCCAGGTCCGGGGCGAACACGACAATACCGGTGAGCGGTGCGGACATCAGGGTCACGTCGTGACACAACACGGCCTGCCCATTGACCCGTAAACCTTGCAGCCCGTCGAGCACACCGCCAATCAGGCGAAAATAGCTTTCGGAAATGTCCCGGTTCATCCGCGCCCATTGCAGGGCGGCTTTCAAGGTGGCTTGTTGGCTGGCATCGATTTTCAGCCGCAGGGACGATGCGGCGGTCGGATCGGCAAAACCAAGCGCGTCTTCGAGATAGCGTGTGTATTGCGCGCCGATGTCCAGTTCACGACAGAGTTTCGTAAAGGCCGGGATGCTCAGTTGCTGCTTGATGAGCGGCAGGGTGTCGAACTGGCCGGTCGCGGACGGCTGTGTAATGAAAGTCGAAGCCGTTTCGAAGGCGGTGTCTTCGGTTTCCTTTTCTTCGAAATTGTGCAGCGCTGCGTCGAGCAGCGACACCGTCCAGGTGCGGGCGCCGGTCTTGATTGTAAACCAGGGGACCGTCACGGAAATGTACAGGCGCAGAAAGGTTGTCCTGACATCGAGATCCAGATTGAAGCGGCTCTTCAGCGCAGCTTCAAGGATCGGCGCGGCGAAGGCGCAGGCGTCTTGCAGGTGTTCCAGGCGTTTATCGACTTCACTTTGCGCAGTCCAGTGCGCGGCATTAAGCGCCTTCAATTCCTGGTGGTGTGCCGCGGGCGCGGCCTGAAGTCCGGCCGGAAGTTGCGGCTGAGTGTTCTTCAGCGTCTTGCGCCTGGCCGGAGAGACATTGCCCAGCCAGTCGGGAATTGCGTTTTTGAGGTGTAGATAATGACGGTCCGGGTTGAGCGAATCAGCGGTGTCGATGGCGGTCATGCGCTATTCCTTTAGCGAGGGGGTAACCCTCAGGAAAACAAACGCTGAAGCACGGTGTGCGGTACATATTTACCGCATCCGTCGACGAGCCTGCCTATAACCTGTGTCAGCGGTTTAAACTGCGCCTTTGCGACGCTATTTGTCGCATTGCCGTAAACCCGGGCAAAACCTGTGTTTGCGCTATAAGAAGTTGTCGCTTGGCGGCAAGGCCGGGCTGAAAACTGTCCTTACAATCCCCTCATCGCTCGCCAGTTTCAGGCGAGTGTTCCTCTTCAGGAGACTCCGATGTCCGTTGAGCACGCTGCGGTAGAACGCGCCGATTTCGACCAGGTAATGGTTCCCAACTACGCGCCAGCCGCTTTCATTCCTGTGCGTGGTGCCGGTTCCCGTGTTTGGGACCAGTCTGGCCGCGAGCTGATCGACTTCGCCGGCGGGATTGCCGTTAACGTATTGGGCCATGCGCACCCGGCGCTGGTCGCTGCATTGACCGAGCAAGCGAACAAGCTGTGGCACGTGTCCAACGTGTTCACCAATGAGCCGGCCTTGCGCCTGGCCCATAAGCTGGTCGACGCCACGTTTGCCGAGCGCGTGTTCTTCTGCAACTCTGGCGCCGAAGCCAACGAGGCCGCTTTCAAGCTGGCCCGTCGCGTGGCCCACGACCGTTTCGGTACCGAGAAGTACGAAATCGTTGCCGCGCTCAACAGCTTCCACGGCCGTACCTTGTTCACCGTGAACGTCGGTGGCCAGTCGAAGTACTCCGACGGCTTCGGTCCGAAGATCACTGGCATCACCCACGTGCCTTACAACGATCTGGCCGCGCTGAAAGCCGCTGTTTCCGACAAGACCTGTGCGGTGGTTCTGGAGCCGATCCAGGGCGAAGGCGGCGTACTGCCGGCCGAGCTGTCTTACCTGCAAGGTGCTCGTGAACTGTGCGACGCGCACAACGCGCTGTTGGTTTTCGACGAAGTTCAGACCGGCATGGGCCGCAGCGGCAAGCTGTTCGCCTATCAGCATTACGGCGTGACCCCGGACATCCTGACCAGCGCCAAGAGCCTGGGCGGCGGTTTCCCGATCGCGGCGATGCTGACCACTGAAGACCTGGCCAAACACCTGGTCGTCGGCACCCACGGCACCACATATGGCGGCAACCCGTTGGCGTGCGCTGTCGCTGAAGCGGTGATCGATGTGATCAACACGCCTGAAGTGCTGAATGGCGTCAATGCCAAGCACGACAAGTTCAAGACCCGTCTTGAGCAGATCGGCGAGAAATACGGCCTCTTCACTGAAGTCCGCGGTCTGGGCCTGCTGCTCGGTTGCGTGCTGAGCGATGCCTGGAAAGGCAAGGCCAAAGACATTTTCAACGCCGCCGAGCGTGAAGGCCTGATGATTCTGCAAGCCGGCCCGGACGTGATTCGTTTCGCGCCAAGCCTGGTGGTTGAAGAGGCCGATATCGATGCTGGTCTGGACCGTTTCGAACGCGCCGCGGCGAAACTGACGCAAGCCTGATTGTCCCTTCGACGCCTGAGCTGTTCAGGCGTCGAACCCAATTTTATGCCGGACCCGCTCTTCTGTAGGAGCGAAGCTTGCTCACGAAGGTGTGTCAGTCGACATCACAGTGCCTGACACACCTTCGCGAGCAAGCTTCGCTCCTACAAGGGTTCGGCTTATTTCCCCCAAGAGTTAAGAGAAAGGAGTGACACCATGCTGGTGATGCGCCCCGCGCAAATGGCTGATCTGGGCGAGGTACAGCGTCTGGCTGCGGACAGCCCGATTGGTGTCACTTCCTTGCCGGATGACGTTGAACGCCTGAGCGACAAGATCGCCGCGAGCGAAGCTTCGTTCGCCGCCGAAGTCAGCTTCAACGGTGAAGAGAGCTATTTCTTCGTCCTCGAAGACACGGCCACCGGCAAGCTGGTCGGCTGTTCGGCCATCGTTGCCTCGGCCGGTTATTCCGAGCCGTTCTACAGCTTTCGTAACGAAACGTTCGTGCACGCCTCCCGCGAGCTGAAGATTCACAACAAGATCCACGTGCTCTCCCAGTGCCACGACCTGACCGGCAACAGCTTGCTGACCAGTTTCTACGTGAAGCCGGAGCTGGTAGGTTCACCTTGGGCCGAGCTCAATTCCCGTGGCCGTTTGCTGTTCGTAGCCAGTCATCCGGAGCGCTTTGCCGATTCCGTGGTGACCGAGATCGTCGGTTACAGCGATGAAAATGGCGATTCGCCGTTCTGGGATGCCATCGGTCGCAACTTCTTCGACCTCAACTACGCCGCCGCCGAGCGTCTGTGTGGCCTGAAAAGCCGCACGTTCCTGGCCGAGCTGATGCCGCATTACCCGATCTATGTGCCGTTGTTGCCAGACTCCGCTCAAGAGGCGATGGGCCAGGTGCACCCACGGGCGCAGATCACTTTCGACATCCTGATGCGCGAAGGCTTCGAGACCGATCACTACATCGACATTTTCGACGGTGGCCCGACTCTGCACGCCCGCGTCTCGGGGATCCGTTCGATCGCCCAGAGCCGTGTTGTCCCGGTGAAAATCGGCGAGCCGGTCAAAGGTGCCGGTCGTCAATACCTGGTGGCCAACGCCCAGTTGCAGGATTACCGCGCCGTTTTGCTTGAGCTCGATTACGCGCCGGGCAAACCGGTGACCCTGGATCTGGACGCGGCCGAAGCCTTGGGCGTCGGTGAAGGTGCCAGCGTGCGCCTGGTGGCGGTTTAACGCCTGCTGCTGTGCCTATAAAGAGTGAATGCTTAGTAAAGCAGCGAGTTTCACGGGTGGCTCAAGCGGCCCGTTTGAGGAGATAGCATGATCGTTCGTCCCGTACGCAGCAGCGATTTACCCGCTCTGATCGACCTGGCCCGCAGCACCGGCACCGGCCTGACTACTTTGCCGGCCAACGAAGAACGTCTGGCCCATCGGGTCGGCTGGGCCGAGAAGACCTTCCGCGGCGAAGCCGGGCGGGGCGATGCGGACTACCTGTTCGTGCTCGAAGACGACAACGGCCGCGTGGTGGGCATTTCCGCCATCGCTGGCGCCGTCGGCCTGCGTGAGCCTTGGTACAACTTCCGGGTCGGCCTGACCGTCAGCGCCTCGCAAGAGCTGAACATCTATCGCGAAATTCCGACGCTGTTCCTGGCCAACGACCTGACCGGCAACTCTGAATTGTGCTCGCTGTTCCTGCACGCCGATTTCCGCAGTGGCCTCAACGGCCGCATGCTGGCCAAGGCGCGGATGTTGTTCATCGCCGAGTTCCCGCAACTGTTCGGCAACAAGATCATCGCCGAAATGCGCGGTGTGTCCGATGACGCCGGACGTTCGCCGTTCTGGGAAAGCCTGGGTCGGCATTTTTTCAAGATGGAATTCAGCCAGGCCGATTACCTCACCGGCGTGGGCAACAAAGCGTTCATCGCTGAACTGATGCCGAAATTCCCGCTGTACACCTGCTTCCTGTCGCCAGACGCGCGCAATGTGATCGGCCAGGTTCACCCGGACACCGAGCCGGCGCTGTCGATGCTCAAGAGCGAAGGTTTCAGCTATCAAGGCTACGTCGATATCTTCGATGCCGGCCCTGCGGTGGAATGCGAAACCACCAAGATCCGTGCGGTGCGCGACAGCCAGGCGCTGGTGCTGGCCATCGGCACCCCGGGTGACGACGCCACGCCGTTCCTGATTCATAACCGCAAGCGTGAAGACTGCCGGATCACTGCCGCGCCAGCACGCTTCGCCGCCGGCACTTTGGTGGTCGATCCGCTGACCGCCAAACGTCTTCAACTCAACGCCGGCGATCAAGTTCGCGCCGTTCCGTTGTCCGCTGCTCGGGAGTCGAAATAATGAATTCGCTATACATCGCCGGTGAATGGCTGGCCGGTCAGGGTGAAACCTTTCAATCGGTAAACCCGGTGACCCAGCAAGTGTTGTGGACCGGCGAAGGCGCCACGGCCGGTCAGGTCGAGTCGGCTGTGCAAGCCGCGCGTCAGGCGTTCCCGGGCTGGGCCCGTCGTACCCTGGAAGAACGCCTCAGCGTGCTGGAAGCCTTTGCCGCTGCGTTGAAGAATCACGCTGACGAGCTGGCTCGCACCATCGGTGAAGAAACCGGCAAACCCCTGTGGGAAGCGGCAACTGAAGTCACCAGCATGGTCAACAAGATTGCCATCTCGGTGCAGAGCTACCGCGAACGTACCGGCGAGAAGAGCGGCCCGCTGGGCGACGCCACTGCGGTGTTGCGCCACAAACCACACGGTGTGGTTGCGGTGTTTGGCCCTTACAACTTCCCCGGTCACTTGCCGAACGGTCACATCGTGCCGGCGCTGCTGGCCGGTAACAGTGTGCTGTTCAAGCCGAGTGAGCTGACCCCGAAAGTCGCTGAGCTGACGGTCAAGTGCTGGATCGAAGCCGGTCTGCCGGCCGGTGTGCTGAACCTGCTGCAAGGCGCTCGTGAAACCGGTATTGCCCTGGCGGCGAACCCGGGCATCGACGGTCTGTTCTTCACTGGTTCCAGCCGTACCGGCAATCACCTGCACCAGCAGTTTGCCGGTCGTCCAGACAAAATCCTCGCGCTGGAAATGGGCGGTAACAACCCACTGGTGGTGGATCAGGTCGCGGACCTCGATGCCGCCGTTTACACCATCATTCAGTCGGCATTCATTTCTGCCGGTCAGCGATGCACCTGTGCCCGCCGCTTGCTGGTGCCGCAAGGCGCTTGGGGCGACACGCTGTTGGCGCGTCTGGTAGCGGTCAGCTCGACGATTGAAGTCGGTGCGTTCGATCAGCAACCGGCGCCGTTCATGGGCTCGGTGATTTCCCTCGGCGCTGCGAAAGCGCTGATGGATGCGCAAGAACATCTGCTGGCCAACGGCGCCGTGGCGCTGTTGGAAATGACTCAGCCTCAGGCCCAGGCAGCCTTGCTGACCCCGGGCATTCTGGACGTGACGGCAGTTGCCGATCGCCCGGACGAAGAGCTGTTCGGTCCGCTGCTGCAAGTGATCCGCTACGCTGATTTTGAAGCGGCGATCGCTGAAGCCAACGACACCGACTATGGCCTGGCGGCCGGTCTGCTGTCGGATTCCGAAGCGCGTTATCAGCAGTTCTGGCTGGAAAGCCGTGCCGGTATCGTCAACTGGAACAAGCAGCTGACCGGTGCGGCGAGCAGCGCACCATTCGGCGGTGTCGGTGCCTCGGGTAACCATCGCGCCAGCGCCTACTACGCTGCAGATTACTGCGCGTACCCGGTGGCCTCGCTGGAAACCCCGAGCCTGACCTTGCCTGCAGCTTTGACGCCTGGCGTGAAGATGGCGTGATGCCCAATCGCGGGCAAGCCCGCTCCCACAGGTTTTGTGTCGTTCACGTGATCGGCGCGCACCACAAACCTGTAGGAGCGAGGCTTGCCCGCGAAGGCCGCGATGCGGTCTCAAAGAATAGTTACTGATGCCTAAAAAAACAGATTCTCGTGGAGCCTCGCTGATGAAATCCTATGAAGTCAATTTTGACGGTCTAGTGGGGCCGACCCATAACTACGGCGGCCTGTCCTACGGCAATGTCGCGTCCCAGAGCAACAGCCAGCAGTCTTCGAACCCGAAGGAAGCCGCGCTGCAAGGCCTGGCGAAGATGAAAGCACTGATGGAAATGGGCTTTCAGCAAGGCGTTTTGGCGCCACAAGAACGTCCGGACGTAGCCGCGCTGCGCCGCCTGGGTTTCAGCGGTAGCGATGCTCAAGTGATCGAGCGCGCCGCCAAAGAGGCCATGCCGCTGCTGGTTGCCAATTGCTCGGCGTCGAGCATGTGGGTGGCCAATGCCGCCACGGTCAGCCCGAGCGCCGACACCGCGGATGGCCGCGTGCATTTCACCGCTGCCAATCTGAACTGCAAATACCACCGCAGCATCGAACACCCGACCACCAGTCGCGTACTGGGGGCGATGTTCGCCGATCAGAAACACTTCGCTCACCACGCCGCGTTGCCGGCCGTGGCGCAGTTCGGTGACGAAGGCGCGGCCAACCACACCCGTTTCTGCCGTGAATACGGTGAAGCCGGCGTCGAGTTTTTCGTGTTCGGCCGCAGCGCATTCGACACCCGTTACCCGAATCCGCAGAAGTACCCGGCACGCCAGACTCTTGAAGCGTCACAGGCCGTCGCGCGTCTGCACGGTCTGAGCGATGACGGCGTGGTCTATGCCCAGCAGAACCCTTCGGTGATCGATCAGGGTGTGTTCCACAATGACGTAATCGCGGTGGGTAACGGCGAAGTGTTGTTCTATCACGAGGACGCCTTCCTCGACACCGAGCAGATGCTCGCTGAACTGCACGGCAAACTCGCAAAAGTCGGTGGGAAATTTCAGTCGATCTGCGTACCGCGTTCTGCGGTTACTGTAGAAGACGCCGTTCGTTCCTACCTGTTCAATAGCCAGCTGCTGTCGCGTCCTGATGGCTCCATGCTGTTGATCGTGCCGGAAGAATGCCGTGGCAACGAGCGTGTCTGGCAGTACCTGCAAGGCCTGACCAGCTCTGGCGGCCTGATCCGCGAAGTAAAAGTTTTCGATCTCAAGCAGAGCATGCAAAACGGCGGTGGCCCGGCTTGCCTGCGGTTACGCGTCGCACTCAACGAAACCGAACTGGCGGCCGTCAACCAGGGGGTTATCATGACGGCACCGTTGTACGGCACATTGACCGAATGGGTCGACAAGCACTACCGCGACCGCATGACCGAAAACGATCTCGCGGACCCGCAATTGCTGCTTGAGTGCCGGACGGCACTGGATGAACTGACGCAAATCCTTAAACTGGGCGCGGTTTATCCATTCCAGATCAATTGAACGTCGGCGCATGAATTGAATGCGCCGCGCTATCTCCAGACGAGAGCGTAAAACATGAGCGATACCCTGCAGCTGATCCTTGAAGACACCGACGGCACGCAACTGGAAACTTCCTGCACCCGCGTCGCGGTCATGTGGCAAGGCAAAGAGCTGTGGATCCAGCAGGACGGCCGCGGCCAGTTGCTGATCGGCGTAGACGTCGAAGAAGGTGACGCTGAATACGCAAACCTGCTGCTGCGCCCATTGGCGACTAATCTGGTAAGTCTGCAACTGGAGATGGAACCGGCCGACGTTGGTGATGATGAGGACCACGTGCACGGCCCGGATTGCAATCACGACCACTAAGGAAACCGCTCTATGCTCGCCCTCGGCAAACTGCTTGAACTGACCCTCGCCGGCCGCGAACCGGCGGAGAAGACTCAACTGACTGTCGAAGGCGTGCGGATGCGCTGGTTGAGCGAAGGTGCGCTGGAAGTCCGGCCACCTGAGGCTCGCGACAATGGCCTGGACCTGCTGCTATCGGCTGGCATCCATGGCAACGAAACAGCGCCGATCGAGCTGCTCGATCGCCTGTTGCATGACATCGCCCGCGGTGATTTGAAGCCGTGCGCACGTATTCTGTTTCTGTTCGGCAACCCCGAGGCTATCCGCCGCGGTGAGCGTTTTATCGAGCAGGACGTCAATCGGCTGTTCAACGGCCGTCACGAACAAACGAGCGGTTCCGAGGCGTTACGCGCTTGTGAGCTGGAGCGGCTGGCGGCGACTTTTTTCAGCCTGCCGGATCGCAATCGCCTGCATTACGACCTGCACACGGCGATCCGTGGCTCGAAAATCGAGCAGTTCGCGTTGTACCCCTGGAAAGAAGGCCGTCAGCATTCACGCCTGGAGCTGGCTCGCCTGCGCGCCGCCGGCATGGAAGCGGTGCTGCTGCAGAACAAGCCTTCCATCGTCTTCAGCTCCTACACCTACGACAAGCTCGATGCCGAGTCCTTCACCCTGGAGCTGGGCAAAGCCCGGCCGTTCGGGCAGAACGATGGGGTCAACGTCGACCTTCTTGAAACCCGCCTGAAGCAGATCATCGAAGGCACCGAGCCGCCAATCACCGACGAAGGGCTGGATGGCTTGCAGTTATTCAGCGTCGCACGGGAAATCATCAAGCACAGCGATAACTTCCGCCTGAACCTGCCGGCAGATATTGAAAACTTTTCGGAGTTGAAAGTGGGTTATGTGCTGGCCGAGGATATCGCCAATACCCGCTGGGTCATCGAAGAGAAGGGCGCCCGGATCATCTTCCCGAACCCCAAGGTCAAGAACGGCCTGCGCGCCGGCATCCTGATCGTGCCGACCACCGACAAAAACCTCGCCTGACCCTGATCTCTGGCCCGACATAAATCCTTGTGGGAGCGGGCTTGCCCGCGATAACGGACTGTCAGTCGATAACTAGGGTGACTGACACACCGCTATCGCGGGCAAGCCCGCTCCCACAGGTTTTGTGTTTAGACCGCTACCGCGCGGGGTTCGCTGCGACGCAACGCACGCATTTTGTGCAGTGTATCCGCGCAAGTCTTCGCCGCTTCCTGACCTTTATGCACGAAATGCTCGAAGAAGAATTTCTGATGCTCTTCGCCGGCATGGAAGTGGTGTGGGGTCAAAACCACCGAGAACACCGGTACTTCAGTTTCCAGCTGAACCTGCATCAGGCCGCTGATCACCGACTGAGCGACGAATTCGTGGCGATAGATGCCGCCGTCGACCACCAGGCCCGCCGCGACGATGCCGGCATAACGGCCGGACTTGGCCAGCAGTTTGGCGTGTAGCGGAATTTCAAAGGCGCCGCCGACTTCGAAGAAATCGATGTCCGACTCCTGATAACCCTGAGCAATCATTTCGGCGACGAAGCCTTTACGGCTCTGATCGACGATTTCCTTGTGCCAGCAGGCCTGGATGAACGCGACGCGCTCGCCCTGATGGTTTTTGCTTTTGCTATCGATTGCGGTGGGTTGCATGTTCTGACTCCTGTTTGTGTGAAAAACAGGGCGTTATGAATCGAATGGGATTTAAGGGTACGCAGGCACAAGTGCTTGCGGACGGCGCTTTGGTACAGAGCCTAGGCGGCGCCAATCCCGTTCTCTCTTCATCCGGACTATGACCGTCGGCCCCGGGATCACACCGGGTCTGCTGACCTTGCCGTCATCACGGCCATTGCCGTGCCTGTCGCCAAGCGCTCGCGGGCTATGCGCATTGCGCGCAATTACCGCCGGTGGGGAGTTACACCCCGCCCTGAGAACGTTTTGCCGCCAGATTGTTTGGCGGCGAAGCGTTTTTAACACATATTTCTTACCTGTGCATTGCTGCTATCTGATGATTGTTATCGACTTTTCCGTTGGCATAACCAGTCTTTTCCTGGAACAAGGCTTGATTATTCGCCGACATGACCGCAGTAATTCCATTCCCAAAGGGAATTTCCCTGCTTACCGAGGCCAGATTCATGAGCGTTATCGATCTTCGCAGCGACACCGTCACCCAACCGACCGCAGGGATGCTCGACGCGATGGCCAATGCGGCCACCGGTGACGACGTTTATGGCGAAGATCCGACGGTCAACCGACTGGAAGCGGAACTGGCAAAACGACTGGGTTTTGCCCAGGCACTGTTCGTGCCGACAGGCACCATGAGCAACTTGCTGGGCTTGATGGCCCACTGCGATCGCGGTGACGAATACATTGTCGGGCAACAGGCCCACACCTATAAGTACGAAGGTGGCGGCGCGGCAGTGCTCGGCTCGATCCAGCCACAGCCGCTGGAAGTCCAGGCCGATGGTTCGCTGGACTTGGCGCAGGTCGCCGCCGCGATCAAACCGGATGACTTCCACTTCGCCCGCACTCGTTTGCTGGCGCTGGAAAACACCATGCAGGGCAAGGTTCTGCCGCTGGAGTACCTGGCCCAGGCTCGTCGTTTTACACGTGAAAACGGCCTGGCGCTGCATCTGGATGGCGCTCGCCTCTACAACGCGGCAGTCAAGCTGGGTGTCGATGCCCGGGAGATCACTCAGCATTTCGATTCGGTTTCGGTTTGCCTGTCCAAAGGCCTGGGCGCGCCGATCGGTTCGGTGCTGTGCGGCTCGGCCGAGTTGATTGCCAAGGCGCGGCGTCTGCGCAAGATGGTCGGCGGCGGCATGCGCCAGGCCGGAATTCTCGCCGCGGCCGGGCTTTATGCGCTGGATAACAATATTCAGCGCTTGGCCGATGACCATGCCAACGCACAATGGCTGGCCGAAGGTCTGCGCGTGGCGGGTTATGAGGTCGAGCCGGTGCAGACCAATATGGTTTACGTGCAGATGGGCGACAAGGCCGAAGCGCTCAAGGCCTTTGCCGCGACACGCGGGATCAAGCTCAGCGCTGCCGGTCGTCTGCGAATGGTCACGCACATGGACGTCAGCCGTGCGCAAATCGAGCAAGTGGTCGCCACATTTGCCGACTTTTCTCACAACTGACCGTGTTAGCCGTCCAATTGACTGTTTGTAACGTACAAACACGCTGTACCTAGTCACTAACGCCGATATAATGCGGCCCTTTGCCGTCGCTTCGTCTGTTGACGTTTCGCACAGGCCTTTGGCCGCAGCCTCCGTGGAAGAACCTAATGAAAAGCGCAGAAATCCGTGAAGCCTTCCTTCGCTTCTTCGAAGAGCAAGGCCACACCCGTGTAGCCTCCAGCTCTTTGATTCCGGGCAACGACCCAACCCTGCTGTTCACTAACGCGGGGATGAACCAGTTCAAGGACTGCTTTCTGGGCCAGGAAAAGCGCGCGTACACTCGCGCTGTAAGCAGCCAGAAATGCGTGCGCGCCGGCGGCAAGCACAACGATCTGGAAAACGTCGGTTATACCGCCCGTCACCACACCTTCTTCGAAATGCTGGGTAACTTCAGCTTCGGTGATTATTTCAAGCGTGACGCCATCACCTACGCCTGGAACTTCCTGACCTCCGAGAAGTGGCTGAACCTGCCGAAAGAAAAGCTCTGGGTTACTGTCTACGCCAGCGATGACGAGGCGTACGACATCTGGACCAAAGACATCGGCGTGCCAGCCGAGCACATGGTTCGCATCGGCGACAACAAGGGCGCGCCGTACGCTTCCGACAACTTCTGGACCATGGGCGATACCGGCCCGTGCGGTCCTTGCACCGAGATTTTCTATGATCACGGCGCCGACATCTGGGGTGGCCCACCGGGCTCGCCGGAAGAAGACGGCGACCGTTACATCGAGATCTGGAACAACGTGTTCATGCAGTTCAACCGCACCGCCGATGGCGTGTTGCACCCGTTGCCAGCGCCGTCGGTGGACACCGGCATGGGCCTGGAGCGGATCAGTGCCGTGCTGCAGCACGTTCACTCGAACTATGAAATCGACCTGTTCCAGAGCCTGCTGACCGCATCGGCCAAGGCCATCGGTTGCACCAACGACGCTCAGGCTTCGCTGAAAGTCGTGGCTGACCACATTCGCTCGTGCGGCTTCCTGGTTGCCGATGGCGTGCTGCCGTCCAACGAAGGTCGCGGTTATGTGCTGCGCCGGATCATTCGTCGCGCTTGCCGTCACGGCAACAAACTGGGCGCCAAGGGCAGCTTCTTCTATCAGATCGTTGCGGCACTGGTCGCCGAGATGGGCGAAGCGTTCCCAGAGCTGAAATCCCAACAGGCGCACATCGAGCGCGTCCTGAAAGCCGAAGAAGAGCAATTCGCCAAGACCCTGGAGCAAGGCCTGAAGATCCTCGAGCAGGATCTGGCCGAACTCAAAGGCGACGTGGTGCCGGGCGATGTGGTGTTCAAGCTTTACGACACTTACGGCTTCCCGATGGACCTGACCGGCGACATCGCGCGTGAGCGCAGCCTGACCATCGACGAGGAAGGCTTCGAGCGCGAAATGGAAGCCCAGCGCGTCCGTGCTCGCTCCGCCAGTTCCTTCGGCATGGACTACAACAGCCTGGTCAAGGTTGATGTGGCCACCGAGTTCACCGGTTACTACGCCACCAAGGGCGCGGCCAAAGTTGTAGCGCTCTATAAAGAAGGGCAATCGGTCGACGTATTAAGTGAAGGCGAAGAGGGCGTGGTCGTTCTCAATCAGACCCCGTTTTATGCTGAATCGGGCGGTCAGATTGGTGACTGCGGCTTCCTGCAGGCCGGTGCTTCGCGCTTTGACGTGCGCGACACCACCAAGACCGGCGGCGCGTTCCTGCATCACGGTGTGTTGGCGTCGGGCAGCCTGATCGTGGGTGCTCCGGTCGAGACTCATGTCGATGCCGAAGTGCGTCACGCGACTTCGCTGAACCACTCTGCCACTCACTTGTTGCACGCTGCATTGCGCCAGGTGCTGGGCGAGCACGTTCAGCAGAAAGGCTCGTTGGTCGACAGTCAGCGCCTGCGCTTTGACTTCAGCCACTTCGAGGCGATCAAGCCTGAGCAGTTGAAGGCGCTGGAAGACATCGTCAACGCTGAGATTCGCAAGAATTCCCTGGTTGAAACCGAAGAAACCGACATTGAAACCGCCAAGCAAAAAGGCGCCATGGCGCTGTTCGGCGAGAAGTACGGCGACAGTGTTCGCGTGCTGAGCATGGGCGGCGATTTCTCCGTCGAGCTGTGCGGTGGTATTCACGCCACCCGTACCGGCGACATCGGCCTGCTGAAAATCATCAGCGAAGGCGGCGTGGCCTCCGGTGTGCGTCGTATCGAGGCAGTGACCGGCGCAGCAGCGCTGGCCTACTTGAATGCGGCTGAAGAACAACTCAAGGAAGCGGCCAACCTGGTCAAGGGCAGCCGCGATAACCTGATCGACAAGCTGTCGGCTGTGCTGGAGCGCAACCGTCTGCTGGAGAAGCAACTCGAGCAGTTGCAGGCCAAGGCGGCCAGCGCGGCGGGCGACGATCTGTCGGCTTCTGCCCTGGACGTCAAAGGCGTGAAAGTGCTGGCCGTGCGTCTGGACGGTCAGGATGGCAAGGCGCTGCTGGCGCTGGTCGATCAACTGAAAAACAAACTCGGCCGCGCAGTGATCCTGCTCGGCAGTGTCCATGAGGAAAAGGTCGTCCTGGTTGCAGGCGTGACCAAAGACCTGACTGGCCAACTCAAAGCCGGTGATTTGATGAAACAGGCTGCTGCGGCAGTGGGCGGGAAGGGCGGTGGTCGTCCAGACATGGCGCAGGGCGGTGGTATTGACGCTGGCGCACTGGATGCTGCATTGGCCCTGACGGTTCCATTTGTAGAGCAGGGTTTATAAGGCCGTGTGCCTGGCCCGCGGTCTAGTGGCGGGCCAGAACGCTGTTTGAGTGATTATTGGGCGCCCTTCATGGGCAGAGGCGGCTTTGAAATGGCTTTGATCGTACAGAAATTTGGAGGCACCTCAGTCGGCACTGTCGAGAGAATCGAGCAGGTCGCCGACAAGGTTAAGAAATTCCGCGATGCGGGCGATGACCTGGTGGTTGTGCTGTCTGCAATGAGCGGCGAAACCAACCGTCTGATCGATCTGGCCAAGCAAATCAGTGGCGACGGCCAGCCGGTTCCTCGTGAGCTGGATGTGATCGTATCCACCGGTGAGCAGGTGACGATTGCGCTGTTGGCCATGGCGCTGATCAAGCGCGGCGTGCCAGCGGTGTCGTACACCGGCAATCAGGTACGGATTCTGACGGATAGCGCGCACAATAAAGCGCGTATCTTGCAGATTGATGACCAGAAGATTCGCGGCGACCTGAAGGCCGGTCGTGTGGTGGTTGTCGCCGGTTTCCAGGGCGTCGACGAGCACGGCAATATCACCACCCTCGGTCGTGGCGGTTCCGACACCACCGGCGTGGCGCTGGCGGCAGCCTTGAAGGCTGACGAATGCCAGATCTACACCGACGTCGACGGCGTCTACACCACCGACCCGCGTGTGGTGTCCGTGGCTCAGCGCCTGGACAAGATCACCTTTGAAGAGATGCTGGAAATGGCCAGCCTCGGTTCCAAGGTGTTGCAGATCCGTGCGGTGGAATTCGCCGGCAAGTACAACGTTCCGCTGCGCGTACTGCACAGCTTCAAGGAGGGTCCGGGCACCCTCATTACTATTGATGAAGAGGAAACCATGGAACAGCCGATCATTTCCGGCATCGCTTTCAACCGCGATGAAGCCAAGCTGACCATCCGTGGCGTGCCAGACACCCCGGGCGTGGCGTTCAAGATTCTCGGCCCGATCAGTGCCGCGAACATCGAAGTCGACATGATCGTGCAGAACGTTGCGCACGATAACACCACCGACTTCACCTTCACCGTGCACCGCAACGACTTCCAGGCTGCGCAAACCGTGCTGGAAAACACTGCTCGCGAGATCGGTGCCCGGGAAGTCATTGGCGACACCAAGATTGCCAAGGTCTCGATCGTCGGCGTCGGCATGCGCTCCCACGCAGGCGTGGCCAGCCGTATGTTCGAATCCCTGGCGAAAGAGAGCATCAACATTCAGATGATCTCGACTTCGGAAATCAAGGTGTCCGTGGTGATCGAAGAGAAGTATCTGGAACTGGCTGTGCGCGCGCTGCACACGGCGTTCGAACTGGATGCGCCGGTCCGACAGGGCGAGTAATGCGTTTCCCCAAGGGCGCGGTCTGACCGCGCCCTTCGTTTTTTTGAATGGCGCGTACCAAAACTGTTCTTTTGCTCGCGCTAGTCAATACTCAGGCATGTAGGGCTGCGACCGTTCTGGTTGTAGGTCGAATGCCTTTTTTTTGCAGACTGTTGTCCCTGAAATGAAATGCGTGAGGAGATAGGTATGCTGATTCTGACTCGTCGGTGCGCAGAAAGCCTGATTATTGGTGATGGCGAAATCACTGTGACCGTGCTCGGCGTTAAAGGAAATCAAGTGCGTATCGGTGTCAACGCCCCGAAAGAGGTTGCTGTGCATCGTGAGGAAATTTACCTGCGTATAAAGAAAGAGAAGGACGAAGAACCAAGCCATTAATTTTTATCGTTTTTTATGTTTGCAAACGGGGAAAAGGTTGGTTAAGATACGCCCCGTGTTGCGGAGAGCTGGCCGAGTGGCCGAAGGCGCTCCCCTGCTAAGGGAGTACACCTCAAAAGGGTGTCGGGGGTTCGAATCCCCCGTTCTCCGCCATTATTTGCGTAGTACGTTGTAATCTGGCTTCTTCGGTAAGTTGTTGAAATTACTAGAAAAAGTGCTTTACAAAAAGATTCAATGGCCTATAATGCGCGGCAACAAATGCACTCGTAGCTCAGCTGGATAGAGTACTCGGCTACGAACCGAGCGGTCACAGGTTCGAATCCTGTCGAGTGCACCATTTAAGAGTTGTTTGCAGTAATGTGAATAACTTGGCTTCAACCAGTTGTGATCTGGTATAAAAACACAAATGCACTCGTAGCTCAGCTGGATAGAGTACTCGGCTACGAACCGAGCGGTCACAGGTTCGAATCCTGTCGAGT
>NZ_JAMYDU010000032.1 GCF_024138395.1 Pseudomonas mandelii
ACATACCGCGATCTCTGATTTTACGACTGCTTCGCAGCCGAACGCAGGCTTCGCCAGCTGCTACAAAGAGTGCGTTGCGGCTGAAATTGCTTAACTGACTGGCATTAGGGCTTGCCCGCTCCCACAGGGTTGGTGTCGATTACTCCGTGTTCAGCCGCGCTCGCGGGGAATCAGGCTCTGCAACTGCTGCGCCAGGAAATTCGCATCGAAGGCAAAGGTGTCCGGGTCTTTCAAGCCATTGGTCTTGCGCCACTGCCAATTGCTGGACGGTGGCAGGCACACCAGCGAAATGCTGCCATAACGCGCGGCGGTCAAGCCCATCACTGACAGGGAAATCTGCCCACCCGCGCCCATCACGTCCGGCACGAACTCCACTGGTTTGCCGGCAATCACAATAGACAGTTTCTCGGTCTTGAACGGCGACGTCTCGAGCGGCACGCTCGGCCCCGACGCGACATACGCCTCGCGGCTCACTTCCAACAGATTCGGCGCCAGAACGGGTGCCAGCCATTGCTGGATCTGATCGAACAACTCACCAATGCGCGTCGCCCACACGGCCGATTGCGACTCAAACAGTTGCTTCTTGTGCGCTTCGGTATCTGCATAGTGGCGAAGCATCTCGCCCAGTTGCTGTACGTCGTCCATTGCGGTGTTCCTTTGGTTGAAGCGTTGCTGCGGACTTTGAGCATGGCAGATGCCGACCGCTCGCGTACAGAAAAGGTGCGAACGGCTACAGAGGCTCGGTAGATAAAAAGGCACCATGACACTTCACCGAAAGATGAGCAGTACAGTTGAATTTCGCTGGTATCCGCCATTGGACAAACGGAAACTCCCTTCAGGCCTGGCCTATCGACACAGGCCAAAACCTGAGGAAATCCAATGCGCACCATCGGCCTTATCGGCGGCATGAGCTGGGAGTCCAGCGTCGAGTATTACCGTCTCATCAACCAGCAGGTGCGCGATCGCCTCGGGCCGTTGCGTTCGGCGAAGTTGCTGATGTACAGCGTCGACTTCGGCCCTGTCGAACAGGCCCAGCATGCGGGGCGCTGGGACGACGCGGCGGCGATTCTGGTGGATGCCGCGCGCAGGCTCGAAGCCGGCGGCGCTGAGTGCGTGGTGCTGTGTACCAACACCATGCACAAGGTGGCCGGGCAAATTCAGGCAGCCGTCGATATTCCGTTTCTGCACATTGCCGATCCTGCGGGTCAGGCGGCACTGGACGCCGGTGCGCTGCGAGTGGGTTTGCTGGGGACTGCCTTCACCATGGAGCAGGACTTTATCAAGGCACGTCTGACGGCCAAGGGCCTTACAGTGCTGGTGCCGGATGCCGAGCAGCGCCAGGCCGTGCACCGGATCATCTATGACGAGCTGTGCGTCGGGGTGATCAGCGAGGCCTCACGCCAGGTCTATCAACGTGTGATCGAATCCCTGACCGAGCGCGGCGCCCAGGCGATCATCCTCGGCTGTACCGAAATCGGCCTGCTGATCAAACCCGAGCACAGCGCCCTGCCCTTGCTCGACACCACCGAACTGCATGCGCAGGCGGCGGTAGCGTTCGCGTTGGATGACTGACCTGTAGGAGCGAGGCTTGCCCGCGAAGAACGATGACGCGTAATGCCTGAAAAACCACGGTGCATTCTTCGCGGGCAAGCCTCGCTCCTACAGGATTTTCATCGCTCATATTTCTTGGCTTACCGGCGTTGGGCCTCGGGCGTGCGACGCAGGCGCGCCATGGCCAAGGTATCGACCAGCCGACCGTCACGCACGGCGTAATCGCGAAACAGGCCTTCGGTTTCGAAACCAAATTTCTGGTACAGGCCGATGGCCGCTTCATTGTCGGCGTACACCGAAAGCTCGACCCGTTGCAGGTTCATCCAGTTATCAGCGACATCGAGCGCTGCTGCCAGCAATTTCGAACCGACGCCCTTGCCCTGCCACGCCACGGCGACACCCATGCCGAGGCTGCCGGCATGGCTGCGGCGGATCCGCGAAAACTGTTCCAGGCCAATGTTGCCAATGACCGTTCCCTGATGCAGCGCCACCAGTTTCACCGCCCGCTCGTTGTCCGCCATCAGGCGTTGGCGCCAGACCTCGGTGGACTGAAACGGCATTTGCAACACCTGCCGGGCCACGGCCGGGTCGTTGTAGAGCGCGGTGACGCCCTCGATGTGATGTTCGGCGAAGCGTTCGAGGTGAATGGCGGGGTTGTGGTCGGGCATGACGGATCCTTCCTGGATCGATGTGTGGCCGGTCACTCTAAACCGCCGCACCCTTCCTCTGCCAGATCCGGCGAATGCATCCTTACTGTAGGAGCTGCCGAAGGCTGCGATCTTTTGACTTTGCTTTTGCTGTACCTGGAAAACACAAGATCAAAAGATCGCAGCCTTCGGCAGCTCCTACGAGGTTGGGGTGGTTTGTTGAGGTTATGAACGAATGGAATTCATACCGGCACAGACCTACATGCAAAGCAGCGCTTCGCCGGTTGACGGCCCTGCCCTCACTCCCTATCCTCGCGCCTGTCACGACTCATTCGTGATCGGGTTTGACGGCCTGTATTTTTCTTACGACGCGCATAGCCTTTCTCTGCTCGAGCACTTTTGTGCCCGCTGCATTTCTTTATGGCGACTGTGCGCGGGGCACCTTCGGGTGCGCCGGTGTTCGTGAGAGCCGGTCCGTCAACCCACGCACAGTTGCCACCCAATTTCGTTTGACGGCGTTTTTTTGTGGCGGCTCTTTTGAATCTCACGGAGCTACAACCATGACGGACCCAACCACAAAATCCACCCCCTTCGCCCGCTGCGACCACGTCGACCATCACCTCTTCGCCGTACAACCCGGCATCCCGTTACTCGACGCCCTGGAGCACGCCTCGGTCTACCTCAGCTGCGCCGAAGCCCTCGCCCATCAAGCCCCCACCGCCACTCGCCCGGAGCACAGCGGTTCTTTGCGATGGGCCAGCCAACAAATGCTCAGCACTGCTCGCGCGTTGGTGCAGGCATCGGTCGATGGGTTGCACGCGGCTCAGGCCGGAGGTGAGGCATGAGTTCGCACATCTCGATGACCCACAACGAAGACAACATGCCGGTATTGCTGGTCTCCACCGAAGCACCGCTGGACGTCTTGCACAGCAGCGCAGCCAGTCGCTTTCTGGCGGTGACGCAGATGATGGAGAGTCTCGCCAGTCTGGATATCTCGTCCGCCAAAGGTGCCGATGTGCAGCAACTGGCCCATGCGGCGGCGATGTTATTGCGTGATGGGTGTGATGTGATGGATGTGTTGGGGCGGCAGATTCGTTTGCGCGCCTGATAAGAGCAAGATCAAAAGATCGCAGCCTTCGGCAGTTCCTACATGGGATTTGTCGCCGAAGGCTGCGATCTTTTGCTTTTAAAGGTGCCGGGGCTAGTGCCTGCGTTCAACGGGCTCAATGCTCGTTAACGCACCAATAGTATGATAGCTTGCGAGCACGCGCCCACCTATCCGGAGGCCCAATCATGGGAACCGTACGCAAAACCATTACCGTCACCGACCAGCAAGACCACTGGATTAAAGCCCAGATAGAAGCAGGTCATTACACCAACGACAGCGAATACATCCGCGATTTGATCCGCCGTGAACAGGAGCGAAACGCCGAGCTGGAAACCATTCGCGCCGCCCTGCGGGAAGGTGAATCCAGTGGAAAACCTCGCCCGTTCGATCCCGAGGCGTTCAAAAAGAGAATGTTGACCGCGCATGGCTGAATATCGTCTTACCCCCGCCGCTGAGGGCGACCTTGAGGCGATCTGGAGTTACACGGCGCAACAATGGGGTCTGGATCAGGCCAATCGTTACATCGACATCATTACCACAGCATTTGAGCAGTTAGCTCTGCGCCCGAAAACAGCGCCAGCCTGCGACGCTGTCCGTCCCGGTTATCGACGCTGTAGCGTGGAGCGGCACATGATCTATTTTCGAATCACTGTGTATGGGATAGCGATCATCAGAGTCCTGCATGATTGGATGGAAGCGCAGCGCAACCTCTGACCACGACCCGACCGCTCGTCGCAAAACCACCCGCACCTGTCAGATCTGACAGGTGCGCATTTCTGCTCCCTGGTGTGAGATGTGCCTTGCCCGATTGGGCAAAGCCCAGCCGCTCCAGGAGCACCTCATGGATATCCAGTCTTCGGCGTTTAACCAATTGTTTGCGTTGTATCCAATCATCATCCAGGGCGGGGTGAGGCCGGTGAAACCGGATGGCATCGCCGATGGCGGGATTCCCAAGGTGCTTTACGATGGCCAGCCACAAGGCCTCGAACTTCTGATCGATCCGTGGACAGAGCTTCAGCTCGCCTCCTGGATCATGGCGGCCGATGACCGCGTCGATCTTTACAAACAAGGTCACCCCACACCCATTACCGGCAAAACCGTTGCGCCAGGTGAAGAGCAATTGCGCATCCGTTTGTACTTGCCTCACGGGTGGTTGGATCAAGGCGTTAATGGCCTGTATTACAAGGTCATCCGTGTAAGCGGCAACGTTGAACAATCCCGGGATTTGCGGCTTCTGTACCACCTGCGCCTTCCCGATACGCTGGATGTGGAGATCCCGCCGGACGTGATTCAGGACGGGGTCGGGCCGGAGCGTGCGGCGCGGGGTGTGCCCTTCGGGTTCACTTATAACAACCGACGCAATTTTGACCGAATCGAATTTTCTGTGGGAGATGCGACATTTCGCTTCGATGTGCCCGACGCGCCGACACCGATCACCCACACGCTGTTTACCGATGCCTTTCAAAGAGCCGGTGACAATCCGAGTGCAGTGGTGGAATTCAAAGTGTTCGACCAGTTGGGCAACGTCGTCAGGTCACCCGAAAAGCGTCTGGATATTCACCTCGGTCGTCTGACCTTGCTGGCACCCACCGTGCGGGGCATGAACGGCAATCAATTCAGTCCCGTCAATTCGGAAGTCCGGGTAATAGTGCCGCAGGGCCCATTACTTTCAAGCGACAAGTTATGGGTGAAGTGGAAAGGCGCCACGGACGTAGCGGCGGGTTCCTACACCAGCCCGCCGCGACTGGTCAGCGCTGGACTGGAGATTGCGGTGCCACGCTCGGTATTGGCGTACAGCCTGGGACAACAAGTAACCGTAACCTATGTGTTCGAGCGCAACGGAATCGCCACCGAATCACCACCTTTGCTGTTGAACATTTTGACACTGCCGGAAACAGCATTGACCCCACCGAAGATTGTGGAAGCCGATGCCAATAACTATCTGGATGTATTGGCGCTGGGTACAAACAACGCGACCATTCATGCGTTGCTGCACACATTGATTGAAGCAGGCCAACCGTGCTGGCTGCGGCTGGAGGGGAAAAAGTCAGACGGTTCGGTACATGACCTGGCGATTTGGTCAGGGCTGCCGTACCAGGTCAATGCCACGTGGATCAATCAAGGCTTTTGGCCCGAGGGGCTGGTCAACAGCTACCTCAAGCAATTGGGGCACGGCACGACGCTGACGATCAAATACAAAGTGGCGCTGGACAAGAGCAATGTCGAAGCGAATGCGGTGGTCTTTCCGGACCGGGTGTACACCATCAAAGCGGTGGAGTTGGCGGTGCCGACGCTGGACAACGTATTGGATTCTGCTGGCAATGAAGTGCTTCAAGCGGGCGTGACAGTCAGCTCCACGTTGACGCTGCGAGGGACCGCCAACGAAGGGCTGCAGGTTGAGATTTTTGACGGCAACGGTGCTAGCGCAGTGTCCAAGGGAACCGCGACCGCCCACAATGCAACCCGGATCTGGGAACACCCCATCACCGTACCGCTGGGTGCTCGGCGGTTGTATGCCAAGTCGCTGTATCACAACACGGCGGTGTATTCGAATGTTCGCAACTTGACCGTAATCAGTGAGCTGATCGTAGATACGTCACCTCTGCTCTTGAACCAGCTGAATTACTCGATCGACCTAACAGCCGCCGGTTGGTTGAGGACCGGCAACGATCCAGCGGGCACGTCCGAAACACGGACCGTGGGCGGAGGCGTACTACCCTACTCATTTACCACAAGCGCGCCCGAAATCGCGTCAGTCGACAGTGCCGGATGTATCCGAAGCGAAGGAAATGGAGAAGCCATAATCACCATATCCGACGCTATGGGTCAAACAAAAACAATCGCTGTCACATGCACCAACGTTAGGAGAATTCTTGTTAGCCCTAACCAAATGGTCCCATCATCAGCTCTTGCATGGATCGACACCAATGGAACACGACTACTTACCACCAATACTCAAATGCTCCAAACCCTATTAACCAAATACTTCTCCAAGCTCGGCTCCCTCCATTACACAGGAACAACTATCGATAACTCAGCCTATCCATGGACAGTTATCGTTGCCGATTACGCCCTATATCCCAATGGCCAATACATCAAGCATACAATCGGAACCAATACACACCCGTGGCCCGCCATGACCCTCCAAAGATGAGCACCTGCCTTCGGCAGCTCCAAAGTTCAATGTTAGAGCTGGCAAAGACTGCGCTTTCTAGCTTTTTTGCCTCCCTGGATTGGCGTAGTACCAAGGATTTTTGCGGCGGTTGACTGCAGTGATCTGCGTCGCGCTCTCTCCTGTCCTCTCTCCTGTCCTCTCGCCCATACGGCTCATCCGTGATCGTGTTTGTCGGCCTGGATTTTTTAACAACGCGCTGGGAGTTGCCGAAGGCTGGGATCTTTTGATTTTGATGGCAGGTTACTCAAACCACTCCCGCCGCTCGTTGAAGGTGTTGTGGATCAGCTCGACGATTCCCTGCACCTCGACCTCATTTGTGGAGTCGGCATTGACCGCCATCCACACCTGGCGCTGCATTGGTTGGTTGAAGAGCCCGGGCAATGCCACCAGTCCCCGGTCGAATTGGCTCATGTAGTGCGGCAACAAACCGATGCAGGCGCTGCAACGGATCATCTCTAGCATCAGCTCATAGGAATGCAACTGCACCATCCCCGCCAGGCGCTGCTCCACCAGACTGTTCCATGGACCAAAAGCGCCGACGTGGCGGTCGCGCTGCCATTGCACCAGCATGAAATCGGCCAGGTCACCCAAGCTGTCCGGCCGCGCCGCAACCCGTGAATACCTTTTGGCGATGTGCGGCAGATAGTCCAGCCGTGCCAGACGCTGGGGTTCGCTGATGGCGAAACTGGGGCCTGGCAATGGGGAATCGGTGCCCGCCAGCCATACCACCACATCGGCACTAATCGCTCGCAGGGACAGTTCACTGTCCAGGGAAATGATGTCCAGGCGCACACTGGCGTTGCGCCGCAGCAGCGAGACCAGGTCGCGGCCGAGGATGTCGTGCAGGATCGACTCGGCGACGGCCAGGCGAATCAGCGGCTGTTCGATCACCGGCAACTTGCGCTCGTGCACCAGCGCAATCAACTGCGCCTGCAACTGCTGCCCGTCACGACTCAAGGTCAGCGCGCTGCCCTGGAACTTGAACAGCGAACGTTGCAACTGATCTTCCAGCTGCGCCAGGTGCTTGCGCAGCAAGGTTGCCCGCACATTGAGGCTGCGCGCGGCCTGCATGAAACAGCCACAACGGGCGCTGACCATAAAATATTGCGCCACCTCGGCATCGATTCCGGCGGCGAGTGCCAGCCAGGATTCGGATGCCCTCTGCGGTGATCGGTATTCGACAACACCCTGACGTCCTGTGGGTTCTATGAATGACATCGATGACTCCCTGTCGATCTTTGTTGGTTTTGAGCGTGCGTTGCGATTGGGGTAGATGGGTTGATCGGTGGCGAGTGTGATGACGCCTTCGCGGGCAAGCCTCGCTCCTACGGGATAGGCTCTTGTAGGAGCGAGGCTTGCCCGCGAAGGCGTCCCGCGCCACACCGCCAATCTAAAGTTTCTCCTCCAGAACCTTATTCAACACCGCCCCATCAATACTCAACGTCGCCGTATTGAGCATCCCTTCCAGATAGGCCTTGGCGATCTGTTCCTGACGCTGGGCACGCAAGGCTTGGGTCAGGCGTTCGCGCAGTTCGTCCAGGGTTGCGGTGCGGGCCGGTTGCTGCTCGGTGAGTTTGATCACATGGAAACCCGCCGCGCTCTGCACCGGCTCCGACACCGTGCCAACCTTGAGTCGCGACACCGCGCCGCGGACTTCCGGCACCAGTTGCTGCAACGGTTGCAGCCCGGTGTCGCCGCCCCGTTCGGCGCTGGCTCGGTCCTGCGAATACTGATTCGCCAACGCCGCAAATTCCGTCGGCGCGACCTGGGCTTTTTTGCTCAGTTCGAGCGCTTGCTTGCGCACGCTTTCGAGTGTCTGCGGATCGGCCACGCCGAGGAAAATCTGGCTGACCCGGTACATCGGCGGCGTCACCCAACCTGCCTTGCCGGCCTCATACGCCTGCTGCAATTCGGTGGCACTGGGGTAGTCGGCCGGCACCTGACTGACCGACTGCAAGTAGTCGCGAAAGACGATCTGCTCGGTAGCGGCGCGGGTTTGTCGTTCGACCTCCGGACGCTGCCGCCAGCCTTGGGCGTCGGCCTGTTCGAGCACGGCTTTTTCGGCCAGGCGCGAGCGAATCCAGCTTTCCAGCGCCCCACGATTGGCCCGCAGTTGTTCGCGAGCTTCCACCGGCAACGTGGCAAGCAGCGCTTTGAGTTCTTCAGGGGCGACCTGCTGATTACCCAGTCGCGCGACCGCAGGCTCATTCGCTGCCAATCCCGCCGATGGCGCCGGCTGCTGAGCGGCGATCGGGTCATTCCCCGGACGCAGTCCCAACGCAACGGCAATCACCAGCACGGCCAACGCACCTGCGCCGGCCACTACCGTACGTTTTTTCACAGGGCTGGCACCTCTTGCGCGGGCGCCTCGACGGTTTCAGCCTGGGCCTGCAACTGCGCAGCGTTCTGGCTGTATTCACGCAGGTAAACGATGAACTCCTGAAGCAAGCGATCCCACAGTTCAAGGTTGCCGCGCAGGTGATCGTCGCTCACCCCGGCGGCGACCACCATGTCCATCTCCATCACCAGAAACTCGCCCTGCACCGACAACCGGGCAAAGCGTCGCGACGCATTCCACAGCTCCGCCAGCCCGGCCGGCAACTCGCCCTGCACCCGCAAGGCGCAGCTGAAGGTGAAGTCGACGTAGCTGCCCTGCTCGCTCGCCGGGTTGCCGAAACGCACTGCGTAACCAATGCCCTGGCTGGCGCTGAGCAACTGCACGATGCCGTTCTGTTCGGTTTGATTGACCCGGTAACCGGCGGCTTGCAGCACGTCGGTGAGGGATTGTGGCGATACGTGGCTGATCAATTGAGTCATGTGAAAGTCTTCCCTGTCATTCAATGAGCGATCGCGGCCTGGGGCGCGTCGAATTGCGTTTTGTAGAGTTCGTCGCCAAAGCCCTGGGCCAGCTCTTCGAACTTGACCCTGGCTGCGCCTGCGAACGGTTGGCGGATCTTCATCACCTCGGCAACGTCGATCTTTTCATAGGCCGCGAGGATCTCCTTGGCCACGCCGTACATCTGTTGATTCTTGACTGAACATTGCTGCATTTGTGTGTCACGTTCAGCCAGTTGCGTCTCGAGCCGGGCGCGTTCGGCTTCTTTGCCCCGGGCCATCACCAGCAATTCTTCGTAAGCTTTCTTGAACTTGCCGATCTGCTCGCTGCTGGCCGCCGCTTGCGCCTGGGCCTGGTTTTGCAGGCTGTCGTGCTGGCCGGCCAGTTGTTCGGCCACGCCTTTGACCTTGGCCAGTTCCGCCGTCAGTTGCTTGATTTGCGCCTGCGCGGCCTTGGCCTGACTCTCGGCCGCCACTTGCGCGGCGCTGGCCTGAGCCTGCTGGCTTTGCAGGGTTTGCAGCTGCTGGGTGGTGCTGCGCAACTGGGTACGCAGGCGTTCTTCCATGCCTTCGGCGCTCGCCCCCTGTGCAATCAATAAGCCAAGCCCCAGCAGCAAAAATCGAGTGTTCATAACCCTCTCCCGGCGCCTTAGAAGCGCGTGTTGATCTCAAGCTGCATGACGTCGATGTCGAACGGCGCGCCGTATACCGCTTCGGAACTCAACCAGCGACCGGTGGCGACCACATTCTTCGCCAGGCCATAGTTGCCGCCGAGGAAATAGCCCTTGGCGTTGGTGCCACCCAAGTGGAACGAGGAGTCGTTGAAACCGTCCGGCAAGGCGTCCGGCTGGATGTACTTGTAGCCGGCGAAGAAGTTCCAGTCGCCCTGCTTCTTCAGCTCCAGAGCGCTGCCGAGGGTGAACTGGACCATCCAGGCATTGGCGCCACTTTCGATGTTGCCATCGCTGTCGAGGTTGTTGACGATCTGCCCGGCCGAGCGCGTGCGCATCTCGTCTTCGTCGTAACCGAGGTTGTGCACGTAATTGGCCTGGCTGCGCAGCTTGAAGTCTTCCGGCAGGTCGGTGTCCCAGACAACGTTGAGGTCCAGCAGATTGAACTCCGAGGCCAGGCCGACGAATTGCGGTTGCGGCGTGGTGGACGGGTTGAGCGGGTTCGGCGTGATGTCGCGCAGCAGGAACACGCTGTTGCCCTTCTGCATGAACGCCGAGCGACTGCCATCGCTGTCGCAGCCCGGTGCGCCGGCCCAGGGTTCGCAAGGGCTGGAGCGCTGGCCTTCGATGTCGTCGAAACGGTAGTAGGCCAACGCGCCTTTCAAGCGGTTACTGGAATTGATCGCCCAGTTGGCGCCGATTTGCGCGCCGTACAGCCACTTGTTGTCGCTCTCTTCCTTGTCAAAACCGTTGCTGCTGCTGGTGTCGTTGGTGTACTCCACCGGGAACGCACCGACGGTGCCAAACAGACCCCAATCACGGTTGAGCTTGTGGTCGAAAATCGCCGCCACGCCGTCGAAATTCAGGTCGGTGGAATAGAGCATGTCGGTGGAGAAAAACGGATTGGCGATCCGCCCGCCGGTCAGGGTCAACTCATCGGACGGTTTCCAGGTCAAGTAACCCTGATCGAGCCAGATGTCTTTTTTGCCGAAGCCGCCGCCGAGGGTCTGGGTGGTGGACACCGGGTTGTTGTCCGAACCGGTGCCGATGCGAATGCCGGCGGTCCATTCGGGCGAGATTACCGCTTTCATGCCCAGCCGCGCCCGCAGGCGGAACAGATTTTCGCGGTCTTCGCGGGTGTTGAGCAACGGCGGCAGGCTGGTGCTGCTGTTGGGGTTCACGTCGTACGGGCCATTGTTATTGAGCTTGGCGAAGTCGACAATTTCGTTGCTGTTGGTGCCCGAGTAGTAGCGCGACTCGTCTCGCAGGCGAATGTCGCCGTCGAAGCTGATACGCGAGACCCAGTCCGGGAAAGTGTTGGGCTGGGCCCAGTTTTCCTGTTTGGCGGTGGCCATGACTTCAGCCTTGACCTGGTCGCGGATCTGATCGCGAACCGCGGCCGGCACGTATTGCACGCGCACATCGCCGGGCGCAACTGCCGGGCCGGCAGGGACGGCCGCGACCGCAGTGCTGGCCTGACGCGCCTGCACCGCTTCTTTTTCCGCCTGAGCGATCAGGCCATCGGCCTGTTCCTGCTTCAACACACCTTGCTGCACCAGCAAGCGGATCAGATTGATCGTGGCGTTTTCCGAGGGCGCAGGGGCTGCCACTGCGTGCCCGACCAGGGTCGCAATGACCATGCCGACCGCCAGGGACAATCGATTCACGTTGGAAATCATCTGCACACAACTCCTTTTGGCAAAACCTGAAAATGTTCGGTTAACCCGGACGCCGCCCTTGCAGGGACAAGCGCACAGGCAAGGTCATGGAGGCCGGTGGCCGTTCGGTTAAATGGGGTGCGCCGCGCAACGCGGCGAGCACCTGGGCGTCGACTTCCGGGTTGCCGCTGGACTTCACCAGCTCGACCCGGGTGATCTCACCCACGCTGCTCAGCCAGACGTCGGTCTGCAGCGAAAAAGCCAGGTTGCGCAGGTCCGGGTTTTCCCGCAGCAAGCGCTGGAAGGTGAACGCCAGAAACTGGCTGTACGTGCCGTTGCCCAAACGCCCGCCTCCGGCACCGGCCATGCCGCCGCCCTTGCCGGCGCCGATGTTGAAGGCGTCGTTGCCGGACTGGGCGTCACCGTCCATTTGCATCGGGTTGGCCAGGTCATCGACGGGCGATGGCGGCGCCTCTTCTTCGGGCTTGACCTCTTCGGGCTCGGGCGTCGGTTCGGGCTCGACCATTTTTTCTTCCACGGGGGTTTCCGGCTCCGGCGGTTTTTCCGGCGGCGGAGGTGGCGGTGGCGGCAACGGGATAATCGTCGGCACTTTCGGTGCTTCCCGGCGCACGCCGCTCATGTCGTTGGCCCACTGCCAGATAAACCACACGGCCACAGCGCCCAGCAGCAGACCGGCGCCCCACTTTACAAAGCGCAGGGGCGACGGTTTTACCGGTATCGGGTTAAAGGGTTGTTGTGCGGTCATGGTCAGCCCTGGGTCGGTTTGCCGGTGACGAGACCGACCTGGGACAGTTCAAGCCGGCGCAACAGGTCCAGCACCTCAATGACTTTCTGGTACTGCACCGTGGCGTCGCCACGCACGATCACCGGAAAGTCAGGGTTCTGCGCCTTCTCGATACGCAAGCGGTCTTCGAGCTCCGCCAGGGTCACCGGGTAGGCATCGAGAAACACCTGGCCGCCATCGTTGACCGAGATCGCCTTGGTCTTGGCTTCGGACAGCGACACCGAGGCACTGGCCTTGGGCAGGTTGATCTGAATGCCGGAAACCTGGGCGGTGGCGGTGAGGATGAACATCACCAGCACCACCATCAGCACGTCCACCAGGGGCGTGATGTTGATGCTGTCTACCGCGGCATCATCGTCATCGTCGTGGGAGGTATTGACGCTAGCCATGTCAGTGCTCCTCAGGCCGGTACGGAGGCGTTGGTGTGGTTGCCACGGCGATGGGCCGATTCACTGAACTGGCTTTCGCCGTGCATCTCCGCCAGGCGGGTGATGAACTCATCGACGAAGACGCGCATGTCGGCGCTGACTTCCTTGTTGCGAGTGATCAGCCGGTTGTAGCCAAACAGCGCCGGAATCGCGACGAACAGGCCCATGGCCGTGGCCAGCAACGCGGCGGCCATGCCCGGGGCGATGGCGTTGATGTTGACGTCACCGGCCATGGCCGTGCCGAGGAACACCACCATGATCCCCAGCACCGTGCCGAGCAGGCCGATGTACGGGCCGCCGGCGATGGCGTTGGACAGGGTCGAGAGTTTGGAACTGAGCGCCTGATTCTCGCGGGTGCGCACGCCGTCCATGGAGCAGCGGATCGCTTCGATGGTCGCCGCCGAGACCGAAGAAGTGTCGGCGCCCTGCTCGCGGCGGGTGCGGATTTCCTTCACCGCCACTTGATACAAGCGCCACAGGGATGAGTGCTGCAAACGCTGGGCGAGGTCTTGATCGTCGGCGAACATCTCCAGGCGCGTACCGACCTTGGCGAACTGCTCGCGGAATGCTTCGTTGGCGGCGCTGAGGCGGCTGACCATGCGGTTCTTGCGGATCATGATGACCCACGACTGGAACATCATCAGCACCAGCACCGCGATGATCACCCAGGCGTCCATCGGCACGGCATTGAGCAGGAAACCGAGGCTGCCGAAGCCGTAACCCGACTGTTCTTCGTCGACGCCGTAAGCCACCAGTTTCGACTCGGCGCCCTGGGCATTGGCGTCTGCCAGCAACTGCGCGGCAGGTCGGGCAACCTTGGACAAACGCAGTTCATCGATGGCGCCGGCGAATGGCTGGTAAGTGCCGGCGGTTTCGCTCGGCAGATCGGCGCCGATGGCCATGACTGAATTGAACGCCGGCATCGCGACCGCAAGGCTCGCGGTTTCACGGCCGTTGACGTACAGCGAGACCTTGCTGCCCTCGGCGGTCAGCGCCAGGTGCTGCCATTGACCGGGGTTCAACGGTTGGGTGGATACGGCACGCTGGCCGTCGATCTCCACGAACGGCATGCCTTGGGTCAGACCCAGCAAGAGGTTATTGACCCCTTCCCGTCTTGCCAAAACCACTTGTTCGCCATTGGCCTGATCCAGACGCAACCAGGCACTGAAGGTGAACGCGCCGCCGGCGTTATGTTGCAACGATGGGCTGCCTGGCAGCAGCAATGGCTGGCCACTAAACTGCAATGCCCGCCCCATCACGCCGTCGATGCTCGCGCCGGTGGCGCTTTGCGCGGTGTTGCCGTAGGCGGTGGTGTCCTTGGGTGGTGTGCCGTTGGCGCCGTCGAAGTGATAGAGCGCGGTGAAGTTCGTGTCGAAGGTCAGTTGACCATTGCCGGTGGCCGGGGCTTTCTGGTTGCCGTAATACATCCAGATGTCTTGCCGCTGGCCGCCGGTAATGACAGGCACATCGACCCAGATCAGCGCCATGCCCATCAGCGGGTCGAAACTTTCGATCTGGTGGTTGAACACGGTTTTGTCATCGGCAGCGACAAAACGCAGGTCCGAGCCGTCTTCCTTGACGCCGTCGAAGGTGAAGTTGCCGGTGTGCAGGCGCACCAGCAGCGCCGTGCGCCCCAGCGTCTCGTTGATCGCCGCGCCCTGGGGCGTGGTGTCCACCGAAATCTGTTTGCGGTAATGCCAGTCGTCCTGCCACCAGGCCTGGGCGGTGGCCGGGAGCACGAAGCCCAGGCAGATCAGGAAAGCGATGAATAAGCGCTGCATGAAAAATTACTCCGTAGGTTCAGAACGTCGCTTGCAGGTTGAAGTGCAGGCGCGATTCCTGTTTCGAGGTGTTCGGCCCTTCGAGCAGCGGGTAGCCCCAATCCACGCTGCCGGACAGCCATTTGCTCAAGCTCGCGCGGGTGCCCAGGCCGACACTGGCCAGGGCGTAATCGGCGTCCTGATCGGGGAGCTCGTCACGCAGGTACAGCTGGGCGCCTTCGGCGAAGGCGTAGAAGCGCCATTCCTGGACGTAACTGCCCAGGTACTTGGCGAGGGACGGCGTGCGCAGCTCCTGGGACAACAGGTAACCGTCATCACCGGTGCGCTCGGCGGCTAGATAACCGCGCACCGAAGTCGCACCGCCGGCCGAGAATTGCTCGTTGGAAACCAACGGCCCGGACGCCAACTGGAACGCGGCTTTGCTCGCGGTCTGCCAGTCGTTGCCGAAGGTGAAGGTGTAATTGGTGTCGCCCTTGAGCACAGCGAAGCTGGGGCTGGCGCGGTAGCGTTTGTAGTCGAAGTCTTCGTCGGAGCTGCCGTAACCGAACAGGCTGCGAGTGCCGGCGACCAGACTCAGGCCAAGACTCCATTGGGAGTTTTCGGTGTAGCGAAAGCCGTTGTAGGCGAAGGTGAACGGTGCGTATTGCAGCGGCACGTTGTCGCTCTCGCCGGCCAGGGTCAGGCGCTCGTCGAAGTCCTTGAAGTCGATGCCGGCCGAAAACGAGTTGGACCAATTGCCGCTGGACGGCAGCGTGTAAATCGCCGAGATTCCGTAAGAGTGGCCCTTGCCCAACACGTTGCTGCCACCGATGGTCGCGACGTTGCTGTCGGACTGGTAACCGGAAAGTTGCACACTCCAGCGCTCGTTCAACGGCGCGGTGTAGGAACCGGACCAGACCTTGGCGTTGTCGGTGTCCTGGGGCGCGGTGAAGTAAGTCAGCGAAATGCTGTGGCCCAGTTGCCAGAGGTTGTTGTAACCCAGGCTGGTAACGGCGCGCAGTTTCTCGGTGTCGGCGCTGTAATCGTTGTTCAGCCCGACGCTGGCCTGCCACGGGTTCTGGTCTTCGACCTGCAAGTCCACGTCCATGGTGCCGGGGCGCTGACCTTCACGCACCAGCGGCATCACCTGCCGGCCCGGGGTCTTGTTGAGTTGCGCCAGTTCGCCCTGGACTTTACTGAAGTCCGGCACTTCGCCTTCCTTCAGGGCCGGCACGTCTTCGCGGATGTCTACTGGCGAATAGTGCTTGGCGCCAACCACCCGCACCCGGCCGACTTTGGTTTCGCTGACCTGCAGATAAACGATGCCGTCCTCGACTTTCTGCTCCGGCAACTCGACGAACACCGACTGATAACCACGGGCCTGATAAACCTTTTGCAAGGCTTCACGGGCGCCTTCGATATCGTTCAAAGTCTTTTGCGGGCCGAGAAACGGGTACACCGCTTCTTCGATCGCCCGAGCGTCGAGCACGGTATTACCGCGCACGAAGTATTCGTTCACATCGACCAGTTTTGTCGGCGCCGCGGTTGCCGCGTCTTCGGCGAATACCGGCTGCGCGCCAGCCGCCACCAGCAGCCAGCCCCACAGCGCCAGCCGTGACTTGAAAAGATGCTCCACACCACCCCCTGAATTCGAAATGACCGTCGCTGTTTGCCCAGCGTTCGGCCCACTCAATTGCTTGTTGTCGACGTCGCTGCGTGTTTGCCCAGCCAGGTGTGCAGCAGCGCGAAGTTCAAGGAGAACTCAGGCATTTGCAGCAAGGCACCGCAGAACACTTCGCCAATGATTTTCTGGATCAGCTGCACCGCCCGCGGGTTGTTCAGCAACGTGGCGATGTCGCGACTCAATACGTTGAAGCTCCAGACCTTCTGGTTCAGGTCCAGGCCGACGAACCAGCGGAACAGCAAGTTGTAATTGAGCTGCTCGTAGAGTTGCTGCTCGCTGGGCACCGAATAGAGCAACTGCAACAGCAGGATGTGCATGACCGTTTGCGGGGCGATGAGCATGCCGGGCTCGGCATTGAGGCCGTGCAGGATGTCGCGGTGCTCTTCGAGCAGGTCGTCGATTTGTGGGCGCAGCAACACCAGTGAATGGCCCGGCGGGATGTAGCTGGACACTTCTCTCAAGGCGCCCTGCCAGTCATCCTGAGACACGATCCAGACCCACGGCGCGCCGTAGCGATAGACCGAAACCGGCTTCTTGCGCGCGGCTTCGACGATCTTCGACAGGCGTTGATCGAGTTCTTGCATGCCCACTTTCGAGTAGCGTTCCATAGTCCCCATTGCCTCACTCCCGGCTCCCGCCCGCGGCTGGAAAAGTGGCCTCGCGGCCCCCTCAAGCACGTCACATAGGCATGACCGGAATGGCGATGTGCTACCGAACTTTTGTCACAAAAGCTTCATTCTGGAGATGGGAATTGCGTGTCTGCCTGACATACCGCGATCTCTGATTTTACGACTGCTTCGCAGCCGAACGCAGGCTTCGCCAGCTGCTACAAAGAGTGCGTCGCGGCTGAAATTGCTTAACTGACTGGCATTAGGGCTTGCCCGCGCTGGTGGTCTGTCAGTCACTTCCCTGTTGGATGTACCGGCCTCATCGCGAGCAGGCTCGTTCCCACAGGGGATTTTTTTGTGTATTCACTTTTTGCGAACGCCGCAGATCCCTCGTAGGAGCGAGGCTTGCCCGCGAAGGCGGTTTCAAATCCAGCATTGATGTTGGCTGATACACGGCTTTCGCGGGCAAGCCTCGCTCCTACAGGGACAGCGGTGATCCTGTGGGAGCGAGCCTGCTCGCGATGGCGGTCGTGTAGTCAATAAGGAATCCGGCCCATGCCGAGCTACACCTAAACACCAAGAGCAAAAAAAAGGCGACCCAAAGGTCGCCCAAAATTACAACGAGAGTTCTATAAGGTAAGGCTGCCCCGCTCCTCTTCAGTCAACCGCTGCCGCGCCGATTCGTCCAGAGCCCCGGCACCCAACACCTGCACCGGACTGTTCGGGTTGTACCCGGCCTCCGGCGCCCGGCTCGCGCCATCGCGGGTCGGTGCCAATTGTTCGGAGCCGAAACTCAACACCTGCACGGTAAACACCGACGCCTGATTCTGCCGCGACGCGGCCTGTTGCTGACGCGCCACGTCCTCCGCCGCTTGGGTGGCCGACGACGCCGCGGAACTGGCAGAGGTGATCGCCCCGGTGTTCACCGAAGCGGTCATTGGCACACCGGTCGACTTGCCCTGGGTCTGAATGTTCGCCGCGTTCACCACCGTCAATGCCGCGATGTTGACGTTGCCCGACACCCGAATCCCCGCCTCGCCAGCATCGATGGTGCCCAGCGGTGCGATCAGGTCGATATCGCCGGGCGCCACTTCCGGAATCGGATTGAGCGTGGCGATACCGGCTCCGGTGCTCGGCACCGATGGCGACAGGGTCACGTTGCCCCAGGTGTCGTACAGACGTTTGGGCGGCGTGTAGACAACGGTGGTTTTCGAACCGCGACCGGCGTTGATGTCGCCTTCGGCGGACCAGCCCATGATTGAGCCACCGAAGGTGGTCATGATCCTGCTCTGGCCCAACAGGATGCTGTTCTTGGCGTAGAGCTGGATATCGCCTTCACCCTGAGTGATCACGCCCGCCGTGGACGGTGGCGCCGTGCCTTCGATGCCGAAAATCTGGCCACCACCGGGGGTCAGCATCTGGATGCCACCACCAAAATCAGTGTGGACACCAGCACCGCCGTACATCGTGATATCGCCCTTGTAAGTGATCGGATTCCCGGCCACGTCCTTCTCGGGGAACAACGCCGCAATCGCCTCGCGACCCCGCACGTAGCTGCCCTGACGCAGGCCGCCCTCTTCGTTGTACTCGCGGCCACCGGCCTTGAGTTCGGCGAAGTACACCTCACGGGCGAACACCCGGCGCTGCTCGGCCGGCAAGGCTGCATAGAAGTTGCGCGCCTGCTCCGGGGTGCCAATGAAGCCATAACGAGCCGCCAGCCAGCTGACCAGTTCGGTTTCGTAGGTTTTGGCGACTTTGCCATCCTGACTGGCGAGCCCAATACCGGTCTGAGCCAGGTTCGCGGACGACAGATAGGGGGTGATGAAGCGATCGTAGTCAGGCCCGCCGGCGCCAACCCCGGCTTGCATCACAATGCTCGCCCCGGCTCTGGAGTCCCCCGGCACCACCCCACCGGTGCTGGTCACACTGACCTTGTCTTCCATCAGCAGATTTCGCCCGGCGCTGAGCTCCAGCGTGCCGGGACCGGCGACGTTGAAGTTGCTGTAGAGGATGTCGCGTCCAGCGGAGGCGATGGAGATGTCATTCGGGTTGTTGTGGATGAACAGGTTGCCTGCGTGGGTATAAGCCCCCACGTTCGAATCGCCACCCTGACCACCACTAAACCCGGTACCGCTGCTGACGATGTCTCGCCCGGCCATCATCCAGACCGGCCCGCCGCCCTCGTACCAGGTTTGCCCCAGACGAGCATCACCTGGTGTCGTGAAGGTAATCGCCCGACCGCTGCTGACCGCCAGCAAATCACCGTTCACGGCGTAAAAACGCGCCGGGTTGGCATTAGCGCCCCTTTCACCGGCCGCACTGTCTGCACCAAAGGCGAACAGTGGGTAGCGATCAGAGTTGGCGCTATAACGATTGCCGGTTTCGGAAAGATTGCTGCTGACGATGGCTGGGGTGATTCCTGTGGTGACGGTTGCGACAAATGCCGGTCGTTGCGGGGTGGCCATCGCACTGCCGGATGCACTCGATTGAGTGACGGTCAGATCACCGCCGTAGATGGAGTCACCGGCCAGAAACTGCAATTCCCCGCTCGTCGACGGTGCGAGTACCAATGCAGGACGGAGGTTGCTCACACCAGCACCGGTCCCCAGCTTGCTGGCTTCGCCATAGTAAAGACTGCCGCTGGCCGCAACGGCACGAAGAATGGAGGGGTAAACCACCGCAAGGTCCGTCTCCATACCTTGGGTGTAAGGCGTGAGGTTACCGCCCGCCGAGAACAGATCGATGGCGGTGCGCTCGGTCCACAACGTGAACCAGCTAAGCCCCAGCCCCCGGACGCCAGCGCCAGAGGTAAACGCCGAACCGCTCATCAACGGTGCACGCCCCGGATCCGCGACATCCTGCACCACCAGATCACCCAGCGTCGACAGCCCAAACGTGGCATCGCCGGGCATCAATGTCAGTCCGCCGGCTGCTTTACCACGGGTCGCTCGGAACACGTCATAGGCACGGGTTTCACCAGGAGACTGGTCGTTCAACACACTGCCGTAATGAAGGTTGAGGCTGCCCATAGACGCACTGTCGAGTTGAGCATGACCGCGCAGATCGACCACTGCGCCATTGAGATGCCCGTCAACGATGGTGCTGGCCGGATTGATTGCGCCGCTGACGCGCAGATCAAGATCGCCACCGCCGGTCAGTTGCACGTTGCCATCGGCGCCCACACGCCCGGTGCTGCCCACTGCCAGTACCAGACCTTGGCTACGTGGGTTGATATTGGAATTGAACGTGCTGCCCGCCAGGGTATTCAACACCCCGGCATCGCCCCCCACCTGAACATTCAGGTCGCCACCGCCCAGGGTACCGTAACCGGTGAAGCCAACCATCAGATCGGCCTTGCCAGTCACTGCGCTGGCGGTGTAACTGCCGAAGTTGATCCACCAGGCGGTCGGTTGTGCCTGGGTGCCGGTGGCGACTGAACCACTGCCCTGGCGCCATAACCAATTGCCGACATTGACCGTGTCATAACCCAGATCACCTGTGTTGGGGCGCCCAAAACCAGAGGGCACCACATCCATACTGTTGCCAGTCAGGTTGCCGCCGACCTTCAGTGTCAGGTTGCCGCCAAGCTCAGGGTACCAGGCGCGGTAGAGGCTGCTGGTGCCGCCATCCACCAGTTTTTCATTCTCGCCGAACGCGTCATTGAGCACCGTGTCATTGCCCCCCCGCGCCTTGGGCTGGTTATAAGGGTCATTGGCGTCGGTGGCGCTCGCCGATGTACCCGCGGTATAGACGCCGTACAGCGAATCCATTTTCAAATCACCTGCCGACAGCAGCTCAAGGTCCGCTGCACCGGTGCGAATCACGCTCCAGCGCTGGCTGCCGGGCTTGTACTCAGACTGACCGCTGGCCTGACAGAACGTCGGATTGTCGGTGCATAGCTCGGGATAGCCAATGGCGTCAAAGTCAATCGGCTGGCCCGCCAGACTGGTATCGCCAACCCAGTTGATTGATCCGTCTTCGGTCCAGACAAAGCCGCTGCTGGCCTTACAGAACGTCGGGTTATCGGAACAAAGTCCCGGATAACCAAGCGCATCTTCATCGATCGGTTGCCCCACCAGACTGGTATCGCCGGCCCAGTTGATCGACCCCTCTTCGGTCCACACCATCCCCCCAGCCTTGGCCTTGCCAAACATGCCGTAGTGACTGTCGGCCAGGTGCAAGTCCCCGCTGACCGGCAGCGGCTGCACGATGCGGCTATCCGCTGCATCGGTATCAGCACCGGCCACCAGACGCAGCGACCAGGATTGCGAACCTTCGGCCAGCATCGGCGCGATGGCCCAGTTGCGCCCCTGTCGCCCGGCGACTTCCGGACGCAACTGCACCGAATCCACCCCGGTGGGCAGTTTCACATCGGTGCCGGACGGAATCAGTGAGCCACGGGTCAGTGCCAGATTGCCGATAAGTCTCAACACATTGGTCTGAGCATTTATCGCCCCCGCGACGCTCGGCAACGGTACCCCCTTGGGCCAGGTAAAGTTTTGCAAGGACGCAGTGCTGGTCAACAGACTCCCGGCGCCCAGTTGAGAATCGATGGCCAGGGTCACGTTTTGCTGCAACAAGGTACCGGCGGCGAACAACAGGTTGCCCACGTTATCGCGCACGTCGGCCGCCAGAATCGTGCCCGCCGGCAATACCAGCGGCTGAGCGAGTGTCACGGCCATCGGTAAACGAGTGCCGGCGACTACCGTCACGCCTTTGAGCGGTACGTCGTAGTTCAAAATCGTCCCGGCCGGAAACGTGGTGCCATCGGCCAGGGTAACGCCCGCGCCCGGCACGACGATATCGCCACCGGTAAAATCGATCCCCGGCAACAGCACCCAGCCCTTGTCGTCCTGGGTATCCGGCGGCGGTGCAAAGCCATCGTTGATGCTGCCGTAGATACTTAGGTCACCACCAGCGCGCAGTGTCAGGCTGCCAGATTCACCGGAGCCGTAAACGGAGGTCAATTGCGTGTGCGGATTGACGCTGGCATAGCGATAACCCGACAGGTCCAGATCACCCTGCACCACCAGATCGCCATCGGCGGTGGCACTGACAATTTCGACACCGGGTCGCAGATGGAAGACGTCGGCATAACGGGCGCTATTCAGCCCCGCCAGTTTGCGCTGCATCAAGTCGTTGTTGGCCAGCGCGGCGTTGATGAACTGGATGCTCTGTTGATGTTTGCCGTCCAGATAAGCCTGATCGATCACTTGATACGGTCGGCCACTGGCCGCCGGGTCAGTTCCTGGCGGCGCATCGTCGTATTGCCAGGTGGCGTTCAGCGCGATGGAGCGCGCCCCCTGAATATCCAGATTGCCGCTGGCATCAATGGCGATGTCCCCGTAGACCGGATCGGGAGCATTGAGTCCCATGCGCCGGGCATTAAGTTCCAGGGTGCCGCGAGCACGGCCATCGTTCTGGCCCGGGAGACTGCCGACCGCGACATCAGTGCCGTGACGCAGATCGATGCGCGCACCGCTGGCCAGAGTCAATACGCCCTCGCGGGAGGTCAGGTCGACTATGGCGCGGTTCGGCGAGTCGATGATCTTGCCGTAGCTGTCCACCCGCAGACGGCGGCTGTGAGCATCGAGCACTGCGCCGTTGCCCAGGGTCAGGTTGTTTTTCGCCGACAGGCGAATGCTGCCGACCCGCTCGCCACTGGCGTCCACCGTGCCATTGACCCACAGGCTGCCGTTATCCAGCGACACAGTGATGTTAGAGGCTTTGAGGTCGTTACCGATTGCCAGGTCGCCCTGCTTGAGCTGGAAACTGCGCGAGCCAAACACTTCACCCTGATTCAAACGCTGGTTGAGCGCGGCGAATTGTTCACTCAAATGACCAGTGCCACCCAAGCGCTGAGCCTGGATTTCGACCTCACCGGCCTGATACGGCATGTAGGTGCCACCGGCGTCGTAGTCACCACTGCTGCGGCCCAAAATGCTGCCTTGCAGGTCGACCATTCCAGCCGCCGAGCCCAATGCCACGGCACTGAGTTGCCCGGCGCGGTTATTGCGTGCCGACAGATCGATCCGCGAGCCGACGCTCTGAAGTATGTTGCCGTTTCGACTCTGCAAAATGACTTCACCGCCGCCGCTGTACTTGGTCACGTCATTGAAGACAATGGCACGTCCGGCCACATCGATCAGCGCGGCGTCAGTCAGGGTCAAGTCGTTGGTAGCGTTGAGGGTCAGCTTGCCGCTGGGCAATACCACCACACTCGCCAGATTGATGCGGCTGGCGCTCAATGACAGTTCAGCACCGAGACCGACAGCGTTCGCTGCGGCGTTGGCCTTGCCGCTGACGTCAATGGCGCCGCCGGCAGTGATGCGATTGACCGAACCGCCTTCACCGGTCATCAACGGTGTGAGGATGTTCAGGTTGCCGCTGCTGTAACTGAAACCCTTTTGCGCGTCGAAGGCGCCTTGGGACTGGTACACCGCGAGGCTGCCTTTGTGATTGGCGGTAATGCGCTCGCTGGCCGTCAGATTGACGTTGGCAAAGCCCAGCGCCAGACGATCAAGGCTATCGACAGAATTGGGCTGGGCAAAGTCGCCATAACCGAACTCGATGCGCTCGGCCTGAATATCCAGGCGTCCGCTGCCGGTACCGGCACCGCCGGCGATCACTGTGCCGGGGGCGCCTTGGGCGCCGTTCCAGATCAGGTTGGAGGTGCGAATCGTCGCCACGTCGTTCGCGCCACCAGCGCCATACATCGCGGGGGCGGTGAGCATCAGGTTGCTCAGCCGCGAGCGACCGGTCTGGGCATCGTAGGTGTCGAGGCTGGCGCTGCCATAGAAATTCAGCGCTTCGCGGGCCGATAACTCCAGGGTTTCCAGTGCCGGAGCGCCGTACTCGGTATCACCCTGTAATAAGCGTTCAAGCACTGGCTGGCTCAAACTCAAACCGGTGGGCAATACGTTGCGCGCCGCCGCATCGTTCAGTGCCTGGCTGCTGCCGACATTGATGTTACCCACGGCCAGGGTCAGGTGGCGGGTGCCATAGCGCACCTGATCGCCCAGCTCCAGGGTCGTGCCCGTCGCCGCGACGATGCTGCCTTCGGAATAAAGCCGTGTCTGCCCAGCGCAGATGCTGTCGCAACCGCCCACGCTGATCGAACCACTGAGGGTATTGGGCGCTAACTGCACGTTGAGCAGGCCATTGGAGGCCGCGAGCAGGTTGGTCGCCTGATAAACGAAGCCGTCCCGGGCATCAAACGATGCAGCGCCTCGGCCAATGGTATTGATCATCGCCCCCTGCTCCACCACCAGATTGCCGTTGCCGGTCACCAGGAAGACTTCCGGGGCAGAGAGGGTTGCACCCTGGCGCAGGGTAATGTTCGAACTGGCACCGACACCGGTGAAATTGATGTAGTTACCGCCCTGGCCATAGAGCACGTAAGGCAGTCGGCCAACCATCAACCGCGTCGCCTGCAAGGCATTCAGGCTGTCGGCGTTCAGCGAGATGCCGGAGAAGGTCGGGGTAGCCGGTTGATCCGCGCCGACGATTTCCAGGTCAACGTTGGGGATGGCCGACAATGCCACGACAGTGCCGCCATACCCACCCGGTGCGGCGTCGAATTTACCGGTGCCGTTGAATGAAAACGCCTCTTCTTTGGCACCCTTGAGCATCGCCAGCTTGAGCGTTTTCGCATCCACCGGCAGCATCGCTCGCGGGATACCCAAGCGTGCGGCATCAGCGACCGCAAACTGAGCGTAACTGGTTTCGTTGTATTGCGAATAACGACGTAACACATCACCGGAGGTCAGGATCAATTGGCTGGCGATGCTGTCGCGCAGCCCGGTATTGGCCACCGAAAGCGTACCGGCGGTGGTCCACGAACCATTGCGCATTCGTTGCGCGCCAGCCACGCTGCCCAATCCCGCCAAGCCGTTGACCTCGACCCGGAACGCCCCCGGCAACAAGGCATAGGTGGAAGGCATCAACGTGTAGGTGCCTGCTGCCAGCCCTGGCACTCCCGCAGCAATCGTGACTTGTCGCCCGATCACCGGGTCGACCGCACCGCCTTCGGCGGCCACTGGTGCGTAAGCACTCTGATTGCCCGGCACGATGGCGTACACCGGGTTAGTGGCAAGGCCCGGTAAGGTAAAGCCACCGTTGGCGCCGATTTGCACCAACGGGTTGTAGCGGGCGTCGGTCGAACCGCCACGGCCGGAGATAAACCCGGCCCCCAACAAATCACCGCCACCGGAGAGGTCCAGTACGGAGCCTTCCTGTGCCGTGATCGACTGACCGCCCAATATCACTCCGACCGTCAGATTACCGTTCTCATTGAGCACGGATCCTTGGCCGACCAGGACCACATTCTTGCCCGAATAACTGTAGGTCTCGCCATCGACAGTACCGCCATAGGGCAACATCAAACCTTGGCCGCTGACGGACGTCAGGCTGCCGGGGAGCAATTGGACCTTGGCCGTGCGACCCGGCCCGTCGGTGGTGCCGATTTCAAGAAGTCCCAACGGTGCCCGCACGACACCACCTTGTTCGATCCTGCCTGCGCCGAGTTGCAATCGACCGAACGCCGAATACGGTACATCGGGTGTCACGCTGGCTGCGCGACCGATGACCAGTGTTCGCGTCGGATCGTATAGCGCCCCCGCATCGTGGCCCCAGCCATAACCCGCCAGTACCCGCGCGCCGACCCCGGTGGCCGGGTATAACTGGGCAGCGCGCAAGGTCATATCGCCTGGGGTGATCAATTGCGTGGTAATGCCGTCCGGCATTCCCTGTCCACCAATGCCCGCGAGAAAGCGCAGATCGCCTCGGCTGTTCAGCTCGATCTGATCGAAGCCCTCGCGCTCGACGGTGACGATGGACTCGTCGGCGCGCGTGAGCGTGCCTTTGCTGCTAAAGCGTACGCTGCCTTGAACATCCAGCAGATCGGCATTGACCGCGAACAGCGCCTGGTTGTTCGCCGTGGACACAGTGGCGTCGAGCACCGGTCGGACGTAAACAGTCTTGTTTGGGTCATCCGGGGTAAGTATCCCCGCCAACAGCACATGTGGCGCGTTCAGCTCAACCCGGCTATTGGCCGCCGCGTCTTTGGCCAGGCCAATGTCTCGGGAATACAGGCTCAGGCTCTGGCCGGTGGTCAGCGACACATCGCCAGCCACACTCAACAAGCCATTACTGAGCAGCGCCACGTTGTCGAAACCGCCGGCCTGGATTTGATCGACACCCAGTTGACCGCGACCGTAGACCAGCGACCCGGCGGCCTCGTCAGGCGAACCTTCCACCATGCCGGGCACATGCGTCTGGCTGAGGATCAGCTCACGAACCTGTAGCACCCGATCAGTGACGGTGTTTTTCAGGTAATAAGGCGTCTCCAGCGCGACCGACAAACTGCCACCCGCCGCCCCCGCGCCGCCCGCTTTGGCGTTGAAGCGACCGTCCAGGTACAAGCCATTATTGGAGCCCAGAGAAATGTGGCCGCCATTACTCGACACCCAGGTTTTGCCTTGGCCGGGGATGTCCAGCAGCGCCTGGGTGCCCGAGGCCTCCAGGCGCGAACCTTCGCGCAATACCACAAACAGGTCGGACGCCGTCGCCATCCCGGTTTTGCTGTCGATCTGGCCACCGATCACGATCTGGCCGCCGTTGCGCACCTGTCCATAGGTCCTGCCACGGGCATCGATCGCCGTCGCCGCGCGGGCCGCGACATCGATCAACGCCTGTTCACCGAGCCAGATGGAACGGCCATGACCGATGGCGTTTACCGCGTCGGCCGCCTGCCCGGTGACATTCAGCCCGACCAACGTGACCTGCCCGCCCCAGGCATTCAACGTGCCGTTGGCGGTCAGTTGGCCGATGCTGAGCAGGTTGATTGACTGGCCAGGGTCAACGCTGATCACCGAGCCTTGACCAAGGGTCAACGCGGTAGTGGCCATGTCGGCAGGAGCGGATTGTGCGGTGCCGGCATTCAAGCTCAGGCTGGCGCCTTTACGCTGGGTCAGCACGCCTTTGAGCGGATTTTCCTGATACAGGGTCGGCAGCCAACGCTCCAGCGCCGTCGCCGGTTCCGCGCCAGTGGCCGTGTGCGCGGCATCTTCGCCAAAGCGATAAGCCGGTGCGATCACGTCTACCTGAGCGCCATCAGCGACGATCAAACCTTCATTGCCGGTGATGTCGTAGGCTAAAAAGCCTTTGTTGAAAAAGTCTGCGGCCAACTGCAGCGTGCCGCTCGCGGGGGTAGCGTCCGTCTCGCCGATCTGCACCTTATGGGATTGGATTTTCAAGGTGCCGCCACCGGTCACGCCTTCGCCGCGCAATTCAGCCCCCAGGGTCAACGAAGCCGAACCTGACGGGCTGCTGTCACCCGCCGCCAGGGTCAGATCACCGCCCTTGCCGCCGCGGGTCTTGCCGTCTGCCATGACCGCGCCGCCAGAAGACACATCGATCAGGCTGCCCGCCTGTAAGTCGATATCACCGCTGCTGCGCAACGACACCGTGCCGCCATTGAGGTACGGCAAACGCGTGCTGTCGCTGGCATCAAGCAGCAAGTTGCTCCACAGACCGGCGGTGTTCAGCCGCACGCCATCGGCCACCGTTACCTGGGCCTTGAAATCACTGGTGGGTGCCAGGATCACATCGCCGACCACGAGATTGCTGTCGACATTGACCTGCTTGAGCACGTTGCCCAGACGAATACTGCCACCGCGAGCGGTGATGTCAGCGTTGGCGCTGACTTGCGGGGCATACAGGGTGATTTCACCGCCGTCAGCCACGGTCAGGGGCGCATCGACTTGCACCTGTTGCCGCGCCGCGACCTTCAGCGCCCCGAGCTGGAAGCCATTGAGTTGATCGCCATCCAGTTGCAGTTTGCCCTGCCGATCACTGGCAACTACAGAGGTCAGGTCAAGCCCGGCGGCGATCTTCTGCTTGACATCGTCAATGAGCACCTGATTCAGGGTCGGGCTCAAGCCACTGTTGAGCGAACCCGCGGAGGTGTCGTAAATCGGTGTGTAGTTGCCGACCAACAATTGCGCCCGTCGAGCCACAGCGGTTTGCGATTGCCGGTATCCGTCGAGACCGGAAATCGGTGCTTGTGTCTGGCGCTCGCCCTTGAACACTTCACCGACGATCTGCCCCTCGAGCACCGCGCTGGTGGTGGCGATCACCAGTTTGCCGGCGTCGCGGCCCACGGTGTAACCGTACTCATACCGTTGCTTCGGCGCGATCAGCGGGCTGTAGTAATAGTTGGTTTGGCCCCAGCGCTCACTATGATCTTCGTAGCCGTTGTAGAGCCCGGAATAGAGAATGTCCCCCGGCGCGCGCGACAACTCATACAAACGGCCATTCGGGCCCTTGAGCCAGGACTGGCGCACGTAACCGCTCTGCACATCCAGCGTGCCACCCGACAAGTTGAGTTGCGCGTTCTGCTGAGTCACCACGTCATTGCCGGTGAACGTCAAGGTGCCGCCTTGGGCCATCCATTCGCCAACGCTGTGATTTTGCGTGCCGAGGTAGCCACCCACTTCCAGTAAACCGCCAGCGGTGTACCAGCGATCAGTGGCGTAGCCGTTGGTGCCGGCGGATACGTGCACCAGTTCACGCAAGTCAACCCAGACGTCACTGTTGCTGAGCTTGCCGCCATCGCGGTTGACCGAGGCGTCGCGCTGCTCGTTGCCCTGGACGTTGATCTTGATGCTGTTGGATTCCATCGCCACCTTGACGCCAATGGCACCGGACACGTCGATCACCGCGCCATCGCGCACCAGGCTACGACGGCCGGCAGTGACCGCGACCTGGCCGCCAGTGGCCAAGGTGATCGAGCCGTTCTGGAAATCTACGCTACCGCCGCTGACGATCTCGACCCGCGACTGATCGGTGCGGTCAGCGACAGCGCTGAGGTTGTTGAAGCGCCCGGTATTCAGCGTGTTTGATAAACCGTCGAGCCCCGCCAGCGCCGCATTGCGCTGGCTGTCCAGGGCCGAACCACTGGCGGCATCGAGCAGGATTGCCGTGGTGCTGCCCTGGCCGAGCGTCACGCTGCCGGTGCTGTCGGTGGCCGAGTTAAGCAGGTGCACGGTGCCACGAATATCGACTGAGGTGCTGGCCACGGCCACGGCGTTTTGCTGCACCTGATGCCCAGTTAGGGTGATGTCGCCGGTGGACGCCTGAATCAGGCCGTTGTTGATCACCGTACCCGCGCTGCTGCCGGTCTTGAGTGCGGTGGCGACTTCATTACCACGGGTGGTAGAGCGTTGGTTGCCGCTGGTGCCGACACCGCGACGAATATAAAAGCTGTCGCCGGCCACCAACGTAGTCTGCCCTTTGGCAGTGACAATGGAACCGGCGTTCTCCACCTCGGTGCCGAGCAGCAAGGTATACCCGCCAGCATCAGTGGACGATGCCGCCTTGTGGGTTTCGATCAAGGCACCGCGCTCCACCAGCACTTTGCCGGCCGCATCGGTGAAGGTCGGCTGACTGCCGGTGGTGTCCACATACAGGCCGCGCTGATTGAACTGTTCGTCAGTGATCGTCGCGGCGGCGGCCACCAGGTTGCGCACGTTGACCTGGCTGGTGCCGCTGAAGACGATGCCGTTGCGGTTGATCAGCATCACCGTGCCGTCGCCCTTGATCTGCCCCTGGATTTGACTCGGGCGCGCACTCGGGTCATTGATGCGGTTCAACACCGCCCAATTCGATTGCTGCTTGAAATCCACGGTGGTGTTGCGCCCGACGTTGAAGGTTTCCCAGTTGAGAATCGCCTTGTCGGCGGTCTGCTGAATCTTCACCGTGGTCTTGCCATCGGCCTGGGTTTGCTCGGGTGCCTGGGCATTCGCCCAGCCCTGGGTCAGGCTGTTGTCGACTTTCAAACCGCCCTCGCCCAAACCATCCGGCAACGTTTGTACCCGACCGAACGCTGCCTGACGCCCCGCCGCTTGCGCGGCTTGCTGCGCGGCAATCGCGGCCACGGTGTTGTTGAGGTTGGTCAGTGAACGCTGCAACTGTTGATTGGCCTTTTGCTGCTGCGCCAGTGGTGGCGGCATGCCTGGCACTGTCGCCCCTGGCCGCGCTGCACCAGCAGACTGTGCCGCGCCCTTGGCGGCAAACCAGCCGGAACTGAATGCGGTCGCCGCGTGGGCATTGCCGGCAACCATCAACAACGCAATGGCCTGGGCCAACGGCTTGAGCCGCAGTATCGACAGCTCGCCATCACGACGCGGGGCACTCGGTTTTGCCAGAGGTTTGCAGCGCAGCATCACTACTCATCCTTTCGATTTGCAGAAGGTCTGCAACGCCGTGCTATCAAGCGGCCAGCGTTGCTTATAGGGGATAGGCGGTTTCGCAAAGGCGCGACCGAACTTCTGTCACGCAATATTCATCTGGCTGTTTTGCACAGGTCACACGCAAAAAATCAGCAACGGCTTGCGCCGTTGCTGATCGGGTATTGCGGGTCGTTGAAGCGAGGGTTACAGCGGACGACCGATGGCGTTGCAGACGTTGGTGTTGCCGATGCTTTGAGCGCTGGTCGCGGTCAGGAAGCTGCTGCGTACTGCAGTTTTCCAGGCTGCTGGCAGCGGCACAAAGCGGTTGGCGGTGATGGCAGCGTCGTTGTTGGTGGCGGCGTTGGCACCGTAGTGACGGGTGAAGAAGTCACGCACTTGCGTGCTCTGGGTACCGTCGGCATAGCACTGACTGAAGATCACGTTGGTGAAACCCAGGATCGGGTAACCGGTGGTTGGGTAAGCCACGACACTTGGATCAGTCGGGCTGGTGGTGGCAGCGAACACTGGGACCCAGGCGTTAGGGTTGGCGCGGTTGGCAGCGGCAGGCACAGCGACGGCCGCGATGGCTGCCGACACGTTGGCAGGTGCTGGCGACACACCGGCAACCTTGGCCACTTTGGTGGCGTCGTCCAGGCCAGCCAGGGTGGTCGCAGCGTAGTCCGGGCTCATGTAGGTGATGCGACCTTGAGCAGCGTTCAAGGCCGTCATCACAGCCTGGCTGCCAACCGCGGACACAGCATTGGCCGGCAGGCCACCGCTGTAGCTGGAAGCGAAGTTGGTGGTGATGGCGAAGGTGCCGGTCTCGGCGCATTTGGCGTTCAGGAAGCGGGTGAACAACTCGGTGGTACCGCTGCTTTCACCACGGTAAACCACGTTGATCGCACCAGTACGGCCGGAACCAGTGATCTGGCTCCAGTCGGTCAGACGGCCGGAGAACACGCCGCACAGTTGGTTGACGCTCAGATCAACATTGGCAGTACCGGTTTTGTTGAACGGAATGGCGACCGAAGTGGCCACCGAAGGCACCTGGATCAACGGACCCCAGGCAGCGCCATGCGCCGACACGTAGTTGCTCAATTCGGTAGCGCTCAGTTTGGAGTCGCTACCGGCCCAGTGCACGTTCTTGCCGGTGGTGCCGGCCACGAACTTGGTGTAGTCGTTGTTCAGGAAGGCAGCCTTGCCGTTGCCGCTGCCGACACCGATGTAGGCGGCGAAGCCAGTGGTCAGTACGCCAGTGGTCTGGTACAGCGGTTGTGGCAAGGTCGCGCCACCACCGTTGATGTCAGCCATTGCAGCCTGTGCCGAGCACAGTGCAGCGAGGGTCAGGGATACCGCGAGAACGTTGCGCTTAAACATGAAGAATCTCCTTTCATCGTGTTCGTACGTTGGGTGAGTTGCTCGTGCATGACGCCATGGCGCTCAAGTCCTGTGCCCGGAACCGCGTGGGTCGAACGGCGTATGGGGTGAGGCCATGGGTCAGAAGTTCGCAGCTTCCAGTGACAGATAAAGGAAAAAACCTCGGGAGCCAGGCGTTGATTTTTCGGCAAATTCTCGGGTGTTCGAGGGGGCTTTTCGCGGTGTTTGGCGCAAGACTTTGGGCGGTTTGGCCGAAGGTCGGCTAGAGGGCTTGATGGGTCGTTGCAGATGACAGAACGACGAACCCGAGGATGGTGGGATTGAGGCTCGGGTGATGTTCAGGAGGGGGAAAAAATTTGAAGAATTTGTCGACTGTGAGGCCGTCTTCGCCGAAATTTCAGCCACTCTGCACCCTTTGTAGCAGCTGCCGAGCCTGCGAGGCTGCGTTCGGCTGCGCAGCAGTCGTAGATTCAGAAATTGCGGTACGTCAGGTAGACCGCGTCAGCCGGACTCACGACTGCTTCGCAGCCGAACGCAGCCTCGCAGGCTCGACAGCTGCTACAGGTCGTGTTGCGGCTTGATGTTTTCACTGCACCAACTGATTGATCTCGATGATCGGCAACAGCACCGCCATGACGATCACCAGCACCACCCCGCCCATGACCACGATCATCAATGGCTCCAGCAACGCGGTCATGCCCATGGCCCGGCGTTCGATGTCGCGGGACAGGGTTTGCGCGGCGCGCTCAAGCATCGGTGGCAGGGAGCCGGTTTTCTCGCCGCTGGCGATCAGGTGGATCAGCACCGGCGGGAAGACTTTCTCGACCCGCAACGCGGCGGCCAGGTTAACGCCCTCGCGAACCTTGGCGGTGGCGTCGCTGACGCTCAGGCTCAAGCGGTCGTTGGACAAAGTCTGGCGCGCCGCTTCCAGTGCACGCAACAGCGGCACCCCGGCGCCACCGAGAATCGCCAAGGTTGAGGCAAAACGCGCGGTGTTCAGCCCCAGCACGAATCGGCCGATCAACGGCAAACGCAGAATTCGACTGTGCCAGCTCAAACGCGCCGCCGGGTTGCGCAAGTACAGGCGCCAACCCCAGAAACCGCCCGCCATCAGACTGAAACACAACCAGCCCCAACCGCGAATGAAGTCACTGGCATTGAGCATCGCCAAGGTCAGCCCCGGCAGATCTTGCCGCGCCTGGGAAAACGCGCTGACTACTTGCGGCACCACGTAACTGAGCAGGAAGATCACGATGGCGATCGACACCAGCCCCACCACACCTGGATAGATAAACGCGGTGAGAATCTTGCCCCGCAGGTTATTGCGCTCTTCGATGTAATCGGCCAGTCGCTCCATCACCTGGGCCAGGTCACCGGACTCCTCGCCCGCCGCGATCAACGCCCGATAGATCTCAGGGAAGTCCCGTGGTCGCGCCCCCAACGCTTCGGCCAGGCGCATGCCGCCACGCACATCGGCGCGCACTGCGCTCAAGGTCTGGGCGATGTGCTTGCGTTCGGCTTGCTCCACCGTCGCGCTCAACGCGGCTTCCAATGGCAGGCTTGCACCCAGCAGACTCGCCAGTTGCCGAGTGGCCCAGGCGAGGTCGTTGTCCGAGAGTTTGGCGCTGAACAGTCCGCTGCCACCGCCCGCCGGCGTGTTGCTCTCGACTTGCACCAACAACGCCGTCAGGCCACGGCTGCGCAATACGCCGAACGCCGCGCTCTGGCTGTCGGCCTCCAGATGGCCGGCCTCGATCTTGCCGTTGGCGTCGGCAGCTTCAAAACGGTAGCGGTTCATCAGGCGTCCCGTGTCACACGAAGTATTTCTTCCGGCGCGGTGGCACCGCTGCGAACCCAACGCTCGCCGTCTTCTCGCATGCTGAACATCCCCGCCGTTCGGGCGGCAGCTCTCAAGGCCTGCTCGCCAGCGCCCTGATGGATTAACGTGCGAATGTCATCGTCGATGCAGAACAATTCGTGAATGCCGGTGCGACCGCTGTAGCCGGTGTGGTTGCACGCGGAACAACCGAGCGGTCGCCAGGTGCCGGGCGCGGCCGGGTCTTCTTGCTTGCAGTGCTGACACAGCCGTCGCACCAGGCGTTGCGCGAGTACCCCGAGCATCGATGACGCCAGCAGAAACGGTTCGACGCCCATGTCGATCAGCCGGTTGACCGCCGACACCGCGTCGTTGGTGTGCAGCGTCGCCAACACCAAGTGTCCGGTGAGTGAGGCTTGCACGGCGATTTGCGCGGTTTCGAGGTCGCGGATTTCGCCGATCATGATGATGTCCGGGTCTTGCCGCAGAATCGCTCGCAGCGCGAGGGCGAAGGTCATGTCGATTTTGGCGTTGACCTGAATCTGGCTGATGCCCGGCAAGTCGTATTCCACTGGATCTTCAACCGTGAGGATGTTGCTGGTACTGGCGTCCAGCCGTGCCAGCGCGGCATAGAGGCTGGTGGTTTTGCCGCTGCCGGTGGGCCCGGTGACTAGCACGATGCCGTGGGGTTGGCGGATCAGGTTGTCGAGTTTGGCCAGCACCTGCGGGTCCATGCCCAGGGTTTCCAGTTGCAGGCGCCCGGCCTGTTTGTCCAGCAGGCGCATCACCACTCGTTCGCCATGACCCGTCGGTACCGTGGAGACGCGGATGTCGATCGGCCGCCCGGCCACGCGCAAGGCAATCCGGCCGTCCTGGGGCAGGCGTTTTTCGGCGATGTCGAGCTGCGCCATGATCTTGATCCGCGACACCAATGCACCATGCAGCGCCTTGCGCGGCGACACCACATCGCGCAGCGTGCCGTCGACCCGATAGCGCACCACCGAATGGCTTTCATAGGGCTCGATGTGAATGTCGCTGGCCTCGTCCCGCGCCGCTTGCGTGAGCAAGGCGTTGATCATGCGGATCACCGGCGCGCCGTCCTGGGTGTCCAGCAGGTCAGTGATTTCCGGGATGTCCTGCATCAGGCGATCGAGATCCACCTCGTTTTCCGCCGCGCCAACCACCGCCGCCGCACTGCCGGTGTCGGCGTAAGCGCTGGCGAGCAAGCCGTCGAGTTCTTCATCGCGCACCCGCTCCAGCCGTGCCGGGCCGAATTGGCGCCGCACTTCACTGATCGACCAGCCCGGCGTCGACGGGCACACCGTCAATACCGCGCCCTCCTCGCCGGTGCGTAGCAGGATGCGTTGGGCCTTTGCCCAGGCGTAGGGCAAAGCGCTCATACCCATAACCCCCTACACAATCCCCCCGTAGGAGCTGCCGAAGGCTGCGATCTTTTGATTTTTGCTTTATTGGAACTGATGAAGATCAAGATCAAAAGATCGCAGCCTTCGGCAGCTCCTACGGGGGTTGGTGTGCTCATTGGATTGGCACCGCGCGAATGGTGGCTCGTGGCTGCGCATTCGATACCGGCACACCCTGAGCCGCCGTCGGCAGTTGCGGCGCCTGCATGTCCGGCATGGCCCAACTGCGTTCCGGTTGCATCCCGCCCTGGGCGCGGCGCATGAAGTCGTAGCGGTTGAGGGTAATCGCGCGCCCGGCGCCGCTGTCGCGAATGATGTAGGGGCGCAGGAATACCATCAGGTTGGTCTTGGTGATCGCCCGGCGCTCATTGCGAAACAGCGCACCGATTCCGGGAATGGTCGACAGCCATGGCACCGCGTCGTTGCTTTGGCTGTAGCCGTCCTGCAGCAAGCCACCGAGCACCATGATCTGCCCGTCGTCGAGCAGAATGCTGGTGTCGATCGCGCGTTTGTTGGTAACGATCCCGGCGGCGGTCGCGCTGTTGGACGCACGCTCGTCGACGCTGCTGACTTCCTGGTAAATGTCGAGCTTGACTGTGCCACCTTCGGAAATCTGTGGCCGCACATTGAGCTTCAAACCGACCTCTTCACGGGTCACGGTCTGGAACGGGTTATTGCTGGTGCCGCCACCGCCAGTGACGTAGCTGCCGCTGACAAATGGAATGGTCTGGCCGACAAAAATACTCGCGGCTTCGTTGTCGAGGGTCAGCAGGTTCGGCGTCGACAGCACGTTGGTGCCGCCCTTGCTCTTCAAGGCGCGGGCGAGCACTTTCAGGTCGAGGATCTTGCCGATGCCGGGAATGTCCACCGTGCCGTTGACGTAGCCCAGATTCAGGCCCTGAGGCAGCACGTCAATGCTGGTATTGGCGTTGGTATTAATCCCCGAACCACCGAGGTTGGCGCCGCCGATCACGCCGTTGCCGCCCAGATTACCGGTCTGCCATTGCACGCCGAATTCGCTGGCATCGTCCTCGCCGACTTCGACGATCAGGCTTTCGATCACCACTTGCGCGCGACGCTGATCGAGCATGTCGATGACTTCGCGCAGGTTGCGATACACCGGTTCCGGTGCGGAAATCAGCAAGGTGTTGGTGGTGCCGTCGGCCTGAATGGTTACCCCACCTGCACTGAAGGCGACGTTCTGTTCACTCTGCTGACCGCTACCTGTCTGGCCGCTGGAGCCGCTGGTGCTCTGCCCGTAACCGTTGCCGCCCGTGGTGCTGCTGCCCGACGTAGAGGTTTGCGTGCCGCTGCTGCTCTGGCTGCCGCTCTGCCCGTTCTGGCCACCGCTGGTGTTGCCGCCCATCGCGCTGAGCACCGAACGCGCGCCGTCGCTGCCGCCGCTGTCGCTTTCCCCGGTCAGCAAGCCGCGCAGGGCCTGGGCCAGTTTGCCGGCCTGGGCGTTGCGCAGGTACACCACGTGCAGGTTGCTCGGGTTGCTCTGGGCGTTGTCGAGTTTGTAGATCAGGTTGCGGGCCAGCTCGGTGCGCTCCGGGCTGCCGGCACGGATGATGATCGAGTTGGAACGCGGATCGCCAATTACCGAAATCTTCTGCGTCGGATCGTTGCCCGGCGCCTCCAGCAAGTCCGCCACCATGCCGGCGATGTCCACGGCGATACCGTTCTGCACCTGCACCACGTCGGTGTCGATGGCGCTGGGGCTGTCGATGCCCTGAATGATCTGCGCCACGCGCGCCAGGTTCTCGGCGTAATCGGTGACGACGATGGTGTTGTTGCCGGGGTAGGCGTTGATCGGGTTGTTCGGCGAGACGATCGGGCGCAGCACTGGAATCAGGTTCACCGCGTTTTCGTATTGCAGGCGAAAGGTGCGGGTCAGCATGCCGTTGCCGGCGGGTTTGTCGTCGCTGTAAATCGGCCCGCCGAGTAACTTGGCGTCGGCCTCCGGCACCACCTGGGAAACCCCGCCGACATCGACCACGCTGAAGCCCTGCATGCGTAGGGTCGCCAACAGCATGTCGTAGGCCTGATGCGCCGGCACCTGCCCTTCGGAGACCAGCGTCAGGTTGCCTTTGACCCGTGGATCGACCAGAAACTGGCGCCCGGTGGACCGCGACAATGCACGCACCACCGCCGGGATATCGACGTCGACAAAGTTCAGCGTCACTGGTTGGTTGCCCAGCGGATTGCTCGTTGGCGCGCTACCGGCGGTCACCACATTGCTGCGGCCGGGGCTGCTGATTTTGTGTTGCACGCCTGGCGGCTGCTTCGACTGCGCCTGGTTTTTCTGGCGATCCGCCAATACATCGCCGCTACGGTTGGTGTCGGCCAACGGGCGTCCCAATTCGCTGTCCACCAGCAACGGCGGCTGTTGCGTCGTGGTGGCGGTGTTGCTGCACGCACTCAGTGCCAGCAATAAAAACGGCGCGACCATGCGGCACTGACGCGCATACAGAGAACCTGACCACTTCATGAAGCTTCCTTAGCGCCAAGCGCCTGATCCATGCGAACGGTTCCGGACAGAGTGCCTGCCGTGTCATTGGGCAAAGGTTCGCCTGCGCGCTGCAAACGGGCCTCGACCACCTCAAGGGAAAATTGCCGGGGATTGACCAGCAGCCAGCCGACCACGGCATCGGCCGGGGCCTCGTCGAACGTCAAGCGCCAAGCTTGGGGGGGTGCGGTGTCCGGCGCCTGCAATTGGTAATGCCCGGCCAGGCCGCTGGCTTCGAGGCTCTGGCGCAGGGATTGCTCGAGGCTCTGTGCGGTGGGCGGTCGCGCCACCTCACGCAGCAAGACCTCCAATGCCTCGGCCTGGGAACGCAGCTTCGGCGTTTCAGCCTGCCAGTATTCGATCTTTTTCAGCGGCGGTTGAATCAGCAACAGCCAGGTCAACAAGCCTGCCAGCACCAGCGCCGTGCCGGCGACCATGCGTTTCTCGCGCAGGGCCAAACCTTGCCAGATCACTTGGGCACGGGCGTTGAAGTGCTGCCAGCGCGCACGGTAACTCCCCAGGGAAAAGTTACTCATCGTCGGCTCCGCTGGCGTTGTCTGCGTCGCTAGCTGCTGCCTCGGCGGCCGGGCGCAAGGTCCAGCCGTCATCGGTGGCGTTAATGGCAACACCGGCCTGGGTCAGCGCGGTTTGCCATTGCTTGTCGCTGCCGGTTTTGCGCGCATCGCTCAGTAGGCTCAGCTGCAACTCGCCCTGTTCAAACACCAGTTGTTGCACGCTGCCGGCGATGAAGGGCATGCCGCTGCCGGCTTGCAGCACCAGGCTGGCGAAACGCTGGGTCGGGTCGGTCGCGGCGCCGCTCTGGCGGGCGGCCAATTGTTGACGCGTCTGTTGCAGCGGATTGAGGATCACCGGCAGCTCAGGGAAGGCCTGCTTCACCCGCTGGTTCATGTGCGTCTTGAGTCGCTGGCCCTGCGTCGCTTCACGGGCCGCGTACAGATTCAGCCCCAAGGTCCAGACCGCCACGGCCATCGCACAAAAGGCCGCCGCTCGCCCCCAGCCTGGTTGGCCGGCACTGCGTTGTTGAATGCCGCCGTGCAAACCCCAGCCGGGCAAGGCACCGGTCCAGCGTTGTTCGGCGGGTAAACAGGTGATCGTCGCCTCCGGCGGCACTTCGCCGATCCATTGCACGCTGGCGCCGTGCTCCAGCAACAGATCACTTAATGCCTCATCCACCGCCGGGTGTACGACCGCGTGCTGAAGGCTGTGACGCACCAACAGATGCCCGTCCCGAACGCAGGCCACCGGGCCATCCGCGACAGGCAAACAATACGCACCCGAGTACACACCGTGCAGGGTCAATCGCGCCATTCGCAGTAGCTGACCGAACTGGCTCAGCCATTCCCGGGACAACCACGCGATGTGCACGCGGCCCTGCCCGTCCCGTGGGCTGTGAGCGATGTGCATCTGCTCGCAGGCCCCGAGAATCAGCGCCTGCGCCGCGCACTGCACCGCCGCGGTGGTTTTGCTGGCCGGTAAAATCGGCAGGTCGATGCTCGCCAACAGGCTGTCCTGAGGGTGCAGAAAAAATGCTATCGCCGGGGTTTTCCCGCTCTGGCCCAATTGCAGCAAGGTACTTTGGCCCTCGCGGGTCACCTGGCCTTGACGGTCCAGCCAGGCGAATTCCAGCGGGCTGTCGAGAGTCAGGCCGGCCAGTGACGGCAAGGCGATGCGCAGCTGACTCATACGCCCACCCGTGACCAGATCACCTCGGGCAAGCGGTCTTCGCTGCGGTGCAGCAAGGCATCGAGACTGACCCGACGCTGATCGCTACGCGTCTTGCCACGCAAGCGGAACCAGTTGCTGGTGATCCCGACTTTGATGGTCGCCAGCTCCAGATTTGGCATGCGCAGACGGTTGACGAAATCCCCGCGATTGATGAACCACTGGCCGCCGTCACGCTCCGCGATCAGCGCCTGAGCGCGCTCAGTCGACAGCCCCGGCACGTAAGCGGCCAGCACCGGTGCGCTGGCGGTGTTGCCGTTGAGCCAGGTATTGGCCGGCAGGATGGTCAGGTAAGGCGTGATCTTCGCCAGCAGCACATCATTCATGCCCTCGACACTGCGCAGATCGTCGAGGTTGCGCAGCATCGGGCGCGTGGGCAATTGAGGTTTGCGCACGGCATTCGGCGAGGTATCGCGGCCGCTGTCAAAGCCGCTGTTGGGCGGTGCTTTGTCCGCCAACTCAGGATTCAACAGGCGTGGGTAAGAGGCGATCACCCGCTGGCTGATGCGTTGGCTCAGGGTTCCGTTGACTCCGATCAACTGGCACAGGCGCTGGAAGTTCACCAGTTGTTCCTCGTCGATTCGTTCATTGGCGACCAGGTTGCGCAGGTTGAACTTGCCCTGTTCGTCTTCCAGCCGGCCTTCGAAAGGCAAGTCACGACCGTCATAACGCGCCATCACCAAGGGCTGCGCCCATGGCTGATCGAGACGCGTCAACGGGTCACGCCGGCGCGCATCCCACAGCAGCTGTCGGCTGATCTCGATGCCACCGTGCAGCACCCAGGCGCCCTGCACCCGCAACTGCTCAGCCTCAAGGCTTCGGGTAAACACCGTTTGCCGGGTGAGCATGCCGCCGGCAATCACCGCCACCACCGCGGCGATCAGCAAGGCACTGATGATCGCCATGCCGCGTTGCTTCGCCACTGCCAGCGAATAGGCTTTCATGACCGCGCTTACAACTGCCAGGAGCCGATATCGGCATTTACGCCTTCGCCATCAGGCTGGCCGTCGGCACCGAGGGAGAAGATATCGACTTCGCCATTCGCGCCCGGATTCAGATAATTGTAGGGACGGCCCCACGGGTCATTCGGCAGGCGCTCCAGATATGAGCGCCAGTTGCTGTTCTTGGCGTCCGCCGGGCGTTCGACCAGCACTTTCAAACCCTGGGTCATGTTCGGATAGGTGCCGTGGTCCAGGCGATACAGCTTCAAGGCTTGCATCAAGCCGCCAATGTCCTGTTTGGCGGCCGTGGCCCGCGCCTGGTCCGGACGGTCCAGCACCTTGGGCACCACCATCGCCGCCAGAATCCCGAGAATCACCACCACCACCATGATCTCGATCAGGGTGAAACCTTGCTGCCCCCGAGGCAGGCGGGGCCGCTGATTCAGCAACTTGAAGCGCGCGATATCCATCTCGACATTCCCTGGCTTGATTCGATTCGACGCGCAGTGTTGCAAGAAGATATGTCAGTGATGTTGAAAATCCTCGGGAGCTTTGGTCGTCAAGCCGTCAAGCACGGGCGCTACCGTCAAGCGCTGTCCAGACTGCCCGAGCGCCTGATGCGACGCCCTCACCGAGAAGCCGGTTTTACCTTGATTGAAGTGCTGGTGGCGCTGGCAATCATTGCCGTCGCGATGTCCGCCGCGGTGCGGGTAGCCGGGTTGATGACCCAGAGCAACGGCCTGTTGCGTGACAAATCCATCGCGCTGCTGGCGGCACAGAGTCGTTTGGCCGAGCTGCGCCTTGAGGGCCGTTTGCCGTTGGGGGCGAAAGCGATCGAATGCGATCAGGGGCGGTTGCTGTTGCGCTGCGAACAGGCGATTGGCAATGCGCAGAATGGCCGCTTGGTGCGCGTCGATCTGCAAGTGTTCGACCGCAGTCGCGAGGCGCCGCCGCTGGCTAGACTCGATACCTTGCTCAGTCGACCAATAACGAAATAAACGCGGTCCGTGTAGCAGCTGCCGAGCCTGCGAGGCTGCGTTCGACTGTAGCAGCTGTCGAGCTTGCGAGGCTGCGTTCGGCTGCGAAGCAGTCGCAAAACCAGACGGCGCGGTGCATCAATCAAACCGTGGATGCCGTATTCACGACTGCTTCGCAGCCGAACGCAGCCTCGCAAGCTCGACAGCTGCTACAGGGGGTAGTTTCAGGGTTGGGTCAACACGGGCAGCGAAGGTGATCCGGGTAGCTTTTCGAGCACCAACCGGGTTTGTTCTGTACCCCGTTCAATCACCACGGCATCGCCGTCGATGGCCACGACTTTCACCCCTTGGCTCACGCGCTCGCCCACCAGAAAGCTGCGTGGCGGGCCGTCGTTAAGGCTGAGGATGGCCACCGCGCCACGGCTGCCCGCCAACACGCCGCCGACCTTGATATCGACCGGCGCCGGTTGGTTGGAAAACCATTGCAGGGCCGGGTTGCTGGAGCGCTCGGCAATCAATTGCGGTGCCGCCTCCGGGGTTCGGGATTCGGCCCGGGTGAGCAGCAGCGATGACCAGGTGACGACACCGGCCAGAGTCGCCAGCAAGGCAACAGCCTGCACGCATTGTGCCGGGGAAAACCGATCGGTGAACGACATGGGCTGAATCTCCTTTTAGTCCCTGCCCTGAGCCTACCGCTTAATTCTCACGTTTTTATTTCACACACCCATCATCTTTGCCGTGCAGGATAAAAAACGACGCAAAGGAGCGCGCAGTCGATGAATGGCTTCAAACAACAGGGCTTCACCCTGATCGAGTTGATGGTGGTGCTGGTGATCATCGGCATCGCCAGCGCGGCGATCAGCCTGAGCATCAAACCGGACCCGTTGCATTTGCTGCGCAAGGACGCCGAACGTGTCGCGCAATTGCTCCAGGTGGCTCAGGCCGAAGCCCGCGCCGATGGCCGGCCGATCACTTGGCTGGCTGACGCCAAGGGCTTTCGCTTCAGTCGCCGCAATGACCAGGACAAAGGTTTCGATCACTTCAACAACGACCCACAACTGCGCCCCCGCCCCTGGCAGACGCCGGGGATGGAAGTGCGCATAGAGCCCAGGCAAAAAGTCGTGTTGAACGCAGAGTGGATCAACCCGCCCTTGCAGTTGAAGCTGTCGGACGGGCTCAACAGCATCAGCGTGCAACGCAACGCCGCCGGCCAGGTGAGCGTCCAATGAAGGCTCAACAAGGTTTTACCCTGATCGAAGTGATGGTCGCGATCATGCTGATGGCCGTGGTCAGCTTGATCGCCTGGCGCGGGCTGGACAGCGTCACCCGCGCCGATGCTCATTTGCAGGCCAGCACCGAACAGACCGAAGCCCTGCTGCGGGCGCTGAACCAGTTGGAGCGTGACGTCGCGATGCGCGCCAGCATCGAGCTGTCCGAGCCGGCAAAGCCTGGCGTGGACGACGAACCCTCCAGCGCCCCGCCTGCGCTGATCGTGCGCAGCACCGATGGCCAAGGCTTTCGTCTGGACGTAATCCGCGTCGCGCCCAACCACAATAGCGAGTTGCAGCGCGTGCGCTGGTGGCTCAAGGGCGACACGCTCTACCGGGCTCAGGCGCCATCGCGCAGTCACTATCCGCTGCCGGCCCCCACCGGTGGAGTCGCCGTGCTCAATGACGTCAGCGAAGCCGCGTTGCGGGTGTGGGAGGTGGATAAGGGCTGGAGGAAACTGAGCGGTAACCGGCGGGAGAATCCGCTGGGGATCGAGATCAGCCTGAAGCGGCAGACGCCTCAAGGGGTTGAGCGATATCGGCAGGTGTTGGGGCCGTTGGAGTGAGTCAGGGGGGACCGCGTTATCGTTCATCGCGGGCAAGCCCGCTCCCACAGGGTTCTTCAGTACATATGGATTTTGTGTATCCATGAGATCCAATGTGGGAGCGAGCCTGCTCGCGATGGCATCAGCACAGACACCCTCACATCAACTGAGCACCACCACCCCACCCGGCAACTCTGTGCATTTGGCCCCATACGCATCGCGAATCAACAACGCCACGCCCGCCAGTTGATCCAGGCTGAAACGTGCCTGAACCTTGCGCTTGCCTAACTCGCTGTTGAGCAACAGCAACATCCCGGGACGGTAGCGGTTGATCTCGTCGATCACCGTCGACAGCGTGGCGTCGTTGAACACCAATACCTGTTGGCGCCAGGCAATCACCGCCGAGGTGTCGACCGCTTGCGGCGTGCCGACTTGCTGGGCGTCATAGGTCAATTGCTGGCCTGATTCCAGGCGAATGCTGCGACCCTGCACATCGATTTGCAATGCGCCATCCAGACAAGTGACACACACGCTCTGATCGGTATTGCGCAGATTGAAACGGGCCTGGCTCGCACTCAACCACCCTGCCCCGGCCTGAACCTTGAGCGGCGCCTGAGCACGGGTCAGAACCTCGACTTCGCCACTGACCAGTTCGAAATTGGCACTGTCACGGCGGTTGATCCGCGTCTGGGTATTGAGCTCCAGGCTCACGCCGTCCGCCAGATCGACCCGTCGCTGCTCGCCGACTTGCGTGATGTAGTCCGCGCCCAATCCCGAAAAACCACCCGGCACGGTGCCACGAATCATAAAAAACGCCGCGGACGCCGCGATGGCGCCGCCAAGAAATGCCCGACGCCCCAGATGCCGCGGCGCCCGCAAACCTTCGGCGGCGGGTTGCAACTGCTGCCACAACAGCTTGCTTTGCTCGAATGCACGGGCGTGTTCGGGGCTTTGCGCGCACCACTCGCGCAAGGCACGCGCATCGGCGACGGTCGCCCGGCCCGAGGTCAAAAGGATCAACCAGTCCTGGGCTTCGCTTTGCAGCCGATCCTGGGGTGTCGCCTCAGGGAATGACATACGGAAGATGTTCAAGCGCGGGGGTACTCACGGATTAATCTGGACTCTTCTATCAAGACGGTTTTCCCGCGCCGGGACCGAACCGCTGAATGACTTTTCTTTCCAGGCGAGCGGCGCAATGGCCCAAGGCGGCTTTGATTTCCTTCTCGACCATCCGTGTCGAAATACCAAAACGCCGGGAGATTTCCAGGTGCGGCGCCTCTTCCAGACGCGCGGCGATAAAGATCTTGCGCCGCCGCGCCGGCAGTTCGTACAGCGCTTTGAGCAGCGACTGAATTTCCTTCTGACCGCCCACCACCCGCGCCGGGTCGAGCGCTTCGTCGGACACCTGCAACAGCTCCTCCACCTCACTGCCGGTCAGCAACCGGGCATCCGACTGGCGCCGGTCGGCAGCAATGTTCAGGGCCATGCGATAGAGGTAGGCATTGGGTTGCGCGATGTTCGGCGGGGCTTCCATGCGGTCGACCCGCAGGTAGGTTTCGTGCAGGACGTCGTTGGCCAGATCCTCCGAACCGAGGCGCCTGCGCAAGCGCACCTTGAAATCGTCATAGGACGTCAGGAACAGCCTGACCATCGAACTTTGCCCGGTGTCTTTCATCCCCCGGAAACTCCTTCCCATTGTGTGCATTCCATGCGTGTTCCTGACGATTGCGGTAGCAAGAGCAGCGTGACCGGCTGGCCTAAGGAGCTGGGCGCCGGGCGTTCTATTCTGAGGTTGCGTAAACTTTCCACCAGCGCCGAGTCGCGCTGAACATCACCTGTGGAACGGACCAGGCGGCTGTACTGCACCACGCCGTCACGACCGATCCACAGTTGCAACAACGCCCGAAAACTGCCCGGCCGGGTCAACGGCGAGCGACACAAGCGACGTTCGAGCGCCGTTTGAATCGCCGTCGCATAACTGCCACCCGCCAGCGGCGCATTGTTTGCAACCGCATCAGGACTTACGGACACCTCGGCGACCTGCGCCACCTGCAAAGTGAACGCATCCGCTCGGGCATACCGCGCCATCAGCCCGCTGCCACTGAGCATCAGGCTCAATGCATCGGTTGCATTCAAGTGTCCTTTCACGGCCACCGAACGACGACCGCGGGTCAGTTGGCGATCCACCAGAACAGCCATGCCGGTGGAGCGACTGAACCGTTCAAGCGCGCTGGCCAATGCCTGGGCCGGGATGTCCAGTTCCAGCGGTGTGTGCGGATCGACCGGACCAGCGGACGCCGTCGAGGACATCAACCAAAACAGCAACGCCAGGCAAGCCTGGCGAACGTGAGTCATTAAAAACTGGCGCCCGTCCCTGGCTCTGCCTCGCTGCACGGCTGACGTACCCCTGAAAACCGTCATCCTGAGGGCTGTATATGAATCTGATGTGACGGTTGGTGCAAAAAAACCATCACGCGCCGTTAAAGCGCTTTGCTCTAGACTCACGCTCCAGAGCGGCCCCTTTGTGGCCGGCCAGGAGGCCTTCAATGAAACATCTGTCGAACCTTGTAACGGGCGTGTTGCTGATGAGCGGGCTGTCGCTGGCTTACGCCGAACAGCCGCTAGGTTGCGTCGAAGTGACGGTCGGTGGCTACAAGGCGCCGGACTACAACTGCCTCAGTCAGCAAATGGGCAACAACCCCGAGGGGGCTGTCGCTGCGCAGAAAAATCAGCAGGCGATGAACGTGCCGATCAACAAACGGCCGCCCCATCAGCTTGGCCTGGCGACACCGGCCGCCACCAGCACGCGCATGGGCAATACCTTTGGCACGTCGGTGAAACCGCAGCGACCGGCGCCGGCGCCCGCGACTTCGCCGCTGCTGATTGGCAAGTGATCAGGCACTGCCTGTAGGAGCGAGGCTTGCCCGCGAAGAATGCACCGCGGTTTTTCAGGTATTACGCGTCATCGTTCTTCGCGGGCAAGCCTCGCTCCTACAAGGTTTGCGCTTGAATTAACCGCCGGGCGTTTGCCGAAAGCTCACCGCCAGACGATTCCAGCTGTTGATGGTGCTGACCGCCATTGTCAGGTCGACCAGTTCACCTTCACTGAATTGCTCCCGGGCCAATGCGTAAACGTCATCCGGCACATGGCTTTGCGAGAGCAGGGTCACTGCTTCGGTCCAAGCCAGGGCCGCCCGCTCCCGTGGGTTGAAGAAGCTGCTTTCGCGCCAGACCACGATCGCGTACAGCCGACGATCGCTCTCGCCGAAGCGGCGCGCGTCCACCGAGTGCATGTCGGTGCAGAAGGCGCAGCCATTGAGCTGCGAGGCGCGGATTTTGATCAGGTGCAACAAGGCCGGTTCGATGCTCAGGTCGCTGGTCAGGGCCTCCAGGGCGATCATGGCTTTCATCGCTTTGGGCGATGCGCTGTAGTAATCAAGACGGGCGTTCATGGGGCGACCTCAGGGATCGGATAGATGACTCCAAGGTAGAGGCAGACCCACCGGCGTCACAGCTCCAATTTGTCGAAAAAACCGTGGACCGCCTCGCAGAAGGCCAATCGGCGGTTTTTCACCCACGCAACTTCTGCGCAGTCGCTCATGCGGGTAATCTGGCGCGACGTACAGTCGCCTCAAGAGCCCCGCCGGTATGGAACTTCATGTTGTCATCGACGGCCGCAAGGACCTGGCGGGCCAGTTGTACCGGCAATTGCGCGACGCCATCGAGTCCGGCCGCCTGACAGCCGGGACACAGCTGCCGCCCAGCCGCTTGCTGGCCGAACAACTGGGGATTTCGCGCAAGACCATTTCCGACACTTATTCGCAACTGACCTACGAGAACTTCCTCACTGGGGTGATCGGTAAAGGCACCTACGTCAATGCCCGAGCAGCGAAAACCGTTCCCAAGCAGAGCCATTCGGAGCTGGCGAGCTTTGAGGTCATCGAACGCTGGCGCAACCTGCCGACGTTCTTGCGCCACCCGACGCTGGAAGGCTCGTTGCGTTACGAGTTCATCGGTGGCGCGACCAGCAAGGGGCAGTTTCCGCAGGACGATTGGCGCCGCTGCACCTCTCATGCCTTGCGCCAGATTGCCGGTTCCAAGGGCTTCTACAGCCTGCCCGAAGGCCTGCCGGCGCTGCGCAATGCGATCGCACGGCATATCGCGTTTTCGCGCGGAGTCAATTGTCAGGACGAAGACGTGGTGGTGTGCAACGGCGCGCAGCAGGCGCTGGACCTGCTTTCCCGGGTGCTGACCCAACCGGGCAGCCTCGTCGCCATGGAAGACCCCGGCTACCCGCCGGCGCGCCTGTTGTTCGGGAGCCATGGCGCAACGGTAGTCGGCGTGCCGGTGGATGCGCAAGGCATTCAGGTCGAGCACATTCCCGATGGCACCCGGCTGATTTACGTCACCCCGTCCCACCAGTTCCCCTTGGGCATGCCCATGAGCCAGGCTCGCCGCGAAGCCCTGCTCGCAAGGGCCTATGAGCTGGGGGCGATCATCATCGAGGACGATTACGACAGCGAATTCCGCTACGAAGGCCGACCCACCGACTCGCTGCAAAGCCTGGATGAGCGCGGTATCGTCGCCTACGTCGGCACCTTCTCGAAGACCTTGTTGCCGGAGTTGCGGCTCGGGTACGCGATTTTGCCGCCAGCGATTCTCGAAGCGGTGATCCGCGCCAAGCAGCTCACCGACTTGCATACCTCCACCCTGCCGCAATGGGCGCTCGCCAAGTTCATCGCCGAAGGCTGTCTGCTCAAACACATTCGGCGCTGCCACACGATTTACGCCGGGCGCCGCGAACGGATTCTGGCGCGCATGGCGGGCGACCTTTCGCCGTGGTTCGAAGCGGTGCCGACCACGGCCGGGTTCCACATGGTGGTGCTGTGCAAGGTGCCGGTCGATATTCCATTGGTGATCGAATTGGCAAAAAAAGTCGAAGTGGGGCTTTATGCCCTGGATAGCTTTTTTTACCAGCAAGCGCCACGGGCCGGGCTTTTCCTGGGGTTCGGCGCGATCGAAACCCTGGACATCGACATCGCCCTGGACCGCTTGCGGGACATATTGCAGCAGGTCGCCTGACAGATTGGTCTGCGGCTTTATCCAGTGATTGGCTATTGGCGGTCTGGGGGTGCAGGCCTATCCTGATTGGGCGTTATCCCTCAATGAGCAGGATTCGTCCGGCCTGATTCAGGAGTGTGAGCAATGTCCAATGAAGTGATCAACACCGTAAAGGTGCAGGCCGCCGCCGGCCGCTCGGACGAACTGGGTAAGCAACTGCAAAAGATTGTCGACACCCTGCGCGAACTACCGGGCTGTGACTCCTATATGGTCGACCGCTGCCCCGAGGACGATACCCGCTGGACAGTCAGCGCCCGCTGGCAATCGGAAGCGGCCATGCACGCGCATTTCAACTGCCCCCAAGTGCAAGGCTTTATTGGCCTGATCGACAGCCGACTGGCCAACGCCGTCGACTTCAACAGCTTTCCAATCGTCTAAAACAAGATCAAAAGATCGCAGCCCCGTAGCAGCTGCCGAGCCTGCGTTCGCTGTAGCAGCTGCCGAGCCTGCGAGGCTGCGTTCGGCTGCGCAGCAGTCGTCAAATCAGAACTTGCGGTGCGTCAGAAGGACCGCGTCAGCCGGATTCACGACTGCTTCGCAGCCGAACGCAGCCTCGCAGGCTCGACAGCTGCTACGGGTAATGTACCGTCGTTGATTGGCCCCCTCACCTTCCCGAAAATTGGCTGTTTGATTGCCCGATAGCACGGCTTACCGTGGTCCCTGACGACTCATCACCTCAGGTAATCAACCATGAATGCGCTTCGCTTTTTTGCTGCCCCTTTCGCCGCCCTGACGCTGAGCGTTTCAGCCCCGGCATTCGCCCACGACACCGCAGCCCCTTCAGAAAAAGTCACCATCCTGCAGGACCAGATGCTGAAAAACGTACCCGACAAAAAAGCCATGATGATCGAAGTCGACTACCTGCCGGGCCAATCGTCCATCGCCCATAAACATCAGGGCACGGCCATGGCCTATGTGCTTTCGGGGGAGATCATTTCGCAAGTCAAAGGTGAAAAAGCGATCACCTACAAGGCCGGCGAATTCTGGTACGAGCCCGCCGGCTCTGAACATCTAATCTCGAAAAACGCCAGCGCCACCCAACCCGCCAAGTTGTTGGTGTTCATGGTGTTGGCGCCGGATGAGAAAGTGTTGATTCCTTTGGAGAGCTGATTTTTCAGAGTCTGTCTACTGTCAACTATGGCAGTAGACAGACCTTGATCACCTGCCTCAAATGCACCTTCATCGCCGGGAAAAGCACCGGAATGATCCTTGTGGTTCATGAGATGGAGTATCAAGACCATGGCTTCTACGAACGAACACCTGTCTGAAAAAAAACGAAAGGAAATCGCAAAAAAAAAGGCGGCCAAGCCAAAACATGGCCGAATCAGCAAGCCGGAATCCCGTGCCCAATTTCTTTTCGAAGCGGGCAAGCTGGACGCCGGTCAGGTCAATGCACTGGAAGGCGGAAAGTTCTTTCCCGAGACCGAAGGTAACCTGAAGGATCCGTTTGCACCACAGGACTCAAGGAACCGTGCCCCGCCTGCCAATGGCACCATTGCCAGCGGGGGGCACACGGATGATGAACGTAACTTGCTGAACGCCCCAGGTGCCCATTGGAAAAAGCACACTGTCAAATCCGGTCAAATACTGGACCTCAGATGGGAATATAGCCAAACGCATAAAACACGCCGATGGAAGTACTTGATCACCAAGCCGGGCTGGAACCACAGAGAACCTCTGGCCAGAGCCCATTTCGAGGCAGAACCGATCAAGACTTATCTGAACGAATATCAGCCCCATTGGGGAGAGGATTCCGATAAGGAACTCATCCCACCTATCATGCACATACATCAGGTGACGCTCCCTCCCCGAGAGGGATACCACGTTCTGCTGGCACTCTGGGAAGTAGCCAACACGGAAAACTGCTTCTACCAAGTGATCGATCTTCACTTCAGCGAATAATCTGTAGATAAAAGACCTCGTTACAGTACTGAGGCTGATGGCCTCTTCGCGGGCAAGCCTCGCTCCTACAGGGATTGCGGGTGTCCACAAAATCGGCGTTCGACACAAAACCTGTAGGAGCGAGGCTTGCCCGCGAAGAGGCCCGACCAGACACCACAAAACCTTCGGACAAAAAAAAGCCCCATCTCTTTCGAGACAGGGCTTTTTTCATTCAACTGTCTCGTCCTGAATAAGGTTTACACCTTCTGACTTCTTATCAGGAAGGTGCAATGGATACGGGCGCAAAACGCAGT
>NZ_JAMYDU010000033.1 GCF_024138395.1 Pseudomonas mandelii
AGCTTGCTCGCGAAGGCGGTGGGTCAGTCAACACTGATTACAACTGCCCCACCGCCTTCGCGAGCAAGCTTCGCTCCTACAGGGATTAATACAGCGTACGGAGAAACAACATGAGCCAGACTCAGGCAGAACGACTCCAGGCGGAGCGCAAACTGGCGGAAAACCAGTTCGATATCACCCAGTACCAGCATGTGCCACGGCGTTACTACGGGCGGATTTTCTTCGCCACGGTGATCGTGATTGCGATTGTCGGTCTGGTGCGGGCCTTCGCCGAAGGCAAGATCGAATGGTCGTACATCGGCCAGTTCCTTACCTCCCAAGCAATCATGTGGGGCTTGCTCAACACCATCGTCATGGCGGTGCTGGCGATGGCGCTGGGCATTGTCTTCGGGGTGATCACGGCGATCATGCGCATGTCGGCCAATCCGATCCTGCGCTATGTGGCACTGATCTACACCTGGCTGTTTCGCGGTACGCCGCTGATTTTGCAGCTGCTGCTGTGGTTCAACCTGGCGCTGATTTTCCCCACCATCGGCATCCCCGGCCTATTTGAAATGGACACGGTGAGCCTGATGACGCCCTTCGTGGCCGCCCTCCTCGGCTTGAGCATCAACCAGGGCGCCTACACCGCCGAAGTGGTGCGTGCTGGCCTGCTTTCGGTGGACACCGGGCAGTACGAAGCCGCCAAGTCGATCGGCATGCCGCGCCTGCAAGCCCTGCGCCGGATCATCCTGCCCCAGGCCATGCGGATCATCATTCCGCCGGTGGGTAACGAGTTCATCGGCATGGTGAAAATGACTTCCCTGGCGAGTGTCATCCAGTACTCGGAACTGCTCTACAACGCCCAGAACATCTACTACGCCAACGCCCGCGTGATGGAGCTGCTGATCGTCGCCGGCATCTGGTACCTGGCCACCGTCACTGTTCTGTCCTTTGGCCAAAGCCGTCTGGAGCGTCGTTTCGCTCGCGGCGCCGGCAAGCGTTCTTGAGGAGTTCAACATGAGAAGCATCGTCAAGGCCGTGAGCCTGAACAAGTACTACGACCATTTCCACGCGCTCAAGGACATCAACATCGAGGTCGAGCAAGGCGAAGTGCTGTGCATCATCGGCCCGTCCGGCTCCGGCAAAAGCACTCTGCTGCGCTGCGTGAATCAGCTGGAAAAAATCGACAAGGGCGGCCTGTGGGTCGACGGTGAACTGGTGGGTTACCGCATCGCCGGCAACAAACTGCACGAACTCAACGAGTCGCAGATCGCCCGTCAGCGTCTGGCCACCGGCATGGTCTTCCAGCGCTTCAACCTGTTCCCGCACATGACTGTGCTGCAAAACATCATCGAAGGGCCCTGCCAGGTGCTCAAGCGTTCGCCCAAAGAAGCGCACGAAGAAGCCTTGGAATTGCTCGCTCGCGTCGGCCTGTCCGACAAGCGCAACAGCTACCCGATCGAACTGTCGGGCGGTCAGCAACAACGGGTGGCGATTGCCCGTGCGTTGGCCATGCGACCCAAGCTGATGCTGTTCGATGAACCCACTTCGGCACTTGACCCGGAACTGGTCGGTGAGGTGCTGTCGGTGATGCGCGATCTGGCGCAGACCGGCATGACCATGATCGTCGTCACCCATGAACTGGGCTTCGCTCGCGAGGTTTCCAACCGCATGGTGTTCATGGACGAGGGACAGATCGTGGAGGCTGGAAGCCCCGAAGAAATACTAATAAGTCCACAAAACCCACGCACCCAAAGCTTCATTTCTGCCGTTCGAACCTAAGCGCCAGCCTCGGAAACCAAGAGCTGCGTAACAACACTCATAAGAGAACGACCATGAAGAACTTCGTCATTCCAGCAGTACTCACTTCCGTTATGTCTTGCGGTTTCACTGTGGCCGCCGAATTGCCGGCCAGCATCAAGGACAAGGGCGAGGTCGTTGTAGCGATCATGCCAAACTACCCGCCGATGGATTTCAAGGACCCGGCCACCAACACCCTCACCGGTCTCGACGTTGACCTGGGCAACGCTCTGGCCGAACGTCTGGGCGTGAAGATCAAATGGCAGGAAACCGGTTTCGAGCAAATGATCAACGCGCTGACCACCGACCGCGTCGACATGGTGATGTCGGGCATGACCGACACCGCCGAGCGCCAGGCCAGTGTGACCTTCGTCGACTACTTCACCAGTGGTCCGCAGTTCTACACCTTGCAGAAAAACAAGGACACCAACGAGATCATTGATCTGTGCGGCAAGAAAGTTGGTACCAGCCGACGTACGACCTTCCCGGCGGAAATCGCCGAGTGGAGCAAGGCCAACTGTGAAGCTGCCGGTAAACCGGCCATCGTGGTGATCGGCACCGAAGGCTCGGCCGACGCCCGCGCGCAACTGCGCCAAAGCCGTATCGACGCGGCCATGCAGGGCAGCGAAACCCTGCCGTACCTCAAGACCCAGGAAAAGGACATGTACAAAACCGTGGGCCTGCCGATTTCCAAGCAGTTCACCGGGCTGGGCGTGAGCAAGAAAAAGCCTGAGCTGAGTGAAGCGGTGAACGTGGCGATGCAGAGCATGGTCGATGACGGCAGCTACCAGACCATCCTGAAGAAATGGGACCTGGAACTGGGCGCGATCAAGACCGTGACCATCAACGCCGGCAAGTAATGCTTGCCCCGTAGGAGCGAAGCTTGCTCGCGAAGAGGCCCTGCCAGCCAACACAGATGTTGAATGTGCCGGCCTCTTCGCGAGCACGCTTTGCTCCTACAGGGGCTGTGTTTTACCTATAAATAGCTGGAGCACCAAATGTCCTCCTCACCACAACCCACCTGGCCTGATCAGCACACAGCCTGCCTCGCCCTGGCCTTCGACCTCGATGGCCCGACCGGCGATGCGATGCTCAACGGTTCGATCTGGCGCAAGCCCGAGTATTTCGGTTTTGGTGGTTATGGCCCCTATCGGGCGCTGCCGCGGATTCTCGACGTGCTGGATGAGTTCCGGATCCCGACGACATTCTTCGTCCCGGCCTGGGTCGTGGAGAATTGGCCCAGACAGTGCCAGGCAATTGTCGAGCGCGGGCATGAGGTGGCGTACCACGGCTACAAACACGAATCCTTTTACGCCCTGACGCTCGATCAGCAAAAGGACGTGATGCACAAATCCCGTGAGGTGTTCTGGAAGCATCTACACATCCGCGCCGAAGGTTTTCGCACGCCATCCGGCGACTGGCGAGCCGAAACGCCGGCCATGCTGGTGGAAGCCGGCGTGACTTACTCCAGCAGCATGCGCGGTGATGACCGGCCGTATCTGGTCAACGTGCCGGGCTTCGATACGCCTCTGGTGGAAATCCCCGGTCGCTGGGAAATGGATGACTACGCCTCCCTCGCTTACACCCGCGCGCCGGACTTCCCCTCGGGACTCGACCGCACCGCCAGTTACGCGCTGACCCTCGACAACTGGTGCCGCGAGTTCGACGGTGCCATGGATGAAGGGCTGTGCCTGACCACCCTGTTCCATCCCAAGATCACCGGCAAACCGGGGCGCATCCTGTTGCTGGAAAAACTCTTCGAACACATGCGCCAACGCGACGATGTCTGGTTCGCCACCTGCCGCGACGTCGCCCACTGGTGGCTGAAGGAGCATCACCATGGCTGATTCCACTGTATGGCCCAACGGCTACCGCTGTGCCGTGGTGCTGACTGTCGATTACAACGACATTCACGGCATCCTCACCCAAGCGCCAGAAGTCGCCGGGCGCGACAAGACCTTGTCTGTGTGGCGCTATGGCACTCAGCGCGGTGTCGAACGTTTGCTCGGGTTGTTCGAAGAACTGGGCGTTTCCAGCAGTTGGTTCATTCCCGGCATCGTCGCCGAGGAAAACCCGCAGCACATCCGAGCAATCCAGGCCGGCGGGCATGAAATTGCCTGCGCCGGGTATCGCCATCAGAACTACGACAACCTGACGCTGGCCGAGCAAAGCGCCGAAGCCGCCAAAGGTTGCGCGGCCTTGAGCGCGCTGACCGGTCAGCGTCCAACAGGTTTTCGTATCCCGGCCGGTAACGGTGCGCCGGGTTTCATCGAGGCGTTAAGAGAGCATGGCATCCGCTGGGACTCGTCATGGCGCGGCGATGATTTGCCCTTCGCTCACCCGACCGCGCCCGAAGTGATCGAGCTGCCGTTGCACTACGAACTGGAAGACGAACCCTACTTCGCCTTCAACCTCAGCCCGGCGGTGCCACCGGCGCAATCGCGCATCGCCTCTTACAGCCACACGCTTGGCAACCTGCAAATGGACTTCGCCGGATTTCACCGATTCGGGCTGTGTTACGTGCTGCGGCTGCACCCGGAAATCATCGCCACGCCCGGACGGATCGGCCTGTTGCGCGAATTGCTGCAAAGCATTCAACAGCATGACGACGTGTGGATCGCCACCGGTGCCCAGGTCGCTCAGTGGTGGGCCGAATCGGCAACGCCCGTGACCGAGGATCACCCGGCGGCGGTGTACGAACGTCATTACCGGGATTACGGCGTATGAAAGATCAAGAGATCGCAGCCTTCGGCAGCGCCTACGATGGAGTGATACGGATGGAGCGATTGGCGCAGTTCTGCGTCGATACTCGCTTCGAAGATTTACCCCCCGCATTGGTGGCGCAAACCAAGCGGCACATCCTCGACACCTTCGGCGTGAGCCTGGCCGGGGCTGGCAGCGATGTGGCCAGACAGGCGCGTCAGGTTTTCGAGGGTGAAGCCGGCAGCACGTTGGTCTGGGGCACTGATCAGCGAGTCGGCGCAGCGCAGGCCGCCATGCTCAACGGCATTGCCGCGCATGCCCTGGAGCTGGACGACACTGGCGGGTGTGACCATTCCGGTGCGGTGGTGCTGCCGGCGGTGATGGCCGCAGTATCGATGTCTGAAAGACCGATAAGTGGCCGCGAGTTGATCACCACTGTAGTGATCGGCTACGAAATCGGCCGTCGGGTGCTCGAAGCCTGCGGCAGTTACTCGGCCCACAACGGCGCCGGTTGGCACTCCACCGCGACGTGCGGGGTGTTTGGTGCGGCAGCGGCCAGTGCGCGAATTCTCGGTCTGGATGCACAACAAACCCTCGCGGCGCTGGGCATTGCCGGGAGCTTCAGCGGTGGTCTTTGGGCCTTCATTCATGACGGCTCGCAAAGCAAAAAACTCCACAGCGGTCGGGCCGCCGAAGGTGGTTTGTTGGCGGCGCGGTTTGCTCAACAAGGCATCACCGGGCCGACAAAATTGTTCGATGATGTCTGGGGCGGTTTTCTCAAGACCCTCGCGGCGGATACCGCCGTGCCCGAGGCGCTGGATGCCGAACTGGGCCATGTGTGGAAACTCGCCCGCTGCTCGATCAAACCCTACGCGGCATGCCGGGGGACGCATTCGGCGATCGATGCCTTGGGCCTGTTGCTGGACCAATTGCAGGTCAGTGCGGATCAGGTCGAGAGCGTTCAGGTTTCGTTGTGCGGATTCCTTCAGGACATGTGTGGCGGTCAGGACTTCAGCACTTTGTCGGCGGCGCAGATGAGCTTGCGTTATGCCCTCGCCGCCCGACTGGTTCATGGGCATTGCCGGTTGGAAGCTTACGACGATGAACAGCGCCAACACCCGCGGATTGCTCACTGGATGTCGCGCATTCGCCTTGAAGTCGACCCGCTACTGTCGGAGGATGGCGAGCCTGTCGTCAGCGTGCAGACCGTGGATGGTCGGCAAGCGAGTTTGTGCGTCGAGGTGCCATTGGGTGCGCCGGGAAATCCGTTGAGTGATGGGGCGCTGGAGGAGAAGTTTTTCAGTCTGGCGGGGCGGGTTATGCCGCGGCAGCGGGCGGAAGGATTGATTGAGCAGTTGTGGATGCTTGAAGAACTGGAATCGGTTTGGGTACTTGAGCGGTGGCTGGCTTGAATATGGCGTTGCCTGATCCGGCCTCTTCGCGGGCAAGCCTCGCTCCTACAAGGTTCGCGTCGAGCCACAATTAAATGATCGGCACCAAACCTGTGGGAGCGGGCTTGCCCGCGATTGGCAGCAACTCGGTATCACGTCGATATCATAGAATCTGAATAAGGACATTTGCCCCACCGTGGCCACTTACACCCTCGTTATCCGCCGCTTGATGATCGTGTCGCTGACCATCGTCGTCAGCCGCGCCATTACCAGTCCGTTGCTCACCCTGTTTCTGAGCAACAAACTCGGCCTCGACCAACAGGACGTCGGCCTGTTGCTGGGCATCGCGGTGTTTATCGCCACCCTGCTCGCGCTTTATGGCGGCTACATCATCGACCGCCTCGAAAAACGTCGGTTGCTGATTCTGACCATGCTTTCCAGCGCCATCGGTTTCGTGTTGCTGACCTTCGCCGAAAACCTTTACCTGACCACCGCCACCCTGGTGATCACCGAAACCGCCTCGGCATTGTTCCTGATCGGGTCCAAGGCGATCCTCAGCGAAAACCTGCCCGTGGGCCAGCGCGCCAAAGCCTTTTCGCTGCGCTACACACTGACCAACATCGGCTACGCCACCGGCCCCATGCTCGGGGTGGTGATCGCCGGGGTGCAGCCAACAGCGCCGTTCCTGATCGCCGGCGGTATCGCGTTTTTCAGTATTTTCCTGATGAGCGGAATCCCCAAAGACCCAGCCCAGACACCCGCCATCGGCCAGCCCCAGAGTTTCCTCAAAACCCTGATCACCCTGAAGAACGATCGCACGCTGATCATGTTCACCTGCGGATGTCTGCTCAGCACCGTGGTACACGGTCGTTTCACCCTGTACCTGTCGCAATACCTGCTGGTCACCCAAGACACCAAACGCGCCCTGGAAACCATGGCTGCCCTGCTCGCCTGCAACGCCATCAGTGTGATCCTGCTGCAATACCAGATCGGCCGGTTCCTCAAGCGCGAACAACTGCGCTACTGGATTGCTGGCGGCACCAGCCTGTTCATCCTCGGGTTGATCGGTTTCAGCCTGGCGGACAGCCTTGTGAGCTGGTGCGTGGCGATGTTCATTTTCACCCTCGGCGAAATGATCATTTACCCGGCCGAATTCCTCTTCGTCGACACCCTGGCCCCGGAAGAACTGCGCGGTAGCTATTACGGCGCGCAGAATCTCGCGGCCCTCGGCGGCGCGCTGAGTCCGGTGATTTGTGGCTATCTGCTGTTGCACACACCCGCACCCACCATGTTCTATGCCCTGAGTGCGTTGACGGCGATGGGCGGTTTGCTGTGCTACATGAGCGGTCGGCGGGTGGCAATACTGCAAAAATAATGCACTGAAACTGCATTAATATGAATTTGTCAGCATCTGGAATGATCGGCACACTGTGCGCCGTTCCTCCCCCAATAGTTGGAACTCCTTCAAGGGCTTTCTGGGTATTCCAGCTAAGCCTTTTTTTTGCCTCGAATTCTCTACGGACCGTTTGTCTCATGCTCGCTCGCTGGTTACCTGCCGCCATCAATACCCGCCCTTCAGAATGGAGCCGCGCCGCCATCGGCATGGCCCTGGGGACGATGTTCAGCGTCTGGCTCTGCGGCCAAGTATTCGGCATCGACGTGGCGTTGCATCTGATCGGCCCGCTGGGCGCCTCGGCGGTGCTGTTGTTCGCCGTGTCCTCGGGCGCGCTTGCCCAGCCTTGGTCGATTCTTGGCGGTTACCTCTGCGCGGGGGTGGTCTCGCTGCTGGTCGCCCATGTGCTCGGACGCACGCTCGGCAGCGCCTGCCTCGCGGCGGGCATGGCGCTGATTCTGATGTGCTGGTTGCGTTGCCTGCACCCACCGGCCGGTGCCTTGGCGTTGCTTATGGTGGTGGCAGACCCGGCGACAATTGCCATGGAGTGGAAAGCTCTTGGCCCGGTGATGCTCAGCGCCTCGACGATGCTGCTCAGCGCACTGACGTACAACAATCTGACGCGCATTCGTTACCCAAAACGTCCCGCTGAGCCGGTGCCGATGATGCCCGTCCCCGACAGCCAGGCGATCACTGCCGCGGATCTGAAACTGGCCCTCGCCGACATGGAGGCCTTCTATGACATCACCCCCGAAGACCTCGAACAATTGATTCATGCCAGTGAGCTGCATGCCAAGCGGCGTAGCATCGGGGATGTATTTTCCAGCAAGGGTTGAAGATTAGAAGAAAGATCAAAAGATCGCAGCCTGCGGCAGCTCCTACGTTGACCGCGTCCACCGCGATTTTTCGGTATGAACACCAATCCCGTAGGAGCTGCCGAAGGCTGCGATCTTTTGATCTTGCTTCAAGGTAAAAACGCAAACTAACCCTGCACATATGCCGGTTGTACATCACAAATTTGCACTGATACGATCCAGCATCGCTCGCGCGCGAGCTTCTCTATAAAGAACAATAAAAGCAGGGAGTTAGTGATGACTGCTCAGGTTTCATCCCCGACAACACAGCCCATGGATGCCACGCAAAACGAAGTGTTGGCCGAGGTTCGCAATCACATCGGTCACCTGACCCTCAATCGCCCCGCCGGCCTCAACGCCATTACCCTGGAGATGGTTCGCAGCCTGCAACAGCAGCTCGATGCCTGGGCACAGGATTCGCAAGTACATGCGGTGGTGTTGCGCGGTGCTGGGGAGAAAGCGTTCTGTGCCGGCGGCGATATCCGCTCGCTGTACGACAGTTTTAAAAGCGGCGATACCCTGCACGAAGAGTTCTTCGTCGAGGAATACGCCCTCGACCTCGCCATCCATCACTATCGCAAACCGGTCCTGGCCTTGATGGACGGCTTTGTGCTGGGCGGTGGCATGGGGCTGGTGCAAGGCGCCGATTTGCGGGTGGTCACCGAGCGCAGCCGTCTGGCGATGCCGGAAGTGGCCATCGGTTATTTCCCGGACGTTGGCGGCAGCCACTTCCTGCCGCGCATCCCCGGTGAGCTGGGCATTTATCTCGGCGTCACTGGCGTGCAGATTCGCGCCGCCGATGCACTCTATTGCGGCCTGGCCGACTGGTATCTGGACAGCGCCAGCCTGGGCACGCTGGATGAGCAACTCGATCACCTCGAATGGCACGACACGCCGCTCAAGGACCTGCAAGGCATGCTGGCGAAACTCGCCGTGCAGCAACTGCCGGTTGCGCCCCTGGCGGCGTTGCGGCCGGCCATCGATCACTTCTTCGCCCTGCCCGATGTGCCGAGTATGGTGGAACAACTGCGTGAAGTGACCGTCGCCGACAGCCATGAGTGGGCCATGGCCACCGCCGACTTGCTGGAAAGCCGTTCACCGCTGGCCATGGGCGTGACCCTGGAAATGCTGCGGCGCGGTCGGCACCTGAGCCTGGAACAGTGCTTCGCCCTCGAACTGCACCTGGATCGCCAGTGGTTCGAACGCGGCGACCTGATCGAAGGCGTGCGCGCCTTGCTGATCGACAAAGACAAGAACCCACGCTGGAACCCGCCGACTCTGCAGGCGCTGGACGCCGAGCATGTGGCGAGCTTTTTCACCGGGTTCGAGCCAAGCTGGAGCTGAGTCATGCACGATATCGAATTGAGCGAAGAGCAAGTGATGATCCGCGACATGGCCCGGGATTTTGCCCGCGGCGAAATCGCGCCCCACGCACAAGCCTGGGAAAAGGCCGGCTGGATCGATGACGGTCTGGTGGCGAAGATGGGCGAACTGGGTCTGCTGGGCATGGTGGTGCCCGAGGAATGGGGCGGCACTTATGTCGACTACGTTGCCTACGCCTTGGCGGTGGAAGAGATTTCCGCCGGTGACGGCGCCACTGGTGCGCTGATGAGCATCCACAACTCCGTGGGTTGCGGGCCGGTGCTCAACTACGGCACCGAAGAGCAGAAACAGCAATGGCTACCGGACCTCGCCAGCGGCCAGGCCATCGGCTGCTTCGCCCTCACCGAACCCCAGGCCGGCTCCGAGGCCCACAACCTGCGCACCCGCGCCGAACTGCGCGACGGCCAGTGGGTGATCAACGGCGCCAAGCAATTCGTCAGCAACGGCAAACGGGCGAAGCTGGCGATTGTGTTCGCCGTGACCGATCCGGAACTGGGCAAGCGTGGCATCTCGGCGTTTCTGGTGCCGACCGAAACCGCGGGTTTCATCGTCGACCGCAGTGAACACAAGATGGGCATCCGTGCTTCCGATACCTGCGCCGTCACCCTGAACAATTGCACCGTTCCCGAGGCCAATCTGCTGGGCGAACGCGGTAAAGGCCTGGCCATCGCCCTCTCCAATCTCGAAGGCGGCCGCATCGGCATCGCCGCGCAAGCCTTGGGCATCGCCCGTGCCGCATTCGAAGCGGCGCTAGCCTACGCGCGGGATCGGGTGCAGTTCGACAAGCCGATCATCGAGCACCAAAGTATCGCCAACATGTTGGCCGACATGCACACCCGGTTGAACGCCGCGCGCTTGTTGATCCTGCATGCCGCTCGGTTGCGCAGCGCAGGCAAGCCGTGTCTGTCGGAGGCTTCACAGGCCAAGCTGTTTGCCTCGGAAATGGCCGAGAAGGTCTGCTCGTCGGCAATACAGATTCATGGCGGGTATGGGTATCTGGAAGACTATCCGGTGGAGCGCTACTACCGCGATGCGCGAATCACGCAGATTTATGAAGGGTCGAGCGAGATACAGCGGATGGTGATTGCCCGGGAGTTGAAAAATTATTTGGTGTGACCTTTAAAAGCATCGCGGGCAAGCCCGCTCCCACAGGTTTCTCGAGCGTATACAAAATTTGTGAACGCCGAAAACCACTGTGGGAGCGGGCTTGCCCGCGATGACGTCCGCGAGGACGCCGCATTACTTGCCGACGAACTCCGCCTCACGCTTGGCAATAAACGCCGCCATCCCTTCCTTCTGATCCTGCGTCGCAAACGCCGCATGGAACACCCGACGTTCAAATCGCACACCTTCCGACAGGCTGACTTCAAAGGCGCGGTTGACGCTTTCCTTGACCATCATCGCAATCGGCAGCGACTTCTTGGCAATCAGCGCCGCGACTTTCAATGCTTCTTCCAGTAGCTCATCCGCCGGCACGATGCGCGCCACAATGCCGCAACGCTCCGCTTCCACCGCATCGATCAAACGCCCGCTCAGGCACATTTCCATGGCCTTGGCCTTGCCCACTGCGCGAGTCAGGCGCTGGGTGCCGCCCATACCTGGCAGCACGCCGAGGTTGATTTCCGGCTGACCGAATTTGGCGTTGTCGCCCGCCAGAATGAAGTCGCACATCAGCGCCAGTTCACAACCACCGCCCAAGGCGAAACCGTTGACCGCGGCGATGATCGGCTTGCGGCGGTTGGCCACGCGATCGCTGTCGCTGAACAGGTCATCGAGGTAGATCTGCGGATAAGTCAGCTCGGCCATTTCCTTGATGTCGGCACCGGCGGCGAAGGCTTTTTTCGAGCCGGTCAGCACGATGCAACCGATGTTCGAATCGGCTTCAAGGCCGTCGAGGGCGTGGTTCAGTTCGCTGACAATTTGCGCATTCAACGCGTTCAAGGCTTGCGGCCGGTTGAGGGTGATCAGGCCGACGCGGTCCTTGATCTCCAATAAAATCGTTTCGTAGCTCATATATGACTCCTGATAAACACTCGATCCCCGGTAGGAGCTGCCGCAGGCTGCGATCTTTTGATTTTGCTCTTTAAAAACAACATCAAAAGATCGCAGCCTCGTTTCACTCGACAGCTCCTACAGGTTCCTTTTAAAGATTGCGCGAAATGACCATGCGCTGAATGTCGCTGGTGCCTTCGTAGATCTGGCACACCCGCACGTCGCGGTAGATCCGCTCCAGCGGGAAGTCGTTCAGGTAACCGTAACCGCCAAGGGTTTGCAACGCCGAGGAGCAGACCTTCTCGGCCATTTCCGAAGCGAACAACTTGGCCATGGAGGCTTCCACCAGCGCCGGTTTGCCGCTGTCGCGCAACGCCGCTGCGTAATGCACCATCTGCCGGGCGACGGCGATCTGGGTTGCCATGTCTGCCAAGCGAAACGCTACCGCCTGGTGTTCGATGATCGGCTTGCCGAAGCTCTCGCGTTCACGAGCATAGTCGCGGGCCGCTTCGAACGCGGCGCGGGCCATGCCCACCGATTGCGAGGCGATGCCGACACGGCCGCCTTCGAGGTTGGCCAAGGCGATCTTGTAGCCTTCGCCCTCCTCACCCAGTCGATTGGCCACCGGGACTTTCACATCCTCGAAGAGGATCTGGCAGGTATCGGACGCATGCTGACCGAGCTTGTCTTCGACCCGCGCGACTTTATAGCCCGGCGAATCGGTCGGCACGATCAGCGCTGTGATCCCGCGCTTGCCGGCACTCGGGTCGGTCACCGCAAACACAATCACCACCCCGGCGTTTTGCCCGGAGGTGATGAACTGCTTGCAGCCGTTGAGCACGTAGTGATCGCCGTCCAGCCGGGCACGGGTTTTCAGGCTGCTTGCGTCGGAGCCGGCTTGCGGTTCGGTCAGGGCAAACGCACCGAGCATCGCGCCACTGGCGAGTGGCTTGAGGAAGCGTTCTTTCTGATCGTCGTTGCCGAACTTGAGGATCGGCACGCAACCCACCGAGTTGTGCACGCTCATGATGGTCGAGCAGGCGCCATCGCCGGCAGCGATTTCTTCCAGCGCCATGGCGTAGGCCAGGTAACCAGTGTCACAACCGCCCCACTGCTCCGGCACCAGCATGCCAAAGAAACCCAGGTCGGCCATCTCGCCGATGGCTTCCTTGGGGAAGCGATGTTCACGGTCCCATTCGGCGGCGAACGGTTTCAGCCGTTCCTGGGCAAACTGCCGGGCCGCGTCGCTGATCTGAAGTTGTTCGTCATTGGGGATCATGCCAAGTCCTTAAAATGTATGGCCCGTAGGAGCTGTCGAGTGAAACGAGGCTGCGATCTTTTGATCTTGATCTTAAAAAACAAGATCAAAAGATCGCAGCCTCGTTTCACTCGACAGCTCCTACAGAAACTATGCGGGCCTTAGTACAGGCATTCCACGGCCATGGCCGTCGCTTCGCCGCCACCAATGCAGATCGCTGCAACACCGCGTTTCAGGCCTTTCTGGCGCAGGGCCGAGAGCAAAGTCACGAGGATCCGCGCGCCGGACGCACCAATCGGGTGGCCCAAGGCGCAGGCACCGCCGTGGATGTTGATCTTCTCGTGGGGGATTTCCAGTTTGGTCATGGTCACCAGACTGACCACCGCAAAGGCTTCGTTGACTTCGAACAACTCGACTTCGTCCAGCGACCAGCCGGTTTTCTTCATCAGCTTTTTGATAGCGCCCACCGGTGCCACCGGGAACAACCCTGGCGTGTCGGCAAATGCAGCATGACCATGAATCACCGCCAGCGGTTTCAAGCCTTGTTTCTCTGCTTCGGAGCGGCGCATCAGCACCAATGCCGCCGCGCCGTCGGAGATCGAACTGGAGTTCGCCGCCGTCACGGTGCCGCCATCGCGGAACGCTGGTTTCAGCGAGGCGATCTTGTCCAGTTTGGCTTTCGGTGGCTGTTCGTCATGGCTGATCAGCACCTGCTCTTTGCCGACGATCACGGTGAGCGGCACGATCTCGGCGTTGAAACTGCCGTCCTTGATCGCCTGTTGGGCGCGGGTGGTCGAAGCAATGGCAAACGCATCCTGAGCTTCACGGGTAAAGCCGTTGGTTTCAGCGCAATCCTCGGCAAAGGTGCCCATCAGGCGGCCCTTATCGTAAGCGTCTTCGAGACCGTCGAGGAACATGTGATCGAGCACCCGGCCATGGCCCATGCGGTAACCGCTACGGGCTCGGTCCAGAAGATACGGCGCGTTGGACATGCTTTCCATGCCCCCCGCGACGACCACATCGGCACTGCCGGCGATCAGCATGTCGTGGGCCAGAATCGTGGCTTCCATGCCCGAGCCGCACATCTTGTTCAGTGTCGTGCAGCGGGTCGATTTATCCAGCCCGGCGCCCAGTGCCGCTTGCCGCGCCGGGGCCTGGCCGAGGCCGGCGGAGAGCACGCAACCGAACAACACTTCTTCGACGGATTCAGGGGCGACACCGGCGCGTTCGACGGCAGCACGAATTGCCGCGGCGCCCAGCTGCGGCGCGGTCAGGCTTTTCAGTTCGCCCTGGAAACCGCCCATCGGGGTGCGGACGGCGCTGACAATAACAATCGGATCGTTGGAAAGTGTCATGTCTTATCCTCCTATTTGGCGGCCATGCGCAAGGCGCCGTCGAGACGGATCACCTCACCGTTGAGCATGCTGTTTTCTATGATATGCCTGACCAGCGCGGCGTACTCGCTCGGCTTGCCCAAGCGCGGTGGAAACGGCACGCCAGCGGCCAACGACTCGCGCACTTCCGGGGTCATGCCGGCCATCATCGGGGTTTCGAAAATGCCCGGGGCGATGGTCATCACGCGGATGCCGAAGCGCGCCAGTTCGCGGGCGGCGGGCAAGGTCAGGCTGACGATCGCGCCTTTCGAAGCTGAATACGCGGCCTGACCGATCTGGCCGTCGAAGGCTGCGGCCGACGCGGTATTGATGATCACGCCACGCTCGCCATCTTCGTCGGCTTCGGTTTCGGCTATTGCCGCCGCTGCCAGGCGCAGCATGTTGAAGCTGCCGATCAGATTGACGTTGATCACCTGGCTGAAACTGTCCAGTGCATGAGGGCCGTTCTTGCCGAGGATCTTCTCGCCACGCACGATGCCAGCGCAGTTGACCAGACCATTGAGGCCGCCAAACGCTTTGACCGTCGCCTGCACCGCCGCTTGTGCAGCCGCTTCATTGCTGATGTCGGCCACCACGCTTTGCGCGCCAAGACGTGCAGCCTGCGCCGCGACGGCTTCAGCGTTCATGTCCACCAGCATCACCTTGGCGCCAGCAGCCATCAGCATTTCAGCGGTGGCGGCACCGAGGCCGGATGCACCGCCGGTGACGAGAAAAACCTTGTTTTCGATCTGCATCATTGTTTCCTTGGATTCAAGCTGAAACGTTCTTCGCGGTGGCCTCTTGAGCCTTGGCGATTTCCTGGTTGCGCAAGATAAAGCGCTGCAATTTGCCGCTTGGGGTTTTCGGCAATTCGCTGACAAATTCAATTTCACGGGGGTACGAATGCGCCGCCAGACGCTTGCGCACGTGTTGGCGCAGTTCTTCGGCGAGCGCAGGTTCGGCACGGTATTGCGGGCTGAGCACGACGAAGGCTTTCACCAGCTCGGTGCGCTCCGGATCGGGCTTGCCGATCACCGCCGCTTCGACCACTGCCGGGTGTTCGATCAATGCGCTTTCCACGTCGAACGGGCCAACGCGATAGCCTGAGGTAGTGATCACGTCGTCGCTGCGGCCGACGAAGCTGATGCTGCCGTCCGGGTTCCACTCGACGGTGTCGCCGCTCAGGTAATAGTTGCCGACGAAGGCCTTGGTCGGTGCGCCTTCATAACCGCCGAACCAGCACATTGGCGACTGGCTACGGTCGATGGCCAGAATGCCTGGCTGGCCGACGCCCAGTTCGTTGTATTCGTCGTCGAGCACCACGATGCGGTGGCCCGGCGAGGCGAAACCGGCAGCGCCGACGTGTACCGGATGATCGAGGCCGTGGTGATTGCACAAAACCATGCCCAGCTCGGTCTGGCCGTAATGGTCGTGGATCACTACGCCGAGGTTATCGGCGAACCAGCGAATCACTTCCGGGTTCAGCGGCTCGCCGGCGCTGCTGACGATGCGCAACTTGCCCTTGATCGAACGGGCAAACTCGTCGCCACCGGCAATCAGCAAGCGGTAGGCGGTCGGCGAACCGGTGAGGTTGGTGATGCCGTATTTGTTGATCACCCGGCAGGTGCTTTCGAGGGTGAACGGGCCATCGTAAAAGGTGATCGGGTGCCCCATCGCCATCGGCCCGGTGACGCCGAAATAGATGCCATAGGCCCAGCCCGGATCGGCGACGTTCCAGAAGGCGTCTTCAGGGCGCAGGTCCACCGCGTCACGGGTGTAGCTCTGAAACGCGACGATCGCCTTGAGCGGCACCGACAGCGCTTTCGACGGGCCGGTGGTGCCCGAGGTGAACATCAGCAGGAACGGGTCTTCACCGGTCAACAATACCGGTTCGCAGACATTGGAGTAGTTGGCCAGTTCGGCCCAAAAACTGAAATCACCCTGAACAATACCTTGGCCTTTCGGGCCGCCGACGGTGACGATGGTCGGGCAGTCGTCCACTTCAGCGAGTTTCGGGCGATTGACCGCATCGGTGACTACGACTGCTGCACCGGAGCTGTTGAGGCGATGTTCGATGGCTTTCGGGCCGAAGGCCGTAAAGAGCGGCTGATAGACCGCGCCGATGCGCCAGGTGGCGAGCACGGTGATCAATAATTCGATGTTGCGTGGCAAGAGGCCGGCGACTTTATCGCCCTTCTTCACGCCCTGGGCCAGCAGGAAATTGGCAAACCGCGCGGCTTTGTCCTGCAAGTCGCTGAAGGTGTAGGTCGCGCTGACGCCGTCGCGACCTTCCCAGAACAGCGCGATGCGCCCCGGCAAGGCATGCCGGTCGCAACACTCGACGCAGGCGTTGAGCGCGCTCAACGACCCTGTGAGCGCGGCATCGACGGTGTGCTGATAATTGAACTGTGATGTGGCAGACAAGTAATCGCGCATTGCCAGAATCCCTCTGTATTTTTATTAGGTTGGGGGAACCGTAATTAACAGGGAAATACTCGCTCTGCGCGGGGAACGGGACAATGGTCAAAGCTATCAAGTTGTGTGACTGGTTTGGCCAAGGTTCAAGGGGTGCGTCGCCTGGACGAACGCCTTCGCGGGCAAGCCTCGCTCCTACAGGTCCGGATCACCATCGTCCCTGTAGGAGCGAGGCTTGCCCGCGAAAGCGCCAGACCAATCAACACAAGTTCCGGATCAGCTGGCCTCGTTAAGAATCAAACTCCGATAATGCCCCGGATTTGACCCCGACCACTTGCGAAACGCCTTGTAGAACGAACTCGCATCGGCAAACCCCAAACGGGTGGCGATTTCGGCGAAGCTGATGGCCGGTTCGGCCAGCCAGACGATGGCCAGTTCCTTGCGCACGCTGTCCTTGAGCCCCTGATACGTCTGCCCCTCTTCAGCCAAGCGGCGGCGCAGGGTCGAGGCCGACATGCACAACTGCTGCGCCAGCGCCTCGGTTTCCGGCCAATGCTCGGCGGGCAGTTGCCGAAGATCGTGTTTAATCCGACTGGCCAGGCTCTCGGGATCGCGGTACTTGACCAAAATGTTCGCTGGCGCATGGGCGAGGAATCGCTTGAGCTCTTCAGCGCTGCGCTTGATCGGCAAATCCAGGCAATCGGCCGAGAAAATCATCCGCGTGCGCGGCCGGTCGAACCGCAGGTTCTCGGAGAACATCACCCGATAATCATCGCAAAAATCCGGCGCCGGGCAACGGAGTTCAATGGCCAGGATCGGTATCCGCCGCCCCGCCAGCCAGCAGGCCACGCCGTGCACGATCATCCAGTAAGTGAAGTAGGTGAAGGCGCGGCGCGGGTCTTCGTCATCTTCCAGCAGAACGATTTCCGCCAGGCTTTGCTGGCGAACCAGTTGCGCGGACATGCGCTCCAGCATCAACGACAGAAAGCTCAGCCCCGAGGTCAGCCCGGCGGCCAGGTTCGACTGAACCATAGAGCAACGACACAGGAACTCCAGGCTGCCGGACTTGAGCTTGCGCTGGTCCATGCCAAAAAACTCATCGTCCCCGCGCCGGGCCAACAAGCGCCACAGCCTTGCATAAGCAGTGGCCGGAACACGCGCGTCGGCTGTATCCAGCAATGCCGGATCGATGCCGACCTTGTTCAACACCTCTTCGGTGGCAGCGCCCGGGGCGCAACTTTGCAACAGCGCTTCACGCACCAGTTGGATGGAGATGGTGTCTTTTTCCGACATGGACCGGGGTGAGCCTTGTTCTTGTTTGAGTGGTGAGCATATTAGCGCAGCCACCAGCCCGGCGCAGAGCCCTGTGGGAAGCCTGAATCCTGCGCATACAGTCAACATTGATGTCGCCTGACACACCGCTTTCGCGAGCAGGCACCACACCTGCCCCACCGTGCTAATCCCTACAAAATCCGATACAACAACCGCTCGATCCGTACCCGACTCACACGCTTGAGAAACTTGGCCACTCCCGCCGGGTAATCCGTCAGCGTTTCCAGATCCTGATACCGCTCGATGCGGCTGGTGTGCCGGAAAATCTCCGCCAACTCATCACCACGCGGCCCCAGCAACTCCCCTTTTGGATCATCAATAAGCAATGCGTTTTCCAGGTCGAGACGGAACGCCCGTGGGTTGAGGTTGTTGCCGGTCAGCAAGGTGTAGCGCTGATCGATCCACATGCCCTTCAGGTGATAGGTATTGTCGCCATCCTTCCACAAATGCAGGTTCAGCTTACCACTGTCGATGCTGCGCTGATGACGCTTGGCGAAGCGTCGCAGGCTGATTTCGTAAAGGTATGGCAGCGCCGCGATCACCTTGAACGGCTCGCTGGGCGGAATGTAAAAGTCGTTGGCGGTTTTGTCGCCGACGATGATGTCGATCTTCACGCCGCGGGCCAGGGCTCGATTGATTTCCCGGGTCACTGCCAGTGGCAGGTTGAAGTACGGCGTGCAGATGGTCAGCTGATGGCGGGCGCTGGCGATCAGCTCACAGATCACCCGACTCAACGGGTTGTTCTTGCCCACACCGAGCAATGGACTGACGGATAAACCGCCCTTCGCCATGCTGCCCGCCGTGGTGTCGTACGCCGCGTGCTTGAGGCGGCTGCGCAAGTCACCGATGTCGTTGCGCAGGCTGCGGGTGGTCGGCAGGTTCGGTAGGTCGAGACGATGCACCGCTTTGGAGGCAATCAGACCGTGCTGAATCAAGTGCTGCATCGAATCAGCCAGCGTGTGGTTCTGCAGCAGGTGATAACGGTCGAAGCGGTACTTGTCGAATTTATGCAGATAAACGTTGTTCAGGCTCGCGCCGCTGTAGAGCACGCAATCGTCGATCACGAAGCCCTTCAAATGCAGCACGCCGAACAGCTCGCGAGTCTGCACCGGCACACCGTACACCGGCACCACGCTTTCGTGGGTGCGGGTCGTTTCCTGATACCAGGCCGAGTTGCCCGGCTGCTTGCCGGCACCGATCAAACCGCGCTGAGCGCGCAACCAATCCACAACCACCACCACATCCAGTTCCGGGCGCGCCAGTTTGGCGGCGTGCAGGGCATCGAGGATTTCCTGCCCGGCCTCATCCTGTTGCAGGTACAGCGCGACGATATAGATGCGCTGGGTTGCCTGGGCGATTTGTTCCAGCAGGCAACGACGGAACTCGGCGGCGCCAGAGAGGATGGTGACGGCATCGGCGGTCAGCGGAAAACTGCGCAGTTTAGGCAGCAGAGAGCGTTTGAAAAGCGACGGCATAGGGCTCGCAAAGGGTCGAATCCGAAGAACCCGAGAGCTTACACCATGGATCTGTTCGGGTCTTGTTACTGTCTGTAAGGGCCTCTTCGCGGGCAAGCCTCGCTCCTACGGTTTTTCATCGTTTGGGATAATTGCGACTATACAAATCCTGTAGGAGCGAGGCTTGCCCGCGAAGGCAATCTAACAGCCACTACAAATAACCACTTGACCAAGAAGAACGATCATTCTACTGTTAGCCCCATGAACGAAATCACTAGCAACGCCACACGCGACATCATTCTGGATGTCACCGAAAAGTTGATCTACAAAAGTGGCATCGCTGCCACCGGCATGGATCTTCTGGTGAAAACCGCCGGCGTCTCCAGAAAAAGTATTTACCGCTACTTCGCCAACAAGGAGGAGCTCACCGTCGCGGCCCTGCAACGTCGCGATGTGCGCTGGATGAATTGGTATCGAAGCGAAGTCGGCCAGGCACAAACCCCGGCCGAGCGGCTGCTCAACCTGTTTACCGTGCTCAAGACCTGGTTCGCCTCCGAAGGCTTTCGCGGTTGCGCATTCATCAACACCAGCGGCGAAACCGGCGATGCGCAAGACCCGGTTCGCCTGGTCGCCAAAGACCACAAACAGAAGCTGCTCGACTACGTGCGCGAGCTCTGTACCGAACATGGCGCAACAGACCCGGAGACGCTGGCCAAACAGCTGCTGATCCTGATCGACGGTGCCATTACCGTAGCGCTTGTGATGGGTGATCACAGTGCCGCCGATAATGCGCAATGCATGGCGCGAAAGTTATTGGACCTGTAACACTTTTAATAAGCCCGACAACTTGCTTGAACGTTAATTTGATAGGGAGACTTGATATGTCTACTGCCGAAGTTCGTCCGCCATTGCCGCCGTTCACCCGTGAATCGGCCATCGAAAAAGTTCGCCTGGCCGAAGACGGCTGGAACTCCCGCGACCCGGAACGGGTGTCGCTGGCCTACACCCTGGACACCCAGTGGCGTAACCGCGCCGAGTTCGCCCACAACCGCGAAGAAGCCAAAAGTTTTCTGACCCGTAAATGGGCCAAGGAACTGGACTATCGGCTGATCAAGGAACTCTGGGCCCATGGCGACAACCGTATCGCTGTGCGTTACGCCTACGAATGGCATGACGACTCAGGCAACTGGTTCCGCTCCTACGGCAACGAGAACTGGGAGTTCGACGAGAACGGCTTGATGTTCAACCGTTACGCCTGCATCAACGACATGCCGATCAAGGAAAGCGACCGCAAGTTCCACTGGCCGCTGGGCCGTCGGCCGGATGATCATCCGGGTTTGTCCGAGCTGGGTCTGTAAACACAATCCCCTGTAGACGCTGCCGAAGGTAATAGGCCGCAGCACAAATAATGTGTCGTCTGGGCTGATGTCTTCGCGGGCAAGTCGGATCGCCGCACCGCTCGCTCCTACGGGGATACGCGTGCCCCTGTAGGAGCGAGGCTTGCCCGCGAAAGGGCCAGATGGGTCGCCGCAGAAGTTGGATGTGGGTAAGATACCGGCCTTTCGTGCAGCCCTTTCTGCACCCTGCCAAATAAGCCGATTCCATGCCTTTCGAACTCAGCGTTGACCTCACTACCCTGGCTGTTCTGGCCCTTGTCGCTTTCATTGCCGGTTTCATCGACGCCATCGCCGGCGGTGGTGGTCTGTTGACCACTCCGGCGCTGCTGACTGCCGGCCTGCCGCCGCACCTGGTGCTGGGCACCAACAAGCTCAGTTCGACCTTCGGTTCGGCCGTTGCCAGTTTCACCTTCTACCGGCGCAAGCTGTTCCATCCGCGGCAATGGGTGCACGCCATCGTCGGTACCCTGGTGGGCGCACTCACCGGCGCCGTGGTCGCTCATTACTTGCCGGCGGAATGGCTGAACAAGATGCTACCGGTGATCGTTTTCGCCTGCGGCCTGTACCTGTTGTTCGGCGGCACACCGAAAGCGCCGCTGGACAGCGATGCACCGATCAAGAAAAAGTGGCAATCGCCCCAAGGCTTCAGCCTCGGTTTCTACGACGGCGTGGCCGGCCCGGGAACGGGGGCGTTCTGGACCGTCAGCAGCCTGATGCTCTACCCCATCGACCTGGTCAAGGCCAGCGGCGTGGCGCGCAGCATGAACTTCGTCAGCAACATCGCGGCGCTGTCGGTGTTCATATTTTCCGGGCAGGTGGACTGGATCATCGGCCTGAGCATGGGCCTGTCGGTGATGGTCGGCGCGTTCTTCGGCGCGCGCACCGCCATCAGCGGCGGTGCGAAATTCATTCGTCCGGTGTTCATCACCGTGGTGCTCGGCTTGACCGTCCGGTTAGCCTGGCAGCACTGGTTCAGCGTGGCCTAAGCGTCGCGCCACATAGACGTCGATCAGGTAACGGGCAATCGAGCGAGACGCCGGCAACGGCGGCAGCTCGTGCACGTTGAACCACTGGGCGTCTTCGATCTCGTCTTCCTGACAGACAATCTCGCCGCCGGCGTATTCGGCGTGAAAACCGAGCATCATTGAATGCGGGAACGGCCAGCACTGACTGCCCATGTACTGGATATTCTTGACCTCGATCTGCACCTCTTCGCGGACCTCGCGAATCAGGCAGTCCTCAGCCGATTCACCCGGTTCGGCAAACCCCGCCAACGTGCTGTAGACCCCGGTGACAAATCGCGGCGAGCGGGCCAACAGAACCTCGTCGCCACGGGTCACCAGCACAATCATGCTCGGTGAAATGCGCGGATAGTGGCGTATATCACACGGTTCACAGTACATCGCCCGCTCACGCGGCACCTGAAGCATCACCTGCCCGCAATTGCCGCAAAAACGGTGTTCACGAGCCCAGGTCCCGATTTGTGCGGCGTAGCCGAGAACCTTGTAGACGGTGTGATCGCCCTCGAGCATGAACGCTCGCAGGCCTTTCCAGTTGCAGCCCGGCACTTCGCTGTGACTGCGCAACTCCAGCAGGTAGACCGGTTCGCCATCCAGGTGACCGATGCCATGCTCGGCGAGAATCGACAGGTCCTGACGCTTGAGCCATTCGCGTGGAAACAGCGCGCCATTGTCATCGAACAGAAAGCCCTCGGGGCTGCGTGCCACGGCCCAACCGCCGGGTTGATCGGTGTCCAGTACTGCGGTGGTCCAGCGTGAAATCATGGTTAATCAATCCAGAAATTCGGGTTTCTGTTTGCTCATATGGGCGGCCATGGCCACGCGCAGATCGGTGGATTGCAGCATGGCGGCGTTCCAGGTGGCGACGTATTCGAGACCGTCGTCGATGCGATGGTCGCGCATGTAGCTGATCATCTCTTTGGTGCCGGTGATAGCGATCGGCGACTTGCTGGCGATCTCGCGAGCAATGCTCATCACACCTTCAAGCAGGCTGGCGGTATCGCTGTAGACGCGATTGACCAGGCCGATGGTGCGCGCTTCATCGGCGCCAAAGGTGCGACCAGTGTAAGCCAGTTCACGCAGCATGCCGTCACCGATTATCCGTGGCAAGCGTTGCAAAGTGCCTACATCGGCGGCCATGCCGATGTCGATTTCCTTGATGGAAAATTGCGCGTCTTCGGCCGCGTAACGCATGTCACAGGCCGAGATCAGGTCGATGGCGCCGCCCAGGCAATAACCCTGAATCGCCGCCAGCACCGGTTTGCGGCAATTGTCGACGGCATTGAACGAGGCTTGCAGCGTGAGGATCTTGCGCCGCAGCAGGCGCGCATTGCGGCCGACATCCTTGCCCAGCTCATTGGCCACACCGGCCAGCATCATCAGGTCGATGCCGGAAGAAAAATGCTTGCCGGCGCCACTGAGTACCACTGCCCGGACTTCGTCGGTGTCATCGATCCAGTGGAAAATCTCGATGATCTCGCTCCAGAACGCGGCGTTCATCGAATTGATCTTTTCCGGGCGGTTGATCTGCACATGAGCGATGTTATCGGCCAGTTCGACGCTGAAGGCGGTGTATTGAGACATGGCAGTGATCCTTTACCGGACAGAATATGAGGCCCGAACTATAACAAGGCATCAGTGCCGGCAGTAAGGCAGCGGTTCGGCCAAATGCGGGACTGCTGCGGGTTTTGTGGTGTCTGGACAGGCCTCTTCGCGGGCAAGCCTCGCTCCTACAGGGGAATGAACGCGCGACCGACACATAACCTGTAGGAGCGAGGCTTGCCCGCGAAGGCCACACCGCCGATCCAACTGCCCTGCACTGTCACAAACGCAGCCATTTAATAAATCCGACTTAGCGCACGAGCAAAGTTATCACTATGCTTGCCCCTGACTTTCCAAGGAGGAACCCTACCCATGCCAATCTCTTCACGTGCAGCCTTGCTAGTTATCGACGTACAGAACGACTTCATCCCCGGCGGTCAATTACCGGTGCCGGAGGGTGACCTGATCGTGCCCTTGATCAACCGCCTCGGTCGCCAGTTCAAGCAGGTCATCATTGCCCAGGACTGGCACCCGCCCGGCCATGCCTCGTTCGCTTCCAGCCACCCCGGTCGCAAGCCTTACGACGTGATTCAGTTGCCTTACGGCGAGCAGACACTTTGGCCAGAGCACTGTGTGCGAGCCACACCCGGTGCCGAGTTCCACGCGGAACTGGACCTGCCCCATGCCCAACTGATCATCCGCAAGGGCTGCAACCCGGACATCGACAGTTATTCGGCGTTTCTGGAAGCGGATCGAACCACCACCACAGGCTTGGCCGGCTACCTTAAAGAACGCGGCATCGACACGGTGTACATGGTCGGTCTGGCACTGGATTTCTGCGTGATGTTCTCTGCGCTGGACGCGAGAGCGGCGGGGTTCAATGCGTTTGTGGTGATGGATGCGTGTCGGGCGATTGATCTGGATGGATCGCTGGCGGCAGCAATTGACCGGATGCAGGTGGCGGGGGTCGGGTTGATTCCATCAACCGAATTACTCGGCTGAACGCTCAATAATCTGTGACTGGTGATCCCCTTGTAGCAGCTGCCGAGCCTGCGAGGCTGCGTTCGAGGACGAAGTCCTCGCAATCCCGGCGAACACTGTCTTCCTGAAAGAATCGGTTGCCTCACTTTACGACTGCTTCGCAGCCGAACGCAGCCTCGCAGGCTCGGCAGCTGCTACGGTCGGATTTCGGCTTGGTTGACCAGCATTAGACTGGGGTTGGCAACCACAACCGAAACCGTGCGCCCCCCAGCGGCGATGCTTGCGCGGTGAGTGTGCCGCTCTGTGCTTCCAGCGCCCGGCGGCTGATCGCCAGGCCCAACCCAAACCCGCCAGTAGCACGATCCCGACTACGATCCAGCCGATAAAACGGCTCGAAAATCCGCTCCCGCTCTTCCTCAGGAATGCCGATGCCATCGTCATCCACCCAGATCTCGCACCCCTTGGGGCACACCTGCACGCCGATCTGAATGCGTTTTTCGCAATAGCGCATGGCGTTGCGCAGCAGGTTCTGGATTGCCCGGGCGGTGAGTCGCGGGTCCAGCGAGAAGCGTTCGAGCTGGCCGTTAAGCAGCACATCAATGACGATTTCCGGGGATTCCAATTCTTCATCGACACTGCCGAGGATGCTGTCGATGAATTCATCCAGCGACACATCGACCTGTTCCGGCAGCCGCGCCGGGTTTTGCAATCGGCTGTAGGACAGCAATTCCAGCACCAATTCATCCAGTTCGCGAATGTGCGCGACCAAACCTTGCAGACGCTCGCGGCTGGTGGCTGGCAAGTCGTCGGACAGCGCCAGGGCCAGGCCGAAATCCAGCCGCGTCAGTGGCGTGCGCAGTTCGTGGGACACAGCGTTGAGCAAATCGCGTTGCTGGTTGAGCAGGTTTTCGATGTCGCCCGCCATGGTGTCGAACACGTGGGCCAGACTGCCGATGTTGGAGCTGGGGGAAATCTGCGTGCGCTCGCTCAGGTGGCCCTTGCCGAAGCGTTCGGCGGTGCCTTTGAGCCGTTCCAGATCGCGCCAGTGCGGGCGCAACCACAGCAACAGACAGGCGAGCATGGTCGCGCCGATCAGCACGTTGATGCTCCAGTACAACCAACTGACGTCCGTCGGGTCCGGCGGCACGACCATTTTCACCACCATCTGCTCGTTCAACGGCGCCACCGCCAAAGTGCGCCAGCCCCAGTCGCCAATACGCACGACATTCTCGCCGCGCTGCAAGCGTTGCCGCTCATCCTGGGTGAATTCAGCGTCGTCATTGCGGGTCAGCACGATGTGCAACGGCTGGAATTCCTTGTCCATCTCGGCCGCCAGTGCCGGCCACTGCCCTGAAGGCACGGCGCGAAACTGCTTGGCGATCAGCGTTTGCAATCCTCGGGAGTAATCGAGGTTGTAGGTCACGAAGCGCTCATGAAAAACCTGGATCACCAGGTCCGGCACCAGATAAATCGCAGCGCTGAACGAGACGATAGTCACCAGATAAAGGCGAAACAGGATTCTGAACATCGACTCAGCATTCCCACTCGGAGCGGCTGAACAGGTAGCCCTTGCCCCACACGGTTTTGATCTTGCGCGCCTCACCGGCGTGGTCGTCGAACTTGCGTCGCAGTTTGGAGATGGCCACGTCCACCGAACGGTCGGTGCCGTTGAATTCGATACCGCGCAAGCGTTGCAGAATCTGGTCGCGACTCAGCACTTCGCCGGCATGCCGGGCCAGCACCACCAGCAAGTTGTATTCACCGCTGGACAGCTCGACCAGTTGCTCGCGCCAGGTCACGGTGCGCTCAGACAGGTCGATGCACAGATTGCCCATGAGAATGCGGTCGTTGGCGGTCATCGGTTCGCTGAGGCTGCTGCGGCGCAGCAAGGTCCGCACCCGGGCCAGCAACACCCGCGGCTCACAAGGTTTGGTGACGTAGTCATCGGCGCCCATCTCCAGGCCCAGCACTTGATCGTGACTGTCGTCGCGGGCGGTGAGCATCAGGATCGGCAACGTCGCCGAATCGGCCCGCAACAAGCGGCAGACCTGCAACCCGTCGAGCCCCGGCAGCATCAAATCGAGAATCACCAGATCCGGAGGATTGACCCGCGCCCGTTCGCGCACAAGGTCGCCACGGCTGATCACGCTGACGCAATAGCCGTTGCGTTCCAGGTAGCTGGCAATCAGTTCGGAGAGCGCGGTGTCGTCTTCGACCAGGAGGATATTGGGCATGGGGTGTTTCCAGAAAGTGCAGTGGTGACCTTGAGGGCCTCTTCGCGGGCAAGCTTCGCTCCTACAGCGGTTCGCGATACCTCTGTAGGAGCGAGGCTTGCCCGCGAAGGCGGCATAACAGGCGCAAAGGATTCAAGCCGCCAAGGATATACGCCCTCACACGCCCAGGAGCAAAACCCTTACACAATTTCACACAGCGCCTACAAAGCTTCACCGCTACCCTCATCGGCTCCCCGTAGGATACGGGAGGTCATTATTGGGGTATTTACATGTCAAAGAATCTGCTTGCCCGGCTCAGCCTGATTGCACTGGCGTTGACGCTGAGCGCTTGCGACCAGTCCTCGACCGCCGAAGAACAGGCTCCGCTGGCCACGGTGCGCATCGAGACCATCGAAGCCCGGCCGTTGTCGATCAGCAGCGAGCTGAGCGGGCGGATTGCCGCACCACGCATCGCCGAAGTGCGCGCCCGTGTGGCCGGCGTGGTGTTGCAGCGGGCCTTCCGTGAAGGCAGTGACGTAAAAAAAGGCGACGTTCTATTCCGTATCGACCCGGCGCCATTCAAGGCCGACCTGGACAGCGCCGAAGCCGCATTGCGCAAGGCCGAGGCCAATGCGTTCCAGGCCAGACTGCAAGAGCAGCGTTACGCCCAGTTGATCGAAGGCAACGCCATCAGCGGCCAGGATTACGACAATGCCCGCGCCAACGCCCGACAGACCGCCGCCGATGTCGCTGCCAACAAAGCCGCCGTGGAGCGGGCGAAACTGAACCTGGGTTATGCCACTGTCACGGCGCCGATTTCCGGACGCATCGGCCGAGCGCTGGTGACCGAAGGCGCGCTGGTAGGGCAAAACGAAACCACGCCGCTGGCACTGATTCAGCAGTTGAATCCGATCCATGCCGATCTGACGCAATCGACCCGTGAACTCAACGACCTGCGTCGCGCGTTCCGTTCCGGCCAGTTAAAGGAAGTGGGCCAAGGTCAGGCCAAGGCCACGTTGATTCAGGATGACGGCAGCCTCTACCCGCTGCCGGGCAAGTTACTGTTCACCGACATCACCGTCGACCCGGGCACCGGTCAGATCATTCTGCGCAGCGAGTTCCCCAACCCCGACCTCGACTTGCTGCCGGGCAGCTTCGTTCGCGTGCGTCTGGAGCAAGCGTTCAATCAGCAAGGTATCAGCGTGCCACAACGGGCCATCCAGCGTGACAGCGCCGGCGTTGCCCAAGTGCTGCTGCTCGACGCCGAGCAGCGGATTGGCCAGCAGCCGGTCGAACTGGGCCCGGTGCAGAACGATCGCTGGATCGTCACCCACGGCCTCAAGCCCGGCGACCGCATCGTCACTGAAGGCCTGCAACATGCGCGCCCAGGCGAAAAAGTCCAGATAGATGACACCCCTCTTCCACTTGCCCAGGTTTCTGGTCAGTAAGCAGGACGCTTTTTATGCCGCAGTTCTTTATCGACCGCCCGGTGTTCGCCTGGGTGATCGCCTTGTTCATCCTGCTCGCCGGTGCGCTGGCCATTGTGCAGTTGCCGGTGGCGCAATACCCGAACGTTGCGCCGCCGAAAGTCGAAATCTATGCCACCTACCCGGGCGCTTCGGCGCAGACCGTGGACGAAAGCGTGGTCAGCCTGATCGAGGAAGAGCTCAACGGCGCCGACCATTTGCTGTATTTCGAATCCCAGAGCAGCCTCGGCAGCGCTACTATCACCGCCACGTTCCAGCCGGGCACTGACCCGGAAATGGCGCAGGTCGATGTGCAAAACCGCCTGAAAGTGGTGGAGTCACGTTTACCGCAAGCGGTGACTCAGCAGGGTTTGCAGGTGGAGAAAGTCTCCGCCGGTTTCCTGCTGCTGATCACCCTCACCTCCAGTGACGGCAAGCTCAACGACGTAGCGCTCAGCGATTACCTCGCGCGCAACGTGATGAATGAGATCAAGCGTCTGGACGGCGTCGGCAAGGCCCAGCTGTACGGCGCGGAGCGGGCGATGCGGATCTGGATCGACCCGCAGAAGCTGATCGGCTTCAACCTGACCCCGGCCGATGTCAACGCCGCCATCGTTGCGCAGAATGCTCAGGTTTCCGCAGGCAGCATCGGCGACTTGCCGACCCGCACCACGCAGGAAATCACCGCGACCATTCTGGTCAAGGGCCAGCTGTCGACGCCTGAAGAATTCTCCGACATCGTCCTCAAAGCAAATCCTGACGGCTCCACCGTACGCATCAGCGATGTGGCGCGGGTAGAAATTGGCAGTCAGGAATATCAGTTTTCCACGCGGCTGAACGGCAAACCGTCGACCGCCGTCAGCGTGCAACTGTCGCCGGGCGCCAATGCCCTGAGCACCGCGACGCTGGTGCGGGCGAAGATGGATGAGCTGGCGCGCTACTTCCCGGCCGGTGTCGAATACAAGATTCCGTACGACACCTCGCCCTTCGTCAAAGTCTCGATCACTAAAGTGGTCTACACCCTCGTCGAGGCGATGGTGCTGGTGTTTGCGGTGATGTTCCTGTTCCTGCAGAACATCCGCTACACGCTGATTCCGACACTGGTGGTGCCGGTGGCGCTGATGGGCACTTTCGCGACCATGCTCTTGCTGGGTTTCTCGATCAACGTGCTGACCATGTTCGGCATGGTGCTGGCCATCGGCATTCTGGTGGACGACGCGATTGTGGTGGTGGAGAACGTCGAGCGAATCATGGCTACCGAGGGCCTGTCGCCCAAGGACGCGACGCGCAAGGCGATGAAGCAGATCACCGGCGCAATCATCGGCATCACCCTGGTGCTGGTGGCGGTGTTCATTCCGATGGCGTTCATGCAGGGCTCGGTCGGGGTGATTTACCGACAGTTCTCACTGTCGATGGCCACGTCGATTCTGTTCTCGGCGTTCCTCGCCCTGACCTTGACCCCGGCGCTATGCGCGACACTGCTCAAGCCGATTGCCGATGGCGAACATCACGCCAAGGGCGGTTTCTTCGGCTGGTTCAACCGGCGCTTCGAACAACTCACCGAGCGCTATCAGGGCTGGGTTGCCTACGCGCTGAAACGCACCGGGCGTTACCTGTTGATCTACGGCGTGCTGCTGATCGGTCTGGGGCTGTGCTTCAGTCGTCTGCCCTCCTCGTTCCTGCCGGTGGAAGACCAGGGTTACACCATCACCGACATTCAACTGCCACCGGGCGCGAGCAAGAATCGCACGGTGCAGGTGGTCGAGCAGATCGAAGCGCACAACGCCACGGAGCCGGGCGTCGGCGACAGCACGGTGATTCTCGGTTTCAGTTTTTCCGGTAGCGGGCAGAACGCCGCACTGGCGTTCACTACGCTCAAGGATTGGTCGGATCGGGGCGGCGATGACTCGGCGAGTTCGATTGCCGACCGCGCCAACATCGCGCTCAGTCAGATCCAGGATGCCATGGCCTTTGCGGTGTTGCCGCCGCCGGTCGATGGCCTCGGCACATCCAGTGGTTTCGAATTCCGCCTGCAAGACCGTGGCGGTCTCGGCCATGCCACGCTGATGCAGGCGCGCAGCCAATTGCTGGCCGCCGCCGAGAAGAGCCCGGTCCTGATGAACGTGCGCGAAAGCGCCCTCGCCGAAGCGCCGCAGGTGCAACTTGAAGTCGACCGCAAGCAAGCCAATGCCTTGGGCATTTCGTTTGCCGACATTGGCAATGTATTGTCCACGGCGGTTGGGTCGGCCTACATCAACGACTTCCCCAACCAGGGACGGATGCAACGGGTGGTGGTCCAGGCTGAAGGTGATCGACGCAGTCAGGTCGACGACTTGCTGAAGATTCACGTGCGCAACGACGCCGAGAAAATGGTGCCATTATCGGCCTTCGTCCGGGCGAACTGGACCCAGGGTCCGGCGCAGTTGACTCGTTACAACGGCTACCCGGCCATCAGCATTTCCGGCGAACCGGCAGCGGGTTACAGCACCGGCGAAGCCATGGCGGAAATCGAACGGCTGGTGGCGCAAGGCCCGGCCGGGTTGGGTCAGGAATGGACCGGGTTGTCGTTGCAGGAACGCTTGTCCGGCAGCCAGGCACCGATTCTGCTCGGGCTGTCGCTGTTGATTGTGTTCCTGTGCCTGGCGGCACTGTACGAGAGCTGGTCGATTCCGACGTCGGTGTTGCTGGTGGTGCCGCTCGGTGTACTCGGAGCGGTTCTTGCCGTGACGTTGCGCGGGATGCCCAACGACGTGTTCTTCAAGGTCGGCCTGATTACCATCATCGGTCTGTCGGCGAAGAACGCGATCCTGATCATCGAATTCGCCAAGAGCCTGTACGACGAAGGCCATGACCTGATCGACGCCACCCTGCAAGCCGCCCGCCTGCGACTTCGCCCCATCGTGATGACTTCGCTGGCATTCATTCTTGGCGTGGTGCCGCTGGCGATTGCCACCGGCGCCAGCTCGGCGAGCCAGCAAGCCATCGGCACCGGCGTGATCGGCGGAATGATCACCGCGACCCTGGCGGTGGTGTTCGTACCGGTGTTTTTTGTGGTGGTGATGAAGCTGGTGCGCAAGCGCCACAAGAACATCTGACCAACAACACAAATCCGCTGTAGGAGCGAGGCTTGCCCGCGAAGGCGGCATATCAGTCAACACCAGCGTTGAATGTTACGGCCCATTCGCGGGCAAGCCTCGCTCCTACAAGGGATGGGTCGTTGTGGTCACAACGGACAACGCTGGGCTAAGGTGTTTGCACACCCTGGCCACATCGAGTTCTCATGTCCCTGCTCGCCCGCCCCCATCCTCGCCTGTCCGCCGCTGCCACACTCGGCATCGCGGTCGGCATTCTGGCTCCGGCCGAGATTCTGATAAACGGCGAGTTCAGTATTAAAGACAATGTCCCCAAATCCTGATGCCCCATCGCATCAATAAACCGTCAGCCCCAGGGTGATGCTTTTTGCCCTTCCCCGTACAAAACCTTCCAGACACTCCCCCTGCCATACACTAATCTGGCCCTTAGCCATGGGCCGGTGCGCTATATGAAACCAGGCCGATCAACTGTTTATCTTTAATACATCCAAAGAGCGGAAAAGAATCACATTTTTACGCAACTGTAAACTGTCAGGTATGGCAGTTTACAGCCGCGATGTGATGCGCTTTGATAGCGTATCCATAAGTAGGACCCCGAGTCAGGGTTCTTGGATACATCACTCATGCATAGAGGATTATATAATGATCACAAATGCTAAACTAATACCCGTGGCACCGTACTTTGTCAGCAATATTGATGGCGAATATTTTGTAGCCAATCAAAGGGAAGTAAAGGACGCCAATCTCCCGCCGTTTGATAAACATCTTATTTTTTTGGCCACTCAGCGTGAAATCAATTTAAATTACAGGGAAATCCGGATAATTCTGCCGAAAACCCTGGAATTCAAGACTTATTTATTGAGCGACCTCGATCCTTCGGTGCACTTTGAGTACATCGAGGATGTCGGCGTCATCCGTGTCTATAAAGGGATTGAAGGCTCCATCACACTCTTCGAATCAAACACCCCCAATTCCCTGGCTGCTACGTTCAAGGTTACAGTCGAGGATGACAACCACAATACAAAACTGGAGGTTAATGGCGACTTCGACATGTTGCTTTCATGACTCTGCGACACATAAAAAATACCCCGACTTCAATCGGGGTATTTAAGTTTCGGTCGCTGAAAGTTACGATTAAAAATCGTAGCTTACGCCCACACTACCGCTCCAGTTCTGATCGATAGTTTTACCTTGACTCCCCCCCAATTCGCCATAGATCTGCCAGTTCTTCTGCGCCGGCACCCAGTTCATTCCCAGTGTATATTCAAGGCTGGTACTGGAAGGGTCACTGTTAAAGTCATCATTATTGACCTGCACGTCGTTACTTTTTACAAATTCGTGCCCTACTGCCATTCGTACTCTAGGTTGCAGCTTGCTGCCGCTATCCAGCGCGATCTCGCGACCAACGGTCATCCCCACTTTACTTATCAGTGAGCGCGCCGCATCAGTATCAACCTCCAGGCCATTGTCCATCCTGTATTGTTTGCCCTCGACTGCAGCAAGGCCAATTTGAGCAAACGGTTCAATAAAATTACTTTTACCAAAACGAATGTGCTTGCCAACTTCCACCGTTGCACTTACACCTAAATTTTTATAGTTGCCTTTGCTGCGGGTGCCGTCACTCATCGTGACTTTGGCCTTGTTGTCAAACTGGTTGACCTTGCCCACCACATCCACATACACACCACTGGCTACGTCGAGTATCGTGCCATAGACACCCGCGTTGAGACTGTCCACCGTCGCCGTGGAACCGTTCTTGAGATCCAGATCGGTGCGCCCGGCCCCCACAAATGCCCCGATTAACCATTCCTGGCCACCGAGTTGCGCCTGAGTATCAGCGCCCAGCGCGAAACCTCGTTGGTTCTGGGTATAACCACCACCGTAAGCGTTCGAAACGTTGTATTGATTGCCATAGGTACGCATCCAAACACTGTTGCTCAGTTTTTTCACTGAGGCATCGTTTCGTGCCATGGTCGATGTATCTTCATCACCACTGCCAAGACGACGATCACCCAGACGGCTGTTGAGTGTGGTCATTTCCCCATAGAGGATGCTTGGCGCGCTACCGGCAATCGCCAGCACCGCATTGGTGGAGGTACTGACAGTCTGATTGGGTTGAAGGAAGAGCCCCTCACCCTCCCTCAACAAGCCATAAGTGCGTGAACCTGCATCAACCAGACCATTCAAGGCGAAGCTCGCATCTCCGCCAGCAATGTTGCCGATCTTCACCACATCGGAACTCGCTGGATTGGTGCCGCTCGCCGTCACCTGAAGTATGTGCTCCCCACTGGCATTCTTCGTGACATTCAGGAAATCGGTACGGTCGGTATCCAGCTCGGCATGCATGATGAAAGTACCTTTGCCCAACAGATTCTCCACATCCAATTGGTGGAAGGAGTCGTTATCACCCAGGCGAACAACACCCTTTCCAAGCGCCAGGTTTTGCACCGCGCTATTAGCTGTGGTCACCCATTGGCCAGCATTACTAATTTGGACAACCGCTGAATTATCAATTCGGCCGGTCAGCATGGACCCATTGTCGATCGTTACTACAGCGCCGCTGCCGGCCTGTGCAAAGATATCTCCGATCATGGTGCTTTGAGTATCGAACGTCACCTGAGTGACGTTTTGCAGATTACCGGTCAGTGAGGCGCCATTTTGAAAACGGGTCCGGGCAGTGCTGCCGGGGTCGACCAGCACATTACCTACAAGTGAACTGCTATCAACGGTGAGCCCGACCGTTGCCCCATTTTTAACCTCAAGCACATTGCCGTTACCCGCTACCAATGTGGAACCGTTGAGCACATGAATATCGGCTTTTGCTCCTTGCAAATTCAGTAAGCTGGTAGAGATCGCAGGACCGGTTCGACCTTCAATTCGTGAATTATCCAGGACTACCGTTGAAACTTCCCCGCGACCTGGTTCGGTCCCGATGCGCAAACCGACGTCGCCACCGCTGATAGCGCTATTTTTAGCCGAGAGTGATCCATTCAGGAGCCTGATACCGTCCGATGTCGCGTTAGTTGCGCTGACAGTACTTTTAATCAAATCGAGTACACCAAGGCCGTTGACCTGCGCACCCAGGCTGGAAGCCGTCACAGTGCTGTTGGTCAACTTCACGCTGGAGCCAGATTGATCCTGAATGTTCCGTGTCAATAGCAGGCCTGTAGCGTTACTCGTCACGGTGCTGTCGGTGAGTTCTGCACGGCTGCTGGCAAGGCGGATCGCTGCACCGGAACCTGACGTATTTTCTACCGTCCCCCCAGTCATTTCCATGACCGACAGGCGCTCAAGGCCAATCTGTTGGTTACTTCCCCCATTGACCACGAGCGTCGCACCTACTGCTCCGATATCTCGGGTATGTGCACCATTGGCAGTCAGTTCGGAGCCCGGGTTCAGTGTCCAGGATTCAAAAGGGGTGGTGCTATCAATCGTCTGGCTTTGTCCTGGATTCAAAACGCCGGCGTGAGAGGTCGAGACAGACAACATCAGCAGCGTAAAGGTAGGGACTCCCAAACCATTACTAAAGATGCCAAATTTTAAAGGCGGTGTGATATGCATGTGAGTAGCCCTTAGTAATACCCTCCGCTAAAAAAAACGTTCAGACCCAGCGCAGGACAATAGATATGGAAAGCGCGCCGAAGACTACAGGCGTAACTCATGCTTTTCTGTAGGACTAATCTCTACATCTCGACAGATAAGTCTTCAGCGCACTTATCTCTGGTGGTCTTTATCGCAAGGGTTTGTCAGTAAAATCACACCCAACCAACATAACTTCGTCAGTCATATTGATCGGGTGCCTATTCACTAATTAACCGTCACTGCCTACCCCCAAGTCATCACAGTACTCAAGACTGCTATTACGCACCCTGACAGGATGCATCTCTTTAGGCGACCCGAACGTTTGTCCTCCCAGCACTACCTCATACCAAATCTGTGCGTAATAAAAGGTGACCGGATTCGTTGGCGGTGTCTCCAGTTGAATCTTCTTGAAAAGGTCGTACTCCATTTCGAAGACTAGATCAGCTCCACCTACCGGCATCTTCTCAGTTTTGGTAAAAGTCACGTCGGTGATCGGCGTGGTAGCTGCTTCCTCTTTCCAGCCTTCCATTCTCATGGTGACTTCCCTCCCTACCGGAAGATCGCGATGGCCCCCTTTTGCCGATAGCTTGAGCGGTGGTACGGTAGTAACCTCGCCGTCTACGGTTCGAGGCACCATTGTTTTACAGGTGATATACCGCTTACCACCCAGCACAATAAATGGACCTATATGAGGTTCCAAGTCGATCTGGAATGTTTCGACCAGTACCACCGTTCTGGGTAACTGCCGCATGATATTGGGATTGCCGGGGTACTCAATGGTGTAATGAGCTTCAATATCTCCCAATCCGGCTGGTTCAATCAATGAATAATCAACATCTGCAAATACTGTGCTATCAGTATTCTTCATTGTTGCCGTGCCTACTGACTTGTTATTCCAGTAGAACGTGATTACCGCATCCTCTAGTAGATCTGGAGTGCCTGTCCACCTTGTAGCGGTGAAACGCACTGCCTCTCCAATGTCCGCCGTGGTCAAGTGGTTCTTGTCGCCAGCGCCCTCACGCCCGTTAACTTCGACCGGAAGCAGATTATCGTTGTCCAGCTCCGGCAATGTGTCAGGAGGTATCCCCGGGAATACAAAGTTAACGAATATGGTCGTTGCCGGATGAGAGATTGGAGCATCCGCGCCGCGTTTCAACGTGTAAGCGATTTCTACGGTCTTCTCCCCCGTAGCACCAGTCGTCACTACATCCAGAATGTCATAGGTCAGTTTCAGGCTGAACGGACCGGGACGAGCGCCCAAATCTCCACTGCCCAGCACTACCTCTTTGTCACCTTTGACTGTCACGGTTATTAGGTCTTTCGCGTCTCCGTTATCCGGATAGTCGATCAAGACAAAAATCTCTGTGTCAGAAGGCAAAAAGGTGCCGAGGCTGATGGTATCCGTATGATTAGGGCCGGCCGCCGGCACTCTGAGTGGTTTGAGCTGCGGGGGCGGCAGAAATTCGATCGGTAACGCAGGTGCGCCTGCGATAACCGAGTCCTGCGATGCGTTTCGCGGTGCGTCATGCAACATATAGCGATGGAACAAGCCTCCGTTTGGAAGCTTCCTCAGCTCAACGAGAGGGATCGTGAACTCTCCAAAACCCGCTGTCGTTGAGTCTGTAAGCGGACCTCGGTAAAAGACCGGCATGGTTGTGGTTGTGCCCTGTCTATTATCGATACAGAAAGTAATTTCATCACTGGCTACACGGTTGAGGTAGCTTGTTGCGACGCGAACAACTAGTCCCCCAGGGTTGGCAGTGGCCCAGCTTTCGTTAATCTTCTCCCCTCCAGCCACATCCAGATTGACAAAAATCGCGAAAGGCGGGGGTGTCCGACTGAAGGGTTTCTTTACATAATAGGGTGCATTCTTGTCGACAAAAAATGTAACAGGGGCCGAGCTATCTTCAATGCCAAGCCCATCGATGATAAGGAAGCGGCAGTAATATTCCGTTGGACCTGGAATGTCGGGATCATCCGGGATAAGGCTGTTCAGCACCGGAATATTTACAGGAAAGAAACCTGTAAAGTCCTCTGGTATATCGATCTCTCCGAGTTTTGTTTCAGCCTGGCCAGCCCTGCTCCCCATTACCATTGCTTTGCCGCCACCAACCAATCCGTCTTTGAGTTCCATTAATCTCATTTGGATAGCGGGCTTATTTAGCTCTGCCAACAGGATTCTGCCATCGCCTGGAATCTGACCGATGATTTCCGGCGGATCGGCAAAAATCCCAACCCGAGTTTTTTTGAGTGCTTCATCATTATCTGCATTTTCTTTGACAGTCATTTTAATGTTCTCCTTCCGTGCATTAAGCCAAATGGCTTGACCTGCTCTATCAGCCTGACAGCTATACACTCGCTTTCTTGATGAAAGCAAAGTTAAAAATACAGACCGAACCAGCAAACATAAGACCCCGTTCTTTGCTTATCGCCTTTGTTAGTCAGCAACACACTTACGCACTACTATTCAGCACCGCATTTACATCAAGCACACTAAAAAGCAAAGCACCCTCACACGTAACAGGACGCACCACCGGGAATAACTCTATCTATTTTTGCCAAGGCAGGATAAGACGTCCCAATTCGTCGACCGCCTCGGGTAATGGTATAAATCGCGACAATCGAGTCGTTATCAATTAATGGCTCTATGCAGGGCTTAAAAGGGACATGCTGAGAAAAACCGTCTGCAATTTCTTGATCATCCAAGTTTCTGACAAATGTATCTACCGCCTCTGACACTATATCTTCTCCATCTTGCCCAGGAGATCCATTAAGTGATCGATAACCTTGTAAGTGGAGGGAGAATTTATCGTTTGGACGCGCCAGTGGTTGCGTCGGAATCTCTATAACGATGCCAGATGTCAATTCAGGACGCGTTGCGCAATTGTAGTACCCATATGGCGTCAGATTGATAAAAATGGCCTTAGCAAGTTCCTCTCCAGGTCCTTGGGTGTGATCGATAATCAAGGGCTTGCGCGGCGATCGATCCGGCATACCAAACGCAGTCACGATGTAATAAAGCAATGCAGAACCATCAATGGCCATTCGTGACGCCGAGATCGGTACTTCAATCTCCAGTGGGACGATTCCCGTCGGATATTGCTCATCAAAGAGGAGATCCTCCTTGCCGTCCTGAAACCAAAACACTTCAAGATGGTCATCAAACGACGTTTCAGCCCAACGTTGTATTCGGGCCAAGGTACCGCTAATCAGAATCGGCAAGGGGATGAGGCCGTCAGGATCTATAACGCCATCCACAGTGATCTCGGCCGCCAACGTTTCGTCTACCGTGGACGAAAATTTATCTTCAATCGGTTGAGTGCCCACAGACATCGGCAAATCCTCGGCGGATGACACAAGTTGACAATGTTCACGCTCTCGAAACACATCGTTCTTTGGTATCGATTAGGCGCCGAAGGTGTTCTTATTGACTACTGTCAGATCTGACAGGTACTGATACCGCTCGTCGGATTTCGGTGATAATTCCAGACTTGAACGACTTCTCCGCCGCCCAACACAACCGCGTCACCCTGCTCGACGTCGCCGAACATCCGGGCGTCTCCAAGGCCAGCGTCTCGCGATTCATTGGCGATGACCGCGCCCTGCTCTCCGATGCCATTGCGTTGCGCATCGAGCAGGCCATCAGCGAGTTGGGCTATCGTCCGAACCAGATGGCTCGCGGCCTGAAACGTGGGCGCACGCGCCTGATCGGCATGCTGGTGGCCGATATCCGTAACCCTTATTCGATTGCCGTGATGCACGGGGTGACAACCGCTTGCCGTCAGGACGGTTAGAGTCTGGTGGTGTGCAATACCGATCGCGATGACGAGCAGGCGCCAGCACTTGGCGTTGCGCTGCGCGAGTTGCATCAGGAAATGCCCATGGTGCTGGTGGATCGCAAGGTCGATCAGCTCGATAGCGATCTCCGTTGGTGGGCAGCGGGATTACCGCCCGCGCCCAACCGACGGAGAGATTGGCACGAGTGCGTTTGAGTATTTGCTCAAGCGATAGCGTGGGGCTGACGGGCCGGTGCGGAACCTTCCGGCGCGATTGATTATGCGGGGGTCACAACCCTTGGGCATTTTCGGTGACTGTTCTGGCCTCATCGCGAGCAAGCTCGCTCCCACATTGTGATCTGTAGCGTTCACAAAACCCTGTGGGAGCGAGCCTGCTCGCGATGGGGCCAGCCCAAACAAAACAAATCCATCAGGCCCGCCGCACCTGCAGCAAATCCGCCGCACACGACGCAATCCGCTGGCACGCATCCGCCAGCTTCACCTGATCCACCACCAACCCGATCCGAATATGCCCCGCCGCGCTCGGTCCGAAGGCTTCGCCGGCCAGCACCGACACGCCATACACTTCAAGCAGCCGCTCGGCAAAATCTTGAGCGGCGAGCCCGGTCTGGCGCACGTCGACCATCACGAACATCCCGCCATCGGGTTTGATCGGCCGGATGCCCGGGCAAGCGCTCAACCTTGCACAGACCAGATCGCGACGCTGACGATATTCCTCGCGCATCAGCGCCACTTCTGGCAAGTCTTTATCGAGCGCCACTTGCGCGGCTTTCTGAACGAAGTCCGGAATCCCGAACAACATGCACAACGACAGATGCATCACGTGTTCAGCCAGCGGTTTGGGGCCGATCATCCAGCCGACTCGCCAGCCGGTCATGGCATGGGATTTGGACACACTGTTGAGGGTCGCGGTGCGCTCGGCCATGCCCGGCAGACTGGCCGGGCTGATGTGCTCGCCCTCATACAACAGGTCGCTATAGACCTCGTCGCTGATCAGCCAGAGGTCATGTCGCACGCACAGCGCTGCCAGCGCCTGCCAGCTCTTCAACGACAGGCTGGCACCGGATGGATTGTTCGGGCTGTTGAGCAGAATGGCCCGGGTTTTAACGGTGATCAGCGCCGCGAGATCCGCCGCCTCTACCCGAAAGCCGTTCTCCGGACGCACCGCCACCGGCACCACGCTGGCGCCGCAGGCACCGAACACGCCTTCATAGGTCACGTACATCGGTTCGGCAACGATCACTTCGTCACCCGGATCGAGCAGGCATTGGGCAACCGAATACACCGCGCACTGCGCACCGGGCAACACGATCACATGGTCGGCGTCGACCTCCTGGCCGCTGCGCCGCTGATGACGGCTGGCGATGCTGCTGCGCAGTGTGCGGGTGCCGCGTACATCCGAGTAATGGGTGTCACCGGCCAACAGGCTATCGATGGCGGCGTGGACGATGGGCAGCGGTGTGTCGAAATCCGGATCGCCGACCGACAGCAGCAGCACGTCGACGCCCTGCTCGCGCAATTCCAGCGCTCGATCGTGAATCTTCCAGGCTGCCGCTCCGTCACCGGCGATTCGTTGGGTCAAGGCTGAATAGCGCATGTACTTCTCCTAACGCGCGAGGTCCAGTTTCAACCCTATCTCAAATCACGAAACGCGCCACCATCGCATTCAAATCAACTGCCAATCTCGACAGTTCGTGGGTGGCGGCGCTGGTCTGGTTGGCACCGGCGGCGGACTGAGTGGCCAGGTCGCGAATGTTCACCAGATTGCGGTCTACTTCACGGGACACTTGAGCCTGTTCTTCCGAGGCACTGGCGATCACTAGGTTACGTTCGTTGATCAGCTGGATCGATTGGGTGATCTGCTCCAGGGCGATCCCGGCAGCACGGGCCATTTCCAGAGTGCTTTGAGTGCGCTGATTGCTTTGTTGCATCGACGAGACCGCTTCACCGGTGCCGTTCTGAATGCCGGCGACCATTTTCTCGATCTCCTGAGTCGACTGCGCGGTGCGATGGGCCAGCGCCCGAACCTCGTCCGCCACCACCGCAAAGCCTCGTCCGGCTTCACCGGCACGGGCGGCTTCGATCGCAGCGTTGAGAGCCAGCAGGTTGGTCTGCTCGGCAATGGCGCGGATCACGTCCAGCACTTTGCCGATGTCGCGGCCCTGAGCGGCCAGACCTTCGATCATCAGCGAAGTGTTTTGCACGTCGTGGGTCATGGTCTGGATTGCGTCGACGGTTTCCACCACCCGATCACGACCTTCGCGGGCCGCCTGGGTCGACTGGTTCGAGGCCTCGGACGTCGACACCGCGTTGCGCGCCACTTCTTCCACGGCGGCGGTCATTTCGTTGACGGCGGTGGCGGCCTGTTCGATCTCGTTGTTTTGCTGTTGCAGGCCACGGGACGCTTCTTGCGTCACGGTGCTGAGTTGTTCGGTGGCGGCGCCCAGTTGCGTCGCGGAGCCGGCGATCTGTTCGATGGTTTTGCGCAGGTTGGCCTGCATGGCGGACAAAGCCCCGAGCAAACGCGCCGGTTCGTCGTTGCCGTCGACTTCAATGACCTTGCTCAGGTTGCCGCCGGCAATGGTTTCGGCCGCGAGCACCGCACGGTTCAACGGCGTGAGGATGCTGCGGGTCAGCAGCCAGGCGAACAGCACGGTCAGCAGCGAGGCGATCACCGCCACGACCACAATGCCGATAAAAGCTTCGCTGTAATGCTCACCCGCTTTGGCCGACGCGGCTTTGGCGTCGGCGGCGTTGAGCGCTACCAGTTTGTTCAGTTGCTCGCCCATCTGATCGGTGCCCTCCTTGATCCGCGTGTTGATCAGGGTGCGCATCTCATCCAGTTTGTTCTGCCGCGACAGGTCCAGCATCTGGTTCTGGGCTTGCAGGTAATTGTCGAGGGTGGTCGCGAAGGTTCTGTACAGCGCCGCTTCTTCAGGGCTGGCCGGCAAGGCGGCATAGCTTGTTTGGGCAGTGCGCACCTTGTCGACGAGCACGCCGATGCGGGTCTGGGCTTCCTGCAACGCCGCCGGATCACGGTTGACCAGTACGCGGAACGAGAGAATCCGCAGGCGCAGGACGTTTTCCGTCATGTTGCCCAGAAACCCGATGCTGGGTAACTGCGTCGCTTCCATGTCGACAGAGGCCTGACGGATGATCGTCATGCGGTTCACGGCAAACACCCCTAGCACGATCACCAGCAAGGCAATGAAGGCGAAACCGAGGAAAGCTCGAGGCGCGATGTTCAGATTACGCAGTGACATAGGATGATCTCGGTAATTGAGGCGGCGAGCATCCTTGCGGGGATCACTGTTCGGGCGGGCGATGGCGCGCACCTTTCAGTTTGGCGCCACTGTTGTAGTTGGTTTGTGTGCGCCTATACGTTGTATCGGCCGGGGTTGAGGTTTGTTGCAGGGGTTGGGGAAATATTTTTCAGGGCTGTAGCAGCTGTCGAGCCTGCGAGGCTGCGTTCGGCGGCGAAGCCGTCGTGAAATCATGCTGCTCGGTGTGTCAGGGAACCTTTACTGGCAGGATCTACGACGGCTTCGCCGCCGAACGCAGCCTCGCAGGCTCGGCAGCTGCTACGGGGAATTGTGTCAGACCCGGATTTTGCGGGCGGCCACCCGCCACACCCGCGCAATATCGCGGGCGCGCTCACGCAACAAATGCGGCGCCTCGGCGCAGGCCTGTTCCAATGTCATCGGTCCGCTGGCCAAAGCAAAAGCCGCGTCGATGCCGTACTCATACAGCGCCTGATACCCCTCGCCCAAGGTCCCGGCGATGACGATGACCGGCACGCCGTGTTGGCGTGCAATGCGCGCCACGCCAAACGGGGTTTTGCCGCGCAAGGTCTGGGCATCGAAACGGCCTTCACCCGTGATCACCAGGTCCGCGCCTTTGACCGCCTCGGCCAGCCCGACCAGTTCAGCCACCACTTCCACCCCGGCCTGGAACTGAGCGCCGAGAAACGCCTTCGCGGCAAACCCGAGTCCACCAGCGGCCCCGCTGCCCGGTTCGTCACGCACATCCTTGTCCAGAGCTTGCGCGCAGAGTTCGGCAAAGTGCCCGAGGGCGTGGTCCAGTTGCTCGACATGTTCGGGCGACGCACCTTTCTGCGGGCCGAAAATCGCGGAGGCACCCTGAGGGCCGCACAGCGGATTATTGACGTCGGCGGCAATGTCGAAGCGCACCTCGGCCAGACGCGGATCGATGTCGCTCAGATCGAGACGGGCCAGTTGCGCCAAGGCCAGACCGCCGGGCACCAAGGTTTGGTCCTGAGCATCCAGCAGTTTCACACCCAAGGCCTGCATCGCTCCAGCGCCGCCGTCGTTGGTGGCGCTGCCGCCAATCGCCAGGATCACCCGTTGCGCGCCGGCATCCAGCGCGGCGCGGATCAATTCACCGGTGCCGTAGGTGCTGCTGGTGCACGCATCGCGCAGGTTCGACGGGACCAATTGCAGGCCACTGGCCTCGGCCATTTCGATGATTGCAGTGTGGTTCTGCGGCAACCAGCCCCAGGCGGCATTAACCGTAGCCCCCAACGGCCCCCGAACATGGGTGCGACGCAGTTCGCCGTCGCACGCGGCCAGAATCGATTCGACCGTGCCTTCCCCGCCGTCAGCCATCGGGCACTTGAGCAATTGTGCATCCGGCCAGACTTCCGCCAACCCCAACGCAATGGCGTCGGCCACACCTTGGGCACTCAAACTGTCCTTGAACGAATCGGGGGCGATGACGATTTTCATGCGAATTCTCCAGTTGCAATGCGTCCATGCTGCCAGCCGCCATGAACAATAACGCCGGTCCGCTGCACAAGTAGGTATGAGGATTATTGTTCATTTCCACAAAACCCTTGGCCGCACCCTTCGTTGTAGCAGCTGCCGAGCCTGCGAGGCTGCGTTCGACGGCGAAGCCATCGTAAATCCTGCAAGCACGATTTACCTGACACACCGCGGTGCATGATTTCACGACGGCTTCGCCGCCGAACGCAGCCTCGCAGGCTCGACAGCTGCTACGACGTTACGACGCTACGGTGCTGCGGTGCTACGGGGTGGCGGTCGGTAGGTCGGTTTGGGGCAGGAGCTGGACCCCGAGGTAGAGCGCGAGCATTCCATCCAGCTTAAGCGGATCGACGCCGCTGAGTTCGGCGATCCGTTCCATGCGATAACGCAGACTGTTGCGATGGATGCCCAGCGCATCGGCGCAGGCCTGGCTCTGGCCGTCGTGTTCGCACCAACTGCGCAGGGTCGCCAGCAGTTGACCGTTGCCATCCTTGGCGATGACTTTGCGCAGCGGCTGCAGCAGTTCATCCAGCGCATCGTCATTGCGGTGGCGCCAGAGCATTACCGGCAACCGATAACCGTTCAATGTGAGCAAGCGTGAATGCGGCAATACATCACGCCCGTAGGCCAGCAAATCACCGACCCGCCGATAGCAACGGCGCAACCCCGACAATCCATCAGCCTGCCCGCCCACGGCAATGCGCAAGATATTCCAGCCGAGGCCATCGAGTTTCTCCAGCAGCCGCTCGTTCTCGATCCCAGGCGTTGCCGGTCGGCACCAGAGCAACGAAGAATTGGCCGAGCTCACGCACCAACTGTCCGGATAGCGTGACATCAACCAGGCGCTGAGCGCTTCGACGGTCTGGCCCGGGCCGTGCTCCATGCCCAACTCGAACAGATACGGCACTCGCGTCAACTGCGGTTTGAGCCCCAGTTGCTGCGCTTCGTCCAGCAACCGCGGCGAATCCCCCGCCTCACTGAGCAGCAGCGCCAACAAATCATCGCAACGCTGACGCCGCCATTGCTGCTCGGCTTGCTGATTGCGCTGGCCCACCAGCATCTCGGCAGTCATGCGCACCAGTTCGGCGTAAGTGCGCAATTGTTCAGGCTCGCCGGTGATGCCCAGCACACCAATCAAACGCTGATCGAGCATCAGCGGCAGGTTGATCCCCGGTTGCACGCCTTTTAAATGAATCGCGGTTTGCGCGTCGATCTCCACCACGCGGCCGTTGGCCAACACCAGTTGCGCGCCTTCATGGCGAGTGTTGATGCGCTCCGGTTCGCCGCTGCCGAGGATCAGCCCCTGACTGTCCATGACATTGACGTTGTACGGCAGGATGGCCATCGCCCGGTCGACGATGTCCTGGGCCAGGTCGTGATCGAGTTCGAACATAGCGCGGTTCCTTTAAAACGTGATGGAACGGGTTGTTCACCCGCACAGGCCTTGGTCGCAAACCCTGTGCTCAGGCACAAAGACAACCACCCAAGGGGTGGCCGAGACTCACTGGGCGATCAACGTTACCCTTGCGTCGCAAAAAATCATAATAAAGAGAGAGCCCGCCATGTCACAGAGCGCCGCAGCTACCCTGGCCACCACTGACGACAAAAATGCCGTCTACAAACGCATTACCCTGCGTTTGATCCCCTTCATCTTCATCTGCTATCTGTTCAACTACCTCGACCGGGTAAACGTCGGGTTTGCCAAACTGCAGATGCTCGACGCACTGAAATTCAGCGAAACCGTGTACGGCCTCGGCGCCGGGATCTTCTTCATCGGCTATGTACTCTGCGGCGTGCCGAGCAACCTGGCCCTGACCAAGTTCGGCCCGCGACGCTGGATCGCGCTGATGATGATCACCTGGGGCACGCTGTCGACTTGCCTGCTGTTCGTCACCACACCGACCGAGTTCTACACCCTGCGCCTGTTTACCGGTGCCGCCGAAGCGGGGTTCTTCCCCGGTGTAGTGCTATACCTCTCGCAGTGGTTCCCGACGTTCCGCCGTGGTCGCATCATGGCGCTGTTCATGTCGGCGATCCCGGTGTCTGGTTTGCTCGGCAGCCCGTTTTCCGGGTGGATTCTCACTCACTTTGCCGCAGGCCAAGGCGGTCTCGCTGGCTGGCAGTGGATGTTCCTGCTGCAAGGCATTCCGACCGTTATTCTCGGCGCGCTCGCCTACTTCCTGCTCAGCGACAGCTACGCCAACGCCAAGTGGCTGACCCCTTACGAGCGCTCGGTGCTTGAAGCCGATCACGCTGAAGACCTGACCAGCAAACCGAGAACCACCACCGATTCCCTGCGGGCAGTGTTCAAGAACCCGGCGATCTGGGCCTTCGGCCTGATTTATTTCTGCATCCAGAGCGGTGTCTACGCGATCAACTTCTGGCTGCCGTCGATCATCAAGAACCTGGGTTTCAGCGATAACCTGGTGATTGGTTGGCTCAGTGCGATTCCGTATTTGCTGGCAGCGGTGTTCATGTTGATGGTCGGTCGTTCGGCGGACCTGCGCAAAGAACGTCGCTGGCACTTGGTGGTGCCAATGCTGATGGGCGCGGTGGGCTTGCTGATCGCGGTGAACTTCGCCACCAACCCGGCCATCGCCATTCTCGGCCTGACCATCGCCACCATGGGCGCCCTCACCGGCCTGCCGATGTTCTGGCCGGTGCCGACGGCGATGCTTAGCGCGGGTGCAGCTGCCGGTGGGTTGGCATTGATCAACTCCATGGGGCAGATGGCGGGTTTCCTTAGTCCCTATCTGGTGGGCTGGGTCAAGGACAGCACCGGGTCGACCGATGCGGCGCTGTATCTGCTGGCGGGTGTGATTGTGTGCGGGAGTCTGCTGGCGTTGCGCATGACGCGGACGTTGCGGGTGTAACTCGAAATCAAAAGATCGCAGGCTGCGCCAGCTCCTACAGGTGAACGCGTACGAATGAACGCATGGGATCTACCGTAGGAGCTGCCGAAGGCTGCGATCTTTTGATCTTGATCTTCAGTGGTTGAGAAAAGATCACAATCAAAAGATCGCAGCCTCCGGCAGCTCCTACGGGGTCGGTTTGTCAGGATTACTGCGGATCGAGATTATCCAGCACTCGATTGACCGCCAGCTCACCGTTCATCACGACCTGTTGAATCCCGAGCATCGTGCTGCGATAGGGTTCGCCCACCAATGCGGCGAAATCACTGAGCATCATGCTTGCTGATTTCATGGATTCGCAGGCGTGGGCCAGCAAACTTTCCGAATCGACATCGGGCGCAACGATGAACATCTTGCTGGGTTTGCGAGCAGGTTCTTTGGGGGGCTTGAGGTAATGATCGAGGGCGCGGTCTGCGGCCTCGTTAAGTTTTTTTGAATCGAGGGATTCGTAGGGGGATGTCGGATCTGATTCCGGCGGGTTTGGTGTTGGTTTGAACATAGATGAAACTCCTCGCACTATAAAAGAAGGAGCCATCACCCTCGCTACCAAACGAAGGGTGGCGGCCATACGCAGGTTGGTAGACCGGGTGCAAGGAGACCGGCGCGTCCGAAGACGCCCTGTGCATGACCACCATAAAGCAGAGACGAAAAACGCCCCGAATGATGGTGCAATGCACCTTACACAAAACCGGGCTACCAAACCCGATCGCTGTTTTTCAGCGACACGGAAACGATACAACCCGGGCACAAGGCGCACTAGCCGGCGGATTCTGGCGTAGTCGTAGGCAACGGCGCAAGGATGTGTAGCCTCTGAGAGCATCCATCGATGCCATTTAAACATTGCTGTTTATTGCCACCGACTCAATGTGGGAGCGCGCTGATATTCAGATTGCTTCCAACAACAGTTCTGGTATTTGATTAGGGCTTTCTGACCGGTAAAAGGATTTCGTCATGAGCTATCGCACGCTGGGTCATTCGGGTTTACAGGTGTCGACCCTTACATTGGGCACCATGATGTTCGGCGAACAGACCAGCACCGAAGATTCCCTGCGAATCATCGACAAGGCCTGGGACCAGGGCATCAACTTCATCGACACTGCGGACGTGTACACCAACGGCCGCTCCGAAGAGATCGTCGGCGAAGCGATTGCCAGTCGACGTCAGGAATGGGTGCTGGCGACCAAGGTCGGTTTCGGCCCAGTGGACGGTGTGCCGAACCGCAGTGGCCTGAGCCGCAAGCACCTGTTCAACGGCATCGACGCCAGCCTGACGCGGCTGGGCACCGATTATCTGGACATCTATTACCTGCACCGCGAAGACCACAACACGCCACTGGAAGTCACGGTGTCGGCCATCGGCGATTTGATCCGCCAGGGCAAAATCCGCTACTGGGGCCTGTCGAACTACCGTGGCTGGCGCATCGCCGAAGTGATTCGTGTGGCCGACAAACTCGGTGTCGACAGGCCGGTCATCAGCCAGCCGCTGTACAACATCGTCAATCGTCAGGCGGAAACCGAGCAGATCACCGCCGCGCAAAACTATGGCCTCGGCGTGGTGCCTTACAGTCCGTTGGCGCGCGGTGTGCTCAGCGGCAAGTACGCGCCGGACGTGACACCCGACGCCAACAGCCGCGCTGGCCGTCAGGACAAACGTATTCTGGAAACTGAATGGCGGGTTGAGTCGCTGCGCATTGCACAACAGATCCGGGAATACACTCAGGGCCGTGGCGTGGGCATCGTCGAGTTCGCGATTGCCTGGGTGCTGAACAATGGCGCCGTTACTTCGGCCATCGTCGGCCCGCGCACCGAAGAACAGTGGGACGCGTACACCAAGGCGCAGGCGGTGAAGATCACAGCTGAGGATGAAGCCTTTATCGATTCGCTGGTGACACCGGGGCATGCGTCGACACCGGGATTCAATGATGTGAGCCATTTTGTGTCCGGGCGAAAACCGCGTACGGCGTGAGATTTATCGCGGGCAAGCCCGCTCCCACAGGTTTTGTGTCGACCTGCTGACTGTGCTTTGGCTCAGATCCTGTGGGAGCTGGCTTGCCTGCGATAGCGATGCAACATTCAACCACGATGTTGGAAATATTGATCACGTGCCCAATATTCAGCACAAAAACCACGTATCCTGCGCGCCTCGATTGACCGTCAACCCGCGAGGGCAGTTTGTCTAAAGGTATCGCTCTATCGGTCACAGCCTCGGTGCTGTTTGCCGTCATGTATTACTACACCTCGTTGCTCACCCCTTTGAGCGGTGTGGAAATCTTTGGCTGGCGGATGCTGCTGACCGTACCGTGCATGACGGTGTTCATGCTGGTGTCCGGTGAATGGCGGCGAGTGGTCGAACTGGTTCGCCGGTTCGCGGGCCAGCCGAAGTTGATCGGTGGGCTGCTCGTTTCGTCGGTACTGCTCGGCGTGCAGCTCTGGCTGTTTATGTGGGCGCCGCTCAACGGCTACAGCCTCGACGTGTCGCTGGGCTATTTCCTGCTGCCGCTGGCCATGGTGCTGACCGGTCGCATCGCCTATGGCGAACAGCTGTCGTACCTGCAAAAGATTGCGGTGTTCTTTGCCAGTCTCGGTGTGCTCAATGAGCTGTACCACGTGGGCGGATTTTCTTGGGCGACCCTGCTGGTGGTGGTCGGCTATCCGCTGTACTTCGTGCTGCGCAAATGGCTGAAAGCGGACAACCTCGGCGGCCTGTGGCTGGACATGACGCTGATGCTGCCGGTGGCGTTCTGGTTCGTGCAAAGCGGTGAGCAAGGTTTTGGTGTGTTCGATCAGTACCCGGCGTTGTCCTGGCTGATTCCGCTGCTCGGCGTAATCAGCGCTTCGGCGCTGGTGGTCTACATCATTGCCAGTCGGCTGCTGCCGTTCAGCCTGTTCGGGTTGCTGAGTTACGTCGAGCCGGTGCTGTTGCTCGGCGTGGCGTTACTGTTGGGCGAAAGCATCAAGGCCAGTGAATGGCTGACTTATATTCCGATCTGGTTGGCGGTGCTGGTGCTGGTGTTTGAAGGGTTCAAGCATCTGGTGCGGCAACGACGCCGGCCGATGTAATGGCCTGTGTAATGTAGGAGCGAGGCTTGCCCGCGAAGCTTTTAGCGCCTTCAAGGGCCCCTTCGCGGGCAAGCCTCGCTCATACAAGGATTTTGCATGATGTCTAGTCCTGAAATAGGTTTACACCTGTTTCACCCTAACGCCCGATGCACCGCATCGGGTGTTTTGTATTTCAGG
>NZ_JAMYDU010000034.1 GCF_024138395.1 Pseudomonas mandelii
CTGCGTTTTGCGCCCGTATCCATTGCACCTTCCTGATAAGAAGTCAGAAGGTGTAAACCTTATTCAGGACGAGACAGCGAGCACAAAAAAGCCCCTGAACCTTTCGATTCAGGGGCTTTTTGATTTTGCTGTCTGGCTTACGACCTGGACTCGAGCGGAACCGTATTTTATTGGAGTTCTTTCGATATCGTTGGATCAGGAAAAAACATTCCAACACGAGCATTTGAGTCGTCTCGCTGCCAGCCGCCTCCCAATGCTTTGAACGTGGCCACTGCAGCGCGAGCCGATTCAATTTGTGCCTGGGCTCTGCCATCAGATGCCGCTAGGAGATGTTCATCGGCATCCAGCACTTCGATCAAGCTGACCACGCCTTTTTCATAGGCGGCAAACGACGTCGCTCTGGCTTTCGCATACGCCGACTCGCCCTGGGCGAGCTGGGTCGATTGTTGCTCGCGGTTGATCCGTGCCGAAACAGCGCTTTCCACATCTTCGCAGGCTCGCAGAACGGACTGGCGGTAAGCGGCCAAGGCTTCGGCTTCCTGGCCCTTTGCCAAATCAATCTGGGCGTTGATGCGGCCAAAATCGAACAGCCGCCAGCGTAATCCCAGTGCCGCCGAAGCCTGACTGGCGCCGTTGCTGAACAGGTTTGCGCTGGATACCGATGTAGCGCTGCCGAGCAGCGCCCCCACAGACAGTTTGGGGTAGTACTCGGACATGGCTTCGCCGATGCGCGCGCTGGATGCCGCAAGCCGGCGCTCAGCGACGATCAAGTCTGGACGCCGACGCAGCAGGTCGGCCGGAGAGCCCATGTAGGCGAGACCGGGCACATCAGGGATGGGCGCCGGCTTAGTCAACTGCGCGCTATAAGTGCCCGGTGCCTTGCCCAGCATGACATCCAGCGCGTTCATTGCCGCGTCAAGGCCAGCTTGCAGTACCGGCACGGTGGCCTGCGCTTGATTCAGCGCGCCTTGGGTCTGGTTCAACTGCAATTCAGCTGCCAGGCCTTTTGCGTAGAGGTGTTCGATAGTGGTGAGCAGTTGTTGTCGCGTGTCTACTTGATGCCGGGCAATTTCCAGGCGTGCTTGAAGGCCACGGATGCTGATGTAAAGATCGGCTGTCTGCGCAACCACTGCCAGGCGTGTGGCAATCGCTCCGGCTTGCGAGGCCTGATAATCGGCGAAGGCGGCTTCTTTACCTCGGCGCAGCCCGCCAAACACATCCAGCTCCCAGCTGGCATTCAAGTTCGCCTCATAGGCACTGCCGTAGCGATTATAGGAAGGGTCTGAATTCAGCACTTGGCCCAACGGAGTCTCCAATGACTGATGGGCCCGGGCCGCTTGACCGTTGACGGTAGCCGACGGCAGGAGAGCTGCGTTAGCTGCGCCCAAACCGGCGCGAGCCCGCTCGATCCTTGCGCTTGCCTGGGCTAAATCGAGGTTCTGTTCAAGTGCTCGATTTATCAGCTGACTGAGTATTGGGTCATTAAATGCGTTCCACCAAGCGGCGAGATCGGCATTGGCGGCGCCCAGTTGTCGTGCCTTGGACGTTTGCGCCGAGAAATGCTCGGGCAATTCCATACTGGGTTCTGAGTAGTCGGGGCCCACTGCGCAACCTGCAACCATACCCAAACACAGTAAGACGGCGAAACGAGGAGGAGGGGGCATGCGGCACCTACGAAAGGGTCGGTTTGTGACGATATTACAATTTGGTCACAAGTTGTCAACCATCTTTGGGATGAGTAAGCTGTTCGCATGAATCAGTCATCAGTTTCTTCGCCCAGCGCCCGTGGCCCAGCCGATCACGACATTCGAGATCAGATTGTTGCGGCGGCCAACGAACATTTCAGTCAGTACGGTTATGGCAAAACAACGGTGTCTGACCTAGCCAAGGCCATCGGTTTTTCCAAGGCTTACATCTACAAGTTCTTTGAATCCAAGCAGGCGATTGGTGAAGCAATCTGTACAAATTGCCTGACTGAAATCGTTGCAGCTGTGGAGCAGGCCATCAATGCAGACGGCCTCTCGCCGACTGAACGTTTTCGGCGCCTGGTCAAAACCTTAATCGCTACAGGTGTGAGTCTGTTCTTTAACGACCGTAAACTCTATGACATCGCAGCGTTCTCCGCGTCGGAGCGCTGGCCTAGCTCGCAAATCTATGACGCTCAGATCAAGAGCTTCGTGTTGCAAATCGTGCGTGAGGGGCGAGAACTCGGCGAGTTTGAACGCAAGACACCGCTGGACGAGACGGTAGAGGCGATTCATCTCGCTCTGCGGCCCTTCATCAATCCTCTGCTATTGCAGTACAACCTCGATCTTGTTGAAGAAGCCCCTTCTCTCATCTCCAATCTTGTTCTGCGCAGCCTGATGCCTTAAACCATCTGCTGATGGATGCGCTGTGCATCCGTCTCAACGTGCGCGCCTGAAAAACGGGGATCTTCAACCTTTCTGCGTTGCTCTGATCAACAGGGCGACGTTGATTTGTCTAAATGGTGACTATTGACATAATTGGTCACTTGAATAAGCATGAGGCATCCGCTACTAAGAGGTCTCTATGATCCAGCGCCACCACCTGTCATTAATTTTCATTGGCTTGTTGCCGTTTGCCCTGACGGCCTGCAACGAGGCCACGCCTGCAGATCCTCGTCTCCAGATGCCCTTGGTGCGCATCGGCGTGGTTCAACCCGCCGCGCCTGCGGCACGGGTATTCACCGGTATCGTCGCAGCTCGAGTTCAGAGCGATCTCGGTTTTCGGGTGTCAGGGAAAGTCTTGGAGCGCTTGGTGGACGCTGGGCAGAGTGTCAAACGTGGGCAGCCACTCATGCGCATCGATGCCAACGACCTGACGCTGACCGCGCGGGCACAGCAGGAAGCAGTACTGGCCGCCATGGCCCGAGCTCGGCAGGCCTCCGATGACGAGCTTCGCTACCGTGATCTGGTGTCCGTCGGAGCGGTATCTGCTTCAGCTTACGCAGGGTTCAAAGCAGCTGCCGACTCGGCGAAAGCCCAACTCAACGCTGCCCAGGCCCAGGCTGATGTGGCGAAAAACGCCACCGGTTATTCGACGTTGCTGGCGGATGCTGACGGGGTGGTAGTGGATACCTTGGCGGAGCCTGGGCAGGTAGTTGGCGCAGGGCAGGTGGTGGTACGCGTTGCCCATTCAGGGCAGCGCGAGGCCGTGATCCAGTTACCCGAGACGCTACGTCCTGCACTGGGCTCGGCGGCGACGGTTGAGCTATATGGCCAGCACCAGACTGCAGGTAAAGCGCGTTTACGCCAGTTGTCCGACTCTGCCGACCGACAGACCCGAACGTTCGAAGCGCGTTATGTGCTGGAGGGGGCGCTCTCCAACGCCACACTGGGTTCGACGATCTCAGTGGTTATCGCTGACACGGATGTTGCTGATGCCAAGGAATTACAGGTGCCCATGGGGGCTCTCCACGACGCCGGTAAAGGCCCGGGGGTCTGGGTGGTGGGCGGGGAACCTGAGCAGGTGGCATGGCGCCCGATCAAGGTTCGCGGCCTGAATAATGAGGCCAGCGTGCGCGTGACGGGTGATCTGCAGGTGGGTGATCGTGTTGTCGCATTGGGTGCTCACTTGCTGAGCGAGGGAGAGAAGGTCAGGACTGAACTTGCCGATGCTCCGCAAAATTCAGTGGTTGAGGTGAGTCGATGAGCGGCTTCAATCTTTCGGCGCTGGCAGTGCGCGAGCGCTCAATCACCCTGTTTTTGATCCTGCTGATTTCTGTGGGTGGGTTATATGCCTTCTTCAAACTGGGGCGTGCGGAAGATCCCGCATTTACCATTAAACAAATGACGGTAGTCACTGCCTGGCCTGGGGCGACGGCCCAGGAGATGCAAGACCAGGTGGTAGAAAAGCTGGAAAAACGCATGCAGGAGCTGCGTTGGTACGATCGGACCGAGACCTTTACCCGGCCCGGCTTGGCATTCACTACGGTATACCTGCTCGACAGCACGCCGCCCTCAGCCGTCCAGGAGGAGTTTTATCAGGCGCGCAAGAAAATTCTGGATGAGCAGAAGGGATTGCCGCCTGGGGTGATCGGCCCGATGGTCAATGATGAGTATTCCGATGTCACCTTCGCCCTCTATGCGCTCAAGGCCAAGGGCGAGCCGCAACGTCTGTTGGTGCGCGAAGCCGAGAGCTTGCGCCAGCGTCTGCTGCATGTGGCGGGTGTGAAGAAGGTCAACATTATCGGTGAACAGGCCGAGCGCATTTTTGTCGAGCTGTCCTACGAGCGTTTGGCGACACTGGGCATTTCCGCACGAGACATCTTCAGTGCGTTGAGTGCGCAAAACATGATAACCCCGGCAGGTTCGGTAGAAGCGAAGGGCCCACAGGTTTTCATCCGCCTGGATGGCGCGTTTGATGACCTGCAGAAGATTCGTAATACCCCACTGACGGTGCAGGGCAGAACGCTCAAGTTGTCCGATGTGGCTGAGGTCAAGCGTGGTTATGAGGACCCCGCGACGTTTCTGGTGCGCAACAACGGCGAGCCGGCCCTGTTGCTCGGCGTGGTCATGCGCGACGGCTGGAACGGCCTGGATCTGGGGAAGTCGCTGGACGCTGAGGCCACAGCGATCAACGAGCAGATGCCTTTGGGCATGAGCCTGACCAAGGTCACGGATCAGGCGGTGAATATTGGCGCCTCCGTCAACGAGTTCATGGTGAAATTTTTTGCTGCCCTGGGCGTGGTGCTGCTGGTGTGTTTTCTCAGCATGGGCTGGCGTGTCGGCGTTGTGGTCGCCGCAGCGGTGCCGCTTACCCTGGCGGCCGTGTTCATTGTCATGGCGGCCACGGGCAAAGACTTCGATCGAATTACCCTGGGCTCGTTGATTCTGGCGCTGGGGCTGCTGGTGGACGATGCAATCATTGCCATTGAAATGATGGTGGTGAAGATGGAGGAGGGCTACGACCGAATCAAGGCCTCCGCTTATGCCTGGAGCCACACGGCCGCGCCGATGTTGTCGGGGACGTTGGTGACGGCGATCGGCTTTATGCCCAACGGTTTTGCCAAGTCGACCGCTGGTGAGTACACCGCGAACATGTTCTGGATCGTTGGCATTGCGTTGATCACTTCCTGGGTGGTGGCCGTGGTGTTTACACCTTACCTGGGCGTCAAACTGCTGCCGCAGATCAAGGCGCCTGAAGGCGGGCATACGGCGATTTACGGAACACCGAACTACCAGCGTTTCAGGCGCCTGCTGGGCAGCGTGATCCGCCGCAAAGGCCTGGTGGCGACATCCGTCGTGGGCTTGTTTGTTGTTGCGATTCTGGGCATGGGCGTGGTCAATAAGCAGTTCTTCCCAACGTCCGACCGACCTGAGGTGCTGGTTGAGGTGCAGATGCCTTACGGCACCTCTATCGAACAGACTGATGTGGCGGCGGCCAAGGTTGAGGCGTGGTTGGCTCAGCAGCCAGAGGCCAAGATCGTCACCGCTTACATTGGCCAGGGCGCGCCGCGCTTCTACTTGGCGATGGCCCCTGAACTACCCGATCCATCCTTCGCAAAAATCGTCGTCCTGACCGCGAATCAGCAAGAGCGTGAGGCGCTCAAGCTCCGCCTCAGACAAGCGGCGGCCGATGGCTTGGCGCCTGAGGCCCGGGTGCGGGTGACGCAGTTGGTATTTGGTCCTTATTCACCGTATCCGGTGGCTTTTCGGGTGATGGGCGCCGACCCCGCGGTGTTACGAGATATCGCCGCGCAGGTGCGTGCGGTCATGACCGCCAATCCCATGATGAGGACCGTAAACACCGACCTGGGCGAGCGCACACCGGCGCTTCATCTCACGCTGGATCAGGATCGCCTGCAAGCATTCGGCTTGACCTCGACCGATGTCGCGCAACAGCTGCAATTCCTGCTCACGGGGGTGCCTGTCACCGAGGTGCGTGAGGACATTCGCTCGGTGCAGGTGGTGGCTCGCTCGGCGGGTGAAACGCGTCTGGATCCGTCGAAAATTGCCGCCTTCACGCTGACCGGCGCCCAAGACCAGCGCGTGTCCCTGTCCCAAGTAGGGGCGGCGGATGTGCGCATGGAAGAGCCCATTCTGCGACGTCGTGATCGTACGCCGACGATAACCGTGCGCGGTGACGTGGCTGAAGGTCTTCAGCCTCCCGATGTCTCCAATGCCTTGATAACGCAGTTGCAGCCCATCATCGAAAAACTGCCGGCGGGCTACCGCATTGAGTTTGCCGGCGCAATCGAGGAGTCAGGTAAAGCAAACAAGGCATTGCTGCCGTTGTTCCCGATCATGATCGCGCTGATGTTGCTGACCATCATCATTCAGGTGCGCTCGATGTCGGCAATGATGATGGTGTTTGCCACCGCGCCTTTGGGCCTGATTGGTGTGGTGCCAATTCTGCTGCTGTTCCAGCAGCCGTTCGGGATCAACGCCTTGGTGGGACTGATTGCCTTGTCAGGGATTCTGATGCGTAACACCCTGATCCTCATCGGCCAGATTCACTCCAATAAGCAAGCCGGCCTGTCGCCTTACAACGCCGTGGTCGAAGCCACTGTGCAGCGCGCGAGGCCCGTGATTCTCACGGCGTTGGCGGCGATGTTGGCGTTCATTCCTCTGACCCATTCGGTGTTCTGGGGAACGCTGGCCTACACCCTGATTGGCGGTACGTTTGCCGGCACAGTGCTGACCCTGGTGTTCCTGCCAGCGATGTACGCCCTCTGGTTCAAGATCAAGCCTGAGCCCGCGCATGAACTTGCAGTGAGCACTCATGTTGCTTGAGGCATGGGCCGGATTTACTACCATTCAAGTCCGCGCAGTTTTATTTATAGGCCGATTACAGTGGGTGGTTCATAGGTGCGCAACCTGAGCGCTGTCTTATGAATAAGTACTAATTTATGATGCTGCATCAATAAATTTGGAAACGGCATCATGAGTACACGTTCCGACCTCCTGACCAGTGCTGAGATCCTGTTGCGTACCAAGGGCTACGCAGCCTTCAGCTATGCCGATCTGGCGGAAGACATCGGTATCAAGAAGGCGAGTATTCACCACCACTTTCCCACCAAGGAAAGTCTGGCGATTGCCATCGTTGAGAGTTATCTGTTCCGGTTCAAGAATCAGCTGGAATGCATCAATGATGAAAATACCGGCATTATCGATCGGCTCAATGCCTTCGCCTCGATGTTCGCACAAAGCAGTAAAAACGCGATGCTTCCGCTCTGCGGCGCTCTGGCGGCGGAACTGCTGGCTTTGCCTGAAAGCCTGAAGGAGTTGACGCGGGACTTTTTCGAAATCCATCTCAATTGGCTTCAGGCCAATATCGTACTGGGCCAAGCGGCAGGGGAACTCAAAGCTGAGCTGGACGGCGTGAAGGTTGCCAGGTTCATCTTGAATACGTTGGAAGGTGGCAGCTTTGTATCTTGGGCGCTGAGCGACAATTACGAACAGTCTTCTGGATTTGATTTCATTTTAGATGGACTTCGGGTTATCGAAACGCCTCACTAAGGTTCAATCAGCTTTTTTCTGCGTCATAAAACGACCGATTCTGCCCCTGCGGGCTCGGTCCGTTTTCCCGCCTCGTAAGTGGTTTCAGCCACTTAGCTCACGCTTTCTGATCTAGTCTCGCATTTGGATTGCGGATACCTATCCATGTCTGCACTTTCGGTGTGTGACCCACAGTTATCCTATCGGTTGAAGCTGTTTTTTGGGCGATTGGTTATAAGGAAAATAGTCTCTTGATAGCTTACCTACTAGTTGGTAGGCTTGTTTCTCTCCGGGCCAAAGGCCCAGTCCATCCGAAGAGGAACGAACACATGAGCAACAACCTGAATGGTATCGATGTCGCCGCACTCCAGCAGTTTGCCCAAGGCGTTGCTGAGGATGCGATCAAGCGCCACGCGAGTTTCAACGTAAAGACTCAGTGGAAAGGCCAGACTCGCTCTGTGGCCAAAGTCAATCGCTACAGTCTGGCCGGTGAAACCTATTCGCGGGATTTCGAAATCGTCGCCGATGAGCCTAATGAATTGCTGGGCCAAAACACTGCGCCTAATCCTCAAGAGCTGCTGATGGCCGCTCTCAACGCCTGCATGTCGGTCGGTTATGCCGCCAACGCCGCGATGATGGGTATCAAGATTCACAGCCTGGAAATCGAAACGGACGGCACCCTTGACCTGCGAGGCTTTCTGGGCCTCGACGAGAGCGTCAACCCAGGTTACGACGAAGTAAGCGTGATGATTCGACTGCACACCGACGCCTCCCGTGAGCGCGTTGAAGAGCTGCATAAAGTGGTGCTCAAAACCTCGGTCAACTATGCCAACTTCTCGAAAGCCATCCGCATGGTGCCAACCCTCGAAGTGCGTGAGGGCTGATTCGCTCGTTTCAAAGAGATTTAAACCTTGCCTGCACCAGCAGGCAGCCAGCCCACCGTGGTGCCGACACTAATTAGTTCGGGATAACCGGAGTCTGCAATGAACGATTTTTTCAAAGGTAAAAAACTGCTAGTTGTCGGCGGCACTAGTGGCATGGGCCTGGAAACGGCCCGCATGATACTCAAGGCAGGCGGCAGCGTGGTACTCACCGGCAGCAAGCAAGACAAGGCCGAAGCGGTGCGTCACGAGCTGAGTCCGCTGGGCCCTGTGTCGGTGATCGTCGCTAACCTGATGACTGAAGAAGGCATGAATTTCGTTCGTAAGGAAATCAATGCCAACCATAGCGATATCAGCCTGATGGTGAACTCCGCCGGGATCTTTATTCCCAAGCCGTTCACCGAGCACGATGAGGCCGAGTACGACATGTACCTGTCTCTCAATCGTGCGACCTTCTTCATCATTCAGGCCGTGGTCAAGAACATGCTGGCCGCCAAGCTTGAAGGGGCAATTGTCAACGTCGGCTCCATCGGTGCACAGGCTGCATTGGCAGGTTCGCCAGCCTCTGCCTACTCCATGGCAAAGGCAGGTTTGCATGCGCTGACACGCAACCTGGCAATTGAGTTGGCTCACTCGGGTATTCGGGTCAACGCTGTCTCGCCAGGGATCGTTCACACCTCGATCTATGAGGGGTTCATGGACAAAGAGGCGATCCCGGAAGCGATGAAGTCGCTGAACGATTTCCACCCGTTGGGACGAGTCGGCGTTCCCGAAGACGTCGCGAACACCATCCTGTTCCTGCTGTCGGACAAGACGTCTTGGGTGACCGGCGCAATCTGGGACGTGGATGCTGGAATTATGGCCGTTCGGGCCTGACCACTGTGTCGAGCGCGGTCTGACGAAAGCTCCTATCGCGGGAGCTTTCACGCCTTCACTCAGTTCAAGTGAAAGAAGTCTGGCCGCAGGAGTCTTGAATGTCGATCCCGACAAATTGATTTCTTTGAGTACAGGACGAGTCATGCAAACTTCTTCAAAAAAATATGCAGTGGATATCTGGTCTGATTTTGTTTGTCCTTGGTGCTGGGTAGCCAAGCGTCGATTCGAGCAGGCGCTCGATAAATTTGCGGAAAAAGACAATGTACAAATCAACGTCAGGGCCTATCGTCTGGCGGCGAATCACGCGCCAGAGCCTATGATCGCTGCCCTTAAACGCAAGCTCGGCAATCCGGATTCCGCTATCGCGATGATGAACACCGTCAGTAAATATGGTCGGGCCGATGGGCTTGATTACCGCTTTGACAGCATGCTGTTTGGCGATACCGCAGATGCCCATGTACTGGTCAAGGCGGTTGCGGACGAAGTCGTTAAAAAACGCTTGGTCGAGGCGTTGTATGAGCAAAGCACCTCCCATGGTCAGTCGCTGTTTGATCGCGGCAGCCTGGAGGCCATAGCCAAGGCAGGCGGTGTTTCGGACGCGTTAATCCAGCGGGCGTGGTCATCCGTTGAATTGCGCGAAGAGATGGAGGAAGACGAACATATCGCCGCGCAACTAGGTTCGGGCGTGCCTTTGTTTGTATTCGATAATGCCTTCTCGTTGTCCGGTGCTCAGCCTGAGGCTGCCTTTCTTGAAGCGCTGAACAAGATGCAGGAGAACTCGAAAGTCGAAGATGACGCATTCAGCAGTCAAGTCTGCGGCATAGATGGCTGCAAAATTTGATCAGCAGAAGCGGTGCGGCACTGGGTTGTGCCGCCCTTCATCCATATTGAGAGCGAGATCCAAATGAGCCGTATCGTCGAGTTGAGTGCTCAGCAGTTCGCACGCTTTGTGGCCAAAGGCAGCAGCGTCGTGCTGTTTTCAGCGTCCTGGTGCAAGCCGTGTCAGGAGATGAAGCCGGTCTTTCATGCTTTGGAAGAAAAGCTTCACTCCCGGGCGGCTTTTGCAAAGATTGATGTGGCGGTATCTCCGACGATCGCGCAAATGTACGGTATCCGAGCGGTGCCATCCTTGGCGGTTTTCCATGAGGGGCGGCTGCTGCGGGTCATGCCCGGATCCCGTTCAGTTGGAACAATTAAAAAAAACATTCTTGCGGAGTTGGAAGAGGCGATTTAACCGAGCCTTCTCCATCTGCGGTCAGGCTGATCAGCCTGGCCTTTTTTTTCATCCATCGAGTGTGGATTTGCCCCTGACCAGTTATCGATGGGATGAGCGCGGTCTTCGTTGAAGTCTTCCGCTAACAGCGCGTTGGCCCGTTTGTAGGCGTCATATTTGAACTCAGTATCATTCACCGGCGGTGCGGCCATTTCTTCCAGCATTTCCTGGGTTCAGGCGACGGAATCGATCCACTCGTTCCACGACAAATCGCGAGTTCATTCAGAACGAAAAAACTCTCTGGTCGTTGGGGATGAAGATGCCCAACGACCAGAGAGTCGCTTTTTGGGGGTGGACCCCTTTACTTACCTGCTTGCAGTTTCAATACGTCCTGCGCAGTCACGGGTTCGGCAGCGATTCCCCAATCTCCGCTTTTGACCTCTTCGAAGATGACCCAGGTGAGGGCGCGCATGTTTTCCCCTTCCACAGACACCATGGCGTCCGTCACTTTCTGGATGACTTCGGCTTTCTGCTTGTCGGTAAAAACGCCTTCAATACCTTTGATGGTAACGAGAGGCATGGTGTGCTCCTTAATGTCTGAAGTGGGCGGTGGTGAAGCAGCGAATAATCAGGCTTTGGCTGCAACGTATTCCGGGTAGTCGGTGTAACCCTTGGCAATACGATCGCTGACACCGTAGTAAGTCGCGCGATCACCCTCTGCCAGTGGCCAGCCGTTCTGCATGCGCTCCACCAAATCGGGGTTGGCGATGTAGGCCGTACCGAAGGCGATCAAGTCAAGTTCACCTTTAACCAGTTCCGACTCAGCGAGGGCTTGGTTAAACCCACCGGCGGCCATCAAGGTGCCCTTGTAGGCTTCGCGGAACGCGGTGCCGAACCCCAGCGGCGTTTCAGCGGCGACGATGGTTGGTTGGTAGTTCAGGTGGACGTAGGCCAGTTCGCGTTCATTAAGCGCTGCCGCCATGCTCATCCAGGTTTCTGCTTCACCTTCGTACACACCAAAGTCATACAGGCGGCCAAACGGCGAGAACCGTACGCCAATCTTCGAGCCGCCGATTTCGGCAGAAATCGCGTCAAGGGTTTCCAGCAGAAAGCGTTGGCGATTGGCGATCGAGCCACCGTACTGGTCGGTACGGGTGTTCAAGGCGCTGCTGAGGAACTGATCGAACAGGAACCCGTTGGCAGCCATGATTTCGATACCATCAAAACCGGCCGCCATCGCCATACGCGCAGACTTCACAAAGTCAGCGATGACACGTTTCACTTCTTCCGTTTCCAACGCACGAGGCACGCTGGGTTGCACAGCGCCGGATTCGCCAGGCTCGATCCAGGCATACACCGTGGTATCGACCGCCGGCTGGGTACCCGAAGAAACCGGAACCATGCCATGCACCGAAATATGGGACATACGGCCAACGTGCCATAACTGCGCGAAGATCTTCCCACCCTTGGCATGCACCGCCTCGGTGACCTCACGCCAGCCGGGCAAGTGTTCGTCGGCATAAATACCTGGGGTGTACAAGTAGCCACGGGCTTCGTCGGAAATCGGCAGGCCTTCAGTGATCAGCAGGCCAGCAGAAGCACGCTGTGCGTAATACAGCGCGGTGAACTCATTAGGGATGTTGTTTAGTGTCCGGGTGCGGGTCATGGGGGCCATGACGACCCGGTTTTTTAGCGCAGTACCGGACAGATCGTAAGGGGTGAGCAGCTTATTCATGATGAGTCTCGAAGTCGTTAGCAGGTTGAAAGTCAGCGTTTGATTTACGATTTATCGAATGCGTCCAGCACATGTGTGCTGTACACCAACGCGGCACCGGCGTTCATGTTGATTGCCACGCTCAGTGCTTCGGCGACTTCTTCACTGGTAACGCCAAGTTTCTTGGCTTCGGCGGCGTGGAAGGCGATGCAACCGTCGCAGCGGGTGGTCACGGCCACGGCGAGGGAGATCAGTTCCCGGGTCCTCGCGTTCAGGTGATTGGTCTTGCCGCCGGCAGCGCCAAGCGACGCCATGCCTTTCATTGTTTCCGGAGACAGGCCGTTTAGTTCTACCAAGCGGGTATTGATGTCCTTGCGGGTTTGCTTCCAATCGTGCATGGGATTCTCACAGAGATGGTGTTGATTACAGTTATTTAGAACTGTTAACAAGCTACCATCCAGTTGGTAGGCAATCAAAGTGCTCGTACCGATTTTCACTATTAACGCAATCGAAGGTATTGATAATTTGCTCCCATGCAACAGGAAAATCGCTCCATCGGCATGACATGACTGGACTGTTGATTGTCGGAGGCTGCGCTGGCTGACGGGACTTGGCGCCGCGAGATCCTGAGTCGGGTGAAGGCAGTGATGCGACCAGGCCGTGCCTGCCTGACTGTCAGGCAGGCAGGCAGGTGCAATCCATTCCGTGGGCTTCGGCACCATCATCTGCTGTCACGCCGGTATCACGAGGGGAAATGCCTCAATGTCTTGACGAGTTGGCTGCAGCAGTGGTGGGAGCGCATGAAATGGTCAAGTGGATAAGTTGCTGCAGAACAGCTAGGAGGGGGTGTGAATTGTCGCAGTAGGCTGTGTCTCGCGCATGATGCTCTGTAGGTAGTTTTGTACCCTTAAAGCAATGTCTATCTCAAGGTACCCACCGGAATCCGACAGAACGCCAAAACGAAAAAACCCGCCAGAAGGCGGGTTTTTTGGTAGTTTCAGAGATTTTGAAAGCCTTCTCTGGAACCTTGTCTGGCTCCACGACCTGGACTCGAACCAGGGACCCAGTGATTAACAGTCACTTGCTCTACCAACTGAGCTATCGCGGAATGGCGTCTATGTTACTGATTCAAAAAGAGAAGTCAAGCCTCTATTGGCAGCTTGATGTTTTCATCGGATCAGAGGGAGTTATCAGCCATTGGCGGTTACCAGAATCGCGGTAGAGGTCTACCATGGTCGCCCGGAAGTGGTGACACGCGCTGCCGGCCCTCAGCCGAAAAGGTACGCGCCATGAATCACCCAAGCCTCACACCAGAAAACAGCGGGGTGTTCGCATGAGCATCGCTCAGATCAGCCTGCCCAAAGGCGTTGGCCCGCACGCCGAGAAATTGTTCGACGCCATTACTCAGGCCAGCACCGCTGACGAATTGAACCGCGCGGGCGGCAAGGCCGAAGGTTTTGTTTTGGGCCTGGAAAGCGCCAAGGCGATCAAAAGCCAGGTAGCCGAGTCGCTTTATGTGGCCTATGACGACGCAGCCAGCCAGCGCGCGAGCGAACTGGCCTAACCGCCGAAGGTAATGGTGCCGAGCATTAGCTTGGCGTACAGCATCGTGGCGGTCAGTTGCACCAGCCACAACGCCAGGCCGCCCAGGAACACGCCTGCAGCCACTTGCAGCACCAGGTTGTTACCGCGCTTGGCCGAGGAGCGGGGCACGAAATGGTCCAGCTCGTCGCGATCGGCGCGTAGGTCATCGTTTTTCATGTCGTTTCTCAAGAATTCTCGGGTTTACTCATAACCTGTGGGAGCGGGCTTGCCCGCGATAGCGGTCGATCAGCTAACATCAATGTTGAATGTGATGGCCTCATCGCGGGCAAGCCCGGCTCCCACAGTGGGATGGTGTGCAGTCTAGAGTGACCGGTCGCCGAACTGGGAATTATCAAAGACAAATAAAAAACGGGAAGCCACATGGCTTCCCGTTTTCACATCATGCGACCATCAGATCACCTGAACGATGGCCTTGGTCACGGCTTCGATGTTGTTCTGGTTCAGCGCGGCAACGCAGATGCGGCCGGTGTCCAGGGCGTAGATGCCGAACTCGCTGCGCAGGCGGGTTACCTGCTCAACTGTCAGGCCGGAGTAGGAGAACATGCCGCGCTGGCGACCGACGAAGCTGAAATCACGCTGTGGAGCGTTTTTCGCCAGCAGGTCGACCATCTGGGTGCGCATGCCGCGAATCCGCAGGCGCATTTCTGCCAGTTCTTCTTCCCATTGGGCGCGCAGTACCGGGCTGTTCAGCACGGCGGCGACGATGCTTGCACCGTGAGTCGGCGGGTTGGAGTAGTTGGTGCGGATCACGCGTTTGACTTGCGACAGCACGCGCGCGCTTTCTTCTTTCGATTCGCTGACGATCGACAGGGCGCCGACGCGCTCGCCGTACAGCGAGAAGGATTTGGAGAACGAGCTGGAAACGAAGAAGGTCAGGTCCGACTCGGCAAACAGACGCACGGCAGCGGCGTCTTCATCGATACCGTCACCAAAGCCCTGGTAGGCCATGTCGAGGAACGGCACGTGACCTTTGGCCTTGACCACTTCCAGCACGTTTTTCCAGTCCGCCGGGCTCAGGTCCACGCCGGTCGGATTGTGGCAGCAAGCGTGCAGCACAACGATGGAGCCGGACGGCAGGGCGTTCAGGTCTTCCAGCAGGCCGGCGCGGTTAACGTCGTGGGTGGCGGCGTCGTAGTAGCGATAGTTCTGCACCGGGAAACCGGCGGTTTCGAACAGCGCGCGGTGGTTTTCCCAGCTTGGGTCGCTGATTGCCACGACGGCGTTCGGCAGCAGTTGCTTGAGGAAGTCGGCGCCGATTTTCAGCGCGCCGGTACCGCCGACGGCTTGGGTGGTGATAACCCGGCCAGCGGCGATCAGCGGCGAATCATTGCCAAACAGCAGTTTCTGCACAGCCTGGTCGTAGGCAGCGATGCCGTCGATCGGCAAGTAGCCACGGGAAACGTGTTGAGCGGCGCGAACCGTCTCGGCTTCGACAACGGCGCGCAGGAGTGGAATTCGCCCCTCCTCGTCGCAGTAAACACCGACCCCCAGGTTGACCTTGTTGGTACGGGTATCGGCATTGAATGCTTCGTTGAGGCCCAGGATTGGATCGCGTGGTGCCATTTCGACAGCGGAGAACAGGCTCATTATTGCGGCGGCTCTGAATGGAGTGTGGAGGGACGTGTAGCGCTCCAGCCGAATGCACTAGAGCGGTGCACAAACGGGGAGCTAGTATAGAGGCCATCAGCGATTGAAGGCGACAGGCGATTCGGCTTTTACGGTAAGTTTTTCCAATTATTTTTCGATCGTTGGTCGAGCGGTGTCATCAAAGGTTTTATCCGATGTAGGGCGTTTGCCTTGAAAGCGAGGGCAATCGGCTCCACATTGAGCGCAATCCAGTTTTTTCCTCGGGCGACATCGGTCGTTTGCGGTCTTTTTCGTTGCTGTCCGGTTTGTCCGGGCAGGCGCGAATCCAGAGGTATGTATGTCTGAATTCCAGCTAGTCACCCGCTTTGAGCCCGCCGGCGATCAGCCGGAAGCCATCCGCCTGATGGTCGAGGGCATTGAGGCCGGGCTGGCGCACCAGACGTTGCTCGGTGTGACCGGCTCGGGCAAGACCTTCAGCATTGCCAACGTGATCGCCCAGATACAGCGCCCGACACTGGTGCTGGCGCCCAACAAGACTCTGGCCGCGCAGTTGTATGGCGAATTCAAGGCGTTCTTCCCGAACAACGCCGTTGAATACTTCGTGTCCTATTACGATTATTACCAGCCCGAAGCCTATGTGCCGTCATCCGACACTTTCATCGAGAAGGATGCCTCGATCAACGACCACATCGAGCAGATGCGCCTGTCCGCGACCAAAGCGCTGCTGGAGCGCAAGGACGCGATCATCGTCACCACGGTGTCCTGCATCTACGGTTTGGGCAGTCCGGAAACCTATTTGAAGATGGTGTTGCACGTCGATCGCGGCGACAAGCTCGACCAGCGTGCGCTGCTGCGTCGCCTGGCCGACCTGCAATACACCCGCAACGACATGGATTTCGCCCGGGCGACCTTCCGGGTGCGCGGCGATGTGATTGATATCCACCCGGCGGAATCCGATTTCGAGGCAATCCGCATCGAGTTGTTCGATGACGAAGTGGAGAGCCTGTCCGCCTTCGACCCGCTGACCGGTGAAGTCATCCGCAAACTGCCGCGTTTCACCTTCTATCCGAAGAGCCACTATGTAACGCCGCGTGAAACCCTGCTCGAGGCCACCGAAGGGATCAAGGTCGAATTGCGGGAGCGCCTGGAATACCTGCGTTCCAATAACAAACTGGTGGAAGCTCAGCGACTGGAGCAACGCACCCGTTTCGACCTGGAGATGATCCTCGAACTGGGCTACTGCAACGGCATCGAAAACTACTCGCGCTACCTCTCGGGCCGTGAGTCCGGCCAGGCGCCACCGACGTTGTTCGATTACCTGCCGGCCGACGCCTTGCTGGTGATCGACGAATCCCACGTCAGCGTGCCGCAAGTTGGCGCCATGTATAAAGGTGACCGTTCCCGTAAAGAGACGCTGGTGGAGTACGGTTTCCGTCTGCCGTCCGCGCTGGACAACCGGCCGATGCGTTTTGACGAGTTCGAAAGCATCAGCCCCCAAACGATTTTTGTCTCGGCCACGCCGGGCAATTACGAAGCGGAGCACGCTGGCCGAGTGGTCGAGCAATTGGTGCGACCGACTGGCCTGGTGGACCCGCAAATCGAAATCCGTCCGGCGTTGACTCAGGTCGACGACTTGCTTTCGGAAATCACCAAGCGCGTGGCCCTGGAAGAGCGGGTGCTGGTTACCACGCTGACCAAGCGCATGTCCGAAGACTTGACCGACTACCTGGCCGACCACGGCGTGCGCGTGCGTTATCTGCACTCGGACATCGACACCGTGGAGCGGGTGGAAATTATCCGTGATTTGCGTCTTGGCGTTTTCGATGTGCTGGTAGGGATCAACCTGTTGCGTGAAGGCCTGGACATGCCGGAAGTCTCGCTGGTGGCGATTCTTGACGCCGACAAGGAGGGCTTCCTGCGTTCCGAGCGCTCGCTGATCCAGACTATCGGCCGGGCGGCGCGCAACCTCAATGGGCGGGCGATTCTGTATGCGGATCGCATCACCGGTTCGATGGAGCGGGCGATTGGCGAAACCGAGCGTCGTCGCGACAAGCAGATCGCCTTCAACCTGGCCAATGGTATTACGCCGAAGGGGGTGTTCAAGGACGTCGCCGACATCATGGAAGGCGCGGTCGTGCCGGGTTCGCGCAGCAAGAAGCGCAAAGGCATGGCCAAGGCCGCCGAGGAAAGTGCCAAATACGAGGCCGAACTGCGCTCGCCGAGCGAGATCAGCAAACGCATTCGTCAGTTGGAAGAAAAGATGTACCAACTCGCCCGCGACCTTGAATTCGAAGCCGCGGCGCAGCTGCGCGACGAAATCGGCAAGTTGCGGGAGCGGTTGATCGTGGTTTGAGATATGCAGTGAAGGGTCGGGCCTCATCGCGGGCAAGCCCGCCCCCACAAGGATTGAGGGTATTCACACCATATGTGGCCACCTACGGATCCTGTGGGAGCGGGCTTGCCCGCGATGAGGCCCGACGGAACACTACAAATATCAATTGTGCACTTCCCAAGCCTTCAGCCCTGCCTGCAACCTCCTAGTAGCTCCCCCAATGCAATATTGGCTTATATGCCCTGCTGACTGGAGCCGGGCAGCTATCGCCTGTTACCATTCGCCGCTTATCTGATCTTCGCTTTTATTCTTTTCGAGACATGCCATGACCACCGTCCGCACTCGCATCGCGCCATCGCCTACCGGGGACCCCCACGTAGGTACCGCTTACATCGCTTTGTTCAACTACTGCTTTGCCAAGCAGCATGGCGGTGAGTTCATCCTGCGGATCGAAGATACCGACCAACTGCGTTCGACCCGCGAGTCCGAACAGCAGATTTACGACGCCCTGCGCTGGTTGGGTATCGACTGGAGCGAAGGCCCGGACGTCGGTGGCCCGCACGGTCCTTACCGTCAGAGCGAGCGCGGCGATATCTATCAGAAGTACTGCCAGCAACTGGTCGACATGGGGCATGCCTTCCCGTGCTTCTGCACCGCCGAAGAATTGGACCAGATGCGCGCCGAGCAAATGGCGCGTGGCGAAACTCCACGTTACGACGGCCGTGCGCTGTTGCTCCCTGCGGATGAAGTCGCGCGCCGCCTGGCCGCCGGCGAGCCACACGTCATTCGCATGAAAGTGCCGACCGAAGGCGTGTGCGTGGTGCCTGACATGCTGCGTGGCGACGTCGAGATCCCGTGGGATCGCATGGACATGCAAGTGCTGATGAAGACCGACGGTCTGCCAACGTACTTCCTGGCCAACGTGGTCGATGACCACTTGATGGGCATCACTCACGTTTTGCGTGGTGAAGAGTGGCTGCCATCGGCGCCGAAACTGATCCTCTTGTACGAATACTTCGGCTGGGAACAACCGCAGCTGTGCTACATGCCGCTGCTGCGTAACCCGGACAAGAGCAAGCTGTCCAAGCGCAAGAACCCGACCTCGGTGACGTTCTACGAGCGCATGGGCTTCATGCCGGAAGCGATGCTCAACTACCTGGGCCGCATGGGCTGGTCGATGCCGGACGAGCGCGAGAAGTTCTCGCTGCAGGAAATGGTCGACAACTTCGACCTGCAGCGCGTCTCTCTCGGCGGGCCGATTTTCGACATCGAGAAGCTGTCGTGGCTCAACGGCCAATGGCTGCGTGACCTGCCAGTGGAAGAGTTCGCCGCTCGTTTGCAAAAGTGGGCACTGAACCCTGAATACATGATGAAGATCGCACCGCACGTGCAAGGCCGGGTTGAAACCTTCAGCCAGGTCGCGCCGCTGGCCGGCTTCTTCTTCGCCGGTGGCGTGAACCCGGACGCCAAGCTGTTCGAATCCAAGAAGCTCTCGGGCGATCAGGTTCGTCAGTTGATGCAGTTGATTTTGTGGAAGCTGGAAAGCCTGCGTCAGTGGGAGAAGGACAGCATTACCGCGACGATTCAGGCGGTGGTCGAATCTCTGGAATTGAAGCTGCGTGACGCCATGCCGCTAATGTTCGCCGCAATCACAGGCCAGGCCAGTTCGGTGTCGGTGCTCGACGCGATGGAAATCCTCGGTCCGGACCTGACCCGTTTCCGTCTGCGCCAGGCTATCGACCTGCTGGGCGGCGTATCGAAGAAGGAAAACAAGGAGTGGGAAAAACTGCTGGGCAATATCGCCTAAACGGCGTTTGACTCTGTAGGAGTTGCCGAAGGCTGCGATCTTTTGATCTCGATCTTCGGCGCTTCTCCCGAATTTACGGGGGAGGGCGGTAAGTGATTGTTATGGCGACAAAAAATTTTGAAAATTGTTAAAAATAAGTTTGACAGCCTTCCGATGCGCCATTAAGATTCGCCCCGTCCTCAGCGATGAGGGGCTATAGCTCAGCTGGGAGAGCGCTTGCATGGCATGCAAGAGGTCGACGGTTCGATCCCGTCTAGCTCCACCAATTTACACTTCAAGGTCTGGCCACACCGGCCTTGAAGCGATCAACACTCAGCGTTGATCTGTTGTATAGAAGGGTTTGCGTCCCCTTCGTCTAGTGGCCTAGGACACCGCCCTTTCACGGCGGTAACAGGGGTTCGAGTCCCCTAGGGGACGCCAGTTTTACAGAAGCGATGTTGCAAGATGTCGCTCCGCCGCGAGGCGAAAAATCCGGGGCTATAGCTCAGCTGGGAGAGCGCTTGCATGGCATGCAAGAGGTCGACGGTTCGATCCCGTCTAGCTCCACCAATTTTACAGTTCAAGGTCTGGCCACACCGGCCTTGAATCGATCAGCTCTCAGCACTGATCAGTTGTATAGAAGGGTTTGTGTCCCCTTCGTCTAGTGGCCTAGGACACCGCCCTTTCACGGCGGTAACAGGGGTTCGAGTCCCCTAGGGGACGCCACGATTACCCGCTCTGCGGGATTTTTAAGGGTCATTCAATTATTGAATGGCCCTTTTGTTTGTCTGGCGTTTGGCCAACTCTCCTTTTTCCTCAAAACTGTTCTTCAGACCAGCGGTCACATCCACGACTTGCGAAAAATTATTATGAGAATAATATTCTAGTCGTAATATTCGGAGGCAACGATGAACGATAAAAAAGCTCAAACCCGCGAACGCATCCTCAAGGCTGCCAGTGCAGCGCTGATCCAGCGCGGCCCGGCCGAGCCGAGCGTGGGCGAAGTGATGGGCGCGGCTGGCCTGACGGTCGGCGGTTTCTATGCGCACTTCGAAAGCAAGGACGCCTTGATGCTGGAAGCGTTCAAGCAGCTACTCAGCCATCGTCGTGGCTTGATCGCCGACATGGACGCCGAGTTGACCGGCGAAGAGCGTCGCGCGTTGGTCGCAGCGTTCTACCTGTCGCGCAAACACCGTGATTCCACCGAGCATGCATGCCCGATTCCGGCGTCGGTCGGTGAGCTGGGCCGTCTGCCGGACGAATTTCGTGTGGCATTGAATGAACATGTTGAATTGATGGTCGCGCAGTTGGCGGCCAGTCCGGAAGACGCCGACAAAGCCTTGGCGGACATGGCCTTGATGGTCGGTGGTTTGGCGCTGGCGCGGGCGCTGGGGCCAGGAGAGTTGTCCGATCGATTGCTGCGCGCCGCCAAGTCGGCGGTGCTATGACCTAAAGGCGTCAGCCTGAGGAGATGGGCGATGAACACGTTGAGCTGGGTTCGTGGCGTTAATGGCACCTTGGGCTGGTTCGCGCCGAAACTGGTGGCGAGCAAAATGCGACTGGCATTCATGACGCCGCGGGAACTGCCGCCGCGTGATTGGGAATTGCCGCTGCTGGCGAAATCCGAACGAATCACTTTGCGCTTCGGTCTCTCTGCGCTGCGTTGGGGCCAAGGACCGGCGGTGTTGTTGATGCACGGCTGGGAGGGCCGGCCGACACAGTTTGCCGCGCTGATCACGGCGCTGGTCGATGCCGGTTACACTGTGGTTGCGCTGGACGGTCCGGCCCACGGTCGCTCGCCGGGTCGCGAGGCTAATGTGGTGTTGTTCGCTCGGGCGATGCTCGAAGCGGCCGCTGAATTGCCGCCGCTGCAAGCGGTGATCGGTCACTCCATGGGCGGCGCCAGTGCCATGCTCGCGGTTCAGTTGGGCTTGCGCACCGAAACCCTGGTCTCGATCGCCGCTCCGGCGCGAATTCTCGGGGTGCTGCGTGGGTTCGCCCGCTATGTGCGCCTGCCGCCCAAAGCCCGTTCGGCGTTTATTCGTCAGGTCGAGAAAGACGTCGGCATGCGCGCCGCCGCGCTGGATGTTGCGCGCTATCAGCTCGACATGCCGGGGTTGATCGTCCATGCCGAGGACGACAACTTTGTTCCAGTCAAGGAATCCCAATTGATTCACGAAGCCTGGTTTGACAGCCGTCTGTTGCGCCTGGAAGAAGGCGGGCATCAACGGGTGCTCGCCGATCCGCGGGTGATCGACGGCGTTCTCTCGCTGCTGGCCGGTCGCAGCCTGCAATCGCGCCAATCGGCCTGAGCATCCGTTACACTGCCCCGGTCGAAATAATCTGACCGGGAGTGGGGCATGGGCTGGGATCGGGCAACGCCGTTTATCATTGATCTGGAAGTAGGCGCCGAGGACATCGACGGGCTGGGCCACGCGAACAACGCGGTGTACGTGACCTGGCTCGAACGCTGCGCCTGGCGCCACTCGCAACGGCTGGGCCTGGACCTGGTCGAGTACCGGCGGCTGGATCGGGCGATGGCGGTGGTGCGGCACGAGATCGATTACCTGGCGGCGGCCTATGAGGGCGATGAGTTGCAGTTGGCGACCTGGATCGTCGATTGGGATCAGCGCCTGAAAATGACCCGACACTTTCAGTTGAAGCGCCCCAGCGACAACACCACGTTGCTGCGCGCGCAGACCACATTCGTATGCATCGAACTGTCGACCGGTAAGCCCAAGCGCATGCCGGCGGAATTCATCGAAGGCTACGGCCCTGCATTGCAAGTCGCGATCTAATTGACGCCTTCGCGGGCAAGCCTCGCTCCTACGAGGTCAGGTATTCCATCTGTAGGAGAGAGGCTGCCCGCGAAGGCGTCCGCACATTTACCACCGCCCGGTCTGACGAAATACCTTCTGCGGGCCGAAACCAGTAAACTGCCGCACGTTTTTCGTCGAGTGTGTTTTTCATGCAAATTGCTTTGGCGCCCATGGAGGGGTTGGTCGACAACATCCTGCGGGACGTGCTGACCCGTGTGGGCGGTATTGATTGGTGCGTGACCGAATTCATTCGGATCAACGATCAGCTGCTAACGCCTGCCTATTACCACAAGTTTGGCCCGGAATTGCTGACCGGCGCCCGGACCACCTCCGGTGTGCCGCTGCGGGTACAACTGCTCGGCTCCGATCCGGTGTGCCTGGCGGAAAACGCCGCGCTGGCCTGCGAGTTGGGTTCCGAAGTCATCGACCTGAACTTCGGCTGCCCGGCCAAGACTGTCAACAAATCCCGGGGCGGCGCGGTACTGCTCAAAGAGCCTGAACTGCTCAACCAAATCGTCGAACACGTCCGTCGTGCGGTGCCAGCGCACATTCCAGTGACCGCCAAGATGCGCCTCGGTTTCGACAGCCCGAACGGTGCACTTGTCTGTGCCACGGCCCTGGCCGAAGGCGGCGCGGCGCACATCGTGGTCCATGCGCGGACCAAGACCGATGGCTACAAGCCGCCGGCTCACTGGGAATGGATCCCTCGGGTGCAGGACGTGGTCAAGGTCCCGGTGTTTGCCAACGGTGACATCTGGAGCGTTGAAGACTGGCGCCGTTGCCGCGAAATCAGCGGCGTCGAAGACATCATGCTCGGTCGTGGTCTGGTATCACGCCCGGATCTGGCCCGGCAAATCGCCGCCGCCCGCGCCGGTGAAGACGTCGTCGAGATGACCTGGGACGAGCTGCTGCCGCTGATTCAGGACTTCTGGCTGCAAGCCAAGGCGCAGATGACGGCACGTCAATCGCCGGGTCGCTTGAAGCAGTGGCTCGCGATGCTGACCCGCAATTATCCCGAAGCGGTAGCGCTGTTCACCGTCCTGCGTCGTGAGACAGAGCTGGATAATGTCTCGCGTTTACTGGGTCTGCAGGTGTCTGAAGCAGCCTGAAAAAATCTTCAAATAATCTCTTGAAAAGTAATCAGCGGTCCTTATCTAAGGATTACGCGATGCCGAATTCGGGTCGCGGAGACAAAAAAACTTGCTGATTATGCTCAGGAGATTTGAATCATGAATACTGCATTTTCCCTGGCCCCACTGTTCCGTTCCTCGGTAGGTTTCGACCGTTTCAACGACCTGTTCGAAACCGCTCTGCGCAATGAGCCAGGTAGCACCTATCCACCCTACAACGTTGAAAAATACGGTGATGATCAATACCGCATTGTTGTAGCGGCCGCCGGTTTCCAGGAAGAAGACCTGGACCTGCAAGTGGAGAAAGGTGTGCTGACCATCAGTGGCGGCAAACGTGACGCGGATGAAAACGTCACTTATCTGTACCAAGGCATCGCTCAGCGTGCTTTCAAACTGTCGTTCCGTCTGGCGGACCATATTGAAATCAAGGCCGCCGAACTGCGCAACGGTTTGTTGAGCATCGACTTGCTGCGCGTGATTCCGGAAGAGGCGAAAGCCAAACGCATCCCGATAAACGGGACGGAAAAACCGGCTTTGCAGCACTGAGCCAAGCAACAAAAAGGGCGCCATCCACTGGCGCCCTTTTTTTGTGCGTATTTGTAGCACTGTAGCAGCTGTCGAGCTTGCGAGGCTGCGTTCGGCTGCGCAGCAGTCGTGAATTCAGACGGCGCGGTGTTTCAAGTAAGACCTTGCAGGCAGGTTTTACGACTGCTGCGCAGCCGAACGCAGCCTCGCAAGCTCGACAGCTGCTACAGCCGAACGCAGCCTCGCAAGCTCGACAGCTGCTACCGCCGAACGCAGCGGCTCGGCAGTTGCTACATCGACTCATTTGAGCAGTTTCTGAAACTCCTCCACCGGCAACGGCCGACTGTGCAAATACCCCTGATACAAATGGCAGCCCAGCCCCTGCAAAAACGCCAATTGCTCCAGGTTTTCCACCCCTTCGGCGATGACTTCCAGCTCCAGACTGCGGGCCATGGCGACGATGGCGCGAATGATTTCGGCATCGTTGGGATCGGTGGTGGCGTCGCGAATAAACGACTGGTCGATTTTCAGGGTGTCTACCGGCAGGCGCTTGAGGTAGGTCAGCGATGAGTAACCGGTACCGAAGTCGTCCATGGCAAAGCTCACACCGAGTTTTTTCAGGCGCCGCATTTTGCTGATGGTGTCATCCAGGTTCTGGATGACGATGCCTTCGGTAATTTCCAGTTTCAGCAATGAGCAGGGCAGGCCATGGCTGCCGAGGCTGTGCTCGACGCGTTCGACGAAATCGTTCTGGCGGAACTGCCGGGGGCTGATGTTTACGCACAGGCTGAAGTCGAGCGGGTCGATCAGGCCATTGGCGATCAGATGTTTGAAGGCCGCGCAGGCTTCGTCGAGGATCCATGTGCCGACTTCCAGAATCAGCCCGCTGTCTTCCAGCACTTTGATGAACTCGGTGGGCGATTGCGCGCCCAGCTGCGGATGATGCCAGCGTACCAAGGCTTCGGCGCCGGTTATGCGGTTGTCTCGAGCGTCCACCTGAGGTTGGTATTGCACGCTGAACTCACCCCGGGAAAGGGCAAGACGCAGGTCGGTTTCCATGCGCAGGCGTTCGCTGGCGGCCTTTTGCATGGTGTTGTGATACATCTGCGTGGTATTGCGGCCCGAGTCCTTGGCGCGGTAGAGGGCGATATCGGCGCGTTTGAGCAGGTCGGTCGGGGTCGAACCGTGGTCGGGGATCAGCGCGATGCCGATGCTCGGCGTCACTTGCAGGCGCTGTCCATCGAGGAACATCGGTTCGGACAGCAGTTCGCGCAAGGTGTCCGCCAACTCCCGGACCTGAGCGCTGACATCGCTACGCGAGCCTTCCAGGCCGCTGAGCAACACCACGAACTCGTCACCGCCCAGACGCGCGACGGTGTCTTCCATGCGCACGCTGGCTTCAAGGCGCGCGGTGATGATCTTCAGCACCGTATCGCCCACCGGGTGGCCGAGGGAGTCGTTGATGTGCTTGAAGTGGTCGAGGTCGAGGAACATCAGCGCGCCGCGCAGGTTGTGGCGTTTGAGCAGGGCGATCTGCTGGCTTAAGCGATCCATCAACAGTGCGCGGTTGGGCAGATTGGTCAGCGGGTCGTGGTAGGCCAGATGACGGATCTGCGCTTCGGCATTTTTCAGCAGGCTGACGTCCCGGGCGGTCAGCAGCAGGCACGCCGTTTCGTTGAGGGTGATTGGCTCCACCGAGACTTCGACGGTCAGCAATTCGCCGCGTTTGTTGCGCCCGAGCATTTCCTGATGATGAACCCGGCCCTTGATCTGTAGTTCCGCCAGCAACGCCGAGCGTTGTTTTTCTTCGGCCCAGATACCGACTTGATACACCGTTCGGCCGATCACTTCATCAGCGCGGTAGCCGGTAAGGCGACAGAAGCCGTCGTTAACCTCCAGGTAGCGTCCGGTGTCGCGCTCGGTAATGGTGATGGCGTCGGGGCTTGAGTGGAAAGCCTTGGCGAACTTCTCTTCGCTGGCCTTGAGCGCCGCTTCCGAGCGTTGCTGCTGGGTGATATCGCGCAGGGTGGTGACGATGCACGGTTGGTCACCGACGCTGATCTGTCGGCTGGAAATAACACAGGTCAGGGACTGCCCGTTCTTGTGCTGAACGATGATCGCCACATTGTTCAGGCCTTGTTCGCGGATGACCTGCTCGATCCTTTGCAGACTCTTTGCCGAAGCGTCCCACAGGCCGATTTGGTCGGCGCTGCGACCAATCACGTCGGTGGTGCTCCAGCCGAACGTCTGAGTGAAACTGGAGTTGATCTCGATGAAATGGCCGGTGTCCTGGCGTGTGACGCAGATCGGGTCCGGGCTGACCTGAAACAAAGTGGCGAATTTCTCTTCCGAGGCCACCAGTTGCTGTTCGCGTTCCACCTGATCAGTGATGTCCAGCAGTGTGCCGGCCATGCGCAGCGGGTTGCCATGGTCGTCTCGATAAAGTCTGGCGCGGCTTTCCAGGTAGCGCGAACTGCCGTCTTCCAGTTGCACCCGGTACGTCAGTTGATAATTGCCGGCCGGGCCTTCGCGCAAGCTGCGGTAGGCATCGCGCATGGTGTCGCGTTCTTCGCCGGGCACGCCTTCGAAAAACGCATCGAAGGATTCATGGAAGGGTTTGGGCTCCAGGCCATGCAACTGGGCGGCCCGTGCCGAGCCGTAAAGCATGCCACTGGGAATGTGCCAGTCCCAGGTGCCGAGTTGCGCCGAATCCAGGGCCAGGTCGAGGCGTTCCTGGCTGTCCTTGAGGGCGTGTTCGGCGATTTTACGTTCGGTGGTGTCAAGGAACGTGCTCAGCAGATAAGGCTGGCCTTCGAGTTCGACCTTCTGCGCGCTGAGGATGCCGTCGTGAACCTGCCCATTGCTGGCGCGAAACTGCACCTCCATGTTGATCAGTTCGCCTTTGGCCTTGGTGGCCTTGACCAGTTGCGCCCGTTGCTCCGGATTCACCCAAAGCCCCAGTTCTAGCGTGGTTCGGCCGATGGCGTCCTGCACCGGCCAGCCGAACAGGCTTTCGAAATACTGGTTGGCTTCGCTGATCAAGCCGTCTTCCTGACGGGTCAGCAGGACCATGTTCGGGCACAGGTGAAACAGCGTGGCGAAGCGTTTTTCCGAGCTGCTCAGCGCCTGTTCGCGCTGGCGCTGGTGGGTGATTTCACGAATGACCCCAATCATTCGCGGCCGGCCGTTTTTGTCCGGCAGCAGGCTGCCGTTGATTTCCAGCCAGTGCAGGCTGCCGTCGGGCCAGCGGATGCGGTGGTGCATCGCCTGTTCCAGCGGGGCGCCGGCGATCACCGCATGAAAGGCGCGAATGGTTTTCGCCCGATCCTCCTGGGGCAGCAGGTCGAGGTATTCCAGGTCCTCGGGCAACGGTTGCCGGGGATCGAAGCCGAACAACGCCTGAGTCCCCCGGGACCAACTGATTTGCCCCCGCTCGATGTCCCAATACCAGGCGCCCAGCCGCGCACCATTGAGGGCCGCCAGCAGCTGCGGGGCGCTTTCCCAGCTCTGCTCGGACCGTTTGGGGTCAAGTGCCTGAATTCGCGGCATCGGCGGCATACGTTCAACAGATTTGGGCATGGATAACAGGCCTTGGGCTGAATTGGGCGTTAGGCACAGGGTTTTGGGGCTCTATAGGCGTAGCACAAAAAGAAGAAGCACAGCTTAGCCGCGAGTCCCTGGCTGATCGATTTGTGCATCCAGCAGAGCCATGAAGGCCCGTGCCGCGTTCGACAGCGTCCGTTCGGTGTGCAGGATATAGCCTAGCTGGCGAGTGAGCTGTATGCCCGGCAAAGGTATGCGCGCCACTTGATCGTCCAGCATGGTGCGCGGCAAAACGCTCCAGGCGAGGCCGATCGAGACCATCATCTTTATGGTTTCCAGATAATTCGTGCTCATGGCGATGTTCGGCGTCAGGCCCTGGGCCTCGAACAGGCGCTGCACGATGTGGTGGGTAAAAGTATTGCCGCCGGGGAAAACCGCGGGGTGCAGGGCAATATCCGCCAGGCTGACCGGCCCGTTAGCGATCAGTGAATGCTCCGGGGCGACCACAAAATCCAGCGGGTCGTCCCACACGGGCGTGGCCTGGACCAGTGCGTGGGGCTCCGGTGCAAGGGTGATTACCGCCAGTTCGGCGCGGCCATGGAGGATTTCTTCGTAAGCCACTTCCGAATCGAGGAACTGAATATCCAGCGCCACTTGTGGGTAACGTCGAGTGAACTCCCTTAATAAGGGCGGCAAACGGTGCAGGCCAATGTGATGACTGGTGGCCAATGTCAGACGACCGGAGACTTCGCCGGTCAGGTTGGTCAGAGCGCGGCGGGTGTCATCCAGCACATTGAGGATCTGATAGGCCCGTGGCAGCAGGGCGCGACCGGCTTCGGTCAGGCTGACTTCCCGACCCAGTCGATCAAACAGCCGCACCTTCAATTGCTGTTCCAGCCCGGCGATGCGCTTGCTGATGGCGGGCTGCGTCAGGTGCAGCCGTTCGCCGGCGCCGGAGAAGCTTCCGGTCTCGGCAATCGCGATAAAAGCATTGAGGTTGGCGAGGTCCATGATGAGGTCTCAGTTGTATTCCAGATGGTTATGCAAAGCATGAAAAATATGAATTTGAGTTATTTAATGTAACCCCCTAGGATCGACCTCACAAGCCAAGGGGTTATTGAAATTGCTCAACACCCAGGGCATAGAAACAAGCTGATGAGGAAACCGTCTGATGGCCGGCAAAACGCTCTACGACAAGCTCTGGGATTCGCATTTGGTCAAGCAGCGCGACGATGGCTCGGCGCTGATCTATATCGATCGTCACATCATCCACGAAGTGACCTCGCCGCAAGCCTTCGAAGGCCTGCGTCTGGCCGGGCGCAAGCCTTGGCGCATCGATGCCAACATCGCGACCCCGGACCACAACGTTCCGACGACTCCGGAGCGCAAGGGCGGCATCGAAGCGATTGTCGACCAGGTCTCGCGTTTGCAGGTTCAGACCCTCGACGATAACTGTGACGAATACGGCATCGTCGAATTCAAGATGAACGATGTCCGCCAAGGCATCGTCCACGTCATCGGCCCGGAGCAGGGGGCAACTTTGCCGGGCATGACCGTGGTTTGCGGCGACTCCCATACTTCGACCCACGGCGCGTTCGGTGCCTTGGCTCACGGTATCGGCACGTCCGAGGTCGAGCACGTGCTCGCCACTCAGTGCCTGGTCGCAAAAAAAATGAAGAACATGCTGGTGTCCGTCGAAGGCCAATTGCCGTTCGGCGTGACGGCCAAGGATATCGTTCTCGCGGTGATCGGCAAGATCGGCACCGCCGGCGGTAACGGCCATGCCATCGAGTTCGCCGGTAGCGCGATTCGCGACTTGTCCGTTGAAGGCCGCATGACCATTTGCAACATGGCGATCGAGGCCGGCGCTCGCGTAGGTCTGGTGGTCGCCGACGAAAAAACCGTGGCTTACGTCAAGGGCCGTCCATTTGCTCCGAAAGGCGCGGAATGGGACTTGGCTGTCGAGGCCTGGAAAGACCTGGTTTCCGACGCGGATGCCAAGTTCGACACCATCGTCGAACTCGATGCCACGCAGATCAAACCGCAAGTCAGCTGGGGTACCTCGCCCGAGATGGTCTTGGCTGTCGATCAGAACGTTCCCGATCCTGCGAAGGAAATGGACCTGGTCAAGCGTGACTCGATCGTCCGAGCCTTGAAATACATGGGTTTGACCGCCAATCAGGCGATCACCGACATTCAGCTGGACCGCGTATTCATCGGCTCTTGCACCAACTCGCGGATCGAAGACCTGCGTGCCGCTGCCGTGATCGCCAAGGGCCGCAAAGTCGCTTCGACGATCAAGCAGGCCATCGTGGTGCCGGGTTCGGGACTGGTGAAGGCTCAGGCCGAATCCGAAGGCCTGGACAAGATTTTCCTCGAGGCCGGTTTCGAATGGCGCGAGCCGGGTTGCTCGATGTGCCTGGCGATGAACCCGGACCGTTTGGAGTCGGGCGAGCATTGCGCGTCGACCTCCAACCGTAACTTCGAAGGCCGTCAGGGCGCCGGTGGCCGTACGCACCTCGTCAGCCCGGCCATGGCCGCCGCCGCCGCTGTGAACGGTCGTTTCGTCGACGTCCGTGAATTGATCTAAAGGAGCGCAGCATGAAAGCTTTTACACAGCACACTGGTCTTGTCGCGCCTTTGGATCGTGCCAACGTCGACACCGACCAGATCATTCCGAAGCAGTTCTTGAAATCGATCAAACGCACCGGTTTCGGTCCGAACCTGTTCGATGAATGGCGTTACCTGGATGTCGGGCAGCCGTATCAGGACAACTCCAAGCGCCCGCTGAACAAGGATTTCGTCCTCAACGCCGAGCGTTATCAGGGCGCCAGCGTGTTGCTGGCCCGCGAGAACTTCGGTTGCGGCTCCAGTCGGGAGCACGCGCCGTGGGCGCTGGAAGAGTACGGTTTCCGCAGCATCATCGCGCCGAGCTACGCCGACATCTTCTTCAACAACAGCTTCAAGAACGGCTTGCTGCCGATCATCCTGAGCGACGCCGAAGTGGATGAGTTGTTCCAGCAGGTAGAGGCGACTCCGGGCTATCAGCTGCAGGTTGATCTGCAAGCCCAGACCGTGACCCGTCCGGATGGCAAAGTGTTGAGCTTTGAGATTGACGCGTTCCGTAAGCACTGCCTGCTCAATGGCCTGGACGATATCGGCCTGACCTTGCAGGACCACGAGGCGATTGCCGCGTTTGAAGCCAAGCATCGCGCGAGCCAGCCGTGGTTGTTTCGTGATGCGTGATTGATCCGGGATTGATGTAAGCAGTACCGGCCTCATCGCGGGCAAGCCCGCTCCCACAGGTTCTGTGAACACCGCCAATCCCTGTAGGAGCGAGGCTTGCCCGCGAAGAGGCCAGCCCAGACAACACAAGGCTAAACCCCAAAAGGAAGTCCCCATGACCAGCACCGCCCAGCACAGTCAGGTAGTACAAAAGCAATTCGGTGAACAGGCCTCGGCCTACCTGAGCAGCGCCGTACACGCTCAAGGCACTGAATTCGCGCTGCTACAGGCTGAACTGGCGGGGCAGGGCGATGCCCGTGTGCTCGACCTCGGTTGCGGCGCCGGTCACGTGAGTTTTCACGTGGCTTCACTGGTCAAGGAAGTGGTGGCTTACGACCTGTCTCAGCAGATGCTTGACGTGGTTGCCGCTGCTGCCATCGATCGCGGCTTGAGCAATGTGTCCACGGTACTCGGTGCCGCCGAGTGCCTGCCATTCGCCGATGGCGAGTTCGATTTCGTCTTCAGCCGTTATTCGGCACACCATTGGAGCGATCTTGGCCTGGCCCTGCGCGAAGTTCGTCGGGTACTGAAACCGGGCGGGGTGGCGGCATTCATCGATGTGTTGTCGCCGGGCAGCCCGTTGTTTGACACTTATTTGCAAAGCGTCGAAGTGCTGCGCGACACCAGCCACGTGCGCGATTATTCTGCCGGTGAGTGGTTGCGTCAGGTCAACGAAGCGGGGTTGCATACCCGCAGCACCACACGCCAACGGCTGCGCCTTGAATACACGTCCTGGGTCGAGCGCATGCGCACGCCGCAAGTGATGCGCGCGGCGATCCGCGAGTTGCAGCAATCGATGGGCAATGAAGTTCGCGAATATTTTGAGATTGAGGCCGATGGTTCGTTCAGTACCGATGTGCTGGTGCTGATGGCTGAACGATAAGCGCCAAGACTTTTTCCGGGTACGCCCAAGGGCGCACCGACTGATGACATGAGGAAAGCATGAGCAAGCAGATTCTGATTCTCCCGGGTGACGGTATTGGCCCGGAAATCATGGCCGAAGCGGTCAAGGTGCTGGAGCTGGCGAACGACAAATACAGCCTGGGCTTCGAACTGAGTCATGACGTGATCGGTGGCGCCGCCATCGACAAGCACGGCGTGCCGCTGGCCGACGAAACCCTGGCCCGTGCCCGTGCCGCCGATGCGGTATTGCTGGGCGCCGTGGGCGGCCCGAAATGGGACACCATCGAACGTGACATCCGCCCTGAACGCGGTCTGCTGAAAATCCGTGCGCAACTGGGCCTGTTCGGCAACTTGCGTCCGGCAATCCTGTACCCGCAACTGGCCGACGCTTCCAGCCTGAAGGCAGAAATCGTTGCTGGCCTGGACATCCTGATCGTCCGTGAACTGACCGGCGGCATCTACTTCGGCGCACCACGCGGTGTGCGTGAACTGGAAAACGGCGAGCGTCAGGCCTACGACACCCTGCCGTACAGCGAAACTGAAATCCGCCGTATCGCCCGTGTCGGTTTCGACATGGCCCGCGTGCGCGGCAAGAAGCTGTGCTCGGTGGACAAGGCCAACGTGCTGGCGTCCAGCCAACTGTGGCGTGAAGTCGTCGAGCAAGTGGCCAAGGACTACCCGGACGTCGAACTGAGCCACATGTACGTCGACAATGCCGCCATGCAACTGGTGCGTGCACCGAAGCAATTCGACGTGATCGTCACCGACAACCTGTTCGGCGACATTCTTTCCGACGAAGCGTCGATGCTCACCGGCTCGATCGGCATGCTGCCATCGGCGTCGCTGGATGCCGACAACAAAGGCATGTACGAGCCGTGCCACGGTTCGGCGCCGGACATCGCTGGCAAGGGCATTGCCAACCCGTTGGCGACCATTCTGTCGGTGTCGATGATGCTGCGTTACAGCTTCAATCTGCAGGACGCGGCCGATGCCATCGAGAAGGCCGTGAGCCTGGTATTGGATCAAGGCCTGCGCACGGGCGACATCTGGTCGGCTGGTTGCACCAAGGTCGGTACGCAGGAAATGGGCGATGCAGTAGTCGCCGCGCTGCGGAATCTGTAATCTCTTTGGCCCGCTGCAACTTTCAACCATGAAAGCAGCGGCCCACTTTTAAGAAGGTGTAGTTGCGATGAAACGTGTAGGTCTGATCGGTTGGCGCGGTATGGTCGGTTCCGTGCTCATGCAGCGGATGCTGGAAGAGCAGGATTTCGATCTTATTGAGCCGGTGTTTTTCACCACTTCCAATGTCGGTGGCCAAGGCCCGTCCGTGGGCAAGGACATTGCTCCGCTCAAGGACGCTTACAGCATTGAAGAGCTGAAAACCCTCGACGTGATTCTGACCTGCCAGGGTGGCGACTACACCAGCGAAGTCTTCCCGAAACTGCGCGAAGCCGGCTGGCAGGGTTACTGGATCGACGCCGCTTCCAGCCTGCGCATGCAGGATGACGCGGTGATCGTGCTGGACCCGGTGAACCGCAAGGTCATCGACCAGCAGCTCGATGCGGGCACCAAGAATTACATCGGCGGTAACTGCACCGTCAGCCTGATGCTGATGGGCCTGGGCGGCCTGTTTGAAGCCGGTCTGGTCGAGTGGATGAGCGCCATGACCTATCAGGCGGCCTCCGGTGGCGGCGCGCAGCACATGCGTGAACTGATCAAGCAAATGGGTGTGACCCACGGCGCTGTCGCCGATCAACTGGCCGATCCGGCCAGCGCCATCCTCGACATCGACCGCCGTGTCGCCGAAGCCATGCGCAGCGACGCGTACCCGACCGAAAACTTCGGCGTTCCGTTGGCCGGCAGCCTGATCCCGTGGATCGACAAGGAACTACCGAACGGTCAGAGCCGCGAAGAGTGGAAGGCCCAGGCCGAGACCAACAAGATCCTCGGTCGCTTCAAGAGCCCGATCCCGGTCGACGGCATCTGCGTGCGCATCGGCGCCATGCGTTGCCACAGCCAGGCGCTGACCATCAAGCTGAACAAAGACGTGCCGATCGCCGACATCGAAGGGCTGATCAGCCAGCACAACCCTTGGGTCAAACTGGTGCCGAACAATCGCGAAATCAGCATGCAGGAACTGAGCCCGACAAAGGTTACCGGTACCCTGAACGTGCCGGTTGGCCGCCTGCGCAAGCTGAACATGGGTTCGCAATTCGTCGGTGCCTTCACCGTCGGCGACCAACTGCTATGGGGCGCGGCCGAACCGCTGCGTCGCATGCTGCGGATCCTGCTTGAGCGTTGATAGATTGATGTAATGAAGAACCCGCGCCTTGAAAGAGGTGCGGGTTTTTTATGCGCGGCAGTCCGACGATGCTCGGTTGTCAGTTATTCCGTCATCGCGGGCAAGCCCGCTCCCACAAGGTTGGGGTCGTATGCAAAATATGGGAGCCCCACAAAACCTGTGGGAGCGGGCTTGCCCGCGATGAAGCCGGTATAGGCGCCACAAATCCCTGGCAGAAATTGCCTGCACGCCAACCACCCGGTAAAGTGCCGCTCCCCCCGTTTCGCCAGAGGTAGAACCATGAGCCAGTCCTTTGATATTGCCGTGATCGGCGCCACCGGTACTGTCGGCGAAACACTCGTCCAGATTCTCGAAGAGCGGGATTTTCCGGTCGCTAACCTGCACCTGCTGGCGAGCAGTGAGTCGGCCGGGCATTCGGTACCGTTTCGCGGCAAGAACGTGCGGGTGCGGGAAGTCGATGAATTCGATTTCAGCAAAGTCCAATTGGTGTTCTTTGCCGCCGGCCCGGCGGTGACCCTCAGTTTCGCCCCGCGTGCCACGGCCGCCGGTTGCTCGCTGATTGACCTGTCCGGCGCCTTGCCGGCCGATCAGGCGCCGCAAGTGGTGCCTGAGGCCAATGCTGAAATTCTGGCCGGCCTGAAAAAGCCTTTCCAGGTCAGTAGCCCAAGCCCTTCGGCCGCGACGCTGGCGGTGGTGCTCGCGCCATTGCGCGGTTTGCTCGACCTGCAACACATCAGTCTGACAGCGTGTCTGGCGGTTTCTGCCCAAGGCCGCGAAGCCGTCACCGAGCTGGCCCGACAAACCGCCGAGCTGCTCAATGTGCGTCCGCTGGAGCCAGCGTTCTTTGATCGACAGATGGCTTTTAACCTGCTGGCGCAAGTCGGCAAGCCTGATGATCAGGGCCATACGTTGCTGGAAAAGCGCCTGGTGCGCGAACTGCGTCAGGTCATGGCGCTTCCTTCATTAAAGATTTCCGTCACTTGCATTCAAGCTCCAGTGTTTTTCGGCGATAGCTTTAGCGTGACCTTGCAGTCTTCAAGCGCTGTCGACCTGGCGAAAGTCAACGCGGCACTGGAAGCGGCACCCGGTGTCGAACTGGTCGAGGCCGGCGATTACCCGACCCCGGTGGGCGATGCGGTAGGGCAGGACGTGGTTTACGTTGGTCGGGTTCGCAGCGGGATCGACGACCCGGCGGAACTTAATGTGTGGCTGACGTCAGATAACGTACGCAAAGGGGCCGCGCTCAATGCTGTGCAGGTGGCTGAATTGTTGATAAAAGACCTGCTGTAAAAGATACTTGGCAACAATTTATCGAATGATTCCCGTCGAGCGTCATGCTTGGCCGGAATGCTTAAGGTGAGCCACTCCGCAGGGCTTCCCATTGCATGAATAAAATGATCGCGCGCGACGACCCTTCGCCGCCGCGCGCAACGCCTTACGGCAGCGGCAATCAACACCTTCTCGCTGGCCGAGGAATGTTCAAACAAAGGAAGAGGTTATGGTTCAAGTTCGCAAACTGGTGTTAGCAATAGCGGCCGCCTCGGCGCTGTCCTCCGGTATGGCGCATGCCCTCGGGCTCGGGGAATTGACCCTGAAATCGACGCTGAACCAGCCTCTGGTCGCGGAAATCGAGTTGCTCGACGTCAAGGACCTCACGGCCGCCGAAGTGGTGCCGAGCCTGGCCTCGCCCGAAGATTTCGCCAAGGCCGGTGTCGACCGTCAGGCATTTCTCAATGACCTGACCTTCACTCCGGTGCTTAACGCCAGCGGCAAAAGCATCCTGCGCGTCACGTCCAGCAAACCGCTGTCCGAACCGATGGTGAAATTCCTGGTTCAGGTGATGTGGCCCAACGGTCGCCTGCTACGCGATTACAGCGTGCTGCTCGATCCGTCCAAATTCTCGCCGCAGACCGCCGATGCCGCCGCACAACCGGCACCAGCCCAAACGGTGACCGCGCCGGTCACTGGCGCGACCAAATCGTCGCAATACACCACCACGCCGCGCGATACCCTGTGGGAAATCGCCGCGAAGGCGCGTAATGGAGGTTCGATTCAGCAGACCATGCTGGCCATCCAGGCGCTGAACCCGGATGCGTTCATCGACGGCAACATCAACCGGCTGAAAACCGGTCAGGTGCTGCGTCTGCCTGATCAGGTGCAGAGCACCAACCTGCCACAACCCAAGGCCATCGCTGAGGTCGCCGCGCAGAACACTGCATGGCGTCAGGGCCGTCGCTATGTTGCGAAACCGGGAACCGGTCAACAGCAACTCGACGCCACCAAGCGCGCTCGCGGTGAAGGTGCTTCATCGCAACCTGCCGCAGACAAGCTGAGCCTGGTCTCTGCCGATACCGGCAAGGGCGGCAAAGGTGCCGCCGGTGATGCGAAAGCTTTAAGCGATAAGCTGGCCGTCACCGAGGAAAGCCTCGACGCCACTCGTCGTGACAACGCCGAATTGAAAAGCCGCATGAGCGATCTGCAAAGTCAGCTGGACAAGCTGCAACGTCTGATCGAACTGAAGAACAACCAATTGGCCAAGTTGCAGGCAGAAGGCGGCGCGGATGCACCGGCTTCGGGCGCTCCGGCGATGTCAGCCGAGCTGGCGGCCAACCCTGCGGCAATGCCTGCGGACGCGGCTCCGACAACACCTGCACCAGAGGCTGCTGCGCCAGAAGCCGTTCCGGCAGAAGCCGTCGAGCCAACGCCTGCGACATCCGATGATCAGAAATTCAACGAGCTGCTGACCAACCCGATCCTGCTGGGTCTGGTGGGTGGTGGTGCGGTGGTGCTGCTGCTCTTGCTGTTGTTGCTGGCCCGTCGCCGCAAAGCTCAGCAAGAGGCCGAGAAGCATCTGCGCATGGCCCGTGCCTTGGAGGAGGAACAAGAGTTCTCCGCCGACCAGGATCTGCCGGAAAGCAGCTTCGAAGGTCTGGAAGTTCCGCCACCGAGTGTGAAACTCGCGACCGCACCAACGCCAGCACCCGCGCCGGCCCCGGTGATTGCTCCGGTTGTGGTGACGCCGCCGATCGCTGCGCCACTGGTATCACCTGCCGCCGAGCGTTCCGAGCGTTCCGATGACGTACTGGCTCAGGCGCAGTCGCACATTGCAGGCGGTCGTCTGAATCAGGCCGCCGCATTGCTGGAAGACGCTATCAAACAAGAGCCGCAACGCAGTGACCTGCGCTTGAAGCTGATGGAAGTCTACGGTCAGCAGGGCGACCGCGATGCGTTCGTCGCTCAGGAACGTCAACTGGTGGCCAACGGCGATAACTTCGCCCGGGTCGAAGAGTTGAAAAGCCGCTTCCCGGCCATGGCTGTTGTGGCGGCCAGCGGTCTGGCTGCCGCCGCCATCGCCGCGGAGCTGGATGCGCAATACGTCAAGGACCTGCTGCTGGACGAACCGCAATCCCCAGAACCGGCATTGTCCGACTTCGACAGCGCATTCGATCTGAGCCTGGACGATCTGGAAGCGGCTACTCCGATCGCGCCGGTTGTTTTGGCGGAACCAGAGCCAGCACCGGAGCCAACACCAGTACCAGAACCAGTACCAGAGCCAGAAGCTCTGCCTGAGCTGGACGACTTCCCGCTGGACGACGATCTGAGCTTTGAGTCGGTGTTGCAACAACAGACTGAAATCAAGGAAAACCTCGACGATTTGTCGGACTTCGACCTGGACATGGATCTGGGCGGCAATGCCTCGCCGGCAACGTTGGCCGAAGACGACTTCCTGCTGAGTCTGGATGAAGATCTCAAGGACTTGCCTGCCGCCGAAGCGCTGCCCGTGACCGAGCCGACGCTCGATGATCTGGAGCTGCCTGCGGATTTCGATCTGTCACTGGCCGATGAAATGGACGTCGCCCCGGATCAGCCTGACGCCTTCGAAAGCGAACTCAATGACGTCAATGCAGAGCTGGATCGTCTGTCCCAGAGCCTCGTTGAGCCGAGCTTCACCGAGGAAGACGCTTTGGCCTCCGCGGCCGATGAGCCGGACTTCGATTTCCTCTCCGGCACCGACGAAGTCGCCACCAAACTCGACCTGGCTCAGGCCTACATCGACATGGGTGACAGCGACGGCGCCCGGGACATCCTCAATGAGGTAGTGACCGAGGGCGATGACGGTCAGAAGAACGAAGCCAAGGAAATGCTCTCGCGTCTGGCGTGAAGCGTCGGTAAGGCATAAACAAAACGGCAGCCCATCGAGGCTGCCGTTTTTGTTTCAGCCGACGACAGATCGTTCCCACGCTCCTGCGTGGGAATGCATCCCGTGACGCTCTGCGTCACATTCAGAAGCGGAACGCGGAGCGTCCCTGGCGGCATTCCCACGCGGAGCGTGGGAACGATCAATATTCAACACCGTGTCGACTGTTGCACTGGCGTCCCCGTCCGGCGGCCTTATAATGCCTCCTTTGCGTAGATCAGCAGGCTGTCACCCCTTGGCAAATATAGATAACCCGGCCGCCGAAATGGCGGCCGACGGCTTTTTCCGGATCGCGTTGGGCGTTGAATACAAAGGTTCGCGCTATCGCGGCTGGCAGCGTCAGGCCTCCGGTGTGGCCACGGTGCAGGAAACCCTCGAAAAGGCCTTGTCCAAAGTCGCCGACTCACCGGTGTCGCTGCATTGTGCCGGGCGCACCGACGCCGGTGTGCATGCTTGCGGGCAGGTGGTGCATTTCGATACCCAGGTCGAACGTTCAATGAAGGCCTGGGTCATGGGCGCCAACATCAACTTGCCGCATGACGTCAGCGTCAGTTGGGCCAAGGTCATGCCGGCGGATTTCCATGCGCGATTCAAGGCCATCGCCCGTCGTTATCGTTACGTGATCTACAACGATCAGATCCGCCCGGCGCACCTGAACGAAGAAATCACCTGGAACCACCGTCCACTGGACGTCGAGCGCATGTCCGAGGCCGCTCAGTATCTGGTCGGCACCCACGACTTCAGCGCATTCCGCGCCGGCCAGTGCCAGGCCAAATCGCCGATCAAAGAGCTGCATCACCTGCGTGTCACCCGCCACGGCAAAATGATCGTGCTGGATATCCGCGCCAGCGCGTTCCTGCACCACATGGTGCGCAACATCGCAGGCGTGCTGATGACCATCGGTGCCGGCGAGCGTCCCGTGGAGTGGATGAAGGAAGTCCTGGAAAGCCGCGTGCGTCGTTCCGGCGGGGTGACGGCCCATCCGTATGGCCTGTATCTGGTGCAGGTCGAGTATCGCGACGAGTTTGAATTGCCCGAGCGTTACATCGGTCCACACTTCCTCACCGGATTCTCGGAACTTGACGGCTGACGCCCTCGAACGCTTTTGTTACCATCCGGGACTTTCCCGGATTTGTCCTGAGGTTCTATCGACATGTCAGCCGTTCGCAGCAAAATTTGTGGGATTACCCGCATAGAGGATGCGTTGGCGGCGGTCGAGGCCGGGGCCGATGCCATCGGATTGGTGTTCTACGCCAAAAGCCCGCGGGCCGTGACGTTCCAGCAGGCGAGGGCGATCATCGAAGCGCTGCCGCCATTCGTGACCACCGTGGGTTTGTTCGTCAATGCCAGCCGCTGCGAGTTGGGGGAAATCCTCGACGCCGTGCCGCTGGACTTGTTGCAGTTCCATGGTGACGAGACCGCGGCCGACTGTGAAGGGTGGCACCGACCGTACATCAAGGCGTTGCGGGTCAAGGCCGGTGATGACATCGCCGCCGCTTGCGATGCCTATGCCGGTGCCAGCGGGATCCTGCTCGACACGTACGTCGAAGGTATTCCCGGCGGAACCGGTGAAGCGTTCGACTGGTCTCTGATACCGCAAGGCCTGAGCAAGCCGATCATCCTGGCGGGCGGCTTGACACCGGACAACGTCGCCGAAGCGATTGCCCGGGTTCGGCCTTACGCGGTGGACGTCAGCGGTGGAGTAGAGGCGAGCAAGGGCATCAAGGATCACGCAAAGATTCAGGCATTCATCAAAGCAGTGCGCGGGAGCCTGCGATGATGTGACGGCTGGCAGACTGCCGCCGTCCACAGCTTGGTAGAAAAAAGGCTGAGGATTCTTTGGGTTGTACGAAGGTCAGTTTCGCTGACCCGGCCACCCGCCGATCATCGCCACATATGAATTTAGCTCAAGGGCATACGCGGGGCTGCGAACCAGAGCGTTCGGGCCGCCGGTACTGGAGAAAGAAAGCATGAGCAACTGGTTAGTAGACAAACTGATCCCTTCGATCATGCGTTCCGAGGTCAAGAAGAGCTCGGTGCCTGAAGGTCTGTGGCACAAATGCCCATCTTGCGAGGCGGTGCTGTATCGTCCTGAGCTGGAAAAGACCCTGGACGTTTGCCCCAAGTGCAACCACCACATGCGTATCGGCGCGCGCGCACGCATCGACATTTTCCTCGACGCTGACGGCCGTGCCGAACTGGGCGCGGACCTGGAACCGGTTGACCGTCTGAAATTCCGCGACGGCAAGAAGTACAAGGATCGCCTGACCGCTGCGCAAAAGCAGACCGGCGAAAAAGACGCACTGATCTCCATGAGCGGCACCTTGCTGGGCATGCCGGTCGTGGTGTCGGCCTTCGAATTCTCCTTTATGGGTGGTTCGATGGGCGCCATCGTTGGCGAGCGCTTTGTGCGCGCCGCCAATTACGCCCTGGAAAACCGTTGCCCAATGATCTGCTTCGCCGCCTCCGGTGGTGCGCGGATGCAGGAAGCGCTGATCTCCCTGATGCAAATGGCCAAGACCTCCGCGGTGCTGGCGCGTCTGCGTGAAGAAGGCATTCCGTTCATCTCGGTACTGACCGACCCGGTCTACGGCGGGGTTTCCGCCAGTCTGGCGATGCTCGGCGACGTAATCGTCGGTGAGCCGAAAGCCCTGATCGGTTTCGCCGGCCCGCGGGTTATCGAACAAACCGTTCGCGAAAAACTGCCGGAAGGCTTCCAGCGCAGTGAGTTCCTGCTGGAGCACGGCGCGATCGACATGATCATTCACCGTCAGGAGCTGCGTCCGCGTCTGGGCAACCTGCTGGCACAAATGATGGGCCTGCCGACGCCAAAATTCGTCGCCGCGCCGATCGAGCCGATCGTGGTTCCCCCGGTGCCTGCCAACCTATGACCCAACGCACCCTTGGCGAGTGGCTCGCCTACCTTGAACAGTTGCATCCTACGGCCATCGACATGGGGCTGGAGCGTTCGCAACAGGTAGCGTCCCGCATGGGACTGGGCAAACCGGCGCCTCGGGTGATCACGGTTACTGGCACCAACGGCAAGGGTTCCACTTGCGCGTTCGTGGCTTCATTGTTGCGGGCGCAGGGCCTGAGCGTGGGTGTCTACAACTCTCCGCACCTGCTGCGTTATAACGAGCGGGTGCAGGTCAATGGCGTCGAAGCCACTGACGCCGAGCTGTGCGAAGCTTTCGCTGCGGTCGAGGCTGGTCGTGGCGACACTTCCCTGACGTACTTCGAAATGGGCACCCTGGCGGCGTTCTGGCTGTTTCAACAGGCAGGGCTTGATGCGGTGGTGCTGGAAGTCGGCTTGGGTGGTCGTCTGGACACGGTCAACGTGGTCGATGCGGACATGGCGGTGGTCACCAGCATCGGCGTCGATCATGCGGATTACCTGGGTGATACCCGTGAATCCGTGGCTTACGAAAAAGCTGGCATTTTCCGCCAGGGCGCGCCTGCGCTCTGTGGCGATCTGAATCCCCCTCAACCTCTGCTGGATAAAGCGCGCGAGCTCAATTGCCCGTTTTTCCTGCGTGGGCGCGATTTCGACCTGGGGATCACCGATCACAACTGGCAATGGCGCGGCCTCGATGCTCAAGGGCGTGCAGTCGAATTGCACGATCTGCCATTGCTTGATCTGCCGATGGAAAACGCCGCACTGGCCTTGCAGGCTTACCTGTTGCTTGGTTTGCCTTGGGTGGATGCGCAGATTATTGAAGCCCTGAAAGCGACGCGCGTGGTCGGTCGTCTCGATCGCCGTCAGTTCGACTGGCAAGGCAAGCGTCTGAATGTGTTGCTGGACGTGGGGCACAATCCCCATGCGGCAGAATACCTGGCCCGTCGTCTGGCCAGTCGACCGCCGGCAGGCAAGCGTCTGGCGGTGTTCGGGTTGTTGGCGGACAAGGATCTGGATGGTGTTGTCGGTGAATTGAATGCTAGTGTCCAGCATTGGGCTGTCGCTCCGCTGGATTCGCCGCGGGCGCGGCCCGTCGAGCAGTTGCACGCGGCGTTGCAGAATCTTGGCGCCTCGGTAACGTCTTATGACAGCGTGGCCGCAGCCCTGGAAGGGCAGTGCGCGCAGGCGACGAGCGACGACGAAATTCTGTTGTTCGGATCATTTTATTGTGTCGCCGAGGCCCTTGAATGGCTGGCCCGGCACTCCACGGAGGAAGCGGCAAATGGCTTTGCTGGATAAGGCGTACAAGCAGCGCATGGTCGGTGCCCTGGTGCTGGTGGCGCTGGCGGTGATTTTCCTGCCAATGCTGTTTTCCCGTCAGGACGAACAGCGCCAGGTGAGGGTCGACGCACCGGCCGCACCGCAAGCGCCGGCTGTAACGCAAGTGCAGGTCGAGCCGGTGGTGGTGCCTGAGCCGCAGGCATTGCCGCAGGAGCCTGTGCCAAGCGATGACGAAATTGCCGCGCAGCAAGCGCCATCGACACCGATTGCGCCAAGCGCTCCCGTGGCCCCAGCGCCACCGGCTGCCAAACCGGTCACGCCACCTCCGGCGCCAGTCGCCAAGCCAGTGCCGACACCTGCCCAACCAATTGCAGCCGCGCCGAGCAAGCCGGCTACCACCCCAAGCCGCGTCGATGCCAATGGCCTATCGGTCAGTTGGTCGGTGCAACTGGCGAGCCTGACGAGTCGAGAAAGCGCTGAAAGCTTGCAGAAAACCCTGCGCAGCCAAGGCTATAACGCCTATATCCGCTCCGCCGAGGGCAAGAATCGGGTGTTCGTCGGACCGCTGATCGAGCGCGCGGAAGCCGATCGCCTGCGTGACTTGTTGAGTCGCCAGCAGAACCTCAAGGGTTTTGTGGTGCGTTTCCAGCCTGAACGCGGTTAACACCGACGGCTCTTGGTAGCAGCTGCCGAGCCTGCGAGGCTGCGTTCGGCTGCGAAGCAGTCGTAAATCCTGCTAATGCGATGTGCCTGATGCACCGCGGGGCTCCATTTTACGACTGCTGCGCAGCCGAACGCAGGCTTCGCCAGCTGCTACACGGGCGGGGCGAAGCTTAGGCAAGGGAAAACTATCGCCCTGATTTGAAAAGCACTGACAATCTCAGCTTACCGACAGCCATGGGCTCTGCTAAAATGCGCCGCCTTATCTGTCTGTAGGCTGCACTGTGCCATTTACCTGGGTTGACTGGGCGATCGTTGCAATCGTCGCCATCTCCGCTTTGATCAGTCTTAGCCGCGGCTTCGTCAAAGAAGCACTCTCGCTGCTGACCTGGATCATCGCAGGAGCCGTTGCCTGGATGTTCGGTGGCTCATTGTCCGAGTACCTCGGCGGATACATCGAAACGCCGTCGGCTCGCGTGATCGCGGGCTGTGCCATCATGTTTGTCGCCACTTTAATCGTAGGCGCAATGATCAATTATCTTATCGGCGAATTGGTTCGCGTCACCGGGCTATCCGGGACCGATCGATTTCTCGGCATGGCCTTCGGCGCCGCGCGTGGCGTGTTGCTGGTGGTTGTGGCGGTCGGGCTGTTGAGCCTGGGGCCGGTACAGCAGGACGGGTGGTGGCAAGAGTCACAGCTCGTGCCAAAATTTCTATTGGTTGCAGACTGGTCCAAAAACCTGATCCTGGGTTGGAGTAGTCAGTGGCTTGCCAGCGGAATCAGCGTACCCGCTGATATACCGTTCAAGGAGCACCTCTTGCCGACGGCCAAAACGCCTCAGTGAGTTGTGTTCAGTCAGATCCATTAAGTAGGGGTTGCGTCGCATGTGTGGCATCGTCGGTATCGTCGGTAAGTCGAACGTCAATCAGGCGCTGTATGACGCGCTAACCGTCCTCCAGCACCGCGGCCAGGACGCTGCCGGTATCGTGACCAGCCATGATGGCCGGTTATTCCTGCGCAAGGACAATGGGCTGGTGCGTGACGTGTTTCATCAGCGTCACATGCAGCGCCTGGTCGGCCACATGGGCATTGGCCATGTGCGTTACCCGACCGCGGGCAGCTCGACTTCGGCCGAGGCCCAACCGTTTTACGTCAACTCGCCGTATGGCATCACCTTGGCGCACAACGGTAACCTGACCAACGTTGAACAGCTGGCCAAGGAGATTTACGAATCTGACCTGCGCCACGTCAACACCAACTCCGATTCGGAAGTGCTGCTCAACGTGTTCGCACACGAACTGGCCCAGCGCGGCAAGTTGCAGCCGACCGAAGAAGACGTGTTCGCTGCCGTCACCGACGTGCACAATCGTTGCGTCGGCGGTTACGCGGTCGTGGCGATGGTGACCGGTTACGGCATCGTCGGTTTCCGCGATCCGCACGGCATTCGCCCGATCGTTTTCGGTCAGCGTCATACCGACGAAGGCGTCGAGTACATGATCGCCTCCGAAAGCGTTTCGCTGGACGTGCTCGGTTTCACCCTGATTCGCGACCTGGCACCAGGCGAAGCGGTCTACATCACTGAAGACGGCAAGCTGCACACCCGTCAGTGCGCGACCAATCCGTCGCTGACGCCGTGCATTTTCGAACACGTCTACCTGGCGCGTCCGGACTCGATCATCGACGGCGTCTCGGTCTACAAGGCCCGCCTGCGCATGGGTGAGAAGCTTGCCGAGAAGATCCTGCGCGAGCGTCCGGATCACGACATCGACGTGGTCATCCCGATTCCGGACACCAGCCGCACCGCGGCCCTGGAGTTGGCGAACCACTTGGGCGTCAAGTTCCGCGAAGGCTTCGTGAAGAACCGCTACATCGGCCGGACCTTCATCATGCCAGGCCAGGCTGCGCGGAAAAAATCCGTACGCCAGAAGCTCAACGCCATCGAGCTGGAATTCCGCGGCAAGAACGTAATGCTGGTGGACGACTCCATCGTTCGCGGCACTACCTGCAAGCAGATCATCCAGATGGCTCGCGAAGCCGGCGCCAAAAACGTCTATTTCTGCTCCGCGGCACCGGCCGTGCGTTACCCGAACGTCTATGGCATCGACATGCCGAGCGCTCACGAGCTGATCGCCCATAACCGTTCGACCCAGGACGTTGCCGACCTGATCGGCGCTGACTGGTTGATCTATCAGGACCTGCCTGACTTGATCGAAGCGGTCGGTGGCGGCAAGATCAAGATCGAGAAGTTCGATTGCGCGGTGTTCGACGGCCAGTACGTCACCGGCGACGTCGATGAGGCTTACCTGAACAAGATCGAGCAGGCGCGCAACGATGCCTCCAAGGTCAAGACCCAGGCAGTCAGTGCGATCATCGATCTGTACAACAACTGAGTAACTACCGGCCTGTATCTGTAGGAGCGAGGCTTGCCCGCGAAGGCGGTATCACAGGCAACATTGATGTTGAATGTGACGACCCCTTCGCGGGCAAGCCTCGCTCCTACAGTAATGGGTGTTCCCTCCAGGCCGGTTTTGTATCCATTACCGAACAGGGCAAGGAGTGACAGCATGAGTCAGGATTGGGATGCCGGTCGGCTGGACAGCGACCTCGAAGGCGTAGCGTTCGATACCCTGGCCGTACGCGCCGGTCAGCACCGCACGCCGGAAGGCGAACACGGTGATCCGATGTTCTTCACTTCCAGCTACGTATTCCGTACCGCCGCCGACGCGGCCGCGCGCTTTGCTGGCGAAGTGCCGGGCAACGTTTACTCGCGCTACACCAACCCGACCGTGCGCGCGTTCGAAGAGCGTATTGCCGCGCTGGAAAGCGCCGAGCAAGCCGTGGCCACCGCGACCGGCATGGCCGCGATCATGGCGGTGGTGATGAGCCTGTGCAGCGCCGGCGACCATGTTCTGGTTTCGCGCAGCGTGTTCGGCTCGACCATCAGCCTGTTCGAAAAGTACTTCAAACGCTTCGGCATCGAAGTCGATTATGTGCCGCTGGCGGACTTGTCTGGCTGGGATGCGGCGATCAAGGCCAACACCAAATTGCTGTTCGTCGAGTCGCCGTCCAACCCATTGGCCGAGTTGGTGGACATCGCCGAGTTGTCGAAAATCGCTCACGCCAAGGGCGCGATGCTGGTGGTCGACAACTGCTTCTGCACGCCTGCGTTGCAACAGCCGTTGAAGCTGGGCGCGGACATCGTTGTGCACTCGGCGACCAAGTTCATCGACGGCCAAGGCCGTTGCATGGGCGGTGTTGTGGCCGGTCGTAGCGAGCAGATGAAAGAAGTCGTCGGTTTCCTGCGTACAGCCGGGCCGACCCTGAGCCCGTTCAACGCCTGGATCTTCCTCAAGGGCCTGGAAACGCTGAGCCTGCGCATGAAGGCGCACTGCGCCAATGCTCAGCAACTGGCCGAATGGCTGGAGCAGCAGGACGGCATCGAGAAAGTCCATTACGCCGGTCTCAAGAGCCATCCGCAACACGAGTTGGCCCAGCGTCAGCAGAAGGGTTTCGGTGCGGTCGTGAGTTTTGAGGTCAAGGGCGGCAAAGAGGGCGCCTGGCGCTTTATCGATGCGACGCGCCTGATCTCCATCACCGCCAACCTGGGCGACAGTAAAACCACCATCACGCACCCGAGCACCACCTCTCACGGCCGTCTCGCGCCGCAAGAGCGTGAAGCAGCGGGCATTCGTGACAGCCTGATCCGCATCGCGGTCGGTCTGGAAGATGTGGCAGACCTGCAGGCCGATCTGGCGCGCGGGTTGGCTGCCTTGTGATCGAGTTGGCGACGCCGACCACAGGCACCCATGGCCGCGTCGCGCTGGTCACCGGTGCTGCGCGCGGCATCGGTTTGGGGATTGCGGCCTGGCTGATCAGCGAAGGCTGGCAGGTGGTGCTGACTGATCTGGATCGTGAGCGGGGTTCGAAAGTGGCGAAGGTGCTGGGCGAAAACGCCTGGTTCATCGCCATGGACGTCGCGAATGAAGCGCAGGTGGCAGTGGGCGTGGCCGAGGTGCTGGGGCAATTCGGGCGTCTGGATGCGCTGGTGTGCAATGCGGCGGTGGCCGACCCGCACAACATCACCCTGGAAAGCCTCGATCTGGCCTACTGGAACCGGGTGCTGGCGGTGAACCTCAGCGGGCCAATGCTGTTGGCCAAGCACTGTGCGCCGTACCTGCGCGCTCACAGCGGCGCCATCGTCAATCTGGCCTCGACCCGTGCCGCGCAGTCGGAACCCGACACAGAGGCTTATGCGGCGAGCAAGGGGGGTCTGTTGGCCCTGACTCATGCCTTGGCCATCAGCTTGGGGCCGGAGATTCGCGTCAATGCGGTCAGCCCGGGCTGGATCGACGCACGAGACCCTGCGGCACGGCGTGCCGAACCGCTGACCGACGCCGATCATGCGCAGCATCCGGCGGGCAGGGTAGGGACGGTGGAGGACGTGGCGGCGATGGTGGCGTGGTTGCTGTCGAAGAACGCCGGATTCGTCACGGGCCAGGAATTCGTGGTCGATGGTGGCATGACCAAGAAAATGATTTACAGCGAGTAATAGGGCGGCGCGGTCTCCGGCATTGATGTTGAATGTACCGCCATCATCGCGAGCAGGCTCGCTCACACATTAGAAAGCATGTTGCCCGAAGAAACGCGGTCCACTGTGGGAGCGAGCCTGCTCGCGAAAGCGGTCTGGCGGTTACCGGCCTCGTTCGGATTGACACGATTTTGTCTTTTTCAGAAAAACTTCAAGCGGGGTATTGACTTAGCTTCGGTACCTGCGTAAATTTCGCGGCCTCGGAGATGCAAACGGGTGATTAGCTCAGCTGGGAGAGCGTCTGCCTTACAAGCAGAATGTCGGCGGTTCGATCCCGTCATCACCCACCAC
>NZ_JAMYDU010000035.1 GCF_024138395.1 Pseudomonas mandelii
CGTAATACCTGAAAAACCGCGGTGCATTCTTCGCGGGCAAGCCTCGCTCCTACAGATTCCGCCTTAACTGACAGGCAAGTCGGATCGCCGCACCGCTGGCTCCTACAAAAGCATTACTGCTGAACGACCGCCGGAGCGACAGGCGCACCCTTGGGTTTCATCAGGCTGAAGTCGATCAACGGCCGCTGCTGACGCTCATAAGGATTGCCGATCATCAATGGCCGAGGCTTGAAACTATCGCTGACCAGGCTTTTGCTGCGGTCCAGCTCATCGAAACTCAGGCCTGCCAGATCCGCCCAGGTGTGAATCAGCTGAGAACTGCTGTACGGCCGGCTCAGATCTTCGGCAAAACTCCAGTCATGGGTTTCGCGCCATTTCGGTGAAGCCCAGGCCATGAACGGAATGGTGTACATCGGCGCGGTCGGTTTGCTCTCGTTGCGGCCCAGGGTTTTATGGCCAACGGAGTCGAAGACGTCTTCGCCATGGTCGGAGAGGTACAGCAGGAAGCCGTTCGGATCAGACTTGGCGTAGTCCTTGATCAGGCTCGACACCACAAAGTCGTTGTACAGCACCGCGTTGTCATAGCTGTTGTATGTCGGCACCTGATCGTCACGCACGCCCTCCGGAACACCGTTGCGGTCGGTGAACTTGTTGAAGGTCGGCGGGTAGCGGTACTGGTAGCTCATGTGCGTGCCGAGCAAATGCACAACGATCAGCTTGCGTGGCGCCGCGTCAGCCAAAGCCTTGTTGAACGGCTCGATCACGTCGCCATCGTACTGGGCGGTATTCTGGTTGCGGTTGTTGTTCAGGTACACCTGCTCGTCGGCCTGCTGGGAGAAGGTCGTGAGCATGGTGTTGCGCTTGGTCATGGTCTGCTGGTTGGTGATCCAGAAGGTTTTGTAACCCGCCTGTTTCATCATGCTCACCACCGACGGTGTCGTCAGGTAAAGGTCGGGGTTTTCTTCGTCGGCGAACGTCAGTACCTGCTGCAACGCCTCGATGGTGTAAGGGCGCGGGGTAATGACATTATCGAAAACCGCCAGTTGATCCTTCAGCTTGTCCAGTTCCGGGGTGGTTTCCCGAGGGTAGCCGTACAGGCTCATGCGCTGCCGGTTGGTGGACTCGCCGATCACCAGCACCAGGGTCGCCGGCTGATTGGCCATCGAATCGGTGAGGTTCTTGAGCGGGGCAATTTTGCTGGCGCTGTCGAGCATGGCTTGCATGCCGGCCAGGGTATCGAGGTAACGGTGATAGGCCACGGCCATCTGCCACGGCACCGCGGGCTCGATGCGGGTTTCGAATTTCTCGAAGCCGCCGGCCAAGCTGCCGGTGCGTAACGTCTGCTTGATCATCGGGTAACCGACCACCGCCAGCAGAATCGCCGTCGCCGCGACCAGCGCCTGTCCACGTGGCAGGTACACCGGACGCAAGCGGGTCCAGAGGAAATACGCGAACGCGGTGTGGGCGAGGAACGCCGGCACCATCCACCAGGCAAAATACTGGGTCATGTACTCGCCGGCTTCAGACACGTTCGATTCGAACATGATGAAGATGACGCTCTGGGAAAATTCCTGCTGATAGATGAAGAAATAGCCGAGGCTGGCCATCGAACAGGCCCACAGCACCACGCCGATCAGCGCGGCCATCACACGTGTCTGTTTGGGAAACAGCAACATCGGGGCGAGCCAGATAGCGCTCATCACAAAGGCCTGGCGGAACCCGGTAAAACCAGAGGTGCCCGTCAGTTGAATCAGCAGTTGGGTAATGCCCGAAAAATACCAGAAGAACAGAAATAACCAGAGAAATCCTGCCCAATCAAAACCTTTCGCAGACGTTTTGCTGCGTTTAAACAAAGCCATTCACCACTCCAGCCTGATAATTACTTCGGCCGTCGGCACTCTCCCTGTCACAGACGAACGGACGCCGCGCGGATACCACCGAGCGGCCACAATGGGCCGGAGTATCGACAAGAAGGTGTGAAAACTTTGTGAGTTGTAGCAGCGGGCTGGGTTGCAGCGAGTCGGAAACAACGGGCACGAAACGCTTTTTTGTAGCAGCTGCCGAGCCTGCGAGGCTGCGTTCGGCTGCGAAGCAGTCGTTGAATCAGAACTTGCAATACGTCAGGTAGGCCGCGTCAGCCGGACTCGCGACTGCTTCGCAGCCGAACGCAGCCTCGCGGGCTCGACAGCTGCTACAGGCGAACGCAGCCTCGCGGGCTCGGCAGCTGCTACAGATCGCATTACAGCTTGAGGGGCCGGGGGTCAGGCGTGGGGAGCACGTTGGGTGACAGGCAAGGGCTGAGCCTGATTGCCTTGGGACAGCAGGCGCAATTGCGCGACTTCCCGTTTCAACTGGTCGCGCTCGTCTTTCAACTGGCGCAGTTCATCGCGACGGATCGTGACGTAAAGGGTTTGTGCTGGCAGTGCTGTGTGTACGGTGCCCATTGCTCACCTCGCAAATGGCTGTCTCAACTGTAAGTTGGCTCCCGAGTTCGGGTGCTCACTTACTATCGGCGCCAATTTTGATTTCTTTTGCCCCTGAAGGGAACTTTTTTATTTTTCATGGTCGTTGTGTCTTCGGCACGATTCCAGACGTTATCAGTCTGGATCGGGCACAATGCCCGGAAACTTCATCCCCATACGCTGGACTAACTCGAATGAGTCGCGTTGGGCTATAACCTTTGACATACTTTATTTGTAGTAGGGAGCATCAGTACATGCAACTCGGGATTATTGGACTGGGCCGCATGGGCGGCAATATTGCGCGGCGCCTGATGCTCAACGGGCATACCACCGTTGTTTACGACCGCAATACTGCCTTTGTCGAGACCCTGGCTGAAGAAGGCGCCACCGGAGTTGCCGACTTGCCAGCCCTGGTCGCTGGCCTGGCCAAACCACGCGCGGTGTGGGTCATGCTGCCCGCCGGCGCACCGACCGAAGACACCATCGACACCCTGAGCACCTTGCTTGAAGCGGGCGATACCATCATCGACGGTGGCAACACCTTCTATAAGGACGACATCCGCCGGGCCAAAACCCTGTCGGAAAAAGGCCTGCATTACATCGACGTCGGCACTTCCGGCGGTGTCTGGGGCCTGGAGCGTGGTTATTGCATGATGATCGGCGGCGACGCCGAGACCGTTAAGCGCCTCGATCCGCTGTTTGAAACCCTGGCCCCGGGCATGGGCGACATCCCACGCACCAAGGATCGCCAGTCCGATGACGATCGCGCCGAGCGCGGTTACATCCACGCGGGCCCGGCCGGTTCTGGCCACTTCGTGAAAATGATCCACAACGGCATCGAATACGGAATGATGCAGGCCTTCGCCGAAGGCTTCGACATCCTCAAGACCAAGGCCAGCACCAACCTGCCGGAAGATCAGCGCTTTGACCTGAACGTCGCTGACATCGCCGAAGTCTGGCGTCGTGGTAGCGTGGTGTCGTCCTGGCTGCTCGACCTGACCGCCGACGCCCTGGCCAGCGACCCGAAACTCGACGGTTACTCAGGCTCGGTGGCTGACAGCGGTGAAGGTCGCTGGACCATCGAAGCGGCCATGGAGCAATCGGTCCCGGTACCGGTGCTGTCGAACTCGCTGTTCTCGCGCTACCGTTCGCGCGGGCAAGGCACCTTTGGCGACAAGATTCTCTCGGCCCAGCGCTTCGGCTTCGGCGGCCACGTGGAGACTTCAAAAAAATGACTCATGTGATCCGCAGGAAATCCAAGGCAGAACCCGCACCGCCTACCACGCTGTTTCTGTTCGGTGCCCATGGTGATCTGGTCAAGCGCCTGCTGATGCCGGCGCTGTACAACCTGAGTCGCGACGGTTTGCTGGGGAATGGACTGCGGATCATCGGCGTTGATCACAACGCCATCAGTGACGAAGCCTTCGCCAAAAAACTCGAAGATTTCATTCGGGCGGAAGTGGCGACCAAGGTCGGCAAGGGCAATCACGCCCTTGATCCGGCGTTGTGGGCCAAACTGGCCAAGCACATCAGCTACGTCCAGGGCGACTTCCTGGACGAACGCACCTATCAAGCGCTGGCGGCGAAAATCGACGCCAGCGGCACTGGCAATGCGATTTTCTACCTGGCCACCGCGCCGCGTTTTTTCAGCGAAGTGGTGCGGCGTCTCGGTGCTGCCGGATTGCTGCAGGAAACCCCTGAAGCGTTCAGAAGGGTGGTGATCGAAAAGCCTTTCGGCTCCGACTTGCACACCGCCGAAGCGTTGAACGCGTGCTTGCTCAAAGTGATGACGGAAAAGCAGATCTACCGGATCGATCACTATCTGGGCAAGGAAACCGTGCAGAACATTCTGGTCAGCCGGTTCTCCAACAGCCTGTTCGAAGCCTTCTGGAACAACCATTACATCGACCACGTGCAAATCACCGCCGCCGAAACCGTCGGCGTGGAAACCCGTGGCAGTTTTTATGAAGTCACCGGCGCCCTGCGGGACATGGTGCCCAATCACCTGTTCCAATTATTGGCGATGGTGGCCATGGAACCACCGGCCGCTTTTGGCGCCGATGCGGTACGCGGCGAAAAAGCCAAAGTCGTCGGCGCGATCCGCCCTTGGACGACCGAGGAAGCGCGAGCCAACTCGGTGCGCGGCCAATACACCGCCGGCGAGATTGGTGGCGAGCCGCTGCCCGGTTATCGCCAGGAAGCCAACGTGGCGCCCGACAGCACGACCGAAACCTATGTCGCGCTCAAAGTCATGATCGACAACTGGCGCTGGGTCGGCGTGCCGTTCTACCTGCGCACCGGCAAACGCATGAGCGCGCGCGACACCGAGATTGTCATTTGCTTCAAACCGGCACCGTATGCGCAGTTCCGCGACACCGAGGTCGACGAGTTGCAGCCGACTTACCTGCGGATCCAGATTCAACCCAACGAAGGCATGTGGTTCGACCTGCTGGCCAAGCGGCCGGGGCCGGCGTTGAACATGGCCAACATCGAACTCGGTTTCGCCTACAAGGATTTCTTTGAGATGCAGCCATCGACCGGCTATGAAACCCTGATCTACGACTGCCTGACCGGCGATCAGACGCTGTTCCAGCGCGCCGATAACATCGAGAACGGCTGGCGCGCGGTGCAGCCATTCCTCGACGCCTGGCAGCAGGACGCAACAGTTGAGAATTACGCGGCCGGCGAAGACGGGCCTCAGATCGCTGACGAGCTGCTGACCCGCGATGGTCGTGTCTGGCACAGCGTCGGATGAGTGACGTCACGCAACAGCCCATCCGCTTTCTGCTCAGCGACATGGACGGCACTTTACTGCTTCCCGATCACAGCCTCAGTCAGCGTACGATTGAAGCTGTCCGCGCCTTGCGCGAGGCAGGCGTGCTGTTCAGCCTGGCCACCGGGCGTCCGCCCAAAGCCATGTTGCAGCAGATCGAAGCCCTGGGTGTCGATCTGCCGACGGCGGCTTTCAATGGCGGTACCATCGTCAACCCGGACGGCAGCATACTGGTTGCGCATTATTTGCCAGCGACGGCAGCGCTGACGGCGCTGACGCTGTTTGCCGATCAGCCGGACATCGAAGTGTGGGTGTTCAGTGGTGGCGACTGGCTGTTGAAGGACCCGTACGGCCCGATGGTTCCACGCGAGCAGCATGGTTTGGGTTATCCGCCGGTGGTGGTCGAGAATTTCGAGCCTTACCTGGCACGCATCGACAAAATCGTCGCGGCCAGCAACAACGCCGAACTGTTGATCGAACTGGAAGCGCAGTTACTGCCCAAGGTCGAAGGGCAGGCGCAGGTTTCGCGTTCACAGCCGATCTATCTGGACGTGACGGCGATGCTGGCTAACAAGGGCGAGGCATTGGCGACACTGGCCGAGTTTCTCGGTGTGCCGCTGGAACAGACCGCCGCCCTCGGTGACGGCGGCAATGACCCGGCGATGTTTCACCGGGCCGGGTTATCGATCGCCATGGGGCAGGCGGAAGAGGCGGTGAAGCGTCAGGCCGACGTGGTGACCGGGGCCAATACCGAAGACGGCGCGGCCCAGGCGATCGAGCGGTTTATCCTGAATCCGGTCTGAACCGCGTTATCGTTCTTCGCGGGCAAGCCTCGCTCCTACAGGTTTGTGTCGGCTCACAATCAAATGATCGACGCTAACCCTGTAGGAGCGAGGCTTGCCCGCGAAGGCGTCAGACCGATCACCTCAAAGCCAAAAGCTCACCGCATACCAGCCCAACACGCCCATCACCACCGTGTAAGGCAGTGCCATCCACACCATCCGCCCGTACGACAGGCGAATCAGCGGTGCAATCGCCGAGGTCAGCAGGAACAGGAACGCCGCCTGACCATTGGGCGTTGCCACGCTCGGCAGGTTGGTGCCGGTATTGATCGCAATCGCCAGGGTTTCAAACTGTTCGCGGCTCATGTGGCCGGAGAGAAACGCCTGCTTCACTTCGGTGATGTAGATGGTCGCCACGAACACATTGTCGCTGATGGCCGACAGCAAGCCATTGGCAATAAACAACATGCCCGGCTGTTGATCTGCCGGCAGCGCCAGCACCCACTGGATCAGCGGCGTGAACAATTGCTGATCGTGAATCACTGCCACCACTGCGAAAAACACCACCAGCAGCGCCGTGAACGGCATGGCATCCTTGAAGGCGTTGCCAATGCGATGCTCATCGGTAATGCCCGTGAACGCGGTGATCAGCACGATCACCATCAAACCGATCAGGCCGACTTCGGCGACGTGAAACGCCAGCCCGACAATCAGAATCAGCGCCGCCGCGCCCTGAACCAGCAACGCAGCGCGCTGACGTGCAGTGCGTGCGGCGTTGTCTTCGTCGGCGTAATTGGCCAGCACTGCACGCACGTTGTCCGGCAGCAGCGTGCCATAGCCGAACCAGCGCAGTTTCTCCAGCAGCACGCAGGTCACCAGGCCGGCGGCCAATACCGGCAACGACACCGGTGCGACCTTCAAAAAGAATTCGGCGAAGTGCCAACCCATTTCATGGCCGATCAGCAGGTTCTGCGGCTCGCCAACCAGCGTACACACACCTCCCAACGCGGTACCGACGGCGCCGTGCATCAGCAGACTGCGCAGGAAGGCGCGGAACTGTTCAAGGTCGCCATGATGGAGCGTGGGCAAGTGGCGGTCATCGCTGATCTCACTGTCCTGACGCGGATCGCCGCCCGAGGCGACACGGTGATACACCGAATAGAAACCTACTGCCGCACTGATAATCACCGCAGTCACGGTCAACGCATCAAGAAATGCCGACAGAAACGCGGACAGGAAACAGAACATCAATGCCAGTAGCGCCTTGGAGCGAACCCCCAACAACAGGCGCGAAAAGAGAAACAGCAGCAGGTCTTTCATGAAGTAGATGCCTGCCACCATGAACATCAGCAGCAGGATCACCGGGAAGTTGTGCACCAGTTCGTCATAGAGCGCTTGGGGGGTGGTCATTTTCAGCAGCAGTGCTTCGACCAGGAGCAACCCGCCGGGCATCAACGGGTAACACTTGAGCGCCATGGCCAAGGTGAAGATGAACTCCAGCACCAACAGCCAGCCGGCCACCACCGGCCCGACCGTCCATAACACCAAGGCGTTGAGAATCAGGAAGCCGACAATGCTCGCCTTGTACCAGCGGGGTGAGTGCCCTAGAAAGTTGTGCGCGAAGGCCTGGGCCATTGAGCCGGACATCGGCTACTCCTTGTATTAAGAAGCGCGCAACTTGCCGTAAGAACAACAGAAGATCAAGTGCAGGAATGACGTTGGCCTAACACTGATAACGCGCGACGACCGCGCGGCAGCTTCCGTCCAGTGAATAGCCGCCGATGACGATGCAGCCGTCGGCCTGAATGGCCAGTGAAGTTGCGGTAAACGGAGCGGGACTCAGGCGTGTGCGAAACCAGCCGATGCCCTTGGCAAAACTGCGATCCGGTTGCCCACTGGGTAAATATCGGGCAAAAATGAGGTCGACTTCGACCCCGCCAACCGTCGCTCCGACTGTCAGTACACGCCCGTCCGGCTGAGTCTTGGCGGCGGTCCAGTAGCAGTTGCTACGGCCGACGCCCAATAGCTTTGGCTGGCCACCGTTACAATGAAAATCCGGTCGGCCATTACTGTGTAGTTTCAGAGACAGGCAGTGCATAGGGTCGCGACTGCTGCCAAAGCAATGCAAGTCGCCGTTGTCATGCTGGACGATCTGGCAGACCTGAGCACTGCGCTCGCGTGCCTTGAAGGTCATGAAACCATCCACGGCGAAGCTGTCGTCCAGTTGGCCATCCGGGTGATAACGCGCCAGCAGGCCTTCCTCGGGAACATTGATTGATCCGCTCACCAGAATCCGACCATCGCGCTGCACCATCAAGCTGCTGAGCCAGGTGTTCATCAACAGGTGCCGGACCATGACGAAACCGCGACCGTTGAAGCTGCTGTCCAGCGAACCGTCGGCGTTGAGTCGTATCAGCATGCCGACGTGATCGGCCAGTTCGAAGTGATGATTGGCCAGCAGCAGGATTCGACCGTCGTCCTGCACGCAGACATCGCAGGCTTCGGCGCCCGGCACGCCGGGCGGTAACCAGGCATCGCGAGCGCCTCGGGAAAGATCACCCGGCAGGCGCACCACGCAGCGTCCATTGTCGCCAAAACCCTGGACCGGGCAGCCTTGCTGATCAAACATCGCCAGGGCGGGCAGCGTACGGTGAGCATTTTCGTAGTGCAGGCCGGCCACCAGAATGTGCCCGTTGGCCAACACCCGCACCTTGCCGGCCATGGCCTCGAAGCCGAGTGCGAACTGCCCGCTGATGCTGCCTTGTTTGCCGAATGCCAGATCCGCCGAACCGTCTGCAAGCAGGCGGGCCAGGCCAAAGCGGTGGCCGCCCGGCGTACCGACCTTTGCCGCCACCAGCAACCGGCCGAGAGGGTCAATCGCAACGTCATTGGCGATGCTGAACATACTGCTGGCGAAATACACTTGAGTCTTGCCGGTGCCAGCGAAACGCGTATCGAGTCGTTCGGCGCCATTCACGGTTGCAGGTAAGGCAAAAGCAGTCTGGGGTGACATGCATGCATCTCCTTGCCAGTCGTCCTTATCCGGATGCCCGGAGCGTGACTACATGAGCAAAACATTCAATCCCTGAATGACTCGGCGCACAACTGTTTTCATGGGCTGGAAGTGGAGCGTTTTGTGCCAGAACAATGTCTTTTCGAACCACTGAAAAGCCTGCCAAGTAATCCGGCGGCTAGAAGTTGAAAACAGGGGAGGGTATTGCGCAGCTGACTGTAGAAAATCGTCAACTAAAAAGAAGGGGGGCGCGGATTGCCGGGCGGCAATCCGCGAAAACGCTTAGTGCGGCATCGACCATGATTGCAGTGTGTAACCTTCCTGGCTCAACTCGGCACGAGCTTCTTCCAGCACGTGTTCGAGTTGCTCTGGATCGGAATAGGCACTGCTGGGGATTTGTTTACGGCTGATGCACGTATTAGTGCGATCGATGATAGTGAGGCTGAGCTCGCCATTACCATCTTGTGGTGCCCAAGCCACGCATTGAAAGGGTTGGAATGCGCGGTCGGCAATCAAAAGTGCTTCGTTGAAACGGAGCGGGGCGTTCATGGGATCTTCTCTCTGTATGCCCAAACAAGTGATGTGCCGTCGGTTGGGCTTACCGTTCGGCTGGTTACTAGTACTGATGCCCGCAACCGGGGTTTAGGTCACACACAATCAAAAGAAATCTCAACTTTCTTTCATTGATTTGATATTCAGGCCCTTTCTGAAAGCTGAATGAAAGGTTCAACTCGTTAGGCCACTAACCAAGTGACTTCTTATAACTAATAAGCAAACAACCCTATAAGCAATCGATACAAGCTCGCGTCAAATTCTTGCTAGTGTTACATCGAAGCCCGCCAAATGACTGTTTTTACTAATATTTCCTAAATTTGGCGTCAAGGAACAGTCATGATAGAACCGCCTGTCTTACGACGTCTGTTAATAGTGGATCCTTGCGATGATTGCCACCGATTGTTGCCAGGTTTACGCGCCGTGGGTTGGGATGTTGACAGCTGTACCCTGAAAAACGCCATTGAGCGAACTTGCGATGTCGGCCTGTTGCGTTTGCAGCCATTCCATCTGGAACGCCCGGAAGCCGTCAAGGAATTGATCACCCATAGCGGTACCGAGTGGATTGCGGTGCTGAATCAAGAGGTCCTGCGCTTGCAAAATGTCGGGGACTTCGTCTGCGAATGGTTTTTTGACTTTCATACTCTGCCGTTCGATGTCTCACGGGTTCAGGTCACTTTGGGTCGCGCGTTTGGCATGGCACGCCTGCGCGGCCAGGGCACGATCCATATCGATCAGCCTGAACATGAATTGCTCGGCGACAGCAAACCGATTCGCGAACTGCGCAAATTGCTCAGCAAGTTGGCACCCACTGAATCCCCGGTGCTGATCCGCGGCGAAAGCGGAACTGGCAAGGAACTGGTCGCTCGCACCCTGCATCGACAATCCCAGCGTCACAGCAAACCGTTCGTGGCGATCAACTGCGGCGCGATTCCCGAACACTTGATCCAGTCCGAACTGTTTGGCCACGAGAAGGGCGCCTTTACCGGCGCTCATCAGCGCAAGGTCGGGCGGATAGAGGCGGCCAACGGCGGAACGCTATTTCTCGATGAAATCGGTGATCTACCCCTGGAACTGCAAGCCAATCTGCTGCGCTTCCTGCAGGAAAAACACATTGAGCGCGTAGGGGGCCACCAGCCTATTCCGGTGGATGTGCGGGTATTGGCGGCGACGAATGTCGACCTTGAAGCGGCCATTGAGAAGAAACGCTTTCGCGAAGATCTGTACTACCGCTTGAACGTCCTGCAAGTCATCACCGTACCGCTACGCGAACGCCATGGTGATCTCTCGATGTTGGCCAACCACTTTTCTCATTTCTACAGCCAGGAAACCGGCCGTCGTCCTCGAAGCTTCAGCGAAGACGCGCTGATCGCCATGGGCAAGCACGACTGGCCCGGCAATGTCCGCGAGTTAGCCAACCGGGTACGGCGCGGACTGGTGCTGGCCGAAGGACGACAGATCGAGGCGCGAGACCTGGGGTTGATCAGTCAACACGCCACCGCTACGCCGATGGGCACCCTTGAAGACTACAAGACCCGCGCCGAACGTCAGGCGCTGTGCGATGTGTTGAACCGGCACAGCGACAACCTGAGCGTCGCCGCCAGAGTCCTGGGCGTATCGCGACCGACTTTTTACCGATTGCTGCACAAGCACCAAATCCGCTAGGGCGCGGTGAAACGAAGAGGCCCGCTGCGACATCCATCGCAGCGGGCCTTTTCCATTTTAACCAGGCACTACAGACTTTGTGGGAGCGGGCAAGCCCAATGCCAGTCAGTTAAGCGAAATTTCTGTAGGAGCGAGGCTTGCCCGCGAAGAATGCACCGCGGTTTTTCAGGTATTACGCGTCATCGTTCTTCGCGGGCAAGCCTCGCTCCTACAGGTCTGTGCTTAAAAGTAGTACGGGAATTTCAGGCTGAAGGAAAAGTCTGGCGAATCGTCGGTCAGTCCGATGGACAGGTTGGGAACGATCGTCAGGTTATCGGTTGCTGCCAGGGTCATGCCGATGTTGAAGTTGGCCGAGTTGTAATCGCTGTTGGAAATCGATTGCCAGTCGCCACCATCCGGCTTGATCTTGCTCTTGCTGGCGAACTGATCGGTGAACGAGAACGACATACTCATCTTCTCGTTCAAGGCGAATGCAATACCGGCGCCGATCTGCCAGGAATCGCCCAGTTTCACGTCCCCGGGCACCTTGGAGTTGACCTGAGGGCTGATGTCGCTGAAAGAGTCTTCCATGTTGTAGGTGTAGGACAGGCTGCCGAACAGCACGGCCGGGTCGAAACTCTTGACTAGCGATAGACCCGGGGTGATCGACCAGACACCATTGCCGGTAGGCAACTCCTCGGGTACTGAGAGGTTATCGTTGTTCGGGTCATTGACCAGTTTGATGCCGTAAGGGTCTTCACCGGTCGGCGCCTTGACGCGCAGTGTAAAGACCGCGTCGGGCAGATTGGCCGACTCATCCAGAAACTTGTAGGCAACCCCAACGTTCACATCGCCGATGGTCGGGTCGCGGGTCACGGTTGCGTCCGACGTCACCGGCCCTGCGCCGCCTGCGCCACCGGAGGAATACGTTGATTCGCGATACACCACGGGGACGTTAATGTCGAACTGCCAGCGTTCTCCCGTGTTGTAGCGGGCGGTCAGGTCCAGAGTCCAGTTATCCGCCTTGATACGGTCGAGGTTGATGTTACCGAGGAAAATCGCGTCCAGTGCCAGGAAGCCATTGAGTACCAATGCACGGGTATCGTAGTGCGTATAGGTCAGGCCGGTTTCGAGGCTGAACTTGCCGCCACCGAAGAAGCCGCTGGCTTCGTCATACAGGTTGGAAACGCTCTGCGCGGGCTGCGAATCATCCTTGAGCGATTGGCCGTATGAACTGCCCGTGGTTCCCGGCGCACCGGCAGCCACTGTCTGACCACTCCTGGGCGTCTCCGCGGGGGATTTGGTCAGGCGTTTGGGCGCAGGGGTCGCAGGTGCTTCTTCGACTTGGCGAACGCGTTGCTCAAGTACCATCAGCGCGTTCTGTTGTGCTTCGTAACGCTGTTTCAACTCCATGAGTTCTTGTTTTAGTGCTTCGACCTGGGGGTCCGGGGCTGCGTACAGCAGTGTTGCCGGCGCCAGGCTACTCAAACAAATGATAGCTCTGAACGTCAACGATCGGTGCATGGGTTAGCCGTCCCTTTCTGACTACATCTGATGAGACTGAGCGTAGATCAGAATCCTTGAGTGCGAAGACCTTTGAGCTGGTCCAGGTTGCCGTTCAGCGACCCGGCTGTCGATACGTTGTCACGCAGCACGACATTGAGAGAGGTGAGGTTGTTGACCTGATTACCACCGCCGAGCAAAGTCGTATTCTGCATCAGCCCACCCTGGCCCAGGCGTTGTACGGTGCTGCCCTGGTTGTTGGTGGCCACGATGTTCAGTTGCACACCCGTACCGGTCGAGGAAACGCTCAACGAGCCCGCGCCATTGGCGCCGACCAACGTCGAGCCTGGGGCTAACGCCTGGCCCTGCTGTTGCGTTGCTGGAGCTTGGCTAGCCTTTGTGACGTTGATATGAACGTTGTTGTAGGCAGCGTTATGGTCGCCGGCAGCACGCACGACTTGAGTGACGCCTTCGGTGCTGTTGAGACCGTTGCCGCCCGTGACGGTGCCGGTACCTTGCGAACGCGCCAAGCCATCCCCTCGTTCGTCGATCATCGACACATAGAACTGTGGCTTGATGGTCGATTGTTGAATTTGCATCGAGGAAGTTGCCCCGATCACTTCACCGTTGGCATTTTGCCAAGTGCTGGTCATGACAATGCCGAAACTGATGATCCGCCCCGGCATGACATAACGGCCGCGCAGGGTCGCCAATTCATGATCCTTCAGTTCAATGGGTTTGAATGTCTGTGCCTGGGTGGGGAGGCTGGCGGCCAGGCAAACCACGACCAGCCAGATTGGAGTCTTCATTGGATGCTCCCGGAGCGTCGTGCTCCTTGTTATTAGAAGAAGTCGCTTTGGATGAATCCGAAGTCCATCAACTCTGCGTCTCGCACCGGAGTGAAGGTATTGATGCGGTTCTTGGCGGTCAGTGGCATGGGTGGGTCGAGCAACGCATTGGTTTTGTCGTAGCCCTGACCGATGACGGCAAAGATGATGCCGTTCCAGCCTTTTACAAAGTCGTCGACCTTGTAGCGTTTATGACCAAGTACCGGATCTCCGATGTATACCCAGCCCTTATGGACTTTTTGCATGACCACAAAATGTTTGTAGCCTCGGATATCAAGGAGCACCACCACCGGAATTCTGATTTCGCTCAACGTTTCCGGCGCTACCCGATAGCCACGGGCTCGCATGCCGATACTTTCCACGTAACGCTTCATGTCGAGCATGGAGAAGCCCTGGACGCGGACAAGATCTTGATCGGAGTGTGCCAGCATGCCTTCGATGATCTGTTCTTCATTCACATCCAGCCAATAGGCTTGGCGCAAGATGGTCGCCAGCGCAGCCGCGCCACAACTGAAGTCGGTTTTCTGTTGCACCAGGTCGGCAAATTTACGCTCGCGCATGCTCTGGATCGGCTTGTACACCACCGCGCCACCGGGGAGGACGGAAAGCGGCATTTGTGCAGCCTCGATCACACTGGCCACGCAAAGCAAAATTGCCAAGACGATAATGCGCATGGAAAGACGCCTTCTGGTTGTGTTGAAACAGGCCCCCGTGAGGGGGCCTTCAGAGACAGCAATCAGAACGAGTTGTTGGAAATGGCCAGCGAGTTGCTTTGTTGGTTACCCACACCAGCAGCCACGTTGACGCCCAGGTTGCCACTGCCACCATTCACCGAACCGTTCAGGGTTGCAGTGTTGGTCACAGGGTTTGCCCAGCCAGTTGGAGTCAGCACTTGATAGGAGTAGGTGTTGCTCAAATCAAACGAACTGCTTTCACTGAACGTTTTCGATTTGTCGAACGAAGATTCGGACTCTTTACTGCCCGATTTTTCGAACGAGGAGTCGGACGATCTTGCCCACGATTTATCGAACGATCTTTCGAACGAGGAACTGCTCGATCTTTCGCGCGATGCGTCGAAATCTGCATCGACCGATGCGTCAACCGATACGTCGACACTCCGAGTGCGGGTGCGATCGCCATTGCCATTGTTCCAGGTAACAGTTCTGGTGGCATTCGCGGCAGCATCCAGATTAGCGCTCAAAGAAGCACTGCGAGTAGAGCTGCTCTCCGAGCTCCTGGAGCCGCTTACATCAGAGCTCCTGGAACCACTGGCATCAGAACTCCTGGAACCACTCACATCAAAGCTCGAAGAAGCGCTTCTATCAACGCTCAAATTGGAAGCCTTATCGCGAGAGAAATTGCCGCTGGCCGTTGTGGTAACGGTTATCGTATCCAGGCGGGTCGTCCGATCGGCGTAGTTATTCACTACCAGGCCAGGACCTTGTTGATCGGCAGAGGCGGTGGCTGTTGCGTTACCGAGCGGGGCATTGGTGTTGGCAATGGCCATGGTATTTTTCTGCTGGTTAAGGTCGCCACCAGCAATGTTGATACCCATATTACCGCTGCCGCCATTACCCGATCCGTTCATCACGGCGGAGGCGGTGCTGCCGAAGTTGTTGACGGTGTTATTGTTGCTGTACTGCGTGACGTCGGCGGTGGCTGTCGCAGTGCCGAACACGAAGCTGTTGTCCAGACTGGAGTTTGAGGCAGCATTTGCAATGGCGGACGCGTTGTCTTGTTGGTTGCCGCTACCTGCAGCCACGTTGACGCCGACGTTGCCGCTGGCGCCTGTGGCAGAGCTGTTCATTTCAGCTTCGTTGATCGTCCCTTCGTTACGGATGCTGTTGTCGGTACTGCTTTGGTTATCCCACGCATCCGCAGTCGCATACACAGGGATTTTTGTTGGAGGAGGGGGACGATGCCGATCGTTTTGCCCAGCTTGTACAGCAACAGCCATGACCGCAGCAATTGCGAAAACCAGAGGCTTGAGTGCCATCGAAGGTTTCATGGTGATTCTCCGTACTTATTTTAGGTTAAGTGTTGTATCTACCTTTTTGGGTCAATCCATGACCCGTACGCTCAGGGTGTTGGCCGTTCGGTTTCCCACCCCGGAGCTCTGATTCAACTGGATCACCCCACGACTACCGGTGAAGGCCTGATCGCTGGTAGCGACCTGGCGGTTGCCTGGCGCAGAGTCAGTTGGATCGGAGTTGTTGATCAGCGTCACGTTCTGCTGCATGAGGACGCTGTCGTCGATACTTTGCGGTTGTTTACTGATGCTTATCCGCAGGGCATTGGCTTGCTGGTTGCTGGCGCCCGCGCTCTGGTTGACGCCCAGTACGCCGTTGCCGTGGCTGAAGGAGTCGCCTTGAATACTGGATCGAGCATCGATGCCGGGGTCGACCTGCGTACGCAGCCGTTGGCGAATCTGGGTGGTGGCGCTGGCGTTGTTGCCAATCGCAATGGCCCGGGCGTTGGCCTGTTGCAGATGATCGCCCGCCGCTTGGTTAACCGAGAGGTTGCCCTGGTGCTGCATGCCCGAACCGTCGATTTCGGCGTTATTGATGACGGGAGGCTGGGCAAAGGTCGATGCACTGCAAAACATGACAATCATCAGCAGCGTACGATTCATCTTAACGGTCTCCCGTTACGACTTTCAGAGCACCCAGGCCTTGCTGGATATTTGAATTGACCATATTGGCAATACCGTTGCCCGAGTTTCCCGAACGTCCAGCGGGGAGATTGGAAAGCTGAGTCTGGTTAGTGAAATTGCCGCCCAGGTTGTTGTGGGTGCCTTGAGTGACCAGGCGGGAGATGCCTGCACCCGTGGCGACGTTGGCAAAGTCGCCGTCGCTCAACTCGTTCGTTTGCTGGAGAATTTGTCTGGACGGGTTGGCATTGGCGGTCGTGGGGCTAGGGTCGGGAATCACCGGCGCACGCGTTGCCATGCGCGGTTGGACATCACGCTTGATAATAATGATGCCGTTGTCAGCCTGTACGGGCAGGCTTGAGCCCAGTGCGCATCCAATCAGCAGGAGGCTATAGATGCTGTTATCAAATGTCCCCACGGCGGCAATTCCTTCTTTATTGTGGGCTGGCTCTAGTCAGCCTTGTGAAGGAGCGAGCGAAAGCTGTGCCGGTTTTTGATTGTTGTTTTGATTCAGAGGGTTATCGATCAAGGCCAGTGGATCGATGAAGTGCGGTGTTTCAGGGCTGAGACGAGCGCCGGGACGGCAATGTGATTTGAGATCGCAATCGCAATGGATCCACGCTTTGTCCGGGATGTATCAACGCTTTAACATCTCGCGTGACAAAACGATGACCAGCGTTGGAACGGGCTGTTCGAGGGGGAGGGGTGTTTCAGAAGCGGACGTATTTGCAAAAATTACGCAACTAGTGCTGGGGTTATTTGGCCAGTGCCAATCGGTTAAGCAATTTCAGCAGGGACGCACTCTTTGTAGCAGCTGCCGAGCCCGCGAGGCTGCGTTCGGCTGCGTAGCAGTCGTAAAATCAGAGAATGCGGTTTGTCAGGTAAGCCGAGTTAGCCGGATTCACGACTGCTACGCAGCCGAACGCAGCCTCGCGGGCTACGCAGCCGAACGCAGCCTCGCGGGCTCGGCAGCTGCTACAGATTGGTGTCTCGGCCCCGTCAGCGATCGAGCAGTAACGCGACGGCGTGTAATGCCTGAAGCCGGCGTTCGGCCCAATCGCCCTGAAGCACTTGAACAGGCTGTCGATGCTGCTCCAGCCATGCTTGAGTCGCGTTGAAAAAAGCCCGGCGTTCCTCCAGCTCGGGCTGACAACGCTGCCCGTCATCGGTCCAGTCGACCTGTTCGGGCGACAGCAGCAAGTGCAAGTCATAGTGCCGAGCCAGCAAGGCCTGCTCAAGCCAGGCCGGGCAATCGCCAAACAGGGTTTGGCTCCAGAGCATGTTGCTCAGCAAGTGAGTGTCGAGAATCAGCAACGGCGGCCCAAGGGCACGGGCGTCGTCTTCCCATTGCAGCTGACCGCGAGCGATGTCGGGGATATCGGCCAGGCAGGTGTCTCGCGCTTCCTGCTCAATGAACCAGCGCACGTATTCGCCCACCAGAACACCGCCGAATTGCTGTTGCAGTTCGGCCGCCAGCCAGCTCTTGCCACTGGATTCAGGCCCCGTGAGCACCAGTACTTTCATGTGCGCAACGCCGGATCGACGCGCCACGTCCGCCAGCCGTACACAGCCAACACTGCGAATAAACCGTAGAGGCCGGCGGTGAGGTACATCGCTTTATAGATAAACAGGCCAACAAAGATGATGTCCAGCGCGATCCACAGCGGCCAGCATTGCAGACGTTTTTGCGCCATCCATAACTGCGCCACCAAACTGAAGCCGGTCAGTGCCGCATCGAGCCAGGGCTGGGCGGCATCGGTCCAGTGGGCCATCGCGGCGCCGAGCAGCAAACTGCCGACGGCGCCGACGGCCAGCCCGAGCGCAATGGATTTGCCATCGAGCAGGGTGACATGCCGCTTGCCATGAGTCGCGCTCCCCTGAGTCCACTGCCACCAGCCGTAGATCTGCAAACCGGCGTAGATCACTTGCAGCAGCATGTCCGAATACAGCTTCACCTCGAAAAAGACCCAGCTATACAGCAGCACCATGACCAGACCGATCGGCCAGCACCAAGGGTTCTGTCTGACCGTCAACCAGACGGCAATCACGCCGAGGGCGGCAGCAAACAGTTCAAGCCCGGACATGGAGGTTCCTTGGTGTTGTAAAAAAGAGGGGGGCGAATTGTACCCGGATTGAGGGGGATTGGGCTTGCCAATCCCTGTAGGAGCGAGGCTTGCCCGCGAAGACGGCGGCACAGTCAATATGGATGTCGCCTGACACACCGCCTTCGCGGGCAAGCCTCGCTCCTACAGGGAGGACCGCGTTGGGTATAGAGAAAAGTTACACCCGAAATTGCTTGAGCAACCCGTTCAACTGCTCACTCAGTTCCTTGAGGTGAACGCTCGCCACGCTCGACTGTTCGGCCGCCAGTGCGGTGCTGTGGGACAACCCGGCGGCCTGGGTGACGTTCTGATTGATGTCTTCCACCACGTGGGCCTGTTGCAAGGTCGCACTGGCAATCGATGCGTTCAACCCGTTGAGGTTGCGCAAGGCCTGGCCGATGGCATTCAGGCTGGCGCCCGCCAGGCCGGCCTGCTCGATGGTCAGTTGCGACGCACGGCTGCTGTCGCCGATCACCTTGACCGCCGCTTCGGAATGACTTTGCAGGCGTTCGATCATCGACTGGATTTCCGCCGTCGACTTCTGAGTGCGCTGGGCCAGCAGGCGCACTTCATCGGCAACCACCGCAAACCCGCGACCTTGCTCACCGGCCCGGGCGGCTTCGATGGCGGCGTTGAGGGCCAGCAGGTTGGTTTGCTCGGCGATGGAGCGGATCACTTCCAGAACGCTGCCGATTTGCGTGCTTTCGGCGGCCAGCGTACGAATCACTTCGACGGCTTGATCGATGGTCGACGACAGCTTGTCGATCTGCTGCAAGCTACCGTCGATATTCACCTGCCCCTGCTGCGCCTGAGACTCGGCATCGCGCATTTCGCTGGCCGCGTGCTCGGCGTTTTTGGCCACATCCTGCACACCGTAGGTCACTTCGTTGATCGCGGTCGCCACCAGTTCCATTTGCTGCGACTGCTGCTGGCTGCGTTGCTGGGCCTGCGCGGCATCGTTGCCCAGTTCATTGGAAGACTGGCCCAGCGCACCGGCGGACACTTGCAGCTGACTGATCACCAGGCGCAGTTTGGCGGTGAAGGCGTTGAAGTGCCGGGCTAATTGCGTGACTTCGTCCTGGCCATGGGTATCGAGGCTGCGGGTCAGGTCGCTTTCACCGCTGGCGATGTTGGCCATGGCGTTCACGGTTTCCTGTAGCGGGCGCACGATGCTGCGGGCAATCATGATCACCAGCAGCGCCATGATCAGGGCAATCACCAGGCCCACGAAAGAGGCCTTCCAGACCTGCGCATAAAACTCGGCCTGCATGTCATCGATGTACACGCCCGAACCGATCACCCAACCCCAGGGCTCGAACAGTTTCACGTAGGAGGTTTTTTCCACCGGCGCGCTGGCGCCCGGTTTTGGCCAGCGGTAGTCGACCATGCCGGCGCCCTTGGCCTTGGCGATGGCGACCATCTCGTTGAATAACGCGAAACCGTCCGGGTCGCGGATCGTCGAGAGATTCTGGCCATCAAGTTTCGGATTGGTCGGGTGCATGATCATGACTGGCGTCAGATCGTTGATCCAGAAATAGTCATTCTGGTCGTAGCGCAAACCGCGCACGGCGTTCAGTGCCTGTTTTTGCGCGGCGTCGCGGGTGAGGGTGCCGGTGGTTTCCAGGCCGTGGAAATAGGTGAGGATGCCACTGGCGGTCTGCACCACGTGCTGAGTCTTTTGGACCTTGGCCTGATAGAGGTCCTCGTGAATCTGCTTGAGCATCAACACGCCCAACGTCAATAGCATCACCACGGCCACGATCAAGATGAGCCACAAGCGTCGGCTGATCGACACACTGCGCAAGCTGTTCATAACGCTGTTACTCCGGTTTTCTTGTTCTTGTCATAAACGATCGCCAGCATCCAACCACACTTTGCCGATCGGGCCTATCCGACTCAGGCCGTATTACGCGGCAGCGTAAATGAGGCGTGTCTGATAGGATTTCGGCCCCGCACGGAAAAACCTGAGCCCAAGTCTCTTTTCACGCCATTTTTACGGTTTTGTGTGGATCTTGCGCGCGGGGATTCAGCCAGGGTTGATCGCAGTCAGCGCTTATAAATTATTGACGAAGCATGCCTGGGGGCATGGCTTCTTGGGGGATTGATGGATCTTTGGACGGCCTTTCAGGCATTGATTTTAGGCGTGGTAGAAGGGCTGACGGAGTTCTTGCCCATTTCCAGTACCGGGCACCAGATCATTGTGGCGGACTTGCTCAACTTCGGCGGTGAGCGGGCCATGGCCTTCAACATCATCATTCAGCTCGGCGCGATCCTCGCTGTGGTCTGGCAGTTCCGCCGCAAGATCTTCGACGTGGTCATCGGTTTGCCGACGCAGCCCAGCGCTCGACGCTTTACCGCGAACCTGTTGATTGCTTTCCTGCCGGCCGTGGTATTGGGGGTGATTTTCGCCGATCTGATCCACGAGTATCTGTTCAACCCGATTACCGTGGCCACCGCATTGGTCGTGGGCGGGATCGTCATGTTGTGGGCCGAACGCCGCCAGCATGAAGTGCATGCTGAAAGCGTTGATGACATCACCTGGAAAGATGCCCTGAAAGTCGGCTTCGCCCAATGCCTGGCGATGATCCCGGGGACCTCGCGTTCCGGCTCGACAATCATTGGCGGTTTGCTGTTCGGGTTATCGCGAAAGACGGCCACCGAGTTCTCGTTCTTCCTCGCCATGCCAACCATGGTCGGCGCGGCGGTGTACTCCGGCTATAAATACCGCGATCTGTTTGTGCCGGCTGATTTTCCGGTGTTTGCCATTGGCTTCATCACGGCCTTCATCTTTGCGATGATCGCCGTCCGTGGTTTGCTGATATTCATTGCCAGTCACAGCTACGCGACATTCGCCTGGTATCGCATTGTGTTCGGTCTGGTGATCCTGGCCACCTGGCAATTCGGTTGGGTCGACTGGACAGCAGTCAAGCCATGAATGACTCCAGCTCGCGCAACAACGCCGGGCGCAAGTCCGGGGGCGCCATTCAGAACCTGCGGCTGAAACTGCTGGTATTCGTTGCGCTGTGCGCAGTGCCATTGTTTGGCTCGGTGTCGCTGTGGCTGCGCGGGGTGTCGATGATTCCCCTCGCGGCCTACGGCATCGTCAGCGTGCTGGCGTTTTTTCTGTACTGGAGCGACAAGCACAAGGCCCGCGCCGACAGCTGGCGCACGCCGGAGAACGTCTTGCACGCGGTGGAGCTGGCGGGCGGTTGGCCGGGCGCCTTGCTGGCCCAGCAAGCGTTTCGGCACAAGACCCGCAAAGTCTCGTTTCAGTTGGTGTTCTGGCTCATCGTGCTGATGCATCAGGTGTTCTGGATCGACCAGCTGTTTCTGGGCGCTAACCTGTTTGCGCTGTTTTAAAGCGCTTTAAAGCAGCAAGCCGACCTGCGTGCGTTTGGGCAATTTGCTCACCACCAATTGGTGGGAACGTTGCAGCAAGCCTTGCAGTTCCTCGGTGCCCAGTGGGTAGGGCGTTTCCATGATGACCCACTGGGCCCGGGCCAGATACGGCGCCGGGTGAATGCCCGGCCGGTCGCAATGGCCCAGGAAAAGGTCCTTGTCGACCTTGAACGCCAGGGACTGTCCCCGCAGGTTCTGCAAGGCGAACATCTTGTTCCCGGCAATCGAAAACACCCGCACGCCACCCCACTTGTAATCCTCCCGCGCGCCGGGCAGCGCCAGGCAATATTGCGCGACGTCCTCTTCGCTCATTCGTCCCGCTTTCATAACAGTCTGTCCCCGCAAACATTGAATGATTCGACCAAATGGTCGATCCAGGCACGCACCGCCGGCATCACCCCGCGTCGATGAGGGTAGACGGCTTGCAGCCAGCCGCCCGGCAATGACCAGTCGGGCAGCAGTTGCACCAGCGAACCGTTTTCCAGCTCTTGCTCGCAATACATCATGGGCAGCATGGTAAAGCCCTGACCGTTGAGAGTGCAGGCTTTGCGCACGATGAAATCTTCGCAGCCCAATCGCGCTTCGAGACTCAGGTCGTAGCTTTTGCCCTGTTGATCAAGTATGCGAATGTGCACCATGCGATCGGTTTCCAGAGCGCCGAGCACGGGCAGGTTTTTCAGGTCTTCGGGATGATTGATTTGACGGCCGAGCATAAATGCCGGGCTGGCAACCATCAGCATTTGGGCCTGACGCAGGCGGCGGGTGACCAGCAATGGATCTTCATCACCCAGATCCCGCACCCTCAAGGCGACATCGACGCCTTCGTTGATCAGGTCAACCCGACGGTTGAGCAACATGACCTCCAGCTGAACCTGAGGGAATTTCTCCAGGAAGTGACTGATCACCCCAGGCAGCATTTGGTGAGCCAACCCCACGGGGCAGGACACTCGCAAGCGCCCTCGGGGTTCGCTGGACATACTGGCCACCGCTTCATCGGCCATCTCGGCCTCCAGCAACATCGCCTGACAATGGCGCAAGTAACGCTCGCCCACGGCGGTCAAGTTGAGTTGGCGGGTGGTGCGTTGCAGCAGGCGCGCGCCCAGGCGTTCTTCCAGCTCGGCGATACGTCGCGACAACCGCGACTTGGGAATGCCCAGCAAACGCCCGGCTGCCGCGAAGCCACCGGCTTCGACCACCTTGGCGAAGTAGTAGAGGTCGTTAAGGTCCTGCATGATTTAAACTCGACTGTTCTATCAATGGGACGAACTATCGCATTGTTGCCGACTAATCAGCCATTGGTTTCGTCGGTAGGATTGTCTCCATCAGATCGCCCGGTGGCGATCCTCACCTTGGAGATCCCACATGAAATTACTGCATATCGATTCGAGCATTCTGGGTGACAACTCGGCTTCCCGTCAGCTGAGCGGCGAAGTCGTCAAAACCTGGCAAGCCGCCGAGCCTGGCGTTGTGGTGACTTACCGCGATCTGGCCGCCGATGCCATCAGCCATTTCTCCGCCACCACCCTGGTCGCCGCTGGCACCGCCGCTGAACTGCGCAACGCCGCGCAACAGCACGAAGCGGATCTGAGTGCCTCGACTCTGGCCGAATTCCTCGCCGCCGATGCTGTGGTGATTGCCGCGCCGATGTACAACTTCTCCATCCCGACCCAACTCAAGGCCTGGATCGACCGCATCGCCGTAGCCGGTCAGACGTTCCGCTACACCGAAGCCGGCCCTGAAGGCCTGTGCGGCGGCAAGAAAGTCGTCATCGTCTCGACTGCCGGTGGTCTGCATGCCGGTCAAGCGACCGGTGTTGCGCACGAAGATTATCTGAAAGTGCTGTTCGGCTTCATCGGCATCACCGACATCGAGTTCGTCCGCGCCCATGGCCTGGCCTACGGTGATGAAGTGCGCACCAAAGCCATGAGCGACGCTCAAGCGCACATCCGCGAGCAAATGTTCGCCGCCGCGTAAGGCGTGCGTAAAGACGTCAAACAGCTCGGGCAATACCCCTGAAACTCTGTATTCTGGTCATCGTGATGGCCAGGTACGGAGTTTTTTGTTTCTGGCGGTTATCAGTTTCTGGCCCGGGTTATGCGATCGAGGGCTGACATCCGCGGTCAGTAACAAGGTGGGGCATCCCATGGTGCGTCTTTGTGCAACGCTGCTGATTTGCCTGCTCGGCAGTCTGAGTTTGGTGCACGCCGCGTCTGCGCCACATCCTCACTGGAGCGTCGGTTTCCATGAGATGACGTTCCTCGATCCGCTGGACTTGCAGCCGATGCGTGCCATCGCTTTTTACCCGTCCAGTGAAAAGGAACATTCCAGCACGCTCGAGGGCTACACGGTCGAAGCGGGTGAAAACATCAAAGTCGCCATCGGACGTTTTCCGATGCTGATGCTGTCCCACGGCAACACCGGAACCCCGCTGGCCCTGCACGACCTCGCCACCTCATTGGCACGCAAGGGCTTTGTGGTGGTGGCGGTGATCCATCCTGGCGACAACTCCAAAGACCACAGCCGTCTCGGCACCTTGAGCAACCTGTATGGGCGGCCGATCCAGATCTCCGAAGCCATTACCGCGACCTTGAGCGACCGGATGCTCGCGCCTTTCGTCAATGCCCGGCAGGTCGGGGTGATTGGCTATTCGGCGGGCGGTGAGACTGCGCTGATCCTGTCCGGCGCCACTCCGGATCTGGATCGCCTGCGCCGTTATTGCCAGGAGCGCCCGGATGATCACGATGCCTGCAACACGCAAGGCGAACTGATTGTCGACCGCGATGACTTGCAGCCAGTGGCGGACTCGCGCGTGCATGCCTTGTTGCTGATGGCGCCGCTGAGTCTGAAGTTCGGCCGCCATACCCTGGCCGACGTGCATGTGCCGGTGCTGCTGTACAGCGGCGATGGCGACAAACTGGTGGCGTTCGACAAAAACGCTGCGGCGCTTGCACGCAAATTGCCGACCGCACCGGACTTCAAATTGCTGGCCGGGGCAGGGCATTTCGTGTTCATGGCACCGTGCAACGAAGAACAGATTGCCGCCATGCCGGCGCTGTGCACCGATGCCGACGGCGTCGACCGCAAGGACATTCACCGCAACATGATTTCCGAAGCCGGACGGTTCTTCGCCCATGCCTTGGGCAAACCCACCCGCGCCGGTATGCAGACCGCGGATCAGTAAACAATACAAACCTTTGTAGCAGCTGGCGAAGCCTGCGTTCGGCTGCGAAGCAGTCGTGAAGCTTTTACACGGTCTTCCTGAAATACTGCGAAGACTGAATTTACGACTGCTTCGCAGCCGAACGCAGGCTTCGCCAGCTGCTACAGGGCGGTGGGGTTAATCCATCGCGCGGTGTTTCAGTAATAAGGTCAAACTGAGTCCGGTTATCGACAATAACGCCGCACTAAAGAAAATCCACGAATACCCCAGGTTCAACGCCACGGCACCCATCAGCGGCCCGGCAATCGCCAGCGCCAGATCGAAAAACACCGCATAAGCACCCAATCCTGCTCCGCGACTGGAATTGGGCACTTGCTTGATCGCTTCCACCCCCAGCGCCGGATACACCAGGGACAAGCCGAACCCGGTCAGGCCGGCGCCGATCAAGGCATAACCCGTCGAAGGCGCCAGCCACAGCAGGACCAGCCCCACAGTTTCAATGGTCATGCAGGCGATGGCCGAGGTGAAGCCGCCGAAACGGTTGATGCTGGATATGAACAACAGCCGCGCCAGAATGAAACAGACCCCGAATACCGTCAGGCAATAAGCCGCGCCGCTCCAGCCAAGGCTGACGTAATACAGGGTAATAAAAGTGGTGAGTGTGCCGTAACCGATGGACGCCAGACTCAGGCTCGCGCCGAAGGGGGCAATACGCCCGAACACCGCCCAGAACGGCAGGCGCTCGCCGCGAATCACCGGCACCGAAGGTTTGTTGCGGATCAACAGTAGCGCCATCAAGGCCAGTAACGACAGCGCGATCCCGAGGCTGGCGAACCCCAGTTCGGCGACCATCACCACGCCCAGCGGCGCGCCGATGGCGATAGCGCCGTATGAGGCAATTCCGTTCCAGGAAATCGAACGTGCCGTGTGTTCGGCACCGACCTTGCCCATGCACCAACTGATCGTGCCGACCCCGATCAACCCTTGAGCGATCCCCAGCAACAAGCGGCCAGCGATCAAGATGATCAGGCTCAACAACGGCAGACTTTGCAGCAGGGTCGACAGCAGTGTCAGCACGCCGCTCAACGCAATCCCCGACAACCCGTAAACAATCGCCCGTTTAGTTCCGATGCTGTCCGACAGCCGTCCGGCCATGGGCCGGCTGAGCAGAGTGGCCAGGTACTGCGAGCCAATAGTCAGCCCCGCCACGATGGCGCTGAACCCCAACTGTTCATGCACATACGCCGGCAATACCGCAATCGGCAAGCCGATGCAGAGGAAGGCAACAAAGGTATAGAAAACGATGGAGACGATCTGCAGAGTGATCGCAACGGAGCTTTGCGGGGGCAGTTGCTGCACAGACATGAGCGCTCGTTCGCGGGCGGCGGCAGGAGAACAGCATCATGGCGTGGGTGGGGAATAAAAGGAAGCAGGCTAACTATATTGGCCTTTGAATTTTTCAGCGTTATCGAGGGCCTCTTCGCGGGCGAGCCTCGCTCCTACGGTTTTGTGTCGTTCACGCGTAATGTGAACAACTCGGGACCTGTAGGAGCGAGGCTTGCCCGCGAAGGTGTCAGCACCCAATCATCCCTTGGCCCTGAAATGCAAAAAGCCCTGTCACCAGGACAGGGCTTTTCTGTTTCAGCAGCTATTTAGAACACAACGCCCTGGCTACGCAGGTAGTCGTCATAGGTGCCGCTGAAATCGATCACGCCGCTAGGGCTGAGTTCGATGATGCGGGTAGCCAGAGACGATACGAACTCACGGTCGTGGCTGACGAAGATCAGCGTGCCCGGGTAGTTCTCCAGCGCCAGGTTCAGCGCCTCGATGGATTCCATGTCCAAGTGGTTGGTCGGCTCGTCCATGATCAGCACGTTCGGCTTTTGCAGGATCAGCTTGCCGAACAGCATGCGACCTTGCTCACCACCGGAGATGACCTTGACCGACTTGAGGATCTCGTCGTTGGAGAACAGCATGCGACCGAGGGTGCCGCGAACGATTTGCTCGCCGCCCTGGGTCCACTGGCCCATCCAGTCGAACAGGTTGCAGTCGTCTTCGAAGTCGTGAGCGTGGTCCTGGGCGTAGTAGCCCAATTCCGCGGCGTCGGTCCACTTCACGGTACCGGCATCCGGGGTCAGTTCGTTGACCAGGGTGCGCAGCAGGGTGGTTTTACCGATACCGTTCGGGCCGATGATCGCCACGCGCTCGCCGGCCTCAACCTGGAAGCTGAAGTCCTTGAACAGGGTCTTGCCGTCGAAGCCTTTGGCCATGCGCTCGACGATGACCGCCTGACGGTGCAGCTTCTTGGTTTGTTCGAAACGGATGAACGGGCTCACACGGCTCGAAGGCTTGACTTCGGCCAGCTGGATCTTGTCAATCGCCTTGGCGCGGGAGGTCGCTTGCTTGGCTTTCGAGGCGTTGGCCGAGAAGCGGCTGACGAACGATTGCAGCTCGGAAATCTGCGCTTTCTTCTTAGCGTTGTCCGACAGCAGTTGCTCGCGGGACTGGGTCGCCACGGTCATGTACTCGTCGTAGTTGCCCGGGAACAGGCGCAACTCGCCGTAGTCCAGGTCAGCCATGTGGGTGCACACGCTGTTCAGGAAGTGACGGTCGTGGGAGATGATGATCATCAGGCTGGAGCGCTGGGTCAGAATGTTTTCCAGCCAGCGGATGGTGTTGATGTCCAGGTGGTTGGTCGGTTCGTCGAGCAACAGCACTTCAGGATCGGAGAACAGTGCCTGCGCCAGCAACACGCGCAGTTTCCAGCCCGGCGACACTTCGCTCATCGGGCCAAAGTGCTGCTCGATGCCGATACCCAGACCCAACAGCAATTCACCGGCACGGGATTCGGCGGTGTAGCCGTCCATTTCGGCGAATTCGGTTTCCAGCTCGGCCACGGCCATGCCGTCTTCTTCGGTCATTTCCGGCAGCGAGTAGATGCGGTCGCGCTCGGCCTTGACCTTCCACAGCTCTTCGTGACCCATGATCACGGTGTCGATCACGGTGAATTCTTCGTAGGCGAACTGATCCTGGCGCAACTTACCCAGACGCACGTTCGGCTCGAGCATGACCTGGCCACCGGACGGCTCGAGGTCGCCACCGAGGATTTTCATGAAGGTCGACTTGCCGCAACCGTTGGCGCCGATCAGGCCGTAGCGGTTGCCGGCGCCGAATTTGACCGAAACGTTTTCGAATAGCGGCTTGGCGCCGAACTGCATCGTGATGTTAGCTGTGGAGATCAATTACTTTACCTATCAATGGGTTGCGAGCTGCGCATTTGGCGCTTGGGCCATACCTGGGACATTCTGGAGTTTCTCTCCATCTCTCCCCAGTCACCGCTAGCGTTCAACCAGCGCGCATAAGTCGAGAGCAGCATCTGGACGCTGTGTCCAAGCTGTTGGGCAAAAAAGGCGGGATTCATGCCAGACGTTGCGCATATTGTCGCATAAGTGTGACGGCAGTTGTACGGTGGGCGATAACGTGTCGCAGGCTTCTTCAAGGTTCGGCCCTGGGTTCGTGCAGAACCGGGGTCTGGCGAATGTTATTTTTGTTCAGCGTTGTGTTCGGGACACTGGGCGCTGCTGTGGGTAAAGTCAGCTCCGCTTGCCCGGCCAGGTGTGTTTCAGATGGATTACTGAATGGCCAGCAGTTGGTCAGGGTGGGCACCAATAACATTTCCCAAGCGCAGTGCTTCCTGCGCGCTATCCGCTCCAGACCTCGGGATACTGGCGTTCCTGAAGTTATCGACTATTGCTTACTGAGCCGTTTCGGCGAACCAATTGGCTCCGGCCACTGCTCGAAAGGACTCATATGAAACTCAATATCATTGCTTTGGGCTTGCTTGCTGTTTTGGCCGGCTGCACAACTGCTGGCCCCTATGTCACCAACATATCGAGCGATGGGCGTAATGGCTTGAACATCGAGAAGTGTGCCGTGAAGATGAATGCTTTCATGGGTACTGTTAGCACCTCCGAATGCACAAGCCAGAATGTGCAGCTCAGCCGAGGCAACTGATCCGGTAAAGATCGACTGGCTGGCAGCCGTTGAAACTCTGCTTTGTCGCACGCTGAGCGGCGTGCGACAAAACCAGCGACTGAACCAGGTCGAGACTCAGAGCACGTAGCCAGTGGCTTGTCCGAGGTGGTTGTCCTGCCCTCCAGTGATGAGGTGCAGTGGAATGTGCTGTTGTTCATCAATGGACGGGATTTCGAAACTTCCCACTATTTGCAGGTGCCGCTCATTCAGTCCGGTCGACTCTTCTTCTTTTGCCTTAGCCATTCTCGCGTGGTTCGCTGCGATTTCATTGAGAGTTGACACGTTACATCTCCCGGTGACTGACCAAGCGTTTCGCTGGAGTCCTAAGCGTTAATTTAATTGCAGTCGCGTCAGAATTACGTCGTTCTGGGGCTGCTACGTCCGGCTTCTGCAAAGCCTGAGCCAGACACTGTCGCGTATTGGACGCCATGTTTACATAGGCGACGAATGGTGGTATGGCATGAAGCTACTATCGAGAGAACGGTTCCAACTAACTGGATGATCCGCGCTCCTGACGTGCACACATTTTCACAGTTGAAGGTTAACTATTAGTTACAAAGTGTGGCTAAAATGCCATCTTTCATCATCATGCCGACCATCGGCATGGCTCAAGAACGCGCCATCGGGACGCAGTTTGTTCACTTTCTGACGTGTGACGATTTTCGTGAAACTCATCATTACCGCTATTTATGTCATCTCCGTCGCGTATGTTCACTTGCGTGGAAAAGTGCGCCACAAATTAGGCCGCCAACTAAGCGACCACTCTACGTTTCTGGCGCCGATCAATTGCTTCCTTTATCTGTTCTCCAAAACGCCCAACAAGCCTTATCTAGACCCGGCAGACTTTCCCGACTTGAGCCCTTTGCAGGCTCATTGGGAAGAGATTCGCGCCGAAGGCCAGAATCTGCTCAAGGCCGGGCAGATCAAGCGTTCCAATCAATACGACGACGTTGGTTTCAATTCGTTTTTCAAAAGTGGCTGGAAGCGTTTCTATCTCAAATGGTATGGCGACAGTCACCCGTCGGCCGCGAAGCTTTGCCCGCGCACGACTGAACTGGTGCAAAGCATCGGCTCGATCAAGGCAGCGATGTTCGCCGAACTGCCACCGGGTTCGAAACTGGTCCGTCACCGCGATCCATATGCCGGTTCCTACCGTTATCACTTGGGGTTGGAAACGCCGAACGATGCCGGCTGCTACATCAACGTCGACGGTGAGAACTACCATTGGCGCGACGGCGAAGCGGTGATGTTCGATGAGACCTTCATTCATTACGCCGAAAACACCACCGCGCAGAACCGCATCATCTTGTTCTGTGACATCGAGCGGCCGATGAAGTATCGCTGGGCGGCGGCGTTCAATCGTTGGTTCAGCCGCACGGTGATGGCGGCGGCGGGCGCGCCGAACGATGCGGGCGACAAGGTTGGTGGCATCAACCGATTGTTCGCCAGAATCTACAAGATTCGCCTGCGCGGCAAAGCGCTCAAGAAACGTAACCGCACTCGCTACTACCTGGAGAAGTGGGCGGTTTTTGCTGGGTTGCTGGCGATTTTTGTTTTGATCTGAGTTTTGCGGTGTGGCGCATGACGCCATCGCGGGCAAGCCCGCTCCCACAGTATCCGCGTCGAATACAAATTCTGTGAACGTCGCCGAACCTGTGGGAGCGGGCTTGCCCGCGAAGAGGCCAGTATTTTCACCGCCTAATGATCGGTCAGCCACTAGACCGTTTCGTAGGTTTCTTCTCCGCAGTAGATTTGGCTTTGGCCGTTTTACCGCCACCCCTGCCACCAAGACTACGTTTGAGCAGTTCAGTCAAATCGATAACATCGGCCGTCTTGCGTTCCTCTTCACCCGTAGCGGTTTCGACGGTTTCGATCTTGCCTTCATGAGCCTTCGTCTCGACCAGCGCCATGATCTTTTCTTCGAAGCTGTCGCGGTACTCCTCGGGCGTCCAGTCGGCGCTCATGTCCTCCACCAGCCGTTTGGCCATATCGAGCTCACCCTTGGCCAGATCCGGCTTGGTCACTTCACTGCCCAGTTCCAGTTGAGCAAGGCTGCGCACCTCGGCGGGCCAGCGCAGCTTCACCAGCACCATGGCTGATTCCAGCGGCATGAGGGCGGCCAGGTACTGGCGGGTGTGCAAAACAACGCGGGCCAGGGCGACCTTGTTGGTTCTGCTGAGCGTTTCGCGTAACAGCGCATAGACCTTGCCGCCGCGTTTATCCGGGGCCAGGTAGTAAGGCGTATCGATGTTTTGCAGGGGGATTTGCTCGCTATCGACAAAGGCAAAAATGTCGATGGTCTGGGTCGACACGGGATGGGCCGAACGAATCTCCTCTTCGCTAAGCACCACGTAGCGCCCCTTTTCGTACTGGACCCCTTTGACGATGTGCTCCTTGGTGACTTCCTTGCCAGTGACTTTGTTCACGCGCTTATAGCCCACCGGCTCCATGCTGCGGCTGTCGAGCCAGTCGAAATCCACCCCGTGGGAAGACGTCGCCGAGACCAGTGCCACGGGGATGTGCACCAGACCGAAACTGATTGCGCCTTTCCAGATTGCCCGTGCCATCGTCGTGCTCTCGTCAGTCGATTGATGTTCAGGTGACCTGTGGCCAAGAGCAAAAGTTTCAGTCGGCGGCGGCCCGGTCCTGCGGGCGGATCGGCGGTACGATTAACCTCGTGTTACATCTTGTGGCGGAGGTTTTAGTTAACAAATCCGGACCCTGGGCGTAGCGTGGCTCTATTCATCCATGAAGCATGGCACGCTCATTTAGAGAGGTCCCCATGAACCGATGTGTGCTCGGCGTCATCGCGCTGGCATTGAGTGGCGTACTGAGCCCTTTGGCTCTGGCAGACGCTGCATCGCTGTCCTCGCCCTTGCTGCTGGCGCAGAACCTGCCGGGCAGCACCAATAACAATCCCTACAACAACCCGATTCGCCGGGCCAATCCCAACAGCATGCAAGGCACGCAACCCAACATTCCCGTGATCCGTGGGCCGAGCACGGTGCCTGTGCCACGACCGCCAACGCTCGATAACGGCGGTATCGGCAATCGCTATCCGCAAGATCGACCGGCGCCCACTGGCCAACCGAAATTCATTCCCAATCCACCGCCCCGGGACTCGGACCGCAACTACCGTTGAACGGCAGGACAGAAGTCTTGCCAGCCCTATTGACGACAAAAGGAATCGTGCATGTTGCGTAAAACCCTCTTGGCCACTTTCTGTGCCAGCGCGTTGTTGACAGTCACGGCGCCCGCCCTCGCGGCGCCCACACAGGATTTTAAAAGCGAACAGGGCACCCTTGAGCTCACGCCAATCGTTAAAGGCCTGGAGCATCCCTGGGCGCTGGCGTTTCTGCCCGACCGCCAAGGGATGCTGGTGACCGAGCGACCCGGCAACCTGCGGCTGGTCAGCGCTGACGGCAAACTCTCGGGTCCGCTCAATGGCGTGCCTCAGGTCTGGGCCAAGGGGCAGGGCGGATTGCTCGATGTGGTGTTGTCGCCCGATTTCAAGCAAGACCGCATGGTCTATCTGTCTTACGCCGAAGGGGGCGGTGAAGGCGGCAAGGCCGGCACGGCGGTCGGGCGCGGACGGTTGTCGGATGACCTGACGGCGATCAAGGATTTCAGGGTGATCTTCCGTCAGGAGCCCAAGCTCTCGGTTGGCAATCACTTCGGCTCGCGATTGGTGTTCGACCGCGACGGTTATCTGTTCATCACCCTGGGCGAGAATAACGACCGGCCCACGGCGCAGGACCTCGACAAGCTGCAAGGCAAGATCGTGCGGCTCTATCCGGACGGCAAGGTGCCGAAGGACAATCCCTTTGTCGGGCAAAAAGGCGTTCGCCCGGAAATCTGGTCCTACGGCCAACGCAACCCGCAAGGCGCGGCCCTCAACCCCTGGAGCGGCACACTCTGGGAAAACGAGCACGGCCCCCGGGGCGGTGACGAGATCAACATCATTGAACGAGGCAAAAATTACGGCTGGCCGATGGCAACCCACGGCATCAACTATTCCGGCCTGCCTGTCCCGGAAGCCAAGGGCGAAACCGCCGAAGGCACTGTGGGCCCGCACCATGTCTGGGAAAATTCCCCCGGCCTGAGCGGCATGGCCTTCTATGACGGCGATCGCTTCAAGGCCTGGCAGCACAACGTGTTTATCGGTGCGCTAGTGAGCCAGGAGCTGATTCGCCTGCAGTTCGATGGAGACAAAGTTGTTCACGAAGAGCGGTTGCTCGGTGAACTCAACAAACGTATTCGCGATGTACGGCAGGGGCCGGATGGGTATTTGTATGTGTTGACCGATGAAGATGACGGGGTGCTGTACAAGGTTGGTTTGAAGTAACCAACTCCCAGTAGCAGCTGGCGAAGCCTGCGTTCGGCTGCGCAGCAGTCGTCTATCTTGGCGCCTCGGTCTACCTGAGCCACCGGGGTGGATCATTTTACGACTGCTGCGCAGCCGAACGCAGGCTTCGCCAGCTGCTACAGGGAGTTTCACCGTGGAGCATACAGAATCACCGCTGCCCGCAGCTTTCCCCGCCCGAAACTGCACATTTTGTCGAACTCTCCATGGCTGACCGGCAAGTGCTGGCAGTCCATCGGCTGACGATGCTGACTGTGGTCCACATCCGGATCGTGCAGGAAGACGAACTCTTCATCGCAATCGGTGACGCACACCCAGTGCGGCGCCTTGGAACGGGTCAGGCGATAGCTGCTGATCAATACCAGCGGCTGTCCACCATCGTGCAATAACCGTGGCAGATCCAGTGGTCCGCCAATCATTCGCTCCACGTCGGTATCTTGCAATTGCGCCGTGAACTCCTCGTGTACCAGGCGCATTACGTCTTTTTTATGCGCATCGCGTACACCGTCGAGAAACAGCGGCCCAGCCATGCTCAGTTGCAGCCGAACCCGAAAGCCACGCCTCCACGCCGCCAGCGCCAGACCTTGAGGGCTGCAGCCACCATGGCCAGACGTCATGAACACCGTGGTCGCCTCGCGCCAGATTTGCAGTTCTTCGCTGCGCTCCAGTGCTCGATCCTCTTGCAGCGCGCCCATGGCCATCAACAGGCAGGCCGGACCGCAGGTGAACTCGGTGGTCTGCGGGTAGTAAGGCATCTTGATGCTGCGTGAGTCGCGGTGCTGGAGGATCCGTTTTTCCAGTCGTAGCGCGTCAGCATGGTCCTGGTAATAGTCATGAATCAATGCGAAACGTCGGTAGCCGTTGCGTTCATACAGGGCAATCGCTGCGCGATTGTCGATACGCACCTCCAATCGCAGGTAGGCGCAGTCGTGCTCAAGGGCGCAGGCCTCGACACGTTCGAGCAATCGTTTGCCCAGTCCACTGCCGCGAGCATCAAGGCCAATCGCAATCGAATACAGGCGCGCCAGTGACGTGCCCCGGTGAAACAGCACCACCGCATAACCGAGCAAATGCTCGCCACGTTGGGCCACCAGCAATTGCCCGTGAGCCCGCGTGATCATCCATTGAAAGCTGCGGCTATTGAGCCGATCCGTGGTGAAACATTGCTGTTCGAGTGCCAGCAATGCCGGTATGTCTTCAACTACCGCCAAGCGAAAAACAGGGTTCATATGGCCGCCGTAAAAGTTGCGTAATGAAACGGGACTTTCGAAAAAGTTCGTGCTTAATAGGAAAGGTCTTGTTCTCCAACGGATCAATCACTATGTCAGCGGTACAAGGCCATTGGCGCGAAGTATCTGAGCAAAAGTTACCGGCAGCAATAACTTCTGCAAACTATTTAAATGGCTCGATCAGAACTTCCAGCCAGTTGATGATCATCGTCGAGCGCAAGGAAGACTGGGCCTCCTACTTTCCCAGCGAAGACATCGTCACCGCCCAGGAGTACCTCGAACAGACCCGCGCCAACGAGCAGGGCAAACGGGTCCAGGTGATCAATCTGTGCCGCAGTTACAAGTATCTTGGGCACGGTTATTACTGCTCGCTGCTGGCCGAAGCGCGAGGGCACAAGGTTATCCCGTCGGTGCGGACCATCAGCGAACTGACTCGAAAATCCCTGTACGGTCTGGCCCTGGACGATCTGGATAAAACCCTGGAAAAGGCCCTCAGCAATCATCTTTACAGCGATACCGAAGGTTTTACCCTGACACTGTATTTCGGCAAGACTCCTATCGAGCCGTTGCAGGATCTGGCACGGCAGTTATTTGAAGTGTTTCCTTGTCCGATATTATTAGTTGAGTTTCGTCGAACTAACGGTTGGCACGTTGAAGGGGTAAAGTCCGGCGCCTTGCATAAGTTGCGTGAAGATCAGGAAGATCAGTTCGCTAATGCGCTGGACAGTTTCAGTCGCAAGATCTGGCGCATGCCGCGTTCCCGGCGTCTAGCCCGTTATGACTTGGCAATATTGCACGACCCGCAAGAAGCGCTACCGCCGTCCAACCCTAGGGCGCTGGAGAATTTCGTCCGGGTCGGCAAGACGTTAGGCATCGATGTCGAGCTGATCGAACGCAAGGACTACGCCCGAATCGCCGAATACGACGGGCTGCTGATCCGCGAGACGACGAGCGTCGACAACCACACCTACCGTTTCGCGAAAAAAGCCGAGAGCGAAGGTCTGGTGGTGATGGACGACCCGGCGTCGATCTTGCGCTGCACCAACAAGGTGTACCTGACCGACCTGCTCAAGAGCCACCAACTGGGCATGCCCGCCACTGAAATCCTCTACAAGGAACGACCGCAAGATTTTGAGCGGGTGGGCGAGCGTTTGGGGTTTCCACTGGTGCTGAAGATTCCCGACGGCTGCTTTTCCAGAGGCGTCATCAAGGTCGAAAGCCAGCAAGCCTTGCTCGAGGCGACTGCCGAGCTGTTTGAGCACTCGGTGTTGTTGCTCGCCCAGGAGTTTTTCTACACCGAGTACGACTGGCGCATTGGTGTGCTCAATCGCAAACCGATTTTTGCCTGCCAGTACTTCATGTCCAAGGGCCACTGGCAGATCTACAACCACAAGGCCAAAGGCCAGGACATCAACGGCGAATGCCGCACCCTGGCGGTTCACGAAGCACCGCGAGCGGTGGTTGATCTGGCGGTGAAAACCGCAAACCTCATCGGCGACGGCCTCTACGGCGTCGACCTCAAACAGTCCGGCGACAAAGTGGTGGTGATCGAAGTCAACGACAACCCGAACATGGACGCCGGCATCGAAGACGCCTACTTGCAGGACGATCTGTATTCGTTAGTGCTGGAAGAATTCGTCCGCCGGCTCGAACTGAAGCGTCGCGGTCAAGCCTGGTGAGTCGCCGTTGGCACGCGTCAGATCGCCTTCGCGAGCAAGCCCGCACACACATTTAATCTCGGGTGTTCACAAATTATGTGTTCACAGAAGATCATGTGGGAGCGGGCTTGCTCGCGAAGGCGATATCAATAGCACAACAACTCCTGAATCAGGCCTCTTGTGCTTCCTCGCCAGAGTTTTTCCGTTCCTGAAGACCCCGCACCACCAGATACAACAACGGCCCGACAGACACAAAAATCGCCGTCACCAACAGATAGGGAACCACCGACAAACCCGACTGCCCACGCTTGCGCGCATCCTTGTACATCCAGATACCGGCAAGCGTCGCCAACAGGTACAAATCGATCACCACCTGCGCGGTATCGGGCCGCGACATCAGGCTGATGCCGAAGTCGAGCAACGACTGCTCTGCGTGCAGCATCACCGAAACGGTGTAACCGGCGAAGGCGATCAGGGCAATGAGGGGCAGGGCGACAGAGTTCATGGTTTCCTTCCTTGGGACAATGAGCAGAATCGCCAGCCTACAGCGGTCGTTGAAAATTGGCTATTGACTTGCCATCAGCGTCCGGCTAATTTCCAGCCATGACTTCCACCGTATTGCGCTGCCAGCCAAGCATTATTACCGCCATTCCTTATCTGGCGGGCTAGCTCATGACTGCAGCACCCAACCCGCCCTAGAGGCGGGTTTTTACTTTCTGTCTCTTGGGTTCTGAGCTTACCGGGCACATGCAACCCGCGTAGGAGCTGCCGCAGGCTGCGATCTTTTGATCTTCAAAAGCAAAGATCGCAGCCTGCGGCAGCTCCTACACCGACCGCATAAACCGGATACCGTAAAGGAGACGACCATGAGCAGCACCCCCGCCCAGCAGAGCTTGCTTGAGCACTACGTGAAAAAAATCCTCGCCGCGCCGGTTTACGAACTCGCCGTGCGCACGCCGTTGCAAGCGGCTCCGGCCTTGTCCGAGGCGTTGGGCAATCAGATCCTGCTCAAGCGCGAAGACTTGCAACCGACGTTTTCCTTCAAGATTCGTGGCGCCTACAACAAACTGGTGAACCTGAACGACGAACAGAAGGCCCGTGGCGTGATCACCGCCTCGGCGGGCAATCATGCCCAAGGCGTAGCGTTGGCGGCCCGGGAGTTGGGGATTGCCGCCACCATTGTCATGCCCTGCACGACACCGGAATTGAAAGTACTCGGGGTTCGCAGCCGGGGTGCCGATGCGGTGTTGCACGGCGAGAGTTTTCCGTTTGCCCTGGAATATGCGCTGAACCTCGCACGGACAACCGGTCGCACCTTTGTCTCGCCCTTCGACGACCCGGACGTGATCGCGGGGCAGGGCACCGTCGCCATGGAAATCCTCCGCCAACACCAAGGGCCGCTGGACGCGATCTTCGTTCCGGTGGGCGGCGGTGGCTTGATCGCCGGTATCGCCGCGTATGTCAAATACCTGCGTCCTGAAGTCCGCATCATCGGCGTTGAATCGGAACACTCCGCTTGTTTACAGGCTGCATTGCAGGCTGGCGAACGGGTCGTGCTGCCAACCGTCGGCACCTTCGCCGATGGCGTGGCTGTCGCTGAAATCGGCGCTCATGGTTTTGAGGTCTGCCGGTTTTGCGTCGATGAGGTCATGACCGTCAGCAACGACGAACTCTGCGCCGCCATCAAGAATATCTACGACGATACCCGCTCGATCACCGAACCTTCGGGCGCCTTGGCCGTGGCCGGGATCAAGCAATACGTGGCACGCACCGGTGCCAGGGGGCGGACCCTGGTGGCCATCGACTCCGGCGCGAACATCAATTTCGACAGTTTGCGGCATGTGGCCGAGCGTGCCGCGTTGAGCGGCGTGTCGGCGTGAGGGCTGGGCCGGTTATTCCTGAACGGCTTTCTCGACATGGCTCGACGCCGACCAGATCCGGTAGCGCACTTCGACGTCCTTGGGCACGTAGAGCACGATCGGCAGCTTGCTGTTGTAACGCAGCCTGAAACCGTCACCGACAACCGGCACGAAGTCCTTTTTGCTCTTGCCGCCCGGGCACGCCATCCGCGTACTCATTGGGCCGATGACGTTTTCCAGCCGGTAATACGGGTAACCCCACCCTTCAAGGTTCTTTTCCTCAAGCATGCCGCCCAGGCGCTGACGGTTGCAGTCGACGGTCAGGGTCTTGCCGGCCAGAATCTCGATTTCATAACCCTCTTCCTGTTGGTGCGGGGTGAGATGAATGACCTGGCGGGTAAAGCCGCTCTCAGGCTTGGGATACGGCGCGACGTCTTCCAGGGTTGCGGCGTGGGCTACGGACGACAAAACGGCAATTATCAGCCCGACGGTCCTGTTAAGCGGCAAAGCACCCATAATGCCTCCTTGCGTGTGTGTGGGGTCAGCGGATACTGAATGAATGGGCCGTATTCTCACTGCCGTCCTCACCCAATGCAAACCCGCCATCGGGGTGTTTGCAAAATGCAGGCCTTGAAACAGCCCTTTCTTGCATTTTGCATGACGCGATGTATTGCCATTTCTCCCAAATCCTTGATTTGCCGACGAGGCGCAGAGCGAAATCTCGGGCATGTTTTATGCTAAAGCTGTCTTGAGCTGGCCACGATCCTTACTGAGTCAGCGCTGAAACAAGAAGACGGTTGGGACGCTGAAACAATGAGGTTCCCCAAGGAAGAAATACAACGGGCGATTCGAGCTCCGACCGACATTGATTTTTGATTGGCAATCTCACAAACCGAGAGGGTGGCCATGTTTCTTTCTGCCTTGGAACTACGCAATATCGTTGAAAGCAGTTTTCTCCCGAAACGCTGCCAATGCACGCTGTCGCCGGACCTGTCGATGACCGTCAAGGTGTATTCAGACGTCGAGACTGACCATCTCGACCTGTGCGTCACCGGCATAGATGCTCAACGCCTCAATGGATGTAGGGAGATCAACAATCTGATCGCCGAGTTACGCACCGACCTTGAGCACAACCGGCATAGCCAGCTGTTGCACCCGACGTCAAAAGCCCATTAACCGGCCGTTTCACCCAGTTCGACCAACACACGCCGGGTCTGGATAAACCCCAGGCCCAGTGCCAACTCCACCAGTATCGCCAGCAAAATACCCGGCCCGGCATGACTTTCGGCAGTGAGGGAGACGCCGAAGCATAGCGTCGGCCCCCTCACAGGCCTACCGCCCAGTGCCGAATCAGAACCTTCTGTCAGTTCTGATAATTGCACGCGTCAGAAAATTTTTGGTAGGTGATTTCCGCAGGCTTGCCCGAGACGCTATCGATGTATTTCATGTTGGCCGTGACCACTTTGCAGTCCAGCGTCGACGGCTCGGTCATGGAAATCACCTTGCCCACATGCAGCGGCATGCCGTAGCGATAGGGCACGGCCTGGGACGACGGCGTCTCGTTGGCCTGAGCGAAACCTGCGAACGCGGTGCAGGCGAGGGCGGTGGTTATCAGTAGTGTTTGCATGTTCATGGTGGGTCTCCAGTGCAGAGGGACGTCAGTTCGACTGAAGAACGTCGAACCTGCCGCACTGGGCGTCAGACGGGGCTGAGGGCGTGCGGTCCAGTAAAGCTTTGGACCGTGGGGTTAAGCGATGGTTAACCCGGTTGCATGCCGCCTGTCGTGAGGAGTTTCTGACAGAGGTTTCATGTAGGTAAAAAAACTGAGGGAGCTTCGGCTCGTTCCTACACGCTTGGATGCCTTGTCGTCTTTCGGCGCTTGACTTGTAGCGATTACTGTTTGGCATCGCTGCAAAATCAGCGAACAGGTTTGGTCACCTGATAACAACGCACATATGTGCCATCATTCGCCCTGCGGACATCTTTGTCCTCGCAGTGCGTTCTATGGCGGCTGTGTGCGGGACGCCTTCGGGCGAGCCGGTTGGTTGTTATCGGTTGACCAAGCCTGTACACAGTCCGCCTCCATCGTTTGGTCACGGTGCTGGCGGTTACTTACAAACAATCGAGTAATCACTATGCAAACTTTAGATCCGTTTCCAGATCGTTATCGTTCAATTAAAAGCAGCATTACCGACTCAAATCCCTTGGTGATCGACACAGAAGCCAATCCCCAAGATATTCTCGAAGCCGCGTTGCAGCGCATCCGAGCCTCCAGCCAGTTACTTGAAACGCTCCACTGCCTATGCTTCAAGCATGGCGATGTTCAGGACATTCCGCACATTACCCATGCGCTTTATCTGCTGACTCAGGATGGTTGCGATCTGTTGACGGTTGCTCAGCAGCGGATGATGGGGTGGAAAGCGCCGATCTGACGCTGCACCTTCAAAAACAAGCCTGCCTCCTGTGGGGTAGGCTTTGAAGCTAGATATCCGACGGCAGTCGATGGGATGAAACGTTCATTTCAGGCGTAAAACCTTGAACCCATGGGTGTCTGGCCGAACATCAACACTACCTGCCTCCTCTGATTGCCCTTTTCCTGCGAAATAGTCATAGACCAGAAATTTTCCAGAGACCTCGTTCCCGATATTTGGAATCACCAGCCGCATTTGCTCTTGCCCACGATAAAGACAGCGGGGCAGGGACTTCTCTGCAAAATCGATTCGTTCGATGGAATGACTGAGAGGGTTTTGCGTAAAACAACACCTTTCAAATATGGCGAGCCATAGTTGAGCGCAAATATCAAACTGGAGGGGGCGCACTTCGCCATGATCACTACCCCGAAAAAATCAGTGTCGGGCATATCGGTGAACGCGGGCTGTGTCTTTTTGTCGAGATTCACAAATAGACGTTTACCGTCTGCAGATAATTCAGCTACCAATGATGCCCGTGTTCCGTCCGACAAAAGACAGCTAATAATTGGCTTGGGCGATTGTGCAAAAACAGGGCTGGTTGCAAGTAGGACTACTATGCCCAAATGAATGAATTTCATTTCATTCCTAATATTTGCATTGAGCTGGGGCGGGCCGAACTTTGCTCAAGCGCTTTATTTGTTGGCTCTGTTGCAGGTTGCGCAGCAGCGGATGATGGGCTGGAAAGTGCCTGTTTATCGCCAGATATTTACAAACAAACCAGCGACAGTGAGCCGCTGGTTTGTTTATTAAAAAGTGTTATCTCATTAGACTTGTGTGGGCGATGTGGGGGCGCGTCTGTATCTGAATCATTTATCATTTCAGCGCGTGAATGGGTGGGTCCTGATAGGATTCATCTATTTCTATGCCCTTGGCACGAGCCTTTTCTTCTATGATGCGACGTGTTTCTTGATAGCTTTTCAAGCGCGCTGGCAGCAGCTCTGTCCATCGAGCTTTATCCTTATCTTCACTAAATCCTGATACCCAATACTCCCTCTCGGTCATGAATTCCATGGTGATCAGATAGGTGCCTGTTTTAGTCGGGTTGTCTTTGGAATCGTGGCGCCAAGCCTTCAGATGCAGATATGCCCCTTCGTTGTAGAAGTACCAGTTGTAAAAGGGACTAATTTTCAGCCAGTGGTCGATATCCGTTAGGAAATCGGGATCTAACCAAGGATGACTCGATGTGTAATGTCCCAGTACCTTGTCGGGAGTATCAATCTTTGCTGCTTGTGATCCCGAGATGCGCGGTGCACTAGGAAAATAGTAACGTTTCCAGCCAGATGACTTTATGTTTTTAATTAATTGAAAAATAAAGTCTCTGTATTGTTCGTGGGTGCTGTTATCCGGAAGGCCTCTTAGAGTGATGTCTATGTTCTCTATGCTATTTCCGACTCTTTCGTCAATTGCTATTGTAATATTTGTCGCTTTTTCGATGTCGATCGTGCTGGTAGCATTTTTTACTAAGACATCAGGGAGATTTTGGTCATTTGCTGATCTGTCTATTTTATACCAGCATAGTTCCAAGTCCTTCATGCACTCTTGGGAGAATTCAGTCGTGCTGCTATCTAAAATATTCTGTATGGGAGCATGAAGGGTTATTTCAATAGGTGCTATTTTGTTTTTCATATTTGATTCACTGTCACTGCATGCAGTAAGAATAACGAAAGAGGTGACTATCCAGTAAAGTTTCATTGCGCGCTTGCCCAGGTTGAGATAGTGCGTATCTCGGCTTCCATGTAGCCTTTTCGTGTTCCCATCAGCTTATGGTATTGCTTTGCGATGGCGCCGATGAATTTCATTCGATCACTTTCGTCATATAAATTGCCTTCCGACATCTGCACCCTGAGCTCTGGGTTTTTTACGTCACATGCCGTGCTAAATGCTGCAACTCTTACCGGGACAAAGGGAGCCCATTCGAAACCCGCCTGGACTTTTAATGTTGCCCTAAACGGTTTGTTTTCATAAATTAACGGCTGTAGGATTTTTCGTTGTTCGTGATCTGCAATTGCTATGAGGGAAGCTAGTTGCGCATCTCTTCGATCCGGGCTATCGGGTAAGCCCTCGAATAAGCTGATGGCTTCAAAACCTTTTTTTACATCATCCGTAACATGCAAATTGCCAAGCGTAGCAAGCGCCTCATCAGCCCAAGGCAAGCTATCAATGTTGGTCTTGATCTGTCCCTCGCAACTACGCGCATTACGCTCAGGCGCACACTCATCGAACTGTTCTTTATATTTACTGTAAAACCAATGCCAGACAAAGATGTCCTGAAACAACCAAAAATTGCCTTTTCCCAGTGCGCTTTTACCAATGCGTAGTGGTGGTTGCACTACAGGGGGCGTCAGTGCCAGATAAGGATCATTCGGAATAAAGTCCAGACCGCATTTCACTTGCTTGCTGGCAAATGCCGCAAGGCCCATCCAATAGAAACGGCCCTTGAGTTCCGGTTTTCCATCTTCGCCCTGTTCAAGATAGAAACTGGCGTAAGCGGCGGCAATCCTCGCGGCGCGAGCGCTAAAGTCCGAAATCAGTTCGTACTTGTTCGAGCCCGATGAGCGTTTTTTGCTTAAGCGGCGTATGGCTTCTTCTTGCCCCATAGCCCACAGCTTATCGCAGCCCAAGACGACTTCGTGGACAGAGCATTCTTTGTCATTGGTTTTAAAGGTCGTAATTGGTTGAGCACTCATTTCTTTCTGCTCGCCTCATAGTCATCTGCACCAGAAGGCACAATCAATTCATCCCACACCAGGTGGGCTTTTACCGGTTCTTCGGCGTCTGTTTGCACGCGAGGGTGGAGGCCGTTAGCGTCGCTTTTCGATATTTGCGGTGCTGTTTCGGACGGCACAATCAAAGCTGTTTTTACAGATTTCACAGGTTGCCCACGGCGCGTAACGAATTTAAGTTGTTCGTCGTATCGTTCACTAACTTTCGACTTGAGCAAGCTACCTGCACGAGCTTGATCGGCAATGACAGGAGTCAGCGGGTCGAGGATGCCAATCCCAGTGCCGGCCCCCGGCCCACCGCCCGAGTTGGTCTTGACCTCCGCCCCACTAATCGTCACACCACCCGCATCAATCTTCACAAAGCTGCCACCAGCCTTGGCCGTCAGCTCCATCCCACCCTCAACCACCACCTTCTCCCCGGCGTGGTAGTGAATCTCTTGCCCCGCCTCGACAAACTTCGCCGTCCCCACCTTCAAATGCTGAGTCACGCCAACGGTGAGGTGATCATCCGCCCGCGCTTCGGTCTTGCGATCGAGATGAGTAAGGCGATGCTCTTCCACCTTGAACTCACTAAAAACATTCGCTTCAACGGTGTCATGCCGCTCATTACCGATGCGAATCTTCTGGTCGTGCTCGATGTTTTCATCCCAGTCGCGCTGGGCGTGCAGGTAGATTTGCTCCGCGCCTTTTTTGTCTTCGATGCGAAACTCGTTGTAGCCTTTGCCGCCCGGGGAACTGAGGGTTTTGAAGGTGCTGCGGGTCTTGTTCGCCGGCAGGTCGTAAGGGACGACGTTTTCCTTGTGGTACAGGCAGCCGGTGATCAGTGGCTGGTCGGGGTCGCCTTCGAGGAAGGTGACGAGTACTTCCATGCCGACCCGCGGGATGGCGATGCCGCCGTAGGCGTTGCCGGCCCAGCCGGTGGCGACGCGCAGCCAGCAGCTGGTTTTGTCATCGGACTGACCTTCGCGGTCCCAGAAAAACTGCACCTTGACCCGGCCGTATTCGTCGCAGTGGATTTCTTCGCCCGGCGGGCCGGTGACGATGGCGGTCTGGCTGCCCAGCACTTTGGGTTTCGGGTGTTCCAGGGCGGGCCGGTAATGCGCGGCCCACGGCGTGGCGAGGAAGCGGTTGCGGTAGCCCTGGTGAAAGTCGTCCTTGTTATGGGTGACGTCGCTGGTGATGTTCTCGCCGAGCACTTGCGGCTGTTTGCCTTCGTGGACGATTTCCAGCAGAAGCCAGAGGTCGTTCCATTCGGCGCGCGGGTGTTCGCTCAGGGCCATGAAGTGGCCGCTGACCAGGGTCGGTTCGTCGCCTTTGCCTTCGGCGAGTTGGTAGTCGCTGCGATGGCGTTCCAGGGCACGGGTCGCCAGTTGCTTGCCGCGCGCGCGGTCGGTGAAGCGGCCGGGGTAGTCGTAGTCTTCGAGGTCCGGGGCGAATGCGCTTTTGGCCGCGCCTTCAGGCAGCAGCCGTGGTTTTTCGAAGTCGTAGTCGCGGCGGCTGACGCGGGTGGTGCGGGTTTCCAGGCGCAGGTTGAAGCGCTTGATCACCGGTTTCTCGGCGGCCATGCCGGAGTCTTGCTGGTAGGGCACCGGCGCCAGTTTGCGGAACACTGTCTGGTCATCGCCGAACACCAGTTTGTGGCCGTTGGCCGAGTGCTGGAAGTGGAAGTGAATGCCTTCCTCTTCGCACAGGCGCTGGATGAAGTGCAGGTCGGATTCGTCATACTGCACGCAGTACACGCGCTCGGGATAGATCGCGCCGAGCTGGAAGCTGTAGGCGTCGGCCAGAATGCCCCGGGCTTCGAGCACCTGGGCGATGATCTTCGGCACGCTCAACTGCTGGAAAATCTGTTGGTCGTGGTTGTGTCGCAGGTAGGCCAGTTGCGGCACCAGGCTGATGCTGTAGCGCGTCAGGCTTTTGCCGGAATCGCCTTGCTCGATGCGATAGACCAAGCCATGGATTTTGCCCTGGCCGGTGGCGCCGAAGGTCAGGCAACCGGGCTTGTGCAACAGCTCTTCGAGTTTCAGGTCGGGACGGGCGCTGACCAGTTCGATGTCGAAACAGAACGGCTGGTTGAGGGCTTCGCGGCCGACGAAGCTGAGCACCTGCAGGTCGACGGAAACGCCTTCGAGCGTAAGGGAGATATGGGTTGCGTTTGCGTCCAGCATGCCTTGAGTTCCGTCCTTTGAAAAAGCAGGGGCGGAATGGTGCAGGATTAAAGTGCCGCGTTCAAGGCGCAAATGCCGTAGGTGCAGGGGGGGCGCAGTATAGGGAAAACCCCTAGTTACAGGGTTTCGGCCAATGAATGTGGGCTTTTAACCGTTAGATCGCCTTCGCGGGCAAGCCTCGCTCCTACAGTTTCAATCGCGATCGATGTATCTGCGCAAATCCAGTAGGAGCGAGGCTGATCTGGTCAAGTAATCCCGGACACCGGTTACGGTGTTTATGCCGCTTTTTGCTCCATAGCTA
>NZ_JAMYDU010000036.1 GCF_024138395.1 Pseudomonas mandelii
GTAGGAGCCAGGCTTGCCGGCGAAGGCGATCTTACGGACGCCTTCGCCGGCAAGCCTGGCTCCTACAGGGGAATGGGGTTGGTTATTCGCGCTGGAGCATTACCGGCAACTGCGCCACCAGTTTCTGGTTATTCAACGGTGCACGAATGAACCCGCGCTGCGTCCCGTCCGGCCCGATCACCGCCAGGTTGCCGCTGTGATCAACCGTGTAATTAGGCTTGCTGGTGTCTGCCGGAATAAACGGAATACTCACCGCATTGGCCAGTTTCTGCAGGTCTTCGACCGAGGACGCAGTCAGCCCGATGAACTGCGGATCGAAGTAGCCCAGGTACTGCTTGAGTTGCTTGGGCGTATCGCGGTTCGGGTCGACGCTGACCAGAACGATCTGCAACTTGTCCACCGCATCGGCCGGCAGTTCGCTTTTGATTTGCCGCAGCTGGGCGAGGGTGGTCGGGCAGATGTCCGGGCAGAAGGTGTAGCCGAAGAACAGCAAGCTCCACTTGCCTTTCAGCTCGTTGACCGCCACTGGCTTACCGTCCTGATCGGTCATCTTCACGCCCGGCAGGTTGCGGCTTTGAGGCAACAGGATGATCCCCGCATCGATCAGTGCCGTCGGGTCGCCCTGGTTTTTTCCGGTCAGTACTTTATTGATGGTCAGGCCCAGGATCAGCGCGATCAAGGCGACGAGAATGAAGACGGTTTTCTGGGTTCGAGTCATAGGTTCAACAGTAAGTAGTGGTCTACGAGCAGCGCGATAAACAGCAGGAACAAGTAGTAAATAGAGTACTTGAACGTGTTGATCGCCGCGTGCGGCCGAGTGCCACGGTACAGCACCACGGCCCATTGCAGAAACCTCGCACCCAAGACGAGGGCACAGATCAGGTAGAGCACGCCGCTCATGTGGATCACGTAGGGCATCAGGCTGACGGCCAGTAGCGCAAAGGTATAAAGCAGGATGTGGACTTTGGTGTAGTGCTCGCCATGGGTCACCGGCAGCATCGGGATGTCTGCCTTGGCGTATTCCTCTTTGCGATGAATCGCCAGTGCCCAGAAGTGCGGCGGGGTCCAGGCGAAGATGATCAGCACCAGCAGCAACGGTTCGGCGCTGACATGACCGGTGGCGGCGGTCCAGCCGAGCAGCGGCGGGGCCGCACCAGCGAGGCCGCCGATGACGATGTTCTGCGGCGTCGCGCGTTTCAGGAAACCGGTGTAAACCACCGCATAACCGAGCAAGGACGCGAGGGTCAGCCATGCCGTCAACGGGTTGGTGAAGGCCAGCAGCAGAGCTTGGCCGAGCACCGCCAGCACCAGAGCGAAAGTCAGCGCAGCGGTTGGAGAAACCCGACCTTCGGCCAAGGGCCGTTTGTGAGTTCGGGCCATGACCGCGTCGATGCGCCGGTCCACCACATGGTTGACCGCCGCCGCACCGCCGGCACACAAGGCGATCCCCAGATTGCCGAACACCAGCACCGTCCATGGCACCCCGGCGCGGGTCGCGAGGAACATGCCGACCAGCGAGGTGATGAGCATCAGCACCACCACTTTCGGCTTGGTCAGCTCCAGGTAATCGCGCCAGATTGCCTGACTGTGACGTTCGCCGATCAGAATCGCCATGGCATCTCTCCTTTTATTGTTATGGGCCCGGCTGAATGTTTACGCGGGCTGAAGCGCCAGCGTGTCGGCTGCTTAACCCGAACCAGGCTGGTTCGCGCGTGATAATTGACCAGCACCATCGTTAGCAGCAGCGCTGCGCCACCAGCGTTGTGGGCGACGGCCACGGGCAGCGGCAAGTGAAACACCACGTTGCTGATGCCCAAGGTGATTTGTGTGGCAAGGGCGATCAGCACCATGGCGGCCAGGCGCGTCATGCCGACGACCTTCAATTGCCAGGCCAGACCGAGCAGAACGAGGGTGACCAGTAACGCGCCGATGCGGTGAGTCAGGTGAATCGCGGTGCGGGCATCGCTGTCCAGTTGCCCGCCGAGGTAATTGGGGCCGATGTGCTGGGTCAGATGAAAGCCGTTGGCGAAATCCGCCGGTGGCAGCCATTGCCCGTGGCAGGTCGGAAAGTCGATGCAGGCCACCGCCGCGTAATTGGAGCTGACCCAGCCACCAAGGGCAATTTGCAGGATCACCAGCAGCAACCCGGCGGTCGCCCAGTGCTGCAAACGCCGTGGCACGGTCAGCGCCGGCAACACGCCAGACAGGCGCAAGGTCAGCAGAAATAACAGACTCAACGTCGCAAAGCCGCCGAGCAAATGCCCGGTGACCACTTGCGGCCAGAGCTTGAGCGTCACCGTCCACATGCCGAACGCCGCTTGGGCGAACACTACCGCGAGCACAAACAACGGTAATTTCACTGGCTGCCCCGGGTGATGACGATGGGTCCAGGCGCGGCCCGCCAGCACCGCGATCAGCAGCCCCAATGTGCCGGCGAAGTAGCGATGGAGCATCTCGTTCCAGCCTTTGTTGGCTTCTACCGGCGCGTCGGGAAAATGCAATTCGGCATGGGCCAGTTGGGCTTCGCTGTTCGGCACGCTGATAAAGCCGTAGCAGCCGGGCCAATCCGGACAGCCGAGGCCAGCGTGGGTCAGGCGCGTGTAGGCGCCGAGCAACACCACAATCAGTGCCAGCAAGGTGGCAAACAGCGCGAGGCGAAATCCAGGTTTGGCCATGACGATGCCCTTATCCGATGTTCGACAGTTTCAGCAAATGGCGCAGGTCGTTGAGCAGGTCCTTGCCCTTCACCGTCGGGTCGTAGCGCAGCACCAGGTTGCCGTGAGGGTCGATGATCCACAGGTGCGGCGTGTCATTGCTCCGAGCTCCTTTGATGTAGGTCGGCGGGTCCAGTGAATAACGTTGCAGCTGCGGATATTCACGTTGAAGTTTAGTCTCGTAATCGCTGTTCAGCGGCTGTGCGATGGCCAGCGCATGGCTGGCGCGGGAGGCCTCGCGACCGAGGCCGATCTGGATCTGACGCGCCAGATACACCAACTGCTGGCAGTCCACCGAACAGTCCTTGGGCGCTGTCACCAGCAACTGCCAGCGGTCTTCTTGCGCCTGTACGCCGATGTCGGCGCGGGTCTGGCCGTTGCCAATCAGTTCGCCGTGATAACTGCGGCCCTCCGGCACCCAAAACTGCAATTTGTACATGCCGGTGGCGAGGATCATCGGACCCACCACTCCCAACAGGATCAGTAACAACTGCAAGCGCCCGCGCCGCCGATTTACCGGCGTTTTCGCCTCAGACATGCCGGGTGGATTCATGGCCGCTCCCATTATTTTTCTCCTTTGCGTTGTGCCAACCGAGATAGAGGTAAAGGCCGAGCAGGGCGATCGACAGGGCAAACCACTGCACGGCATAAGCCAAGTGTTTTTCCGGCCCCATGGCCACCACTGGCCAATCGGCCTGGTAGGTCGCAGGACCGCTTTGCGCGCGTAATTCGTAGGCATAACCGTCACGGTCAAGCGCTGCCCAGAGCCTGGCCGGTTCAATGGCGGTGACCAGTTGTGGCCAGGTCGTGGCATCTGGGTCGGCGTGCAACTGGAACGTTGCGCCGGGGGAGACGTAGACCCAGGCGTCGAGGCTCAATGCTTGAGTCGGTGTGGTGAATGACGGTGGTGTGCGCCGATCCGGCCACGGCAGCCAGCCGCGATTGATCAGCAGCCAGAGCCCGGTCGCCTGATCCTGAAACGGTTGCAGCAGCTCGACCCCGACCTTGCCGTCACGCTGACGGTTGTCCAGCAGCAGGCTGTGTTCGGCATCGAACTGGCCGTGCAGGCGAACCCGGCGGAAGGCCGGATCTTCGGTGTGTTGCAGTTCAGTGCTGGCCATCGGTTCGGCCGCCCGGCGTTCGGCGTAGCTTTGCAGTAGCGCACTTTTCTCCGCGCCCCGGCTCAACTGCCAGAAACCGAGTGACACCAGCAAAGGCAGCAGCATCGCGACCACCAGGGTCGGCACGAGGCCCGGCCGGAAGCGTTTCATGGCGTCGCCAGAAAGTCGGTAATCGCGATAGCTATACTCAAATGCATCGCCTGTCCCCCGGAGTGTCACCATGCTCAAAGCAGCCATCGTCCTGATGCTGATTGCCACGGTCGTCAGCCTGTTCAGCGGCCTGTTTTTTCTGGTCAAGGACGACAGCCACTCGAATCGCCTGGTCATCGCCTTGAGTGTTCGTGTTGCACTGGCCGCCACCACTGTCGGCTTGATCGCCTGGGGTTTTTTCAGCGGCCAGTTGGTGTCTCACGTGCCTTGGTAGCGCGCGCAAAGCGCGCAGCTTCAAGCTTCAAGCTTGCGGCTTGAAGCTGCTCTCTAAAGCACATAGACGAAAACGAACAGACCGATCCACACCACGTCCACGAAGTGCCAGTACCAGCTCGCCGCCTCGAAGCCGAATTGATGGTCGGCATCGAAGTGCCCGCGCATGACCCGCATCAGCATCACGAACAGAATGATGGTGCCCATGGTCACGTGGGCGCCGTGGAAGCCGGTGAGCATGAAGAACGTTGCACCGTAGATGCCGGAGCCCAGAGTCAGGCCCAGTTCGTGATAGGCGTGCAGGTATTCTTCGGCCTGGAAACCGAGGAACGCGCAACCGAGCAACACCGTCAGTACCAGCCAGATTTTCAGTGCGCCACGGTGGCCTTTTTTCAAGGCATGGTGAGCAATGGTCACGGTGACACTGGAACTCACCAGCAGCACGGTATTGAGCAGCGGCAGGCCCCAGGGGCTGATGACTTCCTTGGGTGGAGGAAAGAGTTTCGGGTCCGGGTTGTTCAGCAGCGGCCAGGTGAATTCAAACGTTGGCCACAGCATGTGAGTGATGCCTTTGGTGCCTTCACCGCCCAGTGCCGGGCCCGTGATGTTGCGCACGTAAAACAGCGCACCGAAAAAGGCGATGAAGAACATCACCTCCGAGAAAATGAACCAGCTCATGCCCCAGCGAAACGAGCGGTCCATCTGTGCGCTGTACAACCCTTGGCGACTTTCCTTGATCACCGTACCGAACCAGCCGAACAGCATGTAGGCCAGCAGCAGGCTGCCGACGAAAAAGATCAATGGGCCATGGGATTCCGGACGCGCAGCCTTCAGGTCGTTGAACCAGGTGCCCAGGCCGAACACGGTGATCAGCATCCCGAACGTGGCGATAATCGGCCATTTGCTCTGGGCTGGAACGTAATAATGTTCATGAGTTGCCATTTATTGTTCTCCTTATCGGGCACGCTTTAACGCCTAGCCGCCGGTGCTTGCTGCAACAGCCACGGGCGGATGACGTGCGGTGATATCGAACAGCGTGTAGGACAGCGTCAGGTGCTTCACTTCCTTGGGCATGTCGCGGTCAACGATGAACCGTACCGGCATCTCGATTCGCTGACCGGGCTGCAGCACTTGCTGGGTAAAGCAGAAACATTCGGTCTTGTGGAAGTACGCGGCTGCGTTGCTGGGCGCGATGCTCGGTACCGCCTGAGCGCTCATCGGGCGATCAGTCGGGTTGTGGGCGATAAAAATCATCTCGTTCACTGCCCCCGGGTGAGCGGTCAGCTCATCACTCTTGGGATAGAAATCCCAGGCCATGTCGGCGGCGTTGGTCGACAGAAACTGCACACGCACCTGCCGCGAGGCGTCGACCGTTTGCTCGCCTTCATACTGCCCGGAGGTTTTGCCATTGATGCCGAACGCCTGGCACATCACGTCGTAGATCGGCACCAGGGCAAAGCCGAAGACAAACATCGCCACCACCACCAGCAACAGGCGGGTGACTAGTTTCTTCATCGAAATCGAATCAGCCACGGTGCAAGCCCTCCACATTGAGCTCTGTGGGAGGCTTGCTCGCGAAGAACGATGATGCGGTCCGTCTACCAGACCGCGGCGCCTGCTTCGCGAGCAAGCCCGCTCCCACAAAGGCTAGTGCGTTCATTTCACTTCCGGCGGCGTGGTAAAGGTGTGATACGGCGCCGGCGACGGAATGCTCCATTCCAGGCCTTCGGCGCCATCCCATGGCTTGGCCGGTGCCGGCTCGCCGCCACGAATGGTCTTGATCACGATGAACAGGAAGAAGATCTGCGTGGCCCCAAACATGAACGCACCGATCGACGACACCATGTTGAAGTCGGCGAACTGCAGGCTGTAGTCCGGAATCCGCCGCGGCATGCCCGCCAGGCCCACGAAGTGCATCGGGAAGAACGCCAGGTTCATGCCGATGAACGAGAGCCAGAAGTGCAGCTTGCCGAGGGTTTCGTCGTACATGTGGCCAGTCCATTTCGGCATCCAGTAGTAGGCCGAGGCGAAGATCCCGAAGATCGCCCCCGGCACTAGCACATAGTGGAAGTGCGCGACCACGAAGTAGGTGTCCTGGTACTGGAAGTCCGCCGGGGCAATGGCCAGCATCAACCCGGAGAACCCGCCAATGGAGAACAGAATGACGAACGCCACGGCGAACAGCATCGGCGTCTCGAAGGTCAGCGAGCCTTGCCACATGGTGCTGGCCCAGTTGAACACCTTGACTCCGGTGGGCACCGCGATCAACAGCGTGGCGTACATGAAGAACAATTCGCCCACCAGCGGAATGCCGACCACGAACATGTGGTGCGCCCAGACGATGAACGACAGGAACGCAATACTCGCCGTGGCGTAGACCATCGAGGTGTAGCCAAATAATGGTTTGCGCGCAAAGGCCGGAATGATCGAGCTGACGGCACCGAAGGCCGGCAGGATCATGATGTACACCTCGGGATGACCGAAGAACCAGAACACATGCTGGAACAACACCGGGTCTCCGCCACCGGCGGCACTGAAGAAACTGGTACCGAAGTGGATGTCCATCAGCATCATGGTCACGCAGCCGGCCAGCACGGGCATTACTGCGATCAGCAGGAACGCGGTGATCAGCCAGGTCCAGACAAACAATGGCATTTTCATCAACGTCATGCCGGGGGCGCGCAGATTGAGGATGGTCGCGATCACGTTGATCGCCCCCATGATCGAACTGATCCCCATCAAGTGGATGGCGAAGATGAAGAACGTCACGCTTTCCGGCGCGTAGGTCGTCGACAAGGGTGCATAAAAGGTCCAGCCGAAGTTCGGCCCGCCGCCGGGGGTGAACAGGGTCGATACCAACAGCAGGAACGCTGCCGGCAACAGCCAGAAGCTGAAGTTGTTCATCCGCGGCAGCGCCATGTCCGGCGCGCCGATCATCAACGGGATCATCCAGTTGGCGAGGCCGACGAAGGCCGGCATCACCGCACCGAACACCATCACCAGGCCGTGCATGGTGGTCATCTGGTTGAAGAATTCCGGCTGGACGATTTGCAGTCCCGGCTGGAACAGTTCGGCGCGGATCACCATGGCGAACGAGCCGCCCAGCAGGAACATGGAAAACGCAAACCACAAGTACAGCGTGCCGATATCCTTGTGGTTGGTGGTCAGCACCCAGCGCATCAGGCCTTTGGCGGGGCCGTGGGCGTGGGCGGTGCCGGTATGAACATGGTCATCGACTACAGCAGTCATGTCCTGTCTCCTGCAAACGGATGGGCTGGGCGGGCCGGGGCGTCATGCCCCGAGCGGTTCCTTACGTACGCAATAAACCGGGTCATTTGCTTTCCGCCTGTTTCAGCTCCAGCACTTCTTTAGGGGTGACCATGTCGCCTTTGTTGTTGCCCCAGGCGTTACGTTCGTAAGTCACAACGGCTGCGATATCGACTTCCGACAGTTGTTTGCCGAACGCCGCCATGGAGGTGCCGGGTTTGCCGTGGAAGACGATGTTCAGGTGATCCTTGATAGGTCCGGTGGCGATTTTCGAGCCCTTGAGTGCCGGGAACATCGGCGGCAGACCCTGACCTTCGGCCTGGTGACAGGCCACGCAAGCGGTGTGATAGACCTTGTCGCCACGCTCCTTGAGCTCATCGAGGGTCCATTCCTTGCTGGTCAGCTCTTTGAGTTGCGCAGCTTCCGCCTTGCGCTCGCCCAGCCAGGTTTCGTAATCGACCTTTTCCTTGACCTCGACCACGATCGGCATGAAGCCATGGTCCTTGCCGCACAGCTCGGCGCACTGGCCACGGTAGATGCCGGGCTTTTCGACCCGGGTCCAGGATTCATTGACGAAGCCTGGAATCGCATCGCGCTTGACCGCGAAGGCCGGCACCCACCAGGAGTGGATGACGTCGGCGGAAGTCACCAGAAAGCGCACCTTGGCACCGATCGGCAGCACCAGCGGCTTGTCGACCTCCAACAGGTAATGCTCGCCCTTGGTTTCCTTGTTGTGGATCTGATCGGCGGGGGTGGTCAGGTTGCTGAAGAATTCGACGTCCTGACCCAGGTATTTGTAGTGCCACTTCCACTGATAACCGGTGACCTGGATATCGATATCCGGCTCAGTGTTGTCGTACATCTGGATCAGCGTGGCGGTTGCGGGAACCGCCATGGCCACCAGGATAAGCAGGGGCACGACGGTCCATAGAACTTCAACGGTCGTGTTTTCGTGAAATTTGGCGGCCACCTGCCCGGTCGAGCGGCGGTGGACCATCATCGACCAGAACATGACGCCGAAGACGATGACGCCAATCACCACACAGATCCAGAAAATGATCATGTGCAGATCGAATACTGCGTGACTGATTTCAGTCGCTCCAGGCGCCATATTCACAGTCCAGGCCGCTTGCGCCTGACTGAAAATCGACCACAACAGGAGGCCCATCCAGACATGTGGATGTCGCATCATTGCGGGTTCCCCTTATAGTTCTTTTTATCCCGCCGGCTTTCACCTGCGGCAAGGGAGCGGCTTTTTCAGACTACGAACTTGAATCGCCGAGCCTTGCTGCATATGCAGTCGGGCGTCATCAGCTAACTCCATTCAGAACCGAGTATAGACAGCGACTGCCACCTCGCAATGCGATGGCGTAAATCGACTGAAACAGGTTGGCCTTGCGTTCCGGGTCACGAATGGCGAAGGATGCAGACGAGTGGTGGCAAATCGATATAACGTAGACGTCTCAAGGATGAAATAATTATGACAAATACGTCTTAGGCTTTTTCATAAGCCAGCTACGTTATGTCTTCCCCTATTTCATTGCCTTCGTTTCCTGGAGTTTTCATGAACACCGCCGCATTGCGCGAGCAGATCCAAAAAGCCCAACAACATGAGGCCGAGACCGGCCTGTTGACTCGTCAGTTGGAAACCCAACTGCCGCACCTTCACTCCGCCATCCAATTGCCGGATGTCGATGCCAATGGCGTAATGACGCGTTTTGTGGCCGCGTATATAGAACAAGTGCCGGACCTGCTGGATGCAGCCAATGAAGTCGCCAGGGAAGCGGGCATTGAATCGCAGATCAAGCCGGTATTGAAAATCGCCGAGCAGTTCTTCCTCCAGCCACCGGCGATCATGGCCGGTCATATCGGTCTGGACGGCCTGCTGGACGAAGCTTATCTGGCGCATCGGTTGGTCGAAGAGGTCAACGATCTGTACATCAAGCATTTTGGCCAGCCATTGATCCCCTTGGACATGACGGTTGCCAACCTGATTGCCCACCAACTGATCGGCGAAGAATTTGCCAATCAACTGGATGAGGCGGTGCATCACGCTGTGGACGAGATGCTTAACGATGAAAGTTTCGCGCTGGAATCGGTAGAGGCCTACCGCGAGAAACTCAACAGCCCGGACACCGGCGCCGCGTGGAAACGCTGGCCGTGCCTGTCGCGCCAATTGGGCGTGGGCCTTGAGCTGGATCAGCCAGCAGCATAAGTGCCTATACATCCCCTGTAGGAGCGAGGCTTGCCCGCGAAGCTTTTGGCGTACTCGAGGACGCCTTCGCGGGCAAGCCTCGCTCCTACAGGAGGACTTGCTTCAACCCGCCGTTTAGCCAACGCCAGCGGTAGTACGTAACCGTCCTTCAAGCCTGCGCTTCAACCCTCGCGCTTCAATCAGCAGCTTCGAACCCTTGGCCGCATTGGCCCGACCCCACTCCTCCAGCAACTCGAGACACGAGTGATCGATGTAGCTCAGGTTATTGAGTGGCACATGCACCGTTGTGCCTGCGGGAATGCTCCCCAGCACTTGGGTCAGCGCCGGTACCTTGAGGAAGGTCGCCGCCCCCACGAGTCGCAGCTCCATCTCGCCGTTCGCCGGCAGATCGATCAGGCTGATTTTCAGGCGCGAAGCCTTCCAGGCCAGTTTGGCCAGTGTCAGGCCGAAGCCGATCAGCACGCCGGTCAGCAGGTCGGTGAAGATGATTGCCAATGCGGTCGCCGCGTAGGTGAACATCGGCATCCGGCCGTAACGACCCAGACCGCGAAAGGCCTTGAGGTCCACCAGTTTGAAACCGGTGTAAACCAGGACGCCTGCCAGACTTGCCACCGGAATGCTTTGCAGCACACTCGATAGCAGCAGCACGAAAGCCAGCAACCACAGACCATGAAACACCGTCGACAGTCGGGTGGTGGCGCCGGCCTGGACGTTGGCCGAACTGCGCACGATCACCCCGGTCATTGGCAGCGCGCCGAGCAGACCACACAGCATGTTGCCCACACCTTGCGCCGATAATTCGCGGTCGAAGTCAGAGCGCTGGCCATTGTGCATGCGATCCACGGCAGCGGCCGAAAGCAGAGTTTCGGCGCTGGCGATAAAGGCCACGGCGAAGGCCGCGATCAGCAAGGCCGGGTCTGCCAGGTTGAGCAGGTCCGCCGGGCGCAGCCAATCGATGGCTTCCGCGAGATTGGCCGGGACTTCCACACGTTTGACCTGCAATGCGAGCACCAGGCTGGCAATCGTTGCCAGACCGACCCCCAGTAATGCTCCAGGAACGAAACGTAGGGAGTGCGGACGGAATTTTTCCCACAGCCACATCACGGCGATGGTCGACAACCCGAGCAAACCCGCTTGCCAGCCAAACGACGGCAAAGCCTGAATCACTGCAGCGGGGAAGGCCGCCAGGTTATCCAGCCCCGACGGCTTGGGCACGGCATCAAGCATCACATGCACCTGTGACAGCACGATCAGTACCCCAATCCCGGCGAGCATGCCGTACACCACTGCCGGCGCCGTGACCCGAAACCAGCAACCCAGTTTCAAACGCCCGGCCACCAGTTGCAGAAAACCCGCCAGCAACAGGATCGGCCCGAGCATGGCAATACCATGCTGGCGCACCAGTTCGAACACCAATACCGCCAGGCCCGCCGCCGGCCCGCTGACTTGCAGCGGCGACCCGGCAAGCCAGCCGACCACCAGACCACCGATGATGCCGGTGATCAGGCCTTTGGCCGGTGGTAGCCCCGAGGCGATGGCGATACCCATGCACAACGGCAGGGCGACCAGAAACACAACCACCGAAGCCAGCAGCTCCCGTGGCAGAACAGCTTTTAATTGAGCAGCACGCATGGTGACTCTCCCGAAGTTTTCTTCAGGCATGGCAAAGCCAGGCTGCCAGATCAGCAGCCTCGGCTAAACCATACGGAGGATTTAGAAGCGCGCTTTGGGCGTCGCCACCGGAATCGGATGACTGCCATCGAGCGGCAGGAAACACCCCTGATCCGCGTCGTAAGCATTGATTTCGCTGGTTTCGATGTTGTAAACCCAGCCATGGATAAACAACTGACCGTTGGCCATGCGTGAGGCCACCGACGGATGCGTGCGCAAATGCTGTAACTGAGCGATCACATTCTCTTCAGTGAGGATGTGCATGCTTTCGTTTTCATCAGTGCAATTGCAGTTGTCCTGGACCATGGTTTTTGCCACTTCGGCATGCCGCAACCAGGCCTTGACCGTCGGCATCTTTTCCAGGCTCTGCGGGTTGAGTACCGCGCGCATCGCGCCGCAGTCGGAGTGTCCGCAGATGATGATGTGCTGCACGCCGAGAGCCAGCACTGCGTATTCGATGGCCGTGGAAACACCGCCGTTCATTTGCCCATAGGGCGGCACGACATTGCCGACGTTACGGGTGACGAACAAGTCGCCGGGGGCGCTTTGGGTAATCAGTTCGGGAACGATGCGCGAATCGGCGCACGCGATGAACATCGCCCGAGGCCGCTGGGCCGTGGCGAGTTTTTTGAAGAGTTCTTCCTGCTGCGGAAAGATCTCGTGATGAAAGTGCAAAAAGCCGTCAACGATATGCTTCAGCGCTGCATCGGCGGTTTCCGCCTCGGGTTGGGCTGAAGCCGACGCAGCCAACGGCTGTTTATCCTTGTCACTCATAATTCATCCTCTTTGGCGGAGTCAGGGAATTTTCCCGTTTTGTCCGATATGAAGCCAGTGGCTGTTTAAAAAACATCCAGGTCGAAGAGCCAGACCCATCAGTCACTCGATGAACAAGGTAGCTGTTGAAACTTAACTCAAACTGAATAAAACGCTCTAGAACGAGTGTTCCAGGTCACCAAAAACGTGACCAGCCTAAATGCGGAGTATCGTTTTCTACTCAACCATAGGGCTAATTGTCCTTAAATCAACGACATTTGGCGACCCGGCGGACAGAAGGCTTCGCAATCCAGATTGAAACCTTCCCGACGATTGAGCCCCAGGCGCTTGATGGTTTTGGCGAAGCGTTGCGCCAACAGGTCGGCAAACGGCCCTTCACCGCGCATTCTGGCACCGAACCGGCTGTCGTAGAGCTCACCACCACGGCTTTGGCGGATCAGGCTCAATACATGAGCTGCACGCTGAGGATAGTGGGCGGCCAGCCACTCTTCGAACAGCGGCGCCACTTCCAGCGGCAGGCGCAACATTATGTAGGCCGCGCTTTGCGCGCCGGCCGCATGGGCTTCGGTCAGCAGGCTTTCGAGTTCGCTGTCGTTGATCATGGGAATCATCGGGGAGCACAAAACGCCCACCGGAATCCCGGCTTCGCGCATCACCCGGATCGCTCGCAGCCGTGCCTTGGGTGCCGCGGCGCGCGGTTCGAGGATGCGTTTGAGTTCGTCATCCAGCGTGGTCAGGCTGATCATCACCGCCACCAGCCTTTGCTCGGCGAGTTCGGCCAGCAAGTCCAGATCGCGAAGAATCAGCGAGCCCTTGGTGATAATGGTCACCGGGTGGCGGTAACGCAGCAGCACTTCGAGAGTCTTGCGGGTGATTCTGTGTTCACGCTCGATTGGCTGATAAGGGTCGGTGTTGGAGCCCAGGTTGATCGGCGCGCATTGATAGCCGCGCTTTGACAGTTGCTCCTCCAGCACGTCGGCGGCGTTGGTCTTGGCGATCAGTTTGGTTTCGAAATCCAGCCCCGGTGACAGGTCCCAATAGGCGTGACTGGGCCGTGCGTAGCAATAAATGCAGCCATGCTCGCAGCCGCGATAGGGATTGATTGAGCGATCGAAGGGCAGGTCCGGCGAGTTGTTGCGGGTGATGATGGTTTTCGCGGTCTCGATGCGCACCTCGGTGCCTTGGGTGATCGGCGCTTCCTGATACCAGCCGTCATCCTCGGCCACCGAGCGGCTTGGCGCGAAACGGTTGTGCGGGTTGGTGGCGGTGCCGCGGCCGCGGGGTGGCAGAAGAGTAGCCATCGACAGGATCCTTTAGCTGTATTTTTATACAGTATACGTGGCTGACTGATTCGGCCAGCACCGTTCAGCGGTCGAGTGAAATTCCAGTGCTGTATGGGTGTACACCCTGTCAAATTTGACAGTAGACGGTGTTCTGCTAGCGGCTTAGATTCTGGCGTGCACGCAACATTATTCCGGTGTGTCGGGGTCTTCAGATAAATATTGGAAGGGGAAGCTTTATGAAAACTCGAGTGCTGTTGGAGTTTGAGGAAATGCAAGGGGATACCAGTCCGGAAGTATTTTTCTATCACTTTGACGAAAAGGCGAGCGGTCTGGACGACTTTTATTATCTGGTTTATGCGTCTTCCTCCGATAAAAACGGCCGATATGACATTGCTTCCGTAACTGAGGACAGCGATGGCGACGGCGACATCGATAAACATGACAAGAAACTTTATTTGCAGTTGGCCGATGTGTTTGCTCAATTCAAGGGGTTCCAGGCCAAGCGATAAAAAACGCATTTATAAAGCGGCACGGAAGTTTTCAATGCCGCTTTTGTTTTCGCGCCGAAAAAAGCCTTGGTCATTCGATTCACGATTCTTTAACAACGGACTCACAGGCCTTTGACTGCTTGGGGCTGAAGCTGTGCGTCATCTGTCCTGTTTCCGGCCAACTGAGCATGTCCCTACCACGCTTTTTCCTCGCGATGCTCTTTTTGTCGCTAGCCGCATTTTCCAACCTGACGCTGGCCCATGGTGACGACGAGGCTTTACCTCGTCCTACGGAGTGGGCTCAACCGGTAGAAGCAAAGTACAACCTCTTTCAAATGTCCCCGACCCTCTACCGAAGTGCATTGCCCGATCGTACAGCGAGGCCGTTACTGGAAAAACTCAAGGTCGCAACCGTCATCAACTTCCTGCCTGAGTCAGATTCAACCTGGTTGGCTACGCCCGATATCGCACAGGTACAGCTGCCTTATCGCACCAATCACGTGGATGATGCGGACGTGCTTAAAGTCCTTTGCACAATTCAGACCGCCGAGACCAAAGGCCCTGTACTTATGCACTGCAAACACGGTTCTGACCGCACCGGCCTGATGGCTGCGATGTACCGAGTGGTCGTGCAGGGCTGGAGCAAGGACGATGCCTTGAATGAAATGACCCAAGGCGGCTTTGGTGACAGCACGCATTTCAAGGAGGGTGTGCGTTACATGATGCAGGCCGATGTCGACAAACTTCGTACGGCGCTGGCCAATGGTGATTGCAGCACGAGTCCATTTGCCAGTTGCTCGATGAAGAGCTGGTTCAACTCGGCCCACATCGAATAACCGTTACCTCAGCTACCCATTGCTGCCGGGAAAAGATCCTCGGCAAGCGGCCGGTCCAGAAACGCCTCTAGAGATGACAAAAGAGAGCGCGAACCCCCAGGTGAAAAAACGGCTTCGCGAAAAGCTTTACCTGTCTGGATGTTGAAAACCCAATCGCGCTCAAAGCGTTTGAAGGTTTCGGTGGCCAGCACATCTGACCAGTTGTAGGCGTAAACCGACGCACCATAGCCGGTCACCATGTAATCGAAACTGTTTGCGAGTCGGCTATAGGCAGACAGTTTCAGGTGAGGAATTTCCCGCTGTACGTCTTCGAATACTTGCTCAACGCTACGGCCATCATCTTGAGAACAGTGCAATTGGAAATCGAACAAGCCAGCCATCAGCAATCTGGCTGTCTGCCAGCTGTTATGGGTTTGAATCGATGTCAGTACTTTATCGACTTGATCCTGAGTCAAGCGTTCACCCGTCCGATAATGAGCTGCCAGCCACCGCAGAAACTCTCGTGAATAGCACCAGTGTTCGAATAATTGCCCGGTAAACTCCGCCGTGTCGCGTCCCAGCTGGGAGATGCCTGAGAGGGTGTAATGCGGTGAGCGAGTCAGAATGTGGTGCAGGCTGTGACCAAATTCATGGAAAAGTACCCGCAGCTCCAGATGATTCAGCAAACAAGGCTGATCAGCCAAAACCTCAGCGAAGTTGGCGTGAATAACGGCAATCGGCAAAGTCAGTCGGCCTTCGGCGTCCATCCGCCGGTTGCGTGGTGTTGCGGTCCATGGGTAGTCAGGGGCTTCCTTGCGATGGAACGGGTCGAGGTAAATGTGCCCGATTACCTGCCCGTGCTCACTGACTTCAAACAGACGAACGTTGTCATGCCAGAGACTGAAGACCGTCTGCTCAACGATCCGGACCCCGAACATGCGCTCGCTGAACAGGCAGATTCTGCGCAGGGTTCCGTCCAGGGAAAAATAATCACGCAGGCTTTTGAGGGGCGTATCGAGGGATTGCTGACGCAGCTTTTCGGCGAGAAACTCGTGGTCCCAAGGCTGTACCTCAGCGATGCCCTGGCCGGCGGCGAACGCCTTGAGCGCTAGCGCATCCTTCTCGAAGCCCGGTGTTTTCAGGGCCACTTGCCGACGCAAGAATCCGAGGACCTGTGCGGTTGAATCCGCCATCCGGTTCTCCAGTTTCAGTTGCGCAAAGTTTTCATACCCTAGCAGTAGGGCTTTGCGATGACGCTGAGCCAATAGCGATTCCAGCACCGGACCATTATCGAATCGCCCGGCGTGCGGGCCCCGATCGGAGGCTCGCGTGCTGAAGGCAATAAAATACTCTTCACGCAGGGGGCGATTTTCGGCATAGGCCATGAGTTGGTTGTAGGTGTCCTGATCCAGGGTTATCAGCCAACCCTCATGTCCTGCCTGCCGTGCATTGAGTGCCAGACGATCTTTGGTCGCCAGGGGTAAACCCCTGAGTTGGGCAACGTCATCGATGCGCTTGCTCCAGGCCGCGCTGGCATTCTCCAGATGCGTTAGAAACTGGCTCTCGAGCGCGCTGATGTCGCGATTCAGGCGAGCAAGTTGCTGCTGTTGATCCTGGGGCAATTCGATTCCCGAGAAGCGGAACCTGCGCAGAATCTTGTGCAGCACCGCTTTGCGAGACTCATCGTAATTCGCGGCGGCCGGGCTTTGCGCTAGATGCCGATAAGCCTGGAACAGCGCCTGATTGCTCAACTTTTCGGTTTTGTACTGCGCGGCTGCAACGTGACACGTACCGCTTGTGATTTCCCAGGTGTTGCCGCTGTGCTTCACCGTATCGAGAGTGGCGATGATGCCCATGGCTTCATCCAGGCGAGCATCGGCTTCATCGACCGCCAGCACCAGGTCGTCCCAGGTCGGAAATGCCGATTGACTGGCAATGATGTCGGAAATGGCCTGACGGTTGTCGCTGATGATTTTTTCGATGGCCGGCACCAGATGCTCGGCGCGAACGGCCGAATAGGGCGGCAGATCCCAGCGCTGCAGAAGTGGATTGATATCGGGCATGGCGTCTTCCTTGAATAGAGGCTGAATGTGGTCAGCCTAAAAAGGAAGCGCAGGAGAAAGGTGGTAGATAGATACCACCTTCCACCCCGTTGGAAGTGGAAGATGGTGTTCAGTCAGTGCTGTCAGTCAGGCTTTTTCTTCAACTTCGGGTTCGGAAAAAACTGCACGGCCTGAACCTTGGTGTCAGGCAGCTTGAGTGCCGAAGTATTGACCCGTGTGCCCAATTCCTTGGGCACCGACAGACCTTGTTCATTCAGCGTATCGGTATAACCGCAGGCCACGCACTCGCGATGCGGAACGGCGTCTTCGCTCCACATCATCAACTTGTCCGGCTCACTGCAGGCCGGGCAGACCGCCCCGGCGATAAAGCGTTTTTTGGTAATCACAGGTCCCTCACTCATGCTGCCGCGTCCTCACTCAGGCCGCTGTGACGCAAGAGTGCGTCAATCGATGGGGCACGGCCACGGAAGTCGACGAACAGCACCATTGGCTCTTGGGAGCCGCCTCGCGCCAGGATTGCTTCGCGGAAGGCGCGACCGGTCTCGGCATTGAGCACACCCTCTTCTTCGAATTTCGAGAAGGCATCGGCCGACAATACTTCAGCCCACTTATAGCTGTAGTAACCCGCCGCGTAACCGCCGGCGAAGATGTGAGCGAAGCTGTTGGGGAAGCGGTTATAGGCCGGCGGGCGCATGACCGAGACCTCGTCGCGCACGCCTTCGAGCACTTGCAGCACACTGCGTCCGTCGCCGTGGGTCGCGTGCAGTTCGAAGTCGAACAGCGAGAACTCCAGCTGGCGGACCATCATCAGTCCGGACTGGAAGTTCTTCGCCGCAAGCATTTTCTCCAGCAGATCCTGAGGCAACGGCTCGCCGGTTTCGTAGTGACCGGAAATCAGCGCCAGACCTTCCGGCTCCCAGCACCAGTTTTCCATGAACTGGCTTGGCAACTCGACCGCATCCCAAGCCACGCCATTGATGCCAGACACGCCAGCGTGCTCGACGCGAGTCAGCAAGTGATGCAGACCATGACCGAATTCGTGGAACAGCGTAGTCACTTCATCATGGGTCAGCAGGGCCGGTTTACCGCTGTCGGCCGGGGTGAAGTTGCACACCAGATTCGCCACCGGACTTTGCAGCACGCCGTTGATCGTGCGGCGATGATCGCGGGCGCCGTCCATCCACGCACCGCCACGCTTGTTGGCGCGGGCATACAGGTCGAAGAAGAATCGGCCGACGTGCTGGCCGTTTTCCTTGATTTCGAACAGGCGAACGTCCGGGTGCCAGGTGTCGAAGCCTTTCAGCTCGGCGATCTCGATGCCGTACAGGCGCTGGACGATGCTGAACAACCCACCCAAAACCTTGTCGATCGGGAAGTACGCGCGAAGGGTTTCCTGGGCGACGCTGTAGCGCTGTTCGCGAAGTTTTTCACCGTAGAAACCGCTGTCCCAGCTTTGCAGGTCCGGGCAACCCTGTTCGGCGGCGTAAGCCTTGAGCTGTTGCAGATCCTGGGCGGCGAACGGCTTGCTGCGTTTGGCCAGGTCGCGCAAGAAACTCAGCACCTGATCGTTGGATTCGGCCATTTTGGTGGCCAGGCTCAGCTCCGAAAAGCTGGCGAAGCCCAACAGTTTTGCCAATTCCTGACGCAGGTCGAGAATTTCTTCCATGACCGGGCCGTTATCATTCTGACCGGCATTCGGGCCTTGGTCCGACGCACGGGTGCAGTAGGCGGCGTAGACTTCTTCGCGCAGGGCGCGATCCTGGGCGTAGGTCATCACCGCGTAGTAGCTCGGGAATTCCAGGGTGATCAACCAGCCATCCAGCTCTTTGGCTTGCGCGGCGGCGGCCATTTGCGCCTTGGCCGACTCGGTCAGGCCGGCGAGGGCGGCTTCGTCGGTGACGTGCTTGGTCCAGGCCTGAGTGGCGTCAAGCAACTGATTGGAGAAGCGACTGCCCAGCTCCGACAGTTTGCTCTGCACATCGGCGTAACGCTTTTGTTCAGGCGCAGGCAGGTCGATACCCGACAGACGGAAGTCACGTAGCGCGTGTTCGAGGATCGTTTTCTGTGCCACGTCGAAACCGGCGGCTTCAGGGCTGTTGGCCAGCGCTTCATAGGCCTGAAACAGTTCACGGTTCTGGCCCAGCTCGGTGGCGTAGGCGCTCAAGGCCGGCAGACAGGACTCGTAGGCTTCGCGCAACTCGGCGCTGTTGCACACGGCATTGAGATGGCTGACCGGGCTCCAGGCGGCGCCCAGACGATCGTTGAGTTCATCCATCGCCAGCACCAGGCCGGCCCAGGTCGGTTGTTTACCCTGGATTCTGAGGATATCGACGATGGCGGCGCGGTTGTCAGCCAGGATCTTTTCAATGGCCGGTTGCACGTGTTCGGCACGGATCGCCGAGAACGGCGGCAGGTCGTAGGACTGCAGAAGAGGGTTGTTCACGCTCACGGTTGGCACCTTGACTGGAAAACATGCGGAAGAAACATGGCCCCATCTTAATTACAATCGACGCTCACCGCAGCTATCAGCAAAAGAGAGAGAGCCTATCGTGACCCTTCGCAAGTATCAGAACCACACGCCGCTGCTGGGCAAAGGCGCCTTTGTCGACGGCTCGGCAGTGGTGATCGGCGACGTCGAAATCGGCGAAGACAGCTCCGTCTGGCCGCTGACAGTGATCCGCGGCGACATGCATCGCATCCGAATCGGTGCACGCACCAGCGTGCAGGACGGCTGCGTGTTGCACATTACCCACGCCGGGCCATTCAACCCCGATGGCTTCCCGCTGCTGATCGGTGACGATGTGACCATCGCGCATAAAGTCATGCTGCATGGTTGCGCCGTGGGCAACCGGATTCTGATCGGCATGGGCAGCATCGTCATGGACGGTGCGGTGGTCGAGGACGATGTGATCATCGGCGCCGGCAGCCTGGTACCCCCGGGCAAGCGCCTGGAAAGCGGTTTCCTCTACGTCGGTAGCCCGGTGAACCAGATCCGACCGCTGACTGACAAGGAAAAAGCCTTTTTCACCTACAGCGCGGCGAACTACGTGAAGCTCAAGGATCTGCATCTGGCCGAAGGCTACGACCAGCTCTAAGCCTTTTGATAATGGCAAGTGTTGCCCTATTGCTCAGGAATTTTCATGCATCACCAAACCGTACTGTTCGACCTTGATGGCACGTTGACCGATCCGCGTGAAGGCATCACCCGCTCCATCCAGTTCGCCCTGAGCAAATTGGGCATCGATGAGCCGGACCTGACCAGGCTCGAGCACTTCATCGGCCCGCCGTTGTTGCAGGCGTTCATGCAGTTCTACGACTTCGACGAGCCCAAGGCCTGGGAAGCGGTGAACTTCTATCGCGAGCGCTTCAAAGTCACCGGCCTGTATGAAAATCGCGTGTTCGACGGCGTCACGCCGCTGCTGGAAACCCTCGGTGGGCAAGGACGACAGCTGTACATCGCGACCTCCAAGCCGTGGGTATTCGCCCGGGAAATCGCCCGGCACTTCGACTTCGCCAAACATTTCAAAGTGATTTATGGCAGCGAGCTGGATGGCACGCGAACCAACAAGGTCGAGCTGATTGCGCACTTAATGAGCGAAGAAGGCCTGGACCCGGCCAATACCCTGATGATTGGCGACCGTAAACACGATCTGATCGGCGCTCGCAGCAATGGGCTGGATGCGGCGGCGGTGGGTTATGGTTTTGGCAGCCGGGAAGAGTTGAGCGCCGAAGCTCCGGCGTATCACTTCGAAACGCTGGAGGAGATGCATCACGCGTTTTTGCAGCGTTAGTTGAATCGCCTTCGCGGGCAAGCCTCGCTCCTACAGATGATCGAAGGCCCCTGTAGGAGCGAGGCTTGCCCGCGAAGGCGTCCCCCCAGAAACATCCTGAGTAAAAGTCACTACTCCAACCCCTTCTTATCGTCCTAGCCTTAACACTCCGGCCACGATCAAGGAGGATCATCATTGCCAGAACTCAAACATGCTCATCGATTGCGCTCCGGGCGATATTCGGAGTCCGGACAGATTTACCTGCTAACTGCGGTGGTTTTGAATCGAGAACCGTTGTTTCGCAACTTCAAGAATGGGCGTCTGGTGGTCGATGCTTTTAGAACGGCTGAGCGAGAAGGGTTTGCAACATCGTTAGCCTGGGTAGTGATGCCCGATCATTTTCATTGGCTGATTGAGTTACAAAATACTCAGCTACCTAAATTGATGGCCCGTACCAAATCCCGGGTTGCAGTGACGGTCAATCGTTCGATTCAACGTCAAGGCCCGGTTTGGCAGCATGGCTATCATGATCGCGCCATTCGCAAGGAAGAAGACTTGCAGGCAGTTGCTCGATACATCGTCGCCAATCCGTTGCGAGCGGGGCTGGTGGAGCAGATTGGGGGCTATCCGTTGTGGGATGCAATTTGGTTGTGACATTCAATGACGCCTTCGCGGGCAAGCCTCGCTCCTACAGATGATCGAAGGCCCCTGTAGGAGCGAGGCTTGCCCGCGAAGAGGCCCGTTCAGCCACCGGGGTTCTTTGATCCCGCCAACACCTTCAACGCCGCCTTACGTTCCTCAGCCGGTAACGCGCCCAATTTTTCCACCTCCGCATAAAACCTCACCCAATCCCCATCAACCTGTTTGAACAACGCGGCAAACGCCGGCACCCACTGGTCGTACAAACCAAACGGCAACAGTCGGGCATTGTTCATCGGGGTGTTGATCCAGGTGTCGTAGCGTTTGTTCCCGGCCCATTGGCTGTCGCGCAACGTCCGGTATTCACGGCGCAATCGTTCGAACTCTGCCGCTTTGCGCTTACGCATTTGCTCGGGAGGCAGTGGCAAGGCGTAAAGCTTTTCCAACCTTTTGCGGGCGTCCAAAACCAATTGGATGAACTGGTCGCGTTGCTGCACCAACGCTCCGTTATCCGGTGGCAGGCCGCGGAATGCGCGCCATTGGCGAGTGCCTTCCTGCTCTACGAAGGTGGCGAAAGATTCGTTGAACTCAGTGTCGTCTTTCACATAAAAACGTTGATGGGCGAGTTCGTGGAAAATCAGCGTGGCCAACCGTTCGTCGCCCCAACCCATCATCGAGCTCATGATCGGATCGTTAAACCAACCGAGCGTCGAATAGGCCTCGACGCCGCCAATCGACACGTCCATACCTTGCAAACGTTGCAACGCGGCTTCACCGCGGGCAGCGCTCTGGCTGTAATACCCGCGATAGGCGACGCAGCCAGCGATAGGGAAGCAATGGTTTTTCGGCTTCAGCGAAAACTCCGGCGTGGCAAAGACGTTCCAGACTACAAACGGTCGGCCGATGTCGGCATACAGGCGGTAGCTCTGATTGTCCGGCAGGTGCAGGCGTTGGCTGGCGAATGTCCGGGCCTTTTGTGATTGGGCCAGATGCGCGCGCAATTGCTGATCGCGGCCGGGATCGGCAATCACACTGGAAACCGGCTCCCGTGCCCGCAGCAAGTGCAGCTGACCACTGGCCAATTGGCCGTAATAGCTGATGCTGGTGCAGCCGTTAAATAACAAAAGAAACATCCCCGGAAACAAAATGCGTAAAACGCGATCAAGTAACCCAAGGCATGGACGCGGCCTGATCAAAATGAATCATCCCTGGAAAGTCTACCCGCAAGACTATCCCGCCTATTGGAGCTTCGCTATGCGCAAGTTGATGCTGACGGCAGGCCTGCTGATGCTGGCCGGTTGTGCTGGACTGCCCACCCCTGATCCTTCACAGGCATGGATTGATCTGGATTCACGGCAGGAAGACACCTCGCTGCAAGCGATGGAAGTCGACGACAAGGCTTCCATCGATAAACGCTACTTCGAGGTGCATCCCGGTAGCCATGAGCTGACGGTTCGTTACTTGTTCGCGGTCCAGCCGACCAACATTGGCCCCGACGCCGAGCCGCTGTGGCGCGACTGCCAGTTGAATGTGAAATTCAAGGACTTCAACGCCGGTCAGCGGTATCAGCTGCAAGCAGGGAGTATCGGCTTTCGGCCGTGGGCGAAGCTCTACGATCAACAGCGAAAAGTGATTGGACAGGGCACGCCGGCAGGCTGCCAACGTACTTGATCAACGCTATGCTGAATAATCAGCCCTTGGGATATTCATCATGCGCAGGTTGTTGCTGTTGCTCGCTGCAGGCGCCTTCGTCGGTTGCACGAGTCCGTTACCGGCGGTCGATCCGCAGATGGCCTGGGTCGACTTCGCTACGCCGAGCCCCGGCGGGAAACTGCTGATGGCCGAACGGCTGGACAACCAGCGCCTGAGCGACGGGCGTTACTTCCAGGTCACTCCGGGTAGCCATGAACTGAGAGTGCGTTTCGATTTTGAAGTGATGGGTGGTGGCTCGGGCTTGATGAATGCTCCGCTGGAGCGGCTGTGCTATCTGACCATCAACTACGACCATTTCGAGGCCGGCCAGCGTTACTTGCTGGAAGCGCGTTCTATAGCGTTCACCCCCAGCGCCCGGCTCTATAACGCCAAGCGGGAGATTGTCGCCGAGGATCGGCTGGCTAATTGCGTCATGTGAGACGAATCAGCGATCATTTTTTTGGTAGATGATTTTTTTGGTGCCGTATTCGCATGAGCCCACGACCATGTTCTGATCGTGCACTTCGTCGTTGGTGACGATTTCCAATGTGTAAGACGTCACCCCTTGGGCCTGGATCTTGGCTTCGATCTCGGCCTTGAGTTCTTCACAGGGTTTCGGTGCCGCGAGGGTCGATGTGGCCAGCGTGCAACAGATAACCGCCAAGGCAAAACGTTTCATGGTTGAAGCTCCCTTGAGGCAGCGCGCAGGGTGATGCGCTGAAGCTGCTGTCATTTATTCGACCACAATTTTGTCTATCAGATTATGTTTCAGGGCAAAAAAAGACCGCAACCTGCGCAAGGGAGCCCTCGAAGGCTGCGATCTTTTACCAGCTAGCGTATCAACCCATTATCAGCTGACCAACGTCGCATCCAGGCTGATTTTCGCATTCAGCACTTTGGACACCGGGCAGCCTTCTTTGGCTTTGTTGCTCAGTTCCTCGAATTGCGCCTGGGTCGCCCCGGGAATTTTCGCCTTGAGAATCAGTTTTACCGCTGTGATTGCGAAGCCACCGTCTACCTGGTCCAGGGTAACTTCGGCATTGGTGTCGATACTGTCGGCCTTAAGGTTGGCCTCGCCGAGAATCATTGAAAACGCCATGGAGAAACAACCCGCGTGAGCCGCGCCGATCAGTTCTTCCGGATTGGTGCCTTTACCGCCTTCGAAACGGGCCTTGAAGCCGTAGGGCGCGTCTCTGAGAACGCCGGTTTCCGTGGAAATCGAGCCAATACCGGTTTTCAGATCACCTTCCCAATGAGCCGATGCCTTCTTCGTGATAGCCATGTCTGCCTCCTCAAGATCCGGCGCGAAACGTCGCGCCTTCGTGGTTTTCGGTTACCAGGGTTCTGAGGATAGACCGTCCGGCAAAGTTCACCTCATCTGATCAGTCTTCTAATTGCCCAGGAATTTTGTTTCTCCTATTGAAACTCGGGTATATGCCCTCATTGCATAGAACACGCTTATAGACTCGGCAGGTTTTCGTTCGTGAAAAAACCTGCTTACCCATTGGAGAAGCAGGTTCATGAAACGACTGTCCGATATCAAGTTCTCGACCCTCGATCTGGTGCCCGTGCGGGAGAACGGCAGTGCAGCCCAATCTCTGCGCAATTCCCTGGACTTGGCGCAGCACGTGGAAAAATTCGGCTACAACCGCTTCTGGGTCGCCGAACACCACAACATGGACGGTATCGCCAGTTCGGCGACCTCGGTTCTACTGGGCTATCTGGCTGGCGGCACTTCGACCATCCGTGTCGGTTCGGGTGGCGTGATGCTGCCTAATCACGCGCCGCTGGTCATCGCCGAGCAGTTCGGCACCCTTGAAAGCCTGTACCCGGGACGGATCGATCTGGGCCTGGGTCGCGCCCCTGGCTCCGATCAGATGACCGCCCGCGCCTTGCGCCGTGAGCGTTCCGGCAGCGCCGACGACTTCCCGGAAGATGTAACCGAACTGATGCGTTACCTCGGCCCCCGCACGCCGGACCAGCGGATCATTGCCATGCCGGGTACCGGCACCAATGTCCCGATCTGGTTGTTGGGTTCGAGCCTGTTCAGTGCGCAGTTGGCCGGTGAGCGCGGTTTGCCCTACGCCTTCGCTTCACATTTCGCACCGCGCTTCATGCATGAGGCGATTCGCGTCTACCGCAACCACTTCAAGCCTTCAGCGGTATTGGATAAGCCTTACGTGATGCTCGGCGTGCCACTGGTGGCTGCAGACACTGATGAGCAAGCCGACTACCTGGCCACTTCGGTTTATCAGCGAATCCTCGCGTTGATGCGTGGTCAGAGTCTGGTGCAACGCCCGCCAGTGAAGACCATGGACGGCCTGTGGCTGCCTCATGAGAAAGAAGCGGTCGGTGACTTCCTTGGCCTGGCCATGGTCGGCAGCCCGCAGAAAATCCGCGCCAAGCTTGAGGTGCTGATCGAACAGACCCAGGCCGATGAGCTGATTTTTACCTGTGACCTGTACGAACATGCCGATCGCGTGCACTCCTATGAGTTGCTGGCACAAGTCATGAAGGGCTGAGGCGCAAACAGCGCCCACAAAAAAGCCGACGCCATTGTGTCGGCTTTTTCATTTTCGCGGGCGGTCAGCCCTGTTTGTAGACGATTTGCCTGGAGCCTTTTTCACAGATGCCGACGATTTTTCCGTCAGCTCTAGCGCCTTTGTCGATGATCTCCAATGTGTAATTGGAAACACCCTTGGCATCCAGTTTCGCTGCGATTTCGGCTTTCAGCTCGTCGCACGACTTGCCCTGGGCAAAGGCTGTTCCCGCAAGGCTCAACAAACCTATCGCCAAAATAAACTTCTTCATGGGTTGCACTCCCTGGTCGGATCAATAGGGGGAGGGCATCCAGCTATCGGCCGGACGCACTCACCACGTAGCGCTTTGCCATTCCCTATGGCATTCGGCCGGCGCGCAAGTTCAGAAGACTAGCTTAAGCTCAGCTACTGGCAATCCGGAACCCGACTTTGAGCGTCACCTGAAAGTGTGCCGCTTTGCCGTCCTTGATGTGTCCGCGAGTTTCGGTCACTTCAAACCATTCCATATACTTGAGGCTTTTGTTGGCTTCGGCCAGGGCATTGTTGATGGCGTCTTCAATGCTGGTGGTGGATGAGCCAACCAGCTCGACTTTCTTGTAGGTGTGATGGTCAGTCATGGCGTTCTCCTAAGGGTGTGAAATACAGCCTAGCAGTGATTTTTCTTATTTCTTCTGTCGACCAATCCGAGGGGAAGTTCAGATTTACTGCACTTTCTCGAACCCCTGAAGTCCCAACCAACACACGCAACTCAAACAATGCAGGAGATCCACCATGGCCAACACCTCGTTACGCAAAGCCTCATTGCAAAGCATGGAAGCCGAGATCGAAAGTCTGCTGAAATCGTTGGAAAGCCTGAAGGACGACGCCTCGGACGAGTCGCGTAGAACCCTTAAAACGCTGAAAAGCAACGCCGAGAACGCGCTGAAACATTCCCGCCATCTGCTCGCCGATGCCTATGAAGAGGTCAAGGTCAAAACCCGTGAAACCGGGATCGCGACGCGTGACTATGCCCAGGAACATCCTTGGACTACCGCCGGCGTCGCTGTTGGTGCGCTGGGCCTGCTCGCGGCCTATCTGTTGTGCAAACGCGGTAATTAAGAGGCCTGGCGCAGTTCATTTTTAAGCCATTGCGCCAATTGCCGAGCGCGCCCGTCCGCGGCGCGCTTGGGTAGCCATAACGCCAGTTGCGCCGGGGTTTCACAGAAACCCCATGGCGCAACCAGGCGACCGGCCTTCAAGTCCTCGGCCACCAGCGGCTCGGGGGCGATGGCCACACCCAGCCCGGCCACTGCCGCCTCCAGCAAGTAATACAAATGCTCGAAACCCTGACCGTATTTCAGCGCCTTGGCATCGAGGCCGTTTTGCTGTGCCCAACTCGGCCAGGCTTGCGGGCGTGAGGTGGTGTGCAGCAAGGGTTCGGTCAGCAGTGCGTGAGTCGGTGCATTCTGCAGCCTTTCGCAGCCGACGAATCGTGGGCTCATGACCGGGCCGATGCGTTCGCTGGCCAATTCGTAGACCTGCATGTCCGCCGGCCATGGCGGCTCGGCAAACACCAGCAAAGCATCCAGGCCGGGCCGCCGTGGATCGAGATCGCCTTCGCCAGCCGACAGGTGCAAACGCAGATCCGGCAGGTCCGTATTGAGCCGCCCCAAACGCGGAATGAACCAGCGCGCCAGCAGGCTGCCCGAGCAGCCCAGCACGAACGGCGCATCGGCGGTGCTCTGGGTCAGTTCGGCGCAAACGCTGCGTAAACGCTCGAAGGCTTCACCGCTGACATCGCGCAAACGGACACCGGCATCTGTGAGTTTCAGGCCGCGCCCATCCTTGATGAACAGACTCACGCCGAGGTGTTCTTCCAGCACCTTGAGTTGTCGGCTGACCGCGCCATGAGTGACGTGCAGCTGTTCGGCGGCCTGACTGACGCTGTTCAGGCGGGCCGTGGCTTCAAAGGCGCGAAGGGCGTTCAGCGGAGGAAGGTCGTGGCTCATGGGATCTGTGAGTTTTCCTGACAGGTTGTGGCGATCTTATCGGTTTTCAGTGCGGGATGTCAGGGGTAGAGTGAACCCCATCGTCACCTCTCGAATACAACTGGAGCGACCCATGACCCAGACTAATCTGCGTAACGGCCCCGACGCCAACGGCCTGTTCGGTGCGTTCGGTGGCCGTTATGTCGCCGAAACCCTGATGCCGTTGATCCTCGATCTGGCCCGCGAATACGAAGCGGCCAAGGAAGATCCTGCGTTCAAAGAAGAATTGGCCTACTTCCAGCGGGATTACGTCGGACGTCCAAGCCCACTGTATTTCGCCGAGCGTCTGACCGAGTTCTGCGGCGGCGCGAAGATTTACCTCAAGCGCGAAGAGCTGAACCACACTGGCGCGCACAAGATCAACAACTGCATCGGCCAGATCCTGCTGGCGCGGCGTATGGGCAAGAAACGCATCATCGCTGAGACCGGCGCCGGCATGCACGGCGTGGCGACTGCCACCGTGGCTGCGCGTTTCGGCCTCGATTGCGTGATCTACATGGGCACCACTGACATCGAGCGTCAGCAAGCCAACGTGTTTCGCATGAAGCTGCTGGGCGCCGAAGTGATCCCGGTGGTTGCTGGCACCGGCACCCTCAAAGACGCGATGAACGAAGCCCTGCGTGACTGGGTGACCAACGTCGACAGCACTTTCTACCTGATCGGTACCGTGGCCGGCCCGCACCCATACCCTGCAATGGTTCGCGACTTCCAGGCAGTGATTGGCAAGGAAACCCGCGAGCAGTTGCAAGCCCAGGAAGGTCGTCTGCCCGACAGCCTGGTAGCGTGCATTGGCGGTGGTTCCAATGCCATGGGCCTGTTCCACCCGTTCCTCGATGATCAGAGCGTCGAGATCATCGGCGTTGAAGCCGCCGGTTACGGCATCGAAACCGGCAAGCACGCGGCCAGCCTGAACGGCGGCGTACCGGGTGTTCTGCACGGCAACCGTACTTTCCTGTTGCAGGACGATGACGGCCAGATCATCGACGCTCATTCAATTTCTGCCGGCCTCGACTATCCGGGCATCGGCCCGGAACACGCCTGGTTGCATGACATCGGCCGCGTCCAGTACACCTCGGTAACCGACGATGAAGCCCTCGACGCGTTCCACAAATGCTGCCGTCTGGAAGGGATTATTCCTGCACTGGAAAGCGCCCATGCCCTGGCCGAAGTGTTCAAACGCGCACCGACGCTGCCGAAAGATCACTTGATGGTGGTCAACCTGTCCGGCCGTGGCGATAAAGACATGCAGACCGTGATGCACCACATGGAACACGCTCAACAAGAGCAATCCAAGCAGGAGAAACACTGATGAGCCGCCTGCAAACGCGTTTTGCCGAACTCAAGGAACAGAACCGCGCCGCCCTGGTGACCTTCGTGACCGCTGGCGACCCGAGCTATGACACGTCTCTGGCGATCCTCAAAGGCTTGCCGGGAGCGGGTGCCGACGTGATCGAGTTGGGCATGCCCTTCACCGATCCAATGGCCGATGGCCCGGCGATTCAACTGGCTAACATTCGTGCCTTGGGCGCCAAACAGAACCTGGCGAAAACCCTGCAAATGGTTCGCGAGTTCCGCGAAGGCAATAGCGAGACGCCGCTGGTGCTGATGGGGTACTTCAACCCGATTCACATGTACGGCGTGCCGCGTTTCATCGCTGAAGCCAAAGAGGCCGGTGTCGACGGCCTGATCGTGGTCGACTTGCCGCCCGAGCATAACGGTGAATTGTGCGACCCGGCACAGGCGGCGGGCCTGGACTTCATCCGTCTGACCACCCCGACGACTGATGACGTACGCTTGCCGACGGTCTTGAACGGCAGTTCCGGCTTTGTCTACTACGTGTCGGTGGCGGGTGTGACCGGTGCGGGCGCGGCGACTCTGGAACATGTTGAAGAAGCCGTCACCCGTCTGCGTCGCCATACCGATCTGCCAATCAGCATCGGTTTTGGTATCCGCACACCAGAGCAGGCAGCGTCCATCGCACGTCTGGCCGATGGTGTGGTGGTGGGGTCGGCACTGATCGATCACATCGCCAATGCCTCGACGCCGGATCAGGCTGTGGAGGGCGTACTCAGCCTGTGCGCAGCGTTGTCTGAAGGCGTACATAAAGCGCGGGTCAGCTGAAGTAAAGTTCCTGATATTGAGGAATTAGAGCCTCGCGGCACAGACTAAACAGCAAGACCGAGGGCTTCAGGACTACGTTCTGAAGCCCTTTTTGCTGTGGGGTGCTCTACTGACGAGCGGATCCCAACAAGCCAACTCCGGCTTATGTAGCAGCTGCCGAAGGCTGCGTTCGGCTGCGAAGCAGTCGTGAAATCATGCACCGCATCGTTTCAGATAGACCGAGTTGCCTGGGTTTACGACCGCTTCGCAGCCGAACGCAGCCTTCGGCAGCTGCTACAGAACTCGTGCTATTTCAACTAGGGCAATTCCAACCCACCCGCAGCCTTGTGCAGCTTCCTCAAATGGTCGCCAACCTGCTTCAGATTGGCTTCGTTGGCGGCCATTTCGGCGGAACGACTCGGTTCGAGCAAGGCTCTGACTTGCTTATCGAGATCCCCGGTCAGCGCTTGCAACTGCTTCTGGCGCAGGCTGCTTTCCGACTCCAGGCGCGTCCACTCGTTCGACTGCGGCAAACCATAACCACCGGTGCCAAGCAGTTCGGCCGGACGGCTGAGGAAGCCGCTGTTGGCGAGAATCTGCTGCAAGGTCGCATTGGCCTTATCCATGCTGCCATTCTTCAACTCCCGAGCGCCCAGATAACGTTGCTTCACTTCGTCCTGAGCCAATACAACCTGCTGACGGAAACTGGCCTGCTCCAGCAGCAGCAACGCCGCGCTGGTACGCAAGTCAGCCTGGTCAAACCATTTGCGTCGCTCTTCGGCTTTCAAGGCCAGCCAGTCCTCGACCTTGTCCTGCTTGATCGGTAAATGCTTCCTCAGCACTTCGAACATCGCTTGATAGCGATCGCGGAAGGAGTCGAAGCGATAGCCCAGACGTAACGCTTCGCGGGGATCGTCCAGCACGCTGGTGTCCGCCAATCCGCGGCCCTTGAGCACTTCCAGCAAACCGTTGGGCATGATGCTGTCGAGGCCGACCAGTTGCGCATTGTTAGTGCTGCTGCGCAGTAATTTCAGACCTTCTACCGCGCAGTTGTTGGACAGGAAAAAATAGTTGCCGTCGTAACTCCAGTGCATTTCCGCGGCGTGCTCCACCACGTCTTCGACCTCGCTGTGCGACAGGTTCAGCGGCACTGAAGCCAGGCTGCGCAATTCGGTCTTGGTGTATTCGTCGATCACTTGGGCCAGCGGCAAGACAAACAGGCGCGATGGGTATTTGCCCACCAGCCCATCCCAGCTCGACAGCTGTACGTCCCCGACGAAGGCGCGGTAGGACAACACCAGATGCTGATCCAGATCCAGTCGACAATCCGGCCCGCGAGGCCGACCCGGTGCACAGATCACCAGTCGCAGCATGCTGTGGCCCCAGCGGCTGACCCAGTTCTGGTTGGCTTCGGCCAGAAGATAGTCAACAGCGTAAACCCGCTCCGGATCGACCTGACCCAAGGGCTGCTTGGCGAAGTCGTTACCCGCATTGAGGAAGGCGAATGATTGGGCGCATGTGTCTTTGGCGGCGGGCGCCCAACCGAAATGTTCTTTGTAGTAGCGATACAGCGCAGGACGACGGCAGGCATAGCTTGGGTCGAGAAGGAAGTACTCCATGTTGACCGCGACGAACTCCTTCGGGCTGCTCGTCTCGTAGATGTCCGGGCTGCGGGCAATCTGCCGGTTGTGTTGTTCGCGCTCGCCGCGCCGACCGACGTATTGCGGCCAGCCGGCCAAATCCAGCAGGCGAGGGTCATCGCTGAGGGTCCAGCGTCGTTCCGTCTGCCCGCGGCATTGGTCGGGGATGCCGATCAGCCCTGAGCTGCTGTTGCGTCGCGTGCAGCGCTGGATCAGCGTGCGCTCGGCGTCTGGCCACAGACGCGCGCGGTCATAAATATGGGTGAGTTCGTGCAACACCGTGGCGAGCATTTCCCGGCGCACGGTGCCGTGGGGACGATAGGTTTTTTGGGTCGCGGCGCTGCCGTTGGTGAGACTGGCGAGCAGATTGCGATTCAGGTCGAGTTCGGACACCAGCGACGCCTGGCCGTAAGCATCGCTCGGCATGTCGTCGGTCCAGCCGACATCAATGCGCCGGTCCAATTGCTCAATGAAACGCGATGGTAAAGCCTGCATGGCTTCATCGAGCAGTGCCTGACTGGCCTGCTGTTGCGCGGGGCTCAGACCGTCGGTCTTGAGCCGTAATTGCAGGCCAGCCTGAGCCGTATTGCCGAGCAGCAATACAACCCCGGCCAACAGCCAGGCGCCTAATGACTTCACAGGGCGAGGATGGCTTCGGCGAGAACCTGATCACTGGCGTCCCGGGCTTCCGGTACGCGGGTGCGCAAGGTGTCGAAGGCCGCTTCCAGGTGCGCACCACGGATTTCACCGTCGCTGGCGACGAAACTGGCCGCATCGTCGTGGGCTTCACGGACAATCTTCGAATCGCGGATGGACGTGGTGGTATCGGATGTGAAATCAAGCGTGCGCTCGGAGGCACGAATGATGATGTTACTGGTGGCTACCAGGGTTTGCGCCTGGGCCAGATCGGCCAACAACAGCAGGCCAAGGGTGGCAGCAATCAGCGGGTTACGCATGGAACGACTCCGGAGGAACGAGGGATAACTATTGGACGAGAATTGCCTGCGCCAGTTCAAGGTCGCTGGCATGAAGTTTTGGCTGGGTCCGGCGCAGGTAAATCAAGGCGGATTCCAGTTGCGCTCCTCGTAGTCGGCCATCACTGGCAATGAATGCGGCGGCGTCATCCCGGGCGATCAACAGTTTATGGTCGAAGGGCGCGGAGGTCACCATGCTGGTGGCATAACCACTGGCCACGGTGCCTTGCGTAGACAGGTTGAAAGCGTCGAAGGCATGGGCCGAACCCGACCAGCAAGCCGCAAGAAGAACCGCAGTGATCGATAGATTTGAAAGAAAACGCATGAGACTCGATAGCTGAAAGCGAGTCCCAAGGCTAGCGCAATGCCCGGGCTAGAGCCAGCGCCGAAACATGGGGACACGACGTGCGTGTCCCGCGTCAGAGCTGTCGCTTAGATCGTCAGGATGGCTTGGGCCAGCTGTGCATCGGTCGCATTCAGTTGCGGAGCCTGTTGGCGGATATGGTCGAGAGCGCTTTCCAGTTTCACACCACGAATGGCGCCTTCACTGGCGACGAAGCTGGCTGCGTCGTCACGAGCAGCGCGGACGATTTTGTCATCGTGAAACGAAGACGAAATGTCCGACGTAGCGTCAGAGGAGGACTTCAGCCCACCAACAATGGAATCGGTGGTCACGATAAAACTGGTGGCGTGGGAATTGGCAGCCACGACAAGCAGGGCGGCAGCACTGAGCAGACGAAGACGGGACATGGGGTAGCTCCTTTGGATAGACCGGTTTAGAGGTGGCGCAGGATCAGACGCCTGTCGTAAAGCGTTCGCCACGTTCTGTCTGGATATTAGGCTTGTGCACATCGATTAGAACAGTCCAATAAAACTGTACTGGTAATATCTACATTATCTTAAAATTGTACCTGTGTGATGATTATCTCCGTTGTACGATCCAATACGAAGCTCCAAAACGACAAAACCCGTCGTGGTTTCCCACGACGGGTTTTGTTTGTTCAATTCGGGTGCTGGCGGTGGATCCGGAGGATCAGAGCCAGCGACGCTAACTTAGCGCCAGAACGGCTTGCTCAGCTCTTCGTAGCGTTGTGCTTCGCTAATCCCTGCGTCAGCCAGCAGACGCGAATCCAGACGAGCCAGTTGATGGCGGCTGGAGATGCGGCGCTGCCACAGCATCAGGTTGGCGAGAACGCGCAGAGGCATGGAAGCCTGGGTGTTTACAGCTTTGTCTTCGAAGAACAGCTCGGAACTGAGTGTACGTTCCATGGTTGACATCCTTCCGCTTATGGCGGGATTAGGTAGTGGTTTAACTGATGCCAATGATCCTCTCGTTAGGCCAGTCTCTGTAGATACAGTTCACCTGTATTGTGAGAGACCAGTTAACTGTTAAAAGGCAGTGTACTGGTCGAAATTGAGGCAACTGTATCTATCTGCACTAATTAGGTGCATTTTTGATCGCTTCCACGCAAAAGGTAGGTAAATGCCGTAGGAAAAGACCGGTACAGCAGTACAGTTTTTGAGTGAGTTGAGTATTATCACAGCGAGCTGACGAAACTGTGTTTGCGTCAGCTGCAATCTGTATCAATTACACCGCCAGCATGTGCCCGTTTTCTTCCAGGTTTATGTGCCAACTCAAGGCATCACGCAGGATGTGGGGAGTGTGCCCGCCGACTGCGCAAGCGGCAGTGAAGTAATCATTCAAGGCTGGGCGATAGTCCGGGTGAACACAGTTGTCGATGATGACCCGGGCACGCTCACGCGGTGCCAGGCCACGCAGGTCGGCCAAACCTACTTCGGTCACGAGAATGTCGACGTCATGTTCTGTGTGGTCGACGTGGCTGACCATGGGAACCACGCTGGATATCGCCCCGCCCTTGGCGATCGACTTGGTGACAAAAATCGCCAGGTGCGCATTGCGCGCGAAATCCCCGGAGCCGCCGATGCCATTCATCATCCGCGTGCCGCAGACATGGGTGGAATTGACATTGCCGTACAGGTCGAATTCCAGCGCGGTGTTGATGCCGATAATGCCCAGGCGCCGCACCACTTCGGGGTGATTGGAAATTTCCTGGGGGCGCAGCACCAACTTGTCCTTATAACGTTCCAGATTCCCGAATACATCGGCATTGCGCCGGCTCGACAGGGTGATCGAACTGCCCGAAGCAAAGCTCAGCTTGCCAGCGTCGATCAGATCGAAAGTCGAATCCTGCAGCACTTCGGAATACATGCTCAGGTCTTCGAACGGTGAATCGATCAAGCCGCACATCACCGCATTGGCGATGCTGCCGATACCAGCTTGCAGCGGGCCGAGCTTGTTGGTCATGCGCCCGGCAGCCACTTCTTGTTTGAAGAAATCGATCAGGTGATCAGCGATGGCCTGGGTGTCACTGTCCGGTGGCAAGACAGTAGACGGCGAGTCGGACTGGTTAGTGATCACGATCGCGACGATTTTTTCTGGCGGTATCGGGATGGCGGTGCTGCCGATGCGGTCGTCGACCTTCACCAGCGGAATAGGCGTGCGGGTCGGCCGGTAGGTCGGGATATAGATGTCGTGCAGACCTTCGAGATTCGGGTTGTGGGCCAGGTTGATCTCGACGATCACGTGTTTGGCGAAAATCGCGAAGCTGGCCGAGTTGCCTACCGAAGTGGTCGGCACAATATGGCCCTGCTCGGTGATTGCCACGGCTTCGATTACCGCAATGTCCGGTAGCTTGAGTTGTTGATTGCGCAGTTGCTCTACGGTTTCCGACAGGTGCTGGTCGATGAACATGACTTCGCCGGCATTGATTGCCTTGCGCAGGGTGCTGTCCACCTGGAACGGCATGCGTCGCGACAGTACGCCGGCTTCAGTCAGTTGTTTGTCGAGGTCGTTGCCCAGGCTGGCACCGGTCATCAGGGTGATTTTCAGCGGCGCGACCTTGGCGCGCTCGGCCAGGGCATGAGGCACGGCCTTGGCTTCGCCGGCTCGGGTAAAGCCGCTCATGCCGACGGTCATGCCGTCCTGAATCAGAGTGGCAGCGTCGGCGGCGCTCATCACCTTGTCCAACAATGAAGGCAAGCGAATACGGTCACGGTACATGGATGGTTATCTCGGCAACAGAAAGCAAGGTGCGCAGTCTAGTGAATTTGATTGTTGTCCGTCCCGCTACCAAGGTCGCATTCGAGGTGTCTATTCCGGGCCTTTCGGACAAAACACCGTTACAGGATCGGTAACAGCCACAAACAAAAACGCCCCGACGAGTCGGGGCGTTCAGGTTGCCGAAGGGTTTTACTCGACGGCTTTGACCATGTCTTCGATGACTTTTTTGGCGTCGCCGAAAACCATCATGGTCTTGTCCAGGTAGAACAGTTCGTTGTCCAGACCGGCATAACCGCTGGCCATCGAGCGCTTGTTGACGATGATGGTCTTGGCTTTGAACGCCTCGAGAATCGGCATGCCGGCAATCGGCGATTTCGGGTCGTTCTTGGCGGCCGGGTTGACTACGTCGTTGGCGCCGAGCACCAACACCACATCGGCCTGACCGAACTCGGAGTTGATGTCTTCCATCTCGAACACCTGGTCGTAAGGCACTTCGGCCTCGGCCAGCAATACGTTCATATGGCCAGGCATCCGACCCGCAACCGGGTGAATCGCATACTTCACGGTCACGCCGCGGTGGGTCAGCTTCTCGGTCAGCTCTTTCAATGCGTGCTGCGCGCGGGCCACCGCCAGGCCATAGCCCGGAACGATGATCACCGTGTCGGCGTTGGTCAGCAGGAAGGTCGCGTCGTCAGCCGAACCGGATTTCACCGGGCGGGCTTCTTTCGAGCCTGCCGGGCCAGCGGCATCTGCTGTGTTGCCGAAACCGCCGAGCAGCACGTTGAAGAACGAACGGTTCATCGCCTTGCACATAATGTAGGAGAGGATCGCACCGGACGAACCGACCAGCGAGCCGGCAATGATCAGCATCGAGTTGTTCAGCGAGAAGCCGATACCCGCTGCTGCCCAGCCGGAGTAACTGTTGAGCATCGACACCACGACAGGCATGTCGGCGCCGCCGATCGGGATGATGATCAGCACGCCCATCACGAAGGCCAGGGCCAGCATCAGCGCGAAAGCGCTGAGACTGCCGGTGAGCATGAAGGTGATGCCCAATGCCAGCGTTGCCAGACCCAGCAGCAAGTTCAGTTTGTGCTGGCCAGCGAACTGTACCGGTGCGCCCTGGAACAGACGGAACTTGTACTTGCCCGACAGCTTGCCAAACGCGATCACGGAACCGGAGAAGGTGATTGCACCGATGGCTGCGCCGAGGAATAGCTCCAGACGGTTGCCCGCCGGAATCGGATCACCCAGCTGTTTAACGATGCCCAGAGACTGCGGCTCGACCACCGCCGCGATAGCGATGAACACGGCGGCCATACCGATCATGCTGTGCATGAAGGCGACCAGTTCTGGCATTTTGGTCATTTCAACGCGTTTGGCCATGATTGAACCGGCGGTGCCGCCGACCAACAGACCAACAATGACGTAACCGATGCCGGCAGTAGCGAGCTCTGCCCCTAGCTTATAGATGAGACCCACGGTAGTGAGGATCGCCAACGCCATGCCGAGCATGCCGTAGACATTGCCGCGCCGCGACGTGGTCGGGTGCGACAGGCCTTTGAGGGCCTGGATGAAGCAGATCGACGCGATCAGGTAGAGCGTCGTTACCAAATTCATGCTCATTACTTGGGCGCCTCTTCTTTTACGGCTTTCGGGGCTTTTTTCTTGAACATCTCAAGCATTCTGCGAGTCACGAGGAAACCACCGAACACGTTCACTGCCGCCAGAGCCACCGCCAGGGTGCCCATGGTCTTGCCCAGTGGGGTCACGGTCAAAGCTGCCGCCAACATGGCGCCGACGATCACAATCGCCGAAATAGCGTTGGTCACCGCCATCAACGGCGTGTGAAGTGCAGGTGTAACGTTCCACACCACGTGATAACCGACATAAATCGCCAGCACGAAGATGATCAGGTTGTAGATACCGGGGGAGATAAGCTCTTCCATCGTCTGAATCCCTGCTTAGGCGTTTTTGCGGATGACTTGGCCGTCGCGGCACATCAGGCACGCGGCGACGATGTCGTCTTCGAGGTTCACTTCAAACTGGCCTTCTTTGTTGAAGACCAGCTTCAGGAAGTCCAGCAGGTTGCGCGCGTACAGTGCCGACGCGTCTGCCGCGACCGCACCGGCCAGATTGGTCGGGCCGCAAATGGTCACGCCATTCTCGACGACCACTTGATCGGCCACGGTCAGCGGGCAGTTGCCGCCCTGAGCTGCCGCGAGGTCGATGACCACGGAGCCTGGCTTCATCTGCGCCACGGTTTCGGCGCTCAATAGCGTCGGCGCCTTGCGGCCCGGGATCAGCGCAGTAGTAATGACGATGTCAGCCAGCTTGGCGCGTTCGTGCACGGCCAAGGCCTGGCGCTGCATCCAGCTGGCCGGCATTGGGCGCGCGTAACCGCCGACACCGACGGCGCATTCGCGCTCTTCATCGGTTTCGTACGGCACATCGACGAATTTCGCACCCAGGGATTCGATTTGTTCCTTCACCGCAGGACGCACATCGGACGCTTCGATCACCGCGCCCAGACGTTTCGCCGTGGCAATCGCCTGCAAACCGGCTACACCAGCGCCAAGAATCAGCACGCGCGCCGCTTTCACGGTTCCCGCCGCAGTCATCAGCATCGGCATGAAGCGAGGATAGTGATGAGCAGCCAGCAACACGGCTTTATAGCCGGCAATGTTCGCTTGGGAAGACAACACATCCAGGCTCTGCGCACGGGAGGTGCGCGGTGCGGCTTCCAGCGCGAACGCGGTAATGCCGCACTCAGCCATCTTGGCAATGGTTTCATTGCTGAACGGATTGAGCATGCCCACCACAACGGTGCCGCTCTTGATCAGCGTCAGCTCGCTGTCGCTGGGGGCGACCACCTTGAGAATCAGCTCGGCGCCAAACGCATCGTTGGCGCTGCCAATGGTTGCGCCCGCCGCTTCATAAGCACTGTCGACAACACTGGCATTAATGCCGGCGCCGCTTTGCACAGTGACCTTATGACCCTGGCCGATCAGCTTCTTGATGGTTTCCGGGGTTGCAGCAACCCGTGTTTCACCCGTCTGGGTTTCGAGAGGAACACCAATGTGCACGTCAAATCTCCTGCGTGATCTTATTGAGTAAACCCAAGCACTTCGGATGGTGCGTCTGGGGCGGCCGATCAGCACGATCCCGCCAAATCAGGGCGGGGCGCGGCATTTTGCAGGCGAACTTTGTGCCCTTCAAGGGATTATGACGGGTGACGGAAAATTAACTACAAGTCACCCCGTGACCGAATGTCGCACTGGTCGGTGCAATCCCTTGCAGGCCGTGGCCTGTGAGGATTTTGTCCAAAATTCAAGAATTTACACATCGGCACGGTGAATGAGGCGTCATTGCCTGCCAATAGAGGCTCAAGGCCACGTATTCAGGCCTTTGTAGGACGTTTGTGCTACTCCTCGGTACAGTCTGCCAATATGCGACAAATACTTATATCTGTAGTGCTTTTGTTTTTCTGACTACGAGGTCAGCTAATAACGTGGAGCCTTTATCCTTCTAGGCTGTAGCTTTGTGCCTGATTCACCAGCCAATCTCGAAATGCCCTTAAAGACGCAGATTCGACCTTTCGCTCGGGAATCATCAGGTAATAGGCCTTGATGCTCGAGAGTGCCTGGGCGTTGGCAATCACCAGACGCTTCTCTGCCAATTCGCGCTGAATCAGGAACGGTGGTATCAGCGCGATCCCCATATCGTGCATCGCCGCTTGAGCAAGCATGGAGAATAGCTCGTAACGCGGCCCTGTCATGTCTCGCGGGATATTCAGGTTTTGGGAGTTGAACCACTGGCGCCAGGCATAAGGGCGTGTGGTCTGCTGCAGCAGGGGCAGTTCGGCGATTTCACCGGGGCTCAGGTTGGTTTTTTCGCCTAGTAACGTGGGGCTGCACACCGGCATCGGATTTTCGCCCATTAGCCTGTGGGATTCGGTACCCGACCAATCGGCGTCGCCGAAATAGATCGCGGCATCGAAATCGGTATCGGCAAACAGGAAGGGGCGGGTACGGTTGGTGAGGTTGACCGTCACTTCCGGGTGTTTGTGCTGAAAGTCCTTGAGTCGCGGCAACAGCCATTGAGTGCCGAAGGTTGGCACCACCGCCAGCTCGATCACGTTGGCACCTTGCTGACCCATCACTGACAAGGTGTCGCGTTCAACCGCGTCGAGCTGGGTGGCCACTCGGCGGCTGTAGGAAAGTCCGGCCTCCGTCAGCTTCACTCCGCGCCGCGAGCGACGGAACAGTTCGACGCTGAGGAACTCCTCAAGGCTGGCGATCTGTCGGCAAATCGCTCCCTGCGTGAGGGAAAGTTCCTGGGCTGCCTTGGTAAAGCTCTCGTGGCGCGCTGCAGCTTCAAAGCTGATCAGGGCGGTAGTGCTGGGGATCTTCCTACGCATGTACGTCAACCTCACTAGTACATCGCATATAAGCCATTTTGCGACGTTACGGAGTGAGAAATTAGCACAACACTATGCAAAATCCTCGTTTGTCGTGACGGCCAACCCGGCCTAGGATCACTCCACGTTATTTGACCCGATTCGAGAGGACTCACTCATGGGCGGTAAGGCTAGCTTCAACTGGATCGATCCCCTGTTGCTGGATCAACAGCTCACCGAAGAAGAACGCATGATTCGCGACGCGGCTCAGCAATTCGCTCAGCAGAAGCTCGCTCCGCGTGTTCTCGAAGCTTTCCGTCATGAGAAGACCGACCCGGCGATCTTCCGCGAGATGGGTGAAGTGGGTCTGTTGGGTGCGACCATTCCTGAGCAATACGGTGGCAGCGGCCTTAACTACGTCAGCTACGGTCTGATTGCCCGTGAAGTCGAACGTGTCGACTCTGGCTATCGCTCGATGATGAGCGTGCAGTCCTCGCTGGTCATGGTTCCGATCAACGAATTTGGTACCGAAGCACAGAAGCAGAAATACCTGCCGAAGCTGGCCTCGGGTGAATGGATCGGTTGCTTCGGTCTGACCGAACCTGACCACGGTTCCGACCCGGGCGCGATGATTACTCGTGCACGCAAAGTGGAAGGCGGCTACAGCCTCACCGGCAGCAAAATGTGGATCACCAACAGCCCGATCGCGGATGTGTTCGTGGTTTGGGGCAAGGACGACGCGGGCGACATTCGTGGTTTTGTTCTGGAGAAGGGCTGGAAAGGCCTTAGCGCTCCGGCGATTCACGGCAAGGTTGGCTTGCGTGCATCCATCACCGGCGAGATCGTCATGGACAACGTGTTTGTCCCTGAAGAGAACATCTTCCCGGATGTCCGTGGCTTGAAAGGTCCTTTTACCTGTCTTAACTCGGCGCGTTATGGCATTTCCTGGGGCGCACTGGGCGCTGCCGAGTTCTGCTGGCACACCGCTCGCCAGTACACCCTGGATCGTAAGCAGTTTGGTCGTCCATTGGCGGCCACACAGTTGATCCAGAAGAAGCTGGCTGACATGCAGACCGAAATCACCATGGCGCTGCAAGGCTGCCTGCGTCTTGGTCGTATGAAGGATGAAGGCACTGCTGCGGTCGAGATTACTTCGATGATGAAGCGCAACTCCTGTGGCAAGTCCCTGGACATTGCTCGAATGGCGCGCGACATGCTGGGTGGTAACGGCATTTCCGATGAATTCGGCGTCGCTCGGCACTTGGTCAACCTGGAAGTGGTGAATACCTATGAAGGTACGCATGACGTCCACGCATTGATCCTCGGTCGCGCGCAGACCGGCATCCAGGCGTTCTATTAATAGGAGAACGGCCATGGGCGCGCTTTCGCATCTACGGGTATTGGATTTATCGCGGGTGCTTGCCGGGCCTTGGGCCGGGCAGATCCTGGCGGACCTTGGCGCCGAAGTCATCAAGGTCGAGCGCCCGGGCAATGGCGATGATACGCGCGCCTGGGGGCCTCCGTTCCTTAAAGACGCCTATGGCGAGAACACCAGCGAGGCGGCCTATTACTTGTCCGCCAACCGCAACAAGCAATCGGTGACCATCGACTTCACGCGGCCAGAGGGGCAGCAGCTCGTGCGTGAGCTGGCGGCGAAGTCGGACATCCTCATTGAAAATTTCAAGGTCGGTGGCCTGGCGGCTTATGGGCTGGACTATGAGTCGCTCAAGGCAATTAATCCGAAGCTGATCTATTGCTCGATCACCGGATTCGGTCAAACCGGTCCATATGCCAAGCGGGCGGGTTATGACTTCATGATCCAGGGCTTGGGCGGTCTGATGAGTTTGACCGGTCGTCCCGAAGGAGATGAAGGCGCGGGCCCGGTGAAAGTCGGCGTGGCGCTGACAGATATTTTGACCGGTCTCTATTCAACGGTAGCGATCCTCGCGGCCTTGGCTCACCGGGATCAGGGCGGTGGCGGTCAGCATATAGATATGGCATTGCTGGATGTTCAGGTGGCTTGTCTGGCCAATCAGGCAATGAATTATTTGACTACAGGCAATGCGCCGAAGCGCCTGGGCAACGCTCACCCGAATATCGTGCCTTATCAGGACTTTCCTACGGCCGATGGCGATTTCATCCTCACCGTGGGTAACGATGGGCAGTTCCGCAAGTTTGCGCAGGTGGCTGGTCAGCCGCAGTGGGCGGATGATCCACGTTTCGCGACCAACAAATTGCGGGTGGCTAACCGAGCAGTATTGATTCCGCTGATCCGCCAGGCGACCGTGTTCAAGACTACCGCCGAATGGGTGGCGCAGCTGGAGCAGGTAGGCGTGCCATGCGGGCCGATCAATGATCTGGCTCAGATGTTTGCCGATCCTCAGGTTCGGGCGCGTGGGCTGGCCATTGAGCTGCCTCATGCTTTGGCCGGGATGGTGCCGCAGGTGGCGAGCCCGATACGTCTGTCCGAGACTCCGGTGGAGTACCGTAGTGCCCCTCCTTTGTTGGGTGAGCATACGCTGGAGGTTCTGCAGCGGGTGTTGGGTCTGGATGCCGGCGTTGTTGCCGGGTTCAAGGCGTCTGGAGTGCTCTGAGGATTTCCTTCTATATAGAGGGGCTGGTTTTGCTCTCCTATATAGAAGGAATAGTGCAGTTTTCAGGCTTTCCGCAAGTTATTGATAGAAAAGCGTAATCAGGGGTTGACGGCAGATTTTGGAAGTCTATAATTCGCCCCACTTCCGGCGCAGTCGAAACGGAAAACTCCTTGGTAAACAAAGAGTTACGCAGTTTTCGACAG
>NZ_JAMYDU010000037.1 GCF_024138395.1 Pseudomonas mandelii
GCCCGCGAACCAGACGCCTCGGTCCATCAGGAATACCGCGTTATCGTTCTTCGCGGGCAAGCCTCGCTCCTACAGGGTGCACGACCTTGTTACGGGGTATCGGGCTGATTCGACGGATGGGCCAGGAAGAAGGCTGGGTGTGTCGCCGCCAGTGCCGCCACCCGACGAATTCGCGGGTAGGCTTGCAATGAAATATTGAAGCGCTCGGCCGCATACAACTGCGGGATCAAATAGACGTCCGCCAACCCCGGTTGATCGCCAAAGCAATAACCGGTCTCACCTATCAATTGCTCCACCGTCGCCAACCCTTGGCTGATCCAGTGACCGATCCACTCCACCACCTGCGGTTCATCGTGTCCTAATTGACGCAGCCGATTGAGCACGCTGACGTTGTGTAGCGGGTGAACATCGCAACCGATCACCGCCGCCACGCCACGTTCATGGGCGCGAGCAACGAGGTCTTTGGAGAGCAACGGCACCTGTGGATAACGTTCCTCCAGGTACTCGATGATCGCCGGTGACTGGATCAGCAACTCGCCTTCGTCAGTGCGCAAGGCGGGTACCCGGCCTTGCGGGTTGATGCCCAGGTACGTCGGCTGTCGATGTTCGCCACCTGGCGGCGCAATCAGGTTGATCGGCAGCGCCTGGTAATCCAGGCCCTTCAACGCCAACGCGATACGCACCCGGAAGGAAGAGGTCGAACGATAGTAGGTATAGAGTTCCATGACCCGATCCTCTTAGCGTGCTGGCAGCACTTTGCCGCGGCATTCGCCGAAACCGATGGAAGCAAAACCTTCGCGGCTGCAACGCGCGCGCAGAATGATTTCGTCGCCATCCTCAAGAAATTTACGCACCTCGCCCGACGCCAGTTCAATCGGCTTTTTACCGCCCTCGGTGATTTCCAGCAGGCTGCCGAATTGACCGTTTTCAGGACCGGACAACGTGCCCGAACCGAACAGATCACCAGCCTGTAACTGGCAGCCGTTGACGCTGTGGTGCGCAACCAGTTGTGCAACGGTCCAGTACATGTGTTGGGTGTTGCTGAGGGTCAGGCGATGGGCCGGCAGATTTTGCTCGCGCATCGATTCGGTCAGCAGCAGCACTTCAAGTTCGATGTCGAAGGCACCGCCGGCCTGATCACGTTTATCGAACAGATACGGCAATGGCTGCGGATCGCCTTCCGGGCGTGCAGGCTGGGCACGACGGAACGGCTCCAGCGCTTCGGCCGTCACTACCCACGGCGAAATGCTGGTGATGAAACTCTTGGACAGGAACGGCCCCAGCGGCTGGTATTCCCAGGCCTGGATGTCCCGCGCCGACCAGTCGTTGAGCAGGCAGAAACCGGCGATGTGATCGGCGGCGTCACCGATGGCGATCGAGTCGCCCATCGCGTTGCCCTGGCCGATCCAGATGCCCAGTTCCAGTTCGTAGTCCAGACGTGCGCACGGGCCAAACGTCGGCTCGGTCTGGCCGGCCGGCAAGGTCTGACCTTTCGGACGGCGAACGTCAGTGCCGGACGGGCGAATGGTCGAGGCACGGCCGTGGTAACCAATCGGCACGTACTTGTAGTTCGGCAGCAACGGATTATCCGGGCGGAACAATTTGCCGACATTTTGCGCATGCTCAATGCCGACGTAAAAATCGGTGTAGTCGTTGATCTTCGCCGGCAGGTGCATTTCGCAATCTGCCGCCAGCGGCAGCAGTTTGGCGCCTTGGGCTTCGATCTTGCCGTGCAGGGTGCTGCCTTCTTTGAACAACTCGATCAAGCGCTCACGCAAGGCGACGCGTGCCTCACGGCCCAACTCGAAGAACATGTTCAACTGGCCGCCACGGGTGGCTTCGACTGCTCTCTTCGCAATGCCCTCGAACAGGCCGGCATCCAGTGCCGCTTCCAGATCAAAGATGTGGTCGCCGATCGCCACGCCACCGCGCGGCGCGGAGCCCTTCACGCTGAACACGCCTAACGGCAGGTTCTGCAGCGGAAAATCCGCGTGGCCGTTGGCGGAGGCTACCCAGCTACGAGTGATGGAAGTCTGAGTCATGGGTTATCTCCGGGTCGGGTCGAAAGTGGCGGGCAACGTGGCCCAGCATGCGTCGTAATTGTTTTGCAGTTGCGGGCAATCCAGGGCGAATCGGCTCGGGCGCAACACTTGGCTGGTCTCGAACATGAAGGCCATGGTGTTATCGATTTTAGCCGGTGCCAGCTCAGCGTTGATCGCCTTGGTGCAGGTATCGCCGTCGGGGCCGTGAGCGCTCATGCAGCTGTGCAGCGACGCACCGCCAGGCACGAAACCTTCGGCCTTGGCATCGTATTCGCCCTGAATCAGGCCCATGAACTCGTTCATCAGATTGCGGTGGAACCACGGCGGCCGGAAGGTGTTCTCGGCCACCATCCAGCGCGGCGGGAAGATCACGAAGTCGAGGTTGGCCAGACCATGCACGCTGGTCGGCGAGGTCAGGACGGTGAAGATCGATGGGTCCGGGTGATCGAAACTGACCGTGCCGAGGGTGTTGAAACGGCGCAGATCATATTTGTACGGCACGTTGTTGCCGTGCCAGGCCACCACGTTCAGGGGCGAATGATTGAGTTCGGTGGCCCACAACTGGCCGAGGAATTTCTGTACCAGGGTGGTCGGTTGTTGCAGGTTTTCGTAGGCAGCGACCGGGGTCAGGAAATCGCGCGGATTAGCCAGACCGTTGCTGCCGATCGGCCCCAGATCCGGCAAGCGCAGCGGCGCGCCATGGTTCTCGGCGACATAACCGCGCGCTTGCGGGTCGAGCAGTTCGACACGGAATTTCAGACCGCGCGGCAGCACAGCTATTTCCAGCGGCGCGACTTCCAGCGCACCCAGTTCGGTGACGATACGCAAACGGCCAAGTTGCGGCACCAGCAGCATTTCGCCGTCGGCATCGAAAAACACGCGCTCCATCGAACGGTTGGCAACGTAGTTGTAAATACTGATCCCGGCCGGCTTCTCAGAAGCGGAGTTGGCAGCCATGCTCACCAGACCGTCGATGAAATCAGTCGGTTCGTCTGGAATCTCCAACGGATTCCAGCGCAGACGATTGGGGGTCACTTCACCCAATGGCCCGCCTGCCAGTTGCCGCTCCAATTTGACGAACGCCGGATGATTGGCCGATGGCTGAATCCGGTACATCCAGGTGCGCCGCGCTTCACTGCGGGACATGGTGAACGCGGTGCCGGAAAACAATTCGGTGTAGAGGCCATACGGGGCTTTTTGCGGGGAGTTCTGGCCGACGGGCAGCGCGCCAGGCAACGCTTCAGAGCTGAACTCATTGCCGAAACCGGACTGGTAAGCCAGCGTCGACGCGGTTGAATCGAGATTCATGGAGCCTCCTGAACAGGGAGTCGGCAATGGCCCATCGCTCTGGTTCAGAGGTTTCGGCACGCCGGGGTTGTTATTGTCGTAATTCGATTACGCATAACGTAATTTGCTCGCTATCCAGCGTCAAGCTATAAAGACGTCCATTCGATTCGGAACCGCCAGCACCATGGAAAAAACCAGCGACAGCAACGGCAAACAGAAAGTCCGCTCCGCCGAAGTCGGCACCGACATCCTCAAGGCCTTGGCCGAGTTGTCGCCTTCCACTTCGCTGTCGCGCCTGGCTGAACATGTGCAGATGCCGGCGAGCAAGGTGCATCGCTATCTGCAAGCGTTGATCGCTTCGGGTTTTGCCGAACAGAACGCCGCCACCAACCATTACGGCCTCGGCCGTGAAGCACTGCGCGTAGGCCTGGCCGCACTCAACAGTATGGACGTGTTGAAAGTCGCCGCCCTGCCGTTGGCCGAGTTGCGCGACGAACTCAACGAAACCTGTTTTCTCGCGGTATGGGGCAATCAGGGCGCAACCGTGGTGCACATCGAACCGGCGGTGCGCGCGGTGACGGTGGTGACGCAACTGGGTTCGGTATTGCCGCTGCTCAGTTCATCCACCGGGCTGGTATTCAGTGCCTACTTGCCGCATCGGGAAACCGATGAATTGCGCGAGCAGGAAATCGCCGTTGCGGATCATCCGCTGAGGGATGAGAAAACTTACGCAACGTTGTGTGAACAGATCCGCGAACGGGGTCTGCATCATGTACACGGATTGTTGATGCCAGGCGTGGATGCCCTGTCGGCGCCAGTGTTCAACGCCGTCGGGCAGATCGCCGCCGTGCTGACCATCGTTGGCCCGACCTCGCTGTTCCATGCCGACGAGAACGGCCCGGCGGCGCAGCGGTTGCTGGCTGCGACGCGGGCCGTGAGTTGGCGGATGGGGTTTGAAAGCGAAAATGGCTGAATTGAGCCGTAGCGCGAGTATCCGAGAACGGTGATTCGCGCTGTTTATTGCATCAGTTGAGCAGGCGGGTGGTGCTGTTCACCACCGAGGGCGGGGTGGTCACGGCCGTCACATAGTTGATACCGACCTCGACGCCGGTAACAGCAGTCATGACGTCGGCGAAGTCTCTGACGTTCGAGAGCAAGGCCAGTGGATTGACCGGGGCACCGATTGCACCGACCTTGCCAACGTACAGCATGATCGCCCCGCGCCAAGCCGAGGCGAAATGAGCATTGGCGGCATCGTCCAGGCCCAGGCTGGTAGCCACAACGCCCTGAACGACCGAGTGGGTGATGCGCAATACCGTGAGTGCCAGGCCAAGTGGCGGAATAAACATCGAAGCCAAATCCAGGGCAAATTCGGCCAGTATCCTTGCATCTTTCCAGAACGCTTCCCAACTGCTGGTCGTTTGAAAGTCCACATCGGCGATGATCTGCCCGATCCTTTCCTTGTATTGATTGCTAAAACTCCGTATCCGGTAGCTGTTTGTCAGTTCTGGAGTCGTAGTAACAAGAGGCCTTACGGTCCAGTAACTGTCCACCAGACTTTTTACGGCCTCCATGTGCTCCAGCCGCACCAGGCTCATGACAGCCGACCTGCATTCATGGCTTGCGAGCCGAGAGGCCAGCTCTGCAATCGGAAAAAAATCCTTGCCATCCAGAGTATTGGGCACATAGACCATAAACTCGTCTCGTCCGTTGACATTCCGCCCGAAAACATAGGCGCCTGTTATGGCTCGACCCTGCAGCGTAAGCTCATACACACCGATGCCCGGTTTGCCTCCCACAGTGATGACGCCTTCGCGTGGCAAGTCTTGATCAAAACCGTTAATCAGACCCTGCAGCCAGTCGAATTGGTTTTGAGACAATTCGCCTTTGATTTTCTGTACCAACGCAGCGCGCAGCATTTCATTTTGTTTGGTCTTGCGATACAGGTTTATCTTCAAGCCAACGTCGGGTGCGTCAAGGAATTTTTCTCGCAAATATTGAAGGTACTTTTCACCTGGCTTCAAATCGATCAAGTCGTTGATAACGCTGGCATTCAATTGGGCAATCGGCTGATTGGTGAATGTCCAGAAGCTTGCGGTCCTCAACTCTTCCTTTAGAGCAATCAAATGAGCGGCACCGGGTCTTACCCAAGAGAAAAACTTGACGAAGGCGTTAATGTCACTGCTCCATAGCTGCCATTGGATAAACAGTTCAGTCAGGCTGATTTTCGAGTCGGCATGAAACTCCACCCAGACTTCATCTGGATTAATCTCCACCGAGGTGCCCGAGCGATTTAAATAACCACTCAACTCCTTAGCCACAAGCTTTCGCGAAAACTCTTTGAACGGTTGAATGTCGAGCATATCTTTAGAGTGATGGTAGAGCGCTTTGGAATCAGAATTCAAACGATTCAATAACCGCTGATCTGAAGTCTTGGCTTTTGCGTACCATTGCGGAGTTACAACGTTAGCTTGATCGACATCCCACACAATGTAATTTTGAACGGCCCCTTTTAGTGGCCCGTCTTCAGAAAAACCTCTCAGTTCGATATACGACCACCACCATTCCTTGAGCATTTCATGGGGATTATGAGCAAGGTAGGAATTTTCAACTTCAGCGCTATCACTCGCATAAGATTGTGCTTTTAAATAAGTCCAAAGCCGCGGATCAAATACCCACCGCGCTATTGCGTGCCGTAATTTTTTCAGATCAGCAAACTCATGCCACTCCTGCCCCGTCGGGAATTCTGGTGTATGAATGACGTGAGCACCTCGGGCAGCATCGGGACCTTTCCTGCGATAAACCAGCAGACTTCTGAACGGTTTAATCCTCCCTCTTAAATGTACTCCCATGGATTCAATCGACGGGTCACCGAGGTTATAACGAGTTACCAAGTCCTGAGCGTTTGGGCTCACATGTCTCTGCAGAATTGCAGAAAACATAGACAACGCAGTCTTACGCCCAAAAACCTCACGCATGGACTCGGCAACTTCTGGTCGCGAGTAGATCGTCCGCAACGCGCTACCATAGCTCACGCGAATATTAAAATCCCGGATACTACGCATAATATTGGCGGGCGTCAGTTTTGGATGGTTGGTGAACTCTTCCAGAATAATTCGATATTGCCCCGCCTCATCATGCCCCCCTTGCATGAACGCCTGAGTCAGGGTTTTAGACTCGCTGAGTTCCACTTTCTGCCCATTCGCCAGCGGTACGGTGTGGACAATTTTGACAAATATATTGTCTGGATTAACCCTTTCATCAGCACTGGGCGATAAAAAGTCTTCTACCGCGAGACGGGCATAGTCTTTCATCGAAGCTATGCCGTCAGTGGTTTCATGATGTTTGACTTCAGCTTCAAGCAAAAGCTTTTGCAGTGAAACATAAACCTCCTGATTGACTTCGGAAGTATTTTTCAACCATTGCGGCCAAGCGTTCTGCTCTACACGCTTAAGCAATTGTGCCTGGCGTTGTTTGGCCTGATCAAGAATGCCGGACAAAGACTGTACAGACTCTACAGTGACAACAGTTTTATCAAGATCCGAACCCGGTTTGCCAATAGATTCCATATGCCAGGTCACGTCGCTATACATTGTATGAAGCCGCTTTTGCGCGAAACGCTCGAACAAATTCGCACGTACCTTCAAAAAGCGAACAGCAGGAACGAACGCAAAACCCGCACGCTCACTGAGTGGGACCGCCTGCAGAAACTCCTCCTGAGTATCCGGCGAACCCAGTCGACTCAGCAGTGTTTGCTCAAGTTCTGAACAGGAGGAAAACACCTCGATACCACGACTTGCGCAATAGAGCACAACAGCGCCTTGTTCACCCGAAACCAATTGTTCGTAAACAGGTGCTTTGAGGGGCACTACAAACATCGAATTCTGCTCGATGTATTTGCCATTCTGAGCCTCAATAAAAACCCCATAACAAGTGCCTGTCAGACCAGCTTGCAGAGTCGTACCGATCAAAGCCCTTTCTTGCTGGGTAATGACACTTTGAATCGCCAATGCATCCAGTTCGCGATTGAAAAGAATAGCTTCAAGAACGCCTAAGGCAGATTTTCGCGTTAACTGAGGATAGGCCCCACCCTCTTTTTGAACGGTTGGGCTTTCCCAGTACTGCTGCACAGCAGACGTGTAATAAACTGGAAGCTTTTTCAGCACGTCAGCCACTAGCATCTCAATAGCCGAGATCGGGATTTCCGCAATAATGTCTTCAGGACTGGTAAAGCTCGGGTGATCGAAAACCCCGTAAGTATTGGCATCATAGTTTGGAACTCGACCACTTTGCAGACACTCCATAACGACATCCAGCAAACGTCCGAGCGGCTCCTTTTTTAGCGGTGTGGCTCCCGCCACAACGTTGACAACTAGACTGCTGAGCCGTGTCCCCTCAGAAACTTTCCATAACTCGTCACGCAAAGCGTCCTGCAGTATCACCCTGAATGACGGAATACGCTTCAGCTCTTGCGAGATGTTTTCCAAGGCCTCGCCCAACTCACGCAGACTTGCGCCTTCGGCTTCTTTATTAAATTCCACAGTAAAGTCTCTATAAATTTGATAATGACAAGCAACTGACTGCAACTTGCCTCGCCACATCAAACTAATTCAGACCCACAGCAAAAAGCTACCCGCAATACTTTTCCAACAGTGTTAAACCTGTCACAGCAACAACACCCAATGTTACAACCACAAGCAATGACACACTTCACTCCAACATCAAACCCAATGTTCTGGCCTTTGCCACCGCATGAGTTCTACGCATCACTCCCAACTTCATATAAATTCTTCGGGCATGTGTTTTAACGGTATGCAATGAAAGGAAAAGTTTCTCTGCGATTTGTTGATTGGAGTCACCGATGGAGATCAAGACCAATACTTGCAACTCTCGCTGACTAAGCATATTTTCTGTTTCAGATTCTGCGGTAATTTCCAGCTTTTGGTCTAATGCAATAGCCGGATCGAATAGCTTTGGCGAGCGCAGGGAGACTTGACGTATCACAAAGTGCAACCCCGATCGCTGGACAATCTTCAATCCGGATTCCACATGCTCAATCACCTGTAACGAATCGTTGTGCAGCGATGCCACTTCGGCCAACGCAAAATGCAGCTCTGCTTCCAGTGCCTGCGCCCCGCAATTACGTGCCTTATCCAATAACACCTGAAGTTGCTCTGGCAGATCACTACCACGGTGCAAATATGCCTTGGCCAGTATCAACAAGTATTGGATACGAGCAATCAACTCAACTGTCGCCGGAGGTGCCTGCAATGCATTCGGTGGTTGATAGTGACGCAGCACCCGACTCAAAGCCTCATGTGCCAACTGCGCTCGCCCCTGTTGCAACCAGAACTGGCTACTGACTTGTAACAACACCCCACGATAAACCGTATCTGGAATCCTGCGTTGCTGCATTAACCGTTCGGCCTCGTGCAAGCGCTCAAACGCTTGCGCGTATTCGCAGTGGTTGGCCGCAATTTGCGCCAACCCCAGGTAGGCGTACAACACATGTTTATCGTGACTGCGCAAGCAATCATCCAGGCCATGCTTGAACAGAACGGCTGCTTGCTCCTCTAGTCCCATACTCAATGCCAATCGGCCACGGCGCAGCGCGATACGACCGAGCAGCGGTGAGGGCCGCTCCGCGCGCTGGCCAAGCAATTGCTCGATTCCCATAAGCAAGTTGTCAGCGCGGGCGGGAGCACCACGCTGCTCAAGCAACTGCGCGTGATCAAGTTCCAGCAAGCCTTCAAACAGCAAGGAGCCTTGTGCCCGGGCCAGGCACAAAGCTTCGCGGCTGATGGCGTGTGCCTGTTCGAGTTCATCACATAGCAGCGCCTGTTGAGTCAGCCCTGACAGGCACAGCAACCTTGTCGCCCAGGCATCGTAATCAAGTGCGTCCAGAGCATGTTGAAAGAGTTCACGCGCTGGGTCCATACGACCTTGCAAATGCATCAGCCAACCCAGCTGCGCTTGCCAGCGCGCAATCAATTGCCGTTCAAGAGAAGCCGAAGGTTGCGGCATGAAATTGGCCAAGTGTGCGATGCACTGCGTTGCCTGTTCGAACCGCCCGGCAAACAACAGCGCTGCCGTAATCAGCCCGACCAACTGCGGTGAACCCAGGGTCATGCCTTCCCCTTGGCATTCGTGCAGGCGCAATAACAGCACTACGGTTTGCTCTTCAAAAAGATGCTCGAAGCTGAAGTGCTGCAACACGCTGACTGCCGTTTCGAATTCCTCTGCGAGCAACGCCTGCTCGAAAGCCGATCGCCAGTCCCCGGCAGCGGCGAACCATTGGCAAGCCCGACGATGCCATGAGCGGGCCGCGGGCCAGTGTTCTTCGCGCATCACTTGCGCCAAAGGCGCGAAGATCTGCAACCACTGGGACGAGTCGTTCCATGGCTCGATAAAACAACCCAGCGATTGCAGCGTCCGCAGGTAATGCGCCCCTTCTCCAGCGCCGAACAAGTGCTCACACAGTTCAGCGTTGAAGCGCGGAAGATTCGCCAGTACCCGCCAGACTTCCGCCAGTTCCGGCGTCAGATTGCCGAAAAGTTCGTGCTGCAGGTAATCAAGCAACGTTTCCACCCGTTGCTGCAGCTGAGTGCTTTGCGACCAGTCGCACTTTTGCAGCAGCGCCATGCGCACGCCGGCGCACCAGCCACCGGTTCGATGAATGACTCGCCCGGCCACTCGGGTGGCTTGCTCCGTTGACAGATGTTTCAGCGCCTGGGCGATCTCGTCCTGCGACAGCGCCAGCGTCGTGCTTTCGCATTCATACAATTCGTCATCCAGCAGCAACCGTGGCCAGTTGCATGGCGGGCGTCGACGGGTGCTGAGCCACCAGATCAGCGCGGGGCTACTGAGTGCCAGCAAGCGATCAAGCAGCGCATCGAGCGCCGGGTCGGGCAACCGACAGTAATCGTCGATAAACAACCAGGTGGGTGTCGACCAGTGCGTCAAAGCCGCAGTCAACCGCACTTCATCCATGTCGACCAGACCCAGAGCCTGGCCCACCTGCTGACAGAATTGCTCAGTACTCAAAGACTCGCCCATCAACGGCAACCAGTGCACGGTGCAATGCGCCGGGGCTCGCAACAGGCATTCGGTGAGCAGCGCGGTTTTGCCACTGCCTGCCGGCGCACAGACCAGCCTGACCCGCGCCGCCGATTCGAGCAGCGGTTCGCTCAGTCGACCACGTGGCTGATGATGGGAAGAAAGTCTGGGCAAAAATCCGGGGCGATCCAGACAGGCAGTCATGGCGGTCATCGAATGAGCCTTCTTATCGTTATGCGATCACCCTAGCCCCGTCCCATCAGCTTGTTGACGAAAATTCAGCGCGCTGATTGACGGCCATAAAAAAGGCGACCCTACGGTCGCCCTCTTTACAGCCGATGTATCAAAACCTTTACCGAACGCCCTCGGCGCGCAGGGCCGACGGGGTGTAGTCCGCAGACTTGGCTTCGAAGCCGAATTCGAAGCTGTGCTTCTCTTCGTTCTTCATGCCCAGGGCAATGTATCGACCGGCAATGATGTCGTAGAGCGCCTCCAGGGTGTAGGCCGGCGTCTGGTGATCGTAGTAATACTGAGCGTGACCTTCGCCCACCCGCCAGAGTTGGCCGCGACCGTCGTAGTGATCCGCTAGCGCCACTTGCCAGCTGTCTTCGTCCAGGTACATGTGGCGCTTGGCATAGATGTGCCGTTCGCTCGGCTTGACCGTGCCGACCACTTCCCAGACCCGGTGCAGCTCGTAGCGAGTCAGGTCCTGATTGATGTGCCCGGCCTTCACCACGTCATCGTACTTGAGGCTTGGCGAGTCGAGTTTGTAGCTGTTGTAGGGGATGTACATTTCCTTTTTGCCGATCAGTTTCCAGTCGTAGCGATCCGGCGCGCCAGAGAACATGTCGAAGTTATCCGAAGTCCGCAAACCATCGGCGGCGGTGCCCGGCCCGTCATAAGCCACCTGTGGCGCGCGTCGCACTCGACGCTGACCGGCGTTGTAGATCCACGCCAGACGCGGCTCTTTCACCTGATCGAGGGTTTCGTGCACCAGCAGCACGTTACCCGCCAGCCTCGCCGGCGCGGTCACCGATTGCTTGAAGAAGGTCAGCACGTTGGCGGCTTTTTCCGGGTCCAGGTCCTTCATCAATTGTGGAACGGCGATCTCTTCCTCGAAGCGGATCGACGTGTAGCTGCCATTGGTCTGCGGGGTCACCTGGGTGATGATGCGTCGCTGGTTGCCACCGTGGTAACGGGTGATATGGTTCCACAGCACCTCCACGCCATTCTTCGGAATCGGGAACGCGTAGTAGCGATTGCCGGTGAAGTTGGCCAGACCGTTGCCGTCGTTGATGCTGTTTACGTTCAGTGCGCTGCGCTTGGCCGACTCGTAGATCTCCGGCGGCAGGGCCACGGTGCGATGGGTCGGGTAGACCGGAATCTTGTAGGTTTGCGGGTAGCGCTTGAACATCGCCAGCTGCCCATCCGAGAGCTTGTCCTTGTACTTGTCGGCCGTTGCTGCGGTGATGGTGAACAGCGGTTTTTCACTGGCGAACGGGTCCGCCAGGAAGCCTTTGCTGTCGACAGCGCCGGCGTTTTTCGGGATGCCACCGGTCCAGGCCGGGATCGAGCTGTCAGCGTTGCCGGCCTTCTCGGCGCCCAGCGGCGTGAGGGTGGTGCCGAGCTTGTTGGCTTCTTCCGGCGAGACCGCCGCCATCACGTTGGCGGCCAGCAGGCTCAGGGCCAGGGCGCCGCATTGCAGAATCATCTTGCGCATTAACATCATCCTTCTCAGCCAGATCAGAAGTTCACACCGAAGCTCAGCGCCAGGAAGTCACGGTCTTCGAGGACGTTGTAGTCACCGCCAAAGAAGTCGGTGTAACTGAGGCTCGCGGTATAGGTGTTGCGGTAATCGGCATCGACACCGACGCTGACCGCCTTGGCGCCTTCGTTGAACAGCCCGTTGGGACCGTAGCCGGCGACGTCATGGGACCAGGACAGGTTGGGTTTGAGGTTGATCCCGCCGATTACGTTGGCGTAATCGAGGATCGCCCGGGCGCGGTAGCCCCAGGAGGTGGAAGTGACGAAGCCGTCGGTATCGCCACCGAAACCGTACTGGCCGTAGACCGAATCGCGGCCATAACGCAGCTCGCTCCGCGACTCCAGACCACCGACCCGTACCACCGCGGCTTCACCGACCAGGGTCAGCCGTTGGGCGCCCAGCACTTGATCGAAGAAGTGCGTCAGGGTGCTTTGAACCTGGGTCACTTCCTTGCGGCGGTAACCGGTGTTGTCGGCACCTGGCCGGGTCGCGACAGGCGATGCGGCGCCACCGGCGATCGGGTTAACCAGCGCCAGGGTCAGGTCGTTGGTGTTGACCTGCACTGGAGCGTTGGGCCGGTAGCTGATTTCGCCGGTCCAGGCAGTGCCGGTGGGCAAGGTGGTGGAGAAGCTCGCCCCGTACAGACGAATGTCTTCCGGGTACTCAAGGTAATACTGGCCGCGCCCGAGCATCACACTTTGCGCCAGGCCCGAGCCGCTGCCCGGGGCCAGACGGTTGGCGGTGCTGACCATGCCCGGCAGGCTGGCCAGCGTCGACAGCCCGGCGGTGGTAGTGCCGACGGTCGGTGTGCGACTGTGGTAGTTCATGAAGTAGAGGCCGTATTCGGTGTCGTCACCGAGCCAGCGCAACGCCGTGCCCCACTGCCCCGAATCCCGGGCATCGCGGTCACCGCCGCGGGGCACGATCACCCCCTCTCGGGTAACCTGGATAGGTTGGCCAAAGGCTGCCGCCAGCGGCGCCAATGGCGCAATCGCCGGGCTGCCGACGGTGTAACCGTTGTTGCAGCCGTCCGCCGCCACGTCGACGCCAAAGAAGGTGCCGCAGTTGTCGAGAACGGTCTGATCCCACTCCAGTTGGTAGAAACCTTCCACCGTGAGCTGATCGGTCAGGCCTTGGGAGGCGAACAGCATGTTCACCGGAATCAGGCCTTCCTTGATCTCGGCGCCAGGACGACGGAATGCGGAAACATCGACCGGGTTGATGCTGTTGATCGAGTTGCCGATGAAGGTACTTTCACCCCAGCTGACCACCTGCTTGCCGGCGCGCACGGTGCCCGGCAGATCGGCAATGGAATAGTTGTGATAGACGAACGCATCGAGAATCTGTGCGCCCGAAGACTTGGCACCCTCTTTGCGACCGCTGTCGCTGATCTGCTTGAACTCGCGATCTTCGTCCTTCAGCTCGAAGTCGTACCAGTACTTGCCACGGACGAACACCCCCGTGTCGCCGTACTTCAATTCGAGGTCGTGGATACCTTTGAAGATCTTGGAGAAAGTCTCGCCTTTCTTGAAGTTCAGGCGTCCGTCGTCACCGGTCGAAGACTGGCCGGTACCGCCATTGACGGTGCCCACCAGCGACTTGTCGGCATCACGCATGCCCCAGCTCGCGCCGACCGACAACGAGGAATCGAACTGCCCCTCGATTTCGCCGATGTTGAATGAAACAGCCTGCGCCTGGGCACAGCAGCCCAAGGCCACCGCAGCGGCCAGCGCGTGCGGTTTGAAGATGGCGCGCATTGTTGTTTTTGTCATGCGTCTTCCCCGGTGAGTGACAGAAGACCCCACCCTACTTCCGCACGCCGGGAGCGATAAGCGCACCAAGGAGGTATTCGCGTTGTACCTCCAAAGGATGAATGCCCGCATGGGACGGGGGTTTGCGCGGGGTATGGATGGGCTGGATGAAGGATTATCAGCGCAGCGCATGGGAACAGGGTGAAGCAAGACGTGTAGCAGCTGCCGAGCTCGCGAGGCTGCGTTCGCTGGTAGCAGCTGTCGAGCTTGCGAGGCTGCGTTCGCTGGTAGCAGCTGTCGAGCTTGCGAGGCTGCGTTCGGCTGCGAAGCAGTCGTAAACCCTGAGTCCGCGGTATACCTGATGAAAGGCGGTACCTGATTTTGCGACTGCTGCGCAGCCGAACGCAGCCTCGCAAGCTCGACAGCTGCTACCAGTGAACGCAGCCTTCGGCAGCTGCTACAGGGGGCAACCAGAGACTGTTGCTGAGACTGCAACAGTGCATGTCTGGAATCGCTATTTTTCCTTTGCGCTCAAGCCCTTATTCTTGCCGGGCTTTCACGGCAAACGGCCTGAAAGCATAAAGCGACGGGAGGATAGACCCACCCCGTTGGCGACAGAATCCAGATGATTTGAAATGTATTTTTTCGACTCATCGCCCCTGTTCACTGACGTTGATTTGTTGCTCCTTGATCCAACGTCTTACTTTGGCCGCTGCGTTTGCAGCGGCCTTTTTTATGGGTGATCGATTTGTCTGGCAATCAGGCTTCATACAAGTGTTCCTACAAGATATTTCGCTGTAGCAGGTAAGAAACATCCTCCTCAAGATAAAGACATTTCTAATTATTTATTCAGCGAAGGAAACTTCTCTCGATTACGCGAGTGGTTCCCTACGCGTTTCTCGGACCCATAACTTTCAATTCCACTGTAACGTAAAGCAATAACTTATCCATCAATGGACGAGCACTCTCTACTGCGACAAGCCGGAACATCTTTCGAAACCTATCCATTGACCACATAAAAACCCTGAACAGCAAATTCAAAGGAATTGAATATGCAGAAACCGCCATTGATTCTTGATGCAACACATATTACTGCAGAGGCCCCAGACAACTGGGACCCCTTTAAGGACAGCACGCAGGGCTATTCATTTAGCGGTATGTTCGGGCCGGCAGGGGCCAACCATAAAACCCGCGAAATAATGTACAACACTCAGATCGCCCTTGAACAAGAGTTCGGCGCAAAGTCCACATTATTATCACAATCAATTGAGGCCGAACTGGCCGCGACACGGCTGGAAGGCCCAACGCATCCTCTACCGTCGGCGGCGGCACTGGTTCGCGAACTGGGTGTTAGAAACACGCTGATTCAACGCAAGACTGCAGAACTTCACAGACAGACCGCCATCACCAACCGCTTTTATGGAAGTAATCCGCTTGGCAAAAAATTCAATGACTTTCTGAATCAGGCCTCGGCTATCCGGCGAACGGACCGGTCAGCCGGAACGCGGGAGTTGTGGAGTCAATCCTACCGGGCAGCTCATGAAGCGAGGCTTCTGAGCCAAGCTATCCAGCTTCTCAATCAGCAACAGGTCAACGTGCTCAACTGGCTGGCTGCTGTGCAAGCCGAAGATCAGGCGCGAATCGCAGCGGAGCAGGAAGCCCGACGGATCGCCGCCGAGCTGGCACGGATCAACGAGCAAGCTGAGGCCTTTGCTCGAGAGCAGGCACGTCTTGCGGTGCTGGCTGAGGCCCAACGACTGGCTACTGAACAAGCACTCGTTGTCGCCGAAGCCGCCGCGCGACAAGTGGCTGCCGAACAAGCACAGCTGGAAGCACTGGCCGAGGCTCAGCGCCAGGCAGAATTGCTTCGTGTTGAAACTGAACGGCAGGAGTACGAAAAACAGCAGGCGGTTTTGGCAGCCCTGCGCGTATATCCCGCTCTGGGAGCGACAGCCTCTTCCAGCACGGTATTTTCCTTCGCCTCGACCGCCGTCATCCTCGCTCCCGAAACATCGGCCGCGATACTCAGCACTCTGCGTTCAGCATTGCAGGTGGTAACTGCGGCAGGCGCCGCGACATTGGGTTCTGTACTGATCGGTTTCGCCACTCTACTGACGCCTTCGCGCCTGGGAAATGGCGAGCGCTTTTCCATGAGCGTACCGCTCGCGGAACTGACGCCAGAAAGCGCACAGTCACTGCGAGCGATCGCGGACCGACAAGGAACACTGGATCTGCCGGTCGGGATTGGCTACAGACCCATCGGCTCAGGCGCAGAGGTGTTTGTCATCACGGCCGACGGGTTCGACATTCGCTCTAGCGTTCCGGTGAGGCACGCAACCTTCGACGCACAGAACAACGTTTATCGGCTCAGCCTGCCTGACTCGCCAACCAACACCCTGACCTGGACACCCGCCGTCACGCCGGGTAACAGCTCGACCGAACGGCCGATTGTTCAAGCTGATACTGCCGTGTATTCCGGAGCCCCGATCGTGCCGCTCGAAGGTCGTCTGGATCTGCATCCCATACTGGTGGAGGGTTGGGACAGGTTCATCATCGTCTTTCCGGATGATTCGGGTATTGAGCCGCTGTATGTCGTTATCAGCAGTCCCTATCAAGGGGCTTCCGTCAAAGGTAAATACAGTGGGCGCCTTTTCAATCCGGAGCTGGCGGGTGGACCGATACTGGATCTGGACTGGCGCACGGCGGTTATCACCCAAACCGGAATTGATGCAGTGAAATTACACATCGCACGGCTCGATCAATCCGATGCCAATGACATGATGATGCAACGCCTTGAGAAAATCCTTAACGGATATTCGCAGCTCACTGACACGGATCTGCGCTACTACACTCATGAGATGAGGGAGCTTGAGAGGTTTCGAGCGTTGGGGCTCAGCGATGATTTCAAGCCCGACAAAGATTTGCCGATCTGGAACAACGCGCACACAGCAACCCTGGAAGATTTCAAACTTCATGATGATGAGTCGTTGCTCTACACAAAAGACGCCATAACGGCTGCGGATCGACAAGATGAAGTGTTTTTCAAAAACTTTTTGAAAGGAGGCAAACAGTGAGCATCGTCGAGCAAATAGTTAAAAATGAAACAGTAGAAGATGTCTTGACTGTTTTCGCACTCGGTTCCGCTATTCCATCTCTGGACAGAATGTTTGGACGCTATCGATATGAAGCCATTGAAAGTGGCGAGTTGCTAAAAACCTATGCAAGGCTTTTCGAGGAGGGTGTACTGGCCAATGGTGAAGGCCCAGTCGCTATCAAAGGCCCGAACTGGAAAGCCCCCAAGTTCATGACCGAAAATAAATACTCTTAACAAGTAATTCGGCCACCAAGCCTCAGCTTGGTGGCCTGCTCCACTTAAGTCGAGCACTACTAACAAAGACTTCTGAAGGAGATGTGGCAATGAACACCATTGAGCAAATTGTAAAAAATGAATCCCTGGACGATATCGTCACGGTTTTTGCACTGCTCAAACCAAACCCGCATCTGGACATGATGATCAGACGCTATAACCGTGAAGTTCTCGACAAATATGGAGAGCTTGAAAGCTCGTACACGCGACTCTTCGCAGCGGGTGTGCTGGCTAAAGGCGAGAAGGGGTTGGCAATCAAAGGCCCGAACTGGAAAGCGCCCCAGTTCGTCATAGAAAAAAGATACGTTTGAAATCTAGGAGTCACCAAGCCAAATCCTATGGCTTGGTGGACCACTGCCCTTAAACCAAATACTTCTGCAAATTCCCCATCATTTCCTTCAACGCTTCAATATTGTCCTTCGGATGCACCGCCCCCTCAAAATCACAAATCTGCTGCCAATGCGCCGCCACATCTTCCGGCGAAAACCCCACGCGCGGATCAAACCCGGCGCCCAGGCTGCGCTCCCAGCGCACTTTGCCCATCCAGCCGCCACCCACTTCGAATAACCCCGAAGTTTCCTGGCATTGTTCGCTGGCGAGGTACACCACCAGCGGGCTGACCAGTTCCGGTTTGAGTTGCTCAAACATTTGTGGCGGGATCAGGCCTTCGGTCATGCGAGTGCCGCCGGTCGGGGCGATGGCATTGACCAGGATGTTGTTCTTGCGACCTTCGATGGCCAGTGTGCGGGTCAGGCCATAGAGGCCGAGTTTGGCCATGCCGTAGTTGGACTGACCGAAGTTGCCATAGATGCCCGAAGTCGACGCGGTGAAGATCACGCGGCCATAGTTTTGCTCGCGCATGTGTGGCCAGGCAGCGCGGGTGACCTTATAGGCGCCCTCGACGTGAACGCGGTAAACCAGGTCCCAGTCGCTGTCGTCCATTTTATGGAAGCTCTTGTCCCGCAGAATGCCGGCGTTGTTCACCACGATATCGACACGGCCAAACGTGTCGAGGGCGTGCTGGACGATTTTGTCCCCATCGGTGACGGAATCGTGGTTGGCCTCGGCGGTGCCGCCCGCTTCGCGAATTTCCGTTACCACACGGTCCGCTGCCGAAGCATTGGCGCCGTCACCTTGAGTCGAGCCGCCGAGATCATTGACCAGCACTTTGGCGCCCTTTTTCGCGAACAGCAGCGCGTGCGCCCGACCCAGACCGCCGCCCGCACCAGTGACGATCACCACTTTATCTTCGAAGCGCACAGACTCATTCATGGGGAATTCCAGCAGGCCAAGGGACAATGAGTCCCAGTGTCAGGCACAAGGCGGCTGGTCACAATAAACTCGGAGGAAGCTGAATGGTGCGCAATAAGGCAGCGGGATAGTCAGGAACACGCCAACTTGCGCGGAGGTAAAACCAGCCGGTCGCGAAACTCCAGATAGTGCTTGAGCACCTGCACCGGCGCTTCGATCTGCGGGTAATGGCCGATCTCAGGTAGCAGGACCGTGTCCGGGTCGGGAATCAGTTGCCGATAGCGTGCCACCATGTGCGTGCCGGAAACCGGATCGACCTCGCCATCGATGACCCGCAACGGCACCTCACCACGCTGCATGGCGCTGACCCAACGTTCACGCTGAACACGTCGCTGCGGAATATAACTGATCAATTTGTGCATGATCCGTTGCCCGTGATTACTGTCGACCAGGCTCCAGAAATCATCCAGTTCACTTTCCGTGGGTCGGGTCTGTGGGCCGAAAATCTGCTTGAAACTCTTCACCAGAGCGTCACGGGAAAAGGCTCGCCCGATCATCCAGCCCAAGGGGCTGAGCAGGAGTTTTTGCATCAACACCGGACGATGGGTTTCGGGAAACAGTCCGCCATTGAGGAACACGCAACTGGCGATATCAGCGCGCGCTTCATAGTGCCGGGCCAACAATTCCTGAGCCACGCTGTCGCCATAATCGTGTGCCAACACGTGAACGGGTTGTTCAACATTCAGATGCGTCAGCAAGGCCTGTTGCAGATCCGCCTGTTCCAACAGGCTGTAGCCATGGTTCACCGGTTTGGCCGAATCGCCGAAACCGAGCATGTCGCAGGCAATCACCCGATAGCGCTGCGCGAGCGGTTGCCACAGGTAATGCCAGTCCCAACTGGCGGTCGGAAAACCATGGATCAGCAGCAGCGGCTCGCCCTGCCCCGCTGCCCAATAGTGGATGGTCTGACTGCGAAATACGAACGTCTGGCTACGTTTGCGCCAGACACACAGAGGAATCTCGGCGAGTCGCATTTAGAGTTTATAACCCGGGTCTTGTTGATCGAGTTTGCGCAGCAGCGCCGGCCAGGCCAGCGCGCCACCCATCCCTTGAGCACTTTTGGTAACACCGGCGATCATCGCCTTGGCACCCGCCAGAATCTGCGGTTCGATAGCGATGAGCTCTGCACCACCGTTCTGGGCCAGCACCTGAATCTCGCAGGCGCGCTGGAAGGTGAACATCATCAGGAACGTATCGGCGATGGTGCCGCCACAAGTCAGCAGACCATGGTTGTGCAACATCAAAAAATTGTTTTCACCAAGGTCAGCTTGCAACCGCGCCTTCTCTTCGTGGTTCAGCGCAACGCCTTCGTAGGCGTGATAAGCCAGACTGGACAGAACGAACAAGGACTGCTGACTGATCGGCAAGATGCCCTGCTTCTGCACCGATACCGCCACCCCCGCCGCGGTGTGGGTGTGCAGTACACACACGACATCATGACGGACTTCATGCACGGCGCTGTGGATGGTGTAACCCGCCGGGTTGATCTCGTAAGGGCTGTCCATCAACTTGTTGCCTGCCTGATCGACCTTGACCAGGCTCGACGCGGTGATTTCATGGAACATCAGCCCGAACGGGTTGATCAGGAAGTCTTCAGTGCCCGGCACTTTGGCGGAAATATGCGTGAAGATCAGGTCATCCCAGCCATGCAGGGCGACCAGACGATAACAGGCCGCCAGATCGACGCGGGCCTGCCATTCGGCGGCACTGACCTTGTCTTTGATGCTGGGTGGCGATTGGACGGGGGCTACGCTCACGGCAGAATTCCCTTTTTTATTTTTTCTGGGTTTTTATTGTTTTTTGCTGTGTTACAGCAGTCTAGTCAGCCCTCGGACTTCGGGTAGTTGCATTGGCAGCCAGCTTGATGACCGAGCGAGTCAGTGCACGGGTGAGTCTGGATCCATGTCAAAAGCATTGCCGCCAATAAAGGCCGGAGCAGTTAAGCCGTAGCAGCTGCCGAGCCTGCGAAGCAGTCGTGAGTGCGGCAGATGCGGTTGGCCTGGGACACCGCCGTTCTGATTTTACGACTGCTGCGCAGCCGAACGCAGCCTCGCAGGCTCGGCAGCTGCTACATAGAGTGCGGCTCGGTTGAAATTGCTTAATTGCGAGTGGCCGGTCAGCCCCGCAAAACGCTGACGAGCTGAGCCAGCCAAGGCTCGGCGTCGGTTTCCGGCGTCACGGTTTCGCTGGCGTCCAGGCGCAGCATCGGCAGGACTTCACGTACGCCCAGTTCGCCGAACAATTCACGCATTTGCTCACCGCCGCCACAGAACGTATCGCCATAACTCGAGTCGCCCAAACCGATCACCGCCCCCGGCAAACCACGCCAGGCTGCCGGCAACTGATCGCGGATGGCGAAATACAACGGCTGCAGATTGTCCGGCAACTCGCCCATACCAGTGGTCGAGGTCACCGCCAAAAACGCTTCGGGGCCAAAGGCCTGAACATCAGCGAGAGTCGCGCGCGGGTTGTGCCAGGTTTCAAAACCGGCGGCGTTCAAAATGCTTGCAGCGTGGCGAGCGACTTCTTCAGCCGTGCCGTACACCGAGCCGGAAAGGATGGCGACTTTCATCAATCTGATCCTGAATCTAAATAAAAGTACGAGATATTAACAGCACCGCCCTCATTGATCTTTTAGAATGCAATGTATCAATCAATATGCAAAGGAGCCTGCGATGATCAACGCCCCATTGCTGCAAATGGTGATCGACGCCTCCAATGACGGCATCGTGATTGCCGAAAAGGAAGGCGAACAGGACAACATCCTGATTTACGTAAACCCGGCGTTCGAACGCCTGACCGGTTATACCAGCGAAGAAATCCTCTATCAGGATTGCCGTTTTTTGCAGGCAGGAGACCGGGATCAGGCAGCCATCGCATTGATTCGCCAAGCGTTGGGCAGTGGCGGCTCCTGCCGGGAAATCCTCAGGAATTACCGCAAGGATGGCACCCCGTTCTGGAACGAATTGTCGCTTTCCACGGTAAAAAACCCGCACGACGGACAGACGTATTTCGTCGGAGTGCAGAAAGACGTCACGGTTCAGGTCAAGGCGCAGCAGCGAGTCGTGCAACTGGAAGCACAATTGGCCGAAGCGCAGGCTGAACTTGCCGCACTCAAAACGACGAACGGCTCAAACCAATCTGCGAATTAGTGGTCATTTACTACAATCACCGATGACTTTGTAATTATTCCTTTCGAGCAAATCATGCAACGCGACGCACTCCTGACGCAGGATGAGCTGGATTTTATCCAGAACATGCAACACAACCCGCAACTCAATGTGCGGGATGCGACGTCGAGTCTGCTCGTCAACGGTGGTTCGCAGATTCGTGACTTGCTCACCCGCCTGGCGGCTCATGAGCAAGTCACCATCCAGGCCAATTTCGAAAATCAGCAAATAACCTTCCCGCTGCACCTGGTGGAAGATGAATTTCACGCAATGCATCTACGCCTCGGCGTCCCCAGCATCTATGAAGACGGGCCGATGGTTCGGCCATGGCGTCTGACGCTCGAAGAGCCAGTGGCACTGGAAAATGCCAAGGGCCAACCCGGCACGATGTGGGTGCACGAAATATCGTTCAAAGGGGTATTGCTGGAGGTTCGCAACAAGACCAAGGCGCCAAAGCATTTCGCGTTGTGGTTCAGCCCGTCAGGTTATGAGCGGATTGCATTGCGCGGCACCTTCGAGCGTGAAACCGAACAGGGTTTCTACGCTTATGAGTTGAGTCAGAGCGACAAGGACGAAACCGAACGTCTGCGTCAGTACATCCTTCAGCAGCATCGTCTGACTCATCCTTCACTGCATATCTGAATCTCAGGTATCCAGGTTTCCCGCGAGGAACTGCTTCAGACGCTGGCGCATTAACACTCCCTCGTTCCCCAGACAACCAATTGATGATCCGGCCAGGCTCTCCTGTGCCAGGTCTGATGCATCCCCGGCCAGCAACACCTGACAATCCAGGCTCATGGCCAAGCGCTTCAAACGTCGAGGCAATTCGCCGGCCGGTGCGTGACTGGAAACCAGCACCAATGCCTTGGGCTTGATCCTCTCACAGATCAGAATCAACTCGTCGAAGGGCTGACCGATCGCCAATAACTGAATAGCCGAATCGACACTGCTCAGATATAGCGCCGTGAGCAGTACTTCGAGTTCACGACATTGGTCGGCCAAGGCGCAGACAATCACTCGTCGAGGTTGCATGACTCGCACTAGCAGCAAGCGTTGCAACACTCGAGCACGTAGAAAACCATCCAGAAAAAGCCACTCGCTGGTCTGACCGAACGCTTCATGGCGTTGTGGCAATAACTTCCAGACCGGAATCAGAATGTCCTGAAACACCACGGTCAGCGGGTAACTGGAGAAAATCTGACCGTAGACGTGCTCCAGTTGAACTTCGTCAAAAGCACTCACCGCGGTCTGGACCTGCTGCTGCCATTGGTCGTAGTCGACCTGAACGAGATCATGGGGGATGATCTGCGCCAATACTTTGAGCGGTTCGGTCTTGGCCAATATCTTGCTGACCTTGCTGACCGCGACACCGCGCTCGATCCAGCCAACGATGCTGCGAACGCGTTCGACATCTGTCATTGAATACAAACGGTGCCCACTTTCGGTGCGAGTAGGTTGTATCAAACCATAACGCCGCTCCCATGCGCGTAGCGTGACCGGGTTGACCCCTGTCAGGCGCGATACTTCACGAATCGGGAACAGTTCTTCTCGAATCAGGGAGGTAGTGGAGGGCAAGCCAGGTGCAAGGTCGGTCAGCACAGGCATTAGGAATTATGTCCATGTGTAAAATTGGATCCATTCTAACGTTGTTGCACCCGTAGTATTCAACACGTTGTTGAAGGTTTTGGCACTGATGTCCCAGGTATAATCCTTGCTTGTTCCCGGACGCAGCCCACCTATCCCAGTGCTGTGCTCAGCGAAGCTCCTATCCGGAGCGGATGCATTTGTAATATGGAGATACATAATGTCTACCTCACCCGTCACGCTGATGGTTGCGCGCCGCGTTGCCGATGGGCGTTATCAAGACCTCATGGCCTGGTTGCGCGAAGGCGAACAACTGGCCACCGACTTCCCCGGTTACCTGGGCTCTGGCGTGCTCGCTCCGCCGCCCGACGATGACGAATTCCAGATCATCTTCCGCTTCGCCGACGAGCCCACAATGCACGCCTGGGAGCATTCCGCGTCGCGCACGGCCTGGCTGGGACGCGGCAGTGATCTGTTTGCCAACCCTCTAGAACATCGGGTCAGTGGCATCGACGGCTGGTTCGGTGCGGTTGGTCAACGTCCGCCACGCTGGAAACAGGCTGTGGCCATCTGGTTGGCGTTCTTCCCGGTGTCCGTGCTGTTCAACCTTGCATTGGGGCCGCTACTGGCTGAAACGGGTTTGCTGACCCGCGTGTTTGTCAGCACCCTGTGCCTGACGCCATTGATGGTGTATTTCTTCATTCCGCTATCAACTCGTCTGCTGGCCGGGTGGCTGCACACCCCATCGGCGCGTCCGTTGCCCGCCGAACCCACCACCCAAAATCAATAACCCCTGTAGGAGCGAGGCTTGCCCGCGAAGAAGGCGCCTCGGTCTATCTGTCAAACCGCGTCATCGTTCTTCGCGGGCAAGCCTCGCTCCTACAAAAGCGACGCGATCGCAGGACATAGGTGAACAACTCCCGTCGCTGGTATAGTTTTGCTCTTACCGCGATGCGAGCCGTTCATGACCTCTTCCGCAGCCCCAATCCTCATCACCGGTGCCGGCCAGCGTGTCGGCCTGCACTGTGCGCAGCGTTTGCTCGAAGACGGCCATCCAGTCATTTTCAGTTATCGCAGCGAACGGCCTGGTGTGCAAACCCTGCGCGATCTGGGGGCGAGCGCGGTGTTTGCGGATTTTTCCAGCGAGGCCGGTATCCTTGCGTTCATCGGCGAGCTGAAAAACCGCACCGACAGTTTGCGGGCGATTGTCCATAACGCCTCCGAATGGCAGGCAGAAACCCCGGGCACCGAAGCCGCGGCCTTCACCCGCATGTTCAACGTGCACATGCTGGCGCCCTACCTGATCAACCTGCACTGTGCCGATTTGCTACGGCGTTCAAGTCCCGCCGACATCGTGCACATTAGCGATGACGTGACTCGCAGGGGCAGCAGCAAGCACATCGGCTACTGCGCCAGCAAAGCCGGGCTCGACAGCCTGACCCTGTCCTTTGCCGCGAAATATGCGCCCGGCATCAAGGTCAACGGTATCGCCCCGGCTTTGCTACTGTTCAATCCCGACGACGACGCGGCGTACCGCGCCAGGGTTCTGGCCAAATCGGCACTGGGCATCGAGCCCGGCAGCGAAGTGATCTACCAGAGCCTGCGCTATTTGCTCGACAACCCTTATGTCACCGGCACGACCCTGACCGTCAACGGCGGACGGCACGTCAAATAAGCCGCTCCCGCGAGGATCTCCCATGACGTTATTCCCGCCACACAACTCCTTGTCAGAGAGCTATCGCGAGATCCTGATCGGCCTCGGTGAAAACCCCGACCGCGAAGGACTGCAAGACACTCCGATGCGCGCCGCCAAGGCAATGCAATACCTGTGTCATGGTTACGAACAAAGTGTCGAAGAAATCGTCAACGGCGCGCTGTTTGCCTCCGACAATGATGAAATGATCATCGTCGACAACATTGAGCTGTACTCGCTCTGTGAACATCACATGCTGCCCTTCATCGGCAAGGCTCATGTGGCTTATATTCCAACGGGCAAAGTGCTGGGTCTGTCGAAGATCGCGCGGCTTGTGGATATGTTTGCCCGCCGCCTGCAAATCCAGGAAAACCTCACCCGGCAAATCGCCGACGCCGTGCGGCAAGTGACCGACGCCGCCGGTGTCGCGGTAGTCATCGAAGCCCAGCATATGTGCATGATGATGCGCGGCGTCGAAAAACAGAATTCGACCATGAACACCTCGGTCATGCTCGGCGCCTTCCGCGAGTCGAGCAACACCCGCCAGGAGTTCCTGCAATTGATTGGACGGAGCAAGTAGCAATGCCACAACTTCAACCAGGAATGGCACGCATCCGGGTCAAGGACCTGTGTTTGCGAACTTTCATCGGGATCAACGAGGACGAAATCCTCAACAAGCAGGATGTGCTGATCAATCTGACCATTCTGTACGCCGCCCAGGATGCGGTGCGTGACAACGATATCGATCACGCGTTGAATTACCGCACCATCACCAAGGCGATCATTGCCCACGTGGAGGGCAATCGCTTCGCCCTGCTCGAACGCCTGACCCAGGAATTGCTGGATCTGATCATGGTCAACCAGTCGGTGCTGTACGCCGAAGTCGAAGTCGACAAGCCCCACGCCTTGCGCTTCGCCGAGTCGGTTTCGATTACCCTGGCCGCGAGCCGCTGACCGCGTCTGGCGCATCGGTCGCCAGGCTTTTATCATCCGCGCCACGATTTGATTGCACAGAGCCCATCATGAACGATCAACAACGCCTGGAACTTGAAGCCGCCGCCTTTCGCCGGCTGGTTACCCACCTGGATAGCCGCAAGGACGTGCAGAACATCGACCTGATGAACCTCTCGGGTTTCTGCCGCAACTGCCTGTCCAAGTGGTACAAGGCCGCTGCCGACGAACGCCAGATCGACGTCAGCCTCGATGAAGCCCGCGAAGTGGTTTACGGCATGCCGTACGCCGAGTGGAAAGCCCAATACCAGAAAGAAGCCAGCGCCGACCAGCAATCGGCGTTCGCCAAAGGAAAACCCAATGAGTGATTTGAACACCCTGCGCGCCAGCCTCAAGAGCGGCGAACACGCTTTCGCCGATACCTTGGCGTTCATTGCCGCCGGTTACGACTATCAGCCCCAGGCGTTCAATAACGGCGGTGTGGAAAACGCCGCCGGGCAGAACGAAGGTTCGTGCAAAACCCTGGGTCTGGCGCTGCTGGAAGGTTTGAGTGATGAAGAAGCGCTGTTGGCGTTTGGCGAACATTACCGCTCGGTGGCGGCCACGCCCGAAGGCAGCGACCATTGCAATATCCGCGCGCTGATTGCACATGGGTTGGCGGGTGTGAAATTCACCCAACAACCTCTGGCCCGCCGCTAAAAGCTTTTTGTAGGAGCACGGCTTGCCGGCGAAGGCGATCTCAAGAACTCCATCGCCGGCAAGCCGTGCTCCTACAGGTATTAGCGGCACATCCCGACTTTTAATATTGACCCGGCAACTTTATTTCGTTTGCCGGGCACCTCTGCTCGCGGCTTAGATAAAAAGAAGCATCCCTTCTTCAGAGTCGGTCATCCATGAGCAGCGAAACCATCAGTCGGTCAATCAACATCGTTCATCCCGTTACGCTCAGCCACGGCAAAAACGCCGAGGTCTGGGACACCGATGGCAAACGCTACATCGATTTTGTCGGTGGTATCGGCGTGCTGAACCTCGGCCATTGCCATCCGCGCATCGTCCAGGCCATTTGCGAACAGGCCTCCCGGCTGACCCACTACGCGTTCAACGCCGCACCGCATGTGCCTTACCTCGAACTGATGGATCGCCTGACGGCGTTTATCCCGGTGGATTACCCGGTCAGCGGCATGCTCACCAACAGCGGTGCCGAAGCGGCGGAAAACGCCCTGAAAATCGTCCGTGGCGCCATTGGTCGCACGGCAGTCATCGCCTTCGACGGCGCGTTCCACGGTCGCACACTTGCCACCCTCAACCTCAACGGCAAAGTCGCGCCCTACAAACAGAAAGTCGGCGCACTGCCAGGTCCCGTGTATCACCTGCCCTTCCCCAGCAAAGATAATGATGTGACCTGCGCCGAGGCTCTGAAGGCGATGGATCGACTGTTCAGCGTCGAGATCGACGTGGATGACGTAGCCTGTTTTATCGTCGAACCGGTGCAGGGCGAAGCGGGCTTCCTGGCGATGGATGTGGAGTTTGCCCAGGCCCTGCGGCATTTCTGTGACGAGAAAGGCATCCTGCTGATCGCCGACGAAATCCAGTCCGGCTTCGGCCGTACCGGCCAGCGGTTTGCGTTCTCGCGACTGGGCATTGAGCCGGACCTGATCCTGCTCGGCAAAAGCATTGCCGGCGGCGTGCCGCTGGGTGCAGTTGTCGGGCGCAAGTCGCTACTCGATAACTTGCCCAAGGGCGGATTGGGCGGCACCTATTCGGGCAACCCCATCGCCTGCGCCGCCGCGTTGGCGACTTTGGACGAAATGACTGACGCGCATCTGCACGCTTGGGGCATGCAACAGGAAGAGGCGATTGTCAGCCGCTACGAATCCTGGCGAGCCCGCGAATTGTCACCGTATCTGGGCCGCTTGACCGGCGTCGGTGCAATGCGCGGCATCGAGCTGAACAATGCCGACGGCACACCGGCCTCGGCGCAACTGACACAGCTGCTCGCCCTCGCGCGCGATTCGGGCTTGCTGCTGATGCCCAGCGGCAAGTCGCGCCACATCATCCGGCTGCTGGCGCCATTGACCACTGAGGCCGCCGTGCTGGAGGAAGGGCTGGATATTCTTGAGGCGTGCCTGGCAAAGCTTTCCTGAACAGCAAACTGCGATCCGGGACTGACGTAGTGAATTATGTTCGCTTGTAGTCCCCGATTTTGCGCCGCAATACTGACCAAACACCCGTGCTGTAGGAGCCAGGCTTGCCGGCGAAGGCGTCCCCAAATCCGCCTTCGCCGGCAAGCCTGGCTCCTACGAAAAGCAGTTCGGATTAACCAATGCCCCCCTTTCATCAAGCGAGATCTCACCACCTACAAGCCCTGAGGCAATCATGTATCACGACAATATAATTTATAAGAAAAAGTCCAATGATCCTCAATTCCTGCTTGGCGTAGCCGTAGTCCTGTTCCTCGGCTCCTACCTGATGAACCTGGGTAACAGCGCCCTCAGTCATTTCCTGCATCCGTTGTTGGGCAATGCTCCAGATGGCCTGACCGCTCGCAATATCGCCATCGGTCTGGCGATTGCCGCACTGGGCACGCTGAACTTCCACGTCCTCGGGCGCTTGAAGTTCAAGGTGCAGACCACCGTGGTCTGGATCGAATTGTTGATCCTGTTCCTGGCGTTCTTCGACACCTTCGACCTTTCCTACAGCTTCATCTTCGACAAGATCGGTTTCCTGATCATCCAGGGCGCTGCCACCACGCTGTACATCTCTGCCATCGCGATTGTGATTGCCTTCGTGCTGGCGTTGATCGGTGCCGTGGCCAAGCTGTCGAACAATGGCTTGGCCAACGCGATCGCCTCGTTCTACACCTCGTTCTTCCGCGGCGTGCCGCTGCTGATCCAGATCTACCTGATTTACCTTGGGCTGCCGCAACTTGGCTATGTGGTCGACGCGGTGCCGGCCGGCATCCTGGCGTTGTCGCTGTGCTACGGCGCCTACATGACGGAGATTTTCCGTGCAGGCATTCAGAGTATTCCGGTGGGCCAGTGGGAAGCTTCACGGGCGCTGGGCATCAACCCGTTCAAGACCCTGAGCCGGGTGATCATGCCGCAAGCCTTGCGGGTGATTATTCCGCCCACCGGCAACCAGTTCATCGCCATGCTCAAAGACAGTTCGCTGGTGTCGGTGATCGGCGTCTGGGAACTGATGTACCTGGCCAAGACCCAGGGCCGCGCGGATTTCCGCCACCTGGAAATGCTGATCACCGCCGCGATGATCTATTGGGCCCTGTCGTTCATCCTCGAACGGGTACAGGCGCGAATCGAAAAACGGGTCAACCGATCCATTGCAAGGGGTTGATGCGTGATGACTCGAACCAATACCGCTGAGCAACTCGACCTGGCACCTGCTGTGAAGACCAGCCCCTCGATGATTTCTATCACCGGCCTGAACAAGTGGTACGGCAATTTTCACGCCTTGCGCGATGTCGACCTGAACGTCGCCACGGGCGAAATTCTGGTGGTGTGCGGGCCGTCGGGCTCGGGCAAGTCAACGATGATTCGTTGTATCAACCATCTGGAGAATTTTCAGAAGGGCCAGATTCAAGTCAACGGCATCACCCTCACCAGTGAGGCAGACAGTGTCAGCGCCGTTCGCCGGGAGATCGGCATGGTGTTCCAGAGTTTCAATCTGTTCCCGCACTTGAGCGTGATGGACAACCTGACCCTGGCCCCGCAACTGGTGCAAGGCGTGTCGTCCGCCGAGGCGAAAAAGCGTGCTCAGGTCTATCTGGAGCGAGTGCGAATTGCCGAGCATGCGCACAAGTACCCGTCGCAATTGTCTGGCGGTCAGCAGCAGCGAGTGGCGATTGCGCGAGCGCTGTGCATGAACCCCAAAGTCATGCTGTTCGATGAGCCGACCTCGGCACTGGACCCGGAAATGGTCCACGAAGTGCTGGATGTGATGGGCGAGTTGGCCACCGACGGCATGACCATGATTTGCGTGACCCACGAAATGGGTTTTGCCAGCAAGGTCGCCGACCGCGTGCTGTTCATGGACCAGGGCCAAGTCATCGAACAGGCCACCCCTGCCGAATTTTTCAACAACCCGCAGACCGAACGCGCGCAGCAATTCCTGTCGCAAATCATCGGTCACTGAGAACTGCTTTTACCCCCGCATAACAATAACGAGAAGTGGAGATGAACATGCTCAGTAAAAAACACGCACTTACCCTCGCAGCCGCCATGTCGCTGTTGTTCGTCGGCGCCGCCAACGCCGGAGCCGTACTGGACAAAATCCAAAGCAGCAAAACCATGACTGTCGCCACTTCGGCAACCTGGCCACCGCAGGGTTTTATCAACGACAAGAATGAAATCGACGGGTTCGACATCGACGTTTCCAAGGAGATCGCCAAGCGTCTCGGCGTCGCGGTCAAGTTCATCACCCCCGACTGGGACGTGATCACCGCAGGCAAGTGGAACGGCCGCTGGGACATGTCCGTGGGCTCGATGACCGCCACCAAAAGTCGCGCACGGATCCTCGACTTTCCCGCGACCTATTACTACGTGCCCTACGTGTTTGCGGTTCACAACAAATCCACACTCACCGACCACAAAGCCCTCAATGGCAAGACGATCGGTGTCGAAGGCGGCACCACTTCCGAGGATTACCTGAACCAGGCGCTGGCCATCGAAGCGTCGGACATGCCGCCCGTGGCCTACGACGTACAGACCACAAAGATGAAAACCTATGCCGGTTCCCTCGGGCCGCTGGATGACCTGCGCCTGGGCGATGGCGTTCGTCTCGACGGCATCCTCACTCAGCGCAGCACGCTGGAATCTGCCATCAAGAAAAATTACCCGCTGCGAGCCATCGATGACGGCGTGGTGTTCTACGAACCACTGGCCGTCGCCACCGACAAGGGTGACCCGGAGTTGAAAGCCAAACTCAGTGAAATCATCGGCGCGATGCACAAGGACGGCACGCTGACCAAGCTGTCGACCAAGTGGTACGGCGTGGACTACTCGACGGTTAAGTAACCGCTTCGATCACACCGCCCACCTGTGGGAGCGAGCCTGCTCGCGATGAGGCCATAACATCCAGTATCAATGTTGAATGTTAGACCGCCATCGTCGGATCACCGCCCGGAGCAGGCTCGCTCCCACAAAAGCCAGACGTTTGCTTCATTGACCGGTAACTAGTCATGTCCTTCCCCACCACCTGGTATTCCCAAACCTCGCTGCCCCGCGCGGCCAGGTCCGAACTGAACACCTACCAAACCTGCGACGTCTGCATCATCGGCGCCGGGATCGCGGGCCTTACCACCGCCCTGGAACTGACCCGGCGCGGTAAACGTGTGGTCATCCTCGAATCCCATCAAGTCGCTTGGGGCGCATCGGGCCGCAATGGCGGCGTGGTCTCGCCGGGCTGGGCTGAAGGGTCGGGGGCGATTCGCAAAAAACTTGGGCTGGAACAGGCCAAGGGGCTGTTTCAAATGTCCGTCGAAGGCGTGGAAATAGTGCGCCACAACATCGCCGAACTGGCTCTGGGCGGCTGCGATCCATCCGCCGGCACGATTCGAGTCAAGCGTTACGACGACAGCGCTGGCGTGAAAAACCACATCGACACCATGCGTCGTGACTTCGGCTATGAACTCAACTACCTCGACACCACCCAGGTTCGCGAACGGGCCCACACCCTGCGCTATTTCCAGGGCATCGAGGATCCGAATGCCTTGCACTTTCATCCGCTGAATTATTGCCTGGGCCTGGCCCTCGCCATCGAAGCGGCTGGAGGGCAGATTTTCGAACACTCAAAAATGCTGGCCTGGCATCGCGAGGGCAGCGATAAAATTGTCCAGACTGCTCACGGCTCCGTGCGCTGCCAGGACCTGGTGTTCTGCGCCGGCGGTTACGGTGGCCCCGAATTGCAGAAACTCAGCCGCGCCTACCTGCCCATCGCGACCTACGTGGTGTTGATCGAACATCTGGGCGACTCGATCAAAAACGTCCTCGACTCCGGTGCCGCCTTCTCCGACGACCGCCGCGCCTCGGACTACTATCGCGTGGTCGAAGGCGACCGTCTGCTCTGGGGCGGACGCATCACCACCCGCAACGAACAGAACGAAAAAGCCTTGGCGGCCATGCTCAAGGCGGACATGGTCTCTGTGTATCCACAACTGGCGCCGGTAAAAATCGAGCTGGCCTGGTCGGGCCTGATGGGGTACTCCACCAACAAAATGCCTAATCTGGGGCTGTTGGAAGCGGGCGTCTGGGCCTGTACTTCGTTTGGCGGCCATGGCCTGAATACCGGCTCGATTGGCGGTAGGGTCATTGCCGAAGCCGTGTGCGGGGAAAGTGCGCGGTATCAGTTGTTCAAGCCGTACTTGCTGGACTGGAACGGTGGGCCGTTCGGGCGAGTTGCGGCCAATGCGATTTATCAGTCATTGAAGGTGATGGATTTTGTTCAGGAACGGTTTCGCGGTTGATCGCAATCGACTTCGGACAAAAATCTGTGGGAGCTGGCTTGCCTGCGATAGCGGTGTATCAATCGACGTCAATGTTGAATGATAAATTGCTATCGCGGGCAAGCCACGCTCCCACAGGTTTTTCGATCGGCCTCTAAACCGTGGGCAGAAAAAAACCGGCCGAAGCCGGTTTTTTGCTTTCTACAGAATCAGCATCAAGCGTTCTGCAGATCGTCGAGGTAGCGCTCGGCGTCCAGTGCCGCCATGCAACCGGCGCCGGCCGAGGTGATGGCTTGACGGTAAACGTGGTCAGCCACGTCACCGGCGGCGAAGATGCCTTCGAGGTTGGTCGCAGTGGCGTTGCCGTCACGGCCGCCCTGCACAACCAGGTAGCCGTCTTTCAACGTCAGCTGGCCTTCGAACAACGAAGTGTTCGGAGTGTGGCCGATGGCGATGAACACGCCGTCGACTTTCAGCTCGTCGAAGCTGCCGTCGTTGTTCTTCAGGCGAGCACCGGTCACGCCCATGTTGTCGCCCAGCACTTCGTCCAGGTTCGAGTTCAGCTTCAGGACGATCTTGCCTTCGGCAACCCGTGCATTCAGCTTGTCGATCAGGATCTTCTCGGCGCGGAACGTTTCGCGACGGTGGATCAAGGTGACGGTGCTGGCGATGTTGGCCAGGTACAGGGCTTCTTCCACAGCCGTATTACCGCCACCGACCACAGCCACTGGCTTGTTGCGATAGAAGAAACCATCGCAGGTCGCGCAGGCCGAGACGCCTTTGCCCATGAACGCTTCTTCCGATGGCAGGCCCAGGTAACGGGCGCTGGCGCCGGTAGCGATGATCAGTGCGTCGCAGGTGTAAGTCGCGCTGTCGCCAATCAGTGTGTATGGCTTGGCGGCGAAGTCCACGGCATTGATGTGATCGAACACGATCTCGGTTTCAAAGCGCTCGGCGTGCTCTTTCATCCGCTCCATCAGCGCCGGGCCGGTCAGGCCGTGGACGTCGCCCGGCCAGTTGTCGACTTCGGTGGTGGTGGTCAGTTGACCGCCAGCCTGCATGCCAGTGATCAGCAGTGGCTTGAGGTTGGCACGGGCGGCATAGACCGCGGCGCTGTAACCGGCAGGGCCGGAACCGAGAATAATCACTCGCGAATGACGAACTTCAGACATGACCTGCTCCTGTTGACCGGGCCCGAACAACTGGGCGCGGAACGCCGGATTGCCGGCGGGAATAAAAAAGGACCGTTGAAAGCACTTGGGGAAGGCTTGGGCTCGACAGTCCTGTAAAAAGAATGGGTGCAGCGTATCGAGGGGGCGAAGATTAAGGAAATACGGTTTAACAATCCAGCTCATAGGCGGTCTCTATCCCGTCGAGGTGAATATATAGACGCCTTTGTTACAGTTAATGTCGATGCCGCTACCGCGCTTTCACCTGTCAGGCAAAGCCGGTAAGGTCGGCGCGTTTACCCTTTGCCCGGAGCACGTTATGCCCGCCCCCGTTCTGTCTGGCCCGCAATACCTGCGCGAGGGCCTCAAGCTGGTCCTGAGCCCAAGCCTGCGCTTGTTCGTGTTGTTGCCGCTGGCGATCAACCTGGTGCTGTTCGTCGGATTGATCTATCTGGCCGGCCATCAGTTCAGTCTGTGGGTTGATACGCTGATGCCGTCCCTGCCCGATTGGCTGAGCTTCCTCAGCTACGTCCTCTGGCCGATTTTTGTCGTGTTGGTGGTGTTGATGGTGTTTTTCACCTTCACCATGCTCGCCAATATCATTGCCGCGCCGTTCAATGGCTTCCTCGCGGAGAAAGTCGAAGTGGTGGTGCGCGGCACCGACGACTTCCCGGCCTTCAGTTGGGGCGAACTGATCGCCATGATCCCGCGCACCCTGTCCCGGGAAATGCGCAAACTTGGCTACTTCCTACCCAGGGCCATCGGGCTGTTCATCCTGTCGTTCATCCCGGTGGTCAACATCATCGCCGCGCCGCTGTGGCTGTTGTTTGGGGTGTGGATGATGGCGATCCAGTACATCGACTACCCGGCGGATAACCACAAACTCGGCTGGAACGAAATGCTCGCCTGGCTGCGGCAGAAGCGCTGGCAGAGCCTCGGCTTCGGCGGCAGCGTGTATCTGGTGTTGCTGATTCCGGTGGTCAACATTCTGATGATGCCGGCGGCCGTGGCTGGGGCGACGCTGTTCTGGGTGCGTGAGCGTGGCGCGGAGAATCTGGTGGCAGAACGCCGTTAATCGCGTCACAAATCCATCATCCAACCGTCACAATGACGACATGGCCTCAGCCGACACTGAGGTCATGACGACAACTCTGCATATCACCCTGATCACCGAAACCTTCCCTCCGGAAATCAACGGCGTGGCCAATACCCTTGGTCGCTTGTTCGACGGTTTGCGCGCGCGCGGGCATCAGGTCGAGTTGGTGCGGCCACGCCAGGGTGGCGACCCGCTCATGGGCAGCAACGATGAGTTGCTGTTGTGTCGAGGCTGGCCGCTGCCGGGTTATCCCGGCCTGCAATGGGGTCAGTCGTCGATGCACAAGTTGCTGCGGCGCTGGAAACGGCATCGTCCGGATGTGTTGTACATCGCCACCGAAGGACCGCTGGGGTTGTCCGCGTTGCGCGCGGCACGGCGTTTGGGAATTTCGGTGGTCAGCGGCTTTCATACCAATTTTCAGCAGTACTCCAGCCAGTACGGCCTCGGGCTGCTGACGCGCTTGCTGACTCACTACCTGCGCTGGTTTCACAATCGTTCAACCCTGACCTTGGTGCCCAGCGCCAGCCAGCGACTGGAACTGGAACGCCGCAGTTTCGAGCGCCTGGCGCTGCTCTCTCGAGGCGTCGACAGCCAATTGTTTCATCCGGCCAAACGGCTGAAGCCGCTACGTGAGCAATGGGGACTGGCCGAGGATGATATTGCCTTCATCCACGTAGGACGCCTGGCTCAGGAGAAGAATCTTGGCTTGCTCAAGCGCAGTTTCGACACGCTGAAAATGAGTTATCCACAGCGAAAGATGAAATTGATTGTGGTCGGTGACGGTCCGCAACGTTCAATGCTGGAAAAGGAATTGCCCGAGGCGATTTTCTGCGGCTCACAACGCGGCGAAGCCTTGGCCAGTCACTATGCGTCGGGGGATGTGTTTCTGTTTCCAAGCCTGACCGAAACCTTCGGCAATGTGGTACTTGAGGCATTGGCCTCGGGGCTGGGGGTGGTGGCGTACGATCAGGCCGCGGCGGCCCAGCATATTCGCCATGGCTACAACGGCGTACTGGCCATGCCCGGGGATGAAGAGGCGTTCTGCGATGCGGCACGCTGGCTGCTGGAGGAGCGCGAAACCTTGCGCTGCGTGCGGCTTAATGCGCGCCAGCATGCGAGTCGTCAGGGGTGGGCGGCGATTATCGAGCAGTTCGAGGGGCAGTTGCGCGGGGCTTGTGTTGGGGAGCAGGTGGTTCCCAATGCCCAGACCTTGCCTTGAAAAGCTTCGCGGGCAAGCCTCGCTCCTACAGGTTAGCGTCGCTCGCAATATTGTGACCGACACAAATTCTGTAGGAGCGAGGCTTGCCCGCGAAGAGGCCCGCCCGGATGCCGCTTAAACCAGCGTCATCAACGCCTCACGGCTGAACGGCAGGATGTCTTCCTCACGACCGTCGCGCACTTTCTGCGCCCAGTCCGGGTCCACCAGCAACGCACGACCCACGGCCACCAGATCGAACTCATCGTTGTTCAAACGCTCCAGCAGTTTTTCCAGGCTGGCCGGTTGGGCGATCTTGTCGGTGTTGACCATGAACTGCAGGAACTCGCCGTCCAGGCCGACGCTGCCGACGGTGATGGTTGGCTTGCCGGTGAGCTTGCGGGTCCAGCCTGCCAGGTTGAGTTCGGAACCATCGAATTCCGGCTCCCAGAAACGCCGCGTCGAACAGTGGAAAATATCCACGCCGGCGTCGGACAATGGCTTGAGGAATTCGCCCAAGGCTTGCGGGGTTTGCACCAAACGCGCGGTGTAGTCCTGCTGCTTCCATTGGGAGAAACGGAAGATGATCGGGAAACCCTCACCGACCGCTGCACGCACCGCCTGAATCAATTCGATGGCGAAACGCGAGCGATTGGCCAGGCTGCCACCGTATTCGTCAGCGCGCTGATTGCTGCCTTCCCAGAAAAACTGGTCCACCAGATAACCGTGGGCACCGTGGATTTCCACGCCGTCCATGCCGATGCTCTGTGCATCCTTGGCGGCCTGGGCGAATGCGGCAATCACGTCCTGAATATCCTGTTGGGTCATGCCGTGAACCACGACCTGACCGTCCTTCAATTTTTCCGATGGACCGTACCCCGGCACGCTGGCGTCCGGCTCGGTGCCGATGCGGCGCACGCTGCCCACATGCCACAGTTGCGGAACGATCTTGCCGCCCTCGGCATGCACCGCATCGACGACTTTCTTCCAGCCGGCCAATGCCGCTTCGCCGTAGAAGTGCGGCACGTTCGGGTAGCCATTGGAGGCCTTGTGACCGACGGTGGTGCCTTCGGTAATGATCAGCCCAACCCCGGCAGCGGCTCGACGACGGTAGTACTCGATCACTTTGGAATTGGGCACGCCGCCCGGCGAAAACGAGCGGGTCATCGGCGCCATGACGACGCGGGTCGGCAACTCGAGAGCGCCTAGGTGAAAAGGCTTGAACAGGGCTTTGACAGGCATGGGACGCTCCACGGGACATAGACTTTATGACGGCGATAATATGGAGAGTCGCAAGGCTTGAACAGCACTATTGATTGCGGTGATTAAGGTCTAAAAGATAGGAAAATTTGTAGGAGCGAGGCTTGCCCGCGAAGGCGTCATGTCAGTCAGCAATAATGTCGACTGACATGACGCCTTCGCGGGC
>NZ_JAMYDU010000038.1 GCF_024138395.1 Pseudomonas mandelii
TTTGTAGCAGCTGGCGAAGCCTGCGTTCGGCTGCGAAGCAGTCGTAAAATCAGAGATCGCGGTATGTCAGGCAGACCTCATCAGCCGGATTCACGACTGCTACGCAGCCGAACGCAGGCTTCGCCAGCTGCTACAGATCGCATTTCGGCTTAACTGACTGTCAATAGGGCAAGGCTCGCTCCTACGGATGTATAAGGGCGATGCCACGTACATCCGCAGGCTGCGATCTTTTGACTTTCAAAACCCCAAACAACAAAAACCCCACCATTTCTTTCCAAAGAAATGGCGGGTTTTGTACGTTTAGATCACACCGTATCCACCTTCAACGAATGATCATTGAGCATGCCGTTGATGATCGTCGCCGTATCGTGACCGCCAGCAATCACCCCACCCGCCCCCGGCGTGACGCCATAGTGGCTGGCCAGATTCACCCCCGCTAGGTCAATGGTCTGGTTTGGCGTGGCACCGGCCATGGCGCTGACGTCGATGCTGGTGATCACCGACGCGCCACTGCCACTGACGGTGAAGTGCAGGTAGTCATCCAGCGAGGCCGCGGTGCCGTTTTCCCCTTGCAGCAGTTGCGACAGGTCGAGTTTGTCGGTGCCTGGGGTGAAGTCGGTGATGACGTCGTGGCCGCTGTTGCCTTTGAGCCACTGGAAGGTATCGGCGCCGCTGCCGCCGGTGAGGGTGTTGTTGCCGAGGCCGCCGATGAGGAAGTCGTCGCCGCCCCCGCCGTTGAGCACATCGTTACCCAAACCGCCGTTGATGATATTGCTGTTGTTGTCACCCATGAGGCTGTCGTTGAAGTTTGAGCCGGTGAGGTTTTCGATGCCGGTCAAGGTATCGGTGCCGGCGCCAAGGGTGTTTTGCGCGGTGAGCAGGCTCAGGTCGGCGTTGACCCCGGCGGTGGCGTGCGCATAGCTCGCGGTGTCGTTGCCGGCGCCGCCGTCGAGCAGGTCGTTGCCCGCGCCGCTGAATAGCAAGTCATTGCCGGCACCGCCGTGCATTTCATTGTTGCCTCCCCCTGCGGTGAGCACGTCATTGCCGTCGCCGGCATTGATGACATTGTTGCCAGCGCCCGCCACCAGTACGTCGTCGCCCGAAGTGCCGGTCAGCGTATGGCCGTCCTGATAGCTGATGGTCATATTGGCCGAGTCGCTGCCGCCGTGGTTGTCGTTGGCGGTGTAGGTGCCGTGGTAGTCCGCAGCGCTGTCCTGCGCTGCGGCGTAGTTGACGGTCATGGTCAGCTGATAGTTTTCCGACCCCTTCCCGCTGTTGCCCGGGCCACCGTCGTCGATGTTAGTGATGTGGATCTGGTACGTGCCGTCCGCAGTGGCGGTGATGGTCTGGCCGTCGGCGATGGCAATGAAAGCGCCGCCGTTGACCGAGTACTCCATCGTGATATGACCCGCCGCCAAGTTGTGGTCCAGGTTGAGGGTTTCACCCTGTTTGAGGTTGACGGTGATCCGGTCCTCGTCATTAGTGTTGTTGGCGTTGACCGACCCCAGTGCCCCACTGACCACCAGCACCGCCGTCATGGCCGCGGTGTTGGCGACGAATGCGCTGCGGGCGATGGTCACTGCCTGGTTATTTCCGGTGAAGCTGAAGTTTGGGTTGGTGCCGGTGAAGTCCGCGCCTTTGGCCGTCCACCCGGTGTTGAAAGTGGTCGGTGTCGCAGTCAGCGGATCGCCATTGACGTCGGTGTCGTTGGCCAGCAGCAATTCACCCTGCACCACAATGCTGCCTGACAACACATTGGTGATGACGTGGTCATCGACCGCCACCGGGGGCGTGTTCGGAATCACGTTGACCACCAGCGTGGAGCTGACCAGATCGCCGTCGTTGTCGCTGGCGGTGAAGCCGATGTTTTCGGTGATCGCCACGGCTGTGATGGTCTGCGAGGTGTAGGTGTACTCGCCGGTATCGAGGTTCACCAGCAGGGTGCCGCTGTTGTCGGTGGCGATGCTCAGGGTGTTGTTGGCGGTGTTGAAGGTGCCGTGGTTGGCGCCGCCGCTGAAGCTCAGCGAACCCTGATTGCTATTGGCTTTCGGATCATAGGTGTAGGTGGTGCCATCGATGGTAAGGGTTTTGATGAATCCGCCATCGGCGCCGAATGTACCGCCCTCACCCAACAGCGAACCGGTGACCGGCGCACCTTGCACGGTGCCCGAGAGTACCGAGTTGAGTTGATTGAGATCGGTCACCACCACGGCATGGGTGTCGGTGTGCGTGCTGCCGTCATAGGCCACGGGATCGAGGCTGTCGTTGCTGACGCCGCTGCCCAGGCCGATGGCGTAGTTGTTGATGCCATTGGCGTCGAGGAAGGCTTTGAGCGCGGCTTCGTCCGCGGGTCCGATGTCGCCTTCGTTGGGTTTGCCATCGGAGAAGAAGTAGCCGACGTTCTGCGCCCCGGTGAGTTTGCCCGAGGTGTTGAACGCGGTTTGCATGGTCGCCACGGCGGCGTCGTAGTTGGTCCCGCCGCCCTCCGTCAGCGTAGCGATGATCAACTTGGCGGTCGCCACATCGACCCACACCGCGCTCTGGCTGGTGGCGCTGCTGCTGAAGGTGACGATCTGCACCATCACATCGCCGAGGTCGTCGTATTTGTCGAGCAATGCGCTGATCGCCTGCTTGGCCAGGTCCAGCCGCGACAGGCCCGATACACCGGAAGGGTCGACCATGCTTCCGGACACGTCGATCACCAGCAGCAGATTGGAGTCGATCTGCACTGCGGGCACCGAACGGTCCGCGGCGACGGCTTTGGGCACATCATCGACGATGCTGACCACAAGGGTGCCGGTGGTGCTGTTGCCCACGGCATCGGTGGCGGTGTAGGTGAAGCTTTCGTTCAGGGTGTTCGCGCCGTCGTTGGCGTTGGGCGAAGTTTTCGGCGCCGAGGTCAGCGTGTAGGTGTAGCTGCCGTCGGGGTTGAGCAGGATCTGCCCGTAGGTTCCGGTGGCGCTGCCGACCAGGGTGTAAGTGATCGCGCCGCTGGCGCCGGTGACTGCACCGACCAGCGTACCGGAACCGGTTTCACCGGTGTTGCCCGGCTCGGAGCCAGTGACGCTGCCCGCTGCCAGGTCCTGGCCGTTCTGGGTCAAATCCAGGGCTTTTTCGTAGACGGTCACGTCGGTATCAGTGACCGTTACGAGGCAGCTGTTGTGGACGTCGATGGTGATCGTGGTGGTGCTTTCATCGCCATCGGCATCGCGCACGGTGTAGGTGAACACATCCGTGGCGCCCGGTTCGCCGACCGAGTTCGGGTTGCTGTGGTACACGGCGTTGCCGTTGGCATCCAGCGTCAGATAGCCGTAGGTGCCGTTGATTTGCGTGTTCAAGCCGCCGATGGCCGAGGTCGACGTGTCGCTGCCGGCACGCACTCCGACCACCGCACCTCCCACTGCCGGGCCGTCAGCGCCGAGCACATCGTTGTGCAGCACATTCCCGCTGACCGTACCGCCCTCCACCACCGAGACGGAATCACAGTGCGCAGTCGGCACATCATCGACGATGCTGATCACGATGGTGCTGGTAACGCTGTTGCCCACGGCATCGGTGGCGGTATAGGTGAAACTGTCGCTCAGGGTGTTCGGTCCGTCGTTGGCATTGGGCGTGGTCGCTGGTGCGGACGTCAGCGTGTAGGTATAGGAGCCGTCCGGGTTGAGCAGGATCTGCCCATAGGTCCCGGTGGTGCTACCGACCAACGTGTAAGTGATCGCGCCAGTAGCGCCGGTGACGGAGCCGACCAAGGTGCCGCTGGCGGTTTCGCCGGTATTGCCAGGCTCACTGCCGGTGACGGTGCCCGCCGCCAGGTCCTGGCCGTCCTGGGTCAAATCCAGGGCTTTCTCCTGAACCGTCACGTCGTTATCGGTGACCGCCACGAGGGTGCAATCGGCGACGTTGATGGTGATGGTCGTGGTGCTTTCATCACCGTCGGCATCGCGCACGGTGTAGGTGAACACGTCCGTGGCGCCCGGCGCGCTGACCGCGTTCGGATTGCTGTGGTACACGGCGTTGCCATTGGCATCCAGCGTCAGGTAGCCATAGCTGCCGTTGATGTGCGTGTTCAGGCCGCCGATGGCTGAAGTCGACGTGTCGCTGCCGGCGCGCACGCCGACTACCGCACCACCCGACGCGGGGCCGTCAGCGCCGAGTACATCGTTGCCCAACACATTCCCGCTGACAGTCCCGCCCTCCGCCACCGTGACTGCATCGGCGTGAGCGGTGGGTACGTCGTCGACGATGTTGATCACGATCGTACTGGTGACGCTGTTGCCCAAGGGATCGGTGGCTTGATAGGTGAAACTTTCGCTCAGGGTATTCGGCCCGTCGTTGGCGTTGGGTGTGGTCGTTGGTGCCGACGTCAGGGTGTAGGTGTAAGAACCGTTCGGGTTGAGCAGGATTTGCCCGTAGGTTCCGGTGGCGCTGCCGACCAGGGTGTAGGTGATCACGCCAGTGGTGCCGGTGACGGAGCCGACCAATGTTCCAGAGGCGGTTTCGCCGGTGCTGCCAGGTTGACTACCGGTGACCGTGCCCGCCGCCAGGTCCTGGCCATCCTGGGTCAAATCGAGGGCTTTTTCGTTAACCGTCACGTCGTTATCGCTGGCCGCTACGAGGGTGCAGTCCGCCACATTGATGGTGATGGTCGTGGTGCTTTCATCACCGTCGGCATCGCGCACGGTATAGGTGAACACGTCCGTGGCGCCCGGCGCGCTGACCGCGTTCGGATTGCTGTGGTACACGGCGTTGCCATTGGCATCCAGGGTCAGGTAGCCATAGCTGCCGTTGATTTGCGTGTTCAGGCCGCCGATGGCTGAGGTCGAGGTATCGCTGCCGGCGCGCACGCCGACCACCGCACCGCTGAGTGCCGGGCCGTCGGCGCCACCGACGTCATTGTTCAGTACGTTGCCCGAGGCCGTTGCGCCCTCGGCGATCGTGGCGAGATCAGGGTTGGCGGTGGGCAAGTCATCGACGATGTTGACGTTGATCTGACCCAATGCCGTGCTGCCATCGACGTCCGTGGCGACGACGTTGAGGTTCTCGGTGATGCTGTTGGCGCCGTCGGCGTTCGGGTGGGTTTCGTTATCCGTCAGGGTATAGCTGTAGCTGACCACGCCGGTCGTGCTGTTGAAACCGGTGATGGTCAGCGTATTGCCGAGCGCAGTGACAATCGATTGCGGGAAGCCTGCGGCCACGCCACCGGTGACTACCGCGATGCCGCCCACGGTCAGGCTTTGCAAACCGTCGAGGGCGGTGACGGTGAAGGTGCCGCTCTGGGTCAAGGCCGGTGCGTTGGGGCTGCTGCCGTCGCTGAGGTTTTTCTCATAAACGTTGAGTTCGCCGCCGTTGACGTTCAGGCCATCGATGATCACCGGATCATCGTTGTTCTGAATATTCAGCACCAGGTTGGCGGTGCTGGTATCGCCGTCGGCATCCGTCAGGGTGTAGGTGAAGGTTTCCGTGGCATTGCCGCCGCCGTTCAAGGCTTTGAAGTCGGCATCGCTGGTGTTCAGGGTGTAGGTGTACGTGCCGTTGGCGTTAAGCACCAAGGTGCCGTAAGTCCCGTTGAAGGTACCGCCGATGATCGGCCCGCTGTCGGGGCCGGTGGCAATGCGGTCGGCGCCCTGGAGGTCGTTGGGCAGCACGCTGCCGGTCAGGGTCAGCAGGATTTGCGAGGCGCTATTGGCGTTGTTGTCGTCGATGGCTTTGGGCACATCGTCGGTGATGTTGACGTCCAGCGAACCGGTGGCGGTATCGCCGTTGCTGTCACTCGCGACCACGGTGAACTGTTCACTGAGGTTGTTGGCGCCGTCGCCAGCCGAGTGGGTTTCGTTGCCGACCAGGGTGTAGCTGTAACTCACCACGCCGGTGGCCGGGTTGTAACCGGTGATCGTCAGGGTGTTGCCCAGTTGCGTGGTGATCGACTGCGGAAAACCGGCGACCACACCGCCACTGATCACGTTGATCCCACCGATGTTCAGGCTGGTCAGCCCGTCAGCCGCAATAACCGTGAAGGTGCCGTTTTGAATCAGCGCGCCGGGGTTGCTGGCCGAACCGTCCGCCAGATGGGCTTCATTGAGGGTCAGTTCGCCCCCCGCCGCCGAGAGGCCAATGAGGATGACCGGGTTGTTCGGCGCGTCCGAAACAATCGGCGCATCGCCATTGTCCGGATCAGCGTCCCGGCGCGCGAGGGGGAATTCGGGAATACCGTTGAAGCCCGCGGTGGGGAAACCAATCGTGGGATCGACCCGGCCCGCCACTTCCTCCAGCAACACAAAACTGTGACCGCCGCCCAATCCACCCGGTGCTCCAGATGCGCCCGGCCCGGCGGCGGTGGCTTCACCGGTCTGAGTCGGGTCGGCGCCGGCAGCAATGGCTTTTTGCAGTTGCTCGACATCGGTCAGTTGCGCCTGGCTCGGCGTCACCGCATCAGCGATCTCCACAGGCGGGGGCTGATGCGCGAGTAGCCGGCCAGTCATTTGCATGCTGCTGTCACGCCCCAGGGTCAGCTCCTGGCCATTTTTGAGCTGCACCGCCACCGCGCCTTCGGCCCCGGTGACCAGTTGCTCGCCGGCAAACAGCCGATCGCCCTCGACCAGGGTGCGTCGGGTGCCATCACCCGCCACTGCGTACACCTGACCGATGACCTTACTGACGATACCGATGAGCGTTGCCATGTGCATTTCCTCCGCTGCCAACTGCTGTCGGCATCCTGTTTGCGCGAAGAATGTGCCCATGGTTCAAGCAGGTTGCCTGGCGGATCGTTTGCCGAGAAAGCGTTTACCTGACGTAAACCACTGCCTCCCGACGCTCTCGCCAAGCGTGTCGCTGACAAGGGGAATGTCTGGATCGGGATAAAACCCTCTGCAATCAATGGCATCGGGGTCCACTTCCAAAACAACCGCCCTGCTAACGATGCGTAACGGTTTTGAATCACTCGAGTGACAAAAAATTGTCGCCTCTAAACCGTCCCGCCTCCCTCCCCTCCAGCACTTCTTCGCTCTGTGTCGAAAAGTGGATTGAACTTTCCTCAAGCCCTTCGATGCTCCTGAGAGCTCATAAACAAAGGCTTTCGCATTGAACAATGTGCTGGATTTTTCAGAGCGCATAAGTTTTTTTCGGCATAAGTCTTATGAGAAATCCTTCTTAGCTTCGCGTCAGGATGTTCTTAGCTCTGTTGTAACAAGCGTGAGACGGTTTCACTTAAAAATAACGTCAAATATCTGGCGAACTCACTAAGTACCATCAGGAATCAGGGAGAGGCATCCATGCGCGTTTTAACCCCCCTCTGCAGCGCGATTTTGCTGGCCATGGCCTGCACTTCTCAGGCTCAGGCGATGTCATTGACCGAGGCGATCCAGAGCACCATTGCGACCCACCCGGAACTGGCGTCGCGGGTCGATGCCCGGCTCTCGGCCGACGAGCAGATTAAAGTCGCCAAAGGGGGCTTTTATCCATCTGTGGATTTGAACGCCGGTTACGGGCGCGGGTACAGCGATAACACCACCACTCGGGCGCAGGGCAATCACCACACCGAAATCCTCACCTACACCCAATCGGAACTGCGCCTGCGGCAGATGCTGTTCGACGGTTTCAATACCTCCAACGAGGTCGCGCGCACCAAAGGCGTGGCCAACTCGCGAGCCTATTACGCTCAGGGCACCGCCCAGGATCTGGCCCTGCGCACCGTCGAGGTGTACCTCGAAGTGCTCAAGCGCCGCGAACTGGTGACCCTGGCCAAGAACAACCTGCAAGCGCACATGCGGGTCAACGATCAGATCGGCCTGCGCACCCAGCGTGGGGTAGGCAGCAACGCCGACGCCGACCAGTCCACGGCTCGCCGGGCACTGGCGGAGAACAACCTCGACACCGCCGAAGTCGATCTGGCCGATGCCGAGACGAATTTCTACAGCGTCGTGGGGCGCATGCCCGATGAACTCGAAGCACCGCCATCGACCCGCGGCGAATTGCCCGCCACCCTGCCGGAAGCCCAGCAGAGCATGGTGGAAAACAACCCGTACCTGAAATCCGCCCAGGCCGATGTGCAATCGGCCGAGAGCCAGTACGAAGTCTCCAAGTCGCCGTTCTACCCGCGCTTTGACGCTGAAGCGGCGGTGGGCGCGAATAACAATATTCAGGGCGACGAAGGCCACGACAACGAATGGCGAGTGGGTGTGGTGATGAACTACAACCTGTTCCGCGGCGGCAGCGACAAGGCCCGGCTGGCCTCCAATGCGCACCAGATCAACCAGGCGCTGGACATCCGCAACAACGCCCTGCGCCAACTCAACGAGAACATCCACCTGGCCTGGAACGCCATGCTCAACGCCAAGAAACAAACCCCGACCGCCCGTGAATACGCCGAAACCACCACCCGTGTGCGGGCCGCGTATCAGGATCAGTTCGGCCTTGGCCAACGGACCTTGCTCGACTTGCTCGACAGTGAAAACGAGCTCTACAACGCCAACCGCCGCTACACCGAAGTGCGCTACACCGAGGAGTTTTCGATGTACCGCGTGCTGGCGAACATGGGGCAGTTGCTGAGCAAACAACGGGTGGTGCTGCCCGCCGATGCGGTCGCCTCCACCGAAGTAAAAAACGAAGCTCGCTTGCCTGAACTGAAATGACGTAACCCCCGTGTAGGAGCTGCCGAAGGCTGCGATCTTTTGATTTTGTTTTTCAAGATCAAGATCAAAAGATCGCAGCCTTCGGCAGCTCCTACAGGGAGATGTGTGCCCATTGCCGTAGCTCAACGGGAGCGCTCGCTGTGACCAGCATGGAAACCGGCAACACTGGCGTCGATCCGCGTCTGAACTTCGATGACCCGCTTCTGGACGGTCTGTTGATTCTCTGCAAACTCCACGGCGCGACGGTCAGTCGCGCCAGCCTGAGTGCCGGGCTGCCAATGGCACACCAGCGTTTGAGCCTGGACCTGCTGCCGCGCGCAGCGGCCCGGGCCAGTTTGCAGGCGCGTGTGTTGCGCCGTGAACTGGGAGAGATTTCCGCGCTCAACCTGCCTGTGATGCTGATCCTCAACCATGGCCGCTGCGCGGTCTTGCGGCGCTTCGGCGATGACGGTCGGGCGCTGATTCTGCCGAGTGAAGCCGACGGCGGAGAACAATGGGTCAGCACGGACGAACTGGCCACCAACTACAGCGGCCAGGCCTTGTTCGCCCGGCCGCGGCATGAACTCGAAGATTTGCGCGCGCCGCTGGTGCCGCGAGTCGAGGCGTGGTTTCGCGATACGTTGAAGTTGTCGAAGTGGCTGTACAGCGATGCGATTCTCGCCAGTTTTCTGATCAACCTCCTCGGGCTGATGGTGCCGCTGTTCGTGATGCAAACCTACGATCGTGTGGTGCCGAACCAGGCCACTTCTACCTTGTGGGTGTTGTCGATCGGCTTGCTGATCGGCACCGGTTTCGAACTGGTGCTGCGGGTGGTTCGCGCGCACTTGCTGGACACGGCCGGGAAGAAAACCGACGTGATTCTTTCGGCGACCTTGTTCGAACGCATCACCGGCATGGCGATGAAAGCGCGGCCAGCGACCATCGGTGGTTTCGCCCAGAGCATTCATGACTTTCAGGGCCTGCGGGAATTTCTTACCGCTGTCACGCTGACCAGCCTGATCGACCTGCCCTTCGCCGTGCTGATGCTGGTGGTAATCGGCCTGCTCGGTGGCTGGCTGGTGGTGATTCCGCTGTTGGCCTTCCCCATCACGATCATCTTCGCCATGGTGATTCAGGCACGTTTGCGCGACACCGTGCAGAAGAGTCTGAGCCTCGGCGCCGAACGCCAGGCCCTGCTGATCGAAACCCTCGGCGGCCTGGAAACCCTCAAGGCGTGCAGCGCCGAAAGCGAACGCCAGCACACATGGGAAAGCACCCACGGCGCCCTCACCCGCCTCGACAGCCATGCGCGCAACCTCTCGGCGCTGGCCACCAACGGTACGCTGTTCATTCAGCAATTCTCCGGCATGGCGACCATCGTCGCCGGGGTCTACAGCATCATCGCCGGCAACCTCAGCGTCGGCGCGCTGGTGGCGACCTACATGCTCGGCAGTCGCGTGCTCGCGCCGCTGGGACAAATCGCCGGGCTGATTACCCGTTATCAGCAAGCGCAACTGACCATGAAAAGCACCGATGCGCTGATGTCGCTGCCGCAAGAACGCGACGCGAAACAGCGGCCGTTGGAGCGCACGCAATTGCAAGGCGCACTCACCGTCAGCGGCGTGACGTTCCACTACAACGGCCAGAACGCGCCGGCCCTGGCCAACGTCAGCTTCAGCATGAAACCCGGCGAACGAATCGGCATCATCGGCCGCAGCGGTTCGGGCAAAAGCACATTGGCGCGGCTGGTGATGGGTTTCTATGCACCGGAAGAAGGCCAGTTGCTGCTCGATGGCCTGGACCTGAGGCAGCTGGACGTCGCCGACCTGCGTCAACAGATCGGCTACGTCGCCCACGACCTGCCGCTGCTGGCCGGCAGCCTGCGCGACAACCTGACCTTGGGCGCGCGCTACATCAGCGACGCGAGGATGCTCGAAGTCGCCGAACTGACCGGCGTCACTGAACTGGCTCGCCAACATCCCCAAGGCTTCGACCGGCCGGTGGGCGAACGCGGTCAGTTGTTGTCGGGCGGTCAACGCCAAGCGGTGTTGCTGGCGCGGGCCTTGTTGCTCGATCCGCCGATCATGCTGCTCGACGAACCCACCAGCGCCATGGACAACAGCAGCGAAGACGTCCTGCGGCAAAAACTCCACGGCTGGATTCAGGGCAAAACCCTGCTGTTGGTCACTCACCGCACCTCGATGCTCAGCCTGGTGGACCGGCTGGTGGTGCTGGATAACGGGCGGATCGTCGCCGACGGCCCGAAAGAAGCGGTCATCGATGCACTGCGCAAGGGCCGTGTCGGCTCTGCGACGGTTTAGGAGTTGCCCATGTCTGATTCATCGTCCGCGTCATCAAAGGACAGAGGCTACTTTGGCAGTTTCAGCAAAAGCGCCGAAAGCGAGTTCATGCCGGAAACCGCCGGCGCGTCGTTGCAGGATTCGCCGCGCTGGTCGCGGATCACCGTGTGGCTGGCGGCGGCGCTGCTGATCACCGCGCTGGTCTGGGCCAAATTCGCCGTGTTGCAGGAAGTCACCACGGGTGAAGGCAAGGCGATCCCTTCAAGCAAGATTCAGGTGATCCAGAACCTGGAGGGCGGCATTGTCACGGAAATCTTCGTGCGCGAAGGCCAAATGGTGAACAAGGGCGACACCTTGCTGCGCCTGGACGACACGCGATTCCTGTCGAACAAGGGTGAAAGCGAAGCGGACCGCTATGCGCTCACCGCGCAGGTCGAACGGCTGTCCGCCGAAGCGGAAGGCAGGCCATTCAAGCTGTCCGCGGAAGTGATCGCCAAGGCGCCGCAAGTGGCCGAGGACGAACGCTCGCTGTACGAACAACGTCAGCGCCGACTGGCCAGCGAACAGCGCACGCTGACCGAACAACTTCGGCAGAAAACCCAGGAGTTGGCGGAATTCCGCTCCAAACAGGGGCAGTTCAGTTCCAGCCTGGCACTGCTGCAACAAGAGATGAACATGTCTGCGCCGCTGGTGGGCACCGGGGCGGTTTCGCCAGTGGAAATCCTGCGGCTCAAACGCAGCGCGGTAGAAATCCGCGGCTCGCTGAACGCCACGACCCTGGCGATTCCCCGTGCCGAATCGGCGATCAATGAGATCAAAAGCAAGATCGATGAGTCCGAACAGTCCTTCCGCTCGGAGGCGGCGAAAGAGCTGAACGAGAAACGCACCGACCTGTCGAAAATCACCGCGACGAGCATTGCCATCGACGACCGGGTAACGCGCACCACCGTGGTGTCGCCGGTTCACGGCATTATCAAAATGCTGAAGGTCAACACTATCGGCGGCGTGGTCCAGCCGGGCAACGACATGGTGGAAATCGTGCCGCTGGAAGACAACCTGCTGATCGAAGCCAAGGTCCGCCCTCAAGACGTGGCGTTCCTGCACCCGGGCCAGAAAGCCATGGTCAAGTTCAGCGCTTACGACTACACGATTTATGGGGGGTTGAGTGCGAAGCTGGAGCTGATTGGGGCGGACACTATTACTGATGACAAGGACAACAGTTTTTATCTGATTCAGGTGCGGACCGATAAGAATCACTTGGGCGGAGATGCGAAACCGCTGCTGATCATTCCAGGGATGGTGGCGACGGTGGACATTATTACCGGGGAGAAAAGTGTGCTGGATTATCTGCTTAAACCGGTGTTGAAAGCGCGGACCGAGGCGATGCGGGAGCGATAGTCAGTGATCGTTCCCACGCTCTGCGTGGGAATGCCGCCCGGGACGCTCCGCGTCCCTTCCCGGATGTGACGCAGAGCGTCACTGGATGCATTCCCACGCAGAGCGTGGGAACGATCTTCACCGGCCGTGATTCTTCTGGTAGGTCTCCTCCCCCATCGCCGCAATCTGCCCCTCGATCAACGCCTCGAACGGCTTCAACAACGGCTCAAAACTGACGGGAGCTTCAAGCGTCTGCAACGCTTGCACAATCGCCTCAACCGTCGACAACGCCCCCGGCCCCGGAGCCTTGCGCAAGCGATAACGCGACACCCCGCCCTCGGCCAATGTCACTCTGGGCAACGCCGCCAGCAATGGGTTGAGGTGCAGCATTTTGCGCGCCTTGCGCCAGGTGCCGTCCGGGACCACCAGCAGCAGCGGCTGATCATTAGCGGTGTAGGCCTGCATCGGCTGCGCCTCCTCGTCGGGAAACAGCAGCCGTGCCTGATAGCCCGGCTGATTCAACAGCATCGGCAAATCCTCGAACACCTCGCCCACAATCAACTCGGCATTCTTCAACCCCAATGCCGCCAATCGCGCAGTGTTCAGCGCATGGTTCACTTCGCTTGGATGCTGAAGCAGCAACACTCGAGTGCGACTGTCGAGGCTCGGGATCAGCGGGCAAAGGCAATGGGTTTGCGGGCGTAGACAGCGTGGGCATTGGATTCTGGACATCGCTTCTTTTTCCTTTAAGCGGCCTGATTGAGCTGCGCTTTAAGCAAATCACGAAAAGTCTGGATCAGCGGTTCGCGGCTGCGGCCACGGCGCACGATCATCGAAAACGGCGCCTGATAACCGAAAGTCGCCGGCAGCAGCACGCGCAAATCACCTTTGTCGGCCCAAGCCTGGGCGTAGTGCTCCGGCAGGTAACCGATGTAGGCGCCGGACAGCACCAGAATCAGCTGGGCCTCCATACTTTCCACGGTCGCCGCGCTGTGTTTGAAACCGTGACGCGCCAGTTCGGCCTGGCTCCAATAGCCGCGGCCGACCATGCGTTGTTGGGTAATGACTTGCTCGGGAATACGCCGTTCGGTAAACAGCGGGTGGCGACTGCTGCAGTACAGCCAGTGTTGCTCGCGGTACAGCGGCATGTAGACCAGACCGCTCATGCGCGTGGAAAAGGCACCGATGGCCAGGTCGAGGCGGTTGTCCTGCACGCCGAGTTGCAGTTCGTAGGGGCTCATGACCGACAGATGCAAATGCACCGCCGGGTGTTCCTGACTGTAAGCGCCGATGGCTTCGGCGAACGGCAAGGCCTTGTCGCTGACGGTGGAGTCGATCACGCCGAGGTTCAGAGTACCGCGCAGCTCGCCCTTGAGGGCGGCGGCGTATTGTTCGAAACCTTCGAGTTCCGCCAATAGACGCAGGGTTTCCTGATGGAACAGCTCGCCCTTGCTGGTCAGGCTGAAACCACCGCGACCGCGATGGCAAAGCACCAGGCCGAGGGCCGCTTCGAGCTGGCTCATGTAAGTGCTGATGGCCGAGGTCGAGAGGTTGAGCTCTTGCTGGGCGTTGGCGAACCCCTGATGGCGGACCACGCTGACGAAGATGCGCAATAGTTTCAAGTCGGGTAAAGCGTTGGCCATGGGGGCACTCCAGCAAAAACACGGTCAGACATTGAACCCCGTAGCAGCTGACGAGCACCGCGAGGCTGCGTTCGGCTGCGAAGCAGTCGTGAAATCAGGCGATGCGGTGTTTCAGAAAAACCTCGCGCTCAGGTTTTACGACTGCTTCGCAGCCGAACGCAGCCTCGCAGGCTCGGCAGCTGCTACATGAGCACTGCGAGTCTATCTCCGCCCTCGCCATTAGTTTAGAAAAATCTGAACTAAGTATTTGCCCGTAGCGATTCTTCCCGGTCACTACATTTCGCAGAATCGGCCCACAGCGGTGCCCGTCTCTCCCCGAGCGATGCAACCGACATAACTAAAACAACGACGATGAGGCCTTACCCGTGGACAAGATTCTTCACCAACCACTGGGCGGCAACGAAATGCCGCGCTTCGGCGGCATCGCCACCATGCTGCGACTCCCCCATTTGCCATCCGCTGCTGGCCTGGACGCTGCCTTTATCGGCATCCCGCTGGACATCGGCACTTCCCTGCGCCCTGGCACCCGTTTCGGGCCGCGTGAAATCCGCGCCGAATCGGTGATGATCCGCCCGTACAACATGGCCACCGGCGCCGCGCCGTTCGACTCGCTGTCGGTTGCCGACATCGGGGACGTGGCGATCAACACGTTCAATCTGCTGGACGCCGTGCGGATCATCGAAGAGGCCTATGACAATATCCTCGAACACGATGTGATCCCTCTAACCCTCGGCGGCGATCACACCATCACCTTGCCGATTCTGCGTGCCATCCATAAAAAGCACGGCAAGGTCGGTCTGGTGCACATCGACGCTCACGCCGATGTGAACGATCACATGTTCGGCGAGAAGATCGCCCACGGCACCACCTTCCGTCGCGCCGTAGAAGAAGGCCTTCTGGATTGCGACCGCGTGGTGCAAATTGGCCTGCGCGCTCAGGGTTACACCGCTGATGACTTCAACTGGAGCCGCAATCAAGGCTTCCGTGTGGTTCAGGCGGAAGAATGCTGGCACAAATCCCTGGCACCGCTGATGGCCGAAGTGCGCGAGAAAGTCGGTGGCGGTCCGGTGTACCTTAGTTTCGATATCGACGGTATCGACCCGGCCTGGGCACCCGGCACGGGCACCCCGGAAATCGGCGGTCTGACGACCATTCAGGCGATCGAAATCGTGCGCGGCTGCCAAGGCCTCGACCTGATCGGTTGCGATCTGGTAGAAGTCTCGCCAGCGTACGACACCACCGGTAATACCTCGTTGTTGGGCGCCAACCTGCTGTACGAAATGCTCTGCGTACTGCCGGGCGTGGTCCATCGCTGAGGATCGGTCATGAGCGAACATGATCAGGTACTCAACGCCGCCGCCGAGCTGGTGTCGGCTTTTGCGCGTAACGATCGCGAAGCCTACTTCGGCGCATTCAGCGTTGATGCCAGCTTCGTGTTCTACACCCTCGAGCAGCCCCTGCTGTCGCGCGATGCCTATCAGGCGTTGTGGGACACCTGGCGCGCCGAGGACGGCTTCGAGGTGCTGTCATGCACCTCGAGCAACGCCTTCGTCAGCCTGCAGGGTGATGTGGCGATTTTCATCCATGACGTGGCCACCGAGCTGCGCATGCAAGGGGAGCAACACTTCAGCCAGGAGCGCGAGACGATTGTTTTCAAGAAACAAGCGTCTGGCCAAGAACAACAAGGCCTATGGCTGGCCTGCCACGAACATTTGTCCGCAATGCCGGAAGGGCTGCCACCCCCTTAGCCAAACAGGTGACGCTCACGCACGATGAGCGCGCCTTTATGATCGGAGCAGATCATGAATAACAACAACAAAGACCAAAGCCTTAGCAGCATCGAAACAAACGGGGTCGAACAGATCCCGGACAATGAACGCGACGCCCGGCCCAGCGATCTGTTTCGCCTGATCTTCGGCGGCGCCAATACCTTTGCCACCGCCGTGCTCGGCAGTTTCCCGGTGCTGTTCGGCCTGTCCTTTGAGGCGGGCGTCTGGGCGATTGTATTGGGCGTCGTGGTCGGTGCGCTGATTCTGGCGCCGATGGGCCTGTTCGGGCCGATCAACGGCACCAACAACGCCGTGTCGTCTGGGGCACACTTCGGCGTGCACGGACGAATCGTCGGCTCATTCCTGTCGCTGTTGACCGCTATCGCGTTCTTTTCGCTCTCCGTGTGGAGTTCGGGCGATGCACTGGTGGGCGGCGCCAAACGCCTGATCAACCTGCCGGAAACCGATCTGACCCTGGGCCTGGCCTACGGTCTGTTCGCGCTGCTGGTGCTAACGGTGTGCATCTACGGCTTCCGCTTCATGCTGTGGGTCAATCGCATTGCGGTATGGGCCGCCAGCCTGTTGTTCCTGCTCGGCATCTTCGCCTTCGCCCCGGCATTCGACAGCCAATACGCCGGCAGTGTGGCTCTGGGTCAGGCGGGGTTCTGGGCGGCGTTCATCGGCGCGGCGCTGGTGGCCATGAGCAATCCGATTTCTTTCGGCGCGTTCCTCGGCGACTGGTCGCGCTACATTCCACGTGATACGCCCAAAGGCCGGATCATGCTGTCGGTGATCGCCGCACAACTGGCCACGCTGATTCCGTTCCTGTTCGGCCTTGCTACCGCCACCATCGTGGCGATCAAGGCACCGGACTACATCGCGGCCAACAACTACGTCGGCGGTCTGCTGGCTGTTTCGCCGAGCTGGTTCTTCCTGCCGGTGTGCCTGATTGCGGTGATCGGCGGCATGTCCACCGGCACCACGTCGCTGTATGGCACCGGGCTGGACATGTCCAGTGTGTTCCCACGAGTGCTGTCGCGGGTCAAGGCAACGCTGCTGATCGGCGTGATGTCGATTGCTTTCATCTTCATCGGGCGCTTTGCGGCGAACCTGGTGCAGAGCGTGTCGACCTTCGCCGTGCTGATCATCACCTGCACCACCCCGTGGATGGTGATCATGATCATCGGCCTGCTGGTGCGTCGCGGCTTCTATTGCCCGGATGACCTGCAAGTGTTCACCCGTGGCGAGAAAGGTGGCCGCTACTGGTTCACCCACGGCTGGAACTGGCGTGGCCTGGGAGCCTGGATCCCGAGCGCGCTGGTGGGTTTGTGCTTCGTGAACCTGCCGGGGCAGTTTGTCGGACCACTCGGGAATCTGGCTGGCGGTATCGACATCAGCCTGCCGGTGACCCTCGGCCTGGCCTCCGTGGTGTACCTGGCGCTGCTGAGCCTGTTCCCGGAACCGGCCACGGTGTTCGGCCCCAACGATCCACGCAGCAAGGGCATGGATTCGCTCGGTAAACCGGCGATGCGACAAGCCGCCTGATTCAACACATTACCTGTGGTCAACGCATTACCTGTGGGAGCGTGGCTTGCCCGCGATGAACGATAACGCGGTCTGCCTGGCGGACCGCGGCGCTCCCTTCGCGGGCAAGCCTCGCTCCTACAGGGGTCGGTTTTCCACAAAGATTGATTTCAGCCTCACCATAAAAAAGACAATCGGAGACACGCCATCATGGCTTTGGATTTATTCGTCGTACTCATCTACGCCGCCTCGATGCTGATACTCGGCTACTACGGCATGCGCAAGGCCAAGACCAACGAAGACTTTTTGGTCGCCGGTCGTAACCTCGGCCCGAGCCTGTACATGGGCACCATGGCCGCTACCGTTCTGGGCGGCGCCTCTACCGTCGGCACCGTGCGCCTGGGTTACGTCCATGGCATATCCGGTTTCTGGCTCTGCGCGGCCCTCGGTTGCGGGATCGTGGCGCTGAACCTGTTCCTCGCCAAACCGCTGCTGAAGCTGAAAATCTACACCGTTACCCAGGTGCTGGAAAAACGCTACAACCCGATGGCCCGCTCCGCGAGCGCGGTGATCATGCTGGCGTATGCGCTGATGATCGGCGTGGTCTCGATCCTGGCCATTGGCACCGTGCTGCAAGTGCTGTTCGACCTGCCGTTCTGGCTGTCGGTATTGGTCGGCGGTGGCGTGGTGGTGATTTATTCGGCGATCGGCGGCATGTGGTCCCTGACCCTGACCGACATCGTCCAGTTCGTCATCAAGACCGTGGGCCTGATGTTCATCCTGTTGCCGATCTGCCTGTACCGCGTCGGTGGTTGGGATGAGTTGGTGTTGAAACTGCCGGCAACCGCCTTCAGCTTCACCACGATTGGCTGGGACACCATCATCACCTACTTCATGATCTACTTCTTCGGGATCCTGATCGGCCAAGACATCTGGCAGCGTGTGTTCACCGTCAAGAGCGCCAAAGTGGCTCAGGTCGCCGGTACATTCGCAGGCATCTACTGCATCCTTTACGGACTGGCTTGCGCCCTGATCGGCATGGCCGCTCATGTGCTGATCCCGGACCTGGACAACGTCAACAACGCCTTCGCCGCCATCGTCAAACTGTCCCTGCCGGACGGTATCCGTGGCCTGGTGATTGCGGCTGCCCTGGCCGCCATGATGTCCACCGCCAGCGCCGGCCTGCTCGCCGCCGCCACCACCCTGACCGAAGACCTGCTGCCGAAACTGCGCGGCGGTAAACAGTCGAGCCTGGGTGTCAACCGCCTGTTCACCCTGCTGACCGGCATCGCCGTGCTGGGTATCGCGCTGGTGGTAAACGATGTGATCAGCGCCTTGACCCTGGCCTACAACCTGTTGGTGGGCGGCATGCTGATCCCGCTGATCGGTGCAATCTTCTGGAAACGCGCAACCACCGCCGGTGCTATCGCCAGCATGGGCCTGGGCTTTGCCACCGCGCTGCTGTTCATGGTCAAGGACGGTATGGACGCCAACACCCCGATCTACTACAGCCTCGGCGTAGGCCTGGTGAGTTTCGTGGTAGTCAGCTTGTTGTCCCGTCGCCCGGCCGTGGTGGCGAGCGCTGTCTAAGCTTTCGATAACAACTTAATGCTTTCTTCAACGGGTGTGGCGTCGGTGCCACACCCGTTTTTTTTCGCCTGAAGGAATCTGCTATTGCGCACGATGATTGACGAGTGGCAGCGCCGACACGCCTGAAGCCTGCTGTACTCAGCACCAGGGACAACAACAATGACGCCCTCGAAGAACAACCATGACAAGAGACGCCGTTCGTACAGCCGTGCATCGCTTCATCAGCCGCCTGCTGGAAAATCAGGAGGACTTTGACGACAACACTCGCCTGGTGCAGTTGGGACTGGATAAAGAGGATATTGAAGAGCTGATTTTCCATCTGGAAGATCAGCTGGGATTGACGGCATTTACCGCCGAAGAAGACCGGATGCTCAAGACTGCGACGACCGTCGACGACTTGAGCCGGTTTTTGATTGAGATTGGGCGGTATTGAGTTCGCACGGTTCCCTGTAGCAGCTGCCGCAGGCTGCGTTCGGCGGCGAAGCCGTCGCAAAATCGGAACACGCGATTCGACAGCCCGAGTGCGGACCGAGCTGAAACGCAGCCTTCGCAGCTGCTACAAAGGCTGCGTCGCGTTTACCGGCGGCGTTGCTGCTGGCGGCGACGTTGTTCGTCGTCAGTGCGAATAGGCACGGGTTGCAGAGGCGGTTCGATCAAACCGAGTGCGACGCCCAGGTCATGCAGCCAGTTTTGGATTTTCTCTTTCATGGTGCCCCCTTCAGGGTAGTGCCGAGCGGCCGAAGTTCTGTAGCCCCTTCGCACTGATAATAGTCCGAAGTCCTACGTAATGCTCGTCCAACATCGCAATGATCTGTTACTGAATTGATCCAAATTCCTGGACGTTGGTTCAAGCAAATGCCTGGGCCTGGATCGCTGTCGACGGGTATACCGCCTGCTGCTGCTCGATCCATGCATTCAGGTTGGCGCCGACCATGCCTTTGCGCCACATCAGCCAAGTGGTTGCGCTGGCGAACGGCTCGGCCAAGGGGTGCACCGCCACGCTTTCGCGCCCCGGCAGACTGGCGAGCATAGATTCCGACATCAGCGCCACGCCGGATCCGGCAATCACGCAGGCGAGCATTCCCGGATAAGACTCGATCTCCATCGCCCGCCCCATGGCTGCATGATCATGGGCGAACCAGGCTTCCAGGCGCATCCGATAGGAACAGCCCTGCCGAAACGTAAACACCGAACGCCCTTCGACATCCAGCGCACTGTGCACTGGCGGATGATCGGCCTCGCTGATCAACACCAACCGTTCGTCGCACAACGGCACGCCGTCGAGCCCGGCCAGTTCCAGCGGGCCGTCCACCAGCGCCGCATCGAGGCGCCCGGTGAGCAGACCTTCGAGTAATTCGCCGCTGGGCCCCGACTGCACTTGCAGGTTCACCGCCGGGTAACTGCGGTGATATCGCGCCAACAGCTCCGGCAGGTGAATCGCGGCGGTGCTGTACATGGTGCCGAGGACAAAATCCCCCGCCGGTTGCCCGCCCTGCACTGCCGCATGGGCTTCGTCGTGTAAGGCGAACAGCTTGGCGGTGTAGTCCAGGAGGACTTTTCCCGCAGGTGACAACTGCAAACGCTGACGCTCGCGTACGAACAGTTCGACACCGAGTTGCTCTTCGAGCTGCTTGAGCCGGGTCGACAGGTTGGAAGGCACACGATGCAGGCGTTCAGCAGCGCGGGTAATGGAGCCCTCCTCCGCCACCGCCTGGAAAATCCGCAATTGGCTGAATTCCACTCCATTCTCCAAATAAGAACAAGTTGCTCACTATTATTCATTTTTAAAGAAAGTCAATCAGTCCTAGCCTGACGGTCATTGATCCTCGAAACGGAACTCAGACTATGTCCCCTCTGATTCGCTTAACCGCCAGCTTCATCGCCCTGATGATGGCCATGGGCATCGGGCGTTTCGCCCTGACCCCGCAACTGCCGCACTTGCTCAGTGAAGGTCAGATCGACCTGACCGCCGCCGGTCTGATTGCCGCCGCCAACTACCTCGGCTACTTCGTCGGCGCGGTGGACGCGATGTTCGCCCGTCGCCCCGACCAGGTTCGTCGACGCCTGCTCGGCGGTTTGTGGCTCTGTGTATTGCTGACCCTGGCCTCGTTCTGGGCCGACGGGTTCTGGTCGCATCTGGTGCTGCGTTTCGGCACGGGCGTGGCCAGCGCCTGGGTGTTGGTGATGATTACCGCATTGAGTCAACCGCTGGCAGCGGCGGCCGGTCGTCCGCGACTCGGCGCGCTGGTCTTTGCCGGACCGGGTCTGGGGATTTTTCTGACAGGATTATTGGCCTTGGGCTCGAACCTGCTGGGTCAGACGTCCGCGACCTTGTGGCTGGTGTATGCCGGTGTCGGGCTGGTGATGCTGCTGGGAATTCTGCCGTTCCTACCGCAGTCGGCCGTCCCTTCTACGGCGACATCATCTGCTGTCACATCGGGCGTACAAGGTGTCGGACGTTTACCGGTGATCTACGGGTTATACGGTTTGGGCTACATCATCCCGGCCACTTTCCTCTCGCAAATGGCCAGCGCGCAGTTCCATGGCCAATGGCAAGCCGATCTGTTCTGGCCATGCTTCGGTTTCGCGGCGGCAATCGGCGTTGTGTTGGTGAGCCTGCGTCGACACAACCCGAACGCCACTCGCCATTGGCTGATGGCCACATTGTGGTTGCAAGCGGCCGGGGTCTTCGCCTGCCTGTTAGGCAGCGGAGCCGGCCTCGCGCTGGGGGTGATCCTGTGTGGCGGGCCGTTCCTGGCCTGCATGCAACTGGTGATGCAGCGCTCCCGAGAACTGGCGCCCCATGCTACCCAGCGCAACGCCGGGCTGCTGACCGCGTGCTTCGCCGTGGGTCAACTCAGCGGTCCGTTGCTGGCCGCGCTGAGCAGTCATTTCAGCGGTGGATTGCAACCCGCGCTGATAATCGCCGGCAGCGGTTTGCTCATCGCTGGCGCTTTATTGCTGCGCCCGGTCAGGGTTGCCCAAGCGCTTTGCGCAAACGACGGCGGACCCACTGCTCTGCACTCACAAAAGTGATCCCGAGCAGAACCAGCACCGCGCCGATCACAAAGTTGAGGCTCAGTTCTTCGCCCAGCAACACCACGCCGAACGTGACGCCGAACAGCGGCGTCATGAACGAAAACACCGCCAGGTTCGCTGCCAGATAACGGCGCAGTAACCAGAACCAGGTCAGGTAACTGAAGAACGACACCACCAACCCCTGGAACAGCACGCTGGCCACGGCAACAGTGGTCAGGCTGACATGGGTGACCTGCCCGCTGAGGATCGCGATCAACAGCAGGCCGACGAAGCCGACGATCAATTGATAAAACAGCGTCAGGGTCACCGGCGCTTCCGACAGACGCGAAGCGCGCACCACCACGGTGGTCGCGCCCCATGACGCGCCGGCCAGGACGCCCAACGCATCGCCCATCAGCATGCGATGATCAAGGTTGTCCCACGACACGCCACCGGCAAACGCAATGGCAATGCCGATGAAGGCGAGAAAAATCCCCAGCCACTGCACCGGTCTTAAACGCTCACTCGGCAGCAGCCAATGCACACCCAACGCGGTGAAGATCGGCGCGGTGTAGAGGAACACTGACATGTGCGCCGCCGTGGTCAATTGCAGGCCTTCGGCAATGAAGAAGAACTCCAGACCAAACAATGCGCCGGCCAGCAAACCTCCACGCCAGGTAGTGCCGACCTGATCCCAGCCGCCCTTCCAGCAGATCAGCAATCCTACGAGCAACGCGGAAATACCCGATCGCCCCGCCGCCTGCATGACCGGCGCGATGTCGGGCGCGGCCCACTTGATCATCACCTGTTGCACGCCCCAGATCAGGCACAGCCCGACCATCACTTGCAGGGCAAATCCATCGGCGCTACGCCGGGTGGCGCTCACCGGAACACCTCGACAACACAATCCATGGCAGTGACTCGACAGCAAAAATAAAGCCCCGGCCTTCTGGCTGAACAGAGTGCCGGGGCGAAAAATGATGCCGTCGATTATTAACCAGATGGACAGAAAAAGGTGTCTGCAAAAGACCTTTAAATCGCCGCGCGCGTCATACGACCGATCAAATGAGCCCCATAGGCGGCCGGCGTAAGATCAGGGTCAGCTGAGTTCGATACGATCAGCGTGAATGACGATCTGGCCGTTCTTGTACAACGCACCGATGGCCTTTTTGAAGTTGCCCTTGCTGACGCCGAACATGCTGCTGATCAGCGTCGGGTCGCTCTTGTCGCTGACTGGCAGAGTGCCGTTGTTGTCGCGCAACTTGGCGAGGATCTTCGAGTTCAGGCTGGTGGCCGCTTCTTCGCCCACCGGTTGCAGGCTCAGGCTGATCTTGCCGTCGGCGCGGATTTCTTTGATAAAGCCCTTCTCTTCTTTACCGGCACGCATGAACTTGAAGATTTCGTTCTTGTGGATCAGGCCCCAATGTTTGTTATTGATGATTGCCTTGAAGCCCATATCGGTCGCTTCGGCCACCAGCAAATCAACTTCCTGACCCGGGGTGTAATTGGCCGGGGTCTTGTCCAGATAGCGATCCAGACGCGCCGTCGCGGTGATGCGCCGCGTGTGTTTGTCGAGGTAGACGTGCACCACGACATACTCGCCGGCCGTCATCTGGCGCTTTTCTTCGGAATACGGCAGCAGCAGATCCTTCGGCAACCCCCAATCCAGGAACACGCCGATGCTGTTGACTTCAACGACTTTCAAACTGGCGAATTCACCGACCTGAACTTTCGGCTTTTCGGTGGTGGCGATAAGTTTGTCATCGCTGTCCAGATAAATAAAAACGTTGAGCCAGTCTTCATCTTCGCTGGGAATATCTTTGGGGATATAACGGTTAGGCAGAAGGATTTCGCCATCCGCCCCACCGTCCAGATATAAACCGAAGTTAGTGTGTTTAACCACTTGCAAACTGTTGTAGCGCCCGACTAAAGCCATGTCCAATACCCTCATTGCGTGGGCGGCATTCTACCCGGTTTTGCGGGCGGCGTTCGGCGGCCGGCCCGGTGGCGCAAAAAAACCCACGGAAGGCCTTAATTTTCCTGGGTTTTGCCCTGTTCGTTTGGCCGCTCGTCAGGCCATCCGGGTGCTCCACACCTTGGTTTGGCCAGCCGAAAAGCGCTTTTTTCCCAATTGGGTTCTTAGTTAAAACAGCAGCTTAGGGGAACATTGCGAATAACAACTTGCGATAAATCCCGCTGCTCCAATGTGTATTTCGGGAGGATATTTACCAAGCAATTGTCAAGTATTTCCTGTACGATGCCTGGCCAAGTTAATTTCTACAGGTTAATGGCCGCCATGCGTGTAAAAGCATCCAACAGCAAAGCAAAGCCAGCTCCAGCCGTTGAAACCAGCGAATCGATCAACAACCAGATCGCTGCGTTCCTCAAGTCCGGCGGCGAGATCCAGCAAATTGCCAAAGGCGTCAGCGGCCAGACGTTCGGCCCGTCCAAACAGATCACCCTGGGCAAGAAGTAATTCCCCCGCGTTAACTGGTCCCTAAGCGCTTTGAGCTTCGAAGCGCTTGGACTGGAACCCTCCCGCAATACCCCATAAAACAAATCAATATTTCAAAAATCGACGAACGGCCCTTGATGCCGAGTATTCGCCGGTATGCTTGCACGTGTCTGGATCAAGCGTTTCAGCAGGTTTTCAGAACCTGCTCCTCGCAGCTCATGGAGTGACGCATGTTCAAGCCCTTTCTTTTCCTGCTCGGCAGCCTGCTGTGGTATTCGGTCGCCCAAGCGCAAGTCTTTCAGCGCGAACTGGGCGACTTCGATCTCAAGCTCGCCACCACCCCCAGCCGCAGCATGGCCCAAGGTCTGGTCAAACCCTCGACGACCGGCTCATTCCATGGTGGTCTCGACCTGAGCCACGACAGCGGCTTCTACGTGGGTCAATGGTCCCCCAGCATGGGACTGAGCCCGTCGAGCAATCTTGAAGTCGATTCCTACATGGGCTTTAAACAGCCTTTCGATCACTCCCTCGGCTACGAAGTGGGCATGATCCATTACAGCTACCCGAAAGCGGACACTCTCGACAGCCAAGAGCTGTTCGGCGGCCTGACCCTGCTGGGCAGTCGTTTCGGCGCGGCCTTCAGTAACGACCCGGACAAACAGAACAGCACCCTGTTCGCCGACCTCAGTGGCAATCAGCCGTTCGGCATCGGGATCAGCCTGAAATACACCACCCACCAACTCAACACACCGGTGTCCGTCGACGATGGGTATGTAGGCAGTTTTACCGACTGGTCAGTGAAATTGTCCCGGCCATTCATGGGCATCGATCTGGACTTGATCTACAGTGATTCAAACCTGAGCGGCAGTGATTGCTCCGCTTATTCCGGCCACAATAGCGAGTGCGATGGTCTGGTTACGCTCAAGGCTGCACACAGTTTCTATTGATCGGCTGAACTGCCGGGCTCGGCTCGCGATCACATAAGAGAACCCAATAAGAAACCAGGTCTTCGCAAGGACTCGTCATGTCGCACTGGTTGAAACAGATCAGCGTCATCCTCACTCTCAGCCTTACCGTCGCCGCGTGCAGCCGCGTCGGCCTGGCTTACCGCAACCTCGACGTGATCATTCCCTGGACGCTCAACGACTATCTGGAAATGAACCACGAGCAAAAAGATTGGTTCAACGAGCGCCTCAAGGAACACCTGAGCTGGCACTGCACGACCCAACTGCCCGGCTACCTCGACTGGCTGGACCGTTTACAGACCATGGTCGAGGCCAACCAGATTACCGACGCCGCACTGCAAACCCGCACTCAGGAAGCCAAACAGGCCATCGCCGAAACCGCCCGGCAAATCACCCCGTCGGCCATCGAGTTGTTGCAGGGCCTTGATGACAAGCAAGTCGCGGAAATGAACGATGCCTTCGCCAAGGACCAGCGCAAACGCCAGGAGGCCTACCTAAAACCGTCGCTGGAGCAACAGATCAGCGAGCGGAGCAAGCGCATGGAGAAACGCCTGAATGTCTGGCTCGGACCGCTAAGCCCAACCCAACAGCAACGAGTAGTGGCCTGGTCGAATGCCTTGGGTGATCAGAACAAACAATGGATTGCCAACCGCGCCCATTGGCAACAGCAATTCAGCGCGGCAGTCGCGCAACGGCAGAGTCCAGAATTCCCACAGCGAATCGAGACACTTCTGGTGAATCGCGAGAGTTTGTGGACACCCGCTTACCGCGAGGCCTACGCCAACACCGAAGCCCAGGCTCGGGCGTTGCTGGTGGACATCATGGCCGAGAGCACGCCGGTTCAGCGTGAGCAGTTGCTGAAGAAGATTGAAGGGGTGCGCAAGGATTTCACTGATTTGCAATGCCTGAAAGCGGCGCGTCCAGGCTAGGTTCTAAAGATAAAGAGCTTCGCGGGCAAGCCTCGCTCCTACAGATTTTGTGTCATTCACAAAATGTTTGAACAACACAAAATCTGTAGGAGCGAGGCTTGCCCGCGAAGCTGTTTACGGTATCAGGCAATCTGCGCCTTCGACGCCACCTCATCAAACGTCAGCTCAGCCAGCGCATCCTCCTGCTCATCCAATACCTGCCGCGGATGCTCATTACCCGGAATGCTGCTGTCGATCAGACTCAACAACCTCGAGCCCCGGGGCGTCAAAATGTAATTCTCGCCATTGCCACCCTGATCCTCCGGTCGAGGCTCGATATAACCCCGCAGCAGCAGTAACTTTTCGTACTCGCCAGCCACCGTTTTCAGGTGATCCAGGTTCTCAAACGGCTCGCCCGCGTTGGCTTTCGCCGCCGCATACTGCTCGGCATAAGGCCGTGGGGTGAAACTGTGGCCGGCGCCGTTCTGCACTTCATGCAGCAAGCGCTCAATCAAATCCCAGTTATAAGTCGTCATCCTGATCAACCTCCAGAGCCCGTGAGTGAAATGGCCTTCATCAGTTGTGACCGACAGGAAGGACGGCCGTTCAGCCGAGGTATTTCGCCCTACCGACCAGCGGTATGTCGAATAGGGCGCAGGCCAAACGACTAGGCTATGTAAGACGGTTTACCCCTCTGCGCGGATCGACTTTCGCCAAAGCATGCAGGAGAAATCACCATGAACATTCAGAATCATCCGGTCGTGTCCCGGGAAGAATGGCTCACTGCCCGCAAACAACACCTGGCCCACGAAAAAGCCTTCACCAAGGAACGAGACAAACTCAGCGCCGAACGCCGCGCCCTGCCGTGGGTGAAAATCGACAAACCCTACCGCTTCCAGGGCCCCAACGGCGAACTGAGCCTGGCCGACCTGTTCGGCGGCCGCAGCCAATTAATCATCTATCACTTCATGTTCGCCGCAGGCTGGGACGAAGGCTGCCCCGGGTGCTCGTTCCTGTCCGACCACATCGACGGCGCCAACCAACACCTGGCCCACCACGACGTAGCGGTAGTAGCGGTTTCCCACGCACCGTTTGCCGAATTCCAGCCCTTCAAACAGCGCATGGGCTGGAAATTCGACTGGGTCTCGTCCGAAGGCTGCGATTTCAATTATGACTTTGGCGTATCAGCCCGAGCCGAAGACGTCGCCGCCGGAAAAGCCACCTACAACTACGAAAAATCCGACGGCGCCGAAGAAGAACTTCCCGGTCTCAGCGTGTTTTATCGCAATGAAGCGGGGGAGATTTTCCACACCTATTCCACTTATGCTCGCGGCCTGGATCTGCTGGTCGGTGCCTACAACTATCTGGACCTCACGCCTAAGGGCCGTAATGAAGAGGAAATCATGGATTGGGTGAGACATCACGACCGGTATGAGGACAAGGCCTCAGCTAGTTGCTGCCATGGAGGATAGACCCGCATGGTCCGGGTCCGTCACAGCATCCATGAACGCCACAAATCCCCTGTGGGAGCGAGCCTGCTCGCGATGACTGACTGACATTCAACATTGATGTCGACTGATACACCGCTTTCGCGAGCAGGCTCGCTCCCACAAGGTTGCGTGATGATTGTGAATTGATGGATGTTATTGGCAGACGGCAACGGGCGCAGCCTGCGGAAAGAATGAAAAACGGGCGACCTATGGGCTGCCCGATTTACATAGTGAATACAAATAAACTAGCGTCTTTTACGCAGAAGGCATGCTCGTCACGGGAATGCGTTCCTGAGGCTGCGTTATATCGTAGATATGCTGCTCACAGCGGCTACCAACAAACTGGAATTCCACCAAATAGACCTTGCTTCTTTCCGGTGTGAAAGTAGTTTTGAGAGGACCGCAGTTGTAAGTATTCCCGACGCCCCCACCCTTCGAATAACCCGACACCTGGAACGGCTGATCGGCATCGGCCTGTACTTCCAGCTGTGGGAAGCGTTTAAGCGTGGCGCTGTTGGCCGCTTCGTTAAGTTTGGCGATCCAGCCGAAGACCTTGCCCTGACCTGAATCCACCACAGTTCCAAGCACTTCCATACGCTGGTCAGGATCCGCTGCGCGGCGGATCGAAAACTCTACCGGATAAGTGTTACCCGACGATTTCATGATGACCTTGGCGTGTTGCGCATCGACTGTCACCTTGTTCTGGCGCAGTTGGATACCGTCTTTCAGTAGGCTGGGTGAAGAGTCCCTGACGTTGGAATGGCAGCCTGGTAATGCCAGAATCAGAGCCAATGTTAGTAATGTGGTTTTCTTCACGTCTTAATGTCCTTAAAGCGTATGTTCGGCTGATGAGAAAATACTTGTCAAAACGGCGCGTCATAAATGCTGAGTTCGCCGTAGGCAACCCTTTCAGCACGTATAGCGCAAGAACAAGGCAGTCCCCATTTTTCGTCTACGGTAAAAACACAGCGGTCTTCACCTATTATTTCTTTGGCTCCTGAACTTCGACCCAGCCTTTTTTCAAGTAGGCCGACGCCACAATTTTTCTGATCAAGAAGGCATAAATGATATGCAAGGATAAAATCGAAACACCTAGCCATGGCCCACCAAGTAACACACCCAAACATACGGCTCCAACCCACACGAGCAGATGCCACCAAAGTTCGGCAAAAAACAAATAGAACACGCCCAAAAATAGAGTAGCCAAGACTTGGAAGCCATCCACTTCCTCGACCGTACCGCCTTCCGGTTTCTTGAAGTATCTTGCCATAACCTTTTCCTTAATCAGACTTCTCAGGCAACGTCATTAAACATGCCTTGAAAAATATTGTTTGCCTTTGTTTATCAACTAGCAGCACTACTTGACTGGTATGTAAGAGTATCCCATCACCATTGCTTTCCCTTCCTTGGCATCCCGTACCCGGACCAACTCAACCATGTTCTGCTGAGTGTATTCAACGAAGTACTCTTTACCCTGCTCGACCTGCAGGTTCAGGTATACGTTTTTGGGGTGGACATGCTGCCCGGCAGATACCTTGTGCAGGCCAGGGCTCACAAAGAGCCAGGAATAGGTATGTTCATTGAGCCCCACAACCGCACTGTCATTGATACTGAACACGCTGTCATAAAAGCTGCCTTGAATAACCTGGGTCCGCATCATGTAAACCAATGCCTTACCCTGAGGCGGCGTTGGAGGCTCGAAATAGGGCTGGCTGGAAGAGGTGTGGCCGCAGCCGGCCAACAACAGCATAAGCAATAGCGCCGGAATACTTTTCATCATTGCACTCATTTGCCTTGCCCCAACAATTGGTTGATCACCGGCCCCATTTTTTCCTCGACCGTCGCCAATTTGGACATATCGAGTCCCCCCTCTGCCGTCAGATGGTATTGCGCAAAGCCGATTTTCTGATCGCCCTTGTAGAGCCAGACACTGGCGTCGGATATGTATGCGGAAATATCCCATGAACGAGTCGCGTTGTAGCTCAGCCGGTACTCACAGCTACTCGGCACAGGCGTGGCGTAAAGCCGACTCTCGATGCCGTGCTTACGCAGGAGGGATTGCAGGCCATCGACGAAATCACCAACGACCACTTTCGGGTTCTCTTCGATACAGAGCTTCGAGATTTGGTATTGGCGGTCCACCGGCTCTACTTTAATGTTGGTACACCCGGCCAATGTCAGTAAAAGGCTTATCGCGAATGCCTTGAGCAGCATGTCCTATCCCTGAATAAAGAATGATATCAAAATGATGGCTGCATGCTAGATCAGGCCCGTTTTACGGTCAATTGATTGGCTTGCTTTCAGAACGATTTTCTCGCAATGGCCCAAGCTACTCGGTCCCTTAACCCAACATCATTCTCATCAAAGCTGATGCTGACTAAAAAAATGGGACAGACTTTTTCTGGCTACTGCACAGGTCAAAAAAACAATTCTGTCTCCATGTTTAGCTCTAAAGATTCCTTTAGGAAAACGGGAGGAAAACGGGGACAGACCACGTTTTCCATCTAATAAATCAAATGTTTTTTCGGTCTGCCCGGGCATCCCCGTCGAGTTCGACGTCCAATCATAGTTTCAATTTCGGCAGCAAATCGCGAACCACCAAGCACATAGTTACCATTGGTGGCAGCCCGAATCTGGTCAACCAATCCTATCTCCAACTCGCTGCTAAAAAGCCCTCGATAGACTTCAGCAGTCGATATATCTGTACCCCTAAGCGATAGGTACTGGACATGCGGGGTAATGAGATGCGAAAACTCTGATTGTGCGTTAGCACGATAACTCGACCAACGATATTCCGCAGGATGCGTCACCATTTTGGCTCTGACAGGATTCATCTCAATGTAGCGATAACAGGCCAATACATAACTATCACTTTGAACAAGGCACGAACGGAAGCGCCCTTCCCATAAAGTCCCACTACGTCCATATGTACGATTTATGTATTGCACATATCGCTGCCCTATTCCTTTCATAAGCGAGCTCGCACTGTTGTGCTCATGAGGACTAATCAACAAATGGACATGATTAGTCATAAGACACCACGCGTGAATTTCGCACGCACTTTTGTTGGCCTGCTCAGCAAGCAATTCTAAATAAAAAAGATAATCATCCTCTGAAAAAAAACAAACTGATCTATTGTTTCCTCGTTGAATCAGATGCAAGGGGACACCTGGCATCAAGACACGTGCTCTGCGTGGCATTTGGTGAGTCCTTTCACAATTAATGATGCCGAAAGCTTAGCCAACCCTACGAAAAATAATCTCCCTATCTATTTCACACTATTTCAGATCCTCAAAGAAAATCAGAAAAATCAGAAAAAATCAGGGACAGAAAAAATCAGCAGAAAAATCAGGGAAGAAAAATCAGGGACAGACCACGTTTAAAGCGAAGGCGCACCGGACTGTTCTTAAGAGAAACGTGGTCTGTCCCTGATTTCTCTGCCCCGCCCCTGTTTAAATCATAAAATATTATCTATTTTTATAATTGCAGATTCATTTACAGACAGCACATGAAGAATTCTTTGCACCTCCACTGGCAAATCACAATACTCCCTGCATTTTTTGGGTTTAGCTATCAACTTGTAACCACTATCATCATTGACATCATGACTAAACAACCCTCTTCCTGCCATATCAACAAATGACCGTAAGTAGCGCTCACGCTGAACACTATCATTAAATACAGGCAGATTTCCTTCAACAACTTCAACTTCCACACCACCAGTTATTGAATGAAAGTAGTCATAAACCTCCTCATATTCAGAAATTGACTTCCTTACCACATCAGGAACAAAACCTCGACCTCCCGTCGCAAAGTGCGCGAGGAGTCCCCCCCTGTAGGAAGCAAACCAATCTAAATCATTGACTTCCAAAAACTCCTCATCCTTTTCCATCACTCAGCTCCAAATATATTAGGGAAAAGGGGACAGACCATGTTTAAATCGAAAGAGCACTGCCCTACTCTCAGAAAAAACGTGGTCTGTCCCCGTTTACCCAAAAACTTTTAATGCCAAAGTTTTATCAACGCGTTTACTCATCACAATGCCCTCGGCACACCAAAACCACTACTTGATATTTGACCTAACAACTCCCACCTTTAGTATTTGCTCCAAGGAAAAATCGGTGACAGACCACGATTAAGTCGATGGTTTACAGCCGCCCCATATCAGACAAAAACGTGGTCTGTCCCCATTTCCCAAATCATCCCCTTTCCCTGTCGTCCCCTTTTCCTCTATAACACCAACTAAACTTTAAGAAAAATAGCAAAACCCGGACCGAGTTCGCTCCTCAGGCTTTCAGCTAATCGCTCTCCTTCCAGCTTGAATTTACGCTCTAGTTCCTCACTCTTGAATCCAGAGTTTGGCGGGTAATCAGCATCAAGTGTTTCATCGTACATAGCGGCCCATTTTGATAGGCGCAACTGAAGTTCTTTAGAAATAGGAAGCTCGCAAGGAGCTATGTCCCCATACTCGCCGGGGGACATATTCCAAAGCGGATGACACTGATAATCCGCCATTAACTTTATGCTTTTCACTTAACGCTCCCTCTTGGATTTGCGCCAACAACAAAGCCGTTGTCGCCAACAGTCACAGCAATACGCTGCTGTTGACCATTAATAGTTAACTCATAAATTGGGCGCCCCCCTCCAGAGCCTTGATAACCAACGAGTTTCCCCTCAGAAACCGCCTTCATTACCACGCCCGGAATCTGAGCCTCTGACACGCCCATCTGAGCGAATTGGCTACCGTGCTCCTCAATAATATGCTGCAACCCTGCTTTTGAGTTTCCAGTCTCTAGGAATACAACTTTCCCGCTAGAGCTGCGAGCCGTCGCAATGACATTCTCTGGGGTAAATTTCACGCCATTAGCAATTAGCTCATCAAGCAAAGAGGTGTTCAACGTGCCTTTTACACCTAGCGCAATCCCCGCCCCTATGCCGAGAAACTCTCCGGCTATGAATGCGCCCCAGGCCTTGACGAACTCATTAGCAGGCTGGACACCAGCAAATCCTTCTCCTTGAGCGAGCGCAAGCTGTGCTTGGGCTATTTCTTCAGCTGTGGCTCCCTGTCCTTGCATGTATTCGGCAAGGGAGGTTGCAGCTTGCCCATATTCAGACAAGCCTGGAGGCAAGTGCTCCCCAAAGTTGTACTGCGTGCCGGTTTGCGCAACCCACGCTCCCGTTTGCAACTTGTCGGTATCGGCCTTAGGGTCTTGAACAGCAGTCGCCAGCACGCCGATCAGCTGCGAGTTCATGGCCAACAGTCGATCCCGATCCGCCTTCGGCATCCCGGCATAGACCGATGCCAAATCGTCGACCAGGGCTTCGTTGACGCCGGCCGCCAAGGCACCCGTTTTGAAGTCTCCGCCAGCAGCAAGCGAGGCCAAGCCACCCATCAACGCGTGCAAGCCAATTTTGGCGAGGCCTCCGTTTGGCAGGCCATTCTCTACACTGATATCACCCACTAGGTTGAAACCATAGGCAGCAAACGCATTCATCAGACTGCTTTGCAAGGCATCACCAAGGCTGCCGTCGCGACCAAGTGCTTTGTTGAGCAGCGCAGATGTGGTGTTTTGCAGAGCCTGGTTCGCGGTGAATTGGGCGATACCTCCCAGGCTACTCAGTCCACCGGGATTGGAAGCTACGACCTTGCCCGTGTTAGCCAAAGCCCCGCTGGTAGAGTCAGTCAACGCAGTCCCTGATTCTGTGCTGGTACTGGTCCAATCGTTGAACAAACCGGTGGTAAGACCCGCCACGGCCCCGGCAACGATGTAGTTTTTCATGCTATCAGCGCTGAAGACCTCTTTGACGACCGCGCCAAGATCGCCTTTATTATTGATGGTACTGACCGTGGCCGTACTTGCTGCGGAGGTGAGCATGGCGGTGAGGGCAGCGTTCGCCCAGCCAGCGGCGACAGCTTGGGTCGTTGCGGTCGCTGCAGCACCGGCTGCGAATGCGCTACCTGCCCCTGCGTTTGCGGCGGAAGCCACGAAACCGGAGGCTGCACCGGCCGTGAAATAGGTGACGATGATGATGATAATGATCATCGCCGGACCACCCAGCCCGGAATGGCTTTCATCCCAGCTGTCATGCAGCTCTTTAACCCGGCGCCAATCCACATCGCCCCGCGCTTCTACGTCTTTGAGCCAGGCCATGCTCGGGTCAGCTTGCACCATGGCATCAATCGCCTGGCTCACGCTTTGTTGGTTGATGTCTTTGATATCGATGTGTAACCCATCAACTGCCTTGATGAGCGTCTGGCCTTTAGCAATCAGCTGGCTTTGTCGCAGCGTTTCATCAACCTGGCCCTTGTTCTCCATAGAGGTCCACGCCCAGCTATTGCTGCTCTTGTTGTGGCTTTCCTGGTGAGAGTCCTTCACCGCTTCGAAAGTGATGCTGCCACCACTGTCGAGGATGATGTCCTTGCCACTGTCGAGCTTCGCCACCTGATACCGCTGATCCCCACCGCTGGACAACGTCAGGTCCCCACCAGACTTGATCTGCGTACCAATGTGGGTGATCTGCGTCACCTCATCGCGCTGGGTCATTTCACTGCCCCAACCACCGCTTTTTTTCATGTCATACAGCGAGTAATCACTGTCTTGAGCGGCCAGCAGTTGCAGGTCGCCGTCGGCGTGCAGGTAGGCTTCTTTGCCGACGCTGATGTCGCTGGCGATGAGGGTCATGTCCTTGCCGGACTTGAGCGTGAGTTTGCCGCCCGCCTCCAGTGAGGTGCCGATCTGACTGATGTGGTCTTCCTGACGGGTTTCCTTTTTGTCCTTGAAATAGGAATGCTCTTCGTCGGCCGCGGCACCGAAGAACACATCGCGCTTGGCCTCGATGGTCACGTCGCCCTTGGCGTCGATCTTGCTGGCGATCGCCGCCACATCGCGGCTGGCATCGATTGTCAGGCCGGCACCGGAACTGACCTCGGCGCCATGCTGGGTGAGGGTTGAGTCGAGGAAGTTGGTACGGCTTTCGGAGTGGCGCTCCTCCACGGAGGTGATGATGACGTCGCGCTTGGCATCGATGTCCATGTCGCCGCCGCTTTTCAACACACCACCGGTGTTGATCACATCGCGACCGGAGTTGATAACCAGTTTGTTGGCGGCTTCGATGCGGGCGGCGTTGTCGACGAAGTCTCGTGCGTGGCTGTAGTCGCCAACGCTGCTGTCGTGGGAGGTCACCGTGCGTTCGTTGACGATGTCGCCGTTCGTGGTCGTGAGCGTCACGTCCCGCCCGGCAATAATCCCCCCCGCCTTGTTGGTCAAATTATTGGTGGCGAGCACCTTCAACTGATCCCCCGCCTCCAACAACCCGCTGCTCACCAGATCATTCTTCGCCGTCGCCTCCAGGTTCTGGCTGGCGCGCAGGGTGCCGGCGTTGTTCAGGTCTTTGCCGGCGATGAGGGTTACGTCGCTGCCCTG
>NZ_JAMYDU010000039.1 GCF_024138395.1 Pseudomonas mandelii
AACATCGAATACCTCGGCCGTCTCGACCATCAGGTGAAACTGCGTGGCCAACGGATCGAACTGGGGGAAATCGACGCGGCGCTGTTGAACCAGCCTGGTATCACCGGTGCCTGCACCCTGGTGATCGACAACCGCTTGGTGGCGTTCTACAGCAGCAGCGCCGCGCAATCGGAGCTGGGCGCGCTGCTTGCCGCCCAACTCAAAAACCAGCTGCCGGCGTACATGGTGCCGGCGGTGTGGGTCGAAGTGCCGGCCCTGCCTTTGACCACCAACGGCAAGATCGACCGCAAGGCCTTGGCCAACCGGCCACTGCCGCAGACTCAGGAAGACCACGTCGCACCGCGCAACGAACTGGAAACCCTGCTCTGCCAGTTGTTCGGTGAACTGCTTGGCGAAGCCTTGACCGGTGGCCGTGAAGTCGGAACTTCGGACAGTTTCTTTGCCTTGGGTGGTGATTCTATTCTCGGTCTGAAACTGATCTCGCGACTGCGTGAACAGGGTTATTCGCTCACGCCAAAAGACCTGTTCCGCTCGCCGACCCCGGCGGCATTGGCTCAAGTGGCCAGTCTGTTGCTGACGCTGGCCGAACAAGGCGATGTGACCGGTGCGATGCCGCTGATGCCGTTGCATCAGTGGTTCTTCGACCAACAACAGCCGCAGGCCGCGCACTGGAACCAATCGGTGCTGGCCGACAGCGACCGGCGTCTACAGCCAGACCTCGTGCAGGCAACCCTTGACCGTCTGGTTGCCCATCACGATGCATTGCGCTTGCGTTTCACTGAGGTTGACGGGCAATGGCAGGCGCAGATCGCGCCGGTTGAGCCTGCACAATTGACCTGCTGCGAACACCCTGAGCAACTGCAACAGGTCGCGCAAAGCCTGGACCTGCAACACGGCCCGCTGTTCGCCGCTGCCCTGCTGGAAGGCGAACCACAACGCCTGTATCTGGTCGCGCATCACTTGGTCGTCGACGCGGTGTCGTGGACGCCGCTGCTGGAAGATTTCCAGCAGCTGTATCAAGGGCTGGAACGTGGCGAGAACCCGCGTTTACCGGCGAAAACCACGTCCTACCGGCAATGGGCCGAGCACCTGCACGCCCATGCCGCTACGGTCAGCGTCGAACAGCGCTACTGGAACACCCAGACCGCTGCGAACACCGCGCCGGTGGCCACGGTCGCCGAGCGTCAAACCTTGTCGGTCCGTTGGGATACTGCGCGCACTCATCAATGGCTGACCGAGTCCCACGCCGCCTACCGCACACAGCCGGAAGAACTGCTGATCGCCGCCCTCGCCGCCACCTTGGCGGAAGCCGAAAGTCGCGCCGACATCGTGGTGGATCTGGAGCGCCATGGTCGCGATGCACCGTTCGAAGGCCTGGATGTCAGCCGCACCGTCGGTTGGTTCACCACCCTGTTCCCGCTGCGGGTGAACGCAAGCGGGCCCCCCGGCGATCGGGTGCGCAACGCCAAGGAAGCCTTGCGCGCCGTGCCGGGTCAGGGCCTCGGCCACGGACTGCTGCGTCAGCGCGGCGAGTTGCCGGCGGGCCGTGGCGATGTGTTGTTCAACTACCTGGGGCATGAGCAAACGCCACAGGGCTGGTTGCGCGCCAGCACCTTGACCCCGCCGCCTGAAGTGGCGTTGGCCAACCGGGTGACCCACGGCCGTGAAGTGGTGGCCTGGCTGGAAGACGGTGTGCTGCGTGTCGAATGGCACAGCGTCACCCCGGCCGCCGACAGCCGCTTGCCCGCTCGCCTGCTGGAACACCTGCAAGCACTGGTCGGGCATTGCCTCGACCCGCAGGCCGGGACGCTGATGCCCTCGGACTTCCCGCTGGCCAAAGGCATGAATCAGGCGACCCTCGACACCCTGCTCAAACGCCTGGGGCCGAAGAAGTGAGCCCCGACCTCGACCTGAATTTGACTTCGGAGTGCGCCGCTCGCGGCGCACGTGCCTCTACGATTTTCTGGATTGAACACTGCTGCCATGCATGACCAAATCGAAAACATCTATTCGCTGACGCCGCTGCAAAAAGGCCTGCTGTACCACGAGGCCTATGCGCCCGAGTCGCGGGTCTACTACCAGCAAATGAACATCGGTCTGGCCGGTGAGCTCGACCTCGACGCGTTCCGCCAGGCTTGGATTGCGCTGATGCAGCGCCACGCGGTGTTGCGCACGGCGTTTCTCTGGGAAGAGCTGGACGACGCTTATCAGGTCATCCTCAAGGAAGTCGATCTGCCGTTGCGCGAAGCCGACTTGCGCGGCAACCCGCAAGGGCTGGCGGCCCTGGCGGCGGAAGATCACGCACTGGCATTCGAACTGGGTGCCGCGCCGCTGATGCGCTTGACCCTGGCGCGTCTGGACGATGTTAACGGACAAGCGCAGTGGTCGCTGGTGTGGACGCACCATCACTTGCTGCTCGACGGCTGGAGCGTCGGTTCGCTGCTGGCGGACTGGCGCGAGCTGTATCGCGCGGCCCGTCGTGGGCAAAACGCGGCGCTGGAAGCGGTGCGACCGTTCCAGGATTACGTGGCCTACCTCAGCGAACGCCCGTCTGCCGATGAGTTCTGGCGCAATCGCCTGGCGGATTTCGCCAACACCACCCGCGTGCCCGAGTCGGACCCGCGTGGCCTGCTCGCCGACCCCGTGGACGCGCACCTGCCCTGCACCGAACACCAGCGCGTGCTGGATGCCGCAACGACTGCGCGCCTGAGTAGCTTCGCCCGTGACAACAACCTGACCGTCAACACTCTGCTGCAAGCGGCGTACGCTTACCTGCTGGGGCGCCATAACGGCAGCGACGAGAGCCTGATCGGCGTCACCGTGGCCGGGCGTCCACAGCGCCTGAGCGGCGTCGAGCGCATGGTGGGTCTGTTCATCAACACCCTGCCGCTGCGGGTGCGCTGGGACGAAGCGCCGACCGTTGGCCAATGGCTGGCGGGCATCCAGGACTGGAACGCCGAGATGCGCGAGCATGAACACACGCCGCTCGCCAGTCTGCGGGCCCTGACCGCGCTGCCGCCCGGTGGCGAGTTGTTCGAAGCGATCATGGTGTTCGAAAACTTCCCGTTCCCCCGGGAGCTGGATCAGATCGACGAGGGCCTCGTCGGGCTGCCGGATGCCGAACACACCGCGCCGTTGCGCCACACCGGCGGGCGCAACAACTACCCAATGTCGCTGATCGCTTCGATGGAAAGCGACAGCCTGCACCTGCATCTGGTGCATCAACGCAAACGCTTGTCCGATGCGGCCGGCGCTCGCCTGATGGAGCAATTGGTAACGCTGCTTGACGAATTGAGCCGCGACGCCAACCGGCCACTGGCCCAAGTGCCGTTGTGCCCGATGCAGGAACTGAACCTGACTCGTACCTGGGGCAACGGCGCGACCCTTGCAGTGCCGGATGCTCCCCTGCATGAACTGATCGCCGCTCAGGCCCGCCGCCATCCCGAGCGTGAAGCCGTGCGCGATGCCCATGGCGCATTGAGCTACGGCGAGCTGCTTGAAGCTTCGACCGGACTGGCCAACGCCTTGCGCCAGAGCGGTGTGCAACACGGTGATCGCGTCGCGCTGGCCCTGCCCCGTTGCAACGACGCAGTGATCGCGCTATTGGCGGTAATGCAGGCCGGCGCTTGCTTCCTGCCGCTGGACCTGGGCCAACCGGCCTCGCGCCTGGGTGCGCTGATGGCCAGTGCCGAGGTGGATTTCATCATCGGCACGCCGACCTTCGACACCGCCTCTGCGCAGGTGATCGAGGCCTCGGCCCGCGCCACCGGGATCGACCTGCCGGCGGTGGATCAACAGGCCTGCGCCTATGTGATCTACACCTCAGGGTCCACCGGGACGCCGAAAGGTGTGCGCCTGTCCCATCGCGCCATCGTCGCTTATGTCAGCGGCATTCTGGCCGAACTGGGTTGTGCCGAGGCTGAACAACCGTGGCGCCATGCGCTGCTATCGACCTTCGCGGCGGACCTCGGTTACACCCAGTTGTTCGGTGCGCTGGTCAGCGGTGGCAGCTTGCTGCTGGTGGACGATGACACCCGCGCCGATCCGAATGCCCTGGCCCAGTGCTTTGCCGACTTCACTCCTGACCTGGTCAAGCTCACGCCAAACCACCTGCATGGTCTGCTCGCCGCGCATCCTGACGTGCGTCTGCTGCCGCGCCGCGCCTTGTTGCTCGGTGGCGAAGCGCTGCACGGCTCGCTGCTGGACACTCTCCGTGCGCTACGCCCGGAACTCGCGATCTACAACCACTACGGCCCAACCGAAAGCGCCGTCGGCATTTGCCTGTCGCGCATCGAGCAGCCATTGGCCGGCGTACAACCGCTGGGCCATCCGCAACCGAACCGGCTCCTGCGGGTACTCGACAGCCACGGTCACACCGTGCCGGTCGGTGTGCCGGGTGAATTGTGGGTCGGCGGCGAAGGCCTGGCCATCGACTACCTGGGTGATCCGGTGCAAACCGCCGCACGCTTCACCGCTGTTGCCGACCTGCCCCGCGCCTACCGCACCGGCGACCGTGTGCGCTGGCTGGAATCCGGTGAACTGGCGTTCCTCGGGCGCGTCGACAACCAGGTCAAATTGCGCGGCTACCGCATTGAGCTGGGCGAAGTCGAAGCGCAAATCAAACGCCTGTCGAGCAACATTCAGCAAGTGCTGGTCCGGGTCGTGCAACCGGCTAACGAAACGCCACGCCTGATTGCCTGGCTGGTGGCCAGCACCTCAATGTCGGCGGACAAGCTGCGTTATGACCTGGCCCTGCGCGTACCGGATTACATGGTGCCGGCAGACTTCATCGCCCTGGATGCGATCCCGCTGAACGCTAACGGCAAACCGGACATCGCTCGCCTGCCACTGCCCGATGCCCCTACCCGTCAGGACAATTACGAAGCCCCGCGTGACGCGGTGGAAATCGCCTTCGCCGAGATCTGGCAGGATGTGTTGCGGGTCGAGCGCGTGGGGATCCACGACAACTTCTTCGCCTTGGGCGGCGATTCTATTCTCAACCTGCAAATCATTGCCCGTGCTCACCAGCGCGGCATGAAGCTGACCCCCAAGCAGTTGTTCGAAAACCGCACCATCGCTGAAATTTCGGCGGTCATCAGCCAAGGCGCGAACTACAGCCGCGACACCACCAACGCTGCGCGCAATGTACCGCTGACCGCAGGTCAATACGCCCGTCTCGAAGCCGGTCCGTTGGCGGCGGACTGGCGCTGCGTGGCGCTGAATACGCCGATCAGCCTCGAAGTGCTGAACCGAGCCGTGCAGGCTCTGCAACAGCAACACCGTGCACTGCAACTGGCGCTGACCCAACAGGCGGACGGAAGCTGGGCGCAAACCCTGCCGAGCACACCGAAACCGGTCAGTGCCAGCCGTCAGCCGTTCGACACTGACAACCTGAGCGCACTGGCCGAAAGCACGCTGGCCACACTGGATCACTCGGCGGGTGAAGGCTGGCACGCCTGCCTGTCGGAACAGGGCGACGCGGTGTTGTTGGTCGCCCATGCACTGCGCCTGGATGCTGCCTCTTGGGCGTTGTTGATGACTGATCTGGCGCTGGCCGTGGCTCAAGCACAATTTGACCGCGCAATCGAGTTGCCACGCCACGGAGGCCATCTAGATGAATGGGCCGAACATCAAAAAACCCGCGCCCGTGATGAAGACGGGCTGGAATCGGCCTGGGAATACTGGCTGCAATACGCCGGTGAAACCCTGCCGTCCGTTCCACAGCCAAATGACCTGGCCACTGAAAGCCGCGTACAGATTTCGCCGTCACTCAGCGCTCGTCTGAACCTGTTGCAACGCCGTAGCCACGCGCCTTGGGCATCACTGGTGGCCACCGCTGTCGCGGCGGAACTGGCGCAACAAAGTGCCGAACAAGACGTCTGGCTGACCCTGGATCGCGGTCGCTGCGAGCGGGCCCGTCTGCCGCTCAGCAGTGCGCTGAGCCGTACCGACTTCAACCCGGCGACGGTGATCGGGGCACTGAGCCACGCCGTTCCGCTGCGTCTGAACGTGACACCCGGCGCCAACGCCGCGCAATTGCTTGCACAGGTCGACGCGCAACTGGCTGCCGCCCCGCACACCGGTGACGACTACGGCGTGCTGCGTTATCTCGCTGACAACGACTACTTGCGCGAACCGCTGCTGAGCCTGCCGCAGCCCACCGTGCATATGGTCATGGCCGGCGAATGGCAAGCCCATGAGGGGGCGTTGGGCGAGGTTATCGCCGCCAGCGCGCCAATCGAGAGCGCCGGGCTGACCCTGTCCGTCAGCCTGCAACACGGTCAACTGCAAATCGATTGCCGTGGCCAAGGCGCAGAATACTGGGCCGAGGCGCTGGAACAGCGTCTGGCCCTGCTGGCTGCCGACGCCGAGCAAGCCATCCCCGGCGCCCACGCGTTCCCGTTGTGCCGCGCCGCCGGTCACGACCTCACGGCCCTTGGTGCTAACTTCGACTGGGCCGGCATCGACGACTTGCTGCCCCTGTCGCCGATGCAGGAAGGCATGTTGCTGCACACCCTGCTGCGCCCCAATAGCGGCATTTACCTGATGCAGCAACGTTATCGCTGGAACGGCGAACTGGACCGCGGCGCCATCGAATTCGCCTGGGCGCAGCAACTGGCCCGGCATCCGATGCTGCGCACCGGTTTCTGGTGGCAGGACGGCAAGGCAGCGCTGCAATGTGTCTACCACGACACCGACCCGGCCTTCGCCTGGTACGACTGGCGTCACCTCGACGAAGCAAGCCGCCAACGTCAACTGGACGCCGTGCTGGACGCCGAATGCCGGCAGGGTTTCGACATGCGTCGCCCGCCGCTGACCTTCCTTCGGGTGTTCCAGGTGGCCGATCAGGAGTTCCTGATCGTGCGCAGCTTCCACCACATCCTGACCGATGCCTGGTGCTTCGGCCTGTTGATGGCCGACCTGTTCGCCCATTACCAGGCTCGCGTACTCGGCCAGCCTGTGGCGCGTCCGTTGCTGCCGTCGTTCAGCAATTACATCCATTGGCTGCAATGCCAGGACACGTCCATCACCGAACAATTCTGGACCCGCGAACTGGCTGGTTTCAGCGCGCCGACGCCGTTGGTGGTGGATCGTCCGGCGGTGACCGAGCAGGCGGTCGAAGCGGTGGCGAACCTGGACGTCACCCTGTCGATTGCCGACACCCGCGCCCTGACCGCGTTGTGCCAACAGCACCAGCTGACGCCCAACACCTGGATTCAGGGTGCCTGGGCCTTGCTGTTGTCCCGCTATAGCGGCAGCGATGACGTGCTGTTCGGCGTTACGGTGTCGGGACGTCCGACCGATTTGCCGGGCGTGGAAGACATCGTTGGATTGTTCATTAACAGCCTGCCGCTGCGGGTCAAGGTTGACGACTCGCAAACCGTGGTGCCGTGGCTACAAGCGTTGCTTGCACACAACTACGAGTTGCGCGCCTACGAACATGCACCGCTGGTGGACATTCAGCGCTGGAGTGAAATCGAGCACGGTCGCTCGCTGTTCGACAGCCTGGTGGTGTTCGAAAACGCGCCGTTCGACGCAGGTCTGTCGGATCGTCAGGTCGACTTCAACGTCGACATCTACGAAGACCGCGTGCACACCAACTACCCAATGACCGTGGTGCTCTATCCTGGTGATCGTCTGGGCATTCGCCTGACTTACGACGCCGCGCGTTTCGACACCGACACCGTACAGCGCATGCTCGGTCATTTGCGTCAGTTGCTCACGCAAATGGTTGCCCAGCCTGACGCGCCGCTGGCCTCGCTGTCGTTGTTGACGCCGGATGAACGCCAAACCCTGCTGGTGGACTGGAACCGTAGTGAACTGGACCTCCCGCTGGATAAAACCTACGCCGAACTGTTCGCCCGACAAGTGGCGGAGCATCCGCAGCGCAGTGCTGCCGTGTGCGGTGCCGACAGCCTGAGCTACGCCGAGCTGGATCAGCGCTCGAACCGCCTGGCTCGTGCGCTGATCGAAACCGGTGCCGGTCGCGACACGCTGGTGGCGCTGGCCGCTGAACGCGGCCTGCCATTGCTGAGCATGATGATCGCCGTGCTCAAGGCAGGCGCGGCCTACCTGCCGCTAGACATCAAGCATCCGCCTCAGCGCCTGAGCGAAATTCTCGAACTGTCCGGGGCGACGATTCTGTTGACCAGTGACAGTGCCGACTCGGTCATCGACCCGGCACTGGCCGCGAGCACCGCGACCCCGCGCCGCCTGCGCACCGAAGCCCTATGGCTGGCGGGCGATGCATCGCCACTGAACGTCACAGGCAGCCCTGATGATCTGGCCTACGTGATCTTCACCTCAGGCTCCACCGGCACGCCCAAAGGAGCCATGGTCGAGCAACGGGGCATGCTCAACAACATCTTCGGCAAGGTGCCGACCCTGGGCCTGTCGAGCGAAGACCGGATTGCCCAGACCGCCTCCCCGGCGTTCGACATTTCGGTCTGGCAGTTCCTCGCCGCGCCAATCCTTGGCGCCACTGTGCACATCCTGCCGGACGTGATTGCCCATGACCCCGAGCGCCTGCTGGAAGCACTGGAGAGCCAACAACTGTCGGTGCTCGAAGCCGTGCCGACGATGATCCGTGCCCTGCTCGACCTCGCCAGCACCGACACGCAACTGTCGGCGCTGCGCTGGTTGCTGCCAACTGGCGAAGCGCTGCCACCGGCGCTGGCCCAAGCCTGGCTGAGCCGCTTTGCCCATGTGCCGCTGATGAACGCCTATGGTCCGGCGGAATGCTCGGACGACGTGGCGTTCCACCCGCTGACCGCTGTGCCTGAAGAAGGCGGCAACGCCATGCCGATTGGCCGGCCGACCGCCAATAATCATCTGTACCTGGTGGATGCCGCGTTGCGGCCAGTGCCAGTGGGTGTACCGGGGGAAATCTGCGTGGGTGGTGTCGGCGTCGGTCGTGGTTACCTGAACGATCCAGAGAAAACCCAGGCTGCGTTCGTCGCCCATCCATTCGAACCCGGCGCGCGTTTTTACCGCACCGGTGACCTGGGTCGCTGGCGTGCAGACGGAGTGATCGAGTTCCTCGGTCGCCGTGATCAGCAGGTGAAAATCCGTGGTCACCGCATCGAACTGGGGGAAATCGAAGATCATCTGGGACGTCATCCTGCCATGCAAGCCGTGGCCGTGATCGTCAACGCCGACCATCGTGGCGACTTGCAACTGGTCGCCTACTGGACCGGCGATGACACGCCTGTGGCGGTGCTGCGCGAATGGCTGAGCCAACGCTTGCCGTCGTACATGGTGCCGGCGCATTGGCAACAGCTGGAAGCGCTGCCGCAGAACGCCAACGGCAAGGTCGATCGCAAACTGCTGACCGCACGTGCGCTGGACAGCAACGACCTGAGCGAGCAACGGCCGCTGCGCAGCGACACCGAACAGCAACTGGGCGCGATCTGGGCGCAGATTCTCAACGTGTCGACGATGGGTGCTGACGACAACTTCTTCGCCCTCGGCGGGCACTCGTTACTGGCGACGCTGGTGGTCTCGCGGATTCGCAGCCAACTCGCGGTGGACCTGCCACTGCGTGCAGTCTTCGATCATCCGGTATTGGAAAACCTCGCACGCGCCATCGACAGCGCTCGCTTGCAGGGGGCGCCTTTGGCCCTGCCCGCAATCACTGCGGCAGACCGTTCGCAACCGCTGCCGTTGTCGTTTGCCCAACAGCGGTTGTGGTTCCTTGAGCAACTGAACCCTGGCTCCAGCGGTTTCAACATTCCGTTCGCCTTGACCTTGACCGGGGCGTTGAATGTCGAAGCCTTGCGCCTGGCGTTCGAACAATTGATCGCCCGCCATGAAGTATTGCGCAGCACCGTGCATAGCGATCACGGTGAACCCTGGCAGCGGATTGAAGCGGCGCAGGTGTTTGCCTTGCCGGTCATCGATCTGCAAGCGGTCTCGGCGCAGGAACAGGAGCCGGCCATCCAGGCGCAATTGGCCGAGGTCTTCGGCCAACCGTTCGACCTGACGCAGGCGCCATTGATTCGCGCGCGGTTGCTGCAACTGGACGCGCAGACTCATGTGTTGGCCATTGCCATGCATCACATCGCGGTGGACGCCTGGTCCATTGCACAATTGGTGGACCAACTGGCCGCCGACTACATCGGTTTCGGCACCACGGCTGGCCGAATCGAAACCCCGGCCCTGCAATACGCCGACTTCGCCGTGTGGCAACGCACGCACCTGCCGGGCCCGGTCTGGCAGCAACAGCTGGCCTACTGGCGCCAGCAGTTGCAAGCCAGCCCGGCGCCGCTGTTGTTGCCGGGCGCTCAAACTCGCGATCACGGCAAGTGCGCGCGTCATCGCCGCCGCTTGCCCGCGTCATTGGCTCAGGCCATCGGCGAGTTGGCCACGGCTCGCGAGGCTTCGCCGTTCATGGTGTTGCACAGCGCGCTGAACGTGTTGCTGCATCAGCAGACCGGACGCGAAGACCTGCTGGTCGGCACCGACATCGCCAACCGTCATCAGCAACAGACCGAAGACATGGTCGGCTTCTTCGTCAACCAGTTGGTGCTGCGTTGCCGCGTCACGCCGCAGCAGACGTTCGATCAGTTGCTAAGCGATGCCCGCCGCGTTGCGCTGGATGCCTTTGCCCATCAGGATTTGCCGTTCGACGCCTTGGTGGCCGACCTGCTGCCACAGCGGGACGCCCGTTACACGCCGTTCTTCCAGGTCAAACTGGTGGTGCAGAACACCCGCCAGCAGGACCTGCATTTGCCGGGTCTGGCGATCAGCGAGCGAGAACTCGAGCCGCAAGCTTCGGATGTGGACCTGCTGATCAACGTCGTGGATGACGGTGAAGGCCTGCTGGTGGTGTACGACTACGACACCGGGCGTTACGCCAGTGCCTACATCGAACTGCTCGACAGCCTGTTCGTCTGCCTGCTGGAGCAACTCGTGCTGAACGCTGACACCCGCGTCGCTCAGTTGTTGGTGCCACTCAATCAACTGCAACAGACCCGCCGCGAGCTGGCTCAAGCTGCGCTGCGTGAAGCCGGCAGCGCGCGCCAGAGCACCCTGGGCCAGGCCCGTCGCCGCAGCGTCGTGAAGGATGCCGAACAATGATGGTCATCGGTCAATCGACGCTCATGTCCCACTTTTTTGTACAGGTCTCAGCATGACTCAGACTCACGAAGACACGCTGTTCGAAGGCTTCGAGCTGTCGCCACAACAGTCGCACCTGTGGCGCTTGCAACAAAACCGTCTGGCGACCAGCCAGCGGGCCACGTTGCGCATTCGCAGCGAACAACCGCTGGACAGCGCACGGCTGAAAAGCAGTTTGCTGGCCTTGATGCAACGCCACGAGATTCTGCGCACCCGTTATCAGCAACTGCCGGGGATGTCGCTGCCGATGCAGGTGATCGACGGATCGGTTGATGATTGGCAAGCGCTGGGCATCGAGCTGCACGTAGATACTCGGTCGGCAACGTTGCACTTGCCGGCCATGCATCTGGACAGCACCAGCCTGGGCTACCTCGGCGAAGAGTGGGCGCTGGGCTATTTGCAAGCAGCGCCTCAAGAGCCGCCGCTGCAATACGCCGATTATGCGGCGTGGCGCCTGGAGTCGGTGGACGACCAGGGCCGACAGTTCTGGGATGAGCAGTTCAATGCAATGGTCGCGGATGTGCCTTTGCCTTGGCAGCGGCAGAATCCGGCAACCGGGATTGTCGAAATGAGGCGGATGCAACTGTCGTTCGACGACTCCACCCTACAACGCCTCGATCAACAAGCGGCCAGCCTCGGCGTCAGCACCGGCATGCTCGTGCTCGCCGCCTGGGTCACCCTGTGGCAACGCTACTGCGAAGCCGAACGCCTGACGCTGGCCTACGAAAACCAGATGCGTCCGGACGTGTTGGGGGATGCCCTCGGCCTGTTCTCCGAGCCGTTGCCATTGACGCTCGACACCGCGCCTGAGCTGTCGTTTGCCGCGTTGTGCCAGCAACTGACCGAGCGCGTTGGCCTGCTCAACGATGCCCGGGACACCTACCCGAGCCACTTGAGCAATGTGCCGTCGGTGTCCGGCGTGGGTTATCGCGAACTCGCGGTTTTGCCGCACAGTGCGCTGAACGATGCCGGTTGGCAGATCGAACAGGCTGACAGTGTCAGCGCTGATTGGGCGTTGCTATTGCAATACGAGCCGCGTTCGGCCAGCGGTTTGTCACTGCATTTTGATGCCGCGCTCTACTCACCGGCCCATGTCGAGCTCCTCGCCGAGCAGTTGCTGAGCGTGATCGAACACAGCCTGCGTGAACCGGCCGCCAGCCTGAGCCAACTGACCACTTGCAGCGCCGCCGAGCAACAACGGGTGACCGGCGCATTGGCCACGTCGCCGACTTTGAGCCCGGCGCAAGAACAGCTTTATGCCGCCACTTTTGCCCTGCCAAACCTGGCTGCCTGTTTCGCCCAAGGCTCGGCCTCCAGCGCTCAACGCCCGGCGGTCACTGGCTCAAGCGGGACTTTGAGCTATGCCGAGCTGGATCAGCGCGTCACGGCCCTCACACAGCAATTGCTTGCCCAGGGCCTGGAACCCCGTGCGCGGATCGCGCACTTCTTGCCGCGCGACATCGATGCAGTGGTGGCGCTGGTCGCCATTCTGCGTGCCGGCGCCTGCTACGTACCGATCGACCCGGCCTACCCCACCGAGCGCATCGAACATATTCTGCGCGACAGCCAGGCACGTCTGGTGCTGACCCATCACGCTCGCGTGCAAGACCTGCCGGCGGACTGGCAAACGAGCGCGATGGCGATTGATCAAGCGATGCCGGCGGTGCCGTTACGGGAGGAGCCGACCGTCTCGCGGGATCAGCCGGCCTACCTGATTTACACCTCTGGCAGTACTGGACAGCCCAAAGGCGTGGTCATCAGCCATGCCAACGCCCTGCATTCGCTGGCGGCACGGCTGGCAGGGTATCCGCAGCCGGTGCAACGCTTCCTGCTGCTGTCGTCGTTCGCCTTCGACAGCTCCATCGCCGGGCTGTTCTGGAGCCTGGCCCAGGGCGGTTGCCTGCACCTGGCCAGCGAAACCGAACAGAAAGATCCGCTGCAACTGGCCCGTCTGATCCGCAGCCACGGCGTATCGCACCTGTTGGCACTGCCTTCGTTGTACGCCTTGATCCTGGACGAGTTGGGCGATGTCCCGAGCCCATTGAACACCGCGATTGTCGCCGGTGAAAGCTGCCCGCCAGCGTTGGTCGACAGTCACTATCGGCGCCAACTGGACGCGCAGCTCTACAATGAATACGGACCGACGGAAGCGTCGGTGTGGAGTACCGTCGCTCTCTGCCAACCCGATCAGAACGCGGGGTCCGTACCCATCGGCCGCGCCATTGCCCACACCCGGGTGTACTTGCTCGACAGCGACGGCGCCCCCGTGGCCCGAGGCTTCAAAGGTGAAATTCACATTGCCGGACCGGGGCTGTCCGAAGGTTATCTGGGCCTGCCGCAGATGACCGCCGAGAAATTCATCCAGGCCCGTCATCCATCCCTCGACGGTCAACGTCTGTATCGCACCGGCGATTTCGCCTGGCAAGACCTGGACGGACAACTACTGTTCCTCGGGCGCACCGACTCACAGATCAAACTGCGCGGTTACCGTATCGAGTTGGGCGAAATCGAAACCGCGCTATGCAACGTCAGCGGCGCCAAACTGGCGGTGGTCTTGTTGGACACCACTCAGACCGAACCGAGCTTGCGGGCGTTCATCGAATCGGCCACTCAACTTCAGGCCAGTGCCGTGCGCGAATCCCTCGGGGCGCTGTTACCGGCGCACATGATTCCCGCCGACACCCAGTGGCTGGCGCAACTGCCACGCACCGCCAACGGCAAGGTCGACCATCGTGCCTTGCTGGCCCGTGCGCCAAATCGCAGTCTCGCGGTTTATGCAGCGCCCGTAGGGCATATCGAGCAGGTGCTCGCAGCAGTATGGCAAGAGCTATTGGAGGCTGAAGTAATCGGCCGTCACGACGACTTTTTCGCCCTCGGTGGCCATTCGCTGCTGGTGGTGCGTATGACCGCCAGGTTGCGCGCCACGCTGGGCATTGAGGTGCCGGTCAGTGTGATCTTCCAGCACCCGACGTTGATCGGCCTTGCTGAACAAATTACCCGGTCCCACGACCAGGCGGCGATCATTTCCTTGCAGGCCGGCGAAACTGAACAGACACCGTTGTTCTGCCTGCACCAGCCAGCGGGCGGGGTTCACCATTACATGCCGATGGTCGCCGGGTTGCCGAAGGCGCTGCCGGTGTACGGCGTTCCGCTGCCCGAGTCACTGCGCAATCAGGACCTCGTTGCATTAGCCCGCGAATACTTGCCGCAGATCCGCCAGATTCAGGCTCAGGGTCCATATCGCCTGGCCGGTTGGTCGATGGGCGGCTTGCTTGCGCTGGAGTTGACCCGGCAGCTGGAGGTCCAAGGGCAAGCGGTTGAGTGGTTGGGGGTGTTCGACAGCACGTTCCACGCTGAGGATGAAACGCTGGCGTGGGATGCGCTGCAGGCCATCGTTCAGCAAGAATTGAGCAGCGACAGCCGCCCGCGACTCACCGCGCAATGTCTGACGGAGTTGCGCACGGCGACTGCTGGACTGGGTCGCGTGGAGCAATTGCGTTTCGCCCTGCTGGAATGGACGAGTGCCAACGGCCTAGAGCTCAATGCACCGCTGGCCTATGTCGAACAGACCTTGAATGTGATGGCCGACGCGCGTCGTTGGGTCAGCGGCTATTCGGTGCCCGTCGTGCAGGCCACCCTGCAACTCTGGTGGGCCGAACAGACGCTTGTCGAGCACCCGAATCTGCCGGCGCAATGGGACGCGATCAGCCAGCGAACCTGTCATTATCAGGTCACCGCCGATCACGATTCGATCCTCGGGCAGTCCGCCTTCCATGAACAACTCACCAAGTCGCTGGCCATGGCCACGACGGAAACCGTCGCATGAACCTGATTCTCTATCTCTACCGCCAATCGGCACGCCTGCTGGCTCTGGCCTCGATCACTGGCGCACTGGGCGGTCTGGCCAGTGCGGGGCTGGTGATTCTGATCAACCGGGGGTTGGCCAACCCGCAGCAATTGCCGGAACTGGCCCTGGGGTTTTTCGGGCTGTGTATCGGCATGCTGCTGAGCAAACTCTGTTCGGAACTGTCGCTGCTGCACCTGACCCAAAGCGCGATTTTCCAGATGCGTATCGACTTGTCGCGCAAGCTGCTCGCCACCCCGCTCAAACGTCTGCAAGGCATGGGCAAACACCGTTTGCTGGTGATCCTCACCGAAGACGTACACACGTTTACCGCTGCGTTCGAGTGGGTGCCGTTGCTGTTCGTCAACGCCGTGGTGACCCTGGCATGCTTCGCCTACCTGGCTTGGCTGTCGTGGTCGTTGCTGGCGATTCTGGCATTATTTCTGATGATCGGCCTGGTGGCGTTTCACTTGGCCGAACGCGGGCCGTTGAGCCATCTGGAACGGGTGCGCCAGCAAAAGGATGTGCTGTATCAGCACTTTCGTAGCCTGATCGAAGGCAGCAAGGAATTGCAGCTGAACAACGCCCGCGGTGAAGCCTTTGTCGAACGAGTCATCCGTCCGGGTGCCGACGAGTTTCGCGTGCGTTTCCTGCGCGGTATGGCCGGGTATTCGGTGGTGGCCAACCTCGGCACGTTGTTGTTTTACCTCAACCTCGGCGTGCTGCTATTCATCGTGCCGTTCTGGCTGCCGCAACCGATTACCGTGCTGACCAGTTTCACCGTGACCTTGCTGTACCTGGTACGGCCGATCTCCGACCTGATGATCGCCCTGCCCTCGCTGCGTCAAGCCAGCATCGCCCTGAACCGCATTCGCCAACTGGACGCGGAGCTGAGCACCGAAGCCCAGATAGTTGCGCCGCTCGGCAATGTGTTCGCCAGTGAAGGCCCGATGCGCCTGTTGCTCAACGGCGTGTGCCACCGCTATCCCGGCGAGCACGAGGATCATCCCTTTATGCTCGGCCCGGTGGACCTGACGCTGGAACAGGGTGAACTGGTGTTTGTGGTGGGTGGCAATGGCAGTGGCAAGACTACGCTGTCCATGCTGATGCTCGGGCTGTACGCACCGGAAACCGGTTGCGTGGTGCTCAATGGTGTGGAAGTGGACGACGACAACCGCGAGCAATACCGTAAGCACTTTGCAGCGGTGTTCGCTGACTTCCACCTGTTCGAACATTTGTTGGGCGACGACGGACCGGACGCCGAATATCGCACCGCCGAAGCGACGCGTTATGTGAAAGCATTGGGGTTAGGACACAAAGTCAGCATTGTCGACGACCGTTTTTCCACCGTGGAACTGTCCACGGGTCAACGCAAGCGACTGGCTCTGGTATCGGCGTATCTGGATGACAAGCCGTTTTATTTGTTCGATGAATGGGCCGCCGACCAGGATCCGACCTTCAAGCGGGTGTTCTACATGGAGCTGTTGCCGGAACTGAAAGCCCGGGGCAAAACCGTGATTGTGATCACCCACGATGACGCTTACTTCCAGCAGGCCGACCGGGTGCTGAAAGTGGAGAACGGCCGTCTCACCCAGGTGGAAGCGCACGCGGCTTATGCCTGATGAGGCGCTGTGATGTCAGCGCCCGGCACCAGCGGACAGTTGTCGCAGTACGGGCGCGCATCACCTAATTGATGGTGCAGGCAGCACACCTTGCGCATTAGTAATGGAACTCCGCTCGGACCGGGAGCCAGTTGCAGGAAACCGTATAGCGGATTGCGAGTGCCATCGGCCCAGTGCCGCTCCCGGAACAGACGATCGCGCCACATCGACGCTTGCGGCATCTGGAAGTAGTCGAGCGCGACATCAAGGGCGGCCGCCACGTTATTCCACAGCAAGCGCTGGGCCACCCGCCCGGCGCTGGCCAGTGCCTGCACCAGCGGCGCCATGTCCTCAGTCAGCAGTTGCTGCGCGAAGGCCAGCGGATTGTTCAATGGCAGCACCTCCCCGGCAGCAAACACCTGAGCCACGGGCATTCCGTTTTCCAGCGCCACATGGGGATCATGCACGATACAACGCAGATGCTGCGCAGCGGCGGCCAGCGGTAAGGCCAGCGTCACGCAGATCAAGTCCATCGACCATTGCGACACCAGTGCAGCCCGAGGCGCAGCGGGATAGTAGTGAGCGTAAAGACGCAACAGGTCAGTGCAGGTTTGCGGATCGCGAAACTCGATCAACCCACGGCCTTCGACGTGGCTGCTCAGTCGGCAGGTGCTGCGCAGAAAGGCGCCATCGAAACGAAACAACTTATCGAGCAGGGTTTCGTCGAGCATTCGGGCGGTGGTTTGAAGAGACGTCATGAGGCTTCGTAACTGAGTTTGAGAACTGTTAACCTACCACGTTTTTTGAATTCCGAAGATTCAACACGGCGGGTCAATCCCCGAGTTTGCCAGGCAGGACTCCGATGTTCATCCAAGATATGAAGTTGCTGGCCGCACCTTACTGGTCAGCTCAAGGCCGTCGTCGCGCGTGGCTGACACTCGCCCTGGCCATGCTGGCAGTGGCCGGGATCATTGCGATCCAGGTGCGCTGGAACGAGTGGAGCCTGGGTTTTTACAACTCGTTGCAAAGTCTGGACGCCGCCGCGTTCGGTTATCACGTCGTGGAGTTGCTGGTACTCGACGTCGCCTTCATCGTCTGCACCATGGCCAAGTTCCAAGTGCAGCAGCGCTTGCTGATCAGTTGGCGAGAAAAACTCACCCAGGCCTTTCTCGGCAAGTGGCTCGACAGCCAACGCTATTATCGCAGCCGCTTTCACAGCGTGACCTACGACAACCCCGATCAGCGCATTGCCGAGGACTGCAAGATCTTCGTCGAGCAGACCCTGGACCTGGGCTTGAACCTGCTCCAGGCGATCATTCTGGTGGTGCTGTTCAGCATGATCATGTGGCGCATTTCCGGCACGCTGGAATTTGAAGTCGCCGGGCATGCCGTCGCCATTCCCGGCTATATGTTATGGCTCGCCTTGATCTACGCCGTGATCGGCAGCGGCATCGCGCACTGGATCGGTAAACCGCTGATCGGGCTCAATTTCCTGCAACAACGTCGTGAGGCGGATTTTCGTTTCGGCCTGACGCGTCTGCGTGAAGACGCCGAAAACGTCGCCCTTTCCCGTGGTCAGGGCTGGGAAAGCAAGCAGTTACTGGGACAACTGGGACTGCTGCTGAGCAACTACAGCAAGCTGGTTCGCTCGAAAAAACACCTGTTGGGCATTAATGCGGCGTATGAGCGATTTGCCTTTACCTTGCCGCTGCTGCTGGTGTCGCCGCGCTTCTTCTCGCGGGAAATCCAACTGGGACAACTGACTCAGATCGCTTCGGCTTTCGGCGAAATTCAGGCTTCTCTTTCGTTTCTGATTCGCAGCTACCCGCAAATCGCCGAATGGCGTGCGACCAAGACTCGCTTATGCAGTTTCTGGCGTGAACTTGACGCACTACCCGCACCGGTCGACCCCGTCACCCGTCGTACAGCTGGCCTGCGGTTGCATGATTTTGCACCGCTGAACGAGCACGGTTTACCGCTGTTCGAACCGCTGACGCTGACCTTGGCTCCCGGCGAACGGCTGCTGCTGCGGGGCCCTTCCGGCGTGGGCAAGACCACCCTGCTCCGCTCGCTTGCAGGATTGTGGCCACGGCACCAAGGCAGTGTCGAACTGGACCGCGAGGGTCTACTTATCTTGCCGCAGAGGCCTTATTTGCCCAATGGTTCGTTACATGAATTGTTGCATCAAACCGGCGAGACCGGTGCTATCGAAATCGATGAAGCACGCCTGGAAGCCGTGCTCAAACTGACAGAGTTGCAGCACTTGCCGTTGCACAGTACCGATGACTGGAGCCGGCGATTGAGCCCCGGCGAGCAACAGCGCCTGGCTATGGCCCGCGCCTTGCTGATTCGGCCACCCTTGCTGTTCCTCGATGAAGCCACTTCGGGCCTTGACGACAGTGCCGAGCGACGGTTGTACGAAGCGCTGGCGGCAGCCGACATTACGCTAGTCAGCATCGGCCATCGCGAAAGCCTCGATGCGTACCACACCTGCGTGATCGACGTGGTGCCAGTGGCTTTGCCCTCCGCGCCCAAACCAATCCCCTCCACCACTCTGGAATTTTGAGATTATTGATATCGTTGTCAAAAAAATCATAACTGGATAAAAACGCAGTACCCAAGCGATGCAGTGATTGCTCAATCGGTCGCTGATGATCGGTAACGTTTCGTCTCTATGCCCTGATCAACTATTCAGACTACCGCGCCCGGCAGCTATCTTGACCATGGCGGCTATCATCAATGGCTTCGTCATCAAGCAGCCAGGTTCTGGTCTACGCTGAAAGCATGATCGGAGGGCTCCAACCATGTGCGGACGTCTTTCCCAATACCGGGGCATTCATGACTTTGTCGCAGCGCTCAGCATTCCAAACGCACTGATCAACTATGCAGGCGACCAGCCTTTCGAGTGTTACAACGCCGCGCCTTCCACTCAACTCGCCCTCTTTCACCAGGAAGGTCAGTTTCTGCGGGCCGACATGGTTCGCTGGGGTTGGCGACCGCATTGGATCAAAGACCGCGCCGCACCGATCAATGCCCGTATTGAGAAAGCCGCCCACGGCCTATTCTTCCGCGCGATCTGGCCGCACCGGGCAATCATTGCCATCGACAACTGGTTTGAATGGGTTGATGAAGGCGAACCGAAAAAGCAGCCCTACCTGATTCGCCGGCGGGATCGGGTGCCGATTCTGTGTGCCGCGATTGGCCAATACCCGAGCGCCGAGCATGGTCCAAGCGAGCATGACGGCTTCGTGATCATTACCTCCGATAACACCGGCGGCATGCTCAATATTCATGACCGCCGGCCTGTGACGCTTTCACCGGAACGGGCCCGTGAATGGCTGAACCCGGCGACGCCCCAAGAGCACGCCGAGCAAATGGTACTGTTGCAAAGTGAGCCGACCGAGGCGTTCGAGTGGCTCCAGGTAGACCGGGCAATCGGCAACGTGCGGAATCAGGGACCGGATTTGATAAAACCGATCGGAGACTCACTTCTCTGACGTGGGCGCAAATGGAGATCAGTACCGATAAGTTGCCTGTACTGAAATCCCATTCGCACTATTGTCGTAATTGGCACTGTATTCCGGTTGAAGACCGGAGTTGTTCGAGTGCTGTACGGAAACTTTGGAATCCCAGAGATAACCATAAGCAAAGTCGATCGTCAGATCGGAATTCGGCGAATAAGCGCCGCCCAAGGTCACGGCCTGGCGATTCCCGACCGGAACGCGCACGCCGCGATCGGCATTTCCAATAGGCGACGGATCATAGGCGTAGCCTGCGCGCAGCAGCCATTGTTGGTTCAATTGATAAGATGCGCCAATCGCGGTAGACCAAGTGTCGTGCCAGTTCATTTCTTCGGTCACACGTCCCAGGCCAGCCGCCTGGCCCAAGGGGGAAAGACCGCTGTTGACTGCCTCGACCTTCTGGATCCGACTCCAGCGTGTCCAGGTGGTCCCCAGGTATCCGGTCCAGCGATTATTGAATCGATGGGTAACAGACGTATCCACTGATTCAGGCATCGTAAGGTCTATCTTGTTGTCATAATTTCCGTCCAGCGGGATAACGCTCGGGGAGCCGGAAACCTCAGTATGCCCCTTGAGGTGATAGCTCACTTTCGAGTGATAGGTAATCCCCCAACGGGTTGCCTCGTTAAAGTCGACCAAGAGGCCGACGTTGTAGCCAATCGCCGTGTCATCGCCTCTGATGGTAACCAGTGTGTCCTGGCCGTTGTTCAGGGCGCCGGTTGCCATGTAATTCTGAAGCTTTGCATTGAAACGGTTCAGGGTCGGTCCGCCACCAATGGACACGTAATCATTGATCCGATAGGCAATGGTCGGCTGCAGGGTTATCTCCTTGGTCGTGCTGTAGGAGCCATGGTAGCGGCCCTGAAAAGAGCCCTCGTAATCATTGATCAGACCACTGGGAGCATAGAGGCCCAGCCCCATTGAAAAACGATCGTCAAGCGGCGTCGACATATAGGCGAAGGGCACGACGCCCAAAGGCACCGAGTCCCCCTTGTTCGTTCCTGTGGCACTGCTCTGCGCATCACTGATGTCGTCACTCACCGAGACGACCGCGGCGCCGCCGGAAATCTCACTACGCTTCAACTTGGTCAAGCCTGCAGGATTTCCATAAATGGTGCTGGCGTCCAGCGCGGAAGAGGACCTTCCTGCATAAGCAGTTCCCGCACTGCTTGCACTTTGTTCATTAAGGCCAATGCCGTTGGCGCCTGCGGTGGTTGAAGCGGTGAGTATGGCGAGGGCACTGGCGAACTTAATCCAGACAGCACATTTTCGCTGAGTAGAGAGACAAGGGATCACACGGCTATCGAGTTTCATTTTCCACCTCTTGTTTTATTGTTTTTGTTGATTCACGCAGGCAAGGCTTCGCCTTCCTGTGCACTTTTCAGTGCCGGTTGGAGTTGATCGAAGTTGGGTAAAGGGCCCTGACTGAACAACACCAGGGCACGACTGCCGCGATTACAGATGCAAATCAGAGACTCAATTAAGCCACTCGGTTTGAAAGCTATAGCGCCCCAAAAGCGGAGCCAGGACTTCTTGGGCAGTTCCGGCCCGGATGCAGGCGACATGCCCACGGCGATTGTCCTGCACGACCTCAACAGCAATATTCGAAAGCCCCAGGCGTTCCACTTCCTCCTGGACTACTTTGGCAATCTCCCGCTGTTGCAAAGCGGGCTTGAATATCTTGCCCACGGCAGTCAGTGGCAACGCATCGAGGATTTCAATGCGCTTGGGCACGGCTGCCCGCTCGCTGATATTGAGATGAGCGAATGCCTCAAGTTCTTCGGCGTTGCAAACTTGCCCGGGGCGCAGTTGAACGTAGGCGACCGGCACCTCGCCCGAGTAGGCATTGGGGCTGCCGATTGCAGCGGCCAAGGCGACGGCGGGATGCGCTTGCAGAGCCTCCTCGATTTGCTTGGGATCGATGTTGTGACCGCCGCGAATGATCAACTCCTTCTTGCGTCCGGTCAGCCAGAAGTAACCCTGAGCATCCTCACGCCCCAGATCGCCCGTATTCAGCCAGCGCTGACCGTCGATATCGATCCAAAGGCCCTGGTTATGACGCTCCTCCAGATAGCCATTGAAGACATTCGGGCCACTGATCGTGATGAGGCCGATCTCATCCACGTTGGCGTCGCGCAGGTACTCTCCAGCATCATTGAGCACGACCGCGCGCATATTCTGGTAGGCGATCCGTATCCCGATGGAGCCGATATGGCGCTCGCCATGGGGCGGATTGATCGAGGAAACGCAGGCGCCCTCAGTCAGACCGTAACCTTCAAGGATCTTTACCCCGGTCCGGCGCTCGAACTCCCGGAACAGCTCAGCCGGCATGGGTGCGGCGCCACACATTGCATAGCGAAGGCTGGACAGGTCGCGGCCCTCGCATTCATTTTGCAAAAGTGCGGCATAGACAGTTGGCACGCCGGAAAAGAAGTTGATACCGAAATGCTCGACCATTTCCCAGAATCGCGGGATCACCCCCTCGCCACGATAGCCATGAGGCGTCCCGAGGATCACATGGTCGCCTTGAGTCCAGGGCATCAGCCCCGTCACCAGTTGTCCATTGACATGAAACAGCGGCAGGCCACAAAAGATCACCTGGCCACCACTGCGTGGCTGCAGATGAGCAGACATGGCCCATGCATTGAATACTTCCGAGCCATGGGTACGCGCGGCGATCTTCGGGAGCCCGGTGGTGCCGCCCGTACAGATGTAGGAAGAGCACTCATCCCGGCGGATTTGCCGACCGCTCTTCAGGTGTGTGTGCGGCTGAGTACTCATCAGCGATTGCCAATCGTGGATCGCGATATCTCGGTGTAAGTCTCGTTCCTTCAGTGCCGCTGCTTTCAGGGCCCCACGCACGGGTTCGGCGACATAAGGCTCCATGCTGACCCAAACGACAGACCTGACGATGGGTAACTGATCCAGCTGCGAAGCCAGTTTGGGCCACAGATCGCTGCCCGCCGTCGGCGCGAGCGTCACCACCACGGAGGCCTTCGCGGCATCCAGCAAGCCAGCTATCTGCTTGGCCTCGAGCAGAGGATTGATCGCCATGACGATGCCCGCCGCCTCCCCGCCCCATATCGTGAAATGGGTCTCCGGCAGATTGGGCAAGATAAAGGCAAGCACCTCGCCCGGTTTTATACCCAAGTCATTGAAGGCATTCGCCGCGCGGGTGATATCCGCGAAGAGCTGGGAGTAGTTCCACTTGTAGGTACGCCTGAAATCGGCGGCATCGGCGAAGAAGCTCAGCGCCGGTGCCTGAGGGGAGCACCGGGCTGCCTGTCGCAGCGCTTCATAAGTGCTGCAAGCCAAGCCACGTTCCGACAGGGGGACTTGTTCGAGACTTTCGATGTCACTCAGGGTCTGCACAACCATCAGGCTTCCTCCACGACTCGGTTGCGTTGCACGCCGAGGTCGATCACACCATCGGCGCTGCGAATGCGCGCCTCGACTACGTCACCTGACTTGAGATATTGCGTCCGGCCCTCTTGCGCCTTGAGGAAAAGCTTCCACTTGGTGGCTTCTGGCATCAGGGCCGCAATACGCTGCTTGGCAGGCGAAGGGACCGTTAGCGCACAGCCGGCAGGCGTACCGGTGGCGATCAGGTCTCCAGCAGCGAAATCTTGCAGGGCGGAGAGTTCGGTAAGGGTTTCAGCGGGGCCGTAAACCAGGTTGGCCGTGCTGTCGTTCTGTCGCACCTGGTCGTTGACCGTCAGGCGCAGCTGCAGCGCTTTCAGGTAATGAATGTTCGTGGCATCCAGAAGGCAGAGGTACGGGCCGACCGGGCCGAAAGTGCGGAAGCTCTTGCCCTTGTAGAACTGCATCTGGGGAATCTGAATGTCGCGAGCCGAGTAATCATTAACGATGACGACGCCTGCAATGAACTCATGCAGATTGGCGTCGGTGACAGCAACAGCGCCGGTGATCGAGCGCTTCATCACCAGCCCCAGTTCGATTTCGTAGTCGAGGAAGCGCACGTTGCGCGGCTTGATCAGGTCGCTGTCAGCCGCCACCAGGCAACTCGTCGCCTTGGTGAAGATCATGTTGAATTTCTTCGCATCCGGGTCCATGCCCGACTCGATCATGTGCTGACGGTAATTGGCGCCCTGGCAGACGAACTGCTGGTTACGGGTCACCGGCGACAGCAGTTTCACTTCGCCCTCTGCAAGCTCCGTACCCTTCAATTGAGCGAGGTCATCGATACTGTTCTGGCGAATGAAATCACCGGTGGTTTCAAATGCACCGGGGACAACCGTGATACGGCCCTGGCGTAGCACGCCCCAGTGGATACCGTTCTGAAATTCGAAGCGGACTACGTGTACAGCAGACATTGAAGGTACTCCTGGAGCGGCGTTTGTCTCGTGCTCGGCGGCGCGAGAACTGTGGTGTTGTTCTGAGGGGGGGCTGGCAACGCTGTAGACCAACGAGCCGCCGACGATCAAGGCGCCGGCTTTGAGCACATCCCGCCGACCATATCTGGTTGCATTGCCTGACATGGCGGCAGCTCTACCCGAACATCCGCATGAGCGTTATCAACTTGCGAATGCTCAAGTCCGGACTGCGTCGCAGGTTGCGAAATAGCGCACGCAGATTGGCCAGGCTCATCTTCGGTTTTGTAAAAAGCTTGGGCATGCGCTGCCCCCACTGCGCCATTGCCTCGGGGCTCACCGGATGAATGCCCATGGGCCGTGCAGCCGTGAAAATATCCCCGTCGCAGTAATGCTCGTGCTTATCGCCCCAAGGGTCTTGCCAGTAATCGAAGATCTGACTGCCCAGAATGTGTCGACCGATGCCCCACGAGTGCACCCAACCGCGCTCGCGCAGGACGCGCTGCCCCATTCCCACAGCATCTGCATCGACAACCTCATAGGCGCTATGGCTATAGGTCGCCATGAACCCTTGCGCTATCGCGAGCGTATGGTGATCCGCCGGAATGTCACCAAGGTCAAGGCGCAAAAAGGTGACAATAGGCGTGCCATCGGGGAGTACCTGCACATCGCTGGGAATCAACCCGAAATGCTTCGTATACCAGGCACAGGTCGCCTGGTAGTCAGCCACTTCGATGACGATGTGGCCCAGTTTGAGTACTTCAGACGGAGCAATCGGCGGGCGCTGCGTGGCGTTGATTCGCGGTTGCTCCTGCGCCAGATTCCAGGGAAGAGGAGCTCTGTGTCCCAGCGTTATACCGGCGGTCTGGTCGCAAACAGCTTCCACAATGAAACCCGAGGGATCGGTCAGCCTGACGTAATACCCGCCACCCGGATGTTCGGATTTCTCGACCGATGACGCGCCTGGGATTCGCGTCAGTTTTTCCAGATCCTTGAGCGACTGGACTGCCAGTCCGAACCCGACAAAACGTGCCTGTTCTGCACGATGGACGCGGTAACAGTATGCAGTAGGGTCGGCGGCGCGCAGGTAAAGCGTATCGGCGTCCTGCTGACTGACCGTCAGGCCGAAATCCGTCAGGAACCGCGCCGCCTCGTTCAAGTCCGGCCGTTGAAAGATCAGGTGAGTCAGGTCCTGAGCCTTCACCGTCGGTTGCGGATGCCGGGCAGGCTGTGGTGTGGCTAACCGGGGCAATTCATTTTTGTTAGTCATTGTTGTTGTTTTCCGGGTTTTCAGGGTAAAGCCGTCCCCGCACCCCTGAAAATCCAGGAGTGTCTAGTTGGGTCGTTTGACTAATTCAGTCGAGAGAAGGAAGTACCGGCAACTCTGTGGTCGCCAGCGCACGAGCCTCCTCTGGTGACACACCCAATGCCCGCAGCACCAGCTCGGCCGTGTCAGAGCCCGATTCGCGCCACGTTCTGTGCCCTTCCAGCACCAGGAAAATCGAGCCGAGGACGCTGCTCGATATCAGCGTCAGCACCGAGAGCAATTGCTCCTTTTCAAACGTGTACCGCCCACTGGACAGCCCGCTGAGAAGATCCGTTGTCGCTTGGCTGCTGAACATTTCACGCAACGAAGCATTGCTCATGGCGAATTTATGGATGAACGCCCCCCACTGGGAGTCCTCGTGCGCTCGACGAATGAACAATCGAATGCCATTGGCAAGGCGCTGAGCCGGATCAGAGAGGGAATTGAAGCTCTTGTTGACGCGCTCATGCATCTCCTTCGCGAGATGGCTGGCGACCGCCTCAAACAGGCTTTCCATGCTGTCGATGTTGCTATAGACCGTTCCGCGCGCCACGCCTGCCTCTTGTGCGAGGTCAAGAATGTTCACTTGTGAGGTGCCTCTTTCAGCGAACAGGCGAAAGGCGGCTTGATGAATGCGGCGCTGTGTTGGATTCAGGGATTCCACGGTTCTCTCTCCAGGATTACCTTATGGCCTGATTGAACACTTGTGTTCAGTTTCAGTCAACAACGTTTTTTGAATTAAATACGTTTTTCTCAATGAGATCCTTTCTATGGCGTAAAAACCGGATGGGTAGATTGGAGGCAGGATCGTTGAAGGGTTCTACGCATTGACACAACTGAACACGCGTGTTCAGCTATATCGTGTTTCTGGCTCGCCGTCCCGGCAGGTCATCAGCCGGCCCATCGATGCAAACCAGGACCTCAACAACCTGAGCAAGCACTGCGCAGACGGTGCTCAAACGGTATGACCCTTAGCGATGGCTGGCCGAATTCTCATCAGCTGAAGGACAGAACATGACCGGCTCAAACCTCTTCAAACCGCTTCTTTTGCCTAACGGCACGGTGATTCCAAACCGAATCGCCAAGGCTGCCATGGAGGAGAATCTTGCCAATGAGGATCACGCACCAGGGGAAGCGCTGGTTAAGCTCTATCGCCGTTGGGCGGAGGGCGGGGCCGGCCTGATCATCACTGGCAACGTCATGGTTGATCGCCACGCCTTGACCGGACCGGCTGGCGTGGTGCTTGAGGACGATCGGAACCTGAGCCAATTCAGGTTATGGGCCGATGCTTGCCGCAGTCGTGGAGCCCAGGCCTGGATGCAAATCAATCATCCCGGAAGGCAGCTGTTGGCTTCCATGGGGCAATCGGCACGGGGGCCCTCCGCGGTAGCTGTCGACATTCCCGGACTATCAAAGGCATTTGTGCCGCCCAGGGCCTTGATTGAGCAGGAGATCGAAGAGCTGATCACGCGCTATACCCAGGCTGCAGTGTTGGCTGAGCGTGCCGGATTCACCGGCGTGGAGATTCATGCAGCGCATGGTTACCTGTTCAGCCAATTCCTTTCGCCCTTGACCAACCGGCGTAGCGACCGCTGGGGTGGCAGCCTGGAAAATCGTGCGCAAATTCTCCTGCAAACCATCGACGCAATACGTCAGCAAGTGGCACCGATCTTTTGCGTCGCTGTGAAGCTCAATTCCGCTGACTTTCAGCGCGGTGGTTTCGATGCCGAGGATGCGGCTCGCGTGGTGGAAATGCTCAACGCCAAGGCGGTCGACCTGGTCGAGTTGTCCGGTGGCAGCTATGAAAGCCCGGCGATGCAGGGGCAAACCCGCGATGGCAGCCGCTTGGCTCGAGAAGCCTATTTTCTGGAGTTCGCGGAAAAAATAGGAGAAATAGCGCGCATGCCGCTGATGGTCACCGGCGGCGTGCGCAGAAAGGAGGTCGCGGAGCGAGCGGTGAGCGGCTCGGTGTCGATGGTGGGGCTTGCCACTGCATTGGCAATCGAGCCGGCCCTGCCCAGCCAGTGGATGGCAGGTCAGGACACCGAAGTGGAGCCCATCGTCGTCCGCTGGAAGAATAAGGCGCTGGCGTCGCTTGCAGTGGCGTCGGTGATCAAGAAGCAACTCGGCCTGTTGAGCCAAGGCAAAAGGACAAAACCCAGGACGTCGCCACTCATGGCATTGATCGGCAATCAGCTGAAGTCTCATCGCCAGGCCAAGAGCTATCGGCAATGGATTGGCCGGGTTTAGCGTAATGCCAGTCAGTTAAGGGTAAATCGGACCTGTAGGAGCCAGGCTTGCCGGCGAAGGCGTCCTTAAGAGCGCCTTCGCCGGCAAGCCTGGCT
>NZ_JAMYDU010000004.1 GCF_024138395.1 Pseudomonas mandelii
GCAAGCCAGCTCCCACAGTTGGAGTGGGTACATCCGGGGAAGATGGGTCGGCTGACAGGCCGCTTTCGCAGGCAAGCCAGCTCCCACAGTTGGAGTGGGTACATCCGGGGAAGATGGGTCGGCTGACAGGCCGCTTTCGCAGGCAAGCAAGCTCCCACAATTGAAGCGGGTACATCCGGGGAGGATGGGTCGGCTGACAGACCGCCATCGCAGCGATGCGGCGACCCGACAAGCCCACAAAAAATCAGCGCACATCCGCTCCGCTTTTCACCACTCAACAGGCCGAGCGTTAGCTCGCCTGCAGCTGTTGATTTTGATGCACCGCCCCCTCGAGAGGCCGAGCGGAGGTTCTGCGAAGTGGGCAACCCGGCATGGATGCCGGGTTAGCCGCGCACGGCCAGGGATGGCCGATCGCGGCGGGCCCACGGAGCAGGACCGGAGCGAGGGCATGCCGAGCCTAAGCGAGGCACCGAACGAAAGGGGCAGAAGCCTTTTGGTTACTTTGGGGCTTTTCCAAAGTGACTCGCTGTAAAAGCGAAACCAATAGAAGCCGTGACCGCAGAAACGGATATGTACACCATCAAAATCGGATAACCCATGCCCCCCACCAAGTAGTCTGAAACTCCCACCCCGCTTGGGAGTATCAGCCGATGCGCAATCACTGGCGCTTAGCCATAGTGGCGACCAAAGGTCAACGGTCAGACCTCGATGACCGCATCTGCCCAGGAAAAAGTCATGACCATTGACGAACAAAACTCATTGCTGACAACGTCGATTACCGCCGCCGCCCTGAGCGTCACGGCGACCGGCGAGGACGTTTCGCTGGACGAAACGACCGGGTTGCAGAACGCCACCGCCACGCCAACCCCTGCGAGTGACGCTGACGACAACGACATTCTGGTAACGGCTCTGCCCTCGGCCTTCGCTACCCGTTTGACCGCTCTTGGAGCAGGTACCGCAACGGGTGCGGCCTTGAGTGGCTATACCGGTGCCGCGGGCAACACGGGCAGCAATGCGTTCACCCTCACCGACGCCACAAGCGGTACCGATGTCAGCTTCGTCGGCAGCGATGGCGCACCACTCAATGGCCTGGACAGCGGACTGGATACCCTCGATGGCACCAACATCCTTCTCTATACGGATACGGTGAACAACAACATCGTCGTGGGCCGAGCCGGGAGCGCAACCGGCGCGATCGTGTTCGCAGCCTATATCGAAGAAACCGGATCGCCGGTCACGGGCGGCAAGATCTGGACCGTGGAATACCAACCGCTCAAGCATCCAGGAACGACGAACGCCGATGACTCGGTCGATCTGACGGGTAAGGTCTTCATCGGAGCCAGTCAGAACCTGGAATTCAGTCTGGCCGGTGCGCCCTCCGGTCAGAACCTCTTCCTGATGTTCACGAAAGCGGACCCGGCCACTGAAACGGTCAATGGTGTTGTGCGGATCACCGATCCTGCCGTCATTGCCACCGGCAAGGATCCGGCGAATCAGTCAACTGGCGTCAATATAACCACTGGCGACACGATCAATACCAGCCAGGCAGGTGGGCCGACCACCTTCGGCACCAACAACCAGATGATTACGGAACAGGAAGGCATCCGTTTTTCGTTCGTCACGGGTGCCAGGCAGAATGTGACCATTCCCAACCTGGATCAGAACGAAGCCGATGTTGAAGCCAACATCGACTACACCGGCGTGGTCAATGTGAAGACAGTCAGTTTCGACGTCGTGCAGTTGCAAAGCGGCAAGAGCGCTGTCGTAAAAATCAGCGCATTCAGCACCGCTGTTGAATCTGGCACGCAATTCATCGACGGATATACGAATGATACGAAGGTTGACATCGTCAGCGTTCGCGTCCTCAACAGCGCCGGGACGGTGCTCGAGAATTCAGCCGGACCGGAGAATGATCTGACCATTGGCATCACCTTTACTAATGGGGTTGCAACAATCACCGGTATTAAAGCCGGCTACCTGATCGAATACACCACAACGTTGGATCACAACCGCGTGCTCATCGAGAATGGGGCGGCCCTCAATGCCAAGGGCAATGAGCACGCCGATTTTGATATCGATGGCCTCCACCTGCACCAAGCCTCTATTACGAGCACCGAAATCGGCTCCAAGATGATCTTCGACGACGATGGACCGGCGGCGACCGGGACCGCCGTGACGGGAACCGTTGACGAGGATGGCCTGGCCAATGGCATTGCCGGCGGTACAGACGATGTGGCTGGCGAGGCGACCACGGCCAGCGGCAGCGTGACCGGCATCTTCCAGTCCGGTGTCGACACGCCGCTGAGCTTTGCCTTGTCGAGTGATACCAGCGGCTTGCCGGCGCTGAGCTCGGGCGGAGTGGCGCTGGTGTACAGCGTCGCGGGCAACACGCTCACCGCCAAGGCCGGCGCAACCGACGTATTCACCTTCAGCCTCACCGCAGCGGGGGCCTACACCTTCACCCTGCTCAAGCCGCTGGATCACCCGGCAGGCAACAACGAGAACGACATCACCCTCAACCTGGGCTCGCTGCTCCAGGCCACCGACAAGGACGGTGACACGGTGACGGCCGCTGCCGAAAAACTGGTCATCACCGTCGACGACGACACGCCGACGGCGACCGGCACCGCCGTGACGGGAACCGTCGACGAGGACGGCCTGGCCAATGGCATTGCCGGTGGTACGGGCGACGTGGCTGGCGAGGCGACCACGGCCGGCGGCAGCGTGACCGGCATCTTCCAGTCCGGCGCCGACACGCCGCTGAGCTATGCCTTGTCGAGCGACACCAGCGGCTTGCCGGCGCTGAGCTCGGGCGGGGTGGCGCTGGTGTACAGCGTCACGGGCGACACACTCACCGCCAAGGCCGGCGCTACCGACGTGTTCACCTTCAGCCTTACCGCAGCGGGTGTGTACAGCTTCACGCTGCTCAAGCCGCTGGATCACGCGGCAGGCAACGACGAGAACGACATCACCCTCAACCTGGGCACGCTGCTGCAAGCCACCGACAAGGACGGCGACACGGTGACGGCTGCGGCCGAAAAACTGGTCATCACCGTCGACGACGACACGCCGACGGCGACCGGGACCGCCGTGACGGGAACCGTCGACGAGGACGGCCTGGACAATGGCATTGCCGGTGGTGTGGGCGACGTGACTGGTGAGGCGACCACCGCTGGCGGCAGCGTGACCGGCATCTTCCAGTCCGGCGCTGACACGCCGCTGAGCTATGCCTTGTCGAGTAACACCAGCGGTTTGCCAGCGCTGAGCTCGGCCGGGGTGGCGCTGGTGTACAGCGTCGCAGGCAACACGCTCACCGCCAAGGCCGGCGCTACCGACGTGTTCACCTTCAGCCTCACCGCAGCGGGTGTGTACAGCTTCACGCTGCTCAAGCCGCTGGATCACGCGGCAGGCGACAACGAGAACGACATCACCCTCAACCTGGGCACGCTGCTGCAGGCCACCGACAAGGACGGCGACACGGTGACGGCCGCGGCCGATAAACTGGTCATCACCGTCGACGACGATACACCCGTTATAGGGACAGCCCCTGTGCAGGATGTCGATCCTACTTTGGGTGCGACGTTATGGACCTTCTCGGGTGACTTCGCCTACTCGATAGGTGCGGACAAGCGCGGGCCGACCTACTCTTCGGCAGCGGACAGTGATTTTGCCGAACTCGCCCTCTCTGGTTCGGCGAACGATGTTGCGATCGTTGATCCAACGGTCACCTGGGGTTCAGAGAATCTCGACGCTGCCACGTTTAACGTGTCGTTCAAATACGATCACGATCGGAGTGCTGCCACCACGCCTGAACTGGTGGAAGGCACGCTGGTGTTTGACAAAGTCAATGACACCTATACCTTCGAGATGGACGCGCTGCAAACGACGCAAGACGTCACGCTGGGCGAAGGCACTGGATACGAAACGTATGACGTGGGTGGTACGAGCCCTTCCAGTGGCCCATCACCTGTGGCCACTGGGAGGCTTGGGGAAGGTTTCTTCATCCAGATCACGGGCTTCGAGGCACCACTTAGTGCCGGCGGCAATACAGTTGTGATGGCGGGTGAGCTTGTGAGCGGCACGCAGGCTTCTGTAACCTTGTCCAGCACTGCTCTGGGCGTCTCCGGAAATACGATCCAGGCAGGTGAAGCGGCCAACATCAATTTCTTCCAGACTGATCCGAAAGGAAATCTGGGCGCGAACAATTTTAGTTACGCGACCGATTTCTTTATCAAGTTCGATGGATACGAGACTGAAAGCGATGATCTTTTGCTTATAGTCAGTCTTGCTGATGCAAATGATTCTTCCATCACTACAACACGTGCCATCTACGTCGACCAAGGCGATGTGTACGAGAACGATACGGTCAACACCGATCTTGTTGGAACCAAGTACGAGGCCCTTATCCTCAACGACCCAGCCGATCCGAACGACCCGTTCCTGGACAATAATGATGCTCTATTGATTGTTGAAAGCAATGATTTCAACATTCAGACCGGTGATAACTGGCTCATCAAGGGTATTCAGATTCTTTCGAATGATGCTGGCCTTACGGGCAGCGCGATAAATCTGAATCGCGATGTCGGTGCCGATGGCGCAAGCAGCACTTCCGCACAGCCGGTCAGTGGTCTCGTCGGGCCTGGAAACACGATTGCGGAGGATACGAGTACGAATCCGCTGAAGATCATCGATGCTGGTTTCTCCACCACCACGACTACACCAGCTACCCTTGATCTAGAGCTGGATTTCAAAGTCGTCGATAGAGATAGCGATTTCACCGATGTCCAGACGATTGATATCGAAAATCCTGTCGTGGTCGAACTGGTGGGATTAACTAACTTGGCACCGGTAGACCTCGTCTGATCCCTTGATGTGCATGACCTCTTCAGGAGGTTCTTATTGGAAAACCCCGCTGCCCACAAGGCAGCGGGGTTTTTCCATTTACGGTCTCCTTCCGGGTATTCAATGTCGGTGGCCAAACGGAATCGAGTCCTCAATACCCTCTGACCAGGGCTTATGGTTTATCCATGCCCATCCACCACTCATCGCGCCATGCCTTCGCGCCCTCATCCCCTTTCCCCTCCCAAGTAGGCTGAAACTCCCACCCCGCTTGGGAGTATCGGCCGATGCGCAATCCCCGGCGCTTATCCATAGTGACGGCCGAAGGTCAACGGTCAGGCCTCGATGACCGCAACTGTTCGGGAGAAAAATCATGGCTATTGAAATCACCGGCGAGGACGCTGTGCTGGACGAGACACCCGGCTTGCAGAACGCCACCGCCACGCCCACCCCTGCGGGAGACGCTGACGACAACGACATTCTGGTAGCATCCCTGCCCGCTTCCTTCGCTACCCGTTTGATCGCACTAGGGGCGGGTACCGCAACGGGTGCGGCGTTGAGTGGCTATACCGGTGCCGCGGGCAACACGGGCAGCAATGCGTTCACCCTCACCGACACGACCGGCATTACCGATATCAGCTTCGTCGACAGCGCTGGCGCACCGCTCAATGGCGTGGACAGCGGACTGGATACCCTCGATGGCACCAGCATCCTTCTGTATACAGACACGAACAACAACATCCTTGTGGGCCGAGCCGGGAGCGCTACCGGCGCGATCGTGTTCGCTGCCTATATCGAAGAAACCGGATCACCGGTCACGGGTGGCAAGATCTGGACCGTGGAGTACCAACCGCTCAAGCATCCAGATGCTACGAACGCCGATGATTCGCTCAATCTGCTGGATAAAGTATTCGTCGGAACCAGTCAGGACCTGGAGTTCAGTCTGGCCAATGCGCCCTCCGGTCAAAACCTCTTCCTGATGTTCACGACGGTGAACCCGGCCACTGAAACGGTCGATGGTGTCGTGCGGATCACGGATCCCGCCATCATCGCCACCGGCAAGAACCCCGCAGACCAGTCAACTGGCGTCAATATCAACACCGGCGACACGATCAATACCAGCCAGGCGGGTGGACCGACCACTTTTGGCACCAACAGCCAGATGATTACGGAACAGGAAGGCATTCGTTATTCGTTCGTCACCGGTGCCAGGCAGGATGTGACCATTCCCAACCTGGATCAGACCGAAGCAGATGTTGAGTCCAACATCGACTTTACCGGCGTCGTCAATGCGAAGACGGCCAATTTCGACGTCGTGCAGTTGCAAAGCGGCAAGAGCGCTGTGGTAAAAATCAGCGCATTCAGCACCACTGCTGAACCTGGCGTGAATTTCATCAACGGTTATACGAACGATACGCCGGTGGCCATCACCAATGTGCTCGTTACCAACATCAGCACCGGGCAGGTGATTGAGAACTCAAACGGATCGGTGAATGATCCGGCCATTACCATCACCATTACTGACGGGGTTGCAACCATCACCGGCGTTTTGGCTGGCTACCAGGTTCAATACACCACAACGGCGGATCACAACCGCGTACTCATTGAGAATGGAGCGGCCCTCGACGCCAGGGGCAATACTCACGCCGATTTTGACATCGGTGGTTTCACACTGCTCCAAACGGCTGTTACGACCGCCGAAATCGGTTCCAAGATCATCTTCGAAGATGACGGCCCGGCACTCGCCTTTGGCAACCTGATCGGGACCGGTAGTGTCCTGCCGCAAACGGGGTTCTGGACTCAGTCGGCCGGCGCCGACGGGTTGAATGCGGCCGGTCTGGATATCTCGGTGAATAGCCAGTTCACCCTCGTCAGGCCAAACAACACGACCACGACCGGGACCGCCACGCTCACCGAGCTGGCGCTCTCGCCAGACGGTAATGGCGCGTACCAATTCGTAGGGACCTTGACCGGCGATTTCGACAACAACGCCGACACGGCGGATACCACCGTCGACTACACGCTGACCGCCTTTGACGATGGCAGCTATGCACTAGATCTGGTGCAAGGCTTCAGTTCGACAGTCGTACTCAGCACTGCCGATGGTTCGCTCAATGCCGGCGGCCCGGACCCCGTGCGCACATTGTTGATTCCGAAGCAGGATCCGCCGACTATTCCTTCGCCATCCGAGGAGGTTGTGTTCTTTTCCGCGAAAACAACTGCGTCGACTTCGGACATCCTGGCCGGTATCGGGCTCGGGGCACCCGACCCCACCGAAGCCGAGCTACAGACCAACCCCCTGCCCTCGTACATCGACCCGAGGGCCATGAACGTCAGCACGTCCGGCATCGGCGTCGCCAATAACCTGCTTCAGGGAGACAACCTGGCGGCAATCGGCGCCACCGATGAGAGTTTCGTCGTCAACCCGGAGACCCTGCTGACGGCCATGAGGGTCTTCATCGACAACTCTGTAGCGGGTTACAACACAGCGACCGAGGACCTGTACTACAGGATCTACTACGAGGACGGCACGACTTCGAACCTGATCGAGGTGAATACCCTGACTCCAGAGCCCCGTGGACAGGTGTCCTTTCTCATTGAGCAGGAGGGCACGACACTGATCGACGCTGTTCAGCTCACGATGGGCCGAGGCGAGATCAAAATCCCGGTGATCCAGTTCATTCAGGAGACCGAAAGCCTGGCCAGCGACATCCAGTTGACGTTCAACGCGACGGTGACGGACAGAGATGGGGATTCGGCGACGAGTACGTTCGACGCCAACTTGTTCGCCAACGACTTGGCCGGCGACTTCGACTACACGCTGGTGGGCACGGGCGGTGAACGTGATGCCTTCAACGTCGATTTGTCATTCACCGAGAACCTGTACCAGGTCACCGGCTTCGATGCGGACGCAAATCTGCGAGACACCTTGGTACTCAACGGCGACCAGAGCGCTACTGTCCAGATCGACAACAGCGGCACAGACAGCATCGTGTCGGTTACCGAAACGGGCGGAGACGTGACGACTATCACCTTGGTCGGGGTCGATCTTCTGACCAGCGACATTGTTCTTGGCAGCGTCTGAGGAACGCGCATAAAAGGATGCGAGGGTGGTGTAAACCACCCTCGCATTGTTTGGTCAGTTCCAATATTAGATCCGCACGATCACATCAACCCCCGGCACCCAGCGGCAGACGCGCCAAAGGCTGTCAGAGCGTCTTGTTCCGACGTGAAACCAAATCCAGTTCCACCCACGTCGACTCGGGTGGTTTTTCGTTGTTGGTGAGCCCGTGCTTCAGCGCATACATCAGCAAGTCGATGCGGTTGATGAGATTAAGCTTTTGATAGATGTTGCTGAGATGGTTGTGCACGGTGTGCTCGCTGATCCCCAGGCGCCCGGCGATACTCATGTATTTGGCGGACGGGTCCCCCACAATGGCGCGAATCAGTTCCCTCTCGCGCAGCGTCAGCCGAGCCTGTTTTGCCTGCTCCAGATTGCATTTCAAATGTATATTCCCGGTCGCGGCATAGCCGGAAAGTCCGCCGGCCCAGGCTCTATCCAATCCGGTGTCACGGTGATGGACCGTGATGATGGCCTGGATGATCGATTCCGTCGGGTCTTCCGCCAGCACAATGCCGCGTGCGCCCGCCTCTATTGCCTGGGCAACGGGGACGGCTTCGTACAATCCCTTGAGCACCAGCACTTTCATCTCGGCGCTGCGAGTGAGTCCGGCAACGACCTCCAGCGGGTTCAACGCATCCGGAAAGAAACTGAAAAAAATCACATTGGGTCGCAACTGATCGGCTAGATCCAGCGCATTGGTATAAGTGGTGGCCTGGCCGCTCACTTCCATCTGAGGCTTTTTGGCATTGATCAAATCTTGAAGGCCCATGAGAACGAGGGGACGACAATCGATCAGCATCACGCGAATGGGTTTTCTATGGGTCGTCATTACTGTCCTGACTCCCTTGAAAAATGAACTCTGACCTCCCTCCCTTGGCCTTCCTGAATCAGCAGCTCGCTCACCTGCCCTCCGTGATCGAAGGACAGATGCGAACGCCGACAGGCCTGAACGGTGCCTGCCCGGAGATTCACCTTTGGGGACACTTCCACTGGCTTCACAGGCAGGGGTTGCGGACATTTCCAAAAGCCGGGCAATGCCATCGAGGAAACATAAATAGGAATAATCATCAATAACTTGCGCATGATGATGTGGCTCCCTCGAGCTGCTCAACTGAGTCTAGGCCAGCTCAGCGCGCCATCTGCCCGCCCATCCGCCAGTCGTCGATTCAAGCCTTATGCGGGTCGCCCGGCAGATGTCGCAATAACCCCTCTGCCCTCGAAAATCAAGGTCTTAGGCTCGTCGGGGTGATCTGCGAACAAGGTCTGATTGCGATCAAAATCGTCAATTAACCGACGAGTGGTTTGTGCACGGGCGTAATTTCAATACTGACGTCAATTTCTCGGCAAAACGTGCCTCGCCGGGCCATACGAATGCACCCAGTCTGCTCGGATTGGCGTCCAGTGGTAACGAGGATACATAGTCGGTATGCGAGCAGGATCAGGGGGATGTGAAGTTTTGGCTAGAGCTGCCGGGGCTCAACCAGCCATTAACGCTTTCGACACTTTCGGCGGGCAGCTTTCCCGCCCAGCGATTGAGCGTGAGGACATTAGTGACGAACTCGTATTGCGTCTTGAGCAGGTCACGACGAGCCCGAAATTCGTTGCGTACGCTGGTCAGGACATCGACGGCATTGACCATTCCGTAATCGAGCGCTTTTTCTGCCGCCACTCTGGACAGCTGTGCCGAGGTCAGGGCATTGCGGCTCGCACTGATCTTTTCTCCGCTGGAATTGGCGGTCAGGTAAGCGCTGGTGATCTCTTTGACCACCCGGCGCCGGATCGCTTCCAGTTCCTGCTCGGCGGTAATCTGATCCTGGTAAAGCCCACGGACCCGCGCCGAGGTCGAACCGCCGCTGTACAGCGGCACTTGCACGCCAATGCCGGCGACATAACTGTCGGTGCGCGGTGCCAGGGCATTGTTGTAGCCCTCGTTGGTCTGCTGCGCGCTCAGCGTAAGGCTCAGGGTCGGATAGTGCCCGCCCTTGCCGCTGCGCAACGCAGCGCCCGCTGCTTCGACACCGCTCTCGTTGGCCTTGAGCGCCGGGTTTAGCGCTATACCCTCGCGCACCCAAGTGTCCAGACTCTGCGCCGAAACCCGTAGTTGCACGTCATCGCGAATCCGGTTGAGCCTCTCCTTGACCGGACGGCCGACGATCTCTGCCAGTGCCTCGCGACTGATACTGGCCTGGTTGCGGGCATCCAGTTCCTGCGCCGCCAGCAAATCGACCCGGGCCTTGAGGTCGAGCTGATCAGTAATCAATGCCAGCTGCTTTTCGTACAACGCATTGACTCGGTCCAGACTCTTTTGCGTGGTTCGACGCTCTGCCTTCACCAACTCCAGTTCATCTTCGGCCGCCAACGCGGTGAAGTAACGCTCTGCCAAGTCCATTGTGGCCTCGGCCTGGGCATTTAGCGCTTGCGATTCGGACTGCCTGGCCAGGCTTTTGAATTTTTGGTAGTTATCCCAAGCGGCCTTGTTGTAGAGGTACTGACGCAGCACCAGGCTGTAGTTTTCGCTATCGTAACTGTGCTGTACCAGGTCGCTCTCCTGATGAATCCGATTCGTCCCGGCGTTCAGCGATACCTGCGGGAACAGCGCACCCATGGCCTCGCGCTGATGTTCCTTACCCGCCTGCGCTTGCGCATAGGAGGCCAAAACCCGCGGATCTTCCAGCCGTGACTCACGATACAACTGCATGAGGTCGGTGGAAAACGTCGAGGCATTGACCCCGGTCGGCGTTGTCGCAATGGCTTGCGCCAGGGCGGCACCCGCTGCCAGCATGAACACACCGCCCAGCAGAACTGCCGACCCGCTCATGGTTATTCCTCGATCATCGATTGAGCCATGGCATCGCGGGCCGGCTGCATCAAGTACTGCAACAGCGTGCGTTCCCCGGTGATGATCAATACGTCCGCCGGCATCCCCGGCAACAACTTGCGCTCACCCAAGGTGCGCGCACCCTCCTCGGTTACCCGCACCCGCGCCAGGTAATAGGCCGTCCCGGTCTTTTCGTTGGTCAGCCGGTCAGCCGATACACTGCTGACCTCGCCTTCGATCACCGGTGTGGTCGAGCTGTTGAACGCGCCGAAACGGATATCGGCGCGCTTGCCGATGGCGATACGATCGATATCCACCGGTGCCACCTGGGCCTCTATGACCAGTTCGGAAACCGATGGAACGATGTCCAGCAGCGGCGTCGCCGGGCTCACCACACCACCAATGGTGTGCACAGTCATGCCAATCACCATGCCCGCGTCGGGTGCGCGGATGACGATACGACTGAGCCGGTCTTCCAGGGAGGAGGTTTTTTCTTGCAGGTCGTACATCCTGGTCTGAACCTCGGCCAGTTGCTTGGCGACCTCGGTAGTGAAATCCTTGTCGACTTGCAGAATCTGCAGCTGTGTTTCGTTGATCTGCAGACGAGTCTTGTTAATCGCGGAACGGTGATCAGCCACCTCCGACCTGAGCATCCCCAGCTTGCGTTCCTGCTCGAGCAGACGTTGTTTATCAACGAACCCTTGCTTGAGCAGGTCGGTCAATTCATTGATTTCACCGCTGTAGGATTTCTCCAGATGAGCCTTGGCACCGATCATCGCCTCCAGTCCCTTGATCTGTTGACTCAACTGACCAATGCGCTCGCGCAGCACCGCTATCTGGCCCAGCCGTGATCCCCGTTGCGCGTTGAATACCTGGGTCTCGCCCTGACGCGCTTCGACACCTCGCAGACTGTCGGGGTCGGTTATATCGCCAAAGCTGATCGCCGACTGTGTGTCGCGCTCGGCTCTGAGTCTTGCCTCCATGGCTTGGGTCGCGACCAGTTGGCCTCGGGTCATTTCGTATTCGAAGCGCAACTGGGCATCATCAAGAATGATCAGCGGGTCATCACGCTTGACGATGTCGCCGTCATGGACCAGTACCGCTTTGACAATGCCCCCTTCAAGATGCTGGACCGTTTTGCGGTAAGCCTGCACGGTGACCACTCCCGGCGCATAAGCGGCACCGTCCAGGGGCGCAAGCGCCGCCCAAGTGCCGAACAGGCCGAAGATCACCCCTACAATGCACACGCCCAAGCGGCGTACTTTACGATCAGATGTCGGCAGGCCGGCGAAGCTTTCAATTTGACGATTGGGCATCGTAGGGTTCATCGGCATCGCCCCTGCTGGTTTTGACCGAAGCCATGCTGGCGCCTGCCGACATGGCGTGCTTTTGTGCCTGCTGTCTCTGCGCGTTGAGTTCGGCGAGCACCTGCTCGCGTGGCCCGTAGAGACTGATAACCCCTGCGTTCATCACCATGAGCCGGTCAAGTTGCGACACGATGTTGGTTCGGTGGGTTATGACAAACAGCGTCGCGCCGCTCTGCTTGATCTGCTGGATGGCTGCCACCAAGGCGCGATCACCAACTTCGTCAAGATTGGAATTGGGCTCGTCGAGAATAATCAGTCGCGGGCTGCCATACAGGGCACGGGCCAGTCCGATGCGCTGGCGCTGCCCTCCCGACAGCGTGAGGCCCTCGCTGCCAATGACAGTGTCGTAGCCATCGGGCAACTGCAAAATCATTTCGTGAACGCCAGCGGTCCTGGCAGCCAGAATGACCTTGGCCGAGTCGACCTCGGTGAAGCGGGCAATGTTCTCGCTGATGCTGCCTTCGAATAGCTCGATGTCCTGGGGCAAATAACCTATATACGGCCCAAGTTCATGTTTGTCCCACGCGCTGATGTCTGCGCCATCGAGCCGGACCACCCCATGCAGCGGCGCCCATACCCCCATCAGTGCCCTGGCCAGGGTCGACTTGCCCGCGGCACTGGGACCGATGATGCCGACAACGCAGCCGGCCGGTACGCTGAAACTTATGTTGTTGATGATCGGGGTTCTCGAACCAGGTGCCGCGACGATCAAATTCTCCACCTGCACGTGCCCCTGAGGCGCAGGCAATGACATACGCTCGGGCTGAGCCTGTTGTTTGTCGAGGATGTCGTTCAGACGGCCATACTGCGAGCGAGCTGCAATGAAGCCCCTCCAACTGCCGATGATCAGATCGATAGGGGCCAATGCGCGCCCGAGCAGCACAGCCCCGGCAAACACCAGGCCTGCCCCCACCTGATGGTCCACGGCCAGGTACGCCCCCAGGCCAAGGATCAGTGATTGCACCAGAATCCGAAAGGTCCTGGAAAGCGTGCTGACGATGGCACCTCTGTCGCTGGCCTGGGCCTGTAGCAGCAGAACGTTTCGTTGACGAAGCCCCCAACGGTCCATCAGGGTTTCAAGCATGCCCATGGATTCGATGACTTCGGCGTTGCGCAGGTTCTTCGTGGTGTAGAGCGTCGCGCCGATATGTTCCTTGTTGGCCTGGGCCAGCGCCGGCCCTGTCAGCTTCTCATTGATAAATGCGAGCAATAACAACAACAGCGCACTGCCCGTCGCCACCCAGCCAAACCAGGGATGAAACATGAACATCACAGCGATATAGATAGGCAACCAGGGCGCATCGAAAAAGGCGAACAAACCGTTACCGGAGAGAAACTGTCTCAATCCCGTCAAGTCGTTGAGCGACTGGGCCGAAGCATCCATGCCACCACTGTCCAGAGCCCGTTTGAAACTGGCCTTATAGACCTGGCGACTGAGCAACACATCCAGTCGGGTACTGACGCGAACCATGATGCGCGAACGGATCCATTCCAGGGAGCCGAGCGTGATGATCAGCCCGGTCATGATCAGCGTCAGCATGGCCAGGGTTGTCAGGCTTCCGCTGGCCATCACTCGCCCATACACCTGAAGCATATAAAAGGTAGGCACGAGCATGAGCGCATTGATGAAAAAGCTGAAAAAACCAACAGAAATAAAGCTGTCTTTACAGGCTTTCAATGCATTTTTCAGGCTGTTTTCAGGTGTACTTCGCATTGAAACCCCTGCTCGCAAAAACATCTTCTGGAGCTTAGATCATGCCGAACGCGTGTGGGGAACCATTGGCCGGATTGCTTCAGGCAATGGGTATTATCCGACAGCGACCCGGTGGTGAAGAGCGCAAGATACCGGCGATTTCGAGGCCAAGAGGCTCTACGACGTGCTCACATATCCATCCGCGACGCCAACGAGCTTCTACCAGTCAAGGGACAGGGCTCATTCAGAACCCTCCTGAAACCGCGCCCGATACCGCCCCGGGCTCTCCCCCGTCCACTTCTTGAACGCCCGATGGAACGCACTCGGCTCCTGAAACCCCAACTGTTCGGCAATATCGCTGATGCTCGCCTTGCTCTGGCGCAGCCGTTCAAACGCCACCGCGCGCCGCACTTCATCCTTGATTTCCTGATACGAACAGCCTTCACGTCCCAGTTTGCGGCGAAAGGTGCTGGGGCTCAGGTGCTGTTCCAGGGCAAAGGCCTGCAAGGTCGGCCATTCGCTGTAATGGCTGTGGCGCAGGCGCTGATGAACCTGCGACGCCAGCCCATGCTGGTTGCGAAAGCGGATCACCAGCCATTGCGGCGCGGTGCGCAAAAACACTTTCAGCGAGGCAAGGTCTTGAATCACCGGCAGCCGCAGGTAGTCACTGGCGAACTCGATTTCGGTGCGTTCGGTGCCGAAGGTCAGGTTGGGTCCCCAGAGCAAGGCATCATCACGCAGCGACAAACGCTGATGACGAAAGTCTGCACGATCGATCGGAATGCGCCGCCCGCCCAGCCAGCACAGCAGACTGATCATCAGCACCAGAAACGTTTCTTCACCCAACCGGCTGACCTCGTTGTTCTGCGCACAGGTCTGCAAGCTGATGACCGCACGCTTGCCACGCACACTCAACGTGCCGCGAAAATCACGCAGGAACAGGGCGAAATTGGCCAGGCACTGCCGCATGGCTTTTTCCAGCGTCGGCTCCTGAATCAATGCCCGACAGATCAAGGCAAAACTGCCCGGTGGCATTCCATGGGAGTCCAACCGGAAAAATTCGTCGTTCAACTCACGAATCTGCACCAGCCACAACGCGGCGAACGCCGTGGCCGGCACCCGTGCCGTCGGCTGATCGATCAGTGCCGGATCAATTCCCACTTGTTCGAGTACTGCCCGCAGACGCTGCGGTTCCTCACGTAACGCATGGATCATGGGGTACATGAAGTAAACCGCCACCGAATCCGTTTCCCGCATTGAATGCCTCTCTCGTCACATCTGAACATGGCAAAAAACGCCATCACCCTTGAACAGTTTTGGCATAGGCCCGTAGCGCTGCTGATTCTAGACTCGTGCCCAACAAAAAAGACCTATTCAGAGAGCCAACATGAACCATTCCGATATTTTTGTAGTGAGCGCCGTCCGTTCTGCCATCGGCAGCTTTGGCGGTTCACTCAAGGATGTGCCGCCTATTCAGTTGGCAACCGACGTTTGCCGCGCCGCTATCGAACGATCAGGCCTGGCCCCCGAGCACATCGGTCATGCGGTGATGGGCCATGTGATCCCGACCGAGGCACGTGATGCCTACATCTCCCGGGTCGTAGCGATCAATGCCGGCCTGACGAAAGAGACTCCTGCCTTCAACGTCAACCGTCTTTGTGGTTCGGGTTTGCAGGCGATTGTCAGTGCCGCGCAAAGTTTGATGCTGGGGGATGCGGGCGCTGCGCTGGCAGGCGGCGTCGAGTCCATGAGCCGTGGCGCATACTTGTTGCCGCAGGCGCGCTGGGGCGCACGCATGGGCGACATGCAGGCCATCGACTACATGCTCGGGGTACTGCAAGACCCATTTGCCGGTTTCCACATGGGTATCACCGCTGAAAATATCGCCGAGCACTATGGCATCACGCGTCAGACCCAGGATGAATTGGCGCTGCTCAGCCAGCAGCGTGCTGCGCGGGCGATTGCCGAAGGGCGTTTTGCCGGGCAAATCGTGCCGATCGAAATTGCGACCCGCAAAGGGACGGTTTCGTTTGCCACGGATGAGCATGTACGGGCTGAGGTCAATGCCGAGCAATTGAGCCGCATGAAACCCGCCTTCAAAAAGGACGGTAGTGTCACCGCCGGCAACGCATCCGGCCTCAATGATGGTGCCGGCGCACTGATCATGGCCACGGGTCAAACTGTTCAGGAACAAAACCTCAAGCCTATGGCCCGACTGGTGGGTTATGCCCACGCTGGCGTTGAACCTTCGATGATGGGGCTGGGGCCGATTCCCGCCACTCGCCTGGTGCTCAAGCGCGCCGGTCTGACCGTTGCCGACCTTGATGTGATCGAGTCCAACGAAGCCTTTGCCGCCCAGGCCTGTGCCGTCGCGCAAGAACTGGGTTTCGATCCGCAGAAGGTCAACCCCAACGGTTCGGGTATCTCGCTGGGCCACCCGGTGGGCGCCACTGGCGCGATCATCGCCACCAAAGCCATTCACGAACTGCATCGCTGCCAAGGCCGTTATGCCCTGGCGACCATGTGCATCGGCGGCGGCCAAGGCATCGCCGTGTTATTCGAGCGGGTTTGATAAGGACGTGCGCATGAATCTTCAGAACATTGGCGTCATCGGCGCCGGCACCATGGGCAATGGCATCGCGCAAGTCTGCGCACTGGCCGGCCTCAACGTGACCTTGATCGACATCAGCGAAAGTGCCTTGCAAAAGGCAATCGCGACCGTCGATAAAAACCTCGATCGGCAGGTCGCCAAAAACACGCTGACGCACGAGCAAAAGCTTGCTGCCCTCGACAAGATTCGCACCAGTACCGATTACAGCAGCCTGCAAAACGTGCAAATGGTGATCGAAGCCGCCACCGAAAACCTCGACCTGAAATTGCGCGTATTGCAACAAATCGCCGCGCAGGTCAGCGCCGACTGTGTGATCGCCTCGAACACGTCATCGCTGTCCATTACTCAACTCGCTGCCAGCGTCAGCCAGCCTGAGCGCTTCATCGGTCTGCACTTTTTCAACCCGGTGCCGGTGATGGGCCTGATCGAAGTGATTCGTGGCCTGCAAACCAGCGATGCCACCCACGCCCTGGCGCTGGACATGGCGACCACACTCGGCAAAACCGCAATCACCGCGGGCAACCGTCCGGGGTTCGTGGTGAACCGGATTCTGGTGCCGATGATCAATGAAGCGATCCTGGTGTTCCAGGAAGGCCTGGCCAGCGCCGAAGACATCGACGCCGGCATGCGCCTGGGCTGCAACCAGCCGATTGGCCCGCTGGCGTTGGCGGACCTGATCGGCCTGGACACCGTGCTGGCCATCCTTGAAGCCTTCTACGACGGCTTCAACGACAGCAAATACCGCCCCGCTCCACTGCTCAAGGAAATGGTCGCCGCCGGCTACCTGGGACGCAAAACGGGGCGCGGCTTCCATGCCTATGCCTGAGCGTTGCTCACGCTTCGCCGAATACCGGGACAAGGTACTGGAGCTCTTTGCCAGCAAGGGTTTCGGTCAAGTTGGCATGCGTGAGCTCGCGACGTGCCTGGGGCTCGCCCCGGGCTCGTTGTATCACCATTTCCCCAGCAAGCAGCACTTGCTGCTCGACCTGATCGAGGAGTTCTACGAAGAGCTGCTGGCCACTCTGGGGCGCATCGAAAAAACGGCCCCGACAAAACGCGACAGACTTAACCAATTGATCCGCGCGCACCTGAATCTGCATCAGGAAATGCCCTGGCATTTCCGTCTGGTGGAGCGCGACAGTGGCTGCCTGAATGAAGAGCAGCAGGAACGCGTTCGGCAACTGCGCGAGCAGTACGAACGCAAGTTGCTGCTGATACTCGGCGTCCGCCTCCGACTCAGTGAACAGGGCCTGTTGGCCGCCGGTCATGCCATTGCCGCCTTGCTCAACAGCGCGCCCAGTTGGCTGACGCACTATCCGCTGGATGAACAAGAGCGCGATAACCTGATGGAAAACATGCTGAGTGGCGCCATCGAGCGATTGCTGGCGCCAAGACGCACACAGGAGGCGATAAGCCTCGCACCGCCTCTAGAAAGGCGTTAACCGCCGCGCCACGGCTGGCGCACTGATACGATCGCAAGCAGCTTTACGCTGATAGGGCTGCTATGCACTTTCCGCCGACACCGCACGCTGCGGCTGCCCATGCTGGCGCGCGGTCACAAGGCCGATAAAGGAAATCACCAGCGCCAGGCCGATGGTCGAAGACACTTCCATACGGTGCTCGGGCGTCACCATCATCAACGCCAACGCTGCGCAGATGAAGGCAATAACCAACCAGGTGAGCCAGGGAAACAACCACATCTTGAAGGTCAGCGGGACGTTCTGCCGACGCAGAATCTTGCGCATGCGCAGTTGCGACACTGCGATAACCAGGTACACCACCAAGGCAATGGCGCCGGAGCTGGCGAGCAGAAACTGGAACAGTCCGGCGGGCATGAAGTAGCTGAACAAGGTCACACCGGCACCCAGTACGGTGCTGGCGATCACCGCAGCCCTCGGCACGCCAGCCGACGACGTTACCTTCAGCGGCTTCGGTGCATCACCTCGCTTGCCCAGCGAGAACAACATGCGCGAGGAAATATAGATCGACGAGTTCATGCAGCTGGCCACGGCAATCAACACCACCATATCGACCAGCAACTTGGCATGGGGAATGTTCATCAGCTCCAGTGCCCGCTGGTAAGAGCCCACAGACGCCAGCAACGGATCATTCCAGGGCACCACGGAAATGACCACGAAAATGGACAGCAGGTAGAACACCCCGATACGCCAGATCACCGAGCGTGTGGCTTTGGCGATGTTCTGCGCAGGGTTGCTGGATTCGGCCGCAGCAATGGTCACGGCTTCTGTACCGATGAAGCTGAACATGATGGTGATGAATGCCCCTACAACCGCTGACAAGCCGTTGGGCGCAAAACCGCCATGTTCCTCCATGAGTCGACTCAACCCGCTGGCTTCGCGCTCTGGAATCCACCCCATCAACACCGCAAAACCAAGGCCGATAAAACCGATGATCGCCACGACCTTGGCCATCGCGAACCAGAATTCGAACTCACCGTATTTGGACACACTGAACAGGTTAGTCACGACCAACAGAATGATCGACACCAATGCAAACAACCAGGTATCGATCTGCGGGAACCATTGATTCAATACATGCCCGGCCGCGAGCGCTTCGATGGGTATCACCAGCACCCAGAACCACCAATAGAGCCAGCCGATGGTGAAGCCTGCCCAACGCCCGATTGCCTGGTCGGCATAGGTAGAGAAAGATCCGGTGTCCGGGTTGGCAACAGCCATTTCGCCCAGCATGCGCATGACCAGAACGACCAGCAGGCCGGAAAACAGATAAGCCAGCAATACCGCCGGACCCGCCGCAGCGATGGCATGTCCGGAGCCGACAAACAAACCGGCGCCGATAATCCCCGCGATAGAAAGCATTGTGACGTGACGCGGCTTGAAACCCTGCGCCAACTGACCGTTCGACTCTTTGGAGTTCAGGCTATTCATTGTTTTTTTGTTCTCTGGTGATCGACGTTAGTGCGTACTGACTGAGGGTCAGGCGATCATCATTTCTCCCTGTTGCCGCGTCCGAACGCGGCGCACCTCAAACGCTCCCGGGTTTCTAAATCAGGCATCACGGCTGCACACGCCATGAAGTGACGCGCCACCTTACGCGTCTTGTCTTGAAAGCCAGTAGCCCGAATGCGCCACTGACGAGTCTGATTTCGACACGCGTTGCGCGTATCGCCTCTGGTGAAATATCGTCCGATAACTAGCGCAAACTTGCCGCTACGTGACGACGTCACTCACGCCCGGCTCTCCATTCGCGCGCCAACAGCACTTGTCCTATCCTTTCATCCACCCAACAACTCGGGACATCGAAATGCCTGCCCCCGAATCCACGCTCCTCCAGAGCTGGCACTACAACGCCCAATCCTGGATCAAGGCTATCCGCACCGGCGCCATCGAAAGCCGCCTCAAGGTCACCGACCAGGCAATCCTGCTGGCGGTACTGGGCCGCCAACCCGAGCGTGTGCTCGACCTGGGCTGCGGCGAGGGTTGGCTGTTGCGGGCGCTGGCTGAGCGGGCCATAGAGGCGGTCGGTGTGGATGGCGATGCGACGCTGGTCGAAGCGGCGCGGGCGGAGGGCTCTTCGCGGGTGCATTTGGCGAGCTATGAAGAGTTGGTGGAGGCGAAGATGGACATCGGCAGCAACTACGACCTGATCTGCGCCAACTTCGCCCTGTTGCACCAGAACATCATCCCTCTGCTCGCCGCCATGAACGCCCTGCTCGCCCCTGACGGCGCGCTGGTGATCCAGACGCTGCATCCATGGACCGCGGCGGCTGGCGACTATCAGGATGGTTGGCGGGAAGAGACCTTCATTGGGTTCCAGGGGCAGTGGCAGCCCATGCCGTGGTACTTCCGAACGTTGTCCAGTTGGCTCAATGCACTGGACATGGCCGGGTTTCGGCTGGCCAGCCTGCAGGAGCCACAACACCCGCAAAGTCCTGTACCGCAGTCGTTGCTGTTGGTGGCTGAGCAACAGGATGATTGTGATTAACCCGGGGCAAGCCCTAATGCCAGTCAGTTAAGGGCACATCGGACCTGTAGGAGCCAGGCTTGCCGGAATGCCAGTCAGTTAAGGCGGAATCTGTAGGAGCGAGGCTTGCCGTAATGCCTGTCAGTTAAGGCGGAATCTGTAGGAGCGAGGCTTGCCCGCGAAGAACGATGACGCGTAATACCTGAAAAACCGCGGTGCATTCTTCGCGGGCAAGCCTCGCTCCTACAGAAATTTCGCTTAACTGACCGGCAAGCCTGGCTCCTACAGAAAGGCAAGGGCAAGCCCAGCAAATAACGCACAAACAAAAACGCCGCTCAAAGAGCGGCGTTTTTGCGTTTGGAGCGAAATACAAGTTTCACCTGTATTCTGCGCGCCTCAGGCGTTTCAGCTCCAGGGACGGTCTCCATTCTCGTCCTTGATGCGGGTCGGCAGGCCCATCACATCCAGTGCCTTGAGGAACGGCTCGGCTGGCAGCTCCTCGACGTTGGCCATGCGCTGCACATCCCATTCGCCACGGGCGACCAGCAGGGCTGCCGCCACCGGTGGCACGCCAGCAGTATAGGAAATACCCTGGCTGTCGGTTTCTGCGTAAGCCTCTTCGTGGTCGGCCACGTTGTAGATGAACACTTCGCGCGGCTGGCCATCCTTGGTGCCTTTGACCAGGTCGCCGATGCAGGTCTTGCCCGTGTAGCCAGGCGCCAGCGAGCTCGGATCAGGGAGCACGGCCTTGACCACTTTCAGTGGCACGACTTCCAGGCCTTCAGCGGTTTTGACCGGTTGCTCGGAGAGCAGGCCGAGGTTCTTGAGTACGGTGAACACATTGATGTAGTGCTCGCCAAAGCTCATCCAGAAACGCACGTTGGGCACGCCGAGGTTCTTCGACAGGGAGTGCACTTCATCGTGGCCGGTCAGGTACAGGTTCTGGGCCCCTACGACCGGCAGGTCGTCGGTGCGTTTGACTTCGAACATGGTGTTGCTGGTCCACTGACTGTTCTGCCAGCTCCACACCTGCCCGGTGAATTCGCGGAAGTTGATTTCCGGATCGAAATTGGTGGCGAAATATTTGCCGTGGGAACCGGCATTGACGTCGAGTATATCGATCGAATCAATGTGGTCGAAATACTGTTGTTGCGCCAACGCTGCATAGGCGTTGACCACACCCGGGTCGAAGCCCACACCGAGGATCGCGGTGATGTTCTTCTCTTTGCATTCCTCGAGGTGCTTCCACTCGTAGTTGCCATACCAGGGCGGCGTCTCGCAGATTTTGCCCGGTTCTTCGTGAATGGCGGTGTCCAGGTAGGCCACGCCGGTATCGATGCAGGCACGCAGCACCGACATGTTGAGGAAGGCAGAACCGACGTTGATGACGATCTGCGATCCGGTCTCGCGGATCAGCGCCTTGGTCGCCTCGACATCCAGAGCGTTGAGCGAGAAGGCTTTGATGTCAGCGGGCTCTTTGAGGCTGCCCTTGGCCTTGACGCTGTCGATGATGGCCTGGCATTTGGAGATGTTGCGCGACGCGATAGCAATACGACCGAGTTCATCGTTGTGCTGCGCGCACTTGTGGGCCACCACCTTGGCGACACCTCCTGCACCAATGATAAGTACGTTCTTCTTCAATTTTTCTCTCTCTCCTTCTCTGCCAGCTTACGAAAGGCTGGACATGTAGTCGTTGTAACCAAACTCACGAACCACCTCGACACTACCATCGAGTTGTTTCACTACGATGGACGGCATCTTCAGGCCGTTGAACCAGTTCTTCTTGACCATGGTGTAACCCGCTGCGTCGATGAACGACAGCCGATCGCCGATGGCCAGAGGACGATCAAATTGATACTCACCGAAAATGTCGCCGGCCAGGCAGGATTTGCCACAAACCATGTAGGTGTGTTCGCCTTCGCTGGGCGCCAGCTTGGCATTCAGGCGATAGATCAGCAGATCGAGCATGTGCGCCTCGATGGAGCTGTCCACTACGGCCAGGTGTTTGCCGTTGTAGAGGGTGTCGAGCACGGTGACTTCCAGCGACGCGCTCTGAGTGATGGCGGCTTCGCCCGGCTCCAGGTAGACCTGCACGCCGTATTTCTGCGAAAAGGCCTTGAGCCGCGCGCAGAATTCGTCGATCGCATAGCCTTCACCGGTGAAGTGAATGCCGCCGCCCAGGCTGACCCACTCGACCTTGTGCAGCAGATGGCCGAAGCGCTCTTCGATGGTGCACAGCATCTGGTCGAACAGGCCGAAGTCGGCGTTCTCGCAGTTGTTGTGGAACATGAAGCCCGAGATCTGCTTGATGACCTGCTCGATCTTCACCGGATCCCACTCGCCCAGACGGCTGAACGGCCGCGCCGGATCGGCTAGCAGGTAATCCGAGCTGCTCACCTGCGGATTGACCCGCAGACCGCGCACCTTGCCTGCTGAAGCTTCAGTGTAGCGCTGCAACTGGCCGATGGAGTTGAAGATGATCTTGTCGCAGTTGTCGAGCATCTCCTCGATCTCGTCGTCGGCCCAGGCCACGCTGTAGGCGTGGGTCTCGCCAGCGAACTTCTGTCGACCGAGCTTGAGCTCGTAGAGCGACGACGAGGTAGTGCCGTCCATGTATTGCTGCATCAGATCGAACACCGACCAGGTGGCGAAGCACTTGAGTGCCAGCAGGGCTTTCGCCCCGGACTGTTCGCGCACATAAGCGATCTTCTGCATGTTCGCCAGCAGCTTTTGTTTGTCGATGAGGTAGTACGGCGTCTTGATCATTTCGAGGCCTCCGGCAAGGCCAGCCAAAAAAAGGATGCGCATTGTGCCTTCACTGGCCACATATCGAAAGAGCAGAGAGCGCAGTTCGCTGAGACGTCCTTAATTGGATCCAGAAGCCGGCGACAGTGCGGCGGCGCCCGTTCAAACCCGCTAATGGATCCATTGAAAAGTGACACAAGGATTAAATTTGACATTTATGGCGACAATCTACATTAATGGATCCATAACAACAAACAGCCTTGGAGAATCTCCATGTACCCCAAGAACACCTGGTATGTCGCCTGCACGCCCGATGAAATCGCCGACAAGCCGCTAGGCCGTCAGATCTGTGGTGAAAAGATGGTTTTTTACCGCGGGCACGAAGGCAAGGTGGTAGCTGTCGAGGACTTCTGCCCCCATCGCGGCGCACCGCTGTCTTTGGGCTATGTGGAAAACGGCAATCTGGTGTGCGGCTATCACGGCCTGGTGATGGGCTGCGACGGCAAGACTGTGGAAATGCCCGGGCAGCGGGTTCGCGGCTTTCCGTGCAACAAGGCATTCGCCGTGGTCGAGCGTTACGGATTTATCTGGGTCTGGCCCGGCGATCAGGCGTTAACCGACCCGGCGCTGATCCATCACCTGGAATGGGCGGTCAGCGATGAATGGGCCTACGGCGGTGGCCTGTTCCACATCCAGTGCGACTATCGCCTGATGATCGACAACCTGATGGACCTGACTCACGAAACCTACGTTCACGCGTCCAGCATCGGCCAGAAGGAAATCGACGAAGCTCCGCCGGTGACCACGGTCGACGGCGACGAGGTAGTCACCGCCCGCCACATGGAAAACATCATGGCCCCGCCCTTCTGGCGCATGGCTCTGCGCGGCAATAACCTGGCCGACGATGTGCCCGTGGATCGCTGGCAGATCTGCCGCTTCACCCCGCCCAGTCATGTGCTGATCGAAGTCGGTGTGGCCCATGCCGGCAAAGGCGGTTATCACGCCCCCCAACAGTTCAAGGCCTCGAGCATCGTCGTCGATTTCATCACGCCGCAAACCGACACCTCGATCTGGTACTTCTGGGGCATGGCGCGCAATTTCAACCCGCAGGATGAAGCCTTGACCGCGAGTATTCGCGAGGGTCAGGGCAAGATTTTCAGCGAAGACCTGGAGATGCTCGAACGCCAGCAACAGAATCTGCTCAGCCATCCCCAACGCAACTTGCTCAAGCTCAATATCGACGCTGGCGGCGTGCAGTCGCGCCGTGTTCTGGAGCGCCTTATCGCCCGGGAACAAACGCCGCAGGAGTCAATGGCATGATCGAAGTGCTGGTGGTATCGCGCAACAACGAAGCCCAGGACATCTGCAGCTACGAGCTGGCCAGTGTCGATGATCGACCGCTACCGACCTTCAGCGCCGGCGCCCATATCGATGTGCACCTGCCCGGCGGCTTGATCCGGCAATACTCCCTGTGCAACCACCCCGAGGAACGCCATCGCTACCTGATCGGCGTGCTCAACGACCCGACCTCTCGCGGCGGTTCGCTGGCCATGCACGAGCAGATCCACCCCGGCACGCGGCTGTCTATCGGTGAGCCGCGCAACCTGTTTCCGTTGGCCCATGAAGCCAGGCGCAGCCTGCTCTTTGCCGGCGGTATCGGCATTACCCCAATCCTCTGCATGGCCGAGCGCCTGGCCCACAGTGGCGCGGATTTCGAGCTGCACTACTGCGCCCGTTCTCGAGAGCGCGCGGCCTTTGTCGAACGCCTGCAACACTCGCCATTTGCCGACCGGGTATTCCTGCATTTCGATCAGGAACCCGAGACTGCGCTGGACGCGGCCAAGGTCCTGGCCACGCCACTCAATGACGTTCATTTATATGTGTGTGGCCCCGGCGGTTTTATGCAGCATGTGCTGGACACGGCCAAGGCCGAGGGTTGGCAGGAAGACTGCCTGCATCGCGAGTACTTCGCCGCGGCACCGGTCGACAGCAGCAACGATGGCAGTTTTTCAGTCAAGGTCGGCAGCACCGGCCAAGTCTTCGAGATCCCGGCAGACAGGTCCGTGGTGCAGGTTCTGGAAAGCCATGGCATCGAGATTGCCATGTCTTGCGAGCAAGGGATTTGCGGCACCTGCCTGACGCGGGTGCTGGAGGGTGTGCCGGAACATCGCGACCTGTTCCTCACCGAGGATGAACAAGCCCTCAACGACCAGTTCACCCCCTGCTGCTCGCGTTCGAAAACGCCGCTGCTGGTGCTGGATATCTGAAGGGCATCACTCCGAGCGGAGAATCACCTTCATCCGCTCTTCGGCCGTCGCCGAGCCGAATATCTCGGCATAACGCAACGTGGCGTTGGCGTGCTCGCGCATGATCGCTTCGGCACGTGCGCCCTGGCGGTTGACCAAAGCATCGAACACCGAATGGTGTTGCATATGGGCATAGTTGAAACGCCGATATTCCCGGACCATGTCGTTGCGGTCCACTGCCAGGGCTGTCACCGACGCAAACGGCAGGTGGTCATTGCGCGCCAGGGCGTCGGCGATGGCCGGGTTGTGGCTGCCTTCGACAATCACTTCGTGAAAACGCATGTTGAGGTCGTGGTAGACCTCCAGGTCCTCGATGGTCACAAACCCCTTGTCGAACAGCTGATCACCTTGCATCAGGCACTGTTCAAGGGTCGCCCGGGCCTCGTCCGATAGCCCGCGCTCGGCGGTCTGGCGCGCCGCCAGGCCTTCGAGTACACCCCGCACTTCAACCGCACCGGCAATGTCATCGGGGCTGACCGAACGCACCTGAAACCCGCGCCCGCCAAAGCGCACCAGCAAGCCTTCCTGCTCCAGCGTGCGGAACGCCATGCGCACCGGCATTCGCGAAACACCGAACAATTGCGCCGTGGGAATTTCCATCAAGCGCTCGCCAGCCGCCAGCTCGCCCGAGGCGATCATCTTGCGCAACGCGACCAGCACCGTTTGACCGGGCTTACTCATCCAGGCAACTTCCAGAAAAGGTGGGTCACCATAGTAACGCAAGGTTTGAGCTAACTGCAGGGCGCTCTTTGCGGATTTGTCAGGTCGCTCAAACAGCAAAAGATCGCAGCCTTCGGCAGCTCCTACATGGAGCGTGTTCACCCCGATTATCGGGATTCACCACGCACCCCGTAGGAGCTGCCGAAGGCTGCGATCTTTTGACCTTAGCTGTGTTTTATCGCCCGGCACGCAAGATAGAAGGTTCTTCGCCGCGATACAGCGCCTCGACTTTGTCGGCGCGCCACTGCAGCACCGCGCGCTGGTTGATCGAGCCCTTGTCGGTGATTTCACCGCGGTCGATGGAGGCGGGTTCGTCGAGCAGCGCGATCCATTCCAGGCGGCTGGCATTCCCGGTGGCGTCGCGGTTGAGCCGTTGCAGCCAATCGCCGAACCACTGACGCACCGGCGCGCTGGCCAGAACCTCGGCGTCGCTGGCGTGTGGGCTCAAGCCGGCCAGGCGTCGGCATTCATATAGCCGGGGAAAGACCAGCGCACCCAGGCACTCGCGATCCGGCGCCGCCACCACCAAGTCCTGAACATAGGGCGAACCTTCGATCACCGCGCGATTGCGCAACGGGCCGACGCTGACAAACACGCCGGAGCTCAGTTTGAAGTCTTCGGCGATGCGCCCGTCGAACATCAGCCCCAGTTGTGGATCGCGGGCGTCGGCCAGTTTCAATGCGTCGCCGGAACAGTAGAAGCCCTGCTCGTCGAACACTTCGGCGGTCTGCTGTGGCGCACGCCAGTAACCCGGCATGATGTGCGGCCCGCGAAAACGTCCCTCCAGCTTGCCGTCCACCGGCACTAGCCGCACTTCGCAACCGGGTGCCGGCAGGCCAATGTAACCGGCCATGGACAGTGGCCCGGTGGTGAACGTGCAGGACGGTGCCGCCTCGGTCATGCCGAGCCCGGCCATCATGCGAATGCGTTCGCCACAATGCTGTTCGGCGATACGATCCAGGCGATCCCAAACGCGTTGGGACAAACCGGCGGCCGCGAAGAAGAACAGCTTCATGCGCGAGAAGAAACATTCGCGCAACTCTTCGTCCTGCTCCAGCGCGTTGACCAGCTCTTCCCAGCCCTTGGGCACAGTGAGGTACGCCGTGGGCGATATTTCCTTGAGGTTGCGCAGAGTCTCAGCAAACCCCTGGACGGTCGGCTTGCCGTCGTCCAGGTAAAAAGTGCCGCCGTTGTACAGCACGATGCCGACGTTGTGACTGCCGCCGAAGGTGTGATTCCACGGCAGCCAATCCACCAGCACCGGTGGTTCTTCGCCGAACACCGGGAAGGTCTGCAACAGCATCTGCTGGTTGGCGCAGAGCATGCGCTGGGTGGTGATCACGGCCTTCGGCAGCTTGGTGGAGCCTGAGGTAAACAGGAACTTGGCAATGCTGTCCGGCCCGGTAGCCGTGAAAGCACAATCGGCCTCGGCACCGCCGGGCTGCTCCAACAGGCTGGCAAAACTCGCCTGATTGCGGCCGGGGATTTGACCGTGCACGGTGATCAGCGGCGTTTCGGCCGGCAGCACCGCATCGATCGCCCGCTGATAGGCCGCGGCGTCGCTGACGAACACCAGGCCCGGTTGCAGCAGATTGCAGACATGCTTCAGCTTGGCGAAATCCTGGGACAACAACGAATAGGCAGGAGAAACCGGGCTGTAAGGAATCCCGGCATACATCGCGCCCAAGGCAATCTGCAAATGCTCGATGTCGTTGCCCGAGAGGATCGCCAGCGGTCGCTCGGCCGAAAGCCCATAATTGAGCAGGCGTTGGGCAATGGCACGGACGCTGGTCAGCATCTCGGCGTAACTCACCCGGCGCCAGTCGCCGCCGTTCTGGCGAGCCGCGATAAAGGTCTGTTGCGGGCGCACATGGGCCCAATGCACCAGGCGATCGAGCAAGCGATTGGGCAACTTGGCCAAGGGTTCCAGAGAGCGCATCTGCAGAATGCCCTGCTCTTCGCTGACCTCGACCGCAGGATGACCGATGGACACTTGGCGATAGCGCGGCGCATTAGCGTCGGTCTGGGTTGGCGATCTGAATTCGGAACTCACGTGCTTGCTCTCCATCAAGGCATGCCACCGGTCCGCCGGGAAGCGATCAACCGGGGCATGGCAGCCTTGTTATTGTTATGTCTGGCCCGCACGCGGGCGGCAATCACTCTCAAGCGTTCGTCGCCCGGCGCTGCGAAGGCTACTCAGATCGGGTAGTGCCGCGGTCCGTTCTGCAAGGTCACCCAGCGTAACTGGGTGAAGTGCTCGATAGACGCCTTGCCGCCAAAACTGCCATAGCCGCTGGACTTGACTCCGCCGAAGGGCATCTGCGCCTCGTCGTGCACGGTCGGGCCGTTGATATGGCAGATGCCTGACTCGACTCGCTGGGCCAGGGCCAGAGCACGGCCGGTGTCACGGCTGAAGATCGCCGCCGACAGACCGAACTCGGAATCGTTGGCCAGGTGCAGCAGTGCTTCATCGCCCTCGCCGCGCAACACCACCGCCACCGGGCCGAAGGACTCTTCGCGGTACAGGCGCATGGCATCGGTGACGCCGTCGAGCAAGGTCGGCTGCAAAATGCTGCCCTCCAGCTGACCGCCCGCGACCAGGGTGGCGCCCTTGTCGAGGGCATCGTCGATCAACAGCTTGATGCGTTCACCGGCGCTGCTGTCCACCAGAGAACCGAGGACCGAACCTTCGGCGTTGGGGTTGCCGGCAGGCAAGGTGGCGATCTTCGCCGCGAGTTTGGCGACAAAGGCATCGGCCACTTTGGCATCGACGATCAGGCGCTCGGTGGACATGCAGATCTGCCCCTGATTGAAGAAGGCGCCGAAGGCCGCAGCCTCCACCGCCGCATCCAGGTCTGCATCCTCCAACACCAGGAACGGCGCCTTGCCGCCCAGTTCCAGCAACGCCGGTTTGAGATGACGCGCCGACAATTCACCGACGATGCGCCCGACATGAGTCGAGCCGGTGAAGTTGACCCGTCGCACCGCCGGGTTGGCGATCAGCCGCTCGACAATCGCCGCGGCATCCTGAGGCGCGTTGCTGATGACATTGACCACGCCATCACCGAGGCCGGAGTCTTGCAACACCTGGCCGATCAGCCGGTGCACCGCCGGGCTCAGCTCCGAGGCCTTGAGCACCACGGTATTGCCGCAGGCCAACGGCATGGCGATGGCGCGGGTGGCGAGGATCGCCGGGGCGTTCCAAGGCGCGATACCCAGCACCACGCCGCAGGGTTGACGCAAGGCCATGGCGAAGCTGCTGGGCACATCGGAGGGAATGATTTCGCCGGTGATCTGGGTGGTCATGCACGCGGCTTCGCGCAGCATGTTGGACGCCAGATGCACATTGAAGCCGTACCAGTTGGCCATGGCGCCGGTCTCGCCCGCCGCCGCGATGAATTCCGCGCTGCGGGCCTGCAACTGCTCGGCCGCACGCAGCAGCCGGGTGCGTCGTTCATTGGGAGTCAGGGCCGCCCAGGCGGGGAATGCCGCTTTGGCCGCGGCCACGGCGGCGTCGGCATCTTCCAGGGTGGCGGCGGCAACCCGCGACACGACTTCGCCGGTCACCGGATTACGCCGTTCGAAGGTTCGACCGTCTCGGGCGGGGCACGACTGGCCGCCGATCAGCAGGGGCACGTCCAGCATGGTGATTCCTCTTTATTGTCTTTATCGGGAATACGTTCGAGGGGCTCACAGTAGCGCCGGGGCGCCGGGGCGAACAGCTGGCGGACGCTCGATCGCCCGGCCAGCTCGCCTTGATGCAACGCCAGCTTCAGCGTTTGTATGTCTGCAAACCAGGCTTGATGCTCTTGTCGTCGAGGAACTGCTTCATGCCCTGCTCGCGGCCACCTTCGGTGTCCAGCAGGCGCGACTGATCGAGTTTGGCGTAGAGGTAATCTTCGTTCTGCTCCCAGGTCAGTTCGCGGCAACGCTTGAAGCCGTGCTTGGCCGCCCGCAGCACCACCGGGTTTTTCTCCAGCAGGTTACGCGCCAGCTCGATCGTCACTTCACGCAGTTGCGCAAGAGGTACGCTCTCGTTGACCAGGCCCATCTCGGCGGCTTTCTGCCCGCCAAAGGTCTTGCCGGTCATGATGTAGTACAGCGACTGGCGATGGCCCACGGTGTCGGCCATGGCTTTGCTCACGAGATTGCCTGGCGGGATGCCCCAGTTGATTTCCGACAGGCCGAAGGTCGCTTCATCGGCGCAGATCGCCAGGTCACAGGCCACCAGCGGGCTGAAACCACCACCGAAGCACCAACCGTTGACCATGGCGATGGTCGGCTTGGCGTACATGCGCAGCAGTTTCCATTGCCATTGAGAGGCTTCGCGGCGGATTTTTTCCTGAAGGATTTCCGGGCCAGCGTCCACTTCGCGGAAGTATTCCTTGAGGTCCATGCCGGCGGTCCAGGCTTCGCCCGCACCGGTCAGCACCAGCACACCGGCGTCCGGATCCTGCTCCAGGGTTTCCAGAACGTCGATCATCTCGCGGTTCAGCGTCGGGCTCATGGCGTTGCGTTTTTCCGGGCGGTTGAGGATGACCCAGGCAATGCCTTCCTCGATTTCCACTTTGACCGTTGTCCAGCGACCCTCGTAATTGCTCATGGCGATGCTCTCTTGTTCTTGGCTTGAAGATGAGCAAAAACTAAACCCCAACATTAGTTATGTCAATTAACTATTAATGAAATTAACCAAATTTTTTCGCCCTGATAACAGGTGCAACACCCAATGCGATTCAGTTAAGCCGTATTGCGATCTGTAGCAGCTGGCGAAGCCTGCGTTCGGCTGCGTAGCAGTCGTAAAATCAGAACCCGCGGTGCGTCAGGCCGGCCGCGTCAACAGAACATACGACTGCTTCGCAGCCGAACGCAGCCTCGCGGGCTCGGCAGCTGCTACAAAGAGTGCGTCGCGGCTGAACTGACTGGCATTAGACGCAACGCCCAGAGATCTGAAAGAGGCCATGGCTATCCCCGGCCAATCTCGGCAAACTAGATAGTCTTCTTAACCGCCAGCTGAGGATTCACCCTGCAATGGCCAAGTCTTCCAAGATTGCCGCCGCCCCCGAGGCCACTGCCGACAGCGCCGAAACCCAGGCGCCGCTGGATTCAGCCCTGGACGATCTGATCGGTTACGCCCTGCGCCGGGCGCAGCTGAAACTGTTTCAGAACCTGATCGGCCGGCTCTCGGCCCACGACTTGCGACCAGCCCAGTTCTCGGCCCTGGCGATCATCGACCAAAACCCCGGGCTGATGCAGGCCGACCTGGCCAAGGCCTTGACCATCGAGCCACCGCAGGTGGTGCCGCTGCTGAACAAACTGGAAAGCCGGGCATTGGCGGTGCGGGTCCGCTGCAAACCGGACAAGCGCTCCTACGGGATTTTTCTCAGCAAGACCGGCGAGACGCTGCTCAAGGAATTGAAGCAGATCGCTGCCGAGAGCGACATGGATGCAACGTCCAACCTCGACAGCCAGGAACGCGAAGAACTGCTCAGGTTGCTGAAGAAGGTCTATCAGGCCTGAAACGCCAACGCCGGCGCGTTCCTGGGGAACGGCCGGCCTTAGCCTTGCCGGCTTACCGTAGGAGCTGCCGAAGGCTGCGATCTTTTGTTCTTCAGCGGTCCCTCGGCCATCAAAATCAAAAGATCGCAGGCTTCGCCAGCTCCTACGGGAGATTGTGTAGAGACCTGCTCATGACAGGCTTACCAGATCGGCAAGGTGTAAAGCACCAGAAAGCGGGTCTGGTTTTCATCGCGAAACGCCGCGCCGGCGGGAAAGTCATTGCGATAAATCGACTTGCGCGCCATCAGCCCGACGTTCTTCAGCGGGCCACTCTGGATCACATACCCCAGCTCCATCTGGAATTCCCGTTCCTTGCGGTCCTCGGCATTCAGCGCCGTCAGCTCGATATGGTCACCGCGCACATAACGCAACCGACTCTTCAGCCCGGGCACCCCGACGGCGGTGAAGTCATAGTCGTACATCGCTTGCCACGTCCGCTCCTTGGCATTGAGAAAGTCCGAACTCATGGTCAGCTCGCTCATGCCCATCAACTCGGTGCCTGACACATAAGGCGTCGCCGTATCGCCACTGGCGTGCATATAACCCAAGCTCAGACGATGACCGCCAAAACGATAGCCGAACAGCGCCGACAGGTTGCGGTTGTCCACCTTGCCAGCCTTGGCGCTACCCTCTTCGTCGCTGAAAAAACTGCGCAGGTCAGTGGTAAACACGCCCTCGCCCACCGGCAGATTGTGCAGCAAGGCCAGGGTGTTTTGTTGGTACAGGTCCGCCACTTCGGCGTGATAGGCACGCAGGCTAAGGTCCTTGTTCACCTGATAATCGCCGCCGACATAGGCCATATGCGATGAGGTGGCCGCGCCGTTGAAACGCCGGTTCGGCGAGGCGATGCTCATTGGCTGGTAGTCGGTGGAATCACGCTTGTTGATGCGATCGATGTAGCCGGTATTGAGGGTCAGTCCATCGATGTCCTTTGAGCTGAGGGTGGTGCCGCGAAAAGTCTGCGGCAAGAGCCGCGACGGGCTGGCGAAAGCGAACGGCAGGAAGATCGACACATCGCCGGTCTTCACCGTGGTCTGGGCAAAACGCATCTTGGCGGTCATGGCCAAGCGCGAATACTCGTCCGCCGCGCGCTTGTCGCTGCTGGATACCGGCAGCAATTCGGTGCCGCTGCGGTCCGGCGACGAGTCCAGCTTCACCCCCATCAGTCCGCGGGCATCCAGTCCGAAGCCGACAGTCCCCGGGGTAAAGCCCGACTCCACATTCATGATGAAACCCTGAGCCCATTCCCTGGCCGCGGTTTTCGCCCCGTCATCCTTGTAGTCGCGATCCAGGTAGTAATTGCGCAAGGTCAAGGTGCCATGGCTGTCGTCGATAAAACCTTCAGCCAGCGCCGGGGAGGCAATCACACTCAAGCCCGACAGGGCCAGTAAGGCTGAGGTCGCCGCAAGGGCGTCCCGAGGGAGCTTTGGCATGTTCGATGTCCACTTATTGTTGTTGTTTTTTTGAACGAGATTGCCGGGTGGCCCCAGTGATCTACAGCCAGAGAATGGAAACAGCCAAGGGGTGGCGTCAATCCATAATGACCGATAAACGAACATTAATATTCTTATCTATTTTTCCAATCGAACCTCCAGTACCCCTTATGACATTGATTTTAATGCGATTAACGCCGTTTATTGACCATAAACCTTGACCGTTCATTTTTTAGTTATCTTTGTTAATCTTAATTCCAGCCTGTCATCGCTTGATGCGGGCAGGCTCGCGTTCACCCGTCAGCACACCAACAAAAACAATAATGAGGTTCGCCATGGACACCCCATCACGTCGTACGACGCTGACCATTGCCCTGTGTTTTATCGTTGCATTGATCGAAGGCTTCGACCTGCAAGCTGCCGGCACTGCCGCCGCGGGCCTGCGCCAGACCTTTGCCCTGGACCCGAAAATGATGGGCTGGGTGTTCAGTACCGGCATCATCGGCTTGCTCCCGGGCGCCTTCTTTGGCGGCTGGATTGCCGATCGCATCGGTCGCAAGAAAATCCTCATCGGCGCCGTGCTGCTGTTCGGCGTGTTCTCGCTCAGCACCGCCTACGTCAGCACTTTCTCCGGCCTGCTGCTGGCGCGTTTCATGACCGGCCTGGGCCTGGGCGCCGCCCTGCCCAACCTGATCGCCCTGTGCGCCGAAGCCGTGGGTGAACAACGCCGTGGTACCGCCATCAGCATCATGTATGCCGGCGTGCCATTGGGTGGAGCACTGGCGGCGGTGGTCGCCATGCTGTTCACCGATCATTGGCAGACGACCTTTATCATCGGCGGTCTCGCACCCTTGCTGGTGGTACCGCTGATGATTCTGCTGCTGCCTGAGTCCAGCGCCTTTCGCCAGCAACAAGGCATCGCCAGCGTAGTGCGCGCTTCGACCGGCCGTGCACTGTTCGGCGAAGGCCGGGCTCGCGTCACCCTGGCGTTGTGGCTGAGTTACTTCTTCACCCTGACCGTGATGTACATGCTGCTCAACTGGCTGCCATCACTGCTGCTGGAACAGGGTTTCAGCAAACCCCAGGCTGGCCTGGTGCAGATGCTGTTCAATATCGGCGGCGCCCTCGGTTCTCTGCTCGGCGGAGTGCTGCTGGATCGCTGTAACGGCATCAAGGTCGTGTTGTTTGTCTATGCCGGATTGCTGGTGGCGCTGGCCGGGGTCGGATTGTCGGTGGGCATTGTCCCTATGGGCATCGCCGGGTTTGCCGCAGGGTTGTTTGTGATGGCTGCGCAACTGGTGCTTTACGCGCTGGCACCACCGTCGTACCCGACTTCAGTGCGTGCCACCGGCGTCGGCGCGGCGGTGGCCATCGGCCGCCTGGGATCGGTGGCCGGGCCGTTGGCCGCGGGGCAGATTCTGGCGGCTGGCGCCGGCACCACCGGGGTATTGCTGGCGACCTCCCCCGGGTTGGTGATTGCAGCACTGACCATCATCAGCGTGATTTCCCGTTCGGCTCCGCTGACTGTATCGATGGATAAGGCCAAGGCCTGATGCCTAAGTGCCCATGGCAGGACCGAATACAACAACAGGCATCACAACCATTCGCAAACGAACGATGGACTGATAGCGCCTGTGGCATTGCGTCAGCCCGTGATAATTCTTACATCTCAACCTGTGTGCCCAGTTCTATCACCCGATTCAACGGCAACTTGAAGTATTTCAGGTTGCTATTGGCGTTCTTGAGCAAAAACGCGAACAGCGTTTCTCGCCAGCGCGCCATACCCATGCGTTTGGTTGGGACAACTGTCTCTCGGCTCAGGAAATAGGTCGTGCGCATCGGACTGAAATCCAGCTCAGCCAAGTGACAGAGACTCAATGCCAGGGGCACATCGGGCTCCTCGATAAAGCCAAAGTGCAGACTGACCCGGAAGAAGCCTTCACCATAGGCTTCAACCTCAAACCGTCGGTCAGCACTCACCCGAGGGCTGTCTTCAGACACCACGGTGAGTAATACCACCTGTTCGTGCAGCACCTGGTTATGCAACAGGTTGTGCAGCAACGCATGCGGAACAGCATCAGTCCTGGCCGTCAGAAATACTGCGGTACCCTGCACGCGATGGGGTGGTTGCGAGCCTATGCTGCTGATGAATAACGGCAGAGGCAGCGCAGTTTCGTCCAACCGTTCAACAATGATCTTCCGACCCCGTTTCCAGGTGGTCATCAAAATGAACAGGCCAATACCCGCAATCACCGGGAACGCACCGCCCTGGAAGATCTTCGGTGCATTGGCCGCAAAGTACAGACTGTCTACCAGCAGAAAACCGAGCAGCATCGGAATCGCCAGCCAGCGCGGCGTTTTCCATAGCAGCAGGACGACCGCCGAGGACAGGATGGTTGTGATGAACATGGTCCCCGTCACAGCGACGCCATAGGCTGCGGCCAAAGCACTGGACGATTCGAAGCCAATCACCAGTAGAACAACACCGACCATCAACGCCCAGTTAACGGTACCGATGTAAATCTGCCCCTGCTCCTGGCTGGAGGTGTGCTGGATAAACATGCGAGGAACATAGCCAAGCTGGATGGCCTGGTGGGTCAGGGAGAACGCGCCGGAGATCACGGCTTGGGAAGCGATGATGGTGGCCAGTGTGGAGAGCGCGACCATCGGCAGCAGTGCCCAGCCAGGCGCGAGCAGATAAAACGGATTGCGCACCGCCTCCGGGTTCTCGAGGATCAAGGCACCTTGGCCAAAATAATTAAGTACCAGTCCCGGCAATACCAAAATGAACCAGGCGCGGGCAATGGGCTTGCGACCGAAGTGGCCCATGTCGGCATACAGCGCTTCGGCGCCCGTTAATGCCAACACCACGGCGCCTAGAATGGCCACGCCAATGCCCGGATGAACGACGAAGAAATTTACTGCCCATGAAGGATTGAGTGCTTGCAGTACTTCCGGACGCTGCAAGATGCCATAGATCCCCAGCGCACCTAACACGACAAACCACAACACCATCACGGGGCCGAACAGGATACCGATGCGAGCCGTGCCGTGTTTCTGTATCAAGAACAGCGCCACCAGCACGATCACGGACAACGGCACAACCCAGTGCTCGATTCCGTCAAACGCCAACTGCAGTCCCTCAACCGCAGAGAGCACCGAAATGGCCGGTGTGATCATGCTGTCCCCGTAAAAAAGTGCCGCACCAAAGAGACCCAGCAGAACGAGTACTTTACTCATGTACGGATAGGGAGCGGCCGCCCGACGAGCCAATGCCGTCAGCGCCATGATGCCGCCTTCGCCCTGGTTGTTGGCGCGAAGAATAAACAGCACGTACTTGATCGAAACCACCCAGATCAATGACCAAAATATCATCGACAGAATGCCCAACACGCCATCGTGGTTGGCCTGAACACCGTAATGACCGGCAAACACTTCTTTGAGGGTGTATAGAGGACTAGTGCCAATGTCCCCGTAAACCACTCCGACAGCCGCGATGAGCAACCCCACTCCTGATGTTTTGGAATGGGAGTCTTCGTGTGCACCGGTCATTGTTTCACTCAAGGGTCGGATCTCTGAAATTGCCAGGGGAAGTGCATGCCGTCCTTGGGCGATACGATTTGCCAGTGCCATGGGAACTGCAAGGCATATAGAGGATCTGGAAAATCGCAGCCAGTATCGGTGCAGGTAAAAACACCTACCGTAAAAAAATCGTAAAAATTCAGGTGAGTAACATCGTATCTAAAACGACGCCCAGAACTCACCTCCCGCGTAGCTCCTCGAAATCTGGTGCTGTCTGCGTCAGGCGACCTCGCCCGCTGCCGAGCACCGGATTGATGTACTGGAAAATGTGCCCATGGGGCTGGATCGGAGTGTTTTCAGGGGGGGGCGCGGCAAAAGTCAAAGAAAGACTTTTCTCTGGACGAAAAAAAATGGACCTCTTTTCAGAGATCCATTTTTAAATACTTGGAGCGGGAAACGAGACTCGCATCTGGTGTCCGACCCATTGAAATTTAAGGGTTTATTAATGTTCCCTCAGCGGGAATGGACTTATTTTTGGACTTGTTCGGAGGGCATGTCAAGAACAGGAAGAATATAAATCCAAGCCGCGCTACCGAATGTTTTCTACATCCAGCCGGAGAAGCAACCATCAGGCTGTCAGTATCAATTCCCGCGTAAGCCCCGTCGCCAGCGGCGAAATCATCAGCGTTCAACTGACATTGCCCATCAATGAAGAGAAGCCGCCAAGCGCGCCATTGTGCTTGAGCACGACACCGAACAGAGCTTCTTACCCTGACCTTGTTTTATAGAAGAGCGCGGGCCGTTTCAGCCACTGAAGATCCTTGAGGCCAGCGCACGTCACTCATCTCGCACAAGTCGTGGCGCCAGAGGACCTGGCCTTTCTCGCGTACTCTCGCTCGGCGGCGATTTATGCCACGGATAGCCCATCGCGCTGAGTTGAAAGGCGTAATCGAATAAACGCTTCATGTACTCGCCATCGAATTTCTGATTGTGAGGAAAGTAAAAGTCGGAGCCGATGTATGCAAGATTGAAGTCTGCCCCATCCTGCTGCGCGATACGGTAAATTCGATCCAGGTCGCTGATCCCCTGAATTTGAATCAATGTACTGATGGCTCGACCGCCGATGCTCAACGTACGGCGCTTCGTTCCAGACCACTGCGGCTCCAGTTTCCCATTGCGAATGACATAGAAACGACGTTCGCGGCGCAAAAGTGCTCCGGGGACTCTGCTCAGCGCCATCACGGTCCCAGGCGGGTAAAGGAACACCTGAGTGATTACCCCTCCGTCCACGTGCATTTCCTGAAACTGTTTGCCGTCAACCTCCACATCGATCATGACGGGTGAGACTGCGCCGGGAATACTCATCGACGCGATCATGATGTTGCGAAAGAGGTCGAGCGCTCCCGCTGCATCGCTTGCGGCAATCGCGCCCATGTTCCAAGTGACTGGCCGCCCTGAATCAAGGTCGGTCGTGCCGATCAGCAGGATTCGTCCTTTGGCGTATTCCGACGCGATCGCCGCAAGAATCTCGGCAGTGACGTATTTTGTAATGAGCCGCGACAGTGGCTTGCTGTCCGCTATACCGTCGCTGGCAAGACGGGTTAGCACGTTTCGCGAATGGAAAAAATCTTTTGGACCGATTGCGTTGGCGATATACCGAATGACGCCGTCGTACTCAGATCCCAGGTAAGCGAACGGGGCGACCAGGGCGCCAGCGCTAATGCCCGTCACGACCTTGAACAGGGGGCGAGTCCCATGCGCGGTCCATCCCGCAATGAGTCCTGCTGCGAATGTGCCTGCGTCGCCGCCCCCCGAAACTGCCAGCATATTTGCCAGCGGCAGGATGTTGTTCAACTTCCCAGCCTTGGCGAGAACCTCGCTCTCGCGTTTGTTGGACTCAATTGCATCCTGAATGTACGGAGTCAGGTCGTCGTCCAACCTGTAGCGAGCATTGGGAATGCCTGGGATGACAGCTTTTTCCGTTAAGGTTGGCGGAACAGCGTCACGGCGTTGCAGGCACCCTTGAAGCAACATGTTCAGCGTTGAGGCACCGGATCTGAGCAGGAATGGTTTCAAAACGCCTCCTCCGACAGCGAGCGCGCTCATCGCACTCGAGAAATGTCCTTACCCATGGTGCCCGAGATGGCTACACGCTAGCCGACTGCGACACGTCATTCGAACGTCCGGTAGCTCATTTTGCGCTCCTTTACGTGATAAACAAATTCTTTGGCCGCGTGCCCCCAAGTTCTGTACGAAAGCCCTTGAAGCCTCCAGCATGACAACATTCACTTTCGCTGCAACACCACCTCCCCGGCCGACGGCAGCAAACGTAGGTTGTCCAGCAACGCAACGCCCGCAATCACTGCGACCCAAAGAAACGTCAGCTGAAAGTCAGCGGTAAGCGCTTGTTCGGTGTTGTCATGGACGTTCATTGCAAGGCGCAGCAGTAACGCGCCAACGGCCACGCCTAACCCCATGCTTAGCTGGAAGAACATGCTGAACAGAGTCGAGGCTTCGCTCATTTGCTCCTTGGGCACGTCGGCGAAACCCAGGGTATTGAAGGCAGTGAACTGCATGGATCGTGACAAACCACCAACGAACAGAATGAACAGAATCAGCGCCCAACTCATGCGCTCATCCAGCAACGCACATGCCGCAATCGCCAGTACGCCGAGGATGCCATTGATCATCAGCACCAGACGAAATCCCCAACGCCGCATCACCCTCGTGGTGAACGGTTTCATTGCCAGATTACCGGCAAATATGGCCAGCACCAGTAGCCCCGCATCGAATGCAGAAAGACCGAAGGCCAGTTGAAACATCAGCGGCAGGAGAAACGGTAAGGTGCTGATGGCGATTCGAAAAATCGAACCGCCACAGAGGCAAACACTGAAGGTGCGGACGCCCATAACACCCAGCGCCAGCAACGGTTGCGCATGCCGGTGCATATGTCGCCAGGCAAAAACACCGAGAATCACACCGGTACCGCTTAGTGACAGGCCCTGCAATAAATTGGCACGACTTTGCCCCAGCATCTCTACGCCGTACAACAGCGCAGCGCTGGCAACGCCGACCAGCAGAAAGCCACTGAAATCGAATGTCCGGGAACTGACGTCATCCTGTTTCGGAATCAGGACCAGCGCGGCAATCAAGGCCAGCACGCCCAACGGTAGATTGAGGTAGAAAATCCACGGCCAAGAAGCGTGGGTGACGATGAAGCCGCCCACGGGAGGTCCAAGTACCGGCGCGACCAGACCGGGCCAGGTGATGAAGGAGATCGCCCGCACCAGGTCTTTCTTCTCGGTGGTGCGAAGCACCGCCAGGCGCCCCACCGGTACCATCATCGCTCCGCTGATACCCTGCAGCACGCGCGCGGCGACAAAGGTTTCCAGGCTGTCACTCAACCCGCACATCAACGAAGACAGACTAAACAGCACGATCGCAGAACTGAATATATGGCGCGATCCGAAGCGATCGGCCAACCATCCGCTGATGGGAATGAACACTGCAACGGCGAGCATGTAGGCGCTCATACCAATGTTCACGTCCACCGCCGCGACGCCAAACGTCCTGGCCATGTCTGGCAGCGCGGTAGCGATCACTGTGGCGTCGAGGTTCTCCATAAAGAACGTGACGGCCACCAACAGAGCAATCAATGTTGAGCGGCGTTGAGACATTGGTCATCCCTGTTCAGCTACGACATTGCTCGACACTTTACAGTCGACGAGTGGGTAAATCGCGCTATGCCATGAAAGTTAAAGCTGACCCACAGTGTCGAGGAAATGCTTTTCCATACGTGCAGCGTCAGGCGTAATACCGGTAAACAATTCAAAACACTTCACCGCCTGAAACACGTTCATTGCGCCGCCACCCAGCGTGCGGCAACCCAAGGCTCGGGCGGTTCTCAACAGTTCGGTTTCAATGGGAAAGTACACCACGTCGGCAACCCACAAATCCGCGCGCAAGAACTCGAGTGGCACAGGCATGCCCGGAAGTTTTGCCATACCGATAGGTGTGGTGTTGACGAGGCCGTCGGCGCAGTTCAGCGATCCTTCAAGATCGCGACCAAACACGGCACGCCCATCGCCGAAGCTCGCATTCAGATTGTTGACCAGCGCCATGCCCCGCTCTTCTTCAATATCAAAAATGCTCAACTGCTGAACGCCCTGTTGCAGCAATCCATAAGCCACCGCCGAGCCCGCACCGCCCGCGCCCATTTGCACGACGCGCTCACGCTTGGCCCCTTCCAATCCGCGTTTGAAACCTTCGGCGAAGCCTAAACAATCGGTGTTGTAACCGATGGTTTTTCCATCCTTGATGACTACCGTGTTCACTGCGCCAATACTGCGTGCTTCGTCGGACAGCTCATCGAGCAGCGGCAGTACTGTCTGTTTGCAAGGGAACGTAATATTCAGTCCGTTGAAACCCATGCGCTTGGCAGAATCCATCAGCGCCGGCAATGCGCTGGCATCCAGACCCAATTGGTCCAGATCAATCAATTTGTATAAGTAGACCAGGTTCTGTGCAGCGCCTTCGCGCATATGCAAAGTCGGGCTCATGGACGACTGAAGCGCCGCACCGATCAAACCGATCAACACGTTCGGCGCTACTGGATGCTGGGCTGATGAGGAGGTGGTCATTGTTATTATCCTTGGGTATCAGTGGTGTTGCTTCTTTTGCAAGCAGCCGAGTACCGCGCCGCTAACTGCTGCAGGGCGATTAATGTTTTTGTTTAAGGACGCCCGGACCGCACAGGGTCGAAACGTCAGTGTTTGATCACGCTTCCAGCCCGGTTTCCTGGCGATGAAGAGTGATACAAATATTTTGCGTGGTGCGTTGAATATGCTGAGCAAGCAGCGCACACGCCAGATCGGCATTGCGTTCCAGAGTGGCTGCAACAATAGCTCCGTGCTCGGAATTAACGTCCCGGTCAAAAGGGTTTTTCGCCAGAAACAGTCGACGGTAGCGATCGTTCAGATCATGCAAGGTGTTGCAGTAATTAAGCAGCAACGGCATGGCGCTGGCTTCAAGCAGTTTGAGATGAAAATCTCGGTGCGCCAGCTCCCATAGCTCCTGCTGAGCAGAGGACATGCAATCGGTACGTTTGATGTTGCGCAGTTTTTCTTCCGCCGCCCGGACCGAATCTGCCCAAGCCTGATCGCCTTTGGTGATCGACTCTCGCAATGCGAGACCTTCGAAATGCACCCGCAGCTTTGCAATCTCCTGAAGGTTTTTCTCAGACACAGGAATAACCCGGTATCCTCGCTTGTCCTCGATCAGTACCAAGCCTTCGGCGCCCAGTCGGGAAAGCGCCTCCCGAAGAGGACTTCGACTGATGGTGAGGCCGAGCTTTTCACGCAATGCATCCAGACGCAGCTTGCTGCCCGGGGCTAATTCACCGGTCATGATCGCCAAACGCAGGCGCTTCACCAAAGAAGTTGCGTGAGTCGTGGTGCTGTCTTCCTGAGCAGACAAGCTTTCGTCCGCTAACATATTGTTCACTGCACAGGCCTCCCACCCAAAACACTCTCTACTGGTGACATACGTCACCTCTTATCGACAATACTAGCGTTTTCGCTTACTAAAACCACGCCAGAAGCAAAAAAATCTTATTTATGCATGCAAAATCAAAAAAAAGCCTGCCGGAGCAGGCAAAGATTTGCTGGAGGAGCAATTACAGAATCGAAAGCGGATATTGAATGATCAGACGGTTCTCATCGAAGCTGTTGGTATTGCCGTAATTTCGACGCAGGGTCGAGTTACGCCAGCGCACGCTGAGGTTTTTCAACGCACCGCTCTGCAGGACGTAAGCCACTTCGGTCTCACGACCACGGTCCTCACCATCGGTGACAGCTCCGGAATGGACATTGGTACCTTTGATAAACCGGTTCATCAAGGTCAATCCCGGAACGCCCAAAGCCGCGAAGTTATAGTCGTGGCGCACCTGCCAGGAACGCTCCTTGGCGCCGTCATAACTCCAGCCATAACTGTCGTTAGCCAAGGTCCCACCGCTTGTTCCTGCAACGCGCTGCCAACCCGTGTCACCCGTGAGGCGCTGCAAACCTACGTAGAAAGTACTGCCGCCCGTCTTGAGCGAAAACAGGCCCGAGAGCGTGCGGTTGTCCTGGTCGCCGGCCAGCGCTGAACCATCCTCCTCTCCAATGAAGTAGCCAATGTTGGCGCCCAAGGTGAGGTTGTCGTTGATTGGTTGCGAGTGCAAAAGCTGGAAATATTTCTGTTGGTACACATCTTCGAGTTGAGCGTACCAAGCCCCGACCATTGTTCGGTTGTCATTGAAGCTGTACTCGCCACCGGCAAAATTGAAATGATCAGATTCGATCGTATTTTTGCCATGCACCACGGTACCAACGCCGTTTTGCGAGAGTTTCTCCATGCTTGCATCGTTGCGCTGGCTGTTCCCACGGAACTGGCCGCCATACAGAGTGACATTGGTGAATTCCTTGGAGGTGATTTGCGCGCCCTCCAGGGTTTGAGGCAATGAGCGACCATCATCGGCGCGCAAAATAGGCAACACCGGCATCCACTCACCAACTTTCAGTTCGGTCTTTGAGAACTTCATTTTCCCGGCTACAGCCAGTCGCCCAAAATCATCGGCAGGCCGATTGCCATCGTGTACCGGCAGCAGTTGTGTGCCATAGGTACCTCTTCCCCCGTCCAGTTTGACGGAAAGCATACCCAGTGCATCTACACCAAAACCGACTACGCCTGCGGTGTAGCCAGACTTCGCATCAAGGATGAAGCTCTGCGTCCACTCCGCTGCTTCGCCACGCTTGGTGGGCCCCGGAACAGCTTTGGAAGGACCGTTATCGACAAAATTACGGTTCATGTAGAAATTGCGTAAGTTAAGGGTGACCTTGGCATCTTCGACGAAGCCCTCCGCCTGGACAAAGGGCACCAAACTTGCGGCGCCAATGGCAATGGCCAACGTATTGCGAGTCACCCGGGTCAGTTTGAGGTTCATTATTATTGTTCCCAAGGAAGATCAATCGACAAAAAGAGAGTGTCGCGAGGACTTGTATAAAGATCCCCACGTTGTGTTCTTCAGATCTCTAATGCGCGACGCTAATTTATGGCCAACTTAGCGTGGCCATAAATGACCACACTAAATTGCGCTAGTGGATATCAGGCGGCTTCAACTCCACTTAACGCCTTTGAGCGAGCCTCTTCATAGCTTTGCCTGGATACTGGCCGAGCATCCGCAGCTCCCAAGTCCTGCATCGGGACCCGGTAAGTTTCCGGCGCACAGTAGGCAGCAAAAGCCGCGATACAGGTCACACCTAAAGTGATGGAACCGATAATCAGGGGGATATTCTCAGTGCCTGGCGGGGCCGCCAGTGTGAAAACAGCGGGCAGCATGGCGGTAAACAAGGTACCAACGTTCTGCGAGATCGCCATGGCCGAGCACCGATAACGGGACGGGAACTGCTCCGGGTAAAAGCTTGGGAAGATGGCGTTGTAGCCTTGATAGACGATGCCCCACATCAGTACGGACATGATGAATGCCATGGGCAAATTATGAACGCTGATTGCATACAGGTAAGCAAACGAGAGCAACCCGGAACCCAACGCCCCACCGATAATCATTGGTCGCCGGCCGATTTTGTCGGACAGATTACCCACGAAAGGAATAATCAAGACCGCCACGATGTTGCCAATAACCGGGATCCACAAGTACACACTTTTATCAAACCCGACTCCGTAAACCGGCTGCACCGCATAGACCGCGCCGAACACCGTAGTCACAACTGGAATAACGTTCATCAGTGCAACACAGACCACGATCAGCATACTTTTCCAGCTGTAACGGAAGGCTTCTGAGATCGGTGAACTGGTAATCTTGTTTTTCGCTTCAACCTCAGTAAATACAGGGGTTTCACTCACACCTCTGCGGATGAAATACCCGGCGATCAGCACACCGGCACTCATCAGGAACGGTATACGCCAGCCCCATGAGTTGAAGTCCTCAGCCGGCATGAAATAGGCCAGTGGCAGGAAGACCGCGGCGGCAAGCACCTGCCCGAATTGGACGCCTTGCAAGGTGAAGCTTGCAAAGTACCCTCGTCGTCCGAATGGCGCATGCTCGAGAATCATCGAACTGGCACCCGAGATCTCCCCCGCCACTGCGAAGCCCTGCACCAGGCGGAGCAGCACTAGCGCAATCGGCGCCCAAATGCCGACCTGATTATAGGTGGGCAGTAAGCCAACACCCATGGTCGCAATGCCCATCAGGAACATGCACAGCAACAGTACGTTTTTTCGACCGCGAGTATCGCCCCAATGCCCAAGGAAAAATGCACCGACTGGTCGCGCCAGGTAACCCACGCCATAGGTCGCCAGTGAGAGTGCGATGGCGACTTTCGGATCGGTCGCGGGGAAAAAAAGTGCCGGAAAAATCAACGCTGCCGCTTGGGCATAGATGAAAAAATCGTAGTACTCCAATGCAGACCCAATCCAACCGCTGGCGGCCGCTTTCTTGGACTGGTGTGTGCTATTGGTTTCTTGAATCGTGGAATTACTCATTGTAATCACCGTTATTATTGTTATCGGATACAGAGTGTTGGCGGCCCTTTCAAAGCAGTCGCCAGCAAACTATTTCTTTGATTTCAAGCCCTGGCTTTTGCTGCGCTTACACCCGCCCGTAAACCGAGCAAGTAGCTGTCTGCACCGAACCCACAGATTTGTCCTGTCACGATCTGGCCAAATACCGAATGATGACGGAACTCCTCGCGGGCATGGATGTTGGACATATGGATCTCGACCACTGGCACCGTAAGGATCGCCAATGCGTCACGGATGCCGTAACTGTAATGAGTCCAGGCACCTGCGTTGATGAGTACTGCATCCACGCCGTCGAAATAGCCCTGATGGATGCGCTCGCACATTTCGCGTTCGCTATTGGTCTGAAAACTTTCAATCGTTACGCCCAACTCTTCACCCAACGAGCGCAAGCTGGCGTCAATTTCGTTCAAGGTGATTGTTCCGTATTGCTTCGGATCACGCTTACCGAACATGTTGTGATTTACACCATGGAGCATCAGGACTTTCATGCTTGTTCCTCAATCAACTCAGATTGACTTCGATGACGCGCCCGGTCTTTGCAGCCCGGACAATGGCGTCGGTGATTTCCAGGTTAAGCAGTCCATCGCGGGCGCTGACCAATGGCTGAGTCTCGCCCCTGACTACAGCGCCGAAATGCTCCATCTGATGCATGATCGGGTCTTGCCGGATCATGCCGACAACGCCGACTTCAAATGGCTTCCACCACGAGCGATCCTCGGACCGCGGATAGGTTTTCAAACGCATGGTAGGAATTGAGAGACTGCCGTCGGTCCCGGAGACCACGTAGCAGTCCTCATCTTCGTAGGTGGGATAGGCCATGTTTTCCTGGGAGGTTTGCTCCCAGCTACGCGGTGAGGCGGCGGTGTCAGACAACATGAATGTGCCCAACGCACCATTCGCGAATCGCAGATTGATCGCGACGGTGTCTTCGACCGGGAACTCTCGAACTGCATGGGAGGAGAAAGCCTGAACGGCGACGATTTCCCCACAGAGCATGCGCAGGTTATGCACCTCGTGAATCATGTTGAGGAGGATGGGCCCCGCCCCAACTTCTCGACGCCAAGGTGCATCCACGTAGTAGTGATCAGGTTTGACGAATTGCGCACTGCCCATCACTGAGACAAGCCGCCCCAGCACACCGCTTTTAATCACCTCGCGTGCTTTAGCCATGATCGGACTGTGTGCACGGTGATGACCGATGAGAATGCGAGCGCCCTTCTCATCAGCCATCTGCACCAGCGCACGCCCTTCTTCTACCGTCGGAGCAATTGGCTTTTCCAGCAGCATGGCCAAGCCGGCGTTCATGCACAGCTCAGCATGAGCGACGTGCAGTTGATTAGGCGTAGCGAGTACCACTGCGTCAGGACGATCTTTTTCAATCATCTCTTCCAGTGAGGCATACAGCGCAACACCAGCCTGCGCGGCAAGCACGTGGGCGGCCGGTGATGGGTCGATGACAGCGGCAAGTTGGCATGTAGGGCTTTGCAGTAATGCCGCCATATGCGCCTGACCGATGTAGCCAGCGCCGGCTACCGCAATTCGAGTCGTGATCATGATGGCGAGCACTCAATGCAGAGGGCCCGAGGAAGGATGTTCATAGCGCTACCCGTAGTAATTGTATTTGTCGGGATTCATCAATCGCTGCTTTGCATACAGCGCCGTGAGACAAAAGGTAAGCAGGACCAAGAAGCCTGTCAACGAACATTTGATTTTTTGCATGCACAAAATAAACGACAGAATCAAAAACATCGATAAACCCCAATAAAATCAGCAATAAACTCAGAAGATGTATGCGATTATTTTTTCAATATGCGATTTTGCATGCATTTTCTTGACGCTACCGAAGAGAAAGCTTAGGGTTTGATCAGTCGATTTGCATGCAAAACAAACAAGAAGCCAAACAGGAACGCTCAACATGTCTAAAGCTCCAGTCGATCTCAGCGCGATTACCCGGTCGGCAGGCCTGGATCCCGCCATTCAGAAACATTCATTGGAAACCTTCGGGCCGGCCTACCGCGATCTGCTGGGTTACGTTCCGCCTCGCATTCAGGCGCGTTTCGGTACAACCGGTGTGCTCGACCCCGAGCTGGTCAAGCTGCAAGAAGCCATGCGCAGTCACGCAATGAATACGCCGCATCTGGATCCGAAAATGGTCCAGATCATCCTGTTCGGGATGTTGCTGATGGATGGCAACGATGCCGCCGAAACCCATTGCCTCGCTGCTCGCCGTTGCGGCGCCAGCTGGGAAGAATTGCAAGCCACTATCAGCCTCTGTTTCCTGTTCCGGGGGCTGCCAGCGGCAAACCGTGGCGCTGACCTTCTGGTCCGTGTTGCTGCTCGTGAAGAGCCAGTCGTCTACCCAACCTGAGGAGCGTCGCCATGAACAATTCGAATGTGCAGGATGCGGCCGACTTGCTTGACCAGGCCGCTCAAAGCGGTGAATGGATAACGCCTCTGCGTGATATCCAACCCGCATTCAGCATCGACGATGCTTATGCGATTCAACAGATCAACACTGATCGTCAGTTGGCCAAGGGGCGACGCATCGTCGGCCGAAAAATCGGCCTTACGTCGAAAGTGGTACAGAAGCAACTGGGCGTGGATCAGCCTGATTTCGGCGCCCTGTTCGATGACATGGGTTATGGCAGTGGTGAAGTGATTGCCTGGGGTTCTTTGCATCAACCCAAGGTCGAAGCAGAAATCGCCTTTGTCCTCAAAAACAATCTGGACATGCCAAATCCTGGCTTGGTGGATGTGCTCGACGCCATCGACTACGCCTTGCCTGCGATTGAAATAGTCGGCAGTCGCATCGACAAGTGGAACATTCGCATCGTCGACACCGTCGCCGACAACGCCTCTTCGGGCGCCTACGTATTGGGCACCACTCCCCGGAACGTCAAGGACATCAACCTCGACCTGTGCGGCATGGTCATGGAACGTCGTGGCGAGCCGGTCTCTACCGGGGTCGGTAAAGCCTGCCTCGGCAACCCACTCAACGCAGTGGTATGGCTGGCACGCAAGATGGTCGAAGTGGGCCAACCACTGCGCGCGGGTGACTTGGTGCTGTCTGGCGCCCTTGGGCCGATGGTCGAAGTACAACCAGGCGATATCGTCGAGGCACGCATCAACGGTCTGGGCTCGGTCACCGCCGTGTTTGGCACTGCACAAGAGGTATCAGCATGAGCAACATCGCAGAATTCGCCGCGCGCCTGGACGAGGCCGCCCGCACAGCAACCGCCACCCAACAGATCGATCCCGAGTCGGTGATGAGCCTGGAACAGGCCTACCAAATCCAGGCCGCCAACATTGCTCATCGGGTCGAACGCGGGGAGAAACTGGTCGGCGTGAAGATGGGTTTTACCAGCCGCGCCAAGATGATTCAGATGGGTATCGACGACGTGATCTGGGGCCGTCTGACCAGTGATATGCGAGTCGAGGAAGGCACAGCGCTGAAATTGTCCGATTACGTCCACCCGCGGGTCGAGCCTGAAATTGCGTTCCTGCTCAAAGCCCCCTTGGCTGGCGACGTGAGTGCCAGCGAAGCGCTGGCAGCGGTCGAGGCCGTGGCCCCGGCACTGGAGATCATCGATTCGCGCTACAAGGACTTCAAGTTCTCACTGCCTGACGTCATTGCCGACAACGCCTCATCTTCAGGATTCGTGATCGGCAACTGGCATGCTCCGGACACTGACCTGAGCAACTTGGGCATGGTCATGAGTTTCGACGGCAAGGTACAACACGTTGGCTCCAGTGCGGCGATTCTCGGCAATCCGGTGCGCGCACTGGTGGCTGCTGCACGCCTGGCGGCTGAAGCAGGCATCCCGCTGCAGGCTGGCTCCATCGTCATGGCTGGCGCAGCGACCGCGGCCGAATGGCTGTTACCGGGGACTTATGTTCGCCTGGAAATGCAGAACCTGGGCTCTATCGGTTTCCACGTTCAGGAGTAAGTCATGCCTATCGCCATCATCAATATCATCGAAGGCCGCAGCGACGAGAAGAAGCAGGCGTTGATCGCCAGCGTCTCCCAAGCCATCGCGCAAAGCCTGGATGCTCCGCTGGAAAGCGTTCGGGTCCTGGTCCAGGAATACCCAGACAACCTGTGGGCCGCCGGCGGCGAAACTATCCGCGAGCGACGCAGCAAGGCCAGCCAATAGCTCCGATCCCGACGCGGCAACGCACAGCACAAGAAGGACAATAAGATGAGCAAGCCTGTAAAAGTCGCCATCATCGGTTCCGGTAACATTGGCACCGATTTGATGATCAAAATCCTGCGTCATGGCAAGTACCTGGTAATGGGTGCCATGGTGGGTATCGACCCGGCCTCCGATGGCTTGGCCCGTGCCGAGCGCATGGGTGTCGCAACTACCGCGGGGGGCATTGAAGGCTTGCTGGCGATGGAAGGCTTCAAGGACATCAAGATCGTGTTCGACGCCACTTCCGCCGGCGCCCATGCTCACCACAATGCCTTGCTTCAACCTCACGGCATCAAGGTCATAGACCTTACGCCAGCAGCCATTGGCCCCTACGTGATTCCAGCGATCAACCTGGATTCGGAACTCGATGCCAGCAACCTGAATATGGTCACCTGCGGCGGCCAAGCCACGATTCCGATCGTCGCTGCGGTATCCCGCGTGGCCAAGGTTCACTATGGCGAAATTGTTGCCTCGATCTCCAGCAAGTCAGCAGGTCCGGGGACTCGAGCCAATATCGACGAGTTCACCGAAACCACCACCGCCGCCATCGAGAAACTCGGTGGTGCTACCCGTGGCAAGGCGATGATTGTACTTAACCCGGCCGAGCCGCCGCTGATCATGCGCGACACTGTCTTTGTGCTGTCCGAATTGGCTGACCAGGATGAAATCGAACGCTCGATTCTCGACATGGTGTCGAGCATGCAGAGCTACGTGCCGGGTTATCGCCTCAAACAAAGCGTGCAGTTCGAAGTGATCCCGCCTGAAGTACCGGTCAATGTCCCGGGCCTGGGCTACCTGAGTGGCCTGAAAACTTCGGTGTTCCTTGAGGTGGAAGGCGCAGCGCATTACCTGCCCGCCTACGCCGGCAACCTGGACATCATGACTTCGGCCGCCATGGCGTGTGCCGAACGCATTGCCGCCACCCGCCTGAACGCAGTCGAGGCCTGACGCATGGACATCAAGAAAAAGCTCTACATCTCAGACGTCACCCTGCGCGACGGCAGCCATGCCATTCGCCACCAGTATTCGATCAAGAATGCTCAGGACATCGCTCGCGCACTGGACAAGGCAAAAGTCGACGCCATCGAAGTCGCACACGGCGACGGCTTGCAAGGTTCGAGCTTCAACTATGGTTTTTCAGCGCACTCGGATCTGGAATACATCGAGGCGGTGGCGGATGTCATCAGCCACGCCAAAATCACCACGTTGCTGTTGCCCGGTATCGGTACGGTTCACGACCTCAAGGCGGCTTACAACGCCGGCGCTCGCGTCGTTCGAATCGCCACTCACTGCACGGAAGCAGACGTGTCACGCCAGCATATCGAGTACGCTCGTGAACTGGGCATGGATACCGTCGGCTTCCTGATGATGAGCCATATGCTCGCACCGCAAGACCTGGCTAAACAGGCGAAGCTGATGGAGAGCTATGGCGCCACCTGCGTGTACATGGCCGACTCTGGCGGCGCGATGAACATGCAGGACATTCGCGAGCGCTTCCGCGCGTTCAAGGCTGTGCTCAAGGCTGAAACTGAAACCGGCATGCACGCTCACCACAACCTGTCGCTGGGTGTCGCCAACTCGATCACTGCGGTGGAAGAAGGTTGTGACCGCATTGATGCCAGCCTTGCCGGCATGGGTGCCGGTGCGGGCAACGCGCCACTGGAAGTCTTTATCGCTGCTGCCGAGCGCCTGGGCTGGAACCACGGTACGGACCTCTACACCCTGATGGACGCCGCCGATGACATCGTCCGTCCCTTGCAGGATCGCCCGGTACGGGTTGATCGCGAAAGCCTGGCCCTGGGATATGCCGGGGTCTATTCAAGCTTCCTGCGACACGCTGAAGTCGCGGCAACCAAATACGGCCTCAAGACTGTCGATATCCTCGTTGAACTGGGCAAGCGCCGCATGGTTGGGGGGCAGGAAGACATGATCGTCGACGTGGCTCTGGACCTGCTTCGTCGTTGAACCTGAACAATAAAAAGGTGAGTTGAATCCATGAACAAAACCAGCAAGTTTCATCCTGAACCTCTTTATGACGTTTCGAACCTCGGTCATGTCGAGCTTAATACTCCTGACCTGGCCGCCAGCGTGCGCTTCTTCACTGAAGTTTACGGCCTGGATCTGGTCACTACCCAAGGCGACTCGGCTTACCTGAGAGCGTGGGGCGACCACGATCTCACCTCGCTGAAACTGACTCAGGCTCGGCAAGCAGGCGCCGCGCACATCGGCTGGCGCGTCATGAGTCCGCAGGCACTGGAACGTCGTGTCGCGGCACTGAAAGCCTATGGTGTTGAAGGAAAATGGATCGATGGCGACGTCGGTCATGGCGCTGCCTACAGCTTTATCGCACCGAGCGGGCACCGTATGGAGGTCTACTATGAGGCCGAAAAGTATGTGCCGACCGCGGACAAGAAGCCGTACCTGCCCAACCAGCCGCAAAAATTCAGCGGCCGCGGCGTGGCGGCTGCACGCATCGACCACATCAACATTCTGACTCAGGATGTGGTCAAGACTCGCGAATTCGCAGACCAGACCATGGGCTTCAAATTGCGCGAGCATTTGATCCCGGGCGGCCAAGGCGAAGAAGTCGGTGCCTGGATGAGCCTGATGAACAAGGCCCATGACTTGGCTATCACCAAGGAGCCGAGTCCGACTGCCAGCGGTCGACTCCATCACTTGGCCTATGCCGTTGAAAATCGGGAAGACGTATTGCGCGCTGCAGATATCTTCATGGAGAACGACGTCCACATCGAATTCGGCCCGGCCAAGCATTCGCGTACGCAAGGTTTCTTTCTGTACGTGTACGAACCGGGCGGCAACCGCATTGAAGTCTTCTCCGGCGGCATTCACATCTTCACTCCCGATTGGGAACCTGTGACCTGGGGCACCGAAGTCAAAGGCCGTTCCACCGCGTGGGGCCTTGGCGTACCGGAGAGCTTCCACAAGTACGCGACACCCGATGTACAGGTGCCAGAGGCAACCCCCGCGGCCAAAGCTGCTGCGATGGCTGCGTTAAGCGAGTGAGGTCTGAGCCTGTCGGCGAATAGCTGACAGGCCGCCAGACATCGCGGATGATAGGGCGTATCGAGACGGCAATGTTTGCCGTCTCTCGAGTGATTGGGTCAGAGGCCTTTGCAGTGAACGAGATGTTGATGGAAGAGAGCCTGCACGCGCAGGAAGACAGCACGACTACCCATGCCACCTCCTTGGTCAAGCGTCTGCGTATGGCGATCATGACCGGTGAGTTGGCCCCGGGTAGCAAGCTGCGCCTGGATGCACTGCGCGAAAAGCTGGGTCTGACCATCAGTCGAAGTCCACTGCGCGAGGCCCTTTCCCGGCTGGGCGCTGAAGGCCTTGTCCTCATCGAGGACAACCGCGGCTATCGGGTTATCCCGGTTTCGGAAGAAAACCTTCAGGAAATTGCGAAACTGCGGGTGCACTCCGAAAGCCTGGCGTTACGCGAAGCGATTGCCAAGGGTGATCAAGCTTGGCTCGACGGTGTATGCCAGGCCGAAGCCGCCCTTCGCGAAATCAAGCGCAGCGACCAGGCGGTCGCTGGGCGCCAAGAAGCCTGGGAGCACGCTCATCGTGACTTTCACCTGAAGTTGCTCGAGGCCTGCGCCATGCCGTTGCTGCTTAACTACTGCAACACCTTGCACGACCTGAACGATCGTTACCGTCGCATGTTCCTGGCCAAGAACCCTTTTGACCGGGATGTGAACGGCGAACATGCGGCCATCGTTGCTGCCACCAAGGAACGTAACGCCGACCTGGCATGCGCCCTTCTGGCCCAGCATATCCAGCGCACCACGCAGAACATCTGCCGGAGCCTGGTCGCTCAAAATCTCCAGACACCCGGTTGATTCGCTCCAGAACGACCCTGCGGTAGATTCAAACACAATAAATAATACGACGCCGTCATGGCCGTCGTAGGGAGACTCTATGCGCCATTCAATCGCAACAATGGTTCTGTCCGGTAGCCTGCCAGAAAAAATGAAAGCCGCAGCCCATGCCGGTTTCGACGCCATTGAGTTATTCGAAAACGACCTGATTCAATGCGACCTCAGCCTTGCCGAAATACGCGAACTTGCGTTGCAATTGAACCTGAGGCTGGACATCTATCAGCCTTTACGGGATTTCGAGGGCGTATCGGCCGCGCAGCTGGCACGTAACCTCGACCGGGCGGAATACAAATTCGACATCATGCAAGAGTTGGGCATCGACTTGATGGGGGTTTGCTCCAACGCGCAAGCCGATGCACTGGGTGATCGCCAATTGATCGCTGATCAGCTGGCTGAACTTGCACAACGTGCAGCTCGGCGGCAACTGCGAATCGGTTTCGAATCGTTGTCGTGGGGCACTCACTGCAATCGCTGGAGCCATGCCTGGGAGGCGGTGCAACGCGCCGATCAGCACAACCTCGGGCTGATTCTGGACAGCTACCATACGCTGGCACTGCACGATGACTACAGCGCCATTGTTGAAATCCCCGGTGAGCGGATCTTCTACTTTCAGCTGTCCGATGCCCCCTTCGAGATCGGTTCACCTCCCCTCTATACACGGCCATTGCGAACCCTTCCTGGACTCGGTCAATTCGACATGGTCGGCTTCACCGATACCGTTTTACAAACCGGCTACCAAGGTCCTTTATCGCTGGAAATATTCAGCGACGAATACCGCGGCGCTCCAGCAGAGTCGACTGCACGTGGCGCCAAAGCCTCACTTTTATGGCTAGAGGAACGTGTGCAAGAGCGGCGCCTGGCTCGCGGTGAACCCTCCTCGCCAATTCTCAAAGCACCGGAGCCTTCGCGTGAATTGTCTCCTTACTCGTTAATCAGCGAATCCCCTGAGGCAAACGAGTTGCAGCATCTCCTGGGTTTGATTGGACCATGGAGCACAGAGGCAGTAGCTCAGGCCGTTCCGGCCGGCGAAATGGAAACCTTCAGTGCCGAGTACCGCAGACGCTTCGCCATGCAGCGCCAGATACCGATCCTCAAGCACGATCCCAAGGGTGTGATACGTGGCAGGACTCTCTTCACTGATGTCTGCGCCATCGAGCTGGAAACCTCCATTCACAGTGCCACGCTGGTAGCAAACGCCAGCAAGGACCGCCGCTTTACCCGCCTGACCATTGCCGTCCCAGACCTACAGAAAGCGCTAATGGCCATTGGCGGCGACAGTCAGCCGCCACTGGTTCTGTCGGCTCATTACTACGACGACCTGCGTGCCCGCTTCTCCCTGAGCGAGGATAAGACCAACAGCTTGCGCAAACTAAACGCTGCCTATGACCGGCAAGGTGATGGCGAGCTCTTACAAGCCTTCGTTCCGGTCGGTACCGATGGATTTTGCCTGCACGTGGTTGAGCGTCGACCTGGCTATCCATCCCAGTCATGGGACATGGCCAACGCTTACGTGGTGAACGCGGCGCTGAAGGCCCGCCTGTCTAAATAAATGCACCGCAGCCGTGAAATCTGCATCCGCAGGTCTGTTTAAGCGACATCCCGAACAATTAAAACAACTGTGCAGGAGCACGGGACAATGTTGACTCATTTGAAAGTCCGGACTGGCATGATCGGCGTACTGATCGCTTTTGTGTTCGCTTTGCTGCTTGCCAGTCTCAACGGGTTTTACGGAGCTCAAACAAGCGATGAACAAATTAGGGACCTTAACCTGCTGACGGCGGTTCAGCTGGACAAGCTCGACAATGCTGCGATTTGGGTGACGCGAGCCAGCGCTACCAGCCACAGCTCATTGCTTGATCGACTGGCGGGCGCACCGAATCGGCCGATCAAGGCGCCGCTGCCGCCAAGGAGCGTCTGAACAACGCCCAAAAGCTGATCAGCGAAATCATCCCCACACTGACCGCCCCGCAATTGATTGCCGCCGGGCGCGAGCTGGAACAAGTGTCTCTGAATACGCCAAGGTCGTGCAGCAACAAATCAATAGCACCCGACTAGGAGACTTGGTCGAATACTCAAGGATGAATGACAGCGCCAAGACGCTCGGTCAACGTTATGGGCAAGTTCGTGATGCGTTTACGGCGCTCATCACATCTCATATCGCGCAGACCATGGCTGATTCCCGCCAGCGCATCCATCAGGCACAACTCGCCACCGGCGCTCTGTTAGTCCTGACGCTTTTGCTCGCGATCGCTTGTAGGGTGTTCATTTCAAATCGAGTACTGCTGCCTTTACGCCAAGCCGGTGAGCGCTTCAATGAAATGGCACGCGGGGACCTCAGCTAGCCGATAACAGCTGTCAGTCGCAACGAGATTGGTCAACTGTTTGCCTCGTTGGCGAACATGCAAAAAAACCAGCGCAACACACTTTCCCAGCTCAGCAATACAGCAGCGCTCGTCTCTGACGCTGCGCACAACCTCAACGGTATCACTCGGGAGAGTTCACGCGATTTGCAACAACAGCATGCCGAGCTTGAGATGGCCGTAACCGCAGTCACCGAAATGACATCGGCGGTTGAGGAGGTATCACGTAACGCGGTGTCCACTTCCGAGGCTGCAACGGCATCAAATCGTCTAGCCAATGAAAGCCGTGAACAGGTTCGGCGAGTAAGGACCGAGATCGATTCAATGAACACCGACGTGCAAAGCACGGGCGAAATTATCCAGCGACTGGCGAGCCAGACCAGGGACATTGGCAAGGTGCTGGATGTCATTCGGTCTGTCTCTGAACAAACCAAAATCGGTGGGCATGCCAGAGATCGGCGCGCAAACGCTGACCGAGTCGGACATGTGGGGGGCGACGCCGTTCGATCAACTGCTCTGCCGTATCTCGTTCAAGAAAATGCGTTACGACGGGCTGTACACCGCACCAGGCACCGATATCTCGCTGAGCTTCCCGGGTTCGCCGGGCGGCATGAACTGGGGCGGTATCTCGACTGATCCGGTACACGGTTTCATCTTCGTCAACGACATGCGTCTGGGCCTGTGGATCCAGATGGTGCCGCAGCAGAAAGATGCCAAGACCTCTTCCGGCGGCGAAGCGCTAAACACCGGCATAGGCGCGGTACCGCTCAAAGGCACCCCGTATGCCGTGAACAAGAATCGATTTCTGTCTGTCGCCGGTATCCCTTGCCAGGCACCGCCCTTTGGCACACTGACCGCGATCGACATGAAAACCCGGAAAGTCGCGTGGCAAGTGCCGGTTGGCACCGTCCAGGACAGTATCAAGATGCATTTGGCCTTGCCGATCGGCATGCCGACGCTGGGCGGTACACTCTCCACTCAAGGCGGTTTGGTATTCATCGCCGGTACACAGGACTACTACCTGCGCGCTTTCAACTCCGCCAACGGAGAAGAGGCCTGGAAAGCCCGGCTGCCCGTGGGCAGCCAAGGTGGCCCGATGACGTTTGTGTCGCCGAAAACAGGCAAGCAGTACATTGTCATCACCGCGGGTGGTGCGCGCCAGTCAGCCGATCGCGGCGATTATGTGATCGCTTACGCGCTGCCTGAGAGCAAGTAAACCAGTAACACCTGAAAGCCGCTGCCGCCATGTGAGAGTGGCAGCGGTTTTTTGTTGGCTCATACGACCGACCACCAGATCGACATCGCCCACCCGCAACTGCGACAACAAATACGCGCTCGGCCCGGTCACCACACTCACCATCAGCGCTGAATGGCGCTCGTGCAAACGCCGCGCAACCTCAGGTACCAGCAAGCTTTCCACCGTCGACAACACCCCGAGTCGCACCCTGCCCGACGCATATTCGCCACCACGCAAGGTATTCACCCCATCACGCAGCGCCTGCACCGAAGGCCCGGCATAACGCAAAAAGGCGACCCCGGCCTCGGTCAGGCTCACGCCACTTTTACTGCGCATAAAAAGGCTTGTCGCCAGCAGTGCCTCCAGTTCCTTGAGCGTCTTCGACATCGCTGGCTGACTCACTGCCAAGATATCCGCCGCCTGCGCCAGGCTGCCCTGACGAGCCATTTCAAGAAAGCATACGAGGTGACGGAATTTGATGCGGGTGTCGATGTTCACTGCAGAGCCCCGTGAAGTTGCCTCGACGGCGTCGAAACGTTTGCAGGCGATCTTAGCGTGCGCTCAATTTGCTGGCGACCGGACTGGCGCATCGGCCAGGAGCCTTTTGCGAAGCACATGTGGACTGCTGCGGCAGATGCGCGCAGTAAGGGCGGAATCAAGTTTATAACCGACCTCGCTTTCTGAGAATGAACCAATACTAGACGATATGGTCTAGTAATCCGCGTAATGGGTCTTAAACCCCACCCCTCCTCCGATCTGAACGAGATGCCCCGTTTGCCTGAATATTTGGAACCGATTCCCAAATGGGAACCGCATGAACGTCCGTCCATGCCAGGATCGCCATCGACGCCATCGCACAGCCCGCCATTGCGCGTGGCGTTTGCGTTGGTTGCAGTCCTGTTAGGCATCACTGGCGGGCTAGGAAACGCGCTGATCAGTGCAAACCTGGCCAACGTTCAAGGCCACCTGGGACTCACACCAAGCGAAGGCGCGTGGCTGCCCGCAGCCTACTTGATGGTGAATATTTCAACGTCGCTGGTGCTGATCAAGTTTCGTCAACAGTACGGGCTGCGTCGATTCGCCGAAATAGGTCTGTCGATCTACGTCTTGCTGACGGTCGCTCATGTCTTTGTCGAAGGCTTCGCAATGGCGGTGTTTGTAAGAGCAGCTAGCGGCTTTGCCGGCGCGACGGTGAGCACGCTGGCCGTTCTCTACATGCTCCAGGCTTTCAAAAAAGCAGACATGGGCCGTGCTCTGGTGCTGGGAATTGGTATTTCGCAACTGGCGACGCCGTTGGCATGGCTTCTTTCCCCGGCGCTGCTGGACTTGGGCGAGTGGCATCGACTGTACGTCTTTGAAGCAGGCCTGGCGCTGTGCAGTCTCTCCGCCGTCGTCGTTCTCAAACTGCCTCCGGGAGAGCGGATCAAAATCTTTGAATCGCTGGACTTCGTAACCTTCGCGCTACTTGCTCCGGGGCTGGCATTGATAGCTGCGGTGCTGGCCCAGGGCCGCGTGCAATGGTGGAACAGCCAGCCATGGATGGGGTATGCGCTGCTCGCATCGGTCATTTTGCTGACCGCTGCCTTCATCATCGAGTACAACCGCAAGAACCCATTGCTGCAAACTCGCTGGCTGGGATCATTGGAGACTTTGCGTTTCGCCATGGGCGCAATGATGTTGCGCTTCATCCTCTCAGAACAGAACTTCGGCGCCGTCGGACTACTACAGACACTTGGTATGGGCGCAGACCAACTGCATTCGTTGTATGCAGTCATGCTTGCAGGTTTGCTGGGAGGTATGTGCACCAGCGCTCTGACGTTCAGTCAGAAGGCGGTGATTCCGCAGATCCTGACGTCCATCGTCCTGATAGGCCTGGGTAGCTTCATGGACGCCGACGCAACCAATCTGACGCGTCCACACGATATGTTCCTCAGCCAGGGACTGCTCTCGTTTGCAGCCGGGATGTTCATGGGGCCGCTGATGCTGATTGGCGTAATGAGCGCCTTGAAAAACGGGCCGCAGTACATGGTCAGTTTTGCCGTGCTGTTCTCTCTCACCCAAAGCATAGGTGGGTTGGCGGGCCCCGCTGCTTTCGGCTCTTTCCAGGTGATGCGCGAAAAATTCCATTCGAGCCAGATCAATGGCCATCTCGACCCGACCAACCCAGTGGTGGCTCAGCGGTTGCAGATCCAGAACCAGATCTACAGCGCGACCCAGACCGACCCTGTTCTACGTAAGGCCCAAGGCATCTCGCAACTGAGCCAGACAGCCAGCCGTGAAGCCAATGTGCTGGCATTCAATGACGTCTTTCGTGTTATCGGCTTGCTGACCATCAGCTTCTTGAGTTGGTCGCTATTTCATACCGTGCGTGCCGCACGGGCGGCAAAGAAGGCCGAACAGCCCAAGCCCGACATTACCCTTCCCGTGACTGTGTGACCCTCTTATGACCCGAAATGACAAATCCGGAAACGGACAGCCCAACCCGCAGAATCCAGCGACGCAAGACTCCACCTCGGTGCCAGATACTGGCAGTGCGGCCCAGGACCCGCCAAAAATCATAAAGCCCCGACGGGGTACGGTTTTCATAATGATTGGTGTGGCTTTGGCGGGTATTCTGGCGATTCTTTACGCTTGGCAATTCTGGCCTTTCAACAGCGCCATCACCACCACTGAAAACGCCTATGTCCGGGGACAGATAACGGTCATGGCACCTCAGGTCAACGGTTATGTCGCGAAGGTATTGGTGCGCGACTTCGAGGCTGTGCGTCGAGGCCAGACCCTGTTGCAAATCGATGATCGGATTTATCGCCAGCGAGTCGAGCAAGCACAGGCCGACCTTGATGCTCGGAAGGCAGAGCTGGACAACTCTGTGCAAACCCAGGCGTCAGACCAGGCGACACTCACCTCTCGAGGGGCGGAACTCTATTCGGCGCAAGCAGAATACGCCCGTGCGCAGGCCGACGAACTGCGGGTCAACGAGTTGGCCTCTCGTGGGTCGGTCTCTGTACGTGAACGCGACCAGATTCGCGCGACCGCTCGGGCCGCCAGTGCGAACGTCAAAAAAGCGCGAGCCGCCATCAACATTGCAGAAGAGACCGTCAAGTCCACCCGTGTGTCACGAGGGGTGCTCCAGGCGCAGGTCAGAACCGCACAAGCGGCTCTTCATCTGGCTGAGATCGATTTGGACAATACACAGATCAGGGCGCCGCGCGACGGCGTTCTCAGCGAGGTATCGGTGCGTCTTGGCCAGTATGTATCGGCGGGCTCGCAGCTGCTCTACCTGGTGCCGGAACAACTGTGGGTGATCGCCAATTATAAAGAAACCCAGATTCACCATATGCTAGTGGGCCAACCTGTCAGCCTTGATGTGGACGCACTGGACGGCGCACGTCTGACGGGGCGACTCGAACGTTTGGCCCCAGCCACCGGCTCGGAATTCAGCGTCCTGCGTCCGGACAACGCAACAGGCAACTTTACTAAAGTTGCACAACGCATTCCCGTTCGAATAGTCCTGGATCCAGAGCAACCCTTGTTACACCGGCTGCGTCCAGGCATGTCGGTGATCACCCATGTCGATACCAGCGACACCTCGAAGCGGAGTTCGGCGCCATGAATATCAAAGCGTATGGTGCGCTGCGGTGGATGTCGTTAGGTGCCGCATTAGGCTTGATTGCTTGCGCCCCGGTCAAAACGGCCTCACCCCAGGAGGCCAAAGTATTTGCCCCGGCGGCCTGGCGCGCACCCATCGGAGTCCCCGCACCGATATCCGGCACGTGGTGGCAAACGTTCGATGAACCAGCGATTAATGACCTGGTTGAGGCTGCTCTGGCCCATAACACTGACATTCTAGAGGCCATATCCAGAGTTGAAGAAGCCCGCCAGCAGATCAGGCTGTCCCACTCAGCGCTGTTGCCGACTCTGGACGGTTCGGTCGGCGGACAAACCAATCGCAATTTGGGGACTACCGGCATCACCCATACGCGGTCCATACAACCGGAGCTGCAGGCGTCTTATGAACTGGACCTCTGGGGCCGCCTGCGCACCTTGGAAAACGCGGCGCAGATGAGCTATCAGGCAAGCCAGTCTGACAGGGATAACATTCGCCTGTCCGTGGCCAGTACCACCGTGCGTGCCTACATTTCATTGCTGTCCCTGGACACCCAGTTGAAGGTTACCCGAGATACCGCACAATCACGCCGTGACGCATTGCGTGTCGCTGAGGATCGGGCAAACGAAGGCTACACCTCGCAACTGGAACTTACCCAGGCGCAGTCTGAGTACGAATCTGCCGCACAGATGATCCCCGAACTTGAGCAGGCTATCCGTCAGCAAGAGAACGCCATTCGTTTATTAACCGGCACGCTGCCTGGCGATGTACACCGGGGACGAGAGTTTCAAACCCTTACACCGCCCACGGTGCCAGGACTCTTGCCCGCGCAATTGCTGCGCAGGCGCCCTGATATACAGCAGGCCGAACAGTTGGTCGCCGCTACTGACCTGAACCTGGATGCACGGCGTGACGAATTCCTCCCCCAAGTGCAACTGTCGGGTGGCATAGGACGGTTGTATGTAAATGCCTTGGATTTCGATCCAGTCAAAGTTTGGGATCTGGGGGCCAGCGTCTTGGCACCGATTTATAGCGCTGGTCGACTCGAAGCCCAAGTCGGGGTCGCCACCGCCCAACGCGATCAAGCGGCTTATTCGTACAGGGCCACTGCGCTCAAAGCTTTTGGTGAAGTTGAAAATTCATTATCTGGCGTCAAACGCCTCGAGGAGCAGATAACGCGAGTGCATGCGCGCCGGGTTACCTTGGCTCGCTCACTGGAAATCGCCAGGGATCGTTACCAAGGGGGCTACTCTTCGTACCTTGAAGTACTGGACGCTCAGCGCAATTTGTTTAACACCGAATTGTCAGCCATTCAGATTCGGGAGAACCAGCTTAATAACATGATTTCTCTGTATCAGGCGCTTGGAGGGGGATGGGTGCCGGAAAAATGAACAGGGTCCCAGCAATGAACACCGCGGTCGAACAGGTCCCATCACCATGAAGCAAATCCCCCTCACCTCTTGTCTCATTCTGATACTGACACCCTTCGCCCGAGCAGAAGTGACAGTTGTCGAGGATCTGTCCAGCGACTTCGCTCAAACCGCTCTTCGAGTATTCGATGCTCAGATGAATGGAGGGCGACCTAACGGACTTTTCCATGCCGAGGTCTCCCTGCTATCTGATGAGGCCTGGATGCTACCCATCAGCAGTTCTCGGTTGAGCCCAGGCAAGATCACACCTCGAACCCTGGACATGCCTGGCCTGCCGCCCTTCTTTCTGGTGGGTGACGATCCAAAGTCACTGGCTTGGCTGCAGGAACGGGTCACAGTCCTGCGCGAGCTGGGTACGGTTGGCCTGGCTGTCGAAGTGGCTGATGTAAAAGCTCTGGCTCGGATTCGGGCAGCCGCTCCCGGGATCACTATTCTCCCGCTCAATGGCAACAGCATCGCAACACGCTTGCAGATCAAGCATTACCCAGTCCTGGTCACTGCCACCTCGCTGGAACAGTGAATCGAGGCAATGGCCTCCTACAGAACATCCTGCAAAAGTTTAGATTTTACAGGGGTGACCATCTCATCAAGCGCCCTGCTTTTCTATTGCATCAAGGTATGCAACCAAGGCGCGTGGCGCCTCGTTTAGAATAAGCAAACTTTTAAAATTATCATTTTCAAATGCTGCGCGACAAAGACCAGCAGGTAACGCCAACATTGCAACCGCATACACTTCACACATTTCAGTACTGACATTAGGAATGCGCAACATAACAACATGACTATAAATTTCTTTGAGCTGTACCTGTAAATCAGAAGCCTGAAGCTGGCCAGCAGAGAAATTCGGGCTGATCATATGCAGAAAATCAGGATTTTTCTCAACATACTCCAGCAATGGAAGTACTAAATGTTTAACTGTATCCGCCGTACTAAATCCAATCCAGGTGGCGGGTTCAATAAGAAGAAGCTCACTGGCAATTTTGCCTAGCGCATCAATATGACGACGGCCCAATGCGCTCAGTACCTCCTCCTTATCCCTAAAAAAATGATAAAGCGACCCAATGGAAGTACCCGCGTCCTTGGCAATACCATGCATGGTCAGACTGAGCACTCCTTTCCCCACCATGAGGCGTGCACATGCATCCAGAATCATCTCAACACGCTCATGGCCACGCATCTGTTGTGGACGACGTTTGGATCTCGGGGATGCGGATGCCTGTGAGTCTGTCATGGTCTTCAAAATCGAGAGGGCTTTCCATTATGGCATGGCGTCCAGTCGATCACATCGTCGGCCAGGCAGGCAGCGAACAGGAAGCCTGCGGATCGCTACGCTCTCAGATCGTCGAAGGGCTTACTTGCGCATCAGTCATGTCAAACAGAGGGATGCCATTAAGCAAGCAGTATCAATCGCGTATGCGGCCCATCCGCCAACATAGGCAGAGCACCACTAGAAACCCGCCTGCTGACATCAGTGCAGCACAGAGAAATATCGCAGCATAGCCAAAACCTGAGGCAACCAGGCCCATCACCGGGCCGGCGATCCCCACTGCAATGTCAAAAAATATTGAAAGGGCACTGAGCGCCGAGTTACGGTTCGCGGCCGGAGTGTTCGCCAATGTCTCCACGCCTAGCCCCGGATAAACCCATGACACTCCTATCCCGGTCAACGCCCCGCCGGCAATGGCCAGCGCAGGAGACGGCGCGAGCCATATCAGCAGCATGCCCAAGGTCTGTACAAGCAGGCAGCCGCCCACCACCTTGTACCCTCTGAATCGCTGCAGTATTCCCGGCGACGATAATCGGGCAACGATAAAACCTGCCCCGAAGCCACTTAGACAGTAGGCGGAGTGATCCCAGCCCAGACTGTCGAAGTACAGTGCGATGAACGCCGTCAGCCCGCCAAATCCCACCGAGCTGCAAACCAGGACCAGGCCATTTGGCATGACGGCGAACAGGACTCGATAAAATGCCAGACGGGCGCCTGTCACTAATGGAGCTGACCGCTTGCCCAGAGCCAAAAGCAGGAACATCAGGCCAAGCAACACGGTGCTCAGCCCCACACTGGCGATACCCAACGAATTATGCAGAAGCACGCCCAGTGGCGCGCCAACAGCCGTACCGCCGTAAGCCGCTATTCCGTTCCACGACAGGACCTGTGCTGCCCGAGGGGCACCACATAACCCGATGGCCCAAGTGCAGCAGGGCGTGGAAATCATGGCCGTGGACGCCCCCAACACCAACCTCCCCAGCAGTAATAGCGTCAGGCTCAACCAGGGTGGGGTGTGCAGGATAATGGCGAGCGCAGTCAGGGTGCCGCTCAACATCAAGCCACTGAACCCACAGACCACCGCGTATTTGGCACCCAGGCGATCGGCCACGCCACCGGCCAAGGGGCGGGTCAGGAGCGTCGCCAGGTACTGAGAGCTGATCACCACACCCGCGAAAACCGAGGTAAGGCCCAGGTCATTGAGGACGTAGCCCGGCAACACAGCAAGCGGCAAGCCACTGCATACGTACGAGATAAAGTTGAAGCTGATAATGGACAGAATCAACCATTCACTACGGATTGCCTTGTCGCTGCCACGGCTCAAAACATCGATATCACCCATCATTGATCACTTGATTGCATAGCAGCCCACGGCGACGACGTACCCGTTCACCCGCTGCAGAAAAGTCCTCTTGTGTTCATTCTGCCCGGTCATAGGGTTGCGCCACTGATAGCTGATCTCCCCTGTTTCATGAGCGCTCATCTGCTTGAGAATATCCTCGCCAATAGGCTTGCCGTCGGTTGAGCGCAATGACTTGAAGTCGGTGCCGATCAGCCGGGGCGAAAAACCGTGAGCGACAAACCGCTGGGTTTTCAGGTCCACCACAAAGGCATAAAGATCATCCCGGGTGAGCTGTTTATCGTGCTGATTAATGAGGCCGAAGGTGGTTTTAGAGTCGTTGGAAACTTGCTTCGAGATTTGGCGCAGCAGTTGTTGTGCCTGTTCCGGGCTGGACCGTGGCATGTAGTAACCCACGGAGATCACCCGATCCTGCACACGCTGATAGAACACCCGTTTGCGCTCGACCTTGGCGTGTTGCCAGTTCCACCAGCGGTATTCGGCGCTATGCACAACGCCGTCATCCGGCTGTGAAATGGCTTGCTGGAATACAGCTTTGAGGTCGTCGTCCAGGAAACTGACCACCGGTTTGCCGACCAGTGAAACTGAAGGCCCGCCGCTCGCAAGCATCACACCGGAGGTATCTACCACGTAGATGTACAGCTCACCATCGACATAGGCCCCCTGCCGGCTGAACTCGGCCAACGCTGTGTCGCCCCTGGCTTTGTACTCGGCGACAGCTTTTGCCAGCAAGGCTTTGGCACGCTGGGTGTCGGCACCATAGGCCTCCGCTGGGGCTTGCTGAGCAACGCCGACAAGAGAGACAAAACACAGGCAAAGCACAGCGAAAGCTCGATAAAGGCCCATTGTTGTTATTCCTCTGGTGATCTTTCTGTTTTCACAATGGACAGGAGCAACCATGGGGGCTGCCTGGTCATGCGGTCCGTGATGGTTGATTTAGTCACCCAGGCGAAGGTCCACCGTCAGATTGTCGATAAGCCGCGTTTTACCGATGCGCGCCGCCACCAGAATCACAAAATGAGTATCGGTGCTTGTCACAGGATTTAAATTCCGGGCATTCCTGACTTCAAAGTATTCCAGCTGAAAACCGGCGTCGCTTATACGTTGATGACATTCAATCAACTGGCGCTCAGCCACCCGCTTCTCAACCTGGATAGACGCCGCCATGTGTTGCAGGCATGCATGAAGAACCGGGGCAACTGCACGTTCTCGATCGCTCAGATAACCGTTACGGGACGATAATGCCAAACCATCGGCGGCACGAATGGTCGGAGCAGCGACAATGTCGATCGTCATATTGAGATCCCTGACCATCGAACGAATGACTGCCAGCTGTTGATAGTCCTTCTCCCCGAAAACCGCTACGTCGGGCTGAACAATATTCAGCAATTTGACGACGACTGTGGCCATGCCATCGAAGTGACCTGGGCGCGCCGCACCGCACAGGCCTTCAGATACTTTTGGCACACTGACAATGGCCTGGTTGAGCATTCCTTCGGGATAGATCTGTTCGACAGCAGGGGCAAACAGCGCATCACAGCCAGCGTTGACCAATCTCTCTCGATCCGCATCGGGTGTCCGGGGATAGTTGGCCAGATCCTCATTCGCCCCGAACTGGAGTGGATTGACGAAGATGCTGGCGACGACATAGTCAGCTCGCTGCTTGGCCCAATGGACCAAGGCAATATGACCGTCATGCAAATTGCCCATGGTTGCCACCAGGGCGACTTTCTTATTTTCACTGCGCGCGCGGGTTACCAGCGCGCGAAGTGCACTCACTGTATCGACTGTCTGCACCGCTTACGCCTCTTTGGCCAGCTGCGTATTTATCGCATCAAGCAACCGAGGATCATCCGCTGCAACGTCCGGAGCGAAACGAGCGACCACCGTGCCGTGACGATCGATCAGAAATTTTTCGAAATTCCACAGCACGTCAGTGGTGCTGGCGGACTCGATGCCATATCCCTTCAGCCGCTCACGGAACGGGCCTTCACCGATGGCTTCAGGTTGCGAGGTCGTCAGTTCGGTGTAGAGAGCGTGCCGATCCGCGCCGACAACCGAGATTTTCGAGAACAACGGAAAATGAATGTCATAGTTCACCGAACAGAACTCAACGATTTCTGCGTCGCTACCCGGCTCCTGTTCCTTGAAGTTATTGGCAGGGAAACCCAGCACTTCAAGCCCCTGGGATTTTTTACTTTGGTACAGCTTTTCCAGCCCCTCATATTGCGGGGTCAGGCCGCATTTTGAAGCAACGTTGACCACCAGCAGGACTTTGCCCCGATAGTCGCCAAGGCTGCTGGAGCTTCCATCAATCTGTTTCAAAGGAATGTCGTAAAGGGAGTTACTCATCTGACTGCCTCATGCGGTAGTACTTCAAAGGGTACGGCCGATAATTTCTTTCATGATTTCCGAAGTGCCGCCGTAGATCCGGGCAACGCGAGCATCTACCCAGGCACGGCTGATCTTGTATTCGCTCATGAAGCCGTAACCGCCGTGCAGTTGCAGGAACTCATCAAGCAGTTTGCCCTGCATTTCCGAACCCAGCAGTTTGGCCATCGCGGCGATTTCAGGCGTCAATTCACCGCGCATCACCTTGGCCAGGCAATCGTCGACGAACACCCGCAACATGGTGGCCTGGGCCTTGGCTTCAGCCAGTTTGAAACGGGTGTTCTGGAAGTCGAGAACCGGTTTGCCGAAGACCTTGCGCTCACGGGTGTAACCGATGGTTTCTTCCAGCAACGTGTCGATCGATTGAGCGGCGCGGATCGCGATAATCAAGCGTTCCCAGGCCAGTTGATGAGTCAGGTATTTGAACCCCATGCCCTCCTCGCCCAATCGATTGCCGACAGGCACCCGGACTTCATCAAAAAACAGTTCGGCGGTGTCTTGCCCTTTCAGGCCGATCTTTTCCAACAGACGTCCCTTGGCGAAGCCGGCACGCCCCTCCTCGACGCAGATCAAGGTCAGTTCTTTGGCCGCAGGGTCAATCTTGGTGGCGGTGACTACCAGGCCAGCATTGCCGCCGTTGGTGATAAAGGTCTTCTGGCCGTTGACGATGTAGTCATCACCGTCACGCCGCGCCGAAGTGCGCATGGCTCTCAGATCGCTGCCGATTCCCGGCTCGCTCATGGCGATCACGCCAATCAATTCGCCGCTGACCATACGCGGTAGCCATTGCTGCTTCTGCTCTTCGCTGCCGTAGGCCACGATATAAGGCGTCACGATTTCCGAGTGGGTGGTGAAACCCACGGCGGTGGCATTGGCTCGCGCCAGCTCTTCGATCATCACCGCAGAGTGACCGAAGTCGCCTCCAGGACCGCCATATTCTTCGGGCACCGTGGAGCATAACAATCCGTTCTCTCCGGCCTTGAGCCAGACTTCCTTGGGAACGATGCCGTTCTTTTCCCACTCATGCAGGTAGGGCACGATTTCGCGGTCGACGAAACGGCGGGCCTGATCACGGAACATGTTGTGGTCTTCTCGAAATACGCCACGCATCTTGCTTACTCCAGATCGATTCTTGTTGTGGGCAATGGGTGATCAGCGGTCCTGATAATCGGGATCGCGCTTGTCGACAAAAGCCGCCACCGCCTCTTGATGGTCTTCGGTGTGATGCGCCAGCGCCTGATACGCCGCAGACAATTCCAGCAGCGAATCGAGTCGCATATGTTGGCCTTCGCGTAGCAGGCGCTTGCACAGGCGCAACGCATGACCCGGGTTGCTGGCGATCCTCCGTGCCAGTGCTTGCGCTTGCGACTGGAGCGTTTCGTGGGTGCAGACTTGCTCTACCAGGCCCCATTCCAGCGCTTTTGCAGCATCGATAGCGTCACCGGTAAACGCCATAAGACTGGCTTTCGGAATGCCGATGATGCGCGGCAACAGCCAGGCGCCGCCGTCACCCGGAACAATGCCCAGGCGCACAAAACTCTCGGCGAAGATCGCCTTGGGCGCCGCCAGACGGATGTCGCACATGCAGGCCAGATCGAGGCCGGCGCCAATCGCCGGGCCGTTCACCGCAGCGATCACCGGAATATCCAGCTCGTAAATCGCCAAGGGAATACGCTGAATGCCATCGCGGTAGGTATTGCGCAGTTCATAGGGCGAGCCGGCGAAGATGCCGCCGCGCTCGTGCATATCCTTGACGTTGCCGCCAGCACAGAACGCGCTGCCATTGCCCGTGAGCACCATCACCCGCGCCGACTTGTCGCGGCGCAGTTCGGCGCAGAGATCGACAAACTCCTGAATCTGCTCGGGCGTCGTCAGGGCATTGCGGGTATCGGGATGGTTCATGCGCACAGTGACGATACCGCCCTCGCGCTCGATCTGAAGAAACGGGCTCATGCCGGATTACTCGCAGGACAGATTAAGGGTTGTTGGCCATGGCTGGTCAGCAACGGCCAGTATCCATCGCTGCCCCCCTGACAAACCCGGACGCCCAGACGTTGACTCCAAACGCTGGCCGAACCGAATTCGCTGCGCCACGCCCACAACCTTCGTGTGAGTAAATGCAGGGGATATTCCTCGGTAAAGCCAATGGCTCCATGCACCGAATGGGCAATGCCGGCGCCAACACTGGCCGCTTCTGCCGTGCTGATTTTTGCGGCAGCAATGGTCAGCGCGGCGAGTCCGGAACGGGATTCTGCAAAGGCGGCCTCGGCGGCGATGCCGGCGGCGGCGGCCTGTTCAGCGAATACCGCCAATTGCTGTTGAATGGCCTGGAACGAACCAATGGCCTTCCCGAACTGTTTGCGTTCGCCGGCGTAGTTGGCGGTCATGTCCAATAGCGCGTGCAATGCCCCGGCAGTCTGCGCCGCGCGCAGCATCGCGCCGCCCAGTTCCAGGACATTGGCGTCGAGCCCGCTGGGCAGCGGCGCTTGCGCCAGTACCTGGGCGCTGGTGAACCCCAGGTCATCCCGTGGTTCGCCCGCGACATTCAGGCTCAGCGTGAGCTCGCTGGCGGCACTGCGCTCAAGCAACACCACATGCGGAATGCCTGTTGCGCTATTGGCGATGGCGACAAACGCTTCAACATTGCGCCCCCAAGGGACGGAATAGGCGGTGCCATAAACGCGCTCGCCATCGAGTACTATATTGGCGTTAGCTGCCATGCTCAGGGCGCCTCCCTGCCCTTCCAGACCGGCCTTGCTCAGCAGCCAGTTGGCGAGCAAGGCCTCACCCAATGGTGCGGGCACTGAAAACCGCCCGGCGGCACGGACCAGCACATACATATCGGCCCAACTGGCTTCAGCGCCTCCCAGCGCTTCGGTGACACCCGCCTGGGTAAAGCCCGACTCGTCCAGCGCAGCCCATAACTCGGCCGGCCATTCGCCGCCTTCACAACCCATCACATAAGCCGGCGTCGCCAAATCGGCAAACAGGCGTTCAATCGTCGTTTCAAATATCTCGCGCATTATCGCAACCCCAAGCCGCGGGCAATGATGCCGCGTAGAATTTCACGAGTGCCCCCGCGCAGTGAGAATGAGGGCGCCATCTGAGTCAGGTAGGCCAGCACGCGTGCATGTTCGCTGCCGCCGTCTTGCCGTGGTTCGGTTTCCAGCAACAGCTGGGCAACCTCGGGAATTTCCTGCTCAAAGGCATTGCCGAGGTCCTTCACGCAGGAAGCCGCCCAGGCTGGATGCTCACCCGCAGCCAGCTGTGCCGTGACCGACAACGACATATTGCGCAGTGTCAGCAACTTGGCCGAAAGGCGCCCGATCTCCCGCGCCTGTAGCGCATTGGGTGTCTTGCCCACTGCGTCAATCAGAGTTTTCAACAATGCCATGCAACTGAGGAAGCGCTCAGGTCCGCTGCGCTCGAAGGCCAGTTCGGCGGTTACCTGGTCCCATCCTTTGCCTTCAGTGCCGATCAAGGCGTCGGCGGGCAGCCGCACATTGTCGAAAAACACTTCGTTGAAGTGCTCGCCACCGGCCAGGTCGCGAATGGGTCGGATGGTGATGCCGGGCAGGCTCAGATCGACGATAAATTGCGACATGCCCTCATGCCGGGCCGCTTGTTTCTCACCGGTACGCACCAGGGCAATCATGTACTGCGAATGGTGGGCATTAGTGGTCCAGACCTTCTGGCCATTGACCAGCCAGCTATCGCCCTCACGTGCCGCAGTGCTTTTGATCGAAGCCAGGTCCGAGCCGGAATTGGGCTCGCTCATGCCAATGCAGAAGTAGCTTTCACCCCGGCAAATGGCCGGCAGGTAATGCTGTTTTTGTTGCTCGGTACCGAATCGATTGATCAGCGGCCCGCTTTGCCGGTCGGCGATCCAGTGGGCCGATACCGGCGCACCGGCGGCCAGCAATTCTTCAATGATCACGTAGCGTGCAAAAGGACCCGCCTCGCCACCGCCGTAGGCTTTGGGCAAGGCCATGCCGACCCAGCCTCGCGCGCCGAGTTTCTTGCTGAATTCAGCGTCGAAGCCCATCCAGGACTGCGCACTCAAGGTGGGTGGGTAATCGGCCAGTGTGTCGAGAATGAACGCCCGCACTTCGGTGCGAAGCGCTTCCGCCTCGGGAGGAATATTGCTGTAGGAAAATTGACTGATGGCCATATGCGCTCTCTAACGCTGAACACAGGCGCAATCGCTTCGAACGAAGCGACCACAGAACGGCAACCGCTCCACAGTCGCCGTTGGCCGGCGACTGTAGGAACAGCGGCAACTTACAACGCGGTTTGCGCGTCAGCCTCGGCGAACATCGCATTGATGTCGCCGGAGGTCACCGGCTTGTTGTCGTGGCGACCGTGATCGGCACCACCCAAGCCCAGGGCTGGCTCGATGCTGACGTGCGTGGCCTGAGCCCGCAGCGCGCCGACCGTGCAGTTTTCCCGACCATGGATGGAGAACGGATCAAAGGAAAACTCACGCATGGCGTTCAGGTGAGTGACCTTGTCGATCATCTCCTTGGGCAGATGCTGCAACCCTTCCCAAGCGGTCTCCGGCGAGTTCGGCCAAGTGCAGTCGGAGTGCGGGTAATCGCTTTCCCACGTAACCATCTCGGCGTTCAAGTAATCGAGGTTCTTCAGACCAAAATTATCTTCGATGAAGCAGGTGATGAAGTGCTTGTTGAAGATGTCGCTGGGCATCTTCCCGTCGAAGTTGGAATTGGTCCACGCGTTATGGTGACGGTGGGTGAAGTCAGCACGCTCCAGCAAATAAGGAATCCAGCCGATGCCGCCTTCGGAAAGCGCCATGCGCAGATCCGGGAATTTCTTCCACATCGGCGCCCAGATCCAGTCAGCGGCGGAGTTGGCGATGGAAATCGGCATGGAGGTGATCCAGGCGTCGATAGGCGACAAATCCGAAGCGTGTTGAGCTTTCACGCCGGTACCGATATGACAGCAGATCACCACCTTGTTATCGCTGCAGGCTTTCCACAGCGGGTCCCAGTAATCACTGTGGATCGACGGGTAGCCATGAATGGCCGGGTTGTCCGACAGCGAAAGCGCGTGCACGCCCTGTTTGGCCAGACGCTCGACTTCGGCAGCAGCGGCTTTCATGTCCCACCACGGCACGATCATCAACGGAATGAAGCGGCCTGGCGCAGCGTTGCACCAATCGTGCAAATGCCAGTCGTTGTAGGCCTGGATGGCAGCCATCGACACGTCACGGTCAGCGTGTACCTGGAAACGCTGCCCGGCAAAGCCCGGGAAGGTGGGGAAGCACAATGAGCCGAGCACGCCGTTGGCGTTCATGTCGTCGACGCGGTCCTTGATGTTCCAGGTGCCACGACGCATTTGATCGTAGCCCAGCGGCTCCATGCCGTACTCCTCTTTTGGTCGACCGACCACGGAGTTGAGGCCCATGTAGCCGGTGGCCTGTTCCTCGAAGACCCACACATCACGATCGCCTTTTTTGACCACATGCGGCTCACGACCCTTGAAGCGGGCGGGCATGTGACGAGCAAAAGCATTCGGCGGCTCGATCGCGTGGTCATCGACACTGACGAGAATCAGATCTTCAACTTTCATTGTTTTCCCCTTCGCATTCGGGCTTGTTGTTGTGCCTGAATCATAGTGCACATCTCGATTTAATTAAACACATTTTTTGTTTGTGTTCATATTAAATCAAATTCAAGCACACATCAGTCCCACAGCACATGCAGGTAGTGCGGGCCGCGCAGCTGCGCGCCGACGATTTGCGGGCCGGGCTTGCTCGGGTCGAGGCGGATGTTGGGCATCAGGTCGAGGATGGCATTCAACGCGCAGTTGATCTCGGTTTTGGCAACGAACTGACCGATACACATGTGTGGGCCGAAGCCGAAGCCAAACGAGGGTTTGGGTTTTCGGTCGATGTCGAATTGATCGGCATTTTCGAATGCGTCCTCATCGCGGTTGGCGGAGGTCACGATACATTGCACCATCGCCCCTTTAGGGATGGGCACACCACGAATCTCCAGGTCTTTGGCGGCCTGACGCACCTTGAAGGTCGCCACCGGCTCAAAGCGCACCGCCTCATCGATGGCCTTGTTCACCAGGCTGCGATCATTGCGCACCCGTTCCAGTACATCCGGGTTCTGCAGGAGCAAGGACATCAAGGTACCGAACGTGCGGGTCGTGGTTTCGCTGGCCGCCGGCAACAGCGAACGCACAAAGGTGGCGATCTCATGATCGTCCAGGGACCGCCCCTGATACTCGACGCCAATCAGCCGGCTGATCAAGTCATCGCCCGATGCGCCCTCGGCCCGACGCTCAGCCACCACCACTTTCACCACGTCATACAGAGCCTGCGCGGCCTCCATGGCGGCTCCACGGGCAGCAGCCGCCTTTTCTGGATCGACCTGCGGACCTGCCAGGATTGCCAAGGCCCAGGCGGCGTACTGCTCGATCTGTTCGGGGCGGTCTTCGGGGAAACCGATCAGCGAGTAGATCACCCGGATGGGGAAATACAGAGCGAAATCCATCAGATCCGCGCCTTTTGCCGGCACCATCGGCTTGAGGTACTCCTCGCGAATCACCCGGTCGATCCTGGTTTCTTTCCAGCGATTCACCGTCTCCGGCATAAACACCGGTTGCAGCAGATTACGGATGCTCTTGTGAGCATCACCGTCCATCGCAGTCAGGATCAACCCATCGAAAAACGCACCCAACCCTTCGGCGATAAAGCCACTGGTAAAGGTGCCGGCATCACGCATGACGGCCATGACATCGTCGTACTTGAACAACGTAAAGGTCGGTCGGTTGGCATCCAGGCCGGCAATCGTTGGCACGCCCAGGCGGGCCATGAAATTGTCTTGCAGTACGGGCGAATTGGCGCGCATATCGCGGTAGGTCGCGTGCAGGTCGATATCGCTGGTTCCGCGATAATTGCTGGCTACGTCGGTAAAAGCCTTCGTGAGGTCGTTCTGCGCCGATGTGGACATGATCGTCTCCGTTGTTTTTGTCATTATTTTTTCAGTCGGCCTGTTTAAGGCCATGCCTTTCGACTAATGATAGGCCTGAATAGAAAGATATTGGACACTTATTAATAATTCGATCAACTGTTTATTCTGCGAGACGTGTCAGTAGGCCTGTTGCACCAGTGTCATGCGGCCACCTGCCAACATCAGAGCGCAGTACAGCCCAAGCTCTACCACCTGAGCGGCGGAGAAAAACTCCCCGAGCCGTAAGAAATGCGTGTCGTCTATAGCCAGGTAATCGCTGGCAAACAACTCGGCATAGCGCAGCGCGGCACGCTCGGCCGGCGTGAAGTACTCGCTGTCCGTCGCCATGCACGCAATATCCTCTTCAGTGACAGAGTCGGACTTGCGCGCCAGCTGGCAGGCCTTGCAGGTGGTGATGCTGGCTATCTTCAGCCGCACCAGTTCGCGCAAACGCTCATCAAGCAGACTGTCGTTGTGCAGGCTCTCCATCAAACCCAACCAGGCCAGCGCTACCTTTGGCCGATGCGCCCAGACCTGTACCGGTGTCGTTGAGCTGAGCATGCGGCTGCGCTGGCCACGCTCGACCGCGTCCTGCAACGCAGCCGGCATGGCCTCCAGAGGAATCAGCGGTAGGCGTGCCAACTCAATCGAGCCGTTCGATGATGGTCGCCGTGCCCATGCCGCCGGCGCAGCAAATGGCTTGCAGGCCAAAACGAGCACCACGGCGCTCAAGCTCGTTTAACAAGGTGGTCATCAATCGCGCACCACTGGCGCCTAATGGATGACCGAGGGCAATAGCGCCACCGTTGACGTTCAACTTGTCGTGAGGCACACCGGTCTCCTGCATCCACGCCAGAGGCACGGAGGCAAAAGCTTCATTGACTTCGAACAAGTCGATGTCGTTGATGCTCAGCCCTGCCTTGCCCAACACCTTCTGGGTGGCAGCAATGGGGCCGGTGAGCATCAACGTCGGATCGGAACCGACGGTGGTGAAGGCCACAACGCGCGCTCGCGCCCTGAGCCCGAGCTTTTTCGCGGTTTCGGCACTCATCAACAACAATGCCGCTGCGCCATCGGAGATCTGTGACGAGTTGCCAGCCGTGATGCGACCGATGTCCGGACGAAAACTGGTTTTAAGCGTCGACAGTTTTTCCCGCGACGTATCGCGACGAATGGTTTCATCCTGGCGCAATACAGCGGCTGGCTCCGTCAGCACCTGCTCACGTAGCTCCTCGACCGCAACCGGCACTATTTCATTATCGAAATAACCGGCATCGGACGCCGAGGCGGCACGCTGGTGACTGGCGAAAGCGAAATCATCCAGGGCATCACGGCTGAGCGCCCACTTGTCGGCGATACGCTCGGCCGCCTCACCTTGACTGGTCAGTTCATAGCGCTGCGCTGCCATCCAGCCAAACGCCTCGCCGTGGATTTCGCGGTTGCTGCCCATGGGCACGCGGCTCATGTTTTCTGCGCCACCCGCCACCACAATATCAGCGGCTCCAGCAGCAATAGCGCCAACGGCCAGATGCACCGCCACTTCACCCGAGCCACATTTACGATCAATGGTCAGCCCCGGGACTGTTACTGGCCAGCCGGCACCGAGCAAGGCTGTGCGGGCAATATTGGCGGACTGTTCGCCGATTTGCGTGACACAGCCGAAGATCACATCGTCGATCAACGCCGGCGACACATCGACCCGCTCCAGCAAGCGGCTGAGCACCAGCGACCCAAGGTGATCGGCGCGCACGCCGGCAAGGCTGCCACGGAACTTGCCGATTGGCGTACGCACTGCATCAACTATGACGATGTCTTTCATAGCGCACTCGCCTTGAGTCCTGAACCCGGTACTTGTTTACCCTCTTCATAGCGGTAAACCCCCTGCCCCGACTTGCGCCCCAGTCGCCCGGCGGCGACCATTTTGATGATCAGCGGGCAGGGCCGGAATTTTTCGCCCAAGGTCTGGTGCAGATAACGCAGAACAGACAGCCGCGTATCCCAACCGGTCAGGTCACCCAGTTCCAATGGACCCATCGGATGGTTGAAGCCCAGGCGCAGCGCCGTGTCGATGTCTTCGGCAGTGGCTGTCCCCTCTTGCAGCATCCACATCGCCTCGTTACCCAAGAGCGCAGACATGCGGCTGGTGGTCAGTCCTGGCGATTCATTGACGATGATGGAGGTTTTGCCGATCTGCTCGCACAGGGTGCGAGTGCGCGCCACCACCTCATCGCTGGTGGCCAAACCCCGTACAAGCTCCACCAGTTTCATTTTGTGCACAGGATTGAAGAAGTGCATGCCGATCACGCGATCTGCACACTCCACCGACGCAGCAATCTCGGTCACGCTGAGAGCCGAAGTATTGGTGGCGATAATCGCGTCCGGTGCCAGCAGTGGCGCCGCTTGAGCGAGCACCGCTTTCTTCACCGCCAACTGCTCGGAGACCGTCTCCACCAGCCAGTTCGCACCAATCGCGGCTTCGCTCAGGTCGCTACAGGTCAGCAGATTGGCCAGTGACTGTTGTGCTTTTTCGTCACTGACTTTGCCCAGGCGCACACCATCGGCAAGGATCTTTTCGATGCTCGCCCTGGCATTTGTCAATGAGGCGGCATTGGTATCGACCAGCAACGTGTTGAACCCGGAGCTGGCGAACGCATGTGCAATACCGGTACCCATCAAGCCAGCACCGACGACGACTACTTTTTCTTTATTGGCGTTCATGTTTGGCTCTCGATTAGGCGCGGTTCTTTTTACTGACCACATTGCGCAACGTGCCAATGCCCTCGACGCTGGCTTCGACGACATCGCCTTCCTTGAGGAACAGACCGGTGCCCATCCCCACTCCCGCTGGCGAACCGGTGAATAGCACGTCACCACCGGCAAAACTCGAACGCTGTTGCACGAAGCGGATCAGTTGACCAACATCCCAGGTCATTTCCCCCGTCGAGCCGTCCTGACGTACTTCGCCGTTCACTTTCAAGGTCAGGCGTAGCCGCGGCGAACCTTCCGGGAACTCGTCCTTAGTGACGATCCAGGGCCCAAGACCGGTGGTCTGGTCCTGGCTTTTCGCCGCGAACAGGTCCATGCCTATACCCGCCGGCCCGCTGCGTTGCAGATCTCGTGCACTGACGTCGTTACCGACGGTATAACCGAGCACGCAAGCCAACGGGTTTTCCAGATCGATCTCGTCAGTGCCAATGACCGCCACCAGCTCAACTTCGTGATCGAGTTCCTCAGTCAACGGTGGAAAGCGGATAGGGTCATTGGCGCCAATCAGCGCGCCATAGGCCTTGAGAAATGCTACTGGTTGGGACGGCGCACTCAATCCGAACTCCACCAAATGCTTGGCGTAATTGGCGCCTGCCACGACCACCCGGTTGACAGGTTCAATCGGTGGCAACAGGCGTACTTTGGAGAGTGGCAGTGCTGGCCCGGCGAAACGTACCGAACTGATACCGCGTCCGGCGGCCACCGCGGGCGCCCAGTCTTTGAACTCACCGCAAATGGGTGTCACTTGATCTTGAGCGACATCAACCACCGCCCAAAAAACGCCCGAATCAAAATACTCACAACGCGCCAGTTTCATCAGGCACCTACCTTGCCCAACTTGGCAGGATCCAGGTGCAGCAAGCGGCAGGCGTTTTCATAGCGAATCTTGCGCAGGTCTGCGTCGGACAACTTCAGGCCATGGGTCAGGTCGTGACGCACAGCATCGCTGCCCCCGAAGTTACTGCCGTACAGCACATGGTCCGCGCCAATGATGTCGACCAGGGCCTGGCGCATCGGCACTTCATGCAGCTCCACGTCGAAGTAGAAGTTTTTCATGTACTCGAGCAGCGGTTTTTTGTTGTATTTGACGTCGAGATTTTCGTTGGTCTTGGCCAGACGACCGAGTTGGTACGGGACATAACCGCCACCATGGGTGATGTACACCTTCAGGTCAGGGAAGCGATCCAGCACACCGCCGCAAATCAGGTTCCAGAAACAACGGCTTTCGTCGTACTGCATGCCCACGATTGCAGTGGTTTCGTAACGGTCGTCGTTAGCGTTCTTACCCCAGGTAACCGACTGGTTGTAGCCGTGAATAAACATCGGCAGATCCAGGTCGCAGAGGGTTCTCCACACCACATCGAGTTCCGGCGAATCGAATTCCAGGCCGCCGAAGTTGGCGCCGCCAGCGACCAGACCTTTAGCGCCCAGTACAGTGCAGGCGTAGCGCAATTCAGCCGCCGCCGCTTCTGGCGCATTCAAAGGCACGTGAGCCCAGAACATCAAGCGATCAGGGGCCGCGGAGCAGTATTGCGCCAGTGTCTCGTTGACGGTGCGGGCGAACGGCACGGCGAATTCGGCTTCGGTCCAGTACATGTAGCAATGGGATGGGACGGAAACCACCTGCAGATTCTGTCCTGCGGCATCCATACCGGCCAAGCGCACTTTCGGGTCAGCCCAGCGAGCAAAATATTCCTCAAGCTTGGGACCATTGCCGGAGCGCACGGCAGCCTTACGCTCTGGCGACCCAAGCCCAAGAATCCAATCACCTACACGCAGCTTGATATCGCCGTCGGCGTGCTGCTCAAAGAACGGCCCCCAGTGAGGGTGCTGGTTGTAATAGCCAGGGTGCGGTGCGTGGGCGTGGAGATCGATCAGCATGTCTAGGTACCTCGAAGTTGGCACTTTTTTGTTGGTTATTGGCGCGGTGCCTTCACGTGGCCGGGATCAAATTGCCGCGAAAAGGGGAAGCCGAGGGCTCACTGCTAAGACCAGAGCTTAAATTTAAATTGAGCAGAAATCAAAATACTGTTCAATTTATTTTATGAGCGCGCGAAGAAGCCTGACGCAGAGCCCTCGGCCTGAGTCTTAAAACGCTTTGAGGGGTTGGAAAGCACGAGTCAAGCTCGAAAAAGTGAGGAATGCAGCGGTGAGAAAACTAGCGCCCGGAAACGCGAAGCCCCCGATATACGGGGGCTTTTGTCAGAACGATGGGTGATTCTTGAAGGTCAGCGGCGGGTGCGCGAGGTGGAACCCATGATCAGCGCGCCTAGCAGTTTTTTCACGCGCACCGGGAATAAGCGTCGCCCCGCTGCTTCCGGCACCAGGATTTCGCTCAACACATAACGAATGATCATTTCGCAGATCAGTTCACGGTCAAGACGTACCCCGAGGCGCTCGTCCCAATCGTCGAAAACAATGCCCAGGCCATCCTGAAAGCGCACGATCGAATCGTGGAAAATCCGCCGGAAGAAGCCCAGTGCATAGTCAGGGGCGACCACCAGAAGGCGCCGAGCCCGACTTTGCTCAAGGTAGTTGTCGAGATAGGCAAACAGCGCATTCAGGCGCGCTTCCGGATCACTGATATGACCCAGTTCCTGCGACAGCGAGCTGTGAAAACTTTCGCGTTTATGCCGTGAAAAAGTGTCCAGCAAGTCTTCTTGTGAGGCGAAATAGCGATAAAAGGTACCACGCGAAACACCCGCCACCTGGCACACATCCAGAATCGAAATACGATCCGCGCCAGACATCAGCACGACTTCTTCAGTGGCTTTGAGGATGTTGGCGATGGTTTCTTCAGAACGGCGATTCGGCTTGACCTTGGCCCCTGCCCCTCCATTGGCGGCGGGACGTCGCTCGACCGGTTTAACCGGACTCGCCCCTGCATCAGGCACCGCTTTTTTTTTCGTTCTGGAGGCCGGCGTAGGCGCTTCTGCTTTCTGGGATGCGGCTTTTGGCATGGATTGACGGGCTCAAGGAGAGTAAAGATAGCGCAACGTTAACACAGGATCTGTGCATAAATAACACGACATGTTCAACTTATTGCTAAAGACATTTTCACATTTTGTATTTAGAATCCAATTCTCTCTTCAAAATAAAATCAGGCAGCCCAACCAGCGATGGGCGCCTAAAAGGAGAAAACTGATGGGCAGCAGTGGAAATCCAAAGACGTGGGCAGTGGGAGAACGAGACACTGTCATCGATGCTTTAGATCGTGCGGTAGCAAGGCATCCAGACAAAATATTGCTGGATTTCAGTGGAGAGTTATACACATATTCTCAGGTTGACTCACTCTCGACCAAAATGGCTAATGCATTGACCTCGCTAGGTGTTAAAGCCGGTGAAACCGTGCTGACAATGCTTGATAACAACATCGATGCCGTCACCACCTGGCTGGCCATCAACAAGCTCTGCGCCGTGAGCGTGCCGATCAACACCGCCCTCAAGGGTGAGTTTCTCCGCCATCAGATCGCCGATACCGGCACCTCGGTGGTGATCTGCGAAGCAGCCTACCTGCCGCGCATCACGCCGCTCGCCGAACAACTGCAAGACGTACACCACATTCTTCACCGCGGCGCGCTCGAGGCAGTACCTGATTGCCCGATTCGCATTGCGTCACTGGATGAATGGCGCGGCCATGACACGACTCCGCTGGCCAATAAACCGAAGCCTTCAGACCTTGCTTGTCTGATTTACACCTCAGGCACCACGGGCCCTTCCAAGGGCTGCATGATCAGCTACAACTTCATGTGCAATCTGGCGCGCCTGCAATTGCGTGCCGGTCCAGCCAGTGCCGATGACGTGACCATCACGCCGCTGCCGCTGTTCCACATGAATGCACTGTGCGTATCGATCATCGCCAGCATTTTGGTGGGCGCGCGCGCCGCCATTCTCCCGCGTTTCTCGGTCTCGAATTTCTGGCCCGAAGTGGAGCGCTCGGGCGCGACCATCGCCTCGATCCTGGGCGGCATGGGCGGCCTTCTCGCCCAGGCGCCAGATAACGAAGCGATGCTGCGCTGCGTCGGGCAGATCCATACCGCGCGTGGCAACCCCTACACCGAAGAAACCAAAAAAATCTGGCGCGAGCGTTTCGGTACCAAACTGGTAGGCGGCAATGGCTATGGCCTGACCGAAGCCTGCGTCATCACCTCGCTGGCTGCCGGGGAATACGCCGCGCCCGGCTCGTCGGGAAAACGTATTGCGGATTTTGACGTGAGAATCGTCGACGACCTCGATCAGGAAGTACTGCCCAACTGCGCGGGCGAAATCGTGGTACGCCCGCTACGTCCGGACATCATGTTCCAGGGCTACTGGCGTCGTCCGGAGGACACCCAGAAATTGATGCGCAATATGTGGTTCCACACCGGCGACGTTGGCAAGTTCGATGATGATGGCTTCTTCTACTTTGTCGACCGCAAGAAGGACTACATGCGCCGCCGGGGTGAAAACATTTCCAGCTTTGAAATGGAAGCAGCGTTTGCTGTTCACCCGGCACTAGCCGAAGTGGCGGTACACGCTGTCCCGTCAGATAGAGGCGAGGATGATGTGAAGGTTACTGCCGTGTTGCATGAAGGCGTGACCCTTGAACCGGAGCAACTGTTCCATTGGGCCACAGATTCGGTGCCCTACTACGCCCTGCCGCGCTACATCGAGTTTCGCAGCAGCTTGCCGAAAAATCCGCAGGGTCGAGTGCTGAAGTATCTGCTGCGCGATGAAGGTAAAACTCAAACCACCTGGGATCTGGAAACGACATCGATCGTGGTGTCCAAGAAGTAACCGCCTCTTACCTGGCACGCGTCAACACAGAAAGCCCGCTTAGAAGCGGGCTTTCGCGTTTCTTGGGTCTGGTGCCGCTTTTCGTAGGAGCGGGCTTGCTCGCGATGGTCGCTAACAATAACGCATACATTCTGGTGAGATGCGGCGTCCTTGAGTTCATCGCGAGCAAGCTCTGCTCCTACATTAACGGGTGGGGCAATCAGTATTCCCGCACGGGAATGCCTTTGGGGCGGGAGTTGTAACCAGGCAGATGCAGACCACCGTCGACGTGAATGGTCTCGCCGGTGATAAAGCGCGACATCTCCGAAGCGAGGAATACCACCACCGGACCAATGTCGGCTTCAGGCTCGCCACAGCGGCCCAACGGACGCATGGAAGCGGACATTTCGGCAAAGCCTGGGTTTTCTGCGGCGAGTTTGTGGAAGGTGGCGCCCATCGCGGTAGGGGCAATGGCATTGGTGCGGATGTTGAAGCGCCCCCATTCAGAGGCCGCGCTGCGGGTCAGCCCGACGATCGCTGACTTCGCCGTGTTGTAGTCGCCATGCAGCCAGGCGCCGATCTCGATATCGATGGAGTAGAAGTTGATGATCTTGCCGCCGCCCCGCGCTTTCATATGGGGCAGCGCGGCTTTCATTGCCCACCAGGCAGCCCACACCGTAGAGCCGAGGGTTTGCTCCAGCATTGCATCGGTTTTGTCTTCCAGAAGGACATTGGGGGTGGGTGCGAAGGCGTTGTTGACCAGGATGTCCAGGCCACCAAATTGATCAACGGCCAATTGCACGGCGGCTTCGATATCGGCCTTGCTGCACACGTCGGTCTTGATGAACACCGCTTTGGCGCCAAGCGCTTTCAGTTCGGCGACTACGGCCTCTCCACTGGTGACATCCAGTTCGGCGACCACCACAGCAGCGCCCTCTTTGGCAAAGTTCAGCGCAATGCCGCGGCCAATTCCGCCACCTGCACCGGTAATCAGCGCAACCTGTTCGTTTAGCAGTGCCATAGTCACTCCAATTCTTGTTTTTTAGTGAACATTTTTGGTTATAGTGTTCAAATATAACTGATTTCTTCAGGCTGAACAGTACTGGAACAAGGATATTGAGGATGACTGTATTTCGTCGCCGCGTGGACATCATTGCTCATCATGCCAATGGCACGGGTGAAGTCCGCGCCGCTCTGGAAGACGACTTCCACCACTTCCGTGTATGGGTCCGCCACCATGAAGGTGAAGTCACCGCCATTGGCGGTGAAGCACTGCGTTACCCCTATTCCTTGTGCCCGCAGGCTTGCGGTCGATTACAGCAGTTGCTGGGCATGAAACTGGATCGGATAGCCCACTCCGTCACCCGGCAGGCCGACGCCAGTCATCAATGCACCCACCTGTTCGACTTGGCGGGTCTGGCCATTGCAGCTGCCGCACGCGGTACCCACCAACGTCGCTATGAAATCAGTATCGGCCAGCGCATCGACAACCGCGCCCGCGCCATCTTGATACGCGATGGCAATGAAGACCTGACCTGGGACGTGAACGGCACAATGATCGAAGGACCCGCGCCCTATTCCGGCATCAACCTTCGCGAAGGCATGGCACGCTGGGCACTCAACGCCCTCAGTGAGGAAACCGCCGAAGCGGCTCTGCTACTTCGCCGCTGCACGCTGATTTCGATGGGACGCGCCTACAACCTCGACGAGCAGGTTCACGCCTCGAGCACCGCCCGGTGTTACAGCCAACAACCCGAGCGCGCCGAACAGGCACTGCGCATGAAGGGCTCGACCCTGGACTTCAGCCATCAACAGCTAGAGTTGTGTGCCCAGGACCAGGCGTGGCTTAGGCAGAGACTTTAGCCATACCGCTTTTGCGTCAACAGCAGTGCGACCAATGCCCTCAAGGCCCGGCGATCCGGACGCTAACCAGACCGCCGATAAAACCTAGAGGAAAACGGCCAGATTGGGCGTTCCGAGCACCGCCTGATCGATGATGACTTCGCGCCGTGCCAGCTTGAAGCCCGCCTCGCCGAGACGCAATACATCACGCCGCTCGCCACTGATGATATCGACATGGTGGTCTTTGAAACGGCTACGGGTCAGCAGCAGGTAACTGGTCACCACAAACTCATCGCTCTTGTCGGTTTCTTCGACAAACACGTTGGTCACCAGACGCCGGGTACGCGAAGGAGGATCTTCCGCCCAGGCACTTTTGCCGGACAGGCGCAAAATGCGACCCATGATCGAGCGGTAATCATCGTGGTAATGCTGAACACTGCGCACGATGGTGGTTTTCAGTTCGGACGCCAAGCGCGTCTGACGCAGCGGCACGGTGTACACCAGGTCGGTGTCCAGGCGTTCGGCCCACTCCTGCAGACGGATCTGGTCGAGCAGCGTGGCTTCCTCGTAGAGAAAGGTCACCACATCGTTGTATATCGGCGAACCCACCGGCACCCGTTTGGTACCGACTGGGGAACCCGGCTGGATATCCTCCACACCGCGTTGTTGAACCTGAGCCATGAGTCATTCCCTCACTTTTATTCTTGTTAATGCTGTTACCGGCGACGGCGGCCCGCGAGGACCGCAATCGAACCAGGCCTGACGGGCGTTTTACTGGTCGTCCGATGCAGTCATCAGCTCGTGCCAGTACAACCACCAGTGCCACTGGGTATCATCCTTGGTGAAGCCTTCATTGACGATGCCGGGGCCAGGCCAGCCTTCAGGTGCACCGGTTTCAAAGCAGGCCTGGTATTTCAGCGTGCTCTTGCGGCCCATCGCGCCTTTGGCGGCCAGGGTCATGTGCGGCCAGGTGTCGGAGTCATCCTGCTCAACCATGCCAGAGGTGCCGAACAGCTGGATGGTTTGCTTGAGCATCTTGTCGCGCAGTTCCGGGGAGGCGTCTTTCTCGGCAAACACCCAGTTGACGAACTCGAGCTTGTCCGGACCTTGCGGTACGTAAGCGTGCAGGGTCATCGAGCCGACAACAGTGCCATCCGGCTGCGGAATGTAGACAAAGCCGAAGAGAATGTTCGGGAACATCCCACCGACCTGCGGCGGCATGCTGGTGAGCACTTTCAATTGATCTTCGGTCAGATTGCGAGCCAACTGCTCGACCATGTCGGCGGTCATGCCGGCAGGCGGCAATGCTTCGAGCTTTTGCTGCACACTCAACTCTGCCGGATCGAGGCCGGTCAGGCGCTTGATCTTGCGCGCCAGGTCGATGCAGCGCAGCGCATGACCGTGCGGCGAGCTGATTTCAACGCCGATCATTTCCGGGCTGAGGTCGGCTGTTTCGCCCTCACCTTTCTTGGCGTAATTACCCACTTCACCCAACCAACGGTGCAAGGTCAGCGTGTGGAAACCGTCAGCCGCCGATTGCTCGCCAGCCGTTTTCCAGTTGGCATTGACGATGAAGCGCTGCGGTGGGCCGAGTACTTCCATACCCTTGTCGGAGCGACAGAACAGCATGTCGTAATACCACTTGGCATCGCCCAGGAACTCGTCAAACGACGGCCCATCGATATTCCAAGTAGCAAATACCAGACCGCCATACAGCGTGACCCGTGCCTTTTTCAGGCCCAGTTCTTCTTTGGGCAACATCTTACCGTGCATGCACTCGCGCTCAACGGGCGAGCCAACAAAGTCGCCATTCGGGCGGAAGGCCCAACCGTGATAAATGCATTTGTGTATTTGCGTATTACCGCAATCGGCGGTGCTGATGCGCATCCCGCGATGCGGGCACACATTGAGGTTTACAAACACCTCGCCCTCTTTGCCACGGGCAACAATGACCGAATCGGATCCCAGGTCACGGACCATGAAGTCACCGGAGTTAGGGATTTCCGACTCGTGACCCAGGAGTACCCAGATCTTGCCGAAGATTTTTTCCATCTCCAGGTCGTAAATTTCGCGGTCAGACAACACGCGCATTTGTACTTCACGGCTAGAAGGATAGATGAGGTCCGAGACCTTGGTTCCATCAGACAATACGGGGCTTGTTCTTGTTAGCATGATTGCCTCCTGATCAGAGCGTCACAACGGTAGTCGCGACGAAATATAAGACACTTTTCCTATTTGTGTACATAGAATTCACTGTCGAGATGTAAGTGAATTCTTCCGCCATTCACGTAATCGTCATTCCTTTCCCGACGCCTTGCCCACTTGAGTCCGCAGCACACCAATGCCGTCGATCTCCAGTTCAACCACGTCGCCAGGTTTCAAATAACGCAATTGCTCAAGGCCGCAGCCGTTGCCGACCGTGCCGGAGCCAAGAAACTCACCGGGGTACAAGGTTTCCGAGCGGGACACATGGGCAATTACGTCTTCAAAACTCCAGCGCATATCACGGGTATTGCCGCGCCCCCACTCCTGCCCATTGACCCGGGCAACCATATTCAGGTCGTAGGGATCACCCAGTTCATCGGCGGTCACCAGGCATGGCCCCATGATGTTGGCGGTGTCGAAATCCTTGCTCTTGGCCGGACCGAGCATGCCGGGCATTTCCAGGGCCTGGGCGTCGCGCGCACTCATGTCGTTGAAGATGGTGTAACCGACGATATGCCCACGGGCCGCTTCACGGCTGATGTCCTTGCCGCGCTTGCCGATGTAGCAACCGAACTCCAGTTCGAAATCCATCGCCCGGCTAAAGCTCGGCCATTGGAATTCATCGTCGATGCCAATCACCGCGAAACGGTTGCCCTTGTAGTAGATGGGCTGCTTGTTGAAGGTCTCGATCACCCGGTCGTCGGCACGAGTGTTCATCGCTTTCAAAGTAGCTTCCGGATCTTCGGTACGTAGCGCGCGGGCGCGACGGGCCGCAGCGAAGCTCTGGCGCAGGTGCAATTCGAAGCACGAACAGTCGCGCATCTGTGGGGGTGGCTGGATCGGTGCGCGCAGCTTCACACTGGCACGTTCCAGCACCGCCGCCGAGGGTGCCTTGGCAACCAGCGAACGGGCCAATTCCAGCGCCGGCTCACCGCCCTCCACCAAGGCCAGAATGCTGCTCAGTGCCACACTGTCGCGACTTTCCAGCAAGCGGTAAGCCCTTTGCAGGTCGAGCACCTGCTGGTCTTGGTTGAGCAAGGCACCTGCGCGATCAAAACCTTCGGCGTCGGTATAGGTCACCAGTCTCATACGCGGCCACTCACTGGCAACAGCGCACCGGTTACCGCAGCGGCTTCGTCCGACAACAGAAACGCCACCACCGCCGCCAACGCCTCCGGCGTCACCCAGCGGCTGCTGTCAGCATCAGGCATGTCGGCACGGTTGGCGGGTGTATCGATGATGCTTGGCAGCACGGCGTTAACCGTCACGCCACGATCTTTCAGCTCTTCGGCCAAGGCTTCGGTCAATCGGGCGACACCGGCTTTGGAGGCAGCATAAGCCCCCATACCCGTTGCAGCCTTGACCGAGGCCAGCGCGCCAATGTTGACGATGCGTCCTGCTTGGGAATCCAACAGGTGCGCCAGCGCCGATTGGGAGCTGACCACGGCGGTACGCACGTTCATCTGATAGAGCCGATCCCAGGTCAGCAGGCTACCGCCTTCGACGGTCTCCCAGGCAAAGCCGCCCGCGACATTGACCAAACCATCAATGCCACCCCACTGCGCCGCGACCTGCTCGAACGCCGCGCTGGCCGATTCGGTCGAGGTCAGGTCGACACCGCCCAGGCACAGCAGATTTTTAGTGCCCAGCAAGGCGGCAGGCGCCTCGCTACGATCCAGCAAGGCGACCCGGGCGCCACGCGCCAGCAGGAATTTGCCAAGTGTGCTGCCGAGGGCACCAAACCCACCGGTGACGACTACCCTCTTGTCCAGTAATGACTGAGACATCGCGAAATCCTCTTGTTGTTGTTTTACGGCGCGAACGGTCGATTCGTGCCTTCGTCGGAACAAATATATGACACTTTTAGAAAATATGTACAAATGATACCGTATGACTTCAAGTCAAACACTCACCCGCGGACCGCTGATGCCTAGAAAACTTCCTGCACTCAACGCCGACAACCGCGCCTTCTGGCAAGGCGGCGAACAGGGCGAACTGCTCATTCATCGCTGCGCGGCCTGCAGCCGGTATTTCCACCCGCCTGCCCCGCTATGCCCGCATTGTGCAAGCTTTGACGTGGCGCCACAGGCGGTGTCCGGCAAAGGTAAAGTGCTCAGTTTCACCATCAACTATCAGGCGTGGGCCCCCGACCTGGAGGTGCCCTATGTGGTGGCGATCATCGAGCTGGTCGAACAATCCGGCTTGCAGTTCGTGAGCAACGTCGTGGGCATTCCGGTCACGGATGTGCATATCGACATGCCGGTACGGGTCAGCTTCCTCAATGTCGAGGATGTGTGGTTGCCTCTGTTCGAGAAGGATCAGTGATGTTCGATCATCGTTATGAGAAAGACGTAGCCATCACCGGCATCGGCCAATCGGAAGTCGGACGACCCTCTCACAAGTCAGCGATGCGCCTGACCCTGGATGCCTGCCTCGAAGCGATTGCCGACGCTGGCCTGCAACGCAGCGACATCGACGGTGTGGCCTGCTGGCCGGGTGACAACAACAATGGCGACCCGTTTTCACCGGTCGGACCCAGCGCGCTGAAGAGCGCCCTTGGGCTCAACGTCAACTGGTTCGGCGGCGGTTACGAAGGGCCCGGCCCGCTCACCGGTGTGATCAACGGTGCCATGGCGATTGCGGCGGGCCTGTGTAATCACGTACTGGTGTTTCGCACTATCACCGAAGCGTCGGCTCGCATGATCAACAAACAAGCGGGCGCTCTCACCAACAAAACTCAAGGTCGCGACAGCAGCTACGCCTGGCAGTGGTTTACGCCGTTCAATGTGCAATCGGGCATCAACCTGATGGCGTTGTATGCCCAACGTCACTTCCATGAATACGGCACCCGACCGGAGCAACTGGCGCAAATAGCCCTGACGTGTCGCCAGAACGCCATGCGCAATCCCAAAGCGCTGTACCGCACGCCCATGAGCATGGACGACTACATGGCGTCGCGGATGATTTCCTCCCCTCTGCGCATGTTCGACTGCGACGTGCATTGCGATGCATCCACCGCCATCATCCTGTCGCGTCGTGATATCGCTCGGGACCTGCCGAACACACCGATCCGCATCGAGGCCATGGGCGCGGCGTTGAACCAGCCATGGTCGTGGGATCAGATCTCCCTGACCAAGATGGCCGCCTTCGATGTCGGCCAGATGATGTGGGCACGCACCGACTACACCCCGCAGGACGTCGAATCTGCACAGCTGTATGACGGATTTTCGATTTTGACCCTGATCTGGCTGGAAGCCCTGGGCCTGTGCCCGACCGGGGAAAGTGGTGCGTTTGTCGAGGGTGGCACGCGCATCGCCCTGGAGGGCAGCTTGCCAATCAATACCAATGGCGGGCAACTGTCTGGCGGGCGCACCCACGGCCTGGGTTACGTGCATGAAGCCTGCCTGCAACTGTGGGGCCGTGCCGAAGGCCGACAAATCCGCGAACACCGCGTCAGTACGGTGGCCGCAGGTGGCGGCCCGCTGGGGGGTAGCCTGCTGCTGGTACGCGAGTAACCGCGAGTCTCAGTAGAGAACGCCAGCCACTTCGTTACAGAACTCGATCAGCGCCTTGCCCAGTTCGGCAAGGCCCTCTTCATCCCGTTGTCCACGGAACATCACCGCTGAAACGGTGAAGTCGATGCTGTTGGTAGGTGAGTAGACCGGCGCCGCAATGGCAAGGATCCCCCCCGAGAAATGTCCGTCGTCCACTGCCCAACCCCGCTCGGCAGCCTGTCTCACTTCCTCACGGTAAACCTCCAGCGACAGAGGTTGAGCCCAGCGAATGGTCTCAAAACTGCTCTGTACCTCAGGGTCGTCGAGGTCGATCTGCGTGGCGAACAAACGCCCACTGGCGCCCATCAGAATCGGCAGGCGCTGACCTTCGGCCATATCGATGCGCACATCGGTCGGGCTGGCAGCGGAGCTGACAATGACGATGCGGTCAGGGCTCATTTTGCGCCACAGGGTAATGGTCACCCGCAGGCGTGCAGCCAGGTTCTGCAACAGGGGTTTGGCCATCTGTACGCGGTGGCCCTGGGTGACCAACTGTTCGACTAAACGCGCCAGCCCCAGGCCCACGGAGTAACGCTTGGACATGGCGCTGAAGTCGACCACCTCCTCTTGCACCAGGGTGCGCAGGATATTGAAGCAGGTGCTGGGGTTGATCTTCAGTTGCCGGGCGATGTCCACCGAACGTTCCGGTGTACCCACCTGGCTGAGGTAGCGCAGGATGCGTATGGCGTTGGAAACGGGCTTGACGATGGTTGCGCCGGCCGATTTGGTGCTGTCGTTGACGTCAGTGAAGTCCATGCCCGTTCCAATAACTTTAAAGTGCCGGCATTCTAGCCTGAGAATGAATAGCGACGTAAAAGTTTTATCTGGGAATTAGTCGATTGCAAAACGGCGTCGATGCCGCCCCCTTGCCCATCGTCATTGCTGCGCGTCTGCAACGGTCAAAAACAGGAGGTTACTTATCCAGCGGCTGGCCCAGGCGCCCATTCGCACGTGCGGGGCTGAGCTGGCGTGGCGCAGCAATGGTATTGCACATTCGGCCGATGCCTTCGATTTCAGCCTCGACCCGGTCACCCGGCCGCAAAAAGCGCCCGCTTTCCAGACCCACGCCGTGGGTGGAACCGGTAAACACCAGGTCGCCAGGACGCAGAGTGATGCGCGCATCCAGATAATTGAGCAGCTCATCCAGGGGAAAAATCATCTGCCGGGTATTGTCCTGCTGGCGCAGTTCATAGTTGACGCTCAGGCGCATATCCAGAGCCGGTTGCCCCGTTACTCCCAATTCGTCCGCCGTCACAATCCAGGGGCCTACCGGCGTGGTGCGGTCCATGGCTTTCTGGGTCAACAAGTCCAGGCGACCAATCTGCTTGCCGGCATCCCGAGCACTGATGTCATTGCCCACCGTGTACCCCAGCAGGCAATCGCTGGCATGGGGTTCATCCAGCAACGGTCGGCCCACCACTGCGACCAGCTCGACCTCGTAGTCAAGCTGGGTGGTCAGCGGTGAATAGTCGATTTCGTCATTGGCACCGACCAACGCTGACTCAGGTTTCATGTAGGCCAGCGGGTGCGCCGGCGCATCACTGCCCAGGCGCTTGAGGTGGCTGAGGTAATTGAGGCCCACACCAAACACCCGACCGCCCGGTTCCAAAGGCGCGAGCAGGCGTGCAGCTGACAACGGCAACCACACGCCACCAAGATCCAGGGCGTCTGTCGCAAGATCAGTACGCAGCCCGGCCCAGTGGGAAAATGGCGCGTTAATCCGCCGCAAGCGATCAGTTTGCGCATCCAGCAACGCCCAGAACGACTGCCCGGCAACCTCGACCCGCGCCAGACGCATGTCAGCGCTTGGCCAGGTACGTCGGCAGGTACTCGGCGTCGAGCACTTCTTCCGGCGTCTTGACGCTGGCACCGAGAATCGGGCCAACCATTTCGTGGCCCCACAGGCTGAGTTTTTCCGGGTTCAACTCATAGGGATCGCCTTGCCATGGCTCGATTTCAGCAATGGTCTCGAAGGCAAAACCGGACGGATTGAAATGGTAGAACGACAGGTGCGGGTCCTGGGCATGTTGGCCGAGGGTCATCATCATCGGCAGCTCACGCTGACGCACGATGTCGTAGGTTTCACCGACATCACGCACATTGCGCACAAAAAGCCCGACATGCTGCACGCCCATGCGTCCCGGCCCGTGGCCATACGCAATGTCATGGCTGGTGTGATGGTTGAGTTTGGAGCGGAAGAAACCGGTTCGCCCTTTGCCCGCACCCGCGCCATACCAACTGAAGCCCATGACGTTGAGCAGGAATTCTTCCAGTTCTGGGGTGTAGTCCGGGGTAATCAGCACCACATGCCCCGCTCCCCGTTCGTCAGCCAGGAAACCACTGTGTGGACGCCCTGGCTGGAAGGAGCGCGGCAGCCATTTTTGCCCGTAAAAAAGTTCGTGCTGATACCCCACAGGGTCGCGGAATCGCACCAATTCGCGCACACCGCGCTTTTCACACAATTGAGCATCGCCACGGCTGAAATCGACATTGGCCGCCGCCAGCTTCTTGATGCCATCCTCGAACGCCATGCGCCCCACCGCTTCCCAGCCGATGTAGGCAATTCGGTCGACCTTGCCTGGATGAAAAGCGAAGCGATGGCGTCGATCGTCGATTTTGAAGTACAGCGACTCCGGGTCACTCTCGGGATTCTTGCCGATACCAAAGCCCATCACCTGCGGGCCGTACTCACGCCACGCCTCGAGATTGGGGGTTTCGAAGCCCATGTAACCGATACCGATGATGTCCACGTTATTCACCTTGTTATTGTTCGAGATGAGAGGGTGCCCGTAGCACCTGACTTGCCACCTGTCCTGACGCCGCGTGTGCTAGATCGCCAGTAATCCGCCGTCGATGACGAAGTCTGAACCGGTGATGAATGAAGCCTCATCCGAGGCGACAAAAACCGCCATGGCCACCACTTCCTCAGGCTCCCCGGGACGGTCCATCAATACGCCGTCCAGCAGCATGGCGCGAATTTTGGGGTCTTCCAGAAACGGCCGGGTACCCGGTGTGGCGACAAATCCCGGGCTCAAGCTGACCGCACGGATGCCGAACGGGGCACCTTCCACAGCCAGCTGGCGAGTGAACGACACCACTGCCCCCTTGGCTGCCGAGTGGGCGCTAATGCCGGCGACTTTTGAGCCGCCCCAGGCTGCGGTGGACGATACGTTGATGATCACCCCGCGCTGCTCGGCCAGGTGGTGCCAGGCATACTTGGTGGTATAGAACAGCAGGTCGATTTCATTGCGCATGGTGTACTGCCAATCTTCGATCGACAGCTCGCTGACCAGCCCGAAACGGGCGGCGGAAGCATTGTTGTAGAGGATATCGATGCGCCCATGCTCGGCGACGGCGGCATCGATCCAGGCTTTTGCCTGTTCATGATCACCCAGGTCCACAGGTGCCGAGCCATACAGGGTAAAACCCTCGGCCCGCATCAAGGCTGCAGTCTCCTCGTGGCCTTCGGCGACAAAGTCGCAACCGACCACAATCGCTCCTTCGCGGGCAAAGCGCAGTGCTGCTGCCCGACCCTGGCCACCGCCGGTACCGGTGATCAGCGCGACTTTGTTTTGTAAACGTCCCATTAGCACATCCCCTCACCTCTGTGGTTATCACGTTGCGGCAGATGCTCAGGCCATCAAACGCCTTCGTCTTCCGAGGTGATGGGCTCGAGCCAGATGGCCTCCGCGGGACAGGCGGCGGCACCTTCACGGGCCTCCTCCTCCAATTCCGGCGGTACACGGGCGTCGTCGAAGTACACCAGGCCATCAGCATCAAGCTTGTACAGGCTGGGGCAAATCGCGGCACACAAACCATAACCACAGCAGCGGCTACGGTCGGCCACGGCTTTGAATTGCGCTTTTTCTGAACTCATTTTTTTCTCCTTATCAGGTTCAGCCTCAGCAAATTATGAACACTTATTTATTTTATGTGCAATTAATTTTTAGCGCGGATATGCTGATACTCATCCGCTGTAGCAAAACACTGCTCTGGGATCCAAATGGCTAAAAACAGCGAGATGTAAACACGGCCAGATCCAGATTGATCCGAAGGTGAGCTCCACGCATGAAATTCGTTTGTCTATGAGTCAGATAGCTGTGCTGGACAAAGCGGAATTTCTGATTTTATTCTGAATGAAAAACCAGATTCTGTTCAAAGAATCTGCTGATGGTGGTCCACATCTCCACCTGTAGCAGTGTTTGGCTCAACAAAACCTATAAGGAAGCCAACCCTATGCACCCGTCTAAAAACGAAACGGCAATCGATCTGCGCGAATTCCGACAGAGCTGGAAAATTCTCATTTTGTCCGTCGCCGGTGTTGCCATCAGCATCAACGCCGCCCTGCTCTATGGCTTCGGTACATTGGTCGTGCCGCTCGGCGATGCCTTTGGCTGGAGCAAAAGCGAGCTGCAGGCCTGCATCACCTTTCTGTTTGGCGGCGCCGTGGTGTCACTGCAACTGGTGGGTTGGTTCAACCTGCGCTATGGCATGAAGCGGGTCACGGTCATTTCCCTGCTGTTGTTGTCACTCGGCTACCTGGCCACAACGCAACTGACCCAATCGATATGGTCGATGTACATCGCTTTTGCGTTGCTGCCTATCGTCGGCATGGGCGCACTGGCGGTGACCTGGACGCAGCTGTTAAGCCTCTGGTTCGACCGCAATCGTGGCCTGGCGCTGGCCATTGGTCTGTCCGGTACTGGCGTCACCGCCGCCACCATTCCCCGCCTGATGGCGTGGGGCATTGAACAATGGGATTGGCGCGCGGCCTTCGTAATTCTCGCACTGCTCAATCTGTTGGTTCTGCTGCCACTGATTCTGCTGTGGTTCAAGTTGCCCGCTACGGCGGGTAACCGTGACGACGGCAGTGCGCTGGAGCGATTGCCCGGCATGGGGTTTCGTGAAGGCATGGGCTCGCTGAAATTCTGGACCTGCAACCTGGCACTCAGTCTGGTGATTTCTTCGATTGTCGGCATGGTCACCAGCACCGTCCCCATGCTGCAAGCCAGAGGCTTGTCCGCTGCAGAGGCCGCCACCATTTTCAGTGGTTTCGGCATCTCGCTGATCTTCGGCCGCCTGTTGATCGGCTACCTGCTCGATCGCCTGTGGCCACCGGCGGTGTCCGCGCTCAGCCTGGTGCTGCCCGCCGTTGGTTGTTTCATCTACCTGAGCCCCACCACAGAATTTGCGCCTCTGATGCTGGCTGCAGTGCTAGTCGGTTTTGGCGCCGGGGCAGAATTCGATATTGCCGCTTTCCTGATCGCCCGCTACTTCGGCTTGCGCGAATACGGTCGTCTGTTTGGCGTCCATCAGGGGTTGAATACCGTGGCCTCGGCGCTGGCGCCACTGCTTTTCGCGTACATGCTGGCACGCACCGGTACGTACACCGCGATGCTGGTGTACAGCGCCGCCTGCTGCCTGATCGGCCCCCTGTTGTTACTGACCCTGGGGCGAGTTCCGCGCTTCAATGCGCAACCATTTCCCAGCCAATCCTGAGCCCCCAACAAGAACCGGAGCAGAACATGCCCACATTGACGTTTATCGAACACAACGGCACCACCCATCAGGTCAAAGGCGACATCGGTCAATCGGTGATGCAAGCCGCTACCTTCGCCTCGGTGCCAGGCATTCCTGCCGACTGCGGTGGCGCATGCAGTTGCGCCACTTGCCATACCTACGTGGACGAGGCCTGGTTGAGCAAAGTGCAAGCGCCGGAAGGCATGGAAAACGACATGCTCGAATACGCCTTCGAACGCCGTGACAACAGCCGCTTGAGCTGTCAGTTGATCATCAGCCAAGAGATGGACGGCATGGTTCTGCACCTGCCGTCGTCGCAATTCTGAATGCGCTTGAAGGAGCTCTCATGACCCTCGCCTCAGTCGTTATCGTCGGTGCTGGCCAGGCCGGCTTTCAGGTCGCTGCCTCCCTGCGTCAGGAAGGCTATGACGGGCGCATTACCCTGATCGGTGATGAGCCGGGCCTGCCCTACCAGCGACCGCCGTTGTCCAAGGCCTATCTGCTCGGCAAGATCCAGGCGACCAATCTGCTGTTTCGCCCTGCGGATTTTTACACCACCCAGCGCATTGAACTGCTACATGACCAGGCGAGCGCAATTGACCGCCTGAACCGACGCGTGATTTTGGCCTCGGGTGCTGCTGTCAGTTACGACCATCTGGTGCTGGCCACCGGTGCACACAACCGACCACTGCCGGTTCCCGGCGCAGAGTTGCCGCAAGTGTTCGGTATCAAAACCAAAGCCGATGCCGATGCCCTGGCGCCGCTCGCTAAAGCAGCGCGCAACGTGGTGGTGATCGGTGCCGGGTTTATCGGCCTCGAGTTCGCGGCGGTGGCCGCTGCTTTGGGGGCTAACGTGCACGTACTGGAGCTGGGCGAGCGCCCCATGGCCCGTGCCGTGTCGCGGGAGATGTCCGAGTTGTTTCGCCAGGCCCATGAAGCCTGGGGCGTGCATTTTGACTTCCGCCAGGGCTTGAGCCGCATCGATGGCGACAACGGCAAGGTGTGCGCGGTGCAAACCGGTGACGGACGTGCTCTGCCCGCTGACCTGGTGGTATTTGGTATCGGTGTGATCCCTAATGCGCAACTGGCGACTGAAGCGGGTCTGGACATCGAGAACGGCATCAAGGTAGACGCCAGTCTGCTGACCTCTGACCCGCAAATTTCCGCATTGGGCGACGTCGCCAGTTTCCCCTGCCTGCAAAACGATGAACAGCATACCCGCCTCGAGTCGGTGCAGAACGCCATTGACCAGGCCCGCGCAGTGGCCGCGCGATTGATGGGCAAGCCGGCGCCTTACAGCGCCCTGCCCTGGTTCTGGACCGATCAAGGTGACTTGAAGTTGCAGATTGCCGGGCTCTCCAATGGCTATGACAGCACCGTTGTCCTTGGTTCCGTCGAAGACAAACAAGTCTCTGTGCTGTGTTTCCGCCATGACCGCTTGGTGGCCGTAGAGTCCTGCAATCGCATGGGCGATCACATGGCCGCGCGCAAGATTCTCGCCCGCGCGCCCAAGCTGACGGCAGTCGAAGCCGCCGCTGACGGTTTCGACCTGAAGGCCTGGGAAGCGGCCAATCGCGACTGAGCACCGCACAGACCTGTAAACCCGCAGCCGCGCCCGCCTCAGAGCTGACGCGGCTTTTTTTGCACAACGACTGGAGCGATGCAATGAACAAAGTCTGGTTTATTACCGGTGCGGCCCGAGGTCTTGGTGCCGCCATTGCCAAGGCCGCGTTGGCCGAGGGTGACCGTGTGGTGGTCAGCGGCAGGCGTATCGAACCGCTGGAAAACGTCTTCGCCGAGTACGGCGAGCGCGTGCTGGCAGTGGCCCTGGATGTGACCGATGAAGCCCAGGCACTTGCCGCCGTAGAGACTGCCGTCGCGCGTTTTGGCCGAATCGATGTGCTGGTCAACAACGCCGGTTATGGACAACTGGCGCCCTTTGAAGACAATTTCGCCAGCGACGCCGACAAGCAGTTCGCGACCAATGTGTTTGGTGTGTTCAACGTCTGCCGCGCCGTATTACCCGTCATGCGTCAGCAACGTAGCGGCCAGGTATTTAACCTGTCCTCGATGGGCGGCGTGGTGGGGATGGGCGGTGCGGCGCTGTATTGCGCGTCGAAATTTGCCGTGGAAGGTTTTTCCGAATCCCTGGCCCTGGAGGTAGCGCAGTTCGGTATCAAGATCACGCTGGTGGAACCCGGCGTTTTCCGTACCGACTTTCTCGACCCCAGCTCCGCTGTTTTCGGTACCCGTGGGCTAGAGGATTACGCGGCATTCACCGCCAAGGTCAAAGGCGCTTCGACCGCCTACAACCACCAGCAAACCGGCAACCCGGCAAAACTGGGCGACGCGCTGGTACACCTGGCCAACAGTGAGCACCCACCGCTGCGTTATCTGGCAGGCTCCGACGCTTATCAACAAGTCAGCGACAAGCTCAACAAGATGCTCGCGGAAATCGAGCAGTGGCGGCAACTGTCCTGCTCCACCGATGGCGTATAGCCGCTGGTGCGCACAGCCTTTTTGACAAGGCTGCGCGCGCCAGGGTGTTCAACGATTACTGGTTGATGAAGTAACGCACAAACAACTTCCCTTCTTCGAATCGGTACAACTCGATCGTCTCGATGCCACCTTCCTGCTCGCGAAAGGCATTCAGGTGATGGCACGCCGCTTCATTACCATTGACGATGCACTGCCGTACCTCGACGCGAATCTTCGATTGCTGCTGCGCCCACATGCCTTCCAGCACTTGCCAGGCATCGTGCTGGAGCTTACCTACGTATTCGATACTCAAGCCATTGGCCGAGACACTGCGGTAATGGGCAAAGAAGCCCTCTTTGTCGCCTCTGTTCCAGCAGTCGATCTGGCCGTGCAGGAAGTGCTCGATTGCTTGTTTGTCCATGCTCATATCAGGTTCATCCTCGGGTGGGGTCAGGCATGTTGCCGTTGCTGCAGGTTTTGCTGACGGGCCAGAAATGCCGGCTCCATCTTCAACCACAACAGAATGGTCGGGCCGATGATGGCGCAGCAGAAACAGCACACCAGCACCGCCGAATAACTGCCGTACACGTCATAAAGATGACCGAACAGCATGGGCACCAGCCCGGAAACGATGGTAATAAGGCACAAGTGCAGACCAAAGATTCGCGCGTAATCTTTCAGGCCGAAATAGCGCGCCATCAGGAACGCCGCCAAATCGAATTCGGCCCCGGCACTGGCGCCGATGCACAGGGTGGCAAGCACCAGCAACGGCGTGTTCTGCGCCCCGCCCAAGAGGAAGATTGCACAACCCAGTGCGGGTAGCGCCAGGCTCACCGCAGCCACCAACGAAGGTGAATAACGGTCCAGCAGGTAGCCCACCAACAAACGCCCGCCGATGATGGAAATACCAAAGCTGCTGAAAATCTGACTGGCCTGCTGGGCGCTCAAGCCCTTGCTTTGCAGCATCGGCACCATGTTGGTGACCATGCCGACGGTCAACGACACCGACAATATCAACGCGACGTTGAAGCCCCAGTACATCCCTGAGCGCAATGCTTGTCTGAAGGACATGCCGGTCAGTTCCGCAAGCTCTTTGCGGGTCGTGGCATCGGGACTGGCGAGCTGTGCCGGCATGCGCAACCACATCAATGACAAAGGCAGCGTAAACAGCAACGGCATCGCCCCCAATGCAATGAACCCGGCTTGCCAGCCATAGGCGGCAATCAGCCGCGACAATAGCGGCGGCAGAATCATCGCCATCAACCCGGTGCCACACAGAATCACGGCCAGCGCCAGACCACGATTACGCTCGAACCAAAGGTTGACCAGTTGCGTCCAGGTAATCGCAATGGTTCCGGCACAGACGATCGGCATGCTGAAAAACGCCAGGTACAACCAGCCAATCGAGCCCTGAATCCGGGTAATGGCCAAGTAACCGACGATCTGCAGCACAATCGAAACAATCGCCACTCGACGCAGACCGTAACGACGGTAGAGCCAGCCGACCCACTGCGTGGAGATCGCCACGCCGGCGAACAGAAAGGTGATCGATGCCTGCAAGTCGCCACGACTCCAGCCGAACGCCTGCTCCAGCGGAATCACCAAGGTGCCGAAGGCATAAAGCAGCGCAGCGCTAATGCTGGTGCAGATGCCAAACAAACCCAGCAGGACTACGCGCCAACCACGTTTGAACTCAGAGAAATCATTGCCACCGTGGGCCGTGGTGCTGCTGTTACGTGTCTCAGTTGTCATGACCTGACTCCCGGCGCGGCCCGCCATCGCGGACGCGCGACATGATTAATGGCCCTTGAGGATTTCTTCGACTTTGGGCAGCGCGATCATGGTGGCGCCGCCATCTACCAGCAGCGAGGTGCCGGTGATGTAGGAGGCCTCATTGGAGGTCAGAAACATTACGGCATTGGCAATGTCGGCGGACTCGCCCAAACGCCCCACCGGGAAATGAGCGGCGAGTTTATGCGGCAGTTCATTGCCCAGGGTTTCGAGCATGTGGTCAGTGCCGATCAGTCCAGGCTCGACGACGTTGACCAGAATATTCATGGCACCGAATTCCACCGCCAGGCCGCGGGCGAAGGCATTCATAAAGGCTTTGCTGGAGCCATAGGCAATCAATCTCGGCGTGTATTTGCGGTTGGCTTCGCCGGACGAAATGAAAATCAGCCGGCCTTTATCGGCCGCTTTGGACAGGTAAGGAGCACTGTCCTTGGCCAGCCAGAACAACGACTGAATATTGCTGCGAACGATGTGATCGAAGGTGTCATCGGCCATTTCGGCGATCAACCCGTGACTCGTATCGGCGGCGCAATGCACCACGATATCCAGGCCACCAAAGCGCTCTACGCCACCTTGCACCATCGACTTGATCGCCTCGCGGTCGGCGATGTCGCCACCGACCAGGCAGGCATCACCGCCCAGGGCTTTAATTTGCCCGATCGTTTCTTCGCCGTATCTAGCGGTGCGTGCCGATACCACCACCTTGGCGCCCTCACGGGCATAGGCCAGGGCAATGGCGCGTCCCATGCCTCGACCGGCACCGGTGACCAGCACGACTTTGTCGCGGAACTTCATCGTGATTCCTCATTGTTGTTATTGGAAGAGGCTTTTGATGCAGCGCGTGCGCCGGGCAACTGATCGCAACCCGGCGCACCCGGCTGACTTACAGGCCCTTGCCTGGAACGTTACGGGCCGAGCCGTTACGTCGGTCCGATTCGCCCCAGCCCAGCCAGTGCGAAGGCTCACGGGTATCGCCCACCCGACGCCAGCGCCCTTCCTGCTGCGCCGTGATCGGGAAGCCGCCGACGAAGTCGATCATTTCGCCCTTCTCGTCGGGCAGGAACTCCCACTCTTCCTTGCCTTCTAGTACGATTTTGGCGGACTTCAGGAAGTAGCTGCCGTCCTTGTGCTCGGTTTGTCCTTCGATATCGGTGGTGACCCGCACCTCGCCTTTTTCATTGTTGAAAATGGCGTAGCCCAAGTGGTCGTGACCGACCATGAAAGAACCGGTGTCCCAGGTGCCGTCTTTGTAAACGGTGACAAAGGACCACCAGATCACATGCTTGTTGTTGTTCACCACCAGGTCTTTCTTGAAGTGGATAGCGCCGCCTTCAGCCATGTAAAACTGGTCCAGCGCCATGGCGCCTTTGACAGGACGCCCCTCGCAGACACCGGCGATATCCCACAACTGCGAAACGTAGAAAGTGCCCCATTCCACGCCCGGCAAGTACCACTGTAGTCCCGGACCGAGCAGACGGCCTTCGAGGTGAAACAGGCCTTCTTCTTTCCAGGTAAGACGTTCGCTGCTGGCGGTGATCTCCCAAGCGTTGCCGGGTTCACCCGGTTGGCTAGCCCAACGTGCGACATCGCCTTCCAGGCTGTGCACAGGCAGCGGCGTCAGTGCCTGCCGGGCCATTTTTTCGTGGTCCATGCGCAAGTTGACGTTGTCGACGTGGTTGTTCAGGTAGAAGAACTTGGTCGGGTTCGGTGTGCCATTGGGCGCCATCAGCGACCGTACGAAGGAATAGATATTGCCTTGCTCATCGCGTACTGACCCGAACGGGGAACTCTTGCTCAGGTGCAGGCCAAAGAAGCCGCGTTCGGAAGACATCGAAGCGCCAGTGACCTTGTGCGGCCCAACCAGTTGTTGAAAGCCGAAATCACCGCGTTCTGGAATGGTTTTAAACGTTCTCATAATGCCCTCTGTTGTTTTTTTGAGGCCTGGAGACGGGTTTTAAGCGTGGCTCAGTCCCAGATCACCGGGAGCTTGGACACGCCGCGCAGCTGCGCTCCGCCGATCTGCGGAACAGGCTCGCTCGGGTCGAGGCGCAAGTTGGGGAACAGATCGAGGATCGCGTTAACCGCGCAGCTGATTTCCACCTTGGCAACGAATTGACCGATGCACATGTGCGGGCCAAAGCCGAAACCAAAGGAGGGTTTTGGCTTGCGATCAATGTCGAATACATCGGGGTTTTCAAAAGCATCTTCGTCGCGGTTGGCGGACACCACCATGCACTGGACGAACGAACCCTTGGGGATTTTCACGCCGTGAAATTCCACTTCTTTGGCGGTTTCGCGCACCTTGAAGGTGGCCACCGGTTCAAAGCGGGTGGTTTCGTCCATCAGCTTGCCTATCAGCGAGCGGTCGGCCTTGACGCGTTCCAGCAAGCCGGGCGTGGTGAGCAACAAGGTCATTACCGAGCCAAACATGCGCGTGGTGGTTTCGCCGGCGGCTGGCAACAACGAGCGGGTGAAGGTGATCACCTCGTGGTCATCCAGCGTGCGTCCTTCGTACTCCGCGCGCAGCAAACGCCCGACCACATCATCGCCCTGGCTACCCTCGGCACGACGTTGCACCACGACCTCGGCCAGCGCGTCGTACAGCCCTTTGACGGCGATGCCGGCCTGACGGCGCGCTTCAACCATTTTGCTCGGATCAATCTGGTTGCCGCCGACAATGGCCAAGGCCCAGGCGGCGTACTGCTTGTACTTGGAGGGCTCGTCCGACGGGAAGCCCATCAAGGCGTACATGATGCGAATCGGCAGCTCAAGACCGAACTTCATCAAGTCGGCCTTCTTCGCCGGCAACATCGGCCGGATGTACTCTTCGCGAATGACTTGATCGATCTGCGGGCGCCACTTGTTCACGGTCTCCGGCATAAACGCCGGTTGCAGCAAGGCACGCACCTTGCGGTGCTCGTCACCGTCCATGGCAAGAATGATCAAGCCATCGAAAAACGCGCCCAGACCTTCGGCGATAAATCCACTGGTGTAGGTCGCACCGTCGCGCAGAACAGTCATCACGTCCTGGTATTTGAACAAGGCGAAGGTCGGGCGAGTGCCCTGCTGGGTTCCGGCATTGGTCGGAACGCCGAACTGGGTGATGAAGTCGCCTTCATAGATGGGCGATTTCAACCGTTGCTCGCGGCACACCGCGTGAATATCCAGGTCAGTGCCGCGGTACATTTCCGATACGGCGGAATAGGCGGTTGCCAGGTCCAGTGCTGCGTTTTCGTTGCTCATCAAGCTCTCCTGTCTTGTTTTTATTCATCTTGCACACCAAGATTGCCCGGCTGCCAACCTATGGTATGCGCTTGTATCCGCATCGGCGGCCCGCTTCGTTTGACTCGGGGTCAAACGAAGGCACACTGGAAAATGCTTCAAGGTATGAATAGCCTGACCCATACAGGCATGAGGAGTACGAGGTGGCGGTAAAGGCAGCAGAAGGTGGCGAACAGGGCAAACGCAATACGATGAATCGCCTGCTCGCTGCTGCGCGCGTGGAGTTCGCTAAAAAAGGCCTGGCCGGTGCGCGCGTGGAAGAAATTGCCCGGGATGCCGGCGTCACCAAGCAACTGGTCTATCACTACTACAACTCCAAGGAAGGCCTGTTTGTAGCGGTACTGGATGAATCTTCGGACAACATCATGTCCGAGCTGGTCAACCTCAAGGTCGAAGAGCTTTCACCGCCGGTGGCGATGCGCGCCGTGCTCAACCATTTCTTCGACCAATACCGTTTAGACCCCTTCCTCGGCAGCCTGGCGCTGGAGGGCATTCGCTACCACGACACCCACGAAACTCCGCGTAACCATTTTCTGGAAATGGCACCGAAGCTGATTGCCAAGCTCGACGCGATTCTGGTGCGCGGCGCCGCCAGTGGTGATTTCCGCGCGGACATCAACCCGCGCCTGCTACTGGCCAGCGCATCCCTGGTAACCACTGGCTGGTTCACCAACCGCTATTCAATGTCGGCACTCGCCGGGCTGGACACGGACTCGGCGCAAGGCATGGCCACCTGGCGTCAGTACTCGGCGGACTTTGTCCTTGCGAGTATTTCGCTGGGGGCAGAAAAAAACGCCGACAGCGTTTAATTGCTGTCGGCGTTTTCTAAATGCGCGGTCGTTCGCGTACTCTGAGCTGACGCAGATTACCCTGTGGGAGCGGGCTTGCTCGCGAAGGCGTTGTGTCAGTCGACATCAATGCTGAATGCCAGTCCGCATTCGCGAGCAAGCCCGCTCCCACAATTGGATTTCTGTAGGGCATGGCATTGGTGTTTACCCGATTCAGTCAGCCTTTCGCAAATACTTGCTCACCCGCTTGGCCGCCAACCGGCCGGCCATGCCATTGACTCCACCGCCCGGATGAATGCCGGCACTGCCCAAATACAATCCCGCCACTGGCAAGGTATCGCCTCCCAAACCGTACGCCGGGCGCATAGTGCTTGAGCGCATCGAGGTGGTGTCGATATGCACCACGCAACCATTCACGGTGTTCAAGCGTTCGGTAAAATCCGGGGCGGCCTCGATTCGTCGGCCAATCACCTGCCCCTCAATCCCTTCGATGTAGTCATACAGCTGTTCTTGTGCCTGGTCGGCCACCCGCTCACGCAACGCGTCCCAACCTTCGTTGGGGTTCACCGGCATCACTGGTGGATAGATGTACAACACATCCTGGCCGGCTGGCGCTTGTGAAGGGTCGGCGGCGCTCGGTGCGGCCACGGTAATATAGGGCAACTTCGGCACCTCGCCACGGGCGCAGGCGGCGAAGTTTTCCAATACGGCCTCTTCGGTGCCGATCAACATCACGGTTTTGCGCAGATCCACACCGTCGCCGCGAATTGCAGCAAAACGTGGCAGGGAAATCTGCCCACGCAAGGCAACATCCACCTTCAGTGGCCCCGAGCCCTTGCCGTTGGCGGGTGCCATGGCGATGCGGGTGAGCAGGTGTTGAGGGATCTCGCTGCGGGTGACCATGTCCAGCGCTGGTTTGGGGTGGCAACCCGCGATGACTGCGCGGGCCGTAAACTGGCGGCCATCGGCCAGTTTCACGCCTTTGATCAGCCCATCCTTGGCAACGATTTCACTGACGCTGGCCGACACCAGCACCTGGCCGCCCAGTTCTTCCAGGCGAGCCTGCATGGCATTGCTCAACTGCTGCATACCGCCCATCACTCGACCCACGCCAAAACGATGGAGGAAACCGAGCAAGGCGTAATAGATGCCACCGCCATCGGCGCTGATATCACCCGCCAGGCCGGTGAGTGCGCACATCGCGGAAATGGTCACTGGATGCTCGAAGCGCTCACGCGCCGCCTGCAACGCGGAGCCCGTCATCAGCGCCATCAATTCGGGCTTCAAGGCTTTGTGTTTGATCGCGGTGCCGAGCATTTTCAGCTTCACGCCCAGGTTCATCTTGGCCGGATCGACACGCATCATCGGCAGCGCGATATCGAGGAACATGTCAATGACCTTCATGAACTCAAGAAACGCGTCGGCATCCTTGCTGCTGAAGCGGCGAATCTCCGCAGCAGTTTTCTCGCGATCACGCCAGAAAATCAGCGATTGGCCATCCGGGTGCAAGTACACGTACCCCGGCGCGAGCTCAATCGATTTGAAACCGTGTCGATCAAGCCCCAGTTCCGCCGGCACATGGGAATGCACTCGCATTGACATCATGTCCAGGGCACAGGGGTGTACCAGATGCTGCGGCGCTTCGGGTATCAGGTAGCCAGACGATGCCATCCCGCCGACCTTATCCAACGCCTCCAGTACCAGCACTTTTTTGCCTTCCATGCCCAAGTAGCAGGCTGCTGACAAGCCATTGGTGCCACCACCGACCACGATTACATCGAAATCAGTGTTTCTCACAATTTGGTTCTGGTTCATCACATGCTTCCAGTCGAAGTTCAACCACGGCGGCACGCGGCGGCTGTGGCGGCGAAGATCAGCCTCGGCGCACCGCGCAGGGTGCGCCGCGGCAAGCATTACATGCCGGTGCGGCCCATCTGCGCAAAGAGCGCGCGCATCGCCACCAGGGAGGGGGTGTGGCTGCTGAAACCACCGTCGGCGACCAGAGTGGTGCCGGTTACAAAGGAGGATTCATCACTGGCCAGGAACGCCACTACATCGGCGATCTGCCGAGGTGTGCCCAGCTCGGCAGTGCAGTGGTTGTCGCGCAGAATGTCGAGCACGGGTTCAGGCATTGCGTGCTCCGAGGGCGCCAGACCGATCTGCACGGCGTTGCCGCGAATGCCTTGCTTGCCGTACTGCGAGGCCACCATGCGCGGCAGCATCATCAGTCCCGCTTTGGAGGTGGCGTAGCCAGTCAGGGACATATCGCCCTGCATGCCCAGACCCGAGGTGGCGAAGATAATCGAGCCCTTGCCGTTCTCCAGCATGACTGGAATCACATGCTTGGTGCACAGCACCGCGCCACGCAGGTTGACGGCGATGGCGCGGTCCCAGGCCTGCATGTCGAGGTTGACGAAGTCGCGGTCCAGCTGACGTTGCTCTGCATTCAGAATCGCCGCGTTGTTGTGCAGTATGTCGATACGGCCAAAACGCTCTTTCACCTGGGCGACCATCGCCCGAACGTCGTCTTCCGAGGACACATCCGTGGCGATCGCCAAGGCCTGATGCCCCGCGGCAAGCAGAGACTCGGCAACGGCCGTGGCCCCCTCGAAATTGATATCGACCACCGCAATACTTGCACCATGCGACGCCAATACCCGGGCGCACTCAGCGCCCAGGCCGCCACCGGAGCCGGTAATAATGGCTACTCGCCCTGCCAGTTTTCCTGTGCTCATGTCCTGTTCCTTATTGTTTTGGGTGGCGCTTTACTCGCCGGTAAAACGCGGTTCGCGCCGCTCGCTGAAAGCCTGGGCCGCTTCGCGGGCATCCTTGGTCGGGGCCAGCAAGGCGAACAGATCAAGCTCCAGGTCCAGGCCACGCTTAAGGTCCATGTCCAGCGCCGCGCGGGCCGCTTGTTTGACAAACGCCGACGCGGTGGGTGGTTTGCTGGCGATGCGCTGAGCAAAGGCCCGTACTTCGTCCAGCAGGCTGGCGTTGTCACTGGCCAAGCGGCTGACCAGGCCAATGCGCTGCGCTTGTTCGGCGCCCACCCGGTCACCGGTGAGCAACATGTCCAATGCCTGACCCGGCGCCACCACTCGGGAAAGTCGTTGCGTGCCGCCGCCACCGGGAATCAGGCCCAGGCCGGTTTCCGGCAGGGCGAACACAGCATCGGGCGCGGCGAAACGGATGTCACACGCCAGTACCAGCTCCAGCCCACCGCCCATGCAGTAGCCATGGATGGCGGCGATAATCGGTTTGCTGATGCCATCCAGCGCTTCGATCCAGCGCACCTTTTCCATGCGCTGGCGCACTTGCAGACTCGACTCCGGACCACGACGTTCCTTGATATCGGCGCCCGCACAAAAGCCCCGCTCGCCTTCCCCGCGAATCACGATCACGCGAATCTCAGGGTCTTGCTGCAACAGCGCCAGTGCCTGTGGAACGCCCTGGCGAATGTCGTCGTTGATGGCATTGATCTGCCGGGGTCGGGTCAGTACCACCCAGCCCACCATGGCATCACGCTCCAGGCGCACGGCATCGTTGATCAGCACGGGAGGCTGCTGGTTCTGCGCTGTGCTCATGCGGGGCACTCCTCGAACTCGAAGACCTGGCCATTGAGTTCTTGTGGATCGATCTTGATCAACGCACGGCCGCCCACAGCCTCCGAGGATTCGATCCACTGGAACCGGGTACCGCGGGCACGCAAGTCCTCGGCCTTGGCGGCCAGGTCGTTGACACCGATGCGGATGTAGTACGGACCCGGGCCCCAGTTATTGACGTAATGGCCGGCGTCGGTGTTCCAGTAGGTAGCCTCGAGTACATCGAGGGTGGCGCTGTTGGGCACGGTGAACCCCATACGCGCACGGCGGTAACCTTCGCTACCGATCGTCTCTACCGGGCCGCTCGGTTCCCAGTCGAGGTTGGTCGATACCTTGCGCAGGGTTTCATCGAGGTCGCGTACCAGGAAGCCACGGGCGGTGACGCGCACCATGTCGCCGGGCTTGAGATCGCGCGGTTGCATTGGTGGCAACTGGTAGGTTTCCGGCGGCATCTGCAACGGCTCGGTCGGCATGATTTCAATGCACAGGCCGCCATCCACAGTGGGTTGGTAATACGGTTGCTCGGGGGTAGCACCCAGCCATAGGCGATCGAACGGCATTTCCGGGGTGCGCTGCGCCATGCGGAACGGCAAGCGACGACGCATCAATTTGTCCACCAGCGCGTCAAACTTGTCCCCGTGCAGAGCCAGCACGATGGAGTGAGTGATCATCGGCCGGTGATGCCCCTGGAAATCTTTCAGACTTTCCAGAAAATCATGGAACAACGGGTCGCCAGGGTTAGGGCGATCCAGGTGCCACTGCGGTTCGATGCGCGTTGGCGACACCGCCAGGGATTTGTGTACCCGCAGAAAATGCGCAATGTACGGGTGATTATCGAACGCCTGACGCCAGCGCTCGTGTTTGTAGATCCCGAGCTTGTCGACCAACATTTCCGTCATGCCGTCCGGGTCTGGAACCATCATGTCGGCACTCATCAATAACTCGAACATCTTTATCTCCTTGCAATTGCCAGCCAGGGCCTGAGCCCGGCTATTAGTCAGCGGGCACGCCGGGGTAAGGCGAGCTCAGTCAATGAGTGTGTAGGTGCGCCGGCCGCGGGTTTACGCGGTTCCTGCTGCGCGCGGGCGTCTTCAAGGTCGAGGGTCACTCCGGCCTTGGAATTACCCTTGGGATTGAGCAGGTAATGCGACAGGGCCGGGATCAACACCAGCGCACCGAGCATGTTCCACAGGAACATGAAGGTCAGCAGAATGCCCATGTCCGCCTGGAACTTGATCGGCGACCAGGCCCAGGTAATCACCCCCGCGGCCATGGTCAGGCCCACCAGTGCGACGACACGGCCGGTGAAGTCCAGCGAGCGGCGATAGGCGACGGCCAGGCTGCCACCACGTTCCTGTACCGCCAGTTGCACGCTCAGCAGATACAACGCGTAATCCACACCGACACCGACACCCACGGCGATGACCGGCAAGGTGGCCACTTTCAGGCCGATGCCCAACCAGACCATCAGCGCCTTGCAGATGATCGTGGTCATCAGCAGAGGAATCAGTGCAACCAGAGTTGCGCGCCAACTGCGGAAGGTCAGAAGGCACAGCAAGGCCGTGGCGCCATACACCGCCAGGTACATCGTGATGATGCCCTTCTCCACCTCGATGTTAGTGGCGGCCTCGATGCCGGCATTACCCGCGGCCAACAGGAATTCCACGGGCTGTTCAGCGTCGGCGGCGGTGTTGTTTTCCTTGGCAAATTCTTCGGAAACCTTCAATACCCGGCTCAGGGTGTCCGCCTTGTGATCTGCCAAATAGGCAATCAATGGGGTGACCGAGCACTGCTGGTTAGTGATTCCCGGAGCGGAAATCATCGCCGCATCCACCGCCGAGTTGGTGATCGCCTGGTCACGGCTGATGCTCAACCATTTCGGGCTGCCTTCAGCCATGCCGGAGCTGATCATCCGCACGGTTTCGGCCAGCGACTGGGTCGTTTGTACGCCTGGCGTCTGGCGCAGGCGCCAGGCCAGTTTGTCCATGCTCTGCAGCGATTGGTACAGACGGCAGCTGTCTTCATTGGTCTTCATGATGACTACGAACTGGTCACTGGAAAGTCCGTAGTGACTGGTGATGTAGGCGTTGTCGCGGTTATAGCGCGAATCCGCACGCAACTCGGGTGCACCGGGGTCCAGATCGCCCACCTTGAGATGCATCATCACCACGCTGCCCAGCAGGGTCACCAACAGCGACAAGGCAATGACCGCTGTGGCCGCCGGCCGTTCGGTGAAGCGGTCGAGACCACGCCAGATATGCCCAAGCAAACCTCGGTTGGCTTCGTCGGCCTGGTCTTTGGCGATGGCGATACGCGCGGCTTTTTTACTGACACCGAGATACGACAGTGCCACCGGAATCAGCAGCAGCTTGGTGAAAATCAGCACGGCGACACCGATGCTGGTGGTCAGGGCCAGGTCGCGGATCACTGGAATATCAATAATCACCAGCACGGCAAAACCGACGATATTGGTCAGTAGCGCGGTCAGGCCCGTGAGGAACAAACGGCGGAAGGTATATCGCGCGGCCACATACTTATGGGTGCCACGGCCAATATCCTGGAGGATGCCGTTCATCTTCTGCGTGCCATGGGAAATCCCGATGGCAAAAATCAGGAACGGCACCAGAATCGAGTAAGGGTCCAGCTCGTAGCCGAGGATTTGCATCAAACCCAACAGCCACACCACACCCGCCACCGCCACACTCACCAGCAACAGAGTGCTACGCAAGCAACGGGTATAGAAATAGACGAACAGGCCTGCGATAACCACGGAGGCGCCAAAGAACAGCATCACCGAATACAGACCGTCGATCAGGTCACCGACCAGCTTGCTGAAACCGACAATGTGGATGCCCACCTTGTCACTTTCCAGCGAGCGAATCTGTGCTTCCAGTTGCTTGGAAAAATCACCGTAGTCCAGTGGTTTTCCGGTCTGCGGATTGGTATCGAGCAGTGGCGCGACAATCATGCTCGACCGGCCGTCGTTAGCCACCAGATTACCGATAATGCCGGCGCGCATAACGTTGCGGCGCAGCGCCTTTATCGACTTATCGCTGCCGTCGTAATCCGATGGCATCACCGCACCGCCATCAATGCCCTCCTCCGTCACTTCTTTCCAGCGAACGATGGGCATCCACAGCGACTTCATCCAGGAGCGGTCGATACCGGGGATCAGATACAAGGTGTCGTTGACCTTCTGCAGCGCCAGCAAGTAGTCGGCGTCGTAGATGTCACCGGTCTTGTTTTCCACCACCACGCGAATGCTGTTACCCAGGCCCGGTAGCTGGTTTTTATAGGCCAGGTAATTCTTGATGTACGGGCTGGAGCTGGGAATCATTTTCTCGAAGCTGGCGTTCACCTGAAGCTGTGTAGCAAAGAAGCCCAACACCACGGTGGCGAGCAAGCAGGCAACGACGACGACCATGCGATGACGGAAAATCACCCGTTCAAACCAGCCACCGGAGTTCTTGTCAAAGTCCTCCAGGTTGGCAATCACTGGCATCCCGCTGTTGAATTTTTGCTCGACCATTTTTTCTTTCTCGTAGGGGAATCGTGCCGACGGCGTTAGTTGGCCTGGGCGATATCGATGACCTTGGCACCGCTGAAGCGCGTGACAACCAGGCTTCCAGCCTGTTTGGTGGCACTGGCTGCATACACCTCGCCTACCCGCGCATCTGCCAGCGGGCTGACCTGCAAACTCTGCCGGTCAACACTGACCAGCTGCCCACCCTGGCTCACGACGATCAAGGCGTTGCCCTGCTCGACGATGCTGACCAGGCTGCTATTGAGATGGGTTTCCACAGGCTGCCACTGCTGGCCGTCATCACGGCTGGCAAACAGATTGCCGCGCAGTCCGTAGGCCAGTAGCAGATGATCAAAGGCGCGGACGCCGAAGTAGGTGCCGGTGTAGGGCGTATCGATTTTCACGAAACGTTGTTGCTGACCGTCAAGACGCAGCAACAGGCCCTGTTCACCACCGATATAAAAAGTGCCGGCATGCTCCGCCAGGCCATACAGGTGCATGCGCCGATCGTTGTCACTGCGCTCGATCCATGGCTCCCAGTTCTGGCCGTTATCAGTGCTGTGTAACAACATGCCAAAGGCACCCACGGCAAATCCGCTGCCGTGTTCATTGAACATCACATCCAGAAACGGTGCGGCCAACACGTCCGGCGTCGCCGAGGTACTGGCGGCCATTGCAACTTCCTTGAGCACCAGGGCTGCGGATTCATCGCCCTTTTCGGCCCGCGGGCCGTAGTAAGCGTTGAGCAACGTCAACAGGCGGCGCCCGTCAAGTTGCACCTGCCAGCTGTCACCACCATCGGTGGTGTGCATTACCAGAGCGTCGTGACCGACGATCCAGCCATTGCGCTCATCGCGAAACCGTACTTGCACCAGATCGCTTGAAACCGGACTGTCGACCTGTTGCCAGGTTCGGCCTTCATCGGTGGAGCGCTGGATCAGTCCATGCAGGCCGACACTGATCATCGCTTCGCCAGCCCTGGCGACCGACAGCAAAGGTGCGGGCAGGCGTTCGTCCACCCGCTGCGCCGGCACGTCCAGCGAATCGGTGGACGACGCAACTGCGCTATAGGCAGGCGTCGTCACCCATGAACTCGCGCCGACGGTCAATGCGACAGCCAGTAGCAGGCGCGACGTGGAGAGGTGAAAAGAAGCAAGGCAAGGGCTAGTCATTATTTTTATTCCTTAACCATCCCGCGTGGCAAACCCACCTGTTCTGCCTACCAGGCTTGATGCGCAAACCGGCAGGCGGGACAGGCGAAATCACGTCAGCGCTGAGTCACCCGGGCCACAATGGCTTCAGGGTTCATGTCACGCTCGGAAAGTGGTTTGTCGACGAACTTGTAGCCGCCCTTCAAACCATCGTTGAGCAGCGCGTACATGCCTTTGTTGAAGTCATAAACGACGTTCTTCACGTTGTAGGGAATGTTCTTGTCGTAGAGCTGAACACCACTGAGAAAGATCGAGCGATACAACGCGCCGCTCTTGTCCCAGGCGTCATACAGGCCAACGCCGAAGGTATCTTCATCCAGGTAATAGGTGCGCTTGCTGTAGACGTGACGCATACCCGGCTTCAACGTCGCCTCCACGACCCACACCCGATGCAGTTCCCAGCGCTCGTTCGCCGGGTTGGCGTGGTGCGGCATGAACTGATCTTCCTGCTTATTGACGCCGAAGTAGAATTTGTAAGCGTTGTAAGGGATGTACATTTCTTTGCGGCCGACCAGTTTGTAGTCGAACCGGTCCTGACTGCCGGAGAACATTTGCAGCTCGTCGAACAGCGTCACACCACCCTGGCTGGCCACCGGTGTATCGAAGGCGAACTCCGGCGCCAGTTTGACCCGACGCTGACCCGGGGAATAGCTGAAGGAGCGACGCGCCTTGGCCAGCGGATCGAGGAAGTCAGTCAGTACAACCACTTCACCGGAGCGCCGCGCTGGATAGTCATTGCGCGAGAACACCCGGGCATACATCAGTGGATCGCGATCCTGCTGAGTCACCTGGTAGTAAGGAGTTTCCTCAAAGGTCGCCTGTTCGGCGGTTTTGGTGATCGAGCCGTTTGCGTCGACTACCCAGCTGTTGGAAGAAGACGTGGTCGAGTAGCCGGTGCCGATCTTGTAACGCACCTGCTGGTTCCACATCACTTCGTTGCCGGTCTTCGGAATCGGGAATGGCAGACCGCCACGGCAGGATGGATCAACGGCCAGGCCGTCCTTCTGGATCTTGCAGCCGCTGGCGTTACGAACAGTGGCGTCGAGTACCGCCTGGGGATAGGCGGTCGTACGGTGGCTTGGATAGACGTCGATGTAATAGGTCGGGTATTTCTTGATCAGGGTCTTTTGCCCTTCACTGAGCTTGTCCCCGTACTTGTCGACGTTTTTGGCATCAATGCGAAACAGTGGTTTCTCATCCTTGAACGGGTCGATCCAGAACCCGCTATCAGGTACGAAGCCGGCCGGTGCCTTGGTCAGGCCGCCGTCATAGGCAGGAATGGTGCCCTCGGCGTTACCCGCCTTGATCGCCCCGAACGGGGTGAGGCTTTTGCCCAGTTCCGAGGCATCACCGCCTGCCGCCAGGGTGTAGGTCGCCATGCTCATCAGGGCAATGGATAAGGCAAGTTGTCGTTTCATCACACGTTCTCCGATTCTTATTGGATTTGTCAGAAGGAGGTCTTGAAGGTAAACGCCAGCCAGCCGCGGTCGGTGCCACCAACGTTGCCGTTGCCAGCGACTGTGCCATTGGCCAGGGTTTTCGAACGGGCATCGGTATCGGCATAACGCAGGCCGAACTCATACAGCTGGGCATAGGTGAGTTTGACGCCGACAGAGTACGACAGCGCGCCTTCGTTGCCGCCGCCGGCAGTCGGTGCATTACCATGCAGGCCATAATTGACTGTCAGCGGAACGTCCATATCCCAGGACGGGAAGATTGAAATGTACTGCGGGGTGTAGTTGACGGCGACGGCGTAGTAGTTTTTCGACGAGCAACCGTCGGACTCATCGCCGGAACCGGCGATGCGTGGGGTTCTGGCATTGGTGCAACCGCTCTCGCCCACGCCTTTGTACAACTCTTCGTGCTCGGTCACTCGCTGCAAGTGGCTGTAAGCGAACTCACCGACCAGCGTAGCGTTATCCGAAATGAAGTTGCGCGGTACGCCGTAAACAGCGTTGGCGATAAAGTGGATCGTGTCGCCACGAGGACCTTCATCATCCAGGGCACTGACACCGGTAGCGTTCAACGCGCCGTTCATCCGATAGGACAACTCGGAACCTACCGCCACAGTATTGAAGACCCGGGCGAAACTCAGACCCGCTAGCTTCACGCCACGTGGGTAAACCACCCGATAAGAACCCAATGCGGCTTTGACTTGCGGGGCCAACCAAGGCTGGTAGTCGTCGAACTGACGGTAGTAGGCGCCAAAGGTCGATTCAATTTCTTCGACGTTGAGTTTGCCCATCACACCCCAGTTCTTGCCATCACGCCCGAAGCGCGAATCCTGACGCTGCAGCGTCGCGCCGTTGGCAGCCACCGGCAATTGGTCCGGGCCTTCGAACAAAGGGTCGGCGCCGCCGAAATAAGTGCCACCGAAGGGGATACGCGTAGGCTCCCATTCATAGAAGTACTGAGCGGCAACGGAGAGATGGTCCGTGACCTGCGCCTTGGCCGACAATTGCCCGACCGGCAGGAACACTTCCTTGGTTTCGATACCTGGGCTGGTGGAGGCTTTTACGCCATCGCTGGGGGCCTGGGAATAAGACACGGCATGAGCGCCGAAGAGCAGACTCTCGCCCCAATAATTGGTGTGGCGGCCGACTTTCACGTTGACCGGCGTGTCGCCGATGTTGAAGTTGCGCCAGACGAACGCGTCGAGTATCTCGCCCGAAGGCCCGTTCATATAGCGATCCACTTCATTGCTGTATTTGTTGTTGTGATAGCTGGTGGCGAAGCCGGGAACGTTACTGCTCACTGTGTCGTCGTGATAAGCCTGGTCAAACCAGGCGGCGGCACTGAGTCGGGCACCCCATTCGTTGAGGTAGGAAAAATCGAACTCACTAAACAGATCGAGGCGATTTGTCACAATATCGCCTTTATCGAACTTCCCATCCGATTCGTCGAAGTTCGTCGTGTTCATGATGTGACTGTCTTGACTGTCGGTCCGCATCCCGAGGTTGTAACGGACCGTATTGTCCCAACGCACGCGGTAGTCTGGGTTCGACATGTCGAACGAGGCCGCCATCAAACCCTGTGCATTGCCAACCATCAACAGTGTCAGCGCACCTTGAGTCAGCACCCGCCGACTCTGCTTGGTCTTCTCTTTCATACACACTACCTTTTATTTTTATTTTCAGTCGTTAAGTGCATTCAAACAGTCCTTCCAGCGATCTGCGAAATCCCACAGGATCGTTTGCAAGTCCCGCCTGGACAGTCCGCTCACGAGGCCTGGCACGCTCCAGGACCACTTTCCTCCTCAGCTGAAGTTACCGTAACGGATCAGAATCAAAAATTCCACATAAAGATTGCAGTTCTCTATACAGAATTTTATTCGCAATTCCTTGAGTACGGTTTCAGCCAAAGGCGACGTCAGGATCAATACTGCACACAAAATTCATAAACGTTCAAATAATCTTTGACGCTTTTCTTCTTTGGGCTTTCAATAGCCCTGGCTAACCCACTGAATTCGTGGCGTTCGGCAGGAAAAACGGCAATTGAACCGGCAGAAAAAAAACAAGAGGAGCCACCATGAACATCGATTTGAGTGCCAAGCGCGTGATCATCACGGGCGCTTCCCGGGGCATCGGCCTGGCCATCGCCCGGGCTTTCGCGGCTGAAGGGGCACGCGTAGCGATTTGCGCCCGCAGCGAGGCAGCCGTTAGCGAAGTCGGCGCGCAGCTCGCGGAACACGCCCAAGCGGTCATTGCCCGGGCTGTCGACGTCACCGACAGTGAGGGGGTCAAAGCTTTCGTGGCTGAAGTTGCACACACCTGGGGCGGTGTCGATGTGTTGGTGAACAACGCAGGTCAAGGTCGTGGCGGCAATCTCGATACCCTGACCCCGGAAGCCATCCTCGAACATGCCAACATCCTGCAGATGGGGCATTTCCGTTTCGTCCAGGCCGTGGTCCCGTTCATGCGTGAACAGCGCTGGGGGCGGATCATCGAAATCAACGCCCTGGCCGGCGTGATCCCTACTCCCGATGGTATTCCCTCGGTGATCAATCGCGCGTCGTGCATCGCCCTCTCCCGCTCGTTGGGCATGTCCCTGCCCAAGGACAATATCCTGGTCAACAGCTTGAACATGGGCTGGATCGATACCGGTCAGTGGGACCGCCACTACAAAGAAATGGGACCGGGCGTCAGTCGCGAGGAGTTCGACGCCATGGTGATGAAGGTCGTACCGCTCGGGCGTTACGGCAAACCTGAAGACGTGGCCGGCATGGCGCTGTTTCTGGCCAGTGAATATGCCAGCTTCATCAGCGCTGCCTCGATCGACATTGCCGGTGGCATGGGTGGGCAAATTGCCTACTTCCCGACGCTCAAGCGCGACTTTGCCGCGACCGTTGCGGCACGTAACGCTGCCAGCGAATAACCCGCGCACACCCGAGCATTCACTGATAGCCGCGAAAGCGGCGTTTGTCCCGGTGCGCTCAGCGTACCCTCAACGTTGGCGCATCCTTGATGAATCTGCTGCTACCTGTCCTTGCCACGCTGATCTGGGCCGCCAGTACGGTGGTCAATCGCCTGTCGGTGGGGGTAATCGACCCTGCAGCGATTTCTTTCTATCGCTGGCTGACCGCGTTGTTGGTGTTGTCACCGGTGTTGTTGCCCAGGGTATGGCGCTTGCGTCGCCAGATTCGCCCTCATCTACCCAAGCTGTGCCTGCTGGGCTTGCTCGGCATGTCGCTGTATCAGTCGCTGGCGTATTTCGCGGCGCACACCGTCAGCGCCACCTCGATGGGCCTGATTCTGGCGACCATGCCGCTGCTTACCGTGCTCTTGGCCTTTCCGGTACTCAATACCCGACCGACCGCAACATTGCTGGTCGGCGCCCTGGTTTCGTTTGCGGGGCTGACCTGGTTGCTGGCAGCCGGCGACTTGCCCTCGCTCTGGCAGCACGGGGTTGGTCGAGGTGAACTGATGATGTTGCTGGCGTCGCTGTCGTACGCGCTGTACTGCGTGCTGGTAAAGCGCTGGCAGATTCCCCTGCCGACCTGGGAAAGCCTATATGTACAGATTATCTGCGGCACCCTGCTGTTGGTGCCGCCTTTTATGCTGGCACCATCGATAGCCCTGACAGCCAGTAATATCCCGCTGGTGCTGTTCGCTGGTCTGTTTGCCTCAGCGCTGGCACCCGGCCTGTGGATGCGCGGCCTGCAAACCCTCGGCGCAGAAAAAACCGCCGTGTTGATGAATCTGGTGCCCCTGTTTACCGCGGTATTGGCGATAGTGCTACTTGGCGAAACATTGCACCTGTACCACGCGGTGGGTGGTGGTTTGATTTTGCTGGGGATTGGATTGGCGCAATGGAAACCCGCGCGGGTCATGACCCGGGCCGCGACCTAGGTGACCCGCAAGGTACTTCGCAATTCCTACGAGCCCGCGTTGCTCATCGCCTCCTGAGGCTTCGCATCTAGCTGGCTGAAACGCCGTGCCGAACGCAGTGATCTCGCTCAGGTGCCGAGGCAGGCGCCCGTCGCGCTGCGGATATGGCCGACCGGCGGCCATGTCCAGCAGGCTATTCCATCACGGAGTCAGTATCCGGTTAGCGCTGACCGGGACCTTTAGTTTGAGTAGTTCGATCGCGTTACCACTGCGAATCCGCTCGCGGTCTTTAGCGGACAATCCAATGCCTTCGGTCAGATCACCATGGTCATAGGCGCCACCAAAGTTGGTGCCGTACAACAGACGGTCCGCCCCCACCACTTCTGCGACGCCACGACGCAAGCCGGGCGCATGAACGTCAAGGTCGAAGTAAAAGTTTTGCATGTAATCCATCAACGGTCGCTGGTTGCGCGAGTCGGGTGCCATGGCCCGGTTAAGTTCACTCAGGCGCCCCAACTGGAAAACCGCCATGCCACCAGCATGGGTAATGTAGGTTTTCAGGGTGGGGAATACATCCAGCGCGCCGCCGCAGATCAGGTACCAGAAAAACAGCGTTTCATCGACGCAATCACCCACGATGGAGGTGGTTTCGAACTTGTCGTCAGTGTGTTTTTCACCCCAGTAAATCGACTGGTTGAAGCCGTGCACCATGATAGGCACGTCCAGCTGAGTGAGCTTTTCCCAGACGGGGAATAGACGTTCATCGTGAGCCTCCAGGCCATTGAAGTTGGCCCCGCCGACGCACACGCCCTTGGCGCCTAACTGAGTCACGGCGCGTTCGATTTCCTTGGCCGCGTTCTGCGGGTCAGCGAGGTTGGCGTGACACCAGAAATCGAAGTGGTCGGAGTCGGCCCGGCAAAATGCCGACAACTCATCGTTGCAGATGCGCGCGTATTCATTGGCGAAATCACCCGCCCAATACATAAAGCAGTGGGACGGCGTGGACATCACCAGTTTGTCGACACCCCGTTCAGCCATCAGCTTTCGACGGCTGGCGTGGCTCATGCGCGCCAGGATATTAGCCTGAGCTTCGGCATCCGTAGCCGCTTTGGCCGGTTGCTTGGTGCCGAGGGAAAAATGCCCCACGGTCAGCCCCTGCACTTTCATGAACGGCCCCCAGAACTCGTGGCGGTTCAGCATGCCCTCAGTCAGCAAGTGGGCGTGGACATCAATCAGCATGGCGTTCTCCTTGTTGTAATCAGCCAGTAAACCGAACGCCCCATTGGCAGGAAGTCCGGGTCGATTTGAGGGGTCAATGCATCGCAAGCAATATAAACACATTTAAATTATGTGTTCATTTAATTATTAAACGAAAGACTGGATCCGTCAGCAGACTCCAAAAAAACGGCCCTCTCAGACCGCCCAATGCGTGTTCACTCGCGCTCGGACAACAGTACCTGCCAATAGCGAGGCTACGAGGCGCAGGCCATGATCAGAAACTGCCGGAATGCCTGACCCGGTGCCGACAAACAGTTATCCGGCAGCCAGATCAGCCCCAGCTCCATGGGTGGAATCACATCCACCAGCGGCCGGATTTCAATCTTCTTGCCTTCCAGGGACCAGGCCCGGTAGAGCATGTCCGAGAGAATGGTCACGCCGAAACCATGCCCCACCAGCCCGCGCAATGCCTCCATGGAAGAAGTGCGAAAAGCCACCTTGGGTGCCAGCCCACGGGGTTCCCAATAGCGCATTGTCGAGGTATCACCTTCGTCCAGAGTGGCGAGGATATACGCGTGCTCGGCAACGTCTTCGAGGTTGATCGAGCTGGCCTTCATGAGCGGGTGCTGACTGGCCAACCAGAGTTGGCGGCGGGAACGAATCAGCACCTGATGCTCGAAAACGTCCAGGCTGGGTGTGTTGGACACAATCGCCAGCCCCAGGTCGAGGTCGCCATTGCTCACGGCCTTTTCGATGCTCTGTCGGTCCATGTCGATCAGGTCGATTTCCACCTGTGGGTAGCTGCGTTTAAAGCGTGCCAACAGTGCGGGCAGGAAGTAACCCAACACCGTATAGGAAGCGCCCACCCGCACAGTGCCCTGCATGGCATGACCGAGAAACAGCGGCTCACTGAGCGCGTCCTGCAGCGTGTCGAGAATGTGCCGCGCATGCTGGGCAAACTTGTTGCCTTCAGCGGTCAGCGACACACCGTGGGGCAAGCGATCGAACAGGCTGACGCCCATGGACTCTTCCAGATGCAGTACCGCTGCGGTAATTGCCGACTGCGATACGTGAACTTTCAGCGCTGCCTGGGAGAACTGCCCGGCATCGGCGGCGGCAACAAAATAGCGCAGCTGGCGCATGGAAATATCTTTGCCCTTGATCATCTGATTTTCTAATACCTGGCAACGCGCAAAGCGTCCGACCAAAAGACGCCTTGGCGGCAACTTCAAGGGCTTTAGCGACGAATCGAGGCGGTGATCTTTGCGTGCGGTCCGCTGACTTGCGCAGCCCAGGCTTCAGCCGCTTGATCGAGTGTGTAATCAATGTAATCCACTTGAATCTCTTGCTCTTTGGCGATCTTCAGCAAACGCAACCAGATTTGCTCGCGGTCGGCGGGTGGACGCTGACCCGTGCCGATGCACGACAGGTTGCGGAACAACAGATCGGCGATATCCAGGTTAAGTTGACGACCGGCGCCCGTGCCGATGGTCATGATCCGTGCGCCCCAGTTGGTGGCTTTCAAGGACGTCAGCATCGGCTGACCGCACACCAGGTCGAGCACCACATCAAAGCCGCCATCCGCCGCGTCCTTCAGCGCCGCGACGTCATCGCTGCCCCCCAGAGTCACCACTTCGTCGGCGATGCCGCGCGACTTCAATCGGCCGAGCGCTTCAGCTGATCGCGCCGCGCCGACCACCGTGCCCGCGCCCATGCCACGCGCCAGCTGCAGGGCAATCTGGCCAAGAGTGCCGGTGGCTCCCAATACCAGGACCTTTTCGCCCTTCTGGATCGCTGCTTTTTCCAACGGCACGATGGCGCCGGTCCCGGCGATACCCATGCTGATTGCGGTTTTATCGTCAACGTCCTCCGGCACATTCCACACTTCGGCTTGCGGCACCAAAGTGCGCTCGGCCCAGGCACCAAAAGGCAAGACAGAACGCTCACCGAAATAAACCCGCCGACCGTCCGGTGCACGGCCCACGCCCTCTCCGCGAATGACACAGGGATACTCGACACCCAGACGGTAGGCCCCCAATACATCCCAGCCTCCAAGACCGGCGGTGTCAACATCGATCAGTACCGCACCGTCTTGCGCTTGCGGCTCGCGAAACTCGCCCACTACCGGGGCTGCATTGCGTTCGGAAATGATTGCTGCGCGCATTGCATTCTCCTTGTCTGTTTTGTTTTCAGGTGTGCACACGAAACAATAATTGAACAGATATCTATTATTTGTCCATAAAATTAGATAAAACTGACACCTGAACAGCTGAGGCGTGCGGTTTGTGATCACTCCCATGTACGACGGTGGATCAACCGCATGCTCAATCCAGGTATCTGAAAAGCCAATACCGCCCCGCCGTTTTTGTGATTTTACGATGAAAAACCCGCTCCTTAGACTGCGGCAAACAACAAGGCAACGCCGTGCTCCTGGCGCCGCCATGACAAAAATGCCTGGAGGATGAACATGAGTGCGCCCCCGTCTCTGGATGACAAATACGTCCAGCACAGTGGAAAAGTTTTGCTCACAGGGATTCAGGCGCTGGTGCGTCTGCCGCTGATGCAGCGCCAACGCGATCTGGCCAATGGTCTGAATACCGCCGGGTTTATTTCCGGGTACCGTGGCTCGCCGCTGGGTGGTTTCGACCAGGCATTGTGGAAGGCGCGCGACTATCTCAAGGAGCACCATACGGTGTTCCATCCAGGCATGAACGAAGACCTTGCCGCTACCTCGATCTGGGGTACGCAACAGGTCAACATCTTCGAAGGCGCCACCTATGATGGCGTGTTTGGCATGTGGTACGGCAAGGGTCCGGGCGTCGACCGCTGCGGCGATGTGTTTCGTCACGCCAACGCTGCCGGCACCTCGCAATTCGGCGGTGTGCTGGCCATTGCCGGTGATGACCATGGCGCCCGCTCCTCCTCGCTGCCCCACCAGACAGAGCACATCTTCAAAGCGGTCATGATGCCGGTACTGGCACCATCGGGCGTGCAGGAATACCTCGACTACGGCATGCACGGCTGGGCCATGTCGCGTTATTCCGGCTGCTGGGTTGCCCTCAAGGCGGTGGCCGATACCGTGGAGAGCGCAGCCGTCGTCGACATCGACATTCATCGCGTACAGCCGATCATTCCCGATATCCCGCTGCCCGAAGGCGGTTTGAATATTCGCTGGCCAGACCCACCCCTGGCACAGGAACAGCGCCTGCTGGAACACAAGCTGTATGCCGCCCTCGCCTACGCCCGCGCCAACCGCCTCGACCGGGTCGTGATGGATTCAGCGAAAGCGCGTATCGGCATCATCACGTCCGGCAAATCGTATCTCGACGTTTGCCAGGCACTGAAAATACTCGGTATCGACGAAACTCTCGCCCAGCAGATTGGCCTGCGCGTGTACAAGGTCGGAATGGTCTGGCCGCTGGAGGCTGAAGGTGTGCGGCAGTTTGCCGAGGGTCTGGAAGAAATTGTGGTGGTGGAAGAGAAACGCCACATGATCGAATACCAGTTGAAGGAAGAACTCTACAACTGGCGCGAAGACGTACGCCCGCGCATCGTCGGCAAGTTTGACGACAAAGGTGAGTGGAGCCTGCCGCACACGGGTTGGTTGCTGCCAGCCATCAACGACCTGACCCCGGCGATGATCGCCCGTGCGCTGGCCAAGCGTATTTTGCGTCTGCATCAAAGTGGCCCGCTGCAAGTGCGCCTGGCAGTGCTGGATGCGCAGCTGGCGAGCAAAGGCCAGTTCAGTAACCTGATGGAACGCGTCCCCCATTACTGCTCCGGTTGCCCGCACAACACCTCGACAAAAGTGCCCCAGGGCAGCCGAGCACTGGCCGGCATCGGTTGCCACTACATGGCCGCCTGGATCTACCCGCAAACTCAAACCTTCAGCCAGATGGGTGGCGAAGGCGTGGCGTGGATCGGCCAAGCGCCCTTCACCACCACCCAACATGTTTTCGCTAACCTGGGTGACGGTACCTATTTCCACTCCGGCATTCTCGCGATTCGGGCTGCCATTGCTGCAAAAGTGCAGATCACCTACAAGATTCTCTACAACGATGCCGTGGCCATGACCGGCGGACAACCGGTAGACGGCAGCCTCAGCGTTGCGCAGATCAGTCGGCAGCTCGCTGCCGAAGGCGTGCAGCGCGTGGTGGTGGTCAGCGACGATGTCGAGAAATACCAGCACATCCATGATCTGGCTGACGGCGTGCCGGTGCTGCGTCGCGACAAGATGGACGAAGTGCAGGAACAGTTGCGTCAATTCCAGGGTGTGTCTGCAATCATTTATGACCAGACCTGCGCAGCGGAGAAACGTCGGCGTCGTAAGCGCGGCAAGTTTCCGGACCCGGCACGCCGGGTCGTGATCAACGAAGCAGTGTGTGAAGGCTGTGGCGATTGCAGCAGCAAATCCAACTGCATGTCAGTGGTGGCAGTAGAAACCGAGTACGGCCGCAAGCGGGAAATCGACCAGTCCTCTTGCAACAAAGACTTCACCTGCCTCAACGGCTTTTGCCCGAGTTTCGTCACGGTCGAAGGTGGTTCCTTGCGCAAACCCAAAGCGCTTGCAGCCAAAGCGGATGATGTATGGGAGTTGCCCACACCTTCAACCGTTACGCTGGATGAGCCCTACAGCATTCTGGTGACCGGCGTGGGTGGTACCGGCGTGGTGACTATCGGCGCCTTGTTGGGGATGGCGGCGTTTATCGAAGGTAAAGGCACGCTCAACCTGGACATGGCCGGCATGGCGCAAAAAGGTGGCGCGGTGTGGTCGCACATCCGCATTGCCGCGCACCAGGATCAGCTGTTCGCACCTCGTATTGCAGAGGGTGAAGCGGCCCTGCTGTTAGGCTGCGACCTGGTGGTCAGTGCCAACACTGAAACCCTGTCCAAGCTGCGCCAGGGTGTTACTCATGCGCTGGTCAACAGCGAAGAAAGCATCACCAGCGCCTTTGTGCGCACCTTCGCCCAACAGGCGGAAAGCGGTGATTTGTTGAAACACCCAGACCCGAAATTCCAGACCCAAAACATGTCAGCACAAATCGCCGAAGCGGTTGGCCATGCCCAGGCTGACTTTGTCGACGCGAGCAAAATTGCCACGGCATTAATGGGCGATTCGATTGCCACCAACACCTTCATGCTCGGCTATGCGTACCAGAAAGGCTGGTTGCCGGTGGGCGAAGCGGCGCTGCTGCAGGCCATCGAACTGAATGGCACTGCGGTGCCCTTTAACCTCTCCGCTTTTGTATGGGGCCGGCGCAGTGCCGAAGACTTGCCGCGGGTCTTGCGCAAACTGGAAGCCGGCAAAGTGCAGAACGCAGATCGCCTGCTGTCGCAAAATCTTGAAGAAACACTGGAACGACGCATGACATTTCTCACGGCGTACCAGAACAAGGCTTATGCCCAACGTTACCGGCAACGGGTCGAGCAATTCATGAAGGCGGAAACGGCACTGCTCGGGCAACCGGGCAAGTTATCGGCAAGCGTCGCCCGTTACTACTTCAAAGTGCTGGCGATCAAGGATGAATACGAAGTGGCACGCCTATTTACCGATGGCCAATTCCTGGAAAAAATCCAGGCTGGCTTCGAGGGCGACTACCGCCTGCGCTTCCACCTGGCGCCACCGTTGCTGAATGATAACGGTACCGGCCGGGAGCCGAAAAAGCGCAGCTTCGGCCCGTGGATGCTGCAAGGCTTCAAGCTGCTGGCCAAGCTCAGGTTCCTGCGCAACACCTGGCTCGACCCATTCGGCCGCACCCACGAGCGCAAGGTGGAACGTAACTGGCTGGCCAACTACGAAAGCATCCTCGACGAAGTACTGACTGGATTGACTGCCGACAAGCTGAGCCTGGCCCAGGATTTGGCGGAGTTGCCAGACAGCGTTCGCGGTTATGGTCCCGTTAAAGAGCGCTTCCTCGTCCACGCCGAACAGCGCCAGACACAATTGCTTGAGCAGTGGCGCAATGGCTCGGCCGGGCAGTTCCACGATGCCAGTCAGACCGCAGAAAAAATCACCGTCACCCAACTTTAAGACCGACACCCCTGCGCTGCGGCTCCGGGGTGCACGTTTTTTTGCCGTGTGGCAGGGCATGGTGACCCGAAAAGGCGCCACGCCGTACCTATTGGAAACTGGAGCACAGCATGCAAAAAGTCGTCATAGTCGCCGCCACCCGCACTGCCATCGGTGTGGCCCTGCTATTGGAACGCCAATGATTGGCGCCCGCTCAGCACCGGCCACCTTTTCGCAGCTACCCTGGCTTGGCGTGCCGGATGGCGATGTGGGAACCCGGCAGTTGCTGCGCCAGATGGCACTGGAGTTGTTTGCCGAGCATGGGTTTCATGGTGTCAGCTTGCGTCAGTTGGCAGCAGCGCTGCATATGCAGCCGGGCTCGCTGTACAACCACATCGAAAACAAGCAGGCGCTGCTGTTCGAGCTAATCGAAGAACATGAAAACGACCTGCGGGAGCTGCTGCAAACGGAAGTACCGCAACAGGCTGACGGCCTGCTGCAACTGGAAACCTATGTGCGTATGCACCTGCAATTCAACTGCTTGCATGATCAGCGCCATACCCTTGCGCGCATGGAGTTTCGCAGCCTCAGCCTGGAGCAACGGGACAGTATCGAGCAGCTTCGCAACACCCGCACCCGACAGCTGGAATACATCCTCAGCCGTTGTGCATTGCCGGCCATCGAGTGCCCGACGATAGCTCTGGGCATGCAGGCATTGCTGGATGGCGTAGTGGCCGGTTATCCCAACGGCGGGCGACCGCCGTTGGGAAATCTGGCAGCGCTGTTCAGTCGCATGGTGCTGAACGGGTTGAGTAAGGCCCAGGCATAGCGGGCCCACTTTTCCACCCCTGACAACAAGGTCGACTGATGAACGAAGAACTGGCGAAAAACTACCGGGAAATTCTCCAAGGCGTGGGCGAAGATCCCCAGCGAGAAGGCTTGCTGAATACGCCAGAACGCGCGGCCAAGGCCATGCATTACCTCTGCCATGGCTACCGGCAAACGCTGGAAGAGATCGTTAACGGTGCACTGTTCGAGTCGGACAACGATGAGATGGTCATCGTCCGGGACATCGAGTTGTATTCGCTGTGCGAACACCATCTGTTACCGTTCATTGGAAAGGCCCACGTTGCTTATATGCCCACGGGCAAAGTGCTTGGTCTGTCGAAGGTGGCGCGTATTGTCGATATGTTTGCCCGCCGCCTGCAGATTCAGGAAAACCTCACCCGGCAAATTGCCGATGCCATTGCCCAGGTCACCGGTGCCGCCGGGGTAGCGGTGGTGATCGAAGCGAAACACATGTGCATGATGATGCGTGGCGTGGAAAAGCAGAACTCTGTAATGAGCACCTCGGTAATGCTTGGTAGTTTTCGCGAGTCGTACAACACGCGCCAGGAATTCCTGCAGCTGATCCGCGGCCGCTAGGCGCTATACAGCCCAGTCCAGAGTGCCTGGCGCATGCCAGGCAGGTCTGGTCACATTGTCCCGCGCCACTTCGACCGACAAGGCTTTGCTGAAAGCGCTCAGCCCCACGTGCTGCGGTGGACAAACCCAATGGCAAGCTTTACCAAGCCCTCGTGAGGACGCGCATACCACAGCAGTGCGTCCGCCAATGCCCAGATCCATAGCAGTACTCCTCGCATGACCGCGTCAATCGTTCATGCCCAACAAGGCACTGATATCGCGTCCGGGCTCAGCATCGCTGCCGTAGGCGAACGGACCGGCACGCTGGCGTTCGACCAGTTGCTCCATCTGGTAGCGATATCGAGTGCCCGGCGTATCGAAACGCGAGTGCAAGTCGCGACGCTCATCTGTCTCGAAATAACGTTGATTCTGTGGACGCACCACCGAATTGTCCTGGGGCTGGATGATGTAGTTGATACGCGGCATCACATAGCGAAACGGCGCCGGTGCAGCGGTGGTGTTGAAGGTGACGTCAGCGGGCTTGTTGTTCTTGCGAAAGTCGGCAATGGTCTTGAAGTCGAGCTTGAGGCGGTTGATCAACCACATGACTTCGATATTTCTCTGACACTCGGCTTCGAGCCGTCGCGATGAGCGAATCCGTTGGAAATAGCCGTAGAGATAGAGCTTGAGCTGGTCGGCAGGGTCGTAAAAAGGGCGTCCGGTACCATTCCGCCTGGGACCGAGGTCATAACCAACGTTTCGGCTGCTTGCTGCCACCAGAATTTCTTCGAGGCTATGCCGTCAATGCTCGGGGACGGCGTTCGTTCTCCCACGCACGGTGCAGTGGTGATGGGGCCTCGTGCGGCACCTCGACGACTTTACCCCGGAGGGTCCCTATCTCTGCATCGACGGGCCGCTGCAGCGCTCAGTGCAAGCGTTGCAGCCGCCACATGCTTCATTGACCTGCTTCTTCGCCGACCAGATCGCCGTCGGCTTCCGGAATATCTTCACCGGCTTCTTCGGCGGGGATCTCAGCGGTTTTCTGGTGTTCGAGGCCGCTGCAAGGCAGCAGAACCTCAGCAAGGCGTGCCGAGAAATACTTGTCGAACGGTTCCGGCTCCGGATATTCCTCCGGCGCAACCACTAAAGCTGTCAGGCGCTCGATAAGGCCGCAGATCCAGTCCGTCTGGAACAGGTGGCTTTCGGCCTGAATCGGCGGCTCGATCAGTGTCCGGCACTTCTCGGAGGCATCCTCGAACATGGCGAGGGTGCAGACCTCGACGTTTCTCTCCCGCTACTCATTCCCGGCGCGCTGCTCATCGAGCATCAGCCTGAACGTGGATTCTGACTGGGCGCAGAATCGGTCGATTTTGCGAACCAACTGCAGGAGCTGCCGCTTGAACGACTCGGTTGAGTTGTGGGCATCCGGGTCAATGACCTTGTGTACGCCCGTGTAGAACACTGTGTAGTCTCCGTTGTAGCAACAGGACCTGCTGCTCTGCTAACTCACCTACGGTGACACACTCTTTCAGCGCTAGGCTTGCTTCACCGTAGGCTTTCAAGCGTTGTTCAAAACTCCGACGTTTCTTGAGATCAGTAACCAGCCGCTTCTGCTTCACGGCGGCCTCATCAACAGGGGCTATCGCAGCGACCACGGCTTGCAGCTTTTGTAGCAGCCCCATGAGTGAACTTGGTACTGTCTCACGCTCGGCGGTCGCCTCTTGGCCAATGACCTCCGCCATGAAGCTGTTCCTCGCCGATGTGGCACGCTTGCGCCATGCGGGATAGGCCAGCGCGCGCTCAACCCGATAGATAAGTTGATTGAGCATTTTGAGCTCAGCGCGTCCGCCTCCCAGCTCCGGCGAAGCAGTAAAATTGAATTTAGGAAAAGACTCTAAGCTCTGGTCGCAGGCTTTGGCAACGCTCTGTTTAAGCGGCGCTAGACTTCCGATGAAGGCTGTATCAAGAAATAGATCGTCTACCACCGCTTGTCGTAGCAGCGAAGTCGGGCTTTCTGGAGGGTCGCGTCTTGCCTCTGCTGCAATAGCAACTGGGAGTCGCGTCGTGATTTCACCGACGACGTGATTCCCCCTCTTTGGCTGCCCCACCTATGTGGTCTTTAATCTTTAGCCCTGTGATGTCATCCACGACGTCGACCAGACTGTGGCCGCAGATCGCACAATTGTCCTCGTCGTACAGTCCGGGATGTTCCCGTATCCAGGTTGCAACCCGTGCGTAGAGCCGCATACGCGCCGCTTTGTTTGGCTCGGCAGCAATCTCAACAAGTTCTTCTGCTTCTTTCCGCACTGCAGCAATGAAATCCCGAATGGGCACCGCCTCATCATCCGAGAGTTTGGTCAATCCTGCCAGTCGCGCAATGGAAGGAAGAGTGCTCAGTTTGCCAACTGCACTCAGTGCTGGTGCGATGCTCTTCACCAAGTCGCTCCGTTGCTTTTCATCCTGAGCATCGAATGCGTCACCTAATACCAGTTTCGCGTGCTCAAGCCCGGACGACTTGAGCGTTTCGAGCTGAGTGGCAAGTCCATCGAGCTTAGTCTCAAGGGTCGCATCGTCTGAAGGAAGTGGAACGGCTTCTTCTTCAATGGCCAACGTGTGCTTATGGATCAGATCCATCAGGTCGCTGCGGGTGACGATGTAGGCCTCGTCCGTTCCCTCCAGCTCGCTGCTTTTTGCCTTTGTCAGGTCGCCATCAATTTTCTTCTTGGCTTTTTTGGCGTGGTTTGCCAGTTGGACCAGAGGTGCCATACCAGTGAGCTCTGATACCGCCTTGCCCAATGCCGAGGTAGAGCCGACCTGCACATAGGGGAGAATGCCGGGAATGGTCGTACCAACACGCGTGCTGATGGGGTCGAGTCCCATTTCGTCCAGTCCTTAACGTAATCCTCGCCTAATGCCCGACCTACGAGAATTCTTTCAAGTGCTTGCTTTCACCGGCCAGGAGGCGATCAGCAGACCTTACTTCTTCAACGTGGAGTTGGTCAGCGAGCGGTCTGACCTCGACCTCAAAAGCCTCTCCGACAAACCGGCTTTTCTGGCCTTCGACACGAAGGGTAGCGGTATTCATGGGCAGATCTACCACATCGTTCAAAGCGGTACTGATCAACGTTTTACGCGCTACAGCGTGTCTCTAGTCCCGCACTTGTCCTACTTGCGCCACCGCATCAACCAGAGGATCTATCAACAGTTCTCGGTGCTAAAAATCGTCGCCTTGATACTGGAAGAGCACGGTATCGTGGGCGATGTTTACCAGTTTCATCTGGGCTCGACCTACCCCGAGCGAGAATACTGCGTGCAGTACGATGAATCCGATCTGCACTTTATTCAACGTTTGTGCGAAGAAGAAGGCATTCATTACCACTTCCAGCACAGCCCTCAAGGCCACGCGCTGGTCTTTGGCGATGACCAGACGGCTTTCCCGAAGATTGGGCAAGCCACGACTTATAGACAAGAGAGTGATCTAGTGGCCGTCGAGCCGCTGATCAAGCGCTTCAACCTGCGTTTGGGGCCCCTCACCAGCCGTATATCGCACCGCGACCATGATTTTGAACAACCGCGCCTGTTGTTGGGGTCAGCCTGTCGCCTAGAGAAAAACGAGCGACACGAGGATGACCTGGAGCGTTTCATAGGCCGCGAGCACGGTAAGCAAATCAGTCTGCGTACTCTGGAACGCCGCCACGCTGCTTATCCTCAAGCCAAAGGGCAAGGTGACCAGCCCCGGTTGGCCAGCGGCCACGTTCTAGAAATCTCAGGCCACCCGCGCCAAGAGTGGAACGACCTATGGCTACTGACTCAGGTCATCCACGAAGGCAGGCAACCCCAGGTATTGAACGAGAACATCACCAGTGGCCACCCTGACAACAAGGATGACTTTCATCAGGGCTACCGCAACCGCTTTATGGTTCTTCCGTGGGACGTGTTCTATCGGCCGCCTCTGGCCCACAAGAAGCCTCGGGTGCCCGGCAACCAGACTGCTGTGGTCACTGCTCTGGCAGACGAAGAGATCCAGTGCGATCAGCTCGGCAGGATCAAGGTCAAGTTCCCCTGGGACCTCGAAGGCAGATTTGACGACAAGAGCAGTTGCTGGCTGGAAGCGTCCTCCAGTGGGAGCTGTGACATTGCGCCCCCTCGAATGGGAATGGAGGTGATGGTTACATTTCTTGAAAGCGACCCTGACCAACCGCTGATCAGCAGTTGTCAGTCGTCGTGATAGGACTCTCCTCCACGTTAAGGGAAATATTTTTAACCAGTAACAGTAGACGTCCAGGTAGAGCCTGCGCCCACGCCACAGCCAAAGCGCTTCAAGCACCATTAAAAAATGGGCCAGACCGAGGGTGAACGCCGCCAGGACAATATGAAAGCTGATGGTGATCGCAAACTGGGCACGCGCTGCCATCAGCGCGGATCATCGCGTCCATGCTTTCCATCACCTTCAGTTATCTTCCTCGACCTTCCCGTGCTTACTGCCTGAATGGAGCCATTATGTTATCCGAGCTTGAGTTGCGTCACATTATCGAGTCAGCATTCCTTCCCCTGTCCTGCAAGTGTCGAGTCAATCCGGGCGGATCACTGCAGGCTCAAATTTTCGAGCCTGTCTCTGGCCGAGTAGAGCTGTTGGTTACGGGAATTCCTACTGCCAGCCTCAACTGCAATCGAGCAATAGGCAAGCTCATAGCTGAGATTCAGGACGACCTCAGAGTCACTCATGGGCAGAGGACAACGTTCAGCATTGGGTAGAGGCGCAATGAAGCCTGTGGAATACAGGAATCGAGCGCAGCTATAGAAGGCGTCCAACTTTTCGAAGTCAGATCAATAGGTGGACACCATCGCCCTTGGCATTGGCATTGGCATTGGCATTGGCATCCTATGATCATCCGCGCGGCGCGGGGTACGAGGTAGGTTTCAACACTGTAGCGAATGTCTACCGTCTCGAAATGAAATCCCTCAAACACCCGCCGGATGTCCGGGTGATCGTTGATGCTGACCATCACCTTGCCTTTACAGCGGCGCATGAAGTCGGCCATGCGTTCGTAGTTTTCGAATGGAAAGTCCACGCCATAACCAGCGGTCGTCCAGTAAGGCGGGTCCATATAGTGGAAGGTGTGGGCGCGGTCGTAGCGTTCGGCGCATTCGAGCCAGGGCAAGTTTTCGACATAGGCGCCGGACAGGCGCTGCCAGGCGGCCGAGAGGTTCTCCTCGATCCGCAACAGGTTGATGGCCGGGCCAGTGGTGGCGCTACCGAACGTCTGCCCGGTAACCTTGCCGGCAAAGGCATGGTGCTGCAGGTAGAAAAATCGGGCGGCACGCTGGATGTCGGTGAGGGTTTCGGGGCGGGTCATCTTCTGCCACTCGAACACCTGGCGCGAGCTCAGTGCCCATTTGAATTGGCGCACGAATTCTTCCAGGTGGTTCTGCACGACGCGGTACAGCGTCACCAAGTCGCAGTTGCTTCGACCTCAATGTTCACCTTGTTCGCTCCATCAACCCTTTGGATGGGGCGAACAAGGTGATGGTTTACGTGAATTGCAAGCAAGAAGGAAAAAACCGGTCCGAAAAACCCGATTTTCCACCCATTTATGGCCTCGACGCACTGATAACGGAGGTTTTGTAGTTTGCTACCACTGACCACTGACCACTGACCGCTGGTGCAGCGCAAGTTGATCAGAGCTTCCTAAAAACGCCGGCCAAGCTTAAAAAAATTCATCGATCAAATTTGGATCCAAGCTGTAAGCATGCTAGATTGCGCGTCGTCCAGCGGCAGCCGGTATGAAAAACCTAAGCGGCGCCCTAAAATGATGCGCACCGGGCTGTGGCGTCGACACTCAGTAAGATACAGGGAAGTATCGATGAACAAATGGCAGAGTGACATGTGGCATATTGTCGAATGCGCCACATGTGAAGAAAGTATATTCGAGCAAATAACAATAGCGGCTCAACGACTGGGATTTGAATATTGCGCTTATGGCATGCAATTACCACTTCCCTTATCTGCCCCCAAGGTAGTTATGCTCGATAACTACCCTGATGCCTGGAAGGCGCGGTATGCTTCTGCTCAGTATATAAAAGTCGACCCGACGGTCTTGCATGGCCGGCACGCACAGAAACCGCTCAGTTGGAGCGAGGCCCTCTTCTCCAAAACTCCTGAACTCTGGGAAGAAGCCCAATCATTCGGCATCCGTGTCGGCTGGTCGCAATCGCATCTGGACACACTGGGAGTCGGAGGCATGCTTAGTGTCTCTCGCTCCAGCGAGGCACTAACTTCAGCAGAACTAACTCTGCATGAAAAAGAGCTGATGTGGCTGGTATGCGTGGCCCATGTTTTACTGTCAAGAGCGATCAACAATCGTCACAAAGAACGCTACGCCGCCGACCTTACCGAACGTGAGCGAGAAGTTCTGAAATGGACCGCTGACGGTAAATCGGCGTCTGAGATATCCGATATTCTGATCGTCTCAAAAAACACCATAGACTTCCATATAAAGAATGCCATCCTGAAACTTAAAACCAGCAATAAAACGGCCGCCGTTGTCCGTGCCGTCATGCTCGGATTATTATTTTGACTTATTAGTCACGCCCTCGGAAAAACCTCAAATAGCTGAATACGCCTGTATAGGTTCATGATTACCCTGCACAGGTCAAACGCAGAGCTAAACTACTAATTTCTCAAAAGCGAGCAAAATTACCACGCCAGGAAAAGCTGAGTCAACCTACGATTTATAGTAGGTTACAGCATCGCCTTCTTTTATATCTAATTACTCGGCAGCCTTCCCTGCCAGGTGATTACAATTGCATTTTACTTCTGGAACATCGTCAACACTTTCTCCGACTGTAATGACCGCAATAGGACGTTATCGCCACAAGGTTTTCGTAGAGCATTTAGGATGGAAACTGAATTGTTCCGAAGGCCTGGAATACGATCAGTTCGACCGTGAGGACACCGTCTACATTGTTGCTCAAAATGATGACGAACAAATCATCGGCACCGCCCGTCTTCTGAGCACCACCCGCCCCTACCTGCTGAGCGAGGTGTTTCCCGAGCTGATGAGCGGGCAAGCCCCCCCCCAATCAAAATATATCCTGGAGTTGTCGCGCTTTGCGGCGATGAACTTCAAGAGCCATGACAAAAAAGTCAGCGGTCAATTTTCCTCCGATGCCGCCATTGACCTCATGCGCGCGACCCTCGCCAGCGCAGCCGAACAAGGCGCCAACAAGTTAATTACCGTTTCCCCCCTGGGAATTGAACGACTGCTACGCCATGTCGGCATCAATGCTTCCCGCGCAGGAAAAGTAACGGGTTGCGAGGGGAAAAAGTTATTTGCTTCGTGGATTACCGTGGAGTGACCCACCCCTCTTTTCATTCACCCACCGATGGGCGCAAACAAGACTGTCAGCTTAAGTTGGCCACGGTAAACCTCGACAACCTGGAGAGCTGCAATGCCTGCAACTGAATCATTGAATAAAATTACTGATACGTGGTATGCCAAAGCGACCGTACGCTCAACACCTCGCATCTGTGTTCCGGACTACAGCAGTGATCAACTGATTTACCCTGTTGCCCGCTGTTCCATTTGCGAGCATCCGCTTATAACGGCGCTGGGGAGCGAGGCCCGCTCTTACATACTAACGCAAGCCGCCTATCAATTTCTTTACGGCGTGGGCCTGCTCGAAACCAAGTTTGTCATTCAATGCTGCCTGAACATGCTTCATAACCATATCCAGGGCATCAGTGACGCTGCAAAGCTACAAGCACTGACCGTTATCATCGATGAGGGTTATCACGCTCATGTCGCACTTGACTACATCGTCCAGATGAAGACAAAGAGTGCGATTGAACCGCTGGAAATTCCTCAAACCAACCGTAAGCTTGATGCCACCGCACGCGCTTATGCGTCATTACCGCCCGAAATGCGCATGGACTTCCAACTTCTGGCCGTCACTATTGCCGAAAATGTGCTGACCGATGAAGTGGCGAATCTGGGCCGTGAGCGCGAACTGGCTCAATCCTTTACCACGCTAATGATGGACCATGTTCGTGATGAGGGCAGGCACTCGCGTTTCTTTGCCGATCTTATGAAGGAACGCTGGCCGCAACTGCCTCCTGCCACACAAGAGCGATTTGGCACGATGCTCCCAGCTTATTTGGATGACTTCCTTGGGGCCGATTTGAGCCGGCGCTTCGAGCGAATGATTCTGGCGAACTGCGGTCTTACCGATGTTCAGGCAGAACAGGTAATTACTGAGTCCGACCCGCACTTCTCAACGGATCAGGAACGTATGAAAAAGTCCATCTTGCAGCGCATTTACCGGCTGCTTAAACAGATTGGCATATTGGAATTGGACACGGTTAAAGATGCCTTCTCGGATCGTAACTACGTCACGACTTGAGCATTCAGAACCGAGAGCCCACCCCATGTTCAAGACCTTGATAATAGATAACTTCGATTCTTTCACTTACAACCTCTATCAATACATGGGGCAAGTGTCTGGCGAAGAACCTGATGTCATCACCAATGATGCTTCACCCCACGATATTGAGCTGGCTCGCTACGACTGCATCATTGTTTCGCCAGGCCCCGGCACCCCCACGCGGCGTGTCGATGTCGGCATCAGTGAAGACGTGATTCGTGATGCCCATGTTCCTTTGCTGGGGGTTTGCCTTGGCCATCAATGCATCGCGCACGTGCATGGCATGGAAGTGAGCCACGCACCGGAACCCATGCACGGCCGGGTTCGGCGTATACGCCACAACAATGAAGGGGTCTTCAAGGGCTTGCCCCTCGACATGCCGGTGGTTCGCTATCACTCGCTGGTGGTCCAGTCGCTCAAAAGTCCTTTTGAGCTCAGCGCCTGGGACGAGAACGGCATGATTCATGGCATTCGCCATAAAGAGCGCCCGCTCTATGGCATCCAGTTCCACCCTGAATCCATATGCACTGACTCCGGACTTGACCTGTTGCGCAACTTTCGAGACATCGCGCATCGGCACAAGCTCGACCGTCTACCCCGCTAAACCTGCCGTTATCCGGCATCACAATTATCAGGAGGGGGCAATGACGACCTTTCAAGTCGAAGTCAGAGCGCTCGAATGCAATCCCGATCCGTTGCGTGTGTTTCGCAGCGAATTTCTCGCCTCATCACGCCATTTCTTTTTAGAAAGCAGTGTCGTCAAACCCGGCTTTTCTCGCTTTTCATTCATGGGCGACTCCCATGGCCGCTGGGCGGAAACGATCACCTATGACAAGTCCTCACGCAGCGCTTGTATTGAACGCAGCGACGGCTTCACCCGGGAAGCCACGCCTGACTTCTTTCAACTGATGGCGTCCCGGCTGACCCGATACCGCTGCGAACACCAGCACCTTCTGCCGTTCGATTTCAACCTGGGGTATGTCGGCCTGCTGGGCTACGAGCTCAAGAGTGAAACGATCGGTGCCGATGCCTATGCATCCCACTCCCACGACGCGGCGTTCATCCTGGCCACGCGCATGATTGCGTTCGATCATGCCGAACAGCGCTGCTATCTGTTGTACCTCGTCCAGGACGATCAAGACCGCCAGCATGCGGCGCTTTGGTTCGATGAGATGCAGGAGCGGCTACAGAACCAACCGGCGGCGCCTGAACCGACACCCCGTCAGCGCAGGCTGTCGCTGCCTCAGGTCGAGGAGTGGATTGAGCAGCACGCCACCATGCGCCACTCAAAGCAGCGTTACATTGCCAAGATCCATGAAGCCCAACGAGAGATCATCGACGGCGAGACCTATGAGGTCTGCCTGACCAATTTGATTGAGTTTCCTTTCTGCGACTCGCCGTTCGAACTCTACTGCGTGATGCGCGAGCTGACCCCCGCCCCCCACGCGGGCTACTTCGCGATCCCGGACTTTCATCTCGTCAGTTCGTCGCCTGAGCGGTTTCTCAAAATTGACAACCATCGGCAGGTGCAGGCCAAACCGATCAAGGGCACCCGACCTCGCGGGCGCTCGCCGCAAGAAGATGCACAGTTGATAGAGCAGATGCGTGGCGATGAAAAGGATCGGGCGGAAAACCTGATGATCGTCGATCTGTTGCGCAACGACCTGGGCCAGGTCTGCACCATCGGTTCGGTCCATGTGCCGGCATTGTTCGACGTGGAAACCTACTCCCACGTCCACCAACTCGTTTCCACCATTAGCGGGCAGTTGAAGGCGTCGGTCAGTTCGATTGACTGCGTACGTGCCACGTTCCCGGGTGGCTCGATGACCGGGGCGCCGAAGAAACGCACGATGGAGATCATCGACCGCCTCGAAGAAGGTCCACGCGGCGCCTACTCCGGCTCGCTCGGCTGGTTTGGCCTGGGCGGGGCATGCGACCTCAACATCATGATCCGCTCGATCACCGTAGATGCCCAAATCGCCCGCTTCGGCGTGGGGGGAGCGATCACATCGCTCTCCGACCCGTTGGGCGAGTACATCGAAACCATCGTCAAGGCCAGCGGCGTTGTCGAGGCCGTCACGCAACTGAGGAGCACACCACTATGAGTTCAGTTACCTCGCAACAGCCGCGCCATGCCGTCGTGGTCGGTGTACTGGGATCAATCGGCCAACTACTCGCTCGCCAATTAGCGATCGCAGGTTATGCCGTCACTGGCCTCGATATCGCGGCGCCCAGCGACAGCCTGGCGGACAACGCCCACTCCCTCAGAGTACTTCAAGCCGACGTCCTGTCCCCTTCAAACCAGGTCAAGGCCGAGCTCGGCACCGCCGACATTCTGGTCTTGGCGCTGGCACAAAACGTACTGATAAAAGCCCTGCCCGTGCTGGCGCCCCACCTGCGTTCCGACTGCCTGATCGTTGACACCCTGTCGATCAAAAGCGAGTTCTCGGCATTCGTGGACCAGTCCAATCTCAAGCAGCCCATGGTCGGCATCAATCCGATGTTTTCCGGGGACCTGGCCCCGGCCGGCAGACCGGTGGCACTGGTGTCTTACCGTGGCGGTGACGCCGTGGTCGGCTTACTTGAGTGGCTTCGAGCCTGGCCGGTCAGCGTGTTCGAGATGACGCCCTCCGAACATGACCGGACCATGGCGCTGTTGCAGACACTGGGACACGCACTGGTCACCGGATTCGGCTTGACGCTGGACGAGTCCAGCGCCCCACTGGCGGACCTGCTTGAACTCGCACCGCCACCGTTCAAGGTCATGCTCTCGCTGCTGGCGCGCATGACGCAAAACCATCCTGACGTCTACTGGGAAATCCAATCGCACAACCCGTACTCCCAGGAAATACGGACCCGGATGCTGGCTCAGTTGAGCCGGCTGGATGTGATGGTCAATACCGGCTCGCGCCTGGACTACCACCTGTCGATGGCGGTGTTGAGAAATGCCTTGGCCCCCCTGAATCCGGGCCTGGGAGACACCAGCCGCAAGATCTTCGAACTGATCAACGAGCGGCCCGTAAACACCGAGGCATCCCGGCAGAACCTGGGGGATTTTCGTAGCCGCATCGACCGTATCGACGATCAGTTGGTGGACCTGCTCGGCCAGCGGCTGCAGCTCATTCGGGAGGTGGCCCAGAGCAAGAAAGATAACCAGACCGCCGTCATGCAACCCGATCGTGTGCTGCAAGTGATTGAGCGTTGCAAGGCTCGCGGCCGAGCGCAGCACATCCGCGAAGAGCTTATCGAGCAGCTTTACGGGCTGATCATCGGTGAAGCCTGCCAGATCGAATATGACGTCGTCGGCGGCCCCCGTGAGTCGCTTTTCGAAGCCAGCCCCTCAGCCTTCACCTCAACCGCAGAGAGCCTCCAATGAGCAATGTAAAACAACAAACTGTCCAGATCGTCGACTGGTTGAGCTCCACGCTGGAAAAAGATCACCAATACCGGGAAGACAGCCTGAGCCTGACCGCGAACGAAAACTACCCCAGCGCCCTGGTCCGCCTGACGTCCGGCTCCACCGCCGGGGCGTTCTACCACTGCTCCTTTCCCTTTGCAGTGCCGGCAGGCGAGTGGCACTTCCCGGAACCTGGGCATATGAATGAGATCGCCGATCAAGTACGCGCCCTGGGCAAATCCCTGATCGGTGCACAGGCATTTGACTGGCGCCCCAACGGTGGCTCCACGGCTGAGCAAGCATTGATGCTGGCCGCCTGCAAGCCCGGCGAAGGATTCGTCCACTTTGCCCACCGAGACGGCGGTCACTTTGCACTCGAAAGCCTCGCCCAGAAAATGGGCATCGAGATCTTTCACCTCCCCGTGGACCCGACCAGCCTGCTGATTGACGTAGCGAAGCTTGATCACTTGGTAAGGCGCAACCCCCACATCCGGATCGTCATTCTCGATCAGTCGTTCAAACTGCGCTGGCAGCCACTGGATGAGATCCGCAGTGTCCTGCCGGATTCATGCACCCTGACGTACGACATGAGCCACGACGGCGGCCTGATCATGGGCGGCGTCTTTGATTCACCGCTCAACTGCGGTGCCGACGTGGTCCACGGCAACACACACAAGACAATTCCTGGCCCGCAAAAAGGCTACATCGGCTTCAAGTCCGACCAGCATCCGTTGCTGGTCGATACTTCGCTGTGGGTCTGTCCTCACCTGCAGAGCAACTGTCACGCCGAACAGTTGCCACCGATGTGGGTAGCATTCAAAGAGATGGAAGTGTTCGGTCGCGACTACGCCGCCCAAATCGTCAGTAACGCCAAGACGCTGGCCCGTCATCTGCACGAATTGGGGCTGGATGTGACTGGGGAATCGTTCGGTTTCACCCAGACCCACCAAGTTCATTTCGCGGTGGGTGACCTGCAAAAAGCCCTCGACCTGTGCGTCAACAGCCTGCACGCCGGCGGCATTCGCTCCACCAACATCGAGATTCCGGGCAAGCCCGGTGTGCACGGTATCCGCCTGGGGGTTCAGGCCATGACCCGACGCGGCATGAAAGAGAAAGACTTCGAAGTGGTCGCTCGCTTTATCGCGGACTTGTACTTCAAAAAGACCGAACCTGCCCGGGTAGCCTTGCAGATCAAAGAGTTCCTGCAAGCCTTCCCGCTCGCCCCCCTGGCTTACTCCTTCGACAATTATCTGGACGAGGAGCTGCTCGCAACGGTCTACCGGGGGACTCAGCGATGACGAACCTTCCGACCGCCAACATTAACCTGACCTCTCTGGAGGTCAGCCTGGGGGATCTGGTTGGCCGGGTGTTGGTGGAGAGCGGCATCGTCGATCTCTTTTGCATTCCCGGCGATTTCACCATGCAGCTTTCGCGCGAGCTGCTCACCACTCCCGGGCTTGCACTGCGGACCATGTCCCATGAGTACGGCACCACCCTGGCCGCACTGGGTTATGCCGTCGGAAAGGGTGTTCCCGGCGCCGTGTGCTTCACCTATGGGGTCGGCGTACTGAATGCGACCAATGCGATCGCCCAGGCTTATGTGGAGCGGGTTCCGCTGCTGGTGTTGTCAGGCTCGCCGGGCGCCCGTGAACGCCAGGCGCCGATTTTTCTGCACCACACGATCGTCGACCATCAAACCCAGTACCGCATCATGAAGGAGATCACGGTGCATCAGGTCTGTGTGACAGACCCCCATCAGGCCCTGGAGCAAATTCGCGAGGCCGTCACCCTGGCCATCGCGCACTCAAGGCCGGTGTACATCGAAATCCCAAGGGATCTTTTTCAGACGCGAGTACGCTACACCCCCGCCCGCCGGGTGTCCCTCGAACCCGCGATACGCTACAGCCATGCCGCCCGCCAAGCCGCAGAACAGGCCTATGCCCTGGTTCGCAAGGCCCGCGAACCCGTCTTCGTTCCCGGACTTGAGCTCAAGCGCCGTGGGTTGACGGATTTGGCCATGCGGGTGTGCGAACGGCTGGCCATGCCCTGGGTTGCAACGCCGATGTCCCGTGGCGGCATCCCCATCTCGCATCCCAATTACCGCGGTATTTACGCAGGCCCTGCGTCACCTTCGCGGGTGACCCGAGACCTGCTGGCCAGATGTGACGTACTGATGTTGATCGGCGAGCCCAACTCGGACGTCAACATGGGCATCGCGAGCCATATTGCCCGTGGCCGTTTGATTCATGCCGATGACGGCAAAATCATCGTCGGCCGTCAGCGCTTCAACGCGTCCACGGCCGAGTTCCTTATTGCTTTCGCCGAGCTGATCAGCACTGTCAAACCTTCTCTGGCGCCGCTGTCCGAGGAGCAAAAAGCCTTCGTAGTACCGGCACCCAGTACCCACTATCCGCTGGAAGAAGGCCCGCTGACGCCATTCGACATCATCAATGAGCTCAACCGTCATTTCGCGGCCAGCCCCGACACCCAATTGGTGGTCGATTGCGGGGATGTATTTTTCATGTCACTGGGCATGTTCCCTGCCGATGTCCTGACCTCGCCGCTGTACATGAGCATGGGCATCGCCGTCCCTGGCGCGATGGGTTACCAGTTGGGAACCGGCAAGCGCCCCATCGTGCTGGTGGGCGACGGCGCCTTCCACATGACCGGCAATGAGTTGATGCGCGCCGCCAAATTCGGCCTGAGCCCCATCGTGATCGTCCTGAACAATCAACGGTGGGCTTCGCTGTCCTCGGACACTGATGACATTGCACTCACCGAGCAACTACCTATGAGCTTTTCGGCCGCCGGCCTGTTCCTGCAAGTCCAGGCCTTCACCGCAACAACCGGTGGCGAATTGCGCCTGCGCCTAGCCGAAGCGCTGGGCATGGATAAGCCCGTGCTCATCGATGCGCAGGTCGACCCGGCCATGCGTTCCTATCTGTGTGAGCGTTTTTTTGACGCGGTAAAGAGCCAGCAGCACCTGCCCAAGGCATGACCCCTCTCGCACCCACCGTTTTCTACCGGAGTTAAAACTGGCATGTCAGCCTCCTTCACCACGTCTTTGACATCTGCCCAGCAGTCGATCTGGATGGGACATCAATTCGATCCGCTGAGCCCCGCCTACAACGTTGCCAGCTATATCGAAATTAGCGGCAGCATTGATCAACAGCGCCTCCAGCGCGCCTTGCAAAAGGCCGTGGACGAGATCGAAGCCTTGCGAGCTCGATTTCATGAACATGACGACGCAGGCATCAGCGGTTTGACACAAACCGTGATGGCCGAGGCGACCGTCGATCTCACTCTGTTCGACCTGACCGGCAACGGCGCCCCCAAAACCGCAGCGCGGGCCTGGATGGACAACGATGTCGCCCAACCCACCGACCTGGTGAACGGCCCTCTTTTCACCAGCGCATTGCTGCAAGTAGCGCCACAGGTCAGCTACTGGTATTTCAAGACCCACCACATCGCCATGGACGGTGTCGCGCTGTCCATGCTCTTCAAGCGAGTGGCCGAACTTTACGGACAAACTCCGGGGCAATCATCGCCTTCGCCCTTTGGCAGCCTGCGCCAAGTGCTTGAGAATGAGCAGGCCTGGTGCGCCTCGTCGGCCTTTGAAGTGGACCGTGAATTCTGGCGCCAGCACTGTCAGGACATGGGTGAAGTCACCAGTTTCAGCAGTGAAGTGGCACAGCCTTCGCACCAGGCCATTCACTATCGGCAATCACTGAACGATCAGGTCCTGGCTCGCCTGCGCGAACGGGCAGATGCCCTGGGTTCCCATTGGGTCAACCTGCTGCTCAGCGCCTTCGGGGCGTTTGTCGGGCGCAGCACCGGCTACCGTCAGGTGGTGGTCGGCCTGCCCATGATGAACCGCTTCGACACCGGCGCGGCCAACGTTCCCTGCACGCTGGCAAACGTACTGCCGCTGCGTCTGGACATCAAACCGGGCGAGAGCGTCGAACAATTGCTGGCGGCTGTCGAAGCGCAATTGACCGGCCTGCGCGCTCATCAGCGTTACCGGGCCGAGGACATTCGCCGCGACTGTAATTTACTGGGGGAAAACCGGCGCCTGACCGGCCCGCAGATCAACATTGATTTTTTCTCCGCCGCCCTCTCGTTTGGCGGTATCCCGGGCCAGGTCCACGTCCTGAGTGCAGGCCCAGCGGACGATTTCTCGCTGCTGATCCAGACCCGCCCCGACGGCAACGCGCTGAACATCATTGCGATGGCCAACCCTGCCCTTTACAGCCATGAAACCCTGCAACGGCACGTGCAACGTTTTGTCCGGTTTGTCGAGCGTTTTGCCGCAGCCAGCGACACCGCCCTCGGCTTGCTGGATGCCTACGATGAAGAAGATCCGGGTTTCGCTCAAGGCAACGCCTGTTTCGCACCTGAAGGTGATTCAAAAACGCCACCGGTCACTTTGGTCGAACGATTCGAACAGGCCGTGCAATCAACACCGGACGCCCTTGCCCTGACACTCAACGGCGAACACCTGTCTTATCGGGTGCTGAACGAGCGCGCCAATCGTCTCGCGCATTTGATCCGCAGCGAAGTCGCGCAGGTCGGTTCACAACCGATCGCCCTGTTGCTGGCCCGATCCGTCGACACCATCGTCTGCATCCTGGGTGTCTTGAAGACAGGCGCCTATTACGTACCGCTGGATCCCGACGCGCCTGCCGAGCGTATCGAGACCATCCTCGACGACACGCGTCCCGCACTGGTGATCTGCGATCAGTCCAGCCGCGACCTGCTCGCCACGGCCTGTTCCCCGGTGTTGTCCATCGACGGGCCATCAACCCTGAATCGATTGCAGGAACAAACTGCCAGCAACCTGGACCACGGACCTCGCGCAGAGGACCTGGCCTATGTCATCTACACTTCAGGCTCGACCGGTAAACCCAAAGGGGTGTGCATCACGCACCACAACGTGGTCCGGCTGTTCTCCAGCACGCACCACTGGTTCGACTATCGCAACACCGACGTCTGGTCAGGCTGCCACGGATACATCTTCGATGCGTCGGTCTGGGAGATGTGGGGGGCCTTGCTCCATGGTGCCCGCCTGGTCCTGGTTCCGGTAGAAACGACCCGCGAGCCGGAAAAACTGCTCGAATTGGTGGTCCGGGAACAGGTGACTGTCTTTGGCCAGATCCCCTCTGCGTTCTATCGCTTCATGGAAGCCGAAGCCGACCGTCCCGACCTGTCTGGTCAATTGAACCTGCGCTACCAGTGCTTCGGCGGCGAGGCACTGGATTTGAGCCGACTCAAGCCTTGGTTTGAACGGCACCCCGACAGCCGGACGACGTTGCTCAACCTGTACGGCATTACCGAAACCACCATCAATGCAACCTATCAGTTCATCACCCGCGAACAGGTACTAGCCAATAACGGCAGCCTGATCGGCACGGTTTATGACGACCTCGACATCAAAGTCCTGGACGATGCACTGCGCCCTGTGCCCGTGGGCAGTTATGGCGAGATGTATGTGCGCGGAGCCGGCCTCGCCCGTGGCTACCTGAATCGTCGCGACCTCGACGCAACACGGTTCGTCGCCGATCCCTTCGGCGCCCCCGGAGCACGCATGTACCGCAGCGGAGACGTCGCGGCACTGCTTGACGGTGGTGTGCTGGAATACATCGGCCGGGCCGACCAACAGGTCAAAGTCCGCGGTTACCGCATTGAACTGGGCGAAATAGAAACCCACCTGCGCGGCCATCCGGCGCTTTCCGATGCCATCGCACTGGTGGTCACCGATGCATCGGACGACCCTAAACTCGTCGCCCACGTCGTGCCCAATGCTTCCAGCACCTACGAGGACATTGACACCTCGGCGCTACGCGACTACCTGCGTGATCGCCTCCCGTCCTATATGGTGCCCAGCGCCATCGGCGTGCTGGAACGCCTGCCGGTGACGCTCAGCGGCAAGGTCGATCGCAAGGCCTTGCCCGCGATTGCGCTGTCGAGCTCGCGTCAGATCGAACCGGCCCGGGACGAACTGGACGAGCGTGTATTGGCGAACTGGAGCGCTCAACTGGAGATAGAGACGCTCGGTATCGACGATAACTTTTTCGACATCGGCGGCGACTCGATCAAAGCCATCCGCATCTGCCGCGACCTGGGTCTGCCAGTGACGGAACTGTTCGAACGCCCGACGCCTCGCGCTTGCGCCGACTATCTGCGTGATCACGCCGACCGTGACGGCCCCGATATTACCCGTTGGCTGCATGAGTTCGACAAGGCCGCGGGCAAAGACCGGCTCAACCTGGTCTGTGTCCCATTCGCCGGCGGAAACGCTTTTGCTTACCGCAACCTGGTCAACCAACTCTCGAACGTGTTCACGTGCGTGTCGGTCAACCTGCCGGGGCACGACATCATGCGCCCCGATGAAGCCATGCAAGACCTGGAAGCGGTGGCGGCCGGTGCGGTTCAGGAGATCCTCTCCAGGCTGAGCGGCCCGATCGTCGTCTACGGCCATTGCGCCGGCAACGCCATCGCCATTGAAATCGCCCGCCGCCTCGAACAAGGCGGGGCCGACCTGAAAGCCCTGGTCATCGGCGGCATGCTGCTGGATCAGGACCCTGTGGAAGTCCGCGCCAATGTTTCCGGCCAAAGCGGTGAAAACATCATTGATTTCCTGCGCCAGATTGGCGGGTTCAAAGAAGCCCTCGACGATGCCAGCATGGCAAGCATCGCGCGCATGACCAAACACGATGCCACGCAGACCGCTCGCTTCTTTGCTGAAGAATTGCAGGATCGACAACGCTTGCAGGCACCGATTCACGTCATCGTCGGCAACGAGGATCCACTCACGCCAGACTTCGACACGCGCTACAAGGACTGGGCGATTTACAACCCGAATGTGACGCTGTCGGTGATCGAGGGTGGCGGGCATTACTTCGTGACGGATCTGGCGGCGCCATTAGCAGACGTGCTGCGTGAGCATTACCAACACCTGAACCCTGGCACGCCACAGCGTGCGACTCGGACTCTGCGAGCGTTTCACAACCCGTTCGACGAGCTTCAGGGGAGTTTCCTCCTGCTGGCCAACGACGCAGGCCAGTTGTCGCTATGGCCTGAATTTGCACCTTCCCCAGCAGGCTGGAACAAAGTGTTCGGCCCGGCGAGCCATGCCGAGTGCCTTGGGCAGACGCAAGCCGCAGATGCGGTCATGGCGACCGAGCCGCCGCCACCAACTGATGGTCTGGACGCTCCGTATTGGCCTCTTGAGTTCGAGGCACGCTACCGCGCCAGTGGCTGGTGGACGGGTGAAACCCTTGGCGCCATCCTTACCCGGCACGCGCTGATTGACCCGCATCGGGTGGCCGTCACTGAGGGCGAGCGGCATTTGAGTTACTCGCAACTCGATACCAACGCGGATCGCATCGCCGACGGCTTCGCAACACTTGGCCTGAAAGCCGGCGACCGTGTGATCGTGCAACTGCCTAATACGATTGAGTTCATCGAAACCATTTTCGGGCTGTTTCGCCTCGGCGCGATTCCGGTATTCGCCCTGCCCTCCGACCGCCTGAGTGAGATCACTCACATCTTTGAGATTTCGGGAGCGGTCGCTTACGTCATCAAGGACCATGCGCTGGGGTTCGATTACCGCCGCATCGCCACCGACATTGCAAGCAAGGTCACGTCGCTCAAGCATGTGATCGTTGTTGGCGACGCTGAAGGCTTCATTCCTTTTGCCAAACTCTTCGGGCGCACTGCCGCCTGGCCGCAACGAAGCTCACGCGAGCCGGCGCTGATCACCTTGTCCGGTGGCAGCACTGCACTCCCCAAACTGATCCTGCGCCGACATGACGACTACCTCTATAGCTTCAAGGCCAGTGCCGAAATCTGTCAGTTGGACACCCACAGCGTCTACCTGTGTGCCCTGCCTGCCGGCCACAACTTCACCCTGAGCTCACCCGGTTTCCTCGGGGTGCTGTATGCAGGAGGTCGCGTGGTCATGACATCCGACCCGAGTGGATCGGCGGCCTTTGCCCTGATTGAGCGTGAGCGAGTCACTCTGACCTCACTGGTCCCAAGTCTCGCCCAGTCCTGGTTACACGCACCGCGCCAATACGATCTGTCGAGCTTGCGCTTGCTACAGGTCGGGGGTGCACGTCTGAGTGACGATGTGGCCGAGCGCTTGGCCGCCGCGTTCGACTGTCAGCTGCAACAGGTCTATGGCATGTCGGAAGGACTGGTCTGCTACACCGGCCTGGGAGACACGGTCGAGCATGTGTTGCAAACCCAGGGGCTCCCCATCAGCAGCGACGATGAAATCCTCATCGTCGACGAAAACGACGAGCCGGTGCCCGACGGTGTGCCCGGGCAACTGTTGGTCCGCGGGCCGTACACCATCCGCGGGTATCTGAATGCACCTGAACACAACGTCCGGGCTTTCACATCCGACGGATTTTACCGCACGGGCGATGTGGTCATGCGCCGGGAAGATGGCTACCTCGTGGTCACCGGCCGCATAAAGGATCAAGTGAACCGTGGTGGTGAAAAAATCGCCGCCGAAGAAATCGAGGGTTATTTACTGGCCCATCCGGGAGTACTGGAAGCCGCAATCGTCGGCATACCGGATGAATACCTCGGCGAGATGTCATGCGCGGTGGTGGTCTTGGCCTCTGGGGTCGACTTTGCGCCCAACACCCTCAAGTCGTTCGTTCGCCAACAAGGGGTAGCGGCCTTCAAGGTCCCGGATCAGGTTCGGCTCGTCCCGTCACTGCCCAAGACCACTCTGGGCAAGATCGATAAGAAAGTACTACGCACACAACTCAGCCAATAGCCCACCCGCTGCCCCTGGCCCCTGAACATATAAGGACTGAATCATGGCAATCCCACAGATCATGGAATACCCCGCTCCGAACGGCATTGCACTGCAACGTAAACCGCTGGACTGGACCGTCGACCCGTCCCGCGCGACACTGTTGATTCACGACATGCAGAACTATTTTGTGGCGCCCTATGCGTCGAAAGCCTTTGTTGATGCCATGGTGCAACGCATCGCGGCCATCAGGGAATGCTGCCACGCCTTGAACATCCCGGTGTATTACAGCGCCCAACCCGGCGATCAACCCAAAGACGAACGCGGTTTGCTGACCGACTTCTGGGGCCCGGGAATGCCTGAAGATGGCAACGCAAAGTCCATCGTGCCTGGGCTTGAGCCTACCCCCGAACTCGATGAAGTGCTGGTCAAGCACCGTTACAGTGCCTTCGCCAAATCCGACTTGCTCAAGCGCATGCAAAATGGCAATCGTGACCAACTGATCATCTGCGGGGTCTATGCCCACATTGGTTGCCTGATTACCGCGACTGAAGCTTTTATGTCCGATATTCAGCCATTCGTGGTGGCTGATGCCTTGGGCGATTTTTCCCTCGACCTGCATGAAATGGCAGTGCGTCACATGGCCCACTGCTCCAGCAAGATCATGTCCTGCGATGAAATGCTGGCAGAACTGGGAAAAGCGCTATGAGCAGTGGACATCCGAACTACCAGGAAGCGGATTTCTACGCCGATATCGCCGCGACTCTGCGAACCACACCCCAGTCACTCGTGGAGCTCGACTCGCCTCAGGACGCCGGACTGGATTCGGTTCGCCTGCTGATACTCAGTGAAAAATGGCAGCAACGCGGTATCACCGTGAGCTTTCTGGAACTCGCCGAACGCCAAAGCTTCGCGGCCTGGTGGCGACTCATCAGTTTGCGCACGCGCGGCCTGGAGTGCGAACGCCCATGAACCGTTTCGAAAACCAGGCCATTGTCGTGACCGGTGCTGCCCAAGGAATTGGTGCAGCCGTTACGCGTCTGTTGCTGGTAGAGGGTGCCTGGGTCTATGCCCTGGATTGCAATGCTCAGGCGTTGGCCGCTCTGGCCGACGAACAGCGCTCGCCTCGGCTGTCTGCGACAGTCGTCGACATCACTCGGCCGGACGACGTCGAGGCCGCCATTGCCAGCATTGATGCCGAACACCCGCTGGACGGTTTGGTCAACAACGCCGGCGTATTGATCCCCAAGGACATTGCGTCGACGACGACGGCCGACTGGCTGAAGACCTTCCAGGTCAACGTTCACGGCACTTTTTTTGTCTCCCAGGCGGTCGCCGTCCGCATGGCCGAACGCGGTCAGGGGGCGATCGTCACGATCGCCTCCAACGCGGGCAGCACACCGCGTGTCAACATGGGCGCCTACTGCTCGTCCAAGGCAGCGGCAGCGATGCTGACTCGTTGCATGGGACTGGAGTTCGCCTCGCGGGGGCTGCGTTGCAACGTTGTATCGCCAGGATCGACACGCACCCCAATGCTCGCGAGCCTGGCGGGGGAAGGTCCAGAAACCGACCAACGCCTGATCGAAGGCGACCCACGGCTTTATCGACTGGGCATTCCGCTGCAAAAGCTCGCTGAGCCAGGGGACATCGCGGCGGCAGTGGCCTTCCTGCTGTCTCGCGACGCGCACCACATCACCCTGCAAAACCTGGTCGTCGATGGCGGAGCCACCTTTGAGTAACCCAGCCCCTTCGCCACGTCGAGCATTGCCTGGAGACTTGAAATGTTGAACCTTGATTCGATATACGCGTCGCTATCCTGGCATCCTGGAAGCTGGCGCGACAAAGAACGCCGCCATATGCCCGACTATCAAGGGAAACAGCTCTCGACCGTGCTCAAGCAACTGTCCCGCCTTCCCGGACTGGTGGATGAAAGCGAGATTCTTCGACTGAAGCGTGCGCTGACCCGCGCCGCTGAAGGCAAGGAATTCGTGCAACTCATGGGCCAGCGTGATCAAAGCTTGAACGACGCCAGTGCGGCCAGCCTCGATCAACCCCTGAAGGCACTGGAATCGCTGAGCCGCTACCTGGCATTAATGCTCGGCCAACCCGTGCTTTCGATTGGCTCTGTCGCCGGGAGTTATGGTCGCACCCAGCCGCAAGCCACCGAGATCCTTGGCGGTGCAACGCTGGACCGCTATTTCGGTGAGATGGTCAATTGCCGGGAGGCCACGCCCTGGGCCCGACGCCCCGACCCCAATCGCCTGCTCTGGGCTTATGAGGCTTCGCAGGCTGCGATGCAGGTCCTGCGAAACAAGGCATCCGCTGTCCATACCACCCATGAATGCGCGCACTTGGAATATGAACAAGCCCTGGTGCGACGTGCACGAAACGCCAAGTTCTATGCCACCAGCGCGTCATTGCTGTGGATTGATGGTTGCAACCTGTTCAACGACAGCTGCTACGTGGAGTTTGCACGGGGCCTGGAAAACCCTATCGCCCTACGTCTGAGTGAGCCGGTCGACCCCGCTGTGTTGATCGAGGCGGTTGAGCAGCTCAATCCCGAACGGCAAACGGGGAAAATCCTCCTCATCGCCAGTGCGGGGGATGCGCCAGAAGTGTTGGGTGAAACAATCCGTGTCCTGCAGTCCCGGCGCTCACCGGTGATATGGCTGTGTGATCCGTTGAACGCACAAGACTCGCGTCGTCACACGGCAAGCCTGGCACAGAACGTCGCGCACGAATGGGATCAAACCTTGAGGCTGCACCGCACCGTTGACAGCCGATTGCATGGCATTGCATTGGAAGTGCGCAGCAGCGACTCCAATCGATTGGCCTCTGAGCCAGACGAAAACCCGGGGGCGTTCTTCGATTTTCAAAAAACGTTGCAACTGTGCAGCCACTTGGCCCATGTCTACCGGGAGTCGCCATGAAAAACCTCAAGCATGCGAGCTTTGCCAACCCCTATCCGGCGTTGACCGCGCACGAGCTCGGGGCGGCGTTGTTACCCATTCTGGAGCGACGTTTCCCGCTACTGGCGAGCGAATTCATCGGTCTGTTCAGCCATCACACCGAAGGAGTCAATAGCTCGCTGGTTGGATTGGGCAGCGAGTTTCGCCTAATTGCACTCAACGATGGCGAACGCCTGAACCTGGAGCTTCAGCACGAGAACAGCGTGTGCCTGTCACGCACCCTCGCGCTGGATCCCTCGACACTGTTCCATGAACAGCTATTCGGGGCAGTGGCCCAGTTCATCAACCAGTTGAGCCCCTGGCTCCAAGAACATCACGGCTTACCACCATCGACCGCTTTTCTGGGGGGTTGGCGCTGTGCAACCCATCCCGAGCGCCTGAACGAGCCGGTGATTTTCACGTTGCCACGGGTAATGTGCCGGATCAGCGATCAGCAACTGGATTTCAGTTGTTTCCACGAGGACATCTGGTACGCGATCGATGAAAGCCTCATCACCTTTGCGACAGACTTTACTCCGACGGCCAATCCACGGGTTACAGGACGCGAAGACATTCCCTCCTGCACCGACTATGTGGACAACCTGATCGGGCTGTTGAACGAACTGGCACCGACAACCGCCGATAAGGTCGTCATCGGTCGTGAAGTCAAGCTGACGCTGGAGCGGCCCATTGCCCCGGCGCTTTTATTGCGCCTGATAGCACCTCGCCCCAACCCGCATTACGAGTACGTATTTCGTTGGGCGGACGAGGTGGCATGGGTTGGTATTTCACCGGAAACGCTGCTACGCAAGAACGGTCGCAGCTTGGTGGTCGAGCCACTGGCAGGCACTCGCAAAGGTTCCCATGAGCACGACAAAAGTGCCCGCTACCGCCAGGAACTGATGAGCGACCTCAAGGAACTCGAAGAACATGAAACCGCTGCCGGGCTGTTCTTCGAGCAGCTCTCGACCGTCTGCGAAAGCGGGTCTTTGTCGTTGCGCGAATCACGAAGCGTGATCGACCTGGGCTATGTTCAACACCTTAAAAGCCTGATCAGCGGTACGGTAAAAACGGGCTTGAACGTATTTGACGCGCTGGCTGCGGTCTACCCGCCGGCAACGATCTGGGGCAAGCCATTGGCAGCGTGCGGTGAACGGATCCGCCGATACGAACAAATCGAGCGTGGTTTTTTCACCGGCGGCCTGGGCTACTTCACCTTGGGCGATGACGCGAATTTTGCACTGGCGATTCGCACGGCCAAGCTCACATCCACCCATATTCACGTCTATGCTGGCAGCGGTATCGTCAAGGCCAGTGACCCGTACAGGGAATGGCTGGAGACCAATAACAAAATGAAGCCCTATTTAGCTAATGAATATGTCTGGAACCTACCGTAATATGGTTGAATGCACTGTGCAGCTGCCCACTCAATACACCCATGACGTGGTGTTTCTAGACTAACGCCCACTCACAACGCGTTCATGCGTTAGATTTCATTTAATACTCGAGCATTCTTATATATGGTCACTATCGCTCTACCGGACGGCAATCTTAGAGATTTTCCAGAACCTTTGACTGTTCAACAACTGGCCCAATCCATTGGTACGGGATTAGCTGCCGCGACAATCGGCGGCAAGGTAAATGGAACGCTAGTTGACGCTAGTTATCTTCTGGAAACAGATGCCACCGTAGAGATCATTACCACTAAAAGCGCAGAAGCGCTGGAACTGGTGCGCCACTCCACTGCTCACTTGATGGCACAAGCCGTCCAACGCCTGTACCCCGGCACCCAAGTTACCATAGGGCCGGTTATCGATAACGGTTTCTATTACGACTTCGTCACCACTCGCCCGTTCACGATGGATGACCTGCCGCTGATCGAGACCGAGATGGCCACTATCGTCAAGGAGCAGCTGTCCGTGGTGCGCTCTGAAATGTCTCGCGATGAAGCGCTGGCGTTTTTCCAGAATATTGGTGAGAGCTACAAGACAGAAATCATCCATTCCATTCCGTCGAATGAGCCTCTGTCACTTTACACCCAAGGCGAATTTACTGACCTGTGCCGCGGTCCCCATGTACCAAACACCGCCAAACTGGGTGCCTTCAAACTCATGAAGGTGGCCGGAGCCTACTGGCGGGGCGACTCTAACAACATCATGCTCAGTCGTATCTATGGCACTGCCTGGACCAACGAAAAAGAGCTCAAAGCCTATTTGAATCAACTTCAAGAGGCCGAAAAACGCGATCACCGCAAACTGGCAAAACAATTCGACTTGTTCCACCAACAGGAAGAAGCGCCAGGCATGGTGTTTTGGCATCCTAAAGGCTGGTCACTGTGGCAATCGGTCGAGCAATACATGCGCCGGGTTTATCGCGATGGCGGCTACCGCGAAGTAAAGTCGCCGCAAGTGCTGGACAGCGCGCTGTGGAAAAAATCGGGGCATTGGGACAACTACAAGGAAAACATGTTTGTCACCGAGTCCGAAAACCGCCAGTACGCGCTCAAGCCGATGAACTGCCCGGGTCATATCCAGATATTCAAACATGGCTTGCGCAGCCATAGAGAGTTGCCGATTCGTTACGGCGAGTTCGGCGGCTGCCACCGTAATGAGCCGTCCGGCGCGTTGCACGGCATCATGCGCGTGCGGGCATTCACGCAAGACGATGGCCATATCTTCTGCACCGAAGAACAGATCGCGGCGGAAATCAAGGCGTTCCACTATCAGGCGCTGAAGGTGTATGCCGATTTCGGCTTTACCAATATTGCCGTGAAGATCGCGTTGCGTCCCGAACCGGGCAAACGCCTGGGCAGCGACGAAGTCTGGGACAAAGCCGAGAATCTGCTGCGATCGGCGCTGTCCGAGTGTGATGTCGAATGGGAAGAGCTGCCTGGCGAAGGCGCGTTCTACAGCCCCAAGATCGAATATCACCTGCGCGACGCCATCGGTCGTGAATGGCAAGTGGGGACAATGCAGGTTGACTACCACATGCCTGATCGCCTGGGCGCCGAATACGTTGATGAGCACTCGCAGCGACGCAAGCCGGTCATGCTGCACCGAGCGATCGTTGGATCTCTGGAGCGTTTCCTCGGCATCCTAATCGAACACCATGCCGGTCATTTCCCTCTATGGCTGGCACCGGTGCAAGCCATCGTGGTCACCGTCACCGATGCCCAAAATGATTACGCCGATCACTTGCGCAATCATCTGGTCCAACTGGGCTTCAGGGTTGAGGCTGATCTGCGTAATGAAAAAATCGGCTACAAAATTCGTGAAAGCACCTTGCAGCGCGTTCCGTATTTGCTCGTTGTCGGAGAGAGAGAGAAAGAGAACGGTACCGTCACCGTTCGCACCCGCACCGGCGAAGACTTGGGCAGCATGACAATGGACGCCTTGCACACCTACCTGCTCAACGAACAGACCACTGCCGGCTGATTGCCCGGTTCTGCCCTCGACACACCGAAGGCCATTCGCAAGAATGGCCTTTTTTTACGACCCCATGTTGGCCCTCGGTCCACCCGCCCTCCTAATGCATGACCAGACGAGCGAACTTGAATAAGGAGGACCTGTCGCCCTCCAACACAAACGACCTCTCTACCCCAGCACCAGCTCACCCGCGGCTGATGTGCGGAGCCATTCTGGCGTTCTGAGCGCTTGCGAGCTGATTGAATTCTGAAGGTCAAGGAATCGACAAACCTGAAGATGACGGCGTTGCCTGATTCAGGTGACAGATAGTCGCCTGGAAAGCGCAGATCGAATCTTACGCCCCCCAGCGGTGATGATTAGCTTCTGGTCACCGACGGGGTACTTGGCCAACGTCCGCGCTAATAGAGGGGGAGTCGTCGCAGCATAGATGATCAACCCACGCCGCAATGGCGGTTAGAGCGGGGAAACGAGGCAAAAAACCTGGGTATCGACTACCCGACCAGATACCTAGTTTTGAAATTCCACGCTTTGATACTGACTATTTATCGGATACCCGACTGATTATTTGTTTGCTATTTATTAGTTCATTTAAACAAGTAGCTAAAGTAGTGCAGATAGTAATATTTTTTCGCAAAATCGATAGCTGGATAAAATTCTCAAGACTTTGATTAAATTAGAAAATATCAAAATAACCGCGAACAGACTCGCGAAGACTATGCCTGACAAACAAGTCACTAAGTCAACCAAGAGTACTTAGCCACTTAATTTTTGAAGGTTTTCGATACGAGTTATTCTCACTTAGAAAACCTTTGCTTTTTTAGCCTTCCTTTTCATATAAATAAATAATTAATATATATAAGAAAAGGTAGCTAAAAGTAGCAGGCAAGGCTCTGCCCTGCGGGAGCAACTGAGCCCATCCTTTCGGATCCTTTCGGGCAGCCGTAAACCTAACGTCAGCTTTTCAGCCGGCCGCAGTTTCGTTCGTGCTTCAGTCCTGCGGCTAGGGTTTCGTCACGTTCATCGTTTACCTTCAAGGGCAAGGAGCATCTACCTTTCTGCACTGTGGACTTGGGCGCGGCCACCCGTCCCCCTTCGTTCAATCCCAAGCAGCTGAAATGGGCTCACAAATATCTGCAAAGGAAAGGCGAAATAGACCTGATAGATCACTCCTCAACGATCGATAAGCTCCATCAGATCGGCGAGGAGCTGGAGCGATCGAGAACAGGAGCACTGATCCTTGGCCAGATGAGGGGCGCATGGCGGCAGGCAAAATGCAAAGACTCAGATAAGGACAAGGACCGGAAGACCTATGCCTTCAAGCTCGAAATCGATGTAAAGGAAGAGCTGACGCGACTTGCCAAGAAGAAAAAGATCACTGCCGCCGACATGCTCAGCAGACTGATCTCTGCCGAGCTGGATGCTCATGCAAGGTTTGAGGAGAAGCTCAACGAAGCAAAAAAGACGCACAAAGAACTGCTGAGTGACTCCAGAAATAACACTGCCCACTACAGACAGCGCCTTGCTCAACTGTTACCCCGCGCGGAACTACACGTTTTCCCTGGTGCCGATCACAGTTTGGGCTTTACTCACGCTGCCGAGGTGACGATGTTGATCGAGAGACATCTGGCCTGCTGGTGAGCGGAACACTTGTTGCCACCGCGTCGGACTGATTGTGCGGCCCCGTGCGTTTCAAGACATCTCGGATAGCGGACAGACAACCGGAATCATATCGCTCCTAACCTCGCCGGATACTCTGCGCAAACCGCGTAGAGATGAAAAAAAAATTTAAGCGTAGCTAAAAGTGTACGAACCAACCTTGAGGCTATGACATGTGATTTCGCACCTCATTGACCACCTGCTACGGGGCGTTTTCTGCCGACTTTGACAGGCAGAAAACGGCTGTGGATTCAACCGGTCGATGCAACAGATTGGCTAAATCGCTAAGCTTGCCGTCACCAAACCTCTGAGTCGGGTGCGGCTCAGCGCTGCGAATGCGGGAACGGTTTAGGGCATATTTAGGGCAAGTTAAGGGCCGCCATAGGCCGCAGCACGCCTCAGATCGATTCATAAAACGCCGTTTTTACGACCTAGAGCGGACCAGACGGAAGCTGAAGGGGTTCGAATCCCTATCCACGCCACATACAAAATCGTGCGTGAATGACCGCATTCGATTTCAGCCCTTCGCGGCAGACAGCAATCGGCAGATCTGAATAAGGAACTGACCAAGACCGAGTCCACGCAGTAGTCATTGGTTGAGCGGTTTAACCGATAACCGATCAATCCTCATGGAGAGGCCCGCCTTACGCGGACTTTTGCCAGCGTTTTCGTATCCGCCCTGTCATGCCTTCGTCATACCCAACAAGCACAATGCGGTCAGCCAAAGGGATTTGGCCCCATCGACAGAAAGCCCGGCTAAGTCCCGGCTTTTTCGTTCCTGCGACATGCTTTTCACGAAGTGCTCACAGAACGGAGCGCAGATTGAACGGACAAAAGGATTTGACCCCATACAGAGAGCCCGCCATGCGCGGGCTTTTTGTGTGCGCCCAGCATGGGCGCAATCTTGTGGGTGAAAGTCCCGCCGTAAGCTGACCACAGCGAACGAAGTGAAGCGCAACTGCACGAGGGCGACTGAGTGTGGGGAGGAAGCGTGAATCGAAGCCATGAGCCGATGTACAAGAACCGGATAAAAGGCGCGACCGATCAGGGCGAGCGGGCACAAAACCGCGAAGCTCTTGTGGTCAAGGATCAGGTTGTGTAAATCCGGCGGTTGTGTGGTGAAGGATTGCGTTCTTACCTGGGGAGATCTCGCCTCATACCTGAAAGGGCGACGGCGCCAGCCGGAGCGAGAAGTCAGCAGAGGCCGTAGTAGTCTTTTTTTTTTGACGAAGGGCCGAACGAGAGAAAGCGTTATAGGCCATGTTGATGTGAAAGACCGGAAGTCAGATGCCCGCCAAACGCGGGGCGGATGGAGACTGCGAACGGTGAAGCCGTGAGAAGCTCCGTCAGCGACGAGGTCAATCGCCCGCAAAATGAACCCGACAACGCAGGGCAAGGGCTGCTGGAGCGGGCCTTTGCGAGAGAAAACCTGAAACGGGCATGGAAGCGGGTCAAGGCCAACAAAGGTGCAGCGGGAGTCGACGGTCTGGACATTGATCAGACCGCCGAGTACCTGCTGACCCAATGGGCGGCGATTCGTGAACAGCTTCTATCAGGTGTCTACCGGCCCAGTCCGGTACGGCGTGTGGCCATTCCCAAACCTGACGGCGGTCAACGCGAGCTGGGTATCCCAACGGTTACTGACCGTTTGATCCAACAAGCGTTACTGCAAGTCTTGCAGCCATTACTCGATCCAACTTTCAGTGACCACAGTTACGGCTTTCGTCCGGGACGCTGTGCGCAGGGCGCCGTTTTAGCGGCTCAGCGCCATGTTTCTTCAGGACGTAAAGTGGTGGTGGATGTTGATTTGGAGAAGTTCTTCGACCGGGTCGATCACGACATCTTGATGGAACGTTTGCGCAAACGGGTTACGGATCAGGCGGTCATCCGGCTGATTCGCGTCTATCTGGATGCCGGAACGCTGATCAACGGCGTGGTCGAGAAAAGCCGTTGCGGGGCGCCGCAAGGCGGCCCGCTGTCGCCGTTGCTGGCGAATATGCTGCTGGACGAAGTGGATCGCGAGCTTGAACGTCGAGGCCATTGTTTTGTGCGCTATGCCGACGATGCGAACGTGTACGTTCGCAGCCAGAAGGCGGGGCAACGGGTAATGGCTTTGCTGAGGCGTCTATATGAAAAGCTGCACTTGAGCGTCAACGAGAGCAAGAGTGCAGTGACGAGTGCGTTTGGTCGCAAGTTTCTGGGCTATGAGTTGTGGTCAGCCCGCGGCGAAGTCAAACGTGCTGCATCCTATAAGGCGCAGAAGCAGTTCAAGCAGCGAATACGCTGGTGCACCCGACGCTCGTGTGGTCGTAGCTTGCAGCAGATCGTCGATGACCTGCGTCCTTACATTTTGGGTTGGAAAGCTTACTTCGGGTTGTCGCAAACCCCAGCCGTTTGGCGTGCGTTGGACGAATGGATACGACACCGGTTGCGAGCTATCCAGCTTAAACAATGGAAGCGCGGAACAACGACGTATCGTGAGCTGCGAGCACTTGGCGCGAATAACCAGGTGGCGCAGAAGGTGGCAGGCAACACCTCCCGTTGGTGGCATAACAGTCGTCTTGATCTGAATCGCGTGCTTAATATTGCGTGGTTCGACAGACTGGGATTAGTGCGTTTCTCATAACCTCAATCTCTCGAACCGCCCGGTGCGGACCCGCATGCCGGGTGGTGTGGCAGGGGAGCAGCCTGTGAAGGCTGTCCCCTATGCCGATTGTCAGCCATTCCCCCGGCTAAGCTCCCCACTCTCTCGAATGGAGTCGAAGCTATGCCCCCCCCGAATACTCACTGCCTAATGTCCTTGAGCGCCTGTACCAAAACCAGCTCGCCTTAGAGGCGGCCGTGTTGGAGTTGACCTTAAGGGTTGAACGCCAAGGTGCGACAGATACTGGCGACAATGTCCGTGGCGCGCCTCACACGATTGTGAGAACTCCGGACACATCAAACAGGGCCTGGCCAAGCTGAGAACCCAAGACCCACACTGATCAAAACGGCCCCGATGTCCCGCCTGCAACACCCTTCTGTGCATTTGCAAATGCACTCCGGAGCCAGCACGCGCTGTTCGGCGCGAAGGATGCTCCCGTACGCCCCAGTTCGTCAGATCCAGCTCTCAAGCTATGTGTTTCTGGGTAAAATGGCATAATATGCCAATGGTCGAAAGAACCTGTTTGCCCAGAGCTGGAGCTAATGATGGCGACGCGAAACGTTGTGCTCACCCCTCACCAGGAACAGGTTATCCAGGACCTGGTGCAGTCCGGCCGTTATCAGAATGCCAGCGAAGTGATGCGCGAAGGTTTGCGTCTATTGGAACAGCGCATCGCCGAAGACACCGCCAAAATTGAGGCCCTGCGTCAGGCCACCTCGATCGGCATCATGGACCTTGAGCACGGGCGCTTTACTCAGCTGAACGAAGGAGATCTGGAGCACTACCTCGAGGGCTTGAGCCTTGAGGCCACCCTCCCCGCGCGTGAAAAACACTGAGCATGCCGCCGTATCGGATTTCCAACGCGGCGCGCGCCGACATTGTCGACGTCCTCAGGCTCTCGCAGACGCAGTTCGGCGATCAAGCACGTCAGCGCTATCAGGCGCTGATCCTCGCGGCGCTGCAAGCTCTTGCCGGTACGCCTTATCGGATTGGCAGCCACGAACGCGACGAGCTGGCACCGGGCCTTCGCAGCTATCACCTCAGCTATTCACGCCAGCAGGCCAAACAGCCCCATGGAATGGTTAAAAGCCCACGCCATATCGTGTTCTATCGTGTGGCAAACGACCACGTGATTGAGGTCGTCAGACTCCTTCATGACGCCATGGAAGTGCAGTTGCACTTGCCTAATGACTGATCACCAACCTGCCCCCAAGGCTTAACGGGTCATCAACAGCGAAGGTCAGGCGCCCGCCTCTACATCGCAACCTGAGCGCCCTCGCTGTCAGCCGACTCGGCGGCCAATTGAAGCGGGAGGTTGTGGTCCGACCGGACTATCGAGACCCACGACCAGAAACACGATGTTCAACATTGCGTGCCACTTTCAATGCTGAACAACCGCTTCTTAGGCGTTTTCCGTGGCCAGGCGCCTGGCATTACGCTCCAGCCGCCGATAGACACGCGGATCGATGCCCCTAGCGACTAGTGCCCTCGCAAAATCACGCAGAGCACGAGCATCTCGTAAGCTAATTTCAGGATAGGTACCGAGAGAAATACGGGGTTGCTTATCCGCCCAGGAAAAGCGGAAGTGCCAGCACTTGGCGCCTTTCGTATTCACGAAAAGGGCGAGGCCGTTGTAATCAGGGAGGGTGTAGTCCTTGGCACGGGGTTTGGCGTGCCGGACCGCGGTATTGGTAAGAACCATCGTACAATCTCCGTCTCGTTTGAACAGAGGAGATTTGTACGGTTTCCAGAGAGGCGAGTCCCACGAAAAAGTGATCTACCAAGCGCCGGATTAATGTACTAAAAAATGTACTAAGAAAACGTGGATGGTAGTGTTTTCGAGTGGAGCTTACTGGAACGAAAAAAGAGGCCGAAGCCTCTTTTTTAAGTCTCTACAGATCTCAATAGAAACCCGTAGAACAATAATTGGAGCGGGAAACGAGACTCGCATCTGGCGTCCGACCCATTGAAATCTAAGGGGTTTCTTTTCTTGCCGAAGCCGGAAAAGACTCAATTCTGGACTTGTTTTCGGGGTGTTTCAAGAGCGAAAAAGGGGTAATTCTAAGCAAGGCTATTGGATTCTACCCATAGCCAATGGACGAATGATCATCAAGCTGGCAGTGTCATTTTCACAGGATCAATAGGGTATGAGCCCCCCGAAAAGACGTCCCAACCTCCCACGCTCACCAGTCAACTCACAACCGACGAATATCGGCCACCGCAGGCAACTCTTCGGGCCGGTAGACCATGAGCAGATGTTCTGGAGCCCTCTCCCGCTCAGGATCGATGGCCGCTCGGAAGGATTGGATTAAATACTTGGCGATAGGGGCGCGGACGTTAAAAACCGTTGCTGCAGTACCCCCCATGTATTCCTCACGGACCATACGGGCCTGCTCGGCCGACAGATCCCTGTGTGGCACCAGACGCACTGCAACTATCCTGTGCCAATCTACGTCTCGATCCAGCCCTGGGAGGACGGCGTCTTCAGATGCACTTACCGCCGAAATTCGGCCAAGATTTAGATCGCAGAATGCCTCGGCTTTCGAACAGTACGCCCGGATGTGCCACCGCGGTCCCGTTTGAATAAGCGAGTGCGGGCGAATTACTCGTTCATGTGCTTCAGGATTACTCATGGAGCGATAGAGCACTCTGATGCAGCGTCCTAGCCGCATTGCACGGTGAATCTGAGCGAACAGCGGGTGCCGGATCGATGTGGCATCGACCTGAATGCTCTCAACCGCCACACCTGCGGATACTGCATCTAGGCTTCCAATCGCTCCGATGAGTCTCTGGTACTCATCGAAAGTGCCACGGGTGAGTGTAGGACGTAGGCTCCAAGAACCCACATAGCTCTTGCTACCACTATCGGGCTCGCAAGCATCCGGATACTCTGCCCGAAACCCCGCAATGTCCCGGCTGGCCAACGTCTCGTGGATGTTGAACAGGTCAAGCAGTCGGGAGCGCGAAACGCGCCCTTCCCAGAGGAGCAGAATCTCGATAGCTTCAAAGCGCTCCTTTGGAGCAGAGTTGCGACGGGTCATATCCGGAAACCAATGAGAACATTTAGAGCCATAGCATAGATGTAGCAATAGACCTATGCTGCGGTTATCCGAGTAAATCAAACCGGGGCATTGGAAATGGAAGCCAGCACGCCACCGCTTTTTGAGCGCCTACCCAAGGACCTATTCCGGCCCTTAGCAGCGACCAACAATCTACGTTATTGGGATCTTCTATGCCGACTAATGATAGAAATGTGGGGGGATGGCGGACGCTCTCCCGGTGAAGAAGCTCCCAAAACAACAGTAATTCGCGCCATTGAGTCCTTCCTGGTGGCGGACGATCCATGGGAGGACGTGGAAAGTCCTATCACTATCCGCGCCCACGGCATCTTCAACTTTTTCTGCGAGAGCGGATGGCTCAGCCAACGTCGCCGTGGTGTCATCGATCACGTCACGGTGCGGCCAGTCGTCGCCCAATTTTTCACAGTTCTGACCGAATTTGCTCACCACAAGCCCGAGTTCCTTGGTGGCAAGGTTCGATCGATCTTCCTCAACTTACGCGAGGTCTCTGCCGGGAAGGCTCCCGAACTCTATCCCGAGGCTGCCCGGCAGGCCAAGCAGTGCATGGCGCACATCATCAACACCAGCTGCCGCGTTCAGGACTTGATGGACGTACTCGTGACCAAGACCACGGCTAGTGAGTTCGTTCGAGGCTTCTTTGAGGAATACATCGAGAAAGTTTTCATTGCGGATTACAGCGACTTCCGCACCAATAACCATCCACTGCAGTACCGATCGGACATCGTCAGCCTGACACTCCAGTTCCAGCACGATGCCAATCTGCGCCAATCCTTGATCACGTGGTATACCGAGAAGCAGGCAGATGGTGACCTCCTGCGAGCAGAGGCCTTGTACGAGCGGGACACCCGTTTGCTTCTGCGATTACGCGATGTCGAGGAGCACCTGCATCGGCTGGATGAAGAGATTCGCGTGGCGCATCAGCGCGCCATGGCATTCTTCGAGTACAAGCTACGATCACCGGGCAACTTCGACAAGCTGATCGACCAGGCCATCAGTGCCGCGAAGGTATTGGAGGAAGGCCATATTGCATTACCTGGCATCGCAGGGATCTATCACGCGTCCGAGTTTGGTTTAGCCAAGCCCCGCACACCGCTGCGAGAGCACGTATCGACCACGGTCGCAGAGATCGTCCCGACCATCGAGGAGCTCGCCAAGGAAGCACTCCGGCAGCGGATGAACGCTGATCGCAACGTCACGCCCTTGAAACTGGCCCAATACGTGGCGCGGCATTTAGGCGACCAAAGCGCAATCCGCTCGGATGAGTTGAATATCGATTCGATCCTTGATCTCTGCTGCTATCAGCGACTGCTGCTGATTGCCTCACGCAACGGTTGTCCTCAGGGCAAACGCAAGTCGGATCCCCACCTGCAGATGGTTCCGGGTATGTACGTCACATTCGTGCCCGAAACCAATACGAGGAATGAATACATGGAGCATCAACAGTTCGTGATTCGAGTGGGGAGGAAGTGATGGTCAGCTGGGAGCGATTGTCAGAACAGACGCAAGGTGAGTACGTGGTCGCCGACTTCGAGAAAGCGGCCTATCGGCTAATCGTGGAGCAAGTGCTATATGCCAGCGACCGTTTTAGCCGTGTGTCGTATCACTTGATAGTCAAGCATTTCACGGCATACCGAGACGTCTTGTCCAAGTTGGGCATGAGCCTGATACACAATCATCACCATTCCTATGTAGCCGCTATTCCAACCCACCAGGTTGCCGAGAAAATGCGCCTTAGCGAAACCCGTCTGGCGCTGGTGCTACGCCGCCTCTACGACGACCGGATGCAGTCGGCGGAGATCACTGACGGCGAGGCCTATATCTTCCTCGAAGAACTGGAACGCGCCTACAAGGAGTGGCTCGGTCGGGAGCTTCCCGAGCGGGGTGATCTGCGCGAACTGGCCGTTGCCCTAAGACGCTATGGACTGGTGCGAGTGCTGGACTCCGAAGACGGACAGCCCTTCAAGATTGCGATTCGTCCTGGAATCGCTGACGTGTTGGGGGAAAGCGCATTGCATCAGTTGGCCGCGCATGCGCCAGAACTGGATGAGGAGAACGACATTGAAGTTGCTTGAGAACATCGCCCTGGTCCAGTTTTTCCTTTACGAGGCAAAGGACCTGGAGACCGGCATCAACACCGCCTTTCTGGGCCCCAACGGTACCGGCAAGTCCGCCCTGCTGGATGCGATCCAAGTGGTCATGCTTGCGGCCGACGGCAACCGCACGCACTTCAATGCGGCTAGCGAAGGCAAGAAGCGCTCCCGTACGCTGCGGGACTACTGTCTCGGGTCATACATTCCAGGCGGTAGCTCCTACGCCCGAACGTCCGCAAACACGTATGTGGACCTAGTGTTTCGCGATGCCAAGACCGGAGTCCCCTTCACTGCTGGGGTTTCCCTCAGTGCTCACATTGACGATCCGAAGGCGGAGGTTAACGGCCTCTACATCTTGCCTGGCGTCGCAATGACTGCGAAGCACCACCTGCAAACTGAAGGTCAGCGTGAGACGGTAATGCCGTGGCGTGCTTTTCAACACATGGCGACCGATCTTTGTCGGCTCGAGGCGAAGACCGTGCCGGTGTTCACCCAGAACCGCGACGATTTCGTCCGACGTCTTCTAATCGATCACTTGGCGGGGCCCGGCGACAAGCCGAATTCGCAGTCTCTTCGTGCCGCCTTTGCACGCTCGCTCAAGCTCAATGAGGACATCACTGATTTGAGCGAGACGCTGCGGCAACACCTGATTGAGCCCATGCCTACGGGGGTAAAAGAGTTTCGGGCTCGCCTGGACGAGGTCCGCGACCTGCGCGACCTCATCACACGACTTAAGGAACGCATCGATCGTGCGACCGTGGTTGCCGAAAAATACGGGGTAGTCAAACGCGAGCGCACATCCGACGCAAATCTGGCAGTACTCAAGCACACTTACTCCACCGAGCGGCTGGGCGAAACTTTGGACTCTGCCGAGGTGGAAGTAGAGAAACTGGCTGAAGATATTGAGCGGGCGAAGCTGGAGTTGGGTCGGTCCGAGGCCGAATTAACACTGGCCAGCGAGACACGAGACCGGGTGATTGCCGAACTCAACCGCGATCCCGATTTTCGCAAACAAGCTGGCCATGCCGAGAATCTGAAGCAACTGGAATCAACGCTTGAACAGAGGCAAGCTCAACTTCGATTGCAGTTCCTCGCTATGTTGGCCGCGCTGAGTGCAGCCACCGACTTGCCAGGCATGGAAGCCCACCGTGGCGCATTCGAAGAGGCGGCTGCGCAGGTGCAAGACCTGGAGCATATACGCGATGACGGCAGGGTCCCTCCAGCAGTTGCGATTCAGGTTACCCTTCGCTCCATGGCTCAGGCCTACGATGTGGTACGCCGCGCGGTAGCGGAGGCCGAAGTAGAGCATAAGCTGGCGACTGAAAAACGCCGCGAGGCGATGATCGCCCGTGAACGTGCCAGTCGCGGACTTATGTCTCTACATCAGTCCACGATGCAATTGATGGGTGTGCTCTCCGATGCGGGTATCGACGTTACTCCCGTTTGCGACTTGGTAACTGTTTCGGACCCCAGCTGGCAGCCCGCCATCGAGTCCTGGCTGGGCCGGCACATTGAGGCCTTGCTAGTTCCTGCTGAGAAGGAGCTTGATGCAATTGCCATCTATCGCAGCAAGGCAGCCAGCGGCATTTACGGCGTAAAGTTGGCCCTACCGTCCCGTACCCGTGAATGGCGTGCTATGGGCAATGAGCAATATGCGGCGGAGCTAATCCAGGGCAAGAGCACAGAGGCAGTGCAATACCTGCAGGGCGAGCTTGGCCGTACGGTGCTGGCCGAATCGAATGAGCAGCTTCGTGCTGGCGCCAAGGCGATTTCCAAGGAAGGCATGGCCAGTTCGGGCGGCGGCATAGAACGCCGGCGCCTCCCGGGTGCAGGCGAGCTACGGCTCGGCCGCACTGATAGTGGCGCGATGCGCCAACGGGCCGAACAGGATCTCCAGGTGGTAGAAGATCGACTAAGAATAACGACTGCTGCCGTAGACTGGCTGTTGGCTGGTCAGCAAAAGCTGGCGCCGTTCGCGGACGCAGCGGTGCTGCAGGGCACCCTCGAGAGCCAGTTTTTGGTCGTAGCCCAAACGGCTGGTGCGGCCACGAATCTGAGGTCTGCGCTCGAAAGCACACAGACTGATTCCCTGGCCGGATTGCAGGCGAGGAAAGCAGCGGCTGACAGCAACGCGGTCAACGCCCGAGAAAAGGAATTGCAGTGGACTAGGGAGGTTACCCGTCTCGGAGAGAAGCTGACGCATACAAACACCCAAGTGACGGGTCTGCAACAGCAACTGGAAGTCGAATCGCTACGGGAGCGAGAATGTCGTCAGAACACGCTCTACAACGCGAACGAAGTGGAGCGCCACCGCGCCAGACTGGACGAACGCCACAGGGATAATTGGGCCCAGAAGCTGTCCAGTCTGGACCGTGCACTCCAGCAGGCGCGCTCGGCAGCCGATAACGCGGACCGTGATGCATGGTATTTGTTTGCTAACTACACTCGGGATTACAACCTTCAAAACATCGACGTCAGCAGTGGCGACTGGTTAGGCGCATTCGAATTCATCTTGGCCGAACGGCAGCGACTGCAGGACTTGGAGTTGGCCGAGCAGGAGGAAAAAGCCGAAGAGGCTTACCAGGCGGCAGTGAAGGTGTTCCGCACAGACGTGGCACAGACACTGCTCACAGGGTTCGATCGCATTCAAGAACAGATTGACGGCCTCACATCGGTACTGAAGTCAGCACCAGCATTCTCAAACAACGAACGATATGAGTTCAAGTACAAGGTGGTTGACGAACACCGCAGCCTTTATGACTTTCTTCGCCGAGTGCGAACACAGGGTAGCTCAGAAGAGGACCTCTTTGGAGGGTCTGGAGATATCCCGGAGGAGTTCCGCATGCTGGTAGAAGGAGACAGCAGCTCACCCCTGTTGCACGAAACCAGCCCACTCAATGACCACCGCCGATTCTTCAGCTACGACATTGAGGTCTTCCAAGATGGCACCTCAGTCGGATGGCTCAGTAAGCGCTTCGGGCCAGCATCTGGCGGTGAGCACCGGACTCCGGTCTACCTTATTTTCGGAGCTGCACTCGCGGCCGCTTACGGCAAGTCTAAGGGAAGTACAGCGGGCGGCGGGATCATGTTGTTGGATGAAGCATTCGAGAAAATGGATCCGCAAAACGTCCGAGCAACGGTCCAATATCTCAATGCGCTGGGCCTGCAACTAATCATGGCAGGGCCCGAATCCGACCAGGCCAAGTTGTCGTCGTTCCTGAGCATCTATTACGACATGTCCCGTTTCGGATCGCGGAACGTGCAGTTCAAGAAGAATGTAGTGCTCGACGGCGCCCGTGACCTGCTACAGAGCGACAATTTCTTCGTCAACCCCAACCTGCTACAGCAGGAAATTGATCGTCTTGCCGAGGCCGACAATGTCACTGGCTGACTCTGCACTTGATCGACTCCTCTTGCGGGGCGAGCGTTCGCGGCTGAGCGGAAATACCCGAGTCCTTCGCGAGTCATTCAAGTCCTCTCTCTCGCCGTACTGGCAACAGAGCCTGGACGAGCGCGACCGGATGCACGCTTACATGCAAGCAGCCTCATCAGCGGGCGCGATCAGGCTCGAATGGGCCCGACAGGGTGGAGAGGACCGCCCCCTTGATGCAGTCGTGCTCAAGGACCTCGACAGGCTGGCGGCGTACCTGGGCCGCTCCACCGTAAATGCGTCCGTTGCTCAAGCGGGGAACGTCCTTGCACCATGGAGCATGAACGGTCGGGTGGAAGAGTTGCTCGATTGTTGGAGGCGCCTTAAACAGGTGCGATCACTCGGGCCAAACTCCGCTGCAGACTTTGCTGACGCCTTGCGCGTTCTCGACGCCATGGCCGTCGCGAGTGAGGACCGCGTCGTACGCCAGCTCAGTGTCCAGTTGTTCCGTGACTCCAAGCGTATTGAAGCGCTATGCAAGCATCTGGATCTACTCACGTCCGAAGCGCTGAATGCGCCGGCAAGGCACTGGAGTGAAGTCTTCGGCGCTATCGGACTTTCCAAAGAGCCGCAGCCGTTTCTGGTCTCAGGCATCGGAGCGCTCAGACTCGCCGACGGTATTGATTGCCCGATCGTCCGTCCATTCGTGGGAGTGGCAAACACAGCGGTACATGGTTATTCAGGTACTCCAGCGTGGCTGCTATCGATCGAAAACCTGACCACCTTCCACCAGGCCGCCCGCGCACTTGGCGATACACGGCAAGGAATTGTCATCTACACCGCAGGTATGCCTTCGCCCAGTTGGGGCAGAGCCTATTCCCAAATACTTTCGTCACTCCCGACTGATGCTAGCGTTTACCACTGGGGCGATCACGACGAGGGCGGATTCCGGATTGCAGCACGGGTGGCGCAGTTTGCAGCAGCAGTCGAGCGCCATCTCAAACCGTGGTCCATGGACGCATCACAATGGAGGAAAAGCGGCGAACCAGCCAAGTCTGACCAGCATCGCTCTATGGTCAAGAGCGCAGAGCGAGCAGGATGGATAGAGCTAGCCTCGCGGATAAGCCCAGTGCTGTTTGAGCAGGAAGGCCAAACACTTCTTTTACCCCTTTGAGAATTTGCGAGTCTTCCGCAGGTGCTGGATTAATGCATGAGCGAGACACTGCGGTAAAACACCTGATTGAGCCTATGCCTACGGGGGTAAAAGAGTTTCGGGCCCACTTGAACGAGGTCCGTGACCTACGCGATCTCCCATTTCGACTTTTTTGCGTTCATCGCGAGAGCGCTGGTACTCCGACGTGGCGGCGATGCGACGGGCCACATCCCGAGCAGCTTCATGGACGCTGCAGGCGATCTTGCGAAACGAAGTGTTCGGGCAACACTGCGCTTTCATCGGGCAGTTCCCGCAGTCGGTTTGCTTGGATAGGAAGATGATGGTGTTAGCTTTCGTGATGTGTAAACGTTGTTTTTTGAAAACTCGCCATTCGGCCTCGCAGTAAACTTACTGGCCGGACAGCGATATTCCTCAGACTGTTCATCCCATTGGAAATAGTTGCCAGCGCTCGTGCTCGGTGCTGCACTGGCATAATTTGCGCGTGTCTCACGATCTACAAAGCTTGGTAGAAAAATAGGTAGAACAGCGCGCGGTGGATATCCAGCCAAGTGAAAAATATTTACTAGCCTTGCAGGAACGCAAGTGTTGTCGTTACGTCGTTACCCTTCGCTTCATTCATCCGATGAGACCCTGATACATGAATCCCCACTTCCGTCGTGACGAGTACCCTAGAGAGCATAATCTGCAGCGCGCCTATGCCCGGCTTGATCATATTGAGGCCGATGAAGCGTCGAAGTACCTACTGCTTGCATTTGATCTTGTCGATGCGCAATGGCTCGACACTCAAGGGCAGCAAGATCCTCTGTTAAACTTGGAAAGTCCTTTCAAGCGTTCACTGGCTTGGAAAAAATGGAGGGAACAAAAGCAGTTGCAGCCCCATAACCCTTTTGAATCCATGCCGATGTATCGGCTCGAGCTAGAAGTGCCAAGAGGTAAAGGTTTTTTCGGTCTCCCCACCCTCCCCGATCAACGTCAAAGGTCTTCCTTTCTTGCAGCCGCAGGCGATTTGGAAAAGAGCTGGTTCGAACTTGAAATCTCCCGTCAACACAAGGCTGGGCATGACTCAGCCAGCCTCTATCCAGGTATGTTCGCAGACCCGGTAAGGGTCTACGTCAAAGGCAAGATGCCGTCGCCGAAAACGGGTAAGGCATTGTCCGGAATCTTTTCCCTGGCCAACTTGCCCCAACTGTCGATGACTGATTTCGAAGCAGAACTTTCCAACACAAATGCTGACCTTCTGGCGGTCTATGATGTCGGTCAGGGCAACGCCAACGCGATTTTATCGGCGTCCAGGTTCGGCGAACCCGGTGTGCCGACGCTTTACTACGACCTGGGTGCCGGGGTTTACAGAAACAAACGCACGACACCCAATCCGCTGGTGTTCTGTTTCACCGAAAAGCCGACCATTGTGCTTTCCCATTGGGATGCAGATCACTGGGCTGGCGCCTATGCATTTGCAGCTCATGGAGCCTACCCTGCGCTGAAGCGAACCTGGATCGCGCCCTTTCAGATCGTCGGCCCCGTGCATGTCGCCTTTGCCCACGAGGTCCTCGCTAAAGGGGGGAAATTCTTCACCTATTGTGTGCCTGCTGGGCTCGTAGGCGTCGCCCCGTTGCGCCATGGAAGACAAGTCAGATTCACACTGGGCAACGGACCAGACCGTAACGGCACCGGCATCGTAATGGCGGTGGAAGCCACCACCCATCCATCACCCAGAAGCTGGCTACTCACCGGAGATTGCGATTATCAGTACTTCGTTGATGTATTGGACCCGTTGCCACCAGTGGGAATGGTCGTGCCACACCATGGCGCGGACCTTGACCCCAATACCCCCGTACCCAAACCGCCGACTGATTCCATCTACAGACGGCTGGTCTACTCGTTTGGCCACGATAACAAGCACGGCAAGAGCAACGTCCAGCACCCGACGATACTAGGCATGTCCATACACAACAGCGCGGATTGGGATCACCAACACTGGAATCTGTTGGCTCCGGGATGGCCCTCACCCGGCGGTGATGTTCTGGCAACATGCGAGCATTCACCAGGCAGTTCTCGAGGCGGAGCTCTGGTCGGCTGGGACAAACCTCCCTTTTTGTATGTCGCGCCATGTGGTGGGCTTCAGTGCAGCACCACACTGACTCAGGGATAGGCCAGCCTATCGAAATGACAAACAGGCGCCCCGTATAGGCCGTGAACGGCGACATCACACCCGGCGCCCCCTAGTCTATAGTCACTCGATCACTCAACAATGGAGAAGGCCTATCTGCCATTGAAATGCTCGCCTACTCGCTGCGTGGCGGCGTTCCAGCAGGCGCTCTGCATAGTCACGGGGAGGCCATACAAGATCGTCCGTAGGATGCAGCAGATCGACCACCATCCCATTGGCGTACTTGGCCTCTTCCAGATTGAACATCCCGGTCCAGATGCTGACCCGCACCTTCCTACATAGTGAGTGACCGCTGAGCCCTGAGCTTTTCCGAGACCCGCATCATCTAGGTCGCGACGGCCTCCTTGAGCGGTGGCAAGGTTGTCAGGCACTGGGCGAACATCCGACTGCAGCAGTTTTCCTACTTGGGTGCGCCGGGCTCGTCCAGCTCCAAAAAAAGAGGTCCCTGCCAGCTCAAGAACGGTCTTCTCATCCACCATACTGAAGTTTTTGTGCTACATCCAAGGACAAAATAAGTCAGCACGTTAACGCCAGTAGCTTGGCCCAAATAAATAATGGCATTACGCAATTGGACAGCCATCAATTGTCCAGCTAAACCCATCAAAGACTGGTAAGAGATGGAAACCAGGCAGTAAGACGGCTCAAGTGGAAAACACGCTTGGAGCAGCCGTCAAACTGCACCATTCGACATGGCGCCTACGCATCCTACCGCCTACCGCATTGGCTCGGACGTAAGCGTCAAACACAATGACGTGACCGAAATGGTGAGCCAGCTGATGAAAAGCTACTGCGAAATTGAAATCGTGGTACAGCAAGACGTGCATGGCACCCTCCAGGCGCATGCCCGGCAACGGCTGGAACAACAGGACTTGATTTCCCAGTTCGTTGCTGTGGAGTTAGATGTCAACGCTTCGATCTTTCACTCAGGTGATGCAAGACAAATAGGGAACGTGCTATCCACCGCGCTGCTGCATCCCCCCGCAATTCGTGATGCACTGGTCAGTGCAAAGGCTTTTGCCGCGACTTACAAAACGCCTTTGCGCGTTCGTCTGCGTATCGACCCCGCCACTTCTCCGCTGCATCATCTGCCTTGGGAAACACTGACCGATCCAAGCACGCCGGATCAATTTCTGTTCGATAACGTGCGCTGCATCTTCTCCCGATACCTGTTCACCCGAGAGCTACGCTTACCGCTGCTGCGCGCCAAGCAAGACATGAAAGCGTTGGTGGCCATCGCGAATCCCCAAGACTTGGTCGGTGCCTTGACCTTCACTTCTGAAGACATCGAACGCCAGCTGGCCATTGCTCGCAAGGCTCTTCTGCCCTTGCCCGCTCGCGTACTCGCGGGCCCGGGGAACGTCACCCTGACAGCACTGATGGAAGCGCTACAGGAGGAAGTGGATATCCTGCTCCTCGCCTGCCATGGTGTGACCGGTCACATGGGGAATGCCCTTTGGCTGGAGGACGGTGTTGGCAACGGCCAACTCGTTACTGCCGAAAGCTTTGCCGCGCAAATCGGACAGTTGCGACGCCCTCCCAGCCTGATCATTCTGTGCTCTTGCCAAAGTGCAGGCACCGGCACTGCAGAGCGAAACGAACTGTGCGCCCTGGGACCTCGACTGGCAATGCAGGGGGTCCCTGCGGTGCTGGCCATGCAAGGGTTGTTCAGTTTCGCCAGCGCAGAAGCCTATCTGCCAGTCTTCTTCAAGGAACTGGCAAAACATGGGAGGTGGATCTTGCCGCCGCCAGCGCAAGGTCCGCGATTTTCCAACAGCACGACTGGTGGATGCCGGTGGTTTTCACTCGCCTCGACAGCGCACGCATCTGGTACCCGCCCGGCTTTGACCAGACCGAAGGGGAAACAGATATCTGGAAGGTGATCGTCACCAATGTCAGAGGCAGGACTTGTACGCCGATCCTTGGCCCAGCATTCAGCGAGACGCTATCCGGCCCTCGCCGCGCATTGGCGAACGACTGGGTAGATATTTACCGGTATCCAATGTCCGGTCGGGACGTCGAAGACTTCCCCCAGGTGGCGCAGTACCTCTCCACAACGCGCGGTGAGCTCTTTCTACGCAGGGCTTTCTATCGTGGCCTCTACAACAGCCTGTTCGAGCGACTTGGCAACCTTGTTCCAGAGGATATGCGTGGGTACGACGACGACACGTTGATGCAGAAGCTCAACTACCTCCTGTCCGTTGTTGGCGCAAAGATGCGCAAGTCAGATCCAAAGGATCCCCATGCGTTGTTGGCGAGCCACAGACTGCCGGTGTATATCACCGCCGATCCCAGTAACCTGCTTTGTGACGCCCTGACTGAAACGGGCGCGGTTCCCCGCACTCGCCTCCTGCGCTGGAATACCGTCGCGAGTTACCGCGATATGCATTTGATTGAACAGGCCTCAGTCCCTGCGTCCAAGACCCCGTCAGCCGACGAGCCGATCATCGTAAAACTGTTTGGCGACCTCGATGAACCCGGCTCGCTGGTACTGACCGAAGACAACTACTTCGAGTACCTCGCCAAAGCCTCCTCGGCGCACGATGCGATGCCGCCCTCGGTACGCTGCCGGGTGATCGACAGTCCTTTGCTGTTCGCCGGTTTCCAGCCCGACGCATGGGAGTTCAGGGTGCTCTTGCGCAGCCTGCTGCAAATGGAAGGCCGTGACCTGCTGCTCAAACACAACCACTTCTCCGTACAGATGGACCCCAACAGCATCCTGGACCCAGGCAGTGCTCGCCGTTACATCGACCAGTACCTTAATTCCAAGGTCAAGCTACAGATGTACTGGGGCGATGTGCAGGCATTCGTCAACGAGCTGGATGCACGCGTGAACGTGAAGGAGCACCCATGAAGTCGCCCTATGTCGGCCCGGGCCCGTTCGACCAGGATCACACCCTGTTCGGTCGCGATGCCGAGCTGGAAGAACTGCAATGGCGCCTGATTGCCGATCGCATCATCGTCCTTTATTCGCCCTCTGGCGCAGGCAAGACATCACTGCTGATGGCAAAGAACGGGCTGATCGCAAGGGTGAGCGATCGCTTCCACGCCATTACTGGCCTGAGGGTCGGGGGTGGCTCTGGTACAGACTTGTCTCATAACCTGTTATTGCAGTTGGCAAGCTACGGTGACACGCCGGTTACCGAGCAAGACACGCTTGAAAGCTATGTTGAACGCCTGACCATTCCTGAGGGCGAATCCAGCAAACGCCTGTTGTTGATTTTCGATCAGTTTGAAGAGGTCTTCACGTGTGGCGCGTCAGAGGAGCAGCAACACACCCTCTTCAAGCAGCTGGGAGCCCTGCTAAGCCTGGAGAGATCGCCACCGGATCCCTTATCGAGCACTCCCAAACGCTCCGTCTGGCTGGTGATAAGTATGCGGGAGGAATACTTCTCCTGGCTCGATCCATTCCGTGACCTGATACCCACGCGTCTGAACTATACTTTTCGCCTTCTGATGCTTGGCATCGAACAAGCTATCGAGGCCGTCAGGCGACCGGCCATGGCCGAGGGAGTGGAGTTCCCCAGTGAGGACGGTGAAGATGCGGCAAGCCTGCTGGTCAAGCGCCTGGGTACCAAGCAAGTACGGACCCCAGATGGGCGGCAGATCTCTCGTGAAAGCGGCACAGTCGAACCCGTTCATATTCAGGTGATCTGGGCTGACCTCTGGCAACGTCTGAGCGATCACGGCAGGCAACCTGTCACTCGTATCCAGGTGGCCGATGTTCGCGATTACCCTCTTGGAACACCTTTACAGGACTATTGCGACAAAGCACTGGAATCAGCCGCCGAAGATAAGCAGCGTGGCAAGTGTTTGCGGGACTGGATTGATCGACGCCTGCTCACGTTTGACGGGTTGCGGGTCGCGCGAAGGGTCGAACTGGGAGACGATTCAGACCCTCGACGGGAGGAACTCGCAAGGTTGGAGGCGGTGCATATCATCCGCCAATACAGCCGTGACGATGGCCAATGGTACGAATTGGCCCATGATCGTCTAGCATCCCCGATCAGACGCAGCATTGAAGCCTGGCGCCAGGCACACCTGGCCGCCTGGCAGTTGCTGGCACGCGCCTGGCATCGCGACGGCGAACGTCCCGCATTCTTCAAGTCACTCTCAAGCTCCAGCCAGCGGAGTATTCCCAAAGAAGCTACCGGATTGGACTACAGCCCACTTGAAGTCCGCTTCATAGAAACCTACCGGCAGGAGAAACGGCGTCGCAGCACTCGCAATGGAATCGCACTGCTATGCATAGTGGCCGTGACCGGTTTTGCCTGGAACTACATCGAGCGAGAGGGAAATTTGCTTGCGGCGCGGGGCACTAATGCTTTGCAGCTCGCACTGTTGTCGATTCTTGGCAGGGATCCTGCGCCAGACCTGGGTAACCTTGCGGCGTTATTAGGCATGCAACTGCAGGAAGCGCATCCGGAATGGCTGTCGGTCAATTTCCAACGTTTGCTGGGGGACCAGCTCAGCCGCGCCCAAGGAATTGAACGTATCGTTCTACAAGGCTCAGGCCCGACCCGCAAGATCGCGCAAAATGACCATTTCCTGATCATTGCTGACATTGGTGCGGATCGGCACGCGGTCAAAGTCCTCGACCTTACTCAGGAGCAACCACCAGCGCCTGTCGACGACATAGCGCTGAAAGAGGCTCATCCTAAAGGCATACAAGCGATCAGTATGGCGGGAGACCAGTACTTCCTCACCGCTGACTTGGAAAGCAACGTAGCCGTCTGGAATAGTGTCACTCGGCAACTCGTCATGACCCTGCATACGCAAAGTGGGAACAGTGCCGTAACTGCGATGTCCTGGATGGATGGCAGGCTGTTCGTAGGACACAACAATGGTGTCGTGAGCGTCTGGCGCGTTGACATTGCTTCCAAGGAAAAAAAAGAACTTCCGTGGGGCACTAAAGTGCACTCTCGAGTGAGCGACCTGAACCCATTCGATCATGGCAATACTGTCGCGATCACCGATATATCCGATCTGGATGCCGTCACACTCCTGAGCTTTCGCAATGGGGTAGAAAAAGTCAGCACGCTTCAGCCGCAGTACAAAGAAACAGGCTACCGCAAGGCGTATTACAGCGTTGCGGTCAGCCCGGATGAACAGTTTATAGCAGCCAGTAACCGCGCCGGCCGGATCCAAATCTGGAGAACCTCGGACAACGAGAGAGTCGTGAGTTTCAGCGCCCATGACCGGGCGATTGCACAAATGCGATACCTCGATGACGGTAGCTTACTGACCGCCGGCTGGGACGGTCTGTTGAAGCGCTGGTCGTTCACAGACGAAGGCACGCCGGTCGGCGAAGTACTCAATAGTTTCGCTTACCAATTGGCAGGCCTGGCGCTGGCCCCCGACCAACAACAGATCCATGTCAGCAGCGAACGAGGCGATGTGGTCAGGATTTCAGTGAGCCTCGACCGCCACCCGATTGGCTTGCTGGTCAAAGGAACTAGCTCCGCTTTCAGTTTGGTGCAAGCACCGAAGAAACCGGGTTTGATGGCTGCCATGAACAACGCACTGAGCCGCTATCACGTTAACGAGGACGGCAGTGTCATACAGACCGATTTCTGGCGAATCCCCGCCGTCGGTAGCATCGCACGAGCTGAAGCCGCGGGAGTGCAATTCGTGGCGACGCAGAAACACGTCTTCCTGATTCGTGATCAGGATGGTAGTGACACCATTCCAACCACTGTGTTAACCGCCAAGACGCCCATCGACTGGATCCGCAGCGACGAACAAGGACGACTGCTGATTGTGAAAAGCGGCAACATCCTGAGGCTGCTGGCATTCGCCAAAGGACATCAGCACTGGTGCCCAGTCAACTTCGACCAAACGCCTTCCGAACCTATCAAGCTAGCCACCTTCAGACCTCGTTCGTCTGAGTTTGTAATCACCCAGAAAAATAAAGCCCAGGCCTGGCGCTTCACTGGCATCGACGACGATTGCAAGGACGTCCGACTCACGCAGGCAGACTACGCCATCCCCTCTGGGCTGGGTGATATCCTCACTATCAGCTTCTCGCCGTCCGGCCAACACCTATGGCTTGGTACGTTCACCGGGCAAATCTATGCCGTGGACCTACAAGATCCTTCAACGGGCACAACGCTTCTGGAAGGTACATCGACCCTGGAGCCCAGTGCACTGACAGCCAGTAACGATACGTTGGTCGTCGGAGATACCAGGGGACGCCTCTACCTCTATCTCCCAGACAAGGCGGGGCAATCAGATACTTCCAACCGCCTGTCCTTGCCCTTGCTGATCAACCAGCACTTCCATACCTCGACCATAAGATCACTGGATATCTCGGCTGACGGACGCTGGCTCGTTTCCTCATCCGATACCGGCACTGCAATCTGGGATCTGCGCCTGGAGACCTGGAAGCGCAAAGCCTGCGAGCTCGCAGGTAACCGGTCGTTCAGCAGCGATGAACAGAAAAGGTACTTCAGGTACATCCCCGCCCCACCCAACCCATGCAGCATTCCATTGTAACTTTGCAAGGAGGCCATCATGCCGTATCGCACGATTCCGAATACTGACGGGGGCTATTTTATGTTGGTGGTGGATCAGCAAGGCGACGAACTCGCCAAGGATCCCGACGCCGCGAACGGCAAGCTGAGTCAGCGCCTGCTTCAACACCTGCGCGATGAAGCGTTCAATGATCTGTTCATCTGGATCCACGGGTGGAAGGGCGATGTGCCCGACGCCATCGACCAGTTCGACCGTTGGATTGGCGCCTTCAATCGCAACCACGACGACTACCAACGCATGATCACCAAGCGCCCCGGCTTCAAGGCCTGCCATCTGGGCTTCCACTGGCCAAGCCTGAGTTGGGGCGACGAGCAAGTCTCGTCAGGAAACAGCTTCTCACCCACGGCCCACGGCACCGTCGAGGAACGGGTGGCCTTTCACGCCACTGAGCTTGGCGACACTCCAGCTGTACGCGCTGCACTGCATCAACTGTTCGAGGAGGCGCGAACCCACGCTGGCGCTGACTACCTCACCGACAATGCCCGCCAAGCCTATCTCGCGCTGAATTCCGCCCTCGAATTAGGCGCCAACGGACAAGCAGGCAACGGCAGTGAAGATCGCGAAGCCTTCGACCCCGACCAGGCATTCGACTCCGCAGAATTAATCGGCACAGACTTTGGCGGTCTGTCCAACCGGCTCCTGAGCCCTCTGCGTCAGCTGACGTTCTGGACCATGAAGAAACGCGCCCGCGTCGTCGGCGAACGGGGCCTGCACAGGCTACTGCTAAGCCTGCAGCATGATCGACCCGAATTGCGTATTCACCTGATGGGCCACAGCTTCGGCTGCATCGTTGCCAGCGCCTCGCTGGTCGGTCCAGAGGGCAAGGATCCATTACTGAATGCCGTAGACTCCTGCGTGCTGGTACAAGGCGCACTGTCACATTGGGCATATGCCAGCAAGATTCCCTATGGCACAGACACTCGCGGGTATTTCAGCCAATTACTGAGCCGCCAGAGCGTCAAAGGCCCACTGGCTATCACCCGCTCGATCCACGACTACGCCGTCGGCAAGATCTATCCATGGGCGGCAGGGGTGGCCAACCAAGTGGCATATGATTTAGCTCCGCCCCGCTACGGCGCCATCGGCGCCCACGGTATCTGCGGTGTGGAAACGGCCGAGTACCTGAAGATGCTTCCTGCGGGCGACGCCTATACCTTCAAGGCAAGTGGCATCTACAACATAGACGCGACCGCCTATATCAAGGATGTCAGCGATGGCCTGTCCGGTGCGCACAACGATATCGATGGGAAGGAAGTGGCTCACTTGATCTGGGAGGCAGCACGATGAACGATTCCACCGAGCACTTTCTGGCTTTCGGTATCCACGCGGATACCGGTCTGCCGCTAACGTGCGAATTTCCCGTTTCGGTCAATGGGCAACTCAGCAATGAGGCGCTCGCCCAACGTGCAGCCGGAATTGCCTACTCGAACAATGATCATATGGGCGCAACTGCCGGTTTCGACCTCGAAAAGCTGGACGAGGTTGGCTGGGGTTTAATATTCGCCATCGATGTGGACCCTGCCCCCTATCTTGAACAACTTGAACCCCTGCTGGCTCTCAGGAAGGAACAGGCCGGCGCACGTTTTCGCATTTTCTCCGGCCCGGAAGGACCGCGCCCCGATGAAAGTGCGAACAACTGGCTGAACCGCCATGGAACAGCCCTAAACATTATCGATCCCGACTTGGGTGTTCCCTTCTACTTGTTACTGGTTGGCCCGCCGACGCACTTATCCTTTGAATTTCAATACTCACTCGATATTGTCGCCGGTGTCGGACGCCTCGATTTCCCCACGCTCGAGGACTACCGTCACTACGCCAACAGCGTGGTCAAACATGATCAGGATGATGAGTGCCGCACCCGACGCACTATTGAGTTATTCGCCACCTGCCATGACTTCGACGCCGCCACGCAGCTGTTCACTGAAAAAGTGGCTCGTCCCTTGAGCGAAGGGCCGAATGCGCTAGGCGCCAAATTTGGTTTCGCCGTCAGCCCCACCCTAGGAGACCAATCCACAAAAGCTCGCTTGGCCAGCCTTCTCAGTCACCCCACACAAGCGCCGTCATTGTTGTTTACCGGCACCCACGGAATGGCATTCAACGCAGACGACCCACGCCAACTCGAACACCAGGGCGCGTTGGTCTGCCAGGACTGGCCGAGTTATGGCGACCTCACCGCCGAGCATTGGTTCTGCGCCCAGGACGTACCTGAGTATGCAAACATTCACGGCATGATCCATTTTTTTTTCGCCTGCTATGGGGGCGGCACTCCAGAGCACGATAACTACACATTCACCGAACCGCGCAAACGCATCGCCAATGCACCGACCACTGCCCGACTTGCCCAGAAACTCCTGTCCCTACCCCGGGGAGGAGCCCTTGCATCGCTGGGCCACGTGGATCGGGCCTGGGCGTCAAGCTTCCTGTCAAAGCGAGGCATAGCTCAGACCCAGGCCTTTCGTGATGTCATCCATCGACTGATGCTGGGTAACCGTATTGGCCACGCTACCGATCAGTTCAATACCCTATGGGGCACGTTGAGTACACAGCTCGTTGTGCTGCTCAACAACTTGAGTTACGGAAAACAACCCACTCACGAATTAATGTCATTGCGCATAGCCCGTGACGACATGCGCAATTATGTTGTGTTAGGCGATCCGGCTGTCCGGCTCCGTGCGGAGCCCCGCTAACTTCATCCACTTTTCAAGGTTGAAATGTCTCATGGCAAGGAAGAAGGCAAAAAACTCCAGTGGCCCCGGCATCCTGATTATTTTTGCACTGACCTTCACAGTCGCTGCGATCCCGAAGAATGCTTGGATCGCCATTGGCGTCATAGCTTGCATCGGCGCAATTCTATGGCTGCTGGCTCATCGCGCAAAGCGACAGCGCGATCCAATCCCAACGTCAGCTTCAGAGACAACTCAAACGCAGCAGCCACAACGTACAGGCCTAACGTTTTCTATGCGTGAGGTTTCGACGAGCAATATGGACGTTGAAGAAAGTCCCGAGTTTTATACCGTCCAACTCGGCTCGCGCCCCGCCACCTCTTTTAAAATTCCAGATGCAGGCTCACAGAAGTCTGATGCCCGCTGGGTACCGGCAGGCGAGTCTGTCACTGTTTCCGGCTTTTCGCTTCCCGGCGGTATGTATTATGTCGGGAACGCGCTGGGTGGCCGATACGACGCGCAAGAGCCCTCACTGATCAACCCAAAACTCCGGATCGCCAAGACATACATCGATATTGAAGAGCGGCTGATGCCTTACTGGCCAAGTTTTCATTCCATTACGCCGGAGGCTCGGCGCGGATACCTTCAATGGCTTGCAGGTGGGCGTAATGATCCACTGGCGGACACCGGCTACGTCTTTTTGTTTTTCTATGGACTGGAGCGCCGGGTACTCGTTGATGCCGTAGAGAATTCCAAGGTAATTGCTGAGATTCCTTTGATAGTCGAAGAAGTCCAGCGCCTATTGAGTATTTATGGGGAAAACCGGTCGTTCAGGGGATATGCGGGCGGCTTACTGGACTACCTGGAAAACACTGCTGTTGACCCAAATCTCTACCTTGGTTCGCCTCCCGAAGCTGCTGCTTTAAGCTACGAAATGCCGCTGCCGCTGCGCATAGGTTTGGGGCAGCACGCCTCCAACAAACGTCCACTGGATGCCGATTGGGCGTTGGCATGGGCGCTAGCCGACCCCAACATCGGTAAACGCACCCCAGTGACGCGCGGCAAAGAAGTCTTCTCAACACTGTTCAAGCTCAAATACGCAAGCTTCCATCCTGCGGGTCTGATCTTGGCGCAAAACAAGACCAAGCTTAAGACCAGCTACCGCCCAGCATCTGCGGTGTTAAAGGCACCCACGCTAAATCTGGGTGATCTTCCTGACGTCATGGCAACCTCAGGAACACGTAAAAATTTGCAACTGCTTGTCGAGCTATGCACCAGCGAGCTTGAGCCCTACAGCCGTTATTTGGGACGAAACCCTGAAAGCGCAGAAGCCCTTGAAGGCCTCCTGCAGCTTCCAGTCACCCTCTGGCCCGCGGCGGCCCGTAGAGAGTTGGACGAGCTGCAATCTAGGATTGGCGACGATCTGATCATCATGAGCTTTGGCGAACTCGCGGGTCGATTCAAGAGCGCAGGCGCGTTGTCTCGCGACAAGGTACTCGCACTTGCCCGCGCACTGGAATCGCTTCATATCGGCATGGAACCCGACATACTGGCTGGCAGCAAGACACCTAAAGCTGAAGACCGAATTGCATTGTTCGTGACCCAGCCCGAAGATGGATCACTCCGGGCCTCTGCGTCTTACAACGCTGCATCAGTAACCCTTGACCTGGCCAGTGCAGTGGCATCTGCCGATGGTGACACCTCCAATGAGGAGTTCACGCTGCTTGCTCGACATATCGACTCATGGAATCACCTGAGCGTTGCCCATCGCAAGCGTTTAAAGGCACATCTGCGAATTCAGCTCCAGCAACCACCAACGCTCGCCAGTCTGAAGAAAAAGCTCGATCCCTTGACCGTCGAAGCAAAGCGCATGATCGCCAGCTTCCTGGCTCACCTGGCGCAAGCCGATGGCACCGTCAGTCCATCGGAAGTGAAGCTTCTTGAGCGAGTTTATAAGGTGTTGCAACTGGATAGTCAGCTGCTTTACAGCGACCTTCACGGAGCAGCATCCGGAGCGAGTATTGCACCCGTTAAGCCCGCAACCAGCTCTCCCCAACCCGAGTCCGGCACACCGGCCTCTGCAACTACGAAACATGGCTTAGTGCTCGATCATGATCGGATTGCGCAGCTGCAACGAGAGACGGCCGAGGTCTCCGCCCTCCTTGCCCAGGTATTCACTGATGATCAGATCGAGGAGGCTGAGCAACCCGTTGAAAATGCTGAATCGGCTCCGGAGCCGAGCGCTGACGTTGCGGGCCTCGATTTGGAGCACTCTGCATTTCTTCGTTTGTTGATCTCACGTCCTGAATGGAGCCGCTCCGAACTTGAAGCCGCCGCCAGTGACATGGAGCTGATGCTCGATGGTGCCTTGGAACAAATCAACGACATGGCTTTTGAACGTTTCGACATGCCCGTCACTGAAGGTGATGACCCCGTCGAGATCAATACAGACATCCTGGAAGAGTTAGCCCTATGAGCACGATCAGAGCCAAGGATCGCGACGCGGTCATTCAATCGCTACGCGCCGGCGTTGTTCCTCGCGTCGGCCAACACTTGATCCAGGTAGGCCGGGTGGGCGAACTCGACGCACTGATCAAGGATGTCAACCGGCTGGTCGAAAGTGGCTCAGCCTTTCGGGTTGTGATTGGTGAGTACGGTGCAGGAAAGACGTTCTTTCTTAACTTGGTGCGAGCCATCGCTATGGAGCGAAAACTCGTGACCATGCACGCTGATTTGAACCCTGATCGCAGACTGCATGCCACCGGGGGACAGGCACGCTCGCTTTACTCTGAGCTGGCCAAGAACCTGTCGACGCGGACAAAGCCCGACGGTGGGGCCATGCAAGGCATCGTTGAGAAATTCATTTCCCAAGCCAAAACCGAAGCCAAGGCGGCAGGTACTGATAGCGAGACTGTCATTCGTGCGCATCTGAGCGAACTGACCGAAATGGTCAACGGATATGATTTCGCCGAAGTAATTGCTGCGTATTGCCGCGGTTTCGACGAGGGCAACGAGCAACTCAAGGCCGACGCCATCCGTTGGTTGCGTGGCGAGTTCACCACCAAGACGGATGCCCGAGCTGCCTTGGGTGTACGGACCATCATTGATGACGCGTCCGTCTACGATCAGCTCAAGCTGTTTTCGAGATTCGTCAGACTCGCAGGTTTTGGTGGGCTGATAATCTGCCTCGACGAGCTGGTTAACCTCTACAAGCTGGCGAATACGCAAGCTCGTAATGCCAACTACGAGCAGATTCTGCGTATCCTCAATGATTCGTTGCAGGGATCATCTGAGGGGCTTGGTTTCGTATTGGGTGGCACTCCCGAGTTTTTGATGGACACTCGCCGAGGGCTATTCAGCTACCCTGCCCTGCAATCGCGACTGGCCGAGAACTCGTTTACCAAAACCGGGCTAGTGGATCTTTCGGGGCCTGTCATCCGTCTCACCAGTCTTACGCCGGAAGACCTCTACGTACTGCTTCAGAAGCTTCGTCACGTATACGCTGGCGGCGATGCTGAAAAATATTTACTGCCTGACGAGGCCCTCCCGCTGTTCATGGCGCACTGCAACCAACGCTTGGGTGAAGCCTACTTCCGTACACCGCGCACCACGATCACAGCATTCATCAACCTGCTGGCCATCCTGGAGCAAAACCCGGGCGCCGAATGGCAGACGCTGCTTGGAGGCGTAGAGGTCGCCAAAGACCTAGGTGGCGAAGAGGACACGAAAGTCGACGCGGACGATGAACTTGCCACCTTCACGCTCTGACTCATCGGGTTTCGACCAGCTAGAACCCCGAATCCAGCGATGGATTTGGGCTGAAGGCTGGACTTCCTTGCGCGACGCCCAAGAATGGGCAGTGCCTGTACTAGTGGATGCCGACCAGGACGTCATCATCGCCGCAGCAACTGCGGCGGGGAAAACCGAGGCCGCTTTCCTTCCCATACTCACCAATCTACTTAACCACGATGACCCGCCTGGCGCCGTGTTGTATATCAGCCCCCTCAAGGCCTTAATCAATGATCAATGGGAAAGGTTAAGCCGTCTCTGTGAGCAGCTTGAGATCCCTGTAGTGGCCTGGCACGGAGATATTTCTTCGAGCAAAAAACACCGCTTTCTAAAGTCGTCTGAGGGCGTGCTGTTGATCACCCCTGAATCCCTTGAAGCACTGTTCGTAAACCGTGGCTCAAGTCTTGGCGGAGTATTCCAAAATTTGCGCTATATCGTCGTAGACGAGCTGCACGCGTTCATTGGTAGCGAACGAGGCAAGCAGCTTCAGTCTCTGATGCATCGGGTAGAACTTGTCGCCGGGCGTCGCCTCCCTAGAGTTGGGCTGTCAGCGACGCTAGGTGACATGAAGATGGCGTCGGAGTTTCTGCGTCCAGGAGGCTCCGACACGGTGACCGTCATCGAGTCAAAAAACTCAAACCAGACACTCCAGGTGCAAGTCCGCGGCTACATTCAGCCGCCGATGAACGAGCTCCTGAAGAAGCATGTTGAGCTTTCTGATGATGGAGAACATGAAGACGAGAAGGAAAACGAGGCAAGCCCTGACTTTGCGATTGCCGATCACATCTACAAGGTTTTGCGTGGCAGCAATAACCTAATTTTCCCGAACAGCCGGACGCAGGTTGAATGGTACGCAGACCAGCTGCGTCGACGCTGCGAGAAAGATGGTTTGGCCAACGAGTTCTGGCCTCATCACGGCAGCCTTTCAAAGGATCTGCGGGAGCAAGCTGAGCGTGCGCTCAAGGCGGGCAACCAGGCGGCATCGGCGATTTGCACCACGACGCTTGAGCTCGGAATCGACATTGGCAGTATCAAGACAGTAGTTCAGATTGGTGCCCCTCCATCGGTGGCGAGTCTGCGACAGCGTTTAGGGCGTTCGGGCAGACGCCCGGGAGAAAATGCGACACTGCGCGTTTACTGCAAAGAGTCACCACTCACAGATGGATCGAGCCTCTCGGATCAGCTGCGCCAAGGCTTGGTTCAAACCATTGCCATGGTCAGACTGTTAGCCAGAGGATGGTTTGAACCTCCCAGGGCTCAGGGTATTCACGCGTCCACCCTTGTTCAGCAATCCCTTTCCATTATTGCCCAGTGTGGTGGCGCATCTGCAGCAGACCTCTGGAGAGTCTTGATTGCAGAGGGGGCTTTTCCGAATGTCGAGAAGTCAGACTTCATGAGGCTGCTCAAGTCCCTGGGTGAGCATGAACTCATTGTTCAAGACAGTTCGGGGTTATTGCTCCCAGGGATGGTTGGAGAGCGACTGATCAACCACTACGAGTTCTACAGCGCATTCACCAGCGATGAAGAATTCCGCTTGGTGTGTGATGGAAAAGCACTCGGATCAGTCCCCGTAAGCCGCCCGTTGACCAAGGATCAACGCATTATCTTTGGAGGCCGGAGATGGCAGGTGCGTGATGTTGATCTCCAGGCCAAGGTGATTATTGTTTCAGCTTCACGCGGTGGTGCCCCTCCTCAGTTCGATGGTTTGGGCGCTATGGCGCATGATACTGTGCGCGAAGAGATGCGCGCAGTCCTGGCAGACCCGGCCTCTTGCCCGTTTATCGATCGCGGCGCTCAAGCGTTACTCGATGAAGCTCGAAAGACATTTGTCTCATTGGGTCTTGGCGAGCGTTACCTCATCGAGTCGAGCGGAAAATGCTATTTGATCAGTTGGCTAGGTGATTACGCCAATGATGCGCTACGCCTGCTGCTCAATCATGTGGGCCTTTCTTGTGATAACTCGGGCCTTGCTATAGAGATCGACGCGAACATCGATCAGGCAAAAGCCGCACTCAAGGCCGTGGGTAGTTTGGACCCAAGCGATCTCGCTTCGACTCTCGCGGATGTGGAGAACATGCTGCGCGAAAAATGGGATTGGGCGTTGCCAGAGACGTTGCTTGTGAAGTCTTTCGCTTCAATATCACTGGATATCTCGACCGCAGTGTTTTTTGCACAGAAGCAGTCGGCGAGCTGAATTTAATCAAGTCAAACCAAACAACGCGCCGCACCGAGCCATTCAAAATAGCAGCGCCCTCACTCAACTTGAAACCCAATCACTAGGCCTACTATGCCAATAGTCCATTACCTCGCATACGGCTCTAATCTACACCCCTTGCGGCTTGCCGCGCGTGTTCCCTCCGCTCGCGTCGTTGGCGTCGTTGAAATACCTGGCTATATACTGGCGTTTCACAAGCGCAGTATTGATGGCTCAGGTAAGTGCCTTGTCCACACCGAACAGGGAGCTAGCTGTAAGACATATGGCGTCCTCTATGAATTCGATGCGCAAGAGAAAGCGCAGCTTGATGCTGTTGAGGGGAAAAATAAGGGATACCACGAACAGCTTGTTCAGTTTCAGCTGAACGGTGAAACGTATACACCTTATATATACGTCGCTCAATCCACACACATTGATCCGTCACTCGCCCCATACCACTGGTACAAAAATCTCGTGTTGGCCGGCGCGAGATATCACAATTTTCCACCCCAATACATTGCCGCCATTGAAGCAATCCCCTCGAAGGGTGATCCAGATGTAAAACGAGCACAAGAGAATGAAAATCTGCTCCAGCAAATGGGAAAATATAAGCTTTAGCCAACTGAATTTCCCGCAAGTGATGCCTCATGGGAAATTGCACTCCACTTGACCACCCGTTTGCATTCGACTTGACCAGTCGTTTGCATCGGACGTGACCAGGCATTTGCATTGGACTTGACCACCCGCCTAGCGGGTCATGGGAAGGCTACAGCAGTGCTACGGGTGGCACTACCTGGGGCGTGCCATCAATGATGCACATCCATCCCCAAGTCCTGAGCGCCGACGTCTTCTTAAACTCCTCGACCAAATCGCCCGCGATTTCCCCGATGTCTTCCCGCAACTCGAACTGCGGGCGCATTGCGTGCAGAACGTCAATTCCCATATCCCCAGCAAGCAGCTTGCACATCAGCCTGGTCCGAAGCTTCCAAGGCAAGGTTTTTCCGCGTCTTTCCGGATGCTGGTAAACCATAGTGTTTAAATGTGCTGACGCGTGGATGTAGTCAGCGCTGCTCATCCAGATCTGCAAGTGCGCAGGCACGCCAAGAGGTAAGACGTTGAGCACCAGCCAATCGATTAGGCCAATGGCAACACCGCGCGCCTGAAGCTCCATCGCCAGCATAAGAAGTACTTTGTGTAGGGAGTTTGCTGCTTTTATAGCAAGAGATTTTCGACCCAGTTGATCTGCTTCGACCACTATCGCGATCAGCGCTGCGAGGGTATCCAGGCTTGCCCTGCGTTCGAGTTTTTCGAGTAGAACTTGAGTGGTTGGTTCGCGCTGAACACTGTCCCAAATCATGTTGCTGGTGTTGCGGTAAAGCACCAGCTGGACTTCGGTGTTTAGCGTACGGAAGTAACTGTCGAAGTTGATCTTCTGTTGCCGAGAGATCAGCTTCATCAACGTCCATATAGGATGGTTCAGGTCGCGGGAGGATCCAGGTGCTAGCAGTTCCACCCTGCTCAAGGTCTTGGCCTTGGGCGAGATCATTTTCTGTTCGTATCTAGACCACTTGCTTCGGTAATGCCGGATCGTGCCATTCGTGTTTCTTCGAAACGACTCTTTTTCGAAGTACAGCTCAAGGGCATAGGCAGTTTTGAGGCCTGTCCGCTGCCTTAGGCCTTCGAACCAATAGCCCACTGCGAGCATTTCCACAGTGCTGCTCCGGGGGCTGTAATTTTCCGGAATTAGTTCGCGCAAGCTCTCTGCGAACTCCGAATAAATGTTTGCAATTCTCTTAAAATCAGACACTTAAAAATCCCTGATTGATCTTTGTACCGTAAAAAATGTAGAAGTCTTACGGCTGGAGCGCAAGGGGGCGGTTTATTACTATTAACTGTGACCAAACCGGACATTAAGTGCGATGCGCGAGCCCCTTGAAATCCACAATCTGGCATCCGAATTAGAGCTTGATCTCAAAGATCGATATGGCCTGATGGTGGGTGGCAGCGCGCTGTGGAGAGAGTTGGGATACGCGTCCTATGACGCGTTTCGAAAAGCCAAACAGCGGGGGACTATCGAAGTGCCCCTGTTTGAGGTGCCCAATCGTCGGGGCTTCTTTGCCCTGTCCAAAGAAGTCGCATGCTGGATTGCCACGCAGCGCTGCGCACGGCAGCAGGCCATATGAACTAGGCATATGAGGAGTACCGCAATGAGGCCAGGCTAGGAGTTAGCCGGTGGATTTGGAGCACAAAAAAGCCCAGGGGTGGAGCCCTAGGCTTTTTTGATGGTGTTAGGTTTTGAGCCCTATACACCTTCATTCTGTGTTCCCTCGCGTTCGGCGTCAAGCCGACCACCTTCCGTTTGTCTGCAATTTTCACACGGCGCGACTTGTGAGGCATTCACACGCCTGTCGCGAGGAGAACACATGAGGCTGCCAATAGTTACACAGCGCGAGGTGCTACGACTCGCGAGCGACCCCAGGCTGTCGAATAGGGCGATTGGTTTATTAGCCAAAGTGTCCCACAACACTGTTCGCACTATTCGCGATCAGTTGGCCCAGTGCGGGCAAAGCTGGGAAGAGCTGAAGCACCTTGATGACAAAGCGCTCGCGGAGCGTCTGCGGACTCAGCCGAGAACCTCACCTCAAAGGAAAGCCTACCCGTCATGGCCCGCCGTCCACGAACAGCTAAAACTTCCTGACATCACCTTGGAGCTTCTATGGCAAGAGTTTCGTACGAGCGAGCCAGAAGGCGTGTCATATGCTCAGTTCACGCGGCTCTATCGAGAGTGGGTCAATATGCAAAAACTGAGCATGCGACAGATTCACCTCCCCGGAGACAAGTGCTTCGTGGACTTTTGTGGCAGGACAATGCCTGTGACAAACCCGGACACGGGAGCGATCAGCCAAGCCCAAGTATTCGTGGCAACACTAGGCGCCTCGGGCTACATTTTTGCCACCGCGGTGAACAGTCAAACGACCCCAGACTGGCTCAAATGCAACGTTCTGGCCCTGGAGTTCTTCGACGGGGTTCCCCGGTTCGTTGTTCCTGATAATTTGAAGTCAGCAGTGACTAAAAACACGAGAGATGTGGTGACCTTAAATCGTGCCTACGCCGAGTTTTCTGAGCACTACGGATTTCAAATTTACCCCGCCAGACCGCGTAAACCGAAAGACAAGTCGCTAGGTGAAATTGCCGTTCAACTGGTACAGAGGTTCGTTCTCGCAAGGCTGAGAGCGAGCACTTTCTTTTCCCTAGAAGAGCTCAACGAGAAAATCAGCTACTGGGTCGATGAGCTAAACAGTCGAATCACACGGACGTACCCAAAGAGCAGAACCAGCCGCTTCCTTGAGCTTGATTATCCAGCCCTCAAGCCTCTCCCAGAAAAGCGCTACAGCTACAGTCAGTGGGTGTATCAGGTTCGGGTAGGTAGCGATTACCACGTTGCATTTGAGGAGCACAGCTACTCCGTCCCTTATCACTTTGCGAATCTTCTTGTCGATTTGCGCGTGCGAGACGACTGGCTCGAAATCCTTCATCAGCGCCGTGTCATCGGATCGCACAAGCTGAATCGCCAGCGCGGCACTAGCACTCTCAAAGAGCACTTGGCCCCGAATCACAGCCATTTCCAAGACTCCCAGCCGGAAACGCTGATTGTATGGGCTGAGACTATTGGGCCGGAAACGCTCCGTTTCGTGAAGGACAACCTCAACCTGCGGAAAGATTTCGCGACCGGTTTGAAGGCCGTTATTGGCCTGAAACGCGACGTTCGCAAGGGGGCGATCACGCCGTCACGCCTTGAATCCGCGTGCGGCTATGCCAATAGCTTGAACATCCTGAGTTCTGAGCGGCTACGGTCGATCCTTCGGAACGAATCTGACCTGCGTCCTAACTACCAAAGATCCGCCCCCTTGGTCGAACACGCCAACATTCGCGGTGCTGAATACTACGCCTCACAAGGAGATGAGCCGCAATGAAGTCAATCCTAGATACTGCCCAAAACCTCATGACTCTTGGTCTGCACGGGATGGCCGTGGCCTACGAGCGACAGCTTGAAACACCTGCGCTGCTGAAAGAACCATTCGATACAAGGCTTGGTTTAATGATGGACGCCGAAAATAGCGAGCGTGAGAGCAGAAAGGTTGGACGCTTGCTAAAGGCCGCGAGGCTTCGTGAGAATGAAGCCACAATGGACAGCATTGAATTTAAGGCGTCCCGAGGCATAGACCGGAATACTGTCATGTCCCTCGGGGAGTGCGAATGGTTGGCGCGACGTCAGAATGTGATCATCACAGGCGCTACGGGTACTGGCAAAACTTGGCTCGCTTGCGCACTCGGAAACCAGGCCTGCCGCCTTGGACGAGCGACGCTGTACCGCACTGCCACGAAGCTTTTTGAGGAGATCTCACTGTCTTACGCTGACCACACCATTCCCAAGCTGCGTCGGCAATTGATACGCGCAGAATTATTGATCATCGACGATTTGGGCATCGGTGGCATTGACTCCCAACTCGGACCATTCCTCCTGGACGTTATCGATCAGCAGTCACAGAACGGGTCATTGCTGATCACAAGTCAGTACCCTAAAGAAAAATGGTATGACCTGTTCTCTGACCCCACGATTGCCGACGCAATTCTTGACCGTATCGTTCACAAGTCCCACATCATCGAACTGAAGGGCGAATCAATGCGAAGGATCAAAAGTCGCAAACGGGCGTAAGAGCATCCGGCATGCGTCTATGGTGGTCAATACGAATGCAATTGGTCAAGTCGAATGCAAACAGGTGGTCAAGTGCAATGCAACCACCTATTTTTCAATACCTTTCGCCATATCGGAATTCGGCCATTTGCTATGCCCATTTTGGATCGTCGTCCTTTATCCGACACGTTCAGAATGGATCTGGGCCACCCTCAACACCCGTAAAAGTGATTTCAGGGGGTTCCCCCTCCCGCTGCCACCCGAATTGATAAAGCAGCCATTGGTAGGCGCCTTCCTGGCGGTCAGCCACGAGCAAAAGCGTCCATCCGACTCGGAGTAGTAGATTCGCGTTTTCTTCACTACGGGTACTGGTCAATTTAGTCGTCTTGTCGATGCTCATCTAGCAACCTCATGCTGAGACCATTGATGAAAGATAGCCTTGAGCCCGCCTGACCACATCTGAACGGTTCGGGTTACGCTAATTGAGGTGGCGCAAGCAAGGTCCGTCCACTCACTCTCTTCATCCAATAATGACCGCCAGAAATCGGCTAGAAGCGGAGGCTTGCCTGCTGTCGGTTTTGAGGCCTAGAACAGCAGCGAAATGTATGGATGCCGCTAAAACGAGCGCCGCATATTGGATAAGTTCTTCATCAGTGCGCATGCCAGGCCAATGTGAGGCAGCATCGCTATATGGACATGATGATAGCGAAACGATACCGTCGATGGAGGAAAATCATTTAATTTGGAGCATAGATATGGATGTCTTAGATATTAAATTAGAGAATTGCTATGGAATTCAAAAACTTGATGCCAAGTTTGATTTCAAAGGGACTCAGAAAACACCAGATGGCTCAGCCTTCTCGATCTATGCGCCGAACGGCTTCATGAAGACGTCGCTTGCGCGGACATTTCTGGACTTCCAAGAAGGACGTGACAGCCAAGACCTGATTTTCCCGACACGTACAACCATCCGCGCAATCACAGCCGAACCTGCTGCCTCGATCACCCCCGACTCCGTGTTTGTCATCAAACCCTATGTAGAGCGTTATTCCGGCTCTGGAACCTCGACATTACTAGTAAACCCCAAACTGAGGGGAGAATACGAAGAGGCGGTGAGAAATATCGAGTCGACTCAAGAAGACCTGCTGAAGACGTTGAAGAAAGCTTCAGGGTGGCCAGGTAAAGCGTCTCCCGTATCCGAAATAAAAGAAGTCTTCAAATTTACGAATCCGTATGAATTTTTCGCAGAACTAGCAGGTAAACTTGACGGCGATACTAGATTCAATGATTTGTCCTATATAGAAATTTTCAACGACAAAACGATATCTGCGTTTAAGGCCGGCACGCTCCATCAACAGCTTCAAGAGTACATGTCTAAATATCAAGAGTTGGTGGAAGGCTCTCCTCTCCTCAGCAAGAAGTTCAACCATGCCGGAGCCAGTGATGTCTCTAAAAATCTTCAAACAAACGGTTTCTTTGAAGCTAACCACACCCTAAATATTTCTAATGGAGGGGTAAGGACTGAAGTTTCTTCTGCCAAGGAGCTGGAGGGGTTAGTTCAGGCAGAAAAGCAACGCATCTTGGGCGACAAAGAGTTATCTGCGAGGTTCGATGCGGTTGATAAACAGCTGCAAAAAAATGCTGAGCTAAAAAAGTTTAGGGAGTATTTGACACTCCATCCGGAAATACTCCCTGAACTTGGTGATTTTGAAAAATTCAGAAAGAAGCTGTGGTTCAGCTACTTCAACGTAGCTCAATCAGCTATGAAAATTTTCGCCATGGCATATGCTTCAGCAAAGGACGTAATTGCGCACACGGCAAAGCAGGCCCAGGAAGAAAAAACCAAATGGGCTGCCGTTGTCACTCAGTTCAACGAACGGTTTTATGTTCCCTTCAAGCTGGTTGTTCAGAATCAACAAGACGTAATTCTCAAAGGCGAAAGCCCAAAAGTCACCTTTGAATTTCATGATGGCCAAGAAACCTGTGGTGTCGAAGAGGAAAAGCTGCTTCAGGTTCTCAGCCAAGGAGAGAGGCGGGCACTTTACATATTGAATGTCCTTTTCGAAGTACAGGCACGCCGAGAATCGAACCAGACTACCCTGTTTGTCGTTGATGATATCGCGGACTCATTCGACTACAAAAACAAATACGCCATAATTGAGTACTTTAATGAAATTTCCAAGGTCAAGTTTTTTAGACTGCTATTTCTAACTCATAATTTTGACTTTCACCGAACAATTAGCAGCCGTCTCAATATTGCTAGAGAGCGAAGATTCTTTGCGAGAAAAGATCAGCACGCGCTAACATTTGTACCGGAAAAATATCAGAATAATCCATTTATTATTTGGAAGAAGGGACTAGCCAAGAACCCAGCTTTTCTAGTAGCGAGCATTCCTTTTGTGCGAAATCTAGCTGAGTACTGCCACGGGACTACTAGCCAGCACTACCTGAGGCTGACATCCCTTCTACACATAAAAGCAGATAGCAAGGCTCTTACAATAGCGGATCTTGAGTCAACGGTTAAGGCCACGCTATCGGACCAGGCAGCATTATCTCTTCCAAATTCCACATATAGCGCCCTTCAACTAATATACGATCAAGCGGAAGCACTCGCCGCCAATGCTGCGGACGATGTCGAACTAGAATCTAAGGTGATTTTATCCATTGCCATCAGGCTAAAGGCCGAAGAATATATGATTAATAAAATAAATGATGCCGCCTTCGTATCGGCTATCAGCAGGAATCAAACATTCGAGTTGTTCAACAAATTTTCATCAAACCTATCATTCGGTAATGATGAAATCATGGTGCTCTCGCAGGTGAATCTGATGACTCCTGAAAACATCCATCTCAACTCTTTCATGTATGAGCCTATATTGGATATGTCAGCACTTCATCTTTATGATCTGTACGAAAAGATCAAAGCTCTGTCGTGAAAGCTAGCTATAGCTACGGTATGGAGTTTGTTGCTGTGGCGTTCGCTGGATAAATGCACTAACCTGCCCCGCCCAATTTACGTTAGATAACAAGTCGCTTAAATCCGGCATGGTCGGTCATCACATCGAATTTAACCAGCACACCGATTGTGTGATGACTAGCTGCGAGTCCTGGCAACGCAGTTGGCGAAAGGCAGAAAGCGGCCGATAGAGGTGATTGAATCGTGCCTATATAAGACGAGGACAACACACGGTAGCTGAGCCGGGTTTTAAGTAGGGACGTGGTTTCGGCATTATTTCTGTGGGATTCTCCGACCCTAAACGTTTTCACACAGCTTGGACCCATACCAGACGGTCGGGAAGCTGAGACCATGCAAGAGACAGCTCGCAATTTGTGAACGAAGGGCGACGCGCCTGTTCCGCGGAGCTGGCGCTGGCCTAGCGATCAAGGAGAGGGGTAAAAAGGTCTCGAAGGGCGCGGTCGTCAAACTTTTCCCCGTCCCGCTTACTCGATGACGGGATACTCGGAGAGGAGGCGCGACTGCTTCGGTCTTCAATCTCGCCTATGCGATCCTCGATGGCTGAGACGGCGCTATTCAACTTAGCGTCCGGCACACCAAAACGTGGCGCGAACTTTTTCAAGGCATCGATCCGGTCCGATAGCGAGGACTCGCTATCATCCTCGCGAATGCGACTAGTGTTATCCTCGAACTCTTCGAGCACAGCCGTCTGCAAAGCACAGGTAATGCTGTCGGGCAGCCCATTCGCAGCGTCCACTGCATCCACAAGGGTGGAGAGCATGTCACTTGAACTCCACCGTATAGTGTCGGTAAGGGCCTTTTCGATGAGTTCTAGGAATTCGGCTTCATAAATGAACGGCCGGCCATAACCCCTGCCGTCCCGCAGGGAAAAGAACTCGATCAGAGCCTCCCCGTCTGACCATGCACTGAAGCCCTGCTGTGGATTTCGCGCGATCTTGATAATGCTGTCGGCAAACCGCCGGTCGTCAGTGATCTCCCACCAATCCATCAGCATCCGGAGCCGCCTGGAGTTTGCGGCATCATTGTATTCGAGTGAGCGGGCGTCACCGGCTCGGGGACGCCAGTGCGGGCGCTCTTCGATCATCTCGACCATATCAGCGCAGGCTCTGGCGATCTTCGCCTGGTCGGACTCGCTAAGCCCAGACGGATGCACGAAGTCCCAAAGGCTCGACAGCCAGTCGATTGAGCCCGCCGTAGGGACAAGGCGAATAAGGAGATCTGTGTCCAACAGGTAGGTTGAGAGATAGTCTTTGAGCGAAGGATTGAGAAAAGAAACCGTTGGCCCGTCGATGTTGACGACATTGACGAAGCTACCTTCCATAATACGAAGGGCTTCTTCGAAATCTTTAGGACCGTGTGCCAGACCGTAGGCCGTGCTCATCGAGGTATGCAGAATATCGAAAGATGAGCGAAGAGTCGTGATTGAAATCCCGTATTCTGATAGGAAAAACATCGCCATCAGGAGATGCCTGCACCGGTGATCAATGTGCGTTCGGAAAGCGGTGTCCCAAATCTGGCTTGGATTGTTCAGGGCGCCGATAAAGGCAGCGGGATAGTTGGCGGGTTCAATGTCACCAACGCGAAATGCATCGGTCATTGCCTCGATGACACGTGGGTTATAGTTCTTGTGATCAACGATTTCCGGGAGCTTCTTACTCTCTAATAGCGCCAGGATATGCGACTGAGGCGTCTCTGACACGAAAAGATGATTGTAGAGAATCCGCGCTTTGATTCGACGAGTGTAAATGCCAACATCGAGTACGTACTTCGTCACATCGAGGCGCTGATCACCAAGATGTTCAGAGACTCTACGGGCTTCCTCAAATATATAACCCCTCGTTGTCAGAATGAAACGGGCATTCGGTGAGCGACGTATGCGGCTCATGAAGCGCGCAAGGTCAGAATCTTTATGCGCCAATGCTTGTCGATCAAGGGCGACCTTTCCAAGAAAATCATCGAAAAGAAATATTTGCTTTTTGCCGTCGTTAATGGCGGCGAAGCCGTCTTCCAAACTACGGATGGGAATAAGCTCCCACTCCTCGCTTAGAAAGGTATAGCAAAGCATCTCGGCCAGTGTGGTTTTGCCGACTCCCGGCGGCCCGGATATGATGAGAAGCCGATGCTTTTCAAGCGTAGCCAGTGATTCGTCGAAGCTTGGGTTTGATGCGTAGACACGAACCTTTTGTTCGATGTCTTCACGTGTTAGCGCTGCAAAGGTATGGGCCGCCGCATGTACGACCCGCTCCAAAACACCCACGCCCGAGAGCCAGAGTTTGATGTGTGACTTGAGGATGTCTGGGTACTTCCGGAGAAGACCATTGAGGTCCTCCGGACCAAAAATATCTGCCTCAGATTTCAGACTTGGTCCTATGAGTGGAGAGAGCCTACTTTTGCCAAGCGGAGTAAACCTACTGGAGGTCGCGAGGATGTAACGGGTGGGAGCCAGCCTATCGATTGAAGAACGCTCGCGCTTCATGGCCGCCGTTAATTTGCTGAACGGCGAACCTTCATAATGCTTCGCCTGGAGAACAACGTTTCCGCAGGCGTGCGCGTGCCGACCGTCAATACCACCATCTGGGCCTGCGCAGAATGCCTCAAAGCGAAGCCCTTCTTCTTTTCCGATGAGGTCCCGGACGAGATCCTCAAAGTCCGCCGATGAGAGATTTCTGAAGTCATAGCTCATGCTGCATTTTACTCCAATCCGCGCCAAGGTCAGGTCGCTAATACTCGTCTGACAGAAGATCATCCACAGGTACCTTTGCCGTCGAATATAACCGGATGCTATCAGCATGACGCGTGAGTAAGGAGGCGAGGCGGAGTGCCCGGAGGATCGACGATTTCGCGCTGCCATCTGATAGTACAACGATGTTTAAGACAGCAAGCGGTTATTCAACAACGTCAAAACGATTGAATTTCTCTACTGAAAGTCTTAGCCCCGTTACCAGACCCGATCCCTGAAGAGACGGGGAGCGGGGGTAACCCTGAACACTTCTGCGCCAGAGTGGGATCTGAATATCAGACGCCTACTTTTCTGCTGTAAACACGCGCCTAAAGCTTCAGCAGAATCGACCCAATACAGCCAGTGAAAATTGGCGGTGACCGACCAGCATCGGTCGATCGTGAGGTGGAGCCGAGCCCGTTCGGCTACCCCCCAGACGCAACGCTTAAAGCGAATAAACACTTCACCTGTTTACTCGTATATTTTTCCGCAGTACAAAAAATTAGCGAATTGCCGCCAAGGATTGGAGCCTTGAAGCCCCTGATCGACGCCAAAATTACTGGCTTCGGCCCATGCAATAGCTCCGTCTAGGAAGGCTTCTATCGTCCCCTTTTTCCCAGTCACCATTCGATTTGTCTTCCGCCAGGGCGTGGGCAAAAGCCAGAAAGGTATTGGCGTCCTTGACCTGATCCAATTGCTCATGAAGCTCCATGGGTTTCTCCGCTCAAAGTCATAAGTAGCTCGTCGGATTATCCATCGAGCAAATAATGTCCGCTACTGGCCGAGACTGTGTGAAAACGGTTTTCAGTGCGACAGGTACTCAAAACCGGACTGGAAATCGCGCTTCTACGCGAAATCCACATCTGCTGACGTGCCGATAAATTTCAGATTTAACGTAGACGCGCACACTTCAATGTAGGCGAAGCGTTTTTACACACTCTGGGCCGATTACTGCCCGTCACGAACGGCAGAAATCGGCCAAAAGCCGCCGATCGGGTCAGGCGACTTCCGGCCCGCTTACGTCATTCAGAACTGGCTAATTGGCAAAAGTCAGACAATTGAGCGCGTCTATGAAATCAGGGGCGATTCACCCTCAGCCCGAGAGTGCTGAACACGCCCTCCTTGAAGCACTGCGTAATCAAGCACTCTTGTCATCGAAGCCTACGGCCGAGCTCCACACATGATTCGGTCTATGGGGGTAGTGGGTTTTCTAGGATTATGTTTGGTGACTGTCGGCTTTGCCGTCCTCAAAAGCGAGGTGCAAACACGACAACATTCAGGCCCTTGGACGTTCGGGCAGGTTAATGCTCGCTGGACTGTGACTGAGTTTGCGGATCTGGAATGTCCGTACTGCAAGATCTACACACCGGCTCTGAAAGCCTGGGTCCAGCAGCAGAAGAACGTAAACCTTCAGTGGCATCACCTTCCACTGGACTTCCACGGTTCGACCGCGATTTATGAAGCTAAAATGGTTGAATGCGCGGGAGAGTTAGGCGGCGCGCCGGCTTTCTGGCAAGCCGTCGACCAGGTCTTTGAACGAACTCGTAGCAACGGCCTTGGCTTCAATGGTCAGTTGGACATCTACGACGTTGGTCACCAGGCACTGATGGCCTGTGCTGCAAATAACAAACAGATTTCTCTGCGCATTACCCGACAGGCAGAAGAAGCCCTAAAGTCTGGGGTCACAGCGACACCCACCGTGCTGATTAGAGACAATAAAACCGGAAGGTCTCTTAAACTGGAAGGGCCTGCCAATGATGTGATGTTGCTGTCGGCAATTGACTTGTTGATTGAGAAAGGTAACTAGCTCTGCACCATATTTTCACTATGTGCACACGCGGCCAGCAACCGCCACTCATGTGCGAAAGGTGAAATGTTGGTTGTGTCTAGCCCAGCCGATTTAAACGACCGCCCACGCCGGCGTGTAGAGTAGAGCGAGCCAACCTGCAGCAGCCAGGTATGGACCAAAAGGAATGAGCGCTGTCCGCTCTATTTTGCCAAACGCAAGGAGCGTGCTTCCCACCACAGCAAATACCAGTGACGATAGCACCAACGTCACTGGCAAGATCTGCCAGCCACCCCAGGCGCCGAGCATGGCCAACAACTTCAGATCGCCCTGGCCAATACCGTAATCGCCAGTGATCAACCTGGAAAGGACACGTATGGACCAAAGCACCAGGTAGCCACCCACGACTCCCCACAGGGCATGGACAGGGTTGTAAACAGCTCGAAGCTGTTGACGATCAAGCCCAGCCACAGCAGCGGCCAAACCAGCACGTCCGGCAGCAACTGGTGATCGAGGTCAATCAAGCTCAGGGCCAGCAAGCCACCGGCCAACACCAACGCGGCCAAGCCGCTTGGCCCAACACCGTAGTACAGCGCTGCCCAGCTTGAAAACCCTCCCATGACCAATAGCGTCATACTAAATCGAACGTTAATTTGATCAGGCAGTAATGACAGGGACGAACGCGGACGGTGCTCAGTAGGCGATTCTTGCCCCAGCATCTGGGCGGCGTCCAATCGCCATTGTCTTTCCAGGAAAGCAGGAATACTGACAACCAAAGCGCTGACGGGTAATCCGGCCAAAAGACCAACCGTGAAAAGAGCTATCGGTAGTGTGTGGTGCACCTAATTTTCCTAAGCCTTCGTAGCGCTTTGTTTCACGCCCGAATGGACCAGTTGCGCTGCTTTAGACCAAAGTGAGTCAGCCTCCCTTACCCACTCACGTACGTTGTATTGACCGCCCCCAGCCCCGTGAGAAAACTCCCACACAGTGACATGCGGAGAAGTGCCAAATGCTGCTCCAGCGTCAACGGATGGATGTAGGTCGTCGTACGGGGATTCAATACCGTAGCAATGACTCAAAGATGGGTGATCACCAAACGCTTCGATACTTGAGAAAGGCAGAACAGCAACCAAAAGCGTGTAAGTTACATAGTATTCACTATGCCCGCAAGAAAATTCCACTCGAAAATCAGGAGCCCAATTCCCAACTGACGCTGGGTTTGTATGCCAAGTCCAACCAGCAAGGTCAAAGAAGGCCGCCCACTGAGCTTCTAGAGGTGTTTTAAAATCCAAACCGTCGTAAATCGCTGTCATTTTGGAAAACCTCGATTTCGCGGGTGCGTAATTGCGCCCTGGTACTGAGTAATGCCCAGTCAAGTGCCTTGGTGTGCAGCGGACGCTGTCCTACCTATTGTCGGTCACACCAGCCGCGATCAGTAAGTTCGCGTCAGTTAAACTGATCACTGCCTTCGCCGCTCCCAAGCAAAATACGGGGCCGTTTGGGTGTCCACCCTCTATCCTTGCATCCGAAAAGCTTTCAGGGCAGAACGACACTTCGTCGATCTTGATCGATCCCCGCGCTCTTGTAGATCGTTACTGTGCTTACCATAAATACCTCTTTTTCATATCAACTTCGGCTTGCATGGGGGTTTCTGTTTAGAGCCGGCCAGCGGCTCACTTTGCTGTATTTCACGTTTCACTCCTTGAACTCAGGCATACGAACCGTATGCATCTACTGTAGCGCGTTGCTGGGCGGCAGATCCGCCGCGCGTTCCTGGTTTCGCTGTTTAAACTTGACGGCTTCGATCCGGGTTTTTCGTACCAGATGCAGCAGTTGGAACACCTTGGCGTCGGGGTCTGCCTCACCAGCCGAAGTTGTCTCAAGCAGGGTTTGCAGATCTTGCAGTTGGTCCAAGGTGACGGCCAGTTGGTAAAGCGGTTCGGTAATTGGTCGAATCACCAAAGCGGCCCTTATCCTTCGGCACGTCGCGCCAAGGCGCGCTGCATGTAGTCAATAGCCTTTTCGAGCGCAACAACGGCCCAATCCGGACAAGGGGTGGCGCTAGGCTTTTCGGGGTCGTTTACCCATGATCGTACGATACGAGCTGCGCATGGCCGTCCGGTGAGGGCCGCAACTAGTTCAGCGCTTTTGGCCTGGGTGATACCGTAGGCATCCAGCAGTTGCAGACAGGGTAGTAGCTGCCTTGGCGCAGTTTGGGAATCTTCAAATCAACCTCCCCGACACGGGTTTGCCACAGGCGGTCGCGGTAACCGTTGCGACTGTTGGTACAATCAGGGTTTTTAACATCGAAGCCAGCGCCGCAAAGGCTTTCAACATCGAAATCCATCATCCGCTGGGCGACGAACTGGATCATTTGCTTGAGCAGATCAGCGTCTGCACCTTTCTCAACCAACTCGGTCAATGCGATGGTGGGCTTGGTCATCGTGGTTTCTCTGGTGAGTGTTTGGTCTTCGCAAACTCAACGTAAGCCAAGAACCACGATGACCATCCTCTTTCGCCCTCAGGGCGCCTTCGGTTGGTTCAGTTACACCACTCCCCGGGACACGATCACCAGTTCTGTCAGATACGCAGCAGTTCCGCGGGATCTGGTTAGCAGCCAATGCTCTATCAGCTACGTGGAATGCCTCATACGCAGATTTTCTAACACCAGAATGGGTAATACAACCAAAGCAACACCAATAAGCTGCGACTCGTTCAAGCGTTCACTCAAAAAAATCATGCCAAGCAAAACTGCCGTGATTGGGGAGGACAGCTCTAACACAGATGCATAGCTTGCCGATACGTGTTTCAGGCCCTTATAAAAAGCCCATGTGGGAACGGTGACTGTGACAAACGTTAGGATGAATACTGTAGGGAGGAAAGGTGTCCGATAGGGCCACTGCGCGACAGTTGAACTATAACTCGAGAAATCAACTAGTGGTATTAGCAGCGACGAGCCTATAAAATACCTGAAGAAGGTCATTTGAGCAGCTGAAGGCGAGGCATCCATGATAGTTAGACGCCTCCCGATAACGCCACTAAAAGCCCACCCAAGCGCACTAGCTAACGCTGCCAGCAGACCAATGATAGTCATGTGCGCAGTCTCAAAGATTTTCATCGGCTCTGGCACCGCCACCAAGAACGCACCCAAAATGCTTACAACTGATAAGAGTATCTCCGTCCGCGTAAGGCGCTCTTTAAGGAAAACATAAGCACATATAATGACAAATACGGGCTGCAACTTTCCGACGACGCTCGCAACCGAGAGGCTCAGGTGGTCTATCGCAATATAGAGCATGCTCGTCCCAATTGAGTTTCCGAAAAAGGCCATAGCTATGAGAAGATATGGGGCTTCACGAAAGCTGTTCCACAATTCAGATGGCCTGAACCAAACAGAAACTAGGCTTATACATACAAAGGCCGAGTTAATCACGTTAAGAAACAGTGGATCGACATACAGCAGAAGATATTTTTTCGTAAACGCTGAAAATCCCCAAAGAATTCCAGACAATATTATTAGGATCGGCCCCCACGAACTGTTCATCGGCATCCTTCTTTTCATTGGCTGGGTATGTGCCTCCCTGATTGAAGGCACATAGTATGGTAATCGTCCGGGACATATGAAATTAATTATTTGCCAACCAGTTCTGAGTTTTCCCGCAGAACATTCTGTATAGAGCCAAGTTGCAAATAACGCTCGACAGTTCTCTGTGCTTGCGTAATCCGTTGGTCGCGAAGGGCCCAAAGTGGATTAAGTAAATCCGCGTTGAAGCCGTTCCGCGTAAGCGCTGCGGCAGCTGCCCCAAGAACCATCGAAACAGCATCTGCGGGATTGAATTCTCCGAAATTTCTGTCAACTAATACAGCGTCGTAACCAAACTGCGCTACTCTTCGGATGTTCTCCTTCGAAAACCTGTCTGGTAGGATCGGGAATTCCGCATCCGACAAAATAATTCCAAGACTAAGCGCGGCGTAGGCCGCGTGCATCCTTAGATCATTGGTAGCGTCAAATAGGGTTATTTCTTTTCTGTGATGTTGGTCGTCACGGTAGTAGATTGTATTGCGTGTGAAAGTCCTACGGTAAGATCGCTCTGAGTGAGCCTGCACACCCATAGGCGTCCACAGTTCGCCCAACCGAAATGGAGTATTCGCCGCGAGGATAACCATAACCGGTGCTGCGTATGAGAAACGCAGATCCAAAGCAAGCCTATCCAGCGCGTTTTCGCGATCGTCTGGCATGCTAATATTTATGGCTAGCCCCTGAGTGGTCATAGCCACTTCAGCCGATGACCACCCGATTAGATCCCGCTCGCCTTTTTCACCCACGTAAGCGGGTTGAAAAGGGTGATTTCCGTGGCAGCAAAGTCTAAGTCCGGCTTTAGAAACTTTTGCCTGCAAGCTGTTATAGAGCCTCTCGAAGGATTGAACGGATTGCTCAATCGAGAAATCAATCGGAGTCCTAATTTCGACCCCTTTGACGTCAACACGAGACGCAACCTTGCCACTTGTCTCTGTATCGTATCCTTCTAAGTAATAGGGGCCCTGCCCGGATCCAGTGTATTTTTCCACTAGGTAATCAGCGCTCTCATTTGTAATTGAGTTAACACTGTCTCGGAGAATTTCAAACGGCATCTTATCCCCGAATAGCGGATTATAATCATGATCGGTAACCATGACCTCCGCTTCCCATCCGAATTTAAACTTGTCGGAGTTTAGCTCATAAAATGTCGACATTTGTTGAACCTCGAGCAAATAAGGAAAATTTAATTAAGTGCAAATGACATACGTCAAATGGCGCTGACCTGATCAATCCAAACCGAATATACTGTCGCCGCCCAAAGCGCGAAGGATGCGTTTCTGCTAGGGTTGCTTCCCTGTTCGGTTAAAAGGCTAGACAAACGCTCGGTATCGAACGGTGTATCCTCACGCATGCGCTTAGTTTTCACTGCTTCATTTACGAAATCATAGAGGCGGCTTCCTTTGTGCATGAGACTTGTAATAGGGAGCGTGAAAGGCTGTTTTGGACGATCCATTACCGAGATCGGGAGAATGCCCTTAGCAGCCTCGTATACAACAGCCTTTCCTCTCGCGGCGTTTCGTAAGTTGATGTTATCTTCAAGCCTTCGCGCAAAGTCGACTACGCGAGGCTGGCAGAATGGAATTCTCACTTCCACACCTGACGCCATAGCCAACGGCTCCGCGCGATGCAGAACATAATGGCAAAGGTTGCGGTTTTGCTCAAAAGTTTTAACAGCCTTCTCCCGCGTCCCTGTGAAGGACAATAACTCGTCGGTGAACTCTCGATCAATCTTTTCGTTGTGATCTGATAGTGATCTGAGGAAGTCAGCCTTAAAAAGAGACGCTCGCGTCTCCCGCGAGCAGGGAGCCATGCCGTCGAGATATGCAGTGGGCCAATCACTACCCTCGTGGGATATGGATTTAACCATCCTCGTGTAACCGCAAAAGAGTTCGTCGGCGCCTTCACCAGTTAGCGCTACGCGATAACCACGATTGCCAACTTCTTGAAACAGGCAAAATGCACTCAGTGCGTGCGGAGCGGCATTTGGTTGCCCAAGATGGTAAACCATTTTAGGCAAAAGGTCTGGTATACGATCAGGATCAAGTACGGCGTCGTAATGGTGTCCGCCACTAATTCGAGCCACGTCCCTTGCATAACTGCGCTCATCGAACGGCCAGTTTCCTTTACAAGAAACATGAAACGATGGAAGGGGCTGCGGGGATCTGTGATTCGCAAGGATTGTTATTAAACTTGAGTCTAACCCGCCGCTATTCACTGAGCATACATTGGCATCGGCGATTTTGAGACGATTGACTTCCCAAGCAAGAAGTTCTTTGAGCGCCTGGCCTGCCTCAGGTAGTGACTTCGGAATGCTTTCTCCATAGACTATGCGAGATTGATAACGCATTGTGCGAAGAGGCTCACCTTGTCTCTGCGAAACTATAGTAGAAGGAGGGATGCTTGAAACGTTTTCGATGAAAGTCTGTCCATCGCTAATCGCTCGAACAGTCATGTATTGGTTCACCAAATCGTGACGAATGCGAGCTGGATTTAAGCCGAAACGCAAGAGGGCGAGCAACTCAGTTGAGAATACGACACTGTCACCACCCGGCGAGCGACCGTAGTAGACTGGTTTCATTCCAACACAGTCAGTAGCTAATATGAGAAGCGGCTTATCACTCCTTTTATCGAGAACAGCAATCGAGAACATGCCATCGAGATATTCAACGAATGAAGGGCCATATTCGACGTACATAGCCGGTAGAATTGATCCATCGCATTGATCGCCAAAGCGATAACCTTTATGCTCGAGTTCCCGCCGAAGATCATCATGGTTATATATTTCGCCATTTAAACAGACATAAATGTTTTGAATGCTCGCATAGGGCTGACGACCGCCGCTAGGGTCAGTAATCGCTAGGCGGTTGGCTCCAATGCCGCAATTTGGAAAAGACACATACGATTGCGCATCTGGGCCCCCGTGCTTTTGAGCCTCTGAAACACTTTGCATCCGGTATTGAAGGGAATTGTTGGAACTTGTCAAATAACCGAAAACCCTACACATATAAACTCCAGCTAATTAGTAAAATATCTGCATTCAATGCTCGGTCAATTGACCAAATAGTTTGGTCAAAAACTCATCATTTCATGCGCTTGTCTCGAACTATTGGCCGCGCTGTAACCAGCAATGCGTCCAAAAACCGTGCCTGACGTGAGGCCGGCTCCACTTGGGTATCCATTGAAAAAAACGCCACCGACGATCTCACCGCAGGCGAAAAGTCTCGGAATTATAGCGCCGTCTCGATTAACAACCGCACCATCTGCGTTGATCTCAATGCCGCCGTATGTGAAGGTAATCCCTCCAGTAACAGGATACGCTCTGAATGGCGGTGTATCTAAACATTGAGCCCAATTGGTCCGTGGCGGGGTCAACCCGCGCGCACCTTTCCCGTCTTTCACGCTTGGATCGAAGACCACAGCGTCATCGACCGATGCATTAAATTCAGAAATAGTTTTCAATGCAATTTCGGCATCAATATTATTAATTTGACTTATTAGATCGTCCAGGGACTCACTTTCGAAGTAATCCATTTTGGATAAATTATATTCATCATATAGATGCGGTATACTCTTAGCATCAAAAAATTGGTAAGCGACACTGTCGCTCTGGAGCATTATATCGCGACCATATTGAGCATACGTGCTATTGCGAAAGTCGGCCCCTTCGTTGACAAACCGGCGCCCCTCTTTGTTCAGCATCACGCCTAAATGATAGCAAACCTTTCTAGCTCTTAAGCGTTGTTTCTTAGAGAGACCTTCGAACGACCCATTCTCTACGGTAATTCCTGTTGGCACTATATGGCATCCTTCATAAATACCGAAGGGATTAGCGCCAGCCTTAAATGCTATCCTTAGTCCGTCGCCAGTGTTGTGCCTGGTACCGCGTACCAAAGCATTGCTGACATCCGCTCCAACAAACTGAGAAAGCATTTCTTTGTTAGCTCCAAAGCCACCTGAAGCCAAAATTATCGAATGTGCCTTCAAAACGCTTTCGCTTTCATCACTATTTTTGACTCGAATTCCCGTTATCCGACCGTCAACGATAACGAGATGCTGTGCAGAACATGAATAACGCACTGCCCCACCCTTTTCCAAAAATGCGAGGCGTTGAGACTCAGCTAATCCCAAACCTTCACCAACACAGCGAAAGATAGAGCCTCCCCAAAAAGAATATCCGCCCTCAGTTTTTGTAGCTTGAGCATCGTAATTTGGCTCAAAAAGAACCCCCTTCGAACGCAGCCAAAGTAGCGCTTCGTACGAAGCGTCGACGAGCTTGAGCTGATTGGAAGTCGGTGGCGAACCGTTGTTGTACTGAGTTAAGTCTGCAAGAAAATCATCGCGTGTGTAAATCGGGAATCGCGTAACTGAAAGTCTCGGATCGGCATAACCATCGATCAATTGGTTTATGGAAGCGGTGTTATCTATCGTGCACCGCATCGACCCAGCCGAATAGGCAGTGTTACCGGACGCATCCTCGAAGCTGGCTTTCTCGATCACAAGAACACGCTCGGTAATTTCTAATGCCGCGAGCGCCGCGCTCATGCCAGCGTTGCCTGACCCAACTACAATTACATCATAGATTGTATTCATAAATTTTGCTCCAACATGATATATATCAATGAGCATCGTACTCGGTAGCCAAACATAACATTTGGAATCGTATTGGCGATGGCCGATGCCGCCCTTGAAGCCATGACGAGGGAACTCTCGAGAATGGCTCCGGCGCTTCTGAAAACCATGACCCATGATCAAGGCAGCGAGATGGCAAAACACGCCGAGCTCACGGCTCGCACGGGAATCTGATATTTTTTCAGTATCTCTTCAATGCGAATAACTCTGTAAAAATGGCTAACCCTAGAGATTATATCTAAAGGTACCACCTCTCTATAAGCCAGAAGAGCACTAAACTGCTTTTAAAATTCCGCAAGCACAACCAATTCATTTAACTCTTCTTGCTCAACATTACTCCTATGGTGCTTATTATTTTCGCAAAGATCAACTCTTCTATTCGTCGCCGATTTTACTTTATCGAGATAACACCTCTTACGCATATAATATGCATTCGCCTAGCCAAATGGCGCGCGCAAAGTCCAACAAAGAATTAATATCAGAAAAAATATCTGCGTAATTATCTGCCTTCACAGAACACATAGAAGTTACTCCATGAAACACGCCTTATAGTAGTTTCACTAATTCTGACTACACCAGCGACCCCTTATAAGGCCTCGCTGGATGAGCGTACAGTTTCAGATCCGAGGGATGTTATGAGCAAAGCCAGTCTTACGTAATAAGAAGAGGCCCGTGCAAGTGATCAATGCTGCGGCGCTTAGATAGTAGGACACCACGATATTGTCGCCGGTCTTGCCGAGTAGAGCGGTGACGATAAGAGGCGTGAATCCACCGAACACAGAAACTCCCAACGCATAGGAGAAGCCTACACCCGTTGCCCGAAAGGCTGTGGGGTACAAGTTACTTAAGACCGTGGAGGCGCACGCTGCGTGGCATGCGAGTAGCAAGGCAATGACCATTTGTGCAGCAACCAGTGTTGGCAAGCTAGGGTATTTGGTGAGGACGTAGAACAAGGGATAAGCACCTATGACAGTCAAGCCTGCGCCAAAGAGCATAGGCCTGAAAGGTCCCACGCGGTCAGCCAAACGACCCACCAGCGGGCAGGCACAAATCATGACCAAGCTATAGCAGATCTGGCCAATGAAGCTGTCAACCGGGGTCAGATGCAGTTGCCGAACAGTATAGGTTGTGAAGTAATTGGAAATATAAGTCGCTACGGTCCAGAACACCATCACCGACAGGCCGAGGACCAACGAGCGTCGATAGGTGATGAACTGCCCTAACAACGGTAGGTTTCGCTCCTCGGCGGAGGTTTTGCTGAACAGCATCGTTTCAGGCACTGAGCGCCTTATATACCAGCCTACCGGACCGATCAGCAGGCCAAAAGCGAAGGCAATTCGCCAAGCGCCATCGAGTATTTCCTGCTCACTGAAAACCGAATTGAGCGCCAAGCCCATGCAACCTGCCGTTAGCACGCCTGCACCTTGCGCTGCCTGCTGGAGCGAAGCATAGAAAAAGCGTCGATGTGGCGGTGCGTTTTCGACCAGCATGCACACCACGCCGCCTATTTCACCTCCTGCTGAAAACCCTTGGAGCAGGCGTCCCAGAAGAATGATGATAGGGGCTAGTACGCCTAGCGTTGCATACGCCGGACAAATGGCTGGAACGACTGTGCCGGTAGCCATCATTAAGAGCGTGAGGGTCAAAGCCTTTTTACGTCCGACCCTATCGGCATACCGCCCCAGTACCAACGCTCCGAGCGGTCTAGCGAGAAAGCCGGCTGCAAAGGTGCCCATGGTCAACAGTATGGCGTTGAGTTCGGACACAGCGGGAAAGAACACTTTTGAGATGGGAATTGCAAAAATTCCGAAGGCGATGAAGTCATAAATCTCCAGCACATTGCCCACCGTCGCCGCCGTTGCGGCGCGGCGCAGATAGTCTGGTGCAGACTGCTGTTCGAGCGTATCGGCTACTGAATCCATGAACGCTCCTTGAAATGTGCCAATCATTTTAAAAAATCATTCAGCACAAAATATTTCCATTATTTCACCCGTTTTTCTGATCCTGAATGTAGGCAAGCAATTGTTGCTGAGCAAATACTATTGACATCCCTACCCTATACTTGCCAGGCATACCAAAACTAATTAGTCTCGCGTGATGTTCAGTGGTGCACTTAATCGTAGCAAGCACCAAATGCGGGCGTGTTGGCTGAATAGCTTCCTTCACGAATTTTTCATATTTAAATTTTCCCAGGGTGATCCATATGGAGCTACGTCATTTGCGCTATTTTGTAGCCGTTGCAGAGCATCGAAGTGTGGCTGAGGCCGCGCGTCATTTGCATATCGTCCAGCCAGCGCTTAGTCGACAGATTCGCGATCTGGAACAAACGTTGGGCGTGGATCTATTCCGACGAAGCTCCAAGGGCGTAGAGCTGACCCTGGCTGGCCAGCACTTCATTCGTGATGCTCAAGCCATCCTATCTGACCTGCAAACAGCACGTGAGCGTATTACCCGAATCGCCAATGGCCAGTCTGGCGCACTGCGTATCGGTATCGCACCCAATTACAGTTGGCACCCATCAGCCCTTCAGCCATTGCGCGAGTTCAAACGAGAGCATCCCGATATAACCCTCATGCTGGAGCCAGCTCTTTCGGCGCGTCAACAAGTGAAGATAGCCGAAGGCACACAGGATGGTGGTTTTCTGGCTTGGCGTGATCCGAAAGATCCGGCATTTTCCGGGCTGGCGATGTTCGATTGCCGACTTGTACTAGCGGTGCCTCGTGGCAGCGAGTTGCATTTGAGTCCGCCTACGCACCTGGCCGACCTTCAATACCAGCAGTGCGTCTGGTTCTCCCGGGATCAGGCGCCGAGCTATTACGATTTTTTGATTCACAGCTGCCATGTCGCTGGCCTATCCCCGCAACTGGTTCACCTGGGAGCGGATATCAGTACGGTGTTGGGCCTGGTGGCAGCTGGCATGGGTTATTCAATTGTGCCGGATTCTTCACAGTTCAATTGCCCCAACGATGTGGTGCTGTTGCCGCACCCTGATCTTACGGGACTCTATCCCGTCGAGTTCGTTTGGCGCAGTGATTCGGACGACCCGGCGCTAATGCGCCTGGTCGAACACTTCAAAATAGCTGCCGGCGCAATCTAACCTGGTTGGTCCAGAAAAGCCTGCACGAGACGTACGAAGTAGGTGGCACCTACCGGGAGCAATTCGTCATTGAAATCGAAACTGCCGTTGTGCAGTTCGCAAGGTCCGTTGCCGTGCTCTTGGCCACGATGCTCGCCGCTTCCGTTGCCCAGAAAGGCATAGCAACCCGGCACCTTCTGTAGCAGAAAAGAGAAGTCTTCCGAAGGCATGACCGGCTCGATTTCCCCTATGACCTTATCCGCGCCGAGCACCTCCCGCGCTACATTGGCAGCGAATGCAGACTGGCTGGCGTCGTTGATCGTTGGTGGATAAACGCGGATGAAGCTAAGCCGAGCAGTACAGCCAAAAGCCGTCGCCAGACCGGTGGCTATTTCTTGCATGCGCCGTTCAATCAAGTCGGTTACTTGATCATCAAATGTGCGCACCGTACCGCTCAGCCAAACGCCTTGGTCAATCACATTATCCGAGCTTCCAGCGTGGAACTGGGTAACGGAAAGAACAGCAGGATCAATTGGCCGCTTACTTCTGGTCAGGATCGCTTGTAGCGCGGTTACGATCTGCGCGCCGGCCAGCAACGGGTCATGCCCCTTATGCGGCATGGCAGCGTGAGCGCCGACTCCATCGATATCGATACGGAACCGGTTGCTTGAAGCCATCAAAGCCCCGCCGCGGGTAGCCATAGTGTTGGCTGGCATTCCGGGCCAGTTATGAACGCCAAACACCGCATCGATCGGAAAGCGTTCGAGCAGCCCTTCGTCGAGCATAGCTTTGGCGCCTGCGCCACCCTCTTCGGCGGGCTGGAAAATGAACTGCACCGTGCCATGAAATTGCCGATTCGCCGCGAGGTATTGCGCCGCACCGAGCAACATCGCGGTATGACCGTCATGGCCGCACGCATGCATAACACCGGCGTTGCGGGAGGCGTGGGCAATGGTATTGATTTCCTGGATCGGCAGCGCGTCCATGTCGGCGCGCAAGCCAATGGACCGGGCACGCGAAGCGCCTTCTAGCGAGCCCCGCAGGGTACCAACTACACCGGTTCCCCCAACATTGCGGGTGACTTCGATGTTCCATTTCTCGAGAGTTAACGCGACCAGTTTCGCGGTTCGATGCACTTCATACCCGAGTTCGGGGTGCGCATGGATATCGTGGCGTATGCGGCAGATGCCGGCGCTATCTGCTTCGATCTGGGGTATCAGGTTCATCTTGCCCTCGTGCGGTTATGGCATGGATTCATTGCCTTAGATGCGCACGTTAGATAAAAGTCTCCAACCTCTCAAATACAAACGAGTGTCCTTGGTAATGCCTAGAAGGTATAGGCAGAAAAATCAATGGTTTTATCGCACGCAGGGTCGATGAATCATGCCGTTATTTAACTAGAATGCTCTAGGCCATGGCCAGATGATTCCAAACTGGTTGTCCGCAGATTTTTTTTCATTATTAAAGCTGGGCGGCCTCAGGTTTCAAGTGCAACAGTCAGTTAACTGTATTTAGCCGGTTTGTCGCCAGCAGCTGCAAGTGATCCGTCAATATCTCCACAGGAAACTTCCATCCCAGTGTCTGGCGAGGCCGAGTATTCAACAGGTCAGTAATCTCATCCAGACGCTCCTGAGTGACCGAAGACAAATCGGTGCCCTTGTGTTGGCGCCGATGCCTAAGTTAACCCAGTTGCCGAGAATTCACTGACCCAGTCTGACTCCTAGTCAATCATTGTCTGCGCTGGATGTTTTGCAGGTTTGGAGATGGGGCAGTCTTGCATCGGCAACTGGGTCAGTCCAGGGTCAGCACCAACAGCCTGCCTCTTGCAGCAGCATGACGTGACAGGAGACTTCATCCTTGCCGTGGTTATCGATCGCGAGATCAATACAGTAGTCAGGGGGGCGCTGGCTTCAATAGCTAGCAGAATTTCGCGCACCAAGTCTTTGTCAAGCTTCATCGAGGTTCCCACGTCTTATGTGTGACAAAAGACATTATCAAATATAGATACGTGGGCGCATGAACATTCAGTGGCGACTATCGCAAAAAAACGGAAGAAGCGGTATCGGTAACGATGCGGGTATAATTTAGACCCTACAGAGTTAGGGGGGTTAGGTTACGTTTTTAGCGAAATGACTGGCCATGATGAGATTAATATGCAACGGAGTGAGTCTCCCCTTATTTCGTAGATGCCTTCGAGCCACAATGTCCGCCTTCCAAGCTGGTGTGGAATAGTCCGCTTTTGGCCGTTTTTTGCCGGTCAAGGCCACCCAGTGCGCTGGTCAAATCCGATGCAAACGACTGGTCAAGCCGAATGCAAATGGGTGGTCAAGTCCATGCAATTACGCACCTCACGGGTCCAGTGGCCTTTGGGACGCCTCACGGAGCTCAATAGGTAGAACAATTCGGCCTGTTGGGCAGGCAGAAAAACCTGCTGGCACTGATGGAAGCCGCTGACGAGGCCCTCATCTGAAAATCGAGCAAAGGGCTGTACCCGTGGCTTATAATCCCTACCCGGTTTACCCCGTTACGATCTGATCTAAACAGTCTGTTTTTGCGCGGAAATCCAAACCGTTGGGGCGGCAAGTTCATCAAGAAAATAGATAACTTCGCGCCGCCTCTAGCGCTGGCTCTTCGAAAGCTTCGCCAGCATGTAAGCCGAGACAGTGCCGACAACCTCAATCGCAGCCTTAGCCTCCTCCCTGGAAAGGGTCGGAACCCACGGTCTGCCGTGCCCGGTCCCTTGCTTGTTCCTCACACGGTTAACACCAAGAGCCGCAGCGAACAGACCGCGCTCCATCGCCCGTATCGCTTTCTCGCCAGCTTGCTCCGGAATTTCTGGGACAGCGAGATCAAGGGCAATAAAGGCCATACCTAGCAGAGATTGAAAGTTCGCCCCTGCCGGATAGCTTCCCCTCAAGCTCTCAAGCACATGTGCTGAAGTGGCTTCTATCAGATCCTTTCCGGTGCCCACTATAAGAGCGGCATCTTCAGCCCCCTTCTGCGCACGAATGGCATACCCCCATAAGGCGTCAGTCAACTCCGCCCCTGCAAGTGACGTTAGTACCTTGGGGGAGATCGAGCCATCCTCGGCCAGATTAAAGCCCTCTGTATCTAACGCTGCCTTGGCGTTATCTATAGCCTCAATACCTACGTAGTTCGCAGACGTTTTCCTAAAACCCCCACAGGCTCGAACTTTGGAGAGCAGCCCCGCAGCAAAACGGGAACCTGCCTCGGGATGCATCTCAATTGCGCCGTAAAGCACCGCACGGACACGTTTGGCCTTGCCAATGGTTTGCCCCTGCTGCTTTGGATCGTGATCAGAGAGGCCGGCGGTCTTCACTTGAAACTCAATGTCCGCATGAGAAGGTTCTCTGTAGACTCCGTTATTACCAGAATCGTCAACAAGCTGAGCCAATGCATGAGCGATAGTGTCTGTAATGGGAATGGTTGTCATAGTTGTTTTGCACCTACTGGTTGAAAGAGCAAAAGCGATCAATTCACTAATCCTTTCCTACTCTAGTCGACGCAAAGCCCCCCTAAGTCAACGCGGGCCTTTTTTTGAAGCGTCCAGTTCTTCGGATAACATCCATTTGATGGTTTGCTTTCGGTAAAAGGAGTCATTCGACCAAGCCTACAAAAATAAGGACCTGCCCCCCATAGCGTATTGCTCCCTGTACCCGACTTTTCCGCCTGGCATTAAGCTCGCTCGGTCCCAAGCCGATTCAGAAAATTTCCAAAGCCTAAAACGTAATCAACCGATGAATAACCAACCACCGAAAAACCATCACTTTGTCCCCCAGCACTTTTTGAAAGCCTGGCAGTCGTCCGAGGGAAAAATCATTCGATACAGACATATCCCTTCAACCGGCGCCTTCGAAGTCAAAGAGGTGGCGATCAAAAAAACCGCCTCTGTCAACGACCTCTATCGCATAGAGTTCCCGGACGGCAGCTTTGAGATCGAGTCGACTCTTGTAACACCGTTGATTGACGAGCCAGGCCACAAGATCATCGAGAAAGCACGCATCAGTCGTGCAACGGCGTGGGCGGCGCACGATAAACGACAGCTGGCCTACTACCTGACGTGTCTCGAGGCTAGGCATCCAGAGGTGCTGAAGGCGATGAATATCAATGACCACCTGGAAACATTGCGCCGACAGATGAAGTCCACTAGACACGCGAGTCACGAGTCCATTGATGAGGTTATTGATTTTTTAAAACAGTCGAGATCGCTGGGTGAGTATGCGTTCGGCCTACTTGTTCAGAACGAAACCCTACCATTGATCGAGCAACCTTTTTCGGATGGGTTAGTCGCGGCTGACATGTACGAATATGGATGCGAATCAGGTGGTCTGATTTGCTCTAACTATCCCACCTCACGTTGGGGCAACTACTTGCGTGAACTGCTTTTCATCATTGCCATCAGTCCGCGCAAAGCCCTAGTGTATTCGAACAGCCCCAAAGGCTTCGGTCAGCTCCCAGCTAGTGTCAGGACTCGACTTATCAATTTGTATACGTTGGCAAAAGCCAAGACCGCATACTTCACAGACGCATCACAATCAGATTTCATCGCAGCCCATCTGGGCTGGGCAACCAAGCTACAAACGTTCGACGAACAGAAACGTTACATTAGTGATTTTGTGATGGTTCAGCTCTCTGGCGCTCGCCTCTAGAGTAGCTGCTCGCATCAGGCCTCGGCATTAAGTGAGCTCTTCATCTTCGGTCGCGCTGGTTTGCAATAAGCTGTCCACCACCCAATTGTGTGGGCTCATAATGCCGACCCAGCTTGAACGTAGTTAGAGCCACTCAAAGGCCGTTCACAACACTGGCCTGCCCTACTCTCCTGCTGCGACTTCGGCCTTATCCGCTCGCTTGCGCCCTCTTGGCGCCGGCATAGTCACAAGGCATTCAAACAAACGCTCCGCGTACACAAAACCCATTCGCTTGACCGCATCCTTGTCGAAATAAAAGAGCCATGCCAGCAATAAGGCACCCGAAATGAGAATGGTAAGCCCAGCGGCAAGACCCGGGTCAGCAAAGTGGATCAACTCGATTTGTGGAGGTTTGACACGAAGAACGCCGGCAATCAAACAGCCATAAACCAGTCCGCAAAGGCAGGAAAAAATGCCGACGGCTTTCATGGCTACCATGTTGCGGTGAAAGCCGTAAGCGATGTTCTCCTTGAGTAGCAATTGCTTGTTGGTGCGGGTGAGTTCCCTGAGTCGTTTTGTTGCACCGATATAGATGTCGTCTGCGTTGGCCGGATCGCTCGCCTCCTCCTGCGCGGTTGGCATAACAATGCCTAGCTTTGAAGTGATCGCGACGTGATATCTCTGTTTGCTGATGCGATCTAAAAATTTGTCACTGTGGCGTAGAGCCAACGTGGTCGGCATCCCACCCCATAGCGCGACCAGCTTTTCTTCAAGCTTTTTTCCACGCCCGCGGGCCACGCTGGCGAGTGCGTAAATGGCACCACATCCGGCAAGTAAGCCAATGACACTGGTCAGTACCGGGTGTTTTGCGCCGTAAACACACAACAAGGGGACGAGTAACGGTAATGAAACCAACAATCCCGGAATGACCCGAGCTTTTCGCTCATACGGGTCTTTGACCAATTCAAATATCGCGATCATAAAAGCCTATGACTTTAGTTCATCGATGAAAGGTTGAATTTCTGTGCGATTTTTCAGGTAGATGTGCTGCACTTTCGGGTCGGGGCGCTCATCCAGTAATCCAAGACTTTTGAGCGTGTAGAGAAGAAACGCCTGGCGGCACGGCAACTCGGCCTCTCCATTACGCATGCCGTAATCTCGCTCAACCACCCTTTTCTTGGGTGCCTCCAAATCGGGGTTTGCGGCAAGGATCAAGGTTACATAGGTATTCCACTGGGCATCCTGCACCGGGTCGACAGAACATTCTTCAATCCCATCAAGACTCAAGATCCTGATCAGGACAAAATCCCTAAACCGTTTACGGTTGTGACAATACGCTCGTACATGCCAACGGGAACCGTCATGGCCCAGTGAATGGGGCGACAACAAACGCTTGGATACATCCAAAGAAGTCATCGACTGGTAACTGACATGAATCGACAACTTTTCGCGAATGGCTTTGATGACGGCGGCAACGATCGTTTCATCCAGCGTTCGACCAGGCCTGGGCACAAAATCAGCTTCAGGTACCGCCCCCAAAAAACTGCTCGAAGCGTCAATGATCCCGGTTCTGGTAGCGAGCAATTCCGTCAGGTACTGGTGAGCGGATGATTGTGGGAACACCGCCTGGAAATCTTGTGTGGCCACGTAGGTTTTGGAGCTGCGGTCATATTCAAGATTGTTCGGCGCCAGCTCCGTGTATTTGGCAATGTCGAGCGAAGCCTGAGGCACCGACACACCAAAGTACTCCGTCAAGTCAGCTCTATTGATACGCCCTTCCCAGCGCAAACGAAAATCGATGAACTGAAGGCGACGATCCGCTCCCCAGCTGCGACTTTTGGTTTCCGTGGAGGGTGATGCATTTACAGACGACGGTTGCATTGGCTAGCCCAAAAGATAAACGGATATAAAAACTATTCGTATGAAATATATACGCGTTTAATGGCTGTTCGTCCAGCCGCCATGTCAGAGCTCACAAGCAATTTGGCGCTGGATCTCCATTGCCCCCTCGCCCCGCATTCCCTCATGACAGCTATCTCGTCATTCGCCTTGAGGCGGGCGTCCTTTCATCCACTCAATGGGCCTACCCAAAAACCCTTAAGTCTTCGAACCCCAATCGCGTATAAAAAATATTCGTATAAAAACTAGACGAGCATAATTTCTATGCGTATCTTCTGTCGTGCGATCAAATTTCTAGCAACGCTTTGGGGAACTGAATGTCAGCGAAAATTACGTTTTTCCCGGTGGACAACGGCGACATGACGCTGGTGCAGCTAGCCGACACAGCAGCCACCACGCTGCTGATCGACATGAATATTCGTGTCGCGGCCGATGACCCAGCGGACTCGGCTCCAGACGTTGCGACGGAGCTGCGAAAGCGCCTTCGGTTTGATCAAAAAAAGCGGCCTTACGTTGACGCGTTGTTGCTGAGCCATCCGGACAAGGATCACATCAGTGGCTTGGCCAAGCACTTTTGGCTGGGATCATTGGATGACTACCCCGACGACAATTTGGAATGGCATGAAAAGCGCATTGTGATTCGCGAAATGTGGTCATCTCCAATGGTGTTTAGACGACGCTCGAAACATCACACGCTCTGCCCGGATGCAGTCGCCTTCAATAAGGAAGTCCATCGCAGGATTGGGCTTTGGCGCACGCTGCGGTTCGCCGTAGAAGGCGATCGCATCAAAATCATGGGTGAGGATGAGAAAGGCAAAACCGACGATTTATTGCCCATCTTGATCAAGACCGGTGAGAAATTTACTCAGATCAATGGCGAGTCCTCGTTCCTGTTCTCGGCTCACCTGCTAGCGCCCGCTCCTCTGCAAGACGATGACACTGAAGAAATGTTGTCCAAAAACCACTCCAGCGTCATTTTGAACATTGAACTGCAGGCTTCAATCTACTCGTCCAAACGCGTCAGGTTCCTGACCGGAGGGGACGCAGAAGTGGCCATCTGGAAACGCCTGTGGGAAAAGTACAAAGACACTCCAGAAGTGCTTGAGTACGATTTGCTTCAAGCGCCCCACCACTGTTCATGGCACTCCCTTTCTGTCTACAGCTGGTCAACCTACGGCAATGACGCAGAGCTCTGCCAGGAAGCCCGTAACGCACTCGGGCAGGCTCGAGAAGGTGCAACTATCGTTGCGAGCAGCAAGAAGATACTGGACAACGATGACAACCCGCCGTGCATCCGGGCCAAGCGCGAATACCTGTCTATCTTGAGGCCAGTGGATGGCATCTTCCATTGCACGGGGGACGGTAAGCGCCCGGAAACGATCGAGTTCGAGATCACCTCCACTGGAGTGTCCAAAATTGTCGCCGGTGTCGTTGCAGGGGTAGGAGCTAGTGCCGTGGCTTCCGCTGCGCCAAGGGCGGGCCGCACATGAATGAGATCTACGAATGGGGAACACCGATTGGTGAAGGACAAAAGGATTCGCTACATCCAATGACGCTTGGCCTGATTCAGGCCTGTCAGGATCATCCGTGCATCGAGGTGCTGGACATCCGAACCGTCGATGAAGGTTTGGGGCCGGAGCAGGCCATCGTCATTGAGGCGGGTGATGGCACCATTGAGTCGGGCAACCCGGGTCGCATCCGCAGGCGAGAAACCCTGGCGATTACAGTGAATCCGCAGACCGACGTCCCGGTGGTCGTGCGTACCTTGCGCAAGGATTTTCCGGGACACTCCCATCAACACGGCACACACCTGAACACACCACGCGCCCTCTGCCTCTACAATATCGTGTGGAGCGCTGTTGAACGCAGCTGGACGCCAGAACGCTTTTTGGAACGGATGTTCTGGTGGTTACGCGAGACGTCTCAGCTACGGCTGCATCGGGACGATCAACCACTGGAGCAACTGTTTTACAGCAGTCGCTACCAGTTGATCCTGCCTTCAAATTATTTGAAGCAGTCTGAGGACAGCGGCAAAAACCTGATTATCGAGGAAATCACGGGAGCACCGGGACGTCAGGTTACCTTGCGGGGAAAGTTCGATGACTCAAACAATCCTCGAGGTGTGGGTCTGCAGTCACTGAAGCTGTCTGTCGACGGTGTCGGTTCATCGCACGTGGAAGCCGCCCCCCAGACACTTGGTCAACTCCATGACCGCTTGGTCTCCCGTGGAAGTGGGCTCAAGGAGCCATTGTTCAGCAGCGTGTTTGATGCGGTGACCGATCAGGGGTTAGTCCCTGAACAGGCTGGCGAGATCAAGGCGACACTTATCCTGGTCTGGGTGCCGCGCACGGGTAAGGAAGGCATTGAACGGTATGACGTGCTGGGCTATGCGCTCCAGAGTTCGCTGCAAGCACTCGGTAACGCATTCGGTATGTTGCACTTCGACAGTGAAAAGCGACGCTGGCATCGCACGACCTTGATTGGTGATGCTGCACAGAGCGATGAAGATCGCGCATGGCGAGATCTGGAAATCCTTTCAGTGCAAATCCGCTGGGGGATCGGAGCCGAAGGCGGACGCCAAATGTCCGCGATCAACCCTGACGATGCTGACTTCGATGGGGTGCTCGCCGGCGTAGGCTCTTTGGGCGGAACGCTTGCAGACATCTGGCTGCGTGAAGGCTGGGGTCGTTGGACGTACATAGATCCGGATCAGTTGCTTCCCCACAACCTGGCACGGCATGTCGGATTGGACAGTGGAGTGGGCTACGCGAAAGTCGATGTAGTCCGGCACCATGCCCAAATGGTGTTTCCCGACGAACCTGAACCTAAAGCGATCGCGGGTAGCCTGACAAGCCGAAGTGAGGAAGTGATGAGCGCATTGGATTCAGCGAGTTTAGTGATCGATGCGACGACGACTTTCGACGCTCCTCGCGATTTAGCTGAGCGTGAAAATGCCCCCCGCACCGCCAGCGTGTTCCTCACCCCTTCGGGCCTTGCCAGCGTGATCCTGCTGGAGGACGCGAGTCGCACCCTGCGGTCCCCCGCGTTGGAGGCACAATATTACCGAGCGATCCTCAACAGCCCCTGGGGAAAATCGCACCTTCAAGACCACTTGGGGGATTTATGGGTAGGTGGTGGCTGCCGTGACATTTCGTTTCGGATTCCGCTTGAGCGCATTCACTTGCATGCAGCGATCCTTTCGAAGCAACTGCGCAAAAGTGTTCTGGGCGATGGCGCGCGAATATGCGTGTGGACAGTGGACGAAGAGACGGAAGCTGTAACCCCGCAGGAAATCACTCCCCATCCGGTGAGCTCACACGCTCAGAATGGTTGGACGGTTACCTATGACGATGCGTTGATCACCAAGCTCAAGCAGATTCGTGGCGCAGCCCTTCCCAACGAAACGGGTGGCGTATTACTTGGAGTGACAGACCTGAAGTCTAAAACCATCCTGTTGGTCGACACATTGCTCCCCCCCGCTGACAGCCAAGCAACTCCCCACCACTTCATCCGAGGCAAGGTCGGTCAGGAAGCCGCATTAGCAGACGTACACGAACGCACGGCTCGAGTCGTCGACTACGTGGGCGAATGGCATTCACATCCTGATGGTTACCCTGCGACCCCCAGTGTCGATGATCGAACGCTAATCACGTCGCTGGCGGGCTTGATGTCCAGTGAGGGGCTACCCGCCATCATGATCATCGTGGGCGAGTATGAGATCACTCTCCATGTTGAGTGATCAGCCAGCGCGGCGTCCTTAACACCCACGATGCAGTACCTATAAGGCACTCCCCAAAGGGGCAAGGCAGGTTGCCCCTCTGCTTGCCGAAACAGCATTCAACCTAGGAGAAATGATCTGCTGGTATCGAATTTGCTCGTCAAATAATTCGAGAACCAGGAAAGTAAAAATCAACTAATAATCTCGTTAAAACAATTCAAAAGCATCGAATCTTAAACAAACGAATAGGTCATCTCATGTCTGGATCAGTAGAGCTTTCGAAAGAAGAATTATTTTCCCTGGTTGAAAAAGCGGTCAAGCCTCAGTTCTTTTTGCTCATATTCAGTTTCGTTTTGCTCTTCGACGCTTCGCTAGTACGTTTTCACCACATCGGACTCTTTGAACTAGGCACTTCGAACCTGAGCACTTCAACCGTTGGCATCACCTTGATTCTGAGCTTCCTGGTTTTCTCAGGTTTGGCTTCAATGATTCTGCCTTTTTTATACATAGCATCGATCCAACTCTATATTGCTACGGTCTATAGTTTCTGTCTGTGGTTGAAGCAGAAGATCGAACCGGACAATGAGCCTATACACTATACAGGGCCAAAAAGACGCGAACGTGATCGTGTTCGTCCATGGGAACTGCGAGAGGAAGCACACAAAACACAAAGCGACTTCCTCATTCAGCTCTATAACGCCTATGACACGACTCGAAAGCAAGAGCAAATTAACCAACGAAGAGTCGATTTTTTTGCATTTTGTACACTGTGCTTTCTCGTACTGAATTGCTGCCTACCTAGCTCACCCCAAGCGCAGACCTTGGCCCAGATGAGCATTACATACTTTTCAACGACTACCCACATTTGGCTAACCCTATCTGTTTTCGCCGTCATGGCATTCCATTCGTTGCACGATGACACCTACGAAAAACGATGGATCTATTGCCCGCCATTACATAACGCCCTTGAAGACAAAGACGAAGAAAAACGCAAACAGGAACGTCAGTTCCAGGAAGAAATCAAAATTCGCAGTGAAATCAGCAGAAGACGCCGCGAGGAGACACTGGAGTAGTTGAAGAGAGTTCGACAGTTCAAAACATAAGCCGCCCAGGCGGCTTATGCCTGCAGTGACCCGATTTTCTATATTCATGAATGATGTCGGGCTTCTTCAGCGTCGAACGGAGAAAATCTTTGACAGCAAACAAAAAGCGGACGCTTGTCTGAACCACCCAAAAAACGAGCTGGGTGGGCTCACGCCACTGCAATTCGCGAAAAGTGAGTCCGGACACTCAGCAGGATCTTTCAATGCCGACATTCGCCAGCGCCTAGCGGAGATTGATTTGAATAATGTCGAAGTCAGAGAGTCATTGGCCTTGAAGGTCGAGAAAGAGATCACTTCGTTACAGCGCCGGGCCCAGGAGGAGCAACTGATGCTTCAAGAGGTCATCCGCAAACATGAACACACTGCAAGCCGAGGCAGAACTCAGGTTTCCCTAACAGCTGACGTTTCCTCGATCGCTAACAGAGCCATGCCAAGGACTGGAGGCTAGTAATGGCAAATCTTTATGCGCACAAATTATGGGCGGCGTTCAGGAGACAAGTTATCGAATTGGACGGTAGCCAGTGCGTCGAATGCGGGCGATCAAGGGACGATGGCGTCGTCCTGCAGGTTCACCACAAACGCTACATCAGTGGACGTAAGCCTTGGGAATACGAAACCTCCGAATGCGAGACCTTATGCCAAGGGTGCCATGCTCGAGAGCATGGTGAGATACGACCGGATGCTGGGTGGGAGTATGTAGGCGAAGAAGATCTAGGCGACCTGAGCGGCAACTGTGAACTGTGTGACAACTCGATTCGTTATGTTCACTACGTGCAGCATGAGCACTGGGAGCAAATGGGGGTCGGTACTCATTGCTGTGACAATCTCACAGGGACGAGAGAGGCGGCAGAAGGCCGACGACGGTTAGGGCGGTATAGACGATTCATGTCCTCCGCCAAATGGACAGCCGGGAACGACCTTCTCAAGATAAGACATTGTGGACTCACCGTGGCGGTTGTCTTAGAACAACGGGGATGCAAGCTGATCATTAATGATGTTCAGGGCCGAAAGACCTTCACAACCATACTCGCCGCCAAGAATTTCTTGTTCGAGTTCATGGAATCTGGTGAAGCCGCGAAGTTTGCCGAACGGCAAAAAGCGAAAGCGAATAAATCCTGAGCCCCCCAACTCCAACCTCCTAACTGAGCTACCCATCGCCCAGAACAAGACCACTACACTTCAGCCTCTTGTTCCTTTACATGAGGGATATTTGGAACACCCCCAGAATTGGCTTCCAGCACGCTTTCCCTTGCGAGCCGTCCGACGAACCATGGATGCACCACATATGGGGCAGGCATTCGATGCTGGCGAACGCGCAGAGCCAGTTGCAGACGAGTGTGTTGGAGTCAGCGGCGCCGGGCTTCGAGCAGGTTGAACGGGAGCTCTTTTGGGAACCTCGATGGTGACGACTGCAGATGCGGGCACATTGATCCCCAAGACCGCGCAATCCTCTTGGGCCTTTGCACGCTCGGCAAGTGCCTGCAAGAGAGATTGATCGGGCGCAGAATTAGCGGATAGGCATCGTGGCGCCGCAGTTTGTAAAGCAGCCAGACCCGAACGAAGCTTTTTCTGCAAATCAATCTGTCTAGCCGCTGATGCGGAGCGCGCTGCGTTCTCGGCTTGGATATCAGATGGATCTGGCGAGGTGTTGTAACGGAACTTAGCCTCGTGACTTTGGCGCCATGCGAGCATTTTTCCAGTCAATGCCTCACCAAACCCCGGCACCGCACGAACCGCAGAAGCCGTTATATCAGCAGCAGTTTCAATACCAAAGGAGGTCAACGTAGCAGTCTTCGCAGGCCCGATGCCCGGTATTGTTGCGCGTCTTATCAGGAACCGATCCAAGAAGTCTATTCGCTGACGCGCCTCTCGTGTCGACTTCAGTTTTATCAGTACCTGCGCGAGATCCCCCTCAACCTGCTGATATCGGGCCACACAGTCTTCCAAGTCGGCACGTAGAACAAAAATCTCCTTCAGGCCAATGCGCTGCAAATGTGCCATCGATAGCAATCGCACCCGACTATCAGCATCCACGTAAGCCCTGCGAAACGGCGCTGGATCTACCTTGGCCTTAGTGAGCAATGCTACCAAACCGTAAACGCCCAGGCCTCCCCAAAGGAGTCCTAACTGCGGCACGTTGAAAAAGCCGATGATTGCCGCCAATAGTGCCAGGACACCGTAGATAGCTTTCTCTGGACCGTTGCTCTTTGCCTGAGTAACTGCCGCACTGGGCGGGCCTACATTTCCGCTCCAGGTAGGCAGGGCTTCCTCCGGCCGAGGAATCCGCACCGCGCGGATAGCTGCCCATACAGCTTCAAGATCGAAGGGCCCCGCCGTAGGAACATTCCCCACGACAAGCCCCAATGGGAACATTTCGAAACCAGACTGACTTTCTAGTCGACACCAAAGACAACTTCCTGCCGCACTAGGAAAGTAGTGAGTCGGGACATTTACACATTGACGCAAGCCAGCTTCGAGACCTTGAAGCAAACTCACCCACGCAGCCGGATCCGGACGGGAGGTAGCAGCAAGACCGAACGCCGACTCAAATGCAGCGGCAACTGACGGCGGGAAATCCGCCAACAGCACCGAGCCGGGCGGTGGTGTGGTACGTGTTTCGTCGCGCCGAGCAATTGAAAAGGCAAAGCGGTGCTGTGCAATCGACTGACCCAGGCTAAGATCCGCACCACTAAAACGGCCGGAATAGGGATGCTTGCCCATGACCAGCAATTGGAAGATGGCAACTGCGAGTCCAAAGTTGTCATGCGCCTGAGTACGCTTGACGCTACTAAAACTGACACCATGGAGCTCTGGGGGCGTGAAGTCCTCCATGCCAACAACACAGGGATAGGACTGCCCATTCAAACTAAACTGAAAACTATCGGCATCAATCAGTGCGACGGTGGCGTCCTGCGCTACCAGAACCCCGGAATGGTTGAGATCCCCAATAATACAGCCAGCTTGATGCACCGTTGCGACGGCACGCGCGACGTTTTGCGCCACGCGTACTAGAAACCGATAGTCAGCTTTGGGAAATTGGATTTTGCGTGACTTCGGGCTGTACAGCTCATGGAGCGGCCTATACCCCGCAACCAGTCGCATAGAAAAACCAGCGAAGTTGCCCGAGGAATCAGTAACTACCTCAGATGGGAAAGCCACCAGAGTGGTCGCGTCCGCCAACCGCCCTTCTACCATCGCCCTAACCTTACTTTCGCGGGAGCGCCGAAGCTCAGCCTTGTAGATTTTCACTGCACGATCGGTACGTCCCGCCAGCGCGTACACATCCCCCTCGCCTCCTTTGCCAAGGCGCTTATCGAGCTGCTCATTCTTACCGGCGATCCGTACCGGTGGAGAGTTCATCGACATGAAACGAGGATGAGAGTCTTGTCGTCATCCGTTCGCTCGCAGAGCGCAGGACTGTTCAGGTATCGCGCAAGTGCGCCTGACAATTCAACCAAGCGTCCCTCCCCTGCTACTTGGTCGACCGGATTAATCATCGGATCAAAGAACCGAGCAAAGGGCTGCTGTGTTGCTTGCTCCAAAGCGACTGACTCCAATCCATCCGAAAATAAAGCGAAGGCGTCATACTCAAGATCCAAATTGAAGGTACGCAGCCGAACCTCAGGGTCATCCGTAACGAAATAGGTCGTCGACGCAAACTCTCCGTTTTCTGGCCAGCACAAGGCCTCCCATACACCGGCCTTACGAGCGACAAGCGCACTGTCGCCAATCTGCAAAGCCAAGACACGCCCTTTGAAAACCACCAGCATCACCAGCGTCGCAGCGAACTGTCGCCGAGTCAGACCACGCCGCGCGGCTGCCTCGGATAGACGGTCTCGCACCAGATCAATCCAACACAGGATCAGCTCATTATCTGGCAAGCTGTCATTACGTTCGAACCATGATCGGAAGTTAGCTATCAGGCTGCGGCAAACCAAGGACGCGCCTTGCCCACCGTAACTCGCGCTGCCCGCTCCGTCGGAGACTACCGCACAGAACGTATGCGAGTTGATCCGAGTAACGCTGTAGGCATCCTGCTTTCGCGTCCCAATGCGCTGATGGGACGTGCCGATACACGACGCAGCCGCCCAACGCCAGCGAGGATTATCCAGCAATGGCCCAACCCTCTGGACCAGTCGGATTGGCAAGTGGAACGGCATCCCCCGGATTGGACTGCGATACGGCGCTTAGCGAGCTGGAAAGCCAAGCAAAGAGCTCGCGAAACGCCAATCCCTTCAGCTTCAATGGCTGACGTGTACCCAACTGCGAGAGAGACGACATATCCGCACCGTCAACACCAACGGAGTAGAACATGAATTCTTTACGCTCTTCCCCTTCATGGACGCGTCGGCGCGCCTCCTGCCAATCATCAGTCGGAGCACCATCGGTAATAAGAAATACCCAAGGGCGGTAGTACTTGACGCCATTGGAGCGGTAACGATCCTTGCGTTCGCGCAACAGATCCAGTGCCCGCACAACAGCCTCCCCCATTGGCGTTACACCACTTGCTTCCAACACCTCGGGGAAAAATCCGTCGACTGTCGTGAACTCGGTACGAACGTTGACGGGACCAAAGGTCACCACTGCCAACTCCACACGTTTCGCCGCCATCGCATCAGCGTACAAGTCATCTTTGAATGACTGCAAAGCATCGTTCAGCATCTGGATTGGCGCCCCATTCATAGATCCAGATGTGTCCAACAGAAGTATGCAAGGGCACCGTTGCTCGGGATTTTCAGCAAACTCCGCGTCTGCAAACGGCTGCTGCTCGAAATCGCTCATCTTGTCCCTTTATCCTTTTCCATGACGAGACTGTCGTGATAGCACGATACCAGCACGTACTAAAAAACGCACAAAATTGATCCGAACAGCGCCTATCTCATGTGAGCTGTCACGGATGCTGTCAGTGCATAATGGCTAATCACTAAGATGCATATAGGTTCGCTTCACTCGATCGGTGAGAACGCCGGACACATCAAACAGGGCTTGGCCAAGCTGACGGCCCAAGGCCCACACCAATCAAGCTGCCCCCGACGTCCGCCTGCAACAGCCTTTTTGGACTTTGTGCGCATGCAGTCCGGGTTAGCACGCGCTGTCCGGCGTGAAGGATGACCCCGTACGATGCAGTCCGTCAGATCCAAATCACAAACTATGTGTTCGTGGGTGAAATGGCATAATATGCCAATGGTCGAAAGAACCTGTTTGCCCAGAGCTGGAGCTAATTATGGCGACGCGAAACGTTGTGCTCACCCCTCACCAGGAACAGGTTATTCATGACCTGGTGCAGTCCGGCCGTTATCAGAATGCCAGCGAAGTGATGCGAGAAGGTTTGCGGCTATTGGAGCAGCGCGTCGCCGAAGACACCGCCAAAATTGAGGCCCTGCGTCAGGCGACCTCGATCGGCATCATGGACCTTGAGCACGGGCGCTTTACTCAGTTGAACGAAGGGGATCTGGAGCACTACCTTGAGGGCTTGAGCCTGGAGGCTACCCTCCCCGCGAGAGAGAAACACTGAGCATGCCGCCGTATCGGATTTCCAACGCGGCGCGCGCCGACATTGTCGACATCCTCAGGCTCTCCCAGACCCAGTTCGGCGATCAAGCACGCCAGCGCTACCAGGCGCTGATCCTCGCGGCACTGCAAGCTATTGCCGGCACGCCTTATCGCATTGGCAGCCACGACCGCGATGAGCTTGCACCGGGCCTTCGCAGCTATCACCTCATCTATTCACGCCAGCAGGCCAAACACCCTCATGGGACAGTCAAAAGCCCACGCCATATCGTGTTCTATCGTGTGGCAAACGACGACGTGATCGAAGTCGTCAGACTCCTTCATGACGCCATGGAAGTGCAGTTGCACTTGCCTAATGACTGATCACCGACTTGGCCCAACGGCTTAACTGACCATGAACAGCGAAGGTAAGGCGCCCCCCTCTACAGCTCTACCTGAGCGCCCTCGCTGTCAGCCGACTCGGCGGCCAATTGAAGCGGGAGGTTCTGGGTCCGATTGGACTATCGAGACCCACGACCAGAAACACGATGTTCAACTTTGCGTCCACTTTCAATGCTGAACAACCGCTTCTTAGGCGTTTTCCGAGGCCAGGCACCCGGCATTACGCTCCAAGTGCTTCTGGCCCTTCCAGCCCGACTGACGGAGTGAACTCATTACAAAAATGATGGTCTCCACATCGGATCCAATGCCGCCATCAGCCGAGAAATCAACCGTAAACCCCTGCGATGTGATCCCGCCCCGCCTGCCTGGGACGAAACCCTTTACAGAAACAAAGGCACCCCTTTAGGAACTGGATAGATGGAATGACCTCGTCGAGCAAAAGATCCGATTAAAACAGCCACTGCCAGCAGTTTTCCAGCAGGTAGGCGATGTAGAGATGTTTCGCGGGAGGCCGGTCCATAAGGAATGGAGGTCCGTTCGCACATGTCATCAAGCAACTTTAATCCGCAAGCTAAAACCTTCTATAGGCCCATCGACGCGGCATTGCGTTGGTGCAACCTCATTCGTTACGAAGCGCAGATCGTGAAAGCGGCTTGGTCTTGCCCGGAGAAGCTCTGGAGCCTGTTTCCTCAATGGCCGTGCCTACAGGCCAATACTGACAAAATTTATGACGCCGTCCGCAATGGCGAATTACCGTATGGCTCCTTCGGTATTTCGGTCCCCATGGGCACCCCCGTAGAGCTCACTCTGTTGACCGTTAGACACTCCGACTTACGTCTTTGGATGCAGGTCTACCACCCCGATCAGCGGCCCGACTTCTTGTTCGAGTCGAACGGCGACCCTCGAGACAAAATCAGCCTGGGTGTTTACTTTGCACTCCAGGCCGAGCGGGATGCCCTCCTGCAAGAGCGCGATGCTCTGCAACGTCAGCTCCAAGATGTCGAAGCTGACCTTCAGGCACTCGGACTTGAGCAGGAAAGCCTTAAAACGCTTGTAAAAACGCAGGGACAGCTCAGCGATCGTAGTGAACACACCTACCTGCAGATCATCGGTGCCTTGGTCAACACCGTCTTGGACGTGTCGCCCGCAGGCAAACCACTTTCCGTGTTCAAGAATCAATCTGCGATTGTTGATGCTGTGACCGCGCGCCACAATGACATTCCCGGTCTCAGCAAACGAACGCTGGATAAAAAGCTCGCGGCAGCCAATCGCACTCTCAAAAAAACCACCTGAGCCAGATCATTGCACTGCAATGCACTTGATTGCAGTGCAATGACTCCTTCGCTTTTCTGCTATTCACTTCAGGTCACTTCCCACCACGCGCCAAGCGGCGCCAGGAGTGACCAACATGTCCAACTCATCCGTCTCGCTCGCTGACAGCCCTCAACCACCGGCCGAACGTCACATCATGCGGCGTGACGAAGTGGAGCGGAAAACCGGCTTCAAGCGTGCGCACATCTACAACTTGATGAAGGAAGGTAAATTCCCTCATGCCAAACGCATTGGACTGCGCGCCGTCGGCTGGGATTCGCTGGAGATCGAACAGTGGATCACTGAGCGTTTGGCGCAGCAGGCCTGATGCCATGCGTGTGGTATCAGTGGTGTCCACCAAAGGTGGAGTAGGCAAAACAACAGTAGCTGCCAATCTCGGCGGTCTGCTGGCGGATGCTGGCCTACGCGTCCTGTTGCTCGATCTGGATAGCCAACCCACCCTCTCCAGCTATTACGCCTTGAACCACGAAGCCATCGCCGGTGCGTACGAACTCATTGCGCTCAACCAAACAGATCCTGCGCAGATAATTTCCATGACGGAGGTCGTCGGTCTCGACCTGATCCTCTCCAACGACGACCAAGGCCGCCTGAGCACTTTGCTGCTGCACGTCCCTGATGGGCGATTACGGCTGCACAATTTGCTCGATCATTTCCGTTCCCGTTATGACCTGCTGTTGATCGACACCCAAGGCGCACGGAGCGTGCTGCTGGAGATGGCCATCCTCGCATCCGATCTCGCCCTTTCTCCCATCACGCCGGAAATGCTCGCCGCCCGCGAACTGCGCCGCGGCACCTTGAAGCTGCTCAGCGAACTCGAACCGTTCCGTCACCTGGGCATTCCACCACCCCCCTTGCGATTGCTACTGAATCAGGTGAACGCCATTCGGATGGACACCCGGATGATCATCTGCGGTCTGCGCAAGACCTTTGCCGAGACTGCGAATATATCGGTTCTAGACACCATAGTTCCAGACCGAGTGGCGTATCTCAATGCCGCCTCCCTTGGCCTACCGGTCCACCGAATCGAGATGCGCCGGTCACGTCAACAACGCTCGCCATCGGCGCTGGAAACAATGCAAACACTGGCCATCGAGTTGTTTCCGGAATGGCATGACGCGATCTCTAGGGTGAGCAGGTGCTCGGAGGTTCAATGAAACGAGTCCCCAAGCCGGCCATTTCTCGTCAAATCATTTTTATCAACCTTGCTGCCAACAACGTTTGGCAAGGAGTCTTTTGATGCTGGATCAACTTCCCATCATCGTTCAGCCATCCATTCGACCACGTCATCCACCTTGCGAGGAGTACTGCACCGTGGTCTTTCGTCTGCAGGGTGGACGCGCGGCCATGGGTTGGCTCCTCGCAGAACTCTGCCAACATTTCGAAGGTTCGGGGACTGCCGAGATCGTCAAGTTTGAGGTCGGTGACCATCTGCGCAACCGGCGTTAACTGAGGTTGTTCCGATGAAGAAGCTCAGTCAGGAGCAGATTACCGACAGGCTGTACCAAGACCACTTCACTCCAGGTCCAAAAGTGGAGCGGTTGTCCGATCCACTCACTGATACACCTATGTTGGTCACTCTGGAGCAGTTGCGACCCTACGAACACAACCCGCGCTTCATCCGTAATCCGCTGTATGAGGATATCAAGGCCTCGATCCGTGAACGCGGGTTGGATCAACCACCGCCGATTACCCGCCGCCCGGGTGAAACCAATTTCATCATCCGTAACGGCGGTAATACGCGCTTGGCGATTCTCGGCGAGCTGTGGCAGGAAACTCGTGATGAGCGCTACTTCCGCATTCATTGCCTTTTCCGACCTTGGAGCAATGAAATAACCGCCCTTCTCGGCCATCTGGCCGAAAGTGATCTGCACGGCCAACTCACCTTCATCGAACGTGCTCTGGCGGTGGCCAAACTCAAAACCATGCTCGAACTAGATGGCGCTGTGCTCTCGCAACGGGAGCTGGCACGGCGTCTTGCCGCCGGCGGCTATCCCATTTCGCAGTCGCACATCAGCCGGATGCTCGACACCCTCGAACACTTACTGCCCGCCATTCCACAAACCCTGTATGCCGGATTGGGTAAGCCTCAGGTCGAACGCCTGATCGCTCTGCGTAGCCAAGCCGAACGAACCTGGAACCGTTATCCAACCGCCACCGTTGCGTTCGCCGAGTTTTGGCTCGAGACCCTGGGCAACTTCGATGCCGATCCAGAATCCTTCGATCTTGAGCAGATCCAGGATGAACTGCTCGAGCGCATGAGCCGTTTGCTCGGACAGTCCTACCGCATGTTGGCCCTGGAGCTGAGCGAAAACCAACGGGTCATCTCGACGCCCGGCGTTGTCGTCACCACGCCTTCGGAGAACAGCCATCTGCCGAGCGTTAATGAAACTGCGGCCGGACCTCCTGCCTCCGAGTCCCGTCCCCAATCAACCGAGACCAGAACCCAGACCGAAACAGCGCCAGAGGAGCTGCTCACCCCGCCCGAAACGAATGTCGTATCAGCGGTCAGCCCTCCGTCACGCGTTCAACAGATTCGCGAACAGATCGATCGCGAGATTTCAATCGAAGCAGCACCGACAGTCGAGGCCTGCGCGATCGAAGACATCTGGACCATCGCACCCACACTGGACACCCCCGAACAGCTGCGTTTAGCCATTGCCAGACTGGCGCGGGAAATGGCGGCCTATGCCGGACATCCCGAGAGCATCATCGATCAGCAGCATGGATTGGGTTTTGCTCTAGATATGGAGCGGGTAGATCTTGCGACACCTCGCTCGACCGGCGTTCACCTGCTGCTCCTGGCCCTATTGCGCGCTCAAGACGATGTGAACTGGGAGGATCGCAAGCAACTGCCCTCAGCCCTGTTCGGCCAGCTGTTGCTGGGGATCTATCAACTCCCGCTGACAGATCGTCCCGCCGTGGACGTAGGACTGGAGCGACTGCCCGACAGTTTGTTAATCAAACTGTATCGCCTGATCCGTCTGGCCCGTAGCCTGATCGATCTAACGCTAACCCCTGAAGCTGACTCACCGAAGGAGCTGCCATGAACCTGTCCTTCAATGTGCTCAATCAGGCCATGCTGACCCAGGTGCTTCACGAGTTGCGCCTGGGTAACCTGCAACGCTGCAAAGCACTCGGACTGAATGAAGACGACATCTACCTGTTGCAATCTTTACCCGCCACCACCCTGTCGCGCCTGGCCCACGCCACTGTCCCCTGGGTTGAGGTCAAGATTGACTCGCCGGTGCTGCATCGGTTGATCGAGCAATCCGAACGCGACGAGCAGAACGAGCGCTTGATCAACCGGGCGCTCAAGCTCGGTGCCAGCAGCACCATCATGTATCAGTGCTTCGGCTTGGCGCATTCGGAAACCGCTCTGCGCCGACGTCTGCTCAAGATAGAAACCCGAAAGGGCCGCCCTCAGCATTTGAGCGAAGCGCAGGAACATGCGCTCTGGCAGCGATGGTGCCAACTACGCACGCAGGACGGTACCGAGGATCAGCTCGATGCCATGATGATGCTGGCGGAGGAGCAACAGATCAGCTTGACCATCGTCTGGCAGCAGATTGACCAGTACAGCTCCGGAATATGAATACTGCCCCTTCCAGCCGCTGGCAGCGAGTCCTGCAGCAATGCACCCAGCAACTGAGTGAACGTTGGCCCGCACGCCCTACCACCGAACAACCTTCCAACCAGACTCTGCATGCTTTTCTGTTCAGTGGCCAAACACATGAAGTCGTGCCACGTCGCCTGCTGTTGGATAGTCGGCTGACGCCGTTGGAACGTAATGCCTGGCAAGTGTTTCGACTCATGCTACAGGGTCAGAGCCTGGTCACGCCGCGCTATGAGGATTTGCAGCCCTACCTGTCGAGTGTGCCCTATGGCACGTCTGCCTCCCGTGAAACCATTGCTCGCGTTTTGACCATGCTCAGGGTGACACGCTGGCTCAGTTTGGTGAGTCGTGGTCGCGACCAGCTCAGCGGGCGCCTACAAGGTTCGCTGTACATCCTGCACGATGAACCGTTAACCCCCGCTGAAGCCATGGAGCTGGATCAGGATTACCTGGAGCTGGTCGGACATGCCCTCAGTCATAACACCAAGGCGGTGCGTATTGTCGCCCAGCACATTGTGGAAGAAATCCGCCAAGACACGGATATCGATTTAGGTCGATTACCGACACGACTGGAGAGCTGGGGCGAACACTGGATGCAGCAAGGACTGGATCGCGCACCCGAGGACGCCTTACACGATTCCGAACTGGGTGGAGATCACCGCGTTCGGAATCGTGCGGGCCCTCGTTCGGATTCCGAACCGGGCTTGAACGCCAATGATTCCGGCACCGTTCGGAATCCGAACGCCGCCTGTACTGTATTAAAAGAAAGTATTTGTACTGTACCGTGCGCGACCCCAGCGGTGGATAACCTGCACTGGCCCGATCCACTGCAGCTGAGTCCAAGCGAACGTCAGGCCGTCGCCATGGCGCTGAACAAGCTCAATCCGGTAGATCGGCAGGCCGTGCTCAACGAAGCCGGTGCACGTTGTGCGGCCGGCGGTATCCGCAAGCCAGCGGCCTATCTGATGGGTCTAATCCAGCGCGCACTGAACGGCGATTTTCATCCTTGGGCATGTCAGACAGAATCCTCCCCCATTGCAGAGCCGCCTCCAAATGCACCCTCACGTCCGTCAAGAAAGCATGGCGAACCCTCCTCCGCCCTCGCCCAAGCGTGCCTGAATGAGTTGCGCCAACTGCGCGGAAAACGCTCTGGATCTCAGTAGATTTGATGCCAGTGGCATCAAATCTACTGAGTTCTATTATGAGATCGCAAAGCTCCGAACCTGCGCACTCCGACTGATACGGCCATCGTCTGATGTCACCAGCGTCACTCACGAACGTCTTCGAAATGAACCCTCACACCAAACCGAACAGACCGCTTTCAGCTTTTTGGCTGCTCTTGACGATCATCTGTCACAACGTTCCCGTCCAAGCCGATGCGAGGACAACACCGTGGCCGATCACTACCAACTCAACCTGGGCTCATTGCGTAGCAGCATCACCCTGACCCTGCACACCCACCACGCTGCCCGTATCTGGCAAGGCCGGACCGCACGCGAAGGCGTCCACTCGATCATGGGCATGGCCGGCTACATCAGTGTCACCAACCTGATCAAACAAACCGCGGCGCAGGACGATCCCTATGCCGACTGGGCCATCGTGCAACTCGAAGAAAAACTGTTGCAGGCCAAAGCCGGGATGCTGGAACTGACCCAACAGCTGGATCGGATCAGGCAGGACCTGCCGACACAGATCGACATGAGTGACAACCTCAACATCCACCCCGTCACCTTGCCGTTGTACATCGGCAGCCAGCTGGGTTTTCTGGCGGTCTACCTGCTGACCGACTACGACACCCTGGTGCGTCGGACCCTATTGGCCCATCACACGGCCCTGATCGGTCGCCGGGACATGGAAGCCTGGATCGACGACGGTGCCCATCTATTGCGCAGCCTGTTCGGCCAGGCGCAGCGCTATCGGCATGCCGGCGTCACGCGCGATGACATGGCGGCAAACAATGCCCGCGCCCTGGCGGCCGTTGAGAAATTTGGGTTACCTCCGATGGACATCCTTGAGGGGCATCGCCGCTCCCAGTTCGCGCCACCGATCATTCGTCATGGTGCGGTGGCAGTGGATGACGCTAACGCGCTGGCAGAGGAGGCAGGAGAGCGATCTGCAACGGTGGATGAGCCGGAGGACGAAGCATGAATCCCCTGACTTCGGCTCAGCCGATGCCCTTCGAAACGTTGACACCGGATGCCTATCGACAGCTCGAACACGCCGCCTCCCTAAAAGGCCTTTTAAAGCCCTTTAAGGGTAAGGGGGAGTTGGAGCACCTGGCGCAAGTGGCGAGGGAAATCGAGGCGCAGTTATGTCACCTGATGGAGGCTGTGGTGCAGCAAACCGGACAGCCCCCTTACTCACTGTTGGATATTCGATTGGTGCTGCAGAACACCAGCGCGGGTAGCACCTTTTTGCGTTGGCGCACCCGTGATTTCGCCCGTATGGGGGTTGCGGTCTGGGAACGCCAGGTCGGTAACCAAGCTCTGCCGAAGGTCGTGCGCGAGGGTTTGCACCGTTTCGAAGGCGAGCGCATTGCACTGAACCTACAGATGAGCGTGGTGCACTCGCTCTACCGCCAGGCCACAACCTGTGCGATCAAAATGGCCAGTGCCGAACGGCTGCTGCGCCAGTTCACAACTGCAGCAGAGGTATCAGGATGAGCACTTTTTTCGTCGGCGAAGGCAATATCGGCAGTGCGCCAGAGTTCCAGGAATTTCCATCAGGCAATGACGAGCCACGGCGTTTGCTACGGCTGAATGTGTACTTCGACAACCCGGTGCCACGCGAGAGCGGCTATGAGGATCGAGGCGGCTATTGGGCGCCGGTTGAGCTCTGGCACCGCGAGGCTGAACACTGGAGCACGCTGTACCAGAAAGGCATGCGCGTGCTGGTCGAAGGCCGCACCGTGCGCGATGAATGGGAGGACAGCGAAGACAATGCGCGAGTCACCTTCAAGATCGAGGCCCGTCGAGTCGGCATCCTGCCTCACCGGGTGCACAGTGTGGTCATGCGGGAACGATCCAGTGAAGCGGCGGCATCTGCGATACCAGAGCAGGCCAGCTCACCTGCGTCTAAACCCAAAAAGCGCAGAGGGCCGCAATCTCCGGAATGACGAGCATTGGGCATAAAAAATGCGCCTTTGCGTGAAATCGCAGGAGTATTACTACTCGCTGCTCGTGAAGACCCACCCTGTCGCCCACGCTAAAAGGGAGTAGCAGCCTCGGATCTCAAGCCTGCCCTCACCGACTAATATGAGGAACCTGTCATTCAGGTTTCTCATATCCCACCACTGCTGTTTGCAACCACGCTGCTCCGAACTCAATCTGGAGCAGTTCTATGCGCCTCTTCCTCTGCGAGAAACCGTCCCAGGGTCGGGACATCGCCAAGGTACTCGGGGTCACTCGGCGTGGTAATGGTTGCCTGACCAGCACAGAGACGACCGTCACCTGGTGTATCGGCCACCTGCTGGAAACAGCACCGCCTGAAGCCTATGGCGAGCAATTCAAGTGTTGGTCGTTGGATCATCTTCCGATCATTCCCACGCAGTGGCAGGTCGAGGTCAAACCCAAGACTGCGGCACAGTTCAATGTCATCAAGCGCCTGCTCAGCGAAGCCACCACCGTCGTCATCGCGACCGACGCCGACCGCGAAGGTGAAATGATTGCCCGTGAGTTACTGGAGCTCTGCCAGTATCAAGGCCCCGTTCAGCGCCTCTGGTTGTCCGCACTCAACGAGGCCTCGATTCGCAAAGCACTGTCCTCGCTGAAGTCTGGACAGGAGACCTTTCCGCTCTACCACTCAGCCCTCGCCCGCAGCCGCGCCGACTGGCTGATCGGCATGAACCTGAGTCGCTTGTTTACCCTTCTCGGTCGGCGGGCGGGCTACGATGGCGTACTGTCGGTCGGACGCGTCCAGACACCCACTTTACGTCTGGTGGTCGATCGGGATCGTGCGATTGCCAGCTTCGTCTCGGTGCCCTACTGGGACGTGGAGGTGCACCTGTCCGCAATGGGGCAACCCTTCATTGCGTCGTGGTCACCACCCAGCTCAGGACAAGATGAGGCCGGTCGTTGCCTGCAGCAGGCGCTTGCCCGTCAGGCTGTCCAAACAATCACTGACGGTAAGACCGCCACAGTACTCTCGCTGCAGACGGAGCATTTCCGCGAAGCGCCGCCTCTGCCCTTCGACCTGAGCACCCTGCAAGAAGTCTGCTCACGCAAGCTGGGGCTCGGCGCGCAGGAAACCCTGAACATCGCCCAGGCTCTGTATGAAACCCACAAAGCCACCACCTACCCGCGCAGCGATTGCCGCTATTTGCCAGAGAGTATGTTCAACGAGGTACCCGCGGTATTCGATGCCCTGCTCAAAGCGGATCCCGCACTGCGGTCCGCACTCGAAAGCCTCGATCGATCGTTGCGCTCACGGGCCTGGAACGACGCCAAGGTCACCGCGCACCACGGCATCATCCCCACCACCGAGCCGACGAACCTTGCGCGAATGTCTGAGCAAGAGCGCAATGTCTATGAACTGATCCGTAGCCACTACCTCACGCAATTTCTTCCGCATCATGAGTTTGATCGAACTCAGGTTGAACTGGAGTGTGGCAAAGAACGATTGACCGCGGTTGGCAAACAGATCCTGGTCCAGGGCTGGAAAGGCTTGCTCTGCGAAAACACCGAGGAGGATGAGCCCAGTCACAAGTCCCAAGTCTTGCCCGTCCTGCAACAGGGTACTCAGTGCGCAATGGACGACGTCGAACTCAAGTCCATGCGCACTGCCGCTCCCAAACCGCTCACCGAGGGCGATCTGATCAAGGCGATGAAAAACGTGGCCAAACTGGTCAACGACCCACGCCTGAAACAGAAACTGCGAGACACCACCGGAATCGGTACCGAAGCCACGCGAGCCGGCATCATCAAGGGGTTGATTGATCGCGGTTATTTGCTGAAGAAAAAACGCGCCTTAATGGCCTCCGCGGCGGCCCATACCCTGATTGAAGCGGTACCCGCTGCCATCGCAGATCCGGGTATGACCGCGATCTGGGAGCAGGCTCTGGACGAAATCGAAGCAGGACGTCTGACTCTGGCTGAATTCGTCGCCAAGCAGGCGAGTTGGATTGCGCAACTGGTCGCACGCTGCGGCTCACTTACTTTAGCCATGCCTGTCGAAGCCGGTCCGGCCTGCCCCACTTGCGACGCCTCAATGCTCAGGCGTAAGGGTAAATCAGGGCCGTTCTGGTCATGCTCCCACTACCCCGACTGCAAGGGTACTGTGCCGATCAGCAAAGGTACGTGTCTCCCCTGACGCACCATTGGAGATCAACATGAGATTGGGGACGAAGTACTGGTCAGTGCATCATCAACGGCGGCTGATCCCTCTCTAAGTCGCTTAGCGGCTCTCCGATTTCACGGGCCAAGGCGATGCCTGTCGAAATCCATATCTGCCCCAGTTCGTTGAATGCTTTCAGGTGCGCAGGATTTTCGTTGAGCCAATGAACAAGGCTGTCGAAGTGTTCGGGGTTCTCAGGGTAATCATGGATCCTGATGAACAGCTCCAGTGTTCGATCCCAGATCAGATCCATAACGTTCTTGCTCTCCTCTTCCATGCTCAACCGTTCCTCCATTTGGTCCTATCGGACCGTTCATTTTCACTGGTCACTTCGGGCTCTGATTCCTGGAGGAATAAAACCCACGTCGCGATACACAGCGATTTCAGTCAATATATCAACCTAATAAGTCAATACTCAACCGTCAAGGATGTTCATGTCAATGGGTCTTTGCTCAACCATTCGGGTTGAACTGGAGAACTCATCACTTGGCACATAAACATCCAACCCAAGCCCAAATAGGGCGCATGATCGCGAAGCACCGGACCGAGCGTAATCTGACCCAGGAAGAGGTGGCTGAACGCCTGGGGATCGGCAGTGAAGCCATCTCGCGCCTGGAACGGGGTGTAGTGGAGCTTTCCGTGGTCAAGCTGATGCAACTGGCGGATATTTTCGACTGCCGGATGGATGAACTGCTGACGGAGTCGAGCAATCGCCCCCATGACCAAGGCCAGATGATAGCGGGCTTGCTGAGCGGTCTAAAAGAACGCGACCGAGCCTTTATCCTGGCTACCGTCGAACAATTAGCCGCTCATCTCGGCAGTAAGTAACCTTTACTCGTATTCGATAGGGGGCTCTGAGGGAGACCCTCTGCCTTGACGTCGCCCCACCCTCTCTGCTGTAGTGCTTCAGGATCATCGCCAACAGCGACCCAAGACCGATTCGCTCCGGGTAGCTCGGTCGGACTCCTTGAGTTCGGAGCCTTCTCTTCTGCAGGATTTCATTCCCGTTTTGTGCTCGACCTGATCACCGTGGTGGATGACCACTGTTGCCTCTACCAGGCAATAGCGGTCATCCGCCTCGGCGATCGTATTCAGTCCCGGGGTCCGCCGGGGAAACACTGGACACCCTTTGTGCGCGGATGCGTGCCAGCAGGTTCCGACCCAGGCCACGACAAGGGTCGGTTGGCGAATCATGGCGCAATTAAACCAGGCTTTGCGAGGAGTTTGTCGACTGCGCTAGACCGTCAAAGGTGGCTTTTCTCTTCCTCGCCTGGCACCCAGCCAGGCCCACTCTTCATGTTCTTCATTCCAGAGTTTTCCACTGAATTCCGTCCATAAAAAACTGGGCTGCAGCGTCTTGACGCTCGCCTGAGACAGGCTTATACAAAGGGCGTGGTTCGCTATCGTTGACAGCCCAGCCCAGGTAGCCAGAACCTTCAAGGCTACGCCACGCTCGTGGTGGTTTACCCAAGTGCGATCAGCGTTCGGAAGCTCGCACGGTTACCGCTTCAGCGGTGATGAATGCCCACTACTCCATACCTGCGGATCACTTCCGCAGACGCGCCTCAGCTACACCGTTATTTCTCCAGACGCATCGTCTTGCTTGCCATCGGCTTACCGGTGGCAAGTCGTTCATCGCTCGCCTTCACTTCACCCACCCTGACGGGGGCTCACTTCCCCATCAGGGACTGTGCGTCGCCGTTTTCCCTTGAAACAGGAGAACCACCATGGCCCACGCCAACCACTCCCAAGAAGCGCCCACTTACTTCAATCTGCACACTGTCGGTATCGGCTACCTCAACCGTGTTCGAGAAGTCCAAGTCCGCCGCGGCCAGCCGTTCATGGCCTGCGATATTGCAGCCTTGCACGGTGCCACCGATGCGGTCGAGTACACCCGCTTCGACTGCAAAGTCGCGGGGGGCGAAGCCGAACGCTTGATTCGTCTCTATATGGACGCCGTCAACGCCGAGAAAAAGGTCATGCTGTCGTTCCGTATCGGCGATCTGTGGATCAATCCGTTTCTCTATGAGAAAGGCGATAAACAAGGTCAACCGGGCGCCAGTCTGAAAGGTCGTTTGCTGTTCATCGACTGGATCAAGATCGACGGCACGTTCGAGTACAAAGTGCCCGCCAGGCAGGAAGCAACAGCACCTGCTGAGCAAGTGCCCACCAGTGAGTCATCCCCACCATCGGCTGATGCCGAAGCTGAGGAGATCGACAACCCAACAGAGGCTCGGGTTGAACCTGACTCTCCACCCACTCCCCGCACGGCTCGCCGTGATGCTACCCGTACCGTTCAGTCCATCTGAACAGGCCACGATGTTCCGCATCAAGGCGCTCCCTCGAGCGCCTTTTCCTCAACCAGCACAGGAGAACCGACATGGAATCCTTCTGGCTATGCGACGACTGCCTGTTCGCTGTGGCGTACGAGGACTACAGCACGTTATCGCTCTACTACACGATGGATGAAATCGAGAAGCGCATCGCCCGCATCCATCGTGGACTGATTCGGTTAATGCCCATCAGTGCCGACTTCGATCCCGAAGCCGGCTGGGGCATAAAAGCCTTTTCCCCATTGCACTGCGACAGTTGTGGTTCACACCTACACGGTCAACGCCACCGATTCACTCGGCTGTAAATAGCGCGCCATCGGCTATCGCCCGCGACACTCTATCCACCTCGGGGACACCACTCCCCTCGGGCGTGTACCCCTGATTGTTCCCTTCGGAGGTACCACCATGAGCATCCCACTCACGCTGATTGAAACCTCGGATTTCGAGGCTGATCGCATTGTCCAAGAAAACCAGCTGATCGACGAAGCGCTGCATATTCTGGATCGTCGGCTGTTCGCCCGCGGCCCTAATCTGACGTCGCCTGACGCTGTGGCCTCATACCTAAAACTGCATCTTGTGCAACAAGAGCATGAAGTCTTCGGTGTGATATTTCTCGATGCCAAACACCGGGTGTTGGCGTTCGAAGTCCTCTTTCACGGCAGCATTGATGGCGCCAGCGTTTACCCCCGCCAAGTCGTTAAGCGTTCCCTAGCGCATAACGCCGCGGCCGCCATTTTTGTTCATAACCACCCCTCAGGGTGTACAGAACCCAGCCAGGCGGATCGCGTCTTGACCGCACGGTTGAAAGAGGCCTTGGCCTTGATCGAAGTGCGCGTACTGGATCACTTCATCATGGGTGAAGGTCGTCCACTTTCCCTTGCCGAATACGGCTGGCTTTAACCCTCATAGGCGCCTTCGGGTGCCTTGTTCATTTTCATTTGGAGAACTCTCATGAACCCCGCCCCCCAAGCCCAAGCTACGCTGACGGCCTCAAACCCACTTGCTCGCGGCTATGACAACCTGCGTATCGAACGACTGCTACTGATCACCTACGATGATGACTGCCCTCCCTGCTTTCGACCCATACACGACTCACAGACCCATCTGCCCGACGATGAGCTGCAGCTGTTCCCCTGCCTGTTCAATGACGATTTCGCCTTGATCAGCGAAGGCCAATCCATTCCGGAGGAGTTGGATGAACGCTGCCAATCCACCGGCCTGGTGCGCCAAGTGATCTACGCCGTGATGGGAGAAGTGCTCAGCGAGCGGCATCACGTCGGCGACCTGTACTCCCTGGAAGAAGCCCAAGCCATGGTCCATCGCTTGAACTTCGAAACGGGACACTACAGTCGAGCCAGGGAGATCAGTACCGCACACCTTCCCGATGAAGCGATGCTGTGTCTGGAGGCGTGGGTCAGTCACTCGGCTCCGAGGCAAACTGGCCTCTTGTTCGAGCTGTTCACGTTGCCAGACTGCGGCGGCATCGGTTGCAAACTAATCGGCACGCCATGGACGGACGACAACCTGCTGAACATTGAGAGCCAGCCATATTCAAGCCTGAGACAAGAGCAGCTCGACGCCGGCACGCCGGAAGCTTTGGTCAACGTCCTGTATCTGGCGGCATTGGCGGATGTCCGATTGTTGATCTTCGACCCCGACGCTGCCGTCTTGGATGGACTCGCCATTTTTGATGAATAGCAACGTGTTCGGCTTTAACACGACCCGTCTTGAATCAACTTTCTCACTGAATCGCTCCTTCACCTCATGTCAGGTTCTGCACTGAATCTGACATGAGGTTTTTTCCATGGAGCGTTTTTTCACGCCTGTCTGCCTGCTGGGTTTGCTGAGCGCATGCACCGCGCAAATCCCCAATACTTTGCCGACCGATACAGAAATCGACAGTGGCTCCAATCGGGCCCAGCACTCGAGGGGCACAGCCGAAGAAAGCCATCCGGCAGAGCTTCGTTATGGCCGCTACACACTGGTCAGCACCGAGCCCACCACGGAACAACGCGATCTTCTGGCCCAAATCATTGACGTGAACATCCCGTCCAGCCTGAGCCCTTTAGTGCAGGATGCATTGCAGTACGTATTGCAGCGCTCGGGCTATTCGCTCTGTCCTGTTTCCGCGGCGGTGAAGGTGCTGTTTACCCGGCCTCTGCCCGCAGCTCATTACCGGCTTGGCCCAATCCCGTTGCGCAACGCGCTACAAGTGCTGGCAGGCCCCGTCTGGCAACTCACGACCGATGAAGTCAGCCGTTCGGTCTGTTTCGAACAGCAGAAAACGGATGCCGGCGTCGCGCTAATCACACCAGCCTCGCCCCTTCAGTTGGAGGCGCGTCCATGAAAGCCTCAACGTTTCAAACCCTCATTGTCGGCTTACTTTGCCTAGCGATCGCGGGGCTGAGCGGCGGTTTGTATAACCAGTATCAGCGCGTGGCCGAACTGCAGCACATGAACACGCAATACCAACAAACCCTGGGCACCCTGCAACGTGATTCAAACGCGCTCAAGGATGCACAGGAGAAACTGCAGTACGCGCTGAAGGACCTGAAGCAGATGGTTGATACCGGTGAGCAACAGGCCAATACCTTCGATCCGATGCTGGATCAATGGGCGCAAGAGATACAGGAACTGCGCGATGGTCTGGCAGCCCGCGCCACCGCAGCCGACATGACAGCGCTACGTGCACGCCTTGAGCACATCGAGCAGCAGTTTCTGGAGCTTAAGAGTCCGCCATCAACCTCACCACCGACGCCGTCCGTGACCAAGCCAAAACAGACGGCTCGCCCCAAGCCCGCGCCACTCTCGCCACCGTTCTCAGTGTTCAGTGTCGAGTCCCGCGGAGGTGAACGTTTTCTGGCGGTCGCACCTCATGACAGTCGCTCGCTCATGGATGTTCGGCTGCTGCATAGCGGCGAGCAATTGGGCGCCTGGCAGTTGAAAGTGCTGGAGCCGAACTCAGCCATCTTCGCAGTGGCGGCTCAGCCAGACCAGACCGTTCACCTCCCTTGAGACGCAATCATGAACAGAGCGCAACTGCCCGCAGTCGCCTGTATCGTTTCGCTACTGAGCACAGGAGCAGCGATGGGCAATCCCATGACGACACAGTCACGGATCCAGGACGTGCAGTCCGCTCCCTTGGCGCGCTCTCACGTGGAACAGGCTGCGAACTGGGGTCTGACCGAGCAGGAGTGGACGCGTTTCGAACAGATCCAAGCCGGCCCGCGCGGCTTCTGGAGCCCGAACCTCGACCCCTTGACCGCACTCGGAGTCGAGGCCGAAACCGAGCAAGAGCGCCAGCGCTATGCAGAACTACAGGTAGCGCTGGAAGCCAAACGCGCCGAGCGCGAACTGGCCTACCAGAACGCTTACACCGCCGCCTGGGCCAAGCTGTTTCCCGGGCTGCTGCCGATCCAGGACATGGCATCCCCATCCCCTACCAGCTCAGCGGTCGCGCCGCGCCAAGCTCTGTTTGTCGAAGACCATTGCCCAGCGTGCACCGCCAAAGCGCAGCGTCTGCAAAGCAGTGACACGGCGTTCGATATCTACCTGGTGGGCAGCCAAGGCGCGGATGAACGCGTCCGTCGCTGGGCCCGGCAAGCCGACATCGACCCAGTCAAGGTTCAACACCGGCAGATCACCCTGAACCATGACCGTGGTCGCTGGTTCAGCCTGGGGGCCCCGGGGCCATTGCCTGCCACATTTCAACAGGTGAATGGACAATGGCAACGCCTCGACTGAGTGCTATTGCGCTCCTGCTGACGATACTCGCCGTCCAGGCTGACGAACTTCCGCCGCCGGCCTACCAACTAGCGGCGCATGACGCCGACATCCCTTCTACCGTGCTGTTCGCGATTGCTCTGCGGGAGAGTGGTATCCGCGTCCGTGGTCGACTGCTGCCTTGGCCCTGGACGCTGAACATCGCCGGAACACCTTACCGCTTCGCCACTCGCCAGGCCGCCTGTAAGGCCTTGCTTCAGGCGCTAGCCCGACAAGACGCCAAGCGGGTCGATGCTGGACTCGGGCAAACCAACCTGGGTTACCACGGACAACGCTTTTCCAGCCCCTGTGAAGCCCTCGACCCCTACCAAAATCTCGCCGTCACTGCCGCACTGCTGCATGAGCATCACGCCACCACCGGTGATTGGATGTCAGCGGCCGGACGCTATCACCGCCCGGCGGGAGGAGCGGCGGCCGCACGTTACCGAGCAGGTTTTTCCCGGCAACTTGAACGACTGATGGTTTCTTTCGAACAAGGCACACCGCCATGAAGCGAATCCCCCTTACCTGTTATTTCATCCTGCTCTTGGCACCTCTCGCCCAGCCGGAACTGACCGTAGCCGGGGATCAGCCTAGCGACTTCACCCGCCCCCATTTTCAGGTTGCCAGGTCGCCCATAAGCAACAACACCCAACCTGATCGGGCCATGCATGCGGACCTGTCCACGTTTGCCGATGAAGCCTGGATACTCCCCGTCCGCAGCTCTCACTTGAGCCCCGGCCAAATCACGTCTCGCGCCCTGAACATGCCCGGCTTGCGGCCCTTCTTTCTGGTCGGTGACGACCCCCAGTCACTGGCTTGGTTGCTTCAGCGCGCGACTCAACTGCAGGAAATGGGCGCAGCCGGTCTAGCGGTTGAAGTAACCGATACCGAAGCTTTGGCCCGAATTCGAGCAGCCGCTCCGGACATCACCATCCTGCCGGTCAACGGCAACGACATCGCCACCCGCCTGCAGATTGAGCACTACCCCGTCTTGATCACCGCTACCTCATTGGAACAATGAGTCCAAGTCATGGCCGAGCATGCGATGGAGTCCAAGCTCCGGCCAGCGGTGGAGTTGTACACCGTAACAATCTGCGTCGCTGCCGCGGTGTTGTGCGTGTACTCGCCCTGGGCTGTGGCCCTGTCACCCGAGATCGGTCTGGTTGCAGCGCTGGCCTATGCCCTGTTCGGCCTTATCCGGCTGAGACAAGCTTGGGAGGTGCTGCGTTATCGGCGCAATATCCGTCGGCTGCCCCGCTACGAGCTGACCAGTCGGCAGATTCCGGTCAGCCGCAAGCGTCTGTTCATGGGCCAAGGCTTTCGCTGGACCCGCCTGCACACCCAGCGCTTGGTCGAGGCCCAGGATCCGGCGGTCGCCCACTATGTCGACCAACCGACCAGCTACCGCCTGGCCCGTGGACTCGAACGGCGCCTGGAGCATGCACCGTTTCCACTCTCGATACTGGCCCGTGTCACGGCCTGGGACAGTGCCTTCAATCCGTTGCGGCCTTTGCCCCCGGTAGGTGGCTCGCCACTATTGCATGGGGTCGAGCCCGATGAAACGGAAGTCAGTCTGCCGCTGGGCGAACGGGTCGGACACACCCTGGTGCTCGGCACTACCCGTGTCGGCAAGACCCGGCTCGCCGAGGTGTACATCACCCAGGACATTCATCGCATCGAACATGAGGTGGTCATCGTCTTCGATCCGAAGGGCGATGCCGACCTGCTCAAACGGATGTACGTTGAAGCCAAGCGGGCCGGTCGGGATAAGGGGTTTTATGTTTTCCATCTAGGCTGGCCGGAGATCTCCGCTCGATACAATGCGGTGGGACGCTTCGGGCGCATCTCGGAAGTGGCGTCGCGTATCGCCGGGCAGCTTAGCGGTGAAGGCAACTCCGCGGCCTTTCGCGAGTTCGCCTGGCGTTTCGTCAACATCATCGCCCGCGCCCTGATCGAGCTGGGCCGACGTCCGGACTACCTGCAGATCCAGCGCCATGTGGTCAATATCGACGCGCTGTTCATCGAGTACGCCCAGCAGTTCTTCGCAAAGACCGATCCGAAAGCCTGGGAAGTGATCGTCCAGCTTGAAGGCAAATTCACCGAGAAGAACATTCCGCGGCATATGGTCGGCCGCGAAAAGCGTGTGGTGACCATCGAGCAGTACCTGGCGGTGAAGCGGGTCTTTGACCCGGTGCTGGATGGGTTGCGCTCGGCGGTGCGTTACGACCGAACCTACTTCGACAAGATTGTCGCCTCGCTACTGCCGCTGCTGGAGAAACTCACCACTGGCAAGACCGCCCAGTTGCTGGCCCCGAACTACACCGACCTGGACGACCCGCGACCAATCTTCGACTGGATGCAGGTCATCCGGAAACGCGGCATCGTTTATGTCGGCCTGGACGCGCTGACCGATGCCGAGGTGGCCGCCGCTGTGGGCAACTCCATGTTCGCCGACCTGGTCTCGGTCGCCGGACACATCTACAAACACGGCATCGACCATGGCCTGCCCAAATCGGGTAACTACAGTGACAAGTTGCCGATCAACCTCCACGCCGATGAGTTCAACGAGTTGATGGGTGATGAATTCATCCCGCTGATCAACAAGGGTGGTGGCGCGGGTATCCAGGTGACGGCGTACACCCAGACCCTCAGCGATATCGAAGCACGTATCGGCAACCGGGCCAAAGCCGGCCAGGTCATCGGTAATTTCAACACCCTGCAGATGCTTAGGGTGCGCGAAACCGCCACCGCCGAATTGCTCACCCAACAGTTACCCAAGATCAACGTGCTGACCAAAACCCTGGTATCGGGTGCCACCGACACCTCCGATCCTGAAGCCAACACGGATTTCACCTCCTCCTCGCAGGATCGTGTCAGCAGCACCAGTGTGCCGCTGATCGAGCCTGCGCATATCGTCAGTCTACCCAAGGGACAGATGTTCTCCTTCCAGGCCGGTGGCCAGCTCTGGAAAGTCCGCATGCCGTTGCCAAAACCCTCCAACGACGATGCCATGCCCAAGGACCTGCAGGAACTCACTCAGCGGATGCGCGCCAGCTACAACGAACAGGCGGGTCACTGGTGGAGTGCAAGTGGCGGCGGCCCGACGCTCGACTTCGATCCAGATCGGGTTACGCCTCCACGCCCCTCTGTAGCGGTGGACACGAGTGGGCCTACTCAGGAGGTCCCATAACGATGTCGGCCCAACGCGCCTCACGGAGTCTGGGGGGATGAGTTCAGCTCAGAACCCTCCACCGCAACCCATCCAGCGCCCAGGGCTAATCGTCTCGGCGATTAACCTGGTCCTGCACGTCATCGGTTTGCTGATCGCCTCGTTGCTGTTCTCGATTCTGATCGAGTGGGCCGGTCTGCTGCTGTTCTGGGGTGATCAAGGCTGGCGACACAGTCAGGCGATGCTGAGCAGCGAACTGGGCTGGCTCAGTGAGCACTTCAAATCCTCACTGATCCTCCAGCAGCCTGGGCAGACGGTTTTCCAGTGGCTGGATTTCCTCCAGCAGTGGTTGTTGGTCCAGACCGGTTTTGCGGACTTTGCACAGCAGGCGCGGGTGTCGAGCCAGGGCAAGGGTTTCTGGGGCTGGATCAATCAACTGTATGTGAGTATTGAGGACTTTGTGCTGGCGGCGGTGTATGTCAGCTTCACCTTTGTGGTGCGCCTGACCATTTTGGCCTTGGCGACTCCCCTGTTTCTGCTGGCCATGTTCACCGGTTTTATCGACGGCCTGATGCGCCGCGACCTACGAAAATTTGGAGCCGGGCGCGAAAGCAGTTTTGTCTATCACCGGGCCAAGCGAGCGGTCATCCCACTGCTGATCGTGCCCTGGATCCTTTACCTGTCTCTGCCCTTTTCGCTCAATCCCATGGTTGTTTTTGTGCCTTGCGCCGTGATGCTCGGGGTGGCCATGGCCATCACAGCGGCGACATTCAAAAAATATCTCTGAGTGCGACACGAATGCTTATCTGCGGAAGTGTTCAGGAGGCCAGCTCATGAGAGGCCCAAGCTCCCGGTCGTAAGGAACCGCCAGTCCCGCGTTAGTGGACAACCCTCACAGGTGTTTGGCTTCGAGAGGAGTTTGATCATGGCATTGGTTGGTAGAAGAGACGGGCGCAATTTTGGCTATGGCCGACAACTGAGTTATGCCGGACCGAAAGCCTTGCGCGATTTTTTTGGCGGAGGACATTACGCCACGGTCAAGGCGCACAGTGATCGCTGGCAGGCGTTTGTCCGCTGGTGTCGTTCGGAGAATGGGCCGGGATTTAACAATGCGCGACAGATAGATCGGCAGACCTTGCTGGACTACGCAGAGCATCTGCGCCAACAAGTTGAACAAGGCGCTATCGGCATCGCTACTGCGCAAAACCGGTTGTCCAGCGTGAACCGGACTATGGCGGCGCTTCGCGGCGATCAGTCTGTGAAGGTGCCGAGTCCGAGTATGGCCGTGGGAATGCGGCGCACCAGTGTTCGTCGCTCGATGCCGCAAGGCCAAGACCACGAACAGGTTAAGCGGATCGTCGACGTGCTCTGCGAACACCAAATGCCGCGTGCGGCGGCTATCGTTCAGTTGGCGCGAGCCACCGGCATGCGCTTGCGCGAGGCCATTTTGGCCGATCTACCGCGCCTAAAACATGAGACCGAACACTGCGGCAAACTCAACATCCTAGATGGCATTCAAGGTGGCCGTTCACGTGCGTCGGCGCTTCGTTGGATCACGGTAAATGATCCAATTCATGACGCGCTGAAATTTGCCGAACAGGTTTCGCCCAACGGTAGCCGCAACCTGCTTGCACCGAACGAAAGCTATGTCGATTTACAACGGCAAATCATCCGCCCCGCACGAGAGATCCTCCATTCGCACAACCTCAAAGGCTTCCACGAACTTCGGATCGCCTATGCGTGCGAACGCTATGAGCAGATCACTCATCATCTCGCGCCCATCAACGGTGGCCGTTGCTACCAACTCGACCGACGCCTAGATCAGGATGCCCGAGTGCAAATCAGCTACGAGTTGGGCTCGGCCGTATCGACCTGTTATCGACTTACATTGGTAGTCGAACATGAGTAAGCCATTCGATATGGAGCCGTTGCTACTGCTCGCGAACGTAGTCCGACATGATCGGATCAGCCGTGACGTGTGAATTGTGCTGGTGGATCTTTGGGAATGGCATGGTCGTTTCCTATGCGGATGGCTTCGGGACGCGAGACATCAGTAACCCGCACACTTCGCATAAATAGCTGTCATCTAGCCCGTTTCTGAGGCCCTTGATCGAAATACTCTCCCAGCACTTCGAATATGGCTGATCGTTCTCGGTGGTTTTCTCTTCGCCCTGGTGGCCGTTGGGGCAAGCAAAGTATTCATACGTGCGCATGGTCATAGCCGTGGTTTCCTCTAGCTGGTGATCAGCCTGCGAACCTTTCCCATTTTTTGATCGCTGCGCTGGTTTTATCCACGTCTATACCACTGACGAGTGAATCGGCAAATGCAAGGTGAGCCTCCATGTAACTGTCAAAGTCCCTCACCTGGACACCATTCGAAAGAGCGCGACTCCACCAAGAAAATGCGACTACCAGCTTACCGAGTTCAGGGTCATGCTGATCTTTCATTCGCTCAAGACCGCCATCGTTATGAGCTACCGCCCAGCCAAAGGCTTTGGAAAAGTCCCGAACCTTCTGCGGCTGTGAACCGCTTGCTAGCTTTTTATGAATAGCAGCGTGAGTTTTTTGATCCTCTATCAAAGAAGACACATAAAGAAGCCCGCAGATGCGGCAGGTAGCAGTGCTCATAATGCTGATCCCCTTGTAAACGTGGACGCGAAAGTGGTCCTCTCCTACGGGCTTAGCCTGCACATTGGCGGGCTGGCCGTGGAGCGGCGTTTCCGTGATTACTTGAGCCTAATTTTCAGCCTATCGCCCCGATAGTGTTCAGCGTCTACTTGGCTGTTCGTGGAAACAATTCGTCACATGCGCTCGCCTGATAACGATTCTTCGTATCAAGCAGGCACTCTTCCGCAGAGGAATATCCGTAGACCTTCTTTGAAGCCCACGGCCCCACTGCTAGACCAACAGCGAAGGCAATAGCGGCAATCGCTGCTATAGGAACTAAGCCAGTCAGCTTTTTCGCAGGGGCCGAATCTGGCACGCTGCCACTGGGTCGATTTGATCGAAGGGATGCCACTGCTTGCAAATACTCACGGGCAGTCAGCTCCCCTTCATCGTATTTGCGGAAAAGTACAATCTGCTTTGCCAGTTCCGGGGTCAAGGACTTGAGGTCAATAATCGCCAGTTCGTCGGCGCTCAGATCATCCAGTTCATCTGCCATGTTCAAACCCTTCCGACTCCGCCAGAGCGTGCCGTAGCTCAATGAGCTGGGTACGCGCTGAGTCAACAATGGTTTTTTCGAGCTGGTTCATCTGCCGCTGACCCTCAACGATTTCGCGGACTCGAAAATTGCGCCTCTCCTACTGCCGAAGTCCGCAAGCGCGGGCAGTGAGTGGCAGTCTTTTCCTATCGACTTTCGGCCAATTTTTGAGCTAGGTCCTGGAACGATCGATCATCTGGTCCATTACGTCTGAACGCAGAAAGCAACGTCAGCATAAAATTGTAATTTCTGGCATCCATCGCACGTAGCTGAGAGCCTATGTCGAACGGATATTTTTGGGCGTTCCAAAGGTGCAATACGAACGCTTGCAGTGGCGGTTGCTGCAAGATTGTCTGGGCATGAATAGCAAACTCACTGGTAACCCCGGTGGCCATGTTGATTCCCTGTCATTTGCGGGACGCGAAAACCGCGCCTCTTCTACTGCCGCTGCCCAGCGTTTGACGGCTGGGCTTGGCATGCACCTGGGAAGGATTTTCCGTTATCCGATCACGGGTAAGCTAGCATCAGATGCGTTTGGAAAAACCAGTAACTGTCTTTGCAGGTGCGGTTTCGAAAGCAGTTGAGCGGTCATGGGCCTCGATTACAAAGGCGCGCATATACTGTTTTACCAACGGCTTCAGGCGCTCGTGAGCTTTGTCGAGGTCGAGGAGCTCGGCGTTTTTAACCCATACCGGATACTTGTTCGCCAGATCCGCGTCAGCCTTTGACCCGGCGTGTTTGATCAGGTTGTTGAGCATTCTCAACTCATCCACCGCCTCGAAGCCTACGAGCTTGGGAACCGTCAATTTCTAACTGGGGTACGCCAAGAAGAATTTTACCGATCTTCTTTTGACCGATGTCTGGAAACGTTGATCCAAGCACACGCTTTATGTGTGTCTCGACTTGTCGATATAGACCACTGATCGCGAGTGCATGACCGAGCTTCTTAGCTTCACCTAGTTGGTAAAAATCATCCTCGAGGAAAGACTGGTAGGCCTCCATTTCGCCTTCGTTCTCGAAGCTATCCGCGCTCAATCCTTCATACTGTTCACGAAGGTGTTTCTCGCTCTGACTTGCAGCGGGTGCAGCAGCGAGTGGAATTCATCCAGCACGTCAAAACTGTGTAAAAGATGGATGGTCCTCAGGCTCCGCCCGAAGCTGAAAGATTTTTTTGGTGTGGTGCTCATATCTGTTCCCTGCTCGATCATGAGGGCCGAAAGCACCCTGTTCCTATTGCAAAGCCCGCAACAGAGGCGGGCTGATGGCACAGCGATTTTCCTCGAACAAATGGTTCGTTATGCGTAGTGGGGTTACTTCGCTTGAGCGGTATCAGGCGTTGCCTCCCAGGCCTCCTGCCGGGCCTTGTCGGTGGCCCGCCCCAGCTCCATCGCTTCCGCCTGGGTGAACAGACCGACAATGCGCAGTTCATAGATCTGCCCTTTCAGCTTGCCGAACCGGTAGCGGCGCAACTTCGGCTCGGCGTTGACGCGCAAGGTTTCGATACTGGTGCGAATCGACGCCATACGCCGTTCTTTCAGCTCTGCCCATTCGGCTTCAGTCATCATGGTGCATTTTTCCTACTCATTTGCCATATGGTTGGCTTTGTCATGCCATTTGCGAATGGCCTCAGACTCCGAGTCTCCCCGAACCGCGACGGGCTTACCTCGGAAGTCCGCACTTGCGCGGAAGCCCCCCTTATCCTTACCAACCCAACCTTCTACCTGTTCCCCATCGATTGAGGCATAAAATCGTTTTGCTCCGCTCATGGCCGTGGCCTCCTTGAAGTTTGGTCAAACAAAGCATGCCATCACGACAGCGGAGCAAGGGCGATTTTCCTTCACATTTCGAGGGGGCGGCGCGGACCATCGATCCCGGTTTCGAGGTCGAATGCTTTCACCAGCATGGCTTTCGGCGCGTCGAAGTTCGGCGCTGACTCCGCCTGGCAATTTGCGCCGTAACGATAGAACCCGTCACGGGCCATGTCGTCTTTGCACCTGGGCGAATTTTCCTGCTTATTCGGCGTTGTTGCCCGTCGTGTTCTTCGCTGCACCTTTCATCCAAGCGAAGATATCGAAGTGTTCGTCATCCTCTCCGGCAGTGATTTTGGGGCTTCCGACATCGCCTTCCAGATCCGTGTTCGCGGTGATCAGGACCGTTTCCTCATCGACCGGCGTAGCCCCTCGCAATAACAAACGATCATGAAAAGATGGAACCATATCGACGACCAGCAGCAGGTAATCGTTAGCGGCTGCAACTCGGTACAACGCCCCGATTAACCTCTTCCCGAGACGCTGATGTGTCATGATCTCCGGCATCAAAATATTCGGGATTTGCATCTGTCTGGCGTCGTGAAGGAATTGGAGCCTGAGAACGAGGGTTTTCCCTTCCCTCTCCGCATCCTGCTGGCAACGCACTTCGATTAGAGACTTACCTTCATTCGGCTTATGCTTCAGTTCGATTTTGGCATTTGTCAGATTGTCCAACCCAGGCCCGAGCATTTCGCATATGACCGAGTAGGCGATATCAGTGACCGCTCGCGCAGCGTTTGTCAGTTCCACATTTTTTCCTACTCGATCCTGGGAACGAAAATCGTCCCTCTCCTACGGGCTTAGCCCCGACTGGCGGGGCTATGGTGCTACGGGAATTTCCTTCAACTCTGGATTTCGTCAGCAACAGCCTTGTCAGCATCGACACCGATCCGAAGAAGTACCTGGGCCGCAGGGGCACTCAAACCGCAATTGTCCAAATCAAGCAAGCCAACCAACGTCTTGACTGCGTGATAGCGCTGCAAAGCGGCTTCATTGCGACCGTCTTGTGCTTCGATGGTGATACCGTCCAGCTCCTGCTCAGCAAGGGCAATCAGACTTTTTTCGAGGTTGGTCAATTCCATGTTTTTGCCTCAGCTTGACGGGCGCGAAAACCGCGCCTCTCTTACTGACGTAGCCCCGACTGGCGGGGCTGTGGTGCTGCGGGAAATTCCTATACTTTTGGGGCAAAGCCGCCTAGTTCGAGAATACGCTCGTGCTTCGATACATCAACACTTTCGGTATGCCCGTCTGGGAACCGAAAATCGACGTGCTGCGGTGGAGCTTCTACCGGAAAATGGAGCTTGAACGTCGCAATGTTTTCAGCCTCGATCTGTCGCATTTGCTCGGAAGCTTCCTCGCTCAATCCGCTTTTGTGATGCGTGAGCGATACTAGATCGGTGAGTGCGCCCGAGTGCATGAGATATTCAGAATGGTCATCGTCATTGGACTGCCCCGCTTGATGCTTGGGGTAGTGGGCAGCCAGCGCTTCCTGATGCGTTCGGGCATTGTCGATCAGCGATTGTTCCAGCAGGGTGAGAGCCATAGTGCGTTCCTCGTTCAGTGGACGCGAAAAGCCGCCCTGGTACTGCCAAAGGCCCAATCAGGGGCCAGAGGTGTGCAGCGATCTTTTCCTTGGATTCAGTTGTGTTTGCCTAAGCCGGTCAGCTTCATGCCCGGCTGCTGCATCCTATTTTATTCAGCAGCGTCGGCAGGTCTGCGATGTAGCAGTCCGGTTCAGACTCGTGCATCCCTAGCCGAATTGCGAAAGCCTTCGACTCATCGTTGACCGATTCGATTTCAATGTATTCATGCCCGAGATTTGGAGCGCTCTGCGCAAGATGCGCTACCAGCGCCGTACCGTGCCCAGCTCGACGCTCGCTAAATGAAATTCTCGCAATGATCAACTTCACGCGCCCATCACGCATGGGCTGTATACGGATATACAAATCTTTCCATTCCGACTTAACCCTGACAGTCACGTTATTTTGTCGGATTTTCAGATCCTGGGCTGCGTCTTGAAATCGCTGGCAGTAGAAGCTCTTAACTTCTTCAGCCAAGAGCGATACGGCCTTCCGCTTATATGCGTTGAATTCGTTGGATTCCATAAATACACCTGTGACGGGAGGGTTCAATTGTGTTCTTTAGACCTGATCAAGGCTTCCAAATTTGGCATGACATTGGCGTCGAGGTGATCCTGCATTCGCTGGCTCAGATGGTCCTCGTTGGGAATATCAACGCCCTCTTGACTCGCCCATCCCCGCAAAACGCCCAGCAATACCATGCTGACGGTGTGACCATCATCCATGTACTGGAGCAGGAAAGCCTTTAGCCTCCCCCGTCCTTCATCGGAATGCAGGTCAAAACCGCCGGGCACATCATGTAGCCGATGCGCGATGACGTTGCGATATTGGAGGAAGCGATCCAACTTGTCGTCAAAGGTGGGATGCAGATCTACCCGCTTCCGCAGCGCTTTGAGCAGTTGTCCCAAAGTGGCTTTGGAATGTCGCTCAAGCAGGATCTGAAGCTGTTCCACTGTTTGCAGTGGCTCGCCGTGCAAAGGAAACGTTAGGCAACTGCTCAACAGGTGCTCAACACTTTGCCCCGCGATCACCGCAAGGCCCAATGTCTTCAACACATCGTCCTGAACAGGCTTGTAGCCAGATTGCGCTTTATCTTTCATGATCATGTCAGTCCTTGATGTGCTGGACGCCAAAAGTGGCATCGTTCTACAGCCAAAGCCCGCGTTGCTGATTTTTCCTATGGCAGTTGGCAGTAGAGCTGGAGCTGATGAATCTCATCCTTGCTGACTTCCCCCAGCCCCTTCCCGGTCATAACCTTCTGGGTCAGCGCGTCTGCCAGATCGCATATTGGTTTCATGTTGAGTGTGACCAGAGTTAATGCTTCAGCCAGAAGCTCAATCAGCAAATCCCTGGACGAAAAGCTTTGGCTGAGCGGCAACGAATTGTGGAGCAAAACGGTTAGCTCACGTGCGACTGCATAATCCTGGCCTGCGCCTGTTTCTCCGTCCTCAAGGATTAGATGTGCTGCTTGGGCGTTAACTTTCTGTTGCCCACGATCTATGGCTTCGCCCATCGCTCCCGCTAGCTTAATCAGCGCTCGCCGTCGCACAACAGTACGCATCTCTTCGATCGTCTCGAACCGCGCATCAAAAGTAGTGTTGGCCTTGCCCCTATGGGCTTCTAGGGATTGGATTACCAGCTTGATTTCTTGCGCGTCAAAACCCAACGCAACCGCAATAAACCAGTGTGCCGCCTCATGCTGGGAAAGAGCGACAATTCGCTGAATAAGCTCAATAGGCTGGGTGGGCATCGTCTTTTTTCCTATTTCAAATCGCGCTCGCGATTTCGCTCAGCGACCCTTAGTTTTTCAAGCCAATCGTCATGCTCTTCGTCACCGATGAGCGTTGACCAACTGATCCATTAGGTAGGCCAGAAACTCCGTGCTTTCATCCGCGAATTTTCTGTCTGTGCGCTGCTGCCAAACTGAAAATTCTTCAACAACGGTGCTGAGCGCAACCCATGTGGTGATCTGGTTCGGTAGTGATTTCGCCTGCATCTGATCTTCTTCCTGAATTGAAGGCTCGAAAGTCTCGCCCTGGTACTGCCAAAGCCCGCACGGGCGGGCAGAAAGGCAGCGGCTTTTCCTCGTTACACCGAGATTTCGCAGTCAAGCGGCGCAAACATCCAGATTTGGCCAAGTCCGGCTTGCACACACAGCACGCACCAAGACTCATAGTTGATCGGCTTTTCTCCCAGCGTCCAGCGGCGGACAGTACGACGCGTTAATAGATCGATACGAACTTCTCACCACTATTTAAGCCTGGTCACTCCATCTACTCGTACCAAGCAAGCCGGGCTAGCGTGTTTGTGGGTTTCTGCTATACCCAAGATGGGCACGACATAAGACGTAATTCGGCCAGACGCAGCACTTCATCTCACCGCAGAGGAAGGCTATAGCTCTTCCACTGCGTGAAATACCTACTGGAGGCAGTCTAGCCCTCCTCGGCCCCTCTAGTCCTGCGCCAGACCCGAATAGATTGCGCTCGCATTTGGCGTGGACATATCCGCCTGGTACCGGCCATATCTCGACAGCACCCAAGCATCCCCCGCGCGGAGATAAGCGCCCAGCCAACGAAGGAGACAGCGAATGACGCTGCATACCGACATCGCGAATATTGCCGGCCAGAACCCTGCTGTGTATGTCGGTGCGGAAACGCTCTCCGGGGTCGCTTTCGACACGTTCAGAAGTCAGATCATGATCATGAAAGGAGTGCACATTCCTACTGTGACGGACAGGTTCTACGCGAAACTCCTATTCGCAGATACGGTTGGGGGCGAATCGGCGAAGAACATCAAATTCGGCCTTCAGCAAGACGGAACCGCAATTTACTTGGCAGCAAACGGCGGGCTTAAATTGACCGTCGAGTACGGCGCAGCCGAAAAGATCACCGGTACGGATACATATTCCGAGACTGCGCTGGGTAAGATTGAGATGCTGATCAAGGACATGTCCGTCTCGATCAGTGTCACCTCCGAAAAGATCGCTGTTTCTCCGTGCAATGCATGCTTTATCCCGACGATCGAGCGTGATCAAAACTTCGACGACATTTGCATCAACCTGAGCCTGGATCTGCTTCTTGTGAGTCGAGTAGAAGGGATGATTGCCTACAGCGGCATCCAGACTATCGTGGCCTCACTCCTTCGAGAGCCTCAGGTAATCGACCTGACAGCGTTGTTTCCTGGTGTCGTTTTGCTGGGCCAGATTGAGGCTGTGGTCACTCCAAACGCAGAGGCCGTTTTAATCATCCCGGGATCAGGTGTTGAAACCCGGCCGGGGTCGCTGTGTGATTGCGCGGAGACCAATGACGGCGTTGGGCCAACAAAGCCAGGCACGATCACAACGGACGGACAGATCAAATTAGGTGGTCCAACCGCGGGTGCGATAAACCTCGGCCGCCTACGTCCCGGCATCGGCGAAACAGGCTTTTACATGCCTATAAAACTTGCCGTAACCATCACCGAAGGCCCGCCGCCTATCACCAGAACAGACGTTGAGCAGAGCGGCTTCATTTGCTGGGAAGCTCAGGCGGTCGTGGATTGGAAGATACGCAAGACATGGTTCGATACTGCCCGAGGCGCGGTGATGGTGCAGTGGTGGGCGAAACCCGGTGCAGCGTTTGCAGTAGGTAGTATTAAGGTTGATCTGGGAAAGCTTGGCAAATTTGGCGTTGCCGATTTCATCGCCAAGCAGCAGCCATCACCGGCAACCTTCACAGTCGCCCTTTTTCCAGATGCAGTAGCAGGTATGACCACGCTTCACCCAGTCATTGAAGCAATTGATATGGGCGAGTTTTTCATCGAGCCAAGCATCATAAGCTTTGTAATGGCACCGTTTAATGGTCCAGCTGGCGTCGTATGGTTTATCACGGAAACGATCATGTACGGGACCGTTGCCCATAACATTCCGATCGAGCTCACAAGGACTCTCAAGAAATACTTGGCAGGGCTGTCTTGGAAGATCCAGGACCTCAGCTATTGGGGAAGTAAAAGCCACTCCATAACGAGCAACCGCCCAAATCCAGTTGTGCTGTGGGACGCCACGGCAGATTCCATTCTCATCTCTGCTCGATTTGACGATTGATCGACGAGAAGGCCCTGCTTAACAAAGTTTTGTATAAAGTCATCGACTGTTCGAGACTTGTAGGCCATGTAGTAAGTGTCGTACCCCAGCGCTCGGGCAATAAATTCGTTGACCGCTGTAATCCTGACCTTGGTGCCCGCGTCCCGACATTTCCGTGATTACTGCGCGGTCTTGTAAGTCGGTCCAATGAAGCCGCGAGGAAGGCGACTCTTGTGCCCCAACGTTTCGAGACGAATTGTCCAGGCTTCCTTCCAACCCAACCCGGATTTTCTGTCAGCAAGCGGGATGGGTGAGGTGGAATTTTCAACGTCATAGACCACGACACTTGACTGTTCTAAAGCCTGATGGATGCGTGGCGTCTCCAGTTCCCCTCCATACCAATCAAGATCGATGATCACAGGAACAACTCCGGCTATCGAGGACTTGAGGCGCTGCGCTTCACAGGTCCAGGTAGTAAATGGACTGCTATCGCCCTGCAAGGTGAAAATCTCGACCGCAACATCCAGATCGCTGTCTGGCTTATGTGCCACGAACTCGGCTGCCAAAGAGATACGCCTTTCGAATTAGCGGCTCGGAGATGACCCATTTCGCGACGGCTGCTGCCATAGTCTCAATGTTCATGGTCCATCCCCGTTACTCAAAGAGTGCTTGGACACGGGCCAGCACATCGTCAATCACAACCTCGGGCACCGACTCAATGCGCTTTGCGCCACGAGCCTCAAGGTTAACGGTGCGAACCTGGTTACACAGAACAACACCTTGAGTCTCAGTACCTGAACCACTTAACGGCACCGCAAAACCGGCGTATCTGGCAAAGTCGCCGCCCTGAGTGATCGGTGCAATGATTGCGAGTCCAGATGCGTTATAAGCCGCAGGTGTGAGAATTAATGCCGGACGGAAATCGCCCTGCTGCTCACGACCAGCGGTTGGGTTCAGGTTCAGCCGCACAATGTCAGCCCGGTTGAATTTCGCTCGCTTCAAACTTCACGCCCTACTGGATGCATTTCGTTCCACTCGGCCAGTTCCGCAGGCTCAGGCGCATTCAAATCACACTTGGCCATCAGATCAGCCAGCCGATAGTGCAGCTTGGCTTTTGCCGGTTTAAGCGTCATCACTTCTGCGGACGCATTGAGCATTAGCACATCGCCGCTGGCCAAGCTCATTTGCTTGAGCACGGTCGCGGGCAGGCGAATCGCCGCGCTATTGCCCCACTGCTGAATTTTCACTTCCATAAAACACCTCACAAAGTAGAAACATTGTAGATACTATTCGAATGCGTGGCAAGCCATTTGTAGAAACATAGTATCTACAATACCAGCTCAGAGCAGGGTACGAAGTTAGCGTCTCGGCCAAGGCCGATCAGGCTCAAGATGTCGTTTTCCGTGGTCCGTATCCGGCCTAGGTTGATCCTGAGGCCTTGGGCGAGGCGGGTCCTGCGGAGGTTGTCTTGGTGGTTGTCTATCGTTACTCATTGGAAAGCGCTCCGGGAACGTAAAATTGATGATTTGGAAGCTCGGATAAAACTTGTTGTTCGCATATTTTTTTTAATCCGGCCACCTCTACTCTCTCAGGGGATTTGTCGACAAAATTTCGAAGTCTTTCTTTGATGGACTTGAAGCGGTTTTGATGCACCTTCTCGTAGCCACGCGCCTGACTGATATCGAGACGTAAATCCCTCAAGTCATATGCAATCAACCTGTAAGCGATGAGGAGTTCTTCATAGCTCTTGATCTTTTTCGCATAGTTCAGAAAGGGTTTCGCGATTGCTACTAGCGCCGCAACCGCAAGAAAACCCTGCCAATAGGGCTGACCAGCAGTCGTCTTCCAAAAAGCAAATCCAGCAATCGCAGATGTTGAGGATGTACAAGCGATTGTGATTTCAGCCCAAAAATTTCGGCGCTCGAACGTCAGAAGGCGACGTCCGTAATACAGTTGATTCAATCGAGCCGTGCGCAATAGGTCATAAACATCCCAAACCGGATGATCCTGATTCGACATCAAATAATTCTCCGCACAATGTCACCCAACCGCGCAGGATCGCCAGCGCAGAGCTTTTTTACTGCTTCAAGACTCTCGATGCCCAGAATCTCGCTTATGTGCCGTAGATCGATGCCTCGGCGCTTGAGCTTAACCGCGAGCGTTCGCCGTCCTGACTGCGCACTGGCCCCCTCGATCCCGGCAAGGCCAAACAGGCGCGTGTACAACCGGCTGAGCTGGTTCGCGCTGTAATAGGTCTTGCCGTCCCGGCGTTGAGCGCTGATCTTTAATCCTTCGCCTGTTCGACCGGAGACGAACAAGGGTGAGTCGGGATCAAGGCCGCGGAAAGCCATCACCCTGGTTGAAACACCGTGACCGCGCTCAAGTCGTTCTGCAAGGTGCGCATCTATCGCATTGGTCAGTTTCTTATTGGTCCAGCACAACGGCCTTGAACGATGGTTATAGGCAATCTCTGCACGTACCTGGGAGTCGATCAGCACAGCGCCGGATTCAGTCAGGTAATCGCTCACACGCAGACGGCAAATCTCCGTCACGGTCATGCCAGTGCCAAAGCAGGTCAACAACAACGCCGCATCTCGGCCCCCATTTTCGGGGCTGCTCACTTTGGCGACTCTCACCGCATGCTCAAGCTGTTCATCTTCGATAACGGTAGCCTTTGGCATGGATCACTCTAAATGCTTAATTACCATCAATCCTGACATAGTAAGTCAACAAAAAGGCCGGAGATAGCCCCGGCCTGTTGGTATTACTCTCGTTCACGGAAAATGGGTTGTGACGATATAGTCATCAACGAAACTCATCGAGAGTGGAATTCCCCTAGAGCCTCAACCAATCTCTCCACCAAAGATCGAAGGACCACATTAGCTGTAATGTAAACATCCCCAGTCCTTTCCCAGAAAAAAGCGATTCATCAGACCTCAGGTTTCTTACGGAAAAATTCGACCTCTAACTTGATTCTGCTCCCAGATCCATATGGGCCAGCATCATGCCAACTACCATCTTTCGCTGCTTGTTACTGCTCTCGCTGGCTATCGTCGATGGCAACAGCTATGCCGCATCTGGTCATGAGCAGGATCAGCTCAGCCGAGTCCAGCAGCAGCTCGACATTATCGAACGCCTTGCAACGCAAGCTGAGGCAGCCAGCACGGCTGAACCAGTCGAACGCTATCGCTTCGACTATCTCCGTCTTTCCCAAGACATCCAGCGCATCCGCCACGGTGTGCAGGGCTACCTTTCCCCTTCCCGCGCTCAACCCCGCGATCCCAGTGAACTGGTCGGCGACTACCGCCTCGACACTCCGTCCGTGGAGCCCTCGCCATGAGCATGACTGAGGCTCAGACCGCTGCCTTTCAAAACGCGTCCGGTTTCTCACCGCAGAGCAGTTCGACGCTCTGGCTGTCCCTGGTTCTCGTCCTGGCTTTGCTGTGGTGTGCCTGGGTGATGTGGACGGCTTACCGGGGTTGGGCGGCTGGCAGCGTGCGCTTCGGTGCGTTGGGCGGCAGCGCCGCCCGCGTCCTGCTCGTGTTGTTGGTTCTGATGTTCTTCACCCTTTCCTAATCCAGGAGATCGCCGTCATGTTCAAGTGCCTTGTCCCCCTGAAAAACAACCTGCGTGATCGTGCGACCCAACGCTTGATCGGTCTGCTGCTGGTGCTCGGCCCAACCCTGGCTTTAGCCGAGCTCCCCACCATGGAAGCCCCCTCGCGCGGCGAAGGCTCCGGGTTGATCGAGACGATCAAAAACTACGCCTACGACGGCGGTATCCTGCTCGGCCTGCTGATCGCCCTGCTCGCGTTTCTCGGCGTGGCCTGGCATTCCCTGACCGTCTATGCCGACGTGCAGAACCAGCGCAAGACCTGGAAGGACTTGGGTGCGGTGGTCGGTATCGGTGCTCTGTTGGTGGTGATCATCATCTGGTTCCTGACCAAGGCTGCCGCGATTCTGTGAGGTCGGCATGAACGACAAAATCGAACATCTTGCCGACGGCACCTTGGTCTTTCTGCCAGAGCGACTCAATCGTGATCCCGCCGTATTGCGCGGTTTAACCAATGATGAGATGTGGGTAGCGCTCGGCACCGGCGCCGTCATTGGCCTGCTGCTGGGCGTTCCTCTGGCGATCGCCACCGCCTCCATTGCCGTGGCGCCGACCAGCATGATCGCAAGCATGGCGGTGGTGTTATTTGCCGGTGGCACACTACTGCGTCGGGCCAAACGGGCTCGCCCCGAGACCTGGTTGTACCGCAAGCTCGAATGGATACTCGCCAGCCGTTGGCGCCTGGGGCGCGGAAGTTTGATTCTCCACTCTGGCGCCTGGACGGTTCGCCGTTCGCATCGACTACGCCCTGCCCTGTCCCGGTGGCAACCATGAGTCGTTTTCGGAATAAGGTGGACGCCCAACAGGCCCATATCTTCAGCCTGCGTCTGGCGGTAATAATCCTTGCCCTGGTCTGTGCCGGGCTCTGGTACGGCTGGCGCTCGGCACCGACCGATCTGACCGTGCATGTACCACCGGATCTGCGCTCGGGCAGCACTCGCAAGTGGTGGGATATCCCCTCAGAGAATGTGTATGCCTTTGCCCTGTACATCTTTGGTCAGCTCAACCGCTGGCCCTCAGATGGAGAGCAGGACTATCGCCGCGCCATCTATGGCTTACAGTCCTACCTGACACCCTCCTGCAAGGCCTTCCTTGACGGTGATTATGAGTACCGCAAGGCCGCCGGCGAACTGCGTCAGCGAGTTCGTGGCGTCTACGAAATTCTGGGGCGAGGCTACAGCGAGGATCCTGAACTCCGGGTCAAGCAACTCGACCGCGACAGCTGGTTGGTCAAGCTCGACCTCAATGCCGATGAGTATTACGCCGCCGAACCGGTGAAACGGGTGGTGGTGCGTTATCCATTGCGCGTGGTGCGTTTCGACCTGGACCCCGAACGCAATAAGTGGGGGCTGGCACTGGATTGTTATCAGGGCACGCCGCAAAAAATCTCCCTGCCTGGAGGTGAGCCATGAAGCGGATGTCTACCCTGGGAGTGACAGTCGCACTGATGTTATGGGGAGTTGCAGCGCAGGCCGTCGAGCTGATGCACTGGGAACGCCTCCCTCTCGCGGTCCCACTGGTGATCAATCAGGAGCGGGTGATCTTTGTCGATGAGGCTGTTCGAGTCGGCGTGCCCTCAACCCTGACGGACAAGCTGCGCGTGCAGTCAACCGGCGGCACGCTGTACTTGCGCGCGTCGGAAGCCATTGCCCCGACTCGACTGCAACTCCAATCGGTCGCGACGGGCGAGATTATCCTGCTGGATATCGCGGCCACTCCTGGTGATCAACCGTTGGAGCCCCTGCGTATTCTCAAGAATGTTCCGGTGCAAGCTACCGAGACTGAGTCGAGCACCGTACCTGTTCCAGAACGTACACCGATCCCGGTCGCTTTGACGCGCTATGCCGCACAGAGCCTGTACGCGCCGCTGCGCACCGTAGAATCCCTACCCGGCGTACGCCGCGTACCACTCAAGCTGCGCACCGAACTGCCGACCCTGTTGCCGACCGAAAACGTTTCCAGCACACCTATCGCCGCCTGGCGACTCGGTGATTACTGGGTGACGGCAGTGAAGTTGCGCAATCGTGGTTCAGAGACGGTGCAACTCGATCCGCGTCGGCTTCAGGCCAAGCTGTTCGCCGCGGCCTTCCAGCATGCTTTCCTCGGGCCTGTCGGCAGCACTGAAGACACCACGATTGCCTACCTCGTCACCCGCGGTGCCGGCCTCGAACACGCCGTGTTGCTTTCGCCCGTTGCGCGAGGGGCTGACGATGAAGGCTAACGCCTTGCTCAAATGGCTAGTACCGGCTGCGCTGCTGGCCGTGGTGTTGATCATCCTGAAAAGCTGGGTCGCGGGCGGCAGCACGCCCTCTTCAGAGCCCCCGGCTGATCAGGGCAATCTTCAGTTATCCACCGAGCAAGCCAAGTCGCTCGGCATTGCGGGCGATACCCCGCGTGACACGGTCGCCACTCTGGTCGGCCAGGTGAAGGCCATGCGCAGCGACATGCTCGGTTTGAAGAAACACAACGATTCACTGCAGACGGAGAACAACCGCCTGCGCGAGCGGGAAAACAGCGTCGATTCGCGTATCCAGACGGCACTTGGCAGCGTAACCCAGCAGGTCGACGAAGGCCGCCGCCAAGCCAACGAGGCCCGACTCAAAGCAGAACAAGACAGTCGTCAGGCTCGCGGTCTGCTGACGCAATTGCAGGACCAGTTGTCGGGGCTGACCAGCAAAGGCAAGGATATGCCAATCGGATTGGGGCTTGAGCCGGGCGACGGTGCTCAGTTCGACGGGCAGCATTCTGCCAATGATGCGATGCAGTGGATTGAGCCCTCGGATGCTCCGCCCACCGATGCCCGAGGCAAAACCACGACCTCCTCCGCACTGAGTCTGCCGACTGCCTTCAACTCCCTGGAAGGCTTGAAAGATAACGCCATTGATCGCAGCCAGAAACAGCTACGTGCAGCCACCCAGGGTGAACGTGACCTGACGCGATCCGCTGATCGTAGCGAAGGCGCGAAGCCGGTCTACACCATTCCCGAAAACGCGACATTGATGGGCTCGGTCGCCATGACCGCGCTGATCGGCCGAGTCCCGGTGGATGGCACCGTGAATGATCCCTATCCCTTCAAGGTGCTGGTCGGCCCCGAGAATCTGACGGCCAACGGCATCGACCTGCCGGACGTCGCAGGTGCCGTGATGAGTGGCACGGCGTCCGGTGACTGGACCCTGTCCTGCGTACGCGGACAAGTCGAGTCAATCACCTTTGTGTTTACCGATGGCACCATCCGCACGGTGCCTCAGCCAAAGGCGGTAGCCACCCGCAATGCCTCCACCACCCAGAGCTCGAACACCGACAAGATCCGTGGCGGCCTCGGTTACCTATCCGATCCGTATGGCATTCCTTGCATTGCCGGCGAGCGCCGCTCGAACGCCCAGCAGTACCTCGGCAGCCAGAGCCTGATCACTGCGGCCGGCGCGGGTGTCGCCGCCTTGCTCGGGAATGAGCAAAACAACAGCAGCGTGATCAGTTCGGGCGGCAGTGCCCTCGGGGTCGCCAGTAGCACGGGCAACAGCGCGCTGAATTCAATTCTCAGTGGTGGGGTCAGCGACATCCGCGAGTGGGTCAACAAACTGTATGGCGAAGCCTTTGCTGCCGTGTACGTGCCACCGGCAGCACAAGTCGCCCTGCACCTCGACCATGAGATCACCATCGACTACGAGCCCAAGGGCCGGAGCGTTCGCCATGAAAAAGACCAAGCTTCTCTGCCTGACCTGGATTAGCGTGTTCTGCTGGGTCCTGGCGGGGTGTTCCACCGACAAGGAGACGCTTCTGCCCCATGGCGAGCAAACCATGCTGGACATCTGGAACAGCGCCGGCTCGCAAGGCACTCAGCAGCAACTGCTGGATGCTCGGCAGCAGTTACGCCGCCCTTTGGCTCAAGCAGATTTCTCCGTTGCTCTCCAGGAACCGTACACTCGCACAGCAGCGAACGAGATCCGCAACCTGTTCCCTCGCTTGCCCAATCCCGATCTAGTGCTGTACGTGTATCCGCATCTGAGCGGTACCGAGCAGGCACCGGTCCCGGGTTACTCGACCGCCTTCCCCTTCTACCAACGGGTGCAGTACGCATTGCCGGGTGAACGTCAGGAAGACTTGTAGTGCGCACCGGCGATGCGGGCAACCGCACTCCCGCGTGGAAAGCCTGGCGCAACCCGTTGCGCCCTCGCGCCACGTTGGCCGATGAAGCCGCACTGTATGCGCACCACCCCAGCTTCACCGATCACCTGCCGTGGGTCGAATACCTCGACAGCGAACAGTGTTTTCTGCTCGATGACAATCGCTCGGTGGGTGCGGTGTTCGAGTTGCTGCCCATCGGCACCGAAGGGCGCGAACCCGATTGGTTGATGGCGGCCCGCGATGCCCTCGAGGATGCCCTGCAGGATAGCTTTGACGAGCGGGATCAAGCGCCTTGGGTGGCGCAGTTTTTCTGCCAGGATGACAACGACTTCTCCCCCTACCTCAATCGGCTCACTGGCTATATTCAGGACAGCGCGCGAGGCACCGTCTTCACCGAGGCGTATTTGCAACTCAGCCGCCGTCATCTGAAGGCCATCGCCAAGCCGGGTGGGCTGTTTGAGGACAAGGTGGTGACGCGCCTGCCCTGGCGTGGCAACAACCGCCGGGTGCGCCTGGTGGTTTATCGCTGGCTCGGGTCTGGCGATGAGGAGACGGGACTCAGCCCGGTGCAATCCCTGCAACAGGCTTGCGAACGTATCGGTGCTTCGTTGCAGGCGTGCGGGGTGCAACCAACACGAGTCGATGGCCGAGGCCTATATGCCTGGTTAGTGCCCTGGTTCAATCCAACCCCCAAGCTCACCGATGAATCGCCCGAGGAGTTCTATCGCCGCGTGGCCTACCCGGAGTCGGGCAACGATGAGTCGCTGGAACTGCCCTTCGATCACGATTTCGCCGAGCGGTTGTTCTTCAATGAGCCGCGTTCGGATGTGCCGCACGGATTCTGGTTTTTCGACGATCAACCCCATCGGGTGATGGTGGTGGACAAACTGCGGCGGGCGCCACTGATTGGCCAACTCACTGGCGAAACCCGCAAGGGTGACGCGGTGAATGCGCTGTTCGACCAGTTACCCGAAGGTACGGTGATGAGCCTGACCCTGGTGGTCAAACCGCAGGATGTGCTCGAAGAGCAGTTGAACCGCCTAGCGCGCAAAGCCATCGGTGAAAACCTGGCCTCGACCCAGACCCGCCAGGATGTCGAAGAGGCTCGCGCGATCATCGGCCGCCAGCACAAGCTGTACCGTGGCACCCTGGCGTTCTACGTGCGCGGTCACGATGAACAGCAGTTGCACCAGCGCTCGGTCAGCCTGGCCAGCGCGCTGCTGGGTGCGGGGCTGCAACCAGTACGTGAAGGCGACGAGGTCGCCGCCTGCAACAGCTACCTGCGCTGGTTGCCAATGGCGTACAACCCGGCCTGCGACACGCGCAACTGGTACACCCGCCTGATGTTCGCCCAGCACCTGGCGAATCTGGTTCCGGTGTGGGGCCGCAGCACGGGCACCGGCCACCCGGGCATAACCCTGTTCAATCGTGGTGGCTCGCCGTTGAGTTTTGATCCGTTGTCACGTCTGGACCGGGCCATGAACGGTCATCTACTGTTGTTCGGCCCCACCGGTGCCGGCAAGTCGGCCACCCTGGTCACCCTGTTGATGCAGGTCATGGCCGTGTACCGCCCTCGCCTGTATATCGTCGAGGCCGGCAACTCATTCGGTTTGCAGGGCGACTACTTCGCGACACAGGGCCTGTCGGTCAACAAGGTCCAATTGAAACCTGGCGCCTCGGTCAGTCTCGCCCCGTTCGCCGATGCCTGGCGCCTGGTCGAGCAGCCGGATCAGGTGGCGAGTCTGTCGATCGATGAGCTGGACGATGAGGCGGTAGCCAGTCGCGAAGACCAGCGCGATGTTCTCGGCGAATTGGAAATCACCGCTCGCCTGATGATCACCGGTGGCGAGGCCAAGGAAGAAGCCCGCCTGAGTCGAGCCGATCGTAGCTTGATCCGCGAATGCATCCTGGATGCGGCGCAAACGTGTGTCGCGGCGGGTCGCCAGGTACTGACCCGTGACGTGCGCGACGCCTTGCTGCACGTCGCCGCTGACACGCACTTGCCGGAGAAGCGTCGTGAGCGTGCCCAGGAAATGGGCGAGTCCATCGACCTGTTTTGCCAGGGTTTCGAAGGGGAACTGTTCGATCGCGAGGGCACGCCTTGGCCCGAGAGCGATGTGACCATTGTCGACCTGGCCACCTATGCTCGCGAAGGCTACGAAGCCCAGATGTCCATTAGCTACATCAGCCTGATGAACACCGTGAACAACCTTGCCGAGCGCGACCAGTACCTAGGTCGACCGATCGTCATGGTCACCGACGAGGGCCATATCATCACCAAGAACCCGCTGCTGGCGCCATTCGTGGTCAAGGGCACGAAGATGTGGCGCAAACTCGGTGCCTGGTTCTGGCTCGCCACACAGAACCTGGCCGACTTCCCCACGGCCGCGCAGACCATGCTCAACATGATCGAATGGTGGATTTGTTTGAACATGCCGCCCGCGGAAATCGAAGAAATCGCACGGTTCAAGAAACTCACGCCGGCACAGAAAGCCTTGTTGCTCTCCGCCAGCAAGGAGCCGGGAAAATACACTGAGGGGGTCGTGCTATCGAAGAAGCTCGAAACGCTGTTTCGGGCCGTGCCGCCAAGTCTTTATCTCGCCCTGGCCATGACGGAGCCCGAGGAAAAAGCCGAGCGCTGGACACTGATGCAGGAGAACGGCTGCTCTGAGTTGGAAGCGGCGTATCGGGTAGCTGAACGGATCGATAGAGCGCGAGGAATAGAACCCGCATAGGGGAATCTATTCAGGCCTCTCGCTCTAAAGCGAGTGATCGGTTATTGCGGTACGCCCCGGAGCCGCTGCTGAATCCTCAACAAGAATCCGGCTTCGAAGGCATCCTGGCAGTCACCGACAGGAAAGGTCTTGCGGGTTTGCGCCAGCTCCCACCACAGGGGAATCTCGCCGGGCGTATCAAGCCAAGCCTGAGCACATTGCACGCCACGTTCGATCATCGAGGCAAACTCGTTGCTCCATGGTGTCAGAAGACTTGGGCAACCATCCGCCGCAGGAATTGAAATGTAGTTTTCGTCCATACACACCCTAGATTTCTGATTTATTGTTAGACGCGGAGTACAGCCTCGAAAATCCTAACGAAGCCAAATGAAAGCTCGATAACAGGCATGAGCATCAAATAGCCTAGATATGCCAATGTAGACTATATCCCGTGGATTGAGAGTCCCTCAAGGCGCAATTTGCGCGCATGACTCAAGACTACGAACAGCTTCGTCTGCATCTGGCGGAAAACATCCGCTTGATGCGACGCGTGAAAAACCTTACCCAAGAGCAACTTGCGCTCATGGCCGAGGTGGATCGCACCTACGTCAGTCAAATCGAACGATGCACGGGCAATCCGTCGCTGATGGTCCTGTGCAAACTCGCCAATATTCTCGAAATCACGACGGATCAGCTCCTCACTGAGTCAGACACCCTTCGTCGTGCATTGAGCATCGAATAGCTACCTCGTCGCCCTGCAAATCCTTGTAAACCGACAACGCCAGCTTCAGCTTTATCACTGACGGTGTACGTTCAATCATCGAACGTGTCCAGGCCATTAGCCCAAAGAGCCTGGATCATGCCTGTCGTATGCCCATCAATTGCGCCCCAGAAGTTACGACCTTTGGCACTGAGCCTCCTGCTGGCGTGCGGGCCAAGCGTGGCGCTGGATACCGGCAGCATCACGTCCTCGGTGTTGTCGCCAAATTGCCTCGCCTACAGGGTCGTCGGCATTTGTTTCTGGCTGCTCTGCACGCCCTTCGGCTGCAAAGTCAAAACCTCGACCAAGGTGCGTCATTTCATTCCTGAGCTGGTGGTCTCGAGCTACGCCACTACGGGCAATAATCCATGGTCCGAGATGGCCACCCTCTCCTCTCCCATTGGCGGTGCGGAAGGTGGCGGCAACCTGATCACGCCGAACAGCCACCGCGACAACCTGCCTCGCTTCAAAAACGTTGATGGCATCGGTCACCCCGGTGGCTGGGCCGCCACGCAACTGGCCTCGCAATCCGGCTACGCCTGCGCCAGCGGCGCTACTGCGTTCATGCCCTACTACCTGAGCACCCTGGACTCGCTGGCCTGGCGCCAGGGCATCCCGGAAAGTCTTTACCCCGAGTCGCTCATGCCGGGGATCCGTGAAATCGGTCGGCAGGCCTTGGGAAACATGTGGGGCAACGTCTATCCCCGGCAGGGTTTTCTGGTACAGCCCGACGATTTCAAGGCGGCCGCCGTCATGGCGCAACGGGTCGGCGATGTCATTACCCGTAACGGGCAACCACATGTGTACTTACCGCTCACACCCGCACCACGCGACGGCTACTGGCCGCCGGGTCCGATCGTTGAAAACGATGCTTCAACCCACAAATGGCAGTTGCTCTCCCCCCAGGTTCAGCCCACGTGTGCCATCTTCCCCAGTGATCCGGTGCAGAGTACGGATGGTGGCTACGCCTGGTCGCTGTGGCGGCCCTACAGCTGCTGCAAACGTGAAGGACAAACCTTCCTGTTCAGCATCGACTTCGAAGGAGGTGCTTCATGAGTCGGCTTCTCGCGCGACCATGGTTGGGCGTGGTGAGTCTGTTGCTCTACGGACTGCTCGCTATAGCCACGCATGTCCATGCCGCCGAGGACAATTACCGTCTGGGCACTCAAGGAGAAGTGCTCGACGACCGAGTGATGTACACCATCGGTGGCGGCTCGGCAGTGGGCTCACCGAGCTCGCTCTACCGACCCAGCGGTCTCGGTGTCGGCGGGTCCTGGCGAGCGAACATGATGTGCGGAAACATGAGCCTCACCAATACCCTGCAGAACCAGTTGAACGGCGTCACCGAAGGTTTCCAGCAGATCATGGGCAGCGTCGTGCAACACGCGACCCAAGCGGTGATGTCGTTGCCGGCGTTGATTATCCAGCGCGCCAACCCCGGCCTCTATGAGTTGCTCAGTAACGGCGTGATGCAAGGGCGTATCGACTTCGATCGCTCGAAGCTGACCTGCCAGGCCATGGCCGAGAAGATGGCGGACAAGGTCGGTCAAGCCGGTTGGGGCGCGCTGGCCAAGAACCAGGAGATGCAGGGCAACTTGGAGCAAACCGGCGGTGATGCAGTGGCCGCGGTGAAAAACACCGAATCCCATAACGGCAACAATGGGGTGTCCTGGGTCGGCGGCTCAAAGGCCGGAGGTAATGGGCAGACGCCCATTCGGGTGACCGCCGACGTAGTGCGCGCAGGCTACAACTTGCTGCATAACCGGACGGTGGATGACAGTGCGTCGATCAGTAGCAGCGACTGTTTGGGTGGGGCCATTTGCCAGACCTGGGCTTCGCCCCAGGAGGAGTCCGAATGGGCCGTTCGCGTGCTGGGTGAGAGCGAAGTCGCGACCTGCGACAGCTGCGAAACCCTGCGTGCGACCGCTGGCAGCGGATTGACGCCGCTGATCCAGGAGGCCTACAGCGAACGCCTCAAGGCCCTGCAAGGGTTGCTGTCTGGCTCTCTGCCGCCTTCCCCTGACAACCTGGCGAAAGCCTCCAGCCCGATGCTGCCGGTGACTCGTGGCGTGATCGAAGCCCTGCGCGACGATCCCGATCAGGAACTGTTGGCACGGCGTCTGGCCAGTGAGACGGCCCTGTCCAGCGTGCTCGACAAAGCGCTCTTGCTACTGCGCACGCTGCTGGCGGGCAGTCATGAACCGAACATCGCCTCCGCCGAACCGGCACAGGTGGCCTTGACGAAAAACATCGACGCCCTGGAGCGCGAAATACGCCTGCTGCAGACCGAGCTGCAGGTCCGGCAGATGCTCGCCACCAATACCGCCAGCCTGGTGCTCGATCGGCATGCCGGCGGTGCTGATGCTTCGCGTACCGTCGAGCAAGGCGACCCCGAACCCAGTCGACTCAATGACGCTGACGCCAGGCGCAAGTGAAGCCATGAAACGCTCACTGCTATTCACTTTACTTTCGAGTCTGGGGATTGCCGCGGTGATGATCCTGACCGCCGCACTGGTCGCATGGATCGGCCGCACTGCGCTGGGTAGTTTCGAGGCCTGGCAGCAGGCATTCGAATCCGTACGGCCCTATCTGCGGTGGTGTCGTGCCCTACTCTACGGCGCCCTCTTCGCGCTTTGGTGTGATCTGCTTTGGCACTACCGTCATCGACCACAGGATCGACTGCGCGTGCAGCGCTTTGGGGTAATGGGGCTCACGCTCGTTATCTGCGTCGAGCTCATCCGACTGTGAGGTCACCACCCATGCTCATGAGCACCAACAGCTACCTGGAGTTTTACCTCTCTCTGCTGGCCTGGATCATCAACAACGGCCTCTGGAGTGTCCTGTCCGACACCGGGCTATTCGCCGCGCCCTTTGGTGCAATCATCTTGCAGGAATGGTTGTCGGCCCGTCAGCAAGGCGCGGATGAAGGTAACAGACTGCTCTCGGTGCCTCGAATCGAGAACCGGTTGTGGCTGGCCTACATCGTCGTGTTGTTCGGTTGCGCGCCGGTCTTTCCATTGAGCCTTGCCTCAATGGCATTCGACGATGCGGCGAGCCAGCGCTGCGGTGTCAGTGTGGCCAAGCCGGCAGAAACCGCCTGGAGTGTCACTTTCAATACCATCGGCGAACGTTCCGCCAACGTACCGATCTGGTGGTTTCTGGTGCATGCCTTGAGTAAAGGGGTAACCGCTGCGGCCACCGCTGCCATCCCCTGTGCACCGGATATCCGGCAGATGCGCATGGAGATCGACAGTTCGCACATCGACAGCCAGGTACTGCTGCAAGAAGTCGCCGACTTCACCCGCGACTGCTATGGTTACTCCCGCTCTCGGCTGTTCACCAACCGTCCGCAGTTGGACAAGGCACAAAGTCACGACGCGTCCTGGATCGGCTCAAGCTATTTTCTCGACACGCCCGGCTACTACGACATCGATCGCTCACGTATACCGCGAGTCAGTTGGCCCTATGACGCCAGTCGCGATGTTTCCTTGCCGCGGCTGGAGAATGGCGCGGGTTATCCCACCTGCAAGCAGTGGTGGAGCGATAGCGGTGTTGGGTTGCGCGAGCGCCTGATCCAGCAAGTCGATCCTTCGCTGCTGACTCAGCTGAAAGGTTGGTTGACTGGCCGTTCGAGCAACGAGATCGAGGATGCCACCCTGCGCGAACTGGTCAGCCCGCGCCAGCAATCGATGTCCATGTCGCCCGGACAGGTCTACCAGGACTATGGCTCCAGTGCTCGCGGCGGGTCGATCAATCAGGGACTTAATAACCTGGCCACCAATACCGGGCTAGCCCTTGGATCCTTCAGCAACTTCCCGGCGATGAACGCGCTACGCGCCGCTCTGCCAATGGTGCAGTCCTTCCTGATCATGGGCGTCATCATCAGCCTGCCGCTGGTTCTGTTGGTCAGTACCTACCAGTTGAAGACAGTCATGACGGTGACGTTTGCGCTGTTCACCTTGCACATGCTGAGCTTCTGGTGGGAACTAGCCCGCTGGGTCGACTCCAGCATGCTCGACACCTTGTACAATCAGGTTTCGGCGTCCAATCAAGTGCTGTTATCGCTGCCCACATCCGGTTTTATGGATGGGACGGTCACAGCACAAGTGATCGAGTATGTGATGGGGGCGATGTTCATCGTGCTGCCGATGGTTTTTCTAGCCACCATGAGTTGGGCCGGATATAGCGTAGGTTCCATAGCAGAAGGCATGCTAGGGAAAGGGACACTCAGTGCACAAAATGCGGGTTCGAAAGGTACTGATGCTCTGATCTCTGCAGGTACTTCAATCAGAAAAAGCTAACGACAACCCACTAATGCTCGTCCAAATCAGGTTGTCCCGGTGCACGATTGAGTTCGTACTTGCCATAAGGATCACCGAATGCCTGAGCACCGTAAAAGTCCTTTGAGTCGTTGAGTCGGCGATAGGCGATTACCCAATACAAAACCATTAGAGTCATCAACGACAGGAGCGTCCAAAAACCTACAAAAAGCAATCCTCCGATCAATGCCAGCTTGGCAATCAGAAAGCTCCCGCGAACGAGTAATTTACCCGCAGGCATACCTGCCGTCACCGCACGCTCAGCCAGGCGGGACTCAAACACTTTCAATTTGCGATAACCACGCTTTACCGACATGCCACAGGCGTACGCCCAGCGGTGGGCACGTGAGTTCTGAACAGGGTTCTGAGTCGGCATGTTCTCGCCCTCTTCTGAGCGTTTTCATGATTGAGACAGGAGTAACAGCCTACTACTGAAAACTGTCCGTGCTTGACCGTTTATCAGCTTGCCCCGCCAAAAAATCTTCACTGGAAGACAGAAGACAACCCCCGGAAAACAACTTCTCTACAGTGATTGACCCATATAAATCGTCCGACTAAATAAAAGGTACGGATCGCTGTTATCGACAGCTCCTTCCCAGGCAGCCAGAACCTTCAAGGCTACGTCACTTCGGTGATGGTTCTTCCCCAAGTGCGATTAGCGTTCGGTAGCTCGCACGGTCACCGTTTTTACGGTGATGAACGCCTACTGCTCTTTTGAGCGTCTTCCGAGCTCCGCTCGCCAGGCAAACCTTCTTGTTTTTCTTCAACCCACGGCGGGGAAATTATCTCCCGCACGGGACAGGTTTCTTCGCGTTTTCAACGGAGGCACACCATGTCCAACTCACTTACGCCGGAAGCACTGGACACCCTACAGTTGCCCATTGTGTTCACACCTGGCGCCTGGCAACGCGCAGTACTGCTCGAGCGCTCAGGTCGCCCTGAGAAGCTGCAGGTCGATCGGCTGACCAACATATTGCGCGCAGCCTTCGAGGCTCACCTGGCCTATCCACACGAGCCCTATGTGGTGTTCGAGGTAGCCCACATCGCGTCAACGGGTCATCCACGCCAAAACCCGTTGCTGCAACTGAGCCTAAGCCTGCTCCTAGAGCCAGGCCAGCCTAGCGCCTTACTGATAGCGCTTGCAGGAGAACATCAACGCTAAACGCATACGGTCGTACTCGGCACCCCGATCCACACTCAGACGGCGTGCCAGCCCTGCATCAATCCAACCATCACCCACCGGGGAACCCTCCCCGACGGGCACGGTGTTCCTCCGTTTTCTCTCGAGGAAAATGCCATGCGCGATATCTACCAAGACGTGACAGACAAGATCGTTACCGCGTTAGACCAAGGCGTTGCCCCCTGGATCAAACCCTGGTCCTCAAGTGGCTCAGCTTACATCGGCCATCAACCCTACCCCATCAACGCCATTACACAGCGTCCCTATTCGGGGATCAATTTACCGTTGCTCTGGGCCGAGGCGAGGTTGCAGGGATTCACTCAAGATCGTTGGCTGACCTTCAACCAAGCCAAAAAGGCCGGTGGGCACATCCGTAAGGGTGAGCACAGCACGCTGGCGGTGCTCTACAAGCCAATGGAGCGCGAGGAACAGACCGAGTCAGGCCAACCCGTACTTGATGAAAACGGTCAGCCCAAGGTCACTCACTTTAGCCTTCTCAGGACACATTTTCTGTTCAACATCGAGCAAACGGAGGGGCTCGAAACGTTCAATGAAACCCTCCTCGAGACGGAACCGAGTGATCCCTTCCAGGCCAACAGCGCTGCGGAAAATCTGCTGTTAAGTTCGGGGGCACACATCATTCATCGATCGGCCGACGTAGCCTTTTACCACCCAATCAGGGATCTCATCCAACTGCCGACAAAAGCGCAATTTCACGATGAAGGTGGGTACTACGCCACCGCACTGCACGAGCTGACGCACTGGACCGGGCATCACGCTCGGTTGCAGCGCGAAGGCGTGACGTCATCCTGTCCGTTCGGCTCGCCAGGTTACGCGTTTGAGGAGTTGATCGCCGAAATGGGCGCGGCGTTTTTATGCGCCTACGCCGGTATACAGGGAGAGCTGCGGCACGAAGGCTACATCGACTCCTGGCTCGGACTGCTCAAGTCGGACAAACGTGCGATCTTTCGCGCCAGCGGTCACGCCCGAAGCGCCTCGGAGTATGTGCTCAACCTGGAGCAGCAACTGAAGCAAGCCGTCGTGGATGACGCACGATGCATGAACGATGGCGCTTAATCGTTACCTCGCCACTGCAATCGCTTCACAGGGCCCAACGCGAGTTGAGCCCTTTTTTCTGTGCTCTGAAAAAACCACGCAGTGGGACTCTGACGCAAGAAACAAGAGATGAGAACACACCCGCGGTGTGTCAATCCGCATCCAGGTTCTGTGCCAGAAAATCCACCAGATCGAGCGGACTCCGGCTGTCGATCACCTTGTAGATCAGATCGCGTTTACTGCGCGGTAACTTCTTCACCACACTCTTCGCTGAGGCCCTGACGGCTTCATCGGTCCCATGGATACGTGCTGCGAGCAGCAGCACGAGCGTGGCGTCAGTGAGGTTCATGGCAAGACCCAAAAAATATGCACCGTAGTGTACCGACTCTTTTCTTTTCCGTACTAGCCCCCAACAAAACGATATCTCTCGAAATCGATATTCCGGTTGCCGCACAAAGGGACACGAGCCAAAAGGACGGGCAAGGGTTGGAAGGGAATGGGGACTCAAGGGGAAAAGCTCTATCCGAAAAGGCTAAAGGCCACCGACCCAGCCACTCCCCGGAGGTCACGATGCTCCGTCTGTTTCGTCACAAAAGGCAGAAGCCCTCTCCGCCACCGACCATGAGTGTCGCCGAAGGCTTCCTGCCCGTTGAGTCGGCCCACAGTTTGTTAGCCGCGGAGCACCGCCGTCAGTTGCTCGATCGCATTTGGCAGTACACCGCCCTCTCCCACGCGCAATTCATCCAACTCTATTTACATCCGATCCATCGCTACGCCGAACAGGTCCAGCAACTCCCGGCCAGCGAGACGCACCACCATGCGTATCTTGGCGGCATGCTCGACCATGGGCTGGAGCTGGTCGCTTGCAGTTTGAAACTGCGCCAATCGTATCTACTGCCCACTGGCGCCGCGCCCGAAGATCAAGCCGCCCAGACCGATGCCTGGTCGGCGGGTATTGCTTATGGCGCCCTGCTGCATGACATTGGCAAGATCGCCGTGGACCTGCAGGTCGAACGCCAGGATGGCCGTGTTTGGCATCCTTGGCAGGCCCCCCTGGATCAGCCCTACCGTTTTCGCTACGTTAAAGGTCGCGACTACCACCTGCACGGCGCCGCCGCAGGTTTGCTCTACACCCAGATTCTCGACCGACCTATCCTGGACTGGCTCAGTGACTTTCCGTCGCTGTGGGCCAGCTTGCTGTATGTCCTGGCCGGTCAGTACGAACGTGCCGGCGTGCTCGGTGAGTTGGTGATTCAAGCCGACCGCGTCTCCACCGCACAGAACATCGGCGGCAACCCAAGCAAGGCCCTGCAAGCGCCGATTCATTCGCTGCAACATCACTTGATCAGTGGATTGCGTCATCTGGTTCAACACGAACTGAAACTCAACCAGCCTGGTGCCGCGGGTTGGCTGACTCAAGACGCATTGTGGCTGGTCAGTAAGACGGTCACCGACAAGCTGCGAGCCTACCTGCTGTCGCAGTCGGTTGAGGGCATCCCCACGTCCAACATCGCGGTGTTCGACGAACTGCAGTCGCATGGGCTGGTCGAGTCGACTCCAGAAGGCAAAGCCATCTGGACTGCGCTCGTGGCACAGGGAAACTGGCAGCAGAGCTTTACCTTTCTGCGCCTTCAACCGGCGTTGATTTGGGGAAACGAAGACCGCCCCAAAACTTACAGCGGAACGGTGAATGTGGCAGTCGATGACCACCCGACTGACGCTCCGGTATCACCACCAGCGCCCAAGGCAGGCGGAACAGGATCACATCAAAACCAATCGCTGGAAGATCCACTGGCGATGGAGGATGCCGATCACCTCGGAACGTTACTGGATATGTTCGAGTTGGAGGAGCCGGAGGTCAGCGACGCATCGTCAGCAAGCACTCTCGAAATCTCAAATCCCTCGTCGTATAACCCTGGCCAGGCATTTCTGAATTGGGTCAAGGAAGGCATCCTGAGCCACAAGCTGATCATCAATGACAGCAAGGCCAAAATCCATACGGTCAGTGGCAGCGTATTTCTGGTCACGCCTGGTCTCTTCCAACGCTACGCGCAGGAGTTTCCTAGTATCTCACAGGGTGCGGATCAAGAGATTGAAGAATGGCGCTGGGTGCAGAAGCAATTTGAAAAGCTGAACATCCACAGGAAGCGAGACAACGGTCTGAATATCTGGGCATGCCAAGTGCAAGGCCCTAGGAAAAAAACCACCTTGAAGGGATATCTGATAGAGGAACCAAAGTTACTTTTTGAATTGATACCAGCCGATAATCCTTTTCTTAAAATCGAAAAAGGTTAAATTTCCATGGCGCCCCATTGGTGCGGATCGAAACGCAGTTGCTTCAAGTCTCTGTTACCCATCCCTGGGGACGCATCGTCATCAATGATAGATTGGCCACACTCTTCCTAAACCCTTTAACTTTCAAGGCCTTCAAACGACATCCTTCGCGCTAGTACCATTTTTGTACGATTCGCTAACCCTTCCGTGCGAGATCATAGGTTTGTCCTCGCCTTGCCCAGTGAAGGCCAGCATTGTTTCTCATCGCTCACGTCTTTACCCATTGATTCGTCGAACGAGAAATGACGGCATCATGCCCATCAGTCCATTACCCTGTTGGACATGCGGTGATGAGCCGCTTTGACAAAGCCGTCCGCATCCGATTCATAGGTACGTTGAAGCTCCAGCAGTTGCCATTTGTTTATACGGGGCGTCAGCAGACAAAAAACTAAGGTGCACCCATTCGATGCCACGTTGCTGGATTTGACGTCAACAAAAAACCGAACCGGGTCTACAGCAGCTTCGGCTTTCTACTAACAACAGATGCGCAGTGTCGAGTCGACTATTGCTTCCGTTGTTCGGCAACCTGACTGGCCGTGACCGTTCCTTGCTTGCCACCGAACTGGGCAATCACGTAGTTGGCCAATTCGGCAACTTCTTCGTCCGAATGACTCTCGGCGAATCCGGGCATGGACTCATGGTGTTCGTCAATGCTGATACGAGTCCCCATCAGAATGGCCTGGACCACGCTGCGCCCTTGCGGGTCGTTGCTCGCAGTGCTGCCCCGCAATGACGCGTACTTTGTCTGTCGCCCCTGCCCGTTCCACAGATGACAGCCAGCGCAGTTCTGCGCAAACAGGCGCTGACCAAGAGAGTCTTGCCGCGGAGTCGGCGCAACAACAGTGGCCGCCAAGGCAGATTGGGGCTTGAGGTTGACAGCGGTCGCGCTGTCCCCGGCAATCGCTGGGATGTCACGCAAGTAAGTCAGCATGGCCTGAATGTCCCCCGGAGTCAGGTACTGCAAGCTATGCTCCACGGCTTCGGCCATCGGGCCGGAGGCACTGCTGCGTCCCGGGGCATGCCCCGTTGCCAGATAGGCCGCCAATTGCTGCTCGCTCCAGTTGCCGATGCCGGTCTCCTTGTGCGGGGTAATATTGGCAGCGAACCAGCCCTGGACCACCTCGCCTGCCAGATACTGGCTCTGCTTCATGGCAAAAGCCAGGTTGCGCGGTGAATGGCATTCGCCACAATGACCCAGTGCCGTTGTCAGGTAGGCGCCGCGGTTCCACTGTTCACCTTTGTCTGGGTTGCTGGTAAAGCGCCTGTTTTCGAAGAAGGCCAGGTTCCACAATGCCATGCCCCAACGCTGATTGAACGGAAACGACAAGTCGTTGCTCGGGTTCGGCTGTTTGACCGGCGGTAGACTGAAAAGGTACGCCTTGATCGCCAGCGCATCCTCACGGCTCATGGCGGTATAGGAGGTATAAGGCATCGCCGGGTAAAGGTTACCCTCGGGCCCTACACCCTCACGGACCGCACGCACGAACTGATCGTCGCTCCAGTTGCCGATTCCCGTTTCCCGGTCGGCAGTGATATTGGTGCCGTAAATCGTGCCAAACGGCAACTTGAAGGTCAGACCTCCCGCATAGGGCTTGCCGCCCGGAACCGTATGGCAGGCCACGCAATCGGCCGCACGTGCCAGGTACTCACCCCGCGCCAGCTTGGCAGTGATCTCGACCGGAGCACCGGCGATCGGAGCCGAGGGTTCGGCCCCCACCGGGCGTAGCAGCACATAGAGTACATAGACCGCGACGAGCGCTCCCGACACGAAGAGCAACCACAGCAGTCGTTTCCAGGTGCTACTCATGATGCCTCCTCCTTGCCCAACGTCGTGGATGCCTCATGGATGGCCGCACGGATGCGCACATAGGTCGCGCAACGGCAGACATTGCCGGCCATCGCCGCATCAATATCTGCATCGCTCGGTGCGACATGCTGCATCAGTAGCGCAGTGGCACTCATGATCTGCCCGGACTGGCAATATCCGCATTGCACCACATCCAAGTTTAACCAGGCCTGCTGCACTGCCTGGCCGGCCGGGGTGGCGCCAATGCCCTCGATGGTGGTCACCTTTTTGCCTTGTGCGGCAGCCACGGGCATGACGCAAGCGCGGACGGGCACGCCGTCCATATGAACGGTACAGGCGCCGCACATGGCCATGCCACAGCCGAACTTGGTACCCGTCAGTCCGGCCTCGTCGCGCAGATACCACAACAAAGGCATGCTGGGATCGCCGTCGAAAGACAACGGCTGGTCATTCACAGTCAAGTCTATCATCCGTCGTTCCTTATAGATTTGGGTTTGGCCGGTACAGGGGCAGGTTCAGCGAAGTGCGTGGTCGCCCAAGTTGCACAAGGGCATTGCCTACGGCAGGAGCGATGACCGGGACTCCCAGTTCGCCCACACCGGTGGGGTTCTCGCTGGACGGCACGATTACCACTTCGATCTGCGGCATCTCATCGATGCGCAGCGGGCGGTAGTTGTGGAAATTGGATTGCTCTACTAGCCCGTCTTGGAGGGTGATGCTGCTGTACAGGGCGATACCCAGTCCGTAACCGATACCGCCCTCAATCTGGGCACGAACCACGTCGGGATTAACCACCAGGCCACAATCCACCGCACACCAGACTTTGTGTACGCGCGGAATGCCACCTTCGCCCAAGGACACTTCGGCAATTTGCGCCACATAGGTACCAAAAGCTTTCGCCACACCCACACCACGCGCCCTGCCCTCTACCACACCTGCGCCCTGCCAGTTGGCAGCCTTGGCCACGGCGCGTAGCACGCCGGCCTCACGTGGCGCATTGCCCATCAGCGCCAGGCGCCCCTCTACCGGGTCCTGCCCAGTTTCGTTCAGCAGTTGATCAATGAAACTCTCGACAGCATGCCCGGTGTGGGTGCTGGCCACAGAGCGCAGCGAGCTGGTCGGCACCTTTCCGGGAACGATATGCGCGTCACAACGGAAGTGTTCGAAGCTGTACGGGATCTCGCTGGCCCCTTCGACCATCATCTGATCAAGGCCGTTGGCCACCACCAGGGCGGCCATGGCACTGTCGACCGCCCAGGAGTGACCGACAACTGTGTCGGTCCAGGCAGTCACCTTACCGTCACGAATCGCCGCCCGCAGGCGGTGGAGGATCATCGGTCGATACCAACCATTGCGAATATCGTCCTCGCGGGTCCAGACCACCTTGGTCCCGTGACCGGGGCCGATGGCCTTGGCCGCAGCCGCCATGTCCGCCGCCAGGTCCGGGCCGAGAATTGGGTTGCCTAGATCGATGCGTCGGCCGAAGCTACCGCCCGCCAGGATCGTCTCGATCTGCACCTTTTCCGGCGGTAGCTGGAACAGGTCGCACAGCTGCTTGTGGTCGAGGCTCTGGATCTGACAGCCGTAGCGTGCCTTGACCTCGCTGCCATCCCAGAACAGGTAACCCACCAGGGGCTCCATCGGTGCATGGGCTACATAAGGAAAAATATATTCCGCCTCTATCACCTTGTCGGCGTTCTTGAACGCTTCATCGGGGGTCCCCCGGTTGGCGGCGATCACCCCACTCTTCTGCGACACCTGACGGAACTCGGCGAATATCTGTTCGGAGCTGCGCATCTCCGACTGGGCATCGTCCCAGTCGACTTTAAGCTTGTTGCGTCCCTGAAGCGCTGCCCACGTATTCTTGCCGTACACGGCGACACCGGTGTCGATCTGCTTGACCGCGACGACGCCTGGGATTGCTAAGGCTTCACTGGCATCGAACGCGCGCACCTTACCGCCAAAACGCGGCGATTTACTGATGGTGACAGTCAACATGTCCGGTTCGTGAATGTCCTCAGAAAACTGCGCCGTGCCGTTGGTCTTGGCCAGCGAGTCGACACGATGAAGCCCGTTCTGCCGACCGATCAAGGTGAAGTTGGCCGGATCTTTGAGCACCACAGTAGTCAGATCCGGAGCCGGCACACGAGTCGCCAGAGCGGCGAACTGGCCAAAGCCACCCTCGCGCCCACTGGCAGCATGGCGGATTCTGCCCTGGCTGACAGTGATTTCCTGTGCCGGCACTCGCCAAAGACTGGCGGCGGCCTGAACCAGCATGACCCGGGCCATGGCGCCCATGCGACGCATCTGCTGATAAGCATTGGCCACCGAGCTGGAACCGCCAGTGCCTTGAAAGCCAAACGCCAAGTTCTTGTACACCGCGATATCCACCGGCGCAGCCAGCACCCGCATCTGCGCCCAATCGGCGTCCAGCTCTTCGGCCACCAGAGTGGCCATGCCGGTATAGGCCCCCTGGCCCACCTCGGTATGTTTGCTCAGTACTGTGACAATGCCGTCTTCGCCAATCTGCACGAAAGCGTTGGGCGCAAAGGCATTGTCGGCCGCAGCCGTCGTGTGACCAACAGCGTTGGCCCCGGCACCTTTGCCGGGTAGATAGGCACCGATGACCAACACTCCAGCGCTCATGACAAACCGGCGTCGCGAAAGTGAGACCTCAGATATTTTCATTGTTCGTAGCTCCAGTCGATCGCAACGGACTCATACACCAGTCAACACCAAATCCAATATAGTTCGGACGCCCTATCATTGATCGAATAACAAGCACGACAGCGATATAGACCGAGTCTCGATACTAGAGACGATATTCCAATTGATTAAGTCGCCCCTAGCTTCGTTTCCATCTTTAAGTTTTAAGCTGCTTATCATTCCCCCATTTTCTGCCTGGGCAGTCATATTGTAAAAAAAGATACTGATTTCGTCCTTAATTCCAGTGGTCGAAAGTAGTCATGGGTGGGGGATATGTCTTACCCGTTGCTCAATAACAGTGCCGCTCGCAAGGACCATAGGCTTTCCCATCGGAGTCGTCCATTGAGCATCCGAAGTGCCAAACCGAACGGAGTGCTCCGTGAAACGGTTGCCGAAAGCAAAGGCCACACGGACTTCAGTTCCGTGATGTGATCGGGGATGTCTTTGGTCGTGGACCATCAGGTAGTGAGTGATGATGTCCGTCCCCATGTGTGAAGATTCTCCCACTGCTATCCCGTCTAGGCATAGAAGTCGAGGTCATCGAAGTTTATGCTGCGATGCTTTCGTAATACATGATGAGCGGCTAGATGGACCTTTTTATTCTCGAAAACGCAACATCAAGTGCACATTGAGCTTATTGTAAAGAGAATCAACGCATCGACACCCGACATGACAAATCCGGATAAAATTTGGAGCAACCATTTCCCTAACTTGCGCCATGTGGCGTTTACGACATTACCCTTTCGTGCAGATCCTAACGCCAATTTCTGGTTGTGTAGAGGCAGTCATGCAGAACTAACTAGGATTAGGCAAAATTCTGATCAGATTGGGCAGGGATCAGTCTTTCTCTGATCATACGTCAGTGGAGATCAGGCCGAGAAACATCATGAGGTTCTGGTTGGAGTTCGTCACCCGTAAGCCTTGTTGCTGGTTTTTGCTCCGGGCGCTAGCGGCGATACCAAGGAGAAGCAGATCTATCCAATTATATCGTCTCGAACATCCAGAACCCTCTTTCTAGGACAAATGGTGTCGGTGACTAACAGGTCTGGGTGCACAATATGTGGCTCTGGCTCGATCCAATAGAGCTCGATCAGTTTCAACTGGCTCCGATGCAATAGGAAGAACAGAACGTGCAGATATCGTGGAGTATGCTTGGGGGCCTGCCCACGCCCAAGGGAACCGTGGGCATAGCCGTCAGCCTGCAAAATTCGGAAGCGCTTGAGATGAGCGAGCGCAAGGCCGCCAATCCATCGAAGCCACAGCGCATGTCCGTGACGCCGGCGGCGATCCAGAGACGGGTTCCTGTGGATGGGGCAACCCATCGCAATAGCAATAAATGCTGCAGGACGAGTTGCAGCGTCTGGTGTGTGCCCTAATACGCAGCTTGGCTTTTCCCAACTCCTCAACGATCTCGCAATGACACTCTTCCCGTTGCTGACGACTTGCGGCGTATGCGTCCGGCCATCACGCCTTGCGGGTTGGGAAACTACCCCTTCACTTTGAAGTTTTCGGTTTTGCCAGGCTTGCATCCTTGTGCTTCATTTTGGGGACTCAGTTCAGATGCGTTTTGAGCTCTAGTGCTGCCTGACGCACCGCAGCCCTGACCTCCGGAATCGAGCTCAGCGGATTGAGCAAGCCGAAGTCATGGATCATGCCGTTGTAGCGCACTGAGGTGACCGGCACACCGGCCGCATCCAGGTGGCGGGCATAACCTTCGCCTTCATCACGCAATACGTCGAGTTCGGCGGTCTGCACCAAGGCGGCCGGCAGACCCTTGAGCTGTTCGGCGCTGGCGTTGAGCGGTGAGGCATGGATCTGTGCGCGCTCGGCCGGGTTGGTGGTGTAGTTGTCCCAGAACCACTGCATCATGCCCTTCGTCAGGAAGTGACCCTCGGCAAATTGCTGATACGACCCATTGTCGAACCCGGCGTTGGTGACCGGCCACATCAGTAACTGGAAGCGCAGGCCGGGGCTTTCTGTTCCTTGGCCATCAAGGCCACGACCGCCGCCATGTTGCCGCCCACGCTGTTGCCGGCCACCGCCAGGCGTTTGCCGTCGACGTTGATTTCCTTGCCATGTTCGGCCACCCAGCGGGTCGCCGCGTAGGCCTGGTTGATCGCCGTCGGGTAATGCGCTTCCGGCGACGGTGTGTAGTCGACGTACACCGCCACTGCACCGGAGCCCACCACCAGGTCACGAATCAGGCGCTCGTGAGTCGGGAAGCCGCCCAGTACCCAGCCGCCACCGTGAAAGAACATGAACACCGGCAACTCGCCTTTGACCTTGGCCAGGCGCACCACTTTGAGGTTGAGGGTCTGGCCATCGACCTTGATCGCCTTGTCGCTGAACTCCACACCGGACAGGTCCACTTTCACTGAGGCTTGTGCGCCAGTCAGCACCGCACGGGCGTCTTTCGGGCTCAGTTGCTCCAGCGGTTTTCCGCCACCGGCCGCCAGGGCTTCAAGAAAGGCTTGGGTGTTGTGCTCGACGCCTGGACTGCCTGCGGCAATGGCATTGCCTATGGAAATAGCCAGGAGAGAAATGGCCAGAGTTTTCTGGATGATGTCCATGGGTAATCCTTTTTGGTTGTTTGAGTTTGAATATGTGAAGTCGGCGCCGGTAAGTTCGGCCGGCGCTTTTTATTTATTTTCGGAAGGCAAAATACGAACAGCCGAAGGCACCTCAAAAACCGGCGTGATCGCTGTCCGGCGCACTTTCTTGTGTTGAGTCAGGCGCGGGTGCAGCGGGCATTACTCGATCAGCGGAACGTTGGCCGCTCGTTTGTAAGGCCCGTACTCCAACGGCACCCACTCGAAATGCTTGTCCACGGCGCTGATATGACCGATGCCGGGGAACGGCAAGTGCGCGGCCGCCACCCAGGTCTTGCTCGCGGCAGCGGCACTGAACACCTGATTGCGACTCTTGATCGCTTGCTGATTGTCAACGTCGAACCCGATCGACACCTCCGGGTGCAGGAATTGCACGGCGAGGTCGTGCACCAGATCCCCCATGAACAGGATGCTCTGCCCCTGGGAGGTGAAGCGGTAAGTGCTGCTGCCCGGCGTGTGTCCGGTCTCCAGTTGGGCCTCGACCACACCCGGCAGCGGCGACTGACCCGGGGAGAAGGTTTTGAAGCGCCCCGCGGCGATGTAAGGTGCAGTGGAGTCCTGTGCGATCTTGAAGAAGCCTTTGGCCGCCTCCGGAGCTTTAGCCAGCGCCTGCGGGTCTAGCCAGTAATCGGCCTCGGCCTTGGCGGCATACACAGAGGCTTTGGCGAAGATCGGCTGCTGCTGACCATCCACCAGACCGCAGACATGATCCAGATGCAAGTGCGTAAGCAGGATGGCATCGACCTGATCCGGCTTGTAGCCGGCGGCTTGTATGTTGGCCGAGAGCTGGCCTGCGGTAGCGCCGATGCACTGCCCGGCCCCGGTGTCGACCAGAATCAGTTGTTTGCCAGTATTGATCAGGAAGGCGTTAAACGCCGTCTGCACGCCCGGTGTTTCAATCGCACGACGGGCGAGCAGCGCGCGGATCTGACTCTGGCTCATGCCCTGTAGCAGCTTCGGTGAAAGATCGTTGTAACCGTCGAACAGCGCCGTCACTTCGTAATCCCCCACCGCCAACCGATAGTAGCCGGGGACCTGAGTGGCCTGAATCGGCGCCTGAGCCTGGGCGCCAACAGAAGTCAGCACGAATGCCAGGCCGAATCCACGCAGTGTGCAAACCAGAGAATGCTTCATGCCTCACCTTTGATCGAGTCAGAAAACGGCTAATCACGTCAGCCGAGTAAATTCGATCATGCAACCCGCCCAACACCGTGAAATAGCAGCGATGTGCTGATTTAGCGCAGTGGTATGACACTGCATATGAATGGACTTTGATCATTGGACCTGCAGAGAGTTTTCAAGGGTTCGCCGCCTAAACCGGTGTGCTGTCCAACGCGTGTGACAAAGCTCACTTTCATAACTCTTAAGGTTTGCTTAAGGACTTTAAATGTCGTCGGCGGACAGACTTTCCTGAACGATCAGGAGAGCCACCATGAACCCGCAATCGGTGAATTCAAACCATCCATGCCCTGTTGTACGGCCGTTGGGCGGCCTGTCCGGCTGGCAGGAGCGCCGTGCCAAGGAGCTGATGCTGCGTGACATGGGCAGCGGCGTTCGTATCAGCGCGATTGCCGAACACTGCAACCTGTCCCGTAGCCATTTTTCCCGAGCATTCAAAAAGGTTACCGGCCACTCGCCTCAAGGCTGGCTAGTGATGATGAAGATCGAAAAAGCCAAAAGCCTGCTGACCACCTCGATGCCGATCACCGACGTCGTCTATGAATGCGGTTTTGCGGACCACTCGCATTTCACCCGCACCTTCAGCCGCTTGGAAGGGATGCCACCCAAGGCATGGCGCCGGGCCTTTGATCATGCAACGAGCCACACTCCCCAGACGCCAGTGATAGATAGGGACATACCCAACTGGAGAGTTCACGATAACCTGGCCGACAGCGTGGGACAGTCGCGCGCACAAGAGCTGCACGCGTGAACTGATCGAGATCGACATAACGAACCCCTCCCTTTGGCCGCTCTGCGGCCTTTTTTATCCGGCGCTGGCCGATGCTAGGGGCAGGTTGAAGCAAATCAGGGCGCCCTGCTCGCTGTCCTGGACCATCAGCGTCCCGCCGTGTGCGCCGATCACCGACCTGCAGATGGCCAGACCCATTCCCATACCGCTGCCTTTGGTGGTGTAGAAAGCATCGAAGATCTGCTCGCGCTGGTGTGCGTCAATTCCGGGGCCGTTGTCCTGGAAGCAGACCTGGACATGAGCGTCCTTTACCGCTGAGCCGATGATGATGCGTCCATTGGGCAACCCTGCTCCGGCGATGGCCTCCAGCGCATTGGTGATCAGGTTGAACACCACCTGCTGGATCTGCACCGCGTCGACCGACACCGGGGATTGTGCTTCGAGCCGGGTCTCCAGGCGCACATTGCGGTTCGCCAGGTCGGTGGCAGTCAGGCGCACGACCTCTGCGATCAAGTGATCGATTTGCACCGGCAACCGTTGCAACGGCGCCTGTTTGGCGAGTGCGCGAAGCGCCTGGACTATGTCCGCGGCGCGGGCGCTGTCCGAGCGAATGTCTTCCAGTCCCTGAATCGCCTCTTCCAGATCGGGCTGATCACGCTTGAGCCAGCGCAGGCTGGCCGAGGCATTGGACACGATGCCTAGCAACGGCTGACTGATTTCATGGGCAATCGAAGCAGAAAGCTCGCCCATGACCTTGAGGTGCGAGCTACGCGCCAGTTCCGCGCGGGAACTGCGCAAGTCCGCTTCCATCTGCGCGCGTAGCTGGTTGTCCTCGACCAACTGTTCATAAAGCTTGGCGGTTTGCAGTGACACCGCGGCCTGAGAGGCGAGAATTTCCAGCATGGTAAGGCGCTGGGCGCTGAACAGCTTGGGGACCAGGCTATTTTCCAGATAGACCAGGCCGATCAGCGTGCCTTGCTTGAGCAACGGCAAACATAACACCGACCGTATCTGGCGCTGTTGCAGATCGGCGCTGTAGGCCTCGGGACAATCGGCCCGGGCATCGTCGAGCACCAGGGTCGTGCGCGTGCGCATCGTGGCGTTGAGCACCGAGGCCGGCGCCATCTGTTCGAGCGGTTGCCCGGCGTCCAGAGCGACCCGTACATTTCCGGCTTCGACCGAAGCCGTCGCCGCCAGTTGCAGTTCGGCACCGCTGACGATCATCAGCACCCCATTGTCGGCACCGGCCTGAATCATCAAGTGATTCATCAGGGTTTCGACCAATCGTTCGAGCAGAACCTCCTGCGACAGTGCACGCGCCGCTTCGATCCCCACTTCAAGGTCGAGACGGACCTGGGTCACAGGCCGGACCGGCTCGAACAACGGCTCCGCACTCAGAAACGGGTGCAAAGTTTCCAATTGACGTGCCTTGCTGTCGGCGCCCCACAGGTTGTAGCAATCGCGCGCGATACGCAGGTGGTGGCTGGCACCCGACACCAGCCCGTTGGGTAGGCAGATATCTGCCAGCTGTTCATGGGCCAGCGCTTGCTCATGGATGAAACCGGCCGCCGCCGCAGCGATCTGCGACTGATCGAAACAACGGATAGCTACCAGTTCCTGACCGCGCAAGCGGGCGATGACCCCCTCGATCAGCAGCAGTTTGTTGCGGAAGGTTGTCGGGTTGAGCTCGACCCACGGCAGAAACCGCTGGCGTTGCCGCTCGAGTTTTTCCAGTTTTTCCGCCACCTCGCCCGGCGCTTGCGCACTGCCCAGCGCCAGGCAATAGAACAGGTAGTAATCTGCGAGATTGATATGCGCCGGAATTGACCAGGCCAGCGCGGCGGCTTCTTCGAAACGTCGCAATGCGTAAAGGATATCGCCGAAAAAAAACGCCGACATACCTGAATACAGCCACGACCAGAACAGCGTCGGCTGCGACACACGGATACGGTCGATGGGGCCGAAACGGTCATGTTCGATGCCATCTAGTTCGGCCAACGGCCGATGCAGGCGCCCGTCGCGCAGATCGGTGGCGAATGCCTGTTGCGCCAGCAGGATGCGCTCGATATCGATGTAATGAAATTGCCGCACCCACGCCAACCCATGCTCCAGTTCGTTCAACACCCCTTGCAAGGGTTCGCCCATGAACAGCAGGTCGGAACCGATGTGGTTGCAGGCATAGCAGGACATGCCCAAGTCGCCGCCAGCCTGGCCGCACTCGAATGCGGCGAAGGCCTTCTGTCGAGCGTACGCCATCGGTCGGGTCCAGGGGCTGACCTGATCGAGCGCCACCAGCGTGCCTGTGCGCCCTGCTTCGTAGCCGTGCTTGTCAGTGAGTTCAAGAGCCACTTCGGCGAACGCCTGCCCGTCCACATACTCGCCATAGCGTTCGGCAATCATCACGCCAAACCAGGCAAAACCGTAACCGCTGCCAGGCGTGGTCCCATGCAGCAGCGTGAGTTCGACCATTTTTGCCAAATGCAGAAAACGAATGTCGTCGTCGACGAAGAACGAAGAAATCAACGTACTGAGCAACTCCATGGCCGCTTCGATAGGAGGGTCATCGGCCTTTGGCAAATGCACCAGATCGGCGATGCGGCGTGCGCCGACAAGCTCACGAACCTGGGTAAATGCCAGGGTCAAATCGTTCTGTGAGGGCCTGCGCTGAAGGGGAATATCCAGCAGGGCCAGACCGTTCAACGCCTCGGTGATCGCCCCCTCGTAATCGGAGTGCAGCGTGCGCAAGGTGGCTAATAATCGATAGGATTTCGCGCGGTCAAGCGCTGTGGTGGCGTGGGTCAGGCAGTCGTCGAGGCGGCGTTGGGCACCGGTCAGATCGGCCAGGAGCATGTCGCACTCGGCCGCCAACCAGTGGGTGGCGAACGCCTGGGTGTAGAGGCTCGACCAACCCGTCTGGCCGAGCAGACTTTCGGCCGTGCGAAGATAGCCCACGGCCTGCTCGACAGCGGCGGTGTCCCGGGCGCGTTCGGCGGCTTCGACCAACAGTTCGACGAACGCGGCGCGGCGATGCGCCTCCAGTTCATCGGCGTCAATGCGCTGGACCTGACTGGCCACTTCGAACACGTGCTCATGGATCTGCTCGCCCCAATGATCAAGCATGGCGCCGGCGATACGCGCATGCTCGGCGGCGCGTCCCGCTGGCGCCCCAAGCTGACAGGCCGCCTCAAGCACACGGTCATGGGGAAACACCAGTTGCTCGTGCTCACGCAGCAGAAAACCTGCGTCGACCAGGCTTTGCACATCACGTGTGATCTGTTGCAGCTCACACGGAAATAGCCGGTGCAGCAGTGACTCATCACAGCGCCCCCCGACATAGCCAGCCGTGCGCAGCACTTCGCGCTCCATCGATGACAGCCGTTCGAGTCGCAGTACCATCAAGTCCGCGACGTTGTCGGCGTAGCGATAACCGTCCACCTCCTGTTGATTCCAGACCCAGCGGCGACCCTGCACGTCGAAGCGCACCAGACATTCATCGATCAATGCGCGCAACACTTGGCTGACGAACAGAGGGTTGCCGGCCGTCTTGTGATGCACGACTTGCGCGAGCGCCTCAATCTCCCTGGGGTCAGTGTCCAGCTCAACCGCGATCAGCTCCGCGACCGCAGCCACCGACAACGGCCCCAACATGACGCTTGCACAGGGCAACGATTGCTCGCGGCCCAGTACCTCCAGCACTCCCCCCTCGCGCTCGAGGGCCTGCGACTCCGCCTCGCGATACGCCAGGATCAACACCAGATGCCGGGGCTGCCGGGCGACGAAGGCCTGCAAAAACGACAGCGTCGAATCGTCCGCCCATTGCACGTCATCCACGAACAGCACCAGGGGGCGTCCCGGCTGAGCGAAGACTTCCAATACATCGAGCAGGGTCCGGTTGGCGCGATCGAGCGCATGTCGGGCCGGCATGTTCGGCAGCTCAGGTGTGACCCCGATGACCAGTTCGGCCTCGGGCGCCAGTTCCACCAGAAGCCTGCCCCGTCCCTTAAGCCGTTCGACCAGTTGCTCGCACAGCGTCTGCAGCTCCAGAGCCGGCTTGCCCAGCAACTGTGTCACCAGCGACTTGAAGATTTCTGCCAAGGGTGCAAATGGAATTTCCTGCTGCAACAGATTGCTCTTGCCGCTGGCCCAGTAGCCGGGCGCCACGGGCCTGACACCCTGATGGATCAGCGTCGACTTGCCGGCACCCGGCGCGCCACCGACCAACAGAACCCGGGCAATGCCATCGTTGCCTACCTGATGCATCAGCTCGACCAACTGCGTACGCTCGGCCTCTCGACCGAACAGCACATCGCTGCGGGCCAAGGAAGGCAACGCATCGAAAGCGCCCAGGCGGAACGCGTCGATACGCTCATGTTCCAGCCACTGCTGTAGGCACCAAGCCAGATCCGCGGCCATTGATTCGGCACTCTGGTAGCGGGCACCCGGTTCTTTCGCCAGGCCTTTGAGCAGAACCCGGCAGATGCCTTCCGGTAGATCGTTGACATGAATCGCCGGTGATTCCGGCTGGACAGCGGCGTGCACGTGCAGCCATTGGGACGGCTCGCGGGCGGTGAGCGGGAGTCGGCCGGTCAGCGCTTGATAAAGAATCGCGGTCAGCGCGTAGACATCGCTGCGCGCATCAAAATTGGCGGCATCGCGTCGCACCTGCTCGGGAGCCAGATAAGGCCATTGCTCCAGTCCAGGTAGTTCAACGGCGGGCACCTCCCCGGTATGGCTGTGAAAACTCAGCAGTCTGACCGAGTCAGCGGCGTCCACAACCAAGTGGTGGGGTAGCAGACTGGCATATCTCACGCCCATCTTCTGGGCGCTCGCGAGTGCGTTGGCCGCGGTTACGGCGATGACCAGCACACGCGCCAGTGGCAACCCTGTGTCACCCATCAAATCAGTCAGCGGCACCCCGGACTCGGGATAGATCAACAAAGGCCCCTCTGCCGAGCGAATTAAGGCGACAGGGGCAATCGCCCAAGCCGGATCCAGGCGCAGGTGAAAATCGCGTTCCAGCCGCTGGCATACGGCAGGCCGCTGAATCGGCGCCCGGGCGGCGAGCCAGCGTGTGCCCGATTGCCGATCCTGGAGCGTGAACCAGGTCAGGTCGTTTTCCCGGCGCAGTATTGCGAAGGTGCAACGCTCAAGCCAGGCCTCATCGTATAAGACATCAAGACTGTGGGATGCTGAGAGAGAGCTGCTGGGCATGAACAATTCCCGCTGTAGATTCGTTTCGGGCTGAGCCGGTGAGTATACGCAAGGCTCTGGCCCGATGGCTGCGCCCGAGCAATCCTGTCCGTTATCGGCACCAGGATGGCAGTCGAGAGCCCCCGCGGCCTGTTGTTTTTGCGCACTGAAATCGCTGCGTGTTATCCCTCGGGATAATTGCATTATGCGAGACCGTCCCCTAGCGTGTAGCCCTGATGAAACGGCGTTCCGGCGTCACTCCCCCTCAACTCAGTGCAGAGGAACGTATGATCCGACTCGGCCAAGCCACTATTTCCCTGGAACGGCGTGAAGCCTTTCTTGATGGACGGCCGCTGCGTGTTGGGGGGCGGGCGTTCGAAATCCTCTCGGTGCTGATGCAGGCCGATGGCCGAATCGTCAGCAAAGATGAATTGATCACACTAGTCTGGCCTGACACCGTCGTCGAGGAAAACAATCTGCAGGTGCAGATTTCCTCGCTGCGCAAGTTGCTCGGAGAAAAAGAGCTCATCCAGACGGTCCCGCGCCGAGGTTACCGATTATTGAAAGAACGTGAACCGCCCCTGCCCCTGTTCCATCCGGTATCACCGGGCGCCTATGCATCCGAAGAGCAGGAGACGATCGATCCTGACAGCGTGCCAGTGTACATCGTGGATGATGAAGCGTCCGTACGCACAGCACTCAGTCGTTTGCTGCGGGCCGAAGGCATCGCGCACCGGATATTCACCTCTGCCGAAGAATTGCTCAACGCTGACCTCGACATTGGCCCCGCTTGCCTGTTGCTGGACGTCAGCCTGCCCGAGGCGACAGGTCTGGAACTGCAATCGGCACTCGGACAACGCGGAAGTCCGTGGCCGGTGATTTTCATGACAGGGTTCGGCACCATCCCGATGTCTGTGCAGGCCATGAAAGCGGGAGCGGTCGAGTTCATGACCAAACCTTTCAACGACGAGCAGTTGCTCGGTACCCTGCGCACCACCCGTCAGCGTGCAGCGATGGCATTCGAGCAATGGCAGCGCATTCAGGGCGCCCGTAAAAAGGCCACCCTGCTGACCCCCCGTGAGCGCGAAGTGCTGCCACTGATCGTGGAGGGTCTGTCCAACAAACATATCGCCAACCGGCTGGGCACCAGCGAAATCACCGCCAAGGTCCACCGCAAACACATCATGGAGAAGATGCAGACGCGCTCGCTGGTGAACCTGGTCAACCTGTATGGCTTGATTAGCTCAGAGCCGACGTTTGGCGTGCAAAGTCCTACATGACTACCAACAATGACTGCGCCGCGCCCGGGTCATCCGTCAGCGCCATGATCATCGTCTGTATCGTGGACGACGATGCGTCCGTGCGTAAAAGCCTGGCCAATCTGCTCCGATCTGCGGGATACCGCTCTCGGGTATTCAACTCGGGAGAGGAATTCCTGGCCCTCGAAAACTTCGATGACATCGCGTGCCTGCTGTTGGATTTGAAGATGAACGGACTGTCAGGGATAGAGGTCATGCACGCGCTTACGCTCAAAGACAGAAAATTTCCAGTGATTTGCATGTCGGCACACTGGAATGAAGCGACACTGGCCGAAACCAGCCGCTATAAGCCCATCGAATGTTTGCGTAAACCCTTCAGCGGCGAAGCTTTACTCAGCGCTATCGAGTCTGCGCTTCAATGTGAGCGTTGAAAGTCTTCTGATGCTGCCGCAAGCAACCGGCCAAGGCGGATGTGGTCAGCATGTCCCAAGCCAGCGTTTGGTGATGGCAATGTTTGCCTGAAAGAATGCAAGCAAAAAATTGGCATAAAACAGGCTCGCACTAATGATGTCTGAATGAGTTTTTCGGAATGGTCAGCACTAGCCCAATTTCCGCTGATGCTGACCGGCAGCTTTGGGTCCAGAGTGTGTAAAAACGCCTTCCCGAACACTTGCTATGATTTCTGAGGATTTCATCGCAGGGATCGCCCATGAAGCGCTTTATCCAAGGTGAATATCGAGGCCAAGGCACCTTACTTCCCGAGAGCCTCGACGACTACGTCAGCGATACCAATCCGGTGCGTGTAGTCGACGTCTTCGTCGACGAACTCGACCTGGTCAAGCTGGGTTTTGAAGGTGCCATTCCAGCCGATACTGGCCGGCCGGCTTACCACCCCGCGATCTTGCTGAAGATCTACATTTACGGCTATCTCAACCGCATCCAGTCGAGCCGACGGCTGGAGCGAGAAGCTCAACGCAACGTCGAGCTGATGTGGTTGACCGGGCGTTTGATGCCGGATTTCAAGACCATCGCCAACTTCCGAAAAGACAACAGCAAGGCCATCCGAGGCGTCTGTCGCCAGTTCGTTGTGCTGTGTCAGCAGTTGGGATTGTTCGGAGAACATCTGGTCGCCATCGATGGCAGTAAATTCAAAGCAGTCAACAACCGCGACCGTAATTTCACCAGCGCCAAACTGAAGCGGCGAATGGAAGAAATTGAATCGAGTATCAATCGTTACCTGGCGGCACTCGATACTGCCGATCGGCAAGAACCCACAGCCTCCGAGCCCAGCGCCGTGCGCCTGGAAGAGAAAATCGCCAAGCTCAAAACTCAAATGAAGGAGCTTCAAGCAATCGAAATCCAGCTCAATGAATCGCCGGACAAACAGGTCTCACTGACCGATCCAGACGCCCGCTCCATGATGACGCGCGGCACGGGAATCGTCGGCTACAACGTGCAAACAGCGGTCGATACCCAGCATCATTTGATCGTTGCGCACGAGGTGACCAACGTCGGTTCCGACCGCGATCAACTCAGCTCGATGGCCAAGCAGGCCCGCGAAGCGATGGCGTCAGATACGGTGTCGGTGGTGGCTGATCGAGGTTACTTCAAAAGCGAACAAATCCTGGCCTGTCACGATGCAGGCATCACCGCCTATGTGCCCAAGCCGATGACCTCTGGAGCCAAGGCTGACGGGCGTTTCAATAACGATGCCTTCGTCTATGACGCGGCAAAAAAAGAATACATTTGCCCGGCTGGCGAGGCGCTGATCTGGCACTATTCCTATGTTGAAAAAGGCCTGAAGCTGCATCGTTACTGGAGTTCGAAATGCCAGGGCTGCGCGTTGAAATTGCAGTGCACACCGAGCACGGAACGACGAGTTCGACGCTGGGAGCATGAAGACGTATTGGAGGAAATGCAGCTTCGGCTGAACAAAGCACCAGAGATGATGCGAGTCCGAAAACGGACTGTTGAGCATCCCTTCGGGACGCTCAAACAATGGATGGGTGCAACGCACTTCCTGACGCGAAAGCTGGCCGGGGTGAGTGCGGAGATGAGCTTGAATGTGCTCGCCTACAACTTGAAACGGGTGATGAAAATCATCGGTGCCAACGGTTTGATGAAAGCGCTGACGGCCTGAAAAAGGCTGATTTTGGCCCATCCCAGAGGCTGTAAAAACAGCGTTGACGTATTCCAGGTCGCGACCGATGCGACCCGCAGCATTGACCGTACGATCGCTCAGCCAACGAAGGTCGATGATCCAAGACGATGAGGTCAGAGCGTTTTTACACACTCTGGGCCGCAAGTTGCCCTTCGCAACCGGCGGCTATCAGCCAGAGGCTGACATTGCCCTGTAATGGTATCGTTCACGTCCTCCCTGTAACTCGTGAGTAATGATGAGAGCCAAGTCCTCAATCTGGGTAGTAGCTCCCGCACCAGGAATTCCACCAGCTATTCTGGTTGAGTCCGGCAACCTTTGGCTCGCATACAAGCCTCAAATGAAAGCTTGCAGTCGTTCGTTTTACCGGGCTCATTGATCATCACCTTGCGCCCCATAGGAGACGAAGGTCTAGGTAATGTCGTTTTCCTTGCACTCAGATATAGGTGATGTCGCCGCACCAGACTTGATTGGGGGCTGGCACATTAAATTCACGGTTCAAGGTATTCGGGTCAAGTCTTTCTACTCCCTTGAACAACCCTCGCAGCGTCGACCTCGATTGCAGAAAAACCTCCTTGCTGGTTGGTTTCCAAGATCCCATTGGCGAGTTTTCAAACACTGTACTACTGTCACCTCGTGCTGGATGCTCAAGATCGTGGACGTTCGATCTGACCCGAGGTCATGGAATGAAGACCCCCATCGTGAACACGTGAGTGTTCCAACCGCTGTGCATGCGACGTGTACGACGAGCCCGATGTGGCTCTGGTTCACAAGGAGGTGCTTATGGTGGCTTCAGGTCTAAAGTCTCAGCAGCAATTGTTGAGCATTCGCCAATTGGTTGATACAAAACACTCCGTTTTTCTCCCCTACCTCCACTGGCATCCCGGCTCCCTATTTCAGCCCCCTAAGTACCTGTACTGAGCATGCGCACTGTGCACTACCAAAGCATGTGCCTGATGCTATTGTCTGCCGACATGGTTATGGCTGCCCCTCTGCCCGAATTGTTGGCGACTTGTACGGAGCAAGCCGTAGATAACCTACTGGGGCTTCCGCCCGTACCAGATGCCTCGTCACCCGATCACCTGGTGGGAAAAATCCAGCTTGGCAAAACGCTATTCTTTGACAAGCGTCTGAGTGCTGACGGCTCGATCAGTTGTGCCTCTTGCCATAAACCCGAACGAGGCTTCATCGATGACTTGCCGCGCGCCCAGGGTATCCATCGCCAGCTTGGAACCCGCAACACCCCTACCCTCGTCAATGCGGTTTTTGCCGAAACGCAGTTCTGGGACGGACGTCGCGACAGCCTCGAGTCGCAGGCTACGGATCCCCTCTTTAACCCGATCGAACACGCCGTAAATGATGAGGCCCAGTTACTCCATACCATTCGGCAGGACAGCCAGTATGTTGCGGCTTTCGAGAAGGTATTTGCGACCTCACCAGAGACGTTAACGGCCGAGCAAGTTGCACAAGCCATCGCTGCCTACGAGCGCACCCTGCTGGCGGGTAATTCTGCGTTTGATCGCTACCGCTATGGACATGACAAAACAGCCTTGGCGACAGATGCTTTGCGCGGCCTGGAGTTATTTCGTGGTCGTGCCCAATGTGAGCAATGCCATGTCATCGGCGAGTCCAGTGCGTTGTTCACCGATCAGCAGTTTCACACTCTGGGTGTGGGATTCAGGTATCTGGCGGGTCGCTTGGCCCCAGAGGCGATTCGGTTTGCAAAACTGACTGCAACCGAGCGGCAGACACTCGTGCAATCGGACCCCGCCTTGGCCGAACTGGGCCGTTTCAGCGTCACTCTGAATCCAATCGATCTCGGTCGCTTTCGTACTCCCAGCCTACGCAACGTGGCCGAGACAGCGCCCTATATGCACGACGGGAGCATCGCAACACTCGAAGAAGCCGTAGACCTGGAAGTGTATTACCGCGGTATCCAAGCCAGTCGTCCTTTGGTGCTGACGCCCACGGAAAAAACCGATTTGGTGGCATTTCTCAAAACTCTAACGAGCCCTCATTTCCAACAAAAGGCTGCGTGCGAATCAGCCCACACACAACAGAACCGAGGATAGGGATATGTCGCAGCAAGCGTCAGGCTGGTATCGGCTCGTTGTGATGACATGGTGGATGCTGAGCATGGCGTTTGCCGCCGAAGTCTCTGCCGCACCAACGGTGACCTTAACGGCACCAGCAAGTGGCGCTTCATTTATCGTCCCAACGACAGTCAGCATGGCTGCAAACGCTGAGACGAATGTTGGAAACATTGTCAAAGTGGAGTTTTATCAGGGCAGCACACTGCTGAGCACGGTCACCATACCGCCATTTACTTTCAAGTGGGGCAACGTTCCACCTGGCACTTACAGCCTCACAGCCAAGGCCACCGACTCCCAAAACGTCGTCACTACCTCCTCCGCCGTCAGCATTACCATAGGCACTGGCTCCATTGGCTACAGCTATGACCAGGCCGGTCATCTCGCTGGCGTTACCAGCACCACGGCATCGGCCGAATACAATTACGATGTGGTAGGTAATATCACGGCCATCAAGAGCTATGCCGCGGGTACTCCCAGCGTTCTGGCTTTTTCACCAGCGCAAGGTTCGACCGGCACAACGGTCACCATTGACGGTAATAATTTCAGCAGCACGGCAAGTCAAAATACTGTGCAGTTCAATGGCGTAACCGCCAGTTCCGTGACCATCGATCCCAGTTACCCCAACCGCCTCACGGCGTTGGTACCGAGTGCCGCCACTACCGGGCCGATCAGTGTGACCACGCCTGGGGGCAGTACCACCTCAACGACTAATTTTACGATTGCTGCGAACCAAGCCCCCACCATTACCAGCTTTACGCCAACTATCGGGACAGCTGGTACTGCAGTGACCATTTCGGGAAGCAACTTCCAAACGGATAAAACTAAAGAAAAAGTAGTTTTGAGCCTCCGTTCACCCATTATCACTTCCACGAGTACGAGCAGCATCGCCACCAGTGTTCCCGCCAGCACCATGGGCGGTAAAGTCAGCGTCACGACACCCTATGGCACTGCAATCAGTACCCAAGACTTGTTTGTTCCACCTTCTCCCCTGTTAGCCACAGACATCCAGTACATGGATCGTCTTGCCTTCGCTGTAAGCAAGACGGTCAGCATTACAACCGGGGGTAAAAAGGCGCTGCTTCTGTTTGATGGTACACAGAACCAGCGCATCTATCTGAATCTGGCGGGAGGGACTTTTCCAGCTTGCTACGCCTTGGTCATCTACAATCCCAACGGCAGCATCCTAGCCAACTCTACCGAGTGTGCTTCCCCCGGCTATATCGATCCCACCACCTTGCCTACGAGCGGGACCTATACAATCCTGATCAACCCCGGCAACAACGGCACGGGCAACGTTATCTTCACCCTGTACGACGTGCCGCCAGACCCAGTTGGCATCATCAGTATTGACGGTCCGGATGCCAGGGTGGCAACACCTTCCATTGGGCAGAACGGCAGCCTCACGTTCAGCGGCACCGCCGGCCAGCGTATCTATCTCAGTGCGCCCAACTCCACATACTCTCAAAGTGAATGGGTGTACATCTACAAGCCGGATGCCAACGGTAATGCCAGCACCAGCAGTGGCAACATTTATAGCAACGTTTGGTCGACCGGGTCCTACAGCGACACCCTGACACTCCCGACCACGGGCACCTACACCATCTTCCTCAATCCGAATCGCAGCGACATCGGCAGCATGACCTTTCACCTGATCAGCGTGCCGGCAGATGTCACGGGTACGATCAGCATCGATGGTGCCGATGCCACCCTGACCACCACCGCCATCGGCCAGAACGGCAGCCTCACGTTCAGTGGCACTGCTGGCCAACGCATCTACCTGAGTGCGCCCAACTCCACGTATAGCCACAGTGAATGGGTGTACATCTACAAGCCGGATGCCAATGGCAATGCCAGCACCAGTAACGGTTACATCTATTTCAACTTGTGGTCGACAGGATCCTTCACGGACACCCTGACGCTGCCGACCACGGGTACTTACACCATCTATCTCAACCCAACTAGCGCTGACATTGGCAGCATGACCTTTCACCTGCTCAGCGTGCCTGCGGATGTCACGGGTACGATCAGCATCGACGGTGCCGATGCCACCCTGACCACCACCGCCATCGGCCAGAACGGCAGCCTCACGTTCAGTGGCACCTCGGGCCAGCGTATCTACCTCAGTGCACCCAACTCCACGTATAGCCGCAGCGAGTTGGTCTACGTCTACAAGCCGGATGCCAATGGCAATGCCAGCACCAGTAGCGGTTACATCTATTTCAACTCGTGGTCGACAGGATCCTTCACGGACACCCTCACGCTCCCGACCACGGGCACCTACACCATCTATCTCAACCCGGGCAGTACTGACACCGGCAGCATGACCTTTCACCTGATCAGCGTGCCTGCGGATGTCACGGGTACGATCAGCATCGACGGTGCCGATGCCACCCTGACCACCACCGCCATCGGCCAGAACGGCAGCCTCACGTTCAGCGGCACCGCCAGCCAGCGTATCTACCTCAGTGCACCCAACTCCACGTATAGCCGCAGCGAGTTGGTCTACGTCTACAAGCCGGATGCCAATGGCAATGCCAGCACCAGTAACGGTTACATCTATTTCAACTCGTGGTCGACAGGATCCTTCACGGACACCCTCACGCTCCCGACCACGGGTGCCTATACCATCTATCTCAACCCGGGCAGTGCTGACACCGGCAGCATGACCTTTCACCTGATCAGCGTGCCTGCGGATGTCACGGGTACGATCAGCATCAATGGTGCCGATGCTACCCTGACCACCACCGCCATCGGCCAGAACGGCAGCCTCACGTTCAGCGGCACCGCCAGCCAGCGTATCTATCTCAGTGCACCCAGCTCCACGTATAGCCGCAGCGAGTCGGTCTACGTCTACAAGCCGGATGCCAATGGCAATGCCAGCACCAGTAACGGTTACATCTATTTCAACTCGTGGTCGACAGGATCCTTCACGGACACCCTCACGCTCCCGACCACGGGCACCTATACCATCTATCTCAACCCGGGCAGCGCTGACACCGGCAGCATGACCTTTCACCTGACCAGCGTGCCGGCGGATGTGACTGGCTCTGTCACGATCAATGGCTCCGCATTGACCGTCACCACAACGGCTGCGGGTCAAAATGCGAGCATAACTTTCAGTGGGACTTCGGGTCAGTCAGCAACGGTTCATCTAACAAACAACAGCATGGGCTATGTGGTGGTTACTTTGAAGAAGCCCGACAACACGTCCCTCACATCAACCGCGTCCAGCAGCGCCAGCTTTAACTTGTCGCCCCAGACTCTTCCCACCACCGGTACCTATACGATCTATGTCGACCCGTCAGCTGCCAATGTGGGCTCCATTAACGTCAGCGTGACCAATCCTTGAGGTGATGCGCCATGAAAGGGAATTACTCCGGTTGCGTTGCATCCTCTAACACTGAGGTCTGGTTACAGCGAGTGACTTATTGCTTGTTGCTGCTTATCGCGTGGGTTGCGCTAACCATGCTGAGTTCCCAGGCGATCGCCGCTTCGGCAATTGGCGGCGCTGCTGGTAGCGTGCCCACGCGTCATACAGGTGAAGCCGCCACGTTGTTGCCGGATGGCCGTTGGCTGCTTAGCGGTGGTGCAAACAATGGCGCAGCAGTGGCGACACTCACCTTGATCGATCCAGTGACAAACACCAATACGCTGTTTGCAGGCAGCCTGAACATTCCACGCCAAGGCCATACGGCTACCTTGTTGCCGGATGGCACGGTGCTTATCGTTGGCGGCATCGGCGCGGACAGCAGCCCCCTCAACCAGGCAGAGCGTTTGAATATTCAGACGCAGCAGTCGCAGCTTGTTACTAATGCTGCTTTTACTGCACGCACTCAACATACGGCCACCCTATTACTGGATGGTCGTGTTCTGTTGGCGGGAGGCCTATCGACGCAACATGTCGCGCTATCCAGTGCAGAACTGTGGGATTCCCGGACCGGAACGGTGACTCAATTACCCGCCGGCTTATTGAGTGCCCGTTATGGGCATACTGCGCAAACCTTGCCTGCGGATTCCGTCCTGATCCTGGAAGGCAAAGATCAAAGTGGTCAACCGGTGACGCTTGGCGAGCTTTATGACCCATCCCGGCAAATTTTCTCACTGCAGAAGGAGAACCAATCCGGCTTGCTAGCGACGTCACCCTCCCTGCAAAGTCCGCCGCAAGTGCAAGCCAGTCTGCCTGCCGCAAATGCCAACACAGTTGCTGTCAGCAGTTGGATCAGCCTGCGCTTCTCCAAGCCGATGGCGGTGAAGTCACTGAACAGCAACACCGTGACGGTGATCGGCCCGACCGGTCAAATTACCGGCAGAGTAACTCCCGTGGAGAACGGGCAAGCGGTGTTCTTTGTCCCAACGCAGGAGCTATTGCCGGATACGCATTACAGCGTCTTTGTCAGCGGCGCCAAGGACGCGAGTGATACTCAACTCCCACTTACGGGATACAACTTCACTACGCAGACCCTGACCGCCAGTGCTGCGCCCACGGGTACCAGTAATAACTCTCCTGACGCCCTCAATGACCAAACCAAGCCGCTGGCCAATCCCCCTGGTCCTGATATGGCCGATACCGGCCCTGAGGACTGGATCCCGGGTCGGGAGCATTTCACGGGGGACTGGCGCGCCAATCGCCCGCCTTCCCCCTTACAAGCCTTACCACCGTTGCAAGCTCCCCCGGGGGTTACAGCCCTGGCGGGTCAGGTGCTGTTGATGAATGGAAAGGCAGCCGTAGGCGTGAAATTAAAAATGGGCGAACAAATCGCCACTACGGACGCGACTGGCCGCTTTCTACTAAGTGGTATCAATACCGGGAATCAAACGCTGAGAATCGATGGCTCCGGTGCCAACAAGCCAGGCCGTCGCTATGGTTTTTTTGATGATCTGGTCGTCATTTTTCAGGATGGCAAAACGCAGTCCCTGCAATACACCATTTGGTTGCCTCGTACCGATACACAACATGCCGTGAGCCTGTCGTCGCCTACGACAAGTGAGGTGACTGTCACTACGCCTCATATTCCTGGTTTGGAGTTGCACATTCCCCAAGGAACAGTCATTCGTGACGTCGACGGCAAGGTCGTCACCTCAGTCAGTATCACGCCTATCCCTGTTGATCGGACTCCATTTCCGCTGCCCACGCACGGCATCCCTGTGTACTTCACCATCCAGCCAGGCAGTGCGAATCTACAAGCCATCGATCCCAAAAGTTTTCAGGCAGCACAGATCATTTATCCCAATTACAACAGCCGTCCGCCCGGCTCGAAGATGGACTTCTGGACTTATGATCCGGGCTATAAAGGCTGGTATGTCTATGGTGAGGGGTTAGTTTCCGCGAACGGTAAACAGGTGATTCCCGGTGACGGAGTTGGTATTTATGAGTTCACCGGAGCCATGGTCAGTTTGCCGTCCCTGGCGCCCGCGAAAAACCCTACAGCCGGAGGTGGTAATCAGTTACTGGGGGTTGCTTCGAGCGACAAAGCCGAGCCAGTGGATACGTCTACGGGATTGTTCACCTACCCACACACCGACCTGATGGTCTCCGATACTCTCCGACTCACCTTGACTCGCACTTACCTCTCCGAGGACACACGATCGCGCGCCTTCGGCGTCGGTACCAATCACGTGTATGACATTTTCATGGTGGGAGATACCGCTCCTTGGACCTATCAAGATCTGATTCTGTCGAATGGCGAGCGTATTCACTTCAGCCGAATCTCATCAGGTACGACTTACGCGAGCGCGGTGTACCTGCACAACAGTTCCTCGTTTAATCGGTATCAGGGCGCGACCATCTCCTGGGTCGGCGGTGCTTCGCCGTGGCTGCTCAAGCTAAAAGATGGCTACCAAATGTGGTTCCCGGATGCAGAAAGCAATAACGTGCCGGCAAAAGCAGCCATGACTCAAATCAAGGACCGTGTGGGTAATACGATCACGTTGACGCGAGCCTCCAACGGAAATTTGCAACAGGTGACATCGCCCAACGGACGCTGGCTAAGTTTTACCTATGACTCAACCAATCGTATTACTCAGGCCAGCGACAATATAGGTCGTACGGTCAACTACACATATGACAGTAGTGGGAATCTTGAGACAGTAACCGACGCGAATGGTGGTGTGGAAACCTATACCTATGACAGCTCCCACCACATGCTGACCATTACTCGGCCCAACGGGAATGTACTCCTTAGCAACAGTTATGATGCCAATGGGCGGGTCTCCCAGCAAACCCTGGGTTATGGCAGCCCCGTGGCTGGTACCTATCAATTTGCCTATACACTCAGCGGCAGCCAAGTCACTCAGACGGATATTACGGATCCTCGCGGCAATATCGAGCGCTTGGCATTCAATGGGGCGGGCTATGTCACAACAAACACCTATGGCCTAGGTCTGCCCGAGCAGCAAAGCTATAGCCTCCAGCGCGATGCCACCACCAATATCGTGACGTCCGTCACTGATGCCCTGGGTCGAGTGACCGGATACGTGTACGACGGTGCCGGCAACCTTACCAGCATTACCCGATTACAAGGGACAGCACAGGCCGTAACGGACAGCTATACCTACGACGCATCATTCAATCAACTGACCAGTCACACCGACGGCCTGAGTCATACCACCAACTACGGCTATGACAGTCTTGGACGCCTGACACAGATTACCGATCCCTTGGGCAATGCCGTGAAACTCAAGTCGAATGGCCAAGGGCAGATAACGCAGGTCACCGATCCTATCGGCGAGGATACGACGCTCCATTATTCTCTTGGTGATCTCGCCAGTGTTAGCGACCCATTGGGGCGGACCACTAGCTATCTCACTGATACTGTGGGACGCGTCATGGCAATGGCTGACTCCGTGGGGCGCCGCATCTTAATTGACTATGACGTGCTGGATCGTAAAACCAAGATTACAGACCCGCTAGGAAGCGCTACCACCTTTGCTTATGACACGAATAGTAATCTTCTGAGCGTCACCGATGCCAAGAACGGAGTGCATACATATAGCTATGATGCTCGCGATCGCCGCGTGACTTATACCGACCCATTGAATGCTACGCAAAGCTGTGACCTTGACAGTCTAGATAATGTGACACAGTGGACCGCCGCCAATAGCGTCATCGCCACTTACACTTATGACGCCTTAAATCGGCGTACGCAGTCAGCCTTCGGGCATACCCTGATTGGCAGTGGTCCTTCGTTGACAGCGCCGGATGCCACGGTTGGCTATACCTTCGATGGTGGTAACCGCCTGACACAGATCGTGGATACTCAAGGCGGTACGATCACCCGCAGCTATGACAATCTGGATCATCTGCTCAGCGAGACGACACCTCAAGGCACCGTCTCCTACACATACGATGCAGCTGATCGTCGCACCAGCATGACGGTGGCGGGTCAAACAGCAGTAAATTACACCTATGACGTTGGCAGTCGCCTGACCAATCTCAGTAATGGCAGCCAGAGTGCGGCGTTCACCTATGATGCGGACAACCGTCGTAGCACCTTGACCCTGCCCAACGGAGTGACCGTCGGTTACGGCTACGACAACGCCGGCCAACTGATCAACCTAAATTACGTCAAGGTCGGTACCAACCTTGGAAATTTGAGCTACGGCTACGACAATGCGGGTCAGCGAGTGCAACTTGGCGGCAGCTTGGCCCGCACTACCCTCCCCAGCGCCGTGAGCGCAACCAGCTATAACGCCGCTAACCAATTGACGGCATGGAGCGGCGCCTCTTTGCAGTATGACGCCAACGGCAACATGACCAGTGATGGCAGCAATACCTACACCTGGGATTCACGCCAGCGCCTGAGCACGCTCACGGGCACCGTATCCGGGAGTTTCAGTTATGACGCGGTCAACAGGCGCAGCCAGAAGACGATTGCCAGCCAGACCACCGGTTATGTCTTCGATGGCATCAATCCGGTGCAAGAACTGACCGGTACTGTCCCCCCCACGGTACAGGCTAACCTCCTCACGGGTGGCGTAGATGAAGTATTCAGCCGCACTGAGGCCAGTGGCAGCACCTTCAACCACTTAGTTGATGCGCTGGGTTCAACCCAAGCGCTCACCGATAGCAGCGGAGCGCTCACTACTCAATATACCTATGAGCCTTACGGGCAAACTAGCAGCAGTGGCTCCGCCAATGCTAATAGTCAGCAGTACACCGGCCGGGAAAATGATGGCACGGGCCTCTATTATTATCGGGCACGGTATTACTCCCCGGGCTTTGGGCGTTTTATTTCGGGAGATCCAATTGGCCTTGCGGGAGGGGTCAATACGTATGCTTATGTCACTGGAAATCCAATAAGTAATACAGACCCGCAGGGGACATTTCTGGTTGGTCTTGTGGGAACTGGTGTCGGTGCAGTTGTCGGAGCAGTCACAAGCCTAGTCGCACAGGTTGTGCAGAATGGTGGGAATTGGTCATGCGTTAGTTGGGAGAATGTAGGTTGGTCCGCAGCTACTGGTGGTATTGCCGGCTTCCTACTCACTACTTCTCTCGGAGGGAGTGTCTTTGGAATTGCCGGAGTCGGGGCAACTACCAATTTATTGAACTACGGCTTGACTACAACACCCAGCGATTACTCAGCCGCTGGAGCCAGCGCCTCAGCGATTAGTGGTGCGGTAGGCGGTGCTATCGGTGGAAAGTCGCCTAATCCATATATGTTTATAAAGCCCTCACCAACCCTAAATGACTTAGGTCTAGTTGGTCAGATGGTAGGTAAAAAGACCTTAGGCATGGGAGTTCTTGGCGGAACTGTCGGAGCTCTTGACTATACAAAAAACACTCAAAAAAAATAAAATAAAGAGAATTAAACATGAACAAAAAAAAGCGCGCATACATCATTCAGTCATCGTTGGCCATGTGCTTATTGACTATTCTAGCCTTGATAGCCTCAATAAAATTTGCATCCGCCGAACAACTAACATTTTCGACAAAATTGGCTATATGGGGATTTTTCCTAATTATCGAAACTGGCTTCGTTATTATCATGTTCCGTGCTTACAAGAAGATCGATGATTTAGACCAAAAGTAAAACTGGCTCATTACATCTTGAACAACCGCGAGCGGAGCCACCGAACCAGCTAACTCTGGAAGCGGCCATTATGGAGCTGCCACTATTGTAAGCGTCCGCCCAACACACCTTGCGTGATTAAGCGGGCGCCCAGCTGTGCGGCAACAGTTCGGTAATCTCACTCGCCCGCTGCGTCGGCAGGCGTGTAAGAACATCCTTCAAGTAAGCATACGGATCATGCCCGTTGAGCCGCGTCGACTGGATCAAACTCATGATCGCCGCCGCACGTTTACCGCTGCGTAACGAGCCCGCGAACAGCCAGTTCGAGCGGCCAAGAGCCCACGGCCGGATTTGGTTCTCGCACCAATTATTGTCAATGGGTACGGCCCCGTCATCGAGGTAGCGCGATAGCGCTGCCCAGCGTTTCAAGCTGTAATCCAGCGCTCTGCTGATAGCCGAGCCTTCAGGCACGAGATCGCGCTGGGCGATCATCCAGGCGTGTAATGTCTTCATCACCGGCACGGCTTTTTCTTGCCGTATTCGGCAGCGTAAATCCGGCTCCAGGTCGCGGATTCGCTCTCGATTTCGTACAGTAACTGGATATGGCGCAGCGCTTGCTCGGCGAGCATGCTTTTGTTGGTGGCGTGCAGTTCGAAGAACTTGCGCCGCGCATGGGCCATGCAGCCGATCTCGGTCACGCCGAGTTCGAAGCTGGTCTTATAATCGCCAAAATCATCACACACCAGCTTACCCCGCCAGTCTTGCAGGAAGTTGCGAGCATGCTCACCGGCGCGGCTGGGGCTGAAGTCATAAACAACCGCTGCCGTTTCGCAGAATTGGCTAGTGGCGTAGGCCCAGACATAAGAGCAGTGGGTTTTCTTCGAACCCGGAGCGAACATCTGCACCGGCGTTTTATCGGCATGAATGACCTGCTGCCCGAGCGCTACGTCGCGCAACGCATCGACTAGAGGCTGTAACTGCACACCTGTCACGCCAACCCATTGCGCCAACGTTGAACGTGGAATCGCCAGGCCCGCTCTACCGAAAATCGATTCCTGACGGTAAAGCGGCAGATGGTCGGCAAACTTCGCGATCATGACGTGGGCCAGCAACCCGGCAGTCGGGATACCCTTGTCGATGACCTGTGCCGGAACGGGTGCCTGGATCAGCGTTTCGCAGTCATCGCAGACCCACTTGCCACGGACATGACGCTCGACGGTAAACACGCCGGGCGTGTATGACGTCCTCACCGATGCCCTTGAGTGGACAGCCGCATAGACAGTGGGTGTTGTCCGGTTCGTGATGGATCAACGTGCGTGGAAATTCTGCCGGCAACGCGGTGCGCTTGGGCTTTTGCTTTTTCTCGGTCGGCGTAGGGGCTGTTTGCAAGGCTTGAAGTTCAGCTTCAATCGCCGCGATATCGGTATCGATCAAATCGTCGAGCAAGCTGGCCAGCTGCGGATTCAACTGCTCGCTGCGCTTGGCAAACTTCAAGCGCTTGAGTTGCGCGATCTCATGGGTCAGTTTCTCGATCACCGTCTGGTCGCGGTTGATCTTCTTGCCCATCGTCTCGACTTGCTGGTCGAGTGTCTCGACACGCTGTATCAACTGCGTCGCCAAAGCGCGCAGTTGTTCAGGGGTAAGGCAATCGAGATTGGGGAGCGAAGTCATGGTGCCGATTTTGCCAGACCAGGCCATTCGCGGCGATAGACCGATAGGCTAATGGCAGCCGTTAAAGCAGTGTGATCGCACCGCCGGAGCCCGCGCGCTGCCACGGCAGGCCCAACACCAGGGCCTGGAGTTGCTCGGTATCCAGCTCTATTTCAGCGCCATGGCGAATGCCTGGCCAGTGGAACTTACCTTGGTTCAACCGGCGAGCAGCCAGCCAGATGCCGAAGCCGTCATGCACCAGAACTTTCATACGAGTGGCGCGGCGGTTGGCGAACAGATAAGCACAGTGCGGCTTCGCCGCACCGAACACCGCGATCACCCTGGCCAACGCAGTTTCGGTACCGGCACGCATGTCCATGGGGTCGGTGGCGAGCCAGATGGAATCGATGCGGATCATCGCAGCAGGTCTCGAAGAAAGGTCGCGCAGGCAGCAGCACTTTCGGTTGGCCAGTTCACTTTGACGGTGCCGCGCGGGTGCTGGATTTCAACGTAGATATTCGATGCTGCTGCGTGCGAATTTTCTACGGCCCGCTGCATGGGTAACGGAATGAATGCAGGTTGCAGCGCCGTGCTTTTCTGCGCTTGCACCCGAATCCATTTATGGACGAGGTTTGCGTTAAGGCTATGGCTGAGCGCGATGCTGGCAATCGAAGCGCCGGGCTGGGCACACTCTTGAATGACTTGGGCTTTGAAAGACTTGGAGTAGGAACGGCGTTGTGGCTGCATGAAATACCCGCTTAAAGGCTAGAACTGGTGCCCACTTAAATTTAAGTGCACACCATGTCCTGGCCTTGCGGGGCTGGGTAGATGACTTGGCCGGACGGATACCTTGCGGCAGATCCATTGGCGCCTCAATCACCTAGCCTGCAAAAGTGTTGCACTCTGGCTAACCGGGCCGAATAGCCCTTCTTGGTATTGCTGCCGCCAGCTAAATACCCGGTTGGCCTTGACGTCATGTTCGCGAGCGATCAACGAAACGGTGGCGCCAGGTTGGTGGCTGGCTTCAACGACTTGGCATTAAAACCCAACAACCCAACGTAATGTTGGGACAACGGCCGGTTCGGCGGGCGGGGACAGTTATATCCAAGATAGTGTCCACTAAAAAATGGTGGACACTATCTTGGCTAAATTAGGTGGTCGTCGAAAAGGCGGTGCTGGTCGGACGGTTGCTTTGATTGTGATCGCGTTAATCAATGGTTGCAGCAGATCAAGGGCACCAATCCATGAGTTTGGAGAGTGTCTAGAAAACCTAGGATGATTCAGTATCGAGCGCCCTCCTCCTTTGAGGACACTCGAAACGAGCGTTACAAAATTGAGATTGGGTAGTCGACAATCAGGCGCAGTTCGTTGACATCCCCCTCAACCTGATCAGCATTGCCACGGTGAATTGCCTCACGGAGGCGAAATGACAGGTCTTTCGCCGGTCCGGATTGCACCACATACTTGGCCTCCAGGTTGGTTTCGTGGTGTTTACCATCGTCACCGTAGCCATAGTCGCGGTACCGGCTGTCGGTCGCCATCTTCGAGCCATCGATGCCGCGACCGTTGACATAGCGGGCCATGAAGCTCAGACCAGGTATACCATAGCTGTCCATTTTGAGATCATAACGTAATTGCCAGGACTTCTCTTCTGGACCGTTGAAGTCAGAGTACTGCACCGAGTTGGCGAGGAGGATAGAGTCACCGGTATCCCCCGGGCCGTTGATACCGAAGGCCACGTAGTCGAACGGGGTGTTACCGTGGACTTTCTGATAGGCCAAAGTGATGGTGTGGGCCGAGAGGAAAGTATAGGCGGCAGCTAACGACCAGGTCGTGTTACTGATGTCACCCGCGCTGGCTTTGCCGGTATCGGTGGTGCGGTAGATATTGCCGTCCAGATTGATCGATTGGTCATCGGTCAGCGGGATGGTGTAATTAACATTAGCGTAATACTGCCGCCAGACATCCTCCAGCCTGGAAACATATAGCGACATGCTGAGAGCATCGCTGACCGCATATTTGCCACCAAGGTAGTCGATGCTGCTGGTCTCAACGTTAGCGTAGGAGGCATAGATTCCATGATTGCCATTGGTCGTGACCGGGCCATTACCGCCGGTGAAGTGACCACCATCCAAATCCAGTCCCTTGATCTCGCTGCTGAGTATATTGAAGCCGGCGGCAGTCTGCGGCAACAGACGCGTTCCTCCAGCAGCAAAAATCGGGGCAACTGGCTGCAAGTCCCCCCATCGCAGCTCTATCTTTGACACCCGCAGCTTCAGTGCGCCACCGGCGCGGCCGTATTCGTTCTCAGGTGAACCGTCCTCTGGCACTGGCAGATTGCCAGTGCCAGAGGTCCCAGCTCCACCGTCCAGACGAATGCCCCAGTTACCGAAAGCCTCCACTCCGAAACCAACAGTGCCCTGGGTGAAACCCGAGCTGTAGGTCGCGATGAAGGCCTGGGTCCAGTCCTTACGGTCCGCACTCCCAGATTTACGGTCACTATTGTAATAAAAGTTGCGCAACAACAATGAAGCGCTGCTGCCCTCAACGAACCCCTTGGCCTCAGACTGATCACTAACAGCTTCAGCAAAAGCCTGTTTCAGCGATGCGCCTGCGATTGTCAGTGCCAGAAACGAAATTTTAAGTGACGACATAACCTACCCCTTCTTTATACAAATATTTGGCGGCAGTTTCTTTCATCCAATTTATTTCAAGAGCACATTTTCCTAAAAAATGCTATATAGTAGTAATACGTATAGCAAGACAGATTTTTTATTGCGGATAAAAATTACTATTAGGCAATGACTAAAATCCAATCTTTTTCTTAATATTCATAATTAATGAGTTTAATTTCACTCGCTGTTCCTCAATCTTTATTCTTGTAAGGGATGGAGATAAAGCTTGCACAAGGCCGTGCTGTTTACTTCATCATCCTTTGGTTTTGACCGCCCCCCGCATGGGGCGGTCTTTTTTTAAAAGGGCCGACTGCACCTGAGATCAACAACGAGCACTAACTATAAGGCTTAGAGACAACCCAGCTTCGAAGCTTCATTCAAGTCAGCTAGCCCTATGTCAAGCATAGGCTCACTGACCTCAGTCTGATTGTTTCACACCGCGTTTTTAGCCCAGCATCGCATTCTGTGCAAGAGTTGCCGCCCTCCTTCCACTGACAGCCGTTGACGTCCAACGGTGGAGACACGACATGCATCCGCCGCCCTGCCCACTGGGCACCTTAACCTTGATAAAGATTGAGGCTAATTATCATTGATCGATATGAATTTTAAGCGAATTAGGCAGTAAATTGAGTAAATTGGGCTAACCACTCATATAAGGCAGGCCTTACATTTATCGCCACAGCTGAAATATTTTTAGTTGCTCACCCAAGCATTAGAAAAAGCAATATATACATGCCAAAACCAAGAGGAAAAAACCCCATGAGAACATGGTTTATTACTGGCGCTAGCCGTGGCCTAGGCCGCGAGATTGCACGTGCAGCTTTAAAGGGAGGTGATCAGGTAGTCGCGACGGCCCGTAACCCGGAGTGGATTAAATCGGGGCTTCCTGGTTTTGGTGATCGTCTTCTTGCGCTCGCACTCGATGTCACAAATCAAGACGCTATTGAGGCCGCTGTCGATAAGGCTGTGAAGCACTTTGGTCGTATCGACGTGCTCATCAACAACGCCGGATACGGCCAGCTTGGCGCCTTCGAAGAACTCTCGGTTTCTGCGATCGAAAAACAATTCGCGACAAACCTATTTGGCGTATTCGCAGTGACTCGAGCGGTGCTTCCAGTAATGCGATCACAGCGCGCGGGACATATTCTAACGGTGTCGTCTACAGCTGGCATCATCGGTTTTGATGGGGCGTCGATCTATTGTGCGACCAAATTTGCGCTAGAAGGCTGGTCAGAATCGTTAAGTCTCGAACTCGCTCAATTCGGAATTAGGACTACCGTTGTTGAGCCCGGAGGATTCCGCACTGACTTCCTCGACTCTAGCTCGGTCGCTTATAGTGACATTTCAATCCCTGACTACGCTGCATATTCGTCTAAACGAAAAGATGCCTTGGACGAATATAACCATAATCAAGGTGGCGATCCGGTGAAGTTTGGGAAGACAATAACCATCTTGGTTGCTACACAGGAGCCACCAGTCCGCTTCGCTGTTGGATCTGATGCATATGGTGTCGTTAGTAACAAGGCGAATATTCTTCGCGCCGAAGCCAACAGATGGCGTGGTCTATCCATAACTACTGACATTGCGGTAGAGCAACAATCCGGAGGATAGAAATATAATGAGCGATCAGCGAGTTAATTTTCCTTGGCGTAGATTCATTGTAGGCAGTAGGCACTGTAGCTTTCGTTATTGGAGCTGCAATTCCGTTTTCATCAACCGACAGAACCTACAGCGCTGACTCCCAACACGCTTGTTCTTATCGAACCTCATGATCTCGCAACAGCCGCCAGCAAGTACAAAGCATATTGAATTTGTGCCTGAGATGACACCCTCTGTTGCGGAAGAGTTCAATGCTGACTAGTCAACTATTGGGAAGAGTCCGCACAGACTAATCTTGCCATACATCACTATTTTATTGCGCTCAGAGACGTTGCAACGAAGCTCATTTGCTCGGCTTCTACTATTTGACCGGCCAAAGACTTGTCTTGCTTTCTAATTATCTTTTTAGACAGTAAATTTGATGGAGGGTACCAGACAACTAACCCCTTTTCGTTACCAAGCGTCGATACCGGCTCTCTTTTGGAGAAATCAATGACATCTCTTTTTGAACCATTCAGCCTTAGGGTATCACCTTACGTAATCGCATTATTGCTTCTCCCATATGCCAGCCAGTACCGGGCTGGCAGTGGCTTTACTAATCATTGGCATAAAATCCATTACGCGATGCTCGCTCATGGTGGCATTGGGCAACGCATCGTCGAACCGCCTGGCAGGAGGAGTGCCGGCCGCGCGTTACCACGCAGGCTTTTCCCGGCAACTCAAACGATTGCTAGCTTCCTTCGAATAGAGCACACCGCCATGAAGCGAATCCCTCTTACCTGTTATTTCCTCCTGCTCTTGGTACCTTTCGTTCAGCCGGAATTGACCTTAGCCGGGGATCAGTCTAGCGACTTTACCCGCCCCCATTTACAAGATTCCAGGCCGCCCATAAACAACAAGTCCCAGCCTGATCGGGCCATGCATGCGGACTTGTCCACGTTTGCTGATGAAGCCTGGATACTGCCCGTCCGCAGCGCTCACTTGAGCCCCGGCAAGCTCACGTCTCGCGCCCTGAACATGCCGGGCTTGCGTCCTTTTTTCCTGGTCGGTGACGATCCCCAATCGCTGGCTTGGCTGCGTCAACGCGCGGCTGAACTGGAGGAAATGGGCGCGGCTGGCCTCGTCGTCGAAGTGGCCGACACTGAAGCCCTGGCCCGGATTCGAGCAGTTGCTCCGGGCATCACCATCCTGCCGGTCACCGGCAACGACATCGCCACCCGCCTGCAGATCGAGCACTACCCCGTCTTGATCACTGCCACCTCGCTGGAACAGTGAGTCCAGGTCATGGCCGACCATGCGATGGAGTCCAGCTCCGGCCCGCGGTGGATCTGTACACCGTAGCGATCTGCATCGCTGCCGCGGTGTTATTCGCCCTGGGCTGTGGCCCTGTTACGCGAGATCGGGCTGGTTGCAGCGCTCGCCTATACCCTGTTCGGCCTTATCCGCCTGCAACAAGCTTGGGAGGTGCTGCGTTATCGGCTCAATATCCGCGGGCTGCCTCGCTACGAATTGATCAGCCAGCAGATTCCGGCCAGTCGTAAGGCACGGCTTTCGCTGGGCCCGCCTGCACACCCCATGTTGGGTCGGCGTCCAGAAACAAACACGGCATCGACCATGGCCTGTCCTAATCGGATAACAATAGTGAGAAGTTGCCGATCAACCTCCACGCCGATGAGTTCAACGAGTTGATGGGTGACGAATTCATCCCGCTAATCCATAAGCGGCGGTAGTGCCGGCCGGCATCAGCCCGCTCTATCAAAGACGCAGGCGCCGTGCCCGGCATTCAACTTGGCCACGCCGGCCGCAAAGCAGGTTGCGCATCACCATGGAAAGGCAGATAAGACAGACCCTCGGGCTTGGGAGCCTGTGGTGCCAAGTGCTCTGCCGTACATGCCTGACGCTCCACATGTACCACGCAAAGTGATGCTACAAGGTAAGCGTATGGCCAAATCACCTATACGAGCCGAGTGTACGAAAAAGGATACTGGTGATCGCAGATTATTACCTTTAGAAACGCAAGAACACTAAAAAACCAGCCAGCAATCTAAAGTTCAAGGACGTTCATTTTTTGGCGAGTCCATAACGATGTAACTGGTGATCGAAGACACGTGCGGCAAGATACCGAGGACGTCTGTGTGGAAAATTTTATAGGCCTTTATATCCTCAAGTTCGACCCGCAGCAGATACTCAACTGCCCCAGTTATCGTGTGGAACTCTACTACATCTGGACATAAGCTGATCGCGCGCTCGAAAGCCTCCAGGCTGTCTTTCGTGTGATTAGAAAGTCCAACGGCTACATAAACGACAAAACCAGCTCCCAGGCGGGATCGATCAATCACCGCACGATATCCAGTAATGACCCCAGATCGCTCAAGCTCTTGCACCCGCCTAAGGCATGCGGAGGCCGAAAGGCCAACCCGCTCGGCCAGCTTCAGATTCGTCTGACGTGCGTCAGCCGTAAGCTCCTGCAATATTCTTCGATCTATTCTGTCCAAGCTGGTCATTTATTGTTCCATTACTAGATATTGCCGCCATTATGCAATCAAAATGCGAGCCGTTCGCGATAAAATAGACCGCTCATCAATCATTCAATTAGAAGTGTATTCATGACGGATCTCCCAGTCCTACTACCATTTTTGATCTTCGCCGTTGTTATGATGGGCACCCCTGGCCCGAACAATGCCATGGTGCTTGTGTGTGGTGCGCGAGCAGGAGTCTTACGCTCAATTCCCCTGGTAAGTGGGATTGCCTTGGGAGTCGGCTTGCAGTTCGCTGTATTGGGGTTGGGCCTTGGTGCCCTTTTCGAGGCGGTTCCAGGTTTTCACATGGCACTAGGAATCCTCGGGGCAGGCTACATCCTTTGGCTCGCATGGAAGATCGCAACCAGCGGCCCGCTAGAGCTGCATCAGGATACTCGGCCGCCAATGGGGTTTATCGGAGGGGCCGCTTTTCAGTGGATAAATCCCAAGGCGTGGGCTCTTTCGATTAGCGCGGCAGCAACCTATATCCCCGTCGATAACCATGTTGTGAATTTATCGATAGCTGCCGCTCTGTTGGCCACCGTGGCAATTCCCTGTGTCGGCATTTGGGCAGTAGCAGGAGTTGCGCTGCGGCGCGTATTAACGCGTCCGAACCTTGCCTTAACGTTCAATATTGGCATGTCCATTATCCTGATTCTGGCAACCATGCCTGCTATATTTCGGTTAGCTACACAGCAATACTAGGGCCCAATCCAAGGCTTTCGCAGCGGAAGCCCACCAATGATCTCACTCTCGATACGTCAAGCCGAGCGGCTGCGTTCTTGTTCGCCAAGAGAATCCGGAGATGTTCGCACTTTGGTAACTACGTGCATCGAATGTGTGATCAAGAGCCGTATGACGGGAGACTGTCACATACGGTTTCTGTGAACAGCCGAGGGGGGAACTCGCTTCGGCTGACTCGACTTGCGGGGTCGTTACTCGCGGCAAACGCACGGCTGCGATCATGAGTTCTCACGTGCCAGCGCGCGCTACCCGATCGGAGACCTCGGAATGTCAAGGATGCGTTCCTTTGCCGGTGTTGGGATCCGTTGTTCCCGCACAGGTGGCAGGAAATACGCCCCTGAGTACAACCGGTTCCAGATACGGTAAAAGGTTAATCACGTTACCGATCAAAATCCGCGAGCGTCTGACCATCACACCCCGGCGCGCCACGGTTGCGGCGCACATCCTGGTACGCCATCCACACCAGTGATTTTGATATTTCGAATGCTTTTCGCTGCACTAAAACGTCATCCTCGTTCGAATTGCGTCCTGCACAACGAAAGTGATCTCCCCTTCGCTCCAGCCCAATTACGGGTCTTTTATCCTACTACGGATGAGTCCGTCCTTATCCACTCGATACGTGCTAAAGGATAGGTTTTTACGTTCCCCATAATGGCTTGGCTCAGGCGCTTGCTGCCTTAACAACGGATAACTTCTCGGGGTGCGGCTATACAAGCCTATTTTGACACCAGTGGAGATTTTATCGCTACATCAATCAGTTCACTTGCGTTCTACTACTTGAGCCTTACGCGACAGTAGTTTCTCTGCCTTCTCCGAATCGCTGGGGTTCATGGAGAGGTTATCATAAAGGTACAGTCTAGATTAAAAATTTAGCTAAACGATGTCCCGTCCTATTCCTATTCGTGGAACTACGTATTCAAGCAAGTAGCAATTTTACGGTATATCACATTATCGACATACAACTCACAAGAAGAACATCATGACCAACAGTACTGCTATCGCCAATCTTGAAAGCATCGCCTTTCAACTATCTCCCCGCTGCGCAGGTGATAACGCACAATCGACGAATGATCAATTTCAACGAGGCCTTCACGAATCTGTTCGGCTACAAGCGGGAGGAGATTCTCGGCCAACTAATCCGACACCTGTATCCGTCGCAAGCTGACTATCAGGATACTGGAGAGCGTAGTTTGGAATGTCTAAGAATGAACCCTCTTTACACTGATGAACGATTTATGCGGCATCGAAGCGGCGAGATTTTCTGGCTTAGGGCGAACGGGCGCACACTCACACCACAGGACCCATTCGAGATGATCTTGTGGCATTTTGAACGGCTCGAGCGCGTTTTTCGCTCCTTGGCGAACCTCACCGTGCGCGAACGCGAAATCTCTACATATATTGTGAATGGTCTGACTTGCAAGGAAATCGGACGCCTGCTTGCCATCTCCCACCGAACCGTAGAGGCACACCGCGCACGACTCATGAGAAAACTTGGAGCCAAGAATACCGCAGAACTGGTATCAAAAATCATAGTTCTGGACTGAAAGCTGAGCTGAGCTGAGCCGCCTTCGCGAACTCAACCAATTGTGTAGCGCGACTGCTGACAATAACACAAGCGAACGAGATAGTCGGTCGCTGCCCGGCCCACGCCGTGAATAAAGAGCCTATTTCCTTGATCAGTAGTTGCACTACTTGAGCACTGTCTTATCACTTGACCGCACATTCATCACACCACCAGCACAACAACAATAAATTTCTGTGCCCGACAAGCAGATTAGGCAAAATAATGGAAAAATACGACATTGATCATTACGACATATATGGATAGCCTTTGACAAACAAATTGATCATAAAATCCACTTTTGAACCATTATCAACACTGCCCACCCCAGCACTCTATCTGTATCAACAATCAGAAACAGATAGAGTAACACGAAAAAATCAGGTCAGATCTTTGGCAACTGCAAAGGACCTAGGATTGGACAGTTCCCTAAAGCCATGAACCCCATGATAAACACCGATTCCACTTTTATTCACGCCACCAAATGGAAGTTCTGTATTTTGATATGTGGAAAACCAAGAGTTAACATTGGTATTTCCAGCCGATGTATTTTCCAGAACCATTTCAACAAAGCTATCATCGTCGGCGAATACATACATGCTCAAGGGTTTCCCATTCTCCTCGATAAAATCAAAGACTTCATTCATATCTCGATATTTCCAGACAGGAATTACAGGCCCAAAGATTTCATGCTGCATGATGTCAGAATCTAACGGGGCATCGACTATAATGGTAGGTTCAATCACAAGCCTTTTCTCAAAGGCTCTTCCGCCTAAAGCAACACTCGCACCACGGGCTAAAGCATCATCCAGATACCCTTTGACCCGTCGATAGTTACTTTCATTAACAAATCTTGAGGTTCTACTAAACTGAAACTCTCCATCTACGTAAAATAAAGATTCCAGCTCACGCTTCATAGCATCGAGAAACTCATCAAAACGATGCTCGGGCAAAGCAACATAGTCCACGCTCTGACAAGCCTGTCCTATATCGTATGTGGCAGCTTGGGCTATTATTTTAGCTGCCTTCGAAAGAGAATATTTATCATCAATAATAGCAGGACACTTACCACCCAACTCAAGAGTAACAGAAGCCAAATGTTGAGCCGCCGCCCCCATAACTATTTTTCCAACCCTCGGACTACCGGTCAAAAACACATGATCTATTGGCAATTTCAGTAGCTCATTCGAAACCTCTATATCACCTTCAAAAACAGCTACCTGTGCCTCCTCAAATACTTCCCTAATTATCTTCGCCGCGACCTTACTCGATTCCGGCATCATCTCGTTAGTTTTAACAATAGCGGAGTTCCCTGCCGCCAAAATAGCTACCAACGGAGTAAACAGAAGGTGGATTGGATAGTTCCACGGAGCAAAAAGCAACACTACTCCTCGCGGTTCATATCGCACAGAGTATTCTGTCTCACGCCCGTCAACTACTTTGGACCTATAACTTACCGGCCTCATCCATTCTTCAAGCTGAGCCACTGTTTCATCGATAGCGTGTATAGGCATATCAATTTCAAGCTCAGCACCTGAGCCAGGTCGCTCAATATCTAAAGCAAGAGCTTTTTTTATATCATCCCTATATTTTATGATGACATCCTTTAGCTTCAAAAGCTGCTTAGAACGCTCTGCCGCAGGCATCGCCTTAAAAATTCTTAAGCCCTTCTTCTGCAATTCAAAAATATGACCAGCATTTTTATCCGTGCTCATACCTGACCTCATATGGAATATCAAACTATAAATGCACTCCAGAAGCACAGCTCCTTATCAAGTGCTGCCAATAAGATATTATTAAACTCGCACTTAGACTAGAGGTAGACAAGTTCATGCGCCTTTGATTAATTAGCAACAATTCCGAGCATAAGCAATTCACTTATTAGAATCATAAAGGAATTCAGCATGAAGCGAGATGAACTTAACGATCTGGCCGCATTCATAATAGTCGCAGAGGAAAAGAGTTTCACCCGTGCAGCCGCTAAGCTAGGGATCTCAATTTCCGGATTAAGTCGTTCCATGCGTAGTTTAGAAGAGAAACTTCAAATCCGGCTACTCTCAAGAACAACACGTAGTGTTTCACCAACAGAAGCTGGGGAGAATTTACTCAGGTCCTTACGTCCGGCATTTCATGAAATTGAACGCGGGCTTTTAAATATTAAGACATCATCAGGTAGATTATCCGGAACAATAAGAATCACAACAAACAAACATGCAGCCGCTGCTATATTATGGCCGGTCATCCCTCGATTTCTCTCTTCGCACTCAGAAGTAAAAATCGAAATTGCTGTAGCCGATGAACTAGTTGACATCGTTTCATCTAAATTTGATGCTGGAATCAGGCTTGGAGAAAAAATTGATAAAGACATGATTGCTGTACGAATCAGCCCGGATGTCCGACCTGCTATCGTCGCTACTCCAAACTACTTCCGATCACACTCTAGACCTAAAAACCCAACAGAACTTTCCGGGCATAATTGCATTAACTATCGAATGGCCAGCTCCGGGGGGCTCTATGCCTGGGAATTAAAAAAAAATGGACAAGCTCATCGAGTCCGTGTTGAAGGAACGCTTATCGTAAATGATATTGACCTCTTACTACATGCAACTCTTACAGATCATGGGATAGCTTGGTGCCCGGAAGACGTGGTCATACCGTATATAAAAACAGGAGAGTTAATCCGAGTACTGGAAGACTGGAGCGAACCATTCACCGGCTATTACCTTTACTACCCAAACCGAAGACATTTGGCACCTGCATTAGCAGCCTTCATAGAGGCAATCCGATATCACCCATAGCGTTAGAAGCGCACACTTATTCACAACAAAGCTATGCGTCACATTAAAATATTAGGCAATATAATTTACCTTTCAATCTTCCCTTTTTGCTCATTAGACTTGAGCAAACTACGCAGGCGTACAACATCCCTATGTGGAGGAGCATCAAAAGCTCTTCTGTACTCTCTACTGAATTGAGAGGTACTTTCATAGCCTACTTGTACAGCGGCTCTACCAGCATCAAAATTTTCGTTTAACATTAACCAACGAGCCTCCTGCAGTCGCAATGCCTTTTGAAACTGAATCGGAGTCGTGCCAGTAAGCGAACTAAAGTATCGACGAAATGTAGAGGAACTCATGTGCACACTATCCGCAAGCTGATCAATATTAAGACTCTTTGAATAATTCTCTTTTAGCCAGGCGATGGCACTCATGATCTTTTTCTCATTCGATCCCAATGCGACGAGACCCATAAGTATTGAGTCAGGCTTATCCATTAACAATCTAATTATAATCTCCCGCTCTATCAAAGGAGCTAGCGACGGGATATATTTTGGTTCATCAATCAATCGGACCAATCGAACTAACGCATCTAGTAAAGAGCCGGACAGAAACTCGATAGACCATCTCGCTACTGCATCTGCATTCTTTTTGTTAATACTCAGCTCAGCCGCAACCTGCATAATCTCGCGCCCATCAAATTCCAGCATAAGTCCAAGAAATGGCTGCGATGGGCTAGCTTTCGTTATGCGAGAAACTGCAGGCATATCGACAGAAGTTAGCAATGCTTGCCCTACTGCATAATCGCGAACGCGATCAGCCAACATCACTCGCTTTGCGCCTTGCACAATAAGTCCCACTCCTGGTTCAGAAACACATTGCATGACCGCAGTAGGGTTTGATCTACGGTATAACTTAAGCTTGGGAATTCTCGTATCGTAATCACCGTCTGACAGAGTCATCCTTTCAATTAAAGAGGCAAGAACTGCAATATTACCTTCACCATTCATAACGTACTCACCGATACAATCCAACAACTAAAACCTCAAAACACCTTACTTAACATACCATTTCTACAGGCAAAAATTCAAGACCTTCAGTTTGCTTTGAATAAGAGCAAAGCGCTATTTCACCATATCCATCAGCGCCCGATCAACCACCGAACCAAAGGAATAATCATCGCTTAATCATGTGAAAGCACTCGACCCAACTTAATATCTTTTGCCCCTTGCAATCAGACGCCCCTGCAAATCCAAACCTAATTAGCTCGAATAGAATGCCAAACCTGACGAATTAATTTTATAATATTCAATTATATTCACCCTAGAATTCCGCTCTTTATTTAAACTTTCACCCTTAGCGACCGATTAGTATTACTTACTGATTAGTTAGAAGCAAACTTATCACCCTCCTCATCAAGACAAAATGCCGAGTCAATCTTTTCAGAATTATTATTGCATTTTATTTTTTAGAGTCAGTCTTTTTCAAATTATTCCCACCTTTCTCCACGCACATTTCTTTGGGTTATTGCGAACAAGGCATTGTATCTTTCGATATATTGCTAGCAGGCATTATGTACATTCCGCTTACACTCCTCAGACCGGCATGAACTATGTTAATTAGATTCCGAAGACTTATTTAGGCAAATGCTTTTCAGAGGACAATCAAGGCGACGCCCCATAGAATGATGACAGCAGAGAAACAGACTGAGGTTCGTATTTTTCCCAGCTCAAGGCCGGACATTTGATATATTGATTGTGCTTGGCGGGATAAAAAAACACTCAGAGGGATCACGTCCTTGAGTAGCGCCAGAACCAGAATGAAATCAAGAATGAAACTTATCTGACTTATAGAGTATAGGTCGTGACGCACAGCGTCAGTGCTTGGGCAGCGGAGTTCGTCACTTTGACAGCTTAACCACGAAAAATCATGATTTGGCATTCAACAATGCTAGCTCAGTATCGTAATTTGTTTAATATAGGACGCCTCATAGCCGCCTACGTCAAGATGGTTTCTGGATTCTCGATTATCAGATTCAGGACCTACCCACACTTCCTGCCTCTATCACTGTAATTTCCTTGTCCCCCTTGGTACTTCCGTCGCCTCGCTTCCCCTTGTTGTCGCCACTATTGCTCTGGTGGTTCTGGCCAAATGAGATTTTCTCCGTTTCCTGGGTCAGAGAACGGCACTATTTCCAAGGCAAGCAGAGCATCAAGTTATGCATAATTTGGCCATGCGTGTTTTCTGCAAGAAGCTGTCCCATAAAAAAGAAGGTCCATTCTCACTAAGGAGAATGTGGGTGTACACTATTTTTTATGGCCCGCTATCCAGACTAACCGTTGCGGTGCGTCCAGCGACAAGCGCTATCCCTTGTGGGATTTCATCAAGAGCTATTCTAATTGGAACACGCTGAGCCAGGCGGACCCAACTGAATGTTGGATTAACATTGGCTAGAAGCGACCCGCTAACTGTGACTCGCTCACGATCTTCGATACCCGCCGCAAAGCCTTCAACATGACCATGCAGTGTGCGGCTTTCTCCCATGAGTCGGACAGAGACCGACATACCGACTTGCATTCGAGCTAGTTTTGTTTCCTCAAAGTATCCAGCAACGTAATAGCTGTCACTATCAACGAGTGCCATCACCGGCTGCCCTGTCATAGCATAGGCACCAGGTCTGAGGGAAAGATTGGTGACGATCCCATTGACGGGGGACCTTACCACTGCACGCGAGTAATCTATGCGAGTACGCTCCAGCTCAGCAAGAGCTTGGGAAACAAGCGCGCGGGCCTGTTCCAAGACGGTCTCGCGATTGTCCCGTTCTTGTTGGGATGCTACTCCCTGAAGAGCCCTGTAGCGCCTACTTTCTCGCTCCGCGGCCTTAAATTGCGCCTGGGCCATGGCAAAATTGGCCTCAGAAGCCTTGACATCGTTTGCCAACCGTACCTGATCGACAATAAAAAGAACATCGCCACGGCGGACCGGCTGGTTGTCGTGAACACGAACCTCCTCAATCCTGCCGGAAACATCGGAAGCGAGTGGTACAACATCTACGCGCACCTTGCCATCTCGAGTCTGAGGAGCATAGGTGTAATAGGCATACAAATACCAAAGCACCACGGCCGCCATTGTTGCCATGATAAAGGTAAGGAGGACTTTTAGCATGCTTGCTGAATATTGTCTAAAGAACATGTTGATGGCAGCCAGTCGTAATTAAATTGAGCACAATGAATACTACTCCTACTAGAATAAAGAAAAGAGAAATGTCAAACAGTGGTCGGTGCCAAACATGGCGGTACAACCCTGTAGAGTGAAGCAGCAGTGATAACAAAATTCTGATAAGCATTGCCGTTAGCAGACAGAACAATAGCGGGGAAAAAAATACACCACCGATATCAAGTTCACCAATCATGATGTCGGCCTCCATTCGGGCGCGCCCACAAACAATACGAGACGCAGGCTGATAAGCCCCTCCATCAAGGGAGAAACTTTCTCATAAGGAACTCGCCATGCTGCCAGCAACGCCGAATCGATTTTAGCCAGTACTTTAAGCGAAGGTCGCCATGGAGTGTTCATCTCGCATTCATTACGTATTTGGGCAAGAAGCGACTCGCTGGCGTCCCGTACCTCTCCGCCAAACCACTGGCTAGTGTAACGAATAGATGCAACACAATCGCCTACCAACATCCAGACCAGTAATCTTCCACCAGGATCTTCGAGTTGAGAACTGCCCGGAATGCGCACAAACATACTTGCGTCACGATCCAGCGCACGACTCACATAGCTTTCCCTACTTTGAAGAGTGGCATGGCGGGTGAGATCGATAATGTCTTCGCGTTCAAGCTGCATGAGTCGCCGAGCAACTCGTGCAGATCCCATATGACGAACTAGCCCGATGCAAAAATAGCCAATGCATATTCCTAGCAAGGTTCCACTGCATACATCCAAGAACGTACCGAAATCCCACGGCGTGTAGGTCGCCTGTAAATTAATATTGCTTAATGCTATTGCCAGCAGTAGGACCGCGAACGGATTGGAGGCAGCCCAGACACCAAGGGGAAGCATTACCAAGCCCATGACTAGAACGAACGTTACAAAGTCTTGGGCATGGGGGAGCAAGACGTAATTAAGAAATGCAGCAACTGCCAACCCCAGAGATGTGAATCTTGCAAAGGCAGCAATGGCATGACCGGCTTCATCCATGCCGCCAAAGAATGCAAGCGCCACTAAACCCATCACGATTGCATTGGCCCCTTGCCCCCATCCTGTGAGCCACCAGATCATCATAAGTACGATATATGCAAGCAACATTCCGCCAGCAACACGGCGCGCCATATAGAAGTCAGGCTGAAGAGGTAACTCTCGCGCTTCCAAAATCCGCCACTTCAGTGATTTTCGGGCCGTCTTCGGATCGTCGAGAACAGCTTCGATCTTTTTGACCTCTATCCAAAGATCTGCGGTCTTGGCTACCAGTTCTACAAGACCCATTGAAATCAGCCTATCCCACGGGGAAAGTGATACATGATCTAATTTGCTGATCCGAGACGGTGAAATGGTATCAGCAGCTACGTGGCCAAAACCCTGCGCAGATGCATGTAAGGTCAATTGAGAGGAGAGAGCGGCCCGTTTATCGGGAGGCAATGCAGAGAGGCGTATCTCAATGGCTGATAACAAAGGCATCAACCTCAGCAGGCGCTCTTGGATGGCAACGATACATTGTCGTTGCCAGTGGTCGATCAGGGGGTCGTATCGAAGTTGCGCTGCCATCATAGACATGGAAATGATGTCAGCAACGGTACGACGACGATCATGGATGAATTTACTTTCACTACCGTGCAGATGCAGTACATCATCAATCCAGGTAGACATATCCTTGAGCCACCCATTTAGACGGCCCTTAATGATAGGAGCCATGGACCTTGGTGCGATAATGCTGTCGATAACTGTACAGCAGAAAATACCGACGCCGATTTCGCAAATACGGGCAAATGCTGAGTCGAACATTTGTTCGGGATGATCGATGCCGACGAGCACTATCAACAGCAACGTCACACCATAAAGCTGGAATCCATAGGCACGAGGCATGCGATCGAGAATTGCCCAGCCGAACGCACAAGTGCTAAGTAAACCAGCAAGAATGATGATCAAAACAGGGGCATGGGAAAAGACCCCAGTAATTGCCAATGCGCAGATACCAGCACAAATGGTGCCAACAAAGCGGTAAATTGCCTTGGATAGAACAGCTCCCGTCATTGGGTTCATGACGACACAACAAGTGACAATAGACCAGTAGCTCTGTGGTAATCCCATGCGTACCGACAATGCATATGCAAACATGGCTGCCACAAAAAGCTTCGCTGAGAACAACCACTGTGTGGGCCCAAAGCTTTTCACGTTTTACGCTCTACCTTGATCAAGGCAACTGACCGTAATTCAAGCGTGCGCAAGACTCTTGTCGCCGTCTCTATATCCTCGTGTGATAAGTCTTCAATTAATCGACGACGCAGCATAGCAAGCGTTTTCTCCATATCCTTAGCTAGCCGCACGCCCTTAGGAAGAAGCTTAATCTCTTTTACGCGCCGGTCCTCAAGCACATCTCGACGCGTCAACAATCCCAATGCCTGTCCTTGGTCCAGCGTCCGGACGATAGCAGCAGGGTTTACCCCAAGTTCGACAGCGATGACGCTCTGTGGTACCCGCGGCCCCGACCGCCATACGAGAACAAGCACGGTTGCTAGCGGAGCTGATAATCCCGTACCTGCCATGCCCATGCTCGCTACCGGAATCCAAGCACGCCGAGCGGGCTGTATAGCTACCGTTAGGTTGAAGAGCAGTGAATCAATAGTGTTCGTAGAGCGTTCTGCCATGTCGATTTCCACTTATTTTATGATAAGTAAATAATTCAAAAAGCAACGATATCCTCGGGCTTTTTTCAAAGAAACGTCATGCCAATAGGCAACCAAGACTCAATCTGGAGCTTCCAAGGCAATACGGGGGTTCGGTTGCTCGCGTCAGTAAGAGTAAAAACCCAACCGATCGGGACCGACAGGCGCAGATCAGCAATGGTAGGCGGCGTCTCCTTGCCCTCCATCAGACGCCGAAGCTACCGAGATCCAAAATATCCATGGGAGTATTTTGGGGGACATAAAAAAGCCAAGCCTAAAAAATTTGGCATGTGTGCATTCGCCGCCAAGTCATCCATGCGTAGCGCATGGCGAAAGTTAAGTTTCAGCCAGGCAAGCGTCTTGGCGATGTGTTGGCTCGGTGAACCCGCGGCGACGACATGCAGCAACTGCGAACCGTGAGCACCGCTCAACAGGCGAGCAATGATCTCTCCCTTGATCAGTGGCGCGAGTGTTTCAAGCAGTTCCGACTCGTTGAGTAGCCCGACCAAACGCCCCAGTGCATCAAGCACCCCAGCGTCCAGCGCCTGTACCGTGATTGGCCGGAACCCTTCATCCTTCATGCGCTGCGACAACCGCATGCGCTCGGCGAGCTGTATCACCGTGTCGCTGTCAAACGTAAGCATCATGCCCAGGAACGGTTGTGTGAGGCTTGCCTGAGTCACATGAGAAATGACCGGCAGGTCAACGCTGGTAACCATGGACTGACCAAACGCGTAACTCAGCACCTCCTCCCCCACCATGACCTGCTTGCAGCCTTGCAAGGTCACGCCAACGCACGATCCGTAAATATAGTGCACAGGTGCAGAGGCAGATTTGCGTCGATGCAGGCTCAGGCCGGGAATGGCGATGAGCAGATCGCAATCACTGCGCACAATCTGGCTGACGACGCCGGCGAGACGACTTGTGTCGCTGACAATTTGGTGACTTTTGGTAGCAGGCTGCACAGTGGTCTCCTTGAAAACATGAGGTCTATAGCTGGTCACGAACGATGCCATTGCTCACACGAACAATGTCGGCCATGACCGCCAGAGCAATCTCCGCCGGGGTTTTGCTTCCCAGCCTTAAGCCTATAGGTGCATGAATCCGCTCAAGTACCTGATCTTGTTGCATGCCGATGCGTTTAATCCGCTCCACGCGCTTTGCGCTGGTGCGCTGGGAGCCCATGGCGCCAATGTAGAATGCGGGCGTTCTGAGCGCCTCAAGCAAGGTCAGATCGTCCAGACGGGGATCATGGGTCAAGGCCACGATGGCCGTCGCCGCATGGCAGCCGACTTGGGAAATGTATTTAGCCGGCAACATCTCGACCAACGTCACCCCTGTCATGCTGAATCTCGAGGTCAATTCTGAGCGCGGATCACACACGATCACCTCATAACCCAGTGCAACCGCGAAACCGGCACAAAACTCTGCCACCGGTGATAGCCCAGCCACCAGTAACCGATGAGCGGCCCCCACGCGAATGCGCACCTGATCGGCTTCCACGCAGACGGCTGCGCTCACCGCCGTCTCGATTTCGATGCATCGAGTTTCGGACCCCAATGAAATCCTACGTTCCACCCGATCCTGGCCCTGCAGCGCATTCAGTAACATGGCGAAGTGCTCTCGCGCCTGGGAATTCGGCTCAAACCGCTCTACCAGCACATCGAGCACACCGCCACAGGGCAATTCCAGCGAGGGTGCAAGTCCACCCTCGCCATAGCGCACAATCTGGTTGTGGCCGGCGAATTCATCACGGCCCAGTCGTTCCAGGAAATCCTCCTCTACACAACCTCCTGACAACGAGCCGCAGAAGCGTCCCGTCGGCAAGGCCACCAGCATCGATCCAGGCCCTCGGGGCGCGGAGCCGAACGTCGTAAGAACCGTGCACAGCCATACACAATGGTTCTGATCGAGCCAACTAAGGGCTTGCTGAATGACCTGAAGATCAAGGTTTTTCATAGGCTTCTGCGCTACCCATTGGACCGTCAGTTGAAACACGCACTTCAGCCACTGCGTGATACGTACTGAACAACAGAGCGCTGGCATGATGCTGGCGTGCCAGATGAAACAAATCCGGATCTACCGTTTTCGCCAATTCAAGTGCGTGCTCGCCATCGGCTCTGGAGGACCACAGAACCTCCATGAGCACCCGTTCGCCCTCATTGCTGGAATGTACTTGCGCACTGATGAAGCCGGGATAGAAACAAGTAAATTGCTTCGCGCGCGTGATCAAGGCCGTCACCAGCTCTTGCATATGGAGTACATCGACGGTGAATTCAACGAACTGGCTAAACCGGGTATCGCGGGTTGATGCGCTCATGAACGCTCTCCAAAAAACAGGTTCAGGTCTTGAGTCCTCTGGGCAGGCAGATCATAGCGAAACAGCTATTAAGGGGCAGCGCCTGCCAGCAGGGGCAAACTCAACTCGCCCAATTCGGCAGCCAGTATGCATAAGGGGTTGGCAGCACCGCCGAAGCGTTCTGAATGTTCAGTACTTGTGCTGCCTGAAACGGCCAGTGCGGATTCGCCAGTAAACTACGAGCGAAACACACCAGGTCGAGTTGCCCATTGCGCACGAAACCATCCGCTTGCCCCGCATCGGTGATCATCCAACTGGCGCCCACTGGGAGGCCTGTTTCTGCACGAATCTTCGCGGCATAAGGCACCATAAAGTTCTGCGCCCAAGGCACAGGTTCGCCTGTAGTAGAGAGCGCCAGGGAAACGTCGACAAAATCGACCCCTGTCCCTTTAGCCAATCCAGGACCTGAATCGACTCGGACATAGACAGCTCAGCCTCCTGACCAAACTCCACCACACCCAGGCGCACGGCCAGGGGGAAATGGGCCGGCCAGACTTGCTTGATCGCGGCCACAGTCTCAATCAGGAACCGTGCACGGTTCTCCAGATTTCCCCCGTAGCGGTCGGTGCGAAGGTTAGCGTGCCGAGACAAAAAGCTCTGACCAAGAAAGCCGTGCGCGAAATGCAGCTCCAGCCATTCAAACCCCGCCTCCAACGCCCGGACGGCAGCCCTGGCAAAATCGTGTTGTGTGCGCTGAATATCTTCGCGTGTCATCTCCCCGGGGATATGCGGGGCTCCAGGTATAAAGGGCAATGCGCTAGGTGCGATCGGCTGCCAGGCCTGAGGATCTGATTCCTGCAGCGGCGCCCCGCCTTGCCAAGGCACAGTACAACCGGCTTTACGTCCAGCATGCCCCAGCTGAATACCTGCCACTGCCCCAGCTGCCTTGATGGAATGCGCCACAGATGCAAAACCAGGTATTTGGGAATCATTCCAGAGCCCCGCATCACCCAAGGTTATCCGCCCCCTCGGAGAGACAGCAGTGGCCTCGACCACCACCAGACCGACACCGCCTTTGGCCAAAGTTTCATAGTGGGTCTGGTGCCATTCATTCAGCAGCCCGTCACGTGCCTGGTACTGGCACATAGGTGAAGCCACGATACGGTTGCGCAGAGTGACGTCTTTCAGGGTATAGGGCGTGAAAAGAAAGGTCATCGTGCGGTCCTTCGTTGATCAGGATGGCACAGTATGATCCGGTCCCGGCATCGGCCCATTGCCTGATTTACTCAGTTTCCTGCACAATTCAACGGAGATTTTTCAACGAAAACCTATCCTGATCATAATTGCAAAGTATTCCAGGCCACCTTAATGCCTAATCCAATGAGGCAGTTCTACAGTCGATGAAAGATGTAGTCGACGTGCGGCCGATCGTCCAGAGCAACACCTGCCGCCTGCAGTTGCAGTTGCAGTTGCAGTTGCAGTTGCAGTTGCAGTTGTAACTGAAGTCATCGATTCGAATCTTCCAATCGTGGCTTGTCGGTGCCCTCATGCCGATGTCGTAATGATGAATCGTCCCAAGTAGCGACATTCGATCAGGCAAATACACCGCAAGGGCATAGCCCTTCCCAGGCGGCAACGCTCAACCCAATGATTCCACATACGGTAATCTTGGCCTGTGCATCGTCACTGTCGGCCTGACGGGAGCGTTCGACTTGATCAGCCAGTTCTGGGTCGACAATCCGATCGATGAACATGACCTCGCCCTGCTCCCAGACCTCTGCCGGGCAAGCCTTGTTTTCCGGGTTCAGCGCAATACACGGATTGATTTCCATCGGATAGATGCGGCAAACCAGTGGCCGCTCCTCATAGATACCGTAGCGATCGTCGTCGCCCAGGCTGGGGCCATTGCTGCAGTGCATTACCTGCGACCACCCGCGACCACCCCAATCTCACAGCCACCTCATGCCCGCGTCGCAGCCACTGCCTCGTCTCGTTCAACATCTGTGGGATCAGACGCCCTTTGCAACAAATCCCGCAGGCATTACAGGCAAACCGGATAGCGTCGTTTTCATATCAAGCACTCACAGCAGGTTTCGAATGCCCATGGCATGCCCGTCACCGCTAGCTCCGTGCAAGACCACGATGGCTCACGCGGAGTATGGTGAAGCGCCGTGTGGATCGGGTTGCCAGTTCCGGGTACTTGCTTGCCTGATTCAAGGACATTGCTAAACGACCAACGCCCGGCACAGGTGCCAGGTGCCAGGTGCCAGTGCTGGAAGTATTGAGCACAACCCCATGAGGCCTCAACAGGCAATGTGCTTGTCAAACCAGTCCAGGATCAGTTGCGGGTGCTGTCCGAAGTAGTTGTAACCCTGAAATCTAAGGTTTGTTCCTTCGATGTTGGCGCCGACGCCGAATTGACCCAGTTACCCGAGAATGTCACTGACTCAGTCTGATTCCTCGCGAACCAATACCTGTGCTGGATTTGTGCCGATTTGAAGATGGATAAGTCTTGCGTCGGCACGTGGGGCAATTCGGCATCAGGGTCAACAGGGCCGGCGAACACACCTTCCGAACCTGGCCGATAAGGGCGATTGTGTCCGCGTAATTTTATGCGGACACAATTACCCTTAATGTCAGGATCGCCATGCGTGAACGTAAGTCCTGCACAAAAACCCTTCAAGGTCCAAGTCGTCCATGAATGCGAGCAGCCCGGCGTTTCCGTGGCAGCCATAGCGATGAGTCACGGCATCAGCACGAATGTCGTGCGTCGTTGGCTACCGCTTTACCGTGATCAGCAGGTTGCCACCTTGCCAGCTTTCATTCCTTAAAGTCGAATCAAGACAAGTGGTGGAAGCCCGGCGATCATTGAATTACCGCTTGGTCAGCAAACGTTCACGGTGAAGTGGCCCATTTCCGATCCCGAAGAGTGCTTTCCCGCTTCATTGATCGGGCTCACCCAATGATCCGCATCGATGCCATTTGGCTCGCCACCGAGCCATGGACATGCGTCTGGCACCTACGCTATCGAAGGACGCCAGTTTGCATGACATCAACAACCCAATCGCTCAAATTCCTGAACGGTGAGCGCCTTAGAGCCGTACCCTCGGATCCACGTCAACTTCACGTTAGCCGCCTTGAAGATGGCGTCCTTCATCGAGTCATTTTCTTGGGCCTGGGCGCTGTCGTGATGGATGCTGTCTAGCTCGAAGAAAAACTTTGGGGTGTAGCTGTCACGGACCATCGAACACAACGCTGTCAACAATCACTCTGAAGAAGTAGCTGAGTTCCTTGGGCGTCAGATCATTTTTGAACGCGTTGATGTCCAGCACACTGGTCAGTGCCACGTTGGGATAAGGGTTATAGGTAGGGGAATGCCCGCCGAACAGCCTCGAAGAAGTTTTCCTCCTGCTTCGAAATCACCCAACGTCGTGCGGCGGAAGACGATTTGCGTCTGAGTGAAGAACGGATGCGCCTGGTCGCTGAAAGCACCCACGATTTCGCCATTCATAAATATAACCGTTTGCCTATCCCTTATCGTAAGGGGGAAACGGTGTCCTGTCTTTCATGGGACTCGTTCACAAAGAAAGGGGCGCGATATCGCTGCTGTAGGCTTCTGGGTTCATCTTAACCTCTTGGTACTTCTTTCATCACTGGTGCCGTAGTACCTTCTTGGCAGCCCGATCCATACCTCTAGGACTTGCTCCAGACGATGCTGTTTTTTTCTCCACACAGGACCATCGATTTCCCCATCATCCATAGCTTGGAGTATGTCGTCCTTCGCTTCGCGATACTCCAACAATGACGCCGCCATGGCGTCCAAGAAGGCTGAATGGAAATTCATATCGTTACCTACGGATGAATGGTGCCTCATCACAGTATGGTCCTTATCCAAGCATGCACTCGACTCCATGATGGATGGGGCAAGCAGTCCTCCAATGCCTCAGCCAGAATGGCTAATCCGCGGCGATTCTTCGCTTTGTAGAAATTTCCAAGCAAGCTGCAATAGCTACCTCACATGGGCATTGCCGGTACTATGCTTGGGGTTTCTCGAAGGGAATCGACACCATGCCAAGCGATTATTCACTGTCGGATCTACTGGAAAGGCTGTACGAAAACCAGCACGCCCTGGAGGCGGCCATTATGGAATTGACACTACTGGTTGAGCAGCAAGGGGCTTCGGAAGTGGGCGGAAATGTCCGTGGCGCCCTAGAAACGATGAGAGAAAACGCTGGCCATATCAAACAAGGCTTGGCCCGACTGACGAAACGCGACATTGGTTAACCGATAATGTCTAACTTCGCGCTCCACATCGGTGGCTACGGTTGCCACCCTGCTTCAACCAGGTACTCCGATTCATAAACGATGGATCTATACTTATTAACCCCGTTTCCAATTGCGGGTGCTGCCATGACTGAAAAATATTTCATTGGCATGCTTTTGGCGCTGGGCGTGGTATGGATTGCGGTTGTTTGATGGATCGTGGCTCTGTATGTGGGAGGCACCTTCCAGTGACAGGATGTGAAAGGAATCCCAGTGGCCAGGACGGACTCCACCTAGGCCTCTACAGCTTCGGGTGGAAATTGAATTACCAGCCAAATATGCGTCTGGGTGGAGCTTCTCAGGATTCGAAAAATCCGGCAAACAGGCATCATCCACCATTACGTGGGAGTTTGTGTAGAAAGGGAACGAATTGTATGGTCAGCCCATCTTCTGCCACCCAGCACTGATGAGCGGTAAATCGAGCTTGCGCTAATGTATCCGGACTCAGTGTGAGCACGGATAGCGCTCGGCCCTTGATGAGTAGTCGCTCCTGCCTGTCCTTTATAAGGGGCTCAGCCTCAAAAACTACTATCGTTCCCAGGTTTTCAGCCAGGATGTCTGCCGTTTATCGTCATCAGTTACTGACGTCGCAAAAGCCGATGGTGAAGCGTACGGATCAAGCCAAAAGCTGTGAGTTGTAGGTGCCGCCCTTGGTTAATAACACCCAGATGATTCTGGCCATTTTGTTCGCCAGGACACAGGCCACTTTGTTCAGAGGCTTGCGGGCGAGCAAGTTTTTGGCCCACCTACCGAGGGCGTCGGTTCGGTGATCGACTCGATACAAAACGGTGTGAGCGCCCTGTACAAGCAGGCTTCTTAGGTATTTATCGCCCCGTTTGCTGATGCCGAGGAGGACCGTTTCGCCACCTGTTGAATACTGTCGCGGCACCAACCCCAGCGATGCGGCGAAGTCGCGGGACGATTTGAAAACCGAAGCGTCGCCGACATCGGCCACCAGAGCGCTAACGATGAGGGGGCCGATGCCGGGGATGCTTTGCAAGCGTTGGCCGGCGTCAATTTGGACGAGGTTTTGCTTGATCTCGACATCAAGTTTTTTGATCTCGCCACTCAGCTGCCGAATATCTTCAAGCATGCGCTCAATGGCGTTTATCAAACGGATGGGAAGTTCACAGCTGTGCATCAGGCCCGAGACCCGATCAAGGGCGGCGTATCCGGCGGGAAAGATGACGCCGAACTCCAGGAGAAATCCATGCACTTGATTGATGACGGCGGTGCGTCGACCGACCAAAGACTTACGCAGTCGGTGCTCAGTGCACAGCACCTGCTGTTCTACGGTTTTGACTTGGACCGAACGGGTTCTAGGGCGCGAGGCCGCTTCACAAATGGCCTCGGCATCAATGAAGTCGTTTTTGTTGCCGGTGACATAGGCCTTTACATGTTGTGGTGCGATCAACTGCACTTGATGGCCTTGCTCCTGATTTTCCGGGCAAGCCACTGAGAACCGCCGCAGGACTCCATGGCAATTTTGCAGGTCGAAAGCTGCGCCAGATAAGGGAGCAATTGGTTGCGGTTGAGCTTTTTACGCAGCACCTGATGGCCCCTGGCGTCCTGTCCATGCAGGTGGAAAGTGTTCTTGCCGATGTCGATACCCAGAAGCGTCACGGTATTCATGAGAAATCCTCCTTCGGTAAAGAGAGCGCCCCGGCAAGTTTAGACTCGCCGAGGTTCTCGCCGGGCTGACCATCTCATTAGGGACGGCATGCGCCAAAATTCGTCCTACAATCTACGGTTCATCCCACGTAATGGAGCACACGATATGGCCTCACCAGGTTCCCATCGGCCTAAAGAGAAAGACCGCGACATTGCTAAGCGACGCAGCACCCGGGGCGCTCCATCACCTAATGAAACTGATAGTTCCCTGGAGGACTATTACAAGTCGTGGTACCACTCGACCACTTGTGAATGTGGCTGCGGCGGAGCCGGTAAAAACTGGATTGTCCGACAAAGGGAAAGAAATAAGAAATAAGAAATAAGAAATAAGAAATAAGAAATAAGCAGTTTTCAATGCATCGAGCAGTTAGACAATATCCTGCCGCTCGGTCTCGATTTGTCGCCATAAGGCTGCTTCAATAAACTCCGCATACTGTTCGGCTAGCGCCGCGCAGGCATTGCGTCCGACGTCGGTGGACACGCCATTTTCGTCATATACCTGGGCTGACACCACGCGAAACTCCATCTCACGATAGCCACAGGCATCCCAGTCACTGGTGGTGGCCTCCGAATTGGGCGGCACATCCAGCAAAGAGGTCACCTCACATTGCAGGCAGTATTGGTCGATGTTCACCTCATACGGCATATGCGCCTCCCGCTATCGCCGGATCTGGTGCGCACAGTTATTTTGAGCGCTGACCTGGACGAAAGTGCAGGGGAAAGCTTGATCAAGCGAATGCTGTTTTTCTGACCGTCAACCTAGGCTGAAGCTCAAAACCCAGACGCTGCAGCTCGTCGACTAATCCTCGCAGCATACTTACGACTCGATTACTGTACATGCAACCAGCACTTGTACAGCGAACCCGTCTCGATGAATTTTGAACAGGCTAAAGCGCTGAGGTTTCAGCAGTGGCGCTCAACCCTCGACGATCACGATTTCAGATTGCAAAACCCCGAAGCGCACCGGCAACACCTTTACGCCATGGCTTGCACGCTGGTCGCCGAAGGGTTGATCGATGCGCTCGAGCAATACGATATGAATGAAATGGCCAACGCCGCGTACTGGCATGCCATTGAAGAATTGCAGAGCCATCCTGTCCGCTATTGCGGCGCATCATCCTATGCCGTCGTGGCCTGCGACGGCGTCCTGACACTGGGGGAAATCAGACAAACCATTTTCCATGCGAGAAGGGAGAATGAGGACGAAATTCGGATTACCTACGACGGCAAGGTCTACCGCGACGACACCGGAGCAAATCTGGTTTTCAACCCCTCGGGCATCACGGCACGCATCGAAGGCCTTATGCTGACCCTGCCCGATGGTCGACTGTTTGATCTCATCGAGACGGGTCGGATGATTCTCGGCGTCATCCATCAGCCAACTGAAGACCCCGATATGTATCGTGCTTTAATCGATGCAGCGCAGGTTGCGCTGGAAGGTCGCGACCTGAATGCTTACGAAAAGATGCGGCCTTTTATAGATCTGGCCAAGTTCAGAACCTGCCCCGTTTGCCTCGACCGCTTTGATCGAAAAGACGATTGCTTAACCTGTTCAGGACAAGGCTTCGTTGTTAAGTCGCCAGGTTCTGGTCTGCGCTGAAAACAGAACCGGAGGGCTCCAATCGTGTGCGGACGTCTTTCTCAATCCTGCGGCATTCAGGACTTTGTCGCGGCGCTCAACATTCCAAACGCACTGATCAACTATGCAGGCGACCAGCCTTTCGAACTCTACAATGCCGCCCCGTCCAGTCAGCTCGCCCTCTTGCACCAGGAAGGTCAGTTTCTGCGGGCCGACATGGTGCGCTGGGGCTGGCGGCCGCACTGGGCCAAGGACCGCGCCGCCTCCAGGGCCCAGGTAGAGAGAGTCAACCATAATCCCTACTTCAGAGCGATCTGGCCACACCGGGCGATCGTCGCGATCGACAACTGGTTTGAATGGGTTGCTGAAGGCGGACCGAAGAAGCAGCCCTACCTCATCCGCCGGAAGGATCGCGCACCAATCCTCTGCACCGCGATCGGCCAGTACCCCAGTGCCGAGCATGAATCGGGCGAGCATGACGGCTTCGTGTTCCTCAGCTCCGACAGCAACGGCGGCATGGTAGATTCTCACGACTGGCGGCCAGTGACACTCAATCCCGAGCTGGCCCGGGAATGGTTGAATCCGGCTACATCGAAAGAACGCGCTGAGCAAATAATGCTCTTGCAATGGGAACCGACCGAGGCTTTCGAGTGGTTCAAGATCGACCGCCCTGTGGGCAGCAAAGCGACTTGATAATCCTATCAGCGCCCCCCTGCCTAACCTTACTGTTGACTCTATGGGTGTCTGGACAGCATTGGTAACTCAAACACACCATCCAGATTTATGATCCATGATCACTAGCTCGCCGCTAATGCTCACGCTGGTTGTTGATGGTGAGATGCCATGATAATCGTTACATTTTTAGTCAGTGCGATGCCCGAAAACGGCTATTAGTTTGACCACCCTATTTGTCGACAGGGTGGCCTGCACCTAATTAGAATATACTTTTGATAAATGCCGCAATTTTTGCAAAAACCTCTTTGATGGCCTCGAATGCACCCTGAATCCAACTTGATAATGTTCTGATTGCATTAACTATGAAACCAGTAATCTCATTGACAACAGCCCCAAAACCTTCCTCAACAACGGTCTTCATGAAATTTACAAGGCTGTTTTGCTCCGACGGGCTCATGTTAGCGCCAAGTTCTTGTGCTTTATCATAGGCCTTGTCAATTCCTGTTCTGGCGTTATTTATGACGTTGCTTTTGCATTTCTCCATTTGTTGCTCAAAGTCACTCTTGGCGTTGCTGTCTCCCATTGATTTTTTATAGGTAGTTGTAGCGGCTGTAATCTCATTGTGAGCCTGGTCAGCGGTAGCGGTGGCGCTTGTATTGGCCACGGCCTTTATCTGCTGAATGGCGTCATCAAGAGCATCACTGTTAGACGCTGGAAGAGGTTGCATTTCCTCCAATGAAATTCGACCCTTCGTCGAAGGTTTTAAATTTGCGACACTTTGGTATGCCTGTGCGCGCTGCTCTTTCATGACAGCCAGAAAATCGTTTGAAGCGAGAGTTGCAGAAGTCATGTCCATTTTTCCTTGTGCGATTTGAGAGTTCCCGGGGTTTTCCTTGCCGCGGCTTCACTGTAGCAGAACAAAATGAATGGCCTAGAACAGCCCACCTAATGCCGCCGGCTCCCAGTTCATGATCACCAGTTCACCGCTCATCTCGGCCTTTCCCTGCCGTTGGTTGGTGTTGCAATAGCGGATGTCCAATCTCTCTAGGTGAAAGCCCTCGAAAACCCGCCGGATATCGGGATAATCGTTGATGCTGACCATGACCTTACCTTTGCAGCGGCGCATGAAGTCGGCCATCCGCTCATAGTTCTCGAACGGAAAGTCCACGCCGTAGCCGGCGGTCTGCCAGTAAGGCGGGTCCATGTAATGGAAGGTATGAGCACGGTCGTAGCGTTCAGCGCATTCAAGCCAAGGGAGGTTTTCGACGTAGGTGCCGGACAGGCGCTGCCAGGCGGCCGAGAGGTTTTCCTCGATCCGCAGCAGGTTGATGGCCGGGCCGGTGGTGGCGGTGCCGAACGTCTGCCCGGTGACCTTGCCGGCGAAGGCATGGTGTTGCAGGTAGAAGAATCGAGCGGCGCGCTGGATGTCGGTGAGGGTTTCGGGGCGGGTCATCTTCTGCCACTCGAACACCTGGCGAGAACTGAGCGCCCATTTGAATTGACGCACGAACTCTTCCAGGTGGTTCTGCACGACGCGGTACAGCGTCACCAGGTCGCCGTTGATGTCATTGAGAACTTCGACGGGCGCGGCTTGGGGCCGCATGAAGTACAGCGCGGCGCCGCCGTGTGAGCTGGCGGGAGATTAGGCACATAAGGACGCCTTGTGCGCCGCACGATATTTTCCTTGCCCCATAAGATTTAGCTCGCTGTTCAGTGCACAGTTGCCGCAATGCCAGAAAGCGACTTTTAAGGCGTTTCAGCGGGTTTTTTGGCACTGAAATCTAGCTCGAACGCCCGTCGTTACTGCTTGCTTGTGCCAAAGCTGTCACTAGCTCAGATATCCGTGGGAGTAAATGTGGGAGAAATTTTTCAAGCATGAAAAGCCCAACCTAAAAAATTGGGCTAACTCATTGAAAAATATGGTCGGGACGGAGTGATTCGAACACTCGACCCCTAGCACCCCATAAATGGGGTAGCTAGATACTCCAAGTTTTTCCGCCGACCATGCCTGTAGGGCTAAAAAAAACCCGGCACTAAGGCCGGGTTACCCACCCTCTCCAAGACGCAGCCCCCAAATGAGAGGGATGGAGAGCTGACAAGAGCGCGCGGGGGCGAGATATTGCCAAATGGCGTCATTCTGCGCAACAAAAGCCTCTTTCCGACCCTCTCCAACACATCAGGTGACGTGTGAACTCCAAACCTCTAGGAGCAGCCCGCGCCAGATGCACTCAAGCAAGCGGCGAAATCCGTTGTCACCGCTCAAAGACCGCACCTCAGCTTGAGCCCAGAGCACTGCAAACGATCCGTGCAGTCACGTCGAAATTATCCAGAGTGAGCACATCGATTGGCGAACGACCTTTTAGTCGCTCATGAGGTTTACAAAGAGCGCCATAAAGCCTCCATGCATCCGCATCCGGAGACCGCATCAGCACCGCGAGAACCAATTTGTGCCGCAATGGATCAAGCTGCCAATCGGGAATGCGCTGACCGCGATTCCCCAAGCTCAGGGACAGCAGGCGCCGAGCCTTAATATCGCGATTGATCTGATCACGGGATTTACCTGCCAGTCTGGCGAAGACCAGCAACGGCAAGTTACTCGAAGCCTCAAACGTGGCCAGCATTTCGGCCCGTTCACGCTGGATGTCAGACACGTGAGATTTGTGAGGTTTTCCAGGCCGCAGCGCGGGCACGACAGGCGATTGATTGAGCCCAATGGGGGCTTTCTCGCTACTGTCCAGCATCGTCGATGGGACGGTCGCCGGTGCAAAGCTGCTGCTGTACAGAACAGCATTTGCGTTCGCGTTTTCCAGTAAGGGCAGCGAAGCTGCGCCCTCCAAACGAATAGTCAGCGGAGAACTTGCTGCTTTCGGTTTCCCCTGCCCCCAAAGGTCCAATCTATTCGCCCAATCCTGCATCATGGTCCGACGCTGTTCGACATATTCCGCGTGGTTGTAGGCCGCACTCACCTTGTCTGGATCGGCATGAGAAAGCTGCGCGTCGACCCATACCTTGGGGTAACCAATCTCATTCAGCGCCGTCGAAATCGTCGCCCTCATCCCATGCCCGGTCAGTTGGTCGGCATACCCCATTCGACGCAACGCTCCATTCAAGGTGTTCTCGCTAATACGCTTGCTTAGGTCGCTCCGGTGCGCGAACAAATAACGCTGTGCGGGGACAACTTGGCTCAGCATCTGGCGCACTATTTCAAGCGCCTGGACCGACAATGGCACGATGTAAGGCGGTATGTTTGAGGCCTGTTTCCCCGCCTTGCGCATCCCCATCTGAAGCTGCTTCACCACTTCCGGCGGGATGATCCACAACCGCTGCTCCAGATCAAACTGGTCGGGCGTCGCCAAGCGCAGCTCGCCAGTACGCACCCCCGTCAGCAGCAACAAGCGAAGACCTAGGCGTGTTTGGTTTGCACCACCGTAATCTCGAAGCGCGGCCAGCAATGCAGGCAGCTCGTCCATACGAAGAAAGGGATTGTGTGTGACAGGGGGTCTGGGAAGCGCCACCACATCAAGGTCCGACGCGGGATTCTGGTCAAGCCCCTCCACCTTCACTAGGGCGTATCGGAACAATTGCTTGAACCAGGTCCGACATTTTTCCGCTGTAGTTAACGCCTTGCGTTGTTCGATTCCGCTCAGTAGGTGCATCAAGTCGTGGCGATTAATGTCGTAGATGGACCGCCGACCGAGCGTTGGCAGGACGTCTTTTTTGAAGATTCTCAAGATTTGCGAGAGCGTGCTCTGGCGACCTTCCTTCAGGCTCAGTCTGCGGAACGCGACCCATTGATCAAACACCGCTTCAAAGGTGTGCTCTGCCGCATTACGCACGGAGCGACGCTGCTGTTTACGATGCTCATAAGGATTGATGCCTTGAGCAACCAAGGCACGCGCCTCATCACGGCGTCCACGCGCTTCTTTGAGACTGATCTGCGGGTAACTACCCAGGGACATGCGCTTCTGCTTGCCTGCCCAGTAGTACCTGAAATACCAGATCTTTCCCCCACGGGCCGTCACATTGAGCGCAAGCCCATCCGTGTCGCCGAGGGAGTAATCGTTGCCGGTAATTCTGGCTTGCCGAACGGTGGTATCCGAGAGTGCCATAGCGAGCTCCTGATCAGAGTCAGGGCCAGATGCTCATCTCGCTATCCAAGCTGCACCAGCAACAAAGCGATTCAGTGCGCGTCCGAATTCAAGACTCTCATTCGGGACTCAATTCAGGACTTAAACGCACTGGATGGTGCTGGATTTCAGTGGTTCCCGCCGGAACGAAAAAAGGACCCGAAGGTCCTGATTTCAATCGCTTACAGAATTCAGTGGAACTCTGCAGCGCAATATTTGGAGCGGGAAACGAGACTCGAACTCGCGACCCCGACCTTGGCAAGGTCGTGCTCTACCAACTGAGCTATTCCCGCGTCTTGGTGAGGCGCATTCTATAGAATCCTGATGCCCCGTCAACCCCTTGATTCAAAATAGTTTATTTCTTTTCCACGTCAGTCTTCAGATGCGGCCAGGCAGCCCGCAAGTATTGGACCATGGACCACAACGTCAGGCCAGCGGACACCAGCAATAAGGCGTAACCCATCAGAACCCAGAAGCTGAAGTCTGAAGGATTGGCCAACAGGATCACCAGCGCCAGCATTTGCGCGGCGGTTTTCCATTTGCCCAGGTTCGACACCGCAACATGGGCGCGAGCACCGAGTTCGGCCATCCATTCGCGCAGTGCCGAGACGACAATTTCGCGACCGATGATAACGGCGGCCGGCAGCGTGAGCCACAGGTTGCCATGCTCTTGCACCAGCAGAACCAGGGCAACGGCGACCATCAGCTTGTCTGCAACGGGATCGAGGAAGGCCCCGAACGGGGTGCTTTGTTCCAGACGACGGGCCAGATATCCGTCGAGCCAGTCGGTCGCGGCGGCAAACGCGAAGACCGAGGCGGACGCCAAATAGCTCCAGTGGTAAGGCAAATAAAACAGCAAAATGAAGATCGGGATGAGCAGGACGCGTAGAACGGTAATCAGATTAGGGATATTCATCGGCACAACTGGCTACGAGGTGAGTTGGGCATTCTACTCGCTGTGCAGATTTGCATAAATCAACTCTGCGAGCTTTTTGCTGATTCCGGGTGCTTTGGCGATCTCGTCGATGCTGGCACGAGACAGCTCCTGCAATCCACCAAAATGTTTCAATAAATCGCGTCGACGTGTCGGTCCGACACCGGCAACGCCCTCAAGCGTAGACGTGCGGCGAGTTTTCCCACGGCGTGCGCGGTGTCCGGTAATGGCGAAACGGTGGGCTTCGTCGCGGATCTGCTGGATCAAATGCAGCGCGGGGGAATCGCCGCGCAAGGTGAATTCATGGGCTGCGTCGTTGAGGTACAGGGTTTCAAAACCGGCCTTGCGCGTCGCGCCCTTGGCAACGCCCAGCAAAATCAGGTCGGGCACGGCCAGTTCATTAAGTACGTCACGGGCCATGGACAGCTGACCTTTACCGCCGTCGACCAGAAGAATGTCCGGCAACTTGCCCTCGCCGTCCTTCAATTTGCTGAAGCGTCGGGTCAGGGCCTGGTGCATCGCGGCATAGTCATCGCCCGGGGTAACGCCTTCAATGTTGTAGCGGCGGTAGTCGGATTTGATTGGGCCTTCCGGACCGAACACCACACAGGACGCTACAGTGGCTTCGCCGCTGGAATGGCTGATGTCATAACACTCGAGACGTTGCGGCGGCTCGTCCAGGCTCAGCACTTCGGCCAGCGCATCGAAACGTGCAGCAACGTGCTGCCGGTTAGCCAGACGCGCGCCCAGCGCTTGCTCGGCATTGGTGACCGCCAATTGCTGCCAGCGCGCTCGGGTGCCGCGTACTCGATGGCTGATGGTCAATTCGCGACCGCGCAGCTCTTCGATGGCTGCGATCAGGGTCGGAAAGTCTTCGTGAACCACGTTGACGATCAGCTCGCTCGGCAAGTCGCGCTCGGGGCTGCTGATGAAATACTGGCCGAGAAACGCTGCCATGACTTCGGAAACGTCTTCCTCAATACCTACTTGTGGAAAGAAGTTCTTGCTCCCCAACACCCGACCACCGCGCACGCTGATCAAGTGCACGCAGGCGCCACCCGGGTTGACGAACGCCGCAATCACATCGACATCGCCCGTCCCCCCTTCCATGCTCTGCTGGTCCTGGACCCGACGCAGCAATGAGATCTGGTCACGCAGCTCGGCGGCGCGCTCGAACTCGAGGTTGACCGCTGCCTCCTCCATGGCCGCAGACAACTCGTCCGCCAGAGCATTGCTGCGCCCCTCAAGAAACATCACCGAGTGGCGTACATCTTCGGCATACACCTCGGGCTCCACCAACCCCACACACGGCGCCTTGCAGCGTTTGATCTGATATTGCAGACAAGGTCGGGCGCGGTTCTTGTAGAAGCTGTCTTCACACTGACGAACAAAAAAAGCCTTTTGCAGCAAACTCAGGCTTTCGCGAATCGCCCCTGCGCTGGGATAAGGACCGAAATATTTGCCCTTGGCCTTTTTCGCCCCCCGATGAATGCTCAAGCGTGGGAACTGGCCATCCGAGAGAAAGACATAAGGGTAGGATTTGTCGTCGCGCAGCAGGATGTTGTACGGCGGACGCCATTCCTTGATCAGCGTCTGCTCAAGCAGCAAGGCCTCGGTTTCGTTGGCCGTGATGGTGGTTTCGACTTGGGCGATACGGCCTACCAGCGCAGCGGTCTTGGGGGCAAGACCGGCTTTGCGGAAGTAGCTCGCCAAACGCTTCTTGAGATTTTTGGCTTTGCCGACATAAAGCAGGCGCGCATCGCAGTCGAACATGCGATAGACGCCCGGCCGACCACTGACCGTCGACAGAAAAGCACTTGGATCGAAGATTTCAGTCATTTTCAGAGGCTGGCATCAACCATGCCGTGACGAACCGCCAGCAGCGTCAACTCGACATCGCTGCTGATCGAAAGCTTCTCGAAAATACGGTAACGGTAGGTATTCACTGTTTTGGGCGACAGGCACAGTTTGTCGGAAATGATCTGCACCTTCTGACAGCCGACAATCATCAACGCAATCTGGATTTCCCGTTCAGACAAGGCGTCGAAGGGCGAATCATTGGTTGGCTGAAACGATTTGATCGCCAATTGCTGGGCAATCTGCGGGCTGATGTAGCGTTGCCCGGCAAACACCAGGCGAATGGCCTGGACCATTTCCGGCAATCCGGCGCCCTTGGTCAGATAACCTGCAGCCCCTGCCTGTAACAGCCGGGTAGGAAACGGATCTTCTTCGCACACGGTGACCGCGACGACTTTGATGTCCGGATGACTGCGCAATAATTTGCGCGTGGCTTCAAGACCGCCGATCCCGGGCATCTTGACGTCCATCAGCACCACATCAGGTTTCAACTCACGCGCCTTAAGCAGGGATTCCTCCCCTGACTCAGCCTGGCCGACTACTTGCAGGCCATCGATGTCAGCCAGCATTCGTGTAATGCCTGTACGAACGAGATCATGGTCATCGACTACTAGCACCCTAATCAAGCAGACACCTCGCGATTTGGTCTTATTGGGTTGCTGGACACCTTAGCAAAAAGCAACTGGCAGACCTAGCGGCAAGCAGCATATAAAAAGTGTCAATTCTTCTTGCGAGGCTTGCCGCCAGTGTGTTTCAGCGATGCAGTTCATTGATATCACGCTGCATTCTCAGGAAACACTGGTCTTGACCGACCACCTTGAGACCCTTTCTCTCGTAAAGCATTTTTGCCGGATTATTTTCAAAGACGGTCAGACGCAATGTCGGGCGGCGTTCCTTGCACGCCATGGCGAATACCTGATCGATCGTCCAGGAACCAGCGCCCTGCCCCTGGTACGCGGCTGATAAATGCAATTCGCGGATATACAAGGCTCTAGCGTCGCGGCTCAGACTGACATACCCCATCAACGTGTCATCACGCACAATCAGCCAGTTTTCGCGGCCTTCCCAAGCGACATCGAAGGCCTCGTCGAGCCACAACAGCTCATGTTGAATGTAGTAGCGAAGCATATTTCGACAAGTCAGCTCACGAGCAAAGTCCAGGTCCCGAGACGTTGCCGGACGCAATTCGAAACTCATTCAAGCCTCCGCGACCGCCACGATTCGCCCTTTCCAGCCGTCAGCATCGCGGCGAGCAACCACCAAAAGGCTCCCCGTGCCCGGAGCCGCCACAATCAACGTCCCGTCCGCCGCCCAGATTGCACTGCGCCCTGCCGACTCCCAGCCACCCGTTGCGCCACCATGGTTGGCCATCAGAACCGCCATCGAATGGGTGCACGCATAGCCTTGCAACAGCGCGGTATCTGGAGCGTAGCCGTTTTCTGTGATCAACACGCCCGCGGCATAAAGATCAGCGCCCTGCCCAGCCGCGGCAGCCGCGTGACTGGCGTGAGAAAAATCGGCGCAGACCGCCAGCGCGACAGTGTCGGTACCGATCTTCCAGAGCTCCGATCAACACCGGCGAATCGTCCGACAGACGAATCGGCATCCCGACGACACTGGTTACACCGACTTCCCGCGCGAAATCGCGCAGCGATTGCAGCACCTCGGCGTCTGGCGCTATGGCCAACTCCGCCGCCAGGCCGCGTTCGTACCCGGTCAGTGACAGTTCCGGAAACACCAGCAATTGCACGCCCTGCTCCGCAGCAATCTGCATGAAGCGCCGATGCCAGGCCATATTGGCGGCAAGATCACCAGCGATGGAGATCGATTGAGCGGCGGCAATGGTCAGTGTCGTCATGGTTCGTCCTTGTGATGTTGTGGTGGTTGGGCGCAGCGCAAAGTGTGTCACAACCCCGACGCACTCAAGCGATAGACAAGCCCATGAGCATCGATAGCATTTTCTGATTGAATCCGCGTACCGGCCTCTAGTAAGCTCGGCGCATTCATCGGAGACAGACCATGCTCAACGCCCTCTCACAGCTTCGTACCGCCAGCGCCCCGCGCTCGGTTGCGGCTGCCCGGGCGAATGACGTTTGTGCTTCGGTCAGCTTTTATTTTGGGTATTGGTTTAGCCACTGGCGCGCCTGATACCCACACGGCGCCCACTTTAAACGGGTCGCCACCAGAGAATTCTCAACCCCCGGTCGGCCTCCCGACCGGGGGTTTTGTTTTTTTCAGCGCCCTGCATTTAGTTGCATACATTTTTAGCGACAACCAGACAATTTGAGGATTCACGACATGAACTACGCCACTTATTACCGTTACGACAGTTTTACCGCCTGGCGATTTACCAGCCTCCGCTCGGGACAGCCTGCCGCCTCCGATCGGTCACCCACAGGTGGCAAGCACATACACGCAGCCAATCCGGCCAATTGTCGAACACCCCAGTAGGGCCGAGCGCGCGGGAACGAACCCGCCGCCAGCCCAGGAAGCCCGAATATGAACTCGTCCGTCTCTGCTCTGCCGCTGTCCACCCTGAGCCCTGCCAATGAAGCGCTGACCTTGCGTCTGCCCAGCTCATTGCAACTCAAACAGCAATTGCCCCTCAGCAACGCCCTGACCCGGCAAGTCGCCGACCACCGTCAGGCGGTACGCGCGATCCTCAACGGTGAAGACTCCCGTCTGCTGGTCATCGTCGGCCCCTGCTCGATTCACGACCCCCGTTCAGCCCTTGAATACGCCGCCAACCTGGCCCGTCTGTCTGCGCAAGTCAGCGATGAGATGCTGTTGGTGATGCGCGCCTACGTCGAAAAACCCCGCACTACGGTTGGCTGGAAAGGCTTGGCCTACGACCCGAATCTGGACGGCAGCGACGACATGGCGGGCGGTTTGACGCTGTCCCGCGAATTGATGCGCGAAATGCTCCAACTGGGCTTACCCGTTGCCACCGAGCTGCTGCAACCCATGGCCGCCGGCTACTTCGATGACCTGCTGAGCTGGGTCGCGATTGGCGCCCGTACCACCGAATCACAGATCCACCGGGAAATGGCCAGCGGCCTGAGCATGCCGGTAGGGTTCAAGAACGGTACCGATGGCGGTGTGGCGATCGCCAGCGATGCCATGCGCTCGGCGGCTCATCCGCATCGCCATTTCGGCGTCGATAGCCAAGGGCACCCTGCAATTATTCAGACACCGGGCAACCCCGACACCCACCTGGTACTGCGTGGCGGCCATCGTGGGCCGAACTACGACCGCGACAGCATCGCCCAAGTGCACAGCGATTTGACCAGACTCAAGATCCCGGCGCGGATCATGGTCGACTGCAGCCACGCTAACAGTGGTAAAGATCCATTGCGTCAGCCAGCCGTGTTCAACGACGTGCTTGAACAGCGCCTGCGCGGTGATCGTTCGCTGATCGGCATGATGATTGAGAGTCATCTGTTCGAAGGCTGTCAACCACTGAGCTCATCGCTGCGTTACGGGGTGTCGGTAACGGACGGCTGCCTTGGCTGGGCCGGGACGGAACAGTTGCTATTGCAGGCAGCCGAGCGACTTCGCACGCAGCGCCATACTCAACAGCCAAAGTGACCCATCCCCCGCCTTCCGGTTTTCAATCGAAAACCGGAAGGCGATCGACGTTAAAACCGGTTTACGAGTGCACTTGCACCAACGTGGCTTCGGACTGCTGGCTTACATCGTCGAGACGCTCGACCGAATAAGATACTCGGACCGTCAAGTCCTGATGCTCGCGCCAAAACCTGTAGGGAACGATAAATACCAGCGGTTGACCGGCCATTTCCCGGAAGACTTCACGATCATCGCGATGATTGAAATGCTCACCGTCACATTTCAGATAAACCAGTTCCCCCTCTTCGGCCTGAGCATTGTCGATCACGACAGTGACACCATCGATCGCATCTTGCACATCCAGCCAACCCTCATCGGTTTCCAGCACGGTAGGTGGCAAAAGCGGTTCTCGTTCCAGCGGGCCGATCAACAGTTGTGCAGGCTCCGAGAAACGTGACGCTTGCCCCTTCTGCTCGACGCAGTAGCCGATCGCAACGGCTGCCCCGAGGTTGAGTGCAATACAGTCGGGATTTACCCAGAACGACAGTTCGCCGCCGACTGCAAAGGATTCGATTTTCAATGTGTCATTGAAGCTCGCGTGTGGCGTGACACCTGCCCAGGACAGCAGGACCCGATCTCCAGCCGCCATCCGCGCATAGGGTCTGATCGTTACGCGTACGCCCTGCTCCACTCTGTCCGGATCGAGCGTGCCGCCCACTGCATCGTTCACAATCACAGGCAGCAAATCTGGCCGGGCATCACCGACGCTCAGGTACAAACGCCCGGACTCCACAGGTTCGCAAAGGCGCGCAGTGTAGAGGGCGTAATAAACCTCGAGTGACCCGCCGTCCAATGCGGCGATGTGTACGGCCGATACGCAAAACACAATCGTCCTGCCCACCTGAGCTTCGCTGACAAACCGCGATACCTCATGCCGATACGCAACACCCTCTGAATCGATACCTGACCAGAACATGACCAGCTTGTCCCCGCAAGCCATGTGCGGGTAAGGCGCGACAGTGACAATGGCCTTATTGTCGGACGGATCGAGCGTGGCGTTATCCGCCTGATCCAGCTGTGGTGCCGCCATGCATTGCTCTACAACCTTCAAGCTATCTGCTTCATAACTAGCCATTCATACACTCCAGTCCTTGGAATCAATGCCGTCTTGAGGCCGGCATCGAAGAAGCTTATTGAAACCCGCAGCGCTGATTCGCGCTGCCGGACAATCGCGTCGGCTTGCGCGGTAAAAGGACGTTTCACAAGTAGGTCATTGCGAGGAAGCGCGCCGTCATCGCTAAAAAGATGTCCGGATATTCCGACCAAGACCTCACGTTCATCTGAACTTTCGTACCATTTCTATTCCGTTTTCATCAGGTTACAGCGGCTTTTTCATACATCGCTGAGCGGGTTGTGTGCTTTAGAGTGCCCCCTTGAGCACACACCGACCCTACTTCGAAAAAGGAATCTACATGCTACGGAATGCAACCACTCAGTATCCGATCCTGCTGGTCCATGGGCTGTTCGGCTTCGATCGCATCGGCAATCTGGAACTGTTCCATGACGTCAAACTGGCCCTGAGAAGTGCCGGCGCGAGGGTTTTCATCCCTCATCTGTCAGCCACCCACAGCAATGAAACTCGCGGTGAACAACTGTTGGCCCAGATCGACCGGGTATTGCAGGGAACCGGTGCAAGCAAAGTCAACCTGATCGGTCACAGTCAGGGCGCACTGGCTGCACGGTATGCGGGAGCGCTAGCGCCGGAGTCGGTCGCTTCGGTGACCTCTGTCAGCGGGCCTAACCATGGCTCGGAACTGGCCGACTTCCTGCGCAAGGCGCTGACGCCCGGGCGCCTGCCGGAACAGGTCGCCGGAGCGGTGGCCACACTGTTCGCCGACTTCCTGTCGTTGCTCAGTGGCAGCCGACACCTGCCGCAGAACGCCATCGCCGCGCTCAATGCACTGACTACCGAAGGCGTCGGCGCATTCAACGACAAGTACCCTCAAGGGTTACCGAAAACCTGGGGCGGCAAGGGTCGCGAACGGGTGAACGGCGTGCGCTACTATTCCTGGAGCGGCACCCTGCAGGGAAATATTGTCGATGAGGGACTCCATGCACTCAATCCGCTGCATGGGTTCCTCCGGGCCTTCTCCCACTATTTCACCACCGAAGCCGAGCAGAATGACGGGTTGGTCGGCCGATTCAGCACCCATCTGGGTAAAGTGATCCGTTCGGACTACCCGCTGGATCATCTGGACAGCCTGGGCCAGACAACCGGTCAGGTCCGCCAGGGCGTCGACCCGGTCTCCCTGTATGTCCAGCATGCCGAACGCTTGAGAAATGCCGGCCTTTAAGCAATGCCGGGATGCCGCGCGATGTGGACGCAACTGATTTTGACGGAATTGATTTTGACGGAACTTTGAGAGAGAAATAGCCCACTGAATCCGGTAGGCTCCGCATTTTATTGAACATTGAATGGAGTATTTTCCCATGGCCAAAGCCACTGCCCGTCACATCCTGGTTTCCAGCGAAGAAAAGTGCAACGAACTCAAAGCCCAGATCGAAGCCGGCGCCGACTTCGCCGAAGTAGCCAAAGCCAACTCCAGCTGCCCTTCCAGCCGCCAGGGCGGTGACTTGGGTTCGTTCGGCCCGGGCCAGATGGTCAAGGAATTCGACACCGTGGTCTTCAGCGCGCCGATCAACGTGGTGCAAGGCCCGGTCAAGACCCAGTTCGGTTACCACCTGCTGGAAGTGACCAGTCGTCAGGACTGATCAACGCTTTGAGTTTGCTAGATAACGGCCCGCCTTTTGGTGGGCCGTTATTTTTTCGTTACGTGATACGGCTGGCGAGGGACGCGCCGCTAGCGTACAAATTGTGGTTATCGACCACCCGGCTCCAAGGCTGACAATGCGACTGGCTTTCCCTACTTTATTGTTCACTGCCGTGGCCCTGTTGCTCAGTGCCGCAGGTGTGAACGCTGCACCGCAACATGCGTTGACCGTGTACGGTGAACCGGCGAAATATCCCCCTGGCTTCAGCCATTTCGCCTACACCAATCCGCAAGCGCCCAAGGGCGGCACGATGCGTCGTTCAGCGATGGAAATTGGCCATTTCGACCATATCCTGCCGTACATCGACAAGGGCACGGGTGTCACGCAGATCGACGGCTTGATCTACTCGCCCCTGGCCCAGCGCTCGCTGGACGAGCCCTATACCGTTTATGGCCTTGTAGCCCAGCAGATGGAACGTGCCGAGAACGGACTGTCTCTGCGCTTTTATCTGAATCCGAAGGCCCGTTTCGCCGACGGCAAGCCAATCACCGCCGAAGACGTGCGCTACACCTTCAACCTGCTGATGACCCAGGGCAGCCTGCGCTATCGCACCCAATTCGCCGACGTCAAAGGCGTCGAAGTAGAGTCGCCACTCACCATTCGGTTCGACTTCAAGAGCAACGAAAACCGCACCCTGACCCTCGACATCGCCACTTTGCCGGTATTTCCCGAACACTGGTGGAAAACCCGCGACTTTGCCAACGGCGGCGGTTACGAGCCGCCACTGGGCAGCGGGCCGTACCGCGTGAAAAAGGTCGACTCCGGGCGCAGCATTACCTTCGAACGTAACGCCGATTGGTGGGGCAAGGACCTACCGGTCAGTCGCGGCCTCTATAACTTCGATCATTTCAGCATCGAGTACTTCGGCGATACCGACGTCGCCCGTCAGGTGCTGCGTGGCGGCGCCTATGACTACAACCGCGAATTCTCCGCCACCGCCTATTCCATCGGCTACGAAAGCCCGGCCCTGAGCGACGGTCGCCTGCAAAAAGCCCACTTGGCCAAAGAGGCACCGCAATCGGCCCAGGGGTTTGTGTTCAATCTGCAAAACTCGATGTTCCAGGACCGCCGAGTGCGCCAGGCCCTGGCCATGCTGTGGGATTTCGAATGGAGCAACCGGCAGATGATGCGCAACATGTACATCCGCCAGCAGAGTTTCTTTTCCAACACCGACCTCGCCGCCCGGCAACTGCCCGATGCAGGTGAACGGGCGATCCTCGAACCGCTGCGCGGGCAGATTCCTGACGAAGTCTTCACCCAGGTCTTCGAAGCCCCGAAAACCGATGGCAGCGGCGTGATACGCGATAAACAGTTGCAGGCCCTGAAACTGCTCGAAGAGGCGGGCTGGAAACCCGATGGCGATCAACTGGTCAATGCCGAAGGTCAACCGCTGAGCTTCACCTTCCTGATCAGCCAGAACGGCATGGACCGACTACTGCTGCCTTATAAGCGCACCCTGAAACAAATCGGCATCGACCTGAATATTCGCCGCATCGATGCCTCTCAGTACGTAAACCGCTTGATGTCCCGGGATTACGACATGATCGTCACCGGCTACCCGGTCACTACTTCGCCGGGCAACGAGTTGTACAACTATTTTGGTTCGGCGGCGGCCAACGATCCCGGTTCCAACAACTATATGGTGCTGAAGAACCCGGCGGTCGACACGCTGGTCAACGGCCTGGTTCGCGCCACCACCCAGGCTGACATGCTGCGCTACGCCCATGCCCTGGACCGAGTCCTGCAATGGAACTTCTATTGGATTCCCAATTATTACCCGCCGGGCAGCTCGACCGTGTGGTGGAACCGTTTCGGCATTCCCTCTGTGCAAGCGAGCAATGACGCAGCCATTGAGAGTTGGTGGCAAGTGAGTTCCACCCCGTTGACCAATCAACAGATGACCGCCGAGCTCATCAAACGCGGCAAGCCTGGAGGACCGCACTGATGTGGGCTTACGTACTGCGGCGCTTGCTGCTGATCATTCCGACACTGGTGATAATTCTTCTGGTCAATTTCGTTATCGTTCAGGCCGCACCCGGTGGCCCGGTGGAACAAGCCATTGCGCAGTTGCAAGGCATCGGCGGCGCGAATGTCGGCGGAGGTTCCAGCGACGCCGCGCAGGGTAGTTCGCGTGCCAGCCGTGGGCTCGACCCGCAGCTGATCAAAGAGATCGAAAAACAATACGGCTTCGATAAGCCCGCACCAGAACGTCTGTGGCTGATGCTCAAGAGCTACGCCCGCCTCGACTTCGGCAAGAGCTTTTTCCGCGGCGCCACGGTCACCGACCTGATTCTGGAAAAAATGCCGGTGACCATTTCCCTCGGGCTCTGGGCCACGTTGATCACCTACCTGGTGTCGATTCCTCTGGGGATCCGCAAGGCTGTGCACCATGGCAGCCATTTCGATATCTGGAGCAGCACCGCGATCATCATCGGTTATGCGATGCCGGCGTTCCTGTTCGCGATGTTCCTGATCGTGATCTTCGCCGGTGGCACCTCATTGAACTGGTTCCCGGTGCGCGGACTGGTCTCGGACAATTTCGAGTCACTGTCGACCCTGGGCAAAATCGTCGATTACTTCTGGCACCTGGTGCTGCCGGTGACGTCGCTGGTGGTCGGCGGTTTCGCGACCCTGACCATCCTCACCAAAAACTCCTTCCTCAATGAAATCACCCGCCAATACGTGGTCACCGCCCGGGCCAAGGGCTTGAGCGAACGCCGGGTGCTTTACGGCCATGTGTTTCGCAACGCCATGCTGCTGGTGGTGTCGGGGATTCCGCAGGCGTTCATCAGCGTTTTTTTCGCCGGCTCGCTGCTGATCGAAGTGATTTTTTCCCTCGATGGCCTGGGGCGCATGAGTTACGAAGCCGCGGTGTCACGGGACTATCCGGTGGTATTCGGTTCGCTGTTCATCTTCACCTTGTTCGGCCTGCTGATAAAACTCATCGGAGACCTCTGCTACACCCTGGTCGACCCGCGCATCGACTTCGCCGCGAGGAACGCCTGATGTTCAAGCTCTCGCCGCTGGGCCGTCGCCGTTTCGAGCGTTTCAAGAAAAACCGCCGGGGCTGGTGGTCGCTGTGGTTGTTTATCGGCCTGTTCCTGCTGACCCTGGGCGGCGAGCTGATCGCCAACGACAAACCGCTGATGGTCAGTTATCAGGGCTCATTGTATTTCCCGGCGTTCAAACGCCACACCGAGCAGGAGTTTGGCGGACAACTGCCCTTTCAGGCCGACTATCGCAGCGAATACGTGCAGAAGCTGATCCACAAGGATGGCGGCTGGATGCTGTTCCCACCGATCCCGTTCAGCGACGACACGCCCAATTACGACCTCAATCAACCGGCACCGAGCCCGCCGTCGAAGGTCAACTGGCTGGGCACCGACGATCAGGCTCGCGACGTGTTGGCCCGGGTGATTTTCGGCGCGCGGGTGTCGATTCTGTTCGCGCTGGCGCTGACCTTCATCAGTGCGTTGATCGGCATCGCCGCCGGTGCGCTGCAAGGCTATTACGGCGGCTGGGTCGACCTGATCGGTCAGCGCTTGCTGGAAGTCTGGTCAGGGCTGCCGGTGCTGTACCTGCTGATCATTCTTTCGGGCTTCGTCGAGCCGAATTTCTGGTGGCTGCTGGGAATCATGGCGCTGTTTTCCTGGCTGGCCCTGGTGGACGTGGTGCGCGCCGAGTTCCTGCGCGGGCGCAACCTGGAATACGTCAAGGCAGCCCGTGCGCTGGGCCTGACCGATCGCAAGGTGATCGTGCGGCACATTCTGCCCAACGCGATGAACGCCACCCTGAGTTATTTGCCGTTCATTTTGACCGGGGCGATATCCACTCTCACGGCGCTGGATTTCCTCGGCTTCGGCATGCCGGCCGGCAGTGCATCGCTGGGTGAATTGATCGGTCAAGGCAAGCAGAACCTGCAGGCACCGTGGCTGGGTCTCACAGCGTTTTTCACCCTGGCGCTGATTCTTTCTTTATTGGTGTTCATTGGCGAGGCATTGCGCGATGCCTTTGACCCACGATCTTGATCCATGCTCTTGATCGACAACCATGAGGCGGACTGTTGATATGACTGACAACCTGATCGAAATCCGTGACCTCAACGTGGCCTTCAGCGGCCAGACCGTGGTGCGCAACCTGTGCCTGGACATCCGTCCTGGCGAGTGCCTGGCGCTGGTCGGCGAGTCGGGTTGCGGCAAGTCGGTGACCGCCCACTCGATCCTGCAACTGCTGCCCGAAACCGGCACTCAGACCACCGGCAGTATTCGCTATCGCGGCCAGGAATTGATCGGCGCCGACATCAAGACTTTGCGTGAACTGCGCGGCAACCGGATCGCGATGATCTTCCAGGAGCCGATGACCTCCCTCAACCCGCTGCATAGCATTGAAAAGCAGATCGGCGAAACCCTGCTGCTGCATAAAGGGCTGGGCGGCAAAGCGGCGCAAGCGCGGATTCTCGAGTTGCTGCAACTGGTGGGCATCCAGAAACCCGAAGAGCGGCTCAAGGCCTATCCTCATCAACTGTCCGGCGGCCAGCGGCAACGGGTGATGATCGCCATGGCCCTGGCCTGCGAGCCGGAATTGCTGATCGCCGACGAGCCGACCACCGCGCTGGATGTGACGGTGCAGCGCAAGATCCTGCTGCTGCTCAAATCCCTGCAACAGCGGCTCGGCATGTCGCTGTTGCTGATCAGCCACGACCTCAATCTGGTGCGCAGCATCGCTCAGCGAGTGTGCGTAATGAAGGCTGGGGAAATCGTCGAGCAGGCGCCCTGCGAAACATTGTTCACCGAGCCGAAACATCCCTACAGCTGCGTGCTGCTGAACGCCGAACCGGAAGGTGAAGCCCTGCCCCGGGACGAACGTGAAAAAGTCCTGGAAGTGGATAATTTGCAGGTGCAGTTCGTCATCGGTGGTGGCCTGTTTCAGCGTAAAACTTACCTGCGCGCGGTGGACGGCATCAGCCTGAATATTCAGCGCGGCAAGACTCTGGGCATCGTCGGTGAATCCGGTTCGGGCAAATCCACGCTGGGGCAGGCGATCCTGCGCTTGCTCGATTCCGAAGGCAGCATTCGCTTTCAGGGTGAGGCCCTGGATGGCTTGACGCAAAAGCAGCTGCGTCCTTGGCGCAAGAAGATGCAGGTGGTGTTTCAAGATCCCTTCGGCAGCCTCAGCCCGCGGATGTCCGTGGCGCAGATCATCAGTGAAGGCCTTGAGGTTCACAGCCAATCCACCCCGGATGAATGCGAAGCGCAAGTGATCCGAGTGCTGGAAGAAGTCGGCCTCGATCCGCAAAGCCGTCATCGCTACCCGCACGAATTCTCCGGCGGCCAACGCCAGCGCATCGCCATTGCCCGCGCGCTGGTACTGAAACCGGCGCTGATCCTGCTCGACGAACCGACCTCGGCGCTGGATCGCACGGTGCAAAAACAAGTGGTCGCCCTGCTCCGCCAGCTTCAGGAAAAACATGGCCTGACCTACCTGTTCATCAGCCACGACCTGGCGGTGATCCGCGCCCTGGCCCACGACATGATCGTGATCAAGGACGGCAAAGTGGTGGAAAGCGGCGCCAGCCACGACGTGTTCGACTCACCGCAGCATCCGTATACCAAAGAGCTGTTGGCGGCGGCGCATCCGGGGTGGGCATAATCGGCGTCATACCGTCAGACCGCGTCGCCCCAATCGCGAGCAGGCTCGCTCCCACAGAGGATTTGTGAACGACACAGATCCCCTGTGGGAGCGAGCCTGCTCGCGATGAGGCCCGCACAAACACCACATATTCTGGACATGAAGCCCATGAACACCACCGAAAGCCTCAAGGACTACCAGCGCGTTCGCACCCTGGCGATCCGCTCGCTGTTCGAAATCATCGAACAATCGAGCGAGGGCACGGTGATTGTCGACCGCGATGCGAACATCGTCTGGATGAATGAGCGTTATGCCCGGCGTTTCGGTCTCGAATCGGCCGCAGGTGCGATCGGCAGGGCCTGTGAAAGCGTGATCCCCGGCAGCCTGTTGCGCGACGTGGTGCGCACCGGACGACCCATCCTGCTGGACATGCAGGACACCCCCAAGGAACCGCTGGTGGTGATGCGTCTGCCGATTCACGACGATGCCGGCGCGGTGATCGGCGCCATCGGTTTTGCCCTGTTCGATGAATTGCGCAGCCTGTCGCCGATGCTCAAGCGCTACCTGAGCATGCAGGAAGAACTGGCATCGACCCGCTCGCTGCTGCGGGCGCGGCAGACCAAGTACAACTTCGCCCATTTCATCGGCACCAGCGCCGCCAGTCTCGAAGTCAAACGCCGCGCCCGGCGCGGCGCCAGTGCCGAGTCTCCGGTGTTGCTGCTCGGCGAAACCGGTACCGGCAAGGAGCTGCTGGCTCAGGCGATTCATGGTGCCTCGCCTCGGGCGCACAAAGCGTTCGTCAGTATCAACAGCGCGGCGATTCCCGAGTCACTGCTGGAAGCCGAATTCTTTGGCACCGCGCCCGGCGCATTCACCGGCGCCGATCGCAAGGGCCGCACCGGCAAACTGCAGATCGCTCAGGGCGGCACGCTGTTTCTCGATGAGATCGGCGACATGCCACTGCCACTGCAAAGCAAGCTGCTGCGGGTGTTGCAGGAAAAGGAATTCGAGCCCGTAGGTTCCAACGAAGTGATCCAGAGTGATGTGCGGGTGATCGCGGCCACTTCCACTGACCTGGAAGCGGCGATCAAACGCGGCGAGTTTCGCGCCGACTTGTATTACCGCCTCAACGTGCTGCCGATTCAGGTCCCGCCCCTGCGTGATCGCCTCGATGACCTGCCGGCCCTCAGCGAAGGGATTCTCGAAGAGCTGCGCAGTCAGCACGAACTGAACCCCGAAGCCTTGGATTTGTTGGGTCAACATGCCTGGCCAGGAAACATCCGCGAACTGCGCAACGTGCTGGAGCGCGCAGCGTTGCTCAGTGATGATTTGATTCTGAACGCGGCGGATATCCGCGCGGCGATTGGCCGTTTTACCCCGGTGCAGCGTGTGGCGCCCTTGGCCATCGGGCCGGTTGCCCATGAAACCTTCAGTGAGGCTCGTGAACGGTTTGATCGGCAGTTGATTGAAGCCGCCCTCGCGCAATGCGGCGGGAAGGTTATCGAAGCGGCGGCCCGGTTGGGGCTGGGGCGGTCGACGTTGTACAAGAAGATGGTGGCGTTGGGGATTATCGAGTCTACATAAAGAGACATAGATCTCCATTGGTAGATATGGCCCCTTCGCGGGCAAGCCTCGCTCCTACAGGGTGGTGCAGTGCTGTAAACAATCACAATCCCGTAGGAGCGAGGCTTGCCCGCGAAAGCGTCAGCCCAGCCACAGAAAATCTCAATACAGAGACAAAAACCCGCACAACCATCTCACCAATAAATAATTCCTTTGAATTTCAACAGCTTACCTTCTGGCACGAAACTCGCTATAGCCCCTCCCACATAGCTTCAACCTACAAAAATAACAATCCAGGAGACACACCATGAGTGTGATCATTGCCTTGGCAGCCCTCACGCTGCTAATGGTGGCTGCTTACCGTGGCTACAGCGTTATCCTCTTTGCCCCGATCGCCGCCCTCGGTGCCGTCCTGCTCACCGACCCTTCCGCCGTTGCCCCCGTCTTCACCGGGGTGTTCATGGAAAAAATGGTCGGCTTCGTCAAACTGTATTTCCCGGTGTTCCTGCTCGGTGCCGTGTTCGGCAAGTTGATCGAGTTGTCGGGCTTCTCCCGCTCCATCGTTGCCGCAGCCATTCGTGTGCTCGGCACTCGTCAGGCGATGCTGGTGATCGTGCTGGTCTGCGCCCTGCTCACTTATGGCGGCGTGTCGCTGTTTGTGGTGGTGTTTGCGGTCTACCCGTTTGCTGCCGAGATGTTCCGTCAGAGCAATATCCCCAAGCGTCTGATCCCGGCGACCATCGCCCTCGGCGCGTTCTCGTTCACCATGGACGCCCTGCCCGGCACGCCGCAGATCCAGAACATCATCCCCAGCACCTTCTTCAACACCACCGCCTGGGCCGCACCGTGGCTGGGTGTGATCGGCACAATTTTCGTGTTCTGCGCCGGCATGCTGTTTCTGCAGAGCCAGCGCAACAAAGCCCAGCGCAGCGGTGAGGGATATGGCTCAGCGTTGCGCAACGAGCCGGAAACCGCGCCGGACATCAAACTGCCCAACCCATGGATCGCGCTGTCGCCGCTGTTGATGATGGGCCTGATGAACCTGCTGTTCACCCGTTGGATTCCAGAGTGGTACGGCAAGACTCACAGCCTTTCGCTGCCGGGCATGGCAGCGCCCGTGACCACCGACATCGCCAAGCTGACGGCGATCTGGGCGGTCCAGGCGGCGTTGCTGGTGGGCATCGTCATGGTGCTGGTGTTCGCCTTTCAGACGATTCGCGGCAAGTTGGCCGAAGGCAGTAAAAGTGCGGTCAGCGGTGCACTGCTGGCGGCCATGAACACGGCGTCGGAATACGGTTTCGGTGCGGTGATCGCGTCGTTGCCGGGTTTTCTGGTGCTGTCCGGCTGGCTCAAAAGCATTCCCAATCCGCTGGTCAATGAAGCGATTACCGTGACCCTGCTGGCCGGTATCACCGGTTCGGCGTCGGGCGGCATGAGTATTGCCCTGGCGGCAATGTCCGAGACGTTCATCAGTGCCGCCCACGCCGCCAATATTCCGCTGGAAGTGCTGCACCGGGTCGCCGCGATGGCCAGTGGCGGCATGGACACCCTGCCGCACAACGGCGCGGTGATTACTTTGCTGGCGGTCACCGGTTTGACCCACCGCGAGGCCTACAAAGACATTTTCTGTATTACGCTGATCAAGACACTCGCTGTTTTTGTGGTGATCGGTACTTTCTACGCCACTGGCATTGTGTGAGGTATTCATGACGACTCTTTCGGGCAAGACCGCACTGGTCACCGGTTCCACCAGCGGCATCGGTCTGGGGATCGCCCTGAGCCTGGCCAAGGCTGGCGCCAACTTGATTCTCAACGGTTTCGGCGATGCGTCCTCGGTGGTTGCTGAAATCGAAAAATTCGGCGGCAAAGTCGGCCATCACCCGGCCGACGTCAGCGACCCGGCGCAGATCGCCGAGATGATTGAATACGCCGAGCGTGAGTTCGGCGGCGTGGATATCCTGGTCAACAACGCGGGCATCCAGCACGTGGCGTCGGTGGAAGATTTTCCGGTGGAGCGCTGGGATTCGATCATTGCGATCAACCTGTCGTCGGTGTTTCACAGCACCCGTTTGAGCCTGCCGGGGATGCGCACCAAGGGCTGGGGACGAATCATCAACATCGCGTCAGTGCATGGCCAGGTCGGGTCGGTGGGCAAGGCGGCGTACGTCGCGGCCAAGCATGGTGTGATCGGCCTGACCAAGGTGGTCGGTCTGGAAACCGCTACGACGAACGTCACCTGCAATGCGATCTGCCCGGGTTGGGTGCTGACGCCGCTGGTGCAGAAGCAGATCGATGATCGCGCCGCGACCGGGATCGACCCGCAGCAGGCGCAACATGATTTGCTGGCCGAGAAGCAACCGTCCCTGGAATTCGTGACGCCGCCGCAGCTGGGTGAGTTGGTGCTGTTTTTATGCAGCGAAGCCGGTAGCCAGGTGCGTGGCGCCGCGTGGAATATTGATGGTGGGTGGTTGGCGCAGTAACCCGCCGCCAGCCCCCTGACATTGATCGTTCCCACGCTCTGCGTGGGAATGCAGCCCGGGACGCTCTGCGTCCCAAAGCGGACGCAGAGCGTCCATTGAGGCATTCCCACGCAGAGCGTGGGAACGAGAGAGGCCAAGCCATGTCCGACATCCTCTGGCAACCCGGCACCGAGCGCATCGGCAAGACCCGCATGGAGGCCTTCCGGCGCTTCGTCAATCAGCGACATTCCCTTGATATCGCCAACTACCCTGCCCTGCATCAATGGAGCATCGATCAGCGGGCAGCTTTCTGGCAGGCCATCGTCGATTTCTTCGACATTCGTTTTCACGATCAGCCAGACGCTGTGCTAGTAGAGGGCGAACAAATGCCCAGCGCCCAGTGGTTCCCCGGCGCCACGCTTAATTTCGCCGAACACCTGCTGCGCCGTCGCGACGATGCCGTGGCGGTGGTGGCTATCGGCGAAAACGGCCAACGGGAACAACTGACCTGGGCCGAACTGGCGAGCCACGTCGCCGGCTTTCAAAACAGCCTGAAAGCCGCCGGTATCGGTATCGGCGACCGCGTGGCCGCGTGCATGCCGAACACTTGGCAAACTCTTGTCGCCATGCTCGCCACCACCAGTCTCGGCGCGATCTGGTCTTGTTCCTCACCCGACTTCGGTACCCACGGGGTGATCGATCGCTTCGGCCAGATCGAGCCGAAAGTGCTGCTCACCTGCGCCGGTTACCGCTACGCCGGCAAAGAGATCGACCAGACCGCCAAGGTCAACGAAATCCTCGGGCAACTGCCGTCCTTGCAACAATTGATCGTTGTCCCTTACGCACGACCCCAGGCGCGCATTGAAGACTTCCGCAGCCAGGCCAACGTGACGCTCTGGGACGATTTCTACGAGCCGGGCGGCGAGCCGCAATTCGTTCCCGTGCCCTTCGCTCATCCGCTGTACATCCTCTATTCCAGCGGCACCACTGGCGTGCCGAAATGCATTGTTCACAGCACCGGCGGCGTGCTGCTGCAACACGTCAAGGAACATGGCCTGCACACCGATCTAGGCCCCGGCGACCGTTTGTTCTACTACACCACCTGCGGCTGGATGATGTGGAACTGGCTGGTTTCGGCCCTGGCCGTCGACTGCGCCGTGGTGCTGTACGACGGCTCGCCGTTTCATCCAGGCCCGGAGCGTTTGATCGACCTGATCGACGACGAACGCATCAACGTCTTCGGCACCAGTCCCAAGTTCATCACCTCGCTGGAAAGCAATGGTGTAAAGCCGTGCGAAAGTCATGACCTGAGCAGCCTCAAAACCGTGTTGTCCACCGGTTCCGCGCTGTCCCCGCAAAGCTTCGATTACGTCTATCGCGCGTTCAAGTCCGACCTGTGCCTGTCCTCGATGTCTGGCGGCACCGACATCGTTTCGTGCTTTGTGATCGGTAATCCGGTCCTGCCGGTACGCCGTGGCGAAATGCAATGCAAGAGCCTGGGCATGGCGGTCGAAGTCTGGAACGATGCCGGTACGCCTGTGATCGGGGAAAAAGGCGAACTGGTGTGCACCCGACATTTTCCGGCGATGCCCATCGGTTTGTGGCATGACCCTGACGGGGAGAAGCTGCGAAAGTCCTATTTCAGCCTGTTCCCCGGTGTCTGGGCCCAGGGCGATTACGCCGAGCAACTGCCTCACGGCGGCATGCTGATCCACGGCCGCTCTGACGCGGTGCTCAACCCCGGCGGCGTCCGCATCGGCACGGCGGAAATCTATCGTCAGGTGGAAAAAGTCCCGCAGGTGTTGGACAGCGTCGCCATTGGTCAGCAATGGCAGGATGACGTGCGAGTGGTGCTGTTCGTGAAGTTGCGTGAGGGTGTCGCGCTGGACGAAGCGCTGCAACAACAGATTCGTCAGGTCATCCGCGCCAACACCACCCCACGGCATGTGCCGGCGAAGATTGTCGCGGTGACGGACATTCCGCGGACCATCAGCGGCAAGGTGGTCGAGTTGGCGGTGAGGAATGTGGTGCATGGCCAGAAGGTAAAGAACACTGATGCACTGGCCAATCCCGAGGCACTGGAGCAGTTTCGCGACCGCCCCGAACTCAATGATTGAAACGTAGTTCCACTGTGGGAGCGGGCTTGCTCGCGAAAGAGGTCTATCAGCCAACATCCATGTTGAATGTGAAATCGTCTTCGCGAGCAAGCCCGCTCCCACATTTGATCGTCGTTGTCAGCGCTAGTCCACTAATCCCCACTCACCCGGCGGTGTATGGGGGCCGGGTGTAGTCTCGGCGTGCATTTTCAGGCGCAGTCGCAAGTTGTTCACCGAGTCCGCATGTTTCAACGCCTCTGCCTCATCGATCGCGCCCTCGGCGAACAGTTCGAACAGCGCCCCATCAAACGTCTGCATCCCCGCCTCTGACGACTTCTCCATAATCCCCTTGAGCTCGGAAAGCTCATTGCGCCGGATCAGGTCGCCGATGGTCGGCGTTCCCAGCATCACCTCCACCGCCGCCCGGCGCTGCCCATCGCGGCTGCGCACCAAGCGCTGGGAAACAAACGCCTTGAGGTTATTGCCCAGGTCATGCAGTAGCTGCGTCCGGCGCTCTTCGGGAAAGAAGTTGATCACGCGGTCCAGTGCCTGATTGGCGTTGTGCGCATGCAAAGTGGAAATTACCAGATGACCGGTATCGGCAAATGCCAGCGCATGCTCCATAGTCTCGCGGTCGCGAATTTCGCCGATCAGTACCACGTCCGGCGCCTGGCGCAGGGTGTTTTTCAACGCTGCATGAAAACTACGGGTGTCTACGCCGACCTCACGCTGGTTGATGATCGACTTCTTGTGCCGATGAATAAACTCGACCGGGTCTTCGATGGTGATGATATGGCCGCTGCTGTGGCGATTGCGGTAATCGATCAGTGCCGCCAGCGAGGTCGACTTGCCTGAGCCGGTCGAACCGACGAACAATATCAGCCCTTGTTTGAGCATCACGGTTTCGAGCAGGACCGGTGGCAGCTTGAGGTCTTCGAAGCGCGGAATGTCGAGTTTGATGTTGCGCGCCACGATCGACACATCATTGCGCTGCTTGAAGATATTGAGCCGAAAGCGCCCGATCCCGGCCAGGGAAAGCGCTAGGTTCATTTCCAGTTCGCGATCGAACTCCAGGCGCTGTTCGGCGTCCATGATGGACGCGGCAATGGCCGCGATTTCTCCGGGCTTGAACGGTTGCTCGGCCAGGGATTTAAGCACACCGTCAAATTTCGCGCTGGGTGGCGCGCCCGTGGACAGGTAAAGATCGGAGCCATTGCGGCTGGCCAGAATTTGCAACAGTGCATCGATTTCCATGGCAAAAAGCACCCGCGAAGCATTCAAATTGAAAAAATGATCCAAAACGGATCATTCAGCATCTACCACCCTGCAAGGATAGTAGACGCCGCCACACCGACTTACGCGCAGGACATTGTAATGAACGCACCACCGACCGCCAGCGATGCCCAAGCCTTGATTGCCCGACTGGACTGGACAGACAACCCGCTGGGCGCCTCCGATCACTGGCCGCAGAGCCTGCGCACCGCCGTGGACATTGTGATTCACTCACCGATGCCGATGCTGTTGCTGTGGGGCCCGCAGCTCACGCAGATCTACAACGACGGTTTCGCCTTCCTCGCCGGCAGCAAGCACCCACACGCTTTCGGACAACCGACGCACCTTATCTGGCCAGAACTGAAAGACTTCACCGACCCGATTTACAGCGCCGTCCTACAGGGCCAGGTGCGGACCTACAGCGAACAGCGCTTTACCCTCCAGCGCGACGGGCGCGATTCCGACTTCTGGCTGGATTTGACCTACAGCCCCATTCGCAATGAAAACGCCGAGGTCGCCGGTATTCTGGTCACGGCCATCGAAACCAATGAACGCCGCCGCATCGCCCTGGAACTCGAGCAACGCTCCGCCGCGAGCCTCAAGGCCCAGCAGGAAACCGAGCAGCGCCTGCAACTGGCGCTGGCCGCCACCGATGCCGTTGGCACCTGGGACTGGGACATCGGCGAAGACCGTTTCATCGCCGATGCCCACTTCGCCCAATTGCATGGCGTCGACGCAGCCCTGGCCAACCAGTTGCCCATCAGCGAATACCTCCATGGCGTGCACCCGGAAGACCGCGCCATGATTGCCCGCAGCATCAAGCATTGCATCACCCATGGCAGCGAGTACGCCGAGGAATATCGTTTGCTGCAAGCCGACGGCCAATTGCGCTGGGTGTTTGCCCGAGGCCGCTGCTACAAGGATCATCATGGCCGGCCGATTCGTTTCCTCGGCGCCGCATTGGACCTGACCGAACGCAAACACATCGAACAAGCCCTTCGCCAGAGCCAGACCGAGCTGCAGCTGATCATCAATGCCATGCCCATCCTGATCAGTTACGTCGACAGCGAGGAGCGCTTTCGTCTGAACAATGCCGCCTATCTGGAATGGTATGGCTTGACGCCCCAGGAACTTTACGGCCGCACCGTCCGTGAAGTGCTGGGCGATGAAGCTTATGCCCTGCGCGCCGAACACATTGCCGAGGCGCTGAAAGGCAAGGCCTGCAGTTTCAGCATCAGCGCCGCGCATCGCGATGGCAGCACCCGTCAGGCCCTGATGAACTACCTGCCGCGTCATGGCGCGGATGGCGCGGTCAATGGTTTTTACATCTTCGTGATCGACGAGACTGAGCGCAAACAGACCGAAGAAGCCCTGCGCAACCTCAACGAAACCCTTGAAGAACGCGTGAGCGCCCGCACTCAGCAATTGGCCGAAGCCAACCAGCGACTGCAAAACGAGATGTTCGAACGCGAGCGCGCTGAAGACGCCTTGCGGCATGCGCAGAAAATGGAAGCGGTGGGACAGCTCACCGGCGGCATCGCCCATGACTTCAACAACATGCTCACCGGGATCATCGGCAGCCTCGATTTGATGCAGCGCTACATTGCCGACGGGCGTGCCGCCGAGATTGGTCGCTTCACCGAAGCCGCGGTGTCCTCGGCCCACCGCGCCGCCGCCCTGACCCATCGTCTGCTGGCGTTCTCCCGACGCCAGTCGCTGGATCGCAAGCCGCTTGATGCCAACCAACTGGTGCATTCTCTGGAAGATTTGTTCCGCCGGACCAAGGGCGACCATATCGAGCTCAGAATGCAGTTGGCCGATGAAGTCTGGCCGGTCAGTACTGACGTCAGCCAACTGGAGAACGCCCTGCTCAACCTCGTGATCAATGCCCGGGATGCGATGCCCGAAGGCGGCGAGCTGCTGATCGAAACCGCCAACGTTCACCTCGACGGTAGCGACATTACCCCTCTGGAACCGGTCAGGGCCGGGGATTACCTGATGATTGCCGTTAGCGACAACGGCACCGGCATGACCCCGACAGTATTGGCCAAGGCCTTCGACCCGTTTTTCACCACCAAACCCATCGGCCAGGGCACCGGCCTTGGGCTCTCAATGATCTATGGCTTCGCCCAGCAATCGGGCGGGCACGTCAATCTTCACAGCCTGCCGGGCCAGGGCACCTGCGTTCGGCTGTATCTGCCACGGTTGCACGTCGCGGTGCCGGAACTCACGTTGGTGCCGCTCACCGGCGAAACACCGGCTGCGGTGGCCGGTGAAACCGTGGTGCTGGTGGAAGACGATCCGGCAGTGCGCATGCTGGTGCTCGACCTGCTTAATGAGTTGGGTTATCACGCCCATGAAGCCGAAGACGCGAAGGCCGCCCTGCCTTTGCTGGAATCCGACCTGCGGGTCGATCTGCTGGTGACCGATGTCGGGTTGCCGGGCATGAACGGTCGGCAACTGGCGGAAATCGCGCGTCAGCACCGCCCCGACCTCAAGGTGCTGTTCATGACCGGTTATGCGGAAAAAGCCGCCGAACGCCAGGGTTTCCTGGAAGAAGGCATGGACATGGTGGCCAAACCCTTTTCCATTGACCTGTTGGCCAACAAGATTCGCACGATGATCGGCCAAGCGGACTGAGTTAAGGCATAATCGCGCGCCCCACGCTGGCACCAACATAGCCACCACCGTTGCAAGGTACTGCCAATGAAAGCCCAAGCCCGCCATATTTTGGTGAAAACCTCGGAAGAAGCCGAGCAGCTCAAACAACGCATCGCCAAGGGCGAAGCCTTCGATGTGCTGGCCAGGAAATACTCCACGTGCCCGTCCGGCAAACGCGGCGGCGATCTGGGCGAAGTGCGGCCCGGGCAGATGGTTGGGGTGATTGATGCAGTGATCTTCAAAAAACCGCTGCGGGTGGTGCATGGGCCGATCAAGAGCAAGTTTGGTTATCACCTGGTGCAGGTGTTTTATCGGGATTGATGGGCTTGGAAGCTGGGCAAATCCTCCCTGATGCACACACCCCTCCCGTAGGAGCTGCCGAAGGCTGCGATCTTTTGATCTTGATTTTCAGCGATTCCGAGAAGATCAAGATCAAAAGATCGCAGCCTTCGGCAGCTCCTACAGGGATTGCATTTCAATCCTTGGGAATGAGTGCCCCAGGCACCTGAATCACCCGACTCGCCAATCGATGCCCCGCCTCGGCAGCCTCAACCGGGCTACCACCCTTAAGCCGACAAGCCAAATACGCGGCACTGAACGAATCCCCCGCCGCCGTGGTGTCCACCACCCGTTCGACCACCTGCGCCGGCACTTTGAACGACTCACCGTCATAGCGAATCAGACACGCCTCGGCACCGCGTTTAAGCACCACTTCCGGCGTGCCCATCTGCTCGTAAGCGGCAAACACCGCCGCGCAATCGGAAAAGTGGAACAGCGCCTTCTCGTCGTCAACCGTCAGCAACGCCAGGTCGATATAGGGCAGAACGCTGCGATAAGCCGCCCGTGCCTCTTCAATCGACGCCCACAAGCGTGGTCGATAGTTGTTGTCGAACACGATCCGCGCATCCCGCTGCCGAGCTTCGATCAGGGTTTCCAGAAGCTTTTCCCGCCCCTGCACACCGAGCACCGCCAGGGTGATGCCGCTGAAATACAACACGTCGTAATCCGGCAGCGCCGCCAGAATCGGCGCGGCCGCCGGGGTGGTGAAGCAATCGCGCACTGCCGCTTCGTTGCGCCAGTAGAGAAAACGCCGCTCGCCGGCCGCATCGGTCTGGATGCAATACAGGCCAGGCAAGCGACCGGGCAAACGCTGGACCATGTCCAGGCCAATGTTTTCGCTGGCCCAGCTCTGGCACATCGCGTCGCTGAAACTGTCGTCGCCCAGGGCGGTGACGTAATCCACCGTGCCGTCATCGCCCAGCTCACGGGCCAGGTAGACCGCGGTGTTCAGGGTATCGCCGCCGAAGCTTTGTTGCAGCGTGCCATTGGCGCGCTGCTGCAATTCGATCATGCACTCGCCGATCAGGGCGATGCGCGGGGTGTTGGGGCCCAAGGGGCTGATGCTGCTCATCGTTGTGGGGTCTCTGGTGTTTCGGTGGTGTCTGGGCGGACGTCTTCGCGAGCAAGCCCGCGCCTCGGTCTGGAGCCTTAGAAACAGGTTTCCATGGTTTCGATGACATTCAGTTGCTCATCCACCAGACACCCGATACGCCACTTGTCGAACGTCAGGCACGGGTGCGAAGTACCGAACGAAATGATATCGCCCACCCGCAACTCAACCCCCGGCGCCACGGTCATGAACGCATGCTGGTCCATCACTGCCGTCACCTTGCAGGCACTCACGTCATCGCCAATCGCCGGCACCACGCCGGCCTTGTAACGCAACAATGGCACGGGCAAACCGGCGTCATAGGCGACGTCGCGTTTGCCCAGGGCGATCACCGCAAAACCCGGTTCCGGCAGTGACTGCACGTGCGCCCAGACTTCCAGCGCCGGGCGCAAACCTTCGTGCAGGTCGCTGCGACGGTCGAGCACGCAGCATTGCGCTTCTTTGTAGATGCCATGATCGTGGGCCACGTAACTGCCGGGGCGCAGCACGCTGAGGAAACGCCCGCCGGCATTCTGCGTTTCGAACGACTCGGCGATCAGGTCGTACCAGGCCGAACCCGAAGCGGTGATGATCGGCTTGGCAATAGCGAACGCACCACTGTCCTGCAACTGCACTGCCAGTCGCACCAGTGAATCGGCAAAATCGCGAATGCCGGTCACCGCGTGATCACCGTGGATGACGCCTTCGTAACCCTCGATGCCAGTCAGTGCCAGCGCCGGTTGAGCCGCTATCGCCTCGGCCAGCGCCAGCACTTCGGCTTCGGTGCGGCAACCGCAACGACCGCCGACCACGCCGTACTCGATCATCACGTTCAGGTGCACACCGCGCGAGGCGAAATACGCGCCGAGGTCCGCGACGTTATCCGGGTGATCAACCATGCAATAGAAATCGAAGGTCGGGTCTGCCAACAGATCGGCAATCAGTGCCATGTTCGGTGTACCGACCAATTGGTTAGCCATCAGCACCCGATGCACGCCATGGGCGTAAGCCGCGCGGGTTTGCGTGGCGCTGGCCAGGGTGATGCCCCAGGCACCGGCGTCCAGTTGGCGGCGAAACAGCGCCGGGGTCATGCTGGTTTTACCGTGCGGCGCCAGTTCCGCGCCGCTATTGCTGACGAAGTCCTGCATCCAGCGAATGTTGTGTTCCAGCGCGTCGCGGTGCAGCACCAGCGCCGGCAGGCTGACGTCACGCACCAGATTGGCGCCAGTGTGGGCAAAACCCTTTTCCACGGTGGCAGTATTTTTGGCAGAAAACATGGTCGAACTCCTCACATTCGCGGCCGCAGGCAGCCATTGTTATTCGTTGATGCGACGGGGCCAGGCTGTTGGCGCTGTCAATCAGCACCCGGCGATAGTCGTTGTAATTGTTCTTCGCATCGGCCCGTGGGGCGGCGAAGCAATGGGTAAAGGTATCTTCGGTCATGTCAGTGTTCACATTCAAAGTGCCTGTAGGAGCGAGGCTTGCCCGCGAAGAATGCACCGCGGTTTTTCAGGTATTACGCGTCATCGTTCTTCGCGGGCAAGCCTCGCTCCTACAGATTCCGCCTTAACTGACAGGCATTAAGGCTAGCCCGCGAAGAATCCACCACAATTCTCAGGTCTTGATCGTTCCCACGCTCTGCGTGGGAATGCATCCCGTGACGCTCTGCGTCACAAAGCGGACGCGGAGCGTCCATGGCGGCATTACCACGCAGAGCGTGGGAACGATCGGTTCCGGAACTCAGGCCTTTTTCTTGTACGCGACGCAATCAATCTCGACCTTGCAATCGACCATCATGTTCGCCTGTACGCAGGCCCTCGCCGGTGCGTGTTCACTTTTGAAGTACTCGGAGAACACCTTATTGAAACTCCAGAAATCCCGCGGATCTTCCAGCCACACGCCGGTACGGACTACGTCTTCCAGACCATAACCGGCCTCTTCCAGGATCGCGATCAGGTTTTTCATGGTCTGGTGAGTCTGCTCGACAATGCCGCCCACAATGATTTCGCCATCCAGCGCCGGCACCTGGCCAGACACGTGCAGCCAGCCATCGGCTTCGACGGCGCGGGCGAAAGGACGGGGCTGGCCGCCACCGGCGGTGCTGCCGGTGCCGTAACGAGTAATGCTCATGGGTGTTTCTCCTGATTGAAAATGAAATTCTTTTGTAAAATCAGAAACGAGTGTTCTTGAGAAATTTCGTCAGACGTGGCGACTGTGGGCGTTCGAACAGTTCCTTGGGCAGCCCCCCGCCCTTGATTCATGAATACACGTTCGTCACAACGCACAGGTACTTGCACCACGGTTGAAGGCGTAACGATTCGAAATAAGGCCAGACAACGTGACCTTTGATCTATCCGGATAAATGCTGAAGCTCAGGGAGTGCTACCGCTCACCTGCATCCTTGTAAACATCTCCCCGTTCTCTTTTCCCCACTGCTATCACCGTCACTACCAGAACTTCATCCACAACCCGATAAACCAGTCGATACCCGGCACTGCGCAGCTTAATCTTGTAAGCGTTGCCCAGCCCATTTAGCCGATCCGCTGGAACGTGCGGATTAGCCAACCGTTCCTGAAGCTTTTTCTTGAACTGCTCCCTCAACGTTGACCCGAGCTTCTGCCATTCCTTCCAGGCTTTCTCAGAAAACTCCAGCTCATAGGTCATCGAGAGAAACCTTGATTACAGGATCGTTTTCTCGCTCGCGGCAAAGGGCAATCAGTTCCATGTCTTCAAGTCGGTCCATCATCGCTTCGTATTCTTTGGCTGGGACGCAGTAGAAAGCGGGTTCATTACGGTTGAGGATCGCGACCGACAACCCACCACCCGCAGCGACTGTACCCATCGGGTTTTTCTTTAACTCGGATATGCTCGCTACAACCTGTGAAAGCACGATGTGTGTCATGCGTTACTCCTTGAAGTGCTTTTAATAGCGCTAAAAATAGCACTCTAAACCGAGTCTGGCATCTAGCCTTTATTCATGGATGTCCTCTTATATATACAAAGAAACCCACCGGCACCTCACCCCTACCTGTAATTTCTGACAGTAGACCCATCTGCTCGCCTCCTTTAACGTCGACAGGCATTCGATTGTCTTTGAAAAGGAGATTTCAATGAGCTCGATGACCACCCACCCGACCATGGCTGCGGTCTACCGCAAGGCGCTCAAAACCTGGCGCCCGGTGATCCTGTATTTCGGCAATAAAAACTGTTACGCCTGCGAAATGGCCGAGCCGGTTTTTCGTGCAATTGCCGAGAAGTACAAAGATCACGCGCACATCTATGTGCTGAGTACGAGCGAGTCTCCTCGGCATTCGGAAGTCACTGGCACACCCACCGTGCTGATCTACAAGGACGGGAAGCTGCTGAAGAAGCTCAAAGGGATTGGCACTCGAGAAACCCTGGAAGAAAATTTCAAAAAACACATCGGCAAGCTCAGGCCCAAACAGCAGATTGTCCGCAAACCCCGCCACGACTTGCCGTGGCTGCAGAAAACCTTCAGCACTTTATGCACCGTGCCTCGGGCACGGGAGCTGTTGAGGCCCTGATGCCGGTGACACGCAAAACCTGTGGGAGCGAGGCTTGCCCGCGAAGAATGCACCGCGGTTTTTCAGGTATTACGCCTCATCGTTCTTCGCGGGCAAGCCTCGCTCCCACAGGTTCTGCGTCTTGGCATACCGGCATTAGTGCTTGAGCGACGCCAATACCCGCTCGGCATTCGCGCCGCACCCCATGCCCTCGGGTCGCGCCTGGATATTCTCGATCACCTCCAGTAACTGCGCCTTGCTCTGGGCCAGGTGCAGTTGCATCGCTTCGATCTGTTCGACCTTGCGCCCAAGGCTCGCCACCAGTTCGTCGTGATTGACCTCACCCGTCGTGGCATCCGGTAGCAGCAACTTCAACTCTTCGAGGGTGAAACCGGCCTGTTGGGCGCACTGGATGATTTTCAGGGTTTGCAACACTTGCGGCGGATAACGCCGATAGCCGTTGGCCTGCCGCTCGACCTGACGGATCAGGCCCTGGGCCTCATAAAAACGAATGCGCGAGGCGTTCAACCCACTCTGCTGCGCCAATTCACCAATTTTCATCACTGCCTCGTTTGCACGCTTGACATTAAAGTTAACTTTAAGCTTAGCCTCTTCTCTTCACTGATGAGGAGTCAAGCATGTCGCCCTTCCAAGCGTTGAATTTGCCCAACGGCCAGACCATCGGCAATCGCATCGCCAAAGCCGCGATGGAAGAGAACCTCGCCGATACCGGGCAGGCACCTTCCAGCGAGTTGTTTCGGCTGTATCAAGCCTGGGCCGACGGCGACGCCGGGTTGTTGCTGACCGGCAATGTGATGATCGACCGCCGCGCGATGACCGGTCCCGGTGGCGTGGTGTTGGAAGACGAGCGACATCTGGAGCGCTTTCGTCAGTGGGCAACCATCGGCCGGGCCGGTGGCGCGCAGTTTTGGGTGCAACTCAATCATCCCGGCCGCCAGACCATGGCCAACCTCGGCCAGCAAGCCTGGGCCCCCTCGGCGGTGGCGCTGGATCTGGGTGGGTTTTCGAAGATGTTTGCCGAACCCAAACCCATGAGCGAAAGCGACATCGCCGAGGTCATTCAACGCTTCGCCACCAGCGCCGCCCTGGCGGAAAAGGCCGGTTTCACTGGGGTGCAGATTCATGCCGCGCACGGTTATCTGATCAGCCAGTTTCTCTCACCGTTGACCAATCGCCGCACCGACCGCTGGGGCGGCTCACTGGAAAATCGTGCGCGCCTGTTGCTGGAGGTGCTCAGCGCCGTTCGCAAGTCGGTATCGCCGCAGTTTTGTGTGGCGGTGAAGCTCAATTCCGCGGACTTCCAGCGCGGCGGTTTCGACGCCGACGACGCCCGGCAAGTGATCCAGTGGCTCAACGATAAGCAGATCGATTTGCTGGAACTCTCCGGCGGCAGCTACGAAGCCCCGGCCATGCAAGGCGAGGCGCGCGACGGTCGGACCCTGGCACGAGAAGCGTACTTTCTGGAAATGGCCGGCGAACTGGCCAGCGTGGCGAGCATGCCGGTCATGGTGACCGGAGGCATACGGCGGTTGGCGATCGTCGAACAGGTACTCGACAGCGGCATGGCCATGGCCGGCATCGGCACGGCAATGGCCATCGAACCGAACCTGGTCAAACGCTGGCGTGAAGGCCAGAACAGTCACCCGCAGTTGCCACCGATTCGCTGGAAACGCAAACCTCTGGCGGCACTGGCGAATATGGCCGTGGTGAAATTTCAGCTCCATCGATTGAGCCGCGGGCGCAAGCCTAGACCGCAGGTTTCGGCGGTTTGGGCATTGATCCTCGACCAGTTGTACATCGCTCGGCGTACCCGTCAGTATCGGCAGGCGATGGGCAAATAACCGAACATGAAACCTGTAGGAGCGAAGCTTGCTCGCGAAAGCGGCGTGTCAGTCGACATCAATGTTGACTGTGCCGCCGTCTTCGCGAGCAAGCTTCGCTCCTACAGGGGCCCGCCAGCCTTGTTTATCGTCCGGCAAAGCGCAACCGCGACAACATGCGCAGATCGCCTTCGAGGTAATAATCATTGGTCCAGCTGTCATCCGGAGCCAACGGCCGGACCTGCTTGAGTGCCAGTTTTTTTGCGAAGTAACGGAACCGGTAATGCTCGTAAAAGCGCAGCAGTTCCAAGCCGTAACGATCGGCCAGGTCGGTGTCGCCACGGATGATCAGGTAGTTCTCGTCGTTGCCGTTGCTGGCTGCGGCGCTAAGGTTGTGGCTGCCGCTGATGATGGTCGGTGTGTCGGTGGTGAAGTCGACGACGATGGCTTTGGTGTGCACCAGCAGGTTGCCCTTCTGGCCTTTCATGTTTTCCTTGAGCCAGCCTTCCAGACCCGTATTGAGCAGCGCGGTGGCGGCAAATTGGGCGGTGCGGTCGGCGTGGAAACCGGTGATGCGGCTGACGGTGTTTTGCAGGCCGTAACGCAAGATGTCGTCGTGAGGCAGGCCGAGCAAGGCATTGAGCACTTCGTCCGGCAAGGCAAACGCCGTGACAAACAACAGGTCTTTTTTGGCTGACTCGATGATTTCGACGAACTCACGCAAGTCACCCTGGCCCGAACGCGGTGAGAAGCCGGCGAACAGGGACTGATCCGGCTGCATCGGATTGTTTTCCGTGAGCCATTCACGGGTGGCGCCGACGTCCGCCGGCGTGGTCCAGACCTGCTCGAAGGTTTGCAGATAACTGGCGCCGATCCGAGCGTCGTCCAGCACATGCACCACGTTGGCCTGACGATAAACGCCGTTGGCGGTGAAATTGGTGCTGCCACAGAGTACCGCTTCGGGCTGATGCTGCCCCGCCGCGTCGAGCCGGCTCAGGACCATGAACTTGTTGTGAAAGATGTTGTGAGTGACCCTTCCGCGTTTGTTCGCCGCCGGGATTTTTTCCAGGCTGGCTTCGTTCAGCACCGTGGTGTCTTCGTCTGGTTGAGCGTGGTACAGAACCCGAATTTTTACGCCGCGTTCGAAGGCGGCGTTCACCGCATCGACGATCACTTTCAACTGGTATTCATAGATCGCGATGTCCAGCGCCCACTGACCATCCTCGGCCCGTTCGATGAACCCCAGCAAGCGTGCGAGCAGACCGTTTTCCAGCCATAGTCGTGGGGCGTCGGGCCATTCTTCGATGGGTAGTTTCTTGTTGGCGCTGAGTAGCGCATCAACATCGGCGAATTTGCGCTGGAAGGCCTGGCTCGCGGCCACTGCCCGGTTGAAGATGACGTTCTGGCCCGTTGGAAGGCCATTATCGGTGGTGAGCGTCACTTCCAGAAACTCACCCAACTGCGGCGCATCGGCGGTGCCGTAGGCCAGGTGAATCCGATAATGGATCGTCACGCCTGGATTGACCGCGTAATCGGCCCAGCGAAATTTCTGCAACGGCGCGAGGTCACTGGGGGTGGTGTGAAACTGGGGGAACGTATGAACCTTGCCGGGGAAGGTCAGGCTATTGAACAGAAACAGCCAGGGTTTGCTGCCTTGCTGTTTTTCGATGGCGAAACCCAGCAGGCCTTTGCGGCGGTGTTTGGCCAGATCGATCGCCAGCAACACGCCGTTGGTGCCGGCGTAGGCTTTGACGCGAAAATCGTCTTGATCGTTGCGGGCTAGAACGCGCATGGGTCACTCCTGTGAAAGATCAAAAGAATCGCAGCCTTCGGCAGCTCCTACACCGATTGTGGCACACCCATCATTCGCGGATGCACTCGCTATTCTCCAATCAGTTGCGGATGTACCCGCGTCCTGTAGGAGTTGCCGAAGGCTGCGATCTTTTCGGCTACAAATCATCGATATGCTGGTAATGCGTTTGCAGTTGATCCGCCAACACTTTAGCCCGTCCGAGGCGAATCGGCCCGCGCTCAATGTCGATCAGCAACCCGGGACACTCCAGCGCCGGCAACGTTGACCATTCCTTTACCCGCCCATCCGTCACCAGCAGCAGCCGTTGCTGTTCAGCCGGGAAGTGTTTTTTCCGCGCCGCCAACCAACGTCCCGCCTCATCCAGCGCCGCCAACATCGGCGTTCCGCCGCCAGCACCAAGCCCTTCGAGCCAGTCGCGCAAACCCGCGGAGGCTTTCAAACCTTGCACCTGCCACGTCGGCACATGGCCGCTGGCGGTCAGCAAAGCCAAGCGCGCACGCTGTCGATAAGCATCGTCGAACAGTTGCGCCAACAAGCCCTTGGCATCGCTCAACGCCTGATGACGCCGGGTTGAGGCAGAGGCGTCGACGATCACCAGCCATAATTCATGAGGACTGCGGGTGCGCAGTTGAAACAGCACATCGTCGCGTTGACGCGGTCGGCCATTGAGCAAGGTGCCGGGCCAATTGATCGAGCCGCTCAGGGCTGTATGACGCTTGCCCTGTTTACCGTGATCCAGCCGTCCTGCGCGGGGTCTGGCATTCGCCCCCGCGTCTGATCGAGGGCGAATGCCTAGGGCTTTTTTGGCCAGCTCGGCACTTTACGTCGTGCGCCGACCGGCAGCGCCTGGGCGGGCATTTCGCCCCACTGGCCCTGACTTTCACTCGGGTTGGCGTTCTGCGTAGAGGGCGGCTGCGGTGCCTGGGGTTGTTGCGGTGTCGGTGGCGAGTGTTCGCGACGACGATGGCGCAAGGCAAACTCGGCGACCGCATCGATATCGTCCTCGCTGATCGCGTTCGCGCCCCGCCATGCCGCGTGAGCCCGGGCCGCGCGCAACCAGACCAGATCGGCCCGCAGGCCATCGACGCCGGCAGCGAAACAACGCTCGGTGATCTGCGCCAGCGCGGCATCGTCGAGGGGAATGCTCGCCAGTGCCGAACGCGCCTTTTGGCAGCGCTCGCGCAGTGCGTGCTGCTGGCTTTCCCATTCGGCGCAGAATCCTTGCGGGTCGCTGTCGAAATCCAGTCGACGACGGATGATCTGACCGCGCTCGGCGGGTGCGGTGTGGCCACTGAGGGCGACGTTCAGGCCAAAGCGGTCGAGCAGTTGCGGGCGCAGTTCGCCCTCTTCCGGGTTCATGGTGCCGATCAGCACGAACTTCGCCGAATGCCGATGGGAGATCCCGTCGCGCTCGATCAGGTTGGTGCCGCTGGCCGCCACGTCGAGCAGCAAGTCCACGAGGTGATCGGGCAGCAGATTGACTTCATCGACATACAACACGCCGCCGTCGGCCTTGGCCAGTACGCCGGGGGAAAATTGTGCGCGACCTTCGCTCAGGGCTGCGTCGAGGTCGAGGGTGCCCACCAGCCGTTCTTCGGTGGCGCCTAGCGGCAAGGTGACGAATTGACCGCTGGCCAACAGGTCCGCCAGGCCTCGGGCCAGGGTGGACTTGGCCATGCCGCGCGGGCCTTCGATTAGTACGCCACCGATTTTCGGATCGATGGCGGTCAGGTACAGCGCGAGCTTCAAGTCATCGGCGCCGACCACGGCGGAGAGCGGGAAATGGGGGGTGTCGGTCATGTTCAAATCTCGGTCATGGTCGGTGGCAGGCACACCTTGTACCTGTGGGAGCATGGCTTGCCCGCGAAGGCGTCCGCTCAGTCGAAATCAATGTTGATTGTGAGGGCCTCTTCGCGGGCAAGCCACGCTCCCACAGGTTAGCGGTGCCACAGAGTTACCTGTCTTCTTCTATATCCAGCAACAAATTCTCCAGCGCCTCGCGGTACTCGCCCGGCTCTTTCCACATCCCACGTTGCTGCGCCTCGAGCATGCGCTCGGTCATGTCGCGCAGGGCATGGGGATTGTGTTCGCGGACAAACTCCCGGGTTGCCGGATCGAGCAAATAGGCGTCCGCCAGCAACGCATACTGGTGGTCGTCGATCAACTGCGTGGTGGCGTCGAAGGCAAACAGGTTATCGACCGTCGCCGCCAGTTCGAACGCGCCTTTATAGCCGTGACGCTTGACCCCGTCGATCCATTTCGGATTGGCCGCCCGGGAGCGGATCACCCGGTTAAGTTCTTCCTTCAAGGTGCGAATCTTCGGCAAGTCCGGCTGACTGTGGTCGCCGTGATAACTGGCCGCCGCTTCACCGCTGAGGCTTTCGACGGCCGCCAGCATGCCACCCTGGAACTGGTAATAGTCGTTGGAATCGAGCAAGTCGTGTTCACGGTTGTCCTGGTTTTGCAGCACTGCCTGCACCTGGCTCAGACGCTGGGCGAACTGTTCGCGGGCGGCGGTGCCTTCATCGGAGCCGCCGTATGCGTAGCCGCCCCAGTTCAGGTAAACCTCGGCCAGGTCTTCGCGGCTTTGCCACAGGCGACCGTCGATCGCGCCCTGCACACCCGCTCCGTAAGCACCCGGTTTGGCCCCGAAAATGCGCCAGCCGGCCTGCCGCCGCGCCGCGTCTTCATCCAGACCGGATTCCAGCAGCGCTTGCCGCTCAGCACGGACCTTGGCCGCCAACGGGTTGAGATCATCCGGTTCATCCAGCGCTACGACCGCTTGCACGGCGGCATCGAACAGCCGGATCAAATTGGCAAAGGCATCGCGGAAAAATCCAGAGACGCGCAGGGTCACATCCACCCGTGGCCGGTCCAGCAAACTCAACGGCAGAATTTCGAAGTCATCGACCCGCTGGCTACCGGTCGCCCATACCGGACGCACGCCCATCAGCGCCATGGCCTGGGCGATGTCGTCGCCGCCGGTGCGCATGGTCGCGGTGCCCCAGACCGACAGACCGAGCTGACGCAGGTGATCGCCGTGGTCCTGCAAGTGCCGCTCAAGAATCAGGTTCGCGGATTGGAAGCCGATGCGCCACGCGGTGGTGGTTGGCAGGTTGCGCACATCCACCGAATAGAAATTGCGCCCGGTGGGCAGCACGTCCAGCCGGCCGCGACTCGGTGCGCCGCTCGGGCCGGCCGGGACGAATCGACCGTTGAGAGCGTCGAGCAGGCCGCGCATTTCCGCTGGACCGCAGGCGTCAAGGCGTGGGGCAACGACCTCGCGCAGGCTCTCAAGGATGGCGCCGACGTCAGCCCACGCAAGACCCTGTGGGAGCGGGCTTGCCCGCGATAGCGGTGGGTCAGATAAATCAATGTCGACTGACACGCCGCCTTCGCGGACAAGCCCGCTCCCACAGGAGTCGTGGTGGGCTTGAGATGGGTTCAGTGTCAGCAAGATCAGTTCAGCGGCAAATAGCTCCAGTCGCTCGCGGGTATCGCCCGCTGTGCGCCATAGCTCATCGCTGACCGACAACAGGGCATCCGGACGCAGCCCGCTCCAAGGCTCGGCCAACGCACAATCCAGCGGATCGAAGCCCAATGCAAACGCCTTGGCCAGCGCCCGCAGCAAGCTCGATTGCGCCCCGCGACCATCGCCGCGAGGAATACGCAGCAAGGCCAATAAGGTATCGATGCGCAACCGCCCGACCGGCGACTCGCCAAACACATGCAGGCCATCGCGGATCTGCGACTCCTTCAAGTCGCACAGGTACGTGTCCAGGCGCGGCAACCAGATCGCCGCATCGGCATCGCTGTCGAGCTTCTCGTCCAGTTGCAGTTCGCGGTCGATGTGCGAGTCGCGCACCAGTTGCAGAATGTCGCGCTGCAACTCCCGGGCGCGGCGTGGATCGAGCAATTGCGCTTCGTAATATTCGTCGGCCAACAATTCCAGATCGCGCAGCGGACCGTAGGTTTCAGCGCGAGTCAGCGGCGGCATCAGGTGATCGATGATCACCGCTTGGGTGCGACGCTTGGCTTGGGCGCCCTCGCCCGGGTCATTGACGATGAACGGATAGATGTTCGGCAGCGGCCCGAGCAATGCGTCCGGCCAGCAGTTTTCCGACAGCCCGACGCCCTTGCCCGGCAGCCATTCGAGGTTGCCATGCTTGCCGACGTGAATCACGCCATGAGCACCGTAGGTGTTGCGCAACCAGAAGTAGAACGCCAGATAGCCGTGAGGCGGCACCAGGTCCGGGTCGTGATAGACCGCGCTCGAGTCCACCTGATAACCCCGAGCCGGTTGAATGCCGACGAAGGTCAGGCCGAAGCGCAGGCCGGCAATCATCATTCGTCCGCCACGGAACATGGGATCTTTTTCGGGTTCGCCCCAACGTTCCAGCACGGCTTGGCGATTGGCCTCGGGCAGCGCGTTGAACATCAGGTTGTAGTCGTCCAGCGCGAGGCTTTGATGACAGGGACGCTGGTCGAGGGTGTCGAGGTCGTTGCTGACGCCGCCGAGCAATTGCTGGATCAGCGCGGTGCCGCTGTCCGGCAACTCGGCCGGCAACGGATAACCTTCGGCATGCAGCGCGCGCAGGATATTCAATGCCGCAGCCGGAGTATCAAGGCCGACGCCATTGCCGATGCGCCCATCGCGAGTCGGGTAGTTGGCGAGGATCAGGGCGATGCGTTTTTCGCCGTTGGGCACTCGCGCCAGATCGATCCAGCGCCGCGCCAGTTCAGCGACAAAATCCATGCGCTCAGGTGCAGGCCGGTAGCAGACCACATCGGCCTGACTGCGCTCACTGCGCCAGGCCAGGTCCTTGAAACTGATCGGCCGACTGATGATCCGCCCATCCAGCTCCGGCAGCGCGATGTGCATCGCCAGATCCCTCGGGCCGAGGCCTTGTTCGCTGGCGCGCCAACCCGGCTCGTTGTCTTGGGCGCAGATCGCCTGGATCACCGGGATATTGCGGCGAAACGGCCGCAGGTCCGGCGCTTCGGGGCTGGATTGGGCGAAACCGGTGGTGTTCAAAATCACCCCCGCTTCGACTTCATCCAGCAAGTCCTCAACCACCGTCAGGCAGCCGGGCTCTTTCAGACTGGCCAGCGCAATCGGCAACGGGTTCAACCCCGCCGCGTGCAAACGCTGGCAGAAAATATCGATGAAACCGGTGTTCGCCGCCTGCAAATGCGAGCGGTAAAACAGCACCGCCGCCACCGGCTGATCGGCCTGCCAGTCGGCTTGCCAATCTTTCAGTTCTGCGGGGCTTTTTTGCGGGTGGTAAATCGCGGTGCGTGGCAGGGTTTGCGGTTCGGCCCATGGGTAGTCGCGGCCCAGCCAGCGACTGGCGAGACAGCGAAACAGGTCGAGCGCGTTGGCCATCCCGCCCTGACGCAGGAAGTGCCAGAGCCGGTCGCGGTCTTGCGGAGTTACGGTGCTCAGGTCACTGAGTTCCGGGTCCGGACGATCGTCCCCCGGCACCAGAATCAGTTGCACGCCGCGCCCGGACAATTCCACCAGACGCTCAATGCCATAACGCCAATAGGCGATGCCGCCGTGCAGCGAGATCAGAATCACCTTGGCGTGGCGCAGCACTTCGTCGACATAGAGATCGACCGAGGCGTGATTCTGCACCTGCATCGGGTTGGCCAGGCGCACGCTCGGGTAATCGTCGGGCAACTGCTGCGCCGCTTCGGCAAGCAGCGCCAGGCTGGAATCACCGCTGCACAGGATCACCAGCTCGGCGGGGGTTTGTCCAAGGTCGGCAATGTTGTCATCCGACACGAAACCGCCGGGCTGGGTCCTGAGCAGGTGCATGGTTTAAACGCTGAGCGCAGCGCGCAATTGCGCTTCGAGCTGAGCGGCGTCCAGATCCTGACCGATCAACACCAGACGCGTGGTGCGCGCTTCTTCAGCGCCCCATTGTCGGTCGAAGTGCTTGTCGAAACGCGTGCCCACGCCCTGGATCAGCAGGCGCATCGGTTTGTTCGGCACCGCCGCGAAACCTTTGACCCGAAGGATGCCGTGCTGAACCACCAATTGCGTCAGCGCGTCCATCAACAGGCTTTCGTCGGCTTGCGGCAGTTCGATAGAGATGGAGTCGAAGGCATCATGATCATGGTCGTCTTCACCTTCGTGGTGATGATCGTGATGGCTGTGGCGGCTGTCGATGTGTTCTTCGGAACCGGCACCGAGGCCAATCAGCACGTCCAGTGGCAGACGCCCGCTGCTGGCTTCGATGACTTTCACCGCTGGCGGCAGTTCTTCGGCGACTTCCAGGCGCACACGGGCCAGGTCTTCGGCGCTGATCAGGTCAGCCTTGTTGAGGATCACCAGGTCGGCGCTGGCCAGTTGGTCGGCGAACAACTCGTGCAGCGGCGATTCATGGTCCAGGTTCGGGTCGAGTTTGCGCTGGGCATCGACCTGATCCGGGAACGCAGCGAAGGTGCCAGCAGCGACGGCCGGGCTGTCGACCACGGTGATCACCGCGTCAACCGTGCAGGCGCTGCGGATTTCTGGCCACTGGAAGGCTTGAACCAAAGGTTTTGGCAAGGCCAGACCGGAAGTTTCGATGAGGATGTGGTCGAGGTCGCCGCGACGAGCGACCAGTTCGCGCATCACCGGGAAGAATTCTTCCTGAACCGTGCAGCACAGGCAGCCATTGGCCAGTTCGTAGACGCGACCGTTGGCTTCTTCTTCGGTGCAGCCGATGGAGCATTGCTTGAGGATTTCGCCGTCGATGCCCAGCTCGCCGAACTCGTTGACGATCACCGCGATGCGACGGCCCTGAGCGTTGTCGAGCATGTGGCGCAGCAAGGTGGTTTTGCCCGAGCCGAGGAAGCCGGTAACGATGGTGACGGGGAGTTTGGCCAGTGTTTTCATCGGATGCCCTTTGGCAAGGTGGCGGGCATACGGGACGACAATCGCAGCGGCGGATGCGCGCGCGGAAGAGTTCGCCACCGGATCACCCCGCCCGGTTGTAGTGAGAATCTGTGTCGAGGCAGGTCTCCTGGCTGACGGTGTGCCGGCCTTATTGGCCTGGCATTCGCTGCGCCTTCCCGCGAACCTGATGGATCAGGGCTTGCAGTGGCGTGGCAGCGAACATCACCGTTCACAGTTGCGGGGGCAGCCGCGGCATCGACCGCGTTCCCTTCTTAGCTTCGGCAGACGCCGAAGAACCTCGAAAGCGCAAGGCTACGCATCGTGTGGGGGTGGGTCAATCTCTGAGCACGCCACCCCCTGTTGATCGTTCCCACGCTCTGCGTGGGAATGCCTCAACGGACGCTCCACGTTCGGCTCTGGATGGGACGCAGAGCGTCCCGGGCTGCATTCCCACGCAGAGCGTGGGAACGATCAAAAAGCACCGCGATCCTGTAGGAGCGAGGCTTGCCCGCGAAGCAGTCACCTCGGTGTCAAGCTGAGAACCCTTGCCAATTGACGCCCAACCCCCGCCCATGCTCTCCTACACGCCTTGTTACGGGTGCCCTTCACAGGGTGAAACGGGAAACCGGTGAATCATGTGCTTTACTCTAAAGCCATGTCAGTCCGGTGCTGCCCCCGCAACGGTAAGCGAGTGAAGCGTCAGATCCACTGTGCCCGTCATACGGCATGGGAAGGTGATGCTTGCAGGTTTCGGCGCAAGCCCTGCCCCTCGCGAGCCCGGAGACCGGCCCGTAACACAAAGTGACTTTTACGTTCACTGAATAACAAACCCGCGGTGGGCGGGCGCTGTTCGAAATCTCTGCGTGCCCCGGCGTGCGGAGGTTTTCATGCGCTCTATTCACCCGCTGACAGACCAGAGGGAAGCGCCATGTCGATCATCAGCAGCACCGGCAGCAACACCGATAAAAAGAGCACGATCAGCACCACCACTACCCTGAGCCAACGCCTGACCGCCGCTTTTTGTGCCTCGATCCTTGGCGCCAGCCTTGTGTATTTCGCCGGTTTCTCGCACATCGAAGCGGTGCACAATGCCGCGCACGATACCCGTCACAGTTCCGCCTTTCCGTGCCATTGAGACCTGCTGACATGATCAAGCGTATTGCGCAAACCGCAGGTTTTAGCGGGCTGCTAGCCGCCCTGCTGCTGACCTTGCTGCAAAGCTTCTGGGTGGCCCCGCTGATTCTGCAGGCCGAGACCTATGAAAAATCCGAGCCGGCCGCTGTCGAAATCCACGAACATGCCGCGGGTGCTGTCGCCCACACTCATGATGCCGAAGCCTGGGAGCCTGAAGACGGCTGGCAGCGCGTGCTGTCGACCACTGGCGGCAATCTGGTGGTAGCAGTCGGTTTCGCTTTGATGCTTGCGGGCCTCTACACCTTGCGCGCTCCACGCCGTACCTCTCAGGGGCTGCTCTGGGGGCTGGCCGGTTATGCGACGTTCGTGCTGGCGCCCACCCTCGGCCTGCCACCTGAACTGCCGGGCACTGCCGCGGCGGATCTGGCGCAACGGCAGATCTGGTGGATTGGCACTGCCGCATCCACCGCTGTCGGCATCGCGCTGATCGTGTTCAGCCGCCACTGGCTGATGAAGATCCTCGGCGTGGCGATTCTGGCCGTGCCTCATGTGATCGGCGCGCCGCAACCGGAAGTGCACTCCATGCTGGCTCCGGAAGCCCTGGAAGCGCAATTCAAAATCGCTTCGCAGCTGACCAACATGGCATTCTGGCTGGCCCTGGGCCTGATCAGCGCCTGGTTGTTCCGCCGCAAAAGCGATGGCCAATACTCCGCATGACTGACGTCAGCGCAGCGCCGACCTTGGTGGTCGGCCTGGGCTGCCAGCGCGGCTGCCCCGTCAGCACGCTGCGGGCGCTGCTTGATCAGGCATTACAGGCCCATCAAATCGAGCTCCGTGAGATCAAGGCCCTGGCCAGTATCGACCTCAAGCGCGAAGAGCCCGCCCTGATCGAACTGGCTGAGCAACTGGCATTGCCGTTGATGTATTTCAGCAGCGAACAATTGGCCGGTTATGAACCGCAACTCAGCCACCACTCCGACATCGCGTTCGAACGGACTGGCTGTTACGGCGTAGCGGAAAGTGCGGCGCTGGCACTGGCCGAACAATTGGCTCAGGCACCGGCAAAGTTGCTGATTCCACGGCAAAAATACGCCCAGGCCACCCTGGCATTGGCCAGCGCCGCGTAAAATCCCCGATAATCCCCGCCTTCGATCATGAGCAATCTTCATCTGAAGCGTGCCCATACCCTTTTTTGACAGGAAACGACGATGACCGTCTACTTCATTGGCGCAGGCCCCGGCGACCCGGAACTGATCACCGTCAAAGGCCAGCGGCTGATTCGTAGCTGCCCGGTCATCATCTATGCAGGCTCCCTGGTGCCCGCCGCCGTGCTGGAGGGCCACCGGGCCGAACAGGTGGTCAACAGCGCCGAATTGCACCTGGAGCAGATCATCGAGCTGATCAAGACCGCCCATGCCCACGGCCAGGACGTGGCCCGTGTGCATTCCGGCGATCCGAGCCTGTACGGCGCGATTGGCGAGCAGATTCGCTACCTGCGTGAACTCGACATCCCTTTCGAAATCATTCCCGGCGTCACCGCCACCGCCGCCTGCGCGGCGCTTTTGGGCGCTGAGTTGACCTTGCCGGACGTGTCACAGAGCGTGATTCTGACCCGCTACGCCGACAAGACTGCGATGCCGGCCGGTGAAGAGCTCGGTAGTCTGGCGCAGCATGGGGCGACCATGGCGATCCATTTGGGGGTCAATCATTTGGAGAAGATCCTCGCCGAATTGCTGCCGCACTACGGCGCCGATTGCCCGATCGCGGTGATCCATCGGGCGACCTGGCCGGATCAGGATTGGGTGGTGGGAACGCTAGCGGATATTGCCGGGAAGGTTCAAGCCAAGGGATTTCGCCGCACGGCGTTGATTCTGGTGGGCCGGGTGTTGGGCAGCGATCACTTCAGTGAGTCGTCGTTGTATCGCGCGGGGCATGCGCATCTCTACAGACCCTGAAGCACTTGTGGCGAGGGAGCTTGCTCCCGCTGGGCCGCGCAGCGGCCCCAAATCAGCCAACGCATTCATCACGGAAAATGCATCGGCTGGATTGCGACTGCTTCGCAGTCGAGCGGGAGCAAGCTCCCTCGCCACAGGTTATCGATCCCCCATAAAAAAACGGTGCTCACGGGCACCGTTTTTTATGTTTGCAGCGAACACCTTAGTAGTAGGCGTTTTCTTTCTGCGTGTGGTCGGTCACGTCACGAACGCCCTTGAGCTCGGGAATGCGCTCGAGCAAGGTGCGCTCGATGCCTTCGCGCAGGGTGACGTCTGCCTGGCCGCAGCCTTGGCAACCGCCGCCGAATTTCAGTACGGCGATGCCGTCTTCGACCACATCGATCAGGCTGACCTGACCGCCGTGGCTGGCCAGCCCCGGGTTGATTTCGGTCTGCAGGTAGTAGTTGATGCGCTCGTTGACCGGGCTGTCGGCGTTGACCATCGGTACTTTGGCGTTTGGCGCCTTGATGGTCAGCTGGCCGCCCATGCGGTCGGTGGCGTAGTCGACTACCGCATCGTCCAGGAATGCTTCGCTGAACGAGTCGATGTAAGCGGTGAAGCTTTTGAGCCCCAGCGCTGTGTCTTCAGGTTTTTCTTCGCCCGGCTTGCAGTAGGCAATGCAGGTTTCGGCGTACTGGGTACCAGGCTGGGTGATAAAGACGCGGATGCCGATACCCGGGGTGTTCTGCTTGGAGAGCAGATCAGCCAGGTAATCGTGGGCGGCGTCGGTAATGGTAATAGCGGTCATGGAAACTCCTCGCAGGCTTGGACGCAGTTTACGCCAATCATCGCGCCGCACAAAGTCCTAGTATTTTTGTCGGGAAAGATGCGCTTGTCGATGAACATCTGATCACCGCCGAATCCCTGTAGGAGCGAAGCTTGCTCGCGAAAGCGGTCTGACAGTCGACATCTACGCTGAATGTCAGACCGCTTTCGCGAGCAAGCTTCGCTCCTACAGAGGGTCAACGGTGTTTCAGAGGTTTTCGTAGCGGTTCATGTCCAGCACGCCCTCTTCCACCGGGTCAGTGTCGTGGAGGTAGCGGCTCAGATCATGGAAATACTGCCAGAACTGCGGATGGCTGCGACGAATGCCCCAGCGTTCGACGATTTTTTCGAAACTGGCGGCATTCCTGGCATTTTCCATCGCATCCACGAATGCGGGCACTTGCCCGGCCGGGATGCTGAACATGAAGTTCGGGTAGCTGCTGAGCACACCCGGATAAAGGGTCAGCGTATCGAGCCCCGGCTGATAGCGCCGCGACTCACCAAGCAGGAACGCCACGTTGCTGTGGGCGCGGTTGCGCAACAGGCTGTAAACCTCGCGCTTGCCGCTTGGGGTCTCGATGCGCAACATCGTGGCTTCGGGCAACTGATCGATGACCTTCAACCCCGCAGCCGGACGTGAAGTCAGGCGACTCAGGGCCTGTTCGGCGTTCTGCAAGGCCAGATCGATGTTCGGCCGCGAGCAGTAAGCGCCGTCGCAGCGGTTGATCGGGTCGGGCCTGGCATTGAGTTCGCCGTACCGGGCCAGCAATTGCCGGGCGAAATCGCGTTTCGGGTCCTTTTCGTCCAGCGTCAGCGCCGTCGGTTTGTCGTTGTCGATGTACTCGTAATCCAGCCACATCTTGAACTTTCCGCCGTTCTGCTACCAATCGTCGAGGTAGCCGTCCCGTGAGTCGGCCGGCATCAGACGCAAGAAGTTCTGCTCGGCACCGTTGCGAATCAGGTCGAAGTACAGCCGGGTCTGGGCCTGATGGGATACGTTGCCGAACACATCGAAGTTGACCGCCAACTGGTAATACGTACGCTCCAGCAACGGGTAATCGAACAGCCACATCGTCTGCGGTACGTCACCGATCAGGCCCTTGCTCACCGAGGCACTGTCAAAATGCCGGAAGATACTCAGCAGCGCATTGTCATTGCCGGCCCACAGGGTCGACCAGCTCGGTGCCGGCAGATCGGCGTAGCTGTCCCGGCGCAGGGCTTCATATTCGTTGCGTTTGTCACGGTAGGCGTGCCACAGGCTCAGAACGCTGCCGACGTCATCGTTCTGCCCCGGCATCGCCAGCAACGGTGTGACCTGGCCACGATAGTTCGGGTCGGTGATGTAAAGGTCATGCTCCGGGGCCTGGAACAGCGCCCAGAAATTGTCGCGGATCACGTCGGTGGCGATCTGGCCCCGGCAGACCGGGCCACGAATAAAGGTGCGCACGAAGTATTCGGCGTTATCGAGCATGAACTGGTAACGCGCCTGAGCCGGGATCGCCTCAAAGGTCGTGAACGGATTGGCCCGTCGCTCCGGCCCGTAACCTGGCAGCGCGTTGACCTGCCAGTTACCGCTGTAAAACAGGCTTTTGATCCGCGCCATCTTCGCCGTGCTCAGCGGATAGGTGATGTGGGTCTTGTGCACGATCACGCCTTGCACCGGCCATAAACGGTAGTAAACCTGAGTACCCGGATCGTCATTCGGACGGCGAGTGTTAATCAGATCGATCGGCTGCCCCGTCGGCGTGCGTGAACGTACCCACTGAAAGAAATGCCCCGGCTCGCCGTCCTTGAAATAGAGGTGCGCCAAAAACCAATGCTCGAACAACCAGCGCCCGACCAGACTTTCCCGAGCGCCCGGTGCGTTGAGCAGGTTTTCCCACTGCACCACCTGCAACGCTTCCTTGGCGCTGGGCAGCAGACCCCGCTCATCAATCGGCGCGCCGGAGGCCAGCCAGCGTTGCAGCGTCTGGTATTGCTGATCGGTCAGGCCGGTGACCGCCAGCGGCATGCCTTCTTTCGGGTGGGAGGTGGCATAGCCGTTGAACTCCGCCGGCATGGCGCACATGTTCTCCCGGTTCAGGCCCAGGACGATGTCTTCCGGCAACTTGGCGTTGGGTTGCAACGGCGTTCTGTGGCCCAGCTCGAGCATGCGCGCCATCAGCGCCGCCTGGCTGCCTTGGGCGTCGAGCACCGAATAAAAGCCTTTTTGCTGCCAGGCACGCTTGCCGAAGGCGTCATAAAACAGCCGGGTCGGCGCTGCGGCCTGGCTGCGTTCGCCGTCATAAACGGGCGCCTTCGTCGCGCCCCGGGCCGCCCCTTCGCCACTGCCCAGATTGAGCTGACAGGCGGAGTCGTAGCAGGCATGGCAGGCCACGCACTTTTCGGTGAAGATCGGTTGAATGTCGCGAACGTAGGAAATATCCGGACCTTGTGCAGCGGCGCCCCCGCTTAAAAACAGCATCAATAGGCTGGTGACGACGCGATACGACATATCCCTGGTCCTGATCATGAGAAAACGCCGCGATTCTACCGGTCTGGCCTGCGCACCAACATGAACGATATTCATGAAAAACCCGCACATGCTCCAAAAGCGCACAGGTTTGTTATTATCCCGGCCCTTCGTCATGGCCTTACCGAGTAGTCCAAATGTCCGATCGCAGCGTTCGCCTTCAAGCTCTCAAGCACGCCCTCAAAGAGCGCATCCTGATTCTCGATGGCGGCATGGGTACGATGATCCAGAGCTACAAGCTCGAGGAGCAGGATTACCGTGGCAAACGCTTCGCCGACTGGCCGAGCGATGTAAAAGGCAACAACGACCTATTGGTGCTGACGCGCCCGGACGTGATTGGCGCTATTGAAAAAGCCTACCTGGATGCCGGCGCCGACATTCTGGAAACCAACACCTTCAACGCCACCCAGGTGTCCCAGGCTGACTACGGCATGCAGGGCCTGGCGTACGAACTCAACGTAGAAGGCGCACGCCTGGCGCGCAAGGTGGCGGACGCCAAGACCCTGGAAACCCCGGACAAGCCGCGTTTCGTCGCCGGCGTGCTTGGTCCTACCAGCCGCACCTGCTCGCTGTCGCCTGACGTGAACAACCCCGGCTACCGCAACGTGACCTTCGATGAACTGGTGGAAAACTACACCGAGGCCACTAAGGGCCTGATCGAAGGCGGCGCCGACCTGATTCTGATCGAAACCATTTTCGACACCCTCAACGCCAAGGCTGCGATCTTCGCTGTGCAGGGTGTTTACGAGGAGTTGGGCGTCGAGTTGCCGATCATGATTTCCGGCACCATCACCGACGCCTCTGGCCGCACCCTCTCCGGCCAGACCACCGAAGCGTTCTGGAACTCCGTGGCCCACGCCAAGCCGATTTCCGTCGGCTTGAACTGCGCCCTGGGTGCCAGTGAACTGCGCCCGTACCTGGAAGAACTGTCGAACAAGGCCAGCACCTACGTGTCGGCGCACCCGAACGCCGGCCTGCCGAACGAATTCGGTGAATACGACGAACTGCCATCGGAAACCGCCAAGGTCATCGAAGAATTCGCCCAAAGCGGCTTCCTGAACATCGTCGGCGGCTGCTGCGGCACCACGCCGGGGCACATCGAAGCCATCGCCAAAGCGGTGGCCGGTTATGCGCCGCGCGAGATTCCGGACATTCCCAAGGCCTGCCGCCTGTCGGGCCTGGAACCGTTCACCATTGATCGCAGCTCGCTGTTCGTCAACGTCGGCGAGCGCACCAACATCACCGGTTCCGCCAAGTTCGCCCGTCTGATCCGTGAAGACAACTACACCGAAGCCCTGGAAGTCGCCCTGCAACAGGTCGAAGCCGGCGCCCAGGTGATCGACATCAACATGGACGAAGGGATGCTCGATTCGAAGAAGGCGATGGTGACCTTCCTCAATCTGATTGCCGGCGAACCGGACATCTCCCGCGTGCCGATCATGATCGACTCCTCGAAATGGGAAGTAATTGAAGCCGGCCTCAAGTGCATCCAGGGCAAGGGCATCGTCAACTCGATCAGCATGAAAGAAGGCGTCGAGCAGTTCATTCATCACGCCAAACTGTGCAAACGCTACGGCGCCGCGGTGGTGGTGATGGCCTTCGACGAAGCCGGCCAGGCCGACACCGAAGCGCGCAAGAAAGAGATCTGCAAACGCTCCTACGATATTCTGGTCAACGAAGTCGGCTTCCCACCGGAAGACATCATCTTCGACCCGAACATCTTCGCCGTGGCCACCGGTATCGAAGAACACAACAACTACGCTGTGGACTTCATCAATGCTTGTGCCTACATCCGCGACGAACTGCCGTACGCCCTGACCTCCGGCGGCGTGTCGAACGTGTCGTTCTCGTTCCGTGGCAACAACCCGGTGCGCGAAGCGATTCACTCGGTGTTCCTGCTGTATGCGATCCGCAACGGCCTGACCATGGGCATCGTCAACGCCGGCCAACTGGAGATCTACGACCAGATCCCGGCCGAGCTGCGCGACGCCGTCGAAGACGTGATCCTCAACCGCACTCCGGAAGGCACCGACGCCCTCCTCGCCATCGCCGACAAGTACAAGGGCGACGGCAGCGTCAAGGAAGCCGAGACCGAAGAGTGGCGCAACTGGGACGTCAACAAGCGTCTGGAGCATGCGCTGGTCAAGGGCATCACCACCCACATCGTCGAAGACACCGAAGAGTCGCGCCTGTCCTTTGCTCGCCCGATCGAAGTGATCGAAGGCCCGCTGATGTCCGGCATGAACATCGTTGGCGACCTGTTCGGCGCCGGCAAAATGTTCCTGCCGCAAGTGGTGAAATCCGCCCGCGTGATGAAGCAGGCCGTGGCGCACTTGATCCCGTTCATCGAACTGGAAAAAGGTGACAAGCCGGAGGCCAAGGGCAAGATCCTCATGGCGACGGTAAAAGGCGACGTGCACGATATCGGCAAGAATATCGTCGGCGTGGTGCTGGGCTGCAACGGCTACGACATCGTCGACCTCGGCGTGATGGTGCCGGCAGAGAAAATCCTGCAGGTCGCCAAAGAACAGAAATGCGACATCATCGGCCTGTCCGGCTTGATCACGCCTTCGCTGGACGAAATGGTTCACGTGGCCCGCGAGATGCAGCGTCAGGACTTCCATCTGCCGTTGATGATCGGTGGCGCAACCACCTCCAAGGCGCACACGGCGGTGAAGATCGAGCCCAAGTACAGCAACGACGCGGTGATCTACGTCACCGACGCCTCCCGCGCCGTGGGCGTGGCAACGCAGTTGCTGTCCAAGGAGCTGAAGGCCGGTTTCGTTGAGAAGACCCGCCTGGAGTACATCGACGTTCGCGAGCGCACCGCCAACCGCAGCGCCCGTACCGAACGTCTGAGCTACCCGGTGGCCATTGCCAAGAAACCGCAGTTCGACTGGAGCACCTATACGCCGGTCAAGCCGACGTTTACGGGTGCCAAGGTGCTGGACAACATTGATTTGAAAGTCCTCGCCGAATACATCGACTGGACACCGTTCTTCATTTCCTGGGACCTGGCCGGAAAATTCCCGCGCATCCTCCAGGACGAAGTGGTCGGTGAAGCCGCCACCGCGCTCTATGCCGATGCCCAGGAAATGCTCGCCAAGTTGATCGACGAGAAGCTGATCAGTGCCCGTGCAGTGTTTGGTTTCTGGCCCGCCAACCAGGTCCGCGACGACGACATCGAACTGTATGGCGATGACGGCAAGCCGCTGGCCAAGTTGCATCACTTGCGCCAGCAGATCATCAAGACCGACGGCAAGCCGAATTTCTCGCTGGCCGACTTTGTGGCGCCGAAGGACAGCGAAATCACCGATTACGTAGGCGGTTTCATTACCACTGCCGGTATCGGCGCCGAGGAAGTGGCCAAGGCCTATCAGGACGCTGGCGACGATTACAACTCGATCATGGTCAAAGCGCTCGCTGACCGCTTGGCCGAAGCCTGCGCCGAATGGCTGCACCAGCAAGTGCGGAAAGATTATTGGGGTTACGCCAAGGATGAAACGCTCGATAACGAGGCGCTGATCAAAGAGCAATACACCGGCATCCGCCCTGCTCCGGGCTACCCGGCGTGCCCGGATCACACCGAGAAAGCCACGCTGTTCAAACTATTGGACCCGGAAGCGGAAGAACTCAAAGCCGGCCGCAGCGGCGTGTTCCTCACGGAGCACTACGCGATGTTCCCGGCAGCCGCAGTCAGCGGTTGGTACTTCGCGCACCCGCAGGCGCAGTATTTCGCCGTGGGCAAGATCGACAAGGACCAAGTGCAGAGTTACACATCACGCAAAGGTCAGGAGTTGAGCGTGACCGAACGTTGGCTGGCGCCGAATCTGGGTTATGACAACTAACCCCAGGCCTGCCTTTGCCTTTGCCTCTGTAGGAGCGAGGCTTGCCCGCGAAGAACGATGACGCGATGTACCTGTGAGATCGCGTCATCTTCTTCGCGGGCAAGCCTCGCTCCTACAGTTTCGGGGGATTGTCTATGCTTAGCTCTCACACATTCGGGACGGGGGATTTATGGACGATCCAGTCGACAACAACAAACCGCCGACCTTCTGGCAAATGCTGCACAGCGTCATGGCGGCGGCGTTCGGGGTGCAGAGCGGGAAGAACCGGGCCCGGGACTTCACCCACGGTAAGCCGAGTCATTTCGTGATATTGGGGATTCTGTTCACGGCAGTGTTCGCATTGACTCTGTTTGCCATCGTCAAACTGGTGTTGCACCTGGCGGGCATTTGAGCCGGCTTAGTGCATCAGGGCTTGCAAGCTGAACGGGTAGCGATACGACGTCGGCCGCCCCTTGGCCGAGAGTTTCTGGAAATCCACGCCGTAATCCTGAGTCGCACTCAGCGCCAGCAACCGCTTGGCTTGCACGTGATCGATCAGCTGCAATAACGAAATCTGCCGGTCGCGCCCGCCGTACTGGCTCACATCCACGCCCTGATCGTAGTCATGCAGTTGCACCAAGGCCCAACCACCCAGCGTAAAATGCCCGCCCAACAACACACTCAACCGCCCTTCCAACAGCGCCTGTAATGCCGTCGGTGAATTGTTGACGGCGCTGAACAGTGCGCCCTTGCCGGGCTGGCCGCCTGTTTCGGCGTAAGCCTGCATGGCGCCAAAAGCCATTTCATCGTTGGCCGACCAGACCAGCGACGTTTGCGGATAACGCTTGAACAACAATCTGGCCTGTTCATAGGCGCGCTCGCGGGTCCAGCCGCCATAAACCAACTGGCGCAACCGCACTTCAGGGTGTTCAGCCAATGCCCGCATCATGCCCTTCTCACGCTGTTGCGCGGCTGGCGTGATCTTCAGGCCGGAAAAGGCTACGAGATCAATGATCTGACCGGGTGCGACCGGGGGATGCAGGCGAATCAGCTCCTTGAGCATCAAGTAGCCGCCCTCCTCATTGTTGGGCACCAGGCTGCCCAACCAATCGGGATACTTGTCCGGCTGGGCGCCGAGCAGATGCATCTGGTCTGCGGTCAGACCGTTGTTGACCAAAAACAGCTTCACACCGCTGCCTTGAGCCAGGCGCAAGATTTCAGGCGCAACGTATAGTTCGTTGACGAACACCAGATAGTCCGGTCGATCCGGGCCTTGAAGGGCTTCGCGCGCCTGCTTGAGTGTGGTTTCAGCGTTTCGCTCGGAATACTGGATGTGCAAATCCATGCCCAGGTCCTTGGCCGCGGCCTGCATGAACTGCGAGTAACTGACCCAGAACGTTTCTTGGGTGGTTCCAGGATTGAGGAACAACACGGACGCCGCTTGGGCACACGGCCCCAGGACCATACCCAGCGCCAGCACTGTACCAAAGAAGAACTTCAACATTGATCGTCCGAGCCCCGAAAATCCGCCGCGCATTATAGCCAGCGAAGTCCCTTGAAACGGCGCTTAATCCGGCTTTTGTCCGACAGGCGTCGGCGCCAGGCCCGGACGGGGTCGTTTATTGATGGCTGACCCAGAACACTGCCGTGCCCACAACCAGAATGATCAGGAACAAAATCGCCCAGGCATCGACCGTGCTATCGCTTTTCCTTGCTTTGGTTGGGTTGCTCATTGCATCGCCTCTTGTCGGTTTTATCGGTGATTGCATAAAGACTCGAGCACAGTTAAGACGATGATTGCCCGCACCACAAATGCGGGTTTTATCTCCTTGAGTTTCATTAGTCGTTTTGGTTCTTTACATATACTCAAACATCACTTTTGCGCATAACTGCAAACTGGTATCTTGCCACCGCTCCGTTGGGAGTGCGCGGCCGTGCGCGCAGAATTGCCGAGGCAGTATCGGAGACTTCAGCAAGCGAAAAACGCAACTGGATCCGACCGGCCCAAGCCTGAGAACAGGACTTATATGTACGTATACGACGAGTACGATCAGCGGATCATCGAGGACCGCGTCAAGCAGTTCCGTGATCAGACCCGACGCTATCTGGCAGGCGAGCTGAGCGAAGAAGAATTCCGCCCCCTGCGCCTGCAAAATGGCCTTTATATCCAGCGCTTCGCGCCGATGCTGCGGGTGGCGGTGCCTTATGGCCAACTGACTTCGCGCCAGACGCGAATGATGGCCAAAGTTGCCCGCGACTATGATAAGGGCTACGCCCACATCAGTACCCGGCAGAACGTGCAGTTCAACTGGCCGGCCCTGGAAGACATCCCAGACATCCTCGCTGAACTGGCGACCGTGCAGATGCATGCGATCCAGACCAGCGGCAATTGCCTGCGCAACGTCACCACCGACCAGTTCGCCGGTGTCGCGGCCGACGAATTGATCGACCCGCGTCCATGGTGCGAAATCGTCCGCCAGTGGACCACGTTCCACCCGGAATTTGCTTATCTGCCACGTAAATTCAAAATCGCCATCAATGGCTCGACGTCCGACCGTGCGGCCATCGAAGTCCATGACATCGGCCTTGAGCCGGTGCACAACGCCGCGGGCGAACTGGGTTTCCGCGTGCTGGTCGGTGGCGGCCTGGGCCGTACACCGGTGGTGGGCGCGTTCATCAACGAATTCCTGCCATGGCAAGACCTGTTGAGCTACCTCGACGCCATCCTGCGGGTCTACAACCGCTATGGTCGTCGCGACAACAAGTACAAGGCGCGGATCAAGATTCTGGTAAAGGCCCTGACGCCTGAAGTGTTCGCGCAAAAAGTCGACGCGGAAATGGAACACCTTCGCGGTGGCCAGACCACGTTGACCGAGGCCGAAGTGCATCGCGTGGCCAAACACTTCGTCGATCCGGACTACAAGGCTCTGGACAACCAGATTGCCGAACTGGCCGAGCTCGACAAACAGCACCCGGGCTTCGCCCGCTGGCGCACCCGCAACACCCTCGCGCACAAAAAGCCGGGTTACGTGGCCGTGACGCTGTCCCTGAAGCCGACCGGCGTTGCGCCGGGCGACATCACCGACAAGCAGCTCGATGCCGTTGCCGACCTCGCCGATCGTTACAGCTTCGGTCAGCTGCGTACCTCTCACGAGCAGAACATTATTCTGGCCGATGTCGAGCAGAGCCAATTGTTCGCCCTGTGGAGCGAGTTGCGCGAGCAAGGTTTCGCCACACCGAACATCGGCTTGCTGACCGACATCATCTGCTGCCCGGGCGGCGACTTCTGCTCCCTGGCCAACGCCAAATCGATCCCGATCGCCGAATCGATCCAGCGCCGGTTCGACGACCTGGACTACCTGTTCGACATTGGCGAACTGGACCTGAATATCTCCGGCTGCATGAACGCCTGTGGTCACCACCACGTCGGCCACATCGGCATTCTCGGGGTGGACAAGAAAGGCGAAGAGTTCTACCAGGTGTCCCTGGGCGGCAGCGCCAGTCGCGATGCGAGCCTGGGCAAGATCCTCGGCCCGTCTTTCGCACAGGAAGCCATGCCTGACGTGATCGAGAAGCTGATCGACGTGTACATCGAACAACGTACCGAAGACGAGCGCTTCATCGACACCTATCAGCGTATCGGCATCGACCTCTTCAAGGAGCGCGTCTATGCAGCGAATAATTAAGAACAATGAAGTCGTCGACGAAACCTGGCACTTGCTGCCCAAGGACTTCAACATCGACGAGATCAGCAACTGCGACGACCTTATCGTCCCGCTGCAACTGTGGCGCGAGCACAGCCGTATGCTCAAGGCCCGCGATGGCGGCCTGGGTGTATGGCTGGACGCCGATGAAGAAGCCGAAGAAATTGGAGATGACGTCGATCAGTTCCAGGTCATCGCCTTGAACTTCCCGGCGTTCACCGATGGGCGCAACTACTCCAATGCTCGCTTGCTGCGTGACCGTTATGGTTTCAAAGGCGAACTGCGGGCGATCGGTGATGTGCTGCGCGACCAGCTGTTCTACTTGCGTCGCTGCGGTTTCGACGCCTTTGCATTGCGCGCCGATAAAGACCCGTACGAAGCCCTGGAAAGTCTCCAGGATTTCTCGGTGACGTATCAGGCCGCGACTGACGAACCACTGCCGCTGTTCCGTCGCCGCTAAGTACATCGCGTAAAAAAAGCCCTGAATCGGAAACCGGTTCAGGGCTTTTTTGTGTCCGGCGTCTCCTTACCAGAAACGCTGCTGAGTCAAGCGGCTCCACCAGCTCAGCAATACGCGATCGATCGAACCGCTGGCCGCGATACCGATGCGCTCCTGCAGGCTTTTGCGTTCGGCGTAATGCAAGTGATAGAGCTCGGACTGCTTGGCCCGTTCGGCAAGGTATTCATCGCTGGTCTTGAGTTCATCCACCAGTTGCTTGTCGAGCGCCGCAACGCCCAGCCAGATTTCCCCGGTGGCCACTTCGTCGATGGCCAGTTGCGGGCGATAGCGGGAAACGAAGTTCTTGAACAATTGATGGGTGATGTCCAGGTCTTCCTGGAATTTCTCCCGGCCCTTCTCGGTGTTTTCGCCAAACACCGTCAGAGTGCGCTTGTACTCGCCAGCCGTCAGTACTTCGAAGTCGATGTCGTGTTTTTTCAGCAGGCGATTGACGTTGGGCAACTGCGCCACCACGCCGATCGAGCCGAGGATCGCGAACGGCGCACTGATAATTTTCTCGCCGATGCACGCCATCATGTAGCCGCCACTGGCCGCGACCTTGTCGATGCAGACGGTCAACGGTACGCCGGCTTCACGAATCCGCGCCAGTTGCGAGGACGCCAAGCCATAGCTGTGGACCATACCGCCGCCGCTTTCGAGGCGCAGCACCACTTCATCCTTCGGCGTGGCGAGGGTCAGCAGCGCGGTGATTTCGTGGCGCAGGCTCTCAGTGGCCGACGCCCTGATGTCACCGTCGAAATCCAGCACGAACACCCGCGGTTTGGCCTCGGGTGTCCTCTTTTGTTTTTTCTCGGTTTTAGCCTGGGACTTGCGCAAGGCCTTGAGCTGATCCTTGTCGAGCAAGGTTTGCTCCAGGCGTTCACGCAGCCCTTTGTAGAAATCATTGAGCTTGCTGACTTGCAGCTGCCCGGCCGACTTGCGCCGACCTTTGCTGCGCAACGCCGCAAAACTGGCCAGGACCACCAGAATGGCGATCACCAGAGTCACGGTCTTGGCCAGAAAAATGGCGTACTCGAACAAAAGCTCCACAGGGACTCCTTCAATCAATGCACGGGTTAAACACGCGCGGGATACCTCCAGCATACCCATCCGCCGGCTCGACGACCAGCCGTGAAACCTCTGGCAACAGGCCTGTAACGGGCATTTCAAACAAGCGTATGTTTTTTCATTGACAGCTCACCGCCATCCTCATAACCTCGCCAAACCTTCAACGTACCGGGATGACGCGGACGTGGGCAGCATCTACTTGATTCGACATGGCCAGGCCTCCTTTGGTGCAGACGACTACGACGTCCTGTCGCCGACCGGTATCCGTCAGGCAGAACTCCTCGGCCAGCACCTGGCCGAACTCGGTGTCAGCTTCGATCGCTGCCTGTCGGGCGACCTGCGCCGCCAGCAACACACCGCCAACAGCGCGCTGGAACAATTCGCCGCCGTCGGGGTGCCGGTGCCGGTGCTGGAAATCGATTCCGCCTTCAACGAATTCGATGCCGACGCGGTGATCCGTGCCCTGCTGCCGGCCATGTTGGATGACGAACCCCAAGCGCTGGATATCCTGCGCAACGCCGCACAAAACCGTGCCGAGTTCCAACGCATCTTTGCCTTGATCATCGAGCGCTGGCTTGCCGGCACCTACGACACACCGGGCCTGGAGAGCTGGCTGGGTTTCGTCGAGCGGGTGCAGGCCGGTCTGCACCGATTGCTCGAACACGCCGACAATACCCAGAAAATCGCCGTGTTCACCTCCGGCGGCACCATCACTGCCCTGCTCCACCTCATTACGCAAATGCCCGCAAAGCAGGCCTTTGAACTGAATTGGCAAATCGTCAACACCTCGCTCAACCTGCTTAAGTTTCGCGGTCGCGAGGTGGCCCTGGCTTCCTTCAACAGTCATGCACACCTGCAACTGCTGAAGGCCCCGGAACTCATCACGTTTCGCTGAGTCCGGACTATTGTGACCCTGGCTGTAATCACCCAGCTCTTATTACCCAAGAAAGGATCGAACCATGACCTCCGTAGCTGATGCCGTACAAGCAATGAAAGCCAAGTTCAACCCAGCCGCTGCTGCCGGTCTGGACCTGGTATTCGGTTTCCGCATCGACGACACCAAGAACTTCTCGCTGATCGTCAAAGACGGCACCTGCGAACTGCAAGAAGGCGAGAACCCGGACGCCCAGGTCACTCTGGTAATGGACGGCGAAACGCTGGAAGGCATCGTCGACGGTTCGACCGACGGCATGCAAGCGTTCATGGGCGGCAAACTGCGCGCTGAAGGCGACATGATGCTGGCCATGAAACTGTCCGAGCTGTTCCCGGCCTAAGCGCGCCGCTCCCGTCTTTCGGGAGCACGTCTGACTGCAAACGAATCCCGCCCCTTGTGGCGGGATTCGTTTTTTTTCGCCCTCGGAAAACGGCTATCTGCGAATTTGCCGACTATATTCCTTCTGGCCGCATGCGTCAGACATCGGCTGATTGCCCTCGCTTCTTTTTTGAAGACTTTGTGGAGAGCACTGCCATGAGTCCACCTGACGAGCACAACGACTTCAGTCGTCGCCGTGTATTGCAAGGTCTTTCGGCAGGCGCCGTCGGTGCCTGGGTCAGCCCACTATTCGCAGGGAGTAAAACCATGCCCGATGCCCCGGCCGATCTGATTCTGTACAACGGACGCCTGCACACCGTCGACCGCAAGAAACCCCAGGCCAGTGCCGTCGCGATCAAGGACGGGCGCTTTGTGGTGGTTGGCAGCGATGCCCAGGCCATGGCGCTGCAAGGTCCTGGCAGCCAGATCATCGACCTGCATGGCCGCACGGTGATTCCCGGTCTCAACGACTCTCATCTGCACTTGATCCGTGGCGGCCTGAATTACAATCTCGAACTGCGCTGGGAAGGCGTGCCGTCCCTCGCCGATGCCTTGCGCATGCTCAAGGATCAGGCCGATCGCACGCCGACGCCGCAATGGGTGCGGGTGGTCGGTGGCTGGAACGAATTCCAGTTTGCCGAGAAGCGCCTGCCGACGATTGAAGAACTGAACAAGGCCGCGCCGGACACCCCGGTGTTCGTCCTGCATCTCTATGATCGCGCCCTGCTCAATCGCGCGGCGTTGAAAGTGGTCGGTTATACCCGCGACACGCCAAACCCGCCGGGCGGCGAAATCCAGCGCGATGCCAATGGCGACCCCACGGGCATGCTGATCGCCCGACCCAATGCGATGATCCTCTACTCGACCCTGGCCAAGGGACCGAAGCTGCCGTTGGAATACCAAGTCAACTCGACCCGCCAGTTCATGCGCGAACTCAATCGGCTGGGCGTCACCAGCGCCATCGATGCCGGCGGCGGTTATCAGAATTATCCGGACGATTATCAAGTCATCCAGCAACTGGCCAAAGACCAACAGCTCACGGTGCGCATTGCCTACAACCTGTTCACCCAAAAACCCAAGGAAGAGTTGGCCGATTTCAAAAACTGGACCAGCAACTCCCATTACGGTCAGGGCGATGACTTCCTGCGGCACAACGGCGCCGGGGAAATGCTGGTGTTCTCGGCAGCGGATTTCGAAGACTTCCTCGAACCCCGCCCCGACCTGCCGCAAACCATGGAGCAGGAGCTGGAGCCCGTGGTCCGGCATCTGGTGGAACAGCGCTGGCCCTTCCGCCTGCACGCCACCTACAACGAATCCATCAGCCGCATGCTCGACGTGTTCGAGAAGGTCAACCGGGATATGCCGTTCGACGGCTTGCCGTGGTTCTTCGATCACGCCGAAACCATCAGCCCACGCAACATTGAACGGGTCAAAGCCCTCGGTGGCGGCATCGCCATCCAGGATCGCATGGCGTTTCAAGGCGAATATTTCGTCGACCGTTACGGCGCGAAAGCAGCCGAGGCGACACCCCCGATCGCGCGCATGCTCGCCGAGGGTGTGCCGGTCGGCGCCGGCACCGATGCCACGCGCGTGTCCAGCTACAACCCCTGGACCTCGATGTACTGGCTGGTCAGCGGCCGCACCGTCGGCGGACTGGCGCTGTACCCGCAAGGTTTGAGCCGCGATACGGCGCTGGAACTGTTTACCCACGGCAGCGCCTGGTTTTCCTCCGAACAAGGCAAGAAAGGCCAGATCAAGGTCGGGCAACTGGCAGACCTGATTGCACTGTCCGCGGACTACTTTCACATCGAAGACGAAGCGATCAAATGGATCGAATCGGTGCTGACCATTGTCGACGGCAAGATCGTCCACGGCAGCGTCGAGTTCGAAAAACTGGGGCCACCGCCCATCCCGGTGGTACCTGAGTGGTCGCCGGTGGTGAATGTACCGGGGCACTGGAAACCCCTGGCGCCGCTGACCGCGCAAGTGCACCAGTGCGTGGGAGCTTGCGCGGTGCATGCCCACAGCCATGAGCGGGCGCGGTTGTCGTCAGCGCCGGTCAGTGACTTTCAAGGGTTCTGGGGGGCGTTTGGCTGTTCGTGTTTTGCGTTTTGATTGGAGTTTTTGGGCGCCGAGGAAGGCGCCTCTCTGAGTCAAACGAGTAAACCGCTTTTCGTAGGAGCCAGGCTTGCCGGCGAAGGCGCTCTCAAGGACGCCTTCGCCGGCAAGCCTGGCTCCTACATGTCTGACTTTGCCCTTAACTGAAACACCCTCTGACACAAGCTTGATCTCGATCAGTTGTTCCCCTCCGCACAATCACTACTATCGCGCTTCCATCGAAGGCCACGGACGGCTCATTGGGAGCCTGCGGCCCAAAATTCTCAAGGAAGAGCCAATCATGCGGTCATTGAAAATCATTCTGCTGGCGTCAGCATTCAACGGCCTGACCCAACGGGCCTGGCTGGATTTGCGTCAAGCCGGTCACTCGCCCAGCGTGGTGCTGTTCACCGAGGCAGACGCGGTGTGTGAGCAAATCGAACACTCCGGTGCCGATCTGGTGATCTGCCCATTCCTCAAGGACCGGGTACCGCAACAGTTGTGGAGCAACCGCCAGCGTCCCGTGGTAATCATTCATCCGGGCATTGTCGGCGCCCGTGGCGCCAATGCGCTGGACTGGGCCATTACCCGTGAACTCAGCCGCTGGGGCGTGACCGCGTTGCAAGCAGTCGAGGAAATGGACGCCGGGCCGGTCTGGGCCACCTGTGAATTCAACCTCCCCCAGGACCTGCGCAAATCCGATTTGTACAACGGGCGCGTCAGCGATGCGGCGATCTCCTGCATCCGCGAAGTCGTGGAAAAATTCATCGCCGGGTTCGTACCTGTGCCCTTGGATTACAGCCAACGCCATGTGATTGGCCGCTTGCAACCGAACATGAAACAAGCCGACCGGTCGTTCAGCTGGCACGATAGCTCGCGCTTCATCAAACGCTGCATCGACGCTGCCGACGGCCAGCCCGGCGTATTGGCGAGCCTGGCTGGCGGTCAGTATTACCTGTACGACGCTCACCTGGATTCGCGCAGCGGCACGCCGGGGGAGATTCTCGCGGTGCATGATGATGCGGTGCTGGTGTCGACCGGCGATACCAGCCTGTGGATCGGCTCGCTGCGACACAAACCCCAGTCCGGTGAAGAAACCTTCAAACGCCCGGCCCGGCATGTGCTCGCTGAACAGCTGGCGCAAGTGCCGACCCTCGATTGGTCGATCGCCTCCCAGCCCTTCAACAATGAGTCCTATCAACCGATCCGCTATCGCGAATCAGGCCACGTCGGCGAGCTGATCTTCGAATTTTACAACGGCGCGATGAGCACCGAACAATGCCAGCGATTGGTGGAGGCCCTGCGCTGGGCCAAGTCCCGGGATACACAAGTGCTGCTGATCAAGGGTGGGCGCGGCAGTTTCTCCAACGGCGTGCACCTCAACGTGATCCAGGCCGCAGCGGTTCCGGGGCTGGAAGCCTGGGCCAATATTCAGGCCATCGATGACGTCTGCCAGGAACTGCTCAGCGCTCGGCAACTGGTGATCAGCGGCTTGACCGGCAATGCCGGAGCCGGTGGTGTGATGCTAGCGCTGGCGGCCGACATCGTCTTCGCCCGGTCCGACATTGTGCTCAATCCTCATTACAAAACCATGGGCCTGTACGGCTCCGAGTACTGGACCTACAGCCTGCCCCGCGCTGTCGGCCAGGCAATGGCGGAAAAACTCACGGAAGATTGCCTGCCGATCAATGCCACCCAGGCGTTGCAACTAGGCATGGTCCAGGAAATCGGCCCACGCTGTCCCGACGAGTTTGGCCTGTGGTTGTTGCAGCGGGCCAACGGTGCGTTGAGTGATCCGGCGTATCAGGCGATACGTGAGCGTAAAAGCCAGCTCGATACTCAACTGATGCAGCATTGTCGCAATGCCGAGCTGGAAGAGATGCAGCTGGACATGGTGCAGAACCGCAAACAGTTTGCCGAGAAATGCCGAAATTTTGTGTTCAAGCGCAAGGCGTGTGGCACGCCTCAGCGGTTAGTGGTGGAATGGGCGGTGGTGAAGGAGGTTGCATTGGCCGAATGATCGGTAGCGCCTGCAAAAGATCGCAGCCTGCGGCAGCTCCTACATTGGAATCGCGCATGCCGTGGAATATCGGGCGAACACAAATCCTGTAGGAGCTGCCGAAGGCTGCGATCTTTTGATCTTTGCTTTACCCCGCCAACTCGGCTATCCGCCGGCCATGGCTGCTCTTACAATGCCCGCACCTCCCACATCGGCCAGCCCATGGACATCGATCTCGCCCGCACTTTTCTGGAAATCGTCCGCCACGGCAGCCTGGCCGCGGCGGCTGAAAAGCTGCACGTCACCCAGACCGCGATTACCGCACGCGTGCAGAAGCTCGAAAGTCAGCTCGGCAGCACGCTGTTCGTGCGCAACCGTGCCGGTGCGCGTCTGACGCCGAACGGCGAGGCCTTCGTGGTGTACGCCAATCAACTGGTGCAGACCTGGGAAGCAGCGCGCCGGGACTTGCCGCTGCCCGAGGGCTATCGCGATGTGCTGCACATCGGTGGCGAGGTCAGTCTGTGCAACCCGTTGATGCTCAGCTGGGCCGGCGAACTGCGCGAGAAAATTCCCAGCCACGCCTTGCGCATGGAAATCCGCGATGGCGAAAACCTGCTCCGCCAACTGGAGCTGGGGGTGCTGGATGCGGCGCTGGTCTATCAGCCCGAGTACTGGCCGCGCCTGCAAGTGGAGCAGGTGCTGGAAGAAAAGCTCATCCTGGTGCGCCTGGCCGGACAGCCCGATCCTTACGTGTATATCGACTGGGGCCCGGACTTTCGTCGTCAGCACGATGCCGCGTTGCCGGAAAAGGCCAAGGCCGCCTTGAGCTTCAACCTCGGACCACTCGCCTTGCAGTACATTCTGGAAAACGGCGGCAGCGGCTATTTTCGCACCCGCGTGGTCCAGAGCTATCTGGAAAGCGGCGTGCTGGAGCCAGTGCCCAAAGCCCCGGAGTTCAGCTACCCGACCTACCTGGTTTACTCCCGGGACCGCGACTCGGCGACCCTGCAACGAGCCTTCGACTTGCTGCGCGAAGTGATCAAGACGGACGACGACTGGTCCCAGCGCTGGAACCCCTTGACCTGACGCCAGGCGTCTTGCACCGGAGCATGGCGCATGTGGCCTCAAGGTTGGGCCAGCCTCTGCGGCGGGATCGACTAATCTGCTGGTTATAACAATAACCATAGGTGAACGCAGTGAGGCAGACCACCGAAGCATTCCGCGCGCGCTACCGTGCCGATATTCATCCGCTCTACAACCCTTGGCTGCATGGCGCCTTTGTGTTGCTGTTCGGTTTGCTGGCCATCGGCGCGTTCTGGAGCACCGTGCATCAGGTACACCCGCTGGAATGGCTGGCGGTGCCGCTGACCCTGTTGTTCTTCAACTTCGGTGTCTACGTCGTGCATCGGCATCTGGGGCACCACAAAAAGCGCTTGGCGCGAATGTTCTACGCCCGTCACGCCGGTGACCATCACAGCTTTTTCACCCCCGGCCATATGACCTACGACAGTGCCCGCGACTGGCGGGTGATTCTGTTTCCGGCCTGGCTGATTGTGTTGCATACCTTCGTCATCACCGCGCCCGCGTGGTGGCTGCTGGCTCAGCTCAACGGCAACGTCGCGGGGCTGTTCGGCGGCTGCATGGTCCTCGGTTACCTGACCTATGAAGTGTTCCACGCTTGCGAACATCTACCACCCGGCAACCCGCTGACGCGTCTGCCCTGGATTCGCCAGATGCGCCGTCTGCACGCACTGCACCATCGCCGCGAGCTGATGCAGGAGCGCAATTTCAATATCGTGTTTCCACTGATGGACTACCTGTTCGGCACCCTGTACTGGGAACCGGAGCAAGTACCTCCGCACCTGATGAGAGCGCCTATGACCCGCCTGCAGCACGTAGTCGACATCGCTGGAAATCCGATCGCCGTGCTCGCCTACGCCAGCACCGCGACCCGTTGGCCGGAGTGGCATCCGTCCTCCCTCAAGGTCGATGGCCAGAGCGGCCCGTTATATGCGGGGGCGCGGTTCGAGGAAGACATTCGGGCCGGTGGGCGTGAGGGTCATTTGAGTTGGGAGGTCGACGAATACTTGCCCGGTCGCCGCTGGTGCGCTCGGGCCCAAGGCGATCATGGGCTGTCATTGGTGGTGACTTACGAGTGTGAGGCAGAGGGCGATGGCACGCGGTTTGTCCGCACCCTGGAGTATTGCTTCAGCGGTGTGCTGATGCGCATCGCCAATCGATTGTTACTCAAGCGGCGCATCGAGCGTGAATCGGCGCAATCGATGCTGGCGTTACGCGAGATGGCGCAAAAACATCTGGCACTGACAGGAGTCACCGTGTGAAAAGAGCCCTCAAGGTTCGGCATTTATTGTTGCTGTTGATCATTGTGATTGGCGGCTTCCTGTTGTTATTACCCACCAAAGTCCAGCCGATCGCCTGGACGCCGTCACCGGCGCCCTCCCTCATCGATGGCATCTACACAGACAATCAGCGCCTCAAAGGCGTGGAACGTGTCGGCGCCGCTGACATCGACGGTCCGGAGGCGTTGCTGCTGGAGGAAGACGTCCTCATCACCGGCTTGCATGACGGCCGGTTGATTAGCACCAGCCTCGACGGCAAAACCACCAAGGTGCTGGCCGATACCGGTGGCAGGCCATTGGGCCTGGCCCGTCATCCCAATGGTTTGCTGGTGATCGCCGATGGGGTCAAGGGGTTGCTGTCGCTCGATGCTCAAGGCCGTGTAATTGCATTGAGCACCACGGCCAATAACGTGCCCTTCGGCTTTACCGATGACGTGGTCATCGACAAGTCCGGGCATTACGCCTATTTCAGCGATGCTTCCAGCCGTTGGGGTTACGGCAACGATGGCGAGGCGATCATCGAGCACGGCGGCGACGGTCGATTGCTGCGTTATGACTTCCAGACCGGCACGACGACGGTCTTGCTGGATAAGCTGGAGTTCGCCAACGGTGTGACCCTGGGGCCTGACGATGCGTTTGTGCTGGTCAACGAAACCGGCGCCTATCGCATCAGCCGCTATTGGCTGACCGGGCCGAAAGCCGGGACCCACGATCTGTTCATCGACAATTTGCCGGGGCTGCCGGACAACCTGGCCTTCAATGGCCGCGACCGTTTCTGGGTGGCTCTGTATGCACCGCGCAATGCACTGCTCGACGCCACGGCGCCCTACCCTCTGGTACGCAAGATGATCGTGCGCGCGATGACGGTTCTGCCCAAACCAGTGGAGGAACGCGCCTTCGCCCTCGGCCTGGACCTCGACGGTAAAGTGATTGCCAATCTGCAGGACGCCAGTAGCGGCAACTACTCACCCATCACCACCGTGCGTGAATACGGGGACTGGTTGTATCTGGGCTCGCTGAAAGCGCGGCACATGGCGCGGTTGCCGTTGAGTACGGCATTGAAATAGGGCGTGGCGGCAAAAAAAGATCGCAGCCTTCGGCAGCTCCTACGGGTTCGGGTGCATCCGCAAGATCACGGTGCACACGATCAATGTAGGAGCTGCCGAAGGCTCGGGCCGCGTTCGGACGATCTTTCGATCTTGAATCAACGCGGATCCATCTCACCATCGCGTACCGAATTGTCTGTCTCTTCGCGCACTCGCTCCGGGTCGATGTCAGTGACGTCATCCTGTTCCAGAGGCGTTATGCCCTCATTGTCCGGCAATTCATCGATGCCCGGTTCATCCTCGGGGTTGACGGTGGTGCGTCCCGGGCTCAAGGGTTCGGGATGTGTCGGAATCGGATCGTAGCCGCCCTGTTCTTCGCTGGGGTACTTATCTTTTTGGGGAAAGGTTGGATCGGGCATGGGGCACCTCGCATGGGCCGCAAAGTCGGCTCTGATCGTTCGAGGTGCCGGTATTTATCCCCGTTCCAATTTTTCAGTCACCGGTCATCGGTGACTTGATACGGATGTCAGGACGGCGTCTGGAGTCGTTCAACGATCTTCTTCTTGAACTCCACGCGCTTCTCCTTGAGCTTCTTGAGTTCGTCATCGCTAAGTGCATTCGATAGTGCGGACTCGGCTTTCAACACTTCCGCGTCCGTCTGGGAGTACTTGTTGAGCAGTGAATCCAGTAACGGATCCTTGGTGCGTTTTTGCTGGATCTCTTCCTTCGTGCAGCGCAAATCCTGATAAAGGTCATGAGTCACCGGCATGGAACACCTCCGTTTGTTAATCGGTAGCAAACGCGATCGATTGCGTTCACCAGGTATCAGAATGGCCTTGCTTGGGGTGTTCTGTCGACCGTCTATCAGACCAGCGGTGTCCGTTCGTCGTCCTGTCGCAAATGCGATAAAACCTTTGTTCGAAAGATGACCTCAATTGATTAACGATCACTCGGATCGCCCCATAAAAACCTGTGTGGAGAATGACCGATGGACGGATTCAATCTGCGTCACCTCGCCCTGGCCGTAGCCTTGAGCACCAGCATGGGCACGGCTTTTGCCGCCACTTCCAACGACTTCGTCGATGACGCGGCCGAGGGTGGCATCGCGGAAGTCGAGACCAGCAAACTGGCCCTGGAAAAAAGCTCATCGGCCGACGTCAAGGCGTTCGCCAATATGATGGTCACTGATCATTCCAAAGCCAATGAAGAACTGGCGGCCCTGGCGAAAAAGCATGACATCGAGATGCCGGACACGACGACGGTGGTCAAACAGGCCAAGGAAAAAATTCTCGACTTGCGCGATGAATCCTTCGATACGGCCTATGCCAACAATCAGGTGAAGGCTCACGAAGAAACGATTGAACGGTTCAAAAAACAAGCCAACACAGTGACGGACGACAAGACCAAAGGCGCTGCCGAACTCAAGGCCTTTGCCCAAAAAATGTTGCCAGCGCTGGAAAAACACCTGGATATGGCGAAAAAACTCCAGGCGGCTCATCCCGATAAATAATCCTTTATATCGGTCAGTTAGCCCCCTGTAGGAGCGAGCGGTGCGGCGATCCGACTTGCCCGCGAAGAACAATGGCGCGGGATACCTGATTACACCCCGCGGGGTCTTGTTCGCGGGCAAGCCTCGCTCCTACAGGGGCGGATCGCATTACAGCCTACAGGTCTCAACCACCCAACACGTTGCGGATCTTACTCAACAGCGCTTCAGGGCCATAAGGCTTGCTCAGCAGATAAGTGTCGGGGCTGAGCTGGTGATTGCGCGAAATAATGTCCCGGGTGTGGCCGGAGGTAAACAGCACCGCCACCGGGGGATTCTGCACCTTGGCCCAGGCGGCCAGGTCCGAACTTTTGATCAGACCGGGCATGACCACATCGGTGAAGATCAGGTCCACCGCCACGCCATCCAGCAACATCTGCATGGCCAGGTCACCGTTGGCCGCGGTCAGCACCTGATAGCCCTCTTCACACAACAAGTCGACCGCCGAGCCACGCACCGCTTCGTTGTCCTCGACCACCAGAATGGTTTCGTGCCCGCCCCGGTGCTGCGGATCATGGCGCGTTGTTTCACCGGGCAACGAACGCAAGCTGCGCGGGAAATACAGTTGCACCCGAGTGCCCTGCCCGACGACGCTGGAAATCTCTATGTGCCCACCGCTCTGTTTGACGAAACCGAACACCATGCTCAAACCCAGGCCGGTACCCTGGCCGTCGGCCTTGGTGGTAAAAAACGGTTCGAAGGCTTGGGCGAGCACTTGAGGCGGCATGCCGACCCCTGTGTCAGCCACCGCGACGCAAACATAGTCGCCGGCGACGATGCCTTTGCCTGCGCAAAACTTGCGGTCGAGAGCAATGTTCTCGGCGCTCAGGGCAATGGTCCCCTCGCCGCTCATGGCGTCTCGAGCGTTGATCGCCAGGTTGAGAATGGCGTTTTCGAGTTGATTGCGGTCCACGTAGAGATGCCATGGATGGTCAGGCGCCGTCACCTTGATCTGGATAGTCTCCCCCAGCGCCCGCTGCAACAATTCCCCCAGTCCTTCGAAGATCTGCCGTGGATCGCACACCGCCGGCGACAAAGGCTGACGACGGGCAAACGCGAGCAATTGCGACGACAGTTTGGCACCGCGCTCGACCGCGGCAATCGATGCACTGACCCGGCGTTGCACGTTGGCATTGTCGGGCTCGTGACGCGCCAGCAAATGCAGGTTGCCGGCGATGACTTGCAACAGGTTATTGAAGTCATGGGCCACACCGCCGGTGAGACCGCCGATGGCTTCGAGTTTCTGTGACTGGCGCAACTGCTCTTCGGCCGCCAGCCGCGCTTCGACTTCGTCGGCGACTCGCTGCTCCAGGTTGCGGGTGAATTTGAGCAACGACTCTTCGGCGGTCTTGCGTTCGTGGATGTCAATCAACACCCCGGGAAAGCGGAACGCCTCACCTTGCTCATCGAACTCGCAACACCCGCTGGCCAGCACCCACAGGTAACTGCCATCGGGCCGCAGAACCCGGTATTCGGCGTTATAGGGGATGCCGGTTTCCACCGACTGATTGATCCGTTCCTGAACCCAACTACGGTCGTCGGGATGAATCTGCATTTCAGCGATGAGGGGTGGCAGGTTGGCCAGGTTCTGGTCGGGCGGGTAGGAAAACGTGCGGGCGAAGCGTTCATCGGCAGACAGCACATCAGCCTTGATGTCCCAGACGAACGAGCCGAGCAAAGCCCCGGCATTGAGCGCGAGGCGAACTCTTTCATTGTCGGCGCGATAAGCGCTTTCGGCTTCCTGGCGGCGGCGCTCGGAAATCACATGATCAGTGGTGTCGACCACCATCGCCATGACCCCGGCGGGGTGCCCGTCATCATCGGCGACGGGACTGTAGTAAAGATCCATCCAGACGTCTTCGGGTACGCCATCACGCAACAGCACCAGGGCTTTGTTGTGATAGGACAAGGTACCGCCCGCAAGGCAGGTATCCACTACATGCCGATTGAATTCGGCGACCTCTGGCCAGCCCAATTCCACCGGGGAACCCAGCAGGTAAGGATGGCGCCCACCGGCAAATCTGGAGTAGGCATCGTTATAGATCATGTAACCGGGCCGGCCCCACAGCATCACCATCGGCAGGGGTGAGGCGAGTAATAACTGCACCGCGCTGCACAGGCTCCCGGGCCAGGTATCGATGCGCCCGAGCTCGGTCAGGCTCCAGTCGAACGCGCGAATGCGTCCGGCCATTTCACCGCTCCAGCCGGTACATCCGTGGCTATTGTCTAGAAACTGCATCGACTGGCCTATGTCTTGTGAATGACATGTGTTCAGGCAGTGCAACGGCGAGAGTCGGTGCGTGCCCGTTTGTTTCGAGCACTGCCGACGCCAATGGTTTCATAGGTATAGCTGAATGTCGCAGGTCAGCGAAAATCCCGGCTGCGCACATGGATGCCGTCGAGCAAGAAACTCAGGTCGCTCAAGCGCCCGGCGATGAGATGCCGCACCTCGCCTTCCTTTTCCCAGCGCCCATCGACCTTGAGCAATTGCGAGCCGACCAATACCTGCCGTTGCCGTTCGGCCAAGTCACGCCAGACCACCACGTTGACGTTGCCGAACTCGTCTTCAAGCGTCACGAAGGTCACACCGCTGGCGGTGCCTGGACGTTGCCGGCCGGTGACCAATCCGGCGACGCTGACCGGTCGGCCGTGCTCGACATCCATAAGCTCTTTCGAACTGCGGCAACGCCGGGCTTTCAATTCACCCCGCAGCAAAGCCAGCGGATGCGGACCGAGGGTGGTGCCAACACTGTTGTAATCGGCTTGCAGGTCCTCGCCCACGGTGGGTTTGGGCAGAGACACCGCCGGCTCTTCCTGACTCGGCAAACCGGCAAACAAGCCGAGCTGCTTCTGCACCCCCGCCACCTCCCAGCGCGCCCGATGCCGGTCACCGGCCAACCCGCGCAACGCACCGGCATCGGCCAGTTGCTCCTGGGCGCGAGCATCGAGTCGCGCCCGTTCGCCAAGGTCGGCGATGTCGGCAAACGTCCCTTTCGACCGTGCGACTTCAATACGCCTGGCATCGTCCTCGCGAAAGCCTTTGATCATCCGCAACCCCATGCGAATGGCCGGCTGCGCGCCGGTGATCGGTTCCAGGCTGCAATCCCAGTCACTGGCCCGCACGTCCACCGGGCGAATCTGCAAATGATGCCGGCGGGCGTCCTGAAGAATCTGGTCCGGGCTGTAGAAACCCATGGGCCAGCTATTGATCAACGCACAGGCGAAGGCCGCCGGCTCGTGGCATTTCAACCAGCAACTGGCATAAGTCAACAAGGCGAAACTGGCGGCGTGGGATTCGGGAAAGCCGTAATTGCCGAAGCCTTTGATCTGCTCGAAGATCTGCGCGGCGAACTCCGCCGTGTAGCCGTTTTTCTTCATTCCGTCCGCCAGGCGCTCCTTGTGCGGTTCCAGTCCGCCGTGGCGTTTCCAGGCGGCCATGGAGCGACGCAATTGATCGGCCTCGCCGGGGCTGTAGTCGGCGGCGACGATTGCGATCTGCATCACCTGTTCCTGGAACAGTGGCACGCCCAAGGTGCGTTTGAGCACTACTTCGAGTTCTTTCGACGGATAGACCACCTCTTCTTCGCCCTTACGCCGCCGCAGATAGGGATGCACCATCCCGCCTTGAATCGGCCCCGGACGAACGATCGCCACCTCGATCACCAGATCGTAGAAATTCTTGGGCTTGAGCCTCGGCAACATCGACATCTGTGCCCGGGATTCGATCTGGAACACCCCGATGGTGTCCGCATGGCCAATCATCTCGTAGGTTTGCGGGTCTTCGGCCGGCACCGTTGCCAGACTCAGGTCACGGCCACGGTGCCGACGCAGCAGATCGAAACAACGACGAATCGCGCTGAGCATGCCCAACGCAAGGATATCGACCTTGAGCAACCCGACCGCATCCAGATCGTCCTTGTCCCACTGGATAATGGTGCGCTCGGCCATGGCGGCGTTTTCCACTGGCACCAGGCTGTCCAGGGGCTGCTCCGAAATCACGAAACCGCCAGGGTGCTGGGACAGGTGTCGGGGGAAACCGATCAATTGTTGGGTCAGGCTCAGCACCCGGCGCAACACCGGGCTGTCGGGATCGAAACCACCTTCACGCAGGCGCTCGACGGGCGGTGCCTGATCACTCCAGTGGCCGCAACAGTCGGCCAGGGCGTTGACCTGATCCGGCGGCAAACCCAGTGCCTTGGCCACATCGCGGACTGCGCCGGCACCATGGTAAGTGCTGACCACCGCCGTCAGCGCCGCACGCGTCCGGCCATAACGCTGAAACACGTATTGCAGGACTTCTTCACGTCGCTCGTGTTCGAAATCGACGTCAATGTCTGGCGGTTCGTTGCGTTCTTTGGAGAGAAAACGCTCGAACAGCAGCGTGCTCCGCTCCGGATCGATCTCCGTGATCCCCAGCACGAAGCACACCGCCGAGTTGGCGGCAGAACCGCGCCCCTGACAGAGAATGCGTTGCTCGCGGGCGAAATTCACAATGTCGTGAACCGTCAGGAAGTAGCTTTCGTACCCCAACTCGGCAATCAGCTGCAGTTCCTTGTCGATCTGCACCAACACTTCGGCTTTAGGACCTTTTTCCCAGCGCCACCGAACACCCTTTTCAGCCAACGCCCGCAGCCAGGACGTGGCCGTGTGACCTTCAGGCACCAGTTCCCGGGGATATTGATAACGCAACTGACTGAGGTCGAACGTGCAGCGGCGGGCGATGTTCAGCGTTTCGTCGAGCAGGGCCTGCGGATAGAGATCGCGCAAGGCGTCGAGGCTGCGCAAATGCCGTTCACCGTTAGGGTGCAGACGCAACCCGGCTTCGGCCACCGGCAGGTGATGGCGGATCGCGGTCATGGTGTCCTGCAAGGCACGCCGGCCGCGAGCGTGCATGTGCACATCGCCGCTGGCCACCGCCGGGATCCGCAGTTCCCGCGCCAGGGTCAGCAGCGCCGCCAGTCGCCGGGTGTCATCCTGTCCGCGATGTAACTGAATGCTCAGCCACAGTCGCTCGGCGAAGGTCTGCTTCAGCCAGTGGCCCTGCTCAAAGTCATCGACGGCGTCCGGCACCCACAACGCCAACAGTCCTGGCAACGGCTCGCCGAAATCCTCCCGCAGCACCTGATACTGGCCTTTCTGCGTGCGCCGTCTGGCGCGGGTAATCAGGCGGCACAGGGTTTGATAACCCTCAAGGTTTTCCACCAGCAGTACCAGTTTCGGGCCGTCTTCGATGCGTATTTCACTGCCGATGATCAGCGGCAGCTCCACGGTCTTGGCCGCCTGCCAGGCACGGACGATACCCGCCAGGGTGCATTCGTCGGTGATCGCCAGCGCTTGATAGCCCTGCTTTTTCGCCCGTTGAAAAAGCTCAAGCGCACTGGAAGCACCGCGCTGGAAACTGAAGTTCGACAGGCAGTGCAGCTCGGCATAATCGATACTCATGCGAACCAGCCTTGCAGCCACAGCGGACCGTCTTCACCCACCGCTCGATAGGCCCAGCCCTGCTGGCCGGAACGGGTTTCGATCAAGTAGTAATCGCGGCGCACGTCGTCGCCGTCCCACCAGCCCGACTCGATGCGTTCCGGCCCCATGAGGATGCGCGTCGAACCTTCGTGTACTGCCTGCGGTTCGGTCAGCAACCAGCCTGGGCGTTGCACGGCAGGCAGCACCCCACAAATCTGGCTGTCGACACTGGCCTGCCACGCGCATTCCGGCCGGTGATCAGCCTGGAACCGCAAGCCTTGCACCGCGTCATCCCCTAGCCGTGCGCGCAAGCGTTCGCGCAGTTGCTCCCAAGACAAGGATTGCTGCGGACGATCGTCGAACAGTTCCTGGTACTGAGGCACAAAGGCCGGTAGCTCTTCAGCGCGCAGACGAAAACCGCGCACCGGCGCCTCGACCTGAACTTGTTCCAGACGCCCCCGGGCCAGTTCGAACAGCATCGCCGGATCGCGCTCGGCACTGAGCAGGCCGACCTTGATCAGCGTGTCTGGCAACCCGGCATGTTCCAGGTGCAGGTCAAAACGCTGCACACCGCTGTCCCGCCCGCAGAGGAACGCCGCCAGATCGCCGGTCAGCCTGCGCAACGGAAACAGCAACGCCTGATGGGATTGCACATCGAAGTTGAGTTCGATGCGCACATCGAAACGGTCCGGCGGCAGGTAAAACGCCAGCGCCAGCCGTCGCTCGCCGAACAGGGTGTCCAGATGCTTGAGCACCTGGGCCTCGAAACGCCGGGCCAGGCTATGTCGTGGCAGCGCCTGCACCTGACTCAAGGTGCGCAGCCCCATGCGCGACAATGCCGTGGCAACGCTTGGCTCCAGGGCGATCCGGTCGACGGGCAACTGCCCGAGGTGGCGCTGCAAAGCTTCATTGTCCGGCACCACCAGACCGTCATAAACGTTGGCCAGCACCCGCGCCGCCACCGGATTGGGCGCGGCGACAATCCGGTGACGAAACCCCAGCTCGCCGAGTTCGGCCCGCAACCGCGCCTCGAACTGCGGCCAGGGCCCGAACAAACCCAGGCTGGATTCGATTTCAAACACCACGGCGCGCGGGTAATGCACGCTGACCTGAGAGCTGAACCGATAGGCCCAGGCAGCCAGGAACTGCTGCCAGTGCTCGATCTCGGCAGCATCGTATTCGGCGGTGACAAACCCTTTGCTCAGGGCCTGAGCGGCGGTCATCGACTGGCCCGGACGCAAGCCCAGCGCCCGCGCCGAACCGTTGACCGCCTGCAGCACCCGACGCTGGGCCGGGCCGGTCAGCAATGCCAGCGGCTCATCGGGGTCGGGGCGCTGACGCAGTACCGCGTCCAGCGCCAATTGCGGAAAGAGAATGCAAACCCAGCGCATGGCAACCTCAATGCCCGACGGCAAAGGCAATCGGCGCCGAACGGGCCAGCCCGCCCCGGCACTTGAGCACCCGCAATTGCGCAGGTTTGGCGTCGATGGCGATGCGCAGGGCCGCTGGCGACGGGTTGATGGCTTCACTGAGTGCACGATAGGCGAACGCCAGGGTCTGGCCGGTTTCCGCCGCCACCTGCAACCGTCGCAACGCTCGATCATCGGCCTTGTGCGGCCAGCACAACACCGCCCCGCAACTGCCCGAACGCAGGCATTGTTCCGCCGCCCACAGCGCATCGCGCTCGCTGGCGTGGATGATCGACAGTTGCCGCAGATCGACCCCGGCGTTCTGCCAGGCCTGGGGATACGGCACGTAAGGCGGTGCCACCAGTACGATGCGCTCCTCTGCCGCCGACAGCCGCGCCAGCGCCGGCCACACCAGTTGCAACTCACCCACGCCCTGCCCGGCCAGCAGGATTTCAGTCAGCGCCGCTTCCGGCCACCCGCCCGTGGGCAATGCCGCATCCAGCGCCGCATGCCCGGTGGGTTGCGGGCTGACGGCCGGTGGCGCAGGCCGGCCCTTCCAGACCTGGCCGCCATTGAACAGCGTATCCAACGCAACGACGGCGCCCATCACCCTTGCCTCACCAGACCGCAGAACACACCTTCGATGGCCAGATCCTGATCGGCTCGAACAATGATCGGTTTGTAAGCTGGATTGCGTGGTAACAGGCGAACAGAATCGCCGACTCGCTCGAAACGCTTGATGGTGACTTCGCCGTCGAGCCGCGCCACGACGATCTGGCCGTTGACCGCTTCGGGATTGCGCCGCACGCCCACCAGATCGCCATCGAGAATGCCGTCCTCGATCATCGAATCGCCCTGCACCCGCAGCATGTAATCCGGTAGCCGCGAGAAGATCGACGGATCAAGCAGCAAACGGCTGTGGACCTCGGCATCGGCACCGATCGGGGCACCTGCCGCCACTCGACCGAGTACCGGAACATCCAGCAGTTCGGGCCGCGGCGGTTGATTCAACAGCCGGATGCCGCGCGCCTGATGCGCATTGACCTCGATAAAACCGGCTTCGGTCAGCGCCAGCACGTGCTTGCGCGCCACGCTACGGGACGCGAAGCCAAAGGCCTCGCTGATTTCAGCGAGGCTCGGGGGCTGACCGTGTTCGGCGATTCGATCGCGGATGAAGGTCAGGATGGCGGTACGGCGGGGAGTTAAAGTCGTCATGGAGTACATTTGTACTCTTTTGGGTTTTTCCTGACAAGCACTTGTAGGAGCGAGGCTTGCCCGCGAAGGCGGTGTGTCAGGTAAAACGCCTTCGCGGGCAAGCCTCGCTCCTACAGGGCTGGGGTTAGCCCGGAGAGGTAGGGCCACGGGTAGATGCCGCGTTCGTGGCCGTCGCTGAAGATGAGTTGCAGGCCGTAGCCCTGGGCATTGAGTTCGACCACGCGGATGCGCTCATTCACTTTCACCGTAAGGCCCTGCAACCGAAATGCCCGGCATTGCGAACACGGACATTGGCGGCGCAGTTCGGTGTGATCGAGGACCTGCTCACGGCCATCCGGCCAGTTCAGGCGCAATTGTTGTTTACCCTGGGAATTACCAATCGCCAGCGGGTTCATTGCAGCTGACTCAAGGCAATGCGCACGGCTTTGCGCACTTCCGGGTCGCCATCGTCTTGCGCCGCCTGCAATGCGGCGATGGCGCCTGGATCGTTCAATTCGCCAAGGGCCAGGGCAGCTTCCTTGCGCAAATTGCTGATGCGATGGCCGAGGGTTTCGGTCAACGCTTCGAGGGCCGGTACGTAACGCAAACGGCCAAGGCTGCGGGTGGCGCGCAGGCGGACTTGCCAGTAATCATCGCTCAAGGCTTCGACCAAGGCAGAACCAGCGTCGGCATGTCCGACTTTGCCCAATGTGGTGGCGGCTTCTTCGCGCACTTGCCAGGCTTGGTCCTGCAATGCCTGACGCAGCGCCGGCAGCACTTGTGCGTCAGACGCCAGGCCTAGGGCGCCGGTGGCGGCGCGGCGGACTTCGGTGTCCGGGTCATGGCTGGCGAGTCGGGCCAGGGCCGGCAAGGCATCGAGCTGTTTGAGCCAGCCGAGTACGCCGACCGCTTCACGCCGGACATGGGCGTCCCTATCGTCCAACGCTGACAATGCCGCGCAAGCAGCCTCGGAAAAACGCAACTCGCGCAAGGCCCTGAAAGCCGCGACGCGCACGCTGATGTCGGCATGCCCGGTCCACGGCAGAATCACCCGCCCCGCTGCTTCGCTCTTGAGCAGGCTAAGGCTTTGCGCAGCGGCAGACTGCACCGCCAGCGATGAGTCGGTCAGCGCCTGGCACAGCGCTTCGACCACCGGTTCATCTTCCCAGGCTTCCAGCAATCGCGCCGCTTCGGCGCGCACTTCTTCGGTCGGGTCTTCGGCCAGTCGATTGACCAGCCACAGCAAGCCATCCGCCTCTTCGAGGTCGGCCAACTCGATCAGGGCAATGCGGCGCACGCCAGGGTCGTCATCGGTCAGGCGCGGTTGCAGGGCAAGGATGTCGTCGTTCTCGGTTACATCGAATAGAGAGGTCATAGGGCAAATCGCGGCAGTGGGTTTTCAGGGCTTTGTGGGTGTCTGGGCTGGCCTCTTCGCGAGCAGGCTCGCGATGGCGTCCTGTCAGTCAGCGCAACAGATAGGGTATTTCGACCTTCACCGCCCCGGTCGGGCAGTCCTTCTCACACGGCATGCAGTACCAGCATTCATCGAACGCCATGTAGGCCTTTTGCGTGGCCGGGTTGATCGCCAGCAGGTCCATCGGGCAGACGTCGACGCACACGGTGCAACCTTTGTGGGCGATGCATTTGTCCTCGTCGACCGTGACGGGGGCGTTGGAGCGGAAGAAGATTTCCTGGGGTTGATAGGCCATTGGCAGTTTCTCTCTTGGGTGATGCTCAGGCAGCAAAGGCACCGACCCGCAGCCGGTCGTAGGCCTGCATTTCATCGGCGTTCAGCGGGATGATGTAAGGCTCGACGGCTTTCTTGAAACTGGTCATCGCGCCGTCATCGCCCTTCTTCAGATGGCAATGGCAGAACCATTCATTGTCGTTGCGTTGCGGGTGGTCGACCCGATAGTGGTAAAGCCCCCAGCGACTTTCGGCGCGGAACAGCGAAGCGCGGGCGGCCATTTCGGCGCAGTCGCGAATCATGCTGACTTCCATCGCGCGCATCAGCTCGTGGGCGTTGTGGGCCTTGATCTGATCCAGATCGCGCTGAATATCACTGAAGCGTTGCAGGCCGATTTGCATCTTCCTGGTCACTTTCGGCGGTTGCAGATAGTCGTTCACAAAACGCCGCAGCTTGTACTCGACTTGAGCCGGTGGCAGACCGTGTTCGCGGTCCAGCGGTGCGTAAACCCGAGTCTTTTCTGTTTCGATCTGATCCGCATCCAGCGCGGAAAACTCGCGCCCGGCGACAAAGTCCGCCGCGTTGCTGCCGGCAAACCAGCCATAGGTGAACGCGCCGAGCATGTAGTTGTGCGGCACCGCCGCCATGTCACCCGCCGAGTACAAACCCTTCACCGACGTCTCGGCCTTCTCATTGACCCACACCCCGGACGCCGAATGACCGCTGCAAAAACCGATTTCGGAGATGTGCATCTCGACCATCTGCGTGCGGTAATCGGTGCCGCGATTGGCGTGAAACTGGCCGCGACTCGGGCGTTCGTTGCTGTGCAGGATCTCTTCGATGTTCTGGATGGTTTCTTCGGCCAGATGATCGAGTTTGAGGAACACCGGGCCGTTGCCGCTTTCGAGTTCCTGGTGAAACTCCCACATCATCTGCCCACTCCAGTAGTCGCACTCGATGAAGCGTTCGCCCTTGTTGTTAGCGGTGTAGCCACCCAACGGGCCGGTGACGTAGGCGCAGGCCGGGCCGTTGTAATCCTTGATCAGCGGGTTGATCTGAAAGCATTCGAGGTTCGCCAGTTCAGCCCCGGCGTGATAAGCCATGGCGTAACCGTCGCCGGCATTGGTGGGATTTTCGTAAGTGCCCATCAGGTAACCCGAAGACGGCAAGCCCAGACGCCCGGCGGCGCCGCAGCACAGGATCACCGCTTTGGCCTTGATCACATGGAAGTCAGCCGTGCGGCAATCGAAGCCCATCACACCGTTGACCGCGCCCTCTTCGTCCGTCAGCAACCGGGTGCAGACCAGCCGATTAGTGATGCTCACCCGCGCCCGTTTCAGTTGGCGGTACAAGACTTTCTTGATGTCGTGCCCTTCCGGCATTGGCAGCACGTAAGCGCCCATGTGGTGGACTTTCTTGACCGCGTAATCGCCGGTTTCGTCCTTCTCGAATTTCACACCCCAACGGTCCAATTGCTCGATCGTCTCGAAGCTGTGGGTCGCATAGGCATACACCGCCGCTTGATTGACGATGCCGTCGTTGGCGATGGTGATTTCCTTGGTGTATTGCTCCGGTGTCGAGTGCCCGGGAATGATCGCGTTGTTCAACCCGTCCATGCCCATGCTGATCGCGCCGCTGCGTTTGACGTTGGCCTTGTCGATCAACAGCACGCGCAGATCGCGGTTGCGCTCCTTGGCCTTGATCGCCGCCATCGGCCCGGCAGTGCCGCCGCCGATCACGACGATGTCGTATTCCTGTTCCAGAGTGCTTCTGGTGATAGAACAGTGGGTCATGCCTGATCCCCTTTTTGCCGGTCGATTCGCAAGCGGTACTGGAACGCATCGCCGCGGTAGTAAAGGTGTTCGAAGTCCAGAGGCTGGCCATTGGCGCTATGGGTCAGACGCTCGATGCGCATGATCGGCGAGCCGGGTTCAACGTTCAGCGCCTGGGTCAGGTCGCTGTCGGCCAGCACCGCGTCGATGGCCAGATCGGCGTGCCCGAGGGCCAGGCCGCAGTCGTTTTCCAGGATCAGAAAAATATCGCGTGTTACTAGATCGGCCTTCTCCAGCCGCTCGCCGATGGCCTTGGGCAGATACGTGATTTCCAGCGAGATCGGTTCGCGGTTGATCAGCCGCACGCGTTTGATCTGCGCCACAGTCTCGCCTTCGGCTACCTGTAAACGTTCGGCGACGAGTTTGTCGGCAGGAATAAATTTGAAGCTGCGCAGGCGGTTGATCACCTCGTAGCCGCGACCGGTCATGGACTCGGCCAGGCCTTGCAGCGTGCTGACGTTCTGGAAGGTTTTCGGTTTGGCCACGAACGTGCCCTTGCCGTGAATCTTGAAGATCAGCCCTTCTTTCTGCAGATCGCCGAGGGCCTGGCGCACGGTGATGCGGCTGACTTTGAACAAAGTGCCGAGCTCGCTTTCGGAGGGCATCTGGCTGTCTTGCGGGTATTCGCCGTCGAGAATCCGGGCGCGAAGCACATCGCGCAGTTGGGTGTGCAGCGGGATGCTGTTCAGAGAAAGAGGGCTGAGAGAAAGAACGTTATCGGTCATGGCAGATCACTTGTTATAACGAGTTATGACGTGATCTTAGAGAGGGGTGCGGGGGTTGAGAAATATTGTTTGGGCATAAGGTTAGATTCGCTCACCGTGCATACGTAGCAGCTGTCGAGCTCGCGAGGCTGCGTTCGGCGGCGAAGCCGTCGCAAACCCTGTATGCAAGGTTTTCCTGACACTCCGTGATGTCTGATTTCACGACGGCTTCGCCGCCGAACGCAGCCTCGCGAGCTCCGCAGCTGCTACACCAGACGATGTTTGCGGTAGGTACTCAAGTCCGTTTCAGGATCTGATCCATCACCCAATCGGTTTTCAACGCTTGCTCGGCCAGCGCCGGGTGCTGCGTTTCGCCACGGATGTGGGCGTTCATGCCCAGCACGTGGTGCCACTGGATGTGTTCGTGATGTTCGATGTGCAGGCTGAGGTGTTCCTCGGCTTCAAGCTGTACCGGGTGTTCGTCGAACACAGAAAAGCTGATCCGGCCTTGGCTGCCGATCACCTCTACCCGGTCCTCGCGACGGTCCGCCACGAAATTCCAACAACCCATGCCCAACGCCCCGGAGGCAAACCGCCAACTGGCGCTGACGGCATCTTCGGCGGCATAGAGGCCAGCCTGGTGTGCGGTGAAACCGGCAACCTCGACGATGTCACCGACCAGGTACTGGAACAAGTCGAAGCCATGACTGGCGAGGTCGGCGAAGTAACCCCCGCCGGCAATCGCCGGGTCGGTGCGCCAGTTGTTTGTGCCGCCAAGGTCGAACGGTGAAGGCGCTTTGGTCAGCGTCCAGGTCAGGTGTCGGACGTCGCCGATCCGCCCTTGGGCAAGCCATTGCCGCACTTGCTGGAAGCGCGGCAACGAGCGTCGGTAGTAGGAAACGAACAGATGCAATCCAGCCTCGGCAAAGGCCTTTTGCATCTCACGGCTTTGCCCGGCGCTCAGCGACATCGGTTTTTCGACGCAGCAATGTTTGCCGGCGGCAGCCACTTGCAGGCTGTAAGCGTGATGGCTGTCGGGTGGCGTGGCGATGTACACCGCGTCCACCTCGGGGTCATTGATCAGGGCTTCGGCGTCGGTGTAGACCCGGGCAATGCCGTGGCGCGCGGCGTAATCGGTCACCGCCTCCAGACGCCGACCCATCACCGCCACCAGCGCCGAGCCGGGCGCCTTGTAGAACGCCGGCCCGCTTTTGCGCTCGGCCACACTGCCGCACCCAATCATGCCCCAGCGCACCACGTTCATAGACACTCCTTGAGGTTTAGCCGATGCGCAGTGCGCGCAGGTCGAGGCGACCATCCTTGAGTGGTGGGCACCAGTAGTAGCCGCCGGTGATCGGTCGGCTGATGCGATACAAGCCGTCGGTGATGCCGTCTTCCAGACCGCTCATGCGCCGCAGCTGGGACTCGAACGCATCGAGGGAAAAACCGAAAGCCAGGAACATCAGGCCGGCACGATCGCCTTCGATCCACGGCATCGAGCGACGGACCACGAAGGCTTCGGGTGTGAAACTTTCCTGGGCGGTGCGTTTGACGTGGGCGGAGATCGGCGCGTCGTCGAGTTCTTCGTTGTCGCTCAGGCGACGGCCCATGATGTTGTCCTTCTCATGGGACGGCATTGCGTGGAAGCCTTTCAAGTCATGCTGCCACTGCTGGATCGCGGCGAAGCTGCCACCGACCAGACCGTCCGCGCCTTCGCTCAACAATGCGGCGGCCACAGCCGCTTCGTCGTGAGGGTTTTCGGTGCCGTCTTCGTAACCGGTCAGGTCATGGCCGCTCATGTGGCGGAAGGTTTCGTTCATCTGCACCAGACGCAGGGCCGGTGCCAGCGCGGCTTCGATCGCATGACTGCGATTGAGCAGTTCGCCACGGTCAACACCGTGCAGCCAGCACCAGAGCGCGTGTTGGGTCGACGGATTGTCGACGCCGACACCAACCAGCGCAGGAAAAACGCGCAGCCCGTCGATCTGCGCGTGCAGCGCCTTGACCAGGGATTCACCGAAACCGACGACCGCCGACTTTCCGTCCACCAGGCGCATCAGGTTATCCAGCGCAGCCGGCAGTGCCTCGGCGGATTCAAGGGCGAAGAACATATGACGAGCTTGAGGCGGAACAGGGGTGGCGAGAATGCCCGGCTGGTAATAACTCATATGAACTCCTTCAGAAAGAGCGTGAAGTTTAACCGGGGGATCGTTACTTGTGTGTTTTCAGGGGCAAAAGATCGCCCCGTAGCAGCTGCCGAGCCCGCGAGGCTGCGTTCGGCGGCGAAGCCGTCGTGTAATCGGATATCGTGGTGTGTCAGGAAAACCTTGCATGCAGGGTTTGCGACGGCTTCGCCGCCGAACGCAGCCTCGCAGGCTCGGCAGCTGCTACAGGGCTCGCCAAAAAAATCATAAGATGAGCCATGACAAGCGAGTCCGAGGTCTGCTAAAACGATTCATCAGTGCATCACCCAATCCAGACGGGGTAGCGACATGACCACAGCACAAATCCTTGGCAACCTGTTTCCCACCGCCGACAACGTCCCGGAAAAGTACCGCCTTAACGGCCCGACCGAGCAGCGCGAGTATCTAGTCGATGGTGAACTGAAAACCTGGTCCGGGCCCCTCGCCCAAGTCCGCAGCCCGGTGTACCTGAGCGGCGCGAATGGCGATGAACAGGTAATTCTCGGCAGCACGCCGCTGCTCGATGCCGACACCGCACTGACGGCGCTCGATGCGGCCGTCCGCGCCTACGACCGCGGCCAGGGTCTGTGGCCAACCATGCGTGTGGCCGAGCGTATCCAGCACGTCGAAACCTTCCTGGCTCGCATGCGCGAACAGCGCGAGGCGGTGGTCAAGTTGCTGATGTGGGAGATTGGCAAGAACCTCAAGGACTCGGAAAAAGAATTCGACCGCACCTGCGATTACATCGTCGACACCATCAATGCCCTCAAGGAACTCGACCGCCGCTCCAGCCGCTTTGAACTGGAACAGGACACCCTCGGCCAGATCCGCCGCGTTCCGCTGGGCGTGGCGTTGTGCATGGGGCCTTACAATTACCCGCTGAACGAAACCTTCACCACGCTGATTCCGGCGCTGATCATGGGCAACACCGTGGTGTTCAAGCCGGCCAAGCTTGGCGTGCTGTTGATTCGCCCGCTGCTCGAAGCGTTCCGCGACAGCTTCCCGGCCGGGGTGATCAACGTCATTTACGGCAGCGGCCGCGAGACCGTCAGTGCGCTGATGGCCAGCGGCAAGATCGATATCTTTGCGTTCATCGGCACCAACAAGGCCGCCAGCGACCTGAAAAAACTCCACCCAAGGCCTCACCGTCTGCGCGCGGCGCTGGGCCTGGATGCGAAGAACCCCGGCATCATTCTGCCGGAGGTCGATCTGGACAATGCGGTCAGCGAAGCCGTCACTGGTTCCTTGTCCTTCAATGGTCAGCGCTGCACCGCGCTGAAAATCCTCTTCGTCCACGAAGACGTGGTCGAGGCGTTCATCGAGAAATTCAACGCCAAACTCGCCGCCCTCAAACCCGGCATGCCGTGGGACAGCGGCGTGGCGCTGACGCCGTTGCCGGAGTCAGGCAAGGTCGATTACCTGCACACCCTGGTGGCAGACGCAGTCAGCAAAGGTGCAGCCGTGGTCAACCCCAACGGCGGTGAATCCCGAGCATCGTTCTTCTACCCGGCCGTGTTGTACCCGGTGGCACCGCAGATGCGCGTCTACCAAGAAGAACAGTTCGGCCCGGTCGTGCCAATCGTGCCTTACCGTCATCTGGACACCGTCATTGATTACGTCCTTGAATCCGACTTCGGCCAGCAACTGAGCATCTTCGGCACCAACCCGGTGGCGGTCGGCAGGCTGGTGGACACCTTCGCCAACCAGGTCGGCCGGATCAACCTCAACGCCCAGTGCCAGCGCGGTCCTGACACCTACCCGTTCAACGGCCGCAAGAATTCCGCCGAGGGCACGCTGTCGGTGCACGATGCGCTGCGGGTGTTTTCGATTCGGACCCTGGTGGCGACCAAGTTCCAGGAAAGCAGCAAAGAGCTTCTCAGCGAGATCATCAGCGGCCGAAACTCGAGCTTCCTGACCACCGATTACATCTTCTGAGGTCTGTTATTGCGCCGCCACCCGGCGAAGCTTCAGGCTCCAGCCTTGTTGCATCCCGGCGGCGGCCAACAGAATCGCGGCAACACCGATCCACTGCAGCGGCTCCAGGCGATGGCCGAAGGCGAACCAGTCAACGAAAATCGCCGCAATCGGGTAGATGAACGACAGCGCACCGGTCAGCGCTGTCGGCAGCTTTTGAATCGCGCCGTAGAGCAACACATACATCAGACCGGTATGCACGATGCCCAGGGTTACCAGACTGGCCCAGGCATCGGGCGTTTGCGGCATCGCCGAGAAATGCGCAAAGGGCGCGAGCAACAGCACGCCGGTGCAGACCTGGATCAACGCGATCAGATGCGGTGGCGTACCGGTCAGGCGCTTGATGATCAACGCGGCAATCGCGTACAGAAAGGCAGCCCCCAGCGCCAGACCAATCCCCATCAGGTAATCGTTGCCACCCTCGCCTTGCTCACCATGTGCGCTGACAATCGCCAGCATCCCGAGAAACGAAATGCCCAGCCAGAACAGTTTCTGCAGGGTGATTTTTTCCCCCAGAAACAGCGCCGCCAGCCCCACCAGCATGAATGGCTGGACGTTATAAACCGCCGTGCCAATGGCAATCGAGGCGCGGGAGTAGGACGCGAATAACAGCACCCAGTTGCCGACAATCGCCACACCACTCAGTACAGCCAGCAAGAAAGTGGTGGAGGTCAAAATGCCAGGGCGCAGAAAGCCGAACGCCGCGCAGATCAGCAATAAGGTGGCGGCACCGAACACGCAGCGCCAGAACACCACGTCCAGCACTGGTTGCCCAGAGACCAGCACGAACCAGCCAATGGTCCCGGAAATGAGCATGGCGGCGGTCATTTCGAATGAGCCGCGACGTAGTGTTTTGTCCATCATCAACCTCCTGTGTTTGAGCCCAAAGTATGCCAATCCACCGAGGGGCTACTCCAGCGCAAAAAGCAGGCTAAACTCGGCTTCTGCCTTTTTTATCAAGGCTTGTTCCGCCGATTACCTTATAGGGGTTCGCCATGACCGACGACATCGACCAAGTGCTGATCAGCGCATTGATGGAAGACTCACGCCGCTCGCTCAAGGCCCTGGCACAGATCAGCGGCCTGTCCTCGCCCAGTGTCGCCGAGCGCCTGCGTCGCCTCGAAGAACGTGGCGTGCTCAAGGGATATACCGTCGAGATCGACCCCAAATGCTTTGGCTACCAACTCCAGGCCATCGTCCGCATCCGCCCGTTGCCGGGCCAGTTGCAGGAAGTGGAGCGACAGATTCAGGCCATCCCCGAATTTACCGAGTGCGACAAAGTCACGGGAGATGACTGCTTCATCGCCCGCCTGCATGTGCGCTCGATGGAACAACTGGACACCCTCCTCGACCGCCTCAACAGCCACGCCGAAACCAGCACCGCCATCGTCAAGAAGACCCCGGTCAAGCGTCGGCTGCCGCCAATGGTTTGAATGCTGTTTTGGTTGAAACCAACGAGCTGAGCCAAATCACAGGCGATAAAAAACCCGCCGAAGCGGGTTTTTTACTCAAGGCTGACGATTAATCATCGCGGCTCATGATGCCCAACAGTTGTAGCAAGCTGACGAACAGGTTGTAGATCGATACATACAGGCTGATGGTCGCCATGATGTAGTTGCGCTCGCCGCCGTGAATGATGGCGCTGGTCTGGAATAGAATGCACACCGACGAGAACAGTACGAAACCTGCGCTGATCGCCAGTTGCAGACCGCTGACCTGGAAGAACAGGCTCGCCAGTGTCGCACCCAATAGCACAAAGAAACCGGCCGTGATGAAACCACCGAGGAAGCTCATGTCCTTGCGGGTGATCAGCACATACGCCGACAGGCCGCCGAACACCAGCGCGGTCATTGCGAAGGCCGAGCTGACGACTTCCGCGCCGCCCTGCATATCCAGGTAACGGTTGAGAATCGGGCCGAGCAGGAAACCCATGAAACCGGTCAGCGCGAACGCAGAAACCAGGCCCCACGCCGAATCACGGAGTTTGTTGGTGAGAAAGAAAAGGCCGTAGAAGCCGATCAGCACCACGAAGATATTCGGGTAGCCAACACGCATCTGCTGCGCGACAAACGCCATCACGCCGCTGAATGCGAGGGTGAGGGCGAGTAAGCCGTAAGTGTTGCGCAGGACGCGGCTAACCTCTAGCTGCTCAGCCTGCACGCTGTTATTAACTGCGTAATCCTGTTCGCGCATGGCGACACTCCTGTTGGGTTTGAAACGTTCAGTCGCAAAGATCATAACAGACGCTCTGTAACAAGCCATACAGAGAGTTTGACAGTGTGTTTCATTCAGGTATTATGGCGCCCGCAACGCAAACGGAGGTGTGGCCGAGTGGTTTAAGGCAACGGTCTTGAAAACCGTCGACTGTAACAGGTCCATGAGTTCGAATCCCATCGCCTCCGCCATATTTGTACCGACAAAGCCCTGATTATTCAGGGCTTTGTCGTTTCTGGGGTTTGGTGAAAATCCCCCAGCCCATACCTTGACCCGTAGCTTTCGTTGGTTATACGCGGAACACGAAAGAACTGAAAGTTTAGCCAATCTGTGCATCGACCGGTCGAATCCACAGCCAAAAACGGCCAGTGATGAGGCACTTTAGGCCTTCAACGACCGGAGTGCTGGTCCCCGGGCTCGGTGAGGCTGACACGGCGACTACGCAACCGATTTGCCGCGGAAGAGACCCAGACAAAGAACACCGGTACCCACAAGACCCCAAGCACTGTCGCCGCCAGCATACCGCCGATCACGCCTGTGCCGATCGCTCGCTGGCTGGCAGCTCCCGCACCCGTTGCAATAGCCAGAGGCACCACGCCGAGAATGAAGGCCAGGGACGTCATGACGATCGGACGAAAACGCAGGCGTGCGGCCTGAGCCGCCGCATGCGCGAGGCTCGCGCCCTGAACGTGAAGGGCCTTGGCAAATTCGACGATGAGGATTGCATTCTTCGCCGCCAGTCCAATGATCGTGATCAGCCCCACCTTGAAATAGACATCATTGGGCAGGCCCATGATCGTCACCGCGGCTACCGAACCGAGCATGCCGACAGGCACGATCAACAGCACGGCAAAGGGAATCGTCCAGCTTTCATACAGCGCCACCAGCACCAGCAGCACCACGATCAACGATAACCCCACCAGCAGCGGCACCTGATCGCTGGCCTGTTGTTCCTGAAGTGACAGCCCGGCCCATTCAAGGCTAAAACCGGCCGGCAGCTGACGGGCGATTTTCTGCAGTTCTTCCATGGCTTGACCGGTGCTGTAACCCGGTGCGGCATCGCCGGAAAAACGCAGCGACGCCGACCCGTTGTAGCGCGCGATCTGCAGTGGCCCGACCTGCCACTCGAAACGGCTGAACGCTTCCAGTGGCACCAATCGGTTCTGTCGATTGGGCACTTGCAGGCGCAACAGCGCTTCAGGCGTCTGGCGACTGATGCTGTCCGCCTGAACGATCACCCGCTGCATCCGCCCCTGATTGGCAAACTCATTGATTTGTTCCGAGCCCAGCGCCGAGGACAACGCTGAACTGATCACATCAAAACTCACACCGAGGGCTTCGGCTTTTTCGCGGTCGATGCTGACATGGATCTGCGGCGCATCCGCCAGGCCATCCTCCATCAGGTAATCGATCACCGGCGACGCCTTGGCCGCCTCCAGCAATTGGGTTCGGGCCTTCAACAGCGCTTCGTGCCCCTGCCCTGCCAGATCCTGCAACCGTAGCTCGAAACCGTTCGAGGTGCCGAGGCCGTCCACCGGCGGCGGCACCACGCTGAACAGCGTGCCGTCAGCGGCGTTCTCAAAAGCCTCATTCGCGCGTCGGGCCACCGCGTCGCTGGCCTGGCCATCGCCGCGAACCGACCAGTCCTTGAGGCTGGTAAACGACAACGCCGCGTTAGCGCCAACCCCGGAAAAACTGAACCCCATGATTGCCAGCACCTGATCCGTGGCGGGTTGCGCCAGGGCATAGTGCTCCCACGATTGCACCGTCACATCCGTGCGCGAAGCCGAAGCCGCAGGTGGTAGCTGGATATCCGTGATGATGTAGCCCTGATCTTCGGACGGCATGAATGAGGATGGCAATCGGTGATAGGCAAAAGCGAGTACCAGCAACAATATGAGGTAAATGCCCATGCTGCGAGTGCTGCGACGGACCCAGCTCGAACTGAACTGCTCGTAGCGCCGGGCCAAGGCATCGAAGCGTCGATTGAAGCCGTTCGCCCAGCGGTTGGGTCGTAGCTCTTTCGCCGGGTCGAAGGGTTTTAGCAAGGTGACACACAGGGCCGGCGTCAGGGTCAACGCCAGGAACCCGGAGAATAGAATCGACACCGACAGCGCCATGGAAAACTGCTGGTAGATCACCCCCACCGAACCGCCCATGAACGCCAACGGCAGGAATACCGCCGCCAGCACCAGGGTGATGCCAACAATCGCCCCGCTGATCTGCTGCATTGCTTTGCGGGTCGCCTCTTTGGGCGACAGGCGCTCGTGCGTGATCAAGCGCTCGACGTTCTCTACCACGACAATGGCGTCGTCCACCAGAATGCCAATGGCCAGCACCATGCCGAACAGGGTCATCATGTTGATCGAAAACCCTAGCGGCGCCATCACCGCGAGGGTGCCCAGCAGGCAGACCGGCACCACAATGGCCGGAATCAACGTGTAACGCAGGTTCTGCAAAAACAGCAGCATCACCAGAAACACCAACACCATGGCTTCGATCAAGGTGTAGATGACTTGCTTGATCGCCACGTCGACGAAGTATGAGGTGTCATAAGGCACGCTCAGCATCATGTTCGCTGGCAGCGTGCTCGACAGTTGATCCAGCCGGGCCTTGAGCGCCGCCGCCGTTTGCAGCGCGTTGGCACCGGGTGCCAACTGCACCGACATGGCCGCCGCGGGTTTGCCGTTCAGGCGAGCGTCGAAGCGGTAGTCCTGACGACCCAGTTCGACTCGGGCCACATCGTGAATCCTGACACTGGAGCCGTCGTCATTGGCCCGCAGCACAATGTTGCCGAACGCCTCCACGGATTCAAGCTGCCCCTGCACCATGACGGTGGCGGTAATGTGCTGCTCGGCAGGCCCCGGACGTTCGCCCATGCTGCCGGCGGGTACTTGCACGTTCTGCCCGGCGATCGCTTTACTTACATCGGCCATCGACAGGTTGTAACCCACAAGCCGGGCAGGATCGACCCAGATGCGCATGGCCCGTTCAGCGGTGTACATCTGCACCCGCCCTACCCCGGCCACGCGGCGAATCTCGTTATTGATGCCCCGCGCGGCGTAGTCTGCCAACCCGATCGAATCCTGCTGCCCATCGGTGTAGGACAAGGCATAGATCATCAGAAAGTTGGCACGTACCTGCTCCACCTTCAGGCCTTGCTCGATCACCGCTTGGGGCAAGCGCCCGATTACCCGTTGCAAGCGGTTCTGGACGTCTATCTGCGCCATGTCGGGATCGATGCCCGGCTTGAAGGTGATGGTGGTTTCTGCACTGCCGTTGGCACTGTTGGATTCGTAATACAGCAAATCCTTGAGGCCGTTGAGTTCCTCCTCGATCAGACTGGTGATGTTCTGATTGATGATCTGCGCCGAGGCACCGGGGTAGCTGGCACTGACACTGATTTGCGGCGGTGCCACGTCCGGGTATTGGCTGACCGGCAAGGTGCCCAGGGTCATCGCTCCTGCCAGCGCGATGAACAGCGCGATAACCCAGGCGAAATTCGGACGAGCAATAAAAAAATCGGGCATCGGTTAGATCCTGGCTGACACCTTGGGTAAAAGCGTCACGCCCTCAGTTATGGGCCTGCTGTTCGGCAAAGGTGATTATGTTGACCCTGGTGCCGACACTGAGCTTGTCGGCGCGCTCGACCACCACGTGCTCGCCGGCCACTAGCCCCCGGGTGATCTGCCAGTCGGAACCGAGCATCGCGCCGGTGCTGACCACTCGTTCGTGCACTACCCCCTGGGCGTCCACCAGCATTAACCTGGCCTGGCCATCGACACCACGCTGCACCGCTTGCTGCGGCACGAACAACGCTTGCGGATCGATCCCCGCCGGCGCTACGACCCGCACATACATGCCAGGCAGCAGTACGCTGTCCGGGTTAGGAAACTCGCCGCGCAAGGTGACTTGCCCGGTGCTTCGATCGACCGAAATATCGGAGAACATCAGCTTGCCTTGTCGGGTTTGTGTCGGGCTGCCAAGTTGTATTGACACCCGCGCTGCGCCCGCTCCAGTCAGGGTCAACCGGCCACTGGCGACGGCTTGCTGCAAGGCGACGATCTGATCGACGGACTGGGTAAAGTCGGCGTAAATCGGGTCCAGTTGCTGAATTCGCGCCATTTGCGTGGCTTGGTCCTGGCCTACCAGTGCGCCCTCGCTGACCAGGGCGCGGCCGATACGGCCACTGATCGGCGCTCGCACCTGACAGTAACCGAGGTTGAGTCGGGCGGTCGCCACATCGGCTTGAGCGGCCAGGCGGTTAGCCTTGGCGCTCTTGAGATCAGAGACCGCGTCGTCGAATACCTGCGGGCTGACGGCGTTGATTTCCACCAGTTGTTTGTAGCGTTGCACATGAGCGTTGGCGCGATAGACATCGGCTTCTGCTTTGGCCAAGGCGCCTTCGACCCGCATTAATGCAGCCTTGAGCGGCGCAGGGTCGATGCTGAAAAGCAGTTGACCAGCCTTGACGTCACTGCCCTCTTCAAAATGACGGGTCAACACAACACCGGCAATCCGTGCGCGCACCTCGGCGATGCGCACTGGTTCGATTCGGCCAGGCAGGTCTGAGGTCATGGCAAACGGTCGGGGTTGCACGGTGAGCGTCTTGACCTGCGGTGGCGACGTACTGTGTTCAGCGGACTGATCCTGAGCGCCACAGCCGTTCAATGCCAATACGGTCGCCAGCACCCACGTCGGTTTTATCGTCGCTAAAGCCTTACGCATTATCAGTCCCTGTGCAAAACAAAAACGGGCTTGCCGTTCCATGTCGGCAAACCCTGTGCATCGGCAGATCGTTAACGCGTGGAGCGCTCATTGATCGAGCTCGCTGCTTGAAACAGGATTTGTGCGACGAAATCTATTTCCTGTTCGGTAATGATCAGCGGCGGCAAGAAGCGTACGGTCGCACCGTGGCGGCCGCCGAGCTCGACGATCAAACCGTGCTTCAGGCAAGCCTGCTGGAAGGCCTTGGCCCGGACCGCGTCTACCGGCGGGTGCCCCTGTACGTCGAGGGCGCCTTGCGGGTCGACGATTTCCATGCCGAGCATCAAACCACGACCGCGAACATCGCCAATCCAGGCGAATTCGCTTTGCAGCATCTGTAACTGCTTACGCAGATGCGCGCCAGCGGTTTCGGCGTGTGCCACCAAGCCTTGATCGCGGATGAAGCGCAAGGTCGCGGTGCCAGCGGCCATTGCCAGTTGATTGCCACGGAACGTGCCGGCGTGGGCACCCGGTTGCCAGACATCCAGCGAATCGTTGTAGACCATCACCGACAGCGGCAGACCGCCGCCGATGGCTTTGGACAGGGTGATGACATCCGGCGTGATGCCGGACTGCTCGAAACCGAACATCCGGCCGCTGCGGGCGATGCCGCATTGGATCTCGTCAACGATCAGCGGAATTCCGTGGGCCTTGGTCAATCGACGAAGCTCCTGAAGCCAGCGGTCCGGCGCGGCAATCACCCCGCCCTCACCCTGAATCGGTTCCAGGATCATTGCCGCCGGCGCGGTCACACCGCTTTCCGGGTCGTTGAGCAAATGTTCGAGGTAACGCACGTTCAAGGTCACACCCTGATCGCCGGCCACACCGAACGGGCAACGGTAATCATGGGGAAACGGCAGGCGCTGAACACCTGGCATAAGGGCACCGAGCGCATTTTTCGGTGACAGGTTACCGCTGATGGAAAGTGTCCCCAGCGTCATGCCGTGGTAAGCCCCTTCAAAGGCCAGTACCGAATGGCGTCCGGTGGCGGTGCGGGTCAGCTTCAGCGCTGCTTCGACTGCGTCGGCCCCGCTTGGGCCGCAAAACTGTATGCGTGCATTACGCGCGAATTCTGTAGGCAAACAGCCAAAGATTTCTTGTACGAAGGCGTCCTTGACCGGGGTCATTAGGTCCAGGGTATGCATTGGCACACCCGCGGCCATGACCTGGGTGATGGCTTCAATAATCACTGGATGGTTGTGGCCCAGCGCCAAGGTACCGGCGCCGGCCAGGCAATCAACGAACACTTGTCCGCGACTGTCCTGCACATAAATACCATGGGCTCGTTCGAGCACAAGCGGAATGCGCCGAGGGTAACTGCGGGCGTTGGATTCCTGCTGTTGCTGACGTTCCAGCATCGGCGTCGGATCAAGGCAGTAAGGGCTCGACAGACCGGTGTGCAACAGGCGTAGCTGTGGCGCGCCACCCGACGTGACATTCGAAAAAGCACTCATGATTTCCTCCAGGGAGGCTGGGTTTGGAAGGGAACGGGGCTGCCTGAATACGAACGTCTCAGGCAGCGACAACCTTGAACGCGGGGAGCCTGCCTCCCCGCGACCATGGGGGTTACATGTCGTAACGCAGAACCAGACCCACTGTGCGCGGGGCACCGACATCGATGATGTCGCCGCTGCGGTTGTTGGTGATGTATTCCTTGTCGAAGGCATTTTTCACGTAACCGGATACGGCGATGTTCTTGGTGATCTTGTACTCGGCGTTGAAGTTGGCCAGCCAGTAAGCGTCGCTCTTGCGCTCATCAGTGACTTGACCCGCGTCATCGAACTCGTACTCCGACGGCGCGGTGCTCTGGTAAATGACGTCGGTGTTCAGGGTCAACCGGTCATTCCAGCGATAGGTACCGCCCAGCGACATCTTGTACTTGGGCGAATAGAGAAAGCTCTCGCCACTCATGTCCCTGCCATCGCCCGTGACGAAGTCCTTGTACTTGCCATCGGTAACGGAGGCACCGGCCGTCAGGGTCAGCTGTTCGGTGAAGTCCTTCTCGACGGAGACTTCAAGGCCCTTGATGTCACTGCGCCCGGCGTTGAACACGTGAACGAACTCGGTGTTCGGATCCAGCACACTGACCTGCTGGTCTTTCCAGTCGGTGTAGTACAGGTTGGCGCGGGTACGCAGGGTCTGGTCGAAGAACGAGCCGCGGTAGGACAGCTCGTAGTTGGTGGTGTATTCCGGATCGTAAGCTTCGTGACCGGTACCGGTACGCACGTTGACGCCACCGCCGCGATAGCCTTTCTGCACCATAAAGCCTACGTACTGATTAGCAGCCAGTTCATAGTCGATACCCAGCTTCGGCAATACGGCATCGAACGACTTGCTGGTTTTGCCCGAGGTGGAGAAGTCGTCCTGTTCGATATCGGTGTCGTTCTTCTCGTGGTCGTAGCGCAGCCCGGTGATCAGTGTCCAGCGCGGGGCGAACGTCCAGTTGATTTCACCGAACACCGCCTTGTTTTCTATCGTCGTATCGCCCTTGACGGTGCCGACCAGTTCGTTGTCAAACAACAGCCGGTCGTGGAAGTTGTTGGTGTTGTGGCCGTAGTAGACACCCGCGAAGCTCTTCACCGTGTCACCGGTGTAGTTCAGGCGCAGCTCCTGACTGAACAGATCACCATCCTGCTTGCGCAGAACGACCTCGTTGGCATCGGCTGTCTGGTCGAAGTCCAGACGGGAGTCATAGTCCGAACGGGTATTGGCGGTGAGGCTGGTAATGGACCAGTTGTCGTCCAGGCGGTAATCCACCTTGGCGCTGACGGTGTCTTGTTCGAGTTTGTCGTAAGCCTTGGTGTCGGACGACACGTCGTAATAGCGGACCTTGCCGTTTTCGCGCATGACCGAGTTGTCGCCCTTGCGGCTTTCACCATGGGCGTAAGTCAGCAGCACATCCAGATCGTCGTTCGGCAGGATCAGCAGTTTGCCACGGGCGTTGTAGGTGCGGGTCGGGTTGGCGTCATTATCGAGTGCGATGTTGTCTATGTAACCGTCGCCGTCCTGGTAATCCACCGCAATACGACCGGCGATCTTGTCATCGACGATCGCGCCACCCCCGGCAAGCGCCCCTCCGCTCTCACCGTAGTTGCCCATGTTGCCCTGTAATGAAAGGCTCGGTTCGAAAGTCGGGTTCTTGGTCTGGATGACGACCGCACCGGCCAGCGAGTTGCGGCCCTGGGTAGTGGACTGCGGACCGAGGAACACTTCGACCTGCTCGACGTCCCACAGCGGCATCGGGCTGAGGGTCAGTGCGCGGTTCGGCTGCACGGCGCCATCGACGAACACCGAAACCGCACCGTTGAGCGTGGCCGGGCCCTGGTCTTCGAAACCGGATACCGGCACGCCTCGAATACCCCAGTTCTCGTTGCCGGACTGGTTGTAGACACCCGGCGTACGGGCGAACACATCAACCAGGTCGTGGTCCTCTTTCTCGCGCAGTTGCTTGCCGGTCACCACAACGACACTCGACTGGGTTTTCTCCAGGGAGCGGTTGATTTTTTCACCCGTCACCGTGATCGGGGCGATCTCCATTGTGTTCGACTGCTCGGCCGCCCATGCACTGTTAGCCAGGCAGACCGCCGAACCCACAGCCAACGCAATTGTGTTCTTTTTGAAATTCACGCCCCGCTCCCATCCGACAGATATTTTTTGTTTTTTCCGGCCGGTCAAATGCTCATTCGGGCCAGCGGGGCGGAGTCTAATCCAAAAAAAAACTTAAAGGAATAATATTGATAATCTATCTCATTAACATCTAATATGCCGCCGTGTATTAGAGCGAATACATTTCAGTCGAACTCTGCAACGGCGGCCTCTGCCCTGTTTCCAAGGTCTGCCCAAGCCGCCCGACTGGCCGAATAAAGATAAAAAAGGATGTGCAAAGGATGACCTCAATCGAACACCCGAGCAGGCGTTCCGAGCCTTTCCCCATTGCTCCAGCGGATGTCAACGAGCAGTCGTTACCCATGTTGGTGCAGGCGACGCCGGGACAGTCGATTCATGATCTCGACCCGTCAGTTCGCGACACGTTGCCCCACGCGCTGACCACCACGGGTGGCGTGCTGTTTCGAGGATTCACTGTCGCCACACCTATCGACTTCAAGCGCTTCGCCGCCAGTTTCGGCGCACCGCTGGCAAGTTACGAATTTGGTTCTACGCCTCGCAGCAAGGTCTTCGCCGGTGTCTATAGCTCTACCGAGTACCCGGCCCATCAATTCATTCCCTTGCACAACGAGCAGGCCTACACCCGGCCGTGGCCGTCGCGAATCTGGTTCCACTGCATCAAGGCCAGCGAAACCGGTGGCGAAACCCCGATCGCTGACAGCCGTCTGATCTACCAGCGCATGCCCGCCGAGATCCGCGAACTGTTCGCCAGTCGCGAGTTGCTCTATGTACGTAACTACAGCGGCGCGCTGGATCTGCCGTGGCAGAAAGTGTTCAACACCCAAGACCGTGCCCAGGTCGAACGCTATTGCCGGGACAACGACATCGAGTGGGAATGGAAAGCCGACGGCGACCTGCGTACACGTCAGCGTTGCGCGGCCGTGCTGCAGCATCCCGATACGGGTGAGTGGGTCTGGTTCAATCAGGCGCACCTGTTTCATGTCTCGGCCATCGAGCCGGGCGTGCGCGCCAGCCTGCTCGCCGCGGTGGGCGAAGAAAACCTGCCCCGCCATGTTTACTTCGGCGACGGCTCGGCGATTCCCGATGAGGTGCTCGACACCGTGCGCGAGGTCTATCGCCAGACCGCCCTCAGTTTCCCCTGGCAGCCCGGCGACATCCTGATGCTCGACAATCGACTGGTCGCACACGGCCGCAATCCTTACACCGGTGACCGCAAAGTCATCGTTGCCATGGCGTGAATACCACCATGTTCTCATTCAATCACTGGATCGAAGTACTGGAGGCCAATGCCCGGCACTTCCCGCAGCGTGCGGCCCTGCACTTCTTGCCGGACGGCGTCGAAATCGGCGAAACCCTGACCTTTGCCCAATTGCACGAACAGAGCCAGTCGCTGGCGGTGGCACTGCAGGCGCGCTATGCGCCGGGTGATCGTGTGCTGTTGATGTTGCCCAGCAGCCTCGACTACGCCCGTGCGTTCTGTGCCTGTTTGTATGCCGGCCTGATCGCCGTGCCGTTGTTCCCGCCACCGTCACGCAAACCGCGCCACCTGGATCGCGTGCGCAACGTCGTGGTGGATGCACAGCCGGCCCTGATTCTGGCACCCGCGGATCATTGCCAGGGTTTGCTTGAACTGGTGGAAGGCAAGGTCGACGTGTCGACCGTTCAGGACCTCGGTCTGCCGCCGGCCAGTGAATGGATGCGTCCGGATGTCGACGGTGCAACCGTGGCTTTTCTGCAATACACCTCGGGTTCCACCGGCACACCGAAAGGCGTTGAAGTGCGTCAGCGCAACCTGATCGCCAACGTCGAACTGATGCGCCAAGCCTATGGTTTCGATGAGCATGGCGGCATGGTCAACTGGCTGCCGCTGTACCACGACATGGGTTTGATCGGTGGCATGCTGGCCCCGCTTTACAGCGGCATGCCCTGCTACCTGATGGCTTCACAGACTTTCGTCAACGCGCCGTCGACCTGGCTTCAGGCGTTGAGCCGCTACCGCGCTACCGCCAGTTTTGCCCCCAATTTCGCCTATGCCCTGTGCAACCGGGTGGTCAGCGACAACCTGATCGCCCAGCTCGACTTGAGTGCCTGGCAGCACGCAATCAACGGCGCCGAGCCGATCCACCCTGGCACCCTCGAAGCCTTCGCTCAGCGCTTTGCCGCTTGCAGTCTCAACCCTTTGGCAATCAGCCCCGGTTATGGCCAGGCCGAAGCCACGCTGTGCGTCAGCGCCACGCCAGCCGACGCACTGCCAGTGGTGTTGCGCCTGGACAAAGCCGTGCTGGAAACCGGTCGCGTTGCGTTGGCGGCCACCGATGCCGCCGCGGTGGAGTTCGTCGCCTGCGGGTATCCGCAAGCCTTGCACAGTATTGCCATCGCCGACCCGCACAGCCATGAGCGCTGCGCCGCCGATCGTATCGGTGAGGTCTGGCTCCGAGGTCCGAGCAACGCCGAAGCCTACTGGAAAAACCCCGAAGCCAGTCGCGAAGCCTTTGAAGCACGCATTGTCGGCGAGCCGGGCCATTACCTGCGTTCCGGCGACCTGGGCTTCATGCACGAAGGTCAGGTGGTGATCTGCGGGCGTCTCAAGGACTTGCTGATTCTCAACGGGCGCAACCTGTACCCCCACGATATCGAATTCGCCATTACCGATTCCGAGCCGGGCATTCGTACCGGGCGCATCGCCGCGTTTTCGGAAATGGACCCACTGTTGGGCCGCGAGAAACTGGTGATCGTCGCCGAGCCACAACGCAAGTTCGTCGACCCGGCGCATCACCCGGCGCTGTTTGCCTCGATGCAAAACGCCGTGCGCGAAGCCGCCGACTGCGGCATCGATCAGATTGTGCTGGTGGAAGCCGGTACTATCCCGATGACCACCAGCGGCAAGATCGCCCGTCAAGGCGCGCGAAAACAACTGGCCGCCGGCACGTTGAGCATCATCGCCCAGAGCGGTGGGCAGACCGCACCAAACAGCGAAACCATTGCCCGCAATCAACTGAAGCACCTCGTGGGCACGCCGCAGCGCGCGCAAACTGCTTGCCGCCAATGGCTTGAGCAAACCTTGCGCGAGGTCAATCCTTACCTTGCGGCAGACTTCGAACTGAGCTTGATCGGCCTGGGTCTGGACTCCATCAGCGTGGCCGATTTCGCCGCCCGCCTGCACAAGGATCTGGGCTGGAACCTCGATATTCAAAGCCTGTTCGGTGAACAAACCCTGGCCGAATGGGCGCTGGCCTTGCAGGTATACCTGAGCGAGTCGGCCCCGGCGCCCAGCGCCTCGACCACCTTTGCAAACGTCAGGCAAAGCCGCCAATCTTTCGCCCAAAGCCGTCTGTGGTTCTTGCGTCAATTGAACCCGGACGACACCCGGCATAACCTGGTGTTGCACCTGAGCCTGCAAGGTCCGATCAACGTCGAAACCCTGGCGCTACGGCTGAACACACTGGTCAACCGTCACAGCGTATTGCGTACGGTGTATCGCGACGGGGTCAATGGCCCGCAGCAACAGGTGTTGCCGGCCAGCGCCGTGCCACTGACCTGGCACGACCTGCGTAACCAGAGCGAGCCGCAGCAACAGCAAGCACTCCATGCTTGTCTGGCCAATGAACACGCCACGCCGGTTGCACTGGAAACCGGTCCGCTGCTGCGCGCGCAACTGCTCAGCCGCAACGACGAGCGACACGACCTGCTACTGACCCTGCACCACATCGCGTTCGACGGCCGCTCGGCGCAAGTGTTGCTGGCGGAACTGGCCGGTGTCACCCCTACCGACCAACCAGTGCAGTACCTGGATTTCGCTCACTGGGAAGCCGAACACTGGAGCGAACAACGTATTGCTGCCGAACAGGACTTCTGGCGTGAGCATCTGGCGCATGTGCCTCAAACCCTCGACTTGGGTGGCAGCGGCCAGACTCAAGGCGAGCACAGTCTGAAATTCACCGTGCCTCAAGCCACCTGCGAACACCTGGCAGCCACGGCCCGCGAGCAAGGCATGACGCTGTTCATGCTGTTACTGACGAGCTATCAACTGGTGCTCAAGCAATTGGGTGGCCAAGAGCAATTTCTGCTGGGTACCGATGTCAGCGGCCGGCCGTTGGCGGAACACAATGACGTCATCGGTTTCTTCGTCAACCAGTTGACCCTGCGCTGCGACCTGCGCGGCGAGCCGACCCTGGCCGGTTTTCTTGAGCGGGTCCGCGATGGCGCGCGGCAGGCTTACGCCCATCAGGGCCTGCCTTTCGACCTGGTGGTGTCGGCACTGGCACCGGAGCGCCGTCCCGGTCACTCGCCGCTGTTCCAGGTCAAGCTCAACTACCAACCATCGCGGGTAACACCGACCGATATCGCCGGTGCGCACATGACCGCGCTGGATGTGGCGCAGGCACCGGGCGATTTCCACCTGGTGCTCGATCTGGTGCATGGCGCCGAAGGCATCGATGCAACCCTCAAATACCGCGGCGACTGCTTCGATCAGGATCGCGCCTTGCGCCTGCAACTTCTGTGGACGCGCCTGTTGGGAGAAACCCGCAACCTGCTGGACGAGCCGCTGCCGGCACTGGCCGAACGCCTCGGCGCATGGGATCGAACGTTTCAGCGCGAACGTCAGCAGTCCCAAGCGCTGGCCGGGCGCAGTCAGCTGATGCAAACCAAACGTCGCTCCTTGACCCTTTAACCGAGTTGGATGCCTTTATGTCTATCGTGCCCCCATCGTCTCGCGCCCTCGGCGCTGTGCGCCGCAAAGCCATGAACGTCTCGGAACAGCAACTGGTCAGCGAGCGTTTGCTCAGCCCCGACCACGCCTTGCCGTTGGTGATCGAACCGGCGGTCAGCGGCGTCGATCTGGTTGCCTGGGCCACCCGGGAACGTGAAAGCCTGGAGAAGAAACTGCTGCAATACGGTGCCCTGCTGTTTCGTGGTTTCTCGGTATTATCCGTGGAGCAATTCGACCAAGTGATCGCCGCCCTCTCCCCCGGCGCGCTGGAATACATGTTCCGCGCCTCGCCACGCACCCGGGTCGGCGGCAACATCTACACCTCGACCGATTACCCGGCCGACCAGATGATTTTCCCACACAACGAACACTCCTATTCGCCACGCTTTCCGCTGCGTTTGTTCTTCTACTGCCATATCCCGTCCGAAACCGGTGGCGAAACGCCGATCGGCTCGACTCGTGCCGTGAAGGCGGGCATCAGCCCCGAGATCGAAGCACGTTTCCGTGAAAAAGGTGTGCTGTACGTTCGCAATTACGGCGACGGCTTCGGCCTGCCGTGGCAGACCGTGTTCCAGTCCGAAGACCGCAGCGAAGTGGAAGCCTACTGCGCCAGCGTTGGCATCGAAGTGGAATGGAAAGAAAACAACCGCTTGCGCACCCGCCAGCGTGGGCCGGCGTTGGTGCGCCACCCGCGTACCGGCGAAGAAGTCTGGTTCAACCACGCGACCTTCTTCCACATCAGCACCCTGCCCCCGGCGATCCGCGATTCGCTGCAAAGCAACTTCAACGACCTCGACCTGCCCACCAACACCTTTTATGGCGACGGCGAACCGATCGAACCACAAGTACTGGAGTCCCTGCGAGCAGCCTACCTCGACTCGCTGGTGCGGTTCAGTTGGCAACAGGGCGACGTGTTGTTCATCGACAACATGCTCGCGGTCCACGGTCGTGAACCCTTCACCGGCAAGCGCGCAATCATGACCGGCATGGCCGAAGCCCTGCTGCAGAGTGACGTTGCCGTCTGACTTTCAACGGGTACACCAGCTGCTCGCCCGAGGCTTGCCTGACATCTGTTCGGCGAGCGTCGGCGCCGCTGTCGTGGCCCAGTTTCAAGCCCCATTTTTAGTCGAGTTGAACATGAGCGGACTTCAAGGTTTTCGTATTTCGCCGCAACAGGCATCGGTGTACCCGCACATCAACGACGCGGTCGAACACTCGTTCAGTTGCCATTTGCAGTGGTCGTTATCCCGGCCGGTGGACGTCGACGCACTGAACAGCCGTCTACTGACATTGATGGCCGACAGTGAAATCCTGCGCACGCGCCTGACGCCGGTGCCGGGCCTGCGCCACCCGGTGCAAGTGATTCACGACAACTGCGCACTGGCCGTGACCGTTCAGGACTTGCGTCAGCACAGCTGCGCCGAACAGGAAATCGAGCTGACCCGCCTTGCCGCGCAGGCCCGCGACTGGACGAATCCGCTCGCCGTGACGCTGGTGCAACTGCCGAACGAACAATCGGTGCTGGACCTGGCCGCCGCCAGCAGCCACTTCGACCTTGCCAGCCTGAAACTGCTGGCGGGCATCTTGCTGCAAGACACCCAACCCGACCTGTCCGAAGCGCTGCAATACGCCGATTACGCCGAGTGGCGCTGGAGCCTGACGGAAGACGAGCCGGACCATCCGGGCGTGAACTTCTGGAAACCATTGAGCGAAACCGAACAGCCGACCCTGCAGCTGTCGCTTGAATCCACCATCGGCAGCGGATTTGCGCCGGCACACATGGAGATCGCAGTGCCCAGCGATCTCGCCCGCCATCCGGCCCTGACCTCAAACCTGATGCTGACAGCCTGGGCCGCAGTGCTCGGACGACTCGCCGGCCAGCAGCAGGTCCCGATCACATTGATCCACGAAAGCCGTGGTCCGGAACTGGAAAACGCTTTGGGTTTGTTCGAGCAGTGCCTGCCGGTGCGCATCGATCTGGATGCTCAGACGACCCTGCTGGAGCAAAGTCAGCACGTCGGCGCGATGATCGAACGCACGGCTGGCTGGCTGGACTATTACACCCAAAGCCTGACGGGAGGTTACGCCTTCGCCTGGCGCTCGGGTGATCTCCAGGAGCGTCATGCCAGCGCAGTAATGAGCCCGATAAAGGCTTGCCTGGATGTCCGTCAATTGCCTGACAACCTGCGCGTTCAAGTGGTTTACGACCGCCACACGTTAAGCAGTGAAGCGGCGGCTTGTCTCGCCGAACAGTGGCGGCAACTGCTGCTGGGCGCGCTGGCCGAGCCGCAGCAAGCCTGGGCTCATCTGCCACTGAACGGACCGCTTCAGGCACAGATGATCGGTGCGCAACCGCGCTTGCCGTCGATTGAACCGGTGACCCTGGTCGAGCTGATAGCCCGTCAGGTCCGACAGCAGCCAAACGCTATCGCGCTCAGCGACAAGGACGGCGACCTGAGCTATGCCCAGCTCGATGCCTGCGCGACTTGTCTGGCCCATCAACTGGCGGCGGCCGGGATCGGTCCGGGCGTGCCCGTCGGCATTCTGTTCGCCCGCAGCAACGCCGCCATCATCGCCATGCTTGCGGTATTGAAGGCCGGTGGCGCTTACGTGCCGGTTGATCCAACCTACCCGGCGGATCGCCGCGCCTACATGCTCGCCGACAGTGCCATCGCGCACATCGTGGTCAGCGCCGAGCTGGCCGACAGCGTGCCCGCCAGCCTGCAACGCTTCGTGCTGGATGACCTGACGGCCTCCAGCACCAACGACCTGCCGCCTCTGCCCATGCCCGGTGCAGACGACTTGGCGTATCTGATTTACACCTCCGGTTCCACCGGCGCACCGAAAGCCGTGGAAATCAGCCACGGTGCACTGAGTTTCTCCACGCAGGTGCGCATGGCCGCTTATGAAGCGCCTGTACGCGCCTACCTGCTGTTGTCTTCATTTGCCTTCGACAGCTCGGTCGCCGGGATATTCTGGACCCTGGCCCAGGGCGGGCGTCTGGTGCTGCCAGCGACCGGCGAAGAGCTTGAGATGGCCCGTCTGGCGCAGTTGATTGCCCAGCACCGGGTCAGCCACGGTCTATCGTTGCCCTCGCTGTATCAGGCGTTACTCGATCAGTTACAGCGTGCCGGGGCGGCCGACAGCCTTGAGTGCTGGATTGTCGCCGGTGAAGCCTGCCCGCCATCGTTGATCGCCCAGCACAGCAAGACCTTGCCGCACGCGCGACTGGTGAATGAATACGGTCCCACCGAAGCCACGGTCTGGGCCACTTATGAAGTGCTGGACCCGAACCGGACATTGACCATTGGCCGGCCGATTGCCGGCATGGACCTGCGCGTACTGAACGAACACGGCGTCACCAGCGGCATCGGCGAACCGGGCGAAATCGTCCTCGCCGGCCCAACCCTGGCGCGGGGTTATCGCAATAAGCCCGAAGAAACCGCCAAGGCCTTCGTCACCCTGGCCGATGGCACCCGCGCCTATCGCACCGGCGACCTGGCCTGCTGGCTTGCGGACGGACGCCTGGCGTTCCTCGGCCGCAAGGACCATCAGGTCAAGTTGCGCGGCTACCGCATCGAACTCGGGGAAATCGAACGTCAACTGTGCAGCCATAGCGACGTGCGCGAAGCCGCGGTGATCGTGCAAGAGCACGCCGCCGGCAAGCGTCTGCTGGCCTACATTCTGGCGGCGCATGGTTACGCGCCGGACTCGGAAGCGATCAAGCGCTTTCTCGGTGAACGCCTGCCGTCGTACATGGTGCCGGCCCGGGTGCTGACCCTGGCGACCTTCCCGCGTACGCCCAATGGCAAGCTCGACACTCGCCAGTTACCCGACCCGGATCAGTTCGACGAAGGCGCCCATGTGGAGCCGCGCAATGCGATGGAAACCACCCTGCAAACGATCGTCGCCAAGGTCTTGAAGCTGTCGACCGTGAGCGTCACCGAGAATTTCTTTGCCATCGGTGGCGACTCGATCCTGAGCCTGCAAGTAGTGGCCCAGGCCCACGAGCAAGGCATCGCGCTTTCCGCCAAGCATGTATTTGAGCGCCAGACCATCGCTGCCATGGCTGAAGTTGCACAGCCGCTGGCCGCCATTGCCGTTGAGCCGCAACCCGACAGCACCGAGTTCAGCGCCTCGGGTATGTCCGATGACGAAATGCAAGCGCTGATGGCCGAACTGAACGAGGCCGACCTGTGACCGGTTTCCCTCGCCGCCGCGCCATCGCCGTTGCCCCTTCTTTTGCAGGACGCTTTCAATGACCACCGAAAAAACCACCGCCAATCCGATTGAAGACATCTACCCGCTGTCGCCGTTGCAGCAAGGGATGCTGTTCCACTCCCTGCTGCACGAAGATTCCGGCGTGTACCTGATGCAGGATCGCTACCGCATCGGCGGTGCCATTGATGAAGTGGCGTTCCTTGAATCCTGGCGCCAGGTGGTGGCGCTGCACCCTTCCCTGCGCGCCAGTTTCCAGTGGAAAACCCAGAAGCAACCCGTGCAGGTGATCCATCGCGACGTCAAGGTTCCCCTGGACACCCTCGATCTGCGTGGGCTCGCACCGCATGAACAGGAAGCGCGGATCCGCACGTTGCTGGAAGAGGAGCAGAAAGTCGGTTTCAACCTGTCGAAGCCGCCGCTGATTCGCTTTCGCCTGGTGCGATTGGCCGATGAGTCCTACGAATTCATTCGCAGTTTCCACCACATCCTGATGGACGCCTGGTGCATTTCCCTGGTGACCGTAGACTTCCTCAAAGTCTACGAAGCGCTGTGCAATGACCGCACGCCGCAGCTCAAGAGCCCGCGCCCGTTCCGCGATTACATCCAGTGGCTGCAACGCCAGGACGCAGGCAAGGCCGAACAGTTCTGGCGCGGCCAGCTGCAAGGGCTGAATGCACCAACGCCACTGACCGTGGACAATGGCGTGGCCCGCGACCGCTACACCGACGCGGTGCTGGTGGACGATCAACTGATTCACCTGACCGAACCAGAAACCCAGGCGCTGGCGGCATTCTGCCGTAGCCGCCGGATCACGCCGAACACCTTCTTCCAAGGTGTCTGGTCGCTGCTGCTGTCACGTTACAGCGGTCAACGGGACGTGCTGTTCGGCGTCACCGTCGCCGGTCGTCCGGCAGAGCTGACCGGCGTCGCAGAAATGATCGGCCTGTTCATCAATACCTTGCCGCTGCGGGTGTCAGTGGACCCGGAAGCATCGTTGGGCAGTTGGCTGAGCGCGCTGCAAGGGCTGAACGTCGACATGCGCGACTTTGAGCACACGCCCCTGACCGACATTCAAGGCTGGAGCGATTTCCCCCGGGGCGAAACCCTGTTCGACAGTATTCTGGTGTTCGAAAACGCCCCGATCGACGAGCAGATTCTGGAAGGCGGATTCCAGTTCAGCCTCGAAGGCATGGACCACAGTGTGCACACCCACTATGGCTTGACCGTGGTGATCCTGCCCGGCGAGCAATTAGGCATTCGGGTGTCTTACGACCGCGAGCGTTTCGAGGCACCGACCGTGCAGCGCTTGCTCGGCCATATCGCCAGCCTGGTGCGCAGCATGCTTGCAGCACCGGAGGCGTTGCTGGGCAGTTTCGAACTGCTGGCTGCCGATGAGCGCCAGCAACTGCTGAGTGAGTGGGCGGTCAATCCCCACGACTTCCCACTGGAGCAAAGTTACGCCGAACTGTTTGCCGCGCAGGTCGCCGAACGCGGCGGGCAGATTGCAGCGATCTGCGACGGTGAGTCCCTGACCTATGCCGAACTGGATCAGAGGTCCACTCGCCTGGCCCACGCCTTGCGCGAATCCGGTGCCGGTGAAGATCAATTGGTCGCGTTGGTGGCCCCGCGTGGCTTGGCGCTGTTGACCATGATGATTGCCGTGTTCAAGGCTGGCGCCGCGATGCTGCCGCTTGAAGTCAATCATCCGCCGGAACGCCTGCGGGAAATCCTCAGCCTGTCCCGCGCGCCGTTACTGGTGGCCAGTGAAGGGTGCAGCGCGCTGCTCGATCAGTTGCTCAGCGGTCTCGATCAGGCGCCAAAGGCCCTGTTCGCTGAAGCCTGCTGGATCGATGGCAACGATACGCCGCTGCCATTGGCGGGCGGCCCGGACAGCCTGGCCTACGTGCTGTTCACCTCGGGTTCGACCGGTACGCCCAAAGGCGTGATGATCGAACAACGGGGCATGCTCAATAACATCTTCGGCAAAGTGCCGGCACTGGGCTTGAGCGCCGAGGACCGGATTCCACAGACCGCTTCGGTGGCGTTCGACATCTGCGTGTGGCAGTTCCTCGCCGCGCCAGTACTGGGCGCCACGGTGCACATCCTGCCGGACGACGTGGCGCATGACCCACAACGCCTGCTGCAAGTGATCGCCAGCGAACGCCTCAATGTGCTGGAAATCGTCCCGAGCCTGATGCGCACACTGCTTGTGCTGTGCCCATGCGATCTGCAACTGCCCGACCTGCGCTGGGTGCTGCCCACGGGTGAAGCGCTGCCGCCGACTGTGGCCCGGGACTGGTTTGCGCGTTTCCCCGACATCGCACTGATGAACGCCTACGGCCCGGCCGAATGTGCCGATGACGTGGCCTTCCAGCCGATCGTCGAAGCACCGGACGCTAACGTCAGCCATATGCCCATCGGCCAGCCGACCGCCAACAACCGCTTGTACGTGCTGGATGAAGCGTTGCGGCCGGTGCCAATTGGTGTGGCTGGGGAAATCTGTGTAGGGGGCGTCGGTGTCGGCCGCGGCTACCTGCACGATCCGCAGCGCACCGCTGATGCGTTCATCGACCATCCTCAGTTAGAAGGTCGCCTGTACCGCACCGGCGACCTCGGGCGCTGGCGTGCCGATGGCGTGATCGAATACCTCGGCCGCCGCGACCAGCAGGTGAAATTGCGTGGCCACCGGATCGAACTGACCGAAATCGAACACCGCCTGGCCCAGCACCCAAACGTGCGCGAAGCCGCCGTACTGCTGCGCGAAAACAGCGTTGGCGAAGCCTGGCTGGTGGCCTACTGGTCGGCCCATGACGATACTTTGGGCAACGACGGGCTAACCGAACACCTGCGCGCACAACTGCCGCCCTACATGGTGCCGGCCGCGTTCGTGTGCCTGGAGCGCTTGCCGCTGAACAACAACGGCAAGGTCGATCGCAAGGCCCTGGCCGCCCAGGAACTGAGCTGGCAGGCCGACACCGAGGAAAGCATCGCACCGCGTAACGAGCTGGAAGCCGCCGTGGCGAAAATCTGGGCCGAGGTGCTGGGTCGCGACACCGTTGGCGTGGAAGACAACTTCTTCACCCTCGGTGGCCACTCGCTGCTGGCCACTCAAATCGTTGCGCGCCTGCGCAGCCATTTCAAACTCGACCTGCCGCTGCGGGTGCTGTTCGAGCAACCGACGGTAGCGCTGCTGGCCGTCGCCATCGCCGCGCGCCAGGCTGACGCCGCCGCACCGCAAGCCACCGCGATCAGCGTGCCAAAGGCCCAGATCCGTCCAGCGCTGCTGCCGTTGTCGTTCTCGCAACAGCGCCTATGGTTCATCGAGCAACTGACGCCGGGCACGACGCTGTTCAACATCCCCTTCGCCCTGCACCTCAAAGGTGAACTCAGCGTCGCAGCGCTGCACGCCAGCCTGAATGACTTGCTGGTGCGTCATGAAATCCTCCGTACCGGCATCCGCAGCACCGATGGCGTGCCCAACCAGCACATCAGCGAATCGCTGAACATTGCATTGCCATTCGATGATTTGTCGGGCCTGGGCGCGACGGCTCGTGAAGGTGCGCAGTTCAATGCCCTGCAAGAAACCTTTGAGCAACCGTTCGACCTGACTTCACCGCCGTTGCTGCGGGCGCGTCTGCTACGTGTGGCGCCGGGTGAATACGTGCTGGGTATCGCCCTGCATCACCTGGTCTCTGACGCGTGGTCGGCCACTATCGCCCTGCGCGAGTTGGCGTTGGGTTACGAAGCCCGTTGCAACGGCGCCCCCGCCCAACTGCCTGCGTTGCCGGTGCAATACGCCGACTTCGCCCTGTGGCAGCGCGAACACCTGCAAGGTGCCGAGCTCAAGCGCCAGCTCGATTACTGGACCACCACGCTGGATCGTCGCGGCAACGAAGGCAGTCCGTTGCTGGCACTACCGACCGACCATCCACGGCCATCGATGCAAACTTACCGTGCCGGGATCGTACAGCGTGAACTCAGTGCCGACCTCAGTGGCCGGGTGCAAGCCTTCGCCAGTCGCCTGGGCACCACGCCGTTCACCGTGTTGTTCGCCGGCTTCGCGGTACTGATGCACCGTTTGAGTGGCGATGCCACGGTGCTGATCGGCACCCCGGTCACGCACCGCGAACAACCGGGCACCGAAGGCCTGCTCGGCATTTTGCTGAACAACCTGGCGATCCGTACCGACTTTGAACCGCAAGCGGATTTCACCGCGCTGGTAGGTCAGGTGGCCAAGCATCTGCGCGAAGGCTTGCAGCACCAAGACCTGCCATTCGAGCAATTGGTCGACAGCCTGCAACTGCCCCGCAGCCTCAGCCATGCGCCGCTGTATCAAGTGATGGTCGCGCAGCAATTGGCCATGGAATCGCGCTTGCGCTTCCCGGGATTGGAATTCGAAGCCCTCGACACACCGCTCAAGCATTCCGAGTGCGATCTGGATTTGCACGTGCTATGCCCGGCCAATGCGCCGATTCAACTGGAGTTGATGTTCGCCCTGGACCTGTTCGCCGCCGACAGCGCCCGCCAGACCCTCGCCCGCCTGGAGCACTTGCTCGAGCAAATGCTCGCCGAGCCGCAACGCCCTGTGGCTGCCCTGCCACTGCTGATGGCCACGGAATGGCAGCGCACGGTGGTCGAGTGGAACCGCACTGAAATGGAAGTGCCACGGCACCTGACCTTTGCCCAGTTGTTTGAACAGCAGGCCGAACGCACACCGGAGCGTGACGCGCTGTGTTTCGAAGGTCGCAGCCTGAGCTACGCCGAACTGAACCGCCGGGCCAACCAGGTGGCGCATTACCTGCGCAGTCGCGGTGTGGTCGCCAATCGTCCGGTGGCGCTGTGTGTCGAGCGGTCGCTGGAGTTGTTGATCGGTTTGCTGGGCATTCTCAAAGCGGGTGGCGCCTACGTGCCGCTGGACCCGACCTATCCGGTGGATCGTCTGGCGTACATGCTCGAAGACGCGCAACCGGCGTTGTTCCTCGGCCAGCAAGGCTTGATGGAACAGTTGGGCGCCGAACTGCCGCGTCTGCGGCTGGACAGCGACGCGGCCCTGTTCGCCGATCAGCCAGACAGCAACCTCACACCACTGGCCGGTCCCGATGACCTGGCCTACATCATGTACACCTCCGGCTCGACCGGTAAGCCCAAGGGCACGCTGGTTACCAACAGCTCGGTGGTCAACCTGGCCTGGGCGCGCATCCATGGTTTGTATCGTCGCTATACCGATCAGCCGATGCGCACCAGTTTCAACTACTCGTTTGCCTTCGACAGTTCGGTGGCCGAGCTCATCTTGCTGCTCGACGGCCATAGCCTGTACCTGACGCCGGAAGACGTGCGCTACGACCCTGAGGCCCTGGCGCAGTTTTTCCGTGAAACCCGTCTGGAAGCCTTCGAATGCACCCCGGCGCAGCTCAAGGCCCTGCTCGAAAGTGATGGCGTGCGCCGCGGCGAAGTGTATTTGCCGCGCTTCGTTCTGTTTGGTGGCGATGCGGTGGATGCGCAGCTTTGGCAGCGTCTGCCGTCGATTACCGGCAGCCGCTTCTTCAACACCTACGGTCCGACGGAATGCACAGTTGATGCGACCGGTTGCGCCGTCGATGACTTCCCGCAGCGTCCGATCATCGGGCGACCAATCGCCAACGTGCGCACGTACGTGCTCGATGCTTTCCTCAACCCGATGCCGGTGGGCGTACCGGGGGAACTGCACATCGGCGGTGCCGGCGTGACCCTGGGCTACCTCAATCGCGCCGAACAGACCGCGAAGGTGTTCATCGAGGACCCGTTCTCGCCGCTGGCGGGTGCACGGATGTACAAATCCGGCGACCTGGTGCGCTGGCTGCCCGATGGGCAGCTCGAATACCTGGGGCGCATGGACCATCAGGTGAAAATCCGTGGTTTCCGCGTCGAGCTGGGTGAAATCGAAGCCTTGATCGGCGCTCAACCGGGGGTGCGTCAGGCGGTGGTGTTGGCCCGTGAAGACGTGCCCGGCGACAAGCGCCTGGTGGCTTACGTCACCTGCGATCAGCAGGCCGACATCAACGCCTGGCGCAAAACCATCGGTGCCGCCCTGCCCGACTACATGGTGCCGTCGGCGTTTGTGCTGCTCGATGAGTTGCCGCTGACCGACAACGGCAAACTCAACCGCAAGGCCCTGCCTGCCCCGGACATTCAGGCTGAACCCGACGCCCAGGACCCGCCACGCACCGTCGCCGAACAGCAACTCGCCACTCTGTGGTCCGAGCTGTTGAACGTGCCGCTGACGCAGATCGGTCGCGACAGCCACTTCTTCTACCTTGGCGGTCATTCGCTGTTGGCGGCGGTGCTGTTTGCCCGTTTGCGCCAACAGTTCACCACGGTTCCGCCGCTGCGGGCAGTGTTCGAACACCCGAACCTTGACGCTTTGGCTGCCCTGTTGGGTGAGCCACTGCAAGCTCCGGCGGCGACCTTTGTCCCGGCGGTACGCCCGACGCGCCTGCCGTTGTCGTTCGAACAACAACGCTTGTGGTTCCTCGAACAATTGAGTGCTGGCGGTGGCGAATACAACGTGGTCAGCGCCGTGCAGTTCGACGGCGAGCTGAACACCCAGGCCTTGCAATCCGCCTTGAACAGCGTGGTTCAACGCCACGAAATCCTGCGCAGCCGCATCGTGCGTGAGACCGATGGCGAGTTGGCGCTGATCATCGAACCGCAGGTCAACTTCACCTTGCGCGTGGCGGCACTGGACGCGGCCACCGACGACAGCTGGCAACAGCTGACGGACGTGGCCATCCACACCGAAACCGGACACCGTTTCGACCTTGCCACTCAAGTGCCGATCCGCGCCACGCTGATACAACGCAGCGGCCGCACCCAGGCGTTGCTGTTACTGACCGTGCATCACTGCGCCACCGACGATGCCTCCAGCCAGAACCTGCTGGATGAATTGGCGCAGTTCTACGCCGCGCAATGCCAAGGCGCCGTTGCCACACTGCCGAACCTGGCGTTGCAATACCCGGATTACGCGCTGTGGCAGCGTGAATCAGGGCAGCAGGCGTTGTTCCGCAGTCAACTCGAGTACTGGCGCACGCAACTGGAAGACGGCAATTACCTGTTGGACCTGCCCACCGAACAAGGCCGGCCAAACCAGCTCGACCCGGTTGCCGGCGCGGTACAACTGCAACTGCCGTCAGAACTGGTGGGACGCTTGCGGCAGTTCGCCCAGCAACGCGGCGCCACCCTGTACATGTTGATGCTCAGTGCGGCGCAGTTGTTGTTGGGACGTTACGCCAACCAACGCGACGTGCGGATCGGCAGCCCGGTCGCCCAGCGTCCGCTGGCCGAACTGCAGCCGCTGATCGGTTGCTTCGTTAACACTCTGGTGATGCGTGCCGACCTCGACCCAGCGCTGAATTTCGAAGGGTTGTTGAGCCAGGTGCGCAATAACGTGCTGGACGCCCAGCAGCATCAGGACGTGCCGTTCGATCAGATCGTTAAGCACTTGGCGCCGGAACGCAGCCTCGCTCAGACACCGTTGTTCCAAGTGTTGTTCGTCATGCAGAACGCCGACACTTCAGCCAGTCACTGGCCACAATTGCAGGTTCGCGAACGAGCGGTAACCGCTCAGGCGACCAAGTTCGATCTGAACTGGGAAGTGCATGACGGCGAGGTGCTGTCGGTGTTGCTCGAATACCGTGCCGCGCTGTTCAGCGAAACCACGGCCCGACGCTGGTTGGCGCAATGGCAGCAATTGCTCGAAACAATGCTCGATGCGCCCCAGGCCCGCCTTGGCGACTGGTCACCATTGACAGTGCCGGAGCGTCAACGCCAATTGGTCGAGTGGAACGCGACCGAACGTCATTACAGCGGTCCGACCAATCTGCACACGGCCCTGACCCAGCAAGCGGCGCTGAGCCCCAACGCCCCGGCGCTGGTGTTCGAAGGCCAACGCCTGAGTTATGCCGAGCTCGATCAACGCGCGCAAACCGTGGCCAACGCCTTGCACGCGGCCGGTATTGGCAGCGGCGCCATCGTGCCGGTGTGCATGGAGCGCTCCGTGGAAATGGTCGTGGCCTTGCTCGGTATCGTGCACGCCGGTGCCGCGTGGCTACCGCTGGATCCGGAATTGCCGGCGGCGCGGTTGGCGTTCCTGATCGCGGACGCTGAGGCCCAGATCACCTTGACCCAAGCGCAGTGGCTGGCGCGTTTGCCGGTCGGGCACAATTCCTGGACGCTGGATGCGTTGCCACCC
>NZ_JAMYDU010000040.1 GCF_024138395.1 Pseudomonas mandelii
GCCGGTGGCAGCACGCTGAGCGTCAAGATCGACGATGCGAAGGGCGGCAACTACGAGAAGCTGGACGTCGACGGCAAATCAGCCGACACCTCGGTGACCGATACCCAGGACACCACCAACCTGTCGCTGACCGCCAGCGGTTCAGTGGATGAAGGCGGCCAGATCATCTACACGGCGACCCTGACCAATGCGGCCGGCACACCGGTCACCGTGACGCTGAGCAACGGCGCGATCATCACCATTGCCGCCGGTGCGACTACCGGTAGCGTGACCGTCGATGCGCCAAAAGATGACGTCTACAAAGACGCCGGCCAAATCGAAGTGACCATCAAGGACGCGACCGGCGGCAACTTCGAGAACCTGGTCACCAGCGACACCCCGGCGGTCACCACCGTCAACGACACCATCGATTCCAGCACCGTTTCGCTGGCTGCCACTTCGAGCGTCGCCGAAGGCGGGACCGTGGTTTACACCGCGTCCGTATCGGCGCCGGTCACCGGTTCGCCGGTGGTTGTCACCCTGTCCAACGGCCAGACCATCACCATTCCGGTCGGCTCGAGCAGCGCCAGCGTCAACTTCACTGCACCGAACGATGCATTGGCTGGTGGCGGTTCGCTGAGCGTCAAAATTGACGGTGCAACAGGCGGCAACTACGAGAAGCTGGAAGTCGACGGCAAGTCAGCGGATACCTCTATCACTGACACTGCGGAAACCACCAACCTGTCGCTGACCGCAACCGGCACCGTGGATGAAGGCGGCCAGATCACCTACACGGCAACCCTGACCAACGCGGCCGGCACACCAGTGACCGTCACGCTGAGCAACGGCGCCGTCATCACCATCGAAGCGGGTAAAACCACTGGCTCCGTGAGCGTCGATGCTCCGAAGGACGATGTCTACAAAGACGCCGGCACCGTTGAAGCGACCATCAAAGACGCAACCGGTGGCAACTTCGAGAACCTGGTCGCCAGCAACACCACCGTTAACGACACCCTCGACACCAGCACCCTTTCGCTGAGTGCAACATCGAGCGTCGCCGAAGGCGGCACCGTGGTTTACACCGCGTCCGTAACCTCACCGGTCACCGGTTCGCCCGTGGTTGTGACCCTGTCCAACGGCCAGACCATCACCATCCCGGTCGGCGCGAGCAGCGGTTCTGTCAACTTCGTTGCGCCAAACGATGCCATCGCTGGCGGCGCCTCTCTGAGCGTCAAGATCGATGACGCCAAGGGCGGCAACTACGAGAAGCTGGAAATCGATGGCAAGTCGGCGGATACCTCGGTTACCGATACCCAGGACACCACCAACCTGTCGCTGACCGCGACCGGCACCGTGGATGAAGGCGGCCAGATCACCTACACGGCAACCCTGACCAACGCGGCCGGCACACCAGTGACCGTCACGCTGAGCAACGGCACCGTCATCACCATCGAAGCGGGTAAAACCACCGGTTCCGTGACCGTCGATGCGCCAAAAGATGACGTCTACAAAGACGCGGGCACTGTCCAGGCAACCATTTCCACCGCCACCGGTGGCAACTTCGAAAACCTGGTGCCAAGCACGGTTCCAGCGGTTACCAGCATCAGCGACACCCTCGATACCTCGACCGTCACTCTGAACGCCAGCGCTTCGGCAACTGAAGGCGGCACCGTCACTTACACCGCGACTGTCGGTGCACCGGTGACGGGCAGCCCGGTCACCGTGTCCTTGGCCAACGGTCAGACGATCACTATCGAAGTCGGTAAAACCACCGGCACAGTGACCACCACCGCACCGAACGATGCATTGGCCGGTCATGCCCCGCTGACCAACTCGATCACCGGCGTCAGCGGCGGTAACTACGAGAACCTGGTGGCGGATAAAACGCCCGTCAGCACCACCGTGACCGACACCGTCGACACCACCCACCTCAGCCTGAGCGCGACCAACTCGGTCGCCGAAGGTAGCCAGATCACTTACACCGCGACCCTGACCAACGCCGCCGGCACGCCGGTGACTGTGACGTTGAGCAATGGCGCCGTGATCACCATCGGCGCCGGCAAAACCACTGGCACCGTGACTGTAGATGGGCCAATAGACGACGTCTACAAAGACGCTGGCGCTGTCCAGGCAACCATCTCCACCGCCACCGGTGGCAACTTCGAAAACCTGGTCACTAGCAACACCGCTGCGGTCACGACTGTCACCGACACGATCGACAAAACCGAAGTCAGCATCAGCGGCAGCACCTCGGTCACCGAAGGCCAGACCGCCAGCTACACCGTCAGCCTGACTCACCCGGCACAGACCGAAGTGACCCTGAAAATCGTCTACAGCGGCACCGCCGCCGACGGTTCGGACTTCACCGGCGTGTACACCGTGAAAATCCCGGCAGGCGCCAGCAGCGCGAGCTTCAACGTCGCGACGCTGGACGACAAGCTCACCGAAGGCACCGAGAACTTCGTGGTCAAGATCGACTCGGCCACTGGCGGCAACTTCGAAAACCTCGCGGTCAGTGCCTCCAACGGCAGCGTCAGCACCTCGATCATCGACAACGATGCTGCGCCGGTTCTCGACCTGGACGCCAACAACTCCAGCGGCGCCACCGGGGCCAACTACAACGTGACCTTCACTGAAGGCACCACCGGCCAGGGCGTCTCGATCGGCGACACCGACCTGAAAATCACCGACCCGGACAGCACGATGCTGACCGGCGCGACCATCGTGCTGACTAACCGTCAGCCGGGCGATGCGCTGAACTTGGGCAACAGCGTCAATGGCATCAGCATCAACGCCAATAGCCAGGACGGCACCGTCACCCTGACCCTGTCGGGCAACGCGACGCTGGCCGACTACATGCAGCAGATCAAAAACATCAGCTTCACCAACAGCAGTGAGAACCCGAGCACCGTGCCGCGGATCATCACCGTGACGGTGACCGATGGCAGCAACTACTCCAATACCGCGACCACCACCGTCAACGTGGTAGCTGTGAACGACGCGCCAACCGCCGCACCGGTTAACGTCACCGGCACCGAAGACACCCCGCTGATCCTCGGCTGGTCGACTTTCGGCGTCAGCGATGTCGACAGCGCAACTGCCAACCTGGGGGTGAAAATCACTCAGCTGCCGGGCGAAGGCAAGTTGCAGTACCTGGACGGTGCAACCTGGAAAGACGTAGCGACCAACCAGACCTTCAGCAAAGCCGACATCGACGCCGGCAAGTTGCGCTTCACCCCAGATGCCAACGAATCGGGCGTCGATGCTTACGGTGGCAGCGGCGTGGGCAATAAACAGGCGGACTACGCGCAGATCAAGTTCCAGCCAACCGACGGTCAACTGCTGGGCAGCACCGGCACGGTGAAAATCGACATCACACCGGTTGCCGATGCGCCATCCCTGAGCGTCGCGGACAACAGCGTCAAGTCCACCGGACTGATCAAGGAAGTCTGGACCGGCCTGTCGGGCCTAGGCACCGATGGCAGCGGCGCAGCTTCCGGCACGCTGAAATCGGTCATCGACGGCGCGGGTACCCCGAACTCCAGCGGCACTGTGACCAATGTGCAGTCCAACGGCAGTGTCACGGCCGGCACCGCTTCGAAAACGTCCGGGCTGATTTACCTCGAAGCCGGCAAGACGTACACCTTCAGTGGTACAGGTGACGACAGCCTGTTGGTGACTATAGGCGGTAAAAACGTGGCCGCAACCACGTGGGGCGCGGGCGGCAGCCTGAACGGTTCGTTCATCCCGACCACCAGCGGTTATTACACCCTGGACATCTACCACCACAACCAGAGCGGCCCGGGCAGCTATGACGTCAACCTGTCGGTCAACGGCGGTGCGGCGGTCGACCTGAGCAGTGCCGGCGTGCCGTTGTACACCGGCGTGGCCGATCTGGCCGCTTCTGGCGTGACGGTTTCCGATCTGCACGGCACCCATGGCGAAGGCTATTACGACGGCTACAAACTCAACGAAGGCGCCGAAGGCACCAGCGTTCATCTATCCGCGATCAAAACGGCACCGACCGACACCGACGGCTCCGAAAGCCTGAGCGTGAAGATCAGCGGCATCCCGGCAGGCTCGGTGCTCACCGATGGCGCAGGCCACACCTTCACCGCCACGACCCATGGCGAAGCCAACGTCACCGGCTGGAACCTCGGCACGCTGACCATTACTCCGCCGCCGTACTACAACGGTCAGTTCACCTTGACCGTGACATCGACATCCACCGAAGCCCATGGCGGTTCGGCATCGAGCACCGCGCAGATCCCGGTCACGGTGTACCCGTCGGTCTACAACGCGGCGACCGCCACTGCCGCCGACGACACCTTCACTGGCACCGACGGCAACGACATCATGGTCGCCGACATCGGCGGGCTGACCGTGGTGCCGGGCACCAACTACAACATCGCATTCATGGTCGACAGCTCGGGCAGCATGAGCGCCTCTTCAATCAGTGCGGCCAAGAATTCGCTGACGGCAGTGTTCAATACGCTCAAGCAAAGCCTGGGCAGCAACTCCGGCACCGTGAATATTTTCCTGGTGGACTTCGATACCCAGGTCAACAAATCGGTGTCGGTGAACCTGAATGACCCGAACGCCCTGACCTTGCTCAAATCCGTTCTGGACTCAATGTCATCCGGTGGGGGCACCAACTACGAGGACGTGTTCAAAACCACGGCCAACTGGTTCCAGAGTGCCGACGCCATGGCCAACACCGGTGCGAAGAACCTCACGTACTTCATCACCGACGGTAAACCGACCTATTACCAGAGCGGCGAGCAGACCAACCCGACCTTGTATGGCGATGTGAGGCTTGATGACGTCATCGCCACCATCAAATACAAGTTGGGGCAGACCTATTCCGGCTACCTGGACAGCACTCACTACCTGACCATCGACAGCGCCGGCAACGTCACGCTGCAAACTCAGAAAAAAAATGGCAGCTGGAACAGTTCCGAAATGGGTACGCTACATGCCGAAGGCAACGGCACCTACGAACTGTCCTATCGCGATGGCACCGGCAGCAGCACCGACTCCACGGCCATCGACAACTCCACCAATGGCTTCACATTGCTGAGCAACGTATCGACGGTGGAAGCGATCGGCCTGAACAAGGACGTCACCCTCGGCGACCTCAAGCCGTACGACTCGGATCAAGCGCCACAAACCAACATCGACCCGAAAGACCTGGCCAACTCGATCATCGGCCATACCGAAGCGACTATGCCGGGCGCCGACACGGTCAATGGCGGTGACGGCAACGACCTCCTGTTCGGCGATCTGGTGAGCTTCAATGGCGTTGCGGGCGAGGGTTATCAGGCGATGCAGGCGTTCGTGGCCCAGCAGACCGGCGTCGACGTCAGCAAAGTCACCACCAGCAACGTGCACCAGTACATCACCGAGCACTACACCGAGTTCGACGTGTCTGGCGCCCACGACGGTAACGACACGCTGCTGGGTGGCGCGGGCAACGACATTCTCTTCGGCCAGGGTGGTAACGACTTCCTCGACGGCGGCAAGGGCAATGACATCCTGCTCGGCGGCAGCGGCAATGACTCGTTGATCGGTGGTCAAGGCAACGACATTCTGATTGGCGGTTCGGGTGCCGATACCTTCATCTGGAAGGCTGGCGATACCGGCAGCGACGTGATCAAGGACTTCAAGGCCAGCGAAGGCGACCGCATCGACCTGCGTGATTTGCTGCAGGGCGAAAGCGGCAGCACCATCGACAACTTCCTGAAGATCACCACGGTGGATGGTGTGTCGTCCTTGCAAGTCAGCTCTGGCGGCAAGTTCAACGGCGCCGACGCTGCAGCGGCCACCCCGGATGTGACGATCAAACTGGAAGGTAACAATTGGTCCAGCGCCAGCATCAACTCGTTGATTGCCGGCAGTGACCCGACCATCAAGGTCGATCACAACAACAGTTGATCTGTAGGCTGACGGCCGCCCAAACCAGGCGGCCGTCACGTTTGCGTCCACCTCACGGGTGACGATTTCGTCGTCGCACCGCATACTCGCCTGCGTTGGCCTATGCTGCTGACAGCACGACGCTGGTCCATTTCCGAGGGATGCTCAATGTTTTACGTGCAACGCGATGCGCAAGGTCAGTTAGTGCGCGTGGAAGCCACGGCCTACGCCGAGGCCACGGAAACGCTGCCGGCCGACCACCATGAAATCCAGGCCTGGTTTGCCCATGAAGTGGTTGAAACCAGCCTGAAGCAGCTCAAGCAGAGCGACCTGGAAATGATCCGGGTACTCGACGACTTGATTCAGGTATTGACCCAAAAAGGCGTGATCCGCGTCACCGACCTGCCGCCGGCCGCGCAGGCCAAGTTGATGGACCGGACCCAGGCCCGTGAGGCGTTGGGCGGGTTGAGCCAGTTGATCGATGATGATGAGACGGGGTTGATCTAACGCCCGACGCCGATCGTTCCCACGCTCTGCGTGGGAATGCCTCAAGGGACGCTCCGCGTTCCAGCCTCACCGCTGACGTTGCGCCTGACACCGTTGTGACGCGGAGCGTCACGGGCTGCATTCCCACGCAGAGCGTGGGAACGATCATCTGTGCTGCTACCTCATGCTAAACCTCAGCCCGAGGCTGCATCTGCGGCGATTCGAGGTGATCCAGCGCCCGTTCCACCAACAACTGCACGCCATCGGCCATTCGGCTGAGCGCCAAGGCTACTGAGCGCCGTGAGCCTTCCACATCATCCGCGAGGTCGGCGGCGATGGCGCTGATGGAGAGTAGGTCTTCGGAGGCATTGGCGAGAAGGGCTTCAGTGTCGATGTCGGGTGAGACGGTGAAGAGGCGGCGTCTGCGGGGAGCAGGCGGATTCGGCGTTACTTTGAACATAAGAAATACCCTAAACAGTAAGTTGGAGCCGTCACCGTTCGCTTGCACGCGAATAGGGTGGCGGCCGTGCGCAGGTGTGCAAGACCGGGACTGTTTAGGACACCCAGCAGATCCGAAGATCTCCTGCGCGCAGCCGCCATTAAGCAGTGAACATCGAAATGCTCATTGAGAGGAATGGCAGCACGCTACCTAAACAGTTTGGTCGGACTTGCACGTCCGTGTCACCGATTATTCAGTGACAAGGCCAGACTAGCCTTGGACTTCGGCCGGAACAAGTTCACCAACACCGCTACAACTTGAAGGAAATCTCCTAGGACTTTGCAGCCGGAATAATCGGTGTCTGCACTGGCGCCATCGCGGGCAAGCCCGCTCCCACAGGGGGCGGCGGTGAACGCAGGATTGTGGTACCACACAAATCCTGTGGGAGCGGGCTTGCCCGCGATGACGGCATCAGCCTCACTGCCAAGGCTTAGGCTCTCCAAACAACTGCCCCTGAACCCCATACAACCCCATCTCACGAATCACCGACAACTCCCCTTCGGTCTCGACCCGTTCGGCAATCAATGGCAAATCAATGCTATGCGCCGCCCGCTGAATCGCCTCGATGAACAGACGCTTGTCGCTCTCCTGATCAATCGCCCGGATGTAACTTCCGTCGATCTTCAGATACGCCAACCCCAGCCGCGCCAGGTTGCCGATCATGCTGAAGCGCCCACCAAAACGCTGCAGGCTTAGCGAGAACCCAAGCTCGCGCAGACGCTGAGTCAGCTGTTCCAGCACCGCTTGTTCAGGCAATTGTTCTTCGCCGATTTCCAGGGTCAGTCGCTCCCCGAGATTCGAATGCTGACGCAGAATGTCGAACACTTTGTTCAGCGCCTGCGGATCCGCCAGTGTCGCCGAAGACAGGTTCAGCGCCAGCGACTCTTCATGGTCGGCCATCTGCTCGAGCACCAGCTCCAGCATCAAACGGTCCAGCCGCGCGGTCCAGCCGAAACGTTCGAGCCATGGCAGGAAACGCCCGGCGGGAATGGTCTGGTCCTGCTCATCGAGCAGGCGCGACAGCACTTTGTAATGCAGCACCACTTGCGTGTCGTGGCTGGCCACCACCGGCTGGAAGTACAGCTCGAAACGCTGCTGATCCAACGCCCGATCCAGCAAGGTGTGCCAGGCATGGTGGTCATCGCCAACCCGGGTCGATGCACTGTGGTCGAGGCACGCCCAGCTTGGTTCGCCCTGACTTTCCGCCTGGGCCAGTGCCTGATCCGCCAACCCGATGACCGCTTGCGGCGAGTCACCATGGGCAAACGGCGCCAGCCCGATCGAAGCCACCGACGCCACGTCCGTGGCGCCCGTCGCATGCAAGCTCGCCATTGCATTATCGAGATTACTCGCCAGTTGCAGCGCTTCTTCGCGCACCAGCCCCGGCGCCAGCACGGCGAATTCACCGCCACGAATGCGCGTGACGAGGTTCTGGGTTTCCGGGTACTTGGCGCACTCACGGGACAACTGCTCGCCCACCGCTTTCAACAATTCATCGGTGCGCTGGCCACCGAGCCGCTGGTTCAAACCAGCCAGATCCTTGACCCGAAGCAGCAGCAAATAGCCGGAACTGGCCTGCTCCGAGTTACTCACTCGTGCGTTCAATTGCATCTCGAAATAACGCCGGTTGGCCAGGCCGGTCAGGTTGTCCTGATAGGATTCGGCTCGCAGTTTTTCACTGCGTTCGGCCTGCTCCTGGAACAGTGCCTTGAGCTTCTCGACCATCTGGTTCATCGCCTGCACCACCCGACGCAGTTCCGGGGTACGCGGCAGTTCCGGCAGGCTGAGGAATTCGCGGCGAGCAATGGCGTGGGATTGCTTGACCATGTAATCCAGCGGCTTCAGTTGCCGGCGCAGCAACAGCGCGCCCAGCACCGCACTCACCGCGCCGCAGATCAGCAGCCAGCCGAGGCTGCCCAACGCGCTCTGCCACAGCTTGGCCAACGCGAACATCGGATGGCTGACCACCTCGACCCGTGCGGCCTGCTCCCAGCCACGGCTGACAAGCGCGTCGCCACCGGCCGGTTCCAGGCCGATCAGTTTGACGAACCAGTCCGGCACGTTGGTGACCGCCGGGATGCCGCTGCGCTCGACAATCGTCTTGTCGTTGGCCAGATCGACCACACGGATGTTCGCGTAATAACCGCTGTCGAAGATCGAGCTGACCAGCAACTCGACCATCGCCGGGTCATCGATGTTCGGTGTCAGGGACAGCGCCAATGCCGTCGCCGCGTCCTGGGCATGGGATCGCAACTGGTTGACGTACTGGGTACGCGAGCTTTCCAGACTGACCATGAAGCTGCCGGTGAAGGCGACCACCAGGAACAGACAGATAGCGATCAACAGCTGTTTGAACAAAGACATCTGAGCGCGTGCTCCTAGTTAGTCGTCTCGACCGGGAAACCTTCGGCCTGCATTTTCTTCAACACATCCTGCCAGCGGGACAGACGTTTGGTGTCTCCGACCTTCTTGTTACCCTTGGCACCCGGCAACCACAACCCTTCGGCATTGAAAGAGTAGACCGGCAGCAAATCGGTTCGCTGGCTGGCGGGCTTGATCGCATCGATCAGGCTGTCAAGCACCAAAGGCATGGCCTCTGGGCTCGAGTAGTAGGTCAGCACCATGTGCGCGCGATTCAGGCGCAAAGCCTTGACGTAGGTGATGCGCAGCTTGTCACTGGAGACACCGAGATGGCGCAGGCTGAAATACTTGGCGATAGCGTAGTCTTCGCAATCGCCGGCGCCTTTCCATAAGCCTTCGATCGGCGTTTCCCAATAATCGACCTCGTGCCACAGGTCGATGTCTTCTTCGTAGCGCATCTGCTTGTTGAAGAATCGGTTGACCACGTTGAGTTGTTCCAGCTCGCCAATCTGCTTTTGCGTGGCCAGCAACTGCTGCCAGGCATCAATGCGCTGCTGCCCTTCACCCAAAGGCCCGTACAATGCCTGCGCGCGGCGGCTGATCAGCGAAAAATCCCAGTCGGCATGCAGCCCGCCCAGCATGACGCCGGCCAGCAGCAGCGCGCAGCCTAGCCAGCGCAAAATCCGAGGGATCGCGAAACGTACCGGCAATGCGAGGCATCCAGGGTAGGCAGGTGGAAGTCGGGTGATGGTGCAGGTTAGCCCGGTAAAAGACAATGGCACGGTGAGATCACTGCCGACACGCTAAACTTTGTATTGTGGGTGCAATAAAAAAATCGCAGCCTTGCGTAGGAGCTGCCGAAGGCTGCGATCTTTTGACTTTTGACTGTTTGACAACCTGTCAAGCAGTCACTAGTGTCCATTTGGATCCAAATATCTCAGCCAAACAGGGTGCGTTTGTTGTGACACAGAAGCCCAACCCTCTCAGCAGCATCAAGGTCAACGGGCCGATTCCCGCCCATCTGGCGCGCTCGGTGATCGAAGAAACCTTGCGCGCGGCAATTCTCGACGGTCGTATTCCTTGCGGTACCGCCGTGCGTCAGCAAGACCTCGCCGACCTGTTCGGTGTTAGCCGCATGCCGGTGCGCGAAGCTTTGCGCCAGCTCGAAGCGCAATCGCTGCTCAATGTGATTGCCCATAAAGGCGCGGTAGTTGCACCGCTGGTTCAGGGCGACGCCGCAGAAACCTATGAGCTGCGAATCCTGCTGGAGACCGAAGCCCTGCGTCAGTCGATCCCCCTCCTTGAAGCCGCCGATTTCGAACAGGCGGCGCGCTATATCGACGAGTTGGAAACGGAACACGACTACACCGAGATCGGCCGACTCAATCGCCTGTTCCACATGGCGCTTTACGAAAAGGCCCGCAATAAGCGCCTGCTGAGACTCGTCGAAGACGGATTGAACGAAGAGGAGCGCTTCCTGCGCTTCAATCTGGAAGCCATGGGCTTGGGCAAACTGTCCCAGGAAGATCACCGAGCATTGTTGCGAGCCGCCGAAGAGCGGGACGTCGAGCGCGCAGTGACGTTGCTCGAAAACCACCTCAACCGGGGTGTCGAAGTCATCACCCGCTACCTCGAAAGCCCTGAGGCGCAGCGCCGGAAAAACTCAAAGTAAAAAACCGCAGCGATAGCTGAGTGAGCCCATTAAGCGGCTCGCTTCGCTATGGAGCTGATTCCCGCACCTGGATTGGCCGACGAACAAATCTGCTTACAAATCCCCTTTCGTTCACACCAGACCGGTGTGCAGCGACTTCCTGCCCCGCGCCCCAAAGCCCCTGTCTCTTTAAACCCGACATTTGCACCTATCAGATCATGCAGGGGTGATAGCGACTGCCGTGAATTACGCTCACTCTTGAGCTGCCAACGAATAATGACGGACGACGCACCGCACCCGCGGAGCAGTCGACGCACCAAGAACCTACGGAAGGAGTCTTGCCACGGGAAAGGAAGAACCGGCGTCGCTCCCAGCCAACTTCCACCCCTCAGATCACATCAACGAACCCAGTAGAAAGTTGCTTTGAGTGAGGCATTCACTCTTTATTTTAATTTTGGCTTATATAAGCCGAAAGGAGCAACTTCGCCCAAATAAAACTTTATATAAAAGTCTTATTGAAACTTGTCGCGCCCGACAAAGTTGAAACTTGAATTAATTAAAAAATGACTTGCCCGACACTTTGTTCGTGTATTAGTTTTTCTCCGCCGCCCACAAACACTGGGCGCCAAGTACTACTTAGTGATTAAACACCTGAAAAAACATCAATTCAATTGAGGCCCCCATTCGCCAATAAAAAACTTCAAGCAACCGTCAGTTATTGATCAAACACCCCCTCAACGGTATTCCAGATCACTTATAGGCTCGCTCATGAAACCGACTAAAGATCGCCTTAACCAGAAGAAAGCAGAACTTAGTGCACACCCGATCTTCTCTGAAATACAGTCGTTACCGGTCCTTCAACGTTTTATGGAAACCCATGTGTTTGCGGTGTGGGATTTCATGTCGCTGACCAAGCGCCTGCAACAGGAACTGACCTGCGTTCAACTGCCCTGGCTGCCTCCGCGAGATCCTCAGGCTGCGCGGTTGATCAACGAGATCGTGCTTGGTGAAGAGTCTGATGATCGTCCCGCCCAAGGTCACTACAGCCACTTCGAGTTGTACCTGGATGCGATGCGCGAAGTCGGTGCAAGCACCATCGCCGTCGAACGCTTCGTGGCGCTGCAAAAAGAAGGCGTGAGCTACGACGTGGCATTGCAAAGCGTCGACGTCGACCCGGCGGCCGCGCAGTTCGTGCGTCACACCTTGCACACCGCGTTGCATGCGCCGGGGCACAGTGTGGCGGCGGCGTTTCTGCATGGCCGCGAGAGCGTGATTCCGCAGATGTTCCAGCGGATTCTCGACGACTGGGGCATCGGCATCGAACAGGCGCCTACCTTCCGTTATTACCTGGAACGGCACATCGAAGTCGATTCCGAAGACCACGGCCCGGCGGCGGAAAAACTCCTCGCCCGCCTGGTCGATGGCGATCCGCAGCGCGAAGAAGACGTCTACGCCAGCGCTATTGCCGCCGTGGAAAGCCGCATTGCCCTGTGGGACGGCTTGCGCCTGAGCATGAGCGAACCGGTGGCGGAGGTGAACGCATGAACGCCGCCGACTACCAATCCTTCGCCGATGCCTGGGAGAGCCGTGCAACCATTCGCACCCGCCCCCGGCGCGTACTGGAGAACGACGACAAACTGATCTATCCGCTGAGCCGTCAGCCGCTGGTACTGAGTGAAACCTTCCTGCGCGAATGTCCGGAACAACGGGACTTTGCCCTGGTGCAGACGCTCTACAAGTTCATCAATGACGTGGTGATTTTCGAAACCGAGATCGTCGACAAGACCGCCCGCAGCATCGCCAAAAACCGCTTCAGCGTGGCGTTCCCGTTCGCCTGCCGCTACGACGCCATGACCGTGGTGGTGGACGAGGATTACCACGCGCTAGTGGCCATGGATTTCATGCAGCAAACCGTCGCCATGACCGGCATCGTGCCGATCGAGTTGCCGGATGAAATCGAACTGAGCCGGGCAATTCCTGCCGCCGTGGCGCTCGCACCGGAACACCTGCGCAGCGCCGTGGAGCTGATCTGCGTGGCCATCGCCGAGAACACCGTGACCGGCGATGTCGCGGCGTTCGCCAAGGACGACACGGTGAAGCAATCGATCAAGGGCCTGATGGCCGACCACTTGCTCGACGAGGGTCGCCATTCCGGGTTCTGGGCGCGGTTGGTGCGCATCTATTGGCACACCGCAAACGAAGACGATCGCCAGTGCATCGCGCAAATTCTGCCGGTGTTCATCGGCCACTACCTGACCAACGACATTCAGAAGTCCTTCGACTTTCGCTTGATCGATGCCTTGCAAATCAGCGATGTGGCGCGCCGGGCACTCAAGAGCGAAGTGTCGGGGCTGGCCTTCCCGATCAATCGCCATCACCCGCTGGTCGCCAACATCGTGCGGTTTTTTCGCAGCAGTTCGCTGCTCGATTCACCGTGCGTACAAAGCGCCCTGAGCGACTACCTGGTTTAACGAGGAGAACATCATGAGACGTCTCGATATTTTGCTCATTGGGCAAAGCCAGGCCCTGACCGACCTGGCGCTGGAACTCGAACAACACGGTCATTCACTGGCGCGGCTTGTGAATCTGGAGAAGCTGCCGCCCAGCACGTTTGATTTGCTGATCGACGATGCAAGCCTGCCATTTCAGGAGTTCGGCGATGCACCGCGCCTGACGCTGCAGCTGGGTATCGGCGTGCCGGGCGCCTCGGGCCTGCCAGCATTGGACCTGCTGTGCACGTACAACTCGATGCAACCAAGTCGCGTGCCAGTTGCTGAAGAACTGTCCGGCAACGGCCAGACGCTGCGCCTGCGAGCGGTGGCCGATATGGTCGATCACGTGGCGCTGCTGGTCAGCCGCTTCTCCCGGGATGCCGATTATTTCTTGCAGGCAGAACCGGCGGCTTCCACGCACTTTGAGCAGGTGGAAAATCTACTGTTTCTAGAACACCTGGCCTACGTCCATCAGCTCAACGCCACGGCTGAACCATGGCTGCTGCAACTCAGCCAGATCACCATGATCGAGCGGCTTGAACAGCGCTTCATTCAGTCTGCCGAGCGGCCGGCGCTGAACATCGCCGGTACGTCGCTGAGCTATCGGCAACTGCACGCCCATAGCCGCGCTATCCAGCAGCGTTTGCAACCGTTGCTCGATCAACATCAGAGGCCGTTGGTGGTCGGGATCTGCCTGCCGAAATGCAGCGCGTTGTATGCGGGGATTCTGGCGATTCTGGGCAGCGGCGCGGTGTACCTGCCGCTGGAGCCAAGCCATCCGCTGCAACGTCAGCAGTACATTCTGGAAAACGCCGGCGCGGTGTTGTTGCTGCATGACGGAGAACACCCGCTCAGCGAGACGATGCCTGGGCTGGACATCAGCTGCATCGACCTCGGCGATGTGAATCTCGATCAACCCTTGATGCGCCAACGACCTGATCTCGATGCTCCGTGCATGGCGCTCTATACCTCGGGCACCACGGGGCACCCCAAAGGCGTGTTGCTCAGCCAGGCCAACCTCGCGCACTTCACCGCGTGGTACGCCGACTATGTGCAACTGACCGAACAGAGCCGGGCGTTGCAGTTTTCATCGTTGAGTTTCGACTCGTCACTGATCGACATTTTCCCGACGTTGCTCCAGGGCGCCGAGCTGATCGTGCCCAACGATGACCAACGTCGCGACCCGCTGCAACTGGTCGAGCTGATCCGTCACCAACGACTCAGCCATGCCTTTTTGCCGCCAGCGCTGTTGAGCATCCTGCCGCTGGATCAGTTGCAAGTGCTCGATCACGTGATGACCGGTGGCGATGTTTGCGAACCCTACGTGATCGAGCAACTGACCCGCCAAGGCAATCTCTACAACCTCTACGGCCCGACCGAAGCCACGGTGCTGATCACCGCGCGACAACTGCGCACCGGCGACAGCAATCGGACCCTCGGTGCACCGATTGCCAACAGTCAGGTGCTGATCCTCGATGAAAACTTTCAACCGGTGGCCGAGCAAACCGTCGGTGAGTTGTACATCGTCGGCCCGGGGGTATGCCTGGGTTACCTGAACAACCCGCAGCAGACTGCCGAACGTTATCTGGATCTGAGCCTGCCGAATGGCCAGAGCCTGCGCGCGTATCGCACTGGCGACATGGCCAAGTGGACCCGCGACGGTATCGAGCTGTGCGGACGGCGCGACAATCAGGTGAAGATTCGCGGCTTTCGGGTCGAGCCCGAAGAGATCGAACGCTGCCTGCGCGACAGTCAGCTGTACCGTCAGGTGGCGGTGGTCATCGACCGTCATCGAAGGATTCTGGCCTTTCTCGCGCAGCCCCAGGAAGAGCAACCCGGTGCTGCTCGCGAAGCCTTGAAAGCCCACGCGATGCAGTTTCTGCCGGACTACATGCAGCCGACTGCATGGACCGAACTGGCGAGCATGCCGTTCGCCAGCAACGGCAAGGTCGACCGCAAAGCGCTGCTGGAACTGCCTGTCAACGTGACCGAAAACAGCCAACGGCGTTTGCCCGCCAGCGCCGATGAAGCGCTATTGCTGGAGATCTGGGCTGAACTGCTGGAGCTGCCCGCCAGCGATATTTCCACCGACGAAAGTTTCTTTAATCTGGGGGGACACTCGATCCTGCTGTCACGCATGTTGCTGCGTTTGCGTGAAGAGTTCGGCCGCAGCATCTCGATCAACCGCTTCATCGAACTGCCGACGATTGCGAAGCTAGCGACCTTGGTGCGCGGCTCCGGGACCGAGGAAGTGCTGAGCGAAAAAGCCCTGGCCGATGCCTTCCGCGAACTGGATATCGAGCCGTTGCCGATCAGCCGAATGGGCGATGTGCACAAGGTGATCGTCACCGGCGCCAACAGCTTTGTCGGTGTTCATATCGTCGAAGCGCTGCTGGCCTGGGGCGCCAGCGAAGTAGCGTGCCTGGTGCGCGATGGCGGTGGGCAATCGGCAGCGCAACGCTTTGATCAGGCGTTGCGGGAAAACCGTCTGGGGCATCTGGACCTGAGCCGGGTGCGGGTTTACGCGGCGGACATCACTCGTCCGCAACTGGGGCTCAGCAAAGACGTTTATCAACGACTGGATCGCGAGTTCGGCGCATTGGTGCACAACGCCGCCAACGTCAATCACGTCCTCGATTACGAGTCGTTGGCGCGGGACAACGTCGAGCCGATTTTCGAGTGCCTGCGCCTGTGTGAAGGGCGCAGCAAGAAGATCTTCAACTTCGTCTCGACGCTCTCGGCGTCCAGCACGATTTCCGACGATGGCCGGGTGCTGGAATTGCCTGCCGCGCAGACACCGCCGATCTACATCAAGAACGGCTACAACCTGTCCAAATGGGTCGGCGAGCGGATCCTTGAACGGGCGCGGGAGCGTGGGGTGCGGGTCAATCTTTATCGCCCCGGCAACATCAGCTTCAACAGCCTTACCGGTGTCTGCCAACCCCACAAGAATCGCTTGATGCTGATGCTCAAGGGCTCAATCCAGCTCGGCCAGGTGCCGGAGTTCGCGCTGAATTTCGACCTGATGCCGGTGGATTTCCTCGCCCGTTTCATCGCCTTCCACGCCAGCCGTTACCAGGCCGAAAAAGCCGTGTTCAACCTGCACAACCCCGAGCCCCTGAGCTGGGATTCCTACGTGGCGTCATTTCGCGAGGCCGGTCGGGAATTCGCCATGGTCAGCGTCGCCGACTGGCAGCAGCAACTAGGCCGGGTCGACAGCGACAACGCACTGTTTGGCGTGCTGGGTTTCTACCTTAACGGCTTCGAAGAAGACATCGGCGACATCTCGATGATCGGCCATGACAACGCCCAGGCCGGCGTCCGGCAGATGGGCGCGCAGTACCCGGAAAAATCTCCAGCGCTGCTGCGGCGTGGCTGCGACTACCTCAAAGAAATCAACTTCATCTGATTCACCCTAACCCTGCACGGAGCAAAACCATGAATACTCTGCAACCCGATACCCTGATCAAAAATCCTCACGGCTGCCACGTCGTGTCTTCGGTGGAAGTACCGGCCGATGCGGCACACGTCTGGGCGGTGGTCGGTAACTTTGCCGGCTTCGATCGATTCATTCCGGCGCTGTCGCACATCGAGATGACGGGCGAAGGCGTGTCGTCGCTGCGCAAGAAATTCTTCAAGGACGGCAACCTGGTGGTCGAGCAACTCAACTCCCGGGATGACCAGGCGCTGAACATGACCTGGACGACGATCTACAACACGCTGGGCGTGGCCAATTTGTGGGCGGCGATGAGTGTTGAGTCCTTGGGGGCGAGCAAGTCGCGGGCGACCTGGACCATCATCGCCGAACCGGCCCAGGGTGGCGCCGAGGCACTGCCGGGGTTCAAGGATTTTGTTCAGGGGTTTGCCGATGATGCGATGGGGAATGTGTTGAAGCTGTTTGTGTAAGGCTTCGGTTGAGCGGTGACTGATCTACCGCTTTCGCGGGCAAGCCTCGCTCCTACAAGGGCATCGTATAACCTGTAGGAGCGAGCGGTGCGGCGATCCGACTTGCCCGCGAAGAACGATAACGCGGTAGAACTGACCTCAATCAGATCTTGAAACTATCAACCAACTGCTTCAACCGATTGGCCTGCTGGGACAGCGCATCGCAATCCTTCAATGTTTCATTAAGGTTGGCCACGCTCTGCTGGTTCAGCAGGTTGATCTGGTTCACGTCAACGTTGAGGGTTTCCACCACGGCAGTCTGCTCTTCGGTCGCGGCGGCCACCGACTGGTTCATCCCGTCGATTTCGCCGATGCGCTGAGTCACGCTGACCAGTCGCAGGCCGGCCTGGTTCGCCACTTCGACGCTCTGCTCGCTGGAGACCTGACTGGCGTTCATGGTGGTCACCGCTTCGCGAGAACCGATCTGCAGCGAGCTGATCATCTTGTGGATCTCTTCCGCCGATTCCTGAGTGCGATGAGCAAGGTTACGCACCTCGTCCGCCACCACCGCAAAACCACGACCGGCCTCACCGGCACGGGCCGCTTCGATGGCCGCGTTGAGCGCCAGCAAATTGGTCTGCTGGGAGATGCCTTTGATCACATCGAGAATGTGGCCGATGTTGTCGGTGCTCGCGTTCAGGGTTTCGATCTGCGTGCAGGACAGGCTGATTTTCTGCGACAGCTCAGTCATGGCCAGGATGGTTTTTTCCACCACCTGCCGACCGTCATCAGCCTGCTCGCTCGCGCCGCTGGCGTGTTGCGAAGCATCGGCGGCGTTGCGGGCGATTTCCTGGGTGGCGGCGCCCAATTGGTTGATCGCCGCGGCCACGCTATTGGTGCGGGCGCTTTGTTCGTCGGAGCCGATGATCGAAGCGTTGGACGATGCCATGACTCGTTGCGACAGGTCATGAACCTGACGGGTCGCCGAGGACACTTCGGAAATCGACGCGTGAATCCGCTCCACGAACTGGTTGAAGGAGCCGCCCAACTCGCCGAACTCGTCTTTGCTTTCTACGACCAGACGACGGGTCAGGTCGCCCTCGCCCTGAGCGATGTCCTGCATCGCACGGCCCATCGTGGTCAGCGGTCGCATCAGCACATTAATCAGCAGACTCAGCAGCACTGCAATGGCGGTCACGGCGATGAACATCGCGATCAGCGCCGAGGTGCGGAACTGGCTCAGTGGTGCGTAGGCCTTGGCCTTGTCGATCGACAGACCGATGTACCACTCGGCATTCGGCAAACCGCTCACCGGCGTGAACGAGAGGATGCGGTCCTGCTTGTTCAGTTCTACTTCCTGGATGCCTTTCCCGATTCGGACGCTGGAACCCGGATAGATGTCTTTCAGGTTCTTCATCACCTGATCCTTGTCCGGGCTGACGATCACCTGACCGTCGGCGCTGACGAGGAACGCGTGACCGATACCACCGAAGTCCACCGAGTTGATGATCTTCACCAAGGTTTCCAGACTCAAGTCACCGCCGACGACACCCAGCAGTTCGCCTTGCTTTTTTACCGGCATGGCGATGGTCACCACCAACCCGCCGACCGCTGCCATGTAAGGCGGGGTCAGCATAGTCTTGTCGGCGACCACGGCTTGTTTGTACCAGGGGCGCTGACGCGGATCGTAGCCGTCCGGCATCTTCGCGTCAGGGCGCTGGGTGAACACACCATTGGCCTGCCCGACGTAGGTGAACTGGAAGTTCGACGTGAGGGCGGGTTGATCGACCAGCCCCGGCAAATCGGCATTGGCGCCTTGATGAGCGACGTTTTGCGCGAGGTTTTCCAGGACCAGCACGCGGCCGCTCATCCAGTTCTGCACGCTGCTGGCGGTCAGCTCGCCGGCTTGCTCAACGGAAGACTCGAGGTTTTGTCGGATGGTGTTTCGCTGCAAATAGTCGTTGTACAAAGTGAACAACGCAAAAGCCAGCACCACGACGCCTGAAGCGGCCAGCAGGATTTTATGGCTGAACTTTAGATTCATTTCATGGGACTTCTTATGCAAAAAGTGGGGATGCGTTCCGGGTTGCAACATTCCATGTAACAGCGCAGACGGACATTCTGTGGCCGCTCTACTTTGGTGCACGCATGTCTCACCAGTCTTGTCGGCACGAGTGGGAGAAATCTTAGGATTTTGTACGAAACACGTCAGATACCCGCCGAACGGTGTGCTAGAGCGTCCGCCTAGCAGTGTTTGCTGACAGTCGCTCGAACGCAGTTGCAAATTTTCCGACCCTTGATGACAATGCGACTAATTATCATTTGTGACGTCGGGCTGTCGCGTTCATGTCTTCACCTGAGTTTGCAGTACAGGCGCTTTACAGCAGTCATCACGGTTGGCTCAACAAGTGGCTGCGCGCTCGATTAGGTAATGCGGCCGATGCAGCGGATCTGGCTCAGGACACGTTCGTTCGTCTATTGCAAAGAACCGAACGCCTGGAGCTCAAGGCCCCTCGCGCTTTTCTGCGAACCATCGCCCGCGGCTTGGTGATCGACCACTGGCGCCGTGAGGAAATCGAGCGCGCGTACCTGGAAACCATCGCCCATTTGCCCGAGGCCGAAACCCCGAGCATCGAGGCGCGGGCATTGGTGCTCGAATTGCTGGAAAGCATCGCCCGCATGCTTGAAGGCCTGAAGCCGAAAGTGCGTCAGGCATTTCTGCTGGCCCAGTGCGAAGGACTTACCCACAAGCAGATCGCCGAACACATGGGATTGTCCCTTCGTTCGGTGGAACGTTATGTGGCTGACGCGCTATATCACTGCTATGTGCTGCGGTATGAAGCGTGATGCCTGTGGATAACTCAGCGCTGAGCCGCCGGGGCGAGCCGCATCAGCAGGTGGTCAGACAAGCCATCCACTGGCTGCTGCGTCTGCGTAACAACGCGACCAATTCCAGGCTGCGCCAGCAATGCGACGTCTGGCGAGCGGAACGCCATGAGCACGAACTGGCCTGGCAACGGGTGCAGTCCCTGCAAGCCGAGTTGAGCAGTAATCTGCGCGCGGTGCCCGGCGCTCAAGTCGCTTTCAACACGTTGGAAAACAGTGCACAGGGACTCGGACGGCGCCACGCGTTGAAGCTTCTGTCGGGCGCGTTATTGATGGGTTCGGCGGCATGGCTCGGCAAGGATGTGGTCGGTTGGCAACAGTGGACCGCCGACTTCGCCACCACCACGGGCGAGCGACGCGGTTTCCAGTTACCGGATGGCACGCGCCTGGAGCTCAATACCGCCAGCGCGGTGGATCTGGACTACACCGCGCAGCAGCGCCTGATCAGACTGACTCGCGGCGAAATCATCGTGACGTGCGGTGGGGCAAGTGAAGGGGTTTCGTTTGATCGACCGTTGCGGGTGCAAAGCCGTCACGGCGTGTTCGAAAGTGTGGCGGCGCGCTTCATCGTTCGTCAGGACGCCGACTGCACACGGCTCAGCGTCACCAGCGGCAGGGTCGCGATCCATTCGCCACGGGCCGCCGATGGGCTGCCGATTCAGGTGCAGGCCGGACAGAGTTATCTGATCGATCGAAGTCACGCACAGTTGGCACCGCCTCAAGACATGGATGCCGGTGCCTGGGTCGACGGCCTGATTGTCACCCGCAACATGCGCCTCGGGGATTTCATTAATGAGATCGGACGTTACAGGCACGGGTATCTGACCTGCGCGGCGGACATTGCCCACTTGCGGTTGTCCGGGGTTTTCCGCCTCGAAGACACCGACAAACTGCTGGCCATTCTGCCGCACACCCTGCCGGTACAACTGCGCTATCGCACTCGCTGGTGGGTGACGCTGGAGCGACAGGCCTGAATTATTTTTGGCGGGTTTTCCGAACAAGTCCGGCTTAGTCAGTAAGCACTTCAACTCTGCCTTTAGCGACTTCCTACGGAAACCTACAATGACTGTGCGCGCCATCAGTAAGAACCCTCTCCATTTCGCCGCGGAATCAGGCGTATTGCGCCACGCCATCCGGGCGGCGCTGCTCTCGACCGCATTGGGTGTCGGCCTGCTGCCGACACTTGGTGTTGCAGCCCAGGGCAGCGAAGCCATTAGCCATCGCTACAACCTTGCCGCCGGCCCCTTGAGCGATGTGCTCAACCAATTCGCGCGTCAGGCGGGCATTACCCTGTCGACAACTCCGGCTCAAACCCAAGGCCTCCAGTCTCCCGGATTACAGGGCGACTATTCGGCGGATCAGGCGTTGAGTCATTTACTCAACGGCACAGGGCTGGTGGCCGTCAGTCAGGATGGCAGCAGCTATGTGCTGCGGCCCGTCGCTGAAACCGAAGCCCTGGCACTTCCTACCACCGACATCAAAGGCTTCGCCTTGGGGAACGCGCTGGGCAGCATGGATGGCTACAACGCAACGCACAGCCAGATCGCCACCAAGACCAGTACCGCGCTGCTGGAAACCTCGCAAAGCGTGTCCGTGGTGACTCGCGAGCAAATGGACGACCAAGGCTCGCAAACCGTGTCCCAGGCGATGCGCTACACCCCGGGTGTGCTGACCAACCCATATGGCGCAACCCACCGGTATGACTACGTGGCGATGCGCGGATTCAACGACGGCTCGGTGGATAACATCTATCTCGACGGCCTCAAATCCATGGGCGACAGCGGTACCTACAGCACCATGCAGGTGGACCCGTATTTCCTCGAACGGGTCGATATTCTCAAAGGGCCGTCGTCGGTGCTCTACGGTCGCAGTTCGCCGGGCGGGCTGGTGGCGTTGACCAGCAAGAAGCCGTTGTATGAGCCCTATCATCAGGTTCAGGCCACGGTGGGCACCCAAGGCCAACGCGGCATGGGTTTCGACTTCAGCGGGCCAGTGGATGACGACAAACGTATCGCCTATCGCCTGACAGGGTTGGCGGATCAGTCCGACACACAGTTCGACCACAATAAGGAAAAACGCTTCGCCCTGGCGCCGACGGTGAGCATCGATTTCACCGAAGATACCTCGCTGACGCTGCAAGCCTATCTGCAACACGATCCCGACGGCGGCTATCACGCCGGCGTCCCGGCCGATGGCATAATCCATCAGCGCAACGGCAATCGGATCTCTCCAAACTTCTTCGAAGGCGAGCCGGGCATTGATGGTTTCCAGCGTGATCAACAATCCTTCGGCTACCAGTTCGAACACCGCTTCAACGACGTCTTTACCGCGCGGCAGAATTTCCGCTATCTCGACTCCAAGGTGAAGATCGATCAGGTTTACGCCTATGGCTGGACCACACCCACCAGCAACGAGTTGAACCGCTATTACACCGGCGGCGACGAAAAGCTCCACGCCTTTATCGTCGATAACATGCTGCAAGCCGAGTTCTTCACCGGCGCAACCAAACACACCGTGCTGATGGGTGCGGACTACCAGCGACGCAAAACGGTGGTCGACTGGACCAGCGGCGGTCTTGCGCCGATCGATGCGTTCAATCCGGTGTACGGCAATTCGGTCATCGACTTCTACAGCCCGACCAGCTATCTGCGCCGCCTGGAACAGACCGGCGTCTACCTGCAAGACCTGATCGAGATGGATAAATGGCGCTTCTCTTTGGGCCTGCGTCAGGACTGGGTCGAAACCTCCGATGAAAATCGGCTGGCTGAAGCGGGGCGCCCTGTGGGCACGGAAATCAGTGACGAACGCACCAAGCTGACGGGCCGAGCCGGAGCGTTGTACCTGTTTGATAACGGCATTGCGCCGTACATCAGTTACTCCGAGTCGTTCAACCCGAACTCCTACGCGGACAGCGCCGGCAATCCTCTGGCACCGACCGATGGCACCCAGTGGGAAGTGGGCCTGAAATACCAGCCGCCGGGCACCGACAACTTGTTCACGGCCTCGCTGTTCCGTATCGATCAGGAAAACCTGGCGACCAAACTGCCGCAGGAAAACTTCTATCGCGCTGTAGGCGCCGTCCGCTCCCAAGGTCTGGAACTGGAAGCGCACATGCAGCTGACCGATAACCTGAAAGTCCTCGGCAGCTACACCTTCACCGACATCGAGTATTCGAAGTCGATGATCAGTACGTTGAGCACCGACACGGACGTGATCGAAAACAAGGGCAACTCGCCGACTCAGGCGCCACGTCATATGGCCTCGGTGTGGGCGGACTACAAGTTCGACAGTGCAGCACTTGATGGCCTGCGTCTGGGCGGTGGCGTGCGTTACGTCGGCTACAGCTGGGCCGATGCGGAGAACACCCTGAAGGTGCCGTCCTACACATTGTTCGATGCGTCTGTCGGCTATGACCTGGGCAAGGTGGGTTTGAAGGGCGTGGACGTACGTCTGAATGCGAACAACCTGACCAACGAGTCCTACGTGGCCTCTTGTGCCAGCCTGAACTTCTGCTACCTGGGTGAAGAGCGCAATGTCGCCGCTACCGTGAGCTACCAGTTCTAACGACTCGTTATCCAAAAAAGCCAGCCCCTGAATTCAAGGGCTGGCTTTGTCGTCTCTGCAGGAAAATTCCATGCGTGCATTTCTGGTTTTACTTCATCGCTACATCGGTCTCGCGACGGCGCTATTTTTGCTGATGGCCGGGCTTACGGGCAGCATTCTGGCGTTCAATCATGAGCTGGATGAGTGGCTCAATCCTGAGTTCTACTCAGCGTCTGCCGACGGTCAGCGTTTGCCGCCCGGCACTTTGGTCGACAAGCTGCAAGCGGAGCATCCGAGGCTGCAAGTCTGGTACATGGAGTACCCGTCAGAGCCGGGTCATACCGCATTGCTGGCCGCGGTACCGCGCAATGATCCTGCGACCGGAAAACCTTTTGCCGAACCCAATCAGGTGTTCTATCTGGACCCGGTCAATGGCGAGCAAATGGGCCAGCGGTTCTGGGGGAAATGCTGTTTTCAGCGGGAGAACTTCATCCCGTTCATTCTTGAGTTTCACTACAACCTGGTCCTGCCGGATAACTGGGGTTTATTGTTAATGGGACTGGTCGCGATCGCCTGGGTTGTCGATTGTTTCATCGCGCTTTGGCTGACGCTTCCACGTGGGAAACCGTTCTGGAAGAAGTGGTCGACGGCCTGGAAGATCAAGGGCGGGCATGCCTACCGGCTGAACTTCGACCTGCATCGGGCGGGTGGTTTGTGGCTTTGGTTATTGCTGCTACCGATTGCGGTCAGCAGTGTCGCTATGAACCTGCCAAGCCAGGTCTTCAAGCCTGCCGTTTCACTGTTTTCGCCGGTTGAGCCGAGCGTTTACGAGGCCCGTGGACGAATGCCTGCCGAGGAGCTGGGAGTTACGCGGCTGAGTTATCAACAGGCTTATGAACGTGCGTTGCAGGAAGGGCAAAGGCTTGGGCTGACAGCTGCGATCGGGGAGTTGTATTACAGCTTTGAGTACAACTTTTATGGGGCTGGCTTTGGGCAACATGATACCGAGGCCCATGGAAAGTCTTGGCTGTTCTTCCATGGCACGGACGGGCGTTTACTGGGACAGGAAATCGCAGGGCAAGGCACCTTGGGAGAGCGTTTTTATCGGCTGCAATTGCCGATACATGGAGGGCGAATCATTGGGCTCACCGGGCAAGTGATGATCGCGGTGTTGGGTGTTTTGATTGCAGTATTGTCGGTGACGGGAATCTATATCTGGTGGCGCAAGTTGCTGGCTCGAAGGAGTAGCAAGGCGCGCAAGAGTGGGATGTGCCCCATACCGGATTGAGGTTTCTATAACCCAGAAAGACAAAACCCCTGTCTGCATAAGCAGACAGGGGTTTCGGAATTCAATCTTGACGATGACCTACTCTCACATGGGGAAACCCCACACTACCATCGGCGATGCATCGTTTCACTGCTGAGTTCG
>NZ_JAMYDU010000041.1 GCF_024138395.1 Pseudomonas mandelii
GCAGTCGTGAATCCGGTAGACGCGGTGTGCCCTGATGCACCACAAGTTCTGGTTTGACGACTGCTTCGCAGCCGAACGCAGCCTCGCAGGCTCGACAGCTGCTACCCCCTCGCCACCCTCAGGACGCGGTAATCCTCCAAATCCCGAACGGCAGATGCCACGGTTCGATCCGCATGAACTGGTACTTGCCGTGCCAGGTCCACCGATGGCCGTTCATCAAGTCTTCGCCCTGGGTGCTGGCATCGTCGGGCAAGCCCATTTCCCACAGCGGCAATTCGAAGTTCGCCTCCTGTGCGTGATGCGGATCGAGGCTGACCGCCACTAGAATGAAATTGCTGCCGTCGACGCTGCGTTTGCCGAAATACAGAATGTTGTCGTTCCACGCGTTGTAGACCTTCAGGCCAAGGTGCGTGTGCAGCGCCGGGTTCTGCCGGCGGATGCGGTTGAGCTGGGCGATTTCGGCAATGATGTTGCCCGGCGCATTGAAGTCCCGTGGGCGGATTTCGTATTTCTCGGAATTGAGGTATTCCTCCCGGCCCGGCACCGGTGCCGCTTCACACAGTTCAAAACCCGAATACATGCCCCACAGCCCGGAGCCCATGGTCGCCAGCGCGGCACGAATCAGAAAACCGGCGCGCCCGGATTCATGCAGGAATGCCGGGTTGATGTCCGGCGTATTGACGAAAAAATTCGGCCGGTAGCATTCACGCCACGGCGACTCGTTGAGTTCGGTGAAATAGGTTGCCAGCTCGGTCTTGGTGTTGCGCCAGGTGAAATAGGTATAGCTCTGGGAATAACCGACCTTGCCCAGGCGCGCCATCATCGCCGGCGTGGTGAAGGCTTCGGCGAGGAAGATCACCTCGGGGTACAACGCCCGCACATCGGCGATCATCCACTGCCAGAACGGCAATGGCTTGGTGTGAGGATTGTCGACGCGAAACAGCTTCACGCCCTCCTTGACCCAACCCACCACGATGTCGCGCAGCTCGATCCACAGGCTGGGAATCGCGTCCACGGCATAGAAGTCGACGTTGACGATGTCCTGGTATTTCTTCGGCGGGTTCTCGGCGTATTTGATCGTTCCGTCCGGCCGCCAGTTGAACCAGCCCGGGTGCTGTTTGAGCCACGGGTGGTCCTGGGAACACTGAATCGCAAAGTCGAGGGCGATTTCCAGCCCATGCTCGGCGGCCGCCGCGACGAGTCGGCGAAAGTCCTCGCGCGTGCCCAGTTCCGAATGAATCGCTTCGTGCCCACCCTCTTCGCTGCCAATGGCGTAAGGGCTGCCCGGATCGTCGGGGCCGGCGGTCAACGAATTGTTCGGGCCTTTGCGGTAGCTGCGGCCGATCGGGTGGATCGGCGTGAAATACAGCACGTCGAAGCCCATGTCCTGGATCATCGGCAGCCGCGAATGCACGTCGTTGAAGGTGCCGTGGCGGGCCGGATCATCGGTGATCGAGCGCGGAAACAATTCATACCAGCTAGCGAATTGCGACAGTGTGCGCTCCACCTCCACCGGGTATTCCGGGCTCAGGCTCAGGAAGGGACGATGATCGGCCTGGGCCATCAAGTCCGCGCTGCGTTGGTGCAGAAACAAGGCGACTTGCTCGGTTTCGAGCAATCCGGACAACTCATGGTGCAACGTCGCCAGTTGTTCACTGAGCGGGCCTTCGGAGCGTTCGGCTGCCTGCTGGACGTGCGTGCGTCCTTCCTGCAATTCCAGGCTGACCGAAACGCCGACGGCGTGTTTTTTCTCCAGCTCATAACAAAAACTGGCGAACTGATCGATCCAGGCTTCGAGGCAGAACACGTAACGCCCCTGCTTCTTGACACGAAACTGGCCCTGCCAGCCGTTATTGCCCAGTTCGGTCATCACCTCGCTCTGCCAGGTGTCGTCGTCCTCAGCACGCCAGCGGATGCGCACGGCCAGTTTGTCGTGACCGTCGGCAAACACTTTGCTGGTCACCACCACGTCCTGATCGATGATGGCTTTAACGGCGAATTGCCCGCCATCGAGGGTCGGCATGGTGTTTTCGATCACGATCCGCGGTAACAGTAACGCCTGCGACAGCGGTATATGCGGGTTGTAGCTCAACTCTGTGGGTTTCTCAGCGGTCATCGAGCATCTCTCCTTAACGCCCCAAGGACGCTCTTGTGCCTGGTCGTCGTTCACACGAAGCGATCTGCCCCGGCATGAACTCACTTAAGTTCCGAACAGCAGGCGCCGGTAAAAGTTCAGAGGGATTTGCCAAGCTTTCGGGGAATCAAACTCCCTGAGTACGGGTCAATCAACTTAAGCACGACTCACGCCATCTGCCACTGGAGACTGTTTCGATGAGTATTCCTATCCCCGCCGAGACACCCGATCCGAACATCGATGAGCCGACGACTCCGGCCATACCCCCAACCCCGCCAACCGAACCCGGCCCCGTCCCCGAGCAGGAACCGCCAGGTACCAGCCCGCCACCCCGGGAAGAGCCGCCGAACTCCCAGCCACCGGAAATCGTGAGTCTGTGATGATGTCCCCTGTAGGAGCTGCCGCAGGCTGCGATCTTTTGATTTTGCTCTTTCTTGACGATTGCCGAAGATCAAAAGATCGCAGCCTGCGGCAACTCCTACGGGGGTGGTCGATCTTTTTCCAGTTGGCGCACGACGATAGGCATCACACCGAGAATCACCAACGCCAGCAAGGTACTGAGCACCGCCGTCGCCTCGCGGCCCATCCCGGCCGAAACGCCAATGGCCGCCGTCATCCACAACCCGGCGGCGGTGGTCAGGCCTTTGACATGGGCCTCCTCGCCATCGGCGTTTTTCAGGATAGTCCCCGCACCGAGAAAGCCGATGCCGGCGATCACGCCCTGCACCACCCGACTCATGGCATCGGCCTGGGATCCTGACATCTGCGGCACCAGCACAAACAACGCCGCGCCCAGCGCCACCAGCATATGAGTGCGAACCCCCGCGGCCTTGCCCTTTTGTTCACGCTCGAAGCCGAGAATGCCACCCAGCACGGCGGCCATCAGCAATCGCACGGTAATGCGCGTCAGTTGAGTCGCGTCGCCGATGTCAGCGAACTCCGCTTGCAACGTGACCCAAACCTCATGCCACCAAGTGTCCATGGTGCAGTCCTTGTGATGATGTGATGGCTCGATAAAGGGTGGACCGCACCCACCATTAATCGGTTGCACAGAACGATGACCGGTGGATGGGTCCTAACACTTCAGAATCCGCAGAAAAAAAGGACACCACCATGACCGTGCGCATCGAAAACCAGACCTGCTTCTTCATCACCAAAAACGGCGAAGAAATTCGTCTTTGTGCCGATGTCACCATTAATACCGACCCGGAAAAATCGATGTCGATGGTCGACCTCGACGGCCAGCGCATCTACATCACCGAAGCAGAAGCCGATGCATTGACCGTAGCAGGCGCAGTGGACGGTCGCCGACATTTGAAGTCCACGGACCGTGGTTCGGTGATTTGACTGATCTGCATCAACACCCGCCACAAACACCTGGCATAGGTGTTTGCGGCCAGCCATTGCGGGTGCATCAAGTTGTCGCAGGTGGGTACCCAAAACTCATCTGATCCGCTTTTTATTGCTTTAGCTGAGTCTGTTATGCAAACAGATCGCTGGTCATAGTGCTCAGGCCTGATGGAGGCTGATGAGCGAAAGACCATGAGCGATAGAATCCCCGTCCGAACCGTTGAACCTGCCTCGTTTATAAAAAGCAATGAGCCTTTGCGTCCAAAGATAAAGGCCAAGTCCAGCGACAATCTGATCCATACCCGCAGCTTCACGGGTTTGTTCCGCACCCTGCGCATGAGTGGCGCGGGGGTTCTGTTTCTGCTGTTCTTCGGCACGGTGTGGCTGAACTGGGGCGGCCGCCAGGCGGTGCTATGGGACCTTTCCGAAAGCAAGTTCCACATCTTCGGCGCAACCTTCTGGCCACAGGATTTCATTCTGCTTTCAGCGTTGCTGATCATCGCCGCGTTTGGTCTGTTCGCGATCACTGTATTCGCCGGCAGAGTCTGGTGCGGTTACACCTGCCCGCAGAGTTCCTGGACCTGGATCTTCATGTGGTGCGAGAAGCTCACCGAAGGCGAGCGCAACCAGCGGATCAAACTGCAAGCCGCGCCCTGGGGCCTGAACAAACTGATCCGCCGCTCGGCCAAACACACCTTATGGCTGGCGATCAGCCTGCTCACCGGCCTGACTTTTGTAGGTTACTTCACGCCGATCCGTCCCTTGGCCGAAGAACTGCTGACCTTGCAGATCGGCGGTGTCAGCCTATTCTGGGTCCTGTTCTTCACCGGTGCCACGTACATCAATGCCGGCTGGCTGCGCGAAGCGGTGTGCATGCACATGTGCCCGTATGCGCGCTTCCAGAGCGTGATGTTCGACAAGGACACCCTGACCATTTCCTACGACGTGGCCCGCGGCGAAAACCGTGGCCCACGCAAGCGTGAGGTGAAACCTGTCGAAGTCGGTTTGGGTGATTGCATCGATTGTCAGTTGTGCGTGCAGGTATGCCCGACCGGCATCGACATCCGCGACGGCTTGCAGATGGAATGCATCGGTTGCGCCGCGTGCATCGACGCCTGTGATTCGATCATGGACAAAATGGGCTACGCCCGTGGGCTGATCAGTTACACCTCGGAGCATGAGTTGCAGGGTGGCAAGACCCACCTGCTGCGCCCGCGACTCATCGGTTATACCGCCGTGCTGCTGGTGATGATCGGCGCCCTCGCCCTGGCGCTGGTGGAACGGCCGATGGTGTCGCTGGACGTGAGCAAGGACCGTGGCCTGTTCCGCGAGAACAGTGAAGGCCAGATCGAAAACATCTACAGCCTGAAGGTCATCAACAAGACCCAGCAACGTCAGGATTATCGATTGACGCTGGTCGATGACGACGGCTTCCAGCTGCAAGGCAAGACCGAACTGAGCCTGGCCCCCGGTGAGATCATCGACGTGCCGGTATCGGTAGCCATGACCACGGATCGCCCGAACAGCAGCTCGCAGACCATCGGTTTCAAGATTGTCGACAGCGATGAACCGGACATCTACAGCGTGGCCAACAGCCGGTTTGTTGCGCCGATGAACCGTTGAGCCTTTAAGATGGCGAGCGCTTCGCTCCTGCACACCACGTACTGTAGGAGCGAGGCTTGCCCGCGAAGAAGCCACCGCCGATTTTCCAGAATGCCCCCAACTCGAGCACTCGATGAAACGCTACGAAAAATTCGCCGACGACATCGCTGAACTGATCCGCTCCGGCGTTCTCGGTCCCGGCCAGCGGGTGCCATCGGTGCGCTACGCCAGTCAGACCTACGGCGTCAGCCCATCGACCGTGTTTCAGGCTTATTACCTGCTCGAACGCCGTGGCCTGATCCGCGCCCGCCCGCGTTCCGGCTACTTCGTCAATGCGCATGCACCGAGCCCGTTCTCGGAGCCGGTGATCAGCAGCCAGGTCAACGAGTCCACCGAAGTCGACGTCAGTGAACTGGTGTTCTCGGTGCTGGACTCGATCAAGGATCCGACCACCGTGCCCTTCGGTTCGGCGTTCCCCAGCCCCACACTGTTTCCGCTGCAACGCCTGTCCCGTTCACTGGCCAGTGCCGCCCGGGAAATGGACCCGCGCATGGTGGTCACCGACATGTCGCCGGGTAACCCGCAACTGCGTCGACAAATCGCCCTGCGCTACATGGTCGGCGGGCTGATGCTGCCCATGGAAGAGTTGCTGATCACCAACGGCGCCCTCGAAGCCCTGAACCTGTGCCTGCAAGCGGTGACCGAGCCCGGCGATCTGGTCGCCATCGAAGCCCCGGCGTTTTACGCCAGCCTGCAAGTGCTGGAACGGCTGAAGCTCAAAGCGGTGGAAATTCCCGTCCACCCGCGAGACGGCATCGACCTCGGCGTGCTCGCCCAGACGCTGGAGCGGCATCCGATCAAGGCCTGCTGGTGCATGACCAGTTTCCAGAACCCCATGGGCGCGACCATGCCCGAGGCGAAGAAGCAGGAATTGGTGGAGTTGTTGCGCAGCCATCAAGTGCCGCTGATTGAGGACGATGTCTACGCCGAACTCTATTACGGGCAACAGGCGCCAAAACCGGCCAAGGCCTTCGACACCGAAGGGCTGGTGATGCATTGCGGTTCGTTCGCCAAGAGCCTGGCCCCCGGTTACCGCATCGGCTGGGTCGCCGCTGGGCGCTATGCGCAGAAGATCGAACGCCTGAAACTGATGACATCGCTGTGCGCCTCGATGCCCGCCCAAGCCGCCATCGCCGATTACTTGCAACATGGCGGCTACGACCGGCACCTGCGCAAACTGCGTTACGCCCTGGAAGAACAGCAAAGCGCCATGCTCGCCGCCATCGCCCGCTACTTCCCGGCCCAGACCCGCGTCAGTCAACCGGCCGGAGGCTATTTTCTGTGGCTGGAACTGCCGCCGCAGATGGATTCGCTGAAATTGTTTCAGATGGCATTGGCGCAAGGGATCAGCATCGCGCCGGGGCCGATTTTTTCACCGACCCAGCGGTTTCGAAATTGCATTCGGTTGAATTACGGCAGCCCCTGGACTGAAGATTCGGAGAAGGCGATGGAGACGTTGGGGCGGATTGTGCGGTCGTTCTGAAGGTTTGATGTTGCCAGTACCGGCCTCTTCGCGGGCAAGCCTCGCTCCTACGGGTTTTGCATAAGTCGTGAGAACAAACTGGACCCGTAGGAGCGAGGCTTGCCCGCGAAGGGGCCGGCCGGGACAACGAAAATCTCGAAAATTAACGCCCACCGCCAAGGTCAACAAAAGTCCCCGTCGCATACGAAGCCTTATCCGACAACAACCACACAATCGCCTCTGCCACTTCATCCGGCCGCCCGCCCCGAGCCATCGGGATCGCCGACTCCAGCTTGCTGACCCGATCCGGATCACCGCTCAATGCATGGAAATCGGTGTAGATGTAGCCCGGCCGCACCGCGTTGACGCGAATCCCTTCGCCCGCCACTTCCTTGGACAAACCGATGGTGAAGGTGTCCAGCGCGCCTTTGGACGCGGCGTAGTCGACATATTCGCTGGGGGCGCCCAAGCGGGCTGCGACCGACGACACATTGACGATACTGCCACCCTGTCCGCCATGTTTGGGCGACATGCGCAGAATCGCGTGTTTGGCGCAGAGGATCGGCGCCAGAACGTTGGTCTTGAGGATTTTCAGAACACGGAATTCGGACATTTCGTCGATCCGCGACTTTTGCCCGACAGTGCCGGCGTTGTTCACCAGCGCCGTGACCCGACCGAGTTCGGTGTCTACGCGGTGGAACAGACCGATCACTTCGTCTTCGATGCTGACATCGGCGCGCACCGCAATGGCTTGGGCGCCCAGTGCGCGGACTTGTTCCAGCACACTGTGCGCCGCTTGTTCATCGGACTGGTAGTTGATACAGATCCGATAGCCCTGCTCTGCGGCCAACAGGGCCGTGGCGGCGCCAATTCCGCGGCTGCCGCCGGTGATGACGATGACTTTGTCCATGCAGGCTTTCCCCCCGTTACAAGCGTAAGCAGTCGGGGCCAAGAATAACCGCCATCGCGCGCTTTTGCATGGGTTGTGTGCGGCTGATCTGACGCCTTCGCGGGCAAGCCTCGCTCCTACAGATCACCATCAATCTGTAGGAGCGAGGCTTGCCCGCGAAGAACGACAACGCGGTCTATCAGCCCGCCGCCAATTGCTCCCCGCGGTGAATATCGGCCATGAAGCGATCAGCCGGCAGCGGATGGCCCAGCAGGTAACCCTGCAACGAGTCGCAGCCCAGTTGGGTCAGGAAGTCTTGCTGGACATCGGTTTCCACCCCTTCGGCGACGATCCGCAGGCCCAGCGCCTGGCCGAGGGCGACGATGGCCGAGACGATGGCCGCGTCATCGCTGTCGTGTTCCAGATCGCGGACGAAGCCCCGGTCGATCTTCAATTCATTGGCCGGCAGGCGTTTGAGGTACATCAGGCTCGAATAACCGGTGCCAAAGTCATCGATGGACAGGTCGACGCCCATTTCCGAGAGTTCCTGCAGCACCGTCATGCTCGCATCGGCGTCGCTCATGGCGGTGGTTTCGGTGATTTCCAGGGTCAGGCTGTTGGCCGGCAAATGGTGAGTGGCCAAGGCCTTGGCGACGCTCTGCACCAACCCGGCGTGGCAGAACTGCAAGGCCGAGAGGTTCACCGCGATCCGCCAATCGGTATAACCGAGCACGTACCATTCGCGCATCTGACAGCACGCTTCGTTGAGCACCCACTCGCCGATCGGAATGATCAGCCCGGTCTTCTCCGCGAGGTCAATGAACGTGTCCGGCTGCAGCATGCCTTGGGTCGGGTGCTCCCAGCGCAATAACGCCTCGGCACCCACCGGTCGGCCATTGCCGGCGTCGAACTTGGGTTGATAGTAGAGACTGAATTGCTGCTGATCGACGGCGTTGCGTAGGTCTTGCAGCAACTGCAGCTGTTTGCGCGCGTTACTGTTCATCGAAGCGTCGAAGAAGCGGTGGCCGTTTTTCCCGGCGCCCTTGGCGTGGTACATCGCGGCGTCGGCGTTCATCAGCAACTCCTCGGCGGTCTGACCGTTACCCGGATAGAGCGCGATGCCGACGCTGGCGGAAATCTGCAAGTCATGTTCCGCGACCCGGAACGAGCGCGCGATCAGCCCCACCTGACGCGCCGCCAGGTTCAGCGCGTCATTCGGTTCGGCGAGTTGCACCAGCAACACAAATTCATCGCCACCGATTCGCGCCAGGGTGTCCTGGCTGCGCAAATCTTCACGCAGGCGCAGGCCGACCTCTCGCAGCAACTGGTCGCCCATGTGGTGCCCAAAAGCATCGTTGACCGGTTTGAAGCCGTCCAGATCAATGAACATCAACGCAAAACAGCCGCCCTGCTCCTGCACCCTCGACATCGCCTGATCAATACGGTCGGCCAGCAACACTCGATTCGGCAGCCCGGTCAGGGTGTCGTGCAGGGCCAATTGGGTGAGTTCGCGATTGGCCTCGGTCAGCGATTGAGCGAGGTCGGCGGTGCGAGCTTCCAGGCGTGCATCGAGGATCGACGTCAGCAAGGCAATGCTCAACACGGCGAGGGTGGTGATCAGAACCAGATTGTCCAGGCCCTCGCCGTTCAGGCCATCGGCCGCCGCGCCACAGAAACTGCCGTCGGCAAAGCGTGCCGCGGCCATGCCGGTGTAGTGCATGCCGACGATGGCGATACCCATGATCACCGCTGCACCGCCGCGGATCAGGCGGACATAGGGCGCGTGCCGGCGCAGGCGAAAAGCGATCCACAACGCCGCGCCCGACGCGCCGACGGCAATCAGCAGCGACGCGCTAAACAGTGTGGGGTCGTAATCGATGCCCGGCTGCATGTGCATCGCGGCCATGCCGGTGTAATGCATGGCACTGATGCCAGCGCCCATGACCAGCGCGCCGAACGCCAGCTGCCAGGCCGGCAGTTGTGGCTGGCTGACCAGCCACAGAGCAAAACCGCAGGACAAGACTGCAATCAATAGGGAGAGCGCCGTGAGGGTCGCGTCGTAGCCCAGATCGATCGGCAAGGTGAACGCGAGCATGCCGATGAAATGCATCGACCACACGCCAATCCCCATCGCAAAAGCGCCGCCCGCCGTCCACAGATGCACCGCCCGGCCCTTGGCCGTGGCGATGCGACCGGTGAGGTCGAGCGCGGTATAAGAGGCAAGTATCGCCACACAGAGCGATATGAAAACCAGCGTAATGGAATAACTACCGATGAGCATGGGACTTCTCGCGACCGCCCCCGCCGTGCTGTATTAGTTCTCGGGGAGCAAAGCCGGCGATTGTACTGATTCCGCGGACGAACGCACTCACAAAGTCATCAAAGGGCCATCAAGACGATGAAACGTTTATTTCAGTCACTGATTGCTCGCCCGTAGCAGCTGCCGAGCCTGCGAGGCTGCGTTCGGCGGCGAAGCCGTCGTGAACTCAAACGACGCGGTGTTTCAGGAAGTCCGTATGCACGGGGTTTACGACGGCTACGCCGCCGAACGCAGCCTCGCAGGCTCGGCAGCTGCTACAAGGCTTCGGCGCGCTATTTTTCGCTCACCTGAAGCTGCCCGTCCCACCCGCCGCCCAGTGCGGCAATCAATTGCACGCTGGCGATCAAGCGGCTCTGCAGCAAACTCAAAACGTTGCGTTCGTTGCTCAACGCCGTGGCTTGAACCACCACCACATCCAGATAAGCAATGACCCCGGCCTTGTACTGGTTCTGGGTCAACCGCAGGGATTCTCGCGCCGCATCCAGGGCTTCCTGGCGCACCTTGGCCTCGTCTTCCAGCACCTTGAGCTGCACCAGATAGTTTTCCACCTCACGGAAGCCGTCGAGCACGGTCTGGCGGTATTTGGCGACGGTCTCGTCATAGGCCGCTTCGCTGCGATCGACTTCCGCCGAGCGCTGCCCACCGTCGAACAGGGTCATGGCCAGTTGCGGGCCGACCGACCAGAAGCGGTTCGGCACACTGATCCAGTTGTTAGAGGTGCTGCTGCTGTAACCGCCGTTCAGGCTCAGGGTCAGGTCCGGGTAGTAGGCGGCTTTGGCCACGCCGATATTGGCGTTGGCGGCCATCACTGAGCGCTCGGCGGAGGCGATGTCCGGGCGGCGTTCCAGCAACTGCGAAGGCAGGCTCAGCGGCACCTGCGGCAATGCCGGGATGTCTTGGGTTTCAGCCAGGCTGAACTCGGCCGGCGGCAGACCAATCAGTACAGCGATGGCGTTCTCGAACTGCGCGCGCTGCCAGATCAGGTCGACCATCTCCGCCTGGGTGCTTTTGAGCTGAGTGGTGGCCTGGGCCACTGCGTCCTTGCCGGAGACACCGGCGCGGTACTGGTTTTCGGTCATGGTCAGCGAGCGCTGATAGGCCTCGACTGTCGCCTCCAAAAGACGTTTCTGTTCGTCGATCACCCGCAATTGCAGATAGTTCTGCACCAGCTCCGATTGCTGGCTCAGGCGCATCGCCGCCAAGTCTGCAAAACTCGCCTCGGCGTTGGCCGTGTCGGCTTCCAGGCCTCGGCGCAATTTGCCCCAGACGTCTGCTTCCCAACTGACCCCGGCCTGCGCGGTGTACGTGTCGCGAATACCGCTGGAGGAACTGCTCAGGCTCGAACTGCTGCTACCGGTGCCTTGGCTGGAACGGGTTTTCCCGACGGTCAGGTCCACCGTCGGGAAAAACGCCCCCCGGGCACTGCGCACCAAGGCCTGGGCCTGGCGGTACTGGGCTTCGGACTGGGCGACGGTCTGGTTGGCGCTGTTGAGTTTTTCGATCAGGCCGTTGAGCTGCCGGTCGCCATACAGCTCCCACCAGGCACCGCGCGCCAGAGAATCGCTGGGGTTGGCCTGACGCCAGCCAGCCGCTTCCTTGTACTGTGCCGGCGCGGCGGCTTGCGGGCGCTGGTAATCCGGGCCGATGGCGCAGGCACTGAGCATCGCCACGCACAGCGACAGGCTCAGCAAACGCGAACCTCGGGCCGTGATCAGCGGTGCGATCAGGTTGATAAGCGAACGGTCATTCATAGCGGAGTTTCCAGAGCAGCATCGGTACGCACCCCACGCCAGCGGTTGAAACGATGGCGCAGATTGTCGAGATAGAGGTAAACCACCGGGGTGGTGTAAAGGGTCAGCACCTGGCTGAAGACCAGCCCGCCGATGATGGTCAGGCCCAGCGGCTGACGCATTTCCGCCCCTTCGGCCCGGCTCAGCAGCAACGGCAAGGCGCCGAGAATCGCCGCCAGCGTGGTCATCAGAATCGGCCGCAGCCGTTGCAGGCAGGCGCTACGGATTGATTCCAGCGGTTCCAGGCCCTGATGCCGTTCCAGTTGCAGCGCCAGATCGATCATCAGAATGGCGTTTTTCTTCACCACGCCGATCAACAGAAACAGCCCGAGCAAGGAGATCAGGCTGAACTCGCCGCCCAGCACATAGATCGACAGCAACGCCCCGACCCCGGCCGACGGCAAGGTCGAAAGAATGGTCAGCGGGTGGATGTAACTTTCATACAACACGCCCAACACCAGATACACCGCCACCAGCGCGCCGAGAATCATCCACGGCTGGCTCTTCTGGGTGGCGGCAAACGCATCGGCGGTACCGGCCATTTTCGCGATCACGTCTTCCGGCAAACCGACCTTGGCAATCGCTCGCTCGATGGCCGCCGAGCCCTGCTCCACCGTCACACCTTCAGCCATGTCGAAAGCGATGCTTTCCGAAGCGAACTGGCCTTCGTGGCTGACCCGGTCGTCTTCCAGGCTGTTTTCGTAGTGAGCGATGGTCGACAGCGGAATCCGCGCACCGTCGGCAGTGATCACTTTGACCTGATTCAGGGTGATCGGATCTTGCGCGTATTTCGGGTTGACCTCCATCACCACCTGATACTGGTTGAGGCTGTCGTAGATCGTCGAAATCTGCCGCTGGCTGTAGGCGTTGTTCAGCACCGCGGTGACCATGTCCATGTCCACGCCCAGACGCTTGGCCTGATCGCGATCGACAATCAGGGTCACTTGCTGAGCGCCACGGCCTTCGCGCGCATCAATCGCCGTCAGTTCCGGCAGCGCCTTGAGGGCGGTGACGACTTTCGGATACCACTCGCGCAACGCGCCGAGATCGCCGCTTTGCAGGATGTAGGAATATTGCGAGGAGGTCTGCTCGCGGCCACCGCCAAATTGCAGGTCCTGATCGGCCATCAGCATCAATTGCGCGCCGGGCACCTTGGGCATTTCCTTGCGCAGGCGTTCGATGACTTTCTGCGCGGACAGGTTGCGTTCCTTGATCGGCTTGAGCCGCACCAGCATGAAAGCGTTGTTGGTACCGTTGCTGCCACCGATGAACCCGGCGACGCTTTGCACCGCCTCGTCCTTGAGCACGGCGCGGCGGAAGATTTCCATCTTCGGCTGCATCACGCTGAACGACAGGCCATCGTCGCCGCGCACGAAACCGATCAACTGGCCGGTGTCCTGCTGAGGTAAAAATGTTTTAGGAACAACGATATACAGCGCGATATTCACGCCAATCGTCACGATCAGGCTGAGCAAGGTCAGCCGTCGGTGACGCAGCACCCAGTCGAGGCTGGTGGCGTATTTGCCGACCATCCACTCGTTGGTTTGTTGGCTCCAGCGTTGCAAATGGTTTTCCTGCCCCGGCGTGTGTGGCTTGAGCCAGCGCGCGCAGAGCATTGGCGTCAGTGTCAGCGACACCAGCAACGACACCACAATGGCCGCCGCCAAGGTGATGGAAAACTCGCGGAACAGGCTTTCGATGATTCCGCCCATGAACAGGATCGACAGGAACACCGCCACCAGCGAGACGTTCATCGACAGCAGCGTGAAACCGACTTCCTCGGCCCCGAGGTAGGCAGCCTTCATCGGCGGCACGCCTTTGTCGATGTGCCGGGAAATGTTCTCCAGCACCACGATGGCGTCGTCCACCACCAGCCCGGTGGCCAGGATCAGCGCCATCAGCGACAGGTTGTTCAGGGAGAACCCATAGAGGTACATCACCGCAAACGTGCCCACCAGCGACACCGGTACAGCCAAGGTCGGAATCAGCGAGGCACGGAAATTACCGAGGAACAGGAACACCACCAGAATCACCAGCACCACGGCAATCAGCAGGGTCATTTCCGCTTCGTGCAGAGTGGCCTTGATCACCGGCGAACGGTCCATCGCCAGGTTCAGCTTGACGCTGGCCGGCAGCACGGCCTGCAGCGCCGGCAACTGCGCCTTGATCTCGTTGACCGTCTCGATGATGTTGGCGCCGGCCTGGCGGTTGATCACCAGCAATACCGCCGCGTCATCATTGAAGAACCCGCTGTTGTAGCGGTCCTCGACGCCGTCGCTGACCTTGGCCACATCCTTCAGGCGCAGGGCCGCGCCATCCGCGTAGTGAATGATCAGCGACTCGTAATCCTTGGCCTTTTCCAGTTGATCGTTGGCCTGAACCTGCCACAACCGCTGGCCATCTTCGACCGAGCCCTTGGGCCGGCGCACGTTGGCGTTGGCGATGGTGGTGCGCACGTCGTCCAGGGCCACGCCGTACTGGTTGAGCGCCTGGGGTTCGAGTTCGATGCGCACCGCCGGCAACGAGCTGCCACCGATCTGCACCTCACCGACGCCCTGCACCTGCGACAGGCTCTGGGACAAGATGGTCGAGGCCAAGTCATAGAGCTGGCCTTTTTCCAGCACATCCGAGGTCAGCGAAAGCACCATGATCGGCGCCTGGGATGGATTGACCTTCTTGTAGGTCGGCATACTGCGCATGCCGCTCGGCAACAAATTGCGCGAGGCGTTAATCGCCGCCTGCACTTCCCGCGCCGCGCCGTTGATGTCGCGGTCCAGGTCGAACTGCAGAATCACCCGGGTCGAACCCTGGCTGGAACGGCTGCTCATGGTGTTGACCCCGGCGATGGCGCCGAAGGAGCGCTCAAGCGGCGTGGCCACAGTCGAAGCCATGACCTCCGGACTTGCACCGGGCAAACTCGCCTGAACCACGATCACCGGAAAGTCCATCTGCGGCAGTGGCGATACCGGCAACAGGCCGAAGCTCACGCCGCCCAGCAACATGATCGCCAGGCTCAGCAACATCGTCGCGACCGGGCGCTTGATGAAAGGTCCGGACAGGTTCATGGCTGCTCTACCGGTTCCACGGACTCGGACTTACGGCCCCAGCGCCGCCCGAGGCGGTCGAAGTACAAGTAGATGACAGGCGTGGTGAACAGCGTCAACACCTGACTCAGCAGCAAGCCACCGACCATCACCAGACCCAAAGGCTGGCGCAGTTCCGCGCCGGAGCCGGTGGCCAGCATCAGTGGCACCGCACCGAACAACGCCGCCAGGGTGGTCATCAGAATCGGCCGGAAGCGCAGCAGCGCTGCCTGATAGATCGCGGTTTGCGGGTCCATGCCTTGGTTGCGTTCCGCCTCGAGGGCGAAGTCGATCATCATGATCGCGTTCTTTTTCACGATACCGATCAGCAGGATGATGCCGATGATCGCGATCATCCCCAGGTCATTGCCGCTCAACAGCAACGCCAGCAAGGCGCCGACGGCCGCCGAGGGCAAGGTCGAGAGAATGGTGATCGGGTGAATGTAGCTCTCGTAGAGCACGCCGAGCACGATGTACATGGTCACCACCGCCGCCAGAATCAGCAGCAAGGTGCTCGACAGCGACGCCTGGAACGCTTCGGCCGCGCCCTGGAACTGGGTCTGCACGCCGATTGGCATACCGATGTCTTTCTGCACCTGATCGATGATCTCGACCGCATGCCCCAGTGCCACGCCGGGCGCCAGGTTGAAGGACATCATCACCGCCGGGAACTGGCCGATATGGGTGATCGCCAGTTGCGCCTGACGCTCCTCGACATGCGCCAGGCTGGACAGGCGCACCTGACCGCCATCGGTGGTCTTGACGTGAATCTGGTTCAGCGCATCCGGGCCGATCTTCTCGCCGGACTGCGATTGCAGCACCACGCGGTATTGGCTGGCCTGGGTGTAAATGGTGGAAATCTGCCGCTGACCGAAAGCGTCATACAGCGCATCGGTGATGTTCGACACTGATACGCCGACCCGCGACGCCGCATCACGGTCGATCACCAGATACACCTGCAAGCCCTTGTCCTGCAAATCGCTGGCGACGTCGGTCAGCTCCGGCCGTTGCGCCAGGGCCTCCACCAGCCGCCCGCTCCACAGGCTGAGCAACTCGGCATCCGGCGACGACATGCTGAACTGGTACTGCGTGCGGCTGACCCGGTCTTCGATGGTCAGGTCCTGCACCGGCTGCATGAACAGGCGAATGCCGATCAGCTTGTCCAGTTCCGGTTGCAGACGCGCGATCACTTCGGTGGCGCTCAAGTCGCGATTGCTGTGGGATTTGAGGTTGATCAGCAGCCGACCGCTGTTCAGCGTCGAATTGTCGCCGTCGACCCCGATGTAGGACGACAGGCTCTCGACCGCCGGATCGGCGAGAATCACCTTGGCCAGTTCCTGCTGCCGCTCGCTCATCGCCGCAAATGAAATCGACTGCGGCGCCTCGGAGATACCCTGGATCACCCCGGTGTCCTGCACCGGGAAGAAGCCCTTGGGCACCACCATGTACAGGAACACCGTCAGCGCCAGCGTGCCGATAGCCACCATCAAGGTCAGCGGCTGGTGCTTGAGAACCCACGTTAACTTGCGCCCGTAAGCCGCGATCATCCAATCAATTGCGGCGCCACTGGAGCGATAGAACCGGCCCTGTTCTGCTTCCTTGGGTTCACGCTTGAGCAGCCGCGCGCACATCATCGGTGTCAGGGTCAGGGAGACGACGAGGGAAATCAGGATCGCCACCGCCAGGGTGATCGCGAACTCGCGGAACAAGCGCCCCACCACGTCCGCCATGAACAGCAGTGGAATCAGTACCGCAATCAGCGACAGCGTCAGGGAGATCAGGGTGAAGCCAATCTGCTTGGCGCCCTTGAGCGCCGCTTGGAGCGGGCTGTCGCCCTCTTCGATATATCGGGAAATGTTCTCCAGCATGACAATCGCATCGTCCACCACGAAACCGGTGGCGATGGTCAGCGCCATCAGGGTCAGGTTGTTGACCGAAAACCCCGCGAGGTACATCACGCCGAAAGTGCCGATCAACGACAGCGGCACGGCCACCGACGGAATAATGGTGGCGCTGGCCCGCCGCAAGAACAGGAACGTAACCATCACCACCAGCGCGATGGCGATCAGCAGTTCATGTTGCACATCAGTGACCGAGGCGCGGATGGTCTGGGTGCGGTCGGTGAGCACCGTGACGTCGAGGCCCGCCGGCAGGTTGTCGGTGATGCTCGGCAGCAAAGCCTTGATCCGGTCGACCACTTCAATGACGTTGGCGCCGGGCTGGCGCTGGATGTTCAGCAACACCGCCTGATTTTCATTGGCCCACGCCGCCAGACGTTCGTTCTCGGCACCGTCGACGATCTCTGCCACGTCCTTGAGCCGCAACGGTGCGCCGTTGCTGTAGGCGAGGATCAGGTTGGCGTAGTCCTTGGGTGAAGTCAGCTGGTCGTTGGCGTCGAGCATCGACACCCGGGTCGGGCCGTCGAAGTTGCCCTTGGGCTGATTGACGTTGGAAGCGCCGATCAGAGTGCGCACGTCCGACAGGTTCAGGCCACTGGCCGCCAGAGCCTCGGGGTTGACCTTGATGCGCACCGCCTGACGCTGGCCGCCGGCAATGGTGACCATGCCGACGCCGCTGATCTGGGCGATTTTCTGCGCCATACGCGTGTCGACCAAATCATTGAGTTTGGGCAACAGCATGGTTTTCGAGGTGATGGCCAACGTCAGCACCGGGGTGTCCGCCGGGTTGACCTTGTTGTACACCGGCGGCGCCGGCAAATCCTTGGGCAGCAAATTGGTCGCGGCGTTGATCGCGGCCTGCACCTGCTGTTCGGCAACGTCCATGTTGATATCGAGGCTGAACCGCAGGGTCAGCACCGAAGCGCCGCCGGAACTGGTGGAGGCCATCTGGGTCAGGCCGGGCATCTGCCCGAACTGACGCTCCAGTGGCGCAGTCACGGCGCTGGTCATGACATCCGGGCTGGCGCCGGGATAGAGCGTCATGACGCGGATAGTCGGGTAATCGACCTGAGGCAATGCCGACACCGGCAGCAGCCGATAAGCGATCACGCCGGCCAGAATAATCGCCAGCATGCTCAGGGTGGTGGCGACCGGGCGAAGGATGAACAGCCGCGAGATGTTCATGCGCCGCCCTTTTTCGCCTTGTCGGTGGCCGTCGCCTCAGGCGCAGTGGCGGCCGACTTGCCTTGCAGGTGTTCGGTGGGAGTGGTTGGCACGTCCTTGGGATCGTTGACCACTTCCACTTCGCTGCCTTCCTTCAAGCGGTCGGTGCCTTCCAGCACCACCCGATCGCCAGCGGCCAGGCCTTCGGTGATCACCGTGTTGTCACCATCACTGGCGCCGACTTTCAATTGACGGATGGTGACCTTCTTGTCGCCGTCCATGGCATAGACAAACGTGCCGTTGGTGCCGAACTGGATCGCCGCCGAGGGCGCAAGCACCACACCCTTGAGGGTGTCGGCCAGCAAGTGGACGTTGACGAATTGATTAGGGAACAGCGCTTGATCGCGGTTCTCGTAGCGGGCCTTGAATTTCAGGGTGCCGGTGGTGACGTCGATCTGGTTGTCCAGGCTCTGTAACACGCCGGTGGCCTGCAGTTTGGTATCGCCACGATCCCAGGCTTCCGCGGGCAGTCTGGCGCCGGTGCGATAGCGGGCCAGCACGGTGTCCAGGCTGTTTTCCGGCAAGGTAAACGCCACGCTGATCGGTTGGGTCTGGGTGATGATCACCAGCGCCGTGGTGTCGTTGGCCGCGACGAGGTTGCCGACGTCCAGCTGACGCAGGCCCACACGCCCGGCGATCGGCGCGCGAATTTTGGTGAATTCCAGATTGAGCTTGGCGTCGTTGACCGCCGCCTGATTGGTCTTGACCGTGCCCAGGTACTGGCCGACCAATGCTTCGGCGGTGTCCAGGGTTTGCTTGGCGATACTGTCTTCGCGGTACAGCCCGCGATAACGCTCGACATCGACCTGAGCATTCTTCAGTTGTGCCTGATTCTGCAGCAAGGTGCCTTCGGCCTGGAGCAAGGCGTTCTGGTAAGGACGCGGATCGATCTCGGCCAGCAGGTCGCCCGCCTTGACCATCTGCCCTTCTTCGAACGAAATCTTGATCAGTTCGCCGCCCACCCGGCTGCGCACATTGATGGTGTTCAGCGCGGTCACGGTGCCCAGCGCCTTGTAATACAGCGGAAAATCGCCTTTGACCGCTGGCGCCACGCGCACCGGAACCGGACCGCTCGCCCCACCAAACCCCGGACGCATCCCCCCCGACCGGCCTGTATGCCCGGCAACGGCTTTCTGCCCTGCACCCTCTTTCGGGCTGCTGCCGGCAGGCCAGAATTTCCAGCACAGGCCAGCGATGACCAACAGGACAAGCAGGCCGAACAGCCAACGACGAGGATTACGGGAAGCGGAGGATTGCATGGAATGATCAACCATTGGGCGCGTGAAGCTTCTTTCTACAGGAGGCTGAACGATAAGCACTGGCGGGTATTAAGCAAAGCGCCTTTACCGGCAATTTACCTTTGGCTTACGTAACAGGAGATTTGGCTAAGACACTGAAGCACAAATGAAAACGGCCTGGACAGGGCCAGGCCGTTAACAATTGTAAAACTTCGCTTATTTCAGAACGGCAAGTGCTGCGTCGTAGTTCGGCTCTTCAGCAATTTCCTTGACCAGTTCGCTGTGCAGGACCTTGTCGTTTTCGTCCAGCACCACGACGGCACGGGCGGTCAGGCCTTTGAGTGGGCCATCGGCAATCGCCACGCCGTAGTTCTCGATGAACTCGGCACCGCGCAGGGTCGAAAGGTTCTGCACGTTTTCCAGACCTTCGGCGCCGCAGAAACGAGCCTGGGCGAACGGCAGGTCAGCGGAGATGCACAGCACGACGGTGTTGGCGATGTCATTGGCCTGGGCGTTGAACTTGCGCACGGAAGTGGCGCAGGTCGGGGTGTCGACGCTTGGGAAGATGTTCAGCACTTTGCGCTTGCCGGCGAAATCCTTCAGGGAAACGTCCGACAGATTGCCGGCAACCAGGGAAAAGGCTGGCGCCTGGGAACCGGCTTGTGGCAATTGGCCGTTGACTTGAACCGGGTTGCCTTTAAGAGTGACTTGAGCCATGAACGGAGTCCTTCTGAACGTTGATGTAGAGAATTTTGACGAGGCCGAAGTTAACCACGAAATGGTCTGGCGACCTATGCCCAGATACAAATTGTGATATGTCGTCGCACAAAACTGGACACAAATCGTCATGCAAACTCATGTAGGGGGGATACGGGGTATCAGAAAGTTTGTAGCTATCCTCCTTTAGCAGCGCTGTCGAATCAGGACACGCCCATTCGACTATGCAGTGAGTCACTCAAATCCCACGGAGACAAGACCATGCGATTCATGATCATTGTGAAAGCCAGCCCGGATTCCGAGGCTGGCGTGATGCCCAGCGAAGAACTGATGACCGCGATGGGTAATTTCAACGAGGAACTGGCCAAGGCCGGCATTCTTATCGATTGCGACGGCCTGCAGCCCAGCAGCAAAGGCGCCCGTGTGCGTTTCTCGGGTGACCAGCGCACGGTGATCGACGGCCCGTTCGCCGCGACCAAAGAGCTGATTGCCGGCTATTGGATATGGCAGGTGAAGTCGAAAGAGGAAGCCATCGAGTGGGTCAAGCGCTGCCCCAACCCTATGCCAGGTACAGAGGCCGAGATCGAGATTCGCCAAGTGTACGAGGCCGAAGACTTCGGTGCCGAATTCACACCGCAGTTGCGCGAGCAGGAAGAACGAGTGCGCGCGCAGGCGAAAAAGCACTGAAGCTTGATAAGCCTGAAAGACCGCTTTCGCGAGCAGGCTCGCTCCCACATTTGATCTCTGGCGTACACAAAATCTGTGATCGAAACAGAATCAATGTGGGAGCGAGCCTGCTCGCGAAGAGGCCCTCAGCCCCGCCGCATTACTTGGACTCGGACTTGAGCTTCAGATACGACTGATGCAGATCTGACGCCCAGCCATCGATCACGTTTTTCACGTCATTGGGCTTCATCACCTGATCTGCGTTATCCAGCGGTTTGCCGGTGCCCTTGCGCACGACTTGGGCGAGGACTTTGTTGTTGCCGCCATCAAGAAACACTGCTTCGGTGGCCAGATCGGTTTCCTGGTCGCGAATGCCAGTGGCAGTGCTGACTGCCGCTGCCACCAGAGCGATCGGGATGACCTCATAAGGCTTGAGGCCTTCGGTCTTGCTGCTGACGGCGGTGATCGCCGCACGCACCACCATCACGCCAGGCCCGGGGCCGGAGGCCAGTGGCAGGGATCTGCCTATTTCGCGTTTAAGTGCCTGATCGTAGTAGCTGGTGATGCCGTTCAGTGTGGTCTGAGGGATTTTCACCGTCGGTTCCGGTTTGGGGTAGAGCTGGGTCGGCTCGATGTAGACACTGGAGAATTTGTTGATATCAAGCTTGGGGTCCATCCAGCGCATCACCACGGCACCCGAAGGCGACTTGGCTTCCTTCAGCTGACTGTAGTCCTTGAGAAAGCCGGAATACTGGTCTGGCTCGACGACTTTGCTGGAGCAGCCCACCATCCCGATAGAGGCGATGCACAGGGTGCTCATCATTAACGCAAGCTTCATGCTTTGTAACTCCTGTCAGAAGGCCGGGCAACAATATTGCGTATGGGAATTACAGGTATAGCCAATACTCGGCGTTTTGTTATCAAAACATACAATATTCATCTATTGCTTCAACTGCTACACAGATTGAGACATCACCACGAAGATCCGCTTTTCGCTGCCAGCTCCCGCCGACTGTTCGCGCGCATCGCCTTGATCAACGAGACCGTGCCCACCAGGATAATCACCGCGGCGAACAGGAAGTCGATGGTGTACAGCTGGAAGTCGTTCAACGGCCCCACCAGAAACACCCGAATCGCACCAATGCTCACCAGCGTCGCAAGAAAATCGATGCCCGGCTCATCGCGATAAAACACGTGCAGCAGCGGCAGGCACATCACCAGCAACAACAGCAGCACAATCACTTTGAACGAGCCCTTGCGCTCGACGCTGAACGCGCATTCGTTGGCGCCGTAAGGCTTGTAGTCTTCTTCGCGAATCAACGAGCTTTTCTCGTTGATGTACTCGACACGGTTGTACTTCTGGGTCGGCGTAAAGGTGTTCGACATCTCCATGCTGGTGGTGATGTTCCTGAACTTCAAATCGATGCGCTCGTTGCCCTTGAGGATGTACAGCACCGGTTTGTAGCCGTAGCGATAGGTGTCGAACGGAAAGTCCGTCGACTGTCCCTGGACCCCGATGGGTCTGGACTCAAGTTCCGCGTAAGCACTTTTGTTGACCGAAGACAGGTTACGGCTCAGGAGTTTGATCTTGACCTGTTCCATGAGAATCGGCGCAATGCCGTAGGACCATTGCATGGGCTCCATGCGCAGCCGCAGTTCGTTGCGGCCCAAATCATAACGATCGAAAGTTCGCTCGGAAACAATCACCGCGCCCGAGAGCATGAACTCGCCGTGGACGTTGTTGGTAATGTGCAACGACAGTCGGTCCTTGCCCGAGCCGGTGGCATCGCTGGCCGGAGGCGTGCCGCACCAGGCGTAACTGCTGAACGTCTCCCCGAGCTGGCCGTTGCGGTTCTCTTTAAACACGTAAAAATAACTGCCCCACAGGGCCGCCATCAGCAGCAACGCGAAAAGCCCTAAAATCTTCTTGCCCACGCTCAAACCAGACTCCTTTCTTTTGCTGACTCCTTATGAGGCGCGGACTCTACCAAAATGCCATCACTGGCCCAAGCAAAAATACCCAGACAATAGAGATCCCTGTGCGAAGGGGCTTGCTCCGGGCCGGCAAGTTAAAACACAGAACCTGTGGGAGATTCTATGTTGCAGGACAACCCCGCAACTTCAGGTCGGCTGGTATTCGCTCTGATTTTTCATCAGGGCA
>NZ_JAMYDU010000042.1 GCF_024138395.1 Pseudomonas mandelii
TTTCGTAGGAGCCAGGCTTGCCGGCGAAGGCGCTCTTAAGGACGCCTTCGCCGGCAAGCCTGGCTCCTACACTGGCGTTGGGGCAAGCCCTCGCCACAATATCGATGGGTCTGATACGAGGTTTGCATGGCTGCTGCTGACGACGCTCAACTGCTCGAACGCCTGCTGGCGGGTGAGCAGAGGGCTTTCAAGGAACTGGTCAGCACTTATCAAAGCGCCATGCGCGCAGTGGCCTATGCCATCGTAGGCAACCGACACGTCGACGAAGTGGTACAGGATGCCTGGCTGTCGGTGGTGCGCAATCTCGACGGGTTCGAGGGGCGTTCGAGCCTCAAGACCTGGCTGCTGACCATCACTGCCAACTCGGCCAAGAGCCGCTACAAGCAAAACCGCCGGGAAGTGCTGCTCGATGACCTGCCGTCGCCTCACGGCACGCTCGATGACGATCGTTTTTCATCGAGTGATGGTCACTGGCTGGTGGCGCCTTACGCCTGGCATCAGGACACGCCAGAAGCCCTGTTGACCGAAAACGAGCTTCGCGAATGTCTGGAGCATACGTTGCTCAGCCTGTCGGAACTGCAAAGCAGTGTTTTGCTGTTACGCGAGCGACAAGGGCTGGAGCTGGAGGAGATTTGTAATCTTCTGGAGATATCGCTCTCCAATGTTCGTGTGTTGCTGCACCGGGCACGATTGAAGGTCTTTGCGACCGTGGAGCATTTTGAGGAAACCGGCGAATGTTGACCTGTAAGGAACAAGTGGCGCGCTCCAGCGATTATCTCGATGGGCAGTTGAGTTTTCGTGAGCGGCTGATGGTGCGGCATCATTTGATGTTTTGCCCTAACTGCCGACGGTTCATTCGGCAGATGCGGTTGGTGCAGGCCACGCTGAAAGTGATGCCTGAGCCGCCTGTAACTGATCTGGATGCGCTGGCTGAACGGCTTGCCAAGGAACATCTGAAGAACAAGCCGTAGTTTTCCCGCCCGTAATACACCCTTCAGCCCCTCTAGCGTGTGGCTTGCATCTCCTCCCCTGTGGCTGCTTTTTTGTTATTTCGATTCGAAGTAAAAAAGTTCCCTTGTCATAAAATCTTTATCTATCAGCAACCCGGCTGAAATACACCGCCTCCAAGATTCCCTCCCAACACAAGCGGGCCAGAACCGCGTGTTTCCAAGCTACAGACCACCAATTAGGGGAACTCTTCGATGATCCGTAAGCACTTCGCCGGTTTTGCCGCCAGCGTATTGGCCATGGCAGTAACCGCCCAGGCTTTCGCTGGCACCGTCACCACTGACGGCGCCGATATCGTAGTCAAAACCAAGGGCGGCCTCGAAGTCGCCACCACCGATAAAGAATTCAGCTTCAAACTCGGCGGTCGCTTGCAGGCTGACTACAGCCAGTTCGATGGTATCTACACCAGAAACGGCGATACCGCCGACGCGGCCTACTTCCGTCGCGCGTTCCTTGAGCTGTCCGGTGTGCTGTACACGGATTGGGCTTACACCATCAGCTACGACTTCTCCCACAACACCGGTGATTCCGACAACGGTTACTTCGACGAAGCGTCGCTGGCCTATAACGGCTTCAAACCGGTCTCGATCAAAGTCGGTCGTTTCGACCCGGACTTCGGCCTGGAAAAAGCCACCAGTTCCAAGTGGGTTACCGCGCCAGAACGCAACATGGCGTACGACATGGTCGATTGGGCGAACGGCCACCAGAATGGCCTGGGTCTGCAAGCTTCCAGCACCTTCGCTGATTCGTTCTACGCGTCCGCCGGCGTGTTCAGCAAAGACACCGACGATACCGATGGCAACAGCGTTAAACAGGTCAACGGCCGCTTTGTCTTCGCCCCGATGCATGACGCCGGCAACGTGCTGCACTTCGGTGTGAACGTGGCGTCCCGTGACGTCTCCGACACAGCCTTCGATTCGCGTTATCGCACCCGCATGGGCATGCGTGGCGTCGAAACCCTCGGCGGCAACGATGCTGGCACCAACGGCAACCGTCCGGTGTTGGGCGGCAGTTCCACTTCGCCTGCCGGCTCCTATGACCGTGACGACGCTGTCGGCCTGGAAGCCGCATTCGCCATGGGCCCGGCCTCGATCCAGGGTGAATACATCGCCCGCAAAACCAAGGCCGATGACAGCAGCCGTGAAGACATCGAAGGTCGCGGTTTCTATGTTCAGGGTGCCTACACCCTCACCGGCGAATCCCGTGGCTATAAAGTTGGCAAGTTCGATGCGATCAAGCCAGCCAACAAGTCCATCGGTGCCTGGGAGCTGTTCTATCGTTACGACAGCCTGACTGTCGAAGACGACAACATCACCACCGCCAGCCTGACCCGCGATGTCGGCGATGCCGAAGCCAAAGTGCACACCCTGGGCGTCAACTGGTATGCCAACGAAGCGGTGAAAATCACTGGCGCCTACCTCAAGGCCAAGACCGATAACGTGACCAATGCCACGGCTGCCAGCGGCACGACGCCTGCGCGTCGCACTGGCGACGACGACGGTGATGGTTTTGTGGTCCGCGCGCAATACGTGTTCTAAACCGTAGTAACTGCAACAAGAGCTCTTTCTTCATCCGTTAAAGCTCCTCTCGTTTTAACCCCGCTTCGGCGGGGTTTTTTTATTTCGGGTCAGGCAATCAGATAAGCGATACTCGTCCCATCTGTAGAAAATGATGGTCGGGGATACTAATGCCACTGCAACGTCTGGAACGTCTGTCCGAAATCGCGCCGCACACCTGGGACGCGCTGGTGCCGGAAACTCAGCCGTTTCTGCGCCATGCTTTTCTGAGTGCACTGGAAGACAGCGGCAGCCTCGGCCCGCATTCCGGCTGGCAGCCCGAGCATCTGTTGCACATTGAAGGCGATCGCCTGATCGCTGCGCTGCCCAGTTACCGCAAATGGCATTCTTATGGCGAGTACGTGTTCGACCATGCCTGGGCCGAAGCCTGTGAGCGTGCCGGCATCGACTACTACCCCAAGCTGTTGACGGCGGTGCCGTTCAGCCCGGTCAGCGGGCCGCGATTGCTGACGGCGACCATCGAGGACGGTTTCGAACTCCTGCAGAGCCTGCCGGGTTACCTGGAGATCGAAGGACTCTCCAGCGCCCATATCAACTTCACCGATCCATTCACCGACGCGGCATTGGCCGAACAGCCAGGCTGGTTGCAGCGTATAGGCTGTCAGTACCATTGGCAGAATCGTGGTTATCGGGATTTTCAGGACTTCCTCGACGCCCTCAGTTCGCGCAAGCGCAAGCAAATGCGCAAGGAGCGTGAGCAAGTGGCGGGGCAGGGCATCTATTTCGAATGGCTGGAAGGACGGCAACTGGACCAGGCGCAGTGGGACTTTGTGTATGCCTGCTACGCCAATACCTACGCGGTGCGTCGGCAAGCGCCGTATCTGACGCGGGAATTTTTCAGTCTGCTGGCCGAGCGCATGCCGGAGTCGATCCGTGTAGTACTGGCCAAACAAGGCTCACGACCGGTGGCCATGGCCTTCAGTCTGGTTGGTGGCGACAGCTTTTATGGCCGTTACTGGGGTTGCCTCGCGGAGTTCGATCGCCTGCATTTCGAGACCTGTTTCTATCAGGGCATGGATTACGCGATTGCCAATGGTTTTCAGCGTTTTGACGCTGGCGCGCAGGGTGAGCACAAGTTGATCCGTGGATTCGAACCGGTGATCACCCACTCCTGGCATTACCTGCGCCATCCGGGCTTGAAGTCAGCGGTGAAAGACTTCCTCGAGCGTGAACGTATCGGGGTCTTGGGTTATGCAGAAGACGCAAAGACCGCGTTACCCTACCGACAAGGCTAATCCTCTCTTTGTGCTGCCGGTTCATCGGCGTAGGCTGGCGTTCTGTCTTCTTTACTCAACCAGCGATACATCACGCCACCGACGACCGCACCCAGTAATGGGGCCAGCCAGAACAGCCACAGTTGTTGAATCGCCCAACCGCCGACAATCAGCGCCGGGCCCGTACTGCGTGCCGGGTTGACCGAGGTGTTGGTGACCGGAATCGAAATCAGGTGGATCAGGGTCAGGGCCAGGCCGATGGCGATGGGCGCCAGCCCGGCCGGGGCGCGTTTATCGGTGGCGCCGAGGATGATCAGGATGAACATGGCGGTCATCACCAGTTCACTGACAAAACCCGCCGCCATCGAGTAGCCGCCGGGCGAGTGTTCGCCGTAGCCATTGGAGGCAAGGCCGCTGGCCAGTTCGAAGCCGGGTTTGCCGCTGGCGATGAAGTACAGCAGAGCCGCTGCGATGATCCCGCCAATCACTTGGGCGATGATATAGGCAGGCAATTCTTTGGCGGGGAATCGTCCACCGACCACCAGCCCGACCGAGACCGCAGGGTTGAGATGACAGCCCGAAATGTGGCCGATGGCGAAGGCCATCGTCAGCACCGTCAAACCGAATGCCAGGGACACCCCCAGCAATCCGATCCCCACATCTGGAAACGCGGCCGCCAGAACCGCACTGCCGCACCCTCCTAACACTAACCAGAACGTCCCCACCAATTCTGTAGCCGAGCGTTTGAACAAAGACATAGCGAATTTCCCTGCAGAGATAACACCGTAGTTGTGCATCCAGCAGATGGACTACAGAACCATCTCCAGTACCCTGGCTGAGTACAGCAGGGTTTTAATGAAATTCCAGTGACCATTAAAAACCGCCAGAGCCCGTGTTCAAAAGGGTTGTGGTAGTTCGCCGATCTAAGGTGGGAGCGGGCTTGCTCGCGAAAGGGCCATCACATTCAACATCAATGTTGGATGACAGACCGCTTTCGCGAGCAAGCCAGCTCCCACATTGAATGGTGGTGTCAGGTAATCAGTAGAGACTGTTGCGCACTCTCACCGGTGCTTCCCGGTCATACGCCTCGGCATCGAACTGCCCATCGTTCAGGCGCTTGTGAAACGCGCCGGCGGTCGGCAGGGCTGAGCGTTCGAGGTGTTTCTGCGGGTTCCACAAATCCGAGCGCACAATCGCTTTTGAACAGTGAAAATACGCCGCTTGCACCGTCACCAGCATCACCGTGCGTGCTGATTTGCCGTTGACTGCAAAACTCTCCAGCAACTCGGGCTCAGCGCTGATCTGCGCTGTGCCGTTGACCCGCAACGTCTCGCCAATTCCCGGGATGATGAACAGCAGCGATACCCGCGAATCGAGCACGACATTGCGCAGCGTGTCGATGCGGTTGTTGCCCGGTCGATCCGGGATCGCCAACGTGCGTTCATCGACGATCCGCACGAAACCCGGCGTATCGCCGCGTGGCGAGCCGTCCATGCCGTCGGGGCCGACCGAGCTGATAATCACCAGTGGCGAGGCGCGGACCATCGCCTGATAGTCCTCGTTCAGAAACGGGATCTGCTTGCGCACCGCGCGGTCATGGGGCAGTCCGTAGATCGCTTCCAGCGCTTCGATTGAATTCAACATCGTTCATCCCTCTACGATCAGAAAACCAGCCCCATGCGCCGTTCGTAACCGATCCGGCCTTTGTACGCTTCGCCGCTGTCGACATAGCCATGCTTGGCATACAGCGCGATGGCCGACTCATTGTCTGCATCCACCGACAACTCCAGCCCTTTGATTTCCGGCCAGGCCTGGCGCGCAACCTCGGGCAGGGCTTGCAGGCAGGCTTTGCCATAACCTTTGCCCTGGGCGCGGCGATCGACTTGCAGGGCGTGCAGGGTGGCGCTGTGTTCGTCGGCCCAAGCCGGCAGCACCGGCGGGCGCTTGAGCAGCAGGAAGGCCACCGGAACATCCTCCACTAGTAGCGCAAAGCCTTTAACGCCAGGGCCAGGCTTGGACAGCAAAGTGTGCAACGCCCCATGAATGTCGCCAGAGAACCTGATTTGTTCGGCGTGGATTTCGATCGCCTCGACCTGTTGACGCTGCAGGGCGTTCAGGTTTTCGTAAGGCACGAGTCGGGCTGTCACTGGAGTGTCCTTTTTCCAACGGAAATGAGCCTCGGATTCTAGCGAATTTACTCCAATGGATTATTTTTATTTCGGTTGTCGATTTGGCTTTTCGCCAGACGACTAAGGGTGTCTTCAACAAAAAAACCACGGAGAACCATCATGAATGCTCAGACACAAATCCATAACCTGATTGATACCTATCGCCAGGCAGTCATGGCCAAGGACGTGGAAAAGGTCATGGCCCTGTACGCCGATGACATCGTCTCCTTCGATGCCGTAAAAGCCCTGCAATTCAAGGGCAAGGCCGCCTACCGTGCGCATTGGCAGGAATGCATGGAAATGTGCCCTGGCCCGCATATTTTCGAGTTCCATGAGATCAACGTCGTACCCTCGCAGGAGATCGCTTTCGCTCATTGGCTGGCGCATTGCGGCGGCACCAATGAGAAGGGTGAAACCCAGGCCTGCTGGATGCGCGTTACCGCGTGCTACCGCCAGGAAGCGGGGCTATGGCAGATCGTCCACGAACACTGGTCGGCCCCCTTCGACATGACGAGCGGCGCGGCCCTGTTCGACCTGAAACCTTGATCGTCGGGCTGTTTATCGGAAAGCAGCGCCAAAGTACCCATCTGCAGCCATAGTTGATCAGTTCGATTAGGGCCGAGCCTTAAAGAATGGAGAGTCCCATGAAGTATTTATGCCTGGTCTACAGCAATGAGCACGAGTTGCACTCGCTGCCCGAAAGCCCCCACGACGCCGAGTGCATGGCCTATGCCGAGTCGATCCAGGGCAGCGGCCGGATGATCGCCGCCGAAGCGCTGGAGTCGGTGCAGACTGCGACCACCGTGCGCATGCGCAACGGCAAAATGTCGGTCACCGATGGCCCGTTCGCTGAAACCAAGGAGCAGTTGGCCGGCTTCTACCTGATCGATGCCAAGGACCTCAATGAAGCCATCCAGGTCGCCGGCAACATCCCGGCGGCCCGGGTCGGCAGCGTTGAAGTGCGTCCTGTGCGCCAGTTGAATCCCTGAGTGATGGCGGGCGCAGCGGTCAAGGCGCGAGTCGAGCAGGTTTACCGCGAAGACTCGCGGCGGATTCTGGCGACCTTGATCCGTCTGCTCGGCGATTTCGACCTCGCCGAAGAAGCGCTGCACGAGGCGTTCTTCGTCGCGGTCGAGCGCTGGCAGCGTGACGGTGTACCGGACAATCCGCGCACCTGGCTGGTGTCCACCGGACGCTTCAAGGCCATCGATGTATTGCGCCGGCGCGCGCGTTTTAACGCGTCTCGGCCGATGTTGATCGCTCAACTGGAAGAGCTGGAGCAGGCTGACTGGAGTGACGAAGACGTGGAAGACGATCGCTTGCGGCTGATCTTCACTTGTTGTCACCCGGCACTGGCAGCGGACGCTCAAGTGCCGTTGACCCTGCGCGAAGTCTGCGACCTGACCACGGAAGAAATCGCCCGGGCCTTCCTCTCGGCACCGGCCACCATCGCCCAGCGCATCGTGCGGGCCAAGGCCAAGATTCGTGACGCGAAAATCCCTTACCAAGTGCCCACCCTGACGGAATTGCCCGAGCGTCTCGACAGCGTGCTACGGGTGATTTACCTGGTGTTCAATGAAGGGTATTCGGCGTCTATCGGCAATGAATTGACTCGCGAAGACCTGACGCGTGAAGCGATTCGTCTCGGTCGGTTGCTGATGGAATTGCTCCCTGAACCGGAAGTGATGGGGCTGCTGGCGCTGATGCTGTTGCATGAGTCCCGGCGCCCGGCCAGGACTTCGCCCGACGGTGAGCTGATTGTGCTGGACGAGCAGGATCGCTCGTTGTGGGACGCCGAGCTGATTGTCGAAGGTTGCGCACTGGTGGAGCGGGCCCTGACGACGCGGCGTTTCGGGCCTTATTGCCTGCAAGCGGCGATTGCGGCGGTGCACGCCGAAGCGCCCACGGCGGCGGAGACGGACTGGCCGCAGATTGTTGGCCTGTATGACGTGCTGCTGCGGGCTGTGCCGTCACCGGTAATCGAACTCAACCGCGCGGCGGCACTGGCCAAGCGCGATGGCCCGTTGGCAGGGTTGACGTTGATTGAAGGGATTCTCGCGCGGGGCGAGTTGCTGGATTACCACTTGGCGCATTCGGCGCGGGCAGAGTTTTACCGGCAGTTGGGGAGGGTGGACGAGGCACGAGCGGCGTATGAGCGTGCGCTGGAATTGACACAGCAAGTGCCGGAACGGCGGTTTATCGAGGGGCGATTACGGGAGTTGAGATGATGTGATCTTGCAGGCCCCTTCGCGGGCAAGCCTCGCTCCTACAAGGGCCGGTTGATCCCAATCGGGTAATCGACACGAATCCTGTAGGAGCGAGGCTTGCCCGCGAAGGGGCCCACAAGATCACATCACTCCAACATCTTGCCAAGCAACCAACTCCCCGCCGGCCCCGGCGGATGCAGCCGCGACCACAACGCATCGACGTACACCGCTTTCGGCCAGCCGCGCATATTCAGCTCCACCAACGAGCCCGCCCCGAACCGCCCCACCAACCAGCGAGGCAACGGCGCCCAGCCGAATCCGCCCTGGGCCATTTCCAGCAGCATCAAATAGCTTGGCGCCGACCAGACACGCCCCTTCGCTCGGCTTTCATACGGATTGACGATCGTCGCCAGACGCAGCTCGCGATGCTGTTGCAGCACATCCTGATCGATGCCCTTGAGCTTCGCCAATGGGTGCGCATGGGACACGAACAGGGCGATTTCCGTCCGCTCGTCCACCGTCGAACTGACCAGGTCTGGCGGGTAGCTGTCTTGCATCTCGGCGAAGGCGACATGCGCTCGACCGCGTTGCACCAACGCCACCAGGTCATCGCATTCGGCGATCAGGCATTCAAGTTCCAGGTCTGGATAACGCTGCTCGAAAGCACTAAGAGCCGCTTCAAAACGGTTGGACTGATAGGTGTCGGAAATCGCCACGGTCAGCTTCGGTTCGACGCCTTGGGACAGTTGGCTAGCAGTCATTTCCAGACGGCTGGTGGCGGCCAGAATCTCCTCGGCCCGCTGCAACATGACATGCCCGGCCGGGGTCAGGCTCGGCTTGCGACTGCTGCGATCGAACAGGGCAAGATTGAGGTCGATTTCCAGGCTGGACACTGCGGCGCTGATGGTCGACTGACTGCGGCCGAGCTTGCGCGCCGCTGCGGAAAACGAGCCTTGAGTCGCCGCTTGAACAAACGCCAGCAGCACTTCGTGGGAAGCCATGAACTATCGCCTTGATCGATGGTTATTGGTTATTAAGTATCGGCGTGATGATAGATCATGGCAACCACAGTCACTCAGGGAGTCTGGCCATGAGCGCCAACAAATCCATCACTGAACGAATTTTTCAGGCCATCGGTTTCGAACTGCTGGCGATATTGATCTGTACCCCGCTGCTGGCCTGGATCATGGACAAACCCATGCTGGAAATGGGCGCGGTCACCATGGCCATTGCAGCCCTTGCCCTGGCCTGGAACGTGGTCTTCAACGGCCTGTTCGACCGGTTGCTCAAGCGCTTTGCCATTGTGCGTAACGCTTGGGTCCGCGTGGTGCATGCGCTGTTGTTCGAAGGCGGTCTGGTCGCGTTTGGCGTGCCGTTGATTGCCTGGTGGCTGAAGGTCAGCCTGTGGCAGGCGTTCCTGCTGGACATCGGCGTACTGCTGTTTTTCCTGCCGTACACCTATATCTATCACTGGGCGTATGACGTAGTGCGTGAGCGGCTGTTGGTGCGCAGAGTTTGTGAGGTTTAAAAGCCGCCTTTGTAGGAGCGAGGCTTGCCCGCGAAGACGGCACCGCGGTTTAGCCGAATGACCGCGTTATCGTTCTTCGCGGGCAAGCCTAGCTCCTACGGGTGGCGGGTTATGCGTTAGACGTGGAAGTAACCCACGCACGAATCGAACGGCAGGCGCTTGAGTTCGATCTTGTTCAGGTCGAGCACTTCGCGCAGGGCTTTGGTTTCGCCAGGGAAGTTGCGGTAAGCCACTTCGTCCAGTACCACGATCGCGCCTTTTGGCATGTACGGCAGGAAAGTTTCCAGAGCGACTTTGGTCGACTCGTACAGGTCGGTGTCGAGGATCAGCATCGCCACTACCAGGTCCGGACGGGTCTGGACCCACTCCGGCACGGTTTTGACGATGTCGCCTTTGACCAGCTCGCAGCGCGGGATACGGTTAACCGGGCGCAGCAGGTCGTTGGCGTCGATCATGTCCTGGATCAGCGACTGGTCGGTGTCGGAGAACATGGTCTCGTTGACGTCCGCCGGGTCTTCTTTCTTGTCGATGCTCTGGAAGCCTTCGAAGGTGTCGAAGCCGATAATCGAACGGTTGATCGCGTAGGGTTCCAGGATCATCGACAGGTGCATGTAAAGCATCAACGAGTTGCCTTTGTACACACCGCACTCAATGATCGCGCCCGGGATTTCGGCGACTTTCTTGAACAGCTCCATGCGCGACAGAGCAGCGGTCACACCGATACGGTTGGCGAAGACGAACGGCGCGTCGGCCACGTATTCGGCATCGACCCGTTTCAGGACGTTGGCACGGGTTTCGTTGTACTGGGCCTCGGCAGGCGTGATGCGACGCTTGGTCATTGGTCGATTCCTTGAAAATTCGAAAAGTCGTGGGCGTGGAAATAGTCTTTGAAACCGGCGCCCACGTCAGGGCAGGCGCTGTCGACGTTGATCGCGCCGCGCTTGTGCTTGAGGTCGTCGAGGTGCATCAGGCGGAAGTCCACGCTGAAGCGGGTTTGTTCGGTGTGATTGGCGACCGTGCCGTGCAGATGCGAGCCGGAGAAGATCAGCATCTCGCCGGTATTGCCGGCGATGCGCACTTCAGACGCGGTATTGATTGCCTCCAGCGGCACCGGGTGCACGCGGACTTCCTCTTTGAGGTTGTCCTTGGCCTTGTGCCGCTGATTGTTGATCCAGTCGTTGAGGCTCCATTCGCTGGAGGTGTTCTTCACCGGCACGTCGAAGTAGCCGGCGTTGATCATCATGGTCTGGTCGGGGCGAATGGTATGCACCGGCATCCAGGTGTTGATCTGGCAATCGACGCTGCCGTACCACGTGTCGCGATGAGGCTTGTAGGCGTAGCTGACACCGGCGTGCAGGTAGTCATAGTTCGGCACCACGCGAATGCGCGGCACGTCGAAAATGTACTCACGCGGATCGACACCGATCTCGTCGATAAAGGACAGGATCAGGTCCTTGGCGCGCTGGCTGTTGGTGAACTGGCCTTTGAGGCGCGTCACCAGTACCACGAATTCTTCCACCGGCATCAGCGTGTGCAGCGCCTGGTGATTGGTCTCGCCGTCGAAGGCGGCGGTGATGCTTTCCTGGGCGAACGCACATAGCTCTTTGGCGGCTCGCAGCTGAGTGTTCAGGAAGATGTCGCCGGCGTAGATGGCTTCTTTAAAGTCAGCTTTGTGCTGAAGCTGATTGATATACAGATTCACGATCCCACTCCTGAATGCATCGAGTCTCTTATGAGTCGGCCAGACGTTAGCAAACTGAAGTGCAATCCGGTGGGTGGTGGATCAATAGACGCGCAATCCCCTGAATTTGCGACGAAATGCGTGGCACGCACGAAAAAAACTGTAGGAGCGAGGCTTGCCCGCGAAGAACGATAACGCGGTCATTCAGTTAAAACGAGGCGTTCGCCGGCAAGCCTCGCTCCTACAGGGACGGTGGTGGTAGTGGTCGTGATCAATAATCCTGGCGCTTGCGAAACGCCCAGCGGCCGGCAATCAGGGTAAACGTCGCGACCAGCGCCACCAGAACCCAGAACCCCTCTGGATCATCGGCAAGCGGCACGCCGCCAACGTTCATGCCGAAGAAACCGGCGATGATGTTGATCGGCAGTGCCAGCACCGTGACCACGGTCAGGGTGAACAGCGTGCGGTTACTCTGTTCGTTGAGGTTGGCGGCGATTTCTTCCTGCAACAGCTTGATCCGTTCGCCGAGGGCCGTGAGGTCGTTGATGATCAGCGCAAACTCCTCGGTGGACTTGCGCAACTCCTTGACGTCCTCTTTCTGCAACCATTGCGGCGGACGATTGAGCAGGCGCAGCAACGAGCCTGGCTCCAGCGCCAGCAACCGTTGCAGGCGCACCAGCACCCGGCGGTTGGCGCCCAGTTCGGCGCGGTTGTTGGACAGGCGCGAAGACAGCAACTCATCTTCGATCTGATCGACACTGAGGCTGGTCTTGCGCACGATCTGCGTCAGCACTTCGCCCTGATCGCGCAGTAAATGCACCAGCAACTCCAGCGGCGAGCGAAAGCATTCTCCGGCCTTCACCGAAGAACGCAGCTTGTCCACCGAATGCAGCGGTTGCAGGCGTGCGCTGATGATCAGCCGGCTGCGGGCACAGACCCACAGCGTCGAGACATCCGAAGAGACCATGCTGCTGAGGTTGAACACCACGTCGTTGACCACCGCCAGCAACGCCGAATCGACATGCTCGATGCGCGTCGAACGGGAACCTTCGTGCAAGGCTTCAAAAAACTCGTCGGGTAATTCCAGATGGCTTTTCATCCAGCGCTCGCACGCGGCATGGGCCAGGTTCAGGTGCAGCCAGAGAAACTGCTCTTCGTCTTCCGGCTGATGCAGGTAGTGCAGCGCCTTGGCCGAATCAATCTCCCGGCCGCGCTCGCCGGGGCGAAAACTGAAACCGTAAAGCAGGCCGAACAGGTCGGAGTCGCGATGGCGCTGGTCGATGCTGTGGTTCATGAGGTCTCGCTGGAGGAGGCGCCTGTCGCGGGTTTCACAGGTTCACTTGAGCCTCATCATCGCAACGTAGCTTGAAGGTTTTGTGACAGTTGAGTGGCGCCGGAAAACCGCCTCCTACCGGTGGTCGGAAGCGCTCAAGAAAGGCTCTGGCCCGCCGATGTGGATGATGTCGATCTTCCGATTCTGGTCGTGAACCAGCGTCGCTGACAGGGATGTCCAGACATCTTGCACGCCACGTGGGCGTGCCTTATCCCTGTCATGAGATATCACTCGATGTTTTTGCAAAAATCCCTGAGAGCACAAATTCTCGCGCTGTTGAGCGGCAGCCTGTTGGCGATGTTGCTGATCGCTTTGGCCTGCTTTCACTTTCTGTCCAGCGGCGTTCAGAGCTACGCGAACCTGATCGAAGGTCCGTTGCACACGTCGCAATTGATCGATGAAGCCAACCTGCAATTCAAGGTGCAGGTTCAGGAATGGAAGAACGTGCTGCTGCGCGGCAAGGAACCTGCGAACCTGGACAAATACTGGAAGCAGTTCGAGGACCGCCAGCGCGACGTCCAAGGCATCCTCGGTGAACTGGCCGGGCAGAAGGGCATCGAGCCACAACTCAAGACCCGCATCGAACGCCTGCGTGAAGAACATCGTGCCTTGGGTGCGGCGTATCAGAAGGGGCGTGATGCCTACGTGGCGGCCGGTGCCGACCCAACGGCTGGCGACAACGCGGTCAAAGGCGTGGACCGTGCCGCCAGTGAGCAGATGAGTGAACTGGTCAGCGAACTGCGCAAGCAGGGCACCGAGCAATCGAAGCTGATTAGCGCCAGCGCCGATCAGACGGTATTGCTGGGGCTCGTGGTGATGCTGGTGTCGGGCCTGCTGATTGGCCTGTTGAGTCTGTGGCTGGTCAACCGCAACCTAGTGGAGCCGATCCGTAAACTGATCGACTACGTGGCGCAACTCAGTCAAGGGCGGTTCGCCGAGCGCGTGGCCAGTACCCGTCAGGACGAGTTGGGCAACCTGGCCAAAGCCGCCAATACCTTGCGCGATTTCCTCGCTGAAACCTTCAGCCGTTTGCAGCGCAGTGCGACGGATCTGGACAGCGCCAGCGGCGAGCTGAACTCGATTGCCGGCCTCATGGCCAGCGGCACCAACGAGCAGTTCAACCGCACCGATCAGGTGGCCACGGCGATGAACGAAATGTCCGCCACCGCGCAAGAAGTCGCGCGGCACGCAGCCGACGCGGCACGTGCGGCCGATGACGCCGACCAATCCGCCCAGCAGGGCGAAAAAGTCATGCAGGGCACCATTCACACCATCACCCAAATGCGCGGTGAAATCGCCAACACCGCCGCGGTCATCCGTCGTCTGGAAACCGACAGCGGGCGCATCGGTAAAGTGCTGGAAGTGATTCGCGGCATCGCCGAGCAAACCAACCTGCTGGCGCTCAACGCGGCAATCGAAGCGGCCCGTGCCGGTGAAGCCGGGCGTGGTTTTGCGGTGGTCGCCGATGAAGTGCGCAGCCTGGCCCAACGCACGGCGGCGTCGATCATCGAGATCAACCAGATCATTCAAACCGTGCAAACCGGTGCGGTGGACGCGGCCCAGGCCATCGAAAGCGGCCAGTCGCGCAGTGAAGAAAGTGTCGAACAAGTGACCCAGGCCGGCGCCATGCTCGAGCGCATCACCCATGCCGTGGAAGCCATTCGCGACATGAACCGCCAGATCGCCACCGCCGCCGAAGAGCAGACCTCGGTGGCCGAAGACATCTCGCGCAACCTCACCGAAATCACCAGCATCGCCAGCACCAACCTGGACAACGTGCAACGCACCGAAGCGGCGAGTCACAATCTGCATGGGTTGTCGGGGCAGCTGAATGAAGTGACGGCGCGGTTGAGCGCCTAGTGAAAGGGCTGTGGGTCAGTACTTCAGCCTGATCCCTAAGCATTGCAGCTTTATACCTCGTTAAAGTCGGTGTGCCGTTGATCGGATACTTGCGATCAAGGCCCCCGACTTCAGTGGTACCTGTAATTTCTGACAGTAGACAGGTTTTTTATCGTGACGTCTGATAGCCGCTCTGGTTGTGACTGAACTACACCAGCCCTATCATAAGGAGTTAGGCATGAAAGAAGATCTGCAGCCCATGGTAGTTGTCGGTGGTCAGGCGTTGACGGTATACAGTGACGAGTCCAGTCCGTTGTCTCCGAAGGTTATTATTCCGCAGCGAGGAAGTGCTGTCGAAAATGAGATCGCCAACGTATATGCAGGAGATGTACTGGTCGCCACCCACAAATACGGCTTTGGTGATTTCTTCCCATTACATATCCCGCTGAACAAAGAAGCGCTGACAAAAGTACCTGTAGGCGCACCAACCAAATACGAAATCGTGCATCTGGATGGAACGAAATCCCTCTCATCGACTTTTCGCATGACAGTTGTAGTGTTTGATAGCCAATCGTCTTTTTCTCATACCCCTACTGAGGCATCTAAGACGCAGTAAGCGCTTCTTTCTTCAATGCAAGTGTGAACGTGAAGTCGGTGCCATATGAGGGTTCTGACCTCACCTCCAGCTTCCCCCCATGGGACTGCGCAATCTGACTGGCAATGTACAACCCCAACCCGAGACCGGCCTGCGATGTTGTGCCGGTTGGTTTCGAGTAGGGCTGGAACAAGTGCGGTAGCGCATCCTCGGCAATCAGCCCCTGATTCTTCACGCTCAACACAAAGTGCCCATCCTTGATCTGCGCACTGACCTCGATCGGGCCATCGGGAGTTCCGTGGACAACGGCGTTCGCCACCAGGTTGGACAGCAATTGCGCCACCCGTTCGCGATCGCAATGAATGTTGCTCAGGTCGCCAATCGATGACTGAATGATGCGTTTAGGGTGAATGCTCTGTACCTCGAAAATCACGTGCCGCAACGCATCTCCCAGGTCTGGGCATGGTTCGATATTTACGGGGATGCCTCGGCCCAGTGAGCCTCGCGCGAAGTCCAGCACATCGTCCACCAGTTTGGTCGCCCGTCGAGCGCTGGTGAGGATGTGCCGGGCCCGTTGCTCATTCGCCGGGTCAGAGACTTTGCGCAGAAGCATTTCAGCGCCGGCGCTGATGGCGAACAAAGGGTTGCGCAGGTCATGGCCGAGCACGGCAATGAACTGTTCTCGCAGCTCAGTGGTTTTGCGTTCCTTGATCAGCGCCGCTTCGGTTCGTTGCAGGTTTTCTTCGGTCTCGATCTGCAGCGCCAGCATCCGGGCGAATGACTCCATGGTGCTCTGGATCGTACTGGCCTTGAGCGGCACAGGATTGGGATCAAGGGCGCAAAGGGTGCCGAAAAAACGCCCGTCTGTGCGCAATATCGGCACGGCAATGTAGCTTTCGAATTGATAGGTGCGGGGCGTGTGGTGATCGCGATAGAGCGGGTCTTCACTGGCCTTGTCGATCACCACCGAGTGATGGCCCTGGCGGACCTCGTTGCACAGCGTGGACACCAAATCCAGTTCATCGCCCACCTGCAAACCGAAACCCAGTCGATCGAGCACCGCGCAGGCAGTCCATGAGTCGTCGGTAACACGGGCCACCGCCGCGAACCGCAAGCCGGTCAATTCACTGATTACCTGAAGAATCGCCGGCACCGCGCTGATTCGGCCGATTGTGGCGATGTCTGCTGCCGCTGTTTGCCCCATATCCTTGGTTCTCTGCTTCAACATGCCAAATGGTTTTGAGGGATTCTAGCGGGCTTGCGCGAATTGTCGCGACTTCGTGCATCGCTTCAGCGAATGGCCTGATGCCTTGTCTAGTCCTGAAATAGGTTTACACCTGTTTCACCCTAACGCCCGATGCACCGCATCGGGTGTTTTGTATTTCAGG
>NZ_JAMYDU010000043.1 GCF_024138395.1 Pseudomonas mandelii
CCCGTGACGCTCTGCGTCACAACGGTGTTCGGCATTGCGTCAGCGGTGAGGCAGGAACGCGGAGCGTCCCGAGAGGCGTTCCCACGCAGAGCGTGGGAACGATCAGTTTGCGGGCTTCAGGCCGCCATGACTTCGCGAATATCCGCCGCCAATTCGCGCACGCGATTGATCGTTCCCACGCTCCGCGTGGGAATGCAGCCCGTGACGCTCTGCGTCACAGCGGTGTTGGGCATTGCGTCGGTGATGAGGCAGGAACGCGGAGCGTCCCGAGAGGCATTCCCACGCAGAGCGTGGGAACGATCAGCTGGCGGGCTTCAGGCTTCCATGACTTCGCGAATATCCGCCGCCAGTTCCAGCACGCGTTCTTCTTCGGTGTCCCACGAGCACATGAACCGTGCGCCGCCGTTGCCGATGAAGGTGTAGAAGCGCCAGCCCTTGGCAGTCAGCGCGGCGATGGCCGGTTCCGACAGTTGCAGGAACACGCCGTTGGCCTGTACCGGGAACATCAGTTCCACGCCCGGAATATCGCTCACCAGTTCGGCCAGCAACTGCGCGCAGTGGTTGGCGTGGCGGGCGTATTTGAGCCAGGCGTCGTTTTCCAGAATCCCGACCCACGGCGCCGAGAGAAAACGCATCTTCGACGCCAGTTGCCCGGCCTGTTTGCAGCGGTAATCGAAGTCTTCGGCGAGTTTGTGGTTGAAGAACAGAATCGCCTCGCCCACCGCCATGCCGTTTTTCGTGCCGCCAAAGCACAAGACATCGACCCCGGCCTTCCAGGTCAGGTCCGCCGGGGTGCAGCCCAGGAATGCGCAAGCGTTGGAGAAGCGCGCGCCGTCCATGTGCAGGTTCAGGCCCAGTTCCTTGCAGGTGACGCTGATGGCGCGGATTTCTTCCGGGGTGTAGACGCTGCCGACTTCGGTGGCCTGGGTCAGCGTGACTACGCGCGGTTTCGGGTAGTGGATGTCCTGGCGCTTGAGGGCGATTTCGCGGATCGATTCCGGGGTCAGCTTGCCGTTTTCGGTGCGGGCGATGAGCAGCTTGGAACCGTTGGAGAAGAATTCCGGCGCGCCGCATTCGTCGGTTTCGACGTGGGCGGTTTCCGAGCAGATCACGCTGTGGTAACTCTGACACAGCGACGACAGGGCCAACGAGTTGGCCGCGGTGCCGTTGAAGGCGAAGAACACCTCGCAGTCGGTTTCGAACAGTTTGCGGAATTGATCCGAGGCGCGTGCGGTCCACTCATCATCGCCGTAAGCGCGCTGGTGGCCGTGGTTGGCCTGTTCCATGGCAGCCCAGGCTTCAGGGCAGATACCGGAATAGTTGTCGCTGGCGAATTGTTGGCTCTTGTCGGTCATGGCCTGCTTCCGTGATCGAGGCGCTTGTGGCGCTTCGTTGGTCAATGATGGTGCGCACTTTACCGAAGATCGTCCGGGGAGCACACGGGGTGAGTCTGTCAGAAAAATACAAACGCCTTGGGCAATTATGCACATGACTCAGAGGGACGGTGCACTGGATCTGCTCAAGTGGCTGGCGCTGTTGAGCATGGTGCTCGATCACCTGCGATATGTCGGGTATTCCATCGATTTTCTGTATGTGCCGGGTAGATTGGCATTCCCGTGGTTCTGTCTGGCGATGGCGGCAAACCTGTCGCGAGCCCGTGCAGTAACGACCAGCGGCCAGTGGCGTTACCTCGGTTGGTTGTTGCTGTTTAGCGCTCTGAGCGAAATTCCTTATCGGATGTACATTCCTGATCACGACACCTTGAACGTGTTGCCTACATTGGTCTTGGGTCTGTTGGTGGTCCGTGGCTGGCAGCACAGGATGCTTCAGTCAGGACTATTGGCGGCGGTTGCTTTGCTGCTGGCGGCGCTGTTCCCGGAGCGACTGATGTTCGGTTTCTTTGGCGTCCTCCTGCCGCTGGCAATGTTGCTGGTGATCCAGCGGCCCTGGTACTTCAGCTTGCTGCCGGGGGTGGTCTGCCTGGCGGCCAATCAATGGCAAGTGTTGTATTACGCCGCCCGGCTCGGCAGCAGTTCAGCTATTCCCGCTGTCGTTACTTGTCTGATCGCGCCAGGGCTGGGGCTGTTGCTATTGCGACATGCCCAAGGCATCCAGCCACCGCCGATGCGGCGCTGGGCTTACGCGCTCTATCCCGCGCATTTTCTCGTGCTTCTGGCTTTACGCCAACTCATCTCCTGACCCCTGACCTTTTACAGGGGCGCGCAGAACCCTGTGGGAGCGGGCTTGCCCGCGATAGCGGTGGGTCAGCCGACATCAATGCTGGATGTGATGCCGCCATCGCGGGCAAGCCCGCTCCCACAGGGGAATGTTGATCTTGCGATCGTGTCCGACGTGTCCATTTTCCGCCATGTCGTAAACGCACCTTTGCGTGGCGTCCATAGGCATTTGACCACTCGAAGCCGGTCATACCATCGCATCCAAAGGGCACTGCCGTAACGCCAGTGCCTTACCGAGACGAATGGCGCATAGATGCCGCTGGGAGAGACGCGATGTTCAGCAAGCAAGACCAGATCCAGGGTTACGACGATGCACTGCTGGCGGCGATGAATGCCGAGGAGCAACGCCAGGAAGATCACATCGAGCTGATCGCGTCAGAGAACTACACCAGCAAGCGCGTGATGGAAGCGCAAGGCAGCGGCCTGACCAACAAATACGCCGAAGGTTATCCGGGCAAGCGCTACTACGGTGGCTGTGAGCACGTCGACAAGGTTGAAGCGCTGGCCATCGAACGCGCCAAGCAACTGTTCGGCGCCGATTACGCCAACGTGCAGCCGCATTCCGGCTCCTCGGCCAACAGCGCCGTTTACCTGGCCCTGCTGCAAGCCGGCGACACCATTCTCGGCATGAGCCTGGCCCACGGTGGTCACCTGACCCACGGCGCCAAGGTGTCGTCCTCGGGCAAGCTGTACAACGCCGTGCAGTACGGCATCGACACCAAAACCGGGCTGATCGATTACGACGAAGTCGAGCGTCTGGCCGTCGAATGCAAGCCGAAGATGATCGTCGCCGGCTTCTCGGCTTACTCCAAGACTCTGGATTTCCCACGTTTCCGTCAGATCGCCGACAAGGTTGGAGCGCTGCTGTTTGTCGACATGGCTCACGTCGCTGGTCTGGTCGCTGCCGGCCTGTACCCGAACCCGCTGCCGTACGCTGATGTGGTGACCACCACCACCCACAAGACCCTGCGCGGTCCGCGTGGCGGCCTGATCCTGTGCAAGTCCAACGAAGAAATCGAGAAGAAGCTCAACGCGGCAGTGTTCCCGGGTGCCCAGGGCGGCCCGCTGATGCACGTGATCGCCGGTAAGGCGGTGTGCTTCAAGGAAGCGTTGGAGCCTGGCTTCAAGGCTTACCAGCAACAAGTGATCGACAACGCCCAGGCCATGGCCGGCGTATTTATCAAACGCGGCTACGATGTAGTGTCCGGCGGCACCGATAACCACCTGTTCCTGGTCAGCCTGATCCGTCAGGGCCTCACCGGCAAAGAGGCGGACGCAGCACTCGGTCGCGCCCACATCACCGTGAACAAGAACGCTGTCCCGAATGATCCACAGTCGCCGTTCGTGACCTCCGGCCTGCGTATCGGCACCCCGGCGGTGACCACTCGCGGCTTCAAGGTTACCCAGTGCATCACGCTGGCCGGCTGGATCTGCGACATCCTCGACAACCTCGGCGATGCCGATGTCGAGGCCAATGTCGCGCAGCAAGTGGCAGCCCTGTGCGCGGACTTCCCGGTTTATCGCTGAGCGCGGTTTTGGAGTAAATGACTATGCAACGCTATTCGGGCTTCGGCCTCTTCAAACACTCCCTCAGCCATCACGAAAACTGGCAGAAGATGTGGCGCACGCCGACCCCTAAAAAGGTCTATGACGTGGTCATCGTCGGCGGTGGCGGGCATGGTCTGGCGACCGCCTACTACCTGGCCAAGGAGCACGGCATCACCAACGTGGCCGTGGTCGAGAAAGGCTGGCTGGGCGGCGGTAACACCGCGCGCAACACCACCATCGTTCGCTCCAACTACCTGTGGGACGAGTCGGCGCACCTGTACGAACACGCGATGAAATTGTGGGAAGGCCTGTCTCAGGACTTGAACTACAACGTGATGTTCTCCCAGCGTGGCGTTTACAACTTGTGCCACACGCTTCAAGACATTCGTGATTCCGAGCGTCGGGTCAGCGCCAACCGCCTCAACGGCGTGGACGGTGAGCTGCTCGATGCCAAACAAGTGGCCGACGAGATTCCGTACCTCGACTGCTCGAAAAACACTCGCTACCCGGTGATGGGCGCCACCGTCCAGCGTCGCGGCGGCGTGGCTCGTCACGATGCCGTGGCGTGGGGCTTTGCCCGTGCCGCCGACGCCTTGGGAGTGGACCTGATCCAGCAGACCGAAGTGATCGGTTTCCGCAAGGAAAACGGCGTGTGCATCGGCGTTGAAACCAACAAGGGCTTCATCGGCGCCAAGCGCGTTGGTGTGGTCACCGCCGGTAACTCCGGGCACATGGCCAAACTCGCCGGTTTCCGTCTGCCCATCGAATCGCACCCGCTGCAAGCGCTGGTGTCCGAGCCGATCAAGCCGATTATCGACAGCGTGATCATGTCCAACGCCGTACACGGTTACATCAGCCAGTCCGACAAGGGCGACCTAGTGATCGGCGCCGGTATCGACGGCTACAACGGCTACGGCCAGCGTGGTTCGTACCCGGTGATCGAGCACACCATTCAGGCCATCGTCGAGATGTTCCCGGTGCTGTCGCGCGTACGCATGAACCGTCAGTGGGGCGGCATCGTCGACACCACGCCGGATGCGTGCCCGATCATTTCGAAAACCCCGGTACCGAACATGTTCTTCAACTGCGGTTGGGGCACCGGTGGCTTCAAGGCAACACCTGGCTCGGGCAACGTATTTGCCGCAAGCCTGGCCAAGGGTGAAATGCACCCATTGGCCGCACCTTTCTCCATCGACCGTTTCCACAACGGTGCGTTGATCGACGAACACGGCGCTGCTGCGGTTGCCCACTAACAGGAGAAATCCCCATGTTGCATATCTTCTGTCCTCACTGCGGCGAACTGCGCTCCGAAGAGGAATTCCACGCATCCGGCCAGGCGCACATCCCGCGTCCACTGGATCCGAATAGCTGCACCGACGAGGAGTGGGGCGACTACATGTTCTTCCGCGATAACCCTCGCGGTCTGCACCACGAGCTGTGGGATCACGTTGCCGGTTGCCGTCAGTACTTCAACGTCACCCGTGACACCGTGACCTACGAGATTCTCGAAACCTACAAGATCGGCACCAAGCCGCAGTTCACCGACAAGACCGACAGCCCGAAAGCGGCCGCCACGGCTCTGGGAGAGAAGGTATGAGCCAGATCAATCGCCTATCCAACGGCGGACGCATCGACCGTAACAAAGTGCTGAGCTTCACCTTCAACGGCCAGGTCTACAAAGGCTTTGAAGGTGATTCCCTGGCCGCCGCCTTGCTGGCCAACGGTGTCGACATCATCGGCCGCAGCTTCAAGTATTCGCGTCCGCGCGGCATCTTCGCCGCCGGTGCCGAGGAGCCGAACGCTGTGCTGCAGATCGGTGCGACCGAAGCCACGCAAATCCCGAACGTACGCGCCACGCAACAAGCGCTGTATCAAGGCCTGGTCGCCACCAGCACCAACGGCTGGCCGAGCGTGAACAACGACATGATGGGGATTCTCGGCAAGGTCGGCGGCAAGCTGATGCCACCGGGCTTCTACTACAAAACCTTCATGTACCCGCAATCGTTCTGGATGACCTACGAGAAGTACATTCGTAAGGCTGCCGGCCTTGGCCGCTCGCCGACCGAGAACGATCCGGACACCTACGACTACATGAACCAGCACTGCGACGTGCTGATCGTCGGCGCTGGCCCTGCGGGTCTGGCGGCTGCACTGGCGGCTGCCCGTAGCGGTGCGCGTGTGATCCTGGCCGATGAGCAGGAAGAGTTCGGCGGCAGCCTGCTCGATTCCCGCGAAAGCCTCGACGGCAAACCGGCTACCGAGTGGGTCGCCAGCGTTATCGCCGAGCTGAAAAACACCCCGGACGTGCTGCTGTTGCCGCGCGCCACGGTCAACGGTTACCACGACCATAACTTCCTGACCATTCATGAGCGCCTCACCGATCACCTCGGCGACCGCGCCCCGATTGGCCAAGTGCGTCAGCGCATCCACCGGGTTCGCGCCAAGCGTGTGGTGTTGGCGACCGGTACTCACGAGCGTCCACTGGTTTACGGCAACAACGACGTGCCGGGCAACATGCTCGCCGGCGCTGTGTCGACTTATGTGCGCCGTTACGGCGTGGCACCGGGCAAGAAACTGGTGTTGTCGACCAACAACGATCACGCCTACCGCGTAGCGCTGGACTGGCTCGACGCCAGTCTGCAAGTGGTGGCGATCGCCGATGCCCGCAGTAATCCTCGCGGTGCACTGGTGGAAGAAGCACGCGCCAAAGGCATTCGCATCCTGACCGGCAGCGCCGTGATCGAGGCCCGTGGCAGCAAGCACGTCACCGCCGCTCGCGTTGCCGCGATCGACGTAAAAGCACACACCGTGACCAGCCCTGGTGAGTGGCTCGATTGCGACCTGGTCGCCAGTTCCGGCGGTTACAGCCCGGTGGTTCACTTGGCGTCGCACTTGGGTGGCAAGCCGATCTGGCGTGAAGACATCCTCGGTTTCGTACCGGGCGAAGCACCGCAAAAACGCGTGTGCGTCGGTGGCATCAACGGCGTCTACGGCCTCGGCGATTCGCTGGCCGATGGTTTCGAAGGCGGTGCTCGCGCCGCCAGCGAAGCCGGTTTCAGCGGGGTCGAAGCCACCTTGCCGAAAGCTCTGAGTCGTCTGGAAGAACCGACGCTGGCGCTGTTCCAGGTGCCTCACGAAAAAGGCACCGCGCGCGGGCCGAAGCAATTCGTCGACCTGCAAAACGACGTCACCGCTGCCGCCATCGAACTGGCGACCCGCGAAGGCTTCGAGTCGGTCGAGCACGTCAAACGCTACACCGCACTGGGCTTCGGCACCGATCAGGGCAAGCTCGGCAACGTCAACGGTCTGGCCATTGCCGCCCGTTCGCTGAACGTGACCATCCCGCAGATGGGCACCACCATGTTCCGCCCGAACTACACGCCGGTGACCTTCGGCGCCATCGCTGGTCGTCACTGTGGGCACATCTTCGAGCCGGTTCGTTTCACCGCGCTGCATCACTGGCACGTGAAGAACGGCGCCGAATTCGAAGACGTCGGTCAGTGGAAACGTCCTTGGTACTTCCCGAAAAACGGTGAAGACCTGCACGCTGCCGTGAAGCGCGAATGCAAAGCCGTGCGCGACAGCGTCGGCCTGCTGGACGCTTCGACCCTGGGCAAGATCGACATCCAGGGCCCGGACGCGCGCGAGTTCCTCAACCGCATCTACACCAACGCCTGGACCAAGCTCGACGTGGGCAAGGCCCGCTACGGCCTGATGTGTAAAGAAGACGGCATGGTGTTCGACGACGGCGTGACTGCCTGCCTGGCTGACAACCATTTCGTGATGACCACCACCACCGGCGGCGCTGCGCGCGTGCTGCAATGGCTGGAAATCTACCATCAGACCGAATGGCCAGACCTGAAGGTGTACTTCACTTCCGTGACTGACCACTGGGCGACCATGACCCTGTCGGGCCCGAACAGCCGCAAGCTGCTCAGCGAAGTCACCGACGTCGACCTGAGCAACGAAGCCTTCCCGTTCATGACCTGGAAAGAAGCTCTGGTCGGCGGCGTACCGGCACGGATATTCCGGATTTCGTTTACCGGCGAGCTGTCGTACGAAGTCAACGTGCAGGCCGACTACGCCATGGGCGTACTCGAGAAAATCGTCGAGGCCGGCAAGCAGTACAACCTGACGCCGTACGGCACCGAAACCATGCACGTACTGCGGGCGGAGAAGGGCTTCATCATCGTTGGCCAGGACACTGACAGCTCGATGACCCCGGACGACCTGAACATGGGCTGGTGTGTCGGTCGCACCAAACCGTTCTCGTGGATCGGCTGGCGTGGCATGAACCGCGAAGACTGTGTGCGTGATCAACGCAAGCAGCTGGTGGGTCTGAAGCCGATCGATCCGACCAAATGGCTGCCGGAAGGTGCGCAACTGGTGTTCAACACCAAGCAAACCATCCCGATGACCATGGTCGGTCACGTGACTTCCAGTTACCTGCACAACTCTCTCGGCTATTCATTTGCCATGGGTGTGGTCAAGGGCGGTCTGAAGCGCATGGGCGAGCGAGTGTTCGCACCGCTGGCCGACGGCAGCGTGATCGAGGCGGAAATCGTTTCTTCGGTGTTCTTCGATCCGAAAGGCGATCGCCAGAACGTGTAACACCACAGTCCCCTGTGGGAGCGGGCTTGCCCGCGATGAACGATAACGCGGTGCCTCAGGCAGACCGAGTTGCTCCCATCGCGGGCAAGCCACGCTCCCACAGGAAATTGAATTCAGGAACAGGTGCTTTATGACCGCAGCCAATGTTTACCAACAACGCCCAACCACCGGGGCCAAGGCCGAGTCGTCGCTGCATCACGCCGACCTCGCCAGCCTGGTGGGCAAGGGCCGCAAAAACGCCGGCGTGATCGTGCGTGAGAAAAAACTCCTCGGTCACCTGACCATCCGTGGCGATGCCCACGATCCAGCGTTCGCCGCCGGCGTGCACAAGGCCCTCGGCCTGGAGCTGCCAGCCGCGCTGATCGTTGTGATCAAAGGCGAAACCAGCCTGCAATGGATGGGGCCGGATGAATGGCTGCTGATCGTGCCGACCGGTGAAGAATTCGCCGCCGAGAAAAAGCTGCGTGAAGCACTGGGCGACCTGCACATCCAGATCGTCAACGTCAGCGGCGGCCAGCAGATCCTCGAACTCAGCGGCCCGAACGTGCGTCAGGTGCTGATGAAATCCACCAGCTACGACGTGCACCCCAACAACTTCCCGGTGGGCAAGGCTGTCGGTACGGTGTTCGCCAAATCGCAATTGGTGATCCGCCATACCGCCGAAGACACCTGGGAACTGCTGATCCGCCGCAGCTTCTCGGATTACTGGTGGTTGTGGTTGCAGGACGCTGCCGCCGAATACGGCCTTAGCGTCCAGGCCTGATGACCCGTTGAGATCCTTGTAGCAGCTGCCGAAGGCTGCGTTCGGCGACGAAGTCGTCGTGAAACCTGCGGCAGTGTTACTTCAGGTTGATCCGGGATTCAGGTTTTACGACGGCTGCGCCGCCGAACGCAGCCTTCGGCAGCTGCTACGCAAGCGGCGTTGCTGCTACTTTCGAACAGGAGTCACCGCACTATGAGCCGCGCCCCAGACACATGGATTCTGACCGCCGATTGCCCTAGCGTCCTCGGCACCGTGGATGCGGTGACCCGCTTTCTGTTCGAGCAGGGCTGCTACGTCACCGAGCACCACTCCTTCGATGACCGGCTCTCGGGCCGGTTCTTCATTCGCGTGGAATTCCGTCAGCCCGACGGTTTCGATGAACAAGCCTTTCGCGCAGGTTTGGCGGAACGTGGTGAAGCCTTCGGCATGATCTTCGAACTGACCCCGCCGCACCACCGGCCAAAAGTGGTGATCATGGTCTCCAAGGCCGATCACTGCCTCAACGACTTGCTCTACCGCCAGCGCATCGGCCAATTGTCGATGGACGTGGTCGCCGTGGTCTCCAACCACCCGGACCTCAAGCCGTTGGCCGACTGGCATCAGATTCCGTACTACCACTTTCCACTGGACCCGAACGACAAGCCGTCGCAGGAGCGGCAGGTCTGGCAGGTGGTCGAAGAGTCCGGTGCCGAACTGGTGATTCTTGCCCGTTACATGCAAGTCCTGTCGCCAGAGCTGTGCCGCAAACTCGACGGCAAGGCGATCAACATTCATCACTCCCTGCTGCCGGGTTTCAAGGGCGCCAAGCCGTATCACCAGGCCTACAACAAAGGCGTGAAACTGGTCGGCGCCACGGCGCACTACATCAACAACGACCTGGACGAAGGCCCGATCATCGCCCAGGGCGTGGAGGCGGTGGATCACAGTCATTACCCAGAAGATTTGATCGCCAAAGGGCGGGATATCGAAGGTCTGACGTTGGCGCGGGCGGTTGGTTATCACATTGAAAGACGAGTGTTTTTGAACGCCAACCGCACCGTCGTTCTTTAGATCGCCATCGCGGGCAAGCCCGCTCCCACAGGGTTTTGTGTCGTTTGCAGACCTTGTGTACGCCCGATTCACTGTGGGAGCGGGCTTGCCCGCGATGAGGCCTCGACAGGCAACGCAAAAAAACACAAGCAATAACCCGAGCAATCAACGCGCCGCCGTTCCATGGCGACGCGACCGCTACATAAAAACAACAGCGAGGTGAAAGCATGTCTGGCAATCGTGGTGTGGTGTATCTCGGCAATGGCAAAGTCGAAATACAGAAAATCGACTATCCGAAAATGCAGGACCCGCGTGGCAGAAAGATTAACCACGCCGTCATCCTGCGTGTGGTTTCCACCAACATCTGTGGTTCCGACCAGCACATGGTGCGTGGCCGTACTACCGCTCAAACCGGCCTGGTGCTCGGACACGAGATCACCGGTGAAGTCATCGAGAAGGGCAGCGACGTCGAGAACCTGCAGATCGGCGACCTGGTATCCGTACCGTTCAACGTAGCTTGCGGGCGCTGCCGTTCCTGCAAAGAGATGCACACCGGTGTCTGCCTCAGCGTTAACCCGGCGCGTCCGGGCGGTGCTTACGGTTATGTCGACATGGGCGACTGGACCGGCGGCCAGGCTGAATACGCGATGGTGCCGTATGCCGACTTCAACCTGCTGAAACTGCCGGATCGTGATCGCGCGATGGAAAAAATCCGCGACCTGACCTGCCTCTCCGACATCCTGCCGACCGGTTACCACGGCGCCGTGACTGCTGGCGTTGGCCCTGGCAGCACCGTATACATCGCCGGCGCCGGTCCGGTCGGTCTGGCGGCTGCCGCGTCCGCTCGCCTGTTGGGCGCTGCGGTGGTGATCATCGGTGACGTCAACACCGTCCGCCTGGCGCACGCCAAGGCGCAGGGTTTCGAAATCGCCGACCTGTCCCTGGACACCCCACTGCACGAGCAGATCGCCGCGCTGTTGGGCGAGCCTGAAGTGGATTGCGCCGTCGATGCGGTGGGCTTCGAAGCCCGCGGTCACGGCCATGATGGCGTGAAACACGAAGCTCCGGCGACCGTGCTCAACTCCCTGATGGGCGTAGTTCGCGTTGCCGGCAAAATCGGTATCCCTGGCCTGTACGTGACTGAAGACCCGGGTGCTGTGGATGCCGCCGCGAAAATGGGCAGCCTGAGCATTCGCTTCGGTCTGGGCTGGGCCAAATCCCACAGCTTCCACACCGGCCAGACGCCAGTGATGAAGTACAACCGCCAACTGATGCAGGCGATCATGTGGGATCGCATCAAGATTGCCGACATCGTGGGTGTTGAAGTCATCAGCCTGGATGACGCGCCACGTGGTTATGGCGAGTTCGATGCGGGCGTGCCGAAGAAGTTTGTGATTGATCCGCATAAGATGTTCAGTGCGGCGTAAGGCTTCACGCAAAGCAAAACGGCGACCTTCGGGTCGCCGTTTTTATATGTGCCCCATACCAACCCTATGGCTAGGGGCTAGTGGGTGTGCCATTCATCGCGCGGTTCCGGGGTTTCACGTTTCATAGACGTGACGGGGGAACATGCCAACGGATGTCCGGTCGAATCGGCAGTTTGCCGTTCGTTACCGGGCGGTTTTTCATGGCACAAGAGGATGTCTGGATGAACGTTCCACGCGGTTTTGCACTGGCATCGCTCATGGCTGTCGCTTCGTTGACGACGCTGGCCGCCAGCCCGGCCTTTGCACAGTTCAGCCTCAGCGATGCGGCCAATGCGGTTTCGGCGATGCAGGGTAACCAGGCCAATGAGGGCGATGGCGCTATCGCGGCAGCACCCAAGGCTGCCGGTTTACTCAATACCCTGGGCTCGCAACTCGACATCACCCCGGAACAGGCCATCGGCGGTGCCGGTGCGATGTTGGGGCTGGCGAGGAATCAGCTCAGCGGCCAGGACTTCTCCGAGCTGAGCAAAAACGTGCCGGGCCTCAATCAAATCGCTGGCAACAGTGCCATCGGTGGCCTGAACGGATTGGGCGGGCTGCTTGGCGCCGGCTCTGACAAGAATGCTTTGCTCGATGGCTTGTTGGGTAACGTCAAGGACACCAACGACCTGAACAACGCCTTCAGCGCCCTTGGCATGGATACCGGGATGATCGGTATGTTTGCCCCGGTGATTCTGCAATATCTCGGTCAGCAAGGCGTCGCCGGTTCGTTGCTGCAGAATCTTGGCGGAATCTGGGGCACCGGCACCGGCACCGGCACCGGCACCGGCATTGGCAGCTGAGTCAGCCTTCGGCGCGTAGCTCTTTGATGCGCCGGTCCTTCTCGATCCAGAGCTGGTTGACCCAGTTCTGGACCTTTTCGCGAAACAGCGCATCGTTTTCGTAATCGCCTTGCCACAGCGCCGGGTTCAGTTCGCGGGTCTGGATGTCGATGATCACCCTCGGCACGTTGCCGCTGATCAAATCCCAGAACCCCGGAATCTTCTGCTGTGGATACACCACTGTCACGTCGAGAACGGCATCCAGCTGTTCGCCCATCGCCGCTAGCACAAAAGCCACGCCGCCAGCCTTGGGCTTGAGCAGGTGGGTGAACGGTGACTGCTGTTGGGCGCTTTTCGCCGAGGTGTATCGAGTGCCTTCCAGATAATTGACCACTGTCACTGGCTGACGCTTGTACAACTCGCAGGCCTCTTTGGTGATTTCCAGGTCCTTGCCGGCCAGCTCCGGGTTTTTGGCGAGAAACGCCTTGGTGTAGCGCTTCATGAACGGATAGTCCAACGCCCACCAGGCCAGGCCCAGGAGCGGCACCCAGATCAGTTCTTTCTTGAGGAAGAATTTGAAGAACGGTGTGCGCCGGTTAAGCGTCTGGATCAGTGCCGGAATATCGACCCATGACTGATGGTTGCCGATCACCAGATACGACGTGTCGCGGCGCAGATCATCGCCGCCACGGATGTCCCATTGCGTGGGAATGCACAGGCGGAAGATCAGTTTGTCGATCTCGGCCCAGGTTTCGGCAATCCACATCACTGCCGATGAGGCGTAATCGCGAAAGCGCCCGGGCAGGAGCAGTTTCAGCAGGGCGAACACCATCAAAGGCCCGAACAGCACCAAGGTATTGAGCAACAGCAGCAGGGTAACGAAACAGCCGGTGAGCAGGCGGCGCATAAGTAACTCTTGAAATCGTTTGGGCGCGCCATGATAAGCAGCTTCGTACGGCAGGCCAAATCGATGACGAATGTTTCACTTTCACACCGTTATCCTTTCTGCACACATCGTTCCTACGCTTTGCGTGGGAATGCCTCAACGGACGCTCCGCGTTCGGCTTCTGGGACGCGGAGCGTCCCGGGCTGCATTCCCACGCGGAGCGTGGGAACGATCACTCAAACAACGGTCTAAAATCCCGCTGCCCACTCTTCAAGGAAGCCCCTTACGTGAAATCTCTCCTTGCACTGCTTTCCCTCGTGGCCCTGCCGGTCCTGGCCGCCGAGCCGACCCTGTACGGGCGTTACGAATACATCGCGCTGCCGGAAATCGGCGGCGAAGTCCTCAAGGCCAAAATGGACACCGGCGCCCTGACCGCGTCGCTGTCGGCCAAAGACATCGAAACCTTCACCCGTGATGGCGACGAATGGGTACGTTTCCGTCTCGCCACCAAAGGTGCCAGCAACAAGGTCTACGAACACAAGGTCGCGCGGATCAGCAAGATCAAGACCCGCTCCGAAGAAGACGACGATGACAAGGAAGCGATCGAACCCACCAAACGACCAGTGGTTGATCTGGAACTGTGCCTGGGCAACGTCAAGCGCACCGTCGAGGTCAACCTCACCGACCGCAGCAGCTTCAATTACCCGCTGCTGATCGGCGCCAAAGCGCTACGTGAATTCAATGCCGCGGTGAACCCGGCACGGCGTTTCACGGCAGACAAACCCGACTGCTGATTGACGGCGAATCAGCCTTGGGGCACCGTTCGCCCACTTAACTAGCGGGCTCGGACGCCATGCCTCATATCCTGATTGTCGAAGACGAAGCGGCGATTGCCGACACCCTGATTTTCGCCTTGCAGGGCGAGGGCTTTACCACCACTTGGTTAAGCCTTGGCGCGGCGGCGCTTGAACATCAGCGCGCCACGCCGGCCGACCTGATCATCCTCGATATCGGCCTGCCAGACATCAGCGGCTTCGAGACCTGCAAGCAGTTGCGGCGTTTCAGCGAAGTGCCGGTGATTTTTCTCAGCGCCCGTGATGCAGAGATCGACCGCGTGGTGGGCCTGGAGATCGGCGCCGACGACTACGTGGTCAAACCGTTCAGCCCCCGGGAAGTGGCTGCGCGGGTTCGGGCAATTCTCAAACGCATGGCGCCACGATCAGTGGTGGAAGCGGCGTCAGCGCTGTTTCGCATCGACAGCGAACGGGTGCAGATCAGCTATCGCAGTCAGCCCCTGAGCCTGACTCGCCATGAGTTTCGTTTGCTGCAATGCCTGCTGGAGCAACCCGAGCGAGTCTTCAGCCGCGAGCAATTGCTCGATGCACTGGGTGTGGCCGCCGATGCCGGCTACGAGCGCAGCATCGACAGTCACATCAAGAGCGTGCGCGCCAAATTGCGCCAGGTGAAGGCCGACGCCGAGCCGATCCAGACTCACCGCGGCCTCGGTTACAGCTACAGCCCGGGGCACAGCTGATGCCCCTGGGGATCCGGATTTTTCTGGTCTACGTGCTGTTTATCGGCCTGACCGGCTACTTCGTGCTCAACACCGTGATGGAAGAAATTCGCCCCGGCGTGCGCCAGTCCACCGAAGAAACCCTGGTGGACACCGCCAACCTGATGGCCGAGATCCTGCGGGACGACTTCAAGGCCGGCACCCTCAGCCAGAACCGCTGGCCCGAGTTGCTCAAGGCTTACGGCGAACGGCAACCGAAGGCGAGTATCTGGGGCATGCCGAAGAATCAGGTCAACCACCGGATTTACGTCACCGACGCCAAGGGCATCGTGGTGCTGGATTCCAGCGGCATCGCGGTGGGCCAGGACTACTCGCGCTGGAACGACGTCTACTTGACCCTGCGTGGCGAATATGGCGCTCGTTCGACGCGCAGCAACCCGGATGATTCGAACTCATCGGTGATGCACGTCGGTGCGCCGATTCGTGACAACGGCCAGATCATCGGCGTGGTGACAGTGGCCAAACCCAACAGCTCGCTGCAGCCTTACGTTGATCGCACCGAGCGGCGATTGCTGATGTATGGCGCCGGGCTGATTGGCCTCGGTTTGCTGTTCGGTGCGCTGTTGTCCTGGTGGCTGAGCGCGGCGCTACGGCGGTTGACGGCGTATGCCCAGGCCGTCAGCGAAGGTCGTCGGGTCGAGGTGCCGCATTATCGTGGCGGCGAGCTGGAGCAACTGGCCACGGCGGTGGAGCAGATGCGCACCCAGCTCGAAGGCAAAGCCTACGTCGAGCGTTATGTACACACCCTGACCCATGAACTGAAAAGCCCGCTGGCGGCGATTCGTGGCGCGGCGGAGTTGCTTCAAGGCGAGATGCCGCTGGCTCAGCAGCAGCGTTTCGTCAGCAACATCGACAGCGAAAGTGCGCGCATACAGCAATTGATCGAACGACTGTTGAACCTGGCGCAGGTCGAACAGCGTCAAGGGCTGGAAGAGCGGGTGGCCGTGCCGTTGGCGGATTTGGTAGATGAGCTGTTGAGCGCGCAGGCTGCGAGAATCGAAGGCAAGCAGTTGCGTGTGGAACTGCAAATTGCAGCGGATCTGAATTTGCTCGGCGAGCCGTTTCTGTTGCGTCAGGCGTTGGGCAATCTGCTGGAGAATGCCTTGGACTTCACCCCGGCTCGAGGCGTGCTGCGGTTCAGCGCCAAACGAATCGATGAGCACATTGAGTTCAGGCTGTTCAACCAGGCCGAGGCGATTCCCGACTATGCATTGCCGCGCTTGAGCGAGCGCTTCTACTCACTGCCGCGTCCGGACAGTGAGCGTAAAAGTACGGGGTTGGGGCTTAACTTCGTTGAAGAGGTGGTCAAGTTGCATGGCGGGGCGATGAGTATCGGTAATATCGACGGGGGTGTAGAGGTCACGTTGCGCCTGCCTTAGGACCGAGTCGCGGCCAATCGCGAGCAAGCTCGCTCCCACAGTGATCTGTGTGTTGCTCATATCTGTATTCATCACAGTTCCAATGTGGGAGATTCTATGTTGCAGGACAACCCCGCAACTTCAGGTCGGCTGGTATTCGCTCTGATTTTTCATCAGGG
>NZ_JAMYDU010000044.1 GCF_024138395.1 Pseudomonas mandelii
GCGATGGCGGCGTGTCAGACTACATTTAAGCCGTCTGACACGCCGCCATCGCAGGCAAGCCAGCTCCCACATTTGATCCGGTTCCTTCAAGGGGAACCGGTTGTTTTTAGATACCTTGCGGCATCTCTTCACCACCCAACGCTTCCACCATCGAAGGCAGGAAGTCGCCGAAGGTCAGCATCATCAGGGTGAAGCTGGCGTCCAGTTGGCCCAGGGCTTCGTCGCCACCGTCCTGTTCCGCCTGATCTTGCAGCAGGTCTTCGAACTTCAGGCGCTTGACCACCATTTTGTCGTCAAGCACGAACGATAATTTGTCCTGCCAGGCCAGCGACAGTTGAGTGACCACTTTGCCGGTGCTCAGGTGCAGCTGGATCTCTTCGCTGGTCAGGTCCTGACGCTTGCAGCGCACGATGCCGCCGTCTTCGTGGGTATCGCGCAGTTCGCACTCGTCCAGCACGAAGAAATCATTCGCGGCTTTCTGGGTGGTAACCCACTCGGTCATGGTCGCGGTCGGCGACATTTTTACCGTCAGCGGACGCACTGGCAGCGAGCCGATCACTTCGCGCAGAGTGGACAGCAGGTCTTCGGCACGTTTCGGGCTGGCCGAGTTAACCAGAATCAGGCCCTGTTTCGGCGCGATGGCGGCGAAGGTCGACGAGCGACGGATAAAGGCGCGGGGCAGGAAGGCCTGGATGATTTCATCCTTGATCTGGTCGCGTTCCTTTTTGTAGACCTTGCGCATTTGTTCGGCTTCGATCTCTTCGACCTTTTCCTTCACCGCATCACGTACAACGCTGCCCGGCAGAATGCGTTCTTCCTTACGGGCGGCGATCAGCAAGAAGTCGCCACTGATGTGCACCAGCGGCGCGTCTTCGCCCTTGCCGAATGGGGCGACGAAACCGTAGGTGGTCAACTCCTGGCTTGCACATGGACGCGCCAGTTTGGTGGCCAGTGCAGTTTCCAACGCCTCGGCATCAAAAGGCAGATCTTGGGTCAGGCGATAGATAAGCAGGTTTTTGAACCACATGGGGTGAGTCTCTCCTTTATACAAAGGGGGGCATTATTGTCCTCCGTGTGCCATAGGCCAACCCTTCTCTAAGCCTTTGGAAGGCCTGAGAAAATTAATTAAAAAAGTGCTTGCCAGAGGTTGGGTCGCTCCGTAGAATGCGCGCCACACCGAAAGTGAAGGGTGATTAGCTCAGCTGGGAGAGCGTCTGCCTTACAAGCAGAATGTCGGCGGTTCGATCCCGTCATCACCCACCATTCGCTTTAGTGTTACGCGCAGCGGTAGTTCAGTCGGTTAGAATACCGGCCTGTCACGCCGGGGGTCGCGGGTTCGAGTCCCGTCCGCTGCGCCATATTCGGTAACCTGGAACGCTGAACGCCAGGTCACCACGGAAAAGCCCGCTAATGCGGGTTTTTTTCTGTCTGTAGTTTGTCTGAAGTTCCTGCAGGGTGTGTCGTTTTACCGGTTTTCAGATTTTTTTGATTTTTTATCAATTAAATCAACACTTTATGAAAATCTGTGGCACAATGCGCCCCGCAACGAAGGTAAAGGGTGATTAGCTCAGCTGGGAGAGCGTCTGCCTTACAAGCAGAATGTCGGCGGTTCGATCCCGTCATCACCCACCACTTACTTTCAACGCTACGCGCAGCGGTAGTTCAGTCGGTTAGAATACCGGCCTGTCACGCCGGGGGTCGCGGGTTCGAGTCCCGTCCGCTGCGCCATATTCGGTATCTGGAACGCTGAACGCCAGGTACCACGGAAAGCCCGCTTAATGCGGGCTTTTTGCTGTCTGGGATTTGGCAATTTAGCACTGCATAGGGTGGATATATATATGTAGTGCCTGACAGGCAATTTTCTTTCGAATAATGGGTCGCGTTCTCCATGATCTGTACGGGTCATGGAGCCATTATCAATATCTATCGAGAGATTTTTGCATGATATCTATTCCCACCGAAGTTGCTAATACCGCTCCTGATCCTGTATTGAACCGGGCATTTATCACCGCCAATGACGCCGCAGCCCATTTGCATGAGTCGCTGAAAGATCGGCGAAACTCTGAATATGCTGGCTTCATTCTGAAAAACCAGGACGGGTACTTCTTTCCCTCCACTGAGATCACTGACGGTGGTTTCGCAAAAGACCCGAACCTTCCGCTAGCCGTGCTCCTTAAGCCGGACGGCAAGTTTGTGGTTCCTGATGGCTACACCGTCGCAGCGCGCTTCATTTCTCATGTCGATGTGATGAAAGGCACAGAGGAGAATTTAGTAGAACGGATCCAGCGAAAATATTTTTTCACCATTCCCGATTTGTTCGCTGTGATGACTCATCGACGAAAATTCTCCAGCTGTTATTTCTCAGGAAGTGATGGTTGCCTCATCTCATACGTATCGAGGAACTCTGAATTCGAGCAAGAGTTGTCGTCCCAATTATCTAAAGCTATAGATGGCACCAGCAAGACGTTCGAGCGGTTATACGCACGAGGTGCAATACCAAGCAGCATCCTGATCTTATTGGCCGTGGCGGCGGGTGAGGTGACCGCGGTGATCCCTGGTGATCTTTGGAGACGAAGGGGACGAGTGAATGCCAGTTGGAGGAAGGAGATACTGCAGCAAAACCCGCCCATAGAACTGATGCCTGTTTGCGGGCCAATCTTTAAAGATGCCAAGGGTGCTGCTCATTATGCCCACACTCAAATGGCTGAGTTTCGGAAAAAACCGCCAGTCAAACAATATTCAGGCGTTATTCTCAAGCACAAAACGAAGGACGTTTTTGTTGCCACCGAACCAGTGGATAGTGATTACGCCAACTTCAGCCGGGAAACTCTCTTTCCCAAGGATCACAACGGTAAGCCGCAGATTCCAGCAGATTTTCGGATTTATGGCATCTACCACTCAATGAACCCGGTCCCCGATAACCGGTTACCTTCGGTCGAAGTTGAACTCTATAAAAACTTTTTCTCCCCCTCGGACATGAGAATCGGCCTGGACCGGATTGCGGTAGCACCTAATCAACGCTTGTTTCTATCCACACTCGATGGAGCGGTGTTGCGCTTTGCCAGCACTGAGATTTCGAAGGTGACGGAATTACTCGCCAAGCTTGCTTGCCAGGCCGATGGTCGCCATGACATTGAGCAGCAAATAATTGACGGTGTTATGAGTCCACAGCAATTTGTCGATCTGGTGGCCGCTGTCGGAACGTTGAGTGTTCTTTATTCGAGCAAAACCTGGCCCAGTATCGGTCAGGTTCACGCACCTGTTGCCACTGTAATCGTTGAAGCTTAAGTAACGAAACTATCGTTCACCATTGCGGCTGTGTCGGTAATCACTCACCGCTTCGTACACCGCTTTACGCAGGCGGTTTATCCCGCCGATGGGGCGGTGGGCTTCAAGGCCGAACCATGGGTTGAACGACTGATTGTCGCATTGCAGGTTCAGCGCGGGGGTGTCGAAGTCCTGGGCAGGCAGTTTGATCCGGGCTACGGTTTCGAAGGGCGCGTCACTTTCGCTCCACTCGATGCTGGTGTCTTCGATCGGCATGTATTTGCCCGCATCCTGGCGCTGGATCTGCAAGACGAAACACGCCGGCACCCGATCGGTCGACAACTGCTGGTTCAGCGCACTGCGCAGGAAGTTCGGCAGGTTTTGATTTTGCGTGGGCAACGCGTAGACCGGGCAGCTATCAGGATCTGGCATCACCCGGAATTTGGCGTTGGCCTCACCGAACTTGTACGGCGAAACCGAAAAGTAAGTGGTCTGCGTCGGGCTTGTCGGGGCAGGGGAGAGTGTCGCCAGCGCGATAAACAGATGGCGAACCTGCCACGTGCGCGGGTCCCAACCCGGGAAGAACGCCATCGCCTTTTTGCCATCAGCCTGAGCGGCCACATTCTGACGATACTCGGCGACATCGCTGACAAAGAAGTTCGGATGGTTGAACATCACGAAATCCTGTTCGCTGCGTCCTTGTCGGTCACTCAGCAACTGTTTGCCGGGCACATCGAACAGTTTGATCGCCATGCCCCGGGCATCGCGGATGCTGTCGAACTGCGGATACGCATTGCCATTGGACAGCCGCATCGTCGCTTGCCAGGTTTTGCCGGGCTCGCTGAACACGCCTTGACGTAACTCCGTCGCCAGATCCGGCAGCACCTGAACCTCGGCCTTCACGCAACCATGGGCCTTGGCATGGGCATCGCGAAGGTAGCGGGTACTTTCACGGTGTTGATCGACGATACGCACGGCCGTCTGGATGATGTCCTGGGTCATTGCCGCTTCGCCGTCCGGAATCAGTTCTTCAGCCGATACCGGGCCGCGATGCTGCCAGGCGGACCAGGCCATGATCAGCGCCCAGCCGAGGAGGCCCAGACCCAACAACCACAGCAGGGTTTTGCCGAGGAGGGCGCCCAGGCGCAACCAGAGAGTGATCAGCATGGGTCAATCCTTTTGACTGAGAAGGCGGTCTGGCAATTGCGACTCCATCGGGCCACCCAACACTTTCAGGTATTCCAGCAGTGCCCAGCGTTCCTCCGGTTGCAGCAGGCGACCAATGACGCCGTTCCCACGCTCGCCTGCGCGGAACTCGTGGCCGCTGTTGTGATTGCCAGTGACGCGCGTGTCGAATACAAAACCGTTGGTGAAGGCTTCAGTGCGATAGCCCAAATGTTTGGGGTCGTATTCGAAGGTGCCCTTGTAGAACGTGTTGGCGCGTTCACCCTGGGGCGAGAGCAGTTGATAAATGCTCGGTACCGAACCGTTGTGCAAAAACGGCGGCGTGGCCCAGACGCCTGCCAGTGGTCGGGCCTTGTAGCTGCGCAATTCCTGAACGCCGATCGGCAGGCCGAATCCGTCCAGATTCGGGCACTCTGCGGGTGTCACATTGGCTTCGCGGTAGGCTTGGTTGCCCACAAAAGCAGTGACATAAGCGAGCCCCTTGGCCACTGACAACTGGCTCATATCCAAGGGTTCTGTGGGTGTTGGGTGCAGTTGTACGTCCAGTTGCGCAAGCTCTGCCGGATCCCACTGCAAGGCCGTCAGATCGAAGCGATGATCAGCAATATTGTTGGCGGCACCGGCGTCTGTGCCAATCACCTCCACAGGCAGCAATTTCAGATGTTGCACGAGTCTGCCGTCGCTTTGGGTGACGCGGGGGACATGACACCCGGCGCAGTTTTCAGCGAACAGTTCGCGGCCTTTTGCGGCCAGGGGCTTGTCGATATTGCCCAGAAGGGCTTCCGGCCAGGCGGGCGGTTTGAGGCGTTGCAGGGTTTCCTCGATCCGGTGCAGATCGCGCACCCGGACGCTGGACGGGTAGCGGTCGTCGCCCTTGAGCGGCTGCCCGCTGCTGTCGAAGAAACTCAGTGTTGCGCCCACACCCAAGGCCTCGCCGATATTGCGCGCCATCGGTTGCTGCGCCGAACCGTTCCACTGCACCCAGTCGAAGGTCCACATGTCCCACAGTTGTGGGTAGTCCACCGGAGCGTTGGCCACACGGTAATTGGCGGGCGAAATCGCGTCGCCGAAGCTGGCATTGGCAATGCGCCCGAAGGCGTCGGTGCGGCCGGGGCCTTCCTCGGTGGGATAGAGACCGCGATGGGTGTCGTTCCAGGCCACTTTGAAGAAGGTATCGAGGGAGACTTTGAAGTCTTTGCGCAGCTGTTGATGCCGTGCGTCGTAGTCCTGGCCCAGAACGTTGCGTGCGAAACGTTCGAACTTCCAGGGGTTGTAGTAAGTCGAGGTCAGACTGGCGACCAGCGCTTGTCCGAAACTGCCGCCTCGCAGCGTAGGAACGCTGGACGGCAACACATGCTGCGCTGAACCGCCGTCGATGCGCACGGCCTGGCCATTGAAGCGCAATTCGCCGGTGTGGCAGGCGGCGCAGGTGATGTCCAGAAACTCGTCCTGGCTGCCGGGGTTTTGATGACGGGCGAACCCGACGGGCAGGTTACCCGGGTTGTTCGGCGTGGCTTTCTGGCTCGGGTCGATCAGAAAACCAAAGCGTGCGAGGTATTCAGGCGCGGCGAATCGTTTTTGCGAGAAAGGCAATTCCAGGGCGTTGAACCAGTCATAACGCAAGCCTTTGACCTGGGTACCTTGAGGTGTGAAGTAGTAAGCCTGGCGGTCGGCGGCGCTCCATTGCTCCAGGTAATTCACCTGTTGCGCCGGTGACCAAACCGGCAATTTCGGGTTGGCGACGTAATACAGCACTATGGCGAGGCCTAGCCCCAGTAATACGGCGATCAGAATCAGCAAGCGGAATATGAGGCGCAAGATAAACGTCCTTGTCAATTTGTAGCTCTCTTATGCCTCAGCTGACGAAGTGCGGCAAGAGGCCATTACGCCAGAGTCTGTGGGAACCGGCCCTTGAGTCTGTAAGAGCCAAATGACAGAAGCTTCATCCTTCTATAGCTGAAATGCGTTTAAACACCTGAACTTATCAGACGTTTCCTGCTCTCATGCCGGTAGCCATTGGTCGTGGCGGCCTGATAAGCTCGCGGCTTTACTCGATTGCCCTTTAGGCGCATGAACAAGGAAATAGCATGAAACAGCATCGGTTGGCGGCGGCGGTGGCCCTGGTTGGCCTGGTACTTGCGGGTTGTGATTCGCAGACCAGCGTAGAGCTGAAAACCCCGGCGCAAAAAGCTTCCTACGGTATCGGCCTGAACATGGGCAAAAGCCTTGCTCAGGAAGGCATGGATGACCTGGATTCCAAAGCGGTAGCCCAGGGCATCGAAGATGCCGTCGGCAAGAAAGAACAGAAGCTGAAAGATGAAGAGTTGGTCGAAGCCTTCGCCGCACTGCAAAAGCGTGCTGAAGAGCGTCTGACCAAAATGAGCGAAGAGTCGGCAGCCGCCGGCAAGAAATTCCTCGAAGAAAACGGCAAGAAAGCCGGCGTCACCACCACGGCTTCCGGTCTGCAATACGAAGTGGTCAAGAAAGCCGACGGCGCTCAGCCTAAGCCGACCGACGTAGTGACTGTTCACTACACCGGTAAACTGACCAATGGCACCGTTTTCGACAGTTCCGTCGAGCGCGGCAGCCCGATCGATCTGCCGGTCAGCGGTGTGATTCCGGGTTGGGTCGAAGGCCTGCAACTGATGCACGTTGGCGAGAAGTACAAACTGTACATCCCTAGCGAACTGGCTTACGGCGCCCAAAGCCCAAGCCCGGCGATTCCAGCCAACTCGGTGCTGGTATTCGACCTGGAGTTGCTGGCCATCAAGGATCCAGCAAAACAAGACGCCACCAAGTAATTCGCGTCTGCTCTAAAAACAACGCCTCGCTTATGCGGGGCGTTGTTGCATCTGGCGTTCAGTGGAGGTAAACAAAGCGAACGGATGCGGTACGCTGAAGTCATAGCCAGTGAGGGCGCTCGAGCTAGACGGGCCAGAACGCCAAGTCAATGAAATCTTGGGTTTTTTTATGTGAGTAAAAAACGCCCGATCTGAGTCAGGCCCTTATGAAACGGGGCTTTCAGCGATGAAATGCAGCTCTGTTCACAAGGTTATCCACAATTTGTGTGGATAACATTTCAGCGGGAGGAACAAATGAAAACGCCTTGGAATTTCGCTCGTTTCCTGCCTCTGGCCGGACGCCTGCTTGCCCGTGGCCGTTTGCCGACCCTGCTGTTCGCGGTTGCCAGCAAAGGCGCCAGCCAGGGTTTTCGTCTGGGCAAACTCAAAGACGATCTTCGCCTGTTGCAGGCACTCTGCCTGGCTTACTGGCGTGGCGAATACCGGGCCATCAGCCCCAAAGCATTGCTTTCGGTGGTGGCCGGCCTGATGTATTTCCTGAGCCCCCTGGATGCAATCCCGGATTTCATCCCGATGTTCGGCATGCTCGACGACATTGCCGTGCTGGCCTGGTTGATGAAAGTCCTCGATGACGAGCTCAACGCCTTCCGCGCCTGGCGCAAACGTCAGCTGCCGGAGAAGCTCGCGGTGGTCGAACGCTTGCCTGACACCCCCGAGCAATTACAACTGCAGGGCCCGAAAAAAAACTGAACCCAGTCAGAATCCTCCTCATATTCATACCCCCCGCGACCTTGGCCGCTGTTAGGATTACACTTCTAAGGAAAAGCGCCGACTCGCTAAGTGTCGTTGTCCTACGGGGTAGTCATGGATATTCAGATAATTACACGCGAAGGCGAACCCGAATATGCGGTTCTGCCATGGGCTCAGTATCAGGCTCTACTGAAAGCAGCAGGCATCAAGCAACAACCACCGCGTGACGCCACAGTGCCTCCCGCGGCGGCACCAGACCAGATTCTTCCGGGTCTGGATCAACTACGCAATTTGCGCGAAGGGAAGGGCATCGCCATTGAGGCGCTGGCCCGCACGGTAGGCATCAGCCCGTCATATCTCGCCTTGATCGAAAGCGGTGAGCGTCAACCCGACGCTGCTATTCGCCGCAGCCTCGCCTGGGAATTGACGGTGCCAGGATGGAGGGATGAATCGTGAGCGTACGCATCAGTCGTCAACATTGGGATGGATTGTTGGGGGAGCTGGATCAGGCGCGTCGTCAGCGCCATCTTTTGACTTATCGGGCGTTGCTGGAGCGTTTGCAGCTACCCACGCCGGCCATGCAAACCTTGACCGCAGCCCTTGAGCATCTGGCCGCGCTGGATGCCAGAGCCGAGCAGCCGTTGCGCAGCTCGTTGGTGATCAGCCAAGGCGCCAGCCGCTTGCCGCGCACCGGCTTCTTCGAATGTGTCGAGCGCCTGGGGCGCTTCTCCGGACCGTCCGATGGCGTGGCTGCCGCGTCCTGGCATGCCTCGGAAGTGGTGCGGGTGTTCGAATACGAGTACCCCGAGTCGGCGGAAGCCTGAGTGTTTTTACGACTCAAGGCGCGGGCCAGTTACTGGCTGGCCCGCCGGTTGTTCCACTGGTCGTGGTTTGTGCGTCAACCGCGAGGCTGGAGCTGGCTCGAGGGCCAGTTCGCCCGCATGGCGAACCTGGGTGATGTCGGCGCCCAGAGCTTCTACGGCCACATTCTGGCCTTTCGCGGCGTCGGTCTTGGGGCTCGCGAGGAGGGTGTGCGATTACTGTGCCTGGCTGCATTGGCGGGGGATGGCAAGGCGGCCTATCAGGTTGGCGTGATCAGCCTGGCCGGGACGCCGAGCAAGGCGCCGGATCCGGTGGAAGCGGCTCGCTGGTGGGAAATGGCGGCTAAGGCCGGGCATCCGCTGGCTGAACTCAAATTGAAAGAATTGGCGTCTCGCGGTTCTGCGGATTAAATAATGGTGTGTCTGACAAATTAACGTGGCGTGAGGGAAACCTCCCGCCACGTTTGCGTTTCTGCGTGCTTGTTGATTAATGGAGCGCTTTTTAGCGAATTGCCCTACATCAACATCATCCTTTCCCGGCTTCTTTCCTGATTGATCCCCTGCAAAGTCCTGCGCGTTTATTGCCGGTCAAATCCATCGGAGATTTCCTTCAAGTTGTAGCGGTTTTCATGAACTGGTACGGAATACGCTTCATCGATAGTCTTGGGTTGTCACTGCAAATTCAGTGACAGGGCGTGGAAGCCCTTCTATCGTTAGGCGCATCAAGCGCCACCAGTTCGGCGTTTTTTATCGTCTGTGTTTTATGGTGGCTGTGCGCGGGGCGCTTTCGAGTGCGCCGGGTGCCTAACGTCCTGGTCTTCCACACCTGCGTACAGCCGCCACCTATTGCGTGGAAGTGATTTCTGGCGGCTCCGATCCATACGTTAGGAATTAAACAATGACAGCAATTACCCCTGATCCGCCGTACGAACAACCAATACCCCACCCCAAAAGCCGCTTCATGGCGCTCACCAGCAACTGCAATGACATGCCCACGCTGTTCGTCGATACCCACGCGCCGCTCGATGTTTTGTATGACGCTGCCAACTATCGAATTCGCGCCGTCACGCAGGTGCTTGAGAACCTGTCCATGCGCGGCTCGGTCGAGTGTGATTCGACGATACTCAGCGACTTTGCCTTGCTCTGTGCCATTCCACTGCGCGATGGGTGTGATGTGCTGGATGTGATCGGGTGGCGGTTGCGGGCTCGGCCTTCGGACGGTGGCTAGTGACGGATTAGTCCTGGGGATTTGTGGTGCCTGAGCGGACCTCTTCGCGGGCAAGCCTCGCTCCTACGGGTTTTGTGTCGTTTGTGAATATTGCGTACGACACAAAATCTGTAGGAGCGAGGCTTGCCCGCGAAGGCGTCAGATCAATCAGCGATGCCCAATGAGCATTTCTTCAGGTCCGGGCACCGCCAGGCTATCAATCACATGCACGCTATACCCCGGCACATTCTTCGCGTGATGCTTGGCCTGCGAGGCCATCTCCGCCAATTGACTTGCATCGAGTTGTCCGCAAGCCTGTGGATGCAAATGCACCACGCCGATGGACAGGGACAGCAACGGAAATTCCTGCCGCACCCCTTGGCGGTTGGGGGCGATGAAGCAACCGGCTTCCAGGTGTTCGCTGCGATAGAAGCGTCGGCATTGGCTGTGGAAGTCGTCCAGCAGTTGATTCAGGCGTTTGCGCCAGTCTTCCGGGCCGAGGACCAGCAGGAAGTCATCGCCGCCGATATGGCCGACGAAGTCGCGGGATGGGTCGACGCGGTCGTTCAGGCATTGCGCCAGGCACAGTAGGACTTCATCCCCGCGACCGTAGCCGTAGATGTCGTTGAAGGGTTTGAAGCTGTCGATGTCCACGTAGCAGATCACCGATTCCCGTTCCTGTTGCAGCAGGCGAGTCAGGCATTGCTGGATCGGTACGTTGCCCGGTAGCAGGGTCAGTGGGTTGGCGTAGCGGGCTTGCTGGATTTTCAGTTCGGTAATCAGCTTGAGCACGTCGATCACTCGACCCAGTCCCAGATAGCCGCCGTTGAGGGTGATGATGAAGTCTTCTTCGATGCGCTGGCGGGCGCGGCTGGTGATCAAGCGGCTGACCTGTTGCAGCGACTGGCTGAGCTCCACGGCGAGGAAATCGTCGCTCATCAAGCGGCTGATGGGCTTGCGGGCGAACAAGTCGGTGGCAAAGGGCTTGAGCAGGGCGTCCGAGAGTGAATGACGGTGGACGATGCCGCAGGGCTGGCCTTGCTCGTCGAGTACCGCCAGGGAGTTCAGGTTGGCCTGGCGGCGGAAGGCTTCCAGCACGGTGGCGGTCGGGGTGTCGCTGGCCACCGCCGGTTGGTCGTTGAGCAAGGCGCTGAGGTCACTGACTTCCTCGTTCAGTATCGCGGCGACGCTGTTTGGTTTGGGTATGAAACTTCGGGCATCGCGGGGCGGATGCTCCTGGGGCCGGCAGAGCAGATAACCTTGCAGCAGATCAACGCCCATTTCGGTCAGCACGGCGAGTTCTTCCGGCAATTCGATGCCTTCGGCGATCACTTTTGCCCGCGAAGCCTTGGCGATTTGCAGGATCGAGCCGACGAATTCACGCTTGAGCGCGTCCTGATGAATACCGTCGATAAAGTGCCGATCGATCTTGACGTAATCCGGGCGCAATTCGGACCAGAGCCGCAAGCTCGAATAACCCGCACCCAGATCATCCAGCGCAATGGAAAAGCCCATTGCCCGATAGTGATGCAGGGCGTTTTGCAGCAACTGGAAATCGTCGGTCGGGGTCTGTTCGGTGAGTTCGATCACCACCTGGCTCGGTGGTATGCCGAAATCCTGCAGCAGTTGCAAAGTGCGTCCGGGTTGGTGGGCGGCTTCGAGCAGGGATTCCGGGGACACATTGAGGAAGAGTTTGCCGGGCAGTTGCTGTTCATTGAAACGGCGGCAAGCACTTTGCCGGCAAGCGATTTCCAGTTCGCTGAGGCGACCGGCCTGGCGGGCTACCGCGAACAGGGCAACGGGGGAGTGCAGCGGACTGTTGGAGGGGCCACGGCTGAGGGCTTCGTAACCGATGATGCTTCGTTCGGAGAGGGAAATGATCGGCTGGAACAGGCTGTGCAAACCGCTTTGAGTCAGTATTGAACTCAAGGCACTCAGCTGTTCGGTCGTGGTCATGGCGTTCTCTGGCGATAAAAAAGGACTGGGCGTGCTCTCGTAAAAGAGCACGCCCAGTCCTGTATTTCACGACAGAATGATGACTGTTTGATGACTTTATACTGAAAAAATCACTACTTTTTTTTGCTTGCTGCGCTTTCTTGGATTTCTTTATTTTTTGCTTCTTTCAGGCAGCTAACGGACAAGGAAATTGGGTTGTACTGGCTGAAGATAATAAGACCGCTATCGTCAATTATGGCTCTCGTGTGTTCGCTCGTTTGGAAAGTTGTTTTTCCCTGTTTAACAGATATAGGGTTGCCGTATTTGTCTGAAAAAATTTTAACTAAAGCCTCGTTATTTTTTTTTGAGAGTTTCGTCTCTTCTTCATCCGTAGGGAACGGGCCGTCGCGATTTTCGGCCTTGTAGGTATCGTAAAGGCTGGTGAAGTGAAAGAAAACCTGACGTACAAGGTTGGTTTCGTTGCACTGAAATTGATAGTAAGTGATGCGGCTGAATAATCTGTCTGAAATCTCAGTTGAGGTAAAAATACTATCTTCGGTATAGTCGGAATTTTTATAGGTGGTTGGGATTTTTGAATATTCGTCGAATATTTGAATGTCCCTAAAACCTTTAGGGAAAGGGGTTTCTGCAGAGAATCTTTCTTCCTCTTGTAGCTGTAATATCTTCTTCTCAAGCTCCGTTTTCGAAGCCTCCAATGAGATTATTTTTGATTCAAGTCTGCTTGTCAGTGTTGCAGTTTTGCTTTTGTTATCGTTTTGAATGTTTGTATTTTTTTCTATGCTTTCGGTAAGTTCTTTACGTGCGGTGTTGAGGTCTTTGGTTAATTCTATGATCGTATTGTTGTTTTGCTTTTCATATATTGGAACGATGTATTGATGGAATATAGCGATTGTTGCGGCGACAGCTGTTGCTCCTATGAACAGTGGGTGTTTACTGAAGTCCATTTTATTACGCGCTTTTGGGGTTTTTGTAAGTAGGTTGTGATGTCAATCAACGGGGCTAACAAGTTAGCCCCGTTGGAGATCCAATCAAAAATTAACCTAGTGCTTGGCAACCGCGGTGTTGAGTTTCAAGTAATCCAGCAGAATCCGCCCGGTCTCGCTCAGATAAGCATCGTCTTCTGGCTTGGTCTTGTCCGGCTCGGCCGCGAGGGCATCTTCGTCTTCTTTCTTCAGCTCTTTGAGCGGCTCTTCGCCCTTGGCCTTGCGACGGATGTTTTCCATGGCCAGTTGCTTGGCTTCGATATCGGCGTGTTGTGCGCGACGGTCGGCTTCATTGAGGCTGACGGTTTTTTCGCTCATCAACTTCTGCGCCAGGGCCAGTTTGTCGCGGATGAACACAAACTCCGCGTCCTTGGCGGTGCGCACGTCATGCTCGGACTTGAGCTGCGTGATGTACGGTTTGAACGGGTCAAGCGCAGGCTTGATGGCCGCACGAATGGTGTCCCACGGCATGGCTTCCGGCAGGGCGCTTTCGCCGATTTCCTTGGTGTCGATGATTGACGGGTAATCGATGTCCGGCAATACGCCCTGATGCTGGGTGCTCTGACCGGAAACCCGGTAGAACTTGGCCAGGGTCAGTTTCAGTTCGCCATGGTTCAGCGGCTGAATGGTCTGCACGGTGCCTTTACCGAAGGTCTGGCCGCCGATAATCAGTGCGCGGTGGTAGTCCTGCATGGCGCCGGCGAAGATCTCCGAAGCCGAGGCGGACAAACGGTTCACCAGCAACGCCATCGGGCCTTTGTAGAATGCGCCCGGGTTTTCATCTTCCAGCACATCGACCCGGCCGTCGGCGTTACGCACCAGTACGGTCGGACCTTTGTCGATGAACAGACTGGTCAGCTCGGTGGCTTCCTGCAAGGAACCGCCGCCGTTGTTGCGCAGGTCGATGACCACGCCGTCGACTTTGTCTTTCTGCAGTTCAGTCAGCAGCTTCTTGACGTCGCGGGTGGTGCTCTTGTAGTCCGGATCGCCGGCACGGAAAGCCTTGAAGTCCAGGTAGAAGGCCGGGATCTCGATGACGCCGAGTTTGTAGTCCTTGCCATCCTGCTTGAGTTTGAGGACCGACTTCTTCACCGCCTGGTCTTCCAGCTTCACCGCTTCGCGGGTGATTGGCACGATTTTGGTGGTCTGGTCGTTCGGCGCATTGCTGGCGGGGATCACTTCCAGGCGCACCACGGTGCCTTTCGGACCACGAATCAGTTTGACCACTTCGTCCAGGCGCCAGCCGACTACGTCGACCATTTCCTTGTTGCCCTGGGCGACGCCGATGATCTTGTCGGCCGGCGCAACCTGCTTGGTCTTGTCGGCTGGGCCGGCAGGCACCAGGCGCACGACTTTCACTTGATCGTTATCGCTCTGCAACACGGCACCGATGCCCTCCAGGGACAGGCTCATGTTGATGTCGAAGTTTTCCGCGTTATCCGGCGACAGATAGTTGGTGTGCGGATCGTAGGACATGGCGAAGGTGTTGATGTACGCCTGGAAGATGTCTTCCGCACGGGTCTGGTCCAGACGCGCCAGCTGATTCTTGTAACGCTTGGTCAGGGTTTCCTGAATCTGCTTGGACTCTTTGCCGGAGATCTTCATCCGCAGCACTTCGTCCTTGACGCGTTTGCGCCACAGGTCGTCCAGCTCTGCGGTGGTCTTGAGCCAAGGGGCATCCTTGCGATCGACCAGCAAGGTTTCCTTGGCGGTGAAGTCAATCTTGTCGACGCCCTTGTTCAGCTCGGCAAGGGCAAAGTCCAGACGCGACTTGACGCGGTCCAGGTAGCGCTTGTAGATGGCGAACCCGGCGTTCAGGTCGCCGCTTTTGAGGAAGTCGTCAAACTGGGTTTTCCATTTGTCGAATTCGGCAATATCGCTGGCCATGAAGTAGCTGCGCGATGGATCCAGCAGCTTGATATAGCTGTCGTAGATGATCACGGAGCGTGCATCGTCGAGCGGTGGCTTGCTGTAATGGTGACGCTTGAGCAATTCGACGACGTTCAGACTGGCGATTACTTCGTCACGATCGGGCTGAAGCTTGTCCCAGCTGTTGGCTGCGAACGAATTGCTCGACATCGGCAAAAGACCGAGACCAATGACAAGAGCGAGGGCGGTGCTGGGGAGCAGATGCTTCATGCTGATTCGACGCGGGGACAATTGATAACGCATATTAGGCCGTCTTTGAAGTCGCCGGATCCACAAGGACCGGTCGCATAATGCAAAAAGCCCGGCGCTACAGCTTCGGGCTCAGTCCAGACTCACTATGGAGGCACTGTGAAAGCATTGCAAGGCGTTGAGGGGCGAGTGGAGTGGGTTGAAGAGCCGAGTCCTACGTGCGATGTAGGACAAGTTCGCATCCGGGTGGCGGCAGCAGGACTCAATCGCGCCGATTTGTTACAGAAGGCGGGGCTATATCCGCCCCCGCCGGGGGCCAGTCAAGTACTGGGTCTTGAGTGTTCGGGGGTGATCAGCGAGGTCGGCCCGGGCTCTTCCTGGAAGGTTGGCGATCGGGTTTGCGCCTTGCTGGCCGGGGGTGGGATGGCCGAAGAGGTAGTTGTCGACGGACGGCATGTGCTGCCGGTTCCCGAAGGTTTGTCTCTGGCCGAGGCGGCAGCGTTGCCGGAAGTGTATGCGACCGTTTGGCTGAATTTGTTTCAACTGGCTGCGCTCAAACCGGGTGAGAAAGTTCTCTTGCACGCCGGCGCCAGTGGAATCGGTTCAGCTGCCATTCAGCTGTGCAAGGCGTTTGGTAACCCGTGCTGGGTCAGCGTCGGTTCTGCCGAGCGGCTGGCTTACTGCGAAGCGTTGGGCGCGCAGGGTGGAGTGGTGCGCAACGGTGATCTGGATAGCTTGAATGATCTCGCGCCGTTCGACGTGATTCTCGACCCGGTGGGTGGCAATTACGCGGCGTTGAACCTCAAGCTGCTGGCTCGCGATGGTCGTTGGGTGCTGATCGGTTTGATGGGCGGTCGTGAGGCGCAACTGGATCTGGCTCAGGTGCTGGCCAAGCGGGTGCAATTGCTGGGTTCAACCCTGCGCAGTCGCGACGAGCAGTTCAAGGCCGATTTGTTCAGCGATCTTGGCCAGCATGTCTGGCCGCTGTTTGCCGAAGGGCGTTTGAGCCCGCAACTGGCTAAGACATTTGCGATCAAGGATGCCGAAGCAGCGTTTGCGGAACTGGCGACCAATAAGGTGTCGGGGAAATTGGTGTTGGTGATCGACGAAAGCCTGACCTAACCCCTGTAGGAGCGAGGCTTGCCCGCGAAGGCGGTGTGTCAGTCAACATCAATGTTGAATGACACACCGCCTTCG
>NZ_JAMYDU010000045.1 GCF_024138395.1 Pseudomonas mandelii
CTGTAGGAGCGAAGCTTGCTCGCGAAGGCGGTGTGTCAGTCAACATTGATATCGACTGACACACCGCCTTCGCGGGCAAGCCTCGCTCCTACGGGTAATATGTGTCGAAAAATTTGCTTTCATTTAACCGCGGGTATATACACGCACCATGCTTCCTTCTCAATGTTTGTGTACCAACCTGCGTCGCGCCGCTCGTGGCGTCAGCAGGCATTACGACGGCGCCCTCGACGGCTTCGGGATCAACGTTGCCCAGTATTCTCTGCTGTGCAATCTGCAGCGTCTGGATCAGCCGAGCATCTCGTCGTTGGCCGAAGCCATGGGCCTGGATCGCAGCACGCTGGGGCGCAATCTGCGGGTGCTGGAGGGCGAAGGCCTGGTGACGCTGGTCGAGGGCGAAGACATGCGCAATCGCATTGTTCTGCTCACCGAGACAGGGCGCGAACGCCTGGCAGCGGCCTTGCCGGCCTGGGAAGCGGCGCAACAGCGGTTGATCGACCGTCTGGGTGCCGAGAAGCGTGAAATCTTGCTGAAACTGCTGGACGAACTGGCTTGAGGCCAGTTTGTTCGATCTTAAGCGGGTATATACCCGCTACCGGAGAACAAGAATGACATCGATGTGGCGTACATGCGGTTGGGTTCTGTTGGGGAGTGCGCTGATTCTGGCGTTGTCCCTGGGTGTGCGACACGGCTTCGGGCTGTTTCTGGCGCCCATGAGTGCCGAGTTCGGCTGGGGCCGCGAAGTATTTGCCTTCGCCATTGCTTTGCAGAACCTGATCTGGGGCCTGGCGCAGCCGTTCACTGGTGCTCTGGCCGACCGTTTTGGCGCTGCGAAAGTGGTGTTGATCGGTGGTGTTCTGTACGCCCTGGGTCTGGTGTTCATGGGGCTGTCTGATTCGGCAGTGACCTTGTCTTTGAGCGCCGGCCTATTGATCGGCATCGGTCTGTCCGGCACCTCGTTCTCGGTGATCCTCGGCGTGGTCGGCCGAGCCGTGCCACCGGAAAAGCGCAGCATGGGCATGGGGATCGCCAGCGCCGCCGGTTCTTTCGGTCAATTCGCCATGTTGCCCGGCACGCTGGGGCTGATCGGCTGGCTTGGCTGGTCCGCGGCATTGCTGGTGTTGGGCCTGGTGGTGGCGCTGATCGTGCCGCTGGTGAGCATGCTCAAGGACAAACCGCTGCCGGTTCTCGGGCACGAGCAAACCCTCTCTGAAGCGTTGCGCGAAGCCTGCTCCCATTCAGGATTCTGGCTGTTGGCGTTCGGCTTTTTTGTCTGCGGTTTTCAGGTGGTGTTCATTGGCGTGCACTTGCCGGCCTATCTGGTGGATCAACACTTGCCAGCCTCCGTCGGCACCACGGTGTTGGCGCTGATCGGGCTGTTCAATATCTTCGGTACCTATACCGCGGGCTGGCTTGGCGGGCGGATGTCCAAACCGCGCTTGCTCACCGGTCTGTATCTGTTGCGGGCGGTGGTGATTGTGCTGTTCCTCTGGGCGCCGGTTACTCAAGTCACGGCATATTTGTTCGGCATGGCCATGGGGTTCCTCTGGTTGTCGACGGTGCCCTTGACCAACGGCACGGTGGCGACCTTGTTCGGAGTACGAAATCTGTCCATGCTCGGTGGGATTGTTTTCCTCTTCCATCAGCTCGGCTCGTTCCTCGGCGGCTGGTTGGGCGGGGTGGTGTATGACCGAACCGGGAGTTATGACTTGATCTGGCAGGTGGCGATTCTCTTGAGTCTGGTGGCGGCAGCCCTGAACTGGCCGGTGCGCGAGCAGCCGGTGGCTCGTCTGCAAACCCGGATGAGTGCCATATGAACAGTCTCTGGCCGCGGATGGCTGCTATCGCCGTCGGCATATTGTTGCTGACCCTGGCATGGTGGGGCTGGCATCAGGGAGGCCTGGCATTGATGCAGTTGGGCATGGGTGCTTGCTAGCGAGCGGCGAAGGCGAGTAATTTCGTTTCCTGACGATTGTTCAAGGATGCACTGACATGCTGATGCGCTGGCTTGCAGTTCCCGCGTTGTTGATGGCCTTTACCGGATTGGCCCAAGCAGCAGAATGCCCGGAGTTGTTACAAGGCTCGTTGCCCAAGCTGCGCGCCAAGGAATCCATCGATCTGTGCCAGCGCTTCGCCGGCAAGCCGCTGGTGGTGGTCAATACCGCGAGCTTCTGTGGCTTCGCCCCACAGTTCAAAGGCCTTGAGGCGCTGTATCAGCGTTACAAGGATCAAGGGCTCGAAGTGGTCGGTGTTCCGTCCAATGACTTCAAGCAAGAGTCCAAGGATGGCGCAGAAACTGCCAAGGTCTGTTACGTGAACTACGGCGTAACTTTCACCATGACCGAACCGCAGAAAGTCCGCGGCAATGACGCAACGCATTTGTTCAAGGTTCTCTCTGAACAAAGCAGTTCGCCGAAATGGAATTTCTACAAGTATGTGGTCGATCGCCAAGGCAAAGTGATCGCCAATTTCTCCAGCCTGACCAAGCCGGATAATCCCGAGTTCATCGAGGCGGTGGAGAAAGCCCTGGGTTCGAAACCCTGATCGACGCGCACTAAAAAGCCCCGCCTCTGTATAAGAGCACGGGGCTTTTTCAATTCAGGCGGCGAGGCAGTCAAGCGCGCCGTGAATCATCAGAAACGGTAGGTCGCGCCAACACCGAAACCGTTCGCATAGTTTTCATACTCTGCGCTGTAGTTCTGACGGCCGTTGCTGTTGTTGACCTTGACCGATTCTTCGCGCAGGTACGAGTACGCTACGTCGATGGTCAGGTCGTCGGTCGGGCTCCAGCCGGCGCCCAGGCTGAAAATCTTGCGATCGCCTGTCGGGATGCGTGGGGAGCGGTCGACGTTGTTGGTCGGTGCCTGGTCGACGGACAGACCGGTACGCAGAACCCATTGCTTGTTCAGCTGATAGGACGCGCCGATGGCGTGAGCCCAGGTGTCGTGCCAGTTCTGTTCTTCGGTGATGGTGCCGAACTGGCCATTCAAAATGGTCGGCACGCCTTTGTTTTCGACGGTGATTTCTTTCAGGCGGCTCCAGCGAGTCCAGGTACTGCCTGCATAGAGGGTCCACTTGTCGTTCAGCGCATGAGTGACCGAGAAGTCGACCGATTCAGGCGTGGTTACGTCCAGCGAAGCGTCGTACTTCTGGCTTGGGTTCTGGCCCACCGCTGCGAGGACGTTGTAGTTGACCTTGGTGTCGCCTTCGAGCTTGTACTTCACTTTCGAGTGGTAAGTCAGGCCGACGCGCGTGCTGTCGGTGGCTTGAACCAGCACGCCGATGTTGTAGCCCAGCGCGGTGTCGTCGCCCTTGATTTTGACTTTGCCGTCCGGCGCGGCCTGGGTGATCGACAGGTTCGATTCCAGAGTCCCTTCAATGCGGTTGATGGTCGGACCGAAGCCGATAGACACCTTGTCGTTGAAGGCGTAGCTGACGGTCGGTTGCAAGGTGACGACTTTCACTTCGCTCTTGCTGCCGAAGTATTTGCCGGCGAAGCCGTTCTCGTAGTCGGTCACCAGGCCGAATGGAGCGTAGACGCCAAAACCGAATGCCCAGTGGTCATCGATTGGCTTTACGTAGTAGCCCATGGGCACGCCCATGAAAGGGACCATGTCACCTTTGTTGGTGCCACTATTCGGACTGGAGCTCGCATCACTGATATCAGCGTGCGCGTCGATAAATGCAACACCACCGGTCACTTGTTCGCGCTTGAGGCGAGACATGCCGGCAGGGTTGCCAAAAACTGTAGATGCGTCGTCGGCAGATGAAGATCGCCCGGCAAAACCTGTCCCCATACCGCTGATGCTTTGTTCGTTGAGGGCGAAACCACTTGCGAAGATTTGGGTGGATGCCATGGCAACGGCGAGGCTAAGGGTGGTTTTGAGCATTACTTTTTTCATTATTAGAACTCCTGGTGATCACCGGGGCGAAAATTACCAACATTTTCGTCCGGGCGCTATAGCCTGTAACGCTTGAGTTAGAGCTGTTTTGTAGGACAATCCGACCAAAATCGCGACCTGTTGGGCGATTTTCGGAAAGGGGTGGGTCAGCAGGCGACCTGATTCAACGATGAAACACAGGTTTGCCAGGCGTAGGTGAAATCTCGCAGACGACCTTGAGGCTGGAAAGTCTGGCGCCAGATTCGGGCCATTCCCAAAAGATCATCGGAGGCGGGGAGGGGAGTGTTCTGTTCTTCTACCAGCAGCCAGGCGATGGCAGTGGCGTAACGCAGGTTGACGGTCAATTCCAGATGCGGCCCGCTGAGAAAAGCATGCTGGCTGGCGAGGCCGCGGACCAGACTCGCTCGATCCGGGTCCAGGGCCAGATAGTGATCCCATAAGGCTTGATGGCGGGGTTCGGCGATTCGGTACAGGCCGTGGCCACGGCGGTCATGCAGGGCTGAACCGAGGGCTGATTGACTGGCGGCGATGCCCAGCAGCAGGGATTCGGCAGTTGCGCTATGGCGTCCGAGGTAGATCAACGTCGGACGGATCACATAACGACACAGTTCGCTGGCAGCGATTCCCATAAAGCCCTCGAAACCTGAAGTGGTCGGCGATACCTGAAAAGGGCCTTGGCAGCAGTGGAGTCGATTCAGGCTCGCCGGAAGCGGCTTAAGCCGCTTGAGTTGAAGTGTAGTGTCATTATTTCGCTGTAAAGGACTGTTTTTAAAATATTTCCGGCTTCGAGTTATAACCGTTATATCGGTTGGTGCTTAGCCGTAGGTCGCGAAATGAGAAATATCGGGCAATAAAAAGCCCCGCTTTTCAGCAGGGCTTTTGAGGTTTTTCAGCTTTTCTGGCGTCTCAGGCAACCAGTGCCTGGCGAGTACGCTCGATCACAGCCTGCAGCGGTTCCGCGCTGGAGTATTGATCTGGGTACAGGCGTTCGCTGTGACGAGCGATGCCGTGTTCGTTGACCAGAGTGAAGCTGAAGCAGCCTTTGCGAGCGGCCATGATCAGGCAATTCATTGGAGCAAAAGCGTTGGTTAGGGTGCGAATGGCATCCTGAGCGTGGATTTGAGTGGACATAATTGGTGTTCCTACAAGCGACACGGATAAGAACCGTGCAAAGTTAAAACGTTCCAGTGACGACGACCACCATTGGTCGAACGAAGAACCCGACTGGAACAAAGCAGCCAGTTTGAAGCGCTGATAAATTGGCGCGCTTGGGCTGGCAGGTAGGTACTTAGGAGGGCAGGCAACACATCAAGGGCAAAGGTTCTGGGCCCGGGGTGAAGATCCTGATCAATTTGCAGGCTGGTTCGGTCAGAGTAAGTGAGCTTGGCAACACCCTTTGCTTTCGATTCAAAGGCTGTGTTGGCGCAAGATTTACCTGGAAACCATCGAGGTGGTCGATCCCGTTTTATCGGTGGAGGCTTCTCTTAGGGAAGGCTGACCGGGGGATTTGTTCGACCAGAATTGACTTTCAGCTTGGTACTAACGCCGCGGATACTAACGGATTGAACTGCCGAAGGGAAGCCTGTTTGTAAAAAAGCGCTGAAGTGCCTCCCGGCAAGTCTCGGCCGAGCTGGCAAAAGAGCAGACCAGTGCCCCGCAATAGCCCAGAACCCGACCGTTGATCCGAGAGAACGATCGAGTCAGGATCGACCAGTGGCGCGGGTCGCTCGGGTTTATCCTCAGTTGTTACCGAAAAATGCGCCGAAAAAGCGCATCGATATAACCGCCTCGCAGGTACTTGTGCACATAAGTTGCGCGAACTGTCATCCCACTGTCATCCTTGCCTCAATGGGGGTGGGTGCCTGTAATGAAAATTTAAGTCAATGAAAAACATCGCTTTTTTTTACTGGTGAAAAAATCGTCAGTTTGACTGCGAGCCCCACCCCACACGGCTTTGCGCGAGTTCAAAGGCGGTTGTCCACTGAGTTATCCACAGCTTCTGTGGATTGTCCCAAGCGCTTGCTCTAGGACGGGCGTGCAGGCTTTTTTCGACTTTACCTGTACGAAAAAAAGAGTAGAGTGGCGCGCCTTCCGATCTGCCCCACAGTGCTTTATGAAGTTTCGCTCAGTACCAGTCCCTGCTACCTCTACAATCCCCAGTGTTACCCCACCCAAGCGCTTTTCGATGCGCGTGGCTGAGTGGTTACTCGACAGCCCGCGCCTGGGCGAAAACTCCAACGTCAAACACTTCGCTGGACGCTTGCTCAAGCAGCCTGCCCGTGAAGGCGTGGTGGCCGCGCAAAGCCGTCTCGGTCAGCTGATGTGCCGCGAATGCGGTAACGCCCGGGATCGTCGCATTGGCCAGGAGCTATTGCGTCAGGCCGCGCGTGCGGGCGACCGACGCGCGCAGCAGGAACTCGGCCTGAGCGAAGACTGAGCTGTCCAAGACCTGACGCCTTGGTTAACCTTCACGCTTTATCGAATGGGCAGGAGTGGCTATGGCGATGGACTTGACCAGCGCATTGCTGGGGCTGGCGGGCGCTGGGCTGCCGTTACTGGTATTGGCCTGGCAACTTCAGCGTCGGGCGAGTGCGGGACAGGCCGAGCTGGCGCTGCTGGAAGAGCGCCTTGCCATCGCCCAGCTGACGCAGGACGGCTTGAATGCTCAGCTTGACACCTGCCGTGATGAAATCGCCGACCTGAGCCAGGCCAACTCCGCCAAACAGGCCGACTTGGCCGCCGTGCGCCGTGAAGTCGAACTGCTCCAGATCGAACGCGACGACGCCCGCGACGCGGCCCACGCCTGGAACATCGAACGCGCCGGCAAAGAGGCTGAGTTGCGTCGTCTCGACGCCCAGACTGCCTCTCTTAACGCCGAGTTGCGCGAGCAGCAGGAAAGCCATCAGCAGCGCCTCAACGACCTGCAAGGCTCGCGAGACGAGTTACGTGCGCAATTCGCCGAGCTGGCGGGCAAGATCTTCGACGAACGTGAGCAGCGTTTTGCCGAAACCAGTCAGCAACGTTTGGGGCAGTTGCTCGATCCGTTGAAGGAGCGCATTCAGTCGTTCGAAAAACGCGTCGAGGAAAGTTATCAGGCTGAAGCCCGCGAGCGCTTTTCCCTGGCCAAGGAACTGGAACGGCTGCAACAACTGAACCTGCGCCTGAGCGACGAAGCCACTAACCTCACTCGTGCTTTGAAAGGGCAGAAAACCCAAGGCAACTGGGGCGAACTGATTCTCGAGCGGGTGCTTGAGCATGCGGGTCTGGAGAAGGGGCGTGAGTACCAGACCCAAGTCAATCTCAAGGGGCCGGACGGTGAGCGTTTCCAGCCGGATGTGATTATTTACCTGCCCGGCGACAAACAGGTTGTGGTCGATTCCAAAGTCAGCCTCACGGCCTATCAGCAATATGTGGCGGCCGAGGACGATGCCATCAGCCAGATCGCCATCAAGCAGCATGTGCTTTCACTGCGCAGTCACGTCAAAGGCCTGGCCGGCAAGGACTACAAGCGGCTTGACGGCCTGCACAGCCTGGATTTCGTTCTGCTTTTCGTTCCGATCGAAGCGGCGTTTTCTGCAGCGTTGCAAGCTGAGCCGACGCTGTTTCAGGAGGCATTCGACCGCAATATCGTGATCGTCAGCCCGACCACGTTGCTGGCCACCTTGCGCGTCATCGACAGCCTGTGGAAGCAGGAGCGCCAGAGCCAGAACGCCCGGGAAATCGCCGAGCGCGCCGGTTGGCTGTACGACAAGTTCGTGTTGTTCATTCAGGATCTGGATGAAGTCGGCAGTCGCTTGCAGCAACTGGACAAAGCCTACAGCTCTGCACGCAATAAGCTGACTGAAGGCCGCGGTAACCTGGTCAGTCGCAGCGAGCAGCTCAAGTTGCTCGGCGCGCGGGCCAGTAAGAGCTTGCCGGCGGACCTGTTGGAGCGGGCGATGACGGATGTCGATGGCTTGGCCGAGCTGCCCGAATAAGATCAAAAGATCGCAGCCTTCGGCAGCTCCTACATGGAATGTGAACCCCTGTAGGAGCTGCCGAAGGCTGCGATCTTTTCGAAGGCAATACAGACCTATCATTCCCCTACAACGGCAAATGCCGACTCAACAACGCCCGCAACGCCGCCGGTTTCACCGGTTTGGCCAGGTAATCCAGGCCCGCCGCATGCACTTGGGCCACCGTCTCCGGCCGGCCATCGGCACTGATCACCACCCCCGGCACCGGCTCGCCCAATTGCGTGCGTAACCACGCCATCAACTCGGTCCCGGTCTCGCCATCGTCCAGGTGATAATCCACCAGCGCCAATTGCGGACGCATCCCATCGCCGAGCAGCGTCGCGCATTCATCTCGGTTGCGCGCGGTCCAGACCTGACAGCCCCAGCGCGTGAGCAAACTGTTCATGCCGATCAGGATGCTGTCTTCGTTATCGATACACAGCACCTGCGCGCCGCTGAGCAAATGGCCATTGAGTTCAGCAAGCTTGGCCAGCGTCGCGGTTTGTGCCCCCGCCAACGGTACGCTGACACTGAACACGCTGCCGCGACCCGGCCAGGAACGCACGCGCAAGGGATGACCCAGCACGCGACACAGCCCGTCGGCAATCGCCAGGCCCAGGCCCAGGCCTTTCTCGGCCCGGGTCTGGTGGCTGTCGAGGCGTTTGAACTCTTCGAAAATCACCTGCAATTTGTCTTCCGGAATGCCCGGGCCACGGTCCCAGACTTCCAGACACAGCTCGCCGTTGCGTCGCCGAACGCCGAGCAGCACCGGGCCTTTGGCATAGCGGAAAGAATTGGTCAGGAAGTTCTGCAAAATCCTTCGTAGCAGTTTGATGTCACTGTCGACCCGTAACGCGCTGCCCCGAACACGGAATTTCAGGCCCTGTTCCTGCGCCAGAGCCTTGAACTCGGCGCCCAGCGTATGGAATAAATCATTGAGCTCGAAGGGTTTGCGGTCAGGGTTGATCTTGCCGTTTTCCAGGCGAGAAATGTCCAGCAGGTCGCTGATCAGATCCTCGGCCGAGCGCAGTGAACTGTCCAGGTGATGAACCAGTTTCCGGGCTTCACCGGATAAATTTTCTTCCTGGTGGGAGAGGGCAGCAGAGAACAGCCGCGCAGCGTTCAGCGGTTGCATCAAGTCATGGCTGACAGCGGCCAGGAAACGGGTTTTCGACTGGTTCGCCGATTCGGCGGTGCCCTTGGCTTCGGTCAGGGCAACGTTGAGTTGCGACAGCTCGTGGGTCCGTTCGGTGACCCGTTGCTCGAGGCCTTCGTTCGCTTCGGTCAGCGCCTGCTCGGCCTCGCGGAACGCGGTGATGTCGGTGAAGCTCATGACGAAACCGCCGCCGGGCATCGGGTTACCGATCAGCTCGATCACTCGACCATTGGGGAACAACCGTTCGGAGGTATGGGCCCGGCCCTGACGCATCCAGTGCAAGCGGCGGGCGACATGCACTTCCGCTTCGCCGGGGCCACACAGACCGCGCTCGGCGTTGTAGCGAATGATGTCGGCAATCGGCCGGCCCACGCTGATCAAACCGTCGGGGTAGTTGAAGAGTTCAAGGTAGCGCCGGTTCCAGGCCACCAGTTTCAGCGACTGGTCGACCACGCTGATGCCTTGGGTAATATTTTCGATGGCGCCTTGCAGCAAGGCGCGGTTGAACTGCAGTACCTCTGAAGTTTCGTCAGCGATCCGCACGACATCCTCGAGTTGCATTTCCCGACCTTCGATGGCGGCTTTTACCACTGCCCGCGTCGAAGATGCGCCAAGGACACCGGCCAGCAAGCGTTCGGTATGGGCGATCCATTCACCATCTGCGTTCTGGGTCGGGTTGAAGCCTTTGCCTTGACGGTAGGCGAAACGGATGAAGCTCTGACGAGCGCGTTCTTCGCCGACAAAACGGGCGGCCAGTTGCAGCAAGTCGTTGATCTGTACCGCCAGCATCGAACGGGCGCTGGGGCGGGCGCTGATTTCCTGGCCGATGAAGCGGCCGGCCTGCCAGTGCTCCGAAACCCGCGTGCGTGACAGTAGCGAGACCCAGGCGAACAAGGTGAAGTTGCCCGCCAGCGACAGCACCACGCCTTGAGTCAGCGGCGTGATCGGCAGGTTCAACGGGTTGCCTTGCAGCCAGGCCAGCCCCGGAAAACCGCTCAGGGGCAAGCCGAGACTCTTGGCGGCGATCGGCAACACCAACGTGTAGAACCAGAGGAACGTGCCGGCGGCCAGCCCGGCAAACACCCCGCGACGGTTAGCCTGTTTCCAGTACAGCGCGCCGAGCATGGCCGGGGCCAGTTGGGTCACGGCGGCGAAGGCGATCTGGCCGATGGTCGCAAGGCTTGCGGTCGAGCCCAGCAGGCGATAGCTGACGTACGCCAGCAGCAGAATGACCACGATGCTCACCCGACGCACCGAGAGCATCCACTGGCGAAACACTTCGAACGGCCGCTCGGCGTTGTTGCGTCGCAACAACCATGGCAACAACATGTCGTTTGATACCATGGTCGACAGCGCCACACTGGCTACGATCACCATCCCGGTCGCCGCCGAAGCGCCGCCGATAAACGCCAGCATCGCCAGGGCAGGGTGAGATTGGGCCAACGGGAGACTGATGACGAATGAGTCCGGCAGCACCGAACTGGGCAGCAACATCTGACCGGCCAGCGCGATCGGCACGACAAACAACGCCGCCAGCGCCAGATAGGCCGGGAACACCCACTTGGCCAAACGCAGGTCCTGGGGATCGATGTTTTCCACCACGGTCACATGGAACTGCCGGGGCAGGCAGATGATCGCCATCATCGCCACGCCGGTTTGCACCACCATAGACGGCCAGTTGATGGTTTCTTTCCAGTACGCCTCGAGACGCGGGGCGAGCATGGCCTGATCGAACAGGTCGTCGAAACCGTCGTACAGGCCGTAAGTCACGAACGCGCCGACCGCGAGAAAAGCGAACAGCTTGACCAATGATTCAAAGGCAATCGCCAGCACCATGCCGCGGTGGTGTTCCGTGGCGTCGAGGTTGCGGGTACCGAAAACAATGGTGAACAGCGCGAGCACCAGCGACACAATCAGGGCCGTGTCCTGCGCGCGTGTGCCCATGGCGTCGGCACCGGCGCCGATCAGCAGGTTCACGCCCAGCACGATGCCCTTGAGCTGCAAGGCGATGTACGGCAGCACGCCGACCAGACAGATCAGCGCCACCACCACCGCCAGCGACTGGGATTTGCCGTAACGGGCGGCGATGAAGTCAGCGATGGAGGTGATGTTCTCCTGTTTGCTGATCATCACCATTTTTTGCAGAACCCACGGCGCGCCCACCAGCAGCAGGATCGGCCCGAGGTAGATCGGCAGGAATGACCAGAGTTGTTCGGCTGCCTGGCCCACGGCGCCAAAAAATGTCCAACTGGTGCAGTAAACGGCCAGCGACAAGCTGTACACCCAGGCACGCACCCGTGGCGGCAACGGTGTGCTGCGACGGTCGCCGTAAAAGGCGATAGCGAACAGGATGGCCATATAGGCCAGGGCGACGGTGGCGATCAGCCCGATGGACAGCGACATGGGAACTCCAGACAAAAGACATCCGGGACGCCCGCCCGGTCAAGACAGTCTCGCATGACCGCTTGAGTTAGTCAGTGTCGACCAAGGTCGTGGCGTGGCGGGGTGTCGCAGGTTGTATATCAGTCAGATATCGGTCTTGTCGGGCCTCTTCGCGGGCAAGCCTCGCTCCTACAGGATTTAAATAGACCTGTAGGAGCGAGGCTTGCCCGCGAAGGCGGCGTTACTGACTCAACGCAATATCGATCAATCGATACAGCCCGTCAAAGGCTATGGCGTCGATGTCCGATGATCGTTAGCCTTGGCGTTGCCATTCATTTCGACGGACCGACCCATGAAGATCATCCGCAGCAAATCTTTCATCGGTGACCGCGCCTGGGCGGCGCTGGATATTGCCAACATGAATGGCATCACCACCCGTTTGCACTGGACCGATCAGCCCTATAAATGGCACATCAACGACGGTCAGGAAGTGTTCGTGGTGCTCGATGGGCAGGTGCAGATGCGTTATCGCGAACAAGGCCTGGAAAAGGAAACGTTACTCGAAGTCGGCGATATCTTTTATGCCTCGGTGGGCACCGAGCATGTGGCTCATCCGCTGGGTGTGGCGTGGATATTAGTGGTCGAGACTGAAGGCAGCATCTGATGTAATATCTGCAAAACAGATAACAGTTAGAGATATTACCCGTTATATCGATATTCGATTCGGATTTACCATGAGCTCCACCTCACGAGAGGACAGGAGTTCACCATGACCTGCACCCATAGCGTTAAACCCGGTATCAAACCGCTCAGTCATTTGCAGCACCCCCGAGAGGCCATCCGCCAATTCACCCCCAATTGGTTCGCGGCGACCATGGGCACGGGTGTCTTGGCGCTGGCGCTGGCGCAACTACCGGTGTCGACTCCCGGTCTGCATGCGTTTGCCGAAGGCTTGTGGCTATTCAACATCGCTTTGTTTGTGGTGTTCACGGCCATGTATGCCGCCCGTTGGGTCATGTTCTTCGACGAGGCGCGGCGGATTTTCGGGCACTCCACGGTTTCGATGTTTTTCGGCACCATTCCCATGGGCCTTGCGACCATCATCAATGGCTTTCTGGTATTCGGTTTGCCGCGTTGGGGCGATGAAGTGATTCATCTCGCCGAAGTGTTGTGGTGGCTGGACGTGGCGATGTCGCTGGCTTGCGGCGTACTGATTCCCTACATGATGTTCACCCGTCAGGAGCACAGCATCGACCAGATGACCGCCGTCTGGCTGTTGCCGGTGGTGGCGGCGGAAGTGGCGGCTGCCAGCGGTGGCTTGCTGGCGCCGCACCTGGCCGATGCTCATTCACAACTGGTGGTGTTAGTGACCAGCTATGTGCTCTGGGCCTTTTCCCTGCCGGTGGCGTTCAGCATTCTGACGATCCTGTTGCTGCGCATGGCGTTGCATAAATTGCCCCACGAAAACATGGCTGCCTCGAGCTGGCTGGCCCTTGGGCCGATTGGCACCGGGGCGCTGGGCATGTTGCTGTTGGGCGCCGACGCGCCAGCTATCTTTGCCGCCAACGGTCTGCCGGGTATCGGTGAAATCGCCGCTGGGCTTGGTTTGGTGGCCGGCATCACGCTGTGGGGCTTCGGGCTCTGGTGGATGCTGATAGCGCTGTTGATCACCGTGCGTTACTTGCGCGCCGGCATCCCGTTCAACCTCGGCTGGTGGGGTTTCACTTTCCCGCTGGGTGTCTATTCACTGGCTACGCTGAAACTGGCCAACACCTTGAACCTGACGTTTTTCAGTGTCTTTGGTTGCGTGTTGGTGGCAATGCTGGCGGTGATGTGGCTGATAGTCGCCAAGCGTACGGTGCAGGGCGCATGGCGAGGTGAGCTGTTTGTCTCACCGTGCATTGCAGGATTAAAGAAATAAGGGGCAAAGATTAGGTAATCTGTGGCCTGGATCGACGTCCGACATTTCAATAACAGTATCCACGCCACTCTTTGTCTACTCTTCACCCAAAATCAGGGACACATGGAAGATGAGTCACCCCTCACAGTTCACCTTGCTTCGCACTCGGCGCTTCCTGCCGTTTTTTATCACGCAGTCGCTTGGGGCATTCAACGACAACATCTTCAAGCAGTCGCTGATCCTCGCCATTTTGTACCGGCTGACCATCGAGGGTGACCGTTCGATCTGGGTCAACCTGTGTGCGTTGCTGTTTATCTTGCCGTTTTTCCTGTTCTCGGCCCTGGCCGGGCAGTTCGGGGAAAAGTTCGCCAAGGACGCACTGATCCGTCTGATCAAGCTCGGCGAAATCGTCATCATGGCGGTGGGGGCGGTCGGTTTCATGTTCGATCACCTGTCACTGATGCTGGTGGCGCTGTTCGCCATGGGCACCCACTCGGCGCTGTTCGGGCCGGTGAAGTACTCGATCCTCCCGCAGGCCTTGCGCGAAGAAGAGCTGGTGGGCGGCAACGGTCTGGTGGAAATGGGCACCTTCCTGGCGATTCTCGCCGGGACGATTGGTGCCGGGATCATGATGTCCACCAGCAACTACGCGCCGGTCGTGTCGACGGCAATCATCGGGATCGCGGTGCTCGGTTACCTGGCCAGCCGCAGCATTCCCCGAGCCGCGGCGGCATCGCCGGAAATGCGTTTGAACTGGAACATCTTCAGCCAGTCCTGGGCCACCTTGAAGCTGGGCCTTGGGCAAACCCCTGCGGTATCGCGTTCGATCGTCGGCAACTCATGGTTCTGGTTTGTCGGCGCGATTTATCTGACGCAGATCCCGGCGTATGCCAAGGAATGGATGCACGGCGACGAGACTGTGGTGACGCTGATTCTTACGGTGTTCTCGGTCGGTATCGCACTGGGCTCGATGCTCTGCGAGAAACTCTCCGGGCGCAAAGTCGAGATCGGTCTGGTGCCGTTTGGCTCATTCGGCCTGACGGTGTTTGGCCTGTTGCTGTGGTGGCATTCCGGCGGAATTCCGGACAGCGTTGCCGGCCATGGCTGGATTGAAGTCCTGGGATTTGGTCACGCCTGGCTGGTGTTGATCGACATCCTCGGGCTTGGGATCTTCGGCGGTTTCTACATCGTGCCGCTGTATGCGCTGATCCAGTCGCGTACCGTCGAGAACGAGCGTGCGCGGGTGATCGCCGCCAACAACATTCTCAACGCCCTGTTCATGGTGGTCTCGGCCATTGTGTCGATCGTCTTGTTGAGCTTCGCCAAGCTGTCGATCCCGCAGCTGTTCCTGGTGGTGTCGCTGTTGAACATCGGCGTCAACGCTTACATCTTCAAAATCGTCCCCGAGTTCAGCATGCGCTTCATGATCTGGCTGCTTGGCCATTCCATGTACCGCGTCGAGCATCGCAACCTGGAACTGATTCCCGATGAGGGCGCGGCATTGCTGGTTTGCAACCATGTGTCGTTCGTCGACGCGTTGCTGATTGGCGGTGCAGTGCGTCGGCCGATTCGCTTTGTGATGTATTACAAAATCTACAACCTGCCGGTCCTGAACTTCATCTTTCGCACCGCCGGGACAATTCCGATCGCGGGGCGTCAGGAAGATATTCAGATCTACGAAAAAGCCTTCACCCGCATCGCCCAGTATCTGAAGGACGGCGAACTGGTATGCATTTTCCCTGAAGGCAAGTTGACCGCCGATGGCGAGATCAACGAGTTCAAGGGTGGGTTGACGCGGATTCTCGAAGAATCGCCGGTGCCGGTGATTCCGCTGGCGTTGCAGGGATTGTGGGGGAGTTTCTTCAGCCGTGATCCGGACAAGGGCCTGTTTCGCAGGCTGTGGTCGCGGGTGACCCTGGTGGCGGGGCCGGCGGTGGCCGTTGAAGTGGCTGAACCGGCGACATTGCAAGGGTTGGTGGGGGAGTTGCGTGGGGCCGTTAGATAGTCGGTGATCGGGCGGGCCTCTTCGCGGGCAAGCCTCGCTCCTACAGGTTTTTGTGTTGTGCCATATATTTGGACACACCACCACCCCCTGTAGGAGCGAGGCTTGCTCGCGAAAGCGGTAGTGGCCTAAGCGCTAACCTTGAGCCCAACCAACCCGGCAATGATCAACGCCACACTGGCCAGCCGAAACAGCGCCATGGATTCGCCAAACAAAATGATCCCGGCGATCACGGTGCCCACCGCACCCACGCCAGTCCAGACCGCGTAAGCCGTGCCCAGCGGCAATTCCTTCATGGCAAGGCCCAGCAGGCCAAGGCTGATCACCATGGCGGCAATGGTCAGTGCGGTAGGAATAGGGCGGCTGAAGCCGTCGGTGTATTTCAGGCCGACGGCCCAGCCGACTTCGAACAGACCCGCAAAAAACAGAATGATCCAGGACATTAGAGACCTCATCGATGGATGGGGTCGTCCCCGGATTGATCACTCGATCGAGCCGCGAGGTCGTCCCCGCGTTGGGCAATAGAGTGCCCATCATTAACCCGAGGATCAAGTTTTCGGCTTAATCCGCCGCCTGCTGAGCAGCGGTTTGCCGGTCTTCTTTCTCGCTCATGCGACGGAGCCGATGAACCAGGTCGGTTGCAGATCATCAATGTGGGAGCTGGCTTGCCTGCGATGGCGGCGTGTCAGACTACATTTAAGCCGTCTGACACGCCGCCATCG
>NZ_JAMYDU010000046.1 GCF_024138395.1 Pseudomonas mandelii
GCTTCGCAGCCGAACGCAGGCTTCGCCAGCTGCTACAAAGAGTGCGTCGCGGCTGAAATTGCTTAACTGACTGGCATCAAGACTTGCCCGCGAAGCTTTTGACTCAGGTCGCCTCGTTCAGGTATTTGCCCACAGTCGCCACGTTGTCGAGCGAGTACTGCTTGCTCAGGTTGGCGATCATTTTGTTCAGGGCTTCGGTCACGTTGAACTGATCGGTGGAGCTGTCAGTGTTCTGCTCGCGGCCGGCTTGCAGGACGGCTTTCAACTCATCGCTGCTGACGCCACCGCTGCTGTCGCTATCCAGGGCCTTGAGCAAGGCGGCGCTAGTATCGGTGCTGGTCGACGAAGTGGTGTCGCTGGCCAGCGCGCTGCTCAGCTCGGTGGCGGTGACACTGCCATCGCTGTCGGCATCGAGCTGGCTGAACAGCTCTTCGCTGGACACCTGCTGAGGTGGTGGTGGCGGGGTCAGGCTGGCGACGAGTTCGTCCTGGCTGACGGTGCCGTCTTCGTTCTTGTCCAGGGCCGAGAAGATTTCTGCGCTGTCGGCGGTGCTACCGGCGCTGGTCAGGCCGTCGCTCAGTTCATCACTGCTGATGGCGCCGTCGCCGTCTGTGTCCAGCGCACTGATCAGCGCATCGGCCAGTTCGGTGCTCGGCGCTTGATCGCGCGGTGGTGGCGGTGGTGGGGCCATCGCAGCCATTTCTTCGCTGCTCAGGCTGCCGCTTTCGTCGCTGTCCAGATCGCTGAAGTTTTTGCTCAGGCTGACCAGCAGACCGTCGTCGGTTTTCTGCGACAGGGCGCTATTGAGCTCGTCCTGATCCACCGCGCCGTCGCTGTTGCTGTCGAGCTTGGCGAGTAGATCTTTCTGGAATTGCTGGCTGCGGGCACTGTTGGTGGAGGTGCTGCTGGTGCTGGTATAGCTCGTGTAGTTACTGACGCTACCGATCATTGTGCTCACTCCTTGGAATGGGAAACCGGTGGGTGCACCGGCTTATGCAGCCTCAAGGGGGGAGTTGTCGTGGGTATGTGGGGTTTGTACCGATGGGTACACACAAGTCTCAGGCCACCCCCGGACCCTGTGGGAGCGAGCTTGCTCGCGAAGGCGGACTTACATTCAACATCTTTGTTGAATGACACACCGCTTTCGCGAGCAAGCCCGCTCCCACATTGGTTTTGTGTGTGGCTTAGGGGCGGGGCAGGCGGATGACTGCGGTCAAACCACCACCGGAGGTCTCTTCCAGGCTCAATTGCCCACCCAAACGCTCCGCGGCTTCCCGGGCGATGGTCATGCCCAGGCCGACGCCGCCGGAGTTGCGATTACGTGAACCTTCCAGGCGAAAGAACGGTTCGAACACCGCTTCACGTTTATCCGCCGCGATACCCGGGCCATGGTCGATGACCTTAATCACCAGTTCCTCGCGGCTGTCCTTTAGCGTGATCAGCGCATCCCCGGCATAACGCAAGGCGTTGTCGAGCAGGTTGTTGATGCATGAGCGCAAGGCCATCGGCTGAACCTGCAACGGCGCACAATGGCCGCAGGTCAGGACGTTGGCACCCTGGTCCTGGGCGTTTTCGCTCAGGGATTCGACCAGCGCCTGCACGTCCATCCATTGTGGCGCCTCGCTGGTGCGCTGTTCGTGCAGATAGGTGAGGGTGGAATCGAGCATGCTGATCATGTCGTCCAGGTCCTGACGCATCTGGCCTTGCAGCTTGTCGTCATTGATCTTCTCCAGCCGCAGCTTGAGTCGCGACAGCGGCGTGCGCAGGTCATGGGACACCGCGCCGAGCATTCGCGAGCGTTGCTGCACTTGCTGCAGAATGCGTTGCTGCATCAGATTGAACGTGTGCGCCGCTTGCCGCGCTTCCCGTGGTCCCGACTCATCCAGCGGCGGACTGTCGAGATTCTCACTCAGGCGCTCGGCGGCGTCGCTCAGGCGTTGAATCGGACGGGTCAGCAGCTTGGCGCCGTACCAGGCGGCGATGATCAGCGAGACAAACTGAAAGGTCAGCGGCACCAGCGGCCCGCCAAACCACGGCCGTGGCGGCCGGTTGCCGAAGCGCGGGTCTGGCAGTGGGCGTTGTCCGTCGAAGCGTTCGGAAAATTCCGACAGCTCAGGAGGGGGAGGCGGTGGCCCGTAATGCCTGAACCAGAGGAATGCCAACAGGTGCGCCAATACGATCGCCAGCAGCAGCACGCCAAACAGGCGGCCGAACAGCGTATCGAAGCGTGCACGCATCAACCGATGTCTCGTGCGTCGAACAGATAACCCTCGCCGCGAACGGTCTTGATCAGCTGTGGGGCTTTCGGGTCGTCACCCAGTTTCTGGCGCAAGCGCGAGACCAGCAAGTCGATGCTGCGATCAAAGGCTTCGATCGAGCGACCACGGGCGGCGTCCAGGAGTTGTTCGCGGCTGAGTACCCGGCGTGGACGTTCGATGAACACCCAGAGCAAACGGAATTCGGCGTTAGACAATGGCACCACCAGGCCATCGGCGGCGATCAACTGGCGCAACACGCTGTTGAGGCGCCAAGTGTCGAAGCGAACATTCGTACGCTGTTCGGTACGGTCGTCGCGCACCCGACGCAGAATGGTCTGAATCCGCGCGACCAGTTCCCGCGGCTCGAATGGCTTGGCCATGTAGTCGTCGGCACCCAGTTCCAGACCAATAATCCGGTCCGTGGGTTCGCAGCGGGCGGTGAGCATCAGGATCGGAATGTCCGATTCGGCGCGCAACCAGCGGCACAACGACAAACCGTCTTCGCCGGGCAGCATCAGGTCGAGCACCACCACGTCGAAATGCTCGGCTTGCAGTGCCTGACGCATGGCGGCGCCATCGGTGACGCCGCTGGCGTGGATATTGAACCGGGCCAGGTAATCGATCATCAGTTCGCGGATCGGGACGTCATCGTCGACGATCAGGGCGCGAATACTCCAGCGTTTATCATCGGCCGGCGCTTTTTGATCGTCGTTCAGAGGTGCTGGGGAGTTGTGCATGCGTGCGTTCATCTGCCAGATAGGCTGCCAACCACAAAGATAGGCTGCGAGGTTGTGGCTTCAGCATAGGCGTCCGGCCGTGAGGCGGGAAGTGCTGTAGGACCTGTTGCGGCTGCCGAGGGTAGCGTTGAAGGGTGTTGTGGGCGTGTCGTGTGTGTACCGAACTCGACACAATTACCGCAGGAGCTAGTCTTGTCTTGACCGCGATGACGATTTACCGATCATCGGGTCCCGCAGCGGCGCTGGTTCCGCTACAATGCGCGCCGATTTCGACTTGCCTGAGAGCCCGCTCATGTCCGCCTGCCAGACGCCTATCATCGTCGCCCTGGATTTCCCTACCCGTGACGCCGCACTGAAGCTGGCCGATCAACTGGACCCGAAGCTGTGTCGGGTCAAAGTCGGTAAAGAACTGTTCACCAGTTGCGCTTCGGAAATCGTCGGTACTCTGCGCGACAAGGGTTTCGAAGTGTTCCTGGACCTCAAATTCCACGACATTCCGAACACCACCGCCATGGCCGTCAAGGCCGCCGCGGAAATGGGCGTGTGGATGGTCAACGTGCACTGCTCCGGCGGTCTGCGCATGATGGCTGCCTGCCGTGAAGTGCTCGACCAGCGCAGCGGCCCAAAACCGCTGTTGATCGGCGTGACCGTGCTGACCAGCATGGAGCGTGAGGATCTGGCGGGTATCGGTCTGGACATCGAGCCCCAGGAGCAGGTGCTGCGCCTGGCCGCGCTGGCGGAAAAAGCCGGGATGGACGGTCTGGTCTGCTCGGCCCTGGAAGCCCAGGCCTTGAAAGCCGCTCACCCATCGTTGCAACTGGTGACTCCGGGGATTCGTCCGGCGGGCAGCGCCCAGGACGATCAACGCCGCATCCTGACCCCGCGTCAGGCGCTGGATGCTGGTTCCGATTACCTGGTGATCGGCCGTCCGATCAGCCAGGCGGCGGATCCGGCGAAGGCGTTGGCAGCGGTTGTGGCCGAATTGGCGTAAAAGATCGCAGGCTGCGCCAGCTCCTACAGGGTGTACTCGATCCACTGTAGGAGCTGCCGAAGGCTGCGATCTTTTGATCTACCGCTTTAAACCTTCAGCACCAACTTGCCGAAATTCTCGCCGCTGAACAACTTCATCAGTGTCTCCGGGAATGTTTCCAGTCCTTCGACAATGTCTTCCTTGCTCTTGAGCTGCCCCTTGGCCATCCACCCGGCCATCTCCTGCCCGGCAGCGCCAAACTGTGCGGCATAATCCATCACCACGAAACCTTCCATCCGTGCACGGTTGACCAGCAGCGACAGGTAGTTGGCCGGGCCTTTGACCGCTTCCTTGTTGTTGTACTGGCTGATGGCACCGCAAATCACCACCCGCGCCTTCATGTTCAGGCGGCTCAGCACGGCATCGAGAATATCGCCGCCGACGTTATCGAAATACACGTCGACCCCTGTAGGGCATTCGCGCTTGAGGCCGGCGTGTACGTCTTCGTTTTTGTAATCGATGGCACCGTCAAAACCCAGCTCATCGATCAGGAACTTGCACTTGTCCGCGCCACCGGCAATGCCGACCACCCGGCAACCTTTAATCTTGGCGATCTGCCCGGCAATGCTGCCCACCGCACCGGCCGCGCCCGACAGCACTACGGTATCGCCGGCTTTTGGTGCGCCGACATCGAGCAGCGCGAAGTAGGCGGTCATCCCGGTCATGCCTAGCGCGGATAAATAGCGCGGCAGCGGCGCCAGTTTCGGATCGACCTTGTAGAAACCTCGCGGCTCGCCGAGGAAGTAATCCTGCACACCGAGGGCGCCGTTGACGTAGTCCCCCACGGCAAAACCCGGATTGTTCGAGGCAATGACTTTGCCTACGCCCAATGCACGCATGACTTCGCCGATGCCGACCGGAGGGATGTAGGACTTGCCCTCGTTCATCCAGCCACGCATGGCCGGGTCCAGGGACAGGTATTCGTTTTTGACCAGGATCTGACCCGTCGCCGGCTCGCCGACCGGTACTTCCTGATACGTGAACGTCTCACGGGTGGCCGCCCCCACGGGGCGTTTGGCGAGCAGGAACTGGCGATTGGTCTGGGTAGTCATGACAGGCACTCAAGATGAATGAAGTCTTGTTGATAGACCTTCATGGGCAATGTCGCAAGGTTGGCTGACGCTGCGAATGCACATCGATCCAGTGCAGTGATAGTCAGAGTGGCGGTTCTATCACTGCAACTCATGGGCAACCAACCGGCCTTCTGATAGTGCTGCCGTGCCATATGCCCTATGACTAGACTGGCCACACGCGATCCCCCCCTTTTCTTCCCTCCGAGGACATAACAATGAGCATGACGTTTTCCGGCCAGGTCGCCGTTGTGACAGGCGCGGCCAATGGTATTGGCCGCGCAACCGCTTTGGCGTTCGCCGCCGAAGGTTTGAAAGTGGTGGTCGCCGATCTGGACGCGGCCGGTGGTGAAGGCACTGTGGCGTTGATTCGTACCGCCGGCGGTGACGCGACCTTCGTGCGCTGCAACGTCACTCTGGAAGGCGATGTAAAAAATCTGATGGATGAGGTCGTGAATACCTACGGTCGCCTCGACTATGCCTTCAACAATGCCGGCATCGAAATCGAGAAAGGCAAACTGGCCGAAGGCACGATCGATGAGTTCGACGCGATCATGGGCGTCAACGTCAAAGGCGTCTGGCTGTGCATGAAGTATCAGTTGCCGTTGCTGCTGGCCCAGGGCGGCGGCGCGATCGTCAACACCGCGTCGGTCGCCGGCCTGGGAGCTGCGCCGAAAATGAGTATTTACGCCGCCTCGAAACACGCGGTGATCGGCCTGACCAAATCGGCGGCCATCGAATACGCCAAGAAAAAGATTCGCGTAAATGCGGTGTGCCCGGCGGTGATCGACACCGACATGTTCCGTCGAGCTTATGAAGCGGACCCGAAAAAGGGCGAATTCGCCAACGCCATGCACCCGGTCGGGCGTATCGGCAAGGTCGAAGAAATTGCCAGCGCGGTGTTGTACCTGTGCAGCGACGGCGCGGCATTCACCACCGGGCATTCGCTGGCGGTGGATGGTGGGGTTACGGCGATTTAATGCTTCAGTCTCGATGAACTCTTTGTAGCAGCTGCCGAGCCCGCGAGGCTGCGTTCGGCTGCGAAGCAGTCGTGACTCCGGGCGACGCGGTGCCTGACGCGCTACAAATTCTGATTTTACGACTGCTTCGTCCGAACGCAGCCTTCGGCAGCTGCTACAGATCGCATCACGGCTTATCGATCGGCGCCGGTTCCCTGACGACGCCGGTCAATGTGTTTCAAATGATTAGAACTGAGGGTTTTGGCGGCGTTATCGCACATCTTCTCGAGCGCTCCTGTGATTAACTGCTTCCCGCAAAACGGAGAGGAGTTTGCTTGCTCATGGAGTTGAGAATCGATCGAGAGGCATTGGTGCCTGTCGTGCAGCAAATCGTCGACGCATTGGCCGAATGGCTCCATCGCGGCGAGATGTCGGCGGGCGCGCGTTTACCTTCCGTGCGGCAAATCGCGCGGATCAATCTGCTCAGTCAATCCAGTGTCGTCGAGGCCTGTGAGCGGCTTGTGGCTCAAGGGGTACTGGCAACGCGTAACGGGACGGGTTTCTTTGTCGCGGTAACGGCGCTGGCCGCTCAGGGGCCGCAGGATCTTCCCTGGTTCGAAGGGGTTGAGGAGAAGCAAAGCAGCCACGTTGGCGAACTGAAACTGGGTTGTGGCGGATTACCCGAAAGCTGGCGCGAGACTGATGACCTGAGCTACGCCATACGCCAGGTCAGCCGCACCGACATGGCCGGATTGTTCAACTACAGCACGCCGCTGGGTTTGCCTGCCTTGCGTCAGCAGATCCTCAAACGATTGAAACAGCTGAATATCACGGTGGATGAAAGCCGAATCCTGACCACGGCGGGGGCCAGTCATGGGCTCGACTTGATCGTACGGACTTTATTCAAAACCGGCGATTGCGTGGTGGTGGAGAGTCCCGGCTACTCGATGCTGTTCGATCTGCTCAGGCTGCACGGGGTCAGCATGATCGAGGTGCCGCGAACCCCTCACGGGCCAGACACCCATGCCCTCGAGGCATTGTTGCTGAAGCACAAACCCCGCGGCTTGTTCATCAACAGCTTTTATCACAACCCCACCGGCAGCAGTCTGGCACCGGCGGTGGCTCAGCACGTTCTGCAACTGGCCAAAAAAAATGGCGTGCTGGTGATTGAAGACGACGTCTATGCCGATTTGCACTGCGGCTCCGGCACGCGCCTTGCGGCACTCGGCATCGATGACAACGTGATTTACGTCGGCAGCTACTCCAAAACCCTCAGCAGTTCATTACGGGTCGGCTTTGTTGTGGCCGGTGCCGATGTTATTTCGCGACTGGCCAGGGTCAAGATGATCAGCAGCATGGGCGCTTCTCGATTCAGCGAGTCGGTACTGGCTTGTTTGTTGGCCAGTGGTGCCTATCGCAAGTTGGTGCAGCGTCAGCGTCAGCGATTAAGTACTGACAGGGAAGCGGCCTTGCAAATACTTGAAGACGCCGAATGGGAGGTTTTCGGCAAACCGGTGGGCGGCCTGTTCATCTGGGCGCGCTCACGCAACGCTGACTATGCTCAGGTGCGAACTCAGGCGCGGCGCTTCGGTGTCCTGTTGTCTTGCGCAACGGCATTCAGTCCAACCGGCCAGGCTCATGATTGGCAGCGGATCAACGTCGCCTATGCTTGTGATCCTCGCGCCCGGGCATTTTTTCAGGCCACCGCCAAGGCCTGTTGAGGTTTGGTGACAAACCATTGTTGCGATGCCAAACGTCAACAGATCCGGGGATCGACCTCAAGCGTTCTGAAAGCGACGCGGGCGTAGCTTTTTGCCATTATTCCGCCGCCAGAGACTTGTGTTGGCACAAGCCCGTTGCGAATCTGCATCAACAGACAATGGCAGGGGACTAAGCGCAATGATTTCGGCCGTGCAAGGACGTTTTGCCAACCTCGGTATGGCGAAAAAACTGGGTATAGGGTTTGTGCTGGTGCTGCTGTTGACAGCCCTGGTGGCAGCCATTGGCGTATGGTCCCTGCAAACCATCAGTCAGCGCTTCGACGGGCTCAAGCAAATGTCGTCGCTCAACAGTGGTTTGCTCAAGGTTCGCCTGCTCGAGCAGGAATACGCCTTGCACGGTAATCCGAAAACCGCGGACGCCTTGCGCGCCGGGGTGGACGCTCTGGTCGCCCTGGCAACCGAACTCAAGGCTCAGTCGGTGACCAATGTGCCGGTCATGAATGACGTCGAGCAATCTCTGGGGGCTTATCGCAAGGCGTTCGATGAGTTCGTCTCGTTGAGCCAGGCCAAGGACCTAGCGCTGGAAATGGCCAGTTGGTCGGTCTCCAGCGTGGCCAATAATCTCGACGTATTGCAGGCCGGGCTCGCCGACGATGGTGCCTATACCTTGAAGGAATCCGAGGGCAAGGACGGCGCGCAATTCATCGAACAAGCCAATCAGGTCAGCCAGGTTTCGCGGTTGATGTTGCAGGCCATGAACGAAGCGCGCGTACGCCTGGACCAGAGCCGCAAGGGCGACGACAGCGGTGGGCAGGGCAAGATCGAGCAAGCCGATCAGGCGCTGACCCAGGCCGAGCAACTGAAAACCGCGATCAAGGATGAGGGTTACCAAACCGTCCTCAATGAAGTGGCCGGTCACATCGCCGGTTTCAGTGAAAAACTCGCTGAGTACACCGGGTTACTGGCGCAGGAAAAGACTGTCTATGAGCAACTCCACCAGCGCGCCGCTCAAGTGGTGGAGCGGGTGGATCAGGCCTACGTTGCCGAAGACCAGTCGATGCAGGCAGAGCTGAAAAAGAATTCGCTGCTGATCATCGGCTCCTCGGCACTGGCCTTGCTGGTGGGGCTGATTGCAGCGTGGGTGATCACCCGGTTGATCGTCGCACCGCTGCGCAGTGTGATCCGTGTCGCTCAGCAGATCGCCGCGGGCGATTTGAGTGCAACGATTGAAGTGACCCGCCGTGACGAGATCGGCCAGTTGATGCAAGCCATGCAGCAAATGGGGGCGGGGCTCAGCAGTATCGTCAGTGGTTTGCAGGCCGGCATCGAACAGTTGGCAAGCTCTGCGCAATCGCTGTCGGCGGTGACCGAGCAGACCAACCTTGAAGTCAGCAGTCAGAAGGAAGAAACCGAGCAGGTCGCCACCGCAATGAACCAGATGACCGCCACGGTGCACGACGTTGCACGTAACGCGGAGGAGGCCGCCCAGGCTGCGCAAACTGCCGATGGCAAGGTCGAAAGCGGTCAGCAGGTGGTGCGTCAGAGCATGGCGCGGATCGAACAATTGGCGGACTCAGCCACCTCGGCCAGCTCCAGCATCGAAAGCCTCAGTGCGGAAATCCAGAACATTGGCACGGTGCTCAGCGTGATCAAAAGCGTCGCCGAGCAGACCAACCTGTTGGCGCTCAATGCGGCCATCGAGGCGGCGCGGGCGGGCGAGCAGGGCAGGGGCTTTGCGGTGGTGGCCGATGAAGTTCGGGCGCTGGCCAAGCGAACCCAGCAATCGACCGAAGAAATCGAACGGCTGGTCAGTGCCTTGCGCTCGGCCGCGCAGTCATCGGTGCAGCAGATTGAGAACAGTGGCGAGTTAGTGAAGCTGGCAGTGAGCGATGCACTGCAGACCGAGAGCGCATTGGGGAGCATTGCGGCGGCGGTGTCGTTGATTCAACAGATGAACCAGCAGATTGCAGCGGCTGCGGAAGAGCAGAGTTCAGTGGCCGAGGAGATCAATCGCAGTGTCACCAGTATCCGCGCCAGTGCGGATCAGTCGTCGCTGGCGATGCAGGGCAATGCGGCGTCGAGTATTGAGTTGGCGCAGTTGGGGGTTGAGTTGAAGGGGATGGTGGGGCACTTCAGGTTGTAAGAGTTCCTAATGCGCGTTAGTTAAGGGCAAATCGGACATGTAGGAGCCAGACTTGCCGGCGAAGGCGTCCTTGAAAGCGCCTTCGCCGGCAAGCCTGGCTCCTACGAAAAGCGGTTTGCTCGCCCCATCTGACTGGCATTACATGATCAGTCGTAAATCGCTTTTTTCTTCCAGTCGGCATCAGCCTCTACGTCTTTGAGGCCTTCAGTCAGTTGGTTCATCTCGCCTTCAACCGGAGCGATCTTGTCCATGACCTGGGCGTTGGCGCGGGCCAGGAGTTTCTCCAGGTATTCCAGCTGTTCAGCGTAAATCTGCGGTTCCTGTTGTTTGCGCAGGTATTGCACGCCGCGTTCAAAGGCCAGGCGAGCCTGGCCGGGCTGGTTCTGTTGCAGAGAATGCTGGCCCAGGTTGTTGAAGAATTCGATATGCAGCAGGACCAGGATGTGGCGCACCTCACGGACCCAGCGCTTGGCTTCGTTGGGCGGCAGGAAACCGTCCTGTGCAGCACGGGTGATCTGGCCATGCATGGCTTCAAGCAGGAAGCGCACGTCCTTGGCTTTGGCTTCGGTCTGGATCGGTGCCGGCGGGTTGTTGACCGGGATCGATTCGCCCTGGGCGACCAAGGCACTCAGCTCGGTAATCCGTGCCTTTAAGGTGGCACTGGATTTTTCCAGGTTCAGCAAGCGCTGGCAGACATTCAGTTCCAGACGGGTCAATAGCAGCTTGAGCGCCGGTGTCATCAATTGACCGGGGAAGGTCTCGGTGATTTCGCCGCAGCGACGCAGGCGGTCATTGAGTTCAACCTTGGTGCGGGCCTTTTCCAGCTTATTGTTCTCCACCACATGGTTCATGTAGCCAATGGCGATCAATAATGCGATCCCGGCTACGACGAGCAGGGTGATCATGAGTGGTGTCACCGGTAAGACCTCTTTTATAGGGTTCGCGTGCGAGTCGAGTGTAGTAGCTTGGCATTTGGGCGCCTAGGACCGCTCGACGAGTTGAATCGGCTATGGCTCTGCTTATATCGGCCGTAACGCTGCATATATAAGTAAATAGCGTGCGAGGTGCAGATTGCCATCATCTCGGCGTGGACTATAGCGCCTTGCTGGATGCCAGAATATAGGCGCCAAAGGTCAGTCGACGGAAAAGCCTGAATTGCTGCTGAAAGCAGGGCGAAGTCATTGATTTAAATAAATTTATATCTGGGGGTTGACGACCCCTCAATCCATCCATAGAATGCGCGCCACTTACAGCGTAAAGCACACAGCGAAACGCGGTAGGGAGTGAATGTTGTACGTGTGTCCCCTTCGTCTAGTGGCCTAGGACACCGCCCTTTCACGGCGGTAACAGGGGTTCGAGTCCCCTAGGGGACGC
>NZ_JAMYDU010000047.1 GCF_024138395.1 Pseudomonas mandelii
GCACTCGTAGCTCAGCTGGATAGAGTACTCGGCTACGAACCGAGCGGTCACAGGTTCGAATCCTGTCGAGTGCACCAAACACCAAAAAGCCCGCGTTTAACGCGGGCTTTTTGCCGTCTGCGATTTGGCTTTTCCTTTGGTACAACCCTTCTCATCGAATTCGATATGAGCACTGCGCCCTCGCTTGTTGTCATAGCGGTAGCTGGTGGCTGAATTGCGCGTGCTGATCTTGTCGGGTTTGCCGAGAGCGCTTTTGACGTCCTGTTGACTCATGCCCGCAACGACCCGCTGATTGATGATTGCTATGCGGCGTTCTTTCGCGCTGAGCAGATTTCCACATGTGCCTTCGGATTGACCCACTATCGTCGGTTCTCTCCTTTGGAATTTCATACCTGATGTTTCGCGAAACTCGGCCTCTGGCATCAGGGGCGTCGCGCTGCCTGGCAGGAACGTGTGTACGTCTTGAAGTGAAAGGCTTTCTCCAGTCGTACAGCTCAAGGTCGTGAAGGTGATGTGCCCATTGGCGGCTTCGCACCGGTGAACGGTCGTGGCGAGCACCTGGGGCGGTAGGCAGAGCAAGGCGGCAAGCAAATAGTAATGAGCATTCGATGGCATTCGACGTCCTCCATGACGGTCTCCATCAAGGGTAGTCATTACATTTTCAGGCGGTGGTGTGTTTTCTTTTCAGGATAAGTCGTCGCAGTTTCATGGATCAGGACAACGCTCAGGTTTGTCTCGCAAGCACTTGTTTCAGCCGCGATTTTTTAACGTTTAAAACCGTCAGGCGGTGTTATCATTGCGCCCGTCAGCCCCGCCGGGGCTTGTGGAATACCTCCATGGACTTACCCAGTAGTTACTCAGTACCCCGTTTCTACAATCATGAATTGACTGATTGATCCTTCCGGCGTGCCCCGCTGCTGGGAGTGGAGTTCGCCTATGTCTGAAGTTGAAGTAAAGAAAACGCAGGAAAGCTTGCAGGACCGCCTCGCTCAAGTCGTTGAGCTGCTGCAGCGCCAGCGGGTGGTCGAAGACCTGACTCATCGCCAGGAAGGTCCGCATCACGACCGGGTCGAGAACCTGGTTCACCGGCAAAACCTCGTCGAGTTGCAACGCAAGCTCGATGATCTGCACTCCGCCGACGTTGCCTACATCCTTGAAGCCTTGCCACTGGACGATCGCCTGACGGTCTGGCAATTGGTCAAGGCCGATCGCGACGGCGACATCCTGCTCGAAGTATCCGATTCGGTTCGTGAAACCCTGATCGCCGACATGGACGATCACGAGCTCCTGGCCGCGGCCAAGGACATGGATGCCGACGAACTCGCTGACCTGGCCTCCGAGCTGCCGCGAGACGTCGTCCACGAGCTGATGGAAACCCTCGATGGTCAACAGCGCGAGCGCGTCCGCTCCGCGTTGTCCTATGACGAGGAGCAGGTCGGTGCGCTGATGGACTTCGAGATGGTGACCATCCGTGAGGATGTCAGTCTCGAAGTGGTTTTGCGTTACCTGCGTCGTCTCAAGGAGCTGCCGGGCCACACCGACAAACTGTTCGTGGTCGATTACGACGGCGTGCTCAAGGGCGTGTTGCCGATCAAGCGTCTACTGGTTAACGACCCGGAAAAGCAAGTATCGGAAGTCATGGCCAGTGACCCGGTGAGCTTTCATCCGGACGAAGACGCTTACGAGGCCGCCCAAGCATTCGAACGTTATGACTTGATCTCGGCGCCGGTGGTCGACAAGAACGGCAAGCTGATCGGTCGTCTGACCATCGATGAAATGGTCGACCTGATTCGTGAAGAGAGCGAAAACGAAGTTCTCAACATGGCGGGTTTGCGTGAAGAAGAAGATATTTTCGCGTCAGTCTGGAAATCCCTGCGCAACCGTTGGGCCTGGCTGGCGGTGAACCTGATCACCGCGTTCATTGCATCCCGGGTGATCGGCCTGTTCGAAGGCTCTATCGAGAAGCTGGTAGCACTCGCGGCATTGATGCCGATCGTCGCCGGTATCGGTGGCAATTCGGGTAACCAGACGATCACCATGATCGTTCGGGCCATGGCGCTGGACCAGGTCAGTACCGGCAATACGTCGCGACTGATGCGCAAGGAGTTGGCGGTTGGTTTGATCAATGGTCTAGTCTGGGGCGGCGTGATTGGTGTGGTGGCCTATCTGCTTTATGGCAGTTGGTCGCTGGGCGTGGTGATGACCGCCGCCATGACGCTTAACCTGTTGCTTGCGGCATTGATGGGGGTTTTGATTCCGATGACGCTGGCGCGGCTTGGGCGCGATCCGGCAATGGGGGCCAGTGTGATGATCACGGCCATGACCGACAGTGGCGGTTTTTTCATCTTCCTCGGGCTGGCAACGATTTTCCTGCTCTGAGTCCTGCTTTAAAAGAACCCGCCCAATCGGCGGGTTTTTTTTGACCAGATTTCAGGCAAAAAAAAGCCAGCAATTACGCTGGCTTGAGCTTTCGGGATGAATCAGGAAGCGTCTGCGGCCATTTCGGCGTCATGGGCGATCAGCGAAACCAGAGCGTTTTGCTGACGGTGGGAGAGTTGGCGGAAGCGCTGCAACAGTTCGCGTTCATGCAATGACAGCTCGGGGCTGTCCAGGCGCATGCTCAATTCTTCACCCAACGCGCCTTCCTGAATAAGGCTCTGCTCAAGGCGCGCGATGATTTCGGAGTTCATGCTGCGATGATGATTGCGAGCCACCTCGGCAATGCGTTCACGCATTCCGTCTGGCAGACGTACGACGAACTTGTCAGCCGTACGGCTGGAATAAATTGCCTGTTTCAATGGGCGCATATATTTAACCGGTTAGTTCAGGGGAGCGGTTTTCGGGATAGGCCGCAGGATGTCAGATAGGACAAGCACTCCGGCCAAATGTTCAACCTGAATTGATAGAGGCGCGCATCATGCCTCAAATTAGCCGGATCATTGGCGTCAATTCTGTGACAAATATTGATCTGGGTAAAGGCTTAATGCCAGCACCTATTATCAGAAATGCGGACTGGTTTGAAAATAATCCATGAGTCCGTATCGCTGACCGCGTCCTCTTGCCCCGACAGGTGATGCCCGAAGACGTCTGAAGGTGCATGCTATGCGGATTCGATCCTTGTTCCTTACCTTATACAGGATAGTGGCAAATGGCCGATTTACTAGTATGGGCACGTGGCGCGGGATGATTTCAGGATGGATGGCAGGCTGATTTATTTAATGGGGCCTTCGGGATCCGGCAAGGACAGCCTCATCGAAGCCGCTCGCGAGCCGCTGCGCGCACGCAATTGTGAAGTCGTGCGCCGCGTTATCACGCGCTCTGCGGAATCGGTGGGTGAAGACGCCATCGAGGTGTCCCGGGAAGAATTCGAGAGACGCAGAGCCCAAGGAGATTTTGCGCTGTCGTGGCAAGCCAATGGGCTTGATTACGGTATTCCTGTGCGCATAGACCAATGGCTCGCGGACGGTCGCGATGTGTTGATCAACGGTTCGCGCGGGCACCTGGCAGAAGCGCAACAGCGCTATCCCACGCTATTGCCGGTGTTGTTGACGGTCAAGGATGAAGCCCTGCGCGAGCGTCTGCTACGGCGGGGGCGTGAGAGCCCGGCAGAAATTGAAGCAAGGCTGCGCCGAAATGCGCTGTTTATGGCTGATGATTCAATCGGTGATAGGCAGATCCGCCGACTCGATAACTCAGGCGACCTTGCTGACACCGTTGCCAATCTTCTGAAGCTGCTGAGCCTCAGCGCAAAACCGGATCGAACTTGATCTTGCGCCCGGCGATCAGCGCCAGCACGAACAGCGCGCCGAACACGCCGCAAGCAATCAGGGGCAGGGTGACGACCGTGTCCTGGACCAATGACAAATGAAGGATGCCACTCAGAAAGGCGAGGATGAAAAATCCTGCGGCTGATTTGGACATGCTGTGCTCCTGATGGGGTGATTCAAAATACCAAGCGTTCGAAAGACTGTGTGCGCAGCTGAATAATCTCTTGGCTCACCTCTTGGCCGACAACCCTCGGTTGATCGTGCGTGACTGCCAATTGAGGCGTTTTTTGTAGTTGCAGGTAATGAGGTATGCGTTGAGCAATTGTCGCAGCATCGTTTTCGGGGAAGAAATGAAAACCCAACAGAACCGCCAAAGCGACCGCGTTCGCGACTAACAAAGCGCTGTTCATGGGGCTGATCTCCTGTGTTCTGTGAAAACAGTCGAAGCAGCCCGCATGCCAAAAGTTTAACGGCTATTAAATCCTTTAAAAACAACGAATTAAGATATTTGTGCAAAATGGCTGCATTGCATTTTGCAATGATGGCATTTTGCGGTGATGCAAATTGCACGGTAAACAAAGCCACGCTGCCGTGAGACGTCTGCCTACACTTAAAAAGCCTACGGACGACATGACAAAAGCGGGCCTGCCCGTTAACATGCACGCCGTCCATCGCTCCGCATTCCTTGCAGGGCGACTGTGTCTCAGTAGCTCAATTGGATAGAGCATCCCCCTCCTAAGGGGAAGGTTGGCAGTTCGAACCTGCCCTGGGACACCACATATTTGAAAGCCCCGCGCAGAGTGATCTGGTGGGGCTTTTTTGTGGCTGTCTGCAGCGGTGGATTCAACTCCAGCCCAACATCACGCCGTCAGCGTATGGTCAGCCTCCCCAAACCAGGTACGCACCAGATCGGTACCGCTCGTGCCCGTGTTGGCAAGGACCGCCACATCGGCGAAGTTCGTACCATTGGCTGTGCCGTCGGTATCCACCTTCACGGTGATGTCGCTGCCCGATTGCGCCAGTTGGACGAAGTCGGACGCCTGGCTGACACCGCTAACGAAGTTGGCGCTGAGCAGTGCGGAGAGGTCGAGCGCGTCACCTTCGGCGAAGTTGTAGTCGAGGATGCTGTCTCCACCTTCATTCGCGTTGAGGTAGGCGAACATATCGGCTCCCGCGCCGCCGCTGAGCGTGTCCTCACCACCACGGCCCGCCAGGATGTCATTGCCGTCGCCGCCACTGAGTACGTCCGCCGCCATGCTGCCCACCAGTGTGCCGCTGGATTCGCCGTTGTAACTGACTTGGGTACCGGCCTCGCCGTCGGTGAGCTGGAAGTCTTCCACCGTGTAGTGCCCCAGCAGATTCACCTCAGCCCGGTGCGTGCCATCGTCCACCGTCAGCAGGCCGCCGGCGCCAGAGGCGTTGGCGCTGTAGCTGAGTTGGGTGTTGGCGCCGAAGGCGAGATTGCCGAAGGTCAGCATGTCATCGCTCTCCAGGCCGAGGATGCCGACCAAGGAACCCGCCGCCTCGGCTTGTGCGATCACCAGCGAGCCCGCGCCTTCGCCGTGGAAGGCAACGGACCCGTGTGCGGCACCGACAAAGGTCAGTGTCGCGTCGCCGTCGATAGTGGCGCTGCCGTTGCCCATCACGTCGGCCAGCAGGCGCATGTCGCCACCGTTGGCCCACAAGTGGCCGGAGTTTTCGACCGCACTGGCCACAGTCATCCCGCCTGCACCCGTGGACTCCAGCACTCCGCTGTTGGTGATGGTATTGGTGCCGGTGTCGAGCACCAGGCTGTTCAGTCCGCTGGCCAGAATCAGGCCTGCATTGACCAATACCATCTGCCCGGCGCCCAATTGCCCGGCACCGGAAATACGGTTGTCGGCATTGGTCAGCACGGTGTCGGCGCTGCCGCCGAAAATCACATTTTGTGCGCTGTCGGATAGCAATACCTGGCCGCCACCGGTCAAGGTCGCGCCACGGAACAGAATCTCAAGATTGGTCTCGCTGCCGGTGGAGCCGAGTTCGATGGTGCCGCTGTTATGAATGCTGCCACCGAACGGCATGATCGCGCCGTCGGCAATGGTGAGGGTACCGATATTGGTCATGACCGGGTCCACATCGAACTGGAAGTTCGCTTCGCTCAAGTCAGCCGCATCGACACCTTTCAGGGTGACCGTCTGGCCCGAGCTGATGCTGACCAGCGCATTGCCGTTGGCGTCGTTGGTGATACTTAAATCAGTGAAGCTGTTGATGCCTGGGAAGCCGATCAAGTCGATTTTGTCCGCCGCGGCATCGAAACTGTAGATCTGGTTGTTACCAATCGGCTGGGCGAAGACGAAAGTGTCGGCACCGGACGAGCCAGTCAAATTGTCGTCAGCGGACAAGGCGAAGATCGGTGCGCCAGGGGCGTAGACTTCGACATTGTTGAACACATAGGCGCTGCCGTCGCTGCCGTCGCTGTTGCTCCAGTACATGTTGACCTCAAGCACCAACGCTCCCGCGAAGTCGCTTGGGGTTGTTACCGTCAATGCGCCAGGATCGCTGGTTTGCACGGTCCAGGTGCCATCGCCGTTGTCGGTTCCCGCATTGAATATCCAACCCGAGGGAACACCGCTGATTGAGACCGTTATCGGGCCACTGACATCGGTCGACGGGGTAGTGAGGGCTAAATTGATAGGTTCGCCGGCAACGCCTGCCGGAAGGTTTGCACTGCTCCCGGCAGCACCCGCATTACCCGCCAGGTCGGTATAACTGTTTGCGGCAACGTCGACTTTCACGCTACCGGATTGTGTTCTAGTCAGCGTCGCCGTGTAGGTATCGCCGTCTACCTGCGTGAAGTTGCTCAAGGTTGCGCGGGGCGTTGCCCCTGATGCACTCACCGTGACGTCCGCCAGGTTGAAACCGCTGACTGCCTCACTGAACTGGAAAGTGATTGTCGATACTGAACCGATCGAGTTCCCTAACGCCGTGCCCGTCACTGTCACCGTCGGCGCCACGGTATCAACTGGAGTCTCAACTACATTCTGCACGTTTACCGTAATCGTCTGCGTGTCGATTCCGCCATTGCCGTCGGCCACCTGAACGCCCACAACATAGGCATTATCACCGTCTGCACCACCGACATCCTGGGCATTCTCGTAATCCGGCGCCGAATTGAACGTCAGCACCCCAGTCGAACTGATAGAGAACTTGCTGAAGTCCGTCCCGGCCGTGTTCAGAATCGAATAGCTCAGCGTTTGCGCTGGCAGATCAGCATCGCTAGCCATCACTGTCGTGACCGCCGTGGTGTTCTCCGCCACGTTGATCGAAGCCGTCGCACCACCTCCGTTGGAGGTGATCACCGGGCTGTTGTCGTTGACGCCCGTCACGCTCACGGCGAGCGCTTGGTCGTCAAACAGTGTGCCGTCCGACGCCCGCACAATCACGTCATAGATGTTGTTCGTTCCCGAGTCAGTTGGCGCCTCGAAGTTAGGCGCAGAGACAAAGCTCAGCGCGCCCGTGCCTGAAACGATCGAGAACTTCGCGGCATCTGCTCCGCCGACGATGCTGTAGCTCAGCGTTTGCGCTGGCAGATCGACGTCGGTCGCCGTCACTGTTGTGACTACTGTGGTGTTCTCCGCCACGCTGACCGAAGCGGTCGTACCACCGCCGTTGGAGGTGATCGTCGGCGAGTCGTTGCTGCCGTTGATGGTCACCGTCACTGCAGTCGCGGTGCCGTCAGCACTGAGTACCGTGAAGGTATCGGTCAGGCTGTCGCCGATATTGAGTGCATCGAAGGCCGAGTTGGCGGTATAGCTCCAGTTGCCCGTGGTATTGATGGCGAAGGTTCCGTTGGCGCCGACGGTGCCGGATTGGGCTTGGAAGGTTTCCGGGTTGTCGACGTCGCTGATGGTGAGGGTGCCACCTGTGGTCAGCGGGGCATTGGTTTCGGTCAGCGTGACGCTGGCTGAGGACAGCACGGCGGCGTCGTTGCTGCCGTTGATAGTGACCGTCACCGCGGTCGCGGTTCCGTCGGCGCTGAGTACCGTGAAGGTGTCGGTCAAGCTGTCGCCGATATTAAGTGTGTCAAAGGCCGAGTTGGCGGTATAGCTCCAGTTGCCCGCGGTATTGATGGCGAAGGTCCCGTTGGCGCCAGCGGTGCCGGATTGGGCTTGGAAGGTTTCCGGGCTGTCGACATCGCTGATGGTGAGGGTGCCAGCCGTGGTCAGCGGAGCATTGGTTTCGGTCAGCGTGACGCTGGCCGAGGACAGCACGGCGGCGTCGTTGGTACCGGTGATGTGCACGGTGACCGAGGTGAGGGTGCCGTCGGCGCTGCTTACCGTGAAGGTGTCGGTGTAGGTGGTGCCGGCGACGAACGCGTTGTGGGCGCTATTGGCGACATAATTCCAGGCACCGTTAGTGCCGATGGAGAATTGGCCGTAACTGCCGGCGGTGTTGGACTGCGCGACGAAGGTCGCGGCGCTGTCGATGTCGCTGATGCTGAGCGTGCCGGAGGTGGTCAGCGGGGCATTGGTTTCGTTCAGGTTGACGATGTCGGCGGACAACAGCGCGGCGTCGTTGGTGCCGAGGATCAGCACGGTGACCGAGGTGAGGGTGCCGTCGGCGCTGCTCACCGCGAAGGTGTCGGTGTAGGTGGTACCGGCGACGAACTCGTTGTGGGCGCTATTGGCGACATAACTCCAGACACCATTCGTGCCGATGGAGAGTTGGCCGTAACTGCCAGCGGTGTTGGTCTGGGCTACGAAGGTCGCGGCGCTGTCGACGTCGCTGATGGTCAGGGTGCCGCTGGTGGAGATGTCGGTAGTGGCATCGGTCTCGGTCAGGTTGGCGATATCGGCGGACAACACGGCGGCGTCGTTGGTCCCGAGGATATGCACGGTGACCGAGGTGAGGGTGCCGTCGGCACTGCTCACCGTGAAGGTGTCAGTGTAGGTGGTGCCGGCGACGAACTCGTTGTGGGCAGAGTTGGCGACATAGCTCCAGGCACCATTGGTGCCGATGGAGAACTTGCCGTAACTGCCGGCTGTGCTGGTTTGCGTGACGAAGATCGCGGCGCTGTCGATGTCGCTGATAGTCAGGGTGCCGTTGGTGGTCAGCGGAGCATTGGTTTCGGTCAGCGTGACGCTGGCCGAGGACAGTACGGCGGCGTCATTAGTGCCAGTGACGGTGACAGTCACCAGCTGAGTGTCCACACCGCCCAAGCCATCGCTGACCTGAACGCTGAACACTTCGTCATGACTCTCGCCAGCCCCCAGCGACTGCACCGCACTGGCGACACCATCGGTGCCATTGGCCAGCGTGTAAGTCCACTGGCCGGTGCTGTCCACCGCGATCGAACCGTAGCTGCCGGTATCTGCACCGGCAATGCTCCAAGTAGCGGTGGCAGCTTGATCGATATCGGCCGAGCTGAGCTGGCCGCTGACGCTGAGCGTGGTGTCTTCCTGCACCGCACCGGCATCGTTACCCGTCGTGAAGCTGAGCACTGGCGCATCGTTGCTGCCGGTGACGGTGACCGTCACCAGTTGAGTGTCCACGCCGCCGAGACCATCGCTGACCCGCACGCTGAACACTTCATCGTGACTCTCGCCAGCCCCCAGCGACTGCACCGCACTAGCGACGCCATCGGTGCCATTGGCCAGGGTGTAAGTCCATTTTCCGGTGCTATCCACCGCGATCGAACCGTAGGTGCCGGTATTCGTACCGGCAATGCTCCAGGTGGCGGTGGCGGCATGATCGATGTCGGCCGAACTGAACTGGCCGCTGACGCTGAGCGTGGTGTCTTCCTGCACCACACCGGCCTCGTTGCCGGTCGTGAAACTGAGCACGGGCGCGTCGTTAGTGCCGCTGACGGTGACCGTCACCAGTTGAGTATCCACGCCGCCGAGGCCATCGCTGACCTGCACGCTGAACACTTCATCGTGACTCTCGCCCGCCCCCAGCGACTGCACCGCACTGGCGACACCATCGCTGCCATTGGCCAAGGTGTACGTCCACTGGCCGGTGCTGTCCACCGCGATCGAACCGTAGGTGCCGGTATTCGTCCCGGCAATGCTCCAAGTGGCGGTGGCGGCATGATCGATGTCGGCCGAGCTGAGCTGGCCGCTGACGCTGAGCGTGGTGTCTTCCTGCACCGCGCCGGCATCGTTGCCGGTCGTGAAACTGAGCACGGGCGCATCGTTTGTGCCAGTGACGGTGACGGTCACCGACTGAGTATCCACGCCGCCGAGGCCATCGCTGACCTGCACGCTGAACACTTCATCGTGACTCTCGCCCGCCCCCAGCGACTGCACCGCACTGGCGACACCATCGCTGCCATTGGCCAAGGTGTACGTCCACTGGCCGGTGCTGTCCACCGCGATCGAACCGTAGGTGCCGGTATTCGTCCCGGCAATGCTCCAAGTGGCGGTGGCGGCATGATCGATGTCGGCCGAGCTGAGATGGCCGCTGACGCTGAGCGTGGTGTCTTCCTGCACCGCACCGGCATCGTTACCCGTCGTGAAGCTGAGCACTGGCGC
>NZ_JAMYDU010000048.1 GCF_024138395.1 Pseudomonas mandelii
ACCACCACGGCTGTCACAGCCACCGGCGATCTGTTCGCACGGCAACTCAGTGATGGTCGCGACACTTTTTTCATGCTTGGTGTACTGCAACACATCCATGACGTTGTTAACCGTCGTGGCGGCGATCGTCAGGTCGCCCGTGCTCTCGATCCCTGCGGATCTGTTGTCCAGCAGATCAGCCTTGGTGTGGGATTTGACGAATGTCATGCGGGCGATTGCCTGTGCGGACAAAGTCCTACGCAAACCTCGGAATCAGACGCCTTGCACCGTCGGAACGATGAAGCTTATAGTCCGCCCGTCGTCCACATGGCGACCGGGTTTGGCGACCTGACTAACGAGTGCGAGAGCTGTCTGCTTATTTGCAGGCGCCTCCGCATCCGCAAAGCTGCTTTTTTATGGCAGCTGTGCGCGGGAGACCTTCGGGTCTGCCGGTTACTCGTTTCCGGTTCGCCAACCTGCGTACAGCTGCCACCTTCTTCGTTTGGCGACGATTTGTTGGCAGTCTCAATAAACTAAACGAGGCTCCACCGATGGATAGATACATGCCCCTCACCGGAATCGACTTGATCCCGGCATCTCTGCTGATCGACACCCAAGCTCCACTCGATGTTCTGCACGCCATGGCTGACTACCGCATCCGCACCGTTACTCAGGTGCTGGAAAACATCGCGTTTCGCGCCGAGATTGGTTGCGATACGGTTGTGCTTTCCGACTTTTCGAAACTGCTGGCCATTCCGTTACGCGATGGTTGTGATTTGATGGATGTGATTGGTAGACGGTTGCGGGCACAGGCTGCGGAGTGAATGAAAAAGGGCGACCTGTTGGTCGCCCATTTCCCGATACGCGAATAAGTAAGATCTGATGCGTTTGGATTTTTTCTACGGCAGTTTTACAGTAACTACTTTTCCAAGGATTCGGGCAGTCCAAGGAAATATCCCCACTGCTCCAGTACAAGACGCCATTCCTGCGGGGTAAATTTACCCTCGGGCTGTCCGACCCAGTCGTCGTTGATCAGGATATCACTGCGAGAAACGGCGACAGACTACCATTCCCAATAAAAACGTGGTCTGTCCCCGTTTACCCCCAGGGACTGCCCCGTTTATCCTCTAGAATTTGCCCATGTGCCTTTCTATTTTTAAAACCTTAATCTTCCGTCTTCGTCAGTGCCTGTAAATATTTAAAAGGAGAATTTCCGACTTCAAACCCCATATCTAATGCTAACTGCTGAATCTCTTTAAGCTCATCAACAGCCAAAGCCACATCATATTCACAAATATGTTCACAAAGAATCTCTAAGGCCAAGCTCTCTTCATTATATTTAACATAGTCCAATGCCCCCTCAAGAAACACCGCATCCAAACGCCCTTCAAACTTAGCACCTAACTTTAATATCCGTTGCGAGTACATAGCAGCCTACTTAATCGATTTATAGGGTGGTATAGGTGCGTCATCAGGAAATGCAGTTACGACATTGCTTATCGCGGGTTGATAGACAACACGCATACGAACCCCATCTCGCACCTCGTAAGCAACCCACTTCGCTGGATCGCCATTTTTTGTGTACAAACCGCCCGTTCCTGTCTGGGCATACCACTTCGTATCTGGCGAAGTCACAATATCACCCACTTCATGAATTACCTTATCTGCGGACCAGCTTTCCGGAAAAACTGTTTTTCCGGGTTGCCCCGGCCAAAGGTGACCACCGCTCCCTGGCCCATCGCCATACAAAATATGCTTCTTCGACTCATCCGATAGGATGTCGATGAAATCTGACGGGACTGTGGTCTTCGGTGGCGTTACCGGCTTCGTCGGATCAAGCACCGGCACATCCGAATCCGGCATCAGATCTTGCAGTTTGTTGATTTGAGTTTTGACAACGTTGATGTCAACCGATGCGCCGATTTTTTTGACGGTGTTGACCGAAACGTCAATCCCCATTCTCGAAAGGGTCAGCGCGCTGTTGGCGGAGCTGCTCCCCCCGCCAATCATGAGCTGTACGACAAGCGCCAATGCCTGCCCCATTTGGTTGCCAAGATTTTCTGCGTTTGCATCGCCGCCTTCGACGACCGCTTTTCCAATTTGGTCCATTTGAGACTTGAACGCATCGGCGATTGCGTTACCCAAAATCGCCTTGGCCTCATCGGAGGATACGAACGCCTTGGCGGCCTCCCAACTCTGCACCGGGTCACTCATGAACATGACGGCGCTATCCAAGGTTCCTAAACCCGCGCCAGCCATCCCGTCCGTGAAGCCTTTGAGGATCCCCGAACCGGTCAATACATCCTGCCGTAGAGAAGTGATCTGCCACTTTAGAGCGATCGCCAGTTTCTTAAGCGGATTAGGTTCGGCATCGATCTCTTTCTTTGCCTGAACGTACTGCTGCGTCGCCAACCAGTTGTTATCGACGTTCGCCGTAGCCGCGTTATTCGCGGTAGCCGCACCGTTCGGATTGCTCATAGCAGCAATACCGGTCACCAGGCTGGTGATGATGTTGCGTTTGGCTTCTCGCTCTACCGCGGTTTCATTCGGATCGGAATCGGCGAACAGACCCGCCAACACGCTGGCGGCAGAACCACCCAAGGCACCAGCCGAGCAGCTCTGGTTGCTGGCAGCCGCGCCAGCACAACCGAGAATTGCATGCAGGGCCGCGTGTTCCGGGCTGCCTTCCTTGAGGCCCTTTTTCACCAGTTCGCCGATGTACGCCGAGCCTTGCTGCTGGACGTAGTTGACCACCATGTTTTGCGCGAACTGGGCGCCACTGCCGGCCACATTTCCGCTGATCCCGGCAACCAGGGCTGTTGCGATTTGCCGGTAAGTGCCACCCGCCCCCCAGTTATCGCCGACTTCCTTGATCTGCTGATTGAGCTGCAGGTAGTTCTCGTGGTGGGCTATCCGCTCCGCGATAGGCAACGTCTCATTATTAGCAGCAGCCTTTTCCTTATTGGCCTGCTCCTTCATCTGGTCGATTTCCCGCGCACGACTCTCGATGTACTGAGAAACGTTCTGCACAAACTTGCCAACAATCTCAAAGTCCACGCCGATTTCTTGCGCGTCGAAAATCGGTTTGAGCGTGTTGCTGCCGTCACGATCGCTGGAGACATCAGTATTGATTGCAGCAATTGCCTGCTCTGCCGTCTGACCGGTCAACTCCTGCTGCTTGACGGTATTAGTGATGGTGATCGCTGCGCCACTAATCCCGCTGTGGGTGATGCTGCTGGAACTGTCACCGGCGTACAGCACGACCGGTGTGGAAACACTAAACCCATCTTTACTCGGCACCTTCGGACCATTTGGGTTAGCGGTGGCGCTGGCATTGCCATTTCCATCACGGCCCATGTCACCGCCGTAACCACCGCTCAGGTTAATGCTGGTGGCATCGTACTCAGCCTTGTTCTTGATGTCGGAGCTGGTGAGTGTTCCGGTGCTCAGGGTGTTTTTGCCATCAGCTACCGCTTTGTCGGTACTGGCGATAACTGCTCCCTTGAGGTCGGTATTGCCGGTGACCTCTACCTGGAATCCGCCATTACCCGCCTTGATGCCCGATTGCTCGCTAACACTGGCGTACTCGCTTTGCATGTTTTGCGCTGCGATGCCACCACTGACACTGCTGGTGCCATAACAGAATGGGGGAACACAAATGCTGACACCGACGTTCGCGCTCTCTTGTTTGGAGGTGTAGGTGCTAGTGTCCTGCCGGCTCTCAATGTTCAGATCGCCGCCCACTTTGACCTTGACCTGGTCAGCGGATACGACCCCGCCTTTGATGTTCGTGTCCCCACCACTCTCCAGATTGACGCTCTTACCACCCTTGATATACGTGTTGGTCTGGGTGACGTCGTCGCCGTCAGCATTGCCGCGCCCGGCATTCGCCGCCAAGTCCAGCGAGAAGCCGTTCTGCGCCCCACCGAAGCTGAACCCAATCCCGGCACTCCAGCCGCTGTTGCTGTTGGTGCTTTCCTGATGCGCCGTGTTTTGCGCCGACAGTAGGTTAATTTCACCGTCAGCCTTCAAGCTGACATCGCCGCCGCCCTCGATCCGGCTGCCGACTACGTTGATATTGCTGTTCGCACCATCACCAGTGGCAACGACCTTGACGTTACCGCCAGCCACTACATCGCTGCCTACTACATTGCGACCGCTTTGGCTGCTTTCACTATGACTGCGGCTGTCACTTAGATTGACGCTGATCTTGATCCCGGTTTTCGGGCTCTCCATCAATGCCTGCCCGGCATCCATAGCCTGCTTTGCACTCATGGCCGCATTCATGGCAGCCAACGCGACCATCCGATCATCACTGGTTTTCTGCGCCGCTTCGCCCATCTGCTGAATGCCCCGCAAAGCATCAAGCAGCGGAACACTCACCGTTCCGCCGATGGCAGTACGGCTGGTACTGGCGGTTTTAGTGGAGTTGAGGGTGTCGAAACCGGCCTCGATATCGACATGCTTGGCGGTAATGCCGATATCACCCTGAGGTGTGACTAACTGACTGGCTGTTTGAGTGTAATGGTCACCCGCCGTGAGGCTGATATTGCCGCCCAGCGATGCGATCTGGCTGCCCGACTGGCGGGTAGCGGTGTATTGATCGGCTTCTTTCTGCTTGACGATCCCTGTCGCACCCTGCCACCAGGAGCCTATTTCACCGACTTTTTTACTGCCGGATTTTGAGCTCGAAGTCTCGGTATTTTCAGCGCTAGTGATCTCAAGATTGCGACCGGCATCAATGCCGATGTTTTTGTCGGCCACCAGCGTACTGCCCTCAACAACAGTGTCGCGGCCACTCTTGATTTGAATGCTGCCGCCACTGATATCACTGCCAATGCTTTGGGTTGAGGTCGTTTTCCCTTGTTGCGATTTTTGTGTGGAAGACAGCAAACCCGTAAACGTTGCACTGGCCTTGCTGGAGCTTTTCGCCTGTTCGGTTGTTTGAGTTTCCTCGCCCGCACCAATCAATACGTCGTTGCCGGCGGTGAGTTTCACCGCCTCTTCAGCACGCAGTGCAGCGGCCGTCAGCGAGATGTCATTATCGGCTTTCAGCTCGATGTTTTTTGCGACCAGCTCAGTGCTGTTCAAGCGGGTCTGCGTGACTTCCGAGCTGCTGGACTTGCTGGAGGACCATCCCTTTTTAGACGATGCGTTAGCCTGGCTTGCGTAGTCTTCGGCGGCATCGAGATTGATGTCGCGGCCAGCGGTAGCGAGCAATGTCCCATCGCTGTTCAGCTTGGCGCCGGTGGCGTTGAAATCCTGCCCGGCAGAGATCACTAACTTATTCCCTGCCTCGACACTCGAACTGACAGATATGACGCTGTCGGTTTCGGTCATCGTCGACTTTTTCTTGCCGAATGAACCCTTCTTGGTTTTCGAGTAATAGGAGTAGTCGACGTTATCCGCTGTTTCCAGATTCACATCATCGCCAGCAAACAAATAGGCCTCATCCCCAGCACTCACCCGACTGGCAATCAGGTCTAGATTCTTGCCCGCATTGAGGGCAACGCTGCCCCCCGCATTGACAGTGCTAGACACCTGCCTGACATGGTCTTCCTGACTGGTGAACTTTTTGTTTTGGCTAAAAGAGTGCTGTTCATCCGCCGCAGAGGCCAGTGTCAGGTCACCGACTGCGCTCATACTGACGTCACGTTTGGCATCGATCTGACTGGCGATAACGGTGAGATCCCGACCGGCATTTACCTTCAGGTCCCGCCCCACATCAACGTCTGAACCATATTGGGTGATGGTTTGATCATGGTGTGTGCCTACCTCATGATCGACGATCTGTTCGGCGGAAACGATGTTGACGTCACGACCGGCATTGATCGTGGTGTCGGCTCCACTTTTCAGCACGCCACCAGTGTTGTTGACGTCGCGCCCGGCGTTGAGGGTCAGCGCGTTGGCGGCTTCGATGCGGGCGGCGCTGTTGACGAAGTCCGTGCGTTCGTTGGTGTAACCCGTACCACTTTCGTGGGTGGTGACGGTGCGTTCGTTGATCACGTCGCCACGGGTGGCGGTGAGCGAGACGTCACGACCGGCGATGATGCCGCCGGCCTTGTTGACTATGTTGTTGTCTGCCTGCAAGTCGAGGCGATTGCCGGTTTCCAGCAACCCGCTGCTCACCAGATCATTCTTGGCCGTCGCATCCAGGTTCTGGCTGGCGCGCAGGGTGCCGGCGTTGTTCAGGTCTTTGCCGGCGATGAGGGTTACGTCGCTGCCCTG
>NZ_JAMYDU010000049.1 GCF_024138395.1 Pseudomonas mandelii
TCTCGGTCGAAAGCGGAGAAAAAGAGGTGTTGACAGCAGCGAGTAACGCTGTAGAATTCGCCTCCCGCTAACGAGAGATCGAAAGCGCAAGTGGTTGAAGTTGCAAAGGAAACTTTGAAAACTTCTGAAAATAACCGCTTGACAGCAACAGAGGCTGCTGTAGAATGCGCGCCTCGGTTGAGACGAAAGCTCTTAACCAACCGCTCTTTAACAACTGAATCAAGCAATTCGTGTGGGTGCTTGTGGAGTCAGACTGATAGTCAACAAGATTATCAGCATCACAAGTTGCTCCGCGAGAAATCAAAGATGTAACCAACGATTGCTGAGCCAAGTTTAGGGTTTCTTAAAAACCCAAAGATGTTTGAACTGAAGAGTTTGATCATGGCTCAGATTGAACGCTGGCGGCAGGCCTAACACATGCAAGTCGAGCGGTAGAGAGGTGCTTGCACCTCTTGAGAGCGGCGGACGGGTGAGTAATGCCTAGGAATCTGCCTGGTAGTGGGGGATAACGCTCGGAAACGGACGCTAATACCGCATACGTCCTACGGGAGAAAGCAGGGGACCTTCGGGCCTTGCGCTATCAGATGAGCCTAGGTCGGATTAGCTAGTTGGTGAGGTAATGGCTCACCAAGGCGACGATCCGTAACTGGTCTGAGAGGATGATCAGTCACACTGGAACTGAGACACGGTCCAGACTCCTACGGGAGGCAGCAGTGGGGAATATTGGACAATGGGCGAAAGCCTGATCCAGCCATGCCGCGTGTGTGAAGAAGGTCTTCGGATTGTAAAGCACTTTAAGTTGGGAGGAAGGGCAGTTACCTAATACGTATCTGTTTTGACGTTACCGACAGAATAAGCACCGGCTAACTCTGTGCCAGCAGCCGCGGTAATACAGAGGGTGCAAGCGTTAATCGGAATTACTGGGCGTAAAGCGCGCGTAGGTGGTTCGTTAAGTTGGATGTGAAAGCCCCGGGCTCAACCTGGGAACTGCATTCAAAACTGACGAGCTAGAGTATGGTAGAGGGTGGTGGAATTTCCTGTGTAGCGGTGAAATGCGTAGATATAGGAAGGAACACCAGTGGCGAAGGCGACCACCTGGACTGATACTGACACTGAGGTGCGAAAGCGTGGGGAGCAAACAGGATTAGATACCCTGGTAGTCCACGCCGTAAACGATGTCAACTAGCCGTTGGGAGCCTTGAGCTCTTAGTGGCGCAGCTAACGCATTAAGTTGACCGCCTGGGGAGTACGGCCGCAAGGTTAAAACTCAAATGAATTGACGGGGGCCCGCACAAGCGGTGGAGCATGTGGTTTAATTCGAAGCAACGCGAAGAACCTTACCAGGCCTTGACATCCAATGAACTTTCCAGAGATGGATTGGTGCCTTCGGGAACATTGAGACAGGTGCTGCATGGCTGTCGTCAGCTCGTGTCGTGAGATGTTGGGTTAAGTCCCGTAACGAGCGCAACCCTTGTCCTTAGTTACCAGCACGTAATGGTGGGCACTCTAAGGAGACTGCCGGTGACAAACCGGAGGAAGGTGGGGATGACGTCAAGTCATCATGGCCCTTACGGCCTGGGCTACACACGTGCTACAATGGTCGGTACAGAGGGTTGCCAAGCCGCGAGGTGGAGCTAATCCCAGAAAACCGATCGTAGTCCGGATCGCAGTCTGCAACTCGACTGCGTGAAGTCGGAATCGCTAGTAATCGCGAATCAGAATGTCGCGGTGAATACGTTCCCGGGCCTTGTACACACCGCCCGTCACACCATGGGAGTGGGTTGCACCAGAAGTAGCTAGTCTAACCTTCGGGAGGACGGTTACCACGGTGTGATTCATGACTGGGGTGAAGTCGTAACAAGGTAGCCGTAGGGGAACCTGCGGCTGGATCACCTCCTTAATCGACGACATCAGCTGCTCCATAAGTTCCCACACGAATTGCTTGATTCATTGAAGAAGACGATAAGAAGCAGCCCGAAATTGGGTCTGTAGCTCAGTTGGTTAGAGCGCACCCCTGATAAGGGTGAGGTCGGCAGTTCGAATCTGCCCAGACCCACCAATTTTGTGTGGGAAACGCCTGTAGAAATACGGGGCCATAGCTCAGCTGGGAGAGCGCCTGCCTTGCACGCAGGAGGTCAACGGTTCGATCCCGTTTGGCTCCACCACTACTGCTTCTGTTTGTTGAAAGCTTAGAAATGAGCATTCCACCAAGACGGTGATGAATGTTGATTTCTAGTCTTTGATTAGATCGTTCTTTAAAAATTTGGGTATGTGATAGAAAGATAGACTGATGGCCACTTTCACTGGTGGTGATCAGGCTAAGGTAAAATTTGTGAGTTTAATCGCGAATTTTCGGCGAATGTCGTCTTCACAGTATAACCAGATTGCTTGGGGTTATATGGTCAAGTGAAGAAGCGCATACGGTGGATGCCTTGGCAGTCAGAGGCGATGAAAGACGTGGTAGCCTGCGAAAAGCTTCGGGGAGTCGGCAAACAGACTTTGATCCGGAGATGTCTGAATGGGGGAACCCACCTAACATAAGTTAGGTATCTTAAGCTGAATACATAGGCTTAAGAAGCGAACCAGGGGAACTGAAACATCTAAGTACCCTGAGGAAAAGAAATCAACCGAGATTCCCTTAGTAGTGGCGAGCGAACGGGGACTAGCCCTTAAGTGGCTTTGAGATTAGCGGAACGCTCTGGAAAGTGCGGCCATAGTGGGTGATAGCCCTGTACGCGAAAATCTCTTGGTCATGAAATCGAGTAGGACGGAGCACGAGAAACTTTGTCTGAATATGGGGGGACCATCCTCCAAGGCTAAATACTACTGACTGACCGATAGTGAACTAGTACCGTGAGGGAAAGGCGAAAAGAACCCCGGAGAGGGGAGTGAAATAGATCCTGAAACCGTATGCGTACAAGCAGTGGGAGCCCACTTTGTTGGGTGACTGCGTACCTTTTGTATAATGGGTCAGCGACTTATTTTCAGTGGCGAGCTTAACCGAATAGGGGAGGCGTAGCGAAAGCGAGTCTTAATAGGGCGTCTAGTCGCTGGGAATAGACCCGAAACCGGGCGATCTATCCATGGGCAGGTTGAAGGTTGGGTAACACTAACTGGAGGACCGAACCGACTACCGTTGAAAAGTTAGCGGATGACCTGTGGATCGGAGTGAAAGGCTAATCAAGCTCGGAGATAGCTGGTTCTCCTCGAAAGCTATTTAGGTAGCGCCTCATGTATCACTGTAGGGGGTAGAGCACTGTTTCGGCTAGGGGGTCATCCCGACTTACCAAACCGATGCAAACTCCGAATACCTACAAGTGCCGAGCATGGGAGACACACGGCGGGTGCTAACGTCCGTCGTGAAAAGGGAAACAACCCAGACCGTCAGCTAAGGTCCCAAAGTTATGGTTAAGTGGGAAACGATGTGGGAAGGCTTAGACAGCTAGGAGGTTGGCTTAGAAGCAGCCACCCTTTAAAGAAAGCGTAATAGCTCACTAGTCGAGTCGGCCTGCGCGGAAGATGTAACGGGGCTCAAACCATACACCGAAGCTACGGGTATCACTTAGGTGATGCGGTAGAGGAGCGTTCTGTAAGCCTGTGAAGGTGAGTTGAGAAGCTTGCTGGAGGTATCAGAAGTGCGAATGCTGACATGAGTAACGACAATGGGTGTGAAAAACACCCACGCCGAAAGACCAAGGTTTCCTGCGCAACGTTAATCGACGCAGGGTTAGTCGGTCCCTAAGGCGAGGCTGAAAAGCGTAGTCGATGGAAAACAGGTTAATATTCCTGTACTTCTGGTTATTGCGATGGAGGGACGGAGAAGGCTAGGCCAGCTTGGCGTTGGTTGTCCAAGTTTAAGGTGGTAGGCTGAGATCTTAGGTAAATCCGGGATCTTAAGGCCGAGAGCTGATGACGAGTGTTCCTTTGGAACACGAAGTGGTTGATGCCATGCTTCCAAGAAAAGCTTCTAAGCTTCAGGTAACCAGGAACCGTACCCCAAACCGACACAGGTGGTTGGGTAGAGAATACCAAGGCGCTTGAGAGAACTCGGGTGAAGGAACTAGGCAAAATGGCACCGTAACTTCGGGAGAAGGTGCGCCGGTGAGGGTGAAGCATTTACTGCGTAAGCCCACGCCGGTCGAAGATACCAGGCCGCTGCGACTGTTTATTAAAAACACAGCACTCTGCAAACACGAAAGTGGACGTATAGGGTGTGACGCCTGCCCGGTGCCGGAAGGTTAATTGATGGGGTTAGCTAACGCGAAGCTCTTGATCGAAGCCCCGGTAAACGGCGGCCGTAACTATAACGGTCCTAAGGTAGCGAAATTCCTTGTCGGGTAAGTTCCGACCTGCACGAATGGCGTAACGATGGCGGCGCTGTCTCCACCCGAGACTCAGTGAAATTGAAATCGCTGTGAAGATGCAGTGTATCCGCGGCTAGACGGAAAGACCCCGTGAACCTTTACTATAGCTTTGCACTGGACTTTGAATTTGCTTGTGTAGGATAGGTGGGAGGCTTTGAAGCGTGGACGCCAGTTCGCGTGGAGCCAACCTTGAAATACCACCCTGGCAACTTTGAGGTTCTAACTCAGGTCCGTTATCCGGATCGAGGACAGTGTATGGTGGGTAGTTTGACTGGGGCGGTCTCCTCCTAAAGAGTAACGGAGGAGTACGAAGGTGCGCTCAGACCGGTCGGAAATCGGTCGTAGAGTATAAAGGCAAAAGCGCGCTTGACTGCGAGACAGACACGTCGAGCAGGTACGAAAGTAGGTCTTAGTGATCCGGTGGTTCTGTATGGAAGGGCCATCGCTCAACGGATAAAAGGTACTCCGGGGATAACAGGCTGATACCGCCCAAGAGTTCATATCGACGGCGGTGTTTGGCACCTCGATGTCGGCTCATCACATCCTGGGGCTGAAGCCGGTCCCAAGGGTATGGCTGTTCGCCATTTAAAGTGGTACGCGAGCTGGGTTTAGAACGTCGTGAGACAGTTCGGTCCCTATCTGCCGTGGACGTTTGAGATTTGAGAGGGGCTGCTCCTAGTACGAGAGGACCGGAGTGGACGAACCTCTGGTGTTCCGGTTGTCACGCCAGTGGCATTGCCGGGTAGCTATGTTCGGAATAGATAACCGCTGAAAGCATCTAAGCGGGAAACTAGCCTCAAGATGAGATCTCACTGGGACCTTGAGTCCCCTGAAGGGCCGTCGAAGACTACGACGTTGATAGGTTGGGTGTGTAAGCGCTGTGAGGCGTTGAGCTAACCAATACTAATTGCCCGTGAGGCTTGACCATATAACACCCAAGCAATTTGCTGACCTGAAAAGGCACCAGATTGCGGTGTGTGAAGACGAAACGAACCGAAAGTTCGAGTAAAACACACAAACTATCGCATACCCAATTTGCTGAAGCGTCGAAAGACGGTTCGGTACCCGAATTTCTTGACGACCATAGAGCATTGGAACCACCTGATCCCATCCCGAACTCAGCAGTGAAACGATGCATCGCCGA
>NZ_JAMYDU010000005.1 GCF_024138395.1 Pseudomonas mandelii
TAGGTCATCGTCAAGATCAAATTCCGAAACCCCTATCTGCATCTGCAGGTAGGGGTTTTGTTTTGTCCGCAGGAAAATCTCGCTCGTAGGGGTTTCTATGCAACAGCCCGGGGCATGGCTATCATGCGGGCCTCATTGTGAGGCGAGACTTGCATGCTGACGTTGTTAAAGCTTCTTAAGGATGGTCGATTCCATTCGGGCCAAGCCCTGGGCGCTGCCTTGGGCGTCAGTCGTAGCGCTGTATGGAAGCAGCTTCAGCACTTGGAAGCTGAGCTCGGTTTGTCCATCCACAAAGTACGCGGTCGCGGCTATCAACTGGCTGCGCCGTTGACACTGCTTGATCCTGCGGAAATAAGCGCGCGGGCGCCTTCTTGTGAGTGGCCCATTCTAGTCTTCGACTCAATTGACTCCACCAACGCTGAAGCCTTACGCGCTATCGAGCGCGGCCAGCCTGCGCCCTTTCTGGTGCTCGCTGAGCGGCAAACGGCCGGTCGCGGACGACGCGGGCGCAAATGGGTGAGCCCATTTGCGGAGAACATCTATTACAGTCTCGTGCTGCGCATTGATGGCGGGATGCGGCAGTTGGAAGGCTTGAGTCTGGTTGTCGGGCTTGCCGTAATGCAAGCCTTGCGAGGGATTGGTATTTCAGGTGTGGGCTTGAAGTGGCCGAATGATGTTCTGGTGGGTCAGCAAAAGATTGCGGGAATACTGCTCGAATTAGTGGGGGATCCTGCTGATGTGTGTCACGTGGTGATCGGTGTCGGAATAAATGTGAACATGCAGATGACCGATGAGGTTGATCAGCAATGGACGTCCATGCGCCTCGAGTCGGGTAAGGCTGTTGATCGCAATCATCTGGTTGCGGAGCTAGGGTTGATGCTCCAGACCTATTTAAATCGCCACCAGACCGGCGGATTTCCGGCTATCCAGGCGGAGTGGGAGCAAAATCATCTATGGCAGGGCCGGGCGGTGTCGTTGATCGCCGGTGTTAATCAAATAGATGGCGAAGTCCTGGGTATCGATGGTCAGGGTGCCCTGCGCTTGAAGGTGAATGGTGTGGAGAAGATCTTTAGTGGTGGCGAGCTCAGCCTGAGGTTGCGTGATGATTCTTGAGCTCGATTGCGGAAACAGTTTCATCAAGTGGCGTGTACTCGGCGAGGATGTCCGGCGGGTAGTTGGCGAGGGGGTTGTTGATTCGGATCTCGCCTTGCTGGAGAGCTTGAAAGGGCTCGAGGGGCTCGCTCTCATACATTGTCGCTTAGTCAGTGTCAGAACCGCCGAAGAAACCAGTGCGCTGATTTCTCTGCTGACCGAGGCTTTCGGCGTTTCTGTGGTGTGCGCGGCACCGGCTCGCGAGATGTCCGGGGTTCGAAATGGCTATGAGGAGTTCGAGCGGCTAGGGCTTGATCGCTGGCTTGCAATGCTCGGAGGATTTCATCTAGCTTCGGGTGCTTGTCTGGTGCTCGACTTTGGTACGGCCGTTACGGCTGACTTTATTGCAGGGGATGGCGAGCATCTCGGAGGATTTATCTGTCCGGGGATGCCTTTGATGCGCAACCAGCTGCGTACCCATACCCGTAGAATTCGCTATGGAGATCTTGCTGCCGGGCGCGCTTTGGAGAGTCTTGTTCCTGGGCGTACAACCGTCGAGGCGGTCGAGCGAGGTTGTTTGCTGATGTTGAGAGGGTTTGTCCTGACTCAGCTTGAGTTGGCGCGCAGTTATTGGGGGGATGATTTCGCAGTCTTTCTGACTGGCGGGGATGCTGATCTGGTCTCCGAGATTGTGCCCGAAGCCAGGGTGGTTCCAGACCTGGTATTTGTAGGTTTGGCGATGGCGTGTCCCTTGTCCTGAGGTTTTTATGCGTTGGTTGTTTCTGCTGCTGCTTGTTCTTAATGTGTTCTATTACATCTGGCACCAACAAGAGGCTCCTCTGCGCGCAAAGGATGTAACCCCTTTGAGTTTGTATCGGGGGTCGCAGCAGGACATTCGCTTGTTGAGTGAAACGACTGACGCGGCTCGTGATAAAGGAAAGCCTGCCCAGGCAGATGATGGATGCCTCTATCTTGGCGGTTTTACTCGTCAGGAAGCGGCTCAGGCGGTCGAGCGGCGATTGAGTGGCATGGAAATCAAGTTCGAGTCCTTGCTGAGGCCCCCTGCCGAGTCTGATGGTTACTGGGTGCGTGTGGCACCAGAAAGCCGGCGTTTGCTGGGTGATTCACAGTTGCAAAACCTTTCTAAAGAATTCAATGAGTTAAAACATAAAATAATGCCGTGCGAGGGGGTTGCACCCGCCGAATAGTTTGCATAGAATGGCGCCCGCTTCGCAGTGAAGACCTTTAACGGTTGGCAGTGTGAAGCGAGGTCAACGCAGCTAACCTCAGGTTTTTAATGAGAAAATGCTTGACAGAAGGCTGGCATGATATAGAATGCCGGCTCGCTTAGGAGGGGTTCCCGAGCGGCCAAAGGGATCAGACTGTAAATCTGACGTCTACGACTTCGAAGGTTCGAATCCTTCCCCCTCCACCATTTTTAGCGAGAGCTGCAAGCTCCGCGGGTATAGTTTAGTGGTAGAACCTCAGCCTTCCAAGCTGATGATGCGGGTTCGATTCCCGCTACCCGCTCCAAGTTTGCAGGTCCTGCAAAGTGTTACGCTCTTGTAGCTCAGTTGGTAGAGCACACCCTTGGTAAGGGTGAGGTCAGCGGTTCAAATCCGCTCAAGAGCTCCATATAACAAGGCAGATATGAAAATATCTGCCTTTGTTTTAATGGCTGAGAGTACTTGCTTAATTCTTCTGCTAGGGGTGATTTCGATGGCTAAGGAAAAGTTCGAACGTAACAAGCCGCACGTCAACGTTGGAACCATTGGTCACGTAGACCATGGCAAAACGACCTTGACCGCCGCTCTGACCCGTGTCTGCTCCGAAGTATTCGGTTCGGCAAAGGTTGACTTCGACAAGATCGATAGCGCCCCAGAAGAAAAAGCTCGTGGCATCACCATTAACACTGCTCACGTTGAGTACGATTCGGCTGTGCGTCACTACGCGCACGTTGACTGTCCAGGTCACGCTGACTACGTAAAAAACATGATTACCGGTGCTGCGCAGATGGATGGTGCGATTCTGGTTTGCTCGGCCGCGGATGGTCCGATGCCGCAAACCCGTGAGCACATCCTGTTGTCCCGTCAGGTTGGCGTTCCATACATCGTGGTCTTCCTGAACAAGGCTGACATGGTTGATGATGCTGAGTTGCTGGAACTGGTTGAGATGGAAGTGCGCGATCTGCTGAGCACTTACGATTTCCCGGGTGACGACACTCCGATCATCATCGGTTCGGCGCTGATGGCGCTGAATGGTCAAGACGACAACGAGATGGGCACTACTGCCGTCAAGAAGTTGGTCGAGACCCTGGATAGCTATATTCCGCAGCCTGAGCGTGCTATTGATAAGCCGTTCCTGATGCCGATCGAGGATGTGTTCTCGATCTCCGGTCGCGGCACTGTTGTGACTGGTCGTGTTGAGCGTGGCATTGTCCGCATTCAGGAAGAAGTTGAGATTGTTGGTCTTCGTGACACTGTCAAAACTACTTGTACTGGTGTTGAGATGTTCCGCAAGCTGCTCGACGAAGGTCGTGCAGGCGAGAACTGCGGCGTTCTGCTGCGCGGTACCAAGCGTGATGATGTTGAGCGTGGCCAGGTTCTGGTCAAGCCTGGCACTGTCAAGCCGCATACCAAGTTCACTGCTGAGGTTTATGTTCTGAGCAAGGAAGAAGGTGGTCGTCATACGCCATTCTTCAAAGGCTACCGTCCACAGTTCTACTTTCGTACAACTGACGTGACTGGTAACTGCGAGCTGCCAGAAGGTGTTGAAATGGTGATGCCAGGTGACAACGTTCAGATGACCGTTACCCTGATCAAAACCATTGCGATGGAAGATGGCCTGCGTTTCGCTATCCGTGAGGGCGGTCGTACCGTCGGCGCTGGTGTCGTAGCAAAAGTCATCGAGTAAGTTGTTGTAATGTCTTTTTCGGGCCGGCATAATGGTCGGCCTGATTTTGTTTTAGGTCAGTAGCTCAATTGGCAGAGCGACGGTCTCCAAAACCGTAGGTTGGGGGTTCGATTCCCTCCTGACCTGCCAGATTCACTTGGTGTGTCTGGCTTTCTTTTCACAGGATCTTCATAGATGACTCCTAAAGCTGAAGCTCAAGGCTCTCGCTTCGATCTGCTCAAGTGGCTAGTAGTAGTCGCTTTGGTGGTTGTTGGCGTTGTTGGCAATCAGTATTACTCTGCTTCGCCGATCCTGTACCGCGTACTTGCTTTGCTTGTCATTGCTGCTGTAGCTGCCTTTGTAGGCCTGCAGACAGTCAAGGGCAAGTCTTTCTTTGTACTGGTGAAGGAAGCTCGCACCGAGATTCGTAAAGTCGTATGGCCAACTCGCCAAGAAACCACGCAGACCACACTGATTGTTGTGGCTGTTGTCCTGGTTATGGCGTTGCTGTTGTGGGGGCTTGATTCCCTGCTCGGCTGGCTTGTTTCCTTGATTGTCGGCTAAGGGTGTCCCGTGGCTAAGCGTTGGTACGTTGTGCATGCTTACTCCGGTTACGAGAAGCATGTCATGCGCTCGTTGGTAGAGCGCGTAAAGCTGGCTGGCATGGAAGATGGCTTTGGCGAAATTCTGGTTCCCACTGAAGAAGTGGTTGAAATGCGTAATGGCCAGAAACGCAAAAGCGAGCGCAAGTTCTTCCCAGGTTATGTGCTGGTCCAGATGGACATGAACGAGGGTACTTGGCACTTGGTCAAGGATACTCCTCGGGTGATGGGTTTCATTGGCGGTACCGCTGATAAGCCTGCACCGATCACGGATAAAGAGGCAGAAGCGATTCTGCGTCGCGTTGCTGATGGTAGCGACAAGCCGAAGCCGAAGACGTTGTTCGAGCCAGGCGAGTCGGTGCGTGTCAATGACGGACCGTTTGCTGATTTTACTGGCACGGTTGAAGAAGTTAACTACGAGAAGAGCCGGATCCAAGTGGCAGTGCTCATTTTCGGTCGCTCTACTCCGGTAGAGCTAGAGTTCAGCCAGGTCGAAAAGGTCTAGCTGAGCAAGCATCCCAACCCCGCAGCCCTAGGCTGTGGGGTTTTGTCGTCACTGGGATAAACGCGCAAGTAACCGGGGAGCCTTTCGAGGCGTTCGAACCCGTAATTGGAGTGCCTCATGGCCAAGAAGATTACCGCTTACATCAAGCTGCAAGTGAAGGCCGCTCAGGCTAACCCAAGCCCACCTGTTGGTCCTGCTCTGGGTCAGCACGGCGTGAATATCATGGAATTCTGCAAGGCTTTCAACGCCCGTACTCAGGGTATTGAGCCAGGTCTGCCGACTCCAGTGATCATCACTGTCTACAGCGACCGTAGCTTCACTTTCGAAACCAAATCCACACCTGCTTCGGTTCTTCTGAAGAAGGCTGCTGGTCTGACTAGCGGTTCCGCTCGTCCGAACACCGTTAAGGTTGGCACCGTGACCCGTGCTCAGCTGGAAGAAATCGCGAAAACCAAAAACGCGGATCTGACTGCAGCTGATATGGAAGCAGCCGTGCGTACTATCGCCGGTTCTGCTCGTAGCATGGGCCTTAACGTGGAGGGTGTGTAATGGCTAAGTTGACCAAGCGTCAAAAGGCTATCGCCGGCAAAATCGAAGCAGGCAAGTCCTACAACTTTGTAGACGCTGCTGCTCTGCTGGCTGAGCTGTCGACTGTCAAGTTCAGCGAGTCGTTCGACGTTGCTGTGAACCTGGGTGTTGACCCGCGTAAATCCGACCAGGTCGTTCGTAGCGCTACTGTGCTGCCACACGGCACTGGCAAGACTGTTCGCGTTGCTGTCTTCACCCAGGGTCCAGCTGCCGAGGCCGCTCTGGCTGCCGGCGCTGACCGTGTAGGTATGGACGACCTGGCTGCCGAAATGAAAGGCGGCGACCTGAACTATGACGTAGTTATCGCATCCCCGGATGCCATGCGCGTTGTTGGTCAGTTGGGTCAGATCCTGGGCCCACGCGGCCTCATGCCTAACCCTAAAGTCGGCACTGTAACTCCAGACGTAGCTACCGCGGTTAAAAACGCCAAGGCTGGTCAGGTTCGTTATCGCACCGACAAAAACGGCATCATCCACACCTCCGTTGGCAAAGTCGGCTTCGACGCCGTCAAGCTGAAGGAAAACGTTGAAGCCCTGATCGCTGATCTGAAGCGTATCAAGCCAGCTTCCTCGAAAGGTATTTACGTCAAGCGCGTTACCCTGAGCACCACCATGGGTCCAGGTCTGGTCATCGACCAAGGCTCGCTCGACGCGTAAGACACAGGTTGGCGCAAGCGATTGCGCCAATTGAAAGATTGGGGTCCCTGCCTGGCGGGGGCTATCCAAGACCGTAGGCGACGCAAGTCTTAAACCTCAAGCCTACGCAGATGGTGCTCCCGGTTCCTTACCGAATCAGACACCAAAACGACATCCGGCTTCGGTTGGATGAAACGGTAACAAGCAGGAGTTAAACCCGTGGCAATTAAACTCGAAGACAAGAAGGCCATCGTCGCTGAAGTCAACGAGGCTGCCAAAGTCGCTCTGTCCGCTGTCGTGGTTGATGCCCGTGGCGTAACAGTAGGCGCAATGACCGGACTCCGTAAAGAGGCTCGTGAAGCTGGCGTTTACGTACGTGTTGTACGTAACACCCTGCTCAAGCGCGCTGTTGCTGACACTGAATACAGTGTTCTCAATGACGTGTTCACCGGCCCGACCCTGATTGCATTCTCGAACGAACATCCGGGCGCTGCTGCCCGTATCTTCAAAGAGTTTGCCAAGGGTCAGGACAAGTTCGAGATCAAGGCAGCTGCGTTCGAGGGCAAGTTCCTCGCAGCTAATCAGATCGACGTACTGGCAACTCTGCCGACCCGTGACGAAGCAATTTCCCAGCTGATGAGCGTGATTCAAGGCGCTACCAGCAAATTGGCTCGTACTCTGGCGGCAATTCGCGACCAGAAAGAAGCTGCTGCAGCCTAAGGCTCGTCAACTTCTCGCGTTTTTTGTTTATTTCGATGGTCGCGTAGGCCGTCCCCCAATTCAGGAATTGAGTCATGTCTCTGACTAACGAACAAATCATCGAAGCAATCGGCCAGAAATCCGTAGTGGAAATCGTTGAGCTGATCAAATCGATGGAAGAAACCTTCGGTGTTACCGCTGCTGCTGCATCGGCTGGTCCAGCTGCTGCTGCCGCTGTTGTTGAAGAACAAACTGAATTCAACGTCATGCTGACCGAAGCTGGCGAGAAGAAAGTTAACGTGATCAAGGCAGTACGTGAACTGACCGGTCTGGGCCTGAAAGAAGCCAAGGCTGTAGTTGACGGCGCTCCTGGCATCGTTCTGGAAGCTGTTTCGAAAGACGCAGCTGACAAAGCAAAAGCCACTCTGGAAGAAGCAGGCGCTAAAGTCGAGCTGAAGTAAGCATCGACTTTGCACCTCCAGCCCGAGCGTTAAGCGAAAGGCTGATGGCTGGTGGCTCTTGCCACCGGCCTTTTTCCGTTATTGGCAGCCGACTGGGTCGGTGCTGGTAACGAGCTGTAACCACCCGATGCGGTGGCGCAAACCATGGGGTTTGCACGATTTTCTGGCTGCTCCCGTCGGGAGGGGCCAAACAAGCAGGTGACCAAGCTGGGGAACGCTGATGGCTTACTCATATACTGAGAAAAAACGTATCCGCAAGGACTTTAGCAAGTTGCCGGACGTCATGGATGTGCCGTATCTCCTGGCAATCCAGCTGGATTCGTATCGTGAATTCTTGCAGGCGGGAGCGACTAAAGATCAGTTCCGCGACGTGGGCCTGCATGCGGCCTTCAAATCCGTTTTCCCGATCATCAGCTACTCCGGCAATGCTGCGCTGGAGTACGTCGGTTATCGCCTGGGCGAACCGGCATTTGATGTCAAAGAATGCGTATTGCGCGGTGTGACTTACGCCGTACCTTTGCGGGTAAAAGTGCGCCTGATCATTTTCGACAAAGAATCGTCGAACAAAGCGATCAAGGACATCAAAGAGCAAGAAGTCTACATGGGTGAAATTCCCCTGATGACTGAGAACGGTACCTTCGTAATCAACGGTACCGAGCGTGTAATCGTTTCCCAGCTGCACCGTTCCCCGGGCGTGTTCTTCGACCACGATCGTGGCAAGACGCACAGCTCCGGCAAACTGCTGTACTCCGCGCGCATCATTCCTTACCGCGGTTCGTGGCTTGACTTCGAGTTCGACCCGAAAGACTGCGTGTTCGTGCGTATCGACCGTCGTCGCAAGCTGCCTGCATCGGTACTGCTGCGCGCGTTGGGCTATACCACTGAAGAAGTGCTGGACGCGTTCTACACCACCAACGTCTTCCACGTGCAAGGTGAAAACCTCAGCCTGGAACTGGTGCCTCAGCGCCTGCGTGGTGAAATTGCTGTCCTGGATATCCTGGATGACAAAGGCAAGGTTATTGTCGAGCAAGGTCGTCGTATTACTGCTCGCCACATCAACCAGTTGGAAAAAGCAGGGATCAAAGAGCTGCAAGTGCCTCTGGACTACGTCCTGGGTCGCACTACCGCCAAGGTCATCGTGCATCCGGCAACCGGCGAAATCCTGGCAGAGTGCAATACCGAGCTGAACACCGAGATCCTGGCAAAAATCGCCAAGTCTCAGGTTGTTCGCATCGAAACTCTGTACACCAACGATATCGACTGCGGTCCGTTCGTCTCCGACACTCTGAAGATCGACTCCACCAGCAACCAATTGGAAGCGCTGGTCGAGATCTATCGCATGATGCGTCCTGGCGAGCCGCCAACCAAAGACGCTGCCGAAACCCTGTTCAACAACCTGTTCTTCAGCCCTGAGCGCTATGACCTGTCTGCGGTCGGCCGGATGAAGTTCAACCGTCGTATCGGTCGTACCGAGATCGAAGGTTCGGGCGTGTTGTGCAAAGAAGACATCGTCGCGGTACTGAAGACTCTGGTCGACATCCGTAACGGTAAAGGCATCGTCGATGACATCGACCACCTGGGTAACCGTCGTGTTCGCTGCGTAGGCGAAATGGCCGAGAACCAGTTCCGCGTTGGCCTGGTACGTGTTGAGCGTGCGGTCAAAGAGCGTCTGTCGATGGCTGAAAGCGAAGGCCTGATGCCGCAAGACCTGATCAACGCCAAGCCAGTGGCTGCGGCGGTGAAAGAGTTCTTCGGTTCCAGCCAGCTTTCCCAGTTCATGGACCAGAACAACCCGCTGTCCGAGATCACCCACAAGCGTCGTGTCTCTGCACTCGGCCCTGGCGGTTTGACTCGTGAGCGTGCTGGCTTTGAAGTGCGTGACGTACACCCGACTCACTACGGTCGTGTATGCCCGATTGAAACGCCGGAAGGTCCGAACATCGGTCTGATCAACTCCTTGGCTGCCTATGCGCGCACCAACCAGTACGGCTTCCTCGAGAGCCCGTACCGTGTGGTGAAAGACGCTCTGGTCACCGACGAGATCGTCTTCCTGTCCGCCATCGAAGAAGCTGATCACGTGATCGCTCAGGCTTCGGCCACGATGAACGACAAGAAAGTCCTGATCGACGAGCTGGTAGCTGTTCGTCACTTGAACGAGTTCACCGTCAAGGCGCCGGAAGACGTCACCTTGATGGACGTATCGCCGAAGCAGGTAGTTTCGGTTGCAGCGTCGCTGATCCCGTTCCTCGAGCACGACGACGCCAACCGTGCGTTGATGGGTTCGAACATGCAGCGTCAAGCTGTACCAACCCTGCGCGCTGACAAGCCGCTGGTCGGTACCGGCATGGAGCGTAACGTAGCCCGTGACTCCGGCGTTTGCGTCGTGGCTCGTCGTGGTGGCGTGATCGACTCCGTCGACGCCAGCCGTATCGTGGTTCGTGTTGCTGATGATGAAGTTGAAACCGGCGAAGCTGGTGTCGACATCTACAACCTGACCAAGTACACACGCTCCAACCAGAACACCTGCATCAACCAGCGTCCGCTGGTGAGCAAGGGTGATCGGGTGCAGCGCAGCGACATCATGGCCGACGGTCCGTCCACCGATATGGGTGAGCTGGCTCTGGGTCAGAACATGCGCATCGCGTTCATGGCATGGAACGGCTTCAACTTCGAAGACTCCATCTGCCTGTCCGAGCGTGTTGTTCAGGAAGACCGTTTCACCACGATCCACATTCAGGAACTGACCTGTGTGGCGCGTGACACCAAGCTTGGGCCAGAGGAAATCACTGCAGACATCCCGAACGTGGGTGAAGCTGCACTGAACAAGCTGGACGAAGCCGGTATCGTTTACGTAGGTGCTGAAGTTGGCGCAGGCGACATCCTGGTTGGTAAGGTCACTCCGAAAGGCGAGACCCAACTGACTCCGGAAGAAAAACTGCTGCGTGCCATCTTCGGTGAAAAAGCCAGCGACGTTAAAGACACGTCCCTGCGTGTGCCTACCGGCACCAAGGGTACCGTCATCGACGTACAGGTCTTCACCCGTGACGGCGTTGAGCGTGATGCTCGTGCGCTGTCGATCGAGAAGACTCAACTCGACGAGATCCGCAAGGATCTGAACGAAGAGTTCCGTATCGTTGAAGGCGCCACTTTCGAACGTCTGCGTTCCGCTCTGGTCGGCCACAAAGCCGAAGGCGGCGCCGGTCTGAAGAAAGGTCAGGAAATCACCGACGAAGTTCTCGATGGTCTTGAGCATGGCCAGTGGTTCAAACTGCGCATGGCTGAAGATGCTCTGAACGAGCAGCTCGAGAAGGCTCAGGCCTACATCGTTGATCGCCGCCGTCTGCTGGACGACAAGTTCGAAGACAAGAAGCGCAAACTGCAGCAGGGCGATGACCTGGCTCCGGGCGTGCTGAAAATCGTCAAGGTTTACCTGGCAATCCGTCGTCGCATCCAGCCGGGCGACAAGATGGCCGGTCGTCACGGTAACAAAGGTGTGGTCTCCGTGATCATGCCGGTTGAAGACATGCCGCACGATGCCAATGGCACCCCGGTCGACGTCGTCCTCAACCCGTTGGGCGTACCTTCGCGTATGAACGTTGGTCAGATCCTTGAAACCCACCTGGGCCTCGCGGCCAAAGGTCTGGGCGAGAAGATCAATCGGATGGTCGAAGAGCAGCGTAAAGTTGCTGAGCTTCGCACCTTCCTGGACGAGATCTACAACCAGATCGGCGGTCGTAACGAAGATCTGGATAGCTTCTCCGACCAGGAAATCCTGGATCTGGCGAAGAACCTGCGTGGCGGCGTACCAATGGCCACTCCAGTGTTCGACGGCGCCAAGGAAAGCGAAATCAAGGCCATGCTGAAACTGGCAGACCTGCCAGAAAGCGGCCAGATGCAGCTGACCGACGGCCGTACCGGCAACAAGTTCGAGCGCCCGGTTACTGTTGGCTACATGTACATGCTGAAGCTGAACCACTTGGTAGACGACAAGATGCACGCTCGTTCTACCGGTTCGTACAGCCTGGTTACCCAGCAGCCGCTGGGTGGTAAGGCACAGTTCGGTGGTCAGCGTTTCGGGGAGATGGAGGTCTGGGCACTGGAAGCATACGGTGCTGCTTACACTCTGCAAGAAATGCTCACAGTGAAGTCGGACGATGTGAACGGCCGGACCAAGATGTACAAAAACATCGTGGACGGCGATCACCGTATGGAGCCGGGCATGCCCGAGTCTTTCAACGTGTTGATCAAGGAAATTCGTTCCCTCGGCATCGATATCGATCTGGAAACCGAATAACACGTGACGCGAATCGAGAGCGGGGCAGGATTGCCCGCTCTCTGCTCCGCCAGGAGGAAAGGCCTTGAAAGACCTACTGAATTTGCTGAAAAACCAGGGTCAAGTCGAAGAGTTCGACGCCATCCGTATTGGATTGGCATCGCCTGAGATGATCCGTTCGTGGTCGTTCGGTGAAGTTAAAAAGCCGGAAACCATCAACTACCGTACGTTCAAACCTGAGCGTGACGGCCTGTTCTGCGCCAAGATCTTTGGCCCGGTAAAGGATTACGAGTGCCTGTGCGGTAAGTACAAGCGCTTGAAGCACCGTGGTGTGATCTGCGAGAAGTGCGGCGTTGAAGTCGCGCTGGCAAAAGTTCGTCGTGAGCGCATGGCGCACATCGAACTGGCCTCGCCAGTTGCCCACATCTGGTTCCTGAAATCGCTGCCATCGCGTATCGGCCTGCTGATGGACATGACCCTGCGTGATATCGAACGCGTTCTCTACTTCGAGAGCTATGTCGTTATCGATCCAGGCATGACCACCCTTGAAAAAGGTCAGCTGCTCAACGACGAGCAATACTTCGAAGCGCTGGAAGAGTTCGGCGACGATTTCGATGCCCGCATGGGTGCCGAAGCTGTCCGCGAACTGCTGCACGCTATCGACCTGGAACACGAGATTGGCCGCCTGCGTGAAGAAATTCCGCAAACCAACTCCGAAACCAAGATCAAGAAGCTGTCCAAGCGTCTGAAGTTGATGGAAGCCTTCCAGGGTTCCGGCAACCTGCCAGAGTGGATGGTGCTGACCGTTCTGCCGGTTCTGCCGCCAGATCTGCGTCCACTCGTCCCGCTGGATGGCGGTCGCTTCGCGACTTCCGATCTCAACGATCTGTATCGTCGAGTGATCAACCGTAACAACCGCTTGAAGCGTCTGCTCGATCTGTCCGCTCCGGACATCATTGTGCGCAACGAAAAGCGTATGTTGCAGGAAGCTGTCGACGCACTGCTCGACAACGGTCGTCGTGGTCGCGCTATCACCGGTTCCAACAAGCGTCCTCTGAAATCCCTGGCTGACATGATCAAGGGTAAGCAGGGTCGTTTCCGTCAGAACTTGCTCGGTAAGCGTGTTGACTACTCCGGTCGTTCGGTAATTACCGTTGGCCCGACCCTGCGTCTGCACCAGTGCGGTCTGCCAAAGAAGATGGCTCTCGAGCTGTTCAAGCCGTTCATTTTCGGCAAGCTGGAAATGCGTGGTCTTGCTACCACCATCAAAGCTGCCAAGAAGATGGTCGAGCGCGAGCTGCCAGAGGTTTGGGACGTTCTCGCTGAAGTGATTCGCGAACACCCGGTTCTCCTCAACCGTGCACCGACCCTTCACCGTCTGGGTATCCAGGCGTTTGAACCGGTACTGATCGAAGGCAAGGCTATCCAGCTGCACCCTTTGGTCTGTGCTGCGTACAACGCCGACTTCGACGGCGACCAAATGGCCGTGCACGTACCGCTGACACTGGAAGCCCAGTTGGAAGCGCGTGCGTTGATGATGTCGACCAACAACATTCTGTCGCCCGCCAACGGTGAGCCAATCATCGTTCCGTCGCAGGACGTTGTATTGGGTCTGTACTACATGACTCGTGAAGCGATCAACGCCAAGGGCGAAGGTCGTGTGTTCGCGGATCTGCAGGAAGTTGACCGTGTGTTCCGTGCCGGCGAAGCCGCACTGCACGCCAAAGTCAAAGTGCGGATCAACGAAACCGTCAACGATCGTGATGGTGGCAGCGTCAAGAACACCCGTATTGTCGACACTACTGTCGGCCGTGCGCTGTTGTTCCAGGTTGTCCCACCTGGCCTGTCGTACGACGTCGTCAACCAGCCGATGAAGAAAAAGGCGATCTCCAAGCTGATCAACCAGTGCTACCGCGTGGTTGGTTTGAAAGAGACCGTGATCTTCGCTGACCAGTTGATGTACACCGGTTTTGCTTATTCGACCATCTCCGGCGTTTCCATCGGTGTTAACGATTTCGTTATCCCGGATGAAAAAGCCCGCATCATCGGTGCAGCCACCGACGAAGTGAAAGAGATCGAAAGTCAGTACGCCTCCGGCCTGGTAACCCAGGGCGAGAAGTACAACAAAGTAATCGACCTTTGGTCCAAGGCGAACGACGAAGTTTCCAAGGCGATGATGGCCAACCTCTCGAAAGAGAAAGTCATCGACCGTCATGGCGTCGAAGTCGACCAAGAGTCTTTCAACTCGATGTACATGATGGCCGACTCGGGCGCACGGGGTTCTGCTGCGCAGATCCGTCAGCTCGCCGGTATGCGTGGCCTGATGGCCAAGCCGGACGGTTCCATCATCGAAACGCCGATTACTGCGAACTTCCGTGAAGGTTTGAGCGTACTTCAGTACTTCATCTCCACTCACGGTGCTCGTAAAGGTTTGGCGGATACCGCGTTGAAAACTGCGAACTCCGGTTACCTGACTCGTCGTCTGGTAGACGTGGCGCAGGATCTGGTTGTGACCGAGATTGATTGCGGCACCGAACATGGCCTGGTAATGACTCCGCACATTGAAGGCGGTGACGTTGTTGAGCCGTTGGGTGAGCGCGTGTTGGGTCGTGTCATTGCCCGTGACGTATTCAAGCCAGGTACCGAGGAAATTATCGTTCCTGCCGGCACTCTGGTAGATGAGAAGTGGGTCGAGTTCATCGAGCTGAACAGCATCGACGAAGTGATCGTGCGTTCGCCGATCAGCTGCGAAACCCGCTACGGCATTTGCGCCAAGTGCTACGGCCGTGACTTGGCTCGTGGTCACCAGGTGAACATCGGTGAAGCGGTCGGCGTTATCGCTGCTCAGTCCATCGGTGAGCCGGGTACCCAGCTGACCATGCGTACGTTCCACATCGGTGGTGCGGCAAGCCGGACCTCCGCAGCCGACAGCGTTCAGGTGAAGAATGGCGGCACCGTCCGTCTGCATAACCTCAAGCACGTTGAGCGAGTGGATGGTTGCCTGGTTGCTGTGTCCCGTTCCGGTGAGCTGGCGATCGCTGATGACTTCGGTCGTGAGCGCGAGCGTTACAAGCTGCCGTACGGTGCTGTGATTTCGGTTAAAGAAGGTGACAAGGTCGACGCTGGCGCAATCGTGGCCAAGTGGGATCCGCACACTCACCCAATCGTTACCGAAATGAAAGGTACCGTGACCTACGTGGGCATGGAAGAAGGCATCACGATCAAGCGTCAGACTGACGAATTGACCGGTATGACCAACATTGAAGTACTCGACGCCAAAGACCGTCCAGCTGCCGGTAAAGATATCCGTCCTGCTGTGAAGATGGTTGATGACAACGGCAAGGATCTCTTGCTGCCGGGTACCGACGTAATCGCTCAGTACTTCCTGCCTGCCAACGCCCTGGTCGGTGTAGCGGACGGTGCGAAAATCGCGATCGGTGATGTTATCGCTCGTATTCCGCAAGAGACTTCGAAGACCCGTGACATCACCGGTGGTCTGCCGCGTGTTGCCGACTTGTTCGAAGCCCGTCGTCCGAAAGAAGCCTCGATTCTGGCTGAAGTCAGCGGCACCATCGCGTTCGGTAAAGAGACCAAAGGCAAGCGCCGTCTGGTTATCACCCCGAACGACGGTAGCGATCCGTACGAAGAGCTGATTCCGAAGTGGCGTCACCTGAACGTCTTCGAAGGCGAACAGGTAAACCGCGGCGAAGTTATCTCCGACGGTCCGAGCGATCCACACGACATCCTGCGTCTGCTGGGTGTGAGTGCGCTGGCCAAGTACATCGTGAACGAGATCCAGGACGTTTACCGTCTGCAAGGCGTGAAGATCAACGATAAGCACATCGAGACCATCCTGCGTCAGATGCTGCGTAAAGTTGAAATCGCTGAATCCGGCGATTCCAGTTTCATCAAGGGCGACCAGATGGAATTGACTCACGTTCTGGTAGAGAACGAGCGTCTGGCTGGCGACGAGAAGTTCGTTTCCAAGTTCACTCGCGTACTGCTGGGTATCACCAAGGCGTCGTTGTCCACCGAATCGTTCATCTCGGCGGCTTCCTTCCAGGAAACCACTCGCGTACTGACCGAAGCGGCGGTAACCGGCAAGCGCGATTACCTGCGCGGCCTGAAAGAAAACGTAGTCGTGGGTCGTTTGATCCCGGCGGGTACCGGTCTGGCTTACCACAGCGAGCGCAAGCGCCGCCGTGATGCTGACAAGCCGTTGCGCGTAAGCGCCAGTGAAGTGGAAGCTGCACTGACCGAAGCGCTGAACTCAAGCGGTAACTGAGTTCTGCGATAAATGAGCGTAAGGCCCTGGCCGTTCCGTTCATCGAATCGAGACAATTTGTCGAGGTTGGATGAGCGGGGAGGTCGGGGCCTTGCCTTGACTGGGGGCAAGATCCTCTTTAGACTCTTGTACCCCTAAATTTGGCGGGAATTCGTTCCTGCCATTTTGCTTTTCTTGCAAGACAATAGCGTCGCAAGACAACAGTGGAGCTAGTAGATGGCAACTATCAACCAGCTGGTACGTCAGCCGCGTAAGCGTATCGTCGAGAAATCCGACGTGCCTGCGCTGCAGAACTGCCCGCAACGTCGTGGCGTATGCACCCGTGTGTATACCACCACGCCGAAAAAACCTAACTCGGCACTGCGTAAAGTATGCCGTGTGCGTCTGACCAACGGTTTCGAGGTTTCCTCGTACATCGGCGGTGAAGGCCACAACCTGCAAGAACACAGCGTGGTACTGATCCGCGGCGGTCGTGTAAAAGACTTGCCAGGTGTTCGTTACCACACCGTACGCGGTTCTTTGGATACTTCCGGTGTTAAAGGTCGTAACCAGGGTCGTTCGAAGTACGGTACCAAGAAGCCTAAGTAGTAGTGGCTTTTTGTAAAAACTGATTTTCTATTTTTCTGAGTCGATAAGAGTAAGGTCGGAGGCGTCCCGAAAGGGCACCGATTCCGAGCGAACCTGAAGACCGTTTGAGGGCTTATCCATGCCAAGAAGACGCGTAGCAGCCAAGCGCGAAGTGCTTGACGATCCAAAATACGGCAGCCAGATCCTGGCCAAGTTCATGAACCACGTAATGGAAAGCGGCAAGAAAGCCGTTGCCGAGCGTATCGTTTATGGCGCGCTGGAAAAGGTTAAAGAACGCAAGAACAGCGATCCCCTGGAAATCTTCGAGAAAGCTCTCGACGCCATCGCTCCGCTGGTCGAAGTGAAGTCGCGCCGTGTAGGCGGTGCTACTTACCAGGTTCCGGTCGAAGTTCGTCCGTCCCGTCGTAACGCTCTGGCAATGCGCTGGTTGGTAGACTTCGCCCGTAAGCGCGGCGAGAAGTCTATGGCTCTGCGTTTGGCTGGCGAACTGTTGGACGCTGCCGAAGGCAAAGGTGCTGCAGTTAAGAAGCGTGAAGACGTGCACCGTATGGCTGAAGCCAACAAGGCTTTCTCGCACTACCGCTTCTAATTTTAGCGTCACTAATTTTGCGAGGGCTTTATGGCTCGTACTACACCGATTAACCGCTACCGTAACATTGGTATCGTTGCTCACGTGGATGCTGGTAAAACCACCACCACCGAGCGCGTCCTTTTTTACACTGGCAAAAGTCACAAAATGGGCGAGGTGCATGACGGCGCCGCGACCACAGACTGGATGGTGCAGGAGCAGGAGCGTGGTATTACCATTACTTCTGCTGCCATTACCGCCTTCTGGCAGGGTTCCGAGAAGCAGCACAAGGACCAATACCGCTTCAACGTCATCGACACCCCGGGCCACGTTGACTTCACTATTGAAGTTGAGCGTTCCCTGCGTGTTCTCGATGGCGCGGTCGTTGTGTTCTGCGGCACCTCGGGCGTTGAGCCTCAGTCGGAAACCGTATGGCGTCAAGCCAACAAATACGGCGTTCCACGTCTTGTTTACGTAAACAAGATGGACCGTGCTGGTGCCAACTTCCTGCGCGTGATCGGTCAGATCAAGCAGCGTCTGGGTCATACTCCGGTGCCAATCCAGTTGGCCATCGGTTCCGAAGACAACTTCCAGGGTCAGATCGATCTGCTGTCCATGGAAGCTGTTTACTGGAATGACGCTGACAAAGGCATGACTCCACGTCGCGAGCCTATCCCTGCTGAACTGCAGGAATTGGCTGACGAGTGGCGCGGCAACATGGTTGAGGCTGCGGCCGAAGCCAGCGAAGAGCTGATGAACAAGTACCTCGAGGGTGAAGAACTCACCAACGCGGAAATCAAGGCCGCTCTGCGTCAGCGTACTATCGCTGGTGAGATCGTTCTGGCTGTTTGCGGTTCTTCCTTCAAGAACAAGGGTGTTCCCCTGGTTCTCGACGCCGTGATCGACTACCTGCCTGCTCCTACCGACATTCCTGCCATCAAGGGTACTGACCCGGATGACGAGACCAAGGAAATGGAGCGTCACGCAGACGACAGCGAGCCGTTCTCGGCTCTGGCGTTCAAGATCGCTACCGACCCATTCGTGGGTACCTTGACCTTTGTTCGAGTTTACTCGGGCGTGTTGGCCTCCGGCGACGGCGTGATCAACTCGGTTAAAGGCAAGAAAGAGCGCGTGGGTCGTATGGTGCAAATGCACGCAAACGCCCGTGAAGAAATCAAGGAAGTGCGCGCTGGTGACATCGCGGCCTTGATCGGCATGAAGGACGTCACCACTGGTGAAACTTTGTGCAACGCTGACAAGCCAATCATCCTGGTTCGCATGGACTTCCCGGAGCCGGTTATTTCGGTTGCCGTAGAGCCTAAGACCAAGGATGACCAGGAAAAAATGGGTATCGCTCTGGGCAAACTTGCTCAGGAAGATCCATCTTTCCGCGTCAAGACTGATGAAGAGACTGGTCAGACGATCATCTCCGGCATGGGCGAGTTGCACCTGGACATCCTGGTTGACCGGATGCGCCGTGAGTTCAACGTCGAAGCCAACATCGGCAAGCCTCAGGTTTCCTATCGTGAGCGCATCACGAAGAACTGTGAAATCGAAGGTAAGTTCGTTCGTCAATCCGGCGGTCGTGGCCAGTTCGGTCACTGCTGGATTCGTTTTGCTCCTGCTGACGAAGGTCAGGAAGGTCTGCAATTCGTGAACGAAGTGGTAGGTGGTGTGGTTCCTAAGGAATACATCCCGGCTATCCAGAAGGGTATCGAAGAGCAGATGAAGAACGGCGTTGTTGCCGGCTATCCGCTGATCGGCCTGAAGGCTACCGTGTTCGATGGTTCCTACCACGACGTCGACTCCAACGAGATGGCGTTTAAGGTGGCTGCTTCCATGGCTACCAAGCAACTGGCCCAGAAGGGCGGTGGTGAGTTGCTTGAGCCGATCATGGCAGTAGAGGTTGTTACGCCTGAAGACTATATGGGTGACGTGATGGGCGACCTTAACCGTCGTCGCGGCATGATCCTGGGTATGGAAGACACGGTCTCCGGCAAAGTGATTCGCGCCGAAGTTCCGCTGGGTGAGATGTTCGGTTACGCAACCGACGTCCGTTCCATGTCCCAGGGGCGCGCAAGCTACTCTATGGAATTCAAAAAATACAATACGGCTCCGTCGCACATCGTCGAAACCGTTACCAAAAAACAAGGCTGATTCAGCCCCTTTAGGCTAGGAGTTAATTGTCGTGGCTAAAGAAAAATTTGACCGTACCCTCCCGCACGTCAACGTTGGCACCATTGGTCACGTCGACCACGGTAAAACCACGCTGACCGCTGCTCTGACTCGCGTCTGCTCCGAAGTTTTCGGTTCGGCCGTTGTTGCTTTCGACAAAATCGACAGCGCTCCGGAAGAAAAGGCTCGTGGTATCACCATCAACACCGCGCACGTTGAATACAACTCGCTGATCCGTCACTACGCTCACGTTGACTGCCCAGGTCACGCTGACTATGTGAAGAACATGATCACCGGTGCTGCTCAGATGGACGGCGCTATTCTGGTTTGCTCGGCCGCTGATGGTCCGATGCCACAAACCCGTGAGCACATCCTGCTGTCCCGTCAGGTTGGCGTTCCGTACATCGTTGTCTTCCTGAACAAGGCTGACATGGTTGACGACGCTGAGCTGCTGGAGCTGGTTGAGATGGAAGTGCGCGATCTGCTGAGCACTTACGACTTCCCGGGCGACGACACTCCGATCATCATCGGTTCGGCTCTGATGGCTCTGAACGGCCAAGACGACAACGAAATGGGCACCACTGCCGTTCGTAAACTGGTTGAGACTCTGGATAGCTACATTCCGGATCCAGTCCGTGTTATCGACAAGCCGTTCCTGATGCCAATCGAAGACGTATTCTCGATCTCCGGTCGCGGTACTGTTGTAACTGGTCGTATCGAGCGCGGTATCGTCAAGGTTCAGGATCCACTGGAAATCGTTGGTCTGCGTGACACTACCGTCACCACCTGCACCGGTGTTGAAATGTTCCGTAAGCTGCTCGACGAAGGTCGTGCTGGCGAGAACTGCGGCGTTCTGCTGCGTGGTACCAAGCGTGACGACGTTGAGCGTGGCCAGGTTCTGGTTAAGCCAGGTTCGGTTAAGCCGCACACCAAGTTCGAAGCTGAAGTCTACGTTCTGAGCAAGGAAGAAGGCGGTCGTCACACTCCGTTCTTCAAAGGCTACCGTCCACAGTTCTACTTCCGTACAACTGACGTGACTGGTAACTGCGAGCTGCCGGAAGGCGTTGAAATGGTAATGCCAGGCGACAACATCAAAATGGTTGTCACCCTGATCAAGACCATCGCAATGGAAGACGGTCTGCGTTTCGCTATCCGTGAAGGCGGTCGTACCGTCGGCGCTGGCGTCGTAGCCAAAATCATCGAGTAAGCTCTTTTTGAGTAAGCTTCGATGAGTTGAAAAAGCCTCCGCTTAGCGGGGGCTTTTTTATTGGGTTGACACCTATATGGGGCGTCTATAGAATTGCGCCTCCTTTTAACGGGCGTATTGCGCTCGGTGGGAATAGCAGCCGGAGTCTGAAATCCAATGCAAAATCAGCAAATCCGTATCAGGTTGAAGGCTTTTGACCATCGCCTGATCGACCAATCCACCCAGGAAATCGTGGAAACCGCGAAACGTACTGGTGCTCAAGTGCGTGGTCCAATTCCACTGCCTACCCGTAAAGAGCGGTTCACCGTTCTGGTCTCCCCGCACGTCAACAAAGACGCGCGTGACCAGTACGAGATCCGTACTCATAAGCGCGTTCTGGACATCGTCCAGCCAACGGATAAAACCGTTGATGCACTTATGAAGCTTGATCTTGCGGCCGGTGTGGAAGTGCAGATCAGCCTCGGCTAAGACTCGGTCTTAGTCGTGTAACGCTCTGAAATGGGCGGCCATAGCGGGTGAAAGCCCCGTACACTCATGAGGTTTACAACATGACTATTGGTGTAGTCGGTCGTAAATGCGGTATGACCCGTATTTTCACCGAAGAAGGTGTCTCCATTCCGGTCACGGTCATTGAGATCGAGCCGAATCGCGTCACCCAGTTCAAAACTGAAGAGACCGATGGCTATCGTGCAGTGCAAGTCACTGTAGGCGAGCGTCGTGCTTCGCGTGTTACAGCTGCTCAGGCTGGCCACTTCGCTAAAGCGAACGTTGCCGCTGGTCGTACCGTAATGGAATTCCGCCTTGAAGAAGGCGAGTACCAGGCCGGCGATCTGATCAACGCTGAAATCTTCGCTGCTGGTCAACTGGTTGATGTAACCGGTCAGTCCAAAGGTAAAGGCTTCCAGGGTACGATCAAGCGTTGGAACTTCCGCGGGCAAGATAATACCCACGGTAACTCCGTGTCCCACCGCGTTCCAGGCTCTATCGGCCAGTGCCAGACTCCTGGTCGTGTATTCAAGGGCAAAAAAATGTCCGGTCATATGGGCGCTGAGCGCGTGACCGTGCAGTCCCTCGAAGTAGTGCGCGTGGACGCTGAACGCAATCTGTTGTTGGTCAAGGGTGCTGTTCCTGGCGCTACTGGCGGCAACTTGGTTGTACGTCCAGCAGCCAAGGCTCGCGGTTAAGGGGAAGCTGACATGCAATTAAATGTAAATGACGCTCAAGCGATCGAAGTTTCCGAACTGACATTTGGCGGCGAATTCAACGAGACGCTGGTTCACCAAGCAGTCGTGGCCTACATGGCCGGCGGCCGTCAAGGTAGCAAGCAGCAAAAGACCCGTTCCGACGTTCGTGGTGGCGGTAAGCGCCCATGGCGTCAGAAAGGTACTGGCCGTGCTCGTGCCGGTACTATCCGTAGCCCAATCTGGCGTGGCGGCGGTACCACTTTCGCAGCTCGTCCTCAGGATCACACCCAGAAGCTGAACAAGAAGATGTATCGCGCAGCAATGCGTTCCATCCTTGCTGAGCTGGTGCGTACTGATCGTCTGGTTGTGGTTCAGGACTTCGCTGTTGATGCACCGAAGACCAAAGATCTGCTGAACAAACTGACCGGCATGGGCCTGACTGATGTCTTGATCGTGTCTGAAGTGGTTGATCAGAACCTGTACCTGGCTGCTCGCAACCTGCCACACGTTGATGTACGTGACGTGCAAGGTTCCGATCCAGTTAGTCTGATCGCATACGACAAGGTGTTGATCACCGTGTCGGCCGTGAAGAAATTCGAGGAGCTGCTGGGATGAACCAGGAACGCGTATTTAAAGTTCTGCTCGGCCCGCACGTTTCCGAGAAGGCTACGGTTCTGGCTGACAAGAAAGGCCAGTTCGTTTTCAAGGTTGCGACCGACGCAACCAAGCTGGAAATCAAGAAGGCCGTCGAAAGCCTGTTCAGCGTGAAAGTAGAGCGTGTTACTACCCTGAATGTTCTGGGTAAGAGCAAGCGCACTGCTCGCGGTCTGGGCAAGCGTAATGACTGGAAGAAGGCAGTTATCTCCCTTCAGCCAGGCCAAGATCTCGATTTCAGCAGCAGTGCTGAGTAAGGAAGGGGTGCATCATGGCAATCGTTAAATGCAAACCGACTTCCCCTGGCCGCCGTTTTGTGGTCAAGGTGGTCAACCAGGAGCTGCATAAAGGCGCTCCTCACGCACCGCTGCTCGAGAAAAAATCGAAGTCTGGTGGTCGTAACAACAATGGTCGTATTACCACTCGTCACATCGGTGGTGGCCATAAGCAGCATTATCGTCTGGTCGATTTCCGTCGCAATGACAAAGATGGCATCTCCGCCACTGTCGAGCGTATCGAATACGATCCAAACCGTACTGCTCACATCGCTCTGCTGCTGTACGCAGATGGCGAGCGTCGCTACATCATCGCCCCTAAAGGCGTGAGTGCTGGTGACCAGCTGATCGCAGGTGCTTTGGCGCCGATCAAGCCGGGCAACGCTCTGCAACTGCGTAACATTCCAGTTGGTAGCACCGTACACGGCATCGAATTGAAGCCAGGTAAAGGCGCACAAATCGCTCGTTCCGCTGGTGCTTCGGCTCAGCTGATCGCTCGTGAAGGTGTCTATGTGACCCTGCGTTTGCGTTCTGGTGAGATGCGTAAAGTGCTGGCTGAATGCCGCGCGACCTTGGGTGAAGTCTCGAACTCCGAGCACAGCCTGCGTTCGCTGGGTAAAGCTGGTGCCAAACGCTGGCGTGGCGTTCGCCCAACCGTTCGTGGTGTTGCCATGAACCCGGTTGACCACCCACATGGTGGTGGTGAAGGTCGTACCTCTGGTGGTCGTCATCCGGTATCGCCATGGGGCTTCCCGACTAAGGGCGCGAAGACTCGTGGTAATAAGCGTACCGACAAAATGATCGTCCGTCGTCGCAAGTAAATAGAGGGATACGACAGTGCCACGTTCTCTGAAAAAAGGTCCTTTTATTGATCTTCACCTACTGAAGAAGATCGAAGTGGCGGCGGAAAAGAACGATCGCAAACCAGTTAAAACCTGGTCGCGTCGTTCGATGATCCTGCCACAAATGGTCGGTCTGACCATCGCAGTGCATAACGGTCGTCAACATGTTCCAGTTCTCGTGAACGAAGACATGGTCGGCCACAAACTGGGCGAGTTTGCCGGTACCCGCACATATCGTGGGCACGTGGCAGACAAGAAAGCCAAGCGTTAAGGGGTAAGGAACGATGGAAGTAGCCGCTAAGTTGTCGGGCGCTCGAATCTCCGCCCAGAAAGCCCGCTTGGTCGCCGACCAGATCCGCGGGAAGAAGGTGGGCGAAGCGCTCAACCTGTTGGCTTTCAGCAGTAAGAAAGCCGCCGAGATCATGAAGAAAGTGCTGGAGTCGGCCGTAGCCAACGCCGAGCATAACGAAGGCGCAGACGTTGATGACCTGAAGGTCAGCACCGTTTTCGTCAACGAAGGGCGTTCGCTGAAGCGAATCATGCCACGTGCCAAAGGCCGTGCTGATCGCATCGTCAAGCGGTCTTGCCATATCACTGTCAAGGTTGCTGACAAGTAACGGAGTCGAAGAGATGGGTCAGAAAGTACATCCCATTGGCATTCGCCTGGGAATCGTCAAGGAGCACACCTCCGTCTGGTACGCAGACGGTCGGACTTATGCGGACTATTTGTTCGCTGATCTGAAGGTGCGTGAGTATCTCCAAGACAAACTAAAAAGCGCGTCCGTAAGCCGTATCGATATCCATCGTCCGGCTCAGACTGCACGTATCACCATCCACACCGCTCGTCCAGGTATCGTTATCGGGAAGAAAGGTGAAGATGTTGAGAAACTGCGTCAGGACCTGACCAAGCAAATGGGTGTGCCTGTGCACATCAATATCGAAGAGATCCGCAAGCCGGAGCTCGACGGTATGCTGGTTGCGCAGAGCGTAGCTCAGCAGCTGGAGCGTCGCGTAATGTTCCGTCGCGCTATGAAGCGCGCTGTTCAGAACGCCATGCGCATTGGTGCCAAAGGCATCAAAATCCAAGTGAGCGGTCGTCTCGGCGGTGCTGAAATCGCACGTACTGAATGGTATCGCGAAGGTCGTGTGCCACTGCACACCCTGCGTGCCGACATCGACTATGCCAACTACGAAGCTCACACCACTTATGGTGTGATCGGTGTAAAGGTTTGGATCTTCAAAGGCGAAGTAATTGGTGGTCGCCAAGAAGAGCTGAAACCACAAGCACCAGCGCCTCGTAAAAAAGCTGCTAAGTAAGGGGTACGCCAAATGTTGCAACCAAAGCGTACGAAGTTCCGCAAGCAGATGACAGGCCACAACCGTGGTCTGGCTCAGCGCGGTAGCAAAGTCAGCTTCGGCGAGTTCGCGCTGAAGTCTGTAGCTCGTGGTCGTCTCACCGCTCGTCAGATCGAGTCAGCGCGTCGTGCTCTGACCCGTCACGTTAAACGTGGCGGCAAGATCTGGATCCGTGTATTCCCGGACAAGCCTATTTCCAAAAAGCCACTCGAAGTTCGGATGGGTAAAGGTAAGGGTAGTGTGGAGTACTGGGTTGCCCAGATTCAGCCAGGCAAAGTCCTGTATGAAATCGAGGGTGTTTCTGAAGAGCTGGCGCGTGAGGCTTTTGCCCTGGCTGCTGCAAAGCTGCCGCTCGCCACCGCCTTTGTTAAACGGACGGTGATGTGATGAAAGCGAATGAACTTCGTGAAAAATCCGCACAGCAGCTGAACGAGCAACTGCTCGGCTTGCTGCGCGACCAGTTCAATCTGCGTATGCAGAAAGCAACTGGCCAGTTGGGGCAGTCTCATCTGCTCTCGCAAGTTAAGCGTGACATCGCTCGCGTGAAGACTGTGCTCAACCAGCAGGCAGGTAAGTAATCATGGCTGAAGCCGAAAAAACTGTCCGTACGCTGACTGGCCGTGTTGTCAGCGACAAGATGGACAAAACCATCACCGTTCTGATCGAGCGTCGCGTTAAGCACCCGATCTACGGTAAATACGTTAAGCGTTCGACTAAGCTGCACGCGCACGACGAAACCAATCAGTGCCACATCGGCGACAAAGTCACTATTCGTGAAACTCGTCCTTTGGCCAAGACCAAGTCTTGGGCGCTGGTTGATGTTCTCGAACGCGCTGTGGAAGTCTAAGGACTAGGGGTCGGAGAAATTATATGATTCAGACTCAATCCATGCTCGATGTGGCCGATAACAGCGGCGCTCGCCGTGTTATGTGCATCAAGGTGCTGGGTGGCTCCCATCGTCGTTACGCTGGTATCGGTGACATCATCAAAGTTACCGTGAAGGAAGCAATTCCTCGCGGTAAAGTGAAAAAAGGCCAAGTGATGACTGCTGTAGTAGTCCGCACTCGTCACGGCGTTCGCCGTGCTGATGGCTCCATTATCCGCTTTGATGGCAACGCTGCTGTTCTTCTGAACAACAAGCAAGAGCCGATCGGCACCCGTATCTTTGGGCCAGTGACCCGTGAACTTCGTACTGAGAAGTTCATGAAGATCGTCTCGCTCGCCCCAGAAGTGCTGTAAGGAGATCCGACATGCAAAAGATTCGTCGTGACGACGAGATCATCGTGATCGCCGGCAAAGACAAAGGTAAGCGCGGTAAGGTGCTTAAGGTTCTCGCTAACAACCGTTTGGTTATTGGCGGTCTGAACCTGGTTAAGCGTCATACCAAGCCTAACCCGATGTCGGGCGTGCAGGGCGGTATCGTCGAAAAAGAAGCTCCGCTGGATGCTTCTAACGTCGCCATTTTCAACGGCGAAACCAACAAGGCTGACCGCGTTGGTTTTAAAGTAGAAGACGGCAAGAAAATTCGTGTCTTCAAGTCGACCCAAAAAGCGGTTGATGCTTGAACACTGCTAGGTAGAAGACCATGGCACGACTAAAAGAGATTTACTGGAAGGAAATCGCACCGAAGCTTAAGGAAGAACTTAAGCTTTCGAACGTGATGGAAGTTCCACGCGTTACCAAAATCACCCTGAACATGGGTCTGGGCGAAGCGGTCGGTGACAAAAAAGTCATCGAGCACGCTGTTGCCGACCTGGAAAAGATCACCGGTCAGAAAGTCGTTGTGACTTACGCTCGGAAATCCATCGCTGGCTTTAAAGTCCGTGAAGGTTGGCCGATCGGCGTCAAGGTGACCCTGCGCCGTGAGCGTATGTACGAATTCCTGGATCGTCTGCTGTCGATCTCCCTGCCTCGGGTACGCGACTTCCGCGGCCTGAATGCCAAGTCCTTCGATGGTCGTGGTAACTACAGCATGGGCGTTAAAGAGCAGATCATCTTCCCGGAAATCGACTACGACAAGATCGATGCTCTCCGCGGTCTGGACATTACCCTGACCACCACTGCCAAGAACGATGATGAAGGTCGCGCTCTGCTGCGCGCTTTCAAATTCCCGTTCCGCAACTGATTGGAGTAGGAAAATGGCCAAGATGAGCATGAAAAACCGCGAGCTGAAGCGTCAGCTCACGGTTGCCAAGTACGCCAAAAAGCGTGCAGCACTGAAAGCTATCATCGTTGATCTGAACGCAAGTCCAGAAGCGCGTTGGGAAGCTACAGTAGCTCTGCAGAAGCAGCCACGTGACGCAAGCGCCTCGCGCATGCGTAACCGCTGCCGCCTGACCGGTCGTCCACACGGCGTTTACCGCAAGTTCGGCCTCGGCCGTAACAAACTGCGTGAAGCTGCAATGCGTGGTGACGTACCTGGTCTGGTTAAAGCCAGCTGGTAAGCACTATCAAAGTCTCGGTGTTCGGGATCGCAAGATCCTGACCGCCGGTGACCTTGAACTTGAATCAAGCCCCTATTGGGGCTTGATTCATTTGTGGGGTGTGTCTAGAATACCCGGCTCGCCTGAGCCCGTGCTTTTTTCGCGCGGATGTACTCGGCGACACGTAGTAGCCGCAAGGCTAATTTTTTGTGTATTAGGAGCGTCTAGCCCATGAGTATGCAGGACCCGTTAGCGGACATGCTAACTCGAATCCGTAATGCCCAGATGGCTGAAAAGTCCGTCGTAAGCATGCCATCTTCTACTTTGAAGGTAGCTGTTGCCAAAGTCCTGAAGGACGAAGGTTACATTGCGGGTTATCAGATCAGCAGCGAAATCAAGCCACTGCTGTCCATCGAGCTGAAGTACTTCGAAGGCCGTCCGGTCATCGAAGAAGTGAAGCGCGTTAGCCGTCCAGGCCTGCGTCAGTACAAGTCCGTCGATGATCTGCCAAAAGTTCGTGGCGGTCTCGGTGTGTCTATCGTCTCCACCAACAAAGGTGTGATGACGGATCGTGCTGCGCGCGCTGCCGGTGTCGGCGGCGAAGTTCTTTGCACTGTGTTCTAAGGGGGGATAAGCATGTCACGCGTCGCTAAGAACCCCGTTAAGCTGCCAGCCGGTGTCGAAGTCAAATTCGCAGGCCAACAGCTTTCGGTGAAGGGTGCCAAGGGTACTCTCGAACTGAACATCCATTCGTCCGTTGAGATCGTTGAAGAAGCTGGTGAGCTGCGTTTCGCTGCTCGCAATGGCGATCAACAAACTCGCGCAATGGCTGGTACCACTCGTGCGTTGGTTAACAACATGGTCCAAGGCGTAAGCCAAGGCTTCGAGCGCAAGCTCCAGCTGGTCGGTGTTGGTTACAAAGCGCAAGCAAAAGGCACAGTGCTGAACCTGGCTCTTGGCTTCTCGCACCCAGTGGATTATGAACTGCCGGAAGGCATCACCGCTGAGACTCCTAGCCAGACCGATATCCTGATCAAGGGCATCGATAAGCAGCTGGTAGGTCAAGTGGCCGCCGAGATCCGCGACTTCCGTCCACCAGAGCCGTACAAAGGCAAAGGTGTGCGCTACGCGGACGAAGTCGTCCGTCGTAAAGAAGCCAAGAAGAAGTAGGGCATAGCAAATGACCGACAAAAAAGTTACTCGACTGCGTCGCGCTCGCAAAGCACGCCTGAAAATGCACGAACTCGAAGTCGTGCGTCTCTGCGTGTTCCGCTCGTCGCAGCACATCTACGCCCAGGTCATTTCGGCCGACGGCAACAAAGTCCTGGCAAGTGCCTCGACTTTGGATAAAGAACTGCGTGATGGCGCCACTGGCAACATCGACGCGGCCACTAAGGTTGGCCAGCTGGTCGCTACGCGTGCTAAAGCCGCTGGCGTCTCGCAGGTGGCTTTCGACCGCTCTGGCTTCAAGTACCACGGCCGCGTCAAGGCGCTGGCTGATGCTGCTCGTGAAGCTGGGCTGGAGTTCTAAGTTATGTCAAATAACGACCAAAAGCGCGACGAAGGCTACATCGAGAAGCTGGTTCAAGTTAACCGCGTAGCCAAAACCGTTAAAGGCGGCCGTATCTTCACTTTCACCGCGTTGACCGTGGTTGGTGATGGTAAAGGGCGTGTTGGCTTCGGCCGTGGCAAGTCGCGTGAAGTGCCTGCTGCGATCCAGAAGGCAATGGAAGCTGCTCGCCGCAACATGATCCAAGTTGATCTGAACGGCACCACCCTGCAGTACGCAATGAAGTCCGCCCATGGCGCTTCGAAGGTGTACATGCAGCCTGCTTCTGAAGGTACCGGTATCATCGCTGGCGGCGCTATGCGTGCTGTCCTCGAAGTTGCTGGCGTTCAGAACGTTCTGGCCAAGTGCTACGGCTCGACTAACCCGGTAAACGTGGTTCACGCCACTTTCAAAGGTTTGAAAGCTATGCAGTCTCCTGAATCCATTGCCGCCAAGCGTGGCAAAAGCGTCAAGGAGATCTTCTGATCATGGCTACCGTTAAAGTTACGCTGATCAAAAGCATGACCGGCCGCATCCCTAACCACAAACTGTGCGTTAAGGGTCTGGGTCTGCGTCGCATCGGTCACACTGTAGAAGTACTTGATACTCCCGAGAATCGCGGGATGATCAACAAGGCTTACTACATGCTGCGTGTCGAGGGTTAATCGATGAAACTCAATGATCTGAGTCCAGCGCCGGGTTCCCGTCGCGAAAAGCATCGTCCGGGCCGTGGTATCGGTAGTGGTTTGGGCAAGACCGGTGGCCGTGGCCACAAAGGTCAGTCCTCCCGCTCCGGTGGCACCATTGCTCCAGGCTTTGAAGGCGGTCAACAGCCGCTGCATCGTCGCCTGCCGAAGTTCGGTTTCGTTTCCCTGAAGGCCATGGATCGCGCAGAAGTGCGTTTGTCCGAGCTGGCTAAAGTGGAAGGCGACATCGTCACCGTGCAGTCCCTGAAAGATGCCAACGTGATCAACGTCAACGTTCAGCGTGTGAAAATCATGCTGTCCGGCGAAGTTACTCGCGCTGTCACCATCGGAAAGGGAATCGGCGCCACCAAAGGTGCGCGTGCGGCTATCGAAGCAGCTGGCGGCAAGTTCGAGGAATAAATGGCTAAGCAAGGTGCTCTCTCTGCGCTCGGCAAAGGCGGTATGTCTGAACTTTGGGCTCGTCTGCGTTTTCTATTCTTGGCGATTATCGTCTACCGAATAGGCGCACACATCCCGGTTCCAGGTATCAACCCGGACCGACTCGCGGACCTGTTTCGACAGAATGAGGGGACCATTCTTAGCTTGTTCAACATGTTTTCCGGCGGCGCGCTGGAACGGATGAGCATCTTTGCACTGGGGATCATGCCGTACATTTCGGCATCGATCATCATGCAGCTGATGACCGCCGTCAGCCCGCAGCTGGAACAGTTGAAGAAGGAAGGTGAAGCTGGGCGTCGCAAGATTGCTCAGTACACCCGCTACGGCACTGTCGTCCTCGCTCTTGTTCAGGCAATTGGCATGTCCATTGGTCTGGCAGGGCAGGGCGTTGCGTTCACTGGTGACTTTGGCTTCCATTTCGTCGCGGTATCCACGTTTGTGGCTGGTGCGATGTTCATGATGTGGCTGGGTGAGCAGATTACTGAGCGTGGTGTTGGCAACGGTATCTCGATGTTGATTTTCGCAGGTATCGTCGCCGGTCTTCCGAGAGCGATCGGGCAGTCTTTCGAGTCTGCGCGTCAGGGTGATATCAACATTTTTGCCCTGGTTGCCATCGGTTTGCTGGCAGTAGCGATTATCGGTTTCGTGGTGTTCATTGAGCGTGGTCAGCGTCGTATTGCTGTTCATTACGCCAAGCGTCAGCAGGGCCGTAAGGTCTTTGCTGCGCAGACTAGCCACTTGCCGTTGAAGGTGAACATGGCCGGTGTTATTCCGGCCATTTTCGCGAGCAGCATTTTGCTGTTCCCGGCTTCGTTGGGTACCTGGTTCGGTCAGTCTGAAGGTATGGGCTGGCTGCAGGACATCTCGCAGTCGATCGCTCCTGGTCAGCCGTTGAATATTCTGCTGTTTAGTGCAGGGATTATTTTCTTCTGCTTCTTCTATACGGCGTTGATGTTCAATCCGAAAGACGTAGCGGAAAACCTGAAGAAGTCCGGTGCCTTTATTCCGGGCATCCGTCCAGGTGAGCAGTCTGCGCGCTACATTGATGGCGTTCTGACTCGTTTGACCCTGTTCGGTGCTCTATATATGACGGCCGTGTGTCTGTTGCCCCAGTTCCTGGTGGTTGCGGCAAACGTTCCGTTCTACCTTGGCGGGACCTCGTTGCTGATCGTCGTCGTGGTTGTGATGGACTTCATGTCCCAAGTACAATCGCACCTCGTTTCGCACCAGTACGAATCCCTGATGAAGAAAGCCAACCTGAAGGGTTACGGCAGCGGCATGTTGCGCTGAGTACCCATAAGGTTCGAGGAGTTGGTGATGAAAGTTCGTGCATCGGTGAAAAAGCTGTGCCGTAACTGCAAGATTATTCGCCGCGAAGGTGTTGTTCGAGTAATTTGCAGCGCGGAACCGCGTCACAAACAGCGCCAAGGCTGAGTGTGATTGTGCTTCAAGCCCGGCAGCTAGTGCGCTGCCGGGTTGATTATTTGTTATTACAGCGATATTATCTCGCGCCCTATTTCTTGGCTTCCGGGGCGTAGGTAGCTGTCAATTGGAGTCCCACTGAATGGCCCGTATTGCAGGCGTTAACATTCCAGATAACAAGCATACTGTTATCTCGCTGACCTACATCTATGGTGTTGGTCGCACTACTGCACAGAAAATTTGTGCAGTGACTGGGGTAAACCCAGCCGCAAAGATCAAAGATCTGAGCGACGAGCAGATTGAACAGCTGCGTGGCGAAGTGGCGAAGTTCACCACTGAAGGTGACCTGCGTCGCGAAATCAACATGAAAATCAAGCGTTTGATGGACCTCGGTTGCTATCGCGGTCTGCGTCATCGTCGTGGTCTTCCAGTACGCGGTCAGCGTACCAAGACTAACGCGCGTACCCGTAAAGGTCCGCGTAAGCCGATCCGCAAGTAATCGCCCCAGCGAATCGACAGGAAATTAATCATGGCTAAACCTGCTGCTCGTCCTCGTAAAAAAGTTAAAAAGACAGTGGTTGATGGCATCGCCCACATCCATGCTTCTTTTAACAACACAATCGTGACCATCACCGACCGTCAAGGCAACGCTCTTTCCTGGGCTACCTCTGGTGGTTCGGGTTTCCGCGGTTCCCGCAAGTCCACCCCGTTCGCTGCTCAAGTAGCTGCTGAACGTGCTGGTCAAGCTGCGCTGGAATACGGCCTGAAAAACCTCGACGTTAACGTCAAAGGTCCAGGCCCAGGTCGTGAATCCGCAGTCCGCGCTTTGAACGGCTGTGGCTACAAGATCGCCAGCATCACCGACGTGACGCCAATCCCGCACAACGGGTGCCGTCCGCCGAAGAAGCGCCGCGTGTAATCCAGGAGATTGTAAAGAATGGCTCGTTACATTGGTCCAAAATGCAAACTCGCTCGTCGTGAAGGCACCGATCTCTTTCTGAAGAGCGGCGTGCGCGCGATCGAATCGAAGTGCAACATCGAAGCAGCACCTGGTATCCACGGCCAACGCCGCGGTCGCCAGTCCGATTACGGCACCCAACTGCGTGAAAAGCAGAAGGTCCGTCGTATCTACGGCGTTCTCGAGCGTCAATTCAGCGGCTACTACAAAGAAGCTGCTGGCAAGAAAGGCGCAACTGGCGAAAACCTGTTGCAACTGCTCGAATGCCGTCTGGACAACGTTGTATACCGTATGGGTTTTGGCTCTACTCGTGCCGAATCCCGTCAGCTGGTATCGCACAAGTCGATCAGCGTTAACGGTCAGACCGTAAACGTTCCGTCTTACCAGGTTCGTGCTGGTGACGTGGTCGCAGTTCGCGAGAAAGCAAAGAACCAACTTCGCATTGTCCAAGCTCTCGATCTGTGTGCCCAACGTGGCCGCGTAGAATGGGTAGAAGTAGACACTGAGAAGAAGTCGGGCGTTTTCAAGAACGTTCCTGCTCGCAGTGATCTGTCCGCCGACATCAACGAAAGCCTGATTGTCGAGCTCTACTCCAAGTAAGGGCTAGAAAATAGGTGCATCCATGCAGATTTCGGTAAATGAGTTCCTGACACCCCGCCATATTGATGTGCAGGTTGTCAGTCCAACCCGCGCCAAGATCACTCTCGAGCCTCTCGAGCGTGGTTTTGGCCACACCCTGGGCAACGCGCTGCGCCGCATCCTGTTGTCCTCAATGCCCGGCTGTGCAGTAGTCGAGGCCGAGATTGACGGTGTGCTCCATGAGTACAGCGCCATCGAAGGTGTACAGGAAGACGTAATTGAAATCCTGTTGAACCTTAAAGGTCTGGCTATCAAGCTGCACGGTCGAGACGAAGTTACGCTGACCTTGTCGAAGAAGGGTTCGGGGGTGGTTACCGCTGCCGATATTCAGCTGGATCATGATGTCGAGATCGTTAACCCCGATCACGTAATCGCTAACCTGGCGTCTAACGGCGCCCTGAACATGAAGCTCACTGTAGCTCGTGGTCGTGGTTATGAACCGGCAGACTCGCGTCAGAGCGATGAAGACGAAAGCCGCAGCATCGGTCGCTTGCAGCTTGACTCTTCGTTCAGCCCGGTTCGCCGTATCGCATACGTGGTGGAAAACGCCCGTGTCGAACAGCGTACTAACCTGGACAAGCTGGTTATTGATCTGGAAACCAACGGTACCCTGGATCCTGAAGAGGCTATCCGCCGTGCTGCAACCATTCTGCAACAGCAGTTGGCTGCGTTCGTCGATCTCAAAGGTGACAGTGAGCCAGTGGTTGTCGAGCAGGAAGACGAGATCGATCCGATCCTGCTTCGCCCGGTTGACGATCTGGAACTGACTGTACGTTCGGCTAACTGCCTTAAGGCGGAAAACATCTACTACATCGGTGACCTGATTCAGCGTACCGAAGTAGAGCTGTTGAAGACTCCGAACCTTGGCAAGAAATCCTTGACTGAAATCAAGGACGTTCTGGCCTCCCGCGGTCTGTCCCTCGGCATGCGCCTCGACAACTGGCCGCCTGCAAGTCTTAAGAAGGACGACAAGGCGACTGCCTGATCGTCGTAATCACCGAACGTAGTGTTTGGTAAGGAATGAACCATGCGTCATCGTAAAAGTGGTCGTCACCTGAGCCGCACCAGCTCGCACCGCAAGGCCATGTTTCAAAACATGGCGGTGTCGCTGTTCGAGCACGAGCTGATCAAAACTACACTGCCAAAAGCCAAAGAACTGCGCCGCGTTGCTGAGCCGCTGATCACTTTGGCCAAGACAGACAGTCTGGCTAACCGCCGTCTGGCTTTCGACCGTACTCGTTCGAAAGCTATCGTTGGTAAGCTCTTCAACGACCTGGGCAAGCGTTATGCTACCCGTGAGGGTGGCTACCTGCGCATCCTCAAGTGCGGCTTCCGCACTGGCGACAACGCGCCTATGGCGTACGTCGAGTTGGTTGATCGTCCTGTCGGCGGTGAAGCTGTATCCGCTGAGTAAGACGTCAGTCTGAAACAAAGAACCGGGCCTAGTGCCCGGTTTTTTGTGCGTCTAAGAAACGCGCTGTTTGTACAAGCTTCCTTGCGGTTCATAACTTCAGTATATGAGCGGGATTGTTGGTAGTATTTTTCTATTGATATCTGCAAATTAATGAATTTGTAGGTGTCATGGTTGATGGTCAATACTCCCTCCCACGCCGATTAGCCGGCAGTTCCAAAACTGACAGAGGATGAGATCGCATGAGCCAAAACAAAACGCTTACGACCGCCAGTGGCGCTCCTGTCGCCGACAACCAGAATTCCCGCTCCGCCGGCCCTCGTGGCCCTTTGTTGCTCGACGATTTCCACCTGATCGAGAAGCTTGCGCACTTCAACCGTGAAAACATTCCTGAGCGTCGTGTACACGCCAAAGGTTCGGGTGCTTACGGTACATTCACCGTAACGCGCGATATCACTCAGTACACCAGTGCCAAGCTATTTGAATCCGTCGGCAAACAAACCCCGACCTTCCTGCGATTCTCCACTGTGGGCGGCGAACGCGGTTCGGCCGACACCGAGCGTGATCCACGCGGTTTTGCCCTGAAGTTCTACACAGAGGAAGGCAACTGGGACATCGTCGGTAACAACACGCCGGTGTTCTTCATCCGTGATCCGCTGAAATTCCCTGACTTTATCCATACCCAGAAGCGTCTGCCGCAAAGCAACCTGAAAAGCGCGCAGATGATGTGGGATTTCTGGTCGCATTCGCCTGAGGCGTTGCACCAAGTCACCATTTTGTTCTCGGATCGCGGTATCCCTGATGGTTATCGTCACATGCACGGCTTCGGTAGCCACACCTACAGCCTGATCAACGCCAATGGCGAACGTCACTGGGTGAAGTGGCACTACAAAACCAAACAAGGGATCAAGAACCTCGCCCCCGCAGAAGCAGCGCGCCTGGCGGGTACCGATCCGGATTACGCACAACGTGACCTGTTTGGCGCCATTGAGCGCGGTGATTTCCCGAAATGGAGTGTCAATATCCAGATCATGACCGAGGCCCAGGCCGAGGCTCATTACGAGAACCCGTTTGACGTGACCAAAACCTGGTCGCAGAAAGAGTTTCCGCTGATCGAAGTGGGTGAGTTGGAGCTCAACCGTAATCCGCTGAACTACTTCGCTGAAGTCGAGCAGGCGGCGTTCGGTCCGAGCAATATGGTCCCGGGTGTCGGTCTGTCGCCTGACCGCATGTTGCAAGGTCGCGTGTTCGCTTACGCTGATGCCCACCGCTACCGTGTTGGCACCAATCACCAGCAACTGCCGGTAAATGCGCCTCGCAACCCAGTCAACACTTACCAGCGCGATGGCTCCATGGCATTGGGGGCCAATGGTGGTGCAGCACCGAACTACGAGCCGAACAGCTACGTAGAATCACCGAAACAGGCACCGCGCTACGCGGAACCTGCGTTGGCCTTGAGCGGCGCGGCTGATCGTTACGATCATCGCGAAGACACCGACTACTACAGCCACGCCGGTGCGCTGTTCCGCCTGATGAGTGATGAGCAGAAGGCCTTGCTGGTCAACAACATTGCCGGCGCGATGGCTGGTGTTTCCAGCGATGTGGTTGATCGCCAATTGCAGCATTTCTTCAAGGCCGATCCGGCGTATGGAGAAGCAATCGCAAAGGCGCTCAACGTACAGCTTAACTAAGTCTAAACGATAAGCAGAACCGCCCTCATTTGGGCGGTTTTTGCGTTATTTAAGCTGCTTTTCTAAGAATATCTTCGCTTTTATAGCGTCTGGCGAGTGACCTTCCGGTCAGGTTGGTTCAAACTACAGACTTTAAAGCAGGGAGATGTAGGGCGATGCAAGGTCACCCAGACGTAATCGATTACCTCAACACGTTGCTGACAGGCGAACTGGCAGCTCGTGATCAATATTTCATCCATTCGCGGATGTACGAGGACTGGGGTTTCACCGAGCTCTACGAACGTATCAACCACGAGATGGAAGAAGAGGCGCAACACGCTGACGCCTTGATGCGTCGGATCCTCATGCTCGAAGGTACCCCGCGTATGCGTCCGGACGATCTGGATGTCGGCGCCACTGTGCCTGACATGCTCGCCGCCGACCTGCGTCTGGAATACAAAGTTCGCGCAGCTCTGTGCAAGGGCATCGAGCTTTGCGAGCTGCACAAGGATTACGTCAGCCGCGAGATCCTGCGCATTCAGCTGGCCGATACCGAAGAAGATCACACCTACTGGCTCGAGAAGCAGCTGGGTCTGATCAAACTGATTGGTCTGGAAAACTATCTGCAATCGCAGTTCTGATGCTGTTGTAGGAGCAGGGGGGGGGCGCCTAGCCATTGCCCGCGAAGGGATCGCCGCGGTGCACAGCCGGACCGAGGTGAGGCCTTCGCGGGCAAGCCTCGCTCCTACAGATACGCACAAAAAAGCCCCTGTCACCGATGAAGTGACAGGGGCTTTTTCGTGGCCCTGATTCAGGCCCTGTCGCGAGCCAGCAGCGGTTTCAGGTAGAAGCCAGTGTGAGACTGCTTCATCTCGGACACTTCCTCCGGTGTACCGACGGCAATGATCTGGCCACCTTTGGAACCACCTTCCGGCCCCAGGTCCACCAACCAGTCGGCGGTCTTGATCACGTCCAGGTTGTGCTCGATTACTACCACGGTATTGCCGTGATCGCGCAGACGATGCAACACGTCGAGCAGTTGCTGGATATCCGCAAAGTGCAGGCCGGTGGTCGGCTCATCGAGGATGTACAGCGTCTTGCCGGTATCGCGCTTGGACAGCTCGCGAGACAGCTTCACCCGCTGGGCTTCACCGCCGGACAGCGTCGTCGCCGATTGCCCCAGCTTGATGTACGAAAGGCCTACGTCCATCAACGTCTGAAGCTTGCGCGCCAAGGCTGGGACGGCGTCGAAGAACACCCGGGCTTCCTCGATGGTCATCTCGAGGGTCTCGTGGATGCTCTTGCCCTTGTACTTGATCTCCAGAGTTTCGCGGTTGTAGCGCTTGCTCTTGCAGACGTCGCACGGGACATAGATGTCCGGCAGGAAGTGCATTTCCACTTTGATCAGGCCATCGCCCTGACAAGCTTCGCAGCGTCCCCCTTTCACGTTGAAGGAGAAGCGCCCCGGCCCATAACCTCGGGAGCGGGATTCCGGCACACCGGCGAACAATTCGCGTATCGGCGTGAACAGCCCGGTGTAGGTTGCGGGGTTGGAACGTGGCGTGCGACCGATCGGGCTCTGGTCAATGTCGACGACCTTATCCAGATGCTCCAGACCTTTGATGTTGTCGTGAGCTGCAGCTTCCAGGGTCGTTGCGCCATTGAGTGCGGTGGCGCTCAAAGGAAACAGCGTGTTGTTGATCAGCGTTGATTTGCCCGAACCGGAGACACCGGTCACGCAGGTCAGCAGACCGATCGGAATTTCCAGGTCGACGTTGCGCAAGTTGTTGCCGCGAGCGCCTTTGAGGGCCAACGACAACTTCTTGTTACGCGGCGTGCGCTTGGCTGGAACTGCGATCTTTACCCGGCCCGACAGGTACTTGCCGGTTAGCGAATCAGGGTGAGCCATGACCTCGGCCGGTGTCCCTTCGGCGACGATATGCCCACCGTGCACACCCGCGCCCGGGCCGATATCCACCACATAATCGGCCAGACGAATCGCGTCTTCGTCGTGCTCGACCACGATTACCGTGTTGCCGATGTCGCGCAAGTGCTTGAGGGTGCCCAGCAATCGGTCGTTATCGCGCTGGTGCAGACCGATCGACGGTTCATCGAGGATGTACAGAACCCCCACCAGGCCGGCGCCAATCTGACTGGCCAGACGTATCCGTTGGGCCTCACCGCCCGACAGCGTATCGGCACTGCGATCCAGCGACAGGTAGTCCAGGCCGACATTGACCAGAAACTGCAGGCGCTCGCGGATTTCCTTGAGAATCTTGTCGGCGATCTCGCCACGGCGACCGGTCAGTTTCAGCACGCCGAAATATTCACAGGCGTCGCCGATCGGCAGGTTGGTTACCGCTGGCAAGGTCTTCTCGCCAACCCACACGTGTCGCGCCTCGCGACGCAGACGGGTGCCGCGGCAATCCGGGCAGGGTTGGGTGCTGAGGAACTTGGCCAGCTCTTCACGGACCGAAGCCGATTCGGTTTCGCGGTAGCGGCGTTCCAGGTTCGGCACGATGCCTTCGAACGGGTGTGAACGTTTGACGATGTCGCCACGGTCGTTCAGGTATTTGAAGTCGACGTTCTGCGAGCCACTGCCGTGCAGGATGAACTTCTGCTGATCGGCCGGCAGGTCATTGAACGGCATTTCAAGGCTGAATTTGTAGTGCGAGGCCAGCGACCCGAGCATCTGGAAGTAATAGACGTTGCGCCGGTCCCAGCCGCGAATAGCGCCTTCGGCCAAGGTCAGTTCACCGTTCACCAGTCGTTTGGTGTCGAAGAACTGTTTAACCCCCAGACCATCGCACGTCGGGCAGGCGCCGGCCGGGTTGTTGAAGGAGAATAGCTTGGGTTCCAGCTCGCTGATGGCGTGGCCACAGATCGGGCAGGCAAAGCGCGCGGAGAAGATGATTTCTTCGCCGGGCTCGTCATCCATCGGCGCAACGAGGGCGATGCCGTCCGCCAGTTTCAACGCAGTCTCGAACGACTCAGCCAATCGCTGTTGCAGATCGGCGCGGACCTTGAAGCGGTCGACCACGACATCGATCGAGTGCTTCTTCTGTTTATCCAGCTTCGGCAACTCGTCCAGCTCGCAGAGCCTGCCATTGACGCGGGCCCGCACAAAACCCTGGGCGCGCAGTTCTTCGAAGACCGAGAGGTGCTCGCCTTTGCGCTCGCGGATCACCGGGGCCAGCAGCATTAATTTGCTGCCCTCCGGTTGTGCCAGCACCAGGTCGACCATCTGGCTGACGGTCTGGGCTTCCAGCGGAATGTCGTGGTCCGGGCAGCGCGGAATACCGACGCGAGCGTAGAGCAGGCGCAGGTAATCGTAGATTTCGGTAATGGTGCCAACCGTCGAGCGCGGGTTGTGCGAGGTCGACTTCTGTTCGATGGAGATCGCTGGCGACAGGCCTTCAATGGTGTCGACGTCAGGTTTTTCCATCATCGACAGGAACTGCCGGGCGTAGGCCGACAGCGATTCGACATAACGGCGCTGGCCTTCGGCGTACAGAGTGTCGAAAGCCAGGGACGACTTGCCGGATCCGGACAGGCCAGTGATAACGATCAGTTTGTCCCGTGGCAGGGTCAGGTCGATGTTCTTCAGGTTGTGGGTTCGGGCCCCACGAATCAGGATCTTGTCCAAAGTGGCCTCGCTCGGCGGGCGTCGAAAACGTAGGAGTATACGGCCAAATACTGGATGGATGCACACTATCAAATGCGGGGTGCGCAGCGTTGCATGAAGACTGCGTCATCTGTGCGCGTCATAGCGTCGCGATATACCCCGTCAATCGATGGGACTGGTAGAATCGCCGCCGGTTCACATGAGGTTTTTCCATGCACGATCCCCACAGCGAACGCATGAGTGGCAGTGAGACCCGCGCAGCAAGCGGTCTGGCCCTGGTGTTCGCCTTCCGTATGCTTGGCATGTTCATGGTGTTGCCGGTTCTGGCGACCTATGGGATGGACCTGGCAGGAGCGACCCCGGCCCTCATCGGGTTGGCGATTGGCGCTTACGGCCTGACCCAGGCGATCTTTCAGATTCCTTTTGGCTTCATTTCCGACCGCATCGGTCGCCGTCCGGTGATTTACCTGGGGCTGATCATCTTCGCCCTGGGGAGCGTGCTGGCGGCCAATGCCGATTCGATCTGGGGCGTCATCGCCGGACGGATCCTGCAAGGCGCAGGGGCGATTTCCGCGGCGGTCATGGCGTTGCTGTCAGACCTGACCCGGGAACAGCATCGGACCAAAGCCATGGCCATGATCGGCATGACGATTGGTCTGTCGTTCGCTGTCGCCATGGTTGTAGGACCATTGCTGACCCGTGTCTTCGGTCTGTCCGGGTTGTTCTTCGCCACCGGTGGCATGGCGCTGGTCGGCATCGTCATCGTGATGTTCATGGTGCCGCGTGCAACCGGGCCGTTGCAGCACCGCGAGTCCGGCGTCGCGCGCCAGGCGTTGATACCGACACTCAAGCACCCGGACCTGCTGCGCCTGGACCTGGGCATTTTTGTGTTGCATGCGATGTTGATGTCGAGCTTCGTGGCATTGCCCCTGGCCCTGGTCGAAAAAGCCGGGCTGCCCAAAGAGCAGCACTGGTGGGTCTACCTGACCGCGCTACTGATTTCCTTCTTCGCCATGATCCCGTTCATTATCTACGGCGAGAAGAGACGCAAAATGAAACGAGTTTTGCTCGGTGCCGTCGTGACGCTGATGTTCACTGAGCTATTCTTCTGGCAGTTCGGCGACAGCTTGCGGGCTCTGGTAATCGGCACGGTGGTGTTCTTCACCGCGTTCAATCTGCTGGAAGCCTCCTTGCCATCGCTGATCAGCAAGGTTTCACCGGCAGGCGGCAAGGGCACGGCGATGGGGGTTTATTCCACCAGTCAGTTCCTCGGTTCGGCACTGGGCGGGATCCTCGGCGGCTGGATGTTCCAGCACGGCGGTTTGTCGGTTGTATTCCTCGGATGCGCCGGCCTGGCTGCACTTTGGCTAGTCTTTGCTGTTACCATGCGGGAACCTCCGTATGTGACGAGCCTGCGCTTGCCGTTGTCGCCCGAAGCGATTCGTGAAGCTGGCCTGATCGAGCGCCTGAAGGCCGTCGTTGGAGTAACCGATGCAATCGTGGTTGCCGATGAAGCGGCGATTTACATCAAACTGGACACCGAATTATTGGATCGCACTACCCTGGAGCGTCTGGTGAATAACCCGGCCGCGGCAGCGTGCGAAGCCTAGGAGAACGTTATGGCCCGTGGGGTTAACAAAGTCATATTGGTCGGCACTTGCGGCCAGGATCCCGAAGTTCGCTACTTGCCTAACGGTAACGCCGTGACCAACCTGAGTCTGGCGACCAGCGAACAGTGGACCGACAAGCAAACCGGTCAGAAGGTCGAGAAGACCGAATGGCACCGTGTTTCGATGTTCGGCAAGGTTGCCGAAATTGCCGGCGAATACCTGCGCAAAGGTTCGCAGGTGTACATCGAAGGCAAGCTGCAGACCCGCGAGTGGGAAAAAGACGGTATCAAGCGTTACACCACTGAAATCGTGGTCGACATGCAAGGCACCATGCAACTGTTGGGCGGTCGTCCACAACAGGGCGACCAACAAGGCGGGGGCAATAACTACCAGCAGTCCGCTCCGGCCCCACGCCAACAGGCTCCGCGTCCGCAGCAGTCGGCACCGCAACAGTCGCGCCAGGCACCAGCTCCACAGCAGGCCGCTCCTCAACCGGCTCCGGATTTCGACAGCTTTGATGACGATATCCCGTTCTAGGATACGGCTTGGACTTTCTTGTAAGGTTTAGCCTCAAAACCCCCGATCGGTCCTCTTGACTGGTCGGGGGTTTTCTTTTGCGCCTCATTTTTGTAGGAGCCAAGCTTGCTGGCGAAAAACGATGACGCGGTTGGTCTGATTAACCGCGTGACCGTTCTTCGCCAGCAAGCTTGGCTCTACAGAAATACGGTCAACGGGATAAAGTGGTCACATTGGCCCGTGCCGAGTGCAATTTCTTGTAGCTATCGATCAACCGCAGGTGCCTATCGAGCCCCTCCAGTTTCATGCTGGTCGGCGTCAAGCCATGGAAACGCACGCTCCCGTCCACCGATCCGATCGCTGCATCCATCCGCTCGTTGCCAAACATCCGGCGGAAATTGGCCTCGTAGTCTTCCAGTTCCAGGTCTTCATCCAGCTTCATCTCCAGCACCACATTGACGGCCTGGTAGAACAAGCCACGCTCAACCGTGTTGTCGTTGTACTGCAGGAACATTTCCACCGCCTCTTTCGCCTCTTCAAACTGTTGCAAGGCGAGATAAATCAGCAGCTTCAACTCCAGGATCGTCAGCTGACCCCAAGCCGTATTGTCGTCAAATTCGATGCCGATCAAGGAGGTGATGTCGGTGTAATCGTCCAGCTCGCTTTCCACCAGACGCTCAACCAGCGCTTGCAGTTCGTCTTCGTCCAGGCGATGCAGGTTCAGGATGTCGGCGCGGAAAAACAGCGCTTTGTTGGTGTTATCCCAGATCAGATCGTCCACGGGATAGATTTCCGAATAGTTCGGCACCAGGATGCGGCATGCCTTCGCGCCGATATGCTCGTAGACGGCCATGTACACTTCCTTGCCCATGCCTTCGAGAATGCCGAACAAGGTCGCGGCTTCCTCGGCATTCGAGTTTTCACCCTGGCCGGAGAAGTCCCACTCCACGAATTCGTAATCCGACTTGGCACTGAAGAAGCGCCACGACACCACGCCGCTGGAGTCGATAAAGTGCTCGACGAAGTTATTCGGCTCGGTCACTGCGTGGCCTTCAAAAGTCGGCTGGGGCAAGTCGTTGAGACCTTCGAAACTGCGGCCCTGCAGCAATTCGGTCAGGCTGCGTTCCAGCGCCACTTCCAGGCTCGGGTGCGCGCCGAACGAGGCGAACACGCCGCCGGTACGGGGGTTCATCAACGTGACGCACATCACCGGGAATTCACCACCCAGGGACGCATCCTTCACCAACACGGGGAACCCTTGCGCTTCCAGCGCCTGAATCCCGGCCAGTATCCCGGGGTACTTCGCCAGCACGTGGGCCGGCACATCCGGCAGTGCAAATTCACCTTCGATGATTTCGCGTTTTACCGCGCGCTCGAAGATCTCCGACAGGCACTGCACCTGGGCTTCGGCCAGCGTGTTACCGGCACTCATGCCGTTGCTCAGGAACAGGTTTTCAATCAGGTTGGACGGGAAATACACCACCTCGCCGTCCGACTGGCGCACGTACGGCAGCGAGCAGATGCCGCGCTCTTCATTGCCCGAGTTGGTATCGATCAGATGGGAGCCACGCAACTCGCCGTCGCGGTTGTAAATCTTCAGGCAGTACTCGTCGAGAATTTCAGTTGGCAGCTCATCTTTTCGGCCAGGCTTGAACCAGCGTTCGTCCGGATAGTGCACATACGCTGCGTTGGCGGTGTCTTCGCCCCAGAACTGGTCGTTGTAGAAGAAATTGCAGTTGAGTCGCTCGATAAACTCGCCCAACGCCGACGCCAACGCGCCTTCCTTGGTCGCACCCTTGCCGTTGGTAAAGCACATCGGCGAGTGCGCATCGCGGATATGCAGCGACCACACATTGGGCACGATATTGCGCCACGAGGCGATTTCAATCTTCATGCCCAGGTCCGCCAGAATGGCCGACATATTGGCAATGGTTTGCTCCAGCGGCAGATCCTTGCCCGCGATATAGGTGCCCGTCCCGGAATTGGAAGCAGGCATCAACAGCGCTTGGGCGTCGGCGTCGAGGTTTTCCACCTCTTCGATCACAAACTCAGGCCCGGCTTGCACCACTTTTTTCACAGTGCAACGGTCGATGGAACGCAGAATACCCTGGCGGTCCTTATCGGAGATGTCCGCCGGCAACTCGACCTGGATCTTGAAAATCTGGTTGTAGCGGTTTTCCGGATCAACAATGTTGTTCTGCGACAGGCGGATGTTATCCGTGGGAATACTGCGAGTGTCGCAGTACAACTTCACGAAATAAGCCGCACACAACGCCGACGACGCCAGGAAGTAGTCGAATGGACCAGGTGCCGAGCCATCGCCCTTGTAGCGGATAGGTTGATCGGCCACCACCGTGAAGTCATCGAACTTGGCTTCAAGTCGAAGGTTGTCGAGAAAGTTGACCTTGATTTCCATGGGGGATTACCAGAATAACGGGCTAGACGATTTGGCCGCCATTATCCGGTATTTCAGCCGTAAGTCTTGCGGGCATCGTACTTATGTCCACACCGGCGATGGATGGGTCAGTCGAGTATCAGGTGCGGCAAGAAACGGCTCGAATCCTTGGTGATCAAACTGTTGTCTTCTCGCACGCCAATACCGGCCGCTTGGTCGCCGATGACCCAAGAGCCAACCAGCGTAAAGCTGTCGCCAAACTTCGGCAGCGGGGCGAATTCCTGAAGGATAAATGGCGCGTCGGTGTAGGGCCCGTCCTCTTTCACGATCAGACCGTCAGCGGTTTGCAGCTCGATGTTGGCGCCTTCCCGGGAGAAGAACGGCTTGCGCACCCAGCCTTTGGGCACTGCTTTGCCTGGGTCGGCATCCAGGTGCGCCGCGAGCAGGTTCGGGTGACCTTTGTTGGACTCCCACAGCAGCGGCAGGATGCCCTTATTGGAGATGATGGATTTCCAGGCCGGTTCGAAAAACTGTGTATCGCTCTGAGCAATCGCTGCACCAAAGGGCTCGTGGAAGATGAATTCCCAGGCATGCAGCTTGAACAGATGAGGAATCCAGCGATCTTCTAAATCGACGAAACGTCCTTCATGGGTGAGGCCGATGTCCTCGATGTCGATGTGTCGCGATTCGATGCCGACCTTTTCCGCGATCAGGCGCAAGTAGTCGGTAGTGCCTTTGTCTTCGACCGAATCTTTCATCGAGGCGAAATAGAAGGGCTGTTTCAGCTGCAGTTGAGCAAAGGCCTGATGCAGCTTGGTGTCGATGCTGTTGAACTGGTCGGCATGCTTGGGTAGCAAGCCGCGTTCGATGCATTGCTCCAGCCAGCCCCACTGAAACGCCGCCGCCTCATACAGGCTGGTCGGCGTGTCGTAATTGAGTTCCAGCAACTTGGCCGGCCCGCTGCCGTTGTAGGAGAAATCCATACGCCCATACAGGTGCGGGTGGCCTTCGAGCCATGAAGTGCGAACCATGTCGAAGAATGGCGCCGGAATGCTCAGGCGCTCCAGCAGCTCCTCGCTCTGAACCACGCGAGCCACCAGATCCATGCACATCTCATGAATCTCGGTGGTTGGGTCTTCGAGATCGTTCTCGATCTGTTTGAGCGAGAACTGGTAATACGCGCTCTCGTCCCAATAGGGTTCGTCGTCGATGGTATGGAACAGAAAGCCAAGACTTTCGGCCGTCTGTTTCCAGTCATGACGCTCGGCGCAGAGGATTTTCTTCATGGCGTTCGTTCCTTAACTGCTCGATCGGCCAGCACTGCTCGAACCGCCCCAACCGCTGCGGGCGCTGGCTTTGCTACCGAAGCCGCCACGAGACGTGGACGAGGCAACGGATATCGGCTTGGCGCCCGAACGGATTGAGTCGGTGTAGCTGCTGCCGTACCTTGCCTGATTGGACTTGGTAAAGGTTGATCCCTGCGAAATTCGCTGGTTGAGCGTTGAGGAGCCGTAGTTGCCGCGATCATCGCGGTAGCGGTAGACCGGCTGGGAGAAGTAGCTGCTGCGATTGCTACTCAGCATGTTGCCGATCAGCAGGCCGGTCAGCAGGCTGGTGCCGGAGAACCCGGAGCCCCCGCTGTTCGCTTCCGAGGCCGGCAGTTGAGCCTTGGCCGCGTCCACTTGGGATTGCGTCACCTCGCCATCGGCAGTCAGTTCGAAACCACCCAGCTTGGGGATGAACTTGCCGGCGGAATCCTGTTGGCACCAGTCGGCGACAAAGTCGGCATCGCAATCGGCCTGGTTGTCGTACACCGGCGCGAGACGGCGATGTTCAGCCATGGCGGCCATGTAGGCGTCAGAGCAGACGTCTACCGGGAGCTTTTCGTCGGCGCACTGCTGAACAGACTGGAAGTTGTACTTCTTCTGCACCGGGTAGGTTTTTTCCGCCTGCCCGCAGCCTGATATCGCCATGGCGACCGACGCTGCCAGCGAGAGCTGAACGTACTTGCTTCGTTTCATCGGGATCTCCGTGGCGCAATCAGTTCTGGGAAGGGGTCATGCACGCGGCGTTCAACATGCCGACGCTGATCGCCACTGCCGCGACATAAATACCCGCAGCGATTTCACCTTTTTTAATCCGCTCAGAGGTGCCTTTAAGCACCAGGCTGGTCACCAGAAACGCCAGCAGTTGCACGAAAGCGGCGATCACTGCCCAGACGACGAAGTCCAGAATGCTGATCGAGTAGGCAATCACATTGCTGGCCGGAATGGCGAAACCGATGATGGCGCCACCCAGCGCGATCGCGGCCGCAACGTTGCCCGAACGGATCAGTTCGAATTCTCTGTGCGGCGTGATTCGGGTGTAGATGAACTGGAACAGCGCGAACAGCACGGCGGCACCGAGGATGTACAAGACAAACCCGAGCACGGCGGCTTTGTTCAGGGAGATGGAGAGCGCTTCAAGCATGGACTTCTTCCTTTTTAAAAAGTGTTCAGGTCAGTGGTGTACAGCGAAATGCCCAGCGAAGTGCTCAAGCTGATGGTGCCCTCGGCGTCTTCTTCGACGGAAAACAGCAGGAATTCCCGGCGATCGGTCAGGCCGGTTTCGCGTGCGTACAGCATCGAACGGTGCTCGATGCTGTAAGACTCATCCGGGTTTTTCAGGTGTTCGCTCAATGCCACCAGTTCTGTCTGGCCGCTTTCGGTGCCCCATTCGCGGGTGTACTCGACACCGTTGTGGTTGTAAGTCGGCAGCCCGATCAGGCTTTCAGGACCGGCCAGCCGACGCAGCTCCGATTCACTGTTGATGGTGATGTAACTGAGGTAGTTGAACAGGATCACTGACTCGACTTGTCCGGCGATGTCGCCGCTGGTGTGCACTTGCAGCCAGTGGTCTTCGTCGTTCATGTAATAGCGCGACAGCCAGGTCGACTGCCCGAGATCAACAGTGCCGGCACTCCAGATCTGTTGGGAGCCAGGGATGACCACTGTGGTGTTGCCGTCGAGCAACAACTTCAGGGTGGTGTCGAACATCACGCCTTTGCCCAATGCCAGTCCAAGCGGACCGATGGCGGGCAGGGTTTCGTTGGCTGTCCATTTCGACTCTGTATTCGCTTTCGGGGCCTCAAGCCCCATCAACTGTTTAAACCATCCCATTGGTGATTTCCTTGAGGCGAGTGGAGGCGATGTAGAAGAGTTCGCCGCCCTCGATGCGAGTGGTGCCGGGCGGGTTGATCCAAGGCTGTCGGGCGGCTTTGGCACGGTAGCCGATCAGGGTCGCGTTATGGTGTTCTTTCATCTGTGTGTACAGATCGCCGAACGTTGCCTCAAAGGTGTCGGGCAAACTCATCAGGTATTGAGTGGCGCCTTGGCCCACGCACAGCAATTCATTGATGACCACTGACGAGCCCGGATCCTGAGAGGCGCGCACCAACATCTCGATGGCCATGCTTGAGGTGCATTCCAGGCTGGGTGCGTAGGCGCTGGCAAGGGCGGCGATTTCACTTTCATTGAAGTGGGCGACCACATGCCCGACAGGGCTCAGTTGATTGATCGCCAGCACGGTGGCCAGGGTCAGATCGTCTGAATGGGTTCGCACCAATACGCGTTCGGCACCGGGAACGCCGGCGCGCAGCAAAAGCGCGGCAGAGGACAGGCTTTCGCCTTTGATAAAGTCCGCTTTACCCGGCATGGGGTTTTCTTCGAGGTCGCAATCGCAAATGACGATCAGGTTGTCATTGGACGTTTCGTCCTGCAGCAATAATTCAATCACCCGCTCGCTGGACGCGCCTTCCCAGCCGATGAGAACGGTATGGCCGACCTTGCCGGTGAAATCGCCTTTGCCCTTCATGCCTTTTCTCCATACATCGATGACACTGCTGGTGGTTTTGCCGATGGCTGCCGTCAGCAGCGCAATGCCCCCGAGCATGACCCAGGTAGCCACGAAAATTCGTCCCGCCGATGTCTGTGGCGCGAGATCGCCATAGCCGACGGTGAGCGTGGTGGTGAGATAGAAGTAGGTAAACGTGGCGGCGGCGATGAGGTGTTGTTCGCCCAGAAGCACTAGGCCGATCCAGGCCGTGCTCAAGTGTATGCCCAACGCAATGGCCAAGCCTGCCCAGCCGAACCGATGGAAGAAGGACGAGGCGTACGTGCGCAATAAAAGGAAAATCGACATTACATCCCTGACTCCGTGGGGGGCTCATTCCTGGCGACATAATCGCTCTGGCGTCTGAGTGCTCAAGTGCGGTTACCGGGCGGCATTAAACCTGCTGCGCGGCGTAGATAACAGTACCTTGGCTGCAATAAATCCGGCGATCGCACCAAAAATATGCCCTTCGAAGGACATGCCCTGGCGAGGAAGGAAGCCAAAGATCAAGCCGCCATAGAGCAGGACCACGACACTCGCCGTTATCAGGTTGCTCCAGCTCCTCTGGAACCAGGCGCGCGACAGGAGGTACGCCCACAGCCCGAATACCCATCCGCTGGCACCGATGTGCACGCCTGCAAACCCGAACAGCCAGACCAGCGTACCGCCCAACAGAATAATGATGGCGCTGACGGCCATGAACCGGCTGAGCCCTTCGACGATGACCAGGGTACCAAGGATCAAAAAGGCAATCAGGTTGGTGCTCAGGTGCGCAAAGGACCCGTGCAAGAACGGCGAGGTGATGATGCCGACCAGTCCCTGCAATGTTCTCGGAACCAGGCCGAAGGCAATAAGGCTGTAGCCGGTCACCACATTGAGCAGTTGCAGCGCGACCATGAAGAGAGCCACGCCTGCGATTGTCTTGAACCCCTTCAGGGCATCCATCCGTGACCTCGACTCGGCAAAAAGAAGGGCATTGAATTAATGCCCGTCTGTTAATCAACTTCAGTCGCGACGCATCTCTTTGTAGCAGCTGCCGAGCCTGCGAGGCTGCGTTCGGCTGCGAAGCAGTCGTAAAATCAGAAATTGCGGTGCCTCAGGCAAATTGCATCAGCCGGACTCACGACTGCTGCGCAGCCGAACGCAGCCTCGCAGGCTCGGCAGCTGCTACGGATCGCATTAAGGCTTAACTTACCGGTATCAGAGCAATCAATGTCTGAGATGTTGCCTACGTGGATTACTCAGCCGATTTTTTCTTCAGGCGTTCCAGAATCGCATTGGCACTGCCTTCGTTCGGCGTGATGCCGGCTTCGCGAAGCTTGCGCTCCAGGTCGGTGCCGGTCGACGCATCGGCCAGTTGGTCCTGAGCTTCCAGTTCAGCGGCGCGTTGCTGTTGCTTGGCTTGCAGGCGGTTCAGCGTACCGACAGCGGTTTCCAGCTTGCCGTTGGCGCCGCCACTTGCGATCGAAGCACTGACCTGGGCTTTCTGAACGCTTTCACGCGCCTTGGCCATGTCCACTTGCTGACGCAGGCTTTTGATGCGGCTTTCGGCCTTGGTGATGTCTTTGCGCATATTGTCCGCGTAACCGCCGAATTCGGTGGCCTGCTTTTGCTCGACATCCAGTTCATTGGTCAGGGTCGAGATGGCTTCGGCCACTTCCAGTGCCAGGTCTTCGCGATTGGCCTGGATCGCAGCCAGGGCCTTGGATTCCAGGTCCTTGATCTTGGCGTTGTACTCGCTGACGCGATCAGCCGACAGTTTGTGCTTGGCCATGATGGTGACCAGCTCACGCTTGGCGTTGGCCAGCGCGCTGTCAGCATCGCGAATTTCCTGGTCGAGGATGCGCAGGGCCTGTTGGTCGACGATCGATTCGCCGACTTCGTTGGCGCCGCCACGCAGCGCGGTGAACAATTTGCTCCAGATGGACTGAGTCATTGGATATTTCCTGTTCCCGAATAATTAGATGAAGAAACGTTCAAAGGCTTCGCTGGCACGCTGGACGTTGTCGACGAGGGTTTTGACCTCGGTCACGACGTTGGTCAGACTGGAGTCGGAGCTCAACGCGCCGAACATGTTGTAAACGACCTGCCCGTTGGGCATGGACTCGATACCGATCGAGGACAGCGGGAACATTTCCCGGCTGCGCAGAACGGCATCGTTGAATGCCGGTACGTCGTTGATGGACTCGACGTCGACCAAAACGGTATCCACGATGACCTGATCGCCAACCACCGCGATGAAAATCGGCAAGCCACCGAAATCGTTCATTTCCAGCTTGATGCTGGACTCGGAGCCTTGAACGAGGGAGAGGGTGATGTCGTTCGAAATCACTTCGTCGAGGGCCTGAAGGGCGCTGTAGAGGCGATCGATGTTCCAGTTATTACCTGCGCTCATGTAATTCTCCGACATGAATGAGCCAGCCAGAATCGGTTGGCGTAGCTGTTTCTCCATCTGCTTGAGCAGGCTTCGGTTTTCGGGAAGCACCCAAGTCTCGTGTTTCACATACCCGGCGGCACCCAGGCCCGCACGCATCTGCTTCATGTAGAAGCTGGATGGTTTTTTCGCGGACGGTTTCGAGCGCTCTCCCTTTTGGCTCGCTGAATCGGTAGCAGATCCGCTAGGCGGATCTGATGGAGAGCTGCTGTTCATGATGCTGACCCCGTTGTGAAAAATCTCACGCGTGAGAAACACTACAGGCAATTTTCGCGACCCTCAATACTCACGCGTGAGATTTTTTCGAGCAATCCTGTGGGAGCGGGCTTGCCCGCGATAGCGATGTAACAGTCAACAAAGATGTTGGATGTTATGGCCTCATCGCGGGCAAGCCCGCTCCCACAGGTTCCTCATACTAATCAGCCAGAAAGTCGTCGGTGGATACAACGCTGGCATAGGCAAAGCCCAAGGCCGACATGAAGGCGGCGTGAACGTGGGCAGCCGGGACGGTGACGCCGTTGAATTCCAGGTCACGGGTGGCGCAGGCGTCGTGAATCACCGTGACGGTATAGCCCAGGTCGGCCGCGGCGCGGGTGATGCCGTCGATGCACATGTGGCTCATGCTCCCGACGATTACCAAGTGTTCGATGCCTTGCTGGTCGAGGATGGCTTCCAGTTCGGTCTCGCGGAACGCGTTGACGAAATGCTTGAGCACCACCGGTTCGTCGGCGCGGTTGAGGACTTTGGTGTGCAGCTTCGCGCCGTCGGAACCTGGGGTGAAGAACGGTGCGTCGTCGGAGGTGAACTCGTGGCGGATGTGCACCACAGAATCACCGGCCTCGCGAAACGCCTGAATCATCCGTGCGGCGTTGTCCGCTGCGGCATCGGCGCCCACCAGCGGCCATTTGCCTTGGGGGAAGTAGTCGTTCTGGATATCGACTACGATGAGTGCTTGCTTGGCCATGACTGTTTCCTCGAAGTGTGTTTGGGTGTGGAATCAAGTATTGGTGCTGGCCGTTCGTTCGAGGATTGGCTGCTCCGACAATAGCAGGGGGAAAACTGACAATGGGTGTAGAAAGGGCAGTCGCCGAACTGGGGGTGCTGATCTATCCCGGTGCGCAGATGGCGGCAGTGCATGGGCTGACTGACCTGTTCGACGTGGCCAACGGGATCGCCGCCGAGCATCAGGCGGCGCAGCTACCGTTGCTGCGGGTCAGTCATTGGCAGGCCAAGGGCGATCAAGTGCCCGAGCGGGTCTATGACACTGATCCCGGTCCGGCCGGCGCGTTGGTTGCCGTATTGATTCCGCCCTCGATCGGAGGTTTTTCCGAGGGGCAGGCGCCCCAAGGGCTGATTCGCTGGCTTCGTCAGCAACATGCCAACGGTGCGACCCTCGGCGGGGTCTGCGTGGGTTCTATTCTGTTGGCCGAAAGCGGTCTGCTCGACGGCCGTAGCGCGACTACCCACTGGACCTCGGCCAAGGCTTTCGCCGAGCGTTATCCGGCAATCAAGCTCAAGGCGGACACGCCCATTGTCGACGATGGCGACCTGATCACCACCGCCGGGTTGATGGCCTGGTCAGAACTGGGGTTGCGGTTGGTGAACCGCTTGCTCGGGCCGAGCATCGCCACCGGCACGGCACAGTTTCTGGTGGTGGAGCACAGCAATAGCGCGAGCGAGTGCGGCAGTAATTTTTCACCGATTCTCAGCCATGGCGATGCGTCGATTCTCAAGGTCCAGCATTGGCTGCAAAGCACCGGGGCAACCGATGTCTCGTTGGCGGCGATGGCCAAGCGGGCGGGGCTGGAAGAGCGCACGTTCCTGCGGCGTTTTCGTGCGGCAACCGGGTTGAAACCTACGGAGTACTGCCAGCACCTGCGAGTCGGCAAGGCGCGGGAAATGCTCGAATTCACCAACGGCACCATTGATCACATTGCCTGGACCGTGGGTTACCAGGACCCGAGTGCGTTTCGGGCAACGTTCAAGAAGATTACCGGGCTGGCGCCGAGTGATTACCGGGGGCGGTTTGGGGTGTCTGCGACCGCAGCAACGGCTCGGTAGTGAGCATCACCGCAGAACCCATTGTGGGAGCGAGCCTGCTCGCGATAGCGGTCTATCAGTCGAAATTGATACAAGCTGACCCACCGCATTCGCGAGCAAGCCCGCTCTCACATTAGATCTGTGCCAGACTTTGTCGTGCAAAATGCCGGGAGCATTGAAAGGTGTCGTGCAGAATAAAACAGGCCTTGTGCTACTACCTATTTCGCAATGGGCTGATTTGAAAACCGTTTTTCTCCAGCCGCCATTGGCCTGATCTCTGCACCTCCTTCAGCTACATTTATCAAACGCAGATTGAAGGGGAACGCATGACCCCAACAAACCGCAACAAACTGGTACTCGCCCACTCGGTGCGACCCAGTGCCTCGCTGCACGAAGTCGAAACCAATCGCGCGTTGGCCCGTTGGCTGGCGCAGGTTGTCGGGCTCGAATACGGCGGCAGTTACGACCCGCAGCTGCATAAAGGCCGGGATATTTATCTGTTGCCGACCCAAACGCTGGTAGGCGTTGCTGCCGCCCGGGAGTTGGGCGTCAAAGGGCCGGAGGATTTGTGGGGCGGTTACGTCGACCACGATTTCATCTGCACCAAAGCCATCAGCCATGGGTTGTTGAACCGCTATGCGTTCGCGCCCGAAGGCTGGTCGTCGTTGTTTTCCGAACGGGTTCGCAGCGTTGTACTCGATGGCCTCAGCGTGTTCTCCCTGGAAGATGCTCGCCCGGCAGCGGAGCATCTGCTCTACAGCGGTCCGATCCGCATGAAGCCTATTCATGCCTGTGCCGGACGCGGTCAGGAAGTGATCAAAAGCCTCGACCAGTTCGACGCCATTCTCGCGCGTCCCGATGCCAAAACATTGTTCACCGAAGGCGTGGTGCTGGAACAAGACTTGACCGAGGTGGTCACCCATAGCGTCGGTCAGAGTTTCATCGGCGACAAAGTGCTGAGTTATTGCGGTGATCAATACTTGACCGAAGACGGTCAGGGCGAGCAGGTTTATGGAGGGTCCAATCTGTTGGTGGTGCAGGGTTATTACGAAGACCTGCTGGCGCTGAAACTACCGGACGAAACGAGGCTGGCGATCCAGCAAGCACAGGTATTCGACAGCGCAGCCGATGAAGCCTACCCCGGTTTCTACGCCTCGCGGCGCAACTACGACATCGCCCAAGGGCTGGATTGCGATGGCAAACAACGCAGCGGCGTGCTCGAACAATCCTGGCGTTTGGGCGGTGCCAGCAGTGCTGAAGTCGCGGCGCTGCAGAGCTTCGTCAACAACCCCGGCTTGCGCGTGATTCGCGTGTCGTCGGTCGAAACCTATACCGACGGACCGCTGCCGGCCAACGCCATCGAGGTCTACCGCGGGCCGGCGGAACACAGTGACTTTCTACTCAAGTACGTAACGGTCAAATCCTATGACGGCTAGAAGCGAAACCATTCAAATCGACATCGACGATGAACAGATGAGCGGAACCTTTCTCAGCCCCAAATCGAAAGTCCCGGGTGTGCTTTTCGTGCATGGCTGGGGTGGTAGTCAGGAGCGCGACCTGGAGCGCGCCAAAGGCATCGCCGCGTTGGGTTGCGTGTGCCTGACATTCGACTTGCGCGGGCATACCGGCGGGACCGGTATTCCGTTGTCCCGGGTAACCCGCGAAGACAACCTGCGTGACCTCCTGGCGGCCTATGATCGACTGCTCGCCCATCCGGCGCTCGACACGTCGGCGATCGCCGTGGTCGGCACCAGTTATGGAGGTTATCTGGCGGCGATCCTGACGTCGTTACGCCCGGTGCGCTGGCTGGCGCTGCGGGTGCCGGCGTTGTATCGCGACGACTTTTGGCACACCCCCAAGCGTGAGTTGGACAAGCTCGATTTGCGCGATTACCGCAGCACGCGGGTCAGCGCCGACAGCAATCGCGCGCTGCATGCCTGTTCGCAATTTACCGGGGACGTGTTGCTGGTGGAGTCCGAGACCGACGCCTATGTACCCCACGCGACCATCATGAGTTACCGCGCGGCGTGTCAGCAGACCCACTCGCTGACTCACCGGATTATCGACGGTGCCGATCACGCCTTGAGCGAGCCCGTCTCGCAACAGGCGTACACCACGATTCTGGTGAGCTGGATCACGGAAATGGTGGTGGGCGAGCGGTTGAGCATTATTCAGTCGCGTTGAGATTTGCAGTGGTCTTGCGATTATTCGCGGGCAAGCCTCGCTCCTACAGGTTTTGTGTGATTCCTGTAGGAGCGAGGCTTGCCCGCGAAGGCGTCATCCCGAACGCCACACCTCACCCCGGTTTTTTCGAAATTCGCAACGACTTCGCCCTGGCTTCCACCACCAGGTACATCACCACGGTAATCAGCAGCGGCAGCAGGAAATAAATCGCCCGATAAGCCAGCAACCCCGCCACCAGGCTTCCTCGTGAGGCCTCGTGTTGCAGCAATGCCACGAACACCGCCTCCAGCACCCCGAGTCCGGCCGGAATGTGGGTGATAACCCCGGCAAAGGCGCTGATCAGCAATACGCCAAGCACCAGCGGATAGTCCAGCTTGCTCGGTAGCAGGGTGAAGATCACCGCCGCCATCAGCGACCAGTTCAGCGCGCCGAGGGCCAGCTGCAGGACCGCCATGTGCAACGACGGCAGGTTGATTTCCACGCCGCGAATCGACCACTCCCGCCGTCTGGAAAACCGACAAGCCACCAGATACGCCGCGCTCAACAGCAGCAATAACACGCCCACGCCTTGCAGGGCGTCGCTGCTCAGTTTCCAGCCCGGCGGCATTCGCACCAGTCCGCTGCTGAACACGGTGCCGGCAATCACCATGTAGCCGAACCAGTTGGTCGCCAGGCTCAGCCCGAGGATTTTCGCGATGTTGCTTTTGCTCACGCCGAGCCGCGAATACAACCGATAACGCATCGCAACCCCGCCGACCCAGGCGCTCAGGTTAAGGTTGAAGGCATAGCTGATGATGCCCACCGGCAGGATCTGCCGCCAGGTCAGGTCCTGTCGGATATAGGTGCGACCGATCAGGTCGAAACAGGCGTACACCAGAAAACTCAGCAACGTCAGTCCGAACGCTATGATCAGTGTGCGCACTTTGAGGTTGGCCAGCGTATCGAGCACTTCGCCCCATTCGATGCGTTGGGCAAGCATCGTGAACAGCACGATCAACGCCAGAAAAAACAGCATCGTCAGCGGCTTTTTCCAGCGGTGCCAGTGGGATTTTCGCGGCGTATCGGAGTGAGGCGCTGGCTGCGCATCAGAATGCCTCATGCCTTATCGCTCCCGGTCGGATGGATGAAGGGTTTGAGGCGCGGTTTATGCGCCGGCAGCCAACCGGCCCACGCCGGGAAATGCCGCAGGAAGTGAAACACCAGAAACCCGATGGTCATGTGCCAGATCCGCCCGCGAGGCGCCTTGTCCGCCGACATGACCTTGCAGTGGTTGCTGCTCAATTCGTCGAGGCGCTCGAACAGGTCGCGGTTGAAGGCGCGGTCACGGATCAACACATTGGCTTCCAGATTCAGCGACAGGCTCAGCGGGTCGAGGTTACTTGAGCCGACGGTGCTCCAGTCCTCGTCGACCAGGGCGACTTTGCCATGCAGGGGGCGGTCGCAATATTCGTAGATCGCTACCCCGGCCCGCAGCAGATAATCGTAGGTCATGCGTGCGGCGAGCCGGGCCACGCGCAGATCCGGCTGGCCCTGAAGAATCAGGCGCACCTCGACCCCTCGACGCGCCGCGTTGCGGATCTCCCGCAGCAGCCGATAGCCTGGAAAGAAGTAGGCGTTGGCGATGATCACGCGATGTCGGGCGCCGCGCAGTACCCGCAAGTACACCTCTTCGATATCGCCCTGGTGTTCACCATTGTCGCGATACACCAGCCGTACCTGACCATCATGATCGCTGACGGCCAGTTCCGCGAGCCGCTGTCTGCGGCGTTGCCACCAGTACTTGGCCCGGGCCGGGCGACCGCTTTGCAGCAAGGCGAAATGATGAATATCGGCCACCACCGGGCCTTGCACTTCAACCGAGTAATCCTGTTTGGCTTCAGGGCCGAAGTCGGCCAAATGGTCGGCGGAAAAGTTGATTCCGCCGAGGAACGCAATTTTGCCGTCGACCACCACAATCTTGCGGTGCAGGCGGCGGAACCAGTTGGTGCGGATGCCGAAGTGACGCGGGGCGGGGTCGAATATTTGCAGGCGAACACCCGCATTGCTCAGGGCTGCGAGGAACTCCGTACTCAATTCGCCACAGCCAAAACCGTCGAGGTTGACGGTGATGCGCACGCCACGTTGAGCCGCATCGATCAGGATTTTTTGCAGCTCATTGCCGACCTTGTCCTCGAACACAATGAAGGTCTCCAGCAGGATTTCACTCTGGGCCTGGCGCAGCGCTTCAAACACCCGTGGAAAGTATTCTTCGCCGTTCTCCAGCAATTGGACCCGGTTGTTACCGTGCCAGCCATATACGACGTCAGTCACCGCCGGTTCACGGGTGGCGGTGACGTGTTCGATCGCGGTTTTTTCCATCAAAGGGCCGGTCATAGCTCGATCTCCACCGATAGCGGTGCATGGTCGGAAAGGTGTGACCAGGGCCGTGCCGCCAGTACTCGCGGATGGCTGGCCTTGAGGTTACGCACGTAAATGCGGTCCAGGCGCAACGCCGGCAAACGCGCCGGGAAACTACGCGCCGGTTTGCCAAGCAGTTCAGCGAATACCTCACGCAAACCGCAGGGCTTGAGCAGCGCATCGGCGCGCAGGCGCCAGTCGTTGAAGTCGCCGGCGACCACCACCGGAGCATCCTCCGGCAACTCTTCCATACGTTGGGTCAGCAGCTTGAGTTGTGCCGTGCGATGACTTTCGCGAAGCCCAAGATGGACGCAAATGGCATGCACTTCCCGGCCATCGCCGGGCATCCGTAGCACGCAATGCAGGATTCCACGGTTCTCATGCCCGTGGATGGAAACGTCGAGGTTGTCGTGGCGAATGATCTGGAATTTCGACAACAACGCATTGCCGTGATCGCCCGCCGGGTAGACCGCGTTGCGGCCATAGGCAAATTGCGGCCACAAAGTATCGGCAAGAAATTCGTACTGGGGCATCGCCGGCCAATTGAGGTAGCGCTGTGGGTGATATTCGTGAGTGCCATGCACTTCCTGCAAAAACACCACGTCGGCGGACACACTGCGTACCGCTTCGCGCAACTCGGGCAGGATGAAGCGCCGGTTCAGCGCGGTGAAACCCTTGTGGGTGTTGACCGTCAGCACGGTAAAACGGCTCACGGCGCTGATGATGGGTTGCTGTTCATCCGTGGTGCCGACCGGTTCGGGAACGCTCATGGCAGCACTCCTTCGGCAACTGGCTCACCGGGGGCGGTGGCAAGGTCCTTGTCGAGATGGAAACGCTCAAGCAGGCGGCGGGCATCGAAGGGCGCCCGGACTTTGATGTCGTTATCGAAATAACAGAATACTTCCCGGGATCTACGTGTCTTGGGTTTTTGCCGAGGCGCGATCAATTGCGGATCTGCCGGTTGCTGTCCGTGATACCAGGCCTCGATCCGGTCACCCCAGCGTTTCAGCGCTTGTGGGGTGTAACCGCTGGCGTAGAGTTCTTCAGCACCGTGCAGGCGCAGATAGACGAAGTCGCTGGTGAGGTCCTCGCGATACGGCCATTTGCCGGCGGTGTCAGCGATCACCAGCGCAGTGTTGTAGCGTTTGAGCAGGCGGACGAAGGCGGGATCGACAAAGCTTTCGTGGCGAATTTCCACGGCATGACGCAGCGGTTTCTTGCCGTAGGCCTTCATGCTGGCATGACCGTTCAAGCGCGGCTCATGCTGGCGGGCGAGGGCGGCGGCCTGTTCCGTGTCGTGGGGTAATTGTTCGAGAAAGCTTTCGAACAATTCCGGGTCGAATTTGAAGTTGGGTGGAAACTGCCAGAGGATCGGGCCGAGTTTTTCCTTGAGTTCCAGTACTCCGGAGGCAAAGAAGTTCGCCAGCGGCTTATGAATGTCCCGCAAGCGCTTGATGTGGGTGATAAAACGCGGCGCCTTGACGCTGAACACGAAGCCCGCCGGGGTTTCCTCATACCACTGGGCATAACGTTCAGGCCGTTGCAGGGCGTAAAACGATCCATTGATTTCGATGCTGTTCACGGCCCGTGAAGCGAATTGCAGTTCGCGCTTCTGGGTCAGCCCCTTCGGGTAGAACTCCCCCCGCCAAGGCGTGTAGCGCCAGCCTGAAATACCAATATGAATCGCCGCCATGTCGCCTCCCGTCTATGTAGCCCTCGGACAGCCTCTGTCTTTTGATGACTGCCGGGCGTGCGAGAAAGTTTCGACGGGGGTACGGACGGTAAGGCGAAAAGCTTCGCGGGCAAGCCTGTAGTGGTTCAGTTTTTTTAAACCATTTCGTAGGAGCATTAGGCCGCTTGCTGCTCAAATAGCGCAGGCGGCAAGTGGTTCGAAGCAGAGTGGCAACGGCGATGGTTGTAATGTGAGATGAAATCCATCACATCCTTCTCCGCTTCGAAATGATTTTGGTATCCGTTCTCCGGCATCCAGTCGTGCTTCAATGTTCTGAAACAGCGCTCTACCACCGCGTTATCCCAGCAGTTTCCTCGACGACTCATACTCTGAACAATCCGGCTTTCTGCCAAGCAGGCAACAAATCGATCAGCTGTGTACTGACAGCCCTGGTCTGAATGAAATAGCAGCTCAGGCATTGGTCGGCGAAATGCCACCGCCAGCTTCAGGGCCTTTGCAGCGAGTTCTGCGTCGGCAGTTCGTGAGCACGCCCACCCCACAATCCTGCGTGAAAACAGATCCATCACTACCGCTAGATAAAGCCAGCTATTACCGACTCTGATGTAAGTAATATCGCCTGCCCAGAGAGTGTCAGGCTGGGTCGGATTAAAGCGACGATCAAGTATGTTTGGAGCAACGACTGCCGGTTTTGTCGCACGACGATAGTGGGCATAACGCGGTCTGCGACGGTGCAGGCCGAAGCTTTTGATCAGTGTGCGCATTCGATAGCGACCGATGTGGATCCCTTCTGTTCTCAACGCTTTGGAGAGCCCGCGAGTACCTAAGGCTTCCCGATGTTCTTTATGCAGTGCACGAAGTTTACGCCTTAGCCAACGCAGGCCAGGCTTTAGTCGCTTGGTTTTACGCTTCGTGTAATAGCTGCTTCGGGCAACGCCAAGCACGGAGCACATGCGCCGAATTGACATCGAGCCTCTAACGCCATCAATCATTTGGTTCGACCGAACAGAACCTTTAGATGAGAGGGCAATTGCTTTTTTAGTACTTGGTTCTCGGCCTCTAGCAACGCCAGTTTTGCCTGAAGCGATTCGATAAGTTCTTGATCTTGCAGTCGTGGCGGCTGAGCAATTCCTTCCTGCTCCCGACGCCATCGTACAACCCAGCGACGCAGGGCTGTGGGGCCCACACCAGTGGCTTCACAGGCTTTGGGGACGGAGTAATGCATCTTCACCACCAAGCGAATGGCTTCTGCTTTTTCTTCAGGCGTAACAACCCGATATCCCATGACGCTTCCTTAAATCGACGCTCCTACATCATGGTCTAAAAAAGTTCGACCACAACAGCCTCGCTCCTACAGGTATTCACACGCCCATGTAGGAGCTGCCGAAGGCTGCGATCTTTTGATTTATTAATGACTTATGACGATACGGGCAGAACCCTCAGCCGATTCGGCATACACAGGACCCAATCGATCAAGACGCCCACTCCAGGCGGTCAGTGCCAGTGCGACCAAGACCACCAGGCCGCCGATCCACGCGGTATGAATCAGGCCCATGTGCGCCACGATCAAACCACCGCCCCATGCCCCTCCGGCAATGCCGAGGTTGAATGCCGCAATGTTCAGGCCCGAAGCCACGTCCACCGCATTCGGGGTGTGATGTTCGGCCTGACGCACCACATACACCTGCAGGCCTGGCACGTTGCCGAAAGCGACGGCGCCCCAGACCAGCACGGTGGCCAGGGCCAGCCATGGATTGCCAGCCGTGAAAGTCAGCACGAACAACACGACGGCGAGCAGGGCAAAGATGATTTTCAGGGCGCTGATCGGGCCGTGTTTGTCCGCCAGTTTGCCGCCCCAGATGTTGCCGACAACCACCGAGATGCCATACACCAGCAAGACCAGGCTGACGGTGCTCGCGCTGAAGCCGGAAATGTCCTGAAGGATCGGCGCCAGAAAGGTGAAGGCAATGAACGAACCGCCGTAACCGACCGCCGTCATGGCATACACCAACAACAGGCGCGGCTGCTTGAGCACCTGCAATTGCTGCATCAGCGAAGCCGGTTTGCTGTGGGCGATGTTTTTCGGAACGTAGAGCAGGCTGCCGATGAAGGCGATCACACCCAATGCAGACACCGCGAGGAAGGTTTCACGCCAGCCGAAATGCTGACCGATAAACGTCCCCAACGGTACGCCAGTGACCAGCGCCACGGTCAGGCCGGTGAACATGATGGCAATCGCGCTGGCGGCTTTTTCCTTCGGCACCAGGCTAGTGGCGATGATCGACCCAATTGAGAAAAACACCCCGTGGGCCAGGCCCGTGACGATCCGCGCAATGATCAGCGACTCGTAACTCGGCGCTTTCCAGGCCAACAAGTTGCCGAGCGTGAATAGCACCATCACCGACAACAACAGCAGTTTGCGCGGGACTTTGCCGGTAAGGGCGGTCAGCACCGGGGCACCGATGGCCACGCCGAGTGCATAAAGGCTGACCAGCAGACCGGCGGACGGCAGGCTGACACCAAGGTCGGCGCCGATGGTAGGTAACAAGCCAACGAGGACGAACTCCGTCGTCCCGATGGCGAAAGCGCTGAGGGTCAGCGCGAGCAAGGCAATGGGCATGGCTGCAACTCCGGTGGGGATTGATTGATGGAGCGCAGTGTCGGGGTTTGGGTCGTGCGGAAAAATACAGGGATGGGCATTTGATATTTGCGCGCAGGTCAAATATCGAGCGAATGAATGGACCCTGTGGCGAGGGGGCTGGGTAATATCGATGAGTCGACACAAACCCTGTAGGAGCGAGGCTTGCCCGCGAAGAACGATGACGCGGTACTGCTGATACACCGCAGCGCTTCCTTCGCGGGCAAGCCTCGCTCCTACAGAGAACTATGGCGAGTCAGCTTATTGCGGAGTTCGGCACTGGCTTGCTGATCCAGCTCCAGCCAGAACTGCTGCTTGCCGGCGATCTCGGCGGCGGCCGGTATGCCGTCGCGATACACCAGTCGGTTGCTCGCCAGCGCCGGCACTTTCGCGCCTGGCAACAAGGTGCCGGCAAGGTTCAGCGGATCCACCCCACACACCGCGATCAGACTTCCATCATGAGGTCGCCGCCTGACTTCACGCAGCAAGGGAATCGCCTCGGGCAACGCAAATTGCTCCCCCGCCAGACCACTGACAAACCGCCCGCCACGAATCTCGCCCCGAGCTTCGAGCCGATGAAATGTGCGCAGCAATTCCCGCCAACTCGGCAACCAGTCCGCCTCACGCTCCAGCATGCGCCAGAACACCACGCCATAACGGCGCAACAAGGTCATGGCGATGTGTTCCAGGGTTTCGCTGGGTGTAGGCGCCGGTCGTTGCTTATCCACAACCGGCGCGGCAGCACCGCGGCGCAGCAAGGCCCAGCGTCCGGCATCGTCCATCCCGCCGGAAAACGCTCCGCGCCCACGACGACTGCTGCGATTCTGGCGTTTGCTGGCCGGGGTAATCAGCGCTCGCAGGCCGGCGAAGCTGTCGGCGTTTACCAGCCCGGCACCGACCAGTTCCTGCAAGGCGATTTCCAGTTCCGAGCGCAGCAGATGAGCTTCGTGAATCAGCTCATCGAAAAACAGTGCGCCATGCTGACTGAGCGCTTCATGGACCTTTTGCGTTTTGGGCGACAGTTCGCTGACCGGCGTCTGCTCGGTCAAGCCGCTCCACAAGCCGACCTGACTGCGCGGCAGCAATAGAATCGGCGTGCTGCGCAATGCCGTGCTAGCGCTCTTGTTGCGAGTGGTCAGGCGGGTCCAGACCAGTTTGCCGCTGCGGCACAACTCATCCAGCCAGCTCGCCGAATAGTCTTTGAGTCGCGCCGGCAGAATGTCGCTGTCCCACGCCGAAGCGGCGGCGGGGTAGCCTTCGAACTGGCTGATGATCGCCGGCAACACTGCGCGGCCCTGGCCTTGGCTCGCGGTGGAAAGATGCTGCCAGTCGAACAGAAAACGCATGAAATCCTGCAACGCCACTGGCTCGATTTCCCGTCGCAGCCGTTTGACTGTGTACCGATGAATCCGCGCCAGCAAATGCCGTTCACACCATTCTTCATCAGGGGCGCCTGGGGTGAATTGCCCGCGCAGTACATAGCCTTCGCGCTCCAGCTGTGCCAAAGCCTGAGTGACTTGCATCGCCGGCAATCCAAGCGGTTCGGCAATCGCCTTCAGCGGCAACGGACCAAACGCGCTGAGCCGCGCTCGGATCACTTCCAGCACCGCTTCGTCCGGCTCCCAGGTTTCATCGAAACCGGGCAACGCCTCCAACGGTGGAGCCCATGTGGCCTGTGGATAAATCGCCCGCAGGCAGGTCAGGCGTTCCAGCGCCAACCATAGCGATTGTTCGGTATTGATTTGCAAACGACTGGCTCGGCCAGTATCGGCGAGGGTGTTCAGCCACTCGAGCCAATTCGGATTGGCGTGGGCCTCGGCATCGGCGATGCACGCCAGGCTCATCAGCGCTTCATGCATTTCATCAATGCCGGTGGGCGCTGGCCAGGCTTCATCACGCACCGCGGTAATCGCCTCGGCGTCCAGCGCGCCGAGATCATCGGTGGACTGCGGATCGCTCCAGCGGCGATTGAGCACTGCCTGAGTGCGGCGCTCTTCCAGCGGCGCATCGTCGAGAAAGGTGTAGGGGCGGGCGCTGAGAATCTCCGCCGCCAGTGGCGAAGGCGCTGGCAGATCACGGCTGATCAGGCGGATATCGCCCTGTTCCATACGCCGCAACAACGCCAGCCAGCCTTCGCAGTCCATGGCTTCGTGCAGGCAATCATCGAGGGTTTGTTCCACCAGCGGATGGTCGGGAATCTCACGCTCGCCGGCGAGGTTTTCCACGCAGGCGATCTGATCCGGAAACACGCTGGCGATCAGGTCTTCGCTTTTCATCCGCTGGATCTGCGGCGGTACTTTTCGTCCGCCGCTGTAGCGCGGCAGCGCCAGGGCGACCCCGGCGTTCCAGCGCCAGCGCACACCGAACAGCGGCGCCTCGAGCACCGCTTGAATCAAGGTATGTTCGGCACTGTTGCTGTGCAGATAACGCCAGACCTCTTCCAGCTCGAAGCTGTGACCGGTGGACAGCGACAGCACAATAGCGTTCTCGCTGGCGGCGGCCTGCAATTCGAAGTTGAAGGTGCGGCAGAACCGCTTGCGCAGGGCCAGGCCCCAGGCACGGTTGATACGGCTGCCGAACGGCGAATGGATGATCAGTTGTGTACCGCCGGATTCGTCAAAAAACCGCTCCATCAGCAGCGTCTCTTGCGATGGCAAGGCGCCGAGGGTCTGGCGTGCCCGGGCCAGGTAATCGACCAATTGCTCGGCGCTGGCGAGGTTCAAGCCGAGGGTGTCGGTCAGCCAGTCGACGGCCGGTTGCAAGTTGCCGGGCGTGGCGCCAAGTAGCTCGTCGAGCTGCGCTTGCAGGCGGGCCACGGCGAACGACAGTTCATCACTGCGCCCCGGTGCTTCACCGAGCCAGAACGGAATGGTCGGCGGTTGCCCCTGTGCGTCCTCGACCCGGACCTTGCCGGTTTCGACCCGCAGGATTCGATACGAGGTATTGCCCAACTGAAAGATATCCCCGGCGATACTTTCCACCGCGAAGTCTTCGTTGACGCTGCCGATGTTCAGCCCTTGAGGCTCCAGCAACACGCTGTAGTCGGCGTTGTCGGGAATCGTCCCGCCGCTGGTCACGGCGGTCAGCTTGGCGCCTCGACGGCCGCGCAGGGTGCGGCTTACGGCGTCTCGGTGCAGATACGCGCCACGAACACCCAGGCGACCGCTGTAACCCTCGGCGAGCATTTTCAGCAGTGCCTGATAGTGCTTTTCGTCGAGCGCGGCGTAAGGCGAGGCGTTGCGCAGCATTTCCAGCAGCGCCTGTTCCTGCCATTCCTGGCAGCTGACTTCGGCGATGATCTGCTGGGCCAGCACGTCCAGCGGTGCTTCGGGGATCACTAACGTGTCGAGCTCGCCACGGCGGACGCAATCGAGCAGGGCAGCGCATTCGATCAGGTCGTCGCGGGTGGTGGCGAACAACCGGCCCTTGGGTGTGCCGCCGACCTGGTGCCCGGAGCGGCCGACTCGTTGCAAAAATCCGGCAATCGAGCGTGGCGAAGCGATCTGGCACACCAGGTCGACGTCGCCGATATCGATCCCCAACTCCAGCGAGGCGGTGGCGATCAGTACTTGCAGCTCGCCGCGCTTGAGCCGTTGTTCGGCGTCCAGGCGAAACTCTTTGGCCAGGCTGCCATGGTGGGCCGCTACCGCATCTTTGCCGAGGCGTTCGCTCAAGTGTCGACTCAGGCGTTCGGCCAGACGCCGGGTGTTGACGAAAATCAGCGTGGTCCGGTGTTCACGGGCGAGGGTGGCGAGTCGGTCATAGACCAATTCCCAGATGTCGTTGGCCATCACCGCTGACAACGGCACGGGCGGCACCTCTATATCGAGATCCCGTGGGCGGGCGTGGCCGATGTCGATGATGTCGCACTCGCGATCACGGCCGACCAAAAAGCGCGAGACCGCTTCGATGGGTTTTTGCGTGGCGGACAGGCCGATTCGCACCAGCGGTTGCGAGCAGAGCGCTTGCAGACGTTCCAGGCTCAGGGCCAGATGACTGCCACGTTTGCTGGCGGCAATGGCGTGGATTTCATCGACGATCACCGTGTGGGTGGTGCCGAGCATTTGCCGGCCGGAGTCGGAGCCGAGCAGCACGTAAAGGGATTCCGGGGTAGTTACCAGAATGTGCGGCGCGGTTTTGCGCATGGCCGAGCGGTCTTTTTGCGGCGTATCGCCGGTGCGCACGGCGGTGCTGATCGGCACGTTGGGCAGGCCCATCACCCGCAACTGCTCTGTAATGCCGGCCAGCGGGTTTTGCAGGTTGATCTGGATGTCGTTGGACAGGGCCTTGAGCGGCGAAACGTAGACCACCAGGGTTTCGTCCGGCAGACCGTCCGGGCTCTCCAAGCCTCGATGGACCAGATCATCGAGCACGGCCAGAAACGCGGTAAGGGTCTTGCCGGAGCCGGTGGGCGCGGCGATCAGGGTTGAACGGCGCTGGCGGATCAACGGCCACGCCCGGGCCTGAGCGGCGGTGGCCGTCGCGAAGGTATTGCTGAACCAGGCGCTGACGGCGGGGTGGAAGCCTGCCAGGGCAGCGTCCGTGGGGATGGGCAGATTCATGTCCTGATTTATGCGGGCGAGTCGGGGAAGATGCAAGTACCGCTCACGACCTTTGCCAGCCTTTAGGGCCCCATCGCGGGCAAGCCCGCTCCCACAGTGTTCTCTATTGTTCACAAATATTGCATTCACAGAAGATCCCTGTGGGAGCGGGCTTGCCCGCGATGGGGCCGGTTGCAGCACCGCAAATCCGGGAGATCTACACTTTACGGATGACGGTTGCGCACTAAACCCGCAAAATGCAACGATTCCGGCAACTATCGAGGACATCGCCTGCGGGCAATGTCGATTAAGCCATCGTTCCAATCAGACTGGGCCTGCTGACTCTATGCGAATGCGCCTTATGTTACTGGGCGGCGGAAATGCCCTTGGGCAGGCGCTGATTCGCCTCGGTGCGGAGGAAGACATCGGTTTCCTCGCCCCCCGCCCACCGCAAGACGGCTGGGACGCCGCGAGCCTGACGCAACTGCTCGACGATACCCGTCCGGATGCGTTGATCAATCTCGCCTACTACTTCGACTGGTTCCAGGCGGAAACCGTCAGCGAACAGCGTCTGGCCGAACAGGAACGAGCCATCGAGCGATTGGCCGAGCTGTGCCAGCATCACAACATTGTGCTGCTGCAACCGTCGAGTTATCGCGTGTTCGATGGCTCCCGGGCGACCGCCTACAGCGAAAAAGACGAACCGGTACCGCTGGGCCTGCGCGGCCAGGCCTTGTGGCGAATCGAGCAAAGCGTGCGCGCCATCTGTCCGCAGCATGTATTGCTGCGTTTCGGCTGGCTGCTCGATGACAGCCCCGACGGCACCCTCGGGCGATTCCTGGCCCGGGCCGAGAAAGCTGAAGAACTGTTTATGGCCGATGACCGTCGCGGTAATCCGACGCCGGTGGACGATGCCGCCCGGGTGATTATTTCGGTGCTCAAGCAACTCGATTGCTCCGCGCCGCTGTGGGGCACTTACCACTACGCCGGGCATGAGGCGACCACGCCGCTGGCACTGGGACAGGCTATCCTTACCGAAGCACGCGCTTTACACCCGCTGGCCATCGAGGCGCCGACCGCCCAGGCTCACGCCGCTCGGCCCGACGCAGCCGAAGAACCGCAACACGCGGTGCTGGCCTGCAAGAAAATTCTGCACACTTTCGGGATCAAGCCCCGCGCCTGGCGCGCGGCACTCCCGGGCTTACTGGATAGGTTTTATCGCCATGGCTGACGGCCCTGTTTTAATCACCGGCGGTGCCGGTTTCATCGGTTCGCACCTGACCGACGCCTTGCTCGCCAAAGGGCACTCGGTACGGATTCTCGATGACCTCTCCACCGGCAAACGCAGCAATCTGCCGCTGGACAATCCCCTCGTCGAACTGATTGTCGGCGATGTCGCCGATGCCGCGCTGGTGGCACAGGCCATGGTCGGTTGCAGCGCGGTGGCGCATCTGGCTGCGGTCGCTTCGGTGCAGGCTTCGGTGGATGACCCGGTGAAGACCCATCAGAGCAATTTCATCGGCTCGTTGAATGTTTGCGAAGCCATGCGTCAGGCTGGCGTAAAACGGGTGCTGTTTGCATCCAGCGCCGCGGTCTATGGCAATAATGGCGAAGGTGAGTCGATCGACGAAGACACGGCCAAGGCACCGTTGACGCCGTATGCGGCAGACAAGTTGGCGAGCGAGCATTACTTCGATTTCTATCGTCGCCAGCATGATCTGGAACCGGTGATTTTCCGCTTCTTCAACATCTTCGGCCCGCGCCAGGATCCGTCCTCGCCGTATTCCGGGGTGATCAGCATTTTCAGCGAGCGCGCGCAGAAAGGCTTGCCGATCACCGTGTTCGGCGATGGTGAGCAGACTCGGGATTTTGTTTACGTCGAGGACCTGGTGGACGTGCTGGTGCAAGCCATCGAGAAGCCGCAAGTCGAAGTCGGCGCGGTGAATGTCGGCTGGAATCAGGCGACGACCCTCAAGCAAATGCTTACAGCCCTCGAAGCGGTTGTCGGCAAGCTGCCGCCCGTGAGCTACGGCCCCTCGCGCTCCGGTGACATCCGCCATTCACGCGCGAATAACCGGCGTTTGCTCGAGCGGTTTACCTACCCCGAGCAGACACCAATGAGTGTTGGTCTGGCGCGATTGCTGGGGCACTGAGGTTAGATCGTTCCCATGCTCCGCGTGGGAATGCAGCCAGGGACGCTCCGCGTCCCAAGAGCGGACGCGGAGCGTCCGGTGAGGCATTCCTTTGCTGCCCGTGGGAACGATCAATGAAAAAGGCGCCTGTCGAGGCGCCTTTTTTTGCAGCGGGTTTAGAATTTGTAACCCAGACCCACCATGTAAATGAACGGGTCCACATCAACGTCGACCTTCGCCCGGGTGCCCGGCGCGACGGCGTTGTTTTCCACGGTTGCACGGGTGTCGATGTCGATATAGCGCACCTGGGCGTTGATCATCACGTTGTCGGTCAGCATGTAGTCGGCACCGACCTGCCAGGCCAGACCCCAGGAGTTTTTCGCCTTGAAGTTGCTGAAGCCGTTGGCGGCGGCTTCGCTGCTAACGTGCTCGTCGTAGATCCAGGTGTAGTTGATACCGCCGCCAATGTACGGCTGGAACGCGGACTTGGCGTCCAGCGGGTAGTAGACCAGGCTCAGGGTCGGCGGCAGGTGTTTGAGGGTGCCGAGTTTGCCGTTGGCGGCGCCGAGGGCGGTGCCTTTGAGCTTCACGTCATGCTCGAACGGCGAGGCCGCGAGCAGTTCGATCCCCAGGTTGTTGGTGATCATGTAGGCGAAGTTCAGACCCAGTTGCGTGTCGCTGCTCATGGTGGCTTTGCCACCCAGATCGGCGCCTTTCAGCGGACCTTGATCGACCTTGACGCTGGAACTGTCGGCATCCGGGTTGACGGTGATCGCACCGGCCCGAACGATGATGTCACCGGCGGTGTGAGCATGGGCGAGCGGGGCTGCGAGCGCGAGGGTGAACAGCGAAGCGCAGAGCAAGGACTTGTGCATGGGGGCTCCAAAGGACGTTAAAAATGTTCGATGTCCAATGGTAGGGATCCAACTGATACGGTCTTTTGATTCAGCTCAATGAAACAGTAATGGCCCCGATTTTTGCGGAACCTTTGATGGCCTCTTCGCGGGCAAGCCTCGCTCCTACGGGATTGGTGTTCTCCTTGTAGGAGCGAGGCTTGCCCGCGAAGGCGTCCTCACAATCAAAACAAAACCACCGGATTCACTCCGGCAATTCATACACATAAATCTTGTCCGCCTCCATCTGATACCCGGCATCCGCCAACTCGCTGGTGGACGCTTTGACCTGCAACGCACCTTCGATCCAGTACGGCTGATACAGCTCATCAAGCTTCACGCCGACTTCGCTTTTGACATGCACGATCTGGTTCGACGGTGGCGGCGGTACGTGGATGCAGGCGCCGAAATACGGCACCAGCAGAAACTCCGTGGTGCGGCCTTCTTCGCTGACTTCCAGCGGCACGATGTACCCCGGTAAACGAATATTCTTGCCATCGAGGCTCTTCACCACCGGCGCGTTTGGCATGTCCTGCCTGGCCGCTGGGGCCGACTCCGCGGACAACGCATCGCTCATCTTCGACAGATCATGCAGCGGCGTCATGTTCGGCACTTCTGGCGCCGCATCCGGCGGGATCATTTCCGACCAGGTCAGGTCTTTCGGCTCGGCCGCCCACAGCGGAAGGGCAACCAGCATCAACAGCGCAAGCACAGCGCGGGGCATCATTAATGTCCTCATAGTCGGATCGACAGGCCATCGGCCAGGGATTGGCGATACGCGCGCCAGGCCGGCACGCTGCCCATCAGCAGCGCGGCGATCAGGATGCCACCGAGCAGCGTCCATTCATATTCACTCGGCCAGGCCAGCGGCAAGTACAAGCCGTAATTCGCCTGCACGTAACCCTGCGCCACAGCGATGCACACATACAACAACGCCACACCGGCAATCACTCCGGACAACGCCAGGGCAAAGGCTTCCAGCACCAACAAGGTCGCGATGTGCCACGGCCGAGCGCCCACCGAACGCAGAATCGCCATCTCGCGGCGTCGCTCATTGAGGCTGGTGAGAATCGCCGTGAGCATGCCGATCAACCCGGTCAGCACCACGAACAGCGAGACCACGAACAAGGCTTTTTCCGCCGTGCTCATCAAACTCCACAACTCCTGCAACGCCACACCCGGCAGGATCGCCAGCATCGGTTCGCCACGGAATTCGTTGATCTCCCGTTGCAGCGCAAACGTCGAAATCTTGCTGTTGAGGCCGAGCATGAACGCGGTGATCGCTTGCGGCGTCAGGTCCATGTTGCGCGCTTGGTCAGCACTGATCCGGCCATTGCCGCGCGCCGGCACGCCGTTGTGCCAGTCGACGTGAATGGCTTCCATCCCGCCGAGGCTGATGTGCAGCGTGCGGTCCACCGGGGTGCCGGTGCGTTTGAGTATGCCGACCACGGTGAACGGTTTGTCGTCGTGTTTGACCAGGCTGATCACCGCCACGCCATGGGCCAGCACCAGTTTATCGCCGAGCTTGTAATGCAGCGCATCGGCCACTTCGGCGCCGAGCACCACTTCGAACGGATCGCTGGCGAAGGCGCGACCGTCGGCCAGTTCGAGGTGTTGTCGATGGCCGTACTGGTAATGCTCGAAGTACGCCTCGGTGGTGCCCATCACCCGATATCCGCGATGGGAGTCGCCGAGGGACATCGGGATCGCCCACTTCACTTTCGGGTTGTTGGCGAAATGTTCAAAGCTGTCCCAGCGGATGTTGTTGGTGGCGTTGCCGATGCGGAACACCGAGTACAACAACAGGTTCACCGAGCCGGAACGCGCGCCGACGATCAAGTCGGTGCCACTAATGGTGCTGGCGAAACTGGCCTTGGCCTCGGTGCGCACCCGCTCCACCGCCAGCAGCAGGCACACCGACAGGGCAATGGCGAACGCGGTGAGGATCGCGGTGAAGCGACGGTTAGCCAGGCTGGCCATGGCTAGACGAAACAAATACATCTCAGACCTCGGACGGGGTGGCGGCGCGATTGAGATCGGCCAGCGACAGGTGGCGATCGAACAGCGGCGCGAGGCTCTGGTCATGGCTGACAAACAACAGGCTCGACCCGGCTTCGCGGCATTCGGCGAACAGCAGGCGAATGAAGTTTTCGCGGGCGTCGTAGTCCAGCGCCGAGGTCGGTTCGTCGGCGATCACCAGTTCCGGTTGACCAATCAATGCGCGCGCGGCGGCGACCCGTTGTTGCTGGCCGATGGACAGCGAATCGGCGCGGCGGCTGAGGATGTTTTCATCCTTCAGACCCAAGTGGGCGAGCAGGGTGGCTGCCGCCTGATCGACACTGCCGTGACGCTGTTTCGCCCGTTCGGCGCGCAGCCTGGAGAAGTGGCAGGGCAGCTCGACGTTCTCGCGCACCGAGAGGAACGGCAGCAAGTTGAATTGCTGGAAGATGTAGCCGGTGTGATCGACGCGGAAGTGATCACGGGCGCCGGCAGAGAGCTCGGTCAGCTCCTGGCCGAGCAGGCGAATGCTGCCGTGATCGGGCTTCTGCACGCCACCGAGCAGGCCCAGCAGGGTGGTCTTGCCGCTGCCGCTGGGGCCTTTGAGGAACAGGGTTTCACCCGGTTCCAGACGAAACGCCGGGATATCCAGAAGCGGCGGATGACCGGGCCAACTGAAGTCCAGGTCGGACAGTTCGATGAGTGCTTGGGTCATGGCGCCGATTTCATGGGTTTTGGGTACTTGTCTCAACTTCACATTCAACACAACCCTTGTAGGAGCGAGGCTTGCCCGCGAAAGCCATCTCACAGTCGACATCACTGTTGAATCTAATGGCCTCTTCGCGGGCAAGCCTCGCTCCTACAGGGATTGGTGTTGGATCAGAATTTCAGGGCGGCAGCCTTGGCCGTCACTTCGACCCCTTGCTGCCCGCTCGGGCTGATCAGTTGTACCTGAATTTTCTGGGTAGCCGGGAATGTGTTGAAGACATTCGCCAGGTCCAGGGTCTTCAGCGCGCCCGGGGCCGAGCAGCTGAATTGGTAATGGGCGTGAATTTCGCTGTGGTCATGGTGATGCTCGTGACCGTCCTTGGCGTCTTCTTCGTCATGGTCGTCGGCATCCGGCTTGTCACCGAACAGCGGGCTTTCCAGTTCCTGAGTCGCGACCACGCAACCGGCGGCTTTTGGCAGGTTGAACAGCACCAGTGGTTTTTCCAGTTGCACGCGGACGGCGGCGACTTTGGCCTTGTCGGCATCGGTGGTGGCGGCGTGTTCGAAACCCACCAGGTTCATTGCCGGACTTTCCAGTTCCAGCTCCAGAGTCTGGCCATCCAGCGCCGCGTTCAGGCGACCGACGCCATGTTCGTGGGCGCTGAGGCTGCCGTGTTCATCATGATCGTGATCGTGCTCGACCGCCGCATGGGCGACAGCCAGCGGCAACAGGGCAAACGGCAAAGCGAGCAGCAGACGGCGCATGGCGGGTCTCCGAAGTAAAATGAAAAGTTTGTTATGTAATCTTATAACGAAAGTGCCGAGAGTTTGACCGTCTGCTTGGCGTAGCGCAAGACCCATGGGAGCATGCGAGTCAGGTATGTGCAGGAGCAGACTTATGTTGCGAATACGCGGAAGCATCGGCGACTGGCCGGTGGATTTGACCCTGGAACTGGATGAAGGCGACTGGGCACAGTTCGGTGCGCAGTTGCAGGCAGCAAAACCCGAGGCGAGTGCTACGCCCGTCAAACCGGTAAATCAGGACGATGCGCTGTGGCAGATCGCCCAAGAGCTGCTGCGCAAGGCCGGGCAATTGAGCGGGCCGGATTTGCTGGAGCAACTGGAAGGGCTGACCGGCAGCGCAGCGGCGGGCAAGCGCTTGCTGGTGCGGCTGCGACATTGCGCAGATGTGAAAGTGTCGAGCGGCGGCGATACGCCGCTCTATAGCTGGATCGAACCAAATTTGTAGGAGCAGAGCTTGCTCGCGAAGGCGATCTCAAGGACGCCTTCGCCGGCAAGCCGTGCTCCTACAAGGTCGTGGTCAATACAGGGCGGCGAACAGTTTGCGACGGTACGTGGTCACCAGCGAGTGATCGTTGCCCAGCAACTCGAACACTTGCAGCAAGGTCTTGTGCGGCAAGCCTTCGCTGTAGCTGCGATTGCGGATGAACAGCTTCAGCAAGGCATCCAGCGCCGCGTCGTATTGCTGACGGGCCAGTTGCTGGATCGCCAGTTGATAGACCGCCTCATCGTCCTGCGGATTTTTCGCCAGACGCGCTTTCAGGTCTGCCGCATCCGGCAAATCCCTGGCCTGACCGAGGAACTGGATCTGCGCCTTGGCACCGGCCAGCGCGGCCTTGTGCTCATCGGTCTTGACCGCGTCGAGCACGATTTGCGCTTCACCCAGTTCGCCGCGCTCGGTGAGACAGCGAGCGTAGAGGATCAGTGCCTTGGCGTTGGTGTTGTCTTCGGCCAGCAGCACTTTGAGCGTGGCTTCGGCGTCGGCGTAGCGGCCTTCATCAAACAGTGCCTGAGCCTGTTCGAACAGGTCGGCAGCAGCCGGCGGCGGCATTTGCACGTGAGGTTCGAGCATGGTGCGCACAGCGGATTCCGGTTGCGCACCGGCAAAACCGTCCACCGGCTGACCGTCCTTGAACAGCACCACCGTCGGCAGGCTGCGAATGCCGAAGCGCGCAACAATGTCCTGCTCGATGTCGCAATTGACCTTGGCCAGCAGCAACTCGCCCTGATAGCTCTCGGCGATGGTTTGCAGCATCGGCATCAAGGCCTTGCACGGCGCACACCATTCGGCCCAGAAATCCACCAGCACCGGTTTGTGAAAAGAGTTCTCGATCACCGACTGGTCGAAATCGGCAGTCGTGGCGTCGAAAATGTACGGCGTTTCCTGACTCATGGGGGATCTCGTAAAAGCGTGGATGTGGTCACTATAAGGCTTGGTGGGGGTGGCTGAAAGCGGGGTGGCCATTGAGTGATGTGCTGCCTGACGGGACGTCTTCGCGGGCAAGCCTCGCTCCTACAGGTTCACCTTCATTTCGAAATCGACGCTAACCCTGTAGGAGCGAGGCTTGCCCGCGAAGCTCTTAGTGCATGGTAAAGACTCACATGCCGAAACTCTTCGGGCTCGGCCAGATCGGGCAGGGTCATCGCCTCCAGCATTTCAATGCGCTGATACAACGGATGGCGAAAATCCCTCACGCGCGAATCCGCCACCAACGCTTCCCGGCCACGGCTGAGAAACTCGTCGAGCAGCGGCAGGTTTGCCCGGTCGTACAACACATCGGCCACCAGAATCAGATCGAACCGATCGGCCTCGGCGAAAAAATCCGTCGAGTAACTGAGTTGCACGCCATTGAGTTCGGCATTCGCCCGACACGCGGCAATCGCCAGCGGGTCCAGGTCACAGGCCACCACTTCCAGTGCCCCGGCTTTTACCGCCGCAATCCCTGCTATCCCAGAGCCGGCGCCGAAATCCAGCACCCGTTTACCTTCGACCCAGTGCGGGTGCTCAGCGAGATAGCGAGCCACGGCCAGCCCACTGGCCCAGCAGAAACTCCAGTACGGCGGTTCGTGAAGAATCCGCCGGGTTTCTTCCGGGCTGAAGGCACGGTCCATGTTATCGCCGTCGATCAGCCAGAGTTTCAGCTCGGTGCCCGGTAACTCGCAGGCTACAAGCTGTGCATCGCCGAGCAGTTCACCTAACGCCTGTTGCAGGTCGAGCGGTGCAATCATGGTGCTTTGACGAATTGCAGCTGACCCAGTGCCTGGGTGGTTGGCTGTGTGATCATTCGCGCTGGCAGATGCAGAATCAACTGCCCGGACTGGCTGGCGCGGCCGCGAAGCTCGACGCGGGCACCGGCCGGAAAGGATTCAGGGTTGAAACGCAGACGAAACGGCAACAGCTGATTGGTGCCGATCAGGTTGGAACTGGCGAGCAATTGTTGCGGGCGATCCTTTTCGTCGACCACCAGCAATGCCAGTTCGACTTCGGCTCCGGCCGGCACGCCCTGCAAGGTGCCGCTCAATTCACGTTGATAAGCCGGCAGCGGACCGAGTTCGGCCGACGCCTTGGCTTTCTTCTGCGCCTGTTGCGGTGCAGGGCCGGGTGTCGGCGGCTGGGATTTGGGCGCATCGCTGCCACAGGCCACTAGCAGGCTGAAAAGACTGAGCAAAACGAGCGGTCGTAACGGCATTGGCGGCTCCAGCAAATGAAATCCATGTACAGCCAGTCTGTATACCGCAAACCCTATGGCTTGTCTTGCCACGGGGATGCGCTACCATGGCCCTCCCATTTTTTGTTGCCTGCCACCATGCACTGTCCCTTCTGCGGTGCCAACGACACCAAGGTCATCGACTCGCGTCTGGTCGCCGAGGGCGAACAGGTGCGCCGCCGGCGTGAATGCCTGGCCTGCGGCGAACGTTTCACGACGTTCGAAACCGCTGAGCTGGTGTTGCCGCGCCTGATCAAAACCGACGGCAGTCGCCAGCCGTTCGACGAAGAAAAACTCCGTGCCGGCATGCAGCGGGCGCTGGAGAAGCGCCCGGTGAGTGTCGAGCGCCTCGAATCGTCGCTGGTGCATATCAAACACAAGCTACGCGCCACCGGCGAACGCGAGGTCAAATCCCTCGTGGTCGGCGAACTGGTGATGGCCGAGCTGAAGAAGCTTGATGAAGTCGCCTATATTCGCTTCGCTTCGGTGTACCGACGCTTCCAGGACCTCAACGAGTTCCGCGAAGAGATCGATCGCCTCGCCCGTGAGCCGGTAAAAGAATGACCACCTCCCCGGAACAAGCCATCCTCGACGCGCATTACATGGCCCGAGCCCTGGAGCTGGCGCGCAAAGGTCATTACACGACGCACCCCAATCCCCGGGTTGGCTGCGTGGTGGTGCGTGACGGGCAGATTGTCGGCGAAGGCTGGCATGTGCGCACCGGCGAATCGCACGCTGAAGTCCATGCCCTGCGCGCCGCTGGCGACAAGGCGCGGGGCGCCACGGCTTACGTGACCCTCGAACCTTGCAGTCACCACGGCCGTACGCCGCCCTGCGCCGATGCGCTGGTGAATGCCGGTGTGGCGCGCGTCGTCGCGGCGATGCAGGACCCGAACCCGGAAGTCGCCGGTCGCGGTCTGCAACGACTGGCCCAGGCCGGTATCGCCACTGAAAGCGGTGTGCTGGAAGGCGAGGCGCGCCAGCTCAATCAAGGCTTCCTCAAACGCATGGAACATGGCTTGCCGTTCGTGCGGGTCAAGTTGGCGATGAGCCTCGACGGTCGCACAGCGATGGAAAGCGGCGAGAGCCAGTGGATCACCGGGCCGGCGGCGCGTTCGGCGGTACAGCGTTTGCGCGCCGAGGCCAGCGTGGTGCTGACCGGCGCCGACACGGTACTGGCGGACAATGCGCGTTTGACCGTACGTGCCGACGAATTGGGTCTGGACGCTGAACAAACGACCTTGGCCATGAGCCGTCCGCCGCTTCGCGTGCTGATCGACGGTCGCCTGCGGGTGCCGCTGAATGCACCATTTTTCAAGGCGGGTCCGGCACTGGTCGCCACGTGTGTCGCGGTGGAAGAACAGTACGCCAATGGCCCGGAATGCCTGATCGTACCGGGCGATGACGGTCAGGTCGATCTGCATCAGTTGCTGGTCGAACTCGCCAACCGTGGCGTCAATGACGTACTGGTCGAGGCGGGCCCGCGACTGGCTGGCGCGTTTGCCCAGCTCGGGCTGGTGGACGAGTTCCAGATCTTCATCGCCGGCAAGTTTCTCGGCTCCTCGGCTCGACCGTTACTGGACTGGCCACTGGCGCAGATGAAAGACGCGCCCGAGCTCAAAATCACCGAAATCCGCGCGGTTGGCGATGACTGGCGAGTCACTGCCATCCCTGTGCCATCGGCGAGCGTATAATTCCCGGCCATTGCTCTAGCGCTGGCTCTGTTCTCGAGGAGGACTCCATGTTTACCGGCATTATCGAATCCATCGGCAGTATTCGCGCATTGACCCCAAAAGGCGGAGATGTGCGGGTTTACGTAGAAACCGGCAAGCTCGACCTGAGCGACGTCAAACTGGGCGACAGCATTGCCGTCAATGGTGTGTGCCTGACCGCGGTTGAATTGCCGGGCAATGGCTTTGCGGCGGATGTCAGCCGTGAAACCCTCGACTGCACCGCAATGAATGACCTCAAAAGCGGCAGCCCGGTGAATCTGGAAAAAGCCCTGACCCCGACCACCCGTCTCGGCGGGCATCTGGTCAGCGGTCACGTCGATGGCGTGGGCGAAGTGGTTGCCCGCACCGAAAATGCCCGCGCCGTGGAATTTCGCATCCGTGCCCCGAAAGACCTGGCCAAGTACATCGCCCATAAAGGCTCGATCACCGTCGACGGCACCAGTCTGACCGTGAACGCAGTCGATGGCGCCGAGTTCTTGCTGACCATCATTCCGCACACCCTGAGCGAAACCATCATGGCGTCGTACCAGCCAGGTCGCCGGGTGAACCTGGAAGTCGACTTGCTGGCGCGTTATCTGGAGCGCCTGCTTTTAGGCGATAAAGCCGCAGAGCCAACCTCCAGTAACATCACCGAAAGCTTTCTGGCCGCCAATGGCTACCTCAAATCCTGACCCAAGGGGGTGCCTTGTGGCGCTCAATAGCATCGAAGAACTGGTTGAAGATATCCGCCAAGGCAAGATGGTCATCCTCATGGATGACGAAGACCGCGAGAACGAAGGCGACCTGATCATGGCCGCCGAGTGCTGCCAGCCTGAACACATCAACTTCATGGCCAAGCACGCCCGTGGCCTGATCTGCATGCCGATGAGCCGCGAGCGCTGCGAACTGCTCAAGCTGCCGTTGATGGCCCCACGCAACGGTTCCGGTTTCGGCACCAAGTTCACTGTGTCCATCGAAGCCGCCGAAGGCGTGACCACTGGTATTTCCGCGGCCGATCGTGCGCGCACCGTGCAGGCTGCTGCCGCCAAAGACGCCAAGGCTGAAGATATCGTCAGCCCCGGCCACATCTTCCCGCTGATGGCCCAGGCCGGCGGTACGCTGGCCCGCGCCGGTCATACCGAAGCTGCCTGCGACCTGGCGCGCATGGCCGGTTTCGAGCCGAGCGGTGTGATCTGCGAAGTGATGAACGACGATGGCACCATGTCCCGTCGCGCCGAACTCGAAGCGTTTGCCGCCGAACACAACATCAAGATCGGCACCATCGCCGACCTGATTCACTACCGGATGATCCACGAACGTACCGTTCAGCGGATTGCCGAGCAGCCGCTGGACAGCGAATTGGGCCAGTTCAACCTGGTGACCTATCGTGATTCGGTGGAAGGCGACGTGCACATGGCCCTGACCCTGGGCACCGTGTGCGCCGAAGAGCCGACGCTGGTTCGGGTGCACAACATGGACCCGCTGCGTGACCTGTTGATGGTCAAGCAACCGGGCCGCTGGAGCCTGCGCGCCGCCATGGCTGCGGTTGCCGAGGCTGGCAGCGGCGTGGTGCTGTTGCTCGGTCACCCGCTCGATGGCGACGTGTTGCTGGCGCATATCCGCGAAACCGCGGATCACAGCGCCGTGAAAAAACCGACCACCTACAGCATCGTCGGTGCCGGTTCGCAGATCCTTCGGGACCTGGGTGTGCGCAAAATGCGCCTGATGAGTGCGCCGATGAAATTTAATGCGATATCCGGTTTCGATCTGGAAGTTGTAGAATACGTGCCCTCCGAATAATGACCGGCAGTTTGCGGGCCTGTATTCGCGGTTAACACATCACTGAGGGACGCGTAGAAAACGCGTCCCGGCTCTTTAAGAGATCTAACGAATGACCCTGAAGACCATCGAAGGTACCTTCATCGCCCCTAAAGGCCGCTACGCTTTGGTAGTGGGCCGTTTCAACAGCTTCGTCGTTGAAAGCCTGGTCAGCGGTGCAGTTGATGCCCTGGTTCGCCATGGCGTGAGCGAAAGCGACATCACCATCATCCGTGCGCCTGGCGCCTTCGAAATCCCGCTGGTTGCGCAGAAAGTCGCTCAGAAGGGCGAGTTCGCGGCAATCATCGCCCTGGGCGCAGTCATTCGTGGCGGTACTCCGCATTTCGAATACGTGGCGGGCGAGTGCACCAAGGGCCTGGCCCAGGTGTCCATGGAGTTCGGCGTACCGGTCGCTTTCGGCGTACTGACCGTTGATTCCATCGAACAAGCCATCGAACGTTCCGGCACCAAGGCCGGTAACAAAGGTGCTGAAGCTGCTCTGTCCGCTCTGGAAATGGTCAGCCTGCTGGCGCAGTTGGAGGCCAAGTGATTAGCGACGATAGCGATCGTTTCAACCCGCGCGATCCAAAGCCTGCGGATGCCGGCAAGCCATCGAAAAGCGTCAAGCGTCGCGAAGCCCGTCAGCTCGCGACTCAGGCGCTGTACCAATGGCACATGGCCAAGCAATCGCTGAACGAGATCGAAGCGCAGTTTCGGGTCGATAACGATTTCAGCGATGTCGACGGCGCCTACTTCCGTGAAATCCTGCATGGGGTTCCGGCTCAGAAGGACCGGATCGACGCCGCACTGGCGCCATGCCTGGACATCACCATCGAAGAACTGGACCCGGTTGAGCTGGCGGTTCTGCGCCTGTCCACCTGGGAGCTGCTCGAGCGCGTTGATGTGCCGTACCGCGTTGTGATCAACGAAGGTATCGAACTGGCCAAGGTCTTCGGTTCCACCGATGGCCACAAGTTCGTCAACGGTGTGCTCGACAAGCTGGCCCCGCGTCTGCGTGAAGCTGAAGTGAAGGCGTTCAAGCGCTGATCGGCGCTTGAACGCCAGTGTCCTGTCTCGCCGATGCGTTCCTTTTTTGGCGAGTGGCTGTTGTTGTCAGACAAGGCGCCGCGACGAGTCATAGCTGGCTATGGCGAGGAGCGGCAACGCAGACTGGCGACAACAGACGCCGCTAAAAAAGGAACAGCATTGGTGAGACAGGATACCTGATGGGTGAGTTTGAGCTGATCCGCAATTTCTTCGCCGCCGCGCCTTGTGCGCAAGGCGGCGAAGGCGTTGCTCTGGGGATTGGCGACGACTGCGCCTTGCTGGCTGTTCCCCCCGGGGAGCAGTTGGCGATTTCCACCGACACGCTCGTGGCCGGTGTGCATTTCGCAGACCCCTGCGACCCGTTTCTGCTCGGTCAGCGCTCGCTGGCTGTGGCTGTCAGTGATCTGGCCGCCATGGGCGCCGCTCCCATTGCCTTTACCCTTGCCCTGACCTTGCCGACGGTGACCACCGATTGGCTGGAAGCCTTCGCCCGTGGTTTGAACCTCATGGCGCAAAATTGCGGCGTGGCGCTGGTGGGTGGCGATACCACCCGTGGGCCGTTGAGCCTGACCATGACCGTGTTCGGTCGGGTACCGGCCGGTCTGGCGCTGACCCGCAGCGGCGCACAGCCGGGCGATTTGCTCTGCGTGGGCGGAGAGCTGGGTAACGGCGCGGGTGCATTGCCGCTGGTGCTCGGCCAGCGAATGGCTGACGCGGCCATCGCTGATCCGTTGCGTGCCCATTACTGGTCGCCGCAACCGCAGCTGGGTCTGGGCATGGCGTTGCGTGGCAGAGCCACTGCGGCGCTGGACATCTCCGACGGCCTGCTCGCCGATTGCGGGCATATTGCCCTGGCGTCGAAAGTCGGGATTCAGGTGGAGCGCAGCAAGCTGCCGCTGTCGAAGGCGCTGCTGGCCTTCCTCGGTCAGTCCGGTGCTGAGCAAGCCGCCCTGAGTGGCGGTGACGATTATGTGCTGGCCTTCACCTTGCCGCCCGCCGAGTTGCCATCGTTGCTGGCGGACGGCTGGCCGGTCCATGTGCTTGGGCAGGTGGTTGCAGGGCAGGGCGTGACACTGCTGGACGCCGACGGACACGACATCACCCCGCCAATCCGGGGTTATCAACATTTTCGGGAGACACTGTGACAGATCATCCCAATCAGGTCCCGGCGGAATTCGTACCGCCGTCAGTCTGGCGCAATCCGTGGCATTTCCTGGCGTTCGGCTTCGGCTCGGGAACCCTGCCAAAAGCGCCGGGCACCTGGGGTTCGTTGGTGGCGTTACCCTTTATTCCGTTGTGGCAGATGCTCCCCGATTGGGGCTACTGGCTGATGCTGGGCATCACCATGCTGTTCGGCTTCTGGCTATGCGGCAAGGTCGCCGATGATTTGCGCGTGCATGACCACGAAGGCATCGTCTGGGACGAAATGGTCGGGATGTGGATCACCCTGTGGCTGGTGCCGGAAGGTTGGTATTGGTTGCTGGCGGGGTTCTTGATGTTCCGCTTCTTCGACATCCTCAAGCCCTGGCCGATTCACTGGATCGACCGGCATGTGCACGGTGGTGTCGGGATCATGCTCGATGACGTGCTGGCAGGCGTATTTGCCTGGTTGGCGATGCAAGGGCTGGTGTGGTTTTTCGTCTGAGGCGTCAATTGAAAGAACTGGGGATGGTGCGCCGCGGGTTGCTGCTGATGGTTTTCGCGGCGTTTTGCTCGCTCGCCCGGGCGGGGGACGCACCGACGACGCCGTCCGTGATTCATCTGGCCAGCGAAGCCTGGGAAGACTTTACCGCCGCCGATGGCCATGGTTTGGGCTGGGATGTGTTGCGCGAAGTGTTCGAGCCGGCGGGCGTCAAACTGAACATTCGAACCGAACCTTATACGCGCGCCATGGGCCTGGCACAGCGTGGCGAAGTGGACGCTTGTGTCGGTTCTTATCGGGAGGAGGCGAGCGACCTGCTTTATCCACGATGGAATTTCGATACCGATCACATCTACGCATTGGGCTTGGCCAGCAATCCGGCGCCGACTCTGGATACCTTGGGCAGTTACCGATTGGCCTGGGTGCGCGGCTATAAGTACCAGGCTTATCTGCCCAATGTGCAGCGCTATAACGAAGTCGCGCGGCGTACGGGAATTCTAGCGATGCTGACTCACAATCGCGCCGACTACTACATTGATGCACTGACTGAAATCGATTACATCGTTAATCGAGCCAAGGACCCGTCGCTGTTTCGCCGCACGCATATTGCGGAGTTGCCGCTGTTTCTGTGCTTTGCCGATACACCTCGGGCCCGGCAGCTAATGGCGCTGTTCGATCAGCGCATGGACGTGCTGGTAAAAAGCGGCAAGCTGAAACCGATCTTCAAACGCTGGAAGCAACCTTATCCGTTTGGTTCGAACTGAATGCAGCCCATGTAGCAGCTGGCGAAGCCTGCGTTCGGCGGCGAAGCCGTCGTAAGTTCAGGCGCTGCGGTGTGTGAGATTGACCGAGTCGACAGGTTTCACGACGGCTGCGCCGCCGAACGCAGGCTGCGCCAGCTGCTACAGGGATGTATCGCGTAGACCCGATGATCAAACATTTTGATCGTTATAGCCGATAATTCAGCCTAAGCGTCTGCAGGAACGTGCTGTTACAATGCCGCCTCTGCGAATCTTCAGTACTTATAGATCAGGAGCACACCGGTGCCTGTCGTTTTTGTCGCCGCTTCCAAGCTGCCAACGCCTTTTGCGCAATTCACCATGCATGGCTTTCTCGATGAAGAGAACGGGCGCGAGCACGTGGTGCTGAGCCTGGGTGAGTTCGCCGACGGTGCTCCGGTACTCGGCCGGTTGCACTCCGAATGCCTGACCGGCGATGCCTTGTTCAGCCAGCGTTGCGACTGCGGTTCGCAACTCGAGGCAGCCTTGCAGGCGATCGCCCGTGAAGGTCGTGGCGTGTTGCTCTACTTGCGTCAGGAAGGTCGCGGTATTGGCCTGTTGAACAAGATCCGCGCCTATGAATTGCAGGACGGCGGTGCCGACACCGTTGAAGCCAACGAGCGTCTGGGTTTCGCCGCCGACCAGCGCGACTACGCCATGTGCCTGCCGATGCTGGAGCACCTGGGCGTGAAGTCCCTGCGTCTGATGACCAATAACCCACGCAAGGTCAAAGCCTTGACCGACATGGGCATCGTGGTTGCCGAGCGCGTGCCGTTGCACACCGGGCACAACCCGCACAACAAACTCTATCTGGCCACCAAGGCCAGCAAGCTCGACCATATGATGGGCAACGAACATCAGGGCGAGGTTGACCGGGCGTGACCCGCGGTCAGGTGCGGCGGCGACTCTCCGTCAACTGGTGGCAATACCTGGCGCTGGCCTTGCTGCCGCTGTTTGTGATCAATGGTGTATTCGGTCAAAGCGAGGCGATTCTGCCGGTGCTGGCCATGCCATTGTTCATCGCCGGTGTGGCCTCGATGTTTGTCAGCCTGAAGTTCTTTGGCGGCTACAAGCACGCGCTGATCGCCACCCAGAAAGCCCTCGACACCCCTGAAGAACCCGACGCCTGGATCGCCTTGGCCGCGAAACGCCGTGCCGCGTTTCTGGTCGCCGGCCTGCCCGCGTGGATTGGTGCGCTGGCGGTCTTCGTCGGTCTTGAAGCCGTACCGCTGGTGCTGCTGGCGCTGTCGACCACGGTGCTGTTCTACCTCTACCGTATCCCGCGTCAACTCGGCTGATGCGCAGCATTTGGCTGGCGGTGTTGCTATTGGCCGTCAGCGGCTCGGCGGCTGCGGTCGAGCGGGTCGTCAGTCTGGCACCGTCGCTTTCTGAAATCGTCGTTGAGCTGAACTCGGCTGACCTTCTAGTCGGTGTGCTGGATGCCGGTGAGCGTCCCGCTGAACTCAAAGACATTCCTTCCGTTGGCAGCTACGGCCAGTTGGATATGGAGCAACTGCTCAGCCTCAAGCCCGATCTGTTGCTGCTGTGGCCGGGCAGCGTGGGGCCGGCCCAGCGTGAGCAGCTCAAACGGCTGAACATTCCCACCTATGTCGCCGAACCTCACAACCTCGAACAACTTACCGCCCAGATCGAAGTGATCGCTACGCAGCTCGGAAGACCCGAGCGTGGCGTTTCATTGGCCAAAAATTTGCGTCAACGACTCGACTCCCTGCGCCAGCGTTATCGAAGGGATGAGCCGTTACGGGTGTTTTATCAAGTCTGGGATCGGCCGCTGTACACCGTGGGCGGTGGGCAGATCATCAGCGATGCGCTGCAGGTGTGCGGAGCGCGCAATGTATTTGCCGACCTGACACAGCCTGCACCGCAGATCAGTGTTGAAGCGGTGTTGCAGCGCAATCCCGAAGTGATTCTGGCCAGCGATCAGGCACAACTCGACGCTTGGAAAGCCTGGCCTCAGGTGACGGCGGTGGCGCAGGGGCAATTGCTGCTGGTGACGGACAAAGGCCTGGAGCGGCCGAGTGGGCAGATGATCGAAGCGACCGCCAAGTTGTGCCAGTTGATCGCGCCCGACCATTAAGATCGAGGCGCATTCATCGCGGGCAAGCCCGCTCCCACAGGGATCACACTGAACCTGTGGGAGCGGGCTTGCCCGCGATGAGGCCCGCTCAAACACCACAATCTCTGATCAAAACCCCGGCGTCCAGGTCACCCCGAACATCCACGCCCGGCCTTCCTCGCGATACCCATACTGACTACCGTCATGGCTGTACAACGCCCGGCTGTAACCCTTGTCCAGCAGGTTATCGACCTTCAATTCCAGCTTGATCTCGCGATTCACCGCCCAGCTGGTACGCAACCCCAGCAGCGCATACCCGTCTAATGGCTGCTGGTTGTTCTCGTCGTCATAACTGCTGCTCACCGCTTGCCAACTGGCGCCGAGGCCGAGTCGGTCAAATTGCCGATCCAGGTCCAGGCTCAAAGTCCGCCGTGCGCGACGGGCGAGGGTGTGGCCGCTGTCTCGATCCCGCGGGTCGATGATTGCTATGCCGAGGTTGCTCTGCCAGCCGAACAGCTCTTGTTTCAAGGCCGCTTCAAAACCATTGATTCGCGCCGAAGCGACATTCGCCGGGCGGTTATTGCTGCCGAAAATAATCGCGTCTTCCAGATCGGTGCGGTACAGCGAAGCTTCCAGGCGACTGGTTTCTGTCAGATGGCTGCGCCATTGCAGCTCATAACTTTTCGAGGTTTCGGGCTTCAAGTCCGGGTTGCTGAAATCCGGGTAGTACAGATCGTTGAAGGTCGGTGCGCGGAAGCCTTCGCTGTAGGTCAACAGCACATCGTTGTCCGGGTTCAGCGGCAGGGTGAACGTGCCGCTCCAGCTGTTCTGGCTGCCGAACTGCTGGTTCTGGTCGCGACGCAGACCCAGTTCGGTAGAGAAACTGTCGGCCTGATAGCGATGCTGGATAAACGCTGCGCGGTTCCAGCGGCTGTCTTCGTCGAACGCTGTGCTGCTGTTGATTCGGTCTTCGTACCAGTCGCCACCGAGGATCAGGCTGTTGCGCTCATCCAGGGTCAGGTCGTTCTGCCAGTTCACCGAATCGCGGTAAGTGTTGAACACGCTGCGCTCGTCGCTGAGCTTGTCGAGTGTCTTCTCGCGGTTTTCGCTGTGACCGAACTCGACGCGGGTTTTCCATCGGTCATTGATCCGCGCATCGACATAACTGCTGACGCTGCTCACAGAGAACTCGCTGTAGGGCTGCTGCTGGACCGATTCGAAGGTGGTCATGTCGAAGCGGCCGAACGGGTTGTCGAAAGCGCTTTTGCCCTGGTTATCCAGCAGATTGGCGCCGATTTCGATGTCATCGCTGAGGGCGTGACTCACGCTTAAGCTGACCGATTTATTGCGGTATTCATCGTGATCGCCATCACTGGGCCAGGACTCGTGAGTGCGATTGATGCCTGCCGTTTCATCAAGGCTGGCACCGAGATTGAAGCGGGTCTGCGCGTCGCCGCCGGATAATCCGAGGCTGCGCTCCCAGGTCTGGTTGCTGCCGACTCCCACGTGCATGCGTGGTTGCAGGCCCTGTTCGCCGCCACGGCGGGTGAAGATCTGGATCACCCCGCCGATCGCATCGCTGCCGTAAATCACCGAGCGTGAACCGCGCAGCACTTCGACGCGCTCGACCTGTTCGATGTTGATGTGTTGCAGGTTGCTGTCGCCCGAGGTCGAATTGCCGATGCGTTGGCCGTCGACCAGCACCAGACTTTGCGCCGACTTGGTGCCACGAATGTAGACCCCCGGCAGACTGCCGCGCCCTCCGGTTTGCCCGACCTGTACGCCCGGAACGCGGCGCAGCAACTCCGGGACGCTGCTCGGTTGCAGACGGTCGATGTCTTCGCGGGTGAACACGGTGTTGGCGGCGCTGCTGTCATTACGTGCTTCGACCTGACGGTTGGCGCTGATCAACACGTCCGGCAGTTTCAGGGCCTGGTCGCGTTCGAAGGTGTCAGCCAAGAGTTGGCCGGCCGGCAGAAGCGTCAGCGTCAGCGTCAGGGCAAGGCGGGAGAGTTTCATCGGAAGTCCATTGGCTTTGGAGCGAATACAGTTTTGAAAGGCATGAAAACCAATGTGGGAGCGAGCTTGCTCGCGATGACGGTGTGTCAGTCAACGAATATGTCGACAGTCAGACCGCTATCGCGAGCAAGCTCGCTCCCACAGGGTTTTGTATGTGTTTTTTAGAGGTTCAGCAGTTGCAAGCGCTGACGCACCGCTTCTTCGATCCCAATCTCATCCAGCCCGCATTCCGCCAGCATTTGCGCAGGCTTGGCGTGCTCCACATAGGCGTCCGGCAAGCCCAGGTGCAGCACCGACTTGAGGATGTTTTCCCGGGCGAGGAACTCGCTGACCGCGCCGCCGGCACCGCCCATGATTGCGTTCTCTTCGACGGTCACCAACAACTCGTGGCTGCCGGCGATTTCGCGAACCAGTGCTTCGTCGAGCGGTTTGACGAAACGCATGTCGACTACCGTCGCATCCAGCTTCTCGGCGACTTTCAGTGCCTCGGCCAGTTGCACGCCGAACACCAGCAGGGCGACTTTACTGCCCTGACGGCGAACGACACCCTTGCCGATTTCAATCGGTTCGAGGTCTTTCTCGATTGGCGCATTCGGGCCGGTGCCGCGCGGATAACGCACCGCCGCCGGGCCGTTGTACAGATGGCCGGTGCTGAGCATTTTGCGCAGTTCGTTTTCGTCGCTCGGGGTCATCACCAGCATGCCGGGGATGCAACGCAGGAACGACAGGTCGAAGCTGCCCGCGTGCGTCGGGCCGTCTTCGCCCACCAGACCTGCGCGGTCGATGGCGAACAGCACGTCGAGGTTTTGCACCGCCACATCATGCACAAGCTGGTCGTAAGCGCGCTGCAGGAAGGTCGAATAGATCGCCACCACCGGTTTTGCGCCTTCGCAGGCCATGCCGGCGGCGAGGGTCACGGCGTGCTGCTCGGCAATCGCCACGTCGAAATAGCGCTTCGGGAAGCGCTCGCTGAAAGCCACCAGATCGGAGCCTTCCTTCATTGCCGGAGTGATCCCGACCAAGCGTGAATCGGCAGCGGCCATGTCGCACAGCCATTCACCGAACACACCGGAATACTTCGGCCCGCCGGCTTTCTTCGGCGCGGCGGCAGGAGCATCCACAGGTTCGAGTTTGGTGATGGCGTGGTAACCGATCGGGTCGACTTCCGCCGGAGCGAAGCCTTTGCCTTTCTTGGTGACGACGTGCAGGAATTGCGGGCCTTTCAGGTCGCGCATGTTGCGCAGGGTGGCGATCAGGGTCGGCAGGTCGTGGCCATCGATCGGGCCGATGTAGTTCCAGCCCAGCTCTTCGAACAGCGTGCCGGGAACCAGCATGCCTTTGGCGTATTCTTCGGTGCGACGGGCGATTTCCCAGGCGCCAGGCAGGCGCGACAGGACCTTTTTGCTGCCTTCGCGCATGCTTGCGTAAGTGCGGCTGGAAAGGATTTTCGCCAGATAGTTCGACAGCCCGCCGACGTTGCGCGAGATCGACATGTCGTTGTCGTTGAGGATCACCAGCATGTTGGCGTCCACTTCCGGCGCATGGTTCAACGCCTCGAAGGCCATGCCGGCAGTCAGTGCGCCGTCGCCGATCACTGCAATCGCCTTGCGATCACTGTGTTGCAGCCGGGCGGCAATCGCCATGCCCAGCGCTGCGCTGATCGAGGTGCTGGAGTGGCCGACGCCAAAGGTGTCGTACTCGCTCTCGGAACGACGCGGGAAGGCGGCAACGCCGTCCTTCTGGCGCAGGGTGCTCATGCGCTCGCGACGGCCAGTGAGGATTTTATGCGGGTAGGCCTGATGACCCACGTCCCACACCAGCCGGTCATCCGGGGTGTCGAAGACGTAATGCAACGCGATGGTCAGCTCGATGACGCCCAGGCCGGCACCGAAATGCCCGCCGGTCTGACCGACCGTGTAGAGCAATTCCAGGCGCAACTCATCAGCCAGGGTTTCCAGCTCGGCTTCGCCTAACCGGCGCAGGCCGTCCGGCGTGTTGGCACGGTCGAGCAGGGGCGTGGTCGGGCGCTTGCGGGGAATCTCATGAAACGTCGTGGGCATCAGGCGAATCGTTATAGGTATAAAAGATGCGGCAGTTTACCTGATGCATCGCCCCCTGCCCACGCGTTGGTTTTTTTTGGCGGATACGCCGTCAGCTGCGCCGATCCACGATGTACCGGGCCAGATCGCGCAACGGTTCGGCCGCCGCGTCAAACGGTCGCAGCGCGTGCAGGGCCTGGTCCCGCAGTTCCAGGGCGTAAGCCTTGGCCGCGTCGAGACCGAGCAGTGCCGGGTAGGTCGGCTTGTCCCGGGCGATGTCGGCGCCCTGGCGTTTGCCGAGGGTTGCGGTGTCACTTTCGACGTCGAGAATGTCGTCCTGGACCTGAAATGCCAGGCCAATGGCCTGTGCATAACTCTGCAGGGACTTCAGTTCGTCCTTCCCGGCATGACCGCTGGCCAGGGCACCGAGCTTGACGCTGACTTCGATCAACGCGCCAGTCTTGTGCCGATGCATGTATTCAAGGGCTTTTTGATCGAGTTTCAGGCCCACTGAGCCGAGGTCGATGGCTTGCCCGCCAACCATGCCCGCCGGGCCTGCCGCCAACGCCAGGGCGCTGACCATCTGCAGACGGGTGTCGGCGTCGCAACTGCTCAGGCGCGGGTCGAGCAGGGCGCTGAAGGCCAGACTCTGTAAACCGTCACCGGCGAGGATTGCACAGGCTTCATCGAATTTTTTATGCGTAGTCGGCTGGCCGCGACGCAGATCGTCGTCGTCCATGGCCGGCAAATCGTCGTGTACCAGCGAATAGGCATGGATCAGTTCAACCGCACAGGCTGCGCCGTTGGCTTGCTCGGCCTTGCCGCCCAGCGCTTCACATGCGGCATAAGCCAGTAGCGGACGCACACGCTTGCCGCCATTCATCACGCTGTAGCGCATGGCTTCGTAGAGGCGGGCGAGTTCAGGGCTCGGCGGGCTGAACAGGGTTTCCAGCGCAGCATTGACGCGGGCCTGGCTGGCCGCCGAATACGCCGCAATCATTCCGGCTGATCCGCGTCGAAAGGTTCCTCGGCCAGCTCCCCATCACGCTCGAGCAGCACTTGAACCTTCTGCTCGGCCTGAGCCAGCGCCGCCTGGCAATCGCGGGTCAACCCGATGCCCTGCTCGAAAGCGGTCAGCGAGTCTTCCAGCGACAATTCGCCGTTCTCCAGACGCTCCACCAGCGTTTGCAGGTCAGCGAGGGATTGTTCGAAATCCAGTGCAGCTTTTTTGCGGGCCATGGCGGCTATTTCCGGTTGACGTTAAACCGGCGCGACACTAGCAGAGAGAGGGAGTTGGGGCAAATAGGCGGTAAGTGTTGCGATCGCTGCAGAAGGTGGAATAGACGAGGCAATTTTTGAGCGCTGACGTAAACTTTGCTTACAGAATTCCAGGGTCCGGTCTCGTACGCGAGTGTTGACGCGATAGCCTGTCGATCATCGGCCTGCGCTTTGTCAGGCATCAAGGAAGGCCATGATGGCGGTGGTTTCATTAAGGGAATGAGATGTTCGAGATAGATCGCAGCAGTAAGACGCTGTTGGTGGACCAGATCCGAAGCGCAATTATTAGCCGCATTGAATCTTTTCAATGGGTTCAAGGCAGCAGGTTGCCATCGGTCAGGGCGCTGTCCAGACAACTGGGCGTCAGTAACTTTACGGTGAGCAGCGCTTACGAGGACCTCGTGGCGCAGCACATTATCGAGTCCCGACCCGGGGCCGGTTACTTTATTCTGGCGACCAATCCAGCAGGACCCCTCAAGGATCTGGACGAGTTGATCCCGCCGTCCAGCCTGCATGCGGGGTTTCTGTACCGCGCGCTGGACCCTTCCCAATACGATATTCCCGTCAGTTCAGGTTACTTTCCTCCGTCCTGGCTGGCTGAAGCTGTGCCTGTTTCTGTGACCGGACGGTTGATTCGTAACACGCTGTCTTGCAGCGTTCCGGCGCCCGCGGCGGGTAGCCAGGCGTTGCGCTCGGTGATTGCGCGCAAGTTGCGAGAGGTTCATATCAATGCCTCCAGCAGCCAGATTGTGGTGACGGTGGGCGCTACCCATGCGTTCTCGCTGATACGTAATGTCATGCTCAAACCGGGTGATTACCTGCTGGTCGAGGACCCAAGCTACTTGTTGCTGCAGTTGAAGCTGATCAAGGGGCGGGACTTCAACATCATCACGGTGCCACGATTGGGCGATGGTCCGGACCTGGAGGCCATGGAGGCCATGCTGATCAAGTACCGGCCAAAACTGTTTCTGACCCAGACCCTGATCCACAACCCCACTGGCGGCAATACCTCCCCGGCCAATGGGTTCAAGATTCTTTCGCTGGCCGAGAAATATGATTTTCATATTGTTGAAGACGATATTTTCGGCTCGTTGTCTGCCAGGCAAACGCTTCGACTGGCCAGCCTGGATGGTTTGAATCGCACGTTTTACATCAGCGGTTTCAGCAAGGTGCTCAGTCCTGCCCTGCGCCTTGGGTATGTGGCGGCACCACCGGCCTTTGTCGAGCGTCTGGTGGAGCAGAAGATGTATAACTTGTTGTGCGGCTCATCCCTGGACGAAACCATCGTGACGTACACCCTGGAATCCGGGCGCTATCAACACCATCTGGATGCCCTGCGTCAGCGGGTGATGCAGGAACGTGTCAGGGCGCGGGAGTGGCTGGGCAAGGTCGGCGTGGTGTTTGATGAACCTGGCGTGGATGGCTTGTTCCTGTGGGCACGTTTCCCCGCGCACGTGGATATTCGCCGTTTGATTGAGCAGGCCCATGACGCCCGCATCTTTCTGGCTCCAGGGTCGTTGTTCAGCAACACCCGGGGCTACGATCAGTACATCCGCCTGAACGTCAGCCACTGCAATGACATCCAGTTCAAGCGTTTCATCGAATCTCAGACCTGCAGCGAAACAGCCCGCCGAGTCACCGAACACGACGTTTGAGATGTCCCGGTCAGGCGGATGACAGTCGATCTAGCTGCCCGGCGGCGTTTCACGGGTGAAGGGTGGGCGGTGCATTGATTCCCGATTTTGCTGCCAGCTTTTGAAGTATTCCACCAGAGTGGCCACTTCACCCAGATCTGCATAGGAGTAGATGACGCCATTGAGGATCTGGACTTCGTCATTATCGTGCAGGGCTTGAATGAGCGAATCCTCGACGATTTCCGAGCCGTTGACGGCCAGGCTGATGTCATCGATCCAGTACAGCGGTTTACCGTCCTGGCTCGACCACACCTGGGTATCGGCGTAAAAAGCCTTAAGCGCTAATCCATTGGTTTTCATAGACATATCGTTATTCCCAGTTCGACGGCAAGCATCGCCCGCCATCTGCTGATACTTCTCTTTTTCAGACAGGTTCTGTGGGTTATGTCTTTTTCTCCGTTCTGAAACGTTGCAGCTCAGAGGTGGGGCGAAAAAAGCTCGAAGAGGTCATGGGCGGGTTTCCATCTGGGTGTGGAGGGTGGAGCGCGCTGGTTGGCCAGCGCGCGGTCCTGTTCAGATGCGCTTGGACAGCCAGACCAGCACGATGACGATGGCGCAAACGGCCGGGGTCAGCCAGTTCCAGGACTCGCCCATCAGGATGATCGAAAAAGCAAAAGTGAAGAACGGTTGCAGCAATTGCAGTTGGCTGATGCGCTGGATGCCACCCAGGGCCAAGGCGCGGTTCCAAGAGAAGAAGCCCAGCAGGGAATTGATCAGGGCCAGGAACAACAGGGCGGCGACGCCTTGTCCAGGCAAGTTGGCGATAGTCTGGCTGTCATAGAGCCAGAGGCTGACCGGCAACAGCACTGGCAGGCTGATGACCAGGGTCCAGCACATGACCTGCCAACCTGGCAGTTCTTTGGAAAGCGCACCGCCCTGGGCGTAGCCAAAACCGGCCAGCAGTACGGCGCCCAGCAGCGCCAGGTCGCCAATGTAGATGTCTGAAACGTCCGACTTGATGACGGTGTAGGCCATCACGACCAAGAAGCCCAGGCTTGAAACCGCCCAGAACATTTTGGACGGGCGAGTGCCTGTAATCAGCGTGCCGAAGATCGCTGTGGACAGCGGTAGTGCAGCGAGCACCACACCGCCATGGCTGACCGGCACATATTGCATGCCCAACGCGGTGAGGATCGGAAAGCCGTAAACAATCCCCGTGGAGGTCAGCAACATCCGCTTGATTTGCGAGCGATTGGGAAACTTTGCCCGACCGATAAGCAAAAAGGGAATTGCCGCAAACGCAGCCAACACCGACCGAAAGAACCCGACTTGCAGGGCACTCAGGTCGCCAGCGAGCATTTTTGCCGCCGGTAAGGTCATGGCAAAAGCCGCGACCGAAATGAGGCCCAGGAAATAGGCTTGCAGGTCTTGATTCTTTGTTTCTTGAAAGCTGGCTACGTTGGTTTGCGTCATGGGACGTTTCCTTCTGGCTTCGTCGGTCGAGCGTCCACCCTGCGGGGGTGGACGTACACGCCGATCAGATCTGCAGATTAGGGAGCCTGGCGAGGGATGTACCGGTACGGCGACGGGCATGGGCAACGAACTGTATGGTTGCGCGGCCATGACAGTTGGAGGCCTGTCTGTTCTCGATAGAGTGCTAGCGTGCGTGCGCACACAGCTCGACGCTGATGAGAGGGTTCACTGGAGGAACGAGGAGCGCTTTAGCAGGTCTGGCTCGGGTAATAAAAGCCGTTATCCGATAACCGGTGCTCTTGACGTGAGTGTGAGCCGAATAAAAACTCTATTCGGCTCACATGGTGAGCCGAATATGACGCCTATTCGGCTCACCGTCCAGTTGTCGGACAGCATGTCGCCTCACATGCGGCTGTGACTGAATCGCGCAACATGGGTTGGCCGCAGGTCAATGGGTTGTTCAGGCTATTTTCAGACATTAAAAAGCCGGCTTGTGGCCGGCTTCTCGGGGACTGGCTTGATTTATTTTTGGTAAACCGCGCCAGCCTTCAAAACGTACACCCGGATCTTGCGTCCGGCTGTGGGACTCGGCGAGAAAGTCATCTGCCTTGTCGGTGCGATCTGAGCCTGAAGAAGGGTCGATGCGCAAATGTGGGGCGCAGCATACTGATTTTTTTGAGGAATTCCCAGCTTGGCATGCGGGGTAGAGCGATTGTGCAGAGGTGTAGCAGCTGACGAGGCTGCGTTCGGCTACTGCGCAGTCGAACGAGGCAAGCCCCTGTAGGAGCGAGGCTTGCCCGCGAAGAACAATGACGCGGTCTGCCTGGCGTACCGCGGCGCTCCCTTCGCGGGCAAGCCTCGCTCCTATGTATGGACCCGCCCCCTCGCCATGGTTGCTTACAGAAAGGGCACAGACGGCCGACGTTTGTTGAGCGTCGACCACCAGAATACCCACCCCAATACCCTGATGCTCTGCTTGTCGATCTGCTCGGCACTGAAGATCTCATCTGGATACTCGGCTTTGTTGTAGCTGCGCAATCGCAGCGCATTTCCCGGCATTCGATGCAGGTATTTGATCCGCAACATCCCGTCATGTTCGATCGCGTAAATCTCCCCATCAATAACCTGGGTAAGCCCGCGGTCGATCGCAAGCGTCGAACCGTCTTCAATCTTTTCGCCCATGCTGTTGCCGATCATATGAAAGCAGATGGCATCGGCATGATTGACTTCCAAAGAGTCGAGGTGGCTGCGGGGCAGGCGGATGGATTGGCTGGGGTCTTTGACGACGTGGGTTTTGTTGGAGCCCGGGGCGGTAGCTGTTTCTTTGTAGAAGGGCAACTCGACGTCGATGGACTCGATCACCGTATAGATGCCGCGAATGGCTTGGGCGTCGAAGGTGTTGCCGGCCTCGTCGAGCACGCGCAGGCGTGAGGATTCTTTCGGGCCTTCGCCGGTTTTCAGCCAGTCGCTGTTTACAGACAGTAGTCTGGCGACCTCTTCCATGCGATAGGCGGGCACACCTCGGGTGTACCAGTTGTGGATATTTTGCGCTTCCGTGTCGAAGAAAGCGGCAAATCCAGTGGTTGTAATTTTCGCCGCTTCGAGGAGTGCTTTAAACCGTGGGCCGCTAGTGTTCTTTTTCATAAACACGAGTTTACTGGCGCAGGATGGGGGTTTGAATAAACGATCCGTTCAAATTTCGAGGGAAATTTAAGACTGGATGTAAGACACTTTTAGTGGAAATTAAACTGGAAAAAACCCAAGCCAAGAAGCGCTATACGGACCGTTAAAGGTGAGTGTCTGAGCGGAGCGCCCACAAAAAACCCCGGATCAACCGGGGTTCTTCTTGGCGCCTGGAGCTAGAAGCTTACCGCGGCTTCTCAGCCTTTATAGGCAGCAACCGACTTCATGATCGCGTCACGGGCGGCATCTGCGCCGGCCCAGCCTTCGATCTTCACCCATTTGCCTTTTTCGAGATCTTTGTAGTTCGCGAAGAAGTGCTCGATCTGCTGAATCAGCAGCGCAGGCAGATCGGTGTATTCCTTCACGTCGACGTACAGCTGGGACAGCTTGTCGTGTGGAACCGCGATCACTTTGGCATCGCCGCCGCCGTCGTCGGTCATGTTCAGGATGCCGACTGGACGAGCGCGGATTACCGAACCTGGAGCAACCGGGTAAGGGGTCACGACCAGCACGTCGAGGGGATCACCGTCGTCGGCCAAGGTGTTCGGGATGTAACCGTAGTTGGCCGGGTAGAACATCGGGGTGGCCATGAAACGGTCAACGAACAGGCAGTCGCTGTCTTTGTCGATTTCGTATTTGATCGGCGCGTGGTTGGCCGGGATCTCGATCGCGACGTAGATGTCGTTCGGCAGGTCTTTGCCAGCCGGAATCTTGCTGTAGCTCATTGGGCGGTGCCCCCGTTAGTTGACCAAAAACACTTGGCCGGATTGACCAAAAAGTGGCGGCGATTATAGGCATATTCCGTCACCGTTGCTATGTACCAGAGGTCGTAGAGACCTTAGTCGTGTGCCTGATAGACAGGGTTCTCGGCCAGAAGTTGCCGCAGCCGGGCCAATGGATCCTGGCGATAAAACAGCTTCAGCTGCTCATAGACCTGTGGATAAGCCTCGTGCAGCAAATCCGGGGCGCTGAAGAAGTATTCGCTGGTGACCGCGAAGAACTCGGCGGGGTTTTCCGCTGCGTACGGGTCGATGGCGGTTTGCGCGTCAGGGTTGCGGTCCAGTTGCCGATCGAGGTCATTGTAGGCCTCTTGCATGACCCTGGCCCAGTCGCTGATACGCATATCGGCATGCAGCGGTGGCAGGCCATTGGCGTCGCCGTTGAGCATGTCGAGTTTGTGCGCGAGTTCGTGGATGACCAGGTTGTAGCCTTCCCAGCCACCGCTGGCCATTACGCCGGGCCAGGCGAGGATGATCGGGCCTTGTGGCCAGGCTTCGCCGCTGTGTTCACCGTCCCACTCGTGTTCGACGCCGCTGGCATCGCGATGGCGCTGGGGGCTGAGGAAATCGTCGGGGTAAAGGATGATTTCGTGAAAGCCCTGATACCAGTTCAGATCGCCCAGATGCATCAGCGGCAATTGGGCCTGGGCGGCGAGCAGCAGGCGTTGTTCCTGGTGAAGCTCGACGCCGGGCAGGGCGGTCAGGTGTTTGTCTTGCAGGAACAGCACGCACGCTTCCCGCAGCCACTGGTCTTCGGCTGCGCTGAGGCCATCGAGAAAGCTCAAGTGATGGCGCACCCGTTGCCACATGTCGTCGGCAATCGGATGCCTGGCAAGGGTGCGCTGGCGTCGCCAGGCGCTAAGGGACCACATCGTGAGTCAGCGTGGTTCGACTTTGGACGCGGCATGACCGAGGCGGCTGCGGATCACGCCGATGATCATCGGTAGCAGCGACAGGAGGATGATGCCCAGCACCAGCAGCGACAGGTTCTGCTTGATGAACGGTACGTTACCGAAGAAGTAACCCAAGGTGACCAGGCCACCCACCCAGAGGATGGTGCCGAGGACGCTGAATGCAAGGAAACGGGGGTAAGGCATTTTGCCAACACCTGCGACGAACGGGGCAAAGGTGCGAATGATGGGCAGGAAGCGCGCCAGGGTCACGGTTTTGCCACCATGTTTGTCGTAGAAGTCGTGGGTTTGTTGCAGGTAGTCGCGGCGGAAAATTTTCGAGTTCGGGTTGCTGAACAGCCTTTCGCCAGCGGTGCGGCCGATTACGTAGTTGGTGCTGTCACCGAGAATCGCCGCCAGCATCAGCAGGCCACCCAGCAGTACCGGGTCCATGCCGCCACCGGCCGCCACGGCACCCGCGATGAACAACAGGGAATCGCCCGGCAGGAATGGCATCACCACCAGACCGGTTTCGCAGAAGATCACCAGAAACAGAATGGCGTAAATCCATGCCCCGTAGTTAGTCACCAGCAGGTCGAGGTAAACATCGAGATGCAGGATAAGGTCGATCGGGTTGAAATCCATGGAAAGCACCTGTGGTGATTAGCCCGACTCTGCAGGCCTGTGCGGATGGCTTGGCGTAAGACTACAGCGGAGTGTGATTTTTCTTACGAGCCGGAAGAATGGGCATTATAGGGGGAGAGAAGCGAAAAACGCCTCGAGTTTGTAGCAGGGGATGTCGATGGGTTGCGTTGCTTGTGGAAAAAAATCGCAGCCCGGCAGCTCCAACTGGGAAATGCAGTCAGTACAAGGAGCTGCCGAAGGCTCGGGCCGCGTGCGGACGATCTTTCTGGGACTTAAATCCCGTCACTGATCGGCAACACGTAGTTTTTGAACTCGGTGTCTTCCTTGAACCCGATGGATTCGTAGGTTTTCTGCGCGACTTCGTTATTGCTGCTGGTGGAAACGCGCATGCGCACGGCATTGGTTTCCTTGGCCATTTTTTTCGCGGTGCGGATCAGGTTGTCGGCCACCAATTGGCGGCGGGCGTCTTCGGCGACGTAGATATCGTTGAGGATCCACACGCGTTTAAGCGAAAGAGACGAAAAGCTCGGGTACAACTGACAGAAACCCATCAGTTTGTTGTTGTCGTCATCGGCCAGGGCCAGGTAGATCACCGATTCCTTGCGCCGCAGGCGTTTCTCGAGGAACGCCCGGGACGAGTCCGGATAGGGCAGGGAATCGTAAAACTCACGATATTTGACGAACAACGGGGTCAGCAGGTCGAGGTGTTCGAGGGTCGCTTGAATAATCCGCATGGTAGGTCTCGTCTTCAAGTGGCTGTCTTACGTGGTGACGGCGATGGGAAATCCCTGGCAGCCGTGCATCGATCCTGCCTGAAACCTGAATAGAAACGCAATGCGGAAACGGTTCAGGCATCCGACGGGCTCAGTAGGAAATTACCTTTAATGTCCGCACCAATGTCCGACTCCAGCGTCTGAACCTGGGCTTCGTCCTTAAGACTGACCCCTGATAACTGCCGCCGACAGGCTTCGCGCATCAAATACAGCAAACGGTGTGCCGCCATGCCGTAACTCAAGCCTTCGAGGCGGACATTCGAGATGCAGTTGCGATAGGCATCCGTCAGTCCGACCTTTGGATTATAGGTGAAATACAACCCCAGGCTGTCTGGCGAGCTCAAGCCAGGGCGTTCGCCGATCAAAATGACCACCATTTTGGCGCCCAGCAGCTCGCCAATCTCGTCGGCTACCGCGACTCGGCCCTGTTCCACCAGAATCACCGGCGACAGGGACCAGCCCTCAGCGGCTGTCTGTTCTTCCATGCGCGCCAGAAACGCCAAGGTGTGGCGATGAACGGCCAATGCCGAGAGGCCATCGGCCACCACGACGGCCAGATCCACCCCGCCAGGATGACTCTGCGCGTAGTCGCGTAGCGTTTGCGCCGACTCATCACTTAGCTTGCGTCCTAGATCGGGGCGCTGCAGATAGCTGTTCCGGTCTGTGGCGGCGCTGTGCAGCAGTAAACTCTCACGCCCACGTTCGGCCAGTTGCGAACTGAGCCCCATGTGGTCGAACGGCAGGTGCACCGCATCCCGGGCCTGTGCATGGGCGTACTGAAAATCCAGCTGCGCGCCGGTCGGCATACTGGTGCCGGTGCGACCGAGGGCAATACGTGCCGGGGTCAGGCGACGCAGCTCCAGCAATGGGTTTTGCGGATCGACAGGTGGTTTATCCATCTCAATACTCATCCCAGTTGCGCCATGGCCTGACGGAAGGCCGGCGGCAGGTTGTCGCCGAAGTGAATTTTGCCGTCTGCCTGGGTGAAGATGCCCATGTTCGCCAGCCACTGTTCAAATTCTGGCGCTGGTTTCAAGCCTAAGGTTTTCCGGGCGTAGAGGGCGTCGTGGAACGAGGTGGTCTGGTAGTTGAGCATGATGTCGTCGGAGCCGGGGATGCCCATGATGAAGTTGATCCCGGCCACGCCCAACAGGGTCAGCAGGGTGTCCATGTCGTCCTGATCGGCTTCGGCGTGATTGGTGTAACAGATATCGCAACCCATGGGCACGCCCAGCAGCTTGCCGCAGAAGTGGTCTTCGAGGCCGGCGCGGATGATCTGTTTGCCGTTGTAGAGGTATTCCGGGCCGATGAAGCCTACGACGGTATTTACCAGAAACGGTTTGAAATGGCGCGCTACGGCGTAGGCGCGGGTTTCGCAGGTCTGTTGATCGATGCCATGGTGAGCGTTGGCCGACAAGGCGCTGCCTTGGCCGGTCTCGAAATACATCAGATTCTGGCCCAAGGTGCCGCGATTCAGGCTCAAACCCGCGTCATAGCCTTCCTGCAAGACGTTGAGGTTGATGCCGAAACTGGCATTGGCCGCTTCAGTGCCGGCGATCGACTGGAACACCAGGTCCAGCGGAACGCCGCGATTCACTGCCTCGATGGAAGTGGTGACGTGGGTAAGCACGCAGGCCTGTGTAGGAATTTCATAGCGCTGGATGATTGCATCGAGCATTTCCAGCATGGCGCAGATCGACGCGATGCTGTCGGTGGCCGGGTTGATACCGATCATCGCGTCACCGTTGCCGTACAGCAGGCCGTCGAGAATGCTCGCGGCGATACCGGCCGGTTCGTCGGTGGGGTGATTGGGTTGCAGGCGCGTAGAGAGCCGGCCGCGCAGGCCCAGCGTGCCGCGGAATTTCGTGATCACGCGGATTTTCTGCGCCACCAGCACCAAGTCCTGCACGCGCATGATCTTCGATACGGCGGCGGCCATTTCCGGGGTCAGGCCTGGCGCGAGGGCGCGCAGGCTCTGTTCGTCGGCGGCGTCGCTGAGCAGCCAGTCGCGAAAGCCGCCGACAGTGAGGTGGCTGACCGCTTTGAAAGCCTGTTTATCGTGAGTGTCGATGATCAGCCGGGTGACTTCATCGGTCTCGTAAGGGATCAGCACTTCTTGTAGGAAATGAGTCAGCGGGATGTCAGCCAGGGCCATTTGCGCGGCCACTCGCTCGCCATCGTTGAGGGCGGCAACGCCGGCCAGAAAGTCCCCGGAGCGCGCCGGGCTGGCTTTGGCCATGACGTCCTTGAGGCTGTCGAAGCGGTAGGTCTGGGCGCCGACCGTGTGAGCAAAACTCGCCATACAGATTCTCCGTGACGGCGCAGACAGGGCCTGCACCGGGATTTGCGGCCGTTAGTGCAAGGCTTCTTCAGCTTTCTGAATGGCCGCGAACTCTTCTTCGGGCGTGCCTGCTACCAAGTGATGCCGACTGTAGAAGGCAAAGTAAGCAATTAACACTCCATAGATGATCGCGGCGCCAATCACCACCCGCGGATCCACCAGAAAGCCCGCCACCACGGCGATGCAAGCTAACACCAGTGCCACGCCTGAGGTGAAGATACCGCCCGGCGTGCGGTACGGCCGATCCATTTTGGGGCGACGGATACGCAAGGTGATGTGCGCGGCCATCATCAGCACATAGGAGATGGTCGCGCCGAACACCGCCACCAGAATCAGCAGGTCGCCCTGGCCGGTCAGTGACAGGCCAAAGCCGATGATGCCGGGAATGATCAACGCCAGCACCGGGGCCTTGCTTTTATTGGTTTCGGACAGTTTGCGCGGCAGATAACCAGCTCGGGACAAGGCAAAGATCTGCCGCGAGTAGGCATAGATGATCGAGAAGAAACTGGCGATCAGCCCGGCCAGGCCCACCAGATTGACAAAGTGGCCCATCCAGGTCGAACCGCCATAGGCCTTGCTCAGGGCTTCGACCAACGGATTGCCCGAGGTCAACAGGGCATTGGCGCCCGCACCGCCAGGACCGATAACCAGAATCAGCAGGGCAAAGCTCACCAGCACCAGCATGGCGCCGATTAAGCCGCGCGGCAGATCGCGTTTCGGGTTTTTGGTTTCTTCTGCCGCCAGTGGCACACCTTCGACGGCCAGGAAGAACCAGATTGCGTAAGGAATGGCTGCCCAGACGCCGACATAGCCGAAGGGCAGGAAGCTGCTGGCGCCTTTGGCCTCGGTCACCGGGATGTCCAGCAAATTGGCGACGTTGAAGTGCGGCACCATCGCGATCAGAAATACTGCCAATGCCAAGGCCGCGACGGCGGTGATCACGAACATCAGTTTCAGGGCCTCGCCGACACCGAAAATGTGAATGGCGATAAAGATGATGTAGAACGCCAGGTAAATCATCCAGCCGCCTATGCCGAACAGCGACTCGCAATACGCCCCGATAAACACCGCGATCGCCGCAGGGGCGATCGCGTACTCGATCAGGATCGCGGTTCCGGTGAGGAACCCGCCCCAGGGCCCGAATGCGCTACGGGCAAATCCGTAGCCACCGCCGGCGGTCGGGATCATCGAAGACAATTCGGCCAGGGAGAAGCACATGCACAAGTACATGGTGGCCATCAGCAACGTGGCGAGAAACATGCCGCCCCATCCGCCTTGCGCCAAACCGAAGTTCCAGCCGGCGTAATCGCCTGAGATGACATAGGCCACACCCAGGCCCACCAGCAGGACCCAGCCCGCCGCACCTTTTTTCAGTTCACGTTGTTGGAAATAATCGGAGCCGACTTTTTCGAAGTCGACGGAGGAGATTGCCGGCTGCGCGCTGGCTTGATCGCTAGGCATAGGGGTTCACCTGTTCTTATTGTTTTTTAGTCGGCATTTTTGCCGGGGGTGACGCTAGATATTTCTGCTGGATATTCAACGTTTCGCGAGCAAGCCCGTTCCCACAGGAAGTGGCTTGCTCGCGACAGACGTTTAGAAGAAGCCCAACGGATTGATGTCGTAGCTCACCAGCAGGTTTTTGGTCTGCTGATAGTGGTCGAGCATCATTTTGTGGGTTTCACGACCGACGCCGGACTTCTTGTAACCGCCGAACGCGGCGTGCGCCGGGTACAGGTGGTAGCAGTTGGTCCACACACGACCGGCCTTGATGGCGCGGCCCATGCGATAGGCGCGGTTGATGTCGCGGGTCCAGAGACCGGCGCCCAGGCCGAACTCGGTGTCGTTGGCGATGGCCAGGGCTTCGGCTTCGTCCTTGAAGGTGGTGATGCTCACCACCGGGCCAAAGATTTCTTCCTGGAACACGCGCATTTTGTTGGTGCCCTTGAGTAGGGTCGGCTGGATGTAATACCCGGTCGCCAGGCTGCCCTCGAGTTTTTCCACCTTGCCACCGGTCAACAGCTCGGCGCCTTCGCCCTTGGCGATGTCCAGGTACGAAAGGATTTTGTCGAATTGCTGCTCGGACGCCTGGGCGCCGACCATGGTGTCGGTGTCCAGCGGGTCGCCACGTTTGATTTGCAGGACCTTCTTCATCACCACTTGCATGAACTCGTCGTAGATCGACTCTTGCACCAGGGCGCGGGACGGGCAGGTGCAGACTTCACCCTGGTTGAAGAATGCCAGCACCAGGCCTTCGGCGGCTTTCTCGATGAAGGTCGGTTCGGCTTGCATGATGTCGGCGAAGAAGATGTTCGGCGACTTGCCACCCAGCTCCACGGTGGACGGAATGATGTTTTCGGCGGCGCATTTCATGATGTGCGAGCCGACCGGGGTCGAGCCGGTGAAGGCGATCTTGGCAATACGCTTGCTGGTGGCCAAGGCTTCCCCGGCCTCTTTGCCGAAACCTTGCACCACGTTGAGCACGCCGGGTGGCAGCAAGTCGCCGATCAGCTCCATCAGCACGGTGATGCCCAGCGGGGTTTGCTCGGCCGGTTTAAGGACCACGCAGTTACCGGCGGCCAGGGCCGGGGCGAGTTTCCAGGCGGCCATCAGAATCGGGAAGTTCCACGGAATAATCTGTCCGACCACGCCCAGCGGTTCATGGATGTGATAGGCCACGGTGTTGCCGTCGATCTCGGCGGCGCTGCCTTCCTGGGCGCGGATGCAACCGGCGAAGTAGCGGAAATGGTCGGCGGCCAGCGGGATGTCGGCATTGAGGGTTTCGCGCACAGCCTTGCCGTTGTCCCAGGATTCGGTGATCGCCAGCACTTCCAGGTTCTGTTCGATGCGATCGGCGATTTTCAGCAGGACCAGCGAGCGAGCCTGGGCGGACGTTGCGCCCCAGGCATCGGCGGCGGCATGGGCAGCGTCCAGGGCCTTTTCGATGTCTTCGGCGGTGGAACGCGGGAATTCGGCAATAGGCTGGCCGTTGACCGGCGATGTATTGGTGAAGTACTGACCTTTGACAGGCGCGACGAACTCGCCGCCGATATAGTTGCCGTATTTGCTCTTGAACGAAACGATAGCGCCTTCAGTACCTGGGTGAGCGTAACGCATGATGGGTTTCTCCTTGGCTTTTGTGCTTATAAGGGAGGGCGCGCCAGAGCGCTGTATAAGCGTAGAGCAAAGGTCGGGCCACTGCCTTGCAGGTCTGGAAAATCAAGGCCTTGCGTGTTTTTTGTCGGACGGATGGGTGGCGTTTGTGACGCTTGCGGTACAGCCCCCGTGACACTTTGTACCGTTTGTGGCGCAGCCTGTGACTGACGGGTCTTGCCAGCATTGCAATGCAGGCCAGGCTGGAGGATGCTCGGTGCCCATATGACTAAGTCATAGGACTTACACACCTTTGATGCTGCCGCATAACCCTGTAGGAGCTGTCGAGTGAAACGAGGCTGCGATCTTTTGATTTTGCTTTTAAGGAACAAGATCAAAAGATCGCAGCCTCGTTTCACTCGACAGCTCCTACAGGGGCGGTGTAAACCGCTCGGGGAGAATAATAAGAAATGCACGACAACCATTTGAGTCGCCATGCCCAGCAAGTGCTGACCGTGACCCAGGGTAAATCCCACCTGCACGGTCCCGGCAGCGATCCGTCCATTGCCCGTTCCTGGCTGCGTTGTCTTGAGGACTATCACCTCGACCCGGCCCTGACCATGGCACCGACGGTGCTGGAACATGGCCGCGTGCTGGAAAGCCGCGAACGCTTGCAGCAGGTGCTGCAGATCGCCGGCACCGAAATGACCAGCCTCCACCAGCAACTTTCCGGCGCCGGCCACGCGGTGCTGCTGACCGATGCCCGCGGGGTGATCCTCAACTGCGTCACCGCGCCCACCGAACGGAAGATTTTCGAGCGCGCCGGCCTTTGGCTGGGCGCCGACTGGAGCGAAGCCTGCGAAGGCACCAATGGCATCGGCACCTGCCTGGTGGAGCGTCAGTCCCTGACCATCCATCAAGACGAACATTTTCGTGGTCGTCACACCGGCCTGACCTGCTCGGCGAGCCCGGTGTTCGATCCTCACGGCGAGCTACTGGCGGTGCTCGACGTGTCTTCGGCGCGTCACGAAGTTTCGCGGCAGAGTCAGTTCCACACCATGGCCCTGGTCAATCTGTCGGCGAAGATGATCGAGAGCTGCTATTTCCTGCGTTACTTCGACAATCAATGGTTGCTGCGTTTTCACCTGCAGGCTGAATCCGTCGGGCTGTTCAGCGAAGGGTTGCTGGCGTTCGACGGGGAAGGGCGGATCAGTGCGGTCAACCAGAGTGCGCTGAATTTGCTGGGGCATATTCGTGGTGGGTTGTTGGGTAAACCGGTGGAGGCATTTTTCGACTGCTCGCTGGATGAATTGCTCGGTCGCGCGAGCGCCAATGCCAGCGCCAGTTGGCCATTGCGCACCCGTGACGGGCGGCGGCTGTTTGCCGTGTTGCGCGGGCAGCCGTGCAGTATTCCGGTGCCAGTGGTGCAAAGCCCGATGGTTGCCGAGCGTGCGCGCTTGTCAGGCATTTGCCTGGGCGATGCCGCGTTGCAGGAGGATTTCCGCAAGGCCTTGCGCGTGTTTGAACGAGACGTGCCGTTGCTGATCAATGGCGAAACCGGCTCAGGCAAGGAGGCCTTCGCCAAAGCTGTGCATCAGGCTAGCCAACGGGCAGAAAAATCGTTCGTCGCCCTCAATTGCGCGGCAATTCCCGAAAGCCTCATCGAGAGCGAACTGTTCGGCTATCGCGGCGGCAGCTTCACCGGTGCCCGCAAGGAAGGCATGCGTGGCAAGTTGCAACAGGCCGATGGCGGGACTTTATTTCTCGATGAAATCGGCGACATGCCGCTGAGCATGCAGACCCGCTTATTAAGGGTGCTGGAAGATCGTCAGGTGGTGCCGATTGGCGGTGAGCCGGAATCGGTCAATGTACGGATCATCAGCGCCACTCACCGCAATCTGCTTGAACGGGTGCAGGACGGCAGTTTCCGCGAAGATTTGTATTACCGGCTCAATGGGCTGGAGGTCGCATTGCCGGCACTGCGTGAGCGCGCTGACAAATCACAGTTGCTCGACTTTTTGCTGGCCGAAGAGGCGGGCGGGGAAACGGTATTGATCGACGGGCCGGCGCGGCAGGCCTTACTGGATTTTGCCTGGCCGGGGAATGTGCGGCAGTTGCGCAATGTGCTGCGAACCCTGGCGGCGTTGTGTGACGGCGGTCGAATCGGGCTGGAGGATTTGCCGGCGACGATCCGCCAGTCCCGGCCGGTGACGGCGTCGGCGGTTGAAGAGCCGTCCGAGTATCCGCTGGATGATGCCGAGCGGCTGGCGTTGCTGACCGTGCTGGAGCAACAGCGCTGGCACATGACCCACACGGCTGAACAGCTGGGCGTCAGCCGCAATACCCTCTACAGAAAACTGCGTAAGCACGGTATCTCCCGCTAGGTGCACCGAATCCTGACCCTGATCCTGTAGGAGCGAGGCTTGCCCGCGAAGAACGATGACGCGTAATACCTGAAAAACCGCGGTGCATTCTTCGCGGGCAAGCCTCGCTCCTACAGAAATTTCGCTTAACTGACCGGCATTGAGGCTTGCCCGCGAAGGCCATCACGCGGTTTACCTGATGCACCGCGTTATCGTTGTTCGCGGGCAAGCCTCGCTCCTACGGGGTTGTGGTGTTTGTCTTGAAACACAAGGTGCGAATTTTCCTACCCTACGCTAACCTGCGGCCATGTTTTACGAGGTCGACTATGCACATTCATATTCTTGGTATCTGCGGCACTTTCATGGGTTCGATGGCGGTTCTGGCCAAAGAGCTGGGCCATCACGTGACGGGCTCCGATGCCAACGTCTATCCGCCGATGAGCACCCAGCTGCAAGCCCAGGGCATTGAGTTGACCCAAGGTTACGACCCGGCGCAGCTCGATCCGGCTCCGGATCTGGTGGTGATCGGCAATGCTATGTCTCGTGGCAACCCGGCCGTCGAATACGTGCTGAACAAAGGCCTGCCGTATGTCTCCGGCCCGCAATGGCTGGCGGATCACGTACTGCAAGGCCGCTGGGTGCTGGCGGTTGCCGGCACTCACGGCAAAACCACCACCAGCAGCATGCTCGCCTGGGTTCTGGAATACGCCGGCATGAGCCCGGGTTTCCTGATCGGCGGCGTGCCGCAGAATTTCTCGGTGTCGGCGCGTTTGGGCGGCACGCCGTTCTTCGTGATCGAAGCCGACGAATACGACAGTGCGTTCTTCGACAAACGCTCGAAATTCGTTCACTACCGTCCGCGTACTGCGATTCTGAATAATCTTGAATTCGATCACGCCGACATCTTCCCCGATCTGCCAGCCATCGAGCGGCAATTCCATCATTTGGTGCGGACCATTCCGAGCGAAGGCCTGGTGATCCATCCGACCACCGAACCGGCATTGCTGCGCGTGATCGAAATGGGCTGCTGGACCCCGGTGCAAACCACCGGTGCCGGCGGTCAGTGGCAGGTCAAGCTGCTCAGCGAAGACGGTTCGAAATTCGAAGTGATGTTCGAAGGCGCCGTTCAAGGCGTGGTCGAGTGGGACATGACCGGTCAGCACAACGTCGCCAATGCCTTGGCCACCTTGGCCGCCGCGCGTCACGTCGGTGTAGTGCCATCGATGGGCATCGCTGCACTGAGCGCGTTCAAAAGCGTGAAGCGCAGGATGGAAAAAGTGGCGGAAGTGCGTGGTATCACCATTTACGACGACTTCGCTCACCACCCGACCGCCATCGCCACCACGCTTGACGGTCTGCGCAAACGCATTGGCGATGCGCCGTTGATCGCGATCATCGAGCCGCGCTCCAACTCCATGAAGCTCGGCGCTCACCGCGATGGCTTGCCGGAAAGTGTGGTCGATGCCGATCAAGTGATCTGGTATGCGCCGGCCAACCTCGGTTGGGACCTGGGTGCCACTGCCGCGTTGTGCACCGTCCCGTCGATCGTCAGCGATTCCCTGGAAGGCATAATCGAGCGCGTGAAGAGCCAGGCTCAGCCCGGCACGCACGTGGTGATCATGAGCAACGGCGGTTTCGGTGGCCTGCACGGCAAACTGGCCGAGGCGCTGCAATGAACAACGGCCCGGAACGCATCACGCTGGCGATGACCGGCGCTTCGGGCGCCCAGTACGGCTTGCGCCTGCTCGACTGCCTGGTGCGTGAAGACCGCGAGGTGCACTTCCTGATTTCCAAGGCTGCACAACTGGTGATGGCCACCGAGACCGATGTTTCGCTGCCGTCCAAACCACAGATGATGCAAGCCTTCCTCACGGAATACACCGGTGCGGCTGCCGGGCAGATTCGGGTGTATGGCAAGGAAGACTGGATGTCGCCGGTGGCTTCGGGCTCTGGTTCGCCAGCGGCGATGGTGGTGGTGCCGTGCTCCACCGGCACCTTGTCGGCTATCGCGACCGGGGCCTGCAACAACTTGATCGAACGGGCTGCCGACGTGACCTTGAAGGAGCGCCGCCAGTTGATTCTGGTGCCGCGCGAGGCGCCGTATTCGAGCATTCATCTGGAGAACATGCTCAAGCTGTCGAACATGGGCGTGACCATTCTGCCGGCGTCGCCAGGTTTCTATCATCAGCCGCAGACCATCGATGACTTGATCGACTTCGTCGTGGCGCGAATTCTCAACTGTTTAAACATCCCGCAAGACATGCTGCCGCGCTGGGGTGAACACCATTTGAGCAGCGATGAATAAGCTGCTGATCATTCTGCTGGCTTTGCAATTGGCGGGCTGCGCCACGGCGCGCACCCTCGATGCCGCCAAGCCTGGAGCGCCGGTGGTGTATTCGGGAACGCGTCTGGATTGGTATGCGATGAACGGCGGTTGCTGCGCCATGGACCGATTTGGCGCAGAAGCGCCGACTTATCCGGGTGTTGACCTGCCGGCCAGTGCCTTGCTCGACACGCTGCTGTTGCCGCTGTCGTTGTTGACGGTGATTGGCGTAAGTTTTCAGGCGACGGGTGGATTGTAAAAAGCAAAAGATCGCAGCCTTCGGCAGCTCCTACTGGTGTACACATACCTATGTAGGAGCTGCCGAAGGCTGCGATCTTTTGATCTTACTTACCTAACTTGCGCAACTCATCCGACTCGACAATCCGCACGCCATCCTGCTCTTCCAATGCCAGACGCCACATGGCGCGGGCCAATTGGCAGGCTTCGATGCCGTGGTATTTACCTGGGATCAATCGCGACAACGGACCGGCAACTTTCTCGCCCAGTCGCGGCTCGACGCGATCGCCCAACAACAGCGAAGGCCGGCAAATGGTCAACTGCGGCCAATTCTGCGCGCGCAATGCGTGTTCCATCTCGCCTTTGACCCGGTTGTAGAAAATCGAGGATCGCCGATCGGCACCCAAGGCACTGATCACGATCAAGTGCCGTGCACCCATTTCCCGCGCACGTTTGGCGAAGGCCACGACCATGTCCAGGTCCACCGCGCGAAACGCTTGCTCGGAGCCGGCCTGCTTGAGCGTGGTACCGAGGCAGCAGTAGGCAATGTCGACGCGACCGTTCAATTGCGGCAAAAACGTTGCCGGGTCGCCGACCGGGTTTTCCAGGTGAGGATGCTCGGCCAGTGGCCGGCGTGAGGGGGCTAATACCCGTGTGATCGTTGGCTCGTTGAGTAGACGGTCAAGCAAATGTTCACCGGTTAACCCGGTAGCTCCGGCAAGCAATACATGCTGAGGCGTCAAGTACATAGTCATTCCCCCTTGATACTATTCAGCTTAGTTGCTCTTTTCATCCTTGCTGATAGAGACACTTTGCAGCGCCTTTCGTGCCTGCTGTTTGCGTAACGATTGCCAGTGGGCGAGCACGGTTTTCGGGGCCCAGATTTGCGGCTCGGAAGCTTCGAAATTATCGGCCAGTTCACGCTCGGCCACGGTGGCCCTGGCCAGTTTGAAAGCTTGTTCCAGATCGTCGGTCTGGTTCAGCGCCTGGGCGAACAGCGCATCACCGAAATACGTGAAGTTGGCTTCTTCCGAACACCCGAAGGACACTCGATCGGCGCGCGAGGCGGTCATGATCAGGGTGCGTTCGTCCTTGAGGGCGGGGATGAAGCCGCCGGAATAACAGGATGAAATCACGATGATTTTGTCGCGTTTCTTCAGGGGCGCGAGAACGGCGGCCAGTTCGTCGGCCGGCAGGTCGGCCAGTTCCAGGCGTGGCTGGTCGAGTACCAGTTCGTGTTCGCTGGTGCCATGGCTGGTCAGGTAAATGAACAGCAAGTCTTCCGGGCCGCTGCGTTCGGCCAGGGTCTGGGCGGCGCGGCGCAGGTTTTCCCGGGTGGCCATCGGCCGGTCGCCCAGATGGTCGCGATGGTTGACCAGGCGGATCTGGCCGAAAGCACCGAAACGGCTGGCGAGCATGTTGGCGACGTAGTCGGACTCGCGCAGAAACACGCTCTGCTTGCCGTCGCCGCCGAGGGTCAAGGTGTACAGTTCGACCGCCGGGGTCGAGGCCGGCACGTTGGCCAGCGCATCGTCGAGCAAGCGACCTTGGGCCAACAAGCCGAGTTCGAGCGGGTCGGGCAGCAGCTTGCCGTCGGCGTCGCGCACGCGTTGACTATTGACCCAGGTGCCGCTCTGCACCGTGCCATCGGTCAGCACCAAAGTACCTTGGCCCTGATAGTTGTCGCCGTCGAACTGGCCGACATAGAAACTGCCATCGGCCAGGTTCAAGCGACCCTGACCGGTGAAACGCCAGTCGCTGAACTGACCGATGTAGTGACTGCCGTCGGCGCCGATCAACTCGCCCTTGCCGCTGAGCACGCCTTCCTTGAACTGACCGAGCCAGACATCGCCATCGGCGTTTTCGTAGCGGCCCTTGCCATGCAGTTGATTGTTCTTGAAACCGCCGACATAGATATCACCATCGGCGCTGTTGAAGGTGCCATTGCCTTCCAGTTGGCCGTTGGCGAAATGCCCGGTGAACTGATTGCCGCTGGCATCGCTGCGTTGGCCTTCGCCGTTGGGTTTGCCGTGGGCGAATTGACCCTGGTACTGGCTGCCGTCTGCGAGTTCCAGACGACCGAGCCCTGAATATTGATCGGCCTTGAATTCGCCGCGATAGGTCATGGCGTTTTCTTTGAGGGTGCCTTCACCGTCGCGTCGACCCGCCTTGAAACCGCCGGTATAGCTGCTGCCAGTGGTGGTCAGCGTGCCTTGGCCGTCGAATAGCCCTTGCTGGAATTGCCCGCGATAGACCTCGCCGTTGCTGCCGTGCCATTCACCCTGGCCATGCCACTGGCCTTTATCGAACTGGCCGGCGTACCAGCTGCCGTTCGGGTAATCGATGCGGCCCTCGCCTTGCAGCAAGCCATTGACCAGATCACCGCGATAGCGTCCGCCGTCCGGCAGGCGAGCATCGGGGGGCAACAGCGATTCGCCATCGCCGCAAGCGGTGAGCAACAGGGTCAAAGCAAGGAGTGCAAGTGAGCGCATAGCGGGATCCGGGCAATTAGGCGACCGAGTATGCCGCAGCTATGTGTCGCATTTATAGAGACACGGCAGAGACACGGCGCGAAACAGCGTGAGCTGCTTCGCATCCGGGATGCTTTACACGAAGCAGAGGGAGAGTGGCTCGGCGATGTACGCCGGTTTGTCCGACCCTTCGATTTCAAGCGTGGCGGTGGCTTTGAGCAACCATTGACCGGGTTTCTTCTCGGTAACGTCGTTCATGTCGACCTTGAGTCGAACCCTGGAATTGACCTTCACGGGCTGGATGAAACGCACGCTGTCCAGGCCGTAGTTGACTACCATCTTCGCGCCTTCGGGCAGGATGAGGATGTCTTCCATCAGTTTGGGGATCAGCGACAGCGACAGGAAACCATGGGCGATGGTGCCGCCAAAAGGTGTTTGCGCGGCTTTGACCGGGTCGACATGGATGAACTGATAATCGCCTGTGGCTTCTGCGAACAGGTTGATACGTTCCTGGTCGATGGTGAGCCATTGGGAACGTCCGAGTTCCTTGCCGACATAATCTTTGAGCTCTGCAACTGGAACATAGGGCATTGAGACTCTCCTTGGGTTCATCGGTTTTATAGTTTTTCGAGTGGGGGGATTTGACCTCCCTGTGAACCACTTTAGATCAACATGGCAAATTGCTCCGGTCAACTATTCATGCTTTTGGCGAATGCCGATTCATAGCGTTGGCGTGCTTATAATGTCGGGCCCCTTCTTGTGGGGAGCGCGCGCGGGAGATGATGGATGTTGTTACGTGGCCTGACTTGGCTGGTGCTTTTTCAATTGCTCGGCACCGCCCTCAACCATTTGTTTTTACCGGTGCTGCCGGGGCCGATTATTGGCCTGCTGTTGCTGCTGGGGTATCTGATTATCCGCGGTCAAGTCGGCGAGCCGCTGAACCTGGCGGCCAGCAGCCTGCTGCGTTATCTGCCGTTGCTGCTGGTGCCGCCGGCGGTGGGCGTGATGGTTTACGCCGCCGACATTGCCGCGGATTTCTGGGCGATCACCGGTGCGCTGGTGTTGTCGCTACTGCTGTCGATGGCCTTCGCTGGCGTACTGATGCAGCGCATGGTCAAGCGTCACGCTCATCGCGAGGACGGCCAATGATTTTCGATTGGCACGGCGCCTGGGCGTCGGTGATTCATCATCCATTGTTCGGTATCGGGATTACGTTGGGCGCGTATCAATTGGTGCTGGCGGCGTTCGAGAAAACCCGCTGGGTTTTCCTGCAACCGGTGCTGGTCTCCATGTTGCTGGTGATCGCTGTACTGGTCGGTTGCGGCCTGAGTTACGCCGAATACCGCAAGAGCACCGAGATCCTCAGTATCTTGCTCGGGCCGGCCACCGTTGCGTTGGCGGTGCCGCTGTACCTCAATCTGCGGCGGATCCGGCAGTTGTTCTGGCCGATATTTACTACGCTGGTGATAGGTGGTGTGGTCGCCACGGGCATGGGTGTGTTGCTGGGCTGGTCCTTCGGCGCCGAACACATGATCCTGATGACCATGGCTCCCAAATCGGTTACCTCGCCGATTGCCATGCTGGTGGCGGAGCAGATTGGTGGCGTCGCGGCGCTGGCGGCGGTGTTCGTGTTGATTACCGGGGTGATCGGGGCGATCTTCGGGCCGAGTCTTTTGACCCGCCTCGGTGTCCACAGCCCAGAGGCCCGCGGTATGGCCCTGGGCATGACCGCTCATGCGGTCGGCACTTCGGTGGCCTTGCAGGAGAGTGAAGAGTGCGGCGCCTTCGCGGCGCTGGCGATGAGTCTGATGGGCGTAGCCACGGCGGTATTCCTGCCGTTGGCGGTGTCGATGGTGGTGTAAGGAAATGTCTATGAGTCTGCCGCTTTTTCCGCTGAACACGGTGCTGTTTCCGGACTGCATCCTCGACTTGCAGATCTTCGAGGCGCGCTACCTGGACATGATCGGTCGCTGCATGAAACAGGGCGGTGGCTTCGGCGTGGTGTGCATTATCGAGGGCGAAGAAGTCGGCATCGCCCCAGAAGGTTATGCACGGGTAGGGTGCGAGGCGCTGATCACCGATTTCCATCAGCAAGACAATGGCCTGTTGGGCATTCGGGTGAAAGGCGGGCGGCGTTTCCACGTTGTGCGTACCGAGGTGCAGCGCGATCAGTTGATCATCGCCGAAGTCGAGTGGCTCAAAGATGAGCCCGAGCAACCGCTACAGGATGACGACGCCGACCTGGTCGCGCTGCTCAAGGCTTTGGCGGAGCACCCGATGGTCGAAGCGCTGAGCATGGGCACCGAAGCGACGGGGCAGCAGTCGCTGGCCAACCAGTTGGCGTATCTGTTGCCGTTTGCCGAGGTGGACAAGATAGACCTGCTGCAACTTGATGATCCGCAGCAGCGGCTGGATGCGATTCAGGCGCTGCTGGATGAGTTGCAAGGGGAGTTGTTTGCCTGAGGCGCTGACTTTTTTTGTTGCCTATTGATTTTGATGGCCTGGCAGTTTGTTCGCCCGTGAACAGTGAAGCACCTGCCGCCCATCGATAACCCATAGCGACGCCAGGATAGTCTCCATGCGTCATTTTTTATGGATTGCACGCCGGTGGGCGGAATCGGTTTTAGAGGATCAGGTTCTGTAATGCTCGGGAACTGGCCAGACAATATCATTGGCAAATACCCCAACCCCTTTGGGAAGTTCTAGTACCGGTTTTCCCGAAGCGGCGACCTCATCTATCAGCTGATCATAACGAGTCACCGGTACGTAGAAAGTCCCATCACCCGGATCTACCTCTTTTCGATAGGATACGGCCAGGTTGTCTCCCGCCCAGGTGGCTTTCTCGATAGCGTCGGCGTCGGCACCGGCTTGTGCGTAAATATCGTCCACCCTGGCGGCCCGGCTTAATTCAGAATTTACCAGCCAGAGCCTCTCCGCGCTGATGCCGCGGGTGGGCATTGATATGCGGCCTTCCAGATAATCCGGGTCAAAGTGTATTCCAGTTCGATTAAGTTGCATGTTTTCCCAGCCGGGTACGACCTCGATCCCGCGTGTATCAATGACATAGATGAAACCCAGTCGTTGGTTTCGCCTGAGAGCCGGATAGTCTTTTGCGTCGTCAAACACAAAGGAGCTGTCAGAGTCCGACTCGGAGCCATCACGATTTCCTTCTGTAACAGTGCTATCCGAATCCGAATCCCTGCCGGGGTAGAGGTTTGCTTGAGAGTTGTACTCCAGTGAATGCTCATAACCGCCGAAATGATTTTTGTACCCGATGGCGTCGCCCAGACTGAACGTTACGCTGAATCCCCTTCTTGTGGTCGAACCGGTTGCATTGCCTTTAAGGTGGATCAAGCGCCTGTCTCGGGCCAACTCTATAGGTGTACGATGATCCCCCCTGAACATCGATGGAATATCCGTTCGGTATAAAGCGCCGTGCAGGTTGCGCTGATAGCCAGCATGTTCCAGGTATTCGTCAAAAAATTCTTCGGTATATCTATCCAGAGGTTTGAATTGGCGGCCATAATCTGCGCCTTCATTTCGCAACTTGAGGATGTACGGTTCCAGCTCTTCAGCGACCAGTTTAAATCTCTGATCGTCGCCTTTATTTTGGGTCAAAAGCTTGTGTTGTTCAGCCCACTCAGGCATTTGTCCGCTTTCCAGATCCTGGCGCAACCGTGTCTGTTGGTTCTCGCTCAGGTTGTAGCTGCGCAGCAGCTTCGCGCGTTCGACAAAGGAATGCTGCGGATAGATCCATTTCAATGAATCAGTCACATACAGGTGGTCGACAGGCTCTTCGAAACGCCGAACCCATAACGGCACTTTGCCGGTTTTTTGCACTTCGGCCCGGAAAACCAAAATTTCCGGGCCGTGAATCCGGTACAGTTTCCAGATTTCGCCATCGGTCCACTGCGCCAGGTTTATCGGTACAGACGCATCGCCCCTGGCTTGGGCTGGATCCACGCGAACCCATTGGTGTTGTTCATCCCTGAAGGCGAAACCGCTCTCAGGGGCGTGAAAAGGTGGTCCCCCAAAGCTGACTCCGTAATACCCCTGGGCGTCCGGTAGATGGGTGACGGTAAATCGGTTGCTGTCGAAGTAAGTGAGGGGCTTGTTCAAGCGCCAGACATTACCTTCGGCGCTTCGGTAAAGCGGTGGCCCGAAAGCCCCTTGCTCGTGCGCTGACTTCGCGCGGTAGGTGTTGAGCCTGGTATCGAACTCGACCATCACCGTTTGTGTGCGGTTATCCACGCCGTCGACCTCGACCTCGACGAACTTTCTATTCTTGAAAATCCGGAGTCCGTCCACGTCGGGCGCAGGTAACCTGCTGGAGGCCTGTTGCACATAGTGCTCCAGCGGTGGAGTCTTGATGCCACGGTGGGGTGGGGCGGGAGCAGGGATTGTTACCACGGTAGGATTCTTGAGCGCAATGTTATCGAGCGCACTGTCTTGGGCCCGTTTCACAGTGGAGGATGACTCGACTGAACCTTCGGGCCAGAATCGGTTGCCTGCAACGAAAGTTAAATCATCGGCCAAGCCGTCCGGCGTTCTCGGGCGGGGCGTTGAGATTCCCGGTGCATCGATCGATGGGGTTGTGGGCCGGGTTCCAGGTTTTTGGCGCATAAGAGGGCACTCCATTTTTTAATGAATCAGCCAGTCCTTCGGCTGAATGAGGCAAGCGCCGACGTGACGATGAACGTCACGTCGGGCTTGCAGTTATAAGTCGGTTACAGGTTGATTAAAGAGTCGGAATCGGTTCTATAAATAGAGTTTGGGGGGCAATGCGGTAGTCAGGATCCGTATCGATTCCCCAATAATCGTTGGTTGAGTTGTAATACACCGTTCCGTCAATTCGTGGCGAGAAGCCAATGTTTTTAACGGCAATTTTCATAGCCAGTTCGTCTCGCTGCTGGTGCGCACGGATGTCAGACAACAACGCATCGATGCTGGCGTAGCCTTGTGCGTTGATCAGGTAGAGTTGCAGCACTTCAAATAAAAGTTCGACTGAATAAATATTTCCGGATGAAGTTGCCACGCTGATGGATTCAACGGGGCCCGGGTGGTCCAGACTCGGTAACTGGATCAGTGCACTACCGACTTGCAGGTTTTCGGACGTCAGCCGTATTTCGTTGCGCGTAACTTTTTCTGTCAGTTCTGTACTAAAGAGGGTCCAGGTTGATGCGTCAGAGGTTTGCTCGATGGCACCCGGTGTGGACAGGCTGAACAGGGTGTTGCTGACGGGGTACACGTCGTAGCTCGAGGCTTGACCATGCATTACATAGATGCCGGTATGTGGGGGCGCGGGGAATGTAACCTGTTGGGGGGTGGTGGCGAGCGTATAGGGCTTAATATGTTTCGGTCTGATAAAACTATAGAGCCCGCGCCGAGGACTCAAACATTCCCTGGCGCTACGATATTTGAAACCTGGGGTGGCTGCGTCTTCACGGAAGTTAAGGTGAGGGGGGCGTATTTGATAGGATTCGCCATCCTGCATAATGAGTACAACATTCGCTAGGTAAAAGCCATTGGTCCGAATATTGTCATCAAAAGAGGTACCTGTTCTGCGTCCTTGTTTTTCATGAAAAAAGTTTGAGATGTTAACAAGTTTCGAGGATGGCAGCCGAATCCATATATTGAGTTTTGAGTAATTCAGGTTGGTATATCCTGTAGGACCCATGATCACTTCGACGGTATAACTGGCGTCGACTGCAACTATTTCTTCGCTTTTGAAATCCAGATAAACCACGGCACGAGTTTCAGGTGTGTAGGCATTGGCAACCAGATCGATTCTATGGCCAGCGCGCGAAACAAAGGTAGGCCTCGACTCCCGCTCTGCGAGCACCACGACTCCGCTGTTGGATATGTAGGGAGCCGGCGCGGGGTTACCGCCAAATCCGACGTAATCCACATCATAAGCGAGTGAGTCAGACGGAAGAGGAAGCAATGTGAGCTCCAGCCGATAATTGTCCTGAGTTTTAAACTGCAGCCGATTGTTTTTCACTCGGCGCACACCTTCAACATGTTCGTAGATATGTTCGATGGTCAACACATGGTCGGGGAGTAGGCCATCCTCGTCCCGCAACGAAGTGATGACCAGAGAAGTACCGACGATCTGACAGCGTTGAATGCGCTCCAATGACCAGCCGAATTCGATTAGGGTTGTTTGTTCGCTGTCTTCGACAATGGTCACTTCAGCTGTGGTGTCCGCAATGTAGTAGCGATCCATTCCGGGGCCGCCATCTACCCGAGAGCGCAAGCCGCGGATAGCGATCGTGTCATCTCCTGGTCCGGCATCGATGTAGTCGTAACCGTTGGCCGAGATCTGATTGGCTTTATCGTCCCCGGTGACTCGATTTGAACCGTTTCGCAAGGTCGAGATGTTTTCGATGGAGGTTAACTCCGCGATCAGGACGTCGTCTTTCGCACGGTCCTCATGACGCAAGGCAACCTTGCCGGTCTGCAGATTGACGTCGTAACCGACATGACGAGTATCAGCGCGGGGACGGGATCCCTCGAAGGTCAGGGTGTCGGAGCCCTCACATCCGTCAAGGACACTGGTTCGTGTCGGCTGCTGTGGCCGGTTCAGTTCAGCTTCGGTGGTTTCGAAGTGAAACCTGTCATTCTTGTCACCACCGACCAGTTTCTTGACACCCTCCCGATAGATGAAAATATTAGGCTTGTCCTTGGGAGCGTAGACCTGATCATCGCCGTCACCGAGCCGCCAAAAAATGCCTTTGTTTTCGCCTGGGCTGCCTTTGACGCTGCCTTTGAGGTCGTGCGGAAGACCATCACGAGCATGGATAATGTCGTCGGTGCCAACGATAACCGGCTCCGAATCGAGTTTGTATGGTTGTTCCCCGGCATTTTCGTCCCATTGGTAGTGCCAGATTTTGATTGTCTTCAGCGTGACATCGAAACCGCCATTTACAATGTATTCCAGTTCTTCTTTATAAGTACCTTCAAGCAAGCTTTTTGCCGAAAGCTCTAACTGTATGTTGTGATCGCTGACGGTCTTGTTAATCTTGTAGCGATCCATCACCTCCTTATCCTGGTCGGCACCCACGAAGGCGAGCCATCCGGCGCGTATCCGTTCGCCGAAGTCCAGTTCAACATAATCATCAATATCGTCCACGACACGTGCGGCCCGGTAAATTTCCGCTCCCAGGATGAGGATGGCAGCGGCAGCGAGGCCAACAGGGCCGGCGATGCTGCCGAAACCGGCCAGCGCTGCCGCGCCCAGCGCAATGCTGATGACCGCACTGGCCACGTTCACGCCGCCACTTACATAATGATCCTGGGCGATTTTTCCTTGCGAGGCGGCGGCAGCATTAAAGGCTTTAACGGCGCTGATAATGTCAAATGGCAAGGTAAGCACGCTGGCAAATAACCCGCCACCCCGACTGAATACGGCACCGACCGATGTGGCGGAAAATCGTTTAAGTATGACAGAGCCGCTCTCGAGCATCGCAACGCCAGTTTTGGTCAGGCCTTTTTCGATGATCAATGAACCGATTTCAGCGGCAATCGAAGCGCCGTTAAACGCCGCTTCGCCTGTGTCGCCAACCTTGATGGCTTCAAAAGCCCCTTTGAAGCCACTATAGATTCCGAAGGCCTGCATCCCCACGCCTATTGAGGCTACGCCGCGTTGCGCATAGCTTTTGGTCTTGGCTTTGAGCGGGCTAATGGGCTCTATGGCATAAATATCCAGCTTTTGCGCCGCCATGCCCAGCTTGTTGAGGCGATCCAACGGGCTGTCGGGCGTAAGCGGGTCTGAGGTGACGAACAGCGGTGGGGCGTCGACCGAACGACTGATGGCGATTTCATAGAACAGAGTGGCTACGATGCCACTGTCTGGGGTTTTCGCCGATTTAACGCGGGTCTCAACCAGGGTTGGGTCGAAACTCAGCCCATCGATAAAGATCTGGTCGGGAGCTCTCATATTCGCGTTTGCCGTGCTGATGGCGTGGCCATGCACCATCGCGCCCAAGGCCTTGAGTTCTACGCGGGTGATGTTGGAGTTGCCAAAGCGCAAGGGTCCGAAATGTTCATCGAGGATTTGGAGTGGGCGACGGGCAACTTGGCTTGGGTGCGTTGTGTCCAGCACTTCCGTTGGCGCAGGTGTCAAGGGTGGCGCGCTGGGAGATATGTCTATTTGGCCAGCGGCCGGCGCATGACTGTTGGCCGATGCACTGATCGCCGCTACCTGTATCGGGCGGTGAGTTGAACTTTCCATGGCGGGTTCGATAAGTTTGGCCATTGTTTAATCCTTTAAATAATGAGCGTTATAAACACCGATTTTCGTACCGGGTGCGGGGGTATGGTATTTCTTCATATGCAGAGTGTTAGATGTGAGGCGTCTTAATAACTGTGCAATTCTTTTTAAATTTCTCCAGGTTTTGTGGTTGTTTTCCGTTTGTGTCTTCGAGTTCAGTGTTTTAACGTGTCCTATGCACAAGGCGGAACTTCGATAAATCTGTCGCTCAGGGCCATGTTATGTCGTACCCAAATTCATTTTTATTGCCAGACAGTCTGAGCATCGGTTTACCCGCGGCCTCCACTTCATCGATCAATTGGTCGTATTCATGTTTGTTGGCGTGTCCCGCATGCGTAGAGGCTTCGATACGTTCGCCGCGACTGCCGGCTTGCTCCTCGATGTCGCGTACATTTGCGCCCTTTGTCAGGGCCGAGTTCAACAGCCAGATACGCTCTGCTTCCAGCCCCTTTTTGGTCACCGAAATCAACCCTTCGTAGTCATCGTCGGGGAACCAGGTGGACGGCGTGTCGCGTGCCGCTGAATTGAACAGATGGTTTTCTTCATGCGGGACCACCTCCATGTTGCGGGTATCCAGCGCATACAGAAACATTTCCGTCTGCCGCTCTCTGGTGCGTTCGTAATTGCGCTCATGATCCCAGGCGACCGGGCTTCCTGCATCCGACCACTCGGAAGATTCGCTGCTGTCCGTGTCGCTTGCATCACTGGTGTCGCTGTCCGAATGCGTATCAGTGTTTCTTCCGGGGTATTTGTTGGTTTGCGAGTTGAATCGCAAGTACTCAGGATCGGGGGCTGAGGCGTACATCAGGCCTTCCTTGAGACTGAAGGTGGCACTCATCGGCTTATGGGTGGTGGCACCGGGTTGGTGGGCATAGCGAGGAAGCATGGCGTCGTCGTTCGCCAGTTCGAAGGGGGTACGCTCATCGCCCCTGAACAGGGCCGGGACGTCAGTTCGATACAGACAGTTATTCTTGTTGCGCAGATAACCCATTTTCGCCAGAAGCGCCTCGCGTAACTCATGGGTCATGCTGGTTTCGGGGGCATACCAGTCATGCCGGGCATCACGCTTGAGATTCAGCTCGTTGATGACGTCGTGGCTGAATTGATCGAGGTAGTGTGGATTGCCAACATCTTCAGTCATGCGTTTGTGCGCTTGCGCCCATTGCGGCAATGTCAGCTCGGTTTGCAGGTGCTGTTGCAAGCGAGACAGTTGGCTTGGCAACAGATTGTAGGACTGCAAGAGCGCCTCGCGTTCGGTCGAGGTCAGGGTCGGGTGCAGCCAGCGCAGTGAATCTCGCAGCAGGTTAACGACCGGGTCGTGCGTTACATTCGGTTCGACCCAGTGCGGGGGCTTGCCCGAGGCCTGTGCTTCGCCCCGGAAACGCTCGATATCCCGACCATGAATCCCGTAGAGCTCCCAGATCTGCTGGTCGGTCCAGTGTGTCAGGTGAGTGGGTTGCGAGCCGAATCCTCCTATAGGAGGATCGACCTGAATCCAGTTTCCGAAACGATCTCTGAACGCAAACCGTGTATCGGATTCCGGCCCCGACCTGGGCTTGAATTCGTGATACCCCTGGGCATCCGGCGAGCGCATCGATGCGGTGTAAAGTCTTTGATCGATGTAAGTCGGCGTGTCGGAAGAGCGGGGTCGTTTTGGTGCGATGGCTGTATCGGGCTGCTTGATCACCGGTGGGGCAGGCCGTTTTGCCGCGGAGCCGCTTCCTGTCTGTTGGTCATGGTTGACCACAGGTCTCTCACTGATCTGCGCTGTCAGGCGCCAGGTAGGACTTCCGTCGTTTTTATACAGCACTGGGCCGGACGGGTTTTGCTCCGTCAGTAACTTCATTCGATAGACGCCCGGATTTGCATCAAGACCGACATGAGCTGTATGCACAACGCCTCCATCGTCTACATCGACAAATTTGCGCCCGACGATGTAGCGCAAGCCGTCTGCATCCGGTGCTTGCATGCCGCGCAGAAAGTTCTCCGATAACCAGTATCTGCTCAATGATTTGTCGCTCTGCGAATGGTCCGTAATCGTTCGAGTCGGCAAGTCGGTTATTTCAATGGAAGGAAGGAGGGGGGGATCAATGCCCGGGCGTGCAGCCTGATTGGAGGTCGATGGAATATTCGCGTCGGCAGACCAAATTCCATGAGGCACGAATACTGAACTATTCAACTCGGGCCTTATAGATGGCTCGTTCGTTGATACAGCTTTATGCGGAGTTGTTACGGGTGGTTTGCGGGGTGTTTTTGGGCTCATGGCAAACTCGCATATAAAATAAAATAAAATTGATAAGTTTTGTTCATGTATCTAATGGTGTTTTTGGTGAGCTTGATAAAGTGACTTGTTGGTCGTGCATGATGAAGACTTGCTGCGCGTTGATTCGCAGTAAGGTGGTTTTTAATGTAATTGATTTTCGAGGTCGTGAAAGGTGCAGAGTTTGTAAATGATGGAAAAATATGTAACTTACAATTATTTGTCAGACGGATGTTCTGAAAAGACGCGGTCGCACCGCAGGTCTGCGACTCACTAGATCAAGCGCCACGCTCGTCGGAGAAATCCTTGAAGCGTGGCGAGGAGGGAGCTCTTTACTGTTAGCCAATAGAGCGGCTAACCCGTGGTGTCAGTACGCGTACCGCAACATTGCGTGCGGCAGATGGCGCAGGGCAAAGAAACTGAACAGCGCCACCAGTGCCGGCAGGACCAGCCACCAGACCTTGAACGGCATGGCATTGAGGGGCGACTGGCGCTGGCTCAACCATAAACTCGCGGCACATACGCAGGCGGCCAACATGGCGCCGGCCAGTACGTCGGTCGGCCAGTGCGCTCCGAGATAAACCCGTGACAAGGCGATCGACAGCGCCGGCAGGCAGGCCAGCAGCAGCCAGGTCAGGCGCATACGCGGGGGCTGTCCGCGACCGGCGAGTACCGCAAGGGTCAGAAACAAGGCAAACGACCCCGAAGCATGGCCACTGGGCATGCTGTAGCTGGTCAAAGGATCGGTCAGCACTTCCGGGCGCACACGGGCGAAGAAGTGCTTGGTCGCGGTGTTGCCCAGCGCGGTGAACAGCAGGGTGCCGCCAGCGAAGATCGCGTGCCGCCATTGTCGTGTCAGCAACAACAAGACTGTCAGCAAGGCGCTGAGCATAAACATGTTGCGGAATTCGCCAATCAGCGTGAACACCACGGCCACTTCATCGAGCACCGGGCTGCGGTGTTCCTGGACCAGGGTCATCAATCCCTGGTCGAGCGCGGTCAGGTGCGGATAGCCGATGAATAACCCCGCCAGAATCAGCAAGCTCATGCTCGTTATAAATATCGTGGCCTTGCGATGCCGGCGCAGGCTGCTGGTTGCACTCAGCCCTAACATCACCGCAACGCTGCCAGCGACGATCCCGGCCTCAGGCCAGAAACCTTCCGGCAATGGCAAGCGAATCGCCGCTCCCGTGGCCCAGCCGGGTAGCAGATAGGCAACGCTCCAGCCTGCGGCGGCCAAGAGGCTGACGACGGCGAAGCGCGGGAACGGCATGTCGAACATCCCGGCAACCATCGGCAACATTGGCCGCAGCGGGCCGATAAAGCGTCCGACCAACAGGCTGGCGATGCCATAACGCTGGAAATACGCCTCGGCTCCGGCCATCCATTCCGGATGGTGGCGCAACCCCGGCAGGCGACGGATGTTCTGGTGGAAATGCCGCCCTAAAAAATACGAAACGATGTCGCCCAGCACACCGCCGAGGAAACCCAGCAGCAGCGTTTCACCCAATGACAACGCGCCACTGCCAGCCAGTACCGCCACGGCAAACAACAACACTGTGCCAGGCACGATGAGCCCGGCAATCGCCAGGCATTCCACACAAGCCACTATGAACACTGCCGCGGCCAGCCACTGCGGATTGACCGTCAGCCAATTGGTTACGCTATCGAGCCATGGGCCCATAAAAACAACTCCATCTGATTCAATTGGCCCTTGGTGGGCGAACACAATTTAAACAACGCTAAAATTCCTGTGGGAGCGGGCTTGCCCGCGATGGCGCCGGGACAGTCAGCATTGATGTCGACCGATATGGCCCTATCGCGGGCAAGCCCGCTCCCACAGTGATCTCCTCTGCATCAAGATTCAGCAGCTGTCAGGACAGCAAAAAATAATCGCGACCTTCGACTTGCCCCCGGCGTAGCGGGTTGCGTGTGCAGTAAAGTGCGTAAGCCGCATCAACAAAACGGTACATCAAGTGTTCGTCGCGCCCGTGGGGAATGCCCAGGCGTGTGGTCTGGATGATGTGCCCCGGCGCCGGCCCGACATCTTCCACCAGCAATACTTCATGGTCGAAGCGCTTGGCGTCCCAGACCGGCACCTTCAGCCCCAGTGCTTTGCAGAGCAACGTCTGCCCCGCACACAGTTTTTGCGAGGGGCGAGGGCGGCCCTGAGCATCGGGATTGTTCAATAGCATCTGCGCCAGGCTCGCCGGCCCGCTCAGTTCATCGATCCACGGATAGGCGGACTTGATCAGCACCGCATTGCCGGGACCCTGAGCGCTGAAGTTCAACGAATCACCGCCGCGGGCGTAATACATATAGATGTGGCCGCCATCCAGAAACAAAGCCTTACGCTTTTCTGTGTAGCCAAGGGAGGCGTGGCTGCCTTTTTCTTCGCAGTAATAGGCTTCGGTCTCGATGATCCGGGCACTGAGCCACAGGTCGCCGACCCGATGACGGATGATTTTGCCCAGTAAATCCCGGGCCAGCGTTTGCGCATCGCGGTCGAAAAATGCATCCGGCAGCCCCTTGGGCTGGCGCGTAGCGGATGCAGAAACAGGCAGGTTGGTCATGATGAACAGCGTTTATCAGGGCTGATTGAGTCGTGATGATAACAATATGCAGCTTAATCCCGGCTGAACGTCGGCAAATTGCCCTCCATTTCGACCATCCGCCTGTCACCGCTGTTAGTCCCGGGACGCGACAGCTATAATCTGCCGCTTTACTCTTTACCAAGACCTTAGCAAAGACCATTGCAGACCATGACTGAGTCCGTTCTTGACTACATGACCCGTTTGGGTCGCGCCGCCCGCGAAGCTTCTCGCGTGATCGGCCGTGCCAGCACCGCGCAGAAAAACCGCGCCTTGCAGGCGGCGGCCAATGCGCTGGACGCTGCACGCGCGGAGCTGACCGCAGCCAATGAACTGGATTTGGCTGCCGGCCGCGCCAATGGTCTGGAGCCTGCTCTGCTGGAACGCCTGGCACTGACCCCGGAGCGCATCGACGGCATGATCGTCGGTTTGCGTCAGGTCGCGGCACTGCCCGACCCGGTCGGTGCGATCCGCGACATGAGTTATCGCCCGTCTGGCATCCAGGTCGGCAAGATGCGCGTGCCCTTGGGCGTAATCGGGATCATCTACGAATCACGGCCGAACGTGACCATCGATGCCGCCAGCCTGTGCTTGAAGTCCGGCAATGCGACCATCCTGCGTGGCGGTTCCGAGGCGATTCACTCCAACCGTGCTATTGCCGCCTGCATCCAGCGCGGCCTGGCTGAGGCCGATCTGCCGGCCGCGGTGGTGCAAGTGGTCGAAACCACTGACCGCGCCGCCGTCGGCGCGCTGATCACCATGCCGGAATATGTCGACGTCATCGTGCCCCGTGGCGGTCGTGGCCTGATCGAACGGGTCAGTCGCGATGCCCGCGTGCCCGTCATCAAGCACCTGGACGGCATCTGTCACGTCTACGTCAGTGCCCACGCCGATCTGCCGAAAGCCCAGCGCATCGCGTTCAACGCCAAGACTTACCGTTATGGCATCTGCGGTGCCATGGAAACCTTGCTGGTGGATGAATCGGTTGCCAAGGAGTTCCTGCCGTCGATGGCTGCCCAGTTCCGCGAAAAAGGCGTCGAACTGCGCGGTTGCGAGCGAACCCGGGCAATCATCGAGGCCGTTGCGGCCACTGAGGAAGACTGGCACACCGAATACCTGGCGCCGATCCTCTCGATTCGCGTGGTCGAGGGTCTGGATCAGGCCATCGAGCACATTAACCAGTACGGCTCCCATCACACCGATTCGATCGTCAGCGAAAACCTGGCCGAAACCCGGCGTTTCGTGGCTGAAGTCGATTCGTCCTCGGTCATGATCAACACCCCGACGTGCTTCGCCGATGGCTTCGAATACGGATTGGGTGCCGAGATTGGCATTTCTACTGATAAGCTGCACGCCCGCGGCCCGGTGGGCCTCGAAGGTCTGACCTGCGAGAAGTACATCGTGGTCGGTGACGGTCAGTTGCGCGGCCAGGAGTCGCTCTGACTTGGGCGACCTCGACCCGTCAGCCCAAGTGACCGCCAGCGAGTCCCAGCCTCGACGCATTGGCGTACTGGGCGGGACCTTCGACCCGGTGCACATCGGCCATTTGCGCGGTGCGCTGGAAGTCGCCGAATCGCTGGCGCTCGATGAGTTACGTCTGACACCCAGCGCCAGGCCGCCTCATCGCGGTACGCCGCAGGTGTCGGCGAAGGACCGTCTGGCGATGGTCAAGTGCGCGGTGGCCGGTGTGCCACCGTTGGTGGTGGACGCCCGCGAATTGCAGCGGGACAAACCGTCCTACACCATCGACACCCTGGAACTGATGCGCGCCGAATTGGCCGCCCCAGACCAGGTTTTTCTACTTTTGGGCTGGGACGCATTTTGCGGCCTGCCCACTTGGCATCGCTGGGAAGAGTTGCTCCAGCATTGCCACATCCTGGTGCTGCAACGCCCGGATGCCGACAGCGAACCGCCGGATGCCTTGCGCAACCTGCTGGCAGCGCGCTCGGTGAGCGACCCGCTGGCCCTCAAAGGGCCGAGCGGACAGATTGCATTCGTCTGGCAGACGCCGCTCGCGGTATCCGCCACCCAGATCCGTCAACTGCTGGCCAGCGGTAAGTCGGTACGTTTCCTGGTGCCCGACGCGGTCCTGGCCTACATCGATGCGCACGGACTCTACCGTGCGTCGAACTGAAAAAGGGCGCGCTTCAAGGCACGTGAACGCGTGTATCGAAGCGCCCGAACACACGAGCAAAACGAGTTTTATATGACTGACAAAGACGTAAACAAAGTAAAGCGCAAAGGCACGTTCAAGAGCGCTCCGCTGCCAGTAGTGGCCAGTACCGGCCCGGAACTGCGCGGCGAAGAGCTGGTCAAGGTTGCCGTAGCGGCCCTGGAAGACGTCAAGGCCCAGGATGTTCTGGTGATCGACGTTCGTGAAAAGCAGAGCATCACTGATTTCATGATCATCGCTACCGGTACTTCCAACCGCCAGATCGGCGCGATGCTGGATAAGGTCCGCGAGGCGGTCAAGGCTCAGGGCGTCAAGCCGTTGGGTGAAGAAGGCAAGGGCGACAGCGACTGGGTGTTGCTGGATATGGACGATGTCATCGTGCACATGATGACTGCCAGCGCTCGCCAGTTCTATGACCTGGAGCGTTTGTGGCAGGGTGCCGAGCAGAGCCGTGCCGGCAGCGCCGCGCACCATAGCCCGGAAAACACCCATGAGCATTTCATCAAGCTCAACAAAGACCAGCAATAAGGGACCGCTGTGCGACTGCGACTGATCGCCGTCGGTTCACGCATGCCCAAATGGGTGGAAGAAGGCTGGCATGAATATGCCAAGCGTCTTCCATCCGAGCTGGCGCTGGAACTGGTGGAAATTCCGCTCAACACCCGCGGCAAGAACGCCGACGTGGCGCGCTTTATCCGTCAGGAAGGCGAAGCCATGCTGGCCAAGGTCGGGCCGAACGAGCGTATTGTCACCCTCGAAGTCCACGGCAAGCCCTGGAGCACCGAGCAACTGGCGGTCGAACTCGATCGCTGGCGGCTGGACTCGCGCACGGTGAATTTCATGGTCGGTGGCCCCGAGGGGCTGGCGCCGGAAGTCTGTGCCCGGGCGGATCAACGCTGGTCGTTGTCACCGTTGACGCTGCCGCACCCCTTGGTGCGGATTCTGATCGGCGAACAGCTGTATCGTGCCTGGACAGTCCTGTCCGGCCACCCTTACCACAAGTAGTTCTGCCCTCATGCCCCAGCCGATCCGCATCAAGGACCACGAAAAAGACGCCCGTCTGGTGCGTGGCCGCGTCGTGTTCGGGGCCATTGCAGTAGTGGTGCTGATTGGCGTGCTGATCGCGCGGTTGTATTTCCTTCAGGTGATCCAGTACGAGTACCACTCGACCCTGTCGGAAAACAACCGCGTCCATGTGCAGCCGATTCCGCCGACTCGCGGGTTGATCTTCGACCGCAATGGCGTGGTGGTGGCCGACAACCGGCCGAGCTTCAGCCTGAGCATGACCCGCGAGCGCTCCGGCAACTGGCAGCAAGTGCTCGACGTGATCGTCGAGGTGCTCGAGCTGACGCCCGAAGACCGGGTGATTTTCGAGAAACGCATGCGTCAGGGGCGCCGGCCGTTCGAACCGGTGCCAATCCTGTTCGAGCTGACCGAAGAGCAGATCGCCCGCATCGCGGTGAACCAGTTCCGTCTGCCCGGTGTGGAAGTGGTCGCGCAACTGGTGCGTCATTACCCGCAGGGTGCGCACTTTGCGCACTCGGTGGGTTACATGGGGCGGATCAACGAGAAAGAGTTGAAGTCGCTCGATCCGGTCAACTACAGCGGCACCCACCACATCGGCAAGACCGGCATCGAGCGTTTCTATGAGGCCGAGTTGCACGGTCAGGTGGGTTACGAGGAAGTCGAAACCAACGCACGAGGCCGCGTATTACGCGTACTCAAGCGTACCGATCCGATTCCCGGCAAGGACATTGTCCTGAGCCTGGACATCAAATTGCAGGAAGCCGCCGAAGCCGCGCTGGGTGGTCGCCGTGGCGCGGTCGTGGCGCTGGACCCGAACACCGGCGAAGTGCTGGCGATGGTCAGCCAGCCGAGTTTCGACCCGAACCTGTTCGTCACCGGCATCAGCTTCAAGGCCTATGCCGAGCTGCGTGATTCCATCGACCGGCCGCTGTTCAACCGCGTGTTGCGCGGCCTGTACCCGCCGGGCTCGACGATTAAACCGGCGGTGGCGATTGCCGGCCTGGATGCGGGCGTGGTCACGGCGTCGTCCCGGGTCTACGACCCCGGTTACTACCAGCTGCCCAACTACGATCACAAATACCGTAACTGGAACCGTACCGGCGACGGTTATGTGGATCTGGATACGGCGATCATGCGGTCCAACGACACCTACTTCTATGACCTCGCGCACAAGTTGGGGATTGATCGGTTGTCGGCCTACATGAGCAAGTTCGGCATTGGCCAGAAGGTCTCCCTCGACATGTTCGAAGAGTCGCCGGGATTGATGCCGACCCGGGAATGGAAGCGCGCGACCCGTCGTCAGGCCTGGTACCCGGGCGAAACGCTGATTCTGGGGATCGGTCAGGGCTACATGCAATCCACTCCGTTGCAGTTGGCCCAGGCCACGGCGCTGGTGGCCAACAAGGGTGTCTGGAATCGCCCGCATTTGGCCAAGACCCTCGAAGGAGCGAAGCCGGTGGACGAAAATCCGATGCCGGACATCATCCTGCGCGATCCGTCGGACTGGACCAGGGTCAACCACGGCATGCAGCAGGTAATGCATGGTGCCCGCGGTACCGCGCGCAAGGCCGCGATCGGTTCGCAATACCGGATCGCCGGCAAAAGTGGTACGGCTCAGGTGGTCGCGATCAAGCAGGGCGAGAAGTACGACCGCTCCAAGGTTCAGGAACGCCACCGCGACCACGCCTTGTTCGTTGGCTTCGCGCCGGCCGAAAATCCGAAAATCGTAGTGTCGGTGATGGTCGAGAACGGCGAGTCCGGCTCCGGCGTCGCCGCGCCTGTGGTGCGTCAAGTCATGGACGCCTGGCTCCTGGACCAGGATGGCCGACTGAAAGCCGAATACGCCAGCCCTATCAGTGCGGAGGCTACGGCCCGTGAATAGTAATTTCGATCGCATTCTCTCCAGCGAGGATGTGATGCGTCGCCGCGCGACGCTGTTGCAACGCATGCACATCGACGGCCCGTTGCTGATCCTGCTGCTGACCCTGGCGGCCGGCAGCCTGTTCGTGCTGTATTCGGCCAGCGGCAAAAGCTGGGACCTGCTGGCCAAGCAAGCCACTTCCTTCGGCATCGGCCTGGTGTCGATGATCGTCATCGCCCAGTTCGAGCCGCGCTTCATGGCCCGCTGGGTGCCCGTCGGTTACGTGATCGGCGTGCTGTTGCTGGTGGTGGTGGATGTCATGGGCCACAACGCCATGGGCGCCACGCGCTGGATCAACATTCCCGGGGTGATCCGCTTCCAGCCCTCGGAATTCATGAAGATCCTGATGCCGGCAACCATCGCCTGGTACCTGGCCAAGCGCTCCTTGCCGCCACAGCTCAAGCATGTAGGCGTAAGTCTGTTTCTGATCGGGTTGCCATTCATCCTGATCGTGCGTCAGCCCGACCTCGGCACTTCGCTGCTGATTCTCGCCGGTGGCGCGTTCGTGCTGTTCATGGGCGGGCTGCGCTGGCGCTGGATTCTCAGCGTGATCGCCGCGGCTGTGCCGGTGGCCATCGGCATGTGGTACTTCATCATGCACGACTACCAGAAGCAGCGAATCCTGACCTTCCTCGACCCCGAGAGCGATCCGCTGGGCACGGGCTGGAACATCATTCAGTCGAAAGCCGCCATCGGTTCCGGCGGCGTGTTCGGCAAAGGCTGGTTGCTTGGCACTCAGTCGCACCTGGACTTCCTGCCGGAAAGCCACACCGACTTCATTATTGCGGTGCTGGGCGAAGAATTCGGCCTGGTGGGCATCTGCGCACTGTTGCTGATTTACCTGCTGCTGATCGGTCGTGGGCTGGTGATTACCGCCCAGGCGCAGACATTGTTCGGCAAATTGCTCGCGGGCAGCCTGACCATGACGTTTTTTGTTTACGTTTTCGTCAACATCGGTATGGTCAGTGGCCTGTTGCCGGTTGTGGGGGTGCCGTTGCCGTTCATTAGCTACGGAGGAACTTCGTTGGTGACGCTACTGTCAGCGTTTGGGGTTTTGATGTCGATCCATACCCATCGTAAGTGGATCGCACAGGTTTGAATAAGGTGAAGATTTCAATGCAAGTAATGCGTGGCTGGGCGACTCGATACGCACCGTGGGTCGGCCTGGTAAGCATCCTTGGTACCGCGCAGCAAGCGTGGGCCGGCGATTACGAAGGCTCGCCCCAGGTGGCCGAGTTCGTCGGTGAAATGACCCGCGACTATGGCTTTGCCGGCGAACAGCTGATGGGCGTGTTCCGCGAAGCCGAGCGCAAACAGTCGATTCTGGACGCGATCTCCAAGCCCGCCGAACGGGTTAAACAGTGGAAAGAATATCGCCCGATGTTCATCACCGATGCGCGCATCGCCCGTGGTGTGGACTTCTGGCGTCAACACGAAGCGGTGCTGGCGCGTGCCGAGCAGGAATATGGCGTGCCGGCGCAGGTAATTGTCTCGATCATCGGCGTCGAGACCTTTTTTGGTCGAAATACCGGCAATTTCCGGGTGATCGATGCCTTGTCGACCTTGGGTTTCGACTATCCTCCCCGGGCCGAATTCTTCCGCAAGGAATTGCGTGAATTCCTGCTGCTGGCCCGTGAAGAGCAGGTCGACCCGTTGACCCTCAAAGGCTCCTACGCCGGGGCCATGGGCTTGCCGCAGTTCATGCCGAGCAGTTTTCGCGCCTATGCGGTGGATTTCGACGGTGACGGCCACATTAATATCTGGACCAACCCGATTGATGCCATCGGCAGCGTTGCCAGTTATTTCAAGCGTCACGGTTGGGTTGCCGGCGAACCTGTGGTCAGCCGCGCCGATGTGCGTGGCGATCAGGTAGACGAAGGTTTGACCGCAGGCATCGAGCCGACGAAAACCGTCGGGGAGTTGCGGGCGCTGGGCTGGTCGAGTCATGATGCGCTGCGCGATGATATGCCGGTCACGGCTTTCCGCCTGGAAGGTGACAATGGCCCTGAATACTGGATGGGCCTGACGAATTTTTACGCAATCACGCGTTATAACCGCAGCGTGATGTACGCCATGGCCGTACATCAACTGTCTGAACAGCTAGTCCAAGCACGGGGCGTCAAGTAATGCGGGCATTGCCTATGAATAAACCCCTGAAGCTCATGGCATTCGCCGCGTTGACGGTCCTGGTCGCCAGTTGTTCGACCAGCCGCGCGCCGGCTCAGAAGTCCCCGACCGCCGTTCGTTCGGCACCTGGCCTGGATATCAACCGGGCTCACAAGGATGGCGCACCCTGGTGGGACGTCGACGTATCGCGCATCCCGGATGCCACGCCGACCCTGCACAGCGGTCCTTATAAAGCCAACCCGTACACTGTGCTGGGCAAGACTTACTTCCCGCAGCAGGAATCCAAGACCTATGTCGCATCGGGCACGGCGTCCTGGTACGGCACCAAATTCCACGGCCAGAACACCGCCAATGGCGAGGTTTACGACTTGTACGGCATGAGTGCCGCGCACAAGACCTTGCCACTGCCCAGTTACGTTCGGGTGACCAATCTGGACAACAACAAAACCGTGATCCTGCGGGTCAACGACCGCGGGCCGTTCTATTCGGACCGCATCATCGACTTGTCCTATGCCGCCGCCAAAAAGCTCGGTTATGCCGAAACAGGCACGGCGCGGGTCAAGGTCGAAGGCATCGACCCGCAGCAATGGTGGGCAGCCAAAGGCCGTCCGGCGCCCTTGATGCTCAACGAGCCGAAAGTCGCGCAAAATAGCGCCCCGGTGCTTACGGCATCGGCCGGCACCGTCGAGCAATGGACCCCGCCGCCGCAGCAACACGCCGCGGCCGTTGTGCCCGTGCAGATCGATGCAAAAAAAAACGCTTCTGTACCAGCCTCTGGCCAGTATCTGCAGGTGGGCGCGTTCGCCAACCCGGACGCTGCAGAACTCCTGAGATCGAAGCTCAGCGGGATGGTGAGCGCTCCGGTGTTCATCAGCTCGATCGTGCGTAACCAACAGACACTGCATCGGGTGCGCCTGGGGCCGATCGGCTCGCCGGGTGAAATCCAGCAGGTGCAAAACAGCGTGCGGCTGGCCAATCTCGGTTCGCCGAGCCTGGTCAGCGCCGAGTAATACCTGGTTCTTGTTTGACGGTTCGCTTGCAGTTTGGGGGGCGAACCGGGTTGTTGGCTCGTTGAAGAACAAAAGCCCGGCAAGGGTTGCAGAGTGAGCAACTGAACACGCGACAACTTTTTAGAGAGTTGTCTGATTAGTTTTGCCCTAGGGCAGTTTCCATTAGCGATTTCGAGAGACGGATGAACATCACCACCTTTGCCAAACGCCTGTGCCTGCTAGTCCCGCTGCTCCTCTCGCCTGCCGCTTTCGCGGTCGAGATGATGCCGTCGCCACCGCAACTGGCCGCCAAAGCCTACGTACTCATGGACGCCAGCAGCGGCAACGTGCTGGTAGAGAACAACGGTGACCAACGTCTGCCGCCGGCCAGCCTGACCAAGCTGATGACCGCTTACCTCGCGACCCTGGAAATCCGTCGCGGCCAGATCGGCGAAAACGATCCGGTGACCGTCAGCGAGAACGCCTGGCGTACCGGCGGTTCGCGGATGTTCATCAAAGTCGGCACGCAGGTGACTGTCAGCGACCTGCTGCACGGCATCATCATTCAGTCGGGTAACGACGCCAGTGTTGCGCTCGCCGAGCACATCGCCGGCAGCGAAGACGCGTTCGCCGACATGATGAACAAAACCGTGGCCGACCTGGGCATGACTAACAGCCACTTCATGAACCCGACCGGCCTGCCGAATCCGGAGCACTACTCGTCGGCTCACGACATGGCGGTGCTGGCTCGCGCGATCATCCACGAAGACCCGGCTCACTACGCGATCTACTCGCAGAAAGAGTTCTTCTGGAACGGTATCAAGCAGCCTAACCGCAACCTGCTGCTGTGGCGTGACAAGACCGTCGACGGTCTGAAAACCGGTCACACCGACGAGGCCGGCTACTGCATGGTGTCTTCGGCCGTGCGTGATGGCATGCGCCTGATCGCCGTGGTGTTCGGCACCAACAGCGAAGTGGCTCGCGCCTCCGAAACCCAGAAACTGCTGACCTACGGTTTCCGCTTCTTCGAAACCCAGACCTTCTATCAGAAAGGCGCCGAGCTGGCTCAGGCACCTGTCTGGAAAGGCACGACCAATCAAGTCAAGGCCGGCCTGGCTCAAGACCTGACCATGACCTTGCCAAAAGGCCAGCTGAAAAAGCTCGCTGCCAGCATGACTATGACCCCGCAACTGATCGCGCCAATCGCCAAGGGCGATGTGATCGGTAAAGTCGAAGTGAAACTGGACGACAAAGTGGTGCATAGCGCCGACCTGATCGCTCTGGACGCGGTCGACGAGGGTGGTATCTTCCGCCGCATGTGGGATAGCATCCGTCTATTCTTCTACGGCTTGTTCAACTGAATTAGTGTGGACCTGCATGGCCCCGTTCCGATCCGGAGCGGGGCCATGTCCGTTGCCACGGCTTACGAGGCCGTTACGCCATGACAGACACTGAAGTAAAGGCGCCAAAAATCGAATTCCCCTGCGCGGATTACCCGATCAAGGTAATCGGCGACACAGGCGTGGGTTTCAAGGACACGATCATCGCGATCCTTGAGAAACATGCGACCGTTGACCACAACACCTTTGCCGAACGGCAGAGTACCAACGGCAAGTACACGACCATCCAGTTGCACATCATCGCCACCGGCCAGGAACAGCTGTACGACATCAACAGCGAGTTGCGGGCTACCGGTTTCGTGCACATGGTGCTGTGATGTCTGGCGCGGTGGGCTTTCGCGAGCTCGGTCAGATGGCTTACGAGCCGGTCTGGCATGCCATGCAGCGCTTCACCAACGAACGCGGCAGCGATGCCGCTGACGAGATCTGGCTGGTGGAACATCCGCCGGTATTCACCCAGGGCCAGGCCGGCAAGGCTGAACACCTGCTGCTGCCCGGGGATATTCCGGTGGTAAAGGTCGACCGCGGTGGTCAGGTGACTTATCACGGCCCCGGCCAACTGGTGGCCTACCTGTTGCTGGATGTGCGCAAGCTGGGGTTCGGCGTGCGTGACCTGGTCAGCCGCATGGAGCAATGCCTGATCGAGCTGCTGGCCAGCTATGGCGTGACCGCGGTGGCCAAGCCGGATGCACCGGGTGTCTATGTCGATGGCGCAAAAATCGCTTCTCTGGGTCTGCGGATCCGCCACGGTTGCTCCTTTCATGGCCTGGCCCTGAACGTGGATATGAACCTGGAACCGTTTCGACGGATTAATCCCTGCGGCTACGCCGGGCTGGCGATGACCCAGCTGCGCGATCACGCAGGATCGATTGAATTTGCCGAGGTAAGTGCCCGGCTGCGCGCGCAGCTCGTCAAACACCTCGACTATGCTGAGCAGACGACCCTAACGGGCGGAATCGACTGATATGACTACTGATGCAGTGCAAACCATGATCCCGACGCTCGATGTCACCGAGCGTCCGGCCCCGCGTGCCAAGGTTGAAGCCGGCGTCAAGCTGCGCGGCGCCGAGAAGGTTGCACGCATCCCGGTGAAGATCATCCCGACCACTGAACTGCCGAAGAAACCCGACTGGATTCGCGTGCGCATCCCGGTTTCCCCGGAGGTCGACCGCATCAAGGCCCTGCTGCGTAAACACAAGCTGCACAGCGTTTGCGAAGAAGCGTCCTGCCCGAACCTGGGCGAGTGCTTCTCCGGCGGCACCGCGACCTTCATGATCATGGGTGACATCTGCACCCGTCGCTGTCCGTTCTGCGACGTCGGCCATGGTCGTCCGAAGCCATTGGACGTCAACGAGCCGGAAAGCCTGGCCATCGCCATCGCCGACCTCAAACTGAAGTACGTCGTAATCACCTCGGTAGACCGCGACGACTTGCGTGACGGCGGTGCCCAGCACTTTGCCGACTGCATCCGCGAAATCCGCAAGCTGTCGCCGAACGTTCAGCTCGAAACCCTGGTCCCGGACTACCGTGGCCGCATGGACGTCGCGCTGGAAATCACCGCCGCCGAGCCACCGGATGTGTTCAACCACAACCTGGAAACCGTGCCGCGCCTGTACAAGGCTGCGCGTCCGGGTTCGGATTACCAGTGGTCGCTGACCCTGCTGCAACGCTTCAAGCAGATGATGCCGCACATTCCGACCAAGTCCGGTTTGATGCTGGGCCTGGGCGAAACCGACGAAGAAGTCATCGAAGTCATGAAGCGCATGCGCGAACACGACATCGACATGCTGACTCTGGGCCAGTACCTGCAACCGTCCCGCAGCCACTTGCCGGTCCAGCGCTTCGTGCACCCGGACACCTTCGCCTGGTTCGCCGAGGAAGGTTACAAAATGGGCTTCAAGAACGTCGCTTCCGGTCCGCTGGTACGTTCCTCGTACCACGCTGACGAGCAGGCGAAACTGGTCAAGGCCGAGCTGATGTCGTCCTGATCTGCTGTTAAAAATGAGACGCGCCCGCAAGGTTTTTCAGCCTTGCGGGCGTTTTTTTGCCTTGCTCACGGCAATTACAAACTTTTCCTGCAACCTGCGGGGCGATGGAGCCTCTTCTGTTTGTCCCCGTTCCTGACTACTGTGTGTTGAAGTTTTCACGCAGGGAGATTCATGGATGACTGCTCGACCGACCCACACCCTTTGTCCTCATGCCCCCGTTCCGGCCTTGCCGCCTGCAGGGCTGATCGGCGTGATCGCGCCCGCCGGCCCCGCAGCACTGGATACCGATAAAGCCATTGCCTGGATGCGCGCTCGCGGCTATTCGCTGCGAGTGTTTCCCGGCGTTTATGAGCAAGAGGGTTATCTGGCCGGCAGCGATGATGTGCGGCTCAATGACTTGCACGGCGCATTCGCCGACAGCGAGGTCGATGCCATCATCTGTCTGCGTGGCGGTTACGGTACGCCGCGTTTGCTCGATCGCATCGATTTCGAATTACTGCGCAACAACGCCAAGCCGTTTATTGGCTACAGCGACGTCACTGCGCTGCACTCGGCCATCAGTCGTTATGCAGGGTTCGTGACCTTCCATGGTCCGATGCTCAACGCCGACCTGCTGGGTGACAAGCAGCAACCCACCGAGTTCTCGTTTTTCAACATGCTGCGCGGGCAGGTAAAGGCGGGCAGTGTGCTTTCTCACCCGGTGGCCTGGCCGTTGACCACAATCGAGCCTGGCATCGCTCACGGGCGGCTACTGGGGGGCAATTTGTCGATGATCGCCGCGACCATGGGCACGCCTTACGAGATCGATGCCGAGGGCGTCATTTTGTTCATCGAGGACATTAACGAGCCGCTGTACCGCATCGATCGGTTGCTGACTCATTTGCGTCTGGCCGGCACGCTGCACAAGCTGCGCGGGGTTCTGGTGGGGGATGTGGCGGGGGTCGATGTTTCTGCGCTGGAGAGGTTGCTCAAGCAGACCTTTGCTCCTTTGCGGATACCGGTACTGGCTGGATGGCGTAGCGGGCATTGCGATCCGAATTTGACGCTGCCGATGGGCGCGCTGGTCAGGCTGGATGCGGGGGACAAGACGTTGGTGTTGGAGCAGGATGTGGTGATCAAGCGGTAGTTCGTTAGCGCCTGATAGTCAGTCTTCGCGGGCAAGCCTCGCTCCTACAGGGTACGTTGATCACGCAATCTCCGTAGGGGCGAGCAGTGCGGCGATCCGACTTGCCCGCGAAGCTTCTAGCGGCTACGCAACCCTTCCAGCAACTTGTGCGTCGGATAACCATCCGCCGGCCAGCCAAAGAACTGCTGGGCAGCGCGGATAGCTTTGCGGGTATTGGCGCCGATAATCCCGTCGGCGGTCCCCGCGTCGTAGTTCTGCGCGCTCAGCAGGTTTTGCAGCTCGATTCGCTCGGTACGGCTCAGCGGCAAGTCATCTTTGGGCCATAGACCGCTGATCAGGCCACCGCCATTGAAACGCTCGGACAACAGGCTAACGGCCAAGGCATAGGACGAAGAGTTGTTGTACTTGAGAATCGCGCGAAAGTTATCGAGGACCAAAAACGCCGGGCCGCGATAGCCTGCCGGTAGCAGCAGGGCGGCCGACAGATGTTCGGAACCTGCCGGAACCTGGGCGCCATTGGGCAGGGTCACCCCCAGTTGTCGCCACTCGGCAACGCTCTTGCGAATCGTGCCATCGGCCAGGGCGTAATTGAAGTTGCTCGGCAATTGCGCTTCGAAGCCCCAGGGCTGGCCTTTCTGCCAGCCAGAGCTTTGCAGGTAGTGCGCGGTCGAGGCCAATGCATCCGCGGAGCTGTTCCAGATGTCGCGGCGGCCATCGCCGTCGAAGTCTACGGCGTGGGTGTTGTAGGTGGTCGGAATGAACTGGGTCTGACCCATGGCGCCAGCCCAGGAACCGAGCATTTTCTCGGGGGCGATATCGCCCTGTTGCAGAATTTGCAGGGCCGCGATCAGCTGCGCGTGGGCAAAGCCCGGACGTCGACCTTCATAAGCCAGGGTCGCCAGGGAATTGATCACCGACTTGCTGCCCTGGAACTGACCAAAGTTACTTTCCATGCCCCACACCGCGACCAATGCCTGGCGGTCGACACCGTAGCGCTGCTCGATGCTTTGCAGGATGTCGGCGTACTCGCTGACCAACGCCTGACCTTTGCGCACCCGTAGCGGCGACAGCGCCCCGTCGAGGTACTCCCACACCGGGCGAGTAAATTCCGGTTGGCTGCGGTCGGCACGGATCACGCTGTCGTCCACGCTGACATTGGCAAAAGCACGGTCAAACAGGTCGGCGCGGATGCCGGCGACGAGGGCGTCTTTACGGAAACCCGCCTGCCATTCGGCAAAGGTCTGGGTTGGCTGGATGTCGAGATTTTCACCGGTCGGCACCACCGGCGGAATGATCGCAGGGGCCGTCGCAACGGTGCGAGTCTGAAGCGGTTGCGCGTCGGCGGCGGTGGGTTTTTCCGCGCAGGCGACAAGCAGAATGAGGCTGGAGGCAGCTATCAGTTGGCGAAGAGGCCAACGACGGGAAATACAAAGGGGCATGCACAGGTCCAGAGGATACGAATCAGGTGCAGACCTTAACATGTTGAGCGATGGCTTGCCTTTCAGGCCGCCAGAAAGTAAGAAGCCTCCCAGCTATTAGACTGGAAGGCTTCGCGGCGGTAGCTGCCTTTGCCCTTGCCGGCTCGTTCCTGACGGCTGCGGAACAGTGGCTGGGCGATGATGGATTTGGCCTTGTTGGGGCCATGCTTGGATGGCTTTTTGCTCATGATGATCTCTCGCAAGTGAGTGGGTTTTGCGGGGGGAATAATCTGCTGAAGTAGGGATTCTGTCTAGTCCCCACATTGTGTAGGACCTTTCTGCGATCGGACCTGTAGCAGCTGGCGAAGCCTGCGTTCGGCTGCGCAGCAGTCGTAAACCCTGAATCCTGGATCATCCTGACACACCGAGCCGCTTGGCTTGGCGACTGCTTCGCAGCCGAACGCAGGCTTCGCCAGCTGCTACAGAGGGCGTGTTTACTCGGCGGGCAATGTCAGTCGCTGGCCGGCCATCAACAACGTCAACCGACTCAAACTCATCCACGGCGAGCCCGCCGCCTGACCTTTGATTTGCGCATCGATGCGCTGCGCTTCGAGCAGCAACTGTGCCCAGCGTTGCGCCGAGTAGCGTTGCAGCGCCTTGCTCATCAGCGGTTTGCGTTTGTCCCAGATCGGCGGTCGGGCCTGGCTGAAGGCTTTGTCCAGCGGCACGCCCTGGCTGTATTGCAGCGACAGGTTGGCCAGCAGACGCAGCTCCCGGGCCAGCGCCCAGAGAATCACCGGCGGTTCGACGCCTTCGCCGCGCAACCCTTCGAGCATGCGCAGGGCGTGAGCAGCCTCGCCATTGAGAATCGCATCGGTCAGGCCGAAGACATCGAAACGCGCGCTGTCGGCCACCGCCGCTTGTACCGTTTCGACGGTGATCTGGCCGCCCTCGGCCATCAGCTTGAGCTTTTCGATTTCCTGGGCGGCGGCCAGCAGGTTGCCCTCGACCCTGGCGGCGATCAGTTCGACGGCGTCCTGGCTGGCGGAAAGCCCGGCCTGGGACAGTCGTTGACGGATCCAGCTCGGCAATTGGTTGGTGTCCACTGGCCAGATCTGCACGAACTGGGTCTGCGGACCTTCGATCAGTGCCTTGCCCCACTTGGTTTTCTGCGCACTGCCGTCAAGCTTGGGCAGGCTGATCAGCAGCACCGTGTCTTCCGCCGGGCGCGAGCAGTACTCGATGAATGCCGCGGCGCCTTTGTCTCCGGGTTTGCCGGAGGGCAGACGCAGTTCCAGAAGACGCTTTTCGGCGAACAGCGACATGCTGGCGCCGGCCTGCAGCAGCGTACCCCAGTCGAAACTGGCGTCGGCGGCGAAGACCTGGCGTTCATCGAAACCTTGCTGGCGGGCAGCTGCGCGAATGGCGTCGGCGGCTTCCTGACATAGCAGTGGGTCATCGCCACTGATGACGTAGACCGGCGCGAGGGCGCCTTGCAGGTGTTTACCGAGTTGGGCGGGGGCGAGTTTCATAAGAAGAGGCGAACGGGGCGCCTGAGCGCCCCGTAAGGCTTATTGCTGCGGCAGTTCAATAGGCGACTGACGCGGAGTCTCCGCTTCAGCTTTTTGCGCTGCTTCCAGGGCGTCGGTCTCAGCCTTGGCCCTGGCGTCAGCGGTCTGTTGCAGCTGTTCCAACTGAGTCGGGGTCAGCTGTTGCAGGCGCAGCATCATGCGTTGAACCAGTTCACGACGCATTTCCTTGCGGGCATCGTTGGCTTCCTGGTCAGAACCCACCAGGTTGTTGCCGTCATGGATGAAGACTTTCTGCACTTCGAGCTTGTCGCTCAGCAGTGGCAGGTTGCCCTGACCCCGGATGTCGTAGTTCAACACCATGGTCATCTGGTACTCGCCAGTACGACCGGCGCCCGCGTAACTGAGGATGCGCTGGCTTTCCTGCTCATCGGTCAGCACCAGTTTGTGAGATGCGCCGTTGTAGACTTTGACGCCGCTGCTTTCCAGCACCTGACGCAATTGCGTCACGGTTTCGCCGTAGGCATTGCGGGCGCTCAGGTCGAGTTCCTTGATCGCCAGTTCGGTGGTGCCGGTGCCGCGCAGCTGGAAACCGCAGGCGCTCAGCAGGACTGCAAGGCCCATCACCAGCAAATTGCGTTTGATCATCTTGTTGCTCCCCTTGAAACCATGTGGGCCGGTCAAGCGGCCCGAAAGGTTTTACTCGGCGCCAGGCACGACCTGGCGCCCGATCCAATTTAGCTGGCGACGATATTGACCAGTTTCCCGGGCACTACGATCACTTTGCGAATAGTCAGGCCATCGACGAAGCGCAGGACGTTTTCGTTGGCCCGTGCGGCAGCTTCGACTTCTTCGCGGCTGGCGCTGGCCGGCATTTCGATGTGGCCACGCAGTTTGCCGTTCACTTGAATGACAAGCTGCAGGCTGTCCTGCACCAGGGCGTTTTCGTCCAGCACCGGCCAACCGGCATCGATGACCGGGTCCGCATGGCCCAGGCGATGCCACAGTTCGTGGCTGATATGCGGGGTGATCGGTGCCAGCAGCAGGACTACGGTTTCCAGGCCTTCGTGAATCAGTGCGCGATCCTGTTCGGTGCCTTGCGCGGCTTTTTCCAGCACGTTCATCAACGTCATCACTTGGGCGATGGCGGTGTTGAATTTGTGGTTCTGGCCGACGTCGTGGCTGGCCTGCTTGATGGCCTGGTGGATCGAACGGCGAATGGCTTTCTGCTCGTCGTTCAGGCTGGCGACGTCCAGTTTGCCCGGCAGGCCCTGGATGACGTGCGCTTGAGCCAGACGCCAGACGCGCTTGAGGAAGCGGTGCGAGCCTTCTACTCCGGAGTCGGACCATTCCGCGCTCATGTCAGGTGGCGAGGCGAACATCATGAACAGGCGGCAGGTGTCTGCGCCGAACTGGTCAATCATCGACTGTGGGTCAACGCCGTTGTTCTTGGACTTGGCCATCTTTTCGGTGCCACCGATTTCCACCGGCAGGCCGTCTGCGATCAGCTTGGCGATAATGACCTTGGCCTTGCTGTCGCGTTCGAGTTCGACGTCCGCCGGGTTGAACCACGTATAGGCACCGTTGGCTTCGCGGCGATAGTAGGTCTCGGCGATTACCATGCCTTGGGTCAGCAGGTTCTTGAACGGCTCGTTGGAGCTCACCAGGCCTTCGTCGCGCATCAGTTTGTGGAAGAAGCGCGCATAAAGCAGGTGAAGAATGGCGTGTTCGATGCCACCGATGTATTGATCCACTGGCAACCAATGGTCGGCAGCCGATTTTTCCACCAGGCCACCTTCATAGTGTGGCGAGGCGTAGCGAGCGTAGTACCACGAGGACTCGACGAAGGTGTCCATGGTGTCGGTTTCACGCTTGGCCGCAGCGCCGCATTTCGGGCAGGTGCACTCGTAGAACTCGGGCATGCGCGCCAGCGGCGAACCGGCGCCGTCCGGTACGACGTCTTCCGGCAACACCACAGGCAGTTGATCTTCCGGGACCGGCACATCACCGCAGGTGTCGCAGTGGATGATCGGGATCGGGCAGCCCCAGTAGCGCTGACGGCTGATGCCCCAGTCGCGCAGGCGGAACTGGGTGCGCGAGGCACCGAGGTTTTTCTTGATCAGCGCCACTTCCATGGCGTCGAAGGCGCCTGCAAAGTCGAGGCCGTCGAATTCGCCGGAGTTGATCAGCGTGCCGTGCTCGCCGTACGCATCCTGCCAAGGGGCCGGGTTGGTGTCACCGGAACTTGTGCGCACCACGGATTTGATCGGCAGGTTGTACTTGGTGGCGAACTCGAAATCCCGTTCATCGTGAGCCGGAACAGCCATGACCGCGCCATCGCCGTAATGCATCAGCACGTAGTTGGCGACCCACACCGGGAGTTTCTCACCGGTCAGCGGGTGCTCGACGAACAGTGAGGTCGGCAGGCCTTTTTTCTCTTGAGTGGCCACGTCGGCTTCAGCAACGCTGCCGCCCTTGCATTCAGCGATGAACGCTTGCAGCTCAGGGTTGTTCTGCGCGGCCAGGGCAGCCAAATGGTGTTCGGCAGCCACTGCAACGTAGGTTGCGCCCATCAGGGTGTCCGGACGGGTAGTGAATACTTTCAGCGCGCCGGTTTCGCCGATGGAATCGACGTTGTACGGGAACTGCACTTCCATGCCGCGGGACTTGCCGATCCAGTTGCGCTGCATGGTCTTGACCTGCTCAGGCCAGCCCGTCAGTTCGTCGAGGCTATCCAGCAGTTCATCCGCGTAGGCGGTGATCTTGAAGTAGTACATCGGGATTTCGCGCTTTTCGATCAGCGCGCCGGAACGCCAGCCGCGACCGTCGATCACTTGCTCGTTGGCCAGAACGGTCTGGTCGACCGGGTCCCAGTTCACGGTGCCGCTTTTCTTGTAAATCACGCCTTTTTCGAACAGGCGAGTGAACAGCCATTGTTCCCAGCGGTAGTAATCCGGTTTGCAGGTGGTCACTTCGCGCGACCAGTCCACCGCCAGGCCCAGGCTGCGCAGCTGGCTTTTCATGTAGGCGATGTTTTCGTAGGTCCACTTGGCGGGCGCTACGTTGTTCTTCATCGCGGCGTTTTCCGCCGGCATGCCGAAGGCGTCCCAACCCATGGGTTGCAGGACGTTCTTGCCTTGCATGCGCTGGTAGCGGGAGATCACGTCGCCGATGGTGTAGTTGCGCACGTGCCCCATGTGTAACTTGCCGCTGGGGTAAGGGAACATCGACAGGCAGTAGAACGTCTCCTTGCCTGGCTGTTCACTGACTTCAAAGGACTTTTGCTCGTCCCAGAACGACTGGGCGGCGGCTTCGATTTCACGGGGCTGGTATTGTTCGTGCATGGCTACTTTTGAACTGAATAGGGGTGGCCTAATCCTCTTCAATGCAACGCTGGACGGTGATAACGCCAAATCGACGTTTCGGTGCCCAGGCGAGCTGGAAGTGGAGTTACAGGAAGCGCCGTAGCATACATGACCGCACTCTACCGAGGGAAACCCTGATTACACGCAAGGACGTGGCCAATACCCGCTCCGAGGGCCGTTGGTCGCGGCACTCAGCCGGTTTTTTCAGCGAGGCTAAGCTCTAAAAGGGGAGTGAGTCTTATCTTCAATGAGGTGATGGATGGTTGAGTCACAGCAAAAAGTTACAAAACCGGAGCTGTACGAAAAACTGATAGACCGTCTTGCAATGGCCCTGGATACGGCCAAAACAGCCGGACGGCTGCGTGATGAGCGTCCCCTGGAGCTGGAACTGCGTGGTTTGAGCCCCGCAGAGTTTGAACTGGTCAAGGCCTATCTGGATCGTAGTGAACGTGAAACGCACGGATGCTTGTCAGCAGCAGTTAAGCAACTCGAAGCACCACGTTCGGCCAAGATCATCTGGCTCAAGGATAAGGCACCCGGCAAAGGCTCGGTAAAGGTCCGGTCTTTGCAATTCAAGTAAGGGCACTTGAAGCCATGGAATATGGTTTTTTGAAGCAAAGTCCTTCCACATTTGTTGTCGCCTTGCGACAACCCACCTAGGCTTCGGGCATCTATGGAGATGCCCGATGCCTTTTCGTTATTTCATTAAACAACTTCTACTGCCGCCCGGCATTTTATTACTGTTACTGGTGCTTGCCTGGTGGTGGCGCCGCTCAAGACCGAGGCTGGCGGGGTTGTGTTTCATCCTGGGCGTGGGCGGCTTCTGGTTGATGAGCCTGCCGGTAGTAGTGGAGTGGAGTGCCAAGGCGCTGGAACGATCGCCGCCGCTGGCGCGGGAGGAGTGGGCAACCTTGGGTCAGCGGGCCGACGCAATCGTGGTGCTGGGTTCGGGGCGTGAACGTGGCGACCCGGCGTGGGGCGTCGACCAGCCGACCGGTGTAGGTCTGGGGCGTGAGCGCTATGCGGCGCGCCTGGCCAAAGCGTCCGGTTTGCCGATTCTGACCAGCGGTGGTCTGCATTACGGCACACCGCCGACGGAAGCGAAGCTAATGGCGGACTCATTGCTCGATGATTTTGGCGTGACGGTGCGCTGGCAGGAAGGGCGCAGCCGCACGACCTGGGAAAACGCGCAACTCAGCGCCCAAGTGTTATTGCCAGAGGGGGTCAAGCGCGTTGTGGTGGTGACCCAGGCCTGGCACATGCCGCGAGCGGTCTGGAGTTTCCAGCAGGCCGGATTTGAGGTGGTGCCCGCGCCAGTGGGTTTTTTAGGCGTGGATAATGCCCGGCCGCTGGGCGGCTGGATGCCGGAGTTCAAATCGATCTGGCAGAGCGGGCAGTTGATGAATGAGGCGGTGGGGCAGGTCGGGTATTTGATGTTTTATCGTTGAAGATCAAAAGATCGCAGCCTTCGGCAGCTCCTACAGGGTGTACACATTCCCACGTAGGAGCGGCGCGATACTTAAACGGTTTTCGCCATCCTGTTAGCCACCAACGCCCAGCCAAACAACAACACGCAAATGATGAGCAACGGCCACGAACGCCATTCCAGGTACGGCGTCAGGTTGTGCATTGGCACCACTTCGCCATACAGAATGCCTTGTTCGAACTGCGGGATCTGCGCAGTTATCTGGCCAAACGGGTTGATCAGACCCGTCACACCGTTGTTGGTGGCGCGGATCATCCAGCGGCCGGCCTCTAGTGCGCGCATTTGTGCCATCTGCAAATGTTGCAGCGGGCCGATCGAGGTGCCGAACCAGGTGTCGTTGCTGATGGTCAGCAGCAAATCACTACGGGCAGCGAGGCTGGCGGCGAATTCCGGGTAGACCACCTCGTAGCAGATGAACGGTGCAATCTGATAACCCTTGGCTTGCAGCAGCGCTTGATCGGCCGGCCCACGGGCAAAATCAGACATCGGCAGGTCGAAGAAGGCGATCAGACCGCGCAAGACTTCCTGCAATGGAACGTATTCGCCGAACGGCACCAGTTTCTGCTTCAGGTAAGTGCCATCGCCTTCACCGACCACGGTAATGCCGTTGAAAAAGCGCTTCTCGTGATGGAGTTCCTGGCGAATCGGCACGCCGGTGATCAGCGCGGATTTACGCTCGGCGGCGAAGCTGCCCATCATGTTCAGGTAACCCTCGGCGGACTCCTTGAGCACCGGGACCGCGGTTTCCGGCCAGATCAGCAGGTCGACGCGTTTGGAGCTGAAGCTCATGTCGCGGTACAGCGCCAACTGTGCATTGAGCTGCGAGGGGTCCCACTTCATGCTTTGTTCGATGTTGCCCTGAATCGCCGCGACGCTCAGGGGGGCGCCCGCCGGGCTGGTCCAGGCATGTTCCTTGAGGGCCATGCCGGCCACCCATGGACCCGCCAGCAGCAACACGCCGACAGCGATGAAGCCTTTACGGCCAGTGCGCACCAGTCGCGCGGCGTTGTAGATCAGCGCAGCCGTCAGAGCCAGGGTAAAGGAAATCAGCCACATTCCGCCGACAGGCGCGAGCCCGGTCAGTGGGCCATCAAGCTGGCTATAACCGGAATAGAGCCATGGGAAACCGGTCAGGAACCAGCCACGAAAGGCTTCCTGACCCACCCACAACGCCGCAAATGCCAAGGCATCGGCCAGCGGCGCTTCGTTACGGCGCAGCCAGCGCGCCCAAATCCAGGCGGGCAGCGCGAAGAACCAGGCAATCGCCGCAGTGAAGAGCAGCATCAAAAACCCGGCCAGCAACACCGAAGCGCCGCCAAAGTTGTGAATGCTGTAGTAGATCCAGCTGGTGCCCGCGGCAAACAGGCCGAAGCCGAAACACCAGCCACGGCCCAAGGCTTGGCGGGGGCTCAGCTCACGCAAGCCAGCGTAAAAGAAACCGACCGCCAGCAATGCCAGCGGCCAGATATCGAACGGCGCCAGAGCCAGAGTGGTGAGTGCGCCAGCCGCCACGGCCAGCAGATTACCGGGCCAGCCGGGATGGGTCAGACGACGCATTTCAATCCTTAGAATTACCGGGCAATGGGCGACAGACGCAGCAAATGAATACGACGGCTATCGGCATTGAGAATGCGGAAGCGATAGGCGCCGATTTCAGTGATTTCGTTGCGTTTTGGCAAGTGCCCGAACGCGCTCATCACCAAGCCGCCGACGGTGTCGAATTCGTCGTCGGAGAATTCGCTGTCGAAGAACTCGTTGAAGTTATCGATCGGCGTCAGGGCCTTGATCAGAAAGTCACCGCTGGGCAGCGGCTTGATGTAGCTGTCTTCTTCGACGTCGTGCTCGTCTTCGATGTCGCCGACGATCTGTTCCAGCACGTCCTCGATGGTCACCAGACCGGCCACGCCGCCGTATTCGTCAATGACGATGGCCATGTGGTTATGGTTGGCGCGAAATTCGCGCAGCAGCACATTCAGGCGCTTGGACTCGGGCACGAAGGTGGCCGGGCGCAGCAGATCCTTGATGTTGAAGCTGTCGCCGTTCTCCTTGAGGATCAACGGCAGCAAGTCCTTGGCCAGCAACACCCCCATCACGTCATCGTGGCTTTCGCCGATCACCGGGTAGCGGGAGTGGGCCGAGTCGACCACGGCCGGCAGGAACTCGCGGGGTGTCTGGGTCGCCTTGATGCTGATCATCTGCGAGCGCGGGACCATGATGTCCCGTACTTGCAGGTCTGCAACCTGGATGGCGCCTTCGACGATGGCCAGCGCTTCGCTGTCCAGCAACTTGTTTTGATGTGCGTCGCGCAGTAGCTCCAGCAGCTCCTGGCGGTTCTTCGGCTCGTGGGCAAAAGCCTGGGTGAGCTTACCCAGCCATGACTTCTGCCCGTTGCTCGATCGATCTTCGCTCATAGCGATTACTCTGAATCCTTTGTTGTTACGATTGGGGATGTGTCTGTTTCGTCGTCCGCATAAGGGTCTGGATGACCCAACTCTGCAAGCAACGTTCGTTCCAGTGCTTCCATTTCTTCGGCTTCATCGTCATCTATATGGTCGTAACCAAGCAGATGCAAGCAGCCGTGAATGACCAGATGCGCCCAGTGGGCCTTTAATTCCTTGCCTTGTTCCGCCGCTTCGCGCTCGACCACCGCTACGCAGATCACCAGATCGCCGAGCAGGGGAATATCGAGAAACTCATCGGGGACATCGGCCGGGAACGACAAAACGTTGGTGGCGTAGTCTTTCTGCCGCCAGGTGAAGTTCAGTTCGCGGGCTTCCTCTTCGTCGACCAGGCGGATGGTCATTTCGGAGTCGGCAGTACGCTGGCGCAGGGCCAGTTCGCACCATTGACGGAATTCGGCTTCGCTTGGGGCAGACGCTTCGGTAGCCAGTTGCAGATCGAGCTCAAGCATCCGGGCGAGTGTCCTTGGAAGAAAATTTCGCCGGTTCGTCGGCTGTGCGATTTTCGAAGCGTTCATAGGCTTCGACGATGCGCTGCACCAGCGGATGGCGCACCACGTCCTTGGGCATGAAATGGGTGAAACTGATACCCGGCACGTCTTTCAGGACTTCGATCACATGATGCAGCCCGGACTTGGTGCCTTTCGGCAGGTCGACCTGGGTGATGTCACCAGTGATAACCGCGGTGGAGCCAAAGCCGATACGGGTCAGGAACATCTTCATCTGCTCGACGGTGGTGTTCTGGCTTTCGTCGAGAATAATGAAGCTGTTGTTCAGCGTACGACCGCGCATGTAGGCCAGTGGCGCGACTTCGATCACTTGACGCTCGATCAGCTTGGCGACGTATTCGAAGCCGAGCATTTCGTAGAGCGCGTCATAGAGCGGGCGCAGGTACGGGTCAATTTTCTGGGACAGATCGCCGGGCAGGAAGCCGAGCTTTTCGCCCGCTTCAACCGCCGGACGGACCAGCAGAATGCGGCGGATCTGCTCGCGTTCCAGTGCGTCTACCGCGCAGGCAACGGCCAGATAGGTCTTGCCGGTACCGGCCGGGCCGATGCCGAAATTGATGTCGTTACCGAGGATTTCCTTCACATAGCGCAACTGATTCCTGCCGCGAGGGCGAATCGTGCCTTTCTTGGTGCGCAAGGCGACGGACGGTTCGGCGGGGGAGTGGTCGTCCAGTTCCTCGACGGCCGATTCCTGCAGAAACAGGTGAACTATGTCCGGCGACAGCTCGGTACCTTTGGTTTCCCGGTACAAGCGGCGCAGAAGGTTTTCCGCGGAGGTGGTGTGCTTGGGCTCGCCGATCAGTTCGAACTGGTTTCCGCGGTTACGGATCTCGATAGAGAGGCGCTGTTCGATCAAGCGCAGATGCTCGTCGAATTGCCCGCACAGATTGGCGAAGCGGCGAGCTTCAAAAGGCTCGAGGATGAAACGATGTGGTTCTATGGGTGCGTTCAAGGTCGTATTTAGCCGCCCAAGGGCAATTATGATGAATCAAGGATAGCGCCAGTCGCCTGGGTGCGAAAGCTCTTAAATATCGCAAAGTCAGTCACCGTCCCTGTGGGAGCCGGGCTTGCCCGCGATGAACGATAACGCGGTTTGTCCGACGGACCGCGGTGTAGCCATCGCGGGCAAGCCCGGCTCCCACAGGTGACGAGGTGTTACTGGATCAGCGAGCCCCGCAGGGAGTGCGGTTGCGCGGCATCGATGTGCACGTCGGCGAACTGGCCGATCAGGGTCGGATTGTCGCAGCGGAAGTTGACGATACGATTATTCTCGGTCCGGCCTTGCAGTTCACCGGGGTCTTTTTTTGAATAATCGGTTACCAGAATCCGCTGAATGGAGCCCACCATTTGTCGGCTGATCTCGAAACCTTGCTGGTTGAGACGATGTTGCAGGGCATTCAGGCGTTCTTTTTTCAGTGCTTCCGGCGTTTCGTCGGCCAGATCCGCGGCCGGCGTGCCTGGGCGCTGGCTATAGACGAACGAGTAGGAGAAGTCGAAACCGACGTCTTCGATCAGCTTCATGGTCTGTTCGAAGTCTTTCTCGGTCTCACCCGGGAAACCGACGATAAAGTCCGAGCTGATGCAGATCCCCGGCACGGCGGCCCGCAACTTGCGCAGTTTGGATTTGTACTCCAGCGCGGTGTGATTGCGTTTCATCGCCGCGAGGATCCGGTCGGAACCCGATTGCACCGGCAAGTGCAGGTGTTTCACCAGTTCCGGCACGTCAGCGTGGGCCTGGATCAGGCTGTCGGAGAATTCCAGCGGGTGCGAAGTGGTGTAGCGAATCCGGTCGATGCCATCGACAGCCGCCACTACGCGGATCAGTTCCGCCAGATCGGCCAGGCGACCATCGTGAGTGGTGCCTCGGTAACCGTTGACGTTCTGCCCCAGCAAGGTCACTTCGCGCACGCCGTTTTCGGCCAGGTGAATGATCTCGGCAATCACGTCATCGAACGGCCGGCTGACTTCTTCACCGCGCGTATAAGGCACCACGCAGAAGGTGCAGTACTTGCTGCAGCCTTCCATCACCGACACATAAGCGCTCGGCCCGTCGATGCGTGGCTCGGGTAAATGGTCGAATTTTTCGATTTCCGGGAACGAGACGTCGACTTGCGGCAGTTTGGTCAGGCGCGCGGCGTCGATCATTTCCGGCAGGCGGTGCAGGGTCTGCGGGCCGAATACCACGTCCACGTACGGAGCGCGATCACGGATGGCCGCGCCTTCTTGGCTGGCCACGCAACCACCGACGGCGATGACCATGTCCGGGTTCGCCAGTTTCAGTTCGCGCCAGCGGCCCAGTTGGGAATACACCCGGTCCTGGGCGCGTTCGCGGATCGAGCAGGTATTGAGCAGGATCACGTCGGCGTCTTCAGCGCGAGCGGTGACTTCCAGGGCCTGATGTTCGCCCAGCAGATCGACCATGCGCGAGCTGTCGTACTCGTTCATCTGGCAACCGTGGGTTTCGATGTAAAGCTTCTTGGCCATGGACAGAGTCATCACGTGATTCAAAGAACCGCGCATTATAGGGAACATGCTCCAAGGTTCCTACCGTTGCGCGTCCGGCGGCTATGCTATAGTTCGCGCCCTCATTTTTATCCCCGATGTGTTACCCGCCCACCATGACCAAACGTGAAGCTCCAATCTACAAGGTGATTTTCCTCAACCAGGGCCAGGTATACGAAATGTATGCCAAGCAGATCTATCAAAGTGATCTGTGGGGCTTCCTGGAAGTGGAAGAGTTCGTCTTTGGCGAGCGCACGCAAGTGGTCGTCGATCCGAGCGAAGAGAAGCTCAAGGCTCAGTTCGAAGGCGTTGTGCGCAGTTTTGTGCCAATGCATTCGATCGTGCGCATCGACGAGGTCGAGCGCCTCGGCACGCCGAAAATCAGCGAAGCCCGCGGCGCGGTCGGCAATGTCATGCCGTTTCCGATGCCGATGCCTGAGAAGTAGTCTTCGAGACCGGGTCGCTCCCTTCGCGGGCAAGCCTCGCTCCTACAGGCCAGCGCTGCCCTTGTAGGAGCGAGGCTTGCTCGCGAAGAGGCCAGAAAGGCCCACGCAAATTCAGGGCAGTGGCGAAAACGGCGTACGCCCATCGGCGCTCTGCAATTCCATCAGGTATTTACGGAAAATTTGCCCCAGCACCTGAGTAGCGACTTCCAGATCTTCGCGGGGCATTTTTTCGGCGACTTCGTCGGCGGTGTCCAGCGCCTCTTCGGCACCGTTGACCGCGGCCATTTTCAGCACGATATACGCCTGAACGTTATTGGCCGGCACGCCTTCGCCATGGAAGAACATGGTGCCAAGTTTGAATTGCGCCTGGGCGTGGCCTTGCAGCGAGGCTTTTTCGAAGTAGCTCAGGGCTTGATTGAGGTCGCGCGGCGCGTTTTTGCCGTCGTAGTAGAACTCACCCAACTCGTATTGCGCTTGCGCGTCCCCTTCATCAGACGCTTTCTGACAGGCGGCGAGCGCTTGCGTCAGGTCTTGCGGCTGAGTATTGAGGGTGCAGCGACCCATCGCCGGGATCAACAACGAGTTGCCGCCTGCTTGTGCGAGCGCGAGCAGGGGCTGAAGGAGCAACAGGCAGCCCAATGCAAGGGTGCGGCCGGTGCGGTTCATGGGAATCGACTTACCTCTGAGGGGCGCGTGGACCCATCGAGGGATCCAATAAGCGCGCATTATGAAATAAGCAGGGCCAACCTTACAAAGTCTTTACTCGTTTTTCTGCTGCGCGGGGAATATATCGCCCACTTTGCGGGGGATTATTGGCAGATGAGTAAGAAAAAGGAGGGGAATGTAGGTGAAAGCTGACGCTGGCAATGGCCAACGTCAGCGTTGCAGCTTTATTTCAATGCGGCGAAGGCACGCTCGGCAGCGTCCAGCGTCAGTTTCAACTCGGTTTCACCGTGGGCAATCGAGGTGAAACCGGCTTCGAAGGCGCTTGGCGCCAGATACACGCCGCCTTCCAGCATCAGATGGAAGAAGCGCCCGAACAGGCCGGCATCGCTGGCCATCACATCTTCAAAGGTCACGATGTCGTCGGCACCGCTGAAGTACAGGCCGAACATGCCACCGGCCTGAGTGGTCACGAACGGAATGCCGGCGGCGTCGGCGCGCTGCTGCAGGCCATCGAGCAGGCGGCTGGTGTAGTCGCTCAGCTCGGCGTGGAAACCAGGACGACTGATCAGGCGCAGAGTGGTCAGGCCAGCCGCCATCGCCAGCGGGTTACCCGACAACGTGCCAGCCTGGTAGACCGGCCCCAGTGGCGCGATCTGCTCCATGATCTTGCGTTTGCCACCGAAGCAGCCAACCGGCATGCCGCCACCGATGATCTTGCCGAAGGTGCTCAGGTCCGGGGTGACGCCGTAATGAGCTTGGGCACCGCCGAGGGCGACGCGGAAACCGGTCATCACTTCGTCGAAAATCAGCACCACGCCGTGTTTGTCGCACAGGGTCCGCAGGCCTTCGAGGAAACCCGGTGCCGGCGGTACGCAGTTCATGTTGCCGGCCACTGGCTCGACGATGATGCAGGCTACTTCCTGGCCGACTTCGGCGAGCATGGTTTCTACCGCGTCGATGTCGTTGAACGGCAGGGTCAGGGTGTGTTTGGCGAACGCCGCCGGTACACCGGCCGAACTCGGCACGCCTTGGGTCAGGGCGCCGGAACCGGCCTTGACCAGCAGGCTGTCGGAGTGGCCGTGGTAGCAGCCTTCGAATTTGATGATGCTGTCACGGCCGGTAAAGCCACGGGCCAGACGGATGGCGCTCATGGTCGCTTCGGTGCCGGAGCTGACCATGCGCACCATTTCCATCGACGGCACGATCGAGCAAACCAGGTCGGCCATCTCGGTTTCCATCGCGGTCGGGGCGCCGTAGGACAGGCCGTGTTCCAGCTGTTTACGCACCGCATCCAGCACGTCCGGATGGCTGTGGCCGAGAATCATCGGCCCCCAGGAACCGACGTAATCCACATAACGCTTGTCGTCTTCGTCAGTGACGTAGGCGCCTTCGGCGTGTTTGAAAAACAGCGGCGTGCCGCCAACGCTCTTGAACGCACGAACAGGCGAGTTCACGCCTCCGGGGATGTGTTTCTGGGCATTGGCAAACAGGGTTTCGGAACGAGACATGATCGGGCTCTCAGAAAATCAGGATTTGAATAATTCATTAAAGGCGCGGGCGCGGCGCGTCACTTCAGCCGTGCTCTCGGCGCCAAACAGACCATGCACCACCGCCAGCAGATCGACCCCGTGGGCCACCAGTGGCGCAGCGTTGTCCAGAGTGATGCCGCCGATTGCGCAGATCGGCAGATGCAATTTGCTGCGGGCCTGATCAAGCAGTTCAAGGCTGCAGGCCGGTGCGCCGGGCTTGGTGTTGGAGTTGAAGAAGCGGCCGAAGGCGACGTAGCTGGCGCCTTCTTTGGCGGCTTGTTCGGCGAATTCGAGTTGCGCATGGCAGGTCGAGCCGATGATTGCCTGGCGACCGAGCAGTGCGCGAACCGGCATCAGCGGGCCATCGGTCTGGCCCAGGTGCACGCCGACATTCAGGCGCGCGGCCAGTTCGGCGTCATCGTTGATGATCAGATGGGTCTTGTAGCGTTCGCACAGGTCGCGCAGGGCTTCGGCCTCGCGCAGGCGGCGGGCCTCGTCACTGCTCTTGTCGCGGTATTGCAGCAGGGTGACGCCGCCTTCGAGCGCCGCCTCCACGTACGAAAGAAATTTACCGGCCAGTAACTGGCTGTCGGTAATGGCGTACAGGCCACGTAGTTTCATCGGACAAGCCTCTGCGCTTTACGCATAGAAAATTACGAACAGAAGTCCAGTGGCAAGCGGCGCGGCACGAACTGGCCTTTGCCCAGCTGCTCCGCATCACGCAAGGTGCGCCAAGTGTAGTCAAGCGCGCTCTTTACGGCACTGGCGAGGTGTTCGCCCTGGGCCAGGCGACCGGCGAGGGCGCTGGCCAGCGTGCAACCGGAACCGTGATAACTGCCGGGCAGGCGCTGGCAGGTAAAGGTTTCGCGGCGACCGTCGCGGCTGTACAGGCGATTGTGTATTTCGTGTTCGTCGCCATGGCCGCCGGTGATCAGCAGGTGTTTGACGAACGGCAGGAGTTTTTCAGCGCACTCGTCCGCGGTGCCTTCGGGCAGTTCGGCGAGGATCCGGGCTTCGGGAAGGTTGGGGGTGGCAATGATCGACAGCGGCAGCAGTCGTTCGCGCATGGCGTAGCCGACTTCGTCCTTGCCCAGTCGTCCGCCGCCGCCAGCGCGCAGCACCGGATCGCAGACCACCGGCAAATGCGGGTGTGCTGAAAGCAATTCGACCACGGTGTCGACCATTTCCAGGGAACCGAGCATGCCCAGTTTGACGGCGGCGACTTCGGAGTCGTTGAGCACGGCGTTGGCCTGGGCCAACACCCACTCACGGTCGAGAACGCGGAAGTCAGTGACGTTGACGGTGTCTTGCACGGTCAGGGCGGTGATGGCCGGAGCCGCATGACAACCTTGGGCGAGCAGGGCTTCGATATCTGCCTGCAAGCCGGCGCCACCACTTGGGTCGTGGCCGGAGAGACAGAGGACAACGGGGCGAGAGCTGTAGATATTCATGGTGCGCGAGCTTACCACCAAACATGTTTTATCGGTGCGCGCGCGCATCGGAGCCGATTGTGCAACGAGCAAAAGATCGCAGCCTGCGGCAGCTCCTATATGGACCGCGGATCGATGCAAATCCGTAGGAGCTGCCGAAGGCTGCGATCTTTTGACCTTTCTGATTAAGCCAACTGCTCTAACTCAATGCATGCCGCTGGAACGCTTGTTCTAGAGCCTTTGTAGGAAAAATTTCAATGGTGTTCAATGGCCACCAACGGCTATGCTAGAGTGGATCCAAACCAATAACAGGTAATACCGGTTTTACGTCTACTCAAAAGGAATGGGGGGCTTCCTGACACAACCGGACAGGCCACGCTGGGGCTTAAATGCGCTATTTGCTGATGTTGCTGCTGTGCTTGCCCCTCCTGGCGAGCGCCGTCGAATTCGACGAGTTCACCCAGAGCCTTCCCCTGGGCCGAACGATGCAGATTTATGAAGACGCGGGCGGTCAGGCGAGCATCGCCGATGTCCGTGCGCAAGCGGCGGCCGGGCGCTTCAAATCCCATGACAAAGCCACCCTGAACGCCGGTTATTCGCGTTCGGCGTTCTGGCTGAAAATCGACCTGCAGTACCGTCCGACCAACCCGTCGGCACAACGGACCTGGTTGCTGGAGTTGGCCTATCCGCCCCTCGATCATCTTGATCTGTACCTGGCCGATGCTGACGGTGACTATCAATTGGTTCGACAGACTGGCGATGCATTGCCATTCGCCACTCGCGAGATCCGCCAGAACAACTATCTGTTTGATCTGAACTTTGCGCCCGAGCAGGCGCAAACCGTGTATTTGCGTCTGCAAAGCCAAGGGTCGGTTCAGGCGCCCGTCACCTTGTGGTCAAGCACCGCTTACCTCGAAGAGCAGCCGGTGCGGCTCTATGTGCTGGGGCTGATTTACGGTGTATTGCTGGGGATGCTGGTCTACAACCTGTTCATCTTTCTCAGCGTGCGCGACACCAGCTACCTCTATTACATCGTCTATATCGCCTCGTTCGGCTTGTATCAGCTGTCGGTGAATGGCGCGGCCGTGGAGTATTTCTGGCCGAACAATCCGTGGTGGGCCAACGCCGCGACGCCGTTCTTCATCGGCTGTTCAGGACTGTTCGGCAGCCAGTTCGCGCGCAGCTTCTTGCAGACGGCCACCCTCAGCCGCTGGCTTGACCGTTTGCTGCTGGCGTTGATTGCGTTCAGTGCGCTGGTGGTCGGGTTGTCATTGATGACCAGTTACGCCCTGGCCCTGCGTCTGGCGACGTTGCTGGCGTTGGTCTTTACCGTGGTGATTTTCGCCGCCGGGATTTTCGCCTGGTGGCGTGGCCTGCGGGTCGCGCGGTATTTCATCATTGCCTGGTCGGCGTTCCTGCTCGGTGGCATCGTCAACACCCTGATGGTGCTGGGTTATTTGCCCAACGTATTCCTGACCATGTACGCCAGCCAGATCGGCTCGGCGATCGAAGTGGCGCTGCTGTCCCTGGCCCTGGCCGATCGCATCAACGCCATGCGTGAGCAACAGGCACAAACGCTGTTCGATGCCGGTCAAAAGCTCGAAATACTGAACCAGCAATTGGCCCACAGTAACAAGCTCAAGGACGAATTCCTCGCGACCCTGACCCACGAACTGCGTACGCCCATGAACGGTGTAATCGGTTCATTGGAGCTGATGCAGACCGTCGAGATGAACCCTGAGCTGGAGCAATATCAGCAAACGGCTGCCGGTTCGGCGCGAGACATGATGCGCATGGTCAACGGCATCCTCACCTTGACCGAATTGCAGGCCGGCAAGCTCAAGGTCTATCCGGATACGTTCAGTTTGCGCGGTATGGTCGAGGCCTTGCGGGTGCAGTTCGATGGCAATGCGTCGAGCAAGTCGCTGGACTTCAAGGTCGAGGTTACCTCCGGGTTACCGGATCGCTTGCATGGCGACAGCGCCAAGCTGACGCAATGCCTCGAATGCCTGCTGGATAACGCGATCAAATTCACTCGGGTCGGTGGGTTGGCGCTGCGGGTGACGGGTAAACCGGTGGCGCCCGACCGGCTGGCGCTGTCCTTTGCGGTGATCGACACCGGCATTGGCTTTACCGATTTGGGGGAGGCAACGCTGTATCAGCGCTTCTTCCAGCTCGATGGCTCGATGACCCGTGAATACGGTGGTCTGGGCGTTGGCCTAGCCATTTGTCGGCAACTGGTCGAATTGCTCGGCGGGCGCCTGAGCCACCGCTCGGAACCGGGTCGCGGCAGTCGTTTTCAACTGGACGTCGAGTTCGAGCTGCCGGTGGTGGAATCTGCGCCTTCGATCACCCGGCAAACCACCGGCCTGCGTTTGCCTCAGGACTGCACGGTGTTGCTGGTCGATGACAACAGCATCAATCAATTGGTGATGCGTGGCATGTTGCTCAAGCTTGGGTTCCGGGTACGCACCGCCGACAGCGGTGTCGCCGCGCTCGATCATTTGCAGCGTGAAGCCGTTGACGCGGTGCTGCTGGATTGCCTGCTGCCGCCACTGGACGGCGCCTCGATCTGCTGCCAGATCCGCGCTTTGCCGGGTTGCGCCGAATTACCTGTGTTCATGATTGCTTTGAGTGCGGACCGGGCCTATTGCCCGAGCGACACGTTGGTCGACTACCTGAGCAAACCGGTGAAATTCGAGGACTTGCAGGCGGCGCTCTATCGGCGGGTGCTCTGTCCAGGCAAAGGCGAAAGCGCCGGCAATTAGGCAGATATGCCACTTTGTTCGGCCTCGGGGCGGTGCTTAACTGAAAGTCCCTTGGCTGACCAAAGGAGCCCCGTCATGAACCTGCATCAGTTCGCCGAAACCCACGAAGTCACCAACCAGCCTCCGTCGCTGGACGGCACCAACCTCTATCGCATCGACCTGCCTTTACAGGAGTGGTCGCGGCGTTTCGATGCCGGTTGGGCCGAGTCGCGGATCGACGCTTACGGCGCATTGGCCGGCGGGCCGCTGATGGAGGCGGGGTTTGCAGCCAATCAGAACAAACCGGTGTTCATCAGCCATGACCGTTACGGCCATCGCATCGATCTGGTGGAGTTTCACCCGGCCTACCACGAGTTGATGCGCACGGCGGTGGAACATGGCCTGACTGGCTTACCCTGGACCGACCCGCAACCGGGCGCCCACGTTGCCCGCGCCTCCATGACCTATTTGCACAGTCAGGCTGAAGCCGGCAGCGGTTGCCCGCTGACCATGACCTTCGCCAGCGTCCCGGCAATGCGCCTGCAACCGGATCTGGCCGAACAATGGCTGCCGAAAATCCTCGCCACCCAATACGACTCGCGCAACGTCGGCATGGCCCACAAGGCCGGCGTGACCATCGGCATGGCCATGACCGAGAAACAAGGCGGCACTGATGTGCGAGCCAACACCACCAAGGCTTATCCGGTCGGCGCAAGTGGCCCCGGTCAGGCGTATGAACTGGTAGGCCACAAGTGGTTCTGCTCGGCGCCGATGTGCGATGCCTTCCTGACCCTGGCCCAGACTGACAAAGGTTTGACCTGTTTCCTGCTGCCGCGTCATCGCCCGGACGACACGCGCAATCAGTTCTACATACAGCGGCTGAAGAACAAACTCGGCAACTGGTCCAATGCCTCCAGTGAAGTGGAATTCCGTGGCGCCCTGGCCTGGATGGTCGGCGAAGAGGGGCGGGGCGTTCCGACCATCATCGAAATGGTCGCCATGACCCGTTTCGATTGCATGGTCGGTTCCAGTGCGCTGATGCGCCAGGCGCTGACCCAGGCCAGTCATCACTGCGCCCATCGCAAGGTCGGAGGCAAATTGCTCAGCGAGCAACCCTTGATGCAAAACGTGCTGGCCGACCTGGCCCTGGAAAGCGAAGCGGCGTTGGCTTTGAGTTTGCGCATGGGCCGGGCGCTGGATCATCTGGATGACGAGCACGAAGCGAAATTCGCCCGACTGGTAACAGCGGTGGGCAAGTACTGGATCTGCAAACGCGCGCCCGCGATGATCAATGAGGCTGCCGAATGCATGGGCGGCGCCGGTTATGTCGAAGAAAGCATCCTGCCGCGTCTGTACCGTGAGGCTCCGGTCAACTCGACGTGGGAAGGTTCCGGCAACGTGCAATGCCTCGACGTGTTGCGCGCACTGTCGAAAGAGCCGGGTGTGCTCGATGTGCTGTTCGGCGAGTTGGGCGATGGTCATGGCGACAAGCGTCTGGCCGCGCATATCAGCCAATTGCAGGCGGCGTTCAAGGACCCCGCCGACATTCAATACCGCGCTCGCCAGCTCACCGAAGACATTGCCTTGGGGCTTCAGGCCAAGCTGTTGTTGGAGGCCGGTAATGCGGCTGTCAGTGATGCTTTCATCGTCAGCCGCCTCGGCTCGGCCGGACGGGTGTATGGAACGTTGCCGCGCGGGCTGGAGGTGGAAGCGATTGTGGCCCGGTCGACCCCGCAAGGGTTCTGACCACAATTTGATCAACACCACTGAAACCTGTGGGAGCGGGCTTGCCCGCGATAGCGGTTTAACATCCAACATTAATGCTGTCTGACACACCGCTATCGCGGGCAAGCCCGCTCCCACAGGGTTTATCTGTGTCCGGAATTGATGTGCAGCCAACACGCCACTGTTCCCGTGAAGCGACGATGCAGGCAAGATGAAGGTCTGCAAGCCAGAACACAGGAAGCTGATCGTGACCGAAGCGTTTATTGTCGTTCAAACCGCCGAGCAAGCCGTGGATCGGCTTGCTGCCTTGCACGAGCGTGCAACCACAGCGCTGAATCAGGCGCTCAAGCGTTATCTCAAGGATCGTGTCGAGCCGGACGCTGAACAGCGAGCTCTGTTTCGTTATCCCGAGTTGCGTCTGACCTACCTTTGCCAGGGCGAAGTCCCACAGACCACGCGCGCCTATGCCAAGGTTCAATTGCCGGGAACCTACAGCGTTACCGTCACTCATCCCCGCGCTTTCCGCAAATACCTGCTGGAGCAACTTGTCCCGTTGATGCACGACTTCACCGTGACCGTGGAAGTCGGTGTCAGTCAGCAGAACATTCCATATCCGTACGTGGTCGAGCAGGGCGATGAACTGGCCGGCTCTGGCGTCACCGCTGCGGTGCTGGCGCGAGTGTTCCCGAGTACGGATTTGTCGGCCGCGACCGATGGCATTGCCGATGGCCTGTACGATTGGGAAAACACCGACCCGCTGCCACTGGCCCTGTTCGACGCCGCGCGGGTGGACTTCTCCCTGCGCCGACTGGTGCATTACACCGGCAGTGACTGGCGTCATGTGCAGCCGTGGATTCTGCTGACCAACTACCACCGCTACGTCGATCAGTTCATCGTTCATGGCCTGGAGCAACTGCGCAACGATCCGCGTTTCGTGCGCATGGTGTTACCGGGCAACGTGATCATCGAAAAGGGCATGGACCACGGCGAGGCGTCGGCGATTGCCGCGGGCGTGGTCTGGCATCGCTACCAGATGCCGGCCTATCACCTGATCGCCAGCGACGGCCATGGTGTGACCCTGGTGAACATCGGCGTCGGCCCGTCCAACGCCAAGAACATCACCGACCACCTGGCGGTGCTGCGTCCGCATTGCTGGCTGATGATCGGCCACTGTGGCGGCTTGCGTCAGTCGCAGACCATTGGCGACTACGTGCTTGCCCACGCTTACATGCGCCGCGACGGGATTCTCGATCGCGTTGTGCCGCCGAACATTCCGATTCCGGCCTTGGCCGAAGTGCAGATGGCGTTGCAGCAAGCGGCGGCCAATGTCACGGGCGAGAAGGGCGATGATCTGAAAAAACGCCTGCGCACCGGCACCGTATTGACCTACGACGACCGTAACTGGGAGCTGCGCTGGGCGCAGGAACGTCCGCTGATCAACCTCTCCCGCGCCGTGGCGGTGGACATGGAAAGCGGCACCATCGCCGCGCAGGGTTACCGCTTGCGGGTGCCATACGGCACATTGCTCTGCGTTTCGGATAAACCGTTGCACAGCGAAATCAAACTGCCGGGTTCGGCCAACGCCTTCTATGAACGCGCGGTCAGCCAGCACTTGAAGATCGGCATCGAAGCGGTGGATCTGTTGCGCACCGAGCTCAACTCACTGCACTCGCGTAAACTGCGCAGCTTCGACGAGCCGCCGTTCCGCTAACGGTTTGTCATGGTCATTTGGCGGTCGGGGCACTAGCATGGTGAACCCTGACCGTTAGATGTTGTTTTGCCCATGTCGCGTCCTACTCGTCCACCTTCTCGCCGTCCAGGTGCGAAGCCATCCTCTTCAGCCCCGCGCCGTGTCGCCAAAGCGCCTCCGGCCGAGCCGAAACTGATTCTGTTCAACAAACCTTTCGATGTGCTGACGCAATTCAGCGACGGCGAAGGGCGGGCGACGCTCAAGGATTTCATCGAGATTCCCGGGATCTATCCGGCAGGGCGGCTGGACCGCGACAGCGAAGGCTTGCTGTTGCTGACCAACGACGGTCAGCTTCAGGCGCGAATTGCCGACCCGAAACACAAGCTGGCCAAGACCTATTGGGTGCAAGTGGAAGGCGAACCAAGCGCCGAGCAGTTGCAGCGCTTGCGCGATGGCGTCGAGCTGAACGACGGCATGACATTGCCGGCCGAAGCGCGACAACTGGATGAGCCGCAACTGTGGCCGCGCAACCCGCCGGTGCGCTTTCGTAAAAGCGTGCCAACCAGTTGGCTGGAACTGGTGATTCGCGAAGGCCGCAACCGTCAGGTACGGCGCATGACCGCGGCGGTCGGCTTGCCGACGTTGCGTCTGGTGCGAGTCAGAATCGGCGACTGGTCGATCGAAGGGCTCGATCAGGGCCAGTGGAAGGAAGTGCCGGCGCGCTTATAGAGTGCCGGATTCGATCATGCCGATGACCACGCTTTTGACCACGAACGCGGCCACGCCCAGTCCCAGTACGAAGAACAGAATGAACGAGCCGAAGCGCCCGGCCTTGGATTTTTTCGCCAGATCCCAGACGATGAAACCCATGAAAATGATCAAGATGCTGACCAGGCCAGTCATCATCCACTCTTCGAGTACTGCAGGATCCATCGAACATCTCCAGTGCAGGTGGGGCTAAAAGGCGCTGGAGTATACGCCATGGGGGATTGGCGGAGCATTGACCTGCGGCAGTGTGTCGCGGCTATTCGTCGCCTGTGCGGGCCCCTTCGCGGGCAAGCCTCGCTCCTACGGAGGGATGTCGAACGTAATACCGTGACCGACACAAAACCCTAGAGCGAGGCTTGCCCGCGAAGGCATTCTCAGCTGCGCAAATGAGTCAGCGGCAACTCGGTGCTGTTGAGCACCTGATTCAACACAAAACTCGATCGCACACTCGTCACCCCTTCAATCCGGGTCAGGTGCCCCAGCAGCAGTTTCTGATAGTGGTCCATGTCCGGCACTACCACTTTGAGCTGATAGTCTGCATCCATCCCCGTCACCAGGCTGCATTCCAGCACTTGCGGCAAGGTGCGAATGGCGGCTTCGAAGTTCTCGAAACGCTCGGGTGTATGGCGGTCCATGCCGATCAGCACGTAAGCGGTCAGGCTCAGGCCGAGCATCTTGCGGTCCAGCAAGGCGACCTGGCGGGTGATGTAACCGTCGTCTTCCAACTGCTTGACCCGTCGCGAGCAAGGCGAAGGCGACAGGCCGATACGTTCGGCCAGCTCCTGATTGGAGATGCGCGCGTCGCGCTGTAATTCAGCCAAAATGCTCAGGTCGTATCGGTCGAGTTTGCTCATCAATCAGGCCTTTGTCATAACTATTGCGGAGGATTATCTATCCTGAGTTAAAAATTGCGCAAGTGATGTTTATTTGAGCAATCTTCGCAATCCTCTGTCGTCGCTCCGGGCCTATTCTTAGCACCAGAATCACTGCTCGGACAAACAGTCCAGTGCGGCTCGCCCAATCAGGCCAGCTGCGGTCGCCACCCCCACCGGGGATGTGTTGGCCCCCGAGCTACACACTGTCCAGAAGACGGCGTGAGGTGAGCCGACGTCATAAGCGTCGAGCACGGACGAAGTTCTCAAGGGGAGGCCGACGGGTCTCCCTTTTTTCTTGCCCGGAATTTGACGCCCTCCCTCAATAAATAAGTTGCGCGGCTGATAACCTGTTGCAGAACCGCCCTGTGCTTTCCCAGTCTTACGTACAGGCCCTGACCCGCAGTGAGGAAAAGCATGAAGTCGCGCATCTGGCGTTTGGCCGGTGTTGGTTTGCTGTGTGTGAGTGTCGCTGCGCAAACGCTTGCCGATGAGCCGCAAATCCGTGGGCCTGATGATGGGCAACGTGGGTCGGATCATCAGGGGCGTGGTCAGGGTCATGACGGTAACAAGCAGCCACGCCCACAGAACAACGAAATCATTCGTGGCGACAACAGCCGCCAGTTCGAACTCCACGACCAGAATCAGGGCGGCGAGTGGCAGAACCGTCCGTCGCACGATCCCAATGTTCCGGGCCATGTTCAGGGCCGACCGCCGCAACAACCCAATAACAATCTGCCGATCCAGGGCCGGCCCGATACTGTGCGCCAGACCCAGGAGCCCCGGCGTGGCTACTATCAGGACGAGCCGCGGCGCAATCAGTACAACCAGCACTGGCAGACCGGTGCGCGTCCCGATGATCAGCGCTGGCCGGGTCGCCCGGATGGACGCGGCAATGGCTGGGGCTCCGGTCCGCAGTATCGTCCGGGCTACATGATCGACCGCTTCCCGGATCGCAGCTACCGCGTGCCGTATCGTGGCCAGGATTATTTCTATTCCGGTGGTTACTGGTATCGCCCGCAAGGCCCGCGTTACGTGGTGGTTCAGCCGCCTCGCGGGATTCGTGTTCGCTACTTGCCTGATTACGCGCGTGAAGTGTGGATCGGCGGGGCGCTGTTGTTCCTGGCGGCCGGCTCGTATTACGCCTATCAGGCGAGCACCCAGGATTACATCGTGGTCGAACCACCCGTGCAGCCACAACCGGTCAGCAGTGGTTATGACGTGGTGGCGTATCCGGCCAACGGCCAGTCACCGGAAGAGGTCAGTCGGGACGGTTATGAGTGCTATCGCTGGGCCGTGGAGCAGAGCGGTTTCGATCCGCGCGCCATGACCTATCAACCGGCTCCATCGGTGGTGCAAGCCTACCGACAGGCCCAGGGTAATTGCCTGGGCAGTCGCGGTTATCAGGTCAGTTACTGAGCCCTGGCGGCTTTCACCACTTCCTGCGGGTCGGCGTGCACCAGCACTTCGGCTCGCGGGTAGGCGCTGTGAATCGCCTCGGCGGCTTGATCGCTGATCCCGTGGGCGACTGACAGGGTCAGCTCCCCCGGCAATTCCAGATGCAATTGCACAAACCACTGATTGCCGGAGATCCGCGTACGCAAGTCGTGGGCACCCAAAACCCCCGGTACGCTGCAGGCCAGTTCAAGCATGTGCTGGCTGACATCCGGCGGCAGCTCTTCATCCATCAGCACCGCAAAACTTTCCCGGGCGATATGAATCGCGCTCCAGAGGATGTAGGCGGCGATCCCCAATCCGAACCAGGGGTCGACTTGATGCCAGCCAAACCCGGCCAACACCAGCGCCACCAGAATGCTGCCGTTGAGCAGCATGTCCGAGCGGTAATGCAGGGAGTCAGCGCGCACGGCGTTGGAACCGGTCGCCTTGATCACCCGATGCTGCAACATCAGCAGGACCAGCGTCAGGGCGAGGGAGAACACAATCACTCCGATGCTGAGCCACGGTGCGCCCACCGGCTCCGGATGTTTCAACCGTTCGAACGCCTGCAAGGCAATCAGCACCGCACTGCCGCCAATGAACAGCGCCTGAGCCATGCCCGCCAACGACTCAGCCTTGCCATGCCCGTAACGGTGATCCTCGTCGGCGGGGCGCAAGGCGTAATGCACGGCAAGCAAGTTGAGCAACGAGGTGACACCGTCGAGCGCCGAGTCGGTCAGCCCGGCAAGCATGCTCACCGAACCGCTCAGCCACCAGGCGATGGCTTTGGCGCTGATCAATATGCACGCCACCGCCACCGAGGCGCGCGTCGCCAGCCGCAGCAGGCGGGCGTGTTCGGTACTGGTGGTCATAAGTGCGGCTTTTCCTTTTTAGTGCACCGATTATGCGGCCGGTTGCAGGCCGAACATGGCCAGTTGCTGGGTGCTGCCCTTGTGCTGGATCAGGCGCGGATCGTCCAGCGGGAAGCTGCGGCCCAACTCGGTTTCGAGAATAGTCTGCAACTTGTGGTTATCGACCTTGCCGTCGGCACCGATGGCTTCCTTGAGTTTTTCCGGAGCCACCTGGGCGGTTCGGCCGGGCTCGTAGTAAATGGCGCCAGTCGCAAAGTCCACGGCAAAGGCAATCAGGCCCGGAATGATATAAAACAGCAGACCCACGGCATCCAGCGCGACGATGACCGGGTCGATCTTGCCATCGATCTGACCGCGACGATCAGGGTAGAAAATCGTGCCGCAGGCAGTCATTTGGGTCAGCAAGGTCGCGACCAGTACACCGCCAATCAAGCGAAAGGGAGCACGCATGTGAAATCTCCTGGGTTATCTGGAAACGAAGCGTCGTCGATATGAATTAGGACCGCGACGAACGCCTGGCAGTTCGCCGTTATACTCGTGGCTCTGTTTTGGAGCCAGCATGATTTCTTTGCCGATTGATGAAGTTTTACCTGCCCTGCGTGAAGCCCTCACTACACGCCACGAAGCCGTGCTTGAAGCACCGCCCGGCGCCGGTAAAACCACCCGCGTGCCCTTGGCCCTGCTCGATGAGCCGTGGCTGGCCGGGCAGACCATTCTGATGCTCGAGCCGCGCCGCTTGGCTGCGCGGGCGGCGGCGGAGCGGTTGGCCAGTGAATTGGGCGAGAAGGTCGGCGAAACCGTTGGCTACCGCATTCGTCTCGACAGCAAAGTCGGCCCCAATACCCGCATCGAAGTGGTCACCGAAGGCATCCTCACTCGGCGCTTGCAGGATGATCCGGCGCTGGAAGGCGTGGGTTTGCTGATTTTCGATGAGTTCCACGAACGCAGTCTCGACGCCGATCTGGCGTTGGCCCTGAGCCTGAATGGCCGCGAGCTGTTTCGTGACGATCAGCCGCTGAAAATCCTGTTGATGTCGGCAACCCTGGAAGGTGAACGCCTGGCCGGGTTGCTCGATGATGCGCCGATCTTGCGCAGCGAAGGTCGCATGTACCCGGTGGCGATGCGCTGGGGCCGGCCGTTTCAGCCGGGTGAATTCATCGAGCCACGGTTGGTGCAGACCGTCCTTGAAGCTTTGAATGATGAAACCGGCAGCGTGCTGGTGTTCCTGCCGGGGCAGGCGGAAATTCGTCGGGTGCATCAGCAACTCGCCGATGCACTGGGCGACAGCACACAGGTTTTGCTCTGCCCGTTGCACGGTGAATTGGACCTCGCCGCCCAACGCGCCGCGATTGATCCGGCGCCCGCCGGCAAACGCAAAGTGGTGCTGGCGACCAACATCGCCGAGACCAGCCTGACCATCAACGGTGTACGCGTGGTGGTCGATGCCGGGCTGGCGCGAGTGCCTCGATTCGACCCCGGCAGCGGCATGACTCGTCTGGATACTCAGCGTATTTCCAAAGCCAGCGCCACGCAGCGCGCGGGTCGGGCAGGGCGCTTGGAACCGGGCGTGTGTTATCGCTTGTGGTCGCAGGATCAGCACGAGCAACTGGCGGCCTACGCCAGTGCGGAAATTCTCTCGGCGGACCTTGCCGGGCTGGCCTTGCAACTGGGGCGTTGGGGCGTGAGGCCGGGTCAATTGGTTTGGCTCGATGTGCCTCCGGCAGCGGCTTATGCACAGGCTCAGGATCTGCTTGAGCGTTTGGGCGCGCTGGAGGGCGAAGCGCTGACCCGTCATGGTCAGGCGATGGCCGAACTGCCGGCTCACCCTCGCATCGCGCATTTGCTGTTGCGTGGTCAGGCGCTCGGCCTCGCTGACATGGCCTGCGATGTCGCGGCACTGCTCGGCGAGCGAGATATTTTGCGTGGCGCCGGGGCGGATCTGCACAGCCGATTGGTGCTGCTGTCCGGCGAAGAACGGGCCGCACGCGGCGCTCAGGGTGGCGTGCAACGGGCCCGGCAACTGGCGCGGCAGTATCGCGGTTATCTGCGGGGAAAAGCGACGGAGCCGGTCAGCAATCCCGAGCATCCGCGCTGGCTCGGCGCGTTGCTGGCGTTGGCTTATCCCGACCGCGTTGCCCAGCAGCGTCGTGCCGGTGGCGCGGAGTATCGATTGGCCAACGGTCGTGCCGCGCTGTTTGCCGAAGCCGATAGTTTGATGAAACAACCATGGCTGGTGATCGCCGATCTGGGCAGTCGTCAGGGCCAGCGTGAGGAACGGATTTACCTGGCGACGGATTTCGATCCGGCGCTGTTCGATTCAGTGCTGGCCGAGCAGGTGCGTTGCGTCGATCAACTGGATTGGGATGAGCGCGAAGGCGTGCTGCGTGCCGAGCGGCAGCGCAAGGTTGGCGAATTGATCCTCAGTCGCGAACCGCTGACCGGGCTCGATGAAAGCGCTCGCAGTCAGGCGCTGGTGAACCTGGTGCGGCGCAAAGGTCTGGAGCTGTTGCCCTGGACGCCAGAGCTGCGTCAGTGGCAGGCGCGGGTGGCGTTGTTGCGGCAACTGGATCTTGGCAGTAAGCAGCAAAGTGAATGGCCGGATGTCAGCGATGCCGCATTGCTCAAAAGCCTCGAGCATTGGCTGATGCCGTATCTGGGCAAAGTCTCGCGCCTCAGTCATTTCGCCAATCTGGACCTGTCGAGCATCATCCATAACCTGTTGCCGTGGCCACTGCCGCAACGGCTGGATGAGCTGGCGCCGCATCATTTGAGCGTGCCGTCGGGCTCGTCGATTCGTCTGGATTACAGCGAGCAGCCGCCGATTCTGGCGGTGCGTTTGCAGGAGTTGTTCGGCCTGGCCGAGACGCCGCGCATTGCTGGTGGGCGGCAAGTGGTGAAATTGCATCTGCTGTCCCCGGCGCGGCGACCGGTGCAGGTGACGCAGGATCTGGCGAACTTCTGGCGCAGCACCTATGCCGAGGTGAAGAAGGATTTGAAGGGGCGCTACCCGAAACACTATTGGCCGGATGACCCGTTGGTGGCCGAGGCAACCGCGCGGATCAAACCGCGCAAGTAAACCTGAGCGAGCCTGCTCGCGAAGGTCGTGAACGATAACGCGTGAAACCAGATGCTCAGCGGTGGCCGCCGGATCAGATTGATCCGCCCGGGTAAGCCTGCGGGGCTGACCAGTTTTTTCCTTCCCCAAAGCCACAAAAAACCTGCTTTCTCCGATTCCAGTGCATGCACAGAATGCAATTGCGCGTGCATTGGAATTTTAAGGAGTGAGTCATGACGTTCTCGATTATCGGACGCTGCCCTGAAACCGGGCAGCTCGGTATTGCCATCAGTTCTTCGAGCATTGCAGTCGGCGCACGCTGCCCTTGGGCGCGGGCGGGTGTTGGTGCTGTCTCCACGCAGAACATTACGCTGCCGGCGTTAGGCCCGCAGATCCTGGACCTGCTGGAGCATCAGCATCTGGAGCCTGACGCGGCACTGGACAAGGCACTCACGTCCAACGGCTGGAGCCAGTACCGACAGGTCACGGTGATCGATGCGTCGGGCCGGATTGCGCTGTTCAGCGGCAAGGAGTCGCTGGGCGTGCATAACGCAGTGAAAGGCGAGCAATGTGTCGCGGCGGGTAATCTGCTCAGTAATGTGCGGGTCATCGAGGCCATGGTCGAGGCGTTCGAGGCCGAGCCGGGTCAGTTGGCGGACCGTTTGCTGGCGGCCATGCACGCGGCCATGGCGGCCGGTGGCGAAGCGGGGCCGGTTCACTCCGCCGCGCTCAAAGTGGTGGGTGACCACACCTGGCCGATCATCGACTTGCGGGTGGACTGGGCCGAGGAAGATCCCATCGGGCAACTTGACGGCCTCTGGCAGGCCTATCGTCCACAAATGCAGGACTACCTGACTCGCGCGCTCAACCCGACGACGGCACCGAGCTATGGAGTGCCGGGGGATGAGTGATACATCCAGTCGCGAGCTGCTGGAGCGCCTGATTGGTTTTGCCACTGTCAGTCGCGATTCCAATCTTGAGTTGATTCGTTTCATCAAGGCCTATCTGGCCGAACACGGGGTTCAGAGTGAACTCTTCTTCAACGAAGAAGGCACCAAGGCGAATCTGTTTGCGACCATCGGCCAGCTCACCTCTGGTGGCGTGGTGCTCTCCGGTCACACCGACGTGGTGCCGGTTGACGGGCAGGCGTGGACGGTCGATCCGTTCCGGCTGACTGAAAGGGATGGTCGGCTGTACGGTCGTGGCACGGCAGATATGAAAGGCTTCATCGCCTCGGTCCTCGCGGCGGTCCCGACCTTCGTGCAGCGTCCGCTTCTGAATCCGGTGCATCTGGCCTTTTCTTATGATGAAGAAGTGGGTTGCCTGGGTGTCAGGCCGATGCTGGCCGAGCTGGAGAAGCGGCCGTTTAAACCCCGACTTTGCCTGATCGGCGAACCGACAGAGCTCAAGCCTGTGCTCGGCCACAAGGGCAAATTGGCGATGCGCTGCGAAGTGCGTGGTGCGGCGTGCCATTCGGCGTATGCGCCTTACGGGGTGAACGCGATCGAGTATGCCGCGCAACTCATTGGCCGGCTCGGCATGATCGGTGAGCAGCTGGCGCATCCCGACAACCACGACCAGCGTTTTGATCCGCCGTTTTCGACAGTGCAAACCGGTGTGATCAAAGGTGGCCGTGCGCTGAACATCGTTCCTGCTGAATGTGAGTTCGATTTCGAGGTCAGGGCGTTGCCGGACTTTGATGCTCAGGAAGTGGCGGATCAGTTGCAAGCGTTCGCACACGAACATGTGTTGCCCAAGATGCGGGCGGTGCAAGCCGACACCGACATTCGCCTGCGGCCGCTGAGCGCTTATCCCGGATTGGCGACACCACCCGAGAGTGAAGCGGCGCGGCTGCTTGCTCTGCTGAGCAACTCTTCAGAGTTTGGAACGGTCGCGTTTGGCACTGAGGGCGGGCTGTTTGATCAGGCTGGCATTCCCACGGTGGTCTGTGGTCCCGGGAGCATGGATCAAGGGCATAAGCCTGACGAGTTCATTACGCTGGATCAGTTGAGCGGTTGTGATGCGATGCTGATTCGGTTGGCTGACTACCTGTGTGGCGAGATTTAAATGTGTGAGTGAGCCTGCTCGCGATGGTTACTGGCTAAACGCGGCGCTCTTGAGTCCATCGCGAGCAGGCTCGCTCCTACAGGGGGGTTGCTACTTTCTGGCTCAGTTGTTCGCGGCAAAAGTCCACGAACAATTGCGCAGGCTTGGTCAGTTGGCTGCGTTTCAAATGGGCGGACGCCAGGCCGGACAGGGTGACCGGCTCTTTGATGTTCACCGAGATCACCTTTTTGCCATCGTAAGTGCATTCCGAATGCGGGCGTGTGACCAGGATCGAGAAGCCGAAACCCTGGCCGACCATGCCGCGCACCATCTCGATCGAAGGCGAGCTGAACACGATGTTGGGTGTCAGGTCCAGTTCGTGGAAGAGACTGACAAAGTAGGTCCGGCTCGGTTGCACATCGAGAAGAATCATCGGCTCGCTGCACAGGTCCCGTAGCGATACCTCCTTCTGGTCGGCAAAGCGGTGGCCTTCAGGCAGCAAGACGTAAGGCTTTTGCGGTGGCATCAGCGGCGTAGTTTGTATGGTGCCGTCCAGTCCGTGATCGTAGAGGAAGGCCACGTCGAAGGTGCCGGCGGTCAAGCCTTGCACCAGCTCCTGCTGCTCGCCATCGCGAATGCGTATGTCCACGCCCGGGTAAAGCTGGCGAAAACCTGCGATCAGTCGTGGCAAGTACAGCGGGGCGACGGTCTCGAAGCAGCCGATGTCGATTTGTCCGGACACCGTGTCGTTGTCGGCCAGCGCATTCTGTTCAAACTCCCTGGCCATGCGCAGCAGCTCCTGCGCTTTGTGATAGAAGCGCGTGCCGGTGGGCGTCAGCGAAACGCCTTGGGCGTGGTGGCGGATGAACAGCTGGACGTTGAACGACTCTTCCAGACTTTTGATCGCCGTCGAAACCGAGGGCTGCGCGATGTACAGCTGCCGCGAGGCCTCAGCGACGCTGCCGGCTTCTACCGTTGTGACGAAATACTTGAGTTGCCGCAGTGTATAGGAAGCCACACGCACCTCGTTCTGCTCTGTTTTGCGCTGAAAGACCGGATGGTCATCGCACAGATTGTTGACTGAACCTTACCCTATGCGGGTTCTGGACTGGGTCAGCGCTTACCCAGTTTTTTCTTATACCCCGAGCACATTTTTAATAATTTTCCTCTGCGCACGGTTGCCGCACTATCTCTACAACCTCTGATAACAACCCCGACCACCCTGGCGGTCGTAAAGGGAGCGTAGCGTGTTCGACCTCGACTATTGGCAGCAACGAGTTGCCCGGCAAACCTTCTCCGACAAAGCCTTGATCGATGGCCGGCAAGTCTCTGCGTCTTCGGGCGCAACATTCGATTCGATCAACCCGGCGACGAATCAGTTACTTGCCCGTGTCGCCGCGTGTGGCGAAGTGGAAGTGGAACTCGCCGTGCGCAGTGCGCGCCGTGCTTTCAACGAAGGCCCTTGGGCGCGGATGGCGCCGGTTGAGCGCAAGCGGGTGATGCTGCGTCTGTCTGAGCTGGTGCTGGCCCATCGCGAAGAACTTGCCTTGCTCGACTCGCTGAACATGGGCAAACCGGTGATGGATGCCTACAACATCGACGTCCCCGGCGCTGCCCATGTGTTCGCCTGGTACGGCGAGTCGCTGGACAAGCTTTACGATCAGGTCGCGCCGACGGCGTCATCGGTGCTGGCGACCATCACCCGTGAAGCGCTGGGCGTGGTGGCGGCCGTGGTGCCGTGGAACTTCCCGCTCGACATGGCGGCCTGGAAACTGGCACCGGCGCTGGCGGCCGGCAATAGCGTGGTGCTCAAGCCCGCCGAGCAATCACCCTTTTCAGCACTGCGTCTGGCCGAGTTGGCGTTGGAAGCCGGTTTGCCGCCCGGCGTGCTGAACGTACTGCCCGGACTGGGCGAGTTCGCCGGCAAGGCGCTTGGCCTGCATCCAGATGTCGATTGCCTGGTGTTCACCGGCTCGACTCAGGTGGGCAAATACTTTATGCAGTACGCCGCGCAATCGAACCTCAAGCAAGTCTGGCTTGAATGCGGGGGCAAGAGCCCGAGCCTGGTGTTCGACGATTGTCGGGATCTTGATCTGGCGGCGGAGAAAGCGGCGTTCGGCATCTTCTTCAATCAGGGCGAGGTGTGCTCGGCCAACTCGCGACTGTATGTCCAGCGTTCGATCAAGGATGAGTTTATCGAGCGTCTTCTGGAAAAAGCCGAAGCCTGGATGCCCGGCGATCCACTGAATCCTGCGAGCGCCGCTGGCGCCATTGTCGATTCGGCACAGGCATCGCGTGTGATGAGCTTTATCGAACGCGCCCACGAAGACGGAGCCCGACTGCTCACCGGCGGCCGTCGCTTGAGCTTCAACGGTTCCGACAACTTTATCGAGCCGACCATTTTTGCCGACGTCGCCCATGAGTCGCACCTGTCGCGCGAAGAGGTGTTCGGGCCGGTGCTGGCGATTTCCACGTTCGACACTGAAGAGCAAGCGGTGCGGCTGGCCAATGACAGTATCTATGGACTGGCCGCCTCTGTGTGGAGCGACGATCTGAATCGCGCGCACCGGGTTGCTCGGGCGCTGAAGGCGGGCACGGTGTCGGTGAACACCGTGGATGCCCTCGATGTCAGCGTGCCGTTCGGCGGCGGCAAGCAATCGGGTTTTGGCCGGGACCTGTCGTTGCACTCGTTCGATAAATACACCCAATTGAAAACAACCTGGTTTCAATTGCGTTGAGCGTCTCCTGAACAATTAACCGCACGCTGATTTTGTGTGCGGTTTAAAGAATAAAAAGATGTCATCACGCGGAGAGTCATCCGTGTACTTGCGGCTGCGTGGCCGTGACTGCCTCAGTAACTAACCACAATTAAAAAGTGAGGGAGCTTTCATGTTCAGATATTCGTCTTCGAGCGTTACAGCAGCGGCTGGTTTAACCGCGCTTCTGGTATTGACGGTGCCCGTTGTTGCGCACTCCGAAAGTCTTACGGTTATTTCCTTCGGTGGTGCCACCAAGGCAGCGCAAGAGGGGGCTTATTTCAAACCCTTTGAGCAAAGTGGCGCTGGCAAAGTGGTGGTCGGCGAGTACAGCGGAGAACTTTCCAAAATCAAAGCCATGGTCGATGTTGGCCAGGTCAGTTGGGACGTTGTCGAAGTCGAAAGCCCGGAACTGCTGCGAGGCTGTGAAGAAGGGCTGTTCGAGCGACTGGACCCGGCACTGATCGGCGAACCCAAAAACTATTTGCCAGGCGCCGTCAGCGAGTGTGGCGTGGCCAGTTATGTCTGGTCGATGGTGCTCGCCTACAACTCGAACAAGGTTGCCGCGGCCCCGAGCTCTTGGGCGGACATGTGGAACCTGCAGCAATTCCCGGGCAAGCGCGGCCTGCGCAAAGGCGCCAAATACACGCTGGAAGTGGCGTTGCTTGCCGATGGGGTCAAACAGGATGACCTGTACAAAGTGCTGGGCACCAAGGAAGGCGTGGACCGGGCGTTTCACAAGCTCGACCAGATCAAGCCCTCGATTCAGTGGTGGGAAGCCGGAGCGCAGCCACCGCAATGGCTGGCGGCAGGTGACGTGGTGATGTCGGCGGCCTACAACGGCCGGATTGCTGTCGCGCAAAAGGAAGGCTCGAAACTGGCCATCTCCTGGAACGGCCACCTCTACGATCCCGATCACTGGGCCATCGTTCGCGGCAGTCCGAACAAGGCGCTGGCCGAGCGGTTCATCGTGTTTGCCAGCCAGGCGAGCGGGCAGAAATTCTTCTCCACCCAGATCCCTTACGGCCCGATCCGCAAGGATGTGCTGGCGCAGCTTCCGGCCGACACGCTTGCCCAATTGCCCACCGCTCAGGCCAATCTTTCTGAAGGCCAGTTGGTCGATGCCACGTTCTGGGTCGATCACGGCGAAGAGCTTGAGGAACGTTTCAACGCTTGGGCGGCCCGCTAAACCGCTGCTGTCGCCAATCGCAACTCAAGGATGAGTCGCGATGTTTATCCCTGCCTTTCACATGAAGGCAATCAACAACAAGAAAACACGGGGAGTTTGTCATGAATTCAAGTACAACCGCGTCCATCCAGGGAAAGTCCGGCGGATTGCGCCGGGTCCTGGGACTGGGTTCGTTGCTCGCCGTTGCGGTGGGCGTCGTGGTCTCGCAGGGCGTCATGGTGCTGATGCTGCAAGGGGCGGGCATCGCCGGTTTCGGTTTTATCATTCCGTTGGCTATCGCGTATGTGCTGGCAATCACCTACGCCTGGTCGTTTTCCGAGCTGGCCTTGATGATCCCGAAGGCAGGCAGTCTCAGCAGTTACACCGAAGTGGCGATCGGGCATTTCCCGGCCATTCTGGCGACCTTCTCGGGCTACATGGTGGTGGCGATGTTTGCGCTCTCCGCCGAACTTTTGCTGCTGGATCTGGTGATCAGCAAGGTCTATCCGAATGTCATTCCGCACATGGTGGTGGCCTACGGCGTGCTGGGGCTGTTCACTGTGTTGAACCTGTTTGGCATTGATGTGTTCGCCAAGCTGCAGAACGTGCTGGCGCTGGTGATGGTGGTGATCCTTGTTGGCATGGGGCTGGCTTCGCTGAGTAACGGTCAGGCCAGTTTGCAACTGCCGCTCGATCAGGGCTGGAATCCGTTGGAGTTCGGTGCAATCACTCTGGCTGCGATGGCTGTCTGGGGTTTTGTCGGGGCCGAATTCGTCTGCCCACTGGTGGAAGAAACCCGCAATCCCGAGCGCAATATTCCACGCTCGATGACCATTGGTTTGACGGTGATTTTTGGCGTGATTGCGCTGTACTGCTTTGGCGCGCTGCTGTGCATTCCCCGTGAACAACTGGCCAGCGATGCGCTGCCTCACTACCTGCTCGCCACCACCGTTTTCGGTGAAGCAGGCAAGCTGTTCCTTGTGGTTGCGGCCATTACCGCCACTTGCAGCACCGTGAATTCATCCCTGGCTGCTTTGCCGCGCATGCTGTACGGCATGGCGCAAAATGGCCAGGCCTTCCCGCAATTCAAGAAGCTCACTGAACGCGGTCGCACGCCATGGGTGGCGGTGCTGTTCGTTGCCGCGATCACCGGCCTGCCGATCCTCATTCTGGGGCACGACGCTGCCGCGATCAGCTTGCTGCTTCTGGCTGCCGCACTGGCGTGGCTGTTGGCCTACATCATCGTGCATATCGACGTGATCGCCTTGCGCCGCCGCTATCCCCATCTGGCCCGTCCGTTCCGCTCACCGTTCTATCCTTGGCCACAAGTCGTCGGCATCGCCGGCATGCTGTTTGCGATCTACCACGTGTCGCCAACACCGGAGATGACCGCCAGTATTTTTGGCTGTGCCGGCGTGGTGCTGGGCGTGATTTCAGTAATTGCCGTGGTATGGGTCAAGTTCGTGATGCGTAAACCGCTGTTTACGCCGGAGCCGCTCATTCAAAACGAATCGCAGGGCAACGACGTGCCGAAAATGACTCCGATCGCTTCGGTGTCCGGGAACTGAACCTTTTTTCACTTCAGGAGAATAAGAAATGACAACAGACTACAAACCTCAGCGCGAAACCAAGGATTACCAAGCGGCCGATGCCGCCCACCACATCCAGGCATTCCTTGATCAGAAGGCGTTGAACGAAGAGGGGCCGCGCGTCATTGTCGGTGGTGACCGCCTGCATCTGTGGGATAACGACGGCAATCGTTACCTCGATGGCATGTCCGGTTTGTGGTGCACCAACCTCGGCTACGGACGCAAGGATCTCGCCGCGGCGGCGACCCGTCAGCTGGAGCAATTGCCGTACTACAACATGTTCTTCCACACCACTCACCCGGCGGTGGTAGAGCTATCCGAGCTGCTGTTCAGCCTGCTGCCCAAGCACTACAGCCACGCGATATACACCAACTCCGGCTCTGAAGCCAACGAGGTACTGATCCGTACTGTGCGCCGTTACTGGCAGGTGCTCGGCAAGCCGCAGAAGAAGATCATGATCGGTCGGTGGAACGGATACCACGGCTCTACCCTGGCCGCCAGCGCGATGGGTGGCATGAAGTTCATGCACGAAATGGGGGGTGTGATCCCGGATGTCGCGCACATTGATGAGCCGTACTGGTTTGGCCATGAAGGTGATCTGACGCCCACCGAGTTTGGTTTGCGCGCGGCGCAGCAACTGGAGACCAGGATTCTCGAGCTGGGCGCGGAGAACGTCGCTGCATTCATCGCCGAGCCGTTCCAGGGCGCTGGCGGCATGATCTTCCCGCCAGAGAGCTACTGGCCGCAAATCCAGCGAATCTGCCGCAAGTACGACGTGCTGCTGTGTGCGGACGAGGTGATCGGTGGCTTCGGGCGTACCGGTGAATGGTTTGCGCACCAACACTTTGATTTCGAGCCGGATACCCTATCGATCGCCAAGGGCCTGACCTCTGGCTACATCCCAATGGGCGGCCTGATTCTCAGCCGGCGCATGGCCGAGGTGCTGGTGGAGCAGGGCGGCGTGTTTGCCCACGGCCTGACCTATTCCGGTCACCCGGTAGCGGCCGCGGTCGCTATCGCCAACCTCACGGCGCTGCGTGATGAGGGTGTGGTCTCCCAAGTGAAAAACGACACCGGCCCGTACCTGCAACAGTGCCTGCGCGAGGTGTTTGGCAATCACCCTCTGGTGGGTGAGATTCAGGGTGTCGGCCTGGTGGCGGCGTTACAGTTTGCCCAGGACAAGGCGACCCGCAAGCGCTTTGCCAACGAAGGCGATATCACCTGGCGCTGCCGCACGATCGGTTTTGAAGAAGGCGTGATTATTCGCTCGACCCTGGGCCGCATGATCATGGCGCCGGCACTGATCGCCACGCGCGCTGAAATTGATGAGCTGGTTGGCAAGACCAAAATGGCCGTCGATAGAACCGCTAAAGAAATTGGCGTGCTCTAAATAACGATTAGGCTCGCGCCAATTTACTGTAGGAGCGAGCCTGCTCGCGAGGGTCGTTAACGATAATGCGTGTTGTCTGAATGAACGCGGCGCTTTTATGTTTTATCGCGAGCAGGTTCGCTCCTGCAAGTGTTGCGTTTATTAATACCGAGGTTAGTTGTTAGTTAGTTTTTTCATGGGCAACAACTACAAAAATCATATTTTCGCTATTGGCATTCGCTAAGCACAATAAAACGACCCCGCCAGCAAAGTTGTCTACGCGGAATTAATTGTTGAAACAGCTGATCTGTCGCGACTTGCCGCGCCATAGTCGCCTCTCTGAAGGACACAAGCATGAATGATAAAAAAATAGAAATAGATACGCTTGTCGTTGGGGCCGGCCAGGCTGGCGTCGCCATGAGCGAACACCTGAGCAAACTGGGTGTACCGCACCTTGTGCTGGAGCGTAACCGCATCGCCGAAGCGTGGCGCACTGGGCGTTGGGATTCGCTGGTGGCGAACGGCCCGGTCTGGCATGACCGCTTTCCCGGACTGGCCTTCGAAGACCTGGAGCCCGATGCCTTCGCCTCGAAAGATCGCGTAGCGGCTTACTTCGAAGCCTACGCCGAGAAGTTCGAAGCGCCGATTCGTACCGGTGTAGAAGTCAAGAAAGTGGTGCGCAACAGCGATCGTCCAGGCTTCACCATCGAAACCTCCGATGGCGTGATTCAGGCCAATCGCGTGGTGGCGGCGACCGGTCCTTTCCAGCGTCCGGTCATCCCGCCGATTGCGCCGAAAGACAGCACGATCACGCAGATTCACTCGGCCCAGTATTTCAACCCGCAGCAGCTGCCCGAGGGCGGTGTGCTGGTGGTCGGTGCGGGCTCTTCCGGTGTGCAGATCGCCGATGAATTGCAGCGTGCCGGTAAACAAGTCTACCTGTCGGTCGGCCAGCATGACCGTCCGCCTCGCGCCTATCGCAACCGTGACTTTTGCTGGTGGCTGGGGGTGCTGGGGCTTTGGGATGCCGAAGTGATGGAGCCGGGTCGTGAGCACGTCACCATCGCGGTGAGCGGTGCGCGTGGCGGGCAGACCGTCGATTTCCGCGGGCTCGCCAAACAAGGCGTGACGCTGGTGGGGCTGACCCAATCGTTCAACGACGGCGTGGTGACTTTCCAGCAGGATCTGGCGCGCAACATTGCCGCGGGTGACGCGAATTACCTGTCGCTGCTGGACGCGGCGGATGCCTACATCGCACGCAACGGACTCGACCTCCCGGAAGAACCCGAAGCCAGGTTCATGCTTCCCGATCCAGAGTGCGTCAGCAACCCGATTCTCGAACTGAATCTGGCCGAGGCGGGCATCACCTCAATCATCTGGGCCACCGGCTACGCCGTCGATTACAGCTGGCTGCAGGTCGACACCTTCGACGAGAAGGGCAAGCCGCGTCATCAGCGTGGGGTCTCGAACGAGCCGGGTGTCTACTTTGTGGGGCTGCCGTGGCTGTCGCGTCGCGGATCGAGCTTTATCTGGGGCGTTTGGCATGACGCCAAACATGTCGCTGGTCACATTGCCACCCAGCGCCAGTACCTCGAATACCGCGACCCGTCGCAGCGTTAAGAATCGATCGAGGGAATGGTCCTTTGGCCATTCCCGATCTACACCTTCAGTTTCAGGGGAATCAGTTGATGCCTACTCACACACGCATTCGCATGTTCAATACCAAGGACACCTATCCCAACCAGTCGCTGGACAATGATCTTTGCCAGGCGGTACGGGCCGGCAACACGGTTTATGTGCGCGGCCAGATCGGCACCGATTTCGATGGCAACCTGGTGGGGCTTGGCGACCCGGGTGCACAAGCCGAACAGGCGATGAAAAACGTCAAACAGCTGCTGGAAGAAGCGGGGAGCGACCTTTCCCATATCGTCAAAACCACCACTTACATCATCGACCCGCGTTACCGCGAGCCGGTTTATCAAGTCGTGGGCAAGTGGCTGAAGGGAGTTTTTCCGATCTCGACGGGGTTGGTCATTTCCGGGCTGGGTCAACCGCAGTGGCTGATGGAAATCGATGTGATTGCCGTCATCCCGGACGACTGGCAAGCGAAGTAAACCCGATCCCTGCAGGAGCGAGCCTGCTCGCGAAAAAACGTCCAGGCCACGCGTTCATTCAGACAGGGCACGTATTTGTTGACGACCATCGCGAGCAGGCTCGCTCCTGCAAGGTCAAGGCGCGGCGGGGAGGAGGAACCGCGCAATCACCGGCAAATGATCGGAAATCCGTAACGTATCGTCCTGCCGCACCCTCGCCTCCACCCGTTTGAGGTGCGGGCTGTAAAACAGGTAATCGACGGTCCGGTCCGGGCCGTTCAAACCCGGGTCATTCGGGTAATGGGTCAGCCATTGCGCCCGGTCGATACCGCTGGCTTCGTTGTTGGTGGGAATCATCGGGTATTTGTCCCACAGCACATGCAACGCACTGTCGGCGGAGTAGGGTGTGCGTTGCTCGGCGGGCAGGCGTCGATACTGGCCCAGCGGCAACAGGTTGAAGTCGCCACCGATCAGCCACGGCGTGCCGCGGCTTTCATACTTGTCGAGGACCTTGGCCACGGCTATCACCTGGCGTTGCAAGGTTTCGTCGAGCGGGGTGGTAGCACGGTCCAGATGGGTGTTGAACACGGCCATTTGGCCGCCGTTGCTCAATGGCAGATGAGTGACCAGCAAGGCGTTTTTCGGCTTGAACTGACGGCTGATGAAATTGGCCGGTGCAACCGGTAATTGCAGGCGTTCGGCGTGTTCGATCCGGTAGCGGCTCAGGGTTGCCAATTGCCGGCCAACGCTGCCGAAGATGTGCGGTTCAGGCACGAAGTCGGCCTTCCAGTCGAAGGTTTGAGCGCTGCACGGATACAGGTCGGTGACTCGATCCTGAAGCAATTTGAACTGGTTCTGATAGTCGCTGGCCTTGGCGCCGTCATCGAGTTCCTGCAACAGCACGATGTCTGGTTGCTCGTCGCGAATCACCCGCGCCACTTCGTCGAGGCTGAAGGCCATGTCTTCAGGTGTAGGGCTCTCGTCGTTTCCTGCGGCCAGGTCATTCCAGAATACGTAGCGCTTGCCTGCCAGGTACTGGACGTTCCAGGTCATCACCTTCAGCGCCTGGCCGGGCACCAGCGTCGGCGCCTGGGCGTTGCAACTGACCGGCAGCGCTTCCTTGGCTTCGGGGCGCCAGGTGAGGCTGTAGATCAGCAAGGCAATCAGGCCAATGGCAATCAACACGCACAGCAGGGTGTAGCGCAGTAGTCGGGTCATGGCTCGGCTTATAGCGTTACAAAGTTGATCCCGAGCATAACCGAGCGCAAACGGCATGCCCATCAATTAGCCGCGACACATATCCCTGTAGCAGCTGGCGAAGCCTGCGTCCGGCTGCGAAGCAGTCGTAATCCAGAGAACGTGGTCTACCTGATGCACCGTGAACACTGATTTCACGACTGCTTCGCAGCCGGACGCAGGCTTCGCCAGCTGCTACAGGGGGGCGCATCGTTCTTCAAAGCGCTCCGTCAGCTTTCTCGGGTGCATCGCTGATCAGCATGAACAAACGAAACACCACCACGCTGGTGAACAGTTGCAAAAAGCTGTGGGCGCTGTCGATCAGCAGCGAGATCACCGGGTTCTGCGGATCAGGGTAAACCGCCAGCGTCGCACCCTTGAGCACCCACAGTGGGGCCATCACGCACAGAATGCACACCAGAATGCGCAGGAAGTTTCCGCGGGTCAGGCGCAGGCTTTCCTTCATCGCCGCCAGCGGTGCCATGCCGCGCAGCACCAGCAGGTACTCGCCGAACGCCAGCGTCACCATCAGCCAGATGCCCGGCAGGAAGTACAGCGACAGGCCGATCAGGATCAGCAGCGTATTGAGGGCGGTCAGCAGGGCGAACCGCGGCCACAGGGTCGCGGAGGTTGCCAGCAAGTCGCGGGTGCGCGGCGATTCGCCACGGCTGCGGGCATCGAGAAACAGGATCAGCGCGGCGGTGTACAGCGGATACACCAGCAGGCCGACCATCACACTGATGCCGGGGAAACTGTCCGGCTCGGTGGAGTGGTTGACCACTTGTTGCAGCAGCGCCTCGAAAATCACCAGCGGCAGGCACAGCTGCACGATCTGGCGCAGATTGCGCTTGAAGAAATACAAAGAGTCACGCAGTACTTCGAACGGATTCATCAGTCGGTATCGCAGGTTGAAATCAGTGCCTCACTTTAACCGATGAACCCCTTTGGGGCGCAAACGTAAACGTTCGGTAAAGGTCATTGAAACATCCTGTATCAGCCTCCATTACGGGTGAGCACCTTATCCACCGTGGATGAGGGCGACGATTTTCCCGGCAATCTATGAGGTCGCCATGAACAGCGAAGAACAAACCCTGATCGATGGACTGTTTTCCCGGCTGCAACAGGCCGAAACGGATTCAGCCCCGCGCGACGCCCAGGCCGAAGCGCGGATCAAGGAGCACCTGACTCGCCAGCCAGCGGCGGGCTATTTCATGACCCAGGCGATTCTGGTGCAAGAGGCAGCCATCAAGAGCCTCGACGAGCAAAACAAGCAACTCACCCGACAAGTCCAGCAATTGCAGGCTGAACTGCAATCGACCAAGGCGCAGACGGCGGCTCCGGCGCCGAGCAGCGGTGGCTTTTTGTCGAGCATCTTCGGTGGTGGCTCCCGTGATCCGCAGCCTGCGCCGACTCAAAGCGCAGCCCCGTCGAATGGCGGCTGGCGTGAACCGGGGCGGCCGTCGTTCAATTCGCAGCCGCCGCAACAAAACTTCGGTGCCGCACCGCAGCAAAATTACGCACCACAACAGACGACCGGCAGCAGTTTCCTCGGCGGTGCATTGAAAACGGCAGCGGGCGTGGCCGGTGGCGTGATGCTGGCGCAGGGCATCAGCAGCCTGTTCCAGCACAATCAGCAGCCGGAAGTGGTTGAAGTCATCAAGGAAGAACCGGCTCAGGTCAACGATCAGAGCGACAGCGGCAATGATCAGCGCGTGGCTGACAACTCCAGCGACCAAGGCGGATTCGCCGACGCCGACTATAGCGATGACAGCTCATCGTTCTTCGGTGGCGACGACGATTCCTTCGTCTGATACATCTGTGGCGAGGGAGCGTGCTCCCTCGCCACATGGCCGATTATTCGCGGAACAATCCTTCGGGCTGGCATACTGGGCAACTTTTCGGGCCCTGGTGCCTGATCCCTGCCCGCGCTTCGGCGCGCTAATGAGGATGTACGGTGAAAAAAATCGCAGTGTTCGCCGATGTCCAGAACCTCTATTACACCGTGCGTCAGGCTTATGGTTGCCACTTCAACTACGCCGCGCTGTGGGCTGACGTCAGTAAAGAAGGGCAGATCGTCGAGGCCTATGCCTATGCGATCGATCGTGGCGACAGCAAGCAGCAGCAGTTTCAGCAGATCCTGCGCAATCTCGGTTTCATCGTGAAGCTCAAACCCTACATCCAGCGCAGCGACGGTTCGGCCAAAGGCGACTGGGACGTGGGCATCACCCTCGACATCATGGACGCCGCCGACCATGTCGACGAAGTGGTGCTGGCCTCCGGCGACGGTGATTTCGACATGCTGCTGGAACGCATCATCAGCAAGCATGGTGTGCAAGCGGTGGCCTATGGCGTGCCCGGTCTCACGGCCAATTCGCTGATCCGCGCTGCCAGCCGTTACGTGCCGATCGAAGGCGCGTTGCTGCTCAAGAATTGATTTTTACGGAGTTGAAACAGGTTTGGAACGCATAGCAGTCATCGACTTTGAAACCACCGGGCTCTCCCCGAGCAGCAGTTGCCGGGCCACGGAAATTGCCGTGGTGATTCTTGAACAGGGGCGCATCGTCGAGCGTTACCAAAGCCTGATGAACGCCGGGGTGCGGGTGCCGGCCTTTATCGAGCAACTCACCGGCATCAGCAACGCCATGCTGCGCACCGCGCCCTCGGCCGAGCAGGTGATGAACGAGGTCAACGAATTCGTTGGCATTACACCGCTGCTGGCGCACAACGCGGCGTTCGACCAGAAGTTCTGGGACTACGAGCTTGGGCGAATCAAACGCACACGCTTGCAGAACTTTGCCTGCTCACTGTTACTCGCCCGCCGCCTGATGCCCGCCGCGCCGGACCACAAACTCGGCACCCTCACCACGTTCGCCAGCCTGCCCAATACCGGCAAGGCTCACCGGGCCATGGCCGATGCGGAAATGGCGGCGAACCTGACGGTGCACTTGGCTGAAGAATTGCGGCGCAAGCATGGGCTGCGGGAGTTGTCCCATGATCTGCTCGTCAGTTTGCAGAAAGTGCCGGCGGCGAAGATCAATGAGCATCTCAAGCGGTATCGCGGGTTCTAAGGTTTTGTAGTGTTTCTACTGGCCTCTTCGCGGGCAAGCCTCGCTCCTACGGATTTACGCGCGCCCCGATATTGGGTTCGCCTCAAAAACCGTAGGAGCGAGGCTTGCCCGCGAAGGCGTCAGAGCAGACACCGCATCACGATTTGCCATTCCCCTCCAACTGCCCCAACGGCACGCGCTTTTCGATAGCGCTCGACAACACAATCGACGTCTTGCTGAACCCGAACGTGGCGATCCGGTTGATCAACTCTTCCAGCTCCGGCATCGAACCCACCGCCGCTTGCATGATCACGCACGGGTCGCCGGTGACGCGATGGCATTCGGTGAACTGTGGGATTTTGATCAGTTCGTCGTAGGTTTTCTGGTTACCGTGCTGGTTCAGGCGCAGTTCGATGACGCACTGGATCGGCAGTCCAAGCTTGGCCATGTCGACTTTCGCCTGGTAGCCGGTAATCACCCCGCAGGCTTCAAGTTTGGCCACGCGCTCGGCCACCGCCGGAGCAGACAGGTTTACCTTGCGCGCCAGTTCGGCGTAGGACGCCCGACCGTTTTCCAACAGGGCGCCGAGGAGCATGCGGTCGTATTTGTCCATCATGGCATTCCTGAAAAAAGACTGACTTTCGAAAGCACGGTTTATAGCGCTGAACTCCGTGTTTTGAAAAGTGTACTGGCGTGATAAACAGGTTTTGTAACTTATTTTCTGCCGTTGGCCTTTCTAGAATAGCTGCTCTCTTTGTCTTGTTCTCGAGTTGCCCATGCCTGGCATACGCCGTTTTTCCTTACCGCTGATCGCTGCTTTTTTCGCGCTGTACGTGATTTGGGGGTCGACCTACCTGGTGATTCGCATCGGCGTGCAGTACTGGCCGCCGTTGTTGCTGGCCGGTATCCGCTTCGTGATCGCCGGTACATTGATGTACGCGTTCCTGCGCTGGCGCGGGGCGCCTGCACCGACGTGGGCGCAATGGAAAGCGGCGGGGATCATCGGGATTTTGCTGCTGACCTTCGGTAACGGTGCGGTGAGCGTCGCCGAGCATACGGGCGTGGCCTCCGGCGTTGCGGCGTTGGCGGTGGCCACGGTGCCACTGTTTACCTTGCTCTGCGGATATTTCTGGGGCGCGCGTAATACCCGTCTCGAATGGGCCGGGATTGCGCTCGGGCTGATCGGTATCGCCATGCTCAACCTCGGTTCCAATCTGCAATCGAGCCCGTTGGGTGCGGCGTTGCTGGTATTCGCGGCAGCGTCCTGGGCTTTCGGTTCGGTGTGGAGCAAACACTTGCCGTTGCCTCAGGGCGCGATGGCCAGTGCCGTGGAAATGCTGGTCGGCGGTGTGGCGTTGCTGATCGGCAGTGTGTTGAGCGGTGAGCATCTGGAGGCCATGCCGCCGATCGAAGGTTGGGCCGCATTGGCCTATCTGACGTTCTTCGGTTCGATCATTGCCTTCAACGCTTACATGTATCTGTTGAAAAACGTGCGCCCGGCAGCGGCCACCAGTTATGCCTATGTCAACCCGGCGGTGGCGGTGTTGCTGGGTATCGTGTTTGTTGGCGAGACCATTGGTATCGAAGAAGCGCTGGCCATGGCGGTGATCATCAGTGCCGTGGTGTTGATCGGGTTGCCGCAGTGGCGTCGTGGTGCGGATCGGCCTGCCGTAGTGGTGCCGACAGAATCCCGCGCGAATTAGGGTAAACTGCGCGCCATTGCACACTCGTTTTGCACACTCTTTGCACAATCGCGCTGAATTTTCCTACGGTACTCCCATGACTTTCGCCACCCTTGGCCTGATCGAACCCTTGCTGCGCGCTCTCGAGACGCTCGGCTACCAGACCCCTACGCCGGTGCAGACACAAGCGATTCCGGCGGTGCTGGCGGGTCGTGACCTGATGGCCGCAGCCCAGACCGGCACCGGCAAGACCGCCGGTTTCGCCTTGCCGCTGCTGCAACTGCTGGCCATGGAAGGGCCGAAAGTCAGCGCCAATTCGGTGCGCGCACTGATCCTGGTGCCAACCCGTGAATTGGCCGAACAGGTTCATGAAGCCGTGCGTCAGTACGCCGAGAATCTGCCGTTGAGCACGTACGCGGTGTACGGCGGTGTCAGCATCAACCCGCAAATGATGAAGCTGCGCAAAGGCGTCGACCTGTTGGTGGCGACGCCGGGCCGCTTGCTCGACCTGTTCCGCCAGAACGCGCTCAAGTTCAATCAGTTGCAAACCTTGGTGCTGGACGAAGCCGATCGCATGCTCGATCTGGGCTTTTCCGAAGAGCTGGGGAACATTTACAAGGCGCTACCGAAGAAACGTCAGACGCTGCTGTTCTCCGCGACTTTCTCCGACGCCATCCGCACCCTGGCCGGGCAAATGCTCAACGACCCGCTGAGCATCGAAGTCAGCCCGCGCAACGTCGCTGCCAACACCGTCAAGCAATGGGTGGTGACGGTGGACAAGAAGCGCAAGTCGGAGCTGTTCGTTCACTTGATGCGCAAGGGCAAGTGGAAGCAGGTGCTGGTGTTCGCCAAGACCCGTAACGGCGTAGACGCGTTGGTGGAAAAGCTCCAGGGCCTGGGCATCAATGCCGACGGCATCCATGGCGACAAACCTCAGGCGACCCGTCAGCGCGCACTGGATCGTTTCAAGGCCAGCGAAGTGCAGATCCTTGTAGCCACCGACGTTGCCGCCCGTGGTCTGGATATCGAAGATTTGCCATTGGTGGTCAATTTCGACCTGCCGATCGTGGCAGAGGACTACATCCACCGCATCGGTCGTACCGGCCGCGCGGGCGCAACCGGGCAGGCTATTTCGCTGGTGTGTGCCGATGAAGTGAATCAGCTGTCAGCCATCGAGATGTTGACCCGTCAGACGTTGACTCGCCAGATGGAGCAGGACTTCGAGCCTGAGCACCGCGTGCCGGATACCGATGCCAGCGGTCAGGTGGTCAAAAAGCCGAAAAAACCGAAGAAGCCAAAAACCTCCAGTGGCGGTAAGCGCAATTTGGGCAAGTGGGTTGAGAGCGGGGATGCTTCGGCGCCGGAGCCTTCGATCAAGCCTGTGCGTAAAGTGCCGGTGTTTAATACCGGGCCGCGTAAGCGGAAGCCTTGATCCTCTGAAGATCGTTCCCACGCTCTGCGTGGGAATGCCTCAATGGACGCGCAGCAATCGCTTCGGCATGGGACGCGGAGCGTCCCGGGCTGCGTTCCTTTGCTGCGCGTGGGAACGATCAGTGTCGGTGCTTCAACCACTCCACCATCCCCAACCCCGCCGCTCGCCCACTGGCGAAACACGCGGTCAGCAGATAGCCGCCGGTCGGCGCTTCCCAATCGAGCATTTCCCCCCCGCAGAACACGCCAGGCAGTTGCTTGAGCATCAATCGTTCATCCATCGACTCGAACATCACGCCCCCCGCGCTGCTGATGGCTTCGTCCAATGGCCGGGTTTTCACCAACGTCAGTGGCAATGCCTTGATCGCTTTGGCCAGCAATGCCGGATCGGTAAAGTAGTCGGCCAGTGTCAGCTCTCGCAACAACGCCGCTTTCACGCCATCAAGGCCAAGCTGACTGTGCAGGTGTTTGGACATGGAACGTGAGCCGCGAGGTTTGCTCAGCGCAGCCTGAACTTTATCCACAGGCTTACCCGGCAACAGGTCGAGGTGAACGGTTGCCGAGCCGTGTTGATTGATCGCTTCGCGGATCGGTGCCGACAGGGCGTAGATCAAACTGCCTTCAATCCCCGTGGCAGTGATCACACATTCCCCGAGTCGTGGCACATCGTCATTGAGGCCAATGGCGATGTTTTTCAGCGGGCTGCCTGCGAATTTGCTGACCATCAATTCGCTCCAGGCCTGCACCTCGAAGCCGCAATTACTCGGTTGCAATGGCGCCAGTCCTACACCGCGCTGTTCCAGCGGCAGCATCCAGGCACCGTCCGAACCAAGGCGCGACCAGCTGCCGCCGCCGAGCGCCAACAGGGTCGCGTCGGGTTGAATGGTTTTTTCACCTTCGGGGCTGTCGATGCGCAAGTCACCCTTGTCATCCCAACCGAGCCAGCGATGGCGGGTGTGGATAACTACGCCGGCATCGCGCAGGCGCTTGAGCCAGGCCCGCAACAGGGGCGCGGCTTTCATGTCTGTGGGAAACACCCGGCCGGAGCTGCCGACAAAGGTTTCGATACCCAGGTCATGAATCCATTGGCATAAGGCGTCGGCGCCGAAGGACCGCAGCAACGGTGCAATCTGCGGTGCTCGTTCGGCGTAGCGTGAGAGAAACGCCGGGTAGGCCTCGGAATGGGTGATGTTCATACCACCGACCCCGGCGAGGAGGAATTTTCGCCCCACTGAAGGCATGCCGTCGTACAGGTCGACCTTGATTCCGGCCTGACTCAGCACTTCAGCCGCCATCAAACCGGCGGGGCCGCCGCCGATGATGGCGACGTGAGGGGGGAGGGAAGTGGAGGGCTGGGTCATGGCGAGAGCTGCGGTATGGCGGAGTAGCCGCGCATTCTAGCAGTACACAATAACTGTGGGAGTGGCGATGCGGCGATCCGACTTGCCCGCGATAGCGGACTGTCAGGCAACAATGATGTTGAATGTACCGGCCTCATCGCGGGCAAGCCCGCTCCCACAGGGATCATTGGTGTGTTCAAGGGCTGATCAAAAAACAACCGCCGGTCTGAAGCCTGCATCCGGCATGGCCTGCAGACCCTTTCACTCAGGTTATCCACAGGCGGTTCCACAGGCATTGTGGGTAAAGACCCACACATCAATGACAACCTGATGACTGCCACACCCGTTGGGCGCTGTGATGGAGGATTCCATGGCGGCGCGCCAGGGCTTTGCGGTCTTTGCTGTAGCCGCCGCCGATCACGCCGACCACCGGAATATCCCGGCCCAGGCAATGGCGCATTACGCTTTCATCGCGGGCGGCGACGCCTTCGTCTGTCAGCTTCAGATAACCCAGGGCGTCATCCTTATGCACGTCGACACCGGCATCGTACAGCACCAGATCCGGTTGGTAGAGCGGCAGCAAATAGTTGAGTGCGTCGTCCACCACTTTCAGGTAATCGGTATCGCCCATGCCCATCGGCAACGGAATGTCCCAGTCACTTTCGGCTTTGCGTGCGGGAAAATTCTTTTCGCAGTGCAGGGAAACGGTCACTGCCTCCGGGGTGTTGTGCAGGATTCGTGCAGTCCCATCACCCTGATGCACATCGCAGTCGAAAATCAGCACCCGATTCACCCGGCCACTTTCCAGCAGGTAATGGCTGATCACCGCCAGGTCATTGAAGATGCAGAACCCGGCGGGATGATCGTAATGCGCGTGGTGAGTACCGCCGGCCAAGTGACAGGCCAAACCATGTTCCAGGGCCTGTTCGGCCGCCAGCAGCGAACCGCCGACCGCTCGCACCGTGCGCCGGGCCAGCGCTTCACTCCAGGGCAGGCCGAGGCGTCGCTGGTCTTCGCGGGATAATTCGCCGCCCATGTAACGTTCGATATACGCAGGGTCATGGGCGAGGGCGAGAATCTCTGCCGGGCAGAGGTCCGGGCGCAGCAAGTCGGTGTCGCGGGCCAAGCCACTGTCCACCAGGTGATCGCGCAGCAAGCGAAACTTGTCCATGGGGAAGCGGTGATCCGCCGGGAACTCGGGGCTGTAGTCTTCGTGGTAGATCAATGGCAGGGGCATGGCTGATTTATACAGGAAGGCATGCAGGAATGAGTGAAGGATCCTAGGGGCTGTATGAAAACTCGCCGAGCGGCGATCAGGCAAGGCAAAAACAGGCGAGGAACGGCCGGGGTCGCGTTCGACTTTAGGAGACCTAAATGAGCATTCCGAGCCTGTTTTTAACGCAGCATGATCGTCGCGCAGGCAGTTTTCGTGCAGTGCCTACCAGCGATGTAGACTTGCGGGATAGGAAAGGGGGACGAGATGGAGCCGATACTGGAACTCGAAAGCGCACGACTGTTGTTACGGCAGTGGCGTGACGAGGATTTGCCGGCGTTTGCGGCGATGTGCGCCGATCCACAGGTGATGCGTTATTTTCCGGCGCCCTTGAGTCGACTGGAAAGTGCCGCGTTGATCGGGCGGGTTCGCGGGCATTTTGCCGAGCATGGTTTCGGCCTCTGGGCACTGGAACGTAAAGACACCGGCGCCTTTATTGGTTTTACCGGCCTCGGCGTGGTCGGCTTCGATGCGCCATTCACGCCGGCCATCGAAATCGGCTGGCGCCTGGCGCGCGAGCATTGGGGCCTGGGTTATGCCAGTGAAGCGGCATGGACCGCTCTGCGCTGCGGGTTTGATCGGTTGGCGCTGCAAGAGGTCGTCGCCTTCACCACCAAGACCAATCTGCCATCCGAGAAAGTCATGCAAGCGATCGGCATGCACCATGCCCCCTTTGATGACTTCGAACACCCGCGGCTTGCAGCCGATCATCCGCTGCGTCCGCACGTGTTGTACCGCATCACCCGTGAGCAATGGCTGCAAACCTTGCATGGATAAGCAGGCGCGGACGTTTACAATGGCCCTCATGTTGAACCGGGCCATAAACTGAATCGACCGCCGCAGCCAAGACTGCGCGGCATTGCGTTGTGTGAGGAGAGTCTGAATGAGCCAAGTGTTGGAAGATCTGGTAGACCTGCTGACCCTGGAACCGATTGAAGAAAACCTGTTCCGTGGCCGCAGCCAGGACCTGGGGTTTCGTCAGTTGTTCGGCGGCCAAGTGCTCGGCCAGTCCCTGTCGGCGGCGAGTCAGACAGTCGAGCCGGCGCGCCATGTGCATTCGATGCACGGTTATTTCCTGCGCCCGGGCGATGCCAAATTGCCGGTGGTGTATCAGGTCGATCGGGTGCGTGATGGCGGCAGTTTCAGCACGCGTCGGGTGACGGCGATCCAGAAGGGTAATCCGATTTTCACTTGCAGTGCCTCGTTCCAGTACGACGAAGAAGGCTTTCAGCACCAGACTGAGATGCCGCAAGTGGTCGGCCCGGAAAACCTGCCGTCGGAGCTGGAATTCACCCAGCAGCGCGCGCACCTGATCCCCGAACACATGCGCGAGAAATTGCTGTGCCCGAAGCCGATCGAATTCCGACCGGTCACCGAGGAAGATCCCTACAACCCGCAACCCGCCGATCCGGTCAAGTACGTCTGGTTTCGCGCCGACGGTGCCTTGGCCGACACCCCGGCGCTGCATAAATACCTGCTGGCCTACGCGTCGGACTTCGGTCTGCTGACCACCTCGATGCTGCCTCATGGCAAAACGGTCTGGCAGAAAGACATGCAGGTCGCCAGCCTTGATCACGCCTTGTGGTTCCACGCCGACCTGCGCGCCGATGACTGGTTGCTGTATGCCATGGACAGCCCGTGGGCCGGCAATTCGCGCGGGTTCTCCCGGGGTAGCGTGTTCAACCGTGCCGGGCAACTGGTGGCTTCGGTCACCCAGGAAGGCCTGATTCGTCATCGCAAGGATTGGGCATGAGCCTGGCTGAGGTGCGGCATTGGGTGTTCGACATGGACGGCACCCTGACGGTGGCCGTGCATGACTTCGCGGCGATTCGCGTGGCGTTGGCGATTCCCGCCGAAGACGACATCCTCACCCACCTCGCGGCGCTGCCGGCCGCTGAAGCCGCGGCCAAACACGCATGGCTGCTGGAGCACGAGCGGGATCTGGCGTTGGGTTCGAAGCCGGCGCCGGGCGCGGTGGAACTGGTGCGTGAGTTGGCCGGCCGCGGTTATCGTCTGGGCATTCTCACGCGCAATGCTCGCGAGCTGGCGCATGTCACGCTGGAGGCGATTGGCCTGGCGGATTGCTTTGCGGCAGAGGATGTACTGGGCCGCGATGAAGCACCGCCCAAGCCACATCCTGGTGGATTGCTGAAACTGGCCGAAGCCTGGAAAGTGCCGGCGAGCGAAATGGTGATGGTCGGTGATTACCGCTTTGATCTGGATTGCGGCCGGGCGGCGGGGACGCGGACGGTGCTGGTGAATCTGCCGGATAATCCGTGGCCGGAATTGACTGATTGGCATGCGCGCGATTGCGTGGTGTTGCGGCAGATGCTTTTGGCTTGAGGGCCTCTTCGCGGGCAAGCCTCGCTCCTACAGGTGATGTCGCTCACAACGCCATCCTGTAGGAGCGAGGCTTGCCCGCGAAGGCGTCAGTTCAGACACCACAAAAACTCACTGACCAAACAACACCTTCTGCCCCTCAGGCGACGTAAACATCCGATCCTCATCATGCCCCACCCCGGGCACTTCGATCAGTTGATGACTCAACCCTTGAGGATGGCGCCGTTTCAGATAATTGAAATAGTGGCGCCCACGAATCAATCGAGAAGCGCCCTGGGCTTTGGCTTCACAACTTTTATCCAGCGCCGGGTGATTCGGGTCGATGTCTTGCTGCCCGAGTAAATAAACGACATCACGTTTGACGTAGTTTTCTTCAAGTTGCGCAGGTGTTTGCCCATCGGCATAGGCGGGCAGATCCGCCAGCCCGTACTTCCAGCGGTTGAAGTTCGGACACTTCGCATGACTGAACGCCACTGGCCGTTGCTCATTGAACCAGGCGTACGACGAAGGATTGGCTATCACATAGCGCACTTTCACGCCCTCCGCGTCGAGGGCCGGCTGAGGGTGACTCAGCAAGGCATAACGCTGAACCACCTGAGCGCCGCCTGAGTGACCGGCAATGACGATTTGCTTCACGTCCGGAAACTGTCGCCGATCACCCAGTCGCGCGATGATTTCGTCGAGCGCCGCGTAGGAGCTCATCGTAAACGGCGCGGTGGATAAGCCGCCGGCCATCCAGTCATCGCCTTGCCAGCGTAAAACGCTGTCAGGCACCGTATGGCTGGCAATGTCGGTTTCGTTGAGAAACTGCGGGGCGAGCACCAACGTGTTCGCGCTTTGCCCGGCCTGCTCGGCTGCGCGTTCGGCGCTTTGGCGGTAGGTTCCAGCATCGCGCAATCGACCATGGACGATGATCAGCACGCGTTCGATTTTCGCCGGTGTCGGGCCGATGCTCACCGCGATTTCCCCGGCGCTCAACAGCAAGCGCCCGGAACTGATTTCTTTGACTCCCTGCTCGGCAGCCTGGGTGCTTGCGCAGGTAAACAACAGAGCCAGCAGCCACTTGTGCATCACAGATTCTTCGCGGCAAAGGTATCGCACTCGCCAACTTGGCCTTGTGCGAATCCGGCCTTGAACCAGCGTACTCGCTGGGCCGAAGTGCCATGGGTGAAAGAGTCTGGCACCACGCGGCCCTGACCTTGTTGTTGCAAGCGGTCGTCGCCGATGGCATTGGCGGCGTTCAAGGCTTCCTCGATGTCACCGGGTTCCAGCCAGTTCAGACGTTTCTGCGCATGGTTCGCCCAGACCCCGGCCAGGCAATCGGCCTGCAACTCCTGACGTACCAGCAAACCATTGTCGCCTTCCATCTGCCGGCCCTGTTGGCGAGCGGTCTGAATCTTTGCTGAAACGCCGAGCAAGGTCTGCACGTGGTGTCCGATTTCGTGAGCGATCACGTAGGCCTGAGCGAAGTCGCCCGCCGCGGAAAAGCGTTGGGACATCTCCTGGAAGAAACTCATGTCCAGGTAGACCTTCTGATCCGCCGGGCAATAGAACGGACCGGTCGCCGAAGTCGCCAAACCGCAGGCCGAGTTGACTCGGTTGCTGAACAGCACCAGGGTCGGGTCCTTATATTGCCGATCGGCCTGCTGGAAAATCTGGCGCCAGGTGTCTTCGGTATCGCCGAGGATCGAGCGTACGAATTCGGCCCCTTCATCATTGGCCGGTGGCGCCTTGCGGGTTTGGGTGGGCGCCGGGGCGGACTGTTCGCTCATTTGCCCGGTCAGTTGGCCGAGGATCTGCATCGGGTCCTGGCCGGTGATCCAGCCGATCCCGACGATCAACAATATCGCCGTCAGGCTCAGGCCTTTGCCTCCACCGAAGCGCATTCCACCGCCCCCACCACCGACATCGCCACGGGCATCGACCACGTTGTCGCTGCGTCGGCCTTTTTTCCAAAGCATGGGGGATCCTCTTTTCTTTCTGGTGAAGAAGCATGATGAAGACGCATGGTGATGAGTGTTGCCGGTGAGTAGGTATGGCGCCAGTCCGGTCGTCTGACAGCCCTTGGCGACAGGGGTTCTCCTAAGTGGCGACATTAGCGGTTTCATGGACGGACGGGTACTGCAGATCGGCCAAGACAGCTGCCGGCCGGGTTCCAGATTTTGCTTACCTGGAGTTGTCTTTTAGAATCAGCCAAACCTCATTCGGAATTTCCCATGGCAGGCAGTCAGATCGAACGTGTTTTCAGCGTGCTGGAAAGCCTTACCGGTGAACCCCAAGGTTTACCGATGCAGACGCTGGCCGAGCAACTGGACATTCCCAAGAGCGCGACCCACCGTCTGCTCGCCGAACTGATTCGTCTGGGGTATGTGCGGCAGAATCCGGAAAACCTGCGTTATCACTTATCGACCAAACTGGTCGCCCTGGGCTTTCGTTACTTGTCCGGCAGTGGCGCGGACATTGTGCAGCCAGTACTCGATCGGCTGGCCCGGGAGACCGGTGAACTGGTGCGTCTGGGGGTGATCGAAGGCGAGCGCCAGACCTGGATCGCCAAATCCCAGGGCGCCCGATCCGGCCTGCGTTACGACCCGGAGATGGGGCGCGATGCGCCGTTGTTTTACACCGCGTCGGGACACGCGTGGCTAGCCTGCATGAGTGATGCCGAGGCCTTGTCGCTGGTGGAACGCCAAGGCATTGACCGGCCCGAGGACCTCGGGCCGAATGCACCGCGCTCCAATATCGAATTGCTCGAACGCCTGCGTCTGGCCAGGGAGCAGGGCTATGCCTGGGTCGAGGAAAGTTCGGCGGTAGGCACGTCGGCGATTGCAGCGGTGGTGCGGCATCCGGGTAATGGTCGGGTGATCGGCGTACTCAGCATCGCCGGGCCGAGTGCGCGGATGCCGGGAGCACGGTTGCATGAACTGGCGCCGCTGTTGCTGAAGTTTGCCGAGGAGCTGTCGGCAGCGAGTCTGGCGTCGGAGTTGTTCGTTTAATTCAGCCTGCACAGAAAAATAGTGTGGGAGCGAGCCTGCTCGCGATAGCGAACTTTCAGCCAATGCAGATGTTGAATGTCAGTCCGTTATCGCGAGCAGGCTCGCTCCCACATTTTATAGGTGTGCACAGATGCGAATCTGTGCGCTGTTCGAACACTATTTGCTTTTGCTCATGTGAGAATCTGGAACCAGGTTCTAAATTATTTGAGTTCAGCTCCAACAATAATTCTGTAGGGGCGAGCGGTGCGGCGATCCGACTTGCCCGCGAAGCTTTTGATCTCAAATTCCCAAGGGAATACCCTATGACCCTCAGCACTCCGCTTTCCGGTGTCAATCAGCCCTTCAAAGGGATTCTGCTGATCGTCGTCGCCACTTTCCTGTTTTCCAGCCATGACGCCTTGTCGAAATACCTCTCGGGGTTCTATCCGATCATCATGGTGGTCTGGGCCCGCTATGTGATTCACACGTTGCTAATGGCCGGGATTTTTCTACCACAGTCCGGGTTGCGTGTTTTACGAACCAAACGGCCATTGCTGCAACTGTTGCGGGCGTTATGCCTGCTGGCGACCAGTCTGCTGTTCACCACCGGTTTGTTGTTCATCCCGCTGGCAGAAGCCACGGCGGTGAATTTTCTTGCACCGGTATTGGTGACTGCATTGTCGGTGCCGCTGCTAGGTGAGCAGGTGACGCGCGGGCAATGGCTGGCGGTGATTTGCGGGTTCATCGGGGTGTTGATCATCGTCCATCCCGGCGGCGAACTGTTCACGCCTGCGGTGTTGCTGCCGTTCTGCTCGGCGCTGTTTTTCTGTTTCTATCAATTGCTCACCCGCAAGCTCAGTGAAATCGACAGCCCGACCACCAGTAACTTTTTTGCCGGGCTCTGCAATACGTTGGTGATGAGCGCGCTGGTGCCGTTCTTCTGGCAAGTCCCAAGCCTGGGTCATGGGGTTTTGATGGTGGCGCTGGGGGCGTGCGGGATGACGGCGCATCTGTTTCTGACTCAGGCCTTCCGTCACGCCGCGCCCGCGTTGTTGGCGCCGTTCGGTTATTGCCAGATTGTCTTTGCAGGTTTGCTGGGCTGGTGGCTGTTTTCTCACACGCCGACCCTGACCACGGTGGTCGGGATCGTGGTGATTTGTTGCAGCGGGTTGGCAGCGGCGTGGCAACAACGGCGTCGACAAGAGGAAGGAGGCAGGCCTGGAATCAGGCCTGCCGAAGGAAGGGAATTTACGCGGTGACGGTAGGAATCTTGCGCGGCGCCATGAAGTACATCCAGATCAGCGCGATGAAGTACATCGCCGGAATCATGGTGAACAGCACGGTGTAGTTGTTGTTGGTGATTGTCAGTATGTGGCCGACTAACTGGGTCATGAACATCCCGCCGATGGCCGCGCACATTCCGCCGAAGCCGAACACCGTACTCATCATGTGCTTGGGCGTGTAGTCCATCACCAGGCTCCAGATGTTCGCGGTCCAGGCCTGGTGAGCACCGATGGCCAGGGAGATGGCAAACACCGCGAGCCACAAACTGCTCGAGCCGGCGGCCATGACCACGCCGATGATGCAGCAGGCGAACAGGAACATGGACATCAGTCGCGCCTTGATCGGGTTGATCCCGCGACCGATCAGGAACGAGGACAGGATTCCGCCACCGACACTGCCGAAGTCAGCCGTGAGGTAGATGATGATCAACGGGATGCCCATCTGGGTCACGTTGATCCCCAGGTTGTATTGCTGATTGAGAAACGGCGGAAGCCAGTACAGGTAGAACCAGAACACCGGCGCAGTAATCGAGTAGGCGAGGGCGAAGGCCCAGGTGCCACGCATGCGCAGGATTCGCGAGAACGGTACGCGGGATTGTTCCGGTTCGACTTCCTTCTGGATGTAGTCCAGTTCCGATTGTTTGACGCTCGGGTGATCTTCCGGGTTGAAGTACTTCAGACCCCAGAACAACAACCAGATGCCGCCCAGTGCCGCCATGCACAGGAACGCGGCTTGCCAGCCCCAGGCGTGGAGGATCAGCGGCAGCAGCATTGGCGTGAACATCGCGCCGACGTTGGTCCCGGCGTTGAAGATGCCGGTGGCCACGGCACGCTCGCCGGCGGGGAACCACAACCGCGTTGTTTTCACGCATGCCGGGTAATTCGCCGCTTCAGTCAAACCGAGAATGAACCGGCAGACCATAAAGCCCACCGCCGAAGTGGCCAGGCCATGAGCGCCGGTGGCCAGGCTCCAGAGCAGCACCGCGCAGAAGAACACGCGTTTAACGCCGACCCGGTCGATCAACCGGCCCTGCAGCACAAAGCCGATGGCATAGCCGACCTGAAACCAGAAGTTGATGTTGGCGTAGTCCATCGCCGTCCAGCTCATTTCCTTGGCCAGGATCGGCTGCATGACGCCCAGGGCGGCGCGGTCGATGTAGTTCAGGGTGGTGGCGAAAAACACCAGCGCCAGCATTCCCCAACGGGTTTTACCGACTGCCATGGCGCCGCGGATTTTGTCGCCGATGCCGCCAGTGGCGACGCCCATGGCCGGAGCCACGCGAGAGCTTTGAGAAGGAATCATGTGTGTGCCATCCGTTCAATGACTGACAAGTGAGGCTTGTCGGGACTTCAAGGGCGCGTGATCAATCGGCGGCGACAGGCGCGGGTGTGATTGATCGGCTGAGGTGTTTTCGTCGGACTGACGACAACGGGTTATTCAGCGAGCGGCACGGTTCGGCCGAGAGGGCGCAAGTTTCGGATGGACGCCAGGCACGGCGTGAGGGCGGTGGAGCAAGCAAACAAGGCGTTGAATGAGCGCATGAGCGTGTACCCGTTTTTGAAATTTTTATGTGGTGTTCAGGGTCTTTGGTAACCGAGTCCATGGGGTCGTGACCGGACTCAATGTGGTGTCGATGTTGCGCAGTGGACGAAAAATCGTCAATTCGCCAACTGCCATTGTGTTCGATAATCGCCCGCAAAACTAACCGGGTAGTACACTTTGAATTGCTGTGTGGATTCGTCAAGCCAATAATTTGCTAAAGGTAAAACCGACTCCGGGTAGCAGCTGCCGAAGGCTGCGTTCGGCTGCGAAGCAGTCGTAAATCTTGCATGCACGGTTTGCCTGAAACACCGCGATGCCGGTTTCTGCGACTGCTTCGCAGCCGAACGCAGGCTTCGCCAGCTGCTACAGAAAGCCTGTTACCAATCTAACAAGACCCGTCCATCCACCGGGAGTCGACACATGCAGCGTTCCATTGCCACCGTTTCCTTGAGCGGCACCCTGCCGGAAAAACTCGAAGCCATCGCCGCCGCCGGTTTTGACGGGGTGGAGATTTTCGAGAACGACCTTCTCTACTACGACGGTAGCCCGCGGGAAATCAGACAGATGTGCGCCGATCTCGGGATCGCCATCACGCTGTTTCAACCCTTTCGGGATTTCGAAGGTTGCCGCCGCGATCGCCTGCCACGCAATCTGGAGCGGGCCGAACGCAAGTTCGATTTGATGCAGGAACTGGGCACCGACTTGGTCCTGGTGTGCAGCAACGCCTCGGCCGACTCGATCGGTGATGAGCAGATCCTGATTGATGATTTGTACCAACTCGCAGAGCGGGCCAGTATTCGTGGCCTGCGGATCGGCTATGAAGCGCTGGCCTGGGGCCGGCATGTGAACACGTATCAACAGGTGTGGAACATCGTTCGCCAAGCCGATCATCCGAGCCTCGGCGTGTTGCTGGACAGTTTTCATACGCTGTCGCTCAGGGGCGACCCGAGCGCCATCGCCGAGATTCCCGGCGACAAGATTTTCTTCGTGCAAATGGCCGATGCGCCGATCCTGGCCATGGATGTGCTGGAGTGGAGCCGACACTTCCGCTGTTTCCCGGGCCAGGGCGAATTTGATCTGCCGGGGTTCCTCGCGCCCATCATCAAGAGTGGCTACACCGGGCCGCTGTCGCTGGAGATCTTCAACGACGGCTTCCGCGCCGCACCGCCACGGGCCAACGCCGCCGACGGTTTGCGTTCGTTGCTGTATCTGGAAGAGAAAACCCGCCAACGTCTGGAACAGGAAGCCACGCCCGCGACCAATCGCGACATTCTGTTCGACACCCCCAGCGCCAGCGAATACAACGGCATCGAGTTTCTTGAATTCGCAGTGGACGAAAGCCTCGGCGCCAAGCTGTCCCATTGGCTGGAGCGGCTGGGTTTCGTCAAGGCTGGGCAACACCGTTCCAAAAGCGTCAGCCTGTTGCGTCAGGGCGATATCAACCTGATCCTCAACTCCGAGCCTTACTCCTTCGCCCACAGTTTTTTCGAGGCCCACGGCCCATCGCTGTGCGCCACCGCCGTGCGGGTCAAGGACAGCACCAGTGCGCTGGCTCGCGCCGTGGCTTATAAAGGCCAGCCCTATCGCGGACTCGTTGGTCCTAATGAGCTTGAACTGGCAGCGGTGCGTGCGCCGGACGGCAGTCTGATTTACCTGGTGGACAAGGACGCCGACGTCTACGGCACCGACTTCAATCTGCAAACGACGGCCGTGGTCAGCGGTGGCCTCAAGCGCATCGACCACATGGCGATGGCACTGCCCGCCGACAGCCTCGACAGTTGGGTGCTGTTCTATAAAAGCCTGCTGGATTTCGAAGCCGACGATGAAGTGGTGCTGCCCGACCCGTATGGTTTGGTGAAGAGCCGCGCATTGCGCAGCCGTTGCAGTTCGATTCGCCTGCCGCTGAACATTTCCGAGAACCGCAACACCGCCATCTCACACGCGCTGTCGAGTTATCGCGGTTCCGGCGTGCATCACATCGCTTTCGATTGCGACGACATTTTCGCCGAAGTCAGCCGCGCCAAGGAGGCGGGCGTGCCGCTGCTGGATATCCCGCTCAACTACTACGATGACCTCGCCGCGCGGTTCGATTTCGACGATGAGTTCCTCAGCGAGCTGGCCTATTTCAACGTGCTCTACGACCGCGATGCTCAGGGCGGCGAGCTGTTTCATGTGTACACCGAGCCGTTCGAGGGACGGTTCTTCTTTGAAATCATCCAGCGCAAAAATGGCTATGCGGGTTATGGCGCGGCCAACGTGGCAGTGCGACTGGCGGCCATGGCCAAATCGCGAAGTGGTGGCGTACGTCAGGCAAAGTTGTAGGAAAATCGTAAACACGGGTACAAAACCGCTGCCTCGCGGCTTCCTTCACTGCGCGCGGCGGCCCATAATCGCCTGCTTGTGCAGTGATGGCCGTGAGCCCGCAATGACAATAATTTCAGAACTCTCCGTAGCGCCCGAAAAGCCAATTGCCGAGCCTCGCAAGAGTCGCAAGAACAACCCGGAAAAGACCCGCGAGAACATCCTTCAAGAGGCCATTGTCGAGTTCGTTCAGCAGGGACTTTCCGGTGCGCGCGTCGATGCGATCGCCGAGCGTATCCACACCTCCAAACGCATGATCTATTACTACTTCGGCAGTAAGGAACAGCTCTATGTCGAGGTGCTGGAGAAACTCTACGGGGATATTCGCAGCACCGAAAACCGTTTGCACCTGGCCGAACTGGCGCCGGTGGAAGCGATTCGGCGGTTGGTGGAATTCACCTTCGATCACCATGATCGCAACGTCGATTTCGTGCGTATCGTCAGCATCGAGAACATTCACAACGCCGAGTATGTGAAGCGCTCCGATGCGATCAAGGCGATGAACAACACCATCCTCGATTCACTGGGCGAGATCTTGCGACGCGGAGCTGCAGAGGGTGTATTCCGCTCCGACCTCGATCCGCTGGATGTGCATCTGCTGATCAGCTCGTTTTGCTTCTATCGGGTGTCGAACCGTCATACCTTCAGTGAGATCTTTCAGATCGACTTGCCGGACGAAAGCATCAAGCAGCGTCATCGGGAGATGATTTGCGAGTCGGTTTTGCGATACCTGCAGGCCTGACGCCTTCGCGGGCAAGCCTCGCTCCTACAGATCACGCGATCCGTGTAGGAGCGAGCGGTGCGGCGATCCGACTTGCCCGCGAAGCTTTTCAACCATTCATGCTTTGAAAATGCGCCAGCATCCGCTGGGCATCCGGCGCCACGCCGCTGAACAGTTCAAACGCCTTCACCGCCTGAAACACCGCCATGTTGCCGCCATCCAGGGTTCGGCAACCCAGCGCGCGAGCGTTGCGCAACAGTTCGGTTTCCAGCGGGAAGTAAACGATCTCCGCTACCCACAGCTGCGCCCGAAGCAGCTCTACCGGCACGGGTGTGCCCGGCAGTTTTTTCATACCCATCGGCGTGGTGTTCACCAATCCGTCAGCCTTACCCAACGTATCTGGCAAATCATGACCGGCCACAGCGCGACCGAAACCAAAATGCTGATTGAGGTTGTTCGCCAACGACTGAGCGCGACTTTGATCCACATCGAAAATGCTCAGCAGTTGTACGCCTTCGCTCAATAATGCGTGGGCCACTGCCGCGCCTGCGCCACCGGCGCCCATTTGCACCACGCGCTCAAGGGCAACGCCCTGCAAGCCACGGCGAAAGCCTTCGGCAAAACCCAGGCAATCGGTGTTGTGGCCGATGCGTTTACCGTCCTTCAGCACCACCGTGTTCACCGCGCCAATACCGCGGGCTTCCGGCGATAATTCGTCAAGCAACGGGATGATCGACTGCTTGCACGGGAAGGTGATGTTCAGCCCGGTGAAATTCATCCGTTCGGCGGCCATCAGCAGGTCGGGCAGGGCGCTGCTGTCGAGTTTCAATTGATCCAGATCGATCAACCGATACAAGTAACGCAAACCCTGCGCATCGCCTTCATGCTCGTGCAGCGCGGGGGTGCGGGAAGCTTGAATGCCGGCACCGATCAGCCCGGCCAATACCACGGTGTTCTGTGTCATGACGCTAAACCCTGCAAACGTTGGCTGAAATGCTCCAGCGCCAAACGATAGCCGTGGCTGCCAAAACCGCACATGACCGCGATGGCGATGGACGAAACAAAGGAGTGATGCCGGAAGGGTTCGCGGGCATGGACGTTGGACAGGTGCACTTCGATCACTGGCAGTTCGCTGGCGACCAAGGCATCGCGAATGGCGACCGAGGTGTGAGTCCACGCGGCCGGATTGATGACGATCCCGGCGCAACGACCACGTGCGGCGTGAATCCAGTCGAGCAGTTCGCCTTCATGGTTGGTCTGGCGAAATTCCACTGTCAGGCCGAACTCTTCGGCAGCGCGACCGCACAGCGCCGAAATGTCCGCCAGGGTTTCATGGCCATAAGTCGCCGGTTCACGGGTGCCCAGCAGGTTCAGGTTCGGGCCGTTGAGCACCAGAACGATAGGGGACATCGGGTCTCTCCACATATTATTTTTTGGCATTGGCCGAGGGTTTCAGCCTGTGGAGAGAAATTGTACTAACCGGTTAATAAGGTCAATTGAAGAGGGCGTCAAGCCTGGATTATTTGTGCGGTGATCGGACAGATCAGCGCGGCAGCTGCTCAACCAGAAAGTCGATAAACGCTCTTAGCCGCAACGGCACATGGCGACTTTGCGGGTAAAGGAGGGTGAAAGGGCGGGAGCGTCCGCCATAGGGTTTGAGCACTTCCACTAGCGAACCGTCCGCCAGTTCGTTTTCGACGATGAAGCGATAGGTTTGAAACAACCCTGCGCCGTGTTTCGCCAATGTCACGCCGCCCAATACGTCATCGGAGCAGCAGTAGTTGCCCTCGGCAAGAATCTCCAGCGGCACACCGTTGTCATTGAAAAGCCAGGCAATCCGCCGGCCGCTGCTGGGCAGTTCGTACTGAATACATTCGTGTTGAGCCAAGTCATCCAGCGTCTGCGGGATGCCGGCGCGCTTCAGGTAATCAGGGCTGGCAATCATCACCAGCGCGGCATCCTCCAGCGGCCGTGCAATCAGCCCGGAGTCGGGAATGGCCCGCACACGGATTGCCATGTCATAGCCTTCACCGACGAAATCGATGTTGCGATTGCTGATGTGCGCCTCGACCTTCACGGCGGGAAAGCGCGCCCGAAACGCAGGCAGCAAGGGCAGGATTCGATGATGGGCATAGGTCGTGGGAATGCTGATGCGCAAAGTGCCGGAAGGTTCTTGCTGCTGCCCCATCACCTCGCGCTGGGCCTCGACCAGTTGTGCGAGAGCCTCGCGACATTCTTCGAAATAACGCCGGCCACTGTCGGTCAGCTTGACGCTGCGGGTGGTACGCGCAAACAGCCGTACACCCAAACGTTCTTCCATGCGCGACACCGAGCGGCTGACGGCGGCCGGGGTCACGCCCGCCACCAGAGCCGCGGCAGTAAAGCTGCCGGCCTCGGCGGCCAGGCAAAACAGTTCGATGCTGCCTAATTGAAGATCGTCGAAATGTCGCTGCATGATTAATTACACCGGGAATCAAATGAAATGCCAGTGGCTGTATTTATCAAATCAGGACGCACAAATACAGGGCGTTTCAATCGTCCACAAAAAAGCCGTCCTGTGGACGGCTGATTTGTATATGGAGGCTGCGATCAACGACGGGTCAACAACACCCCGGATTCCATGTGATGGGTCCACGGAAACTGGTCGAACATCGCGCATTGGGTAATGCGGTGGGTGTCGTGCAGTTGGGCGATGTTGGCCGCCAGGGTTTCCGGGTTGCAGGAAATGTAGAGGATGTTGTCGAAGCGCCGGGTCAGTTCACAAGTGTCCGGGTCCATGCCGGCGCGGGGCGGGTCGACGAACACACTACCGAACTCGTAGCTCTTGAGGTCGATGCCGTGCAGGCGGCGGAACGGGCGAACTTCGTTCAAAGCTTCGGTCAGCTCTTCGGCAGACAAACGCACCAGCGTGACGTTATCCACTGAGTTTTCGCTCAGGTTGCTGAGTGCTGCATTGACCGAGGTCTTGCTGATTTCGGTGGCCAGCACTTTGCGCACGCGGGTCGCGAGCGGCAGGGTGAAGTTGCCGTTGCCGCAATACAGCTCCAGCAAATCGTCGGAGCGATCGCCGAGGGCGTCATACGCCCAGTTGAGCATTTTCTGGTTCACCGTGCCGTTGGGTTGGGTGAACGCGCCTTCTGGTTGGCGATAGCTGAAGGTGCGGCCGCTCACTTCGAGTTTCTCGACCACGTAATCATGACCGATCACTTCGCGTTTGCCCTTCGAGCGACCGATGATGCTGACATTCAGGTCGGCTGCCAGTTTCGACGCGGCCGTGTGCCAGTGCTCATCCAGTGGGCGGTGATAGCACAGAGTGATCATCGCATCGCCGGCCAGCGTGGTGAGGAACTCCACCTGAAACAGCTTGTGGCTCAGCGCCGCACTCGCTTGCCACGCCGCCTTGAGCTGCGGCATCAACTGGTTGATGCGCAGGCTTGCGATCGGGAACTCTTCGATCAGGATCGGCGTGCGTTTGTCTTCCTGGGAAAACATCGCGTAGTGACGTTCGCCGGCTTCGCGCCACAGGCGGAATTCGGCACGCAGGCGGAAGTTTTTCAGCGGCGAATCGAACACTGTGGGTTCGGGTGCATCGAACGGGGCCAGCAGGTCGCGCAGGCGCGTAACCTTTTCTTCGAGCTGAACGGCGTAGGCCTGGGAGTCAAAAGTCATGCGTTGAACCAACCCAATTTGATCACGAACAGAATCGACAGAATCACCAGCGCCGAATTCAATTCACGGCCGCGACCGGACAACAACTTGATGGCAGTCCAGGAGATGAAACCGAAGGCGATGCCGTTGGCGATGGAATAAGTGAATGGCATGGCCAGAGCGGTGACCACGACCGGAGCGGCGACGGTGATGTCGTCCCAGTCTATTTCGGCCAGGCCGGATGTCATCAGTACGGCGACGAACAGCAAAGCAGGTGCGGTGGCGAAGGCTGGAACGCTGGCTGCCAATGGCGAAAAAAACAGCGCCAGCAGAAACAGGATCGCGACCACAATGGCGGTCAGGCCGGTGCGGCCACCGGCACTCACGCCGGCTGCGGATTCGATGTAGCTGGTGGTGGTCGAGGTGCCCAGCAAGGAACCGGCCATGGCCGCAGTACTGTCGGCGATCAGGGCACGGCCCATTTTCGGCATGTGGCCGTCCTTGCCCATCAGGCCGGCACGCTTGGCGACGCCAATCAGCGTGCCGGAGTTGTCGAACAGGTCGACGAACAGGAAGGCGAAGATGACGCTGACCAGACCGATGTCCAGTGCGCCTTTGATGTCCAGTTGCAGGAAGGTCGGCGCCAGGGACGGAGGCATCGACATCACGCCACCGAACGGGGTGAAGCCCATCACGATCGAAACAATGGTCACCGCCAGAATACCGATCAGCACAGCGCCGCGTACTGCAAGCGCTTCGAGAGCAACGATCAGGGCAAAACCGAGGGTCGCAAGAATCGGCGCCGGTTGCTTTAGGTCGCCGAGGCCGATCATGGTTGCCGGGTTGCTGACCACGATGCCGGCGTTGTGCAGGGCGATCAGGGCCAGGAACAGGCCGATACCGGCGGCAATCGCCGAGCGTAGCGCCAGCGGAATGCTGTTGATGATCCATTCGCGGATGCGGAAGATCGACAACAGGAAAAACATCACCGCCGAGATGAACACCGCGCCCAGCGCCACTTGCCAGGTGTGGCCCATGTGCAGGACCACGGTGTAAGTGAAGAAGGCGTTCAGGCCCATGCCCGGTGCGAGGGCGATCGGGTAGTTGGCGATCAGGCCCATGGTCGCCGAGCCGATGGCGGCTGCCAGACAGGTGGCGACGAACACCGCGCCCTTGTCCATGCCGGTTTCGCCGAGGATGCTCGGGTTGACGAACAGAATGTAGGCCATGGCCAAAAAGGTCGTGACGCCCGCCAGAATCTCGGTCCGCACGTTGGTGTTGTGTGCCTTGAGTTGAAACAGCCTTTCCAGCATGTCTGCTCCCCGTGGCGCGCCCGGCGCCGTGAATGTATCGACCTCAACAGCAAAGCACAGACCGCTGCAGGCGCCTGGTAATTTTCTGTGGGTCGGAAAAAGCCGCGCATCATACCAGCAGCGTGGGGCTATGGCTGCTTATGGCTGCGATCGTCGTCGATGTTTTGCACAAAACGGAACTGCGCCATACTGCGCGCTGTTTTTTTGGGGGAGGGAGGGGGTAGATATGCATTCCATTAATAAGCGTGTGATTGCGACATTCGGGTTGCTGCTGACCTGTTTCACCGGAGCGCAAACAGCCTCTGCGGCCATGGCACAACCGTTGAGCCAGGTAAAAGTACTCAAGGTCGAATCGCCAGGCTGCGGATTTGAAAATATTGCGGCCGGTCAGGACCAGACCCGCTGCAACCACAGTGGCCCAAACATCAAGGTCTACGTGCTGGAGGTCGGCTACGGTCGCGAGCCTCATGTTGCGCTGGACGGATTCAAGGTGGACGGTACCCGAACCCCTGTTTGTGCTTTTGATACCGGCAACCTGACCGAGTGCTCCGCCGGAAAAAAAACCGTCGGCTATCTGTACATCTTCAACCTGGCGGGCAAGCAGGACGGCATCTTCACGTTCAGCAACACCTCGATCAACGCGCCCGGCAATACGATGTCGACGCAGCTTTACATCAAGTAACGGCTGGCCTCGAACAAGGGTCAGGAAAGCTGACTACGCTTTAAAGATTATCCTGTGGACCGCGCCCATGACTTTTAGAGCCCTGATTACCCTCGCCGAGGGCATCGACGATCTGCAAAGCGTGACCCTGATCGATGTGCTGCGCCGCGCCAAGGTTGAAGTGGTGGTGGCCAGCATCGAGGCACGGCGCATGCTCACCTGCGCTCGCGGCACGCGCTTGACCGCCGATGCGATGTTGGTGGATTTGCTGGCCCAACCCTTCGACCTGATCGTGCTGCCCGGCGGTACCGTGGGGGCGCAGCATTTGGCGGCCCACCAACCCCTGCAACAACTGATCAAGGACCAGGCCGCCGCCGGGCGTCTGTTCGCCGGTATTGCCGAATCTCCGGCGCTGGCGCTGCAAACCTTTGGCGTGTTGCGTCAGCGACGCATGACTTGCCTGCCCACAGTCAGCAATCAACTGTCAGGCTGTAACTTCGTCGATCAACCGGTGGTGGTCGATGGCAACTGCATCACTGCCCAGGGTTCAGGCGCCGCGTTGGAGTTTGCGCTGACACTGGTGGAGCAACTCTGCGGCAAAGCCACGCGGTCGACGGTGGCAGGGGAGTTGGTGGTTTAAAGAGTGCCCGGGGAACAACAACGTCAGGCCCTGACCTCTTCCACCGGCACATGCATGCGGTCGCGGTTGGCCAGGGTCGGGAACAGTTTGATCCAGGTCCCGGTCACCATCAGCGTACCGATGCCGCCCATGACCACTGCCGGCACGGTGCCGAACCAGTGGGCCGTCAGACCGGATTCGAACTCGCCGAGCTGATTCGAAGCGCCGATGAACAAACCATTCACCGCGCTGACCCGGCCGCGCATTTCGTCGGGGGTTTCCAGTTGCACGAATGAGGCGCGGATCACCATGCTGATCATGTCCGCTGCGCCCAATACCACCAGCACGGCGAGAGAAAACCAGAACGAAGTCGACAGGCCGAAAGCGATGGTCGCCACGCCGAATACACCCACAGCGGTGAACATAACCCGTCCGACATTGCGCTCCACGGCAAATCGCGCCAGAAACAGTGACATCAGCAATGCACCGACTGCAGGGGCTGAACGCAGCAGGCCCAGACCCCACGGACCGGTCAGCAGAATATCTTTGGCGAACACCGGCAGCAGCGCGGTCGCGCCACCCAGCAGGACGGCAAACAGATCCAGGGAAATCGCCCCGAGAATGTCCGGGCGACTGCGAATGAAGCGAATGCCCGCCAGCAGTGAATCCAGTGTGGCCTTGCCCTTGTTCAGTGGTGTTTGCCGGGCCGGAAGGTTAAGCATCAGCGCACAGGCGATGAGGTAAAGGATCACCGTCGGGCCATACACCCAGACGCTGCCGAAGGCGTAGAGCAAACCGCCCAGCGCCGGGGCGACAATGGTCGCCGATTGTTGTGCAGATTGCGCCGCAGCAACGGCGCGGGGGAATAACGCGCTGGGCACGATGCTCGGCAACAAGGCCTGGGTGGTCGGCATTTCGAAGGAGCGGGCGGCGCCGAGCAGGAACGCGAGGATGAAGATCATCTCCCGGGTGACATGGTCGGTCGCGCTGCCGATGGCCAGTGACAGGGCGATCAGCGCTTGCAGTGACTGACAGAGCGCCGCGACCTTGCGCCGGTCATAGCGGTCCGCGACATGCCCGGTGTGCAGCATGAATAACACTCGAGGGGCAAATTCCACCAGGCCCACCAGGCCCAGATCGAGCACATTGCCCGTCAGTTGATACAGATTCCAGCCAATAGCCACGGTCAACATCTGGAAACCGCTGGCGGTAAACACCCGAGCCAGCCAGAACGCGATAAAGGGGCGGTGATGACGTAACAGCAGGGGCGCTTGGTTGGGCATCTGAAGGCAGGTCTGGGCGAGGGGAAGGGTCGAGATTATCACCAACCTGTAACGAGAAGTTGCAGGGCGGGGAAATTTAGTTAGCTAGACACCGATCTTGAAAACACAGAATCCCCTGTGGGAGCGAGCTTGCTCACGAAAGCGTCGGCACCTCCAACATAAAGGTGACAGGCAGATCGTTATCGCGAGCAAGCTCGCTTCCACAGGTAATGTGTTTGAGCTCAGGAGCAGAGCCATGAGGCAACCTGTCACGCGGCAAAAGACCACACCGTCCATCGGCAAAAATGCGACTACTCTTTCAACGTTGCTTGATCCAGATCAAGACCCTTCGTGGAATTGATCCGGCGGCCAGATGGCCAGACTCCCTACGTTTGTGATGATGGTACAAAAAGAACGAATTCGAATTCGCCACACTCCATATCCGTGGGGGCAGTGGGTGTAGGCCGCAAGCCTTCAGCCGGTATTACCTGACAGAGGAAGACTTATGTTCGGTTTGGAGGCACTTGATCTCGCCCGGATTCAGTTCGCATTCACCATTTCGTTCCACATCCTGTTCCCGGCCATCACCATTGGCCTGGCGAGTTACCTGGCGGTGCTCGAAGGCCTGTGGCTGAAAACGCACAACGATACTTACCGCGATCTGTACCATTTCTGGTCGAAGATTTTTGCCGTCAACTTCGGCATGGGCGTGGTTTCCGGTTTGGTCATGGCCTATCAGTTCGGCACCAACTGGAGCCGTTTTTCGGACTTCGCCGGTTCGGTGACCGGGCCGTTGCTGACCTATGAAGTGCTCACTGCCTTCTTCCTCGAGGCCGGTTTCCTCGGTGTCATGTTGTTCGGCTGGAACAAGGTCGGGCGCAAACTGCACTTTTTCTCGACGGTCATGGTGGCCATCGGCACGCTTATTTCGACCTTCTGGATTCTGGCCTCCAACAGCTGGATGCAGACCCCGCAAGGTTACGAAATCGTCAATGGCCAAGTCATTCCGGTGGACTGGCTGGCGATTATTTTCAACCCGTCGTTCCCCTACCGGCTGTTGCACATGTCCACGGCGGCGTTCGTTGCGACTGCCTTCTTCGTCGGTTCGTCGGCGGCGTGGCACTTGCTGCGCGGCAAGGACAACCCGGCGATCCGCACCATGCTCTCGATGGCGATGTGGATGGCACTGATCGTGGCGCCGATTCAGGCGGTTATCGGGGACTTCCACGGCGTCAATACGCTCAAGCATCAACCGGCGAAAATCGCTGCGATCGAAGGCCACTGGGAAAACGTTGGCAATGAACCGACCCCGCTGATCCTGTTCGGCTGGCCGGACATGAAAGCCGAGAAAACCAGATTTGCCGTCGAGATTCCCTATCTGGGCAGCCTGATCCTGACTCATAGCTTGGACAAGCAAGTGCCGGCGCTCAAGGAGTTCGCGCCTGAAGACCGGCCGAATTCGACCATCGTCTTCTGGTCGTTCCGGATCATGGTCGGCCTGGGCGTGCTGATGATCTTCACTGGTTTGTGGAGTCTGTGGCTGCGTAAACGCGACAGGCTTTATACCTCACGTCCATTCTTGTACATGGCGCTGTGGATGGGCCCATCCGGCCTGGTCGCGATTCTCGCCGGCTGGTTCACCACTGAAATCGGCCGTCAGCCGTGGGTGGTCTATGGCTTGATGCGCACGGCAGACGCGTCCTCCGGACACAGCTTCGTGCAGATGAGCATCACCTTGATCATGTTCGTTGTGGTGTATTTCGCGCTGTTCGGCGCCGGTCTTGGCTACATGATGCGCTTGGTGCGCAAGGGGCCGAAGATCGACGAAGGCAAGGAAACCAACGAAGGTGGTCCTGGCCAGCAACGCACACCCGCCCGTCCATTGTCCGCAGCTGATGACAATGGTGACGCTGATCACAACCACAGCCTGAACAAGGAGATTTGAATCATGGGTATTGATCTTCCGCTGATCTGGGCCGTGATCATCATCTTCGGCATCATGATGTACGTGGTCATGGACGGCTTCGACCTGGGAATCGGGATTCTCTTCCCATTCATCAAGGGCAAGAGCGATCGTGACGTCATGATGAACACCGTCGCCCCGGTCTGGGACGGCAACGAAACCTGGCTGGTATTGGGCGGCGCGGCATTGTTCGGCGCCTTCCCGCTGGCCTATTCGGTGGTGCTCTCGGCGTTGTACCTGCCGCTGATTTTCATGCTGATCGGGTTGATTTTTCGCGGTGTGGCTTTCGAGTTTCGCTTCAAGGCGAAGGACGAAAAGCGCCACCTCTGGGATAAGGCATTCATCGGTGGCTCGATCGCCGCGACCTTCTTTCAGGGCGTGGCATTGGGGGCGTTCATCGATGGGCTGCCGGTAGCGAATCGTCAGTTTGCCGGCGGCTCACTTGACTGGTTGACCCCGTTCACGATGTTCTGTGGTGCGGCGCTGGTGGTGGCTTACGCACTGCTGGGTTGCACCTGGCTGATCATGAAAACCGAAGGAAAATTGCAGGAACAGATGCATGACCTGGCGCGGCCATTGGCCTTCGTGCTACTGGCGGTGATTGGCATCGTCAGTATCTGGACACCGTTGGCCCACGCTGATATTGCTGCACGCTGGTTCTCCCTGCCGAACCTGTTCTGGTTCTTGCCGGTGCCGATTCTGGTGCTGGTGACTTTGTACGGTCTGATTCGGGCGGTGGCTCGCAATGCGCATTACACGCCATTCCTGCTGACCCTGGTGCTGATCTTCCTCGGCTACAGCGGTCTGGGTATCAGCCTGTGGCCGAACATCGTGCCGCCGTCGATCTCGATCTGGGACGCCGCCGCACCGCCGCAAAGCCAGGGCTTCATGCTGGTGGGCACACTGTTCATCATCCCGTTCATCCTGGGTTACACCTTCTGGAGCTACTACGTGTTCCGCGGCAAGGTCACCCATGAAGATGGTTACCACTAGCCCATACGACTACGCAGAGGAGAACGCGATGATGGCTGGAAAACCTGATTTGCAGGAAATCGAAGCGGCCGAGAAAAAGCCGCTCTGGCAGCGACTCGGCTGGCTGGCGATGATCTGGACCGGCAGCGTCGTGGCACTGTTTATTGTGGCCTCGCTGATGCGCATGTTCATGAATGCCGCCGGTTTGAGCACCCACTGAAATTCCCATCCCGTGGCCTTGCGGCACGGATTATAACCCTCCCGATGGAGGGTTTTTTTCGCTTTTATTTACGTGCTTTAAGGATCACGAACTTGGGAGTGGCCGCGACTTGCTCGACGCCGCGGAACAACCGCGCCAGCTTGCTGTGATAACCCAGGTGACGGTTGCCGACGATGTACAGCGCTCCGCCCACCACCAACGATTCACGTGCTTGCTGGAACATCCGCCAGGCCAGGAAATCGCCGACCACTTGCTGCTGGTGAAACGGCGGATTGCACAGCACTACGTCCAGGGATTGAGGTTCCTGCTCAGCCAAACCATCGCCGGCCCGCACGATCACGTCACGATCGCCCAGCGCCGCGCGCCAGTTTTCAGCGGCCGATTGCACGGCCATGAACGATTCGTCCACCAGCGTGTAGTGCGCCTCAGGATTTTGCAGAGCACTGGCAATCGCCAATACGCCATTGCCACATCCGAGGTCGGCTACCCGCGCTGCGCCGAGGTTCTTCGGCAAGTGCGGCAAAAACGCCCGCGTGCCGATATCCAGCCCTTCGCGGCAGAACACATTGGCGTGATTGAGCAGTTCGATAGCAGGCGAGTCGAGTCGATAGCGAGTCGGGTAGGGGGAGACAGCAACCGCTTTGGCTTGGGGCGTGGCGATTAACAGCCGGGCCTTCTTCACGGCCAGCGAGGCTTGCACCGGGCCGATGTAACGCTCCAGCAGATCGCCCGCAGCGCGTGGCAAATGCTTCACCATCGCGGCCGCAATCACTTGGGCATCGGGAGCCAGTTGCCCCTGTAACCGGATCAGTTGCTCTTCCAGCAGGGCCAGGGTTTTCGGTACCCGGATCAATACCCGGTCGAACGGCCCGATGAACGCTTCGCTGGCAGGCACCTTCGGCACTGCATCAAACGCCTGGCCGTTGCGTATCAAGTTTTTTTCCAGCCCCTGAAAAGCCAGAAAAGAATCGCCGCTGCTGGTCACCTGAACCTTGCCCATCAGGCTGGCGGCCAAAGCACCGAAGCTGTCGTTGAGCACCAGCACTCGGGTATCGGCTGCCGGTTGTTGCTCGGCCAGATGATTGAGCAGGTATTCGTCTGCGGCATCAAATGCTTGCAACGGTTCATTCTGCTGTTCTGGCTGGCGGATCAGATCGAGTCGAGCGAAAGGGGTTTCGAGCAGAGGCATGAGGCGGGGGCTCTGGGTAGTCAACGGGCGAACCATCCGAGTGGACTGCGTCATGGCGTTTCACACGGCATCACTCAGGATGGATCGCAAATGGTACGTTTTTTTCGCTTGGATTACTCGCGGGGATTACCGGACTCAATCAGATTCAGATGGCGCCCACTCTCGCCGCTCTGATCACTGCCGCAATCTTGTTGTTTACGCCGAATTTCCGGATGGCGCCGCGTATATGGAACTGTACCGTGCTTTCACTCAGGCAGAGAATGATCGCGATCTCGCCTGCCGTCTTGCCATCGGCTGAATACTTCAATACCTCGATTTCCCTGCATGATAAATGCACTGTGCCCGGTTTTGCGGGTGCAGGCAGTTCTTTCGCGACAAGCCGGTGCAGGTGACGGCTAATGAACAACGCGTAGCCCAGATTTTTATACAGATCATGCGTAGTAATCGGACAGTGGCTTCTGGCCAGGCTCAGCATGCTGCAAAGGCCGTTCTCATCATGAACGGATTGGGACCAGCCATAGCGCAGCCCTTGCTGTTTTTGTGCTTGCCGCAGTGTTGGTGTCTTGCAGAAGATTTCTTCCTGCCAAAGAATCGGTAATTCAGAACGATTGCAATGGGCCAGTACCGGATCGACCTCACTGAAATGCTCTTGTTCATATTTCGTGTTCCATTCGCTGGGATAATTATTCAGATTTATCGTATTGCGGCGTATCCCCCTTACTTGGGATGTTATTGAAAATGCACAGAAATTAAAGCCAAGATTTTTAACGAGATTGAGAGAAATCTCGTAGGCGGTCTCTATTTTCTGAGCGTAAGAAAGCTGCGTTAACTGTGATTCCTTCCACACTTTCATTGGGTAACTCCATTGCGGACTTACTTGCGTTGGCGCTGATTGGATCCAAGATCCGGGCACGCCACGAGTGTAGGAGAATTCCCACTTGTGTGCTGGATTTTTTCGCTCTTGAAGAAGCTTGCAACTGCATAACCGGTTCTTAGGTCTGTTACTAACGGAAATTAGAATTGTAGGGGGCTGTTAATGAAAGGGGCAAAAGCCATTACAAATCACCGGTGTTTATGCCACCTGCTTTGCGGGACACTGGCGTTATCTGTTGAATGGAGCGACCCATGACTGCCAGTGCAGAAAAATTCACACGCCAGACACTGCTCGACGTCCAGCCGTTGACTCCAAACCTGTTCACCCTGCGGACCACCCGGGATCCGGGCTTTCGTTTTCGCGCTGGGCAATTCGCTCGGCTGGGCGTGACCAGGGTGGACGGCAGTACGGTGTGGCGGGCTTATTCCATGGTCTCGTCCCCCTATGACGAATTCCTGGAGTTCTTCTCCATTGTCGTGCCGGGAGGGGAGTTCACCAGTGAACTGGGCCGGCTGGAAGTCGGCGATACGCTGCTGGTCGATCGGCAGGCCTTTGGTTATCTGACGCTCGATCGCTTCGTCGATGGCCGTGACCTCTGGTTGTTATCCACAGGCACGGGGCTGGCGCCATTTCTGTCGATCTTGCAGGACTTCGAGGTTTGGGAAAAATTCGAGCGCATCAATCTGGTCTACAGCGTGCGCGAAGCGCGGGAATTGGCGTATCAGGAGCTGATTACAGGGCTGGCGCAACGCGATTATCTGGCCGAGTACGCGCACAAGCTGCAGTTCATTGCCACCGTCACCCGCGAACAGCATCCGGGCGCCTTGAATGGGCGGATCACGACGCTCATAGAAAGTGGCGAACTGGAGCGAACGGCTGGTGTAGCGCTGACAGCCGAGCATTCGCGGGTGATGCTCTGCGGTAATCCACAGATGATCGATGACACGCGCAAGTTACTGAAACAACGAGACATGCACTTGAGCCTCAGTCGACGGCCCGGCCAAGTGGCAGTGGAGAACTACTGGTAAACAAACGGCGCCCGAAGGCGCCGTTTGTACCGTGTGATCTGTCATCAGGGCTGATTGTTCTGGGCCTTGAGCAGATCGCGAATCTCTTCCAGCAGCTCTTCTTCCTTGGTCGGAACCGGCGGCAGGGTTGGCGCAACGGCCTCTTCGCGTTTCAGACGGTTGATGGCTTTGACGCCCATGAAGATCGCGAAGGCGACGATGATGAAGTCGATCAGGCTCTGGATGAACTTACCGTAGGCCAGCACCACCGCTGGCACATCACCGTTGGCAGCCTTGAGCGTAACGGCCAGGTCACTGAAGTCCACGCCACCGATCAGCAAGCCAATGGGCGGCATCACCACGTCGCCGACAAACGACGAAACGATTTTGCCGAAGGCGGCACCGATGATGATACCTACGGCCATGTCGACCACATTACCTTTGACCGCGAAGGCCTTGAACTCACTTATCACGCCCATAGGTTATTTCCTTGTTACAGATGAGGTTGGTGAACGCAGTGTAAATCAGCAGAACGGCTCATGCTCGAAACACCGTCTTACAATGCTCGCTCTTATCGACAGATCTTCCGGCAATTAGTTTACAAAGTGCCACCAGTCGCGCGCGATTACCCGCTCTAGACCGGGCTTTCCAGAACCTTTTCGCTATCGGCTCGGTGCGCAATTTCTATTTATGTTTTGGCCTTTGGGTCACTAGCCTCTGTGGGGCGCACCTGGATGCGCCTTATAAAATCAGAGGAAACTTCCATGACAACTCCCCTTGGCCTCGGGGCTTTTCCCTTCCCTCGCACCCTTGGCGTTCTGGCCGCCAGCGTGCTGTCCTTCTCCGTCAATGCCGCGACCTTGACCCGCGATAACGGCGCCGCCGTCGGCGACAACCAGAACTCGCAAACCGCTGGCGCGACCGGGCCGGTGCTGTTGCAAGACATACAACTGATCCAGAAACTCCAGCGTTTTGACCGTGAACGCATTCCGGAACGCGTGGTGCATGCCCGTGGCACTGGCGCCCATGGCACATTCACCGTGACCGACGACCTCAGTGATCTGACCAAGGCCAAGGTATTTGCCGGCGGTCAGAACACGCCGGTATTTGTGCGTTTCTCTGCGGTGGTCCATGGCAACCATTCGCCGGAAACCTTGCGTGATCCGCGGGGGTTCGCTACCAAGTTCTACACCGCAGACGGCAACTGGGACCTGGTCGGCAACAATTTTCCGACCTTCTTCATTCGTGACGCGATCAAGTTTCCGGACATGGTCCACGCCTTCAAGCCGGACCCACGCACCAATCTTGACGACGACTCCCGTCGTTTCGACTTCTTCTCTCATGTTCCAGAAGCCACTCGCACCTTGACCGAGTTATATTCCAACTCCGGCACCCCGGCCAGTTATCGGGAGATGGATGGCAACGGTGTACATGCCTACAAGTTAGTTAATGCCAAAGGCGATGTGCACTATGTAAAGTTTCACTGGAAAAGTTTGCAGGGGATAAAAAATCTTGACCCTAAAGAAGTGACGGGTGTTCAAGGTCAAGACTACAGTCATATGACTAACGACTTGGTTTCACATATTAACAAGGGTGACTTCCCGAAATGGGACTTGTACATCCAGGTTCTAAATCCACAAGACTTGTCCAAGTTTGATTTCGATCCGTTGGACGCGACCAAGATATGGCCCGGAATTGCTGAGCGAAAAGTTGGACAAATGGTGTTGAACCGTAATCCGGCGAATGTTTTCCAGGAAACCGAACAAGTGGCCATGGCCCCGGCCAATTTAGTTCCGGGTATCGAACCTTCGGAAGATCGCTTATTGCAAGGACGAGTGTTCTCGTATGCCGATACCCAGCTGTATCGTCTGGGGGCCAACGCTCTGCAGTTGCCGATCAACGCCCCCAAAGTCGCCGTGAACAATGGTAATCAGGATGGCGCAATGAACATCGGTGCCAGCAGCACAGGCGTGAATTACCAGCCAAGTCGCCTGCTGTCCCGTGAAGAACCGCAAACCGCGCGTTACAGCCAGTCGGCGCTGTCGGGCAGCACACAGCAGGTGAAGATTCAGCGTGAGCAGAACTTCAAACAGGCCGGCGATCTGTATCGCTCGTTCAACCCGAAGGAACGTCAGGATCTGATCGACAGCTTCGGCGGCTCACTGGCCACCACCGATGATGAGAGCAAGCACATCATCCTGTCCTTCCTTTACAAGGCCGACCCGGAATACGGGACCGGAGTGGCCAAAGTAGCCAAGGGTGATCTGGCTCGGGTCAAGGCGCTGGCGGCCAAACTGGTTGACTGATCCATCCGCCTGAAGCGGGACCTCACGCGAGGTCCCGTTTGATCAAGGAGCTCTGTCATGCGTTTTTATCTGTCTGTGATTCTGGCGTGCTGGTCGCTCAGTGTGTTCGTCGGGTATGACGCGCAAGCCTCGAATGACCCTGCGGCGCTGAAAGCCCAATTACAGGATTACTACTTCGATGCTGCTCGACGGGGCGATGTGCCGATGCTCGAGACCTTCATCGAAGCCGGCTATTCCCTCGATATCCGCGATGGCAAGGGTTACACCGCGCTGATTCTGGCCGCCTATCACGGCCAGAGTGCCGCGGTAGATCGATTGCTCGATGCCGGAGCGGACGCCTGTGCTCAGGACCAACGTGGCAATACGGCATTGATGGGGGCGATTTTCAAAGGCGAAATGCAGATTGCCAGGACCTTGCTGGGTGCCCATTGCAACCCCGATCAACGCAACGGCGCAGGGCAGACTGCCGCGATGTATGCCGGGTTGTTCAAACGCGTCGAGTTGCTGGATGCACTCAAGGCCAAAGGGGCGGACATAGATGCCGAAGACCCGCTGGGCAATAGTGCCGCGCGTCTGGCCAGCGGTGAAATCCGTACGGCGCCGCCGCGCTGATCCGCGCGAGCTGAGCTATCATCGCGGTTTTTGCCGGGAGTTCAGATGGCCAAGGCCAAGCGCATGTACGGCTGCACCGAGTGTGGCTCAACCTTCCCCAAGTGGGCCGGCCAGTGCGGCGAATGCGGGGCCTGGAACACGCTGACCGAAACCATGGTGGAGAGCGGCGGCGCTGCAGCCCCCAGTGGTCGCACCGGTTGGACTGGTCAGCAGGCGCAGATCAAGACCCTGGCCGAAGTCAGCGTCGAAGAGATTCCGCGGTTTTCCACGGCGTCCAGCGAGCTGGATCGCGTTCTGGGCGGCGGCCTGGTGGATGGCTCGGTGGTGTTGATCGGTGGTGATCCCGGCATCGGCAAGTCGACCATTTTGTTGCAAACCTTGTGCAACCTGGCCAAGAGCATGCCGGCGCTGTATGTCACCGGCGAAGAGTCCCAGCAACAAGTGGCCATGCGCGCCCGGCGGCTGGGCTTGCCTCAGGATCAGCTGCGGGTGATGACCGAAACCTGCATCGAAACCATCATCGCCACGGCCCGGCAGGAAAAGCCCAAGGTGATGGTGATCGACTCGATTCAGACGATCTTCACCGAGCAACTGCAATCGGCACCGGGGGGCGTCTCCCAGGTGCGCGAAAGTGCGGCGTTGCTGGTGCGTTACGCCAAACAAAGCGGCACGGCGATTTTCCTCGTGGGCCATGTCACCAAAGAAGGCGCGCTGGCTGGCCCTCGAGTACTGGAACATATGGTCGACACTGTTCTGTATTTCGAAGGCGAATCCGATGGCCGCCTGCGTCTGCTGCGGGCGGTGAAAAACCGTTTCGGTGCGGTGAATGAGTTGGGCGTGTTCGGTATGACCGACAAGGGCCTGAAAGAAGTCTCTAACCCGTCGGCGATTTTTCTGACCCGCGCCCAGGAAGAAGTCCCAGGCAGCGTGGTCATGGCCACGTGGGAAGGCACCCGGCCGATGCTGGTGGAAGTCCAGGCGTTGGTGGACGACAGCCATATGGCCAACCCACGCCGGGTGACGCTCGGTCTGGATCAGAATCGCTTGGCCATGTTGTTGGCGGTGTTGCATCGCCACGGCGGCATTCCGACTCATGATCAGGACGTGTTCCTCAACGTGGTCGGTGGGGTGAAGGTGCTGGAAACGGCGTCCGACCTGGCGCTGATGGCGGCGGTCATGTCCAGTTTGCGCAACCGGCCGTTGCCCCATGATCTGCTGGTGTTCGGCGAAGTAGGCTTGTCGGGTGAAGTGCGTCCGGTGCCGAGTGGCCAGGAACGCTTGAAAGAGGCAGCCAAGCACGGCTTCAAGCGCGCCATCGTGCCCAAGGGCAACGCACCGAAAGAGGCGCCGCCGGGGTTGCAGATTATTGCCGTGACGCGTCTGGAGCAGGCGCTCGACGCGTTGTTTGAATAATTGCAAGCAACACACAATCCTGTGGGAGCCGGGCTTGCCCGCGATAGGGGTTAGTCAGTCGACATTTGTGGTGGGACTAAAATCGCCATCGCGGGCAAGCCCGGCTCCCACAGGTATTGCGTCGTGTCTTCAGATTTCGATCAGTGCGCCCAGCTCCCGCTCCAATTCCCGGGGATCTCCCAGATTGAGTTCGATCAATCGCCGCAGGCGCTCAATCGATTCCAGGCTGATGTGTTTGCAGACAAACCCGAGCTGCCCCTGATCTTCATGGGTCAGCTCCATATCCATTTTGATCTCGATGTCATCGCTCAGATGAATGTCGACCGAGAACGTCTGCTCCCGATTACCAAGCCAAGGCTCGGGACGCTGAATCAGCATGCCCTTGAGCGATAGGTCGAGCAATTGCACCGGCCAACGGTGCCCGTTCTGGCTCAGTTCGGTCTGTGCATTGAAGGCAATGCGCTTGAAACGGCGACGATCGGAATGCTGTTCGCTCATGGCCTGACCCTTTGTGCATGGTGCAATGACTATAGACCGGGCTGTGCGTGAACCGCCACGGGCACCGCGCAATCCCTTAAAAGAAGGGTCTAGACCAACGTTGGGGGTGGCCTTTGAGGCCAGTAGCGCTAAACTCCGGATGGCTGTCTTTCTTGTCCACTCTGGCTGGAATCATAAAATGAAAAATAATAATAGCCTGCTACGCCACTTACCCTGGCTGCTGCTGGCAATCCTGGGAGCGTGCGCCCTGGGCGTAGTGGCATTGCGCCGGGGCGAGGCGATCAACGCCTTGTGGATTGTGGTCGCCGCCGTGGCCATTTATCTGGTCGCGTATCGCTACTACAGCCTGTTCATCGCCAACAATGTGATGCAACTCGATCCGCGTCGGGCTACACCCGCCGTGCTCAACAATGACGGTCTGGACTACGTGCCGACCAACAAGCACATCCTCTTCGGTCACCACTTCGCGGCCATCGCTGGCGCGGGGCCGCTGGTCGGTCCGGTATTGGCGGCACAGATGGGCTACCTGCCCGGTACGCTCTGGCTGATTGCCGGGGTGGTGCTGGCGGGCGCGGTTCAGGACTTCATGGTCCTATTCATGTCCACCCGCCGCAACGGTCGTTCCCTGGGCGACATGGTTCGTGAGGAAATGGGCCGCATCCCCGGGACCATCGCGCTGTTTGGCTGCTTCCTGATCATGATCATCATCCTCGCGGTGCTGGCGCTGATCGTGGTCAAGGCGCTGGCCGAAAGCCCGTGGGGTATTTTCACGGTGATGGCGACCATCCCGATCGCGATGTTCATGGGCATTTACATGCGCTACATCCGCCCGGGTCGCATCGGTGAAATCTCGGTGATCGGCGTGGCATTGCTGCTGGGTTCGATCTGGCTGGGCGGGCAGATTGCCGCTGACCCGGTCTGGGCCAAAGCCTTTACCTTCACCGGCATCCAGATCACCTGGATGCTGATCGGCTACGGGTTCGTGGCGGCGGTGTTGCCGGTGTGGCTGATTCTGGCGCCTCGCGATTACCTGTCGACCTTCCTTAAAATCGGTACCATCGTTGCGCTGGCGATCGGCATTCTGATCACCATGCCCGAGCTGAAAATGCCGGCATTGACTCAGTTTATCGACGGCACCGGGCCGGTGTGGAAGGGCGGTCTGTTCCCGTTCCTGTTCATCACCATCGCCTGTGGCGCGGTGTCGGGTTTCCACGCGCTGATCTCCTCCGGCACCACGCCGAAGTTGCTGGATAACGAGGTTAACGCCCGCTACATCGGTTACGGCGGCATGTTGATGGAATCCTTCGTCGCCATCATGGCAATGGTGGCCGCTTCGGTGATCGAGCCAGGCGTGTACTTCGCCATGAACAGCCCGGCGGCGGTCGTCGGTGGTGACGTGGTGGCTGTCGCACAAGTCGTCAGCGGCTGGGGTTTCGCGATTACGCCGGAAGCCCTGCAAGCAGTGGCCAAGGACATCGGTGAAACCACCATCCTGGCCCGTGCCGGTGGTGCGCCGACCCTGGCGGTCGGTATCGCGCAGATCCTGCACAGTGTGCTGCCGGGTGAAAACACCATGGCGTTCTGGTACCACTTCGCGATCCTGTTCGAAGCACTGTTCATCCTGACCGCAGTCGACGCCGGCACCCGTGCCGGGCGTTTCATGCTGCAGGATTTGCTCGGCTCCTTCGTACCGGCGCTGAAACGCACCGAGTCCTGGACCGCCAATCTGATCGCAACCGCCGGTTGCGTGGCGATGTGGGGTTACCTGCTGTACCAAGGCGTGATCGACCCGCTGGGTGGCATCAACACCTTATGGCCGCTGTTCGGTATCTCCAACCAGATGCTGGCGGGTATCGCACTGATGCTGGCAACCGTGGTGCTGATCAAAATGAAACGCCAACGCTACATCTGGGTCACCATGCTGCCAGCCGTTTGGTTGCTGATCTGCACCACCACCGCAGGCTTCATCAAGCTGTTCGACGCCAACCCGGCCATCGGTTTCCTGTCGCTGGCGAAGAAATACAGCGATGCGTTGGCCAATGGGCAGATTCTGGCCCCGGCCAAGAGCGTCGAGCAGATGCAGCACGTGATCTACAACGCCTACACCAACGCAACGCTGACGGTGCTGTTCCTGTTGGTGGTGTTCAGCATCCTGTTCTATGCGCTCAAGGTCGGTATAGCTGCCTGGGGTAAAAAAGAACGTACGGATAAAGAATCGCCGTTCCAGGCTCAGCCGGATGCTTAATCGAGGATTGCACCATGTTCAATGACCTGAGTCGCCTGGGTAAATACCTCGGTCAGGCCGCGCGCCTGATGGTCGGCATGCCCGACTACGACAACTACGTCGAGCATATGCAAACCAAACACCCGGACAAACCGGTGATGAGCTACGAGATGTTCTTTCGCGAACGTCAGGAAGCCCGTTACGGTGGCAAGGGTGGGCCGAAGTGCTGTTGATCTACTAGCGGCGGGTTATCAGATGTAATGTGGAGCGGGCTTTTGTGGGAGCGAGCTTGCTCGCGATGCAGGCAACTCGGTATATCGCAACACCGAGGTGATGCCATCGCGAGCAAGCTCGCTCCCACAGGACCGCTCCCTTTTTTTGTGTAGTAGAAGGAGATCCAGTTTGTCCTCTCCCATTCCAGTAACAATCCTCAGCGGCTTTCTAGGCGCCGGCAAAACCACGCTGCTGCGCCATCTGCTCAAAGCCGAGCACGGCCTGAAAATCGCCGTGATCGAAAACGAATTCAGTGACGCCGGTATCGACACCCAACTGTTGGGCGACGAGCCAGTGCAAGTGATGACGCTGTCCAACGGCTGCGTCTGCTGCACCATCCATACCGACCTGACCAAGGCGCTGTACCTGTTGCTCGAACGCCTGGACAGCGGCGAAATCGCCTTCGATCGTCTGGTCATCGAATGCACCGGCCTGGCCGATCCGGCCCCGGTGGCGCAGACCTTTTTCATCGACGAAGAACTGCGTGAGCGCTACATCCTCGACGGCATCATCACCTTGGTGGACGCGGCCCACGCCGACCTGCACCTGACCCAGACCATCGCCCAGGCGCAGATCGGTTTTGCCGACCGCTTGCTGGTGAGCAAGCGCGATCTGGTGGACGAGCCGACCTTCACCGCCCTCAGCGAGCGCCTGACGCGCATCAACCGTCGCGCGCCGATCCGTGTGGTCGATCACGGCAGGATCGATCTGGCCGAACTGCTCGACGTGCGCGGCTTCAACCTCAATGCCGATCTCGGCGGTGGGATGAGTTTGCGTCCAGTGAGCAAGGCGCCGTCCATCGACCGTATCTCCAGCCTGGTATTACGCACCGACAAGCCGCTGGATATCGACAAACTCAGTGAGTTCATGAACGAACTGCTGGAAGACCATGGCAAGCAACTGCTGCGCTATAAAGGTGTTTTGAACATTCTGGGGGAATCGCGGCGCATGGTGTTTCAGGGCGTGCTGAAGCTCTATGGTTTCGACTGGGATACGGAATGGGCCGATGATGAAACACGCGAAAGCGTGATCGTGTTCATTGCCGATGATTTGCCGGAAGAGAAAATTCGTGAGGGGTTTGCGCGGGTTGCGGCGGATTGAAACGTTGTGTTCGTCAATGATGACGTCTTCGCGGGCAAGCCTCGCTCCTACAGTTTAGTGTGGACCGCAAATTTGTGGTCATCCGATCATCTGTAGGAGCGAGGCTTGCCCGCGAAGGCGATCTAACCGGCAACACGATTTCGGCTAAATACCGGTTCTGAGTTCAGTAATGTCTCTTCCAAATGATCAAGATGCCGGGTCATCAACGTCACTACCATTGCCACATCCCCGCACTCAACCGCATTCAAAATCCTTTCATGCTCCTGCCAGGCGCAATAACCTTCCGCCTGCGCATCAACCTGCGCAATCGCCAACGACGTCAGCGGCACCAGACTCCCGAGAAAATGCGCCAACGGTGCGTTCCCCGCCATTTCGGCCAGTTGCAGATGAAATTCCCCAGACAATCGAATGGCCGGACCACGCGCCGTGCATTGGCGTTCGCTGTCGATCAAGGCACGCAGGCGTTTCAAGTCTTGCAGGCGAGGTTGCTGGCAGGCCAGTCGAACCAGCGTGATTTCGGTCAGTCGTCGAGCATGCAGCGTCTGCCGAGTCTGCTCGACATCGGGGGCGGCGACTCGGGGACGATGGTTGGTGCGAAGGATAATGATCTGCTGATGGGACAGCTGCGTCAGCACGCCGCGAATGTCACTGCGTCGAGCGCTGAACATTTGCGCCAGGCTGTCTTCAGTAAAACGACTGGCGGAATGAATGCGCTGTTCGAGAATGGCGTCGAAGATCCGTGAATAGAGATCATCCGCTGGCGGTTTCCCGGGGGCCGTTCGGGAAAAGGGCAGGGCAGTGAATATCTGTGGTGAGGCGAAGCTGTTCATGGCCTGTCTCCAGTTCGAAGAGGGGTTCAACTGCCGAGGTGGTCGTCCGGGATGTTCAATTCGATGCCCATCCGTTGACCTTCCCGAAGGATGTGTCGACGCATCTCGGCGCTGGCCTGGGCGCTGTTTTTGCTGCGGATAGCTCGTACGACGGCTTCGTTTTCTTCAAGGCGTTCAGCCAGATGTTCCGGCGAATTGCGCAGCACGTCGGCGCTTTGCTTGAGGGCATTGCTGGTCTGTTGCACCACGCTCTGGAAAATCGGGTTCGAGGTCAGGGTGAACAGCTCCTCGTGGAACGCGATGTAGGCGTTCACGCCGGCCTCGCTGTCGTTGGCCTCAAGGGCTTCGCGCATGTCCATCAGGGTCAGACGCAGTTGCCCGACTTCCTTGCTGCTGATGGACTGCGCCACCAGGCCGACGATGAACGGTTCGAGGGTGTAGCGCAGTTGCAGCAAGTCTTCCAGGCTGGCCCCGGCTACCGCGCTCTCGTGGCTTTGGCTGTCGCTGAGATTGGCTTCCAGCACCACCACGCCTTTACCCGGCATGGAGCGCACCAGCCCGAGGGTTTCCAGCACGATGACCGCTTCGCGCAGGCTCGGGCGGCTGATGCCCAGTTGTTCGGCCAGTTCACGCTGGCCCGGCAGCATTTCGCCGGAGCGCCACTGACCGCGGGCCAGCGCGGCCCGAAGCTTTTCTACGACTGAATTTACAACGGTTGACGAGGTAATCACTGTTCGCTCCATGAGCATCCATAACGATTGATAACCGTACCTGCCCTTGGGCAGGCACGGCGATTATTCAAAACTCCTGCTGGTGCGCCGGGGCAACCGGTTTTCTCGGTTGGAAGGTATAACCCTGCTGGCCGGACAGCACCTTGTTTGCGCGTTGGATATCGATGTCTTTTTCCCAACGGGCGATGGCCACGGTGGCGACGCAGTTGCCGATCAGGTTGGTCAGAGCCCGGCCGATGCCCATGAACCAGTCCACCGCCAATACAAGCACCAGGCCGACCACCGGAATCGCCGGGATCGCCGTCAGTGTCGCGGCGAGAATCACCAGTGCTGAGCCGGGAATCCCGTGGGCACCTTTGGAGGTGATCAGCGACACCAGCAGAATTGTCAGCAGGTCAGTCATGGCCAGCGGCGTGCCGGTGGCGTTGGCGATGAACACAATGGCCAGGGTCAGGTAGATCGAAAAGCCATCAAGGTTGAACGAGTACCCGGTCGGAATCACCAGCCCGACCGTGGAGCTGCCGATGCCCAGATGCTCAAGCTTGCGCATGATTTGTGGCAGCACGGCGTCAGAGGAGGCGGTGCCCATGACGATCATCAGTTCTTCGCGCAGGTACTTGAGCAACGGCCACATCTTCAGGCCCGAAAGGCGCATCACCAAGCCAAGAATCAATGTCACAAACGCCACACAGGTCAGATAAAACAGGCCGACCAGATTGCCCAAGTGTTGCAGCGAGTCCAGGCCATACTTACTGGTGGTGAAGGCAATGGCGCCGAATACGCCGATTGGTGCCAGGCGCACAATCATGCCCATGATGCGGAAGATCACGTGGCTCAGCTCATTGATCAACCGGGAAATACCCGACGCTGCTTCGCCCACCAGGTTCAGCGCACTGCCGAACAGCACCGAAAACAGCAGGACTTGCAGAATATTGTTCTCTGCGAAGGCGCCGATCACCGAAGTCGGAATCAGGCCCATCAGGAACTGAGTGGTGGTGTGCATGTGCTGACCGCGCTGGGCGATGTCGCCCATATCGGCGGCGGAGAGCTGGTCCAGATGAATGTTCGCGCCACTGCCGATGCCGGTAGTGAAAGCAAACACCAGGCCGATCACCAAGGCGATGGTGGTCAGGATTTCAAAGTAGATCACCGATTTAAGGCCGATGCGTCCGACCTTCTTCAGGTCGCCGGCACCGCTGATGCCACTGACCACCACGCAGAACACGATCAAGCCAATGAGCATCTTGATCAGTTTGATGAAACCGTCGCCGAGTGGTTTGAGCTGGGCGGAGTATTCAGGAAGGGTCAGCCCGCAGACGATGCCGAGCACCAGTCCGAGAACCACTTGGAGGAAGATTGAACGCGAGCACCATCTGAGCATGGGAGGAATCCTGGTCGGTGTCCTGGTTGCCGTGCGCTTCGCGCATCAGATTCAGGACTTAATTATTGTGGTCTTACCGGTATGTCCAGTGCAGGCGCAGTCTACGCTGGGTTTTTTTAGGATTACAAGTGGAAATAGCAAAATTGGCATGACCGGTCTGACCAGTGGTGCCGCTCCCGTTCAAGATCAAAAGATCGCAGCCTTCGGCAGCTCACAGAAACCGTCTACACCCGTGGTTTCGCGAATGTACGCAACCTCTGGTAGGAGCTGCCGAAGGCTGCGATCTTTTGATCTTTATGGCGGACGAAAAAAACCGGCCATCACTGACCGGTTTTTTCATTACTGCGGTTTGCGGGGCAATTAAGCGCCGTATACCGGCAGCTTTTTGCAGATAGCCTTGACCTTCTCACGAACGGCGTCGATCACCGCTTCGTTGGAAAGATCTGCCAGGATGTCGCAGATCCAGCCGGCCAGCTCTTTGCACTCTGCTTCCTTGAAGCCGCGAGTGGTCACAGCCGGGGTACCGAAACGCAGACCGGAGGTGACGAACGGGGAGCGTGGATCGTTCGGTACCGAGTTCTTGTTCACGGTGATGAACGCTTTGCCCAGTGCGGCGTCGGCGTCTTTACCGGAGATTTCCTGCTTGATCAGCGACAGCAGGAACAGGTGGTTCTGAGTACCGCCGGACACCACGTCGAAACCGCGCTCGATGAATACGCCGGCCATGGCCTGGGCGTTTTTCACCACTTGTTGCTGGTAGGTCTTGAACTCCGGCTGCAGCGCTTCCTTGAAGCAGATCGCCTTGGCAGCGATCACGTGCTCCAGCGGGCCGCCCTGGGCGCCTGGGAATACCGCGGAGTTCAGCTTCTTCTCGATGTCGGCGTTGGCGCGAGCCAGAATCAGGCCGCCACGTGGACCGCGCAGGGTCTTGTGCGTGGTGGTGGTCACGACGTCAGCGAATGGAACCGGGTTCGGGTAGACGCCAGCGGCGACCAGACCGGCCACGTGAGCCATATCGACGAACAGATAAGCGCCAACTTTGTCAGCGATTTCGCGGAAACGCGGGAAGTCGAGGATCTGCGAGTAGGCAGAGAAACCGGCCACGATCATTTTTGGCTTGTGCTCAACCGCCAGACGCTCGACTTCGTCGTAGTCGATCAGGCCGTTGGCATCGATACCGTACTGAACAGCGTTGTACAGCTTGCCGGAGGACGAAACGCTGGCACCGTGGGTCAGGTGACCGCCGTGGGCCAGGCTCATGCCCAGAATGGTGTCGCCCGCTTGCAGCAGGGCCAGGTAAACGGCGCTGTTGGCTTGGGAACCGGCGTGTGGCTGAACGTTGGCGTAATCGGCGCCGAACAGTTCTTTGGCACGATCAATTGCAAGCTGCTCGACGATGTCGACGAACTCGCAACCACCGTAGTAGCGCTTGCCCGGATAACCTTCGGCGTACTTGTTGGTCAGTACCGAGCCTTGAGCTTCCATCACCGCAGGGCTGGTGTAGTTTTCCGAAGCGATCAGCTCGATGTGTTCTTCCTGGCGCTGAGCTTCTTGCTCCATGGCGGCAAAAAGGTCGGCGTCGTACTTGGCAATAGTCAAATCACGGCTGAACATGGCGGTCCTCAAGGATCGGGGCAGAAAAGGGAGGCATTCTAACCCAATGGGTTTTAGATGGCATATGAAAGGACATCATGTCGCAGACAAGTGGTGTTCATGCGCAGGATTTGCGGTGTCTGGGCAGGCCCCTTCGCGGGCAAGCCTCGCTCCTACAGACGGTGATATCCGTAGGAGCGAGGCTTGCCCGCGAAGGGGCCGCCAGCCTCACTACAAGAGTCAGTCAAACATGAAGAGGGCATCATTGCTGAACTGCGCCTCGAACCGGCTCGCTGGCATCGGTCGTCCAAACAGATATCCCTGAACCTCATCGCAACCATGCTCACGCAGGAAGTCGAGTTGCTCGTGGGTTTCCACGCCTTCGGCGATCACCGCCAGATTGAGGCTGTGGGCCATGGCGATGATCGCCCGGGCAATTTGCGCATCCTGTTCGCCCGAGGGCAGGCCATCGACGAAGGTGCGGTCGATTTTCAGCACGTCGATCGGGAATTGCTTGAGGTAGTTGAGCGATGAATAACCGGTGCCGAAGTCGTCGACCGCAATGCTCAGGCCGAGGTTTTTCAACCCGGCGAGGATCTGCATCGCCTCGCTGACTTCGCGCATCAGGATACTTTCGGTCAGTTCCAGCTCCAGGCATGCCGGCGGCAGGCCGGTTTCATTGAGGATGGTGGCGATCCGCGTGCCGAGCTGCCCGTCGGAGAACTGTCGGGCCGAAATATTCACCGAGACCTTCGGCACCCGCACTTTGGCTTGATGCCAGGTCTTGAGCTGACGGCAGGCTTCGCTGATCACCCAGTCGCCGACATCCACCACCAGCCCGAGCTCCTCGAGTACCGGAATGAAATCCCCCGGCGGCACCAGACCGCGTCGCGGATGGCGCCAGCGCAGCAGGGCTTCGGCGCCGGTCAGGCGTTTGCCGTCGCCGCTGAATTGCGGCTGGTAGTACAGCACAAATTCGTTTTGCTCCAGGGCATGGCGCAAGTCGCTTTCCAGCTCCAGACGCTCCAGGGCGCTGGCGTTCATGTCGGCCTGATAGAACTGGAAGTTGTTCTTGCCACGCTCCTTGGCGTGGTACATCGCGGTGTCGGCATTCTTCATCAGCTGACTGAGTTCGCTGCCGTCCTGAGGGCTCAGGGCGATGCCGATACTGGCAGTGACAAAGAACTCGCGGCCTTCCAGCACGAACGGTTTTACCAGGCTGGCAAGGATCTGTTCGGCCACATGAATCGCCCGGTTCAGCGCGATCTCCCGGTTGACCCGCGGTTGCAGCAGCAACGTGAACTCATCGCCGCCCATGCGCGCCACGGTGTCGTCATCGTCGACGCAACCGAGCAGGCGTGTGGCCATTTCCTTGAGCATGCGGTCGCCGGCGGCGTGGCCCAGGGAGTCGTTGATCGGTTTGAAACGGTCGAGGTCGAGGAACATCAGCACCACCCAGGACTTCTGCCGTTCAGCCGATTGCAGCGCGGTGTGCAAGCGATCCTGGAACAGCGTGCGGTTGGGCAGGTGGGTCAGAGCGTCGTAATAGGCGAGGCGGTGAATCCGTTGCTCACTGGCCTTGCGCTCGCTGATGTCGCTGAAGAAACACACGTAGCTGGCCAGGTCGCCTTCATCGTCGAGCACCGCGGTAATCCCGACCCATGCCGGGTAATGCTCGCCGTTGCGTCGCTTGAGCCAGACTTCGCCTTCCCACGTGCTGTGCTGATGCAATTGCTTGAGCACATAGCGCAGATGGGCTTCCTGCTGCTCATCGACAGTGAGCATGTTCGGCAACTGGTCGAGGACCTGGGCCACCGCATAGCCGCTGACGCGACTGAAAGCCTCGTTGGCCTGGACGATGTAGCCCGCCGGGTCAGTGATCAGAATCGCCGAGGTCGAGTGCTCGAATACCGTGGCCGCCATGCGCAGGTCTTTTTCGGCACGACGTTGCTGGCTGATGTCGCGACCGACCCCGAGCACGCCTTCGAAGGCGCCGTGTTCGTCCCAGACCAGCACCAGACGCAACTCGATGGGGATCTTGCGCCCGTCGGCCCGCAGGCAGTCGAACAGAAACAGCTGGGTCTGTACCTGACTGCGCAGCAACGCCAGTTGTTCGGGTTTATCCAGCGCTTTGCTGACCCGGTCCATCAGGCTGTAAATGCCAGTCAGTTGTTGCGGGTTGGCGATGGTCGATTGCCAGCCGTTCTGGAATATCCAGTCGGCGTCAAAGCCCAGCACGGCTTGCACCGAGGGGCTGACATAGTTGAGCGACATCTTGTTGTCGGTGGAGAAAATCACGTCGCTGATGCTTTCGGCGAGCATCCGGTAACGCTGTTCGCTGTCGCGCAGGGACTCACTGGCTTCGATCTGTTCGGTGATGTCCTTGGCCACGCCGATGATGCGCGTGACCTGATCGTGTTTGTCCCGCGCCAAGGCCTGTTCGCGAATATCGAAACGCCGCCATTTGCCATCACGATGGCGGAAACGCAGCAGGCATTGCATCAGTTGGGTGTAACCTGCGTGACGTTGCGACTGGCGTGACCGGTGGTAGTAGTCGGCATCTTCGGGGTGCAAGAGGATTTCCCAGAAGTACTCGCCCATCTGGTGCAGCTCGGTGCGGTTGTAACCCAGCGTTTGCCCCAGGTGATGGTTGCTGAAGATCATCCGCTGGCTGATCACATCCTGCACATACAGATGATCCGGTACGGTGCGCACCACGTCGGACCAGAACCCTTCACGCTCCAGCAGCGACAACTCGATGAGCTTGCGACTGGTGATGTCGCTGATGCTCAGGATTACCGCTTTGTAGTCGGCCTGATCTTCCGGCAGACGCAGCACCAGCCACAAATGCTGGTCGCGGCCGTTGGCGTCCTGGAGTTTGATTTCCAGCTCAAGCTGTTTCTGCTGGTGCAGCACCGCTTCGAGCACTTGATTGCCGATGGCCGTGCAGTTCAAGGGGCAGCCATCGATCAGCAGTTTCCAGGCCTGCTCGCAGGAATTGACATTGAGCAGCTGCAGGGCGACCTGGTTGACCTCGGTGATGCGCAGTTCCTGCAACAGTTCCTGGCGTTGTTCCGGTATCTCGAGCCAGGCTTTCAACTGCCCGCTGCTGTTGAGTTGAGCGTTGTCGAAAACACTTTTGAGCCCGGACAGGTCGAGTACGCACAGCGCAACGCCGGTGCCTTCGAAAATGTCTTGATAGCGTCGGCGGCCTTCATGCAGTTGGCGTTGACGGCGACGAATGTTCAGCAGAACGATGAACGGCAGCAGGGAGAAGGCCAAGCCCAGCAGGCATTTGCCGATGAACGCCGGCAGTAGTTGTTCGAGCACCCGTTGGCGGTCGAACAGCCCGCGCAATTGCCAGTCGCTGCTGCTCAGAGGGACTGTCAGCACGCTGTTGGCCAGTTCGTCGGCTGTCAACACGGCGGGCTTGGCCGAGGGCTGGGCGTCATCACGGCTGATGATTTGATGATTGAGGCGGTTTTCCACCAGCCACAGGGGGCGGATGCCGACGTCGCCCTGTTTGGTCAGTGAGGAAAAAAACGTCGGTGTCAGACGCAGAGCCCAATAACCGCGGCGGCTGCCGCTGGCCTGATGCAGGAGCAGGTGCACCACCGAACCGTCGTCGGCATTACTGAAATAGTGGGCCTGGGCGCGGCTGCGCTGAACCAGTTCGCTGAGGTAATTGGCGTCCTGGCTGTCGACGGCACTGTCGCTGAGAATTTTCCCGGAGGGACTGAGCAGCGCCAGGCTGCGCAGGTCGGGCAGCGATTGTTGCAGTTTGCGCAGCAACACCTGCTGTTCGTCGGCGCTTTGCGGTTGTTCGATGATCGGTAGCAGATTGAGGGCGATCTGGGCATTGAGCGCCATGTTGAGGCTGACTTGCGCAGCCAGGTCGGCGGAGTAGTCGATGGTGTACTGGCGCTGGTTTTTCTGGGTTTCGCGAAGCTGATCCAGCAGCTGCCAGAACAGCAGTGCGAGCAGCAACAGCACGAGGGTCGCCAGCGCGCCCTTCAAGGTTCCGCGCAGGGGCGAGCCGGTCGCAGGATTGAGTGCGCTCACGGACGATGGCGGAGAGACATTAGACAAACTGTAATCCTGCGGTTTGGCTGGACTGACGCGACGTGCACTATAAGCCGGACGCCCGAAGGGCGGCTAGCATGCCTTGAGTTGTGGCGAAGTGCCAGCCCCTGCTCGGCTGGACTGCCTTCTATCAATAAGGTAGCTTTGCCGGTTACGCGGGAGCGTTCCAGCTCCTAGAATCAGGTTTTTTCAGCGCGCACGCTTTGATACCCATCAAACGAACGACGCGCATGGCCTGGCCGGGCATTGCCTGCGCTCCAATCATTCATCAGTCACTGACCCAAGGTTCTCCATGGCTCAATACGTCTTCACCATGCATCGGCTGGGCAAAGTTGTTCCGCCGAAGCGGGAAATCCTGAAAAACATTTCGCTGTCGTTCTTCCCTGGCGCCAAAATCGGCGTACTCGGTCTCAACGGTTCGGGTAAATCTACGCTGCTGAAAATCATGGCTGGCGTCGACACCGAGTTCGAGGGCGAAGCCCGTCCAATGCCGGAGCTGAACATCGGCTACCTGCCACAGGAACCGATCCTGGACCCGACCAAGACCGTGCGTGAAGTGGTCGAGGAAGCGGTCAGCGTAATCAAGGACGCTCAGGCGCGCCTGGACGAGGTTTACGCGGCCTACGCTGAACCGGATGCAGACTTCGACAAACTGGCGGCAGAACAGGCCAAGCTTGAAGCCATCCTGCAAGCCAGCGACGGCCACAACCTGGATCGCCAACTGGAAGTCGCCGCCGATGCGCTGCGTCTGCCAGCGTGGGATGCCAAGGTCGAATTCCTGTCCGGTGGTGAAAAACGTCGTGTGGCCCTGTGCCGTCTGTTGCTGTCCGCACCAGACATGCTGCTGCTCGACGAACCGACCAACCACCTGGACGCCGATTCCGTCGCCTGGCTGGAACACTTCCTGCACGATTTCCCAGGCACCGTGGTTGCGATCACGCACGACCGTTACTTCCTGGACAACGTCGCCGGCTGGATCCTCGAGCTCGACCGCGGCGCCGGTATCCCGTACGAGGGCAACTATTCGGGTTGGCTCGAAGCCAAGTCCGATCGTCTGGCGGCCGAATCCAAGCAGCAGTCGGCTCACGAAAAGGCCATGAAGGAAGAACTGGAGTGGGTGCGCAAAGGCGCCAAGGCCCGCCAGTCCAAATCCAAGGCTCGTCTGCAACGCTTCGAAGAAATGCAATCGCAGGAATTCCAGAAGCGCAGCGAAACCAACGAGATCTACATCCCGGCCGGTCCGCGTCTGGGCGACAAGGTCATCGAGTTCAAGAACGTCAGCAAGGGCTACGGCGATCGCGTGCTGATCGACAACCTGTCGTTCTCCATGCCTAAAGGCGCCATCGTTGGCGTGATCGGCGGTAACGGTGCCGGTAAATCGACTCTGTTCCGTATGCTGATGGGCAAGGAAACACCGGATTCGGGCTCCATCGAAGTCGGCGAAACCGTGCAGCTGGCGTGCGTCGATCAGAGCCGTGAAGACCTGGATGGCAGCAAGACTGTGTTCCAGCAGATCTCCGAGGGTTCCGACCAGATTCGCATCGGCAACTACGAGATCCCGTCGCGCACCTACGTGGGTCGCTTCAACTTCAAGGGTGGCGATCAGCAGAAGTTCGTCAAGGACCTGTCCGGTGGTGAGCGTGGTCGCTTGCACCTGGCCCTGACCCTGAAAGAGGGCGGCAACGTCCTGCTGCTCGACGAACCATCCAACGACCTCGACGTTGAAACCCTGCGTTCCCTGGAAGAAGCCTTGCTGGACTTCCCGGGCGCCGCCATTGTGATCTCTCACGATCGGTGGTTCCTTGACCGCGTCGCGACTCACATCCTGGCGTACGAAGACGACTCGCAAGCGGTGTTCTTCGAAGGCAACTACACCGAGTACGAAGCCGATCGCAAGAAACGCCTCGGCGAAGCGGCTTCCCAGCCACACCGCGTACGGCACAAGAAACTGGCCTGATTTCAGGTTGGTTACATAGAAAACGGAGCCTTCGGGCTCCGTTTTTTTGTTCATCTGTAGGAGCTGTCGAGTGAAACGAGGCTGCGATCTTTTGATCTTCCGCTTGGGATTAGAGTGGGCCTGAAAAGATCGCAGCCTCGTTTCACTCGACAGCTCCTACAGGTGAGATCGCGTTACCCGGCCTCTATGGCCAACACCTCAATCACCAAATCCCCCGCCGGTCGTTTCCACAACACTTCATCGCCCACCTGCGTCCCGAGCAACGCCCGTCCCAGCGGGGAACTCCAATTGATCAAGCCATGGGCGGCATCTGCCTGGTCTTCTCCGACCAATTGCACGCGTTGCTGATGATCGTGTTCGTCGGCAAAGGTCACCCAGTTGCCGATCTGCACTTTATCGGTCGAGGCGGCCTGTGTGACTACTTGGGCGCTTTGCAGGCGCTGTTTGAAGTAGCGCCAGTCGCGATCGAGGTCGGCCTGGCGCTGCTTATCGGCCAGGTCACCTTTGGCGCTTTCCTGATCAAGCAGGCTTTGCAACTCGGCGACTTTCGCCTGAAGCTGCGCCAGACCGGCGGGCGTGACGTAATTGGGCTGCGCGCTGACCTGCCGTTCGACTGGCTGATCGGCTTGCTCGGCAGCGTTATCTTCATTGACGAAGGCGCGGCTCATGCTGTTCTCCCGTTATAGGGTTTGGGCCATGGTCACAGGCTTTAAGTTTTGACGAATGTCTGTAAACGACTTACTGCGAGCGATCGCAACGCCACATCTCGGATTCCTGGACCGTTCAATGGCCTATAAGGGAAGTCTAGAAGTGGATTTGTCGGGTGGGAGTAAAAGAAAGGTCAAAAGATCGCAGCCTGCGGCAGCTCCTACAACAGCGCGGTGACATGCGGTCCTGTAGGAGCTGCCGCAGGCTGCGATCTTTTGCGGTTAAGCGACGATCAATAGTGATACCACTTAACCTCAAGCATCACTTCATTTTCGGGCGACGCCAGGTGGCTGAATTCGCGTTGAGCACTCAGGCGCACGCCCAGATTGCGCGACAGTTCCCATTGCTGATTCAGGCTCACGCTGCGGCGCACTTCGCCATTGGTGAAGTAATCACCCTTGGCTTCCAGACTGAAGTTGCCCAGCGGGTTTTTCCACAGCAGGCCGCTGTTGAAGCCCGCCGCCGGGGCAATGAAGGCCGCGAAGTCGTTGTTATGCTCGACACGCACGGTGCCCAAGGCGAAACCGAGCATGTCCTCACTCAGTTGCCAGGTCCCGCCGCCACCGCCATTGACATGACTGACCAGGGTTTCGTCGTCATGCTTGCCCGGCACGCGCTCCAGGCCGCCGGTGACTTGCCACGACAGCGGCTGCAACAACTCATTGCGAGGCGTCAGCGAACGGATGGTCGCCAGATCCAGTTGCTGCAACTGCCAGTCATTGCCTTCGTATTGGCGCAGCTTCATCTGCAGAATTTCGATCTGCGCGCCGAGGGGGAAGCTTTCCATGTTGTCATTGAGATCGTGATAGGCCATGCGCAGGCCATATTCGCCGAAGGCCTTGTCGCCCCGGGTGCCGATACCGGCCTGCCAGGTGCGGGATTCGTGACCGTCCTCGGGCAAGCCGGGTTGCGGAATCTCCAGCTCAGGCGGCGGGTTTTGATTGATTGCGCGCAGCAATTCGAAACTGCGTTGAGCCCGTTGCGGGTCACGCTCCTGACCGTTGGCGCGATAACGCTCCAGACGATAAGCCGCATCGATGATCAACGCCTGACGGTCCCGAGGTAGAGCCTTGAACGCCGGGGCCTGCAATTGCTTCTGATCGGCGCTGACTTTCAGCACCCACGCCTGCTCTTCGGAGGTTAATGGCTCGGCACGGCTTAGCAGTTCGCGCTCACGGGACGGGCGATACTCGATCGACTCCACCAGCCCGGCTTCTTTCACCGCTTTGACCGTGTCGGTAGGGATCGCGGTCAGGGGGAATTGCTCGGTCAACTGCAGGCTCGGCCGCGCCACTTGCAGCAGTTCAAGCAGGCGGTAGGAGCAGTTTTCGTCGAAGAAGAAGTAGTCGAACTGGATTTGCTTGAGTTCCCAGACGTGTTCGACCATGCGCTCGGTTTCCTGCTGGGTCAGATTCAGGCGGTATTCCCACAGGTCGCGGTTCTCGAGGCTGCGGTATTCCGAGAGCTTTTCCTGATACGGCACCAGCGCGAACAGCCCCGGATAGCCGCCCATCAAGCCTTTCCAGGCGTACAGAATGCTGTTGTCTGAACCTTCGATGTAGGCGCCGAAGTTGATCGCGTAACTGAGCAGCGATGTCTTGTCGCTCTGCACATTGGCCTGATCGATGCGCAGCAAGGTGTGGCCAAACATCGACGATGGGCTGTTCAGGTAGGCTGCCGGGAAAATCATCACCGCGCTGTGGGGCGCAACGTCCTTGAACCATTGCTTGAACTCAGCGCAGTCCGGTGTCGGCAGAGCGCTCAGCGCAAGTTGCGCCTTGAGCCAGCGGGTGCGAGCCGGGTAAACGCATTGAGCATGCTGCTCGCCGGCGCTGGCCGGTGCATACAGTGCCTGCACGGTCGCTGTCAGTTCGCGGTCGGGGTGTTCGTTGCCATCGGGGGCGAGAAAGAATTTCTTGTCGCTGACATAGCTGCGCCAGCCACCGAGCTTGGCGGTTTCGTAATGCCCCAGGGAAATCCAGAAGGGATCGTTGGCCAGTTGCTGCAAACGTTGATTGTCGATATGTGGCGCGGCAGACAGCGGGGCGCAGACACAGAGCGCCAGCCAGGCAAGGCGTTTGAGCATAGTGAGCAACTTAAGCCGAAAGAAACAAAGACCCAAAGGGGCAGGCCAAAAGGGCCAGGTTCAAAAAATAAAACCCGCTCCCAAAGAGAGCGGGCCGGTCGAGCTTAAGCTTGAGTGGCGTACTTGGCCAGACGCGGGTCGCTTTTCAGCACGGCCAGGGTGTTGGTATGCACGTCATCAGCGGTCACGTCAGCTTTGCTGAAGATCTGCTGGAAGTGCTGATGAGTCACAGCGGCGAAGTGCGCACGGTCTTCCGGCGCCACGCCCAGTACCACGGCGTAAGTGGTCAGCGCTTCGCCCTGACCTTTAGCCATGTCTTCGGACAGCTCGTTCATCATGCCATTCATGGTAATCCAGGATTTGCCGCCATAGGTCAGCGACGCATTGGTCGAGCAACCGTTGGTGCCGGAGGTCATACCGAACGTTGCGTTACCGGAAGTGCCGTTGGTGGTGGATGCCAGGAAGTGTGCCGGGGTGCCACGCTGACCTTCGAACAGCATGTTGCCCCAACCACAGTCCGGACCGCCTGGCGCCTGAGCCATGGCGTTGATGGATACAGCGGTGAAGAGAGTACCGAGAAGAATCCGTTTCATAGCTATGTTCTCTTTGTGTGCATACCAATGGACAGGGTGCTGGCCCCTAATGGTGCCAGTGGGCCGGTTATTCGTTCCAGCCGCGCAGTTTGGAGTTTAGGCATGTTCCGGGGGTTCCGTTACTTTTTGCGAAACATTCGTTGAAAACCCTGATTTTGAGCCGCTCGGCCCAAGGCGCAGGATTTGTCTGAGCTTTGGCTTGAGGCGCGCCTTGCCAGTGAGGTACGGGCAGCGCCAGAATGCCGCTATCTGCCCCGCCTGATGTAAGGAAGCCCGATGCCTGATCCTGTTGCTGCCAGCTTGCGTCTAGCGCCCGAAGCGCTGACCCGTCCGTTTTCCGCTGAACAGTTCAGCTTCTCTACCACCAATGATCTGGAGCCCTTCCGCGGTGTGCTTGGCCAGGAACGCGCGGTCGAAGCCTTGCAGTTCGGTGTGGCCATGCCACGCCCCGGTTATAACGTATTCGTCATGGGCGAGCCCGGCACCGGCCGATTTTCGTTCGTCAAGCGCTACCTCAAGGCCGAAGGCAAACGCCTGCAGACCCCGGCGGACTGGGTCTACGTCAATAATTTCGATGAACCGCGCGAGCCTCGTGCATTGGAATTGCCGTCGGGCACCGCCGGTGCCTTCATCGGCGACATCAACGGTTTGATCGACAACCTGCTGGCGACTTTTCCGGCGGTGTTCGAGCACCCGTCCTATCAGCAGAAGAAAAGCGCCATCGACCGCGCTTTCAACCAGCGTTATGACCGTGCACTGGATGTGATCGAGCGTCTGGCGCTGGACAAAGAGGTCGCGCTTTACCGCGACAGCAGCAACATCGCCTTCACCCCGATGAGCGAAGGGAAGGCGCTGGATGAGGCGGAATTCGCCCAGTTGCCGGAAGCCGAGCGCGAACGCTTTCATGACGACATTTCCGGGCTGGAAGAGCGGCTGAACGAAGAACTCGCCAGCCTGCCGCAATGGAAGCGCGAATCGAACAATCAACTGCGGCAGCTCAACGAAGAAACCATCACCCTGGCCTTGCAGCCATTGCTCGCGCCGCTGTCGGAAAAGTACGCGGAAAACGCAGGTGTTTGCGGTTACCTGCAAGCGATGCAGGTTTACCTGCTCAAGACGGTGGTCGAGCAACTGGTGGACGACAGCAAGACCGACGCCATCGCCCGCAAAATGCTCGAAGAGCAATACGCCCCGAGCCTGGTGGTCGGTCATCCTCTCAATGGCGGCGCGCCCGTGGTGTTCGAGCCGCACCCGACTTACGACAACCTGTTTGGCCGCATCGAATACAGCACCGATCAGGGGGCGCTCTACACCACCTATCGGCAGCTGCGACCGGGTGCGCTGCACCGGGCCAACGGCGGTTTTCTGATCCTCGAAGCGGAAAAAATGCTCAGCGAGCCGTTCGTGTGGGATGCGCTGAAGCGCGCCCTGCAATCGCGCAAGCTGAAAATGGAATCGCCTCTGGGTGAGTTGGGCCGTCTGGCCACCGTGACACTGACACCGCAACACATTCCGTTGCAGGTCAAAGTCGTCATCATCGGCGCCCGGCAGCTGTATTACACGCTGCAAGACCTCGATCCGGACTTCCAGGAGATGTTCCGTGTCCTGGTGGATTTCGACGAAGACATCCCGATGGTCGACGAGAGCCTTGAGCAGTTCGCCCAGTTGCTCAAAACCCGTACCTCGGAAGAAGGCATGGCGCCGCTGACCGCCGATGCGGTGGCGCGTCTGGCGACTTACAGCGCGCGTCTGGCCGAACACCAGGGGCGTTTGTCGGCGCGGATCGGCGATTTGTTCCAGCTGGTCAGCGAGGCGGATTTCATTCGCGACCTGGCGGGCGACGACATGACCGATGCCGGGCACATCGAGCGTGCGCTCAAGGCCAAGGCCACCCGTACCGGGCGCGTTTCGGCGCGGATTCTCGATGACATGCTGGCGGGGATCATTCTGATCGACACCGATGGCGCGGCTGTCGGCAAGTGCAACGGGCTGACGGTGCTGGAAGTCGGTGATTCGGCCTTCGGGGTGCCGGCGCGGATTTCCGCCACGGTTTATCCGGGCGGCAGCGGCATCGTCGACATTGAGCGCGAGGTCAACCTCGGCCAGCCGATCCACTCCAAAGGCGTGATGATCCTCACCGGGTATCTGGGCAGCCGTTATGCCCAGGAATTCCCGCTGGCGATTTCCGCGAGCATCGCCCTGGAGCAGTCCTACGGTTATGTCGACGGCGACAGCGCGTCTCTTGGCGAAGCGTGCACGCTGATCTCGGCCTTGTCGAAAACCCCGCTCAAGCAGTGCTTTGCGATTACCGGCTCGATCAACCAGTTCGGTGAAGTGCAGGCGGTGGGTGGGGTCAACGAGAAGATCGAAGGTTTCTTCCGACTCTGCGAGGCTCGTGGTCTGACCGGTGAGCAAGGGGCGATTATTCCTCAGGCCAACGTCGCCACGCTGATGCTCGACGAGAAGGTGCTGGCGGCGGTGCGCGCGGGGCAGTTCCATGTCTACGCGGTGCGTCAGGCTGACGAGGCCCTGAGCCTGTTGGTCGGCGAGCCGGCCGGTGCGCCGGATGAGAATGGCGCATTCCCGGAAGGCAGCATCAACGCGCGGGTGGTGGAACGCTTGCGGGTGATTGCGGAAATGATCAGCGAGGAAGACCTCAAGGAAGCCGAAAAAGAGTTGGCGCAGGCAGCCTTGCTGGAAGCCAAACCGGCCTGACGTAACCCCCCTGTGGGAGCGGGCTTGCTCGCGAAGACTGACTGACATTCAACATTAATGTCGACTGTTATGCCGCCTTCGCGAGCAAGCCCGCTCCCACAGGGTTTTGTGTTCAATGCAAAATAAAAAGCGCCGTCAAAATGGCGTCAATATTCACTCGGCGACCACTCGGCACCTTCTGGTTTCGGTTCGCGTACGAGCCAGACTTTTCTTCTATTATCTGCTCAAGGATATCGACAGTAATCACTGGATCGAGACAGCCTTCCCGTGGAGGCTGAAGACCGGATCTACCGAGGGTCGCCGCCATGTCGCGCAACCTCTGCCTCACCCGTCAATGCCTGGGCCTTGTGACTCGTATCGAATGTGCTATCCGCCCGCTGGCGGGAGATACGGGCATGTGGACCTTGCTCTTCGCCGCCGGAATGGCCGGCGAGCAACCTTCCGCCATCAAAGCTCAAGGCCCGTTCCGTGGGCCGGTCGTGGCTGAATCGATCCTCGACACCATCGTTGAAAGTCTGACCTTGCATGGCTACGAGCTGGCCGACGACCCGCAAATCTGGTGCCTGCATCTGCAAGCCCAGTTGCGAGAGATCAATGGTGGTCGTTACCGCAACCTTAGCGGTCCCGAGTTTCGGCCCGAGCACTGAACAGACTATTGATCAAGGCTGCCTGGCTCGGCCTTGTCGAGTTTGACCTCAAACCCGTATTGCACGGTGGTGAGGTTGGTTCGCTGATAAGTTTCCAGACGTGTGGGCTGGCCATAGAAGTAATGCACTGCAAATAACGCCGGGCCTTGCGCGCTCGCGTCGTGACTGACCGAAAGAATCTCTTTCAAGTAATTGCCGCTGTCGTCCTTGGCGAAAAAGCGCCAGTCCTGGGCGGGAAACAGCTTCAGATCAACCACCAACGCATTCCCTTTGAACTCCAGGCCTTTGGGCAACTGGCGGGCGTCGTATATTTGCTTGTCGATAGTCGCCAGGAAGTGCGGCATGGAGCCCACAGCGTAGGCCGGAATTTGGGGAAACAGGTTCAGATCATAGGTGATTTCACCGCGTATCGGATCGACCTGATACGCCTCCGGCGGCAGCTCGATCGGCCCATCGCGCTGGCCATTTCGGTCTTGGGTAAAGAACGTCACCGGGCTTTCGCCGGGATTGAAGGAGGTGCCAAGCAATTCGTCATTGAAGCTTCTGGGGTGATTGAATTCGATGCGCGCGGCACTCGGGTCATCCACCGACTGACTGATGCTGATGCTCTTTTTCAGTTGTTCTTCGGTCAACGTTGCGCCCTTGAGCCAAATCGCAGCCTGGTCGTCATACACCACCACTGGCAAGGTCAGTGGCTGGATGGTTTTTTCCGTGGTGTGCGGGTCGAAGCGGCGTATTGGCAGGTCCAGTTCCTTGCGGGTCACCGTGACCGCCGAGAAGTCCAGCAGGCTGGCCTCGACCGTGTCGATCGGGCCATTGAAGTAGACCTTGGTGTAATGCCGGGTTTGTTGCTTTTCAAACGCACGCTGCTCGTTATCGAGCTGTTTTTCGAACGCTTCGCTCCAGGCCTTCTGCTGTTGCATTTTTGTCAGTTGTTTCTGATAAAACGCAATTTGCGCGGCGGTTTCGTTGATCGCACCTGAGCGAGAAAGGAATTGCCCGGTGGCGTCCCTGGCCTGAACGATCAGTGGGGCGAGCGATGTGTCACGTATCTCGGGGGCCAGCGGCGCGCTGTTACTGAATTCGATTTCGGCGTAGTTATTGCCCAGTTTCAATAAAGTGACACTGAGATTGTCGTTGGTGCGAGTCTGGCCGACGTCCTTTTTCGTCAGGTTGAAGCTGTAGAGCCGGCGCGGTGCGATGACCTCCACCTTGCCTTGCAGGTTCACCGGTTGTGGTTGGCTCTTCTTGTCCACATCCAGGCCTTCGATGAAGGGGTAGGTCACCGTCAAATCATCGGGGTTGCTCAGGTTGGAGCTCGACGGGCTCAGCTGAATGCCGGGTTCGGTTTCCGACCATTCCGGCTGGAACGCGATGACGCGCTTGTTGCTCAGGGTCACCGATTGCCATTCCAGGCCATGAGGAAAAAGGAACGCGCCCGGAATGTTGAAGTTGAAGGGGAATACCGGTTGCAAGTCGGTCAGGTAATCCGAGCTGGATTCCTTGTGCAGCACGAACAGACCATTGATGTAGGTGTCGACCAGCGCCTGGAGCGTGGGGTAGTGCTTGAGCACGGCGAGGGCGTCCTCGCCGTATTCGGTGACCACTGGTTTGGTGTCGAGCTTGAGTTGCGCACGCTCGAGTAACAACAGCGAACCACCGAGCTCGGCCACGGCATTCTTGAGCTTGGGGTCCTCGATCATTTCCAGGGATTGTTCGAACTGTGCGATCTTTTCTTCGAGGCTGACCTGACGTTTCTCATCGCTGGGTGAGCAGCCTCCGAGCAGTAACGTGAGGCAAAGTCCGGCACTCGTTAACGGCAATCGCACATCCATTTCCAGTCTTCCTGTCCGACGTCGCTGACCTGTCAATCATCTGGACACTAGCAGAAAAACTTTGTCACACACACGCAGGTTGCGGATTTTCCGGCGGTTTCTGGGTGTAACAGGTGGCTGTTATACTCGCCGCCATTTCCAACCGCTTGTGTGAGATTCAATGGAACGCTTTATCGAAAATGCAATGTACGCCTCCCGCTGGTTACTGGCGCCGATCTACTTCGGTTTGTCCCTGGGTTTGCTGGCGTTGGCACTGAAATTCTTCCAGGAAGTCTTCCACGTCATCCCTAATGTGTTCTCGATGGCCGAGTCGGATCTGATTCTGGTCCTGCTGTCGCTGATTGACATGGCGCTGGTGGGCGGTTTGCTGGTGATGGTGATGATCTCTGGTTACGAGAACTTCGTTTCCCAGCTGGATATCGACGACAGCAAGGAAAAGCTCAACTGGTTGGGCACCATGGATTCATCTTCGTTGAAGATGAAGGTCGCGGCGTCCATTGTGGCGATTTCGTCCATTCACCTGCTACGGATCTTCATGGACGCCAAGAACGTCGATCCCGAGCATTTGAAGTGGTACGTGGTCATCCACATGACCTTCGTGGTCTCGGCATTCGCCATGGGCTATCTGGATAAACTGACCAAGCACTGATCTGCATAGCACTTGTAGGAGCGAGGCTTGCCCGCGAAGAGGTCGTGTCAGTCGACATAAGTGTTGTCTGTTACACCGCCTTCGCGGGCAAGCCTCGCTCCTACAAGAAGAGGTATGAAACAGACGGGCGGTGTCGTTTGTGGCTTGTACTTTGGCCCGTCGAGGCATATCCATGTAGGGATCCTGGCTCGCCACTGTGTGAGGTGCGCTCATGAACCTGCAAGAGTTGAATGCGTATGCCGTCGCCGGAAAGGTCGATGAGCTGAACCTGATCTCGGTGGACGGCGTGAGCTATGTGCTGGAGGCTCGGATGCATGGCGCGGCCTATCCATTGCGCGATGCCCACGGCGAGATATTGCATCTGCGCTCGGTCGAGCATGCGCGTGACCTGCTTCATGCCTTTCCCAAGCTGTCGTTCAACGTTGTGCATGCCTCGGTTCATGACGAAATGTGCGGTGCCAGCATCGAGGAAAGCCCGAAAGTACCGATTACCTTCCGTTCTGCGTAACAGCTGACGCCGCTCAAACGTGACGGCATCTGTGCTAGTCTGCTCGCCCTTTTGATTCCGGGCGCTCCGGGATACGCTGTGCACGCACGGCAAGTTCCAGGGCCGTCCGCACAGCGGAGCAGTGTCATGTCCGAAGTAAATCTGTCCACCGACGAAACCCGCGTCAGCTACGGTATCGGCCGTCAGTTGGGCGACCAGCTGCGTGATAACCCGCCACCGGGCGTTAGCCTGGACGCGATCCTGGCTGGCCTGACCGATGCCTTCGCTGGCAAGGAAAGCCGTGTTGGCCAGGAAGAAATGTCCGCCAGCTTCAAGGTGATCCGCGAAATCATGCAAGCCGAAGCTGCAGCCAAGGCTGAAGCCGCTGCTGGCGAAGGCTTGGCTTTCCTGGCTGAAAACGCCAAGCGCGAAGGCATCACCACGCTGGCTTCGGGCTTGCAATTCGAAGTGCTGGCTCAAGGTGAAGGCGCCAAGCCGACCCGTGAAGATCAAGTGCGCACTCACTACCACGGCACCTTGATCGACGGTACTGTGTTCGACAGCTCCTACGATCGCGGTCAGCCTGCAGAATTCCCGGTAGGCGGCGTCATCGCTGGCTGGACCGAAGCCCTGCAACTGATGAACGCCGGCAGCAAATGGCGTCTGTACGTGCCGAGCGAACTGGCTTACGGCGCTCAAGGCGTTGGCAGCATTCCGCCGCACAGCGTACTGGTATTCGACGTCGAACTGCTCGACGTTCTGTAAACCGGTAAGCCTTTGATCCTGTAGGAGCGAGGCTTGCCCGCGAAAGCATCAACTCGGTTTCGAACTCAAACCGAGTCGCCTGCTTCGCGAGCAAGCTTCGCTCCTACAGAGGCTTTCAGCGTTACTCATAGTTCGATCTTGTGATGCAGCTCATTCGTCGGGCGCAATGCCCGGGCATAGCAGAACAGAAACAGATTGCGCACCAGTTCCTTGAGCACCACCGGCTCGCTGGAACTCAGGCCGTTGACGTCCAGATCACCCTGATCCTGCAGTTCGTTCAAGGCTTCTTCTTCAAGTACCGCACAGACTTCCCCGGTTTCCCGATGCAGGATTCTGAGGTAGGGCTGTGGGCGGTCCAGCCAGGCATCGATCAAATAAGTCATGAGTCTCATCTCCATTGATGGGTTTCAATGAGAATAATTCTTATTCGTCAAATAGCAAGGGTCTATTGGCGGTTTGTGTTTTTTTCTGTGGGGAAATTGCTGAACGTCAAAACGACTGGCGTTTGGCTACTGCGCGGGAATGCTGGGTGATGCGGGGCAGGGCGAAGCACCATCCCACGCCAGGCGCGGGATGGAATACAGCAGATTCAGACTTTTCTGACGAACTCGGATTTGAGTTTCATCGGGCCAATGCCATCGATCTTGCAGTCGATGTCGTGGTCGCCATCGCACAGGCGGATGTTCTTGACCTTGGTGCCGACCTTGACCACCAGCGACGTGCCTTTGACCTTGAGGTCCTTGATCACGGTGATGGTATCGCCGTCCTGCAGGACATTGCCGACCGAATCCTTTTTCACGGTGTCATCGGAGGCCGCTTCGGCTTCGCCACTGGCGGACCACTCGTGGGCGCACTCCGGGCAGATCAGTTGCGCGCCGTCTTCATAGGTGTATTCGGAATTGCATTTCGGGCAGGGTGGCAACGTGCTCACTAAAGCTCCTTGGATTCAGGATGGCTAAAAAGCGCACATTATATAGGGTTTATACAGGGGAGGGGCGACACATCATTTTGTAGGAGCGAGGCTTGCCCGCGAATGCGGTGTGTCAGTCACATCGGTGTCGACTGGTAGATCGCATTCGCGGGCAAGCCTCGCTCCTACAGGGCGCGCGCTAGTTAGTGCGTGCGGGCGACCGCAAACTCGCTCAATTCCACCAGCGCGTCGCGATATTCGCTGGCAGGCAGGGCGTCGAGGCATTTGATCGCACGGGCCACGTAGTCGCGGGCCAGTTGCGCGGTGTAATCCAGCGAGCCGGAAGCTTCAACGGCTTCGCGAATGCTTTCCAGATCTTCGATGCCACCTTTCTGGATCGCCCGGCGAACCAGTGCGGCCTGCTCCGGAGTACCTTCGCGCATGGTGTAGATCAGCGGCAGCGTCGGTTTGCCTTCGGCCAGATCGTCACCGACGTTCTTGCCCAGGGTTTCGGCGTCGCCACGGTAATCCAGCAGGTCGTCGACCAATTGGAACGCCACCCCCAGGTGATCGCCAAAGGTGCGCAGTGCTTCGCTCTGTTCCGGCGTGGCACCGGCCAGGGCCGCGGCACTGTGGGTCGAGGCTTCGAAGAGCATCGCGGTTTTGCCGCGGATGACTTCCATATAGGTTTCTTCAGTGGTGCTGGCGTCGCGGACCTTCGACAGCTGCAATACTTCGCCTTCAGCGATGATGCGCGTGGCTTGCGAAAGGATCTTCATCACCGGCATGGAGCCCAGTTCGACCATCATTTCGAAGGAGCGCGAATACAGGAAGTCGCCCACCAGCACGCTCGGCGCGTTGCCCCACATGGCGTTGGCGGTCGAGCGGCCACGGCGCATGCCGGACATGTCGACGACGTCGTCGTGCAGCAGGGTGGCGGTGTGCAGGAATTCGATGGTCGCGGCCAGCAGGCGCAGGTCATCGCCTTCGCGGCCGAGTGCCTTGCCGCACAGCAGCACGAGCAACGGGCGCAGGCGTTTACCGCCAGCCGAGGTAATGTAGTCGCCGATTTTCGATACCAGCGGCACTCGGGAAGTCAGCTGTTTCTTGATGATGCCGTCGACGGCGCTAAAATCGTCCGCCACCGCGCGGTAGAAAGCTTGGGGTTGCATCAGCGACAGTTGCTCCAGAAGGGTTGCGCGGCATGCTAGGACCCACGTCGGCGGGTGTCAAGGCACGATAGACGACCACTTGCAACGCTCAAGCAGCTTGCGTACAATCGCGCACCCTGAACTTCCTGGGCAGCACCTGCCTTACGCAATTGCAAACAGGCCTTCCAGCCTTATGCAGCCATGCCAGCCAATACCTCTTCTTATAAAGAGCTGGGTGAGCAGGATTATCGGAGAAATACCATGTCTTATGCAGTAATCGTTACTGGTGGCAAGCAGTACAAAGTTGCTCCAGGTGAATACCTGAAGATCGAAAAACTGGAAATCGCTACCGGCGAATCCGTTACTTTTGATCGCGTTCTGTTGGTTGCCAATGGCGACGACGTGAATATCGGCGCTCCAGTTGTTCCTGGCGCTACCGTTGTGGCTGAAGTGATCTCCCAAGGTCGTCACGATAAAGTCCGCATCATCAAGTTCCGTCGTCGTAAGCACCACATGAAGCGTATGGGCCACCGCCAGTGGTACACCGAGATCAAAATCACCGGTATTCAGGCTTAATTTCAGCCTAATTCCTCACTAGGAGAATTGAACTCATGGCACACAAAAAAGCTGGTGGTAGTACCCGTAACGGTCGCGACTCAGAAGCCAAACGCCTTGGCGTGAAGATGTATGGCGGCCAGGTTATCATTCCGGGCAACATCATCGTGCGTCAGCGCGGCACCCAATTCCACGCTGGCTACGGCGTTGGCATGGGCAAAGATCACACTCTGTTCGCTAAAATCGACGGCGTGATCAAGTTCGAAGTAAAAGGCGCCTTCGGTCGTCGTTACGTAAGCATTGTTCCGAAGACTGACGTCGTCGCGGCATAATTACGTAGTTGCTGGAAAAGCCCTGTCTTGCGACGGGGCTTTTTCGTTTGTGGGGTGAGTCTCTTGCAAAGCTGTTTGTGATGGGCTCCAGCGCTGTATTGGCGGTCGTTGATTGAGGTCGCTGCGCTCATTTTTGCAAGAGTCTTATGTCTAGGTTTTTTCGGCTCGTCCGTATGGCGAGAGGCGTTTTGTTATGAAGTTTGTTGATGAAGTATCGATTCGAGTAAAGGCCGGGGACGGCGGCAACGGTTGCATGAGCTTCCGTCGCGAAAAATTCATTGAAAACGGCGGCCCGAACGGCGGTGACGGTGGTGATGGTGGCTCGGTCTACATGGTTGCCGACGAAAACCTGAACACCCTGGTGGACTACCGTTACACCCGGCACTTCGATGCCGAGCGCGGTTCCAACGGCGGCAGCACTGACTGCACCGGCAAGAAAGGTGAGGAGTTAGTGCTGCGCGTTCCGGTGGGCACTACCGTCATCGATTCCGCGACTCAGGAAGTGATCGGCGACCTGACCAAGGCTGGCCAGCGTCTGCTGGTGGCTCATGGCGGCTGGCACGGTCTGGGTAACACCCGATTCAAATCCAGTACCAACCGGGCACCGCGCCAGACCACGCCGGGCAAGCCGGGTGAGCAGCGTGACCTGAAACTGGAAATGAAGGTGTTGGCGGACGTCGGTCTGCTGGGTTTGCCGAACGCCGGCAAAAGTACCTTCATTCGCTCGGTATCGGCCGCCAAGCCGAAAGTCGCCGACTACCCGTTCACCACTCTGGTGCCGAACCTGGGTGTGGTCAGCGTCGATCGCTGGAAAAGTTTCGTGGTGGCGGACATTCCTGGCCTGATCGAAGGTGCTTCCGACGGCGCGGGCCTGGGGATTCGCTTCCTCAAGCATTTGTCGCGTACCCGTCTGCTGCTGCACCTCGTCGACATGGCGCCGCTGGATGAGACTAGTGCTCCGGATGCCGCTGAAGTAATCGTCAGCGAGCTGACCAAGTTCAGTCCGTCTCTGGCTGAGCGTGATCGCTGGCTGGTGCTGAACAAATGCGACCAGATCCTTGAAGAAGAGCACGACGCTCGCGTCAAGGAAATCGTTGATCGTCTGGAGTGGACCGGTCCGGTCTACGTAATCTCCGCGATCGCCAAGCAAGGCACCGAGCGTCTTTGCCATGACATCATGCGTTACCTGGAAGATCGTGCTGATCGTCTGGCTAACGACCCGGCCTACAAGGAAGAACTGGCCGAGCTCGATCAGCGCATCGAAGACGAAGCGCGCGCCCAGTTGCAGGCGCTGGACGATCAGCGTGCCCTGCGTCGCAGTGGCGTGAAGTCGGTCCATGACATCGGTGACGACGATTGGGACGAAGAAGATGTGGATGACGAAGACGGTCCGGAAATCATTTACGTGCGTGACTGATTCGTTGCGATAAACTTAAGCGCCGCTCACTAGAGCGGCGTTTTAGTATCTGGAAATCGGTAGTCACGAATAACGTCATGGGCAGCGCTGGGTCGTGCTGTCCTCAAGCTAAGGTTGAAGATGATGCGGAGCAAGGTGACAGGTGCGCAGCGTTGGGTCGTGAAGATCGGCAGCGCTTTGCTGACGGCGGACGGCAAAGGCCTGGATCGCGCGGCAATGGGGGTCTGGGTCGAGCAGATGGTTGCCCTGCACGAGGCGGGTGTTGAGCTGGTGCTGGTGTCCTCTGGGGCAGTGGCGGCGGGCATGAGTCGTCTGGGCTGGACCGTACGACCCAGTGCAATGCACGAGTTGCAGGCGGCTGCCGCCATCGGTCAGATGGGGTTGGTGCAGGCCTGGGAGTCGAGCTTCGCCGAGCATGGCCGGCATACCGCGCAGATTCTCCTGACGCACGACGATTTGTCCGACCGCAAGCGCTACCTGAACGCTCGCAGTACGCTGCGCGCGCTGGTCGAGCTCAAGGTGATCCCGGTGATCAACGAGAACGACACCGTGGTCACTGACGAAATCCGTTTCGGCGACAACGATACTCTCGCGGCGCTGGTAGCGAACCTGGTCGAAGCCGATTTGCTGGTGATCCTCACTGATCGCGACGGTATGTTCGATGCCGATCCACGCAATAACCCTGACGCCAAGCTGATTTATGAGGCGCGCGCCGATGATCCGGCGCTGGATGCGGTGGCTGGCAGTACGGGCGGTGCGCTGGGTCGTGGCGGTATGCAGACCAAGTTGCGCGCTGCGCGTCTGGCGGCGCGTTCCGGTGCGCACACCATCATTGTCGGTGGGCGTATTGAGCGGGTGCTGGATCGTCTCAAGGCGGGCGAACGCATCGGCACCTTGTTGTCGCCAGAGCGCGGCATGCTGGCGGCGCGCAAGCAATGGCTGGCCGGGCATCTGCAAACCCGCGGCACGCTGGTGCTGGACGCGGGTGCGGTGACGGCGTTGTCCCAGGGCAACAAAAGTTTGCTGCCGGTGGGCGTCAAACTGGTCCAGGGCAGTTTCCGCCGTGGCGAAATGGTGGTCTGCGTGGCGCCGGACGGTCGTGAAATCGCCCGTGGCCTGGCTAACTACAGTGCTCTGGAAGCACAAAAAATCATCGGTCAGTCGTCTGAGGCGATTGTCGGTCTGTTGGGTTACATGGCGGAGCCGGAACTGGTTCACCGCGATAACCTGATTCTGGTCTGAAGGAATACCTGAATGCGTGTGGCAAAAGGATTATTGGGCTTGTTGTTGGTGATGCCGCTGCTGGCATCGGCCGATGAAATTGGCCAGGTGTCGACGGTGTTCAAATTTGTTGGCCCCAACGACCGTATCGTTGTCGAGGCGTTTGATGATCCGAAAGTGGAAGGCGTGACCTGCTACCTGTCGCGCGCCAAGACCGGCGGCGTAAAGGGTGGGTTGGGTCTGGCCGAGGATCGCGCAGAGGCCTCTATCGCGTGCCGTCAGGTCGGGCCGATCAACTTCAAGGGTGAGCTCAAGGATGGCGAGGAGGTGTTCAAGGAGCGCACGTCCTTGGTGTTCAAGACCATGCAGGTGGTGCGATTCCTCGATGAGAAGCGCAATACCTTGGTGTATCTGGTTTATAGCGATCGTTTGATCGAAGGCAGTCCGCAGAATGCGGTGACGGCGATTCCGATCCTGCCGTGGACTCAGCAGTGATCTGAAGATCGCTTTCGCGGGCAAGCCTCGCTCCTACAGATTGTGTGGGGCCTGTAGGAGCGAGGCTTGCCCGCGAAGGCGTCAGATCTGGCGCAGCATCTCTCCGATGCAGACATAAACCGCAGGCAATAAAAAACCGACCCTGAGGTCGGTTTTTTAATGAGCGTGTCGCTTAGGCAGCAGCGGCAACGTTCAGGGCCTTTACGTGGCCATTCAGGCGGCTCTTATGGCGAGCAGCTTTGTTCTTGTGGATGATGCCTTTATCGGCCATACGGTCGATAACTGGCACAGCCAGAACGTAAGCAGCTTGAGCTTTTTCAGCGTCTTTTGCGTCGATGGCCTTAACTACATTCTTGATGTAGGTACGAACCATGGAACGCAGGCTGGCGTTGTGGCTGCGACGCTTCTCAGCCTGTTTTGCACGTTTTTTGGCGGAAGGTGTGTTGGCCACCGTCGAGCTCCTCGAAAGACTTTTTAGGAAATAGCAAACAAAATAGGCCGCGAATCATGCCGATGAGTTGATGTCTTGTCAAGGGCGGGAGAAACGTTCCGCTAAGTGGCCGGTTCCGGCCCCCATGAAAACTACTGCGCTCGGCAATACAGCGTTGAAAGCAGACTCGAAATGCTCATTGACTAAAGTCAACTCCGCTTTCTCGCCTGCTTTCGCCTTGTCTTGCCTTCGCTCGCTACGTTTTCAAGGGGGCGGTGAGCTGGATATTTCTTTCCGGCGTACGACCTGTAAACTCGCGAGCTTTGGCTCTGTGCTGTTGCGGCGCGGAGTATCGCATAAGTGGGCGCGTTGTTCGCCTGCTGTTTATCGACAGGCAAAAACTCTTTCAATGAATCTGCTCAAATCGTTGGCCGCTGTCAGCTCTATCACGATGCTTTCCCGGGTGTTGGGGTTTGTTCGCGACACGCTTATCGCTCGTGCATTTGGTGCGGGAATGGCGACCGACGCCTTCTTTATCGCCTTCAAACTGCCCAATCTGCTGCGGAGGATCTTCGCCGAGGGAGCTTTTTCCCAAGCCTTCGTGCCGATTCTCGCCGAATATAAAAGCCAGAAAGGCGAGGAGGCGACACGAACCTTCATTGCCTACGTCTCGGGCCTGCTGACGCTGGTGCTGGCGCTGGTCACCGCGCTGGGCATGCTCGCCGCGCCCTGGGTCATCTGGGCCACGGCACCGGGTTTTGTCACGACCCCGGAAAAATTCGAGCTGACCACCGATCTGCTGCGGGTCACTTTTCCTTATATATTGCTTATCTCCCTGTCTTCATTGGCCGGCGCGATCCTCAATACGTGGAACCGCTTCTCGGTCCCGGCCTTCGTGCCGACCCTGCTTAATGTCAGCATGATCATCTTTGCAGTATTCCTGACGCCGTATTTCGATCCGCCGGTAATGGCGCTGGGCTGGGCCGTTCTGGTGGGTGGTCTGGCGCAATTGCTGTTTCAGCTGCCGCACCTGAAAAAGATCGGCATGCTGGTGCTGCCACGCCTGAATCTGCGCGATAGCGGTGTCTGGCGGGTCATGAAACAGATGCTGCCAGCGATCATCGGCGTTTCGGTGAGCCAGATTTCGCTGATCATCAACACCATATTTGCTTCGTTTCTGGTGGCGGGTTCCGTGTCCTGGATGTACTACGCCGATCGCCTGATGGAATTGCCATCCGGTGTGCTGGGTGTGGCGCTGGGCACGATTCTGCTGCCGACGCTGGCCAGGACCTATGCCAGCCAGGATCGCCACGAATACTCGCGGATCCTCGATTGGGGCCTGCGCCTGTGCTTCATGCTGGTATTGCCGTGCGCCCTGGCGCTGGGGATTCTGGCTGAGCCGCTGACGGTTTCGCTGTTCCAGTACGGTCAGTTCAGCGCTTTCGATGCGGCGATGACCCAGCGCGCGTTGGTTGCTTATTCCGTCGGCTTGCTGGGGATTATCGTGATCAAAGTGCTGGCGCCAGGCTTTTATGCGCAACAAAACATTCGGACTCCAGTGAAAATCGCGATTTTCACCCTGATCGTCACCCAGTTGTTCAACCTGGTGCTGATCGGTCCGCTGGCTCATGCCGGTCTGGCCTTGGCCATCAGCGCGGGTGCGTGCCTCAATGCCGGGCTGCTGTTCTACCAACTGCGCAAGCAGCAGATGTATCAGCCGCAGCCGGGCTGGGCGAAATTCGGGCTTAAATTGTTGGTGGCAGTGGCGGTGATGTCCGCGGTATTGCTGGGCGCAATGCACTTTATGCCGGATTGGGCGCAAGGGCATATGCTGGAGCGTTTACTTCGACTGGGCGCATTGGTGATCGCTGGCGTGTTGGTCTATTTCGGTATGTTGCTGTTGATGGGCTTCCGTTTGCGCGACTTCAATCGCAAGGCCTTGAGCTGAGGCTTTTGTCTCGATAAACACGGGCGGGCCGACGGTTTTGTCGGCTCGATCACTTTGGGTTACGGTGTTGCCTGTCGTCGGCCGCCGGGTGTGGTTATAATCGACCACTTTATGAGCAAGAAGCGCGTTATGCAGCTGGTTCGAGGCCTCCACAACCTGCGCCCCCAGCATCGGGGCTGTGTCGCCACTATTGGCAACTTTGACGGTGTTCACCGTGGTCACCAGGCTATCCTGGCCCGGCTGCGTGAGCGTGCGCTCGAGTTGGGTGTACCCAGCTGCGTGGTGATTTTTGAGCCGCAGCCGCGAGAATTCTTCGCCCCGGACACCGCCCCAGCCCGTCTGGCCCGTCTGCGGGACAAACTGCAGCTGCTGGCTGAAGAAGGCGTCGACCGGGTGCTGTGCCTGGCGTTCAATCAGCGCCTGAGCAAACTCAGCGCCAGCGAATTCGTCGATACCATTCTGGTGGACGGCCTCGGCGTGCAGCATCTGGAGGTCGGTGACGATTTCCGTTTCGGCTGTGATCGGCTAGGGGATTTCGATTTCCTGCAACAGGCTGGTGTCCTTCAGGGGTTTACCGTCGAAGCGGCGCAGACCGTCGAGCTGGACGGCGTTCGTGTCAGCAGCACTCAGGTGCGTAATGCCCTGGCCGCTGCCGATTTTGCCTTGGCCGAACGGCTGCTCGGTCGCCCGTACCGGATTGCCGGGCGAGTCCTGCACGGCCAGAAGCTGGCGCGCCAGCTCGGTACGCCGACCGCCAACATACAGCTCAAGCGTCGTCGTGTGCCGTTGAGCGGGGTTTACCTGGTCAACGTCGACATCGACGGCAAGACCTGGCCAGGCGTCGCCAATATCGGCGTGCGGCCAACGGTCGAAGGGGATGGCAAAGCCCACCTCGAAGTACATCTTTTAGATTTTGCCGGCGATCTGTATGACCGGCGTTTGACGGTGGTTTTCCACCACAAGCTGCGTGAAGAGCAGCGTTTCGCCTCTCTGGAGGCGCTTAAGACGGCGATCAATGCGGATGTCGCCGCCGCCCGTGCCCTGTCGCACCTAGCGCCAATCGCTAATGAAGAGCCTTAAATGACCGACTATAAAGCCACGCTAAACCTTCCGGACACCGCCTTCCCAATGAAGGCCGGCCTGCCTCAGCGCGAACCGCAGATTCTGCAGCGCTGGGACAGCATTGGCCTGTACGGTAAGTTGCGCGAGATTGGCAAGGATCGTCCGAAGTTCGTACTTCACGACGGTCCTCCGTACGCCAACGGCACGATTCACATCGGTCATGCGCTGAACAAGATTCTCAAGGACATGATCATCCGCTCGAAAACCCTGTCGGGTTTCGACGCGCCTTATGTTCCGGGCTGGGACTGCCACGGTCTGCCGATCGAGCACAAAGTCGAAGTGACCCACGGCAAAAACCTGGGCGCGGACAAGACCCGCGAACTGTGCCGTGCCTACGCCACCGAGCAGATCGAAGGCCAGAAGTCCGAGTTCATCCGTCTGGGCGTGCTGGGCGATTTCGCCAACCCGTACAAGACCATGGACTTCAAAAACGAGGCCGGTGAAATCCGCGCCCTGGCGGAAATCGTCAAGGGTGGCTTCGTGTTCAAGGGCCTGAAGCCTGTGAACTGGTGTTTTGACTGCGGTTCGGCCCTGGCTGAAGCGGAAGTCGAGTACGAGAACAAAAAATCCGCGACCATCGACGTGGCGTTTCCGATCGCTGATGAAGCCAAACTGGCTGCCGCGTTCGGTCTGCCATCGCTGGGCAAACCTGCCTCGATCGTGATCTGGACCACCACCCCGTGGACCATCCCGGCCAACCAGGCGTTGAACGTTCACCCGGAATTCAACTACGCCCTGGTCGACGTCGGCGACAAACTGCTGGTGTTGGCTGAGGAGCTGGTCGAGTCGTGCCTTGCCCGTTACAGCCTGGAAGGTTCGGTCATTGCGACCACCACCGGTAAAGAACTGGAACTGATCAACTTCCGTCACCCGTTCTACGATCGTCTGTCGCCGGTTTACCTGGCCGAATACGTCGAACTGGGCGCGGGCACCGGTGTGGTTCACTCCTCGCCAGCCTATGGCGTAGACGACTTCGTGACCTGCAAAGCCTATGGCATGGTCAACGACGACATCCTCAATCCGGTGCAAAGCAACGGCGTGTACGCGACATCGCTGGAGTTCTTCGGCGGCCAGTTCATCTGGAAGGCCAACCCGGCCATCGTCGACAAACTGTCGGAAGTCGGCGCGCTGCTGCACACCGAAACCATTGAACACAGCTACATGCACTGCTGGCGTCACAAGACCCCGCTGATCTACCGCGCCACCGCGCAGTGGTTCATCGGTATGGACAAAGAGCCAGCGACCGGCGAAACCCTGCGCAAACGCGCAATCAAAGCCATCGATGAGACCAAATTCGTTCCGGCCTGGGGCCAGGCGCGTCTGCACTCGATGATCGCCAACCGTCCTGACTGGTGCATCTCCCGTCAGCGCAACTGGGGCGTGCCGATCCCGTTCTTCCTGAACAAGGAAAGCGGCGAACTGCATCCACGCACCGTTGAGCTGATGGAAGAAGTCGCCAAGCGCGTTGAAGTCGAAGGCATCGAAGCCTGGTTCAAGATGGACGCCGCCGAGTTGCTCGGTGAAGAAGCGCCGCTGTACGACAAGATCAGCGACACCCTGGACGTCTGGTTCGACTCGGGCACCACGCACTGGCACGTCCTGCGCGGTTCGCACTCGATGGGCCATGAGACCGGTCCACGTGCCGACTTGTACCTGGAAGGTTCGGACCAACACCGCGGCTGGTTCCACTCGTCGTTGCTGACCGGTTGCGCCATCGACGACCACGCCCCGTACCGCGAGCTGCTGACCCACGGTTTCACCGTTGACGAGTCCGGTCGCAAAATGTCCAAGTCTTTGGGCAACGTGATCGCGCCGCAGAAGGTCAACGACACTCTGGGCGCCGATATCATGCGTCTGTGGGTCGCTTCTACCGACTACTCGGGTGAAATGGCGGTTTCCGAGCAAATCCTCCAACGCAGTGCGGACGCCTACCGGCGCATCCGTAACACCGCGCGCTTCCTGCTCTCCAACCTGACCGGCTTCAACCCGGCCACCGACATCCTGCCGGCCGAAGAAATGCTGGCGCTGGACCGTTGGGCCGTGGATCGCACCCTGCTGCTGCAACGCGAGTTGCAAGAGCACTACGGCGAATACCGCTTCTGGAACGTCTACTCCAAGATCCACAACTTCTGCGTGCAGGAGCTGGGCGGTTTCTACCTCGATATCATCAAGGACCGTCAGTACACCACTGGCGCCAACAGCAAGGCCCGTCGTTCGGCGCAAACCGCGCTGTACCACATCAGCGAAGCGCTGGTGCGCTGGATCGCGCCGATCCTGGCGTTTACCGCCGACGAGCTGTGGCAGTACCTGCCGGGCGAGCGTAACGAGTCTGTGATGCTCAACACCTGGTACGAAGGCCTGACCGAATTGCCTGAAGGCTTCGAACTGGACCGCGCCTACTGGGAGCGGATCATGGCGGTGAAGGTGGCGGTCAACAAGGAAATGGAAATCCAGCGCGCGGCGAAGGCCGTCGGTGGCAACTTGCAAGCCGAAGTGACGCTGTTCGCCGAAGACGCGCTGAGCGCCGACCTGGCCAAGCTGAGCAACGAACTGCGCTTCGTACTGATCACCTCGACTGCCACTGTTGCGCCGTTCGTTCAGGCGCCGGGCGATGCCGTGGTCACCGAAGTCGGCGGTTTGAAACTGCAAGTGGTCAAGTCGAGCCATGCAAAGTGCGCCCGTTGCTGGCACTGCCGTGAAGACGTTGGGGTGAACCCGGAGCATCCGGAAATCTGCGGTCGTTGCGTCGACAACATCAGCGGCGCTGGCGAGGTTCGTCACTATGCCTAACGCCGTTGGCCGTTTTGGACGGCTGAGCTGGCTCTGGTTGAGTTTGCTGGTCCTAGTCATCGACCAGGCCAGCAAGTTCTACTTCGAAGGCTCGCTGAGCATGTACCAGCAAATCGTGGTGATCCCCGATTACTTCAGCTGGACCCTGGCCTACAACACCGGCGCAGCGTTCAGTTTCCTGGCTGACAGCTCGGGCTGGCAGCGCTGGCTGTTCGCCCTGATCGCGGTGGTGGTCAGTGCGGTGCTGGTGGTCTGGCTCAAGCGCTTGGGGCGCAACGAAACCTGGCTGGCAGTCGCCTTGGCGCTGGTGCTGGGTGGCGCGCTGGGTAACCTGTACGACCGCATTGCCCTGGGCCATGTGATCGATTTCATTCTGGTGCATTGGCAGAACCGCTGGTATTTCCCGGCGTTCAACTTTGCCGACAGTGCAATCACTGTCGGTGCCGTGATGCTTGCACTGGATATGTTCAAAAGTAAAAAGACCGGAGAAACCGTTCATGACTGAACAGGTATTGGCTGAGCAACGCATCGGCCAGAACACGGAAGTCACCTTGCACTTTGCATTGCGTCTTGAGAACGGCGACACCGTCGACAGCACCTTCGACAAAGCCCCGGCGACCTTCAAGGTTGGCGACGGCAGCCTGTTGCCAGGTTTCGAAGCAGCACTGTTTGGCTTCAAGGTCGGCGACAAGCGCACCCTGACCATCGAGCCGGAAAACGCCTTTGGTCAGCCGAACCCGCAAAACGTACAGATCATCCCGCGCACGCAGTTCAAGGACATGGAACTGTCGCCAGGATTGCTGGTGATTTTCAACGATGCGGCCAATACTGAGCTGCCCGGTGTGGTGAAAGAATTCGATGACGTCCAAGTGACCATCGACTTCAACCACCCGCTGGCCGGTAAAACCTTGACCTTTGACGTCGAGATCATCAACGTCAAAGCAATCTAAGGCATTGCAGGGCGGTACCTGCTGCCCCGCGACCCTGTGGGAGCGAGCTTGCTCGCGATGAGGGCCTAACATTCAATATTGATGTTGGCTGACACTCAGCCATCGCGAGCAAGCTCGCTCCCACAGGAAGTCTCACTGTTCTCGAGCCTTGTGTTTGAGCAACAGGAAGGCATTACTATTTTCTTGCGCGCAAGACACGAGGCACAGCATGCAAATCAAACTCGCCAACCCCCGTGGCTTCTGCGCCGGTGTGGACCGGGCGATCGAAATCGTCAACCGCGCCCTGGAAGTCTTCGGGCCGCCGATCTACGTGCGCCACGAAGTGGTCCATAACAAATTCGTCGTCGAAGACCTGCGCGCCCGCGGCGCGATCTTCGTCGAAGAGCTGGATCAGGTGCCGGACGACGTGATCGTGATCTTCAGCGCCCATGGCGTTTCCCAGGCCGTGCGCACTGAAGCCGCAGGCCGTGGCCTCAAGGTATTCGACGCTACCTGCCCGTTGGTGACCAAGGTGCACATCGAAGTTGCGCGTTACAGCCGCGACGGCCGTGAATGCATCCTCATCGGCCACGCTGGTCACCCGGAAGTCGAAGGCACCATGGGCCAATACGATGGCAGCAATGGTGGCGCGATCTATCTGGTCGAGGACGAGAAAGACGTCGCCGCGTTGCAGGTGCACAACCCTGAAAGACTGGCCTTCGTCACCCAGACCACCCTGTCCATGGACGACACCAGTCGCGTGATCGACGCCCTGCGTACTCGGTTCCCTGCGATCGGCGGTCCGCGCAAGGACGACATCTGCTACGCCACGCAAAACCGTCAGGACGCGGTCAAGCAACTGGCCGACGAATGCGACGTGGTGTTAGTGGTTGGCAGCCCGAACAGTTCCAACTCCAATCGCCTGCGTGAACTGGCCGAACGCATGGCTACCCCGGCCTATCTGATCGACGGCGCCGAAGACCTGCAAAAGAGCTGGTTCGACGGTGTCGAGCGGATTGGCATCACCGCCGGTGCCTCCGCTCCGGAAGTATTGGTGCGTGGCGTGATCCAGCAATTGCAGGCTTGGGGCGCCACCGGGGCCGATGAACTGGCCGGTCGCGAGGAGAACATCACCTTCTCCATGCCTAAAGAGCTGCGCGTGCGTTCACTGCTGTAACGTTTTTCGCCTTTCGACACAGCGCCTGCTCAGCCTTTTCGCTGGTCAGGCGCACTCGGCCGCTCGCCGCCAGCACCACTTGGAGCTGGCTAACCGGATCTCGAACCGAACAAATATGTAATGTCCCTGCCTGAAACGCCCTTCCGGGCATCAGCGGTTGGCCCAGACTGCTAAAGCGCACAAAACGCCTGACCCACCAATTGCCGACAATCGGCGTCTGCGCATCACTTGCGCGCTCCACCAGCAGTGGATTGCTGTTGTCCTCCGGCCCTTTGCCGCTGATGTCCAGAATGATCCGCCAGCCCTGGCTCCAATCGCCGTTGATGCCATGAATGACCACGCTCTGGTTGCGGGTGATGGCCAGGGTTCTGGCGTGCCGGATCCCGCTGATCAGCGACTCGGCCGCCTGTTGCCGATGGTTCGATTCGGTGAGCGTGGCAAACGCCGGACTGACCAGCGACAGAACAATTGCGCCAATCGCCAGTCCCATAAGCAGTTCGACCAGACTGAAACCCTGTTGCGGCATGAGCACTCCCTCCCTGGAATGTGTGGGGCGACGCCATCCGTGCGTCTCTCGCGGCAAAATCAACCGACAGGGGCCGGTCGAATGTTCTAGCGTGTAGAAGCAGGTATAGCCGACGGCAACGGAGGGCACCGATGGATCATCGTACAAAAGGTTTCACGCTGATCGAGCTGCTGATCACGCTCGCCGTGTTTCTGATCCTGATCAGCTTGGCCGTTCCGGCGTTTACCCGCTCGGTGCAAAGCACCAAGGCCGACACCGAGATCGGTGACCTGCAACGCGCGCTCAACTACGCCCGGCTTGAGGCGATCGACCGGGGCATTACCACCCGGGTTCGCCCGACAGCAGGCGGCAGTGTCTGGACCGGCGATCTGAGCGTTTATGACGGTACTGGCAATCCGGCCAATGTATTGCGGGTTGTTCCAGCGATGAGCAGTGGTGCAACTCTGACGCTAACCTCAGGAGTGACCGCCATTGATTTCAACAATCTGGGCGGTTTGTCGGCACCGTCCACGGCCGTCGTGATCAGTTATGCACTGGGGGCACAGAGCAGGACGCTGAATGTGTGTTTGAACGGACGAATTCTATTGGGTGGAAGCTGCGGATGAGGGGTTGGAGCAAGCGCGCACAGGAGGGCATGACGCTGATCGAGGTACTGGTCGCGTTGTTGGTTCTGGCCGTGGGGTTGTTGGGCGCGGCGGCGATTCAGCTCAATGCGCTGAAGTATACCGACAGCTCGCGGATGACCAGCCAGGCGAGTTTTATCGCCTACGACATGATGGACCGCATTCGCGCCAACTCCGGCGCCGATTACACCGTCACGCCACCGACCTCGGGCAACCTGGGCGTGGCTCGGGATCAGGACCTCTACGACTTCACCAGCAACATCGTCAATTTCGGCGGCGCCACCGCCACTGGCAGCATCACCCGCAATCAGCGGGTGTACACCATCACCATTACCTGGGACGACTCGCGGGCCGCCAATACTGCCGAGCGCCGTAGTTTTGTCCTCACCAGCCGTGCCACCGTTGATCCGGCGACGACACCATGATCAGAGCCAGCAAAGGTTTCGGCCTGATCGAGTTACTGATCGCCCTGGCGTTGAGTCTGGTCGTGGTTCTTGGCGTGGCGCAGATCTTCATCGCCGCTAAAAACACCTACGTCAGTCAGAACACTGCCGCCGGCATGCAGGAGGATGCACGGTTCGTCCTGAGCAAAATGATTCAGGAAATCCGCATGGTTGGCATGTTCGGTTGCCTGGGCACGATTACCGACGAAAGCTCGGCAGGGAGTTTCAATGCCAGCCAGATCACTCCGATCAGTTGGGACAATGCCAATCTAAAATTAACGCTTGTTACCGCCGATGTCGGCGGCAGTGGCGGTGCGCCGACCTGGACTGTAGTTTCGGACTGCCGCAACGACGCCACGGCCTACAACGGACTACGAACACCGACATCTGGGCAGTTGGCATTTCCGATCCGGCGACTGGTCTACAGCTTCAGCAACAACCAATTGCTGATGGGGTCGGGCATTGGCACAACGACGCAGCAGGTGCTGGTGAACAATGTCAGTGCCTTCAATGTGAGCTTCGGCCTCGCCAGTTCGGCCACGGATACGGCCGCCTCCACTTACAGCAGCAACCCATCTGACCCTGCACGAATCCGCAGTGTGCGACTGACGCTGACGTTGAACGACCCGAACAACCGGGTGCGCGAACAAACCTTCAACGTGGTTGCCGCCTTGCGCAACCGGTTGCCATGAGGGGAGGGCCGATGAGTATTTCCCCCATGTCCCCTCAGGCCCAGCGTGGCATGGCGCTGTTGGTCAGTCTGGTGTTTCTCCTGGTGCTGACCTTGATCGGGCTTTCATCGATGCAGAGCGCGACGTTGCAGGAAAAAATGGCCGGCAGCGTGATCCTGCGTAATCAGTCATTCCAGGGTGCGGAAGCGGCGTTGCGCGTCGGCGAAAGCGCGGTGCAACTGGACACCTATTCATTGCCGGTTTGCAGCGGTACCAGCCAATGCGCGCCGCCGGCCGAGGCGTCGGTCATCACTGCTGCCGGGTTCAATTCCACTTCGGGGGTGACCTGGATTGCCGCCGGCAACAGTTTTTACGGGGTGCAGAACATCGGCACCACACTGACGGCCGTGAACGTGCCGAGCAATACATCGGCAACGCTGTACCGGGTGACCGCCGTGGGCATCGCGGGCAATTCGCGCAGTGTGGTGGAGAGTATCTATGCGAAGTACTGAGACCCGCACAGGCTGGCGCCATTGGTTGTTGCAGTTGTTCTGCGGCGCGGCGTTGAGCCTTTATCTGACAGCGCCGGCTTACGCCTTCACGCCCTCGGATTCGCCGCTGTTGAACGCCGCCGCCGTGGCGCCCAATGTGATGCTGTTACTCGACGACTCGGGGAGTATGAACAACATTATCTGGGCGGTCGGCTTCGACCCGACGGTCCCACGCACCCCGGTGACTATTTGTCTCTCGAATGGTTCGTGCTTGAAAGGCCGGGACCTTGATATGACCGATAACAATATTTCCTTGTCGAGTTTGACTCGAGGAACATGTTCGAAAGGATGGTACGGATTTTATAACAACAGTTTTTTTGGTTGGGATTCGCTTTGCCTGAAACTTCCCGATCCGGTGGGAAGCGAGGACACCCGATATACGGCGAAATACTTGTCGTATCTGATCAGCCTGGCCAACAATTCCGACCGGGATTTCACCGATGGCTCGATCCCCAATGATTACCGGATGAATGTGGCGCGCAACGTTTCAAAGGCATTGGTGACCGGCAATCGCTCGCTGCGTATCGGTCTGGCGACGTTCAACCTGGCGGTCGGCAACCATAAGAATGACGGCGGTTACATCGCCCGCTCGGTCAGCGATCTGTCGGCCGTCAGCGGCTCTGTGACTCAGGCTCAGGCTGATACCAATTACAACGCATTGATCGCCGGAATCGACGAACTGAGCGCGGAAGCCAATACGCCCCTGGCTGAAGCCTATTACGAAATCACCCGCTATTTCCGTGGCATGGCGCCGTACAACAACTCGACGCCCACCACCTACACCAGTCCGATCCAGTATCGCTGCCAGAGAAACTACGGGGTGGTGATCACCGATGGCCTGCCGACCTACGACAGAACCTTTCCGACCAACGATCCGCTGGGTGGCAGCCGCTTACCGAACTGGGACGGGATTAGCAGTAACGATGGCGCCAACGTCTCTGGCGACGACGAGGGGGACACTCTTTATCTGGATGACATCGCCAAGTTTGCCTTCGATATCGACATGCGTTCCACCGGAACCGATGTTGCGGGCAAAAGCTGGGACGCCCCGGATTTTCCCAGGCAGAACATGCATACCTACACCGCGGGTTTTACCGTGGCAAACCAAATGCTGGCGGACGCCGCGACCTACGGGCAGGGCAAGTACTACCAGGCGACCGACGGCGCCGGACTCAACAGCGCACTGTCTTCAGCCCTGAGCGACATCACCTCCAAGGCGGGCTCAGGTGGCAGTGGTGTGGCTAATGGCACGACCCTGACCAGCAATTCGAGTTACTTCCAGACTAGCTACGACCCCAAGGACTGGCGCGGCACCATCAAGTCTTTTGGCTTCACATCGGCGGGGGCGGTGAACACGGCCGCGGTGCTGTGGACGACGGATACCACCATCGTGCCCGGTGCTACAGCGCCGACCTACCAGTCCTGGAATACCCTGACCAACGCCGTCGTCACCCTGGCCTACAACAATTTCTCTCCGGTCCAACAGACTTCCCTCAACCAGAGCCTGCCCGTCGGTATCACCGGCAGCGATCTGGTGGAGTGGAGCAAAGGCACCAACAAGACCGGGTTGAGAACGCGCAGTGTCTTGCTCGGTGATATCGTCAATTCGCCTCTCGTGTTGGCCGCGCCCACGGACCAAACCGCGTCCGATCTGGTGGGCGATACCAGCTACAGCACCTACCTGACCACCAAAGCCGCCAACATGAATGCCAGTCTGGTGGTGAACGCAAACGATGGATTTGTAAATGTCATCAACTCGACCAACGGTGTCAGACGCTACGGCTATATGCCTTCCAGTGTGCTGCCATCATTGCGCTACATTTCTGACCCCACTTACATCAATGGCGTGAGCCACAAATATCTGGTCGACGGTCAGGTGGGCGTGTTCGATGCCCAACTCAATAGCGCCTGGAAAACCCTGGCGATTGGTGGGACGGGTGCGGGCGGCAAAACTTTCTATGCGCTGCAACTGTTCGACGCCTCGGCCGGTAACGTGACTAATGCGTTATGGGAAATCAGTGCGCCGGCCACGGCCAGTACGGCAAACGTCTTCAATGATCTGGGTTATGCCTATGCGCGTCCCGAAGTGGCACGCTTGGCCGATGGTCGCTGGGCCGCGTTTATCTCCAACGGTTATGGCAGCAACTCCGGGGTGGCGGCGCTGTACGTGGTGGATATCCGCGACGGCTCGCTGATCAAGAAAATCGTGGTCGACAGTACAGAAACCACCAACGGTCTGTCGTCGGTGAAGCTCAGGGTCAACTCGCAGAATGTGGTGCAGGCCGCCTATGGTGGCGACTTGAAAGGGCGGTTGTGGAAGTTCGATTTGAGTGGCACCACGACCGACACCTGGGGTGTGGCGTTCTCCGGCAAGCCGTTGTTCACCACTGCGGGTGGGGCGACCCAACCGATCACTGTTCAACCGGTGCTGGCCGATCACGCATTGGGCGGCAAGGAAGTGTTTTTCGGCACAGGCAAATTCAACGAGGCCGCCGACAAGACCAACAAGGATCTGCAGGCGTTCTACGCGGTATGGGATGCGGAGGGTGGCGCGGGGCAAATCACCGCTTCCAGCTTGGTGGCGCAGGCGGTGACCGGCGTTTTTTCGGGCAGCACGGGGCAATTCATCACCACCAGCCAGAACGAAGTGACCTACCCGGCAAAGAAAGGCTGGTACTTGCCCTTGGTGTACAACACCGCGCTGACAGGGGAGCGGGTGATCAATCAGGCCAGTCTGGTGTCGGGGCGAATCGTATTTACCACGGCCAGTGTGGATACCACGGACCCTTGCGCCAGCTTCGGCACCGGCAAACTGGTCGAGCTCGATGCATTCAGCGGTAAGATGCTCAATTACGCGGTGCTCGACACCAATGCCGACGGGACGGTCGACAGCACTGACACGATTTCCAGCGGGGTGATCTTCACCGGTGGTATCCCGACCCTGAACGCGGTCGTCAACGACGCAACCCGCAAGGTTGTAAACGACTCCGGTGGTGGCGTGACCACACTGGTGGAAAAATCCGGTGGCGGCAGTGGCCGTCGCATTATGTGGCGACAAATACAGTAAGTGAGAGTTGAGGCATGCGCAGATCCAACCGAGGTTTTACCCTGATCGAAATCATGATCGTGATAGCGATCATCGGGATCGTCATCACCATTGGCTATCCGAGCCTCACCGAATATGTAAAAAAGGGCCACCGCACTGAAGTCGCCGGGTTACTTTCCGAGCAAGCGCAGATTCTGGAGCGTTTTTATACGAAGAGTAATGCCTACACTGGCGCCACCGGTCTGAGTGCCGGCAATGATTTCTATACGATCACCCCGGCCCTGACCGATCAGGCCTTCCTGCTGACGGCCACACGCAAGGCCGGTTCGACCATGGCGAGCGACAAGTGCGGTGATTTCACCCTCACCAATACCGGCATCAGAAGCATGGTCAATGCGACGTCTGGCCTGACCACCAAGGATTGCTGGGGTCGCTGAGTTTATTTTTCGGGCGCCCTTTACGCCCTCTGTCTAATTGAACGGTTGGATCAGAACATGAGCAGGCAACAGCAAGTGGTGATTGTCGGCGGCGGGGTGATTGGCCTGCTGACGGCTTTCAATCTCGCGTCCGAAGTGCAGAGCGTCGTACTGCTGGACCGCTCGAATGTCGGTCAGGAGTCGTCCTGGGCTGGTGGCGGGATCGTTTCGCCGCTCTACCCGTGGCGCTACAGCCCGGCGGTTACTGCGCTGGCTCATTGGTCCCAGGATTTTTATCCACAGCTGGCGGAACGCTTGTTCGCTGCCACGGGTGTCGATCCTGAAGTGCACACCACCGGGTTGTACTGGCTGGACCTGGATGACGAGGCCGAAGCGCTCGCCTGGGCCAAACGGGAAAACCGCCCGCTGCGGGCTGTGGATATCTCAGCGGCACACGATGCGGTGCCGGTATTGGGCACCGGTTTTTCGCGGGCGATCTACATGGCCGACGTGGCCAATGTGCGAAATCCACGGCTGGTGAAATCCCTCAAGGCAGCCTTGCTGGCGCTGCCGAACGTGACGATTCACGAGCAGTGCGAGGTCAGCGGGTTTATCCGTGAAGGCGCTGCGGTGGTCGGGGTACAAACCTCGATGGGGGCGATTGCGGGGGATCAGGTGGTTTTGACGGCCGGGGCCTGGAGCGGTGACTTGCTGAAAAGCCTGGGCCTGGAGCTGCCGGTCGAGCCGGTCAAAGGCCAGATGATTCTCTACAAGTGCGCGGCGGACTTCCTTCCAAGCATGGTCCTGGCCAAGGGACGTTATGCCATTCCTCGGCGTGACGGGCACATTCTGATCGGCAGTACGCTGGAGCATGAAGGCTTCGACAAGACGCCAACCGACACCGCGCTGGAAAGCCTGAAGGCCTCGGCGGTGGAGTTGATTCCGGCGCTGGCGGATGCCGAGGTGGTGGGGCATTGGGCCGGGTTGCGGCCGGGTTCGCCGGAAGGGATTCCCTATATCGGTCGGGTGCCGGGGTTTGACGGGCTCTGGCTCAACTGCGGGCACTACCGCAATGGATTGGTGCTGGCGCCGGCGTCGTGTCAGTTGTTTGCGGATGTGATGCTGGGGCGGGCACCGATCATTGATCCGGCACCGTATGCACCGGAGGGGCGGATCTGACCGAACGATCTTTGTAGTTGGTCAGATCGCCTTCGCGGGCAAGCCTCGCTCCTACAGATTTGAGTCGATCAACACGTTTGCGAACGACATCAATCTGTAGGAGCGAGGCTTGCCCGCGAAGAGGCCCTCAATCCAGCCCCAATTTCTTGAGCCTGTAACGCATCGACCGAAACGACAGATTCAACCGCTGAGCCGCTGCTGTGCGGTTCCAGCGGGTTTCTTCCAGGGCCTGGAGAATGAGTTTGCGTTCGACGTTTTCCAGATAGGCTTCCAGGTTGTCGATCTGCGTCAGGTCCGGCACATCGCCGTCCGGGTTGCAGTTACCTTCGGCCAGCCGCAGGTCGCTGGCTTCGATTTGTTTGTTTTCGCACAAGGTGTGCGCCCGCTCAAGCATGTTTTCCAATTCCCGCACGTTTCCTGGAAAACGATAGCTTTTCAGTGCGTCGAGGGCTTGCGGGTGGAGTTTTGCCGCGGGTTGGCCAGTGCCAGCCGCCAGTCGCTTGAGCATATTGTTGGCCAGAAGCTCAATGTCGTCGCGGCGTTCGCGCAAGGGCGGCACCCGCAGCTCGATCACGTTCAGGCGGTAGTACAAGTCCTGGCGAAAGCGTTCGGCGGCGACTTCGGCATCGAGGTCTTTATGGGTGGCGCAGAGAATGCGCACATCGACCACGGTTTCCTGCTGCCCACCGATGCTGCGCACGGCTTTCTCTTGGATGGCCCGCAAAAGCTTGACCTGCATCGCCAGCGGCAGATCTGCCACTTCATCGAGGAACAAAGTGCCACCCTGAGCGGCCTGGAACAGCCCGGGTTTATCTTCGATGGCGCCGCTGAAACTGCCTTTGCGATGGCCGAAAAACTCGCTTTCCATTAATTCCGACGGAATCGCCCCACAGTTCACCGGAACGAACGGTCGGCTGGCGCGTGGGCCTTGGTCGTGGATCAGTCGGGCGACCAGTTCCTTGCCGCTGCCGGACTCGCCGCTGATGTACACAGGAGCCTGGCTGCGGGCCAGTTTGTCGATTTGTTTGCGCAGGCTACGCATCGGCAGGGAATCGCCCAGTAGCCGACGGTCGATGGCGCTGCTGGCACCGCCTGGTGCCGGCAGACTCAAGGCGCTGGTGACCAGTTCGCGCAGGCGGGTGAGGTCAACCGGTTTGGTCAGAAAATCAAAGGCGCCAGCCTTGAGGGCGTTGATCGCCGTTTCCAGGCTGCCATAGGCGGTGATCATCGCCACTGGCACTTGCGCATAGCGCTGCTGGATGTGCTGCACCAGCGCCAGACCCGTGCCGTCGGGCAGGCGCATGTCGGTCAGGCACAGGTCGAACGTCTCCCGAGCCAGCAGCGCCTGTGCTTCTGCAAGGTTGCGGGCACTGAAGGTGTCGAGTTTCATCCGTCCCAGGGTTATTTCCAGGAGTTCGCGGATATCCGGCTCATCGTCGACGATCAGGATTTTTTGCCGTGGGCTCATATTCAACTTTGTTTCCGTCCGTGAGCAAAGGTGATGCGAAAGCAGCCGCCGCCTTGGCGTGGTTTGAAGTCTAGGCGGGCCTGATTGCTTTCGCACAGCTCACGGGACAGATAAAGCCCCAGGCCAGTGCCCTGGCTGCTGGTGGTGAAGAACGGTTCAAACAAGTGCGAGCGCTGGTCCGGCGTCACGCCGGGGCCATCGTCCAGGACTTCAAGGGTCGGCAACTGGCTGCCCGGGTCAATAAACAACTCGAGCCAGACCTGCGCTCGATCATGGTTCAGGGCGCTATGGCGCCAGGCATTGCGTAACAGATTGTCGAGAATCTGGGTCAGCTGATTCGGATCCATCAGGGTTTTGAAGTCCCCCGAGCCGATGTGCAGGTGAATCTGCTGATGCTCGGTCGCCCCTTCGCGGGTTTCGGCGACGAAGTGCTCCAGCCACGGCCGCAGATCCAGGCGTTGCGGCACGGTTTGCTGGCGACGGGACAGTTGCAGAACATTTTCGATTACCCGATTCATTCGCTGAGAGTGGTCTTGAATAATCTGCGTCAGACGCCGATCCGCGCCGTTCAGTTCCTCGGATTCCTGCAGTAACTGCGCGGCATGACTAATGGCGCCTAGTGGATTGCGGATCTCATGGGCAATACCGGCAGTCAGGCGGCCGAGGGCGGCGAGTTTAAGTTGCTGGGCCTGTTGGGCGATTTGGGCGAGGTCTTCGAGAAAAACCAGCGTCTGGTGGTGCGGGCTATAGTCCAGGGCAATGAAGCTCGGTTGCAACTCCAGCCCATTGCTGGCGATTTTCAAGCTTTGCGGGCGCAAAGTCGGATTGTTGAACCACAGTTGAAGCCGCTCGACCAACGGCATCGAGTGGTCGTCGATCAACTGGCCATCGAGTTTTTCCTGCCCCAGCAAGGTCAAGGCGCTGTGATTGGCCAGTTGAACCCGCCGCTGGTCGTCGAGCACCAGAATGCCCGTGCGCATGCGTTGCAGAATCAGCGCGTTGAGCGCTTCGAGGCCAAGCACTTCGCTGGCCCGCTGCTCGGCCAGGGTTTCGCTGACTTCCAGTCGTCGGGTCAAGCCTTGCACCAGCAATGCCGCGGTAAAACACAGGGCGCCGAGAGTACCCACTTGCAGGTAATCGCTGGCGCTGGCGGGGTGGCTGAAGCTAAGAAGGAAGCTCAAGCCGACGATGCCGAGGGCGCCGACTGCAGCGATCAGCAAGCCGATACGCCCGCGCAGGAGAGTGTTGCCAATGGCCACCGACACGATCAGCAAATTGCCGATGGCGCTGGCCACGCCACCGGCTGCATAGAACAGCCCGCACAGCAGCAGGACATCGACCAGCGTCAGGCTGAATAACTGCGCCGGGCGCCGGGTGTTTCCCAGAAAGACCACCAGCAGGATATTCAGCACCAGGTACAACCAGCTGCCATTGCGCAGCAGGTCGTCATTGGCAAACGTCAGCAACTGGTTGTCCATGTTGCTGGAAATCAGCAGCACCAGAGTGATGCCGACGCTTAAGCGGTAGAGGTGATAGAGGCGCAGCAGTCGCTGGGCCTGTTTGGTGCCGGGACTGGGCGTCTCAGCGATCACTGGAGCCCGGGCCTTGCTCAAGATGAGCCTGGCTGCAATACCACTGTTGTTCGAGTTTCAGCGCGCGGTCGCGGGGCAGGTGTACGCCGCAATGGGCGCAACGCACCATGGGCGGGGCATCCTGTTCGCGTGGCGTATGGGTGCCCGACGTAGGGGCTTTGAATTTGCGCCAGAGCCATACCGCAGCGGCAATCAGGGCGATCCAGAACAATAAACGAAGCATGGTGAGCTGCTTTTTGACTAATGAATTGGCAGTTTAGCCAAGGACGGGTCAGGCGCACAGCGCAATACGCCCCTCCCTGAAATCCGGTAATAAAAAAGGCGCCTCGAAAGGCGCCTTCTCGGCACAACCCCAGCGTCAGTCGAACACGCCGAAGGTCATGTAGCTGAACCATGAACGGTCGGTAGTGTTGGCTTCGGACTCGTGTTCCTCTTCTTCGATCACATCGCCGTCTTCATCTTTAGGCTTGAGCTCGTTAGGAATCGCGTCCTTGGCATCCTGGAATTGTTTCTGCACGTCCTGATTGGCGCGGGTTTCACCCGGCGGCAGCGGGGGACGGGATTCGATCAGGCCCAAAGTAGCCTTGCTCAACCACGAACGGTTGTCGGCTTCGTCCTTCGAGGGCACGAACTGACCGTCCACCAGGCTTGGGTGGTTCGGGTAGTTGAGCTTCAGGGTTTCGAGGCTGGTCGCGGCCAGTTCGTCCAGGTGCAGACGCTGGTAGGCTTCAGTCATCACCGCCAGGCCATCACCGACCGAAGGGGTTTCCTGGAAGTTTTCCACCACGTAACGACCACGGTTCGCGGCGGCGACATAGGCCTGACGGGTCAGGTAATAGTCGGCAACGTGAATCTCGTAGGAAGCCAGCAGGTTGCGCAGGTAGATCATGCGCTGCTTGGCATCCGGCGAGTAGCGGCTGTTCGGGAAGCGGCTGGTCAGCTGGGCGAACTCGTTATAGGAGTCGCGAGCGGCGCCCGGGTCACGCTTGGTCATGTCCAGCGGCAGGAAGCGCGCCAGCAGGCCGACGTCCTGGTCGAAAGAGGTCAGACCCTTGAGGTAGTAGGCGTAATCCACGTTCGGATGCTGCGGGTGCAGACGAATGAAACGCTCGGCGGCGGACTTCGCAGCCTCAGGCTCGGTATTCTTGTAGTTGGCGTAGATGAGCTCGAGTTGAGCCTGATCGGCATAGCGACCGAACGGATAACGCGACTCCAGCGCCTTCAGCTTGGCTGTGGCGGCGGTGTAGCTATTATTGTCCAGGTCGGCCTGAGCCTGCTGGTACAGCTCGACTTCGCTCAGGTTTTCGTCTACGACTTCCTTCGATGAGCAAGCAGCGGTCAATGCGAGGATGGCGATCAGCAGCAGGTGTTTCACTTGCATGGCGGCTTGCGTCCCTATGACGGCCGCTGTCTTGGGCGGGGCCGTCCTGTTATGATGAGCGCCCCGTTGAAAAGCCTCGGGGCAAAAGACGCCGTATTTAACCACAAGCGCGCAGCCGAAACCAAAGGCTGTGCCGACGCCTAGTCTGAGCATGTCCGATAAAATTGAACTTCGCGCAGAGGTGCCGTCCGAATTGGGCGGCCAACGCCTCGATCAAGTCGCCGCACAATTATTCGCTGAGCACTCGCGCTCGCGCCTTTCCGCCTGGATCAAAGACGGCCGCCTGACTGTGGATGGGGCGGTTATCCGCCCGCGAGACATCGTTCACGGTGGCGCCATTCTTGAGCTGACTGCCGAGCAGGAAGCTCAGGGCGAATGGATCGCTCAAGACATCGAGCTGGACATCGTCTATGAAGACGACGACATCCTGGTGATCAACAAGCCTGCGGGCCTGGTGGTGCATCCTGCTGCCGGTCACGCTGATGGCACCTTGCTCAACGCCTTGCTGCACCACGTGCCGGACATCATCAATGTGCCCCGCGCCGGTATCGTGCATCGCCTGGACAAGGACACCACTGGTCTGATGGTGGTGGCCAAGACCATTCAGGCGCAGACACAACTGGTCACGCAATTGCAGAGCCGCAGCGTAAGCCGCATCTACGAGTGCATCGTGATCGGTGTGGTGACAGCCGGCGGCAAGATCAACGCGCCGATCGGTCGTCATGGCCAGCAACGCCAGCGCATGGCCGTGATGGAAGGTGGCAAGCAAGCCGTCAGCCATTACCGCGTGCTCGAGCGTTTCCGCTCCCACACTCACGTGCGGGTAAAGCTGGAAACCGGTCGTACGCACCAGATTCGCGTGCACATGGCGCACATCAACTACCCGTTGGTCGGAGATCCTGCCTACGGCGGTCGTTTCCGCATTCCGCCGGCCGCCAGTGTGACCATGGTCGAATCCTTGAAGGCGTTCCCGCGTCAGGCCCTGCATGCGCGGTTCCTGGAGCTGGATCATCCGACCACCGGTAAACGCATGAGCTGGGAATCGCCACTGCCGGATGACTTTGTCTGGTTGCTGACGTTGCTCAAGCAAGACCGTGAGGCGTTCATCGGATGAGTAACTGGCTGATTCCCGACTGGCCTGCGCCTGCCGGGGTGAAAGCCTGCGTTACCACTCGTGCGGGCGGCGTCAGTCTGGCGCCGTTCGACAGCCTCAATCTGGGCGATCATGTCGACGACAGCCCCGAAGCTGTCGCCGAGAACCGCCGTCGCCTCACTGATCACTTCTCTATTCAACCAGCTTGGTTAAAGCAGGTTCACGGCATTGTCGTGGCCCAAGCGGATCCAAACCTGGTAGCCACTGCCGACGCCAGCTGGACGGCAACACCCGGTATCGCTTGCACCGCGATGACCGCCGACTGCCTTCCGGCGCTGTTTTGCGACCGTGCCGGCACCCGCGTCGCTGCCGCCCATGCCGGTTGGCGCGGGTTGGCGGCGGGTGTGCTGGAAGCGACCCTCGACAGTCTGGCCGTGCCACCTGAAGACGTGCTGGTCTGGCTTGGCCCGGCCATTGGCCCACAGGCCTTTGAAGTCGGCCCGGAAGTGCGTGAAACCTTCGTCGAGCAATTGCCCGAAGCCGATAAAGCATTTGTGCCGAGCCAGAATGCCGGCAAGTTCATGGCCGACATCTATGAGCTGGCGCGTTTACGTCTGGCCGCTCGGGGCGTTACCGCTGTTTATGGCGGTGGTTTCTGCACCGTGACCGATCCTCGCTTCTTTTCCTATCGCCGTAGTCCACGCACCGGCCGGTTTGCCTCCCTGATCTGGCTCGATCACTAAGCTTCGCTGATCTACATCAATTGTTTGACGCTTGAATCTTCCAGAATCGACCGCATCTATAGCGGTATCTGGCAGGTTTCTTCATTCAGGATGTTTATAGGTCCGGCCTGCTCAAAAGGAAGGTGACCCATGCGTATAGACCGTTTAACCAGCAAATTGCAGTTAGCCTTGTCCGACGCCCAATCCCTGGCCGTCGGCCTTGATCATCCGGCCATTGAGCCGGCGCATTTGATGCAGGCCATGCTTGAACAGCAAGGTGGTTCGATCAAACCCCTGCTGATGCAAGTGGGTTTTGACGTCAACAGCTTGCGTAAAGAGTTGACCAAAGCCCTCGATCAGCTGCCGAAAATCCAGAACCCCACCGGCGATGTGAACATGTCGCAGGATCTGGCGCGCCTGCTCAACCAGGCCGATCGTCTGGCCCAGCAGAAGGGCGACCAGTTCATCTCCAGCGAACTGGTGCTGCTCGCCGCCATGGACGAGAACAGCAAGCTCGGCAAATTGTTGCTGGGCCAGGGCGTCAGCAAGAAAGCTCTGGAAAACGCGATCAATAACCTGCGTGGCGGTGAGGCAGTCAATGACGCCAACCACGAAGAATCGCGTCAGGCGCTCGACAAATACACCATCGACCTGACCAAGCGCGCCGAAGAAGGCAAGCTCGATCCAGTGATCGGTCGTGACGACGAAATTCGCCGCACCATTCAGGTCCTGCAACGCCGTACCAAGAACAATCCGGTGTTGATCGGTGAGCCTGGCGTGGGTAAAACCGCCATCGCCGAAGGCCTGGCCCAGCGCATCATCAACGGCGAAGTGCCGGATGGCCTGAGAGGCAAGCGTTTGTTGTCTCTGGACATGGGGGCGCTGATTGCCGGTGCCAAATACCGCGGCGAGTTCGAAGAACGCCTCAAATCCCTGCTTAACGAACTGTCGAAGCAGGAAGGGCAGATCATTCTGTTCATCGACGAACTGCACACCATGGTTGGCGCCGGCAAAGGTGAGGGTTCGATGGATGCGGGCAATATGCTCAAGCCTGCGTTGGCTCGGGGTGAACTGCACTGCGTCGGCGCGACCACGCTCAACGAGTACCGCCAATATATAGAGAAGGATGCGGCCCTCGAACGGCGCTTCCAGAAAGTCTTGGTGGATGAGCCGAGCGAAGAAGACACCATCGCCATCCTGCGTGGCCTGAAAGAGCGTTACGAAGTTCACCACAAGGTGGCGATCACCGACGGCGCGATCATCGCAGCGGCCAAGCTCAGTCATCGTTACATCACCGACCGTCAGCTGCCGGACAAAGCCATCGACCTGATTGACGAAGCCGCCAGCCGCATCCGCATGGAGATCGACTCCAAGCCGGAAGTGCTGGACCGTCTGGAACGTCGCCTGATTCAGCTGAAGGTGGAATCCCAGGCGCTGAAGAAAGAAAGTGACGACGCGGCGAAGAAGCGTCTGGAAAAACTGCAGGAAGAAATCGTTCGTCACGAGCGTGAATATTCGGACCTCGAAGAAATCTGGAACTCGGAAAAAGCCGAAGTCCAGGGTTCGGCGCAGATCCAGCAGAAGATCGAACAGTCCCGTCAGGAACTGGAAGCCGCGCGCCGTAAAGGCGACCTGAACCGCATGGCCGAGTTGCAATACGGGGTGATCCCGGACCTGGAGCGCAGCCTGCAAATGGTCGATCAGCACGGCAAAAGCGAAAACCAGTTGCTGCGCAGCAAGGTGACTGAAGAAGAGATCGCTGAAGTCGTGTCGAAGTGGACCGGCATTCCCGTGGCGAAAATGCTCGAGGGCGAGCGCGAAAAACTGATGAAGATGGAAAGCCTGTTGCACCAGCGTGTGATCGGTCAGGACGAAGCGGTGATCGCTGTCTCCAACGCGGTGCGGCGTTCCCGCGCCGGGTTGTCCGACCCGAATCGCCCGAGCGGCTCGTTCATGTTCCTCGGCCCGACCGGTGTCGGTAAAACCGAGCTGTGCAAGGCGCTGGCCGAGTTCCTGTTCGATACCGAAGAGGCGATGGTGCGGATCGACATGTCCGAGTTCATGGAGAAACATTCCGTGGCTCGACTGATCGGCGCGCCACCGGGCTATGTGGGCTATGAAGAGGGCGGTTACCTGACCGAGGCGGTGCGTCGCAAGCCTTATTCGGTAATCCTTCTGGACGAGGTCGAGAAGGCCCACCCGGACGTATTCAACATCTTGCTGCAAGTGCTTGAAGATGGCCGTTTGACCGACAGCCATGGCCGCACGGTGGATTTCAAAAATACTGTGATTGTCATGACCTCCAACCTTGGCTCGGTGCAGATTCAGGAGTTGGTAGGGGATCGCGAAGCACAGCGCGCGGCGGTGATGGATGCGATTTCCACGCACTTCCGGCCGGAGTTCATCAACCGGGTCGACGAAGTGGTGATTTTCGAGCCGCTGGCTCGGGATCAGATCGCCGGCATTACCGAGATCCAGTTGGGACGCCTGCGTAGCCGCCTGACCGAGCGCGAGCTGAAGCTTGAGCTGAGTCCGGAAGCGATGGATAAGCTCATCGCCGTGGGTTACGACCCGGTCTATGGCGCTCGGCCGCTCAAACGGGCGATCCAGCGCTGGATCGAGAACCCGCTGGCACAGCTGATTCTGTCGGGTCGATTCATGCCCGGCGATACCGCCAAGGGTGTCGTGGAAAACGACGAAATCGTTTTCGTCTGAAGCTCAGTGGCAATGCCATAGAAGGAGGCCTCGCATCGCGAGGCCTTTTTTTCGCCAGGCTGTTGAACTCAAAGGAAAAGGCTTGTAAAGTGCGCCCCGCAGTAAGTCACCCCAAGGGGTTTCTGCTCCCCAAGCAGGAATCTGAAATAAGTTGCAAATCATTAACTTGAAAGCAATTTAGGGGGTTGACAGAGGTGCTTAAGATTGTAGAATAGCGCGCCTCAGACACACGAACGCAGCGATGCGAACGGGTCGAAGAGGTGAAGCAAGCTTCAGAGTTGTAAATTGAAATACCAGTTGTAATTGAAATATGTAGTTCCGTGATAGCTCAGTCGGTAGAGCAAATGACTGTTAATCATTGGGTCCCAGGTTCGAGTCCTGGTCACGGAGCCAATTTCAAACCGGGGTATAGCGCAGTCCGGTAGCGCGCCTGCTTTGGGAGCAGGATGTCAGGAGTTCGAATCCCCTTACCCCGACCATTTTTGGGTCGTTAGCTCAGTTGGTAGAGCAGTTGGCTTTTAACCAATTGGTCGTAGGTTCGAATCCCACACGACCCACCATTTTTGAAACCAGTTAGCGCTGGAATCGAATCTTAAGATCAGAGGCCAAAAGCGCTGATCGAAGAAGGCGCCTTTCAGAGGTGCCTTTTTTTTACCGGGGTATAGCGCAGTCCGGTAGCGCGCCTGCTTTGGGAGCAGGATGTCAGGAGTTCGAATCCCCTTACCCCGACCATATTAAAAATCCTCGTATCGAAAGATACGGGGATTTTTTTTGCCTGCTGTAAATGCAAAAAAGCCCCGCTTCTCGATGGAGAAGCGGGGCTTGGGCCTTCAGAGGCTTAGCTATTGTCTTTCAGGTGCTCGAACAAGCCCTTCGGCATTTTTTTGCCGTTGGTTTCATAGTTGGCTTTCACGTTATCAAAAGCCTCTTGTTCGTCGATCTGGCCGTCATGGTTGGTGTCGATCTTGTCGAAGTCAGCCTTGGGTGCCACTTTCAAAAATTCCGCGCGGGATACCTTGCCGTCATCATCGGTGTCGGTCTTGGCCATCGATGCATCGCCGCACTTGCCTTCGCCACATTTACCTTCGCCACATTTGCCTTCAGGCGTCTTCACGACCTGTTCCGCCGAAGCCAGCAGGTAGCCTTGAGTCAGCGGCTGCGAAGCGAAGACAGAACCGGACAACATCATGCCTCCGGCCAGGACAGCGCCGAGCAGGCCAACGGTGTTTTTGCTGAGAGTAGTGGTACGGGACATTACAAATCTCCTGGGTTGCACGACACAACCGGTCGATAAAGGACGCCACATGAGCGCGGCGATGACCGAAGCAGGCGGTGCCTTGCTCGGGTGTGGCCATTTAGCGGGCGTGGTGTATCGCTACTGTGTCGTGCAAGGAGGGCTTTGTAAGCGAAGGGATGGAATCGGCGGGGCAGATACAGTGAGACACAGAAGTGTTCGCAGGTTGGACCGAGGCGCCTGCATCGCGGGCAAGCCACGCTCCCACAGGATATGTGTCGACCATGGAATCTGGATCCGACACATATCCTGTGGGAGCGAGGCTTGCCCGCGAAGAGGCCCTAAGCAACGCCGAAAATCTTAATGCAGCTTCAGCCGCGGCTCAGTCCCGCGCCCAATCTTGCTACCCAACATCAACATCGCCGTGCGGAACGCGCCATACAACGCCATCTGGTGCATGCGATACAACGACACGTAAAACATCCGCGCCAGCCAGCCCTCAAGCATCACGCTACCGGTGAGGTTACCCATCAAGTTGCCCACAGCCGAAAAACGCGACAGCGAGATCAGCGAACCGTAATCGGTGTACTTGTATTCCGGCAGGGTCTTGCCTTCGATCCGCAGTTTCAGCGATTTGGCCAGCAACGAAGCTTGCTGGTGCGCGGCCTGGGCGCGCGGCGGCACATTGCGGTCGGTGCCCGGTTGTGGGCAGGCCGCGCAGTCACCGAAGGCGAAGATGTTCTCGTCGCGGGTGGTTTGCAGGGTCGGCAACACTTGCAGCTGATGGATGCGGTTGGTTTCCAGGCCATCGATGTCCTTGAGGAAACCCGGCGCACGAATCCCGGCGGCCCAGACTTTGAGGCTGGCGTTGATCACTTTGCCATCGGCGGTGATCAGACTGTCTGCCGTCACTTCGCTGACCGCGGCATTGGTCATCACGTTGACCCCGAGTTTCTCCAGGGTTTTATGCACAGGCCCGCCGATTCGTTCCGGCAGGGCAGGGAGCACCCGTGGTCCGGCTTCGATCAGGGTGATGTGCATGTTTTCCGGTTTGATTCGGTCCAGGCCGTAGGCCGCGAGTTCATGGGCGGCGTTGTGCAGTTCCGCTGCCAGTTCGACCCCGGTGGCACCGGCGCCGACGATCGCTACGCTGATCTGCTCGACTTTATCGGTTTGCCCGGCGTGGGCGCGCAGGTAGTGATTGAGCAACTGCTGATGGAAGCGCTCGGCCTGTTTGCGGGTGTCGAGGAACAGGCAATGCTGCGCTGCGCCCTGCGTGCCGAAATCGTTGGTGGTGCTGCCGACAGCAATCACCAGCGAGTCGTAAGGCACTTCGCGCGCCGGCACCAGTTCCAGACCGGCCTCGTCGTAGGTGGCGGCCAGCTGGATTCTCTTCTGTGCGCGATCGAGCCCGCTCATGCGCCCCAGCTGGAACTCGAAATGGTTCCATTTCGCCTGAGCGACATAGTTGAGTTCGTCTACGGTGGAGTTCAGAGAACCTGCCGCCACTTCGTGCAACAACGGTTTCCAGATGTGGGTCAGGTTCGCGTCGACCAGCATCACACTGGCCGTGCCGCGCTTGCCCAGAGTCTTACCCAGACGGGTAGCCAACTCCAGACCGCCGGCGCCGCCGCCAACGATGACAATACGATGAGTCATGGGGATATCTCGCAAGGCTAAAAGAAATCGGTGCAATTACCCGAGCGAGCGCGATGCAGCTCATAGCGTCAGGTAACTGATAAAGCGGCTCAACAGGCCTAAACCAATGGTCACTGCCAACACCACCACCAGGAGCATCCACGGCCGGAAAGGCCGGCGCTCGACTTGGTGCTGGGAAAGGCGCAGGTACTCTTCGACATGCTTCTGGTCGTCCGGGTTCAGGCGGCTGGTCATATTGGGCCTCGTCAGGTAGACGTTGCTGAATGTTTAGAAGCTACAGGGCTTTTATCCTGGGTTGAACGGAGCATAGCCGCTGTCCGGAATCGGCTCGACATTCACCCTGTCGTTCAGGCGAATGATGCCACTTTGTAACACTCGGGCAGTGATTCCGCCATGTCCGCGAACGGCCTGAAAGGTCCCGGGGCCGAGGTTGTTTTCGAGACGTGCGCAGGGCTGGCACCAGCCGGTGGTTTCGAAAATCGCCTGGCCGATCCTGAAACGCCGGCCCTTGAGGCTGAACAGGTTGATACCGCTGACGACGATATTGCGCCGCAGATCCTGAGGCCGTACGGGCTGATCGTCCGAACGGTCCATCAGGGAATTGATTACAGCCAGGTGTTCCCACTGAATCAAAGTCACCTGCCGCGCATTGCGCACACCGGGACGGGCATGATCACCGGTCAACCCGGCTTCAAGTCGTGCTTCTACAGCATCGAGTTCGATCATCGGCGAGTGGGATTGCGGCCGTACACCGATCCAGCGGACACGGCCTTGTTGCGGTACTTCGGCGATCAGTTCCTGCAACGGACTCACAGGCTGATCCCAACGTCGAAAACGATGCTGCGGCCCAGATTGCTACGCAGAAAATCCGGAGCCTCCGGATGGGCGAACAGCACTCGGGCGAAGGTTGGACCGACCAGCGACAACGAGCGCCAGCCCTGACGCAAATACTCGGTGGGTGGCGGAAAGTGGCTGTTGAGGTCCAGCACTTCGCGCTTGAGACTGGCGAAAGCGATGATGTCCAGCTCCCCCAGGTCCATGCCGCGCTCTTGGTAGTTATGGGCTTTTTTGCGCAAGGTCGGCGCCAGTCTCAGCAGAAATTCATTGGCCGGGATGCGCCGGGGCTTGGCCTCGCGGCGCACCAGCTGGCTCAGGGAAAACGCGCTGCGTCGACGTTGCAACTCATCACGCCATTCATCGTTGAGGCGCCGGCCCTCGTCGAGCACAAAAAACACTTCGAAGTTTGCGTCGCGGAACAACACGTCGGGCGGCTCCCCGGCAGGGGCAAACTCGTCGGCGCGATAGGGAATGTTCAGGCCCTGCAGCAGGCGCTGGCAAACCCAACGCTCACGCTCCCATTTGCGGGCATTGGAGAGGAACGTGTTGGCTTGCTCGGCCGCAATGGTCAGCAGGCGTAAATAATCTGAATCATCCATAGGCCCAAGCTTAGCGTTCAAATGTGATCTGAATAATAAGTCTGTCGTGATTTCTTCAGACAGAGTCTTACCCGTTTTTTCTGGCATGCCTATGGGTGTTCACGCTTTAGCCTATCCATGTTGTGCTTTATGACATCCATCACCGCAGCGGTCATCACCGCGGTGGAAACACCAAACATCAGGATTCCGTTGGCGGCCTCCAATGGGCCAAGCAGGCGCCAGCGTGCGGACATGACGATGTCGCCATAGCCCAGCGTGGCGAAATTGACCGCCGAGTGATACAGCGCGGTGGCGAATTCGTCGAATTCGTCGAGCAGCATGAACAGCGTGGCCCAGATGGCCATCTGCACGAAATTACTCAACAGCATCAGCAGCATTACCATCGACAACAACAGGATATTCAGCCATTGCGATTCAGCGGGTTGGGCATGCCTGAAACGCACGTATTGACGCAGGCATACAGTCACGAAAATGGCTTGCAGTAACAGGCAGAACAACATCACGGGAAGGCCGGCCAATAGATTCAACAGCATGGGAATATCCTCTGCCGCTGTGTCAGGTCTGCCCCTGGTTGTCTGGCCCGGGTTCTCGCGCTTGATCCACCCATTCCCAGAACAGCTGATAGCCGACCGCGAGTATTACAGGGCCGATAAACAGGCCGAGGATACCGCTCGTGACCATGCCGCCCAAGGCACCGATCAGCACCACAGGCATCGGGACATCGACACCACGACCTAGCAACAGTGGTTTGAGGACGTTATCGACCAATCCCGCGATGAAGACATAGATGGCAAACACAATGGTCGCCGTACTGGCACCTTCGCTCATGAAAACAAAGACGATGACCGGAAGGGTAATCAGGGTTGCCGGTAATTGCATGATGCCAAGAAGCAGCACCGCCAAGGCGAGAAGGCCGGCGCCGGGGACGCCCATGAACACAAAGCCGATGCCCACCAACAGCATTTGAATGAAGGCGATGCCGACCACCCCCAGCGCCACCGCCCGGATGGTGGCGGTGCACAGATTGGCAATTTTCGGCCCATTGATCGGACCACTGAAGCGCGAAACGATTTGCACCGCACTGCGGTGGCCGCTTTCTCCATACGCTAAAAAAATACCGGCAATAATCAGGGCGACGATGAACAAAAGGAGCCCCATGCTGACACCCGCAAGCTTGCTCAGCAGGGAAAGGCTGACACCTTTGATTTGCGGTATGAACTTCTGTGCCAGGTCGGGCAGGTCAGTGGCGGCTTGCGCCCATAAGTTATAAAGGGGTTCACCCACGAGTGGCCAGCTGGCTACCGTAGCCGACGGGGGCGGAATATGAAAACTGTCGGTTTTGACCAGGGTGATGACCCTCTCCACGGAATCCGCCAGCGAGGCTCCCATCAGATAAACAGGCACGATAAGAATACTGATGGCGATCAATACGATCAGCGTCGCAGTGAGCCCGTCTTTGTTCCCCAGTTTGCCTTTGAACCTGACTTGCAAGGGGTAGAGGGTGATTGCCAGGATCACCGACCACAGCATCAGATCGTGGAAGGGGCTGAAGATCTGAAAGCAGAAGATCACCAGAACGGCAATCACTCCGGCCCGAATCAGTACATCGAGCAGGTCTCGGGAAAAAATCCTTTCGAGAATGGGCGTGGGAACCATGATCACCTCCAGTAGAAAGTGGCAAAGGCAGGCATTCGGTAGGGTCCAGCATAGACGTGCTGGAAATCTGCGCGCGGCCCGCGGGCGCGCCGGTAAACATGGATAACGTTGATAAAGACTGTCGCTGAGAGTCTCCGATGCCACTTAGAGATCCTTGTCCCAATCCACCGGATGTACCTCGAGATAGCTGTCGACTGCTGCGCCAATTGTTGGAAAAAACGCCGCTTCGCCAAGCCGCGCGAAAAGCCCGAATCGCTTCAGCTTGTCCTTGACCGGGTCCTTCATCTCGGCCACGCATAACTTGATGCCCGCCGCGTGCAAGGTTTCGTCCAGTTCCGCCAACATGTCGGCGGAGGTCACGTCCACGCTGGTGACGGGTTCTGCCGCAATGACCAACCAGCGCACTGGCGTAGGCGATGCCGCCACGGCGTCCAGCACTCGGTCATGGAACAACTCGGCGTTGGCGAAAAACAACGGCGAATCCCAGCGAAACAGGACCACGCCGGGTATAAGGCGCGCGTCGGGGTAACGCTTGATGTCGTGATAACCCTTGATGCCTTTCGCGCGTCCCAGAACGGCAGAGTAAGGGCGCCAGCCATCCCACAGAAATTCGATGACGGCGATCACGATGGCCAGGCCGATGCCTTCAATCGCGCCCAGCACGGCCACGCCGATGGTGCAGACGATCGACAGCCAGAACTCCCAACGCTGGATGCGATAAATGCGTCGCAGGTCGGTGACCTCAATCAGGCCGATGGCGGAGGCGATCACCACTGCAGCCAGTGCGCTGGTGGGTAAATCCTTCAATAGGTCCGGCGCCACCAACAGCAGTAAGGCAACAGCCAGAGCGCCGATGACGCCGGTCAGCTGGGTTTTGGCGCCTGCGGCCTCGGCCACGGGCGTACGTGACGAACTGCTGCTGATTGCAAAGCCCTGAAAAAGTCCGGCGGCCAGGTTAGCGACGCCCAGGCCCACCATTTCCTGGTTCGGGTCGACATAGGTACGGGTCCGCGCCGCATAGACACGCGAGAGCACGCTGGTATCGGCGAACGAAACCAGGGCAACAGCACAACCGCCGATCAGGACGGGGACGATATCGGCGCGAGTGATCCAGGGGATGTCGAACGCAGGCAAGCCTTGTGGAAGAGAGCCGAGGACCGACACTCCAGCGCGCTCTGCAAGGTCCAGCATACCCACGGCAATGGTTGCTCCTGCCACGGCGATCAGAATGCCCGGTATGCGCTTGTTGCCCTTGAGCAGCAGAATCACGGCCAAGGTGCCTGCGCCGACCATGAACGCGGTCCAGTTGGTTTTCCCCTCCATTACCGCGGTAGCGATCGCCCACAGGTTTCTCAGCGGGCCGTCGGATTCAATCGAAAAACCGAAAAATTTGGGCAACTGACTGATCAATACCGTCAGCGCGATCCCGTTCATGTACCCGTAGCGGATCGGTTTGGAAAGCAGCTCCGTGATAAAGCCCAAGCGCGCTATGCCGGCCAGGATGCACACAATCCCCGAGACGATCGCCATCATGCTTGCGAGGGCGATTGCACGACGCGGGTCGCCGCCGGACAGTGGCAGGACGACGGCGAGAATGACGGCAGCCAGCGAGGAATCCGGCCCCAGCACCAGAATCCGGCTGGGTCCGAACAGCGCATACGCGAGCAGCGGAACGATGGTCGCGTAAAGGCCATAGATGCCGGGTACGCCCGATGCCACTGCGTAGGCGATGCCGACAGGTACCAGCATCGTGGTCAGCACCAGCCCGGCCACGAGATCGTGCCGCAGCCAAGCTATTTTGTATCCACGTAGCGTGCGCAGTCCCGGCAACCAGCGGCTCCATCCGGCGTCGTCGCCGGTATCCCGATGAGCAATGCGGCCCGGTTCCGGGACGGGAGGCGAAGCATCCGAATGGCTCATAGGACTGTGGCCCTTTGGTGTACAGCGCAGATCCGCTTAAACGAGCCGGTCAGAATTTTTCTGGAATTCGCCGCAGCGGATAATCCGGTTCACGATAGCCGCCTGATTTCTGCCGCTTGGGCAAAATCACCTTCTCGCGCGGTACATTCTTGTACGGAATGCGGCTGAGCAAATCAGAGATGATGTTGAGGCGGGCCCGCTTCTTGTCGTTCGAGTTGGCCACAAGCCACGGAGCATGATCGGTGTCGGTCGCCTTGAACATGTCGTCACGTGCGCGTGAGTAGTCATACCAGCGGCTGTAGGACTTGAGATCCATTGGCGTCAGTTTCCAGATTTTGCGGCCGTCCTTGATCCGCGCCTCGAGCCGGCGGGTTTGTTCCTCTTCACTGACTTCCAGCCAATACTTGAACAGGATGACGCCCGAGTCGACCATCATGCGTTCCATGAGGGGGGCCAGGGCCAGGAAACGGGCCACCTGCTCATCGGTACAAAATCCCATCACCCGCTCGACCCCTGCGCGGTTGTACCAACTGCGATCGAAGATCACCACTTCGCCAGCCGCTGGCATGTGCGCCAGGTAGCGCTGTATATACATCTGGCTCTTCTCGCGATCGGTCGGTGCAGGTAGTGCCACCACCCGAAAGACACGCGGGCTCACCCTCTCGGTGAGCGCCTTGATCGTCCCGCCCTTGCCGGCACCGTCGCGCCCCTCGAAGACGATACAAATCTTGATGCCCTTTTGTTTCACCCATTCCTGCAACTTGACCATTTCGACATGCAGCCGGCGTAACTGCTCAAGATAGTCTTTGTTCGTCAGTTTCAAGGGTTCAGCGGCGTTACTTTTAACAGGGGTTTTCTTCTTGTCCTTTGCCATGACCCAAGCCTCACCTATGCCAGTCGCTGATTACCGATAGATAGCCCCTGCAGGTGCCACTATCCGCTTGCAGATCGCGCACTGCTTCGAGCAAGACTGGCCTTAGTCGTGGACGGCCCCTCTGCTCTTGACGTTCAACTCCATCACCAATCGCGTGAGTCTAGTCCATGAATCAACCCTCTACAGGGTTGCTACAGGCTCTTGGAACACTCCCTCGCCCTACGCCCGATTCAGGGCATTGCACAAAACGGATAGCGATCTGCGCAAAGCGGCTATTGCCCCGTGCCCGGCGTCTCTACCCTCGGCTGTACGGACGTTAGCCGCGTTACCGACTCTTAAAAAAAACAACAACAAGAGATAGATGCCATGCGCAAGATCAACGTACATGAGGTTATCGACAACGCTCGATTCAACCGCTTTCACTGGATGGTGCTGTTCTGGTGCGCCCTGATCATCATCTTCGACGGATACGATTTGGTGATCTACGGCGTGGTGTTGCCGATGCTGATGAAAGAGTGGGGCCTCAGTCCCCTGCAAGCCGGCGCACTGGGCAGTTATGCCTTGTTCGGGATGATGTTCGGCGCGCTGTTTTTCGGCCCGCTGTCGGACAAGATCGGCCGCAAAAAAGCCATCACGATCTGCGTGATGCTGTTCAGCGGTTTTACCGTGCTCAATGGTTTTGCCCGTAACCCCACCGAGTTTGGCCTCTGCCGGTTCATTGCCGGGCTGGGCATTGGCGGGGTGATGCCCAACGTCGTGGCGCTGATGAACGAATACGCGCCGAAGAAAATCCGCAGCACGCTGGTGGCGATCATGTTCAGCGGCTACTCGGTGGGCGGCATGCTCTCGGCGGGGCTCGGCATCGTGTTGATCCCGAGTTTCGGCTGGCAATCGGTGTTTTACGTGGCGGCGCTGCCGTTGCTGTTGTTGCCGCTGATCATGTACTTCCTGCCCGAATCGGTGGGTTTCATGCTGCGTCAGGGGCGCAATGAAGAAGCGCGCAACATCCTGGAACGGGTTGACCCGGCTTACGTCGCTCACGCCGACGATCAATTGCACATGAGCGAAGTGAAGGGTACCGGCACCCCGGTGTTGCAGCTGTTTCGCGAGGGTCGCGCGCTGCGCACGCTGATGCTGTGGCTGGCGTTCTTCTGCTGCTTGCTGATGGTTTACGCCTTGAGTTCCTGGCTGCCGAAACTGATGGCCAACGCCGGTTACAGCCTGGGTTCGAGTCTGTCGTTCCTGCTGGTGCTTAACTTCGGCGCCATTTTCGGCGCGGTCGGTGGCGGCGTGCTGGGTGACAAGCTCAACCTGCCGCGCGTGTTGTCGGTGTTCTTCGTCGTAGCTGCGGTATCGATCAGTTTGCTGGGCTTCAACAGCCCGATGCCGGTGTTGTACTTGCTGATTGCGCTAGCCGGTGCCACCACCATCGGTTCGCAGATTCTGTTGTACGCTTGCGCCGCGCAGTTCTACTCCATGACCATTCGCTCCACCGGTTTGGGCTGGGCGTCGGGCATCGGCCGCAACGGCGCGATTGTCGGTCCGCTGTTGGGCGGTGCCTTGCTGGGGATCAGCCTGCCGCTGCAACTGAACTTCATGGCGTTTGCCTTGCCGGGTGCGGTGGCCGCTCTCGCCATGACGGTGTTCGCCATCAGCAGCCGGCGTAGCGCTGGTGTCAGCCGAGCGCTGTCACCGACGGGTGCTTGAGTCATGAAAGCGCTATTCCAGGACTTTTCCCTGTCAGCGGCTGTCGCCGGATTTATCGCCACAGTGATTTCCTACGCTGGTCCCTTGGTGATCATCTTTCAGGCGGCCGAGGCGGCGCAGCTCTCGCGGGAAGTGTTGTCGTCCTGGGTCTGGGCGATTTCCATCGGCAGCGCCGTGCTCGGCATCGGTTTGAGCCTGCGTTACCGCGTCCCGGTGATCATCGCGTGGTCGGCGCCGGGTTCGGCGTTGCTGGTGGCGTTGTTGCCGGGAATCTCCATGCCGGAGGCGGTGGGCGCCTATCTGGTCAGCAGCCTGATTATCTTCCTGGTCGGCGTGTCGGGGGCTTTTGACCGGATCATCGGCAAACTGCCCGCGGCGATTGCGGCGGCGATGCTGGCGGGGATTTTGTTCAGCTTCGGCACCGGATTGTTCGTCTCGCTGCAAGGCAAGCCGCTGCTGGTGCTGGCGATGTTTGCCACGTACCTGATCTGCAAACGGGTGATGCCGCGCTATGCGGTGTTGATGGTGCTGCTGGTGGGTTGTTCCATCGCATTTCTCGCCGGTGATTTGCACCGCGAAGCGCTGGTAATCGGTTTGGCCACACCGGTGTGGATCACCCCCGCGTTCAGCCTGAGCGCGATCCTGAATGTCGCCTTGCCGCTGATGATGGTGGCATTGACCGGCCAGTTTGTTCCTGGCATGGCGGTGCTGCGTGCCAGCGGTTACTCAACGCCCGCCGGCCCGATCATCGCCAGCAGTGCGTTGGGCACTGCGCTATTGGCACCGTTCGGTTGTCACGGGCTGAATCTGGCGGCGATTACCGCGGCCATTTGTACCGGTCGCGAGGCCCATGAAAATCCGCGCAAGCGCTATGTGGCCGGGGTCGTGGGCGGGCTGTGTTACCTGGTGCTGGGGATTTTCGGCGCCACGCTGGTTTCGTTGTTTTCGGCGTTCCCCAAGGAACTGATCGCAGCCCTGGCCGGGCTGGCGCTATTCGCGGCGATAGCCGGGGCGTTGGCCGGCGCAATGGCGGTGCCGAGTGATCGCGAAGCCGCGCTAGTGACCTTTCTCACCACCGCCTCGGGCATGTCGCTGTTTGGTTTGTCCGCCGCTTTCTGGGGACTGATTTTCGGCATGGTCACCCATTTGCTGCTAAGCGCCCGCCGTCCCGTCCCCCGCAGCGAAACCGCTGCGACTGAAGCACTTCAACCTGTCGATCAATAAAAATAAGAGAAAAAACGATGAAACAGATTCTTCCAGCAACCGGTTCAGTGTTGTCCCTGGCGTTCGCCTCGGGTTTTTCCAGTGGCGTGATGGCCGCCGAGGGCGGCTTCATCGAAGACACCACGGCCACATTGCAGGCGCGTAACTACTACTTCAGCCGGGACTTCTCGGACATCGTCGGGGCCAATCAACAATCGAAGGCCGAAGAGTGGGCACAAGGCTTTATCCTCAACGTCAAATCCGGTTATACCCAGGGCCCGGTTGGGTTTGGTGTGGATGTTATCGGCCTGCTGGGCCTCAAGCTCGACAGCAGCCCGGACCGGGTCAACACCGGTTTGCTGCCGGTGCACGGTGACGGACGTGCGGCGGATGATTACAGCCGTCTGGAAGGCGCGTTGAAGATGCGCTACTCCAAGACCGAGTTGAAAGTGGGTGAGTTGCAACCCAACCTGCCGGTGCTGGCCTTCAGCGATATCCGTCTGTTGCCGCCCAGCTATCAGGGCGCGAGCATCAGTTCCAATGAGATCAATGGCCTGACCTTGCAAGGCGGCCACTTGAATTCGACCAGCCTGCGCAACGAGGCCGGCGATGAAAAGATGCAAGCCATGCTCGGTCATGTACCGCAGCGTCAGGTCAGCAGCGATAGTTTCAACTTTGCCGGCGCCGATTACGCCTTCAATGACAAACGCAGTTCGGTCAGTGCCTGGTTCGGGCAACTGGAAGATATCTACAATCAGCGCTTCCTCGGCCTCAAGCACAGCCAGCCGATGGGCGACTGGACCCTGGGCGCCAACCTTGGCTATTACGATTCGCGCGAAGACGGCAAAAAGTTGCTGGGCAATATCGACAACCAGGCGTTTTTCTCCTTGTTGTCGGCCAAGCGCGGCGGCCACACGTTTTATGTCGGCTATCAGGGCATGTTCGGCGACAGCGCCTTCCCGCGCGTGTTTGCCAACATCTCACCCCTGGGCAACGAGGTGCCGACTTACGAGTTCGCCTACACCGATGAGCGTTCCTGGCAGGTACGCTACGACTACGATTTCGCGGCTCTGGGCGTGCCGGGGCTGACCAGTACCGTGCGTTACATCACCGGCAATAACGTCGATACCGGCAAGGGCTTTGAAGGCAAGGACCGCGAGCGCGATCTGGATATCGGCTATGTGCTGCAGAGCGGTAGCCTCAAAGGCCTCGGCATCCGCGTGCGCAACGTCATGGCGCGCTCCAACTACCGCAGTGATATCGACGAAAACCGCCTGATCCTCAGTTACACGTGGAAGCTGTTATGAACCTCGTTTTCTCGATGCCCAGGTCCGGACCTGGGTGGCCTTTCTCAAGGCCCGAACTGCCCAAACTGTTCGCCGAACATGACGCGGTGATGAACGATCCGCGGCATTGGGCCTGACGTCCCGGTTACCTCATCCCCAGCGAGTTCGGCAGAACCAGAGAAATCCACGGTACATAGGTAATCAATATCAGGAACAGGAGCAGGATAATCAGCCAAGGCATTGCTGCACGGATGGTGGCGGTCAGTGACATGCCGGTCACCGCCGAGGTAACGAACAGGTTCAGGCCTACGGGCGGCGTAATCAGACCAATCTCCAGGTTCACCACCATGATGATCCCCAGGTGAATCGGGTCGATTCCCAACTTCATGGCGATCGGGAACATGATCGGCGCCAGGATCAGGATGATTGCCGAGGGTTCCATGAACGCCCCAGCCACCAACAACACTATGTTCACCACGAGCAGGAATGTCACCGGTGTCAGGCCCGCGCCGATGACCCAAGCGGTGATTTGTTGGGGTAATTGCTCGGTGGTCAGTACATGAGCGAAGAGCATGGCATTGGCGATGATGAACATCAGCATGATGCTCAGCTTGGCGGACTCGAGCAGTACCTTCGGTATCTCGCGAAACGACATGTCCTTGTAGACGAACAGCGCAATAAATGCCGCGTAGACCGCCGCCACTGCTGCCGCCTCGGTCGGGGTGAACATCCCGGTGTAGATGCCGCCCAGGATGATGAACATGAGCAGCAAGCCCCAAACGGCCTTGCGTGCCGCACTCAACCATTCACGAACAGTCGCCCGCGGCATGGCGGGCAGGTTTTTCCTGACGGCGACGACGTAGATGGCCACCATCAATGCCGTACCCAGCAACAGACCGGGCACCACGCCGGCCATGAACAGCTTGCCGACCGAGGTTTCCGTCGCCGCCGCATACACCACCATCACGATGGAAGGCGGAATAAGAATCCCCAGCGTGCCGGCGTTGCACACAATCCCGGCACCGAATGCCTGTGGATAACCGGAGCGGACCATCCCCGCGATGGCGATGGAACCCACGGCGGCTACCGTTGCGGGACTTGAGCCGGACAACGCGGCAAACAACATGCACGCCAGCACCGCCGCGATGGCCAGGCCGCCGCGAATATGCCCAACGCAAGCGTTGGCAAAGTCGATCAAGCGCCGCGCCACACCGCCCGTGGTCATGAATGCGCCGGCCAGCAAAAAGAATGGGATGGCCAGCAACGTGTAGTGCTCGGAGGTCTCGAACAGCTTGATGGCCAGTGAGCGCACGGAGTCAGGGCTAAAAAAGATGATCGTCAGCGAACCGGCCAAGCCAAGGGAAATGGCGATCGGTACGCCGATAAACATCAGCGCGAACAGAGCAACAAAGAGGAAAAGAATAGTCATTTCTTGTCATCCTCATGCTCGGTCAGTTTCAGCACCTCCGCGGCTTCGTCGACCAGGCCCAGGCCCGTTTGACGATTTTGCACAATGCGCACCAGGATCTCGGCAAAGCGGATGAACACCAAGGCAAAACCCACCGGCACAATCAGCCCGATGTGCCATTGCATGATGCCGTAATGACCGAGGTCCTCGGCACCGATGCCAGCGATGAACAGCGTCTGAATCCATTCGAAACTGGCGACGCTGAGCAGGCCCGCATAGGCCAGGCTGCAGAGGCAGGCAATGATGCCAATGATTCGCTGAGCCGGTTTGCTGGCCAGTTTCACCAAGGCATCGACACCGATGTGTCCGGCCGTGCGCACGCCATAGGACAAGCCGAAAAAGATCAACCAGGCGAACAAGGCTTTGGTCAGCGATATGCTCCACGTCATAGCCTGGGCCATCCCCATGACGCTATCGCCAATAGCTAATAACGGTTCACCGGCGCTTGGCCAATAGTCGGCGAAGCTGTAGAAAACGCTATAGAGGTTATTGAGGATGACGTAAACGAACGTTACCAGCGTCATTGCCGCCAGCAGGAAGACGATAAAACCTTCTTCGAAATGATCCCAGATGCGCCGTAAGGCATTCATGAGTGGCATCTCCCGATCGAGTGACGACTATGAAACAGGGCCACCCTTTCGGGCGACGCCCGCCGGCAGATTACTGAGCCTGGTTGGCGGCTTCGGCGGCCTTGATCAGGTCGGCACCGATATCGCCTTCGAACTTGTTCCAGACCGGTTTCATTGCTTCGCGCCACTTGCCACGTTGCTCTGGAGTCAGCGTGATGATTTCAGTGGTTTTGGCGTTGATGATGTTCTGTTTGGCATCCTGGTTCAGTTTCTCCGCATCTTTGTTCACCTGAGTGGTGACCTCGACGATGATCTTGTCCAGCTCGGTTTTTATATCCGGCGGCAGGGCAGTCCAGAACTTGGTATTGGTGATCAACATGTAATCGAGCAAGCCATGGTCGGATTCAGTGATGAACTTTTGCACTTCGTGCATTTTCTGGCTGTAGATGTTCGAGTAAGGGTTTTCCGCGCCATTGACGACGCCGGTCTGCAAGCCCTGATAGACCTCGGCGAAGCTCATCTTGCGAGGGTTGGCGCGCACCGCCTTGAATTGTTCTTCGAGCACGGCCGAGGCCTGAACCCGGAATTTCAAACCGCGGGCATCGCCCGGCTCACGCAGCGCCTTGTTGGCGGATAACTGCTTCATGCCGTTATGCCAATAGGCCAGACCGGTGATGTTCTTGCTTTCCATTGCCTTGAGAAGCCCCTGGCCGTCAGGGCTTCGCTGGAAACGGTCGACTGCCGAGATGTCGTTGAACAGGAACGGCAAATCGAACAATTGCAGCCTGGGTGTGTATTGCTCGAACTTGGCCAGCGACGGCGCAATCATCTGCACATCGCCCGACAGCAGCGCCTCCATTTCCTTGCCGTCACCAAACAGAGAAGAGTTTGGATAAACCTCTACCTTGACCTTGCCGGGCAGACGTTCTTCGACAAGTTTCTTGAACAGCAGGGCGCCTTGGCCTTTAGGCGTTTGTTCGGCGACCACGTGAGAAAACTTGATAACGACTGGATCAGCCGCCAGTACCAGGCTCGACACACCCAGGGCGAGTGTGCAGACGGCCGCGCTCCACAATGGTTTGAGCATTTAGAGGTTCCTCTTGTTTTAGTTCTCGTGCCGTTCATGTCTGAAACGCGTTTGCACGGTGGACAAGAGGAGTCTAGGCAATAAATCACCATTGGTCGTTGCAACTAGTATTTCCAGAAAACCGGGATGAACAACACCAGAACGGTGAGGATCTCCAATCTTCCCAGCAGCATGCCAACGGTCAGCAGCCATTTGGCGGCATCGGGCAGTGTCGAGAAGTTACCTGCCGGGCCAATGATCGAACCAACGCCAGGTCCCACGTTGCAGACGGCAGTGGCCGCGCCACTCAATGCCGTGGTCCAGTCCAGGCCAATGAGCGCCAACCCCAAGGCGATTGCCCCGATGGTGATGGTGAAAAAGAATGAAAACGTCAGAAGCGAACGGGCGATATCCTCGTCGATGGGGTGATTGTTGTATTTTTTCTGGATGACGGCTCGAGGGTGGATCAATTGTTTCAGGCTGCCCATGAGCAGGGCGCCCGCCACTTGAAAACGGAAGATTTTAAGACCGCCAGCGGTGGAGCCGGAGCAGCCACCGACAAAGGTCAGATAAAAAAACAGCAGCACGGAGAAACTGCCCCATAACGTGTAATCCCCCAGCGCCACGCCGGTCGTTGTGACCACCGATGTCACGTTGACCGCCACGATCCGAACCGCCTCCCACCAGCCATACTGGCTGTGCAAGCACAACCAGGTGCCGACCAGCAGCGAGGTAATGAGCAAAAAGCCAATGAACCCGCGTACCTGGTGATCTTTGAACAAGGCCCGTTTATTCCCGCGCAATGTGCTCACATACAGCGTAAAAGGCAGACTGCCCAGAATCATGACAACCACCGCTACCCAATGAATGGCCGGTTGCGGCCAGTGGGCCAGAGAAGCATCGGAGGTGGAAAAACCTCCCGTGGAAATCAACGACATTGCATGGTTGACGGCTTCGAACGGCGTCATCCCTGCGATCCACAGGGCCAGCGTGGAAAGAGCGGTAAGCCCGATATACAACCCCAGAATATATTTGGCGGCGACGTGGGAGCGTGGTGTGACCTTCTCCGACCAGTCGGAGGATTCGGTCTGAAACAGCCGCATCCCCCCGACCCGCAATAGCGGCAGGATGGCCACGGCCATGCCGATGAAGCCGATCCCGCCCAGCCAATGCAGCATTGAACGCCAGACCAGCAAGCCGGGAGAGGCGGTGTCCAGACCGGTCAGGATGGTCGATCCGGTGGTGGTGATGCCGGACATCGTTTCAAAAAATGCGTCGGTGTAACTGATGTGCTGGATAAAGACCATGGGCAATGCGGCGAACATGCAGACGACCACCCAACTGGCGGTCGTCAGCATGTACATATCGCGGGGACGCAACTCAGCGTTCTCAGGACGTCCCTTGTTAATCAGCAGCAGCCCGGACATCACCGTGATCAGGATTGACCACAGAAAGGCCGACATTTCATCGTTGCGTTCATAGATCACCAGCGTGAGCAGCGGTATCGCCATGCTCACAGCAAGCGTGATCAAAAAGATACCCAGGATGAAACCGATAAGCCGCAGTACCGCAATGGACATAAATAACGCCTGCCTTGTTAGCGTCGCGCAGTATCGACGGGCTTGTCGTTTTGTCTCGTAAAGTTTGCGTAACTTTTTTCGATCCCTCGGATTCTCGATTCACCAGGGTAGACGTGCAACACGGCCACTCAGAACCGCCGGTATAGACTGAGCACTATTACGATGGGAGAGACGCGTGAAATATAGAACAGCGTTGCTGCTCAGTCCTGCGCTTATGTGGGGCCAGTTGCCGAAGAAGGCACGCCCATGATCGGCGCCGAACTGCTGTCACCGCAAAGCCTTACAGTAGGCTGGCTGATTTACGCGCCGGTGGTGATCTGGGCTGTCTGTCGAGCGCCTTGGGTGGAACTGTTCAGCGACAGCCGCCGTCAGCATCTATTGTTCGGCACGGTGTTCGCGCTGTTCATGCTCTGGCTGGTGCGACGGGACTTCGACACCGGCGTGTCCTATCACTTCATCGGCATGACGGCGGTAACGTTACTACTGGATTGGCCGCTGGCGATTGTCGGCGGGTTGGTTGCGCAAGCGGGATTGGTGCTGCTCGGACGGCAGGACATGGCGGCCATGGGGGTCAATGGCGCGCTGCTGATTCTGCTGCCGGTGCTGGTCACCGAGTGCTGCGCAATCCTGGTCGAACGCGCGCAGCCGCGTAATCCCTTTGTGTACATCTTCTGTTCCGGTTTTTTTGCCGCTGCGTTGTCGGCCTTGTTGTGTTTGATTCTGACGCTCACATTGCTGTGGTACGACGAACGTTTCGCCATGCCCTATTGGCTGATAGATTTTGTCGGTTACCTGTGGCTACTGATTTTTCCGGAAGCGTTTATCAACGGCATGGTGGTCAGCGCATTGGTGGTGTTCTGCCCCGAATGGCTGGAGACGTTCAATCGCACGCGCTACCTTTCGGCGCCCTGGAAAGACGATGACCCCAAGCCTTGATCCTTCAGCTAAGCGTTGTCGGCCCCAAAAGATCGCAGCCTGCGGCAGCTCCTACGGATTGGTACATGACTTCGACCTCAAGGGTGTACCCGGTCGGCGTAAGGAGCTGCCGCAGGCTGCGATCTTGGCGATCCAGGGATCAGTGACGCGGGTCGAAGTCGCCGCTGAACAACTCGTCCTCGGCATCGGGGGCCACCGGGATCTTGTGTTCTTCCGACGCCCAGGCGCCCAGGTCGATCAGTTTGCAACGGTCTGAACAGAATGGCCGGAACTTGTTCTCGGGGCTCCATTCGACAGGGGCGCCACAGGTTGGGCAATTGATGGTTGGGGTTTGGCTCATGACTGGCCTCCACGCAAAGTAAGGTAAAAGTGATGCAGACGTTCAACCTCGCTGTGCAGCCAGGCGAGGTCGCGGTCATTGACCACCACATCGTCGGCATGGCTCACGCGGTCCTGTCGGCTGGACTGGGCCTTGAGGATCGCCTGGACCTGTTGTTCGCTGGTCTGGTCGCGCTGCAGGGTGCGTTCGATCTGTAACTGTTCCGGGGCATCGATCACCAGGACCCGTTGGGTCATGGCGTACTGTCCGGACTCGATCAGCAGCGGCGAAACCAGAATCGCGTAAGACGATTGTGCCTTGGCCAGATGGTGGGTGATTTCTTCGGCGATCAGCGGATGCAGCAGTGCTTCGAGCCAGCGGCGTTCATCCGGCACTTCGAAGATCAGCTTGCGCAGCGCCGCGCGATCCAGTTGGCCGTCGGCTTGCAGCACGCCGGGGCCAAAGTGCTCGGCGATCTTCGCCAGTGCCGGGCGACCGGGTTCGACCACCCAGCGAGCCGCATGATCGGCGTCCACCACGTGCACGCCCAGATCGATGAAGTGCTGGGCGGCCGCGCTTTTGCCGCTGCCGATGCCGCCGGTCAGACCGAGAATCCAGGGTTTTTCCACAGGGGTATTCATTTCAAACCGACAAACTGCCAATAGAAGCCGGTTATTTGACCACCCCAGAGCAAGGCAATCCAGCCGGCAATCGCCAGATAGGGGCCAAAGGGCAGAGGGGTCGAGGTTTTCGCATCCCGCAGGCGCAGCAAAATCACCCCGAGGATGGCTCCTACCAGCGATGACAGCAGGATGGTCAGGGGCAGGATCTGCCAGCCGCCCCAGGCGCCGAGCATCGCCAAGAGCTTGAAGTCACCGTAGCCGATGCCGTCCTTGCCGGTGATCAGCTTGAACAGCCAGAACACCGTCCACAGCGCCATGTAGCCGGCCACCGCGCCCCAAAGCGCGTCGTGCAGCGAGACGAAGAGCCCGAAGCTGTTGACGATCAATCCCAGCCATATCAACGGCAGCACCAGCACGTCCGGCAACAGCTGGTGTTCGGCGTCGATCAGGCTCATCGCCAACAGACCCCAGCTCAGGACCAGCACCATGCAGGCCTGCCAGCCGAAACCGAAATGCCAGGCGACGAACGCCGACAGTACGCCGCAAGCCAGTTCGGTCAGCGGGTAACGTTTGCTGATCGGCGTCGCGCAGTTCGAGCATCGCCCCCGTAAAAACAGATAACTGAGCACGGGAATGTTTTCCCATGCTCGAATCCGATGGCCACAGTCGGGGCACTCGGAGTGGGGCAGTATCAGGTTGTAAGCCGGGCCGGGGGCTTCGGGTGGCAAATCCAGGACGTCATGGGCCTGCAGGCGCCATTCACGCTCGAGCATTTTCGGCAGACGCCAGACCACCACATTGAGAAAACTGCCGATCAGCAAGCCGATCACCCCTGCGGTGATCACGAAGGCCAGCGGGTTGAGACTCAGAAATTCGTTCAAGGACATATCAGATCGCTGAGCCAAGTTGGAAGATGGGCAGGTACATCGCAACCACCAGGCCGCCGACGATAACCCCCAGCACTACCATGATGAAAGGCTCCATCAGGCTGGTCAGGTTATCGACCATGTTATCCACCTCGTCCTCATAGAAGCTCGCGACTTTGTCGAGCATGTCGTCCAGTGCGCCAGACTCTTCGCCGATGGCCGTCATCTGGATCGCCATGTTCGGAAAGATGCCGGAGGTGCGCATGGCAAAATTCAGCTGCATGCCGGTTGAAACATCCTGCTTGATGCGTAACACCGCTCGCTTGAACACGATGTTGCCGGTTGCGCCCGCGACTGAATCCAGGGCTTCGACCAGTGGCACCCCGGCGGCAAATGTCGTCGACAAGGTGCGGGCGTAACGGGCCACGGCGGACTTGTACATGAGCGCGCCAACCAACGGCAGTTTCAGCAGCCAAGTGTCCATCCGGTCCCGAAAGCCCGGGGACTTTTTAAAGGCATGGCGGACGCCGAAGACCAGCGCACCCAACATGCCGAGCACCATCCACCACCAGGCCTGCAGGAACTCCGACAAGCCAATGACCATTACGGTGAACGCCGGCAGCTCGGCGCCAAACCCCGAGAACACCGATTCGAATTGCGGTACAACCTTGACCAGCAGAATCCCGGTCACAATGATTGCGACAAACACCACCGCCAGCGGGTAAGTCATGGCTTTCTTGATCTTGGCCTTGAGGCTTTCGCTCTTTTCCTTGTAGGTCGCCACCCGTTCCAGCAAGGTATCCAGAGCCCCGGCCTGTTCGCCGGCATCCACCAGATTGCAGTACAGCTCATCGAAATACTGGGGCTTTTTGCGCAGGGCCGCGGCGAAGCTGTTGCCGGCCGCGACTTCCTGTTTCACCTCGTCCACCAGCTTGCGCATGTTCGGGTTATCGAAGCCCTCGCCGATAATGTCGAACGATTGCAGCAACGGCACGCCGGCTTTCATCATGGTCGCCATCTGCCGGGTAAACAGGGCAATGTCCAGGGCCTTGATGCGTTTGCCGGCACTGAAAATGGACGCGGTTTTTTTCCGCACCTTGCCCGGGTTGATCCCTTGCTTGCGTAACTGAGCCTTGATCAGCGCAGGATTCTGGCCGGTCAATTCGCCGGTCATTTTTGTGCCTTTTTTGTCTGTGCCTTCCCAGGCATATACGCTGATTTTCGCTGCTTTGACCGCCATGTTCAGTCCTTCGTGACCCGGTTGATTTCTTCAAGGCTGGTGATGCCTTGCATGGCCTTGAGCAGGCCCGAAGTACGCAGGTCGTTGAAGCCGTCCTTACGCATCTGGATGTCGATTTCCAGTGAATTGCCTTCGGCCATGATCAGCCGTTGCAGGTCTGGGGTGTTCTTGACCACTTCATAAATCCCTACTCGCCCTTTGTAACCGCTGTTGCACTGATCGCAACCGATCGGTTCATAGATCGTGAACGAGCCGATGCGTTCCTCGGGAAAGCCTTCTTTGAGTAACGCCTCGCGGGGAATCTCGATGGGTCTCTTGCAATGGCTGCACAGTTTGCGCGCCAGGCGCTGGGCGATGATCAGGCTGACCGAGGTCGCGATGTTGAACCCCTGAATCCCCATATTGCGCAAGCGGGTCAGGGTTTGCGCGGCGCTGTTGGTGTGCAGGGTGGAAAGCACCATGTGCCCGGTCTGGGCGGCCTTGATGGCGATTTCGGCGGTTTCGAGGTCGCGGATTTCGCCGACCATGATGACGTCCGGGTCCTGACGCAGAAACGAGCGCAGCGCCTGGGCGAAATCCAGTCCCTGCCTCGGGTTCACGTTGACCTGGTTGATGCCTTCCATGTTGATTTCCACCGGGTCTTCGGCGGTGGAAATATTGATGTCGACGGTGTTGAGGATGTTCAGCCCGGTATAGAGCGACACGGTCTTGCCTGAGCCGGTGGGGCCGGTCACCAGGATCATCCCCTGTGGCTGCTTGAGGGCGGCCATGTACAGGTCTTTCTGATCGGGTTCGTAGCCGAGGGCATCGATGCCCATTTGGGCACTGGACGGGTCGAGGATCCGGATCACCACTTTCTCGCCCCACAGGGTTGGCAGTGTGTTGACCCGGAAGTCGATGGACTTGCTTTTGGACAGGCGCATCTTGATTCGCCCGTCCTGGGGTTTACGCCGCTCGGAGATGTCGAGACTGGCCATGACCTTCAGCCGGGACGCAATGCGATTGGCCAGTTGTGTCGGTGGCCTGGCGACCTCCCGCAGCATGCCATCGGTGCGCATCCGCACGCGGTAGATTTTTTCATAGGGCTCGAAATGCAGGTCGGAAGAACCGCTCTTGATCGCGTCGAGCAGCATCTTGTGGACGAAGCGCACCACGGGGGCGTCATCGGCATCTTGCCCTACGATTGAATCCTGTTGCTGGTCATCGACCGACTCGATGTCCAGCCCGTCGAGGTCGACATCGGCCATGTCCTCCAGGCCGGTGGAGTGGTTGTCGAAGAATTTTTCGATGGCATCGCTGAGCTTGTCTTCCTCCACCAGGATGGCTTCGGTACTCAGCCCGGTGCTGAACTGGATGTCGTTGATGGCTTGATGATTGGTCGGGTCGGAAATCCCCACGAACAGCTTGTTACCACGCCGCCAGAGGGGCAGGGCGTGGTGCTGGCGAATCAGCTTCTCGCTGACCAGCCCTCGGGGTTGGGTGTCCTTGTCCAGGCAATTGAGGTCCAGCAGGGCCATGCCGAAATGCTCCGACGCCACCTCGGCGACCTGCCAGCTTTTCAGCAGTTTGTTTTGCACCAGATAGCTGACCAGCGAAATTCGATTGCGTTGGGCTTGCTGATACGCCTGTTGCGCACTTTGGTCAGTGATCATCTCGGCCAGTACCAATTGCTTGGCCAGACCGCTAAGGGCAATGTCATTCATCGGGATACCGGACGCAGACAGTTAATGACTTATAGCCTAGTCAAGCAGTGGAACCAAACCAGCCGGGATGAGGTGACAAAAAGTGTCAGATTGTGCGGATCCGTGTAGTAGGAAAGGTCGTTGCCGCGATCTCCCGCCCCGCAGACAGGGGCGCGCGCGGCTTGGCATGACCTGTGCTGCGCCTTGTTCAGATCATGAGATTTCGACTCATGCATGGAGCCTGTCTATGAAAAATCAAAAAGGTTTTACCCTGATCGAACTGCTGATCGTGGTGGCGATCATCGGGATTCTGGCAACGTTTGCATTACCGCAGTATTCGAAGTATCAGGCGCGGGCGAAAGTTACCGCTGCGCTTGCAGAAATCTCGGCACTGAAAGTGCCTTTCGAAGACATCATCAACCAAGGCACTAACCCCACCCTCGCACTGATCGGCGGTACGGTGACCACCGGTAATTGCACGATTACGGCATCGGGTACCGCTGCTGACGGTGCAGGCACTATTGGCTGCACGATTCTCAATGCTCCAGGGCCGGTGCTCAGCAAAACCATTACGCTTACACGCACGCTCGCCGGTGGCTGGACATGTGCCACCACGGCTGAACAGGAATACGCGCCTAAAGGCTGCACTGGCGCTGCCGCTGCTGGCTGATCTATCGTCATCCTGCCAATGCCCCGCGTTTCACGACGCGGGGCATTTTTTTGTCCATCATTTGATGGCCGCGCCAATAATCAAGAAAACCCCGACAATTCATGGCCTTAGGCCTGCGTTAAAACCCGCATGTTGCATGTAGATAATTTCGCAGTCATGCAATTTGCATGATTTCGAAAATCACTATAGTTGTTAAGTAGTTGATTTATAAGCATTTATTTTTTATCTGGCAGTTGGCACAGCGTTCGCACTCTCTCCAGTAACCCTGCTGACAAGACATGCAGCAGACTTTCCAGAAATACAGGAGTTACTCGTATGAAGAAGTTCGCTATCGCTGCCGCTACTGCTACCGCGTTGACCCTGACCATGGCCAACGCCGCATTTGCACAGACCACCCAAGCGACTCAGGCACCTATGATGCTGGCCGCCGGTGAAGTTACTGAAGCGAAAGAGGATGTTTCCGATACCTGGATCACGACCAAAGTCAAAGCAGACCTGGTGACCGAAAAAGGCATCCCGGGCACTGACATCAAAGTCGAAACCAACAAAGGCGTTGTTTCCCTGTCTTCCACCACCGTTCTGACAGATGCTCAGAAAACCACCGCGGTGGCGATCGCCAAAAATATCAAAGGCGTCAAAGCGGTCTCCGCTGACGGCCTGAAAGCCGATTAAGGCAAGGCTTCTCGCCTGGACCGGGAGAAGGTGCGGTAGACGGGCCGAGTCATACGTTTGCCGCAACTTGAGCGTTCATGCGAAAGGCCACAAGGATGTGGCCATTACAGGCCCCGGCATTCGTGTCGGGGCCTGTTCTATTGTGGGGAATAAAGATCAAAAGAAAGATCAAAAGATCGCAGCCTTCGGCAGCTCCACATGGGAATGAGTACACCTGTAGGAGCTGCCGAAGGCTGCGATCTTTTGTTCTTCTTTAATTGCCGCGCTTGCTGGTGATTCGAACCAACCGGTTTCCTTCAAAGCGCAGGTACTGGTACATCCCGCTGTTGGGCCCGTAGGTCCATTCCTCGACCGGAAATTCTTCCCGTCGATTGGCGCTGCGCTTATAGCCCAGCAAGTCGCGGGCAACGGGCTCTCCGCATTTTTGCAGCACTTCGCCGGCCCTGTCCCCGACGCTGATCAATTGGCTGCCGCAGCGCAAGGTATCGGCCGCCGCTGCCTGGCCGGCAATCAGCATCAGCGCCAGGCTCAGAAGCCAGCGCGTGCCCATCACTCGGCATCCAGATGCATGGGCGTGATAACGCGGCCATCGCTTTCTGCCTCACCGAGGCTGGCGTCGATGAAGTACACGCGGTCATCGGCCAACTGACCCTTGTCCACCAGATAATCCTTGATGCTACTGGCCCGTTCTTGCCCCAATTGACGCAACAGCACCTCGCTGGAACTCCAGAACGCGATCACACCTTCACGCATTTTTTTGCTGCGTTCTTCCTTGCCCAGATCCTTCCATTCGGCCGGCGGCTGGGTCTTGAGGCGTGTGCGGTAGATCCCTTCCAGCAGCGGCCCTTTTTCGTTGTCCGGCACTTCCAGCAACGAGGCCTGCGCCGGTACTTTGTCACCGCGGCGCTGGAGCATTTTGTAGTAGTTGTACTGGTATTCCCGCTCCAGGCGTTGCTCGGCGATCAGCGGGCCATCGCTGCTCTTGGCGGCGGTGCCTTCGATTTCCAGGCGCAGGGCCGGACGTTCCTTGAGCGCTTGGGACAGTTTGACCAGCGCTGCTTCGGCCTCTTTGCTCAGGTCAGTTGAACCCGGTGCGAACGCCACGGTGCCCAAATCTTCAGAGCCACCACCGCTGACCAGACCGCCAATCATTTTGAAGGGCGCTGCAGCTGCTTTCACGATCAGATTGCGCAAGGTCTGCCAGACAATAGGCATAACGCTGAATTGCGGGTTGTTCAGGTCGCCGCTCACCGGCAGCTCGATGGAAATCTTGCCATCGACATCCTTGAGCAAGGCAATCGCTAACTTCAGCGGCAGGCTCACCGCGTCCGGGCTGTCGACCTTTTCACCCAGTTGCAACTGCTCGACCACCACTTTGTTTTCGGCCAGGAGCTGGCCGTTGGTGATTTTGTAATGCAGGTCGAGATTGAGCCGGCCCTTGCGGATACGATAACCGGCGAACTTGCCGGAGTAGGGCGTCAGGGTAGTCAGTTCCACCCGCTTGAAACTGGTGGCGATGTCCAGGCTGGCCATCGGGTCGAACGGGTTGACCGAACCCTTGATAGTCACCGGCGCATAGCGGTCGACTTTGCCTTTGATGTCGACACTGGCCGGTTTTGCCCGGCGGCTGTCGATGGTGCCGATCTTCCCGTTGAGCTGTTGAGCGGCCGTGGCGAAGTTCGGGGTCAGGCTGAAGTCGGCGAAATTAGCCGAACCATCATTGATGGCGATGCCGCCAATGTGGATGCCCAAGGGTTTTTCTTTCCCGGCAGCCGGTTTCGCCGCGGCGGTTGTGGCGCCGGAATCGGCCGGTTGCGGGATCAGCAGGTCATCGATGTTGGTGGTGCGATCATCGTTGATCATGAAGCGCGCATAGGGCTGGAACAGGTTGACCTTGTCGATCGACAGGCTGTCGCCATGCTGATAGTTCAGGCCTTCGAGCACCAACTGTTGCCACTTGAGGAAGTCGCGGGTTTTCAGAGTGTCGAGGGTATGCAGCTGATCGACCTGGGCGCGGCCGGTAACATTGAATGCCAGCGGTTCGGTGCTTTTCAGGTCGACCGCCAGATCACTGCCCAGCATGCCGCTGCGCAGTTCGAGACGAATGAACGGGTTGATGTAGGACTGGGCGACGCGCAGGTCGATGTCCTTGGTCTGCACGTTCAGTCTGGCGCTGATCGGGGCCAGATTGACCACGCCATCCGCGGTGATCTTGCCTTGCTTGCCCACGCCGGTGTCGAGCTTGAGGTTGAAAGGTGAGCCATTGAGACTGTCGAAATTTTGCAGGTCCAGGTTCAGTGGGCCCAGCTCCAGCGCCACCTCCGGTTGTGCCTTGCGGTCGGCCAGGTGCACTTGGTAATTGCGCAATTGCACGTCTTTGAGCAGCACCTGCCAAGGCTTGCTCGGCGCGGCCGGTTCAGGCTGCGGCGAATCGGCTGCTGCCGGCGCGGTGGCTGGCTCGGCATTGGCTTTGGCGGCCGCCTTGGACGGCTGACTGGCGAACAGTTTTTGCCAATCGAGTTGCCCATCGGCTTCGAGGGCGGCCCAGGTTTCCAGTTTCTGGCTGCGGATCTTGCCGACCACCACTTGCTGTTTGGCCAGGTCTACAGTGGTTTCGCTGATGTCCAGCCGTTCGAGCTTCGCCAGCGGTCGACCGTCCGCAGTCTTGATGGCGAATGGCGCGACGCTGACGGCAACGTTGCTCAGCAGCAGTTCGGTTTCCTTGGCCAGATTGAGTTTGTAGTCGGTGCTGAGGCTGATGACGCCATCTTCGAGTGCGAGTGGCACAGCATCGCGTACGTAGGGCCAAAAGGATTTCATCTTGCCGTCAGTGATTTTCAGCTTACCTTCGGAGGCAATCGGGATCAGGCTGAAGTTGCCGGTCCAGTCGATCTGTCCACCTGCCGGCCCGACGGCCACCAACGTCATGTCGGCGCTGTCTTCGGGCAGGGTGCTGAGGTTTTTCAGTTCGAAATCGAGTTTGTCGTAGAGAAATTCGATGGGTTCGCTGGGCCGTGCATCCTCGAGATGGACGGAGCCGCCGGCCAGTTTGATCCGCTCCACGCGCAGCGGGAATGGTTTGGCGTCCGGATCGACCGGAGTCGGTTCGCTGGCAGGGATTTTGAACAGGCCGAGCAGGTTGAGTTTGCCGTCCTTGCCGAAGAGGATTTCGGTCTTGGGTTTGTCCAGTTCGATATCGGACAGGTGCAGCGCTTTGGTCCAGAGGCTATCGATCTGCAGGTTGGCGTACAGACGTTCGAAGCCCACTTGCTCTTTGCCCGGCTCGCCGATGACCAGGCCCCAAAGGGTGACTTCAAGGCTGAACGGGTTGAGTTCGATCCGCGAAATCGTGGCGGGCGTCGTGGCGTAGTTGGCCAATTGTTGATTGGCGATTCGCAACGCGATGCCCGGCAAAATCAGAAACCCCAGCAGGCTATAAAGAGCCAGGGCAGTCAACAAGGCGCCGATAGCGCGAATCAATCCTTTGGGCATGTGCGGCTTCATTTGTCGGAATCGGAGTGCCTTGGAGTATGGCATGCGTTTGCGGTTCCGAAGCAACCACGCTTTATAGGATTTATCTGATTATCGGCGTGGACTTTCAGAGCTGCAGGATCAGCGTTTTCAGCGGCGGCTGTTGATCCATCGATGGGAAATCGCTGCCCGGCGTCAGCACGCTCCACTCACGCACCGGGCGCCCGGCCTTCTCTGCGCAGCGCAAAACCTGCTCGCGCCAATCATCCATGCTGACTTTCGCCAGGTTGTTGCAGCAGATCAGCACGCCATTGTCGGCGGTGGTCAGCAGTGCCGGTTTGAGCAGGCTTTGATAGTCGCGCAACAAGTCGACCGTGCCGAAAGCACTCTTGGCCCAGGCCGGAGGATCAAGCAGCACCAGATCGTACTGACGCGGCTCCAGGCGTTGATAGCTCGGCAGTTTCTGCCCGCGACGCTGGCTGATCGGCAGACCGGCCAATTGACGAATCGCCGGGAAATAATCGGACTGGATGAATTCCATCGTCGGCAATTGCGGGTTGAGCAGACCGTTCTCGCGGCCGACAGCCAGATTGCCTTCGGCAAAGTCCAGGTTGCACACCTCGCTCGCACCACCCGCCGCGGCGCTGAGGCCGACGCCACAGGTATAGGCAAACAGGTTCAGCACACTTTTGTTCTTGCTGTGCGCCTTGACCCAGCCGCGAGCGTTGCGCAGATCGAGGAACAGCAACGGGTCCTGGCCAGCGTGGCGCCCGCGAACCCGGTAGTTCAGTCCCCATTCGTGGCCGACCAGATCTTGCAGGGCGGCTTCGTCGGCGCGGTAGACGGTGTCTTCGCGGTCGATGCGCGAGTTGCCACGGGAACGGTCGTTGTAGACCAGCAGGGTGTCGAGGCCCAGCTGCTGATTGACGAACTCGTGCAGTTGCAGCAGGGCGTCACGCTCCAGCGCCTGATGAAAACTCTGCACCAACAGTTGCGGACCATAGCGGTCGACGGTCAGGCCGCCAGCGCCTTCCTGGCTGCCGTGGAACAGGCGATAGCAATCGGTGCCTTGCTGATGCAGCTCGGCAAGCAGGTCCTGACGATGATCGAGGGCGGCGCGCAGCGCCTGATTCAAGGAAGACATGCTGAGCGCCTTGCAGGAGGGAATTGGGGGCGCGGGAGTTTAACAGCTTGGACGATGAAGAACCTGTACCTGTAGGAGCGAGGCTTGCCCGCGAAGACGGCGGCACAGTCAACATCAATGTCGCCTGACACGCCGCTTTCGCGGGTAAGCCTCGCTCCTACAGGAGGTGATGGCCAATGCACAACATGGGCTCATTGGTTCAGGCGTTGATCGATCAGCCCCTGCACCACGCTCGGGTCGGCGAGGGTGGAGGTGTCGCCCAGGCTGTCCAGTTCGTTGCAGGCAATCTTGCGCAGAATTCGTCGCATGATCTTGCCCGAACGGGTTTTCGGCAGGGCCGGAGCCCATTGGATCAAGTCCGGTTTGGCGAAGCTGCCGATTTCCTTGCTGACGTAAGCCAAGAGTTCTTTCTTCAATTCGTCGTCAGGTTCGACACCGTTCATGGGCGTGACGAAGGCGTAGATGCCTTGGCCTTTGACGTCGTGGGGGTAGCCGACCACGGCGGCCTCGGCAATGCTGTCATGCAGCACCAGCGCGCTTTCCACTTCGGCCGTGCCGATGCGGTGCCCGGAGACGTTGATCACATCATCGATGCGCCCGGTGATCCAGTAGTCGCCGTCCTCGTCGCGACGTGCGCCGTCGCCGGTGAAGTAATAGCCGGGGTAGGGCTTGAAGTAGGTTTCGATCATTCGTTTCGGATCGCCGTAGACGCTGCGGATCTGTGCCGGCCAGCTGGACTTGATGGCCAGTATGCCGCTGCCAGCGCCTTTGATTTCCTTGCCCTGTTCGTCGAGCAATACCGGTTGCACACCGAACATCGGTTGGGTGGCGCAACCGGGTTTGATCCGTTGAGTGCTGACCAGCGGGCTGAGCATGATGCCGCCAGTTTCGGTCTGCCACCAGGTATCGACAATCGGGCAGCGCTGCTCGCCGACCGTATTGAAATACCACTCCCAGGCTTCCGGGTTGATGGGTTCGCCGACGGTGCCGAGTAATCGCAGGCTCTCGCGGGACGTTTCCTTCAACGGCTCGGGGCCTTCACGCATCAGCGCGCGCAGGGCGGTTGGAGCGGTGTAGAAGATATTCACATGATGCTTGTCGATCACCTGCCAGAAGCGCGAAGTGCTGGGGTAGCTCGGCACGCCTTCGAAGATCAGCGTGGTCGCCCCGTTGGCCAGCGGCCCGTAGACGATGTAGCTGTGGCCGGTGACCCAACCGACATCGGCGGTGCACCAGAAAACTTCACCGTCGCGATAATCGAGTACGTACTTGAACGTCATGGCTGCTTGCAGCAAGTAGCCGCCGGTGGTGTGCAGCACGCCTTTGGGTTTACCGGTGCTACCGGAGGTGTAGAGGATGAACAGCGGATCTTCGGCATCCATCGGCTCCGCCGGGCAATCGTCATCGACATCGCGCAAAGCCTGGTGGTACCAGATGTCCCGATCATCGACCCAGTTGACCTGGTTTTGGGTGCGCTCAACCACGATCACAGTGTTCACGTCAGGGCAGCTTTGCAGCGCCGTGTCGACGTTCTGTTTGAGCGGTACGAATTTACCGCCGCGCACGCCTTCGTCGGCTGTGATCACGGTGCGGCAATCGGCGTCAAGGATCCGGTCACGCAGCGAGTCCGGGGAAAATCCACCGAACACCACCGAATGAATCGCGCCGATCCGCGCACAGGCGAGCATGGCGTAGGCGGCTTCGGGGATCATCGGCATGTAGATGCACACGCGGTCGCCTTTCTTCACGCCACGGCTTTTGAGCACGTTGGCCAGTCGACAGACGTTGTGATGGAGTTTTTTGTAGGTGATCTGGGCGGATTCAGCGGGGTCATCGCCTTCCCAGATAATCGCGATTTGATCGCCGCGCTTTTCCAGGTGACGGTCGATGCAGTTGTAACTGACGTTTAACTGTCCACCAGCGAACCAGCTTGCCTCACCGGTTTTCAGGTCGTAACGCTGGACGGTTTGCCACGGCGCGCTCCAGTCGAGAAAGCGTGTGGCCTGTTCGGCCCAGAAGGTGCTGGGATGCTCGATGGATTGGCGGTACAGGCGTTGGTAGTCGTCTTGACTTAACTGTGCAGCCCGGCGGACGGCATCGGCTTTGGGGAACGTGCTGATATCGAACATGACGGTTCCTTATTCTTGTTACGACAAGTAATAAAGATGCGCCGAGTGGGGAAAGGGTTCAATACCGAAAACACACACAAACCTGTAGGAGCAGAGCTTGCTCGCGAAGCAGGCGCCTCGGTGTATCAAATACACCGAGTCATCGTTCTTCGCGAGCAAGCTTCGCTCCTACAGGACTGACGTCAGATCATCCGCGATGACGACCGCGGAAGTAGTTGATCAAGCCTTGGGTGGAGGCATCGTCGGCCGGGGTTTCTTCGCTGCCGACCAGGCGGTTGTAGACGCCTTTGCCCAGCTCTTTACCCAGCTCCACGCCCCACTGGTCGAAGGCGTTGATGCCCCAGACCACGCTTTGCACGAAGACTTTGTGTTCGTACAGCGCCACCAGTGCGCCAAGACGACGCGGGCTGATGCGTTCGACCACCAGGGTGTTGCTCGGACGGTTGCCCGGGATCACCTTGTGTGCCGCCAGCTTCTGCACTTCATCTTCGCTCATGCCCTTGTCACGCAACTCGGCCTCGGCCTCGGCGCGGGTCTTGCCCAGCATCAGTGCCTGGCTTTGCGACAGGCAGTTGGCGTACAGCCACTGGTGGTGGTCGGACACCGGGTTGAAGCTGACGATCGGCACGATAAAGTCGGCCGGAATCAGCTGGGTGCCTTGGTGCAGCAACTGGTGATAAGCATGCTGACCGTTGCAGCCGACGCCGCCCCAGATCACCGGGCCGGTATCGGTGGACACTGGCGTGCCGTCCTGGCGCACGCTCTTGCCGTTGGATTCCATGTCCAGCTGTTGCAAATGTTTGGTGATGTTGCGCAGGTAGTGGTCGTACGGCAGGATCGCGTGGCTTTGCGCGCCCCAGAAGTTGCCATACCAGACACCGAGCAACGCCAGCAGCACCGGCATGTTCTGGTCGAATGGCGCGCTCTGGAAGTGCTGGTCCATGGTGTAGGCACCGGACAGCAGTTCCTTGAAGTTCGACATGCCGATGGCCAATGCAATCGGCAAACCGATAGCCGACCACAGCGAGTAACGCCCGCCAACCCAGTCCCACATCGGGAAGATATTTTCTTCGCGAATACCGAACGCTACCGCTGCCGCATTGTTGCTGGAAACGGCGATGAAGTGACGGTACAGCTCGGCTTCCGAACCACCCTGAGCCAGGTACCAGGCACGTGCGGCCTGGGCGTTTTTCAGGGTTTCGAGGGTGTTGAAGGATTTCGACGAGACGATGAACAGCGTGGTCTCGGCGCGCAGCTTCATGGTCAGTTCGTGGAATTCACTGCCGTCGATGTTCGCCAGATAATGGCAGCGCACGCCTTTCTGGGCGTAGGACAGCAGCGCTTCGGACACCAGCTCAGGGCCGAGGAACGAGCCACCGATGCCGATGTTCACCACGTCAGTGATCGGCTTCTCGGTGTAACCGCGCCACAGACCATCGTGGATGCGGCCCACGAGGTCGGTGATCTGGTTCAGCACCTTGTGCACATCGGGCATCACGTTGACGCCGTTGACCGACAGCTTGTCGCCCACCGGGCGGCGCAGTGCGGTGTGCAGGGCGGGACGGCCTTCGGAAGAGTTGACGATTTCGCCATCGAACAGCGCTTTGATCGCGCCCTGGAGGTCGACTTCGTTGGCCAGGCCCACCAGCAGGTTGCGGGTCTCGGCGTTGATCAGGTTTTTCGAGTAGTCGAGAAACAGGCCGCAGCTGCTGAGGGTGAATTGAGTAAAGCGCTGCGGATCGGCATTAAAGGCTTCGCGCATGCTGAAATCCTGCATGGCTTGGCGGTGGTCATTCAGCGCTTGCCAGGCGGGCAGAGCGGTAACGTCGTGGGGAGTGCGGTAGTACGCCATCGCTGCGGTTTTCCTTTTTACTTGAACGGCCTTTTGAACACTAAAAATCCCGGAGCGCTGTGGGTGGGCGTCCGGTCAACTGCGTCGACACGATTTCATGGCGCAGGGCGAATACAGTAAACCTCGCGCTGCAATCTGTCTTGACTTTGTCTGACCTGCTCCCGGTACTTTTTTAACATTTAAGCAGGGAGCGGTCCGACAAACGGAAGGTTGGCAGGGGGGCGGCTCGATCAGGCGACCTGAACCGGAATGGCATTGCTGGTGTGGCTCAGCTCGTTACCCGGCGCCATGTAGAGCATGCGCGGCTTGAAGTTGAGTAGCTCGGCTTCGCTGTAATGAGCGTAAGCACAGATGATCACGCGGTCGCCGACCTTGGCCTTGTGCGCCGCGGCACCGTTGACCGAAATCATGCGCGAACCTTCTTCGCCACGAATCGCGTAGGTGGTGAAGCGTTCGCCGTTGTCGATGTTGTAGATCTGGATCTGTTCGTACTCACGGATGCCGGACAGGTCCAGCCATTCGCCGTCGATGGCGCAGGAGCCTTCGTAATCGAGTACAGCATGGGTGACTTCGGCGCGATGCAGCTTGGCCTTGAGCATGATGGCGTGCATGAGTGTTTCCCCAGGTCGGAATCGAACGGCGGGCAGTTTGCCCGAAGGCATGAAGGGCGGCAATACGATGTGGAAATTGACGCAGGACCACTGTGGGAGCGGGCTTGCCCGCGATGGCGTACTGACAGTCAACATCTCTGTCGAGCTAAATCGCTATCGCGGGCAAGCCCGCTCCCACAGGGTTTGGTGGTGTTTATGCTGGCGCGTCGAGATTCAGATGCAGGTTGTCGATCAACCGAGTCGTGCCCAGGAACGCCGCCACCAGAATCACCAGATCCCGATCTTCCGCTGTCGCCGGACGCAAGGTCAGCGCATGGCGAATTTCCAGATAATCGGCACGCAGGCCAGCGGCTTCAAGCTGTTTGATCTGCTCATTGATCAAGGTCGGGTAATCCCGCTCGCCCTGTTTAATTGCATCGGCAATATGGGTCAGGGTGCGATAGACCACTGGCGCGACGGCCCGCTGTTCTTCGCTGAGGAAACCATTGCGCGACGACAGCGCCAGACCGTCGGCGGCACGTACGGTGGGTTCGCCGATGATCTGGATCGGCATGTTCAGGTCATGCACCAGGGCGCGAATCACTGCCAGTTGCTGGAAGTCTTTCTGGCCGAAGATCGCCAAGTCCGGCTGGACCATGTTGAACAGCTTGCTGACTACCGTCGCCACCCCTTCGAAATGCCCCGGACGGCTGGCGCCGCACAGGCCCTCGGACAGTTGCGGAACGCTGACGCGGGTCTGACCGGCCATGCCGTCGGGGTACATTTCTTCGACGCTCGGTGCGAACAACAGATGGCAACCGGCCTGGAGCAGTTTCTCCTGATCGGCGGCCAGGGTCCGTGGGTACTTGTCGAGGTCTTCGCCGGCGCCGAACTGCAGCGGGTTGACGAAAATGCTCGCGACCACGAAATCCACCCGTTGGGTGGCTTTGGTAATCAGCGCGATATGCCCGCTGTGCAGGTTGCCCATGGTCGGCACGAAGCCGATGCGCTTGCCTTCGCCACGGGCACGGGCCACGGCGGCCCGCAGTTCGCGTACGGTTTTTACGGTGTTCATGCAGAGAATCCGTGTTCGATGCCAGGGAAAGTCGCCGCTTTGACTTCAGCGACGTAAGCGCTCAAGGCGGTTTGAATGCTGGTTTGGCCAGTCATGAAGTTCTTCACGAATTTTGGCACGCGGCCGGTAATGGACAGGCCCAGCATGTCGTGCAGGACCAGCACCTGGCCGTCGGTGCCGCTGCCTGCGCCGATGCCGATCACCGGGATCTTCACCGCTTGGGTAATTTCTTCGGCCAGTTCGCTGGGCACGCATTCGAGCAGCAGCATGGCCGCGCCGGCCTGTTCCAGGGAGATGGCGTCGGCACGCATTTGCCGCGCCTGGTTCTCGTTGCGGCCCTGGACTTTATAGCCGCCGAGGATGTTGACCGATTGCGGTGTCAGCCCCATGTGCGCGCACACCGGGATGCCACGTTCGGCCAGCAGACGGATCGAGTCCGCGAGCCACAATGCGCCTTCAACCTTGACCATGTGCGCACCGGCCTGCATCAACAGGGCGCTGTTGATCATGGCTTGTTCGTTGGTGGCATAGGCCATGAAGGGCAGGTCGGCGAGGATCAGGGCATCGGCGTTGCCGCGTTTGACGGCTGCCACGTGGTAGGCCATTTCAGCGGTGGTCACCGGCAGGGTGCTGTCGTGACCTTGCAAGACCATGCCGAGTGAGTCGCCCACCAGCAGCACTTCAACCCCGGCCTCATTACAGGCATGGGCGAAGGTCGCGTCATAGCAGGTCAGCATGGTGATCTTTTCACCTTTCTGCTTGAGGCTCTGGAGCGTGGTCAGGGTGATGGCTGGCATGAAAAAAATCCTCATTACAGGCGCTATGGAAACTACTGCGAGTAACGCGCGTGATTCGTCATTTATACAGGCGCACCTTCTTTCGTGGTGCTTGTAAGGCCTGGATTGCGCCCTTTAGCGCCGCGTTGGCGGCAGCGGGACGCCTATAGTCGTGAGGAGAACCCGGGAAGTCAATTGTGTGTGTTACCGCATTGTTACGTGTGGGGTGTTACCGGGGTAACTGATGCGATTCAGCAGGTTTTTGCTGCTGCAAATCTTTGATACGACAAAAACCCCTGTGGGAGCGGGCTTGCCCGCGATAGCGACTTTACATTCAACATCAATGTTGACTGATAGTCCGCCATCGCGGGCAAGCTCGCTCCCACAGGGGTTTTTGTCAATTCGGGGAGAGGCGTTCCAACCCGACGAACGGGCAGGCGGCGAGCAATGCTGGGAGGGTGCGGCCATCGGCCAGGCGCAAATCAGCCGGTGCCAACTCCGCCAGCGGATAGAGCACAAAGGCCCGTTCCTGCAGGTGATAGTGGGGGACTTTGAGACGAGGTTCATCAATCAGTCGATCGCCGAACAGCACAATGTCCAGATCCAGCGTGCGCGGGCCCCAGCGTTCAAGACGCTCGCGGCCTTGGCCGTTCTCGATGGCTTGCAGCGCATCAAGCAGGTTCAGCGGCGCGAGACTGCTGTCGAGCGCAGCGACCGCGTTGGTATAGCGTGGTTGGCCGGGCAGCAGCGAGTCGCTTTGATAAAACCCGGAAACCCCGACCAGTTCGGTCTGCGGCAATTGCGCCAGCGCTTCGACAGCGCTGCGCAACTGTTCGGCGGGGTCAGCCAGATTGCTGCCCATGCCGATGTAGATGCGTTCCATGGCTTATTCGCCTGTAGCGCTCGGTGCGCCGGCAGCGCGTTTGCGCTTGGCACCGCCGCTGCGGCGACGTTTGCGTGGAGCGCCAGTACCTTCGTCCTTCCCGCTGAGGTCGCGGATCATGTCCCGTCGTTCGCTGTCGTTGGCGTCCTGATAGTCGGTCCACCATTCGCCCAGGCCATCGGTCTGCTCACCGGCGCTTTCGCGCAGCAACAGGAAATCGTAACCGGCGCGGAACCGCGGGTTGTCCAGCAACAGGTCGGCGCGTTTGCCGCTGCGCCGTGGCAGGCGCTCCTGCATGTCCCAGATCTCGCGGATCGGCATGGTGAAGCGTTTCGGAATGGCGATGCGCTGGCACTGTTCGGCGATCAACTCGTGAGCGGCTTCCTGCATCGCCGGAATCGGCGGCATGCCGCGTTCTTGCAGGCGCAACACACGGGCCGGCAGGGCAGGCCAGAGCAGGGCGGCAAACAGGAACGCCGGGGTGACCGGTTTGTTCTGCTTGATTCGCAGGTCCGTATTGATCAGCGCTTCACTGATCAGCGTGTGCGTGTAGGTCGGGTTGTATTCCAACGCTGTCGCACTGGCCGGGAACAGCGGATCAAACAGCTGCAGGTCGACCAGCATTTCGAAGGTGTCCGCGGCATGGCCGGAGAGGAACAGCTTGAGCACTTCTTCGAACAGACGAGCCGACGGGATCTCGCGCAGCAACGGCGCCAGTTCGCGGATAGGCGTGGCGCTGTGTTTTTCGATGCCGAAATTCAGTTTGGCGGCGAAACGCACGGCCCGCAGCATCCGCACCGGGTCTTCCTGGTAGCGTTGCTTCGGATCGCCGATCAGGCGGATCAGATGATTGCGGATGTCGTGTACGCCGTTGGCGTAGTCGAGAATGCGTTCGCTGACCGGATCGTAATACAAGGCGTTGATGGTGAAGTCGCGGCGTTGCGCATCTTCTTCCAGGGTGCCGTAGACGTTGTCGCGCAGAATGCGCCCGCTTTCATTACGAGACGATTGGTTGCTGTCTTCGTCTTCGTCGTTTTGCGGGTGATTGGCGCGGAAGGTCGCGACTTCAATGATTTCGCGGCCAAAGTGAATATGCACCAGTTTGAAACGCCGACCGATGATCCGCGCGTTACGGAATTCGGCGCGTACCTGTTCAGGCGTGGCGCTGGTGGCGACGTCGAAATCTTTCGGCGTGATGCCGAGCAGCATGTCACGCACGCAGCCGCCGACCAGGTAAGCCTGGTAACCGGCGTTCTGCAGGCGTTCGACGATATTCACCGCGTAACGGCTGAACTGTGCCTTTTGCAGCGAATGTTGGCCGCTGTTAAGCACTTCAGGCGTACTGCGAATGTGTTGCGTATGACGCTTGGGAGAACGGAATGACTGGAACAACTTCTTCAGCATGGGATGCACTGTTTGAAGGAATGTTCGGCCATAACGAAGAATGACCGCATGATGGGCGGGGATTCTAGCATTTAGTCGGGGGATGGTGTAGGAAGCTGCGCAAGCGCTTGAAGGGGATGTCTGGCGGACGCGATCTGTAGCAGCTGTCGAGCAGCGCGAGGCAGCGTTCGGCGGCGAAGCCGTCGTAAACCCAGAGACTACGGAGTGTCAGAAGAAAACTGCTTTTAGCATTTACGACTGCTTCGCAGCCGAACGCAGCCTCGCGCTGCTCGACAGCTGCTACAACACCGAACGCAGTAGCTGTTACAAAGGCTAAACGCCAGAAACCACAAGGGGAGCCGAAGCTCCCCAAGAAGTAGTTGCGTGCTCTATTTTTATTATTGGTTTCGGGCTTCTTGTTTTTGTTGAGCGCCCTCGCCATGAAGTTTTCCTTCATGACCCTCCCAATCGGGAGCCAAGAGCAAACGGATTGCTTTGGTCGCTGTGTTGCTGTGATCCTTCGATCCAACCAGTTCAGGCACTGTCTTGAGACAGTTTTTTATTGTTCTCGGCCTGGTCGTGGGGCAAGCCCCAAATGCAACGCCTCTCCAAAAGAATCAGTTAGCTACGCCTCTCGCCGTCTTGTTTTTATTGTGCGTGAGTCGATACGTCTTATTTTTATTGTCTTGTACATTGCTTGTTATTGTTCTTGTACCAAACATATAGCAGGGTGCGTGCCAACTTTTGTGAAGCCCAGTAAAACAAGGGGTTAGGCGGGCTAATGATGTTTTTCGGGGCCCAAAAAAACCGGGGCTTCGTTACCGTAAGCCCCGGCTTCTGTTACGTGAAAAAGCTGAGGTAACAGTTTTTTCACAATCTCATGTGTTACCCGCACATCCGACAGCGGTGGTTCAGCTCTCGCTCGCCACCCCGGTTTTGCGCCGCGGAATGCCCAGGCGCTGACGGCGTTCCCACAGGCATTTGCGACTGACCCCGAGTTTGCGGGCCAGTTCGGTCTCGGTCATGTGGTCTTGATGCTCGAGAACGAAGTGCTGGAAGTAGTCTTCCAGGGACAAATCTTCGGTCGGTTCGTGGCTGGTGTTACCGGCGCCGTTGCCCTGCTGGGGCGCCAGACCGATGAAGTCGTCGTCATCCAGATCGCTCAGTTCGATGTCGATGCCCAGCAGCTCTGCGGAAATCTCCGGGCTTTCGCACAGGATCACCGCGCGTTCGACCGCGTTTTCCAGCTCGCGAACGTTCCCCGGCCAGGAATAATGCCGAATCGCCTGTTCGGCATCGGTGGCGAATTTCAGATCGGTACGGCCAATCCGTGCGCTCTGCCGCGCGAGGAATGCCGTGGCGATTTCATTGACGTCCGCGCCGCGCTCACGCAAGGCCGGCAGTTTCAGGGCGATTACGTGAAGACGGTAATACAAGTCTTCACGGAACTGACCAATCTTCGCCAGGCTCTTGAGGTCTCGGTGCGTCGCGGCAATCAGGCGTACATCGACCTTCTGCGACTGCACCGAACCGACCCGGCGGATTTCGCCTTCCTGCAACACACGCAACAGGCGGGCCTGGGCTTCCAGTGGCAGTTCGCCGATTTCATCGAGAAACAAGGTGCCGCCGTCCGCTGCTTCCACCAACCCGGCACGCCCGGCACTGGCGCCGGTAAACGCGCCTTTTTCGTGGCCGAACAGTTCGGACTCGATCAGGCTTTCCGGAATGGCCGCGCAGTTCACCGAAATCATCGGCGCCTTGGCGCGTTTGGACAGGTTATGCAGGGCGCGTGCAACCAGTTCTTTACCGGTACCGGATTCGCCCTGGATCAGAACGTTGGAATCGGTCGGCGCGACTTTACGGATCTTGCTGTACAGGTCCTGCATCGGCGGACACGAGCCGATAATGCCGATTTCGCCGTTGCTGTTGTCGACACCGTTTTTCGCAGCGCCATTGCTCGTTTTACCGACGACCGGTTCACCGCTGGCTTGCGCCGATTGCCGGTCACGCAGGATTCGCGCGACGGCCTGAAGCATTTCGTCGTGATCGAAAGGCTTGGCGATGTAATCCACCGCGCCCATCTTCATTGAATCGACGGCCGAACGCAGGCTGGCGTAACTGGTCATGATCAGCACCGGAGTGCCCTGGCCAAGTTTGATCAACTCAGTACCAGGTGCGCCCGGAAGACGCAGGTCGCTGACGATCAGGTCAAATGTGGGGATGCTGAAACGCTCTTGTGCTTCCTGCACGGATCCGGCTTCGCTGACCTGGTACTGGTTACGTTCCAGCAGACGGCGCAAGGCGGAGCGGATAATTGTTTCGTCTTCGACGATCAAAATGTGCGGCATTGATTCGATACTCTCGACGGTCTCAGTTCACAGCGGACGTCGCTTCGACATGACGCGGCAAAGTCACCCGGATACGGGTGCCGCGTTGGCTTTGAACATCAGCCGGGCTGTCGATGGTGATTTGTCCATAATGCTCTTCAACGATGGAATAGACCAGTGCAAGGCCCAGACCGGTGCCTTCGCCAGGATCCTTGGTGGTGAAGAAAGGTTCGAACAGTCGGTCCATGATGCTCGAGGGAATACCACTGCCTTCGTCTTCGACGATCAGATCGACCGTGTGTTCGCCGGCTTCGCTTTTAACGCGCACCGCACTGCCCGCAGGTGAGGCGTCGCGGGCGTTTGAGAGCAGGTTGATCAATACCTGGGCGAGCCGCTGCGGGTCGCCTTCGACCCAGTGATCGGGGTCGCACAGGTTGTAGAACTGTACTTCGAAATTGCGCCGGTTCAAGGCCAGCAGGCCGATGGCATCCTGGGCCACTTCCGCCAGACAGACGGGCTCGTCAGTGTGCTGATAACTGCCGGCATGGGCGAAGCTCATCAGCGACTGAACGATGCGTGACACGCGTTTGGTCTGCTCGAGGATCTGCCCGCTGATTTCCGTGAGTTCGGCGTCTTCCTCGCGCTCTTCGCGCAAGTTTTGCGCGAGACAGGCAATACCGGTGATCGGGTTGCCGATTTCATGGGCCACGCCGGCCGCCAGTCGGCCAATGCTGGCCAGGCGCTCGGAGTGCACCAGTTTGTCTTCGAGCATCTGGGTTTCGGTCAAGTCTTCCACCAGCAGCACCAGGCCGCTGTTACCCGGCGCCAACGGTTCATCAATCGCCGCTTTGTGCAGGTTCAGCCAGCGAGTCTGGCCGTCGAGGGCCAAGTGCTGTTTGTGCAAATGCTCATCCGGCAGATTGATGAAGCCTTGCAGCAATTCTCTCCACGGGTCGGCAATGGTGCTCAGGCGCGAACCGACCACACGCTGCGCGGCAATCCCGGTCAGTTCCTCCATGGCTTTGTTCCACATGAGGATTTCCTGGTCCTTGGCCAGCGAGCACACGCCCATCGGCAATTCCTGCAAGGTCTGGCGGTGGTAGCGGCGCAGGGCATCGAGTTCGGCGGCAAGACCAGTGAGGCGTGAGTGGTAGTCCTCAAGGCGGCTTTCGATGAAGTGGATGTCTTCGGTGACGTAGTTTTCGCCGCCAGCCTTGTAGGGCAGGAAGGTTTCGACCATGTCTTGCGCCACGCTCGGCCCCATCAGGCCGGAGAGGTTGGCTTCGATACGATCACGCAGACGGCGCAAGGCGTATGGCCGGCGTTCATCGAACGGCAGGTAGAGGTCACGCAGCGCCTGTTCCACTTCTTTCTGCGCAGCCTTGGCGCCCAATGGTTTTGCAAGCTGTGTGGCAAATTCCTGGGGGGAGGCGGCATGCAGTTCGCGGCGTTGCGGGCGGCGAACGTTGTCCACCGCGCAGGCTTCGGCGGCGCTGGCCTCTTCGGGGCTGGCGTTGGTGAACAATGAGATCAGCGTAAACATCAGCACGTTGGCGGCCAGTGAGGCAATTGCTGCCATGTGCCAACTGGTGTCGTCCAGCACGTAAATCATGTTCAACAGTGGAATGTAGAAGCCTTGCAGATTGCCGACCAGCGGCAGCAGCATGGTCACCAGCCACACCAGAATTCCCGCCAGCAGGCCTGCAATGAAGCCGCGACGGTTGGCGGTCGGCCAGTACAACACCGACAACACCCCCGGCAGGAACTGCAACGTGGCGACGAAGGCGACGATGCCGAGGTTGGCCAAGTCTTGCTCTGCGCCCAGCATCAGGTAAAAACCGTAACCGGCCATGATGATCGCGACGATCAGCGCCCGGCGGGTCCATTTCAGCCAACGGTAAATATTGCCTTCGGCCGGCGGCTGATAGAGCGGCAGCACCAGATGGTTCAGCGCCATCCCGGACAACGCCAGCGTGGTGACGATGATCAGGCCGCTGGCCGCCGACAATCCGCCGATATACGCCAATAGCGCCAAGGCTTTGCTGTTGGCGGCGATGCCGATGCCCAGGGTGAAATATTCCGGATTGGTCGTGGCGCCGAGTTTCAGCCCGGCCCAGAGAATCAGCGGCACTGCGAGGCTCATCAACAGCAGAAACAACGGTAAACCCCAGCTCGCACTGACCAGCGAGCGCGGGTTGAGGTTTTCGGTAAAGGTCATGTGGTACATGTGCGGCATCACGATCGCCGAGGCAAAGAACACCAGCAGCAGCGTGCGCCACGGGCCTTCCTGCAATGGCGTGTGCAGGGCGGCGAGGGCGGTCTGGTTTTGCAGCAGCCACAGTTCCAGCTGTTGCGGGCCATCGAACACGCCATACAGCGCATACAGACCGACGCCGCCAATCGCGATCAGTTTGATCACCGACTCGAAGGCAATCGCAAACACCAGCCCTTCGTGTTTCTCGCGGGTAGCAATGTGGCGTGAGCCGAAGAAAATCGTGAACAGCGTAATCAGTGCGCAGAAGCTCAGGGCCACGCGATGCTGCACCGGCTCGCGGGTGAGGATGCTGATGGAGTCGGCCACCGCCTGAATCTGCAACGCCAGCAACGGCAACACGCCGATCAGCATGAAAATGGTCGTCAGGGCGCCGGCCCAGGTGCTGCGGAAACGAAACGCGAACAAGTCGGCCAGGGACGAGAGCTGATAAGTGCGGGTGATTTTCAGGATCGGGTACAAAAGCACCGGGGCCAGCAGAAACGCTCCGGAAACCCCGAGGTAGCTGGACAGAAATCCGTAACCGTACTGATAGGCCAGGCCCACCGTGCCGTAAAACGCCCAGGCACTGGCGTAGACGCCCAGCGACAGGGTGTACGTCAGCGGGTGGCGAATGATCGCCCGGGGGATCATGCCCCGTTCGCTGATCCAGGCCACACCGAACAGCACAGCCAGGTACGCGGCGCTGATCAGGATCATCTGGGTCAGGCTAAAGCTCATCGGCATCTTTTTGGCTCTGCAGGATGAAGGTCACGACAATCAGAATCAGCCAGAGCAAATAAGGGCGATACCAGGCGCCCGTGGCGTCGATCCACCAATCCATGATGGCCGGGGAGAACAGATAAATCCCCACTACCAGGAGCAGGACCAAGCGATAGATGTACATCCCGGCCTCTCTTTTTTATGCGCGTGCCCGAAAACGTGCGGCGATGGTAACGGATGGGCGCGCCACTGCAAGGCATCACTGCAGTTGCGCTTCGGGCAACGTCAGTGTGCGCGGGATCAGCGATGCATCCCAGTGGGCAATGCCCCAGTTCAGCACTTCCCGTGGCGTGGCGTCATTCAGTTCGGTCGCAGGTTTGTGCCCCAGCGCCCGTAATGCGCGCAGTAATAGCGGCGTGGCCTGATCTTCATCCAGCGGCGGCGAGCGATAGGATTTGCCCAGTTTGTGGCCGTCCGGCTGGGTAATCAGCGGGATGTGCAGGTAGCGCGGTTGCGGCAGGCCCAGCAGTTCTTGCAGATAGAGCTGGCGCGGCGTGGAGTCCAGCAAATCGGCGCCGCGCACGATATCGGTGATGCCTTGCCAGGCATCGTCCAGCACCACCGCCAATTGATAGGCGTAGAGCCCGTCGCGGCGGCGGATCACGAAATCTCCAACCTCCCGGCCCAGATGTTGACGGAACTCGCCCTGCACCCGATCGATGAAGTGGTATTCCAGTTCCGGTACCCGCAGGCGAATCGCCGCGTTCTCGGTGCCGTGCCCCGCGTTGCGGCAGAACCCGGGATAGATGCCGTGATAGGGCTCCAATTGCTTGCGTGAACAGGTACAAGCGTAGGCCAGGCCCTGATTGAACAGACGATTGATGACTTCGTCATAGGCAGCGTGCCGGTCGCTCTGTCGGACCATGTCGCCATCCCACTCGAAACCGTAACTTTCCAACGCTTTGAGAATCGCCGCCTGAGCGCCAGGCTCTTCCCGTGGCGGATCGAGATCTTCCATGCGCACCAGCCAGCGGCCGCCGACCGAGCGGGCGTCGAGGTAGGAGGCCAGCGCTGCGACTAGCGAACCGAAGTGCAAGTGGCCACTGGGCGTAGGAGCGAAACGTCCGATGTAGGTGGGGGAGGCGATGGCGGTCATAAGGGCGATGTCAGGCTGTTCAATCATTTTGGGCAAGGCTTGAAGCCGCCTTCGCGAGCAAGCTTCGCTCCTACAGGAAATTGCGCCAGCCTTTGTAGGAGCGAAGCTTGCTCGCGAAGGCGATTTTAAATACGCAACAAATCAGCAATATCAGAAACAAAAAACGGAGCGTTCGCACGCTCCGTTCTTCGTTCAAGTCGCAAAAATTACTTGCCGACTTGCTTTTCCTTGATTTCCGCCAGGGTCTTGCAGTCAACGCACATGTCGGCGGTAGGGCGGGCTTCCAGTCGCTTGACGCCGATTTCGACGCCACAGGATTCGCACCAGCCGTATTCTTCGTCTTCGATCAATTGCAGGGTTTTGTCGATTTTCTTGATCAACTTGCGCTCGCGGTCGCGGGCGCGCAATTCGAGGCTGAATTCCTCTTCCTGACTGGCACGGTCTGCCGGGTCCGGGAAGTTGGCCGCTTCGTCTTTCATGTGATCAACAGTACGGTCGACTTCCTGCATCAAGTCCTGTTTCCACTTGTTCAGGATCTTGGTGAAGTGAGCGCGCATGGGCTTGCCCATGTACTCTTCGCCCTTCACTTCTTTGTAGGGTTCGAAGCCGCTGATCGACTGGTTCTGCTGTTGCTTTGCTTGGGTGGGCATGAAATGGACCGCCTCTACTCTTGTAATCCATTGCGCAGGATTGCTCCATCACCGACACCTGCCGGCCCTGCGGCTGCAAGCGGGCGAACTTACCAGATCAAATCGGGCCGCGCTACTCCCGGATGTCGAGCCCGCGGCCCATGGGCCTTGCAAAAGATTGCAAAGCCTTGCCTGGTGGCTCTGGAGACCTGATCAATTATTGATTTTAGTCAAACCTGGAGCATACGCTTGAATCGTTTGAGAGCAGCGTTATATGGGCTCTGACCGCTTTAGGCTCTCGCTCGTTCCTGCGCTTGAGTAGAATCGATTCTTTTCCCCGTTGTAAGGAAGGCTAATGGCTCTGTCCTACAGTGCGCGCAGTCGCGCTATCGAACCGTTTCATGTCATGGCGCTGCTGGCGCGGGCCAATGAGCTGCAAGCGGCTGGCCACGACGTGATTCACCTGGAAATCGGCGAGCCGGACTTCACCACCGCCGAGCCGATCATCCAGGCCGGCCAGGCTGCGCTGACGGCGGGGAAAACCCGTTACACGGCCGCTCGCGGTCTTCCCGAGCTGCGTGAGGCCATTTCGGGCTTTTATCAGCAGCGTTATGGGCTGAACATCGATCCGCATCGCATCCTCATCACGCCCGGCGGTTCAGGCGCGTTGCTGTTGGCCACTGCCCTGCTGGTGGATCCAGGCAAGCATTGGCTGTTGGCAGACCCGGGTTACCCGTGCAACCGGCACTTCCTGCGGCTGGTGGAAGGCGCGGCGCAGCTTGTTCCTGTCGGTCCGGACGTGCGTTATCAACTGACCCCGGACCTGGTCGCGCGTCACTGGGATCACGACAGCGTCGGCGCCCTGGTGGCATCGCCGGCCAACCCGACCGGGACCATCCTGACCCGCGACGAACTGGCCGGGCTCTCTGCAGCGATCAAGGCCCGCCATGGCCATTTAGTGGTCGACGAGATCTACCATGGCCTGACTTACGGCACGGATGCGGCCAGCGTGCTGGAAGTCGATGACAGCGCCTTCGTCCTCAATAGTTTTTCCAAGTATTTCGGCATGACCGGCTGGCGCCTCGGTTGGCTGGTAGCGCCTGAGGCGGCGGTCGGTGAGCTGGAAAAACTTGCCCAAAACCTATACATCAGCGCGCCGAGCATGGCCCAGCACGCCGCATTGGCTTGCTTCGAACCCGCCACCATCCAAATTTTCGAGGAGCGCCGCGCCGAGTTCGGCCGACGTCGTGATTTCCTGTTGCCCGCCCTGCGGGAGTTGGGCTTCGGTATCGCCGTGGAGCCGGAAGGCGCGTTCTATTTGTATGCCGATATCAGCAAGTTCGGCGGCGATGCCTTCGCGTTCTGCCGGCATTTTCTCGAAACCGAGCACGTTGCGATCACGCCGGGCCCGGACTTCGGGCGTTATCAGGCCGGGCATCATGTGCGGTTTGCCTACACCCAGAGTCTTCCACGCTTGCAGGAAGCGGTTGAGCGCATCGCTCGTGGTTTGAAGAGCTGGCAAGGCTGATGCTTTTTCATCCTCCCCTCGAAGAAGGTCGCTTGATTCGTCGCTACAAACGTTTTCTTGCCGATATCGAGACCGTTAGCGGCGAGTTGCTGACCATTCACTGTCCTAACACCGGTTCGATGCTTAATTGCCAAGTCGAAGGCGGGCAGGTCTGGTTCAGCCGTTCCAACGACCCCAAGCGCAAATTGCCCGGCACTTGGGAAGTCGGGGAAACCCCTCAGGGGCGGCTGTTCTGCGTAAACACCGGGCGCGCCAACGGTTTGATCGAGGAGGCCTTACGGGCCAATGTCATCATCGAGCTGAACGGCTTTACCGAACTGAAGCGCGAAGTGGCCTACGGTCAGGAAAGCAGTCGCATCGATTTCCGTCTCGATTACCCGAGCGGGCCTGCGTATGTGGAAGTCAAAAGCGTCACCCTGGGCTTCGATGGCTCGTTGGTGGCGGCGTTTCCCGACGCGGTGACCCAGCGCGGGGCCAAGCATTTGCGGGAGTTGGCGCATTTGGCCCGGGACGGGATTCGTGCCGTGCAGCTGTATTGCGTGAACCTGACCGGCATCGACTCCGTGCGCCCTGCTGACGAAATCGATTCGGCCTACGCGGCGGCGTTGCGCGAAGCGGTGGCGTGTGGGGTCGAAGTGCTGGCGTATGGCGTGCACTTGACCCACGAAGAGATGGTGGTCGATCGGCGGCTGGAAGTGCTGCTTTAGAGCGTGACCCAGATCCCTTGCTCGTCTTCGCGGCAGGGGATGGTGTTCAAGGATTGCCCGGCGCACGGCCCGGCGACGCATTCGCCGTCTTCGATCAGAAACAGTGCGCCGTGGGTGGCGCACTGGATCAGGCTGTTGCTGGGGTCGAGAAATTGGTCGGGTTTCCATTCCAGTCCGACGCCCCGATGCGGGCAGCGATTTTCATACACATACACCCGGCCGGCCCGGCGCACGGCCAGGAGTTTCTGACCGTCGACGTCGAAACCGCGACTGCTCGCGTCAGCCAATTCGGCGCCTGTGCAAAGAAACTTCATGTCTATCCTCAAGTCTCGCTCGTGACCAGATATGTCCGAGCTTGACGTTCAAATGCAAACAATTATCAAATGGCCGTTCACCCACAGGGCGATTGCCGGATGCCGAGGATACTTGGCCTGTCCACTCGATGCCTGGGAAAACCTTTAAAGGAAGCTGTTTATGCGCCTGAGTACCCGCGTTGCTGCGCTCTGTGTTGGCCTGCTCGTCAGTCACCAGGCCATGGCAGCCGAGTTACCGCAACGTTGGGTCAGTGCCGGTGGTGCCTTGTCGGAGTGGGTCAGCGTATTGGGCGGTGAGTCGAAACTGGTGGGTGTCGATACCACCAGTCAGCACCCCGAATCGCTGAAGGCACTGCCAAGCATCGGCTATCAACGGCAACTCTCGGCAGAAGGCATTCTGAGTCTGCGTCCGCAGATCCTGGTGGGCACCGAAGAGATGGGGCCGCCACCGGTGCTTTCACAGATTCGCAGCGCGGGCGTTCAGGTCGAACTGTTCTCGGCCCAGCCAGATTTGCCGACATTGCAGGGCAACTTGCAGCATCTGGGCAAATTGCTGGGGGCTGAAGATCGGGCTTCGCAAGTGTTCCAGACTTATCAACAGCAGCTAGATCAGCAACAAGCCCGGGTCAGTCTGGCGCAACTCAAACACAAAGCACCGGGCGTATTGCTGCTGTTGGGGCATGCGGGTGGTAAACCGTTGATTGCCGGTAAAGACACTGCCGCCGATTGGTTGCTGCAACAGGCCGGTGGCCAAAATCTGGCAACCCATACTGGCTACAAACCGTTTTCCGTAGAGTCCCTGGCCAGTCTCAATCCCGAAGTACTGGTGTTTGCCGACCGTGCGCTGACGGGCGATGCGGCGCGCGCGGCGTTGTTCAAGGAGAATCCGATCCTCTCGTCCACCCGCGCAGCCAAGGACGGGCGAGTCATGGAACTGGACCCGACGTTGTTGGTGGGTGGACTGGGGCCAAGGTTGCCGGAAAGCTTGACCAGGCTGTCTGACGAGTTCTATCCCGGTACGACCGGCCAATGACTTTTCTGGTTAAACCCCGTGCATTATTCATTGGCCTGAGCCTGCTGTGTTTGCTGGCGATCTGGTTGTCGCTGGCGCTGGGACCGGTGAGTCTGCCGTTGTTCGACACATTGCGCGCGGCGTTGCGGCTGATTGGTTTGCCAATCGCGCCTGACGGGTTGGAGCAGGCCGAGTTGATCCTCGGGCAGATTCGCTTACCGCGAACCTTGCTCGGCTTGGCGGTGGGTGGCGTTTTGGCGCTGTCCGGCGTGGCAATGCAGGGCTTGTTTCGCAATCCTCTGGCCGATCCGGGATTGGTGGGGGTCTCCAGTGGCGCGGCATTGGGCGCCGCCATCGCGATTGTCGGCGGTTCGGTGTTCGGCGGTCTGCCTGAATCCTTCGGGCCTTATCTATTGTCGGTGTGCGCGTTTCTCGGCGGGCTGGGTGTGACGGCGCTGGTCTATCGACTGGGGCGGCGCAATGGCCAGACCAACGTCGCCACCATGCTGCTGGCCGGTATTGCATTGACTGCCCTGGCCGGCTCGGCGGTAGGGTTATTCACCTATCTGGCGGATGACGCGACCCTGCGCACCTTGACGTTCTGGAACCTGGGCAGCCTTAACGGCGCCAGTTATTCGCGACTTTGGCCGTTGCTGCTGGTGAGCACCGGTGTGGCGCTGTGGTTGCCGCGTAGGGCCAAGGCCTTGAATGCACTGTTGCTGGGGGAGTCGGAGGCCGGCCATCTGGGCATCGACGTCGAAAGCCTCAAGCGCGAACTGGTGTTCTGCACGGCGCTGGGTGTCGGTGCGGCGGTCGCGGCGGCGGGAATGATCGGGTTTGTCGGTCTGGTGGTGCCGCATCTGGTGCGATTGCTGGCCGGCCCCGATCATCGGGTGCTGTTGCCGGCGTCGGTATTGGCGGGCGCCAGTCTCTTATTGTTTGCCGATCTGGTGGCGCGACTGGCCCTGGCGCCGGCCGAGCTGCCGATCGGGATCGTCACGGCTTTCATTGGCGCACCGTTCTTCCTGTATCTACTGCTCAGAGGGCGCGCCTGATGTTGCGAACGCAGAACCTGCAAATCCGGCGCGGTCGAAAGATTGTTCTCACGGACATCACCCTTGAACTCAAACCGGGCGAAGTCCTCGGCGTGCTGGGTCCCAACGGTGCCGGTAAAAGCACATTGCTTGGCGCCCTGTGCGGTGAATTGGAGGCGGACCACGGCAGTGTCTGGCTCGATGAGCGCGAACTGAGTCATTGGGCCGGGGCGCAGCGAGCCCAGCGTTTGGCGGTGTTGCCGCAGGTGTCGACCCTGGACTTTGCCTTTCGTGTCGAAGAAGTGGTCGGCATGGGGCGTTTGCCTCATCAAAGCGGCCGGGTTCGGGATGACGAGATCATCGCCGCCGCGCTGCACGCGGCCGATGCGCAGCACCTGAGTGGTCGCAGCTATCTGGCATTGTCTGGCGGTGAGCGTCAGCGGGTGCATCTGGCGCGGGTGCTGGCGCAACTCTGGCCGGGGGAGGTGGGGCAAACATTGTTGCTCGATGAACCGACCTCGATGCTCGACCCGCTGCACCAACACACTACTCTGCAAGCGGTGCGCGAATTCGCCGATCGTGGCGCCGCGGTGCTGGTGATCCTGCATGATCTGAACCTGGCGGCACGCTATTGTGATCGACTATTACTGCTCGAAGGTGGGCGTCCCGTGGCGCTGGATACGCCGGAGCAGGTGCTGCGCCCGGAACCGCTCAAGGCCGTGTTCGGGCTGGAAGTACTGGTGCAGCCGCACCCGGAGCGTGGGCATCCGCTGATCATCGCCCGCTGAGCATTTCATCGAGGTGAGAACATGCGTGTGATGGTGATCCTGGCTGTGCTGTTACTGAGTGCCTGTCAGCATGTGTCGGTGGTGCCGCCACCCGTCAGCGGCGAGATCCGGGACCTGCGCAGCGGTCAGACCCTGACGGCGCAGGAACTGCTTGCACGGTTAGCCAAGCCTTCGCGGTTAGTCATCGGCGAGCAGCATGACAATCGTGATCACCATCAACTGCAATTGTGGTTATTGCAGGCACTGAATGAGCAGCGGCCCCAAGGCAGCTTGCTGCTGGAAATGCTCACGCCGGATCAACAAGTGCGCGTCGATCATGTTCGGCAGTCTTCACCGCTACCGGCGGACTTGCCCAATGCATTGGCTTGGCAACCGGGTTGGGACTGGAATCTGTACGGGCCGATCGTTGGTTTTGCCCTGACTCAGCCGTACCCGTTGCTGGCGGCCAATCTGGACACGCTTGAAGTCCGTACTGTCTATGCCAAGCTGCCGACATTGAGCGGTTCGCGCTCCAACGCCCCGATGGTAAGGGAGACGTTACTGGCACAAATCAGCGATTCCCATTGCGGCTTGCTGCCCACCTCGCAAATGCCCGCGATGCTGACTGTCCAGCAGCAACGTGACCGGCGGATGGCCGGGCGATTACTGACCGCACCTGCGCCTTCACTGTTGTTTGCCGGCGCATACCACGCGCGCAAGGATGTTGGGGTGCCGATCCATGTACAGGACTTGGGTGAGCACGAGGCGCCAACCGTATTGATGTTGGCGGAGCAGGGCGCCGAGGTCACGCCGGCCATGGCCGATTACGTCTGGTATACGCCCGCCACGCCGCCGCAGGATTACTGCGCGCAAATGCGTAAACAGTTCGGCAAGCAGTCAGGGCAGTAAAACCTGGCGAGTTTTCCACAGGCAAAAAAAGACCCGGCAAGAGCCGGGTCAAATAACCGTGATTAGCCTGATGAGGAGATAATCCGAGAGTCCGAACCAAGGGCTTTTCAGAATATCGACCAGTCTCGCGACCAGTTGTGATAATCATAGCGATTCTCATTACCAAGTCAACCGCTGATTTTTAGTTTCTGCGAATTTCACTAGTTCCCGTGTTGAAGGTCCCGTAATCATTGCTCTTCAGGCTTGTTTGCTTAAGCGTAATTACCCATTCAAATCTTGTGGCGTGACGAGATGGCGTCCAGTTGTTTGTTCAAGGCTTCCTTGCGTTCGGCGGGAATGTCGTTCCAGTGAACGTCCATCAGTGCGCCTTCGATCGCATACAACAACACCTTGGAAGCCCGAAAACCGCGCGTGCGCACGGCCCGATAAGCATCCACAGCTCCCAGCCGACGCAAGTCCGATGCACTGTGGATGCCCACGGCATGCAGCCATTGCGCCGACGTCTTGCCAAGATTTTTCAGGTGTTGCAGTTCATCATTCATCAAGCCTCCTTGCGACAGCCGAACGGTGCGTGGGCGAGCCTCTCAGCAGTGTAGCCATCAGTAGGAAAAGCGTGATTGTTTGGTCGGTTTCGACGCAAAAGCTTCTAAGAAGCGGGCTCAAGAAGCGGCTGCGAGTGCAGTCGGGAAGCGGGGGGAGGATTGAGTTTTCGGGGTAAAAAAAGTACAGAGTCCAGCGCAAAGCAGGGGCGCCGGACCTGATAGAAAGGTCGTTTTCAGCGGGTGCGATAACGCAGTCGCGTACCGAAATTCATCGACATCAGAATCTCATCGGCGCTCAGCTCTGGCGGGAAGTAGGCGCCGGAGATCTGTGCATGAGCCAGGCTCGCACCTTCCAGCGAAGAGTTGCGAAAGTCGATGCCGCGCAAATCGGCAGAGCGAAAATAGGCATCGGTGAAGTCGACGCCGTCGGCGTTCAGTTCACGCAGATCGAGACCACGAAAGTCGCCACCGACCATGTCGATGGGGCCGGCTTTCGGGCGTTCATTGTTAAAGCCTGTGATGTCGTCTTTGTGCAGCAAGGCAAAAAGCGGGGTATCGAGAAGTTTCGGCTGGCTCATGTCGCATCACCTGATGGTTTTATGACGCCAGTATAGTGCCACTATTTGACAGCCGTGAAGCCGGTGAAGGCTTCACGGTTGAAATAGTTTCTTACAGGCCTGGCAGACGTTGGCGAATCTGCGCAACGACAGTATCGAGCGTGCCGCTTTCATTGGTCTGGACGCGTTTGCTGCAGAGAATTTCTGCTGGCGTCAGAGCCTCGCGGCTGGCTTGCTGGGCGGCGATAACGGTCAGGTTGGCGTCGGACGGATCGTTATTGTCTGCCTGACGTTGCTTCAGCCAGCTCTCGATCACCGCTTGCGGTGCGTCGCAATCGAGAATCAGGAACGGCGCGCCCGTGGCTTCGGCGATTTTTGCCGCGCCGTCGCGTTGGTCACGCTTGAGGTACGTGGCATCGACCACCACCGGGAAACCGGCATGCAAAATTACACCGGCAATTTCATGCAGACGGCTGTAAGTCGCAGCGCTGGCGTCGGCACTATAAATGCCGGCCTGCAGGTCATTCGGTACGGCTTGCTCACCGAATATACGCTTGCGCTCGACATCGGAACGCAAGCGGATGGCGCCCAGCGCTTCCACCAGGCGCATGGCCACGTGGCTTTTACCGACAGCGGAAACACCGTGGGTAATCGCCAGAAAACGCGAAGGAATGGTGCTGTAGCTTTCCGCCAGGTTGGCGTAGTTGCGGTACTGGCGCAGGGTAGTGGCGCGTTGCACCGGATCGGCCTCGGCCGGCATGCTGAACAGGCTGACCTTGGCGCGAACCAATGCGCGGTAGGCTTTATAGAAGTTCAGCAGCTCAAGGCCCTGATAGTCGCCGGTCAGCTCCAGGTATTGGCTGATGAAACGGCGCGCCAGGCTCTTCAGGCCGCGGTCTTCCAGGTCCATGGCCAGGAAACCGGTGTCTGCGTAAATATCGGTGAAGCGGAACGGTTCATTGAACTCGATGCAGTCGAAGATCACGACCTTGCCATCGATCACGGTGGCGTTGCCCAAGTGGATATCGCCGTGGCATTCACGAATGAAACCGTCGGCCTTGCGCTGGGCGAACAGCGGCTTGAGGCGCTCGAAGCTGCTTTCGGCCCAGGCTTGCAGTGCATCGAGTTGCAGCAGATCGGCCTTGTCGCTGAGGAACGGACGAATCTGTTCGAAGTTCTGCCGTACCGGCGCCATGACGCTGTCCGGCGTGCCGGCTTCGTGTTCGGCAGGTACTTTCGGCGCGCTGAGGTGGAACTGAGCGATTTGCTGCGCCATCTCGTCGATGTGCGTGGTGGTCAATTCGCCATTGGCTTGCAAGGTGCTGAGCAGACCGTTCTGCGGGAACTGGCGCATTTTCAGGGCGTAATCGACGACCGGGCCTTCGCCGCCCAGTTGTGGTTCTTCGGCGCTGCCAGTGATCGGCAACACTTCCAGATACAAATCATGGGTCAGGCGCTGGTTCAGGCGCAGCTCTTCAGCGCAGAAATGCTCGCGAGCCTCAAGGCTGGTGAAGTCGAGGAAGCCGAAATTCACTGGCTTCTTCACTTTATAAGCGTAGGGGCCGGTGAGCAGGACCCAGGAAATATGGGTTTCGATGACCTGAAACCCTTCTACGGGATGCGGGTAGAGGGCCGGGTTTTGCAGGGCAGCGATCAGGGACTGGCTCACAGGCGATCCTTCAGAGTCTGGGAAAAATTCAAGGCCGTCATTATGGCCGCAAGTCCGCCCGACGCAAACCTCGGCGGGCTTCTGTTGGGGATGAATAAAGTGCGTATAATCCGCCGCCATGACTCGTACTCGATCCCCCCGCACCCCCAAAAAACCACCTTCCAAGGGCATGCGCCCCTGGCTGGGCTGGGCCCTTAAACTCAGCCTGGTCGGCCTTGTGGTGCTTGCCGGGTTCGCGGTTTACCTCGACGCTGTGGTCCAGGAGAAGTTCTCCGGCAAGCGCTGGACCATCCCGGCCAAGGTATATGCGCGCCCGCTTGAGCTGTTCACCGGCCAAAAGCTGAGCAAGGAAGACTTCCTCACCGAGCTCGATGCCTTGGGCTACCGACGCGAAGCCGTCAGCAACGGCCCCGGCGCGGCGGCGGTCAATGGCAATACCGTCGACTTGAATACCCGTGGCTTCCAGTTCTATGAAGGCATGGAGACGGCTCAACCTGTGCGCGTGCGCTTCTCCGGTGATTACGTGGCCGAGCTTTCGGCGACCAACGGGTCGAAGCTTTCTGTGGTGCGACTGGAGCCGCTGCTGATTGGCGGGATTTACCCGAAAAACCTTGAAGATCGCATCCTGATCAAAATCGATCAGGTTCCGCCGTATCTGCTCGAAACCCTGATTGCCGTAGAAGACCGGGACTTCTACGGCCACTGGGGCGTGTCGCCGAAGTCGATTGTCCGAGCCATCTACGTCAACACCTCAGGCGGCAAGATGACCCAGGGCGGCAGTACGCTGACGCAACAGTTGGTCAAGAATTTCTACCTCACTAGCGAACGCAGCCTGACCCGTAAGCTCACCGAAGCCATGATGGCGATGTTGCTTGAGCTGCATTACGACAAGCGCGAAATTCTTGAGGCTTACCTCAATGAAGTGTTCGTCGGCCAGGATGGTCAGCGCGCGGTGCACGGTTTCGGCCTGGCCAGCCAGTTCTTCTTCGGGCAGCCTTTGTCCGAGCTGAAACTGCATCAAGTCGCTTTGTTGGTGGGCATGGTCAAGGGGCCGTCCTATTACAACCCGCGTCGCAACCCTGAGCGGGCGCTGGAGCGGCGCAATCTGGTGCTCGATGTTCTGAAGGAACAAGGCGTTGCCACGGCCGAGCAGGTTGAGGCAGCGAAGAAAATGCCTCTGGGTGTGACCACTCGCGGCAAGTTGGCCGACAGCTCGTTCCCGGGCTTCCTTGATCTGGTCAAACGTCAGTTGCGCGAAGACTACCGCGACGAAGACTTGACCGAAGAGGGGCTGCGAATTTTCACCAGTTTCGACCCGATCCTGCAGATGAAAGCCGAAGCCTCGGTCAACGACACGTTCAAGCGTCTGGCCGGGCGCAAGGGCTCCGATGAGGTTGAGGCGGCCATGGTCGTGACCAACCCGGAAACCGGAGAAGTCCAGGCGATGATCGGCAGCCGTCAGGCGGGTTTTGCCGGTTTCAACCGGGCGCTGGACGCAGTGCGACCGATCGGCTCGTTGATCAAACCGGCGGTTTATCTGACAGCCCTTGAGAAGCCGAGCCAGTACACGCTGACCAGTTGGCTGTCGGACGAATCCTTCTCGGTCAAAGGCGCGGACGGTCAGGTCTGGAAACCGCAGAACTATGATCGCCGTTCCCACGGTACGGTGTTCCTTTATCAAGGGTTGGCGCATTCCTACAACTTGTCGACCGCACGTCTGGGCTTGGCGGTGGGCGTACCGAATGTCTTGAAGACCCTGGCACGTCTGGGTGTGAGTCGCGAGTTCCCGGCGTTCCCGTCGATGTTGCTGGGTGCCGGTGGCTTGACCCCGATCGAAGTGGCGACCATGTACCAGACACTGGCCAACGGCGGATTCAATACGCCGATGCGCGGGATTCGCAGCGTACTGACTGCCGAGGGCGAGCCGCTCAAGCGTTATCCGTTCCAGATTCAGCAGCAGTTCGATCCGGCGTCCATTTACCTGGTTCAGAGCGCCATGCAACGAGTCATGCGTGAAGGTACGGGCAGTTCGGTTTACAACGTGTTGCCGAAAACCCTGACCCTGGCCGGCAAGACCGGTACCAGTAACGATTCGCGGGACAGCTGGTTCGCCGGTTTCAGTCAGGATCTGCTGGCAGTGGTCTGGCTGGGACGCGATGATAACGGCAAGACGCCGTTCACCGGTGCCACCGGTGCGTTGCAGGTCTGGACCAGTTTCATGCGCAAGGCCGATCCGCTGCCGCTGGACATGCCGCAGCCGGACAACATTGTTCAGGCCTGGGTCGATTCGCGCACCGGTCAAGGTTCTGAAGGCAGTTGCCCAGGCGCGGTGCAGATGCCGTATATTCGCGGCAGCGAACCGCCTCCTGGCGCCGCTTGCGGTGGTGAAAACCCTGCTGAGTCGGTGATGGATTGGGTCAAGGGCTGGATGAATTAAGCAAAGAGGGTTTCAAGTGAACAAGTGGTTGATTCCGGCGGTGACTGCCGTGGTTTTGCTCAGTGGCTGCTCCACCGTACAGCGTGGTTCGATCCCGGTTGTGGATTCGGGCACTGCCGTCTCCAACAGCGAACGGATTTCGGCGAATGGCGGTTTCCGGCAGTCGACGGTAAAACGTCCTGCACAAGCCCAGACCCAGGCGATCCCGCAAGGTGACACTGGCGTTGTGGTGATGGTGCCGGGTGGTGGCGCCGTTTCCTCGGCACCGATCAGCACTTCGCCAATTACCCCGGGCCCGATCACTCCGGGGCCGATCGATACCTCGCCGGTCCAGTCGGCACCGATCAATCAGGGCAGCTACAGCATGCCATCGACGCCGAGCGGGATTCCTTCGACGAGCTCCGGCGGCCTGTCTGCCGATGAGCAACTGGACGGTCCGGTCCTGGCGTTGTTGACCACTGCCCAGCAGCAACAGGCCAGCGGCGACCTTAATGGCGCGTCCTCCAGTCTCGAACGCGCCCAGCGTGTCGCGCCGCGTGAGCCCCAAGTGCTTTATCGTCTGGCCCAGGTGCGTATGGCCCAAGGCGATGCGGCACAGGCTGAGCAATTCGCTCGTCGTGGTTTGACGTTCGCCAATGGTCGTCCGGCCCTTCAGGCCAGCTTGTGGGAATTGATCGCCCAGGCTCGTGAGAAGCAGGGTGACTCCGCCGGTGCAGCGTTGGCGCGTCAGAAGGCCAAGGTCTCGCTGTGATGGATGCACGCTTCCCGAAGATTGCCGAGCAGTTGCTGTTGATTGAGCGCGAACTGCGCGTCCAGGGCTGGTGGGACGAAGTCTCGCCGTCCGCTGAAGCGCTTTCCAGTGTCGAGCCGTTTTCGGTGGATACGCTGGATTTCGAGCAATGGCTGCAATGGATCTTCCTGCCAAGAATGAAGTCGATCCTGGAACTGGATCTGCCATTGCCTAACGCGTCGGGGATCCAGGAGATGGCCGAAATGGTCTTCGCCGCCCGCAACGTCCAGGGCAAGGATCGGCAGCTTCAGGTCTTGCTCAAAGAGTTCGACCTGCTGATCACCGCCTCTCGCTAACTCCGATCCGTTGTAGGAGCTGTCGAGTGAAACGAGGCTGCGATCTTTTGATCTTGTCTTTAAAAGTCAAAATCAAAAGATCGCAGCCTCGTTTCACTCGACAGCTCCTACAGGTACCTACATGCAGTTTTTCGCAATCTGTTTCTGCGCTTCGGTGATGCGCTCCTGACGTTGTTGATCGGTCAGGCGGCGCATCTCACCGTCGACATCCTCTCGTAGTCGCGGATTATTCTGCAGTTGAGCCAGGTTCGTTCGGGCTTGCTCGCAGAATACTGTTAGCTGGGCTTGTTGCTCGGCGACCTGCTTTTTCACTTTGTTGTCGATGGCCCGTTGATCGCCTATCACGTTGCTGCGCGTTGGCGTGTCCGGTTTGCCGACGGGCGGGGCGGGCGTCACCACGAGGATAGACTCCTGGCCTGGGGGCGGTTGCGCATTGAAATGGGTAACGCCTTGGGCATCGACCCATTTATAGATCTGACCCGCCATGCATAAAGGGCTCAGGCTGATCAGCAAGCCGGCGGTGAAGAAGAACGTTCGCATGCCATTTCCTTGTCATGGGTGCGCAATCGAAGCTAACACAGTTGCGGTTTAAAGGTTTTTTCTTGCGTTCTCATGCGCTTAGTTCGAATAAAGCACATTGACGGCTTGACTTGCGATGGGCGAAACAGAAGAATCCAAAGTCCGCTGTAGAGGGACTGCCAGAAGCAGACCCGCTCGGTAGATCATGAGGCGCACATCCGCGCCGACCTGTTACACCCGCAACGCGTTACCTCGCGCTGGGTGGGAAAGGCCCGCAACACTTGGGACGATCCCAATACTTGCTCAGTCAGTGCTGACGTAGTCGGCGACCACCGTCGCTCATGCTCTGCCGAGAAGTAAACCTATTAAGACCCGTCCTCTTTGTATGTGGGCGGTATTCTGGCGTTTTAGAGGTGAACAACGTGGAGCTTTTATCTGGCGGTGAGATGCTCGTCCGCTTTTTGCGTGACGAAGGCGTCAAATATATCTACGGGTACCCGGGTGGTGCTCTTCTTCATGTCTATGATGCCTTGTTCAAAGAACCGGAAGTGACCCACATCCTGGTTCGTCACGAGCAGGCTGCGACCCATATGGCCGACGGTTATGCCCGTGCCACCGGTAAAGCCGGTGTGGTACTGGTAACTTCCGGCCCGGGCGCAACCAACGCCATCACCGGTATTGCCACGGCCTACATGGACTCCATTCCGATGGTGATCATTTCCGGCCAGGTGCCTAGCACCATGGTAGGCACCGATGCATTCCAGGAAACCGACATGATCGGTATCTCCCGGCCGATCGTGAAGCACAGCTTCATGATCAAGCATGCGTCGGAAATCCCGGAAGTCATGAAGAAGGCGTTCTACCTGGCGCAATCCGGTCGTCCTGGTCCGGTCGTTGTCGATATCCCGAAAGACATGACCAACCCGGCCGAAAAGTTCGAATACATCTTCCCGAAAAAAGCCAAGCTGCGTTCCTACAGCCCGGCCGTTCGCGGTCATTCCGGGCAAATCCGCAAGGCAGCCGAAATGCTCCTGGCGGCCAAGCGTCCTGTGCTTTATGCAGGCGGCGGCGTGATTCTCGGTGGTGGCTCTGCGCCGCTGACCGAGCTGGCGAAGATGCTCAACCTGCCCGTGACCAATACCCTGATGGGTTTGGGTGCCTACCCTGGCACCGACCGTCAGTTCATTGGCATGCTCGGCATGCACGGCAGTTACACCGCCAACCTGGCGATGCACCATGCCGATGTCATCCTTGCAGTCGGCGCGCGCTTCGATGACCGCGTGATCAACGGCCCGGCCAAGTTCTGTCCGAATGCCAAGATCATTCACATCGACATCGACCCGGCTTCGATCTCCAAGACCATCAAGGCAGACGTGCCTATCGTCGGTCCGGTCGAGAGTGTCCTGACTGAAATGGTCGCGATCCTCAAGGAAATCGGCGAGACCCCGAACAAGGAGTCCGTTGCCAGCTGGTGGAAGCAAGTCGATGAGTGGCGCGGTGACCGTGGCCTGTTCCCTTATGACAAGGGCGATGGCAGCGTGATCAAGCCGCAGACCGTGATCGAAACCCTGTGCGAAGTGACCAAGGGCGACGCCTTTGTGACCTCCGACGTGGGCCAGCACCAAATGTTCGCCGCGCAGTACTACACGTTCAACAAGCCGAACCGCTGGATCAACTCCGGTGGTCTGGGCACCATGGGCTTCGGTTTTCCGGCGGCAATGGGCATCAAATTGAGCTTCCCGGATGATGACGTCGCCTGCGTTACGGGCGAGGGCAGCATCCAGATGAATATTCAGGAGCTGTCGACCTGCCTGCAATACGGTTTGCCGGTGAAGATCGTCATTCTGAATAACGGTGTACTGGGTATGGTTCGCCAGTGGCAGGACATGAGTTATGGTAGCCGCCACTCGCATTCCTACATGGAATCGTTGCCTGACTTCGTCAAGCTGGCCGAGGCCTATGGTCACGTTGGCGTGCGCATCACCGAATCGAAAGATTTGAAGTCGAAGATGGAAGAGGCGTTCGCCATGAAAGATCGCCTGGTGGTTATCGATATTTCGGTCGACACCAGCGAGCACGTCTACCCGATGCAGATCAAAGACGGCTCCATGCGCGATATGTGGCTGAGCAAGACGGAGCGTACTTAATCATGCGGCACATTATTTCCTTGCTTCTGGAAAACGAACCGGGCGCTCTGTCTCGTGTAGTCGGCCTGTTCTCGCAGCGCAACTACAACATCGAAAGCCTGACCGTGGCCCCCACTGAAGACCCGACTCTGTCGCGTCTGACGCTGACCACTGTCGGCCACGATGAAGTCATCGAACAGATCACCAAGAACCTGAACAAGCTGATCGAAGTGGTAAAACTGGTCGACCTGTCGGAGAGTGCTCACATCGAGCGCGAACTGATGCTGGTCAAGGTCAAGGCCACCGGCGCCCAGCGCGCCGAGATCAAGCGCACCACCGATATTTATCGTGGGCAGATCGTTGATGTCAGCGCTAGCGTGTATACCGTTCAATTGACCGGTACCAGCGACAAGCTCGACAGCTTCATTCAATCGATCGGGACCGCCTCGATTCTGGAAACCGTACGCAGTGGCGTCACCGGGATTGCCCGCGGCGACAAAGTACTGAGCATCTAAACCAAATTAGCGAATGGCCTGAACGGCCAGGATATAGAGGGGAATTTCATGAAAGTTTATTACGAAAAAGACTGCGACCTGTCGATCATCCAGGGCAAGAAAGTTGCCATCATCGGTTACGGTTCCCAGGGCCACGCTCAAGCGTGCAACCTGAAAGACTCCGGCGTTGACGTTACTGTTGGTTTGCGCAAAGGTTCGGCCACTGTTGCCAAAGCCGAAGCCCACGGCCTGAAAGTGACTGACGTTGCTTCCGCCGTAGCGGCTGCCGACCTGGTCATGATCCTGACCCCGGACGAGTTCCAGTCTGCCCTGTACAAGAACGAAATCGAGCCGAACATCAAGAAAGGCGCCACCCTGGCCTTCTCCCACGGTTTCGCGATTCACTACAACCAGGTTGTGCCACGTGCTGACCTCGACGTGATCATGATCGCGCCGAAAGCTCCGGGCCACACCGTGCGTTCCGAGTTCGTCAAAGGCGGCGGTATCCCTGACCTGATCGCAATCTACCAGGATGCTTCGGGCAACGCCAAAAACGTTGCGCTGTCCTACGCTGCTGGCGTTGGTGGCGGTCGTACCGGCATCATCGAAACCACCTTCAAGGACGAGACCGAAACCGACCTGTTCGGCGAACAAGCCGTTCTGTGCGGCGGTACCGTTGAGTTGGTGAAAGCCGGTTTCGAAACCCTGGTTGAAGCTGGCTACGCGCCGGAAATGGCCTACTTCGAATGCCTGCACGAACTGAAGTTGATCGTTGACCTCATGTACGAAGGCGGTATCGCCAACATGAACTACTCGATCTCCAACAACGCCGAGTACGGCGAGTACGTGACCGGTCCGGAAGTGATCAACGCCGAATCCCGTCAGGCCATGCGCAACGCCCTGAAACGTATTCAGGACGGCGAGTACGCCAAGATGTTCATCAGCGAAGGCGCCACCGGCTATCCTTCGATGACCGCCAAGCGTCGTAACAACGCCGCTCACGGTATCGAAATCATCGGTGAGCAACTGCGCTCCATGATGCCTTGGATCGGTGCCAACAAGATCGTCGACAAAGCCAAGAACTAAGTCCCGAGCTTGTACGGAAAACGCGGCCTAGGCCGCGTTTTTTCGTTTGGATCCGCCGGTTCTGGTATAAAGCTGCATTGTTTGTGGCCGAACCGTCGTCCCAGACACCTGTCGAAACTTTCCACCCCGTTGCAAGGTAAATGTCCATGAGCGAACGTCCCGAAGAGCCAAAGCAGGCTTCTGACGCCGAAAGCCTTCTGCCCATCGATGAACACATCGAAGAAGGGCATGACGCTGAAGGCCGTAAAGTCCGGCATCGTGGTATCTATCTTCTGCCGAATCTGTTCACCACAGCGAACCTCTTCGCAGGGTTCTATTCCATCATCAACTCGATGAGCGCCCAGAGTGCCTTGAGTGCGGGTGATGCTATCGGCGCGAGCAAATATTTTGCGTTTTCCGCGATCGCAATTTTCGTCGCCATGGTACTCGACGGCCTCGACGGTCGCGTTGCCCGTATGACCAACACCCAAAGTGCTTTCGGTGCCGAGTACGACTCGCTCTCGGACATGGTTGCCTTTGGTGTGGCGCCGGCATTGCTGGCATTCGGCTGGGCCCTGGGTGACATGGGCAAGGTCGGCTGGATGGTCGCCTTCATCTACGTGGCGGGGGCGGCGTTACGTCTGGCGCGTTTCAACACTCAGGTCGGCACCGCAGACAAACGTTACTTCATCGGTCTGGCCAGCCCGGCTGCCGCCGGTGTGGTCGCGGGCATTGTCTGGGCATTCAGCGACTACGGCATTCAGGGTTCCAAGATGTCGTTCCTGGTTGCACTGATGGTTGCCGCCGCGGGGATGCTGATGGTCAGTAACATCAAGTACAACAGCTTCAAGGAGCTGGACTTGAAAGGGCGCGTTCCTTTTGTCGCGATCCTCGCGGTGGTATTGGTATTCGCCGTTGTGTTCAGTGATCCGCCGCGCATCCTGCTGCTGGTTTTCCTTGCCTATGCGGCTTCCGGGCCGGTGCAGTACCTGCTGCGCCTTCGTCGCCACAAAAAAGCCGAGTGATGTAATTTCCCTCATACTCCGCAGTCTATGGGTGCATCTGTCCTCCAAAGCTGCGGAGTTGTCATGCTGATCAAAGTCCCCAAAGCGTCCGACTGTCATGAGTCGGACGTCACGCCTGAATCCCTCTACCTTTCACGTCGCAGTGTATTAGGTGCCGCCGTCGCCGGTTTGGCGGTGAGCAGTTTGCCGCGTTGGGCGAGTGCCGACGATGTTGCGCGTTATGCCGATGTCGAGTCGGGCAATGCACCGTCCTGGTTTACCGAAAAGCTTCCTTCTACCAAATGGGGGGCGGTCAACGTCAAAGACGAGGCGATCACACCTTTCAAGGACGCGACCCACTACAACAACTTCTATGAGTTCGGTACCGATAAAGGTGATCCCGCGGCCAACGCCGGTGCGCTGAAAACCGAACCCTGGAGCGTAGTGGTGGACGGGGAAGTAGGTAAGCCGGGGCGGTATGCGCTGGAAGACTTCATGAAGCCTTATCAGCTGGAAGAGCGTATCTATCGTCTTCGCTGTGTGGAAGCCTGGTCGATGGTCATTCCGTGGATCGGTTTTCCTGTTTCGGCTTTGCTCAAGGAGGTCGAGCCGACGTCCAAGGCCAAGTTCATTCGCTTCGAAACCTTGCAGGATCCCAAGAGTATGCCCGGGCAGCGTTCCGGTTTTGCCCTGATCGACTGGCCTTATGTAGAAGGATTGCGTCTGGATGAAGCGATGAATCCGTTGGCGATTCTTGTTGTGGGCATGTATGGGCGTGAGTTGCCGAATCAGAACGGTGCGCCGCTGCGTCTGGTGGTGCCCTGGAAGTACGGTTTCAAGAGCATTAAATCCATCGTGCGGATCAGCCTAGTCAGCGAGCAGCCGAAAACCACCTGGCAGAGTATCGCCTCGGATGAGTATGGTTTTTATGCGAATGTGAACCCGACAGTGGATCACCCGCGCTGGACCCAGGCACGGGAAAGGCGTTTGCCGAGCGGTCTGTTCAAGCCCAATGTGCGGGACACGCAAATGTTCAATGGTTACTCGGATGAAGTCTCCTCTCTATATACAGGGCTCGATCTGCGGAAGAATTACTGATGCGATATCCGTTCTGGCGTATTGGCGTATTCATCGCTGTAGCGATTTGGCCGCTGCTTTGGTTGTATCAGGCTTGGGCGGATGTGCTGGGGCCTGATCCAGGCAAGGTATTGGTTGACCGTCTGGGGCAGGGGACGCTTGTACTGCTGCTCATTACATTAAGCATGACGCCACTGCAGAAGCTTACCGGTTGGTCGGGATGGATAGCAGTTCGGCGCCAGTTGGGGTTGTGGTGCTTCGCTTATGTGGTTTTGCATTTGAGCGGTTACACGGCCTTCATTCTTGGCTTTGATTGGTCGCAGCTGGGCGTCGAGTTGCGTAAGCGGCCGTACATTATTGTCGGGGTATTGGGGTTTCTCTGTTTGCTGGCATTGGCGGTTACCTCTAATCGCTACAGTCAGCGGCGTTTGGGTTCTCGCTGGAAGAAACTGCATCGGTTGGTCTATGTGGTTCTCGGGCTCGGATTACTGCATATGTTGTGGATCGTGCGTGCCGATCTGAAGGAGTGGGCGATCTATACTTCTATAGGTGCGTTGTTGCTGGTGTTGAGATTGCCGCCTGTAACCCGCCGGATTCCACGATTAATAGCCAAAAAGACACCTTCTGCCAGAAAGGCGTAATTAGAGGTTGACGGCAGATTCTGAAAGCCTATAATTCGCCCCACTTCCGGCGCAGTCGAAACGGAAAACTCCTTGGTAAACAAAGAGTTACGCAGTTTTCGACAGCGGTTACGCTTCAGTTCATCGAAGCCAGAAGGAGTTGGTAAGGCAGTGTGTTGTCGCCTTATTGACGGTTCGATCTTCTCGGTCGAAAGCGGAGAAAAAGAGGTGTTGACAGCAGCGAGTAACGCTGTAGAATTCGCCTCCCGCTAACGAGAG
>NZ_JAMYDU010000050.1 GCF_024138395.1 Pseudomonas mandelii
CCTCCAAATTGGCGAAATCATATCGCCCTTAAGAGGTGTCCGGAATTATTAGGCCAGATCAGGCTTGCCCGCGAAGAGGCCATCAAACTCAGCGCAACTCTAGCTGTCGCCGATACGGCAAATCCGGCCCGGTCTTGCTGCAGGTCAACGCCGCAGCGCTCACTGCAAACCTGAGCATCGCGTCAATGTGCTCACGGCTCAGATGGTGCAAACCTTCAACCGAATCCAGCTGCCGCTCGGTCAACCAGGTAATCAGTGCTGCCTGGAAGGTATCACCAGCCCCCACGGTGTCGGCAATCTTCACCGAACTGGCCGGCACCGACCACGAACCATGAGCCCGGCTGAACACCGTCGCGCCTTCGCCGCCTCGGGTCAGGAATACCAGCTGACAGCGATGCTCCAGCCAGCCTTCGATGACACGCTGAGGATCTTGCTCGGGGTACAGCAAGCTCAAGTCTTCGTCGCTGACCTTGATCAGATCCGCCAGCTCCACCAGCGTGGCAATCCGCGAACGCCACAACTCGATGTTCGGTTCGGGATTGAGGCGCACGTTCGGGTCGAGGCTGATCAGGCGTTTGCCGCTTTCCCGTTGCACCAGCGCCAGCAAGGTATCGGCAATCGGTTGCACCACCAGCGAGAACGAGCCGACGTGCAAACCGCGCACTTCTGGCCCCAGCTCTGGCAGATGCGCCAGGCTCAACTGGCGATCAGCGCAGCCTTCGCCACGAAAACTGTAGTGAGGCGAGCCATTGGCCCCGACCGCGACCATCGCCAAGGTGGTCGGCGCGGCAAAGTCCACGAGGTAGTCCGGGCGCACGCCTTCGTCCTGCAGCACTTGCTGCAAACGTCGGCCGAGGTAATCGGTCGACAGCCCGGCAAACAGCGCGGCGTCCACGCCCAAGCGGCGTAACCCCACCGCCACGTTGAACGGCGAGCCGCCGGCAATCGCCTTGAAATTCACTTTGGATGCCAGACCGCTGGCATCGTCTTCGCTGAAGAAATCGAACAGCGCTTCGCCACACACCAGATACATAGTTATTCGCTCTTTAAAGGGTTGCGACATGCTGTTGATAGCGTTCATAGGCCTGCTGACAGGCCGCCACATTTTCTGCAATCGGTAAGGTTTCACTGGCCAGATCGAGCTTTACGCAGCGCTCGCACAAATCAGCCAGGCTGTGTTCGTGACCGTTTGCCCAGGACTTGCACCACGCCGCCTGAATCGCTGCGCCGAGGGCCGCGGCCTCGCTTTGTTCGGTGCAAATCACTGGCGTATTCATGATGTCGGCGACGATCTGTCGCCACACCGGGCTTTTCGAGCCGCCGCCGATCAGGCAGATGCTGCGGCTTTGTAAGCCATTGCGGCGCAGCAAGTCCAGCCCGTAACGCAAACCGAAAGTGGTGCCTTCCACCACGGCGCGACACAGGTTGGCCCGGGTCAGGTTGGTCATGGTCAACCCCAGCAGGCTGCCGCTGGCATGGGGCAGGGCGGGAACGCGTTCGCCATTGAGGAACGGCAGCATGCACACGCCGTCGGCACCGATCGGAGCTTGCTCGACCAAGGCGTTGAACGATTCGATATCCAATTCGAACAACTCGCGAATCGCGCCGGTTGCGTTGGTCAGGTTCATCGTGCAGATCAACGGCAGCCAGCCGCCGCTGGAAGAGCAGAACGTCGCGACTGAGGCATCGGGGCTGACGTTCGCTTGCTCGGCATAGGCATAGACGGTCCCCGAGGAGCCGAGGCTCATGGTGATCGCGCCGGGCTGTATATTGCCGGTGCCGATCGCGCCCATCATGTTGTCGCCGCCGCCGCTGGAGACCAGCGCCTTGGGATTGATGCCGAGGTGTTCGGCGATGCTCGGCAGAATCGTGCCGACCGGTTGATGGGCATCGATCAGCTCCGGGAGCGCGGCTTGCAGGCGTCCGGTGGGGTCGATGTCGCGCAGCAGTTGCAAGTCCCACTGGCGGGTGCGCACGTTGAAATAACCGGTGCCCGAGGCATCGCCGTACTCGCTGCAACTGCGGCCGGTGAGCCAATAGTTGAGGTAGTCATGGGGCAGCAAAATGCGGGCGATCCGGGCGAACACTTCCGGGTGTTGTTCTTTGGTCCAGAGCAGTTTGGACACGGTGTAACCCGGCGCGATGACGATGCCGAGGCGTTCCAGGGAACCTTTTTCCCCGCCCAGATGGGCGAGCAAGCGGTCGTTCTCCGGCGTGGACTCGGTATCGCACCAGAGCTTGGCCGGGCGCAGCACCTGGCCGTGATCGTCGAGCAGCACCAGGCCATGCTGCTGGCCGGAAACGCCGATGCCGAGGATGGCCTGACCGTCTACATTCGCCTCGAGCAATGCGCGGCGGGTGGCGAGGGTAAAGGCCTCCAGCCATTGGGCGGCGTCTTGCTCGCGGCGACCGTTGGCGCCGCTGATGAGGCTGTGGGCGGCGGCGCCCTGACCGAGGACCTCGCCGCTGTGCGCGTCGAGGACGATGGCTTTGGTGCCTTGAGTGCCGCAGTCGATGCCGAGGAACAGTTGTTGGTTTGCCATGGAAACACCCTACCGAAGATCGTTCCCACGCTCTGCGTGGGAATGCCTCAATGGACGCTCTGCGTCCGCTTCTGGGATGGGACGCGGAGCGTCCCGGGCTGCATTCCCACGCAGAGCGTGGGAACGATCAGGTGGCGAGCACTCTTTCGAGGGTCCGCGTCACACCCACATCCCGCAAGCTGTTACAGCACCACTCGAACGCCGCCACAAACTCCGGTGAACGCGGAATCGCCGTCCCGAAAATCTCCTCAACCGCCAACATTCGTTGAGTGATCAACACATCATCGGCCACCAGCGCCTGACAGAACGCCGCCCGTGGGTCCGGAATCGCATAGGTCTGGCCATTCTCATCCACGCCTTTGAGGTACAGGGCCCATGCCGCCACCACCAGCGCCGCACGTTTGGTCTCCTGCCCATCGGCAATCAAGCGGTTGATGGTCGGCACGGTGAACTTAGGAAACTTCGACGAGCCATCCGAACACACCCGTTCCAGCTGATCGGCAATCGCTTGATTGGAGAAGCGCGCCACCAGGGTGTTTTTGTATTCGGTCAGGTCGATCCCCGGCACCGGCGCCAGTTGCGGCGTCACGTCCAGGTCCATGTAGGTGCGCATGTAGCGCACGAACAGCGGGTCGTTCATGGTTTCGTGAACGAAGCGATAACCCTTCAAAAAGCCCAGATAGGTCAGGGCAAGATGACTGCCGTTGAGCAGTTTGATCTTCATCTCTTCATAAGGCGTGACGTCGTCGGTGAACTGCACGCCGACCTTTTCCCACGCCGGGCGACCGTTGACGAATTTGTCTTCCAGCACCCACTGCACAAACGGTTCACAAACCACCGGCCAGGCATCATCGACAGCATGTTTGTCGGCCAGTTGCAGACGATGCTCGGTGCTGGTCATCGGCGTGATGCGGTCGACCATGGCGTTGGGGAAGCTGACGTGGCGCTCGATCCAATCGCGCAGATCGGCGTCGCGCAGGGCAGCGAACGCGAGCAGGGCTTTACGGGTCACGGCGCCGTTGTGCGGCAGGTTATCGCAAGACATCAGGGTGAACGCGGGCGTACCGGCTGCACGCCGTTTGGCCAAGGCGGCGCAGAGGAAACCGAACACGGTTTTCGGTGCGTTCGGGTGGGCCAGGTCATGTTGGATCTGCGGCAGGTGGGCCATGAACTCGCCGTTGCTGTCGTCGATGCAATAGCCGCCTTCGGTGATGGTCAGCGAGACGATACGGATGTCTGGATCGGCGAGTTTGTCGATCAGCGCCTCGGCGCTGTCTTCGGCCAGCAGCATGTCGCGGATGGCCCCGATAACGCGCACTTCAGCGTCATCGCTGTCGCCCAGTTCGAACAGGGTAAACAGATAATCCTGCTCTTTGAGATCGTCCCGGGCGCGGCGGTCTTCGGCGCGCAGACCGACTCCGCAAATGGCCCAGTCCAGTGCTTCGCCGGTATTCATCAAGGCGTCGGTGTAGTACGCCTGATGCGCGCGGTGGAAACCGCCGACGCCAATGTGCGCGATTCCCTGGCGGGTATCGCTCAGGGTGTAGGCGGGCAGGGCCACCTCGGGGGCGAGGCGGCTGAGGTTGTGTTTATTCAGTTTCATCGCAATGCTCTCGGATCAGGCTGCGGCGCGCAGTGGGCGAGTCAGCGCCACGCCGTCGGCATCGAATAAATGGCAGTGTTCAGCGTCCAGGTGCAGGCTCAGGGTTTCGCCATAACGGCTGGCCAGATCGCCGCGAACGCGCATGGTCAACGCTTCACCGGAAGAGGTCAGGACGTGGCAGAAGGTGTCGCTGCCCAAGCGTTCGCTGACATCGGCAGTGACTTGCAGGGTGCAGTCACCGGGTTGCGCCAGCTCCAGATGTTCCGGACGAATCCCTAAGGTCACGGCACCGCCGACGCTCAGGTTTGCACCGCTTAATGGCAGGCTGATGCGGGTGCCGGCGTCCAGCAGCACTTCGCAGCTTTGGCCGTTAACGCGGGTGACTTTGCCCTTGAGGAAGCCCATTTTTGGCGTGCCGAGGAAGCCTGCGACAAACAGGTTGGCCGGCTGGTGATACAGGTCCAGTGGCGAACCGACTTGCTCGATTTTGCCGCCATTGAGCACGACGACTTTGTCGGCCATGGTCATCGCTTCGACCTGGTCGTGGGTCACGTAGATCATCGTGGCTTGCAGTTCTTTGTGCAGTCGCAACAGTTCCAGGCGCATCTGTACCCGCAGGGCAGCGTCGAGGTTGGACAGCGGTTCGTCGAACAGGAAGATTTTCGGGTTGCGCACGATCGCCCGGCCGATCGCCACGCGTTGACGCTGACCACCGGACAGTTGCTTCGGCTTGCGCTCCAGCATCGGTCCGAGTTCAAGGATGCGCGCCGCTTCGCCGACTTTCTTCTCGACTTCGGCTTTTGCTACACCGGCCAGGTCCAGAGCGAACGACATGTTTTTGCGCACGCTCATGTGCGGGTACAGGGCGTAGGTCTGGAACACCATCGCCAGGTCGCGCTTGGCCGGGCTGACTTCGGTGATGTCGCGGCCATCCAGTTCGATGGTGCCGCCGCTGACTTCTTCCAGGCCGGCGATCAGCCGCAGCAGGGTGGATTTGCCGCAGCCCGACGGGCCAACGAACACCACGAATTCCTTGTCATTCACTTCGAGGTCGATGCCTTTGATGATGGAAAAACCTTCGAAGCCTTTTTGCAGATTTTTGATTTTCAGGTTGGCCATGATGATGGGCCTCCACTTGTCGTTATTCAGTTGAGCCGGGCGGGCTTTTCTGTAGGAGCCAGGCTTGCCGGCGAAGGCGTCCGGAAGATCGCCTTCGCC
>NZ_JAMYDU010000051.1 GCF_024138395.1 Pseudomonas mandelii
TCGGCATAGGTATTTTGGAGATGATCGATTTCTACGACTTGCGCAGCCGAACGCAGCCTTCGGCAGCTGCTACAGGTTTCCGGTGCGCTATGGTTTTGTAGCAGCTGGCGCAGCCTGCGTTCGGCTGCGCAGCAGTCGTAAAACATCACAGCCAACACGCATCCCACAATGGATAATCATGAACACGTGTCACCAGTCCCGCCCGAATGGGATTGGCGACGACATATCGAGCAAGATTTTTCACGTCCTCGTCCCGCCGAACTGCTCGATCATGATAGCCCTTCTGCCACAAACGCCCGCTTCGCCCTAGCGCCTGATTAACGGCCAGACTGCTACGGGATTTGATTCGACACATCAGCTCGGCCAACGTCTTATCCCTAAGTTGTACCAGACAGTGCATATGGTCTGGCATCACCACCCAAGTCAAAAAGTCTGCCCAATTCTCGTCCTGAGCCAGATGTAATTGTTGAACAACCAGCCTCCCCATGCGCCAATCGGTAAAAATTGGCTGCCGATCGTGAACCACAGCTGTTAACAAGTAGATGCGTCCAGGCTCCGAATAACGCCCAATGCGCAGATGACCAGCTTTCGAACATGCAGGCATTCCGTTGCCTCCTGCTTACTGAAAGAGGCATGGAATCTAACTCATCGCAGTCAGCCCGACCGGCGCCAATGTCAACAAAAGATGACCGATCAACTACCCGTACGAATCTTGTTCCATACGCGCGTCCGCACCCGATCTACATTCAATGGCATGGCTTCCAACGCAAACAATTTCCCCATCATTTCCGGGCTCGGATATACCTTGGTGTCGTTTTTGATGGTCGGGTCGATCAGGATATCGGCTTGTTCATTGCCGTTGGCGTAGTGCACGTAGTTGCTGATGTCAGCCATCACGTCGGGGCGCAGCAGGTAGTTCATGAAGGCGTAACCGGCCTTCTCGTCCGGGGCGTCGGCGGGCATGGCGACCATGTCGAACCAGATGGCGGCGCCTTCCTTGGGAATGGAATAGCCGATGTTTATGCCGTTTTTGGCTTCCTTGGCGCGGCTTTCCGCTTGCAGGATGTCGCCAGAGAAGCCGACAGCCACGCAGATGTCGCCATTGGCCAGGTCGCTGGTGTACTTGGAGGAGTGGAAATAGCTGATATAGGGCCGGACTTTCATCAGCAGCGCTTCAGCTTTTTTGTAATCCTCGGGGTTCTTGCTGTGATGTGGCAGCCCCAGGTAATTCAACGCCGCCGGCAAGAGTTCCGGGCCGTTGTCGAGGATTGCCACGCCGCACTTCTGCAACTTTGCCATGTTCTCGGGCTTGAAGATCAGGTCCCAGGAATCCACCGGTGCGTTGTCGCCCAACACGGCCTTGACCTTGGCAATGTTGTAGCCGATGCCGGTGCTGCCCCACAAATACGGGAAGCCATGCTCGTTGCCAGGGTCATTGGCCTGCAACGTCTTGAGCAGCACCGGATTGAGGTTTTTCCAGTTCGGCAACTGATTTTTGTCGAGCTTCTTCAACGCCCCGCCCTGAATCTGCCGCGCCATGAAATGATTGGACGGGAACACCACGTCATACCCGGATGTGCCGGTCATCAACTTGCCATCAAGGGTTTCGTTGCTGTCGAAGACGTCGTAACTGAAGGCGATGCCGGTTTCTTTCTGGAAGTTCCTGGTGGTGTCCGGCGCGATGTAGTCCGACCAGTTGTAGATTTTCACGGTCTCGGCGGCCTGGCTGAAGGTCGCGACGAGCGCAAGTGGAACAAGCGTCAGTGTCTTTCGGATCATGAGTCGATTCCTGTATGAGTTGTTGTTGGCAGGCAATCAGAAGATCAAAAAATCAAAACGTAGGTCTTGCGCACGGTTTCCTGGATGTCCCAGATGCCGAGGCTGTTGGCCGGCAACATCAGTGCATCGCCGGCTTCTATGTAGAGGGTTTCACCGTCGTCCGGGGTGAAGGTGCAGCGGCCCTGAATGAAGTGACAGAATTCCTGGGCAACAATCTGCCGGCGCCAGCGGCCGGGCGTGCATTCCCAGACGCCGGTTTCGACACCATCGTCGCGTTCGACGCTAGTGGTCGAGGCCACTGCCACGGGCACGCCCAATGGCACGGCGACCGGAGTCGATTCATCCAGCTTCAGGGTTGCGGTGTGCTTGAAGTGCGTAATGGGCATGGGAGTACCTGTTGATGAAGAAAACGCCGTTTAGTGCATGAACCCTTCCATGAACCCCGCGACCCGACTGGCCAGTTTGCGTCGCCAAGGCGCGGTGGCCGGGTTGGCCAGGGTCTGGTCTTCGTGGACGAAGCTGCGGATGATCGCGTTGTAGCCCAACCAGCGGCAGGGCTCGGGTTCCCAGGCTTTGAGCGCGTCGAGACCGCCCTGAGGAATGACCCACGGCTGGCGGACCAACTCGGTATCGCGCTGAAGAATCAGGTCGGCCAGGGTTCTCCCGCCGAGGTTGCTGGCACCGACGCCCTCCCCGCCATAACCGCCGGACACGGCGATGCCGCTGGCCCGATCGCAGAGCATGTGCGGCTTGAAGCGCCGCGACATGCCCAGGTTGCCGCCCCAGGCATGGGTGATTCGCACGTTCTTGAGCTGCGGAAAAAGTTCGCTGAACAGGTAGCGCCGCAACTCCACTTCGCGGGTGGTCAAGTCGAAGTCATGGCGCAACTTGCCAGCAAATTGATAGCCGCCACGGGCGCCAAATACCAAGCGGTTATCCGCCGTGCGCTGGCCATAGGTGACTTGTCGGCTGCTTTCACTGAAAGCCTGGCCGCGGCTGAGGCCGATTTCGTCCCAAGTCGCGGCGGACAGCGGTTCGGTTGCCACCAGCAAACTCTGAACCGGCAATTGATAACGGTCCAACGGTGGCAGTGTGACCGCGTAACCTTCTACCGCCGGCACGATCCAGTGGCTGCGGACCTGAGCCTGGGCCGTACGCAAACCGCCCGACTGCCATTGAGTGACCGGACTGTTCTCATAGATGTTGACCCCCATGCGCTCCACCGTCCGCGCCAGACCTCGGACCAACTTTGCCGGGTGAATGGTCGCGACGTGCGGTGCATAGATACCGCCATAAGGTTTGGCAATTCTGATCTGTTGCGCCAATTGCGCGGGACTGAGCCAGCGATAGTCGCTTTCGCTCAGTCCCTGGCGGTAGAGCGTGTCCAGGTAGTGGCGCAGGCTGGCTTCCTGTTCGGGATAGCGCGCAGCACAGTAAAGAACCCCGCCTTTGCGATAATCGCAGTCGATGCCTTCTCGTTCGAGGACGATCCCAACTTCATCAGGGATGCCGTGCAGCAGATCGAAAGAAGCGCGGCGTTGTTCGGCCGGTAAATCGGCAAGCAAGCGATCTTCGCCCAGCAGGTTGCCCATCAACCAGCCGCCGTTACGGCCTGACGCGCCGAAACCCGCGATGTTTGCTTCGACGATGGCAATGTTCAGCGCCGGCGCCAGGCGCTTGAGGTAGTACGCGGTCCAGAGCCCGGTGTACCCCGCGCCGATGATGGCCACGTCGACGTCCAGATCCTGTTCCAGCGCCGGGCGTGCCAGCAATGGCTCGTCGAGTTGATCCATCCACAAACTGATCGTGCGCCACGCCGACATGCAAGACTCCGCCACTCAAAACTTCGATGGCGTCGATCCTAGTGCGTGGGGTCAGGGATTGTCTTGCGCGCGTGCCCGCAAAGAAATTTGTTTGGCATAAGCCTTGGGCGACAGGCCGGTGTGTCGGCGAAAACAGCTGTAAAACGCCGACAACGAATTGAAGCCAGCCGCGAAGGCCAGTTCGTCGATGCGCAGTGGCGGCGTGGCGGCGTCCAGTGCCACAAGCAAATGCTGCAACCGCGCCTGATTGACGTAACGGTAGAAGCTTTGGCCGAGCACCTGATTCAGCAGATAGGAAATCTGATTGCGGCTGTACCCGCACTCCCTCGCCACCCGTTGCAGGTCGAGTTCCGGATCCAGGTACGGTTGCTGGCGCTGGAAGTACTGCTGCAAATCCTCGGCCATGAAACTCAGCTGCCGGGGTGACAGCCCGAGCCGGCTGACCGCCGGGCGCAGGTTGCGCGCGGCCTTGCCTGTCGCTTGTTCATGCACGAGCGTGGCGTATTCATTGACCCTCCAAATGAGCCCGTCATGTACGGTAATCGCCTCGCTGGTCCGAAACGACGCCAGCCCCTCACCGCCGCGTAAGGTAATGCGGTATTGAATGAACGCCGTGTCGCCATCCAGGCGAATACGGTCCGAATGCTCCAGGGCTTCATCCGGATCGCGGGGCATGCTGTCGCGCACATACTCGCGCAATTCATCCATCCCCATTATGCGGTTCTGGAAAAAGTCGTTGTACTGGATGTCCGGGTGATAAAGCGCCATGACGCCGTCCAGATCCCGGTGTTTCCAGCGCAGGTGGTAACGCATGACCGTCTCGCCCGTGGCCTGGATTTGCAACGGGACATCATCATCGGCGTGCATAAAGGACTCGACAAAAAAACCGAGCTTGCCGAAGTTCTGGCGGGGCTTCAATGCCCCCGTGGAACGCCCCGGCAATATAGGCCTTTGGTCGAAAAATCCGTGCCCCGTGATCTGTATCAAAAAAAAATCAACCAACCGCCAAACGGACTAAAAAAATCCACATGATTTTCACATCTGGATGCTACTTTTAAAGACAGTCACCGGTTGAGCCATTGAAGGTTCTTCCCTCCTAACATGAGCTAAAGGAAGCGCTCGATGAATAAGGTGGGCAACACATGAATAAAGGGTCTTTCAGCAAAGTCACTTTTCCAAATGCCTGCCAGCTGATGCGCTGGCATTTTCATCCCATGGGTTTCGAAGCAACCATGGATGCACCGGGCAGTATGGTTGCCCGGCTGTTCGACCGCGCCAGTGGCGAAACCATGATCGCCATTGCCGGGATTCCTTGCGCAACAGTCATGAATGCGGCGGATGTAGAACGAATCATTGAAGCTGTGGAAGATGAATTGGAGGCCTTCATTCCGCCGGAGGCTCTCAGGAGTTATGCCTGACCACCAATACTGTCTAGTCCTGAAATAGGTTTACACCTGTTTCACCCTAACGCCCGATGCACCGCATCGGGTGTTTTGTATTTCAGG
>NZ_JAMYDU010000052.1 GCF_024138395.1 Pseudomonas mandelii
ACTGCGTTTTGCGCCCGTATCCATTGCACCTTCCTGATAAGAAGTCAGAAGGTGTAAACCTTATTCAGGACGAGACAAAGCCAACAAAAAAGGCCGCGATCCAATGGATCTCGGCCTTTTTTATTGATGGTACATTCTTGAAGCTTTCAGTGAACTTGACGGCCCCTTCGCGGGCAAGCCCGCTCCCACAGTATTTGGTGGCGTACACAATATTTGTGTACGACGCAGATCCCTGTGGGAGCGGGCTTGCCCGCGAAGGCGGCATCACAGACGTCGAGAGACTACTTGCCGATTGCGATCTTCGGCGCCCAGGTCAGCCACTCATCTTCGAACTGATCGAACAGCGGGAATGTTTGCTCGGGCCGCGCCGGGACACCCATGCGGTCGCCATCCGGCGTGGCAAAAGCAATGCCGCCCTGAACCAGCGTCTCCAGCGATTCAGTGCGTATTGTCGCGCCTTTGAACAAGCCGTAATCAAAACCAAAACCGCTGGTGTTCCAGAACCGCGTGCCACTGCGCACCAGCGGCGCGTATTTCGGTTCGATCAGGATGTGCACCAACACTCGATCAGCCGTCTGGCCCAGTTCATAGCCGGTCACCTTGCCTACGGTGATTTCGCGATAGGTGACGGGAACGCCGGCCTTCAGCGAACCCCGACGAGCAGCGCTCAACACCAGGCTTAAACCAGCCTCTTCCTTGGCGATTTCCGGAGGATTGGTCAAGGCCTCGAAAGTCTTCTGCGGGCCGAGGTTCTTCGGCGCCGGTTGCACTTCGATGTATTGCCCGGTGACCAACGTTTCGAGGTTCGAGGTTTTAATCAGGCCGAGTTCAGGTTTGACCACCCAGAACTGACTACCGACCCGAGCGATACGCTCCGGCACTTCTGTGATTCGCGCGGTCAGCAGTACTGATTGCAAGTCATCGCTGAGGTCGACATCCTCAATCTTGCCAACGTCCAGGCCTTTGAATCGAACTGGCGTGCCACTGCGCAGGCCATCGGCGCGATCGACCTTGATCGTCACCATAGTGCCTTTCTGCGTTGCCTCATCATGGTTGGCATGCAGGCGGAAACGTGGAATACGCTTTTGCAACGGCGCCTTGGCTTCCGGGGTTTCGAAGGCGATGCCACCGGCCATCAGGCTCTGCAGCGACTCACTTTTGACCTGAATGCCGCCGGTCAACCCACCAGTGAGCGTAATGCCGCTGGCATTCCAGAAACGCGTCGAAGCATTGACCAGCCCTTCGTATTCCTTCTCGATATGCACCCCGATCACCAGCTGCTTTTTGGTACGGGAGAATTGATAGCTCTGAACCGAACCGACCTTGACCTGTTTGTAGAGAATCGGACTGCCGACTTCCAGAGAACCAAGGTTGTCGGTGAACAACACCAAGTGCAGGCCTGGCGAACGCAGATCCAGTGGCGGCGCCTTGGGCCTTGCTTCGAATTCACGCTGCGGTGCACCACCCTTGTCGCCAGGGCGCACGGCGATGTAGTTACCTTTGACCAGCGCTTCCAGCCCCGTAATACCGGCGAGCGAAATCGATGGTTTTACCACCCAGAACTGGGTGCCAGTGACCAGGTAATCCTCGGCCAGTGGGTCGAGAGTCAACTCGGCGCTGGCACTGGACAGGTCCGGGTCAACCTTGAGCGTTTTCAGGTTACCGACCTGGATGCCTTTGTACATTACCGGCGTACGACCGGCCTGCAGGCCTTCGAAATCGCTGAGTTTGACCTTGACCCGAATACCCGCTGCGGCTGCATCGAAATCCTCATAGAGACGGAACGGCAGGCTTGGATCGGTGGGTGGGCTGTCCTTGCGATTTTCCGGAGTGGCGAACGCAATACCACCGGCGACAATGCTGGCCAGGGACTCGCTACGCACTTTCACACCAGAAAGGTTGGCGTCGATACTGATGCCGCTGGCATTCCAGAAACGCGTGTGTTTACGCACAAGGCTGGCGTAGGTCGGCTCGATGAAGACTTTGAGTTCGACAGTGCTCTGGTCTGCGGACAGCACGTAGCTTTTGATCTGACCGACCTGAATCTGCTTGTAGAACACCGGGCTGCCGCGATTCAGCGAGCCGAGGCGATCAGCCTTGATGGTTAGGTGCAGGCCAGGTTGGGCGTCCGATAGCGGAGGCTCCTGGGCCAAGGCCTTGAACTTGCGGGTCGGCTCGCCTTCACCCGGGCTGACAGCCACGTAGTTACCCGAGACCAGCGTCTCCAGTCCCGTGATACCGGCCAGGCTCACGCTCGGTTTGACCAGCCAAAAACGCGTGCTGGTCCTGAGGTATTGCTCCACGTCTTTGTTCATTTCGATGGTAGCGATCACTCCTTTGGAGCTGCCTTCGTCATCGAGTTTGAGGGCTTTCACCTTACCGACCGACATGCCTTTGTAGACGACTTCGGTCTTGTTGGCCTGAATGCCTTCACCGCTTTCGAAGCGCACCTGAATCTCGATGCCCGTCTCGCTGTAGGCACGCCAGCCGAGCCAGCCGCCGATGATCAATGCGATCAGGGGCAATACCCAAATGGCTGACCAGTTCGAGGCCGGTCGGGTTTTCGCTTTAGGCAAATCAGTCATGGTCGTCGTCCGACTCCGTGTTATCCCAAATCAGTCGGGGATCGAAAGTTACTGCGGCAAGCATCGTCAGAATCACCACACTGGCGAAGGCGATGGCGCCAAGATTGGCTTCGATGCTGGCAAGCCGTCCAAAATTCACAACCGCCACCAGGATGGCGATCACAAAGATATCCAGCATCGACCAGCGGCCGATGAACTCGATAAAGCGGTACATCAGAATGCGCTGGCGTGCCGAGAGTGGCTGACGACGCTGCACCGAAAAAAGCAGCAAGGCGATGCCCACCAGCTTGAACGTGGGTACCAGGATGCTAGCGATAAAAACCACGGCGGCGATCGGAATCATGCCGTGCTGAACCAGTTGGATCACGCCGGACATGATGGTGCTCGGGTCGCCTTGGCCCAAGGAGTTAACAGTCATGATCGGCAGCACGTTAGCCGGAATGTAGAGAATCGCACCTGTGATCAACAACGCCCAGGTACGCATCAGGCTATCCGGGCGACGGGCATGAACCAGCGCACCGCAGCGGGTGCAAACTTGCTCGTCGGTATCGGCTTCCTGCTTGTTCAACTCGTGGCATTCAGTACAAATCAGAATGCCTGCATCAATCGCCCGCATGGGCATCTTCTCCTGATAGAGCCTGCCAGATCTGGTGCGGTGACATCACTACTTCCAGCCAGACCTGAACCAACAACAAACTGATGAAGCACGCCAGACCAAGACCCACGGTAATCGCCGCCATATCGGCCAATTTGACGATCGCAACCAGTACGCCCATGAGGTAAACCTCGAGCATCCCCCAGTCCCGTAGATGGTGATAAATGCGGTAGAGCAGCAGGCCATAACTGCGTCCGATATCGAAGCGAATACTCAGCAACACGAACAGTTGGCAAAGCAGCTTGAGCAGAGGAATCCCCATGCTGCAAAGGAATACCACTGCCGCTACGCCTCGCATACCGGTATCGAACAGACCGACAACGCCACTCCAGACAGTATCGTGCGACGACTGTCCGAGTAGATGGAGCTGCATGATGGGTAAAAAGTTCGCAGGTATATACAGCAACAGTGCGGCAATGACCAAGGCGAGACTGCGCTGCACGACATTGTGTCGATGGGCATACAGCTCATAACCGCAGCGTACACAGATGGCTTTCTCACCATGAGCAAGCTCAGGCTTACGCATTAGCAAGTCGCACTCATGACACGCTACCAAGTCGTCCAGCGGTAAATCTGACAGCCCTGGGGCGTCAACCGGATCGGGCATAAAGGCTCTGGCTCCAAAAAAGTTGGACCTATTCTAGTGTCCTGACTCGAAAATAACTGTGCAATTTTGTATTGTCGCAAGAGTGCTCTTTTCCTGCGGACAAAACAAAACCCCTACCTGCAGATGCAGATAGGGGTTTCGGAATTTGATCTTGACGATGACCTAC
>NZ_JAMYDU010000053.1 GCF_024138395.1 Pseudomonas mandelii
TCCCACGGTCCGTACTGGCGAGAGTCGGAATCGAGCCTTTAGTCACGCCCACCCCTTCAAGTCTAAACATACAAGCGTGTCTTGCCCGCGAAGAACGATGACGCGTAATACCTGAAAAACCGCGGTGTATTCTTCGCGGGCAAGCCACGCTCCCACAGGATTTTCGTCGCTCAAAGTTCTTAACTTACCAGCATTGGGCAAGCCCCCTCGCCACGGGACTTCAGCGCCGTCGAAACAACGGCCGCGGCTCAATCACCGAGCGCCCATAAAGCACACTCATCCCGGCCAATCCCTTCAGCGCATCTTCAGCGGACTTGTCTTCGCGCACCGCAAAGCTGTCAAAGCCACATTGGCGCATGTGGCTGAGTTGATCGCGCAGTACATCGCCAATCGCGCGCAATTCGCCTTGCCAACCGAAACGTGTACGCAACAGATAGGCCTGGCTGTAGGCGCGTCCGTCGCGAAAACTCGGGAAGTCCAGGGCAATCAGTGGCAGGTCGGGAAACCACGGCGTCAGATTTGTCACTTCGTCGTTGGGACCCAGCCAGACGCCTTCGAGCGCTGACGTCCTGTCGGCGTTAAGTGCCAGCCACTGGGGTAACGGCATTATCAGCGGTCCGGCCGGCAACTCCTCCGTTGCTTCGCGAATCAACTGCCATGGGTCGTCACGCACCCACTCGGCGCCGCCGTCTTGCAAACGAATCAGATTGTTCATGCCGACACCTCCAGCATTTTCGGGTACACCCGCTCCTTGGCCCGGTCATAGTCGTCGTACTGATACATGTGGCTGCCACCTCATCAGGATTGAACTCCCGTAGCAGCTGCCGAGCCTGCGAGGCTGCGTTCGGCTGCGCAGCAGTCGTGAGTCCGGCGGCGCGGTCTGCCTGATCCACCGCAATGCCTGGTTTAGCGACGGCTTCGCCGCCGAACGCAGCCTCGCAGGCTCGGCAGCTGCTACAGGGTTTCGGTTGTTCTTATGGTGTGGACTATGCACCGGCAGCGCAGCACGTTACAGATTCAGCTAAACACTAAAAAACCGTATCAGGGCGCGGCCTATCGCCGCAGGCTTACATCGCATCTGATCCGCATAAACTCGATTTCTCTGAGTCTGTTTTGTTTGCGGCAGGGTTTCTACAGTCCATGGCATGCCAGACCGGGTGGCCTGGCAAGACTTTGCAACCGTGGAAGAACTGACCATGAGCACAGCAACAATCGGACAGGCCTATAACTACAAGGTCGTTCGCCAATTCGTCGTGGCAACCATCGTCTGGGGTGTCGTCGGGATGGCGATGGGGGTATGGATCGCATCGCAACTGGTATGGCCCGAGATGAACCTCGACCTGCCGTGGACCACCTTCGGCCGCTTGCGCCCGCTGCACACCAGCCTGGTGATTTTCGGCTTTGCCGGCAGCGCGCAATTCGCCGCCAGTTACTACGCGGTGCAGCGCACCTGCCAGGTGCGGCTGTTCTCCGACAAGCTCGCCGCGTTCACCTTCTGGGGCTGGCAATCGGTAATCGTGGTGATGCTGATTACTCTGCCGCTGGGCTACACCACCACCAAGGAATACGCCGAAATCGAATTCTCCGGCGCGGTGTGGATGACGGTGGTCTGGGTCGCTTACGCCATCGTATTCTTCACTACCGTGGTGCAACGCAAGACCAAGCACATCTATGTCGGCAACTGGTTTTTCGGTGCGTTCATCGTGGTGATCGCCATGCTGCACGTGGTCAATCACCTGTCGATTCCGGTGGACTGGTTCAAATCGTATCCAGTGTATTCCGGGGCCACCGACGCCATGGTGCAGTGGTGGTATGGGCACAACGCGGTGGGTTTTTTCCTGACCACCGGCTTCCTCGGGATGATGTATTACTTCGTGCCGAAACAGATCAATCGGCCGGTGTATTCGTATCGGTTGTCGATCGTGCATTTCTGGGCGCTGATCACCTTGTACATCTGGGCCGGCCCGCACCATTTGCACTACACCGCACTGCCGGACTGGGCGCAGTCACTGGGCATGGCGATGTCGCTGATTCTGCTGGCGCCGAGCTGGGGCGGGATGATCAACGGCATGATGACGCTCTCGGGTGCCTGGCATAAGTTGCGCACCGATCCGATCCTGCGCTTTCTGGTGCTGTCATTGGCCTTCTACGGCATGTCGACCTTTGAAGGCCCGATGATGGCGATCAAAACGGTGAACGCCCTCTCCCATTACACCGACTGGACCATCGGCCACGTTCACGCCGGGGCCTTGGGCTGGGTGGCGATGATCACTTTCGGCGCCGTCTACCACATGGTCCCGAAAGTCTTCGGCCGCCCGCAGATGCACAGCATCGGCCTGATCAACGCGCACTTCTGGCTGGCGACCATCGGCACCGTGCTGTACATCGCCTCGATGTGGGTCAACGGCATCACTCAGGGTTTGATGTGGCGCGCGATCAACGATGACGGCACGCTGACCTACTCCTTCGTTGAGGCTTTGCAGGCCAGTCATCCGGGGTTTGTGGTGCGCTTTGTCGGCGGAGTGTTCTTCCTCAGCGGCATGTTGCTGATGGCCTACAACACCTGGCGCACGGTGCGAGTGTCGGACGTGAAAATGGCTGAACTTGAAGCGCAGATTGCCTGAGGCAAGGAGCCTGACATGATCGAGACGGGGTTGAATCTATTGGGCGTTTTGGGGCTTTGGCTGGCGGTCGAGTATTGCCTGAAATACCAGACCGCCGAGAGCCTGGACGATGCCAGCCTGATTCCGTTCGCCGATGACCCCGAAGTGGCGCGGCGGGTGGAGTTGGCCACGGGTAAGAAGGTGAACGCTGTAGCACCGGAAGAAGTGAAGCCGGGTTGGGGCAACCTCGAAATCTGAGGCACACCCCCTCCACTGTGGGAGCTGCAGTGAATCCATCTTTTGCGAACGCAACAAATCAATGTGGGAGCGGGCTTGCCCTAATGCCAGTCAGTTAAGCCGTAATGCGATCTGTAGCAGCTGGCGAAGCCTGCGTTCGGCTGCGAAGCAGTCGTGAATCCGGCTGATGCGGTCTGCCTGACATACC
>NZ_JAMYDU010000054.1 GCF_024138395.1 Pseudomonas mandelii
CTCAGGCGTTGGCCTTCGAACACCAGCGCCGGGGCGTTGGGGCTCAGCGCCGCTTGCTGGGTCAGGGCCGTGTGCAGGTTGGTCGGGCCGCTGTAATGACGTTCGGTCGCGTTCCAGCGATCCAGTTGCTGCTGATCCTGTTGTTGCGGGAACAACTCGACCAGCGTCCGGGCTGGCGTCGCCACCAGCGCGTCCAGCAGCGCACACCATTGCGCGCTCCAGCGCTGCATCGTCAACTCGTCAAACAGCGCCGCCTGGTATTCCAGCGCGAGGATCATGTCGCTGCCATCGTCCTGGACTTCCCAGCTCTGTTCGAACTTGGCGTCGATCACCGGCAGCGTCTGCTCTTCGATGTTCAGGCCCGGCCATTGGCTGCTGTCCATGCGGCCGTGGTTGAGGGAGAACATCACCTGGAACAGCGGTGTGCGGTTGAGGTCGCGACGCTGGGCCACAGCGCCGACCAATGTGGCGAACGGCAGGTCAGCATGGGCCTGGGCTGCGCGCAAATCGGCTTCAAGGTTGGCCAGCAACTGCTCGGCCGGGGCCTGTTGATCGACTTCACTGCGAATCACCAACGTATTCACCAGACACGCCAGCAGTGCCTGGGTTTGCGGCTGATCGCGCTGATCGGCCGGGGTGCCAAGACGAATATCACGCTGATTGCTATAGCGCGCCAGCAAGGCGCTCAGCGCTGTGGCCAGCACGACATAGGTGGTGGTGCCGCGTTGACGGGCGAACTGACGGATCGCGTCGGCCCGCTGGGCGCCGAGGCTGACTGTCAGTTGTTGGGCACGACGATCCGCTTCGGCCGCGCGAGGACGGTCCAGTGGCAGATCGAGTTGGTAGTCGTCCTGGCCGAGATGGTTTTTCCAGTAATCCAGGCTGTCATTGCGCCGAGCCTGGGTGTCCGGATGTTGCTGCCAAAGAACGAAATCAACATAGTCGATGTCCAGCGCGGTCCAGGCGGGTGACTGCCCCTTCAGGCCGGCGCTGTAGGCCTGGGCCAGTTCGTCGATCAGCAACTGCATCGCCCAACCATCGGTGGCGCTGTGATGCAGACACACCAGCAACAGGCTTTCGTCGCTGCCTTGACGTTGCAATAGGTGTGCACGCCAAGGTGCGGCGGCGGCCAGATTGAACGGTGCCATCAGCTCGTTCTGAGCATTGGCGCACGCCACCGCCCAGTCTTGTGTGGTGACCGAAGTGACCGCGAGCGCCGGGCCCTGATTGTCGATCAGTAACTGCGGCTCGCCTTCAACTTCGACGATGCGGCTGCGCAGTACCAGATGACGCTCGCTGACTTGCTCGAATGCCTCGCGCATGGCCTGAACCTGAAGCTCGCCATGCAAGTTCAGGGCGAACGGCATGTGATATTCGCGCGAATCCGGCACCAGACGGCTGAGCATCCAGAACCGCTGCTGCGCCAGGCCCAGCGGCAACTGTGGCGGACGCGGTTGTGTGGTGATCAGTTCGCCCGACATCGCCGCGCGCAGATGACCGGCCAGCGCCGCCACCGTCGGCTGGGCGAATACCAGCGCCAGCGGCAGGCTGGCACCGAGGCGTTCACGAACCCGGGCGACCAGTCGGGTGGCCAGCAAGGAATGGCCGCCGAGGTGGAAGAAATGATCGTCGATCCCCACCAACGGGCATTCCAGCACTTCGCTGAATAACTCGCACAGCACGGTTTCAGTGGCGTTGCGCGGCGCTCTGCGTGGCTGGTCGCTTTTGGTTTCCGGCAATGGCAGGGCGGCCAGCGCCTTGCGATCGAGTTTGCCGTTGCTGTTGAGCGGCAAGCAGTCGAGTTGCACCCACAGGCTTGGCAGCATGTGCGACGGCAAGTTGTCGCTCAATGCCGCATGCAGCGAGGCTTCTTCGGCGTCACCGCACCAGAAACTCACCAAACGCTGATCAAGCAGTAACGTAGCAGCATCGCGAACGCCGGCCTGCGCCAGCAATTCAGCGTCGATTTCCCCCAGTTCGATCCGTTGGCCACGCAGTTTCACCTGATGGTCGAGACGGCCGAGGTATTCGATGTT
>NZ_JAMYDU010000055.1 GCF_024138395.1 Pseudomonas mandelii
GTTTTGTATTTCAGGGATAGGTGCGGACGCTCCTGGTTGTAGATCAAGATTGCCTCCCGCACCATCTGCTCCGCTTGCGCCAAGTCCGTCGGCCGGTGAAGCAAGAGCTCTGTCTTCAAGATGCCGTTGACCCTCTCTGCCAAGGCGTTTTGGTAGCAATCGTAGCCATCGGTCATCGAGCACGTAATGCCATGCTTGGCATGGAGCTTTTGATAAAGCGCTGAGCAGTACTGCACCCCTCGATCCGAGTGATGAACCAGTTTCTGGCGTGTTCGACGCGTCTTCAACGCCATGCGTAAGGCTTGGGCTACCGAGTCGGCATGCAGGCTGCCATGCACGTGATAACCGACAATTTTCCTCGAAAAAGCATCCGTCACCAAACTCAGGTAGGCCGGATCATCACGCTTGGTGGATAGGTAAGTAATGTCCGCGACCCAGACCTGTTCCGGACCGGTAGCGACGACTTGCTGTGGGCCAGGCTTTAGCAGATTGGGATGGCAGCGAAAGTGATGATGGCTGTCGGTCGTCTTGTGATAGGCCCGTTTCCTGCGAACCAACTGCCGGTGCTCTCGTAAAACCTCAAGCAAACGATCTCGGCCGACATGCAGTTCTGGCTTCTCATGTTTCGCGTGCATCATCGAGTGCAGCTTGCGGGCGCCAATGCAGGGTTGGCGCACACGGATTTCCTGCACAAACTGGATGAGCTTCTGATCTTGCTCGACTCGGGCCCGATAGACCCGATCGCGCTTGTAAAAGGCTTGGCGACTGATCCTCATAAACTGGCAAGCCCTGCTGACACTCAGGGTTGGGGTTTGCGCAACGACTTGCCGGGCCGCTTTTTTACGACGGATACGCCGTAGTCGTTCTTCAGAACCTCGACCACGTCTTCGAAGAATTTGGCTTTCTGATTGGCCAGTGCCAGCTGTTCCTCGAGCTCTTTGATTCTCTGCTCGGGAGTCAAAGGCAAGGTGGGCTCGTTCATCGGTCGGCTCCTCTGGGTCCGAATGGAAGCGCCTTGGCTCCAGTCCTGCCGACCATGCTTGCGTAACCACACCAACACCGTCGACCGGCCCTGAATCCCGTAGCGCCGTTGAGCCTCTTTATAACTCAGCTCGCCTTTTTCGACTTGGTCGACAACCGACAATTTAAAAGTCAGCGTGTAATCCCGCTGACTGCGTTTTGCGCCCGTATCCATTGCACCTTCCTGATAAGAAGTCAGAAGGTGTAAACCTTATTCAGGACGAGACA
>NZ_JAMYDU010000056.1 GCF_024138395.1 Pseudomonas mandelii
CTGATCTGGCCTAATAATTCCGGACACCTCTTAAGGGCGATATGATTTCGCCAATTTGGAGGTTCCATGAAAGAAAGAAGAGTCTTTTCTCGCGAGTTCAAACATCGTGCAGCCAGCATGGTGATTGACGACGGTTGTTCGGTACAGGAAGTCTGCGCGTCGCTGGACATCAGCGCTACCGCGTTACGGCGCTGGGTGGACCAGGTTCGCAAGGAACACAAGGGGCAGCCGGTTCAAGGCACCAAGGCCATTACTGAGGATCAGCGCCAGATTCAGGATTTGAAAGCCAAGATCAAACGCATGGAACTGGAAGCCGACATCTTAAAAAAGGCTACCGCTCTCTTGATGTCGGATCCCGATCGTTTTCGATGATCGCGGAGCTAAGAGAGTCATTCCCGACCGCCATCCTGTGTCGTGTTTTCGATGTGAAGCGCAGCAGCTTTTACGAGTGGCTACAGCGTCTCTCGCGGCCCAAGATCGAGCGCGAAGAGCTCAAGGTGAAGGTGGTCGAGTTGCACAGCGAAAGCCGGGAAGCCATGGGGTCCAGAACGATCAGCAAGCATCTGCAGGCCCAAAACATAGCGGCTGGAAGAAGCCTTGTTAAAGCACTGATGAGAGAAGCCAACATTGTCAGTAAACAACGCCAGCCTCATCCATTCAGATCCAAAGGAGTTGAAGCATTTGTCGCGCCCAATCTGCTCAAGCGCAATTTCAAACCGACCGCGGTCAATCAAGTCTGGTGTGGCGACGTTACAAGCCTGATGGTAGGCAAACGCTGGGTTCATCTGGCCATCGTGATCGATCTGTTTGCTCGTCGGGTCATTGGTTGGGCATTTTCGCTGGTCAATGACGCCAACTTGGTGAGTAAGGCGCTACGCATGGCGACAGAGCTTCGAACCTGCCCACCTGGGTTGATGTTCCATTCGGATCAGGGCTGTCAGTACACCAGTCGCAAGTTTCAAGAAGAGCTGATGCGCCATGGCATTTTACAGAGCATGAGTCACCGCGGGCAGTGCTGGGACAATGCTCCAACAGAACGCTTTTTCGGCACCCTGAAATCAGAATGGGTCCCTCGCAACGGCTACAGCACGAGCGAGGAAGCACAAACCGACATGGTGCGTTTCTTCATGTACTACAACCGCACCAGGCTCCACAGCTACAACAACTACCTGTCGCCGATAGCTATGGAGCAAAAAGCGGCATAAACACCGTAACCGGTGTCCGGGATTACTTGACCAGATCAG
>NZ_JAMYDU010000057.1 GCF_024138395.1 Pseudomonas mandelii
CAAATTAAGTGCCGCTGTACCCAGCAGCACGCCGTCTTCAACGTTGGCCGACAGGGTGTAGCTCACCGCCGTGCGGATCAGATCGCGGCCTTCATCAGCCAGTTCGGTGACCTTGTCGGCGACGTTGTCGATGACGTAGGTGTCATCACCGCTGCCGCCACTGAGGATGTCAGCGCCCACGCCGCCATCCATCCAGTCGTTGCCGGCGCCGCCTTGCAGGGTGTTGACGGAGGCGTTGCCAAGCAGGGTGTTGTTCAGGTCGTTGCCGACCACGGTGAAGGCACCGAGGCCGGTGAGGGTGACGTTTTCGACGTTCTGCAGGCTGGTTTGGCTGAGGTCGACGGTGCTGGTGGTCGGGGTTGAAGCATAGGTGATGTTCAGCAGGTCGCGACCCTGGTCGGCAGTTTCCTGCAGCAGCGCCAATTCACCGAATTGATCGAGGACGTAGGTGTCGTCGCCGGCACCACCGATCAGCGTGTCTAGTCCGGCGCCACCGTTGAGGAGGTTATTGCCGCTGTTGCCAGTCAGCACGTTGCGCAGGGTATTGCCGACACCGGTGAGGTTGTCGCTGCCGGTAAGGGTGAGGTTTTCCAGGTTGGCGCCGAGGGTCCAGCTCACCGAGGAGCGCACGGTGTCGACTTCAGATACCAGAGTGCTGGTTTCGGTGACCACGTCCTTGAGGTTGTCGACGATGTAGGTGTCATTGCCGTTGCCGCCGATCATCAGGTCGGCACCGGTTCCACCGTCCAGAAGGTTGTTGCCGCTGTTACCGCTCAGGCGGTTGCTCAGGGCGTTGCCGGTACCGTCCAGATTATCGCCACCGGTGAGGGTCAGGTTCTCGAGGTTGCTGCCCAGGGCGTAGCTGATCGACGACAGCACCGTGTCGATCTCGGTCAGCGAGGTGCCGCGTTCGATCACCGTGTCGCCGACATTGTCGACGACGTAGGTGTCGTTGCCGGCACCGCCATCGAGGGTGTCCGCACCGGCCTTGCCGTCGAGGAGATTGGCCGCGGCGTTGCCGGTGAGGCTGTTATCGAGCTCATTACCCGTGAGGTTCAACACAGCGGCGCCGAGCAGCACGCCGTCTTCAACGTTGGCCGACAGGGTGTAGCTCACCGCCGTGCGGATCAGATCGCGGCCTTCATCAGCCAGTTCGGTGACCTTGTCGGCGACGTTGTCGATGACGTAGGTGTCGTCGCCGCTGCCGC
>NZ_JAMYDU010000058.1 GCF_024138395.1 Pseudomonas mandelii
CGCTTGTATGTTTAGACTTGAAGGGGTGGGCGTGACTAAAGGCTCGATTCCGACTCTCGCCAGTACGGACCGTGGGAGACTTCTCGTCCCGCCCTTTCTACCCAAAGCGCCGATAAGGAATTCATCGGTAAAACCGACGATAGAGGCAAGCCAGCGCAACGGTAGACCCCGACAAGCTCATAAACCCTAGCTCCGAGGATTTGTCATGGCAATCCTTACTTCGCAGACGGTTGTTGGCATCGATATCGCCAAGGCCGAAATAGTCGTCTATCGCTCCGACCTGCAAACCACTGACCCCATCAAGAACGATCGAACAGCCCTCAAGCGCTGGCTTAAAACATTGCCCGCCCAAAGCGCTATCGCCGTTGAAGCCACCAACATCTACCACCTGGACACCATCGAGCTGGCCCATGCGATGGGTCATCAGGTCTATGTCGTGGATGCTTATCGGGTGAGCAACTATCGCCGCGGCATCGGCCAACGAGCCAAGAACGATCCCTGCGATGCCCGTCTGCTGGCGCGCTATTTGACGAACGAACAAGACGGGTTGCGGATCTGGAGCCCACCACCCAAGGCCTACACCTCGCTGAAAAGCCTGCTCCACAGACGTGCAACGCTGATCCAGAACCATGCCGGCCTGATGCTGAGCTGGGCCAATGAACCCTTGTTGAAGAAAGTGCAGGCCGCTCAGCAGAAGGCATTCAAGCAAGCGGATCAGGCCATTCAGAAACTGCTGCGCAAGGTCAGCAAAGAGGCGGGTATTGAAGAGAATATCGACCGCTGCAAAGCCATCGAAGGCGTTGGCGAGCTGACTGCAACCGGGTTGGCGACCACCTTCATGCGCGGTGATTTTGCCAATAGTGATGCGTTCATCGCCTTTCTAGGGATGGACCTGACGGTCGATGATTCCGGGAAGAAGAACGGCCCCCGGTATCTGACCAAAAAAGGCGATCCGGAAGTACGCCGGTTGGCTTACAACGCTGCAATGGCAGCCTGTCGCTCGGCCAAATGGAAACCGTTTTACGAGTCGTACCTGGCAAGAGGCTTCTCGAAAACCCAGGCATTGGTGGCCCTTGCCCGGAAGCTCTGCCGGGTGGCATTTGCCCTGATGAAAAATCAGAGCGAATACCAGCCGACCTGAAGTTGCGGGGTTGTCCTGCAACATAGAATCTCCCACA
>NZ_JAMYDU010000059.1 GCF_024138395.1 Pseudomonas mandelii
AGGGTGTTGCCGACGCCGTTGAGGTGATCGCTGCCAGTGAGGGTTAGGTTTTCCAGGTTGGCACCCAGGGTCCAGCTGACCGAGGAGCGCACGGTGTCGACTTCAGATACCAGGATGCTGGTCTCGGTGACCGCGTCCTTGAGGTTGTCGACGATGTAGGTGTCATTGCCGTTGCCGCCGATCATCACGTCGGCGCCAATTCCACCATCCAGAACGTTGCTGCCGGAGTTGCCGGTCAGGCGATTGCTCAGGGCATTGCCGGAGGCGTCGAGGTGATCGCTGCCGGTGAGGGTCATGTTCTCGAGGTTGCTGCCCAGGGTGTAACTGATCGACGAGGCGACCGTGTCGATCTCGGCCAGCGAGGTGCCGCGTTCGATCACCGTGTCGCCGAGGTTGTCGATGATATAGGTGTCATTGCCGGCACCGCCGTCGAGGAGGTCGACGCCGGCCTTGCCGTCGAGGAGGTTGGCGGCGGCGTTGCCGGTGAGGCTGTTATCGAGTTCATTGCCCGTGAGGTTCAAGACCGCGGCGCCGAGCAGCACGCCGTCTTCGATATTGGCCGAGAGGGTGTAGCTCACCGCCGTCCTGACCAGGTCACGGCCTTCGTCAGTGTTTTCAACAATCTTGTCGACGGGGTTGTCGATGACGTAGGTGTCATCGCCGCCGCCGCCGCTGAGAATATCGGCGCCCACGCCGCCATCCAGCCAGTCATTGCCGGCCCCGCCTTGCAGGGTATTGATGGAGGCGTTGCCGAGCAGGGTGTTGTTCAGGTCGTTGCCGACTACGGTGAAGGCACCGAGGCCGGTGAGGGTGACGTTTTCGACGTTCTGCAGGTTGGTTTGGCTGAGGTCGACGGTGCTGGTGGTCGGGGTCGAGGCATAGCTGATGTTCAGCAGGTCGCGACCCTCATCGGCCGTTTCCCGCAACAGCGCCAGTTCGCCGAATTGGTCGAGGAC
>NZ_JAMYDU010000006.1 GCF_024138395.1 Pseudomonas mandelii
AGGTGCCGGTATTCGTACCGGCAATGCTCCAGGTGGCGGTGGCGGCATGATCGATGTCGGCCGAACTGAACTGGCCGTTGACGCTAAGCGTGGTGTCTTCCTGCACCGCGCCGGCATCGTTACCTGTCGCGAAACTGAGCACGGGCGCATCGTTAGTGCCGGTGATAGTGATGGTGACAGTCTGCTCCGCCGAAGCAGCGTTAGCCGCGCCGCTGTCGTCGGTGGCGACCACCGCATACGAGAAGGTGATGGTTTCACCCGCAGCGAGGAAGTCGAGGTTTTGATTGCTGCTGTAGTCCCAGCTGTTCTGATCGACCGAGAAACCGGCCACCAATGCCGAGGCCACGCTCGCATTGAGCGTGCCACCGCTCCAGGCGATGTCGCCGTTGGCAGTCTGCGACACGGTCACGGTGTCGATGCTGTCCAGATCGGCAAAGCTCAAGGCGCCGCTGTCGCTCAGGGTAGCCGTGCCGTTGCCTTCGCTCATCGCGCCGGTGCTGTCGACAATCGTCAGCGTCGGTTGGTCGTTGGTGCCAGTGAGGGTAATGGTCACGGTCTGAACCGCGCCGTCGCCAATCGCGACGTTATAGGTTTGGGTGACGCTCTGGCCTTCGCCGAGGAACTGCAGGGCGGCGTTGTCCACCGCGAAGTTCCAGCCTAGCGAACCACTGCCCGTACCGGTGCTGTCGCTCAGGGGATTGGTGGTGAAGCTACCCAGATAGCCGGAAGCGCCCGGTGTGACAGTGACGCTATGGGTGTCGATCAGGTCGACGTCGGTGAAGGTGATGCTGCCGCTGGCCGCGTAGTCGCCGCTGTCTTCTCCGGCATCGCCGGTCTGCACGCCGCTGGTGATTTGCACCTGGTCGTTGGTGCCGGTGATGGTGATGGTTACATTCTGCGTGGTCGACGAGCCGTGCCCGTCACTGATGGTGACCACATAGGTTTCAGTAGCAGTCTGCCCCTGGGCCAGGTATTGGGCTGCCGCATTATTCAGGGTGTAAGTCCAGTTAACGGTGCCGTCGGCGGCGTTGGCCGCTTCAGTCACGGGGGCAAGGGCGAAGTTGCCCAGCGCTGTGGCATTGCCTCCCGCCGCGACGAAAGAGGCGGTGTGCGTGTCACTCAGGTCTACGTCGCTAAAGGCGATTGTGCCTGTCGTGCTCAGCGAGTCGGTCGGGCTCGACGTGGTGGTCGCATCTTCGGTGACCGTGCCGGCCTGCACGCCGATGTTCATCGTCACACTGTCATTCACACCCGCGAACTGCACCTGCGCGGTGGCCCAACTGAGCGTGCCGTTGCCGAGGCGAATCGCATAGGTAAAGCTGTCCGTCAGGGATCCTCCAGCAGCAAGCGACTGAAGTTGTGCCTTGAAAGTCGTCGACAACGTAGCGGCGTCATAGCCGACTTTGCCATCCGCCGTAATCCAGATCTTTGCCCCGTTGAAACTGGTGTCAGTACTCGTCGCCTCAATTCTGCCCGTGTCCTGGATCAGGAGGTCGGCCGGTGCATAAACCTTGGTGGCAGTCGACAGACTGGTCGCGTTATCGAGTGACCACAGTGTCTTTGCGCTGCCGCCGAGGTCATTGGACATGACGTTCAGGTACATGACCCCGAGCAGGTCTTCGGTGATGGTCGCGGTGCCCGTGCCAGTAACTCCGGTAGTGAAAATGTCGTCCTGCGCCTGCGGCGTGTTGGAAAGCGAAGTAACGGTGCCGCCGCTGGTCGTTGTGGTGGTAGCCATGTCTTTCTCCCGAGAGTGCCAGTTTTTTATTTTTAGAATCGTTGGGGACTGCTAACAGGACGAAGTCCCGTTCTTGCACTGCTCAGGTTGTTCAGGAGCGGTGCGAGGCGGCCGCCGGACATCGTCCGCCAGCTGGGGTTGCGCTGCACATGGCACGCGATCGACTGAGAGTGCCCATAGGGAAGGGACTCCTGGAGAAAGGCTGGGTGAGGCCGTGTTTTGGGGTAGCACCGACTCAGGGATACGGCCTTTCCTGATATCAGTTTGATGTGTGTTTAGTTGTGGGCTCAGGCTTTGTAAAGGTGTTAAGCGAAGGTAACAGTACGATGTGCCAATATTCCGACAAGTGGATGTTTTGGTGTCAATATTATGTCGATCTGTTTTTGGCGAAAAGGCTGCAGACACTCAACACGGGTGTGGCTCAAATGAGCTGAAACCCTTATGCGGCATGGGCTGGCTGCGTCATACCCAGTGCTGGGACATCTTCGAATTGCAGCGTCAGCTGTTAAAAAAGCCCTGTCAGGGCAATTCCTCCGGCGGTTTTTTTGGTGCCCGAACCACCCGACGACCTACATGGAAAGTCAGTCATTGCTGTGCCTTACTGCTCACTCCACAAGGAGCCCGGCAATGCGACACAGAGGCGCGCAGTTCTGGTTATGGACCGATAACCGGTTACCTCTACACATCCATGAAGAAGTGCTTAGCGACGGGATGCAGGTGGAAGTGCGGGCGCGGGTGAGCCATGAGGGGGTCACCCAGGTGTTCATTGGTATTTACGATGATCATGGGATCATGCTGTGTGAGGAGTTTCACGACAGGGATCGCGATGAGTCTTACTGCGCGGCGTTACAGTGGGGCGCTCGGCGCGCCAGGGATATTGTGGCGGACACGCAGGGGTTCGTCGCACCGCATCGGGTGCAGTTGACGCTAGGCCCGGTCATCACCGATGAGTCGGTGCTGGCGCTGCGGCGGATGGAAATGAGCGAATATGAGCGTTTCAAGCTCAGCTGCGACGACGCATGGAAGGAATATCTGGCCGCCAAAGCGGCCATGTTGGACCTCATGCGTGCGCCCAAGGTCGATCCCAAGGTCTGGGCAGACCACAAGGAGCGTCTGAGGCAGGCAATCGACCGGCGCGTCTGCGTGCAACGCACCTATTTACGTTGAGCCATTACCGGCCCCTCAGGTCTGTGGCTGGCGCAGGGTCTCGATGGTTGCGATCAAGTCATCGTAGGAAACCGGTTTTCCAATGTGCTGGTTAAAGCCCGATTGACGGGCCTTTTTTACGTCGCTGCTGGAGCCATAACCGGTCAGGGCAATGGCTGGCACATCCTTGGCGAGCGGCAACTGACGCAGTGCATTCATCAGCTCATGGCCGTTCATGACCGGCATGCCCAAATCCGAAATGATCAGGTCGAAACGGGTGCTCTTCGCCGCGTCCAGAGCCGCCACCGGACGATCGAAAGCAATGACTTCGGCGTCTTCCATTTCCAGTAGCATCTTCAAGGTTTCCAGCACCTCGGCAGAGTCGTCGACCAGCAGGATCGTCAAGCCGCTCAATCTTCCTGACGCCTCGTCGATCGGGGGCGCAGCTTGCGTGTCACCTTCGACGTTGGCCAGCGGCAAGTAAACGCTGAAGGTACAGCCCGCCCCGATGCCCGGAGAACTCACCTCAACCGTCCCTCGTTGTGCTTCTGTCAATTGACGGACCAGTGACAAGCCGATGCCCAGCCCCTCACGTTGGTGGTTGGTGTGCTGTGTCTCAGCCTGCCCGAACAGGTCGAATACGTGTTCAAGGTTCTCGGCCGCAATGCCGGTGCCGTTGTCTTTGACGTCGAGCCGCGCCATGTTCCCGGCCTTGCTCGCGATCAATTGCACGTGGCCATTGGGTGGGGTGAATTTCAGTGCATTGTTCACCAGGTTCCAGATGATCTGTTCCAGGCGCGTCGGATCGGCATGGACCAGCAACGGCTCCGACGGTACTTGCAAGTCGACGGTGGTGCTGTGTTGATCATTGAGGACGACGTGGTAAATATCGCGCAGCACACCGGCCAGATCCACGGCGATCGGCTTCAACTTCAGCTTGCCGGTACGGACACGGGCGACGTCCAGCAGATCATCGATGATCCGCGCCTGGCTGCTGACGGCATCGCAGATGGTGTTGACCGCTTTGGCGGCCGGTGCCACCGACTTGGTCACCGGCATACGCCTGAGCAGTTCGGCATTGAGCTGGATCAGGTTCAGCGGGTGTTTGAGTTCGTGGGACATGACCGCGAAGAACTCATCCTTGAGGTAATTGGTGTTCAGCGTCTCGGCCAGTTGTTGGCTTTGCTCTTCATGCTGGCGTTTGTGACCGGTCAGGTCCCGGGCGATTTTCACGTAGCCCTGAAGGTGATCACCGGTGAGCAGGGTTACTTCGCCGCTGCAATAGAAGCGGCTGCCATCCTTGCGCAGGTGCCAGCGTTCATCTTCGGAACGGCCCTGGGTGCGTGCCCCCAGCAGTTCGGTTTCGGGCACGCCAGAGGCGCGGTCCTCGGCGGAAAAAATGAAGTCGTAATAAGCGCCTTCGGCCTCGGCCTTGCTGTAGCCGAAGATCACCTCGGCGCCTTTGTTCCAGCTGGTGATCACGCCCTGTTCATCGAGGGTGATGATCGCGTAGTCGCGGGTGCTTTCGGCCACCAGGCGCATGCGTTCTTCGCCCAGGCGCAGTTCTTCTTCGGCCGCGCGGCGTTTGGTGATATCGATGAACGTCAGCACGGTGCCGTCGATATGGTCTTCGCTGGAGCGGTAGGGCAGCAGGCGGGCGATGTACCAGCGGTTGTCGGTGCTGCTGACTTCCCGTTCGATCATGTTCAATGATTCGAACACCAGTGCGGCATCACTCGCCAGGTCGTCGTAGTGCAGACGATGCGTGATATCGAGCAGGGAACGGCCGGTATCCATCGGCAACATGCTGAAAATGTCGGTGGCGCGCGGGGTGAACCACTTGATCCGCATGCTGCGGTCGACAAAGACCGTGGCAATGTCGGTGGAGGCGATCAGATTGGTCAGGTAGTCATTGATCTTGTCGGTTTCTTCGACTTTGGTTTTTAGCTCGTAGTTGACTGTCAGCAACTCTTCGTTGATCGATTGCAGCTCTTCCTTGCTGGTTTCCAGCTCTTCGGTGGCCGAGCGCAGTTCTTCGTTGATCGCCTGCATTTCTTCGTTGGAAGCTTTCAGTTCTTCACTGGAAATTTCCGATTGTTCAATGGTGTCTTGCAAATGCAGCTTGGTGCGCTGCAGTTCACGCTCCAGGTTGGACAGTACCTGGCTCTCGGTTTGCAGTTGGGTCGTGGCCTTCTGAGAAGGATCGACTTCGACTTCCTCGAAAATCACCAGGACGAACTCGCCATCCGACTCTTCATCCTTGTAGGGCTGCACTTGCAGGCTGACGTTATAACGCCGGTCTTCGCGCTTGAACGGCACCTCGCGGGATTTGACGGCGATGCCGTTCTGATGGGCCTGAAACAGCGAGGTGCGGATTTCCAGGCGCAGTTCCGGAAGAATCAGCGTCAGCAGATTGCGTGACAATTCACCGCCCACATGCCGAAGGAAACGCCCGGCACCTTCGCTCATGTGCAAGATGTCGGCGTTGGCATCGACGATTATGCTCGGTGGAGCCGCGCGTTCGAGGGCGCGCAGGTGGATGTCGGCGAAAGACAGCTTTCTCTGCACTGCATTTTGGGGGGCCTGAAGGGAAGTGTTGGTGCGCACATAACCGCCGCGCGGCACGGTGGGTGTGCGACGGCTATTGGTGGTGCCGGTCTTGGCGCGGAAGATCCGGTTGCGTTTGTCCACCGGCGTGAATAGCTCATAACAAGCCTCTGCGCTTTCGGAAGAACCCAGGAATAGAAAACCGCCGGGCCGCAATGCAAAGTGGAACATCTGAAGAATTTCGCGCTGTACCTCGCGATCCAGATAGATCAACAAGTTACGGCAAACAATCAGGTCGATTTGTGAAAAGGGCGGGTCAGACAACAGGCTGTGTTTGGCGAACAACACCTTTTCGCGGATTTCCTTGCGAATCCGAAAGTGTTCACTTTCCTTGACGAAATAATGCCGTAGCCGCGTTGGTGGCACATCGGTGACGATGGCTTGCGGGTACAGACCCGCCCGGCCGAAGCTGATGGCGCGTTCGTCGATGTCGGTGGCGAAAACCTGCAGCGAGGCCTGGCTGGCCTCCAATTGCAGCTGATCGTTGACCAGCATCGCCAGGCTGTAGGCTTCTTCGCCGGTAGAGCAGCCGGCCGACCACACCCGAATCTCCTCTTTCTCAGGTTGCGCCGACACCGCGGCCTTGACCAATTGCGGCACGATATCGCGCTCCAGCGCTTCGAAGGCTTCGCGATCGCGGAAGAAGTTGGTCACACCGATCAGCATGTCCGCCAGCAGCGCTTTGGTTTCTTCGGGGTTGTCTTGCAGGTAGCGGTAATAAGCCCCCAGATCTGGCTGGGCAGTGACCTGCATGCGGCGCTCGATCCGCCGCAATACCGTCGCGCGTTTATAGTGCTTGAAGTCATGCCCGGTGCCCGTGCGCAACTGGATCAGGATGTCGTGGAGCATTTGTTCGGCGAACGCTGCATCGCGCTCGGTCCTGGGGGCGAGGGTTTGAAGTTCCGGGTCATTGGCGGCGGGTAAAGTGATTTCCCGGGAGTTGTGCCACAGGTCCAGCAGTTTTTGCGGCATTTCCACCACGGGTAACACCAGATCGACCATACCAGTCTCGATGGCCGCTCGGGGCATGCCGTCGAACTCGGCATCTTCCGGCACCTGGGCCAGGGTGATACCGCCCTGTTCCTTGATGCGCGACAAGCCGACCGCGCCGTCGGAGCCGGTGCCCGAGAGCACCAGGCAGAAGGCGCGCTCGCGGTGCACTTGGGCCAGATCGCGGAAGAACAGATCGATCGAGGCGTGGCGTCCCAGCTGCGGGTCGTTGTCACTGACCTCAAGGTTGCCGTCATTCATCGTCAGCCGCTGCGCTGGTGAGATGACGTATACCCGGTTTTTCTCGATCGGCACGGTTTCGGTGACCTGCAGGACCGGCATCCGGGTCGATTCCTGGATGATCTTGTCAGCGATGCTTTGGTGGTCGGGCGACAGATGAAGAATGATCACAAACGCCATGCCGTTGTCATTAGGCATGTTCTGGAAGAACAATTTAATGGCCTGGAGCCCGCCTGCCGACGCCCCGATGCCTACCACCGGAAAGTCCAGGGTGCTGGGACTCAAGGCCTGTCGCTCGGGAGCCGTGGCCGAAGGCTTGGAGGTGGTGGTCATTTCATTCTGCCTTTGCTGGCGATGTAAAACGCTTTGCATGCAAGCGGGTATAAAAAACGCGGGTCATAAAACAGGATAATCCCGTTTTTCAATAACACCTTCAATTATTTAGCGTGCGTTTAGGGCCCTATATAAGTTTTTGACAGCAAATGCGCAATTGCACTCCCGCTGCTTCAAGGGAACGCGACTACTGGCCGATAACCCGAACAGTCGTTGTCATTTTTACTTCTGGCGGCCGGCAATTGTCATCACGGGTTTATGCGAAATCGCTTGATAGCCTATGGCCTCTCGCTATCATCTGCGCGCCAAAAAAGGGCCGCGAAGCTGCATGCGCCCGTGTGGTTTGTCTTTGGGTTGTTCTTCTTAAATTGCCTGGAAATCTTCGATGCTGTCGTATCACCAAAAGAGTTTTCTGATCGTCGATGATTTCTCGGATTTCCGCAGTTCCGTCAGGTCCATGCTGCGGGAGCTGGGCGTCAAGGAGGTCGACACCGCCGATACCGGTGAACAGGCGCTGCGCATGTGCTCGCAGAAGTCCTACGACTTTATTCTCCAGGACTTTCACTTGGGCGACGGCAAGAAGAACGGTCAGCAGGTGCTGGAAGACCTGATGATCGAGAAGCTGATCAGCCATGAAAGTGTGTTTGTCATGGTCACCGCCGAAACCAGCCAGGCCATGGTGCTCAGCGCGCTGGAGCACGAGCCTGATGCTTACCTGACCAAGCCGTTCAACCGTTCCGGCCTGGCTCAGCGCCTGGAGCGACTGGAACAGCGCAAGACCTTGCTCAAACCGATCCTGCAAGCCCTTGACCGGGGCAAACCGGTTGAAGTGCTCAATGCCTGTATCGCCCTGTGCAAACAGGACATTCGTTATTCGCCGCTGTGCCTGCGTTACCGCGCCGATGCGTTGCGCGACTTGAATCAGAACGAAGCGCTGGAGCGTCTGTACGACAGCATCATTGCTGATCGGCCATTGCCGTGGGCGTTTGCCGGGTTGGGTCAGTTGCTGTTCAAACGCGGTCAGGTCAGCCAGGCCAAGGGTGTTTATGAGAAAGCCCTGAAAGTCTTCCCGATGATGCCGGCCCTCTACGACGGCATGGCCGATGTGCTGGTCGCCGAAGGCGACACCAAGGGGGCGCAGAGAGTCTTGGAAGAGGCCATTCGCCTGTCGCCACTGGCGGTGCGCCGACAAGCGTTGTTGGGCAAGCTGGCGATGGCCAACGAGGATTTCGACACGGCCTCAAAAGCCTATCGTCAGGCTGTGGCCCAAGGGGCGCAGTCACGTTTCAAGGATGCGGAAAGCAACCTCGGCCTGGCCCACGCCTTGATCAGCAAAGGCAGTGAAAAGGGGCTGGACACTCGGACCCGGCTGGAAATCAATACCACGCTGAGTGCGGTGGCGAAGGAGAACCCTTCCGATCCTGGCTTGCAGATTCGTGCGCGTCTGATGAAAGCCACCAGCCTGCTGCTCAACGATGCCGAAACCGCCGAGAAGCTCACCGAGCAGGCAATGATGCGCCTCGATGGCATGGAGCAGTTCATGAGCGCCGAAGCGGCGCTGCTGGTCGCCAAGCAGCTGCAAATGCTCGGGCAGGCGAGTGCCGGCGCTTCGATGCTGAAAAACTGTGCGGAGATCTACGGCGACGATCCGACCGTGATGAAAGGCATCGCCAAGCTGACCGACGACCCGACGATTCTCAACTCGGGCAACGCGGCCGCCGACCTCAACCGTCAGGGCGTGCGGGTGTACAAGACCGGCAATCTGGTGGAGGCCCGGGATGTGTTCCGCAAAGCCCTGGCGCTGCAGCCGAAGAACATCAGTATTGCCCTGAACATGGCGCAGTCGTTGCTGCATGGCACCGATACCAGCGTGCCGTCGGCCGAGCTGGAAGAATGCCGCGCCTGCCTGAAAACCGTCGGCCTGATGCCCGATACCGACGCGCGTTATCCGCGCTACCAGAAACTGAAAATCAAGGCGTTCGGCGAATGATCGACAACGAACCGTCACTCGACTTTTCCACGGTGATTGCCTCCACCGTCCACGATATGAAGAACTCACTGGCCATGCTGATGCAGGCGCACAGCCAATGGCTGGCGCGTTTGCCCGATCCCGAGCGACACACCCCGGAGCAGGGCGTGATCGACTTCGAGTTCGCCCACCTCAATGGCATGCTGGTGCAGTTGCTGGGGCTGTACAAACTCGGCGTCAACCAGATGCCGTTGCAGCCGGCCTACCATGAGCTGGATGATTTCATTGAGGCGCAACTGGCGGCTCATCAAGAAGTATTCGCCAGCCGCGGCATCATTGCGACCTATGAAGTGGACCCGTTGAGTCCACTGGGTTTCTTCGACCGGGAGCTGGTTGCCTCGGTGCTCGCCAACAGCATCAACAACGCCATTCGTTACGCCCGTCATGCCTTGTTGATCAGCGTCAGCGATGAGGCCGGGCAACTGGTACTGACCATCAATGACGATGGCGAGGGTTATCCGCCCGAGATGATCGAGCGTCAGGCCGATTACGTGCAGGGCATCAACCACAGCAGTGGCAGTACTGGCCTGGGGTTGTACTTTGCCGGGCGGATTGCCGCTTTGCACCAGCGCAATGGCGTGGGTGGACGCACCGAAATCAGCAATGGCGGCCCATTGGGCGGCGGCGTGTTCAGCCTGTATCTCGCCTGAACAATAACTCCTGCGTACGCCGTTTCTGACTTGGAATACTGACCGTAGGAGCTGCCGAAGGCTGCGATCTTTTGATCTTGTTTTTAAAGGCAAAGATCAAAAGATCGCAGCCTTCGGCAGCTCCTACGAGGGCCGTGTTGCCCATGGCGATTCGGCTGTTAGTAGAGGATTGCGCCTTTTTGTTTGACGCTGCTTGATATTCCGAACAGCCGGAGCCTATTTTGTACGAGTCGCCGTTCGCGGCTCGTACAACAACAAGGATTGCGTCATGACAACCGATGGCCATCGTTCACTCGCGCAGCGATTGACGGGCATTGATGAGATTGAATGTGTCACGCCGGACCTGAACGGCGTACCACGCGGCAAGGTGATGACCGCCGAAGGGTTTCTTGAAGGGCGGCGTTTGCAGTTGGCGCGGGGGGTACTGCTGCAATGCATCATGGGCGGTTATCCGCCGGCGCGCTTTTATGGCAGCGATGATGGCGACCTGGCGCTGGTGCCTGATCCCGTGCAGATCCACCGTTTGCCCTGGAGCTCGCAGCCTCGCGCGCTGGCCATTTGTGATGCGCACGAGCTGACTGGCGAGAGTTCGCCACTGTCGACCCGTGGCCAACTCAAGGCCGTGATCGCTCGATACGCCGCTCTCGGTCTGGCGCCGGTGGTAGCGACCGAACTGGAGTTCTTCGTCTTCGCGCCCAACCCTGACCCGACGCAACCCTTCCAGCCACCACTGGGCATGGACGGTCGTCGCGAGGACGGTCATTCGGCGTTCAGCATCAGCTCCAATAACGGCTTGCGGCCGTTCTTCAATGAAGTCTATGAATGCATGGCGGCGCTGGGCTTGCCGCGCGATACCTTCATGCACGAGATGGGCGTCAGCCAGTTCGAGATCAACCTGCTGCACGGCGATCCGCTACTGTTGGCCGACCAGACCTTATTGTTCAAGCATCTGCTCAAAGAAGTGGCGCTCAAGCATGGCCTGACGGTGGTCTGCATGGCCAAGCCGTTGGCGCACACGCCGGGCAGTTCGATGCATATCCACCAGAGCATCGTCGAGATCGGCAGCGGGCGTAACGTGTTCAGCGACAAGGCCGGCGAGCCGACCGCGACCTTCCGTCATTTCATCGGTGGTCAGCAGGCCGGCCTGGCGGATTTCACCGCGCTGTTTGCGCCGAACGTGAACTCCTATCAGCGCCTGTGCCATCCTTACGCGTCGCCGAACAATGCCTGCTGGTCCCACGACAATCGCGCCGCCGGGCTGCGCATTCCGGCCAGTTCACCGGTCGCTCGTCGGGTCGAAAACCGCTTGCCGGGGGCCGATGCCAACCCGTATCTGGCGATTGCCGCGAGCCTGGCCGCGGGGTTGTATGGCATCGAAAAGAAACTGGAGCCAAGCGAGCCGATCCAGGGTGAAATCGTTGTGCCGGATAATCTTTCGTTGCCGTGTACCTTGCATGCCGCTCTTGAACGTCTGAAACGTAGCCAATTGGCGAAGGAACTGTTCGGCAAGGAATTCATCGAAGGCTACATCGCTTCGAAGACCATGGAGTTGACCAGCTTCTTTGATGAAATTACTCCCTGGGAACGGCGTGTTCTAGCAGCCCAGGCCTGACGATCCGTCGCCGTCGGGCTATCGTTTTTGTCGATAGCCCGATACTCACTGCAAGGAGCCGCTCGGAACGCCGATGCGCCAAATCTTGAAATCTTTTCGGGGGCTTTATTTTGCCTCGCTGATGATGTTGATCGGCTCGGGCCTGTTGAGTACTTATCTTGCCCTGCGCCTGGCGGCCGATAACGTCGACAGTCTGTGGGTCGGTGCGTTGATGGCGGCCAACTATTTCGGCCTGGTGCTGGGCGGCAAGATCGGCCATCGGCTGATCGCCCGGGTCGGGCATATTCGGGCTTATTCAGCCTGCGCCGGGATCGTCGGCGCGGCGGTGCTGGGTCATGGTCTGGTCGACTGGCTACCCGCGTGGCTGTTTCTGCGAGTGATTGTCGGCCTGGGCATGATGTGCCAATACATGGTGATCGAAAGCTGGCTCAATGAGCAGGCAGAAGCCAATAAACGTGGGGTGGTGTTCAGCGGCTACATGATCGCCTCGTACCTGGGGTTGGTGTTGGGCCAGCTGATTCTGGTCATGCACCCGGGCCTGGGTCTGGAACTGCTGATGCTGGTCGCACTGTGTTTCGCCCTGTGCCTGGTGCCAGTGGCCCTGACACGGCGGATTCACCCGGCGCCTCTGCACCCGGCACCGATGGAGCCACGGTTCTTCATCAAGCGTGTGCCGCAATCACTGAGTACGGTGTTGGGGTCGGGATTGATCGTCGGTTCGTTCTACGGTCTGGCGCCGCTGTATGCCTCGCAGCAAGGGTTGTCCACCGAGCAGGTCGGTCTGTTCATGGGTAGCTGCATTTTTGCCGGCCTGGTGGTGCAATGGCCGTTGGGTTGGCTATCGGACCGCTATGATCGGGCGCTGTTGATCCGTTGTTTCGCGTTCAGCCTGGCACTGGCTGCGTTGCCGCTGGCGATCATGCAGAAGGTGCCGCTGGAGGTGCTGTTCATCGCCGGGTTTTTCTGTTCGTTGGTGCAGTTCTGTCTGTACCCGTTGGCGGTGGCGTTCTCCAACGACCACGTAGAGGGTGATCGCCGGGTGTCGCTGACGGCGATGCTGCTGGTGACCTACGGTGTCGGCGCGAGTATCGGACCACTGGTGGCCGGGGTGTTGATGAAGCTGTTCGGCAGTCAGATGCTCTATGCCTTCTTCAGCTTCTTTGCGTTGGTGCTGGTGTGGCGAATTCGCCCGAAAGCGGTTACCAACCTGCATCAGGTGGACGATGCTCCGCTGCATCACGTGGCCATGCCAGACAGTATGTCGAGTTCGCCACTGGTCGCTTGCCTGGACCCGCGAGTCGATGAGCAGGTGGTGCAGGATCAGATGCAGAACCCGGTCACTCCGGATACTGATTTCAATCCGGATGCCGAGCCCGAAATCGAAGCTGAAACAGATTCGGAATCAGAAGACCCGGACACGGGTCGCGAGCAAAGCTTTACCGAAGCGAGGCCTTGATCAAGGCATAAAAAAACGGGCAGTCACCGCAAGGGACTGCCCGTTTTTTATGGGAGAGGCGTATCAGAAGTCGTCTTTATCGAAGCGCCGCGCTTCGCGCTGAAGCTGATAGACGAACCGCTCGACCTGGCGCTGCACCAGGCCGCTCATGTTGTGAAAACGCACGCCGGCGAAGGTGGTGTTGATCTTCTCTTCGAAGTGCAGGTAACGCAGTTCGACCGGTGCCGTCATGCTGCCGAAGGGCAGGGCGGCGACGAAGCGGTCGTAGACCTGGCCCAGTTGCAGGCTGGCGGTGATGTCGCCCTCGAAACGCAACTTGCAGCCGGTGGCAGAGATGTCCAGCAGTTTGCCCTTGACGGGCGACTTGAGCTTGTCGCCACCCAGATCGACACCGACCAGTTGCGCCAGCTTCAACGCAGCGCGAAAAGCATTGCGGCGCTGGTGGTAAACCACCTCATCGGGCAGCGCGCCCCGGTAGCAGCGGCCATCGCCGGATTCGTCGATGGTCAGCGGGCCATTGCTTTCCCAGGCGATGCGCACACCGTCGTGAAAGCCTTCGACCTTGAACGGTTCGCCGGCCAGCAGAAAGCGCTCGCCATCGCGCGGGATCATTTCGTCCAGGGCGATCATGTTGCTGTCACGGTCGACGTCCACCAGATAACTCTGGAAGCGCTGGCTGCGCTCGTGGAACGTGATGATCAGCGGGTCATGGCTGTCTTGCAGCTGACGCAGATTGCCGGAGATTTCCAGGGGCGTGGTGAGCACCTTGGGTGGCTGCGGAGCATCTTCCGCGCTTAAGGCATTGAACACGGGGCATCAATCTCCAGACAAATATGACTACTGGCTAGCATTCTGCCAGCATGTTTCGCGTCTTGATAGAGCGTGCTCATTGAAAGGCTCAAGCCTGACTGAGCGGGCGTGGTTTTGCGAGTTTGGAGGTTGAACCGCGGGCATCGTAGAGCGCTGGTGGCTCGCCGCCGGTGAGAATTTTCAGCTGATTGGCCGTGGCGGCCTGCTGCACCAGAATCGACTGGCCATTGTTAACGTTGGCGGCCTGGCACTGAGCAAGGAGGTCGGTCAGCACGTCGCTCTGCGCCAGCAACTGATCGCCGATGCTCGAATGGCTGGCAAGTTGCTCCAGGCCCTGGCGATTGGTCGGCAGGTTGAGGCTGGCGAGGATTTCACTGCGCTTGCGGCCATGCTGCTCAAGCAAAATGATCAATGCCTGTTTCTGCGCCAGAATCTCTTCAAGCAGTGGCATGTCGCGACCGTGCAGCGCGAGGGACTCGGTTTGCAGCAGCTCCAGCAGGTGTTGCGCCGGGGCAAAGTCGTCGATGATCAGTTGCAGTAAATTAGTGTCGTGCATGGCTGGCCTTGGGTTTTAAGCGTCCAAAAGCCTGGCGCGGGCCGTGGCCTAGCGCTGGGCTTCGAAGTTGAGCAGTTTGCTGGCTACACGGTTGCTGTCGACTTTATAGCTGCCATCGGCAATCGCTGCTTTCAACTCGGCCACGCGGGCTTTGTCGACGGCAGGTTGATCGCGCAGCTTGTCAGTGACCTTCTGCAACTGTTGAGCCTCATTGCTGAGGTGTACCGATTCCCCGCTTTTGGTGGTACTGGCCTGTTCGGCCGGGGTATTCAGCGGCGCGGATTGGCCGGCTTCGGCGGTTTCCTTCGCGGCGCTGGTACGTGTACTGCCCGTAAGTGACGAGGAGCTGTTTAAACGACTGAAATCGATGACCATGACAAAAAACCTCTGGATATTTGGACGCTTGCCATGTTTTCGGCTCTCCCTGTGAAAACTTTAGGCCCATTTATCAATGAGCGAGCATGCGCCAGCGCATCTTGCGCATGCGGCACAGTTTAGGGAACAGCCTCGGGCAGCGCCATATCTTCACGAACAGAGATCCCGTCAGGGTCGCTTACATAGAAACTTCCACCTGGCCAGGCGCGGTGACTTGTGCCTTGATGACCCGCTGGGAGTTCAGGTTTTTCACCCGAATCTGTTCGCTCATGCCGCCGTTGGACAGCGCTTCACCCGGCATACGTACACTGAGCGTACCACTGCGGGCGGTAATCACCACCTGATCGCCCTTGCGAATCACTTCCGCCTGTTCGAGGTGCACCAGGGTTATGGTCTGATCGGCGACCATTGGTCGGGTAAGTTTTTGTCCGATCGCCTGATCGACGGAGGTCAGAAAACCCTGATTTATCAGGCTGATATCGCGCTCACGCAGGGTCACGTCCTGAGGTTCGATAATCCCTGTGCGCTTGAGCGGACGAGTGGTGGTCACGATGTCGCGAAACAGCCGTACTTGAGCGGGTACGAAGACGGTCCAGGGGGAGGCGCCCTCGCAGCGAACCTTGACCGTGACCCGGCCCAGAGGCCTCGCCGGGCTCTCGAGGGTGGCTGTCAATTCCTTGTCGCACATTGGCATGCGCAGGCGCGGATCGAGCTGGTTGACCTCGATCTCGTAGCGTCCTTGCGTTTGACTCGTGGCCAGATAGTCTTCTACGGTGAATTCAAGAAAGCCCTGAGTGACGCCGATAAGCATGTCAGGCAAGGTAACCGCGTCAGCAAGGGCAGGGCTGCCAGCGTTGAACAGGCAAGCGGCCGACATCGCGCAGAGTAATCTGCGACAGGTTGAAGTCAGGTGTCGGAAAAATGTCGGTTCTGTGTTCATAAGAGTTAAAAAGCAAGCGCCGTGCCGTTTAGTGATGAATGTGCGTCGCAACACACTTAGCGTTGGTGTAGGAGTCTGGGCATGGCTGGTGTAATGGATTCGGTGAACCAGCGCACGCAACTGGTAGGGCAGAATCGCCTTGAGCTGTTGTTGTTCCGTCTCGACGGCCAGCAGCTGTATGGGATCAACGTATTCAAGGTTCGTGAGGTGCTGCAATGCCCCAAGCTGACCCTGATGCCCAAGTCCAGTCCTGTCGTGTGCGGTGTGGCAAATATTCGGGGGGCGACCATTCCGATTCTGGATCTGGCGATGGCAACCGGTTCCGGAGCGCTGAAAGATCAGAGCAATCCCTTCGTGATCATCACGGAGTACAACACCAAGACCCAGGGTTTCCTGGTTCGGTCGGTGGAGCGCATCGTCAACATGAACTGGGAGGAGATTCATCCGCCACCCAAGGGCACGGGGCGCGATCACTACCTGACGGCTGTGACTCGGGTCGACAATCAGTTAGTCGAAATCATCGACGTCGAGAAGGTGCTGGCGGAAGTGGCACCGACACCGGAAGCGATTTCGGTGGGCGTGGTGGATGTCGAGACTCAGCACAAGGCGTTGTCCTTGCGCGTGCTGACGGTCGATGACTCATCGGTGGCGCGCAAGCAGGTGACCCGTTGCCTGCAAACCGTCGGCGTCGAAGTGGTGGCGTTGAACGATGGTCGGCAAGCGCTGGATTACCTGCGCAAGCTGGTCGATGAGGGCAAGAAGCCGGAAAACGAGTTCCTGATGATGATTTCCGACATCGAGATGCCGGAGATGGACGGGTACACCCTGACGGCCGAGATCCGCAACGACCCGCGCATGCAAAAGCTGCATATCATCCTGCACACTTCGTTGTCGGGTGTATTCAATCAGGCGATGGTCAAGAAGGTCGGTGCCGATGACTTCCTGGCCAAGTTCCGCCCTGATGACCTGGCATCCCGGGTAGTCGACCGGATCAAAGCAGCAGATATCAGCTAGGGGCGCTTTGCCCCTGGCGGTCAACACGATTTAAGAGGCCGCATCATTGTCTACGGGTAATTTGGATTTCGAACAGTTTCGGGTCTTCCTGGAAAAAGCCTGTGGCATTTTGCTCGGTGAAAACAAGCAATACCTGGTCTCGAGCCGTCTCAACAAACTGATGGAACAGCAGGGCATCAAATCGCTGGGTGAGCTGGTTCAGCGCATCCAGACCCAGCCGCGCAGCGGTTTGCGCGAGATGGTGGTGGATGCCATGACCACCAACGAAACCCTGTGGTTTCGTGACACCTATCCGTTTGAAGTCTTGAAGAACAAGGTATTGCCCGAAGCGATCAAGGCAGCCCCCGGCCAGCGCCTGCGGATCTGGTCGGCGGCGTGTTCGTCGGGCCAGGAACCGTACTCGCTGTCGATGTCCATCGATGAGTTCGAGCGGGTCAACATGGGCCAGTTGAAGATGGGCGCGCAGATCGTTGCCACGGACCTGTCCGGCACCATGCTGACCAACTGTAAAACCGGCGAGTACGATAGCCTGGCTATCGGCCGCGGTCTGTCGCCCGAGCGCCTTCAGCGTTACTTCGACCCCAAAGGGCCGGGACGCTGGGCCATCAAGGCACCGATCAAGAGCCGGGTGGAATTTCGCTCGTTCAACCTGCTGGACAGCTACGCAAGCCTGGGCAAGTTCGACATCGTGTTCTGCCGCAACGTGCTGATCTACTTCTCCGCCGAGGTGAAGAAAGACATCCTGTTGCGCATCCACAGCACGCTGAAGCCGGGCGGTTATCTGTTCCTTGGCGCGTCCGAAGCGTTGAACGGTTTGCCGGATCATTACCAAATGGTCCAGTGCAGCCCGGGGATCATTTACAAGGCGAAGTGATGCAAAAGCGTCAGGCATAAAAAAACGGGAGTCCTCAGAGGGCTCCCGTTTTTTTTTGTGCCTGATCCTCATAGACGTCGCATCACCTGTAGGAGCGAGGCTTGCCCGCGAAAGCGGTGTGTCAGACAACATCATCCTTGACTGACACACCGCTTTCGCGGGCAAGCGTCGCTCCTACAGGTGATTGGTATTGCCTGTGGGAAAGCGGCAGAAAAGCGGCAGACGGCGGAAATCGGTTGCCGCTTTTCTGGCATTGCCGCCTTGCCACCGCGCGCAAAGCCCCGGTTTATGGGCTTTTTTGAATTGGCACGCCGCTTGCTATATCCATCGTACGAAAAATCAGGTCACCCGAAGGTTTCCCGACATGAGCATCAGCTTCGATAAAGCGCTCGGTATCCACGAACAAGCCCTGGGCTTCCGCGCTCAGCGTGCCGAAGTCCTGGCCAACAACATCACCAACGCCGACACCCCGAACTACAAGGCTCGGGATCTGGACTTCTCGAAAGTGCTCGCCGAGCAGAACGAGAAAACCAAAAACGGCAAGTTCGCCTTGAACATGACCAACAGCCGTCACATCGAAGCTGAAGGCCTGGGCAATGGCGGCGAGTCGCTGATGTATCGCACGCCGATGCAACCGTCGATCGACCAAAACACCGTGGACGCCCAGCTGGAACAGTCGAACTACGCGGAAAACGCAGTCAACTTCCAGGCCAGCTTCACGCTGCTCAACAGTAAATTCAAAGGGCTGGTGTCAGCCCTGCGCGGAGAGTAATCCATGTCTCTATCCAGTGTTTTCAACATTGCCGGTAGCGGCATGAGCGCTCAGACCACTCGCTTGAACACCGTGGCCTCGAACATCGCCAACGCCGAGACCGTTTCGTCGAGCATCGATCAGACCTACCGTGCGCGTCACCCGGTGTTCGCCACCATGTTCCAGGGCGGCCAGAGCGGCGGCAGCGATTCACTGTTCCAGAACCAGGACGCGGCCGGTCAAGGCGTGCAAGTGCTGGGCGTGGTCGAAGACCAGAGCAACCTTGACGCGCGCTACGAGCCGAACCATCCGGCTGCCGACGGCAAGGGCTACGTCTACTACCCGAACGTCAACGTCGTCGAAGAAATGGCCGACATGATTTCCGCGAGCCGTTCGTTCCAGACCAACGCCGAAATGATGAACACCGCCAAAACCATGATGCAGAAGGTCCTGACCCTCGGTCAGTGATAAGGGGCGATTCATATGAGCGTTATCAGCGATGTTCTGGCCAACTCTTCGGTCACGACCACTACCACCAAAGACAGCCTGACCACGGCCGCTACCGGCGGCCAGGAACTGGGCAAGGACGCGTTCCTGCAGCTGTTGGTGACTCAGCTGAAAAACCAGAACCCGCTCGATCCTCAAGACAACAGTGAGTTCGTGGCCCAGCTGGCGCAGTTCAGTAGCCTGGAAGGTATCACCACGCTGAACGATACGGTCAGCGGCCTTGCCAGCAGCTACAGCTCTTCGCAAGCTTTGCAGGCTTCTTCGCTGGTGGGCCGCTCGGTCATTGCGCAGACCGACAAAGCCGTGGTCGACACCTCCAAGAGCCTCAACGGTACCGTTGTGGTGCCAACCTCGGTTCCCGCCGCCACCGTCAAGATCACCAACTCGGAAGGCAAGACCATCCGTACTCTCGAGTTGGGCAGTCAAAGTGCCGGTAACGCCAGTTTCATCTGGGATGGCAAGGACGATGCGGGCGCGGTGGCACCGGCGGGTACTTACACCTTCGGCGCAACAGCCACCATCGACAGCAAGGCGACATCGCTGATTACTTATCTGCCAGCGACCGTTAACAGCGTGACCATCAGCCAGACCGGCGGTGAGTTGATGCTGAACCTGGCAGGCATGGGCAGCGTTGCCCTGTCCAAAGTACAAACCATTGGTATATAGAGCCGACTAACACGGCACAAGGAGTGGAATATGTCTTTCAATATCGGCCTTAGCGGTCTCTATGCAGCCAACAAACAACTGGACGTGACCGGCAACAACATCGCCAACGTCGCGACCACCGGTTTCAAATCGTCCCGTGCAGAATTCGAAGACGTGTACTCGGCCACCCGCCTGGGTACTGGCAGCAAGACCATCGGCAACGGCGTGCGTCTGGCCAACGTTTCCCAGCAGTTCGGCCAGGGCGACGTGAACAACACCGGCAACGTGCTCGACATGGGCATCCAGGGCAACGGTTTCTTCATCCTCAGCGACAACGGCTCCCTGAGCTACACCCGTGCCGGTGCGTTCAAGACTGACGCTGAAAACTATGTGGTTGATAACAACGGCAACCGTTTGCAGGGTTATGGCGTTGATGCCAACGGCAAGATCATCAACGGTGTGTTGACTGATTTGAAGATTGATACCACGGCTCTCAAGCCGAACCCGACCACCAAAGTCGATCAGACGATGAACCTGAATTCGTCCGAGGTTTTGCCGACTGTGGCTACGTTCAGCCCGACTGACACCAATAGCTATAACAAGACCATCTCTACCAAGGTCTATGACAGTCAGGGTAACGAGCACACCATGGATCAGTACTACGTGAAAACGGGTACTAACGCTTGGCGTGTCCACACTTACATGGATGGTCGTTCCCCGGCCAACCCCGCTACCACGCCACCAGTGGCGATCACCGCCAACATCACTTTCAACTCCGACGGCAGCATCAATACGCTGACGGCGGGTGCTGGCTGGACCCAGACTGGTAACACCTTGACCATGACCGGTTGGGTCCCGGGGGTTGTAACCAACGCCGCGACGATTCCTCCGACCTGGGGGGCGAATGGTTCCACGGCGGCTGCAGGCGGTATCGCGTTCAACATGGCGCTAACCACGTCTTATAACTCGCCAACCGCTCGTACCGCCCAATTCCAGGACGGTTACGCGACCGGCCAGATCTCCAGCCTGAGCATCGACGCCACCGGCGTCATGACCGCCAACTTCAGCAACCAGCAAACCAAGGCCATCGGTCAGGTTGCAGTCGCCAGCTTCGCTAACGAGCAAGGCTTGCAGCCGATCGGTGGTACTCGCTGGAAAGAAACCTTCGCCTCAGGCGTGGCGGGTGTCGATGCGCCGACAACCGGCACTCTGGGTTCGGTCGTGTCCAATTCCCTGGAAGAGTCCAACGTCAATCTGACCAATGAATTGGTCGAGCTGATCAAAGCCCAGAGCAACTACCAGGCGAACGCCAAGACCATCTCCACCCAGAGCACCATCATGCAGACCATCATTCAGATGACCTGATGCTGGTTAGCAGATAGCGCTTCACAAAGAGCCCCTCGCAAGAGGGGCTTTTTTATGGGCCGGGATTTTTGTCAGGCATCCGGGTTTGTGTCGTTGGTGAGGGCCTCTTCGCGGGCAAGCCTCGCTCCTACAGGATCGCGTTGATCATCTGGACGACATACATCGTGTAGGAGCGAGGCTTGCCCGCGAAGGCGTCAGCCCGGCCACCACTTTCCTCCAGACAAAAGAAAACCCCCGGCCAATCCAGAGGACTGATCGGGGGTTTGAGTAAGCGCCTTTCAGCGCCTACCGGCTCAGCTTATTGGCAAGCTTCGCAATCCGGCTCGTCAATCGCGCAAGCCTTTGGCACTGGTGCCGGACCTGCTGGAGCTGCCAGGACCGAGTCGTCGCCGTGGTTGCCGCCGCTGGAAACAGCGTTCAGCTTACCGGTGTTGATGGTCGACTTCTCGGTGCTGGTCGCGGCCAGGGCACGGAGGTAGTAAGTGGTTTTCAGGCCACGGTACCAGGCCATGCGGTAGGTCACGTCCAGCTTCTTGCCCGAAGCACCGGCGATGTACAGGTTCAGCGACTGAGCCTGGTCGATCCACTTCTGACGACGGCTGGCCGCGTCAACGATCCACTTGGTGTCCACTTCGAACGCCGTTGCGTAGAGCTCTTTGAGTTCTTGCGGAATGCGCTCGATCTGCTGCACCGAACCGTCGTAGTACTTCAGGTCGTTGATCATGACCGAGTCCCACAGGCCGCGAGCCTTGAGGTCGCGAACCAGGTACGGGTTGATCACGGTGAATTCGCCCGACAGGTTCGATTTCACATAGAGGTTCTGATAAGTCGGTTCGATCGACTGCGACACGCCGGTGATGTTGGCGATGGTCGCGGTCGGTGCGATGGCCATGATGTTGGAGTTACGAATGCCTTTCTGCACACGGGCGCGAACCGGTGCCCAGTCCAGGGTTTCGTTCAGGTCAACGTCGATGTACTGCTGGCCACGCTGCTCGATCAGGATCTGTTGCGAATCCAGCGGCAGGATGCCTTTGGACCACAGCGAACCCTGGAACGTCTCGTAAGCGCCGCGCTCGTCGGCCAGGTCGCAGGACGCCTGGATCGCGTAGTAGCTGACCGCTTCCATCGACTTGTCGGCGAACTCGACGGCAGCGTCGGAACCGTAAGGGATGTGCTGCAGGTACAAGGCGTCCTGGAAGCCCATGATGCCCAGACCGACCGGACGGTGCTTGAAGTTGGAGTTCTTCGCTTGTGGCACCGAGTAGTAGTTGATGTCGATAACGTTATCGAGCATGCGAACGGCGGTGTTCACGGTGCGTTCCAGCTTGGCGGTGTCCAGCTTGCCGTTGGTGATGTGGTTCGGCAGGTTGATCGAACCCAGGTTGCAAACGGCGATCTCGTCCTTGTTGGTGTTCAAGGTGATCTCGGTGCACAGGTTCGAGCTGTGAACCACGCCCACGTGCTGCTGCGGGCTGCGCAGGTTGCACGGGTCTTTGAAGGTCAGCCATGGGTGGCCGGTTTCAAACAGCATGGACAGCATTTTGCGCCACAGGTCTTTGGCCTGAATGGTCTTGAACAGCTTGATCTTGCCCGGGTACTGGGACAGGGCTTCGTAGTACTCGTAACGCTCTTCGAAGGCCTTGCCGGTCAGGTCGTGCAGATCCGGAACTTCGGATGGCGAGAACAGGGTCCACGGGCCGTCATCGAAGACACGCTTCATGAACAGGTCAGGGATCCAGTTGGCGGTGTTCATGTCGTGGGTACGACGGCGGTCATCACCGGTGTTCTTGCGCAGTTCGATGAACTCTTCGATGTCCATGTGCCAGGTTTCCAGGTAGGCACACACAGCGCCTTTGCGCTTGCCACCCTGGTTAACGGCGACGGCGGTGTCGTTCACTACTTTCAGGAACGGTACAACGCCTTGGGATTTGCCGTTGGTGCCTTTGATGTACGAACCCAGCGCGCGAACCGGCGTCCAGTCGTTGCCCAGGCCGCCAGCGAATTTGGACAGCATGGCGTTGTCGTGGATCGCGTGATAAATGCCCGACAGGTCATCCGGCACGGTGGTCAGGTAGCAGCTCGACAGCTGTGGACGCAGGGTACCGGCGTTGAACAGGGTCGGAGTCGAGGACATGTAGTCGAAGGACGACAACAGGTTGTAGAACTCGATCGCACGGTCTTCTTTGTTCTTCTCTTCGATTGCCAGGCCCATGGCCACGCGCATGAAGAAAATCTGCGGCAGTTCGAAGCGGATACCGTCCTTGTGGATGAAGTAGCGGTCGTACAGGGTTTGCAGGCCCAGGTACGTGAACTGCTGATCGCGCTCGTGGTTGATTGCCTTGCCGAGTTTTTCCAGGTCGAAAGTCGCCAGAACCGGGTTCAGCAATTCGAATTCGATACCTTTGGCGATGTACGCCGGCAGCGCCTTGGCGTACAGGTCGACCATTTCGTGGTGGGTCGCGCTCTCGGCGACGCCCAGGAAGTTCAGGCCTTCGGCACGCAGGGTGTCCATCAGCAGGCGGGCGGTCACGAACGAGTAGTTCGGCTCACGCTCGACCAGCGTACGGGCGGTCATCACCAGCGCGGTGTTGACGTCGGTCAGGGCCACGCCGTCGTACAGGTTCTTCAGGGTTTCGCGCTGGATCAGGTCGCCGTCGACTTCTGCAAGGCCTTCGCACGCTTCGGTGACGATGGTGTTCAGACGACCCATGTCCAGAGGTGCGAGGCTGCCGTCGGCGCGGGTGATGCGGATCGATGGATGAGCGTTGACTGCTTCTTCGGCCGGTGCGTGGGCGGCGCGTTCTTTCGAGCGACCGTCACGATAGATCACGTAGTCGCGCGCGACTTTCTGCTCGCCGGCACGCATCAGGGCCAGTTCGACCTGGTCCTGGATTTCTTCGATGTGGATAGTGCCGCCCGATGGCATGCGACGCTTGAAGGTTGCGGTGACCTGTTCGGTCAGGCGGGCAACGGTGTCGTGGATGCGCGACGAAGCGGCAGCGGTGCCGCCCTCAACTGCAAGAAACGCTTTGGTGATGGCGACGGTGATTTTGTCATCGGTGTAAGGAACGACAGTCCCGTTTCGCTTGATCACGCGCAGTTGGCCAGGCGCGGTGGCGGACAGATCCGAATTCGAATCGGCGGCCTGCGGCAAGGTGCCCTGCGGGTTCTCGCGAGTTGTGTCGGTTTGCATGGGGGGTTGTCTCCACATTCTCTATGTTTGTTTGGGCACCATCACGGTGCCCACCGTTCTGTCCTGAAGCACTACAACCGACGGGCGTCGGGCATAACAACTTCGGGACAGTAGGAAAAAGGCTAATGAGGCCGCTTCCTTGCCGAAGTCTTTGGCTGCGAGCGTGGGCTCGAAACCGGATTCCATTCAGGGTGACAGTAATGACTGCAACACCCGTACCGTTTTGGCCGTTCAGGCCTGAAAAAACGGTGCCATCCGCGTATGCGGTTTGGGCTTGTAAAATCACGCTTGGTTCAACCATAAACAGGCAATAAAGCACTTGAGTTTCTGGTCTGAAATGTGGTTGGGCTTTTAAGTCAAAACCCTACATGTAGGGTTTTTTTGGCGCCGTGCTACAAGATAATGCGTTTTGGGGGGGGATTGCAACGTACTACCTGTGGATAAACCTGTGCGTAAATTGTGGGTGAAAGGTGGAACGCGCGTGTAAGCCGCGACGCTGCTGGAGCGGACTATTTTTCATCGATTTTCAATGATCGAAAACGCCCGGCCGGATTTTTAAGGGCGCGAACCCTATCACAAAAAACCGTTGTGTCCGAACGCATTTACCCGCTTGTGTTCCAGACGTGCGCCGTTTATACAATCGGCCAATGCAGATGCATTCTTATCCTCCCCAATCATTACAAAAAGACGGGCGGATCCTTCCCTTAAAGTTATGTTGGCAAGCAGAGGTCATCGTGGAGCAAGAAGCCTGGCAGGTATTGATTGTCGAGGACGACCAGCGTCTGGCCGAACTGACCCGCGATTACCTGGAAGCCAACGGCCTGCGCGTGGCGATCGAGGGCAATGGCGCCCTGGCGGTGGCACGCATCATCAACGAGCAGCCGGACCTGGTGATCCTCGACCTGATGCTCCCTGGCGAAGATGGCCTGAGCATTTGCCGCAAGGTTCGCGACCAGTATGAAGGCCCGATTCTGATGCTCACCGCGCGCACCGATGATACCGATCAGATCCTCGGCCTCGACCTCGGCGCCGACGACTACGTGTGCAAACCGGTTCGCCCACGTCTGCTGCTGGCGCGCATCCAGGCTTTATTGCGGCGCAGTGAAACCCCTGAAACCGCTCCGGAAAAACAACGACGTCTGCAGTTCGGCCCGTTGGTGGTGGATAACGCGTTGCGCGAGGCCTGGCTGCATGACAAAGGCATCGAGTTGACCAGCGCCGAGTTCGATCTGCTCTGGCTGCTGGTGGCCAACGCCGGGCGCATTCTGTCTCGCGAAGAAATATTCACCGCGCTGCGCGGTATCGGTTATGACGGTCAGGACCGTTCCATTGATGTGCGCATTTCACGCATCCGCCCGAAGATCGGCGATGACCCGGAGCATCCGCGACTGATCAAAACCATCCGCAGTAAAGGCTATCTGTTCGTTCCGGAAGCCTGCACCCTGTGAACTCTATCTTCCTGCGCATCTACGGCGGCATGTGCGCGGCGCTGATTCTGGTGGCCGTGCTTGGTGTGCTGGCCTTGCACTTGCTCAATCAGGTGCGCAGCGAGCAATACCGCGAGCGCTTGGCCCACGGCACGTTCTCGCTGATGGCCGACAACCTGCAACCGATGAACGAAACCGAGCGCCACCGGGCCTTGCTGGTGTGGGAGCGCTTGCTCGGGATTCCGTTGGCGCTGAAGACATTCCCCCAGACCGGTCTCGACCTGACCCAGCGTACCCGCGTGCTGCGCGGCCAGGCCTTGGTGGAGCAGACCGGCCCGCACGCGGCGAAGGTTTACCGCTTGGTCAGCGACAAGGAACAACTGGTGCTTACGGGGGAAGTCCAGCAGATCAGCGAACAACTGGCGCGGGCGACCATTTACCTGCTGGCCGATGAACTGGTGCGCTACCCGGTGGCCGAGCAGCCCAAGCGTCTGGCGCAATTAAAGGAAGAGAAGGGGTTCGGCTTCGATCTGCGGCTGGTCACGGTCGATCAGGCCGACATGGACGAAGACCAGAGCCGCCGCGTATCCGAAGGCGACACGGTGATGGCGCTGGGCAAGGGAGGGGATTCGATCCGGGTGTTTGCCGGCATGGTCGGTACGCCGTGGGTGCTGGAAATCGGCCCGCTGTATCAGATGAATCCGTACCCGCCCGAGTGGCTGGTGCTGATCGCGGCCCTTGGGCTGAGCCTGATCGGTTTGATTGTCTATCTGTTGGTGCGTCAGCTGGAGCGCCGTTTGCGCGGGCTGGAAGCCGCCGCCACGCGCATCGCCAAGGGCAGCCTGGAAACCCGCGTCCCGGCACGCGGCGCGGATTCGGTGGGGCGTCTGGCCTCGGCGTTCAACGGTATGGCCGAGCACTTGCAGCAATTGCTCGCGATTCAGCGAGAACTGGTGCGTGCCGTGTCTCATGAACTGCGCACGCCGGTCGCGCGTTTGCGTTTTGGCCTGGAGATGATCGGCTCGGCCACCACGCCGGAGGCGCTGGAGAAATACCGCGAAGGGATGGACCACGACATCGAGGACCTCGATCGGCTGGTCGACGAGATGCTCACCTATGCGCGGCTGGAACAAGGTTCGCCGGCGTTGAATTTTCAGCGGATCGATTTGGACGCGTTGGTCAATCAGGTGATCGAAGAACTGGCGCCGCTGCGCGCCGAGGTCACGGTGCAGCGCGGCTTGTGCCTGTCGGCTGCCGATTGCGACGACGCCTGGGTTGAGGCCGAGCCGCGTTACTTGCACCGGGCGTTGCAGAACCTGGTAAGCAACGCCATGCGCCATGCCCATTCCCGGGTGACCGTCAGTTATCAGGTGGGGCAGCAGCGCTGTCGGGTGGATGTCGAGGATGACGGGCCGGGCGTGCCGGAAACGGCTTGGGAGAAGATTTTCACCCCGTTCCTGCGCCTCGATGACAGCCGCACCCGCGCCTCGGGCGGGCATGGGTTGGGGTTATCGATTGTGCGGCGAATCATCCATTGGCATGACGGGCGAGCATTGATCAGCAAAAGCAAAAGCCTGGGCGGGGCCTGTTTCAGTTTGAGCTGGCCGAGGAGTCAGGAGCGGCGTTGAGAGTGTTGGTGTCTGGGCAATCGCCTTCGCGGGCAAGCCTCGCTCGTACCCTGACCGCATTCCTCTGTAGGAGCGAGGCTTGCCCGCGAAGAGGCCCTGACAGGCACTACAAATCCTCAGGCCTTGATACTGACCAGACTCAACAACTGCCCATCCATCACCGCAAACTGCGCATCCAGCTCAGTGCCATTACGCCATTCACTGGACAGGTCTGTCAGCAACCGCAACCGCACTTCACCACCCGCGCTCCACTCCAGCACTTCAGCGTGTTCGAAATAGAAGCGCTGCTGCACGATCGGGTAAAGCGCCTTGAACAGGCTTTCCTTCACCGAAAACGTCAGCGTCACCAGCATTGCCAATTGATCGTCAGCCCCGGCAGCCATGCGCTGCAACTCAGGCCCGGTGAGGATTTCCCCGGCCAGGCGTTCGGCGCGCTCCGCATCGAGCAGGTTTTCCAGGTCCATCCCCAGGCCACGCCAGTGCGCCTTGTTCGCGACAATCGCTGCGGCCCGGCCGGTGCTGTGGGTGATCGAGCCGCTGATATGCGCTGGCCACACCGGTGCGCGGTCTTCGCCGATGGCCGGAATGAAACTCAGCCCTTCCAGTTGTTGCAACGCCGCCCGAGCGCAGACTCGCCCGGCGAGAAACTCGGCTTGGCGCTTGGCCACCGAACGCTGGATGCTCGCGGGCGGCTCGATGGCGCTGCGCTGGAAATCATCGCTGGCCAGTTGCCTGGTATCGAAGTGGGTACCCAACAAGACCGTATCAGGCAGCACAAACGGCAGCGGCCAGTGGGCGTCGAGTGGGGTGCAGCAGGCGGGTAGGGCGGGGACGGGATTCATGACCGGCATTTTGCCGGGTTGCCACGTGTGAGGGTAGTGTCAGTTGGACCGAGTTGTCGTTCTTCGCGGGCAAGCCTCGCTCCTACAAGGACGATGCAATCCCGTAGGAGCGAGGCTTGCCCGCGAAGGCCGTTACTCGGTCGAGGGTCTTAACCAAAAATCTTCTTGAAAAACGCCTGCATATCCGCCCAAGACTTCTCATCCGCGGTCTTGCTGTAACCAATGTCCGGCCCACCGTGGTCGCCATGACTCAAACGATCTGCCTCGGGATTGCTGAACCCATGCTTGGCACCTTCGAGGGTGACGAATTTGTAGTCGGCCTTGGCTTTGTCCATTTCCGCTTTGAACGCCATCACGTTTTCCGCCGTGACCATGCTATCCAGAGCGCCATGCTCCACCAGAATTTTCGACTTCACGCTACCAGGCGTCGCCGGCGTATTGGTCACCAGCGCACCGTGGAAACTCACCACGCCTGCCAGTGGCACGCCTTGACGCGCCGCATCCAGCACCACCTTGCCGCCGAAGCAATAACCGATGGCCGCCAGTTTGGCCGGATCGGTTTGCGGCTGTTTCTTCAGCAAGTCGAGCCCGGCTTGAAACCGCGCGCTGGCTGCTGCGCTGTCCTTCAATGCAGCTTGCATGAAGGCCATGGCGTCCTTGGCGTGTTCGGTGTTCTTGCCGTCGCCAAACATATCGATCGCCAGCGCGCTGTAGCCCAGACCGGCCAGATCACGGGCGCGACGCTTGGCGTAGTCGTTGAGCCCCCACCACTCATGCACCACCACCACGCCCGGGCGCGGGCCTTTGATGGCGTCGTCGTAGGCGTAATAGCCGATCAGCTTGGTGCCGTCGGCACTCTGATAGGGAATTTCCTGGGTCTGGATGGCGGCCTGGCTGACCCCGCTTAGAGCCAGTAATACGAGGGCGAGAAACACGCGCATGATCAATCTCCTTATTAATAACTGTCCAGACAGCGTAGTCGATTTGATTCAGCTCAGGTTCAGTGTGCGTTCAGGGGCAGTACAGGGAGGGGGCAGTAACCTTGCCCCGTACCCAAAAAGCACATAGCGCATGAGGAAACTCCCCAATGACTACTTTTAAAAAACTGCTTCTGGCTTTCACCATGATGGGCGCCAGTGTGGCGGCCCACGCCGATACCACCAATTTCGCCGGCCTGACCTTTGGCCAGACCAGCGACAAGGTTAAAAAATCCAGCGCCCTGAACGACAACCTCAACCACCCGAACGCCGACGGTGTGATCGGCAAGGACAACACCTGGGGCGTGCGTCTGGGCCAGCAAGACAGCCAGGGCCGCTACTACGCCACTTACGACAACGTGTCGGGCTCGCACAATGGCATTAAGCTGCGTCAGGAAAATCTGCTGGGCAGCTACGATCTGTTCTACCCGGTGGGTAGCAGCACCAAATTGTTCGGTGGCGCCACCGCCGGTTTGACCAAATTGACCCAGGAATCGCCAGGCTTCAGCCGCGACAGCGACATCGGTTACGCCATTGGCGGCCAGTTCGGTGTATTGCAGCAAGTTTCGCAAAACACCTCGGTCGAGCTGGGTTACCGTTACCTGCGCAGCAACGCCAGCACCGAGATGAGCGAGCGCGGCGGCAGCAAACAGGGTTCGCTGGACTTGACCAGCAGCGCCCAGACCTACCTGTCCGCCAACTACGCTTTCTAAAAAGCGTTTCGTGAGGGTATGCGCCGAGGCCAGTCTGTTAAACGCAATCCCTGTGGGAGCGGGCTTGCCCGCGATGACGGCAGCACATTCACTATTGATGTGTCAGACAGATCGCTATCGCGGGCAAGCCCGCTCCCACAGGTTTCGCTCAACTGACTGGCTTTTAGTGTTGATCCGGCGTCGCCATGTTAGCCATCGAGGTGCACCGCCGCGTCTTTGGAGATGTTGATTTGCCCAGGAGAGCGTTATGAAATTGCTGGTCGTCGAAGATGAAGCGCTGTTGCGCCATCACCTGCAAACCCGCCTGACGGATAGCGGCCACGTGGTCGAGTCCGTGGCCGATGCCGAGGAGGCGTTGTACCAGGCCGGGCAGTTCAACCATGACCTGGCGGTGATCGACCTCGGTCTGCCGGGCATGGGCGGGCTCGACCTGATTCGTCAGTTGCGTTCCCAGGGCAAAACCTTTCCGATCCTGATCCTCACCGCGCGGGGCAACTGGCAGGACAAGGTCGAAGGCCTCGCCGCCGGTGCCGACGACTACGTGGTCAAGCCGTTCCAGTTTGAAGAGCTGGACGCCCGCCTGAATGCCTTGCTGCGCCGCTCCAGCGGTTTCACCCAATCGACCATCATCGCCGGGCCATTGCTGCTGGACCTCAATCGCAAACAGGCGTCCCTCGATGAACAGCCGCTGGCGTTGACCGCCTACGAATACCGGATTCTCGAGTACCTGATGCGGCATCACCAGCAAGTGGTGGCCAAGGATCGCTTGATGGAGCAGCTCTACCCGGATGACGACGAGCGCGATCCGAATGTGATCGAGGTATTGGTCGGTCGCTTGCGCCGCAAACTCGAAGGCCCGGCCGGCTTCAAGCCGATCGATACCGTGCGTGGCCTCGGCTACCTGTTTAACGAGCGCTGCACTTGATTCGTTCCCTTCGTGTCCGATTGATGCTCGCCGCCACGATCCTGGCGGTGTTGTTCATGCTGGCGTTGCTGCCGGCGATGCAGGGCGCGTTCAGCCTGGCGTTGCAGGATTCCATCGAGCAGCGCCTGGCGTCGGACGTCACCACGCTGATCTCCGCCGCGCGGGTGGATAACAACCGCTTACAGATGCCGGCGCAGTTGCCCGATGAGCGTTTCAACCTCACCGACAGCCGTTTGCTCGGCTACATCTATGACCGCGAAGGTCACCTGGTCTGGCGCTCGAAAGCCACCCAGGAAGAGAAGATCAACTACAAGCCGCGTTACGACGGGCGCGGCAACGAGTTCGCGAGAATCCGCGAAGCCAACGGGGAAGAGTTCTTCGTCTATGACGTCGAGGTCAAGCTGCTGGGCGGCCAAAGCGCCGCGTTCAGCATCGTCGCCCTGCAACCGGTGTGCGAATACGAAATCACTCTCGAAGGCCTGCGGGAAAACCTTTACCTGGGCTTCGGCGCAGCTTTGCTGGTGTTGCTCGCCTTGCTGTGGATCGGCCTGACCTGGGGCTTGCAGGCGTTGCGTCGGCTGAGCCAGGAGCTGGACCAGATCGAAAGCGGCACCCGGGAAAGCCTCAGCGAACAACACCCGCGTGAACTGCTGCGCCTGACTGGCTCGCTCAACCGCTTGTTGCACAGCGAGCGCGAACAGCGCAGCCGTTATCGCGATTCTCTCGACGACCTGGCTCACAGCCTGAAAACCCCGCTGACGGTGTTGCAAGGGGTCAGCGAAGACATGGCGCAAAAGCCGCAAGAGCGCGAGCAGGCCTGGGTGCTGCAAACCCAGATCGAACGCATGAGCCAGCAGATCGGCTATCAGCTGCAACGCGCCAGCCTGCGCAAAAGCGGTCTGGTGCGCCATCAAGTACGCCTGCGCCCGGTGCTGCAAAGCCTCTGTGACACCCTGGACAAGGTCTACCGCGACAAAAACGTGCGGGTCGCCTTCGACCTGCCGGAGCAGTGCTACGTGCCGATCGAGCAAGGCGCCTTGCTGGAAATGATGGGCAACTTGCTGGAAAACGCCTATCGCCTGTGCCTGAGCGAAGTGCGTATCAGCGTGCGCGAAACCCTCAGCGGGATTGAGTTGTGCGTCGAGGACGACGGGCCGGGCGTACCACCGGATCAGCGTGCGCGGATTCTGCAGCGCGGAGAGCGGCTGGATCGCCAGCATCCGGGGCAGGGGATCGGGTTGGCGGTGGTCAAGGACATCATCGAAAGCTACAGCGCCAAGCTGACGCTGGGGGATTCTGCGATGGGCGGGGCGGCGTTCCGGATTCATTTTCCGGTGGTTTGATCCCTTGGATTGATGGTGTTCTTTCGGGCCTCTTCGCGAGCAGGCTCGCTCCCACAGGGGATTTGCAGTGAGTCCATTTTTTGCGAACGCCGCAGATCCAATGTGCGAGCCTGCTCGCGATGAGGCCGGTACAGCCACCACAAGGCTCGATGTCAGACCACTAAACAAGCACTGTTTAAACGACACTTCCAGATACTCTCCCAGGCTACACATCCTTGCGCCGCTGCCTACGACTACGCCAGAATCCGCCGGCTTGTGCGCCTAAGGGCCGGGCTCTATCGTTTGCCTGTCGCTGAAAAAAGCGATCGGGTTTGGTAGCCCGGTTTAACTAGTCGCATAGCGCACCGTTTGCAGGCCTGTTCAGGTCTCTGTTTTATGGTGGTCATGCGCAGGGCTCCTTCGGGGGCGCCGGGTCCTAGTTGCCGGTCTACCAACCCGCGTATGGCCGCCACCCTTCGTTTGGTAGCGAGGGTGAAGGCTCCTTACATTTCAATTAGGAGTTTCACTATGTTCAAGCCAACGCCAAATCCTCCGGAAACCGACGACGTTTCCCCCTACGAATCCCTCGATTCCAAAAAACTCAACGAAGCCGCCGACCGCGCCCTCGATTACCACCTCAAGCCATCCATCCCCAAAGACACCCAGCGCAAACCCAGCACCATTTACCATGTCGGTGCCGAGGTCGATAACGAAACCCTGCTGGTCAACGCCTGCGAATCCCTGGCGTCAGCGAGCATGATGCTCAGTGAGTTCGCCGGATTGATGGGCATGCCACATCGCAACATGATGTTGGGGATTCAATCGGTGGTCATGCTCGGCGAGCTGGCAGTGAATCGGGTGCTGGATAACTACGATCCGCGAGGCTAGCCAGAAGAATCAAAAGATCGCAGCCTCGTTTCACTCGACAGCTCCTACAGGGAAATATAAAACCCATGTAGGAGCTGTCGAGTGAAACGAGGCTGCGATCTTTTGATCTTAAAGCTCTTGAGCCCGGTAGGCCCCCGGCGTCAACCCCGTCCATTTCTTGAACGCCCGGTGAAACGCCGACGGTTCGGAAAACCCCAGCTGTTCGGCAATCTGTTGCAACGACAGATCCGCGCGCCCCAGGTGATAAATCGCAATATCCCGCCGCAACTGATCCTTCAATTCCTGAAAACTCGTGCCTTCTTCGCGCAAATGCCGACGCAAGGTTTGCGGGCTGATGTGCAGGTGCGCGGCCACGGCTTCCAGGTCCGGCCAGCGCGCACTGTCGCGGCTGAGCAATCGTCGCAACTGGCTGCTCAAGCTGTCGCCTTCGTCGGGGCGCGATAGCAGGTCGGCGGGGGAGCGCTCGAGAAAGTGTTTGAGGGTTCGTTCGTCCTGCAACAGCGGCATGTTCAGGTAACGACTGTGAAACAGCAGGCTGCTCTGCGCGCAAGAAAACTCAAGCGGGCAAGAAAACAGCAAGTCGTACTCGGCCCCGTGTTCGGGCCTCGGGTAGCTGAACGTGGCCTGCTCCAGACGAATGCGCTGGCCGATCAGCCAACTGCCGAACCGATGCCAGATCACCAACAGGCTTTCGCTGAGGAAGTGGTCCGGGTCCCACAGCGGCGAATCGTCGAGGCTCAGGCGAACCAGATCGCCTTCGCGGCTCAACGTCAGAAGCGGCGCGCCGGGGAACAGGCTGTAAAACAATAAGCCGCGATTGAGCGCTTTTTCCAGTGTGCGGCAGTGGATCACCGCGTGGCACATCATCGCGAAGCTGCCGGGTTTGCTCGGGGCTTGCCCGAAGCCCAGGTATTCATCGTCCAGCGCCAGCCACAGCCCCTGGATCAATCGGGTGAACTGCTCGGGCGCGATTCGGGCGCGCGGCTCCTCGAGCAACTCGGGGCTGATCCCTAATTGCTGCAACAGACTCGAATAGTCGTAGCCACGCCGACGCGCGCCACCGAGGGCGGCACGAGCGAAATGGCTGGCGATGGTGCGTTCGCGCATAGAGGGCAGGTCCGTCCACTGATCGAGGGATGGTAGCGGTGCCGGTCGAGGATGAACAAGGCGGATATCCGCCAAATTGCAGGACGAGGTTTGGCTGATGGGCGGAAATCCGCCACATCGTTGTGGCTAATGGGTGACAAAGAAAAACCTGTAACCCTTGATGTCACAAGGCTGGCAGGGTTTTTTTCGAAGGTGGCACGGGGCTTGCGATACAAGCCGCAGAGGTCTGCCGTCGCGCAGCTCGACAAAACAAATCCCTCCAGTGCAGGAGGGTTCGCAATTGAGGTGTCAGGGACAACAGACGGATGTTGTTACTGAGGCACTCTTGAGGAACTTTGCAATGACGACTCGTCAGCCACTGTATAAATCCCTGTATTTCCAGGTGATCGTTGCCATCGCTATCGGCATCCTGCTCGGTCACTTCTACCCGCAGACTGGTGTAGCCCTCAAGCCGCTGGGTGACGGGTTCATCAAACTGATCAAAATGGTCATCGCACCGATCATCTTCTGTACCGTCGTCAGTGGTATCGCCGGCATGCAGAACATGAAATCGGTCGGCAAGACCGGCGGCTATGCGCTGCTGTACTTCGAAATCGTCTCCACCATTGCCTTGCTGATCGGTCTGGTCGTGGTCAACGTCGTGCAACCGGGCGCCGGCATGCACATCGACGTGACGACTCTGGACACCACTAAAATCGCTGGCTTCATCTCGGCCGGTAAAGACCAGAGCATCATTGCCTTTATCCTCAACGTGATCCCGAACACCATCGTCGGTGCGTTCGCCAACGGCGACATCCTGCAAGTGTTGATGTTCTCGGTGATCTTCGGTTTCGCCCTGCATCGCCTGGGTGCCTACGGCAAACCGGTGCTGGACTTCATCGATCGCTTTGCTCACGTGATGTTCAACATCATCAACATGATTATGAAGCTCGCTCCAGTCGGCGCGTTCGGTGCGATGGCTTTCACCATCGGTGCCTACGGTGTCGGTTCGCTGGTGCAACTGGGTCAGTTGATGATCTGCTTCTACATCACCTGCATCCTGTTCGTGCTTCTGGTTCTGGGCGCCATCTGCCGCGCGCACGGTTTCAGCGTTATCAAGCTGATTCGCTACATCCGTGAAGAACTGCTGATCGTGCTGGGTACTTCCTCTTCGGAATCCGCGCTGCCACGCATGCTGATCAAAATGGAACGCCTGGGTGCGAAGAAATCGGTAGTGGGTCTGGTGATCCCGACCGGTTATTCCTTCAACCTCGACGGTACTTCGATCTACCTGACCATGGCGGCAGTGTTCATCGCTCAGGCGACTGACACCCCAATGGACCTCACTGCCCAGATCACCTTGCTGCTGGTGTTGTTGCTGTCCTCGAAAGGTGCTGCGGGCGTGACCGGCAGTGGCTTCATCGTGTTGGCTGCCACCTTGTCCGCTGTTGGCTCCCTGCCAGTTGCCGGTCTGGCGTTGATCCTCGGTATCGACCGTTTCATGTCCGAAGCCCGTGCGCTGACCAACCTTGTTGGTAACGCCGTGGCCACCATCGTGGTCGCCAAGTGGGTGAAAGAGCTGGACGAAGACACGCTGCAAACCGAGCTGGCTTCTGGCGGTCGCGGTATCTCCGACGAGCGTGAAGTAGACGACCTGGGTGTGGCTGAAGGCCCAACCCCGGCCAGCGTCAAGTAAGTACACAGGCTGCATAAGAAACCCGCTTCGGCGGGTTTTTTAATGCCTGCAATTTGAGCGCAACGGTCACCGCCACTGACACATAAGGTGATTGCTGCAATGTCCTCGGCTGCCTAGGCTTGGGGGATCGCACTGGAGAACACTTATGCTCGGTCCACTGGCATCACTCAAGGTTCTGGATTTCTCGACACTGTTGCCGGGGCCGTTTGCCTCATTGCTGCTGGCAGACATGGGCGCCGAGGTGCTGCGCATCGAATCGCCGACCCGCATGGACCTGCTGCGGGTGCTGCCGCCGCATGATCACGGCGTGTCGGCCAGCCATGCGTACCTCAATCGCAACAAGCGTAGCCTGGCGATGGACCTCAAGCAGCCCGAGGCGCTGGAGGTGATCAAGCAATTGCTGCAGGACTACGACATCGTGCTGGAGCAGTTTCGTCCCGGCGTGATGGACCGGCTCGGTTTGGGGTATGAAGCCTTGAAGGCGATCAACCCGAAGCTGATTTATGTATCGATCACCGGGTATGGCCAGACCGGCCCTTACAAGGATCGCGCCGGGCACGACATCAACTACCTGGCGTTGGCGGGGCTTTCGAGCTACACCGGCCGCGCCGACAGCGGCCCGTTGCCGTTGGGCATGCAGGTGGCGGATATCGCCGGTGGCTCGTTGTACGGGGTGATCGGCCTGCTGGCGGCGGTAATCGCGCGGCAGCAGACCGGGCAGGGGCAGCATCTGGATGTGAGCATGACTGACTGCGCTTTCAGCCTGAACGCCATGGCCGGTGCCGGGTATCTGGCCTGTGGCGTGGAGCCGGGCAGAGAGGACCAGATGCTCAACGGTGGCAGCTTCTACGACTATTACCGTTCGCGCGATGGACGCTGGTTGTCGGTGGGCAGTCTGGAGCCGGTGTTCATGCAACAACTCTGCACGGCATTGGGCCGGCCGGAACTGGCAGCCGAGGGGTTGTCACCCGAACCGGCCCGGCAACAGGCACTCAAGGAGGCGTTGAAAGTTGAATTCGAAAAATATGACTTTGCCGAGTTGCGTGAATTGTTTGCCGGGGTCGATGCGTGCGTCGAGCCGGTGTTGAGCCTGGGCGAAGCGGTGCGGCATCCGCAGTTGAAAGCACGGGAATTAGTGGTTGAGGTGCCGAGGGGCGATGGGACGACTCAGGCACAGATGGCTTGCCCGTTGAAATTTTCGGACGGGTTGCCTGAGCCGCGGCATATCGGAACGGGGCTGGGTGAGCATACGGATCTGGTGTTGGGGGAGTTGGGGTTTAGTGTTGAGCGGATCGAGGAATTGCGTCGTGCCAAGGTAATTCTTTAGCGGCTGTACCGGCCCAATCGCGGGCAAGCCCGCTCCCACAGGAATCAGCTTTGATTACAAAGTTTGTGAACGACTCCGACCACTGTGGGAGCGGGCTTGCCCGCGATGAGGCCAGTGCAGGCACCAAGGATGATTGATCGTTCCCATGCTCCGCGTGGGAATGCCGCCATGGACGCTCCGCGTCCACTGTGACGCAGAGCGTCACGGGATGCATTCCCACGCGGAGCGTGGGAACGATCATGGGTTACTCGACCCGCATCTCTCCGCTAAACACCAAGGTGCTGCGACAGCGCCGACACAAATACCGCCGTCCCTGCCGCACCAGACCATGACGCTGGGCCGAAAACGGGAAATCGCTGTCGGGGCACGGGCATTTGTAGATGTAGCGGGTCACGCTGCGGCGTTTGACGTCGTAGGTGTGGCAGCGATTGGGCGGCAGTTCGTAAACACCGCGCATGATCAGTTGCCACTCTTCGCCGTGTGGCTGAATGCGGTCGCCGAACAGTTGATGGGCTATCAGGTGCGCGACTTCATGCGCCACGGTCTGCTTGAGGAAGTCTTCGGTGTTTTCACGGTACAGCTGCGGATTGAAGCGCAGCAGGTTCTCGTGCAAATGCGCGACACCGGCTTTTTGCCCGCGCAGCTTGAGGCTCACCACGGGGCGTTTGAAAGGTCGTTTGAAAAAGGATTCGGCTTGTTGGAAACAGTCTTCAACGCGGGTATTGAGTTGCTCGGGCATGCTTGATGGATCTCCAAGGATGTCGAGTATGCCGCAACCCCTAAGGCTTGCGAATCGCTCAGGTGCCGAATGGTCGTCGCTCCTGCTCTTTCTTAGAGAGTAGAAGGCCGCCTTGCGGCGGCCTGTGTTGGCAGATCTTGTTTTTGGTGTGTTGCTAATTGGTATAGACCGGCCCCACGCCGAGTCCCCAGACAATTACCGTGAACGCCATGATCGCCACCAGTACCACCAGTCCTACGGCGAGCACCGAGCTTGAGAACAGGAATCCCTCGTCCGACGGAATGTTCATGAACGTCGGCAGGCCCACATACAGCAGGTACACCGTGTAGCAGATGGCGGCGGTGCCGACGATCATTCCCAGCCACATGTGCGGATACAGCGCCGCCAGACCGCCGATGAACAGTGGCGTTGCGGTATAGGTGGCAAACGCGACACAGCGTGCCAGGCTCGGGTTGGCGTCATAGGTGCGAGCCATCCAGTGGATGAACGCGCCCATCACCGCAACACCGCCGAGCATCGCCAGGTACGACATGATGGTCATCCACAGCGCGCTTTCCATGGTCAGCATCACCGGCGCCCGGTTACCAATGACCCAGCCGACCTGTGTGGTGCCGATAAACGCCGACACGGCAGGGATCGCCGCCAGAATCAGGGTATGCGTGAGGTACATGTGGCTGATGCTTTCCTCCTGGTCGCCACGGATTTCTTTCCATTCCTGGTCAGGGTGGGTGAAGAGCCCCACTACGTGATGGATCATGCCAGTCACTCCTCTTGTTGTTGCCATCGCCCCCCAGCGGAGCGCTTACGGGCCAAAGTGGCCAGGTAAGTACAGGTCTGAATATGTGTGCGACCTTATGCCGCAGTATAGAAAGTAGTTGCTGGTAATAGTGCGAGGGGCTTAGAGCAAATCGCGCTGTAAACACACTTGTTAATCGCCGCCGGGTCTGTTCTGTAGCAGCTGGCGAAGCCTGCGTCGGCGGCGAAGCCGTCGTAAACCATCCACCTCTGTATGTCAGGCAAACCGCATAGATTTGATTGACGACGGCTTCGCCGCCGAACGCAGGCTTCGCCAGCTGCTACAAAGGGTGCGATGGCGCATAATTTCTTTGGAAAATTCGGGCTCTTCGCCCCGAAAGGGTTTTTGCGTAAAATGCCGGCCTTTCGTCACACCTCACGGATTTCGCGTCATGGGCACTCTTACGGTCAACCAGAACAAACTGCAAAAGCGCCTTCGCCGTCAGGCGGGTGAGGCTGTCGCCGATTTCAACATGATTGAAGACGGCGACAAGGTCATGGTTTGCCTGTCCGGTGGCAAGGACAGCTACACCCTGCTCGACGTGCTGATGCATTTGCAGAAGGTCGCCCCGATCAAGTTCGAGATCGTGGCCGTGAACATGGACCAGAAGCAGCCAGGCTTTCCCGAGCACGTGCTGCCGGCTTACCTCAAAGAACTGGGCATCGAGTATCACATCGTCGAGAAAGACACTTATTCAGTGGTCAAGGAGCTGATCCCGGAAGGCAAGACCACCTGCTCGCTGTGCTCACGCCTGCGTCGCGGCACGCTCTACACCTTTGCCGATGAAATCGGCGCGACCAAAATGGCCCTCGGTCATCACCGTGACGACATTGTCGAGACGTTCTTCCTGAACATGTTCTTCAACGGTTCGCTCAAGGCCATGCCGCCGAAGCTGCGCGCCGACGACGGTCGCAACGTGGTGATCCGCCCACTGGCCTACTGCAATGAAAAAGACATTCAGGCTTACTCGGACCTCAAGCAATTCCCGATCATCCCGTGCAACCTCTGCGGCTCCCAGGAAAACCTGCAACGCCAGGTGGTTAAAGAGATGCTGCAGGAATGGGAACACAAGACGCCGGGCCGCACCGAAAGCATTTTCCGCAGCTTGCAGAACGTGATCCCGTCGCAACTGGCGGACCGCAACCTGTTTGACTTCACCAACCTGCGCATCGATGAAACCGCCGCATCGCGGTTCGTCAACGTAGTAAATCTCTAAACAAAATGTGGGAGCGGGCTTGCTCGCGAATGCGGTGTGCCATCCGACATCTATGTTGAATGACACACCGCATTCGCGAGCAAGCCCGCTCCCCCAGGTTTTTCGTTAACCTCAGGAGAGGGCATGCGCGATTACAAGTGGCTGAACGAATACTGCTTGAACCGCTTCGGTTCGGCGGCTGAACTGGAAGCCCATCTGCCCGTTCCCAAGACCCCGGCGCAATTGCGCAAGATCAGCGATGACCGCTACCTGTCGACCATGGCGTTGCGGGTGTTCCGCGCCGGGCTCAAGCACAGCCTGGTGGACGCCAAGTGGCCGGCCTTCGAAGAGGTGTTCTTCAAGTTCGACCCGGAAAAAGTCGTGCTGATGAGCGCCGAGCATCTCGAGCGCTTGATGCAGGACGCGCGAATCATCCGCCACCTGGGCAAGCTCAAGAGCGTGCCGCGCAATGCGCAGTTCATTCTGGACGTGGCCCATGAGAAGGGCAGCTTTGGTGCCCTGATCGCCGAATGGCCGGTGACCGACATCGTCGGCTTGTGGACCTATCTGAAAAAACACGGGCATCAATTGGGCGGGTTATCGGCACCGCGATTCTTGCGTATGGTCGGCAAGGACACCTTCGTGCCGAGCTACGACGTGGTGGCAGCGCTGAGTGCGCAGAAAATCGTCGACAAGGTGCCGACCAGTTTGCGGGACATGGCCACAGTGCAGGCTGCGTTCAACCAATGGCACGAAGAGAGCGGTGGACGGCCGATGAGCCAGATTTCGATGATGCTGGCTTACACAGTGAATCATTGAAACCGTGTTGCGGCCTTCGCGGGCAAGCCTCGCTCCTACAAGAGCACCGCATTACCTGTAGGAGCGAGGCTTGCCCGCGAAGGCGTCAGTTCAGGCGACGGAGGTTTCGCCTTCACCCGCCAACTTGCGATTCAACTGAAACCGCCACCGCACATACAACATTGCCGAGCAGAACACCGCCAGGCTCGCGCCCATTTCCAGTAAACCGAACAACTGCCGGTTCGGGTCATAGGCGGCCAATGCGCCCTTCATGAAATACAGGTTCACCACAAAACACATCCACGAATGCCCACGGGCGCTGCCGACAATCATCCCCGGCGCCATCAACAATAGCGGCACCAGTTCGATCAGCAGAATCACCCACGGCCGCGCGCCATGCAGGTCGGCGAATACCAGGTAGTAGACGCAGAGCAGTCCCACCAGGCCGAAAAAGCACAGCAGGCTGATGACGCGCATCGCCCGTACTCGCGGTTCGAGCCATTCGATGGAAGGCAGAATCTTCGGCTTTTTGGCCATGTCAGCTCACCAACTTTTGCGCAGTCTTCGCCAACCGCAGGCCCAAGGCCCGGCACAGCGCAACTTCGTGTTCATTCAAACCGCTTTTGCCATCGGCACCGGCGTGATGGCTGGCGCCATAAGGCGTGCCGCCACCGCGGGTTTCCAGCAGCGCCGACTCGCTGTAAGGCAGGCCGGTGATCAGCATGCCGTGGTGCAACAACGGCAACATCATCGACAGCAGCGTGGTTTCCTGGCCGCCGTGCAGGCTCGCGGTGGAGGTGAAGACCCCGGCCGGTTTGCCCACCAGGGCGCCGGTCAGCCACAGGTTGCTGGTGCCATCGAGAAAATACTTCAACGGTGCAGCCATGTTGCCGAAGCGGGTCGGGCTGCCGAGGGCCAGGCCGGCGCAGTTCTTCAAGTCGTCGAGGCTGGCGTACAGCGCGCCTTCATCGGGAATGTCCGGTGACACGGCTTCGCATTCACTGGAAATCGCCGGCACCGTCCGCAACCGGGCTTCAAGGCCGGCCTGCTCGACACCACGGGCAATCTGCCGGGCCATTTCATTGGTCGAGCCACTGCGGCTGTAATACAGAACCAGAATGTATGGCGCACTCACGGCAGCAACTCCAGCACATTCTCCGGCGGACGGCCGATGATGGCTTTGTCGCCGACTTCGAGAATCGGGCGCTCCATGAGTTTCGGGTGCGCGGCAATGGCAGCGATCAATTGCGCCTCGCTCAGGCTGCTGTCGGCCAGGTTGAGGGTTTTGTACTCGTCCTCGCCGGTGCGCAGCAATTGCCGGGCGCTGATGCCGAGCTTGCTCAGCAGGCTCTGGATTTGCGCGGCGTCCAGCGGGGTTTCCAGGTAGCGGACCACGGTCAGGGCCACGCCACGACCTTGGAGCAGTTCGAGCGCACCGCGGGATTTCGAGCAGCGCGGGTTGTGATAAAGCGTCAGATCGGTCATTTGCGGGTCGCATCTTGCGTAAGGTGGCGGCTATTCTAACTGTGCGGCGCGTAATCCAGAACCTTGGGAGGCGATGGGTCGCAGGTGCATTCCATTTTTGACAAGGATCGAGACATGACAAGGCGACTGGCAGCGGCATTGGCGATCATGGGGGCGTTATTGTTGGGGGGCTGCGGCAACGACTATGGCACCGACCAGAATGGCCAGAAGGTCGCCGCCGAACGTCTGGACAAACAATGGCTGGTGCTCAATTACTGGGCCGAATGGTGCGGCCCGTGCCGTACCGAGATTCCCGAGTTGAATGTGCTGGCCGAGCAGCTCAAGGGCAAGAAGATCGGTGTGTTCGGGGTCAACTTCGACAATGTTCAGGGCGAAGAGCTGAAAAGCGCCAGCGAGAAACTGGGGATCGCCTTCACCGTGCTCGCCCAAGACCCGGCCGACCTTTTCGAATTGCCGCGCAGTGAAGCGCTGCCGGTGACTTACATCATCGATGACAAGGGCAAGGTGCGGGAACAGTTGATGGGCGAGCAGACGGCGGCGGGGGTGATGGCGAAGCTTGAGGCGTTGCAGGCGAAGAACTGAGTGCGCTGATCGTTCCCACGCTCTGCGTGGGAACGCATCCTGTGACGCTCTGCGTCACGATTTACAAAGGGACGCGGAGCGTCCCGGGCGGCATTCCCACGCAGAGCGTGGGAACGATCGGAGCGAGAGGATCAACCCTCTTCAAGCCACCAACGCAACGGTTTGCCTTGCGCCGGCCAGAAGCGCATCTGGTCGATCGGTGAAACATCCCAGCGCTGCACGTTTTCCAGCGCCTGCAGGAAGCGTTTTTCCTGCTCCATCAACGCCGGCGCACACATTTTGCGGGTGCTGCCGATTTTGCCGAAGCTCAGCTTGTCGCCTTCCAGGGTATACGGCGCGAACCAGTGGTTGCAGCCGCCATTGCCATAGGCCCGACCGTCTTCATCGAGGGTAATGGTCAGATGGCTGTAGTCCATCAACGGACGCTCGCCGATCCATTCCAGAATATAGCTGCGGTTGTGTTGCAATTGCACCGGTTCGGCGACGCAGCCCAACAGACTGGCGCCGGCCATGGCGGTCAGAGCAAGGCGTTTCATCACGCAGGCTCCTGGCACTTCTTGCACAGGTGTTTGTCGGCAACTGTGGCCCAGCCCAGCTCGGCAATGCGCGCAGTGGCCGCCGGTTTTTCCGCCTTGTTGCCCAGCTTGGCGTCGACCGCGAACTCAAAGCTCAGCTCTTTGGCGCAGCTGTCGCAGTTGACTTTCCAGGTGTGGATCGCCATTTCGCCGAACACCGGACCACTGGCCACCGCGACCCATTGGCCCGGCGGGTTGATCAGATGGCGAACCGTTTCGACGGTCAGGCGCATGGACAAGTCCTTGCTGCCTTTAAGGGTCACTACCAGCACGTCGTTATTACGAATCGAGCCGCCGTTGCCGGTGACTTGATAACGCCCCGGCACAAGGGCGCGGCATTCGGTGAGGGTGTGTTGCGGGTTCATCAGGCTATAGCGAAAATCGTGTTCGACCATGGGTCCTCCAAATATGCGCGATATGCTAGCACGGGCATGAACGCAGCATGGCGCGGGCATGTAACCTTCGATCTGGTTCAAATGACCTGCCGAGTCATGGCACACTGCCGCTTTTGCATCTCTAAGGAACAGAAATGGCGTTGATTGAATGTTTTGAGTGCAAGCAACGCATCAGTTCCACGGCGCCTGCTTGCATTCATTGCGGTGCACCTGCGGTGGCAGAAGCCGCCACGTCGACGGCAACGCAGACGCCCCTTTCTTTCGGGCGTTTACCGACCAATGAGAGCGTGCCCAGGGTGACCCCCGCCGCTTTCGGGCGCAAACGTAACGTCGAAGTCGAGGCACAGATTCCGGCACTGGCACCCGGCGGGCCGCGTCCAGTGGAACTCTGGCTGAAACTGATGATTTTCTTACTGCCGCCGTTTTTTGTCTGGTTCCTGCTGCGTCGCGGGCATTCGCTGGGGCAGCGCTTGCTGGGCTTCGGCTGGTTGGCTTTGATGTTCCTGTTGTCCAAGGCTTGAGTCGATCAGCTTTCGACCTGATTCTGTGGCGAACCGGCCGCCCAGGCCGCGATGTTCTGCAGGGTGGTCGCGGCAATTGCGCCCAAGGCTTCGCGGGTGAGGAAGGCCTGGTGCGCCGTGATGATGACATTCGGAAAGGTCAGCAGGCGCGCCAGCACATCGTCCTGCAGCGGCAGGTCGGACCGATCCTCGAAGAACAGCTGCGCTTCCTCTTCATACACGTCCAGCCCCAGATAGCCCAATTGGCCGTCCTTCAATGCATCGATCAGCGCCGGCGTGTCCACCAGACCGCCGCGCCCGGTGTTGATCAACATTGCGCCGGGCTGCATGTGCGCCAGTGACTCGCTATTGATCAAGTGTTTGCTCTGTTCGTTGAGCGGGCAATGCAGGCTGATGATCTGCGACTCGGCCAGCAGTTGCGGCAAGCTCAGGTAGCGTGCGCCGAGCGCTTCGACTTGCGGGTTCGGGTAAGGATCACAGGCCAGCAACCGGCAGCCGAAGCCGTTCATGATTTTCGCGAAGGTCGCGCCGATCTGCCCGGTGCCGACGACGCCGACGGTCTTGCCCACGAGGTCGAAACCGGTCAGCCCGTGCAAGCTGAAATCCCCTTCGCGCGTACGGTTGTAGGCACGGTGCAGTCGGCGGTTAAGCGCCAGAATCAGCGCCACCGCGTGTTCGGCCACTGCGTGAGGCGAGTAGGCCGGAACCCGCACAATCGCCAGCCCCAGACGTTTGGCCACCGCCAGATCGACATGATTGTAACCGGCCGAGCGCAGGGCGATCAGACGTGTGCCGCCCGCGGCCAGACGTTCGAGTACCGGAGCGCTAAGGTCATCATTGATGAAGGCACAGACCACTTCGTGATGCTCCGCCAGCGCCAACGTGTCGAGGCTCAGGCGCGCCGGCTGGAAATGCAGCTCGATGCCGGCGGGCAGGTCGGTACTCAGAAAACTGTCGCGGTCGTAGGTCTGGCTGCTGAAAAGAATCGTGCGCATGTTGTCCTCCTGGATGTGTAGCAGCTGGCGAAGCCTGCGTTCGGCGGCGCAGCCGTCGTGAAACCTGTATCCGCGGTTTACCTAAAGACCGCAGCGTCTGATTTGACGACGGCTTCGCCGCCGAACGCAGCCTTCGGCAGCTGCTACAAAAGCCTGAGCTTAGCCTTCAAGGTGCCCAGCGTTATTGCGCTGCATCAGGCATTGATGCGCGCCTGGGCGGCCAGGCGATTGATGGCTCGTTCGAGTTCTTCCAGCGCGCCAGGGGCTTTCGGGTCCTGTTGCTTGAGTAGGGTTTCACTGCGCTGGCAGGCGGCGCGCAGTTGCGGGACGCCGCAATAACGGGTCGCTCCATGCAGGCGATGGACCCGCTCGATCAGCGCATTCTGGTCATTGGCTTCACGGGCGACGCGGATGGCCTCGCGGTCGGCTTCCAGGGAAGCCAGGAGCATTGCCAGCATATCCGCCGCCAGATCGGCCTTGCCAGCCGCCAGGCGCAGGCCTTCGTCGTGATCGAGCACCTGCAAGTCATTACCATTGTTGCTCTCGCTGGAACGTTCCGGCCCCAGATTGCGCAATGCCAGGCCGGTCCATTTCAACACCACCTGCGCCAGTTGCCGTTCGCTGATGGGTTTGGTCAGGTAGTCATCCATGCCGCTTTGCAGCAATGCGCGTTTTTCGTTGGCCATTGCGTGGGCGGTGAGGGCAACGATCGGCAATGGCGTGCAATGCCGCTCGCTTTCCCACTGGCGAATGGCTTCGGTGCTTTGGCGTCCATCCATGCCGGGCATCTGCACGTCCATCAGCACCAAGTCGAAGGTCTCGTTCTGCACGGCCTTGACCGCGGCACAACCGCTTTCCACCGCGAGCACCTTGGCGCCCATGTCTTCGAGCAGGGTTTGCACCAGCAGCAGATTGGCCGGGTTGTCGTCGACGCAAAGGACCTTCGGCGCGCGGCTGGAAAGCGGTTCGCCGGGGTCGCTGCGCTGCTGGCGCGGGTTGACCATATCGGACAGGGCCCGACGCAGTTTGCGCGTGCAGGCCGGTTTGGACTGCAGCTGGCTGTGTGGGTTGGGCACCGAGAGGTGGAACAGCGTCAGTTCGGTGGTCGGGCACAGCACCAACACTCTGCAGCCCAGGTGTTCGAGGTCCCAGATATGCTGGTTGAGGCGCTCTGGCGGCATGTCGTTGCTGGTGATGCCGAGCACTGCCAGACCGATGGCCTGATCGGTCTGATGGGCGCTGGTCACGCCATTGGCCAGGCTTTCCAGGGTATTGAAGGGTGTGACTGCCAGGCCGCAGTCTTCCAGTTGATGCTGCAAGGCCTGACGGGCCAGCTCATGGTTTTCCAACACCGCCACCCGATTACCGAGCAAGGGGGGCCCGGGCAGGTCTTCGGCGTCGTCGCGGGTTTTGGGCAGGCTCAGGCTGATCCAGAATTCCGAGCCTTCACCCGGTGTGCTGTCGACGCCGATCTCGCCGCCCATCTGTTCGATCAGGCGTTTGGAAATCACCAGCCCCAGGCCGGTGCCGCCAGGTTGCCGGGACAGCGAGTTATCGGCCTGGCTGAAAGCCTGGAACAAGGCGCGCACGTCCTGATTCGACAGGCCAATGCCGGTGTCCTGAATACTGATGCGCAGTTGTACGCTGTCTTCATGCTCTTCTTCGAGCATGGCCCGGGCGACGATGGTGCCTTCGCGGGTGAACTTGATCGCGTTGCTCACAAGGTTGGTGAGAATCTGCTTGAGTCGCAGCGGATCGCCCACCAGCGACAAGGGCGTATCGCGATAAACCAGGCTCACCAGCTCAAGCTCTTTGGCGTGGGCTGCCGGGGCAAGGATGTTCAAGGTGTCTTGCAGCAGGTCGCGCAGGTTGAACGGAATATGATCGAGCACCAGTTTGCCGGCCTCGATTTTCGAGAAGTCGAGAATCTCGTTGATGATCCCCAGCAAGCTGTCGGCGGATTTTTCGATGGTGCCCAGGTAATCGAGCTGGCGCGGGGTCAATTCGCTTTTTTGCAGCAAATGGGTGAAGCCGAGAATGCCATTGAGCGGTGTGCGGATTTCATGGCTCATGTTGGCCAGGAACTCGGATTTGATCCGGCTCGCCTCTAGGGCCTCCTTGCGCGCAAGGTCCAGCTCTATGTTCTGGATCTCGATGGTTTCCAGGTTCTGACGCACGTCTTCGGTGGCCTGGTCGACGCTGTTTTGCAATTCTTCCTGAGCGTTCTGCAGGGTTCCGGCCATGCGGTTGATGCCGGACGCCAGTTCATCCAGCTCCTGGCTGCCGAGGGGCTGCAAGCGGGTTTCCAGATGACCGTCCTTGAGCTGTGCCACGGCTTGTTTGATCTGGCTCAGCGGCCGGTTGATGGTCCGGCCCATGCGCAACGCCAACAGCGCCGCACCGATCAGGCCTGCGCCGATCAGCAGCAGGCTGGCGAACAGACTGCGGTAACCGCGCAGCAACATGCCACTGTGTGACAGTTCGAGTTCGACCCAGCCCAGCAAGCGGTCGGCTTCATCGGGGATCAGGTCGCCGGCCAGGTTGCGATGTTTGCCGAATACCGGCAACAGGTAGCGCGTGGCGTCATTGCCACTGCGGCGCAGCAGCTGTGAACCGCTGCCCAACGGAGCCTGATTGAGCATGGTCGGGCCGGCATGGGCCAGCTGTGTGCGGTCGGGGGCGAGGAAAGTCACCGCGCGCACGTCGGTTTGTTCCAGGAACTGGGTGGCGATGCGTTCCAGCAGGTCGTTGTCTTTGCGACCCATGGCCGGGGCCACCAGCGGTGCCAGCTGTTCGGTAATCATTTCGCCGCGCTGCATGAGTTGGGATTGCAGATCCGATTGCTGCATCCAGGTGAAATAGCCGCCAAGAACCAGCGCCATCAGGGTGGTCGGCAACAGGGTCAGCAACAGCACGCGGCCTTTAATTCCCAGTTTCTTGAGCACGCATTTCTCCCGCATCCAGCTGTTTATTGACCTGCACATGCATCCGGCACGCGCCACCTGCGCAGTGTAGCGATTTGCATGCGGGCAATCTTCGTAAAATTGATGTCGTCATTCGTCGGCCAGTTCAGTGCTGACGCCTTCGCGGGCAAGCCCCAATGCCGGTCAGTTAAGCGCAATCCATGTGGGAGCGGGCTTGCTCGCGAAGACGGCGGCACAGTAAACATTGATGTTGCCTGACCCACCGCTTTCGCGAGCAAGCCCGCTCCCACAGGTAATGTGTGTCTGCCACCAATTACGTGATCAACTCCAAACCCTCTGGGAGCGGGCTTGCCCGCGATGGGCCTCACATTCAATACAAACCCACCCTTATTCCCATTCGCCATAAGCCCCTTACTTTGCGTGATATGGCCTGCGCACGTTTGCCGGTATGATAGGCGCCCCCGCAGTCTGGATTGCGAATACGCCATGACCTTGCAGTACCCAACCATCGCCGATTGCGTCGGCAACACTCCGCTGGTCCGTTTGCAGCGCCTGCCTGGCGCCACCAGCAATACCCTTTTGCTCAAGCTTGAAGGGAACAATCCAGCGGGTTCGGTCAAGGACCGTCCAGCGCTGTCGATGATCACTCGCGCCGAATTGCGCGGGCAGATCCATGCCGGCGACACGCTGATCGAAGCGACCTCGGGCAACACCGGGATCGCCCTGGCGATGGCTGCCGCGATCAAGGGTTACAAGATGATCCTGATCATGCCGGACAACTCCAGCGCCGAGCGTAAAGCCGCGATGACGGCCTATGGCGCCGAGCTGATTCTGGTCAGTCAGGAAGAAGGCATGGAAGGCGCTCGCGACCTCGCCCAGCGAATGGAAGCTGAAGGCCGCGGCAAGGTGCTGGATCAGTTCGCCAACGGGGACAACCCTGAAGCGCATTACACCACCACCGGTCCGGAAATCTGGCGTCAGACCGAAGGCACCATCACGCATTTTGTCAGCTCGATGGGCACCACCGGCACCATCATGGGCGTTTCGCGCTACTTGAAAGAGCAGAACGACAACGTGCAGATCATCGGGCTGCAACCGATGGAAGGCTCGGCGATTCCGGGCATCCGTCGCTGGCCGCAGGAATACCTGCCGAAGATCTACCAGGCCGAGCGCGTGGACCGGATCGTCGACATGGCGCAAAGCGAAGCGGAAGACGTGACCCGTCGTCTGGCGCGCGAAGAAGGCATCTTCTGCGGCGTGTCCTCGGGCGGTGCCGTGGCGGCGATGCTGCGTCTGTCCAAAGAAGTTGAAAACGCGGTGATCGTCGCGATCATTTGCGACCGTGGCGACCGTTACTTGTCGACCGGCATTTTCGACGCGCCCAACTGATGGCCAAGCAAGAGAGAGGCCTGCGCTTCCAGCCCACGGGCGGCAGCAAGGCCCCGCAAGTCCCGACCGGCAAAAAGCAGCGCTTGACCATCGAGCGCCTGGCCAATGACGGTCGCGGTATCGCGTTTTTCGAAGGTCGCACCTGGTTCGTCATCGGCGCATTGGCCGGTGAAGACATTGAGGCGCGGGTCTTGGGTGCCCACGGCAAAGTGGTCGAGGCACGCACCGAGCGCGTGTTCCAGGCCAGTGAATTACGCCGCCCGGCACCGTGCGCTCATGCCGGTCGTTGTGGCGGTTGCAGCGTGCAGCATTTGCCCCACAACGAACAGCTCGCCCTGAAACAGCGCATGCTCGCCGAGCAATTGTCGCGGGTTGCCGGTGTCGAACCTGAAGAGTGGGCAGCGCCGTTGAGCGGTCCGGAATTCGGCTACCGTCGTCGCGCCCGAGTGGCGGTGCGTTGGGACATGAAAGCGAAAAAACTCGAAGTCGGCTTCCGCGCTGCCGGTAGTCAGGACATCGTCGCCATCAACGAATGCCCGGTGCTGGTACAGCCCTTGCAACCGATCATGACCCGCTTGCCGGAGATGCTGCGGCGCTTGAGCAAACCTCAGGCACTGGGACATGTGGAGTTGTTCAGCGGTTCGTCATTGGCGGTATTGCTGCGGCACATGGCGCCGTTGTCCGAAGCCGACATGACCATCCTCAAGGAATTCTGCGCGTTCCATGAAGCCCAGTTGTGGCTGCATGGCGACGGCGAGCCGCAACCGGTCGAGGCCGATCAGTCGCTGGGCTATCGCCTTGAACAGTGGGACTTGAACCTGGCGTATCGGCCGGGAGATTTCATTCAGGTCAACGCCGGGGTCAACGAAGCGATGGTCGCCCAGGCGTTGGCATGGTTGGCGCCGAAATCTGATGAACGGGTTCTGGACCTGTTTTGTGGGTTGGGCAACTTTGCCTTGCCGCTGGCCAAAACCGTTCGCGAAGTGGTGGCGGTGGAGGGCGTGCAGGCGATGGTCGAGCGTGCCGCCGCAAATGCTGTCAGCAATAATCTGCATAACGTGAAGTTTTTTCAGGCCGATTTATCCCAGCCTTTGGCCGATGCTGAATGGGCCGATGAAGGCTTTTGTGCGGTACTCTTGGACCCACCTCGCGACGGTGCTTTCGAGGTGGTGCGCAAGCTGGCGTCCCTGGGCGCCAAACGATTGGTGTATGTGTCATGCAACCCGGCAACGCTGGCGCGCGACACAGTCGAATTGATCAAGCAGGGCTACCGGTTAAAACGTGCCGGGATTCTCGATATGTTTCCTCAGACGGCACATGTCGAGGCCATGGCGTTATTTGAAGCGAGCTAGGACGGCTCGTCTGGTCCGACTGACCCGCTCGTGCAAAGCGCATTCGTCTTAGCCCCGCGAGTGCACACGGGCAGCGAAGGTCAGCGATTTGACGCATTGAATCTGCGTCGTAGGGAAGGTAAGCAAGATGGTACAGGTGAGAGCACACCAGCCGATCAACACTGACGGCAGTATCAACCTCGAGGCTTGGCTCGATCATGCGGTCAGTGTCGATCTGGCACTGGATCGCGAAGCCTTGAAGGAAGCCTGCGAGTTCGCTCGCGAGGCCGAACAACAAGCCAATGCGGCGAAGAATCTGTGGTCCGAAGGGACCTCGAGTTTTCGCACGGGCCTTGAGATCGCCGAGATTCTCGCCGACCTCAAACTCGACCAGGACTCGTTGGTCGCAGCGGTGCTGTACCGCGGCGTGCGCGAAGGCCAGATCCAGTTGCCGGCGGTCAGCCAGCGCTTCGGTCCGGTGGTCGCCAAACTCATCGACGGCGTGTTGCGCATGGCGGCAATCAGCGCCAGCCTGAGCCCCCGTCAATCCCTGGTGCTGGGCACTCAAGGCCAGGTGGAAAACCTGCGCAAAATGCTCGTGGCCATGGTCGACGACGTGCGCGTCGCGCTGATCAAACTGGCCGAGCGCACCTGTGCGATCCGCGCGGTGAAAACCGCCGACGACGAGAAGCGCAACCGCGTCGCCCGTGAAGTCTTCGACATTTACGCGCCGCTCGCCCACCGCCTCGGCATCGGTCATATCAAGTGGGAACTGGAGGACTTGTCCTTCCGTTACCTTGAGCCCGACCAGTACAAGCAGATCGCCAAGTTGCTCCACGAGCGGCGGCTGGATCGCGAACGCTTTATCGCCGACGTCATGACCCAACTCAAAGACGAGTTGCAGGCCACCGGCGTCGATGCCGACATCAGCGGCCGTGCCAAACACATCTATTCGATCTGGCGCAAAATGCAGCGCAAGGGTCTGGAATTCAGCCAGATCTATGACGTGCGCGCGGTTCGCGTGCTGGTGCCGGAAATGCGCGACTGCTACACGGCGCTCGGCATTGTTCACACGCTGTGGCGGCACATCCCGAAAGAGTTCGACGACTACATCGCCAACCCGAAAGAGAACGGCTACCGCTCACTGCACACCGCGGTAATCGGCCCTGAAGGCAAGGTGCTGGAAGTGCAGATCCGCACCCATGCGATGCACGAAGAAGCCGAGCTGGGGGTTTGCGCCCACTGGAAATACAAAGGCACCGACGTCAAGTCCGGCTCGAACCACTACGAAGAGAAAATCTCCTGGCTGCGTCAGGTGCTCGAGTGGCACGAAGAGCTGGGTGATATTGGTGGCCTTGCCGAACAACTGCGGGTCGATATCGAGCCGGACCGGGTTTACATCTTTACCCCGGACGGTCACGCCATCGACTTGCCGAAGGGCGCGACACCGCTGGACTTTGCCTATCGCGTGCACACCGAAATCGGTCATAACTGCCGCGGCGCCAAGATCAACGGGCGGATCGTGCCGCTCAACTACAGCCTGCAAACCGGTGAACAGGTCGAGATCATCACCAGCAAGCACGGCACTCCGAGCCGCGACTGGCTGAACCCGAACCTGGGTTACATCACCACCTCGCGGGCGCGGGCGAAGATCGTTCACTGGTTCAAATTGCAGGCCCGCGATCAGAACGTCGCGGCCGGTAAAACCTTGCTCGAGCGCGAACTCAATCGCCTCGGCCTGCCGCAGGTGGACTTCGACAAGCTGGCCGAGAAGGCCAACATGAAGACCGCCGAGGACATGTTCGCCGCATTGGGTGCAGGCGATTTGCGTCTGGCGCAATTGGTGAACCTGGCGCAGCAACTGGTCGAGCCGGAACGCGGCAACGAACAGCTGGAACTGATCCCACGTAAAGCCACCGGCTACAAACCGGGCAAGCGCGGCGACATTCAGATCCAGGGAGTGGGCAACCTGATGACCCAGATGGCCGGCTGCTGCCAGCCGTTGCCGGGGGACGCGATCGTCGGTTACATCACCCAGGGCCGTGGCGTGAGCATTCACCGTCAGGATTGCGCCTCGGTGCTGCAACTGGCCGGACGCGAGCCAGAGCGGATCATCCAGGTCAGTTGGGGGCCGGTGCCGGTGCTCACCTATCCGGTGGACATCATCATCCGCGCCTACGACCGTTCCGGTCTGTTGCGTGACGTGTCGCAGGTGCTGCTCAACGAGCGGATCAACGTGCTGGCGGTCAACACCCGTTCGAACAAAGAGGACAACACGGCGTTGATGTCCCTGACCATCGAGATTCCGGGGCTGGATGCGTTGGGACGGTTGCTGGGGCGGATTTCCCAGTTGCCGAACATCATCGAAACCCGGCGTAACCGCACACCGTGAGAGACCTGCACGGAAATTGATGGTGACTGTAGGAGCGAGGCTTGCCCGCGAAGGCGGCATACCTGAAACACCGCCTTCGCGGGCAAGCCTCGCTCCTACAGGTATGTAGAGATTGATAAAAGATGTATTCACTTGAAGATCTGTTGCACCTGATGAACCGCCTGCGCGACCCGCAATACGGCTGCCCGTGGGACATCAAGCAAACCTACGCGACCATCGTCCCGCACACCCTGGAAGAGGCCTACGAAGTCGCCGACACCATCGAGCGCGGGGACTTCGATCATTTGCAGGGGGAGTTGGGCGACTTGTTGTTCCAGGTGGTTTATTACAGCCAACTGGCCCGGGAAGAAGGGCGCTTCGAATTCGATGGCGTGGTCGACAGCATCACGCGCAAGCTGATCCGCCGTCATCCTCACGTGTTCCCCACCGGTGATCTGTATGCGCAGCTGGACATCCCGCGTCTGAATGAAGAGCAGGTCAAACAACGCTGGGAAGAGATCAAGGCTGAAGAACGCGCCGAGAAGTCTTCGGCGCCGCAGCAGTTGTCCTTGCTCGACGACGTGCCTGCCGCGTTGCCAGCGCTGTCCCGTTCGGCAAAACTGCAGAAGCGCGCGGGGCAGGTCGGTTTCGACTGGCCGGACGCCTTGCCGGTGCTCGACAAGGTTCGCGAAGAGCTCGATGAAATACTCGAAGCCATGGCCGACAATGACCCCGCAGCGATTGCCGATGAAGTCGGCGACCTGCTGTTTTCCGTGGTCAATCTGGCACGGCATCTCAAGGTCGATCCGGAAACCGCACTGCGCGGCGCGAACTCAAAGTTTGAAAGACGCTTCCGATTTATCGAACAGGCATTGCGCGACACCCACCGTCCCATAGAAGATTGCACCCTAGAAGAGTTGGACGCCTTGTGGGGCGAAGCCAAACGTCAGGAAAAGAATTTGCCCAGCTGCGGTTGAGCAGTTGCCTAAGTGAGAAATAAGCACCATGAGCATTTCCCTTCGCGACCAGTTGCTCAAAGCAGGGCTGGTCAATCAAAAGCAGGCCAAACAGGTCGGCAAAGAGAAGCAGAAGCAGCAACGTCTGGCCCACAAAGGTCAGATCGAACTCGATGACTCCCAGCAGCGTGCCGCTCAGGAAGCCATGGCCGAGAAGGTCAAGCGCGACCAGGAGCTGAACCGCCAGCAGCAAGAGAAGGCCGAAGCGAAGGCCCGCGCCGCCCAGGTCAAGCAATTGATCGAAGTCTCGCGCCTGCCCAAGCTGACCACCGAGGACTACTACAACTTCGTCGACGACAAGAAGGTCAAGCGCATCTCCGTCAATACGCTGATGCGCAACAAACTAAGCAGCGGCTCGCTGGCGATCGTGCATTACGCCGGCGGTTACGAAGTAATCCCTCGTGAAGCGGCGCTGAAGATTCAGGAGCGCGATCCACAGCGCATCGTGCAGCTGAATGTGCAGACGGAAGAAGTCAGCGTCGAAGACGATCCGTACGCGGCTTATCAGATTCCTGATGATCTGATGTGGTAATGAAGTTCAGACACATCAACTAAAGTATTGCTCAAGTAATGCATTGAACCCGAAAGAGCGTATCGCTACGATCTTTCGGGTTTTCTTTGTTCGGAAAATTAATTGCGCTTGTTTGGCTCGGTGGTCGGTAGTTAGCCGAATGCGTGTTTTTTTGTCTCGGGAGAATGAATTTTAATTAGATCACTTAGGGATATTAATAATGGATATCAACATAGCTTCTTTGCGTCAGCCTATGTTTACCTCAAATTTTTCGAATGTGCGCGCGCCCCATCAATCCATCACCGATTATGTAACCAGCGAGCTGGATATCCGCGTCGCTGAGACACGCCGGAAAATCGAGATCGCGGCGCGGGCGTCACGTGAGATCTGTCCGGGCGCGGAGTGCCTGTTCTTTACCCTTCCAGAGTTTTTCTGGAACGTCCCGTGGCGCGAAATCGACAGCGAAGAAGAGCTTCACGAACTGACTACCGCTTACCTGGAGAAAGTCCCCGTCTACGTGAAATCGCTGATGGTCGATTTGCCCGTTGAAGAGTACGGCAAGATAGTTTTGCTGGCCGGAAGTTGTGCGACGCTGATTAAAGTCGGGGAGGGCGAAGTCAGTTACTACGATGTTATAAATTACTTACTGGCGATGACTAATAAAGAGTACGAAGTCCATACGCCGCTCATGTCGATGTGGCCGAAACGGTATGTGTCGAGTGTCGATTTTGGAGAGCATGCAGCTGCGGAAAACGAATACTTGACGTTCAAGTTATTCGATGAGGTTCTGATAAAAGTTAAGAGTCTCAGCAGTGTACAGGCAGAGCATAGTTGTTTTGGTGGTTACGGGACAAAGTTTGTGAACAGTCTGGTACCCGGTTGTCCGTTTGGCATCAATCTGTGTCTCGATTACATCGCGCAGAAAGACGGTGAGCGTGATAGCGAAATCGAACTCGTGGATGCGAAAATCGACTTTCTGATTGCGAGCGGCATGCATTTCAACTACTTCAAGCGTCACTCATCCTCCATCCAGTTTTCCATCAGGAATGACAGCATGGGCAGTGGTGAGTGCGAGGTTGCAAGACTTGAGAACGGCGATATCGTCGAAATTGTCCCGTCGCAAGTCATTGACGAGAATCTTTATTTGACGACAATCCCTATCGCCTGAGAACGCAACGAATGGCTACAGCCTGCTTGTGGCGGTTCAAGCAGGCTGGGGCTCGGCGGCTGGAATATGTCTCAGGCGTTAGCGGCCTCGCGCTTGTGCTCCTGCAGCTCCAGCTCGACCCTGTAATTTTGGGCGTCAGTCTCGGAGTGAAACATCCCAACCAGCATGTCCTGCTGATGTACATCCCAGATGCGGATACCGGCGGCGATGCCTTCGTGGGACATATGTGAATCGTCGCGTTCAGTTACTTTTACAGTCATCTGCTAGCTCCAATCTCTGTTATCTGCAGCAAGGCGTGTGCAGGCCTTTGTTATATATTTTGTTAGCTGGCTAAGTAAACGACAGAGTTCGGCAACCCATTTTTGTCAGAATTAGCAAAAGTCCTGCAGCCCGCGAAATACGCGGCATTCGGTCGCAGGCCCTAAAGTTTCATGACAAAGGTTTCATGTTCATGAGGGCGAAATCGCGGACTGAACACAATACCCGTAGGAGCCAGGCTTGCCGGCGAAGGCGTCCTTGAGTACGCCTTCGCCGGCAAGCCTGGCTCCTACGAAAAGCGATCCCCGGAGCCAATTTGCAGGCAAAAAAAACGCCCCGAACCAGTCGGGGCGTTTTTATTTGAAGCGAAGCGGCGGGGTATTACTCACCCTGCCAGCGCTTCAGCACCAGCGTAGCGTTGGTGCCACCGAAACCGAAGCTGTTGCTCATCACGGTGTTGATGGTGGCGTCTTCACGAGTCTTGGTCAGGATCGGCATGTCTGCCACTTCCGGGTCCAGTTCGTCGATGTTGGCGGAACCCGCCATGAAGTTGCCTTCCATCATCAGCAGGCAGTAGATCGCTTCGTGAACGCCGGCAGCGCCCAGGGAGTGACCCGACAGGCTCTTGGTGGAGCTGATGGCCGGGGCCTTGTCGCCGAACACTTCACGCACACCTTTCATTTCCATGACGTCGCCGACCGGAGTCGAAGTGCCGTGGGTGTTCAGGTAGTCGATCGGTGTGTCGACGGTGGACATGGCCATCTGCATGCAGCGGATGGCGCCTTCGCCGCTTGGGGCGACCATGTCGTAGCCGTCGGAGGTCGCGCCGTAGCCAACGATTTCCGCGTAGATCTTCGCGCCGCGGGCCAGAGCGTGTTCCAGCTCTTCGACCACGACCATGCCGCCACCGCCGGCGATGACGAAACCGTCACGCTTGGCGTCGTAGGCACGGGAAGCTTTTTCCGGGGTTTCGTTGTACTGGCTGGACAATGCGCCCATGGCGTCGAACAGGAACGATTGGCTCCAATGCTCTTCTTCACCGCCGCCGGCGAACACGATGTCCTGTTTGCCCAACTGGATCTGCTCCACAGCGTTACCGATGCAGTGAGCACTGGTGGCGCAGGCGGAAGAGATCGAGTAGTTCACGCCCTTGATCTTGAACGGCGTGGCCAGGCAAGCCGAAACGGTGCTGCCCATGGTCCGCGTGACGCGGTACGGGCCTACGCGTTTGACGCCTTTCTCGCGCAGGATGTCCAGCGCTTCCATCTGGTTCAAGGTCGACGCGCCACCGGAGCCGGCGATCAGGCCGGTACGAACGTTGGAAACCTGTTCTTCGGTCAGGCCGGAGTCTGCGATGGCATCTTTCATGGCCAGATAGGCGTAAGCCGCCGCGTGGCCGACGAAGCGAAAGATCTTGCGATCGATCAGCTCTTCGAGGGGAAGGTCAATGGAGCCGGAAACCTGGCTACGCAGACCCATTTCGGCATATTCCGGGTTGAACCGGATGCCAGGGCGGCTTGCACGCAGGTTAGCGGAGACGGTCTCTTTGTCATTGCCCAGGCACGAAACGATGCCCAGACCAGTGATAACGACGCGGCGCATGCGGATAACCCTTAGAAGTTGTCAGTGGAGGTGAAAACGCCGACCCGAAGGCCTTCGGCGGTGTAGATTTCGCGGCCGTCGACGGTCACCGAACCATCGGCAATGGCCATGTTCAGCTTGCCTTTGAGGACGCGTTTGATATGGATGTTATAGGTGACTTTCTTGGCAGTCGGCAGTACCTGGCCAAAGAATTTCACTTCGCCCGAACCCAGGGCGCGACCGCGGCCCGGCAGACCTTGCCAGCCGAGGAAGAAACCGACCAGTTGCCACATGGCATCGAGGCCCAGGCAGCCCGGCATCACCGGATCACCTTCGAAATGGCAGGCGAAAAACCACAGGTCCGGAGTGATATCCAGCTCGGCGACCAATTCACCTTTGCCGTACTTGCCACCTTCTTCGCTGATCAGGGTAATGCGATCGACCATCAGCATGTTCGGGGCGGGCAGTTGCGCGTTACCTGGGCCGAACAGCTCACCGCGACTGCAGCGCAGCAGGTCTTCCCGAGTAAAGGCGTTTTGTTTGGTCATGCGAGCTCCTCAATAGTCCATGCGGCAGGGTGGGGGCGAATCTTCCCGGCCGATCGAAGCGTTCATGCCTCGAGTCAGCAGCCTACTCATAGACTATTGCGTTGTGGTGAAAGTCACAGCACCAAGGACATGAATGTACACTTGTGCACTGAAATTATTATTCAAGCCCCTTTTCGGGCCTGTTCGGGTGCCTAAGACTGCCGCACTTTCGTCGTTCACGCCAGTCGCAGATAGCCGAAAGGCCTGTACTACTGCACCCATCGTTGCAGAATTTGCTGCAGATCAGTGCGTTTGAAGGGCTTGGCCAGGTAATCGTTCATTCCCGCTGATAAACAGGCTTCACGGTCGCCCTGCAAGGCATTGGCCGTCAGGGCGATGATCGGCACGTCAGCGCAGCCGGGTAATCGGCGAATCTGTCGGGTGGCCTCGTAGCCGTCGATGACCGGCAGTCGGCAGTCCATCAGAATCGCTTCAAAAATCATGCTCTCGGCACTACGCACTGCTTGTGCACCATCGGTGACGACGCTGACAGTAAAGCCCAGACTGCGCAACATTGCTTCAACAACGGTGCGGTTGACCGGGTTGTCCTCCACCAACAGCACATTGCGACCTTCGCCGTGGTCATTACCGGTATGTCCTCGTGGTGTCAGCACCGGCAATGGCTGCATATACAGCGCCAAAGGGATTTCCAGGGTAAACGCCGAGCCTACGCCTTCTTCGCTCTGCGCGCGCAAGGTGCCGCCCATCCGCTCGGCCAGGGTGCGGGCAATCGGCAGCCCCAGTCCGGTGCCGCCGTAACGTCTTGAAATAGAACTGTCGGCCTGCTGAAACGCGTTGAACATCAACTCCAGGCTTTCGGCCGGGATGCCGATTCCGCTGTCGCGTACGGTGCAGGTGAACCACAGCAGTTCGTGATCCAGGGACTGCCACTGCGGTTCGATCGTAACGCGGCCCCGTTCGGTGAATTTCAGAGCGTTGCCGACCAGGTTGACCAGAATCTGCCGAATCCGCGTCGGATCCCCCTGAACCTGCAGGGCACGCATGTCCACGGGGATGCGCAGTTGCAGGTCGAGCCCGCGTTGCACCGCGCTGTGCTGGAACGACTGGGCGCAACTGCTGATCAGGTCCGCGAGGTTGAATGGAATGTGCTCCAGCTCCAGTTCCGAACGCTCGATGCGCGAGAAATCGAGAATGTCGTTGATCACTTTGAGCAGGTGTTCGGTGGATTCCGAGGCCAGCGCCGCGTACTCGCTCTGCTCCTCGGTCATCTCGGTGGTTTCCAGCAATTGCAGCATGCCCAGCACGCCATTCATCGGTGTGCGCAGTTCGTGACTCATCATCGCCAGGAAATCGGATTTGGCGTTGTTGGCCTTTTCCGCTTCTTCGCGGGTCTGGATCAATTGCGCCATGGCCTGATGCTGTTCGCGACTGGCTCGTTCAAGACCTTGGGCGAGGTTGTTGATGTGCTGCGACAGGGCGCCCAGTTCAGTGTCGTCGACAATCGGCAGGGGCGTTTTGTAGTCGCCTTCCTGGATCGCCTTGACCGCATTGCCGATGTCGTGGATCGGTTTCGACAGGCTGCCGGCCAGGCGCCGAGCCAGCAGAAACGTAAACAGCAGAGCGAACAAGGCCAGGATCGCGGCCTTGAAGAGGATTTCCTGCTGGCGCTGGTTGAAGGCGTCATTGGACAGGCCGACGATCACCCGGCCCAGATAATCCTCGCCCGGCGCACTGGCGACGGTACGACTGTTCTGGAAAAAGTCATTGTTGAGCGCGATGCGTTGCAGGCGCACCGGTGCCTGGAACACTTCGACCTGATGCGAGCGGTTGTGCGCTTCCGACGGTTGCTCGACATAGACCAGAATCCGGTTGGTGCTGTCCTGCACTTCCAGAAAGCGCACATTGGGCGTGGCCAGGGTGGCCTTGAGCAAGCTTTCGAGTACCTCGTTATTGCCCGAAATCACGCCGTATTCGGTGGCCGGCGCCAGTTGGTTGGCGATCAACTGACCAGTGTGATTGAGCTCCTGGCGCAGGTCCTGGATTCGCACGAAGGTGAAAAAACTGATCAGCAGCAACGTCAGCAGCAAGGCCGGGCCGAGGCTGATGATCTGGGTGCGGGTATTGATGTCCCAACCGCGACGGAAGGTCATGGGCGGCGTTCTCCTTCGGCCAGCTGTGTTGCGACAGAGGCTTCATTCATCGATTCGATACTTAATGAACGAGCCACTTGCGGGTTGCTCAAGACCTTGAAGTGTTGCGGATAAAGTGCGCGTGGCCAGGTGTTCGAGGGGCGGTCGAGCAGTTCGTCGAGAATCTTCAGCCAATCGCTCTGGTCGCTGTAAGTGCTGGCCAGGCTGCCGGCCCTGACGAAGGCTGCGTTGGGACCGATCAGCGCCAATTGCCGCGCATAGCTGCTGAGCAGCAGGTTTTTCACGGTTTTGGGGTTGTACAGATCAGGGTCGTCCAGGCCCAGCAGCACATCACTGTTTTTCAGCAGGGCCTGCAAGGGGCGGCTGTCATGGGTGTTGTCCCAACGCTCGGTGACCACTTCAAGGCCCAGGGGCAGGGCGGCCTGACGCAGTTCTTTCAACAGGAATTCGCTGTGTCTGTCGAAAAGCACGCCGATCCGCCGGGCCTCAGGCAGCAGCAGTCGGGTCAAGCGCAATTGTCGCTCCAGCGGCGGATCGCTCCAGAGCAAGCTCAGGTGTGGGGGCAGGTCATTGCCCAAGCGTTGTCGGGCTTGCAAGCGACTGATGCGCAGCACCAGCGTCGCCGGGCCTTGGGCGCCTTGCAGGCGCCAGTCGAGGCTGGGCAAGTCGAGCAGAACCAGGCGGGTGTCGACGGGCAGTTGGCCTGGCGCCGGCAGGCTGGCGACAGGCTGGAAGCGCACAGTGTCGGTGGGGCGCAACTCGCTGAGGGCTTGAACGAAAGACTGCACGCCGGGATTGTCCTCGGCGCCGGTCAACAGAATGTCGGCGGCCCGTGCCGGCAGATTGCACAGTAGCCCGGTAAACACCAGGCACAACCCGGCCAGCAGGCGGCCAAGGGTTGGCGTCTTTGGTGACGGGCGATTCTGCATCTTAGAACTCCAGCTCCGCGCTGAAGTAGAGCACCCGGCGTTCGTCGTAGTTGTTGTCGACGAAGGTGGTGGGCTGATTGTCGAAGCGTTGCTGGAGGACCCCGGCCAGTTCCAGATTGGCCTTGCCCAAACCGATGCGTTTGGCGATGCGCGTGTCGAGCCGTTCGAAGCGGTAACCGTTGAGTGCGTCGGCGCCATAGTAGAAGAGCGCGCTGTTCCAGCCGTGGCCCCAGTTGCGTAGCCAACCGGCGGAGCCGCTGTTGCGCGCCGTCTGCTGTGCATCCAGCGGATTGCTCGCCTCGGCATCGACATAGGCATAGGTCAGGCGCAAGCGGTCGGCGCTGCTGACGCGCCAATCCAGCTGGGTTTCAGTCCCGCTGAAGCGCGAGCTGTTCGAGTTGCTGGCAATGTATTGGTTGTTGCGCAGCGGTTCGCTGATCATGCCGGTGATTTCGTCATGGAACAGCTTCACGTCGACTGCCAGCCCCCACTCTGCGAAGTAGCCGTTGTAGCCCAACTCCCGAGAGCGCATGCGTTCCTGTTCGAGGTCGCCGGGGCCACGGGTCTTGACGAAATAACGGGCGCTGGACTGGCCATAGGCACTGGGCCTCAGGTTGGTCACCTGATAACTCCAGTTGACGTTGTTCTCGAACATGTCCGGCGAGCGGATAGCTTCCGAATACACCGCGCGCAAGCCGTGGCGCGGGTTGATCAGGTAATTGACCGCCACTCGCGGGGTCAGCGAGTTGCCGGTCAATTGCGTGTCTTCGTACATCGCCCCGCCCTGCAGCAACCAGTGTTCGGTGGCGCGCCACTCGAGTTGGCCGAACGCCCGCCAAGTGGTGTCGTCGAGCGTGCCATTGAAGTAGGTCTCGGAATTGGCCCGGTCGTAACGATAGTTCATGCCGCTGACCAGCCGCAGGCTGTCGGACAGGCTGAGGGTGTCTTGCAGTTCGAGGTCGTAGCGCGATTCCCGGGCGCTCTGGTCAATGTCGCCGCAGAGGGTTTGCCGGGCGCCGTTTTGCCATTGCCTGAGTACCTGATTGCCCAGCGCACGTTCCGCCTCGGTCCCTGCCGGTGCGCCCGAACTGGTGTAGCGGTCCATGTTGCGCGCCAGGCGTTCGGTGTAATTCGGATTGAGTTGCCAGAGCTCGGTCAGTTCCGGGCTGAACGAGATCTCGGCATCGCAGGCACGCCAAGTCTGCTGACGATCCCAGTGTTGCGCCGAGCCTTGAATGTAAAGGCTGTGATTGGGATTGATGTCCAGATTCCAGCGCAGCGAGCCGGCATAGTCCTTGGCGATGACGTCGGAATTGTCCCCGGCATCGGTAATCCCTGAGAACACCGGACGGTAGGTATAGGGCCGCTGGTTGGTCCCGTCCTTGGCATTCAGTTGCCAGTCGATGCTCTGGTTTTCATTGAGCGTCTGGCTGACGGCGAGGCTGAAGCGGTTCAAGCGACGACTGTCGCGGTAATCGGCGCCGGTGCGGTCCGAGTCAAAGCCATCGTCTTGCTGGCCGGACAGCGACAGGCGCAAGTCGCCGCTGTCCCAACCCATGCCTTGGCTGGCATAGAAATCATTGATACCGCGCTGGCCACGGGTGACTTTCAGTCGCGTGCCGTGGCTGTCGGCCGGTTTGCGAGTGATGATGTTGACCACCGCCATCAGCGCGTTGGCGCCATAGCTGACGGTGTTCGGGCCACGGAAAACCTCGATGCGCTCAATGTCTTCCATGGCCACCGGAATATCACTCCAGTCCACCGTGGCCAGGCCTGCGCGGTACACCGAGCGACCGTCGATCAGCACTTGCATGCGCCGCGCTTCGCTGGCGTTGGTGCCGTGGTAATTCACCGCCCCCTGATTGCCGCTGATATTACCGACCATCATCCCCGGCACCAGCCGCAACAACTCGCTGATATCCCGCGCGCCGCTGGCATTGATCAGTTCGCTGTCGATCACTGTCATGCTGCCCGGCACGGCCGCAGGGGACTGCTTCAGGCGGGTCGCCGTCAGCACTTGCGGCAACGGATCGTTGTCGAGGAACAGGTCGTCGGCCAGCAATGGCGAGCTGAAAATCAGCACCAGTACCAGCGGCGAGCGAGGATAGGGAAAGCCAAAAGACACGGCACGGCCTTGATAGCGATTAGTTGGCGCGCATGTTAACCGAGCGCAAATACTTTTCCAGTCACGTTGTGGGCATTTTCCTCGGTTTTCTTGGTCTTCTTCCTACAAGTGTCGGTAATTGACGCTGGGGCTGGCTGCAACCGGGCCGCTCCGTATAATGCCGGCATCGCCACTGGTATGGATTAACGGATTGCATATGACTGAACAGCGCCCAATTGCGGTCCTGGGAGGCGGAAGTTTTGGTACCGCCGTGGCTAATCTGTTGGCCGAGAATGGGCATCAGGTCCGGCTGTGGATGCGCGACCCCGAACAGGCCGAGGCCATTCGGGTCAATCGTGAGAACCCGCGTTACCTCAAAGGCATCAAGATTCTTCCGGCGGTTGAGGCGGTCACGGACCTGCAAGCCACCCTGGAGGCCTGCGATCTGTGCTTCGTCGCGCTACCCTCCAGCGCGCTGCGCTCGGTCCTGGTCCCTCACGCCGAGCGTTTGAGCGGCAAACTGCTGGTGAGCCTGACCAAAGGGATCGAAGCCCATACGTTCAAGCTGATGAGCGAAATTCTCGAAGAGATCGCCCCGCAAGCGCGCATCGGCGTGCTGTCGGGCCCGAATCTGGCCCGTGAAATCGCCGAACACGCGCTGACCGCTACAGTGGTCGCCAGCGAAGACGAAGAGCTTTGCCAAAGGGTTCAGGAAGCGCTGCATGGTCGGACCTTTCGCGTGTACGCCAGCGCCGATCGCTTTGGCGTAGAGCTGGGCGGAGCCCTGAAAAACGTCTACGCCATTATCGCCGGCATGGCGGTGGCGTTGGGCATGGGTGAAAACACCAAGAGCATGCTGATCACCCGGGCACTGGCGGAAATGACTCGCTTCGCGGTGAATCAGGGCGCCAACCCGATGACTTTCCTCGGCCTGGCGGGTGTCGGCGATCTGATCGTCACCTGTTCGTCGCCGAAAAGCCGCAACTATCAGGTCGGATTTGCCCTCGGCCAGGGCTTGAGCCTGGAAGACGCGGTGACGCGTCTGGGCGAAGTCGCTGAAGGTGTGAACACCCTTAAGGTGCTCAAGGCCAAGGCTTCGGATGCGGGCGTGTATATGCCGCTGGTCGCCGGATTGCATGCGATTCTGTTCGAAGGGCGCACGCTTGATCAGGTGATCGCACTGCTGATGCGCGGCGAGCCGAAAACCGACGTCGACTTTATTTCCACCAGCGGTTTCAACTGAACCCTCTACTTAATAGGAACGGAGTGAGACATGAATGATCAGAAAGTAGAAGCCAAGTACGAATCCATCCTGCTGCGGGTGCTGTGGATGATTGTCTATGTGCTGGTCTGGCAAGTGGCGCAGTTGATCCTTGGTGCGGTGGTGTTGGTGCAGCTGATCTATCGTTTGATTTATGGCGCACCGAGCGCCAGCCTGATGAATTTTGGCGACAGTCTGAGCCAGTTTCTGGCGCAGATCGGTCGTTTCGGCGCCTTCCACAGCGACCAGAAACCCTGGCCGTTCGCCGACTGGCCGACGCCGCGTACACCGGAAGGTGAAGCCCCGCACGTCGTGGCGCCAGCACCGCATCCGGCCCGAGATGAGGAGCCAAAACTATGAAACTCTGGGTATTGCGTCATGGCGAAGCCGAACCTCACGGTACTCGCCCGGACTCCGAGCGGGCATTGACCGTCAAGGGGCGTGAAGAGGTGTTGCGCGCTGCCGCCCAATTGATCGGGAAGCCGCTTACCGCCATTTATTCCAGCCCTCTTCTGCGAGCGCAGGAGACGGCTTTGCTGGTGCGTGAGGCTCTGGGTTTCGAGCCGGAGATTCGCACGGTCGACTGGCTGACCCCGGATACCGATCCGGACAAGGTGGCGGAGCAGCTTGTATCGGTGAGTGATGTCCTGCTGGTCAGTCACAATCCGCTGGTGGGCAACCTGCTGAGCTACCTGCAGCACGGCGCCGGCTATCCACCGGAAAAAGTCAGCACCGCTGGCCTGGCCGAGCTGGAGAACAATGAACTGCTGATCGGGGCGATGAAGCTTAACGGCATCAAGCACCCGTAATCTGCTTCTGCTCTGGTTGGGGTTTTGCTTCTGCTTTTGTAGGAGCGAGGCTTGCCCGCGAAGGGGCCTTCGAAACCGCTAAAAGCTTCGCGGGCAAGCCTCGCTCCTACAAGGTCGGCGGTGTCGCTCCTGATTTTTTGTGTGAAATAGTCAACCAAGCACTTGCTTGGTTGACTACGCTTGCTCCAGACAAAAAATAAAGGAGCAAGTCGCATGTCTGCTGCTTTCCGTTTGCCATTGGATGCCTTCTACGAGCGTGAAGCCCGTCATCCCCGCCAACGCTTTTTGGTACAACCGATGGGGGGCGGCCAAGTCGAGACGCTGACCTGGGCTGACGTTGGTCATCAGGCACGCTGTGCCGCTCACTGGCTGCGGGCTCGCGAATTGCCCCAAGGCAGTCATATCGCGCTGATCTCCAAGAACTGCGCCCACTGGATCATCGCCGACCTGGCGATCTGGATGGCCGGGCATGTCTCGGTGCCGCTTTATCCCAATCTGACCGCCGATTCCGTGGCTCAGGTGCTCAATCACTCCGAAGCCGCACTGGTATTCATTGGCAAGCTGGATGACTGGCCGGGCATGTCCAACGGGGTCAGCCCCGACCTGCCGACCGTCAGCCTGCCGCTGTGCCCGGCTGGCACCTTCGATTTCAGCTGGGCCGATCTGCAATGCAGTTCGCCGATTCAGGACGACCCCAAACCCGCCACCGATCAACTGGCGACCATCATTTACACCTCCGGCACCACGGGCCAACCCAAAGGCGTGATGCACAGTTTCGGCACCTTGGGATTTGCCACCACCCGTGGCACGCAGTTATTCGGCTTGAATGAGTCGGATCGCCTGCTGTCCTACCTGCCGTTGTGCCACGTCGCCGAGCGGATGTTCGTCGAGTTGGCGTCGATCTATACCGGGCAAACTGTGTTCTTCGCCGAGAGCCTCGATACCTTCCTCACTGATCTAAAACGTGCCCGGCCGACCGCGCTGTTCGGCGTGCCGCGGATCTGGACCAAATTCCAGATGGGCGTCTACGGCAAGATCCCGGCCAAACGCCTCGACTTTCTGCTCGGCTTGCCCTTCATCGGCAAACGGGTAGGGCACAAAGTCCTCGCCGGGCTGGGGCTGGACGCCTTGCGCGTCGCCTTGTCCGGCGCGGCGCCAGTACCGCGGAGCTTGCTGCTGTGGTACCAAAAAATGGGGCTGGATGTGCTGGAGGTGTACGGCATGACCGAAAGCTGCGGTTATTCCCACATTGGCCAGCCCGGTCAGAACAAACCCGGCTGGATCGGCAAGCCTTGCCCGGAAGTCGAAGTGCGCATCGAACCGTCTGGTGAAGTACTGGTGCGCAGCGGCGCGACCATGCTCGGCTATTTCAAGGAACCCGGGAAAACCGCCGAAACTGTCACCGAGGATGGTTTTCTGCGTACCGGTGACAAGGGCGAGGAAGACGCCGAAGGCAACCTGCGCCTGACCGGGCGATTGAAGGAAATCTTCAAAACCAGCAAAGGCAAATACGTCGCCCCGGCACCGATCGAGAATCGCCTGGCGGTGCATGCGCGGATCGAACAAGTGTGCGTGGTCGGCGATGGTTTGAGTGCACCGCTGGGGTTGTGCGTGTTGTCGGCAGTCGGTCAGCAGGACGCGAATGGATCGGCCCGGGCGGGTTTGCATTCAAGCCTGGAAAAACTGCTGGAGGAGGTCAATGGCGTTCTCGACCGGCATGAACGCTTGCGCCGATTGGTGGTGGTCAAGGACAGTTGGGCGGTGGAAAACGGCTTCCTGACACCGACCCTGAAGATCAAGCGCAACATGATCGAAGCCGCTTACGGCGCGCGGTTCGAAGAATGGAGCGAGCGTAGCGAGGCGGTGCTGTGGCAGGATTGAGCCACGAACAAAAACCAACAAAGGAACGTAACGATGAGTCTGTGGCGCACCACTCCCAACGTCGAGCAGTTGAACGCAATCCAGAAAAACACCATCGGCGAAGTGCTGGATATTCGCTTCGAAGCCTTCGATGACGAGTCCCTGACCGCGAGCATGGTCATCGATCATCGCACGCACCAACCCTATGGTTTGTTGCACGGCGGCGCCTCGGTGGTGCTGGCCGAAACCGTTGGCTCGATGGCCAGTTTCCTGTGCATCGACGCCAGCAAGTTTTATTGCGTGGGCCTGGAAATCAACGCCAACCATTTGCGCGGTCTGCGCAGTGGACGGGTGACGGCGGTGGCCAAGGCGATTCACATCGGTCGCACCACGCATGTCTGGGATATTCGGTTGAGCAGTGATGAAGGCAAGGCCAGTTGCGTGTCGCGGCTGACCATGGCGGTGGTGCCGTTGGGGGAGAATCCTCCGGCGCGTTGAGTTTCGGTGTGCTCTGTGTAGCAGCTGTCGAGCCTGCGAGCCTGCGTTCGGCTGCGAAGCAGTCGTATAACCATTCACCGCAGCCTTTCGGGAACATCAAGGTGGCAGGATTGACGACTGCTTCGCAGCCGAACGCAGGCTTCGCCAGCTGCTACAAGGTTCTGGGCCATTCTTGCTCCCTCGCAATAACCCTGACCCGACTGTCATCATTCCTGTCAGTTACGGTCATTGCTGTAAGACCCGGTCTTACGGACAATCAACCCCCGTTCTCGCTCATGGATTTGCAGGTATGTCGCAACAGATATTTTTCGCCCACGCCAATGGCTTTCCTTCGGGGACCTACGGCAAGTTGTTCGCGGCGCTGGCGCCCGAGTATCAGGTGACGCATCTGGAGCAGCACGCCCATGACCCGCGTTTTCCGGCGGACGACAACTGGAACAACCTGGTGGATGAGCTGATTCATCACCTCAAGCAGCAACCGGAGCCGGTCTGGGGCGTCGGTCACTCCTTTGGCGGCGTGCTGCACCTGCACGCCGCCTTACGTTGCCCTGAGCTTTATCGCGGCGTGGTGATGCTCGATTCGCCGGTGCTGACCCGCGCCGATCAATGGGTGATCCGTGCCGCCAAGCGCTTCGGTTTCATCGATCGCCTGACCCCGGCCGGCCGTACGTTGGGCCGACGGGAAGAGTTTGCCGATCTGGACGCGGCCCGCCTGTATTTCGCCGGTAAAACCCTGTTTCGTGGCTTCGATCCGGAATGCTTCGAGGCTTATCTGCAACATGGTTTGCACAATGTCGGCGGCAAGCTGCGCCTGCGTTTCGACCCGGCCACGGAAATCAGCATCTACCGTGGCGTGCCCCATACCAGCCCCGGTCGTGCACGGCAATTGAAAGTGCCGCTGGCGGTGGTTCGCGGGCACAAGAGCCGCGTGGTGATGCGCCATCACGCCCGTTCCGTCGGGCGCATGCCCCTGGGTGAGTACTTGACCATGCCCGGCGGCCATATGTTTCCCCTCGAACGTCCACAAGACACGGCCACGCTGCTGAAGAAGCTGTTCAGTCGCTGGGAAGGTCGCAGCCAACAGGATTGCGCATGAGCAGCGTCGTCGAAGAAGTTCGCCTGAGCCTGCCGCATATCGAGTTGGCGGCGCACTTGTTTGGTCCCGAGGATGGCTTGCCGGTGATCGCCTTGCACGGCTGGCTGGACAACGCCAATAGCTTTGCCCGGCTGGCGCCCAAGCTCAAAGGCTTGCGTATCATTGCGCTGGACATGGCCGGGCACGGTCACTCGGGGCATCGGCCGAATGGCGCTGGTTACGCGTTGTGGGACTACGCGCACGACGTGCTGCAAGTGGCCGAGCAGTTGGGATGGAAACGTTTTGCGCTGCTGGGGCATTCCCTGGGGGCGATCGTCTCGCTGGTGTTGGCCGGGTCGTTGCCGGAGCGGGTGACTCATCTGGCCTTGATCGATGGCGTCATTCCCCCTACAGACAAAGGCGAAAACGCCGCCGAGCGTATGGGCATGGCCCTGCAAGCGCAGCTGGATCTGCGGGAAAAACGCAAACCGGTCTACAACACCCTCGACCGTGCCATCGAAGCACGCATGAAAGGTTTGGTGGCGGTCAGTCGCGAAGCCGCCGAACTGCTGGCCCAGCGAGGCCTGATGCCGGTGCCGGGCGGTTATACCTGGCGCACCGACAACCGCCTGACCCTGCCGTCGCCGCTACGTCTGACCACTGAACAGGCGATGGCCTTCGTCCAGCGCGTCAGTTGTCCGACACACCTGGTGGTCGCGGCTGACGGCATGCTCGCCAAACATCCCGAGTTGCTGGAACGTCTACCCTTTAGCCGTGAACAGTTGCCTGGCGGCCATCATTTGCACCTGAATGACCAACCCGGTGCCGACCTTGTCGCAGACTGTTTCAATCGGTTCTTCGCCGTTCCTTGACTTGCGCCCGGCAACTGTCGAGGCTGGGCGGGTTGAAATGGGAGACAACCATGATAGATCTGTACACCGCTGCGACCCCGAATGGCCACAAGGTCTCTATCGTGCTCGAGGAACTCGGCCTGCCCTATAGGGTGCACGCCTTGAGTTTCGACAAAAAGGAACAGAAGTCCCCGGACTTCCTCAAGATCAATCCCAATGGGCGGATTCCGGCGATTGTCGATCGTGCCAATGGCGATTTTGCCGTGTTCGAGTCCGGCGCGATTCTGATTTACCTTGCCGAGATAACCGGCAAACTGCTGCCACAGGACCCCAAGGGGCGTTCGGTGGTGTTGCAGTGGCTGATGTTCCAAATGGGCGGAATCGGGCCGATGCAGGGCCAGGCCAACGTGTTTTTTCGTTATTTCCCGGAAAAACTCCAGGGCGCCATCGACCGTTATCAACACGAAACCCGGCGCCTGTACGAAGTGCTCGATACGCGTCTGCAAGCCGTAGAGTTTCTGGGGGGCGAGTACAGCATTGCCGACATTGCCACGTATCCGTGGGTCCGTGGCCATGAATGGTCCGGTGTCGCGGTGGATGGCTTGTCAGCCCTGCAACGCTGGATGGCTACCATGGAGGCGCGCCCTGCGGTCCAACGCGGCGTACTGGTGCCCGAGCGCATCGATGACGACAGTGTCATCAAGGGTGCCCAGGCCATGCTGATTCGATGAGTCTATCCATGCGTTCACTCACTCTGCTGGCGCTGTGTTGTTTCAGTCCTCTTTTATTTGCCGCTGATGTCCCTGGCAGTCAGGACCTGCCGATCGTGCCGCGTATGGCCGATGCGCAGATCGTCGACTATCGCCCGGCTGTCGAACTCGAGCGGATCTACCCGCTGGGTTCGATCCGCAAGATCAGTGGCCAGCTGCGCTTTGACGGCCAAGTCACCGCCCGGGGGCAAACCACCTCGGTGACCTACGAATTGCCACCGGAGCACTCCTCCACCGATGCCTTCACCACCGCTCGCGAAGCCTTGCAGAAGCAGGGCGCCGAGTTGCTGTTCTGGTGCCAGGCCCGGGATTGCGGCGAAAGCAGTCTGTGGGCCAATGAAGTCTTCGGCAACGCCAAGCTGTATGGCGCCGATAATCAGCAGGCTTATTTGCTGCTGCGTCTGGCAGCCCCTCAAGACAACACACTGGTGGCGCTTTACAGCATCACTCGCGGCAATCGCAAAGCCTATCTGCACGTCGAGCAGTTCGACGCTGCTGCACCATTGGGCGATTTGCTGCCAACTTCCGCGACCTTGCTGCGACAGCTAAAAAGCACGGGAAAACTCGATTTCCCCAAACTCGACGGTGACCCTGACGAAACCTGGCTGCGTCTGATTTCCCGAGGCCTGAACCTGGACACTACATTGCGCGTCAATGTGTCGGGCCCCAATGCCGAAGCCTGGCGCCAGGCGCTGATCGGCCAGGGGGTGCGCTCGGCGCGGATGGAAACCGCCAACGTCGAAGGCTCTGGCCTGCACTTCGAGCTGTTGCGATAAGCTTCATTCGGTGAACGCGTTCTGCGCGTTCGCCTACTCTTTGCTGACTGACTTTTTCGGCTGACTTTTTTCGGGATCTTACATGCTCAATAACGACCGGCTGTTGGTGCAGATTCTGCTCCTGGTGCTGTTTGGCGCGAGCTTCTGGGTGATGGCGCCGTTCTGGTCGGCGCTGTTCTGGGGCGCGGTGCTGGCGTTTGCCAGTTGGCCGCTGATGCGTTTGCTGACCCGTTGGCTCAATGGTCGTGAATCCCTGGCGGCGCTGTTACTGACGCTGACCTGGATGTTACTGGTGGCAGCACCGCTGGTGTGGCTGGGCTTCAACCTGGCAGATCATGTACGCGATGCCACGGCGTTCATCAAGGATGTGCAAGTCGACGGTCTGCCTGAAGCACCGACCTGGCTGGGCGGTATTCCCTTGGTCGGCGAGCGGCTGTTGGGTCTCTGGAACAGCATCGATCAGCAAGGCGCGGCGATGATGCTGGCGATCAAGCCTTATCTGGGCCAGGTCGGTAACTGGTTGCTGGCGCGCAGTGCGCAGATCGGCGGCGGCATCCTTGAGCTGACACTGAGTATTGTCTTTGTGTTCTTTTTCTACCGGGACGGGCCGCGGTTGGCGGTGTTTGTCCATGGGTTGCTGGAACGGCTGATCGGTGACCGCGCCGGTTATTACATCGAATTGGTGGCGGGCACCGTGCAGCGGGTGGTCAACGGTGTGATCGGCACAGCCGCAGCTCAGGCAGTGCTGGCGCTGATCGGCTTTCTGATTGCCGGCGTGCCCGGGGCGCTGGTGTTGGGGATCGTGACGTTTTTGCTGAGTCTGATTCCGATGGGGCCGCCGTTGGTGTGGATTCCGGCCACGGCGTGGCTGGCCTGGAAGGGTGAATACGGGATGGCGGTGTTCCTCGGGATCTGGGGCACGTTCATCATCAGCGGAGTCGACAACGTGCTTAAGCCGTACCTGATCAGTCGGGGCGGGAATTTGCCGTTGGTGATTGTACTGCTCGGGGTATTTGGCGGGTTGATTGCGTTCGGGTTTATCGGTCTGTTCATCGGCCCGACGTTGTTGGCCGTGGCTTATAGCCTGCTGACCGATTGGAGCAAGAGTCAGGCTCGGGTCGAGGATCATCGCCGGCCCTGAGACGCTGACACCGAACACGTTGACGCGAGCTTGCTCGCGATGAACGATGACGCGGATGATGCGGGCCGCCCGATTCACATCGGCTCCGGCGGCCCGATCAGTCTTCCCATCACCCCGAACAACCCCAACTCCCGAATGACCTCCAGCTCCCCCTGCGTTTCCACCATCTCCGCAATCAACGGCAAATCAATGCTATTGGTCGCCCGAAAAATCGCCTCGATGAACAGGCGCTTGTCAGTCTGCTCATCGATACCCCGAATGTAAGCCCCGTCGATTTTCAGGTAAGCCAGCCCCAGTTGCGTCAGGTTGCCGATCTGGCTGAAGCTGCCGCCAAAATGCTGCAAACCGATGCGATAACCAGTGTTGAGCAGGCTATGGCTCAGGCGTTGCAGTTCTTCAGGGGGCGGCAGTTGGCGTTCGTCGATTTCCAGGGTCAGCAGCGGCGCCAGTTCCGGCAGTGATTCAAGTATGTCGCAGATCAGTTTCAGTTGGGTCTGATCGCGCAGCGTGCTGCCGGACAAGCTCAGCGCGAGTGGCCAACGGTTGGCGGCCAGATATTCAAGAGTGGTTTCGAGCATCGCCAGGTCGAACCGTGCCGACCAGCCAAGGCGCTCGATCCACGGCAGGAAATGTCCGGCGGCAATTGCCTCGCCCTGCGGGTCAAGCAGGCGTGCGAGGACTTTGTGATGCAGCACCTGGCTGGTGTCGGCGCATTGCACCACCGGTTGGAAATACAGCTGCAGCTTGCCCTCGGTCAGCGCCTCGTCGATCCAGTTGCGCCAGTCATGTTGGGACTGGTTCGGCGCGGTATCGGAACGGGCCAAGTGTATCCACGGCCGCTCGGGGTGCTGTCGGGCCTGGGTCAGCGCTTGATCGAGGCGCAGCAGCACATCGTTTGCCGGTTCGCCGGGGGAATAGGCGACGACGCCCAGATGCGCCACGGGCATACAGTCGCTGGCACCGGTCAGGCGCAGGTTTTCCAGAGTGGCGCTGATTTCGGAGGCCAGACGGGCGGCATCCTTAATGTCCACGCCCGGCGTCAGCAAGCTGAATTCACCGCCGCGATTGCGCGCCGCAAGCCAGGTTCGACGTTCCGCTGGCTGCGTCAGGCGTTTAAGCAATTCGCCGACGGCGCCGATCAGGGTATCGGTGCGCTGGCCGCCCAAACGTTGGTTAAGGCCGATCAGGTCATTGATCCGCAGCATGAGTAAATGGCCGTCGCGGCTTTGCTCGCAAACCAGTAGTTCATCGGCCAGTTGCTCATCCAGCAAGCGCCGGTTGGCTAAACCCGTAAGACTGTCCTGATAAGAATCGGACCGCAGTTTTTCGCTGCGCGCGGCCTCTTCTTCGAACAGCGCCTTGAGTTTCTCCACCATCTGATTCATGGCCAGCACCACGCGTTTGAGTTCCGGGGTGCGTGGCAGCTTCGGCAAACTGCGGAACTCACGTTTGCTGATGGCTTCAGCCTGTTTGACCATCTTGTCGAGAGGGCGCAATTGGCGGCGCAATAACCAGGCACCCAATACCGCGCTGAGCAAGCCGCAAGTCAGCAGCCAGATCAGGCCGCCGAGGGTACTGTCCCAGAGTTTGGCCAGGGCGAACTGCGGATTGCTCAACACTTCGACCCGTGCTGCCTGTTCCCAGCCCCGCATGATCAGTGCATCGCCACCCTGTGGACGTAGGTTCACCAAACTCACGAACCAGCCGGGAACGCCCTCGATTTGCGTTGGCGCGCTACGTTCCACCAACACCTGTTCATCCACAATATTGACGACCCGGATGCTGCTGAAATAGCCACTGTCGAAAATCGAGCTGACCATCAATTCAATCATCGCCGGGTCATCGATCTGCGCAGTCAGTGAAAGGCCCAATGCCGTGGCGGCGTCCTGAGCGTGGGAGCGCAACTGGTCGAGCATCTGTTCGCGAGAGCTTTCCAGGCTGACAAAAAAACTGCCGCCGAAGGCCACCAGCAAGAACAGGCAAATGGCGAGAAACAACTGTTTGCGCAGTGACATAAAACGCTCCTTGCAGTGGCGGCTAGCCTTCGCCCACGGCGAACCCTTCAAATTGCATCTTTCTCAACACGTCTTGCCAACGCGACAGTTTTTTCGAGTCGCTGCTGCGTTTGCCGCCATTGGCTCCCGGCAAGTACAGGCCTTCGGCGTTGAAGGCGTACACCGGCAATAGATCCTTTCGCTGGGAGGCGGGGCGAATTTCGTCACTCAGATTGTCCAGCACCAGCGGATCGGCCGTGGGGCTGCTGTAGAAGGTCAATACCATGTGCGCCTGATTCTGGGTCAGGGCCTTGACGTAGGTGATGCGCAGTTTCTCGCTGGGAACACCGAGGTGACGCAGGCTGAAATATTTCGCCAGGGCGAAGTCTTCACAGTCGCCTGCTGCCTTGATCAAGGTTTCCACTGGCGTGGCCCAGTAATCGGTCTGGTGCCAGATACGCGTGTCGTCCTGAAAACTCAGTTGTTGATTGAAGAAGCGATTGACCGCGTTCAGTTGTTCGCGCTCGGGCGTGTTGAGTTCGCTTTGCAGCATTTGACTCCAGGCCTCGATCCGTTCCCGGCCCAAGCCAAGGGGGCCGTAACGATTTTCGGCCGTTTGCAGAATCTGCACAAAGTCAGGATCAGCCGAGATGTTGCCTGACCCTGTCAGAAGAAAACTCGTCAGCAGCAGCCATCCGCCGAACCGAAGCCGGAGCGTTGACCTTCCTGGACTACGCGGACTGCGGGCCATGTCTGGCTGCTCGGGTGCAGATGTCTGAAGTCTAGGCGGTGTTTTCAGCGAGGAAGGGCAGGTCGTCGGACGAAAGGACGTCGGCGGATTGCTTTCTGTTGATGATCGTTCCCACGCTCTGCGTGGGAATGCATCCGGTGACGCTCTGCGTCACACCGGTGAAGGGGACGCAGAGCGTCCCGGGCTGCATTCCCACGGGGACCGTGGGAACGATCAACCTCAAGGTTTATGCAGGGTTTTCTGCTTGAGAATATAAACCGTCACCAGCACTGCACTGGTCAGCATGATCCCGCGCGCCCACGGCAAGGGCACCAGGTAGCAGGACAGCAGAATGCTTGCCCACATGATGCCGATCGCATAGACCTTGCCCTTGAGCGGAATGCCGTTGCCATCCAGATAGTCGCGAACCCACGGCCCCAGCCGTGGATGTTCAACCAGCCATTGATAGAAGCGCGGTGAACTGCGGGCGAAACAGGCGGCCGCCAGCAACAGGAACGGTGTGGTGGGCAGCACCGGCAGGAAAATCCCGATCACCCCCAGCGCTACGCTCAGCCAACCGATGGCCAGCAGCACATAGCGCAACATCAGGGAGCGGTTGCCTATGGGGTTGTCCATAGGCAAAACCTTAGTGGTGACGTGGCTTGAGAATCGCCGGTTTTTCGTCTGGCGCCTGGCACAGCAGGTACAGCGCGGTCAGCGCTTCCGGGATCTGCACGATCATGTCGTCCATCAGGTTGGCGTCTTTGGCGATGTCTTCGAACTCTGGCTGTTCGTCGAACAGACCCGAACCGACCATGATCGGCAGCAGCATTTCGCTGACTTCGTCTTCGGCGGTTTCGAACCAGGCCGCTTCGCGCAGGAACACGCCTTCCATGAAACCGATGCACCAGCCGCGCAGGTCGGAATCGTCCGGGTCGTCACCCAGGTCGAGCTCACATGGCAGCTCGAACTCTTCGTCGGACGCCAGTTGGCGGGCGATGTGCGCCTTGAGCAGGACCAGCGTGGATTCGATCGCTTCACGCTCGGTGTCGTCGGCGTAATGCGGCTCTTCGGCGAAGAGCGCGTCGATCCATTCACGGTCGGGAACGCTTTCGGAACAGATCGACAGCGCGGTGAGGTAGCCGTGGGCGGCCACGTAGTCCAGCGCCTCGTCATGCAGCTCGTCGGCGTCGAGGAAGACTTGCAGGCGGGTTAGTTGCTCAGCGAAGGACATTAAAGGGCTACCTTGGGGAATATACGATGCGGGAATTCTAGGCCTTCTTGAGCGCTCAGGCCAGCCGTGCGGCATATTTGCAGCCTTGCGGGGGGATTCTGTGGTTGTCGATACCGCCAGTCTGGCCCAATCCCTGTGGGAGCGGGCTTGCCCGCGATGAGGCCGGTACTTCCAATACATTTTTCGCCTGACACGCCGCCATCGCGGGCAAGCCCGCTCCCACAGGGATTGCATTGCGTTCCTCTTCTCAGCGGCGCCCTTTGCCGGACAGGCGTCGGGTATACTCGCGCGTTTTGTGATGCCCTGCTGGCGTCACGGCTGAGATATGAAGCGTCATGCAATGCGCACTTACGATTTGTCGGTGCAGCTTTCATGATTCTGAACCAGCCTTGCAGGGATGTTTCGGTGATTTTTGGAGTTTTTATGCTCGAACAGGCACAACGCGTCCTCAAGGACATCTTCGGCTACGACAGTTTCCGTGGCCGTCAGGGTGCAATCATTGAGCGCGTGGCCAGTGGCGGCGACGCCCTGGTGCTGATGCCTACCGGTGGCGGCAAGTCCTTGTGCTTCCAGGTGCCGGCACTGCTGCGCGAAGGCCTGGCGGTGGTGGTGTCGCCGCTGATCGCGCTGATGGACGATCAGGTCGCCACCCTCGAAGAACTGGGCGTCGCCGCGGCGGCGTTGAACTCCACGTTGAGCGCTGAGCAACAGCGTGATCTGGCGGCGCGGATCAAGCGCGGCGAGGTCAAAATGCTCTACCTGGCGCCCGAGCGCCTGGTTCAGCCGCGCATGCTGGCCTTCCTGCAAAGCCTTGAAATAGCTCTGTTCGCCATCGACGAAGCGCATTGCGTGTCCCAATGGGGGCACGACTTCCGTCGGGAATACCTGCAACTGGGCCAGTTGGCGGAATTGTTCCCCAACGTCCCGCGTATTGCCCTGACCGCGACGGCCGACAAGCGCACCCGCGAAGAAATTGTCGATCGTCTGCATCTGCAGGATGCCGAGCGTTTCCTCTCGAGTTTCGACCGCCCCAATATTTTCTATCGCATCGTGCCCAAGGAACAGCCGCGCAAGCAGTTGCTGGCGTTCCTCGCCGAGCGGCGCAGCGATGCCGGTATCGTTTACTGCCTGTCGCGCAAAAAGGTTGATGAAGTAGCGGTGTTCCTCAGTGAGCAAGGTTTCCCGGCGCTGCCGTACCACGCCGGTCTGCCCAACGACACGCGGGCCCATCACCAGAAGCGCTTCCTCAACGAGGAAGGCCTGATCATGGTCGCCACCGTGGCGTTCGGCATGGGCATCGACAAGCCTAACGTGCGTTTTGTCGCGCACCTGGATTTGCCTAAGTCTCTTGAAGCCTACTACCAGGAAACCGGTCGCGGCGGTCGTGACGGCCTGCCGGCGGATGCCTGGATGGCGTACGGCCTGCAAGACGTGGTGATGCTCAAGCAAATGCTGCAAAACTCCGAAGGCGACGAACGCCATAAGCGTCTGGAGCAGCACAAGCTCGACGCCATGCTCTCGCTCTGCGAAGAAACCCGCTGCCGCCGCCAGACCCTGCTCGCGTATTTCGACGAAGACATGCCCGAGCCGTGCGGCCATTGCGACAACTGCGTCGATGGCGTGCAAACCTGGGACGCCACCGAGCCGGCCCGTCAGGCGCTGTCGGCGATTTACCGCACCGGTCAGCGTTATGGCGTCGGTCATCTGGTCGACGTATTGCTGGGCAAGGACAACGAAAAGGTTCGCAGCTTCGGTCATCAGCATTTGTCGGTATACGGCGTAGGCAAAGCGATGGGGGAGAGCGAATGGCGCTCTTTGTTCCGACAGCTTGTTGCCCGTGGTCTGGCCGACATCGACCTTGAAGGCTACGGCGGGCTGCGCCTGAGCGATACCTGCCGGCCGCTGCTCAAGGGGGAAGTGACCCTGGAGTTGCGCCGCGATCTCAAGCCGCAAACCACCGCCAAAAGCAGCAAGAGCCAGGCCAGCCAACTGGTTCGCGGTGAAGAACGCGAACAGTGGGAAGCCTTGCGTGCCCTGCGCCGCAAACTGGCCGAAGAGCATGGCGTGCCGCCGTACGTCATCTTCCCCGACTCGACACTGTTGGAAATGCTCCGCAGCCAGCCGACCTCACTGGCGGAAATGGCCACGGTCAGTGGCGTTGGCGCGCGCAAACTGGAGCGTTACGGCGAGGCCTTCCTCGAAGTGCTCGGCGGTCAGGTCGAGGCGCCGAAAGTGGTGGCCGATGTGCGCCACGAGCTGATCACACTGGCCCGGGCCGGCATGACGCCGTTGCAGATCGCCGGTCAGCTGCAATGCTCGGAAAAGAACGTCTACGCGATGCTCGCCGAGGCGATCGGCAAGCAGCAGTTGTCGCTGGAACAGGCGCTGGACCTGCCCGAAGAGTTGATGGGTGAAGTCCAGGACGCTTTCCTCGACGGCGAAGGCGAACTGCCGCCCGTGTCGGAGATTGCTGCGCTGTTCGCGGGGAGAGTTCCGGAAGGTGTTTTGTACTGCGTTCGTGCCGCTCTGCAGTCGGAATTCGAAGTCTGAATGACCCGCGGCACAGATGTAACGATTCAGTACAGAGCAAGCCTTGCCTATAGCCAAAGGTCATGCTTAGCTGACTAATAATTAGTTTTTCTCTATTTTCAGCTAACCATGAGTGTTTTATGCCGTTAACCGATCAACACCGCTTTGGCATGCAGCTGGCCCAGATGTCTCGGGGCTGGCGTGCCGAACTGGACCGCCGACTGGCTGGCCTGGGTCTGTCCCAGGCGCGCTGGCTGGTGCTGCTGCACCTGGCGCGTTTCGAGAATGCCCCCACCCAACGCGAACTGGCGCAAAGCGTCGGCGTCGAAGGTCCAACCCTGGCTCGACTGCTCGACAGCCTGGAAAGTCAGGGTCTGGTGCAACGCCAATCCGTGCTGGAAGACCGTCGGGCGAAAAAAATCGTCCTTTGTGCCCCGGCCCGGCCCTTGATCGAACAAATTGAAACCATTGCCACCCAGTTGCGCCACGAACTGTTCGAAGGCGTTGATGAGGCGGATTTGAAAGTCTGCATGCGAGTCCACGGGCACATCCTGGGTAACCTGGAAAAATCTTGAGGCACAACCACGCGCCGGACTTTTGAGATACCCCGTTGGGCAGACTATAAAGAACTACTAGGCAATATCGTGTTCGTACCGGATGTGCGAACACGTACAGTTGGTTCTGGTTATCTAAGGGATGCTCATGCTCGAGAGTTGGCACGTTGTATTGCGGTGTTGCGCCAGGCTACTGCTGGTCGGTGGTGCTGTCACTTACTCGGCATTGGCCCCTGCGCTCGGTTTGGGTGAGATCACCCAGCATTCGGCGTTGAATCAACCGTTCAATGCCGACATTGCCCTGGTGGACGTTAGTGGTCTGGAGGAGGGCGAGCTATCGGTCAGCCTGGCAACGGCGGACGAGTTCAGCCGCGCGGGCGTCGAGCGGGTGTTCTTCCTCAACGACCTGAAGTTCACACCGATCCTGCGGGGCAACCGCAGCCTGATCCGGGTAACCTCCAGTAAACCGGTCAATGAACCTTTCCTGAATTTTCTGGTGCAGCTCAATCAGCCCAACGGCCGTTTGCTGCGCGAGTACACAGTGCTGATCGATCCTCCGGGGTCACCGGGAATTGTTCCCGTCAACGACGAGCCCGCGCCGCGCCCTCAGTCTTCCGCGTTCCCGTCCGTCGAGCCAGCGGTTGCACCGTCACCTGCTGTGAAAAGAGCGACGCCCAAGGCCGAGGTCGGTAAACCAGCTGCTGCGCCTGCCAATGATGCTGTTGCCGAACAACTGGCCGCCAGCGTGCTGCAGAACCAGCAGCTGCAAAAGACTCTCGATGAACTCAATGCCAAGCTTCAAGCTCAGGATGAGCAGATCGCCGGGCAAAAAAAGCAGGTGATCGAGCTGCAAACCCAATTGGCGGAAGTCAAACAGGCAGCAGTAGCGCCGGTCGTGCCCCAGGTGGCGGCGGCGCCGGTGCCCGTTGTAGTAGAGGAGTCAGAACCGACTCCGTGGCTGCTGATCATCGGGTTGCTGGCAGTGGTGGCGTTGGTATCGCTCGCGGTATTCATTCGCCGGCAACGACAGCAGGCTCAGGCTCAGGCTCTGGTCCAGCCCGAGCCGTTACCCGTGCTGCCGTCGCGTCATGAACCGGTGCTCAACCGCACAGCAGAACCGATCAGGCCGACGTCCCAGCCGCAACCGCTAGCCGGATCGGCCGAAGAGACTCCCGCAGGCGACGTGCTGGAAGGGGTTGGTATCTATCTGGCGTATGGCCGTTTGTCCGAGGCGGCCGGTTTGTTGCGAGACGCGTTGGTTAGGGAACCCCAGCGCACCGATCTGGCCGTGCAACTGTTGGAAGTCCTCGGTAAACAGGGCGATGTGCAAGCTTATGACGCGCAGGAAAGCAGCCTGCGAGACGCCGGGTTCGACGCACAGCAACTTCAGGATATCCGCGCCCGCCATCCGAAGCTGATCAGCGCCGCACCGGTGGTCGCCGCCGTGGCAGTGGCGCCGTCCACGCCTGCAATCCCTGACGTTGCACCGAGCGATGAATTTCAGTTAAACCTCGATGACCTGTCGATGGATTCGAACTGGGACCTGATCAGCCCCTTCGAAAACTCACCGTCCAGCGCCAAACCGTCGGATGAGCAAGCGCAGGCAGACGAGCCCGGGTTCATCTCGAACCTGCACGTGTTACCCGATGTCTTCGAAATGCCCGAGGAGCCGACGCTGGATGAGCCCGAGCTTGAATGGATCGCCGAACCTGACGCTCAATCTCTGGACGAGACCTTTCTCAACGAGTTCAGCGATGCCAGCCAGCCGCTGGAGCTTGAGCCGCTAAGTGCTGAATTGATGGATCTTGAACCGGCGGGGCCGAGCAGCGCGGGTAAACTTGAGCAGGCCCAGACCTGCATCGATGACGGCGATCTGGACAGCGCCATCGAATTGCTTAACGAGCTGCTCAAGGAAGGCGACGAACCGCTCAAGGAAACGGCTCGGACGCTGTTGGCCGGTATTCGATAAACCCTTTCCTGTGGGAGCGAGGCTTGCCCGCGAAGAACGATAATGCGGTTATTCTGATAAACCGCGCCGTCTGGTTCGCGGGCAAGCCTCGCCCACAGGAGTTTTACCAATCATGACCGCGCGTAAACCGGAAATCGTCATCACCTATTGCACGCAATGCCAATGGCTGTTGCGCGCCGCCTGGCTGGCCCAGGAACTGCTCAGCACCTTCGGCGACGACCTGGGCAAAGTGTCTCTGGTGCCCGGCACCGGCGGGGTTTTTCACATTTTCTGTGACGATGTGCAGCTCTGGGAGCGCAAGGCCGACGGCGGTTTCCCCGAGGCCAAGGTGCTCAAGCAGCGGGTCCGCGATCAGATCGATCCGGACCGCGACCTGGGCCACAACGATCGCACTCAGTGAGACGCGGCTTCTGCCGCCACGGCGTTTTTGCTTGAGTTGCCGGACAACCGGCTGGAAACCACGATGGCGACGATGATTAGCGCACCGCCGATCAGCATGCGCAGGGTCGGATTTTCATCGAACAACAGCCAGGCCAGGGTGATGCCGTAAACCGGCTCCAGGGCAAACACCACTGACGCGGTCCGGGCTTTGATCACCGCGAGGCTGGCGACGAACAGGCTGTGGGCGACGCCGGTGCAGAACACCCCGAGCAGGCCGATCCATAACCAGTCGATGGCGCGCACTTCGCTCAACTGCGGCACCGCCACCGGCAGCAGGCAGATCGCAACCACCACGTTCTGACACAGTGCCGCCTGCACTGGCGGGATTTGTCCGGAGCTGGCGCGGTTGGTCAGGGACAGCAGGGCGAACAACAAGCCGGAAGCCACTGCCCACAGAAGGCCAGTGGTGGCGCCGCTGGCCAGATCGAAGTCCGGTGTGACCAGCACCAAGCCAATGCTGACCAGCACCACCAGCAGGATTTCGTTGGCGCGGATGCGCTCGCGGAAGATCAGCCCTTCGAGGATCACGGTAAACGCCGGGAAACTGGCAAAACCCAGGGTTGCGATCGCCACCCCGGCCACCTTCACCGCGATGAAGAAACTTACCCAGTGCCCGGTCAGCAGCAAGCCGCTGAGCAGCAGGCGGCGCAGGTCCGTGGCGTCGAGTTTGTGCCAACGGGTATTGCTGGCGAATCGTGCGAAAAACGTCAATGCGAGGACGGCAAACGCGGCACGGCCGAACACGATGATGGCCGGCGAGGCGGCGGCGAGTTTGCCGAATACGCCAGTCAGGCCGAACATCAGTGCGCCGATATGCAGAGCGCCAAGGGCGGTACGGGGAGTCATTGCAATCCTTGATAAGCGTATCGAATCTGGCCGACAACACCGTCGGCCGTTGTAGGAGCTGCCGAAGGCTGCGATCTGTTGATCTTGATCTTCGTCGATCCCGAAAAGATCGCAGCCTCCTGTAGCAGCTGGCGAAGCCTGCGTTCGAGCGCGAAGCGGTCGTAAAACCAGTGCATGCGGAGTATCAGGCAAACTACATTGTTCCGACTGCGACCGCTTCGCGCTCGAACGCAGGCTTCGCCAGCTGCTACATTTAATCGCGCAACGCTTGGTTATGTCTGTCGCCAGACTCGCGTCATTTGTCGCCAGCCTCGCGGCGCAATTTACCGGGTGAGGCTCCGAACTCACGCAGCACCGCCGCGGCGAATGCACTCTGCGAGCTGTAACCCACCCGACAGGCGATCTCGCCGATGGGCAGCGCTGAATCGCGCAACAAGCGCACGGCAATGTGCAGCCGACGACTGCGAATGTAGTCCATCGGCGTTTGCCCGCATTCAGCCACGAACCGCGCATGCAACCGAGCGCTGGACAGGCCGGCAATACGCGCCAGATCGGCGACTTGCAGCGGATAGGCCGCGTATTGATCGATGTGCGCATTCAGCGCAGCATAAGGCAGACGCCGCCCGCCCACGCTGTCGGGTTTGGCGTTGTTCAGGCTCGCCAGCAACAGCACCGCGCCTTGCTGGGCAATCAGCGGATCACTGATCTGACTGCCCGCCAGCCAACTCACCAGTTGGCTTTGCCCGGCGTCCAGCGACAGGCGCCCGGCATTGTCGAGCAAGCGGCGACTGGCCTCGGCGTGATCGCCAAGGGACTGCGAAACCCACTGGTCGCTCGGCACATCCAGCACCAGGCAACGACTGCCATGGGCGCTGTCGCAGGCATGATGCGCGCCCGACGGCACTACCACGAAACTCTGCTGCACCACCTGACTGCCTTGCCCCTCGACCTCGAAGTCCAGCGCGCCCGACAACCCGAACACCAGTTGCGCGTGGTCGTGGCTATGGACGATCAGGTCGTGGGTGTACTGGCGTAACGTGAGGATCGGTCTCATCGCAGGTCTCATGGCGATTTTGATGAGGGAGGCGCCAGTCTACACCGAGGGCGCGCAGGCGCGCGTTGTCACAGGACTGACTTGCGATTGTCATGGGCAATTAACCCGACCGGCGCAAGCTTGCCAAAACTTGTCCTGAGGGTTGTCCATGACCAGCGCCGAGCTCGCCAAACCCAGCCGTAAGCAACGTGTGCGGACCTTGTGGATTTCCGATGTGCATTTGGGCACCCGGGACTGCCAGGCCGAACACCTGTCGCAATTTCTCAAGGGCTACCACGCGGACAAGGTCTATCTGGTCGGCGACATCATCGACGGCTGGAAACTGCGCAGCGGCATGTATTGGCCGCAAGCGCATACCAATGTAATTCGTCGCCTGCTGACCATGAGCAAGCGTGGCACGGAAGTGATCTACGTCACCGGCAACCATGACGAATTCCTGCGCCGTTATTCGAAGCTGATTTTGGGCAATATCCAGTTGGTGGATGAAGCCGTGCACGTGACCGCCGATGGCCGTCATCTGCTGGTGATTCACGGCGATCAGTTCGACGTGATCACCCGTTACCATCGCTGGTTGGCGTTTCTCGGCGACTCGGCCTACGAATTCACCCTGACGCTCAACCGCTGGCTCAACCATTGGCGTGCCCGTTATGGCTACGGCTACTGGTCGCTGTCGGCGTACCTCAAGCATAAGGTCAAAACCGCCGTCAGCTTCATCAGCGATTTTGAAGAAGCCATCGCCCACGAATGCGTCAAACGCGAGTTGCACGGGGTGGTGTGCGGGCACATTCACCATGCCGAGATTCGCAAGGTCGGCGGGGTGGATTACCTCAATTGCGGGGATTGGGTTGAGTCGTGCACTGCACTGATCGAGCATTGGGATGGGTCGATCGAGTTGTATCGATTGGCCGATGCTCAGGCGCGAGAGGCCGAGTTGAAAGCGGTGAAGGTCGCGGAGCCGGCTTAAAAATCAGGTGTATTGGCCGACCCCATCGCGGGCAAGCCCGCTCCCACAGGGTTGTGGTGGTGCACAACTTTTTTGAACACTGCAAAAACCTGTGGGAGCGGGCTTGCCCGCGATGGACCGCGAAGCGGTCTCCTGTGACCTATCAGGCCGGCGAATGCTCTTCCATCGCCGCCTTGTAAATCGAATTCTTCGGCTGTGCAAACAGCCGCTCCACCATCGGTTCGAAGAAGCTCAGCGGCAGCGTGTCGTACGCCGGATCAAACGCCGCCGCATCGTACCGGGCGCAAAATTCGATGGTCGCCTGATACTGCGGATGACGGCTGAATTGCTCGCGCAAATGCCGATCCATGCCCAGGTGATGAAAGAAGTAATAGCCCTGGAAAATCCCGTGCTTCTCCACCATCCACAGGTTCTCGGCGCTGACGAACGGCTTGAGGATCGCTGCGGCGATGTCCGGGTGATTGTAGGAGCCCAGTGTGTCGCCGATGTCATGGAGCAGGGCGCAGACCACGTACTCTTCATCGCGACCATCGCGCCACGCGCGGCTGGCGGTTTGCAGGGAGTGGGTCAGACGATCCACCGGGAAACCGCCGAAATCCCCCTCCAGTAACTTCAGGTGCGCCACGATCCGTTTGGGCAATTGCCGGGCATAGGCACTGAAATCTGCGGCGATGATCGCCCAGTCTTCCTGCGTGCCGTCCTGCATATGAGTAAAACGGGCGTGGGCATTCATCGGCTATCCTCTTGTTCTGATCGAAAGGGATGTGTTGAGTGTAGAACCTGGATCCAGCATTGGCTGCACAAGACGCTTTTGGGGCCCATGGAGCCTAGAACGCCACGCGACCCAGAATCATGTCGCGGTACATGACGAAATCGCCGAGCAGGCTGTAAAGAGGATGCTGGAAGGTGGCAGGGCGATTCTTCTCGAAGAAGAAATGCCCGACCCAGGCGAAGCTGTAACCGGCCAGCGGCAGGGCCAGCAACATCCACCACGCGCCGTTGCCGATGGTCAGCGCCAGAATGAAAATAACCAGGGAGGTACCGACAAAGTGCAATCGTCGACAGGTGCTGTTGCGATGTTCGCTGAGGTAATACGGGTAAAACTCAGCGAAGCTGTTGAAACGCTTGATGTTTTCCACGACTGCGATCTCTGTGGTGGTTGGGCAGGCGACAAGCTGTCCTGCGGGTAGCCTATTTAAGTCTAGAGTGATCATTAGCATCAGCCAGTGACAATGGGCGCCACTTTAGTATCCTTCGGAATTGGGTCGTGGCATGCGGCCATCACGTAGTAAACGCCATGAGCGAACGAACGACTTCTGCAAGCTGGGCGATGGGGATTGTCAAAGCACTGGAAATGGACGGCCTGGATTGCCGGGTTCTGTTCAAGCAGCTAGGGCTCGACTATGCGGCACTGGATGATCCGGATGCGCGCTTCCCGCAAGATTCCATGACGCGGCTCTGGCAGCGCGCGGTCGAGCTGTCCGGTAACCCGGCGATCGGCCTGAACATGGGCAAGGTGGTGCGACCGGCGTCCTTTCATGTCGCCGGTTATGCCTTGATGTCTAGCCAGACCCTGGCTGAAGGCTTTCAACGTCTGGTGCGTTATCAGCGAATCATCGCCGAAAGTGCCGACTTGAGTTTCCGATTGCTGGATGAGGGTTACGCGCTGATTCTGACGGTGCATGGCGACCACCTGCCGCCGACCCGACAGAGTGCCGAAGCATCAATGGCCTGCGCCCTGGCACTTTGCGGCTGGCTGACCGGCCGCGTGCTCCAGCCGCGCAAAGTCTTGCTGCAAGGCGACGACCCCGTTGATCTTGAACCCTATAAACAAGCTTTCCATGCCCCGTTGATGTTCAACGCGCCTTATGACGCCTTGATCTTCGAGCGCGCCGACATGGAGGCACCGCTGCCCACTGCCAATGAGGCCATGGCGCGGTTGCACGACCGGTTTGCCGGCGAATACCTGGCGCGGTTTTCCGAGACCCGCGTGACTCACAAGGCGCGCCAGGTGTTATGCCGTCTGCTGCCCCAAGGCGAACCCAAACGCGATGCGGTGGCCCAGACGCTGCACTTGTCGCAACGCACCTTGCAGCGCCGCTTGCAGGAAGAGGGCACGAGTTTTCAGACGTTGCTGGATGACACCCGACGTGAACTGGCCGAGCAATACCTGGCGCAACCGAATATGACCCTGCTGGAAATTGCCTACCTGCTGGGGTTTGCCGATCCGAGCAACTTCTTTCGCGCCTTCCGCCGCTGGTTCGATTCCACCCCCGGCGAATACCGGACGCGGTTGATGGAAGCGCCCATGCCGATCAGTGACGCCAGAACGCCGGGATACACAGAACAAACACCGTAATGATCTCCAGCCGGCCCAGTAGCATGCCGAACGAGAGAATCCACTTCGCGGCATCCGGCAGGCTGGCGAAGTTGCCCGCCGGGCCGATCGTTTCGCCAAGCCCCGGGCCAACCCCGGACACTGTGGCGGCCGCGCCGGTAAGCGCTGTCATCCAGTCCACGCCCAGTAGCGACAGCAGCAATGCGATGACGCAAATGGTGATGGCGAAGAAGAACGAAAAGGTCAGGATCGAGCGCACGATTTCTTCGTCGAGACGGTGGCCGTTGTACTTCTGCTTGATCACCGCACGCGGGTGAATCAACTGGTTAAGGTTGGCCTTGAGCAGAATGTAGGCAACCTGGAAGCGGAAAATCTTGATCCCGCCAGCGGTCGAGCCCGAGCAGCCACCGATAAACCCCAGATAAAAGAACAGCATCAGTGAGAAGTTGCCCCAGAGGCTGTAGTCCCCCAGTGCAAAACCGGTGGTGGTCACCACCGACGTCACGTTCAGCGCCACATGCCGCAAGGCTTCCAGCCAATGCAACTGGGTGGTCCACCAGTACCAGGTGCCGAGCACCAGCCAGGTCACCAGCAACATGCCGAGCAGGCCTTGAACCTGTTCATCCTTGATCAGCGCCCGACGGTTACCGCGCAATGTGGCGACATACAAAGTGAACGGCAGGGCACCGAGAATCATGATGACGACGGCGACCCAATGCACCGCAGGCTCCGGCCAATTGGCCAAAGACTTGTCGGAGGTGGAGAAGCCGCCGGTGGAAATCGCCGACATTGCGTGATTGATTGCATCGAACGGGCTCATCCCGGCCCACCAGAAGGCCAGGCTGCCGAATATGGTGATGCCGACGTAGGCCGCAACAATCAAACGCGCCACCATGTGCGAACGGGGCATGACTTTTTCGGAACGGTCCGACGACTCGGTCTGAAACAGCCGCATGCCACCGATGCGCAGCAATGGCAGAATCGCTACCGCCATACCGATAAAGCCGATGCCGCCGATCCAGTGCAGCAACGAACGCCACATCAGGATGCCGGGGGACATGTTGTCCAGGCCGTTGAGCACCGTCGCTCCAGTGGCGGTGATGCCGGACATGCTTTCGAAGAACGAGTCGGTGTAGCTGATGTGCTGGGTCAGCAGGAACGGCAGCGCGGCGAAGATGCACACCACCAGCCAGCTGCTGACGGTCAGCAGGTACATGTCTCGCGGACGCAGATGGATGTGCTCGGGGCGCCCCGGTATTACGAGGGCCAGGCCGGCGACGAAGGTGATCATGCTCGCCCAAAGGAACGACGGCAGATCGCTGGTGCGCTCGAAGATCACCAGCGTGGCCATGGGCACGACCATGGCGATGGCCAGCGTGATCAGGAAGATGCCGATGATGAAACCAATGATCCGTAAGGTCGGCAACGCCATGAAGTCCGCTCGGGCTAATAGTAGGAAGGGCGCCATTCTACCTGCGGCGCAGGGCATGTAAACCGACGCCGTCGCGACAGTTGACGCTAGAATAGCCAAACATTTTCTACAGGAGGTGGCCGATGCAGGCTCTCGACGCTTTGCTCAACCGTGTTTCCGTCCCACGACTGCTCGATCCGGCACCGACTGCCGAGCAGCGGGAAGTGCTGTTTGCCGCCGCGATGCGCGCGCCAGATCACGGCCATTTGCAGCCGTGGCGCTTCCTGACGGTCGAAGGCGCGGCGCGCGAGCAAATGGGCGAGTTGCTGGCCGAGGCGGCGAAGCTGCAAGACAGTGATGTGTCCGAAGCCTTGCTGGACAAGGCGCGCAACGGCCCGCTGCGTGCTCCGCTGGTGGTTGTGGTGATTGCGCGTTTGCAGGAACACGACAAGTATCCCAAGTCCGAGCAACTGTTGGCGGCAGGCTGTGCGGCCCACGGGATTTTGCTGGCGGCCTATGCGCAAGGCATTGGCGCGGTATGGCGTACCGGTGAGCTGGCTTATTCGGCGCATGTGGCTAAAGGCTTGGGATTGGCGGAAGGGGAACAGGTGATTGCGTTTCTTTACCTTGGCACGCCGCAGAAAGAACCGCGCGTTGCGGAGAAAGTTGATTTGACCGAGTTTGTCAGCGCCTGGTCCGGTAAGGCCTGAAGATCAAATGCTTCGCGGGCAAGCCTCGCTCCTACGGATTTGTATTACGGCACGATCACCGCACAACCTGTAGGAGCGAGGCTTGCCCGCGAAGCTTTTAAGGCTGCACCACCGCCCCCGGCACCAATGGCAATTCCAGGCTGGCAACAAACCCGCCCTGCGGGTGATTAGCCAGCACCAGACTGCCGCCATGTCGCTCCGCCGCACGACGCGCAATGGCCAGCCCGAGGCCATGCCCGGCCGCTGTTTGCCCCGGTGCCCGATAGAACGGCTCAGCCAGTTGATTCAAATGCTCGGCCTCTACGCCGGGGCCGTGATCGCGCACGCTGACCACAATTCTGTCGCCCTGACGCGACGCCTGCATTTGGATCGGTTGCCCTATCGGGTTAAAGCGCTGGGCATTGCGCAGCAGGTTGTCCACGGCGCGCTCGATCATGGTCGGCCAGCCTTTGAGGTTCAGTTGCGGCTCGGCCTCAAGGCGCACGTTCTGCTCTGGCGAGCTCAGCTGAGCATCTTTTTGAAGGGTATTGAGCAGCGCGTTTAGATCGACTTCTTCGGCACTGGCGTTGTCGGCATCGACGCGCGCCAGTACCAGGATTTCGCTGATCAGCGCTTCCAGTCGATCGCATTCACGGGTCAGGCGTGGCCAGAGTTTTTCCCGCTCCTCAGGGTTGGCCCGCTCGGCCAGTGCCAACGCAATGCGCAGTCGGGCCAGAGGTGAACGCAACTCGTGAGACACGTCTCGCAGTAACTGCCGCTGGCTGCCGATCAGGCTTTGCAGACGTGCGCCCATGCGATTGAAGTCGTTGGCCAGCACACCGAATTCATCGCGGCGGTTGGCCAGTTGCGCCAGGCTGTTCTGTTGATACGTTGTCTGCCCCAAGTCATGCACGGCACTCCGTAAACGGCTCAGTGGTCGCGTGATGGAAAAAGTCACCAACAGGCTGAACAGGGTCAGCACCACCAGGGCGATACCCAGTGCACTCAACGGCCAGAGCAGGCTTTCGCGGTGCCAGGCATCCAGTTCCGGGTGCGGGACGCGATAGATCAGCAGATAGGTGTCGCCTGTCTTGGCGCTGGTGTATTCATCGGTCAGACGCCGCCATGGCAGGCGCCGATCGTCATTGTTCTGCCGGGCTTCGAAAGCCGCCGCCCGCCGTGGAAAGGTGCCGCGTACCACCGGATCACCTGCCTCGTTGAGCACTTGAACGTTGATGTGATACTGACGCTTGCGCTGTTCCAGAATGTCCTGGGCGGCTTCCTCACCCTGGCTTTCGTAGGTTTGCGTCCACTGTTCGGCCAAGGTGTTGAGGCCTGGGTGGCGACTGAGAATCCACGCGTCCTGGTTGAGCATGTGCCCGAGCAGAATGGAAAGCCCTGCAACCAGAGCGATGGCCAGCCAGAAGCTGGCCAGGATACGCCAGAACAATGAACGCACAGAAAATCCTCAACTAGCGCAAATCCATGTGGGAGCGGGCTTGTGTGGTGAGGGGGCAAGCCCTTATGCCAGTCAGTTAAGCGAGCAAACCGCTTTTCGTAGGAGCCAGGCTTGCCGGCGAAGGCGTCCTTAAGTGCGCTTTCGCCGGCAAGCCTGGCTCCTACAGGTCCGATTTATCCTTAACTGAGTGGAATAAGGGCTTGCCCCCTCAACCATAGAATCTCCCACATTAAATCGAGAGGCAAAAGACCCAACGGGGTTTAGCCGTTGGGTCGAGGGTTAGCGCATTATTGCGCTTTTTGCGCTTGCTGCGCTTTCCAGGCCTTGAACTCGGCCCATTCGGCGCGACGCTCGGCTTTTTTCTTCTGGATCTCGTCGAATTGCTTCTGTTGATCCGGCTTCAGCAGTGCGCGAACATCGGCTTCGGCTTTCTTGTGCTTGGCCGCCATCTCGTCTTTCAAGGCTTTCTGATCGGCTGGCGAGAGTTTTTCCAGGTACTTGTCGACCAGTTGCTGACGCTCATGCATCCGCTCGCCCATGATCTTGCGGATTTGCTCGCGCTGTTCGCGGCTCAGGTCCAGTTGGCTGTAAGGGCCTTTACCGTGCATGCCGTGCATCTGACCGCCGTGGCGTGAGCCGTCCATGTGGTCACCCATCGGACCTGCGCCTTCAGGCATGGCCATGGCAACGGTTGGCAGGGCGGCAGCAAACATCAGAGCGATAAGAGTCTTGCGCATGGTGTATCTCCTTGTCTCATTCCCGGTACGTTCCGGATGTGTGCAGATTACGGAGATCAAGGTCAGCGGCGGTCAGCGGAGCGTAAAGCTTGGGTAAAGACGATTTTCTACCTTGCTGACAAACACAAGCCTCGTAGCAGCTGTCGAGCCTGCGAGGCTGCGTTCGGCGGCGAAGCCGTCGTGAAAATCATTCACTCGGTGTTCCAGTTGAACTGCGCCGACAGGGTTTACGACTGCTCCGCAGCCGAACGCAGCCTCGCTGGGGCTCGACAGCTGCTACAAAGGATCGCGTCAGTTTCATAGGCTGTAGTAGTAACCACGACTGCGCAGCGCAACAATGCGCGGGCGGCCGTCGGGGTGCGGGCCGATTTTTTTGCGCAGGTTACTCACGTGCATGTCCAGGCTGCGGTCGTACAGAGTCAGTTTGCGACCGAGGGCGATTTGCGCCAGTTCCTGTTTATCCAGCGGTTCGCCGGGCTGCTTGAGCAGGGCTTCGAGCAGACGGCTTTCGGAGACGGTCAGGGTGAATTCCTGTTCATCGATGCTGACCACGCCACGCACTGGGCTGAAGCACAAGTCACCCAATTCGAGCTGGCTGGAGACGGCCGTCGGATGACTGCGGCGCAACACTGCGCGCAGACGCGCGGTCAGCTCCCGTGGGTCGCACGGTTTGGCCAGGTAATCATCGGCACCGAGTTCCAGGCCGAGAATGCGGTCCAGCGGTTCGCCACGGGCCGAAAGCATCAGCACTGGCAACTCCGGGTGGTCGTTGCGCAGTTGCTTGAGTAGTTCCAGGCCACTGCCGTCAGGCAGCATCACGTCCAGCACCACGGCCGCGGGGGACGTTTCGGCCAGCGCGCGACGGGCGCTCTGGCCGTCGTGGCAGGCGCGGACCTGAAAGCCTTCCTGGCTCAGCCAACTACTCAAGAGCTCACACAGCTCCTGATCATCATCAATTAATAACAGCTCGCTCATGACTCACTCAATTTAGCCATTGCCGACGTTTTCTACGTGCACCACTGGCGAAGATACCGCAGAGCAGCGCCAATAGCGCAACTCCGGCCCCGATCACGAACCACTGTTGCTGATCCGTCAGCAGGCGCGGTAGCGGGCTGGCCAGGATTTCCTTGAGTTGCAGCTTCAGGCGCTGATTCTCTTGGCGCAACCGGCTCAACTGAGCGCTTTCGCGTTCGCCATCGGCATTTTGCAATTGTTTGCTCAGTGTTTCTCGTTGCTGCTCGCTAGCCTTCAAGCGCTGCTGCAACTCAGTGATCTGGCTGCCGGCACTCAAGGACAATGGCGTCGAATTGTGACCCTCGGTGCTTTCTTCACCGTGGGCGGGCGCCATGATCGACAACGTCACCAACATCAGACACAACGGACCTTTGCGCATCGCAACTCCTGATTCCAATACGAGTATTGGGCAGGTTGTCGGCCGGTAAACGAGAATAATGAGCGATTGAACGCGCGATGAACCGACAAGGTTCATCGCGCTGATGGCGTTTACGGCAGGACTTGCTTGAACGGCTTGACCAAAACGTTGGCGTAGACGCCTGCGGCAATGTACGGGTCGGCGTCAGCCCAGGCCTGTGCGGCGCTCAGCGAATCGAATTCAGCGACGATCAGGCTGCCGGTGAAACCCGCCGCGCCCGGATCATTGCTGTCGACGGCCGGGTGCGGGCCGGCCAATACGATACGACCTTCGCCTTTAAGCACTTGCAGGCGCTCAAGGTGCGCAGGCCGTGCGGCCAGGCGGGCTTGCAGGGAGTTGGCGACGTCTGTGGCAATGATTGCGTAAAGCATGTCAGTCCTCGGTTTTTGGCGTTGTGGTGTCGGCGTCGTGCAAGTGGCGGGACAGGTAGATGCCCTGAGCGACCAGGAACAGCAACGTCATGCCCAGGCTGCCGAAGACTTTGAAGTCGACCCAGTAGCTCTGGAAGGTGAACGCAACGAACAGGTTGGCGGCGCCGCAAAACAGGAAAAAGCCGATCCAGGCGATGTTCAGACGAGTCCAGACCGGCTCCGGCAGTGTCAGCGCGTGGCCCATGATGCGTTTGATCAACAGTTGATCACCGATGAAGTGGCTGCCGATGAACCCGAGGGCAAACAGCCAGTTGACCACCGGAGCTTTCCATTTCAGGAAGGTCTCGCTGTGGAACGCCAGGGTCAGGCTACCAAAGACCAGGCAGGCGATGAGGGTCAGCCACTGGCTCTTCTCCAGCTTGCGCTGCTTGATGAACAGCGTGCCGTAAACCACCAGGGAGCTGAGGATCAGCACTGCGGTGGCGCTGTAAATACCACCGACAGACAGTTGATAACCGCCGATGTCGACGATCCGTGGATTGATTTTGAAGACGATGAAAAACAGCAGAAGCGGGATGAAGTCGATGAATTGTTTCACAGTGGCAGCCAGAAGCAGGATGTGGCGGCATAATAACAAACATATTGACGCGCGATAGCGTCAGCTGATTTGAGGTTACACAGTCCTGTGAATGTTGATTTGCACTGCCATAGCACGGCTTCCGATGGCGCCCTCGCGCCTGCGGTACTGGTTGCGCGTGCGTTCGAGAAAGGCGTGCGAGTCCTGGCCTTGACCGATCACGACACCCTTGAGGGCCTCGACGAGGCCCGTAGCGCCGCGACGGCGCTGGGGATGCAACTGGTCAATGGCGTCGAATTGTCCTGCACCTGGGGCGGGGCGACCATTCACGTTTTGGGCTACGGGTTCGACGTCAATGCACCGCCGTTGGTCGAGGCCATCGCCAAATTGCACGATGGCCGCTGGCTACGGTCCGAAGAAATAAGTCGCAAGTTGGCGTTGAAAGGCATGCCGGGGGCGCTTGACGGCGCCCGGGCCATTCAACAGGAACTAGGCGACAGCGGTAATGCGCCGGCCCGTCCGCATTTTGCCGACTGGATGGTGCGCGAAGGTTTCGTCAAGGATCGCGCCGAAGCGTTCCGCAAATGGCTGGGCGCCGGCAAACTGGGAGACGTCAAGCAACACTGGCCAACCCTGGAAGATACCGTCGAAACCCTGCGCGCCGCGGGTGCCTGGGTCAGCCTGGCGCATCCCTGGCACTACGATTTCACTCGCAGCAAGCGTCGTCGCCTGATTGCCGACTATATTCAAGCAGGGGGCCACGCGATAGAAGTGGTCAATGGCCATCAACCCGCCGAACAGGTGGGCAGCCTGGCGATTCTTGCCCGCGAGTTTGGTCTGCTGGTCAGCGCCGGCAGTGATTTTCATGGCCCTGGAGGCTGGTCCGAGATCGGTGAATATCGCCCGCTTCCGGAGGATCTGCCACCACTGTGGTGTCGATTCAAACATGACCCAATTATTGCCGTCGTCTGAACAGGTAGAGAATGTGAGTCAATTTTTCCAGATTCATCCGGAAAACCCGCAAGCGCGCCTGATCAAACAGGCTGTAGAGATCATCCGCAACGGCGGGGTGGTGATTTATCCCACAGACTCTTCCTACGCCATTGGTTGCCAGATCGGCGACAAAAACGCCGTGGAGCGCGTGCGCCGGCTACGTCAGCTGGATGATAAGCACAACTTCGCGCTGATCTGCAGCGACCTGTCGCAGTTGGGCCTGTTTGCCAAAATTGATACCGGCACCTTCCGTGTGCTCAAGGCTCACTTGCCTGGCCCTTACACCTTCATTCTCAATGCCACCCGCGAAGTCCCGCGGCTGTTGCTGCACCCGAAAAAACGCACCATTGGCCTGCGTGTACCCAGCCATCCGATAGCGCTGGCGCTGCTGGAGCAGCTCGGCGAGCCGCTGATGAGCGTGACCCTGATCATGCCCGGCGACACTGACCCGCTGACCGATCCCCACGAGATGCGGCAGTTGCTCGAGCATCAGGTGGACCTGATCATCGACGGCGGTTTCGGCGGGATCAAGGCGTCCACCGTGATCAGCCTCGCCGACGGCGAACCGGAAGTCATACGCGTCGGTTGCGGCGACCCTGCACCTTTCATGGCCGAGGCCTAGATGTCTGCAGTAGAACCCGTCGATAGCCAGGCCGGCGCCCAGCAAGAACTGCCTTTCGCCATGGTCTATGGCCAGGCGGTCATGGAAATGCCGCTGGACCTGTACATCCCGCCGGATGCGCTCGAGGTTTTTCTTGAGGCCTTCGAAGGCCCGCTCGACTTGCTGCTGTACCTGATCCGCAAACAGAACATCAACATCCTCGACATCCCGGTGGCGGAAATCACTCGTCAGTACATGGGCTATGTCGAGTTGATGCAGTCGGTGCGCCTGGAGCTGGCCGCCGAGTACCTGGTGATGGCCGCGATGCTGGCCGAGATCAAGTCGCGGATGCTGTTGCCGCGGGCTGAAACGATCGAAGACGAAGAAGACGATCCTCGCGCTGAGTTGATCCGCCGCTTGCAGGAGTACGAACGCTTCAAGGCTGCCGCCGAAGGCATCGATGGCCTGAGCCGCGTCGGTCGCGACGTGGTGGTGCCCAAGCTCGATGCCCCGGAAGCCCGGGCGCGTAAACTGTTGCCGGACGTGAGTCTGGAAGAGTTGCTGATGTCCATGGCCGAGGTCCTGCGCCGTGGCGACATGTTCGAAAGCCACCAGGTCAGCCGTGAAGCGCTGTCCACCCGCGAGCGCATGAGTGATGTACTGGAACGGCTCAAGGGCGGCGGTTTTGTGCCTTTTGTCGAGCTGTTCACCGCTGAAGAAGGGCGCTTGGGGGTGGTGGTGACCTTTATGGCGATCCTCGAACTGGTCAAGGAATCCTTGGTCGAGCTGGTGCAGAATGAGCCGTTCGCGGCGATCCATGTCCGGGCCCGAGCCGAATAACGAGTTGAATCATGAACCTGACTGAACCCCGCGAGCTGGCGCCATTGCTTGAAGCCTTTCTGTTGGCCTCGGGAAAACCGCAATCGCTTGAACGCCTGTTCGAACTCTTCGAAGAAGGCGAGCGGCCCGAGCCCCCTGTTTTCAAGAAAGCGCTGACGATTCTGGCCAAATCCTGCGACGGTCGTGCTTTCGAGTTGAAGGAAGTCGCCTCCGGGTATCGCCTGCAAATCCGCGAAAAATTCGCGCCGTGGGTCGGACGCTTGTGGGAAGAGCGGCCGCAGCGTTACTCCCGCGCCATGCTCGAAACCATGGCCCTGATCGCCTATCGCCAGCCGATCACCCGGGGCGAGATCGAAGACGTGCGCGGCGTGGCAGTCAACAGCCACATCGTCAAAACCCTGTTGGAGCGTGAGTGGATCCGCATCGTCGGGTACCGCGACGTGCCTGGCAAACCCGCGATGTTCGCCACCACCAAGGCGTTTCTCGATCACTTCAACCTGAAAAACCTCGATGACCTGCCGCCGCTCGCCGAACTGCGTGAGCTGGAACCTGATCCGGTCCTCGATTTCGACGACGCGCCGGTGCCGCAAGGCTTGCAGGAACTGGCCGACGCCAGCGCCGAGCCGGAGGAGCCGAAGGAAGAAACCAGTTTCCACACATTGTTGCTGGAACTGGACACCATGGAAGAAGGACTCAAGACCGACTTCGACGATTTGCTGCGGGATGGGGCGGTGACCGAGAGCGAAGGGGAGTTGGCAGAGCCCGAGCCTGATACCGAAGTTGAACCTCAGATCGAGGCTGAAGCCGAAGTCGAATCAGAACAGGAACCAGAGCCAGAGCCAGAGCCAGAGCCAGAACAGGAAGATGACATCCTTGGCGTCGCCGAAGCTCGCGAAAAGCTCCTGGCTGCCGTCGCCGCGCTTGAACAGTCGAAACCCGAGCCCGAGCTGACCGACGAAGAAGCCGAAGCCAAGGCTCTGGCAGAAGCCATCGAAGCCGAACGCCGCCAGTTCGAAGATTGAGCCCGCCAAAAGATCGCAGCCTGCGGCAGCTCCTACGGGATCGGTGTTCACCGAAATATCGCGGATGAACACCGATCCCGTAGGAGCTGCCGCAGGCTGCGATCTTTTGATCTTGTTTCCCTCGGGGTGCCACCGGTCGGCGGAAAAACAAATAACCTTCTGTCGATCAGCTAGTCTCTGATGCGCGAACCTCTTCATGAGCGTATGATTCGCGACCCTTCGGCGATCGCTTCGCCAAGTACACAGATTTATAACGCTTCAGGACCCTCAATCCAGAGCATCCTGAACAGACCACACCGGGAGGTGCCCAGATGAGTATCAACGACCAGAAAGACGACCAGGAAATCGGCCCAGCAGGCGAAAAGCTGCAGAAAGTCCTCGCCCGCATCGGCGTCGGCTCGCGCCGTGACGTAGAAGCCTGGATCAGCCACGGCCGCATCAAGGTCAATGGCAAAGACGCCACCCTCGGCCAGCGTGTCGACTTGCATGACGCCATCACCATCGATGGCCGGGTGATCAAGCGCGAAGAAGCCGCCGAGTCGGTACGCCGCGTGATCATGTACAACAAACCCGATGGTGAGATCTGCACCCGTAATGACCCTGAAGGTCGTCCGACCGTGTTCGACAAGATGCCGCGTCCGAAAGAAGGTCGCTGGATCAACATCGGTCGTCTGGACATCAACACCACCGGTTTGCTGATGTTCACCACCGACGGTGAATTGGCTAACCGCCTGATGCACCCTTCCTACGAAATGGACCGTGAATACGCGGTACGGGTACGTGGCGAAGTCGACGACGAGATGATTGAACGCCTGAAGGCAGGCGTGGTGCTCGAAGACGGCCCGGCCAAGTTCACCGACATCAAACAGGCTCCGGGTGGCGAAGGTTTCAACCACTGGTACCACTGCGTGGTGATGGAAGGTCGTAACCGCGAAGTCCGTCGTCTGTGGGAATCCCAGGGCCTGGTGGTCAGCCGCCTGAAGCGCGTGCGTTTCGGTCCGGTGTTCCTCAACTCCGACCTGCCGATGGGCCGCTGGCGCGAAATGAGTCAGTACGAAGTCGACATTCTCAGTGCCGAAGTCGGCCTGACGCCGGTGGCGATGCCGCAAATGAACGCCAAGAGCAAAGACAAGCTCGATCGCATGCAGCGTAAATCGTCGCGTCCGATGGGCAAGACCGAGCGCGTGCGTACGTTGCGTCCAGCAGCCGGTGGCCAGACAGCTGTTGCTCCGCGTGATTCCCGCGAGCCGCAGATCGAAGGCGAACGTCCGGCTCGCAAGCCGGCACCACGCCAGGACGGCGAGCGCGGTCCACGTACGCCGCGTCCGGCCAATGGCCGCACTGAGCGCGGCGAAGGCCGTGGCGCTCCGTCCGGTGGTCGTAGCGATCGCGGCGCGCCTGCCGGTCGTGGTACGCCCGTGGCAGACCGTCCGGCCGATACCAAGCGCCCGGCCAAGCCGGCACCGAAGAAACGCCCAGGCATCGTGCTGGTCGACCGTGACGCGCCATCGGGCAAACGCCGCGGCGCGCCAGCCGGTTCCGGCCAGCGTCCAGGCTTTGGTCGTCGCAAGCCTGAGTAATCGGTAAGCGCTGCATGAAAAACGCCATCCTTCGGGATGGCGTTTTTTTTGGGCTGTATTTAGTTTTGTGGTGTTTATGAGGGCCTCTTCGCGGGCAAGCCTCGCTCCTACAGATGTTGTGCCGAACGCAAACCCGTGACCAACCGAAACCCTGTAGGAGCGAGGCTTGCCCGCGAAGACATTGGTCGCATCACCGCAAAAACTGGATGCTAGAAAACAAACCGCCCATCAAACACCGGGTCGTCATCCAGCGCCAACACGCCGCTGGAGAAGATCAGGTCCAAATGATGGCTGCCCTTGGCACCACCGCCCAAGCCCAGGTGCAAGCCGCAATGGCGCTCCTCGAACCCGGCGTTGCGCGCATACAAATCTTTCACGCCTTCGTTGGTGCCGATCCCCAGCTCCTCGATTCGCCGATTGGACGGATTGGCGTCCAGGTACTTGTTGAAGTCATGTTCCAGCCCCGGCACGTCGGTGGCGATTTTGCTGATGGTCGAGTTTTCGATCCACAACTCCAGCGGTGACGCCAATACGCCGTATTTGCGGGCAAATGGAATCGTACTGAGGAAAGTCCCCATAAACTTCACCCGCCCATTAATGGCCTCGCTATGAGTAGCGATCTCGCCGGGCGCCAGGTCGAAGTTGCCGATACCGTTGATGTCGGTCCACTTCTTGATACTGCTCAAGGGTGTTTCGAACCACGACCCATGATCATCTTTGAAACTCAGGGTAGTGGCGTGGGACATGCGCTGGATCAAGTGGCTGTTCAACCCGGCAATTCGCTGCGGTGTGACACTGAAAGTGTCGTAGAAGTAATCGCCGTAATCCTTGAACAACAACGACTTTTTCCAGTTCTCCGCCATCACGCCCTGCAGCGCGCGGACAAACTCCGGGCCGTCGGGACGCGGGTTGGGCAGGGTGGAGGAGTCGTAGAAGAAAATGTACAGATCGCTGTCGGTAATCGCCCGGGTCAGCAATTCGGTGGGTTCGAGGTCCAGACGCATCGCGCTGAAGCTGAACCGTGGGTTGTTACCGGCCTGTTCGGCAATGGCGCAGGTCAGTGCCTCGTAATCAGCGGTATGGCCGAGCAAGACCTTCGCCGGGTTGATACCGGCAACGGCAGGGTGATGTTCGAGGTAGTAAAGGAAATGCGAGATGGCGCGTTGCTTATCCATGTAGTCCTCCCTGACAAACCGAGAAAGTGGCAGGCACCACCGGCCGGATCATGCCTGCCGGGATGTCTTACAGAGGCCACATCGCCGTGCCGAACGGAACAACCGCGTCGGCTTGCATCATTTCGACGGCGGCTTCATGGGTCGGTGCTTCAAACCAATCGTCCAGTTGCAGTTCAGTGTCCAAGTCTTTGTCTGGTGCTTGCATGGTGAATCTCCTAGATGATTTCTTCGGGTAAGAACAGCTTCGGTAAGATCACTTTTGATAAGAGCAGTGGCGTGTTTTTCACTCGTTGAAGAGCGCGCCAACGTGCCGGTCGATGCGGCTCGGCAAGTCGCTGAAAACCTAGTTCACAGGGTTTTGGAATGCAAAAAAATAATTAAACAATTTCCGTTTGAACTATTTATTCCATTTTTCGAAAGCCGATTTTCTTAATAAAAAACAGAAAACTAAGCAGGATATTTCCTTAGGAAGCTTCCTATCGTCAATTTACAGTCAGTTGGCCTTTTGATCTGATTCGGAAAATTTACGTTACGCATTGTCAATAAAACCTTACGCAAAGCGCCCTTAAGCCCCGTGGAATGCGGCGATGGAAAGATCTGTAAGGAAAACCTTCCGCCAACCGCCGGGTTTGTAGTCTTCAAGGGCTCTGGCACGCTTGTTTCGGCAGCGCAGGAAGGGTGAGATGCGCCCCATGCCTGTCGTGCAGGTGCATAACAAGAAGGAGGCGCAATGAACGCCGTGACTCATCTTTATCTCTCCCCAAAGGGCGATTTTTCCGCTGCCCTTATCGATGACCTGCAAAGGTCTGACTCAATTTTTGCAGTCGCCCGAGACCCTCGAGGCGGACACAGGCAATCCCGGCAACCGACGCGCTGATCCAGCGGTGTCTGGCAGCAGGGGGTTACAGGTGTACAATGCGCCGCGTTTTAACTGTGACCCTCTGCGCAACTGCGCAAACTTCAAGGCTACCCGCCTTGTTCACTCCGCCGCGTCACGAGCGTGTCGGGTTCGATTTCGTCACAGATAAAAACAAACAGGTGACGCATGACTGTCGTAAAAACGCTGAACTCCTGGTGCCTGCGCTGGGGTTTGATCGGCGCTGCTTGAAATCGCAACCGAGCAGCAACGTCTACCGAACATCATCAAACCTTGCGTGAGACCTTTTTCATGAGTGGACAAAACTCGCATTCAGGCGAGCTGAAACGCGGCCTGAAAAATCGCCATATTCAACTGATCGCCCTCGGTGGCGCGATCGGTACCGGGTTGTTCCTCGGCTCGGCCGGCGTGCTCAAATCCGCTGGCCCGTCGATGATTCTCGGCTACGCCATTTGCGGCTTCATCGCTTTCATGATCATGCGCCAACTCGGTGAAATGATTGTCGAAGAGCCGGTCGCCGGTTCTTTCAGCCACTTCGCCCACAAATACTGGGGCGGTTTTGCCGGCTTCCTGTCGGGCTGGAACTGCTGGATTCTGTACATCCTGGTGGGCATGTCCGAGCTGACCGCGGTCGGCAAATACATCCACTACTGGGCGCCGGATATCCCGACCTGGGTCTCGGCCGCCGGGTTTTTCGTACTGATCAACCTGATTAACCTGGCCAACGTCAAAGTCTTCGGTGAGGCCGAGTTCTGGTTCGCGATCATCAAAGTCGTGGCGATCGTCGGCATGATTGCCTTGGGCAGCTATCTGCTGGTCAGCGGCAACGGCGGCCCACAAGCCTCTGTGACCAACCTTTGGGAGCACGGCGGCTTCTTCCCGAACGGCGTCAGCGGTCTGGTGATGGCCATGGCGATCATCATGTTCTCCTTCGGCGGCCTGGAAATGCTCGGTTTCACCGCAGCCGAAGCCGACAAACCGAAAACCGTGATCCCGAAAGCCATCAACCAGGTGATCTACCGGATTCTGATTTTCTACATCGGTGCGCTGGTGGTCCTGTTGTCGCTGACTCCTTGGGACAGCTTGCTGACGACACTGAACGCGTCCGGCGATGCCTACAGCGGTAGCCCGTTCGTGCAAGTGTTCTCGATGCTCGGCAGCAACACCGCCGCGCACATCCTCAACTTCGTGGTCCTGACCGCGGCGCTGTCGGTGTACAACAGCGGCACCTACTGCAACAGCCGCATGCTGCTGGGCATGGCCGAGCAGGGCGATGCGCCGAAAGCCTTGGCGAAGATCGACAAGCGCGGCGTGCCGGTGCGTTCGATTCTGGCGTCGGCTGCCGTGACCCTGGTCGCGGTGCTGCTGAACTATTTGGTTCCGCAACATGCACTGGAGTTGTTGATGTCGTTGGTGGTGGCCACCCTGGTGATCAACTGGGCGATGATCAGCTTCTCGCACTTCAAGTTCCGCCAGCACATGAACAAGACCAAACAGACGCCGTTGTTCAAGGCCCTGTGGTACCCGTACGGTAACTATGTTTGCCTGGCGTTCGTGGTGTTCATCCTTGGCGTGATGCTGCTGATCCCGGGCATCCAGATCTCTGTGTATGCGATTCCGGTGTGGGTCGCCTTCATGTGGATCTGCTACGGCATCAAGAACAAGCGTAGTGCGCAGCAGGCGTTGCAGGCTGCAGTGAAATAACTCAGCGCGCAGATACAACAAACCCGGCCAATGTGCCGGGTTTGTCGTTTTATGGGTTCATACAAAACCCTGTAGGAGCGAGGCTTGCCCGCGAAGAAGACGCCGCGGTTCATCAGGCAAACCGCGTTATCGTTCTTCGCGGGCAAGCCTCGCTCCTACAAGGTATTCTGGCGGTCCTGATATCGGACTTTTTTCCATGCTGGTGATTTCCAACAACGTCCATCTGCCGGATGCCGAGATTGAGTTGACGGCCATTCGCGCCCAGGGCGCCGGTGGGCAGAACGTCAACAAGGTCTCCAGCGCCGTGCACCTGCGCTTCGACATTCCGGCCTCGTCTTTGCCCGAGTTCTACAAGGAGCGGCTGCTGGCGCTGCGTGACAGTCGCATCACCAGCGAAGGCGTGTTGATCATCAAGGCCCAGCAGTACCGCACGCAGGAGCAGAACCGTGCCGATGCGCTGGAGCGGCTGACCGAGTTGATCCTCAGCGCCACCAAAGTGGAAAAGAAACGCCGCCCGACCAAGCCGACCCTCGGTTCGAAGAAGCGTCGGCTCGAATCCAAGACCAAACGCGGCAGCATCAAGGCTGGACGTGGCAAGGTGGATTTCTAGCGGGCGTCGCGTTCTTCGCGGTGCTTTTCATTAAGGTGCTTTGGCGCTTGCCGGTACAAATAGATGCTCAGTGCCAAACCACCCAGAGCGGCCAATGCGGCAAACAGGAAGATCGAGGCGAACCCGAATCCAGCCGCAATCGCACCCGCCAGCGGTCCGGTAATCCCCAGCGACAAATCAATAAACAGTGAGTATGCCCCGACTGCCGCGCCGCGGCTGGAGGCGGGCACCAGGTTGACCGCTTCCACGCCCAAGGCCGGGAACACCAGCGAGAAACCGAAACCACTCAGCGCCGCACCGGCCAGTGCCCAATGGGCATCGGGTGCCAGCCACAGCAGCAATAGTCCCAGGGTTTCCACCGAGAGGCAGGCTATCGCCACGCGAAAACCGCCGAGGCGGTTGATCAGGTTACCGAAGAGTAATCGCGCACCGATGAAACTGGTGCCGAACAGGCTCAGGCACAGCACCGCGTTGGACCACTGCTGAGTGGCGTAATACAGGGTGATGAATGTGGCGATGGTGCCAAAGCCGATGGAGCCCAAGGCCAGACCGCAGCCGTGAGGCAGTACGCGCCCCAGCACATGCATGAACGGCAGGCGTTCGCCGACAACGATCGGCGCAGCGGTTTTCGGCCAGGCCAGCGCCAGGCCCAGAACGGCCAACAGCACGATACTTACGCCCATGCTCCACAAGCCCAACTGACTGACCAGCAGCACCCCCAATGGTGCGCCGACCGCCAGCGCGCCGTAACTGGCGATGCCGTTCCAGGAGATGACTTTGGCGGTATTCGCCGCGCCGACCCGGCCGATGCCCCAGCCGATCGACCCGGAGCCGACCAGACTTTCTGCGCTGCCAAGCACCAGTCGGCCGATCAACAGGCTGATCAGACTCAGCGTCGGCAGGCTTTGCGTCCAGGCCGAAATCAGCATGAACACACCGCTCAAGCCGCAGCCGGCGAGGCCGTACATCACCGCCAGTTTGCTGCCCTTGTTATCGATGATGCGCCCGGCGTAAGGACGGCTGAGCAGGGTGGCCAGGTATTGCACGCTGATCACCAGCCCGGCGATCACGGCGCCGAAACCGAGGTCGCTGTGGACGTAGCCCGGCAATACAGCCAGGGGAATGCCGATATTCAGGTAACCGATGAACGTGAACAGGACGATGGAAACGACTTGCAGCGTGACCGCCATGGGGCGCTGGGGTTCTGACATGGGTAAAGGTCCGCGGGCAGCAGGATAGATAGGCTGCTTATGATAGCGGCGCGGACGACTGCGGGTGGTAGAAAAAGTAAAACTATTTGCCGGGCGGGGTGAGTCAGGGTTTGGTGGGGGCAACCAGTTGTGTCGTGACCAGGGCGGCCAAGGCGTTTTCTTCGCTGCCGAAGCGGGCCAGCAGGGCGGCTTGCTTCTCGGGGGAAAGGCGATTCCAGATCTCGATCATCTTCTCGGCGGTGCCGATCAGAACGCTGGCCTGCAGCTCTTCATCAAAAGGAGGAGTGAATTCATCGGTCATGGGGAGGGCTCAAGGTTCAGGCGGTGTGGAAAGCGCATATTAGCGCTTTCCACACGGTCTGTTCGTGCGGGTGTATCAGTCTTCGCTGTCGGCCTGGCGGCGTTCAGATGCTTCTTTTGTCTCGGGCTGTTGGGCACCGGCTTGTTGCGTGGTTGTCTGCTCAGTTTCGTGCAGGCTTGGGAAGGGGAGATTAGGGATCTCGTGCATGTTCGCGCTCCTCGCTAAGTCTGTTGATAGATCTGGTAGATCCGCGCTTTTAAAAAAGCCTGCGCAGGATACAGCAGGAGAAATGACAAATAGACTTTTATATCCAATTGTTGCGACGGATGGGATTGTCTAGACAGGTCTGTGTAAGAGCTGGCGGGAGCCGGCGATGATCGTTCCCACGCTCCGCGTGGGAATGCAGCCCGGGACGCTCCGCGTCCCTTCAAAGCCGAACGCGGAGCGTCCGTTGAGGCATTCCCACGCAGAGCGTGGGAACGATCAGGGCGATCAGTGGGAGAGGATTACTTGCAGACGTCAGCGATAGCTTCGGCCAACAGATCCAGGCGCGTCGCATCAATCCCCGCCACGTTCGCCCGGCCCGAGCTCACCATGTAAACGCTATGGCGTTCGCGCAGTTGCTTGACCTGTTCCGGCGACAAACCGGTGTAGGAAAACATCCCGCGTTGCACACCAATGTGCGCGAATTGCTCGCGCAAACCATGGGGTTCAAGCGCTTCGACCAGACCGCTGCGCAACTGCGCGATACGCAAACGCATGGCTTCCACTTCGTCGGCCCAGCGGCTTTTCAGCTCTGGATCGCCAAGGATGGTCGCCACCACGGCCGCGCCATGATCCGGCGGCGTCGACCACAGGTTACGGGCGATATTGGCCAGTTGGCTGCGGATATCCACCAGTTTGTCGGCGGTTTGCGCGCAGACAATCAGTGCGCCGGTGCGGTCGCAGTACAGGCCGAAGTTCTTCGAGCAGGAACTGGTGATCAGCACTTCCGGCAACTCGGCGGCGAACAGCCGGGTCGACCAGGCATCTTGCTCCAGGCCATCGCCGAAACCCTGATAGGCGAAATCGATCAGTGGCAGCAAATCGCGACTGCGCACCACGTCCAGCACCCGCCGCCAATCGTCATGGGACAGGTCGAAACCGGTCGGGTTGTGGCAGCAGGCATGCAGCAGCACCACATCGCCCTTGGGTACTTCATTGAGCACCGCCAGCATCGCTTCCACATCGAGACGGTTATCACTGCCCACGTACGGGTAATGACTGACCTTGACCCCAGCCGCCGCGAAAATGGTTTCGTGGATCGGCCAGGTCGGGTTGCTCAACCACACGCCACGGCCCGGCAGGCATTGGGCGATGAAGTCGGCGCTCAAACGCAATGCGCCAGTGCCGCCCGGCGTTTGAGTGGCGCCGGCCCGTTGCTCGGCGATCAGCGCCGAATCAGCGCCAAGCACCAACTCGTTGATGACCTTGCCGAACGCTACATTGCCGTGGCCGCCGATGTAGGTCTTGGTGGATTGACGCTCCACCAGGTGCTGCTCGGCGAGCTTCACCGCCTCGGGGATTGGCGTCAGGCCCTGGGCGTCTTTATAGACACCCACGCCGAGGTCGAATTTGCGCGGGTTAGGGTCCAGCGCATAGGCCTCCATCAGGCCGAGAATCGGGTCGCCGGGTACTCGACCGATGGCGTCGAAATGCATTATTTGCGGCCCTCGGCGTTCTTCGCCACTTCGTCAGTGCGCGCGGCCATGATGAAGTCGTTGCGGTGCAGGCCTTTGATGGAGTGGCTCCACCAGGTCACAGTGACTTTGCCCCACTCGGTCAGCAGGCCCGGGTGGTGACCTTCGGCCTCGGAGATTTCACCGACGGCGTTGGTGAACGCCAACGCGTGTTTGAAATTCTTGAACAGGAAAACTTTTTCCAACTGCATCACGCTGTCACGGACTTCGATGTTCCAGTCAGGGATCTGCTTGATCAGGATCGGCAATTCTTCGTCGCTGACCTGAGGGGCGCCGGCTTGGCAGGCTTCGCAATGGGCTTGGTTCAGAGCGTTCATGGTGTATTCCTGAATTCGATTCTTGTTGGAAATTACTATCTTTGCGCGCAAGTCGCGAGCGGGATCTGCTCAGGCCGCTTTGGGCTTTGGCGGAAATTTCGGCGCGTGCAACCCCAGCTGCATACCTTGCTTGACCATGCCCATGATGTCTTCGTGGGCCAGATCGAACAGGCGCTTGAGGTTCGGCAGGACAAAGTACAGCGGCTGCAGAATGTCGATGCGGTACGGCGTGCGCATGCATTCCAGCGGGTCGAAGGCCTGATGCTCCGGCTCGTCCGACAGGCAGTAAACGGTTTCTTTGGGCGAGGACAGAATGCCGCCACCGTAGATGCGCAGGCCTTGTGGCGTGTCGACCAGGCCGAACTCGATGGTCATCCAGTATAGGCGCGCCAGGTACACGCGTTCTTCCTTGGATGCCTGTAGGCCAAGTTTGCCGTAGGTGTGGGTAAATTCGGCGAACCAGGGGTTGGTCAGCAGCGGACAGTGGCCAAAGATCTCGTGGAAAATGTCCGGTTCTTGCAGGTAATCCAGCTCTTCGCGGGTACGAATAAAGGTCGCCACCGGAAACTGCTTGTTCGCCAGCAATTCGAAAAAGGTCTGGAAGGGAATCAGCGCGGGAACTCGGGCAACCTGCCAACCGGTGGTTTCACCGAGAACCTTGTTGATTTCACCTAGTTGCGGAATGCGGTCGTGGGGCAGACCGAGTTTTTCGATACCGTCCAGGTATTCCTGGCACGCACGACCCTCGACCACTTTCAGTTGGCGAGTGATCAGCGTGTTCCACACCGCGTGTTCTTCGGCGGGGTAGTCGATAAAACCTTGCGCATCGGGCTCGCGAGCCACGTATTGCGTCTGCTTCATGCTGCTCTCCTGCTTGGGGATTCGTTCTTGTTGTGTGTACAGCTATAGACCTAGAAATACCCCAAGGCGTGCGGTGTTGCAGCAGGTGATCGTCGTTGCATGTAGGAAAAATCAGCACTTTTCGTAAAGTATTCGTTACGGATTGGCCGCTATGGCGCAAGTATTGAGTTTTCAGGGTTTGAAAAGCGCTCTACCTGTCACATAATCTTGACGACTAACTGAGCCGCTCGGCAAAAAAATACGTCCGAGTGCACTGCGAATTCCCCTGTAGGAGCGAAGCTTGCTCGCGAAAGCGTCGGACCATCCGGCATCGATGTATCAGATAGACCGCTTTCGCGAGCAAGCTTCGCTCCTACAGGTTGCAACCTACTCACCGCTGTTACGGGCCTTTATATGCGCATCAAAGTCCACTGCCAGAACCGCATCGGTATCCTGCGCGACATTCTCAATCTGCTGGTCGAGTACGGGATCAACGTCGCTCGCGGCGAGGTGGGTGGTGAGCACGGCAATGCGATCTACCTGCACTGTCCGAACCTTATCAATATTCAGTTCCAGGCGTTGCGTCCGAAGTTTGAGGCGATTGGCGGGGTATTCGGCGTCAAGCGCGTAGGCCTGATGCCCAGCGAGCGTCGGCACATGGAGCTCAATGCCTTGCTCGGCGCCCTGGAGTTTCCGGTGTTGTCGATCGACATGGGCGGCTCCATCGTCGCGGCCAACCGTGCGGCGGCGCAGTTGCTCGGGGTGCGGGTGGACGAGGTTCCGGGGATTCCGTTGTCGCGGTACGCCGAGGATTTCGATTTGCCGGAGCTGGTGCGCGCCAACAAGTCGCGGATCAATGGCTTGCGGGTCAAGGTCAAGGGTGACGTGTTTCTCGCCGACATCGCGCCGCTGCAATCGGAGCATGACGAAAGCGAGGCCATGGCCGGTGCGGTGTTGACGTTGCACCGGGCGGATCGGGTGGGCGAGCGCATTTATAACGTGCGCAAGCAGGAGTTGCGTGGCTTCGACAGCATTTTCCAGAGTTCGAAAGTAATGGCGGCGGTGGTGCGCGAAGCGCGGCGCATGGCACCCCTGGATGCGCCGCTATTGATAGAAGGCGAAACCGGCACCGGCAAAGAATTGTTGGCGCGGGCCTGTCACTTGGCGAGCCCGCGTGGGCAGTCACCGTTGATGGCGCTCAACTGCGCCGGTCTGCCGGAGTCCATGGCCGAGACCGAACTGTTCGGCTACGGCCCGGGTGCCTTCGAAGGGGCGCGGGCCGAAGGCAAGCTCGGGCTGTTGGAGCTAACGGCGGGTGGTACGCTATTTCTCGATGGCGTCGGTGAAATGAGCCCGCGCTTACAGGTGAAATTGCTGCGTTTTCTGCAGGACGGCTGCTTCCGACGTGTCGGCAGCGATGAAGAGGTCTATCTGGATGTGCGGGTGATCTGCGCAACGCAAGTGGACTTGTCCGAGTTGTGCGCTCGCGGTGAGTTTCGCCAGGATTTGTACCACCGCTTGAACGTACTCTCGCTGCACATCCCGCCGCTGCGCGAATGCCTCGACGGACTGGCCCCGCTGGTGGAACACTTCCTCGATCAGGCCAGTCGGCAGATCGGTTGCCCGTTGCCGAAACTGGCTCCGGCGGCGATGGAGCGGCTCAGTCACTATCACTGGCCGGGTAACGTGCGGCAGTTGGAGAACGTACTGTTCCAGGCAGTTTCCCTGTGTGACGGCGGCACCGTCAAAGCCGAGCACATTCGTCTGCCGGACTACGGCGTGCGTCAGCCGCTTGGCGACTTTTCCCTTGAGGGCGGGCTGGACGAGATTGTCGGTCGCTTTGAGAAAGCCGTACTGGAGCGCTTGTATTCCGAGCATCCGAGCAGTCGTCAACTGGGCAAGCGGTTGGGGGTTTCGCATACAACCATTGCCAATAAGTTGCGTGAGTACGAAGTCGGTAAAGAACCGGGCTAGTGCCCTGTAGCAGCTGCCGAGCCTGCGAGGCTGCGTTCGGCGGCGCAGCCGTCGCAAATCCTGTATGTAAGGTTTTCCTGACTCACCGCGATATCTGATTTCACGACTGCTTCGCAGCCGAACGCAGCCTCGCAGGCTCGGCAGCTGCTACCAGGCATGCGTTGAGCCCTGGAGGTCGACGCTTGCCGTAAGCGGCATAACACCGCCGGTTTTTCGTCTTCGATACATTCCCCCAATCCCCTCTTAATCCCTCAAGTCCTTTGTTTGCCGGGCCCTGCGCCGCCAGAAAAAAGTTGGTCTGCAAATTGCTTATGGCTCAGCAGTACAGCGGTGGGCGGCAAACGTCCGGCATGCAGAGGAAAGAGTGTGGACAAGTACCTTTATGTGGCAATGACCGGCGCCAGCCAGAATGCACTGGCGCAGAAGGCTCATGCGAACAACCTGGCGAACATCTCTACCAACGGTTTTCAGAAGGACCTGGAACAGGCCCGTTCGATGCCGGTGTTTGGTGACAGCTTTCCGGCGCGTGCGTTTGCCATGACCGAGCGTCCGGCCACCGACTTCTCTCCTGGTGCGCTGGTGCAAACCGGTCGTGACCTCGATGTCGCGGTGCAGGGCAACGGCTGGATCGCCGTGCAGAACCCCGATGGCGGTGAAAGCTACGTGCGCACCGGCAGCCTGAACGTTGACGCGCTGGGCGTGCTGCGCGCCGGCAACGGTATGCCGGTGATTGGCAATGGCGGCCCGATTGCCGTGCCTCCCGAGCAGCAAATCGAAGTCGGTGAAGACGGCACCATCAGCATCCGCGCGATGGGCGAAGGCCCGCGGGTGATGGCTGAAGTCGACCGGATCAAACTGGTCAACCCGGACTTCAAGAACATGACCAAGGGCCTGGACGGTTCGATCCACACCAAGGATGGCAAGCCGGCGCAGGCCGATGCCAACGTCAAACTGGTGTCCGGGTTCCTGGAGTCGAGCAACGTCAATGCCGTGGAAGAAATGACTTCGGTGCTGGCGTTGGCCAAGCAGTTCGAGCTGCACATCAAGATGATGAACACCGCCAAAGACGATGACCAGGCCATGGCTCGGGTCTTGCAGATCAGCTAATTATCAGAACGTCGCGCCGTAAAACAGGCGCACGAGGAGAATCGAATGCTTCCGGCTCTATGGGTTGCCAAAACAGGTCTGTCCGCCCAGGACACCAACCTCACCACCATTTCCAACAACCTGGCGAACGTATCGACCACGGGTTTCAAACGTGATCGCGCCGAGTTTCAGGACCTGCTGTATCAGATCAAACGTCAGCCAGGCGCCCAGTCGACCCAGGACAGCGAATTGCCGTCGGGTCTGCAAGTGGGTACCGGTGTGCGCATCGTCGGCACTCAGAAAAACTTCACCGCCGGCAGCCTGCAAACCACCGAGCAGCCGTTGGACATGGCCATCGACGGTCGCGGTTTCTTCCAGATTCTGCAGCCGGACGGCACCACGTCCTACACCCGTGACGGTACGTTCCACCTGGATTCCAACGGCCAGATCGTGAATGCCAGTGGCTTCGCCCTGGAGCCGGCCATTGTCATTCCGAACGACGCCCAGACCTTCACCGTCGGCCGTGACGGCACCGTGTCCATCACCGTTGCCGGCAACCCGGCCTCCCAGGTGATCGGCAACCTGCAAACCGCCGACTTCATCAACCCGGCCGGTCTGCAAGCGGTGGGTAACAACCTGTTCCTGGAAACCGCTGCCAGTGGCGCGCCGCAAGTCGGCACTCCGGGCCTCGCCGGTTTCGGCACCACGCTGCAGAACACCCTGGAAACGTCCAACGTCAGCACCGTTGAAGAGATGGTCAACATGATCACCACTCAGCGCGCCTACGAGATGAACTCCAAAGTGATCTCCACCGCCGACCAGATGCTCTCGTTCGTAACGCAGAATCTGTAATCAAGTCTATGAGGCGGCCATGAGGTCGCCTGCAACACCGTGAGGTAGGGTCATGAATCGCTTTGTATCTGTTCTGGCACTGAGTGGGGTCGTCGTGCTCGCGGGCTGCGTTGCCCCGCCGCCCAAGCCCAATGACCCTTACTACGCCCCGGTGTTGCCGCGCACGCCGCTGCCGGCTGCCGCCAATAACGGCTCGATCTACCAGGCCGGTTTCGAACAGAACCTGTACAGCGACCGCAAGGCGTTCCGGGTCGGTGACATCATCACCATCACCCTGAACGAGCGCACCCAGGCGAGCAAGAACGCCAATTCGCAGATCGACAAGAACAGCAAAACTGACATCGGTCTGAGCTCGTTTTTCGGGGGCGGCCTAAGCACCAGTGATCCCGTGGGCAGCGGTAGCCTGAGTCTGGACGTCGGTTACGAAGGTGACCGCGCCACCAAGGGCGACAGCAAGTCCGGCCAGAGCAACAGCCTGACCGGTTCGATCACCGTGACCGTCGCGGACGTGTTGCCCAACGGCATCATCGCCGTGCGTGGCGAGAAGTGGCTGACCCTCAACACTGGCGATGAGCTGGTGCGGATTGCCGGCCTCGTTCGCGCCGATGACATCGCCACCGACAACACCGTGCCGTCGACCCGCGTCGCCGATGCGCGCATCACCTATTCGGGCACCGGTGCGTTTGCCGATGCGAGTCAGCCAGGCTGGTTCGACCGTTTCTTCCTCAGCCCGCTGTTCCCTTTCTAGGTGGCTACGTTGAATCTGAAAAGCCTTATGGTGGGCGCCCTGTTGCTGTTCGTGGCCTTCGATGCTCAAGCCGAGCGGCTGAAGGACATCGCCAGTATTTCCGGCGTGCGTTCCAACCAATTGATCGGCTACGGCCTGGTGGTCGGGCTTAACGGCACCGGCGACCAGACGACCCAGACCCCGTTCACCCTGCAGACTTTCAACAACATGCTTTCGCAGTTCGGCATCAAGGTGCCGGCCGGTTCCGGCAACGTGCAATTGAAGAACGTCGCGGCGGTATCGATCAGTGCAGATTTGCCAGCGTTCGCCAAGCCGGGTCAGCAGGTGGACATCACCGTCGCATCCATCGGCAACTCCAAGAGCCTGCGCGGCGGCACCTTGCTGCTGACGCCGCTCAAAGGTATCGACGGCAACGTCTACGCTATCGCTCAGGGCAACCTGGTGGTCGGCGGTTTCGATGCTGAGGGTCGTGACGGTTCGAAGATCACCGTCAACGTTCCGTCGGCCGGTCGCATCCCTGGCGGTGCATCGGTCGAGCGAGCAGTGCCAAGCGGTTTCAATCAGGGCAATAGCTTGACCCTGAACCTCAACCGTTCGGACTTCACCACCGCCAAGCGTATCGTCGACAAGATCAACAACATGCTTGGCCCTGGCGTCGCTCAGGCCATCGACGGTGGTTCGATCCGCGTCACTGCGCCACTCGATCCGAGTCAGCGGGTCGACTATTTATCGATCCTCGAAAACCTCGAAGTCGACCCGGGTCAGGCGGTGGCGAAAGTCATCATCAACTCGCGCACCGGCACCATCGTGATCGGCCAGAACGTCAAGGTTTCCCCGGCCGCCGTGACCCATGGCAGCCTGACCGTGACCATCACCGAAGACCCTATCGTCAGCCAGCCCGGCCCTCTGTCCAACGGGCAGACGGCGGTGGTGCCGCGCTCGCGGGTCAACGCTCAGCAAGAAGCCAAGCCGATGTTCAAGTTCGGCCCGGGCACCACCCTCGACGAAATCGTCCGGGCGGTGAACCAGGTCGGCGCGGCACCGGGTGACTTGATGGCGATCCTCGAAGCGCTGAAGCAGGCCGGTGCGTTGCAAGCCGACCTGATCGTGATCTGAGGACGGCGACCATGGATATGCGCAAAAGTGGGCTGGTCAGCAGCAGCGACTCGGGTTCCTACTCGGACCTGAACCGCCTGAACCAGCTCAAGGTCGGCGACAAGAACAGCGATGCGAACATGCGCAAAGTGGCGCAGGAATTCGAATCGCTGTTCCTTGGTGAAATGCTCAAGTCCATGCGCTCGGCCACCGATGCGCTGGGCCAGGACAACCCGCTCAATACCCCTGCCGCCAAGCAATACCAGGAAATGTACGACCAGCAGTTGGCCGTTTCCCTGTCCCGCGAAGGCGGTGGTATTGGCTTGGCGGACGTGCTGATGCGCCAGATGTCGAAGAACAAACCGCTGGCGCCGGGTGAGGCCGCGGCAGCGTCTGCCGCCAAGCAAGCTGTCGCGAAAGCCGCCGTGGAAACGCCGATTGCCGCCGGTACAGTCGCCACCAACGGGCCGCTGTCGCGCCTCAATGGTGAGCGTCCATTGTGGGCTTCGCGCTCGATGAAAACGCCGGCAAGCGCGGGCGAGGGCGTTCATCGCAATGACATGGCGCTGATCAATCAGCGGCGTCTGGCGCTGCCACCGAAACTGGCCGATCGTTTGCTCGCCGGGCTGGTGCCGTCGGCATCGACCGCTGCAACGACTGCCACAACGGTGCAGAACAATATCCAGTTGCCACAGAGCACCAAGACCGATTCCGGACCGCTGTACAACGGCGATTGGCTCGCTGCGCAAACGGATACGACATCCAGCGGACGCCTGCAGATTTATGGTCGTGCCATGGCGCAAATCCCCTTGGCACCGCCGAAGAAAGCCTTCAGTTCCGCCGACGAATTCGTCAACACCATGCTGCCGATGGCCAAAGAAGCTGCCGACCGTATCGGTGTCGATCCGCGCTACCTGGTGGCCCAGGCTGCCCTGGAAACCGGTTGGGGCAAATCGGTCATGCGCGCCCAGGATGGCAGCAGCAGCCACAACCTGTTCGGCATCAAGGCCAGCAGTAACTGGAAGGGCGATTCGGCGCGGGCGATCACCAGCGAATTCAGAAATGGCGAGATGGTCAAGGAGACGGCCGAGTTCCGTTCCTACGGCTCTTACAAAGACAGCTTCCATGACCTTGTGACGCTGCTGCAAAGCAATAATCGCTATCAAGATGTGCTGAAGTCGGCCGATAACCCAGAACAGTTTGTACGCGAGTTGCAAAAAGCCGGGTATGCAACCGACCCGGATTACGCAAGCAAGATTTCGCAGATAGCCAAGCAGATGACGAGTTACCAAAACTACGCTGCGGCGGGCGCTTCCACCACGCCTTTATAGGCACAAGGTATAAGGTTTGAACCATGAGTTTGCTCAATATCGGGATGTCGGGTTTATCCGCTAGCCAAACCGCGCTGATGACTACCGGCAATAACATTGCCAACGCCGACACCTCCGGGTACTCACGCCAGCAAACCGTGCAGGGCACCAAGGCCTCGAATCAGTTCGGCAATGTCTACATCGGCAGCGGTACGACTCTGGCCGATGTGCGTCGGGTGTACAACAGCTACCTCGATGCGCAGCTGCAGACCACCACGTCGCTCAATAGCGACTCGGCTGCCTACGCCGGGCAGATCAGCCCGCTCGATAAGTTGCTCTCGGACAGCGGCACCGGCCTCAATGGCGCCCTGACCAAGTTCTTCGCCTCGGTACAGAACGTCAATGCCAAACCGGGCGACGACGCTTCCCGCCAACTGCTGCTCAGCGATGCACAAGCCCTGAGCAACCGGTTCAACTCGATCTCCAGCCAGTTGACGCAGCAGAACGCCAACGTCAATGGCAACCTGGCGGACATGGCCGATCAGATCAACAAACTGGCCACCACCGTGGCCCAGCTGAACCAGAAGATTTCCGAAGTTTCCAAAGCCGGTGGCCAGCCCAACGACCTGCTCGACGCACGTAATGAGACGGTACGCCAATTGTCCACCTTCACCGGTGCGCAAGTGATGGAGCGTGACGGTAATCTCGATATTTACCTGGGCAGCGGTCAGCCGCTGGTCATGGGCAGTACCGCCAGCAAGCTGGAAGTGGTGCCGAGCAAAGCCGATCCGTCGCGTTCGGCCATTCAGCTCAATCGCGGTTCGAGCACCATCGACATCACCTCGGTGATGACCGGTGGCGAGATGGGCGGCTTGCTGCGCTACCGCAGCACCGTGCTGGACCCGGCGATGAACGAGCTGGGTCGCGTAGCGCTGGTCGTTGCCGATCAGATGAACACCATCCAGGCCCAGGGCATCGACAAGAACGGTGACTTTGGTTCGAACCTGTTCAACAGCATCAACAGCGCCGCGCAAATGGCCCAGCGCAGTATCGCCACGGTTGGCAACAGCGCCGGCTCGGGCAACTTCGATGTGACCATCGAGGACAGCGGCAAGCTGACCATCAACGATTACAAGGTCACGTTCACCAGTGCCACCAACTACACCGTGCAGCGTCTGCCTGAAGGCACCGCCATGGGCGCGTTCAGCACGCTGACCACGCCGCCGCCAGTGATCGATGGTTTCTCCATGCAGCTCACCGGTGGCACCGCAGCCGCCGGCGACACGTTCAAGATCACTCCGACCCGCAACGCGGCGACCAACATCAAGACCGAGATGACGGACTCCAAGCGTCTGGCCATCGCGGCACCGTTGGGTGCAGCCATTGCGCCCGGTGGCAGCGGCACATTGACGATTCCGGCCAGCGGTCAACCGACCTTGACCACGAAGTTCGATGTTTACGATTCGGCGACCACCACGGCGATCCAGAACGGGCTGAAGACTTCGACTCCGGTCAAAATCGTGTTCGGCGCGGCCGGTGGTACGACTCAGACTTACCAAATGCTCGATGCCCAGGGTAACCCGCTCAGCAGCGGAACCATTGTGCCGGGCCAGAGCAATACACTGAGCCTGACCATTCCACTGGTCGACGCCAACGGCGCCGCGATCAATGATCCGGGACCACCCGTGGTGCAGCGCACTGCCAAGTTCGACATGACCATCGCGGGTTCGCCAGGTACCTCGACGGCGATCAACGTGACGCTCAGCCAGCCAGGTTCTCTGGACAACCGTAACGGCACCGTACTGGCCGGCCTGCAGACCAAGCAGACTGTGGACACCGGTTCCGCCAGCAACGGTATTTCCCTGAACGACGCCTACGGCAAACTGGTTTCGGGTGTGGGCGCCAAGGCGGCCCAGGGCAAGCTCGACAGCGCTGCCACCGAAGCGATTCTGGCCAATGCCAAAGGCGCCCGCGATTCGCTGTCGGGTGTCGACCTCGATGAGGAAACCGGCAACCTGGTCAAGTATCAGCAGTACTACACCGCGTCTTCGCAGATCATCAAGGCTGCGCAGGAAATCTTCAGCACACTGATCAACAGTCTTTAAGGAGTCGTAGCCCATGCGCATTTCTACCGCCCAGTTTTACGAGTCCTCTGCTGCCAACTATCAGAAGAATTTTTCCAACGTGGTCAAGAGCAGCGAAGAGGCCAGCAGCCTGGTTCGCGTCAACACCGCGGCCGATGATCCGGTCGGGGCTGCGCGCTTGCTGCAATTGGGGCAACAGGCTTCGATGCTCGACCAGTTCTCGGCCAACATGACCACCATCAAGGGCACGCTCGGGCAGACTGAAGCGGTGATGACCAGCATCGGCAACGTGCTGCAACGCGCCAAAGAGCTGGCGTTGGGCGCTGGCAACGCCGGCTATACCGATGCCGACCGCCAGGCCAATGCTTCCGAACTGGGGCAGATTGAAGAGCAACTGCTCAGCCTGATGAACACCAAGGATGAAAACGGCAAGTACATCTTTGCCGGATCCAAGGGCGATGTCGTGCCGTTCACCCGCAATACCGATGGCAGCTACACCTACAACGGTGATCAGGTCACACTGGATCTGCCGATCGGCGATACCCAGTCGATGGCCACCAACAGCACCGGTTGGGAGGTGTTTCAGCAGGCGATCAACACCACCCGAACTCAGACCACGCTCACCGCGCCTGCGGTCGATGACGGTCGTGTGGTGTTGTCCAACGGTCAGGTAGGCTCCGATGTCACCTACAACGCCAAGTTCCGCAGCGGCGAGCCTTACACCGTGTCGTTCCTGAGTAGCACACAGTTGCAAATCACCGATGCGCTGGGTAACGACGTGACGGCTGAAGCCAGTCAGAGCGGTGTGTTCTCTTCCAGTAACGCAGCCACTCAAACCGTGAGCTTCCGTGGTCTTGACCTGAAACTCAATATCAACCTCAAGACGGGTGATACCACCCCTGACACGGTTATCGCCGGGCACAGCTTCACTCTGGCAGCCAAGCCGGACAGCTTCAACACATCGCGCAGTCCGGGCAACCCGTCGACTGCATTGGTAACTGACGCTACTGTGACCAACAGCGCCAACTACCACGCCAGTTTCCCGGGCGGCGGGGCGATTCTCAAGTTCACCAGTGGCACGAACTTCGAACTTTATGCCGCGCCAGTGACCGCCAACAGTAAACCGGTGTCCACCGGTACCATGGCCGGTACGACCGCGACAGCATCGGGTGTCTCGTTCACCTTGGCCGGTACGCCGGGTGCAGGCGATCAGTTCTCTGTGGCGGTCAACACGCATCAGACCCAGAACATTCTGGACACCGTCAACCAGCTGAAAACAGCCCTGTCGACGCCAACCAACAATGATCCGATTGCCATTCAGAAAATGAACGCTGCGGTCACTGCCGGTATCGGCAACCTGTCCAGCGGTATGGATCAACTTGCCTCCAGTATCAGTTCTGTAGGCGGTCGCGGTGCGTCATTGGTGACCCAGACCGATATCAACCAGAGCCTGGCACTCGCCAACACCCAGACCCAATCGGCCATTCGCGATTCCGATCCGGCTGAAGTGATGACCCGCCTGACTCTGCAACAAACCATGCTGCAAGCTTCGCAGCTGGCGTTCAGCAAGATCGCTCAGTTGGGGCTGTTCAACAAAGTCTGAGTCAGGGCCTTCGCGATGATCTCGCGAAGGCTTGCGACTGCCGAGTGCAAACCGTCTTTATTCAGCGGTTCGGGGAGTTCACTTCGTTGAAGTAAGCTCCCGCCGCTCGCGAGTTCTCCCGCCGTGAAACCAACACCTCTTGTCACCATCGCCATTCCCGCCTTCAACCCGCAGTTCTTCCAGACGGCGCTGCAAAGCGCGCTGAGTCAGACCTACGCCAATCTTGAAGTGATCGTCTGCGATGACAGTGGCGGTGACGAGATCCGCGAGATCATCAATGCTTGTGAGGTGCCTGTCTCGATTCGCTTGCGCCATGTGCGTAATCCGCAGCGCCTGGGTTTTCAGGCCAATCTCATGGCCTGTGCGCAAGAGGCCAGCGGCGACTATCTGAAGTTGCTGTGCGACGACGACCAGCTACTCCCTGAATGCATCACTCAGCAGATCATTGGCTTCATCGACCACGAAGACGTCAACCTGGTGATCGGCCAGCGACAATTTTACGACGGTGATTACATCCTGCTTTCCGACCGCCTGGAAAATTGCTGCTTTTCCACGGGTGTCACCTTGTTCAAGGGCGAGGATCTGCTGGGCATTCTGGAAAGCACCCTGATCAACTTTCTTAGTGGCCTTAGCGGGGCATTGTTGCGAACCCGGCATGCGCTGGAGTATTTGCCGGCCCTGACCCAGATTGGCGAAGGTTTTATCGCTCGTCTGGACTTCGCCTTGTTTGCCTGTCTGCTACGGCGTGGCAATCTGGTAGTGGTGAGTCAGGTGTCGAGCCTCGAGCGTTTGCATACGGCGCGGCTGAGCAATCAGGCGCCAGTCAAGGCTGCGGTAATGACAGAGCTCGATTGGCTCAAGCAAATGCTAGCCTTGCGCAGTGGCGAGCCGGCGCCTGCACCGGGCTGGGTACGTTATGTGGCATTGGCCGATGCGATTGTGGGGCAAGCTTATGCCTGGGAAGAAACGGGTCTTGGCCGGCAACTGGGCTTCATTCAAACGGTGGTGCGCACCCGGGTGGGCGACGACTGCGACAGCTTTACCGATATGTACCGGGAATGGCTGTCCTGCCGTCATTTGAACCCGGCTCAGCAGCGTCTGCTCGAGACTCGTTTGCAGAGTTGGAGCTGGCGCCCGCGCATCGTGCCGATTGTTCTCGACAGCGAAGGCGATGTTCCGGCGCTGGAGGAGACGCTCAAGAGTATTCGTCAGCAAACCTATGCCGCCGAGCAAGTGGTGGTACTGTCCGATTCGCAGCACGCGTCGTGCGACGGCGTGCGTCATGTGCGACTGGATGATGATCCGGTTGCCCAGTTCAATCGCTTGCTGACCCAGCTGGACAACGCAGACTGGATCTATCTGGTTCGGGCGGGCGATCGCTTGAATGATCTGGCTTTGCTATTGCTGGCAGAGCGCATGGTTGAAATGCCTGACGTGCGCTGCCTTTACAGTGACGAGGGCGGATTGCGCGATGAGGTATCGATCGAGCCGGTGTTTAAACCGGATTTCAATCTGGATCTGATGCGCAGCTATCCCTATGTTGGCCGGGTGCTGGCCCTGCAGCGGCAACGGATTATCGAACTGGGCGGCATGGCAGGCGGTTTTGGCGAGCTGGGTGTGCAGGATCTGGTCTGGCGCCTGGTGGAGAGTAACGGGCCGCATGTAATCGGGCATATTGCCGAAGTCCTTGTGGAGTCCGCATTGCGTCTGTCCCAGTGGCTCTCGCAGCCGCAGGTTATTGAACAGAACCCACGTTTGCTGGCCGCGCATCTGGAGCGGCTCGGCGTACCACACCGAATCCGCGCCGGCAGTCAGCCGCTGATCAACCGTGTGGATTATCTGCACGATCAGCCGGCCATGGTTTCGATCATCATTGCCACCCGCAATGAACTCGGCTCTCTGGAGCGTTGCGTCGAAAGTGTGTTGGAGAAAACCGCTTGCACGCGATATGAAATCCTCATTGTCGATAACGCCAGCACGGTTGTGGATGCCTGCAACTGGCTGTCGGCGATGGACCAAGTGGGCAGTGACAAGCTTCGGGTGTTGCGCTGCGATCATGGCGACAATCTGGCTGCAGTGCAGAACTTCGCTGCCGGCCACGCCCGCGGCGACTATCTGTTGTTTCTCAGCCCCTACAGTGTTGTTGTCAATCCTGATTGGCTCGACGAGTTGCTCAATCATGCTCAGCGTCCGGAAGTCGGCGTAGTCGGCGGTCGGCTGCTGAGCCCGCAAGGGCGTATCGAGGGGACGGCCCTGGTGCTGGGGTTGCGGGGTGCCATTGGTGTTCCCAATCGTGGTGAGCCGCTCAACACATCGGGTTACATGCAGCGCCAGCAGACGGTGCAGAATTTCAGTGCCGTGGGCATCGATTGTCTGTTTGTGCGCAAGAAGGTATTCAATGATCTGCACGGCCTGGACGAGAAAGATCTGTCACAAGCACTCAATGGTGCTGACTTTTGCTTGCGTGTGAAGCAAAGCGGATACCTGGTGGTGTGGACTCCCTACGCCGAGTTGATGCGAGTGGTTCCGTCCTCTGCCTTCAATCCCGCTCCCAAGGTGTTGCAAGCCGAGCAAAAAAGTTTTTACCGGCGATGGTTGCCAGTGGTGGCCAGGGATCCGGCCTACAACCCCAATCTGAGTCTGGGCACCAGTAACTTCAGTCTGGAGCCGGGACTCAAGGAAGGTTGGAACCCGTTCTCGCGTCAGCTTTTACCCAATGTGCTGGCGATTCCAATCAATACGACTGCCGTGGGTCATTACCGGGTCACTCAGCCGTTCCTTGAGTTGGAGGCGGCCGGCCGTGTGGTCGGGCACCTGACTTATCAAGCGCCGACGGATATTGAGCTCGAGCGGCGTTCTCCCGACGTGATCGTATTGCAGGGGCGCTATAGCCAGGGCGCGGTCAATGAGGTCGAGCGAATCAAAAACTGCTCTCGCGCTTTCCGGATCTACGAACTTGACGATTATGTGATTGATGTCCCGAAAAAGAACGCGCACCTGCGCAAGGCCGAGGTCGGTGTCGATAAAATAGTGCGCCGTGGCGTAGGGTTGTGTGATCGCGTCGTGGTCTCGACCCAGCCTTTGGCCGATGCATTGCGTGACATGCATCACGATATCCGGGTCGTCCCGAACATGCTCGCGCCGCACCTCTGGGTCGGGCTCACCAGTCAGCGCCGCACCTCTCGCAAGCCTCGCGTGGGTTGGGGCGGCGGGACTAGCCATGATGGAGATCTGGCCATCATTGCGGACGTGGTGCGCCTGCTGGCCAACGAAGTCGAATGGGTGTTCTTCGGCATGTGCCCGCAGGCTTTGCGTCCGTTTGTCCATGAGTTTCATCCCAGCGTCGGCCTGGAAGCCTATCCGGCCAAACTGGCCAGCCTGAACCTTGACCTGGCCTTGGCACCGCTGGAGTTCCACATCTTCAACGACTGCAAGAGCAACTTGCGATTGCTGGAATATGGCGCCTGCGGTTACCCGGTGATTTGCACCGACACTGAAGCCTATCGCGGCTATCTGCCCTGCACCAAGGTCGTGAGCAACAGCACCGAGGAATGGCTCGAGGCAATCCGCATGCACCTGTCCGACCCCGAGGCCAGCTATCGCATGGGCGACGAATTGCGTGAAGCGGTGCTGCGCGACTACATGCTGCGTGGCGATAACCTGCAGCTGTGGTTCGAGGGATGGATTCCCGGCTGAGCATACGATCCCGTTTTTGAAAGGTCTGGCTGCGATGCCGGGCCTTTCTGGCAATTGCAGTACCGATTTTTCCGTGTAGCGGTTCGCGGTCAGTCCATGGATGGATGTTACTTGCACGCCGAGCATTCGCCGCGTGTCGCCCTCCTGGCTGTTCCTCTGTCGTTTTCGCATTCCATCGCGTGGTTAGATGGTGCCCGTTATCAAGTGGGCTCCTCCGTCGCAGTGGCTATAGCAACTTATTCGTTCAACAACGTGACAAGGAAGGCGGTAAGCAATGGCAGTGATCAACGGAACAAATGATGTCGATATGCTGGGTGGCTATGGTCAGGGTGGCGGTGACGAAATGTATGGTTTCGGAGCGGATGATGTCCTGATCGGCGGGCCAGGGGCGGACATGATCGATGGGGGGGATGGGATCGATACGGTGGATTACTCCATCTCCGACGCACCCGTGCGCATCGAACTTCATAACGGTGTCGGTATCGGTTTCGGTGGCTATGCCGAGGGCGACACGCTGATCAATGTGGAAAAGATCATTGGTTCCGGCGGGGATGATACGTTCATCAGCAACTCTGCCGGCATCACCCTGGAAGGGGGCTACGGCAGCGATGTCTATATCCTCAGCAATAGCGATGTGCAAATTATCGAGCCTGAAGGTGGCGAGATCGATGAAGTGCGCACCACCGCACAGTCCATGAGCCTGGCCCAAAACATTGAAAAACTGACTTATATCGGTACGGATGATTTCACCGGTCACGGCAATGCGGGATGGAACATCGTTGCCGGAGGATCGGGGAACGACCTGTTACTGGGTGGCGAGGGTGATGATCAACTGATCGGCGGTGCGGGTAACGATGTGCTGCTGGGCGGCGCTGGCGCTGATCAACTGATCGGTGGCGATGGGGTGGACACCGTCAGCTATGCCGACAGTCCAGAGGGCGTTTTTATCGACCTTAAGGATGGCAGGAACACAGGCTTCGCCGAGGGTGATACTTACGCCGACATCGAAGGCATCCGCGGCTCGAACGTTGGCGACCGTTTCAGCAGTAACGAAGCGGTGATCGCCTTTGATGGCGGGGACGGTTTCGATATTGTGGACTACTCCGGTTCTTTTGAACCCGTCAACATTGATATCCGCGAGGGGAGCAGTGTCCTCAAGGGGGGTGATGCCGAGGGCGACACCCTGACGAATGTGGAACAGATCATTGGTACAGGCCAGGCCGATACCTTCAGCAGTGCCATTGGCGGTATCAACTTCGAAGGCAACGGAGGCGACGATATCTACATTATCTCTGCCCCTGGGGTGAAGATTATCGAGCAAGAGAATGGCGGTACCGATGAGCTCTATACCAGCTGGTCGGTGATGACGATGGACCCGTTCATCGAGCGCATGACCTATACCGGCACAGGCGACTTCACGGGTTTTGGCAATGACAGTGACAACATGATCTTTGGCGGCGCGGGCAATGACTTGTTGTTTGGTGGTGCTGGCTGGGACTACTTCAACGGCGGTGACGGTGTGGATGTGGTCAGTTACGGCGACAGCCGCGTCGCGGTCACCCTCAATTGGGTGACGGGGGAGCACTCGGGAATCGCCGAGCGCGATTACTACGAGAATGTTGAAATGATACGCGGGAGCGACTTCAACGACATTTTTTACAGTGTTGGTCATGCAGGGATGATCCCGCTGGACGGCGCTGGAGGTCAGGATCTGGTCAGCTATAAGGACTGGATCATGGGTGTGGAGCTCGATTTGAAGGGCGAGGTCAATCCTTGGGGGCCTTCAGCCTCCAGTTTCACCGGGATCGAGCTGTTCGAGGGCAGCGCATTTCGCGACATCCTGTCGGGATCTGATTCCGATGATGTGTTCGTCGGTGGCGCAGGCAGCGATCTGATCGATGGCCGGGATGGACAGGACAGTGCCTGGTACCTCACCAGTGCTGAAGCGGTCGAGGTCAACCTCCAGACGGGTATTAACCTTGGCGGTGATGCGCAAGACGACGTTCTGACCAGCATCGAGCGCGTGATGGGCAGCCATTTCAATGACACCTTGATAGGCGACGCGGCCGATAATTACCTGGAAGGCGGTCAGGGCAGCGATGTCATTTATGGTGGCGACGGCGCCGATTATATCAATGGGGGGCTGGTGTCGAAGATCGGGCCCTTCACTCTTGACGGGGTTGCCACCGGTTTGCAGGCAGATACGTTGTATGGCGGTGATGGCGACGATGTCATAGTCAGCGCCGCCGACGACTTGGGATCACGGGCTTTTGGCGAGGCAGGCAACGATAAAATCTCTGTTGTCGGCGGCGCTGCCGATGGTGGGGAGGGCAACGATGTATTGACCGGCACCGGCTTCAACTATTCATTGTTCGGTGGCGCCGACAACGACCGGCTGATTCTGAACCTCATCAGTGAGTCAGGCGGCAGCGCCCAGAGCTCTGGAGGTTTCGCCAATGGCGGCGAGGGTGACGACATGTACGTGGTCAACACCAAGGGATTGGTGACCATTCAGGACAATGGCACGAGCCTGAACGACACGCTTGTATTGACCTTGATCGATAATATCGCCCAATTGAATGTCACGCGTGTCGGCAATGACGCCTATCTCCGCGGCTCGGGCGATAGCTGGGCAGAAACGCCCGATAGCGGTGTGAAGCTCAAGGACTGGTATGCCGGTTTCAACACGCTCGAACATATCCAGACCGCTGACGGCCAAATCATGAACTTGCCCACCAGCGGTGATGCCTTCGCCATGTTTGGTTGATGCTGTGGATCTGATGCCAGCAACCCCAACAGAGTTGCTGGCATGGCACCGCTGCTTTGGGGATGAATCCTGATCCACATGATCCGGGTTCATCCCCTTTTCATATCTGCTTTGTACTCGTTCAGCCGTCCCATACCGGTCTCATGGAGCTGGCGCGTTTCCTGCAAGCCCCCCTCATATCGCCATAAAACGAGCACTTGCGGTCATTCCCCAGGCGCCCGATACACGGCAAAAGGTTTTAGCCAGAAGGCCCGCAGGAGCTTGATACAGCTTGGCTGAGCCCTGTGAAGAACAAGAGGGGAGACGATGAAGGCAGTTATTTTGGCGGGTGGCCTGGGCACGCGCATCAGCGAGGAGTCGCACCTCAAACCCAAGCCGATGATCGAGATCGGCGGCAAGCCAATTCTCTGGCACATCATGAAGCAGTACTCCGCTCACGGGATTCATGACTTCGTGATTTGCCTGGGCTACAAGGGCTACGCGATCAAAGACTTCTTCGCCAACTACTTCCTGCACACCTCTGACGTCACTTTCGACATGTGCAACAACCGCATGGACGTTCACCAGAACTACAGCGAACCATGGCGCGTCACGCTGGTCGATACCGGCGATGACACCATGACCGGAGGCCGCTTGCGTCGCGCTGCCCGTTACCTGGATGGCGAGCAGGCGTTCTGCTTTACCTATGGCGACGGTGTTTCGGACCTCAATATCGGTGCCCTTGTGGACTTTCACCTGGCCCACGGCAAGCTCGCTACCGTGACGGCGGTGCAGCCGCCGGGACGTTATGGCGCGCTGGAACGTGATGGTGACAAGGTATTGGGTTTCACAGAAAAACCCCGCGGCGATGGCGGCTGGATCAACGGCGGCTTCTTCGTATTGTCGCCCAAGGTCTTGCCCTACATCGCGGACGATCAAACCTCTTGGGAAGCCGAACCTCTGGCGGCGTTGGCCACAGATGATCAGTTGCAGGCTTTCCAGCATGACGGTTTCTGGCATCCGATGGACACCCTGCGTGACAAGAACCACCTCGAAGCGTTGTGGCTGAGCGGGGAGGCCCCATGGAAGCAATGGGACTGAGCCCGGAATTCTGGCGCGGCAAACGGGTTCTGCTCACCGGCCATACCGGTTTCAAGGGCAGCTGGCTGACGTTGTGGTTGCAAAGCCTCGGTGCCGAGGTCAGCGGGTTTTCGCTCGATCCGTCGACCAAACCGAGCCTGTTCGAGCTGGCCCGGGTGCGCGAGGGCATCAACGATCAGCGCGGTGACCTGCGTGATCTCGGTGCCTTGTTGGAATTGATCGCTGAAACCCAGCCGGAAATCGTCCTGCACCTGGCGGCTCAGCCGCTGGTGCGCGAAGGTTATCGCGATCCGCTCGGCACCTATTCCAGCAACGTCATGGGCACCCTCAACCTGCTCGAAGCGATCCGTCAGGTCGGCGGCGTGCGCGCCTGCGTGCTGGTGACCACCGACAAAGTCTATGCCAACAAGGAATGGCTGTGGCCATACCGCGAAGACGAAGCCCTCGGCGGTCACGACCCTTACAGCAGCAGCAAGGCTTGCTGCGAATTGCTGGCGCAGTCTTACGCCGCGTCGTTTTTCCCGGCGGACAAGTACGCCGAACACGGTCTGGCGCTGGCCACCGCACGCGCCGGTAACGTGCTGGGCGGCGGGGACTTCGCGCCTGAACGGCTGATCCCTGATGTACTCAAGGCCTGGTCGGCGGATGAGCCGGTGACCCTGCGCTACCCGCAAGCTGTGCGCCCGTGGCAACACGCACTGGAACCGTTGGCGGGGTATCTGCAACTGGCCGCCGGACTCTACGAGCAAGGCCCGGAGTTTGCCGGCGCGTGGAACTTCGGCCCGAGCGAAGCGGACATGTGCAGCGTCGGCGAAGTGGTCGAACTGCTCGCCAGCCGCTGGCCGCAAGCACGCGGCTTGCGCATCGAACCGAGCGATTTGCATGAGGCCGGCCTGTTGCGCCTGGACAGCAGTCGCGCTCGTCAACTGTTGGCCTGGCAACCGCGCTGGTCGTTGCAGCAGTGCCTGACCCAGACCCTCGATTGGCACCTGGCGTGGCAGAACGGCGATGACATGCGTGAAGTTACCCTGGGCCAGTTGAACCTGTACCGAGGCGCGCTGTGAGTGAATTTCTGTTGAAAGCTTTGCCACTGGCTGGTCTGTTCAGCGTGCAGCACAAACGCTTTGAAGATGATCGCGGGCACTTCGCGCGGCTGTTCTGCGAAGGCAGCCTGAGCGCCTTCGGCCAGCCGTTTCATATCCGCCAGATCAACCATTCCTGCACCCGTGAGCGGGGGAGTGTGCGCGGTCTGCATTATCAGAACGCGAGCGCGCCGGAGGCCAAGTTAATCACTTGCCTGCGCGGTGAAGTCTGGGATGTGGCGGTGGACTTGCGCCCGGATTCGGAGACCTTTCTGCACTGGCACGCCGAGCACTTGAAGGCCGGGGATGGCCGTAGCCTGCTGATTCCGGCCGGGTTCGCCCACGGCTTCCAGACTCTCACCGACGATACTGAATTGCTCTACCTGCACAGCGCCGATTACACGCCTGCGCACGAAGGCGGTTTGAACGTGAACGATCCACGGCTGGCCCTCGCCTGGCCGTTGCCTGTCAATAATCTGTCGGCGCGGGATTCCAGCCATCCCTTGCTCGATGAACACTTTGCTGGAGTGCGTCTATGAACTGCCGTGGGTGCGCTGCACCGCTGAGCCTGCCGCTGATCGATCTCGGCACCTCGCCGCCATCCAACGCCTACGTGCGCGCCGATCAACTGGAACAAGCCGAGCATTGGGTGCCGCTGAAGGTTGCAGTGTGTCAGCAATGCTGGCTGGTGCAGACCGAGGATTACACCAGCGCCGACAGCTTGTTCGACGCCGAGTACGCCTACTTCAGTTCGTTCTCCAGCACCTGGCTGGCCCATGCCGAGCGCTATGTCGCCGAGATGGTCGAGCGCTTCGACCTGACCGCCGACAGCCGTGTGGTGGAAATCGCGGCCAATGACGGTTACCTGTTGCAGTACGTGGCCGGGCGCGGCATCCCATGCCTGGGTGTTGAACCGACCCGCAGCACCGCGCAAGCGGCTCGGGAAAAAGGCCTGGAGATTCGCGAACTGTTCTTCGGTCGTGATACCGCTGCGCAGCTGAACAGCGAAGGCTGGGGCGCTGACCTGATGGCCGCCAACAACGTGTTGGCCCACGTGCCGGACATCAATGATTTCCTCGGCGGTTTTGCAGCGTTGCTCAAGCCGACGGGTGTGGCGACGTTCGAGTTTCCGCAACTGCTGACGCTGATGGCTGGCCAGCAGTTCGACACGCTGTATCACGAGCACTATTCCTATCTGTCGCTGACCGCGGTGCAGACCTTGTGTGCGCGCAATGGCCTGGAAGTGTTTGACGTCAGCCAGTTGTCGACTCATGGCGGATCACTGCGGGTATTCGTCCAGCGTGTCGATGGCATTCGTCGCGAAGTGCAGCCAGCGGTTGCTCAGCAACTGCAAGCCGAGTTCGCCGCTGGAGTGAAAACCGCCGAGTACTACGCGACCCTCGCGCCGGCCGCCGAACGTATCAAGCACGAACTGCTGCGTTTCCTGCTGCAGGCCAAGGCCGATGGCAAGCGCGTAGTCGGCTATGGCGCCGCGGCCAAGGGCAACACCTTGCTCAACTACGCCGGGGTCAAACCGGACCTGCTGGCCTGGGTTGCCGACGCCAATCCGCACAAGCAGGGCAAGTACTTGCCGGGCAGTCGCATTCCGATTGTTTCGCCTGCACAGATCGATCTGGAAAAGCCGGATTACATCCTGGTCCTGCCGTGGAACCTGCTGCACGAAGTCAGTCAACAACTGGCCCAGGTGCGCAAGTGGGACGGCCGATTCGTCATCGCCGTGCCTGAGTTGACCGTACTGTGAAGGTCTTGGTCACCGGGGCGACCGGGTTCGTCGGCCGGAATCTGGTCGAGGTGTTGCTCGCCCGTGGCTGCCAGGTTCGGGCCGTGGCGCGCAACGCCGAGACCGCCGCGAACTTGCCGTGGATCAATGCAGTGGAATTCGTTGCGGCAGATATTCACGCCGCCGACCTTGATATCGCCGCGCTGACCGATGGCATCGATGCCTTGGCGCATCTGGCATGGCCAGGCTTGCCGAACTATCAGGCGCTGTTCCATTTCGAGCATAACTTGACGGCCGATTACCGGTTCATCAAGGGCGCGGTCGAGGCGGGCGTGTCGCAGGTGTTGGTCACCGGGACCTGTTTCGAATACGGCCTGCAAAGTGGGCCGCTCAGCGAGCAGACCGCGCCGCAGCCGAGCAATCCTTACGGGCTGGCAAAAAACACGCTGCGGCTGTTCCTCGAAAATCTGCAGCGTGTTCAACCGTTCACCCTGCAATGGGCGCGTCTGTTTTACCTGCATGGCGAGGGGCAAAACCCGAACAGTTTGCTGGCGGCGCTGGATCGGGCGATCGATGCCGGTGACGACAGCTTCAACATGTCGGCCGGCGAACAGTTGCGCGATTACCTGGCGATCGACACCGCCGCTGGTTACCTTGCGGCGATCCTGCAACAGCGCGAATTCGATGGCGTGATCAATTGCTCCAGCGGCCAGCCGATTTCGGTCCGGGCGCTGGTCGAGCAGCGGTTGCGCGAACGTGGCGCATCGATCCGTTTGAACCTCGGTCACTATCCATACCCGACCCACGAGCCGATGGCGTTCTGGGGCGTGGCGGACCGCTTGCAACAGCTACTGGGAGCAGAGCATGAGGCATGAGTTGTATCGGGTCGCCGACCTGCCGGTGTTGCAGAATCGTACCTTTGCCGATGCGCAATCAGCGAAAGCTTCGGCCTGCGCCGACATGGTGTTGGTGCAAGATGAGACGAGCGGGCTGATCTTCAATCAGGCCTTCGACGCCGACAAGCTCAGCTACGACGCCGACTATCAGAACGAACAGGCGCATTCCGGCCAGTTCCAGAAGCACCTGAGCGATGTCGAAGGGATCATTGCCCGCCACTTCAAGGGTCAGGAGCTGATCGAAGTCGGCTGCGGCAAAGGCTACTTTCTTGAGCTGCTAAAAGGTCTGGGCTACGCCATCACCGGCATCGACCCGGCTTACGAAGGCAACAACGCCGATGTGATCAAGGCACCGTTCACCCGCGGGCTCGGTCTGGCGGCGGATGCCATCGTATTGCGCCATGTGCTGGAGCATATTCAGGATCCGTTGAGCTTCCTGGCGGTCATCGCCGAAGCCAATCAGGGCGGACAGATCTACATCGAAGTCCCGTGTTTCGACTGGATTCTCGAGCACCGCGCCTGGTTCGACCTGTTCTACGAGCACGTCAATTATTTCCGCCTCGATGACCTGCGCCGGATGTTCGGCACCGTGCACGAGGCCGGTCACCTGTTCGGTGGCCAATACCTGTACATCGTCGCCGACCTGTCGACGTTGCGCCTGACCCCGGAACAGCCGGTGCCGCGCCTGACGCTGCCCGAAGGTTTCACCGCCAGCCTCGACCGCGCCGTGCAGATCATTCAGGCCGCGCCCGAGCAAGGTTCGGTGATCTGGGGCGCCTCGTCCAAAGGCGTGATTTATTCGCTGTTCCTGCAACGAGCGGGCGTGGCGGTGGATCGCGTGGTGGATATCAACCCGGCCAAACAGGGCCGATATCTGCCCCTGAGCGGCGCGCGGGTGTCCTCGCCCCAAGAGGCCATGGACGCTCTGCCCGAAGGCGCCAACCTGTTTGTGATGAACTCCAATTACCTCGAAGAAATCAAGCGGATGACCGGTGGACGCTACGTCTATCACGTCGTCGATAGCGCTTCGTTCCAGTGACCATTGAGATTTTGAAAATGACCGACAACAGCATCAACAAAGCCTTCGAAGCCGAATGCCGGGAACAGATCGCCCAGCAAGGTGACGACCAGAAACTCACCGGCCTGGCCCAGGATTTCTTCAACGAATCGGCGAAGCACAAATACAGCTACCACTTCTCGTGGATGGGCCGTCCGATCATCCAGTTGCCCCAAGACATGATGGCGATGCAAGAGATCATCTGGCAGGTCAAGCCGGATCTGGTCATCGAGTGCGGCATCGCCCACGGCGGTTCGATCATCTACTACGCATCGTTGCTGGAGCTGCAAGGCCACGGCGAAGTACTGGGCATCGACCTCGACATTCGCCCGCACAACCGTGAAGCCATCGAAAGCCACCCGATGAGCAAGCGCATAAAGATGATCGAAGGTTCGAGCATCGACACTGCGATCGCCGCACAAGTGCGCGCCGCTGCCGAAGGCAAGAAAGTCATTCTGGTGCTGGACTCCAACCACACCCACGATCACGTGCTCGAAGAGCTGCGTCTGTATGCACCGCTGGTGTCGGTGGACAGCTACTGCGTGGTGATGGACACCGTGGTCGAAGACATGCCGGCCGACTTCTTCCCGGACCGCCCATGGGGCCCGGGTGACAACCCGAAAACTGCTGTGTGGAAATATCTGGAAGAAAACCGTGACTTCGAGATCGATCGTCAGTTGCAGAACAAGCTGCTGATCACTGTGGCACCGGACGGCTACCTGCGTCGGGTTCGTTAATAAAAAAACAGTTTCAGGTACTTGGCGATCGGCCGGTTGTGGGGATAGGAAAATGCAGGTTCAAAGCAGCACTCAAACCAACGTGACACCGCTGAACGAGCTGTTCACGGTGGTGGTCATCACCCACAACCGCAGGGCGTTTCTGCGACGCGCCTTGCAGTACTACAGCAGTTACTCCGCCAAGGTACTGGTGCTGGATTCGTCCGTGCAGGGCGAGGAGCGCATCGCAACCGACTTTCCGTCGGTCGACTACCGCCATTTGCCGCAGTTCACCTATACGGGGTTTCAGCAAAAGCTCGCATATGGCGCCAGCCAGGTCACCACACCGTACATGGTGTTGGCTTCCGACGATGACTTCCTGCTGCACGATGCATTGACCGACTCGGTGAACTTCCTCGAGGCCAACCCCGATTACGGTATGTGCCACGGCTACTGCCTGATGTACCTGACGCACTCCAATTATGTGCTGTACTACCGTCGCGACAAGAAGGTGAAAGAGGATTACAACGCCGAGCGCGCTCAGGATCGTGTGCTCGACTACATGAGTCAGTACATTCCGCCGTTCTATGCGGTGCACCGCACTTCGCTGTTGCAGGACTGGTACGCGTCCTTGCCGCAGGGCACGATTTTCGAGTGGCAGGAAATCGGCCATGTGTATTACATGCTCGCGCGGGCCAAGGCCCGGATTTTGCCAATGCCTTATGTGGTGCGGGAGGTCAACTATGGCCATTCGGATCACAATTCCGAAATCATTCACGTCCTGAGTTTCAAAGACGCCCGTTCCGTCGCTGAGCGTGAGCGATTTGCCGGTTTCCTCGCCACGCTGCCGACCGGCATCAATGGCCTGAACCAGGCGCAGACAGCAGAGTTCGCCCTGCAAAGTTTCCAGTCGCTGGCCGACAGCCTGGCCGCGCGCAATGCCTTGACGATCGAGCCGATCTTCGAGTCCTACTGGAAAGACCCTACCATCGGCCCGAAACGCGCATTCGGGCCTCAGCAGTATGTCGAGATGCCGTTCTACAACCAGGCGTTTTTTGATCAACTGACCGAGTGCGAATTCCTGCTCCATGCGATGCCTGCCGGACGTTTGCAACTGGAAGAAATGGAGGGGGCGTTACTTCAGCAGCACACGTTGCAGCGCATCTATTCCAATGACACGCCCGAGACCATCCAGAACCGTTTGTTGCATGCCGTGCAGTTGGGCGCCTTCAACCGTCGGGTCGTGCAAAAACTGGTGCAGCAATTGCTGGATATGGGCGAGAGCACCGATGCGAAAATATTGACGGACTGGATTGCACGCCTGGACAGCGTACCGACCTACGACAGCTGTCAGTTGCTGGACAGTATGCACTCCGGCCGGCTGTTGAACTGGTTGCAGGCACGCCAGCCGAACGAGACGGCGGTACGGAGAATCAATCAGCACCTGGCGGCCAACGAAGGTGGAGCTCAGTTCGGTATTCTGTTGCTGGACCTTGAAGCCGACATGGACAAGTTGCAGGTCACCTTCGACAGTCTGATGGAAAGCGCTTTCCGGGCCTTCAAGGTGGTGGTCTTCACCACCGGTGATTTGCCTGATATCACCACCGAACAAAATACCGTGCATTTTGTAAAGGTCAGCGCAAGTGACTACGTTGATAGACTGAACCAGATTGCCCAGCGCTCGAACTCGGACTGGCTGCTGCTGGCCGAGGCCGGTGACGAATTCACCGCTGCCGGCTTGCTGCGCGCCAGCCTTGAGTTGCAGAACGCCGAAGGTTGCCGTGCGGTGGCGATGGATGAGATTCATCGCCGCAGTAATGGCACGCTGACCGAAGTTTTCCGCCCGGCCTTCAACCTCGACCTGCTGCAAAGCCTGCCAGCGTTGACCGCCCGGCATTGGCTGATCCGACGCGAGGTGCTGGTGGATGTCGGTGGTTATGCCCGCGAGTTCAGCGATGCACTGGAATTCGACCTGCTGCTGCGCCTGATCGAAACTGGCGCTCTGACGGGGCTGGCGCATTTGGCCGAGCCATTGCTTATCACGCCGGCGGTGGAGCTGGCACCGAACGAGCACCAACGTCAAGCCCTGGTGCGCCACTTGGCAACCCGCGGCTATCAGGCTCAGGTGAGTGCTGAGGCATTTGGTGGCTTGCGGATCGACTACCGCCACGCCGCGCGTCCGAAGGTGTCGATCATCGTGCGCAGCGAAGGCAGTCAGGAGCAATTGCAGCGCTGCCTGGTGAGCGTATTGCAGCGCACGCGCTATCAGAACAACGAAATTATCATTGCCGACAATCACAGTCAGTCAGCCGATCTGCTGACGTGGCTCGACAGTCTGGAGCAAAACGGCCGCGGGCGGATTCGCCTGATCAAGAACGAGCAGCGCGTGACCCCGTCGACACTGCTCAACCAGGCCGTTGCGCAGGCGCAAGGTGAGTATCTGATACTGCTCGCGGAGGACGCCGAGGTGGTCAATGCCAATTGGATCGAAGCCTTGCTCAACCAGGCGCAGCGTCCTGAAGTGGGCGTGGTGGGTGCCAAACTGGTTGATCGCGAGGGCAGCGTGACCGGCGCCGGTTTGATTCTGGGTCTGGACGATGGCGTGGCTTCTGCGTTTATCGGCGAGAAAAGAGACGCACCGGGTCATATGCATCGACTGCTGGTCGAGCAGAATTATTCGGCGGTCTCCGACGCTTGTCTGATGGTGCGCAAAGAAGTGTTCGACGCCCTGGGCGGGCTGGATGAAGAGCATTTCGAGCAAGCGTATGCCGATGTCGACTTTTGCCTGAAAGTCGCCGAGGCAGGTTTGCTGACAGTCTGGACGCCGCAAGTGCAAATAACGCATCCGGGGACTTTGCCTGACGATCCGCAAGCGGTGGCCGCTCTGCGTGACAAGTGGCAGTCACGCTTCGAACAAGACCCGGCCTACAACCAGAACCTGGCCTTGACCGGCAAGGGCTTTACTCTCAGCGAACCGACCAGCGTGAACTGGGCGCAGTTGCTCGCATAAGCCTGGCTGACAGGTAAAAGGACTCAAGGCATGTTCAACGGTAAATCGATTTTCATCTCCGGTGGCACCGGCTCGTTCGGGCGCAATTTCATCCGCCGGCTGCTGGAGCAATACCAGCCCAAGCGGGTGGTGGTGTTTTCCCGCGATGAGCTCAAGCAGTACGAAATGCAGCAGACGTTCAACGCGCCGTGCATGCGTTACTTCATCGGTGATGTGCGCGATGCCGAGCGTTTGCGCCAGGCCATGCGCGGCATCGATTACGTGGTGCATGCCGCGGCCCTGAAACAAGTGCCGGCGGCGGAATACAACCCCACCGAATGCATCCGCACCAACGTCAATGGCGCGGAAAACATCATTGCCGCGGCCATCGACAATGGCGTGAAAAAAGTCGTCGCGCTGTCCACCGACAAAGCCGCCAGCCCGATCAACCTGTACGGCGCGACCAAGCTGCTGTCGGACAAACTGTTCGTGGCCGCCAATAACATTGCCGGTGAACAGCAGACCCGTTTTGCCGTGGTGCGTTATGGCAACGTCGCCGGTTCGCGGGGGTCGGTGGTGCCGTTCTTCAGCAAGTTGATTAGCGAGGGTGCCAAAGAGCTGCCGATCACCGATGAGCGCATGACGCGTTTCTGGATCACCCTTGATCACGGTGTGAATTTTGTGCTCGACAGTTTCGCTCGCATGCATGGCGGCGAAGTGTTTGTGCCGAAGATCCCGTCGATTCGCATCGTCGATCTGGCGCAGGGCATGGCTGAACATTTGCCGCACAAACACGTCGGCATTCGTCCGGGGGAAAAACTCCATGAACTGATGGTGCCGCTGGACGACGCGCGCATGACCCTGGAATTCGATGATCACTACACCATTCAGCCGTCGATTCGTTTCACCAGCGTCGACGTGGATTTTGCCGTGGACAAACTGGGCGAGCAGGGCCGGCGGGTGAGCGAAGATTTCGAGTACCGCTCCGACACCAACCCGCACTTCCTTTCGGTCGGCCAGATCGCTGACCTGCACGCGGAGCTGTCGGCATGATTCCGTATGGTCGGCAAAGTCTCGATCAGGCCGACATCGATGCGGTGGTTGCCGTGTTGCAGTCCGACTGGCTGACGCAAGGGCCGACCATCGAACGTTTCGAGCAGGCCATGGCCGAACGTTGCCAGGCCGATTTCGCGGTGGCGGTGTGCAATGCCACGGCGGCGCTGCACATTGCCTGTCTCGCCGCTGGCCTCGGGCCGGGCGATCGCTTGTGGACCACGCCGAACACCTTTCTGGCCTCGGCCAACTGCGGTCGCTACTGCGGCGCCGAGGTCGATTTTGTCGACATCGATCCGCTGACCTGGAACCTCGACGCCTACACCTTGGCGTCGAAGCTTGAGATCGCCGAGCGCGACGGCAAACTCCCGAAAGTGCTGGTGGCGGTGGCGTTCTCCGGGCAGAGCTGCGATATGCGCATGATCGCCGAATTGGCCGAGCGCTATGGTTTCACTGTGATCGAGGATGCCTCCCATGCGGTCGGTGCGTCCTATGCCGGGCGCCCGGTAGGATGCGGCGAATTCGCGGCAATGACGGTGTTCAGTTTCCATCCAGTGAAGATCATCACCAGCGCCGAAGGCGGCATGGTGCTGACCAATCGCCCGGAACTGGCCGAACGCTTGCAACGTCTGCGCAGCCACGGCATGACCCGTGACCCCGAGCAGATGACCGAACCCAGCCACGGTCTCTGGTACTACCAGCAAGTGGAACTGGGCTTCAATTACCGCATCACCGACCTGCAAGCAGCCCTCGGTCTGTCACAGCTGAACAAGCTCGAGGGTTTCATCGAGCGTCGGCGTGAGCTGGCGGCGCGTTATGACCGGTTGCTGGGGTACTTGCCGCTGACTTTGCCCAGCGCGCAGCCTGAAGCCGAGTCGGCGTGGCATCTGTACGTAGTGCGCTTGCAGCCGGCGCGGATCAACCTCAGCCATCGACAGGTGTTCGAAGGTTTGCGAGCGGCCGGGGTAGGTGTGAACTTGCACTATATTCCGCTGCACTTGCAGCCGTACTATCGCGACCTGGGTTTTGCCGAGGGTGATTTCCCCCAGGCCGAACGTTATTACGCCGAGGCCATCAGCCTGCCGCTGTTTCCTCTGCTGAGCGATGAACAACAGGATTATGTGGTCGAGCAAGTGCGACGACTGATCCTTGAGGAGTAGTGACTCTTGAGCAGTGTTGCGATCATTCCGGCCCGCGGTGGCAGCAAGCGCATCCCGCGCAAGAACCTCAAGCCGTTCGACGGTGTGCCGATGATTGTCCGTTCGATTCGCACGGCGCTGGCGTCGAACCTGTTCGGCCAGGTGATCGTCAGCACCGACGATGAAGAGATCGCCGAGGTCGCACGGGCCCATGGCGCTCAGGTGCCGTTCATGCGCCCCGCGGCGCTTGCCGACGATTTCACCGGGACCGCAGCGGTGATCGTGCATGCCTTGAATCAGTTGCCGCCGTTCGACTATGCCTGCTGCATCTACGCGACGGCGCCGTTGTTGCACGCGCGTTATCTGCGTCAGGGGCATGAGTTGCTCGTGCAGCATCCGGACAAGTCTTTCGCGTTTTCGGTCAGCAGTTTCGGCTTCCCGGTGCAACGGGCCTTGACCCTCGACGAGCAGGGCGCCTTGACTTCGCTCTACCCGGAATTTCGCGAGACCCGCTCCCAGGACTTGCCCGAAGCTTTTCAAGATGCCGGCCAGTTCTATTGGGGGCGCAGCGAGGCCTGGTTGCGTGGCGATGTGCTGTTCTCGCCGGCGAGCCTGCCGGTGATCCTGCCACGGCATCTGGTGCAGGACATCGACACCCTCGAAGACTGGACGCGTGCCGAATACCTCTACGCCGCCTTGAAGGCCGGTGGTGAACTGCAATGAGAGTGCTGATCCGCGCTGATGCGTCGCCAACTATTGGCAGTGGCCATATCGCCCGTTGCCTGACCCTGGCCAGGGTGTTGCGCAAGCAGGGCACGCACGTTGCCTTCGCCTGTCGTCTGTTGCCGGGGCATCGGCTGCACAGTCTGCGTGCCGAGGGTTTCGAGACTTTCGCGCTGCCGGAGCGCTATCCCGATGAAGACCCGCAGCAGGCCATCGAGTCGATGCTGCCGTGGCAAGCGGACATCGCTGCGCTGGGGCAAGTATTGGAAAGTCATCCGGCTTTCGACTGGATCATCGCCGACCACTATGGCCTCGACCATCATTGGCAGACCGCGGCCCGCCGCTGGGCTCCGCGAATCGCGGCGGTGGACGATTTGGCCACTCGGCAATACAGCGTCGATCTGCTGCTCAATCAAAATCTGTCGGGCACGCCAGAGGCTTATGCCTCACTGCTGACGCCCGATTGCCAGACCCTGCTGGGCCCACGGTTTGCCCTGCTGCGCGATGAGTTCTGTTGCCCGGCAATCGAGATCAAACCTCGAGCCAGGCGAGTGCTGGTGAACTTCGGCGGTTTCGATGCGGCCATGCAGACCCACCACGCGATGTTGGCGCTGGCGGACTTCCATGAGCTGGAAGTCGATTTCGTGGCGGGTGCCGACAATCCGGCCTTGGAACAGATGCAGAGTCTGGTGGACTACCGCCCGAACTGGCGCCTGCACAGTTTTGTCAGCGATTTCTATCAGTTGATGACCGAAGCCGACCTGTTCATCGGTGCCGGTGGCGGTACCAGTTGGGAACGGGCGGCCATGGGGCTGCCGACGATCTGCATTGCGGTTTCGAATAATCAGCAGGCCAACGGCGAAGTGATGGCGACCTCGGGGGCTCATGTGTTCCTGGGCAGTCGCGAGCAGGTCAGCGTCGAGCAGTTACGCCAGACCATCGGCTTTGTCGTGGGCAATCAGGGGATTCGTCAGAGTCTGGCCGAACGTTCGCGGCAGTTGGTCGATGGCCGTGGAGCTCAGCGGGTGGCGGCAGCGCTGGCGGGGACGGTACTGCAGGTTCGTCAGGCCACTCTGGACGACGCGCAGTTGTTGTTCGACGGGCGCAATGCCGAGGCGGTTCGGCGCTGGTCGCTGGACACACACATCATCGATTGGCAACGGCATCAGGCGTGGGTGGCCGCGAGCCTGAGCAATCCGCGGCGGTTGCTGTTGATTGCCGAAACGGATGACGGCCCGGTCGGTGTGCTGCGTTATGACCTCGACGATGCCCGGGCCAAAGTCTCGATTTATCTGCTCGAAGGCCGTTTTGGCCTGGGCTGGGGCAGGGCGCTGCTGGCGCGGGGCGAAGCCTTCGTCACCGCTCATTGGCCGCGACTGAAAGCGATCACTGCTCAGGTGCTGCCGGCCAACCAGGCGTCGCTGAAAGTTTTCCGCGAGGCAGGTTTCACTCAGAGTGCTTGTGCGTTCACACGCGATTTAAAGGATCACCCATGACCAGTTTCAAGATCGGTAACCGCCTGATCGGTGCCGATGCGCCGCCGTTCATCATTGCCGAGATGAGCGGCAACCATAACCAGTCGCTGGACGTGGCGCTGCACATCGTCGAAGCCGCGGCCAAGGCCGGCGCGCACGCCTTGAAGCTGCAAACCTATACCGCCGAGACCATGACGCTGGACCTGTCCGAAGGCGAGTTCTTCATCAAGGACCCCAACAGCCTGTGGGCCGGTTCTTCGCTGTACGCGCTGTACGAGAAGGCCCATACGCCATGGGAATGGCACGCGCCGATTTTCGCCAGGGCCAAAGCGCTGGGCATGCTGGCGTTCTCCACACCGTTCGATGACACCGCCGTGGATTTCCTCGAAACCCTGGACGTGCCGGCCTACAAGATCGCCAGTTTCGAGAACACCGATCTGCCATTGATCCGGCGGGTCGCGGCCACCGGCAAGCCGCTGATCATCTCCACCGGCATGGCCAGCATCGCCGAACTCGACGAAACCGTGCGCGCGGCCCGTGAGGCCGGTTGCAAGGACTTGGTGTTGCTCAAGTGCACCAGCACGTACCCGGCGACGCCAGCCAACAGTAATGTGCGCACAATTCCTCATCTACGGGAGTTATTTGGCTGTGAAGTCGGTTTGTCCGATCATTCGATGGGCGTCGGTGTGTCCGTCGCCGCGGTAACGCTGGGGGCAACGGTGGTGGAAAAACACTTCACCCTCGACCGTGCCGCCGGTGGCGTGGACGCCAGTTTCTCCCTGGAACCGGCTGAACTCGCGAGCCTGGTGATCGAAACCGAACGCGCCTGGCAGGCGATGGGCCAAGTGCATTACGGCGTGACCGAGGCCGAGCGCAAGTCTCTGGTATACCGCCGTTCGCTGTACGTCACTCAGGACATGGCCGCCGGAGAACCTTTCACCGTCGCCAATCTGCGGGCCATCCGGCCTGGCCTGGGGCTCGCCCCCAAACACGCTGAAACCCTTCTGGGCCGCCGCGCCCGCCAGGCCATCAAGCGCGGAACGCCGCTGGGCTGGTCGCTGGTCGAATAACCCCTTGTGGGGCTGATTCGGCAAAATAGCGTGACCTGCGAGTCATAACGCGCATCTTCACTGTATTGTATAAAAAGGGGAGATGGCGCCTGGACTGTGTTTAGCCCAGTGATGGCCTTTTATTCTTCCCGCTGTCACCCCTTTGAGGGCGACGTTATTCGTTGTTTGTCGGCGCCCCTCGAATCCTTGCGAGCGGTGGTATTGGGCTGTTTATTATTGGGAAGCCGTAATGATTGGCATAAAGAGCATTGCGAGCTACGTTCCTGTAGCCGGCGTGGACAATTACGCACAAGGTGCAAAATTCGAAAAGGATGAAGAATTCATCCTGGGCAAGATCGGTTCGGCTTTCCTGCCGCGCAAAGATGCAGGACAAGAAACTTCGGACCTGTGTGTCGAAGCAGTCAACGCGCTGTTCGCCAACAATCCAGAATTGAAGCGCGAAGCCATCGACGTGCTGATCGTCGTTACCCAGAACGGTGACGAAGAAGGTCTGCCACACACCGCCGCCATCGTTCAGGACAAACTGGGCCTGCCGACGACCGTAGCTGCGTTCGATATTTCCCTGGGCTGCTCCGGTTACGTCTACGGCATCTACGCCATCAAGGGTTTCATGGAAGCCGCGGGCCTGAAGAATGGCCTGCTGGTGACCGCCGATCCGTACTCCAAGATCGTCGACCCGGAAGACCGCAACACCACCATGCTCTTCGGCGATGCTGCTACTGCCACCTGGATGGGCGAAGACGCGCCATGGCAGTTGGGCAAGGCCAAGTTTGGTACCGACGGTTCCGGCGCGCCGCACCTGAAGGTTTCCGACGGGGTGTTCTTCATGAACGGCCGTCAGGTCTTCAACTTCGCGCTGCTCAAAGTGCCGGCGCATTTGCATGAGTTGCTCGCTGACTCGGGCCTGAATGCTGACGATATCGATGCCTTCTGCATTCACCAGGGCAGCGCGGCGATTGTCGACGCGGTGGCGCGGCGTTTCGAGGGCGAGCCTGAGAAGTTCATCAAGGACATGGTCGAGACCGGTAATACTGTGTCGTCGAGCATTCCGTTGCTGCTGGAAAAACACGTGATCGATTCCAAGTGGAAGCGTGTGGCGCTCAGCGGTTTCGGTGTTGGTTTGTCTTGGGGATCGGCGATCATCTATCGTCCTTGAACCTCGGCTCTTTAGTCAAAGAAAGCCAGGCACAAAAAAAGCGTTCAAGGTGTAACCTTGAGCGCTATTTTTTTGCCCGAATCACAGCGAGGCGCCATGAGCGAGTTTTTTCAACCCAACGTCGAACTCATCCAGCGTCGCTGGCCGGCCGTGGCTGAGCGTCTGCTGTCTGAAGATCCGGGCCCTTTGCAGGCCGATCTGGTGGAAGGGCTCGGCTCGACCCTGAGCATCAACGGCATTCAGTTGACCAGTCGCCATGACCGTACTCGCGAAGCGCAACTTCAGGCCGAAAGCCTGCCGGTCGACAGTCCGGTGTTGCACGTTTACGGCACGGGGCTGGGTGATCTGCAACTGGAACTGCTGCAGCGTTCGGAGCTGATTCAGCTGCATGTACATATCCTCAACGGCGCCGTGTTCGCGCTGGTCTTGCAATTGCTCGATCAGCAGCCGTGGCTCAGCGATTCGCGTGTCCAGCTGCACTACGCCGGTGATTTGGCTGAAATCTGTTTGCCGTTCTTTGCCCTGCCTTCAGAACTGGTGCTGGCCGACGACTATAACGCCAGGATCCGCGACCGCTTGATCAGCGAAACCCATCTGACATTCAACAACCGTGAGTTCGATCCGGACAATCCGGAAATTGCGGCGCGCCTACTGGAAAGTGTCGAACAGATCCGCATTGATAGCGACGCCGCACAATTGTTCGCAACACATGCTGGCCAGCCGATGTTCGTCATCGCCACCGGACCGAGCCTGGAACAGCACTTCGTGACCTTGCGATCCATTCGCGGCCAGACTCCGCGACCACTGTTCGTTTGTGTCGATACTGCTTACCGGCCGCTGATCGATCACGGCATCATGCCGGATGTGGTCGTGACGATTGATCAGCGTATCTCGCAGCGTCACCTGCCACCCGAAAACAGCGCAAATACCACGCTGGTTTACATGCCGCTGGTGGACCCTGCCGTATTGCAGGCCTGGCAAGGCAAACGTTATGTCGCCTACTCGGCAAGCCCTGTTTTTCGGGATCTGCGCGAACAGCTCCCACGGACCGGGCTGTTTGCAGGCGGCAGCGTGATTCATCCGGCGGTGGACCTGGCGGTGAAAATGGGTGCCAGTCAGATCACGCTGTTCGGGGCTGACTTCGCGTTCCCCAACAACAAGACCCATGCTGGCTGGAATGATGGCGACCTTGGCCCCCAATTGGACGCGGCCCGCCATTGGGTGTTGGACGGGAACGGGCAGCGGGTCAAGACACAGCTCAATTTTCGCAGCTACCTGTGTGAGCTGGAGCGCTATATCGCTGCGCAGCCACAAGTAGCCTTCTACAACAGCAGTCGAGCCGGGGCGATGATTGCCGGCACGACATTTCATCCGGAGTTCAGTCGATGACCGAATTGCCCCTCGTGGATCAGGCCCGGCAATGTTCAGCGTTGTTTCGCTTGGGAAGGGATGTCGAGGCTGCGCTGGTCATGGTTGAGGTAGCGGAGCGGGTGCAGTTGCGGGTCGGCGGGGCAGACAGCCAGATCGCGGTCCGGTGGATGGCATTGCTGACAGGCATGCTTAATAGCCAGGAACGACAGGACTGGTTGGCGCTGGCGGACTACCTTGAATACGAACTGATCGATTTGCTGATGGCTGTCAATTCCGCGTAATGCCGTGGCAGACGGCGGGAGCGGGACTGTAAGGAAGGGTTGCGGCAGTTCTCTGGCGTCATTTTTTGGTGGTTGGATCGTCGCTAAACCTTGGTTTTACAGGGGGTGGCAGGGTGATGGCAAAAAATTTTAAAAATCCCCTCAAGCAACCTGCGTTGGCGACGATAACTATTACGAAGGTTCTCTAGGCCATACCGGGCGGTTGCCAGGGCCGGAAGCCGCAGTACCCAACCAACGAGGAATTCGTCATGGCTTTAACAGTAAACACCAACACTACCTCTCTGAATGTTCAGAAGAACCTGAACCGTGCTTCCGACGCTTTGTCGACTTCGATGACCCGTCTTTCCTCCGGCCTGAAAATCAACAGCGCCAAAGACGACGCCGCCGGTCTGCAGATCGCTACTCGTATGACTTCGCAAATCCGTGGTCAGACCATGGCTATCAAAAACGCCAACGACGGTGTTTCGATTGCTCAGACCGCTGAAGGCGCTCTGCAAGAGTCGAGCAACATTCTGCAGCGTATGCGTGAAATCGCACTGCAATCGCGTAACGACTCCAACGGCACTGCTGACCGTACCGCTCTGGACAAAGAATACCAACAGTCGATCGCTGAACTGACCCGTATCGCTCAGTCGACCAACCTGAACGGCAAAGCGCTGATCGACGGTACTGCTGGTGCGATGGAGTTCCAGGTAGGTTCGAACACAACTGCCGACAACCAGATCACTCTGACCCTGTCGACCAGCTTCGACGCCAGCGCCCTGGGCATGACCGGTACTGCCATTTCCGGTACTGACAACACCGTTAACCACACCAACGTTGATGCCTCTATCTCGGCTATCGACGCTGCTCTGGCAAACATCAACGCCACTCGCGCTGACCTGGGTGCTGCTCAGAACCGTTTCTCGACTACCATTTCCAACCTGCAGAACATCAACGAAAACGCCAGTGCTGCACTGAGCCGCGTACAAGATACCGACTTCGCTGCTGAAACTGCACAGCTGACCAAGCAACAAACTCTGCAACAAGCTTCCACCGCAGTTCTGGCTCAGGCCAACCAACTGCCATCCGCTGTACTGAAACTGCTTCAGTAATAGCTGGGTGAGTTTTGGCGGGAGAGTGCGCATGCGCTCTCTCGCTTTTTCAGTTTAAGAGGTGATGGACATGGATATGAGCGTGAAGCTGAACTTGTCTTATCCAGCTGCGAAGCCAGCGACGACTGTTGCTGACAAGCCGGTGGAGAAGCCTCGAGCCGATGCCCTTGTGGTGGCGCCGGTCAAGGATGAACAAAAGAACGACGCGGTATCCGAGCAGGACAAACTCAAGATGGCCGTTCAGGAAATTGAAAAGTTCGTTCAGTCGGTCAAGCGTAATCTGGAGTTCTCGATCGACGAGCCGTCAGGCAAAGTTGTCGTCAAGGTGATTGCCAGTGACTCGGGTGAGGTGGTTCGCCAAATCCCCAATGAAGAAGTCCTGAAACTGGCCAATAGTTTGAATGATGCAAGCAGCCTGTTGTTCAGCGCGAAAGTCTGACAGCTGGCATGAATATTGTTGCTATGTTCTTTTGGACGTTGTAGTGGTCAAAAGGCCGGCGACACACTGAAGGGAGATATACATGGCAAGTCCAATTCTACCGGGCACGGGTTTAGGCTCTGGCCTTGATACCGGTGCTATTGTCAAAGCCTTGGTCAATGCTGACAAGGCAGCCAAGCAGAACCAGATCGACCGTCAGACGACCACCAACACCGCGCAGATTTCCGGTATTGGTTCCCTCAAAAGTGTCCTGGCGAACTTCCAGACTGCAATCAAGAATCTGGGCAATACGCAAACTCCACAATTCCTGGGCTACAACGCCACCTCCGCTGACGCGAAAGTATTGACCGCTGTGGCCAGCAACACGGCCGTCAACGGCACTTACGTGGTCAAGGTCACTAACCTTGCGACCTCCTCCAAAGTGGCTACCGCAGCCTTTGCCGGCGGTACCAGCAGTGCCATTGCTAGCGGCACGCTCAATATCACGCAAAACGGCGTTTCCAGTTCTGTAACCATTCCGGCGGGCGCGACATTGCAGTCGGTTCGGGATGCGATAAACACCCAGCAGGGCGCCAACGGCTTCAGTGCCAACATCGTGACCGACTCGTTTGGCTCGCGCCTGGTGTTGGGTTCCACGGTGACCGGTGCCGGTTCCGATATCACCCTTAGCGGTATTGCTGGTCTGGAGATCAATGCCGGCCAACAGATGGGTGCAACACCGACAGCTGCTTCGGCGGGTGCCATCGGTGAATTCGCGGTGGATGCCAAGTTCACCGTGGACGGGCTTGCGCTGACCAGCAAAAGCAACAAGGTTGACGCGGCCATTTCCGGCTTGACCCTGAATCTGGTCGCTGGTGGTGATGTAACCACGACGGTGACAGTCGGCCCGAACAGTGATGGCCTGAAAAAATCCATTCAAGCATTCGTTGACGCTTATAACCAGGTTGTAACCAGTGTTAATGCGCTGACCAAGCCTTCCCTGGACGATGATGGCAAACCGACCATTCCTGCTGCACTGACCGGTGATCCGTTGGCGCGCGGCATTCTGGCGTCCATTCGTCAGCCGTTGGTCACGACCGGTGCAGGTGACAAGCTCACTGTTCTGTCGCAACTGGGCATTACCACCAATCAGAAAACCGGTGCGCTGGATTTCGATAGCACCAAGTTCACGACCGCGATGGATACCCAAAAGCTCGGTGGTGAGGTTCAGAAGCTATTCCTGGGTGATCCGACGGCGACTGGCGATGCCGCCAAGGGCTTGTTGACGCGCATGAGCGATGCCCTTACCCCTTACACGGTCACGGGTAGCGAGGGTATTCTCGACGCGCGTTCGACCAGCCTGGCCAAGGCCAAGTCGAATCTAGCCAACCAGCAGGCAGCCCTGGATCGCCGTATCGAGACGCTGACGGCGGTGTTGACCAAGAAGTACAACGACATGGACTCTCTGGTCGGCAAACTCAAGGCAACTGCCAGCAACATCACCTCGATGTTTGAGGCAATGAACGCGCAGAAAAACGCCTCTTAACGCATAAACGCCAAAAGCCCGACAGCGGATTCCGCTTGTCGGGCTTTTTTTGGTTTGGTCTAAAGATTTTTGACGCCATGTCGATACACTGGCTATACGAATCACAGAGTTTGGATGAGGTACAGCATGAACCCGATGTTAGCCCTTCGGCAGTATCAGAAGATTGGTGCGCAAGCCCAGACTTCCGAGGCCAGTCCTCATCGTCTGGTGCAAATGCTTATGGAGGGCGGTCTGGATCGCATCGCTCAGGCCAAAGGGGCCATGGAGCGCAAGGATGTCGCCAACAGAGGCGTTCTGATCGGCAAGGCCATCGGCATTATCGGTGGCCTGCGTGAAGGTCTGGATCTGGAAAACCAGGCTGACTCGGTGACTGAGCTCGATAACCTCTACACCTACATGATGAAGCGTCTGGCTGAAGCCAATCTCAAGACCGATCCAAAAATTCTCGACGAAGTCGCCGACCTGCTTCGCACGGTCAAAGACGGTTGGGATGCCATTGCCGCACCGGGTCCGCAGTTTTAAGGAGATCACCATGAGTCTTGTCTTGCAGCGAATCGAACAAACCCGCGATGCCCTCGTCGGTGCATTGGCCGAGCGCAACTGGGAAGCCATTGGTGAATTGGACCTGGCTTGCCGTTCCTGCATGGAAGACGTTTTGAGTGAAGCTTCGGTGGACGAGGCCGCGTTGCGTGACAACCTTGAGGAGTTGCTGGGGGTGTATAAACAGCTTCTGGAGGCGGCGACGGGGGAGAGGCAAGCGATAGTCGACGAGATGTCGCAGATCCACCAAGCGCAGAACGCGGCAAAGGTTTACCATCTGTTTGGTTAGTTAACCCTCAGTTAATCCAAACATAGTGCGCCATAAATTTGACTGTGCACGGTTTTTTGACTTAACTAGTGGCTGGTTCCAGATTTCAGGCGTCTACAGGCATAACGTGTCTGCAAGCGTCTAGCTTGCCCCTCATTTTGGGCATTGAGTTGACTAGGGAAGTTGCTATTGCATGTGGCGTGAAACCAAAATTCTGCTGATTGATGACGATAGCGTCCGCCGCCGCGACTTGGCGGTGATTTTAAATTTTCTTGGCGAAGAAAATTTACCCTGTGGCAGCCATGACTGGCAGCAGGCGGTCGGCTCTTTGTCATCAAGTCGTGAAGTAATCTGTGTCCTCATCGGGACGGTAAATGCTCCTGGTGCACTTTTGGGCCTGTTAAAGACACTCTCAACCTGGGATGAGTTCCTTCCGGTTTTGTTAATGGGCGATAATTCTTCCATTGACTTGCCGGAAGACCAGCGTCGCCGGGTGCTTTCGACTCTCGAAATGCCACCCAGCTACAGCAAATTGCTCGACTCGTTGCACCGGGCCCAGGTCTATCGCGAAATGTATGACCAGGCGCGTGAGCGCGGTCGTCACCGTGAACCCAATCTTTTCCGCAGTCTCGTCGGCACCAGCCGGGCGATTCAACACGTCCGGCAGATGATGCAGCAAGTCGCCGATACCGATGCCAGCGTGCTGATCCTCGGTGAGTCCGGGACCGGCAAGGAAGTGGTCGCGCGTAACCTGCACTACCACTCCAAGCGTCGTGACGCGCCGTTCGTGCCGGTCAACTGCGGCGCTATCCCGGCCGAGTTGCTGGAAAGCGAATTGTTCGGCCACGAGAAGGGTGCCTTCACCGGAGCGATCACCAGTCGCGCCGGGCGTTTCGAGCTGGCCAACGGCGGTACCCTGTTCCTCGACGAAATCGGCGACATGCCGCTGCCGATGCAGGTCAAGCTGTTGCGTGTGTTGCAGGAGCGCACTTTTGAGCGCGTGGGCAGCAACAAGACCCAAAGCGTCGATGTGCGGATCATTGCAGCGACCCACAAGAATCTCGAAAGCATGATCGAGATCGGCACCTTCCGCGAAGACCTCTACTATCGCTTGAATGTGTTCCCGATCGAGATGGCGCCATTGCGCGAACGCGTCGAAGACATTCCGCTGCTGATGAACGAGTTGATCTCGCGCATGGAGCACGAGAAGCGCGGTTCGATCCGTTTCAACTCGGCGGCGATCATGTCGCTGTGCCGTCACGGCTGGCCGGGCAACGTTCGTGAGCTGGCCAACCTGGTGGAGCGCATGGCGATCATGCACCCGTACGGGGTGATCGGCGTGGTCGAGTTGCCGAAGAAATTCCGCTACGTCGATGACGAAGACGAGCAACTGGTCGACAGCCTGCGCAGCGATCTTGAAGAGCGGGTGGCCATCAACGGTCATACCCCGGACTTCACCGCCAATGCGCTGCTGCCGCCGGAAGGCCTGGACCTGAAGGACTACCTCGGTGGTCTGGAACAAGGGCTGATTCAGCAGGCGCTGGATGATGCCAATGGCATCGTGGCGCGGGCGGCTGAACGGCTGCGGATTCGTCGCACCACGCTGGTGGAAAAGATGCGCAAGTACGGCATGAGTCGTCGTGACGGTGATGAACAGGCGGATGATTGACGCCTGTTTTTCAACTCCTTCATTTATAGGCGGTTTTTTTTAGGCACGGGTATTGCTACATCCCTCGCAACGTTCCGTTTAACTGACGGTCAACCACGCGAGAGAGCACGATGCCCCCAGCCGCCCAGATGTCTCCTGTCCCAGATGCTTCGGGGCAACCGTCGTCCGTAGAGCAGGCAAGCCGGCTTGGCCTTGAGCAGGCGTTTGCGCTGTTCAGCCAGATGTCGAGCCAATTGACCGATTCCTACAGCATGCTCGAAGCCCGGGTCACCGAGCTCAAGGGCGAGCTGGCGGTGGTCAGTGCTCAGCGCATGCAGGAGCTGGCGGAAAAAGAACGCCTGGCCAACCGTCTGCAAAATCTCCTCGATCTGTTGCCTGGCGGCGTCATCGTGATCGACGCCCAAGGCATCGTGCGCGAAGCCAATCCCGCTGCCAGTGAACTGCTCGGCCTGCCCCTTGAAGGCGAGCTGTGGCGTCATGTGATTGCCCGATGCTTTGCTCCGCGCGAAGACGACGGTCACGAAATCTCCCTCAAGGATGGTCGACGTCTATCGATCGCCACGCGCTCGCTGGATGCCGAGCCCGGTCAATTGGTGCTGCTCAACGACCTGACTGAAACCCGCCATCTGCAAGATCAACTGGCTCGTCATGAGCGCCTGTCGTCTCTCGGTCGCATGGTCGCGTCGTTGGCTCATCAGATTCGCACGCCGTTGTCTGCAGCCTTGCTCTATGCCAGTCATTTGACTGAGCAGGCGTTGCCGGTCGAGACCCAGCAACGTTTTGCCGGGCGCCTGAAAGAGCGTCTGCATGAGTTGGAACACCAGGTTCGCGACATGCTGGTGTTCGCTCGCGGCGAGCTGCCGTTGACTGATCGCGTGACCCCCAAGTGGCTGATGCAATCGCTGCAAGCGGCAGCGCTGACCCACGTTCAGGACTTGCCGATTCGCTGGCAGTGCGACAGTCATGTCGGTGAGTTGTTGTGCAATCGCGACACCTTGGTCGGGGCGATTCTCAATCTGATCGAGAACGCCATTCAGGCCAGCGCCGGCGATGTCCGTTTGAAAGTTCACCTGTATACCCGCGGCAACAACCTGCGCCTCTGCGTCAGCGACAGCGGCAGTGGTATCGACACGAAGGTGCTGGCGCGTTTGGGTGAGCCGTTTTTCACCACCAAAACCACCGGCACCGGCCTGGGCCTGACCGTGGTCAAGGCAGTGGCCCGCGCCCATCAGGGAGAATTGCAGTTGCGCTCGCGGCCGGGTCGCGGCACGTGTGCGCAAGTGATCTTGCCGCTTTTTTCTGCTGAACAACCCAGCGCTCAGGGAGCGAAGTGAAGGACATGGCCATCAAGGTTTTACTGGTCGAGGATGACCGCGCGCTACGCGAAGCATTGGCCGATACGCTATTACTTGCAGGGCACGATTACAGGGCCGTCGGTTCGGCGGAAGAGGCGCTGGTTGCGGTCGGCGCCGAGGCATTTAACCTGGTACTCAGCGACGTCAACATGCCGGGCATGGACGGTCATCAGCTGCTGGGATTGCTGCGGGCTCGTCAGCCGCAGTTGCCAGTGTTGCTGATGACCGCTCACGGCGCTGTCGAGCGCGCGGTCGACGCCATGCGTCAGGGCGCGGCGGATTATCTGGTCAAGCCGTTCGAGCCTAAAGCCTTGCTCGATCTGGTAGCGCGTCACGCACTCGGCAATCTCGGTGCGACCGAGAGCGAGGGGCCTGTGGCATTCGAGCCGGCCAGTGCGCAATTGCTGGAATTGGCCGCGCGAGTGGCGCGCAGTGACTCCACGGTGTTGATCTCCGGTGAGTCCGGGACCGGCAAGGAAGTGCTGGCGCGTTACATCCATCAGCATTCTCATCGCGCCAGTCAGCCATTCATTGCGATCAACTGCGCAGCGATCCCGGACAACATGCTTGAAGCCACCTTGTTCGGTCACGAAAAGGGTTCGTTCACCGGCGCCATCGCGGCCCAGGCCGGCAAGTTCGAACAGGCCGATGGCGGCACGATCCTGCTCGATGAAATCTCCGAAATGCCCCTTGGTCTTCAAGCCAAATTACTGCGCGTATTGCAGGAGCGCGAAGTTGAGCGAGTCGGTGCACGCAAGCCGATCACGCTGGATATCCGAGTGGTCGCCACCACCAACCGTGACTTGGCCGGTGAAGTGGCGGCGGGGCGTTTTCGCGAAGACCTTTACTATCGCCTGTCGGTGTTCCCGCTGGCCTGGCGTCCGTTGCGCGAGCGCACCGCCGACATCCTGCCGCTGGCCGAGCGACTGCTGGCCAAACACGTCAATAAAATGAAACATGCCGCGGCGAAGCTCTCGCCCGAGGCGCAAGCATGCCTGATCGGTTACCCGTGGCCAGGCAACGTGCGTGAGCTGGATAACGCGATCCAGCGTGCCTTGATTCTGCAGCAGGGCGGTTTGATCCAGCCCCGGGATTTCTGCCTGGCCGGGCCTGTGGCGTGTGCACCGTTGCCGGCATTGGTGTCGATGCCTGTGGGCGCAGTAGAAGTCGAAGCCGAATCAGCGGGTGCCCTCGGCGATGACCTGCGGCGCCGTGAATTCCAGATGATCATCGACACCTTGCGCTCCGAGCGCGGCCGTCGCAAAGAAGCTGCCGAGCGACTGGGCATCAGCCCGCGCACCTTGCGCTACAAGCTGGCGCAAATGCGCGACGCCGGGATGGACGTGGAAGCGCACTTGTTCGCCACGTGATGGGGCGTAAAAAAAGCACAGGAGAGCTTTTGTTTAGAGCGGTCACAGAGCTGGCACCCTTGTTGCTAACACCTCACTACCCGCCGAGTGAGTGTCAAAAAATTGCGGGTAGCCAAAGACGTAGCTTCGTCAAAGAGAGAAACCATGAGCCAAGGTATTGAATTCAATCGGTTGATGCTGGACATGCGCTCCATGCAAATGGATGCGATGTCTGCGCCGAAATCGACTGCCGCAGTCCCTGAATTGGGTGGCAGCAGCTTTTCCGACATGCTCGGTCAGGCCGTCAATAAAGTGAACGACACCCAGCAGGCGTCCAGTCAGTTGGCCAGTGCCTTCGAGATCGGTAAAAGCGGCGTCGACCTGACGGACGTGATGATTTCCTCACAGAAGGCCAGCGTGTCTTTTCAGGCACTGACCCAAGTGCGTAACAAGCTGGTTCAGGCTTACCAAGACATCATGCAGATGCCGGTTTAAGGACGAGATTGAGTCATGGCAGAAGCAATCGCCGATAATGTTCCGGCCAAGGCCACACCAGTAGACGGCAAACCGCCGCTGTTCGGGTTGTCCTTCCTGGAAAACCTCTCCGAGATGACCATGTTGCGTCAGGTGGGCCTGTTGGTCGGCCTGGCTGCGAGCGTGGCGATTGGCTTTGCCGTGGTGTTGTGGTCCCAGCAGCCAGACTACCGGCCTCTGTACGGCAGCCTTGCCGGTCTGGACGCCAAGCAGGTCATGGAAACCCTGGCCGCAGCCGACATTCCCTATACCGTTGAACCGAACTCAGGTGCCTTGCTGGTCAAGGCCGATGACCTGTCTCGTGCGCGGCTCAAGCTCGCGGGCGCTGGTGTCACTCCCAGCGACGGCAACATCGGTTTCGAGATCCTCGACAAGGAGCAGGGGCTGGGTACCAGCCAGTTCATGGAAGCGACCCGCTATCGTCGCGGCCTGGAAGGCGAACTGGCCCGGACCATTTCCAGCCTGAACAACGTCAAGGGTGCCCGTGTGCACTTGGCGATTCCGAAAAGTTCGGTGTTCGTGCGTGATGAACGCAAGCCCAGCGCTTCGGTTCTGGTTGAGCTGTATTCCGGTCGCTCGCTGGAGCCGGGTCAGGTCGTCGCCATCATCAATCTGGTGGCGACCAGCGTTCCCGAGCTAAGCAAATCGCAGATCACCGTGGTCGATCAGAAGGGCAACCTGCTGTCGGATCAGGCGGAAAACTCCGAACTGACCATGGCCGGCAAGCAATTCGATTACAGCCGTCGCATGGAAAGCATGCTAACCCAGCGTGTGCACAACATTCTGCAACCGGTGTTGGGCAACGATCGCTATAAAGCCGAAGTCTCGGCTGATGTGGATTTCAGTGCCGTCGAGTCGACTTCCGAGCAGTTCAACCCGGATCAGCCGGCGTTGCGCAGTGAGCAATCGGTCAACGAACAACGCACCGCCAGCAATGGCCCGCAAGGTGTGCCGGGTGCCCTGAGCAACCAGCCGCCATCGCCAGCCTCGGCGCCGCAAACCACCGGTGGCGCCACCGCGTCGGCCGGCATGGTGCAGCCAGGCCAGCCGTTGCTCGATGCCAACGGTCAGCAAATCATGGACCCGGCCACCGGCCAGCCAATGCTGGCGCCGTACCCGGCGGACAAGCGTCAACAATCCACCAAAAACTTCGAACTCGACCGTTCCATCAGCCACACCAAACAACAGCAGGGCCGTTTGAATCGCCTGTCGGTGTCGGTGGTGGTGGATGACCAGGTCAAGGTCAACGCGGCCAACGGCGAAACGACTCGTGCGCCGTGGAGCGCCGATGAATTGGCGCGCTTCACTCGCCTGGTACAGGATGCGGTCGGTTTCGACGCCAGCCGTGGCGACAGCGTCAGTGTGATCAACATGCCGTTCTCCGCCGAGCGCGGTGAAGCGATCGCCGAGATTCCGTTCTACTCCCAGCCGTGGTTCTGGGACATCGTCAAGCAAGTGCTGGGTGTGTTGTTCATCTTGGTGCTGGTGTTCGGTGTGCTGCGTCCGGTGCTCAACAACATCACCGGTGGCGGCAAAGACAAGCAACTCGCAGGCCTGGGCAGCGACGTCGAACTCGGTGGCATGGGCGGCCTGGACGGCGAACTGGCCAACGACCGCGTCAGCCTCGGCGGCCCGACCAGCATCCTGCTGCCGAGCCCGAGCGAGGGCTATGACGCACAGTTGAACGCAATCAAGAGTCTGGTGGCAGAAGATCCGGGTCGCGTGGCCCAGGTCGTGAAAGAGTGGATTAACGCAGATGAGTGATAACCGAGCCGTTGCCGCCAAACTGACCAAGGTCGACAAAGCCGCGATTCTGCTGCTGTCCCTCGGTTCCACCGATGCTGCGCAAGTGCTGCGCCACATGGGGCCCAAAGAGGTCCAGCGTGTGGGTGTGGCGATGGCCCAGATGGGCAACGTGCACCGCGAGCAGGTCGAACAGGTGATGAGTGAGTTCGTCGACATCGTCGGCGACCAGACCAGCCTGGGTGTCGGCTCCGATGACTACGTGCGCAAAATGCTCACCCAGGCCCTGGGCGAAGACAAGGCCAACGGCCTGATCGACCGGATCCTGCTGGGCGGCAACACCAGTGGCCTCGACAGCCTGAAGTGGATGGAGCCGCGCGCCGTCGCCGACGTGATCCGTTACGAACACCCGCAGATCCAGGCGATCGTGGTGGCGTATCTCGACCCGGATCAGGCCGGTGAAGTACTGGGCAACTTCGACCACAAGGTCCGGCTGGACATCATCCTGCGCGTGTCTTCATTGAACACCGTGCAGCCAGCGGCCCTGAAAGAACTCAACCAGATTCTCGAAAAGCAGTTCTCCGGCAACTCGAATGCCTCGCGCACCACCCTGGGTGGCATCAAGCGTGCCGCCGACATCATGAACTTCCTCGACAGCTCGATCGAAGGTCAGTTGATGGATTCGATCCGCGAAGTCGACGAAGACCTGTCCGGTCAGATCGAAGACCTCATGTTCGTGTTCAACAACCTGTCCGATGTCGACGACCGCGGCATTCAGGCGCTGTTGCGCGAAGTGTCCTCGGACGTCCTGGTGCTGGCCCTCAAGGGTTCGGACGAAGGCGTCAAGGAAAAGATCTTCAAGAACATGTCCAAACGGGCGGCCGAACTGTTGCGCGACGACCTCGAGGCCAAAGGCCCGGTGCGCGTCAGCGACGTGGAAACCGCGCAGAAAGAAATCCTCACCATTGCCCGCCGTATGGCCGAAGCCGGAGAAATCGTTCTCGGCGGGAAGGGCGGCGAAGAGATGATCTAAGGTCACTATGTCGTCCAAACATGATGAGTCCAATACCGACCTGATCCGTGCCAAGGACGTCGGTGGTTTCGACATCTGGTCACTGCCCAGTTTCGACCCGTTTGTGCCGGAACCCGAGCCGGAGCCGGAGCCCGAACTGCCGGAAATGGAAGAAGTGCCGCTGGAAGAAGTCCAGCCGCTGACCCTCGAAGAGCTCGAAAGCATTCGCCAGGAGGCCTACAACGAAGGCTTCGCCGTTGGTGAAAAAGAAGGTTTCCACAGCACCACGCTTAAGGTTCGTCAAGAAGCCGAAGTGGCTCTGACGGCCAAGATCGCCGGCCTGGAACAGCTGATGGCCAACCTGTTCGAGCCGATTGCCGAGCAGGACACGCAAATCGAAAAGTCGCTGGTCGACCTTGTGCGGCACATCACCAAGCAAGTGATTCAGCGCGAACTGGCCATCGACTCGACGCAGATCGAACACGTCATGCGTGAAGCGCTCAAGCTCTTGCCGCTGGGCGTGGGCAACGTACGGCTGTACATCAATCCGCAGGATTTCGAACAGGTCAAAGCCCTGCGCGAGCGCCATGAAGAAACCTGGCGCATCGTCGAGGACGAGTCCTTGTTGCCGGGCGGCTGTCGGGTCGAGACTGAACACAGTCGCATCGACGCCACCATCGAAACCCGTATTACCCAAGTCATGGCCAAGCTGTTCGATCAATTGCACGATCAGGCGCTGCACCCGGCCGCGCCGGACCTGAGCCTGGAACTGCCGATCGACGAAAAGCCTGTGGTCGCCCCGATCGAGCCGGCACTGGACGATCCCGATGCGCCTTGATCGCACCAGCTTCGCCAAACGCCTCGGTAGCTACGCCGAGGCCACGGAGCTTGCCGGCGCGCCGATCCTCGAAGGTCGCCTGCTGCGCATGGTCGGCCTGACCCTCGAAGCCGAAGGCTTGCGCGCCGCCATGGGCAGCCGCTGCATGGTCATCAACGATGACAGCTATCACCCGGTACAGGTCGAAGCCGAGGTCATGGGTTTCTCTGGCAGCAAAGTTTTTCTGATGCCGGTTGGCAGCGTCGCCGGCATCGCCCCCGGTGCCCGGGTGGTTCCCCTGGCTGATACCGGTCGTTTGCCGATGGGCATGAGCATGCTCGGGCGGGTGCTCGATGGCGCCGGTCGTGCGCTGGACGGCAAGGGCGGCATGAAAGCCGAAGACTGGGTGCCGATGGACGGCCCGACCATCAACCCGCTCAAGCGTGACCCGATCAGCCAGCCGCTGGACGTGGGCATTCGTTGCATTAACGGTTTGTTGACGGTCGGTCGCGGCCAGCGGCTTGGGCTGTTCGCCGGTACTGGCGTGGGCAAGAGTGTGCTGTTGGGCATGATGACTCGCTTCACCGAGGCCGACATTATCGTGGTCGGGCTGATCGGTGAGCGGGGTCGTGAAGTTAAAGAATTCATCGAGCACATCCTCGGTGAAGAGGGGCTCAAGCGTTCGGTGGTGGTGGCGTCGCCGGCGGACGATGCGCCGCTGATGCGTTTGCGCGCGGCCATGTACTGCACGCGAATCGCCGAATATTTCCGCGACAAGGGCAAGAATGTCCTGTTGCTCATGGATTCTCTGACCCGTTTCGCCCAGGCCCAGCGGGAAATCGCCCTGGCTATTGGCGAGCCGCCAGCGACCAAGGGCTATCCGCCATCGGTGTTCGCCAAGCTGCCGAAACTGGTGGAACGGGCCGGTAACGCTGAAAAGGGCGGCGGTTCGATCACGGCGTTTTACACCGTATTGTCCGAAGGCGACGATCAGCAAGACCCGATCGCCGACGCGGCGCGGGGTGTGCTCGATGGGCACATCGTGCTGTCCCGGCGTCTGGCCGAGGAGGGGCATTACCCGGCCATCGATATCGAAGCGTCCATCAGTCGGGTGATGCCGTCGGTGGTCGGCATCAAGCACATGAATCATGCGCAGATGTTCAAGCAATACTGGTCGCGCTATCAGCAGAGCCGCGATCTGATCAGCGTCGGCGCCTATGTGCCCGGCGGTGACCGGGAAACTGACGCCGCGATCCATCTGCAACCGGCCATGACGATGTACCTGCGCCAGGGCTTGAACGACAACATCAGCATGGGCGCCAGCGAAAACCATCTCGCTTCGGTCTTCGCGCCAGCGCCGGGCGGCTAACCGGCCATGGCTCAGAGCCGCGCGGCACGTCTGGCACCCGTGGTGGAAATGGCTGAAAAGGCCGAGAAAACCGCCGTCCAGCGCTTGGGGCACTTCCAGGGTCAGGTCCGTCTGGCGGAAAGCAAACTCGCCGACCTGGAAAATTTTCGTCTGGAATACCAGGAGCAGTGGATCGTGCGCGGCAGCAGCGGCGTGTCGGGCCAGTGGCTGCTGGGCTATCAGGGCTTTCTCGCGCAATTGGGCACGGCCATCGACCAGCAGCGCCAGAGTCTGAACTGGCATCAAAACAACCTGAACAAGTCTCGTGAAGCCTGGCAGCAGGCGTTTGCCCGGGTCGAAGGCTTGCGCAAACTGGTTCAGCGCTACAAGGATGAGGCGCGGCAACTGGAAGACAAGCGCGAGCAGAAGCTGCTGGACGAGCTGTCCCAGCGGTTGCCGCGTCAGGATCCGTATTGAGTCAGGTGGCCCGCGTTATCGTTCTTCGCGGGCAAGCCTCGCTCCTACAAGCGAAGGCGGTTTCACAAACCGTACAAATTTTTCAGCCTTGCTCCAGCCCCCATCAGGTGCTAAACCTTCTACACGTACGTTCGCCAATGACAAGGAAGCCGTGAAATGTCAGTCGTTACAGAAGTATCTCAGGATGGGAAAAAGCTGACGATTTCGATCGAGGGGCGATTCGATTTCGGTCGGCATCAGGAGTTTCGCGAGTCCTACGAGCGACTCAACAATAAACCCGAGTCCATTGTGGTGGACCTGAAGAAAGCCACGTATCTCGATAGCTCTGCGCTGGGCATGCTGCTCTTGCTGCGTGATCACGCCGGTGGCGACAATTCCGATATTCGCGTCGTGAACAGCAGCTCCGATGTGAAGAAAATCCTCGCCATTTCCAACTTCGACAAGTTGTTCGACATCAGTTGATCGTCATGCAATCGCTCGAACCGCTGACGATACTGATCGCTGAAGACAGCGCGGCCGATCGCTTGCTGCTGTCGACTATCGTCCGGCGCCAGGGCCATGAAGTGCTGACGGCCGCCAACGGCGCCGAGGCGGTCGAAGCGTTCCGTTCGCAGCGACCACACCTGGTGCTGATGGACGCCATGATGCCGGTGATGGACGGTTTCGAGGCTGCGCGGCAGATCAAGGCGCTGGCCGGTGAAACCCTGGTGCCGATCATCTTTTTGACGTCGCTGACCGAAAGCGAAGCCCTGGCCCGCTGTCTGGAGGCCGGGGGCGACGATTTTCTGGCAAAGCCTTACAACCAGGTGATCCTCGCCGCCAAGATAAAGGCCATGGACCGTTTGCGACGTTTGCAAGCCACGGTGCTGGAGCAGCGCGACCTGATCGCCAGGCACCACGATTACCTGCTCAACGAGCAACGGGTAGCCAAAGCCGTGTTCGACAAGGTCGCCCATTCCGGTTGCCTGAACGCGCCGAACATCCGTTACCTGCAATCGCCCTATGCGCTGTTCAATGGCGATTTGTTATTGGCCGCATTCACCCCGGCCGGCGACATGAATGTGCTGTTGGGCGATTTCACTGGCCATGGTTTGCCTGCCGCCGTCGGCGCGATGCCCCTGGCTGAAGTCTTCTACGGCATGACGGCCAAGGGCTACGGTTTGTCCGAAACCCTGCGCGAGATGAACGCCAAGCTCAAACGTATCCTGCCAGTGGACATGTTCTGCTGTGCGACCCTGCTGTGCCTGAGTTTTCAGCGAGGATCGGTGGAGGTCTGGAACGGCGGGATGCCGGACGGTTACCTGCACAGCATTGCCAGCGGCGAACGTACAGTGCTGACGGCGCGGCACTTGCCGCTGGGCGTGCTGAGCCCGCAAACCTTCGATGATCGCACTGAGGTGTTCCCGATGGCCGTCGGGGATCGGGTGTTTCTGCTGTCTGACGGGGTGATCGATACCTGCGATGCCAATGAACAATTGTTTGGCGTAGAGCGATTGGAGCAGGTGTTTGCAGCCAATCGTCAGCCTGATGCGCTGTTCGAAGAGATCGAACAGGCGCTGCGGGACTTTCGCGGGGAGGCCCGCGATGACGTGAGCATGGTCGAGGTCAGTCTGCTGGAGGCTGCGCAATTGAGTCCGCCAGCGCCAGTGTACTCTGACAGCGGCCAGTCCAGCCCGCTGGACTGGTCGGTGAGTTTCGAGTTCCGTGCCGCCACGCTTAAACGCTTCAATCCGCTGCCGTACTTGTTACAGTTGCTGCTTGAGGTGCATGGCCTGCGGGCTCAGAGTGGCGCGCTCTACAGTGTGTTGGCAGAGCTTTATTCCAACGCCCTGGAGCATGGCGTGTTGGGGCTGGATTCGAGTCTGAAGCGCGATGCTTCGGGTTTTGCGCGTTATTATCAGCAGCGCAATGCGCGCCTGGACGAATTGCGCGACGGTTATGTGCGGGTGCATTTGCAGGTGACGCCAAAAGGCGAGGGCGGTTGTTTGGCGATTCGGGTCGAAGACAGCGGCAGGGGATTCGATGTGGCGCGGGTGATGGAGCGTCCTGCCGATGGTGTCCGTCTGTCGGGACGTGGCGTCAGTTTGATCCGTCAGTTGAGCCATCATGCGCGCTGGACCGATAATGGTCGAAGTGCTCACGTGGAGTTCTTCTGGGAGGCTCTGGCTCAATCCCAACATTCTTGATCAAGGAGCGAACAAGTGGCTGACACACATCTGGACCGTGACGTGCTGAGCGCGTTGCAGGAAGTTATGGAAGACGGGTATCCAGAATTACTCGATACCTTTCTCGCCGATTCCGAAGAGCGTTTGAGTCTGCTGCGGCAAACTGGCGATGCCGATCAGTTGGGCGCCGCTGCGCACAGCTTCAAAGGCAGCAGCAGCAATATGGGCGCTACCCGCCTGGCCGAGCTGTGCCATGAGCTGGAGCAGCGAGCCAAGCAAAAAAGCCTTGAGGGCATTGAAGCGCTGGTCGGAGAAATTGACGGCGAATTCGCCATTGTCCGGCCCCTCTACGAAGCTGAGCGCCAGCGCTCCCTTGCTGAATAAAACTGCCGCCCGGCGCTTTTAGCGGTCAGCGAACAAAGCTGGCTCGACCCTTGCTAACAACTTACTCAACTGTACCTACGATCCCAGTGCAGCGGAGACCGTTTTATGCCCGTTACCCCAAACACGCTTCTTCAGGCCACCACCACGGCCAAGGCTCAAGCCGCATCCGCCAATACACCGGCGCTGACAGCTGAGCCCGGGGACAAGGCCTCCAGCTTCGCTCAGGTCTATGCTAATCAGGCCCAGAACAAACCCTCCGCCATGACGGACGGCTCGGCTAAACCCGCACGCGACAAAGCGCCGGACAGCGCCAGCAAAAAAGATCTGGTCAACGACAAGTCTGCCGCCCCGGAACCGACGGTTGCCGATAGCGGCAAATCCTTGCCCGCCGATAAACCGGCGCAAACGGATGACAAGGCTGTCGCGGACGATGCGTCCGTGGTTGCCGAAATACCGGTCGTCGATGCCGCACCGGTGGACCCGAGCCTCGATCCAGTCTTGATGCAGGTCGTCGCGCCGGTTGTACAGGTTCCCGCGCCGGAAACTCCACCGGTGGTGGCCGCTGTGCAGTCATCCGTTGAAGTCCCTGCCGCGGCCTCCGTTACTGCGGCTGCCGCGCAAGTTGTAGCGGTCGCTGATCCGGATTTCGACCCCGAAGCCGACCCTCTCGATGCCCTGCCAGCCGTGCGCATGGCCATGGAGCAGGGCGGGCACGTTTCGGCCGCCAGCCAGGCCCAGCCAAAAGCCGCACCGACCTCGGCTCAAGTCGACGGCGAGCCGACTTCGGCACAAAACTTTGCTGCGGGCATGGCGAGCATGCTGGATGTACAAGCTGATCAGGACAGCACCAGTCAGGGTGGCGAGAAGGCCTTCAGTGGGTTGATCGATGGCGGCCTCAAGGATCTCTCGTCCGCCAGTAGCGATACTCGCGTCGATGATTTCGCCAACCGTCTGGCGGCACTGACCCAGGCGGCAACGCCCAAGACTGCCAATGCATTGCCGGTGAACCAGCCAATCGCCATGCATCAGAGCGGTTGGACCGAAGAGGTGGTCAATCGGGTCATGTACCTGTCCAGCGCCAACCTCAAGGCGGCCGACATCCAGTTGCAACCTGCCGAGCTCGGACGCCTCGATATTCGGGTGAGCATGGTGCCGGATCAGCAGACCCAGGTGACCTTCATGAGCGCCCACCCCAGCGTTCGCGAAGCGCTCGACGGGCAAATGCATCGCCTGCGCGATATGTTCGCGCAGCAGGGCATGGGTCAGGTGGACGTCAACGTTTCCGATCAGTCCCGTGGCTGGCAGGGGCAGGGTCAGGAACAGGCTCAACAGCGGCAGGGTGGACGTACCAATGCCAATGGCGGTCGCCTCGACTCTGGTGATGAAGAACTTCCTGCTACGGTCGCTGAAGTAGCCGCCAACACCACCAGCGTGATAGGCACCAGCGCCGTCGACTACTACGCCTGATCGAACTCACATAAAACCTGTGGGAGCGGGCTTGCCCGCGATGGCGGCATAACAGTCGATGAATATATTGACTGTCAGGCCTTCATCGCGGGCAAGCCCGCTCCCACAGTGGTTTATGGCGTTCTGCAGATTGCTGTAGTTACCTGACCCCTCTCCCTCGGATACTTCTGGCATAACACTTGCTCTTGCCTTGCCGTGCGACTGTGAAAACCCGAATAGTGACGGATTATTGGCATGGCTAAGAGCGACGCAGCACCAGTGAAAGACCCCGCAACCAAAGGCAAAATCAAGCTGATCATTGTAATCGTCGTGGCCCTGTTGCTGGCGATCGGCTTGTCCGTGGGGGCGACCTGGTTCTTCATGCACAGCGCCCAGAGCAAACCTGCCCCCGCGGCTGAAACCGCTGTGGTCGGCAAGCAGCCGGCGATCTTCGAGCCCATGGCGCCGGCCTTCGTGGCCAACTACAACCAGAACGGCCGCCAGCGCTACATGCAGGTGAGTATCACCCTGCAGGGCCGCAATCAGGCCGATCTGGACGCGCTCAAAGTCCACATGCCGGTGATCCGCAATAACCTGGTCATGCTGTTTTCCGGTCAGGATTTCACCACGCTGGCGACGCCTGTCGGCCAGGAAATGTTGCGTCAGAAAGCCACGGCCAGCGTCCAGGAAGTGGCGCAGAAAGAGCTGGGTAAAGTGGTGATCGAACAGTTGCTTTTCACTAATTTCGTACTGCAGTAGGAACACGACATGGCCGTGCAGGACCTGCTGTCCCAGGATGAGATCGATGCGCTGTTGCATGGCGTCGACGATGGTCTGGTACAGACCGATAACGCTGCCGAACCCGGCAGTGTCAAAAGCTACGACCTGACCAGCCAGGATCGCATCGTCCGTGGACGCATGCCGACCCTGGAAATGATCAACGAGCGTTTTGCCCGCTACACCCGCATCAGCATGTTCAACATGTTGCGCCGCTCGGCGGACGTTGCCGTCGGTGGCGTGCAGGTGATGAAGTTCGGCGAATACGTGCACTCGCTGTACGTGCCGACCAGTCTCAACCTGGTCAAGATCAAACCGCTGCGCGGCACCGCGTTGTTCATCCTCGACGCCAAGCTGGTGTTCAAACTGGTGGACAACTTCTTTGGCGGCGACGGCCGTCACGCGAAGATCGAAGGGCGTGAATTCACCCCCACCGAACTGCGTGTGGTGCGCATGGTGCTGGAACAGGCCTTCGTCGATTTGAAGGAAGCCTGGCAGGCGATCATGGAAGTGAACTTCGAGTACATCAACTCGGAAGTGAACCCGGCCATGGCCAACATCGTCGGCCCGAGCGAGGCCGTTGTGGTGTCGACGTTCCACATCGAGCTCGATGGCGGTGGCGGCGACCTGCACGTGACCATGCCGTACTCGATGATCGAGCCGGTGCGCGAAATGCTCGACGCCGGCTTCCAGTCGGACCTCGACGATCAGGACGAGCGCTGGATCAACGCCTTGCGCCAGGACGTACTGGACGTCGACGTGCCGATCGGTGCCACCGTGGCCCGCCGCCAGCTGCGTCTTCGCGACATCTTGCACATGCAGCCCGGGGACATTATTCCGGTCGAGATGCCGGAAGAAATGATCATGCGCGCCAATGGCGTACCGGCCTTCAAGGTCAAGATGGGCTCGCACAAAGGCAACCTCGCGTTGCAGGTGATCGAGCCGATCGAGCGCCGCTGACCGGCGCTCCAACTCCCCCCTTTAATTGACTGCTCTTGATTGAGCAGGTGCCCGCCGAGGACAAATGATGAACGACGATATGAACGCCCAGGACGACCAGGCACTGGCCGATGAGTGGGCTGCGGCCCTGGAAGAAACCGGTGACGCCGGGCAGGACGATATCGATGCCTTGCTGGCCGCCGACGCCAGCGGTTCGTCGTCCAACCGCTTGCCAATGGAAGAGTTCGGCAGCGTGCCGAGGAACAACGATCCGGTGACGCTGGACGGTCCGAACCTGGACGTGATCCTCGATATCCCGGTGTCGATTTCCATGGAAGTCGGCAGCACCGATATCAACATCCGCAACCTGCTGCAACTCAACCAGGGTTCGGTGATCGAGCTCGATCGTCTGGCCGGCGAGCCGCTGGACGTGCTGGTCAACGGCACGCTCATCGCCCACGGTGAAGTGGTGGTGGTCAATGAAAAGTTCGGCATTCGCCTGACCGACGTGATCAGCCCAAGCGAACGCATCAAGAAGCTGCGCTGAGTGAAAAAGGTTCTGGGTTTTGTGCTTGGGTTGGCGCTGGCCTTGCCGTTCAGCGTGTTGGCTGCCGAACCGGTAACGACGGCTGCGACAGCGGCTGCTACGCCGGCCGTCAGCAGCGGTGTGGCTGGGCAATTGACGCAATTGGTATTCGGCTTGGTGCTGGTGCTGGGGTTGATCTTCTTCCTCGCTTGGCTGCTGCGCCGGGTCCAACAGGCTGGGCCGGCCGGCAAGGGGCAGGTGATCGAGCTGATCGGTTCGCGTGCCCTGGGTCCCCGTGACCGTTTGATGCTGGTGCAGGTCGGCAACGAACAGATTCTGCTCGGCCTGAGCCCCGGCACCATCACCGCGTTGCACGTGCTCAAGGAGCCGGTGCAAGTGCCGAGCGGGCCTGAAAAGGCGACCCCGGAGTTTGCTCAGCATCTGTTGAGGATGCTCGGCAAGGATCATAAGGATAAGAAGTAATGGGTGCGTTACGCATCGTCTTGACCCTGGCCCTGATGCTGGCCGCACCGCTGGCGTTTGCCGCCGATCCGTTGTCGATCCCGGCAATCACTTTGGGCACTAACGCCGAAGGCGCTCAGGAATACTCGGTCAGCCTGCAAATCCTGCTGATCATGACTGCGCTGAGTTTCATCCCGGCGTTCGTCATGCTGATGACCAGTTTCACCCGGATCATAATCGTGTTCTCGATCCTGCGTCAGGCCCTGGGCTTGCAGCAGACACCGTCGAACCAGATCCTCACCGGCATGGCGCTGTTCCTGACTATGTTCATCATGGCGCCAGTGTTCGATCGGGTGAATCAGGATGCCTTGCAGCCCTATCTGGCGGAGAAACTCACCGCTCAGGATGCCGTGACCAAGGCTCAGGTGCCGATCAAGGACTTCATGCTGGCCCAGACGCGCAGCAGCGATCTGGAGTTGTTTATGCGCCTGTCCAAGCGCACCGACATCGCTACACCTGATCAGGCGCCGCTGACGATTCTAGTGCCGGCGTTCGTCACTTCCGAGCTGAAAACCGCGTTCCAGATCGGCTTCATGATCTTCATTCCGTTCCTGATCATCGACCTGGTCGTGGCCAGTGTGCTGATGGCGATGGGTATGATGATGCTCTCGCCACTGATCATTTCCCTGCCGTTCAAGATCATGCTGTTCGTGCTGGTGGATGGTTGGGCGTTGATCATCGGTACCTTGGCGAGCAGCTTCGGCGGCGTTTCACCATGACGCCGGAAGTTGCCGTAGACATCTTTCGCGAAGCGCTGTGGCTGACCACCATGATGGTTGCCGTGCTGGTGATTCCGAGCTTGCTGGTGGGGTTGTTGGTGGCGATGTTCCAGGCCGCCACCCAGATCAACGAACAGACTCTGAGCTTCCTGCCGCGACTGCTGGTGATGCTGGTGACGCTGATCGTTGCTGGCCCGTGGCTTGTGCAGACTTTCATGGAATACATTCTCCAGCTGTACCACAGCATTCCTCAGGTCATCGGCTAAACCATGTCGCTGCTGCAGCTGACCGATACCCAGATCAGCACCTGGGTGGCGACGTTCCTGTTGCCGCTGTTTCGCATCGGCTCGTTGTTGATGGTGATGCCGATTTTCGGCACGACCCTGGTGCCCATGCGTGTGCGTCTGTACTTCGCTCTGGCGATCACCCTCGTGATTGCCCCCGGCCTGCCGCCGATGCCGCCGGTCAATGCACTCGACCTGAGCGCACTGCTGCTGATCGCCGAGCAAATCATCATTGGCGCGGTGTTGGGTTTTTCCTTGCAGCTGTTCTTCCAGGCTTTTGTGGTCGCCGGGCAAATTGTCGCGATCCAGATGGGCATGGGCTTCGCCTCGATGGTCGACCCTACGAACGGTGTGTCGGTGGCGGTGATCGGGCAGTTTTTCACCATGCTGGTGACCCTGCTGTTCCTGTCGATGAATGGCCACTTGGTGGTGTTCGAAGTCCTCACCGAAAGCTTCACCACGCTGCCGGTCGGTGGCGGGTTGATGGTCCATCATTTCTGGGAATTGGCCGGCAAACTCGGCTGGGTACTCGGTGCGGCACTGTTGCTGGTTTTGCCAGCGATCACGGCGTTGCTGGTGGTCAACATTGCGTTTGGCGTGATGACTCGGGCGGCGCCGCAGTTGAACATCTTCTCGATCGGCTTCCCGCTGACCCTGGTGCTTGGGCTGTTCATCGTCTGGGTCGGTCTGGCGGACATTCTCAATCAGTATCAACCGCTGGCCTCCGAGGCTTTGCAGTTGTTACGCGAACTGGCACGGGCGCGCTGAGTCATGGCTGAGAGCGAAAGCGGTCAGGACAAAACAGAAGACCCCACGGAGAAACGTAAAAAGGACTCCCGTGAGAAGGGCGAGATTGCGCGCTCCAAGGAGCTCAATACCTTGGCGGTCATGCTCGCTGGCGCCGGTGCGCTGCTGATTTTCGGTGGTGCGTTGGCGCAGGACATGATGGAGCTGATGCGCATGAACTTCTCGCTCTCGCGGGAAGTGATTCTGGATCAGCGCTCCATGGGCACGTACCTGCTGCACTCGGGGCAGATCGCCCTGTTGGCGATTCAGCCGGTGATGATCACCATGCTGCTGGCTGCGCTGATAGGTCCGATTTCCCTGGGGGGCTGGCTATTCGCGGCCGGCTCCATGGCCCCCAAGTTCAGTCGCATGAATCCGGGGGCGGGGTTGAAACGGATGTTCTCGGCCAAGGCGCTGGTGGAATTGCTCAAGGCCCTGGCGAAGTTTTTCATCGTGTTGTTTGTAGCGTTGGCGGTCTTGTCGGCGGATATCGACGATCTGCTGCGCATCGCTCACGAACCCTTGGACATGGCGATCATTCACAGCCTGCAACTGGTTGGCTGGAGCACCTTGTGGATGGCGTGCGGGCTGATCATCATCGCGGCGGTGGATGTGCCGGTGCAGATTTGGGAAAGCCTGAAAAAACTGAAGATGACCAAGCAGGAAGTGCGCGACGAGCACAAGGATCAGGAAGGTAAGCCAGAGGTCAAACAGCGCATTCGCCAGTTGCAGCGCGAGATGTCGCAGCGGCGGATGATGGCGGCCATTCCCGAGGCCGACGTGGTCATCACCAACCCGACTCATTACGCCGTAGCCCTCAAGTACGATCCAGACAAAGGCAATGCGCCGGTGCTGTTGGCCAAGGGCAGCGACTTCCTCGCTTTGAAGATTCGCGAAATCGCCGTGGCCAACAATGTGCTGCTGCTCGAATCGCCGGCGCTGGCGCGTTCAATCTACTACTCCACGGAACTGGAGCAGGAAATTCCCGGCGGGCTGTATCTGGCGGTTGCCCAGGTATTGGCCTATGTCTATCAAATCCGCCAGTACCGTGCCGGCAAGGGCAAGCGCCCGGATCCGCTCCAGAATGATTTGCCGATTCCGCCGGATCTGCGCCGCGATTCCTGATTGGCGTGTTGGTAATGCTGGCCTCTTCGCGGGCAAGCCTCGCTCCTACAGTCCCGTGTCATTCGCATATGTCGCGAGCGACACGGGACTGTAGGAGCGAGGCTTGCGCTTGCCCGCGAAGGCGTCGGTACAGACGATACAAATCCCCGGAACAGCCCTCTATTCCCCCGCTCTGCAAAGTTGGAAGGCTTCTTGCAGTACCCGCCCTGCGCCCGTTCCGGGCGTCAAAGATTTGCTTTAAAGGAACGGGGAAAACCGGTGGATCGCTCTCAGTTATTCAACACTGCTCGCACAAACGTTGCCGACCTCAGTCGGGGCAATCTGGGTGTGCCGCTGTTGCTGCTGGTCATGCTGGCCATGATGATGTTGCCGATTCCGCCGTTCCTGCTGGACGTGTTTTTCACGTTCAACATTGCCTTGTCCATCGTCGTGCTGCTGGTCTGCGTATACGCCTTGCGGCCATTGGATTTTGCGGTGTTCCCGACCATTTTGCTGGTGGCGACGTTGCTGCGATTGGCGCTGAACGTGGCCTCGACACGGGTGGTGATGCTCCACGGGCAGGACGGCCACGCCGCCGCCGGTAAGGTGATCCAGGCCTTCGGTGAAGTGGTGATCGGCGGTAACTACGTGGTTGGTATCGTGGTCTTCGCGATTCTGATGATCATCAACTTCGTCGTAGTGACCAAGGGCGCCGGGCGGATTTCCGAGGTCAGCGCGCGTTTCACCCTCGATGCGATGCCCGGCAAACAGATGGCCATCGACGCTGACTTGAACGCCGGCCTCATCGATCAGAACCAGGCGAAACTGCGCCGGATGGAAGTGGCTCAGGAAGCCGAGTTCTACGGTTCGATGGACGGTGCCAGCAAGTTCGTGCGCGGTGACGCCATCGCCGGCCTGCTGATTCTGTTCATCAACCTGATCGGCGGCATGGCGGTCGGTATCTTCCAGCACGGCATGACCTTTGGCGATGCCGGTCGGGTGTACGCCTTGTTGACCATCGGTGACGGTTTGGTGGCGCAATTGCCATCACTGCTGTTGTCGACTGCCGCTGCGATCATGGTGACCCGTGCTTCCGGTTCGGAAGACATGGGCAAGCAGATTAATCGTCAGATGTTCGCTTCGCCGAAAGCCTTGGCAGTGGCCGCTGGCTTGATGGCGGTGATGGGCCTGGTGCCGGGCATGCCGCACTTCTCCTTTCTGAGCATGGCAGCTGTGGCGGCCGGTGGCGCTTACCTGTTCTGGAAGAAGCAGAACGCGGTCAAGGTCCATGCCCTGCAAGAGGTCAAGCGTCAGCAGGAATTGCTGCCATCGCCGGCCCGCGCCCAGGAAACCAAGGAGCTTGGGTGGGATGACGTGACGCCGATCGACATGATCGGTCTGGAAGTCGGCTACCGCCTGATCCCGCTGGTGGATCGCAACCAGGGTGGTCAGTTGCTGGCGCGGATCAAGGGTGTGCGTAAAAAGCTCTCCCAGGACCTGGGCTTCTTGATGCCGACAGTGCATATCCGTGACAACCTCGACCTGGCGCCAAGCGCCTACCGCCTGACCCTGATGGGCGTAATCCTGGCCGAGGCCGAGATTTATCCGGATCGCGAACTGGCGATCAACCCGGGGCAGGTCTACGGTACGCTCAACGGTATCACCGCCAAAGATCCGGCTTTTGGTCTGGAGGCGGTCTGGATTGAAATCAGCCAGCGTGCCCAGGCGCAATCCCTCGGCTACACCGTGGTCGATGCCAGTACGGTCGTAGCGACTCACTTGAACCAGATTTTGTACAAGCACTCCAGCGAGCTGATTGGCCACGAAGAAGTCCAGCAACTTATGCAATTGCTGGCCAAAAGCTCACCGAAACTGGCCGAAGAGCTGGTGCCGGGGGTGGTTTCGCTGTCGCAACTGCTCAAAGTCCTACAGGCGTTGTTGGCCGAACAGGTGCCGGTCCGGGACATTCGCAGCATTGCCGAAGCCATCGCGAACAACGCCGCCAAGAGTCAAGATACTGCCGCTTTGGTGGCCGCGGTGCGCGTCGGCGTATCCCGCGCAATCGTGCAAAGCATTGTAGGCACTGAGTCGGAGCTGCCTGTGATCACCTTGGAACCAAGGTTGGAACAAATATTGCTCAATAGTCTTCAGAAGGCAGGACAAGGCTCGGAAGAGGGTGTTCTGTTGGAGCCAAGCATGGCAGAGAAACTGCAACGCTCGTTGATCGAAGCGGCGCAGCGTCAGGAAATGCAAGGTCAACCGGTGATTCTGCTGGTGGCCGGTCCGGTTCGCGCGATGCTCTCGCGATTCGGCCGACTGGCAGTCCCGGGTTTGCATGTGTTGGCTTACCAGGAAATCCCTGACAACAAGCAAGTGACCATCGTTGCGACAGTAGGGCCCAACGGCTGAGGTAGTGGTTTATGCAAGTTAAGCGTTTTTTCGCCGCCGATATGCGTCAGGCCATGAAACTGGTTCGTGATGAGCTGGGCGCTGATGCCGCCATCATTGGCAACCGCCGGATCGCCGGCGGTGTCGAGCTGACGGCTGCCCTGGATTACAAATTGTCGGCGCTGGCCCCGCGTGTTCCGAACATGGAACTCGAGGACGAGCTGCGCAAGACCCAGTCGCGGATCGTCACCGCCCAGGCCGAACTGAGCCTGCGTAGCGATGGCGAGAGCGACAAGACCACCAATCGCCAATTGTTCGCCGGCCTGCCGTTGACTGCCGCCGAGCCACTGATCGAGCCGACCTACGCCGAACCTCGTCGTGCAGCGCCGGCCCCTGCGCCAGCCTCCGGTGGCGTTGACCCGCGTGCATTCGACTCGATGCGTTTCGAGCTCAACAGCCTACGTGAACTGATGGAAGTGCAACTGGGGTCGCTGGCCTGGAATCAGCTGCAAGGCAGCCGTCCGGCCCAGGCCAACCTCTGGCGTCGCCTGCAACGCATCGGTCTGTCCGGCCCGTTGTCGCGCGATCTGCTGGCATTGATTACCGATATTGAAGAACCCCGTCAGGCCTGGCGCATGTTGCTCGCGCACCTGGCGCGGATGATCGCTACCCCGGAAGTCGAGCCGCTAGAAGAGGGCGGTGTGATTGCGATGGTCGGCCCGGCCGGCATGGGCAAGACCACCACGCTGGCCAAACTCGCGGCCCGTTATGTGCTCAAGTACGGCGCGCAGAACATCGCGCTGGTGAGCATGGACAGCTACCGCATCGGAGCTCAGGAACAGCTCAAGACGCTGGGCCGCATCCTCAATGTGTCGGTCACCCACGTCGACCCGGGCCAATCGCTGGTGCAGGCAATGGAGCCTTTGCTGCGCAAACGCGTGGTGCTGATCGATACCGCCGGCCTGCAGGCCAGCGATCCGGCTCTGCGCATGCAACTGGAAAGCCTGGCCGGACGGGGCATCAAATCAAAAAATTATCTGGTCTTGGCAACCACTAGCCAGAAACAGGTTCTAACCGCCGCTTATCACAGTTACAAACGTTGCGGCCTTGCCGGCTGCATCCTGACTAAACTGGATGAAACGGCAAGCTTGGGCGAGGTGTTGAGCCTGGCTATCAGTCATGAACTGCCGGTGGCTTACCTGACCGATGGCCCGCGGATCCCGGATGATTTGCATCTGCCGCGTCGTCATCAGTTGGTCAGTCGCGCCGTTAGCGTGCAAATGCAGGAAGAACCCAGCGAAGAAGCCATGGCTGACATGTTCGCTGACCTTTACCACAGTCCGACCAAGCGGGTCGGCTGAGGTGTTAATGAACGGTTTTTGTACCTACATCGATGGTCTGCCATGCATTGTTCAGTTGGTGAACGCGCAGCCAGTAATGTGGCCTCCGTCTAAGTAAGACAAGGTAAAGAAATAACATGGGCAGCATGCATCCCGTACAGGTGATCGCGGTGACCGGCGGCAAAGGTGGCGTCGGGAAGACTAACGTGTCAGTGAACTTGTCCCTGGCTCTAGCAGAGCTCGGCCGGCGCGTCATGCTGCTGGATGCCGATCTGGGGCTGGCGAACGTCGACGTCCTGCTGGGGCTGACACCCAAACGTACCCTGGCCGACGTGATCGAAGGCCGCTGTGAACTGCGCGACGTGCTGTTGCAAGGGCCCGGCGGTATTCGCATCGTTCCGGCTGCGTCCGGCACCCAGAGCATGGTTCATCTGAGCCCGGCCCAGCATGCCGGCCTGATCCAGGCTTTCAGCGACATCGGCGACAATCTCGACGTATTGGTGATCGACACCGCTGCGGGCATTGGTGACTCGGTAGTCAGTTTCGTGCGCGCCGCCCAAGAAGTATTGCTGGTGGTGTGCGACGAGCCGACCTCGATCACTGACGCCTACGCGCTGATCAAACTGCTTAACCGCGACTACGGCATGAATCGTTTCCGCGTCCTGGCCAACATGGCGCAGAGCCCGCAGGAAGGCCGCAACCTGTTCGCCAAGTTGACCAAGGTCACGGATCGTTTCCTCGACGTCGCCTTGCAATACGTCGGCGCGGTGCCTTACGACGAAAGCGTGCGCAAGGCTGTGCAGAAGCAGCGTGCCGTCTACGAAGCCTTCCCGCGTTCCAAGTGCGCCCTGGCGTTCAAGGCCATTGCGCAGAAGGTCGATACCTGGCCGCTGCCGGCCAACCCGCGTGGGCATCTGGAGTTTTTCGTCGAGCGCCTCGTGCAACAGACCGCAGGACCCGTCCTATGACAGCCAGTGGCTACAACCTCTACAAGAAATCGGCACGTGACGCGCAGTACGAGCTGATCGAGCGTTACGCGCCACTGGTCAAACGCATTGCCTACCACCTGCTGGCGCGTTTGCCGGCCAGTGTCCAGGTCGAAGACCTGATCCAGGCCGGGATGATCGGCCTGCTTGAAGTATCAACCAAATACGACGCCAGCAAAGGCGCGAGTTTCGAGACGTACGCGGGCATTCGAATCCGCGGCGCGATGCTCGATGAAGTGCGCAAGGGGGACTGGGCGCCACGTTCGGTTCACCGCAATACCCGCATGGTCAGCGACGCGATTCGCTCGATTGAAGCTAAAACCGGCCGTGACGCTAAAGATCACGAAGTTGCGGCCGAACTCCAATTGAGTCTCGATGATTATTACGGGATTTTGAACGACACCCTGGGCAGCCGGTTATTCAGTTTCGACGATCTGTTGCAGGACGGCGAACACGAAGGGCTGCATGAGGATGGCGCCAGTGCTCATCTCGAGCCGTCACGCGATCTGGAAGATGAACGCTTCCAGGCGGCGCTGGCGGACGCGATTGCCAATTTGCCGGAGCGTGAGCGACTGGTGTTGGCGCTGTACTACGACGAAGAGTTGAATCTCAAGGAAATCGGTGAGGTCCTGGGGGTCAGCGAATCGCGGGTCAGCCAGTTACACAGCCAGTGCGCGGCCCGTTTGCGGGGGCGTTTGGGGGAGTGGCGAGCGCGCTGACAGGCAGTGTGGGGACACTGCGAACGAGGTTGGTACGGCATTTTGCTGCATCAGCCACGGCCCGTTGTAATCCATACAACTGTTGAGTGTTACGCCGAATTGATTGAACGGCGCGTTCAGGTGCTGCGCGCGTTTTAAGACTGCTTGGAGGTCGAATTGGACAAGAATATGAAAATCCTCATCGTTGATGACTTCTCGACGATGCGGCGGATCATAAAAAACCTGTTGCGTGACCTTGGGTTCACCAACACGGTCGAGGCGGATGACGGTATTACCGCGATTCCGGTCCTCAACAGCGGGAGCATCGACTTTCTGGTAACGGACTGGAACATGCCCGGCATGACCGGTATCGATCTGCTGCGCCACGTGCGTGCCGATGAAAAACTCAAACACCTGCCGGTGTTGATGGTTACGGCCGAAGCCAAGCGCGAGCAAATCATCGAAGCCGCTCAGGCGGGTGTGAACGGCTATGTGGTCAAGCCATTCACGGCTCAAGCGTTGAAAGACAAGATTGAAAAGATCTTCGAACGCATCGGTTGATGTGCAAAGCCAGTCCGTCACGGGGGAGCTATGGAGCAAAACGAATCTTCACAGGGCGATTTCGAGTCGACCCTGAAAAAACACGCGGTCGAACTGGTCGAAAGCCTTGAAAAAGGCAGGTTCGGCGACGCTGTGCAACTGATCCATGAGCTCAACCAGACCCGTGACCGCGGCCTGTATCAGGAAGTGGGCAAGCTCACCCGCGAGCTGCATAGCGCGATCGTCAATTTCCAGATTGACCCGCACATGCCGCAAGCCGAGGAAGTGTCTCAGATCACGGATGCCACCGAGCGCCTGGGTTATGTGGTCAAGCTGACCGAGGCCGCGGCCAACCGCACCATGGACCTGGTGGAAAACGCCACGCCGCTGATCAACAGCCTGAGCGACGAAGCTCAGGCGCTGAGCACGGATTGGGGACGGTTCATGCGTCGCGAAGTCGGGGCTGAAGAGTTCCGTGAACTGGCCCGGCGGGTCGACGGTTTCCTGACACGCAGCAGCGAAGACAACCGCATCGTGTCGAGCAACCTCAACGACATTCTGCTGGCCCAGGATTACCAGGACCTCACCGGTCAGGTGATCAAGCGCGTGACCCAATTAGTCACCGAAGTAGAAAGCAACCTGCTCAAGCTCGTGCTCATGGCCAGTCAGGTCGACCGCTTTGCGGGTATCGAACATGACCGTGAAGCGATGCTGGCTGAAAAAGATCCGCAAAAACATCTCTCTCAGGGTGAAGGTCCGCAGATTCATGCCGATAAAAGAGAAGACGTTGTGTCCGGTCAGGACGATGTGGACGATTTGCTATCCAGCCTGGGATTCTAAATTTTAGAGTTTTAGGTTTTTTAGGTTTTTAGACCTGTAGGAGCACCCCCTTAATGAGCTTCGGCGCCGATGAAGAGATCCTTCAGGATTTCCTGGTTGAGGCCGGCGAGATTCTAGAGCAACTGTCCGAACAGCTGGTCGAGCTTGAAAGCCGACCGGATGATGCGGATTTGCTCAATGCAATTTTTCGCGGTTTTCACACTGTAAAAGGGGGCGCCGGCTTCCTCCAGCTCAACGAGCTGGTGGAGTGCTGTCACATCGCCGAGAACGTGTTCGACATCCTGCGCAAGGGTGAACGACGCGTCGACTCGGAACTGATGGACGTGGTTCTCGAAGCATTGGACGCGGTGAACGGCATGTTCAGCGAAGTCCGCGAACGCAGCCCGATCACGGCTGCCACGCCTGAGTTGCTTGCAGCGTTGGCCCGTTTGGCCGAGCCGCAAACCGCCGACGAAGCGGCACCTGTCGCTGAAGCGGTGCAAGCACCAGCCGCCGAAAGCGAATCAGGCGACATCACCGATAACGAATTCGAACAATTGCTGGACTCGCTGAATGCCGTCAAGGCTCAGGCCGAGGCGCCAGCCGCTGTTTCTGCACCGGCGCCGACCAGCGATGCGGCCACCAGCGACGAAATCACCGATGCCGAGTTCGAGTCGTTGCTCGATCAATTGCACGGCAAAGGCCAGTTCGCCGCCGATGCAGTAGTCGCGGCGCCCGCCGCACCGGCTGCCCCGAAAGCGGCAGGCGACAGCTCCGACATCACCGACGACGAGTTCGAAGCACTGCTCGATCAGTTGCACGGCAAAGGCAACTTTGCAGTCGATGCGCTGGAATCGGCGATTGCTTCGGCCCCGGCCCCGGCTGCGCCAACCGCTAAAGCGGCCGGCGGCGATCTGATCTCCGATCACGAGTTCGAATCGCTGCTCGACGAATTGCATGGCAAGGGCAAGTTCACTGAAGTGGGCACAGGTGCTGCTGCTTCCGCAGTAGCAATCCCAGTCGCCAAGGCACCGGCACCTGTCGCCAAAGCGCCCGAGCCAAAAGCCGAAGCACCCAAGCCTGCCGCCGCTGCTGCACCGGCGCCTGCTCGTGCCCCGGCTGCGCCGCCACCGGAAAAACCGGCCAGCGAAGCCGAGACCACCGTGCGGGTCGATACCGCGCGTCTCGACGAAATCATGAACATGGTCGGCGAGTTGGTACTGGTGCGTAACCGCTTGGTCCGTCTGGGCCTCAACAGCGGCGACGAAGCCATGTCCAAGGCTGTGTCGAACCTCGACGTGGTCACGGCCGACCTGCAAACCGCGGTCATGAAGACCCGGATGCAGCCGATCAAGAAAGTCTTCGGGCGCTTCCCGCGTCTGGTTCGCGACCTGGCTCGCCAGCTCAAGAAAGAGATCAACCTGGAGCTGGTTGGCGAAGAAACCGACCTCGACAAGAACCTCGTCGAGGCCTTGGCCGACCCGCTGGTCCACTTGGTGCGCAACTCGGTCGACCACGGTATTGAAGAGCCGGCTGAGCGCGAAGCGATGGGCAAGCCTCGCAGCGGCAAGGTGATCCTGTCCGCGGAACAGGAAGGCGACCACATCCTGCTGTCCATCTCCGATGATGGCAAAGGCATGGACGCTGATGTTCTGCGCGGTATCGCCGTGAAGAAAGGTCTGATGGACAAGGATGCGGCGGACCGTCTCAGCGAGTCGGATTGCTTCAACCTGATCTTCGCGCCGGGCTTCTCGACCAAGACCGAAATTTCCGACGTCTCCGGGCGCGGCGTGGGCATGGACGTGGTGAAAACCAAGATCGCCCAGCTCAACGGCACCATCAATATCTACTCGACCAAGGGCAAGGGCTCGAAGATCGTCATCAAGGTCCCGTTGACCTTGGCGATCATGCCGACGCTGATGGTCATGCTCGGCAACCAGGCGTTCGCGTTCCCGCTGGTGAACGTCAACGAGATCTTCCACCTCGACCTGTCGCGCACCAACGTGGTGGACGGCCAGGAAGTGGTGATCGTGCGGGACAAGGCGCTGCCTCTGTTCTACCTCAAACGCTGGCTGGTCAGCTCCGCCGCTCACGAAGAGCAGCGCGAAGGCCATGTGGTGATTCTTTCGGTGGGCACTCAGCGGATCGGCTTCGTCGTCGATCAACTGGTGGGTCAGGAAGAAGTGGTCATCAAGCCATTGGGCAAAATGCTCCAGGGAACCCCGGGCATGTCCGGCGCCACCATCACCGGTGACGGCCGCATTGCACTGATTCTCGATGTTCCGAGCATGCTCAAGCGTTACGCCGCACGGCGTATTTGATTCTGGGGGAGCGGGGCGACTGAGCCTCGCCCCGTCTAACGGAGTGTTTATGGCAGTCAAAGTCCTGGTGGTGGACGATTCGGGGTTTTTCCGCCGCCGCGTCTCGGAAATTCTTTCAGCGGATTCGAATATCCAGGTCGTCGGTACGGCGACCAATGGCAAAGAGGCGATCGATCAGGCGCTGGCCCTCAAGCCAGACGTGATCACCATGGACTACGAGATGCCAATGATGGACGGCATCACGGCAGTGCGGCACATCATGCAGCGCTGCCCGACCCCGGTGTTGATGTTCTCCTCGCTGACGCACGAAGGCGCGCGGGTCACCCTCGATGCGCTGGACGCCGGCGCGGTGGACTTCCTGCCGAAAAATTTCGAAGACATCTCGCGTAACCCGGAGAAGGTCAAGCAGCTGCTGTGCGAGAAGATTCTCAGCATCTCGCGCAGTAACCGTCGCGCCAGTACTTACAGCGCTCCGGCTCCCGTGGCCGCACCAACCCCGACACCTGCGCCTTCGAGTGTCAGCAGCTACGGCAGCAGTGCGCCTGCGCGTCCGGCACCTGCACCGATTCCGGCTCGCAGCCATGCTGCAACGCCGTCGTCTCCGGCACCGAAACGCAAAGCCTATAAACTGGTCGCCATCGGCACCTCCACCGGTGGCCCGGTTGCCCTGCAACGGGTTCTGACCCAGTTGCCGGCCAACTTCCCGGCACCGATCGTGTTGATCCAGCACATGCCGGCCGCCTTCACCAAGGCCTTCGCCGAGCGTCTGGACAAGCTGTGCCGCATCAGCGTCAAGGAAGCCGAGGATGGCGACATCCTGCGTCCGGGCCTGGCGCTGTTGGCGCCGGGTGGCAAGCAAATGATGATCGACGGCCGTGGCGCGGTAAAAATCCTGCCGGGCGACGAGCGTCTGAACTACAAACCGTGCGTGGACATCACCTTCGGTTCCGCGGCCAAATCCTACGGCGACAAAGTTCTGGCGGTGGTACTCACCGGCATGGGCGCCGACGGTCGCGAAGGCGCGCGTCTGCTCAAGCAGGGCGGCAGTGCGATTTGGGCTCAGGATGAAGCCAGCTGCGTGATCTACGGCATGCCAATGGCGATCGTCAAAGCCGAACTCGCGGACGCGGTCTATAGCCTGGACGATATTGGCCGGCATCTGGTCGAGGCGTGCGTCTGATGGATGTGCTCAGCCTGATCGGCATCATCATGGCGTTCGTCGCCATCATCGGCGGCAACTACCTCGAAGGCGGGCACCTCGGCGCGCTGGCCAACGGCCCGGCGGCGTTGATCGTACTCGGTGGGACCATCGGCGCGGCGCTGCTGCAATCGCCGATGAGTGCCTTCAAGCGCGCCATGCAGATTCTTGGCTGGATCCTGTTTCCACCTCGCGTGGACCTGGCCGGCGGCGTGGATCGCGTGGTGAATTGGAGCCTGACCGCCCGCAAGGAAGGTTTGCTCGGTCTGGAAGGGGTGGCCGACGCCGAACCCGACAGCTATTCGCGCAAAGGCTTGCAATTGCTGGTGGACGGCGCTGAGCCGGAAGCGATTCGCAGCATTCTGGAAGTGGATTTCTACACCCAGGAAAGCCGCGACATCGAAGCTGCCAAAGTCTTTGAAAGCATGGGCGGCTACGCGCCGACCATCGGCATCATCGGTGCGGTGATGGGCCTGATCCATGTCATGGGCAACCTCGCCGATCCATCGCAATTGGGCAGCGGCATTGCCGTTGCCTTTGTTGCCACCATCTATGGCGTGGCCAGTGCCAACCTGATGCTGCTGCCGATTGCCGCCAAGCTCAAGTCCATCGCGTTGCGGCAGTCGCGTTATCGCGAGATGTTGCTGGAAGGCATTCTGTCGATCGCCGAAGGTGAAAACCCTCGCTCTATCGAGTTGAAGCTTCAGGGCTTCATGGATTGATGGGGGAAATGAACCATGGCACGTCGCAGGCAACCTGAAGAACACGTAAACCATGAACGCTGGCTCGTTTCCTACGCCGACTTCATTACGTTGCTGTTCGCTTTCTTCGTGGTGATGTACTCGATTTCTTCGATCAACGAAGGCAAGTACAAAGTCATTTCCGAGGCGTTGATCGGAGTGTTTACCGATTCCGATCGCGCCCTCAAGCCGATTCCGATTGGTGACGAGCGACCAAAAACCGTGACCCCGGCCAAGCCACTGGTCAAGGACAGCGAACAGATCGATGCCGGTATCGCCGGCGCCAACGATCCACTCAAGAGCATTGCCGATGACATCAGCGCGGCGTTTGGCGACCTGATCAGCTCCAACCAGATGACCGTGCGCGGCAACGAGTTGTGGGTCGAGATCGAGCTCAATTCCAGCCTGTTGTTCGGCAGTGGCGATGCCATGCCCAGCGACATCGCATTCAGCATTATCGACAAGGTCGCCGCGATCCTGAGGCCGTTCGACAACCCGATCCACGTCGAAGGCTTCACTGACGATCAACCGATCCGCACCGCGCAATACCCGACCAACTGGGAGCTGTCCTCGGCCCGTTCGGCAAGCATCGTGCGCATGCTGGCGATGCAGGGTGTGAACCCCGGTCGTCTGGCGTCGGTGGGTTACGGCGAGTTTCAGCCGGTAGCCAATAACGCCACCGCCGAAGGCCGGGCGCGAAACCGTCGGGTGGTGCTGGTGGTTTCACGAAATCTCGATGTACGCCGCAGCCTCACCGGTACCGGAACCGCTCATGCACAACCGGATGCCGCGTTGAAGCGGGCTGGCACACAAACTGCACCGGCTCCGGTCAAGTCGCCGGGACGAGAGAGCTCCGTCAATTCTCCGTCACCCGCATTAATACGTTGAGCTATTTCTCGGTCGACCTTTTCGACCGGGAGGAACAATCCGAATGAGAGTCTGGGCAGTCGCCAATCAAAAGGGTGGTGTCGGTAAAACCACTTCCTCCATCGCTTTAGCCGGTTTGCTGGCTGAGGCGGGCAAGCGCGTGGTTGTGGTCGATCTCGACCCCCACGGCTCCATGACCAGCTACTTCGGTTACGACCCCGACAGCCTGGAACACAGCAGCTACGACCTGTTTCTGCACAAGGGCAGCGTGCCGCAAGGTTTGCCCGGACAGTTGCTGATGCCCACCAGTGATGAACGCATTTCCCTGTTGCCATCGAGCACCGCGCTGGCAACCCTTGAGCGTCAGTCGCCGGGGCAGAGTGGTTTGGGCCTGGTGATCGCCAAGAGCCTGGCGCAACTTTGGCAGGACTTCGATTACGCCGTGATCGACAGCCCGCCGTTGCTCGGTGTGCTGATGGTCAACGCCTTGGCGGCCAGCCAGCAGTTGGTGATCCCGGTGCAGACCGAACACTTGGCCGTCAAAGGCCTGGAACGCATGGTCAACACCCTGGCGATGATCAACCGCTCACGCAAACAGGCGCTGCCGTTCAGCATTGTGCCGACCCTGTTCGACCGCCGCACCCAAGCATCTCTCGGCACTCTTCGCGTGCTGCGCGACAAGTACCCGGAAGAAATCTGGCAAGGCTACATCCCGATCGACACCCGCTTGCGAGACGCGAGCCGGGCAGGGCTGACGCCTTCGCAATTCGACGGCAAGAGCCGTGGCGTTCTCGCGTACCGCGCACTGCTCAAGCATCTGCTGGCGGCGCAACTTGTTCCGGCGGTGGCTTGAGATGAACTCAATCCCTGTAGGAGCGAGGCTTGCCCGCGAAGCAGACGCCGCAGTCTTGGCAGCTATACCGAGTTATCGTTCTTCGCGGGCAAGCCTCGCTCCTACAAAGGTGCGCGCATGACTCGGCCGGTGAAGATCACCTCACGTCCGCAACTGGCCCTCCAGTCTTATCTGGACAATTTGCTGCAAGACGCAACCGAAGAGTTGCCGCCAGAAGTCGAGTCGCTGCCCGAGGTTGTCGAGGTTGAAGCTGCGCTGGATGAGTTCCAGGCCGCCGTGCTTGAAGAACAGGCCCGCGATGCGCAGAAACCGGCCGTGACCGCTGCACCCATCGTTGCGCCAATGGTGAAAGCACCCGTGGCCGTGATCGAAGCGCCGGCACCGATTCTGGCGCCCGTGTCGACGATTGCACCACTGCTGCAAGCGTTGGTGCCGCCGGTGGTCGAAGTTCATCTGCCGCCAAGCAACACGCCGCCACCGGTGGAAACCGACGGTCGTCCGGCATGGGCTGCCGAGCCGTTCGAATGCCTGTTGTTCGACGTCGCCGGGCTGACCCTGGCAGTGCCGCTGGTGTGCCTGGGTTCGATTTATTCCCTGGCCGGTCACGAGCTGACGCCGTTGTTCGGTCAACCGGAATGGTTCCTCGGGATCCTGCCAAGCCAGGCCGGCAACCTGAAAGTGCTGGATACCGCACGCTGGGTCATGCCGGATCGTTATCGCGATGATTTCCGTCAGGGCCTGCAATACGTTATTTCGGTTCAGGGCTACGAGTGGGGGCTGGCGGTGCATCAGGTCAGCCGCTCATTGCGCCTGGACCCGAACGAAATCAAATGGCGCAGCCACCGGGGTCAACGGCCATGGCTGGCGGGCACGGTGATTGAACACATGTGTGCCTTGCTCGATGTTTCCGCGCTGGCCGAGCTGATTGCCAGCGGTGGGGCAAAGCACATGGGCGGCGGCAAGCCGACCCATAAACCGACATAAAGCTGCATAACAGACACGCGACGGCATTCAGTGCCGTCGCACAGAACACACACCGCCAGGGCGGTTTTTTGAGGGGTCAGGGTATGAATGATAAGGCGACAGCTGCAAAGGGTTCCGAAGATCCGATCCTGCAATGGGTAACCTTCAAGCTGGACAACGAAACCTACGGCATCAACGTGATGCGCGTTCAGGAAGTCCTGCGCTACACCGAAATCGCCCCGGTCCCGGGTGCCCCGAGCTACGTGCTGGGCATCATTAACCTGCGCGGTAACGTGGTCACCGTGATCGACACCCGTCAGCGCTTCGGCCTGATGAACGCCGAGATCAGCGACAACACCCGTATCGTCATCATCGAAGCCGACAAGCAAGTGGTCGGGATCATGGTCGACAGCGTGGCTGAAGTGGTTTACCTGCGTCAGTCGGAAATCGAGACCGCGCCGAACGTCGGTAACGAAGAATCCGCCAAGTTCATTCAAGGCGTGTGCAACAAGAACAACGAACTGCTGATCCTGGTCGAGCTGGACAAGATGATGAGCGAAGAAGAATGGTCGGAACTGGAGAGTATCTGATTGATTCTTGAGGTAGCTGTCATTGTCCTGTTTCTCTTCTGGGCAGGCACGCTGGCGATGTTCCTGGCGTACATCCGCGCTCAGCGGCAGATCGCCGCGCAACAGGCCAAGGGCGATGCGCTGCGCGATCAGCGCATCAAGGACCTGGCCAAACGCGTCGACGACTACCAGAACGGCAACGTGCGCATGGGTGAAGACCTGCACGAACTGCGCGCCGTCGTCGGCCCGTTGCCGGACAAACTGGCTCAGCTGGAGCAACGAGATCCGTCGAGTCTTTCATTCGCTCAGGCAGCACGCCTGGTGGGGATGGGGGCCAGCGTCGATGAACTGACTCAGTCCTGCGGGTTGACCCAGGCTGAGGCGGAGTTGATGAGTAAGTTGCACAAGAACTGAGAAGATCAAAAGATCGCAGCCTCGTTTCACTCGACAGCTCCTACAGGGCGTGCACCATCCCAATGTAGGAGCTGTCGAGTGAAACGAGGCTGCGATCTTTTTGCGTTTAACAAAGATCAATAATCATCCCCGCGGTCGGAGATGTCCTTCTCCACTATCACCGCATGCGGATCATGCCCTGCCGGAAACTTACCCTTCAAATTCCACGCAAACGCAATAATCTCGGCAATCGTGCGATACAACTCTTCCGGAATACTCTCCCCCAATTCCATCCGCGCCAGCAGTTTCACCAGCTCGGCGTTTTCGTAGATCGGCACTTCGTAATCGCGGGCAATCTGCAGAATGGCTTCCGCCAGTTCCTCATCGCCCTTGGCGGTGAGGGTTGGGGCGTGGCTGCCGTCGTATTTGAGGGCGATGGCCTGGCGCGGTGCGGTGGATTTGTTCATGCGGTTTCATCGACCCAGCGTTGTTCGAGACGGGTTTGAGGGCCTTGAGGCGGTGTGCCGAGGTGGCAATCCAGATCACCGACGTTCAGGCCTGACGCCAGCAGACGTTCGCGCAGCCCGGCCAGATTGCTTTCGATCAGGCTCGCGGTGTACGGCCGCTCGGCCCACAGCTGACTGGAGAGGCTGCCTTTGATCAACTGCGCCTGAATCTGCAACGGCCCTAACGGCTCCATATCGAACGCCAGATCCACGCGCCACAGTTGTTGTTTCGGCTCGCGTTCGTCGCGGCGTTCCTGCGGTTGTTCTTTTTCGGGCGCTTCTTCGCGCTGGAATTTGACCTGCAACGGCACGATGTCTTGCAGGTTGCGCATGGGGATTTCCAGTTGCCAGGTGCTGAGCAGGCGACCGTCGTCGGTGAGGCCGGTCTGTTCCAGGCTCGACAGTTGATGGCTTTGCAAGCGCGAGACGGCCGCTGCTGCCAGACGTAGCAAGTGTTCCAGATCGCCTTCACCGTCCTGACTTTGCAGCAGGCGCTCGGGGAGCGGGAAACTGGTGGGTAACGGTTTGGCGCTAACTTGCCCCAGCATGCCGAGAGCGCTGCGCACGAAGTTCGGCATGGCTTGGGCCAGTGTGTTGGCGGCGATGATTGCGTTGAGATTGGTATTGGTCGGCAGGGCCGGAGTCAGTTGTGCGATCAGCTTGAGCAGGTCGCCTTTCATGTCAGGCGTTAGCGTAGGGTTCTGCCCCGTCAGCAATTTGGCTTCGAGAAAAACGCCGCTGTTGGCCAACGCTTGGGCCAGGCCTTTGGGTGTACTCAGTTGCTGAACATCCGGCAGGCCGGCGAGCAGTTTTTCCACGGCAACGCGAATATCCATGGAGGTCTGGTCCGACGATTGCGGCGGCAGGTTTTGCAGGAGTTTGAGCAAGCCATCCAGAGAACCCTGGCGACTTTGCTGGCTGACCAATTGTTGCGTCACCGCCAACTGTTCCTGACGGCTGCTCAACGGGACGAATTTCAGGGTCTGGGTGTCCTGCACCAAGGCGCTGAGCAAGGTGCCGATGCGCAGTGGCGTCGGGCTGTCGATGCCCAGCGTGCTGCCACTCAGCGCCGTGTTGAGCAGGCTCACCATCGAGCGAAACACCATCGGCTGGCCTGGCACCTGCGGCATTACCTGAGAGGTCAGCACTTTGCCTTGCAACAAGGTGCCGACCGGCAGTTGCGCGGTGTCGATGCGGGTGAGGGTGGCGACGCTGGAGGCGATGGCCTGCGGCACCGTGACCGCCAAGTTACCCGCCGATGGCTGAGTGATCGCCAGGCTGGTGCCTTGGGGCAACGGCTGAGTACTGGTGGCCTGGACCGTGGTCTGGCGACCGTTGTCGAGGGTCACCTTGAGCAACAGTTGAAAAGTCTGATCCGCCTGCTTGAGCGACAGCACTTCAGCCTTGGCGGTTTGACCTGCCGTAATCAGGCCCTCCATCGGCGTCAGCAGCTTGAGCAATTCGCCATTGACCGCCAGCGGACGCGTGGTCGCCGGTGTGGTCTGTGGTAGGGGGAGGATGTTCATTTCGCCTGTCATACGCGGTCACAACCTGGGGAAATTGCACTCTTGAGAGTAGGAGATGGCATGTATAATGCTGCCCCGTTGTATACAGAGTGCCAGAAACATTGCAATTATTTGACGCAGCTCTCTAGTACGGGCCGCCAATACATCTATTCTGCATCTCTTTAACGGCCGCGCCAGAGCCGACTTGAACCGTATAAGGCCCGTGATCTCTTGACCAGTCCTGTCCTGCAAACCGTTGCCCTTGCCTGTGAGCGAGACCTTCGGCTGCTCTTCGAAAATCTCGAATTGAGACTGGCCAGTGGCGACATGTTGCAAATCAGCGGCCCCAACGGCAGTGGCAAGACCAGCCTTTTACGTCTGCTTTGCGGTTTGATGCACCCGACCGCCGGTCAAGTACTGCTAAACGGCCAGCCATTGCATGAGCAGCGCAGCGAACTGGCGCGCAACCTGTTGTGGATCGGCCATGCCGCCGGGATCAAGGACTTGCTGACCCCCGAGGAAAACCTCAGTTGGCTCTGCGCCCTGCATCAACCGGCCTCCCATGAGGCGATCTGGCAGGCGCTGACGGCGGTGGGGCTGCGCGGTTTCGAGGATGTTCCCTGCCACACTCTATCAGCGGGCCAGCAACGTCGCGTGGCCTTGGCGCGGTTATACCTGGACAGCCCGCCGCTGTGGATCCTCGACGAACCGTTCACCGCGCTCGACAAACAAGGCGTGGCGCAACTCGAAGAACACCTGGCTGCGCACTGCGAGCGAGGTGGCATGGTGGTCCTGACCACTCACCACACCCTGACCCGGATGCCGGCCGGCTATCGCGATATTGATTTGGGGAACTGGGCCGTATGAGTGTTTTCGGCCTGTTGGTCGCCCGCGAGGCACGTTTGCTGTTCCGTCGTCCTGCCGAATTGGCGAATCCGCTGGTGTTCTTCGCCATCGTCGTCTCTTTGTTCCCATTGGCGGTCGGTGCCGGGCCTCAATTGTTGCAAACCTTGTCCCCGGGGTTGGTCTGGGTGGCAGCACTTTTATCGGTCTTGCTCTCGCTGGACGGGCTCTTCCGCAGTGATTTCGAAGACGGATCGCTTGAGCAGTGGGTCCTTTCGCCGCACCCCCTGCCTATTCTGGTTTTGGCCAAGGTGCTGGCACACTGGGCGTTTTCCGGACTGGCGCTGGTTTTGCTCGCACCCTTGCTGGCGTTGATGCTGGGTTTGCCTGCCGCCTGTCTGCCGGTGTTGCTGCTTTCTTTATTGCTGGGTACACCGGTGCTGAGCCTGCTCGGCGCGGTGGGCGCGGCGCTGACGGTAGGATTGAAGCGCGGTGGCCTGTTACTGGCGCTGTTGATTCTGCCGCTGTACATCCCGGTGTTGATTCTCGGCAGTGGCGCTTTGCAGGCGGCATTGCAGGGCATGCCGGCGACCGGTTATCTCTTGTGGCTTGGCAGCCTGACCGCCCTGGCGATAACCCTGACACCTTTTGCAATAGCTGCTGGCCTGAAGATCAGCGTCGGCGAATAATAATGAGGTCTGATCAAATTTTGATCGCTTTCTTTTGAAAGAAAGGCAGACCCTTGGTTCTTCAAAGCGAAGAGCTCCCGTGATGGAAACAGCAATGAACTGGACCTGGTTTCATAAGCTCGGCTCACCCAAATGGTTTTACGGTATCAGTGGCAAACTGTTGCCGTGGCTGAGCGTCGCGGCGTTGCTGCTGATTAGCGTCGGCGTGGTTTGGGGGCTGGCCTTCGCGCCGCCGGACTATCAGCAAGGCAACAGCTTTCGGATCATCTATATCCACGTTCCCGCCGCCATGCTGGCGCAGTCCATCTACGTGATGCTGGCCGTGTGCGGCATCGTCGGGCTGGTCTGGAAAATGAAACTGGCCGACGTCGCCCTGCAATGCGCCGCGCCGATCGGTGCCTGGATGACCGCCGTGGCGCTGGTCACCGGCGCGATCTGGGGCAAACCGACCTGGGGTTCGTGGTGGGTCTGGGATGCGCGACTGACGTCCATGCTGATTCTGCTGTTTCTGTACTTCGGTCTTATTGCGCTGGGCAACGCCATCAGCAATCGTGACAGTGCGGCCAAGGCCTGTGCGGTGCTGGCGATCGTCGGCGTGATCAACATCCCGATCATCAAATACTCGGTGGAGTGGTGGAACACCCTGCACCAGGGCGCGACCTTCACCCTCACCGAAAAACCGGCGATGCCCGCCGAGATGTGGCTGCCACTGCTGCTGACGGTGCTGGGTTTCTACTGTTTCTTCGGCGCGGTGCTGTTGCTGCGCATGCGCCTTGAAGTGCTCAAGCGCGAAGCCCGGGCGAGCTGGGTGAAAACCGAAGTGCAGAACAGTCTGGAGGCCGCTCGATGAGTTTCGCTTCATTCGGCGACTTTCTCGCCATGGGCCATCACGGCCTGTATGTCTGGTCAGCCTATGGCATATGCCTGGCGGTGCTGGCTCTCAACGTGGCGGCGCCGATCCTGGCCCGCAAGCGGTATCTGCAACAAGAGGCGCGTCGTCTGCGCCGGGAGAACGGCCAGTGAATCCGCTGCGTAAAAAGCGTCTTATCATCATTCTCGCGATCCTGGTCGGTGTCGGCGCTGCCGTCGGCCTGGCCCTGAGCGCCCTGCAGCAGAACATCAATCTGTTTTACACCCCGACCCAGATCGCCAATGGCGAAGCGCCGCAAGGCACGCGCATTCGTGCGGGCGGCATGGTCGAGGCTGGCTCGCTGCAGCGTTCCGGCGATTCCCTGGACGTGAAATTCATCGTCACCGATTTCAACAAATCCGTGACCATCAGCTACCGCGGCATCCTGCCGGATCTGTTCCGCGAAGGGCAGGGCATCGTCGCCCTCGGCAAGCTCAACGCTGACGGCGTGGTGGTGGCCGACGAAGTGCTGGCCAAGCACGATGAAAAGTACATGCCGCCGGAAGTGACCAAGGCGCTGAAAGATAGCGGTCAATCTGCTCCAACGCCCGCGAAGGAGGGTTGATCGATGACGTCCGGAATCTTTATCCCCGAACTCGGCCACCTGGCCATGATTCTCGCGCTGTGTTTCGCGCTAGTGCAGGCCGTGGTGCCACTGCTCGGTGCCTGGCGCGGCGATCGGTTGTGGATGAGCCTGGCCCAGCCGGCCGCGTGGGGGCAGTTCGCGTTTCTGCTGTTCGCTTTCGGTTGCCTGACTTACGCGTTCATGGCGGACGACTTCTCCGTCGCTTATGTGGTCAGCAACTCCAACAGCGCCTTGCCGTGGTACTACAAATTCAGCGCCGTCTGGGGCGCTCACGAAGGTTCGTTGCTGCTGTGGGCATTGATCCTCGGCGGCTGGACCTTCGCGGTGTCGGTGTTCTCCCGACAATTGCCGCAAGTGATGCTGGCTCGCGTATTGGCAGTGATGGGCATGATCAGCATCGGCTTTCTGCTGTTCCTGATCCTGACGTCCAACCCGTTCACCCGAATCCTGCCGCAGATGCCGACGGATGGGCGCGACCTTAATCCGCTGCTACAAGACATCGGTCTGATCGTTCACCCGCCGATGCTGTACATGGGCTATGTCGGCTTCTCCGTGGCCTTCGCTTTTGCCATCGCCGCGTTGCTGGGTGGTCGTCTCGATGCGGCGTGGGCGCGCTGGTCCCGTCCTTGGACCATCGTCGCCTGGGCCTTCCTCGGTATCGGTATCACGCTGGGCTCCTGGTGGGCCTATTACGAACTCGGCTGGGGCGGCTGGTGGTTCTGGGATCCGGTAGAAAACGCATCCTTCATGCCTTGGCTGGTGGGCACGGCGTTGATTCACTCGTTGGCGGTCACGGAGAAACGTGGCGTGTTCAAGAGTTGGACCGTGTTGTTGGCCATCGCCGCGTTCTCGTTGAGCTTGCTCGGGACCTTCCTGGTACGGTCCGGCGTGCTGACCTCGGTTCACGCCTTTGCCTCCGACCCTGAGCGCGGTGTGTTCATCCTGATCTTCCTGCTGTTTGTGGTCGGTGGTTCGCTGACGTTGTTCGCCCTGCGCGCGCCCGTGGTCAAGAGCCATGTCGGCTTCAATCTCTGGTCCCGGGAAACCCTGCTGCTGGGCAATAACCTGGTGCTGGTGGTGGCCGCTTCGATGATCCTGCTCGGCACCTTGTATCCGCTGATTCTCGACGCGATGACCGGCGCTAAACTGTCGGTCGGCCCGCCGTACTTCAACGCGCTGTTCATTCCGTTGATGGCGATACTGATGGTGGTGATGGCGGTCGGCATGCTGGTGCGCTGGAAAGACACTCCGGTCAAATGGCTTATAGGCATGTTGACCCCGGTGTTGCTCGGCAGCGCTGCGCTGGCCGTGGTGGCCGGTGTCGCCTACGGCGATTTCAACTGGGCGGTGCTGGCGACGTTCATGCTGGCTGCCTGGGTGTTGCTGGCCGGTGTGCGGGATATCTTCGACAAGACCCGTCACAAAGGCCTGATCAAAGGTCTGCCGACTTTGACCCGCAGCTATTGGGGCATGCAAGTCGCGCATTTGGGCATTGCCGTGTGCGCGCTGGGTGTCGTGTTGTCCAGCCAGAACAGTGCCGAGCGTGATCTGCGCCTGGCGCCGGGTGAGTCCATGAGCCTGGCGGGTTATCAATTTGTGTTCGAAGGCGCCAAGCACTACGAAGGGCCGAACTTCACGTCCGACAAGGGCACCATCCGGGTGATCCGCAATGGCAAGGAAATCAGCGTGCTGCACCCGGAAAAACGCCTGTACACCGTGCAGAACTCGGTGATGACCGAAGCCGGGATCGACGCCGGTTTCACCCGTGACCTTTACGTCGCACTGGGCGAGCCGCTGGGCGAGGGCGCCTGGGCTGTCCGCGTTCACGTCAAACCCTTCGTGCGCTGGATCTGGTTCGGTGGGTTGCTCACGGGGCTCGGCGGGTTGCTGGCGGCGCTGGATCGTCGTTATCGGGTCAAGGTGAAAAGCCGCGTGCGTGAAGCGCTCGGCATGACGGGAGCCACCGCATGAGACGTTGGTTGATGCTGTTGCCACTGGCGATTTTTCTGGTGGTCGCTGTTTTTCTGTATCGGGGTCTGTACCTGAACCCGACCGAGCTGCCTTCGGCGATGATCAACAAACCGTTCCCGGAGTTTTCGCTGCCCTCGGTGCAGGGTGACAAGACCCTGACTAAAGCGGATCTTCTGGGTAAACCGGCACTGGTCAACGTCTGGGGCACCTGGTGCATTTCCTGCCGGGTCGAGCACCCGGTGCTGAACAAACTGGCCGAGAAGGGCGTGGTGATCTACGGCATCAACTACAAGGACGTCAACGCCGACGCCTTGAAGTGGCTGGCCGAGTTCCACAACCCCTATCAACTGGACATCCGTGACGATGCCGGCACCCTAGGCCTGAACCTCGGCGTGTACGGTGCCCCGGAAACTTTCTTCATCGACGCCAAGGGCATCATCCGCGACAAATTCGTCGGTGTGATCGATGAACAAGTCTGGCGCGAAAAACTGGCGGCCAAGTATCAGGCGCTGGTCGATGAGGCCAAGCCATGAAGCGCTGGATCGCCGCCGCCGTTCTGGGCTTGAGCATGGCCGGTGTGGCCCATGCGGCCATCGACACCTATGAGTTCGCCAAAGAAGGCGACCGTGAGCGTTTTCGCGAGCTGACCAAGGAACTGCGTTGCCCCAAGTGCCAGAATCAGGACATCGCCGATTCCAACGCACCGATTGCCGCCGACCTGCGCAAAGAGATTTTCCGCATGCTCGGCGAGGGCAAGGACAATCAGCAGATCATCGATTTCATGGTCGACCGCTATGGTGACTTCGTCCGCTACAAACCTGCCCTCAACGCCAAAACCGCACTGCTCTGGTTCGGCCCCGCCGGCCTGCTGCTGGGCGGTTTTGTGATCATCGCCGTGATCGTCCGCCGTCGTCGCGTGCAACGCACTGACTCCCCGGACACGCTTTCTGCCGAGGAGCGCGAGCGCCTCGACCACCTGTTGGATAAAACCAAGCATGATTGATTTCTGGCTCGCTGCAGGCCTGCTGCTCCTGATTGCCCTGAGTTTTCTGCTGATCCCCGTTCTGCGTGGTCGCCGCGCTCAGTTGGAAGAAGACCGCACGGCACTGAACGTCGCACTTTATCAGGAGCGCGTGGCTGAGTTGCAGACTCAGCAGGAAGAGGGCGTGCTCAACGCCGAACAAATGGACACCGGTCGCGCTGAAGCCGCCCGTGAACTGCTCGCCGACACCGAAGGCGTCGAGGCGCCGCGTGTGTCGCGTCTGGGCAAGCCATTGCCATTGCTGGCGGCGATTCTGGTGCCGGTGCTGGGCCTTGCGTTGTACCTGCATTTTGGCGCCAGCGACAAAGTCGAGCTGACCCGCGAGTTCGCCCAGGCGCCGCAGTCGATGGAAGAGATGACCCGTCGTCTGGAGCGTGCGGTTGCCGCCCAACCGGATTCGGCTGAAGGCCTGTACTTCCTTGGCCGTACTTACATGGCTCAGGATCGTCCGGGCGATGCGGCGAAGATCTTCGAACGCACCGTAGCACTGGCCGGTCGTCAGCCGGAACTGCTCGGGCAATGGGCTCAGGCGCAATATTTCGCCGATGGCAAGAAGTGGTCGGACAAGGTTCAGGCCCTGACCGACGAAGCGCTGAAAGCTGATCCGAAAGAAGTCACCAGCCTCGGCCTGCTGGGTATCGCGGCCTTCGAAGGCGAGCGTTACCAGGACGCCATTGACTACTGGAATCGCCTGCTGGCGCAACTTCCGCCGGATGATAAATCCCGCGCTGCGCTGCAAGGCGGCATCACTCGCGCCGCCGAGAAGCTCGAAGCCAGCGGTGGCAAGGTTGCCCAGGCGCCTGCGGCCAAAGCTGCGGCACTGCTCAAAGTGCAAGTCGATCTGGCGCCCGAGCTCAAAGCCAAGGTCCTGCCGGGTGACAGCGTGTTCATCTTCGCCCGCGCCATCTCCGGCCCGCCCGCGCCGCTGGCCGCCAAGCGACTGACCGTCGCCGACTTGCCGGCAACCGTCGAACTGGGTGATGCCGATGCCATGATGCCGCAGTTGAAACTGTCGAACTTCCCCGAAGTCCAACTGGTTGCGCGCATCTCCCGCGCCGGCCAACCGACTGCCGGCGAATGGATCGGTCGCAGCCAACCCTTGGCCACCAGCACCACCGCGCAACAAAAACTGATCATCGACAGCCCGGATAAATAACAGGAAACGCCACCATGACCGCCATCGCTCGTATCACTCTCCTCAGTATGGTTTTGGGGTTAAGCGCTTGTGCGGTCCAGCAGCCCGAGCCCACACGGCTGCCGCCAATCCCGCCTTCGGGGCCAAGCACCAAACCGCCTCCGCCGACGGTACCGAGCAAACCGAGTACCCCGGTCAAACCTTCGAAGTCGATTCCACGTACCTCCGCCAGCTTCGCCCCGCCACCGGGGGGCAACAGCCATTGGGACGCGAAACTCGGGGTTTACGTCCTCGATGATCAGACCAACACCTTCTACCGCCAGCGCACCTACTACCGCTGGAACAACGGTTGGAGCCGCTCGATCAGCCCCAACGGGCCGTGGGAAGAGACGGACATTAATGGCGTGCCGGGTGGGTTAGGCAGAAAATTCGGGCAGTGAATAGAAACGGCGATCTGAGGATCGCCGTTTTGCTTTTTGACGTCTGAAAGATCGCAGGCTTCGCCAGCTCCTACAGGATCGCGTACGACGATGAACGGCGGGTGTACGCAAATGTAGGAGCTGGCGAAGCCTGCGATCTTTTGATCTTGATTGTGTAGCTCAGGGAGCTGAGTACAAAACACATGCGTCATATACAGCGGTAAAAGGGGAATGCCTCACTCGTATCCTGTCCTTAACGCTTGTGCTTGCTCAGCGAGAAGCGCCATTGCTTGCTCGCTGGCGGTGTCGCGCCGGTTTTTATAGTCCATCAAATCGGCAAAGCGCACACGTCGGTGCTTGCCGGTTTTGTGGTAGGACAACTCGCCGGACTCCAGCAGTTTGATCAGGTGCGGGCGTGAGACATTGAGTAAGTCCGCCGCTTCCTGGGTGGTCAGTTCCGCGTGAACCGGGACGACCTTTACCGCATTGCCTTCAGCCAATGCAGCGAGGATGTCGACCAGCAATCGAAGGGCTGAAGTGGGCAGTTCGACGCTGTGAGCTTCATTTTGCTCGTCGAAAATCTGGATGCGTTGGGTTTCGAATTGAGTCGCGAGATAGGCGGCGAGCGCGCGCTGGCCTTCGATAGCGGCCTGAACTTCGCGCGCGATGGGCAGGTTGATCGGTGGGTGGATGACTAGTGACATGATGAATTCCTACATTCTGAGTAGCGATGCTGGAAGGCTATTCGAATCAAACGAAAATCGCAATAAACGAAACAAAAGCCTGTTTAAGGCTCCTTTGCAGCAAGTCTGGACGTAATCGACAAACGACCGAGCCTTCGTAGGTCCGATCAAAATCACACCCTGTAAAACAACCGAGCGTCGCGATCCGGATTTTTGTGCTTGAGTAAAAGTAACTCTAGGGTTATTTTTTGTTGGGCCGGAGCAAGGAGGCTGGTGGTGCAGAGCAGGTTATTGATCAAGGAACTGATAGAGGCGGGCTGGGCACTGGACCGGGTCACTGGCAGTCATCACATCTTCACTCACCGTTACAACCCTTACACGCTACCTGTCCCTCATCCGAAGAAGGATTTGCCGGTCGGGACGGTTAAAAGCATCAGGAGGCGAGCCGGGCTTTATTGCCCGGGAGCCAGTTTGGCAGGAGATCCATAATGCAATACCCAATCTGTATCGAGTGGGGCGACGAGAACACCGCCATCGGTATTCAGATCCCCGATATTCCGGGTGCCGTTACGGCCGGGGATACGTTTGAAGACGCTTACAACGCGGCGGTCGAAATTGCCCACATCATGCTGCAGGAGATCATGGCAGACGGGCAATCAATCCCGATGCCAACCTCAGCGGCTGCGCACCGCGAGAATCCGGAATTTGCCGACATGGGGTGGGGGATGCTGGAACTCGACATCTCGCCCTATCTGGGCAAGACCGAGAAGGTCAATGTGACGCTGCCTGGCTACGTGATCCAGCGCATTGACCGCTATGTTCGAGAGCACAATGTCAAAAGCCGCTCCTCCTTTCTCGCGGATGCGGCGATGGAGAAGCTGGTTCGGCATTGAGTGGAGTCAGTGCCACCGTTATCGCGGGCAAGCCCCAATGCCGGTCAGTTAAGCGAAATTTCTGTAGGAGCGAGGCTTGCCCGCGAAGAATGCACCGCGGTTTTTCAGGTATTACGCGTCATCGTTCTTCGCGGGCAAGCCTCGCTCCTACAGATTCCGCCTTAACTGACAGGCATTAGGGCAAGCCCGCTCCCACAGGAATTGCGTAAACCTATGGGAGCGGGCTTGCCCGCGATGCTTTTGGCGGCTTATACCGTTGCCAACGAACGCCTGTCTGAAACACTCAAAAACCGCAACAACGCCAACAGCGGAAACGCACTACCCACAATCACGATCCACAACCAGCCGCCATGCTCATACACCGCGCTGGCCACCGAAGAACCGAATGCGCCGCCGATGAAGATGCTGGTCATGTACAGCGCATTCAGGCGGCCGCGGCTTTTAGCGTCGAGGGTGTAGACCGCGCGTTGGCCGAGGACCATGTTCATTTGCACGCAGAAATCCAGCACCACCCCAGTCACCGCCAAGCCAATCACGCTGTAGACCGGGTGGATGAAGGCGGGCAGGAAGCTCAGGCTGGCGAATAGCAGGGCCAGTAGCGAAGCGATGCGGGTATGGCCGGCATCGGCCAGTCGACCGGCGATAGGGGCGGCAATCGCGCCGATGGCGCCGACCAGGGCGAAGATCGCGATCTGGGTTTGCGACAAGCCATGATTGCGCGACAGTTCCAGCGGCACTGCAGTCCAGAACAGGCTGAAGGTGGCGAACATGCAGGCTTGATAAAACGCCCGTTGACGCAACACCGGCTGCTGACGCAACAGCGTCCAGAGCGAACCCAACAACTGGCCATAAGATGCGCTGTGATCAGGCTGGCGCTTGGGGATGGTCAGGGCCAGCACGATGCTGATCGCCGCCATCAACATTGCTGCAATGACGAACATCGCGCGCCAGCCGAAGTGGTCGGCTACTACGCTGGACACTGGTCGAGCCAGCAGAATCCCCAGCAGCAAACCACCCATGATGCCGCCGACCACGCGGCCCCGGGATTCTTCCGGCGCCAGGTGGGCGGCCAGTGGAATCAGGATCTGCACCGACACCGAGCTGAACCCCACCAGCAACGAGATCAGCAGAAACACATTCGGCTGATCGGTGAATGCCGCGCCCAACAGACTGGCAATCGCCACTACGGTGGTGATGATCATCAAGCGACGGTTTTCCAGCAGATCACCCAACGGCACCAGGAAGAACAGACCCAGCGCATAACCAATCTGCGTCAGCGAAACGATCAGGCTGGCCATGGTGTCGGTCAGGCCAATGTCCGGTGCGATCAGGTCTATGATCGGCTGGGCGTAGTAGATGTTGGCCACGATGGCGCCGCAGCAGAAGGCGAAGAGCGGCACCATGCCTCGGGTCATTGTCGCGGCACCGTGGGGCGCCTGAGTCGTTGGATTCATAACGGATCTCGTTGAACAGAAAGGAATGCGGGGAGGCTAATCGGCGGGCTAGAGCGGCGGAAGAGGGAATAGGGTGATAGTAATCATGCCTCTGAAGAATGATTGAGAGAGCCGTTCATTTGCACCTTTGAATCCTCGGTCCCCATTGTCGCGTCCGATGATACATTCACTTACATGTTGCTCGATAGCGTGCTTATGTTCTCTCTTAATGCTTCATAAAACGGAAGGCACTTTCATGAATGCGATGTTCCGTCACCTGATCCGCGGCGTTTCAGCAGTCACCTTGATCACTGTGTTCACGATAACCTTGGCTCAAGCCCAGGACGCACCGGGTATGCGTATCGGTGTACGCGGCGAGATTATCGGTATAAGCGCTGACATTCTGAAAGTCCATGTCAACAGCGGCGAAGACGTGGTGATCAACCTGACCAAGGACACCAAAGTCCGCGCCGTTACCGTGGCCAATATCGAAGACATCAAACCCGGCAGTTACATCGGCTCGGCTGCCGTGCCGCAGGAAGATGGCTCTCTCAAGGCTCTGGAAGTCCACGTGTTCCCACCGGAATTAGCTGGCAGCGGCGACGGCCATCGGCCCTATGATCTGGTCAAGGGCAGCAGCATGACAAATGGCAGCGTGGGCGATCTGGTGGTTAGCAACGGCCGGGTTCTGACCGTCAACTACAAGGGCGGCCAGCAGAAGATTCTGGTGCCGGAGGATGTGCCTATCGTGAAACTGATGCCGGGGGATCGGAGCTTGTTGAAAGTGGGCGTGAAGATCGTGACGTTCGTCACCCAAAGCGCCGAAGGGACACTGACCGCTCAATTCATCGCGGCCGGCAAGGACGGCATAACCCCGCCAATGTAATTGCATGACGCAAACCCCAGAAAAAAAAGGCGACCTTCATAGGTCGCCTTTTCATTGGAGTCAGAAATTACTGACCGCTGTAAATCTGATCAAAAACCCCACCATCATTGAAGTGGGTCTTCTGCACAGTGCGCCAGTCACCAAAGGTCTTCTCCACCGAAAGGAAATCCACTTTCGGGAAGCGATCGGTGTACTTGGCCAATACCGCCGGATCACGCGGACGCAGGTAGTTGGCCGCCGCAATCTCCTGACCTTCAGGTGACCACAGGTACTTCAAATATTCTTCGGCGGCGGCGCGAGTGCCTTTTTTCTCGACCACTTTGTCGACCACGGACACCGGCGGTTCAGCTTCAGCGGAAACACTCGGGTAAATCACTTCAAACTGATCACGACCAAACTCACGCGCAATCATTTCCGCTTCGTTTTCGAAGGTCACCAGCACGTCGCCGATCTGGTTGGTCATGAACGTGGTGGTCGCTGCACGGCCGCCGGTATCCAGCACCGGTGCTTGTTTGAACAGTTTGCCGACGAAGGCTTTGGCCTTGTTCTCGTCGCCGCCGTTTTTCAGCACATAGCCCCAGGCCGAGAGGTAGGTGTAGCGGCCGTTGCCCGAGGTTTTCGGGTTGGGGACGATCACTTGCACGCCGTCCTTGAGCAGGTCCGGCCAGTCTTTCAGGGCTTTCGGGTTGCCTTTGCGCACGATGAACACGGTGGCCGACGTGAACGGCGCACTGTTGTTCGGCAGCCGCGTGACCCAGTTGTCCGGGACCAGTTTGCCGTTGTCCGCCAAGGCGTTGATGTCGGTGGCCATGTTCATGGTAATGACATCAGCCGGCAGGCCATCGATCACTGAGCGCGCCTGTTTGCTGGAGCCGCCGAAGGACATTTGCAGCGTGATGTTTTCGTTGTGCTCGGCTTGCCAGTGTTTCTGGAAGGCAGCGTTGTAGTCCTTGTAGAAATCTCGCATCACGTCGTAGGAAACGTTCAGCAGGGTCGGTGCAGCCTGAGCCATGCTGCCCAAGGCCAGGCCAGCGGCTAGAAATGAGGCGCCAAAGAGTTTTTTCACTGCGCATTCCTTGTTTTTTTGTAGGAGCTGCCGGAGGCTGCGATCTTTTGATTTCGTTGTTGATCTTAAATAGCCGACACAAATCAAAGTCAAAAGATCGCAGCCTGCGGCAGCTCCTACGGGTTAGTTGTCAGTCATCGAAGCGGTGTTGCCACCATTTTGCCGGCGACTATAGCCGGGCTCGCATAGTCCTTTAAAGATTAAAAAGCACTTTGCTTATTCCAGTTTCTTGAACAGTGCATTGCCGCAACGCGAGCAAAAGGCTGCGCCGTGTTCGTGGCTGTTTTTCTTGCAGGTCGGGCAATCGTGTGCAGTTGTTCGCCGCGCATGGCGTTGGCCAGTTCCGCGGTGAAAATCCCCGTTGGCACAGCGATGATCGAGTAACCGGTGATCATCACCAGCGACGAAACCACCTGTCCCAACGGCGTCTTGGGCACGATGTCGCCGAAGCCTACGGTGGTCAGTGTGACGATGGCCCAATAGATGCCCTTGGGGATGCTGGTGAAGCCGTGCTCCGGGCCTTCGATCACGTACATCAAAGTGCCGAACACGGTTACCAGAGTGCTGACGCTGAGCAGAAACACCACGATCTTCTGCTTGCTGCCGCGCAACGCCGTCATCAAGTAATTGGCTTGCTTCAGATACGGGCTGAGCTTGAGCACGCGGAAAATCCGCAGCATCCGAATGATCCGGATGATCAGCAGGTACTGCGCATCGCTGTAATACAGCGCGAGAATGCCAGGCACGATCGCCAGCAAATCCACCAGCCCATAGAAGCTGAACGCGTAACGCAACGGCTTGGGCGAGCAGTACAGGCGCAGGCCGTATTCGATGGCGAAAACGACGGTGAAGCCCCATTCGATGTACGCCAGTAGGTCGGCGTAGTTCTGATGAACGGTGTCGATGCTGTCCAGTATCACGATCACCAGGCTCGCCAGAATGATCAACAGCAGAATGCTGTCGAAGCGCCGGCCGGCCGGGGTATCGGATTGGAAGATGATGACGTAAAGGTCTTCACGCCAGTTTTTATTGCTGTCCATGGAAAACGCCTGAACCCAGAATCAGCGAAGCCTAGGTCGATTCTCCCCGGTAGCGCAAGGCGCGCTGTCCATGGCGGCCTGACGCAACACCCGAATGCCTGCGCGAATCAGCCAGCAGGCGAGGATGAAGGGCGCCGTCAGCGTTGCCATCCCCAGTGCGGCGAAGCCCGGCGTGAGCAACACCGCCAGCAGGATTCCCAACAATGGCAGCCAAGGCTGGCGACGATTCTGGCTGAAGGCGAGGGCGGCGAGCACGGGGTTATAGCCGCTCAAACCCAGAAGCGCGGTTGATGTTTCGTGATGCAAAAGGGCGAATCCGAGGCCGGCAGCGGAGCCTAGCAATGCCCATAGGAAAGCGCGGCGGTCGGCGATCAGTAATCCGACGGCAATCAGTGCGCCGGCCAGTGGATGCGCGAGAAACAGCACCTGACCGAGTCCTTTCAATGACGCGGCGAGCAGGTTGGGTGTGGTTATTTCGATCAGCGATACGGGTTGCTGGGGTGCGGCAAACGATAGAAGCAACCAACTTATCCCAACGAAGGGCGCGGTGTAGGCGGGAAGGCAATGATGATCGCGCGAATGCTTGAGCCATTGCTGAGTGAGCATCGCACTCAGGCCGCCAGCGGCAATAATCAGCGGTGGCAACAGCGCTGACCATGGGAAATAAAGGCTCAGCAGCAGGCCAAGCAGAATACCGTTGTAACTGAACAGCCCGGCCTGACGATCAGCCTTGGCGTACCCGCGACGTTGCGCGGTGAGCAACCCGGCGACCCCTCCCAGCAACGCACCGCCGAGCAAGGCCGGCGCGCTGAACAGAATCGCCAACAAACACAGCAGACCGCACAGCGGATGACGCTGGAGATAAATTTGGCTGAAGCCATTGAGCAGGGCAGTGGCCCAGTCGGGGCAGTGGGTGTTGAAGTGGTTGGCGGGCATTTTAGGTCTGTGTGTCAGAGGAACCGTGTAATCGTTCTTCGCGGGCAAGCCTCGCTCCTACAGGAATGCGCTGTCCCTGTAGGAGCGAGGCTTGCCCGCGAAGAGGCCAGTACAGGCGCTAAACCAACGTCTCGATGCGCAGAGAATTGGTCGACCCCGGCTGCCCAAACGGCACTCCCGCAGTAATCAACAACGTATCCCCGCGCTGAGCCATGCCCTGTGCCTGGGCAATCTCCAGCGCCGTCGAGCACACTTCATCCACCTGCCGCAGCCGATCATTGACCACCGAGTGCACGCCCCACGCCACCGTCAAACGCCGCGCGGTTTGCAGGTTCGGCGTCAGGTTGAGGATCGGCACCGTCGGCCGTTCCCGCGCCGCCCGCAGACTCGAGGTGCCAGACTCGCTGTAATTCACCAGCACCGCCACCGGCAGCACATTGCTGATGCGGCGGATGGCGCAACTGATCGCGTCCGACACCGTGGCCTCGGCTTTTGGTCGGCTCACGTCGAGTTGGGCCTGATAGTCCGGGCCGTTTTCCACCTGGCGGATGATCTTGCTCATCATCTGCACAGCTTCCAGCGGGTACTCGCCGGACGCGGTTTCCGCCGACAGCATCACTGCGTCCGCGCCTTCGGCCACCGCGTTGGCGACGTCAGTGACTTCGGCGCGAGTCGGGGCCGGGGAAAAGCGCATCGACTCCAGCATCTGCGTCGCCACCACCACCGGTTTGCCGAGTTGGCGGCAGGTACTGATGATGTTTTTCTGAATCTGCGGCACGCTTTCGGCCGGCACTTCCACGCCCAGGTCACCGCGAGCGACCATGATCGCATCGCTCAGTTCGGCGATCTCCCGCAGTTGCGTCACGGCCGATGGCTTCTCGATCTTCGCCATCAAATACGCCTTGTCGCCGATCAGTGCGCGGGCTTCGCGAATGTCTTCCGGACGTTGCACGAACGACAGCGCGACCCAATCCACCCCCAGCTCCAGGCCGAAGCTCAAGTCGCGACGATCCTTGGCGGTCAACGGGCTCAGGTCGAGCACCGCTTGTGGCACGTTGACGCCTTTGCGATCCGACAGCTCGCCGCCATTGAGCACCGTGGTGTCGATGGCGTCGGCATATTTGGTCACCACTCGCAGGCGCAACTTGCCATCGTCCAGCAGCAGGTCCATGCCTGGCTCCAGCGCTGCGATGATTTCCGGGTGAGGCAAGTTGACCCGGCGCTCATCGCCCGGCGTCGGGTCCAGGTCCAGACGCAAGGCCTGACCGCGATGCAGCTGCACTTTGCCTTGGGCGAATTTGCCGACCCGCAGTTTCGGGCCTTGCAGGTCCATCAGAATCCCCAGCGGGTAATTCAGCTGGCGCTCGACTTCACGAATCCACTGATAGCGCTGGGCGTGGTCGGCATGATCGCCGTGGCTGAAGTTCAGGCGAAAGATATTGACCCCGGCCTGCACCAGCTCACGGATGTCGTCGATCCCGTTGGTGGCCGGGCCAAGGGTGGCGAGGATTTTGACCTTCTTGTCAGGCGTCATGTTTAGGGCTCTCGAGAATCAGGATGGCGCGGAAGTCGTTGACGTTGGTGCGGGTCGGCTCGGTGACGATCAGCGCATCCAGCGCGGCGAAATAGCCGTAGCCATTGTTGTTGTCCAGTTCATCGCAGGCAGCAAGGCCGAGGGCCGCGGCGCGGGCGTAACTGTCCGGGGTCATGATGGCGCCGGCGTTGTCTTCGGAGCCGTCGATCCCGTCGGTGTCACCGGCCAGCGCGTAGACACCGGGCAGGCCTTTGAGGCTGTCGGTCAGGCTCAGCAGGAATTCGGCGTTGCGTCCGCCACGGCCATTGCCGCGTACGGTGACGGTGGTTTCGCCGCCGGAGAGAATCACGCACGGCGCTGCCAGTGGCTGGCCGTGCTGGACGATCTGCCGCGCAATGCCGGCGTGGACTTTCGCCACATCACGGGATTCGCCTTCCAGGTCGCCGAGAATCAACGGGCTGAAACCGGCCTGACGGCACTTCACCGCCGCCGCTTCCAGCGATTGCTGCGGGCGGGCGATCAATTGGAAGTGACTGCGGGCCAGGCTCGGATCGCCAGGTTTGACCGTTTCAGATTCCGGGTTTTGCAGCCAGTTGCGCACCGAGGCCGGGACCTCAATGCCATAGCGCTTGAGGATCGCCAGCGCTTCGGCCGAGGTGCTCGGGTCGGCCACAGTGGGGCCGGAGGCGATGACCGTGGCGAGGTCGCCTGGTACATCGGAAATCGCATAGGTATAAACCGTGGCCGGCCAGCAGGCTTTGCCCAGACGTCCGCCCTTGATTGCCGAGAGGTGCTTGCGCACGCAATTCATCTCGCCGATGGTTGCGCCAGATTTGAGCAGGGCTTTATTGATCGACTGTTTGTCGGCCAGAGTGATACCAGCGGCGGGCAAGGCGAGCAGGGCAGAGCCACCGCCCGAGAGCAGGAAGATCACGCGGTCGTCTTCGCTCAAGTCGCTGACCAGTTCCAGCACCCGTTTCGCGACAGCCAGACCAGCCGCATCCGGCACCGGGTGCGCGGCTTCGACCACTTCGATTTTTTCGCACGGGGCGCCGTGACCGTAACGGGTCACCACCAGGCCGGACACTTCGCCCTGCCAGCAGCGCTCGACCACCTGGGCCATGGCGGCGGCGGCTTTACCTGCGCCGATGACGATCACCCGACCGCTGCGATCTTTGGGCAAGTGGGCTTCAAGGACGTGCTGCGGATGCGCCGCGTCGATGGCTGTGGCAAACAGCTCGCGCAGCAGTTGTTGCGGATCGACCGACATGGCGGGCTCCCGGAATTCTTGTTATTGGGATAAAGCGAAAGCAGGTGTTGCGACGCGGTCCTGTGGGAGCTGGCTTGCCTGCGATTCAGGCGACACGGTTTTACAGGCGGACCGAGTCGATGCCATCGCAGGCAAGCCAGCTCCCACAGGAACCGAGCCGGTTTCAGATCGGTGTTATTTATCGCGAATCGAGAAATTCGCCATGTGTTCCAGACCCTTGATCAGCGCCGAGTGATCCCAGTTGCTGCCACCGATAGCCGCGCAGGTGCTGAACACTTGCTGGGTATTGGCGGTGTTCGGCAGGTTGATGCCCAGTTCGCGAGCGCCGGCCAAGGCGAGGTTCAAGTCCTTCTGGTGCAGGCTGATGCGGAAGCCCGGGTCGAAAGTACCCTTGATCATGCGTTCGCCGTGAACTTCAAGGATCTTCGATGACGCGAAACCGCCCATCAGCGCTTCACGCACCTTGGCCGGGTCAGCACCGTTTTTCGAGGCGAACAGCAATGCTTCGGCCACGGCCTGGATGTTCAGGGCGACGATGATCTGGTTCGCCACTTTCGCGGTTTGACCGTCGCCGTTGCCACCGACCAGAGTGATGTTCTTGCCCATGGCCTGGAACAGCGGCAGGGCGCGTTCGAACGCATCGGCATCGCCACCGACCATGATGCTCAAGGTCGCAGCCTTGGCGCCGACTTCACCGCCGGACACAGGCGCGTCGAGGTACTGCGCGCCTTTCTCGTTGATCTTGGCAGCGAAGGCTTTGGTGGCGGTTGGCGAGATCGAGCTCATGTCGATCACGACTTTGCCCTTGCTCACGCCCGCTGCAACACCATCGGCGCGGAACAGTACGTCATCGACCTGCGGGGTATCCGGTACCATGACGATGATGAATTCAGCTTCCTGAGCGACTTCTTTCGGGTTCGCCAGGGCGACGGCGCCGCCGGCAACCAAGTCGGCAGGGGCTGGGTCGTGGTGTGCCGACAGGAACAGGCTGTGACCGGCTTTCTGCAGGTTCAACGCCATTGGGTGGCCCATGATGCCGGTGCCGATAAATCCGATTTTAGCCATGAGAAAATCCTCTTGTTTTTATTGCTCTGTTCGCAAAATTCGTGGGGTGACAGCGAGGACGCCTTCGCAGGCAAGCCTCGCTCCTACAGACAATTCTGGCCCCCCCCGTAGGAGCGAGGCTTGCCCGCGAAGAACGATAACTCGGTGTCAGATCAAATCGCGTTATGGGTTTTCAACCAGCCAAGACCCGCTTCAGTGGTAGTCAGCGGCTTGTATTCGCAGCCAATCCAACCCTGATAATCGATGCGGTCCAAGTGTTCGAACAGGAAGCGGTAATTGATTTCACCGGTACCCGGTTCGTTGCGTCCCGGGTTGTCGGCCAACTGGATGTGGTTGATCTCGCCCAGGTGCGCGGCCATGGTGCGGGCCAGGTCGCCCTCCATGATTTGCATGTGATAGATGTCGTATTGCAGGAACAGGTTGGCGCTGCCGACCTGCTCGCGAATCGACAGGGCTTGCGCCGTGTTGTTCAGGTAGAAGCCCGGGATGTCACGGGTGTTGATCGCTTCCATCACCAGTTTGATGCCCGCCGCTTGCAGCTTGTCGGCCGCGTACTTGAGGTTGGCGACGAAGGTCCTTTCCACGGTGGCATCGTCGACGCCTTGTGGACGAATACCGGCCAGGCAGTTGATCTGGGTATTGCCCAGCACTTTGGCGTAAGCGATGGCCAGATCGACACCGGCGCGGAACTCTTCGACCCGATCCGGCAGGCACGCGATACCGCGTTCGCCCTTGGCCCAGTCACCGGCCGGCAGGTTGAACAGCACCTGGGTCAAGCCATTGGCATCGAGCTTGGCCTTGATTTCGGCGGAACTGAAATCGTAGGGAAACAGGTATTCGACACCACTGAAGCCGGCCTTGGCGGCAGCGTCGAAACGGGCAAGAAAATCCTGCTCGGTGAACAGCATGGACAGGTTGGCTGCGAAACGCGGCATGGTGGTCTCCCGTAAATATAAGTCCCTGTAGCAGCTGCCGAGGCACGAGGCTGCGTTGGGTCGCGAAGCGGCCCCCCACGGCGGTCCTGCGGACACGCAACGCAGCCTCGTACCTCGGCAGCTGCTACAGGTGTCAGGTCATTCTTAATCGAGCAACGAAATCGCCGTTGGCGCATCGTTGCCGACCAGCGCCAGGTCTTCGAATTCGTTGACGGCGTTGATCTCGATGCCCATGGAAATGTTGGTCACGCGCTCCAGAATGATCTCGACGATCACCGGCACCTTGAACTCCTCGATCAGTTCCTGAGCCTTGCGCAGGGCAGGCTGGATCTGATCCGGTTCGAACACCCGCAGCGCCTTGCAACCCAGACCTTCGGCGACAGCGACGTGGTCGACACCGTAACCGTTGAGTTCCGGAGCGTTGAGGTTGTCGAAGGACAGTTGCACGCAATAGTCCATCTCGAAACCCCGCTGAGCCTGACGGATCAGACCCAGGTACGAGTTGTTCACCACAACGTGGATGTACGGCAGCTTGAACTGCGCCCCCACCGCCAGTTCTTCGATCATGAACTGGAAGTCGTAGTCGCCCGAGAGCGCCACCACCTTGCGGGTCGGATCAGCCTTGACCACGCCGAGCGCCGCCGGAATGGTCCAGCCCAGCGGGCCGGCCTGACCGCAGTTGATCCAGTGACGCGGTTTGTAGACGTGCAGGAACTGCGCGCCGGCAATCTGCGACAGACCGATGGTGCTGACGTAGCAGGTATCCTTACCGAAGACCTGGTTCATCTCTTCATAAACGCGCTGCGGTTTGACCGGAACGTTGTCGAAGTGAGTCTTGCGCTGCAAGCTGGCTTTGCGTTGCTGGCAGTCTTGCAGCCAGGCGCTGCGGTTTTTCAGCTTGCCGGCGGCTTGCCATTCGCGAGCGACTTCGATGAACACGGTCAACGCGGCAGCGGCGTCGGACACGATGCCCAGGTCCGGGGTGAACACGCGGCCGATCTGCGTCGGTTCAATGTCGACGTGAATGAACTTGCGGCCTTCGGTGTAAACGTCGACCGAACCGGTGTGACGGTTGGCCCAACGGTTACCGACGCCCAGCACCACGTCCGACTTCAGCATCGTCGCGTTGCCGTAACGGTGCGAGGTTTGCAGACCGACCATGCCAACCATCAGCGGGTGATCGTCCGGGATGGTGCCCCAGCCCATCAGGGTCGGGATCACTGGAATGCCGGTCAGCTCAGCGAACTCCACCAGCAACTCGCTGGCGTCGGCATTGATGATGCCGCCACCGGCCACCAGCAATGGACGTTCAGCCTGATCGAGCATGGCCAGGGCCTTCTCGATTTGCACGCGGTTAGCGGTCGGCTTGGCCAGCGGCAGCGGCTCATAAGCGTCAATGTCGAATTCGATTTCAGCCATCTGCACGTCGAACGGCAGGTCGATCAGCACTGGGCCTGGGCGACCGGAGCGCATTTCATAGAAGGCTTTCTGGAACGCGTAAGGCACCTGGCCCGGCTCCATAACGGTGGTCGACCACTTGGTGACCGGCTTGACTATGCTGGTGATGTCGACGGCCTGGAAATCTTCCTTGTGCATCCGCGCCCGCGGTGCCTGGCCGGTGATGCACAGGATCGGGATCGAGTCGGCCGAGGCGCTGTAGAGCCCGGTGACCATGTCGGTGCCGGCCGGGCCGGAGGTGCCAATGCACACGCCTATATTACCGGCCTTGGTGCGGGTGTAGCCCTCGGCCATGTGCGAGGCGCCTTCAACGTGGCGAGCGAGGACGTGATCGATGCCACCGACCTTCTGCAAGGCGGAGTACAGCGGGTTGATCGCGGCGCCGGGGATGCCAAAAGCGGTATCAACCCCTTCACGGCGCATCACCAGAACGGCGGCTTCGATTGCTCTCATTTTGCTCATGGTTTTGTGCCTCTTACGTTTTGTAATTGTATACAAGTGGCTTTGCGCAGAGTGTATTCACGGCGGACGGCGCAGGTCAATCCATTTTCTCAAGCAGCTGTTTCATTCGTCGGATGCCCGAAGGACTGTGGCTTTTCGTCGCATGTGGCGCTTTTCGATAATTATTGTATACAAAAAAATAATTCATTGTGTTCTATTTGTTTCATCGGATTGCGCAACAGAAAGCAATCCAACGGCTTTCCAATAACAAAATGAGGACGGCACCATGAGCGCTTTAACCTTGAACGTCGCAGTCAACCTGGCCAATCAGGCCATCTCCGCAGGTCGTGCAATCTCCGCCGCGCCCTTAACCGTTGCCGTGCTGGATGCCGGCGGGTACTTGATAACGCTGCAACGCGAAGACGGTGCGAGCCTGCTGCGCCCGCAGATCGCCATTGGCAAAGCCTGGGGGGCGATCGCCCTGGGCAAGGGCTCACGCCTGTTGGCCCAAGACGCCCAACAACGCCCGGCCTTCTTCGCCGCATTGAATAGCCTGGGGCAGGGCAGCGTCGTCCCGGTACCGGGCGGCGTGTTGATTCGGGATCAGGATGGGAGTGTGTTGGGAGCGGTCGGTATCAGCGGTGATTTGTCTGATGTTGATGAGCAGTGTGCGATCAGGGCGATCGAGGCGCAGGGGTTGAGGGCGGATGCGGGGGTGGCTGGTTGATCTTCAGCGTCTGATCGAATGTCATCGCGGGCAAGGGATTATCTGAATGACAGAGATCCCGTGTGGGAGCGAGCTTGCTCGCGATGACTATCTGCCAGACACATCCAGCTAAAGGTTTGCCCCATCCACAAGCATTCACAGGTCTAGCCTTCTTCATGACTTGATCAAGAAAGGGGCAAAGGAATGCCTGATTTACCTGCTTCACATCGCTTGCGCATTGGTCGCTATGCGGAGCAAAACCGCATTTATCTTCTTACTACCAACACACTCGGTCGAGAACCGGTTTTTTATGATTACTTTTTGGGCAGATTGATCGTTGATCAATTTCGAAGCGCGCAGGATCAGGGTTGGGCAAATTCGTTGGCCTGGGTAGTCATGCCGGATCATTTTCATTGGTTGATCGAGTTGCAGCAGGGATCATTGAGCGAACTGATGCAAAAAACCAAATCATTGAGTACACAAGCGGTGAACATGTCCTCTGGTCGCAAGGGCAGTCTTTGGCAGCAGGGCTATCACGATCGAGCGCTGCGGCGAGAGGAGGACTTGGTAGGGTTGGCTCGTTATGTAGTCGCCAACCCACTGCGGGCAGGGTTGGTAGAGCGGCTTGGCGAGTATCCGCTGTGGGATGCTATTTGGGTTTGATCAGAAATCGAGTCGTCCCTATCGCGAGCAAGCTCGCTCCCACAGGGGATAGCGTCGTACTTAGATCCAATGTTTGAGCGGGCTTGCTCGCGAATGGCCGCACCGCGGTCTACCGATCCAACTCACACCCCTTAAGCACCAACCGGATAATCGTCTGCGCCGCCGCTTCATAGTCGGCCTCATCCAGCTTGGCCTTGCCGGTAACCGCGGAGATCTGCCAGTCGAAGTCGGCGTAGGTCTGGGTCGCGGCCCAGATGCTGAACATCAGGTGGTTGGGGTCGATCGGGGCGATCTGGCCGCGGTCGATCCAGGTCTGGATGCAGTCGATGTTGTGCCTGGCCTGGCTGTTGAGCTGCTCGACCAGGTCGGGGCTCAGGTGCGGGGCGCCGTGCATGATTTCGCTGGCGAACACCTTGGAGGCGAAGGGCAGGTCACGGGAGATGCGGATCTTCGAGCGAATGTAACCGCTCAGCACTTCGCTGGGCACGCCATCAGCGTTGAACGGCGTCGAGGCCTGCAGGATCGGCTCGATGATGCTTTCCAGGACCTCGCGGTAGAGATTTTCCTTGGATTTGAAGTAGTAATAGACGTTAGGCTTGGGCAGCCCGGCTTTGGCCGCGATGTCACTGGTTTTGGTCGCAGCGAAGCCCTTGTCGGCAAATTCTTCACTGGCGGCACGCAGGATCAGTTCTTTGTTGCGCTCGCGGATGGTGCTCATAAACCAAGGAGTTCCTTGCCTGTTCTGGCGGTTGCGCATGGTAGCACCGGCCTCGCGCAGCGCTCAAGAATGCCCCGTCTGGCCTCGGGTCGCGCTATGCTGCGCACCATTCATTCAAAAAGGAAACCTGATTCATGGCTGGAAGCAGTTTGTTGGTGCTGATCGACGACATCGCCACCGTACTGGACGATGTGGCGTTGATGACCAAAATGGCCGCGAAGAAAACCGCCGGCGTGCTTGGCGACGATCTGGCGCTCAACGCCCAGCAGGTTTCCGGCGTGCGTGCCGAGCGGGAAATCCCGGTGGTGTGGGCGGTGGCCAAGGGTTCGTTCCTCAACAAGCTGATCCTGGTGCCGTCGGCCTTGGCTATCAGCGCGTTCATTCCGTGGCTGGTCACGCCGTTGTTGATGGTCGGTGGCGCTTACCTGTGCTTCGAAGGCTTCGAGAAACTCGCCCACAAATTTCTGCACAGCAAAGCTGAAGATCAGGCCGAACACGCAGAATTGGTCGAAGCAGTAGCCAACCCTGCGGTCGATCTGGTGGCGTTCGAAAAGGACAAGATCAAGGGGGCAATCCGTACCGACTTCATCCTCTCGGCGGAAATCATCGCCATCACCCTGGGCACCGTGGCTGAGGCTTCGCTGACCCAGCAAGTGATCGTGCTCTCGGGCATCGCCATCGTTATGACCATCGGCGTCTACGGCCTGGTGGCCGGCATCGTCAAACTCGACGACCTCGGTCAGTGGCTGGCCCTGAAGCCCGGCCAGATGGCCAAAAGCGTCGGCGGCGGGATTCTGCGTGCGGCGCCGTACATGATGAAAAGCCTGTCGGTGATCGGTACCGCGGCGATGTTTTTGGTCGGCGGCGGGATTCTGACCCATGGCGTGCCGGTGGTTCATCACTGGATCGAAAGTGTCAGTGCGAGTGCCGGTGGTGGCGGGTTTATCGTGCCGACGTTGCTGAATGCGGTGGCCGGGATTGTGGCGGGTGCGGCGGTGTTGGTTGGGGTGATGGCTGTCAGCAAGGTTTGGAAAACGGTAAAGGCCTGAACCTGTGGGAGCGAGGCTTGCCCGCGAAGGCGATATCACCTTCAATATTGATGTCGACTGACACACCGCTATCGCGGGCAAGCCTCGCTCCTACAGGGATTGGTGGTGTTTGAGACATCGCGCATAAAAAAGGCCATTCGACGCAAATCGAATGGCCTTTTTTGTCGCCGTCGGAATTACTCGGCAACCTGCAGCTTGCGCGACTCGGTGTACACGTAACGCACCTTCTCGTACTCGAACGGCGTGTTCAGCTGGCCGTAGCGGAAGCTGGTCTGATAGCGCTTGTCGATGGTGCGCAATGCCAAGACTTCCGGGTGGTTGGAGCTGACTTCGGCAACGTTCAGGAAGTTGATCGCCGATTCGGCCGTGTAATCGACCGCCAGACCCGCAGTGTCACGCAAGTTCGATGGGCCGAGGATCGGCAGCACGAAGTAGGCGCCGCCCGGTACGCCGTAAAAGCCCAATGTCTGACCGAAGTCTTCGCTCTGGCGTGGCAGCCCCATGGAGGTGGCCGGATCCCACAGGCCGGCGACACCGATGGTGGTGTTGAGCAGCAGGCGCGCGGTGGTTTCCATCGAACGCTGCCCCTTGAATTGCAGCAGGCTGTTCATCAGGTTCGGTACATCGCCGACGTTGTTGAAGAAGTTGCTGACGCCGGTGCGCAGGAAACTGGGAGTGATGTAGCGATAGCCGTTGACCACGGGCAGGAACACCCATTGGTCGAAACGGTAGTTGAAGTGGTAGACGCGGCGGTTCCACTCTTCCAGCGGGTCGTAGACGTTCAACGCGTTGAGCGTCGAGCGTTCGAACTCGCGCTGATCCAGCCCCGGGTTGAATTTGAGTTTGCTCAGCGGTTCCTTGAAGCCGTCACTATCGACCACCACAGGTGCATTGGCTTTGCTGTTGTCGGCGTTGGCGACGCCTGCACAGAGTAACGCTGCGATCAGCAGGGGGTATTTAGCCACGGAAAAACTCCAGCATGGCGTCGCTGTTGACGCGATAGTTGAGGTTGCCGCAATGGCCGCCCAATGGATAAACAGTCAAACGGTCGCCGAAGGTCCGACGCAGAAACCCCAGGTCGCCAGGGCCGAGGATCACGTCGTCAGCGTTGTGCATGACGGCGATTTTCGGGCTGTCGTGCAGGTAGTCCTTGAGTGCATACAGGCTGACCTGATCGATCAGTTGCAGCAGGCTGCCGCCGTCGGTGCGGGCGCGCCACATCGGAATGACCTGTTCGGTCAGGTAGCAGTCGAAGTCGCATTGCAGCGCGCGTTTGAGGAACGGCGTGAGGGTGGTGCCTTCGGTGATCGGGTATTTCGGTGGGGTGATCAGGCCGCGGCGGTTGATCAGGTCCGAGGTAAAGGCAATGTCCGCCGCCGAGAAACGGAACGAAGTGCCGATCAGCATGGCCATCTGCTCGTTGCTCAAGTGCTGCTTGGACTGCTGGAAGTCATAGAGCAAGGCATCGTTGAGGTCGATGTAGCCCTTCTGCTGGAAGTAGCGGGTCAGTTTGTCCAGCACCAGCTCATAGAAGGTGGTGCTGTTGTTGATGCCCTTCACCTCTGTTTGTACCAGCTTGTCCAGGTTGGTGATCGAGGTGTAAAGGTTGACCGGCGGGTTGAGCAGCAAGACTTTCTTGAAATTGAAGCTGCGACGGGTTTCATCCAGATGCGCCACAAAGGCCGCATCCAGGGCACCGAGGCTATAGCCGCTCAGGTAATAGTCGGTGACCGGCAGTTTCGGGTTTTGCGCCCGCACGGCCTGCATCACCCGGTACATGTCTTCGGCATCTTCCTTGGTCACGCCGGGGGTGGCGAAACGCGAAGCAGCGGTCATGAAGTCGAAGCTGGTCGGCGACGACAGCTGCACCACGTGATAGCCGGCTTTGTAGTAGAGCTTTTTCAGGTACTCATTGAGGGTGCTGTCATAGCGTGCGCCGGTGCCGGAAATCAGGAAGATCAACGGTGCCGCTTGATCTTGCGTGGCGATGCGGTAGGTGAGTTGCTTCACCGGCCAGAAGTTGTCCGGCAGGCTGAATTCACGCTCGGGGCGCATCGTGACGCTGCGGTCCGACTGATTGATGTCGTCGTCCAGCGGTAATTCCGGGCGTAACTCCGGCGGTGTCGTGGCGATGGTCGCCTCGAACGGGTTGGTCAGAGGGTAGCCGTAACTGGCGGCATCAATGTCGGCCGCCAGTGCGGACGCACTTAAAATCAAGCCGCCAAACAGGGCGGCGCAGCGCAAGGAACGGAGCATGACTAGATCCCTTAGAGGAAGGTGCGGAATGAAGTTCGCACCCTATGACCATCGGATTTGCGCCAAAGTGCCATGATGGACAGCAAACAGGCCTGATTTCGGAGCAACGGTAGCGGACGATACACTTTGCAGCTATTTCATGAACAGTTATCTGTTGATGTCACTTGCTTACCGCAGGCGGGAGATTAAGCTGGCCGCCGATTTCGTTTATTGGAGTGCTTCATGTCCCGCCGTCTGCCCGTGATCCTGTTGCTCGTTCTTCTGCCATTATGGCTGGCTGCCAGTTATGGCGCGCGTTATGGCTTCATGGAGGATGCTCAATGGGTCGGCATCTGCGTTGATGAGGCCAGTCGCTGGGAATGTCAGGTCCGGTCAAATCTAGGCCTGATGATTCATTTCAAGGTATTGGGTTGGACGGCATTGGCCGCCGCCGTGATCGGTTTTGTGTTGCCGGGGCGAGCGGGGTGGTGGCTGGCGGTGCTGGCGCTGGTATTCGGATTTCCGGCACTGGCGTTGTACAACACCACGTTGGCGGTGTTTGCGGTGGTGATTGCTGCTTTGCGTCTGGTCCGGGCTTCTCGTCGCGCCTGATGGTCAGTCTTCGCGGGCAAGCCTCGCTCCTACAGGGTTGTGTCGGTTTCATTATTTATGAACGACTCAAATTGTAGGAGCGAGGCTTGCCCGCGAAGAGGCCCGCAAGCACGCTAAAGATCAGCCCTTGCGAACCCGCAAGCTGCGCCACAACGCCGCCACCATCAACACACTCACCAGCGCCCAACCCAAGGCCTGCTGGTTCTGCAAACCTTCTTGATACAGTTGCGGCGCAATGCCGGCGCCGATAATGAAGGTCAGCAGGGCAATTTCCCGACGCGGTACGCTCACCGGGCGGCACAGGTACACCAGCGCCGGCAGGATGAACGCGACACTCGGGAAGCTGCGATAACGCGGATCGAACACCAGCTCCAGCATCGTCACCGCCGCGGCAAAACCTGCCGCTGCCAACCACCAGCCGGCTCTACGCTCCAGTGCATTGAAGGCGCGTTCACGCCAGCCGGTACGAGCGCTCAAGGTCAGCGCGGCATGCGCCAGCACCAACAGATTCAACCCCGTCAGCAAGGCGACCCATAGCCATTCACTGGCAAACCGTGTCGTGACACGGGCCAGATCGCCCCAAGCGCCAATCGAGCAGGCCGCCAACGCGCCGAGCAGTGGCAGCACCAACGCCGCGCGGGTGCTGCGAACGCGACCGCCCAGAAGCAGCGTGCCGATGAAGATCAAACCACCCACCGCCAGCCATTGCGACCAGTACGGCACGTTCGAGACCGGCCCGGCGAGCACGCCCTTATCCTGACGATCGGCGTCGAACAAACCCCAGTAACCCCCGACCGCGCCTTCGCTGGCGCGTTTCCAAGGCTGATCGAATGCCTCGATCAGGTTGTAATGCCAGCCTTGCTGTTCGGCCATGATCACAAAGCTGCGAATGAACTTGGCTTCATTGACCCGGCTCGGCAAAGCGGTTTCGCGCTGACGGCCTTCGCTGGGCCAGCCGGTTTCGCCAATCATCACGTCTTTGGGCGCAAATTTGTTGCCGAACACCTGACGCACTTCGGCCACATGCTGCAGTGCCGCGTCGATGTTCGACGGATCGTCTTCCCAGTACGGCAGCAAATGGATGGTCAGGAAGTCCACCGCCGGAGCGATTTCGGGGTGCTTGAGCCAGAATTCCCAGACGTCGGCGTAGGTCACCGGTTGTTTGACCTGGCTTTTGACCTTGTTAATCAGCGTCGCCAACTGTGCGCCGGTGACTTCCTTGCGCAGCAGGGTTTCGTTACCTACGATCACTGAGGTCACGACATCGGCGTTGGCATTGGCCGAGGCGATCAGCAGGTCGACTTCCTTGGCGGTGTCTACCGGGTTGCCGTTGACCCAGGCGCCGATCATCAGCTTCAAGCCGTGCTTGCGTGCCAGATCGGGCAGGGCCTCGAGGCCGGTCATGGAATAGGTGCGGATGCATTCGAAACGGGTTGCCAGCAGCGCGAGGTCGGCGTCCATGCGCTCGGGGCGCAGTTTGAACGGTACATCGAACGGCGATTGGTCTTTGTCGAACGGGGTGTAGGAGGCGCATTGCAGCTTGTGCGTCGCGCTGGCCACGTCGGGCAAGATCACCGGTTTGCCGAGGCCATACCAGAAGCCGCCGAGGGCAAAAAGCCCCAGCAGGCAGGCAAATAAATAAGCAAAAAAAGTAAAGCGGGATGTCGCGGGCATGGTCAGGCCGTCTGGGAACAAAGCCGCGCATGTTACCTGCATTTGTCCCGGGCTTGGTGGCCTGCATAATTTTGACATGCAAAGTTCGGGCGGGGTGGCGGATGGATTTGCGACGGTCGCAATTAATGGCCTTCTGATGTCGTTTCTCGATGCCTTGAGGTCGCTGGCAGAGCAGGTCATCGCGGGCGTGAGGTTGATCATCCAATCGTCAGTACTCCGCTGATGTTTGAACGAGTTTGCAGTGAGGCGTGATGGGGGCGCTGTGCACCATAACAATACGTTGAGCGGCTCGGCATCCGTCGAGCGCAGCACTTTCGGGGAAGTAACGATGAAGATGCGACGACTCTTGGGCGCAGGTGCCGCTTTGGTGCTGGCGATCAGTTCTACGGTGGCCAGCGCCGAAGGCAAGGCAGTGACGATCGGTTATGTAGACGGCTGGTCGGACAGTGTCGCCACGACCAACGTGGCTGCCGAGGTGATCCGGCAGAAGCTCGGTTATGACGTGAAGCTGCAAGCCGTTGCCACCGGGATCATGTGGCAGGGTGTGGCGACTGGCAAACTCGACGCCATGCTGTCGGCGTGGCTGCCTGTGACTCACGGTGAATACTGGACCAAGAACAAGGATCAGGTCGTCGATTACGGACCGAACTTCAAGGATGCGAAAATCGGCCTGATCGTGCCGGAGTACGTCAAGGCCAAGTCTATCGAGGATCTGAAAACCGACGACAGCTTCAAGAATCGTATCGTCGGCATCGACGCCGGTTCAGGCGTGATGCTCAAAACCGATCAGGCCATCAAGGATTACGGTCTGGACAACTACACCCTCAAGGCCAGTTCTGGCGCCGGCATGATTGCCGAGCTGACCCGTGCCGAGAAGAAAAACGAATCCATTGCCGTCACCGGTTGGGTGCCGCACTGGATGTTCGCCAAGTGGAAACTGCGTTTCCTGGAAGATCCGAAAGGCGTTTACGGTGCGGCTGAAACCGTGAACAGCATCGGCAGCAAAGGCCTGGACGCCAAAGCGCCGGAAGTTGCGAAGTTCCTGAAGAACTTCCAGTGGGCGTCGAAAGACGAAATCGGTGAAGTCATGTTGGCTATTCAGGAGGGCGCCAAGCCTGAAGCCGCAGCGAAGGATTGGGTGGCCAAACACCCGGATCGCGTTGCCGACTGGATCAAATGATTTGAGTTGAAGCGTCTAGTCAGCACCTCTCGAGGCCTCTTGGCATAAATGCCAAGGGGCCTTTTGCTTTTTTATGTGTCTATTGCATGCTGAAAAATGGCGACTCTGTCATGTCGTTCTAATACTAAGGTCGTCTGGAACCTGTCCGGCAGCCGCATAGAGTGGATACCGTTCCAACTAAATCTGTGCTGCGAGGATAAAAACAATGAACGACAGCATTTACCTCTCGATTCAAAACAGCTCGCGCTTCAAGGAGCTGGTCAGCAAGAGAGAGCGATTCGCCTGGATTCTTTCAGCGATCATGCTTGGGCTGTACGCCGGATTCATCCTGTTGATTGCTTACGGGCCGCATATCCTGGGCGCGAAAATCAGCCCCGAGTCCTCCATTACCTGGGGCATTCCGATCGGTGTCGGGCTGATCATTTCGGCCTTTATCCTGACGGGCATCTACGTGCGACGCGCCAACGGCGAATTCGACGACTTGAACAATGCGATTCTCAAGGAGGCTCAGCAATGATCCGGCGTCTAATGGCTCTATTGAGCATCGCGGCTTTTGCACCTGGCGCCTGGGCGGCTGACGCCTTGACCGGTGCAGTGGCCAAACAACCCCTGAACGTCGCGGCGATCCTGATGTTTGTGGCGTTCGTCGGCGCGACTTTATATATCACTTACTGGGCTTCCAAGAAAAACAACTCGGCCGCCGACTACTATGCGGCGGGCGGCAAGATCACCGGTTTCCAGAACGGTCTGGCGATTGCCGGTGACTACATGTCCGCGGCGTCCTTCCTGGGTATTTCCGCCCTGGTGTTCACCTCTGGCTACGACGGCCTGATCTACTCGATTGGCTTCCTGGTAGGCTGGCCGATCATTCTGTTCCTGATCGCCGAGCGCCTGCGCAACCTGGGCAAGTACACCTTTGCCGACGTGGCGTCCTACCGCCTTGGGCAAACCCAGATTCGCTCGCTGTCGGCATGCGGTTCGCTGGTGGTGGTGGCGTTCTACCTGATCGCGCAAATGGTGGGTGCCGGCAAGCTGATTCAGCTGCTGTTCGGCCTGGACTACCACGTTGCGGTGATCCTGGTGGGTATCCTGATGTGCGCCTACGTGCTGTTCGGCGGCATGCTGGCGACCACTTGGGTACAGATCATCAAGGCTGTGTTGCTGCTGTCCGGTGCCTCGTTCATGGCGCTGATGGTAATGAAACACGTCAACTTCGACTTCAACGCGCTGTTCTCCGAGGCGATCAAGGTTCACCCTAAAGGTGAGGCAATCATGAGCCCCGGCGGTCTGGTGAAAGACCCGATCTCCGCCTTCTCCCTTGGTCTGGCGCTGATGTTCGGTACCGCTGGCCTGCCGCACATCCTGATGCGCTTCTTCACCGTGAGTGACGCGAAAGAAGCTCGCAAGAGCGTGTTGTATGCAACCGGCTTCATTGGCTACTTCTACATCCTGACCTTCATCATCGGCTTCGGCGCGATCCTGCTGGTCAGCACCAACCCTGCCTTCAAAGATGCGGCTGGCGCGCTGTTGGGCGGCAACAACATGGCGGCGGTGCACCTGTCCAACGCGGTCGGGGGCAGTATCTTCCTGGGCTTCATCTCGGCGGTGGCGTTCGCGACCATCCTGGCGGTAGTCGCTGGTCTGACCCTGGCCGGTGCTTCGGCGGTGTCCCATGACCTGTATGCCAGTGTGATCAAGAAGGGCAAGGCCAACGAGAAGGACGAGATCCGTGTCTCGAAAATCACCACCATCGCTCTGGCGGTGCTGGCGATCGGCTTGGGCATTCTGTTCGAGAAGCAGAACATCGCGTTCATGGTGGGCCTGGCGTTCTCTATCGCGGCGAGCTGTAACTTCCCGGTGCTGCTGCTTTCCATGTACTGGAAGAAGCTGACGACTCGCGGTGCGATGATCGGCGGATGGCTGGGTCTGGTCAGTGCTGTTGGCTTGATGGTGCTTGGGCCAACCATCTGGGTACAGATCATGGGTCACGAGAAGGCGATCTTCCCGTATGAATACCCGGCGCTGTTCTCCATGGCCATTGCGTTTGTCGGGATCTGGTTCTTCTCGATCACCGATAAGTCAGCCGAGGGTGTGAACGAACGTGCGCTGTTCTTCCCGCAGTTTGTTCGTTCGCAGACCGGGTTGGGGGCGAGTGGGGCGGTTTCGCACTGAGGCTTTGAGTTTCTATATATAAGCTGAGCTACACAAAATGCCCTGGTCGAGAGATCGGGGCATTTTTTATTGGGCGGTTATCGCCCCTTGTAGGAGCGAGGCTTGCCCGCGAAGGCGTCTTGATAGCCGACCGGTATTTTTGATCGTGTACATATCCGTTTCTGCGGTCACGGCCGCTGGCGGTTTCGCTCTTACAGCGAGTCCCTTTTCCAAACGCCGAAAAGGAACCAAAAGGCTTTGCCCCGCCATTCGGTGCCTCGCCCAGGCTCGGCATGCCCTCACTCCGGCATTGCTCCGGGGGCCCGCCGCCATCGGCCATCCATGGCCGGGGGCGGCTACCGCGGCATCCTTGCCGCGGTGCCCCCTACGCAATACCTGCGTTCGGCCTCTGGGAAAGGGGCGGCAGATCAAGATCAAAAGCCAAAGCCAAAGCCAAAGCCACGGCAACGGCAAGATCAACAGCTTCGCGAGCAAGCCCGCTCCCACCGTTGGGTTGGGTACATCCGGCGAAGATGGGTCGGCTGACAGATTGCCATCGCAGGCAAGCCAGCTCCCACAATAGATCGGCGTACGACAGCGCTTTTCACCACTCAACAGGCCGAGCGTTAGCTCGCCTGCAGCTTTTGATCTTGATGCACCGCCCCCTCGAGAGGCCGAGTGGAGGTTCTGCGCAGTGGGCAACCCGGCATGGATGCCGGGTTAGCCGCGCACGGCCATGGATGGCCGATCGCGGCGGGCCCACGGAGCAGGGCCGGAGCGAGGGCATGCCGAGCCTAGGCGAGGCACCGAACGACAGGGGCAAAAGCGCTTTGGTTACTTTCGCGCTTTTCGAAAGTGACTCGCTGTAAAAGCGAAACCAATAGAAGCCATGACCGCAGAAATGGATATGTACACGACCAAAGAGCCGGGAGGGGCACGCAAGGCCCACAAACAAAAACGGCCCCTATCTACATAGAGGCCGTATCCGGTACAGCTCAAGACATTATCGCAAGACAGCTCTTATTCGCGATCTTCCAGCTTGATGATATCGCGCGACTCATAGCCAGTGTACAACTGACGTGGGCGGCCAATCTTGTACGGGCTGGAGAGCATTTCCTTCCAGTGGGAAATCCAGCCGACAGTCCGCGCCAGGGCGAAGATCACGGTGAACATACTGGTCGGAATACCGATCGCCTTGAGGATAATCCCCGAGTAGAAATCGACGTTCGGGTACAGCGAGCGTTCGATGAAGTACGGGTCAGTCAGGGCGATCTCTTCCAGGCGCATGGCCAGTTCGAGTTGCGGATCGTTGGTGATGCCCAGTTCTTTCAGTACTTCGTCGCAGGTCTGCTTCATGACGGTGGCGCGTGGGTCGCGGTTTTTGTAAACCCGGTGACCGAAGCCCATCAATTTGAACGGATCGTTCTTGTCCTTGGCCTTGGCGATATACGTGTCGATGTTCGAAACATCGCCAATCTCGTCCAGCATGGTCAGAACAGCTTCGTTCGCACCGCCGTGGGCAGGGCCCCACAGTGCAGCGATACCGGCGGCGATACAGGCGAACGGGTTGGCACCCGACGAACCGGCCAGACGCACGGTAGAGGTCGATGCGTTCTGCTCGTGGTCGGCATGGAGGATGAAAATCCGGTCCATGGCCTTGGCGAGTACCGGGCTGATCGGTTTGATCTCGCACGGGGTGTTGAACATCATGTGCAGGAAGTTTTCCGCGTACGACAAATCGTTGCGCGGGTACATCATGGGTTGGCCCATGGAGTACTTGTAAACCATTGCGGCCAGGGTCGGCATCTTGGCAACCAGGCGGATCGCGGAGATTTCGCGATGCTGCGGGTTATTGATGTCGAGGGAGTCGTGGTAGAAAGCCGAGAGGGCGCCCACTACGCCGCACATGACGGCCATCGGGTGGGCGTCGCGACGGAAGCCGTTGAAGAAGGTCTTCAACTGCTCGTGAACCATGGTGTGGTTCTTCACGGTGCCGACGAACTGGGCCTTCTGTTCTGCGGTCGGCAATTCGCCGTTGAGCAGCAGATAGCAGGTTTCCAGGTAGTCCGACTTTTCAGCCAGCTGTTCGATCGGGTAGCCGCGGTGCAGCAGAATGCCGTTGTCGCCGTCGATATAGGTGATCTTCGACTCGCAGGAGGCAGTCGACATGAAACCAGGGTCAAAGGTGAAACGGCCCGTGGCCGTCAGGCCCCGAACGTCGATAACATCGGGACCAACGGTGCCGGTTAAAATGGGCAGCTCGACGGGGGCTGCGCCCTCGATGATCAACTGCGCTTTTTTGTCAGCCATGTGGCCTCCTATTTATGCTTGAAATCATCAGACAGACCCCCCACGCAGGGCCCGCACCACTATAGTGAGATAAATTCGAATGTCAATTTGCCTAAAGTCTTGCTCCAGAAGGCTTTAACCGGACTTTTTCCTCGAAATTGACTGCCATTTACGCCTTTTATCCCGCTTGTGCAATCAGCTATTAGGGGAAGGTGAACGCGTTGTCATTAGTAGCCTAACTGTCTATACTCGGCCACCGACCGCCAGGGGCTTTTGGGCCTGCTTTATTGGGGGTCGCATCCCTGGGTGGTGGTTACCTGACCAGTGCACTCCCCAACAACTTTGCCCTGATTGTTAGGGGCTCTTCAGTGTGAAAAAAAAGCCGTGAAAAGCCAACGACCTGTAAACCTAGACCTAAGGACCATCAAACTCCCCATCACCGGCGTTACGTCGTTTCTTCACCGTGTTTCCGGCATCATCCTCTTCCTGGGCCTTGGCTTCATGCTGTATGCATTGGGCAAGTCTCTGGGTTCCGAGGAAGGTTTTGCCGACGTGAAGGCATGCTTGACCAGTCCGCTGGCCAAGTTCGTAGCATGGGGCCTCCTGTCCGCTCTTCTATATCACCTGGTAGCTGGTGTGCGCCATTTGATCATGGATATGGGCATCGGTGAGACGCTGGAAGGCGGCACGCTGGGCTCGAAAATCATTATCGCCGTGTCTGCGGTGTTGATCGTTCTGGCAGGAGTTTGGATATGGTAACCAGCGTTACGAACCTTTCGCGTTCGGGCCTCTATGACTGGATGGCACAGCGTGTGTCTGCGGTCGTTCTCGCGGCTTATTTCATCTTCCTGATCGGATACCTCGTTGCGAATCCAGGCATTGGCTACGACCAATGGCATGCCCTGTTCGCCCACAACGGGATGCGTATCTTCAGTCTGCTGGCCCTTGTAGCCCTCGGCGCTCACGCCTGGGTCGGCATGTGGACCATCGCGACTGACTACCTGACGCCAATGGCGCTGGGCAAGTCCGCGACTGCAGTACGTTTCCTTTTCCAGGCAGTATGCGGCGTTGCGATGTTCGCTTACTTCGTCTGGGGTGTGCAGATTCTCTGGGGTATCTGATTCATGGCTAACATTCCAACGATTTCTTTCGACGCCATCATCATTGGTGGTGGCGGTGCCGGCATGCGCGCAGCGCTGCAACTGGCGCAGGGCGGTCACAAGACTGCCGTGATCACCAAGGTTTTCCCGACTCGTTCGCACACCGTATCGGCCCAGGGCGGCATCACCTGCGCCATCGCGTCTGCCGATCCGAACGATGACTGGCGCTGGCACATGTACGATACCGTCAAGGGTTCCGACTACATCGGTGACCAGGACGCTATCGAATACATGTGTCAGGAAGGTCCTGCCGCCGTATACGAGTTGGACCACATGGGTATGCCATTCTCGCGTACCGAACAAGGTCGTATCTATCAGCGTCCGTTCGGTGGTCAGTCCAAGGACTACGGTAAAGGTGGCCAGGCCGCCCGTACCTGCGCCGCTTCCGACCGTACCGGTCACGCGCTGCTGCATACCCTTTATCAGGGCAACCTGAAAGCCGGTACCGTGTTCCTGAACGAGTACTACGCTGTCGATCTGGTGAAGAACGGCGAAGGCGAGTTCGTTGGCGTGATTGCCATCTGCATCGAAACTGGCGAAACCACCTACATCCGTGCCAAGGCCACCGTACTGGCTACCGGCGGTGCAGGTCGTATCTACGCTTCGACCACCAACGCCCTGATCAACACCGGTGACGGCGTTGGTATGGCGCTGCGTGCCGGCGTACCGGTACAAGACATCGAAATGTGGCAGTTCCACCCGACCGGCATTGCCGGCGCCGGTGTACTGGTTACTGAAGGTTGCCGTGGTGAAGGTGGTTACCTGATCAACAAGCACGGCGAGCGTTTCATGGAGCGTTATGCTCCGAACGCCAAAGACCTTGCCGGTCGTGACGTTGTTGCCCGTTCGATGGTTAAAGAAATCATCGCCGGCAACGGTTGCGGTCCGAATGGCGACCACGTAATGCTCAAACTCGACCACCTGGGCGAGGAAGTGCTGCACAGCCGCCTGCCAGGCATCTGCGAATTGTCGAAGACTTTCGCACACGTCGACCCGGTGGTCGCTCCGGTTCCGGTCGTTCCGACCTGCCACTATATGATGGGCGGCGTTGCCACCAACATTCATGGCCAGGCGATCACTCAGGACGCCGACGGCGTAGACACCATCATTCCAGGCCTGTTCGCGGTCGGTGAAGTGGCTTGCGTATCGGTTCACGGTGCCAACCGTCTGGGCGGCAACTCGCTGCTCGACCTGGTGGTATTCGGCCGTGCTGCCGGCCTGCACCTGGAAAAAGCGCTGACCGACGGTATCGAATACGACGACGCTACCGACGCCGACATCGAAGCTGCTCTGGCACGCCTGTCCGCTCTGAACGAGCGTACTGAAGGTGAAGACGTCGCAACCCTGCGTCGCGAGCTGCAAAACTGCATGCAGAACTACTTCGGTGTGTTCCGCACCGGCGAATACATGCAGAAGGGTATTGCTCAGCTGGCTGATCTGCGTGGCCGTATTGCCAACGTCAAGATCAATGACAAGAGCCAGGCGTTCAACACCGCGCGTATCGAAGCGCTGGAACTGCAGAACCTGCTGGAAGTGGCCGAAGCTACCGCCATTGCTGCAGAAGTGCGTAAAGAGTCCCGCGGTGCTCACGCCCGTGAAGATTTCGAAGACCGTGACGACGAAAACTGGCTGTGCCACACCCTGTACTTCCCGGGTGACAAGCGCGTTACCAAGCGTGCCGTGAACTTCTCGCCGAAAACTGTCCCGACTTTTGAACCCAAGATTCGGACTTATTAAGGGTGGCCGCCATGTTGAAAGTCAGTGTTTATCGTTACAACCCTGATCAGGACGCTGCGCCGTTCATGCAGGAATTCCAGGTTGATACCGGTGGTAAAGACCTGATGGTGCTGGACGTGCTGGCCCTGATCAAAGAGCAGGACGAAGGTTTCTCCTATCGTCGCTCTTGCCGTGAAGGTGTTTGCGGTTCCGACGGCATGAACATCAACGGCAAGAACGGCCTGGCGTGCGTTACGCCGCTGTCTGCCGTTGTAAAAGGTAACAAGTTGATCGTTCGTCCTCTGCCAGGTTTGCCGGTTATCCGTGACTTGGTCGTCGATATGAGCATCTTCTACAAGCAATACGAAAAGGTTAAGCCATACCTGCAGAACGACACGCCGGCTCCGGCCATCGAGCGTCTGCAGTCCCCTGAAGAGCGTGAAAAACTCGACGGTCTGTACGAGTGCATCCTGTGCGCTTGCTGCTCGACTTCGTGCCCGTCCTTCTGGTGGAACCCGGACAAGTTCCTGGGTCCAGCTGCCCTGCTGCAAGCGTACCGCTTCCTGGCCGACAGCCGCGACACCAAGACGTCCGAACGTCTGGCTGCGCTGGATGACCCGTTCAGCGTATTCCGCTGCCGGAGCATCATGAACTGCGTCAACGTATGTCCGAAAGGCCTGAACCCGACTAGGGCTATCGGTCACATCCGTAACATGTTGCTGCAAAGCGGCGTGTGATTCAGCTGCTGTACCCGTAGGACCGCAATACCGTAGATGCTGCGGCGCAGGCTTCAACCGGCGCCGTAGTTTTAACCTGGGCAGCAGCTTAAAAGGCTGCCGCTCTTATTTTGAAGAAATGAGACAAGCAGGGGCATCCGGGCTGGTACCCGGACTATCAGCGTGATCCTAAGTGGCTTGTTTTAGTCGCTGCATTCGGACTTCTGCAAGTTTGCTCGGTGTCGACGCCGGTGGTGTTCCCCTAACCGAGGGTGACCAAGCATGCAAGAAAGCGTGATGCAGCGCATGTGGAACAGCGCCTACCTATCCGGTAGTAACGCTGCCTATGTGGAAGAGCTCTACGAGCTCTACCTGCACGACCCTAACGCTGTGCCAGAAGAATGGCGCACCTACTTCCAGAAGTTGCCTGCTGACGGCAACCCTGCCACTGATGTTTCGCACTCCACAATTCGCGATCATTTCGTCTTGCTGGCAAAGAACCAGCGCCGCGCCCAACCGGTTTCCGCCGGCAGCGTGAGCAGTGAGCACGAGAAGAAGCAAGTTGAAGTGCTGCGATTGATCCAGGCCTACCGTATGCGTGGCCACCAGGCAGCCCAGCTTGACCCGCTGGGGCTGTGGCAGCGTCCTGCACCTGCAGACCTGTCGATCAATCATTACGGCTTGACCAATGCCGATCTTGATACGACCTTCCGTGCCGGCGACCTGTTCATCGGCAAAGAGGAGGCGAGCCTACGCGAAATTCACGAAGCGTTGCAGCAGACATATTGCCGCACCATCGGCGCTGAATTTACGCATATCACCGATTCCGAGCAGCGCCAGTGGTTCCAGCAGCGTCTGGAAAGCGTGCGCGGCCGTCCGACGTACTCCGCCGACATCAAGGGCCACCTGCTCGAACGCGTCACCGCCGGCGAAGGTCTTGAAAAATACCTCGGGACCAAATACCCGGGTACCAAGCGTTTCGGTCTGGAAGGCGGCGAGAGCCTGATTCCGATGCTCGACGAGTTGATCCAGCGTTCCGGGTCCTACGGCACCAAGGAAATCGTCATCGGCATGGCCCACCGTGGTCGTCTGAACGTACTGGTCAACACCTTCGGCAAGAACCCGCGCGAGCTGTTCGACGAGTTCGAAGGCAAGAAGAAGGTCGAGCTGGGTTCCGGTGACGTTAAATATCACCAGGGCTTCTCGTCCAACGTGATGACCACCGGCGGTGAGGTTCACCTGGCCATGGCGTTCAACCCGTCCCACCTGGAAATCGTTTCCCCGGTGGTCGAGGGTTCGGTTCGCGCCCGTCAGGATCGTCGTAACGACCCTACCGGTGAGAAGGTTCTGCCGATCTCCATCCACGGTGACGCGGCATTCGCCGGTCAGGGTGTGGTGATGGAAACCTTCCAGATGTCGCAGACCCGCGGTTTCAAGACCGGCGGCACCGTGCACATCGTGATCAACAACCAGGTCGGTTTCACCATCAGCAACCCGCTGGACTCGCGCTCCACCGAGTACGCGACCGACGTTGCGAAGATGATCCAGGCGCCGATCCTCCATGTAAATGGTGATGATCCGGAAGCCGTATTGTTCGTGACCCAACTGGCCATCGACTACCGCATGCAGTTCAAGCGTGACGTGGTCATCGACCTGGTCTGCTACCGTCGTCGCGGCCACAACGAGGCCGACGAGCCTAGCGGCACCCAGCCAATCATGTATCAGCAGATCACCAAACAGCGCACCACCCGTGAGCTGTATGCCGATCGTCTGACCCAGGGCGGTGTGCTGGACGCAGAGCGTGTTCAGGCGAAAGTCGACGAATACCGCAATGCGCTGGACAACGGTCTGCACGTAGTAAAAAGCCTGGTCAAAGAGCCGAACAAAGAGTTGTTCGTGGACTGGCGTCCGTATCTGGGCCACGCCTGGACTGCGCGTCATGACACTCGCTTCGATCTGAAAACCTTGCAGGAACTGTCCGCCAAGCTGCTGGAAATTCCGGAAGGCTTCGTGGTTCAGCGCCAGGTCTCGAAAATCTACGAAGACCGTCAGAAAATGCAAGCCGGCGGCCTGCCGATCAACTGGGGTTACGCCGAAACCATGGCGTACGCGACCCTGGCGTTCGAAGGTCACCCGATTCGCATGACGGGTCAGGACATCGGTCGCGGTACGTTCTCGCACCGTCACGCTGTCTTGCACAACCAGAAAGACGCGGGTACCTACGTCCCTCTGCAAAACCTGTACAAGGGCCAGCCACGTTTCGACCTGTACGATTCGTTCCTGTCCGAAGAAGCCGTGCTGGCGTTCGAATACGGTTACTCGACCACCACGCCTGAGGCGCTGGTGATCTGGGAAGCCCAGTTCGGCGACTTCGCCAACGGTGCCCAAGTGGTCATCGACCAGTTCATCACCAGTGGCGAGCACAAGTGGGGTCGTCTCTGCGGTCTGACCATGCTGCTGCCGCACGGTTATGAAGGTCAGGGTCCGGAGCACTCTTCGGCTCGTCTGGAGCGTTACCTGCAGCTGTGCGCCGAGCACAATATTCAGGTAGCCGTGCCGACTACGCCGGCTCAGATCTACCACTTGCTGCGTCGTCAGGTGATTCGCCCGCTGCGCAAGCCGTTGATCGTTCTGACTCCGAAGTCGCTGCTGCGTCACAAACTGGCCATCTCGACCCTGGAAGATCTGGCCGAAGGTTCGTTCCAGACTGTTATCCCGGAAATCGATGCCCTGGACCCGAAAAAGGTCGAGCGCGTTGTTCTGTGTAGCGGCAAGGTCTACTACGACCTGCTGGAAAAACGCCGTGCCGAAGGTCGTGATGACATCGCCATCGTGCGTATCGAGCAGCTGTACCCATTCCCTGAGGACGACTTGAACGAAGTCCTGGCTCCGTACACCAACCTCAAACATATCGTTTGGTGTCAGGAAGAGCCGATGAACCAGGGTGCCTGGTACTGCAGCCAACACCACATGCGCCGCATCGTTGGCAATCACGACAAGTCTCTCGTACTTGAGTACGCGGGCCGTGATGCTTCTGCTGCACCTGCTTGTGGTTACGCATCGATGCACGCTGAGCAGCAGGAACAACTGCTGCAAGACGCCTTTACTGTTTAACGCCTTCGCGCACCTGAAACCGAATTTAAGGACTCACAGATAATGGCTATCGAAATCAAAGCCCCCACTTTCCCGGAATCGGTTGCCGATGGCACCGTTGCCACTTGGCACAAAAAACCGGGCGACGCCGTCAAGCGTGACGAACTGATCGTCGACATCGAAACCGACAAAGTCGTACTGGAAGTGTTGGCTACCGCTGACGGCGTGCTGGGCGCTATCGTCAAGAACGAAGGCGACACCGTTCTGTCCGACGAAGTTCTGGGCTCCATCGGTGAGGGCAGTGCTGCTGCCGCTGCTCCAGCCGCCGCTGCTGCACCTGCTGCCGCTGCTCCAGCCGAAGCGGGCGAAGAAGATCCTGTTGCTGCACCGGCTGCTCGCAAGCTGGCTGAAGAAAACGGCATCAACATCGCTTCCGTTGCCGGCACTGGCAAAGGCGGTCGTGTGACCAAGGAAGACGTGGTAGCAGCTGTTGCCGCCAAGAAAGCCGCGCCGGCTGCCGCACCTGCCAAGGCTGCTGCACCTGCTGCCGCTGCCCCGGTATTCGCTGCCGGTGATCGCGTAGAAAAACGCGTACCGATGACCCGCGTGCGCGCCACCGTTGCCAAGCGTCTGGTTGAAGCTCAATCGAACATGGCGATGCTGACCACTTTCAACGAAGTCGACATGACCGAAGTCATGGCCCTGCGTTCGAAGTACAAGGATCTGTTCGAGAAGTCCCACAACGGCGTGCGCCTGGGCTTCATGTCGTTCTTCGTCAAGGCTGCCACCGAAGCGCTGAAACGCTTCCCGGCTGTCAACGCGTCGATCGACGGTGCTGACATCGTTTATCACGGCTACGCTGACGTCGGTGTTGCTGTTTCCAGCGACCGCGGCCTGGTTGTACCGGTTCTGCGTAACGCCGAACTGATGAGCCTGGCTGAAATCGAAGGCGGCATCGCCACCTTTGGCAAGAAGGCTCGTGACGGCAAGCTGTCGATGGACGAAATGACCGGTGGTACGTTCACCATCACCAACGGTGGTACCTTCGGTTCGATGATGTCGACCCCGATCGTCAACCCGCCACAAGCGGCCATCCTGGGCATGCACAACATTCTGCAGCGTCCTATGGCGATCAACGGTCAAGTCGTTATCCGTCCGATGATGTACCTCGCTCTGTCCTACGATCACCGTTTGATCGACGGCAAAGAAGCTGTGACCTTCCTGGTTACCATCAAGAACCTGCTGGAAGACCCGGCTCGTTTGCTGCTGGATATCTGATTTCGTTGCACGGGCCGTTCAGTGATGAGCGGCTCTTCTGTAATGACCAGCTTCGTCCCACGACGGTCCTCAAAAGGGATCGTCCGGTTTGATTCGAGAAGGAATGACACATGACTCAGAAATTCGACGTGGTAGTGATTGGCGCGGGCCCTGGCGGCTACGTGGCTGCCATTAAAGCAGCGCAACTGGGCCTCTCCACTGCCTGCATCGAGAAATACACCGACAAGGAAGGCAAACTGGCCCTCGGCGGTACTTGCCTGAACGTCGGCTGCATTCCATCCAAGGCGCTGCTGGACAGCTCCTGGAAATACAAGGAAGCCAAAGAAGGCTTCGCGATCCACGGTATCAACCACGCTGGCGTGACCATGGACGTGGCAGCGATGGTCGGCCGCAAATCCACCATCGTCAAAGGCCTGACCTCGGGTGTTGCCACCCTGTTCAAGGCTAACGGTGTGACCTCGATCCAGGGCCACGGCAAATTGCTGGCCGGCAAGAAAGTCGAAGTCACCAAGCCTGACGGTTCGGTAGAAATCATTGAAGCCGAGAACGTGATTCTGGCTCCAGGTTCGCGTCCGATCGACATTCCACCGGCTCCGGTCGACCAGAATGTGATCGTCGACTCCACTGGCGCTCTGGAATTCCAATCGGTTCCAAAACGTCTGGGCGTGATTGGCGCTGGCGTGATCGGCCTGGAACTGGGTTCGGTCTGGTCCCGTCTGGGCGCAGAAGTTACCGTTCTCGAAGCGCTGGACACCTTCCTGATGGCCGCTGACGCCGCCGTTTCCAAGGAAGCGCTGAAAACCCTGACCAAACAAGGTCTGGACATCAAGTTGGGTGCTCGCGTTACCGGTTCCAAAGTGAACGGCGACGAAGTCGTTGTGAACTACACCGATGCCAACGGCGAACAGAACATCACTTTCGACAAGCTGATCGTAGCCGTTGGTCGCCGTCCGGTGACCACTGATCTGCTGGCTGCCGATTGCGGCGTGACCCTGGACGAGCGCGGTTTCGTGCACGTTGACGATCACTGCGCCACCACCGTACCGGGCGTTTACGCCATCGGTGACGTGGTTCGCGGCATGATGCTGGCACACAAAGCCTCGGAAGAGGGCATCATGGTCGTTGAGCGCATCAAGGGCCACAAAGCCCAGATGAACTATGATTTGATCCCGTCAGTTATTTATACTCACCCGGAAATCGCGTGGGTCGGCAAAACCGAGCAGACCTTGAAGGCTGAAGGCGTTGAAGTTAACGTTGGCACCTTCCCGTTCGCAGCCAGTGGCCGTGCCATGGCAGCCAACGACACCGGCGGTTTCGTGAAAGTCATTGCCGATGCCAAGACTGACCGCGTATTGGGCGTCCACGTGATTGGCCCGAGCGCTGCAGAACTGGTTCAGCAGGGCGCGATCGGTATGGAGTTCGGCACCAGCGCTGAAGACCTGGGCATGATGGTTTTCTCCCATCCGACCCTGTCTGAAGCCTTGCACGAAGCAGCTTTGGCTGTGAATGGCGGCGCCATCCACATCGCCAACCGCAAGAAGCGTTAAGACAATAAGAAACCACGGCGGTATGGCCCGTCGTGAGCCTTGCATGCAAGACTCACCGCGGAATATCCGCTGGACGCAGTCTTGCGTAGCTGCACCGGTTGTCCGGAAAGGTTACGCAAGCAGCAGTCACAGGTGGTGCGGCACTTGAACAAGTGCAGCACCGAATGCGCAGTACCTAACGAAGACGGTAATAAGCATGAATCTTCACGAGTATCAGGGTAAGCAGCTGTTCGCTGAATACGGCCTGCCAGTTTCGACCGGTTACGCAGTAGACACCCCGGAAGCAGCAGCAGAAGCTTGCGACAAAATCGGCGGCACCGAGTGGGTTGTCAAAGCCCAGGTCCACGCTGGTGGTCGCGGTAAAGCGGGCGGCGTAAAGCTGGTTCGCAGCAAAGAAGACGCCAAAGCATTCGCTCAACAGTGGTTGGGCAAGCGTCTGGTGACTTACCAGACTGATGCCAATGGTCAGCCAGTCACCAAGATCCTGGTTGAGTCGTGCACTGATATCGCTAAAGAGCTGTACCTGGGCGCTGTCGTTGACCGTTCGAGCCGTCGCATCGTGTTCATGGCTTCCACCGAAGGTGGCGTGGACATCGAGAAAATCGCTCACGACACCCCTGAGAAAATTCTCAAGGCCACTATCGATCCACTGGTTGGCGCTCAGCCATTCCAGGGTCGCGAGCTGGCATTCCAGCTGGGTCTGGAAGGCAAGCAAGTTGCTCAGTTCGCCAAGATCTTCGTAGGTCTGGCCAAGCTGTTCAAGGATCACGACCTGGCTCTGCTGGAAGTGAACCCGCTGGTGATCAAGGCTGACGGCGATCTGCATTGCCTCGATGCCAAGATCAACATCGACGCCAACGCCATGTACCGTCAGCCTAAGCTGAAGACTTTCCACGATCCGTCGCAAGACGATCCGCGCGAAGCGCACGCTGCCAAGTTCGAACTGAACTACGTAGCACTGGAAGGCAACATCGGCTGCATGGTCAACGGTGCTGGCCTGGCCATGGGTACCATGGACATCGTCAACCTGCATGGCGGCAAACCAGCCAACTTCCTCGACGTGGGCGGCGGTGCTACCAAAGAACGCGTTACCGAAGCGTTCAAGATCATCCTGTCCGACACTAACGTCGCTGCAGTATTGGTCAACATCTTCGGCGGCATCGTTCGTTGCGACATGATTGCTGAAGGCATCATCGGCGCTGTGAAAGAAGTCGGCGTGAAAATCCCGGTTGTTGTTCGCCTTGAAGGCAACAACGCTGAGCTGGGCGCTAAAGTACTGGCAGAAAGCGGTTTGAACATCATCGCTGCTACCAGCCTGACCGACGCTGCTCAACAAGTCGTTAAAGCTGCGGAGGGCAAATAATGAGCGTCCTGATCAATAAAGACACCAAAGTTATCTGCCAGGGCATTACCGGTTCGCAAGGTAGTTTCCACACCCAGCAAGCCATCGAGTACGGCACCAAGATGGTTGGTGGTGTAACTCCAGGCAAAGGCGGCACCGAGCACCTGGGTCTGCCAGTGTTCAACACCGTGAAAGACGCTGTAGCTGCCACTGGCGCCACCGCCAGCGTGATCTACGTTCCAGCTCCTTTCTGCAAGGACTCCATCCTGGAAGCAGCCTTCGGCGGCATCAAGCTGATCGTTTGCATCACTGAAGGCATTCCTACCCTGGACATGCTGGATGCCAAGGTCAAGTGCGACGAGCTGGGCGTAGTCCTGATCGGTCCTAACTGCCCAGGCGTGATCACTCCAGGCGAATGCAAGATCGGCATCATGCCTGGTCACATTCACTTGCCAGGCAAGGTCGGTATCGTTTCCCGTTCCGGCACCCTGACCTACGAAGCTGTGAAGCAGACTACTGACGCCGGTTTCGGTCAGTCGACTTGCGTCGGCATCGGTGGTGACCCGATCCCGGGTTCGAACTTCATCGACATCCTGAAGTTGTTCCAGGAAGACCCGAAGACCGAAGCGATCGTAATGATCGGTGAGATCGGCGGTTCGGCTGAAGAAGAAGCGGCTGCCTACATCAAGGCAAACGTGACCAAGCCGGTTGTTTCCTACATCGCTGGTGTGACTGCCCCTGCGGGCAAGCGCATGGGCCATGCTGGCGCAATCATCTCTGGCGGCAAAGGCACTGCAGACGAGAAGTTTGCTGCCCTGGAAGACGCAGGCGTTAAAACCGTGCGTTCGCTGGCAGACATCGGCAAGGCTTTGTCCGAGCTGACCGGTTGGGCGATCAAGTAAGCCTCGCGCTTAGCTTGTAACTCTGCTGACAAAGGCCACCTTCGGGTGGCCTTTGTCATTTGCGAAAATCAAAAGATCGCAGCCTCGTTGCACTCGACAGCTCCTACAAGGTTTCGTATCCCCTGTAGGAGCTGTCGAGTGCAACGAGGCTGCGATCTTTTGATCTTTTTATATGTAAACGCGACATTGAAGTGTCGCGTATCGGATAGATCGCACCCTAACAGTGCGTTTGTCGTGCAAATTCGTTAGGCTAGCAGCCATTTTTGCGTCCGCGGCCCACAAGGCAGCGACGCGCTAAACGGGTTAGTCCTATACGGGCCGACAGCATTTCCCTCACCCATAAGGGAAATCCCTCTCTAAATTCCGATTCAGTAGTGTGGTATTTCCTTAATGAAAGTGTTGAAAGGCCAGGACATCCTGGCACTGGGTTTTATGACGTTTGCCCTGTTTGTCGGGGCTGGCAACATCATCTTCCCGCCTATCGTCGGTTTGCAGTCCGGGCCTAATGTCTGGATGGCGGCGCTGGGTTTTCTGATTACCGCGGTGGGTTTGCCGGTGATCACCGTTGTCGCCCTGGCCAAGGTCGGTGGTGCAATGGATGCCTTGAGCAGCCCGATCGGTAAAGTCGCCGGTGGCCTCCTGGCAGCCGCGTGCTACCTCGCTGTCGGCCCGTTGTTCGCGACCCCGCGCACCGCGACCGTGTCGTTCGAGGTGGGTTTGGCGCCGCTGACTGGCGAGAGCCCGCTGGCGCTGTTTCTCTATAGCTCGGTGTACTTCCTGGTGGTGTTCTTCATCTCGCTCTATCCGGGCCGCCTGCTCGATACCGTAGGACGTTTCCTTGCACCGCTGAAGATCATCGCCCTGGCCGCTCTCGGCATCGCCGCGTTCGCGTTGCCGGCCGGTGATATTGGCGTGGCCACTCCTGAATATGTCGCAGCACCGTTCTCCCAAGGCTTTATCAATGGTTACCTGACCATGGATACCCTGGGCGCGCTGGTATTCGGCATTGTCATCGTCAATGCAATCCGCTCCCGTGGCGTGGAATCACCGGCGTTGATCACCCGTTACGCGATCATTGCCGGGCTGATTGCTGGCGTGGGTCTGGCGCTGGTTTATGTCAGTCTGTTCCGCCTCGGTTCGGGCAGCCATGAAGTAGCCGCCGGTGCTGCCAACGGCGCGGCGGTATTGCATGCGTACGTTCAACACACCTTTGGTTCGTTGGGCAGCGGTTTCCTTGCGGTGCTGATCTCCCTGGCCTGCCTGGTGACAGCGGTCGGTCTGACATGCGCCTGTGCCGAATACTTCAGCCGTGTACTGCCACTGTCCTACAAGACACTGGTGATCATCCTGGCTGCATTCTCGCTGTTGGTGTCCAATCTGGGCCTCACTAAGCTGATCGCGTTCTCGATCCCGGTGCTGACCGCCATCTACCCGCCGTGCATCGCCCTGGTAGCGCTGAGTTTCTGCAAGGACCTCTGGCATGAGCAGGGCCGCATTGTTGGTCCGGTGATGCTGGTGTCGTTCATCTTCGGTCTGATCGATGCCCTCAAGGGCGCCGGTCTGGCTGACTGGATGCCGACTCAACTGACTCACTTGCCGCTGAGCGAGCAGGGTCTGGCGTGGCTGGTGCCGTCGGTCATGACGCTGGTAGTCGCCGTGGTCTGCGACCGTCTATTGGGCAAGCGCGAAGAAGCGCTGGCTTAAGCTGCTTCATGGGCCGCCATAAGCGGGCCCTTGAGCTGCAAATGGAAATGCCCCGTATCAATCGATACGGGGCATTTTTTTATGGGCGGGATGCGGTGTCTTTTTCCTTGCGCTAACGTCGAAGCACTACCTGTGTAGGAGCGAGGCTTGCCCGCGAAGGCGGTGTCACATGCAAAAAAATTATCGACTGACACGCCGTCTTCGCGGGCAAGTCGGATCGCCGCATCGCTCGCTCCTACAGGTTCTACTGCCAATGTCTCACAGGGAATTGCATGTCGTTCATCCACGCCAATCTGATCCACATCCTCGCCGCGCTCTGGTTTGTCGTCTGCTGGGGCGGTTACACCCGTTACGCTTCATGGAAGGCCCGCGACACCGCGTGCCTGGCCAGCGTGTTGCACTTGTATCGCGAAGACTGGATGCGCCGCATGCTGTTGCGCGACAACCGCATTGCCGATGCCAGCGTGATCGGTAACCTGGAACGCAACGCCTCGTTCTTCGCTTCCAGCACGTTGATTATCCTGGCCGGTATTCTCACGGTATTGGGTGCGTCCGACAGAGCCGTGTCGTTGCTGGCGGATATCCCGATGGTGCAACAGGCCTCCCAAGGGATGTCGGAGATCAAGTTGTTGTGCCTGGCGCTGGTGTTTGTCTATGCGTTCTTTACGTTCAGCTGGTGCATGCGGCAGTACAACTTTGCGGCGATTCTGGTGGGCTCGGCGCCGATGGTCGGCGAGCGTCATGTGTCTGAGCAAGAGCGCAAAGCCTTCGCTTCCCGAGCCGCCCGTGTCATCTCCATGGCGGCCAACCAGTTCAACTTCGGTCTGCGTTCCTATTACTTTGGCATGACCATGCTGGCGTGGTTCGTCAGCCCCTGGTTGTTCATGCTGATGAGTGCCGGCGTCGTGCTGGTGTTGTATCGCCGCGAGTTTCACTCCGACGTTCTTGATGTAATGGTGTATACCCCTACAGAGGCGCCATTGCCTGAAGCGAACAAGGAGGCTGCTTGATGAGTATTCCGTTCTGGTGTGTGTTTATCAGCGCATTGTTGATTTACGTGGCAAAGATTCCAGTGGCCAAGGCCATGAACGAGCAGGGGGGTTACAACAATCACCTGCCGCGCCAGCAGCAGGCGCAACTTACCGGCTTTGGTGCCCGTGCATTGGCGGCCCACCAGAACAGTTTCGAGGCGTTCTTATTGTTCGCGGTAGGGGTGTTGATGGCGCACACCACGCAGACGGCAGGATGGCTGATCGATACGCTGGCAATCATCTTTGTGATCGCGCGCATCATTTACTTGCTGTGCTATTGGGCAGATCTGGCCTGGCAGCGCAGTCTGGTGTGGTTTGTGGGTTTGGTGTGTTCGTTGTTGCTGATGATTAGTCCGACTTTTAGAACAATTTTGCTCTAACACTTATCGCCAATAAAAAGAAAACCCGCACTTGGCGGGTTTTCTTTATCACACTAAAAACGGTTTTAGTTTTTAGGTGCTTCTGGCGCTGGAGCTGGAGCGGCTTCTTTTGCCGCTGCTGCGTTCGATTCAGCCTGAGCTTTGGCAGCTTCGGCGTTTTCTTTTGCAGCCTCGTTCACTTTATCCTGAGCTTCGCCCATTTTCTCCTGAGCTTGCTCGGAATGTTTGGCGGCATCTTGAGCTTTGTCCTCGGATTTTTTATCGCAGGCAGCGAGACCGAGGGTAGCGGTCAACATCAAGGCAATAGCTAAAGTCTTACGCATGGGGTGTTTCTCCTTATGGAAATATCTACTTGGCCTTTCGAGCACGGCGATCAGGGTTAAGTTCCTTAATTCGCACAGATATATAAGTTTGTTTTGCAGCGGAACTTTTGCCCTCTAGCCTGCTGCTTTGCCCGGACACTAAGAAGAGTTTTATCAAATGGCCGAAAACCCCGTTTTTGAGCGTGCGACGCGCTTCCTGTCGGCATTGCGGCATTGTCAGGTACTCGGCATGCGTGTTCACAGCGCCAGCAGCGAAGGGTTGACGGTAATTCTGCCCTACAGCCCGCAGATCGTCGGCAATCCGCAAACCGGGGTGATTCATGGCGGAGCGGTGACCGCGCTGATGGACACCGCCTGCGGCATGGCCACCCTTTGCGTGCTGCCCGAATTCGAAGTCTGTCCGACGCTCGACTTGCGCATCGACTACATGCGCGCCGCCGAGCCGCACAAGGACGTGTACGGCTTCGCCCAATGCTACCGAGTGACCACCGACGTGATCTTCGCGCGCGGTTTTGCCTACCAGGACGATCCCGAACAGCCCATCGCCCATGTGGTGGGCACGTTCATGCGCATGGGCAAGGGCATCAAAGGCACTAAAGGTTTTGGCGGCGCCATGGCCGGAGGTGCGAAATGACCGACACGTTCAAGGAACAACTTCAACAGGCTCATGCGCAGGGGGACTACGCCTCGCTGCTGCAGCTGATTCCCTACGCCAGGTTGATCGGCGTCGAATGTTCACGGGTGGGGGATGAGCTACTGTTTCGTCTGCCGGCCAACAAGGACAACATTGGTAATCCTTTATTGCCGGCGATTCATGGCGGAGTGATTGCCGGGTTCATGGAGCTTTCGGCGGCACTGCACCTGCTGATTTTCACCGGTTCGCCGGGCGTGCCGAAGATTATCGACTTTTCCCTCGACTACTTGCGCGCGGGGCAGTTTCGCGATACCTGGGCCAGATGCCAGGTGTGCCGACAGGGGCGCCGGGTCGCAAACGTGGCGATTACGGCCTGGCAAAGCACCGAAGCCGAGCCCATTGCCACGGCCCGGGCTCATTTCAAAATCGAGGAGCCCTTGAAATCCTGATCTCAGCCCCCAACTCTGAGGACAACCCGCCGCCGACCCTCAAGGTCGCGGCTTATGCCATCTGATTGGAGTTTGATGACCATGAGTGTGGAAACTCAAAAGGAAACCCTGGGCTTCCAGACCGAGGTGAAGCAACTGCTGCACCTCATGATCCATTCGCTGTATTCCAACAAGGAAATTTTCCTTCGCGAATTGATCTCGAACGCCTCTGACGCTGTCGACAAGTTACGCTTTGAAGCGCTTGCCAAGCCTGAATTGCTGGAAGGCGGCGCTGAACTGAAAATCCGTGTGAGCTTCGACAAAGACGCTAAAACCGTCACCCTTGAAGACAACGGCATCGGCATGAGCCGTGAAGACGCAGTGACCCATCTGGGTACCATCGCCAAGTCCGGCACTGCCGATTTCATGAAACACCTGTCTGGCGATCAGAAAAAAGACTCGCACCTGATCGGTCAATTCGGTGTCGGCTTCTATTCGGCCTTCATCGTTGCCGACAAAGTCGACGTCTTCAGCCGCCGTGCCGGCCTGGCTGCCAGCGAAGGCGTGCACTGGTCGTCCAAGGGCGAAGGCGAGTTCGAAATTTCCACTGTCGAGAAAGCCGACCGTGGTACTCGCATCGTTCTGCACCTGAAGTCCGCTGAAGACGAATTCGCCGATGGCTGGCGTCTGCGCAACATCATCAAGAAGTACTCCGACCACATCGCCTTGCCGATCGAGTTGCCGAAAGAAGTGGCAGCCGTTGAAGGCGAAGAGCAGCCAGCCGTTGAATGGGAAACCGTCAACCGCGCCAGCGCCCTGTGGACTCGCCCTCGCACTGAAGTGAAAGACGAGGAATACCAGGAGTTCTACAAGCACGTCGCTCACGATTTCGAAAACCCGCTGAGCTGGAGCCACAACAAGGTCGAAGGCAAGCTCGAGTACACCTCGCTGCTTTATGTGCCGACCCGTGCTCCGTTCGACCTGTACCAGCGTGAAGCGCCGAAAGGCCTGAAGCTGTACGTGCAGCGTGTGTTCGTCATGGATCAGGCCGAGTCGTTCCTGCCGCTGTACCTGCGCTTCATCAAAGGCGTGGTCGACTCCAATGACCTGTCGCTGAACGTGTCGCGGGAAATCCTGCAGAAAGACCCGATCATCGATTCGATGAAGTCGGCGCTGACCAAGCGCGTTCTGGACATGCTGGAAAAACTGGCGAAGAACGAGCCTGAGCAATACAAAGGTTTCTGGAAGAACTTCGGTCAGGTCATGAAAGAAGGCCCGGCAGAAGACTTCGCCAACAAAGAGAAAATCGCCGGCCTGCTGCGTTTCGCCTCCACTCAGGGCGACGACGGTGAGCAGGTTGTAGGTTTGGCCGACTACCTGGCCCGCGCCAAGGAAGGTCAGGACAAGATCTACTACCTGACGGGCGAAACCTACGCGCAAGTCAAAAACAGCCCGCACCTGGAAGTCTTCCGCAAGAAAGGCATCGAAGTGCTGCTGCTGACCGACCGCATCGACGAGTGGCTGATGAGCTACCTCAACGACTTCGACGGCAAGAGTTTTGTCGACGTGGCACGCGGTGACCTGGACCTCGGCAATCTGGATTCGGAAGAAGACAAGAAAGCCGCGGAAGAAGTCGCCAAGTCCAAAGAAGGCCTAGTTGAGCGACTCAAGACCGCTTTGGGCGACTCTGTGGCTGAAGTGCGGGTTTCCCATCGTCTGACCGATTCCCCGGCGATTCTGGCCATCGGCGAGCAGGACCTGGGCCTGCAAATGCGTCAGATCCTGGAAGCCAGCGGTCAGAAGGTTCCGGATTCGAAGCCGATCTTCGAATTCAACCCGGCTCACCCGCTGATCGAGAAACTCGACAACGAACAGAGCGACGAGCGCTTCGGCGACCTCTCGCACATTCTGTTCGATCAGGCGGCCCTGGCGGCCGGCGACAGCTTGAAAGACCCGGCCGCTTATGTGCGCCGTCTGAACAAGCTGCTGGTTGAACTGTCGGTTTGACCGAGTTGTAAAAAAAACCCGCTTCGGCGGGTTTTTTATTGATCGTTCCCACGCGCAGCAAAGGAATGCCTCCAGTGACGCGCAGCGTCACGGGCTGCATTCCTTTGCTGCGCGTGGGACCGATCAGCCGATCAATTACAGAGGCGTTGGCGGGCTTCGGTATTTCGGTAATTCGATCCGCTCGCTTTCCCCCGGCACTGTCGGCCAATCCCCGGCCGCCCAGCGCCGACGTGCTTCATCGATCAATGCCGGATCGCTGGCCACGAAATTCCAGTTGATCCGTCGCGGCCCATCCAGCGGCGCGCCGCCAAACAGCACGGCATGACAGTCGCTCTCGGCGAACAGTGTCATCTCTTCCCCGGCCGGCAACACCACCAGCGAATGCGGCTCCAGCGGTTCGCCATCCAGTTGCGCCTCACCGCTCAGCACGTACAGTGCCCGTTCGTCATGCTCGGTGGGAATCAGCAATGTGGTCGCCGTTTGCAGGTTCAATTCGGCGTACAGCGTAGGAGAAAGCACCGGGACCGGCGATTCGAGGCAAAAGCCTGACCCGGCGATCATGCGTATCTTCACGCCAAGGTTATCGCTGACGGGCAGCGTGGCAGCCGGATGGTGGCTGTAATGTCCCGGGCCGTGTTCACGATCCATGGGCGAAGCCAGCCAGATCTGTAAGCCGTGCATCGTAAAGCCGCTGGCTTTCAATGGTTCGGGCGTGCGTTCGACGTGGGCAATTGCGCTACCCGCCGTCATCCAGCTGACATCGCCGGCATTCACCACCTGATCGGAACCAAGGCTGTCCTTGTGCTGGATTTGCCCTTTGAACAGGTAGGTGAGGGTGGACAGGCCGATGTGCGGATGCTGACGGATGTTCATGCCTTTGCCCGCCGGATAACGGGTTTCGAGCATGTGGTCAAAAAAAACGAAAGGCCCGACGTTGCGACATTTGGCTGACGGCAACGGGCGAAGAATCGGCTGGCCTTCGACATCTTCGGCGCGAGGGCGGATCACGAGCGGAGTGTTCATGGTGCATTCCAGGCTGAGCGGGTGACGCAGGGAGCATAACCCGCTTGTGCAGCCCTTGCCGCTATTGGCTGAAGGCACCTTCGGACAGATGGGTTTCGATGCTGATGTCAGAAGTGGTCATCAGCTTGTGTACCGGGCAGCGGTCGGCCACGCGGTGCAGTTCGTCACGCTGGGCGTCGGTGAGCACACCTTTGAGCGTGAGTTCGACGTGCAGGGCGTATTTGCCTTTCTGCTCTTCACTGTTGTCGCGAGTGACCTCAACCTCGACGCCGGTCAGCGGGATGTCCTTTTTCTGGGCATACATTTTCAGCGTCAGGGCCTTGCAGGCACCCAGGGCTGCATCGAAGTAGTCGTGTGGTTCAGGCGCGGTGCCTTCGCCGCCAGAGGTTTTCGGCACATCGGCAAAAAGTTCGTGGTCATCGATCTGGACGCTGTGACGAAAACCTTCGGCGGAAACAGTATTGACGGTAACGGTCATGGGAAACCTCGCGGGCTGCAGGAAAAGTCATTCGATCAAAAAAAGACCCTGAAGTTATAGAGCATTCCTTCAAGTTCGCGTTCCACTTTTTGGGCGGTCGATTTGACCTTCCCCAAACCTGTAGGAGCGAGGCTTGCCCGCGAAGAATACACTGTGGTTTTCAGGTATTACGCGTCATCGTTCTTCGCGGGCAAGCCTCGCTCCTACAGGTTGTCATCGTCCTGTCACCCCCGCGTCATACCCTCGCGCTCATCTCAATCAAGGAGCGCACCATGCACCTCACCCGTTTAACCGCCCTGGCCACAATGATGTTCGTCAGTGGTCTGGCCAGTGCCGAAGTCCGCGTCGAAGGCCCGGTGGAATACGGCGTGTTCGCTGGCCCGAAAGCCGAACTGCAATCGGGCGAGCGAGTTTTGCGCCGCAGCAATGAACAGATCCAGCAGACCGAAATCGTCCCCGCCAAACTTGGCACCAAATTCGGTATGCGTTACCAGTTAGTTGGCAAGGTCGCCGAAGACCAGCCGCTGACGTTGCTCTATTTCACGCCGGGCATCCGTACTCCGGATGGCATGCGTCACGACAAACTGGAAGTGACTCAAAAACTGGTACCCGGTGCTCCGCAGGACGTGATGGCGTACGAGTTCACCGAAAGCCACGAAGTCGTTCCCGGTGAATGGCGTTTCATGGTGTTCCAGGGCGATCGCCTGCTGGCCCAGCAAAGCTTTACCGTGCGCTGATCGCTCTCGCCCAGCCAAATGCCAGACGAAAAAAAGCCCCGCATTTGCGGGGCTTTCATGTCGTTGCGAATCAGCTGCCTTTGACCGGCTTGCCGTTGACCGTACCGTCGAGGAGCATGATGTTGTACTCCTTGCCGTCGGTTTCGACCTGTTGCAGACGGACCAGCAAATAATCCCAGTCCTTGGCGAACCACAGCACGGTGATGCGCTTGCTTTGTGTCGGGTCGCGCACGCGCTCGACCTTGATCGCATCGATCTGGCCAGCCTTGGTATCGACTTTCTCCGAGCCCAGCACGCGGAAGTCATAGGTATCGACTTCGCCGTCATCGACGACCTGATAGCTCATGCTTTTCTTGCCGGCGGCCACGTCATGCTGCAGCGCCAGTTGATAGGTGGACTTGTCGACCATGCCGCGGTTGAGTGGAAGCTTGACGGCGTCACCGCGATCGGTGCCGGTGACCATCTTGTTGGTCCAGTCGAAATCCAGATCAGCCTTCTTGGCTTTGCCCAGGCCACCACGTTCGAAGTGGTAGGACTGTGGCAGCAGCGTGTCCTTGTCCAGGGTCAGGGTGCTTTCTTCAGTCAGGCTGGCGATCATCATCGACGCCTTGAAGCTGAGTTTCCAGACGCCGTTGGCTCCCTTGGTCAGGCTGCGTTCGGCGGTGCCACTCATGGGCAACTGCTTCCAGTCGGCGGTGTAGCTGGCGGAGAAGGGTTGAAGGTCTGCGGCCTGCGCAAACGGCAGGGCGAGCAGAGCGCAAGCGAAGAGCAGGGCGCGACGCATAAAATCTCCTAGGTTCGAATCAAGTGGCCGCTGGCCGCGAGTAACTGTCCGTCCAGTAAAGCACCTTGTTCACCGAGTGATAAACGACCTTCGGCAAACCAGCGTACAGCCATCGGGTAGATCAGGTGTTCCTGAGTATGGACTCGCTGCGCCAGACTCTGCGGCGAATCGTGCAACTCTACCGGTATTACTGCCTGTACGACCAGTGGCCCGCCATCGAGTTCCTCGGTGACGAAGTGCACGGAACAGCCGTGTTCAGTGTCGCCGGCCTCCAGCGCGCGCTGATGAGTGTGTAACCCTTTGTATTTGGGCAGCAGCGAGGGATGGATATTGAGCAGGCGACCCTGATAGTGGCGCACGAAGTCAGCGCTGAGAATGCGCATGAAGCCGGCCAGTACCACGAGTTTGGGGTTGAAGGCGTCGATCAGTTCGATCAGCGCGGCATCGAAGGCCTCGCGACCTTCGAAAGCCTTGTGATCGAGGGTGCGGGTGTCGATACCCGCGTCCCTGGCGCGTTGCAGGCCGTAGGCGTCGGCGCGGTTGGAGATCACCGCAGCGATGCGAACCGGGCTGTCGCCGGTCCGCGTGCTGTCGATCAAGGCCTGCAAGTTACTGCCGGTGCCGGACAACAGCACCACCACATCACAGGTCTGAGACATCAATGAGCCTTGAGGTTCTTCAGTTCGACCTGAGCCGCGCCTTCGGCAGCGGTGGCGATCTGACCAATGACCCAAGGCTGCTCGCCGGCTTCACGCAATACGTTCAGCGCGGTTTCAACGTGCTCCTGGCCAACGCAGATAACCATGCCGACGCCGCAGTTCAGCACGCGGTGCATTTCGTTTTCATCGACGTTGCCTTTCTCTTGCAGCCAGTCGAACACGGCAGGGCGAGTCCAGCTTGCAACGTCAACCACCGCTTGTGCGCCTTTTGGCAGAACGCGCGGAATGTTGTCCAGCAGGCCACCACCGGTGATGTGGGCCATGGCTTTGACGGCGCCGGTGTCCTTGATCAGCTTGAGTAGCGGCTTCACATAGATGCGGGTCGGGGCCATCAGCAGGTCGGTCAGCGGTTTGCCATCGAGCTGGATGTTTTCGATGTCTGCACCGGACACTTCGATGATCTTGCGGATCAGCGAGTAGCCGTTGGAGTGCGGGCCGGAAGACGGCAGGGCGAGCAGGGCATCGCCGGCAGCGACTTTGGAACCGTCGATGATTTCGGATTTTTCCACGACGCCGACGCAGAAGCCGGCCAGGTCGTAGTCTTCGCCTTCGTACATGCCAGGCATTTCAGCGGTTTCGCCGCCGACCAGGGAGCAGCCGGACAGCTCACAGCCAGCGCCGATGCCGGTCACGACCTGGGTCGCGGTTTCGACGTTCAGTTTGCCGGTGGCGTAGTAGTCGAGGAAGAACAGCGGCTCGGCGCCGCAGACCACCAGGTCGTTCACGCACATGGCAACCAGGTCGATGCCGATGCTGTCGTGCTTGTTCAGGTTCAGCGCCAGGCGCAGTTTGGTGCCGACGCCGTCAGTGCCCGATACCAGCACCGGTTGCTTGTAACCGGCCGGGATTTCGCAGAGGGCGCCGAAACCGCCCAGGCCGCCCATGACTTCCGGGCGCGCAGTGCGCTTGGCGACGCTCTTGATGCGTTCGACCAATGCTTCACCGGCGTCGATGTCTACACCGGCGTCCTTGTAGCTCAGGGAGGGTTGCTTGCTCATGATCCAGGCCTTTAGGGGGGATTCAGGGGTAACGACCGAGTCCAGTGGGACCGCCGAAACAAACGAAGGCGAGTGCCATCCGTGAATTTCAAGGTGCCCGGCTGTTGCCGGTCTGCGAAGGCGCGCGATTTTATCAGGCTTGAGGGGCAGCGGCCATCCTCGTGCCGACGGGCAGAGGCATATCGCGTTAAAAAAACCGATATTGCCCGTGTTGGTGGCGTCCCGGATGGCTGTATAAGGTATCGACGTTAACCGTCTATCGTTATGACAATGCGAAAACTTACCGGGATCGGGTGAATGTTTTGTTTGAACGTGTGGTCAACAGACCCTTGGTTCAATCATCTTCACGCGGTCTGTTCCAGCCGCTCTTGTCGTCAGGAATCTTTTTATGCGTTTTCTTAAATTCTTGTTCGTGGGCTGTTTATCCATGGTCAGCCTGGCCGGTCATGCCGAAACCGTCAAAGGCCTCTATCAAGTGCGCGAGCCTGTCAGCAGCCAGACGCCGGAGGAACGCGATCAGGCGACTCAGCGGGCGCTGGATACCCTGGTGTTGCGCCTGACCGGCGACCCCAAGGCGGCGCAGAGCCCGGGTCTGGCGACTGTGCGCAAAGACCCTCAGCAGATCATCAGTCAGTTCGGTTATGAGGCCGGGCCGCCGCAAGTGCTGAAAGTCGATTTCGATCCGGCCACCACCGAACAGGCCTTGCGGCGTGCCGGGTTGGCCGTGTGGGGCAGCAACCGGCCGTCGATTCTCGGTTGGTGGTTGAACGAATCCAGCGAAGGTTCGAGCCTGGTCGGCGATGATCAGGCCAGCGCTACGCCGCTGCGTCGTGCAGCTCAACATCGTGGGCTGCCGTTGCGTCTGCCGCTGGCGGACCTGGAAGAGCAGATGATCGCCACTGCACCGAATCTGGAAAGTGCAGACCCGGCACCACTGCGGGGCGCATCCGACCGCTACAATGCGGACGCCTTGCTGGCGGTGCATGCCCGTGAAGAGGGGGGGCAATGGCAAGCCAAGTGGCGTTTGTGGCTGGGCGATCAGAAAGAAGCCGGCAGTGTGCAGGGCGCCGATACCGCCGCGCTGGCCGATGCGGTGATGCTGGCCGTCAGTCAACGCCTGGCACCGCGTTTTGCCGCTAAACCGGGCGCATCGAGCGAGCAATTGCTGGAAGTGCAGGGAATGAGCCTGGAGCGTTATGCGACGCTCGGGCGTTTGCTGGAGCCTTTTGGCGCGCGTCTGCAGAGTGTCGACGGTGATCGCGTGCTTTATCGGGTCAACGGCAGCGCCGATCAATTGCGGGCGCAGTTGTCTTTGGCCAAGTTGCAGGAAATTCCGGCAGGTGAGGCGCCGGCCCCTGTGGCGCCTGTTCAGCCCGTGGTGGCTGGCTCGGCACCGGCCGTAGCGCCAGCCCCGGCACCGACGCCGCAGTTACGTTTTCGCTGGTAGTTTTTCTTTATATAGAAGCAGGAGTGGTACATGGCCGATACACGGCGTTGGTTCTGGCTCGGTGGGGTGGTCCTGCTTTGCGCGTTTGTTTACCTGTTGCACCCGATCCTGACGCCTTTCCTGGTGGCGCTGTTGCTGGCTTATCTGTTCGATCCGCTGGTGGATCGGCTGGAAAAGTACGGTCTGTCACGGACCTGGGGCGTGGTGGCGGTGTTCGCCTTGTTCACATTGATCGTCACCGCGTTGCTATTAGTGCTGGTGCCGATGCTCGCCAAGCAGTTGTTCCGCTTGTATGAGCTGACGCCGCAGATGCTCGACTGGTTGCAGCACACCGCCGTGCCGTGGGCGCAATCGAAGATGGGGTTGTCGGACGGCTTCTGGAAGTTCGACAAGCTCAAGGCGGCATTCAGCGAGCACATGGGCCAGACCACCGATGTGGTCGGCGTGGTGCTGAGTCAGGCGACGGCTTCAGGCCTTGCATTAATCGGTTTGCTGGCCAATCTGGTGTTGATCCCGGTGGTGAGTTTTTATCTGCTGCGCGACTGGGATCTGATGATGGCCAAGATCCGCAGCCTGCTGCCGCGTGATCGTGAAGAGCGCGTCATGTCTCTGGCGGGAGAATGCCACGAAGTGCTTGGCGCGTTCGTGCGCGGTCAGTTGCTGGTGATGCTGGCGCTCGGCGTGATCTACGCCGCAGGTTTGATGATCGTCGGGCTGGAGCTGGGGCTGTTGATCGGTCTGATTGCCGGTCTGGCGGCGATCGTGCCGTACATGGGATTCGTCATCGGGATTGGCGCGGCATTGATTGCCGGTCTGTTCCAGTTCGGTGGCGATCTGTATCCCATGATCGGTATTGTCGCGGTGTTCATGGTCGGCCAGGCACTGGAGGGCATGGTCCTCACGCCGTTGCTGGTGGGCGACCGGATCGGCCTGCACCCGGTGGCGGTGATCTTCGCCATTCTGGCCGGCGGCGAGTTGTTTGGTTTTACCGGCGTGCTGCTGGCATTGCCGGTGGCGGCGGTGATCATGGTCCTGGTGCGTCATATACATGATTTGTATAAGGATTCGGACATCTACGGTGGGGTCGACGAATCCACGCTGTAAGGGTTTTTGATCGCTCATGGCAGGCAGTCTGGTTTCGTGCCAGGTTTGCCCGTATCCCTCGTGTGGCTGTCACATGCGCCGCCAAAGAAACTGTCATAAAACCAGCACGTTAACGCAAACCTTTGATTTTGCTTGTGGTCTGTCGCATTGTGCGGTCAGCCTCACGGGTATAAACTTCGCAAACTTTACACAGAGGCCACTAACGGTTCCTTTGGAACTGTTCAGTCAGCATGAAACCGATTCAGCTGCCCCTAGGTGTGCGTCTGCGTGATGACGCCACCTTTATCAATTACTACCCAGGCGCCAATGCCGCTGCACTCGGCTATGTCGAGCGGCTTTGCGAAGCCGACGCCGGCTGGACGGAAAGCCTGATTTACCTCTGGGGCAAGGACGGGGTAGGGCGCACGCATTTGTTGCAGGCGGCGTGTCTGCGTTTCGAGCAACTGGGGGAGCGTGCGGTGTACCTGCCGTTGGCCGAGTTGCTGGACCGCGGCATCGAAATCCTCGATAACCTCGAACAATACGAACTGGTCTGCCTGGACGATCTGCAAGCGGTTGCCGGCAAGGCGGATTGGGAAGAGGCGCTGTTCCATCTATTCAATCGCTTGCGTGACAGCGGTCGGCGTCTGTTGATCGCCGCCTCGACGTCCCCGCGTGAACTGCCGGTGAAACTGGCGGACCTCAAATCGCGGCTGACACTGGCACTCATCTTCCAGATGCGCCCACTCTCTGACGAAGACAAATTGCGTGCCTTGCAGTTGCGCGCATCCCGTCGTGGCCTGCACCTGACCGACGAGGTCGGGCATTTTATTCTGACCCGCGGGACCCGCAGCATGAGTGCGCTTTTCGAGTTGCTTGAGCGTCTCGATCAGGCCTCCCTCCAAGCTCAGCGCAAGCTGACAATCCCATTCCTGAAAGAAACCCTTGGTTGGTAAAAAACCTGGATCAGACTCAGGTTTTACACGGGGTTTCCCATATTTCAGGCGTCAAAAAATCCGCTTTCCTGCAAGAAGGCAGGCTGCGCAAAGGTTCAAAATGGTCTTAAGCGCTTAGATGTAAACGAGAAACCGATAAGTCACATAAAGATCGATTGAATTTGCAAATGAGGTTGATAGCGGGCATAGTCGCGGCTTCTTCAAAACTATCAGCCACGGTCGTGCCCATGCTAAATCGCTTCGCACCCCTCGTGCCTCTCGCACTCGTCACCCTGTTGTTCGGTTGCGCTGCTCACTCTCCAGTGTCCCAGCAAGAGCCAAAACAGCAGGTTTCAAATTCAGTTACCGCGCAATCTTCCGTTCTTTTCCAGGAAGCTCTTTACCAAGATGGCGTGGCCACCGATAAAGAACTGGCAGACTTCGCCGGCGGCAAGTCATATCAGCTTCCGGTTCTGGCCGACAGCATCCTCGAACGTGGCATGTCTCTGATCGGTACCCGTTACCGTTTCGGCGGCACCTCCGAGGCTGGCTTCGACTGCAGCGGCTTCATCGGTTATCTGTTTCGTGAAGAGGCCGGCATGAACCTGCCGCGCTCCACTCGCGAAATGATCAACGTTGACGCTCCTCTGGTTGCTCGCAGCGCCCTCAAGCCGGGTGACCTGCTGTTCTTCGCCACCAATGGTCGTCGCGGTCGTGTCAGTCACGCCGGGATCTACCTGGGTGACAACCAGTTCATCCACTCCAGCAGCCGCAAAAGTGGTGGTGTCCGGATCGATAGCCTGGGCGACAGCTACTGGAGCAAGACCTTCATCGAAGCCAAGCGCGCACTCGCGATGGCGCCCGCTGCGACCCCGGCTATCGTCACGGCACGCAAGTAAGCGGACAGCTTGTAAGGCGAACTTAAAGTCTTACTTGAAGTTTGCCGCGTAGCCGCTAGAATCCTGATCTATTATTGATGGCAAACCGCCTGCGTTCTGCGCAGGCGGTTTTCTTTTCTGCCTTTTCGGTGGAAAAAGCCGCAGCCAGATCAGGATGTTCTGTTTATGACGATGTCGGCCCGCCTCGCACTCATGTTCTTCGCAGCGCTGCTCAGCGCCTGCGCCAGCCGCACACCGCCACCTGCGCCGGTGGTTCGCGCTCCGATTGTTTTTGGTCCTTCCCAAGCCTTTTCCCCTGCGGCGGAAGACGTGCTGTTTCGCGCGTTGGGCCTGGTGGGAACGCCTTATCGCTGGGGCGGCAACACGCCGGATTCCGGGTTCGATTGCAGCGGTTTGATCGGCTATGTGTATCGCGATGTCGCAGGCATTTCCTTGCCGCGCTCCACCCGCGAGATGATCGGCATGCAGGCCCCTAGTATCGGCAAGGAAGGCCTGCAAACCGGTGATCTGATTTTCTTCGCCACCAATGGCGGCTCCCAAGTCAGTCACGCCGGGATCTACGTCGGCGAAGGCCGCTTCGTCCACGCGCCAGCCACGGGCGGCACGGTCAAGCTGGACAGCTTGTCCAAGGCTTACTGGCAGAAGGCCTATCTGAGCGCCAAGCGCGTCTTGCAACCCGGGCACTTGGCACAAAATCCGTAGCGGATGTTGTCATGACCGCTCGATTGAAGGATGACGCTGCGCAGAAACTGTAGGAGCGAGCGGTGCGGCGATCCGACTTGCCCGCGAAAGCGGTGTGTCAGTCGATATCAATGTTGACTGTGCTGCCGCTTTCGCGGGCAAGCCTCGCTCCTACAGTCGAACTGATTACTTGGCCGCGGAAACGCGCCACACCTTATTCCCCACATCATCTGCCACCAGCAAGCCACCCTGCTGATCGATCACCACGCCCACCGGCCGGCCCATGGCTTTTTCCTCGTCATTGAGGAAACCGGTGAGCACATCCACCGGCTGCCCGGTCGGTTTGCCGGCGCTGAACGGTACGAAAATCACTTTGTAGCCGCTGTGCGGCTTGCGGTTCCACGAGCCATGCTGGCCGATGAATGCACCTTGAGTGAACGGCGCCGGAAGTTTGCTACCTTCGGCAAACGTCAGGCCCAGTGACGCGGTATGTGGCCCCACCGCGTAGTCCGGTGCAATGGCCTTGGCCACCAGATTGGGGTTTTGCGGCTCGACGCGAACATCGACGTGCTGGCCGTAATAGCTGTAAGGCCAGCCATAAAACCCGCCGTCCTTCACGGATGTGATGTAGTCCGGTACCAGGTCGCTGCCGAGTTCGTCACGCTCGTTGACGGCGGTCCATAGTGCGCCGCTCTGAGGTTCCCAGGCCAGACCGTTTGGATTGCGAATCCCCGAGGCGAAGATCCGATGATTGCCGGTGGCGCGGTCCACTTCCCAGATCGCCGCGCGTCCTTCCTCCTGATCCATGCCGTTTTCACCGACATTGCTGTTCGAGCCCACGGTGACGTACAGCTTGCTGCCATCCTTGCTGGCGATGACGTTTTTGGTCCAGTGGTGATTCAGCGTGCCGCCCGGCAGATCGACCACCTTGGTCGGCTGCGACTTGATCGCCGTCTCGCCATTTTCGTAGTGGAAACGCAGCAGGCGATCAGTGTCGGCGACGTACAGGTCATTGCCGACCAGGGTCATGCCGAAGGGCGAGTTGAGGTTTTCCAGGAATACCGTGCGGGTTTCGGCGACGCCGTCGTGGTCCTTGTCCCGCAGCAGGGTGATGCGGTTCGGGCTGGGGACGCCAGCACCGGCACGGCCCATGACTTTGCCCATCACCCAGCCGCGAATGCCGCCACCATCGGGTTTAGCTGGCGCGTTGGTTTCAGCCACCAGCACGTCACCGTTAGGCAGCACGTAAAGCCAGCGCGGGTGCTCGAGGCCTTCGGCAAACGCCGCCACTTGAGTCCCCGCCGCGGCGACAGGTTTCTTGCCTTCAGGCCAGCCGATCGCCGGGGCGATATTCACCGTCGGGATCAGGGTTTTATTGGGTTCTGGCAGCTTGGGCGAGGGGCCTGTGCCATCCGAGACTTGCAGGGTGGAGGTTTCACCACAGGCGGCGAGCCCTCCGGCGAGCGCGATGATGAAAACGAGTTGGGGTTTGCGCATTACTGATCTTCCCTATGAATGCATGGACGTAATCATAGAGAAGCGTAGACGCTCGATGGTTCAACCGGTCAGCCGCGGGCTTCCTTGAGCAGAATAGCGATGCCCGGGTGATAATTGCCGGCGTCATTACGCAACTTGCGGTAGGCGTAAGGGAAATACCAGGCCACGGCGCAGGTGTGTTCCTTTTGCAGGTCGTCGACCATGTCCTGGAGTTCTTCCGGGGTGGCGCTGTGCTGGGCTTTTTGTGGCGCGACAAACAGGCAGCCGAGTTTCAGGTCGCTGGCGTAGCTGATTCGCTTCGCGTCACTTGTGATGTCCGCCAGTGCCTGAGTCAGGTTCAGGCTGTTGGCCCGCGGCCAGCGCTGGGTGGCCTGGAGATACGCGCGTTCTTCGCTGCTGGCGATAAACAAGTCGGCGCGGGCGTTGCGTTCGCCTTCTTCGATCTGTTTGCGCGTCGATGTTTGTGGCAGCGTGACCATTTCTGCCATCCAGGCTGCGGCGGAGAGCAGGCCAAGGTTGGCGTTTTCGTCATACCAGTAAGGTGTATCGTTATCGCCGCGCACGGCGTTGTAGCGGTCGATACAGTCAAACCAGCGTTCCAGCACCGGCCGCAGGAATTCCAGCTTCGGATTGCTGATGATCATGCCTTGCATGTGGCTCACCCTTGTTATTGTGTTGTCAGGTTGTGGCTCTTTGATATCACTGCTGCCAGTGTGGCACAAGATCGGCGGCAGGTATTCGCTTAGCGGCGCCCCGGCTTTAATTGACGCTCCACCCCCAACCCTCTAACCTTCGCGGCTTGTTTCAGGTGCTCTGTGACCTTGGTCGACAGAGTGAAACAGGGAAGCCGGTGAGTGAATTTCTTCCAGCGAAGAATGATCACGATCCCGGCGCTGCCCCCGCAACGGTAAATGAGTGAAGACTGCGCGAGGGCCTGTCATCAGCTTTTTCCTATACCGCGTTGAGGTCTGAAAGCGGACCAGGCAAGGCGCAGTCCGCTGGTAATGGTTGTTCCCTTACCAAGGACTGCAACGCAGTCTGGTCCGCTTTCAGACACAACCCGAAGGGCCGGGCCTGCTGTGGCGCAGGGCTGCGTTGCTCGGAGCTTGTTTGGAATGACCAAACCACGCTCCTCGCGCCTTGCCCTGCACCACAGCAGGCCCGGCGCGGTATAGGAAAAAGCTGATGACAGGCCCTAGCCACTGTGTCGACTGTCGATATGGGAAGGCGCGCAGTCGGGCGCAAGCCGCTCATGAGCCCGGAGACCGGCCTGATTCATCCAACGGCATCACGGTGGGCGATGCCAGGCTTTTTGCCGTCTATTCTTGTGCCTGCCCGCCGTTATCCAGCCTCAACGGAGAGCTCCCCCATGACTGATACTCCCGATCGTGACGAACGCCATCTGGCGCGCATGCTGCGCAAAAAAGCCGTGATCGACGAACGCATCGCCAACTCGCCGAATGAATGCGGTTTGCTGCTGGTGCTGTCCGGCAACGGCAAAGGCAAGAGCAGCTCGGCGTTCGGCATGCTTGCGCGGTCCATGGGCCACGGCATGCAGTGTGGCGTGGTGCAGTTCATCAAGGGGCGCACCAGCACCGGTGAGGAGCTGTTCTTTCGGCGCTTTCCGGAGCAAGTGCGTTTTCATGTGATGGGCGAGGGGTTCACCTGGGAAACCCAGGACCGCCAACGCGACATCGCCGCCGCCGAAGCCGCCTGGGCGGTGTCCCGCGAACTCTTGCGCGACCCGTCAGTTGGTTTGGTTGTTCTTGATGAGTTGAACATTGCCCTCAAGCATGGCTACCTCGATCTCGATCAGGTGCTCAGCGACTTGCAGGCGCGTCCGCCGATGCAACACGTGGTGGTCACCGGTCGTGGCGCCAAACCGGAGATGATCGAACTGGCCGACACCGTCACCGAAATGGGCATGATCAAGCACGCCTTCCAGGCCGGAATCAAAGCGCAAAAAGGCGTCGAGTTGTGAGCTGCACTTTATGAATAGCCATCGTCATTGCCCGGCGGTTCTGATCGCCGCGCCGGCCTCCGGTCAGGGCAAGACCACCGTCACCGCCGCGCTCGCTCGTTTGCATCGCAATCAGGGGCGCAAGGTTCGCGTGTTCAAATGCGGCCCGGACTTTCTCGACCCGATGATTCTCGAGCGCGCCAGCGGCGCACCGGTTTATCAACTAGACATGTGGATGGTCGGTGAGCAGGAAAGTCGACGGCTATTGTGGGAGGCCGCGGGCGAAGCCGACCTGATCCTTATCGAAGGCGTCATGGGGCTGTTCGACGGTACGCCGTCCAGCGCCGATCTGGCGCGGCACTTCGGTGTGCCGGTGCTCGGCGTGATTGACGGCACTGCCATGGCGCAGACGTTTGGCGCGCTGGCCCTGGGCCTTGCGCGCTATCAGCCGGATTTGCCGTTTGCCGGTGTGCTGGCCAACCGGGTCGGCACCGTGCGCCATGCGCAGTTGCTCGAAGGCAGCCTGACTGAAGGCTTGCACTGGTACGGCGCGCTGTCCCGGGAGACCGGTATCGAATTGCCAAGTCGGCATCTCGGTCTGGTTCAGGCCAGTGAGTTGAATGACCTCGATCTGCGTCTCGATGCGGCGGCCGAGTCACTGGCCAGCAGTTGCGACGTAGCGCTGCCGCCGGCCGTGGAATTCGCCGCGCCTGAAATGATCGCAGCCGAACCCTTGCTGGGCGGTGTGCGGATTGCCGTGGCCCGGGACGAAGCTTTCGCGTTTACCTACGGCGCGAGCCTGGATCTGTTGCGGGCCATGGGCGCCGAATTGTCTTTCTTCTCACCGATCCGCGACACCGAATTGCCGGAGGCAGACAGCCTCTATCTGCCGGGCGGTTACCCTGAACTGCACCATGTGGCGTTGTCGCAAAACACGCCGATGCTGACCGCCATCCGCGCTCATCACGCAGCGGGCAAACCGTTGCTGGCCGAGTGTGGCGGCATGCTGTATCTGCTGGATTCGTTGACCGATGTCGAAGGCACTCGCGCTGAACTGGTCGGCTTGCTGGCCGGTGATGCGGTGATGCAGAAGCGTCTGGCCGCGTTGGCCTTGCAGGCGGTCGAATTGCCGGAAGGTTTGCTGCGTGGGCACACTTATCATCACTCGTTGACCAGCACTGAACTTGAGCCGATTGCTCGTGGTTTGAGCCCGAATGGCGGGCGAGGGGCGGAGGCGGTTTATCGCGAGGGGCGGATGACGGCTTCTTATGTGCATTTTTATTTCCCGTCCAATCCGACAGCGATTGCTGCGCTGTTTGCGCCTGACCTTGAGGCCGCCTTCGCGAGCAAGCCCGCTCCCACAGTGGACCGCATTTCAAATGTGGGAGCGGGCTTGCTCGCGAAGAGGCCATGACAGACAACGCATTTTCCGAAGCCGAGCGCGCAGCCGTTTACCGAGCCATCGCTGAACGTCGCGACATGCGTCACTTCAGCGGCGGCACCGTCGAGCCCGAGTTACTGCGTCGCCTGCTCGAAGCCGCGCATCAAGCCCCAAGTGTCGGCCTGATGCAGCCCTGGCGATTCATCCGCATCAGTGACCGGGCATTGCGCGGCAAGATCCAGCAACTGGTGGAAGACGAACGCATCCGCACCGCCGAAGCCCTCGGCGAGCGCTCCGACGAATTCATGAAGCTCAAGGTCGAAGGCATCAACGACTGCGCCGAGGTGCTGGTCGCCGCGCTGATGGACGATCGTGAGCGGCATATCTTCGGCCGTCGTACGCTGCCGGAAATGGACATGGCTTCGCTGTCTTGCGCCATCCAGAACCTTTGGCTGGCGTCCCGCGCCGAAGGCCTGGGCATGGGCTGGGTGTCATTGTTCGAGCCGCAAGCGCTGGCGGATTTGTTGGGTTTACCGGTCGGGGCCAAGCCTTTGGCCATTCTTTGTCTGGGGCCGGTCAAGGAATTCTATCCGGCGCCGATGCTGGTACTCGAAGGCTGGGCGCAGGCGCGTCCACTCAGCGAGTTGCTGTATGAAAATTATTGGGGAGTGAGTCAATGAGTGTGGCGTTGTTGAGTGTCGCCGCGGTCGCGCTGGATGCGCTGCTGGGTGAACCCAAACGCTGGCATCCGCTGGTGGCGTTCGGTCGTTTTGCCGATCGCATCGAGCAACGTTTCAACTCCGGTGGCCGCGGCTGGCGCAGTCACGGGGTTACGGCCTGGGTGATGGCGGTCGTGCCGCTGACCTTGTTGGCCACTGCATTTTCCTGGGCACCTTATGTTGGCTGGATCGTCGAGATTCTCGTGCTCTATTTCGCCCTCGGCATGCGCAGCCTTGGTGAGCACGTCGAGCCGGTGGCCAAGGCCCTGCGCAGTGATGATTTGATCGAGGCGCGCAAACGCGTCAGCTATCTGGTCAGCCGTCAGACCAGCGAACTGGATGAAACCGAAGTCGCCCGCGCCGCCACCGAATCGGTGCTGGAAAACGGCAGCGACGCGGTATTCGCCGCGCTGTTCTGGTTTGCTGTGGCGGGCGCGCCCGGCGTGGTGCTCTATCGCCTGAGCAACACCCTCGATGCGATGTGGGGTTATCGCAACGAACGCTTCGAGCGCTTCGGTTGGGCTGCGGCGAAGATCGATGATGCTCTGAACTACATTCCCGCACGCCTGGTGGCGTTGACCTACGCGCTGTTGGGCAAAACCCGACTGGCGCTGAAGTGCTGGCGTATCCAGGGCCCGACTTGGGACAGCCCGAATGCCGGGCCGGTGATGGCGGCCGGTGCCGGTGCGCTGGGTGTCGAGTTGGGTGGGGCGGCGATTTATCACGGTGAACTGCATCAGCGTCCGCCATTGGGCGAAGGCGTGCCAGCGGATGCCGATTCTATCGACCGTGGCTGGCAATTGGTCCAGCGCGGGGTATGGTTATGGCTGCTGATTCTCTGCGTGGGGGCTGAGTTCTATGCTTGAGCACGGTGGCCGCTTGCGCAAGGCGGCGCTTGAATACGGCATTGCCGAAGCCGATTGGCTCGACCTGTCCAGTGGCCTTGCACCTTGGCCATTCCCGGTCCCGGACATCCCACTGCGGGCTTGGGCGCGGTTGCCGGAAACCGATGACGGTCTGGAGCAGGCTGCCTGCGACTATTACGGTGCGGCCCAAGTGCTGCCGGTGGCGGGTTCGCAAATGGCGATCCAGTTGCTGCCGCGTTTGCGTCGGGCCGGCAAGGTCGGCGTGCTGTCGCCGTGTTACGCCGAACACGCCGAAGCCTGGCGTCGCAGCGGTTACATCGTGCGGGAAGTGCTGGAGTCGGAAGTCGATTTCTTTCTCGACAGCCTCGACGTGCTGGTGGTGGTCAATCCGAACAATCCCACGGGGTTGAGCCTGACCCCGGCTCGTCTGCTGGATTGGCATGCGCGGTTGGCCCAGCGCGGTGGCTGGCTAGTGGTGGACGAGGCGTTCATGGACAACACTCCGCATTTGAGCCTCGCGCCGTTCGCCAATCAGATCGGCTTGATCGTGCTGCGTTCCTTCGGCAAATTTTTCGGCCTGGCCGGTGTGCGGTTGGGGTTTGTATTGGCCGAGCGTAAGTTGCTCAAGCTGCTGGCCGAACAGGTCGGGCCTTGGGCGGTCAGCGGTCCGACCCGAGTGCTGGGGCAGGCGTGTCTGACGGATACCGAGGGGCACACTCGACAGCGCATTCGCACTGACGAGGCTGGCGAGCGTCTGGCGTTGCTGCTTGAGCAATACGGTTTCAAACCTCAGGGCGGCTGCGCGTTGTTCCAGTGGCTGATCACCGAGTGCGCCGAAGCGCTGCATGAATTCATGGCCCGGCGGGGCATTCTGCTGCGGTTGTTCACCCACACCAGCAGCCTGCGGTTTGGCTTGCCCGCCAATGAAGCGGATTGGTTGCGTCTCGAGCAAGCGCTTGAAGCCTACGTTAAGGAAGCGCAATGACTACGTTGATGGTGCAGGGCACTACATCGGACGCCGGTAAAAGCACGCTGGTGACGGCGTTGTGTCGCTGGGTCACGCGCCAGGGCGTGAGCGTCGTGCCGTTCAAGCCGCAAAACATGGCCCTCAATAGCGCGGTAACCGCCGACGGTGGCGAGATTGGCCGTGCTCAAGCGGTGCAGGCTCAGGCGGCCCACCTCGAACCGCACACCGACATGAACCCGGTGCTACTCAAACCCAATAGCGATACTGGCGCCCAAGTGATCATTCATGGTCGCGCGGTCACGACGATGAACGCGGTCGCCTATCACGACTACAAAGCCATCGCCATGCAAGCGGTGCTGGCCTCTCATGAACGTTTGAAAGCCGCATATCCAGTGGTAATGGTCGAAGGGGCGGGCTCGCCGGCAGAGATCAACCTGCGTGCCGGCGACATCGCCAACATGGGGTTTGCCGAGGCGGTGGACTGCCCGGTGGTGCTGATTGCCGACATCAATCGCGGCGGTGTTTTCGCGCATTTGGTCGGTACGCTGGAGCTGCTGTCGCCCAGCGAGCAGGCCCGGGTCAAAGGCTTCATCATCAACCGTTTTCGCGGCGACATCGCCTTGCTGCAACCTGGCCTCGATTGGCTGGAGGCGCGCACCGGCAAACCGGTGATCGGGGTTTTACCGTACGTGATGGATCTGCATCTTGAGGCCGAGGACGGCATCGATCAGCGTCAGACCGACAAGGCCGATCAAGTACTCAAAGTGGTGGTGCCGGTACTGCCGCGCATCAGCAACCACACCGACTTCGATCCGCTGCGCCTGCATCCGCAAGTGGACCTGCAATTCATCGGCCTCGGTCAGGCGATTCCGCCGGCCGACTTGATCATTCTTCCCGGCTCGAAAAGCGTGCGCAGTGACCTCGCGTATCTGCGGGCCAACGGCTGGGACACGGCGATCTCGCGGCATTTGCGCTACGGCGGAAAAGTGCTGGGGATCTGCGGCGGTCTGCAAATGCTCGGCGAGCAGGTGCACGACCCGTTGGGCCTTGAAGGCGCACCGGGTTCCAGTGCCGGTTTGGGCTTGCTGGCGTTCGAAACGCAGCTCGAAGAAGAGAAGCAGTTGCGCAATGTGCGTGGGCGTCTGACGTTGGAGGACGCGGAGGTCAGCGGCTATGAAATTCATGCCGGCGTGACCACCGGGCCGGCGCTGGAAAACGCAGCGGTGCAACTCGACGATGGTCGCTGCGATGGCGCGCAAAGTGTCGATGGACAAATTTTTGGTACGTATCTGCATGGGCTGTTCGAGTCACCGGCGGCGTGCAGTGCGCTGTTGCGCTGGGCTGGTTTGCAGGATGTGCAGGAAGTGGATTATCACGCCTTGCGCGAGCGCGATATCGAGCGGTTGGCGGATCTGGTGGAGAAGCATCTGGATACTTCGTTGTTGCGTGAACTCTGTGGAATTTGAGGTAACTGCACAGGCCCCATCGCGGGCAAGCCCGCTCCCACAGGTTTCGCGGGTGGACAAAAATCTGTGAACGGCCTCAATCCTTGTGGGAGCGGGCTTGCCCGCGATGAGGCCCGTCCCGACACCGAAGATTTTAAGGAATAAACCATGCTGCAACTGATCCTCGGCGGCGCCCGCTCCGGCAAAAGTCGCCTGGCTGAAAAACTGGCGACAGACAGTCAACTCCAAGTCACCTACATCGCCACCAGCCAACCCCTGGACGGTGAAATGAACGAACGGGTGGCCCATCATCGCGCCCGCCGTCCGGCCGAATGGGCATTGATCGAAGAACCGCTGGAACTGGCCCGCGTGCTGCGCGAAAACGCCAGTGCCGACCGTTGCTTGCTGGTGGATTGCCTGACGCTGTGGCTGACCAATTTGCTGATGCTCGATAACGCCGAGCGTCTCTCGGTCGAACGCGAAGCCCTGCTGGACTGCCTGGCGTCATTGCCGGGTGAAATCATTTTTGTCAGCAACGAGACCGGGATGGGTGTCGTGCCGCTGGGCGAATTGACTCGCCGCTATGTCGATGAAGCCGGTTGGCTGCATCAAGCCTTGGCCGAGCGCTGTCAGCGAGTCGTGCTAACCGTCGCCGGCCTGCCCCTGACTTTGAAAGGAACCGCGTTATGACTCACTCCTGGTGGCTGAACCCGTGCAAGCCAATCGATGCGCAAGCGGTCGAACAGGCGCAGGCGCGTCAACAGCAACTGACCAAGCCTGCCGGCTCGCTCGGCCGGCTCGAGTCGGTGGTGGTGCAACTGGCCGGGTTGCAGGGGCAGGTCAAACCGAAGCTCGATCAGCTGTGGATTGCGATTTTTGCCGGTGACCATGGTGTGGTCGCTGAAGGCGTGTCGGCGTTTCCGCAGGAAGTCACTGGGCAGATGCTGCTCAACTTTGTCAGCGGCGGCGCGGCGATCAGCGTGTTGGCGCGGCAATTGGGTGCTTCCCTGGAAGTGGTCGACCTCGGCACCGTCACGCCGTCGTTGAATCTGCCGGGTGTGCGTCACCTGAACATCGGCCCGGGCACGGCGAATTTCGTCCACGGGCCGGCGATGACTCAGGCCCAAGGTGAACTTGCCTTGCAGGCCGGTCGCGACAGTGTGCAGCGTGCGATCGCAAGCGGTTCGCAGTTGTTCATCGGTGGCGAAATGGGCATTGGCAACACCACCGCGGCCAGCGCGTTGGCCTGTGCGTTGCTCGATTGCCCGGTGGTGCATTTGACCGGGCCGGGCACCGGTTTGAACGCGGCGGGTGTCAGCCATAAAGCCCAGGTCATAGAACGTGCCTTGGCGTTGCACAACGCTCAACGGGACGATGCACTGCAGACCTTGTTCAACCTCGGCGGTTTCGAAATTGCCGCGCTGGTCGGCGCGTACCTGGCCTGTGCTCAGGAAGGCGTCGCGGTGTTGGTCGACGGGTTTATTTGCAGTGTCGCTGCGTTGGTGGCGGTGCGATTGAATCCGGCCTGCCGTGAGTGGTTGCTGTTCGGTCATCGCGGCGCCGAGCCGGGTCATCGCCATGTGCTCGAAACCCTGAACGCCGAACCGTTGCTGGACCTCGGCCTGCGACTGGGCGAGGGTAGCGGTGCGGCGTTGGCCGTGCCATTGCTGCGTCTGGCCTGCGACCTGCACGGGCAGATGGCGACGTTCGCCGAAGCGGCAGTGGCGGATCGCCCGGCATGACCTTGCGCCTGGACCTGTTGCGCCATGGCGAAACCGAACTCGGTGGCGGTTTGCGCGGCAGCCTCGACGATGCGCTGACCGGCAAGGGCTGGGAACAAATGCGTGCCGCGGTGATCGAGCAGGGGCCCTGGGATCGACTGGTCAGTTCGCCGTTGCAGCGTTGCGCGCGCTTTGCGCAAGAGCTTGGGGCGCGACTGGGTTTGCCGGTCCAGCTGGATAAGGATCTGCAAGAACTGCATTTCGGCGCCTGGGAAGGGCAGAGCGCGGCGGCGCTGATGGAAACCAGCGCCGAGGCGTTGGGCTTGTTCTGGGCCGATCCCTATTCGTTCACGCCGCCTGACGGTGAGCCCGTGATCGACTTTTCGAGACGAGTGTTGGCGGCCATCGAACGGCTGCACGCAGCCTATGCCGGTGAGCGAATCTTGCTGATCAGCCATGGCGGCGTCATGCGTTTGTTGTTGGCCCAAGCGCGCGGATTGCCGCGTGAGCAGTTGCTCAACGTTGAAGTCGGTCATGGCGCGTTGTTCTCGCTGTCGGTCGAGCCGGGTGTCTTGTTAAGGGAAGCGATCTGACCATGTTGCCATTCTGGATCGCCCTGCAATTTTTGAGCAGCCTGCCGATTCGGCTGCCGGGCATGCCGACGCCCGAGGAATTGGGCCGGTCGCTGCTGTTTTATCCGCTGGTCGGTTTGCTGTTCGGCGTGATTCTGTGGGGGATGAACTGGCTATTGCTGGGCACGCCGTTATTGCTTCACGTCGCACTGCTGTTGAGCGTTTGGGTCGTGCTCAGCGGCGCGTTGCATCTGGATGGCCTGGCCGATAGCGCCGATGCGTGGCTCGGGGGGTACGGCGACCGTGAACGCACCCTGACCATCATGAAAGACCCGCGTAGCGGGCCGATCGCCGTGGTGACGCTGGTGCTGGTGTTGCTGCTCAAGTTCGCCGCATTGCTGGCGTTGATCGAACAGCAGCACAGCGTGGTCCTGATCATCGTTCCACTGATTAGTCGCAGCGCGTTACTGGGATTATTCCTCACCACGCCTTATGTGCGTCCTGGTGGACTGGGGCAGGCGCTGGCCGATCATCTGCCGCGTTTGGCCGGCAAACAGGTGTTGGCTATCAGTGCGGTGGCGTGTGTGCTGATGGCTGGCCTCAGCGCTGTATGGGCGCTTGTATTAGCGGCCGCGCTGTTTGTCTGGTTGAGGCAAGTGATGCTGCGGCGCTTGGGCGGGACAACGGGCGATACGGCAGGGGCATTGCTGGAATTGCTGGAAGTGGCAGTGCTGGTGGGGCTTGTATTGATCCTGTAGGAGCGAGGCTTGCCCGCGAAGGCGGTGTGTCAGTCAACATTGATATCGACTGACACACCGCCTTCGCG
>NZ_JAMYDU010000060.1 GCF_024138395.1 Pseudomonas mandelii
TCACCTTGACCCAAGCGCAGTGGCTGGCGCGTTTGCCGGTCGGGCACAATTCCTGGACGCTGGATGCGTTGCCACCCGCGCCTGCCGGTGAACCGGTCAGCGTCAGCCCAAGCGACCTGGCCTACGTGCTCTACACCTCCGGTTCCACCGGCCAACCGAAAGGCGTGATGAACGAACACGGCGCCTTGATGAACCGTCTGCATTGGATGCAGGACGCCTTCCCGATTGGCCCGAATGACCGCGTGTTGCAGAAAACCCCGTACAGCTTCGACGTGTCGGTATGGGAATTCTTCTGGCCGCTGATCACCGGCGCCACCCTGGTGGTCGCCCGTCCGGACGGCCATCGTGACCCGGCGTACCTCAGCCAATTGATCCAGCAAGAGCAGGTCACCACCCTGCACTTCGTGCCGTCGATGCTGCGTGCGTTTGTCGAAGAGCCAAGCCTGGTCAACTGCCATAGCCTGCGTCAGGTGTTCGCCAGCGGCGAAGCGCTGCCGGTGGATCTGGTGCGGCGCTTCATGAGCCAACACCCGGCGGCGCTGGTCAACCTCTACGGTCCGACCGAAGCGGCGATTGACGTCTCGGCATGGCGTTGTTCGGTGGACGATCTGATCGTGCCAATCGGCAAGCCGATCGCCAACCTGCGCCTGTACATCCTCGACGAGGCCATGCAGCCATTACCCATCGGCAGCATCGGCGAGTTGTACATCGGCGGGGTCGGCGTGGCGCGCGGTTATCTGAAACGTGCGGACCTGACCGAGGAACGTTTCCTCGCCAGCCCATTCATCGACGGTGATCGCCTGTACCGCACCGGCGACCGTTGCCGTTTCCTCGCCGATGGCAACATCGAATACCTCGGCCGTCTCGACCATCAGGTGAAACTGCGTGGCCAACGGATCGAACTGGGGGAAATCGACGC
>NZ_JAMYDU010000061.1 GCF_024138395.1 Pseudomonas mandelii
TCCAGGTTCTGGCTGGCGCGCAGGGTGCCGGCGTTGTTCAGGTCTTTGCCGGCGATGAGGGTTACGTCGCTGCCCTGGATCAGGGCGCCGTTGGCCGCGAGGCGGTTGTTGGCGTTGGCCAGGTACAGCACCGGCACCAGGACTTTTTCGCCGTTCACTTCGTGCTCTTCGAGCCAGACGATGTCGTGGGTCAAGGCCGCGACTTGCTGTGAAGTGAGGGTCACGCCGAGGCTCAGGTTGAGTTGGCTCTTGCTGGCGATGGCGTTGTTCATCAGGTATTTGTACAGCGCTTCGTCCGAGGTCTGGCCGTCGATGAAGCGTTGGCCGGTGCGGGCGACCACGGCTTGCTGGACCAGTTTCTGCTCGTAGAGGCCGTCGCCCAGGCGCTTGGCGCTCTGGTCGGGGTCGTAGCCCAAACCGGACAGCAGATAATCCGAACTCATGAACTGCTTGAGGTCGGTGAGTACCGGGTTGGTTTCGATCAGGTATTTGTGCGGCTGGGATTTGCCGGCGCTGTTCGGCAGGCCTTTCACGCGGTTGAGGGTGACCGGCGCACTGGTGGACGAGGTGACGGTGGCGCCGGTGAGGGTCCAGCTTTGCGGGCCGGTGCCGGTCGGGTGG
>NZ_JAMYDU010000062.1 GCF_024138395.1 Pseudomonas mandelii
GGGTACGACCCGCCGCCACATAGGCATAGTAGGGGCGAACCACGCTGTTGTTGATGTTCTGGGCGGCATCGAGGGTGACGTTTCCACCCGCCTGGATGATGGCATCCAGCGATTCGCCGCTGATGACGCGGCGGCTGGTCGGCAGTGTTTCGCCCATCCAGGCCAGAAAGTTGCTCATGTCCTGTTCGACGGTGGTCGAAGGTGTCGGGTTGTTTCGTTGGGTGAAGAGGTCGGCCATTCTAATGGCCGAAGCGGTTTCGTTGACCCAGCTTACGAATCGTCGGATGGATTCGATTTCCTGCTCTTGCACACCTTTGTTGTTGATCGTCGAAGCCGTGATCGTTAAATCCCCGGCGGAGGTCATGCTGCTGCTGGTGTTGTTCACTTCGCCGGCGTTAATCCTCAGGTCCGCGCCGCTGTTGATCGTGGCGGCTTGCGAATGAAGCGTGATCTTCAAGCGATCGGTTTCTGCAATTTCCCAAAGGCCGTTTCTGCGATCACCACCACGGCTGTCACAGCCACCGGCGATCTGTTCGCACGGCAACTCAGTGATGGTCGCGACACTTTTTTCATGCT
>NZ_JAMYDU010000063.1 GCF_024138395.1 Pseudomonas mandelii
CAAATTAAGTGCCGCTGTACCCAGCAGCACGCCGTCTTCAACGTTGGCCGACAGGGTGTAGCTCACCGCCGTGCGGACCAGGTCACGGCCTTCGTCAGTGTTTTCAACAATCTTGTCGACGGGGTTGTCGATGACGTAGGTGTCGTCACCGCTGCCGCCGCTGAGGGTGTCAGCGCCCACGCCGCCATCCAGCCAGTCGTTGCCGGCCCCGCCCTGCAGGGTGTTGATGTTGGCGTTGCCGATTAGGGTGTTGTTCAGGTCGTTGCCGATTACGGTGAACGCGCCGAGGCCGGTGAGGGTGACGTTTTCGACGTTCTGCAGGCTGCTCTGGCTGAGGTCGACGGTGCTGGTGGTCAAGGTCGAGGCGTAGCTGATGTTCAGCAGGTCGCGACCCTCATCGGCCGTTTCCCGCAACAGCGCCAGTTCGCCGAATTGGTCGAGGACGTAGGTGTCGTCGCCGGCGCCGCC
>NZ_JAMYDU010000064.1 GCF_024138395.1 Pseudomonas mandelii
CCCTCATCGGCCGTTTCCCGCAACAGCGCCAGTTCGCCGAATTGGTCGAGGACGTAGGTGTCGTCGCCGGCGCCGCCGATCAGCGTGTCCAGTCCGGCCGCGCCGTTGAGCACGTTATTGCCGGCGTTGCCGAGCAGGGTGTTGTTCTGGGTGTTGCCAACACCGGTGAGGTTATCGCTGCCGGTAAGGGTGAGGTTTTCCAGGTTGGCGCCGAGGGTCCAGCTCACCGAGGAACGCACAGTGTCGACTTCAGATACCAGAGTGCTGGTTTCGGTAATCGCGTCCTTGAGGTTGTCGACGATGTAGGTGTCATTGCCGCTGCCGCCGATCATCAGGTCGGCACCGGTTCCACCGTCCAGAAGGTTGTTGCCGCTGTTGCCGGTCAGGCGATTGCTC
>NZ_JAMYDU010000065.1 GCF_024138395.1 Pseudomonas mandelii
ATCGCGGCCTTCATCAGCCAGTTCGGTGACCTTGTCGGCGACGTTGTCGATGACGTAGGTGTCGTCGCCGCTGCCGCCGCTGAGGGTGTCGGCGCTCGCACCGCCATCCAGCCAGTCATTGCCGGCCCCGCCTTGCAGGGTATTGACGGAGGCGTTGCCGAGCAGGGTGTTGTTCAGGTCGTTGCCGATTACGGTGAACGCGCCGAGGCCGGTGAGGGTGATGTTCTCGACGTTCTGCAGGCTGGTTTGGCTGAGGTCGACGGTGCTGGTGGTCAGGGTCGAAGCATAGGTGATGTTCAGCAGGTCGCGACCCTGGTCGGCAGTTTCCTGCAGCAGCGCCAATTCACCGAATTGATCGTTGATC
>NZ_JAMYDU010000066.1 GCF_024138395.1 Pseudomonas mandelii
GGCGCTGGTGTTCGAAGGCCAACGCCTGAGTTATGCCGAGCTCGATCAACGCGCGCAAACCGTGGCCAACGCCTTGCGCGCGGCCGGTATTGGCAGCGGCGCCATCGTCCCGGTGTGCATGGAGCGCTCCGTGGAAATGGTCGTGGCCTTGCTCGGCATCGTGCACGCCGGTGCCGCGTGGTTGCCGCTGGACCCGGAATTGCCGGCGGCACGGTTGGCGTTCCTGATCGCGGACGCTGAGGCCCAGGTCACCTTGACCCAAGCGCAGTGGCTGGCGCGTTTGCCGGTCGGGCACAATTCCTGGACGCTGGATGCGTTGCCACCC
>NZ_JAMYDU010000067.1 GCF_024138395.1 Pseudomonas mandelii
TGAAGCTCCACCCAACTGATCGTTCCCACGCTCTGCGTGGGAATGCCTCTCGGGACGCTCCGCGTTCCTGCCTCACCACTGACACAATGCCGAACACCGTTGTGACGCAAAGCGTCACGGGCTGCATTCCCACGCGGAGCGTGGGAACGATCAATCGCGTGCGCGAACTGGCGGCGGATATTCGGGAAGTCATGGCGGGCTGAAGCCCGCAAGCTGATCGTTCCCACGCTCTGCGTGGGAATGCCTCTCGGGACGCTCCGCGTTCCTGCCTCACCGCTGACGCAATGCCGAACACCGTTGTGACGCAGAGCGTCACGGG
>NZ_JAMYDU010000068.1 GCF_024138395.1 Pseudomonas mandelii
TGACCGGCGCACTGGTGGACGAGGTGACGGTGGCGCCGGTGAGGGTCCAGCTTTGCGGGCCGGTGCCGGTCGGGTGGATGCTGCCTTCCTGGCTCAGACGGAACAGGCCGTTCTGGCTGGTGGGCAGGCTGAAGCCGGGCAGCGTCAGCGGGTTGACTTGTTGCTGGGCCAGATCGGGGGCGAGTTGCTGGTTGATCTGGATCCGCGTCGAGTAACCACTGCCCGCGCCGGTGTCGGTTGGGGTACGACCCGCCGCCACATAGGCATAGTAGGGGCGAACCACGCTGTTGTTGATGTTCTGGGCGGCATCGAGGGTG
>NZ_JAMYDU010000069.1 GCF_024138395.1 Pseudomonas mandelii
TGACCGGCGCACTGGTGGACGAGGTGACGGTGGCGCCGGTGAGGGTCCAGCTTTGCGGGCCGGTGCCGGTCGGGTGGTTGCTGCCTTCCTGGCTCAGACGGAACAGGCCGTTTTGGCTGGTGGGCAGGCTGAAGCCGGGCAGCGTCAGCGGGTTGACCTGTTGCTGGGCCAGATCGGGGGCGAGTTGCTGGTTGATCTGGATCCGCGTCGAGTAGCCACTGCCCGCGCCGGTGTCGGTTTGGGTACGACCCGCCGCCACATAGGCATAGTAGGGGCGAACCACGCTGTTGTTGATGTTCTGGGCGGCATCGAGGGTGACGTTTCCGCCCGCCTGGATGAGGGTG
>NZ_JAMYDU010000007.1 GCF_024138395.1 Pseudomonas mandelii
GCGAAGGCGTCCTTAAGAGCGCCTTCGCCGGCAAGCCTGGCTCCTACGAAAAGCGGTTCATTCGCTTAACTGAGGGGCATTAGGGCTTAGCCGACCAAGGCTGACATCAGGACTAAGGTAGCGGCTTGTCGGCGATTCTTTTGGATTTGGCTGGTGTAACGCCCAAAGCCTTGAGAATCATCTCGGCGACTCGCTGGTCGTGCTCCGCCACCACACGCCCTTCGACAACCGAGCGCATGGCTCCGGTTGTGCACGATACGACCATGTCCAGGGCGATCCCTTCGTCCTCGTATGCGAAAGTGCCCGCGCGCAGACCTTCACGCAGGTCGCCCAGCACATGAGCAGCCAGGCGCGAGCGCATGGCCTGATCGGAATGAATGATGCGCAGCAGTGCGTTGGCCCATTGATGGTCGTACGCGGCCCGGCATACGAACATGCGCACACCAATCGAAAGCCGCTGTGCGCCGCAATGCACGTCCGAACTCAGGGCGGAAATGGCATCGGAGAACTCGCTCGCCATGGCGATGCCAACCGCCTCGAGTACTTCGTCGCGCGTGCGAAAATAGTTGTAGATGGTGCCGTTGGATACCGCGGCCTCCGAGGCGACATCGAGCAGTGCAATCTCCCCCACCTCCTTACGTGCGACAAGACGCAATGCCGCATCCACCAGGCCGCGACGGGTGCGTTCACGCTTCTTGTGCCCGCGAGTGAGAGGCTCTTGCTCAGTTGCTTCTGAAGGAAAAGTGGGGGAAGGCATCTTCACGCTCTTAATCGAGGGGGCTCGTTGATGGTAATGGAAACGCTATCGGTAGTGACATCGGCGCTACCCATCAGGATTCGGCAGTCTCGAACCAGACTGCCCGCATCGAAGCCGGGCGCGTGGTGCATGATGATACGGTCAGGGCGAATCGCGACCAGCGTGCCTTTGGCTGCCAGCGGCAGGATGTCATGGTTCAGGTCTTCGATGAAGTCGCAAACGCTGTCGGAGCGCTGACCGCAGGGTCCTATCTGCAAGAAATGACCTCCCATCCGTATCCAGGAAAAGACCTCGGCAGCGCTCAGCAGTGACAACGGGTCAACACCGAATCCCACCAGGGTAAGGTTGTGTCCAAGAGCATCGTCGCTCAGTTGGATCTGCTGTTGCGTGTTGCGGACCCAGGCCTGGGGAAACAGACTGCCACGAACCAGCTTGTCGCCACGACGATGCTGCACGAACAGCCCCTCTTTGAAGATGTTCTTCGGCTTGATGTCCAGTTGCTCGAAGTACCTTCTGGTAGCAGGCGTCAACGCCAGCGTGCGCATCAAGCCGTGGACGAAGAAAGCGGCGACCTTGTTTCTCGGCATCACCAGACGGCCCATGAGTTTTGCCAGATTGATCATCGCCTGAGCATGGGGCCGGCGCTCTACGTCATAGGTATCGAGTATTGAAGGCGCGGCTTGGCCGTGAAGGACCCAGGCCAGTTTCCAGGCAAGGTTGGCGCCATCTCGAAGTCCCGCCACAAGACCTTGTCCGACAAAGGGAGGGGTGATGTGGGCTGCATCCCCTACAAGAAAAGTTCGTCCCTTGCTGAACCTGTTGCAGCAACGCGCGTGGAATCGATACACCGCCTTGCGCTCGATTTCCAGCTCCTGCGGATTGACCCATGGCGCGATCAGCCGGGCGATGCTTTCCGGGCTTTCCAGCTCTTCCCGGGATTCGCCTGGGTGCAGCATGAACTCCCAACGCTCCCTTCCGCCGGGCGCGGGCATGTGCGGCGTTGGGCGACGTGGATCACAGAGAAACTCGACGTGATCAATGGCTGACTTATGCCGGTTTTTGGCATCGACAATCAGCCAATCCTCGGCATAGGTTTGTCCTTCGAATTCCTGGCCAATCAAGGCCCTGACCCTGGAGCTTGCACCATCCGCGCCGACCAGATATCGGGCGCGAATGAAATGCACATGGCCGTCCTGGTCCCGCACGGTGGCGACGACACAATCCGATTCCTCGACCAGATTCTCGAGTTCGAAGCCACCCAGGCTGGTCACCGACTTCAGCCCGGAAACCTGTTTACGCATCGCGTGTTCGAGGTCGGGTTGATAGAACGTCACCAGTTTGGGATGGCCGTCGATGCACCCCGCGGTATTGGCCCGACTGAATTGCCCGAGGACCGGGGAGTGCATCTTCACTTCAGGGATAACGATCTTCTCGAAAGCGTCTTCCGACAATCCGGCGAGTTGCAGAATGCGAAGCGCCTCGTTGTCCAGAGCAATGGCGCGGGGCATGAGTACGACCTCATGGGTCTTGTCCAATACCAGCGTCTTTACCCCTTGGCGGCCGAGCAGCGCCGCAATTGTCGCCCCTACCGGACCGTTACCGACGACCAGCACATCGACGGCGGTGGGAGGCAGTTCGGTACCTTTCTTGTTGTTGTTCATCTCGAGCCCTTGTTGTGATTGAAGTCGTGAGATGCGCAGATCTCATCGTCAGGCAAGGTGAAGGTATGTAAAATTGAGAGATATTTCAATATTGAAATTTTCGTCATTACCATTTCTGGATTATTACCACCCCCAGGGACTTGCGCAATCGCAATGCCTCATTGAATGGCTCAGCGATGGACAGCGGGCGCGCCTGCATCAATTTCCGACCGGCGAGGCTTGGCTTATGAGCCGATCAGCGTTGTTATTGGAGTAATGGCCCAGTGCTAGAAACTATGTTTTTGTCTTCAGGAATCCAACGTGGCGCGTCCGCAGCCTCATCCGAACCCCGTCCAGCTCTGCTTCGTCGAGTTCGAACTCGACGAAGCCAACGCCTGCTTGTCACGTAACGGGGAAGCCGTGGCGTTGGCGCCAACACCCTTCACCCTGCTGTGCGTACTTGCACGCCAGCCGGGATCGCTGGTGACCAAGGATGCTTTGCTCGATGCCGTGTGGGGGCATCGGTTCGTCAGCGATTCAGTGCTGAAGACGGCCATCAGTGACCTTCGCAAAGTGCTGGGCGACGACCCCAGGCAGCCCCGCTTCATCGAGACTGTGTCGCGGCGCGGCTATCGCTTTATCGCCACGCCCTCCCCTGCCCCTTCGATGCCGCCTGAACCCGCGACGGTGCCGACGGCCGGCGCGCATCCATCACCGCCGTTCATTGGTCGCATCGACAAGCTCTCAAGGCTGCATCGGGCATGGAAGCGAGCTGACGGCGGGCAACGTGCAGTGGTCTGGCTTGCCGGAGAACCGGGGATTGGCAAAACCACATTGATCGAGCATTTCCTCGCCAACCTTGGCGACATTGCCTGCGCACGCGGCCATTGCGTGGAGCACTACGGCACCGGCGAGCCGTACCTGCCGGTGCTGGAGGCGTTGGCCGATCTGTGCCGCAGCGACACCGCCCTGCCATCGCTGCTGCGCGCCGTGGCGCCGACCTGGCTGCTGCAACTACCGTGGCTGAGCACCGCGCAAGAGCGCGACACATTGCGGCGCGAGCTTGCCGGCATCGGTCCGGATCGCATGCTGCGGGAAATGGGTGAACTGCTGGACCGCTACACGGAGCAGCGGCCGCTGTTGCTGGTGACCGAAGACTTGCACTGGAGCGATCGGGCGACGATCCAGCTCATCGACTATGTGGCGCGGCGACGTGGCCGCGCGCGACTTATGTGGCTGTCGAGCTTCCGCGTCGCCGAGGTGGTGGCGCTCGATCATCCGCTCAATTCGTTGCGCCACGAACTGCGCCTGCAACGTCTGTGCGAGGAAGTGGTGCTCGATCCGTTTTCGGAAACCGAGGTCGCTGACTATGTCGCCCTGCGTTCGGCCTCGCTGGCGCGCGATGAAGCCTTCGTGCGTGCCCTGCACGAGCGCACCGACGGTGTGCCGCTGTTCGTATCGTCAGTCATCAGTGAAGTGATGGACCCAACGGACGACGACGCCACCATCGAGGCCCGACTGGCCGGAATGGCGGTTCCCGAGAACCTCGCGGCCATCATCGATCACTACATCACCAAGCTCGGGTCGGAGCAGCGTGCGCTGCTCTCGGCGGCAGCGGTATGTGGAGTCGAATTCCGGGTCGAGACGGTTTCGCAGGTCCTCGAGCGCGATCTCGATTCTGTGGCCGACGCCTGCGAGGAACTGGTGCGCGAGCACGTATGGCTCACGCAGCCGCGGGCCGCCGAACTTGAAGAGACGGTGGAGCTTCCCTACTCGTTCCGCCATGCCCTCTTCCGCCAGGTACTGTACGACCGCATACCGCGATCATTGCGCACCCACCTCCATCGCCAAGTTGGCGCCGCGCTCGAACGCGAGCGCATGGCCGGCGTGCCGGTTGCGGCCTCGGCGCTGGCGACGCACTTCGACCGGGCTCGGCAGCCAATGACCGCGCTACGCTACTACGCCGAAGCCGCGGAAGCCGCGCTGCTGCACTTCAGCCCGGCCTTGTGCATCGGTCTCACTGAGCGCGCGCTGGTTCTGCTTCGACAGGCACCAGAAGGGATAGAGCGCGATACGCTCGAAATGACCTTGACCACGCTGCAGGGCGTGTCGGCTTTCCATACGCTCGGTGTCGGCAGCGAAGCCAGGAACGCGTTCGAACGCGCGTACACGCTGCTAACGAATGTACCCGAGCATCCGATGCGCAGTCGCCTGCTGCACGGATTTGGCTATCTGCTCGGTCTGCGCGGCGACTATTCGCTGGCGCTGGCGGTAGCGGAACGCGCCGAAGCGCTCTCGTGCGAGGCGAATGATCCAACGCTTATGCTGGTGGCGTGCATCGTACAAGGCGAGATACATCATCTTCAGGGACGCACGCAGGCGACCCGCCGTTGGCTGGAGCGCGCCCTCGCGATCGCCGAGCCGCTGGACCTCGGGGCGAATGAGATCTTTGCGGCCGATCCTCAGGTCACGCTGCACGGCATGCTGGCCATAGAGCTCGTGCGTTCTGGCCTGGTTGAGCAAGGCCGAGCGCATATGCAACTGGCGCGGACCCGCGCTCAAATGCTTCGCCAGCCTATGACCTGGCTGGTCGCCACCTGGCAGGAGGTGTTGATCGAGGTGCGGATGGGCAACCCTGTGCGTGTGGCAGCGCTGGCTGACGACATGCAGGCATTGGTCGATGAGTATTCGCTCGCACTGGGGCGCACGGCTTGCCGCTGGTGGCGTGGCTGGGCCGACGCGCGCAACGGTGCACCGCGCGACGGCTACCGCAGCATCCGCGAGGCTTACGACGAACATACCGCACTCGGCATGCGCTCCGGTGCCAGCGAGGTGCTCGGCTACGCCGCCGAGGCGCTGTTGCTGGCGGGCGATTGCGACGCGGCGCGAGTCGAGCTACAGGAAGCACTACGGGTCGGGGAGGAACTGGGCGAACGCGTGTACCTGCCGCAACTGTTGTTGCTGGAGGCAGCGATCGCGCGGATGCAGGGTCGGCCCGACGCCAGCAGCACGGCAGTGCGGAATGCGATTGAGGAGGCGCGCACCCAGGCAGCACCGTGGCTGGAGCTGCAGGCGTTAGTCGAACTGTGTGGGCACCACGACGCCACGGCCGAGGATCGCCAGGCGCTGGCGGTGCTGCTTGACCAGTTGCCCGAAACGGATGGAACCGAGCTGGTGAGACGAGCGCGCTCGCTGCTTCAGTTGGCAAAGTCTGATTGACGAGTTAAGGGCACAGACCTGTGGGAGAGGGCTTGCTCGCGAAAGCGGTGGGTAAGGCAACATCAATGTTGACTGTGCCGCCGCCTTCGCGAGCAAGCCCGCTCCCACATGGATTGCGCTTAACTGACTGGCATTAATTTCTGAGGGAGCTCCACGGTCCCGACCGAAATCTGACCTTTCGCTTACGACTCGCCCAAGGGGACGGCCTACGCTGTCGTCGAACTTTCTTGCCCCCTGGTCTGTGATGAGTCTGAACCCTGAATCCAAGTACCCCAATCGTCGCTCGTACGTCCTGAAGCTGCGTAGCGATGCCACGCCCGGGGCCCTCGTGGGCCGTCTCGAAAATCTGGTCACCGGGCGTCAGCGCGAGTTTTCGTCCGCCGAAGAGTTGCTGGAGTCGATAGCCTCGGACCTCGCTTCCGCGGCCGATGAGCACGCGGCAGATGCCGACGGCGAGTGACCACTCCAACCTGAATGAGCGTTCGATATGGCGACCCAATGGCGACGTTTCGCTGACGACTTCGCGCGCACCGAGCCCTACGCTGATGCCATCTCGAATCCACACGAGTCCAATGCAATGCCGCGACTTCCAGTTTCCTCTCCACTCCCCCTTCACACCGGTCGGATGACTTTGCAACGGGCCCAGCGCCCGGCCAGGTTTGCTGTTGCGGCCGCCCTTGCCACTTCGATTGCCCTCGCCCTGGCCGGTTGCTCCACACCGGTTGTCAAGCCGTCGGTCGAGCTGCCGAGCAACTTCGCCGCGAGCACGGCCTCCGAAATGGAACCCGAGGCGGCGTGGTGGGAGGTCTACCACGACCCAGTGCTGACGGATCTGGTGCGCCGAGCAGCGCGCGAGAACCGCGACGTCAAGATTGCGGCCGAGCGCCTGCGCGCCGCGCGTGCCGGCGAAACGGTCAGCCGTTCCTGGCTGCTCCCGAGCGTCGGCGCATCCGCCTCCGGCAGCGATCGCAGCAGCGGCTACAACTCGGCCACGAAACAGGGTTATCCGGATACCAAGACCACCAGTGTGGGCCTGGACGTCTCATGGGAGCTCGACCTGAGCGGCCGCCTGCGCGCCGGTGCAGCGGCGGCCGACGCCGATGCGCTGGCCGCGGAGCACAGCATGCGCGGCGTACGCCTGCTGGTGATGAGCGACGTCGTCAGCAATTACTTCACACTGGTCGGCGCGCAGCGCCAGGTCGCGACGCTGCGTGCCATCTCCGCGATGCAGGACGAGACGCTGCGTCTGGTCAGCGCGCGCCAGCAGGTAGGGTTGGCATCCGCCTTCGACGTCGAGCGCGCACAGACCGACGCCTTGTCGGCGCGGGCGCAGATTCCGCCGCTGGAAACGCTGGCGGCTGTGTCGCGCCATCGTATCGCCGTGCTGATCGCCGACCAGTCCTTCAATACCGCAAACATCCAGCCCGCGAATGGCGACGCGCAGGTGCCCGAGGCCAAGCCGGGCCAGCCGGCCGAGCTGTTGCAGCGTCGACCTGACGTGCTGGCGCTGATGGCGCAGCTCGACGCAGCCAATGCGCGTCGCCAGCAGGCCAAGGCCGAGTGGTTCCCGCGGCTCTTCCTCGGCGCGTCCTTCGGCCAACAGGGCCTGAGCCTGAACGGTGCCGATCTCGGCGCTGCGCGCTTCACCAACGTGGCTGGACTGCTGGCGATGCCGATCTTCAACGCCGGGCGCACGCAAGCGATCAACGAGTCCGCTGAAAGTGCTCAACAAGAGGCGGTGCTGCGCGCCGAAGACGGCATCGTACGAGCACTCGAGGATGTGGAGAACGCCCTCGTCACGCTGGCGCAGGAACGCCGCCGCTCCGGGTCGCTGCAATTGGCCGCCGCGTCCGCGGAGGCTGCGCAGAACCGCGCCCAGTCGCTCTATAACCGCGGGCAGATCGACCTGTTGCCGCTGCTGGATTCGCAGCGGGCGCGCCTGGCAGCACGCCTGAATGCCAACGAAAGCAACACCCAGCTGCTGCTCGATAGCGTGAAGCTCTACAAGGCACTGGGCGGTGGCTGGCAGGTGTTCGAACAACCCGCTACCCCCACCGCTGCCACCCAAGCCGACCGGCCACCACTTTCTTAAGAAACTGCCGTTTTTCAAAGAGGAACCGTCTTGAAAACCTCCCTTACTGCGGCCGGCGCCTTGGCCGTAGCCATCATGCTGTCCGCGTGTAGCCCCGACCAACCCACCGTGCAGACACCACGACCGGTGCGCACCGTTGAAATCAGCTACGACAATGCCCGCGACATCAGTCGCTACGTGGGCACCGTACAATCGCGACATGAAGTCGACCAGGCCTTCCGCGTGGGCGGCAAGGTAGCCCAGCGCAAGGTCGATGTGGGCCAGTTTGTGCGCGAAGGCGACATCCTGGCTGTGCTGGATGACAGCGACTACCGCCTCGCTGAGGACGCGTCGCTACAACAGTGGACGGTTGCCGTCGAGCAGACGCGCCAGGCCGACTCGGACCGCCAGCGCTTAACCGCCCTGAAGGTTGACGGCTCGGTCAGTGCGGCCGAAGACGAGCGCGCGCATACAAATGCCCAGACCGCGCATGCGACCGCCAAGGCCGAGGCGCGAAAGCTCGAGCTTGCGCGCAACCGGCTCAAGTACACAGTGCTGCGCGCCTCGCGCAGCGGCGTCGTCACGGCGGTGCGCTTTGAGGCCGGGCAGGTCGTGCCGGAGGGCCAACCGGTTGTCTCGATCGCGAATCCGGATGAATCCGAGATCGTCATCGATGTGCCCGAGGATCAGCTGTCCGCCTTCAAGGAGGCGCGTTTCAAGGCTTCGCTGGCCAGTGCGCCGAACGAGATCTTCGATGTCACGCTGCGCGAGCTGTCGCCGCAGGCTGCGGCGCAGACCCGCACCTATCGCGCACGACTCAAGCCGCTGAAGGCGCTGCCATTGGGCGCCACCGCCACGGTAACGGCCGAACGAGTGATGACCAGTGTCTCGGTGGCGACGGTGCCAGCCACGGCACTGACGCAAAGCGGCGGCCAGCCGGCGCTGTGGGTGGTCACACCCGCGGGCAAGGATCCGGTAGGCGTCGTCGAACTGGTGCAGGTGGCGGTGTTGGGCTACCGCAACGACCAGGTGCTCGTCTCCGGGCCGCAGGCCGGCGTATTGGTCGTCACCGCCGGAGTGCAGAAGATGGCATCCGGACTGAAGGTCGCGCTTCCCGGCGCAGCAATAGTTGACGCGAACACCACGCAGCAGGTCGCCCGATGAACAACTTCAACCTCACCGACTGGGCGCTGCGTCATCGCGCCATCGTCCTGTTCATGCTCCTCATTGTCGCGGTGGCCGGCGCCTTCAGCTTCACCAGGCTCGGTCAGCTCGAGGATCCGAACTTTTCCGTGCCCTCCATGACCGCCATGGTCATCTGGCCAGGCGCCACCGCCCAGCAGATGCAGGACCAGGTCCTCAACCGCATGGAGAAGAAATTCGAGCAGATCGACAACTTCGAGAAAGTGGTCACCTACGCGCGGCAAGGCTACGCCGGCATGACGCTCACCGTGCGCGGAGGCACCTCTAAGGCTGACCAGCGCGAAGCCTGGTACCAGGCGCGCAAGAAACTCAACGACCTGAGCCTGGAAATGCCTGACGGCGTGATCGGCCCGATTCTGAACGACGAGTACGGCGACGTGTATGGCCTGATGTACGCCGTCAAGGGCGACGGCATCGACCACGCCGAACTGTCGGACGCGGCCGAGGACATCAAGCGCCAGATGCTGAAGGTGCCGATGGTCAAGAAGATCGATCTCATCGGCAAGCAGGCCAAGCGTGTCTACGTCGAGTTCTCGCACGAACGCCTGGCAGCGCTGGGCATCACACCGCTGGCCATCGCCGACAGCCTCAAGAGCCAGAACGCCATGCTGCCCGCGGGCCAGATCGATACCCACGGCGACCGCGTCATGGTACGCGTGAGTGGCCAGTTCGCCAGCGAAGACGCCATCCGCAACGTGCCCATCGCAGCAGGCGGCCGGCTGATCAAGCTCGGCGACATTGCGACCGTTACCCGTGGCTTCGAGGATCCGCCAACCTACACGGTGCGCCACAACGGCCAGCCAGTGCTGATGCTCGGCATCACGATGACCAGTGACGGCAACATCGTGGACCTTGGCAAGGCGATGGACACGGCAGTCGCCAAGATCCAGTCGGAGCTTCCACATGGCGTGGAGCTTGAGCTCGTGGCCGACCAGCCCACCACGGTGAAGGATGCAATCCTGGACTTCGGGCGCGCGTTGGCCGAGGCGCTGATCATCGTGATCGCGGTGAGCCTCGCCAGCCTGGGCTGGCGCGCCGGCCTCGTGGTCGCGACCACGGTGCCACTGGTGCTGGGCGGCGTGGCGCTGGTGATGCTGGCGATGGGCTGGAACCTGGAGCGTATCTCGCTCGGCTCGCTGATTATCGCGTTGGGATTGCTGGTGGATGACGCCATCATCGCCATCGAGATGATGGTGGCGAAGATGGAAACCGGCATGGATCGCGTGAAGGCGGCCGCCTTCTCCTATCAGTCCACCGCCATGCCGCGCCTGACCGGTGCGCTGATCACCGTGGTGGGCTTCCTGCCGATCGGCCTCTCGCAATCCACCACCGGCGAGTACGCGGGTGGCATTTTCTGGATCGTCGGCGCCGCGGTGCTGTTCTCGTGGATCTGTTCCGGCATCTTCACGCCGTACCTGGCGGTCAAGATGCTGCCCAACGATTTGGGCAAGCACCCGCACGGTGATCTGTACGATACGAAGTTCTACCGCACCCTGCGCCGCCTGATCGACGCCGCCATCGAGCGCCGCTGGGTGGTCATCGGCGCGACGGTTGGCGCTCTGGTGCTTGCTCTGGCCTGTATCAAGCTGGTGCCGCAGCAATTCTTCCCCAACAGTTCGCGCCCTGAATTGGTCATTGATTTGCGAGTGAAGGAAGGCTCCTCGTTCGCCGCGACGACCGAGCAGGTCAAGCACATGGAGGAGATCCTGGCGAAGGACGAGGACGTGCGTTTCTATACCGCCTACACCGGCGCCGGTGCACCGCGCTTCTATCTTTCGCTCAACCCCGAACTGCCGAATCCGGGATTCGCTCAGTTCGTTGTGATGACCAAGGATCTGGATGCACGCGAGCGGGTACGTGAGCGGCTGGTGAACTCGGCCGACCAACAATTCCCGCAGACGTGGGTGCGCGTGACCCGGCTCGAGTTGGGGCCGCCGGTCGGCTACCCGGTGCAGTTTCGCGTCGTAGGCCCCGATACCCAGGTGGTGCGCCAAATTGCCCGCGACGTGGAGAAAGTGGTGGCATCCAACCCGAAAGTGCGCGACCTCCAGCTCGACTGGAACGACCCGGTGCGCACGCTGAAAGTAGAGCTTGATCAGGATAAGGCGAGCGCGCTTGGACTCACGCCGGCCGACGTATCGCTGGCGACCCAGACCGTGATGAACGGCGCAACCCTGTCGCAATTGCGTGAGCGCGAGGACCTGATCGACATTGTGGCCCGTGCCGTGCCTGAGGAGCGCTTGAGCCTCGACACACTCAAAGACATCAATCTCTACACGCGCCAGGGGACGGTGGTGCCACTGTCGCAAGTCGCACAAGTGCGCACTGAGCTGGAAGAGCCGGTGCTGTGGCGCCGCAACCGCGACATGGCGATCACGGTGCGTGCCGACGTGAAGGATGGCGAGCAAGGTGTATCGGTAACGCAGGAGATTCAGCCATTGCTTAAGGATATCGAAGCGAAGCTGCCGTCGGGCTACCGCATCGACGTGGGCGGCGCGGTGGAGGAAAGTGACAAAGCCAACAAGGCACTGCTGGCGGTGGCCCCGATGATGATGATCACCATCCTGCTGTTGCTCATGCTGCAACTGCAAAACTTCTCCCGCATGTGGATGGTAGTGCTGACCGCACCGCTGGGTCTGATCGGTGTGGTGCCGGCACTGCTGGTGTTCCAGTCACCGTTGGGCTTCGTTGCGATCCTGGGCATTATCGCGCTGGGTGGCATGATCATGCGCAACGCAGTGATCCTGATCGATCAAGTGCAGATCGAGATCACCGAAGGGCGCGACCCGTGGAATGCTGTGCTGGATGCCGCCATTCACCGAGCTCGTCCGGTGATGCTGACGGCGCTGGCCACCGTGCTGGCAATGATCCCGCTGACACGCAGTGTGTTCTGGGGGCCGATGGCAATTGCAATCATGGGCGGCCTTACCGTGGCGACGCTACTGACGATCTTCTTCGTCCCGGCGTTATACGCCGCATGGTTCAAGGTGGGTCGCCAGACGGCTGCGGACAGCCCGCAGGTACGGGAGGATGCCGCGCTCGCTTCTGAGTGAATGAGTGCAATGACACTGTATTTGCGACCTCACCGCTATTAGAAAAAGTCGCGCCTGAAAACAACCGGGATCAGCCGCGAAGTTCTGCGACATAAACGCCGCTCAGTGAGCGGCGTTTTGGCGTTTTCTTGAACCGAAATGCAGACAGTCTGCTTGCGCTAGCCGCGCAAGTTTGCCATTGGACTTCAAAGATGAGCGTCGCGATCTGCCCCGTATAGCAGCAAAGTTGCTTAATCCGTCGAAAACTACTAGCAGCGCTGCTTGCAGCAATATCAGTTCTGCTAATACTCTTGTCGCCATGAAAACACGCCGCCCCCTTACCCCTGAAGAAGTCGCCGAAAGCACCAGGCTCAAGGCTATTTACGACCAGCGAAAGTCTGCTGCCAAAGCGGCTGGATCAAATCTCACTCAAGCGAATGTGGCTGAGGCTTGCGGATGGTCTGGCCAAAGCGCCTTCAGTCAGTACGCGACCGGCAAGGTGCCACTGAACGTCGAGGCACTTCTGAAACTGGCAAAAGCCTTGCGCTTTGATGCCAGTGAAGTGAGCCCACGCCTGATGTCGACCGTTGCCAGTGTCCAGCCTTCCGAGCGCATCCAGCCAAGCGTATTGATGTCGGATATCCAGACGTGGGATGACGACACGCCCCTGGATGACGATGAGGTCTACGTTCCTTTCTTGCGCGAAGTGGAACTGGCAGCCGGATCAGGCCGTTTCGTGATTGAGGAAAGTGACAGCGCCCGCCTTCGCTTTTTCAAGAAAGACCTTCGCCATAACGGCGTTCAGTTCAGCAACGCCAAGTGCGTGGTGGTCAGCGGCAACAGCATGTTGCCAGTGCTTCGTGATGGCGCAACCGTCGGCATCAACGTCGGCAAGAGCTCACTGGGCGATATCGTTGACGGCGATATGTACGCCATCAACCACAGCGGTCAGCTACGGGTGAAACAGGTTTATCGCCTGCCGACGGGCATCCGCCTGCGCAGCTTCAACCGCGACGAGCATCCGGATGAGGACTACACCTTTGCCGAGATCCAGGAGCAGCAGATCGTGATCCTCGGCCATGTGTTCTGGTGGGGGATGTTTGCCCGCTGATTGAGTCAAACCGAAGACCGGTTTTTTACCAATGAAGCCCGCCTGCGCGGGCTTTCTTATGCCCGTCGAAAATATTATTAGCAGCGCTGTTTACTTCTAATAGCAGCACTGCTACTTTTATTTGCAAGCCAAGACAACACCGGCCCGGCAGCGAAAGCATCACTTCTGCCCATTCATCGAGTGGGCAGTGGGATGTAGGCCTACATCAAAGTGCAAGGCTCAACGGAGCAAAAGGTGACATCCAATGAACTGAGGTAAATGACCATGACTGTAGACATCAGCAACTACACAATCGCTACACCGCTTCCTATCTCCGAGACCAATCCCATCGCACTTGAGCTCATCGGCTGGCGGGCATTGCTCGAATGTCCGCAAGTTGTTTCGATGCTTCCAGATGGCTCGCTGCAAATGACGGCGCCGACGCTCGGCGCTTCGAGCAAAAGCACGCACCGGACTCGCTGCGAGTGGAAAGAACCGGGTTATTGGCTGTTCGCCAGTGCTGCCGACCACTGGAACCGACAAGAAATGCGGCTGATGAAAGTCAACTCGCTGCAGAAGGTCGTGATCGGCCAGATTCATGTAAAAGGTTCAGAGCGACCACCGGTAAAAGTATTTTGGAACAAAGGCCGAATCACCATGGGGTTCCGCTCGAGTTATCTTCAAGAAGACCCGGTGAACTCCACGGTTCTTGAAAACGTGCCGCTTGGAGCACTTTTCAAAATCAACATTCACGCCAATTCGAATGGCGCGGTCTCCGTTTCGGCGAGCTGTAACGGCGTCAAATCGACCTCCGCAATCATGCGCCTCGACAACACCTGGGACACGAAAACGCTGGCCTTCCACGGCGGCGTGTACAACCAGATCGATTACTCCGACACCACCGACCCCGAAGACGGTTCGGTCTGCATCATCAGCGACCTTTCCATCACCCACGCTTGATATCGCGCTTGTACGGCCAGAGCAAATCGGACCTGCAGGAGCCAGGCGTGCCGGCGAAGGCGTCCTTAAGTGCGCCTTCGCCGGCCTCAGAATGGTGAGTGTTCCAGACCGTGTTGCATGCTGGTTAGACCGCCTGATAGATCGCCCTGAAACCATTGTCTAAGCTTAAGCTTCAGCATGAGGGCTCAGCCATGTGCGGACGACTTTCGCAATATCGAGGTGTTCACGAGTTTGTGGCGGCGCTGAGCATGCCCAACGCGTTGGTCAACAATGCTGGCGATCAGCCGCTCGAGCTCTACAACGCCGCGCCGTCGACTCAGCTCCTCCTCTTCCACGAAGAAAGCGGCGTGCTGCATGCCGACAGGGTTCGTTGGGGCTGGCGACCGCAGTGGGCCAAGGGTGACGCGACACCGATCAACGCCAGGGTTGAGAAAGTTGCCCACGACCCGTTCTTCAAGGAGATATGGCCGCACCGGGTAATTATTGCTATCGACAACTGGTTTGAATGGGTTTACGAGGGCGGCCCGAAGAAACAGCCTTACCTGATCCGTCGCAAGGATCGCGAGCCGATCCTGTGCGCCGCCATTGGTCAGTATCCACGGTACGAAAAGGAGCCGGACGAGCACGACGGCTTCGTGATCATCACCGCGGACAGTCAGGGCGGCATGGTGGATATTCACGACCGGCGGCCGGTGACGCTCAATCCCGAACGGGCCCGGGAATGGCTTGATCCGGCCACGCCAAAAGAACGCGCCGAACAGCTAGTGCGACTCGAGGGTGAGCCTGTTGAGGCGTTCGAATGGTTCAAGGTCGACCAGGCTATCGGCAATGTACACAATCAAGGTTCGCACCTGATCCTGCCGATCAGTGATTAACTTTCCCGACGCAGGCGTGGCACGTCGCCTCCCCTACCAGCGGCTTTTCAAAACCCCTTTGAGGAAAATATCCCGGCGTTCCAGCCGACCGATGTTGTGGTGCTTGCAGATCTGATAGACCCGGTAAAAAAGTTGCCGATTGACCTGCGGGTAATCCGCCAGTGCTCGTTCGACCAGTGCGTCGTAGTTTGATTCGGTGATGTACCGATAGATCTCATGGAAGTAGAAATGGCCCATCTGGAAGCCCAGGGTTTCGCTGAAAAAGGTTGTGGGGATGGAGAAACTGTTCTCCAGATCGACCGCCAGCGCTACGCCCTGCCCCTCTTTAGGCAGCATAATATTTGCGGCCCACAGGTCCATGTGCGCAATGCCCTTGGCGTTCAGCGATGAGAGCAGCTCAAAAGTGGTTTCGATGAATTGCTCAACCGCCTGCGGGTTAGCCCTGATCCAGGACAAGCCGTCGACATGATTACTCAACCACTGGGTGATGAGAAAGAAGTGGTCCAGCAGCCCCAGGCTGGAGCGGCTATAACCGAAACCCACCAAGCCGGCCACTCTGGCACCGCGCCCATGCGCTTCGATGGTATTGATGAGTTCTTCAATAGCCCAGTCGTACATCCCGTTACTCTTGGGATTACCCAGTTCGATACGCAGTTTTTTCTTCAGCGAATCGAGCTGCTCAGTCTTGGCGAACATCGAGCTCTGTGGGTAATCAAGGGGAGCGCTGACCCGTTTTGTTACGTGCCGCTGCTCGATCAATCGCTCAATGGCAAGTCGAGCCTGGACCGGCAATTGCGTCTTGAAATGCAGAGTGGCACGACGGTGTTTCAGTGTATGGGGAAACTCCTGGGCCCAATCTTTTTGCCGCATCACCACGATTTCCTCTGATCTAAAAAGACCTTTTTATAAATGTAACAAATTCACATACATTTCACATTTCTCCTACATGTTTTTCATCTTTATGGCTTAACGGACAAGCCGGCTGAGACTCCTCCACCCTCATGACGAGTGGGGATCAAACATTCTGAACCCTGTTTTGCGCGGCGTAGCGCAGGCTCATTAACCGGTGCTCGTCAGGATTAAAGTCCATAAATCTGACTCGCGCTCGCCTGGCTTGATCTGGAACTATTCCGTCCGGAATGCGGTTTCAGGGGTCAGGCGAGTTTTTCTGTAAGCAACTGTTGATGCATGGGGCAAGGCGCGCTTTTCATTGGATCCCATGCACGTTCTGCGACAGCTCAGTCCGGCTCGACGAGCAGGTCTTTGTCCTCCGCGCCAAGCGCCGGATCCTGATCTTCCAATTTGTCGGTTTCACGCTTCTTTTTCAGTCGGGCTCGAGCACGCTCGATGTCATAAGTCTTTCCATCTGCCAAGGCATCCAGGGTTGTTGAAATTCGATAGAAACCACCACACGGCTCGCAATAAATACGCAAGCCGCCCCCGAACGAAAGATCTTCCAGCGCATTGGTGTTTCCACACAGCGGACAGTTCATAGCCACCTCCTGACTATTCAGCTACAGCCGCCTTCAGCCCGCCATAAACGCTGACAACCAGGATCGGTGTGGGTGACGAATAGCGGGGACATGTTGATATCGACATGGGCTATCCGTGGAGGTTGCTTGTTTTTTTCGTATCGCTGACCGGCGCTGGATGCGCTCTTTATGAAATATTGCTTTTGACCGCTCGACGACGCTGAGCCCCCGTAGGAGCTGCCGAAGGCTGCGATCTTTTGATCTTCAGCGGCTCCTGAAAGATCAAAAGATCGCAGCCTTCGACAGCTCCTACGGGGACAGTGTCAGCCGGATGGAATCTAATCCGATGTCAACGACTGCCTGGAGCGAACCGGCGCGATCACCGACCGCTCATCAGTGTCGCGATGCAATAAGGAAACGTTGTAATCGTAGGTAGATATCAACGGTACCGGATCGTCATTACGCGACATCTCAAGCCATCGTCTTGTGCGTTCGATGTCAAAGTACTCGTTCCTGAATTTCATTTTCGCCACAAGGTTCGCAGAGACCCTGTAGCGTCCACATCCGGCCGAGCAAGCGACCTCTGACCAGTCTTCAGCGGCATGACCCGTTTTGGCAGCAGCCTGACAAATTAAGCACTTCATGTTCGATCTCCGTATCCATGAATTACCAACTGTAGACGATCCCCAGCGCAAAACCCGATCATCCCGTCGCACCGACTGCAACGACCGCCTGGCCAGAATCGATCGTCGGAAAGTGAAGAGCCCAGCACAATGGCTGGGCTCCGGCTATCTTCTATTTTCGAGCATTTTGTCGGCGAGCGCTTTGGCCCTTTGGACCAGCAAATTCTGCCTGTCTTCGTGAGTGGCTTCTCCTACCACCGGTGCCGTCAGATTGCTTTCGGCAATCAACGCAGCACAGAAGTATTGATCCCAAACAGCGCTTTGCTCCGACTCCTGTCTGTTCATTTGGTCGGCGATCATATGCGGCTCCTTTTGATGAGGTAGCTCTTTCAGTTTACGCCCGAATCGTGGACAACCCCCGACGCGAAGGATGATCGGCACCTCATTGCAATGCGTTCACTGGCGACAAGTCGTTTCCTCAACTAGGATTTTTAGCGCACAGGACTTCGCCCACTGTGTTGTCGGGCGACTCATCAAAGGAGAGATAGATGACATCTACTCGTATTTCCGAGCAAACCTATCGTGGATGGTCCAACCCCATCTTGCTCGAGCTCAAGGAGAGAGAACATCAGCTAAGCCCTTCGGCACGCCAGGCTCTGCAAAATGTCCTGGTAGAGAGAAGGCTTCTTGACACTGGTAACCCAAACGGCAGCGATCGGCGCAAGTCTGATCCGGCCAGGTAAGGGCACCCATAGCGTTAGTCCCCATCCATCCGCTCATCATCTCGCTGCTGGCGCTCCGCCGGCAGCGTGTTCGTAAAGCCACCACCAAACTCCAGACAAAAAAAAGCCCAGGCAGCTGATGGACGCCTGGGCTTTAAAAATGCATAAACCGTGGTGGTGAACGCGGGGCAATATTAACCAATCGCGTGACTTGTAACAAGATATTCTGACTCACTGTCCGGTTACTAAATCTCCTAACCCTTTAAATATCCACACTATTTTTAAGTCATCTGCTGACTGTTCCGCTCCCAACACCATCGCTTGCAGCGGAAAAAGCCCCCCGTGCATCGCGCACCAGCTCACGCCATTCGGCGTTGTTGATGAGCCCGGCCCCTTCTATTTCATCCGCCGCCTTCAGCAGTTTGTCATAGTGTTCTTCACAATCCATCCCGGCCTCCGGTTCTCTCAAGAGCCGGTACCAGGCATCAAGGGCTGCCTTTTTTCGATCATCATTCATAGCCAAACTCCCATGGACTGTCAGCTCTTGGAAGTTGATTCAGGAATGACCGTTCCCCAGTTCCGACATATGGTTCCGACATATGGTTCCGACATATGGCTTCGACGTGTGGCTCCGAATACGGCGGCTGCGGGCGTTACAAACAATCCCGGACTGCCTCGCGCAGCGCCCCTGACTTGGCCCACGGTGGCCCTTGGTAAAGCGATACCCGGCTGCCATCCTTCGATTTCACGATGTCCAGAATTTCGTCAGCCGTGATGATGCTCGGTGCGGTGATGCGGTAGCCGTTGGAAATCGCCGATTGCGTCGATCCAGGAATATCCCGACGCCATAATGGCAGTACACACGCGGCATATTCCTTGGGCGCCTTCTCGCTGTACTTGCTGACATTGGGTTCGCCGGGCACCACGGACGCGGGTAATGAACAGCCCGCCAACACAGCCACCGTTATTCCCGCCATCAACCTGCGCATGACACTTCCCCATTCTGAAAAACGGGAAATGTAGCCTGTCCTTGCGCAGACATCCAGCGGACTACCGACGATCTCTATAACGGGGCTTCGTCCTGCCCCGACCCGGCCCCCGAGTCGGGATCAGGGTCTGGATACGATCTCGCATTCAAGTACGCCAACCACCGCTCATACGCTTCATGCTGCCATTTAGTGATCCGCTCCCATTCCGGACCGCTCAGCTGATGCGCAGAGATCAGCTTCATCATCTCCGTGGTAGCCGCATCCAGATCAACGATCAGCTCATGCGCATGGTGCCGAAAATCATCGGTAGTCGTCATTTTGAAGATGGCCTCGCCCCAGCGAATAAATCACTACCTCAATACGACAGCAGAGCTGTTCACTCCGTTAATGTTCCCGACCAATGGATGCACCTCTCATCGCTATCCCTTCACACAGACCACCTGTCGCAAAGTGTGCAGCACTTCCACCAGATCACGCTGGGCGTACATGACTTTGTCGATGTCCTTGTAAGCCATCGGAATCTCATCGATGACCGCCGCATCCTTGCGGCACTCCACATGAGCGGTCGCGCGAATCTGGTCCGCGACAGTGAAGGTATTTTTGGCTTTGGTGCGGCTCATGGTCCGACCGGCACCGTGGCTGCAGGAACAGAACGATTGCTCGTTGCCGAGACCTCGAACGATGAAACTTTTGGCACCCATGGAGCCGGGAATAATCCCCAGTTCGCCCTTCTGGGCCGATACCGCGCCCTTGCGGGTGACCAGGATGTCTTCCCCGAAGTGCCGCTCTTTCTGCACGTAATTGTGGTGACAGTTCACAGCCTCCAGCGCGACCTCGAAGGGTTTGCGGATCACTTGCCGCGCTGCCTGAATCACCGCCTGCATCATCAATGCCCGGTTCTGCCGAGCGAAGTCCTGAGCCCAGCCCACCGCTTCGACGTAATCATCGAAATGCCGGCTACCTTCCTTGAAATAAGCCAGATCACGGTCCGGCAGATTGGCGATGTGCTCGCGCATGTCCGCCTGGGCCAATTGAATGAACAGGGTCCCGATGGCATTGCCAACGCCACGAGAACCGCTGTGCAGCATGAACCAGACGCGATCGGCCTCGTCCAGGCAGACCTCGATGAAGTGATTACCGGTACCGAGGGTGCCCAGGTGCTGACGGTTGTTGGTGCTGGCCAGTTTAAGGTATTTGTCGGTGATCGCCTTGAACCGCGAGCTCAGCGCCGCCCAGGCTTGATCGGCCTGGTGTGGAACGTGGTTCCAGGCACCTTCGTCGCGTCGGCCTCGACTTAATGTGCGGCCATGGGGCACGGCCTTTTCGATGGCGCTGCGCAGGCCGTGCAGGTTGTCTGGCAAGTCGTCGGCGGTCAGTGAAGTGCGCGCGGCAATCATGCCGCAGCCGATGTCCACTCCCACGGCCGCCGGAATGATCGCGCCCACGGTGGGGATCACACTGCCGATGGTGGACCCTTTGCCCAGATGCACATCCGGCATGACCGCTAGGTGTCTGAAGATGAACGGCATCTTCGCGATATTGATCAATTGCTGCCGGGCTTCGCTTTCAACCGGCACACCCTCGGTCCAGAGTTTGATCGGCTTGCCGTTGGCGACTTCCAGCAGTTGGTAGACAGGCTGTTGCATGATTTCGACTCTCTTGCGATCAGACGAACATAACGCTCCATGCAGGTAAATGGGACTACTATTTCGTAGCGGGGAATTGCAGGAGGTCATCATGTGGCTTAACGAATATGAACAGCAACTTCGGCGCGACCTGCAAGGTGTAGCTTCGGACCTGAGGTGGTCGGCGGTAGAACTTTTGCGCATCGCAGAGCAGTTGCGCCTGGCTGGCAATGATGTGGACGCAGAGGCAACGCTAAGACTGTGCGCCTTGTTCCAGGGCGATGAAGAACGATTGGCGGGCTATGCCGAGGAAGTGAAGGCAAAAGCCATCAGTCGAACGAAAGCTCACTAGAGAACGCTGTCATGAACAAGCCTCTATGCGCGCTGATCGCCGTGCTGGCGGCGTCAGGTGGCTGCAGCACGGAATCATACGTTTATCGCGACCAACCGCTGGTCGCCAAGGTCGAGACCGGCATGAGCAAGGAACAGGTCCAGCAGATTGGCGGCCAGCCTTTATCGATAACACAGCGCACGGTGGAACCTGGTACCTGCTTTGACTACAAGCTGACCCAGGCCGGCCATCAGCAGCCTTACAACGTCAGTTTCGACCGCCAGGGCAAGGTCGATCACAAAAGCTTCATGACCTGCGCACAATGGAGTCGTGCCCAACAAAAAGCCAGAGAGTATTCCCCCTCCACGGGCGGGATGGGCGGAGGCGGGTATTGATCCCATGTAGCAGCTATCGAGCCTGCGCGGCTGCGAGGCTGCGTTCGGCTGCGAAGCAGTCGTGAACCTGCATACAAGGTCTGACTGAAACACTGCGCCGCCTGAACTCACGATCGCTTCGCGGCCGAATGCAGGCTCGCGGGCTCGGCAGCTGCTACAACGCCCCGGCGTACCGGGGCTTCAGCGCACTATTTGTCTGATTTGTGACTGCGCGACGTTTTACCCGACCGGGCTCTGTAGCCGGGAAGCGAAGCCGCATAAGCCAGTGCCTCCTCTCTGCTGCCAAAGGCACCAAGCCGATCACCTTTGGTGCAAACCCGCCAGGGGCCATTGTTCACACTGAGTACGTCATAGCCGTTCATGTGCATTTTGTTCAGCATCGGAACGCTCATAGTCACCTCCATTCGGCAGTGATAGTTCTGGATCGACTTCATTACCTTACACCCGACCTTTACTGAAATGCCAACCAGACGTCGCGTCAGGATTCCGCCATTCAAATCGCACTTTCAGCGAGCGTATCGACTCCAACCCTTGAAGCAGACACTTCAATGGACTTCAGTCTGAATATTGCATTTTTATGACTGTTTTGTGACAGGCAGCAGTCGAGTAATCCATGAAAGTACGTGCAACAGTCATTTGCGAGCAGGATCGGCATATCCTCCTGGTGCGCAAGCCCAAGTCTCGCTGGACCTTGCCCGGCGGAAAAGTAGAGCCCGGCGAAACCGCTGCGGGCGCGGCCTTGCGAGAGCTTTACGAAGAAACAGGACTTGGGGTCGACGGCCTGCTGTACCTCATGGAGCTGGAGACAACCAGCACCCGGCATCATGTATACGAGGCGTCGGTCGTAAGCCTGGCAGTGGCTCGGCCACAGAATGAAATCTTCGACTGCATCTGGTATCCGTTGGACGCCGTCCACAACCTGAATATAAGCGACGCCACGCTCAGAATCGTCAAAGCGTTCCAGCGCCGCTTGTAGGTCACCGGTATTCAGGCTTTAGCCGACGTCACCTAGCGAGCTACTCAGCCCAAGTCACCACCACCGACCGGCATGACCATGCCGGTGATGTAGGAGGCTTCATCGCTGGCCAGAAACAGAATAGCGCTTGCCTGTTCATCCAGCGTGCCGTAGCGCTTCATCAAACTGCTGTCGAGGGTCTGGTCGACAACTTGTTGATACCAGAGCTTTTCCTCGGCGCTTTGTTGCGCGGTGTTGCGCGGGATCAGTCGTGGCGGCGCTTCGGTGCCACCGGGGGCGGTCGCGTTGACCCGCACGCCACGACCGGCCGTTTCGAACGCCAGACAAGCGGTCAGCGCATTGACCCCGCCCTTCGCCGCACCGTACGGCACGCGATTGATGCTACGGGTCGCGATGGATGAAACGTTGACGATGGCGCCGCTGCCTTGTTCGAGCATGAACGGCAGCGCGGCGTGGCAACACCACAGTGTCGGGAACAACGAACGGCGGACTTCGGCCTCGATCTGCGCCTCTTCATAGTGCTCGAAAGGCTTGGCCCAGATCGTGCCACCAACGTTGTTGACCAGCACATCGAGGCGATCAAAACGTTCGACAGCGGTGCGCATCACCCGGCTGCATTCGCTGTATTGCTCAAGGTCGGCGGTCATAGCGAGTACCTGACTGGTTGCCGCCAGTTGCTGCTGCACGTCGAACACCAGATCGGAGCGGTCGACCAGAATCAACCGCGCACCTTCGGCGGCCATGCGTTCAGCCACGCGCCGGCCGATGCCTTGGGCGGCACCGGTAATCAGCGCGACTTTTTCGTGGAATCTGTTCATGTGTACCTCGTGGGGATGGCCGGTCAGTTAGTCCTGTGGAAGCGAACCAGTGTGGCGAGAAGCCCAATGCCGGTTAGTTAAGATGCAGAACCTGTGGGAGCGAGGCTTGCCCGCGAAGAACGATTACGCGTAATACCTGAAAACCGCGGTGCATTCTTCGCGGGCAAGCCTCGCTCCCACAGGATTTTCATCGCTCAAATCCCCCGGCCCGGCTCAAGCCGCGCTGGCGGCAAATTTCTCGTAGTAGAAGTTCACCGGCGCAATGCCTTGTTCGCGGATGTACTGGCTGACTGCCTCGACCATCGGCGGCGGGCCGCACAGGTAGACGTCGATGTCGCCATCGTTCAAATGCCGTGGCTCGATGTGTTGGGTCACGTAACCCTTGAGCGGGTGCCGGCTGTCGGGATTGGCCACGCAGGCGCTGAAGCTGAAGTTCGTAATGCGCGCGGCGAAGGCCTCAAGTCGATCGAGTTCCACCAGGTCGAAATCGTTGGTCACGCCGTAGATCAAATGCAGCGGATGTTCGCTGCCCTGCTCGGCGATTCTCTCCAGCATCGCCGTAAACGGTGCCAGACCGGTGCCACCGGCCAGCAGCAATAACGGACGGCGGATGTCGCGCAAATAGAAGCTGCCCAACGGCCCGGCCAGGCTCATGCTGTCGCCGGCCTTGGCCATGCCGGTCAGGAAACTGCTCATCAAGCCGCCGGGCACGTTGCGAATCAGAAAACTCACCTCGCCGTCACGCTGCAACGAGCTGAATGAGTAAGCGCGGGTCTGCTCGCTGCCGGGAACCCCGAGGTTCACATACTGACCCGGCAGAAACGCCAGTTTGCTCAAGGCTTCGCCCTTGATCGACAGCGCGATGGTGCTGTCGGACAACTGCCGCACGGCGCTGATAGTCGCGTCATAACTGGCCTGACGGGTGCGGCAGACATCCGATGAAACCGGCACCCGCACTACGCAATCGCTCTGCGCGCGCATCTGGCAAGTCAGGACAAAACCCTGTTGCGCTTCATCGGCGCTGAGGGCGTCTTCGATGTAGTCCTCGCCCAAGTCGTAGCGGCCGGCCTCGGCGAAGCACTTGCAGGTTCCGCAAGCGCCGTCGCGGCAGTCCAGGGGAATATTGATGCCCTGGCGATACGCGGCATCGGCCACGGTTTCCCCGGCATTGGCGTCGATGAATCGGGTGACGCCGTCTTCAAAATTGAACGCAATGGAATGAGTCATGACCGCCGCCTCAGAGGTGGTAAACATCAATGACCTGGCGAACGTAGTCGTTCTTCAGGATCACTTTCTTGGCCAGGATCAGCGGGTTTTCACCGCGCACATCCAGGGTGTAGAAACTGCTGCCGAAATAGCTGTCGACGGTCTTGTAGCGAAAGCTCAGGGTATGCCAGTTGAAGCGCACCTTGCACAGCCCGTCGGCCTGTTCGATCAGCTCGATATTGCTAAGGTTGTGCGAGGTGCGGGTGTCCGGGACGCTGGCGCTGGAACGCTCGGTCTTGATGCGGAAGATGCGGTCTTCCAGGCCCGTGCGGTTGCCGTACCAGATCAGTGAAATTTCCCGCTGCGGGTCTTCCGTCAGCTCGTCGTTGTCGTCCCAGGACGGCATCCAGAATGTGGCGTTCGGTGCATACAACTCCAGCCAGTCGTCCCATTGCTTGTCATCGAGGTAGCGCGCTTCGCGGTAAAGAAAGTCGCGCACGGCTTCATAAGTAATGGTCATTGCACGGCCTCCACGGCAATCAGTCCGGACTGTTCAGCGGCCAATGCCTTGAGCATCGTCTGCTGCCAGTATTTGTGTTGCAGCACGAACAGGCCTTCGTCTTCGGTACGCACGCCGCTGAGCAGCGGATGCAGGTCGATTTCCTTGGCCGCGTCATCGGCGCCTTCCACCCAGTGCTCGGCGCCACGGGACATGTCGTTCCACGCGGTGACGCTGCCCTGATAACCCGTCTGGCAGGAGCGAAACTCTTCCAGATCATCCGGGGTGGCCATGCCGCTAACGTTGAAGAAATCCTCGTACTGCCGAATCCGGCTCGAACGGGCGTGGTCGCTTTCGCCTTTGGGAGCGATGCAGTAAATGGTGATTTCGGTGCGGTTGACCGAGATCGGCCGGGCGATTCGAATCTGCGAGCTGAACTGGTCCATCAGGTATACGTTCGGGTACAGGCACAGGTTGCGCGAGTTCTCGATCATCCAGTCGGCGCGAGCCTGGCCGAAGTCCCGTGCCAACTCGTCGCGACGCTCGTACAGCGGACGGTCCTCGGGGTTGGACCAACGGGTCCAGAGCAGCATGTGGCCCTTGTCGAAGGAGTAGAAACCACCGCCCTGCTTGGCCCAAGTGCCGGCGCTCATGGTCGGATTGCAGTCGCCGACTTCGCGTTGCTTGCGCTGGTTCTGGGTCGCCGCGTAGTTCCAGTGCACCGAGCTGACGTGATAACCGTCGGCACCGTTTTCGGCGGTGAGTTTCCAGTTGCCTTCGTAGATGTAGCTGGAGGAACCGCGCAGCACTTCCAGGCCATCGGCGGATTGATCGACGATCATGTCGATGATCTTCGCCGACTCGCCCAGGTGCTCTACCAACGGCACCACGTCGGCCTTGAGGCTACCGAACAGGAAACCGCGATAGGATTCGAAACGCGCGACCTTGGTCAGGTCGTGGGAGCCTTCGCAATTGAAGCTCGCCGGATAGCCGGCCGCTGCCGGGTCCTTGACCTTGAGCAGCTTGCCGGAGTTGTTGAAGGTCCAGCCGTGGAAGGGACAGGTGTACGAACTCTTGTTGCCGGTCTTGTGCCGGCAGAGCATCGCGCCACGGTGGCTGCATGCATTGATGAAGGCGTTCAATTCACCGTCCTTGTTGCGCGCGATGAAGATCGACTGACGCCCCATGGTGGTGGTGTAGAAATCGTTGTTGTTGGGGATCTGGCTTTCGTGGGCGAGGTACAGCCAATTGCCTTCGAAAATGTGTTCCATCTCGAGGTCGAACAGTCGCGGATCGGTGAACATCTCGCGCTTGCAGCGATAAATGCCCTGCTCAGGGTCTTCTTCGAGCAGGGAGTGAAGGTATTCAGGTCGCAGGGTCATGGCCGCCGCCTCCATTGTTTTTATTCAGGCAGGGCCATGCTAGGACGAGGGGATGGGGCGGACTATCCGCGGGGTGCAGACCTGTATCCGTTTTGTGCAACGGTTAATACGCACGTTCACGTAGCAGCTGTCGAGCCTGCGAGGCTGCGTTCGAGTGCGTAGCGCTCGCTAAGGAACAATGCGGTCTGCCTGACATACCGTGCGAGTCATTTTGCGAGCGCTACGCACTCGAACGCAGCCTCGCAGGCTCGACAGCTGCCACAGGTGCTTTGCGGTGTTTCAGTGGCGGCGCTTGAGGGTATCCGATGGCAATTCGCCGAACTGTTTGCGGTAGCTGTCGGAGAACCGGCCCAGGTGCAGGAAGCCGTAATCCATGGCCACTTCCGTGACGTTGCGCACGATGCAGGTCGGGTCGCTCAGGTTGGCGTGGATGCGTTCGAGCTTTTTCTGCCGGATGTAGTTTTTCGGCGTGTCCCCCGCGTTGCGTTCGAACAACCCATACAGCGAACGCAGGCTCATCCGCGCCTGGCGCGCCAGTTCTTCGCTGTCGATGTCCTGCTTGAGGTTGCACGCGATGTAATCGACCAGCGCCTCGAACGTCGCCGAGGGTGAGCCGGGGTCGGTGCGGATGACGTTGGTCTTCATCAGGCCAAGCATCTTGCTGACAACGATTTGCGCATAGTGCTCCTGCACCCGGGGAATCTGCTCGGTGGCTTCGGCTTCCTGGCAAATCATCGCCAGCAGACCAACGAATCCTTCCAGTTCATTGAGCTGATAACGGTTCTCCAGAAACCGTATACCCTGCCCCGGGTACCGCCAGCGCTGCTCTTCGCATACCGACTCCAGCAGCCGCGTGGGGACTTTCAGAATGAATTTTTCGCAATCACTGGAATAGGTCAGATCCACCGGATCGTCGGGGTTGATCAGCAGCAATTCGCCGGGGGCGAAGTAGTGTTCCTGGCCATGGCCACGCCACAGGCAGTTGCCGCGCAGCAGCACTTGCAAGTGATAGATGCTGTCGAGTGCATGGGAGATAACCCGCACGCTGGCGCCGTAACTGATGCGGCACAGGTCGAGACTGGCGAACTTGCGATGATCGAGGCTGGCCAGCGGCCGGCCGGCCCTGGGCATTTGGAGGCAATGATTGCCGACATGCTGATTGACATAGCCCGACACCGCGTAAGGGTCGGCGTGGTCGAAGACTCTGCTGCGATGACTCAACAATTGCGCTTGCATCATCGGATCACTCTCATTGTTGTTATCGGTGGCGCCGCCATTCTAGTGCCCTGGCCGAAACACAGAAGGCCACGAGATAAACGGTCGGTTATCTCGTGGCCCGGTTCGGCTGGGTGAGGATATCAGTCCTCGAGCGCGCGAACCCGTTCATGGCGTTGCTGTTCCTCAGGCTGGGCAGACGACTGCAGCGTGAAGTCAAAATCGATTTCGGCAAAACGCCCGCTCACGCCGTGAGCCGCCGCTCGCTGCGGGTCATCGCTGAAGGTGATTTTGGCAATCAGCTCATCACGGGTGGCATAGGCAAAATCGTCATGCAGGTACTGATCGCCATCGAGGTTGATCTGGGTGGTCAGGTGACGATGATCCGCTGCCGAAATAAAGAAGTGAATGTGCGCCGGACGCTGACCATGACGGCCCAGTTGATCGAGCAATTGCTGGGTCGGACCGTCCGGCGGGCAGCCGTAGCCCGACGGCACGATGCTGCGAAAACGGTAACGGCCCTCGGCATCGGTGACGATGCGTCGACGCAGGTTGAATTCCGATTGAGTGGTATCGAAGTACGAATAAGTGCCGCCGGTATTGGCGTGCCAGACATCCACCACCGCGCCGGCCAACGGTTCGCCGGCGGTATTCTTGACCTGGCCCTGCATGAACAGCACCACACCCGGATCGACGCCGTCATCCAGCCGCGCTTCGCCTTCCGACAGCGGCGCACCCGCCACATACAGCGGCCCTTCGATGGTCCGCGGTGTGCCGCCAGCCTTGCCGGCCTGCTCGTCTTCGGCGTCCATCAGCAGGTCGAGGTAATGCTCCAGACCGAGCCCGGCCACCACCAACCCCGCCTCTTGACGCGCACCCAGCACGTTGAGGTAGTTGACGGCTTTCCAGAACTCTTCCGGGGTCACGGCCAAGTCTTCGATGATGTTCACCGAATCGCGCAGAATCCGGTAAATCAGTGCCTTGACTCGCGGATCGCCGGCTTCGTTATGCAGACCGCTGGCGTCTTCGAGAAACTTCTGGGCACTGGGAGTGTGGGAAATCTTGACGTTCATTTTGGTGGGTTCCTCATCTTGTAATTATTAGCGTAGCGAACTGACAGGCTGGGTTCAGCGGTCATCCTCGCGAATGGAAGAAGGATGCCGGCACATCGCGGTGACTTCGATCGCCATGTACGGGTACAGCGGCAATTGCATCAGCAGGTCGTGCAGTTCCTGAACGCTGTCGACATCGAACACGCTGTAATTGGCATAGAGCCCGGCGATGCGCCACAGATGACGCCACTTGCCTTGCTCTTGCAGGCGCTGGGCCAGGGCTTTTTCGTCGGCCTTGAGCTGAGCGGCGCGTTCCGGGTTCATGTCGACCGGTAAATTCACAGTCATTTTTACGTGAAACAGCATGATGCCCTCCTCAGGCTTGATGAACGGCAGTAGTTGTCTTGTCCCGACGGAAAAACGCCAGGCGCTCTTCATCCAGAGTCAGGCCCAGCCCCGGTGTTTGCGGAACGTGCAGTTGGAAGTCGCGGTAGACCAATGGCTCGCTAAGGATGTCTTCGGTGAGCAGCAGCGGGCCGAACAATTCCGTGTCCCAGCCCAGTGTGTTCAGCGTGACAAAGGCATGGGCCGAAGCCAGCGTGCCGATACCGCCTTCGAGCATGGTGCCGCCGTACAGGCCAATACCGGCCGCCTCGGCAATCGCGGCGGTTCGCAGCACGGCGCGTGGGCCGCCGTTCTTGGCGATTTTCAGGGCGAATACCGAAGCCGCGCCCTCCCGCGCCAGGTTGAAGGCATCCTCCACGCATTCGATCGATTCATCGGCCATGATCGGCGCCGGGCTCACGGTATTCAGGCGCACCATGCCCGCGCGGTTATTGCGCGAGATCGGTTGTTCGATCAGGTCGATGCCGTTGGTTCCGAGGATACGGCAGGCGCGCAACGCGACCGCTTCGTCCCAGGCCTGATTGACATCGACCCGCACGCTGGCGCGATCGCCCAGCGCCTTTTTGATCGCAATGACGTGGGCCAGATCGCGGTTGACCTCGCCTGCGCCGATTTTCAGCTTGAAGATTCGGTGGCGACGCAGGTCGAGCATTTTTTCCGCTTCGGCGATGTCCTTGGCGGTGTCGCCGCTGGCCAAAGTCCAGGCCACCGGCAGCGTATCGCGAACGCGGCCGCCCAGCAGTTCGCTGACCGGCAGGCCCAGGCGCTTGCCCTGGGCGTCGAGCAAGGCGCTTTCGATACCTGATTTGGCGAAGGTGTTGCCACGAATGCTGCGCTCCAGGCGCAACATCGCGGCATTCACATTGCCGCTGTCCTGGCCAAGCAGCAAGGGCGCGAAGTGTTTGTCGATGTTGGTCTTGATGCTGTCCGGGCTTTCGTTGCCATAGGCCAGACCGCCAATGGTGGTCGATTCACCGACCCCTTCAATACCTTCGGCACAGCGCACACGAATGATTACCAGGGTCTGGTTCTGCATCGTATGCATCGCCAGCTTGTGCGGGCGGATGGTCGGCAAATCGACGATGATCGTCTCGATCGATTCAATGGCAGTTGCACGCATGTCGATACCCGTCAGGTTCTTAAAGTTCTGGAACGGATTCTGGTACGGCTTTTTTCGGGAAGCCAATATAGAATTGGTCTGGCTCGATACCTTAAAGGTATTTAACCGATCAACGTCCGGAGGCCTCATGGAACTGCGTCACCTGCGGTATTTTCAGGTGTTGGCTCAAACCCTCAACTTCACCCGCGCCGCCGAACTGCTGCACATCGCCCAACCGCCGCTGAGCCGGCAGATCCAGCAGCTGGAAGACGAACTCGGGGTGCTTCTGCTGGAACGTGGCCGACCGCTGAAGCTGACCGATGCCGGGCGGTTTTTCCATGAACATTCCACCGCCCTGCTCGAACAACTGGGCAAGGTTTGCGACAACACGCGACGGATTGGTTTGGGCGAAAAGACCTGGCTGGGCATCGGCTTTGCGCCATCGACCCTCTATGGCGTGCTGCCGGAACTGATTCGCCGACTGCGCAGTGGGGAGCCGCTGGCGCTTGAGTTGGGGCTCTCGGAAATGACCACTTTGCAACAGGTGCAGGCCCTCAAGGCCGGGCGCATCGACATTGGTTTCGGGCGAATCCGCATCGACGACCCGGCGATAACCCAGACCGTTTTGACGGAAGACCGGCTGGTCGCCGCCCTGCCCGCCGGCCATCCATTACTGGCCGGGCCGATCAGCCTTCGTGACCTGGCAAAAGAACCCTTCGTGCTCTACCCCGGCAACCCACGGCCCAGCTACGCCGACCATGTGATCGCGTTATTCGAATCCTGTGGCGTGCACATCAACGTGGCGCAATGGACCAACGAGCTGCAAACAGCAATCGGTCTGGTGGGGGCGGGAATCGGGGTGACGTTGGTGCCGGCCTCAGTGCAGTTGCTGCACCGCGACGACATCGGCTTCACCCCGGTGCTGGAAGACAACGCCACCTCGCCGATCATCCTCAGCAGGCGCGTGGGCGATGTATCGCCGGGGTTGAATCATTGTTTGCGGATGATCGATGAACTGCTGCCGCGCGAAGGTTCGTAAATCAGGCCATTACACTGCTGTAGCAGCTGTCGAGCCCCAGCGAGGCCGCGTTCGGCGTAGGAGCTGCCGCAGGCTGCGATCTTTTTGATTTCGAAAATGCCAAAGATCAAAAGATCGCAGGCTTCGCCAGCTCCTACAAAGGAGTGCGTTAAGCCATTACGCCGGCGAGAGCTCGGCGCCCGGCGCGCATTTCGGTGCGAAGTTCTCCGATCAGGTTGGAAATATCGCGGACACTGGTCAATTCATCGGGCGATACGCCGGTAATCAACAGCTCAATCCGCCCGGTGCTGTGATCGAAGACCTTGATCCGCAATGTTTCATCGCGATTCACGGTGCATTCGCAGGACAACGGTTTGAAACCGGACTCCACAATGCTGCACAGCTGGGGAACTGGAACCATGACGAGCGCCCTCGGGGACGGTTTTCCGATTGGATCCACTCAGCGTAGATCAACTTCAATAAACCTGCGCCAGCGAACGCTAACAATTAGTGTTAGCTACTTCTCATTTTGAACAGTTAAGCGCCCGGCATCGTTCAGTGGGTATCTGCGCCCCATAACCAGTGCCAGAGCCCGGGCAACTCAACCGCCTCTGAACTGTCACGGACAGTCCGCGCCATGGCCGCCCGCTGCAGCGCTGCCGTGTCGTCGTAAAACGCTTTCTGCGCCGTGACCAGACCGGTGGCCGTGGCGCTGTCGAGGAGGATTTGCAGGTATTCGCGGGTATGCCGCGCGGTGTAGCGATTCAGGTCGTGAAAGGTCACCACCACCGGAATCACCCCATCCACCGTCGGCAATTCACCGCGGGCGATGCGCTCGCGGACTTCGGACAGTTGCAACAGCATATTGGCCCGCCGACGGGGGCTGGCGTTGAAGCCCCAGATCTTGCCGTCATTGGCGCTCAGGTCGGTTAGCAATACTTGCATGCCATGTTTTTGATAAGCGGCGAAGGTGCGCTTGTCGTAGTTCCAGAAAGGTGGACGCACCAGGGTCGGCGAGGCTTTGCTGATCGCGGCGATGTCTGCGCTGCCATCAGTGAGCGACTGTTCCAGTTCTTGCGGGTCCAGCGAACGATGGTTGGTGTGCCGGCGCGTGGCGGTGTGGAAGCCCAACAGGTGACCTTCGGCGTGTTCGCGACGCATGATCTGTCGACCCGCTTCACTGCCGCCGGCGCGTGAGTCACGGGTCTGCACGAAGAACACGGCTTTAATGTCGGGTTGCAGCGGATTGCGCGCGAGGCTGTCGAGCACGGTGACGGTCGGGTTATAAAAACCGGACGCGCTGGGTCCGTCGTCGAAGGTCAGCAGGAAGCGGATCGGTGCTTGCGTGCGCAGACTTTGTTGCGTCTGCGGCGTCATTTCAATGGGCGCGGCGATGCAGCCCAGCAGGCCGACTGCGATGGCGAACGCGGAGAAAACCTTGACCAACTGTTTCATGTTTTGCCTTGGGCCAGACCTTGCGGTCATCACGTTTAATGGCAAAAACCCCTCGCCCATTCATCCCTCGACCGACCTGCAGATCGCTGCAAGCCGAGGTTGGATAAGGGTACACAGTGTTTGGTTCCAGCGCCCGCTCCCGGACTCGCGTATTGCGCTTACGCGCAACGCGCCATGCCTGGCGCACAAGCAAAAGATCGCAGACTGCGCCAGCTCCTACATTGGAATGGCATACACCCGGTAGGAGCTGCCGAAGGCTGCGATCTTTTGATCTTGCTTGTAAGTGCCCGCAACTAAAAAGCCCCGCTTTCCATGGCGGGGCTTTTGGGTATGTACAAGCCGATCAGGGTTTCAGCGGGCGTTCTTGGTCGCGATCCGACAGCTCTTTACCGTCGTCAGGATGCTTCCAGTCCGGCCTCGAACGCCTCTGCCGCTCGAGCTCTTCCTCCGTCGGTTCATCGATGTCCTCATCCGGGTCCGGACGTGTTGGTTCAGTGGCCATGTCCACCTCCCTTCCTTTCTCAAAAAGATCTGTCATCTGTTTTAAGCGTAGAACAGTTTCGGATGAGACGACTCAGAGCCACCACCGCAGCAAAAAGAAGAACCCCATGCTTAACAACATACTCAGCAAGGTGTTGCGGGTGTAAAGCACCAGGCCCACCGCCACCAGCGAACTGATCAGATAAGGATTGTCCCATTGCAGGTTCAACTGCTTGTCGGGCATGAACACGATCGGCCCGCAGATCGCGGTGAGCATGCCCGGCACCGCGAAACCGAGGAACTGCCGGGCATTGCTGCTCAAGCGCAGCGGCAGTCGAGGCTCGAGAAATACGTAGCGGTTCAGGAATACCAGCAGGCCCATCCCGATAATCACAGCCCAGACCATCATGTGCGCCCCACGTAGAGTTTGTTGCAGATAAAGCCTGCGGTCATGCCCGCCAACCCAGACAGCACCAGCGCCGAGCCCCATTGCCAATAGCTGAACAACACCGAACAGAACAGTGAGACCGCCACGCAGACCACCGTCGGAACGTTGCGCACCACCGGTGTGATCAAGGCGATAAAGGTCGCCGCAATGGAGAAGTCCAGCCCCAGGTGTTCAAGGCCCGGAATGCTGCTGCCCAGCACAATGCCCGCGAGAGTGAAGAGGTTCCAGGCGATGTAAAACGTCAGACCCACGCCCAGGGCGTACCAGCGATTGAACTGCTGTTTGTCATGCTGACTGGTCAGGGCGAACAATTCATCGGTGAGCAAAAAGCCCAGCCCCACACGCCAGCGGCCCGGCAACGGGGAAATCACCGAACGCATGCTCATCCCGTAAAGCAAATGCTGGGAGGTCAGCAACAATGTGGTCAACAGAATCGAAAAGACACCGGCGCCGCCCTTGAGCATGCCGATAGCGACCAATTGAGCCGCGCCGGCAAACACGATGCTCGACAAGCCTTGGCCTTGCAGGGGGGTGAGATTGGCCTCGATGGCCATGGACCCGGCCAGCAGCCCCCAAGGCGCGGTCGCCAGAGACAAGGGCATGATGGCCGCGGCACCGCGAAGGAAAGCGCTGCGCGGCATGAGTGAGTTGGACATAACGCTCTACAACCAGGGAAAGACCCCAGACTGTGCCAGCAGTCGCGGCCAATGGCTTGAACAATCTTGCGCACTTTTGGCGATCATCCGGCGCGAGTACCATGGAACGACTCACATAACGCGCCAGGGCATCGACATGCTCTACCGAATCGCCGCCGACGGGCTGGTCCTGTCTCACTTGTTGTTCATTCTGTTCGTGCTGTTCGGGGGGCTGCTGGTGCTCAAATGGCACCACTTGGCCTGGTGGCACCTGCCCGCCGCCGCGTGGGGCGTGATCGTGGAAGTTTTCCACCTGACGTGCCCACTGACCGATTGGGAAAACCTCATGCGCCATGCGGCCGGGCAAACCGGTTACGGCGGTGGTTTTATTGAACATTATGTGTGGCCGATTATTTACCCGGCCGGGCTGACACCCACGATTCAGCTGGGGCTGGGCAGCGTGGTACTGGCGATCAACGTGCTGATCTACCTGCGGCTGATCCGTTTATGGAAATTGCGGCGTCCGACTCATTCAGGGCAGTAACCGGTCCGGTTGAGTTCAATTGGCAATGACGCTCATGTTCCGGCCACTGGCCTTGGCCACATACAGCGCCTTGTCTGCTGCACCAATCAAGTCTTCCGGCTCGCTCTGCGATGTCTGGTTATAGGCGCAGACCCCCAGACTGACCGTGACGATGCCTTCGGGGCTGCCGCTGTGCTTGATGTCCATTTGCTGAACCGCGCGCCGAATCTTTTCCGCCACCAGAAATGCCCCCACATAATCGGTGCCAGGCAGCACCACCGTAAACTCCTCACCACCGAAGCGGGCAGCAAGATCGCCCGGGCGCTGGATGTTGTCGGTAATGATGGTGCTGAGCTTGCGCAAACACTCATCACCCGCCAGATGTCCGTAGTGATCATTGAAACTCTTGAAATGATCGACATCGATCATCAGCAACGCAAGGCTGGTGTGGGTGCGCCTGGCGCGGCCCATTTCCGCCAGGATGAACAGGTCGAATTGACGCCGGTTGGAAAGCCCGGTCAGTGCATCCTCCAGTGCCAGCAACTTGAGGCTATGGTTGACCTCAATGAGTTTGTCCCGAGCCTCCAGCAATTCGTTCTGAATATTATTCTGCTGCTTCATCACGCGGATCAGGCGATAGCCCAGCACGCCCAGAAACCCCAGCAGCAATGAGACGATGCCCGCAGTGAGTATCGACTCCTGCCGCCAACTGGCCAGGACTTCTTCCTTGTCGAGCGCGGCAAAAATGACAAGCGGATAACCCTCTACCCGCCGAAACCCCACCACCCGCTCCACCCCGTCCACATAGGATTTGACGATGGCCGTTCCGGAATTGCCCTTGGGCAACAACTGGGTAAACAGCGGCCCCTTGGCGACGCTGGTGCCGATATCGGTTTCGTTGAACGGGCGGCGAACGATGATGGTGGCGTCGTCGGCGATCAGATTGACCACCCCGTTACTGCCCATGTCGATGCTGTTGTACAGGTCCAGGAAATGGTTGAGATAGATTGATGCCGCCACCACGCCGGCAAACCGGCCATCGGCGTGATTGATCCTGCGTGACACGGTCATGACCCACTCACCGGTCGAACGACTTCTTATCGATGGGCCAATATGAGGGCCGCGTTCGGGGTGATCACGGTGGTAGATGAAATATTCACGGTCGGAGTTATTGGCATTGGCCCGCACAGCGTTGTTGGAGTTGGCAAGCCAGCTTCCTTCTTCGTCGAAAACGAACAGCCCATGGATCTGCGCCAGTTCACTGCGCTGGGCCTGGAGCAAACGTTGCAGTCTGGGAATTTTCGCGGGGTCCATGCCGTCGTTTTCGAGACGGTCCACCACGGCAAACAGCAGCGTGTCGGCCTGCTTGATCGAGGCCTGCGCCTGTGAGGCCAGGGTTTGCGCCAGATTGGACATCTCCACTTCGCTGCCGCGCAAATGATACTGACGCGCGTTCCAGCCTTCCCCGATCGCAATGGCCGTCATGGACAGGCACACCGCAACGAGCAGGAAGACTGCGTATCGAACCCTTAGTTTCGACTCGACCTGGCCGGGCACCCAAGGCGTAGCGAGCCGGGCGCTTTCAATTCGATCTTTGACGGACGGATGCCCCATGACGCTTCCTTAATCCCTTATGACATGGCGAATTTTCCCGTTCGCCCTTTTAGCGCCAGCCAGCCGTGGCTGGCGCTCGGACCACTATGACTCATCAACGAATACGATAGGTGATTTGCACAAAAATGCTCATCGCCGTGATCGTCAGCCTACTTCTGAGTCTGCTTCACCGCCTCAAGCCAGGCCGGGTTCAATTGCGTCTGTTCGGTCTCGATGCCCAGCGCTTCCATCCGCGCCTTGTGCTGGTCCATCTCACGGATCAGCTGGCTATGGTCGCTGGAGTTGCCGTCCAACTGGTGCATCTGGCTCAGTCCCAGATGATAAAAACGCAGCAGCTTCATGGCGCTCGGATCGCCCTTCTCCACTGCCGCCGTGACCTGGTGCATGACGTTGGTGATGCTCATCAGGCTGCGCTTGAGCTGCCAACCGTAGACCGCTGGCGCCATCCATTGCTGGGTCCAGAACGTGCCGCGCATCAGCGCTACCATCAGCAACAATGCGGCAAACACCCCGCCCACGTTAAAACGCAGGTTGTCGCCGCCGGGCTCACCGAACAACGCCACCGCCGCCGTGGACAGCACCATCGCCAGCGCCAGGAACATCAGGGCGATGATCACTGTGCTGCGCCGCGTCTGGCGTCGATAGGTTTGGGCATTCATTGGCTGGATTTCGAACATCGCGACGGGGTTCCTTGCGTCAATGGTAAAGGGCTCTGTGGCAAAAAGAGTGCGGGGCATTATCGCCTCTGCGAGGGATTTAGCTATGCTGGGGCTCCTTTTCATCTTTTCATCGTCAAACCGGGGAACATGGCGATACAGCGCAGTTCGTGCCATCTTCATCATGGATACACACTATTCGGATGCCATGCGCCTGCCGGCGGGTGACATCGTTTTAAGGATCATTGAATGACCCAACGACATGTAATCAACGCCTCGGTCAGCCCTAAAGGCAGCCTGGAAACACTGTCCCAACGTGAAGTACAACAACTGAGCGAAGCCTCATCCGGCATCACCTACACCCTTTTCCGCCAGTGCGCCCTGGCCATCCTCAATACCGGCGCCCACGTCGATAACGCCAAGACCATTCTGGAAGCCTACAAAGACTTCGAAATCCGCATTCACCAGCAAGACCGTGGCGTGCGCCTGGAACTGCTGAACGCCCCGGCCGATGCCTTCGTCGACGGCGAAATGATCGCCAGCACCCGCGAAATGCTCTTCAGCGCCCTGCGCGACATCGTCTACACCGAAAACGAACTCGACGCCTTGAGCATCGACCTGAGCACCTCCCAGGGCATCAGCGATTACGTCTTCCACTTGCTGCGCAACGCCCGCACCCTGCGCCCCGGCGTCGAACCGAAAATCGTGGTGTGCTGGGGCGGCCACTCGATCAACACCGAAGAATACAAATACACCAAGAAAGTCGGCCACGAACTCGGTTTGCGCAGCCTGGACATCTGCACCGGTTGCGGCCCGGGCGTGATGAAAGGCCCGATGAAAGGCGCGACCATCGCCCATGCCAAACAGCGCATCCACGGCGGCCGCTACCTCGGCTTGACCGAACCCGGGATCATCGCCGCCGAAGCGCCGAACCCGATCGTCAACGAACTGGTGATTCTGCCGGACATCGAAAAACGTCTGGAAGCTTTCGTCCGCGTCGGCCACGGCATCATCATTTTCCCGGGTGGCGCGGGCACGGCCGAAGAGTTCCTCTACCTGCTCGGCATCCTGATGCACCCGGACAATGAAGGCCTGCCCTTCCCCGTGGTCCTCACCGGGCCGAAAAGCGCCGCGCCGTATCTGGAACAGTTGCACGCCTTCGTCGGTGCCACCCTCGGTGAAGCCGCGCAGCAGCACTACGAGATCATCATCGACGACCCGGTTGAAGTGGCACGGCAAATGACTCAAGGCCTGAAAGAGGTCAAACAGTTCCGTCGCGAGCGCAACGACGCGTTCCATTTCAACTGGCTGCTGAAGATTGACGAAGGCTTCCAGCGCCCCTTCGACCCGACCCACGCCAACATGGCCAACCTGCAATTGAGCCGCAATCTGCCCTCCCACGAACTGGCCGCCAACCTGCGCCGCGCGTTCTCCGGCATCGTCGCCGGCAACGTCAAGGACAAGGGCATCCGCCTGATCGAAGAACACGGGCCGTACCAAATCCGTGGCGATGCCGCGGTCATGCAGCCACTGGACAAATTGCTCAAAGCCTTCGTCGCCCAGCACCGGATGAAACTGCCGGGCGGCGCGGAGTATGTGCCGTGTTATCGGGTAGTGGCTTAATACGCAAAACCCTGTGGGGGCTGGCGAAGCCTGCGATCGATCGTTCCCACGCTCTGCGTGGGAATGCCTCAACGGACGCTCTGCGTTCGGCTTCAGGAGGGACACGGAGCGTCCCGGGCTGCGTTCCCACGCAGAGCGTGGGAACGATCAATTCACAGCAAATCCCCTGTGGGAGCGAGCCTGCTCGCGATGAGATCCGAAAAAACACCCTCCAACTGTCTGTCAATCCGCCAGTCGCGCCGCAAGAGACTTGGCCTGGCTCGCCACATCGGTCACTGCCGTGCTCTCCCACCACATCCCGCGCAACGGTGGGCCCATGGCGAACAAACGGCTGGCGACCTGTCCCTCAGCGCTTAGTACCGCGCCGTCATCCGCGGCTGCAATCCCCAACGCCAATGGCCCCGGCCGTACCAGCCCGCGCGCCAATAGCTGCTGCGGCAATGGGCGCGCCACCCGCCGCCAGTCGTATTCGATACCGCTGGAGTTGATCAGCGCCGCGCCATGCACCACGCAGGTTTCGGCCTCGCCACGGCGACGGATGCGGATATTCACCCCGCCGGCCGATGAAGGCTCCAACCCTTTGAAGGATGCAGCCTGAATCCGCAACCGCCCTTCCCCGTGCAACCGTTCCACCAACTCGGCACTCAATGGCGGCGAACGATGGTGATGACTTTCCCACCACGGCCGCACATGCCGCACGAACTGGCGACGCTGCACATCCGTCGCCTGACTCCACAGCCGCCCGATGTGCGCTCGTACGGTGTCCAGTGGCGCTTGCCAGTCGATGCCCTGAGCGATGGCGTCGTGGCAATGCCGGCGCAGTTCACGCATCAATTGGCGCGGCGTGCGGATGCTGTGATCCTCCGCCAGAAAATCCGCCCAGGCCGGAGGCTGTCGCCGCACGTGAGGCAGCAGACCATGACGGGAAAACACTTCGATCGGCCCGCGATGCCCGGCCTGCTCCAGCGACACCACGGCATCGACCATGGTCAGGCCCGAGCCGATGATCAGCACCGTCGACTGCGGATCGAGTTGACGCATGGCGGTCACATCCCAGGGGTCGAGCGCTGCTGCGTTCAAGCCGCTGGATTCGGTTTGCGGCGTGCGCGCGGCGGGGAACATGCCCGTGGCCAGCACCGCATAGGCGCCTTGCAAACGCTGGCCATCGTTCAAGGTTAGGCGTACCGAATCGATATCGATCCGCACATCGACCGCTTCCGCGCGCACATGCTCCACCGTCGAGCCATGCCGCGCGCCCACCACCTGTGCCTCGGCCAGACGCTGCTGCACATACACGCCAAACAGACCACGCGGCGGAAACAGTTCACTGACCGGCACATGCTGCTCATCCGACTCCGGCCAACCACCCGCCGCGATGTACTCGGTCAGCCATTGCGTCAGGTCATCGGCATTGTCCGGATCGACACTCATTCGCGCCGCATTGCCATTGAGCGTATGGCCCAACTCCACCGCGCTGTACGCTTCACCCCGACCAAGTTCGGCCCGGGGTTCGATCACCAGCACCTGACGTTTGCCCGGCAAACGCAACAACTGTGCGGCCAGCATCGTGCCGCTGAGGCCGCCGCCGATGATCAGGATATCTGCGTAGCGAATGGCGGGGGTCAACTGTGCGCTTGGTGTTTCAGTCATGGCGTTCTCACGGATCCATTGAGGCGTACTTGCGCCACATTAGTAGCTTGCTCGGCAAACAGGAAGCTCACCCCCGTGTTGATCGGCGAACAGTCAAATCACCACATTACGCACAAACCGCGTCGCCACCGCACCATCATTGCGATAGGAATGCGGCTGGTTGCTGGCGAACATGAAGAACTCACCGGCAGTGATGTGTTGCTGCTTATCGCCCAGGACCAGGGTCAGGCAGCCTTCAAATACGTAGAGCTGTTCGCTCCAGCCATCGGCATCCGGTTGCGACGGGTAAATTTCGCCTGGTTGCAGACACCATTCCCATTGTTCCACTTCGCGGGTGGCGGTGGCTTTTGACAGTAAAACGGCTTTGCTGCCGGGGATCGTTCCGGCCCAGGCGACTTCGTTGATGCGGCTCGGGTCGCGGGCATCCGGGGCCTGGATCAGATCGCTGAAGGCTACGTCCAGCGCTTCGGCAACCCGGTCGAGAGTGGTCAGGCTGACGTTCTTCTCGCCGGCCTCGATGGCCACCAGCATCCGGCGGCTGACCCCGGACTTTTCAGCCAAAGCAGTCTGGCTCATGTCGGCGGCGTGACGCAGACGTCGGACGTTCTGGCTGACGTGCTGGAGAACCGACGCCCGTTGGGTGGAATCTTTGTGCACTATATTGCTCACTTGATGGTGTTGCGCAGTATACTGCCCAACTTCCGGCGCATTGTGCGTCTCCCTCAGGTAGCGCGCAAGGTCATGACGTCGGTGAACTCCTCCCCTGCTTCCTCCCGTTTCTCACGGTTCAGCAAAGCTGAGTGCGTGTTGGTGCTGATCACCATGGTCTGGGGCGGGACCTTTTTGCTGGTGCAGCATGCAATGACCGTCAGCGGGCCGATGTTTTTCGTCGGTCTGCGTTTTGCTGCGGCAGCAATCATCGTTGCCCTGTTCTCCTGGCGTCATTTGCGCGAACTGACCCTGTTCGAACTCAAGGCCGGGGCGTTTATCGGCGTGGCGATCATGCTCGGTTATGGCTTGCAGACCGTAGGTTTGCAGAGCATCCCCAGCAGTCAGTCGGCATTTATTACCGCGCTGTATGTGCCGTTCGTGCCGTTGCTGCAATGGCTGGTGCTGGGGCGGCGTCCGGGGTTGATGCCGAGCATCGGGATCATGCTGGCCTTTACCGGGTTGATGCTGCTGTCGGGACCTGCCGGCGCTTCTTTCAATTTCAGCCCCGGTGAAATCGCCACATTGATCAGCGCCGTGGCGATTGCGGCGGAGATCATTCTTATCAGCACCTATGCTGGCCAGGTCGACGTGCGTCGGGTGACGGTGGTGCAACTGGCGGTGACGTCGGTGCTGGCGTTTTTGATGGTGGTGCCGACTCAGGAAGTGATTCCGGGGTTCTCGTGGTTGCTGTTGTGCAGCGCATTGGGGCTGGGTGCGGCGAGTGCGGCGATTCAGGTGGCGATGAACTGGGCGCAGAAGAGTGTGTCGCCGACGCGGGCGACGTTGATCTACGCCGGGGAGCCGGTATGGGCCGGGATTGTCGGGCGGATAGCCGGGGAGCGGTTGCCGGCGATTGCGTTGGTCGGGGCGGGATTGATTGTGGCGGCGGTGATTGTCAGTGAGTTGAAGACCAAGGGTAAGGTTGCTTCGCCTGAAGAGGAGTTGGAGCAGGAAGCACAGGGATAGGCGTGAAATCTGCGGTGATTGATAGATTGCTTTCGCGGGCAAGCCTCGCTCCTACGATTTCGTGTCGTTTCCTGTAGGAGCGAGGCTTGCCCGCGAAGGGGTCGGAACGGTTGAAACCGGCCTTTCGAAACAAGGAAAAACAGGAATTTTCCATCCACTTTGTAGGATTCTGCGACAGCTTGGCGTTTGGTGATCCGGGAGCTGGCACGTATGATGCTTCACAAACTTCCGCAGATTAGAAGCCTATGTCTCTGATAGTTCTACTGCTTCTGCCTTTTATCGGCAGCTGTCTGGCAGCCTTGCTGCCGCACAATGCGCGTAACACCGAATCGCTGTTGGCTGGCCTGGTTGCCCTTATCGGCACCGTCCAGGTCGCCCTCTTGTACCCGCAAATCGCCGATGGCGGAGTGATCCGCGAAGAGTTCTTCTGGCTACCCAGCCTTGGCTTGAACTTCGTTTTGCGCATGGACGGTTTCGCCTGGCTGTTCTCGATGCTGGTGCTAGGCATCGGCACGCTGGTTTCCTTGTACGCCCGCTATTACATGTCGCCGGACGATCCGGTGCCGCGCTTCTTCGCGTTTTTCCTGGCGTTCATGGGCGCCATGCTGGGGTTGGTGATTTCCGGCAACCTGATCCAGATGGTGTTTTTCTGGGAACTGACCAGCCTCTTCTCATTCCTGTTGATCGGCTACTGGCACCACCGCGCCGATGCGCGACGTGGTGCCTATATGGCGTTGATGGTCACCGGCGCCGGCGGTTTGTGTTTGCTGGCGGGGGTCATGCTGCTCGGCCATGTGGTCGGCAGCTACGACCTGGACAAGGTCCTGGCCGCCGGCGATCTGATTCGTGCACATGCCCTCTACCCTATTCTGCTTCCCCTGATCCTGATCGGCGCCCTGAGCAAAAGTGCGCAATTCCCCTTCCACTTCTGGCTGCCCCATGCCATGGCGGCGCCGACACCGGTTTCTGCCTATCTGCACTCGGCGACCATGGTCAAGGCCGGGGTCTTCCTGCTCGCACGCCTGTGGCCGTCGCTGTCCGGTAGTGAAGAATGGTTCTACATCGTCAGCGGGGCCGGGGCCTGTACGCTGTTGCTCGGCGCTTACTGCGCAATGTTCCAGAACGACCTCAAGGGCCTGCTGGCCTACTCGACCATCAGCCACCTGGGCCTGATCACCCTGCTGCTGGGCCTGAACAGTCCGTTGGCCGCCGTGGCCGCAGTGTTCCACATTCTCAACCACGCCACGTTCAAGGCCTCGCTGTTCATGGCTGCCGGGATCATCGACCACGAAAGCGGCACCCGGGACATTCGCAAACTCAGTGGGCTGATCAAACTGATCCCGTTCACCGCCACCCTGGCCATGGTCGCCAGTGCCTCCATGGCCGGCGTGCCGCTGCTCAATGGCTTCCTGTCGAAAGAGATGTTCTTCGCCGAAACCGTGTTCATCAACGCGACGGCCTGGATCGAGATGACCCTGCCGATCGTCGCGACCATCGCCGGGACGTTCAGCGTGGCTTATTCCCTGCGCTTCACCGTCGATGTGTTCTTCGGCCCGACCGCCACCGACCTGCCGCACACCCTGCACGAACCGCCACGCTGGATGCGTGCGCCGGTGGAATTGCTGGTGTTCACCTGTCTGGTGGTGGGGATCTTCCCGGCGCAAGTGGTCGGCCCGTTGCTCGTGGCAGCGGCATTGCCGGTGGTGGGCGGCACGCTGCCCGAGTACAGCCTGGCGATCTGGCACGGCTGGAACGCGCCGATGATCATGAGTCTGATCGCCATGTCCTGCGGCATCATCCTCTATCTGCTGCTGCGCAATCAGCTCAAGCGCGGGCGCTTCACGCATCCGCCGGTGATCAGCCATTTCAACGGCAAGCGCCTGTTCGAGCGCAGTCTGGTGATCATGATGCGCCTGGCCCGTCGTCTGGAACGGCGGATCAGCACTCGGCGCCTGCAAACCCAACTGTTTCTGGTGGTGCTCGCCGCGGTGTTGGCGGGGTTGATCCCGATGCTGCACAGCAGCCTGAGCTGGGGCGACCGGCCGAAAATTCCGGGCTCGATCGTGTTCGTGACCCTCTGGCTGCTGGCGATTGCCTGTGCCCTTGGCGCGGCGTGGCAAGCCAAGTATCACCGGCTCGCAGCCCTGACCATGGTCAGCGTCTGCGGCCTGATGACCTGCGTGACTTTCGTCTGGTTCTCGGCACCGGATCTGGCCCTGACGCAATTGGCAGTGGAAGTGGTGACCACCGTGCTCATCCTCCTCGGGCTGCGCTGGCTGCCGCGACGGATCGAAGAGGTCTCGCCGTTGCCGAGCAGTCTGCGCAAGGCACGCATCCGCCGTATCCGCGACTTGCTGCTGTCGATCACGGTCGGTGGCGGCATGGCGCTGCTGTCCTACGCGATGTTGACGCGCCAGACGCCCAACGATATTTCTTCGTTCTACCTCAGTCGCGCCCTGTCCGAAGGCGGCGGCAGCAACGTGGTCAACGTGATGCTGGTGGACTTCCGTGGCTTCGACACCCTTGGCGAAATCACCGTGCTGGTGGCCGTGGCCCTGGCTGTGTTCGCCCTGCTGCGACGCTTCCGTCCACCGAAAGAAAGCCTGCAACTGCCGGCCCAACAGCGCTTGCTCGCGCCCGACGTGGTCACCGACTTGGTCAACCCGCGTCACGCCAGCGACACCGCGCTCGGTTTCATGATGGTGCCGGCGGTGCTGGTGCGTTTGCTGTTGCCGATCGCGCTGGTGGTCTCGTTCTATCTGTTCTTGCGCGGGCACAATCAGCCCGGTGGCGGTTTCGTCGCCGGTCTGGTGATGTCGGTGGCGTTCATCCTGCAATACATGGTCGCCGGCACCCAGTGGGTCGAGGCGCAAATGAGCCTGCGACCGCTGCGCTGGATGGGCACCGGGCTGCTGTTCGCCACGGTCACCGGGCTCGGGGCAATGGCGGCCGGCTATCCATTCCTCACCACCCACACCTGGCATTTCACATTGCCGCTGCTGGGCGACATTCACATCGCCAGCGCGCTGTTCTTCGACATTGGCGTGTACGCGGTGGTGGTCGGTTCGACGCTGTTGATCCTGACCGCCCTCGCCCACCAATCGGTACGCGGTCATAAAACCAGCGCGCAACCCAAGCCCGTGGCCAAAGCGGCTGCCACGCAAGGAGCCATCTGATGGAAGAAGTCATCGCAATCGCCATCGGTGTGCTGGCCGCGTCCGGCGTATGGCTGGTGCTGCGGCCACGGACATTTCAGGTGGTCATGGGTCTGTGCCTGCTGTCCTACGGCGTCAACCTGTTCATCTTCAGCATGGGCAGCCTGTTCATCGGCAAGGAGCCGAACATCAAGGACGGCGTGCCTCAGGATTTGCTGCACTACACCGACCCGCTGCCGCAAGCGTTGGTGCTGACCGCGATCGTCATCAGCTTCGCCATGACCGCGCTGTTCCTGGTGGTGCTGCTCGCCTCCCGGGGCCTGACCGGTACCGACCATGTGGATGGCCGGGAGCCTAAAGAATGAATCCGATGGCGCACCTGATCGCTGCACCGATTCTGCTACCGCTGCTGACTGCCGCCGTGATGCTGATGCTCGGCGAGAAACATCGCCCGTTAAAGGCCAAAATCAATCTGTTCTCCAGCCTGCTGGGGCTGGGCATTGCCGTGATGCTGCTGCAATGGACGCAAACCACCGGCGTTCCTGGTTCCATCGGCGTGTACCTGCCGGGCAACTGGCCGGTGCCGTTCGGCATTGTGCTGGTAGTCGATCGTCTGTCAGCGCTGATGCTGGTGCTGACCGGGATCATCGGCGTCAGCGCCCTGCTGTTCGCCATGGCGCGCTGGGATGGCGCGGGTTCGAGTTTCCACGCGCTGTTCCAGATTCAGTTGATGGGCCTGTACGGCGCCTTCCTGACGGCAGACCTGTTCAACCTGTTCGTGTTTTTCGAAGTGCTGCTGGCCGCTTCCTACGGGCTGATGCTGCACGGTTCGGGCCGGGCGCGGGTGTCGTCGGGGCTGCATTACATCTCGATCAATCTGCTGGCCTCGTCGCTGTTTCTGATTGGCGCGGCGCTGATCTACGGCGTCACCGGCACGCTGAACATGGCCGACCTGGCGCTGAAAATCCCGCTGGTGCCCGAAGCCGATCGCGGCTTGCTGCATGCCGGCGCGGCGATTCTGGCGGTGGCGTTCCTGGCCAAGGCCGGGATGTGGCCGCTGAACTTCTGGCTGGTGCCGGCCTATTCCGCGGCCAGCGCACCAGTAGCGGCAATGTTCGCGATCATGACCAAGGTCGGCGTCTACACCTTGCTGCGCCTGTGGACGCTGCTGTTCTCCGGGCAGGCAGGAGCATCCGCGTACTTCGGTGGCGACTGGCTGATCTACGGCGGCATGGCGACCATCGTCTGCGCCGCCGTGGCGATCCTCGCCGCCCAACGCCTGGAACGCATGGCCAGCCTGAGCATTCTGGTATCGGCAGGCATTCTGTTGTCGGCCATCGGTTTCGCCCAGCCGAACCTGATCGGCGCGGCGTTGTTCTATCTGGTCAGCTCGACCCTGGCCTTGAGCGCGCTGTTCCTGCTGGCCGAGTTGATCGAGCGTTCGCGTTCGGCGAATGAAATGCCGCTGGACGATGACGGTGAGTTGCTGCCACGGCCGCTGGAATCCTTGCAGCCGCCCAAAGGCTTCAACCTCGATGACGACCAGAAAGCCGTGGTCGGCCAGGTGATTCCCTGGACCATGGCCTTCCTCGGTTTGAGCTTCATCGCCTGCGCCCTGCTGATCATCGGCATGCCGCCGCTTTCCGGGTTTATCGGCAAACTCAGTCTGCTCAGTGCTTTGCTCAATCCGATGGGGCTGGGTATTGGCAGCGACGAACCGATATCGAATGGCGCGTGGGCTCTGCTCGCCCTGTTGATCCTGTCCGGGCTGGCCTCGCTGATCGCTTTCGCGCGTTTGGGCATCCAGCGTTTCTGGACCCCACAAGAGCGGCCGTCACCCTTGCTGCGGCGCCTGGAATGCGTGCCGATCGTTATTCTGCTGGGGCTGAGCATTGCGCTGACGTTCAAGGCTGAACCGCTGCTGCGCTACACCCAGGCCGCCGCCCAGGCATTGAATAACCCGCAGCAATACGTGATGGCGGTGCTCGGCACACGCCCGATTCCGAACCCGCAGGCCAGCGCAGCACAAGTGGAGGTGCAACCATGAAGCGTCTGTTTCCTGCACCCTGGTTGTCGTTGGCGTTGTGGCTGCTGTGGCTGGTGTTGAACCTGTCGATGAGCCCCGGCAATCTACTGCTGGGCGCCGTGCTGGGGTTCTGCGCGCCTTTGATGATGCGCAAACTGCGACCCCTGCCGATCCGCATTCGTCGTCCCGGGGTGATTGTGCGTTTGTTCTTGCTGGTCGGGCGCGACGTGCTGGTGTCCAACCTCGCCGTAGCCTGGGGCGTGCTCAATGCGGGCCGTCGTGCTCCTCGCTCGCGGTTCATCAAGGTGCCACTGGATTTGCGCGATGCCAACGGCCTCGCGGCGCTGTCGATGATCTGCACGGTAGTGCCCGGCACAGTCTGGTCGGAACTGGCGCTGGATCGCAGCATTCTGTTGCTGCACGTTTTCGATCTGGATGACGAAAGCCAATTCATCCAGCACTTCAAGACGACCTACGAGCGCCCCTTGATGGAGATCTTCGAATGAGCGCATTGCTGTCGAACGCGATACTGTTGAGCCTGTTCATTTTTTCGGTGGCGATGATTCTGACCCTGATCCGCCTGTTCAAGGGTCCGTCGGCTCAGGATCGGGTTCTGGCCCTGGATTACCTGTACATCATCGCCATGCTGATGATGCTCACGCTGGGCATTCGTTATGCCAGTGACACCTACTTCGAGGCGGCACTGCTGATCGCCCTGCTCGGCTTCGTCGGCTCGTTTGCCCTGGCCAAATTCCTGCTGCGTGGCGAGGTGATCGAATGAGGCCTGAACTGTCTCTGTGGGTGGAAATTGCCGTGGCGATTCTGCTGGTGCTCAGCAGCCTGTTTACGCTGATCGGCGCGGTCGGGCTGTTGCGGATGAAGGATTATTTCCAGCGCATGCACCCGCCGGCACTGGCCTCGACCTTGGGCGCGTGGTGCGTGGCATTGGCTTCGATCATTTACTTTTCGGCGCTCAAATCGGCGCCGGTGCTGCATGCCTGGCTGATTCCGGTTCTGCTGTCGATCACCGTGCCGGTGACCACCCTGCTGCTGGCCCGGGCGGCGCTGTTTCGCAAGCGCATGGCGGGGGATGATGTACCGGCGGAGGTGAGTAGTCGGCGTACGGAAAGCGGGAGTTAAATCCACGGGTTTGTGTTGAATGGTGGTGCCTCTTCGCGGGCAAGCCTCGCTCCTACAGGTTATGCGCAAACCTTGTAGGAGCGAGGCTTGCCCGCGAAGCTTTTCAGATCCAGGCGACAGCCAACAACCCGGCCCCCAACACCACACACAGCGGTGAATAAGCCCAGGTGTCGAGCCGCGCAAACTGCGAATCCTTGACCTCCTTGAAGAACCCCACCAAATTCGAATCGCCGATCGCCCGGGCGAACATCAGCATCGCGATTGCGCTGATCACCCATTGCAGCGACCAATGATGCACCGTGGGCAGATACAGCCCGACCCGCAGGCATACCAGCATCGCGATCAGCAGCAAGCCCACCGCCACCAGCAATGTGGCAAAGCCCGACGGCTTGAACGCGGGCCTTGAGGCCTCACCGCCCTCCCCGGGCACTCGCGGCACCGCCGCCTCGCTGCCCCACTTGCCACCTGCGGCCCAGTACAGATGCACCAGGCTGATGAATAGAAAGATTGCCGCAATCCATTGCGCGACCAAAAGGCTCATATTCAGACATCCAGCATGAAATGTCGCAGCAGGATGAACTTCCTTGCGCGTTTTTGTAAGGGTCTTCGCTATCGAACAGTAGCTCGGCTGCAAATGCGGTTAGAAGCGCCCCCGTAGGAGCTGCCGCAGGCTGCGATCTTTTGATCTTGTTTTTTAGAATCAAAGTCAAAAGATCGCAGCCTGCGGCAGCTCCTACGGGGTTTATGTACACCCGGGATTCCCGGGCGGTTTATTTCAGGGCGGCGGAGACTTTATCCGCCACGTCCTTGGGCACCCAGGCCTGCCACACGTCCGGGTGCGCCTTCATGAACGCCTCCGCCGCTTGTCGTGGCGGAGTGTGTTTTTCGCTCATGTCAGCCAAGGCCTTATTCAACGCTTCGATCGGCAAATCGACCTTGCTGAAGAACTCGGCAATCTGCGGGTATTGTTTCTGGAATGGCGTGGACACACCGATGGACAGCTTCGAGGGCAGCGAGCGAGTCGGTTTCGGATTGGGGTGGTCGGCGTCGGTCAGGGTTTTCCAGGCTTCGGCGTCGAATGGCGGCTCTTGCAGCTGAATCAACTTGAATCGGCCGAGCAACGGCGTCGGCGACCAGTAATAGAACAGGACCGGCTTGCCGCGACGAATCGACGAACTGATCTCCGCGTCCAGCGCCGCCCCCGAACCACTGCGAAAGTTCACGTAGCTGTCGTCCAGCCCATACGCCTTGAGCTTCTGCTTGTTGACCACTTCCGACGTCCAGCCGATCGGGCTGTTGAGGAAACGCCCCTTGCCCGGGGTTTCCGGGTCTTTGAACACGTGCTTGTAGCGTGGCAGATCACTGATACTGCGCAGATCCGGCGCCATCGGCTTGATGCCCTTGGCCGGATCGCCCTTGATTACATACTCCGGCACCCACCAGCCCTCGGTGGCGCCCTTGACCGTATCGCCCAGGGCCGCGACTTTGCCTTCGGCTTCAGCCTTGACCCAGACCGGACTGCGACCGGCCCATTCTTCGCCGATCACCTGAATGTCATTGTTGGCCAATGCGGTCTCCAGGGTAATGGTCGTCCCCGGCAAGGTGTCGGTCGGCAAGCCGTAACCCTTCTCGACAATGATCCGCAGAATATCAGTGATCAGGCTGCCACTTTCCCAGTTCAGGTCGGCGAAATGGATGGGCGCCTGGGCAGCGAACACCGGAACGGGTGAAGCCAACAAACCGAACGCGGCCAGGGTAGCGGCCAGTAACCGTCGAAATCCCCTCATGCTTTTGCACCTCGTGCTGTTCACAGCAATAGCAGGATGGCCTGACAAAGAAGACCGCAAGCCTCTGAATACTCAGTCATCTGACTGTAGTTGAGGTTCCTGCTTTCGAGGGGCGAGGATTAATTTTCGGAAGGTTCCTGCAAGCGTGCAAGCTCTCTTCTGACCATGCTGGCGTACGCCGCCGGACGCAACAGGTAGATCTGTGACGCCACCCAACTCAGCCAGGCTCCCTGTAGAACGGCCCTTTGAGCCAACAAGCGCTGCGCTTCGGTGTGCGCACTGGCCTGGTTCTGTTCGTGGAAATCGGCGCGGGTCAGGCTCATTACTCGCTGGCCTTGAAGGTCACCAGTTCGCCCTTGCGCCACTTGGCGGCCTTGGCGGTTACGGCTTTCAGGGTTTTGGTCACGCCTTCCTGCAATTGTTGATGGGCCGCGAACACCATCACCACGCTATGACCTTCCTTGAACACAATGCCGTGGCCATCTGCGGTGGTCACGAACGCGTAATCCCCCAGCCCGTACACCGTCAGCTTTATTTCGCGGAACTTGATGTCCAGCTTGCCACCTTCGCGGCTGGGCAACACCGAGGCACTGAAATGATCGCCAACCTTGAGCTTAAGCCCTGGTTTGTCATCCACCACCAGCGCAGATTCAGTGTCGAGCTCGGCAATGTAAATGCCTTCAGCGTTCTGTTCGGTGATGTAGACGAAACGTGACTGAAACTGTTTAACCAGCTTTGCGCGCAAATCACCCAGTACGAACAAAGCATGCATATCGAGATTACTTACTGCCAAGGAAACATCCCCACATCTGAAAATGACGCCGTACGCCGGAAACGCGCACAGCAGAAAAAAGCGGCAATGCCGAGGTGTAGCCAAATGACCCGGGTCGAATCCTGGAATGAGCAGAGGGCCCATTCATCGCGAGGTTTGAGAAGATTACTGGAACATCCCTCACGTCGTCTTGCCTGGCGGTCGTCAGATGTTGAAGGAAAACGCCCTTCTGACGGCCAGATAAAACCGGATTACCAACTTTAGGGAAAAATCTCTTTAAAAAAAGCACTTTTCCGACATATCGCCAGTAAAAAATTGCTTTAGATGGGCATCAATTGCCAACCATTGATAGCGATTCTAGAGCAGCCATGCTCATCGAGACTACCCATAACACCGTACACACGTCGGTAAAACCACGAAAAGGACTTCATATGTGCACACTGACTCACTTTGCCCAGCCTCACACACGGCACACAATCGGCTCGTCACCTCTGCATTCGATGGGGCTCCGCCAGCAGGACTTCCTGCCTGAAGAGCGTCTGATCCCGCGCTTTCAGGTGGTATTGGCCGGCAACGCCTTTTTCCACATCAGGGAAATATCCACCGGACTTGTAAGAGGTTTCCGCGGCAATCATAACGACGCCTGCGCCCTTGCCCGTTCACTCGAGGCACGCAGTTGAGGCACCTGCTGCATTCACGTCTATAGACGTTTCGTCATGCCGGCGACTTAACTCAGCCGCCGGCAGGCAACTACTGCCATACTGCCCGACCAATGAAACCCGTCCCCAGGGCGGACGGCGTTCAACACAACAATTATTTCCAAGGGAAGACTGCTACGTGACGGAATTTGATATCGGTGAATTTTTTATCCGGGGCGAAGCCAGAGAGATCGAAGGCGAATTCCAGGCAGTCATTATCATGCGCGCCAAACCGCCGTTGACCACTGTGACGTATCACCAGGTCGAAAAGGATCGCTGGTTCAAGACCGCGGATGTCGCGGCCGTCGCCGCCCAGGAAGCCGCGAAAGCCCTGAAGCTTGCCGTTGATGAAGGGGCATTGAAAGCCTGATCATTGGATTTGCAGTCTATGCTCATCCCTGCTTTTGAATATCGCTATCGAACTCCTGAAGCGCGGCTCCCACGACTGCAATGAAGCTGCGCCTCGGATTTCGCCTCGACGCGACGGATTACTGCAAGGAGATGAAGATGGACTCACCCACACATGATTTGAAAGGCTTGTTCGATCAGCTTGGTCTGGATTCCAGCGAAAAGGCCATCGACGATTTCATTGCCCGTCATTCACCCTTGGCCGACGACAAAAAACTCATCGACGCCGAATTCTGGACCCCGCAACAAGCCGGTTTCCTCAAGGAGCAACTGCGCGAGGACGCCGATTGGGCCCATGTGGTCGACGACCTGAACCTGCGCATGCACCAGATCCACTAGCCTGAGGCTCAATGCAGGCTGTCGGTCCTCTCAGCGAGGACTTTGCGGCTTGTAACCCAGGCGCAAACCACCCCAATGCCGGCCCTTGAGCATGATGGGCACCGAGAGGTCGTGCATCAGTTCACCGGTGTCGCGGGTGTATGTTTGCAACAGCACCGCTTGTTGATGGCTGCCACAGCGGATCCCGGTGCGGTCGGCGAATTTGCGCTTGGTGCGGTTTTGCAGGGTATCGACCTGCACGTCACCGGTCAGCGGTTTACTGAACACGGTGTTATGGGTCGGCACATACCCCTGCTGCGTGCAGGCGATGGCGAACACCAGGCCTTCATGGCGCGGCAGCAACGGTTCCTGGATCGCCGGCAATACCTGATCGGTGTAGCGGTCGAAGCGGGTCTGGTATTTGGCCGGGCTGGTGTTGGGGATCGCCTGGTAACTGCGATCAAACAGGTCATCCAGGCTGATCCGGCCCTGATCGATATCCGCTTCGAAGCGTGCCGCAATCTGACTCGCGCCTTCGCGGGCCAGGTCGTAAATCCGCTGGTGATAGTCATCCAACCCTACTTCGGCCAGGCGTTCGCTGATGGTTTCGGCCTGCCCTTCCATTTGCACCGCTGCCTGGGCGAGCCGCTGGGTCTGCTGGTCGCTGATCGCCAGATCGCTGCGCATCTGTTCGATGGCGTGGAACAGACTGTCGAGTTGTTCGCGGTTGGTGTCCGCGCCTTGAGCGATCTCCCCGACCTGCCTTTCGACGCCGTCGGTCAGGCGAGCGATGTTTTCCAGATGCTTTCCGGTGTGCTCGACTTGCGCGACGCCGGTATTCAGATCGCTGGCCAGTTGACGAATCTGCTCCACCACTTGCGCGGTGCGTTGCTGAATGTCGGCGACCATCTCCCCGACTTCACCGGTCGCTGTCGCCGTGCGCGCGGCCAGCCCTCGTACCTCATCGGCCACCACCGCAAAGCCGCGACCGTGCTCGCCGGCCCGCGCCGCCTCGATGGCCGCGTTCAGCGCCAACAAATTGGTCTGGCTGGCGATGGACTGGATTACCAGCGTGACCCGCTGGATATCGTCGCTGCGCAGGCTCAGGGCTTCGATCAGCTCGCGGCTGCCGCTGGCACGCTGACTGAGTTGATGCATGCGCGCGATGGACTCGACCAGTTCCGTGCGCCCGGCCGCGCTGCTCTGATGGGCTTCACTGGCTGCGCTCAAGGCTTCCCGACTGAGTTTCGACGTAGCGTGTTCGGTGGCGATCATCACTTCGGCGCTACTGACAATCTGCGCCGCGGCGTTGAGCTGCGATTGCAGTTTGTCCGCCAGTTGCTTGACCGAGTAGGCCACGCCGGCGGCCGATAAGGCGTTATGACTGGTGGTGTAGGAAAGATCGCGAGTCAACCCGGCGATGGCGCTGGAGCTGTCCGCAGGGGTTGCGTCAGGGAGAGTGCGTGAGCGCAGGCGCGGCAACCAGATAATCAGCACGGCCAACGGCAGGCCAAGGTAAAGCGACCAGCCAGCCAATGTTATGGCGCACAGCAATAGCATCAGGGCGATGCTTTGCAGGGTCGGCGTCAGCCAAAGGTTTTTCGGCAAAAGTACTGGTGCAGGCATTGCCCCAACCAGAGATCCGTCTCTCGTCATCTTCGTCACCCCACGCGTCTTCTAATTGTTGTGATCGCATTAAACGCCACTACAAAGCCATTATCTATGGTCCATTAGTAGTGGGGGGTTGTAGCAGATCAATAGAAGTGCGCGAGATTTTTCGGCCGACAAAAAGCTTCGCGGACAAGCCTCGCTCCTACAGACATCCGTAGGAGCGAGGCTTGCCCGCGATGGGGGCGCTACTGAATCAGGCCTGACGCTGGTGCTTGTCGATCTGCTCGTGACGCTCTTGAGCTTCGATGCAGTATTTGGTGGTCGGGCTGATCAGCAGGCGTTTCAGGCCGATGGCCTCGCCGCTGTCGTCGCACCAGCCAAAGCTGTCTTCCTTGATGCGTTCCAGGGCCTGTTCCAACTGAGGCAGCATGCGCTGGTCGCGATCGATCGCGTTCACCAGCCAGGTGCGCTCTTCTTCGACGGAAGCCGCGTCAGCCGGATCGGCCGGGGTGTCCAGGCTCTCGATGGCGATGCGATTCTGCTCGATGCGCCCATGGGTTTCGACTTTCATGTTCTGCAACAGCTCGGAGAAAAAAGCATGTTGCTCGGCATTCATGTAGTCATCCGCCGGCATGGCCAGCAACTTGTCCTTTGTCATTGATATCTCTATAAAAAAACGTGCATTAAGGCGAATTAGGGAGCGATCCGTTGAACCTGAAGCGGTCATTGGAAAGGCGCCGTTTATTCCAAGCGCCACCCGGCACTCAATTTACGAGGGGCGGCAGTCTAAGGCCGACTTGAGGCCTCAGCAACTGAAAAGACAGCAAATCTGTCCGACAAAGCTCTGAAAGTGCGCTACGGCAGGCTTTGAGCCGCTTATCGGAGTGCGTTTATAGCAAGAAATTCAGTCGAGCGGCTGTATATAGAAGACAAACGGCTGCGCCACGCGGGTCAGGCGTGGCGCATTTTTGCGTTTAATCCGGCGTCAGCGCTTGAGTTTGCGCTTGTTGCGGTACTGGTCGATGACCACCGCCACCACAATAATCAGCCCCTTGATGATGTCTTGAATATAAGCATCAACACCGACAAAGGTAAAGCCGCTGGCCATGACGCCGAGGATCAACGCGCCAATCACGGTGCCGGTGATCCGCCCTACGCCACCGGCCAGGCTGGTGCCACCGATGACTGCCGCGGCAATCGCGTCCAGTTCATAAGACATGCCCATCCCGGCCTGCCCGGTCGCGGCCCGCGCCGACGCCACCACCCCGGCCAGGCCCGCAAGCAATCCGGCGATGCTGTAGACGATCACCAGATGCCGCTTGACGTTGATCCCGGAGGTGCGCGCCGCCTGCATGTTGCCGCCGATGGCGTAGGTGTACTTGCCGTACTTGGTGTAGCGCAGGGCGATGTGAAAGATCACCGCCACCACCAGAAAGATGATCACCGGCATCGCGCCGTGTCCGATGGCTGTGTAGGAATCCGAGAGCATGCTCACAGGCTGACCTTCGGTGTAGTAGCGCGCCAGGCCGCGGGCCGAGACCATCATGCCGAGGGTCGCAATGAACGGCGGAATCCCGGTGATCGCAATGATGCTGCCGTTGATCGCCCCCGCCAGCAATCCCACCCCAAGCCCGACGATCACTGGAATCCACACCGGCAGGTCCGTCAGGGACGGAAACACCGCCCGGGCAAAGTCTGACGTCTGGGCCAGGCTGGCGGCAATCATCGCCGACAGCGCCAGCACCGAACCGGAGGACAGGTCGATACCGGTGGTGATGATGACCTGGGTCACGCCGATCGCCAGCAGGCCGATGATCGACACTTGCAAGATCATCAGCACCAGACGCTGAGAGTTCATCAGGAAGCTCTGGTCCCGCACGATCCAGCCGAACATCTCGAAGACCAGGCCAATGCCGATCAGCACCAGGAAGATACTCAACTCGGTCGGAAAGCGCCGGCGACTCTTGACCGGTACCGCTGCAGGCTTGTTTTCCAGTATCGCGTTCATAACCACTCACCCTTCTATTACGTCGCGACGGCAGCCAGGGCCACCGCCAGCATCCATTAGTGAACCGCGGACATGCCCGAGGCCAGTTGCATCACCCGTTCCTGGGTCGCTTCGCTGCGGTCGAGGGTGCCCATCAGGTCGCCCTCGTGCATGACCATGACCCGGTCGCTCATGCCCAGCACTTCCGGCAGTTCCGAGGAAATCATGATCACCGCCATACCTTCGCTGGCGAGGTAGGAAATAAGCCGGTAGATCTCGGCCTTGGCGCCGACATCGATGCCCCGGGTCGGCTCGTCGAGAATCAGGATGCGTGGATTGGTCATCAACCAGCGCGCCAGCAAGGCCTTCTGCTGATTGCCGCCGGACAGCGTGTCGATGCATTGCTCCAGCGACGGGGTTTTCACCCGCAGCTTCTTGCACATGTCTTCACACAACACGCGCAAAGCTTTCTGCTGGATGAAGCCGTTGCCGACGTAATGGGGCAACACTGCCATTTCCATGTTCTCCAGCACCGACAGGCACGGGAACAGGCCGCTGAGCTTGCGGTCTTCGGTCAACAGCGCGAAGCCCTTCTCGATCGCCATGTGTGGATCGCTGATGCGCACCACTTCGCCGTCGAGGCGGATTTCGCCACCGTCACTTGGGGTGATGCCGAAGATCGCTTCGGCGACGTTGGTCCGTCCCGAGCCCATCAACCCGGCGATGCCAAGGATCTCACCGGCATGCAGGTCGAAGGAGACGCCCTTGAAAATGCCGTCCAGCTTGAGGTCGCGTACCGACAGCAACAGATCGCCGATCGGCTTTTCGCGCACCGGGAACAACTGGCTCAGCTCGCGGCCGACCATCATCGAAATCAGGCTGTCGCCGTCCATGCTGTCGGCCCGTTGCAGGCCGATGTAAGCGCCGTCACGGAACACCGCCACTTCATCGGCGATGCTGAACACTTCGTTCATTTTATGGGTGATGTAGATGATGCCTTTGCCCTGGCTCTTGAGGTCGGCAATGATCGAGAACAGGTGCGCGACTTCTTTATCGGTAATAGCCGAGGTCGGCTCGTCCATGATCAGGACGTCGGAGTCATAGGACACAGCCTTGGCGATCTCGACCATCTGCCGTTCGGCGATGCTCAGGTTGCCCACCTGCTCTTCCGGGTCGAGATTGATCCGCAAACGCTCCAGTAGCTTGGCGGTGCAACGGTGCATTTCGCGATGGTCGATCATGTGCAGGCCGTTGAGCTGTTCGCGGCCGATCCAGATGTTCTCGGCGATGCTCATGTGCGGCATCAGGTTGAGTTCCTGGTGGATCATCGCAATCCCGGCCTGGAGCGCAGCCAGTGGTGTTTCAAAGACCACCGGCTTGCCCCGCAAGCGCAACTCACCGGCGTCCGGTTGGTAGATGCCGGCAATGATTTTCATCAGGGTGGATTTGCCGGCGCCGTTCTCGCCCATCAGCGCCAGCACGGAACCGGGACGCACCCGAAGCTGTACGTCGGACAAGGCCACCACACCGGGAAAACCCTTGCTGACGTTGATGATCTCCAGCAGGTACGGCTCATCGACAGGTGTTGCTGTTGGCTGGACACCCATTAACGGGGTGCTCGAAGCAGTCGCTGAAGCGAACATGATCAGGTACTCCATCAGCAAGGTCGCGTGGCAACCTTGCGTGCTTATTGTTGTTATCGAACGGATGGGCTATTTGAACGTGTCGACGTTCTGCAGCGTGATCAGGCGATACGGTACCCACACGGCCGGCTCGACCGGCTCGTTCCTGGCCATTTTCACCGCCGTGTCGATCGAACCGTCCGCCTGCCCCTTGGCATCCTGGAACACCGAGACCAGCAGAGAGCCCTTCTTCACCGCGTTCAAACCGTCGGGCGTACCGTCGACACCGGCGATCAGCACACTGCCTTTGGCGACGCCAGCCTGTTGCAGGGCCATTGCCGCACCAATCGCCATCTCGTCGTTATTAGAGACGACCGCGTCGAATTTGCGGCCCTGGGTCAGCCAGTCATTGACCAGGGTCATGCCCTTGTCCCGCGACCAGATGCCGGACTGCTCTTGCTCGATCTTGATGTTCGGGTACTTGGTCAGTACCTCTTTTACGCCCTTGGTGCGATTGGTGGTGGAGTTGTTGGCCAAATCACCGAGCAGAATCACGATGTCGCCCTTGCCGCCCATTTTTTCGGCCAGGTACTGCATCTGCATCTGGCCAGCCTCCAGATCGTTGGAGGCGACAGTGACCACGCCTTTGGGCAGGTTCAGGTCATCGGGACGACGATTGACGTACACCAGCGGAATACCGGCCTTGACCGCTGCTTCGGTGATTTTTTTGGTGGCGGCGGTATCCACCGGGTTGACCACAATGGCGTCGACATTCTGACTGATGAAGCTTTCTACCTGGCTCAACTGCCTGACCACGTCGCTGCGCGCATCTTCGAACTGCAGCTTGACGCCATCGGGGTAGGACTTGGCTTTGGTGTCCATGGATTCGCGCAGGTAGGTCAGCCAGGTGTCATCGAACTGCGACATGCTGACGCCGATCTTCATGTCAGCGAGTGCGGCGCCGCTGGCGAACATCAGGGACAAGGCCAGCGAGGCGAAACGGATCTTGGTCTTCATGAAAGGTCTTTCTCCACATTCTTGTTGGTTTTATGGATAAGGCGTGACGATTTCAGTAAGCGAGCAAGCGGGAAAAGGATTGAAACGAGGCGTGCGGCAGGTCGCCTGAAAATGACTTTATTGGAAATTAATTTCTATATCAACCAATTTTAGAATTTTTTTCTGATTTTATTCCATGACTCTCGAACGGACTCAGCACCACCACTTGATGCCGCTCGAAACTGAGCCGCGCAGCGTCTAGCACGCGGGTGGTCGCCAGTGCATCACGGGCGTCGACCGGCAGTGGGCCACCGCTCTGTAACGCGGTTTGTAGCTGCAAATAGAACTGGTTCCAGCAACCACGCTCCGACGGCACCCGCTCACGCACCTCGCCCTGCTCGAACCAGCCCCAGCGCCGGTGCTCTTCAACACCCCAGCGCTCGCCTTCGGATTTCGGTGTGAGCCCCGCAAGGGTCGACGCCTCTTGCCCATCCAGACCGTCGACGCTGTAGCAGCCCTGGGTGCCGGTCACGCGAAAACGCGGGCCGGGGGTGTTTTGCAGGCAACTGCCGCCCAGGTGCGAGATCACGCCGTTGGCATGGGTCAGGGACATAAAGAAGCCGTTGTCGAAGGGCTGGTCTTTTTCGAGGTAATCCAGTTCGGCGTACACCCGGGTGATGGGGCCGAACAACAGGAGCGCCTGATCCACCAGATGGCTGCCCAGATCGCGCAGGAAACCGCCGCCGCTGCCGTTGTTCACCGACTGTGGTGAATAGCGCTCGATCCGCGATTCGAAACGGGTGACCTGACCCAGTGCCCCGGACTCGATGAGTTTGCGCACGGTGAGAAAGTCCGAGTCCCAGCGCCGGTTCTGGTAGACGCTCAGTTGCACGCCCTGGCGCTCGGCCATGGTGATCAGAGTTTGCGCCTGTTGCGCATCGGCGGCGAACGGCTTGTCGCTGACCACCGCCACCTCGTGTTCGATGGCGTCGAGCACCAGCGCCGGGCGGCCTTTGAGCGGCGTAGAGATCACCAGCACATCGACCCCGGCTTCGACCAGTTGGCCGATGCTGTCGAACGCCGGCACACCGGGATGTTCCGCCGCCAGCAGTTGTCGGCGCTCGGCGGAACGGGTGACCACGCCGACGAAGGTTGCTCCCGGCAGACTGCTGATCAGCGGAGCATGGAAAAACCGGCCGCCATGGCCGTAACCAACAAGTCCGATACGCATGAAAGCATTCTCCTTATAGAACGCGGCCCCTGTGGGAGCGGGCTTGCCCGCGATAGCGGTCTGACAATCACAGATATGTTGAATGTGCCGCCGTCATCGCGGGCAAGTCGGATCGCCGCACCGCCGCTCCCACAGGTTTTGTGTAGGTCGGTTAGCGGCAGAGTTCGCTTTTGACGCGTTCGAGCATCATGCGGTTGGACTCGTCCGGCCGGTCTTCCCAAGCGAATACCGAGACGGTGGCGATGCCATCGAACTTGATTTCGCGCAACGTGCTGAAAAACGCTTCCCAGTCGACCTCGCCCTGGCCGATGTCCAGATGCTGGTGCACGGTGGCGGTGACGCCCGGCGGGTTGACGATGTAGCGCAAGCCCGAGGAGGCCTTGTGGTTGTAGGTGTCGGCGATGATCAGGTGGCTCAGCTTTGAGCCGGCGTACTTGAGCATCGAGGCGATATCACCGACACCGTCGTCATAGAAAAACGTGTGCGGCGCGGCATAGAGGTAGTTGATCCAGTCGCGATCCAGCCCACGAATGATGTCCACCGACTCGTTATTGCGCTCGCAGAAATCGTAAGGATGGGCCTGGATATCGAGCTTGATGCCTTCGCGTTCAAACTCGGGGATCAGTTCGTCCATGGAGCGCATGAACTGGTTTTCGCACACCAGCGGGTTGTCCGACTGGCCGGTGAACTCGGTGTTGACCAGCTCGCAGTCCATCTCCACGGCAATCTGGATCGCGCGCTTCCAGTTGCGCACGGCGGCCACGCGCAAACCTTCATCGGCGGCAGCCCAGTGGTACATCGGTAACAAGGAAGAGAGTTTGACCGCGGTGTCGCTCAGGGCTTTGCGAAATTCCTTGATCCGCGCCTTGTCGACCCGCGGGGCTTTGTAGAACGGCAGAAAATCTTCCCGGGGCGACAGCTCGATGTGTTCGTAACCGAGCTCGGCGACCTTGTCGACCATCTTGCCCAGGGACAGGTTGCGGTACATGTAGGGGTCTAGTGCGATGCGCATGTTTTTTGTTCTCCTTAACCAGGATCGACTCCGTCCCTGTAGGAGCGAGGCTTGCCCGCGAAGGCGTCGGCACATTCAACACTGATGTTGGCTGAACGTCCGTCTTCGCGGGCAAGCCTCGCTCCTACAAGGGGATCGGGGTTAGCTGTAGAAATGTGGGCGGTCTGGCAGGCCGGTTTTTACGATCTGCCCGCTGTTTTGTGCTTCGATGCAGGCATCCGCCGCCACCGCTGCCGCGAAACCATCCCACGCCGACGGCCCACCCACCTGCCCGGCCCGTACGCCATCGATAAACGCCTGCAATTCGACGTCATACGCGGCGATGAACCGGTCCTTCCAATCCATCAGAATCGCATTCGACAGTTTCGCCCCACTGCGCAATTGAACTTGCGACGGTTCCGGCAGTTTGGCGATGCCGGTCTCCCCGACCACTTCGCACTGGATGTCGTAGCCGTACTGGCAGTTGACGAACACTTCTACATCAATGCGCGTGCCTTTGGCGGTTTCCAGCAGCACGATCTGCGGGTCTTTCAAATGGGCATGGGCCTTGCTGGTCTTGCGCGGGAACACCACTTGCACCGACACATAATCGTCGTCGAGCAACCAGCGCAACACGTCCAGTTCATGGATCAGCGTGTCGGTGATCGCCATGTCGGTCTTGTAGTTTTCACCCACGGTCGGGTTGCGATGGGCGCAATGCAGCATCAACGGCTCGCCGATCTGACCGCTGTCGATCACTGCTTTCAACGCCCGATAGCCTTCATCGTATGGACGCATGAAACCGACCTGCACCAGCCGCTTGCCGTGAGCCACTTCGGCCTCGACGATCTTGCGGCAGCCTTCGGCGGTGACCGCCAACGGCTTCTCGCAGAACACCGGTTTGCCGGCGGCAATCGCCGCCAGCACGAACTCTTCGTGGCTCGGGCCCCAGGAGGTCACGAGGATCGCGTCGACTTCCGGCGCCTTGATCAGCGCATGACCGTCGGGATAGACCTCGGCAGTCAGTTTCAGATCGGAAACGACCTTGGCCGCTTGCTGCAAATTGATGTCGGTGACCGCGACGACCTGGCTGTTGAGCAAGGTCTGGCTGCAACGACGGATGTGATCCTGGCCGATGGCCCCGGTGCCGATGACGCCAATCCGCAACGAATTAGAAAGCAAAGACATATAAACACTCCTGTGGGTTCGTTTCAGGGCAATCAGTATTGACGGGCCTTGGCCAGTCGTTCATTGAGGGTCTTGGCCACCGCATCGGTGCGGGCGCTGGTGGAGACTTGCGCCACGCCGACCCGCCACCACGACAGGTATTTGTGAATCATGGTTTTGGGCAGGACCTTGATGTCGATCAGCGTCGACACCGTCTGCAACCGCGCATCCGCCAAGGCGTCTTGTAGTTGCTCGACCGTGTTCACTTTGTAAGTCTTGCAGCCGTAAGCCGCCGCGCTCATGGCGAAATCCACCGGTACGAAACCGCCATCGAGCTTGCCGGTCTGCGGATTACGGAAACGGAACTCGGTGCCGAAGCTGTCCATGCCGTGTTCCATTTGCAGGTTGTTGATGCAGCCGAAGGTCATGTTGTCCAGCAGCACCACGTTGATCTTGCGCCGCTCCTGGATCGAGGTCGCCAGCTCCGAGTGCAGCATCATGTAGGAGCCGTCGCCCACCAGTGCGTAGACCTCGCGCTCAGGCTCGGCGAGCTTCACGCCCAGTGCGGCGTTCACCTCGTAACCCATGCAGGAATAACCGTACTCGACGTGGTAAGTGTTCACGCCCTTGCTGCGCCAGCTACGCTGCAAGTCGCCGGGCAAACTGCCGGCGGCGGCGACGATCACGGCGTCATCGGCCAGTGTTTCATTGAGCACGCCGAGCACCCGGCTCTGGGTCAGGCAGGAACCGGTCAGCTCGATAAATTCGCGCAACACCGCTGGATCCAGGTGATCGTTGATTTCGGGGACGAAATCTTTCGTCTGGTATTCGACCTGATAAATGCGATCGACTTCCTCATCCAGTTGCGCCTTGGCCTGACGGGGTTGATCGCCCCAGCTCGAGCGGTAATCGCCCAACACATCGGCCAAGGCGCTCAAGCCGGTTTTGGCGTCCGCCAGCAGCTGCACGCCGTCGAGTTTCAGCGCGTCGCAGGGGCTGATATTGAGGTTGAGGAATTGCACCTCAGGGTGTTTGAACAAGGATTTCGACGCAGTGGTGAAATCGCTGTAGCGAGTACCCACACCGATGATCAGATCAGCATCCTTGGCCAACAGGTTCGCCGCCAGGCAACCGGTTTCGCCGATCCCGCCGACGTTCAGCGGATGGCTGGACACCACCGCGCTTTTGCCAGCCTGGGTTTCGGCGAAGGGAATATCGAAGCGCTCGGCGAACGCCTGCAACGCTGCATTCGCGCCGGAATATTTGACCCCACCGCCACAGATGATCAGCGGCTTGCGCTTGCCTTTGAACAGCGCCAGCGCATCGCCAAGCATCGCTTCGGTGGCCGGACGACGCTCGATGCGATGCACGCGTTTTTGCAGGAAATAATCGGGATAGTCGTACGCCTCGGCCTGCACATCTTGCGGCAAGGCCAGGGTCACCGCGCCGGTTTCGGCGGGGTCGGTGAGCACGCGCATGGCGTGGATTGCCGCGGTCATCAGTTGCTCGGGACGGTTGATCCGATCCCAGTATTTGCTCACGGCCTTGAAGGCATCGTTGGTGCTGATGCTCAGGTCGTGGAACTGCTCGATCTGTTGCAGGACCGGGTCCGGTTGGCGGCAGGCATAAACGTCGCCGGGCAACAACAGCAAGGGAATACGGTTGGCGGTGGCCGTCGCGGCAGCGGTGAGCATGTTCGCCGCGCCCGGGCCCACCGATGAAGAACAGGCGTAGATTTTGCGCCGCAGGTGTTGCTTGGCAAAACCGATGGCGGCGTGGGCCATGCCTTGCTCGTTGCGGCCCTGATGGACGATCAGGTCGCCGCTGTCCTGCTCCAGGGCTTGCCCCAGACCCAGCACATTGCCGTGGCCGAAAATGGTAAAGATCCCGGCGACGAATTTGCTCTGAACCCCATCGACCTCGATGTACTGGTTATCGAGGAATTTCACCAGGGCCTGGGCCATGGTCAGTCTTGTTGTGGTCATGCTTGCACCTTTTCCGTATGCAAATCCAATCCCTTGTAGGAGCTGCCGAAGGCTGCGATCTTTTGATCTTGATCTTTAAAAACAAGATCAAAAGATCGCAGCCTTCGGCAGCTCCTACGGGGGAAGGTGTCAGGCCAGGGATTTCTGCAGGTGTTCCATGCTCGCGCCAATCGCTGTCTGGATATCCGCCAGGTCATGGACGCTGTCGGCGAATGGTTCGAACGACAGGTAGCCGCTGTAGCCGGTAGCGAGCAAGGTTTCGATCTGCGCCGCGTTGCCAAGGATGTCACCCTCGCCCACCAGCACCCGGTGGCCGTCGCGGATGGTCGCCAGCGGCGCCTCGGCATCCTCGACGCCGGAGATGTGCACCAGCCCGGTCAGCTCGGGGAAGAATTCATGTTCGCTGGCCAGGTGATGGTGAAAGGTGTCATGCACCAGTCGGAACACATCCAGCCCACCGATGGCCTTGATCGCGTCGACCGCCGTGCGTTTGCGCCGCAGCGAGCATTCTTCGAAACCCAGCGGCTCGATGAAACCGAGGATGCCGTGATCGCGCAGGATCGGCGCCAGCTCACTCAACGCCGTGCGCAGCCCGGCAGCACGCTGCGCCTCGGTTCGTGGATCGGCGCGGTCGTTCAACGGGCACATCACCAAACCCTGCGCGCCGCAATCACGGGCATAAGCGGCGAGTTTCAGAGCGTGTGCACGGCGCTCGTCATTCCAGACATCGAACGGATACAGCGCGTTGATCGACAGCACGGTGATGCCTTTGTCCGCGCACAGTTCACGGACGTGTTCGGGCGCGGTGCCGTCCTCGATCTCGACGCCCTTGAGGTCATTGCGAATTTCGATGGCGTCGGCCTTGAGGGTCACCGCCAACTCGATGAACGCGGGCAGGGACAAACGTGGGGCGACCATACGGTTTAGGGCGAAACGCAGGGGTTTGCTCATTTTTTGTTGTTCTCCGCACAAGTGAATTATTTGGCTGTCGGCATGCTGAATTCAGGGCCCTTGGCGATGCTGTCGGGCCAGCGCTGCATCACGCTTTTGTAGCGGCTGTAGAAGCGGATGCCTTCTTCGCCATAGGCGTGGTGATCACCGAACAACGAGCGCTTCCAGCCGCCAAACGAGTGCCAAGCCATGGGCACCGGAATCGGTACGTTGATGCCGACCATGCCGACCTTGATGCTGCGGGCAAACGAACGGGCGATGCCGCCGTCGCTGGTGAAACACGACACGCCATTGCCGAACTCATGGGCGTTGATCAACGCCACGGCGCTGGCGAAATCCGGCACGCGCACGATGCCCAGCACCGGGCCGAAGATCTCTTGCTGGTAGATGCTCATCTCGGTCGTGACGTTGTCGAACAGCGTCGCGCCGACGAAGAAGCCGTTCTCGGCCCCCGGCACCTTGAAATTGCGCCCGTCGACAATCAGCTGCGCGCCCTGGGACACGCCTTCGCCAATAAAACCTTCGACCTTGGCCTTGTGCTCGGCGGTCACCAGTGGCCCCATGTCGCTGTCGCCCTGCATGCCGTTGCCGACTTTCAGTTGATCGATGCGCGGCAGCAATTTGGCAATCAGTTGGTCGCCGACATCACCCACCGCCACGGCAATCGAAATCGCCATGCAGCGTTCGCCGGCCGAGCCGTACGCCGCGCCGATCAGCGCGTCGGCCGCTTGATCCAGATCCGCGTCGGGCATGACGATCATGTGGTTCTTCGCCCCGCCCAGCGCCTGTACGCGTTTGCCGCGCGAGGTCGCTTGCTGGTGGATGTACTCGGCAATCGGCGTCGAACCGACGAAGGAAATCGCCTCGATGTCCGGGTGTTGCAGCAAGGCGTCGACGGCAGTTTTGTCGCCCTGGACCACGTTGAACACACCGTCCGGCAACCCGGCTTCGGTCAATAATTTCGCCATCAGCAAACTGGCCGAGGGGTCGCGCTCGGACGGTTTGAGGATGAAGCAGTTACCGGTGACCAGCGCGATCGGAATCATCCACAGCGGCACCATCACCGGAAAGTTGAACGGCGTGACTCCGGCGCAAACACCCAGAGGCTGACGCAAGTTCCAGTTGTCGATGCCGCCGCCGATGTTGTCGCTGAACTCGGTTTTCAGCAGGTTCGGCGCACCGCAGGCGTACTCGACGATTTCGATGCCGCGCGTCACTTCGCCCTTGGCGTCCGAGAACACCTTGCCGTGTTCGCGGCTGATGATTTGTGCCAGTTCGTTGTGATGCCGGTCGAGCAGTTCCTTGAACTTGAACATCACCCGCGAACGGCGCAGGGACGATTGCTCGGACCAGGCCGGGAACGCCTTCAGGGCTGAGGCGACGGCTTCGTCCACAGTCTTCTGGCTGGCCAGCCCGACCCGCGCCTGAACGCTGCCGGTGGCCGGGTTGAAGACATTGCTGAACCGCTCGCTGCCACTGTCCTGCACCTGACCGTCGATGTAATGACCTATTACCGGGGCGTCGCTCATTGTTCTTGTTCTCCCTTTGAATGTTGGAAATCAGAGATCCAGTAGCCAGCTGTGCTGCGGATCGTTATGGAACTGCCAGACGCGTTTCGGTCCGGCCATCACGTTCAGGTAATACGACTCGTAGCCGTAGGGCACGCTGACCGGGTGATAGCCCTTGGGCACAACAACCAGGTCGCTGTTTTCCACGGCCATGGCCTGGTCAATGCTGCGATCGTCGGTGTAGACCCGCTGGAACACGAAGCCTTGGGGCGGGTTGATCTGGTGGTAATAGGTTTCTTCGAGAAAGCTCTGATGCGGCAGATCGTCGGTGTCGTGCTTGTGCGGCGGGTAGCTCGACGAGTGCCCGGACGGCGTACGCACTTCCACCACCAGCAGCGAATGGGCCGGTTCGGTGTCCGGCAAAATGTCGCAGACGTAACGGGTGTTGGCGCCTTTGCCGCGCACGCTGCGTTTCATGCTGTCGGGTTTGATCAGCCGTGGGCCGAGGTTTTCGGCGGTCGAACCGGGGGCCGCGCAGACGGCGATTTGCACGTCGTTGAGTGCGACCACTTGCGCCTGACTGCCCGGTGGCAAGTACGCGGCGAACGGCGATTTGTCTTCGAACACCGATTGGCGATCACCGATGTTGTCCCAGTCGAACGCGCCCTGCCCTGGTGCTTCGCCTTTGATGCTGACCCGACCGCTGAGCAGCACCAGGCACAGTTCCTTGTCGCCGGCGCTGACCGGCAGGGTTTCGCCGAGGCTCAGGCGGTAAGCGGCGAAGCCGACGTATTCCAGTTCCCCCTGCCCTAACTCGACCATGACCCGGCCGCGTGCATTGCTTTTGACCAACAGGCTCATCTCGCGGTCCTCTCGTTGAGCAGTGCACGCAAGGTGTCGTAGCCTTTTTTGGCGTAGATGTAACTCGGTGCCACCGCTGGATCCTGCTCGGCCTCGACCACCAACCAGCCGTGGTAATCGGCGCCCAGCAGGACGTCGAGCAAGGCGCCGAAATCAATGTCGCCATCGCCGGGCACGGTGAACGTGCCGTTGATGATGCAGTCCGGGAAGCTCCACAGATTGTTGCGCGCCAGTTGCACCACCGGTTTGCGCACGTCCTTGAAATGCACGTGGCAGATGCGTTCGATGTGTTTGCGCAGCACCTGCAAGGGTTCACCGCCGCCCATATAGCAGTGGCCCGAATCGAACAGCAGGCCGACTTCGCTGCCGGTCAACGCCATCAGTTTGTCGATGTCCGCCGGAGATTCGACGTAGGCGCCCATGTGATGGTGATAGGCCAAACGCACGCCCTGGGACAGGGTGAAACGCGCCAGTTCGGTGAGTTTGTCGGCGTATTCCTGCCAGGCTTGTTCGGTGTGAAAACGTGGGCGCTCTACCAGCGGAATGAGCTGGCCTTGAATCGAGTCGGCGACTTCGCCATAAACCAGCACCTTGGCGCCGTTCTTCGCCAGCAGCTCGACATGGCTGGCGATGGCGTCGATTTCCTCGGTCACGGAACGGCGGGCCAGACGGCTGGAATACCAGCCGGAGACCAGCGCCAGATCGTAAGGCCGCAGCACGTCGCCGACGCCTTTGGCATCCTTGGGGAATTTACCGTTGAGTTCGAAACCTTCGTAACCGATTTCCTTGCCCTCGCTGAGGGCGGTGCTCAACGGCGTCTCGCCACCGAGGGACGGCAAGTCGTCGTTGCTCCAGGAGATCGGGTTGATGCCAATTCGGATAGCGGGCATGGCTGCACCTTTTGTTGTTTTCTAAATTACCGTTGAATCTGAGGCCGCCTTCGCGGGCAAGCCTCGCTCCTACAGGAAGCTGTGGTGATCTGTAGGAGCGAGGCTTGCCCGCGAAGAACGATAACGCGGTGTCACGTCAAGCGCGGGCTGTGCGCCAGGCGTCGATCAGTTCGACGAACGTGCCCTGCACCTGGCGGATCAGCGTTTCGTCGTCGATTTCACCGGTCATCCACGCGCGGCTCGGTTCCTGGAAAATCGTCCGGCCCACGGCAAAACCTCGGCAGGTCTGGCTCTGGCTAGCTTGCTGAAACCCTTCGGCCAAGGCCGCCGCCGGGGCATTCAGGCCCAGCAGCACCACGCCACGGCAATACGGATCGCGTTCCTGAATCAGCTCATCGAGTTGTTTCCATTCCTCGGCGCTTTGCGCTTCGATCTTCCACCATGCCGGGTAGATGCCCAGGTTGTAGAGGCGTTTCAGCGCGCGATACAGCACGTCCGGATGGGTTGACGGATGATCCTTGGGCGGAATGATTTCCAGCAGCAGCTCATGACCGCTGACTTGCGAGGCCTGATACAAACCCTTGATCTGCGCTTCCTGCTCCAAACGCAGCAGAGGCTCGTCGTCGGGGTGGAATTGCACCAGGCATTTGATGATCTGTTCTTGCGGCCAGGCAATCAGGTTGCTGCCGATCGAGCGCCCATGCTCGAACGCCAATGGCCGCGAACCCTGCACTTCCACTGGCCGCGCCACCCACCAGCCGCGACCGGTGGCGGCGTTCAGCGAGTCCTGGCCGAAGCGTTGATCGGCCAACAAGCCGACATCAGCCTCGACACCCTGTTCACACAAATCCGCTTCGACCCGCTCCACGGCTTTGATAAAGAGTTGTTTGAGTTCGCCGATAGCGTTCAGGTCGCGCCCGCCCTTGTGGGCCAGCTCCACCAATTGCCCGCGATGATCGAAGGCGAAGATGAACAGTTGCTTCCACTGTTTGCGCGGCACGCTGACTTGATGCAGACGCTGCAACACGGCGTCCTGATCCGGCCGGGTGATCGGTACCGGGCTGTTGAATAGATAGTCGAGTTCGGCGCGGGTCGGCATCGCCGGGGCGCAGGCATGGCGCGACACCACCAGACCGCCGCAGGCATTGGCCAACTGGCAGCAGCGCTCGTCGCTGGCATCCTCCAGCCAGCCGCTGAGGAAGCCCGACATGAAGGCATCGCCGGCCCCCAGCACATTGAGCACTTCGACGCGCACGCCGGGATAGATCGCGCCATCTTCGAGACGCACAGGGATCACCCCATGAATCACCGTGCAGCCTTGCGGGCCGAGCTTGACCACCAGCGTCGCCGTGCTCAGTTGCCGGACGTTGCGCAATGCAGTGAGCAAATCTTCGGAACCACCGGCGATCAAAAACTCTTCTTCCGTGCCGACGATCAGGTCAAAACGCGGGAGGATTTTCTGCACGTGTTGGCTGACGTTCTGATCGGCGACAAACCGGGTTTCGCCGTCCGCCTTGCCGGCCAGGCCCCAGAGTACCGGGCGATAGTCGATGTCCAGCACCCGTTTGACGTTGTGCTTCTCGGCGTAGTCCAGCGCCTGGATGCTCGCTTTGTAGACACCGTCGGTGGAGAAATGGGTGCCGGTGATCAGCAAGGCTTTGCTGGAAGCGATAAAGGCTTCGCTGATGTCTTCGGCGCGCAACGCCATGTCGGCGCAATTCTCGCGGTAGAACACCAGTGGAAAGGTTTCGCGGTCCTTGAGGCCCAGCAGGACCATGGCGGTCAGGCGTTCCGGATCGACCTTGATGCCGCTGACGTCGCAACCTTCGCGGGTCAGCGATTCAACGAGGAAGCGGCCCATGTGGTCGTCCCCTACCCGGCTCAGCATCGCCGACTTCAGACCCAGCCGAGCGGTGCCGAAGGCGATATTGGCGGACGAACCACCGAGGTATTTGGCGAAGCTGCTCACATCCTCCAATCGCGCCCCGACTTGCTGCGCATAGAGGTCGACGCCCAGGCGCCCCAGGCAAATCAGATCCAATTGACGCCCACTGGCAAAACGAGTCTGGCCCATGCTGGCTCCTGTTATTTTTATCTGCCTGCGTTCGGGGCGATGAAGGCGCCGAACACTCTTGGTGGATGCAGACTAAAACGACCGGGACCGAATAATCAATAATTATTCTAAATATTTTTCACGTGGAATATTTTTTCCAATAAACTTCTACACAAGCACTCCAGACACCGTGCATCGTTTCAGCAGACCCGATGACAGCCGCAAGCTCAAGATTTTATTCCGGCCTACCCTGTAGACTGCGCACAGCCAACCTATTGTCAGGGGATGACCCGCCTGTCATCTCTATAAGAACAAGCCAGAAGGATTCCTTATGTCCCGCACCGATCAGCCGGCTACGACCGAGAGCACGCCCGACAGCGATCTCGTCAGCCCCCCGATCAATGCCGAGCGTTTGTTGCAGTTGATCACCGATGAATACGAAAGCCTGCCACGCCAGCTCAAACGCATCGCCAGCTACATGAGCCAGCAGAGCGATCGGATCATGGTCGACCGCATCAGCGACATCGCCCGCGAATGTGAAGTGCACCCATCGGCCATCGTGCGGTTTTCCCAGCGTTTCGGCTTCAGCGGTTTCAGCGAAATGCAGGCGCTGTTTCGCGAGGCCTATACCCATAAAACCACGCCGGTGCAGAACTACCAGCAACGCATCCGCAGCATGATCGCCAACAAATCCCAGAAGGCCAGTGGCGGCGACCTGGCGCGCGAATGCATCGACGCCACCCTGTCGGGCATCGAACGGTTGGGGCTGGAACTCGATGATCAGGCCTTCGATAAAGCCGTGGACTTGGTGGTGAACGCCGACAACATCTACGTGGTCGGGGTGCGCCGCTCGTTCGCGGTGGCCGATTACCTGGTCTACAACCTGCAACACACCAACAAGCGCATCCATTTGGTGTCGGGTCTGGGCGGCAGTTACCGCGAGCAGATGCGCAGCGTGCGCGCCAATGACCTGGTGATCGCCATCAGCTTCACGCCCTACGGCAAGGAAACCCAGCACTGCCTGCGTATTGCCCAGCACAATCAGGCGAAAACCCTGATCATCACCGACAGCAACCTTTCACCTTTGGCCAAGCGCGCCAACACCGTGCTGCTGGTTAACGAAGGCAGCTCGTTTGCCTTCCGCTCGTTGAGTGCGACCTTGTGCCTGTGCCAGGCGCTGTTTATCGCCGTGGCTTATCGACTGGAATTGAAGGTTGATGAGATTCATGAGCAGGTGGGGTTTGAGGATTAGTGCGGGACGCCGATTAACTGAGCCCCAACGATCGTTCCCACGCTCTGCGTGGGAATGCATCCAATGACGCTCTGCGTCATATCGGACGCGGAGCGTCCGGGGCGGCATTCCCACGCGGAGCGTGGGAACGATCAGCGCACGACCTGTAGGAGCGAGGCTTGCCCGCGAAGGCGTCCTCAAGCCAAATCCATTTCCTTGCGTTCAACCTCCGGTACCCCTGCAAACCGATCCGCCAGAAACGGTGTGATGTCCAGCGGCAACGGCTCGTTGTTCACCAGTTTGTCCAGCAACACCCCGGTGATCGCCGACGTCAGAATACCGGTGCGAAAGTGTCCGCAGGCATTCAGGTAACCCTCTACCCCTTTCATCGGCCCGAGAATCGGCAGCTCGTCCGGCGAGCCTGGACGCAACCCGGCCCAGCAGCGTTTCAAATTGATGTCCGCCAGCGCCGGAATGCAACGCAGCGCGCCTTGCACCAGACCGCTGATTTCCGGGTAGGTGGTGGTCACGTCGAAACCCTTGTCTTCGGTGGTGCTGCCGATCAGGATTTCGCCGTTGTCTTTCTGCGCCACGTAGCAGTCGCTGGTGGTCAGGCAACCGTGCAGGATCTTCGGCATGCGCTCGGTCAGCAGGATCTGGCCCTTCACCGGGTTCACCGGAATGCGAATGCCGGTGGCCTGCTCGCTGAGGTCAGCAGCCCAGGCGCCGGCGGCGTTGATCAGCGTATCGCAACGGAACACGCCGGCCTCGTCGGTCTGCACACCATTGACCCGCGAGTCGTGCTTCAACACGCCGGTGACGTTGGTGTTGAAATACAGGTCCACACCGTTCTGTCGCGCGCCTTCGGTGTAGGCATCGGCCAAGCGGAACGGACTGACCTGATGGTCGCAGAGAAACTCCAACGCGCCCCTCGCCTCATGGCTGACACTCGGTTCGGCTTCGCGCAGTGCCGCTTGATCGAGCCAGCGCACCTGATCCGCCAAATGCGGAATACAAGCGACGATATGCTCGGCATAGAGCCGGTCTTCATCGTCATAAATCACGAATTTCAGTCCGGTCTTTTCGAACTTGAAATCCATCCCGTGATTCTCCTGCAACTCCCGGTGCAGGTCCGGGTACATCGCGTTGGACTGCAAGGCGAAATCGAAGAACGACTGCGGCAGGATGTGCGGCGTGCTGGAGTCCACCGCCACGGCCGCGCCATGGGCTTCGCGCTTGCGATTGGCCGACATCATGCGAAAGAAAATCACCCCGCAGCCCAGGCCCACCGACTCACCGATCGCCCACAGGCCACCCGCCGAAGCGCGGGTCGCATTGCCCGGACGCTTGGCGTCGATCAGCGCGATTTTCAGGTGTTTACGCTTGGACAATTGATAGGCGCAGGACGCCCCGATCACACCGCCGCCGGCGATGACCACGTCATAGAACTTACTCATGGCTTGCAGCCTCCCTGCCGACAGACTGGAACGCGGAAAAAGGAATCGGATCGACGGGGAAACGCGGTCGCAACCAACCCACATCCTGCCGGCCGGTGGCTTCACGCAAACGGTCGGTGCAATAACCGACACACATGCGCCCCTGACAATCGCCCATGCTCACACGGGTGCGCATTTTCAGGCTGGCCAGATCTTGCACGCCCTGCTCCAGCGCCCGATCGATGTCGGCGCGGGTCGCGTGTTCACAGCGGCAGATCACCGTATCGGCGGCCGGCAATGCGGTTTGCCCGGCGCCGCGCTCGGTGTAGCGGTCGACGGCGGCGCGAAAGCGCACGATGGACTTGAGTTTCGACAGGTAACGATCGCGCCTGACGAGCGCCAGTTCCAAGTCCAGCACATTGCGTTGCAGCAGGATCGACACTGCCGCGATCCGTCCCGCGAGCATGGCCGCCTCGCCCCCCCGAATCCCACCCATGTCCCCGGCCAAATGCACATGGGGTTCGCTGCTTTGCTGCCAGACATTGGCGCTGGCCCGCAGATAACCGTCATCGCTGAAACCGTGATCCAGGCCCATTTGCTGACTGAGTTGCGTGCGGGGAATGAAGCCGTAACCGACCGCCAGGGTTTGCGCGGCAACTTTCTCGGCGCGACTCAGCTCCGGCTCCCAAGTGCTGGAGTACGGCGCGACGGTCACCGAATTCAACTCGCCTTCGCCCTGTGCCTCGACCACGCCCCAGCCATAGTGCATGGGAATGCCGTGCAATTTCAGGTACGCGAGCATGCTCAAGCCATCGAGAAACAGCTGCGGCTTGTTCAACAGCGCGAGGCTTTCCCGAGCGATTTTGCCGAACGCGCACGCCTCGTAAACTCCGGCAACACTTACCCCGGAGGTGTGCAGCTGGCAGGCCACCAGCGGCAACAACGGACCGGTGCCCGCGATCACCACCGGCCCCTGCGGTTTAACCACGCCGCTCTTGATTTGCAGTTGCAGACCACCCAATAGAATCACGCCGGGCAAGGTCCAGCCGGGAAAGGGCACGCTGCGTTCATGGCAACCGGCAGCCAGCAGCAACTGCGAATACTCAATCTCCTGCAAGCGCTCATCGGCGTCCAGCAGCACCAGTGTGCGAGTGCCTTCGGCACCGACCACGCGATGATTGAGGCGCACGTCAATCAGGCCCGACTGCTCCCGGAACTCTCCATGCAGTTTGGCCAGCACTTGCGAATAGCGCGGCCCCAGATAGTCCAGGTGAACGTTATCGCGCAACGGTCCGCGATAGACCACGCCGCCGAGCCGCGAGGCTTCTTCAAGCAAGGTGCAGCGCACCCCGTGCCGGGCCAGTTCAATGGCTGCGGCCATACCCGCCGGCCCGCCGCCGACGATCACCGGATGCTGGCTCATAACACCTCCTGCCCGGTGATGCGGTTGACTTGGGTTTCGACGCTCATGCCCTCACGCACGATCGTCTGGCAGGCGCGACGTTTGTGTCGGCCATCGATTTTCACCAGGCAGCATTGGCACACGCCCATGCCGCAATAGGCACCGCTGACTTGATCGTGATCGTTACGGGCCACTTGACGAATGCCCAATGATTGAATGACCGTCAGGACGGTTTCGCCGATGGCGGCGCCGACGGTTTGGCCATTGATGTGCACAGTCATGTCCGCCTGCACCAGCGGCTGAATATCGAAGGTTCTGTCTTGGCGTTGCATTGCGCAGTTCATCCTTGAAAAGTAAGGGTTGTTCAGCTCCATGCTGCACTTACACCTGCGGTGGCCCGATGAGATACAAAAACGAGGGGGCCTGCTCGGGTACTAGTCGATGACGCAGCAGGGGCGTGGATTGTTCACGGTAAGGCATATCGCCGAACGAAATATTGATCCAGGCCAGTAAAAGCTGCCGCGCTCGCACCGATCCTCAGCTGGAAAACACGTAGTGCCCTTTGACCTTCTTCGAGCCGAGGAAGCCCAGATCCGGGAACAACAGCGTTTTGAGGTAAGCGACAAAAAACACCATGCCCAAGGTGATTGCGGCACCAATGAGCGTCAGTAGCGGATCCTTCTCAAACCCCTGGAACATGCGTGGAAACTGGCTCAGGGACAGGATCACGTAAATCGTATAGGCCTGCGCAACGTTCTTATAAAAACCCCAGGCGAACAGCAGCGGCACCCCTGCGGCAAACAGGGTAAAAAACACAGCGGCAACTGGCCCGATCATCGAGCCGAGGAAGAACCCGAACACCGCACCGAGCAACGCTTGGGCAATCGTCAGAAAAAGCAATGTCTTGATCTTGCCGGAGTGCCGCTGACACAGCGCAGGGTCCGCATAGGCACCGATCCAGTACGCCAGCACCCGATCCTTGACCTCTCCACCGGACAGCATCTTGAAAATTTCGGTTTTGGAACGCCCGCTTTCGAGCATCGCCACCAGTTGCCGTTTGCTTTCCTTTTTGTCCAAGGTATTTCTCCTGTCAGGCAACACAACATTAAGAGTGGGAGCAGCTCCCGCTGGGGCGATTCTCGCTGCTTGGGCATCCGAAAAGCAAAAAAACGCCGCTTCTACAGGAGGTAGAAGCGGCGCAGGCAAGTGCCTCAAAGAGGATCACGTCAGCAAGGCAATCAGAATGATGATCGGGATCGGTACGCCGAGAAAGAACAGCAATATTGAGCGCATGAGGGTTCTCCTGGGTTAGCGAACAGGTGGCAGCGTCGTGGTTGTGGTGGTAGTGACGTAGGCATCGGTTTCCAGGTACTCCACGGCATCCCGACGACGACCGCCGAAGATCGCGGCGAGGCTGGCAAAAAATGCACCGGCCAGCAGCGCGACAAACATCCACAACGCGGTCAAGGCTGCGACTTTGGCTGCCGTGTCGGCTGCTTGTTGCGCGGTCAGTTTGGCGTCGGCGACGGCTTTTTGGGTGCGGGCATAGACTTCATCGACACGGCGCTCGGCGTCCGCTTGAGTGAGGTTGGTCCGCTGCGCGACCAGTTGTGCAAGGTAAGTCCGATCCTCGGGCGCCAATTGACCGTCGTTGCGCAGGCTGCGCGCGAAGATCCGGGTGACGGTGCCATTGACGGCGTCCTCGCTGACGGCGACTGGCCGATCATCGCGAAACAGGCTGTCGATGAAGTAACCGTACGGGTCACCGTCGGTATTACCGACCGCGCTGCCGGCAGCCTGGGTCATGGCGCTGGCGGCACCGCCGGCGACTGTTGCCCCGGCCTGCACACCGCCGCTGACGATGTTGCTGACCGAGCCGACCACCAGCGTCGCGGTCACCAGCGTCGCGATACACCAGGCCAGGAAGCCATGGGCGGTGTCACGGAAGTAGACCTCATCGCCGTGCATGTAGGCCCACCTCACCCGCAGGCGACCGGCGATGTAGCCGCCGAGCCCGGACGCCACGATCTGGGTAAAGGCCAGCCAGATAATCGTCGAGATACCCAGCGTTTTGGCGCTGAAGCCTTCATGGGCCCACGGCGAAACCGCCGAAAAACCCAGACCAAATCCAAGCAGCACGAGAATCAGCGACAACGCCGCGGCCGCTGCGGCTCCGGCGAAGATAGCGGCCCAGGACACGCCAGAGAGCGTGCTGAACTCATCTGCGGCAGGATAAAAACCATCAGAGGATCTGTTCATTGTTGTAGTGCTCCAGGCAAGTGTTACAACTCGTCAAACGAGCAATTGCAGTCAACGTGCCAGTCGCGCCACCTGGAGAAATCGTTCTATTTCAATACCTTGAAAACAATGAACTTCTCAGGGTCATGCAGTTTGCAAGGTGTCAGTGATATCGGCGGGTTTTATGCATTGATCAAAACGGTGCCTGCATGAAATTTTATTTAGAAAACCATCGATCATTTCTTGGCAAAATGCCGCGCAATGTCTTGAACACCTAACCAGGCAAGCCCTATGACCCGCATCTTGACCATCGAAGACGACGCTGTGACCGCCCGGGAAATCGTCGCCGAACTGAGTAGCCACGGCCTCGACGTGGATTGGGTCGACAATGGCCGTGAAGGTCTTGCGCGCGCGGTCAGCGGTGACTACGACCTGATCACCCTCGACCGCATGCTGCCGGAGCTCGATGGTCTGGCGATTGTCACCACCCTGCGCACCATGGGCGTGGCCACGCCGATCCTGATGATCAGCGCCCTCTCCGACGTCGATGAACGGGTTCGCGGCCTGCGCGCCGGCGGCGACGATTACCTGACCAAACCGTTCGCCACCGATGAAATGGCCGCCCGGGTCGAAGTCTTGCTGCGTCGACAGAACACCGTGACCGCCCAGGCCACCACATTGCGCGTGGCCGATCTGGAGCTGAACCTGATCAGCCATGAGGCCAGCCGCGACAGCCAGTTGCTGACGCTGTTGCCCACCGAGTACAAATTGCTGGAATTTCTGATGCGCAACACCGGGCAGATTCTGTCGCGGATGATGATTTTCGAAGAGGTCTGGGGTTATCACTTCGACCCCGGCACTAACCTGATCGACGTGCACATCGGTCGTCTGCGCAAAAAGATCGACCCGCCAGGCAAAGTCCCACTGATTCGGACTGTGCGAGGCTCGGGTTATGTCATTGCTGAACCCCTCTAAAGGCTGGCGCTCCTCCAGCAGCCGCTTGCTGGCGCTCTACAGTTCGCTGTTCGTGGCCTGGAGCGGGATTCTCATGGGCGTCATGTACTACGAAGTGTCCAGCTACCTGGACACCTTGGCCAAGCATTCGTTAATGCAACGTCAGCATCTGTTTTCCCGTTTCCAGGGCGCGCAGCTGGAGGACGCCCTCGCGGCCAGCGTCACCTTCGACGTTCGCGGCATCGATGCCTATGGCTTGTTCGATGACCAGCGGCGCCACCTCAGCGGCCCGTTGCACCAGATCCCCCAGGGCCTGCCACTGGACGGCAAGATTCACATCCTCAGCGACTGCGTCGACGCCGATGACCCGACCCTGCCCGCCGACAGTTGCGATGCCTCGGCGACCCGGACCCTGGACGGGCGCTGGCTGGTATTGGTGCGGGACAACGGTTCGTTGTTTGCGGTGACCCGGATCATCCTGCACGCGCTGCTGTGGGGCGTGTCGCTAACCATTCTGCCCGGCATCGCCGGCTGGCATTTATTGAGACGACGGCCGCTGCGGCGGATCCGGGCGATCCAGGCCAGCGCCGAAGCCATCGTCGCCGGCGACTTGACCCGACGCCTGCCGCTGTCCAACCGCCCTGATGAACTGGACATGCTCGCCGCCATCGTCAACGCCATGCTCGAACGCATCGAGCGCTTGATGAACGAGGTCAAGGGCGTGTGCGACAACATCGCCCATGACCTGCGCACACCGTTGACGCGCCTGCGGGCGCAGCTGTACCGGATTCAGCAGCAGGCCGATGACGGTTCAACGCTGGCCGTGCAACTGGATTCGGTGCTCGGCGAGGCGGATACCTTGATGGCGCGTTTTCGCGGCTTGCTGCGAATTTCCGAGTTGGAGGATCGCCAGCGCCGTTCGGGTTTCGTGCAACTGGACCCGGTGCCATTGCTGCAAGAGCTGCATGATTTTTATCTGCCGCTGGCCGAAGAAGGCGAACTGACTTTTGAACTGCAACTGCCCGAGTCCCTGCCCCGGCTCAACGGCGACCGGGCGCTGCTGTTCGAAGCCGTGGCGAATTTGCTGAGCAACTCGATCAAATTCACACCGCCCAGTGGCGCAGTGATTTTGCGTGGGGTGAATGACGCTGGGCATACACGAATTGAAGTACTCGACTCAGGTCCCGGCATTGCACTGGCCGAGCGAGAGGCGGTGTTTCAGCGTTTTTATCGCGCCGAGGGCGGTAACCCGCAAAGCGGATTCGGGCTGGGGTTATCGATCGTCGCGGCGATTATCAGCCTGCACGGTTTTACCCTGGAAGTGGGCAGCAGCGAGCTGGGTGGTGCACTGTTGGTGCTGGATTGTCGACAGAGTTTGATTCCCGAGGCCTGACATCATTTTCATTACAAAGAAGCTCTATGTGGGAGCAATGATTACTGTAGGAGCCAGGCTTGCCGGCGAAGGCGCCCTTAAGGACGTCTTCGCCGGCAAGCCTGGCTCCTACAGAGCGCAGCGTCAGACAACATCAATGTTGGCTGGAAGGTAGCCATCGCGAGCAGGCTCGCTCCCACAGGATTTGCTTGGGCTGGGAAACTCGATTCAATACCCCGGAACCTCGCGCAGAAACACCGGCAGATCAGTGATCGGTGGCAGGGCCGGAATCTCGCAGTACATCTGGACCACCCAGCCTCGGTGATAACTGGCATGGTTGACCACATGCAACAGCATCGCGCCGGCGCTCATGACCCCGTTTTCCCCCGACACGGAGGTGAATTCGATGGGTTTATCCAGCGAATCGTCGGTCTGGGCCGAGCTCCATCCACAGAACCATTGATCGATCTCCTGCTGCACCAGTCGCAGCTCGGTGAGTTCAGGATGGAGCAGACCATGGGAGGTTTTGAAGCCGTGGCCGCGCCCCTCCAGATGCGCTTTCCAGATGCAATCGACCACGTAGATATGGTTCAAGGTGCCGATGATGTTGTTGAACACCGACATCCGTTTGCGGTTGAGCTCTTCCGGTGGCAGCGCCATGAGGCTGTCGAAGAGTCGCTGATCGGCCCAGCGCCTGTAATCGGCGAGCATGCGGGCAGTGCGTACGTTGATCATCAGAGGTCTCCCATGACGATGGGCGCATTGCCAAGAATAGCTCCCCGCTGACTATCGGTCACGCCGGAGCCGATCATCACGCATTCGATATCGACGCTCACTTGCCCTCCTCCATGTAGGAGCTGGCGAAGCCTGCGATCTTTTGATCTTCGGCGGCAGCTGAAATACCAAAGATCAAAAGATCAAAAGATCAAAAGATCGCAGCCTTCGGCAGCTCCTACGCTGTCAATTAGCTGAACCACTACACACTTTAATAACCGAACCCGGTTTAACCGGCAGTCAAGTGCACTTTTACGATTGACTTCACCTGCCTCGCTCAGTAAATTGCCCGGGCCGGTAACAACGGCCTTTTATCAACTCACAAAAGAATCCAATGGACACAGCATCTAGCCGCTGTCGGGTTACTGCGAATATGCAGAACCTGGCACATAACCCAGACAATGACGGGACTCGACTTTTCGGTCGGGTAAGCTGCGCTAGAGCCTGAGGCTCCACCGTAACTTGCCTCACCGGAATCAGTCCGGCCCAGAGGCATGTTATGAACTTCAAAACCACTGTAATGCCAGGCGTACGCGCCTTTGCATCGACCATGCGGGTCAAGCTTTTCCGTGAGCGTCTGTTGACGATTCGGCCCAGCGCCCCGTTTTCCGCCCCTTCTGCCCACACCAAGGCACAGCCTCGTGCCAACTGGCGCGTCTGCCCGACAACGGGCCGGCTTCAGCAACGCTGGAGCTTCGACGAAAGCCAGGAACCACCGAGTCGGCGCATCGCGCGCCTGATGTTCGGCCTGTACGTTGGGGCACGCACTTTCAATTGATTTGAAGGCACTTTAAAGGTCCTTCCCGAACGGTTTTCTTAAACGAAATCCGACAACTTTCTATTGCCTGTTAAAAACAACTTTAATTGGAATCAAGTTATGGACGAAGCCAGTAGTCGGTTCGCGGTCTGTCACGTGTTAGTTGATGGACAGCGAACGGTAAAACATCAAAACACAATCATCCGACTCGATCGCTTATTTGCGGCTCGACATACGTGCGCTCGTCTTTGATTAGCTGAGTACCTGTGTGTCGTGCCGCAAGCCTGCGGCAGGAGCACAGCAATGACCCTTGTAAAAACCGCAAAGAAAACCACCCGAGGCGCCTCCAGCGACAACGCCAAGCTGTCGATGCGTGCCGCCCGGGAAGCGCAAAACGGCCTGGCCGTAACCCTCACCAACCTCAACGCCACCGCTGACGGTTTGACCGAACTCGAAGCCGAAGGCCGTCTGGCTCGTGGGGGTCACAACGAAGTCGCCCATGACAAGCCGCCTCACGCCCTCGTCCAACTGCTCAAAGCCCTGAACAACCCCTTCATCTACGTGCTGCTGACCCTGGCCGGCATCAGCTTCTTCACCGACTACTGGCTGCCGATCAGCCAAGGTGAAGGCGACGACGCCGACCTGACCAAGGTCATTATCATCATGACCATGGTCAGCCTGAGCAGCCTGCTGCGGTTCTGGCAGGAATACCGTTCGGCCAAGTCCGCCGAAACCCTCAAAGCCATGGTGCGCACTACTGCCACCGTCCTGCGTCGCCCACAAAAGGGCCGCCCGCCAGTGTTGCGCGAAGTGCCGATGCGCGAACTGGTGGCCGGCGACATCGTGCAGCTCAGCGCTGGCGACATGATCCCGGCGGATATCCGCCTGATCGAATCCCGCGACCTGTTCATCAGTCAGGCCGTGCTGACCGGCGAAGCCTTGCCCGTCGAGAAGTACGACACGCTGGGGGATGTGGCGCAGAAGTCAGCGACCGGCAGCGCTGCCGATCAGTCCAACCTGCTCGACCTGCCGAACATCTGCTTCATGGGCACCAACGTGGTCAGCGGCACCGCCAAAGCGGTGGTGGTCGCTACCGGTTCGCGCACCTACTTCGGCTCACTGGCCAAAGCCATTGTTGGCTCGCGGGTGCAAACCGCGTTCGACCGCGGGGTGAACAGCGTCAGTTGGCTGTTGATCCGTTTCATGCTGGTCATGGTGCCGATCGTGTTCCTGCTCAACGGCTCCAAAGGTGACTGGAGCGATGCGCTCCTGTTTGCACTGGCAGTGGCGGTCGGCCTGACCCCGGAAATGCTGCCGATGATTGTCAGCGCCAACCTGGCCAAAGGCGCCATGGCCATGGCCAAGCGCAAAGTGGTGGTCAAGCGCCTTAATGCGATTCAGAACTTCGGTTCGATGGACGTGCTGTGCACCGACAAGACCGGCACGCTGACGCAGGACAAGATCATTCTTGAACACCATGTCGACAGCAATGGCCAGCGCGACGATTCGCTGCTGGAACTGGCCTGGCTCAACAGCTATCACCAGAGCGGGCTGAAAAACCTGATGGATCAGGCGGTGGTGCAGTTCGCCAACAACAACCCAAAGTTTCGGTTGCCGTTCGCCTACAGCAAGGTCGATGAACTGCCGTTCGACTTCGTCCGTCGACGCCTGTCGATCATCGTCAAGGACAGCCGCGACGATCATCTGATGGTGTGCAAAGGCGCGGTCGAGGAAATGCTGACCATCGCCAGCCACCTCAATGAAAACGGTTTTATCGTGGCGTTGGATGATCAACGTCGCCAAGCGCTGCTGGCCCTGGCGAACGAATACAACGAGGACGGCTTCCGGGTGCTGTTGGTCGCCACCCGCGAGATCCCGAAGGCACAGACGAAAAACCAGTACGCAACCACTGACGAACGCGAACTGGTGATTCGCGGCTTCCTGACCTTCCTCGATCCGCCAAAGGAAACCGCCGGCCCGGCGATTGCGGCGCTGCGCGACATGGGCGTGACCGTCAAAGTGCTGACCGGCGACAACGCCGTGGTGACCTGCAAGATCTGCCGCGAAGTCGGTCTGGAACCCGGCACGCCGCTGCTCGGCCGAGACATCGAAAAGATGGACGACGCCACCCTCAAGGTGCGAGTCGAGGAACGCACGGTGTTCGCCAAGCTGACGCCACTGCAGAAATCCCGGGTGCTCAAGGCGTTGCAGGCCAACGGTCACACCGTGGGTTTCCTCGGTGACGGCATCAACGACGCCCCTGCCTTGCGCGATGCCGACGTGGGTATTTCGGTGGACAGCGGCACCGACATCGCCAAGGAATCGGCCGATATCATCCTTCTGGAAAAGAGCCTGATGGTGCTCGAAGAAGGCGTGCTCAAGGGCCGCGAAACCTTCGGCAATATCATGAAGTACCTGAACATGACCGCCAGCTCCAACTTCGGCAACGTGTTCTCGGTGCTGGTGGCCAGTGCATTCATTCCATTCCTGCCGATGCTGTCGATCCACTTGCTGCTGCAAAACCTCATGTACGACATCTCTCAGCTGGCGCTGCCGTGGGACAAGATGGACAAGGAATTCCTGCGCAAGCCACGCAAGTGGGACGCGAAGAACATCGGCCGTTTCATGCTGTGGATCGGGCCGACCTCGTCGGTGTTCGACATCACCACCTTCGCGCTGATGTGGTACGTGTTCGCCGCCAACAGCGTGGAGATGCAGGGCCTGTTCCAGTCCGGCTGGTTCATTGAAGGGCTGCTGTCCCAGACCCTCGTGGTGCACATGCTGCGCACGCAGAAAATCCCGTTCTTCCAGAGCACTGCGGCGTTGCCGGTGATTCTGATGACCGGGCTGGTGATGGTGCTGGGCATCTACATTCCGTTCTCGCCACTGGGCACGCTGGTCGGTTTGCAACCGCTGCCGTGGGCGTACTTCCCATGGCTGGTCGGCACCTTGCTCAGCTACTGCGTGTTCGCGCAGATCATGAAGACCCTCTACATCCGTCGCTTCAAGCAATGGTTCTGATGATGTAAGCCCCCGCAGCGAGGGGGCAAACCCAAATGACTTGAACACCGCAATCCCTGTAGGAGCTGGCGAAGCCTGCGATCTTTTGACTTTGCCTTTAAAAATCAAGATCAAAAGATCGCAGGCTTCGCCAGCTCCTACAGGGTCGGGTGTTCGTCAGATACCATCCCTCCGGCTCCCGGGCCGTCAATAAATGCAACACGCAAAAAGGGAGAGTCCTCATGTCGGGAACTACTCTACTGATCAACCTCGCAGGCACCATCGCCCTGTTGTTGTGGGGCACCCACATGATTTCTTCGGCGCTGTTGCGCGGCTTCGGCACGCCATTGTGCCAGTGGCTGGGCCACAACCTGAATAACCGCTGGATGGCTTTGCTGTCTGGCATCGGCATCACCGGCGTCCTGCAAAGCAGCACCGCCGTCAGCCTGATGGCGACTTCGTTCACCGCGGCCGGAACGCTGGGACTGGCGCCGGCACTGGCGGTGATGCTCGGCGCCAATATCGGTTCGACCTTGGTGGTGCAACTGCTCAGCGCCGATGTGTCGATGCTCACACCCATCGTTCTGCTGGCGGGCCTGATCGTCTTTCGGCTGCGTGATGACTCGCGCTACGAAAGCGTCGGTTGCGCGCTGATCGGCTTGGGGCTGATGCTGCTGGCCCTGCACATGCTCGGTTCGACGCTGGCGGAAGTCGAAGGCACGCCGATCTTCCGGCTCATCATGCAGAGCCTCGAGGGCGATCTGGTGATTGCACTGCTGGTGGCGCTGATCCTCACCTGGCTCTGCCACTCCAGCGTGGCCGTGGTGCTGCTGATCGTCTCGTTGGCCGCGACCGGCATGCTCTCGGCCAGCCCGATTGTCGCGCTGGTACTGGGGGTGAATATTGGCGGTGCGCTGCCTTCGGTCATCAACGCCGGTTCGAGCGTCGGCCGACGCCTGCCGCTGGGTAATCTGCTGGTGCGGACGGTCGGTGCCCTGGCGGTCTTGCCGTTTGCCGGGCTGCTCGCTCAGGTACCGCTCGCGCCCTCGACGCTGGTGGTGTGCCTGCACACCGGTTTCAATCTGCTGCTGGGATTGGTGTTCATCGGCCTGACCGAGGTGCTCGCCAATGCCCTCACCCGATGGCTGCCGGCGCCTGAGCGGGATGTCGACCCTGGCATGCCGCACTACCTGGATGAAGCCGGTCTGGAAGTGGCCAACATCGGCTTGTCGAATGCCGCCCGCGAAGCCTTGCGCATGGCTGACATGCTCTCGGCCATGCTCGGCCGGATGCTTCAACTGCTCCACACATCGCTACCGGCCTGCGCCGATGAAGTGCGGCGCATCGATCAATCCCTGGACCTGCTCAGCGCGGCGATTCGGGCTTATCTGGCCGACATCGGCAAGGAAGGCATCAGTGACAGCGATGCCGATCGCTCCCAGGAAATCCTCACGTTTGTGATCAACCTCGAACATGCCGCGGACATTCTTTCCAGCAGCCTCGCGCAGTTGGCCATGCGCCGCTTGCGCCGGGGTGAACAGTTCTCGGCCTTCGAACTGGGCAACATCGCCCCGCTGCACGACGCCGTGCTGGAAAGTTTGAGCCTGGCGATCATCGTGTTCCTGCGCGAAGACATCGCCACCGCGCACCACCTGATCCATCGCAAGGAGATCGTCAGAAGGCTGGAAGCCTGCGCCAGCCGCGAGCATTTTCGCCAGTTGCAAGAAGACAAAAGTACCTGGGCGCAATCCGGCGATATTTTCCAGCGGGTGCTGCGTGATTACCGGCGTGTACATCACCACATCGCCGCGCTGGCGTATCCACTGCTGGAACGTGCCGGTGAGCGCTCGATCGAGAACATCGACCCGGCAAAGGAAAACCCGGCAAAAGCAACTTCAGCCGCAACGCATTCCTTGTAGCAGCTGCCGAGCCCGCGAGGCTGCGTTCGGCTGCGCAGCAGTCGTGAGCCTGGCTGACGTGGGTCTGCCTGATGCACCGCAATGTCTGATTTTACGACTGCTGCGCAGCCGAACGCAGCCTCGCGGGCTCGGCAGCTGCTACGGATTGCGCATTAACTGGCGGGATTCTGAGCGGTCGCCTGTGCATGCAACGAATCGGCAGGGAACTCCTGAGCACTGCCAGGCATCCTAAATTATGTGTTACTTCCTTTCGCTTTCGGAGGACGCTGTCATGCGCCATCTGTTGCTTGTAACTTCGCTGGTGCTTTGTTTGCCCGTTGGTTCGGCCATGGCCGATGTGGAGGCAAAAGATGTCGCCACTTCGGCAGGGCTTTCCGCATCGCTGTATTCGACATTCAAAGATGACAAAATCGTGATTCCCGCACAGGATGACGCCTCTAGCTTCGTGGCGAGTGGCGGTACGATTCGCGGCGCTTACCTGGAGTCGGTGTTGAAGGAAATTCGACAAAATAATCCCGACCTCAAGGCAAGCGATGAAGACCTGGCCAAAGCGATCCTCGCTCAGTAAGGTCCAGTCGGTCATTGAAACCTGTAAAAGTCAGCCATGGGGCTCGCAACACTGGGATAGTGTTCGGGCCCTAGGTTGCTGGCGTCCCGCCGGTCAGGCGCGCCCAGCCCGCAACCAATTGCGCGCTGATGCTGACGCCGCCGCACACCACAATCACCACATCATGAGCCTCGGCAATCGCTGGATGGTCGAGGTACGCCACCGCCAATGAAACACCGCACGCCGGCTCGACCAACTGACGCAAGTCGTTGGCGTAACGAACCACGCCCATGATCGCCTCATCATCGCTGAGCACCACGCATTCGTGCGCAAAGTCGAGAATGTGCTGCACCGGCCAGGCCGCCACCTGCGCCGCGCCAAGTGAGGTGGCGACGGTGTCGATGCGCGGCAATCTGACCGGGTGGCCGGCACTGATGGCAGCCGCGAAAGACGCCGCGCCCTGGGTTTCGCAAGCAACGATCCGACAATCCATGCGCTGATGACGGATCAGGCCAGTGAGCAGTCCCGCCAACAAACCTCCGCCGCCCACCGACGTCACCAACACATCGACCTGAGGGCAGTCCTCGAGAATTTCATCGACCATCGTGCTGTGCCCTTCCCACAACACTGGATGATCGAAGGCTGGCACGTATTCGGTGTCCGCACCCTTTGCGAGCTCTTTCGCCCGTTGATTGGCTTCGTCCCAGACCTTGCCGTGGACGATCACCTCGGCACCGGTTTTCCTGATCCTGGCGCGGGTGGTTTCCGGGGTGGTGTTCGGCACCACAATGCAGGCTTTCAGCCCAAGACTGGTCGTGGCCACGGCGGTGGCCAACCCGGCGTTGCCCGCGGAAGGACAGACCACTTTGCGCTTGCCCTGCTCCGCTGCCTGGCTACACAACAGGCCCATACCGCGCAGTTTGAACGAGCCGCTGGGCTGCAGGTTTTCCAACTTGAGCCAGATCCGCCGGGCCGGGGTCGACAGGCCCGGGTGCAGAATCAGGGGCGTTCTGATGTGAAGCATCGTGTGCTCCTTGTGACGCCCTCGGTTCATCGAGATGTTCAACGAGCCGGGAGTGAATAGATAGAATCATCCTTATCCAAGCTTAGTTCACCCAGCCTCGCGGCTATCGTTCTGGCGATGCGCTGGCAACCCTGGTGATGGCGCTTGATTGCCGATATCTCTGAACCCACCACAATTTAAATGTGGGAGCGGGCTTGCTCGCGAATGCGGTTCATCATTCAACATTGATGTCGACTGATACACCGTCTTTGCGAGCAAGCCCGCTCCCACATTAGAGTGTGTACAGGCTGAGTTGGCTGTGGAGATCCACTCGTACCTGGACCGTGTCATAACGGGCCAAAGTGGCATGCGGGGTCTGAAGCGGATGAACATGGGTCGCGGTGATGACCATGACGTGACCACCCGCCGCTTCACCGGCGCGAATTCCCACGGCGGCGTCTTCGAAGATCAGGCACTCGGTGGGCTCGACTCCTAACCGACGAGCGGCCAGCCGATAACCCGCAGGGTCGGGTTTGCCGGCGCTGACGTCTTCAGCGGTGACCATCACGGCAGGTTCGGGAATGCCTGCCGCCGCCATTCGGCGCAGGGCCAGCGCCCGTGGCGCGGAGGTGACGATGGCCCATTGGTCAGCGGGCAATGACTTGAGAAAGTTCGCCGCGCCGGCCACCTCGACAATCCCTTGCACATCCTCGATTTCCGCCTCGGTGATCCACGCGGCTTCAGCTTCAGCGTCCACCCCGGGCAAGGCCAGACGGGTGATGGTGTCGATGGCCCGAACGCCGTGGATAGTCGGCAGGAAGGTATCGACATCGACGCCGTGGCGCAGGGCCCAGATAGTCCAGATCCGCTCGGCGGCCGCGATGGAATTGAGGACAGTTCCGTCCATATCGAACAGAAAAGCGCGGTACGAGGTGTTGAACACGGAGGCTTGAACGGACAAAGGGCGATTTCCAGAACCAGGCGAATGTTATCAGGCAATGTACATCAGCCGCGTAAGAGCTGCCGCAGGCTGCGCCTACAAAGAGCGGTTCGAATGCAAGGCGTTTTGCACACAATCGAGCAACTGTCCCACCGCCCAAGGCTTCTTGATGAACGCCACCCGATGCTTGACCCCCGAACTTTTCGGGGTTTCGAAGCCGGACATGATCATGATCGGTTTGTCTGGCCAACGGTCGCCGAACTGATTGGCCAAGTCCGCGCCATTGAGTTTGCCCGGCATGGTGATGTCCGTCAGCAACAGTCCTACCTCCGGCGCGTGCTGCTCCAGAAACTGCGACGCAGCGTCCGCGCTGACCTGTGGTTCAACCGCAAAGCCTTCCTCCTGAAGAATTTCGCACAGAAACTCCAGGATCAACGGGTCGTCCTCCACCACAAGAATCAAACCGTCAGACAAGTGCGCGCCCGCCGTCGATACTGGACTCATGACTGTGCCACTCCCTGATTGCGTAAATAGTTTCGCCGGCTCAAATCCGCCACCTACAGGTATGAGCAGCGGACTTCGTGGAAATTCATTTTTGATACAGTCAGACGACGAAATCAGCTGAAGCGCATGCTTTGTAGCATCTGGCGATTTCATCGAGTCTTGGCTCATCGCATCAGACTTGAACGCCGCGCAGCAACATGACAGCATTCGCAATTGCAACAACTTCCCATTTGCGAATTATCTTCGTTCGAGGTTTCGTCGTGTCGGGTCAGTCCGCTTCGTCTCTTTCCGAGCTTTACCGTGGGCATCACGGCTGGCTGTTCGGCTGGCTGCGCAAAAAGCTCGGCTGCCCCGACAATGCGGCCGACTTGGCCCATGACACCTTCGTCAAACTGCTGGGTCTGGACGCTTTGCCGACATTGCAGGAACCACGGGCCTATTTGCTGGTGGCCGCCAATCGTCTGTTGATCAATCAGTATCATCGCCGTCGGGTCGAGGAAGAAACCCTGCGCAGCATGGTCGTTCTGCTCGATCAGCAGGCCCAACAAGGCCCGGAACAGATCATTGCCGTGCGCCAATTGCTCGGCAAAGTGCTGTTGCTGTTGCTCGAAGAGCTGGAAGAGAAACCGCGCCAGGCTTTTCTGATGGCGCGGGTCGATGGCTGTTCCTATGCCGAAATTGCCAGGCACCTTCAGGTCTCCGAAAGCAGCGTCAAGCAGTACCTGGCCAAGTCACTCGCGCACTGCCATGCCCGTTTGTTCGATGCCTTGCCCGAGGGATTGAGCGATGAGTGAAAGCCTCACCCAGGATCAAATCCGCGAGCAGGCGGCCCATTGGCTGGTGCGTCTGGACGAGGCGCCCTCACCTGAAGTTCTGGCCGAATTCAACGCCTGGCACGCTGCAGATGTGCGCCATGCGCAACTGTTCGAACAACTTCAGCAGCTTTGGCAATCCTTCTCGCCGCCCCCGAAAACCCGGCCTTTTCGCGCCCGCCTGATAGGCGCAGCCCTGGTGTTGCCGGCGGCTATCGCCGTCGGTCAGTGGCTGCCCGTGCAGAGCTGGATGGCGCCCGCCACGCAGACGATCGCTTCGACCCCCGCCCGGCTGATTTTCCACGACAGGCCACTGCCCGAAGTACTGGCCGAAATTGATCAGCATCGTCGGGGGCTTATCTGGGCGTCGGATGCGCAATTGCAAACCTTGCGCTTCACCGGCGTGCTGCCCGGGCAAGACAGCGATGCCGCACTGGCCTTATTGCAGGCGACCTTGCCGATTCGCATCGAGACCTACAGCAAATATTTGGTGCAGGTGCGAACGCGCTAAGCCCTGAACCCGATCGTCTTTTGTAGGAGCTGCCGAAGGCTGCGATCTTTTGATCTTGATCTGTGGCGACAGGAAGATCGCTAAAGATCAAAAGATCGCAGCCTTCGGCAGCTCCTACGGGGATTCCGATCAATTTGCGGAGCCCCGAAAAAAATCTTCAAGACAACTGCCCGATTTCATTTCAGCCCGGTCATTGGAGTTAATACAGTCGATTCCATGAGCAACAACAATGACCCACCAGACCTTTTCCTTCTTTCGCCTGAGCGCTTTGGCACTTGCCTTGAGCTGCGCTGTACCGGCCTTCGCCGACTCCACGACAGACACCTTTCACTTCGAACTGGCAAGCCAGCCGCTGGACTCGGCACTGACGGCACTGGCCACGCAGACCGGGTTGTCCATCGGCGTCGACGCGGCGCTGTTGCGCGGCAAAACAGCGCCGTCGCTCCAGGGTGATTACAGCACCGAGCAGGCACTCGATAGCCTGTTGCGCGACAGTGGCCTGCAATGGCGCTTCAGCGGTAAAGACAGCGTCACGCTACAACCGGCTCCGGCGCCACTGGAACTGGGCAGCGGCTCACTGTCATTGTCCGACACCGTGGTGTCCGCCACCCGCAGCGAGGCCAGCATCGCCTCGATTCCTGGCACCGTGCAGTTGATTCAGGCGAAGGAGATCGCGCAACAATCGGCTGCCGGGCGCAAGGTGGCCGATATTCTCGGCACGCTGGTGCCCGGTCTGGCGCCCTCCTCCGGCACCATGAGCAACTACGGCCAGACCATTCGCGGACGTAACGTGCTGGTGCTGATCGACGGTGTGTCGCAGAACGCCAGTCGCGACGTTTCGCGCCAGCTCAACAGCATCGCGCCATCGAGTATCGAACGCATCGAGGTGGTTTCCGGTGCCAGCAGCCTCTATGGCGCGGGCGCCTCGGGCGGCATCATCAACGTCATCACCAAGCGTAACGAGGGACAAGCCCTGGCAATGAGCAGTCGCGTAGGCCTCAGCAGCGCCGACAACCTCAACCGCAAAGGTTTTGCCTACGAAGTGTTCCAGAGCGTGACCGGACGCCAGAACGCCTTCGACTGGTACGTGTCCGCCGATCTGTTGCAACGCAACGACCAGTTCGACGGCAACGGCAACCGCATCGCCCAGGAAGCGTTTCAGGGCAGCAACATGGACACCGAAAGCCATGACCTGCACGCCAAATTCGGCTTCGATCTGGATGACGATCGACGCCTGAGCCTATCCGTGCAGGAGTATGAGGACAAGCAAGACACCGGCTATGTGGCCGGTTCTCGCAATGGCGAGTCGGTGGCGATCAAAGGCTTGCAGTTGAGCGACCAGCCGTTCACCCATAACCAGGCCGTGAATTTCAATTACAGCGATCGCGATCTGTTCGGCCAGCACTTGATGGTGGAAAGCTACTGGCGCAAACAACAGGCGCGGTTCTTCCCATACAACTGGGGTGCCAACGCCGGGGTCGTGGCTTCCGAGAGCGAAGCCGAGGTCTATGGCCTGCGCACCGCCGTGGAAAGCCCCCTGCCCTCGATTGGCAGCGCCACCGGCAATCTGGTCTGGGGCGCCGACTTCGAGAACGAACAAATCAGCCAGCAGGGCGACAGATATCGCGTCGACGGCTTGGCCTACACGCCGACAGGCCAGCGCTACGCCTTCGGCCCGGACATTGAAACCAACACCACGGCACTCTTCGCTCAATCGAGCTGGGACATCGGCGACTGGACCCTGCGCGGCGGTGCGCGGCACGAGTGGATTCACAGCGATGTCGCCGACAGCATCGCCTTTGGCGGCATTTCCCAAGCGGGCGTGACCGAGGTGTTGCCCGGCGGCACGCTGAAGTACGAAGACACCCTCTACAACCTCGGCGCGGTCTACCACATCAGCAGCGTCCAGGATGTATTCGTCAACTTCAGCCAGGGCTTCTCGCTGCCCGATGTGCAGCGCTTTCTGCGTGATGTGCGTGGCAGTTACAACATCCAGGACCTCAACGCTCAAGCGATCAAGGTCGACAGCTACGAACTGGGCTGGCGCGGTGACTGGGAGTCGTTGCAGGCCAACGTCACCCTGTTCGAAAACCGCTCGGACGTGACGCAGTACTACGACTCCGTCACCCGGGCGCAACGGCTGATCGATCAGAAAGAACGCGTGCGCGGTGTCGAGACCAGCCTGACGTATCACCTCGATCAAGCCTGGTCGCTGGGCGGAACCTACGCCTGGACCAAAGGCGAAACCCGCCAGAACGGCGAATGGCTCGACCTGCCGGCCACGCGCATCTCACCGGCCAAAACCACCGCCTTCGTCGCCTATGAGCAGGACGACTACAACCTGCGGTTGCAGGCGATGCGCCTGGACAGTTACGACGCCGGTTTTCAGGATGGCAACGGTCGTAAAATCGAAGGCTATACCACAGTCGACCTGCTGGCCGGCGTGGAACTGCCGGTGGGCAAACTGGACATGGGCGTCTACAACTTGAGCGATCGCAACTACGAAACGCTCTACATGCAGGCCAATGCGGCCGCGCCTTACCCTCATGCCGAAGGGCGTCGATTGGCGGTCAGCTATTCGGTGGATTGGTAAACGCGCGCGCTGTTGGTTCGTGGGGGGGCGAATTGTGGTTAAAATGCCGCCCCTTTTACATGATCGACCTTGCCCGATGAACCCAGACGCCCTCTCCGTCCTCCACGACCATTTGCTGACTGCGCTGGCGGCTGCGCCCGCAGAAACCCGTCGGCTGTTCCACGGCCGTGGCCGCTGCTGGCCGGGGCTGGAGCAATTGACCGTCGACTGGCTGCAGGGCGTGGTTCTGGTCTGCGTGTTCAAGGAACCGCAAGCGTCGCAACTGGACGATTTGAAGCAGCGGCTGATGGCGATCACGCAGTCGCCTGCATGGACGACATCCGGCGCGCATACCTTGCTGCTGCAACATCGATACCTGCAGGAAAGCACCACCGAGTGGCTGCTCGGGGAGCCGATCGAAGAGATGACGATCACCGAGGGCGGCCTGCATTATCGCGTGGACCTGGGCCGCAAACAGAACACCGGCCTGTTCCTCGACATGCGCTACGGCCGCGATTGGGTGCGGGCCAATGCTGATGGCAAGCGGGTGTTGAACCTGTTCGCCTATACCTGCGGGTTTTCGGTAGCGGCCATTGCGGGAGGCGCGACGCATGTGGTCAATCTGGACATGTCCCGCGCGGCCCTGAGCCGTGGCCGCGACAATCATCGGCTCAATGGACATGACTTGAGCAAGGTGAGTTTTCTCGGCCATGACCTGTTCAAGTCATGGGGCAAAGTGATCAATAGCGGCCCTTACGATCTGGTGATCATCGACCCACCGTCCTTTCAGAAAGGCAGTTTTCTGCTGACCAAGGATTATCAACGCGTACTGCGCCGACTGCCGGAATTGCTCAGCCCTCAGGGCACGGTGCTGGCCTGCATGAACGATCCGGCTTTCGGTGCGGACTTTCTCATCGATGGCGTCACCCGCGAAGCGCCGAGCCTGCGGTTCGAGCAACGGTTGGAAAACCCGCCGGAGTTTCCCGATGCCGATGTTGAGTGCGGGTTGAAGGCGTTGGTGTTCAAGCTGCAAGACTGAGTAGCTGCCCGCCCCCTGTGGGAGCGAGCTTGCTCGCGATGACGGTGGGTCAGTCGATATCCGTGTTGAATGATAAACCGCTATCGCGAGCAAGCTCGCTCCCACAAGTTATCAACGCAGATGCAACACCCAGACTAATGGTACTTGAGTGCCAGCCCCCGGCTTCTTACGATGATGATACGTGGCGGTTGGAGGTGTAAGCCGTTGCGTAGGTGGTGAGTGAACTGAACCCCAATAAGCTCACCACTTGTTTCATGCGCATCTTGAGCCTCCGGCTCTACTTCCTCCCCATCAAAGAGCTTCGAGGCTCTTTTTTTGTCTTTCAAAAAGCATCGGCGTTGACCGGTCGGCAATGGTGAATACCCTGAGCCGCGTCGCAGAGCCTGGATGCATCAAAAAGCTCACGACCGATCACCCGCGCAGCCTCCAGATGAACCGTCGGCGCCTGGGTCTCCGAGTCGAGCAACAGCTCGGACGTCACAACGCTGGCACCGCAATAATCGAAGATTCCATGGTCGATCTGCGTCTTCATGGCGTCGGCATAACCATGGCGCGCATAGGTTCCCGCGTCGGCGCCACCGACACCCACAAGGTGAACCCGCAGATGGCGAAGCTTCTTCTCCAACTTGGCATCCGCACTGAAATCGAATGCCCAGCCATTAGCGAACACCCGATCGATCCAGCCTTTGAGCAGCGCCGGCATCGACCACCAATAAACCGGATAAACCAGCACCAACGCATCGGCGCGATCAATCCTCGCCTGCTCGGCGGCCACATCGGCGGGGGGTGGTGCTTCCCGGTGATGGACGGCAAGATCGGCCGCGCCGAACCTCGGGTCGAACCCTTGCGCCCAAAGGTCCGCAATTTCGAAAGAGTGATCGGAATCAGCCGCGGATACACCGTCGGCGATCTGCCTTGCGAGGCTATGGGTGAGCGACTGGGGATCATGGTGAGCCACAACGATAAGTGCGTGCATGTCGAAACCTCCTGCTACGGAATCAGTGATTGAGGGCTAGAAGCGAGCCTTATATACTCTTGGTAAGTTACGATCAGTAAGCTACTTTTGGTACATAAGCATGTCAAGCACCGAAATACCTGAGCTGGATTCCGCCCCGCAACCGCGCCGCCGGATGTCGCGCGAAGAGCGCCAGCGCCAGTTGCTGGATGTCGCCTGGCAGCTGGTTCGAGAAGAAGGGACGGAAGCGTTGACCCTGGGCCGGCTCGCTGAACAGGCGGGGGTTACCAAACCGGTGGTTTACGACCATTTCACCACCCGCCCCGGATTGCTGGCGGCGCTTTATCAGGAGTTCGATGCGCGTCAGACCGCCCTCATGGACGCCGCGCTTCAAACCAGTGAACCGACCCTGGCCAGCAAGGCAATGGTCATCGCCTCGTCTTATGTCGACTGCGTGCTTGTTCAGGGCCGCGAGATACCCGGCGTGATCGCCGCGTTGACCAGCTCGCCCGAGCTGGAAAAGATCAAGCGCGAGTACGAAGCGATCTTCATGGACAAGTGCCGCAACGCCCTCCTCCCCTTTGCCGGATCGGGCGAAATCACGCCGGCGAGTCTTCGGGCGATGCTCGGTGCAGCCGAGGCGCTGTCCCATGCCGCCGCAACTGGAGAGATCACGCCAGTGCAGGCACAGGACGAACTTTTCGCAACGATCGTGGCGATGGTCGAAAGGAGCGCACGCCTCGGGGGCGGCCTCAAAACCTGAACGGCTGGCCCCGCCAGGACAGCAGCGTAACGCCACCTATACTCCAAGCCACCTTCTCCCACGGGGGTCTGCGCTACCCACAATAAAAAGCAGAGGTGGAACATGGTCTGGCAGCAAATCTACGACCCTTTCGATAACCCGATGCTATCAACCATCATGGCGGCGGTGCCGGTGGTGGTGATGCTGGTCTCCCTGGCGTTTTTCCACATCAAGGCGCATCTGGCGGCATTGCTGGCCCTGGGCTCGGCCTTGCTGATTGCGATCTTCGCCTTCGGCATGCCGGCGAACATGGCGGGCTCGGCCGCGCTTTACGGTGCCGCCAACGGTCTGCTGCCGATTGGCTGGATCGTGCTTAACATCATTTTCCTGCATCGGCTGACCACCGAAAACGGTTCGTTCAAAGTGCTGCAGGATTCCCTGGCGCGCATCACTGACGATCGACGTCTGCAACTGCTGCTGATTGCCTTCTGCTTCGGGGCCTTCTTCGAAGGGGCCGCCGGTTTCGGCACTCCCGTGGCGGTAACCGGGGCCATTCTGATCGGGCTGGGCTTCTCGCCCCTGGCCGCGTCTGGCCTGGCGTTGATCGCCAATACCGCGCCCGTGGCGTTCGGCGCCCTTGGCACACCCATCATCACCCTGGCCAAAGTGACCGGGCTGGATGAAATGGAGCTGTCGATGATGGTCGGCCGGCAGCTACCGTTTTTTTCGGTGATCGTGCCGTTCTGGCTGATCTGGGCCTTTGCCGGCTGGCGCAAGATGCTGGAAATCTGGCCGGCGATCCTGATCGCCGGGGTCAGCTTCGCCATACCGCAATTCCTCGTGTCCAACTACCACGGGCCGATGCTGGTGGACGTGATCGCCGCGCTGATTTCCATGGCCTGCCTGACCGGTTTCCTCAAGGTCTGGAAGCCGGCCACTGTGCATACCTCCGCCGCCTTGTCAGGCCGGGCCGACACCTCCAGGGTGGATGCGGACCCGGACGAGAAACCCACAGCGACCTTTGCCAGCGATGCAAAACCAGCCGTGATGCGGGCATGGTTACCGTGGATCATCCTCACCGTCTTCGTCTTCGCCTGGGGCACCCAGAGCTTCAAAAACCTGTTCGATACTCGTCCAGCGATAGATCCGCAAACCAACTCGGCCAAGCTCGATCCCCAAGGCAAGCCGATGCGCGAAGCGAACCCGATCTTTGCCCCGACCGTGACCTTCACCACGATTCACCAGCAGATCGAGAAGGTCCCGCCCGTTGTGCCCGCGCCTAAAACCGAAGAAGCGGTCTACAAGTTCAACTGGTTCACCAGTACCGGCAGCGGCATCTTGCTGGCGGCGATTCTCGGCGGACTGCTGATGGGTTATTCCATCCCGCAGCTGGTACACCATTACTTGCGAACGTTGTGGGTGGTGCGTTACTCGCTTATTACCATTGTGGCGATGCTCGCCCTGGGCTTTCTGACCCGTTACTCGGGCCTCGACGCCACGATGGGGCTGGCCTTCGCCGCAACGGGCATTTTCTATCCCATGTTCGGCACGCTGCTCGGCTGGCTCGGCGTTGCCCTGACCGGCTCGGACACGGCCTCGAACGTGCTGTTCGGCGGCTTGCAACGGGTAACGGCCGAGCAATTGGGCCTGAGCCCGGTATTGATGGCCGCGGCCAACAGTTCCGGTGGGGTCATGGGCAAGATGGTCGATGCCCAATCGATCGTGGTCGCCTCCACCGCCACCCGCTGGTACGGCCATGAAGGGGAAATCCTGCGCTACGTGTTTTTCCATTCCGTGGTGCTGGCGATCCTGGTCGGCGGGCTGGTAACGCTGCAAGCATATGTGGCGCCATTCAGCCATATGGTGGTGGGTGGGCATTGACGAGGCGAATGCTGTCAACCGTGGCCCGGGGTCATAGCCCGGGCCGTTCACATCCAGCCGAAACTTGCGCATGGCAACAGTAGGCTAAGCTTTCAGCAGCTCATTGCTCACGATGCTCGATTCTGCAGGGTTTGGTTTTTCTGGAGAGCGTCTGCAACAGCTATTTCAGACAGGCCCAAACCTTTCACGCAGGATTGACGTGATGACCGAGCCCCTCCTCAGCTTTGATGCACTCAAGCGCGCCGCTGCCGCCGGCGAGATCGATACGGTGTTGGTCTGCATGATCGACATGCAAGGACGACTGGTCGGCAAGCGATTCCAGGTCGAGTTTTTCATCGACAGCGGCCACGAAGAAACCCATTGCTGCAATTACCTGCTGGCCGACGACATCGACATGGAACCGGTGCCGGGTTACGCCGCGGCCAGCTGGAGCAAAGGCTATGGCGACTTTGTCCTGAAACCCGACATGGCCACGCTGCGTCGCGTGCCCTGGCTGGAATGCACGGCGCTGGTGCTCTGTGACGTGCTCGATCATCACCATAGAAGGGACCTGCCGCACAGCCCGCGGGCGATCCTGAAAAAGCAGATCGAGCGCCTGCGCGAACGCGGCTATACCGGCATGTTCGCCTCGGAGCTTGAGTTCTATCTGTTCGACGAGAGTTACCAGGCGATCCACGAGCGCAACTACCACAAGCCGAAAACGGCCGGCCATTACATCGAGGATTACAACATCCTGCAGACCACCCGCGAAGAGCCGGTATTGCGGGCGATTCGCAAACACCTGCAGGCCTCGGGCATTCCGGTGGAAAACTCCAAGGGTGAGTGGGGGCCGGGGCAGGAAGAGATCAACATCCGTTATGCCGATGCCCTGACCATGGCTGACCATCACGTGATCATCAAACACGCCTGCAAAGAGATCGCGCAACTGCAGGGCAAGGCGATCACCTTCATGGCCAAGTGGCGCTATGACGCCGCCGGTTCCAGCAGCCATGTGCACAATTCGCTGTGGGACAAGAATGCCAAGAAGCCGCTGTTCTTTGACCCCAAGGCTGAGTTCGGCATGTCGAAACTGATGCGTTCCTGGGTGGCCGGGCAGCTCAAATACGCCAACGACATCACCTGTTTTCTCGCGCCCTATATCAATTCGTACAAGCGCTTTCAGGCTGGCACCTTCGCCCCGACGCGGGCCGTATGGAGCCGGGACAATCGCACCGCAGGCTTTCGCTTGTGCGCGGAAGGCAGCAAGGCCATCCGCATCGAATGCCGTATCGGTGGCGCCGACCTCAATCCCTATCTGGCCTTCGCTGCCTTGATCGCCGCGGGGCTGGCCGGTATCGACGAGAAGCTCGACCTTGCGCCGCCCTTCGAGGGCGATGCCTACGTCGATGAGCACTTGCCTGAAGTGTCGAAAACCCTGCGCGAAGCCTGCGCCGCACTCAAGGCGTCGAGCATGTTGCGCGAGGCGTTCGGTGATGAAGTGATCGACCACTACGTGCACACCGCCGAGTGGGAACAGAAAGAATACGACCGGCGCATCACCGACTGGGAACTGCAGCGCGGCTTCGAGCGCTATTGAGCACACACCATGACAGAGATCGTTCAACTCATCTCCCCGGTCGATGGCCGGGTCTACGCCGAACGCCGCCGCGCCGATGCAACGCAGCTCGAGCAGGCTCTGGCAGCTGCCGCAACCGCCCAGGCGCAATGGCAGCGCCGGCCACTGAGCGAACGCGCCGCGTTTTGCAGCGCCGCCGTAGACGCGATGCTGGCGATGAAAGACCAGATCGTGCCGGAACTGGCCTGGCAGATGGGCCGCCCGGTACGTTTTGGCGCCGGCGAGTTGCGCGGCTTCGAAGAACGTGCGCGGCACATGATCGCCATTGCGCCTGAGGCGTTGGCGGCAATTGAACCTGTGCCTGTCGCCGGTTTTCGGCGCTGTATCAAACGTGAACCGTTGGGTACGGTGCTGGTCGTTGCACCGTGGAATTACCCCTACCTGACGGCGGTGAATACGATCATTCCGGCGTTGATGGCGGGCAACAGCGTCATCCTCAAACACGCTTCGCAAACGCTGCTGGTCGGCGAGCGGTTCGCCGAAGCCTTTCGTCGCGCCAACCTGCCCGAAGGCCTGTTCCAGAACTTGCTACTCGATCATCAGCAGACCGCCGCGATCATCGCCTCAGGACGCGTGCATCAGGTGAACTTCACCGGGTCCGTCGACGCCGGTAAGGCCATGGAAGCCGCCGCCATAGGCCGCTTCCTTGGCGTGGGTCTGGAGCTTGGCGGCAAAGACCCGGCCTATGTCCGGGCAGACGCCAACCTTGAACATGCGGTGGAAAACCTGGTGGACGGCAGCTTCTTCAACTCCGGGCAGAGCTGCTGCGCCGTCGAACGTATCTATGTCGATGAAAAAATCTACCCGGCCTTTGTCGAGCGCTTCGTTGACTTGACCCGCCAATATGTACTGGGCAATCCGCTGGACGAAGCCACCACCCTCGGCCCGCTGATCACACCGAGCGCCGCTGAATTCGTGCGCGGGCAGATCGCCGATGCGTTGGCACAAGGGGCAAGGGCGTTGATCGATCCAAAGGACTTTGCCGCCGACGCGCCGGGCAGCGCCTACCTCGCGCCGCAGGTACTGGTAGACGTCACCCATCAAATGTCGGTGATGCGCGAGGAAAGCTTTGGCCCCGTGGTTGGCATCATGCCGGTGGCCAGCGACGACGAAGCCATCGCGTTGATGAACGACAGTGAGTTCGGGCTCAGCGCCTCGATCTGGACGCAAGATCTCGCCGCCGCCGAACGCATCGGCGACGAGATCGCCACCGGTACCGTATTCATGAACCGCTGCGATTATCTGGACCCGGCCCTGGCCTGGACCGGGGTGAAGAACAGCGGGCGCGGCGTAACGCTGTCGCGCCTTGGCTATGAACACCTGACCCGCGCGAAATCCTTCCATCTGCGCTACGAGATCTGAGCCATGAGCCTGACCGCGAACTGGAACTACCCCACGAGCATCCGCTTCGGTGTTGGCCGCATCGCCGAACTGGCCGAGGTCTGTCGCAGCCAAGGGATCCAGCGACCATTGCTGGTCACCGACAGTGGTCTGGCGCGTGCCCCGATCACCACGGCGGCGCTGGAATCCTTGCGCTCCGCCGGCCTTGGAGTAGCGCTGTTTTCTGACCTCAAACCCAACCCCGTTGAAGCCAACCTGGCGGGTGGGCTCGATGCGTGGCGCGCAGGCAAACACGATGGCGTGGTCGCTTTCGGTGGTGGCAGTGGCCTGGACATGGGCAAGCTCATCGCGTTCATGAGCGGCCAGACCCGACCGGTTTGGGATTTCGAGGACATCGGCGACTACTGGACACGCGCCGACGAAAGCAGCATCGCCCCGGTCATTGCGGTGCCGACCACCGCGGGGACCGGCTCCGAGGTCGGCCGTGCGGCGGTGATCATCGACGAACGCACGCACACCAAACGCATCATCTTCCACCCGAAGATGATGCCGCGGGTGGTCATCAGCGACCCGGCCCTCACCATCGGCATGCCGGCAAAAGTCACCGCCGGCACCGGCATGGACGCGTTTGCCCATTGCCTGGAATCGTACTGCGCTCCCGGCTTTCATCCGATGGCCGAAGGCATTGCGGTGGAAGGCATGCGCCTGGTGGCCAATGCTTTGGTACGGGCGGTACACACCCCCTCCGACCTCGACGCGCGCGCGCAAATGCTCGCGGCTGCGGCGATGGGCGCTACCGCTTTCCAGAAAGGGTTGGGCGCAATTCACGCGCTTTCACATCCGTTGGGATCCCTGTACGACACCCACCACGGCATGACCAATGCCACTTTCATGCCCTACGTGCTGAAGTTCAATCGCCCGGCCATCGAAGAACGCATCACCCGTCTGGCGGCTTATTTGCGCCTGCCCTCCCCGGGCTTCGACAGCTTTCTGGCCTTCGTCCTCAAGCTGCGCAAAGACATCGGCGTGCCGCATACGCTGTTTGAACTGGGGGTGGATGACAAGCAGGCCGATTTGATTGCGGACATGGCGATTGTCGACCCCTGCGCCGGCGGCAATCCGTTGCCGTTGACACGAACTGGCGCGGCAGAAATTTTCGACGCGGCGTTTCACGGCCGTCTTTAAGCGGGTTAGAGACAGGAGCAGTACGACAGGGGGTTGAAGACAAACCCATTCGGCACGCACCACGCGGATGGATGTGGATCAAAACCTGACAAGGGCACACATAATGAGTCCAGTAAGCCAACCCGGCGCCACCGCGCCACAAGACGACGACCTCAAGGTGTTGCACAACATGGGCTATGCCCAGCAACTCTCGCGACGCATGGGCGTTTTCTCCAACTTCGCCATTTCCTTTTCGATCATTTGCATCCTCTCGGGTGGCATCAACTCGCTGGCCCAGGGCACCTCAGGTGCGGGCGGTGCGGCAATCGGTATCGGCTGGCCACTCGGCTGCCTTATCTCCGGGGTTTTCGCCATGGCCATGGCACAGATTTCCTCGGCCTACCCCACGGCTGGCGGCCTCTATCACTGGGGCTCGATTCTGGGTAACCGTTTCACTGGCTGGCTGACGGCCTGGTTCAATCTGTTGGGGCTGATCACGGTGCTCGGCGCGATTAACGTCGGTACCTATTACTTCTTTTTCGGTGCCTTCGGACCGGCCCTGGGAATGGAAGACACCATCACCACACGGATCACTTTCCTGGCGATCCTGACCGGCCTCCAGGCCTTGTGTAACCACTTCGGCATCGGCCTGACGGCAAAACTCACCGACTTCTCGGGCTACCTGATCTTCGCCACCGCAATCGCGCTGACCATCGTCTGCCTGATCTCTGCATCCAGCTATGACTTCGCCCGGCTGGTGACCTTCAGCAACTATTCCGGCGAGGCCGGCGGCAACGTCTGGCCACAGGTGTCGAACGGCTGGATTTTCATGCTCGGCCTGCTCTTGCCGATCTACACCATCACCGGCTATGACGCCTCCGCGCACACCTCCGAAGAGACCCGTCAGGCAGCCTGGTCGGTGCCGCTCGGGATGGTCAGCTCGGTGGCCTGGTCGTTGCTGTTCGGCTGGGTGATGCTCTGCTCGTTTGTACTGATGCTGCCAAGCATGGACGAAGCGGCGAAGCAGGGTTGGAATGTGTTCTTCTGGGCGATGGACACTCAGGTGAACCCGACGATCAAGATGGCGCTTTACGTAGCGATTTTCATCTCGCAGGTGCTCTGCGGGCTGGCGACCGTGACCTCGGTTTCACGCATGATTTTCGCGTTCTCCCGGGACGGCGGCCTGCCCTTCTCGAAAGCATTGGCCTCGGTCTCACCGACCCATCGCAGCCCGGTGGCGGCGATCTGGACCGGTGCCACCCTCGCGGTGCTGTTCGTCTGGGGATCGTCCCTGGTATCGATCGGCGAAACGCCGGTGTACACGATTGTGGTCTCCTGCACGGTGATCTTCCTGTTCTTCTCTTTCATCATTCCCATCGTCCTGGGCCTGTTTACCTACGGGACCGCGAAATGGCCGACCATGGGGCCATGGAACATGGGGCGCGGGTTGTACTCGTTGTTCGCCATCCTCTCGATCCTCTCGATGGTGCTGATCTTTGTGATCGGCATTCAGCCGCCGAACGATTGGGCGCTGTACATCACGCTGGGTTTTCTGATTCTGACGGCGATTATCTGGTTCGCCTTTGAAGCCCGACGCTTCCAGGGCCCGCCGGTGGGCGACATGATCATCAAGCGTCAGGCAGAAATCGCAGCGGCTGAAGAGGCGTTGAATAAACAGGCGGGGTCGTAAAGCGATCTGTAGCAGCTGTCGAGCCTGCGAGGCTGCGTTCGGCTGCGAAGCAGTCGTGAATACGGCATCCACGGTTTGATTGATGCACCGCGTCGTCTGGTTTTGCGACTGCTTCGCAGCCGAACGCAGCCTCGCAAGCTCGACAGCTGCTACAGCTGCTAGAGAGCGCTCGTTTTTTTGGCGCCGAACCGAATCCGGATCAACCAATCAGGAAGCACGCAGATGGACCGTCTCACAGCGAAAGATTTTGCCCCTGAACTGCTCGAACTCTACGACTACTACGCCCACGGCAAAATCAACCGGCGAGAGTTTCTTGATCGTGCGGCGCTGTTCACCTTGGGCGGCTTGACGGCCTCAGCCCTCCTCGCTGCCCTGAGCCCGAATTATGCGCTGGCCGAGCAGGTGCCATTTACCGACCCGGACATCATCGCCGAGTACATCACCTACCCCTCGCCCAAGGGTCACGGGCAGGTTCGTGGTTATTGGGTGCGCCCTGCGAAAGCCACGCGCAAGGTGCCGGCGGTGCTGGTCGTGCATGAAAACCGTGGGCTCAACCCTTACATCGAGGATGTCGCCCGGCGTCTCGCCAAAGCGGGGTTCATCGCACTCGCCCCGGACGGTCTGACGTCGGTGGGCGGCTATCCTGGGAACGATGACAAAGGTCGGGAATTGCAGCAGAAAGTCGATCCGGAAAAACTCATGAATGACTTTTTCGCCGCCATCGAGTGGCTGATGAAACATGAAGCCACCAGCGGGAAAGTCGGCATCACCGGTTTCTGTTATGGCGGTGGAGTCGCCAATGCCGCGGCCGTGGCCTATCCGGAGCTAGGGGCAGCCGTGCCCTTTTATGGCCGTCAGCCAAAGGCTGAAGATGTCCCCAGAATCAAAGCCCCGCTGCTGCTCCACTATGGTGAACTGGATACGCGCATCAATGAAGGATGGCCCGCCTATGAACAGGCGTTGAAAGCGGCCGGCAAAACCTATGAAGCCTATATCTATTCAGGCGCTAACCACGGTTTCCATAACGACTCCACGCCTCGATACGATGATGCCGCCGCCAGGCTTGCCTGGGACCGGACACTGGCCTGGTTTCGGCGTTACTTGGCTTGATTAATCAAATACGAATAATGGCGATAAAGAACTTAACGTTTATGAAGAAGTAACTGAACAGGTCTCCCTTCATCGCCAATCTTAATATTGAATACACCGCCTGCTAACCCATCGCGATTAATAAAATAATATTAAAATTACTCTTCCATTGCCCATTGCATATTTATCCGCGCCTGCTTAACTGCACAAACTGCTGATGACAGCAGTGCCCGCACAACACCACGGAAGGAATCGTTATGAGCAGTTCAACTCGCCATAGCATGCCCCCCTATGGGGTGGCCATCCAAAGCGCGATCAAGGCCGGCGACCTGCCGCAAATGAAAACGTTATTGAACCAACGCGATGTATCCACACCAGAAAACAAAGAGCTAAGTAACGCTTACGAGCAGTTGGCCAAGGAAGTCGCACGCCTGGAAAAGCACTAACCGCTATTTCCGCTCCCCTTATTGCAATGGAGGCAATAACCATGTCTGGTTCTAATCAACAAGCTGTCGGTTTGTTCCCGCTCGGCTACCGAATTGGTACTTCGATGCCGGGTGCACAAAGTCTGGCACTCAATCTTCTGGTCTTTACCCCTGATGAGACTGTCAACGGCACCGCTGCAATCACTCAGGCGACCAACCCGCCGCTGGATGTGCATTCCGATGTCTGGGGCGAGTATACCTATCTGACAGTCATGTCACCCGGCGTCAGCAAAATCCTGATCACCGCCCAAGGCAATCACGGCGGCTCAGGCTCCAATTCCATCGTGAATTTCAAGTTGCAACTGGTAGTGGGCACCGACTGGAAAGAAGGTATTGCCAACTACTCATACTTGAATGGTCAGCAGTGGGTCGAGGTCAACAATGCTCCCGCCCATCTCATTGAGGCGGTGCCGTCCCACGTCTCCCCGCTGCCGTTGGAACCCGGCCCGGTAATTCCACCGGAGTCATCGTATCCGCCCATCATGCCGCTGTACGCCGCCCCGATTCAAAGTGCAATGGCCAGCGGTGACCTGGCCCAGATGAAAAACCTGTCGCGCCTGGCCCAGCAGCAACTGGATCAGCAACCCCAACTGCAGACGGCGCTTGAAACGGCCAAGGAAGAAATCAGCCGGCAGGAGCGCCGCTGACTCGACCACGAAATATGCCCGACTTGTCTTGAATACAAATAAGGGAGTAGCACCATGTCAATCGGACTTTTTCATACCCGCCTCAACGTCAGCAATCACCTGCCGGGCGCACCGGTTTTAACGCTCGATCTGCTGGTGGATACCGCCAAGAAAAAAGTCAGCGGGATTGTCAGTATTGTCCAAAGCACCTACCCGCCCCTCAACTTCCGTGCCCGTGTCTGGGGTGAATACTCCGAGGCCAAATTGGTGCCGACGGCGGAGAACCACATCATCCTCACCCTGGCTGGCAGTCCGAGCGGCCCTCTCAGCCAGATCGCCCAGACCTTCGGTTTGAAGGGCATTTTAGGCGGCGATTGGGCGAGCGGTTATGCCGACTACAAGTACGAGAATCAGGGCCAATGGCATTACGTGAAACACGCAGCGGTCAGCCAGGCTCCCGTTATTGTGCGCCCAGAGCATCCGCACCATGCGGTGCCGCTCTACGCCGTCGCGGTACAGCAAGCGCAAGCCAGCGGTGACCTGGCGCAACTGAAGGCTGTGGTCAGCCAGGGTGAACAGCAACTGGCCCACAGCGGTGCGCTGCGTAATGCGCTGGACCAATTGAACGTTGAAATCGCCCGGCTGGAGGCTCGCTAAGCCGCACTACCGGGCTTGGCCATCACCAATGGCCGAGCTCGGGCGATGTCAGTCAGTTAAACCATTTCGGCAGCAATACGCTCCTCGTAGCAGCTGTCGAGCTCCGGCGAGGCTGCGTTCGGCTGCGAAGCAGTCGTAAAACCAGAGATTGCGATACGTCAGGTAGCCCGCGTTAGCCGGATTCACGACTGCTTCGCAGCCGAACGCAGCCTCGCCGGAGCTCGACAGCTGCTACGGATTGCATTATGGCTTAACTGACTGCATTGGCCACAAAAGGTAAATCCGGTCGCGCCACTGACCCAAGGAAGGCGCGAACACTTCGATGGATTCGTGCCGCGCACGCGTTGTGCGCAAGGATTTTCCATGTCAGACAGTCGCCCTGCCCGCTACCTCAGTGAAACCGACCTCAAACGCTACGTGCCGGTGCATGTGGTCTGGGAAATCACCCTGGCCTGCGATCTCAAATGCCTGCATTGCGGCTCACGCGCCGGCCATCGACGCCCCGACGAATTGAACACCCGGGAATGCCTGGACGTCATCGATTCCCTAGCGGCCCTCGGCACTCGCGAAATCACCCTGATTGGTGGTGAAGCCTATTTGCGCAGGGACTGGACTCAACTGATCCAGGCCATCCACGATCACGGCATGTACTGCGCCATACAAACCGGTGGACGCAACCTGACACCGGCGAAAATGCAGGCAGCGGTGGATGCCGGGCTCAATGGCGTGGGTGTTTCACTGGATGGATTGGCCCCGTTGCATGATGCTGTGCGCAATGTCCCGGGCTCGTTCGACAAGGCGGTAGACACCTTGCGACGGGCCAAACAGTCCGGGCTTGCGGTGAGCGTCAACACCCAAATCGGCGCGGCCACGTTGCCCGATCTGCCCGAGTTGATGGACCTGATCATCGGCCTCGGCGCCACTCACTGGCAGATCCAGCTGACGGTCGCGATGGGCAATGCCGTCGATCACCCGGAGCTGTTATTGCAGCCGTATCAACTGCTGGAAGTGATGCCGTTGCTGGCGCGTTTGTATCGCGAAGGCGTTGACCGCGGCCTGCTGATGAACGTGGGCAACAACATTGGTTACTACGGTCCTTATGAACACATGTGGCGTGGTTTCGGCGACGACCGCGTGCACTGGAGTGGCTGCGCCGCCGGCCAGACCGTGCTGGCGCTGGAAGCCGACGGCACCGTCAAGGGTTGCCCGTCATTGGCAACGGTGGGATTTTCCGGCGGCAACGTGCGCACCATGAGCCTGCACGATATCTGGCACTACAGCGAAGGCATGCACTTCGGCCGCCTGCGCGGCGTCGACGACCTGTGGGGTTACTGCCGAAGCTGTTACTACAACGATGTCTGCCGTGGCGGCTGCACCTGGACGTCGCACTCCCTGCTCGGCAAACCCGGCAACAACCCCTACTGCCATTACCGCGCGCTGGATCTGAAAAAACGCGGGCTGCGCGAGCGCATCGTCAAACTCGAAGACGCGGCAAAGACCTCCTTCGCCGTCGGACGTTTTGACCTGATCACTGAACGCATCGACACTGGCGAGAAGGTCAGCAGCGTCAGCGACAGCGGCCAGGTAATCAAACTGGCCTGGGCGAACCAGGGCCAGAAATCGCCGGACGAAGGACGCATTCCGCCGCAACTGGCGCTGTGTCGGGGCTGCTTGCAGTACATCCATGCGCACGAAGTGACCTGCCCCCACTGTGACGCCGATGTCGCCGCCGCTGAAGCCGTGCACCAGACAGACCGTGCGCGGCAACAAGCGATTATCAATACCCTGACCGGCCTGCTGGGGATGCCACACGGCTAAGACTCACTATTTGTAGCAGCTGTCGAGCCTGCGAGGCTGCGTTCGGCTGCGCAGCAGTCGTAAATCCGGCTGACGCAGTTTGCCTGATGCACCGCAAATTCTGGTTTGACGACTGCTTCGCAGCCGAACGCAGCCTCGCAGGCTCGACAGCTGCTACAGGTTTTTGTTCTATGTAACTCGGTGAAGTCTGCATGCAGTGCAGCAGTGTGAATCTCGCAGCGCCCGCGCGATTCCCAGTGCCAGGACGATCAACAGCGCGGCGACGGCAAACGTTATTCGCATCCCGTGGGCGATGGCTGCGGGAGATGCCGTGGTGATGTCTGCCGTCGCCGAGGCAAAGGCAAACACCGCGCCCATGACCGAGGCTCCGGTGATCAGTCCGAGATTACGCGACAGGCTAAGCATGCCGGCAATCACGCCGCGCTGGTCCGGACGGATGTCGGTCATGATCGCGGTGTTGTTGGCCGCCTGGAACAACGCGTAGCTGGCAGTGATCACCGCGATGGGCGCGAGGTAACCGAGGATGCCGAAACCCGCCGGCATCATCGATAAAGCACCCGTGCCGAGCGCCATCGCGGCGAGCCCGACGAGGGTCATGCGCCGAGTGCCAAAACGGTCCACCAGGCGACCGGCCGGCACGCCGGTCAGCGCAGCCACCAGCGGGCCGACCGACAAGGCAAGGCCGACAAACGCCGTGCCGAGTCCAAGCGCACCCGAAAGATAAAACGGCCCGACCACCAGCGTCGCCATCATCACCGTCGAAACGAGCGTGCTCATGGCCAGGCTTGCGCTCAAACCCGGCTCGCGGAACAGCGCCAGTTTAATCAATGGCGAGGCAACCCTGGCCTCAACAAATATGAAAATCCCTGCGCCGACAACAGCCGTCAGCAGGAGCGCAATGTTGAGCGGCCCAAAATCACTGTGCCCGATCGTCATGGCCAGCGCATACGCCGCAAGGGTCAGTGCCAGCAGCAACGTGCCGGCCTTGTCGAAACCCACCCGCGGCGCTTTCGTCCGCGGTGCATCCGCCGGCAAATAGCGATACGCGAGCCAGATGTTCAGAATGCCCAGCGGCACGTTGAGCAGAAAAATCGCCTGCCAGCCGAAGCCGGAAATCAAAAGCCCTCCGAGCGACGGCCCCAGTGTGGTGCCGACCGCCGACATCGTGCCAAGCAATCCCATGGCGCTGCCGGTCTGTGCTTTTGGCACTGTCTCACCGACAAACGCCACGGTCAGCGCCAGCATGATCGCCGCCCCTAGCCCCTGCACCGCCCGGGCGCCGACCAGCCACCCAAGCGATGGCGCGACACCGCAGGCCAGCGATGACAGGGTGAAAATGCCAATGCCCGTCAGCAGCAAGCGCCGACGACCGACGAGGTCACCGAGTCGTCCGACGCTGACAATCAACGTGGTGATCGCCAGCAGATACGCCAGAACGATCCACTGCACTTGCTGAAAGGAAGCATTCAACGCCTCGGCCAGTATTGGCAAACCCGCGTTGGCGATGCTGGTGTCGAGTGAGGGCATCAACATCGACAGCGAAAGGCTGACGAGCGCCCAGCGAACCGAGCCTGATGAGGTGATAAGTTTCATTGTCTGGCCACATCTGAAAGGTAGATCAGCAGCGTATGCCCGCGCGTGACATGGCGGAAGACGCATCACTTGCACTTGATAGCTGCGTTTGACGCCATGTCACCCCCACGCCGTGCTAACGTTGAGGCATGACGACTCCCGACCTGAATTTGCTGATTACCCTGGATGTGCTGCTCGCCGAAGGCAGCGTCGCACGCGCCGCCCAACGACTGCGCCTGAGCCCGTCGGCCATGAGCCGGGCGCTGGCGCGATTGCGCGAAACCACCGGCGACCCGCTGCTGGTCCGGGCTGGACGCGGGCTGGTGCCGACGCCTCGGGCGCTCGAATTGCGCGAACAGGTCAGTCGATTGGTGCAAGACGCAGAAGCCGTTTTGCGCCCCGCCGAACAGCTCGATCTCAAGCAACTGGTGCGAACATTCACGCTGCGCACCAGCGACGGTTTTGTCGAGAACTTCGGCCCGGCGCTGATTGCCCGCGTCAGTGAGCAAGCACCCGGCGTGCGCTTGCACTTTATGCAGAAGCTGAACAAGGACAGCGCCGCGCTTCGCGACGGTTCCGTCGACCTGGAAACCGGCGTGGTCGGCGGCACAACGAGCCCGGAAGTGCGCACCCGCGCGTTGTTCGAGGATCGCTTCATCGGCGTCGTGCGCACGGGGCATCCGCTGAGCCAGGGCGAGGTCACCGCCTCCCGTTACGCTGCTGGCAGGCACATCCTGGTCTCGCGACGCGGGCTCGATAGAGGGCCGATGGATGAAGCCCTGGAAGGGCTGGGACTGGAGCGCGAGATCACCACCATCGTCGGCGGTTTCTCGGCCGCGCTGGCGCTGACTCGCGCCTCGGACCTGATCGCCACCGTGCCCGCGCAACACACCCGAAACCTGCGCGCCGGCCTGCACGGTTTTGATCTTCCGCTCGACCTGCCGCCGATCACCATTTCGATGCTCTGGCATCCACGAATGGATGCCGATTCAGCGCATCGATGGTTGCGTGATTGTGTTCGAGAGGTGTGTGCAGCAATTTCAGCCGTGCCCCACTCGTTGTAGCAGCTGCCGAAGGCTGCGTTCGGCTGCGTAGCAGTCGTGAATCCGGTTAATGCGGTCTGCCTGATGTACCGTAATCTCCGGTTTTACGACTGCTACGCAGCCGAACGCAGGCTTCGCCAGCTGCTACAGGGTCGTGTTCGGCTTAGCTGACTGGCATTGCCCTCAAACCTTCCTCTTCTGCAGCCCCTTCAACCGCAAACTCGCCCGCTGCACCGCCGCCATTTTTTCCGGACGCTTCATGCGCTTCCATTTTCTGATGTCGTCCTTGGTGCGGCCACAACTGACACATAGCTCACCGCTCAGCTGGCAAACGGCAATACACGGATTTTCGATATCCTTGGCCACGTTTCAACCCCGCGTCGAGCGCTTGGGCGCCAGGCGTTGCTGCCAGTTGCCGGCATGGGCGCGCAGACATTGTTCTTCAGAATCGAACTGCACATGGGCCGCTACCGGGCTGACAAGAACCCCCGCTTCGCTTAACGCCATAGCCGTCAGTTCGACCATGCGCTCGCCCTGCCCGCTCGCCAGCGCCTGATCCTTGTTGGCCTGCGTATCGAAGACCCAGATCACCCGCAGGCTGGAAGGAAAGGCCGCATAATCGACTTCGTGGGTCAGCCAGCAGAACCCGACTATTTGCGCTTTGGCTGTTTCACACGCCTCGGTCAGGGTGGCGACCAGGCGACGTTCGATGTGTGCCTGATCGCGTTTGCTTAAAGACATCGGGTAAGGGTCCTTGGATGGGCGTCGATGGAAAGGGCTCATCATACGATACCGGGCTGATCCGGGAGTTGCTGTGTCTGTGCTGCCGTCTTCGCGGGCGAGCCTCGCTCCTACAGGTTTTGTGTCGTTTGCACGATCGTGTTTCCACACAAAACCTGTAGGAGCGAGGCTTGCCCGCGAAGAGGCCAGTCGCCTACCTCAAGACTCAACTAAAAGATTGTCCCTATCACCCCCCAATACTCCACCTATTAGCTGACTGCTTTATAGGCGTCTAACCTTATTGGAGCGCTGGCGTAAGCTGGCCGGTTGAGACTTGATAAAAGATACGAATGAGTCAGAAGCGTACTAGGCTTGCCGTGGGCCACCGTGCTGGCAACTCGATTGCTGTTCTCCAGATTTCCCGTGTGACCACGACGATCGGTTGATCGAACGGCTACAGCCTATGTCATTGATTTCGCTCGTCACTATTGCGCGCCCACCCCGGGCCGGATAGCCGGATGAATACGACCAAAGGTAACGCACACATGGCAAATGAATCGAAATGCCCGTTCAATCACGCCGCCGCTGGCGGTGGCACGACGAACCGCGATTGGTGGCCGAACCAACTGAATCTGAAAATCCTGCACCAGCACTCGCCCTTGTCCGACCCCATGGGCGAAGACTTCAACTATGCCGAAGCGTTCAAGAGCCTGGACTTTCAGGCGCTCAAGCAAGACCTGCGCGCACTGATGACCGATTCGCAAGACTGGTGGCCGGCAGACTTCGGTCATTATGGGCCGTTGTTCATTCGCATGGCCTGGCACAGCGCCGGCACCTACCGCACCGGTGACGGTCGTGGAGGGGCCGGTTCCGGTCAGCAGCGTTTCGCGCCGCTCAACAGTTGGCCGGACAACGTCAGCCTCGACAAGGCCCGCCGGCTGCTTTGGCCGATCAAGCAAAAGTATGGCCGCAACATCTCCTGGGCCGACCTGATCGTGCTCACCGGCAACGTCGCGCTGGAGTCCATGGACTTCAAGACATTCGGTTTTTCCGGCGGTCGGCCAGACGTCTGGGAACCGGATGAGTCCGTCTACTGGGGCTCCGAAAGCAAGTGGCTGGCAGGCGACACCCGCTACGAAAAAGACAAAAAAGAACCCATGCAAGAACCCGGCGAAGGCCCACTGGTAGCTGAGCCTGGGGAAAATGAGGACAGCCGTACCGACAAAGGGCGCAATCTGGAGAACCCGCTCGCCGCAGTACAGATGGGCCTGATTTACGTCAACCCCGAAGGCCCGGAAGGCAATCCGGATCCGCTAGCCGCGGCGAAGGACATCCGCGAGACCTTCGGGCGCATGGCGATGAATGACGAAGAGACCGTCGCGCTGATCGCCGGCGGCCACGCCTTTGGCAAGACCCACGGCGCCGGCCCTGCCGACAATGTCGGTGCCGAGCCCGAAGCCGCTGGTCTCGAAGCACAAGGCCTGGGCTGGAAAAGCACTTTCGGCAGCGGCAAGGGTGGCGACACCATTACCAGCGGCCTGGAAGTGACCTGGACCACCACGCCCACAAAATGGAGCAACAACTACCTGGAAAACCTGTTCGGCTTCGAGTGGGAACTGACCAAGAGCCCGGCGGGCGCTAGCCAGTGGACAGCCAAAGACGGCGCCGGTGCTGGCATCATTCCAGATGCTCACGATCCGTCGAAGCGGCGTAACCCGACCATGCTGACCACGGACCTGGCCCTGCGATTCGATCCGGTCTATGAGCCGATTTCGCGACGCTTCCTTGAGAACCCCGATCAATTGACCGACGCGTTCGCCCGCGCCTGGTTCAAGCTGATCCACCGTGACATGGGCCCCCTCTCGCGCTACCTCGGCCCGGAAATGCCCAACGAAGAACTCCTGTGGCAAGACCCGATCCCGGCGGTCGACCATGCCCTGGTCACCGACAGCGACGTCGCCGCACTCAAAGGCAAACTCCTGGCCTGCGGCCTGACCGTCTCGCAGCTTGTATCAACTGCCTGGGCGGCGGCTTCCACCTTCCGCGGCTCCGACAAACGCGGCGGCGCCAACGGCGGACGCCTGCGTCTGGCGCCGCAGAAATTCTGGCAGGCCAACCAGCCTGAGCAACTGGCGAGCGTACTGGCGAAACTCGAGAGCATCCAGAACGAGTTCAACAGCGGCGGCAAGAAAATCTCCCTGGCAGACCTGATCGTGCTGGCCGGTTGCGCCGGTGTCGAGCAATCGGCAAAAAATGCCGGCCATACCGTGACAGTGCCTTTCACGCCGGGACGAATGGACGCCTCGCAAGAACAAACGGATGTTGAATCCTTCGGCTACCTGGAACCTGCCGCCGATGGCTTCCGAAACTACCTCAAATCCCGCTACAGCGTACCGGCCGAGGCTTTACTGATCGACAAGGCGCAACTGCTGAAACTCACCGCGCCAGAAATGACCGTGCTCATTGGCGGTATGCGCGTGCTGAACACCAACGTCGGACAAACCCGGCACGGGGTGTTCACCAAGCAGCCGGAAGCGTTGACCAACGACTTCTTCAAAAACCTGCTCGATATGAGCGTGGAATGGAAACCGGTGTCGGACGACAACGAGGAGTTTGAAGGGCACGATCGCAAAACCGGCGACCTTAAATGGACTGCTACGCGTGTCGATCTGGTGTTTGGCTCGAATGCGCAGTTGAGGGCGTTGGCTGAGGTTTACGCCTGCGACGACGCGAAGGAGAAGTTTGTGAATGACTTCGTTGCGGCTTGGGACAAGGTGATGAATCTGGATAGGTTTGATTTGAGATGATCTGAGCAACACTGCTGAAAACCCGCAACGCCTCCCTCTGTGGAGGCGTTGTGGTTTTTCTCCTTTCACACGTTAGCGACTCACAAGACTCGCAAGCGCCCCTACTCGCCGCGCGCATGCTCCAACACCACTTCCAGTGGGTGGCGCAGTTGCTTGTTGGCGCGACGCTTTACTTGACTGCGACAGGAGTAACCGGTTGCCAGTGCTTCTCCCGTCTTGTCCAGCTTGCCGGCCCATGACTGCTCGAAAATCGTCCGCGAGGTGTCCTGGTTGCGCGCTTCATGGCCGTAGGTTCCGGACATGCCACAACAGCCAGTCGCCTCCGTCACCAACTTGAGTCCAAGCCGGGCAAACACGGCTTCCCATTGCGAAGTACTGGCCGGCACATTGGTCTTCTCGGTGCAGTGCGCCAACAAACGGAATGTCTGGGTAGCGGGATGCGGGTTTTCGGGCAACACATCGAAAAGCCACTCCTGAGGGAGCAAGACTTTGGGGCAATCATTGAGCCCCGGCACTTTCTGATATTCCTGGCGGTAGACCAGCGTCATCGCCGGATCCAGACCCACCAGCGGTACTTCGCAGTCGGCCAGCGCCTTGAGTTGACTGGCGTTACGGATCGCCGCTTTGGCGAAGGCGCCGAGGAAGCCCTGTACATGCAAAGGCTTGCCGTTGGCACTATAGGGCGCCAGAAACACCCGATAGCCCAACTGATGCGCCAACTGGATAAAGCTCGCCAGCAACGGGGTTTCGAAGTAACGGGTGAAAGCGTCCTGCACCAACACCACGCTGCGCTGACGTTGCGCGACGGTAAGCTCGCGCAGGGCTGGCACGCTGGCGACAACCACCTTGCAGCGGGTCAACGTGGCCTGCAAGTCGTAACGGTTGATCAGCGGGCTGTCGAGCATGCCGACGTGTCGCTCAAGCAAGCGGCTCATCCATTTTGAGCCCATTACCGCGTTGTACAGGCCCGGCGCGTAGGCCATGTAAGGAATGGTGAACTCCAGCGAGCCGATCAGGTAATCGCGAAGCGGACGTTGATAGCGACCGTGGTACAGCTCCAGAAAACGTGATCGAAATTCCGGAACGTTGACCTTGACCGGGCATTGCCCCGCACAGGATTTACAGGCCAGACAGCCCGCCATCGCGTCGTACACCTCATGGGAGAAATCCGCCGCGCCGCGCGAGCGCGCCAGGTTATTGCGTAACCGCGCGGGCAACCCGCTCAACCACGACAATTTGCCCCGCGCCGCTTCCAATACATCGATATTGGCCGCGCCTTGCAGACGCAACCATTCGCGAATCAATGACGCCCTGCCCTTGGGCGAATGCTGGCGTTCACGGGTAGCTTTCCACGACGGGCACATTGCATCGTCGGGATCGTAGTTGTAGCAAGCGCCGTTACCGTTGCAGTGCACAGCGGTGCCGAAACTTTGCCAGACGCGCTCGTCGATTTGCCGGTCCAGCTCACCGCGCAGCGTCACTTCGTTAACCTTGAGCAAGCCTTGGGCGGCATCCGGCGGCGTGCAGATTTTGCCGGGGTTGAGCTGATTGTGCGGGTCGAACGCGCCCTTGAGCGATTGCAGCGCGGGGTACAGCTCGCCAAAAAACTCAGGAACATATTCCGAACGCAATCCCTTGCCGTGCTCGCCCCACAGCAAACCACCATAACGCCGGGTCAGCTTGGCCACGGCATCGGAGATTGGCTTGACCAGCGCGGCCTGGGCCGGGTCTTTCATGTCCAGCGCCGGGCGCACATGCAACACACCGGCGTCGACGTGCCCGAACATGCCATAGGCCAGGCCATGGCTGTCGAGCAAGGCGCGGAACTCAGCAATGTAGTCGGCCAGTTTCTCCGGCGGCACGGCCGTGTCTTCAACGAAAGGCTGCGGGCGAATCTCGCCTTCGACGTTGCCCAGTAGCCCGACCGAGCGTTTACGCATGGCGTATACGCGGGTCACCGCTTCGGCACCTTCGGCCAACGTGTGGCCCAGCCGCTCGATCGTCGTGTCGGCCTGCAGATGCGCCACGAACGACGCCACGCAAGCGTTCACTTGCGTCAGGTCTTCCCCACTGAATTCCACCAGATTGATACCCAGCGTCGCGCGCTGGGCGTCCGTCGGGAAATACTCGGCGACGCTGTGCCAGACAATATCTTTCATCGCCAGCATCAACACTTTGGAGTCCACGGTTTCGATGGACAGCGGCTTGTGCGCCAACAGCGCATTGGCGTCGCGCAGAGCATCCATGAAGCTGCCGTAGCGTACGTTCACCAACACCGAGTATTTGGGGATCGGCAGCACATTGAGCTTGGCTTCGACGATGTAGCCCAACGAACCTTCCGCACCGCACAGCACGCTATTGAGGTTGAAGCGTCCGTGCTCGTCACGCAGGTGCGCCAAGTCGTAACCCGTCAGGCAGCGGTTGAGCTTGGGGAACACCGACTCGATCAGGTCGGCCTGGGTTTCCTGAATGTGCCGCGCGGTGCGGTACACCTCGCCGATGCGGCCGGGCTGCGCGCACGCCACCTCCAGCTGCGCGTCGGACAGAGGCTGGCTGTGCAGGCGCTCACCGCCGAGCAGTACGCTGTGCAGTTCCAGCACATGATCGCGGGTCTTGCCATAGGTGCAACTGCCCTGGCCGCTGGCGTCCGTGTTGATCATGCCGCCCACGGTGGCGCGGTTGGAGGTCGACAGCTCCGGGGCGAAAAACAATCCATGAGGCTTCAGCGCGGCATTCAGCTGGTCCTTGACCACGCCCGCCTGCACCCGCACCCAACGCTCGGCGACGTTGATTTCGAGGACGGTGTTCATGTGCCGCGACAGGTCGACCACGATGCCATCGGTCAAAGACTGGCCGTTGGTCCCGGTGCCACCGCCCCGCGGGGTCAGCTTGATCTGGCGAAAGCGTGGTTCGGCCATCAATGTCGCGATGCGCACGATATCGTCCGCGTCGAGGGGGAACACCGCCGCTTGCGGCAGACGCTGGTAAATCGAGTTGTCGGTCGCCAGCACGGTCCGAGTGGCATAGTCGGCACTGAGCTGACCGCGGAAGCCGCTGGCACGCAGGGCTTGCAAAAATTCCGGGTACTGTGCCGCGGGTTCAACGGTCGTCAACGGGGCGATCATCACAGGATGGTCTCTTGTAGGTCTAATCACGGAAAAATCAAAACACTTGTCGCCTGAGCATTAATAGGTCAGCCTCAGGTCGTCGGCTGCGCCAATGATCCTGCAGTCTCTGGTGCCGAACAAACGGATAATCCTGTCGCTATCGATGACTTTTACGAATGAATTACCGCCACCTCACCCCCTCGATGTCGTTGCTGCTGGCCTTTGAAGCCGCCGCCCGACATGAAAGCTACACCCGCGCCGCGATGGAACTCTCGCTGACCCAAAGCGCCGTCAGCCGGCAAGTTCAGGCGCTGGAGCAGCAACTGGGCCTGACGCTGTTTCGCCGTGAAGGTCGGCAGGTGCAGTTGACCGATGTCGGTCGTCTTTATCAGCGGGAAATGACCGAAGCGCTCGGACGCATCCGTAGCGCCACGTTGCAGGCCATGGCTTATCAATCAGGCAGCGGCACGTTGCGCCTGGCCACATTGCCGACCTTCGGCTCGAAGTGGTTATTGCCGCGCCTTCATGACTTTTACAAAAGCCATCCTGGCATGCTGGTCCACATCAACTCCCGGATCGACGCCATCGACTTTGAAACCAGCGGTATTGATGCCGCGATCGTCGTCGGCAATGCTGATGTACCGGGCCTGATCAGCCATCGGCTGCACGCAGAAGAAATGATGGTGATCATTTCGCCGCAGGCAGCCCAGGCCCATGACGACTGGACACCGGAGCGCATTGGCGGGCAGATACTGCTCAATGTCGCGAACAATCCCAACGTCTGGGGCGAGTGGTTCAGCCACCACGGCTTGCCCCATCGAATGATGCGCCTGGGGCCCAGTTTCGAACTCACCTCACACTTGATCCAGGCCGTCAGAGCCGGCATTGGAATAGGTCTGGTGCCGCGTATTCTGGTGGCCGACGAATTGGCCAGCTCAGAGCTGATCAGCCTGGACCTGCCCTTCGCCAGTCAGCGCAGTTACTACCTGACCTACCCGCCACGCAACGAAATGCTGCCGTCACTGATCGCGTTCCGTACCTGGTTGCTGGAACAGATATGAACGCCCGGCAGAATGATCACCGCCCGAGGAAGGCGTAGCCAAAACCCACTACCTTGGCATCTTCGCCGTAGCCGCCCAGGAACGAAACACCGACAGGCAGGTTGCCCTTGATGGTGCCTGCGGGAACCGTGATCTCGGGAAACCCCGTGGCGGAGGCAATGTACGACGACGCATAGGTGTCACCGGATGTGCAGACGTAACTGTCATCGGTCACGCCGTGAACCACCGAAGCCGGGCAATTGATGGTCGCGAAGAACAGGCTATCTACGTTGTTCTTCTTCATGATGTCCATCAGTTGCGCGCGCAACTGCGGGATCTTTCTGGAGAGGATGGAGATATACAGCGGCGAGTCGGTGCTTGCGCCATTCGATACCGCTTCCAGCCCGGCCAGGCGTGCCGGGTTCATTCCATGCGGGCCGTTTTCAGCCTGATTTTTCCTGGCCAGATCGAGAAACTGCGCCAGCGTTCGAGGTTGGCTGGCGTTGAGGGTGGCCAGGTAGCGTTCGAATTGCGGTTTGAATTCACTCTCTCCAACGGGGCCCAATACATCGCTCCATAGCGTTTCAAACGCCTTGGGAAGGTCGATGGAGACCACATGAGCACCGCGCTTGCCGAGGGTTTCCTGCGCCGTTTTAAAGACCGCATCCACCTCCGGGTTGGCGCCTTTGAAGTTAGTGATCACGCCAATGGTTTTGCCTTGCAGCGAAGAACGGCTCAGCGCTTGCTCAAACTGTATTTTGTCTGCCGCAAGGTCAAGGGTCGCCGAGTCGCTTTTGTCCTGTCCCTTGATCGCATCCAGCACGATGGCCTGATCCAGCACACTGTTTGTAATCACTCCACCGGTATCGAACGCGAGAGAGAGCGGAATAATACCGCTGCGACTGATCAGACCCAGCGAGGGTCTGAAGCCCACCGTACCGGTGACGCTGGCGGGCGCGCGGATCGACCCGCTGGTATCCGACCCCAGCGCAAAGGGTGCAAACGCTGCAGCGACGGAGGCGGCAGAACCGCTGCTGGAGCCAGAAGCGTCACGCTTGGTGTTTCTGGGATTCAGCGTTTGGCCGCCAAACGAGCTGTAGCCAAACCAGCCAAAGGACGCTGCCAGTTCCGACAGATTGGCTTTGCCGAGAAGAATCGCTTGCCCGTCGATCAGCTTCTTGACGGCGAAGGCATCCTGGCTCGGCACCGACGAACGCAGTACGTAGGATCCACCCGAGGTGACCATACCTGCGGTGTCAAAGTTGTCCTTCGCTACGAAAGGAATGCCCGCCAGCGGTGCGTACTTGGCATTGGGGTTTCTGGCGCGTTCGGCATCCCATTTCCTGGCCTGTTCGATCGCCTGATCATTGAGGGTCACCAGCGCATTGATGTTTTGACCCTGATGGTTGTTCGCGCGAATGTTATCCAGATAGTGCCTGACCAGTTGCTCGGAACTGAGGGTCCCGTTATTCAATGCCTGACGCATATCGGCGAGGGTCATGCGGTCGATACCGTCATCCGCCTGAGCACTTGCCGCCAGTACCAAACACGAACAAGCCACGAACTTTTTATTCAACTGCATGGGTAATTTTCCTAGTGGGTACAGGCGAACGGAATGAGCTCGCAGCTCATGTGGGTGCGAGGGAGTGGGAGGCAGAGGTAAAAAAAGCCGGCGTTATTCTGCCGGCCCTGGAAAGTTCTGAAGGCAACGTGGAAGATCGCAGCCTACGGCAGCTCCTACAGCAACTTGTTTTTCTGCAAAAATTCCTTGGACACACTCTCGATAGACTCACGGCCGACGTCGACCCGAGAATTGAGACCCGCAATGGTGTCGTCGTCCAGTTTGGAGGAAAGAGCGTTGAGCAATTCGCCGATTTTCGGGTTCTCGTTAAGGACTTCGGTACGAATCACTGGCGTCAGCGCATAACTTGGGAAAAATCCTTTGTCGTCCTTCAGGACAATAAAGCCGAATGCCGGAATCCGCCCGTCAGTCGACAGCACCAACGCCACATTCACCTGACCATCCCTGAGCGCCTGATAGGTCAATCCGCCGTCCATCCGGATGACGTTTTTACGCTCGAATTCAAATTTGTACGTATCTTGAAGCGGTTTCAAGCCATCAGGGCGCGAAAAAAACTCAGCGTTAGAGGCGAACTTATAGGCTTTGCCTGTTCCGATATTTTTTGCCAGATCGCTGATCGAGACGATCCCGTCCTTATCGGCCTCCTCCTTGCGCATGGCAAAGGCATAGGTGTTGTTGGCTTTTGATCGGTTCAGCCACGTAATGCCCTTCTGTGCATCAAGCGTGCTGATCCTCTTATACGTTTCGTCAGCATCAAGTTTGTCCAGGACTTTGTTGTAAGTAATCAGCGAAGTGCCGGTGTATTCCCAATACACATCAACCTGACCGTTTTCTTGCGCAGCGCGTAATACAGATGACCCCAAGTCAGGGCGCTTATCGACGCTGTATCCATTGGTGCGCAGCAATTGAGTCGTCATTTCAGCAACCAGTTGCTGTTCTGTAAACTTCTTGCCGCCGACCACAATCGTGCTGTTGGCAGAAGCACTGCCCACGACACCTGAAACAAGGCCAAGGCTAAAGATCAGACTGGCTAGCATTCGATAAATCATCATGCACCTCATATTATTGGTTTAGGTCTATGGTCTTCAGATTCATTCGCGCCCGGCCAACCTCAAGCCCCGTGACACTGCAATGTTTTGAATCAAGCCGCAGCCCAGATCGACTGCAATCGCCAGGAGCGCGGTCGACGCTGCACCGGCCAACATCATGCCGAAGTCATTCAGGTCGATACCGGTAAAGATCAACTCACCCAACCCTCCTCCACCGACCAGAAAGGCAAGCGGCGCAGTACCGACGTTGATGGCGAGCGCCGTACGTATGCCCGCGAAAATCACGTTCATCGCATTCGGAATTTCGACTTTCCACAGTGTCTCCGCAGGCGTCATGCCCATGGCCTCGGCCGCTTCGACCAAGTGTTGCGGCACCGCGCGCAATCCTTCATAGGTGTTGACCGCCACGGGTAACAAGGTCGCGACAAATAATCCGATGATGGCCGCGCCGCTGCCTACGCCGATAAAGCTCATGGCCAATGCCAACAGTGCGAGCTTGGGTATCGCCTGCCCCACATTGAGGAACTGCATAGTTGCCATGGCGTAACGCTGGTTCGCAGGACGGCTCATCCATACGCCCAATGGAAGCGCAACGAGCAGGGCCAGCACCCCACTGATGGCAACGATCTGCAAATGCTGAACCGTCAGGTAGCTGATATCGCCCCAGTAATACTGAAGCCCTTCCCAAAATCTGATCATTAAGTCAGACATCGTCAGTGCACCGCCGGAGTAATATTTTCAACAAGTCGCGCCAGGATGTCGGCCTGGTGGACATAGCCGATGAAGCGTCCGTCGCTGTCGTTACATAACGCCCAGTCCTGGCCGCGACCCAGTAGCTGCGAGAGCACGTGGCGCAGATCATCCCCGGGCTTCACGATCAGTTGCGAGCGCATGGCGATGCCGCTGTTTGCGCCCACGACTTGCATCTGCTCCCGTGGAGGGATCCTGCTGGCGACGTCAGCCGCACGCAGCAAACAGAGTCGTTTCATGATCCTGTCGCTGCCCATGAAGTTCTCCACGAACTCGCTGTTGGGCCTGGCGAGAAGATCATCCGAGCTGCCGAACTGCTCGATTTTTCCGTTATGGAACAGCGCGACACAGTCAGCCATCTTCACGGCTTCGTCGATGTCGTGACTGACAAAAAGCACGGTCTTGTTGACTTGGCGCTGGATGCGCATGAACTCGTCCTGGATCACTTCCCGGTTGATCGGATCGATCGCGCCAAACGGCTCATCCATCAACATCACGGGCGGATCCGCTGCCAGCGCTCGGGCCACGCCCACTCGCTGTTGCTGGCCTCCCGAGAGTTCGCACGGGTATCGCTTCAGAAATTTTGACGGCTCCAGCGCGACGACTTCCAGCAACTCCGCTGCTCGCTTGCGGCTTTTGGTTTTATCCCATCCCAACAGATTGGGGACGACGCAAATGTTTTCCTCTACGGTCATGTTCGGGAACAAACCGACTTGCTGAATCACATAGCCGATCGATCGTTTGAGGGTGACGCTGTCCAGTTCGGACGTATCGCGACCGCCAATTCTGATCGTTCCCGACGTCGGCGTGATCAGTCGGTTGATCATTTTCAAGGTCGTGGTTTTGCCGCAGCCAGACGGCCCGAGCAGTACGCAGATTTGCCCCTCTTCAACGTTGAATGAGACATCTTCTACTGCGGTGATTGAGCCAAATTTCTTGTTCAGGTTCTCGATCTGGATCACGTCGTCGCTTCCTTCATTCGGCCAGTGGCCACTTTGTTCTTGTTCAGGCCTTTTGGCGTCAGGAGGAGCTGCAGGGCGTACAGCGCATAATCGGCCGCAATGGCAATAATGCTGATGACGATGGCTCCGGCTACCAACTGTCGCGTATCAGATTGGGCGATGCCGCGAATAATGAGACTGCCCAGGCCACCGGCGCCGATATAGGCGGCGATTGCCGCGATACCGATATTGATAACGGTCGCCATCCGCACGCCCGCCATGATGAGAGGGACCGCTATCGGTAGTTCAACCTTGCGCAGCCGTTGCCAGGTCGACATTCCCATTCCGATCGCCGCTTCACGCAACGCAGGATCAATGTTGGAGATCGCGGTGGTGGTGTTGCGAATGATCGGCAGCTGGGAATAGAGAAAAAGCGCAATGACCGCTGGCACTACACCGATCCCGTAACCAATCAGGGACAGGGCCGGGATCATCAGCCCGAACAGCGCGGCAGAGGGAATAGTCATCAGAACAGCAGCAAAGGCCAATACCCAACGGCGGGTTCTGGGGTGCTGGGATATTGCGATCCCGACGGGCACGCCGGTCAGAATCGCCAACCCCACCGCGATTGCCACGATGAGAAGGTGTTGTCCGAGTAGCAGGCTGATCAGCCCGCCGTTTTCCAGAATGAAACTCAAGGTTTCCATGGTTGTTAGGCCTTCTTCGCGTCATTGTTGTTTTTGCCGGCTGTGCATCTGGAAGTGGACGCCGGATTTGTAACGAACCTTACCGCGCTCCTGAACCGAGCCTGAGCTTTGAGTTCGACGATTTCTATCAAAAAACCGACGTCCCGAGGCCCGCCAGCGTGCAGTGCAATGTGAAGGGTCGAGCGAGGAAGGAAGTATGCAGGATCGCCGAATTATCAAGGCTCGCCAGAGCGTACCTCCTGTCGGGCCAAGTCATTAGCTTGCTATGCGGTTTTGTAGAGAGAGGGTTTTTTCGGCGGATTAGCGTTCGTTGATCGACGCGCTCGGTGACTGCAATCAGGAATGAGCATCATCAAATTTCCGCCGCTCTTCGCCGGGCGTGCATCCCCACACACGACGGTAGGCAGCGCCCAGATGTGACGCCGAGACGAACCCGCAGCTATAGGCAATGGAAGCAATGGGCTGGGTGCTTTCACGCAGCAATCGGCGTGCTTCGTTAAGCCGGAGCTCAAGATAGAATTTTTTCGGTGTCATCCCGAAGTGCTGATGCCACAACCGCTCCAACTGACGATGCGACAGATTGCATCGGTCGGCGATCTCTTCGATGCCGACAATGTTCTCCAGATTATTTTCCATGAACGCAATGGCGGCCGTCAGCCGCTTATCGTGAATCCCGAACCGCCACTGTATCGACATTCGCTGATGTTCTTCCGGCGCCCTTATCCTTGCGTGCAGAAATTGCTCTGCGATGCTGGCGGCAAGCTGATTGCCATAATCAAGCGCGATTTGCGCCAGCATGAGATCGATGGCCGCCGTCCCCCCCGCACATGTCCATCGGTTTCCATGGTTGACGTACAGCTCTCTGGTGACTTCGATAGTGGGAAACTCTTCCGCAAATTGACCGATGGACTCCCAGTGCAACGTGCAGCGCTTCCCTTCCAGCAATCCGGCTCGGGCAAGAATGAAAGTACCGGTACTCAGTGCGCCGACGGTTATCCCTCGTGCCGCTGCGCGCTGTAAAAAGCGCAGCATCCTGGGTGGTTTCTGATGCTCGATGTCCAGGCTCGCCAACACAAAAACGCGATCAACCTCGGGCGCTTGTTCGACCGGCAGTGTCTGGATCTCGATACCACTGCTGGAGCTGACCGGCCCACCCGCTTCCGTGAGAAGGGTCCACTGATAAAGCGTCTTTCCCGAAAGCCGGTTCGCGGCCCGCAAAGGCTCGCTGGCTCCAGCCAATGCCATCATGGAAAACTGAGGGAGAATGAGCAGCCCGATTCGCTTGGTGGTGTAACCATTCGCAGGTGTCGCTGGTTCACGGGGGCTCGTCATCGCCAGATCCTTATCAGGGGCCGGATCCTTATCAGGGGGCCAGCCGTTCAGACAACACAGCTTAGGCCGGCCTGAGGGCCTGGCTTTGGATTGGCTATGTTAGGGCCCTTGACGGGAAACGTCGCTGGAGGAATGCACCGCGACGCTGGAAATGCTGCAAGACCTCGTTGCGAGGCCTTACAGGATAATGGCGAGCGAATCAGCCGCGCGTGCGAATAGCCTTATCGATGCTCTGGATCATCGATTTGAACACGGGACTGTCGACTTGATTCTGCTGGCCATGTTGCATGTGCGGCATGATCAGCGCGCTCGCACCTGCATCACCCGGATAGTGCCGGTGCAGACGCTCGGACTCCGAGGGCATGTGCAGGGTGTTCTCGGCGCCGTGGATAATCAGCGCAGGCGGGAAGTTTTTTGCGCCTTCCATGGACCGCTCCGGGTCATATGCCACATACGACTTATAGGACTTCGCAGTCACGTGGGTGCAGCCAGGCCAACGGTCAGCACCACCCGCTTCGGTATAGCCGCCCAACTGCTGATCAACATAAGCCTGAGTTTCAGGATCAAGCGGATAATATCCAAGGCGGGTCGCTTCGGTGCCAGTATCAAACGGAGGAATAGGCGCGTCATCCGGGAGTTGGTGAATGGCTGCGTCCGCTACCTCTTTGTCTGCACGCAGGGCTTGCAGCGTGCGGATGTTGGTGTAACTCATCGGCACCCAAAACCGGATCTGCTCACCGCCTGCGGCAGCAAGCTCAGCCACTGCACCGAGGCTGGCCACCGCCCCCATCGCCCAGGATGCGACCACAGGCATCTCACCAAAATTGTCGCGCGCCCATACAACCGCACCGAGGACTTCGTCTTTCTGGTCTTCGAGGGTGACATTGGTGATCACAATGTCACCCGCCTGGACGGTGTTTCGTATGTGCTTGTTGGTAAAAAAGCCCGCCACGTCGTAGGTCATGACTCGATAGCCCCGGGCCGCCAGGGCACGACCGAAAAGCTGACCGTACATCGAGACCCCGCCCGTGAAGCCGGAGTTGAAGACTACGGGTGGAAGTTTGCGGGACGATGCGTCGATTTCTTCTGGTTCGAATACCATTCCCTTGAGACTCAGCGTTTCGTCTCCGTACTTGACAGCAAAGTTGATTTCTTTAGTCGTAATGTTCGTCATCGCTTGATATCTCGAAGTTTGGGTGCGGGCGTAGATCAAATTACCAACTGGCCAGAGGCTCCACGGAGAAGCTGGTCAACAGGAATCCGGGTTTCTGTAGAAACATGATGTGCAACGGCACTAACAAAATTAAAAGCCTGGGACCAATCAAACAGGTCGGAATACGGCACACCGTCGTTGTTGGTTCCAACATGAGGTGCATCGGTTGCTTCCAGGAGAATCTTGTCTGCGCCAACTGTGCGAACAATCTGCACGACAAAACGCGCTGTTTCCTCGGGACTGACAGAAGTGCGATAGCCAGGGCCCTTGAACCACACATTGCCTCGTCTGCTCGCTTCAGTGAGTAGAGCGATATAAGCCGGCTCTGCGGTGCCCCGCTCGCTGTGACAGCTGCCTAGATGATCGATGATGACGCGCACATCGTCAGGGATCTGGCGCAGCACGCGCAGATTGGTCTCTGCTTCTTTCGCGTAGATGTGGAGGTGCTGATGCGGGAGCAGGCGAGCATAAAAGGCAGACCATTGCCCATCACTGAAGCGTGTATCAGCAACAGTTTCAGGCCTTGCATCGTGTAGAACGATTCGAGCGCCGACAACTTGCGGGTGCGCAAGACGTTCTTGTATGGCGTAGGCAGGATCCGCCTTGATCGTTCCTACCAGTTTGATTTCCCCGTAGCGCAGGGGGTTTGCAACCTGGAGACGCTTGAGCTCTTCAAACGAAGCGAATACGTTTTCCGAGTCCGGCAGGATACTGAGGTGCACATTATTGATCACCGCCGGGGCAACTCCGGCAGTGATCAGTTTATCCAGATAAGCGGTAAGCGGATGCGGCTCCGGTAACACATAGGGCAGCGAGCCCGCTACCCGGCGAAGATCTTGCGAAGTGTAAAAATGAACGTGACTATCAATTCTTTTCGTCGAAGGCAGCATGATTATTGTTTCCTGCTTTTGTGCGAAAACAATAATCGTCGTCAGTGCTTCGTCGCTCCCGCCAACTCGACGTGTAGTATCAAAATTTCGCCATGTGCGATTTGACAGGCATGCAGGATCTCAAGACTTTGCCAGTCGCCATTCAAGCGATGGCGAAATTTTGTTGTCGCGACATTCGTCAGTCACCTCTCTTACACCGGAGAAATCGTGGCCAGCGCACCAATCAAAATGGTCAACACCAGAAATCCACCCAGGAAAAATGCCATCTTGCCCATTGGGCCTCCTACGTTATGAGTTTGCGGTGCAGCGGCTACCGCCGCTGCTGACCGTACTGTCATTCTGAGTCGAAGGCTGATCCCATTACAGATGCAGATGGCAAAGGAAAAACCGTATCAGCCGTCCTCCAATGTCGCGGACATGGCGAAGGCTGCGATCTTTTGATCTTCAGCGTCCCTAGCTTTTACATTCCAGTGGAGAACTCTGGCGGGTGTTCAATTGCCGGGCGTACGGTGCGCAAGGCTGCCTCGTATTGACCAAGTATCTGCAACGCCCAGTCGGCACGTGCCCGAATGCGACTATCGTTTTCGTCTGAAGGCTTTTCGCTGTTAAGCATCGACTCTACGTTTCTTATGATGAGTTGTTCGGGCAAATACATGATCCGGCTATTTTTGTAGCTCGATGTGCGTAATTCAGCAATTGGGTAGGCGCCCCCAAGCCCTGCCGAAACGCCTACCAACAGTGCAGGCTTATGCCCAAGTTCGCCGAGCCCTGCGTACAAAAAGAAGTTTTTCAGGGCCGGGCAAGCCATGCCATTCCACTCAGGGCTGATCACGATCAGTCCGTCGCTTTTTTGAGGATGGATTGCTGGGCATTCCAGACTCTGTCGGTGTCTGCTTCTGGCCAAGGCGGTAGCCGACTGGAAGCCAGGTCAATCAGTTCGCTTGAGTCACACAGCTCAAGTTTCTCTAATCGATCGCGCAGATACCTGGCGACCTTGACTGATTGACTGTTTGATCTGTTCGATCCAGACAGCAGAACGATATGACGACTCATCGCGCCACCTTCTGTTTAGCGTTTACCTTGGGTGCGGTGCGGCGGGAACGCACGATGGGCCAGAACAATTCTTCTTTCCAGCTTATCGGTGACAAGTGCTCGATCCCGTAGGCTGGCGGACGCCGACGGGTAATTTTTGCGGTACCGAACAGGATGTCCCAAAGAAATAACAGGTTGCCGAAATTGCCTTTGTAATGGGTAACGCCATCCTCGGCAGTCAAACCGTGATGCGCAGAGTGAGTGGAGGGTGTGGAGAAGGTTCGCTCCAAAACCCAAACAAGTGGGCGTAACGCGCGGATGCGATAAAGTTTGTCGTCCCATGCAACGCTGCTGTGCGCTGCAAAAATTACCGTCATTTTTACAATCAAATAAACATAATAAATGGGAGCAAGACCCAGATAAATCAGCATGCCCGATAGCCAGATACCGGGCATCAGAAGATAGTAGAAGCTGTTGTTGCGATAGACGATGCGTACACTCATATAAGGTGCGGAGTGATGTGCACGGTGCAATGCATACAGTGCGGGAACCCGGTGAGTCAGGCGATGCCACCAGTATTGGGTCATGTCATCCAGCAGTAAAAACAATACAAATCCTGCAATCCACGGGATTCCAGCCAACGCGTCTTTCATCTCCGGTACAGCCTGACTCAGCATCTTGCCACTTAGCCACATGACGAAAGGGAATGTGACCGCCAGTAGTATGCCGGAGCCGACGACTTCAATGAGTACGTCACGTTTGCCGCCTGACGACTGACGAAACGAGGAACAGGCAAGCTCTAGCAAAATGAAGGCAAGGAAAATCCCGGCCACTATCAACGCAGGGTTATTGGCGAGCATTATTGTATTCATGGCACTCTCGATTTAGGCCCTTGCGGGCAATGCCATGTCATTAGAAACCCAGGAGTCAGTCCTCCCAATGCGCGAAATGGACAAAATTGAGCTAGAACCGGCCAATCGCCCGCCCCAGCGCTTTCATCGAGGTCGGCTGGGCCAAGTGCTGGAGCGCTTCCTTGACAGCCAGGTTTCCCGAAAAAGCACGGATTACAGCCTGATCCAGCTGGATCAGCTGTGGCGCGAGGCGGCGCGCATTGATCCGGCGATCGGGTTAAAACTGTTCGCGCTGTTCACGCCTCAGGACTGGCACGTCCTGGCTTATCTTTGCCTGTACAGCCCCGACGTTTTATCGGCTATGCAACTTTGGGCCCGGTACGCACCGCTTGCGTCGGACACAGACAATGTGAAGTTGGTGAATGATGACAATGGCGTCGGAATGGAGTTATGCATCGACGCGCCAAAAGAGTTGGCGCGGTATGTCATCGAACACTACGGCGTGATGGCCATCGCGCAATTGCGACGTGGAACGGGGCAGGATGTGCAGCCGACTCTCGCAAAATTCATGCATTCGCGTCCCTCGTATTACAAGCAATACACCCAGTGGTTTGGCGACCGTATCGAGTTTGACTGCCCGGTGAACTGCTTCTATTTCCATGCGCAAAGCCTGAGCCTGCCGATGCAGACCCGTCATCACGGGATGTTGGAGTTATTGACTCAGGAACTGGATCGACGGATTGCCGCGCATCGCAATTTCAGCGGTTGGTCAGCCAAGGTTGCCGAAGGAGCGCGACGATCTCTGGCGAGAGGTGAAACTCCAAATCTGGACGATCTGGCAAAGGCGCTGCACCAGACACCCAGGACATTACGTAGACGCCTGGAAGAGCAAGGCACGACCTTCAGGCAATTACTCGATCAGATTCGTGCAGAACTGGAACTGCATCTTGAATTGCAAGGCGAGTCGCTGACGGAGATCGCAGCCCAATTGGGATACGGCGATTTGACGGCTTATCTCCATGCCCGAAGTCGATGGCGCAACGCTAAATAATTGGCATCTGCGAAACCGCTGAAAATCAAAAGATCGCAGGCTTCGCCAGCTCCTATGCCGACCGCATTTCTCCATTTAAAAATTTTCTGCCTCGGGCGCACGGAAGGCCTTACTGTAGTAGCCAGACTGGTCGAAACAGCAAACCTGCTTCTTGCCGGATGCAAGCATATCGCAGGCATCACCAATTCGTTTTGCGCGCGTCTTAAGTTGCTTGGCTGAAGTAATCCAGTGTATCCAGTCTATTCGTGCGATGGTCGTCGTATTGTTCCAGACTTTATGAGCCTCAGGACTGGCTGCCAGTGCCTCCTGAAAATCTGGTGGGATGTCAGGCTCGGGTTCCTTCTTCACAGGGGTTAGCTCTAGTGTAACGATATCCCCAACGGCCGCGCCTGCGGCTTCGTATAACTCTCTACTTACCTGCAGCCAATGGCTCAGCTGACCATCCGGCTCAAGGGTTGCCTGGAAATGGTGCCCATCGATTGTGCCTTCAACTGTCGTCCTTCCTCGCCTCGGAAGCTGTTCACTCGCGTCTCTTGGCAGTACTACGAACGCCCACGACGTATCATTACCAGGCTTTGCCGGACGAAGAAGCTTTGCTTCGAATCGGGATTTCACATCGATTGTTGTCATTGCAACGCCTCCACCTAATACGCCTAACTACTATTTGGCGACATCACTGTCGCGTTTAAACGCGACAGTGATGTCGTATAACGTTCCTTGTCGTCCTGCAAGCCCTTGTCTAGCCAGGAGGAATTGCAGCAAACGCGACATAGCCCAGGGAGAAACGCGACATGGATGACGCCAAGCTCAGTTGCGGTAAAGATCCAGTGTAGAAGGTTGACGCTAACTATTTGCCACTAGTCTGTCCAGCGGCTGCTATCGGTCGATTAAAAGTCATCGGCTAATCGGTCCCGCTTTGCACATCACCGCAAACCCGTAGCTGTTGGCAAAACACGCTCTCTAGCGCGAAGCGGTGATCCCTTTGTTCATCCGTCGCGCTTCTACACCCGATAGCTGCCTCATAAGAGGATCTACTACGCTTGGAAGAATCGATCAGGACGGCATGGGCAAAGGGCACTGGACGCCTTGTCATCGATGATCTCCTCGCTGGCAAGACGCCCAACTACCGCCGCCAAAGTAATTCCAGGGTGCATTGCACAAACGTAAACGCCGCCCACTTTTGGTAGATAACCGATGACGGGGATGCCATCGGCAGGCATGGGCCTGAGTCCGACACAAGCCCATTCCGGATCTATGGAAACAACCCCATGGAGTTCGTTCTGGATTGTCTTGGCAGTTCGAAGCGCTATCGCTGCCGGCTGATTTTCCATGGCGTCGTCCAGGTAATCTTCTGCCGCAATCAACGCACCGTCCGAACTTTGCCTCACTTCCATTTCAGGGCTGGAGATGAGGGTGTGCACGAGGTTGGGTTGTGACTTGTAACGGATGAAAATGGCAGGCGAGGCCTCTATTGGCAGGGGCACTTCAAGCATGTCTGTCAGCTTCGTAGTGCCTGTCCCGGCTGCCAATACGACAATATCGGCATCGATGATGCCTATTGTTGTTTTGACTCCGGTCACCTTTGCATTCTGGGTTACAAAACCGAGAACTCGCGTCTGAGTGAGAATTTTCGCCCCACATGCCTCGGCACCTGCGATTAACGCATGCGAAACTGCCACTGCGTCCAGCGCCCCTTCTTCAGCCGCATATAAAGCAGACTGAGGAGGGTTTTTGAGATTTGGTTCAAGATCGAGAATCTGCGATCGAGACACCAGGTTTGCCGAAGCTTGGTTACCTGAAACCGGCAGCGCTCCACTCGACATCACGCTGTAAGACAAGGCGCCTGTCCATCGTATCTTCAGGCCAGACAGCTGCGTTTCGAGTCGGCGATACTCCTTGATTGCAGAACCGCGCAGTTGTGCAATTGGGTCAGGTTCGGGGTGAGAGGTATTGATCCAGGCGAATGAACTGCCAGTCACTCCCGAAGCTATATCTTCAGCCTCGACCAAGGTGACATTCGCGCCTTTACCGACCAAGTGATACGCCAATGACGCGCCCACGATGCCTGCACCAACGACAACGACTCGTTTGCCCCGACCATTTTCCATACCAACCTCCGTTCTGTCGATGTTCCGATGGTACGACAGCTGGATGATTTCATGACATGGGATCCTGATCGTTCAGGGCGCTTTTGGAGTGGGCCGGGAATGCCTCACGCTACTGCTCGTGAAGCGCGCACTTTCTCGTATCGCGAGAATCCGATCTTGATGCCGACCAGAATGGGGGCAGCGATTACAAAAAGCAGGGCCACGGCGATGAACGCTGTGTCGAAGGCAATCACCGTGGATTGACTTGTCACTAACCGACCCAGAAGGCTCGTCGCTGCCCGGCCAGCGGCCACTGCATCCATTCCTTTCCCCATCAGCATGGCGGTCGTGGTCGTCATCCGCTCGATGACCGCGGCCCCGCCTGGGGTGACGTTGGCGCCGAGGACCACAGCATTGGTGACGATGTTGTGGTCAATCAGTGTCTGGAGCCCTGCGACCCCAATAAGGCCACCTAACTGGCGCCCCGTATTGAAAAGGCCTATTCCACTCGCGAGGTTTCGGCTGTTGAGGTGGCTGAAAGCGATCAGCGTGATCGATAAAAACAGAAAGCCAAGCCCCAATCCGCGCAACAGGATGGCGGCCATCATGTCGTCCGCGCCGCTTTCGCTGGTCGAACCGGACAGCATCCACATCGCTACCATAATCATCAGAATTCCAAAGGGCACGGTGGCAACCGGCGGAACGCGGCGGACCTGCATGAGCCAGGCTGAGATCAAGAGCCCACCGATAAAAAACCCACCACTGGGCAACAGGAGCTGACCGGCATCGGTAGGCGTGAAACCGAGGACGGACAGAGCGAATGCCGGAATCAGAAACGCGCTGCCGAACAAAGCGGCACCGGCGACAAAACTGACGATAAAGGCGAAGGAGAAATCGCTCGATTTGAACAGGGTGAAGTCGAGCAGCCCCTGCTCTTTGGCCAACACTTGTTGGCCGAGAAATCCCAGCAGAGCGGCTGCGCCGATCACGGTTAGCCACAGGATGCGAGGCTCCTCGAACCAGTCCCATCGGCTGCCTTGGCTGAGAACGTAGGTGAAACAGAACAGGGTGGCAGCGATCAGCGAGAAACCGATCCAGTCAAACGGACGGTGCCGGACCTTGGCGGGCAGCGGGCCGTCTGCGATCAGCAAAAGTCCGCTAGCCGCCAAGGCAATCGGGACAACGCTGAAGAAGATCCATGTCCAGGATTGGCTATCGATCAACCACCCTTGAAGCGCCGGGGCGAGCGTCGCGGGCGCGACCACGGAGCCCATGGCAAACAGGGCCTGGAGGATTGGCTGTTGAGACCTCGGATAAGCGCGAAATATGATCGTTTGGCCCCCCACCAGCAGAGTGCCGCCGGCGAAGCCCTGAATCACCCGAAGTGCAATCAACAGATCCAGCCGAGCGGTGATGGCGGCCATGCCGCATGCCAGGCCCATGACCAGGGTTGAGCCGATGATCACATGACGCGCAGCGAAACGGTTCATCAGCCAAGGGGCAGTCATGAAGCCGATCAGCTTGAGCGCGAGGTAGCCGATATCCAGCCAGGCAAACTCATCGGGCGTTGCAGAGGTGTCGCCGATGATGTCGCTGCGCCCGAGCGACAGAACGGTGCTGGTGATCGCTTCCGTCAGCGTGGCAAGCACGATGCCCGCCATGAGCAGAACACCGGTCGTAGCGCTGGCGTTACTCCGCCTGGCGGTGGCAACCGTGTTCATGAGCCGCCCCCTTGCGCAACCTCGACGCGCGCGGACAGGCCCGGCACGATGCGGCCCGGCAACGGGTTGTGGGCAAGCCGGATCTTTACCGGAACCCGCTGCACGACACGCACGAAGTTTCCTGTGGCATTGTCTGCGGGAAGCAAACTGAACGCCGACCCACTCCCCGGTGCAAAGCTGTCGACCACGCCTTCAAGCGCCTCGTTCGGGTAGCCGTCGACCGTGATGCGCACGCGCTGACCGGGCCGGATATGTTCGAGCTGGGTCTCCTTGAAATTCGCCACGACCCACACATCATTGACCGGCACGATATCGAGCAAGGCTGCACCCGGCGTAACGTACCGGCCGACGCGGACCTGACGGTTACCGACAACGCCATCGACAGGCGCGTGTACCACGGTGCTGTCGAGATCGATCTGGGCGAGATCACGCGCGGCCTGTGCCTGAGCCACAGCAGCAACGGCAGCTTCTCGCTGGGCCACAAGGACGGCGATGCGTTGCTGTTGAGCCTCGACCGTGGCCGAAGCGGCCGATACCGTCGCCTCGGCTCTGGAGCGTGCCGTGCCGGTTTCATCGACGAGAGCCTGGCTGACCGCGTTGCTGACGATAAGTTTTTGGCTGCGATCATGGGTCTTGGTCGCCAGATTCATTTCGGCGCCGGCCGAGCGTCGCTGGGCTTCGGCCTGTCGAATCAGGCTACGCTGAAGCCGGGTTTCGGCATCGACATGGGTCAGGCGAGCCTCGGCAGCGCTGACATTGGCCACTGCCTGCGCGAGCCGTGCGCGATAGTCCCGATCGTCAATCCGGAACAGGACATCCCCCGCCCGGACGGTCTGGTTGTCCTCGACCTCTACCGCCGTGACATAGCCGGCAACCTTGGCCGCGAGCGAGGTGAGATCGCCGCGCACATAAGCGTTATCGGTGGAGGTCGCACCGCTCGACAACGCCATGGCCCAACCGCCAGCCAAGACCACCACGGCACCGATACACAGCAGAATGCCGATCATCTTTCTCTTGCTTTGCCGCGCCACCACGACAGGGGTCTCGTCGCTTGCGCCGGTGGCGACCTTGTCCTGAAGCGAGTTCATGTTCTCATTTCCTGTTCAATGCCAAGGACCTGCAACAACCGCAGGACGGCAGTGATCTGCCGCCCGGCTGTCGAGCGTCGATGAGCGCGTTGATCGGCTCACTTTTTAATAGGTGTAACGAGCTCCTTCTCGTTGGTGTCGAGGACAAACACCGCCAGCAGGCGTGCGGGTTTCGTGTCGCTGGCGTTGGCGCTGACTTCGTGCACGGAGCCCGGCTCCTCTACGAAGTTTTCGCCGACGTTGTAGATCTTTTCCGGCTCGCCTTTGACTTTTATGCGAAACGAGCCCTCCAGGACCGTTGCATAAATGAAGGCCGTTTTCGGATGGGTGTGGGACGGCGACGCGGCGCCCGGCCCGTACTCGACCAGCACGCCCTTCATGCTCTTGCCCGAGATGTTGGGAATGGGACGGTCGAATACGACCGACACCTTGCCGGCGGGCGGCTCGGCGGCCGACGCTGCGCTGATCGACAGCGCTGCGAAGGCAGCGGCCAAGAGATATCGGGTAAACATGGCAATGCTCCTTTATGCGTATGTGTTGTGATGGCGCGGCCCGTTACCGAGCCGACGCTTGCCTGATGTGTCTTGGGGAGCCTCAGCGCCCCGCCTGGGCCGTCGACTGAGCGAGCCAGTCCTCGAAGCGGATCGCCCCCAGGCGCGGGTTCTTGCCGGGTGTCAGCGATTGATCGTCGAGCACCGAACCGAAGTAACGCGCGTGCACATCCGGCACAACTTTGCGCGTGTCCTGAGTGGCACGCAGGAAGCGCCGGACCAGTTCGTCGAGTGGCATCGCCTCGGGTCCCGCGACTTCGACCGTGCCATTGACCGGCGCTGCCAGTGTGACCTCGGCGAGCGCCGCCACCACGTCGTCGGACGCCATCGGCTGGATCAGCGCCGGCGACAGGTAAATCTCCTCGCCGACGGTGGCCGCCTGCGCGATGCCACCGACAAACTCGAAGAACTGCGTGGCACGCAAAATGGTGTAAGGAATGCCGGACGCCTTGATGAGGTTTTCCTGCGCGACCTTGGCCCGGAAATAACCGTTTTCGGGAAGCCGCTCACTGCCGACGATCGACAGGGCAACGTGATGACGAACCCCGGCGGCCGCCTCCGCAGCCAACAAGTTACGGCTCGACGTTTCGAAGAAGTCGAGAACGGCCTGGTCCTCCCACGAAGGCGCGTTCGCCACGTCGACGACAATATCGGCGCCATCCATCGCCTGGGCCAGGCCCTCGCGGGTGATGCTGTTCACGCCCGTGCTGGGGGCGGCTGCGAGTGCGTCATGGCCGCGCTCGCGGAGGATATTCACAAGTTTCGATCCGATGAGGCCAGTGCCTCCAATGACGACGATCTTCATGGTTTCTCTCCACTTCTCGACTGCACCATTGCTGTCGACATAGAGGAAGAGTGCCTGCGCGCGTCAGGCAAGTCCTTGTGCCGGCCTTGGGTTTGCCTTCAGGGAAGCTTGGTTTTTCGTCCATAAAAACAGCTATTCAATGGGTATCTCTTGCCGCGGGCGCTGCCGTATTATCGATACCACTTACCACCGCCAGCTCGGACACGGAGTCGAGGGCGCTCGACCAGGGGATCCTCATCTTGCAATTCGTGTTTGAAGACTACGTGCTCGATCAGGAGCGCCGGGAACTGACCTTGCGCGGGCAAGTCATGGCTGTCGGGCCACAGGTCTTCGATCTATTGCTGCAACTCGTCAGCAATCGCGATCGCGTCGTCAGCAAGGACGACCTGCTCAAGGCCGTGTGGGGCGGTCGGATCGTCTCGGAGTCGACCATCACCAGCCACATCAATGCGGTGCGCAAGGCCATCGGCGATACCGGCGAGGAGCAGCGCCTGGTGCGCACGGTCCCCCGCAAGGGATACCGCTTCGTCGGCGAGATCAAGGTCGGTGAGATCGGCGAAACGCGACAGCCTGACGGCCCAGGCATCGGTGAACGCGCGTTTGACCCGCTCGTCCTGCCGGACAAACCTTCCATTACCGTCCTGCCCTTCCACAACCTGAGCGGCGATCCCGAGCAGGAGTATTTCGCCGACGGCATGGTAGAGGACATCATCGCCGCCCTGTCGCGTATCCGCTGGCTGTTCGTCATCGCGCGCAATTCGAGCTTCACCTACAAGGGTCGGGCCGTGGACGTCCAGGGCGTCGGCCAGACACTCGGCGTGCGCTACGTGCTGGAAGGTAGCGTGCGCAAGTCCGGGAACAAGATACGCATCACCGGGCAGCTCATCGACGTGACGACCGGGACGCATATCTGGGCCGAGCGCTTCGAAGGCATGCTCCACGACATCTTCGAGCTGCAGGATCAAATCGCCGAAAGCGTCGTCGGCGCCATAGCGCCGCAGCTGGAACGGGCGGAAATCGAGCGCGCCAAGCGCAAACCAACGGAAAGCCTGGACGCTTACGACTATTACCTGCGCGGAATGGCGAAACTGCACAACGGCACCCGCGAAGCCATCGACCAAGCGCTGCCGTTGTTCTACAAGGCCATCGAACTCGATCCAGAGTTTGCATCGGCCTACGGCATGGCAGCCTGGTGCCACTTCTGGCGCAAGTTGAATGGCTGGATGACCGATCGGCCTCGAGAAATCGCCGAAGGCGCACGACTCGCGCGTCTGGCGGTGGAACTCGGCCGGGATGATGCGGTGGCGCTGACGCGAGGCGGCCATGCACTTGCCCACCTCGCCGGCGATATCGATGGCGGCATTGCCCTGCTCGACCGGGCACGCCTGCTCAACCCCAACCTCGCCCCCGCCTGGTTCCTCGGCGGCATCCTGCGCGCGCTGCGCGGCGAAACAGACGCCGCCATCGAGAATCTGACCCATGCCGTTCGCTTGAGCCCAGTGGATCCGGAAATGTTCAGAATGCAGGTCGGCATGGCGCTCGCGCACTTCTTCGCCGGGCGCTTCGAACCCGCTGCTGCCTGGGCGGAAAAGGCGCTGAGAAACCTGCCCTGCCTCCTGGTATCGGTTGCCCTGCTGGCGGCCAGTCACGCGCTCAGCGGACACATGGACAAAGCGAAACAGGCGATGCAGCGTTTGCATGAACTGGATCCGTCTTTGCGCGTTTCTAACCTGAAGGACTGGCTGCCAATCCAGCGTCCCGAGGATTTTGCGCGGTTCGCTGATGGGTTGCGGCTGGCTGGGTTGCCTGAGTGACTGCGGTACAGCGAGCTGCGAATTGCTTGCTAAAGCCAACGCGGGAATTCCCTACTGTAGGAGCTGCCGAAGGCTGCGATCTTTTGATCTTTCAATCTGAAAAACAAAAGCCCCGCCCCACCTAATGGAGCAGAGCTTCTTACTGCACATCACAATGAACCAAAGCCCTCACCTACTCCTGCGGATCATCCTGATCCAGCAGGTATTTGGCGTCAAAAAACAGAAGTCGCGCGATTACAGCTGAGGGGGTGGGGCGTGAAATACAGGCCTATGATTTATATGGATTTTTAAAAAAGTCGGAATTGGTAGCGCAGAGTTATCCAGAGACTTCTATTATTTCGTTATCGCCGAACTCGGTCTAATCACTGTTATGCGTCAGCGACAAGCCCTTAATCAACAATTAAAGGAGCGTAACATGTCGATAAAAAAAATAATTGCCTTACTCGTGCTCACTTTTAGCTTTTTCGGAGTTACGAGTTGTGCCGACATAAGAAATTATTCAGAAATTTCAAGCGAAAGAAACAAGAGCATTGTATCTGATATTGACTATTATGACTTTGCATACAATATAGATATTATTGTGCTTCCCGCAGAAATAAAAACCAAAGGAAATATAGATATAGACAATAACGTTGGCGAATTACAAATTTCAAACTGGGGAACTGTTATCAAGGATGCGACTCAGAAAGAAATTCACAACAGCAATCGCTTTATCGAGTTTGGGAAGTACAGTGGCCGCATTGAAATAAGCGCCGAAGTATCTTCAGTGTCTATAAGCAACGCTTGGGGTGGCATTCGATCGAAGTGCAATGTTGTTTACACGTATAAAGATTTAGTGGCAGGAAAAATACTCTCCCAGCATGAGAGTGCCATTGAAGTAATGGCGCTACCCATTGCCATACCAAAATCCGGAAACAGTTTTGTTTACAGCCTTGATCAACTTACATATGCTGTTGTTCGTGAGGCGATTATTGGTCTCATTCGGTTGTCGCCTGTTGCTGATATTCAGCTAACACAGAGACAAGTGAAGTTTTATAATTTAAATATTAAAAATAAACCCAATCAAATTATTAGCTATATTCCGATCGACAATCTTATTCACAAGAATAAAAAAGAACTAAACTCTGCTTTTTCAACGGCTAAGAAAATGCAAAAAAACAGTAACAAATTGGCGAAGAAAAATAAATCAAAAGCTAAAGTAGACGCCGTCTCTGCTCCCGCCACCCCTCCTCTGGAATCTAACATAGCTAGTGATACAGCCACCGCAAACACCGTTAAATCGAGTGAAAACTCTGTCAGTCAGAATTCTAAAAACGCTAAGACAAGTTATGACGACAGTGGATATATAGCCATTCCGGGGCACTATCAACCTCAAAACGAGGTATCGGCAGAGCAAGAAAGAGCAATGGATGAATGTTTAAAAAAGGAAAATTTAAAGTTACAAGAAGCGATTGACAATGCCGCTTCGCATACTGGATATACAGCCGTTGCGGGACTCTATCAACCTCTAAACAAGATAGCGGCAGAGCAAGAAAGAGCAATGGACGAATGCTTGAAGGAGAAAAAAGCAATTTGACGTCTACGATTCACTCGGGCTGTGTCCTTGTTCTATTGGTGTGTGTTCGCAACTATCACCGTAGACCAAGGCCAGCTTTTTTTTATTTTTTGCGGCCACATCAGCTAGTTAGCGGCTAAGTAAGTGCCATTCAAATCAGTCCCCTTTTTCCAGCGGCGTGTTTCCAACCTGAAGGAATGGCTGCCAATCCAGCGTCCTGAGGATTTTGCGCGGTTTGTTGATGGGTTGCGGCTGGCTGGGTTGACTGAGTGAGTGCGGTCTGGTGGATTGCGAATGGCTGACCGTAGGAGCTGCCGAAGGCTGCGATCTTTTGATCTTTCGATCTGAAAAACAAAAAAGCCCCGTCACGCTGAAGCAACGCCCTCACCTGCGGATCAACCTGAATAAAGACCGTTAACGATGGAAAGCTATGCGCGGCGGTTCGAGTGTGGGCTTTAATGTCCGTGCTTATATGCAGCCACATTAGCTTCGACTCCCTACGAAGGCGGATGCGCCTAACGGCGGATTCAGGTGGCTATGCACTTGTCTATCAAGGAAGAAACGACATTGAAAATAGCTTTTGGCGCCCTGCTGTTGACCTGGCTGACGACTATCGCACTCGCTGACGAGAACCCTGTCGGCTTCCACTCTTCCACACTGGCGGACTCGCACAATGACCGCGCACTGGAGATGGTCGTTTGGTACCCCAGTGCAACTACCGCCGCCACGCAATTGATCGGCGATGATGCGGTGTTCGTTGGTGCTTCTGCCGTTCGTGACGCGCCGCCCGCTGCTGGCAAGCATCCATTGTTGGTGCTCTCCCACGGGTACAGAGGTAACTGGAGCAACCAGATCTGGCTTGCCAGTGCTCTGGCCCATAGGGGTTACATCGTTGCCGCAATCAATCACCCTGGCACCACCACTCATGACCGTAGCCCTCAAGCAGCGGCGCAGTTATGGCAGCGGCCCGTTGATGTGCGCCGAGCCATTGATAGGGTCACGACTCAACCTGAAAAATTCGGCTTGGTCGCTAATGATCGAATTGCAGTAGTGGGCCATTCACTCGGCGGCTGGACCGCTCTGGAGATCGCCGGTGCTCGTTTCGATCCAGACCGCTTCGCCCATGACTGCAAAGCCCACCCGCAGTTATCAAGTTGCACCGTCTATGAAAAGATAAACCCCGCAAGCACCTCCGAATCAAAGGCTGCGTTGGCCGCCGATTTGCGCGATAAACGCGTCACTGCTGTGGTTACATTGGACTTGGGCCTTTCACGGGGCCTGACCGATGAAAGCCTGGCCGCGCTGCCGGTACCAGCGCTGGTGATCGCTGCCGGCGTACCGTCGCGCGAGCTTCCCGCTGAGTTGGAGTCTGCCAACCTGGCCAAACGCCTGCCGGCGGCGTCAAGCCGTTACGTCGAAATCAGCGACGCAAGCCATTTCAGCTTCTTGTCGGTGTGCAAACCTGGCGCGCAGGTAATGCTCGAAGAAGAAGTACCAGGCGATGGCATCATTTGCCGGGATGGCGACAGCGCTCGCCCGCGTGGGGTGATTCAACAGCAGATTACAACGCTGATAGCGGAGTTTCTTCAGTCATCTATCTACGAAGAAGACAGTTTGTAAACTCGTGGTACGAGAACTGCCGCAGCTCAACAAAAAACTCGCTGGAGCAGTTTCAGCGCCCGCGCAATCTGTCAGATGAGTTGGCCAGGATGAGCGCTGTGGGTCGGAAGCGGTCGGTTGCGATTCTATTGCATAGAAAAACAGAAGGGGCAGATTTATTTTCATGTTTTTGTGCCGAAATTAATTTTTGCAGTTCGCTGAATGATTATTGAGTCATTTGGAATCTCTAATCTGGTGGCTGTGTCTGCCGATCGCATTTCGATGAGAGTTGAATTTCCAACCCCTCTAAAAATCACAGTGGCACCCTCAAAAGCTTTGAAGTTTTCAACTTTTGAGTCTTTTGGGCTAGGCAATAAGTTTGAATATGGCGTCTTTACAAGGATGGTTGTATTTTCGATGCGGATTTTTGCTAGATTCATTGCGACTTTTAGCAAGTCTGACGTTACTCCACCCATAAAAATAGGAACTATTAAGATAATTCCAGCTAGCATAACTCTGTTCTTCCTTATTTTTTTTAGGTTGAACTGCGTTTCGCTTTCCTGCGGGACGGGAACAATGGAGGTCCTAGGCTGAGGCTGTGCTGACATTATTTTATTGCTTTGCTCCGCAAAGGCGGAATACATAATATATTGGAAGACTGGTAACAGAATTAAAGGCATGTGTTCAACAAAATTCCTTCGGGCGAGAAAATAAATCGTAGCTATTCCGCAGGCGCCAAAAAAAACTGATGGGAAGTTTATTTTTTGAAGGGTAAACGCCGGATCGCTATTTTTTATGTCGAGTTTTTTTCTAGCCCATGCGATCGAGTTTATAGCTGGTATAAGTATTGGTGATAGCAGAATCCCTGCGGCGGTAATAGATACTGAAAAATAAAGGCAAACGATGCCGAAACAAAAAGCTGCGACTAAAAATAGCAGGCCATCCCCAATTGATACACCTTGAGGGTAGTGTCCATTAATCAGTAGATAGCTAACAATAGCTCCCCCGCCCGTCAGAAGCCCGATTTTTGCTGATAGGGACAGTAATTTAGTTATAATATCTATTTGTTTTTCAAGTTCTGTTTGTGTATTTGTCATCATTCATTCCTCAGCTTTAGTAGTTTGCAAGACTTGTGTATTGACTAGAAGCCTAAAGTTTGATCGATCCTAGAAGATGCCTTCGTGCGGCCGCTTCTGGCCGATAACGGCCCTTTCACTACTAAAATTGATCCTATTTGTGCATCACCCATGACAGCCATTAATTGATGCATAGTCTAAACAAGACTGACCAGCTCGATTTTTTGAATTCTTTGAGCAGAGTTAATAGTATCGAACTCGCGATCGATCGTTTGCGGTACGATGCCGTCAATAACCTCAATGCCAAGAAGATTCCTCAGCGGTATCAGTGATTGAGGAAATGTGGATTCCAACACAAGGATCGATCTCGCGATTTGAGGGCGTGCTTCAGCGAGCAAAACTGCGTCCATAACAGCTCTGTATTTAACGCATTGGAATAGCCCCCTTACAATGTCAGATTCCGCAGAGACTGCAGATTTGACCTCCGCAGCTACCCAAACCGCTTTACTATTGAACGAGACGTCAAGGCTGTCACCAGATGGTAACCGGTGTTCGGTCACTCCCGCTGGGATGTTAGAGCTGAGCCCGATGACACGCGGGTTACATGCAACATAGTCTTTGAGCGCTTTATGATCCTCGCTCTCTCCAGCGCCGTAGCCCTCACTGGCTTTTTTTAAGACAGGTGAAAAGTCGCACGCTACTGGCTCAAGCGAAAGCGCTTTAAGAACTTCATCCCATCGAGAAAAGGAAAAAACGTGCGCAAGTTCTGCCTCAACAATGACACGCTTCTGGCGAAGCGGAAGTGCTGAAAAGTCCTCTTTTTTCACGAGAAACCAACCAATGCCCTCTCCTGGCAGGCCGGTGTTTTTGTTGATCACGAGACACTGAAGAGGTGGAACCTTTACCTCCCATATCTTTGAGAGACGTTCTAACGATTGGCCAATGCTCCCAAGGACATAATTAAGGTTGCGCGGGTTAGGCATCCCCAGTTCTTCGGCAAGATCGGAATAAAAAACTGGGACACCCGCCTGTGCTTGACGAACAAGCAGAGGAAGCGCGGCGCGGGCACGTATTTGGTAGGTCTTATCACCTGAAATTGGCTCAGAAATCTTCGCGGTACTCATTTCTCTCCTTGAATATATGGTTGGACGCCATGTCTCGGAAGACAGCTATGAGCGTATCTATCCAGGATCGAGAGTAGCCTATGGCTATCATTTGCAGCAAGGTCCGCTATAGATTGCAGCCCTTCACGACAGACAGCTATCGACCAAAAGCAGCCATTACAGCTCATAGACGTCGCGGTACGCTTGGACTAGGTCTGTAATCAGCATTTTCCAAAGGGTCAAAATTGCAAGACGGAGCGTCATCAACACGACTAGCGCACTGGAGGAAAACTCTATGCACGTTCGAGAGGCTTCGCATCAAGTCGCTGTATTACATTGAACAAAAACATGTAAAGACCTAAATATCCTTGCTGGGCTTCGGCAAGCGTGACATCCGCGTGAACCCCTTTCGAAGCAATATCGTTAAGCTTTTTTGCAAATGTCAGTAGATGATCTAATTCAGCACGAAGGAGATCTGTCGATGTTGATCGTTTAAATTTGACATGGATAAACTCATGCAACCGATTCAAATACTGTTCATCTCCCATCTTACGCTCAACACCATCATTGCATCTAACAACGCTATCAGTTGCTGGATAGAAGTAATCCGCGACAGATTTTAGCGCCCTCCTAACTTGCGTTAGTAGCAGTGAAAGATCTTCTGACGAGTCAGAACTTATTAGCTGATTCGCCTTATGAATTTTTTGATAAACCTCCTCTGATCTAGCCCGAAAATAGTTCATTACGTCATTTTGCGTTTTTTCCAGATAGCTCTTTGTCGTAGACTGAATGGCCAATTGACGCTCTATCTGAATGGCGAAGTTTAAGCATTTGTTCAGAACGCGAGTTTTAATTATATTGATAGATTTGATACGCAGCCGAAACTCACTTTTGATGGACTGATATCTATCTGTAAATGCAGCGCTGTCATATTCTCCCATAGAGGCCGGAAGAGCCAAATCATTGATAGATTTTTCACACTGGTCAAGCTCAACTGGGAAGTCTCCAACAGAAACAATTAGCACTCTCTTGTTGTCATCCCCAGTTGCCGGCGCGCCGTTTGGACCAAAAGGCAAAGTTCTAGAATCCAGCCATCTCTCTGCTGACTGCGACATCAAATAGCTGAAGGCTTCCTGTTTTAAATGGGACACGTCCTCGTATAGAACGCGCGATACTTCAGCGCGGTCTTCAATGAGATCTCTCAAAAAAAGAGCCGTACTCATATGGTCGTTTAGATATCTAGACAGTCGCAGGCTCGCGCGTACAGCCTTATCCACATCCCCGTTTTCGATGTGATCAAATATGCGCGCAACTAATTCTGACGGAACCATGTTTTTTTCCAATTGTTTTTTGTTCTTGACACACCAACGAGATGCGCCCCCATTTAACATGTCGAGCTAATCCGTCAAACCCTAGTGCAAACCGATATATTTAGCATCTCGTTTATCAAATGCAGGTCTAGTACCCTCTAAAATATCAATAATCTTCTTGTTGATACCAGAATCCTCAATCGACCCGCTTATATATGTGATTTTATTTCCCGCTTCTTTCTGCATTTCAGCACAAATTACTTGCTCGGCGTCGCACACGACTGCAAGATTTGGATTGTGCGTAACCAGTATTATTTGGCGCCGCTTCTTGGCCTCTTTCACACAGGGTACCAGAATCTTATAGACAGTATTGTTGTCAAGGTTTTCTTCGGGCTGATCGATAATTAGCGGAATATCGTCCCGATCAATGAGCAGATAGAATATCAATAGCAAGTTGCCGCGCTCACCAGGGGAAAGTTGCTCTAACGTTTTTCCGTCCCAGCGTAAATTATAAACCGGCTGAAGATAACCCAAACCAAATATAAAATCATATATATCACTAGTGGATATACCGGCTGCCAGCTGCTCTTCCAACTCTACTGCGGCACCATTTCTTCCCTCTCGCTGGTCGCTATGTATGGCTATTATCACGGACTTCAGGAAATCCACCACACTCGGCAACAAATCAAAATCAGTGACTTCTATAAGCTTTTTCAGTTGCTCAGTGCCATCTTCACTCCCTGAAAAACTACCGATTTTCCGTTGATTAATATATTTCAAAAAGAGGGCAGAAAACTTTTGCTCGGTAATCGCCACGTTGAAGGCAAGCTTAAACTGCTGGCTTTGTGCAAGGGGATGTTCCCCTAGAAATCGTTGAACTGCTCCGTAGTATTTGCCATAGTCGTTTCGTAAGGCCTCTTTAGCTGAAAAAATTTCCGATGCCTTCAAAATCTGTTGCTCACGCAGGCCAGCTGCTTGCTCCTGAAGCTGCGGTAATAAAGCGATCTGATTCTCTATGTGAGCCAGCGAACCAGGCTGGTCAACAGATCCAACTAAATTTATCTTTTCCTGCTCCCACAACCGCACTGACGCCTTATATGCCTCGTAGGCACGTTCAGGCGCGCTAAGCTCTTGCGCCAGAGTCGATATATCCAGCTCGATCTTCGCTTTGGCAACATTCGGGCTGGCCGGGTTATTTTCATCCAGCATGGCGTTAATTTCGCTCACAGTTTTTACAGCTTCTGCTACGATTCTTTCAACCTTAAATTTTGTTATTTCAACCTTCACCAACTCTTGCCAATTTAAGCCAAGTTCTTCCAAATCTTGACGAGAATCCGCTTCGACAGCGGAAACTTGTCTTTCTAAATTTGATATTTTCCCTAAGAGCCTCTCCCCTACGACCCTTGTAGATGTGGCTTCACGTGTTGAGGTCGCAGCGATTGCTATGACTTTATCCAACGCAACAATTGATTCCTGATGCTCTTTTATCTTTGTGGACACAGCAGCAGTTAATTCCGCATTCGCTGGATCAGCAGAGGGCTCGGTTTGGTCAGCTGGACGCAACAACTCATGAGCTTCGATCTCGCGCTTTTTGGCCAGAAGCAACTCCTTCAGGTGCTTTCTATAACTGCTTGCAAGTTGGCCTTCACAGCTAGCGAGTGCTCTATTGATGCCCTTCAGTTGCTCAACAAGAAGGTCGATGGTTTTATTGTTTTCTTCTGATCTATGATCCAATAAGAGATCTAATGTCGAAAATCCTTGTTGCTCCGCCACCGGCACGTGAGAAAAAATTACGTGCTGAAGCTCATCATAAAATTTGCTCCCTCGGCCCTTGCTCACTTCATTGCATATTGATTCCAAATAATCTTGAGGAATATATTTTACAAGTTCTACCGCTCCCTCGGGCGGTAGGCTATCAAGAGATACTGGTCCCAGACGTTGGTCGTCGCCCCACAGAGCTGACGCTTCAAAATGCCGTGCTCTATTAGCTTTACGGTCACGAAACCTCTCAGTTGATAAGAAACTAAAGGTTTCATGTCTTGGGGTATTGCCTATCAGGCCTAGCACGTCCGCCAAAGCACTTTTGCCACTGCCTTTATTACCTATGATTGCTATTAATTCAGGATTTAGCGGCGTTACTCCGTCGAACCAAACTTCTTCATAGGCAGAGCCAACTTTCTTACTTATCGAAATCTCTTTTAGGACCTTTGTGGGCCTACCTCGTATGGAAGTTAGGCTAGGTGGGCAAATGCCAATGTACACGCGACTATCTGGCTCATTGAGTACTTGGAGCAAACCTCTAAATGTGGGGTCCGCCTTAATCCAGGTATATCTATCTTGATCCGGCTCAAACATCTCTTCATATGTATGAGCGTCGGAGCTATGAATGCAAGGCTTTGGCTGACCGAATTCAGCAATAAATTCATCGGCCGAATTATGGAGAGTTCCCAGAGCGAAGTCTCGAGTTTTCGCGTTGCTAGATACTAGCGCATGCGATTTCTGGATCATGACCTTTCTAGTCAGATGCCCTTGCCCATCCCAGTTGACCTTGGATAGGTCTTCATCGCACGGCACACAAAAAAAATGCTTATCTGAAAACTTTGACTTTTGGCGGCTTATCACATCAGTAACCTGAGTGTGATCGATAGTAGCCTGCATCATTCCAACGAATAAGTCGCTATGCTCGGCAAATTTAGCATGATGTGCTTTAAGTGACTTTCCTAGGCGCTCCAAATTTCTTCGCGTTAGCGACTCTTTCTGGTCTAATCCGCCTGCAATACCTTCACTTGTAAAACTCAATTGCGCCAAAAAGTCCTCCGCGATTTCGTCTGGAGAGACCTCATCAGAGAATATGACGTGATAGTTAACTCGGTTTCCGTCGACTAGAACACTCGTACGCAGCTCGACGTTGGCAAAGAGCTTAACCAGCTTTGCTTTTTCGTAGAATTCTTCGCCGACTATCCTCTTCAATAGCTCATCATTGGCCTGAATATCCCGTAGATATTTATAACCATCTACTACGAAATAATCCGCCACCCCTACCACAGCTACATTTTTCTCTACAGCCTTCCGAAAAAACTGTTGAGCGTAATACTCAAGGTCGTCGCCAAATCCATTGTTCAGAATTGAAAAGGGTGTGTGCACCTGAAGGTCCCACACCCTCCATTCCGCACCTTTAGGAAAATTGATCTGCATTACGGCACTCCCTGCTCGTTGTGTTGGTCCCTGATGCTAGCGCCGATTCCATATAAACAACACGTGATTTCATAGCGACTGGGAATTTTTCAACTTCAGCAGCGCTGGCAAAAAATCTCGCTCGATTCTTGTCGACGCAACCAGCCTTGGCCCCACGGATACCAGCGCGTTCAACGCGCTAGGCATGTCACAAGAACATATCGTTCAATGCAAGATCCGATTGTCGCCTGCCATCCCGCTCGGTCGACCGGCACGGCCCGTGTGGGATTTAAGGTTTGGAAACCTACTATCGTCCTTTCTTGTATACACAACGGGTAACTGCTTGGGTTGATCGCTGCCGTTCGACAGGCAGCTATCGGCCAGCTTTGGGTTGCCAGTCGCGACCGGCAAAAATCGGCCAGAAGCGGTCGTTCAGACGTGACTAGGAAAACCGATCAGGAGACACGAGGATCAAATGGACTTCATTTTTGATTTAGTAGCTCATCGCATTGGCGTTTATGTACTGCGATTGCTGAGTGGCGGCCGTTTCAAGGGAGAGAGTGGTTTCGCCTGGGGCTGGGCAGTCGTCGTCGGCGGCCTGATTTTGCTCTCTCCATTAGCAGCGTTGATAACCTGGCTCATCTATACCAGCGGTCCATAAACTGACGTCTGCTTTTGGCCGATTGCTGCCTGTCACGAAGGTCAGCAATCGGCCCATACCAGCGAGTCATGACATTTCTGAAAAATATATCAGTTCCCTTTTTCCTCCCATTACCTACGTACAGTTGCCATCTTTTTTCAACCCTGCACGGCTCCATTCAAAAGGACCGACGTAGCGTTCAGCGTCATACCCATTCGCCGGTGACTGATCCGGCATCGCCTACCAAAACCTCAATTAAACACCACGTCACCGCACACACGCCCGGATGGATTTCAAGCGGGCGGCAGATGCGGCCGCACCGCAACACAACCCTAAAAATGTCAGACGCTTCCCTTTTTTTGAAAGCGCTCACACGTTTAACGATGCGTGTTTAAAGACACCCGCCGTTACGTCCTAACGGCTACAACGCCTTGCGTCATTGCCTACGCGTGCGCCAGAATCCGCTGGCTTGTGCGGCTGTGGGGCAGGCTATATCGTTTCCCTGTCACTGAAAAACAGTGATCGGGTTTGGTAGCCCGCTGTGGTAGCCGTATGGCAACACCTTATGCAGTCTCTGTTTTGGACTCGCGTTTATATGGTGGTCATGCGTGGGGCTCCTTTGTGAGCGCCGGGTTTCCTACTGCAGCCGGTCTACCAACCCACGTATGGCCGCCACCCTTCGTTTGGTAGCGAGGGTGATGGCTCCTTAAAATCTGCGGAAGGAGTTTCATCTATGTTCAAAGTAACACCCAACCCGCCAGACACTGATCCGGCATCTCCCTACGAATCTAACGATTCAAAAAAATTTCACGAAGCCGCCGAACGCGCTCTCAATTTCTACCTCAACCCGGCAGCGGTCATGAATAACACCCCACGCAAACCCAGTACCATGTACATGGTTGCGCCGGATGTCGGCCATGAAGCCTTGCTGGTTCAAACGTGTGAGAACCTGGCCTCGGCCAGTGTCATGGCCAGCGACCTTGCTGCATTGGTAGAGGGCACCCAGCGCCATACCCTGCTGGCGCTTCAGCAAGTCGTCATGCTGGCTGAACTGGCGGTGAATCGAATGCTGGATAACTTCGTTCCACCCAAGTAAATCACTTAACCCTTTACCGAGAGGCTTGCCCCTCGGTAAAGGGCTTTGATAGTTGCAACGCGAACCTGAACGAGCCTGGTAGTAAATGTGTATGTGGGTTTTCTGGGCTATGTCCCACATTGAAGCGATGCAGATTTACTACCACTTTCTGGGTTTCGGAACGTATCGAACCAAGTTCCCAGAGGACTCGGAGCCCTACCCGGAGGCGTGGATAGCAGAGCAGCATGCGTATCTGTCAGCGCTCAAAAACAGCCAAGATTGATTGGTAATCTCAAGGATCGAGGAGAGGGAATGAGCATTTTCAGTCGCATCAAGACCTTCGTCAGGCGCGGTGCGCAAGAGCAAGTCGTCGGTTACTCCATTCCAGAGTTGAAGTCAGTTTTTACTGAGCATTTATCATGCCTCACTCTGCCGCTGACCGACTATCCGCAAGTGGTTTCTTTGGAGGATTTCGATGTCTCGGCCTATTACTCTGCTTTTTTAATCTGCGATGAAGACGTTCATAATTTTTCGGCGCTCATCGGATCGAATTTCGGATTCAAAACTGAAAAACCATTCAACGATCTTCCCGTAAAACGCTATTCCGACATCCGAGAAAACCACCACCTGATCTATTTCACATCCCACGGGGAATTTAATTCCGCAACGATCCGGATGGTTACGAACAGCGTTGAGTTCCTGAGCATCATTCAGAGCGAGAGACTGGCTGTTCCGCCACCCTGGGTAGCGTTTGAGGGATACAACCCTTCGTGGTGGGCAGGCGATATGCAAGGCGCTCAGGGCTATTACAACGACAATTACTTCGCCCCGTTTTTTACTAATTTAAGCGGAGCAGAAAGGGAAATTTATTACGAAAAATTCAACGCGACGAATGAATGGATAAAAAGCTTGGAATTGATGTACGACGTTGAGTGATCGTTCACCTTTCTGGGGCTGCTTCGCAGCCCAACAGGGCGATGCGGCGTTCCGACAAGCCCCCTCGCCACAAAAAATTCCTCAGCCTTAGCATTTCGTAATCTGCAAGATCGAATTCCAGACACAAAAAAGCCCACTGACCGTCACCGGTTCAGTGGGCTTTTGACAAGCCTTCTACTTACAAAGCCATATCAGTCGCAGCATTAGCCTTCGGCACTTTAGCCGGAGCAGCCGGAGCAGCAGCCGGAGCCGCTACCTGACCAATCACCGGCGGCGGAGTCAGCTGCAATACCTTGGAGGTATAAGCCCACTCTTCCGCAACTTTCGCAGGGTTGCTGTTCAGCTGAGTGCCATAGCTCGGCACGATCTGACGCAGCTTTTCCTGCCAGGCAGGGGTCGCAACCTTGTCCTTGAACACTTTCTGCAGCACGGTCAGCATGATCGGTGCAGCAGTCGAAGCGCCTGGCGATGCGCCCAGCAGACCAGCAATGGTGCCGTCAGCAGAAGCAACAATCTCGGTACCCAACTTCAGCACGCCACCAGCAGCTTCATCACGCTTGATGATTTGCACGCGTTGGCCGGCTTGCCACAGGCGCCAGTCTTCGGCTTTGGCGTTGGGGAAGTATTCTTTCAGGGCGTTGAGGCGGTCTTCGTCAGACAGCATCAGTTGGCCTGCAAGGTACTCGACCAGCGGGTATTCCTTGATGCCGACCTTGGTCATTGGCCACACGTTGTGTGTGGTCGTGGTGGTCAGCAGGTCCAGGTACGAGCCTTCTTTGAGGAACTTGGTGCTGAAGGTCGCGAATGGGCCAAACAGGATGACGCGCTTGCCGTCCAGCACGCGGGTGTCCAGGTGCGGAACCGACATTGGCGGTGCGCCAACGGAGGCTTTGCCGTAGGCCTTGGCCAGGTGTTGTTCGGCCAGGGTCGGGTTTTCGGTCACGAGGAACGAGCCGCCGACCGGGAAGCCTGCGTATTCCCGGGCTTCAGGAATGCCGGACTTCTGCAGCAGGTGCAGTGCACCGCCGCCCGCGCCGATGAAGACGAACTTGGCGTCGGTTTCGGTTTCGGTGCCGTCTTTCAGGTTTTTGTAGCTGACGCGCCAGCTGCCGTCTGCGTTCTTGGTGATGTCTTGCACTTCGCTAGACAGTTTCAAGTCGAACTTCGGTGTGGTTTGCAGGTGCGCGACGAACTGGCGGGTGATCTCGCCAAAGTTCATGTCGGTGCCGATCGGGCTCCAAGTGGCCGCGACTTTCTGGTTCGGGTCACGCCCTTCCATCATCAGCGGAACCCACTTCTTGATCACAGCTGGGTCTTCGGAGTACTGCATGCCGGCGAACAGCGGGCTTGCTTGCAGGGCTTCGTAGCGCTTTTTCAGGAATTTGATGTTGTCATCGCCCCACACAAAGCTCATGTGCGGAGTGGAGTTGATGAACGAACGCGGGTTCTTCAGCACGCCTTGCTGAACTTGCCAGGCCCAGAACTGACGGGAGATCTGGAAGGCTTCGTTGATTTCAACGGCTTTGGCAATCTGGACGTTGCCCTTATCGTCTTCCGGGGTGTAGTTCAACTCGGCCAGGGCGGAGTGACCGGTACCGGCGTTGTTCCAGCCGTTGGAGCTTTCCTGGGCGACGCCGTCGAGGCGCTCGACCATTTCCATCGACAGACCGGGTTCCAGCTCATTGAGCCAGACACCCAGCGTTGCACTCATGATGCCGCCGCCAATGAGCAGCACATCGACTTTCTTTGCCTCTTCCGCGTAAGCGGACGTGATCCCCATCGACAAAGCCAGCCCCAGCAGGGCCGTGTTCAGTTTTTTAAACATCTGTAGCACCTATGATAAACGTCATCCGCCTTCGATCCTCAATCATGAGCAACCCAGGTGTACGGGTACGCAGGCAGCGTGCCGTGGGTTTCTGCACTTACAAGGATTTGAAGGTGGGCACACAAGGCCGACGTGACTCCATCGACCTCAGTTATATGTCCCTCATGTGCTGATTTTTATCATTATTGGCTCAGCTACTTGAGCGACATTGATTCTGTCGGTACGTCTGTGGACGTACGAACTGAATAGTCAAACCAAGTTAGCGCGACAGAATATCACGCCTCGGCCAGCCTGCGCGCCCGAAAGGACTCAACAGTCTAGACGGGACGAGGCCCGCGCACTGCGTTTTCGCCCAAACGATTCAGCACAAACGCCTGCGCGTTGCGCGTCATTTGGTCGAGATGGCGGTCACGTTGCTTTTCTGCATCGATCATTGCCCGCTTCCCGTGTTTTTGCAGCAAGTACGTATGTATCTGCCGCACCTCCAAAGAACTGTAGATCGACGTGACATCCAGTAATCCCATCAAACCTTCGGTGCCATGATCACGGGTATTCATCAGCACTTGAGTGCCGCGCACACCCAGCACTTGAAAGCCCATCGATTCGAACCAGGGCACCTTGGTAACGGTGCAGGTCAGTTCGGCATGCGGGTAGCGGACGAGCATGTCTTGCAGCATCGCCCGGGCGACGCCGCGCCGCCGATGGCCGGCCTGCACCGCCATATACGCCACACCGCACGCTTCTGGATCGTCTTTGACTGGCAGGTACAGCAGAAAGCCGATGACCTTTTCAGGGTCTTCATCGTCCATTGCGACGATCAGTTCGACAGCGATGCTTTTGGCGCCACCAAGCGCTTCGAGGTAGAGATGAACCTCATAACCCACCGCGTATTGATACACGTTGTACAACGGGTTGCTCGGCGCGATGCCCACCATGCTGATGTCGGTTAAATTGTCGACGACCATCTGCAGGATCTGGCTGTTGATGGGCTCCGGGCACGGAGTGGCAAAGTGGGTGAGCTGGGGCATTGCGTTTCTGACTCCGGGTTAAGGCTTACTGAGCATCAGCCCCGCTATTGTCACAGATCGAGCCCCCTACAGGAAAATCACTGCTCGGGCGCGACGATGCGAAAGCGGATGCTGATGTCGTTGGAGACAACCTTGTCGCCCCACTCCCCTTCCCCGATATTGAAGTCGCTGCGTTTCACAACGATGTCGCCATCGAAGATCCCGATGGCATGTTCCGGCTTCAACTGCACCTTCACCTGCAACTCGCGCGTCATGCCCCTGAGCGTGAGGTTGCCGGTGATCAAGTAGCGTTGGTCGCCCAGTGCTTCCACCCCGGTCGATTCAAAGGTCGCCACCGGATACTTCGCCGTGTTGAACCAGGCAGGTTTTTGCAGCTCATTGTTGGCATCGCTGCCCCCGGCTTCGATGCTGGCAAGGTCGATGATCATCTTGGCTTGGGCCGATTCGGGGTTTTGCGTATCGAAATCGAGCGTGACGTCGAACTTGCCGAAGGTGCCGTACGCCCTGGAGCCGAACTGGTTATAGGTGAAAGATATCTTGCTAGCGGTGGTGTTGACTTGGGTGTATTCGACGGCGTGGGCGCTGGGCAAAGTGCCGACCAGGAGGATGGCGAGCAATGCGGCGAAACGCGGGAATCGAGGGGGCATGGGATTCTCCGGTTGAAGCGCCCTTCAGGGATTGAAGTACCACACCGACATGGCTGCGATAGCTGGACTTAAGCAAATAATTGCTGGTTACGCTAGGTGCGGGAATAAATGCGATCTGTAGCAGCTGGCGAAGCCTGCGTTCGGCTGTAGCAGCTGTCGAGCCCCAGCGAGGCTGCGTTCGGCTGCGAAGCAGTCGTAAAATCAGAGATTGCGGTACGTCAGGCAGACCGCATTGGCCGGATTCACGACTGCTTCGCAGCCTCGCTGGGGCTCGACAGCTGCTACAAGGATTGCGTAGCGGCTTATTACGAATACGCCCCAATCATCCACTTCACTTTTTCCAGCGCCTCCCGAAGCGCGCCCATTTCTACCGAACCCAGCGCCAGGCGAAACGCGTGCGGGACGTTGGCCGAAGTGGCAAACGGTTCAGCAGTTGAAACCGAGACATTTTCCCGCATCAACGCCATGGCGATCTGGTCGGCCCGTGCGTCTTCCGACAATGGCAGCCACAGAAAATACGACGATGGATGGCGAATGCAGCGCAGCCCCGCCAGTACCTCGCCGGCCACGACTTGCCTCGCTTGCGCGTCCTGACGCTTTTCAGCTTCCAGTTGCATGACGGTGCCGTCGTCGAGCCATGCAGTGGCGATCGCCGTCATCACGCCAGGGGTGTTCCAGGTGGTCGCTTTGATCGTGCGCTCCAGCGCGGGTACGTGTTGAAGAGGCGCGACGACGAAGCCTACGCGCAAGCCGGTGGCCACACTCTTGGAGAGCCCCGACACGTAAACCGTCCTCTCGGGGGCGAGTACCGCCAGCGGTGCGGGCGGATTTTCCGCCAGGAAGGCGTAAGCGGCGTCCTCGATGATCAGCAGCTCATGCCGGCGCGCAATCGTCACCAGATACTCGCGTTGATCGGCACTCATCACCCATCCCAGCGGATTGTGCAGGGTCGGCATTGTGTAAACGGCCCGCACGCGTCTATGCCGGCACAGGCTTTCCAGCGCCTCCAGATCAGGCCCGTGATCGAGCACCGGAATGGGCACGATTTCGAGGTGCAGTGAATCGGCCAGGGCCTTGAAGCCTGAATAGGTCAATGCATCCGCCGCAATCACGTCACCGGGTTGCAGCAGCGCCATCATTGTCACGGCCAGCCCCTGCTGGGCACCGGTGACGATCAGCACTTGGTCCGCCTCAACCGTCAAACCCCGGACTTGTAAATGGCGTGCCACAGAGGCGCGTTCGTGCGGGCGCCCCGCATGCGGCTGATAGCGCAGCAGCGATTCCAGATCGCCGGCCGCTGCGAGCTGGCGCAGGGCATTTCTCAATAGCTCTGCCTGCCCGGGAAGCGCCGGATAGTTGAAGTTCAGGTCGGTCATGCCAGCGGCAACCGCATGCTGGTCGATTGCCTGGTTTGGCGACCATGAGGTTTCCCGGACGAACGTCCCCCGCCCCGCTTCCCCGCTGACCAGTCCCATGGCTTCCAGCTCCGCATAGACCCGGGTTGCCGTCACCAGAGCCAGCCCTTCGGTTGCCGCCAACTGACGGTGGGGCGGCAAGCGCGTGCCCGGCAACAGTCGTCCTGAACGGATATCCGCCGCAAACGCATCCACCAGTGATTTGTAGCGTGAACGAGGCATGCGCAAGTGTATCCATGACAATATTTTGATTGTATTGAGTTTCGTCCATACGATGCCTCCCATGCAACCTGCATAAAGGGGATCCTCAATGGAACGCACATCGAACCTGCAAACCCACACCACGGAAAAGACCGCGAGCGGCTGGCTCAACGGGTTCATTGGCGTGCTCATTTTCAGCGGCTCGCTGCCCGCGACACGGGTGGCCGTTCTGGAATTTGACCCGATCTTTTTGACGGTTGCCCGGGCCAGTATCGCAGCCCTTCTGGCGCTGTGCATGCTGCTGCTTTTCAACGAGAAACGGCCGGCCAAAAGTCAGCTTGTTTCTCTGGCAATCGTGGCTCTGGGCGTTGTATTGGGGTTTCCGCTGCTGACGGCGCTGGCGCTGCAATATGTGACGTCCGCGCATTCCATCGTCTTCGTTGGCCTGCTGCCATTGGCCACCGCAGCCTTCGGGGTCTGGCGCGGTGGCGAACGTCCGCGGCCGGTTTTCTGGGTTTTCTCGGTGCTGGGAAGCCTGCTGGTGGTGGGGTTTGCCGTCTCCCAAGGCCTGACCGCCTCTCCTGCCGGAGACATCCTGATGTTGCTGGCCATCCTCGCCTGCGGACTGGGCTATGCCGAAGGGGCGAAGCTTTCGAGAACACTGGGCGGCTGGCAGGTGATTTCCTGGGCCCTGGTGCTGTCGTTGCCCGTCATGATCCCGCTGACCTGGTTCCTGGCCCCGCCTTCGCTCTCGGGAATCACCCCGACCGCATGGTTCAGCCTGGCTTATGTCTCACTGTTCAGCATGTTTCTTGGCTTCGTGTTCTGGTACCGCGGGCTGGCTCAGGGCGGGATTGCCGCCGTCGGTCAGCTGCAACTGCTGCAGCCGTTTTTTGGCCTGGCGCTCGCGGCCACGCTGCTGCATGAGCACGTCAGCCTTGGCATGTTGGGTGTGACCGTTGCGGTGATCCTTTGCGTGGTCGGTGCGCGCAAGTTCTCGAGATAGACGATTCGCATCAGAAACCGACTGTTGGTCGGCCTGGGGGCCGCAGGAAGACTAATCTTTTAAGGCAAGGCCTGAATTTGTCGTGATGGACCGGCCTCCAAGATGTTCCCGGTTCACCGTCGTACTCGATAGGAGGAATGAAAAATGGCCAATGTCGAGAAAAAAATGCCGGTGCAAACCGGCACTGAAAACGAGAACGAAAAAACCGATCAGCAACCGCTGGCAACAGACCCTTGGCGGCCCTTGGAAAAACTGCGTCAACAAGTCGATCACCTGTTCGAAGACTTCAATCGCGGCTCGGCCCTGACGCCTTTTCGGCGTGGACTGTTCGATGTCGAACCGTTCTGGAGTCGGGAATTTATCGGTCGCAGCCTGCCTGCGGTGGACATTACCGAGAAGGATGAGAGCTTCGAAATCACCGCTGAATTGCCAGGCATGGATCAGGAAAATATCGACATCAAATTGTCTAACGGCAATCTGATCATCAAAGGTGAAAAGAAAGAGGACAAGGAAGAGAAAAGAAAGGGCTATCACCTGTCAGAACGTCACTATGGCTCCTTCCAGCGGGCATTCAGCCTGCCCAAAGGGGTTGATGCCGACAAGATCGAAGCGAATTTCAGCAAAGGCGTGCTGAGCATTTCGCTGCCGAAGAAGCCCGAAGCCATGAATGCGGACAAAAAGGTGCAGATCAAATCCAGCTGAATCCGAACAGTCCTCGCGAAACAAAAAAGCCCCTTGTCGGGAAACCGGCACGGGGCTTTTTTCATGTGGTCTAAAAAATAACCGGGCGGGCCGGCTAATGCCTGTCAGTTGCCGCAACATATTCTCTGTAGCAGCTGCCGAGCCCGCGAGGCTGCGTTCGGCTGCGAAGCAGTCGTGAAACCAGAGATTGCAGTGTGTCAGGCAGACCGCGTCAGTCGGATTCACGACTGCTTCGCAGCCGAACGCAGGCTTCGCCAGCTGCTACACGGCATCAGGGGCGCGCTCGTTATGAACGCCCCTGCGTTCTCACGCTGAGCCAAGGCCATGAAAAAGAACGAACAGTGGAACCTGTCCTACTTCGCGATCGCTTTTATCGTGCTGAGCCTCATGCAGATATTTTTTGGCGAGCGCCAAGCGGTGCAGCCTCTCCCCTACAGCCAATTCCTGCAGTTGTTGAACGAGCAAAAAGTCAGTGATTTACAGGTCGATAAAGACCAGATCAGCGGCAAGTTGCAAGAGCCCATTGACGGACGCGACCGGTTCTCCACGGTGCGGGTCGATCCGGCGCTGGCGACCGAACTGTCTCAATCGGGCGTCGGTTTTACCGGAACCACCGAAAACACCTTTATGAGCAGCCTGTTGGGCTGGTTGTTGCCGTTTATTCTGATCATGGTGTTCTGGAGTTTCCTGTTGCGCGGGATGGCGGACAAACAAGGCCTTGGCGGGCTGATGAATGTCGGCAAGTCCCGGGCCAGGGTCTTTGTCGAGCGCGACACCGGGGTGACCTTCGCCGATGTCGCGGGCATCGACGAAGCCAAGGCTGAACTGGTGGAAATCGTCTCGTTCCTCAAGGACACGGCCCGATATGAACGCTTGGGCGCGCACATTCCCAAGGGCACCTTGCTGGTCGGCCCGCCCGGCACCGGCAAGACGCTGGTGGCCAAAGCCATCGCCGGTGAAGCCGGTGTGCCGTTCTTCTCGATCTCGGGGTCCGAGTTCGTCGAGATGTTCGTCGGGGTCGGGGCTGCCCGGGTACGCGACCTGTTCGAACAGGCACGCCAAGCGGCGCCCTGCATCATCTTCATCGATGAACTCGACGCGCTGGGCAAGATGCGCGGCGTCGGTACGCTGGGTGGCAATGACGAAAAAGAACAGACCCTCAACCAGTTGCTGGCCGAACTGGACGGCTTCGATCCCCGTGAGGGCGTCGTGTTGCTGGCCGCGACCAACCGGCCGGAGGTCCTCGATCCGGCGCTGTTGCGGGCTGGCCGCTTCGACCGGCAGATTCTGATCGACCGTCCCGATCGCAAAGGGCGGGAAGCGATCCTTAAAGTTCATTTGCAGAAAGTCACCGTAGAGCCAGGGCTCGATGGCGCGCGTATCGCTGAAATCACCACCGGTTTCACCGGCGCCGATCTGGCCAACCTGGTGAACGAAGCGGCCATCGTCGCCACCCGGCGCGGTGCCGAGGCGATCAACCTGAACGACTTCACCGCGGCGGTAGAACGCCTTATCGCGGGGCTCGAACGCAAGAGCAGCCTGCTCGATCCCGAGGAGCGCCGGGTGGTGGCCTATCACGAAATGGGGCATGCCTTGGCCGCCAGCACGCTGCCGGCGATGGACCCGGTACATAAAGTGTCGATCGTGCCCCGCGCCATCGGCTCGCTCGGCTATACCCTGCAGCGACCGACCGAGGATCATTTCGTCATCAGTTGCCAGACGCTCAAAGACCGGATTGTGGTGCTGATGGCCGGCCGCGCTGCCGAGTACCTTGCCTTTGGCCAGATCTCCACCGGGGCCGCCGATGATCTGGGCCGCGCGACCGATATCGCCCGGCAATTGATCACCCGGTTCGGCATGAGCGCCGAACTCGGGCAGTCGGTGCTGGAGCGGCAAAACGCAACGTACCTGGGAGATCGCATGGCCACGGTGGGCGAGAAGGATTATTCGGAACAGACCGCCCGGGAAATCGACCTGGGTATTCGCGCCCTGCTCGATGAAGCCTATCAACGGGCCAAGGCATTGCTGGAAAGTCGCCGGGCAGACCTGGATGAGGGGGCCCGCCTGTTGTTGGAAAAGGAAACACTCACACCCGAGGAATTTCCGCCTCTGCTGCCGCTGAAACCAGCCCCGGCATTACCGCTACCGTGACCGTGATCGATTGTGGGAGGGGAGTTCATTCAGTGTTTTTCCGACGCTGTCCGCCAACAACGCTAGGCTTACAAACAATGTGGTGATTATCGCCATTTTGCAGGGAGCGCAAAAATGGAAATCATTAACCGTTGGCAAGACCTCTCGCTCAGGATGGCCCAGGGAGGAATGTCGCAATGAAGCGTTCCAATCATTACAAATGGACTGCCCTGGGCGTCATTGCGCTGACCCTTTTCAGCGTACTGATATTTTTGCTGATCAAATCCTATTCCTACGACACATCGACCTACTTCGAGTCGCGCGACTTCGTTCGCCAACTCAAGCAGTTCGATGCCAATTGGAACGTGAAGATTCTAAGAGCAAAAATCGGCATGAACAACAACCTGCTTCTGGTGGCGCATCCTGAAGCAGAGCCGCGATGGGAACAACTCGACAACCTCAATGCTACCGGCCCACTTTCGACCCTTTGGCAATCTCGACGGCAGGGTTATCTGGATGCACTGGAAAACAAAACCCGATTGGTTGAGCAATTCAAACAGCACAACACCATGTTGCGAACTTCACTGGATGCCTTGCCTGAGATCGAAGATGACATTCAGGCATCGCTGAAAGACCTCAGCGACAAACAGCCATTGGAGCTTGTAACGGCGTCCGCCCAGGTGTTCGATATTACGTTGACAACACTCGAATACGCGCTCTATGTATCCCGTGACAAAGCTGAAGAGATCGCCCATCAGCTAAATGAACTCAGTGAATACGTCGAGCAACTGCCACCAGAACGACGCCTGCCTTTCACTGCATTTGTCGAGCATGTAAACGCCATCGTTCGAGAGCAGCCAATCGTCAATGACCTGCTCGATCGCATCAGTGTGATTCCGGTCGCACAGCAACTGGACAGCATCAACGAATTATTGAACGAGACCCAACGGCGCACCGGCGCGACAGACCGCCAATATCACCTTTATCTCGGGATATGCGCCGGCATCATGGCGCTGCTGTTGTTGTACCTGGCGGCCCGGCTGGTTCGCAGTTATGCCGTGATCAACAAGATGAACAACGAGTTGCAAACGGCAAACGAGCGACTGGAGCAACGCGTCGAGGAGCGCACCCGCGAGTTGATCGAGGCCGAACGTGAACTGGTCGATGCCGCGCGCATGGCCGGCATGGCGGAGATCGCAACCAATGTGCTGCACAATGTCGGCAATGTGCTGAACAGCGTTAACGTCTCGGCAGATTTGATCACCCGCAAATTGGCGATGAGCAAAACCCTTGGATTGGGCAAAGCGGTAAACATGATGAACGAACATGCCGAAGACTTGGGGCAGTTCATGACCTTCGATGACAAAGGCAAACTGCTTCGCGGTTACCTCAATCAACTGGTCGACTCCATCGCGACCGAGCAGGCGAGCATCGTCGACGAACTGTCACAACTCACCAAAAGCATCGATCACATCAAGGACATCGTTTCCACTCAACAGGCCTATGCCGGCGCGGCCAGGCTGGTCGAGCCGTTGAACGTCGTCGATCTGTTCGAGGATGCGTTGCGCATGAATTCCGGCGCCTTGAGCCGGCACCATGTCGTCGTCACCAAGGACTATCAGGACACGCCAACGATCATCGGCGACAAACACCGGCTGCTGTTGATCCTGATCAATCTGATCAGCAATGCCAAATATGCGATGTCCAAGGTCAGCGACCATCAGCGGCATATGACGCTGGGCATCAAGGTTATCGATAACGTAACACTGCGCCTCAGCGTAGAAGATCAGGGCGAAGGGATCGCTGCCGAGAACATCACCCGCATCTTCAATCACGGTTTCACCACGCGCAAGGAAGGTCATGGTTTTGGCCTGCACAGTTGCGCGCTCGCGGCGGTAGAGATGAACGGGCACCTGCGTGTCCATAGCGATGGACCGGGCCATGGCGCGGTTTTCACTCTGGAGATTCCGCTGGAGACTGCCGACGCGATGCCGACCGCTGGAATGTCAGTCAGTTAAGCCTTTTCAGCAGCGACGCGCTCCCTTGTAGCAGCTGGCGAAGCCTGCGTTCGGCTGCGCAGCAGTCGTAAAATCAGGCACCGCAGTCCGTCAGGCACACTGCGCATTCAGGGTTTACGACTGCTTCGCAGCCGAACGCAGCCTTCGGCAGCTGCTACAGATTACGTTGCGGCCTAACGAAACCTGCCAACACGACTACCCCACCAAGGCCATCAACTGTTGGCGCTGCGCATCCGTCAGCATCGGGCCGAAACCGGCACCGGCGTTTTCCGCCATGTAACGCGGGTTACTCGTGCCGGGGATGACACAGGTCACCGCCGGATGAGCCAGCAGGAACTTGAGCGCCAGTTGCGCCCAACTGCTGACCCCCACTTGCGCGGCCCATCCCGGCAGCGGTGTGCCTTTCAATCGAGCGAGCAAACTGCCGCCGCCGAAAGGCCGATTACAGATCACCGCCACACCGCGCTCGCGACACAGCGGCAGGATTCGCTTCTCGACACCACGGTCGTCCAGGGCATAGTTGATCTGCAAAAAGTCCATCGGCTCGGCTTTCAACACGGCCTCCACTTCGTCATAGGCCGACGCGGTGTAATGGGTGATGCCGATGTAGCGGATGCGCCCTTCTGCCTTCCATTCGCGCAGGGTGGGCAGGTGGGTTTTCCAGTCCAGCAGGTTGTGAATCTGCATCAGATCGATACGGTCGGTCTGCAGCAGCTTGAACGACTGTTCCATCTGCGCGATGCCTTCTTCGCGACCACGGGTCCAGACCTTGGTGGCCAGAAACGCAGGCGAACGAGGTCGATGGATCGACAGCAATTCACCGGTCGTCTGCTCGGCGCGACCATACATCGGCGAGCTGTCGATCACCGTGCCGCCCTTCTCGAACAACGCGATGAGCACGGCGGGCAGCTGCTTGTAGGCAGCGTCGGAAGGCGCGACATCAAAGCCGCGATAGGTGCCCAACCCGACCATGGGTAACGGCTCGTTGCTGGAAGGAATGGCTCGGGTCAGCATGTTCTTGCCTCCTGTTTCCGTCGACGGCGCCGATGCAGCAAAGGCCGGATCGAAGGTGAAGACCGCCGAAACACCGGCAGCCAGCGTGAGTAGTCTTCTACGCGTGAAGACAGCAGGATCGGTCATGGAATTCCCCCTGACTGTTCATTCATGGTCGCCTTTTGCTCCTGTCGTCTGGCCAGCCACAGGCATAACCAGCCCCACAGCCCGGCGAACGGCACAATCATCACCGCCACCAGCCCAAACCCCGCGCCCAGCGCCGTCAACCCGGCGGAGAGCCAGCCACTGGCGGCATCGCCGCCGCGATACACCAGGGTTTCGATCACATTCTTGGCCTTGTACTTTTCCTCGCGGCTCACCACCGTCCACAGCACTTCTCGCGCCGGGCGCACGATGGCGAACTCGACGGCGCGACGCAGCCCTTGCGCCAGCGCGACGGTTGCAGGCACGGGCGCCAAGGCCATGGCGCTGAACGCCACAATCGTCGCCAACGGCAATGCCACCAGCGCCCCGCCGATACCGATCAGGCGGATCAACGGCGCGGTCAACAGCAGTTGAAATAGCAACGTCAGCGCCGACACGATCAAATCGACCACAGCGAAGAATTGCGTCCTGCTGGCCACATCAGCATAGCTGCCAGCCACAATCCGTCCCTGTTCGAAATACAGCAAGGTCGCGGCACTGGTGTGCAACAGCATGAACAGCACCAGCCCCATCAGATAGCGCGAGCGCAGGATCAGCGTGATCCCGGCCAGCATGCTGCCGCCCATGCGCCGCTCATCCAGCCAGTGGCTGCCGGACTGCGACGCTGTGCGCGACAACAGCGCCCGATAGCAACGCACCGCACATTCCAGCAACACGGCCGCCGCAATGGTCAACGCCACCGGCCCAAGATTCGTGGCCATGGTCGCCGCCAGCAACGGCCCGATGAACGTGCCCAGGGTGCCGCCCGCCGCAATGAAACCGAACAGCCGCCGCCCTTGCTCGCTGGAAAAGCGGTCGACCAGCACGCTCCAGAAAATCGACACGATGAACAGGTTGTAGATGCTGATCCAGACGAAAAACACCCGCCCCACCGCCACCGGCGCAATGTGATTGGCGATCAGCACACCAAACACCAGCATCGACAAAGCAATCACGCGATAAATCAACGGCACGAAACGCATGGCAGGCAGCCGCGAAACCAGCGCGCCGAACAGCGGCACCATCACCAGCATCACCACAAAAGTGGCGGTGAACAGCCACTGCAACTTGTCGGCACCGCCCTCCAGGCCCAAGGCGTCGCGCAAGGGTCGCACCAGGTAATAACTGGCGAGCACGCAGAAATGGAAGGCGAAACCCAGCATCAGGGCCGTTCGTTCGGACGGCAGAACCTTGACCCATTTCAGCGCGCCGGTGGCTGTCATGGCGCATCGCCCGGATACAAGCGTCGAACCTCAGGCATCGGTGCGCTCCCCGTATGGCAACTATCGATGTACTACACTCTGACAGCGCTCAAGCGATAGCCGTCGTCAGGCCAGAGCAGTCCATGTCGTCCACTAAACTTAGCCGAATGTCGCGAACCCTGATGTCTCTCTTCGCATTCGTTGCCGTTGCGTATCTGATGCTCTGCGCGGCGCTGTTCGTGTTTCAGCGCGCCCTGATCTACTACCCGCAGCCACGCGCCATCGACGCGCCCGAAACACTGCTGACGCTGCAAGTCGCCGATGCACAGGTGCGGGTGACCGTCAGGCCGCACGACGGCCCGAAGGCGTTGATCTACTTCGGCGGCAATGCCGAAGACGTTTCCCGTAATCTGCCCGACTTCTCGCAAGCCTTTGCGGATCATGCGATCTACTTGCTGCATTACCGAGGCTACGGTGGCAGTTCCGGGTCGCCGTCCGAGGAAGCGATTCAGCGCGATGCCATGACCCTGTTCGACATGGTCTACAACACCCATCCCTCCATCGCCGTGGTGGGTCGCAGCCTGGGCTCGGGCGTCGCCGTGCGCCTCGCCAGCCAGCGCCCGGCTTCGCGGCTGATTCTGATATCGCCTTACAGCAGCCTTGAAGACCTCGCCGTACGCCAGTTCCGCTGGTTCCCGGTGAAGTGGCTGCTTCAGGACAAATACGAATCGTGGAAATACGCCGCACACATCACCATACCGACGCTGTTGATCGCCGCCGAGCACGACGAAGTCATACCGCGCTCAAGCACGGAACGGCTCTACATGCATTTCGCCAAGGGCGTGGCCACGCTGCAGGTGATACCGGGCACGGGCCACAATTCGATATCCGAGAGCCCTCTTTATCTAAAGATGCTGGGTGCTGCGTTGTGAGTCAGGTGTAGGCCAATAGACGGCCGCAAAACACCACGGTGACCCATAACCCCATCGAAAGCACTGCCTGCACTTTTGCAATGGCCGGTGCCGCGACGCCTGTGTTCCATCGGCTGACTGAACGGTATACACCCACGTGGAAAAGCGCTGCATTGACCCCCGCCGTAGCTATCAGGCTCAGTTTCAAAATGAAAATATTATTGGTAGCGAAGTCATGGGGATGGGCGGTAAACATCATCAGCCCAGCCGGCACGATCAATAGCAGGGCAGCGAGGGACCATCTCAGCAGATGGCGAGCCAGGGCCGTCACCGCAATGTCCTTGGACAGCCCAAGCACCCGCAGATCGAACATGAAGACCGAGCCCACAAGCACCACGAAGCCAATGATATGAACCACCTCGACGATCGGGTACAGCCACAGCTCGCCGCGCATGGCCAGCCCAAGCCGCGAGTCATCCAGACAGTCCAGCCAGCTGTCCGGACCTGTTCCCGCGCGGGCACTTGTGGTGTCCATCAGCGCAACTCGGTGGTTTTATCGCCGATGGTGATGCGTTCGGCTCGCAGTTCTTCAGGTTTGTTTCGATTCGGATAGCCGACCACAGTAGCCGTCGTACCGACATTCAGCATGTCCTTCGACAGCCCACGGTTCTCCATCCGCGATGGCGGGGCCAGAACGATGACCCACGTCTTGTCGGCTGTTTTGAGACGCAAGAGCCCGTGCGGATGGGAATAACCGGATTCCTCGATGGTTCCGTTCAGCTGCATGGAGTTGCTGGAGTCGTATTCACTCCAGCCGTGATGAGCGAACGCCGCAGTGGCCACCAACAGCGATGACAGTCCGATGCTTCTGAGCAAGGCTTTCATGATGCGGTCCTCCTGTTGCAGTCATTGATTAACATCAGTCATGCGAGAACAGCGTAGCCCGAACAACCGATCAATCGTCGTCGCATTTGACCTCTTTCTTGTACTCATCCCGCTTGGCTTCGATCTTGACCTTGCAGCCACGCTCCCGGTATTCGTCTTTCCACTCGCCACGACGCCAACTGGCGCCGCGGCCATTCGGGCATTTGATCTCTTCCTTGTATTCATCGTTTTTGGATTCGATCTTTACCTTGCATGGCCCGTCCCAGTACTCGTCCTTCCACTCGCCCCCTTCGCGCCCGCCTCGCCAGTGATCCGCTGACGCCGGCGTCAACATGACTGAGCCCATCGCAGCCAACATCCACACGCCCAGCATGGGTCTCGCGCTCATTTCACTTCCTCTGCAATTGAAGGCGATATGCCTGCTGCTGATACGACAACGCTTTGCGGCAGGTTTCTCCGTTGGCGAGACGAAACTGTGGGCTGATCGTCGGAAAGGAAACACGTTATCTACATCGCTGACTGGGCTCTGGGCGAGACTTAATCTCACTTTGGTTTTGTGCTGGAATGACTGGCCTCATCGCGGGCAAGCCCGCTCCCACAGGTATCTGCTTTGACCAAAAGATTTGTGAACGACACCGATCACTGTGGGAGCGGGCTTGCCCTCGATGAGGCCCGCAAGAACACCCTCAAATATAACCGCTGGTTTACTCGTCAGCATTCAGCGCATAAAACTCATGCAACTTGGCCTGCAACAGTTTCTTGTCAGGCAGTTGAGTCTGATATTCCGCGATCAATGCCGGTGAAAGTGAACGGTTCAGGGCGTACTCGACGACTTCGTCATCTTTGCTGGCGCACAGCAAGACCCCCAAGCGCCGGGTTTTCATGGGGTTTGCGGACATTGCGATCCAAAGCTTCAAGATAGAAGTCCAGCTTGCCGAGGTATTCTGGCTCGAAGCGCCCGACCTTGAGCTCAATCGCCACCAGGCAATTGAGCCCGCGATGGAAGAACAGCAGGTCCAACGCAAAATCACGACCGCCAACCTGCAACGGATTGAGAACCAATGAAACAAAAGTCACGCCCCAGCTCGATCAGAAAATCCCTGAGCCTGCGCAGTAACCCGCCATGCAAATCAGCCTCGACATGACCGTGCGCCAAATCGAGAAACTCGACCATGTAGGTGTCCTTGAACACGCTCAAGGCTTCGGGATGCATTTGTCTCACCAGTGGTGAGACTTTTAGGGGACTGATGACGCTACGCTCGAATAATGCGGCTTTGAATTGGCGCTCCAACTCCCGGCTCGACCACTTCCTGAATCGCCATGCGCAGGTAAAACTCACGCTCTTCCGGGCGTTTGCTTTGGTTGAGAATGATCAGGTTTTGGGTCCAGGGCAATTGTCGCAGCAGTGCTGCGACAATTGCCTCATGCCTGTATGCCTCGTAAAACTTGCGCATGCGAAAGAGATTAGCCCTGGTAAAACCACGCAATCCCGGCTGAGTACGCGCGAGGTGAGTAGCCAGCTGAGCGACCACTCCATCCCCCACTCCGCCGCTTCGATCTTCCGGCTGATGTAAGCCCCGACCTGCCAGTGCAATTCAATCAACTCGGTATTGACTGCCTGCACCGCTCGCCTTGTAGCAGCTGGCGAAGCCTGCGTCCGGCTGCGAAGCAGTCGTAAAATCAGGCAACTGGTTCTTTCAGGAGGACCGTGTACCCCGCATATGCGAGGACTTCGCCCTCGAACGCAGCCTCGCGGGCTCGGCAGCTGCTACAGATTGGGTAAAGTCTGCCAATTTTGATTTGCCTGGCCCAAGCCAATAGTCGCAGCACTGCTGCGACTATTTCATTCTCGGATAACTAAACCCCTTAACCAACGTCAACTCCCCCACCGCCCGCATCGGCACCAGGAACGTTTCCATCTTCTCGTTCGGCGTCCCCTCCTCCGTAATCACCGTGATGTGCGCAGTGGTCAGCGCCTGCTGTGCCTCTTCCTGCCCCTCCTCATCACTGCGATACCCACCACCGTAGTAGTTCACGTACACCTGATACTGCCCCTTGATCGGAACAGGCATGGCGAAGATTTCCGGGCCGTAGCCGGTGGTGACGTCGACGTCGAGTGCGCCGCCGTTGGCCGCGACGCGGTCGCCGTACCAGATGTGGCCGCCGTCGGGCGTGACGACATGCAGGTCGAGGTCGGTGCCGTCGCTGTCCCAGGCCAGCAGCACGCGCAACTTGGCCGGGGTGGCGCCGCCGCTGGTGTTGAGGAACTGGGTGCGGTGGCGTTGTTGCCCATCGGGGCTGCGGACCTCAACGCTGTTGCTGCCGTTGGGGAATGAGAACGGGCGATCGTAGCGGCCGGCGGGGTCGATTTTCAGCGGCATGCTGACGCCGTTGACGATGAGTTTTCCGGGCTCATTGCCCTTGGGGGCGGATTTGATCTGGCCGGTGATGCGAGCAGTCTTGGCCTGCCCCACCGGTGTGTTGACCGAGGACGCCGGGTAATTGACTGGCTGACGGAAGTTTTCGCCTTCACCTTCGGGCGCGCCCGTGTGCCAGCCGCCGACGGGCGTGTCGAGTTTGACCGCGCTATCGGCGGCGAACGTGGTCGGCCATACGCAAAAAGAACAAAGGAACAGGAGGACCTGTGGGTAACGGAGTTTCATGGCCTATTCCAGCAAGAGGTGGCGGGCGAGCCCTTCGATGTAGGTTTCATCCTGGCCGTTGGGGTGTGCTTCGAAGGCCAGGTGCAGGTATTCGTGGGTCAGGTCGAGGCGGTCTTGCAGCGACAGCACGCCGCGCACGTAGATGCGCTGGCGTTCGCGGTCGACAAAAGGACGGCCGAAGGCCAATCGGCAGACGGCGAAAGTGCCGACTTCGTTGTAGCCGATCTCACTTTCGAGGCGTTGACGCCAGCCGCGGCGTTGGCTGAGCAGCCAGTCTCGGGCGGCGGGCAGCGCTTCGCAGGAAGCGACGGGATTGTCCCAGCGGCTGAGGCTGGCGCGCGGATAAGCGTGCAGCAGGATGGCGTCGTAGCGTTGACCGGCGTTGGCCTGTTCGACGGCTTGCTGCCAGGAGAGTTTGTCCGGCCCCGGTTGGTCGGAGTGATAGGTGACGGTGCTGCCGGCGAGGACCAGATCGCTGGTCCACGCAGCGATGTTGCGCGACTCAGGCGCGGCCGGGCGTGGGGCGACGCGCTGTCGACTGCTGCTGTCATCGATGCTCAGGCAGTCGCCGTTGCGGGTAGCGTTTTGCAGCAGGTAGGTGCGGATCGCGACGCTCAGGGCTTTGGCGGCTTCGGCAGGTTCCGGTCTGGCTTCGCGCTGCAGGACGCGGGCGACGTATTCTTCGCGGTCGAGGCGAGCGACCAGTTTGTCTTTGAGCAAGAACAACTCGCCGTCGCTGTGAATATCCAGTTGATTGCCGTTGGTGAACTCGACGCGATAGTCGCCTTGCAAGGGCCCGGGCGCTAACACGCGATCCCCCGACAGCACGCGTTTCAGCGGATAACGCGCGAACAGGCCGACCTCGACGCACTTCCCCGCCTCGGCGGGCCAAGACGAAGGCAACACCGTCGCCAGTGCCTGACCGTAATTGCGCAAGACCATTTGACTGGTGCCGCGCCCACCGGCCCAGATCGGTGTGCCATCCGCCGTCCAGCCAGCAAATCCGCCCTGACGCGATGAAGGATCCTGATCCCCCAGCCAGCTCCAGGTTTTCACCCGCAACCGGCCACCGAGTTCGCCCACAACATTGCCGTCAGCAGCATTCAGCACCACATCGAGCAACACCCTTCGGGCCTGATCCTGCGCCGGCATCACGGCCAATACCTTCAGCAACTCAGCCACCGAAACCCGGGTCTGCGGTTGCAACGACGGCAAATCCAGCAACCACTTCGGTGCTTGTCTCGCCTGCCAATACTCGCGCCACTCAGCGCCAGCAATGCCCAGACGCGCAGGCTCAAAGTACAAGCCGCAGGACTTCACCAACGCCTGATCGCGATCGATCTTGCCGCCCGCGGTGCAGCAATAAACCTCTTCCTTCGATTGCCCGCGACATTCATAAGCCGGTTCACGCGCGCCGGTGTCCACTAGCCAGCCGTAGACAAACAGCTTCCACAAACTGCCCAGCGGCGTCTGCAGATCAGCTGGCAATGGCTCGCGCGCGATCACCTGAGTCCGGCTCAATGAAAGCCATTCACCCTTGAAGCCCAGGCGCAACGGCTCGTCCTGCGCTGTCGCTAGCGCAGGCATCAAACACAGCAACAACCAGACCAAACGCCGAGGCATATCAGTGAACCGTGACCTGACCGAGCGCCGGTTTCTGTTCCTGAGCCTGGTTCTGCGGTGCGTAGACCTGAGTGAATCGCACCGGCGGCAGATTGAACTGACCCTTTTGCGAGAAGCGCACCAGATGACGCAGGCGCAACTCACCGCTCAAGGCATCCACCGGGATCGCGTAGGCCATTTGCCCCGGTTCGAAACGGGCCTTCTCCAGCGCAGTCGGCTCAGTGCCGGTCTTGCCCATCAGCTTGATGCCCCACGTGGTGCGCTCGACGTCCGCGCCCGGTGGCAGCGGCACTTCGAGCATGCCGTAGCGCAGCGGCTTCGCGGCTTTGCTGGTGATGATCAGTTCGTCCAGGTACAGGCTGTCGCTGGACAACGGTTTGCTGCCGACCGCTTCGAGTTTGAATTCGAACGCTTCGTCACCCGGCACCAATCGCGACAGGCGACGGGTGATGGTCACGGCCATCGGGGCCACCGGCGGTTGCTTGCTCTGGAAGCTCAACGCGGCGCGAAGCGGGCGTTCTTGCTCCCCGGTCAGCGACAACATCGTCGGCACGGGCGCAGAACCCTGCCACGTCCAATACATCTCACCGGTATCACCGTGCTCTTTCTTCCAGCCTTCACCCGGTGCCAGTGCGATGGTCGGTGAGGCCTGTTCGATGCTGCGTTGCAGCCAGGTCAGCGCCAAGGCGCGTTCCAGGGTCGATTGCTGCGGCAACAGACGTTGCAGCAACGCTGGCGCATGCGCCTGATCGAAGGCTTGCAGCGACAGGTTCAGCGCTTCGACAAACGGTTGAGAGCTGGCGGCCACGTGTTGTTGCGCAGCCTCCAATTGACCATTGAACGCCGACGGCAGATTGACCTTGGCCTGACGCGCCAAGGATGCAGTCAGCACTCGAGCGCTGGCCAGTCCCAATGCCGAATCCGGATCGTTCATGACCAGGCTCTCTGCGCCGTCGTCCATCATGCTCGCCGCATGGCCTTCGCCGGCTTTCACCAGGTCGTCGATCAAACCGCTGAGCAGTGTGTTCACCGGCAATTGCATCTGTTTGGCAAACGACAGAATCAAGGCCCGCTGCAACAGCGGCGTGTTCTGCGACTGCTTGGCGTACACCTCCAGCACCCGCTGCCAATGCTCCGGCGGCAAGCTCAGTTCCAGTGCTTTGCTGGCGTGCCAGTCGGCGTAATAGGCATACGCGGTGAGGAACGCATCTGGCTCACCGTCATAGCCCCACCAGGTGAAGCTCGCCGATGGGCCGGCCATTTGCACCAAGCGCAGGCGGCTGTTTTGCATGGTCAAACGCAAGCGATCGCGGATCTGCGGGTTCGACGACAAGGTCGGATAAGCGATGCTCAGCGGCAGCAAACGGCTGGCGGTTTGTTCGACGCCGCCGTACGGATAGCTCAGCAGATCATCAAGCGCCGAACGGAACAGCGCTTGCGGACTGTCATCCAGACGCAGACGAATATCCGTGGCGTCTGCCGGCAAGGTCAGCGGCGTATCACCGCTGGCCACGTCCAGACTTTGACTCTGAGTCACCTGCCAGCCTTCGCCGGTCGCGGTCAGACGCACGGCCAGGGCATCCGCGGTTTTGCCGTCCTGCACCAGCTCGGCGGTCCACTCGCCATTGGCCACTGTGAACGCTGGCAATGCGATGTAGTTGATGCCGTTGTTCAACGTGACCGGCACACGTTGTTCGGCGCCAGCGTAATGAATCACCAGCTCAGCCTTGACCGGTTTCTCGGCCTGACTGAACGCGAACACACCGAGATCCGGTTTGTCGCCGTTGCGGAATTTGCTCGGGCCGCTCCACTTCAGGTACAGCGGTTTTTCCGAGCGAACGAACTGCTTCTTCTGCCCGACCTGGCCGTCATCGGCGATGGCCCGGGCGGTGATGCGCCAGCGGGTCAGAGAGTCCGGCATTTTGAAGGTAAAGCGGGTTTTGCCATTCGCATCGGTGATCAATTCAGGCTGCCACGCGGCGGTGTCGACGTCTTCGCGACGCGGCCGCTCCAGCACTTTCACGCCACGCTCGCTGCGATTGGCTTTACCCGGCGCGCCAGGGCTGCCCGGCAATGCCACGTCGTAGCTGATGAACGATAAACTGGCGCTGGTGCGCACGTTGTTGCGGCGCGGGTGATAGAAGAATTGATCGATGGTCGGGGCGACTTCCGGTTGCAGCGCGTAGACCATTTCATCGACCACGCTGACCGTCAGGTGCGCCGGAATCGGCTTGCCGGCGAACTGAGTGGTCAGGTCAACCGACACGGTATCGCCGGGCTGATATGCCTCTTTGTCGGTGGTGATTGCCACGTCGATTTGCGGCGCGATCACCTTGATGCCAGCGTTCTGGAAGCTGTATTGGCCACCCTTGGTGTAAAGAACCGAGAACGTCAGGTTCGGCGCGAAGTTGTCCTTCACCAGGATGCGCGCGCGGTATTGGGTGTCGCTGATTTTTTCCATCTTCAGCCAGTCGCTGCCCTTGGACAGCAGCGCGGTGGCCTCGACCTTGTCACGCTCAAGCGACAACAGCGCATCAATGATCGGCTCGGGGAAAGTGATCAATGCGAGGGCTTCTTCGCCGGCCTTGTACTCGGGCTTGTCGAGGACGATTCCCACGGTACCGGGCACGGCTTTGACGCCATCACCAGTGACCGAATGACCGGTCGCGCCAAGTACGCGGCCATGGTCATCCTTCAGTGTCAGGTTGTAAGTGCCCGGGCGGTCGAAGGCCAGAGTGAAGCCTTTATCTTTGGCGCCGAGTTTACCTTCGCCAGTGGTTTGATCTTCGAGTCGCACCCAGCTGTAGCTGCTCGGGTTGACCGCTTTGCTCTGCTCGCTGCCACCTTCGTTGGCATAGCTGAATGCAACCTTGCCGCCCACCGCGCTGAACCGTTGCGGCGCGCTCAAGCGGAAGCTCGCAGCACCGCGGTCGATGAGGATTTCCTTGGTGGTCTTGACCCGATACGCCGCGCCGTCACTGGCGAACACGGTGAGCATGTAGCGGCTCGGTTTCTCGGCGGCGGGCAGATCGAGGCTCGCGTTGCCCTTGGAATCGGTGGTCAGTTCGGCGCTGGTCAACTCCACCGGGAATTGCCCGAGGTATTGCAGTTCGTTATCGACCATCGACAATTGTTGGGCGCGCAAGCTCAGGCTCACCTTGGCATTGGCCACCGGCTTGCCGTCCGGGTACAGCAACACCAGACTGCCCTTCACCGGTTCGCCGGTGCGGTAATCCTGCTTGGCCAGGTTCAGGGAAATCTCGAAGTGCGGCTTGATGTATTCAGCGACACGGAAGGCACTGCTGTAGGCCTGATCCTTGTAGCTGAAACGCAGTTCATAACCGCCCGCCACCGCGTTGTCCGGCAACTGGAAACGGCCCTGGGTACCGGCCTTGGAATCGAGTTTCAGCGCCAGCGATTGCAGCGCAGTGCCAGTGGCGTCGAGTATGGTGACGTTGACGTCGGCAGCGCTCGGTGCCACGGAGTCCCGCGCATTCTTGAACTCGCGACCGACGATTTTCAGCGACACCCAATCCCCTGGCCGATACAGCGGGCGGTCGGTGAAGGCATAGAGTTTGGTGTCGTAGATTTCGCTGTCGTAATAGAAGTTCTCGGAGACGAACACCCCGCCCTCTTCGTCTTCGCCGATCACGAACGAACGCTCCGGGCTCACGTGTTTCAGACGCAGCAAACCGTCGACGTCAGTCGCGCCACTGCTCATCACGCCCAGGCCGTCGGTCCACAGCACATTGACCTTGGGCACCGAACTGCCTTCGTGTTTGCGCGCGGCCCACACCAGCAATTCATCGCCGGCAATCTTGCTCACGGCCACGGTGTTAGAGACGAAAACCATGGTGGTCGCGCGGTATTTGCCGATCAACGCTTCCACCAGATACAGGCCCGGTTTCAGGTTGCCCAACGGGATGTACACGTTGCCCGGCGAGACACTGACGAACTCGCTGGAAGAGCCGGCCAGGTTCACACCCTCAGGCGGCTGGATCGGTTTGGCTTGCCACAGCGGATAACGGAATTGACTGACCACCGGCAGGCCCGGAATCAAGGCGAATTGCGGCTGAGCGTCGTAGGGCGTTGGCGCGGCGATGGCGGTGCCCATCTTCAGCTCCGGCACTTCCTCGGTAACTTGTTTGCGCGACTCGTAGGAAAACGCCCGTTGCATCACCCGACGGGATTTGCGATACCAGTTGTCCCACAGGTACGCGAGAGTGTTCGACAGGCCTTCGCCCTTGAACTGGCCATCGCTGACCACGCGGTGCAGGTTCTTCTGGCGCTTGAGAAAATCCAGCGGCTTGTCGATGCGATACACACGAATGTCCGCGCCGCCGTAAGGCTCCATGCGAAACCGGCGATAGTCACGGCCCGGCGCTTCGAGGCGAACCATCGCCTGTTCGTCGCTGGCGAAACTGCTGTCGGCCAGCAGGAAGAAACTCTCACCGGCCACCGGTGTATAGCCGCTCGGCTCGACAGTGTCTTCGGCATTGACCGTGGTTAAAGGCGCCAGCAGCGCCAGCAGCAGTGGAATTCGAGAGCAAATGCGCAGCATGCGGGCACCGATCATTGGGAGAGGAAGTTCAATCGATAGACGCCGATGAAGTTGGGGTTGGCTGCGTCGGGTATCCATCGGGTGTCCTTCCATGTCATGAGTTGTTGCAGGCTTGCGGAGCGCATGCCGTTGTCGGTGGGGGTGGTGGTGCCGGTGTGATAGGCGATGAAACGGCCCATCCAGATCATCAGGTGCTGGTCGTCGCCCTGATCGAAAAACATCAAGTCGCCGGGCCGGGCCTGGGCCAGATCGCGACCGACCAAGTGACTGTTGAACTGAATCAGTTTGATCGCGTTGACGTAGGGCCCGACCTTGCCGCCGCCCTGCTGCCATTGCTGGGCGAGGCCGCGTTGGGCGTCGCTCAGTTGCAGTTCCGGCGGCAAGTAGCGATTGGACAGGCCATTGCTGCGCAGCCATTTGTCGTCATGGACTTTCAGCGCTTCGTTGGCGGCAAACCGCACCAGCCCGGCGCAGTCCTGCTGATACCAGCGCGGGCTCGGGCCTTGGGTCAGTTGTTCCTGGGCGATGCGCACGAACCAGGCGCGGAATACCTGGGATTGCTGCGGGTCGAGCGCCGGGGCTTCGCTGGCAAAGGTGCGAGTCCCCAGCAACAACGCCAACAGGCCGAGGCCTCGGATGAGTGCGGTCACAGGGCTTTCCACTCCAGCGGCAGCCACTGCCAATGGCCGTCGGGCTCGCTGCCTTTGGGCAAGGTCAGAGCATATTTGCCATAGCCGCCGAGGGTGCGCAGTTTCGGGATCAGGTAGGTTTGCGCGGCGTTGTAAAACACCGGCTCCATGTCTTGCGGCAGGCTGTCGAGGGTTTCCTGCTGCATCAGTTGCGCCATGGAATCCGGGCCGAAATAGATCGGCATCAGCAGGTCTTTCGGCAGCACGTCAGCCAGCGGAGGGAAGCGTTTGTCGAGGGTGCCGAGGGCTTTGTCGACCAGTTTGTCGTCGAGGGAGAACAACAGCGTCGAACCGTGGCGAGCCAGGCTTACGCGCATAAAGGCTTTGCCGGTGATCGCGTCCGGTTGCTCGGCATCCTTGGCCTTATAGGGACCGAAGTTGGAGCTGACCTGGCGCTGCCACTGATGGGTCTGACCTTCCTGTTTTTCGACCACCGGGAACGCCTGATCAGGGACTTTGCCTTCATAGGCACCCACCATCGAGCCGAACAGGTTGCCCAGGTCGCCGTCGAGTTTGGCGCTCTCATCGTCGTTCAAGCTGGCCACCAGCAGCGGCGTGTACAGCCGCGAATCGGCGTACCAGCACAAGCCCGCGGCACCGGCCATCTGTTCGGTCAGGGCTTGGGCCACGGCGTCGTCGGCACCAAGTTTCACCAGCAGCGGTTTCTGTTGCTCGGCGGCCAATGGCAAGGCCACGCAGGCGCTGGCGCCCATCGGCATGGCTTGCCAGATCGGTTTGAAGTCGAAGTCTGGCTGATTTTCCAGTTCGTCCATGGCGAGGAAGCTGTGCCAGCCCTTGTCGTCCATGTCGAAACGCAGGCCGGCGAAGTTCGGGATGAAGCGCTGGTAACCCATGGCGAGAACGCTGGAATTGACCGAGAGGCGCTGTTTTACCTCGGGCGTACGCGGTGGCAGGCCGAAGGCTTCGGGGAACAGTTTGTCGCCGTTGAGCAAGGCGGCGATGGCTTTGGTCGAAACGCTGCCGGTGTCCTCCGAGGCGCCGTTTTCCGGATCGTAGAGCTTGGCCGGATTGGACAGCACCACCAGTTTGTCGCCATGGGAGGCGAACACCAATGACTTGCTGGCGTTGTAGTTGAGCTGATAAAGCGTGACGGCATCGGTGCCGACTTTTACCTCGCTGAGTTTGCTCAGCTGCGTATCACCCAGCGCCACTTTCGCCAGCGGCTCCAGCACCTTGGCCAGCCCGCCGCGATCCATCACCAACAGGAAATCCTTGAGACGCCCATCCGCCCCGCGCCACAGCGCCACATCCGCCGGTTGATCGAAGAGTTGCTCGATCAGGCTGTCCTGCAACTTCAGGTCATGCTCGTAAATGATCCGCCGCAGACTGCCAATCAAGCCGAGACGGTCGGCGTGGGCTTCGTAATAGAAGACGAAATCTTCGGTGAGGGTTTCCTTGAGAAACGGCACCGCCAGCAGATCCTTGGGCAGTTGGCTCAGGGAATGGGTTTCGAGCAAACCGTCCGGCCGGCTCATGCCCAGTTTGTCACTCGCCAGTTGCGCAGGCGGAGCCTTGGGTTTGTTCAGGAACCACCCTAACCCGCCTGCCACCCCGGCCACCAGGCACAGCCCGATCAGCAGCGCCGGCCAACGACGAGGAGTTTTGGCAGCAGGTGCGTCGGCGGCCGGGGAAACAGTCTTATCACTCATGTTCACAAACCCAATTCATCCGTGGTGCGGGATGTTTAATAGTTGAAAGTCTTGACCAGCAGCAGGTCGCCGATCGCCCGCAAAGGCACGATGAAGGTCTCGCGTTTTTCGTCGACGGTATTTTCGTTGAGCACCAGATTGATTTGCGAGGTGATCACCTCGTTCTGGTTGCTGGTCTCATCGAAGTTATAGCCGCCGCTGCCGAAGTTGCCCCAATAGTTCACGTAAACCAGGTAGGTGCCATGCATCGGCGCGGTCATGGTGAACATTTCCGGGCCGGGGCCATCGACCCCGTCCGGGTCCAGCCCGCCGCCATTGCTCATCGCCGGGCGAGCCCAGAATGCATGCTGGCCGTCGGGGGTAATGATGTGCAGATCGAGTTCGGCCTTGGGATCGTCCCAACCCAGCACCACGCGAATTCGCGCCGGCGTGCGCAGGTTGTTGGCTTCATAGAATTGAACGCGCTTGAGCGACTTGCCCTCGGAACTGCGTACTTCGACGCTGTTGGACCCGGCGCCGAACGCATACGGCCGGACAAAACGCCCTTGGTCGTCGGTGTACAAATTCAGGGGATTGCCGTTGACCGCCAGGCTGTGGGGCGGACGAAGCGTGCCGAGAGCCTTGAGCTGGCCTTCGATCATCGTGCGATTGCGCTGCACACCCCGGTCGATGGGCGGCGTGGGATAGGCAACTCGAGGATTTTCACTGCGGTCCAGCAGGCCGTGATAACGCCAGCCGCCCACCGGTTCCGACAACTCAGCCGTGGGCTCGGCCCATGCGACTTGGACGCAGACCAGCGTGATCAGCAGTGAAAGAACACAACGCATGTAACGCCTCCTGCCATGCATAACGAAACCTGACGCCCGATCCTCGGCGCGGTGTTTGATCTGACTGAACCGTAGCAGCTGCCGAGCCTGCGAGGCTGCGTTCGGCTGCGTAGCAGTCGTAAAATCAGAACTTGCAGTCTCTCAGGCCGACCGCATCTGCCGGACTCACGACTGCTTCGCAGCCGAACGCAGCCTCGCAGGCTCGGCAGCTGCTACGTAGAGTGCGTCGCGGCTGAAATTGCTTAACTGACTGGCATTACGCCACAGGCCGGCAATATAACATCGCCAGCAGTCCATTTTGCCGATCTTTTTGTGAACAGGGCGGGGTTTTTCCGATAACCCGATCGTCGCCCCCGTCACCCTCTCACGTATTCCGGGTCTTTAATGGTTGCAGGATTTAAAGCCACCGCAACCTCTGCACACGCATCGGAAGACTGGACATGAAAATCGTCGTCATTGGCGGTACCGGGCTGATCGGCAGACACCTCTGCAAAAACCTGCAAACCCTGGGACATGAAACCCTGGCCGCATCACCCAGCACCGGCGTCAACGCCCTCACCGGCGAAGGATTGCAAGACGCCCTGCAAGGCGCCGACGTGGTGGTCGACGTGGCCAACTCGCCCTCTTTCGAAGACGCCGCCGTGCTCGAATTCTTCGAAACCAGCGGGCGTAACCTGCTTGCCGCCGAGAAAACCGCAGGCATCAAACACCATGTCGCCCTCTCGGTGGTGGGCACCGAGCGCATGCTCGACAGCGGTTACTTCCGGGCGAAAATGGCGCAGGAAACACTCATCAAAAACTCAGGCATCCCTTACACAATCCTGCGGGCCACGCAGTTCTTCGAATTCATCGGAGCCATTTCTTATTCAGGCGTGCAAGAAGGCGACACCGTGCGTTTGACCTCCGCCGAGCTACAACCGATTGCCGCGGTCGATGTCGCGACGGCGCTGGCGAAAGTGGCCGTGCAAGCGCCGAGCAACCAGACCCTGGAAGTGGCCGGCCCTGAGCGCTGGCCGCTGGTGGAATTCGTGCGCCTGTTTTTGCAACACACCAACGACCCGCGCCAGGCCCAAGCGGACGACACCGTCCCCTACTTCGGCGCACCGATCGATGACCACTCGCTCACGCCGGGAGAGCACCCCATCATTGGGCCGACGCGCTTCGAGACCTGGCTCAAGAGCAGCGTTTGACGCTCCATCTATACCAAGCGCTCGATCTTCTGATGCTGCCAGACCATTTTGTAATACAGCGTCTGCAGCATCAGCATGCCCAGATAGGCCACCGGAAACGCCATCCACACCCCTTGCAACCCAAACCGCGCATCCAGCAGATACGCCACCGGCAACTGCACGCCGACCACGCAAACGATCGAAATCGCCACCGGCACCAACACCGTGCCGCTGGCGCGCATGATGCCGCCGACAATCGCCTGAAAGCCAAACACCAACAGACTCCAGAGCATGATGTGCAACAAGTGTTCGGCCATCGCCCGCGTGGAATCATCCGTGAGGAACAACCCCAGCAACCAGTGCGACAGCAGGTAACCCAACACCACCAGGCCACCGGTCAGGCACACGTTGATCAACAGCCCTGTGCGCAAAATCGGCCCCATGCGCTCGATGCGCCCGGCGCCGATGGCCTGCGCACCGAGGATCGACGCCGTGATCGCGATCGACAACGCCGGGAACTGCACGTAATTGACGATCTGCGTCACCGCCCCGTACGCCGCCGTCGCCTGAGAACCGTGCTGGTTCACCAGTGCCAGAATCACCAGTTCCGACAACGACAGCACCACCATCTGCAACCCGGTCGGCAGCCCGATGCGCAACACCTTGCCGAGGATCTCCAGATCCAGCCGCATCGCCGCCAACATCTCCCGATCCGGCGCCAACGGATGCCCCTTGCGAATCAACCGCCACGCCAGCCACCCCATCGCCGACAAGTTACCCGCCAACCCCGCCCACGCCGCACTCTGAATCCCCATCGGCGGCAACCCCAACCACCCGAGAATCAACGCCGGCGTCAGCGCCAGCCCGACACACGTCGACACCACCAGCGCCAACAATGGCGACAGTGTATCGCTCACCCCACGCAGCAATTGCGTGAACAACACAAACACCAACAGCGACGGCAAGATCCACATCATCACCTGCGCATACGCCACCGCATCGTCCAGCACATCCACCGGCGTCCCCAAACCCTGCAACGCCGGCCGGGCAAACACACTGCCCAACACCGCCGCCACCAACCCGATCATCGCCCCCAACAGCAACGTCGAACCAGCAATCGCCTTCACCAAATGCAACTCGCGAGCGCCCCAGGCTTGCCCGATCAACACCCCAGCGCCCGCGCCGAGCCCGATGACCAGGGCGATGAAGAAGAACACCACCGGGAACATGCCCGATACCGCCGCGAGGGCTTGGGTGCCGAGCATTTGGCCGATGTAGATGCTGTTGATGGTGCCGGACATGGATTGGAGGAAGTTGGAGAGGACCATGGGGGCGAGGAATAGGAGGTAGGTTTGCCAGAGGGGGTGTTGGGAGGTGGGGGTTTGCATTGAGGTTCCGTCTCGGATGGGGGCTGGCATTTTGGAAATTCTACGCTACGGAACTGGGAATAACGTGATCCTATTTTGTGGATTTGGGGAGCAGAAGTAATGTCTGCTTTCGGCCAAAAGCGGACATTAAATAATTCACCCAAGGCCTCGGTCAGGTAAGCTCACCTCCAGTCACCATGGAGGGTATTGATGCATTCACTGACCAACGAGCAAGTACTGGCGATCGCCAAAGGAAATGTCATCAACCAGCAATTGCTGACGCTCCTGCCGACGCTGGAAGTCCCTCACTGCATGCTGACAGCGGGATGTCTGTTCCAGACCTTCTGGAATCATCAAGCAGGACAGCCTGCCGAATGGGGAATCAAGGATTACGACATCGCTTATTTCGATGAGGATCTTTCATGGGAAGCCGAGGATCGAGTGATCACACGGGTTCGCCATGCCTGTTCCCATCTCAACGTCCACGTAGAGGTACGCAATCAGGCCCGCGTTCACTTGTGGTACGAATCCAAATTCGGCGTTGCCTATCCTCAAGTGAGAAAGGTAACCGATGGCATAGATCGCTATCTGATCAACTCGACCTGCCTGGGAGTTGATGTCTCCACAGGGGAGTTGTACAGCACACACGGCCTGGACGATCTTCAGAACAACCTGCTCAGACTAAACGAACTGAACCCTCTGCCTAGCTTGTTTAACCAAAAAGCGGCTAGCTATCGGGAGCGCTGGCCATGGTTGACACTAGTCAGCTAAACGTCCGCTGCGGGTCGTTGCAGCCTCTCGCGACAAGCAGCAGTCAGCCAAAAGCGGTCCACTCGGCGTTGCGCCGTTGGGAGTGTAAAATGGTGGCCTCACCCCTCTCAAAGGACTGACCAGTGATTACTTGCCATGTCAGGTATGCCATTGACCCATACCAACTCCCGGCTTTCGAAAGCTATTCCCGCCAGTGGATCGGTGTTGTGACCCGCATGGGCGGCCAGCATCACGGCTACTTTCTACCGGCTGAAGGTGCCAACAACATTGCTTACTGCCTGTTCAGCTTTGCCAACCTCGCTGAGTACGAGCGCTATCGCAAAGAAAGCGAGCTGGACGAGGAGTGCATCAGATTGGTGGCGGAGGCTACCCAGCAAAGATTTATCTTGAGCTATGAACGCACTTTTCTGCGCCCCGTACTGGATTGAGTTAATTAACCTTTCGGACGTTGGTCGGTTGCACCCTTTTCCGCTATGGGTCGATTGCAGCACTTCGCGACAGGCAAGAATCGGCCAAAAGCAGCCAGTTGCGATCGGCTGCAAACGGTCAGCGACTTGCTGCTTGGCCATGGCAGAGTTCAATTACGTGTTGGCGACCTCCGGCCCAGCAAGTTAGAAAACTCAAATAAAATCCACACCCAAAACGTCAAAGAGAGCAGAAAATACGCAACGCTCCCACCAGTTATCAATAATCGATTTCCCGACATCGTCTTAAGCACATGATATGAGTAACGTAAATCGCTACTTGGCAACACTTGAAACAGCGGGACCAACAAAAGCATTAGCATGAACCCGACGCTCAAAACCCTTACGAGATAGCTTTTACTCTCAATAGGTTGTAATGCATACATATGAAGACGAGTCAATGACATCACAATAGCAGCAATCCATGACAAAATAATCGCCATAGAAAAACTAACCATTATTACCAATGGATACCTTGAGCCTTCACTAATGCTCCCAATATCCTTGTAACAAACTAAAATCATCTGCTGGACCAGCAACCACCCGCCCTCAGCCGTATCGGGCACAAGGGCGCTGACCATTACCAGTAAAAGGAGAAGCAACACAATCACCAGTTTTGCCTGCCCTATGCTGAAAACTGGAAAAAAAATACTTTCCCTGCTGCGTCCATAGCCGTCATCGGACATAACCTAACCTCAGTTGATACTTGTGTATTGTGATCGAGATATGCTAATGCGAGTGTAGACCAGAAAATTCCGGTAAATTAGAAACGCTTAGATCAAGGCACTATCGCGCATGTCGGGACGAAGACCTGCCGCTCGCCAAATTGTAGAGCTCATGGATCGCACCATTGCGCGTATCGAGAGTTGGCATCGAAAATAAGAGAGCAAACTTGCAAGAGCGACTCTACGAATGACCGCTTCGGGTCGTTTTCAGCCCTTCCCGACAGGCAGCAACCGGCCAAGAGCGGACATATAGAATGTCATTACCCTCCATCAATCAATGCGACCGACGTCATGCCACAATCCACGAGTAACCTGTTTGCTTATGTCAGGAAAATCAGCGACTTCCGACCAGATGTAACCGCTATCGTGCTTTTCGGTCTAAAGGTAGAAGGTGATGATCCGGTGTATCTGGAGATTCGCTTTCGGGACTACAAAGAACTCCAGATTGAAGGTGACCACTTGATGCTCGGATTGGAGGACGCACTGGAAAGCGCCGAGTTCGAGTACGGTATTTTGTCAAGTGACTGGCGAGCAATGAGCGAGGCGGAAATTCAGCGGATTCCCATTCATTGTCGGTGGAGCGCGCGTTTAGCGAGTTGTCCGCTAAGGGTCGCTTTCTGCCGGTCTCAGTCACCAAGAGTGCTGGTTAAGTCCGATGCAAACGACAGGTCAAGTCGAATAAAAATGGTGGGCAAGCCTGTGCAATATCCAGTTGAGAACAATATGAAAGTTCGAAAAGCCTTACTAACCGATGCAGAATCGGTGTCCAAACTCCTGGGCCAGTTAGGCTACCAAGCCTCGCCAAAGCTAATCCGAGATAAGCTTGAGGCTTTAGAATTTAGCGCTCGCGATACCGTGCTGCTGGCACAAGACGGTAAAAATATTATCGGCGTCATAAGTTTACACGTACTTGAACTGTTTCATCAGCCGGGTAGGCTCGGACGCATTACCTCCCTTGTCATTGAGGATGACTTCCGAGGGCAAGGAGTAGGGGCAATGCTAGTTTCCGCTGCTGACGCGTTTTTTACAGAGCAACTTTGCGTCCGGGCTGAGGTGACTAGCAGTGACCACCGAATACAGGCTTACACTTTTTATCAGCGGCAAGGTTACGCGGTCGACGAGCGTCGGTTTGTCAAACGGTATGATTCTTCCGGGGCATAGTAAGTTTAAATTCGGCGAGCACGTCACCTTGATCAAAATATAAAACTGGTGAGCAGCGTGTATTGCCCGAACGCTTACAGATCAACGACTAGGGGCGGCGTTGGATGGGAGCCGGGCGGCGGCCCTAGACTGGTAGAAACATCATCGCGTGCTCTATCTGCCCGCCCGGATGTCAGCCGCTAGAACCATTGGCTTCGTCGTCTGGTGTCATCCAGTATCCGACCATCACAGGATCTCCGGACTGGCGAGCAGATAAAAGTCGATCACCACATCCTTCAGTACAGAACCCACATCGGTCCCCTCCGCGACAGGCCGCAATCGGCCAGGAGCGGACGTTCGACTGATCAGATTAAGGTGGTTAAGCTGACGTCTTTTCCAGCGACAGGGACGAACGCATGACAGAGATCTATCAGGGAAGCTGCCTTTGCACAGCCATCAGTTATGAGCTCCTGATTACGCCAAAAGCAGTGAGTCATTGCCACTGTAATCAATGCCGCAAAGGGCACGGTGCAGCATTCGCTTCGTATGGTAGCGTGCCGCGTAGCGCACTTCGGATACTTAACGGTGCTAGCCACATCACTACGTATTCTTCTTCAGAATCGGTGCTACGAGAGTTCTGCGCGCAATGTGGTTCGACTTTGTTCTGGTCACGCACTCAAGGCGAATTTTCCGATTGGGTTTCGATAGCACTGGGCACACTCGACACCCCGTTCACACCTCAAAAGCAAAAACACGTTTATGTCGACTCTAAAGTTCATTGGTATACACCATCCAACTCATCGCCTCAGAAAGATTGACCGCAAGGGGGCGGTTGCTGCCGACAGGAAGATAGCGGCCAGAAGCGGACGTGCAGCAATGGACGTAAGAGGCTGCCTAATACGCCTTTAAATTGCCTTCACGTCAAATCACGATCTATGCATTAGCCTCTCAAATTCCTGTCGGCAAAAAGGGCTGACTATTTTCTGGGGAGCAATGCGATCATTTGATCAAAGGACGTTACCGAATATCTCCCCTCAAGCTTTTCTACGGTGGGCATTTTGGAAGGAAACCCAAATCGCACTCTGCCGGGAAGCACTTCATCCATAGATGCGTACCAGGTCAGCAAAGCCTGTTGGAGGCGCACATGTAGCTCGAACTTACTCCGTCGGCGGGTGGTGTCTGCTTTGGCTCGTTCTCGCGCGAGCAGAGGATCTATGCGGCCAACAATGTAACAGTCAGCAAAGCCAATACGTTCTTGTGCGATCGTTTCTCTTGTGGCGTCCAACTCTATTCGCCAATCGTGTTCGCTCGCCTCGCCGATCTGCCAAAGACACCATATGTAGTGGAGCTTGAGGGGGTCACTGTCACACAAAGCCCACGATGAAATGTCTTCCATGGCCAGCGCCGTTTGCCAGCGATCCACGTTTCGCTCTGCCCAAAAAGCTGCTGCTCCAAATGAATCGTTTATCCGATCCGGCTCGTTTTCAAAACGACCGTTTTCAGCAATAACATGTTGCCCTCCATGCTTAGCACACCAGGTGGTTTTCCCGCTGGCACTGATACCCTCGACAACCAAAATCACCGTTTGACTACTCCGTTAGTTGCGCATCCTTGTAGTCTCAAACATCTGGGGCTGGATACTCTTGATCATTTGCACATTATGACTGGCAGGAGCCTTAGGCGGAAATCTACCGTTGCTGACCGGCAGCTAAGGGTCGATTGCAGCCGTTCGCGACAGGCCGTTGGACGGTGCGATGACAAATGAGTAGCTATGTTTGGTCTGATGACGGAATTGATCGGGCACAGTGGGCTTTGCGCCCCTCTCAGCAGTTTACCGACTGGAGTCCATTTAGGCAGGTAGCGTCATGAAAAGTGCGTTGATCTTCATACTCGCGACTCTGATCGCTGGATGCTCGACTTCAGGAACATCGATCAAGATCGGTGAGGATGGGCATTACCCCCCGACAAGCCCGGACTCAATATCTCTACTGCTGGAAGCACCTCAAAAGAAGTATCAGATCATCGCTCTAGTTGAGGGCGTCGCTGCAACCGACGACTACTTCACAAAGGCTCGAACTGAGACCGCTGCCATTGAGGCCATGAAGGAGGAAGCCGCCCGAATCGGGGCCAACGCCATCGTTCTAACTGGAAAGAACTCTGTACCGTACGGCCAGGCTGGCTTTGCAACCACGACCGGTTCAGCAATCGCCGCCGGTAACCATTTAAACGGTTACGCCACTACTATTTCCTCGGGGCTTGGCTGGGAAAAAATCACGTTTTCTGGCACCGCTATCAGGTACATAGATAAAAGTGAGTAACGTCGTGCCTAACAAACGGTTCAAACCGTTCGCTTCTCTCACTGGGACCGCGTACGCGCCCCTTAACCTAAACGTTATGAATATCTGTATAGGGTCGAAAGCAGACACGCGACGCCACGTGTTCCGGATTTCAATGCTTCCGGCCAAAGTAATCACGCCTGCTTTACATACAGATCCTACACCAACCTCGGAAATAGCCCCTATCCCCACTGGAGCGAATAAACCTATAGTCACCCCATCGCCCACGAAGCGACCAGGTTTGGCGACCTGCAGATCGGATCAGTCCCTTTAAATCTGATTCGGAGTTTCACCTATGGATAGATACATGCCCCTCACCGGAATCGACCTGATCCCGGCCTCCCTGCTCATCGACACCCAAGCTCCACTCGACGTCCTGCACGCCATGGCTGACTACCGCATTCGCACGGTCACGCAAGTGCTGGAAAACATCGCCTTCCGCGCCGAGGTCGGTTGCGACACGGTGGTGCTGTCGGACTTTGCCAAACTGCTGGCCATTCCGTTGCGCGATGGCTGTGACTTGATGGACGTGATCGGCCGGCGCTTGCGGGCGCAGGCGGCGGAATAAATGAAAACGGGTGCCTTGCGGGCACCCGTTTTTTGTCGGAGAGCGTGCAGAGGCATAGAATCCATCGCTCACCATGCCCCTCATTTCGCAAGGACAGTGAATGCCTTCCCATAAACGCCTTGGTAGCGTGTGTCATAGCCTCGCTCACCATGCCGCCAGTTCGCTGTCCTATGTCCATCCCCATCTCAGCGTGGCGCTGCGACCGTTGGGCGTCAGGGCTGCGGCGGTTGATCTGACGAAACAAGACCCCTGCCCTCCGGAGCTGAAAAGTCATTTTTATTTGTCCAACGCGCTCAATGCCCTGAGAGCGCGATTCGAGGAAATCCTTGAGCGGGAAGGATTCACACCGTCAGAGCTTCAAGAGGCGACGGTACTGTTTAACTACGATCAGAACGGCCTCGATGACTATTGCTGCGAGTGCCACGCTAGGCTGGTGAGCCTCAATGGCCGACAGTACGTGGCAGCAGTCAATTATCTGGGAAAATCCATCGTTCCGCAGTTTGGGTGACTTCAAAAATGGGACCAAAGACCAAACAGCTGATTTGCGTGCTTGATCAGCTCGCCGTCCGCATACCACGAGTCGAAGGAAATATGGTTTTGGAAGGTCATATGAAGATTGTTAAAGGGGCATTGTTCGTCACGCTGATTGTTGCCTTGGCTATCGGGGCATTTAATTTGATATTCGTGGCAGTGTCTGGCTACTTTGGGCCGTTCTACGAGGGGGATGCGGACCAAAGTCGGAACTTTGCAATTTGGCTTTTGGGTAATGCGGGGGTTGGGTTGCTTTCGGTTGTCATGGGTGTAGTTTTGTATCGGCGATATCTGCACAGGGCCCGTGTTTGAACGACACGATGCCAAGTAGTAGATTTCGTCGTACAACCCGTTTACCTGCCGCATCTGTCGATTATCTCCCAGGCGATACAACGCTTGAACCAGGATGCGATCAGACCGTCGATCACTCGTTCAAGTCTTTCACCAGATAGCTATCTACGATTTGCGAAACGCCCGTCAACGCAGTACGCAGCAACTCCGGTTCAGTGCGATACCGCAACGGCGTGTAGCCATAGGTGTTGGCGCCGTTGAATGCGGTGATCGGCTCGTTGCGCTGCCAGATCAGTTCCTCGCCGCGTTTCATGACACCGCTCACGGCAATCGTCGGATACACCACACTGCTGAAGCCTTGAGTCAGCGCGAATCCCCAGTTCAGGATGGTCAACTCGATCTGCGCATCGGCTGGTTCGTTTTCACCCACGATCTTGAAACGGCCGGTGGCGGTCAATTGCTCCTCGAAACTTTTTTTGACCAACTCGCCCAAATTGATATTCGCCGTTTCCATGTTGTAAAGAATCGCATCAACTGTCGACATCGAAGCCAGGTCGCCTGCCTTCAGACCTATGGCAAATCCGGCCCCTCCCAAAGCAGCTTTGGACAAGTTCGATGCACCAGCTGCCATTCCTACGCCAGCGCCGACTCCTGCGCCCAATGCAGCGCCCCATGCCTGTTCACGTCCCATGTAACTCATTTCCTTGGGTTTCCATACGACCGGGAGAATTTTCACCGTATGGATCTGTGTACGATACTCGGGCTTGAATTTCTGGTTGGCGCATCCGGCAAGGAAAAGAACGGCAAATATCAGGACAGCAATCTTCTTCATAAACAACTCACGACACCAAAGGAATGTGCGGAGTTTGTCGTCACCAGCAGGAAATTCTGAAGAGGAATGAGGAGCGCTGGTCGCGAGTGCTATTGCGGCAGGCAGCAGGCAGCTACCGGCGAACGCCCGCTTTTGGCCGTTCTGATGTGGACACAATCCACCCTAAACCCTTGTTACTGTCGCAATGCGCGCCTTAGGGTTTGCCCCCCCAACGACCCATCTTGACGTCGTTGTTTGCTCGGCGCGCATCACTCTTCGTTTTAGATATGGACAGTTAACTTTTGTCGATACGTTATCTCCGAACGGTATCGTAATCGAACGGTTTGGTTCCATAGAACGAATGGATTTCTGTTGCCCAGGTTTCGTCGGCCATATTAGGCCAATTATCCTTGTCAAAACCTGGTGCATTTTCCAAGCGTTCTTTCTCTACGTTTAATACGAAACGCTTATTTACTGTATCGAGTGTCAATGCATTCCAGGGTACCGCAAACAGTTTTTCTCCCATGGTAAGAAAGCCACCAAAAGATAGAACCGCATAACTCACTCTACCGCTGCGAACATCCAACATGATTTCCTTGATATCTCCCAAGTCTTCTTCATTATGGTTATAAACATCATTTCCAATGAGTGTGTCCGCCCCCATCAGGTCGGGGCCAGGCCCCTGTTCGTCGGAGTCGGCATCTCGCAGGAGGTTGGTTTTGTATATGCCATAGGTATCGCGGTCTTCGTAGTTCATTACTATCTCCTATCAGCAATCGCCAATCAATTAGAAAATGTACCCATTGACTTGATGGCTGTATTAGTGGGAGTCACCCGCTCTCGAAAAGGTTGAATTTTTTTTCTGCATGACGACGAATGGCAAGTGGAAGCAAAAGTAGTTAATCAGCTTTTAATTAGCGCGCTAAGCATGTGTGATGTTTTGTTTTTATTTTGAACAATAATTAGATCGATATCGTAGATTCCTGGATGAAGTGATTTCCCCTTCATGGCAACTACGTCGCCGGCCTGCATATGACTTCATAAATATGAAGATTAAGTTTTGGTTCCCACTACAAACAAACTACTTTTTTTGGTGTGCCTATCCGCCTGAAAAAATACAGAAAAACCTGGTACGCAGTGAATGCCGTAACCAGGTGATATAAAGCGTGTATTGTTCTGATCCGTTTGTCTCTGTTACGAGATAAAAAGCCACCTAAATGAGATCAGAAATTTATATGTCGCAGCAGACAAAATCCGAGGACTTCACACGCTTTCGATCATCAAGCTAAAGTTGATGGAGAAAATAAGGGCTGCCGAGAAGCAGATAAACACCACACCCCCAATTCTATTGACGATCAAAAAGCCCCTGCCAAGAGAAACTTTTTGTCGTGCTGAGGTGGCGATATAGCCATAGGTGAAGTGAATCAAGCACACCAGTGCGCAAAACGTCGACGCCAACAATGTGAATTGAGGAACGAACGGTTGGTCTGCCTTTATGAATTGCGGAAAAAGAGCCATGAAGAAAACGATTGGCTTGGGATTAAGCATCGAAATGAAAAAACCCTGCCTGAATCGGGCTATTACACTGGGGGTGTATTCAGAGTGTGTTATTTCATTGAGGTTATTTTGAAGTTTCGGCTTGGATCGCAGGAGCTTTAATCCAAGGTAGATCAGGTAAGCCGCACCCATTAGTTTAACGACGTTCATCATCCAGGCAGAGCTGGAAATAATCGCTCCTACACTGCTTGCCGCAATGATAGAAATCCCCCCCATGCCGAGGGTCACTCCAAGGATTCCAGGCAAAGCATTCTTCAGTCCATAGGTGAGTGAGTTTGTTAATGTAAGTAACACCCCAGGACCCGGACTGGCGATCGTCAAGCATGATATCGTCACGTAAAAAAGATATTCTTCCACTGTTTATCTCCACGCAAAACAAAAGAAGGGCATAAGCCCTTGTGATTATTCAACTTGTTTTTGAAATTTTTAACGAACGGTACTCTTGACCTTCAAAGAACGGGCTGTCAACAAGAAGTTCGCCATGTTCCTTTGCGACTTCTAAGTGAAAGCGCGTCGGCCCCGAGTATTTGAAATGTTCGCGGGGAATTTCAAGGTCATGAGCGCGACGATAGTCATAGGTACTGGTGTCGCAGAAGAAGCGCATGACAAACGCTGCGCGCGAGCTTACGGGGCCTTCCTCAAGCATGATGCTTCGGTGAATGACATTCTTGTCGAAAATGAGCGCATCACCCACCTCGAATTCGTCCTCGACGGCAAAGTGATCCAGTAGCTTTTTAATCGCTGGGTCATTCAACGGACCATCGCGAAGGTGCACGAACTCATCGATGGTGGTCTCCTCACCTCGTTCAATACGTTCCGATAGGAGTTGGAAAATCGAAGGATCGACGTGTTCATACATGAACGCCCCCGATACGGCGTCTTTTGGCACATACGCCATACCGCCTCGTTGCCCTTTGGGGTCGATATTTACCAAAGGAGCCCAGATTGTGCAGCCATAATCTTCCGCTTGGTGATAGCCGAAACTTTGCGTACCGATATGCCAAGGGAAGCCCTTGTTTTTCATCTTTTCAAGCTCGAAGGAAAGAGCTTGGGCAAAAAACATGGTTTTACCCGTCAACGTTTTCATGACATTTTTGAAGTGATCATCTTGAATAACGCTGGCAATCATCGGATCGCCATCATACATATCAAATGCCAAACGGCTAAAGCCGCTCTGATATTTATCAGTAGGCGTGGAGATACGATCACCAATGGTGGATGTTAAATAGCCGGTTATATCTCTATTGTAAAAACCTTTGAGAAAAAGAAAGCCCTGCCTGCGAAATTTCATCACCTGATCTTCGGTGACTTGAAACCTTTCGTTGATCATTACAACTCCATGTTGACTGATGTGGTACAGGACATTTTCGTGTGCTATTAAATACGACTAATTTTCCATGCCCCAGGCGCCGCGCACTGTAAAGTGCCCGTTATGGGTACGAGATATAAAAAATTAGTAGGAAATTTTATTGCCCGAATTCTACGGTGTCTGAATAGCGGCAATTAGCATATGAGATGTCATTCCTTTCACTGATACAGCTCCCTCAATGAGAAGATCCTCTTCTCATTGAGGGAAAGCCTAATATGCTAAAAACGTTTTGTAAACATTTTCTGACTACAAGATTTACCAGAGACTCGCAAACGCAATCTGCGAATTAGCTAAAACAAGTGTTCACCGCCCCAACGGTTGTGAAAACGAAGTGATAACTGGCGTTCACTCTGAGCGCCGCACGCACGATCAGTGCTTCCCACGCCGTCCCGCCAACCAAGGTCAGGCTTGCCGCCTCAAGATGGCCAGCGAAGGAAGCTTCTTCCAGATAACGCTTTGGGCAGCAACCAGAAGCGAACGCTGCTGGTATCAGGAACTCAACAACTGGCCATTGCCCCGATTCACGCTTACCATACTCGCAACTCGTATTACCGGGGCTGCTGACCCCGCACCACCCGCCAACTGTTGGATCAAGAGTGACAAACCTCCTGTTCGTCTGCAGTCGTAACCAATGGCGCAGTCCCACGGCTGAAGCGATTTGGCACCGCCGCCCCGGATTCCATGCCCGCTCGGCGGGCACAAGCCCGAACGCACGCAAACCCATCGGCCCAGCGGATATTTGCTGGGCCGATGTCATCTTTGTCATGGAACGCAAACACTTGAATCGCCTGCAGGCCCAGTACCCTCGCCTGCTTGAACACAAACGGATTCACTCTTTGGATATTCCCGACGACTTTCACTACATGGATCCCTGAACTGGTGGGCATGCTCGAAAACGCAGTGGAGCCCTATCTCACTACCTAATCTTCGTGCGACAACCTCTGCCATCATTCAAGAACTTACAAGCCGAGTAGAAAACATGAATCGTCGTAAAAAAATAAAGCAGTTATTAAAAGCGCACGCTAAAAAGGCCAGCGCCAAATTGGCACCGCCAAGCAAGTCTAAATACATTAGTAAAGCCGACCGATTGAAACTGGCTGCTGAACCCAGTCACGACTCAATCATTTCCTCTGAGAGCTGATCCAGGTATTTTGAGGCACTCTCGGAATTCACAACCTGATCCACCACACAACGACCCAGTAGTTCTACCGAAAAGGGAGGCGACCTTATGAAACCCGTCAGAATTCGCACCCTCCAAAATACTGACGCTGAGGCGTTGCTGACATTTGAATTGGACAATCGCGAGTGGTTCGAGCGTTTCATTGACGCGCGCGAGGCTGCTTTTTACTCGCTGCAGGGCGTCACCGATCACATTGCGGCTTATTTATCTGGTTTTACCGCCGGAACCTGGCACCCCTTTGTCCTCGAAGAGGTTGACGGAAAAATAGTTGGGCGAGCGAACCTGAAAGGCATCGACATGTCCGAGCGGTCGGCAGAAGTTGGCTATCGGATTGCTCAAAGCGCTTGTGGACGGGGACTGGCAACGCTGGCGGTGGAGCATTTGATCCAGGAGGCGCAGTTACATTGGAATCTTAAACAACTGGTTGCCAACGTATACGCTGGAAATATCGGCTCGGCAAAAGTACTCGAACGGTGTGGCTTCCTGATCGAACCTATGTCCTGGCAAGAAGGGACAGAGCAAGAATATCGGTATGGTCTTTCGATTTAGATGACGGGCACCTTGTGAGTGTCCGTTATTTTTACAGTTGGCCATGGCAGTTTCTGACGACGAACCCGGCTGATACAAAGAGGTCAAAGCAGGTGATGACGTCGCCAATGATCAAAGGCTTCATTCAAGGGCGAAGTCAGTAGCTCACTTACTTTAGGGTGCGCCGGATAATTTCAGCAGGCTCGGATGTTGCCGAGGGGCAAGTGCTGACTGCTGCTCACATCCAATGCTCCCGTATCGGAGTACTAACATGACTCAGTCAATGCGGTTCTTCCTATCGATTGTCCTTGCGACACTGGCATCGGCCAGCTTCTTGAACACTGCGAGTGCGGCAAGCGCCGAGGATCTGGATGTTGACTCTCGGCAAGCGTTGCAAACTCTCTACAAGTCCACGCCATTTGCTGAAAGCATTTCGCACAACGCCAAAGCGATTCTTGTCTTCCCGAAAATCATCAAGGCGGGCCTTGTGTTTGGCGGCAGCTATGGCGAAGGCGTGTTGTTGAAGGACAAGAAAGTAGAGAATTATTACAACTCCGTAACCGGGTCTTGGGGGCTGCAAGCAGGCGCCCAGTCGTACGGCTATGCGGTTTTCCTGATGACCGACAAAGCCGTGGACTACATACGTCAAACCAAGGGTTGGGAAATCGGCGTAGGACCCACTGTTGTTATGGTTGATGAAGGGGTGGCGAAGAACATGTCCAGCACGACGATAAAGGACGATGCCTATGCGTTCATTTTCGACCAGCAGGGGTTAATGGCCGGGATCAGCATCGAAGGAACCAAGATTTCCCTGATCAAGCGCTAACACCGGTGATTTGGCGCATGGATGCGCCAGTCCATTCCTACATCAGCACGGTCAACCAGGCCGACATCAGCAGCAAAAAAGCCAGTGCAGTGTTCATGCGTTTGAACGCCTGTGGCGAACCAAAAGCCCGGGCACTGCCCACGCCGAGCAACGCCCACAGGGTCATGCACGGCACGGAGACCAACAGAAACATCAGCGACAACACCAGCAGCCGCAGGGGCTTGTCGCCGCCACCGACAAATACGCTCACCACCGCCACCGCCATCATCCAGACCTTGGGGTTGACCAATTGCAGGGTGGCGGCGCCGAACACGCTGAGACCTTCGTCGCGCGGGGTGGCTGATTCCCGGGACGGCGGCGCGCTTTGAAAGATCTGCCAGGCCAGCCAACTCAACCAGAGCACCCCGGCCCAAGCCATCGCCTGCTGCACACGCGGAAACCGCAGCAGCGTTTCGCCCACGCCGAGCCCGACTGCAAACACAATCAGCGCCGCCGCCACGCAGGCGCCAAAAATAATAGGCAGCGTGGCACCCAGGCCCCGCCGCGAACTGTGGCTCAACACCAGAATATTGGTCGGTCCCGGGGTAATCGAGGCAACGAACGCAAACAGCAGGAAAGGCAGCAACGATTCCATGGCATGGACTCCTTTATAAATTGGGAAACCATGGTCGCGAATCAGTGGGATTCAGTCTGGAAGGTTTGAGCAGCGCTTGCGGTAATCCGCGGGTGTGAGCTGGTAAGCACGGCGGAACCAGCGCCCCATATGGCTTTGATCGGCGAACCCGAGAGCACTGGCTACCTGCGCCGGCGACTCGCCCCGCGCCAGCAACTGTCGCGCCTTGGCCAGGCGCAGTTGGATCAAATAAGCATGAGGCGCCAGCCCAAAGGCTGCCTTGAAGGCCCGCGTCAGACGAAAGCGATCAACCCCACACGCTTGGGCCAGATCATCCAGGCCGATGTCTTCGTAGACATGGGCATGCAAATAGTCACGCGCAACCTGGGCCACCCACGGCAAGCGCGGATCAAAGGCCTGACGCTTGCGCCAATCAAGATGGCAAGTGAGCGCGCCCAACAAGGTGTCGATGGCGTTCTGGCGCACAATGCGCAAGTCGCCCTCATGAAGCGCGTGGAAGGCTTGAAAAATGGCGGTGGCCAGGCGCGGATCCTGGCTCAATGTGTCGGCAAAACCCGGCTGACTGTTGGCCGGCGCGTGCTCGAACAACGCGTGCAACTCCCGCTCCAGCCAGTGCGGATCGAGGTAGAGCATGGAATAGGTGAAACCCTCCTCGGTAGGCGCATGCCCATCGTGGATTTCCCCCGGTTCCAGCATGAATACCTTGCCCGGCGTACTGAGGTGGCGAACGCGCCGGCAATTGAACTGCTGCACGCCCTGCTCGGTAACCCCCACCAGAAAACTGTCATGCCAATGCGGATCGTAGGCATGCCCCTGAAAATGGGCACGAATCGATTCAATCCCGGTATCGGCGTCCTGGGACAACTCAATCCAGTTGCGTCTATCCACGGAAGGCTCCATCGGTAATGGTTCAGCGTTTATCTGTGCGGATAACTAAACTACCGCGCAATGGAAAAGGACGTTTAGAAGATTTGTGCAGGTTCCTCGGCAAATGCGCCTGGCGTGCCGTCGGTGGCGCAGCCTAACATGCGGGCTAAAGACTGCTCCAAACGCTAGATACTCATCCAACCTTACCGTTACGGAGCATTTGAAATATGTCAAACATCGTCGCATGGACGCTGTTCGCCTTGGGCGCCCTCCATATTCCATTCGGTATCATCAAGTTCAAAACAGCATTCGCCGCCGCTGTAGACTCTGGCTTCGTTGACCAATTCAGAACGCACGAAGATCGGCGTACTGCCCTCTGGTTTACCCTGCTGGGGCCGCTTTTTATGCTCGCAGGGCATACAGCGATCCACGCCGTAGCAGTGGGTGATCTCGCGCTACTTAAAATTGTTGGCATCTATGTGCTGATGATCTCGATCATTTGCGTCATTGCTGTTCCAAAATCGGGGTTCTGGGCAACGCTGCTGGTTTCGCCGCTGATCATCGCGGCAGGGTATGGCTTGTACGCCTGACGCTCAAGCCAGCAGTTCGGTGATCCACCGGGCCTGCCGGGCGATGTCTTGCACCTTCTCCTCGGGCACGGCCTGCCGCGCTTGGGCGAAGCTGGTCAGGGTCTGCTGTTTGTGGCGCAGAATGCGCTGCCACTTGACCAGGAATGCCGGGCTGCGTGCCTGCATCTGCAGTGGGCCGAAGTACAGTTCCTCGGCGGTGTACAGCACCGGCCCGGCGCGCTCGGCGACGATGATCTCGTAGTAGAAGCGATTTTCCCGCAGCAGCTCCTCGCAGAGAATGCGGTAGCCATTTTCCATTAGCCATTGGCGCAGTGGCTGCTCGCCGCCGTTGGGTTGCAGGATCAATCGCTCTTGGCCGCTCAGGTGCGCCTTGCCGCTGTCGAGGATGTCGCGGATCGTCTCGCCGCCCATGCCACAGATACTGATCGCCGTGATCCCGTCGCCCGGCTCGATCGCCGCCAGGCCATCGGCCAGGCGCACGGTGATCCGCTGTTCAAAACCGTTCTCGCGCACGGTGCGTTCGGCCGAGTGGAACGGCGTCAATGCCACCTCGCCGGCCACCGCCGCCGCGATGGCGCCACGGCGCATCAACGCCACCGGCAGGTAGCCGTGATCCGAGCCGATATCGGCCAGGCGCGCGCCTGCTGGTATATACGCCGCCACGCGCTCCAGGCGCATGGACAATGTGTGTTCGTTCAACTGCAGTTCCTTTTCACCACGAGTGTCCGAAACCTTTGGCCGGATCGGGGCGCGATTTTGTCGAGTAACGCCGTGCATTTCAAATTTCTGCGACCAGAGCGATGTGGCACGGTGATGCCGGCGGTCAGGCAGCATGGGCGAACTCGACGCCATCGCCGCCTGCTTCATCGATGGTACCTCCATGCGCGGCGGCTCCGGCACGGTCTACGGCGCCCTCCTCGGCGCGCTGGTCATCACCAGTCTGGATAACGGCATGTCCATGCTCGACGTAGACAGCTACTGGCAGATGATTGTCAAAGGCAGCATTCTGGTGTTGGCCGTGTGGGTCGATGTGAGCACGCGGATCGGACGCTATTCGGCCAGCCGATGATCGGACTCACGCACGACAAGATTGGTCGGCGAACGCTCACCCTCTGTTCAACAGAGTCAGGCGGCGCCGGGGACATTTGTTCCCATGCCCGAGGGCAGGAACGGTCGAATTTCGTCGATTTCGGCGGCGCTAAGGCGCAACGCCGAGGCTGCAATCAGCCCGTCTACTTGTGCGGGACGGCGGGCTCCGACAATAGCGCCCATCACTACCGGTTGGCGAAGTACCCAGGCGATAGCGACCGCCGCAGCGCTCACTCCGTGCCTTTCTCCAATACGCGCCATGACGTCAACCAATGCTAGGTTCGCACTCAAACGGGGCTCCTGAAAATCAGCACTTCGGGCCTTGCGCCAATCGTCTTCGGGCAATTGCGAGATGCGTTCGCGCGTCATGCTGCCGGACAGTAGCCCCGATTGCAGTGTGGAATAGGCAAGGACACCCAACCCGGCCTGCTCACAGAATGGCAGAACATCTTTCTCGATGTCCCGCATCAAGGCGGAGTACGGCGGCTGGAGCGAAACGATCTCTGTCACCGCCTGCGCCCGCTTGAGTTGAGCGACATCGAAATTCGATACGCCGATAGCGCGAATTTTTCCTTGATCGCGCGCGGCTGCCAAAGCCGAAAGCGCCATTTCAATACCTTCACAGCTTGCGTCGGCAGGAAAGGCAGGCCAGTGGATCTGATACAGATCGATCGTCTCGACTTGGAGCCTACGCAAGCTTGCGTCGATCTCGGCGAGCAAGGATTGGGGGACCAGGGAGTGCGAAATCTGCTTCGTGACCGGGTCCCAGACCAGGCTGCCTTTGGTGAACACCAAAGGACGCCGAGAGACCGGCACCCGACGCAGCAATTGCCCGACTAATTGCTCCGCATGGCCCAAGCCATAAACCGCAGCGGTATCAATCCAGTTCACGCCGCGTTCGACGGCATATTCAAGTGCACTCAGGCTGTCCTTGTCATCCTGCGCGCCCCAACTGTACTCCCAACCTGTGCCAGCGATTGCCCACGTCCCCAGGCCAATAGGCGAAATCAGGAAATCCGATGATCCAAGGCGATTCTTTTGCATAGCGACCTCTCCACAAATGATGTGAGAAGTATCCGGGAGAGATCTGATGACGATAAGATGGGTAATCGTATTTGAACTACTGAACAACATTCATGAGTATTCACCCCGATCTCTCTGAACTCGATGCCTTTGCCGCCGTCGCTCGCCATCGCAGCTTTCGCAAGGCCGCCGACGAGCGTGGCGTTTCGGCTTCCGCGTTGAGTCACGCGATGCGAGCGTTGGAGGCACGCCTGGGCATCAGACTGCTGAACCGAACCACTCGTAGCGTGACCCCGACCGAGGCCGGCCAGCAGCTATTGGCGACGCTGGTCCCGACCCTGAACCAGGTTGCCGATGTATTGGCGCAATTGACCTCGATGCAGGAAGTGCCCGCAGGCAAACTCCGCCTCAACGTGGCGCGTCCGGCGGCTCGTATCGTGTTTGCGAAAGTGCTCGCGCCCTTCGTGGCCAGGTATCCACGTATTCAGTTAGACCTGATCACCGATGATGGATTGATCGATATCGTGAACGGCGGATTTGACGCGGGAGTCCGCTTTGGTGAAAGCCTGGCCGGCGACATGATCGCAGTCCCTGTCGGCGCCCCTCAATCGTTCGTGACCGTCGCTGCGGATGCCTATCTGGCCGAAAAGGGGACCGTGCACGCCCCCCGCGACTTGCTCGAGCATGCGTGCATTGCCAGGCGTTTTCCCAGTGGCAAACTTTACGCTTGGGAGTATCAAGCAGGCGCTCAACCGATACGGTTATCCGTCACAGGCCCGCTCATTCTGGAAGACGATGCGCTGATGATCCAGGCGGCGAAAGATGGCGCTGGTATTGCCTATGTCTACGAGGAGCTGGCGCGCGACGAAATCCGCAACGGGCATCTAAGAGAAATACTTCAGGAATGGAAAGCCCCGCCAAGCCGATTTTTTCTTTATTACTCCAGCCGACGCCATGTGCCACCGGCCTTGAAAGCCCTCATCGACTTCATCAAAGCGGGTGACTTGCGAAACTGATTCAAAACCATCCCGACCGGCAGCTCTTCAGTAAGTCCCTTCGCGCATCCATCGTCTGACCTCTGCCTGGATGGCATAAGCCGGTGCCTCCACAGCATTGAAATCTTGCGTATACCGCTGGGCAAATCCTTCTACCCCCCATTCCTGATACTGCTGCACATGCTTTAACTCGTGAGCCCAGAGCGCGATGTTCTGTTCTGCGGTTTGAGCATCCCGGAAGAGGATGATGTCGATCAGCGTCACGGCACTCACATCGGGGTTTTGCAGCATGGCAGTGGCGGCGTTGAATTGGCCGTTGTCGCTCACTTTGTAGCGCGCGGTATCGAGGACGCTGGGGTCGTACCAGCGCAGCAATTGCTCGCGGATGTGCGGTGGAATGGGTCGGATATCGGCGGTGGCTGCTTCAGTGCGGGCTTGGGTCAGCCACAGCGCCAGCGCAGGTGCCGCGATCTGGTAGATACCATCAGGCATGGGGCCGAGCACCTGTCCTAGGTCTGGCAGGCAGATGCAGCTATCCAGGCACACTTGTTTCTCGCCAGCTGGGCAGGCGTTGGTTTGGGCTGGCACTTCACGCGTCAGGCAAAGAATCAACAGCGCCACCAGGCGCGTGGTGATGGGTGGCATTGGGCGCTCCAGGGACGGACGCAGGGCGAACAGTGCTTAGGGGCAGGTAGCCAGAGGCCAACCGACGCGCGCTGCACGGAGGAGGCTGGCCTTGACAACCAAGCGGTGAAATGGGGCAATAACGAAGAGGTAGGCCCGGCCTAGACGGTTGTGGCACTGGACCACGGTTGAAAAAACGAGTTGGCGACTGCCTTCTGGCTCTGCCTCTCCAGAACATAGGATCGATATCCGGAAGTCGAGGTGCTGGTCGTCCTCTCCCAACACGATTTCAGTCTGGTTGGTGCTGTAGACCTTGAAGGCTCCAATCCGGTTAGCAAGTGATGCCAAATGTTTGGCTGTCTTGAGACCAAAACAGGCAACGATAGTGTCTCGGACTTTGATGAGCCATCCGACCCAGGATGGCTGGTGGGAAAAGATGAATCGAGCTAGCACATCTGGATTGCCAGATGTGCCCGCAGGGAGCCGAATCGTAAAAGCGTCCGCCAGGTTCATCGACTTGTAAAGGTGGGTGATGCCGGACCTCGAGGGGACTGGCACGGACATAATAAGCTCAAATTCTCGGGGCATCGGGGATCTCTCCTGAGTTCTAACTACTAATTAGACGACATGCCATGTCGCGTTTCTTGTTGCGATGGGCCGCGGATAATCAATGTCCACGCCTTGATAAGGTCCAGAGCCTCGCTGAGCGAGTATGGATTAACTTAATGTTGTTGAGGCGCCAACTTCTCCTTGTCGGATACTGAGCCCGATCAAGGCCTCATAGAGCTCTTGCTGCCCAGCTGGCAAAACAGGGAGCAACGTCGCACGGCGCTTGTCGACATCGAACCAGGATTCAACCAACCATCCCACCAGATAGAGCGCCGAAAGGCATCCGCCAGCGGTAGCAACGTTCCCCTGGCATACAAGTGGCTGGTCGATGGGCTCAAGTCCCAGAGCTTGCAAGCTCGATCGTGCATCCGGGTGGGTAGTTGCTTGGCCGCTGAGCAGCCCAAGCCGTTCGAGAATGAAAGCTCCGGCGCATATGGAGCCGATTCGCTGGCGTCTGGCGTCAAGTTCAAACGACGGCAGGAAGTCTGGGGCGGCAAGTGCAGCGGGTATCCCTTCCTTGCCGCTGACGAACAATACCGCGTCGGCACTATTGGCCTCGGAAAGCGGACCGTGCACCGAAACAGGCAGGCCGTGCGCCGATCGTACGATAGAGCTGGAACCCAATATTCGGACGTGCCAGTCTTCAGTGTTGCGGCCTAAAATGTCCCACAACAGGAATAGGTCGATATCAGTGAATTGGTCGAATGCAACCAGAACGATTTTCTTCAAGGCGAGCTCCATGAAAAGTGCTGGCGTGCAAAACGCAACGGCCATCTTTGCTGGTGTTCGCAGCGTATCAATCGGTTGCGCACCATACACAGTCTGTATGGCGCTAAATATGGAGCGAAATAACGGGTGAGAAAACTAACTCGTAACCATTGGATCGCGGCTGGTTTTGAGGCCCTCGACCAAATAGGGCATGTTGGCGTTTCGGCCGAGAGCCTATCGCGCCGATTGAATGTGACCCGCGGATCGTTCTATCACCATTTCCGCAATCGCGAAGACTTTGTCCGCACCTTGCTGGCCGCTTGGGAAGAAGACTACACGGAGCGCATGCTCGCTTATGCGGCGCAGGGTCGTAGCGCGGGCGAAACCTTGAAACGCTACTTGAGTATTGCCGCTGAGAAACAACCTGGGCGGGAAGTTTCCATCCGAGCCTGGTCGCTGCACGATCCGTTGGTAGGCGAGTTTCAACAGCGTGTTGATACAAGACGACTGGACTTCGCGATACGGACGTGCCGCCGCTTGGTCCCTATGCCAGGCCAAGCAGAAGTGATTGGTCAGGTGGCCCATCTGTGCCTGATTGGTGGTCAACAGGCAGGGCTGCGGCGTGATGCCGCTCGCTTCAACAGTTTACTGCATCGAGCCTTTTCACTTTTCGAAGGGGCTCTTCCACCGTGGCGGGCCTAAGTCATGAGCTAAAGAAATACTTGCCTTTGATTTTCCTGGGATTGACGAAGACGAAGTCTGGAAAGATTTTTCCTCGGACGTACCAAACAAAAGCCAGGATAACGATACTTATAGCTAATGCGATAGTGGTTGTTGCCGGACTCGATGTAAACCCCTCAAGCGATCTTGGGAATTGAAGAAGCGCAAGGAATATGTACGCGTTGTAGGCACCGACACGATGGTTGTAGAAGCCCCATACCAAAAACAAGGGAATCAAGGTCATTGAAACACCCACAATCCATTTGACCGTTGGCCCCGTCCTGGCGCCGATATCCAATCCCAGAAAGAATGCAATCAAAGCCTGAGCGAACATTATCGTGATGAGAATATTGACCTTGCGATCGTGCTCGTCGCAACGAATTGGATCTGCATACGAGGCTATAAAGTAGGCAAGATGACTGTCTTTTACACCCCGCCCGGAGAGTTGTGAAAACACTTCCGACTTTGCAGTGCCGGCGGCGAGTAGCTCGCTAACTTTTTCCTGAACTTCTTTCTTGCTCAAAGTTGAATGTGAAATGCTTTCTCTTTGCGTTAACTTGACAGATTTCTTAGCAGGAAACACCAGGACAGCTACGGCCCCGATAAAGGCTAGCGTGCTCAAGAAAACGCCGAAGTAAAAAGCCCCACCTAGTGAGTAAGTACCTGGCTTCACTCTACCCGGCTTTGCAGGGTCGACAAGAATTTCGATCACTTTTCCTTCCCTGAATGTTGCAACTGATCTTTCGACCGACTCCAGGCTGGTCCTACAGGGCCGCTGCGATATTTCGAGCGGATAAGTGTATTGCTGTCCGTTCAACTCAAAGGTCACGTTAACCAGATGGCAATAGGTCATACCCTTACTGCGCATCTGCTCAGAAATGGAGACAGTGGTGACAGTAGCATTCAACTTCTGCCAAGTCTTCGTCTCGTCCACCTCCTTGTACGAGGAAAGAGACACGAGAAGGAAGAGCAAGGCAAAGAATAATAAAACAACGAACAGGGCCGTCCTTAGCAAGAGGGTCTTCATAAGGCTCCTTGGCCAACGTGAAATGGAGGTCAGTTGGGAAATGACACCTTGGCGGCAAGTCCACCCTGCCCGCAGTGTAATGATGCACTGAGGTTAGTCCGTAGATACTCAAATGCAACTTCCCGCGCTTCCGTTCCTGGCCGGTTTCTGCCGGTTCCCACCGGCAGCTTTGGGTCTCTGCTGCGGAAAGCTTTCGCCCGGAGATTGGCCATTTGCTGTACTTGGCGAAGGACAGCTATGGGTCGTTTTCTGCCCGTCGCGAGAGGCAGAAAACGACCCTAAGCGGTCGTTGTTGGCTGCAATCGATCTCTCGCACACAAAGCGCCAAACATCGGTTACCGCCGATGATCTGGCTAAAGCCTCAGGTCTACGGAAGGACAGCCAGTTCTGCGAAACGGCAGGGGTCGTTTACGACTTCAGCCCCAGCCGCGCCGGTGAGCATGCTCGCAACTTCCTGCAAGACTGGAAAGGCAAGCTGGTCTGTGATGATTTTGGCGGTTACAAGGCCAGCTTCGAACTCGGCGTGACCGAGATCGGTTGCATGGCACATGCCCGGCGCAAGTTCTTCGAACTGCACGCCACCAACAAGAGCATGCTCGCCGAGCAGGCGCTGCGCTATATCCAACTGCTGTACGAAATCGAAAGTGAGATCCGCGACCTGGAGCCGGATTTACGACGCCGAATACGGCAGGAAAAAGCCGTACTGGTGATGGATGCGCGGCATGCCTGGATGATCGCCCAGCGCGATCTCGTGCCTGAAGGCTCGGCTATTAGTAGAGCGCTGGATTACAGCCTGAAACGCTGGGCAGCGCTGTCGCGCTACCTCGATGACGGGGCCGTTCCCATTGACAATAATTGGTGCGAGAACCAAACCCGCCCTAGATGGTCAGCATCCACGTGCGCCCGCCGGAGATTGAAGACCGTCTGATGCCGGGGCATTGGTGTCGACTGTTCTCCCCGATTGTTCAAAAACGGAACCCAACGGGCTCCGTCTACTGCGCGCGCTCGCGCCTAGGGTTAGTTGGCATCCTCCAGCCGCACTTGCCGATTTTCCAGGAATTCCAGCACCTTCTGCCGATCATCGGTGCCGAGCTGATCCAGCGCCGCGTTGACGTCCGACAACCAGAGGTTGTGCAAGCTGCTGCGGACGCTGTTATCCAGAATCAGGCGCTTCTGGTAGAGCCAGAAATTCGACCAGTCGGGCCAGTCGGGCAAGCCGTCAGACGCCTTGTTGGGGTTGCCGGTGCGCATGAACTGGGCCAGGTACTGGGTGAACTTGTCGGACAGCGCCGTGCGCTGACTCTGAGTGGCGCTGCTGCTCATAAAGCGCATCAGGTCCTGCTGCGGCGCCAGCGGGAAGTTGCCGAACATAAAGGGGATGTCCATACCATGCACCCCGCCGAAGGCCTCCTTCCAGGGTGCCGGGGCATCGTCCCAGTCGAAGTTGTAGCGGTAGATATTGCCCTGCAGCAGGCGCAGATAGCGGCAGATATTGTCCACCGTCAGGTCTATACCCAGGCTGAGGGCGCGGTGCACCGGGCGGTAGCTCGGGTAGAGCTCCGGTTTGACCACATCGGTGATGCTCAGGTTGGCCGGGTTCTGGTTGTTGACCATATCCCACATATGCGCGTGATTCGGCTTGAAGTAGCCCAGCAGTTCACCGGCGAAATAGCTGCCCTCATCCTTGGTGGTGCCCAGAATCATCGGCACCTGGTTGTAGCCGCCGGTGATCAGGTCGGCGTAACCGGCCCAGGGGATCACCGTGCCGTCGGTAAAGTGGCCCATCACCACCGGCGACGGCGTGTGCCGCACTATGTCTGCCGCCGGCAGGCCGCGCAGAAAGGCGCGAATCCAGCTGGCACTCTGCTTCTGGCGAAACGCGGCCGCCTGCAGCTTGTCGCCGGCGTAGCCCTTCTCGATCAGCAACTGGTCGAGCATGGCGTTGGACTGCAGCTGGCCCAGTGAGGTCGGGTAGGCATTGGGCAGGCCCGACATGCAGATCATGCGGTCAACCAAGGCCTCCGCCAGCGGCGACTGCAACAGGCCCCAGGCGTTGATGCAACCGGCCGACTGCCCAGCGATGGTGACGCTATTGGGGTTGCCGCCAAACTGGCCGATATTGTCGCGCACCCACTCCAGGCCCTTGATCAGGTCCAGGGTGAGGAAGTTGCCGGAATTATCCAGGGCATCGCCATCCTGCAGGGCGCTGTTGTACAGCCAGCCCAGACTGCCGACCCGGTAGTTAACCGACACCACGATGGCGTTGGCGTTACGGGCGAAATTGGCGCCGTTATACAGCAACTCGGAAGCGGCACCCTTGAGGTTGGAGCCGCCGTGAATCCAGAACAGCACCGGCAGGTTGCTTTCCGTGCTCTTCGGCCGCCAGACGTTGAGGTACAGGCAATCCTCCGAGCCGATGGGCTGACCGAAGGTGGCGGGATTCGGCGCGCCGAAGAAGCTGCCCAATTGCGAACAGATGCTGGAGAACTGGCTGGCGTCGCGGACGCCGCTCCAGCCCGCCGGGTCGCGCGGTGCACGCCAGCGCAGATCATCCAGCGGCGGCGCCGCATAAGGAATGGCGCGCCAGGATTGGGTGTTGTTGACATCGGCCACTCCTTGCACCTGGGCGCCCATCAGGGAGTTAATGGCGCGGGTCAGCGACTGGCTGTCGGCAGCCTGCACGCCGCCGGCCAGGGCAGCCAGCAACATCAGGGTGCTGCCACGCAGGCAGCCGCGAATAAGCGCTATCGATATCCTTTTCATGCCTGTTGCCTAGGTCTGGGCCGCTGCTGATCAGCGGAGTTAGGGGCAGTGTAGTGGTCTAATGAAACCGGACACCCATTTAGGCGAGAATGCTCGCCAGATCGAGGTGTCAGATGACCAAACAACGCCGTTCCTTTTCTGCTGAATTCAAACGCGAGGCTGCCGACCTCGTGCTCAAGCAAAACTACAGCTACATCGAAGCCAGCCGTTCACTCGGCGTCGGCGAGTCGGCGCTACGCCGCTGGGTTGAGCAGGTTCAGAAGGAACGCCAAGGCGTCACCCCGCAAAGCAAAGCGCTGACCCCGGAACAGCAAAAAATTCAGGAGTTGGAAGCCCGGATCGCCCGCCTTGAACGGGAAAAATCGATATTAAAAAGGCTACCGCGCTCTTGATGTCGGAAGATCACGAGCGTACGCGCTGATCAAACAGCTTAGTGTCCATGAGCCGATTGATTGGCTGTGCAAAGTGTTTGAGATCAACCGATCAAGTTATTACGCCCACCGCCTCAAGCGCCTAATGCCTGATGTCGAACGGCTTCGGCTGCGCAGTCGGGTGAGCGAGTTGTTTTCACAAAGTCGCAGCGCTGCCGGCAGCCGTAGCATTCTCTCGTTGATGCGTGACGATGGTGAGCAACTCGGTCGGTTCAAAGTGCGCAGCTTGATGCGTGAGCTTGAGCTCGTGAGAAAACAGCCAGGTTCTCATGCCTATAAACGAGCGACAGTCGAACGGTTGGATATCCCGAACATCTTGAATCGGGAGTTCGATGTCCCGGCAGCCAACCAGGTGTGGTGCGGCGACATCACCTACATTTGGGCCCAGGGGAAATGGCACTATCTGGCGGTCGTGCTGGATCTTTGCGCGCGCCGGGTGGTGGGCCGGGCGTTGTCGGAGAAGCCGGACGCCGAGCTGGTTATCAAGGCGCTGGTATGGCTTACGAGCAACGAGGAAGGCCTCAGGGTCTGCTGTTTCACTCGGATCAAGGGTCGCAGTATGCGAGTCGTTTATTTCGCCAGCGCCAGAATTTAGTTGTGTTGCATCGACCGGTTGAATCCACAGTTGATTTCCGTCAGTCGTGACAGGCAGAAATCGGCCAGAAGCGGTCACTCGCAGACGCTTTGGGGTAATGTGTAGTATTGAACCATCGAAGCTTCCCCCCTTTCACTGAGGATCTCCAATGACAAATCAATCCGTTATTGTCGAGGTGGTTCAAGAAACCGATCCCATGCTGCTCAGATCTTTGAATGACCTTCTCCCACAGCTTTCCAAAAACGCTCAAGCGATGACAATGGAAGATTTGAAGCAGATAGTGGATTCAGAGTGCTCCGACTTATTGGTAGTGAGAGCAGCAGGTGGAGGAAGTATCTTAGGGGCATTTCTGAATATTCGGTAATCGATGGTGTTATGCGTGTTTTCACAGACCGCCTAAGGGTCAGCTGAAGTCAGCAGTTTGGGTCAGTTTTCAATCAGTGCCAACAAGATTGTGTCTAATCGTCTTTTAACTTATCTGAAGCAAAAACTGAATTGTTACGAGCTTACGCCGAGAGGTAATCGTCTACAGATTTAACGGTGCCGTAGCCGAACTCAAAAGCTGCCATCATCGCCGCATGCGCTTGAGCGGCAGGCACGTTCACACCGCGAAATGTGAGATCCAGGGTGGCGCAGGCGTCATGCAGCACAGTAACCGAATAACCCATGTCCGCCGCAGCACGTACTACAGCGTCGATGCACATGTGGCTCATCGCACCTATGACCACAATTTCCTGGACATCAGCGGCTTCCAACTGCTGCTTCAGATCAGTTTCCCTGAAGGCGTTAATGTGTTTTTTTACGATTACAGGTTCATTACCTTGTGGAGCTACATCTGGTTGAATTTCCGCACCAGTGGATCCCTTTGCAAAGATTGGAGCGCCTTCAGCGGACTCATGCCGTATGTGGAAAACAGGAAATCCCGTATCACGGGCGTGGCTGATCACCCGGATAGCATTCTCGACAGCGGTGTCGATGCCGGTCAAAGGCAGCTTGCCAGTGGGTAGGTATTCGTTTTGCAGGTCAACTACAACGAGACCTTGCTTCATGAATAATCTCCAGTCAAATTATCAACGTGATGTTGTAGAGGGCCGAGCTTTCGCGGGCAGATAAGCCAGCGTCATCTACGGCCCAATTAATCAGAACTCCAGCGAAGTGCCGTCTTCCGGAATATCGACTTGGCTTTCGATACCGTGCTTCTTGACGTAGGTGCGCAGCTCTTCACGGGTCAGGGACATGTGGTTGATTGCGTCCATGTGCACGGCAACAATTTTCGCGTCTTTCGCAGCCTTTGAGGCGCGTAGTACGTCTTCCTCGCCCATGATGATCGACCCCTTATACCCGGTCATCATTGCTTTCCCGGCGTTGAGTACAATGACTTCGGGATGATATTTCTCGATGGTCTGATCGACCTCTTTACGCCAGACAGTATCGCCAGCAAGGTAAAGGGTCTTGTAGCCTGGCGCTTGGAAGACCACTCCCATGGCTTCACCTAGTGGTTTAGCGAGTGCTGGCACGGCATACATTTCGTCTGTGCCATGTTGACCACCAGTCTTGGTGATTTTGACACCGCCGAATTCAGCTTCATCAGTCAGTACGCGCACATTCTTGAAACCTTGGGAGCGAATCAGCTGCGCATCTTCTTCATGCTGAGCGAACAGAGGGATGTCTTTAGGCAGTGCTTTCTGTGCAGCATCGTCCCAGTGGTCAAGATGCGTATGAGTGACGATGACAGCGTCGACACCAGAGATCACTTTTTCGGGCGACTCGGTCAGGTCAACCAATGGATTGCGCAGGTTGCTACGGTAGGTATTTTCAAATCCTGGGTATGCACCCTTTTTTGCCAGCATCGGGTCAATCAGAAAGGTCGTACCGCCATAGGTGATTTTTGCCGTTGCGTTACGCACTTGCTGCAAATCCACTTTATGAGATGCGTCAGGCGCTACGGGGGCGCTTGTAGCCGCGAACGCCGGTGTCGTGGCGGCAACGCTGATGGCAAGAGTAAGAGTTCTGAGTTTCATCGGATTAATCCTGTTGATTCATCAAGGACACCATTCTTGCCGAACGCTTACGTGCCTGACAGTGGCCTGAATGACATATTTCGATATAATTGGGCCAATCGATGAGCGTTCTCTGTGGATGCTGATGGTGGTCGACGTGTCCCTTTCATCCGTGAAAATGCGTCCGCGTGAGCGGTCGTCCATAATTCCTGTGTGCGATAGGTCTGAGCCATACAGGGTGAATCTGAGGCTGACAGATGCAATCCATACGTGTTGCTGTTCTAGCGTTCAACGGCGTAAGCCTGTTCCATCTCTCTGTGCCGGGAGTTGTGCTAGGTGCCGCTCAATCCGCGCCTGATGAACCTCGTTACGAGATCAATTACTGTGCTGAGGTGCCGGGAGTGGTGAGCAGTGACCAAGGCATCGGACTGGCGGTATCCCACGGCCTAGAACTGATGGAGGGATCTGATGTAATTGTCATTCCAGCGTGGGGCGATCAATCGGTCGCTGCATCTGCACAGCTTGTGAGAGCGCTACAGGTCGCCAATTCCAAAGGCAAGCTGATAGTAGGGTTATGCCTAGGCGCATTTGTGCTCGGCGATGCCGGGCTACTTGATGGGAAAGAGGCTACGACTCACTGGGTGGCCCGTGACGAGTTTGCGCGACGTTTCCCTGAGGTTCATTTTCGGCCTGAGGTGCTCTATGTAAGTGCCGGCAATATAATGACCTCTGCGGGAACCGTGGCGGCAATCGATTGTTGCCTGCATCTGGTACGCCAGCGGCTCGGTGCTGATGTGGCGAATCGCACCGCGAAGATGCTGGTGACACCGCCGCATAGGCAGGGAGGCCAAGCTCAATACGTAGAGCATCCTGTGCCGCAGCTATCTAGCGAGACTCATTTGTCTGATGTACTAGCGTGGGCCCGCATAAACCTGGCCGGTAATTTGTCGCTCGACGTCCTGGCAGACATGGCGAAAATGAGTAGGCGGACCTTTACTCGTCGGTTTAAGGAGGCCACCGGCACTACCGTGTCCAAATGGTTAAACGCTGAACGAGTTGTCAGAGCGCAGGAGCTACTAGAAACGACTGAATTACCGATTGAATGCATCGCGGGTGAAGTAGGTTTTGGAACGCCCCTATCTTTAAGACAACATTTCGCCGCTCACTTAAGTACATCCCCATCTGACTACCGAAAAATGTTTTGCCTCGGAATGAATCCAAAAACTGAGCGAAAGAGTGACAGCGTTTTGTCAAATCGCATGTTAGATCTTATTCCATAGGCGCCGAGATGAAAGGATGCCGAACCTGACACGTTGACCTTCCGGCCAAGATCATATTTTCAGCAGCTTTTCCTGCAATTCGGCTCTAGGCTACCTAAGTCGAACGGCCGCTTCTGGCCGAATTCTGCCTCTGCTGACTGGCAGCTATGGGTCGATTTCAGCCGATCGTGGAAGGTAGAAATCGGCCACAAGCAATCGGCGGACAGTGGCGAATAAGTGGTGTCCTGCTATCCTCTTTATCGTAGTCGGGTTTGCCGTCCCCCCTGTCGGGTTACCCCCGGTAGATCTCACGCTTACCGCGACAAAAAACACGACATGGCATGTCACCTAATGAGAGAGTGTGAAGATAGCGCCATGAAAGTTCGATGCCCTAACTGTGGTCATATCGCAGACAAGCTTCCGCCAAGCTTAAGTGTCCTAAGTGCGACGATTTTTCCCACGACTGGATTAGTTATGATTGGGAAAGCTTTGCTTTAACCCAGCGTCGACATATTAGATATAACCTTTTAATTATTGGCATAGCGTTAATTCTTTTACTTGCGACACTCACCTCTAAATCAACAGATGCGCGCCATTGGTTGTTCAGCTTGTTATTTATTCCAGCAGTGATCAGCTTGTTTAATTATCGAAAGCAGCTTAGAAGGAAATCGGAGTATGAAGGGCATAAGAGCAGGGATACGCGCCCTTGGTTTATCGGGGGCTGGGTCTATAAAGCGGCGACGCTCCCCCACAGTGATGAGTAATGCTTTTGCAATTCTGTCGTCAGTGCCATTGCATTCGTATATCTGGCCGGTGTTGAGCTTTGCTCACCCTGGTTACAGTGTCCGCGCAACAGGAACCAGTCGTTCATGGGTGATGGCTGCTAGCTGCCAGCAGTGAACGACCGTAAAGGGTCATTGCCAAGCTGCTGCCGCATAACATAAATGGACGACTGATTAACATACGCAGGGATGGTAGGTAGACGTTTACAGACAGTACAACCCAAGGACTATCTCAGGACTACCTGGCATGGGCGATTCTTTCTGGAACAGGTTCGGCCTCGAACTGATATTGATCACGTTCAGCGTATTTTTTTGCTATGCGATGTACCACACGCATGTGACCTATCAGCGCCGCAACAAAAAACAAATCGACGAAGCGTTTCGCCAAGCCATGGCGCAGCATGGTATTGAAAATGTGGAAATCCGACAGGATCACATAACGTTAGGGGTTCGTAGCGAAGTCGGGAAAATGCTGTTCGATGTCCACAGGATTCTTCACTGCCCGCCGGATCGCTGGTTTGTCTACATCCATGTCGAGGACACAAATCCAGTGCTTATGCCGATTTCAGAGCAGCGAGCAATGGCTTCCCTCAACAGCCAGGGGGGATTTGAATAGGCTGATGACGACGTTGGCTCCCTGTTCAGGAGGTGCCGAAAGTACACCTTGGCGAGCGGCTGCTTTAGACTGCAGCCTTTCGCGACAGACAGCAGTCGACCAACAGCACTCCTTCAAATATGCCGAGGTGCGCGTTACTGGTCGCAGTACCTCGCATCAACCGAGTTGATCGACGACTTTTATCTGCGTCAGCCCTACCCGCTCGGCCTGCTCTAAAATCTGCGCCGGCGTCGCGTCCGCAGTGGGCATGATCAGGCTGTTCTCACCATCCCCATAATGCAGCTGCAGCAGGTGCATCGCCGCCTCATGGACAGGCAGTTGAGGCTGCTCGAGTTCGAACATGTGTGTGCGGGATTCGCCGTTGAACAGGTATTCCAGGGTGTAGTTGCGCATGGTGGAATCCTCGTAGTAGTTACCAAGACTCTCGGGAAGTAAGGAGGACCTCTATGTTCACCTTGAATAAAGCGCCTCGATAGCTTGGCATTCTGCTCTGTCTGAGGTTAGCGGCGAAAGGTAGTGGCCGTTTGGCACACTCTGGGCCAAAAGCAGACTTTAACTCCGGCACGCGGGTATGATCCGAAGTAACGAGGCCCATTGGACCCATGTTAATGCCAGCATCCCAAATTCGCCCCTCACCCGCGCCGTTACTCAAGCAAGGCGAGACGGTGCTCTTGTTCGACGGCGTATGTAAGCTGTGCAATGGCTGGGCGAGGTTCTTGATCCGCCATGACCGCCACCGGCGCGTCCGGTTAGCGGCAGTACAGTCGCCCGAGGGGCAGGCGCTGCTTGCTTGGGCAGGTTTGCCCTTGCATCAATTCGACACCATGGCCGTGATCCGCGACCGACACTACTGGGTGCGTTCGGATGCTTTTTTTGAAGTCATCGCCCTGCTGCCCATCCCTTGGCATCCGTTGAAGCTTTTGCGCAGCTTCCCACGCAAGCTTCGAGATTGGGCATACGATCGCATTGCGTTGAATCGTTATTGGCTCTTCGGAAAATACGACACGTGCCTTTTGCCTGCCCCTGATCATGAGCAACGTTTTTTGAAAGCTCCACTGTGAACGCCTTGGTACGCATCAACTGGATCGATGAACCCGAAAGCTGATGACCTGCTCCTCACTGCGAAAATTCCACAGGTGTGAGCTCATGACGCGTGGACGCGGCATTTGCCCACTACGTTTCAACCATTGTTGGCATCGATAGTCACCATCACGCCAATGAAGTTCTCATAAAAAATCCTCGGCGTAACATCCGCTCCATACCCAACCAATAACACCCCGGAGCACACCATCATGAAACGCCAAATCCTTCTCAGCATCGCTTTCTCGGTTTTTGCAGTTAACGCTTTCGCCGCTTCCTCTACTCACCCGGTCGTCGCCGAAGGCGGTTCGGATCGTCTGATTGAAAGCCGTTTGGCTGAAGGTGGTTCGGATCGTCTGATCGAGAATCGCGTCGCTGAAGGTGGTTCGGATCGTCTGATCGAGAATCGCGTCGCTGAAGGTGGCTCGGATCGTCTGATCGAGAATCGCGTTGCTGAAGGTGGTTCGGATCGTCTGATCGAGAATCGCGTCGCTGAAGGTGGTTCGGATCGTCTGATTCAGAATCGTGCGGCATGAATGAGTGGCTTTACCGCAACACTCAACCAAAAAACCCGGCCTGATCAGCCGGGTTTTTTCATGCGTTTTTAGTGCCCGACTGGATCATCAAACAGATCAGCACTAGCACTCGAACATCACTATCGGGTCTTCACAGTGATGAACATTTTGAGGCGATCATGGATTTCCTGAATGGCATGACGGAAGGGATCATGTTTTTCACTGGTGACGGGGTCCTCGAAATTCCACACGATCATTTCGCCGGCGTTGGGTATCCGCGAAGCCTCTTCGGACGACTTGTCACACAGCGTAATCACGTAGTGGAACGGCTGCCCCTCAAACTCATCGATGCCTTTACTGCGTAACCCCGTGGTGTCGATGCCTACGTGATCGAGAGACTCCAGCGTTCGAGGGTCGACTTCACTGGCCACAAGCCCCGCGCTAAAGGCTTCGAAGTGTTCGGAATCAGTGTTCCGAAGAAGTGCCTCCGCCATCAGTGAGCGAACGTCATTTTTTGCGCAAACGAACAGAACCCGGAGTTTGTCAGCCATCACGTCCTCACTCTCTTTTTGATCGAATAACAATGCTTTTAATTACAGCAGCGTTTTCTGACCATTCGCCTCCTGATCGATGAAATGCACTATTTCACGTCAATGAAGGTGCGTGGTCATTCAGTGTTTAGACATCAGGCCATGAAGAACGCCCAACCTTAAGCCCGGCTCGGAAGGACTCATGTGCGAGATGCCGAATACCTTGAACGCCGCCAGCATGAGCACCAGGCCACCGGGCAAGTTACTCAGGCGATGGGGTTGCAAGCCCGCCAATTTGAGTTGTTTGACATGCCCCACTTCCAGCAGACGCAACGACAGGCGCAACAGACCGCCGTAGGTGATGCCGCTTTGACCATCATCATTCAAACCATTGGCCTTGAGCACTTTGGCCAGCATCCGTGCAGTACCTGAAGAGCCAATAGTCTGCTGCCAGCCCAGCGCGCGATAACGACGGGTAACTTTTTCAAACTGCAAAGTGGCCACGCGCTCGGCCTCCAGAAGCGCCTTCGCCGATATACAGCCGCCCTGAAAGTAATGCGCGCCAAAAGTACCGCTGCCAATGGCAATGCTCTCGGTCAAAAGGGGCTGAGTACCCTGCCCCAGAATCAACTCAGTAGAGCCGCCGCCGATATCCACGACCAGGCGCATGCTTTCTGTACTGGGTATCGCATGGGCAACACCGGCGTACACCAGTTGCGCTTCTTCATGCCCAGAGATGACATCTATACGAAAGCCCAGGTGCCGCTCCGCGCTAGCCAGAAACAGTTGGGCATTATCGGCTTCGCGCACGGCACTGGTCGCCACTGCCCGCACGCGACCGGCCTCAAAGCCGCGCAGTTTTTTGCCAAATCGAGCGAGCGCTTGCCATCCCCGATCCAGCGCCAGCTCGTCCAGCGCCCCGCCCTGAAACCCTTCCGCCAAACGGACAGGCTCTCGCAAGGTTTTCACTTCCTGGATCATGAACCCCTGATTGCGCCTGACTGACTGGCCGATCATCATGCGAAACGCATTGGACCCCAAGTCAATGGCCGCAAACAGGGAGGCGTCTCCTTTCATAGGGGGATTCCTGGCAAATTCATCAGCCCGCAGACGGAGTTCCGTCTGAGCGCTCAAGACGGTTTGCGAGGAGCTTGCCATTCGTTCGATGACATCATGATGACACCCACTAGCCTTTTCAAAAGAATGACCGTCCGTAACCCTGCCCCGGCACCCTCGAACCCTTCGCTATTCTTAACCACACACCACCGCTGGCTCGGCTGAACGCAACGGCTTGCGGCATCATTGTCAGGAGTAAGGATCCGGGTAAGGAGTACGCCACTACAACAGAGTATCGAATAATGAAAATGCTACTGATGGTCGAGTTTCCCCATGAGCCTTTCAACGCGCTTGTCAGGTCCGGGAAAATCGGCGAAACCATGAACCGCATTCTGGAAACCATTAAGCCGGAGGCGACTTATTTCACTGAGCAGGATGGAATGCGAAGTGGGATTTTTCTGATCGATATAGAGGACCCTTCCGAAATTCCCGGCTATGCGGAACCCTTCTTTCTTAACTTCCAGGCCAACTGCAAATTCCGAGTGGTCATGAGTGCGCAGAACCTGCAAGACGCGGGTCTGGAGGAACTCGGGAAAGCATGGGCGTGACACGTTCCTGGTGTTGAGCGCGCTTGTCCATTCCGGCTCTGCGCCAGCCCTTGCCGACCGTATTGTCACCAGTCGTTCGGGCTGACGCAGTTTGCGCATTCGCTCAAGCATCGGCTTCAAAAGCGCAATATCGCAGCGGCTCCGGTGCCGGTCGGCATGACGTGTTCTGGAGGTAGCATCACCACTTCCCCCCCTTGGCGAAGGACCACAAGAATCAGCTCCTCAAGCACATCCGGGGCGTGCTCGTTGCCGCTTTTATCGAGAATCAACTTGCCTTTGTTCTTGTCCAGCGTACCGGGGATTTGTCGGTTCGCTTCCACCAACAGCAGCGCAACGCGCCCTTCGAGGGCCGCGTTGGCGATATCGTCCAGACGCGCCCCCGCAAGACCCTGTCCCACCGCTATGCCATAGCGATTCAAGGCATCGACGAGCCGATCTTCGTGAATATCCTGTATCAACCTGGCGCATTGCGCTGTGAGTTCTTCGACGCTTGAAAGGGATGGATCGCTATTGATGCCCTGAGGCAAGAGCTGCTGGTTATGGCTGACAGCCCTGAACACCGCCTGATTTTCAGGCAGCGCCGCCAACAGCATCGGCAATCCCGAGGGCTGGGAATGATGTTCCTCGATGGCTTTGTCGACCGCGCGGAAAAACCGTTCCCGGTCCACGTTGATTTCGTCCTGCTTACCGCCGCCGGCAAACTCGTGCGTCATCGAATCGCCGCGCTCGCCGCTTCTGCCGTAGCCGCCCGGATGTCCTTGCTGGTTGCGTGGCGTCAGCTCACTGCCCAATGCATCGTTCTGATTGCGTGGCACTTGTGGCGCCAGTTCGATTTTTTCCAGTTGCCGGGAAGAACCTTCATACATCCAGACCTCATCGCGGGTCAGGCACAGCATCTGGTAGCGCTCCAGGGATGGCTCCAGACATAGCAGCGGCTTGAGGGCAGGATGGGAATTAACGAAGACACATTCGGGCAGCGGCTGGTGCACGCTGATGACTTTGAAATAATCCCGGGTGCCAAATGCAGCGATGCCGTCACCATTGGAGCGCCAGAATGACGGATCTTTTTCCAGGGCCAGAAACGGCTGGATCAGTGGTTCGGCATCCTGTTCCGGATACCGCTCTTGCACCAGTGATTGCAACTGTCGGACCAGATTCTTATAACGAATCGGGTCCTGATTGCGCTCCGCAGGTGTCCGATGGGTCGGCATATACAGTGAAAGACTTGGCTGTGCGTCGAATGCCAGCAGCTCAGCCAATGCTTGCCGGGTAAAGGGTTCATGAACGGTCATGGCCCGCCCTCCTTATTCTTCAGCCGTTTATTGTCGGTAGAAGATCATCGACTGAGCGGAGTTCCCGGCATGGGATAACTGGTAATCGCATTGACGGTTACCTGCAACGCTTATGAAAAAGCCCGGTAAAAACCGGGCTCTTCATGTGAAAACGCATTCGTCAGCCAGACAGACTATTGCGGCTGAAATATCTGAAGATAGGCCAACAGGTTTTCGATCTTCTGCGGATCGCTGACGCCCCAGAAAATCATCCTGGTTCCGGGGACTACTTCTTTTGGCGCTTCGATGTAGGCGGCAAGTGTTTCGCGAGTCCAGATGACGCCTGATGATTTCATCGCGGTTGAGTACTGATAGTCCGTCGTGCTTCCCGCCGGGCGCCCGAAGATGGCATTGAGTTGCGGGCCAAAAGAGCCCCGTGCCGAACTCCCTACTTGATGACAGCCGCCGCAGATACGGTTAAATAGTTTCTGACCGGCTTCAGCATCCCCCGCCGCTTCTGCTTGCAGGCTGAATAACCCGGTATAGAGCATCAAGGCGAAAGTAAGGATGGCGGCATTCTTCATGTGGAGCTCCAAATCAGGTGTTGCTGACAGCAAAAGCGGGCGACTATTTCATCATGACTGGCGGCTACACCGAAGCCTTGAAGTTAATCTATAACTCTCTTCGTCCCGTTAACGTCGTTGCAGGAGCGCCAGAATGAAACCTGTCGAACCCTTTTATCGGGACGCTGGCATGGGACCGGGCGTTGTCTGCTTTCACGCCAATGCGAGTCACTCGGTGCAGTGGCGTGGACTGCAAGATCACCTGGCCGCAAAGTTTCGGGTCCTGGCGCTCGATTCGTTTGGCGCCGGCAAGAGCCCGGCATGGCCCACCGATCGAATCGTCACCCTCAGCGATGAAGCGCGCTTCGCCGAGCCAGTGCTCGCCCGCGCCGGCGAGCCGCTCATTCTGGTGGGTCATTCTTATGGAGCGGCGGTGGCGTTGGTCGCGGCGTTGCAGAACCCCGGCCGAGTGCGCGCCATGGCGTTGTATGAGCCAACCTTGTTTGCGCTGCTCGACGCCGAATCGCCCCCACCCAATGAGGCGGACGCCATCCGTGAAGTCGTCGCAAACGCCGGGTTGGCGCTTGAGGCGGGCAACCTGGACGCCGCGGCCCAGCACTTCATTGACTACTGGATGGGTGCCGGGGCCTGGGAGCAAACCCCGGAACAACGCAAGCCTTCCATCGCCGCCTCGGTGGCCAATGTGCAGGGCTGGGCTCATGCCTTGTTGAACGAGCCGACGCCATTGCAGGCGTTCCGCTCGCTCGACCTGCCGGTGCTTTTCATGGTCGGCAAGGACTCGCCGGCATCGTCACGGGCAGTGGCGCGGCTGCTGACCGGCGCACTGCCGAACGTTGAAGTGGTAGAACTGGAGGGGCTCGGTCATATGGGGCCGGTGACGCATCCGGAAATCGTCAATCAGGTCATCGTGCAGTTTATTGAGCGCAGTTGACGTGAGCCATGCTGATCTCGACCCAAGTCCATATCAGCCGACGCTTACCCCTTGCTGCTCTTCGTCGCAGATCTCATCCGCAGCCCGTCGGTCTCACAACCCGCCTCGTAAGCGCTGCGCAGGTCGCTCTCTGTCTGGCCTTGTTTCTCAGCCAGACTACCCGCTGCCAGACGATAAAAGCCTTCGGCGCGAAATTGTCCGGCGGTCAGCATCACGGGCTGCCCCAGTTGTCGCAGCTTTTCGGCCGGATCCTCGCCGGGCTCGATAGGCTTCAGTCGTGCTTCAAAACAAAACCCGTGGTCGATGGGCAGCGGGTATGCATCTTGATAAACGTCCTGCCCCTCCAGCACATTGCGCAGCAGTATCTGGCTCGGTTCGAGCATCGGTGATGGCGGGAAGCTCTTCTGGCAGTTCAGATAAGCGACCGCACCGGCCACAAGCCCCTTTTGCGCAGCCTCGCCATACAGACCACAGGCGGTTTCGCGGTTTTTCGACGGGTCACTGTCGCTCCATGTGCCGCCCTGGACCATGCGAGCCTTCATGTAAATGGCTGCTGCATTGCCTTCGGCGATGGCCTGAGTCAGGTGCTGCTCGACCTTATCCCGGTCGTTGCTCAGCTCGGCGAAAGCAGCGCGGCCTTTTTCCTTATCAACCGTCTTGTCGCCCATTATCGACTGAAGCGCCAACGCCGATTGTTCCATGGCTGTCATAGCTGCTTCATACGCAAGGTACTGATCGGCCCCCGGCATTTGCTGGGCGCTGGCTGTTGAACAGAAGAGGCAGACACTCAGGGCAATTGCGTTTCGGGACATTGCATTTCCTATATATCCCGGGCTTCAACGCCGAGACACGTGTTGGGGGTAGTTTTGTATCGGATGATTTTCGCTAGGCTTGAATCGACTCTGAAACCAAACCGGAAGCGACGTATCTGGCGATCTTTACTGATTCCCCATGATGATAATTAGAGCGCAGACGATGTCCGTCATACCTGATCAAAATCCTCCAGTCCTACTTAAAACAATGCGTACGCTGACTACAGCGCAGGACGCTGCAGTTTGACCCACTCCTGCACCGTCGGTCGCTGCCATTGGCGTTTGGCGTATTCCACCAGAGCGGGTGGCATGGCGTCGCCGTTGAGTATCAGCCGGTTGAGCATCAAGGCCAGATCCACATCGGCGATTGACCATTGCCCGAACAGGTACTCGCGGCCGTCAGCCAGTAGCGCTTGCGCGGCACCGATCAACTTGCGCTCGGCCGACTCGGCGGTGGGCGACAAGGGCGCTGACTTGAGGCCATAAAACACCACCTGTGTGGATCGCTCCTGCCGAATGGGCAGTAGATCACTGCGCAACCATGCCTGGACTTGTCGTGCCTTCGCGCGTTGCTTCAGGTCTTGCGGGTAGACCGGCGTCTGAGGGAAAACGTCTTCCAGGTATTCAGTGATCGCCGACGATTCAGACAAGGCAAAATCGCCATGCACGAGCGTCGGTACGCGCTGGGTCAGCGAGAGACTGGCATAGTCTTCGGACTGGTTTTCGAAGGCATCGAGGTCCAGCGGGCTGAGTTCGAATTCGATGCCCTTTTCACGAAGAACCACGAAAGCCGACATGGCATAGGGGCTGGTGAATTGAGCATCAACGTACAGGCGCAGGCGGGAGTCATTCACGGGGTTCATCTCCATATGGTGAGCAGACACGCTACGAGATCCAATGCCATAAAGAAAATGCATGATTTTTATGGGAGCATTCCTGAGTGGAATACCTGTTGGCGGGCAGGCCTGAAATTGGCTGCCCCCCCGCGCGTGAAATGATCCAATTGCACTTTTCACATGCAGAAAGTCATTTGCGCACCTATCTCGCTCGCATTCTGCGCCCTAAAGTACCGCTCTACTCTGCCTCGGCCTATTTTATGAATCTCTGGTTTCGACTGTTCCTCATGCTGTTTCGTCGCCCTTGGCGCAAGCCGGTTGATGGGCTGGCCACTACCGTCATCCGCATGCGCGTCTGGCCGCTCGATCTTGACCTCAACCGGCACGTCACCAATGGCCGTTATTTCACTATGGCCGACGTGGGTCGCATGGATTTCGTCCTGCGCAGTGGTGCCTACCGCGTAGCCCTGCGCCACAAGGCGGTGCCGATTGTCGGGGATACCTGGGGCAAGTTTCGGCGGGAGCTGAAGCTGTTCGAATCGTTTGAGATTCATACCCGCATACTCGGCTGGGACGATAAGTGGAGCTTTATGGAACACCGCTTCGTGAGCAAAGGACGCGTGATTGGCGTCGTCATCATGCGGGGGCTGTTCCGCGCGGCCAAAGGCACGGTCTCACCTGCCGAGTTTGTCCGGGAGCTGGGATTGGCTGAACAGTCACCCGAGATGTCGACGTGGCTGACAGCCTGGTCGCAAAGCTGCGACGATATGAGCCGCCAGCTCCGAGAGGAAGAAGGAGCGGCGACTCAGCTCCGACCTGTCTCCGACCCCAAACAGGCGGTCAAATAGTAGCTAATATTCACTTCAATCCCCCTGCCAAGGACTGCAACCATGAGCCGGCTCGAGCTACTGACCAAATGGAATCGCATGATCGTTCGGTTGCAGATTGAACACGAAATCAGTGCCCGGGATTTCGAGAAATTCAGCTGGAAACTGGGTATCCCCTGCGTTGTGCTGTCGGCGATCGTCAGTGCCAGCGTCTTTGGCTCGATCAGTGACTCCTCGCCCGTATGGCTCCAATACGTCGCCGGCGTCCTGTCACTCTTGACCCTGGTGTTGAGTTCGGTTCAGACCTTCCTGAACTTTGATACCCGGGCTGCGGGGCACAAAGACACCGCCGAGAAACTCGGGGCGATATCTCGTGAGATTCAGGACGAAATCGCCAGCGGCAAGGACGAGGCTATCCTGGGTCCCATCGTTTTTGACATCCGCAAGCGCATTGATTCGATTCTTCTTGATGCGCCGACCTTGCCCAAGTCGACGATAAGGAGACTGGGGGATGTGCGTGTCCACACAGAACCGCCGCCAGCAGGGCAAGACACCGTCCCGGCTTGATTAAAGGCCAGACTCGGGTTCGCCGCATCGTGAAAGGAGGTGTTTGAAATGCAACTCATCACGTTGAAAATCGACAAGCCGCAAGAGACGAACTTCATTTTGGGTCAGACGCATTTCATCAAGTCCGTCGAGGACATCCATGAAGCGTTGGTCAACGCCGTGCCAGGTATCCAGTTTGGCGTGGCTTTTTGTGAAGCCTCTGGCAAATGCCTGGTGCGATGGTCCGGCACCGATACCGCCATGATCGAACTGGCGCAGAAAAATGCGCAAGCCATTGCCGCGGGCCATAGTTTCATCATTTTCCTGGGCGATGGTTTCTATCCGCTGAACGTGTTGAACACCGTCAAAATGGTTCCAGAGGTGTGCCGCATTTTTTGTGCAACGGCCAATCCCACTGAGGTGATTGTTGCTGAGACGGAACAGGGGCGCGGGATTTTGGGCGTGGTGGATGGCTTCTGTGCCAAAGACATTGAAGGTGATGAAGACATTTTGTGGCGCAAGAACTTGTTGCGGCAGATCGGCTACAAGTTGTGATTTGAACTTGTACAGACGAAAAGCCCGCACAAGGCGTAATGCCAGTCAGTTAAGGGCAGAAATCGGACCTGTAGGAGCCAGGCTTGCCGGCGAAGGCGTCTTTAAGAGCGCCTTCGCCGGCAAGTCGGATCGCCGTACCGCTGGCTCCTACGAAAAGCGGTTTACTCGCGGGTTTTTTAAACATCAGCAGGCTCACCTGCCAGAATTCTGCACAAGTTGCTCAACAAAGAACTCCACATGCCCTCTCGGATGAGTCGGCAATGGCCAGGTGTCGACATTGTGAGCCAGAGCCTGGAAGGCTTGAGCGCATTTGGAACGGGGAAAGGCTTCAAACACCGCACGCCCCTTCTGCACGGCTTTGTGCGCACATTCATCGTTGGGGATCGCGCCGACGTATTGCAGCGAGACATCCAGGAACATGTCGGTAATCTTTTCCAGCTTGGCAAACAGATTGCGGCCTTCCGACGGACTGCCCGTCATGTTGACCAACACCCGAAAACGATGCAGACCGTAATTCAGGTTAAGCAATTTGATCAACCCGTAGGCGCCGCTGATAGAGGTGGGTTCATCGCACACAACCACCATCACTTCCTGCGCCGCGCGGATGAAATTGACCACTGAGCCACCGATACCGGCCGCGGTATCGATCACTAGCACATCCAGCTTATCGCCAATATCGCTAAAGGACTGGATCAGCGCACGGTATTGCGCAGGTTCCAGATGAATCATGCTCTGTAAGCCCGAAGAGGCCGGGGCAACACGAATGCCTCCTGGCCCTGGCAACAGCGCGTCGAACAGCTCGCAACGTCCTTCGACGACATCGGCCAGCGTGTAGCGCGGGGTCAGCCCCAACAGAATATCGATATTCGCCAGGCCCAGATCGGCATCCAGCAATACGACGCGCCGGCCCATTTTTGCCAGCGCCAATGAAAGGTTAACCGCCACCGTTGTCTTGCCCACGCCACCTTTACCGCCAGTCACAGCGATAACTTGCACGCAATGCACATCATCCATTTTGTCTTCCCTTCCTTGCGCATCGTGTGCCAGTACGTCATGGCCACCGTCCAGATGCCGCAAGAATAGCTGAAAAGCGCGAAATAGCCGCGTTGTCTTCCGACGAGAGGCACTTCGCCACATGCCATCGACCGCCTTAACGAAAAACGCCGTTAATCCGGTGATGCAGAGAATGACACTGCGTTGCTGAATGCTCGCTGGCAGATCTACCAATACCGATCATTTAGATCCAGACATCATTGATGGCGGTTCTTTCTCCCTCCTGATCGCCGGTGTTCAGCACGCCACGCGGCTCAATCAGTAACATTTTTACTTCTCGCTCAGCATAAGGCTTGTGTTCGACGCCCTTGGGGACGACGTACATTTCGCCCTGCCTGACCACCACGGCGCCCTCTCGAAGATCAATGCGAAGCTCGCCTTCGAGGATGATGAAGGTTTCATCGGTGTCGGCATGGGAATGCCAGACAAAGTCGCCTTCGATTTTCACTACCTTGAACTGGTAGTCGTTCATTTCGGCAACGACCTTGGGCGCCCATTGCTCGCTGAACAAAGCAAATTTTTCGGCAAAGTTAATCGCGGTGCAGGTTGTCACGCCGGGTTGGGAATTCATTTGAGTCGCCCTCACTTGCCCAGTTATCGAGGTCTGACTTTAGGAGAGGATCAGCACTGCGTATTGCATGATTGTGCAAGTCGAGCGCCCTTAAACAAGGCCCAGCCTTTTCATCCATCGGCCGGGTGATACGCCGTAGGTCTGGACGAACTGACGCGTCATGTGGCTTTGATCGAAAAAGCCTGCGCAGACGGCGGCCTCCGCCATCGAGTGGCCCCCGAACATCAGTGCTCTTGCCAGATCGAGCCGTCGTTGCGTCATGTATCGATAGGGGCTCGTACCGTACAGCGCACGGAAATCACGGCTCAGGCTCCAGCGGTCTCGACCACTGGCTTGCGATAACTCCTCCAGGGTAATGACGCGATCCAGCGACTCATGAATCAGCGCTCGCGCGCGTTCGGCCGCTGCAAAGTCAAACGACTTGCGCCGCCCGCGTTGACCCGAGAGCACATCCAGCGCTTGCGCAAGATCGTAAATGGCATCGTCTTCTTCCAGGGGCTCGATGCAAGCGTCGAGGGTTTGCAACAGCACCTGGGTCGCGGCATAAAGCCGTGGGTCACTTGATATACCACCCGCGATGAAGGGCAAGGGCTTGCCGCCTAATACTTGCTGAATCAAAGCAGGTTCGATGTAAATCATTCGATAATGAAAACCCGCTTCGGTGCCGGCTTCACCGTCATGCACCTCGTCCGGATGCAAAACGATGGTTTTCCCGGGCAGGCTGTGACGCTTGGCATTGCGATACTGGAAGCTTTGTACACCCGACAGTGTTCGTCCGATGGCGTAGGTATCGTGGCGATGCGGGGTAAACCCGTGGCCACCAAAAAAGGCTTCAATACGCTCCATCTTCAATGGCTGAGCCGAGCGCTTTACCCAGTCTTTGTCGCCTTTGGCTTTAGTCATGTTCCTGTACCACCCGACTGATGTCAGTACGGTACCAGTCCGAGCGTCTGATGTCCTTGAGTGACTGGCTGGTGCAAGCTGAATCAGCCCCCACGGCGTCGCCGTTAAATTTGTTTTTTCCCCTCATGAACCAGTCTTCAGACCCGCAGTCTTAGCCGTGCCGTAAAAGAAGCTCACCCAACGAAGCGCTCCTACGGTGTCATTGCTCGCCCCTACCCCACTTTATTGTCGTCATCTCATCAGAGTTGTTCGTCCATGCGCCCAACCGTCCGCCGCTGTCGCTTTATCTCGCTGTGCCTGATGCCTTTGCTCCCACTGCTCGCTAGCCCCGTTCATGCCAGTGGGGAGCGGCAACTGGTGGAAGTCATCAACGATTACCGCGCCGATCCCGATCGTTGCGCGGGGCGTGCGGTCAAGCCGTTGCGGCCGCTGTCGCTGAAATCGAACCTGGCATTGCCGGTCGGCTATGGCGGCGGTTTGCGCAACGCCTTGAAAGCCAAGGGCTATCAAGCGGTGACGGTACGCACCATTCGCCTGGTCGGCGCGCAGGATGCCGATGAAGCGTTCGACATGCTTGAAAGCGATTACTGCGGGGCACTGCTGGATACCCAGTTCGCCGACATCGGCGTCACTCGCGCCCGCAGCGAATGGCAGATAGTGCTGGCGCAACCGGTGCTCGACGGACGTGTCGGCGATTCGCGCGCAGCGGGCAAGGCGTTGCTGGCCGAGGTCAATGCGGCACGGGCCAGGCCACGGCTGTGTGGACGCAAACGCTTCGCCGCCGCCCGACCATTGACCTGGAATGCCGCCCTGGGAGCCGCCGCGCAAGGCCACAGCAAGGCAATGGCCTACGGCAATTACTTCGCCCACCGCGATCCCGACGGTGATATGCCATTGGATCGGGCCAAAGCCGCCGGCTATCGAGGCCGTCAGATCGGCGAGAACATCGCCGCCGGGCAAAGTTCACCGAACAAAGCGATGGCCAGCTGGCTGGCCAGCCCCGGGCATTGCGCCAACCTGATGAACCCGATGTTTACCCAGGTGGGCGCAGCCTATGCCGCCGATTCGCGCAGCGATGAAGGTGTTTATTGGACGATGCTGTTTGGCGCGCCTTGAGTACGCTCCATCCCCCCTGAAATGCCAGTCAGTTAACCGCAAAACTCGTAGGAGCCAGGCTTGCCGGCGAAGGCGTCCTTGAGATCGCCTTCGCCGGCAAGCCTGGCTCCTACGAAAAGCGCTCGCGAAGACGGCGGCATAGCCAACATTGTTGTCGCCTGACACACCGCCATCGCGGGCAAGCCCGCTCCCACAGTTTGACTGGCGACGAATACAAATTTTGCGGACAACACAGAACATTGTGGGAGCGAGCCTGCTCGCGATGAGGTCAGCAGACTCAACATCAATGTCGCCTGACCCACCGCTTTCGCGAGCAAGCCCGCTCCCATAGGATTTGCGATCAACTGACTGACATGAGGGCTAGCCTCTCCTGTTCTTCAGACTCGGGTCATGATTCAAATGTTTGACGGTGCTGCCACGTTTTGCCGCCCTTTGAAGGCCAGCGAAAAACAGAAAAATATCGCCAGCGCGAACCCTGCCGGGAACAGCCAGATGCTTTTCCAGTCATGGCTGTCGGCCGATGCATAGTGATCGGTGACCGCCCCCGCCACCCAAAAGCCAATCAGCATGCCCAAGCCGTACGTCGCGAGCGTGATCAGCCCTTGCGCGGAGCTTCTGAATTGCTTCGAGGCTTTGGCATCGGTGTAGATCTGCCCCGAAACAAAGAAGAAGTCATAGCAGATCCCGTGCAAAGCGATGCCGGTGAACAACATGAAGGCGAGATCCCCGTTGTTGCCGTAGGCGAACAACAGGTAACGCAACGCCCACGCCAGCATCCCCACCAACAGCGCGATCTTGATGCCGAAACGCTGGATGAACAGCGGCAGAAGCAACATGAACAACACTTCCGAGACTTGCCCGATCGCCATCTTGGCGGTTGGATTGGTCACGCCGATTTCCGCCAGAAACGGGTTGGCATTCTGGTAATAAAACGCCAACGGAATGCAGATCAAAATGGAGGCGATGAAGAACACCAGGTAACTGCGGTCCTTCAACAAACCCAAGGCGTCCAGCCCCAGCATTTGCTTTAAGCCGACACTGCCCGGCTCTGGTTTGAGCGGCGTGGTGCGCGGCAGGCTGAAACTGTAGATTCCGAGCACGAATGAGGCGATAGCCGACATCAGAAACGTGTTGCGCAAGCCACCGGATGAGATCGCTTGTTGCGAATCCCAGGCAAACACAAAGCTGATCACCACGCCCGCGACAATCCAGCCGATGGTGCCCCACACTCTGATCCGTGAGAACTCCAGGGCCGGGTCGCGCATCTGCCGGAACGCCACCGAATTCACCAATGCCAGCGTCGGCATGTAGATCATCATGTAGGCCAGCACGAACGGGTAAAACGCACTGAAGTCAGGCGCTCGATAGAGTTGCAACAACAGCACCGCGCCGATCAGATGCAACACCGCAAGAATGCGCTCGGCATTGAAGTAGCGGTCGGCAATCAACCCGATCACAAAGGGCGCGATGATCGCGCCCCAGGACTGCGTCGAGAACGCCATGCCGATCTGCCCGCCACTGGCCCCCAGATTACTGGAGAGGAAGGTGCCGAGGGTCACGAACCATCCGCCCCAGATAAAGAACTGCAGGAACATCATTACGCTTAATCGCGCAGTCATCGTGGTCATATCAGTCACCGTCTTATTGTTTTTTTTGCGGAGAGAGGAACGAACAAGGTTGTATTCAGGCGTCGGGCAAACCCAGCAGTCGACGATTGAAACCTTCGTCGGACGTCACGCTGGCGAAATCGTCGAACGCCTTTTGAGTCTTGGTGATCATGTGCTGCTCAATGAACGCCGCCCCTTGCGCGGCGCCCTGCGCAGAATCCTTAAGGCAACACTCCCATTCCAGAACCGCCCAGCCGGCAAAGTCGTACTGCGTCAATTTGCTGAAAATCGATTTGAAATCGATCTGCCCATCGCCCAAAGAACGGAAGCGGCCAGGCCGATCGACCCAGCCTTGATAGCCGCCGTAGACACCCGAACGGGCATCGGGCCGGAACTCGGCGTCCTTGACGTGGAACATCCGTATGCGCTCGTGGTAGTGATCGATGAAGCCCAGATAGTCCATTTGCTGAAGCAGCAGATGACTCGGGTCATAGAGGATCGCGGCGCGCGGATGGTGATCGACGGCCTCAAGGAAACGCTCGAACGAGGCGCCGTCATGCAGGTCTTCGCCGGGATGGATCTCGTAGCAGAGGTCGACGCCGGCTTGCTCGAAACAATCGAGGATCGGCAACCAGCGTTTAGCCAGTTCGGCAAACCCTTGCTCGACCAGACCGCTCGGCCGTTGCGGCCACGGGTAGACATAGGGCCACAGCAGCGCACCGGAAAACGTTGCGTGCGCCTTCAACCCCAAGCGTTGGCTGGCGCGCGCGGCGAGCTTCAACTGATCGATCGCCCACTCGGTGCGTGCCTGAGGCTGACCGCGCAAATGCGCGGGAGCGAAGTCATCGAACAACGTATCGAACGCCGGATGCACCGCCACCAGTTGGCCCTGCAAATGCGTCGACAGCTCGCTGATTTCGACACCTGCCTGGGCGCAGACGGCTTTCAATTCATCACAATAATCCTGACTGTCGGCGGCGCGCGCCAGGTCGATGTACTGCGTGCCCAGGGTCGGCAATTGAATGGCTTTGTAACCCTGCGCTGCGGCCCATTGAGCAATGTTGGCGAGGGTGTCGAAGGGCGCTTCGGCGGACATGAATTGCGCGAGGAAAATACCCGGGCCGCGCAGGTCTGCCGGTGTTGGGGAGGTGTGGTTCACGGGAGGGTTCTCCGGATTCATGGGTTGCAGACCAGATCGGTCCACTTCGCGTCGCCGCGATGATTGGCGACCACTGCTTCGATGAACGCCATGCCACGCAACCCGACGTCGATGCCCGGCACGCCGGGGGCATCGTTGCCTTCGATATTGCCGCGGATCGCGGTGGCGAAATCACCATAGAGATTGGCCATGGCCTCGAGATAACCTTCGGGATGCCCGGCAGGCAAACGCATGCGCTGGCTGGCGGCCTCGCATAACCAAGGCTGGCCGACACCGGAACGAAGGATGCTCAACGGTTGATCGAGGGAACGATGGATCAGGCTCGCGGGCTCTTCCTGACGCCACTCCAGCCCGCCCTTGTCGCCATAGACGCGGATCTTCAACGGGTTTTCCTCACCGGCGCAGACCTGGCTGGCGATCAACACCCCGCTGGCCCCGGCGGCCATCTTGAACAGCATCGCCGCGTCATCGTCCAGTTGCCGCCCGGCAACGTGCGAACCCAAGGACGCACACACCTGTTCGATGGGTTGGTCCGCGACGAATTCGGCCAGTGAAAAGGCATGGGTGCCGATGTCGCCGATGCAGCCGCCCAGGCCGGACTGCTCGGGCTGATCGCGCCAACTCGCCTGCTTGTTGCCCTGCTTGGCCACATCCCGACTCAGCCAGCCCTGCGGGTACTCGACGATGACCTTGCGCACAGCGCCGATCACGCCGGTACGCACCATCTTGCGCGCCTGCCAGACCATCGGATAACCCAGGTACGTGTGGGCCAGCCCATAGAGGCGGTCGCTACTTTTCACCACTGCCTTGAGCGCCAGCAGCTCAGTCAGATTCAGTGCCGCGGGCTTTTCGCTGAATACATGAAAACCCGCGCTCAGCGCCTGGCTGGCGATAGGTGCGTGCAGGTGATTGGGAGTGACGATGACCAATAGTTCCATGCGCTGGTCGGCAGGCAGTGCGCGCTCGCTATCCAGCATCTGCTGCCAGTCGCTGTAGCAGCGTGAGGCGGACAATCCCAGCGCGGCGCCGGTGTCCTGATTGTTGCGGGCGTCTCGGCTGAAAGCCCCGCACACCAGTTCAAAACGACCATCGAGGCCGGCGGCCTGGCGGTGGGCTTTGCCGATGAAAGCGCCCTCGCCGCCCCCGACAAATCCCATTCTTATTTTTGCCGTTGCAACGTTCATCGCGAATTTTCTCTTGTTCGGGGCAGATTAACGCTCAGGTTTGACTATGATGTAACCGGTTACATACTGCCGGAAATTTAGGCTCAGTTACTTCAGGTGTCAAACCCTGGATTAACAAATGAAGGTCATTTCAGCGCACGGCCGGACTGCGGTAAGCTCGCCGGCCATGTTTACATCTGCCGGTTCGATAACGAGGTTGTCTTGTCCAATATCCGTGAAGTAGCCCGGCTGGCCGGCGTCTCGGTGGCCACCGTGTCCAGAACGCTGAAGTCGCCCGAGCGCGTACTCCCCGACACCCGGGACAAGGTCAACGCCGCCGTGGAACAGGCCGGCTACCGACCGAACCTCATGGCCGTGCAGTTTCGTTCGCGCAGAACCGGCAATCTGGTGATTCTGGTCCCGGCCATCGCCAACACGTTTTTCGCACGGGTGATCAGCGGTGCCCAACAGGCGGCACAGGCGGCCGGTTATCGACTGCTGTTGTGCGACACCCAGGGCCGCGAGGAAATCGAACGGGAATTTGCCGCGCTGGTGTACGCCCACCAGGCCGATGGCGTGATTCAGTTACGCGCCTACGACCCTTTTGAATCGCCCTTCCCCGACGGCGAGTCACTGCCCTTGGTCAACGCCTGCGAGGTGATTCAAGGCGGGCGGCATCCGACGATCAGCCTCGACAACCGGGCAGCGGCCAAGGCCATGACGGAGCATCTGATCGATCTGGGCCATCGCCGGATCGGCCTGATCAAAGGCCCGAAAAGCAGCCCGCTCACACGCGACCGTGTGGCCGGTTATCAAGATGCATTGCACCAGGCCGGTATCGAGTCGGACCCGCAATTGGTCTGCCACGGAGACTTCACGTTGCAGGCCGGTTTTGATGGCGCGGGAATGCTGCTGGAATTGCCCGACCGCCCGACCGCGTTCTTTTGCGAAAACGATGAAATGGCGATCGGTGCGTTGAAGCGCATCAAACAACAGGGTTTGCGGGTACCCGACGATATTTCGTTGGTCGGTTTCGATGACATTCCGTTCGCGGCCTACTGTGATCCAGCGTTGACGACCATTGCGCAACCCGCCGAAATCTTTGGCCAAAAGGCCGTTGAAATGCTGATCGCCCTCATTGAAAAAAAGCCCATCCCGGACCGCCATGTGGTGCTGCCGTTCACATTAACCGTGCGTAACAGTACGACCGCCCGAAAGGGATGAGGGAGCAATCATGGACATCAAAACCGACCTGCAACGCATCGCGCTCCAGGAAGAAACCCTGAGGTTTGAGCGCTTCGATAAAGCGACGGCCTGGGACTTGGGCACCCGTTTGAAAACCGCCTGCGAAGAGCAAGGCGTGTGCGCCACGATTGAGGTCAGGCTGGCGCGGGATACCGTGTTTTTCTACTCGATGCCAGGAACCTCCGCCAGCAATGCCGACTGGGCACGACGCAAGCGAAATGTCGTGGAACTGATGGAACTCAGCTCATACCGCGTAGGCCTGTCCTTTAAGCTTCAAGGCGATTCACTCGAAGGTTTGATGGGGTTGCCGCTGCGTGATTACGCCGATCATGGCGGCAGCTTCCCGGTGTCGGTCAAGGGCGTGGGGTGCATTGGCGCCGTCACCGTTTCAGGGCTGCCCCAGCGTGAAGATCATGCGTTGGTGGTTCAGGTGTTGGCCCAGATGTGCGGGGCCGACCCGAGCGAACTCGCGCTTGAGGACGAGTTGTAGCAGCTGGCGAAGCCTGCGTTCGGCTGCGTAGCAGTCGTAAAACCAGAGATTGCGGTGTGTCAGGCACACCGCATCAAGCGGATTCACGACTGCTTCGCAGCCGAACGCAGCCTTCGGCAGCTGCTACAAATAGTGTGCTGCGGCTGAGAGAGGCTCACCAGGCAAGGCTTACCTGGCCGGCCATACTGTGTTCTCCCAACAGATGGCTTACTTCGGTTGCGCCACCGTGCGCAAATAAGGTTTCACCGTTTTGAAGCCATCCGGATATTTCTTCCTGGCGTCCTCATCGGAGACCGAAGTGGGAATGATCACGTCCTCGCCCGGACGCCAGTTCACCGGTGTCGCAACAGTGTGCTTCGCGTTCAACTGCAGAGAATCGAGCAGACGCAGCACTTCATCAAAATTGCGCCCGGCACTCATCGGGTAGATCAGCATCGCCTTGACCTTTTTGTCCGGGCCGATGATGAACACTGAACGCACCGTAGCGTTGTCCACAGCAGTCCGCGCGCCGCCACTGGCATTCGGATGAATCATGTCGTAGAGCTTCGCCACCACCAAGTTCTCGTCACCGATCATTGGATAGTTGACCGCATGCCCCTGGGTTTCTTCGATGTCTTTGGCCCAGGTCTGGTGATTACTGACAGGGTCGACGCTGAGCCCGACGATCTTGGTGTTGCGTTTATCGAATTCCGGCTTGAGCCCTGCCATGTAGCCGAGCTCCGTGGTGCACACCGGGGTGAAGTCCTTGGGGTGCGAAAACAGGATCGCCCACTTGTCGCCGATCCACTCGTGGAAATGCAGCGGGCCTTCGGTGCTTTCGACGGTAAAGTCCGGTGCTTCGTCGCCAATACGGATTGCCATGTTCGTTCTCCTTACTGTTGAGTCGAGGGAAGCCGCTGGCAGCTGTGCCAATGGCGTTCAGGATCTGCGTTGAACCGGTCAACGCGGATCAGTATAGGAGACGCTTGAAAACAAGGCAGTTATCGCCGCGTCCACTCTGCAGCCCTTGATTGACGGGGCCTTCAAGCCTTCGAGTGACCTTCGACCGACACAGCAAGCCCCGATGTCCTGGCCACCCAGTAGTAGAGAATGCCCGGCACCACCAGCCCGACGATCCAGGAAATATCGACACCGCCCAGCTGCGCGACCATCGGTCCGGAATAGAAGTGAGTGTCGACAAAAGGCAGCTGAACCAGCACACCGAAGACATACACGCTGATCCCCAACACATTCCAGCGGCCATAACGCCCCGCCGGGTCGGACAACGCGGGAATGTCATAACGCTCTTTGTTGATGAAGTAATAATCCACCAGATTGATCGCGCTCCACGGCGTGAAGAAGGTCAACAAAAACAGAATGAAGTATTTGAACGTCGTGAGAAACGAGTGCTGCCCCAGCAATGCCAGCGCGGTGGACGCCCCGACAATCGCCAGCACAAACAGCATGCGTTTGCCGGCGGATATCTCGAAGCCACGACGCAAGCCACTGATAATGGTGGCCACGCACATGAAGCTGCCATAGGCATTGAGGGTCGACACCGTGACCTTGCCGAATACCACGCTCAAATACAGCAAGGAAGCGATCACGCCGCTACTGCCCAACCCAACGATGGTAGCGACTTCATGCCCGCGAAAACTCGTGCCCGCCAACGCAGCGGCGAACACTCCCAGCACCATGGACGCCTGGGCGCCCAGCACCGTCCCAAGGCCTACGGCGGTGAACGTTTTCCACGACGAGGTTTTGCTCGGCAGGTAACGTGAGTAGTCAGCCACGTAAGGGCCAAACGCGATCTGCCAGGACGCGGAAAGGGACACCGCCAGCAGGAAAGTACTCCAGCCGAAATGGCGATTTTCCAGCAACAGACCGATGTCGTTGAGCGTCATCAACCGGGTAAACAGATACACGAAAGCAATGATGCCCAGCACGCTGGCCACCCGTCCGACCCAGTGGATGACCCGATAACCGAAGATCGTCAGAAACGCGATGCAGGAGGCGAAAATCAGGATGCCGGCGCTGTCGCTGACGTCGATCAACTGGGCAATGGCCTGCCCCGACAATACCGCACCGGTGGCGCTGAAGCCGAGGTACATCAGGCACACCAGCACAATCGGGATCGCCGCCCCATAGACGCCGAACTGCACGCGACTGGAGATCATCTGCGGCAACCCAAGCTTCGGTCCTTGTGCCGCATGCAGGGCAACCACCGCACCGCCGAGCAACTGGCCGATCAGCAAACCAATCAGTGACCAGAACACATCGCCACCCAGCACCACGGCCAGAGCACCGGTCACAATCGCGGTGATCTGCAGGTTGGCGCCGAGCCACAGGGTGAACTGGCTGTAGAGGCTGCCATGACGCTCGGCCTCGGGAATGTAATCGATCGAACGTGTCTCGATCAGGGGACTTCGCTGCTGACTATCGCTGACCTTGGTCATTAAGGCGCTTTCCTGTGAAGAACAGTTTGTTGTTTTATCGTGTGGCCTTGAACGTTTAGAAGGCCTTGCTGGCACTGGCTACGACTGTCGCAGTGCATAGATCGTCATAGCCGTACCAGCTCGCGCATTCGCTTTTCGACAGGTCGGTATCGATGTAGCTGAGGCCCCACGTCACGCCGACGAAATCACGGGTCAGTTTGGCTTCCCACTCGGTATAGGCATCACGGCTTGCACCGTTGGTGGACCAGAAAGCCGGGTCTTTGACATCGTTGCGACCCACGCGCAGGTCCAGGCCGATCTCGGCCGGCAATTCGATTTTGTAGCTGAGGTAGGTGTAGAGGGTGTCCTGGTCCTCGCCAAAGAAGTTCGGCGTATCGTTTGAGTAGTTGGCGCCGAGCTTCACGCCATAAACGTCAAGGACGGCGTAGACCTCACTCATGTTGAATTGGCCTTCCTTTGGATAGTCGTACTTGAGGTACCCCAGATCGAGACTGATTGCCTCGGTCGCCTGCCAGTAGTAGCCCGCGTAGTACTCGAGTTCCTGCCGAGTCTTGTAGGGGCCGCCGAAATCGACATTCGAGGTCCAGGCGCCAACGTACAAACCGCTGCTGTGCACCAGCGTGGCGCCGGCCTGAACCGCCGGATCCCCCAGGGTTTGCGAAATGCCACGGGTGCGGTAGTCGCTGACAACGCCCAGGGTCATGTCCAGGCTGAAGTTATCGTTAAGTGTCAGCGCCTGGCTGGTCAGGGGAGCCAATACCAGGCTGGCGAGGGTCAATGCTGAGCGTACGTTCATACATTTCTCTTATTTTTATGGAGGGCATGGCGTTGCCCAGCCCCTCGCCATGCGAGGAGCAGGAGCATTTTTTTCGGTACTGCCGGGGGGTGGTCGTCAGGACGCGGGCGCGTAAACCTGCTTGCCAGCGAAGAAAGTCTTCAGGACCTTGGTGTCGAACAGTTCGTCATCGCTGACCTTGAACACATCGCGGTCGAGGATGATCAGATCGGCCTGTTTGCCGGGCGCCAGCGAGCCAATCTGTTGCTCCAGCCGCAGGACTTTGGCGGCATTGAGGGTGTAGGCGTAGAACATGGTCTGGCGATCAATGCTTTCATTGGCATTCAACACACCCAGCGGCCCTTTGCGAGTGCTGGCCTGGGCGATGGCGTTCCAGGGGTTGGGGCTGGACACCGGCCAGTCACTGCCACCGGCGATGAGCGCACCGGCGTTATGCAGAGACCTGGCGGGATACTGATAACCGTAAGCGAACGCGCTGATATACGGCTTGACCAACTCCACCGTGTAAGACTCGCCGGTAGCCCACAGCAGTTGCATGGAAGCGATCACGCCAAGCTGCTTGAAGCGCGGGAATTCCTTTGGATTGACCAGTTGCAAGTGAGTGATGCTGTGGGCCATCGGTGTCGGGTTGAGTTTGCGCGCGTATTCAATGCCATTGAGTGACTCACGTACGGCACGGTCGCCGACCGCATGCGTGTGCACAATCCAGTCACGCTTCTCCGCCGCCACTACCAACTCACCAAAGTGTGCCGGGTCGATCAGCAACTGACCGTTTTTGTGACTGTTGCTGAACGGAACAATCACCGCTGCCGTCTGCCCCGGAAACTCCAGAACGCCGTCAGCGAAGACCTTGATGCCAGGGAAGCTCAGGTTGGGCACGCCCTCGAATTTCTTCATCACCTTGGCCAGCACCTCCAGATCCGCCGGCCGGCTTTTTGGGTTAGCCAGCAGCAGCGCCGCGACGTGGGCATTGAGTTCGCCCTTCTCTGCCAGTTCGCGGTAAAGCGGTAGAACACCGTAACTCTGCTCGGTGGCCCGGAAATCGAACAGCGAATCACCGCTTCCGGCATTCGCTGCCGCGTCCATCCAGGCGGTAACGCCATATTGATTATTGACCTTCACCGCCTCGCGGGCAGCCTTCAACATGACCTCGTTGCCGGGCGCGGGAATCTGACTGCGTACCTTGTCCCAGCGCGACTCGGCGAACAAGCCATTGGGGGTAAAGTCCGCTGCGTGCCCCACGAAACTGCGGTCCTGTTCCGACAGTCCTTTTACCAATGCCGCGTCGATCTTCAGACGCTTGAGCATCGCATTGTTGGCCCAGCCGGTATGCCCGTCAATCCCGCTGAAGACCACCGGTTGGTCCGCCCAGCGGCCCTGATTGAAGCGCTCACCGAGCTCGCGGCTTTTCTCCCAATAAGCCGAACTCACCCCGGCAATGCTGATCACATCACCGGCCCGTGCACGCCCCGCTTCATCCTGCTCGATCACCCATTGCTCGAGTTCCGGCAACGGCTTTACTTCATCCAGCAGGTTGGCCCCTTGGCTGTTGAAGGCCGCAACGACCGGGTGACTATGGGTATCAATCATTCCAGGCATCAGTACTTTGCCCGCCAGATCGATTCGTTGTGTCTGGGCATCGGCCAAGGCGTTGATCTCGGCATCGCTGCCCGCTTTAAGAATCTTGCCGTCTTGCACTGCCACGGCCTGAACCAGTCCTTGACCAGGTTCGGCGGTAAAAACCTTGCCGTTGAACAGCACAAGATCAGCGGCCGCCATGGCCTGCACCGAGGAAAGGGCCAGGGCTGCGGCCAACAGATTGGGAATGAATAGTTGCATCGGAACACTCTCTTGTTTTTATTGGACGATTCGGGAGATGGAGGTTTGTGACAACGCCTTCGGATCAAGTCCAACGAACGGCGCCTTGGCCCATACGACCTTGCCGCCGACCATCGTCAGCAGCACCTCGTTGCGGCCCAGCTCATCCTCCGGCACCTGCATGAAGTTCTTGTCCAGCACGATCAAGTCAGCGAACTTGCCCACTTCGATCGAACCGACGACAGCCTCCAGTTTCAGTTGCTCGGCGGCGTTCATGGTGATGGTGCGCAGCACGTCGGTACGCGACAGCGCAGGGTCGGCATTCAACCTGCCCGCGTACTTGGGGCCATAGCTGTGCGGATTCAGCGGATCGCCTGAACGGGTGACACCGATCTTCAGCGCCAGGAATTCATCGAGCGGGTCGACGGGCCAGTCGCTGCCATAGGCGACGCGGCCGCCAGCGCGGCTGATGCTGCCGGATGGCTCCATGCGGGCAAAACGCGCAGGCCCCAGATGATCGCTGGTGCCGTCAATGGTGGACGGCGCCTGCTGGGCCCACTGAAAGGACATGTTGGCGGTCACATCGAGCGCCTTGAAGCGTGCATAGTCGGCGGGGTCCACCGATTCGGCGTGAGTAATGGCCGGACGAAAACCGTTGCCCGGCAATTGCTGGCGCACGTATTCGATACCGTTCAACGAGTCACGCACCGCCCGGTCTCCGGTGGCGTGAAGGTGCGGATCGAGACCGGCCTGCACCGCTTGCAACAACAACGGATTGAGCACTTGCGGCGGGTAGTACAACTCACCGGTATTCTTGCCGGGCGTCCACTTGGGCGCGGCATCGGTGCCGGCATTGCGCAGGTACGGCGTCAGCATTGCCCCGGTATCCGCTGGAGCGTTGATGATGCCGTCCATGAACAATTTGACGTGACGCATGCTCACACCCGGCGCGACGTTGGCTTCGCCCTGGTCGTAGGTGTTGGCCAATGCCTTGGCCTCGGCAATGGTTTTCGCCGGGTCTGCAGCGGCGGCGGCAGGGTCGAGTTTGATCGCCAGCAAGGCCCGTGCGGTCAACTCGCCCGACTGTTGCAGGGTGGTAAAGGCTTTGCCATTTTCAGGTCCCGACAAGGCATCGAAGAAACTGGTGATGCCTTGCTGGCGCATGGCATCGAGCGCCGCGCGGGTCTGCTTGAGTTTTTCTGCGTCGCTGGCCGGCGGCACCACGGCGGCCATGGCATCGGCGGCACCGTCTTCGCAGATACCGGTCGGGTTGCCGGCGCTGTCGCGCAGGTACTTGCCATCCCCCGGATTGGCCGTGTGCTTGTTGATGCCAGCGACCGCCAGGCCACGGGAGTTTGTCAGCACGGTATGGAAGTCGGTGGAACGGACCTGAATCGGGCGAGTGGTCTTGAGCGCATCCAGCGTCGACTTGTCGGGATCGCCGTCGAGCCCTGTCATGCCCATGCGGTCCCAACTGCCCACTTCAAGCCAGACATCGGGGCCCTTGCCCTTGTCGGCATCCAGGCATGCCTGAATGGTTTCCTGGAAAACCTTGCGGGTCATCGTCTGGTATTTCAGGTCGCACAACGTCATCGCACGACCGCCGTCCCCCGGATGCATGTGTGCATCGACGAAGCCCGGCATCAACATGCGTCTCGCCAGATCGATCAGCTGTGTCTGCGTGCCGATGTACGAGGCAACGCCTTCATCGCTACCGACATAAACAATCTTCCCGCCCGTGACGGCGATCGCCTGCTGCACCGAGTTCTTACCATCGACGGTATAGACATAGCCGTTGCGCATCACCATGTCAGCCGGTGTCGACCCCTGTGTCTGACACCCCACCAGCGCCATGCAGGAAAATGCCGTTGTCGACGCAACGGCGATAAACAGCCTGGAAAATTTCAACTGCCTCACCTCTATTTTTATAGTTTTGGAAGTGGCCCGAACAGACGGCCGCAAGCCTCTGGTATGCAGGCATACCCTATAGGGCGCGGGCGTCGGATGGACCTCTACAAATGAGGAGGGGTGAGGTAATTAAATGATAGGGGGTCGATCTGGTGATTCTCGGCAAGTCGCCTGTTACTGTCAGTTCAGGCGCGGAACCTGTGGGAGCGAGCCTGTTCGCGAAGACGGCCGCACAGCCAACATTGATATGGCCTGACATCGCTGAACTCGATGACGACTTGCTCGTCATCGGTCAGTTCGATCAGGAGTAAGCCTTTTACTGAGGATAGTTGGGCGCCGAGGGAAGTCGACGTAGCGCAGGTCGTAGACGCCGGGCACGGGGGGCAGCCAGGACGTCGTGTTGCGGACTCTTCTCGCCTGTACGAATTCCCCAGAAACGAAAAAGCCCAGCGGATAGCTGGGTTTTTTCATCAATAACACATTCGCCTTAGGCAGAAGCCTTCTCGGTTTTTCGCGCCATCTTGATAGCTTCCGCCTTATCCAGCACGTCACGCTGAGAGGCGATCGCTTTAGACATCGCCACCATAAATACGTCCCGCTTGGTCTCGGGGGAAGCCTTGCAGAAAAATTCAGCCAAAGGACTGGATTTTCCGGTCTTAGCTGCACTCATTTTTCTCTGCCTCGGTTAGGAGCTTTATAAGCTCAAGATGATCATAGGTCTCAGGTACCAGGTCGTCAATCTGGTCGACGGTCACATCACCTGCGTAGGCGGCATCAGTCCCATCAGTATTTTTGATAAGTAAATTCACGACCAGATGCTCCCCATAGGATTGTCTGATGTCGACAATGTTCCTTCTAGCTGCCAGATACTGTCTGACGAACTCACCCATAGGAATGTTGCGGCCTTCAGTTATCTCCCTGGCCCTTACGAACTGCCAGGCCAATTCCGGCCTTTGATAAACGTACATAATCTGGGCGAACCTTCGGTTACCCAAGACCCTGTCAATATTGCGTCTTGCGACACCTATATTTGCCATCGTCCCGTCAAGAATGAACGAAATTCGTTTCTCAAAAGCTCGATCTACCACCTTTTCGAGAATTTTCGTGACCGCCCTCTGAAACAGATAAGAGTTACAACCCGTGTAGCCTGGGATCAAGGTCCTGAAGTCATCAGGATCTATGCGAAGCACCCGTTGAGCCTCATATTCTTCATCACCCTCTTCAAAAAATTCGACGAAGGCCTTAGAAATCTCAGTTTTCCCAGCCCCGGGCGACCCGGCCATAAAAACCGTTATAGGGAAATCCTCTGGTGCAAAGATGCTGGTGTCAGCAATTGCCCTTGCAAGAGAAGCCCTATTGGCCCGAGCAAACTCAAAGGCAGCCTCTTCTGTCTCTTTTTCTTCGGGGGTCATTTGAAGCTCGCAATTCGTTTGGTTCAACCTAACATTTAGATCGCCTCTAGACCATCCACCTGCCTGTACGACTCGTGCACAAGATAATTCAACATCGCCAGAGGCTCCTTGTTTAAGCACCCTCGAAGTTACGTCCTGAAAGCTACAAAACCTTACGCCATTGCCTACGGCTGCACCAGAATCCGCCGGCTTGTGCGCCTGGAGCCCCGCCGGTAACTTGATTCGTATCACTGATTCCCAGTGATCGGGTTTAGCAGCCCGGCTAGTCATTCACGGTTGCACATGTCTTATCCAGTCAGGCATTCGCCTGCACTTGATGGTGGCTGTGCGCATGGCACCTTCGGGTGCGCCGGGATTTGGGTGACTAACCGGTCTGCTAACTTGCGCACAGCTGCCACCCTTTCGTTTAGCAGCGAGATGGTTGCGGCCTCACTAGAGGTTAGTCACCATGTTCAAGATAACGCCGAACCCGCCGGTCACAGACCCGGCGTCCCCCTACGAATCTCTCGACTCAAAGAAGCTCAACGAAGCCGCCGAACGCGCCCTCAACTTCCACTTCCCGTCGAATGCCGACATCAAAGCCACCGCGCGTACACCCAGCACGATGCTTTCCGTGAACCCAGAAGCCACAGCCGAAACCCTGGCGGTTTTTTTGGTTGAGACGCTGGCCTCGGTCGATGTGATGGTCCATCAGTTGGCGGATCATCTGGAGGGTGAATCGCGCTACGCCCTGCTGGGCATTTCAAACAGCATTATGGTGGCGGAGATCACCGCGAACCGGGTGCTGGATAAAATCGATACCCCTTAGAAATGTGAACTCCATTCCTCTGTAGGAGCGAGGCTTGCCCGCGAAGGCGTCAGGTCTGGCACACCGCGTTATCGTTCTTCGCGGGCAAGCCTCGCTCCTACAGGGGATGCGTTGTAGCTGGATTAGGTCTTTTCTGCCATTTGGCACTATAGTTTATGCCAGATGACAAAGTGGCGGAGGCTGCCATGAGCGCCAAGAAAAAAGATGTTGTAGTCGACGAGGCTGTCAAAGATGCCAGCCCAAAAAGAAAGGTTAAACCACGCGAATCCAATGTTGCCGTAACCGTCTTGAGTAATGGCGAGCGTGCGGCGAAGGTGACAATGCCGGGTTCGAGTCGCGTGCCCCCAATGGTAGCGGTCTTGCTTTCTGGAAAAAATAGCGATGATCGTATGGAGATATACAGGGCCGTTAAAAACGGTTTCCCGCTGCAGTCGGTGCTCGACATGATCGAAAACAGCGAGGTGTATAAGCAACGCGGCGTGCTGTCGAAAATCGTTGGTGCGTCTGATCGCACGCTTGCGCGGCGATTGAAAACGCCCAATGAGGCGTTGACCGCGGAGCAAAGCACGCGAGCGCTCAACTATGCGGAGGTCTTGGAAAAGGCAACGGAGGTGCTGGGTTCGCGTGAGCTTGCCGAGCAGTGGATGGTCAAACCTGCGCGGGGCCTGGATGGTGAAATTCCCATCGACCTGATTTCAAATTCGGTCGGGTATGAGTTGGTGACTGACTTTCTGACGCGCATTGAGTACGGGGTCTATTGATGGCTAAAGACCCTTTGAGCAGTGAGATTCACTTCTGGCGCCTTGATCCTGCTGAGCATGCCCCCACCTGGAATTCGGGCGTGGGCGCTGAAAAAGTCGGTGGGCGCTGGAACCCTAAGGGTATGCCCACGGTTTATGCAGCCCTGGATGCCTCCACGGCCATCCTTGAAGTTGCAGTGCATAAAGATTTCGACGCGCTGGATTGCAAACCCCATCGTCTTACACAGGCCCGTGTGCTGAACCCGTCCAGGATTTATGTGGTGCAGCCCAAAAGCATTGCAAACTCTCATTGGCTGGTACCGGGTACCCCAAGTCGCAGCCAGCAACAGTTCGGTGCGGACCTGTTAAGTGTGTACCCCTTTGTGCTGGTCCCTTCCAGTGTCTCGCCGCATAGCTGGAATTTGTTGATGAACCCGCAATTGGCTAATGGGTTGTACGAGTTGGTGTTGCAAGAGCCTTTTGCCCTTGATGGGCGGCTGAATAAGCCATCGCCATAAAGATGCCTTCGCGGGCAATGCCAGTCAGTTAAGCAATTTCAGCCGCGACGCACTCTTTGTAGCAGCTGGCGAAGCCTGCGTTCGGCTGCGAAG
>NZ_JAMYDU010000070.1 GCF_024138395.1 Pseudomonas mandelii
GATTGGGCACCTACCGCCTAACTCGGTCGTGCATTAAACACCGCCCGTTGTAGGAGCGAGGCTTGCCCGCGAACCAGACGCCTCGGTCCATCAGGAATACCGCGTTATCGTTCTTCGCGGGCAAGCCTCGCTCCTACAGGGGTCAGATGCGATCCAGCGGATTCGCCTGACTGAACGATTAGGCCATCTACCGCCCAATTCGGTCGTGCATCAAACACTGCCCGTTGTAGGAGCGAGGCTTGCCCGCGAACCAGACGCCTCGGTCCATCAGGAATACCGCGTTATCGTTCTTCGCGGGCAAGCCTCGCTCCTCGCG
>NZ_JAMYDU010000071.1 GCF_024138395.1 Pseudomonas mandelii
GCTCCGCGTGGGAATGCAGCCCGTGACGCTCTGCGTCACAACGGTGTTCGGCATTGCGTCAGCGGTGAGGCAGGAACACGGAGCGTCCCGAGAGGCATTCCCACGCAGAGCGTGGGAACGATCAGCTTGCGGGCTTCAGCCCGCCATGACTTCGCAATATCCGCTGCCAGTTCGCGCACGCGATTGATCGTTCCCACGCTCCGCGTGGGAATGCAGCCCGTGACGCTCTGCGTCACAACGGTGTTCGGCATTGCGTCAGCGGTGAGGCAGGAACGCGGAGCGTCCCGAGAGGC
>NZ_JAMYDU010000072.1 GCF_024138395.1 Pseudomonas mandelii
GGCGGTGCCGGCAATGACACCTATATCATCGACAACCTCGGCGACACGGTGATCGAACGCGGCACCTCGCTGGCCGAAATTGACACGGTCGCCTCGTCGATCAGTTACACCCTGGGCAGCAACCTCGAGAACCTGACCCTCACCGGCAGCGATCACCTCGACGCCACCGGCAACGCGCTGAGCAATCGCCTGACCGGCAACAGCGGCAACAACCTTCTGGACGGTGGAACCGGTGCCGACCTGATGATCGGCGGCA
>NZ_JAMYDU010000073.1 GCF_024138395.1 Pseudomonas mandelii
GGCGTCCCCTAGGGGACTCGAACCCCTGTTACCGCCGTGAAAGGGCGGTGTCCTAGGCCACTAGACGAAGGGGACACGCTGCCCGGAACACATGGTGTGTGTTTCGGTGCCCAGATCCGCATCCGAAGATTTGGTTCTGGTTTCACTCAGCCCTGCCCGAAAGCAAAGCCGTTTAAAACTGGAGCGGGAAACGAGACTCGAACTCGCGACCCCGACCTTGGCAAGGTCGTGCTCTACCAACTGAGCTATTCCCGCA
>NZ_JAMYDU010000074.1 GCF_024138395.1 Pseudomonas mandelii
ATCTTGACGATGACCTACTCTCACATGGGGAAACCCCACACTACCATCGGCGATGCATCGTTTCACTGCTGAGTTCGGGATGGGATCAGGTGGTTCCAATGCTCTATGGTCGTCAAGAAATTCTGTGACCAGCCCGTTACAGCCGTAACGTGCCAGCAAAATCGGTGACTTCTACTAAAACAAAACCCCTACCTGCAGATGCAGATAGGGGTTTCGGAATTTGATCTTGACGATGACCTACTCTCACATGGGGAAACCCCACATGGGG
>NZ_JAMYDU010000075.1 GCF_024138395.1 Pseudomonas mandelii
TCTGCGGTGCGACAGGTTTTTTGTAGCAGCTGGCGCAGCCTGCGTTCGGCATAGGTATTTTGGAGACGATCGATTTCTACGACTGCTGCGCAGCCGAACGCAGCCTTCGGCAGCTGCTACAGGTCTGCGGTGTGACAGGTTTTTTGTAGCAGCTGGCGCAGCCTGCGTTCGGCATAGGTATTTTGGAGATGATCGATTTCTACGACTTGCGCAGCCGAACGCAGCCTTCGGCAGCTGCTACAGGT
>NZ_JAMYDU010000076.1 GCF_024138395.1 Pseudomonas mandelii
GGCGCAGCGGACGGGACTCGAACCCGCGACCCCCGGCGTGACAGGCCGGTATTCTAACCGACTGAACTACCGCTGCGTATCGCTTTGGACTTTCGCCCAATTAACTCGTCTGACTGGAAAGCTTCGAGGCTTTTCAATCTCGAGACAGGCAAACCTGACTCGGAAAATATGGCGCAGCGGACGGGACTCGAACCCGCGACCCCCGGCGTGACAGGCCGGTATTCTAACCGACTGAACTACCG
>NZ_JAMYDU010000077.1 GCF_024138395.1 Pseudomonas mandelii
CGACCCTGGTCGGCAGTTTCCTGCAGCAGCGCCAATTCACCGAATTGATCGAGGACGTAGGTGTCGTCGCCGGCACCGCCGCTCATCCGATCCAGTCCGGCCGCGCCGTTGAGCACGTTGTTCCCATTGTTGCCAGTCAGCACGTTGTTCAGGGTGTTGCCGACGCCGTTGAGGTGATCGCTGCCAGTGAGGGTTAGGTTTTCCAGGTTGGCACCCAGGGTCCAGCT
>NZ_JAMYDU010000008.1 GCF_024138395.1 Pseudomonas mandelii
ACCTGTCGCCGATAGCTATGGAGCAAAAAGCGGCATAAACACCGTAACCGGTGTCCGGGATTACTTGACCAGATCAGGCTCGCTCCTACAGGGTGATGGCGATCGACACATACCCTGTAGGAGCGAGGCTTGCCCGCGAAGACTGACTTCAGATCGACAACGATCTAAACCCTGGCACTCACCTCACTGCGATTAACCAATGCTTCCAGCGCACAACTCAAACTCGGCGCTTTCTCACCAATGAGCAGGTGCCAAACGCCACCGTCCAACTGACTGACACCCAGGCAACCAAGCGCTTTCAACTGACCCTCCGACAACGCCTTGCCATCCGCCAGTTGCAGCCGAATCCGGGTCATGGCCACGCAATCCATTTGCAGCACATTGTTCCCGCCGCCCAATGCCTTGAGCCATTGCTGGGCTTCTGTATTCGCCACAACGGCAGTTTCAGGTACGTCGACAACGGCAGCGGGTGAGGCAATAACCGCGCGTCCCAAAGCCGGCATCGCCAACCGGATCTCATCGGCAATGCTGTCGGCCATCGGCCCAACTACGACCTGCAAACTGCCGCCCTTGCCCGGACGAACAACAGCCATCGCCCCCAACGCTTTCAAGTCCGCATCGGATGCCTTGTTGCGATCAACCATGTCCAGCCGCAACCGTGTCGTGCATGCACCCACTGTGATCAAATTCTGCGCACCGCCCAGTGCTTTAATGTAAGCCCCGGCGCGCTCATGTTCGGCGATCACAACCTTGTCGCCAGTCGGAATATCTTCACGCCCCGGCGTCTTCAAGTTGAACCGACGAATACAGAAATCAAACACAACGTAGTAGATCAGCGCATACGCCAGCCCCACCGGAACCACCCGCCAGCCATTGGTGGATTCACCCCAGCCCAAGACCATGTCGATAAAGCCGCCGGAGAACGTAAAGCCGAGGTGAATGTTCAGCAAATTGGTGACGGCCATCGACAACCCGGTCAGCAGCGCATGAAGCAAAAACAGCATCGGCGCGAGGAACATGAAGGCGAATTCGATTGGTTCGGTCACGCCGGTCAAAAATGAGGTCAGCGCCATGGACAAGAAGATCCCGCCCATGATTTTGCGCCGTTCCGGCAGGGCGTTGCGGTACATCGCCAGGCAGGCGGCGGGCAGGCCGAAGATCATCATCGGGAACATGCCGGTCATGAACTGGCCACCTTTCGGGTCGCCGGCAAAGTAGCGCGACAGGTCGCCGGTCACGAGTGCGCCGGTGGTCGGGTCGGTGAAGTTGCCGAACACGAACCACGCCATGTTGTTGAGGATGTGGTGCAGGCCGGTGACGATCAGCAGGCGGTTGAACACGCCGAAGACGAAAGCGCCGAAGCTGCCGCTGTCCATCATTAACGCGCCGAAGCCATTGATGCCGTGCTGGATCGGCGGCCAGATCAGGCCGAACACGACGCCCAGGCCGACGGCGGCGAAGCCGGTGACAATCGGCACGAAACGCCGACCACCGAAGAATGCCAGGTACTCCGGCAACTTGATGTCCTTGAAGCGGTTGTACAGCGCGCCGGCCATCAGGCCGCTGACGATCCCGGCGAGCATGCCCATGTTGATGCTTGCATCGAGCACTTTGAGGGTGGAGATCATCACCAGATAGCCAATGACTCCGGCGAGGCCCGCAGTGCCGTTATTGTCCTTGGCGAAGCCGACTGCGATGCCGATGGCGAAGATCATTGCCAGGTTGGCGAAGATCACTTGGCCGGCGTCATGGATGATCGCGATGTTCAGCAGATCGGTGTCGCCCAGGCGCAGCAACAGGCCGGCAATCGGCAGGATCGCAATTGGCAGCATCAGCGCGCGACCGAGGCGTTGCAGGCCTTCAATGAAGTATTGGTACATGGCGGATCTCCCTGGGTTCTTGTTGTTTTTGCACTGTCGTCGCTCAGCTCAGAGGCCATTGCTGGTGACAAGCGTGACGCACCGCACTGGCACTGCTCAGCTTGAGCAGATCCTGACTAATGCGTCGGCATTCGCTGGCGTTGAGGTGGCGCACGCGGTCCTTGATTTCACCGATCTGCACCGGGCTCACCGACAACTCGCTTACCCCAAGACCAATCAACACTGGCGTGGCCAACGGATCGGAGGCGAGGGCGCCGCAGACGCCGACCCAACAGTTATGCACCGCCGCGCCGGCGCAGGTCTGGGCAATCAGCCGCAGCAATGCCGGGTGCAGCGCATCGACCCGCGAGGCGAGGCCGGCATGGTCGCGATCCATGGCCAGGGTGTATTGGGACAAATCGTTGGTGCCGATCGACAGGAAGTCCGCGTGTTCGGCCAGTTGCTCGGCCAGCAGCGCGGCGGCCGGGACTTCGATCATCACCCCCAGCTCCGGGCGTTGGCTCAGGCCGCGTTCACCAGACAGCGCATCGAGACGCTGGCGGATGTGCAGCAGTTCATCGACTTCGGTGACCATCGGCAGCAGGATCCGGCAGCGTGACAGCGGGCTGACCTGCAGCAATGCGCGCAGTTGCTGATCCAGCAGTTCCGGGCGGACTTGAGCCAAGCGAATGCCGCGCAAACCGAGTACCGGATTCGCTTCGACGGGGAGCGGTAAATAGTCGAGCTGCTTGTCGCCGCCGACGTCGATGGTGCGAATGATCACCGACTTTTCACCCATCGCATCGAGCACGCCTTGATAGGCGACGCATTGTTCCTGTTCGTCCGGCGCGGTAGTGCGGTCCACAAACAGAAATTCGGTGCGCAGCAGGCCGACGCCATCGGCGCCGTTGGCCAGTGCATCGGCCGTTTCAGCGCTGGAAGCGACATTGGCGGCGACTTCGATGTGCAAACCATCCAGTGTCAGTGCCGGGGTGTGAGCCAGAGCCTGTTGAAGCGCGCGACGTTGCTGATGATCGAGTTGCGCCTGATGCACCTCGGCCAGGCGCGCGGCGTTGGGCGTCAGTTCGAGACGTCCGCCGTCGGCATCCAGCACCACCGCTAGACCTTGCTCCTGATCCAGCAGCGTCGACCCCAGCGCAACCATGCACGGCAAGCCTTTCCCGCGAGCGAGAATCGCCACATGGGACGTCGCGCCGCCCTCGGCCATGCACAACCCGGCCACACCTTGCTGGCTCAGTTGCAGCAAGTCGGATGGCGTCAGTTCATGGGCCGCGACGATGGCACCGGCCGGCACGTCGTACTGCCAGGTTTCACCGAGCAGCGCGCGTAGCACGCGCTGTTTGAGATCGCGCAGGTCGTTGGCGCGTTCGGCCAGCAGCGGGCTGCCAAGTTGTTGAAGGACCTCGCACTGCACGTCGATAGATTGGCGCCAGGCGTGAGTCGCAGCGATGCCTTGATCGATAGACAGATGAGCCGCATCGAGCAGCGCCGGGTCTTCGAGCAGCGCCAGGTGCGCGGCGAAGATCGCTTCTTCGTCAGTATTCTTGTGCTTCTTCGCTTGGGCCAGCGTGGCGTTGATGTCGCTGCGCACCTCAGTCAGTGCTGTGTCCAGACGTTGCCGTTGTTGCTCGGGATCATGATTGCCGGCATCCATCGGCAGGCTGATCGAGTTCAGACGAAACAACGGCCCTGCCACCAGACCGGGAGCGGCACACACGCCATTCAGCACGCCCGCTTCGGCAGGGCGATTGCGTTGAACCATCGGTGCTGGCGCAGCAGCGTGGCTGTCTTCGGCCAGGGCTGTGGATAACGCCGCCAACAGGGCTTGCAGCGCGGCCTCGGCGTCCGGCCCCTGGCAACTGACCCGGATTTCATCGCGCTCGCCGACGGCCAGCCCCATCAGGCCGATCAAACTGTCGCAGGCCGCCGATTTGCCGGCGAAGTGCAGCCAGGATTTGCTCTTGAACTGTTGGGCGGTCTGGCGAATCAGCGCGGCGGGCCGGGCATGCAGGCCGCCGCGATGGGCGACATGAATATGCCCCTGAACCTCGATCCCGACGACCTCAATGTCGATCTGCACGCCGTTGGCCACTTTCGGCACGATGTGCAGTAGCGGATCGCCGACCTTCACTGATTTCAGCGTAATCGGTCGCGCCTGAAAGTCTTCGCTGTTAGTCAGGATCATCAGACTGACCAGGCTTTTGCACTGCTGCGCGACCTGGTCCAGGTTATAACGCAGCAGCGGTTGACCATTGCTGACGCGCGCACCTTCCTTGACCAGCATTGAGAAACCGACGCCCTGTAACTCGACCGTATCGAGGCCCAGGTGCAGCAGCAACTCGGCACCGTTATCGGCGCGCAAGGTGATGGCGTGACCGGTGCGGGCGACGTGGATCACCACCGCTTCACAGGGTGAGTACAGGGTGTCGTTCAGCGGATCGATGGCGATCCCGTCGCCCATCGCGCCACTGGCGAACACCGGGTCCGGGACTTTGGCGAGTGTGAGCACCGGGCCGCTGAGCGGGGCGCTGAGGGTCAGCTCTTTATTGTTGTTGTGCATGGCTCGGTCTCATCAATAAAAACTACGGTTCGGATCAACTCGCCCTGTACGGATTAACGTGTCCCCTGTAGGAACTGACGAGTGAAACGAGGCTGCGATCTTTTGATCTTGCTCTTTAAAAACAACGTCAAAAGATCGCAGCCTCGTTTCACTCGACAGCTCCTACAGGGTTACTCACCCGCCATTCGAATTAGTGCGTGCGCGTCACTTTGCTCAAATGACGCGGCTGGTCCGGGTCCATGCCTCGGGCGACGGCCAAGCCTGCGGCCATGACGTAGAAACTCTGGATCGCCAGAATCGGGTCGAGGGCCGGGTGTTCGGCGCGGCTCAGGGTGAGGTCGCGTTCGGTGACGTCATCTGGCGCGGCCAGTAGCACGCGGGCACCGCGTTGGCGCATGTCCGCCGCAAGGCTCAGCAACCCGGCCTGCTCGGCGCCGCGTGGCGCGAAGATCAGCAGGGGATAGTTTTCATCGATCAACGCCATCGGGCCGTGCCGGACTTCGGCGCTGCTGAAGGCTTCGGCCTGGATCGCCGAGGTTTCCTTGAATTTGAGGGCCGCTTCCTGAGCAATGGCGAAACCGGCGCCACGGCCGATCACCATCAAGCGCTGACAATCACGCAACGCATCGATGGCCAGGCTCCAGTCCTGTTTTGCCGCTTCGCGCAGACCTTCCGGCAGGGCAAGGCCTGCTTCCAGCAACTCAACGTCTTGTTTCCAGTGGGCGATCAGACGTGCGCTGGCGGTGAGGGTGGCGATAAAACTCTTGGTCGCGGCGACGCTGCTTTCGGTGCCGGCGCACAGCGGCAGGCTGAATTCGCAAGCCGCTTCCAAAGGCGAGTTCTCAGCGTTGACCATGGAAATACTCAGGGCACCGCGCTTGCGCAGCAGACGCAGGCTGTTCACCAGGTCCGGGCTTTGCCCCGACTGCGAGAAGGCGAACGCGACCTGGCCGCTGACCTTCAATGGCGCTTGCTGCATGGTCACCACCGACATCGGCAACGACGCCACCGGAATGCCCAGTTGCTGCATGGTCAGGTAGGCAAAGTAGCTGGCGGCATGGTCGGAGCTGCCGCGAGCGACAGTCATCGCCACTTGCGGCGGCTGACGACGCAGGCGTCCGGCGATCTCGATCATCTGCGGGTCGAGTTGCTGCAGTTGGGCTTGCACGGCCTCGAATGAGGACAGCGCCTCTTCAAGCATTTTTGAAGTCAATGTCTTCTCCTTCGACCATGACGGCGGTCAGTGTGAGTGAGCGGTCCAGCCGCACGCAGTCGGCCCAGGCGCCGGGTTGCAGGCGTCCGCGTTCTTGAAGGCCGAGGTAGTCGGCGGGGAATTGCGAAAGTCGTTGCGAGGCCTCGGCGATCGGCAAACCGATCTTCACCAGGTTGCGCAGGGCCTGATCCATCGTCAGGGTGCTGCCGGCCAGCGTGCCGTCGGGCAGGCGCACACCACCCAGGCATTTGGTCACGGTGTGGCTGCCGAGTTTGTATTCGCCATCGGGCATGCCGGCGGCAGCGGTGGAATCGGTGACGCAATACAGGCACGGGATCGAGCGCAAGGCCACGCGGATCGCGCCGGGGTGCACGTGCAGCAAGTCCGGAATCAGCTCGGCGTACTTGGCGTGGGCCAACGCCGCGCCGACGATGCCCGGCTCGCGGTGATGCAGCGGGCTCATGGCGTTGTAGAGGTGAGTGAAACTGCTGGCCCCGGCCGCAAGCGCGGCGACGCCTTCCTCATAACTGCCCAGCGTGTGGCCGATTTGCATGCGCACGCCGCGAGCGCTGAGGGCGCGGATCAAACCGTCATGGCCGGCGATTTCCGGGGCGATGGTGATCACCCGGATCGGCGCCAGCGCCAGGTACTCTTCGACTTCGGCCATCAATGCGGTGTGGGCAAAGTTCGGCTGGGCGCCGAGTTTGCCAGGGTTGATGTATGGGCCTTCGAGGTGCACGCCGAGGACCCGGGCGCTGCCTTTTGGCCGCTGCTCGCAGAACTCGCCGACGTCCTTGAGTACTCGCGAGATCTCTTCGTTCGGCGCAGTCATGGTGGTCGCCAGCAGCGACGTGGTGCCGAAACGCACGTGGGTTCTGGTGATGGTTTCGAAGGCCGGTGCGCCTTCCATGATGTCTTTGCCACCGCCGCCGTGAACGTGCAGGTCGATGAAACCCGGCAGCAGGTAAGGCAGGTCGTTGTCCGCCGGATCGCACGGCTGGCCTTCGATGGACACGACCTTGCCGTGTTCGTGGATCAGCCGGCCGCGAACCCAGCCGTGGGCGGTGAGGATGTTGTTTTCGGACATGATCGGTTCTCGGTAGCTTGTTTAGCGACGAAGCTCTTTAACGACGAAACTCTTTATCTGCGAAGCTCTGCGACAAAGTCGTAGTAGTCGTTGCGGCAATAGGTGTCGGTGACTTCGATTGGCGTGTTGTCTTCCGTGTAGCCGACCCGGGTCATCAGCAGCATGGCGGTGCCGGGAGCGATGCCCACCAGCGCGGCGAATTCGTCCGAGGCGTTGATCGCCTGAATGTGTTGCAGGGCGCGGACCACCGGTTTGCCGATGCCGTCGAGGTATTCGTAGAGGGAATCGCCCACCGCTTGCGGCTTGGGAATGATCGAGGCGGGCAGGGTGCTCATCTCGATCGCCATCACCGTGTCGTCGGCTTTGCGCAAGCGTTTGAGCCGCGCAACCTTGTCGTTGGGCGACAGGCCGAGGCGGATCAGTTCTTCGTGGGTCGGCGGGGTGATTTCCCGTTCCAGCCATTGCGAGCCGGGGACGAAGCCCTTGAGTCGGAGCATTTCACTGAATCCCGAAAGACGCGACAGCGGTTGTTCCAGACGAGGCGTGATAAATGTGCCGGAGCCTTGATTGCGGCGGATCAGGCCTTGCTCGAACAGCACTTCCAGCGCTTTGCGCGCGGTGACGCGAGAGATGCCCAGCAGTTCGCTGAGATTGCGCTCCGACGGCATCGCCTGTTCGGCTTTCCACTGGCCGGCATGGATCGCTGCTTCCAGATTGCGCGCCAGTTGCAGGTACAACGGCGTGGGCTGGGTGTCGTCAGGGCGTAGGGCCTGGAGGTCATTCATGTAGGTTTGGTCCGATGCGGATATAGGATTGTTGTCGCCCGGTTGTGGGGTGAAACCTAATACCACTTAAATACCATGTCAATGCCAGTAGTTTGCTGTGGGCACGGCAAGGCTGGCCCAGCAGGATGGGCTTTGGGGGCTTGGTTCTAAGTGGTATTAGGGGCGGGGATTTTCAAAGCAAAGATCGCAGCCTGCGGCAGCTCCTACAGAGGGGAGTGGTATCTACCCTGTAGGAGCTGCCGCAGGCTGCGATCTTTTGATTTTATTTTTTCGAGGCCGACCGAAGGTAGTCCCTCGATCGTTCCCACGCTCCGCGTGGGAATGCAGCCCGGGACGCTCCGCGTCCCACTTGAAGCCGAACGCGGAGCGCCCGTTGAGGCATTCCCACGCGGAGCGTGGGAACGATCATTCAGTCCGGGAGATTTTAAGATTAAGGACGAATCTCAATCATCGTGCCATCCGGCACCAAACCCCAAACCTCGCGCATGTCCATGTTGCGCATGGCGATGCAGCCGTCGGTCCAGTCCAGTGTATGGAACAGGTCTTCCGGGTTGTCTTCGGTGTCCGGGGTGCCGTGGATCATGATCATGCCGCCAGGCTCGACGCCTTCGCGCCGGGCGCGGGCGGCGTCGCTGATGTTGGGGTAGGAGATGTGCATCGACAGGTTGAAACGGTCACTGATCTTGCGCCAGTCCACCCAATAAAAGCCTTCGGGGGTACGTTTGTCGCCCTCCATCAACTTCGGCCCCTTGGGGCGTTTGCCCAGGGAAATGCGATAGGTCTTGATCGGCTTGCCGTCATTGATCAATTGCAACTGGTGGGCAGATTTGAGAACCAGAACTTTTTCGATGACTTTGCCGTCCAGCGTTTCCGTGGAGGAAGCCTGGCTGACAGCGACGAACGACAAGCAAAAAACAGCAAGCAACCAGCGCATTGAAACGGTATCCCTAAGAGGTGTTGCGATTATTTATTTTATAGGTGCTTTTATGTGTAGGCGCTTTAAATGATGGCGGGCTGGACCAACGGCGGGATCGATTCGGACCGCACGGGGTAGACCTCGGTCCGCCGGTCAGCGAAGAAGCATTCTAAGGTACGGCCCACCGTGCGGAAAGCCAGTTCGCCCCAAGGGATGTCGGCTTCCTCGAACAATTGCACTTCCAGGCTCTCGGGGCCCGCGGCAAAATCCAGGTCCACCAGTTCGGCGCGAAAGAACACATGCACCTGGCTGATGTGTGGCACGTCGATCAGCGTATAGATACTCAGGTTGCGCACCCGGGCGCAGGCTTCTTCGGCGGTCTCGCGAATGGCGGCCTGTTCGATGGTCTCACCGTTTTCCATGAAACCGGCGGGCAGCGTCCAGTAACCGAGCCGTGGCTCGATGGCGCGACGGCACAGTAACACCTTCGAACCCCACGTCGGCACGCAACCGGCGACGATATTGGGGTTCTGGTAATGGATGGTATGACAGCTGTCGCAGACAAAACGCAGGCGCGAATCGCCTTCGGGAATGCGCTGGGTTACCGGGTTGCCGCACTGGCTGCAAAATTTCATGCTTGGGTTCCTGAATGCTGCGCCTATCTTGGCGTGCAGCGGTGTCGGTCGGCAAGTTGTCCTTTCGCGACATGGGGCTGTTCGGGGCTTGGGCGGCCGATGCGATTGGTGCATGATGCAGGGTAAGGCACAGATCGAGAAGACTCATGCTGGACGAGCTACTGCACCGGGTAAGCAATCACACGCCGCGTACGCTGGAAACCGACCGACGTTTCCCCGAAGCCGCGGTATTGGTGCCCATCACGCGCAGTGACGAACCGGAATTGGTGCTAACCCTTCGCGCCAGCGGGCTCTCGACCCATGGCGGCGAAGTCGCCTTCCCCGGCGGTCGACGCGACCCCGAAGACCCGGACCTGATTTTTACCGCCCTGCGCGAAGCCGAAGAAGAAATCGGCCTGCCGCCGGGGCTGGTCGAAGTGATCGGCCCGCTGAGCCCACTGATCTCCCTGCACGGCATCAAGGTCACGCCTTATGTCGGCGTGATTCCGGATTTCGTCGAATACCAGGCCAACGACGCCGAGATCGCCGCGGTGTTCAGCGTGCCGCTGGAGTTCTTTCGCGAGGACCCGCGAGAGCACACCCACCGCATCGACTATCAGGGCCACAGTTGGTACGTGCCGAGCTACCGTTATGGCGAGTACAAGATCTGGGGGCTGACGGCAATCATGATCGTTGAGTTGATCAACCTGCTCTATGACGCGAAAATCAGCCTGCATCAACCACCCAAGAGTTTTATCAAAACCTGACGCCATCGCGCGTATGGCGTGAATCCTGCTTTTAGCTAGTGAGCCAGCCTGAGCCCTGAGGACAATAAGATGAAATACCGCCTGGGCGACGCCCGCGTCGACACCCATCCGCAAAGCTGGGTCGCACCCAATGCCGTGCTGGTAGGCAAGGTCAAACTGGAAGAGGGCGCCAATGTCTGGTTCAACGCCGTATTGCGTGGCGACAACGAACTGATCCTGATCGGCAAGAACAGTAATGTGCAGGACGGCACCGTGATGCACACCGACATGGGCTATCCGCTGACCATCGGCACCGGCGTGACCATCGGCCACAACGCCATGCTTCACGGTTGCACGGTGGGCGATTACAGCCTGATCGGCATCAACGCGGTGATTCTCAACGGCGCGAAAATCGGCAAGAACTGCATCATCGGCGCCAACTCGCTGATCGGTGAAGGCAAGGAAATTCCGGACGGATCGCTGGTCATGGGCTCGCCGGGCAAGGTGGTTCGCGAGTTGACCGAGCCGCAAAAGAAGATGCTCGAAGCCAGCGCCGCGCACTATGTGCACAACTCGCAGCGTTACGCGCGCGATCTGGTCGAGCAGGAAGAATGAGCACCACTGAACGACCGGTTCCATCGCCGTGCGTGAACATTTGTGCGCTGGATGAGGATGACATTTGCACCGGGTGTCAGCGCACGGTGGAAGAAATCACCCGCTGGAGCCGAATGGACAACGCAGAGCGGCGCAAGGTGTTGGGGTTGTGTCATGAGCGCGCGAAGTCGAGTGGGTTGATCTGGATGATTGGGGCAAAATCGGATAATTGACGTGCGGCCTTCGCGGGCAAGCCTCGCTCCTACAAGTCCGGGTAATTCACGATGATGTGATCGACATCGACCTGTAGGAGCGAGGCTTGCCCGCGAAGGCGTCCTCACTGCCGGCATCACTCCCTTGGCCCAACCTCTCCCCTGAAGTACCCTGTGCACAAAATTGACAGGTATCCCCGCCCCATGCTCTTCCTGATCGCCTACATCAGCAGCGTCGTGCTGATCAATTACGCCTTTTCCAGCGCCCCGCACCTGGACATCATCTGGTCGGCCTGGGGCGGTTTGGTATTCGTGCTGCGAGACATGGTGCAAACCCGTTTCGGCCACGGCGCGATCGCGGCGATGCTGGTGGCATTGGTGCTGTCCTACGTCACTTCCGACCCGTCCATCGCGCTGGCCAGCGCCATCGCATTCGCCGTGTCCGAGGGCATCGACTGGCTGGTATTCAGCATCACCAAGCGTCCATTGCACGATCGCCTGTGGATAAGTTCGGCGCTGAGCATCCCGGTGGACACTTTCATCTTCTTCGGCATGATCGATGCCTTCACTCCGGCCGTGATCCTCACCGCCATGGGCTCGAAGTTCGCAGGTGTGACGGTCGTATGGCTGATCATGGCTTGGCGCTTGCGTAATCAGGCCGTTGTCAGCTGAAGCCAAACCCTCAGGTTCATGTAAAATGCCGCGCTTTCTCCCCATGGGAAGCGTGCTTCCCTCGATGATCCGCTTCTTGAGGACCTGAGATGACCCGTATCGGAACTCCATTGTCGCCAACCGCGACCCGCGTATTAATGTGTGGCTGTGGTGAGTTGGGCAAGGAAGTGGTGATCGAGCTGCAACGCCTGGGCGTTGAAGTGATTGCCGTCGATCGCTACGCCAATGCGCCGGCCATGCAAGTCGCCCATCGCAGCCATGTGATCAACATGCTCGACGGCGCCGCCCTGCGCGCAGTGATCGAAGCCGAGAAGCCGCACTTCATCGTGCCGGAAATCGAAGCCATCGCCACCGCGACTCTGGTGGAGCTGGAGTCCGAAGGCTTCACCGTGATCCCGACCGCTCGCGCCGCACAACTGACCATGAACCGCGAAGGCATCCGTCGCCTGGCCGCCGAAGAGCTGGGCCTGCCGACATCGCCGTACTACTTCGCCGACACCTTCGAGGATTACAGCAAGGCTGTCGAAGACCTGGGTTTCCCATGTGTGGTCAAACCGGTCATGAGTTCCTCGGGTAAGGGGCAGAGCCTGCTTCGCAGCGTCGATGACGTGCGCAAGGCTTGGGATTACGCTCAAGAAGGTGGCCGCGCTGGTAAAGGTCGCGTGATTATCGAAGGCTTCATCGACTTCGACTACGAAATCACCCTGCTGACCGTGCGTCATGTTGGCGGCACTACGTTCTGCGCGCCGGTTGGCCACCGTCAGGAGAAGGGCGACTATCAGGAATCCTGGCAGCCACAAGTCATGAGTCCGGTTGCTCTGGCTGAATCCGAGCGCGTTGCCAAAGCCGTGACCGAGGCACTGGGTGGCCGTGGTCTGTTTGGCGTCGAGTTGTTCATCAAGGGTGATCAGGTGTGGTTCAGCGAAGTTTCGCCGCGCCCGCATGACACCGGTCTGGTGACTCTGATTTCCCAGGACCTGTCGCAGTTCGCGCTGCACGCACGGGCAATCCTGGGCCTGCCGATTCCATTGATCCGTCAGTTCGGCCCTTCGGCTTCGGCGGTGATTCTGGTGGAAGGGCAGTCGACTCAGACCGCATTCGCCAATTTGGGCGCTGCGCTGAGCGAGCCGGATACGGCGTTGCGTCTGTTCGGCAAGCCTGAAGTCAATGGCCAGCGTCGGATGGGTGTGGCGTTGGCGCGTGATGAGTCGATCGAGGCCGCACGGGCCAAAGCGACCCGTGCTTCTCAGGCTGTTGTTGTAGAGCTCTAAACCGAGGCGCGGCATTCGCGGGCAAGCCTCGCTCCTACAGGTCATTTGTTGAACGCACTACTGTCGTTTGACGTGATCCCTGTAGGAGCGAGGCTTGCCCGCGAAGCTTTTGGCTTCAGACCACCCGATTTAAATCGTTATGCCGCGTCTCCTTCAGGCACAGCACCGCGATCAAACTCAGCACGGCTGCCCCCGACACATACCCGCCGACATAACTCAAACCGCCCATCGCCACCAGTTTTTGAGCAAAGAACGGTGCCGCCGAGGCTCCGACAATGCCGCCCAGGTTGTAGGCTGCCGATGCGCCGGTATAGCGCACGTGGGTCGGAAACAGCTCTGGCAGCAGCGCGCCCATCGGCGCAAACGTCACGCCCATCAGAAACAGTTCGATGCACAGGAACAGCGCCACGCCCCAGGTCGAGCCTTGGGTCAGCAGCGGTTCCATCAGGAAGCCGGACAGAACCGCCAGCACGCCACCGATGATCAGCACCGGTTTGCGCCCGTAACGATCACTCGCCCAAGCCGACAGCGGTGTCGCGGCCGCCATGAACAGCACCGCGAAACACAGCAGGCCGAGGAAGGTTTCTCGGGTGTAGCCGAGTGTCGACACGCCATAACTCAGCGAAAACACCGTCGAGATATAGAACAGCGCGTAACACACGACCATCGCCCCGGCACCCAGCAGCATCGGCGCCCAGTATTGGCTGAACAGCTCGACCAGCGGAATCTTCACCCGCTCCTGGCGAGCCATGGCGTTGGCGAACACCGGGGTCTCGTGGAGCTTGAGGCGTACGTACAAACCCACCATCACCAGCGCGGCACTGAGCAGGAACGGAATCCGCCAGCCCCATGAACGGAACTGCTCGTCGTTCAGGCTCATGGCCAGGGTCAGGAACAGGCCGTTGGCCGCCAGAAACCCGATCGATGGACCGAGTTGCGGGAACATGCCGTACCAGGCGCGCTTGCCTTTGGGCGCGTTCTCCGTCGCCAGCAATGCGGCGCCGCCCCATTCGCCGCCCAGCCCCAGGCCTTGACCGAAGCGCAGCACGCAAAGCAGGATCGGCGCCCAGGCGCCAATGCTGTCGTAACCCGGCAGCACGCCGATCAGTGTGGTACACACGCCCATCAGCAGCAGGGAAGCGACCAGTGTCGATTTGCGCCCGATGCGGTCACCGAAGTGGCCGAACAGCGCCGAACCCAGTGGCCGCGCAAGGAAGGCGATGCCGAAGGTGAGGAACGCCGACAGCATCTGGGCGGTGCCGGAGGTCTGCGGAAAAAACACCGGCCCGATCACCAGCGCTGCCGCAGTGGCATAGACGTAGAAGTCGTAGAACTCGATAGCCGTGCCGATGAAGCTCGCGGTGGCCACCCGGGTGGCGGAGTTAGTCGGTTGTGCAGGCGTGGTTTCGGTATAAGTCGTGCTGGTCGTCATGCGGTAATCCCTGACAGTCATGTGCCCCAGTGGAGCGAATTATTATGGTCGAATACCCAGGGATGTGGGTTGAGATACGGTCGCTGTTCAAGGTAGGAACAGTCGTCGCAGTGGTGCGGATAGTGTCGATGATCTGACCGGACCTGTTGCGTGCGGGGTAAGCACCTGGTTCGGCGGGGGCTTGGGTAAGCGGCTTGATTATAGGAAGGTCGCTAACGATCGAACAGGGGGCATGAGAAAGATCGCAGCCTCGCTTCGCTCGACAGCTCCTACAAGGGAGCGCATTCCAAACTGTAGGAGCTGTCGAGCGAAGCGAGGCTGCGATCTTTTGGCGAACTAACGGACGAGTGCAGGCGCTGAGCTGGTATGCCAGATCAACACTCGCGTGACGCGATTGTCTTCCGTTTCCAGAATCTCCAGCCGATAACGCCCGATCTTCAGGCAAACCGCACTGTCTGGAATCGTTTCCAGCGCCTCGGTCACCAGTCCATTAAGCGTTTTCGGGCCATCACTGGGCAGATGCCAGCCAAGGCTTTTGTTCAATTCGCGAATCGACGCCGCACCCTCGATGATCAAACGCCCATCGGCCTGCGGATGGATGTGCGGGTTATCCAGGCTGTGCTGGCTTTCGAATTCTCCGACGATTTCTTCGAGAATGTCTTCCAGGGTCACGATGCCCAGCACTTCGCCGTACTCGTCGACCACCATGCCCAAACGCCGCTGCTGCTTGTGGAAGTTCAGCAATTGCAGCTGCAACGGGGTACTTTCCGGTACGAAGTACGGTTCGTGACTGGCTGTCAGCAGTGCTTTCCGGGTCAGGCTTGAATCCGCCAGCAAATGTCGGATCTGCCGGGTGTTGAGCACCGCTTCGACCTGGTTGATGTCGCTGTGGAATACCGGCAGGCGAGTGCGCCTGTTATGGCGCAGTTGCTCGATGATTTCTTCGAGGGGGTCGTCCAGATTGATGCCGTCGACGTCACTGCGCGGCACTAGAATATCGTTGACCGTGATGTTATCCAACGCGTGGATACCTGACAGCGAATGCGGGCGACTGGCTGCGTGTTCGTGATCGTCGTGTCGATCCGCCGGTGCCTCGTCTTCACTTTGCTGCACCACATTGATTTTGCGGGCGAATGGCCGCGTCAGCAGCTGGCTGATGCCATTGAGGAGCCAGGCAGCCGGGTAGACGATCTTCAAGGGTATGCCGAGCAGTGTGTTGCCCAGGGACAGGACGGCATCCGGATAGCGCATGGCAAGGGAGCGCGGCAGGAAGTCGGCGAACACCAGCAGCACCGCGCTGGCGCCGAGGCCCGCAATCCATACGCCATTTTGCGCCCAGGTGAAAATCGCCAGCAAGGTGCTGATGACCACTACCAGCGCGCGGCACAGGGTGTTGCAGAGGATCAGGCTGTTGAGTGGGAAACTCAGCTTGGCCACGGGTTTGTCGCTCGAGCGCGAGGCCGTTCGCTGGGCCAGCAAGTGCTGTTGTGCAATTTCGATGGCGGTAAACAGCCCCGACCATAAAATCAGCAGGGCCAGCACCGCGAGCATCGGCCCTATGGGCAAGTCGTCCATTAATGCCGCCCGTCAGATATGCAGAATGTATTCGCGGACCAGCTTGCTGCCGAAATACGCCAGCATCAGCAGGCAAAAACCGGCAAGGGTCCAGCGGATGGCTTTGTGTCCGCGCCAGCCGAGGCGGTTGCGCCCCCATAGCAGCACGCTGAACACGATCCAGGCCAGGCACGCCAGTAGGGTTTTATGTACCAGATGCTGGGCGAACAGGTTCTCGACGAATAGCCAGCCAGAGATCAGCGACAGCGACAGCAGGCTCCAGCCGGCCCAGAGGAAACCAAACAGCAGGCTTTCCATGGTTTGCAGCGGCGGGAAGTTCTTGATCAGCCCGGACGGGTGCTTGTGTTTGAGCTGATGGTCCTGAACCAGCAGCAGCAATGCCTGGAACACCGCGATGGTGAACATGCCGTAAGCGAGGATCGACAACAGGATGTGGGCGAGAATGCCTGGCGCTTCGTCAATGATCTGCACCGTACCGGCGGGAGCGAACTGTGCCAGCACCACAGTGGCGGCGCCCAGCGGGAACAGCAAAAGCAGCAGGTTTTCCACCGGAATTCGCGAGCAGGCCAGCAGGGTCAGGGCGATGACCGCCGCGGCAATCAGGCTGGCGGCGCTGAAAAAGTCCAGGGCCAGGCCGACCGGTGTCAGCAGATAGGTGATCAGGCTGACGCTGTGAGCCAGCACGGCCAGCACACCGAGCGTGACCAGCAGGCGCTTGTGCGCCTTGGCGCCGGTGGCCAGACGAGTGCCCTGATAGAGAGTCGCAGCGGCATATAAACAGGCGGCGGCGAGGGTGGTAAGCAAACTGGGTGACAAGGGGAGCATAAATCCTGTTAGGCAAGCCCGAAAGGCGCTGAGTTTGGCATAGAACCCCCACAGCACGAAAGACCATGCAACCTGACGGCGAGGTGTCCGCCAGACGCAGTCTTCGCTATAATCCGCGACCTGCCCACGCCGCAGGCTCGCCGAGCACATGTTTACTCCGGTCTGGGCCGCCATTATCCCGGTCTACACAGGGCCTGAAAGGATCGCGCAATGTTTGAAAACTTAACCGACCGTCTCTCGCAGACGCTGCGCCATGTCACCGGCAAGGCCAAGCTGACCGAAGACAACATCAAAGACACCCTGCGCGAAGTGCGCATGGCGTTGCTCGAAGCCGACGTCGCCTTGCCGGTGGTCAAAGACTTCGTCAATTCGGTCAAGGAGCGCGCTGTCGGCACCGAGGTGTCGCGCAGCCTGACGCCGGGCCAGGCCTTCGTGAAAATCGTCCAGGCGGAACTCGAAAGCCTGATGGGCGCGGCCAACGAAGACTTGAACCTGAGCGCCGTTCCTCCTGCTGTCGTGTTGATGGCCGGTTTGCAGGGCGCGGGTAAAACCACCACCGCCGGCAAACTCGCGCGCTTCCTTAAAGAGCGCAAGAAGAAGTCGGTCATGGTCGTGTCCGCGGACGTTTACCGTCCGGCGGCGATCAAGCAGCTGGAAATGCTCGCGGGTGAAGTTGGCGTTACCTTCTTCCCGTCTGACCTGAGCCAGAAGCCGGTCGACATCGCGCAAGCCGCTATTAAAGAAGCAAAACTGAAATTCATCGACGTGGTCATCGTCGATACCGCCGGTCGTCTGCACATCGACGAAGAGATGATGGGCGAGATCAAGGCGCTGCATGCCGCGATCAACCCGGTTGAAACCCTGTTCGTGGTCGATGCCATGACCGGCCAGGACGCCGCCAACACGGCCAAGGCCTTCGGCGATGCACTGCCGCTGACCGGTGTGATCCTGACCAAGGTCGACGGCGATGCCCGTGGCGGTGCCGCGTTGTCGGTACGGGCCATCACCGGCAAGCCGATCAAGTTCATCGGTATGGGCGAGAAGAGCGAAGCGCTCGAACCGTTCCACCCTGAGCGTATCGCTTCGCGCATCCTCGGCATGGGCGACGTACTCAGCCTGATCGAGCAGGCCGAACAGACCCTCGACAAAGACAAGGCCGATAAACTGGCCAAGAAGCTGAAGAAGGGCAAGGGCTTCGACCTCGAAGACTTCCGCGATCAGCTGCAACAGATGAAGAACATGGGCGGCCTCGGCGGCCTCATGGACAAACTGCCGAACATCGGCGGTGTGAACCTGGCGCAGATGGGCAATGCCCAGGGCGCGGCAGAGAAACAGTTCAAGCAGATGGAAGCCATCATCAACTCCATGACCCCGGCCGAGCGCCGCGACCCTGAGCTGATCAGTGGTTCGCGCAAGCGCCGGATCGCCATGGGTTCCGGCACTCAGGTGCAGGACATCGGTCGCTTGATCAAGCAGCACAAGCAGATGCAGAAGATGATGAAGAAATTCTCCGCGAAAGGCGGAATGGCCAAAATGATGCGCGGCATGGGCGGTATGTTGCCCGGCGGCGGCATGCCGAAAATGTAAAAGATTCGCGCCGGCAGTCATGTCGGCGCTGCCCACATGGAAGTGGGATCTCCAGCAAACCCGCACTTGGCGGGAGCTGACTGGCCATCTTCAACGATGGCTCTATAGCAAATCTGGATGGCGACCGATAGGCCGCCGGAAAAAGACATTTGCAAAAGTCCGGATATTCCTTAGAATATGCGGCCTTTCGGGCACCTATGCCCGCTGTGCCTTTAGATTTGCAGCACCGACTACAGGAACGATGTTCACATGCTAACAATCCGTCTTGCCCTTGGCGGCTCCAAAAAGCGCCCGTTTTACCACTTGACCGTAACCGACAGCCGCAACCCGCGCGACGGTTCGCACAAGGAACAGGTTGGTTTCTTCAACCCTGTTGCTCGTGGTCAAGAAGTTCGTCTGTCCGTGAACCAAGAGCGCGTAGCCTACTGGCTGAGCGTTGGTGCACAACCTTCTGAGCGCGTTGCTCAGTTGTTGAAGGAATCTGCTAAGGCTGCGGCCTGAGCTATATGAACGCGACGCCAGTTGTTGCCGATGATTTGATCGTTATTGGCAAAATTTATTCTGTTCATGGCGTTCGCGGCGAAGTGAAGGTGTATTCCTTTACTGATCCGACTGAAAACCTGTTGCAGTACAAAACCTGGACGCTCAAGCGCGAAGGCAATGTGAAACAGGTCGAGCTGGTCAGCGGACGTGGGAACGACAAGTTCCTGGTCGCAAAGCTCAAGGGTCTCGATGATCGTGAAGAAGCACGTCTTCTGGCTGGTTATGAGATCTGTGTGCCGCGCAACCTGTTCCCTGAGTTGACCGACGGCGAGTACTACTGGTACCAGCTGGAAGGTCTGAAGGTTATTGATCAACTCGGGCAACTGCTCGGGAAAATCGATCATCTTCTGGAAACCGGCGCCAATGATGTAATGGTGGTCAAGCCTTGCGCTGGCAGCCTGGATGATCGCGAACGCCTGTTGCCCTATACGGAGCAATGCGTGTTGGCTGTCGACCTTGCCGCAGGCGAAATGAAGGTGGAATGGGATGCGGACTTCTAAACGTGGCTAACCTGCGCGTAGAAGTGATCAGTTTGTTTCCCGAGATGTTCTCCGCCATCAGCGAGTACGGCATCACCAGTCGTGCGGTGAAACAGGGGCTGTTGCAGCTCGCCTGTTGGAATCCGCGAGACTACACGACGGATCGACATCACACTGTGGATGATCGCCCATTTGGCGGTGGTCCGGGCATGGTGATGAAGATCAAGCCCCTGGAAGATGCTCTGGTTCAGGCCAAGGCAGCAGCCGGGGAGGCGGCGAAGGTGATTTACCTGTCCCCCCAAGGCCGTCAACTGACTCAGTCGGCGGTACGCGAGTTGGCGAATCTGGATGCATTGATCCTGATTGCCGGCCGCTATGAAGGCATTGACGAGCGTTTTATTGATGCTCATGTCGATGAAGAGTGGTCGATTGGCGACTATGTACTGTCTGGCGGCGAGCTGCCGGCGATGGTCCTGATCGATGCGGTTACACGACTGCTGCCTGGAGCTTTAGGGCATGCGGACTCCGCCGAGGAAGATTCCTTTACGGATGGTTTGCTGGATTGCCCGCACTACACCCGACCGGAGGTGTATGCGGATCAGCGTGTTCCCGACGTATTGCTAAGTGGCAATCACGCGCACATCCGGCGTTGGCGTTTACAGCAGTCCCTTGGTAGGACCTTTGAACGACGCGCCGATCTTCTGGAAAGCCGCTCGCTTTCTGGAGAAGAGAAGAAGCTGCTCGAGGAATACATCCGCGAGCGGGACGATAGTTAACAACGTATCGATGGTAAATCCGACGATTTACCTTAGGAGCACAGCATGACTAACAAAATCATCCTTGCACTCGAAGCAGAGCAGATGACCAAAGAGATCCCTACCTTTGCCCCGGGCGACACCATTGTCGTTCAGGTGAAAGTGAAGGAAGGCGATCGTTCGCGTCTGCAAGCGTTCGAAGGCGTCGTTATCGCCAAGCGTAACCGCGGCGTAAACAGTGCTTTCACCGTTCGTAAAATCTCCAACGGTGTTGGCGTAGAGCGTACTTTCCAGACCTACAGCCCGCAAATCGACAGCATGGCCGTTAAACGTCGCGGTGACGTGCGTAAAGCCAAGCTGTACTACCTGCGTGACCTGTCCGGTAAAGCAGCTCGCATCAAGGAAAAACTGGCTTAAGTCCAGCTTCCGAAGCCGAAACGCCAGCCTGTTCAGGCTGGCGATTCAAGAAAATGCCTCGTATCGAAAGATGCGGGGCATTTTTCGTTGTGGGTGCATCTAAAATCATTTTGGCTGTGGCGGGCTTTCTGTAGCAGCTGCCGAAGGCTGCGTTCGGCTGCGAAGCAGGCGTGAGTCCGGCTAATGCGGTCTGCCTGATGTACCGCAACCTCTGATTTTACGACTGCTGCGCAGCCGAACGCAGGCTTCGCCAGCTGCTACGGATCGCATTACGGCTTAGCTTGGCGGTATTAGTCTGCAGAAGCGCAAACGCCCCGAACAAGTCGGGGCGTTTTTTTGAGGTGCTTTTGCGTTTAGCGCTTCAGCGAAGCTGGCAGGTGCGGCTGGATCGCCGTCAGTACTGCCTTGAAGCACTTGGTGTTGCCGGCGACGATGTGGCCTTTCTCAAGGAAGTCGTGACCGCCGGTGAAGTCGCTCACCAGGCCGCCAGCTTCCTGGATCAGCAGGGCGCCTGCAGCCATGTCCCATTCGGACAGACCCGACTCCCAGAACGCATCGAAACGGCCGGCAGCCACGTAGGCCAGGTCCAGGCTCGCTGCGCCAGCGCGGCGGATGCCGGCGGTCTGGCCTACCAGGGCGCGGAACATGCCCAGGTAGTTGTCGAGGTTGTCCATTTGCTCGTCGCGGAACGGGAAGCCGGTACCCAGCAGGGCGCCGTCCAGGCTGGTGCGGCCGCTGACGCGCAGGCGACGACCGTTCAGTTGGGCGCCGCGACCACGGCTGGCGGTGAATTCTTCCTGGCGAACCGGGTCCAGAACAACAGCGTGCTCCAGGCGACCGCGGTATTTGCAGGCGATGCTGACAGCGAAGTGAGGAATGCCGCGCAGGAAGTTGGTGGTGCCGTCCAGCGGATCGATGATCCACAGGTACTCTTCGCCTTCGATGCCGTTACCGGCGTGCATGCCGGTTTCTTCGCCCATGATCGAGTGATTGGGGTAAGCCTTGCGCAGTGCATCGATGATTTTCTGTTCGGCGGCGCGATCCACCTCGGATACGTAATCCTTGGCGTCTTTTTCGTCGACCTTGATGGTATCCAGGCGCTCGATGGAGCGGAAAATCAATTCACTGGCGCTGCGGGCGGCGCGCAGCGCGATATTCAGCATGGGCTGCATGGATGTGTCACCTAAGGTTGTTAAAGAAAGCCGGGCATTCTATCAGAAAGTTTCTACAGGTGAAGGTCGGTGTTCGCTTTCATAGCTTAACGGTAGGTTGAGCTGTAAGATTCTGCTCCCATTAAAGTGTTCGAGAGCGCCTCCCTTGCTGCAAAACATTCGTGTCGTCCTGGTCAATACCAGTCACCCCGGCAATATCGGCGGGGCTGCGCGTGCCATGAAGAACATGGGCCTGTCGCGGCTGGTGCTGGTCGAACCGCGGTTGTTCCCGCATCACGAGGCCGATGCGCGTGCGTCCGGCGCCGGTGACATCCTTGAAAATGCTCAGGTCGTCGCCACCCTGGAAGATGCCTTGGTCGGCTGCAATCTGGTGCTCGGTACCAGTGCTCGCGATCGTCGCATTCCCTGGCCGTTGCTCGATCCCCGCGAATGCGGTGTGAAGGTGGTCGAGGAAGCGGGGCAGGGGGCCGAGATCGCATTGGTGTTTGGTCGTGAAGACTCCGGCCTGACCAATGAAGAGCTGCAGCGATGTCATTATCACGTGCACATCCCATCAGACCCCGAGTTCAGTTCGCTGAACCTTGGGGCAGCGGTGCAGGTGTTGAGCTATGAAGTGCGCATGTCCTGGTTGGCGGCTGCAGGTCAGCCGAGCAAGGTCGAGAAGGATGAAGTGGCGTCCACCAAAAGTGGTGAGCTGGCGACCATGGATGAGCTGGAGCGATTCTATGAACACCTGGAGCAGACGCTGGTGGCCATCGAATTCCTCGATCCGGAAAAACCACGGCACTTGATGGCGCGTCTGCGCCGGTTGTACGGACGCAGCTCGGTCAGCCGGGCGGAAATGAATATATTGCGTGGCATCCTCACGGAAACCCAGAAAGCGGCCCGTGGCGAGCTTCTAAAGCGGAAGGATTAATGATGTTCGAGCGTTTGCGTGAAGATATCCAAAGTGTTTTCCATCGTGACCCGGCGGCGCGTAATGCTTTTGAGGTTTTGACGTGCTACCCGGGCATGCACGCCATCTGGATCCATCGCCTGTCGTCAGCGTTGTGGGGCATGGGCTGGAAATGGCTGGCGCGGCTGGTGTCGAACTTCGGTCGTTGGTTGACCGGGATCGAAATTCATCCGGGTGCCAAGGTCGGTCGTCGCTTCTTTATCGATCATGGCATGGGCATTGTTATCGGTGAGACCGCCGAGATCGGCAACGACGTCACTCTGTATCAGGGCGTGACTCTTGGCGGCACCAGCTGGAACAAGGGCAAGCGTCACCCGACTCTGGAAGACGGCGTAGTGGTAGGGGCGGGCGCCAAGGTGCTCGGCCCGTTTACTGTAGGTGCCGGAGCCAAGGTGGGTTCCAATGCGGTGGTCACCAAGGCGGTTCCGCCTGGGGCGACAGTGGTCGGGATTCCGGGGCGGATCATCGTCAAGTCCGATGAAGAGCAGGACGCCAAGCGCAAGGCCATGGCCGAGAAGATCGGTTTCGATGCCTATGGTGTCGGCGAAGACATGCCGGACCCGGTGGCTCGAGCCATTAACCAGTTGCTCGATCATCTGCAGGCTGTAGATGGTCGGCTTGAAGGGATGTGTGGGGCGCTGAAGGACCTGGGCAGCAATTACTGTGCGAAAGAGCTGCCTGAACTGCGCGAAGAAGACTTTGCCTGTGTGAAGGACAAGGATCAGAGCCGGGCGTAGGAGCTGCCGCAGGCTGCGATCTTTTGATTTTGCCTTGTAAAGCCAAGATCAAAAGATCGCAGCCTGCGGCAGCTCCTACAGGTCGTATTCAGACAATGACAGCGCGCTCACTGGTGTGCCATTGCGCCGCAGACCCTGCTATGATGCGCGCGCTCTTTTGCGGGTAAACCTGACTAAAGTACTAGGTCTTATAGTTGACTTAAATACTCGGGAATTGCATACTCGCCCCATTCCGAACTCCGTGGTAATTGTCCATGCGACTGACTACAAAAGGCCGATACGCCGTGACCGCCATGCTTGACCTGGCGTTGCACGCGCAGCACGGGCCGGTGTCCCTGGCCGATATCTCCGAGCGCCAAGGCATCTCCCTGTCCTACCTCGAGCAGCTTTTTGCCAAATTGCGCCGCAGCAATCTGGTGTCCAGCGTTCGCGGTCCAGGCGGTGGTTACCAGTTGTCCCGCGACATGCAGGGCATCCAGGTCGCCCAGGTGATCGATGCGGTCAACGAATCGGTCGATGCAACCAAATGCCAGGGCCAGGGTGATTGCCATCAAGGCGACACCTGCTTGACCCACCACTTGTGGTGCGATCTGAGCCTGCAGATTCACGAATTTCTGAGCGGTATCAGCTTGGCTGACCTTGTAACTCGCCGTGAGGTGCAAGAAGTAGCCCAGCGTCAGGACCAGCGTCGTTGCAACAGCAAGGCGCCACGCCTGGACAAGATTGAAGCGTCCGCCGTCGAATGACAGCCAAAGAGCTAGCGGCACGCCAGCCAGCCTGATTTAGGAGATAGTCCATGAAATTGCCGATTTACCTTGATTACTCTGCGACGACCCCGGTTGATCCACGTGTCGCGCAAAAGATGAGTGAATGCCTGCTGGTCGACGGAAACTTCGGTAACCCGGCGTCCCGTTCCCACGTGTTCGGCTGGAAAGCTGAAGAGTCCGTCGAGAACGCTCGCCGTCAGGTCGCTGACCTGGTTAACGCCGACCCGCGTGAAATCGTCTGGACCTCCGGTGCCACCGAGTCCGACAACCTGGCAATCAAGGGTGCGGCGCATTTCTACTCCACCAAAGGCAAGCACCTGATCACCACCAAGATTGAGCACAAGGCTGTCCTCGACACCATGCGCCAACTGGAGCGTGAAGGTTTCGAAGTGACTTACCTCGATCCTCGCGAAGATGGTCTGGTCACTCCAGAGATGGTCGAAGCTGCCCTGCGCGACGACACCATCCTGGTGTCGATCATGCACGTGAACAACGAAATCGGCACCGTCAACGACATCGCAGCCATCGGCGAACTGACCCGTTCCAAGGGGATCCTGTTCCACGTCGACGCCGCTCAGTCCACCGGCAAGGTCGAGATCGACCTGTCGAAACTGAAAGTCGACATGATGTCGTTCTCTGCCCACAAAACCTACGGCCCTAAAGGCATCGGCGCGCTGTACGTCAGCCGCAAGCCGCGTGTGCGCATCGAAGCGACCATGCATGGCGGCGGTCACGAGCGTGGCATGCGTTCCGGCACCCTGGCGACCCACCAGATCGTTGGCATGGGCGAAGCTTTCCGTGTAGCCAAGGAAGACATGGCTGCCGAGAACGTACGCATCAAAGCCCTGAGCGACCGTTTCTTCAAGCAGGTCGAAGGCCTGGAAGAGCTGTACGTCAATGGCAGCATGAGCTCCCGCGTACCGCATAACCTGAACCTGAGCTTCAACTACGTTGAAGGCGAGTCGCTGATCATGGCGCTCAAGGATCTGGCGGTTTCGTCCGGTTCGGCCTGCACCTCGGCATCGCTTGAGCCTTCGTACGTATTGCGCGCCCTGGGCCGCAACGACGAACTGGCACACAGCTCGATTCGTTTCACCTTCGGCCGTTTCACCACCGAAGAAGAAATCGACTACGCCGCGCAGAAAGTCTGCGAGGCCGTTACCAAGCTGCGCACTCTCTCGCCGCTGTGGGACATGTACAAAGATGGCGTCGACATTTCGAAAATCGAGTGGGCGGCGCACTGATATTCAAGTCGCCGCAACCGGGCCCTGCGAATCCACGATTGGCAGGGTTTCAAGAGCGACTCCTGATGAGTGAGGATTAAGAATCATGGCTTACAGCGAAAAGGTCATCGACCACTACGAGAACCCGCGCAACGTCGGCAAGATGGACGCGGAAGATCCTGATGTCGGCACCGGCATGGTCGGCGCTCCGGCGTGCGGCGACGTGATGCGCCTGCAGATCAAGGTCAACGAACAAGGCATCATCGAAGACGCCAAGTTCAAGACTTACGGTTGCGGTTCGGCGATCGCCTCCAGCTCCCTGGCGACCGAGTGGATGAAAGGCAAGACTCTGGATGAAGCAGAGACCATCAAGAACACTCAGCTGGCCGAAGAACTGGCCCTGCCGCCAGTGAAAATTCACTGCTCCGTACTTGCTGAAGACGCTATAAAAGCGGCCGTTCGCGACTACAAGCAGAAGAAAGGCTTGATCTGACTTTCAAGATTTGGCGACGAGTAAGGAGTCACCGATGGCTATCAGCATGACAGAAGCGGCTGCTCAACACGTGCGACGCTCCCTCAACGGGCGCGGCAAAGGTGAAGGGATTCGTCTGGGTGTTCGCACTACGGGCTGTTCCGGCCTTGCCTACGTGCTGGAGTTTGTCGACGAGGTGGTGGCAGAGGATCAGGTGTTCGAAAGTCACGGCGAGAAAGTGATCATCGACCCGAAGAGCCTGGCTTACCTGGACGGCACCGAACTCGATTTCGTCAAGGAAGGGTTGAACGAAGGCTTCAAGTTCAACAACCCCAACGTACGCGGTGAGTGTGGCTGCGGCGAAAGCTTCAACATCTGAGGCTGCGCGTGGGTACTCCTTGTCATTTCGCTTTATTTGAGCTGAAACCGAGCTTCCGTCTGGATCTCGATCAGTTGGCCACGCGCTACCGTGAGTTGGCGCGCGGTGTTCATCCGGACCGCTTTGCCGACGCTTCCGAGCGTGAGCAGCGGCTGGCGCTCGAGCAATCCGCGAGCCTCAACGAGGCCTACCAGACGCTCAAAAGCCCCCCCAAACGCGCGCGATATTTGCTCGCCATGGGCGGTCGCGAGCTGCCGCTGGAGGTCACGGTGCATGATCCGGAGTTTCTTCTGCAGCAGATGGAGTTGCGTGAAGAGCTCGAAGACCTGCAAGACAGCGCCGACCTGGCGGGTGTTGCAGTGTTCAAGCGTCGCCTGAAGACCGCGCAGGATGAACTGAACGAAAGCTTCGCAGCCTGTTGGGATGATGCAGCGCAACGTGAACAGGCCGAACGCCTGATGCGGCGCATGCAGTTCCTCGACAAGCTCACCTACGAAGTGCGCCAGTTAGAAGAGCGCCTCGACGATTAACCCAGTGCCGCTCCGGTCGCACGCCTGATATACAGATAAGTCCTGATCACGATGGCCCTACTGCAGATCGCCGAACCCGGCCAAAGTCCTCAACCGCACCAGCGTCGTCTGGCTGTGGGGATCGACTTGGGCACTACCAATTCGCTGGTCGCTGCGTTGCGCAGTGGTCTTTCCGAGCCTCTGGCCGACGCGCAAGGGCAGGTCATTCTGCCGTCTGCCGTGCGCTATCACGCCGATCACGTCGAAGTCGGCGAATCGGCCAAGCTGGCCGCCGCGTCCGATCCTTTGAACACTGTGCTGTCGGTCAAGCGCTTGATGGGTCGTGGTCTGTCCGACGTCAAGCAATTGGGCGATCAGCTGCCGTACCGTTTTGTCGACGGCGAGTCGCACATGCCGTTCATCGACACGGTGCAAGGCCCGAAAAGCCCGGTCGAAGTTTCCGCCGATATCCTCAAGGTGCTGCGTCAGCGCGCTGAAGCGACCTTGGGTGGCGAATTGGTTGGCGCGGTAATTACCGTTCCGGCCTATTTCGATGATGCTCAGCGTCAAGCCACCAAGGATGCTGCCAAGCTGGCCGGTCTGAACGTGCTGCGTTTGCTCAATGAGCCAACCGCCGCCGCGGTCGCTTACGGTCTGGATCAGCACGCCGAGGGCCTGGTCGCCATTTACGACTTGGGCGGCGGTACATTCGATATTTCGATTTTGCGCCTGACTGGCGGTGTGTTCGAAGTGCTGGCTACCGGCGGCGACAGCGCCTTGGGTGGCGATGACTTCGATCACGCTATTGCTGGCTGGATCATCGAGGGCGCCGGTCTGTCGGCCGACCTCGATCCGGGTACGCAACGTAATCTGCTGCAAACCGCCTGTGCAGCCAAAGAAGCCCTGACCAGTCGCTCGTCCGTCGAAGTTGCTTATGGCGACTGGAAGGCCGAGCTGACCCGTGAAGCCTTCAATGCGCTGATCGAGCCGATGGTTGCTCGCAGCCTGAAAGCCTGCCGCCGCGCGGTGCGTGATTCCGGCATCGAGCTGGAAGACGTACACGCTGTAGTCATGGTCGGCGGCTCGACTCGCGTGCCTCGCGTCCGCGAAGCCGTTGCGCACGCTTTCGGTCGTGAACCGCTGACCGAAATCGATCCGGATCAAGTCGTCGCCATCGGTGCCGCGATCCAGGCCGATACCCTGGCCGGCAACAAGCGTGACGGCGGCGAACTGCTGTTGCTCGACGTGATTCCGTTGTCCCTGGGGCTGGAAACCATGGGTGGCCTGATGGAGAAGGTGATTCCGCGCAACACCACCATCCCCGTCGCCCGGGCCCAGGACTTCACTACTTATAAAGATGGCCAGTCGGCCATGGCGATCCACGTATTGCAGGGCGAGCGTGAGTTGATCAGCGACTGCCGTTCCCTGGCGCGCTTCGAATTGCGCGGTATTCCGGCGATGGTGGCTGGCGCGGCGAAGATTCGTGTGACCTTCCAGGTCGACGCCGACGGTCTGCTCAGCGTCTCGGCCCGCGAATTGGGTTCGGGTGTCGAAGCCAGCATCCAGGTCAAGCCGTCCTACGGCCTGACCGACGGCGAAATCGCCAAAATGCTCAAGGATTCGTTCCAGCACGCCAACGACGACAAAGTCGCCCGCGTACTGCGTGAGCAGCAAGTCGATGCCCAGCGCCTGATCGAGGCGGTGCAAGGCGCTCTGGAGGTTGATGGCGAACGCTTGCTCGACGCCGAAGAGCGCATGGTCATCGAATTGCAGATGCAGGAACTGACCGAATTGATGAAAGGCACCGATGGTTACGCCATCGAGCAGCAGACCAAGCGTCTGTCGCAGGTGACCGATGCCTTTGCTGCCCGCCGCCTGGACTCGACGGTGAAAGCCGCTCTGGCGGGGCGCAACCTGAATGAAATCGAGGATAACTGATGCCGCAGGTCATTTTTCTGCCACACGAGAAGTTCTGCCCGGAAGGCATGGTTGTAGAGGCTGAGCCCGGTATTTCCATTCTCGAACTGGCCCACGAACACCATATCGAGATGGAAAGCGCCTGTGGCGGCGTCTGCGCTTGCACCACCTGTCACTGCATCGTTCGCGAAGGTTTCGATTCGTTGGAAGAGGCCGATGAGCTGGAGGAAGACTATCTTGATAAGGCTTGGGGGCTGGAAGCCCAGTCGCGTCTGGCCTGTCAGGCAAAAGTCGGGACTGAAGACCTGACCGTCGAAATTCCGAAATACTCGCTCAACCATGCGGCCGAAGCACCGCACTGATTCAAGGAACCGACATGAGTCTGAAATGGGTTGATGTGCTTGAAATCGCGATCCAGCTGGCTGAGTCAAAGCCAGAAGTGGACCCGCGTTACGTGAACTTCGTCGATCTGCACCAATGGGTGCTGGCATTGCCGGAATTCAGTGATGATCCGACCCGCGGTGGCGAGAAGGTGCTTGAAGCCATTCAGGCCGCCTGGATCGAAGAAGCAGACTGAATCTGCACCGTACGCAGTTAGGCAATACCAAAGAACCCGCGTATAATTCGCGGGTTTAATTTTTCGCAAATTACCGTTTCTGGAGTTACACCATGGCTGTTCAACGTACTTTCTCCATCATCAAGCCTGACGCTGTTGCAAAAAACGTTATCGGCGAGATCGTTACCCGTTTCGAAAAAGCTGGCCTGCGCGTTGTAGCTTCGAAAATGAAGCAACTGTCCAAAGCTGAAGCTGAAGGCTTCTACGCTGAGCACAGCGCTCGTGGTTTCTTCGGTGACCTGGTTGCTTTCATGATCTCCGGTCCGGTTGTCGTTCAGGTTCTGGAAGGCGAAAACGCTATCGCTCTGAACCGTGAGCTGATGGGCGCTACCAACCCTAAAGAAGCTGCTGCCGGCACCATCCGCGCTGACTTCGCTGATTCCATCGACGCCAACGCTGTACACGGTTCGGACTCCGAAGCCGCTGCTGCTCGTGAAATCTCGTACTTCTTCGCAGCTACTGAAGTAACCACTCGCTAAGCACTGGCTTAAGAGTGAAGGTGAATCCATGACTACATCGACTGTAAAAACCAACCTGTTGGGTCTGACTCAACAGGAAATGGAAAAATTCTTCGACTCAATCGGGGAGAAGCGTTTCCGTGCCGGTCAGGTAATGAAATGGATTCACCACCTTGGCGTTGATGATTTCGACGCCATGACGAACGTCAGCAAGGCCTTGCGCGACAAGCTCAAGGCCATTGCTGAAGTCCGCGGCCCCGAAGTGGTCAGCGAGGACATCTCCACCGATGGCACCCGTAAGTGGGTGGTGCGCGTGGCGTCCGGTAGCTGCGTCGAGACCGTGTACATTCCCCAGGGCAAACGCGGCACTCTGTGCGTTTCGTCCCAGGCAGGCTGTGCCCTGGATTGCAGTTTCTGCTCCACCGGCAAGCAAGGTTTCAACAGCAACCTCACCGCCGCCGAAGTGATCGGTCAGGTGTGGATTGCCAATAAATCGTTCGGCAGCATCCCGGCGACCGCCGACCGTGCCATCACCAACGTGGTGATGATGGGCATGGGTGAGCCGCTGCTGAACTTCGACAACGTCGTGGCCGCCATGCATCTGATGATGGATGACCTGGGCTACGGGATCTCCAAGCGCCGCGTAACCCTGTCTACGTCGGGCGTGGTGCCGATGATCGATGAGCTGTCCAAGCACATCGACGTGTCCCTGGCGTTGTCGCTGCACGCACCAAACGACGCATTGCGTAACCAATTGGTGCCGATCAACAAGAAGTATCCGCTTAAGATGCTGCTCGAGTCGTGCCAGCGCTACATGTCGTCCCTGGGCGAAAAGCGCGTGCTGACCATCGAGTACACCTTGCTCAAGGACATCAACGACAAGGTTGAACATGCCGTTGAGATGATCGAGTTGCTCAAGAACATTCCGTGCAAGATCAACCTGATTCCGTTCAACCCGTTCCCGCATTCCGGTTACGAGCGTCCGAGCAACAACGCGATTCGCCGGTTTCAGGATCAGCTTCACCATGCAGGTTTCAACGTCACCGTACGCACCACCCGCGGTGAAGACATCGATGCCGCGTGTGGCCAATTGGTAGGGCAGGTGCTGGATCGCACCCGTCGCAGCGAACGTTATATCGCCGTGCGCGAGTTGAGCGCCGAAAACGATATTGCAGCAAACGCCGCGAACAATAATTAAGAGAGGATCTCTATGTCCCTGCGCTTCGCGCTGCTTGTGCTGTTGGCCAGCCTCTGTGCTGGTTGTGTCCTGTCGGGCGATTTCAACCCGATGAAGACCAGCAAGGGCCGTGATGAAGCGCGTGCCGCCTATGTGCAGTTGGGGCTGGGGTATCTGCAGCAGGGCATGACCGAGCGTGCCAAAGTCCCGTTGAAGAAGGCTTTGGATCTGGATAGCTCGGATCCTGATGCCAACGCGGCACTGGGGCTGGTGTTCCAGGCAGAGATGGAGCCGGAACTGGCCGATCAGCATTTTCGCAAGGCGCTGTCTTCCCGTCCCGCCGATGCGCGAATCCTGAATAACTACGGCAGTTTTCTTTTCGAAGAGAAACGTTACAAAGAGGCGTACGAGCGCTTCGAACAGGCCGCCGCCGATACCTTGTATCCTGAGCGTTCGCGGGTTTTCGAAAACCTGGGCATGACCGCTTCCAGGCTTGGTCAGCGTGATCTGGCTCGCCAGCAACTGGAAAAAGCCCTGCGTTTGAATCGCCAACAGCCACGTGCATTGCTGGAAATGGCTGAGTTGTCTTACGAAGACAGGCATTATGTGCCCGCGCGTGACTATTACGACCGTTTTAGCCTGCTCACCGAGCAAAATGCACGTAGTCTATTGCTCGGCGTTCGGCTGGCAAAAGTGTTCGAAGATCGCGACAAGGCCGCCAGTTTTGGCCTGCAATTAAAACGACTCTATCCCGGTACGCCGGAATATCAGCAATACCTGTCGGAGCAATGATGAAAGCGGCGCATCCCGAAGTTGTAGCAGCGAATCGCGTTAACCCCGGTGAGACTTTGCGCCAGGCCCGCGAAAGCAATGGCTGGTCGCTGGCCGAAGTGGCCCTCAAGCTCAACCTCACCGTTAATTCCCTGAGTAATCTGGAAGCCGGCGCTTTCGACAAGCTGCCTGGGCACACCTTTGCTCGTGGCTATATTCGCGCGTATGCCAAATTGCTCGGCATGGACCAAACCGTTCTGGTCCAGCAGTTCGACCAATCCACCGGCACCGACTCCCAAGGCAGCAACGTCCACAGCCTGGGGCGTATCGAAGAGCCGGTTCGGGTTTCCCACACCATTTTGCGAATTGTCAGCCTGCTATTGCTGCTCGCGGTAATTGGCGGTGGTTTTATCTGGTGGCAGGATCAAACCTCATTGCGCACCAAGGACCTGATCGGTCTGGCTCCGGAACACGTTGAAGTTGAAGGCGCCGACGGCACCACCCAAATTCACCCATTGGACGAGCCGGAAGACCAGGCCGTTGCACAAGGTCAGGCTGAAGGTGAAACGCCTCTTGCGCTGCCTCAGGCCGAGACTTCGGCCGAGGAGCCAGTCAGTGCCGAAACGAGCGCAGTGGTTCCAGCGCCAGCGGCTCCAGCAGTAACGCCTGCGTCTGCTGCCCACAGCACTGCTCCGGTTGTCGCGACACCGACGACACCGGCGACGCCTGCCCCGGCTGTTCCAGCTGTTCCGGCACCGGTTATCACGGCTCCGATTGCCCCGACCGTCCCGGCTCCAGTTCCGGCAACTCCGGTGGCTGGCCAAGGCCAGGTTCAACTGCAATTCACCGCCGATTGCTGGACGCAAGTGACCGATGGCACGGGTAAGGTGCTGTTGAGTGGTCTCAAGCGTAAAGGCGAAAATGTTACCGTCAGCGGCAAACCACCTTTTTCCGTGCGTCTGGGCTTCGCCCGTGGCGCGCAGGTCAGCTACAACGGGCAGGTAGTTGATGTCGCTCCGTTCACCAGTGGCGAGACTGCTCGCCTGAAGTTGGGTCAATAAGTCATGCACGGCGAATCTCCAATCAAACGTCGCGAATCCCGCAAGATCTGGGTCGGTAACGTGCCCGTGGGCGGCGATGCGCCTATCGCTGTGCAGAGCATGACCAACAGCGACACCAATGACGTGGCCGCCACCGTGGCCCAGATCAATCGTCTGGAAGCCGCTGGCGTCGATATCGTGCGGGTTTCCGTGCCGGACATGGACGCCGCCGAAGCTTTCGGCAAGATCAAGCAGTTGGTCAAAGTGCCGTTGGTGGCCGACATCCACTTCGACTACAAGATCGCTTTGCGCGTCGCCGAACTGGGCGTCGATTGCCTGCGGATCAACCCGGGCAACATCGGTCGTGAAGACCGCGTGCGTGCGGTGGTCGATGCCGCCCGTGATCGCGGGATTCCGATCCGCATCGGCGTCAACGCCGGTTCCCTGGAAAAAGACCTGCAAAAGAAATATGGCGAGCCGACTCCCGCTGCACTGGTCGAGTCCGCCTTGCGTCACGTCGAACACCTCGAACGCCTGAATTTCCAGGACTTCAAGGTCAGCGTGAAAGCCTCCGACGTGTTCATGGCCGTCGCCGCCTACCGCTTGCTGGCCAAGGAAATCGTCCAGCCGCTGCACTTGGGCATCACTGAAGCCGGTGGTTTGCGCTCAGGCACAGTGAAATCCGCCGTGGGCCTCGGTATGCTGCTCGCCGAAGGGATTGGCGATACTATTCGCATCTCGTTGGCGGCCGACCCGGTCGAGGAAGTGAAAGTCGGCTACGACATTCTCAAATCCCTGCACCTGCGTTCCCGTGGCATCAACTTCATCGCCTGCCCGAGTTGCTCGCGGCAGAACTTCGATGTGGTCAAAACCATGAACGAGCTGGAAGGGCGTCTCGAAGACCTGCTGGTGCCGCTGGATGTCGCGGTGATTGGTTGCGTGGTCAACGGGCCGGGCGAAGCCAAGGAAGCCCATATCGGCTTGACCGGCGGCACGCCAAACCTGATTTACATCGACGGCAAGCCGGCGCAGAAACTGACGAATGACAATCTGGTGGATGAGCTTGAACGCTTGATCCGCCAGAAAGCGGCCGAAAAGGTCGAAGCCGACGCAGCTGTAATCGCTCGCGGCTGACCCTGACTAAAGAGCCGAACGAATTTAAGGATTTATAGTGAGCAAGTCTCTGCAAGCCATTCGTGGCATGAACGACATCCTGCCCGAACAGACTCCCCTGTGGCGTCATTTTGAGGGCACCGTCTCGCGTCTGCTGGATAACTATGGTTACAAGCAGATTCGCATGCCGATCGTCGAGTTCACCGAGTTGTTCAAACGCTCCATCGGTGAAGTGACCGACATCGTCGAAAAAGAGATGTACACCTTCGACGACCGCAACGGCGATTCCCTGACCCTGCGCCCTGAAGGCACGGCGGCCTGCGTGCGTGCGGTGCTCGAGCACGGCATCACTGGCGGCGGCCAGGTGCAGAAACTCTGGTACATCGGCCCGATGTTCCGTCACGAACGTCCACAGAAAGGCCGTTATCGCCAGTTCCACCAGATCGGTTGCGAAGTCTTCAACCTCGACGGTCCGGACATCGACGCCGAGCTGATCGTGCTGACCTGGCGTCTGTGGGGCGAGCTGGGTATCCGCGATGCGGTCAAGCTCGAACTCAACAGCCTGGGTACCAGCGAGTCCCGTGGTCGTTATCGTGAAGCACTGGTCGAGTACCTGTCCGCCCGCCTGGATCAACTGGACGAAGACAGCCAGCGCCGTCTGAAGACCAACCCGCTGCGGGTTCTGGATACCAAGAACCCCGACACTCAAGCGGCATTGGCCGACGCGCCAAAAATGGCCGACTACCTGGACGAAGAATCCCGCGTGCACTTCGAGGGCCTCAAGGCTCGTCTGGACGCTGCCGGCATTCCTTATGTGATCAACCCGAAGCTGGTTCGCGGGCTGGATTACTACAGCAAGACCGTTTTCGAATGGGTCACCGACAAGTTGGGCGCCCAGGGCACTGTATGTGCCGGTGGTCGTTACGACGGTCTGGTGGAGCAGATGGGCGGCAAGCCGACCACCGGCGTTGGCTTCGCCATGGGCATCGAGCGTCTGGTGCTACTGCTTGAAACCCTGGAACAGATTCCCGAAGAAATCTCCCGTCAGGTCGATGTCTACCTCTGCGCCTTCGGTGAAGCCGCCGAGCTGGCTGGTCTGACCCTGAGCGAGCGTGTTCGTGATCAATTGCCCAACCTGCGCCTGCAAGTCAATGCCGGTGCCGGTAGCTTCAAAAGCCAGTTCAAGAAAGCCGACAAGAGCGGTGCGCTGTACGCATTGATCCTCGGTGACGACGAAATGGCCCAGCAAGTGGTAGGTTTCAAACCCCTGCGTGGCCAGGGCGAACAACAAAGCATTGCCTGGGATGCGCTTGCTGCACACCTGGCCACCTGCGTCGTGCAGGGTTGAAGCTGTCAAACAGCCGATTTAGCGATTAAGGAGTATTGGGGTGTCGAGTACCGAAGACGAACATCTGGCGGAGTTGAAGGACTGGTGGACACGCAACGGCAAGCCTCTGGTCACTGGCGGCCTGTTGGCGCTGGTCATCGTGTTCGGCTGGCAGGCCTTCCAGAAGTATCAGAGCAATCAGTCGCAAGGCGCCTCGATTCTCTATCAGCAATTGCTCGAAACCACGCTGACGCCTGATGGCAAGCCTGATGCTGCCCGTGTTTCGGACTTGGCTGGCAAGCTCAACAGCGAGTTCGGCGGCACCGCTTACGCGCAATACGGCAGCCTGTTCGTGGCGAAAGTCGCGGTCGACAGCGCCAAACTGGACGACGCAGCCAGCGAGCTGAAGGCCATTGTCGACAAACCGGCCAACCCGGCACTCGGCGAAATTGCCCGTCAGCGCCTGGCGCAGGTGCTGGCCGCGCAGAACAAGGTCGATGAAGCCCTGAAACTGCTTGAAGGCGATGCCGACAAAGCCTTCCTGGCCACTCGCGAAGAACTCAAAGGCGACCTGCTGGTGCAGTTGGGTCGTACCGACGAAGCGAACACGGCGTATCAAAAAGCCAAGGCGGCACTGTCGGATGAAGCGGCGGTCGGTGGCCTACAAATCAAGCTGGACGACCTGGCCAAAGGGGATGCGTGACGTGATCCGTTGGAAACATGCAGCATTGCTGGCTCTGGCCATATTGGCCGCGGGTTGCAGCAGCAACAGCAAAAAAGAATTGCCACCGGCCGAGTTGACCGACTTCAAAGAAGAAGTGGTTCTGCAAAAGCAGTGGAGTCGTTCGATCGGTGACGGTCAGGGCGAAACCTACAACATGCTGGTTCCGGCGATCGATGGCGATACTATCTATGCCGGCGACGTCACCGGTGTGGTGATGGGGATGGATCGCAGCAATGGCGATGTCAAATGGAAGAAAGATCTCGAACTGCCTGTCTCCGGCGCCGTTGGCGTGGGTTACGGTCTGGTCATGATCGGCACGCTCAAGGGCGAAATCGTTGCCCTGGACGCCAGCAGCGGTGAAGAGAAATGGCGCGCTCGCGTGACCAGTGAAGTCCTCGCGCCGCCAGCCACCAACGGTGACGTGGTTGTGGTTCAGACCCAGGATGACCGTCTGATCGGTCTGGATGCCGCTACCGGCAACCAGCGCTGGTTGTATGACAGCACGCCAGCGGTTCTGACCCTGCGCGGCACCAGCGCACCGATCGTCACCAACCGCCTCGCGGTGGCGGGCCTGTCGACTGGTAAAGTGGTCGCTCTGGATGTTTCCAACGGCGTGCCGGTGTGGGAACAGCGCGTAGCGATTCCACAAGGTCGTTCGGAGCTTGAGCGTGTGGTCGATATTGACGGTGGCTTGCTGCTGTCCGGCGGTACACTGTATGTCGCCAGCTACCAGGGTCGTGTCGCGGCACTAGACCTGGAAAGCGGTCGTCAGCTCTGGCAGCGTGATGCTTCCAGCTATGCCGGCGTTGCTCAGGGTTTTGGCAGTGTCTACGTGAGCCTGTCCGCAGGCACCGTTGAAGGCGTCGACGAACGTTCTACCACTGCGTTGTGGAGCAACGATTCGCTGGCCCGCCGTCAACTGTCGGCTCCGGAAGTGTTCTCCAGCTATGTTGCAGTCGGTGATATGGAAGGTTACCTGCACCTGCTGAGTCAGGTGGACGGTCGTTTCGTCGGCCGCGAGCGCATCGACAGCGACGGCCTGCGTGCCCGTCCGCTGGTGGTGGGGGACACGATTTATCTGTATGGCAACAGTGGCAAACTGGAAGCCCTGACCATTAAGTAAAGACTATGCTTGGGGTTTAACCCCCAAGCGGCCCCGTTCTGCGGGGCTCGCAGTGCTTACAGGCGCTGCCCCGAGCACCAGCCGCTGCCTCGCAGCGGCTTTTGTATTTTCTGAAATAACGAAGTGGAGAGCCGCATGGTTCCCGTAATCGCCCTGGTGGGCCGACCGAACGTCGGCAAGTCCACCTTGTTCAACCGCCTGACCAGGACTCGCGACGCCATCGTCGGCGACTTGTCCGGTCTGACCCGTGATCGCCAGTACGGTGAGGCCAAGTGGCAAGGGCGTTCCTACATTCTGGTCGACACCGGTGGTATCTCCGGTGACGAGCACGGTATGGACGAAAAAATGGCCGAGCAGTCGCTGCTGGCCATTGAAGAAGCGGATGTCGTTCTATTCCTGGTAGATGCCAAGGCCGGTTTCACCGCGGCCGACCAGATGATCGCCGAGCACTTGCGCAAGCGTAACAAGCGTTCTTACGTGGTTGCCAACAAGGTCGACAACATCGACCCTGAAATGGCCCGCGCCGAATTCGCCCCGTTGGGCATGGGCCACGCGATCCCGATCGCCGGTGCTCATGGTCGTGGCATCACCCAGATGCTGGAAATTGCCCTGAGCGACTTCCCGAAAGACGATGACGAGCCGGAAGAAGGCGAAGAAGAGATCGTTGCCGAAGGCGAGGAAGCCAAGCGCATTCCTGGCCCAAGCGAAAAAGACGGGATCAAGATCGCCATCATCGGCCGTCCGAACGTTGGCAAGTCGACCCTGGTCAACCGCATGCTCGGTGAAGACCGGGTTATCGTTTATGACCAGCCCGGCACCACCCGCGACAGCATCTACATCCCGTTCGAACGTAACGACGAGAAGTACACGCTGATCGACACCGCTGGTGTGCGCAAGCGCGGCAAGATCCACGAAGAAGTCGAAAAGTTCTCCGTGGTCAAAACCCTGCAAGCGATCAAAGACGCCAACGTGGTGATCTTCGTGATGGACGCCCGCGAAGGCGTGGTCGATCACGACCTCAACCTGCTGGGCTTCGCCATTGAGTCGGGTCGTGCGCTGGTCATCGCGATCAACAAGTGGGACGGCATGACGCCAAGCGAGCGCGACTTCGTGAAGGTCGAGCTGCAACGTCGACTGTTCTTCGTTGACTACGCCGACATTCACTTCATCTCGGCCCTGCACGGCACGGGCGTGGGCAACCTCTACGCCTCCGTACAGAACTCGTTCAAGTCTGCGGTCACCCGCTGGCCAACCAACCGCCTGACAACGATTCTGGAAGATGCGGTTGGTGAGCACGCGCCACCGATGGTCAACAACCGTCGGATCAAGCTGCGTTATGCCCACTTGGGTGGTGCTAACCCGCCGATCATCGTGATTCACGGTAACCAGATCGAGAAAGTGCCGAAGTCTTACGTGCGCTATCTGGAAAACACTTATCGTCGTGTCTTGAAGCTGGTCGGTACTCCGATCCGCATCGAGTTCAAGGGCGGCGAGAACCCGTACGAAGGCAACAAGAACTCGCTGACCGATCGCCAAGTCAACAAGAAGCGCCGCATGATGTCGCACCACAAAAAGGCCGACAAAAAGCGCCGCGACAAGCGCTGATTTGAGGTTATCTGGCTTCTGTAGGAGCGAGGCTTGCCCGCGAAGAACGATAATGCGTTCTACCTGGCACACCGCAGTGTGGCTTTCGCGGGCAAGCCTCGCTCCTACGGGACCGGGTACCAAAAGGGGCGCTTTATGCGCCTTTTTTTATGGGCGCCGTTTGGGCTATTCTCGAACTCTCCCGCGCCGTCGTAGAGCCGGGTGTAGAGCCAGGGAATCATCGATGATCACCAGTAAGCTGCCGAATGTCGGCATCACTATCTTCACGCAGATGTCTCAGCTCGCGGCGCAAACCGGGGCGATCAATCTGTCTCAGGGATTTCCCGATTTCGACGGCCCGCAGGCCTTGCGCGATGCAGTTGGTCGGCATATCGCCAGTGGCCACAACCAATATTCGCCGATGACCGGCCTGCCAGTGTTGCGGCAGCAGATTGCGGCGAAAATCGCTCGTAGCTACGGCGCCCATGTCGATGCCGACAGCGAAGTGACGGTCACCCCCGGCGCAACTCAGGCGATCTTCTGCGCCATTCAGGCGGTGATCCACAGCGGTGACGAAGTCATCGTGTTCGATCCGGCCTACGACAGTTATGAACCTTCGGTGGAGCTGGCCGGTGGTCGTTGCGTGCATGTGCAACTGGGCCTCAGCGATTTCAGTATCGACTTCCAAAAGCTTGCTGAAGCCATTACGCCGCGTACGCGGATGATTATCCTCAATGCCCCGCACAACCCCAGCGGCGCGTTGATCAGTCGTGCCGAGCTGGATCAACTGGCGGCGTTGATTCGCGACCGCGATATCTATGTGATCAGCGACGAGGTTTACGAACACCTGGTATTCGATGGTGTACCTCACGTCAGCGTATTGGCCCACGAAGAGCTCTATCAACGCGCATTTGTGGTCAGTTCGTTCGGCAAGACTTACCACGTCACCGGCTGGAAAACCGGTTATGTAGTGGCGCCGCCAGCCCTTACCGCGGAGCTGCGCAAGGTTCACCAGTACGTCAGTTTCTGCGGCGTGACGCCGTTGCAATACGCGTTGGCCGATTACATGGCCGAGCACCCGGAACACGTCGAAGAGTTGCCGGACTTCTATCAGGCCAAGCGTGATCTGTTCTGCGATCTGCTGACCCCGTCGCGCTTCAGTTTCACCCGCGTGGCTGGTACTTACTTCCAGCTGGTCGATTACTCGCAGATTCGCCCGGACCTCAATGACGTCGAGATGGCGCTGTGGATGACTCGCGAACATGGCGTCGCGAGCATCCCGATCTCGGTTTTCTACCAGACGCCACCCGAAGGCCAGCGCCTGGTGCGTCTGTGCTTTGCCAAACGCGAGGAGACCCTGTGTGAAGCAGCGGCAAAACTATGCGTGATCTGAGTGCTCTGCCTAATCTGAATGTTGCGCTGATCCAGACCACCCTGGCCTGGCATGATCGTCAGGCCAATCTGGAGCATTTCGAACCCTTGCTGGAACAGGCTCGCGGCGCTGACCTGATCATTCTTCCCGAGATGTTCACCACCGGTTTCTCCATGGAATCGGAAATCCTCGCCGAGCCGGAAAATGGCCCCACCAGTAAATGGTTGCGGGTTCAGGCGGCGAAACTGGACGCGGTGATCACCGGCAGCATCATCGTCCAGGTGGCTGACGGCAGCCATCGCAATCGTCTGTTGTGGGCGCGGCCGGACGGGGAGGTGTGGCACTACGACAAGCGTCATCTGTTCCGCATGGCGGGCGAGCACAACCATTTCACCCCGGGCGAGCGTCAGGTGCAGTTCGAATTGAAGGGCTGGCGAGTGCGGCCGCTGATTTGTTACGACCTGCGTTTCCCGGTCTGGAGCCGCGATCCCCAAGACACCGATCTGTTGCTGTATACCGCCAATTGGCCGGGCGCTCGGCGCCAGCACTGGAACCGCTTGCTGCCGGCACGGGCGATTGAAAACCTCTGCTACGTAGCGGCGGTGAATCGCATTGGTACTGACGGCAAAGGTTTCGCGTATACCGGCGACAGTCAGGTGTTGGATTTTCAGGGCGAGACGTTGCTCAGTGCGGGCGAAGCCGATGGCGTGTTTCAGGTCGTTCTGAACGCTGCGGATCTTCAGGCTTATCGAACACGCTTTCCAGCGAACCTGGATGCCGATACGTTCGAGTTCACGTAACCGATCGTTCCCACGCTCTGCGTGGTCATGCAGCCCGTGACGCTCCGCGTCACTGGACGCGGAGCGTCCCTTGAGGCATTCCCACGCAGAGCGTGGGAACGAGGGGCAAACAAAAAGGCCCCGAGGTTCACACCCCGGGGCCTTTTGCATTGCAGTGGAGGTTTACGCCGCTTTCGCTTCCGGCTGGCTCAGGGAGCGGTTCAGCGCGCTGAACAGGGCCTTGAAGCTGGCGGTGGTGATGTTTTCATCGATGCCGACGCCGTGCACCGCACGCTCACCATTCACCCGCAGTTCAATGTAGGCCGCAGCCTTGGCGTTGGTGCCCGCGCCGATGGCGTGTTCGTTGTAGTCCATGATTTCCACCGGGATCGGCAGACCGGCCACCAGCGCTTCCAGAGCGCCGTTGCCTTTGCCACGCCAGTGCAGGTTGGTTTCGCCCTGACCTTTGCTGGAGACTTCCACTTCCACGGCGCTGTGACCGTTTTCTTCCTGCAAGCGATGGCTGACCAGCGCGTACGGGGTGTTGGCCTGCAAGTACTCGCTGTGCAGCAGCGCGTGGATCTGCTGGGCTGTCATCTCCAGGCCCAGGCGATCGGTTTCACGCTGCACGACCTGGCTGAACTCGATCTGCATGCGGCGCGGCAAGTTGATGCCATATTCCTGTTCCAGCAGGTAAGCGATACCGCCCTTGCCCGACTGGCTGTTGACGCGAATCACCGCCTCGTAGCTGCGGCCGATGTCGGCCGGGTCGATCGGCAAGTACGGCACTTCCCACAGGGCGTCCGGCTTCTGCTGGGAGAAGCCCTTGCGGATCGCATCCTGGTGGGAACCGGAGAACGCGGTGTGAACCAGGTCGCCGACATACGGGTGACGTGGGTGCACCTGGATCTGGTTGCATTCTTCGACGACTTTGCGCACGCCGTCGATATCAGAAAAGTCCAGTTCAGGGTGGATGCCCTGGGTGTAGAGGTTCAGTGCCACGGTCACCAGATCGACGTTACCGGTGCGCTCGCCGTTGCCGAACAGGCAGCCTTCGACACGGTCGGCGCCGGCCATCAGGCCCAGTTCGGTGGCGGCCACGCCAGTGCCACGGTCGTTGTGGGTGTGCAGGCTGATGATCACGCTGTCACGACGGTTGATGTGACGACCGAACCATTCGATCTGGTCGGCATAGATGTTCGGGGTGGCGCATTCGACGGTGGCAGGCAGGTTGAGGATCACCTTGTGCTCAGGCGTCGGGTTCCACACTTCGATCACCGCGTCGCAGACTTCCTTGGCGAACTCCAGCTCGGTGGCGCTGAAGGTTTCTGGTGAGTACTCGAAGGTCCACTCGGTTTCCGGCTGCTGGGCGGCGTATTTGACGAACAGCTTGGCGGCGTTCACGGCGATGGCCTTGATCCCGTCCTTGTCCTGATTGAAGACAATGCGGCGGAAGGAAGGGGAGGTCGCGTTGTACAGGTGAACGATGGCTTTCTTGGCCCCGCGCAGGGATTCGAAGGTGCGTGCGATCAAGTCTTCACGGCCCTGGGTCAGCACCTGAATGGTGGTGTCGTCCGGGATGTGGCCTTCTTCGATCAGGGTACGTACGAAGTCGAAGTCGGTTTGCGAAGCGGCCGGGAACGAGGCTTCGATTTCTTTCACGCCGACTTGCACCAAGGTTTTCCAGAAACGCAGCTTCTTGACCGCGTCCATCGGCTCGATCAGCGACTGGTTGCCGTCACGAAGGTCCGAGCTGCACCAGATCGGCGCTGCGGTAATGGTCTTCGATGGCCAGGTGCGATCCGGGATGTCGATGGTCGGGAACGCGCGGTACTTCGAAGACGGGTCTTTGAGCATGCTCATCGGAAAATCCTTATTGTGTGGGCCGAAAAAAGGCGGCCTGCCGGTGGATCAAATGTTCTGGGGATAAAGCATCAGACGAGGCACCGCGATTCAGCCTGGCAGTCGTGCACTGACGAGGCACAGGCTGCAGTGCTGGCGGAGCTGAATGAGGGTGTGAGAGGTTTTCATGCCTTCAACCCTAACCGCAGGGGTGAAGGATGGCAAGCAGTCGAAAAAAATTGAGAGGAATACTCGAAAAGTCGAGTTTATTGAGATTTTATTGCGGTTTGGCTCGAAAATTATATTGATATTTGCGCGAGGTTTGAGTGATGCGCAATTGAAGGGTGCCTGTGATATCGCCTTCGCGGGCAAGCCTCGCTCCTACGGATTTGCGTCGTGTCACATGCTGCGATCACCAAAAATCCGTAGGAGCGTGGCTTGCCCGCGAAGAGGCCGGTAGCCTCAACAACTATTTATGGCTGAAACGCCCCAATAAAAATCGCCGGATCCACCCGTGCATCATTCAGGCTGATATTCCAGTGCATATGCGGCCCGGTCGCGCGCCCGGTGGAGCCGACTTTGCCGACCACACCACCACGCGCCAATTGCTGCCCAACTTTCACGTCGATCTTCGACATGTGGCAGAACATGCTAATGAAGCCCTGGCCGTGGTCGACGAACACCGTATTGCCGTTGAAGAAGTAGTTACCGATCAGGATCACCTTGCCGGCAGCCGGGGTTTTGATTGGCGTGCCGGCAGGCACCGCGAAGTCGAGGCCCGCGTGAGGATTGCGTTCTTCACCGTTGAAAAAACGGCGTACGCCGAACTTGCTCGACAGCGGCCCGTTGACTGGTTTATCCAGCAGCAGGTTACTCGGGGTGTTCGGGCTGAAGCTGCGGTAGGCCTGGATCTGCTCCGCCAGCTCACCCTCGATACGCTTGAGATTCTCCGGGTTCGGATTGACCTGCTGGGTGTTTTTCAGGGTGATGTGCTGTTCCGGGTATTTCTTGCCGCCGACGGTGAAGTTCAGGTTACGACCGCCGCTGCTAAGCGACTGGCTGCCCGGTTTGACAGTCAGCGGCACGCCGACGATGGCCAGCCAGTTGTTCTGTTCCTTGACCACCAATACCGGTTTGCCTTGATAGCTGGCTTTGGGGGCCTGGGCGGAGCTGCCCAGGTCCACCACCGCCACGCCACCCGGCACCGGTTTGTTCAACAGGCGGGTGATGTAACTGTCGGCGTGGGCGTTGAAGGTCAGGCACAGCAACAGCAGGGGAGCTAAAAAACGCGGCATGGATCAATCCAGTAAAGAAAGGGTGACAGGCGTCAGGTGATTGTCTTCGACGCGCACTTGCAGTTCGCCTTCACCCAGTTTGGCTTTCAGGCGCTGGCCGGTATGGGTCTGCGCGGCGCTGCGAATCGCGTTGCCGCGCTCGTCCAGCAGAATGCTGTAGCCACGCGCGAGAGTCGCCAACGGGCTGACCACGTGCAGCGTTTGCATCTGACTTTGCAGTTGCAGCCGGCGGGATTTAAGCCCTTCACGCATGGCTCGGGGCAGGCGCTCGGCGAGGCTGTCGAGGCGTTGGCGAAGCATCGCCAATTGACGCCCCGGATGTTGGCCGGCGAGGCGGGTTTCCAGGCGGATCAAACGTTCGCGACGGGTATTGAGGCTGCGTTCGAACGCGCGGCGCATGCGCATGTCCAGATCATCCAGACGTTGTGCTTGCTGACGCAGACGTTCCCCAGGATGGCGCAGGCGCCGGGCCATGCCTTCCAGACGCAGCCGATCGCGCATCAAACGGTCGCGGATGCGCATCACCAGGCGCCGATGCAGGCTTTCGAGGCGACGCACCAGATCACTGGAATCCGGCGCGAGCAGTTCGGCCGCGGCGGACGGTGTCGGGGCGCGGACGTCGGCGACGAAGTCACTGATCGACACATCGGTTTCATGGCCGACAGCGCTGACAATCGGTGTCACGCAGGCATCCACGGCGCGCGCCACGGCTTCTTCGTTGAAACACCAGAGGTCTTCCAGCGAACCGCCGCCACGGGCCAGGATCAACGCGTCGAAACCGCGGGCATCCGCCAGTTTCAGCGCGCGGACAATTTGCGCGGTGGCTTCGCGGCCTTGCACGGCGGTGGGAATCAGCGTCAGTCGAATCTGCGGCGCGCGGCGGCGGAACACACTGATGATGTCGCGTATCACCGCGCCGGTGGGCGAACTGATGATGCCAATGCGTTGCGGGTGCGCCGGCAGGGGCACTTTGCGCTCGGCGCTGAACAGGCCTTCGGCGCTGAGCTTTTCCTTCAACGCGTCAAACGCCAGACGCAGGGCGCCGTCACCGGCCGGTTCCACGGTGTCGAGAATCAGTTGGTAGTCGCCACGACCTTCAAACAGCGAAACCTTGCCACGCACCTTGACCGCCAAGCCGTCCTTCAACGCCTGGCGAACCCTCGCGGCGTTCTGCCGGAACAGCGCGCAACGCACCTGGGCACCGCTGTCCTTGAGGGTGAAATACACATGGCCGGACGCCGGGCGGGCGAGGTTGGAGATTTCGCCTTCGACCCAGATGTTGCTGAACACGTCTTCGAGCAACACCCGCGCGCGGCCATTGAGCTGGCTGACAGTCAGGACTTCCCGGTCCAGGCCGAGTCTTGCAAAGGGATCTTTAATCATGGGGCGCATGATAAAGGCAATCTCCTGCGCAATGCACGACCAGGGACTATCTGACACCCTATTGACCTGTAGGAGCTGCCGAAGGCTGCGATCTTTTGATCTTACAATTTCAGCCGCGCCGAAAATCAAGATCAAAAGATCGCAGCCTGCGGCAGCTCCTACATGAGTTGCGGTGGTTGTGGGATCCTGCGGGAGTATTCAAGGAAGGTGTGTAAATGAATGTACTTGAGCTGTTAAACCAATGGCCGTTCGGTGCGATGGATTGGCTGGTGATCGGGTTGGGCGTTGCCCTGGCCTACATCGTATTCGGCATCGCCGGTTTTGGCACCGCGCTGGTGGCGGGGCCGATTCTGATCCTGTTCATGCCGCTGTCGAAAATCGTGCCGCTGCTGGTGCTGCTGGATTTCGTCGCGGCATTCGGCAATCTGCTGCCCTCGCGACGGGATGTGGCGAGGCCCGAATTGCTGCGATTGCTGCCGTGCATGGCAGCGGGCTGCACGTTGGGGGTGATTTTTCTGCTGAACCTGAAATCCGATGTTTTGCTGCTGTTGATGGGGCTGTTTATCAGCGCCTATGCGGTTCACAGCCTGTGGATTAAAACCCGTCCGGCGCAATTGTCCGGCGGGTGGGCGGTGCCGATGGGCACGGTGGGCGGGATGTTCGGGGCGCTGTTTGGCAGTGGCGGCTTCTTATATGCAATCTATTTGAACAGTCGGCTGCCCAAGGACGCGGCCCGGGCGACCCAGAGTGCGCTGATCAGTTGCAGCACCGTGGTGCGTTTGAGCCTGTTTGCCATCGCCGGTGTGTATGCCGAGCTACCCTTATTGGTATTGGCGCTGTGTTTGTTGCCAGCGATGGCGCTGGGGTTGTGGATCGGCCGGCGGTTGACCCTGAAATTGTCCCGCGAGGCATTCGTGCGGCTGGTGACCTGGCTGGTGCTGGCCAGCGGGATTGCCTTGATCGGGCGTTATTTGAGTACTTGACCGGATTTCGTCAGGGATTAAGCTGCCGGCCGCCCTGGCGCCTTCGCGGGCAAGCCTCGCTCCTACAGGATTGATGCCGTTCGCAAATTTATTGAACGACACTAATCCTGTAGGAGCGAGGCTTGCCCGCGAAAGCGTCCTCCGGCACGCCGCAGAAATATCCATCTGACGCAGTAGGCTTGCACCATGAATTCCCAAAGCATCATCGTCCCGAAAATCTCCACCCTGCCGGTACACGAACCCCGGGCCCGGGCGGTCGTGCGTTGGCTGGTGCGCAAGAACATCATCAAAGAAGAACTGACCACCTGTGGCCGCACCGGCAATCGCATGGCCCACGCCCTCGCCGACGGTGCCCGCGCGGTGGTCCTGCACCCTGACGCGCTGCCGTTCGGCGAGCCGATCAATGGCCTGGAAATCATCACCAAGCGCTGCATCTATACACCGGCCAAGGGATTCCTCGAAGAAGCCGGCTGCGCCGAGTGCCGCAAGGAAATCGGCGAAGCGCTGTTCGAAAGCCTGGAAGAGTGGATGCCGGGGCGCACCGACAACTTCACGTGCCCTGAATGCGGACATGAAGACGACATCAACGGGTTTCTGTTCTTGCAGGAATGCGGCTTTTCCAACCTGGGGTTCATTTTCAACAACTGGCTCGAGGCCGGGTTCAAGCAGAGCTTCATCGACGAATTTGCCGACTGGCTGGATCAACCGGTGAGTTGGGTCAAAGTCGAACTGTAACTGTAGGAGCGAGGCTTGCCCGCGAAGCTTTTGGCGCCAGTGATGGCCCCTTCGCGGGCAAGCCTCGCTCCTACGGGATTTGTGTGCCAAAACCTCCGTCGATCACTGCGTCGATAATAGACAGAGTTTTACATTGAACCCGAGGGGGTGTCTGACTATAATGGCGCGCTTCCATTTTCCCGCTCGGGAGCCCCCGCGATGCTGCGTATCAGCCAAGAAGCTCTGACCTTCGACGACATTCTTTTAGTGCCCGGTTATTCCGAGGTTCTTCCTAACGAAGTCAGTCTCAAGACCCGCCTTACCCGTGGCATCGAGCTGAATATTCCACTGGTTTCTGCTGCCATGGACACCGTTACTGAAGCCCGTTTGGCAATTGCCATGGCTCAGGAAGGTGGCATCGGTATCATCCACAAGAACATGACCATCGAGCAGCAAGCTGCCGAAGTGCGTAAGGTCAAGCGGTACGAGGCCGGCGTGGTCAAGGACCCGATCACCATCGAGGCTGACGCCACGGTTCGTGAACTGTTCGAACTCACCCGCCAGCACAACATCTCCGGCGTTCCGGTACTGCACGATGGCGACCTGGTCGGCATCGTCACTTCCCGTGACGTGCGTTTCGAAAACCGCATGGACGCCAGCGTCCGTGAAGTGATGACGCCTAAAGAGCGTCTGGTCACGGTCAAGGAAGGCGCCGACAAGAACGACGTCCGTGAGTTGTTGCACAAGCACCGTATCGAACGCGTGCTGATCGTCGACGACAAATTCGCCCTCAAAGGCATGATGACCGTCAACGACATCGAAAAAGCCAAGGCTTACCCGCTGGCCAGCAAGGACGATCAAGGTCGTCTGCGCGTTGGCGCTGCAGTCGGTACCGGTAAAGACACCGGCGACCGCGTAGCTGCCCTGGTCCACGCCGGTGTTGACGTGGTGGTGGTCGACACTGCTCACGGTCACTCCAAAGGCGTGATCGACCGCGTTCGCTGGGTCAAACAGAACTTCCCTGAAGTGCAGGTCATCGGCGGCAACATCGCCACCGGCGCTGCCGCCAAGGCTCTGGCCGAAGCCGGCGCTGACGCAGTCAAGGTCGGTATCGGCCCGGGCTCGATCTGCACCACCCGTATCGTCGCCGGTGTGGGCGTTCCGCAAATCAGTGCCATCGCCAACGTCGCCGCTGCCCTTGAAGGCACAGGCGTTCCGTTGATCGCCGACGGCGGCATCCGTTTCTCCGGTGACCTCTCCAAGGCCATCGTTGCCGGTGCTTCCTGCGTGATGATGGGCTCGATGTTTGCCGGTACCGAAGAAGCGCCAGGCGAGATCGAACTGTTCCAGGGCCGTTCGTACAAGGCTTACCGCGGCATGGGTTCGCTGGGCGCCATGTCTCAGGCTCAAGGTTCCTCCGACCGTTACTTCCAGGACTCCTCGGCAGGCGCCGAGAAACTGGTTCCGGAAGGCATCGAAGGGCGTGTTCCGTACAAGGGCACCCTGAGCGCCATCATCCATCAACTGATGGGCGGCCTGCGTTCTTCCATGGGCTACACCGGTAGCGCCGATATCGAAGAAATGCGCACCAAGCCTGAGTTCGTGCGGATCACCGGCGCTGGCATGGCCGAGTCTCACGTTCACGACGTACAAATCACCAAAGAAGCGCCAAACTACCGCGTAGGTTGAGGCTTCCAGCAAATCGTTAAGCAACCGGGGCTGTTCTATTCAGCCCCGAGTTGTTTCTGAATCACGACTGTTTCTGAATTACTTAGACGAGACTGAATCATGGCCCTCGACATTCACGCTCACCGCATCCTGATCCTCGACTTCGGTTCCCAGTACACCCAGCTGATTGCCCGCCGCGTGCGTGAAATCGGCGTGTATTGCGAACTGCATCCGTTCGACATGGACGACGACGCGATTCGCGAATTCGCTCCAAAAGGCGTCATTCTCGCCGGCGGCCCCGAGTCCGTGCACGTAGCCGACAGCCCGCGCTGCCCGCAAGCGGTGTTTGACCTGGGCGTACCGGTCTTCGGTATCTGCTACGGCATGCAGACCATGGCGGAACAGCTGGGTGGCAAGGTCGAAGGTTCCGAGCTGCGTGAGTTCGGTTATGCCCGCGTTGACGTGGTCGGCAAGAGCCGCCTGTTGGACGGCATCGAAGACCACATCGACGCCGATGGCCTGTTCGGCCTCGACGTGTGGATGAGCCACGGTGACAAGGTCACCAAGCTGCCGGAAGACTTCCACATCCTGGCCAGCACCCCGAGCTGCCCGATTGCCGGCATGTTCAACGATGCTCGCGGCTACTACGGCGTGCAGTTCCACCCGGAAGTAACCCACACCAAGCAAGGCGGTCGCATCCTCTCGCGCTTCATCCTCGACATCTGCGGCTGCGAAGCGCTATGGACACCGTCGAAGATTGCTGAAGACGCCATCGCCCAGGTCCGCGCCCAGGTGGGTACCGACAACGTATTGCTCGGCTTGTCCGGCGGCGTTGACTCCTCGGTGGTTGCCGCGCTGCTGCACAAGGCTATCGGCGACCAGTTGACCTGCGTCTTCGTCGACAACGGCCTGCTGCGCCTGCACGAAGGCGAGCAAGTGATGGCCATGTTCGCCGAGAATATGGGCGTCAAAGTGATTCGCGCCAACGCCGAGGACCAGTTCCTCGACAATCTGGCAGGCGAAAGCGACCCAGAGAAGAAGCGCAAAATCATTGGCCGTACCTTCATCGACGTTTTCGATGCCCAATCCAATAAACTGGATAACATCAAATACCTCGCCCAAGGCACCATTTACCCGGACGTGATCGAGTCGGCTGGCGCGAAAAGCGGCAAGGCTCACGTGATCAAGTCGCACCACAACGTGGGCGGCCTGCCGGAAGAAATGAACCTCAAGCTGGTTGAACCCCTGCGCGAGCTGTTCAAGGACGAAGTCCGTCGTCTGGGCCTGGAACTCGGCCTGCCGTACGACATGGTCTACCGTCACCCGTTCCCGGGCCCGGGCCTGGGTGTGCGGATCCTCGGTGAAGTGAAGAAGGAATACGCCGACCTGCTGCGTCGCGCCGACCACATCTTCATCGAAGAACTGCGCAAAGCCGACTGGTACCACAAAGTCAGCCAGGCGTTCGTAGTGTTTCAGCCGGTGAAATCGGTTGGCGTTGTCGGCGATGGCCGTCGTTACGCCTGGGTCGTGGCCCTGCGTGCCGTGGAAACCATCGACTTCATGACCGCGCGTTGGGCTCACCTGCCTTACGAACTGCTGGAAACTGTCAGCGGCCGGATCATCAATGAAATCGAAGGCATCTCCCGCGTCACTTACGACGTGTCGAGCAAGCCGCCGGCGACGATTGAGTGGGAATAAGCTGAACAACAAGGGCGCCGAGAGGCGCCCTTGTTGCATCTGGAGCAAAATGTTTACGGATTGCAGGACCGACCTGTCTGTTCGGCGCGCCAACTGGAAGCTGGTACTTGGACAAAGGATGATGTCAAAATAGTGTCAAATTCGCCGGTTCGTTGGATCCGGATTCCGACAACATGGATGTTTACAGGCTTTGAACGAGCCTGCTTAAGGGATATATGGTTTCCATCTACGTGTGCGGTGAAGATAAGACCCGGCAGATCAAAGACTGGACAATAAAGAGTGACAGGCGCGGTGGATTCTCGCTGACTTGCCACTTTCCCTCCGGCAAGAGTTTTCCTAGCCCGCTGGGGGACTGCAAGGTCGTTCCTACCCGAGAGGTGAAAGGCCAGCTTCTGCGAAAAAAAGGCAGCTCGCTGGTAAGCGGCATCGAGAGCGCTGTGATCTATGGCGAGAAATATGCCGTCATTCAGTATCCCGGAAGCACGGCAAGTTACGTGTTCAAGATGGATGCTATCGAGCTTGTCGAGCCGACGAAGATGAAGGACGAGCCGACCTTCCACTATTTCCTTTCCGTGGCCAACGGCCGGGTTGAAAAGGCCGTGAAACCGGTGGATAAGGTCATCGCCGAAAATGTGCTGCGCCAGCTGAGCGCAATACCGTCATGCGCGGACACGGCGTTGCACGCCTACTGCACCGGGCAGAATGGACGGCAGGCACAAACGGGCGACTTCATCTTTCCTTTTGGCATCAATGAAAGCCAGCTTCAAGCCGTCGAGCAGGCCTTCACCTCGCAGATCAGTCTGATCGAAGGGCCTCCCGGTACCGGTAAGACACAGACCATTCTGAATATCATCACCAATATTCTGTTGCGTGGAAAAAACGTGGCGGTGGTGTCCAACAACAACGCGGCCGTCGCGAATGTCTGTGAAAAACTGGGCAAGTCCGGGTTGAATTATCTTGTAGCCGAGCTGGGTAGCAAAGAAAACCGGGAGGCATTCTTCGCCAATCCTTGCCCTCGACCTCTTACGGTTCCCGAAGCCACGCCTTCGATGGAACGCATCCAGGTCGTCTTGCAGCAGTTGAAGCAATTGCTTCAGACCCGGAACTCGGTAGCCCTGTTGCAGATTGAAATCCATGAGCTGGAGGTGGAGCGGCGCTATCTTCTGCAATGGCAGCAGGATAACGGCGTGCAGGCACCCGTCGCCCTGGACAAGTACAAGCTCTCCCCGCAAAAGGCAGCGGATCTGATGGCTTACCTGACACATCTTGCAGGCGACCGCGTCAGGATCAAGGACAGAATCGAGCTGCTGTTCAATTTCAAGATTCTGCGGATGAAGCCATTCGATGACTGGGCAAAGCGCAAATCGATCTTCTATAGCCTGCAGCTTCACTACTATGACAAGGCACTGCTGCAAAGAAAAACGGCATTGGCCACCCTTCAGGAAGCGTTGCGCCTCGGCAAATACGAGACGCTGCTGGATGAGTTGACGAGCGCTTCGATGAAGTATCTGAAGCAGCACTTGCATCAGCATGTACCGGACCCGGAACCCTTTGATGCCAAGACTTATAAACGCAAGTTTGATGAGTTCCTGAAGCGCTATCCGATCATTTCCAGCAGTACGCATTCGATCATCAACTCGCTTGAAGGCGGGGCTATGCTCGACTACGTCATCATCGACGAGGCCTCGCAACAGGACATTGTTCCAGGAATATTGGCGCTGGGCTGTGCGAAGAACCTGATCATCGTCGGCGACAGAAAACAGCTGGCGCACATCCCGGCAGAGCTGGGCATGGCGGCGCCCATGGACCACTACGATTGCGAGAAGTACAGCCTGCTCGATTCGTGCGTCAGTGTGTTCAATGATTCGATCCCGATGACGCTATTGAAAGAGCACTATCGCTGTCACCCGCAGATCATTCAGTTCTGCAATCAGCAGTTTTACGACAATCAACTGGTTCCGATGACCCAGGACCGCGGGGAAAAGCCGTTGTTATTGCTGGTCACCGCCAAGGGAAACCACACACGACGCAAAACCAATCTACGGGAGCTGGACTCGCTTCTGGCAGTGCTGGAAGGAGAGGGCGAAAGTGCATGGGAGGGCGAGGACGGCAGAGGTTTCATTGCTCCGTTCAGGAACCAGGCCACGCTTTCGGGCACGCTTTTGCCTGATGATTTCGTCAAAGACACCGTTCACAAGTTCCAGGGCCGCGAGTGCGACGAGATCGTCTTTTCCACCGTGCTGGACAAAAAGAGCACAACGCCGAAATTCCTGGCGTTCGTGGATGACCCTCGCATGGTCAATGTGGCGGTATCCAGAGCAAAAAATCGGTTCACCCTGGTCACGGGCGACGAAGTCTTCACCGCGAACAACGGGCATATCGCCGCGCTGGTGCGGTACATCGAATACTATGCGGAACAAGAGCAACTCCACCGCGCACCTGTGATATCAGCCTTCGACCTGCTCTACAAAGAATACGACCAATCGCTCGAACGTCTTAATGCAAGACTTCGGCCGAATGATTCATCGTTCAAATCCGAACAGATAGTGGCGCAGCTACTTCGTGAAGCGCTTGCTCAGGATGCCTGCCGATCGATGATGTTTCACACTCAGATTGAGTTGATACAGCTAGCCTCGCTCGCCAATGAATTATTGACGGCACGGGAACTGACTTTCATGAAAAACAAGGCCAGCTGCGATTTCGTGCTCTATTACAAAGTAGGGAAAAAACCGCTGGGCGTAATCGAAGTCGATGGGGGCTCTCATGGTGAGACTGAACAGGTCGAGCGAGACGCCCTGAAAAACAGCATCCTGCAAAAATGCGATATCCCCTTGCTTCGTTTGCGAACCGTCGAGAGCCATATTGAAGAAAAGCTGGCGGCATTTTTGGCTCAGTGGACCCGCAGCGTTCAAGATGAAAATCGCGAACTTTCGCCGGTTTAAATATTTGCAACGGAGTGGGAGCGATCCCGGCTTTAACTGATCGTCCGTAACAAATGAAAGGCCCCGTGAACACGAGTTCACGGGGCCTTTCGCGTTTCAGCGCCGGGCGACGTCGGAGAAGTAGAACTTGTCCAGCGTGTGCCGTGATTCGGTGTACTCGAACTGCCGGCCATCCTGCAAAAACGTCTGGTTACTCACCACGATTACATGGCTCTGATCGTCGAGGTCCAAATGTTGCCGGTCATGTTTGCTGCAGGGCACCGCCTCGATGGTGCGTTGCGCGTAGGCGATTTGCAGTTGCAGGGTCTGCTCGATGAAGGCGTAGATCGATTGTTCGGCGATATCGCGGGACAGGCCGGGAATCACATCGCTGACGAAATGGTTGATGTCGAGGATCACCCTTTTTCCGTCGATCCGGCGCACGCGCATGATCCGCGTGATCAGGCTGCCTGCTTCAGCCTTGATGTGTTCGAGCAGCGCGCCTTCAAGGGGGATCTGGGTGAATTCGACCACCTCGGTGCTGACGTCGTTGCCCAGTCGCGGGTAGGTTTCCTGGAAGCTGACGATGCCGCCGAGCTGAAATTCGATCGGGTTGGTCGACAGGACGAAAGTGCCTTTGCCGTGGACTTTCTGGGCGAAACCGCGCTCCTGCAATTGTTCGATGGCTTTACGCACAGTGCCGCGGCTGGCCTGATAGCTGTCCATCAATTCAGTTTCGGAGGGCAGTCGGGCGCCGCGTTCCAGACGTTCGGTCGTGATGCTGGCAAGCAGATCGCTGTAGATCTGGTTGTATTTACTCATGGGGAGAGCTCTGTGCCGGGCTGTGCTGAAGGTTTTGAACCTTAAGGGCAGGGTAGGAGTTTGTCCATGCGGCTTTGGGTTTCTTTGACTTCGGAGGTAGGAAATGTCGCCGCCTGTCGGGTTCAGGATAAACAAAATCAAACTCGTCTGTACGAGTTGTTGCTTTAACTCGTACAGACGAGTACTTTTCGCTTCGGCGTGCTGCCAATAACAAAAAACAACAGCGCAAGGACAATCATGAGCCACGACTATCCGAATATCGCCTCCGAGCTGCTGCACAGCCTCGGTGGCAGCGACAACCTCGAGCAGGCCGCGCATTGCGTCACACGGCTGCGCCTGGCCCTCAAGGACCCGAGCCTGGTCGACAGCGCCACGCTGAACCAGATCGATCTGGTCAAGGGATCGTTCTATACCGGCGGCCTGTTCCAGGTGGTCATCGGCCCCGGCGAAGTGGAAAAGGTCTACGCCGAGCTGCGCCGGCAAACCGGTCTCGCCGCCTCGACCATCGCCGACGTTAAACAGAAAAGTGCCGACAAGATCAACCCGATGCAGCGATTGGTTCGGGTGTTTTCCGACGTGTTCATGCCGATCCTCCCGGCACTGATCATTGCCGGCCTGTTGATGGGCATCAACAACCTGATCGGCGCCAAAGGCATGTTCATCGAGGGCAAGACCTTGCTGGATGCCTACCCCAAGCTTGACGGGCTCTGGAGCCTGATCAACCTGATGGCCAACACCTCTTTCGTGTTCCTCCCGGCGCTGGTGGGCTGGTCGGCGGCCAAGCGCTTTGGCGGCAGCGAAATCCTCGGCATCGTGCTCGGCCTGATGCTGGTACACCCGGATCTGCTCAATGCCTGGAACTATGGCAAAGCGGTGGCGGGGCTGGAAGGGCAGAGCCTGCCGTACTTCGACATTCTCGGTATGTTTCAGATCGAGAAAGTCGGTTATCAGGGGCAAATCCTGCCGATCCTGCTGGCGGCCTATGTGATGAGCGTCATCGAAAAATGGCTGCGGGCGCGAGTGCCTAACGCGGTGCAATTGCTGGTGGTGCCTATCACCACCATCGTCGTCACCGGCGTGCTGGCGTTGGCAGTGATTGGCCCGGTGACTCGCCATCTGGGGATACTCATCACCGAAGGCGTGGTCACCCTGTTCGACCTCGCGCCCATGATCGGCGGCGCGATTTTCGGCCTGCTCTACGCACCGCTGGTAATCACCGGCATGCACCACATGTTTCTCGCGGTCGACCTGCAACTGATCTCCACCCAGGGTGGCACCTTCATCTGGCCGATGATCGTCATGTCGAACCTTGCGCAGGGCAGCGCGGCACTGGCGGTGTTCTACATGACCCGCAGCGTGCGGGACAAAAGCATGGCCTCGACCTCGGCGATTTCTGCCTACTTCGGTATCACCGAACCGGCGATGTTCGGGGTCAACCTGCGCTACAAATTTCCGTTCTATGCCGCCCTGATCGGCTCGGCGCTGGGCTGCATCTTCCTGTCGATGAACAAGGTCCAGGCCTCGGCGATCGGCGTCGGCGGCTTGCCCGGTTTCATCTCGATCATTCCGCAGTTCATTCCGATGTTCGTGGTTGGGATGGTGATTGCTCTGGTCGTGCCGTTTGTTCTGACCTGCGGCTTGAGCATGAGGATTGTCCGGCCCGGGTATCGGGTCGCTTGATAGATCCATTCGCGGGCAAGCCTCGCTCCTACAACGGAGCGCGCTTCTGTAGGAGCGAGGCTTGCCCGCGAAGAGGCCCCCAAGGCCAGCACAAAACTTACTGAAGGAATCCCGCCATGCAAGACTGGCAATGTTCGGTGATCTACCAGATCTACCCGAAGAGTTTTCACAGCCACGCCGGCAACCCCACGGGGGATCTGCTCGGCGTCGTGGCCAAGCTCGATTACCTGCACTGGCTGGGTGTCGATTGCCTGTGGATCACGCCGTTCCTGCGTTCACCCCAGCGCGATAACGGTTACGACATCAGCGATTACTACGCCATCGATCCAAGCTACGGGACCATGGCCGACTGCGAGTTGCTGATTGCCGAGGCGGGCAAGCGCGGGATCAAATTGATGCTCGACATCGTGGTCAACCACACCTCGATCGAGCACACCTGGTTCCAGCAGGCCCGTAGCAGCCTCGACAACCCTTACCGTGATTTCTACATCTGGCGCGATCAGCCGAACAACTGGGAATCCAAGTTCGGCGGTTCGGCCTGGGAGTACGAGGCCCAGACCGGTCAGTACTACCTGCACTTGTTCGACCACACGCAGGCCGACCTGAACTGGGACAACCCCCAGGTGCGCGCCGAAGTCTTCAAGATGATGCGTTTCTGGCGCGACAAAGGTGTGGGCGGTTTCCGTCTGGACGTGATCAACCTGATTTCCAAACCGGCGGATTTCCCTGAGGACAACACCGATGGTCGGCGCTTCTACACCGACGGCCCGAACGTCCATGACTACTTGCAGCAGATGCACCGCGAAGTGTTCGAAGGTCATGATCTGATCAACGTCGGCGAGATGTCGTCCACCAGCCTGGAACACTGCATCCGCTATTCGCGGCCAGAGTCAAAAGAACTGTCGATGACCTTCAACTTTCATCACTTGAAGGTGGATTACCCGAACCTGCAAAAGTGGGTTCGCGCCGATTTCGACTTCCTCGCACTCAAGCGCATCCTCTCCGACTGGCAAACCGGCATGCAGGCTGGCGGCGGCTGGAACGCGTTGTTCTGGTGTAATCATGATCAGCCGCGCGTAGTCTCGCGGTTTGGTCATGACGGCGAGCATCGAGTGGTATCGGCAAAGATGCTCGGCACGGCGCTGCATTTCCTCCAGGGCACGCCGTTCGTGTATCAAGGTGAAGAGCTGGGGATGACCAATCCGGGCTTCGATCATATCGATCAGTACCGCGATGTCGAAACCCTGAACATCTTCCGGCTCAAGCGCGAAGCCGGTAGCAGCGACGCCGACAATATGGCGGCGATCATGCAGAAGTCCCGGGACAACGGTCGCACGCCGATGCACTGGAACGCCGAGCCGAACGCCGGCTTCAGCGCGGTCGAGCCCTGGATCGGTGTACCGGCCAACGCGGCGCAGATCAATGTCGCTCACCAACTCGACGATCCGGATTCCGTGCTGCATCACTACCGTCAACTGATTGCCCTGCGCCACAGTGAAACGCTGATGTCCGACGGTGTGTACCGGCAATTATTGCCTGAGCACACGCGAATCTGGGCGTACGTGCGTGAAGGCCATGGCGAGCGATTGCTGGTGCTGAACAACTTCTATGGCACGCCGTGCGAAGTCGAACTGCCGGATGATGTGATCAGCGAAGCGATGACTCAAAGCCTGGTGATCAGCAACTACCGGGACTGCCCGCCACGAAACCGGCAGGTCTTTCTTCGGCCTTATGAGTCGTTCGTTCTGCGCCTGAGCGATCACTAACGCTTAACCAATAAAAACACCGTTTAAAACAACACGCAGAACGCTGCGCGGGGGAGTTTTGCGCGCCGATTTTGCTGCATCACACAATAAAAATAATGAGGTGGTTCTTGAAAACAACAATAAATCGCAGCCTTGTAGCGGCGGGCGTGTGCCTGGCATTACCACTGTCGGCCCAGGCGCTGGAATTCGCCGGTTATTTGCGCAGCGGCGTCGGCACCTCGGTTAACAGCGGTAAACAGCAGTGTTTCCAGTTGCCGGGAGCGCAGACCAAATACCGCTTGGGTAACGAATGCGAGCAGTACGCTGAACTTGAATTGCGCCAGGATCTGTACACCCTGGACGATGGTTCGGTGTTCAGCGTCGACGGCATGGCATCGCTGTATAACCAGTACGACAAGGATCTGACATTCAACGGCGACAACGGCTCGGTGCGCCTGCCGCAGCTGTACGCGCAATGGGCGAACATGCCCAGCCTCAACGGCGGTTCGCTGTGGGCCGGTCGGCGTTACTACAAGCGGAACGATATCCACATTTCCGACTTCTACTACTGGAACCAGAGCGCCACCGGTGGCGGTATCGAAGATGTGCTGATCGGTGGTCTGAAGTACAGCTACGCCTTCTCGCGCAAGGACAACCTGTACCAGAAGGACTACATCAACCGTCACGATTTCAACGTCGCCGGCTTCAATACCAACCCCGGCGGTGAGTTGGAATTCGGCTTGAGCTACATCGACAAACCCGACAGCCGCGACGCTCATCGCGGTTGGGCGATCACCACCCAGCATGTGCAGAAGGGCTTTCTGGGCGGCAGGAATAAACTGGCCTTTCAGTATGGCGAAGGCCCCGGCACCGGGTTGGGCTATACCGGTAACGTGAGGCTGGACGACAGCAGCAAAAGCTATCGCGTGGTGGAGTTCTTCGACTGGCAAGTGACGCCGCGTTTCGGTGGGCAGCTCGAGGCTGTTTATCAAAAGGACATTCGCCCGGATGGCGCTGATCAGAACTGGATTTCCCTCGGGATTCGCCCGGCCTATGCGATCACCGAGCAGATCAAACTGGTGACCGAATTGGGCCACGATCAGGTTGAAGCCACGGGCGGGACGCGCAAGCTGAGCAAGTTCACTTTCGCCCCGACCTGGTCGCCCAAGGGCCCGGAATTCTGGGCGCGCCCCGAGGTGCGTCTGTATTACACCTATGCCAGCTGGAACGAGGCGGCCAAACGGGCGGCCAATGAACTGGCGGCGGGTTCGGCGTTGTCTGACAACGGCGCTTTCGGTACAGCGCGACACGGTTCGAACGTCGGATTGCAGGTCGAGTATTGGTGGAAATAAGCGATGCTGTCGGAGCCTCGCGCTCCATCGGCACTTCAAAGAACAAAACAGCAGGTGACGTCATGACCACACCCCAACAATTGCAACTGCTGGCACCCTTGTCCGGCGTGCTGATGCCGCTGGACCAAGTGCCCGATCAGGTGTTTTCCAGTCGCGTGATCGGCGACGGTCTGTGCATCGATCCGACTTCGCAAACCTTGTGCGCACCGCTGGCCGGGGTGATCAGCAATGTGCAGGTCAGTGGGCATGCCGTCAGCATCACCGACGACAATGGCGTGCAGGTGCTGATGCACATCGGCCTCGATACCGTGAACCTGGCCGGAAAGGGTTTCACCCGGTTGGTGGAGGAAGGTCAGCGGGTAGTAGTGGGGCAGGCGCTGATCGAGTTCGATGCCGATTACATTGCCTTGAACGCCCGCAGTTTGTTGACCCTGATGCTGGTGGTCAGCGGCGAACCGTTCACCTGGCTGACGCCCGAAACGGGTATGGTAGAAAGCGGCCAGCCGCTGTTGAGCCTGAATCCATCCGAAGTGGCGTCCGGTGAGTCGCTGCCGGAGGAGGGCGAGGCGCTGTTCTCCAAACCGGTGACGTTGCCCAATGCCAACGGCTTGCACGCGCGCCCCGCGGCAGTGTTTGCCCAAGCGGCGAAAGGTTTTTCGGCGAGCATTTGCCTGCATAAACAGCAGGAGAGCGCGAACGCCAAATCCCTGGTGGCGATCATGGCTTTGCAGACCGCCCATGGTGACATCCTGCAGGTCAGCGCGGCGGGCGCGGATGCCGAAGTGGCGATCAAGACGCTGGCCGAGTTGCTGGCCGCCGGTTGCGGGGAAACCGTGACGGTGATGGCAGAGGTCGAGACGGTTGTTGCCGAGGTCTCATCGCTGAAGGTGCTACGCGGCGTCTGTGCATCGCCGGGCTCGGCGTTTGGCCAAGTGGTGCAGATTGCCGAGCAGACCCTCGAGGTGAGTGAATCTGGTGTGAGTCCTCAGGTTGAGCGTGAGCACCTGTCCCGGGCGTTGGCAGCGGCGGTTCTGGCCTTGCAGCAGTTACGCGACAAGGCCAGGGGTGACGCCCAGGCAGACATCTTCAAAGCTCATCAGGAACTGCTCGAAGACCCAGGCCTGCTGGATCAGGCTCTGGCATTGATCGACACCGGCAAAAGCGCCGCTTTCGCCTGGCGTGCGGCCACCGAGTCGACGGCAACCTTGTTCAAAAAACTGGGCAATGCCTTGCTGGCCGAACGGGCGGCGGATTTGGCCGACGTTGGTCAACGGGTGCTCAAGTTGATTCTCGGCGTAGAAGATCGTGCGATGGCGTTGCCGGACGGGGCGATTCTGATTGCCGAGCAACTGACGCCCTCCCAGACGGCTGGCCTGGACACGCGCAAGGTGCTGGGGTTCGCCACGGTCGGTGGTGGCGCCACCAGTCACGTGGCGATTCTCGCGCGGGCCTTCGGTTTGCCGGCGATCTGCGGCTTGCCGGTTCAGGTGCTGACATTGATCAATGGCACCCGGGTTTTGCTCGATGCCGACAAGGGCGAGTTGCAGCTGGATCCCGAGCTGGCCGCCATTGAGCAGCTGCAAGCCAATCGTCAGCGACAAAAGAAGCGCCAACAATACGAGCTGGAAAATGCAGGACTGGCCGCCTGTACCCGCGATGGGCATCACGTTGAAATCACCGCCAATATCGCGTCGTTGGCCGAGGCCGAACAGGCCATGACGCTGGGCGGCGAGGGCGTTGGTCTGTTGCGTTCGGAATTTCTTTATCTGGATCGCAACCACGCGCCGAGCCATGAGGAGCAGGCATCCACTTACAGCGCGATCGCCCGCGCCCTGGGGCCGGCGCGCAATCTGGTGGTGCGCACCCTGGATGTCGGCGGCGACAAACCATTGGCCTATGTGCCGATGGAGCGCGAAACCAACCCGTTTTTGGGCATGCGCGGGATTCGTTTGTGCCTGGAGCGTCCGCAGCTGTTGCGCGATCAGTTCAAGGCGATTTTGAGCAGCGCCGGGCTGGCTCGCCTGCACATCATGCTGCCGATGGTCGCGCAGTTGTCGGAGTTGCGACTGGCCCGTCAGCTGCTTGAAGAAGAGGCACTGGCATTGGGTCTCACTGAACTGCCGAAACTGGGGATCATGATCGAAGTGCCGGCGGCGGCGCTGATGGCTGATCTGTTTGCGCCCGAGGTGGACTTCTTCTCCATCGGCACCAACGACCTGACCCAATACACCCTGGCCATGGACCGCGATCACCCACGGCTGGCCAGTCAGGCCGACAGTTTTCATCCCTCGGTGCTGCGCCTGATCGCCAACACTGTGAAAGCCGCTCATGCCCATGGCAAATGGGTCGGTGTGTGCGGCGCCATGGCTTCGGAAAAACTGGCGGTGCCGCTGTTGCTGGGGCTTGGGGTGGATGAGTTGTCGGTGAGCGTGCCGTTGATTCCTGCGATCAAAGCGGCAGTCCGCGAAGTGGATCTGCTGGATTGTCAGGCCATCGCCCAGCAGGTGCTGGGCCTGGAAAGTGCCGAGCAGGTACGCGAGGCATTGCGGCTGCACCATGAGGCGACGGTCGATACTTCATTGATTCTGGAGAACTGAGCATGTTCGAGAAAATGCAGCGGGCGTTCTGGAAAGCGTTGACGCCGGACCTGGTGGTGGATGAGCCGAAAGTGGAGGCTCAGCCTGTTTTCGGTTTGACCGCGAATGTCGTGGCCGCGCTGGGCGGAGTGGATAACCTCAAGTCGCAACAGCCGGTGGCGCTGACTCGGGTGCGGGTGGAACTTCGGGATATGACGCGAATGGATCGGCAGGCGTTGATGGCGGCAGGGGTGCCGGGAGTGATGATGCTGGAGCGCGGGGTGGTCCATCTGATCACCGGTCTTCAGCCATAACCGGACCTTTGTGGTGAGGGGCTTGCCTGTGGCGAGGCAGCTTGCTCCCGCTGGGCTGCTGAGCAGACAATTCTGATGCCGCCAACTCTACACGGTGATCGTTCCCACGCTCCGCGTGGGAATGCCTCAAGGGACGCTCCGCGTTCCAGCCACACGGCCGCTGTCGAGTCAGATATCGATGTGACGCAGAGCGTCACGGGCTGCATTCCCACGCAGAGCGTGGGAACGATCATTCAGCAACGTTAGTCCGAAGGCCGAGCCCGCAACCGGCGGCCAATCACATCCAGCACATCACACCCATTGCGCAATGGAATGGCACAGAGCAAGGCAAAGTCGCTGAGAATGAAAGATTCGCACAGGAGTGATGCTGCTGGAGGGGCAGACAATTCTGATGCCGCCAACTCTACACGGTGATCGTTCCCACGCTCCGCGTGGAAATGCCTCAAGGGACGCTCCGCGTTCCAGCCACACGGCCGCTGTCGAGTCAGATATCGATGTGACGCAGAGCGTCACGGGCTGCCGAAAAGATCGCCCAGCCTGTGACCATCCGCCGCGCTGCCCTTACTGTTTCTCATCCGCAGGTGTATCGTATTCGCCTTTTGCAGGCCTTCGCGCCTGTGGCTGATACGTGAGGTAGTTGAGTTCATGTCCTTTACCCGTCGACAATTACTCGGTGGTCTGGCCGGTCTTGTGGTGGTTGGCGTGGGGGCCGGTGGCGCGTCGCGTTACTGGCTGGGCAAGATGGCCGACGCTGATGCCGGCCATGACTATGAGCTGATCGCCGCGCCGTTGGACGTCGAACTGGTGGCCGGGCACAAGACTCCTGCCTGGGCGTTCGGCCCGTCGGCGCCGGGCACTGAATTGCGCGTGCGTCAGGGCGAATGGCTGCGGGTGCGCTTCATTAACCACCTGCCGGTGGCGACCACCATTCACTGGCACGGCATCCGCCTGCCGCTGGAAATGGACGGCGTGCCGTACGTCTCGCAATTGCCGGTGCTGCCGGGCGAGTACTTCGATTACAAATTCCGCGTGCCCGATGCCGGCAGTTACTGGTATCACCCGCACGTGAACAGCAGCGAAGAACTCGGTCGCGGGTTGGTCGGCCCCTTGATTATCGAAGAGCGCGAACCCACCGGTTTCAAATATGAAAAAACCTTGAGTCTCAAGAGCTGGCATGTGGATGAAGAGGGCGCTTTCGTAGCGTTCAGTATTCCTCGTGAAGCGGCCCGTGGCGGCACGGCGGGGGGCTTGTCGACCATCAACGGCGTCTCACAAGCGGTGATCGACTTGCCCGCCGGGCAGATCACTCGCGTACGGTTGCTCAACCTCGACAACACGCTGACGTACCGCCTCAACATTCCCGGCGTCGAAGCGCAGATCTACGCGCTGGACGGCAATCCGATTGCACCGCGCCCATTGGGCAAGGAATACTGGCTGGGGCCTGGCATGCGCATTTGCCTGGCGATCAAGGCACCGCCGGCCGGCGAAGAATTGTCCCTGCGCAATGGCCCGGTACGCCTGGGCACTTTCCGCTCAGTGGCGAACACCGATGCGCCGACCGAGTGGCCGCCGGCGCTGCCCGCCAACCCGGTGGCCGAGCCGGACCTGGCCAATGCCGAGAAACTCAACTTCAATTTTGAATGGGTAGGCTCGGTGTCTGTCAACGTCGACAACGGCAAGCCGCCAAGCCTGTGGCAGATCAACGGCAAGGCCTGGGACATTACCGACAAGACTTGCGCCGATCGACCGATTGCCAAGCTCGAAAAGGGCAAAAGCTATATTTTCGAATTGAAGAACATGACTCAGTATCAACACCCGATCCACCTGCATGGCATGAGCTTCAAGGTCATTGCCTCGAACCGGCACAAGGTCATCCCGTACTTCACCGACACGTACCTGTTGGGCAAGAACGAGCGCGCGCAAGTGGCGCTGGTGGCGGATAACCCTGGGGTCTGGATGTTCCACTGCCATGTGGTCGACCACATGGAAACCGGCCTGATGGCCGCCATCGAGGTGGCGTGATGCGACAGATACGCCCCGCAGCGATTATCGACCGCAGCCGTGATCGTGATTTCATGCGCGAAGCCCTGGCCCTGGCCGCTCAAGGCGCGGCACTGGGTGAAGTGCCGGTGGGCGCGGTACTGGTGCAGGACGGTGAAATCATTGGGCGCGGTTTCAACTGCCCGATCAGCGGCAACGACCCCAGCGCCCACGCCGAGATGGTTGCGATCCGCGCCGCGGCCCAGGCTGCCAGCAACTATCGCCTGCCGGGCAGTACGCTTTACGTGACGCTTGAGCCGTGCAGCATGTGCGCAGGGCTGATCGTGCATTCGCGGATTGCGCGGGTGGTGTATGGCGCGCTGGAGCCCAAGGCCGGGATTGTGCAGAGCCAGGGACAGTTCTTTACCCAGGGCTTTTTGAATCACCGGGTGTTGTATGAGGGCGGGGTGTTGGCGGAGGAATGCAGCGCGGTGTTGAGTGAATTCTTTAAGGCTCGAAGAGCAAAACCTTCAGAGTAAACCCGATACCTGTGGGAGCGGGCTTGCCCGCGATAGCGTCGGCACATCAAACATTGATGTTGACTGAGCCACCGCTATCGCGGGCAAGCCCGCTCCCACAGGTTTTTCTGGTGTCTGGACGAGTGGGTTACTTGCGGGCAACGATGACGGCACGCATCGGCGCCGGCAGCCCTTCGATCGTTTTGCTGTGATCTTCCGGGTCAAGGAAATCACTCAACGACTGATACTTCATCCACTCCGTCCCGCGTTGTTCTTCGACCGTGGTCACGCTCACATCCACGCAACGCACATCGCTGAAGCCGGCGCGGCGCAGCCACAGTTCCAGCGCCGGCACCGATGGCAGGAACCACACGTTACGCATCTGCGCGTAACGGTCTTCCGGCACCAACACCTGCTGCTGATCGCCCTCGATCACCAGCGTCTCCAGCACCAGTTCACCGCCCTTGACCAGGCAATCCTTCAACGCCAGTAAATGCTCGATCGGCGAGCGGCGGTGATAGAACACGCCCATGGAAAACACCGTGTCGAAGCCTTCCAGATTGGGAGGAAGATCCTCGAAGGGAAATGGCAAGTGCCAGGCAGTGGGCTCGGACAAGTAGCGTTGCACGGCTTGGAATTGGCAGAAGAACAGCCAGTTGGGGTCGACGCCGATCACACTGTCGGCCCCGGCGCCGAGCATGCGCCACATGTAATAACCGTTGCCGCAACCGACATCGAGGATGCGTTTGCCTTTCAGGTCCAGATGAGGAGCGACCCGGGACCACTTCCAGTCCGAACGCCATTCAGTGTCGACATGCACGCCGAACAGGTCGAACGGCCCTTTGCGCCATGGCGATAGGCCCATCAATGCGGTGCGCATTTGAGCGCGGGTTTCATCGTCGCATTCGGTGTCCAGTGTCAGACCATTCAACAAGTCGACTTCGCTTGGCTGAATCTTCGGTAGCGCATCCAGCGCGCTTTGCCAGCGTTCCAGATCGCCGTGACCTTTTTCCATTTTCTGGTCGAGTTGTGCTTGCAGGGTGTTGGCCCATTCGGCCAGAGGTGTACCGGCCAGACGGCGGGCGAGGGGAGACAGATCAATCATGGCAAGGCAATCAACGAGGCAAAGTTAAGACACTGGAACCACGGCACGACTTTCGAGAACCCGGCGGCCAACAGGCGTTCGCGGTGTTCTTCGAGGCTGTCGGGCTTCATGACATTTTCGATGGCGCTGCGCTTCTGGGCGATTTCCAGTTCGCTATAGCCGTTGGCGCGTTTGAAGGCCACGTGCAGGTCAGTGAGCAGCGCGTGTTCTTCGGGGTCGTTGAAGCGCAGCTTCTCCGAGAGGATCAGCGCGCCACCGGGCAACAGCGATTGGCGGATGCGTGAGAGCAGCGCGGTGCGCTGGTCCGGGGCGATGAATTGCAGGGTGAAGTTCAGCGCCACCACCGAGGCTGGCTGGAAGTCGAGAGCGAGGATGTCGCCTTCGATCACTTCCACCGGCAGCAACTCCTGGAACATCGAGTCCTGGCCGTTGAGGTATTCGCGGCAACGCTCGACCATCGCTGCTGAGTTATCCACAGCGATCACCCGGCAGCCGTCGGTGCGCACATGACGGCGCAGGGCCTGAGTCACTGCGCCGAGGGACGAGCCCAGGTCGTAGAGCACGCTATTGGGCTGGGCGAACTGAGCGGCAAGCACACCGAGATTTTCCACGATGGTCGGATAACCCGGTACCGAGCGCTTGATCATGTCCGGGAACACCCGCACTACGTCTTCGTTAAAGGCGAAGTCAGGCACCTGGGTCAAAGGCTGGGCGAAAAGGCGATCGGATTCTTTGCTCACGGCGGTTCCAGCGGCGTAGGTGGAAAAGGCTGGCATTTTAGCCAAATTGACGGGGGGATGCGCGGGTTGTCTGATAAACCGTGAGGAAGAGCGCTTTGAGGTTGAACGGCCAAGCTCAACGCTGAGGCTTGGCCATTCTTTATTTAACGTGGATTACCGAGGTTGCAGTAATACGATGTAAGTGGATTTACCGGCGATTTTCAGCTCCTGATTACGCTCATTGACACCCTTGAAATCAAAGCCGATTTGGTAATGCAGTTTTTCAGAAGTAGCGTCAATTACTTCTACAGTGAACGTTCCGCTTTTTGCGGTGTATGTGGAAGAGGTAGTGAAGCCGGGGATGGTACCCATTTCAAAGTAATAAGCATCATAGAAAGGGAAGTCCGGATCGGTAACAGAATAAGTATCGGATTTAATGTTTTTATCAAATACGAGGACTAAGCCTTTTTTAGAACGATGCGAGTAGTCCTGAGTATTTGCGCGGGTTACCAGCGCAATCTGATTGCTTGTTGGATCGGCTTCGTACTCAACAATTTGACTCTCAAGTTTCACTCGGCCCGACACCGAGGCAAGTGTTTCAGCGCTAACAGTAATGATGGGCTCTGCAGTATTGGCCAAGCCTGCATTTTTACTTTTGAAAAAGCTCATGATGTTCTTCCTTGTATTTCAGGTATGGTTGATAAGGCCACTGAATAATAGGAAGGCGTGTAAAAAACTTAGCTACTGTCAGAAATGACAGTTTTTTATAACGTTTCGAGATGGGTTAATGAGTTTTTGGTTATGAAGTGCTGCCGAGTTATTTGTCTTTATTAAATGCCGAGGTTGCAATACCCCATTGTCCCAACCAGTAGCTGAGGATGATGAGGTATGGCGCGGCGGCGAATGGTGATACGAAACGGTTGATGCCGATCACGCTGTCGGAAAACACAAACGCCACTGCACCCGTTGCAGCCAACAGCGCCGAACGTTTCGGCACTTCGGAACCCAGTCGGGCCAGTGCGCGCCAGAGCATTGCGCTGATGGCCAGACCATAAACAATCACCGGAATCAACAATGGGCCCAGTCCGTGGGAAATCAAAATCCCCAGCAGCACCGCGCCCACACTCAGGGCAATCATCAATGGCAACAGCGCAAGACGCCGGCAATCGCTCAAATAAGCCCTCAGATACGCCAAATGCGCGACCAAAAACGCCCCAAGGCCAAACACGAACAAATCCCCCGGCCATGCCAGCAACACATCGCCGATCAGGGAAAAAATCAAACCCAGGCTGATCCAGCGCCGATAGTCACTGGGCGGTGCATCGTGCAACCAGCCGAGCAGGGCCAGCACCGGCAATGGTTTGACCAGCAAGCACAGCAATGCGGCATGCACACTCAGGCCGTATAGGAAGGTCACTGCGCCCATCAACGCCAGAATCAGCCAGCCCACGATCAGTTAACCGCAATGGCGCAGTCGAACGTTTTCACGGCCGGAACTTCCGGTGCCCATGGCTGTGAATAAGTCAGTCGCAAGCGGCCAGTGCCGGTGGCAAAGGCCTGGAAGCGCCAGGTCGAAAGGCCTGCATTGCCGATGACCCCGGCGTCTTCCGGATTGCTATAGACCTCGGGGCTGAGCGCACGCAACACACCACCGGCTGAATCCTGGATCGTCCAGCGGTAACCCGTGGTCGGGTTGCTTGGCAGAGTCAGAATCAGGTTTTGCCCGTTGTTCAGATGCACCGGGCATTCGCTTTGTTTTTCCACGGTCACGTTCTGTCTCGGTTGCGTGGCGCAAGCGCTCAGCAGGGCGAGGGCGAGGGGGATCAACAGGCGGGTGGGGGACATAAGATCAGCAGCTCCGGCATTCACGACGAACGGCGAGCATAACTGAAGATGAGACAAAGTGTGACAATCCGGGAATGGGGGTGTCAGGGCTGACGCCTTCGCGGGCAAGCCTCGCTCCTACGGGGGTTGTGTGTCGTTCGCATTTTTTGTGAACGACGCAAAACACTGTAGGAGCGAGGCTTGCCCGCGATGGCGGCGGTGCAGGCGCTACATGACTGTCAGAACAATATCTTCGCCACATCCGCAAAGCGCTTGGCAAAGTGCACGGTAATCCCTTCCTTCAGATAATCCGGCAACTCTTCAAAGCTGCCGCGATTAGGCTCGGGCAGGATCAACTCGAAAATCTTCTGCCGACGCGCCGCGATCACTTTCTCACGCACACCGCCAATCGGCAGTACATGTCCGGTCAGTGTCAGTTCACCGGTCATGGCCACGCCTTTTTTCGGCGACTGGTTGCGGGCCAGGGATAAAAGGGCGCTGGCCATGGTCACGCCGGCACTCGGGCCGTCTTTCGGCGTGGCGCCTTCCGGTACGTGGAGGTGAACGAAGGCTTCGTCGAAGAACGTCGGATCGCCGCCAAATTGCTTCAGATTGGAGCTGACGTAGCTGTAGGCAATTTCTGCCGATTCTTTCATCACTTCTCCCAGCTGCCCGGTGAGTTTGAAGCCCCGGTTGAGGGTGTGAATGCGCGTGGCTTCGATTGGCAGCGTCGCGCCGCCCATGCTGGTCCAGGCAAGCCCGGTGATCACACCGATGCCGGACAGCACTTGTTCATTGCGGAACACTGGTCGGCCGAGTGAAGTTTCGAGATCTTTTGGGCCGAGTTTGATCACTGCTTTCGGTTCGTCGATCAGCTTCATCACGGCTTTGCGCACCAGTTTGCCGAGGTTTTTTTCCAGCTGCCGCACCCCGGCTTCGCGGGCATAGCCGTCGATCAAGGCTTTCAATGCGTTGTCGCTGATGCTCAGGCTACCCTTGGACACGCCAGCTTTCTCAAGCTGTTTCGGCCACAGGTGACGCTTGGCGATCGCGACTTTCTCTTCGGTGATGTAGCCCGACAGGCGAATCACTTCCATCCGGTCCAGCAATGGGCCGGGAATCGAATCCAACGTGTTGGCGGTGCAGACGAACAGCACTTTCGACAGGTCCAGGCGTAAATCCAGATAGTGATCGAGGAATTCGACGTTCTGTTCCGGATCGAGGGTTTCCAGCAGCGCCGAGGCGGGGTCGCCCTGGTAACTCTGGCCCATTTTGTCGATCTCGTCGAGCATGATCACCGGGTTCATCACTTCGACGTCTTTCAACGCGTGGACGAGTTTGCCCGGTTGCGCGCCGATGTAAGTGCGGCGGTGACCCTTGATCTCGGCTTCGTCGCGCATGCCGCCGACGCTGAAGCGATAGAACGGTCGGCCGAGGGATTCGGCGATGGATTTGCCGACGCTGGTCTTGCCCACGCCCGGCGGGCCTACCAGCAAGACGATGGAGCCGCTGATCTCGCCTTTATAAGCGCCGACCGCGAGGAATTCGAGGATGCGGTCCTTGATGTCATCGAGGCCGGCGTGGTGTTTGTCCAGCACCTTGCGCGCGTGTTTGAGGTCGAGTTTGTCCTCGCCGTACACGCCCCATGGCACCGAGGTCGCCCAGTCGAGGTAGTTGCGAGTCACCGCGTATTCCGGTGAGCCGGTCTCGAGGATCGACAGTTTGTTCATTTCCTCTTCGAGGCGTTTCTGCGCCTGAGGCGGCAACACCTTGCCTGTCAGACGTTGCTCGAACTGCTCGATGTCGGCGCTGCGGTCATCCTTGGTCAGGCCCAGCTCTTGCTGGATGACCTTGAGTTGTTCCTTGAGGAAAAACTCGCGCTGATGCTCGCCGATCTTGCGGTTAACTTCGGCGGAGATTTCTTTCTGCAGGCGCGCGACTTCGACTTCCTTGCGCAGCATCGGCAGGACTTTTTCCATGCGCTTGAGCATCGGCACGCAGTCGAGCACTTCTTGCAGTTCGCTGCCCGTGGCCGAGGTCAGGGCGGCAGCGAAATCGGTCAGTGGGGACGGGTCGTTGGGGCTGAAGCGGTTGAGGTAGTTTTTCAGTTCTTCGCTGTACAGCGGGTTGAGCGGCAGCAGTTCCTTGATCGCGTTGATCAGCGCCATGCCGTAGGCCTTGACCTCATCGGTTGGCTCGGTGGGCTGGTGCGGGTATTCGACTTCGACCAGATACGGCGGGCGATGGTGTTTGAGCCAGGTTTTGATGCGCACCCGAGTCAAGCCCTGGGCGACAAATTGCAGTTTGCCGTTTTCGCGACTGGCGTGGTGGACTTTGACCAGGGTGCCGTATTCCGGCAGGGCTTTGGTGTCGAAGTGGCGCGGGTCTTCCTGGGGGGTATCCATGAAGAATAGAGCCAGGGAGTGGTGGTCGGACTGGCTCACCAGTTCGAGGGTTTCGGCCCACGGCTCTTCGTTGACGATCACCGGCAGTACTTGCGCCGGGAAGAAGGGCCGGTTATGGATCGGGATGATGTAGACCTTGTCCGGCAGGTTCTGGCCAGGCAGGGCGAGGCCTTTGCCGGAGGAGGTGTGTTCGACGTTGTCTGTTTCGGCGTATTGGCTCGTATCGTCAGGGAATTCTTGCTGGTCGGTCATGGGGCACCTGCGCAATGGGGTATGGGTCTTAGATGGGGCAGGTGGGGGGTGGTTTCAATGGCTCTGGATATTTCAGGGTGTGTGTTCAGGGTTTTGACAGGTCTTGGCGGCCTTATAGCCGACCAATCTCTTTCAGACATACGCCGACCCACTTGTAGGAGCGAGGCTTGCCCGCGAAGGCGGCCTGATAGCCGACCAATCTCTCGCAGATGTACCCGGTTCAACTGTGGGAGCGAGCCTGCTCGCGATGGCGGCGTGTCAGGCGACATCAATGTTGAATGTCAGGCCCTCTTCGCGGGCAAGCCTCGCTCCTACAGGGATTAGCTGTGTGGCACAGGTTTTGGGATGGCAATGTTATCCAGCATGCGATTCACCGCCAGTTCTGCCAGCATGACGATCTGTTGAATCGCCATCGCCGTGTGCCGGTGCGGCCCTTCCAGATACCCCGCAAAATCACTCGCCATCACACTGGCCTGGGCCAACGATTCACAGGTGTGGGCCAACAGGTCTTCGTCCTTGATATCCGGCGCGACCATATACATCGTGCTCGGTTTGCGGGCCACGGGTGATTTGAGGCGGAGGGGTTGAGGTAGTGATCGAGCGCGCGTTCAGCGGCTTCGTTGAGTTTTTTTGAATTGAGGGATTCGTAGGGCGAAACGTTGTCGGTTTCTGGTGTAGACATGGCGATGCTCCAAATAGGAAATGGAAAAGCACCAAGTAAAAATTCAGGCCGCGACGCCCGGTCGCTGATTTGCAGCGACCCCCAAAGCCTATCCACCTCACTTCCGAGCGACAACCATCAAAACGTGTCGGAAAGTTCTCGAAAAATCACCACGTCTGTAGGACATGCACGGATAACTTTGACGACCACAATCAACGGTAGGAGCGAGGCTTGCCCGCGAAGGCGGTGTGTCAGTCGACATTAATGTTGAATATAAAATCGCCTTCGCGGGCAAGCCTCGCTCCTACAGGGATTTTGGGTGTGACGGGGATTGCAGCCCACAAAAAAAAGGCGACCCCCTCACAGGAGTCGCCTTTCCTTTTAACTGCCGCTACCGCTTATTCCGACAGTTTGTACGCAATCACATAGTCACCCTGTTTGGTGCCCAGCGATCCGTGACCACCCGCAACAACGAGCACGTATTGCTTGCCGTCTTTACCGGTGTAGGTCATCGGTGTGGTTTGCGCGCCGGCTGGCAGGCGTCCTTCCCACAGTTGCTTGCCGTTTTTCACATCGTAGGCGCGCAGGTACTGGTCGAGAGTACCGCTCATGAAGGCCACGCCACTGGCGGTGGTGAAGGCGCCGCCCAGGCTCGGTACGCCCATGCTCAGAGGAATTGGAACCGGCGAGCTGTCGCGCACGGTGCCGTTCTTGTGCATCCAGATGGTTTTGTTGGTGGTCAAATCGACCGCCGCCACGTAACCCCAGGCCGGTGCCTGGCAGGGCAGGCCCATTGGCGACAGCAGGGCTTCGAGGATCACGCCGTAGGGCGCGCCTTTGTTGGGCTGCACGCCTTCGGTTTCGCTGACGCGAGGGCCTTGTTTGGCGATTTCGGCGGCCGGGATCAATTTCGATTTGAACGCCATGTAGCTCGGGTTCAAGAAAGCAATCTGACGCACCGGGTCAACCGAGATGCCGCCCCAGTCGAACACCCCGAAGTTACCGGGATAAACGATCGAGCCTTGCAGCGACGGCGGGGTGAACATGCCGTCGTAACGCAGGGATTTGAAGTCGATCCGGCACAACATCTGATCAAACGGCGTCACGCCCCACATGTCGCGTTCCTTGAGGGGCGGCGGCACGAAGTTCAGGTCGGACATCGGTTGGGTCGGCGAAGTGTAGTCGCCTTCCACCGCGCCTTGCGGCACCGGGATTTCCTTGATCGGCACGATCGGCTGACCATTGCTGCGGTCCAGCACGTAGATGCTGCCTTGCTTGGTGGACGCGAGCACCGCCGGTTTCACACCGTCCGCGGTTTTCAGGTCCATCAGGGTTGGCTGGCCACCGACGTCCATGTCCCACAGGTCATGGTGGGTGAACTGGAAGTGCCAGCGCACTTTGCCGGTGGCGATGTCCAGCGCGGTCAGGCCGGCGGCGTGCAGTTCCGATTCAGGGGTACGCGCGCCACCGAACTGATCCGGGGTCTGGTTGCCCATCGGCAGGTAGATCATGCCGAGTTTTTCGTCGACGCTGAAGATGGACCACATGTTCGGCGAGTTGCGGGTGTAGACCTTGCCTTCGGCAATCGGCGTGGTGTCGTCCGGGTTGCCGCTGTCCCAATTCCACACGAGTTTGCCGGTGTGCACGTCGAACGCGCGGATGACACCGCTTGGCTCGTCGATGGAAACGTTGTCGGTCACGTGGCCGCCAATCACCACCAGGTCTTTGGTGACCGCCGGTGGCGAAGTGGAGTAATAACCGCCGGCAGTGAATTCACCGATGTTGGTCGTCAGGTCAACCTGGCCACCGTTGCCGAAGTCTTCGCACATTTTGCCGGTGTCGGCGTTCAGGGCGATCAGGCGGGTGTCGGCGGTCGGCAGGAAGATCCGACGCGGGCAGACGCTGGTCACTGGCGCGTTGGCAGTGCCGGTCGGGCTCTGCTCGGACGCGTAGACGGCGTCATCGTGATAGGTCACGCCACGGCAGGTCATGTGCGCCCAACCCTTGAAGTTCGCCGCGTTTTGCGTGGAGAGCTTCGGATCGAAACGCCAGAGTTCCTTGCCGGTGTCCGGGTCCAGCGCGATCACCTGGCTGTGCGGCGTGCAGACATAGAGCATGCCGTTGGCTTTGAGCGGGGTGTTTTCGGCGGTGGTTTCGCCCGGGTCGTTCGGGCCAGGCAGGTCGCCGGTGCGGTAGGTCCAGGCGGGAACCAGTTTGCTGACGTTCTGCGGCGTAATCTGCGCCAGTGGCGAGTAGCGATCGCCATGGGCGCTGCGGCCGTAGGAGTTCCAGTCGCCATCGGGCATGGCCGGGGCAGTGTTGGCCATGCCTGGCACGGCGTCACGATCCAGTTCGCCTTTGATTTCACCGGGGTTGGTGAACAGGCTGGCCAGCGCGGCGATACCGGCGATGACCACGGCAGCGCTCAGTACACCGGTGCCGATCGGGTTGAATTCACCGGTACGCAATGGGCGACGAAACCAGGGCAGCAGCATGACGATACCGAGGGCAAAGAGCAGCGCCAGACGTGGCACCAGTTGCCACCAGTCCAAGCCGACTTCCCACAGTGCCCAGACCGTACTGGCGAACAGCACGACTGCATACAGACTCAGCGCCGCATAACGGTCGGCCAGCAGCAGCCCCCCGGTCAGCATCAGGCCGATACCGGCCAGCAGGTAATACAGTGAGCCGCCGAGCATGCTCAGCTTGATCCCCCCGGCCAGCAAGGCCAGGCCCATTAGTAGAAGCACGATACCGAGCAGGCTCGGCAGCAGACGGCTTCGACTGAAAGCACCATCAGCGCTCATAGTGTGGTTCTCCGTGACGTTTTAAGTAGTCCCGCGCAAGTTCACTGTAGATGACGATCTTGTGCGGGCAGGGTTCATGTAAAAAGTGTTTGGACGCTGCATCACCCTGTAGGAGCGAGGCTTGCCCGCGAAGACGGATTAACATCCAACAAAGATGCTGATTAATAGATCGCCTTCGCGGGCAAGTCGGATCGCCGCACCGCTCGCTCCTACAAGGTCTTGTGGTTTTAATTAGAAAGATGACTGGATCTTGATCCCGCCAATCAGCGCGTCATCAACCTTGTCCACGCCACCGGGGTGGCGGATGTATTGCAGGTTCGGGCGCACGGTCAGCCAGTTCGTGACGTGCACGCCGTAATAGAGTTCGGCGCTGTATTCAGTGTCTTGCGGCGGCAGGAACGATGGGTCGTTGTAGTCGAAGACGGCGCGGGCCTGATTGGTGGCCTCAGCGTTCTTGCGGTAGGCCGGGTTGACGTGGACACGGGCCAGGGCAAAACCGATGTCGTCCCTGGCGCGGGCATCGAACAAACCTTTGTAGACGACGCCAGCCTGGACGTAGTTGTCGATGGCGTTGGTCTTTTTGTCGTGCATCGTGCCGTTGGCAAACACGCTCAACCCGCGAGAGTTGTCACTGGCGCGGCTGGTCAACTGCTGCTGCACACCCAGCCACACGCCATGCTTGCTCGATGCGCTGCGATAAGCCTCGCCACTCAGCGCGGCTGGCTGGCCGTTGCTGTCCTTGTAGACGTCAGTGGCCTTGGCATTGCTGTAGTAATAACCGGCACGGTATTCACCCGGCAGGCCATTGAATTTCGGGGTCCAGACCAGCTCCACCGGCAGGATCGCGCCCTGAGTGCCGCTGCCGCTGAGCTTGAAGCCGTTGTCGCGATCAAGGTTGGACGGGTTTTGCTCGTAAGCCCCGACTTGCGCGTAGAGCTGTGGCGTCAGGTGATATTTGACGCGCATCGCCCACTGGCTGACCGGCCAGTTGTACCAGATGTCGCCGACCCAGTTGCCGACCTGGGAGCCGCAGAACGCCAGGTTCTGGAAGTCGCAGGGGAAGCTGTTGAAGTCTTCGCCTTCGCCGAAACGGCCGACCTTGATGTCGAGTTTCTGATCGAAGAATTTCTGCTGATACCACATCTGCGTCAGGCGCCAGGTCTGGCCGCGGCCCCAGACTTCCTGAGCCGAGGTGAAACCGCCGACACGCGGATCGTTGATCCGGTCGTTGCTGATGTTGTTGCCATTGCGTTCGGTGATGGTCAGCTGAAATTCAGCAGCGTCCCAGCCGAGAATCTTCTGCAAGTCCAGATGGGTGCCAAAGCCGAATTGGTCGCTGTAGCGAGCAGTGCGGTCATGGTCGTAGCCGCCGTGCAGGTTGCTGCCCATTTCACCGGTGTAATCGACCTTGAAATCGTAGCCCTTTTCCGAAAGTTCGGTGCGAGTGCCGTTCCAGTCACCGAGCATCCACGGCGAATCGCTATCGAAGGCCGGTGCAGCCTGGGTGCAGGTGGCGAGGCCCAACGCGGTGAATCCGCCAATCAGCTTGAGGGCTTTTCGATGGGCTACAGGGAGCAAGACAGCGCTGTCTTTGGGGGTGTGAAAATCAGGCATAGAGAAGAAATTCTTGGTTTTTTTCTAAAGGGTGACTGAACGCAAGCAGAAATGAAGCACGGGAGAAGCGTTTCAGCTGGACGGGCGTAAGGATAATGTTCTGTTACACATAGAGAAAGGGCTTTTACTGACATGGATCATTTCGGATTTGGTAACAGTCCATGGAACAAAGCAAAATCAAAAGATCGCAGCCTTCGGCAGCTCCTACAGGATTTGCGTTTCGCCCGATGATTTACGGGTGTACGCGATTCCCATGTAGGAGCTGCCGAAGGCTGCGATCTTTTCAGGTTCACCTACATTTATCAGATAACACACTGAGCCCTTCCACCCGACCAGCCCCTCGGCTAAGGTGCGCGGCTTCCAATCCCCACTTCGCTCGAAGGCCCGGCATGACCGAACAGAACACCAACCCGTTGCACGGCGTGACGCTGGAACAGATCCTCAACGCCTTGGTTGAACACTACGAATGGGCGGGGCTGGCCGAGCGCATCGATATCCGCTGCTTCAAGAGTGATCCGAGCATCAAGTCGAGCCTGACATTCCTGCGCAAAACCCCGTGGGCGCGGGAGAAGGTCGAACGCCTGTATGTAAAACTGATGCGCACCAAGCGTCCGGTCTGAGCATGGTCATACCCTCGGCCGCGAGACGTCGTTGTGTTGCCGTTGCGGCGATGCTGGGTTGGGCGGGTTTAAGCATTCAGCTGTACCTGATTCTCTACTTACGCTGGAGTGTCGGGGCCAGTCTGCTGGGCGGGCTGGTGAGTTTCTTCAGCTTTTTCACCGTGCTGACCAATACGCTGGCGGCGGTGGTGCTGACCTGTGAAGTGACGTCCCGCGATTCGGCGGCGCGGCGCTGGTTTTTGCAGCCGTGGGTAAGCAGTGGAGTTGCAGTGAGCATCGCCGTGGTCGGTGTGGCGTACAGCCTGTTGTTGCGCCACTTGTGGCATCCCGAAGGCTGGCAATGGTTGGCCGATGAGCTGATGCATGACGTCATGCCATTGCTGTTTCTGGTTTATTGGTGGTTCTGTGTGCCCAAGGGTACGTTGCGGCTGAAGCACATTGCGCTATGGGTGATCTATCCGCTGGTGTACTTCGGCTATGCGTTATGGCGCGGGTATTTGCTGGCGGTTTATCCGTATCCGTTCATTGATGTGGACAAGCTGGGTTATCTGCAGGTGTTCACCAATGCCGGCGGGTTGTTGGTGGGGGTTGTGATGATTGCGCTGCTGGTGGTTGGATTGGATCGTCGTCTTCATCATTAGTTGGAGTTCGTTGGATCAAGATCAAAAGATCGCAGCCTTCGGCAGCTCCTACAGGGGAATCGCTACGCCCGGGAATCATCGGGCGAACACAAATTCCGTAGGAGCTGCCGAAGGCTGCGATCTTTTTAGACATCACTCGTCGCTGTCATCCAGCCGCCAGTAACCGACAGCCTTCACAAACTGCTCGTTCAAGCCGTGCTCATCGAGCAATACCCGGCGGATCTGCCGCGATACTTTGGACTCAGTCGCCACCCACGCATACAGATTGCCAGCGGGCACCTTGATCTGTTGCACGGTGGTCAGCAGGTTGTTTCGGCCACCTTCACGCAGCACCCAGATCATATCGACCTGGGCTGCGCTTCCCAGGCGTTGTTGTTCGGCGCCGTTCTCCACTTCCACGATCACCAATGCACGCCGATTGGCGGCCAGGCTTTCGAGGCGGCGGGCTATGGCGGGCAGGGCGGTTTCATCGCCGATCAGCAGGTAGCTGTCGAAGATATCCGGCACGATCATCGAGCCCCGAGGCCCGCCGATGTGCAGGAACTGGCCGGGTTTGGCCTGCTCGGCCCAAGTCGAGGCAGGGCCATCGCCGTGTAGCACGAAGTCGATGTCCAGCTCCAGCGTGTCCAGGTCATAACGACGAGGCGTGTAGTCGCGCATCGCAGGCATCGGCCCGTTGTCCTTGCCGGCACCGAGTACCAGGGTTTCCAGCGCCGCGTGTTCGGCCGCGTTTTGGGGGAACAGCAGTTTGACGTGGTCGTCCGTTCCGAGGCTGACGAAGCCTGCGAGCTCAGGGCCGCCCAAGGTAATCCTGCGCATACGCGGCGTCAGGTCGACCACTCGCAGTACTTCCAGACGACGGCGTTTGATCTCATGGCTGACACGGTGAATGGATTGGGATGGCACGATAACGTCGGTCATTCGGCTTTCTCCGAAGCGGGTGGAATGGCGGGGCCGTCGACGATGGCTTTGGCTGTGTTGTTGAGCAGGTCACGCACCCGCAGGATTTCTTCCGGGCTCCAGCGACCATGGTGCATTTGCAAGGCATGGCGCAGGTTGTGCACCGCTTCGTGAATTTCGGCGGGGCGGTCATGGCCGCGCAACGAGCGCTTGCTGACTTCGATACGCATGCGCACGCCGTCCAGGGCAATCGCTTGTTCACTTAAAGACAGACGTCCGGCGTCGGTGATGCTGTAGCGTTTTTTTCCGCCCTCGGCATCGCCTAGGATCATTTCGCTTTCTTCAAGGAAGGTCAGGGTCGGGTAGATCACGCCGGGGCTTGGGCTGTAGGCGCCGTCGAACATGCTTTCGATCTGGCGGATCAAGTCATAGCCATGGCACGGCTGCTCGGCAATCAGCGCCAGTAGCAACAACTTCAGGTCGCCGGGGGCGAACACCCGCGGGCCACGGCTACCGCGTTCGCGACCGGGGCGCTTTTCGAAGCCGTCACGGCCATCGCCATGCTCGCGGTGGGGGGAATGATGGTCTCTCATTTCTGTCTTCTCTAGTCGTGTTTAGATACAACTTAAGATATATCTTTAGAGTCGCGCAAGACGTTTATCCGCGCAATTCGCGCTGAGCTGACGAGCGGCAGGCGTTCGGCAAATGCAATAGCAAATTTATCGCCGGGTTGCCGGGTGGAATAACTTCAGAGTTAAAGTGATTGCTCTAGTTGCTGTAGAGTATCTATTCTAATTGTGCGCAAGTTGCCGTATATACAGGGCAAAGTTACTGTATGGTTTTTAAACTTAAACTGTGTGTAGGGTAAAACTTACAGTCACTGTTTTGATTATCTGTTTTTCGTTCTTTTTTCTTGCGGGTCATGAGGTTGTTTAACTACGTGGTTGTCAGAAGTTGCCTGCTTACATTCCAGAGTTAACAGCCGATGATGCCCCGGCATTCGACGTTCAAGTTGACTTTGCTCAATTCAGGCAGTGGTTGCCTTGAACTTTCAATGCTCATCCCTCTATCAAGAAAACAGGTACAGAACGATGTTCAAGAAACTCGCAATCGCTGCTCCACTGGCTCTTCTGGCAATGGGTTCCACCGGTGCATTCGCCGCCGGTGAAGCGTCGCACTCGATCAGCCTCGTCGCTCATGTGCCGACCAACGGTTTCTATGTCGTGCCGACCGATCCGGATCTGGTCAACAAGGACCAGGACATGAGCTACCAGCCGACCACTGGCAAGATGCGCGATGTCAACGGCTTCTTCGATGTGCGTAACAACAACGGTTCGGTACACGCCAGCCTCGAAAGCCAGCCAAAACTGGTCGCCGGTAATACTTCGATCGACCTGCAGGTCATGCTTAACAACAAGGAACTGACCCTGACCCCGCAAATGGTCGTCGGTGAAGCCGAGTCCGACGTCAACTACCGTGCACCGCTGAAAATCTCCGCCGTGGGCAGCAACTTCCAGCCGGGTGATTACACCGGTTCCGTGGCGATGATCTTTGACGCCGTGCCACCGGTCAACTGATCCGATATTAAGCACTCTCTTTCACTGAGGCGCTTACCGGCGGGGCAAGCCGCAGTGCTTGTCCCGTCGGACTTCCATCTTTTGTAAATCAGAGTACGAGTTCATGTTCCCGATGACACCCATCGCGGCTGCGCTTGCGCTGTTGTTTTGTGCCAGCGCAGCCGTGGCTTCCAACTCCACCGGCACTACGCCACGCAGTTTGTTGGCACAAGCCAAAGGTTTGCCGGCGGACTTCGAGGAGCATTTCTTTGATGTACCTCTGGCTGTACGGGTTGAACTCGACCAGCAGCCGCTGGGCGAGGCCATGGTGGTGCTGTCCCGCGACGATCGCATCACCCTGCTCGAATTCACTGACACCAGCGAAAACCGTTTCGGCCCTGCCGAGCGCGAAAAGTGGGCAAGTTATCTCAAGCCCGGCGTGCCGTTGGGAGCGTGTAGCGGCTCCTGTCCCGATCAGGTGCTGGCGGTGCACTACAACCTTGAAAATTCGCTGGTTTCGATCCTCACCGAAAACGCCGAACGCGATATCGAGGCCAAACGTTATTACGAACAGCCCGACGGCGGCAGCAGCGGCCTGATGGTGCGCAATCAGCTCAATCTCAATGGCGGTCAGGATCAGGATCTGGGCGGGCGCTTCGGGCTCGAAGCCAGTTCAAGCCTGGGCAACTGGAGCCAAACGCTGAACTTGCAAGTGGCGCGGCTCGGCGGTCCGGATAACAAGCTCTATCACGCGGTTCACGAACTGCACACCCAGCGCGAACTGCAAGGCAGTTTTTTTCGTCTGGGCTATTTCACCCCCAATTCCGAAGGGCTGACCCGCCAACCGCGCACGTTCGGCACCAGCCCCGACACCGCGGTCGGCATCATGTACGGCAGCTCCGACAGCCTGGCCATCAACAGCCCGATGCCCAGCGTTTACCCGATCTATGTCACCGCTAATCGTCAGGGTTCGGTGGAGATCTGGCGCGACGGTTTGCTGATCAATACGCAATCGGTGCCGGCCGGTTTGCAGACTCTCGACACCCGTCCATTACCCGGCGGTATCTATGAGGTGGAAGTGCGCCTGATCGAAGACGGCCAGATCACGTCCACCACCCAGGAGCTGGTGTACAAGCCCAACAACTGGCGCAACCTCGATGAACGCTGGCGCTACAATCTGTTTGCCGGCGAAGAAAGCAAATTGCTCAGCAACTGGGATACGCAATCGAGTGGCAGCCCGACGGCGGGAGCGTCGGTGAATTACCTGCTGCACCCGCGGGTGATTCTCGGCATGTCAGCGCGACAGATTCGCGAAAAATTGCAGTACGGCACGTCCATCGACTGGACGCTGGCCAATCACATCAGCCTCTACGCCAACGTCTACAAGACCGAGGACTATGGCACCGGTCTCGACCTGCAAAGCCTTTACAACTATGGTTCCGGCAGCATCGTCGTCAGCCATAACCGCAGCTGGCTCGACACCACCTACACGTATGACACCTTGCCGGATGGCACTCGGGTGCGGCCACGCAATGTCTTCATCGGCCAGACCAGCAACTCGTCGCTGGCGCTCAATCATCGCGTCAGCAGCAAGAGTTCGGTCAACGCCCGGGTGTCGCACAGCGAAGGCAATGTCGAAGGCATGGGCCTGGATCTGGGCTGGACCCAGCGCACCGTGCTGCTGGGCAGCGATGCCAGTTGGCGTTTGTCGATCTTCGATCGGCCGGGCAGCTACAGCAGTGGCGATGCGCGCAATCGCGGGGTCGACTTGAGCATCAACCTGGCGCTCGGCGCGCCCGGCCAGCAGCTCACCGGCAGCATCGGTTCACGTACGGCCCGCGACGGCGCGCGCGACAATAACGCCTCCCTCGGCTGGCGCAAGGATCTCAAAGATCACGTGCTGCAAAGCGTGTCGGTGACGGCGCTGACCGACACCTACGGTCTGGGCATGTCCAGCCTGGCGAACTTCCGTACCGATACGGTGAATGGCGACGGCTTCATTCAGCGTTCGTCCTACAACGGCAATTTCACCGGTGGCCTCAACGTTGACAGCACGCTGGTGGTTGGCGCGCAGCAGATGCTCATGACCAGCCAAAGCGAAGTGCGCGGCGCGGGACTGATCGTCGACGTCGAATCGGACATCGAAGACATTGTTCTGCGCGCCGACGATTATAGCGGTGGCGGCGCGGCGTTGAAGCCGGGGCGCAACTTCATTCCGATCACCGCGTACCAGAACAGCTCGGTGAGTTTCGACTTCGAAGGCAACCACGTGCCCGCCGCCACCATCGAGCCGGCGCGCACCCGTTATCACCTGAACAAGGGCGGAGTGGAGTACCGCAAAATCCGTGTGATGAAAACCCTCACCGTGCTCGGCCGACTGGTCGATGGCCAGGGGCGACCGCTCAAGGGGCACCACGTGATCAATCACGCCAGTCGTGGGGTGACCGAGGTCGATGGCTTCTTCTCGATGGAAATGAACGCCGGCTCGCCGACCCTGGAAGTGCGCCAGGGCAGTCAGTTGCTGTGCCAGTTCCGCCTCGACGCTGACAACCATCGCAGCGAAAACAATGTGTTGATGATCGGTGATTTGCGCTGCACGCCGGATACGTTGGCCGACGCTACTTTCACCGAACAGAAGGCAGGTTGAGTTTATGAAGTTAATCACAGGGGGGGGCGCGTTGGCATTGGCGCTGACCATGTCGACGGCGCAAGCGGTGAACCAGGAAATCCGTGCACTGTTTCAACCCGATCCTGCGCAGCCGAGCAAAAACGCGTTCATAAACCAGACACCCAGCAGCGGGTACTGCGTGAGTTTTCCGCTTAAGTGTGCCGAAAACAACATGTTCAGCATCGAGTTGCCAGTTCGTTACAGTTCAAATCGCGCCCTCATACCCGGTGACGGAGTTTCTCTGCAAGTCCCCGCCGGTTGGCGACAATTGACGGTCACCAACGCGGACACTGGGGAGACGGAGGCCGTCGAGCTGCGCATCACCGGCATCGGCTCCGATTTTGTGCTGAGCGACTCAGCGTCCAGCCTCTCCGGAGCGCCGAATAACCGCGAAGGCCATGACAATCTCTGGAACTCTTACGGTTGGCTTTATGCTCCGGCGCCTTGCCTCGGGAGCGGCCTGGCAGGATTCGGCTCGCACAGCTACCGTTTTTTCTGGCATACGCCTGTGGAAGCGTCCTGCACCAAGACTGCCCTTTTCCGCATCCCGTCGATGTCATTCGACAAGTTCGATTTTGCTTACGAGCTGAAGACTCCCAACCCACTGGGTATGTCTAGCGGTCTGTACACCGGATCCATCACCTACACCCTGGGGCCCGGCGGCGATTTCCACATGGGCCACATGATGGAACCGGATGATAGCCAACTGACCCTGGATTTCGTGCTCGACGTACAGCACACCTTGAAAGTCGATCTGCCACCCGGTGGCGACAAAGTTTCACTGGAACCGGAAGGCGGATGGGCGCGCTGGATCGAAGGCGGGCGCAAGCCAACGAGGATTTTCCGTGATCAGTTGTTCTACCTCTCGGCGTCGTCGCGCTTCAAGGTCCTGATGCTGTGCAATTCCACCGGTGGTACAGCCTGCAAACTGGGAAGCCCGAAGGGCGATACCACGGAGGTCGAGGTCTTTCTGACATTGCCCCCGGGCATTTCCGGTTCTGGCGGCAACGTCAACCGACTGCCCTTGCGCTTCAACGAATGGGCCGGGCCGTTCCAGCCAGGCATCTATGTAGATCGCAAGCCCGGCACGTTGCATTTCGAGATGACCCCGTTTGCCATCAATTTCCTTTTACAGCCCGGCAAGAACGACAGGCTGCGCGGCAACGTCACCATTATCTGGGACTCGGAAGCATGACCGCTTCAGTCCGGCCATTTTCATTATTGATGGAGTTGAAGACGATGAACCGTGGTTTTTTGCTGGGCCTGCTCAGCGTGTGTTGTCTGACGGCGCAGGCCGGGCCGCAGATCAATGTCGGCACGGTGTACGACTATCTTGACGCTGAAAAGAGTACTTACCTCAAGCGCGTATTCAACAGCGGCGACGCTACCGCGTTCGTCAAGATCAATGTGCTGGAGATTGTCTACGGCGCCGACGGTCAGCCGCAGGAGATTGCCGTCGAAAACGCCGCAGACGGTGCTTCGCGCAATGGTCTGATGGCCAGCCCGGCGCGCTTGATCGTACCCGCGCAAGGCATGCAGGGCACGCGCCTGTTGTACATGGGCGAGCGCGATCGCGAGCGTTATTTTCGCGTGCGCTTCGTGCCGGTGGTGCCGGAAAAGGAAGACGATTTCGTGATCAGCAGCGAAGAGCGTGACGAGTACAAAAAGTCTCTCACGGCCGGGGTCAACGTCATGACCGGGTTCGGCACGATCTTTTTCGTGCGGCCCAAAGACGCGCGTTTCGCCACAGCCGTCAACGAAACCGACAGTCGTTATGAACTGCGCAACACCGGCAACACGGTGGTGATCATCGACGAATTCAAAAGCTGTTCACTGACCAATGAAAGCGACTGCGGCGCGACCACCAAGCACCACGTACTGGCGGGCAAGACCTTCGCCTTCGATAAGGAGAAGGGCCGCGAGTACCGCTTTTTCCTGATCGAGGGCAACGATAAGAAAGCCCTGAAGATCGCCAGCCGCTAGGTCTGTTTCCAATGACGCATCGGGTAACCAAGATGATCAAGCAATGCACCGTCGTCGTGCTGATGACAGCCGCCGGCCTGACCGGCGGCGAGGCGTGGGGCGCGCGTGAGGAGCACACCTTTGAAGTGTCCCTGACCATCCCTAGCCGGCCGTTTTACATCATCCCGACGGAGCCGGACTGGATTCACCGTCCGCAGCGCCTGAATTGGGATTACCCCACCGCCACGCTGGGCAGCGTGCGCAAGAACTTCGATGTGCGGCATGACAGCAGCGCCATCGAAGCGCGCCTCGGCGCCGAACCGTATCTGGAAAACGGCCGGGTGAATGAAGTGATCACGCTGCGGGTCAGTTTCAATGGCGTGGAGCTGAGTTCGCAAATGCCGCCACGCCAGGTCCTGACGCAAGCAGAAGCCGCTGCTGGCAAACGCGTGGAATTGAAAATAGAGCCGATCGAGCCGCCCGGTGGTTACCGCGCCGGTGACTACAACGGCAATGTGCTGTTGCTGTTCAACGCCAGCGCGCCGGTGCTGGAATGAGGCAAACCCATCAGGCTCTGCAGAGGCGGGATGATCGATGAAAAGGTTGAAATGGCTGGGGCTGCTGGCAGCGTTGAGCATCCCGCAGGCGCAGGCGATCAATCAGGAGATCCGCGCGTTGTTTCAGCCGGATTCTTCCAGCCCGGACAAGACTGCGTTCGTCAACCAGACGCCGAACAGCGGTTATTGCGCGACGTATCCGCGCGAATGTGCCGTTCATGGAATGTTCAGCATTGAATTGCCCGTTCGTTTCCGCTCCACCCGCTACCTTGGGGCTACCGACTGGGCTGCAGTAAAGGCCCCAGCCGAATGGCGGCGTTTGAACGTGATCAATAGTCAGACGCAGGAAACGCAAACCCTGGAAATCCGTATTACTGGCATGGGGTCCAAGTATGTGTTGTACAAACCGGCTGTGCAGATCGCCGGGGGGGCCAACGCCCTTGAGGGACATCGAAGGCTTTGGAAAGACGACAGTTGGGTCCACGGAATACCCGCGCCGTGCCGCTACAGCGGTGTAGGAGAATACGGTGATGATTACTTCCGGTTTTTCTGGAAAACCCCCGAGCCTACCCACTGTTTCAAGCTTCCGGCTTACTTCATTTCGTGGATGTATTTCGACAAGCTGGACTTCGCCTACGAGCTGCGTACTCCCAACCCGTTGAACATGTCGACGGGCCGTTATACCGGTTCAACGACGTACACCTTGGGGCCGGGTGGCGATTTCGATATGGGCAAACTGTTCGAACCGGACGACGGCGGTCTGACCCTGGATTTCGTTCTGGATGTGCAGCACACCCTGAAAGTGGATATTCCGCCCGGGGGCAACAAAATCGTGCTCGAACCCCAGGGGGGCTGGCAACGCTGGCTGGACAGTGGGCGAAAACCCGTGCGGCTGTATCGCGATCAGATTTTCCATATCTCCGCGTCATCGAAATTCTCGATGAGGCTTGAATGTGAATACAGTCTGGGTTGGGGCTCGGGCTGTGCGATTCTTGACCGCGAGTCGGGCTTCGCAGGTCCTGTAGACGTCAGTGTCAGTTTGCCTGACGGATTGACCGACAGTGCCGGGCAACCGGTCAGGCGAAAGCTGTTGGGACGCGAAGCGACAGGCTCGTTTCAACCCGCTCGGTATGTCGACCGCAAGCCGGGAACCCTGCATTTCGACATAGGCGAAAAGGACACCGACTGGTTGATAAACAATGCCAAAGGTCGGCCCTACCGGGGCAATATCACGGTGATCTGGGATTCGGAACCCGGCTAGCATCGTCTCGGTCGGCCAGCCCTGAAGAAGCTGGCCGAGGGCCGTCGGTTGCGGTTAGAGGTTAGCCAGGCGCATGGCTTCGCGGGTCAGTTCCCTGGACAGCTGCTTACGTTGATAACCGATGGTGTCTGCCAACTCGTCGTAACGTTCCTGACTCATGAGTTCGTCCGAGAACACCTCGATTTCTGGAACATTCAATTGGCGCGCGAGGCGTTCCATCTTTTCTTTCAATGGTTTGAGTTTCGTCTCAGGCGTGGCGTTCTTCCACTGAGCCATGGCTTCGCGCAGTTCATCGAGCAAGTCAGGCAGTTCTTCGAATCGTCGATAGTGGTTTTCATACTTAGTCGGGTGGGTCTTGCGCAGGTGACGCTCCCAGAAATCATCCCCGTTGTAGGGATCGATCATTCTGTCGACCAGACCGTTACCCTGTTCGCGTCTGATGATCTCGGTGTACGCGGCGTCGATTGTTGCTTGAGTCACACCTGAACGTCGTTGATAAAGCATGCTGTCCGATTGCCAGGGCATCCCCAGCCGTTCGGCCAGGCCGTTCTGAAAGGCCATGTGGACTTCCAGGTCGTCCGGTGCGAGATGGTCCTGTGGATTGAAGTCGTGCAGGTCTTGCTGATGCCTGATCTCGTCACGAGCAACATCCCCGACGAAATCCAGACGGGCACGGCTGCGGGCGAGTTTGACCAGTTTATTGTCCAATTCGTCTTTTGAAGTCGGCTCTGCATACGCTTTCGATACCAGCACTTTCAGGCCCATGGAGTTGAATTGATAAGCCCCGCCATCCCCGCAGTTCACGGGGTCTCGAGCCAGCGTGAACAATTCGTCACGCAGCGTGGTATCCAGCGCCGCGGCATCGATCATTTCCCAGACGCGCGCGGTGAGTCTTTCGCGCGATGGCGAATAGCGGTAGTCCTTGGTTTCCCGTTGCCTGCGAATCACGTCGAACAGCGCATCGGAACCGGGTTCGGCCATCAAGTCGTGCCAGGATTCGTCGCGGTATTTTTTGAAAACGGTCGAGGGACTGAACCCGACGTGTGGGGCGGGAAGTGATTGCCAGTATTTGATCTCCTCTGTGACCTCCAGAGAATCCTCTTGCAAGAAAGTCAACCCCGTAGATTGGCGATAGAGGCCGTAGCGCACGCTGTCTTCATTGGACAATTTCGAGGTATCGAAGCGCGCACGACCGAGGATAAAGGCCTGATCGGAACCTTCGGTGACTTCGGGCAAAGAGCTGATCGGGTTCTTGCGCATATCGAGCATGAAACCTCGGGGCCTGTGCCGGTTTGCGGCGTTAACCGTAAACAATCCTTGCGGCCATTCCCGGATCTTTGTGTTCGCCAGGTTCAGTTCATTCAAACGATACATGCGCCCGATATCCGGAGGGCGGCGCAACGGATTACCGTTCAGGTTCAACGACCGTAAACGCACCAGACCGCTCAGTTGATCACTGGATGCGGGGGTCAAGTCGATGTTGTTGTCAGTCAGGTCCAACGCTTCGAGCTGACGCATTTTCCCGATGGCAGGTGGCACTTCGGTCAGGCCGCATTGGCGGGCACTCAACTGGCGAAGTTTGGGGAAACTGCCTAACACACCGTCGGGGCCAGACGAGAGTCGGGTGTTGTCGAGCTTCAGGGCTGTGATCTGATCGAGGTGTTTTTTCATCTCGGGTTGCTTGCGCAGATCTTTCCACCAGCGTTCGAGGTCCGGACGCATGAGTTCCGCAGACAGGTCCAGTGTATAGCCCTGTTCAGGGTGGCTGCCGTAGACGTTGAAACCCTCACTTCTGCGTTCGAAGCATTCGATCAGACGGTCTTCGATATGCTTGCCACCGTCGCGCAGGTAACTCTGCGACTCTCCAAGCGGAATTTCTCCAGAGGCGTCTACGCCAGCGGGGTAGTTTGCGCTCCACCGGTTCAGTGCCTGACGCAAATCCTCTCGTTCGCTTTCCAGTGCTTTGATAGCGTCGATGGGTTCGCCTTTGCGCTGCAACGCTTCCATGAACGCCGTCACTTGCGATGCGCTCATCTGTGGATACAGCGCACTGACCCGCTGCTGCGGCGTTTCCAAACCGAATAGTCGGCGCAAACCACCCAGCAGCGTGACCGTTTCGATATTCGCCACCGGCCGAATGGGCGGCTCCGCCAGCGCCGTTCGCCGCTGCGCCGGCGACGCCGCTTCTTCCATGATCCACGCTTTCAAGCCGCGACCCTGACCGTGCTGATAGCCCACGGTCAAGCGTTGTGGTTCCGGCAGCGCGTGCAGGATCGACTCATAGAAGTCATCGGCCTCATGCAGCGAGCGGTAAGCGTCGTCGAGCACTTCGTAGCGTCCGTGTTCGTCGCGAATAAGGCGCCTGACGACAGTCGCCTCATCCGGTCCGACACTGCAACGCAGCGGCCCGTCGTACGCACCGTGACGAACTTCGATGCGCAGGTCGCGAAAAATGTCGGTGTTGAGCCTGAGCACATTGAGACCCAGCCGCTCGGTTTGCGCGGTCATCAGATCATCATGAAAAAAACCGTCATAAGCGCGGCTGGCAGACGCTTCGAAGTCGAGTTCCCGCGCCTGAGCTTTCAGGCGCAGCGGCAAGCGATCCTCGTCGACGATGCGTTGCAGCTCGGCGGGGCTGGCATGACTCACGACTTTTTCGGCCAGGGTGAGTGGCAACTCGGGGAAGGTCTTTTTCAACACGCGCACATCGGCCTTGTTCGAGCGCTCGGCGGATCGGTAGACATACCCGGACACCTCGCTTATTTGCTGATCAACAGCATCGGCAAGGCGATTGCGCAACGTGGTGACACGCGCCTGCGGGGCGACCTCGCGCCCGAGCAGCGTATTGAGTTCGCCATCGCTGAGAAAGTCCACCACACGCTCCGGCAACCGTCCGGCGTTGAGATCGTCGGTACTGATACTCAGCGTGTCGCTGTCCAGCGCCTGGGGGTTGCCGTACTTTTGCGAATAACCCCGTTCATGCACTTCCAGCGCCCGCTTCGACGGCCAGCCCGGCAGGTTCGTCAGCATCGAGCGGAACCACGCCGATTGCGGGTCGATTGGCTGCCCATCACGAATATTGGCGCTCGCGGTGAGGGCGTCGTCATAGGCGCCAAAGCGTTTGATGCTGTCTGCAAGCAGCGGCGGTGGCGGGTTGTGCTTCAGGTGCATCTGACGTAATGCCTCGGGCTCGGTCCCGCTGCTGATACGGATTTGTTCCAGTTCGGCGGGCGAAAAGCGTTCGACGCTGTGTCCCAGGCGTCGCATCAAAGTGCTTTCCTCCCACTCGAGTGGACTTTCCGCCTCATGCAGCCAGGCACCGTGACCGTTGTGTTCGATCTGCGGCCGGTAAGCGTTCGTGCGGGTCGGGTGTTTGATGCGGTGCAGGTTGGAGGTTGGTGCGGCCGAGGCTTTTTCGACGAAATACAACTTGCCATCCAGCGGCAAAATGTTCTCGTTGCCATGTTGATGCAAGCCATACCGGTCGGGTTTCGAGTCGGGCGAGAGGGTCAGGTCTTTGCGTTCATAAGGTGCCAGATCCGGGTGCCACAAACTGGCCTTGCCATCGGGCAGCTTGACCTGCTGCATGGCGTCGACGCGCGGTGACAGCTTGACGCGCAAGGTTTCGCCAATCTGTGCACCAGCGGAAAAAGCGGCGAGCTGAATGACATCCGTGACCACGCTGATCACATGTTCGGCTGCCTCTTGCCAGACCCCTTCTGCCAGGTCGACAACACCCTCGATGACATCCGTGGTCAGTTGATACGCCGTGTAGGCCATCATCAATTCGCCCAGCCCTGGCACGAAGGGCGTGGCGATCAGCAGCGCGACATTGAAAATGTCCGAGACGATTTTCTTGAAGTTGTCCCACCACGCCCAGCGTGCTTTGCTGTCCGTGTCAGCAGTGGATACGGCGATTTCACGGGCGTCGTTGAGGATCTTGTTGAGCTTTTGCTGGTAGGCATGCCGCCAGTAATCCCCACTTAGCGGCACATGCTCGATTTGCAATCGGGGGCGAAGCACAGGCTCCTTGCGCCATGTCGGACGCTGGTCTGTCGGATCCTCATTTCTGTGCCATTTGACGGTAAAGAGACGTTGCTCCAGGTTGGCGAAGAAGTGCCCGCGCTGCTGCTGATCGACGAATTGGCTGAAGAATTGTCGATAACTCAACTGCGATGATGCGCCGATTTTGTCTTCGCGCAATTGGCGCGCCAGCTCATGGGTGAAAGCCTCTGTGGATTCGTACTCCTTGAGCGGGTGATCAGGATCATGGGGGACGTATGCAATGAACCGTCCAATACCACGGCTATCCCATGCGGCGTGAATCAACAGCACGATGCCGGTCAGACGAGTGTCCATCATGGACAGGTCGCAGCACAGCATCTGTTTCCCATTGAGGAGCAGTCGAGGTTTGTCCTGTGCCAGATCCAGCATCAGCTTGTAGGCATCGTACTGGATATCCCCAGTCGTCAACGCCAGCTGCGCGGCAACGGTGAGTGCGTCTTTCTGACTTTCGGTCACTTTGTACTTCATGACGGCTTCGGCTACTGATTCGCCGGGAAGCAGATAGCTTTCAAGATGTTTTTTGTAAAGCGCGCCAATATCCAGTTCCCGGCAAAGCGCGTGGAACTGCCTGATGGTCATTTTATGTTTGATCGGTAATACATCGAAGTGCCCACGTTTGTCAGGTTTAGTGATGAACTGCGAATCGGCATCGACCGTTTCGGCTCGTGCGAAGTTGTGTAGCGCTGCATCCAGCAGGGAGACGGTTCGGGCAGTGACGCCGCCAGAGAGGTCAATCACGTACCAGGGCTGGTCCGCGGGTATGTACAGGCGCAGGTAAGTTGTCTTGACGTCATTCTCGATTCCGTATCGTTCCTTGAGCTTCGCCTGGAGCAGGGGCGCGGCAAAGGAGTGGACGTCCTGCAGTTTTTCAAACAGTTGGTCGACTTTGTTCTGCGTGCCCCAAGCCTTGAGGTTGGCGGCTTTGAGCTTGTCGTGAAGGGCGGCGGGCGCCGTGGCGTACCACGGCTCTACTTTCAAGCCAGTAGCCGTCAGCGCCCGGCCTCTGCTGAGGGTGGCGGTTTTGAAATGGTCGTTGATGTTGTTCTTGATGAACGCGTAGTGCCGGCCTTTATTGGTGTTTTTGGCCGGTGTGGGGGAGTCAGGCATGTCAATCATCCTTGATTGTTTTAAGAATGATCAGCCTATCGGTTGGGGCTCAAAAAAAAAGTCTGAATATCTGTGCTCAAACAGCGCTTCTTGCCGCTAAACCGTTGAATATTCGAATCTGAAAAATAATTAAATACCACCTGCTGCGCAAAAATTCACAGTCGCGATATCGGCACGGGCTGACACGCGACATGGCTACCCGGTTGCAGGTAGGGCATCAGGATCGGTGCCATGCCCTTGAGCGCCTGCACCGGCAATGCCGACGTGAATTTGAACGTTTCGGCCGATCGTCCGGGCACGAATGCTGTCATCGTGCCGAAGTGACGATCGCCGATGTAGAACACGAAGGTCGCGGTGCGGTTGATCGATTTCGAGCTGAGAATCCGTCCACCCGAACCGACGGCTTCAATGCGGTTATCACCGGTGCCGGTTTTACCGCCCATGGCCAACGGTCTGCCATCGGGCAGGGTGAAACTGCCAGAGATACGTTTGGCCGTGCCAGCATCCACCACTTGCGACAAGGCTTCACGCATGGCCGTGGCGACTTCGGACGGCATCACCCGTTTGCCGACGTCCGGGTCATTGATCAGTTTGGTTTCGTACGGTGTATTGGCCGCGAAGTGCAAACTGTCGATGCGCAGCGTCGGCATCCGCACACCGTCATTGAGGATGGTGCCGATCAGTTCCGCCAAGGCTGCCGGACGGTCGCCGGAACTGCCGATGGCGGTGGCCAGTGACGGCACCAGGTGATCGAACGGGTAACCGACTTTCTGCCAGCGCTGGTGAATGTCCAGGAACGCTTCGATCTCCAGCATGGTGCGGATCCGACTGTCACGGGCTCCCTTGTGGCGGCTTTTGAACAGCCAACTGTAGACTTCCTGGCGTTCGAACTGGCTGGCCTTGACGATCTGGCTGAACTTGGCGTCCGGGTTGTTCAACAGGTAGCCGATCAGCCACAGATCGAGCGGGTGAACCTTGGCGATGAAGCCCTGGTCCGGCAGATCGTAGCTGCCTGGGCCGTAGCTCAAGTAGAGACGTTCAAGGCGTTCATCGGTCAGTTTTTCTTTGAGCTTGGCGCCTTTGAGGTGCGAGCGTACGAAGGTGTTGAAGCTTTCCTGGTCGGCCTGCGGGAATAGATAACGATGCACGGCGGACATGCGAATCGGCGTCGGGCGCATGCCGTCGAGAAAGGTTTCGAGCCGCGCCTGGGTATCCTTGTTGCGGTACTTCTTCCAGAACTTCAGCAGGAATGAGGTCCCTTCCCGGTCGGCGAATGAGGCCAGGTATTCCTGACGTCGAGGGTCGCGATCGTCCTTGAGCAATTCGGCGCTGCTGTTTGGGCCGGAATAGGTGCTGTAACGCACCAGGTCACGCATCAGCCGAATGAACGGCAGGTTGATCGACTCACGAATGGCATCGCGCAGGGTCGGCAGGCGGCCGTTGTCCTCCTTGCGGAAGTTAACGAACGTGTGCAGCCCGCCCCCGGTGAAAAAGGCCTCGCCAGGGCTGGCGGAGTATTTGCGATCCAGCGCGGCATTCAGCATGTTTGGCAGGTTGCGGTCTTTGTTCTGCATCAGGTAATCGATGGCCCAGCGGCTCAGACGGTCCTGGTCCGGGACCTCGACTTTTTTCAGTTCAGGGACGCTCAACTCTGCGTACTTTTCGTGCAGCTCGGCGATGACTTGCAGATAAGTGGTGAGCACGCGCATTTTTGCGGTGGAGCCCAGTTCCAGCTTGCTGCCTTCATTGATGTCGAACGGCTGGTCGGTGCTGTCGGTCTGCACCCGCACCCGTGAGCCGTCCGGGGTCAGTTCAAACAGAGTGAAGCTGTAGCGCACCTGCGTGGTGCTGGTGGGTGTAAGCAGGCGTTCGCCAATCAGGCCGATTTCCGCGGCATAGACCGGGTCCGCCAAGTGCTTGAGGTAGGCGGTGGCCTGGGTTTGCAGCTCGCCTTGCAAGGTGCTGGTGGCAGACAGGTCGAGGCGGTCGAGGTCATACAGCGGACGGTTGAGCAACCCGGCCAGACGGCTGCGCGCCACACTGATGCCCTTGTTGGTTTCGATGGGCTGAATGGTGGGCTGCGTGGCCCAGTCGCGGTAAGTCACCTTACTGGCCAATGCTGCTGCCGCGAGTGGCGCATCGATCACGCCGTTCTGAGACAACAGGCGAATATGGCTGTCGGTGAGACTGGCCAATTCATCACGACCCTTGGTCAAGTAATGGGAAGGGCGCCGTTGAGCGATCATCAGTGACAGCATTTCACGCAGGGCCAGGCCTTTTTCCGACAGACTTTTCGGATCCGTGTCGGTGCTGGCAAGCCGTTCGTTGGCCTGGTTGAAATCGGCGCCGTACCAGACGCGCAAACCTTCGGCCATGCCATGCACTTCACCGTGGCCCGGTACCGCCGACAGCGGAACACTGTTGAGGTAGTCACGCACTACATTTTGCCGGGCCTGGAGGGTTTCCGGCCCCGCCTGATAGGCCCGCACGCTGGCGGAAATCATCTGCCGGATCTTCTCCGCCCCCGACACCGTCAAGCCATCGGGCGAGTGTCGATATTTCTCCAGCTGAGTGGCCAGCGTACTGCCGCCCGCCGACTGGCCGGGCAGGCGCAACAACTTGGCCACCTGGGACCACGCCGCCATGCCGAACCGTGGCCAATCCACGGCGGGGTTGGCCAAAGGCTGGCGGGAATCGAGCAAAAAGCGGTTTTCAATGAACAGCAAACTGCTGACCACCACCGGCGGGATCGCCGAAAAGCTTGAATAGAGTTGTTGTGGATATTTGAACTGGTACAGCGGGGCCGCGCGGCAATCGGTGATCGACAGCCCGGCCTGGATTTTCTCTGCATAGGGCACGAAAAAGTTGTCGCTGTACTTCATCAGCGCCGGGGAAAAACGGGTTTGTGCCGCCACCACGTAATTGCGCTTGAGCAGGCGCGTCAGAAACTCATCCATGGCGCTATAACCCAAACGCTGATCGAAAGGGCCTGCGCCAGGGTAGCGTATGGCGTCGCTGGGGCCAGGCTGCAGCTCGTACTTCAGCGAGGCGGCATATTGGCTGATTTCCCGGGCCTGAAACTTGGAGGTGCGCATTTCCTTGGCCGCGGCGAGGCCCAGGACAATCACAATAATCAGCAGCAGCAACCAGAAAGCCCCCCAGCCGTGCCGGGAACGACGGGGTTTCTCAGGTAAAGGCGCTTCATCCACTCGTTCAGTCGGAACCACAGTTTTACTCGAATCGGTTTGCCACAAAGCGCCCATAGTCGATTGATCCATTCACGCAGATTGATCGGACTTGTTTGAAGCTTAGACGGTGGTTGGCGATGGGAGAGGGAATTGTGAAGGGCGCGAGCATTGAAGCACTGAAATGCTCCGCCCTTGACGGGAACTCGCCGCTCAAGCGGGGATGGCGAGGTCTGCGTTGCGATGCCCCATGGACACGGCGACGGTTTTTACCACTTTGGAATCAGTCTTGATGACCTTTTCTCGTGAAAAAACCTTGACCTCTCTGGCAGGTTTGTCGAACCAGCCGGGTTCGCTTTTTGAATAACGGGCAATCACCGGTGCGCCCCGCACGGATTGATAGTGAAGTGTCCATTTGCCCGCTTCACGGTCATATTTGAGGTAGGCAAACCCGGTCAAAACCATGTAGGCATTGCCGTTTTCATCGTTCAGCAGTCCGTAATCCGGATACTCCATGGCGGTGCTCAGCCCCCAGCCATGCTCGTGAGCGGGCAAGTCGTTGTATTGCGCCGCTTCCTTGCCACCTTCGACATGCCGTACACGCAGAACGTTTTCGTCCATTTGATCCACCACCAGCGAGCATCCGCTGAATGAAGGCGTGAAGACATGGTCGGGCTCAGCCCATTGCGGGTGAACCGGAATATCCACGTAACCACCCTGCGGCGCCCAATATCCCCTTACCGTATCTGCCTGGCCTGGCAACTCGCCGGCGGCCAGATCCACAACCTTCAGCGCATTGAACTCACCCCCTGGCGCTGCGGAGTGAGTCATGCGCTGCATGGAAAACATCATTTCGCCGCCACCTTGTTTGTGTGCGAGTTGCGAAGGGATGTCGAAGGGACGAGTCTCCCGTGAATATTGCCCGGTCAGCGGATTCATCAGTTCACCACTGATGGACAGGGTGCCAAACTCCGGAGCCGACAGCGCTCGGTGAATGTAGGTGGCTCTGGTTGAATAGGGAACGTATTCAATCTTTCCCCATTCATAGGACAGAACCCATACGTCCTTGGCCGCAACCACTTCGATCTTCGGTTCCCATAGCCCGTTCGGCAAGCGCTCGCGGTTGAAGGGCGGGCGAATCCAAACGGGCCTGGCGGGCACTTCAGGCACAGGTTTGGCTTGCGAGGAAGCTGCGGCTGCCTCCGTTTCAGTCGTGACTTCGGCGTTCTCCCCACCGCGCAACGACAATGGCTGCCATTGATCAGGCGCCGCCTGCCAGAGCCTGCGTCCCGTGGTTCGATTGGTGTGCGGATCGACAATCGTCACATCGACGATCTCGGCGCCGAGATTGAAGTCATTTCTGACCCGATACACGCCGATCTTGCCCTTCGCGTCGATGTTGCGAATATAAAACCGTTGTCCGTCGGCACTCCGGTAGATGCCTTTTGAAGAAGGGGAGAGGCCCGCGATCTCTTTGACCTTGACCGCCATGCGGCGCACGTCCTGGTTGCTGAAACCGCGTGCCTGCGGCGGGGCGGCTTTCGGTGGGCGCTTGAGCACAGGCTGCCATTCGCCGGCGCGATCCTGCTCGATGATCGGCTGATAGGCTTGCGGTCTCTTTGGATGGTGAATGCGCGACCGACCGGTGGCGGGTTCATTGACCCTCTCATAAACGCCACCTTCGACCTGAACATAGTGTTTGCCCTGAATCTGATATTGATTCAGGGCATCAGGCACCAGCCCCTCCAGCGACACTTCGCTGCGATAGGGCGTCAGGTCGGGCTTCCATAGCCGCTTTTGCCCACCCAATGTTTCAATCGGTACGAATTCTGAATGAATGGCCGAAAACACAGGCAGTGTTGCAACCGCGATGCCCAGGTTCAGCAGCACGTCGGTGATATGTGCCCAGCCTGCCTGCTTGTCACCTTCGCTGAGTTCCACGACACCTTCCACGACCTCTTCCATCAACTGAGTCGCCGAAATACCGAGCATCACCACCCCCAATGGCGGTATGGCGAAAGACAGCAGATTCAGAGTGGCGAACCCTACTTCAAGGAAAATACCGAGCAACGATTGCCCATCGCGTTCATCGGCATCGGCGTTGGACACGACCACGTCGCCGGCATCCTGAAAGGTGCGCAAGACAAAGTCCTCATACAGTTTTGCCCACAGGTCAAAATGCTGCGTCCAGGGATCACCCGAGGGGTCGCGCGCACGTAACTGCAATTTGAAGTCGGGATGCTGCTTCTGCTGACGAATCGGTTGATCCCAGAATCGTGGTTTACCGGCAACCGTCGCAAGGTGTTCTTCAACAAAGCTGGAAAAGAACGCGGAACGATCCCGGTATTTGCTGAAACGACTAAAGAATTTTTGATAAGCCGAGGGGCTTTCCGGCGCATCAGCCTCCTGCCGGTTCACGAACTGTTCGATCAGCCGTTCCTTGAATTCCTTGATGGATGCATAGTGCTTTATCGGATGAGCGGGATCGTCAGGGATATAAGCAATGAAATCATTCCTGTCGTAATCGGCAAAGATTGGCAGGATATCGTCCAGAACACTTCCATCGTCCGGATCGGCAATTTCGAATACGATGCAGCTGTGTAACGGTCTGCCATTGAAGCTCAAACCGCGATACCAGACTGGTTTTCCATCGATATGGGCTTCGTTATTTGTGTTTATTACGGACATCAATGCTTCATGGTGTTTCGGCTGAATATCACCTTTGCACAATGCGATAAAAGCTACTGCCTTGAGAGCCGCTTTCTGATAGTTGATGAATAGAACACTCAGTTGCTTTTTCGCTTGGGCCTCGTTCCATTTCAAGGCACGCTGTATATGGGCCTGATACTGTTTCCCGAGATCGAGCGATCTGCACACTGTGATGAACGTGTGGACATCAAGCCCGATATTTTTCCGCGTGCCGTCTGTTTCTTGGGTGTAGCACTGGGGCGTGAAAAAAAATACGTGTCGTTTATCTTCCCGGCTGTTGTGCAGCGCCGCCTCCAGCAGCGTAGTGGGCGAAACATGCGACGTATGAAAATCGCTTTCGAACGACAAATCCACCATCACCTCGTAAACATCGAGGTCGAGCCCACACCGGGATTTAATCGCTTGGGTCAGTAATGGCGCCGCAAAGTCGTGCGGTGTTTTTATCACGGCCATTAAATTATTCAACGCCGTATGGGCCGTAATACTTTCTTCAACCAAATGCCTCGCTTCAGCACGTTGTTGCGCCGACGCATGTTTTATCCAGTCCGGTGCGTCAGGACTGCAGTTTTTCAACATCTTCAGGTTTTCTTTCGACATATCCAGCAATGGCAATGGGGTTGCCGCCTTAACGATCCGAATATGTTCGGCAAGCAGGGTCTGATTGTTATCAGCGTTTTGAACAGGCAGCGGCGCAGCGTCTCGTTGCTCAGACATGTTGTAGCCTTTTATAAGTTAATTTGATGCCAGTAAGCCAGTAAGCTCTGCAAAAGCAAAGTCCAAGTGTGCAACCAATCTTTAAATGATTCTGCAGATGGGTAGGTTAATTGGGGTGTTTGAAGTGGGTAACATAAAAAATCAAAATCATGTAATTGGTAATACATGTATTTGGTAATGCTTGATGGCTTTTTCTTTGGTGAGGTTTTGTTATTTACTTTCGATTCAATTTAATCCATCAGGGAAGATCGAATGTTTGAATCTAATGAATCCGTTGCTGATGCTTTTTCGTCATCTGATAACAATCAAATCGAAAAGGTTTCAGCCTACCTGGAAGTCGAAAAGGTTTCGCCGCACTTGTTTGGCAATTTTGGCGGAGCATTGTCCTGGCCGGTTCCTCTGACTGTCGCTCAAAAGCAAGAAGCGTTAGACGCCGCCTGCCGCTATCTGGATAGCCTCGACAACAGTTCGACACCGGGTCTGGGAATACTGGACCTTTTGAACTACGACAAGCCACTGTCAAATGAAGCACTTCTGGATCCGCCCTCGGCATTGGAAACACTCATCACCAGCCCGCGTGGTCAGGCCCTGGGGGAGGCGGTAGAAAACCGCTTGAACGGGATTGCCACAGATGTCAGCGTCAACGAATACGCGATGGCCGGCATCCAGTTGGTGCTGAATCAAGGCCCCCTTGATCGTCCCTCGTTCAACATGGTCGCCGGTTTCGATCTGGTAAATCATAAACACTGGGGCAAACCTGCCTCGGCGGTGTTCAGGAAGCTTTCTGATTACTTGATTAAAACAAGCGCGAGCAGCCGTGGATTGGCCGGATTGACCGCGTCCCTGGTGCTGGCCTGGAAGGCGCCCGAGTTTCTCATTGAGGATTTACCCGACAACTTGAAATACGGCAGCACGGCATGGTTCAACCTGACTGTCGCTGCGCGGACGATCGAAGCGCACACACCCGGAAAGGTGCCGTACATGACGTTTGCCCAAGTCATGGCTAGCGCCGAAAGCGCCGCGCTGATCGACCCGGAAGTTACCGGACAGGTCCATGCAATCGCGTTGGCGGACTGGGGCGTCGTCAATGGTGTGATAGAAAGACAATACGAGGAGCGTTACACCAGCACCCAATTAGAAAAGGTGAAAACGCAATTCAATCAGCAACTGACCGATCGGCTCAATGCTTTGATCCTTTTGAACAGCCAGATTCCAAGTCGCAAAGACATCGCGCTGGCCAGGCTCAAGTCGAAGTTTAAAGGTGACATTCCTTTTGAAGAGCGGCTTCTGGAGCAGGAAGTTGCGATAGATCCCAGCGATTTTTCCGTCTCGCTGAACCCGACACTCAATGGCAGATATTCCCTGTTGGACATCGCCATGATGGGAGGGCCTCCTTATTATCGATGGACTACTCGCGATCCACGCTTGCGCCCCCTTCTTGGCGAGATCAATGCACCTCTCGAACTCGGCGTGAGAGACACCTTCCAGGCTCGATTTGACAGTGCTGTCAGCAACCTCAAGGAAGGTGCCCGCCTGACCGTAAAACATCTGATATCCGAGTTGCCGCTGGAGGACAGAAAAAATCTGGAATATGGCAACGTCTCGTTCTATCAGCATAAGACCTACAGGTTAAGCATGGGTTTTTTCGGCAAAAACCTGATATCCACACGCAACACCCTGACTGTGAAGGTCGACACAACACTCTATGAAATTGATTTGAAGCGGGGGGTTATCGATAGCAAACCCTACGATCCAGCAGCACCGATACAGCGCGTCGACCCATTTGTCCCCAGCATCCAGTACACCATCGAACCCTTTTACCTAGCTGACAAAGCGAAAGCCGCAGAGCTGTCCTCACAACCGCAAAACAGCTCATTGCTGCTCGCCAGTTATTCGAGCGAGAGAACCCAACTGATCGCCGAGGCCTTTGTTCAACATCTCGATCTGGACAATGAGGACATTTTGAAGGCAGCCAAAGGCCTGACCACACAAGACCGCGAAGACGCGGTCATGCAGAAGGTTATTGATTTCGTCGTTGACCTGATCCCGTTCAAGTCAGCCATTACCAATTTCATAAAAGGCAACTATGTCGACGGCGCAATGGATCTATTCCTGGATGTATTGGGGTTCGTGACCGCCGGGGCAAGTGTCACTGCAAAACTAGCGAAGATCGGTGCCACGACAGCCTCAGCCATTAGCAAAACACTCAAGGCAGCGAAAATAATAGGAGCAGTCGTCATTACCGAACTCAACCCGGTGAACGCGTTGCGCGATCTGGGCCTGCTTCTGGGCAGTGGGCTCAAGTTCTTGGGAACCCGAGGGCTGCAACAAATCATAAAGTTGCGGGGAGTTGCGGACAGCAACGGTTTATTGCAGGCGTTAAGTATAGAGCACGGACCGACGCTGATAGGTACCTGGAAGATAGGAGAGCAGAGTATCGATGGCGTGGGCGTGTTAAAAAACGAACAGTGGTATCACTACAATCCTGTGAACAATCGGCTTTATGGCGCCCCGGGCGATTTTCGGCCAAAGCCTGGCCGCTTCGTTCTTGGGGGATTGGACAACAAGGACTTGAGTGCTTTCGCCGTCAAGCCATCAGATATCGCCGGTCTGGAAGCCAATGCCCACGGTATTTTTCGAAGTGCCGACGGGGAGCGCTTTTACATCCGCAACATTGATGCAACCGGCAAAGAGGCGGTGTATTGGATCAGGAATGATTTCACCCTGAGCGGCGGTCTGACGGACGTCATCATTGTCAATCCGGCTACCAATCGGGTGCACGGCACCAGGCTCTGGCAAGTGGCGCCGGATCAATGGCAACCGTTGTCAACACGCGGCGGCAATGTCACCGACGGGGTCGATGGACTGCATTCCGGCGAATTCAGGGGGGAGATACCGGCTCCTGAAACCCCTGCCATAGCCATTTGGATCCGTTCGCCTGTTACGCGCGAGCGCTTGCCAAACGGTTTGTCGGAGCCCGTCATTGAAGTAGTGGGGCGCAAGGACGTCCTCCATCTGTCGCGCTATTGGGGCAAGTTTCAAGACGTTCCTTATACCGCCAGCCCGACCGATATTCACCAAGCGTTGTCGGACTCGGAGTTCGGCAAGCTGGCGATAAACAGTGACCTTTTCAATCCCAGGCATTGGTCAAGTTTCCCCAACGTGGACCCGCAATTGGTCAATAAGGAAGGTGGGGGAACGATGATTTTTTCCATGCTGCGAATGAAGACTTCCGGCGCGGTGAAAACAGAGTTCAATGCCTTGAAGGTGGTGGAATTGAAGGCCGGCGAGTTGCCTGGTCAACTTGATTCGGTACACGGTTATTGGGTTCCACAGGGCGGCTATGCGGATATTCCTGCTCATCCAGGATGGGCGGACGCTGACCACGTCTTCACGCCGAGTTTCAGTGGGTGTTCATTTACGGTGGATCAGATGGCAGAAAATTCTCTGCGTGTGCGCCATGTCGAATCCGGCAAGGAAGCGGCTCAATACATCGACCTTCCCGCTCATGAACATGGGTGGGGACAAAGTGCTGCCATGGAGTTTCCGGATTATGGCGTGCGTTATGATCAGAACGGCAACGCCGATACGGTACTGACCGGATTTTCCTACATGAAATATGACCGCACAGCGCGTCAGTGGACAATGCACTACCAGGCTCAGTATGGCGCGCCGGTCATCCACAGTTTTTCCAGAAATGATCCTGGCTGGTTTGATGACCCCACCCGGATCGTCAGGGCGTATCCCGAAGCGCATATCGTGAAGACCGGTGCCAAACCGGTGAAAGTAGTCGCCAGAACCGCGCAGCGAAGCGACACTCCCGCGGCCGTCCCCGCATAGCCCCGGGAGGGCAAACCAGCCTTCGTTACAGCTAAAAAACATAAGGTAAAAACGTCACTGCACCGTCCTTGTGCAATACTCGCCGCCGTTTTCAGTGGCGAGTTTTCCTACATTCGCCAGTTGATCCGACGGGTCTACTGGCTTCTTCGCGACAACTCCCGCTGAATCTTGTGGTTTATAGAGTGAAAAAACCTGCATCAAGGTTTTTATACTGACGCCCCGCTGATCTTTCAGGTTGCCCTGCAAGACGCGCTCTGCCCACGAAGCAGCGCGGTTTCCTGCAAGCCAAGGCTTATCCGCCGACGCTTCGACACTCGGTGGTCATATCCAATAACAAGACGAGGTTGTACCTATGCCAGTCGGCAATCACCTGCCCCACGGCGAAACCGCTCAGGGCGGTCCGCTCAAACGCGAACTCGGCGAACGGCATATTCGCTTGATGGCGCTCGGCGCCTGTATCGGCGTCGGCCTGTTCCTGGGTTCGGCCAAGGCCATCGAAATGGCCGGACCGGCCATCATGCTCTCCTACATCATCGGCGGTCTGGCGATCCTGGTGATCATGCGCGCCCTCGGCGAGATGGCCGTGCACAACCCGGTCGCCGGCTCGTTCAGCCGTTATGCCCAAGACTATCTCGGCCCGTTGGCAGGCTTTCTGACCGGCTGGAACTACTGGTTCCTGTGGTTGGTGACCTGCGTCGCGGAAATCACCGCGGTGGCGGTGTACATGGGCGTCTGGTTCCCCGACGTGCCGCGCTGGATCTGGGCCCTGGCGGCGTTGATCAGCATGGGCTCGATCAACCTGATCGCGGTGAAAGCCTTCGGCGAGTTCGAATTCTGGTTCGCGCTGATCAAGATCGTCACCATCATTGCAATGGTGATCGGCGGCATCGGCGTGATCGCGTTCGGTTTCGGCAACGACGGCGTGGCGCTAGGGATTTCCAATCTCTGGGCCCACGGCGGCTTCATGCCTAACGGCGTGCAAGGCGTGTTGATGTCCCTGCAAATGGTGATGTTCGCCTACCTTGGCGTCGAGATGATCGGCCTGACGGCCGGTGAAGCCAAGAACCCGCAGAAGACCATCCCCAATGCGATCGGCTCGGTGTTCTGGCGGATTCTGCTGTTCTATGTCGGCGCACTGTTCGTGATTCTGTCGATCTACCCATGGAACGAAATCGGCACCCAAGGCAGCCCGTTTGTGATGACCTTCGAGCGTCTGGGCATCAAGACTGCCGCCGGCATCATCAACTTCGTGGTGATCACCGCTGCGCTGTCGTCCTGCAACGGCGGCATCTTCAGCACCGGGCGCATGCTCTACAGCCTGGCGCAGAACGGCCAGGCCCCGGCCGGTTTCGCCAAAACCTCGAACAACGGCGTGCCGCGTCGTGCGCTGCTGCTGTCGATCGGTGCCTTGCTGCTGGGCGTGTTGCTTAACTATCTGGTGCCGGAGAAAGTCTTTGTCTGGGTCACCGCGATTGCCACCTTCGGCGCGATCTGGACCTGGGTGATGATCCTGCTGGCCCAGCTCAAGTTCCGCAAAGGCCTGAGCGCGAGCGAACGTGCCGGCCTGAAATACAAGATGTGGCTGTTCCCGGTCAGTTCTTATCTGGCACTGGCCTTTTTGGTGCTGGTGGTTGGCCTGATGGCGTACTTCCCGGACACTCGCGTGGCGCTGTATGTCGGGCCTGCTTTCCTGGTGCTGCTGACGGTGTTGTTCTACGTGTTCAAGCTGCAACCGACCAATGTGTCGCAAGGTGCGGTGCGTTCGGCTTCTTGAGTCTGTAACGCCAGAAATACAAAAGCCCCGGTCTGAATGATCGAGGCTTTTGCATTATGGAAGATCAAAAGATCGCAGCCTGCGGCAGCTCTTACGGGATTTGTGTACATCCGCGATGTTGCGGGTGTACTCGGTCGGCGTAGGAGCTGCCGAAGGCTGCGATCTTTTGACGTTAAACGGCTGCCACGGATATCGGCCGATTCAACCGCTTGTTGAAATCCAGCCAAACTCCCAGCAACGCCATCATCCCGACCCCCAGCAGTGCGCTGAATAGCTGCATCGCCAGTGCGTTCCCGCCCAAGGCGTTGAGCATGTCCGCCAACGGCGCCAGCAACACGCCAAGGCAAAATACCTCCAGCGAGTAACGACCCATGCGACAACTTTGCTGCGCCAGCCAGTTCTGCGTCCAGCCCGTGTCCGGCAACAGCTTGGCGGTGACGTAGGCGAGGGCGAGGAAGTGCAGCAGGCGTGCCGGCGAGAGGTTGGTCTTGCTGATCGGATAGAGCCATTCGCCGAGCCGTTGTGGCATGAAGGCCTCGTGCACGGTCGGCCACTTCCACGACAGCGCGACCAGCCCGGTCACCATCAGATAGCTCAGCGCTGCGATAAAAACCGGCTGCCGAGTCAGCGCTCGAGGCTGCGCCACCCGAGGCTTTTGCCCGCGAATTGCCGCCGCGCCGCCGAGAATAAACAGCAGCTGCCAGGCCATCGGATTGAAAAACCACACGCCACCGTCGGTGCCCGCCAGGTTCCACTGAAGCCAGGGCGCCAGCAGATACACCACCACCGACAACCCCACCACGTATTCAGCCTTGCGCAGCAGCATCGGCAGCACCAGCGGCAGGCCGAGCAGCAACAAAATATACAGCGGCAATGGGTCCATCAGGTTCGGCTTGAAGCGCAGCAACAACTCATCCATCAACGCCTGCTGCGGATTGCTGAGGAAATACTGCAAGCCCATTTCCTGTACCAAGTCGCGGGTTTCCACGTGGCTGTTGGCGAAAAACACGATGCCCATCAACAGCGCCAGTAAAAAGATATGCACCACATAAAGCACCCAGGCGCGTCGCAGAATTTTCACCGTGGCGACCATGAAGCCGTCGCGCCGGGCGATTTTACCGTAGGCCAGCACGGCCGCGTATCCGGCGAGGAACACGAAAATCTCCGCCGCATCGCTGAAACCGACATTGCGCACCGTGAACTGCGCGAGCGGGTTTTGTGGCACGTGATCCCAGAAGATGAAGATCAGGGCCAGGCCGCGAAAAAAGTCGATTCGGTGATCGCGTTCAAACGTCATGACGGCGGGCTCTTGAACGGGGTTGTTGGGTAGGAGTGAGGGGCGCGCAGGGTGGCGTGATTCGCCGGTAATTGCAAAAGACCGGATATTACCGAATGTCTCAGCGGTCTATAGCGAACGAATCGCGAGGGCGTGTCCGTCGGTCCGCCGGGCAGCTCGCGCACCAGAACGTCCCCTGATGGCGGTCTGTCGAACATCTACACTTCGTTTTTCAGGAGTGTGAAATGTGAAAGTTTCGCTGATTGTTCCGGTATTCAACGAAGAGCAGACGATCAGTCTGTTTTATCAGGCGGTGCGTCGCGAATTGAAACTTGATCCGTGTGAAGTCGAGATCGTGTTCATCAACGACGGCAGTACCGACCGGACGGCTGAGCAGGCCAAGGCGCTGGCACAGGTCGATGAACAGGTATTGCTGATCAACTTCTCGCGCAACTTCGGCAAGGAGCCGGCGTTGTTTGCCGGGCTGGAATACGCCACTGGCGATGCGGTGATCCCTATGGATGTGGACCTGCAGGATCCGATCAGCGTCATCCCGCAGTTGATTGCCGAGTGGCAAAAAGGCGCCGATGTGGTGCTCGCCAAACGCCGCAATCGTGACAGTGACAGTTATTTGAAACGCCACAGCGCCTCGCTCTTCTATCATCTGCTGAACAGAATTTCCTACACCCGGATCGAAGAGAACGTCGGGGATTTCCGGCTCATGGACCGTAAGGTGGTCAATGTGATTCGCGCGCTTCCCGAGCATCAGTTGTTCATGAAAGGCGTGCTGTCCTGGGCCGGGTTCACCACGGCGGTGGTGGAATACGAGCGGGCCCGGCGAGTGGCAGGACGCAGCAAGTTCAATGGCTGGAAACTGTGGAACCTGGCGCTGGAAGGCATTACCTCGTTCAGCACGGTGCCGTTGCGATTGTGGACTTACATCGGAGGCGGCATTTCGATCTTCGCGGTGCTGTATGCGGTTTACATGGTGCTGGACAAGATTTTCTTCGGTAACAGCGTCCCCGGTTATCCCTCATTGATGACGGCCATTCTGTTTCTCGGCGGTGTCCAACTGATCGGTATCGGCATCCTCGGTGAGTATGTCGGCCGCATCTACATCGAGGCCAAGCATCGACCCCGTTATGTGGTCAAGGACGTCATCGGCGGCAAAGACCGGATCGGGCTTTAGCATGGGTAGACTGGGCGACTTTTTCAGCAGAGAGCTCGGGCGTCGTCAGGTCTGGCTGTTTTTTTTGATCGCGACGCTGGTTTATGTCTTTCCGCTGATCCTCGCCGACTATCCCTACATCGATGACAACTGGCGGTCGCTGTCGGCCGGTACTGCCTGGGCAGGGCAGGGGCGATTGTTCACCGAGCTGTTCTACAACCTGCTGACGTTCAGCGATGGCGCACCGAACATCTTTCCTTTACCGCTGTTGATCGCCACGCTGGCCATGGCTTTTGCGTTGACCAGCCTGACGTTCCATTACTACCCGCAGCCGACAATGTCCTGCTGCCTGGTGCTGTTGCCGCTCTGGTACAACCCGTTCTTCCTGCAGAACCTGTCTTATCAATATGACGGGGCGACCATTGCCATGAGCCTGGTGGCGGTGATTTACGCGATCACTTTTCGTCATCCCTCGCGCATTCTGCAATGGCTGGTGCCGGCCTTCCTGATTGCGCTGGCGCTGGGGCTCTATCAGGTGAGCCTGAATGTGTTTCTGGGGCTGTGCTGCCTGGAACTGCTCAGGGGCGCGAATGACAAGTGGGCCTGGCGGCAATGGTACGAATTGATCGGCTGGAAAATCGCCCAGGCAGGGCTCGGTGGGTTGATCTACAGCGTCACGGCTTATCCGTACATGAATCAGAATCGAACGCTGTTGTTGAACTGGGCGGCAGCGCCCTGGCTGCAACTTGAAACCAACATCGGCCGGGTGCTGGAAAAAGTCATGCTGCTGTTTCACGGTGGATTCGCCTGGGTGTTCACCGCACTGCTGCTGTGTGCCCTTGTGGGCAGTGTACGGCTGGCCCGGAACGTGATGGAACGCCACGACACCGGGCTGAGAAAAATCGTGATGGGCCTGGTGTGTCTGCTGACAGTGCCGGTCGTGACCTTGCTGGTGTCAGGGACGGCGCTGTTTTTCCGCGACTTCAATGAGGGCGCCAGAACCTTGATGGGGTTTGCGGTCCTGTTGGTGCTGTTGTTCTATTTGAGTTATCTGGCATTGGCGTTCATTCATGAGCGGCTGCCAATGCTGTTGGCGGTGCCTCTGTTGGCCATGCTTTCGCTGTCCTTCGCCTATGGCCGCGTGCTGACGATGCAGAACACATTTGCATCCAGCGCGTTGTTTTCCCTGGGGCACGACATCTCGTCCCATCGGCAATTGCGCGAGGCCAAGCGCATTTACATGGCGGTGAGTGACTTCGATCACTGGCTGGTGGCGGCCTCGGGCTCGTTCAAGCAGATGCCGGTCTTGCGTTATCTGCTGAACATCGACTTTTTCATGCTGGCTGAAAACCTGCCCAAGGCGGGCATCACCAATGTGGTCGCGGAAAGGGAGCGGCGCAACGCCACCCTGGTCGGTTACCAGAATTATCCACCACTGGTGGAGAGCCAGTTCTATCGCATCTATCTGTTGGGCGATTACGGTTTTATCGTCATGAAAGAGCCGACCCCGATCACCACGCTTCAGTGGTGAGCCATGAGGATGATCAGCTGGTGAGCGCATCGATGATTCTTCCCCAAATTTTTTCATCCCGGGTGGCCGACAAGGCAGGTCTGGTGATCGTGGTAGCCATCGCGTTGTTCGCAAGGTTTCACTCCATCACCGTGCCGGTCATCTGGTACGACGAGGCCTATAGCCTGCTGCTGGCTGAGGGTTCGCCTGCGTTTATCTGGGCCACGACAGCGCGGGATGTGCATCCGCCGCTTTACTATCTCTTGCTGCATTTCTGGATGTTGCTGTTCGGCAATGGCGTGTTTGCTGCGCGTTCCCTGAGTGCACTGGCCGATGTCGGCACGCTGTTACTGTGTATCAAATTGATGAGTCTGGTGACGACGCGAAGGGCGACATGGATAGCCGCATTGTTGTTGGCGTTGCTGCCGATGTCAGTGCGTTATAGCCAGGAAGTGCGAATGTACACTTTGCTCGGCTTCTGGCTGATGGGCGCGACCGTGGCGTTGGTGTGGTGGATCAAGGCACCGGATCAAAAGCGTTATCCGGTTTTTTACGTGCTGCTGATGGCGGCTGCTTTCTACACGCATTACTTCGCCGCGCTGTGCGTTTTGGTGCATTGGCTTTGTTGGTGGCGAGTGCGAGACGGCGGTCGGCCCACGGCAATATCGTTTCGCGCGTGGGTCGTGGCCAACAGCGCAATCGTTGTGTTGTACCTGCCCTGGATTCCTCATTTCATCGATCAATTGCTGCGCATGGACGGGCTCGAGTGGATACCGCCGCTCACCTGGCAAACAGCGCTGACCTTCGTTTGGCAACTGGTGATGATGGGGGATTCGGCCAGTTACTCATCCTTATGGCGTGCGTTGCCCTCGGTGTTGATCGTCGTTTGTGCCGCTGCGGTGCTGCTCAAGGCTCGCGATGAGCGACCTTTCAGCGTCTTGCTGGTGGGCTATTTCTTTGTGCCGGTGCTGACCATTTTTCTGGTGTCGCTGATCGTGCCGGTATTCAACGCCAGATACCTGGTGTTCGCCGCCGCCGCGTTACCCCTTATCGTTGCACTCGCGCTGGATACATGGAGCCAACGCCACGCCGTTCTCGCCGCTGTCGCCATGGCTTTGGTTTTATTGGCAGAAGTACACGGGCTTTCGGCGGTCTATGCACAAACGGATGAGATGAACGGAACAAGCATTCGCAAGGACGCAAGGCTGGACGCCGTGGTCGCAGGTCTTGGTCGCGAAGTTCGTCCGGGGGACGAGATCGTTGTGGATAACCTGTATTGGTACTTGCCGTTCACGTACTACAACCCCACAGGCATTCAGCCGAGGTTGTACGTGGTCAAAACACCGACAGGCGCCCTTTGGGGAACCGCAGAATACGGTGGGTGGGCACTCATCCCCCGTCCCTTGCACTCGGTTCTATTCAACGATTTTTCGGCCCTGAAACTCAAAGCCAGGCGGATCTGGTGGGTAACGGGCTACGCTCGTCCTGAACATGACGCATTGTTTCCCAAACACTGGAAACAGGTGCTGACGCTAAAGGCGGGGGACAGTGAGGCCCGCTTGTTCATCCGGGGGGAGGCCAACGCTAGTGAACCGCTTTTCGTAGGAGCCAGCGGTGCGGCGATCCGACTTGCCGGCGAAGGCGTTCTTAAGGACGCCTTCGCCGGCAAGCCTTAATGCCTGTCAGTTAAGGCGAAATCTGTAGGAGCGAGGCTTGCCCGCGAAGAACGATGACGCGTAATACCTGAAAAACCGCGGTGCATTCTTCGCGGGCAAGCCTCGCTCCTACATTTCCCGCGCGCAAACACGGTCTATGCGGCAGCCACTTCATTAGGCTCAAAACTGTCCGCCCGCGCCATCTGCCACATCCGCGAGTAAAACTCGCCATTCACTTCACCGGTCAGCAATTCCCCCGGTTTCAAAAACACATGCAACTGCGAGAACAGTTTGATCTCGGTCGCCGACATGCGTCGCACCAGATGCTTGGCCGACAGCTGCGAAGGATGATCGAGCCCCGCGGCGGCGAGCATTTCGGCCAGGGCTTTGAGTGTATTGCGGTGGAAGTTGAACACGCGTTGCGCCTTGTCCGGAACCACGAGGGCACGCTGGCGCAGGGTGTCCTGGGTGGCGACGCCGGTTGGGCATTTGTTGGTGTGGCAGCTTTGCGACTGGATGCAGCCGATGGCGAACATGAAGCCGCGCGCGGAGTTGGCCCAGTCGGCGCCGATGGCCAGGACGCTGGCGATGTCGAAGGCGCTGACGATTTTGCCGCTGGCGCCGAGTTTGATTTTGTCCCGCAGGTTCAGGCCCACCAGTGTGTTGTGCACGAACAGCAGACCTTCGCGCATCGGCACGCCGATGTGGTCGGTGAACTCCACAGGCGCGGCGCCGGTGCCACCTTCCTTGCCGTCGACGACGATGAAGTCCGGGAGGATACCGGTTTCCAGCATGGCCTTGGCGATGCCCATGAATTCCCACGGGTGGCCCAGGCAAAACTTGAAGCCCACCGGTTTGCCGCCGGACAGTTCACGCAGCTGCGCAATGAAGTGCATCAGTTCGATCGGCGTGGAAAACGCGCTGTGGCGTGACGGCGAGATGCAGTCTTCGCCCATCGGGACGCCGCGGGTTTCGGCGATTTCCTGCGTCACTTTGTGCTTGGGCAGGATGCCGCCGTGGCCGGGTTTGGCGCCTTGGCTCATCTTGATTTCGATCATCCGCACTTGCGGATTCTGTGCCTGGGCGGCGAAGCGTTCCGGGTCGAAGCGGCCATCGGCGGTGCGACAGCCGAAGTAGCCGCTGCCCAGTTCCCAAGTCAGGTCACCGCCGTTCTCCCGGTGATAGGCGCTGATGCTGCCTTCGCCAGTGTCATGGGCGAAGTTGCCGAGTTTGGCGCCCTGGTTCAATGCGCGAATGGCGTTGGCGCTGAGGGAGCCGAAGCTCATGGCCGAGATGTTGAACACCGACGCCAAATACGGCTGGGTGCACTGCGGGCCGCCGACCGTCACGCGGAAACTGCTCGGATCGCTCAACGGCGCCGGACGCATTGAGTGGCCAATGAATTCGAAGCCTGACTGATAGACGTCGATCAAGGTGCCGAAGGGTTTGTCGGCGCTTTCATTCTTGGCTCGTGAATAGACCAGAGAACGCTGGGCCCGGGAGAAGGGCAGGGCGTCGCTGTCGGATTCGAGCAGGTACTGGCGGATTTCCGGGCGAATGCCCTCCACCAGATAACGAATATTGCCCAGAATCGGATAATTGCGGCGCACCGCATGAGGACTTTGCAACAGGTCGAACAGACCCAGCAGGCTGAGGGCACCGGTGACGGCGGTCATCGGCCAGAGCCAGTCGTGTTGCAGAAAGGGCAGGCTGGCGAGGGTGAATATCACACACACGGCAAAGAAGGCGTAACGGCTCAGGAGGGACAGGCTCATACGGTTTCCTTGGGTTCGGACTCGGTTGTTTGCAGCACGGTGGAACACCTGGGTACACCCATCCCTGTAGGAGCAGAGCTTGCTCGCGAAAGCGGTGTGTCTGCCAACATCAATGCTGAATGTGATGGCCTCTTCGCGAGCAAGCTCTGCTCCTACAGAAAAGTGCTGTGTCAGGCATTCTGCGCCTGGGGAAAAAACGAAAAAAGCCCGGATTGAAGTTGATTCCTGGCTCAATCGGTCAGACAGCCGCTTTCGATTGCCGCACCGGCAACTCGACCCGAAAGGTGCTGCCTACCCCGACTTCGCTACGCACCGAAATATCGCCCCGGTGTTTTTTCACGATGCCATAGGACAGGGATAACCCGAGCCCTGTCCCCTGGCCCACCGGTTTGGTGGTGTAGAACGGGTCGAATATTTTCTGCAGGTTGTCCGGTTCGATGCCTATTCCCGTGTCCGCGATCTCGATCGACACCGTTTCACCTTCAAGGCCGGTGCGTAGCGTGATAGTGCCCCGTTCCGGTCCCATCGCCTGAGACGCGTTGACGATCAGGTTCATGATCACCTGATTGATTTGCGACGGCAGGCATTCAATGTCGGGCAGCTGTTGAAACTCCTTCACCACATCGGCCTTGTACTTGAGTTCATTGGCGACGATGTTCAGGGTCGACTCGATGCCTTGTTGCAGATTGGTCCACTGCCATTCCTGATTGGAGTCGACGCGGGAGAAGTCCTTCAGGTCTTTGACGATCTGCCCGACACGGCCGATGCCTTCCTTGGACTCCTTGATCAGCAGCGGAATGTCTTCGCGCAGAAAGTCCAGTTCCACCCGTTCACGTAATTGAACGAGACGGTCGATGACCTCGCTTGAGCCAATGGCGTTTTCCGCCTCCCGATAGGCATCGAGCATGTCCTGCAGTTGCTTGAAGTAGCCATCGAGGGCGCCGAGGTTGGAGGAAATGAAACCGATGGGGTTATTGATTTCATGGGCGACGCCTGCCGCCAGTTGCCCCAGCGAAGCAAGTTTTTCCGACTGCACCAGTTGGCTTTCCAGTTGTTTGCGCTCGTCGATTTCCCGCTGCAACGCTTCGCTGGCCTGCTTGAACTGGGCCGTGCGCTGATCCACCAGATGCTCCAGATGGCTCATCTGAATGGACGCCCGTTCGGTCATTTCCCATTTGGTGAGCAGGGTGTTGGCCATCTGCTGGACTTCAATGTTGTCGAACGGTTTTTTCAGAATCAGCAGGCGGTCGTGGGCGTGCAAGCGTTCCAGCAGTTCATCCCAGGAATAGTCGGAATAGGCGGTACACACCACCACTTGCAGCAGCGGGTCTTTCTGCCACAGGTGTTCGATGGTCTGCGCGCCGTCCCAGCCCTCAGGCATGCGCATGTCGACGAAGGCCAGCGCGTAGGGACGGTTTTCCTGTAATGCCTGGATGAGTTTGCCCAGCCCCTCCTGACCGCCATAGGCCGAATCCAGCTCGAACAGCTGGTGGCTGGATTTCACTTCGCTGCCGAACAGCGTGGCCTCCATTTCGTCCAGCTCTGCATGCTGCGCGGATGTCGGGGTGAGGATCTTGCGAAAGTCTTCGTGGATGGAGGGCGTGTCGTCGATCAGCAGAATGCGTCGGTTGGAAAGATCGCTCATGCTTCCTCCATGACGGGTTTCAACGGGATCTGCAACGTGAACAGCGCCCCTTTGCCCGGCCCGTCGCTGTGGGCGGTGAGATGGCCGTTCATCTCGATCGCGGCCAGCGCACAGCTGTGCAGGCCGAAGCCGTGACCTTCCTTGCGGGTGGTGAAGCCGTGGGCAAAGATCCGCGTCATGTTCTCCGGCTCGATGCCTTCGCCGTCATCCTTGACGCTGATTTGCAGGATCGTGTCCTCGACGACTTTCACCCCAAGGGTCATTTGCCGCGGGCGGTTGCTGAGGTCGGTCATGGCGTATTTGGCGTTGCTGATCAGGTTGATCAGGATCAGCAGCAACCGGTGCTTGTCGCCCATGACTTGCGGTACGTCGCCGTACTCCTTGACCACCGTGACGTGATGCCGGGTCAGGGCGCCGGCGTTCATCCGCAGGGCGTCTTCCAGCAATTCGCTGATGTGCAGCGGCTCCATCAGGCTGTTGGCACCCGCGTAGGATTGCTGAGTGGCGACGATGTCCTTGATGTGGTCGACGCTTTTGCTCAGTTGTGCGAGTTCGTCAGTCATGCCTTGCTGTTCGAGGGCGATGGCCTCCACCAGTTGATTCAGATAGCCGGGCAGCAGTTTTCCTTTTTCGTCCTGGGTCAGAAAATTGCCCAGGTCGTCTTGATGCGCGTTGATCAGCTGCATCGCCTTGCCCAATCCTTGAGCCTTGCTGCTACGCAGCTTGCGGGTGACCAGGTCGGCCGAGATGTTCACGCTGTTGAGCACGTTGCCGACGTTGTGCAGCACGTTGGTGGCGATTTCAGCCATGCCCGCCTGGCGCGCGGTGTCGAGCAGTTCGCTCTGGGTATCCTTGAGTTCGCGGGTGCGCTCTTCGACCCGTTGTTCGAGGACGTCATTGGCGGTTTGCAGGGCTTTGTTGACCCGATTGATCTCCCCGAAGCTGCGCATCAGGCGAATGGCCAGGTACACCAGCACCATCACCAGCAGCGTCGAAAACACCAGCATGTAGAAGTGGTAGCGCCGGTTGGCTGCATCGGTTTGCTGCTGATCCTGGTTCAGCAGACTGGTGATGTTGTCCAGCCGCGCGGCCACAGGAACGGCTTCGATGTTTTCCAGCAGCCGATTGACCACGGGTTGTTCTCGCAGGATCAACGCGATGTGATTGCTCAAAACATCGATCGGGCTATGAAACTGCTCCGGCAATCGTTCCTTGTTCACCCGCAGTTTGTTCAGCCCGACCAGGATATCGGCCGCTTTGTCATCGGAGGCGACTTGGGCGAACTCCAGGCTGCTAAGCAGCAAGTCGTAGGTGTCGGTGGCGATGTTTTGAAGTTGCAGTTTGTCTTCGTCGAGCAGTTGGGCAAGCGGTTCCTGGATGTCGTCTTCGGCAGTGGGCAAAAACGCCAGTGAGTTGCGCAGCACCGCGTTGTGGGATTTGAACTGCTCCACCAGCCGGGTTTTTTCCTGTATGGCGGCATGGTAAGCATCATGGCTGACACGCCAGATCGGCGAGTCGGTGCGGCCGTGGCTGGACTCCATGGTCTCGAACTGCTCCCACAACTGCGTCATCTCGTTCAGCGGTGCAACCAAGGGATCGTAATTGTGGCTGATGGCAATCCGCGCCTTGAGAATCTCGGTTTCCCATTGCGCGTCGAACTGTTTGATCCGGCCGATCAGGTCCCGGGACTCGGCGTACGTCGAGGTCTGGTCGGAGCTTGATTTGAGGTACAGAAACAGCAGTGTCGAGGCCAGCAACAAGGCCACTCCACTGAGCAACAAGAGGTTGCGACGGTGGTATGTTTTCATAAAGGTTTACCGCCCCACTCACCGGTCAGGGTCTTGAGGAATTTGATGATCAAGGTCTTGTCCTTGTCAGAGGGCACGCGACCGAGCTGGAACTTGAACATCACGTCTACCGCGTCTTCGAGGGTCTTGGCCGAGCCGTCGTGAAAATACGGCGCGGTCACGGCGACGTTACGCAGGCTCGGAACCTTGAACACGTTGCGGTCCTCTTCAGCCTTGGTGACCAGATAGCGCCCTAGATCGGCTTCGGTGGGGTTGCCTCGGACCTCGAAGTAATCACCCATGACTCCGAATTTCTGGAACATGTTGCCGCCGATATTGACCCCCTGATGGCAGGCGATGCAGCCATAGTCCTTGAAGCGCTGGTAACCGTACTTCTCCTCGATCGTCAGAATCTCGGTATTGCCCAGCAGGTATTGGTCGAAACGCGAGTTGGCGCTGATCAGCGTGCGCTCATAGGTGGCCAGGGCTTTTTGCACGTTGTTCATGGTCACGCCGTCAGGGTAGGCCTGGGCGAAAGCGCTTTTGTAAGTTGGGTCCGCGGTCAGTGTCTGAACGACATGCTCCCAATGACTGCCCATTTCGCTGGGGCTCTGCACCACTTCGTGAACTTGTGTTTCCAGGGTGTCGGCGCGGCCGTTCCAGAACTGGCGGAAATTCAGACTTGAGTTGAAGACGCTGGGGGTATTGATCGTCAAAGGGGCGCCATTGAAGCCGATGGAAAACGCCTGGGTGTCGGCGCCTCCGACTTCCAGGCGATGGCAACTGGCGCACGACAGGGTGTTATTGACCGACAGGCGTGGCTCGTTGAACAACCGGCGGCCGAGTTCGACTTGCAGGGGATTCTGTTGGGGCACCGCGGGCAAGGGTTTGAGCGGTTCATCCAGCGGCGCGCCGTTGGCTATCAGACAACATCCGAGTAAGGGCGCAAGAAGCAGGTAGTAGAAGGGGCTCGACATCTTATGATTCCTTGGCGCAAGGGCCTGGGTGTCGTTGCACATCGTTCATTTGGTAGTGGATGGAGCGGGCTGCACCGACGTCATGTACTGCACGAAGGCGTCCGGCTCCACGGCTTTGCTGAAGTAGTAACCCTGGCCTTCCTCGCACTGCAGGCCCTTGAGAAAATTCAGTTGCTCAAGGGTTTCCACCCCTTCGGCAATGATGGTCAGTTTGAGGCTTTTGCCCAGGCTGATGATAGCGCTGACCAGAGCCGCGTCATTGCTGTCCTGGCTCAGGCCACGAATGAATGACTGGTCGATTTTCAACACATCGATGGGAAACCGTTGCAAGTAGCTCAGGCTGGAGTAGCCGGTGCCGAAGTCATCGATGGCCAGCCGTACGCCCAATGCCTTGAGCCGATTCAGCGCGCGCATCGTGGCATCGACGTTCTGCATCAATACGCCTTCGGTAATTTCCAGCTCCAGCAAGGTGGGGTCCATACCGGTTTGCTTGAGTATCTGTTCGATACCTTTGACAAAGTCCCGCTGACGGAAATCGATGGCCGACACATTCACCGACATGCAGAGCTCCGGCAAGCCTTGCGCTTGCCAGGCGCAGGCTTGTTGACAGGCCTGGGCGAGCACCCATTTGCTCAACGGTACGATCAGGCCACTGTCTTCGGCCACACCGATGAAGTCTGTGGGATAAACCCAGCCTTGCCCCGGTTTTTGCCAGCGGATCAACGCCTCGGCGCCGACCACCTTGCCGCTGCCCAAGTCAAGTTTGGGCTGGTAGTGCAGGACAAATTCGTTGCGTTCCAGCGCCAGACGAATACCCGACTCGATGCTCTGCTGTTCCCGGGCGCGCTGGTTCATCTCATCGATGAAAAAGCTGAAATCGTTGGGGCCGCTTTCCTTGACGTTGCGCATCGCGGTTTCGGCTTTTTTGATCAGCGCGATCGCATCGAAACCGTCCTCGGGGTAGATGCTGATGCCCAGGCTGGCCGTCACGCTCAGGTCGTGGCCGGCGATGTGTTGAGGGGCGCGTATGGCGTTCAAGAGCTTTTCGGCGATGCCCTTGGTCTGCTGTGGGTGGTGGATATCAGCCAGGATCACCACAAACTCATCGGAGCCGTAACGAAACACCGAATCGGATGCGCGCACGCAGGCCACCAGGTTGTGCCCGACACGTTTGAGCATCTCGTCACCGGTCGGGTGACCCAAGGCATTGTTGATGCGCTTGAAGCGATCGAGCCCCAGAAACATCACGGCCAGCTGTTTGTCATGGCGTCTGGACAGGGCCAGTGACTGGTTCAGCCGGTCGCCCAGCAAGGTACTGTTGGGCAACTCGGTCAATACGTCGTACTGCAACAAGTGCGACACCTTGAGCAGCTCGTGGACCCTGGCCTCGATGGTTTGCTCCAGGGTCTGCACTTTCATGGCCGCATCCTGCGCCATCTGCCATTTCCAGGTCAGGGCGCTGGCCATCTGGCGGATTTCCAGGCTGTCGAAGGGTTTTTTCAGCACCAGTAACTGATCGCCGAACTCCAGTCGTTCGGCCATGGCTTCCCAGGTGTAATCGGAGAAAGCCGTGCACAGCGCGATTTGCAGGTGAGGATCAGCCTTCCAGAGCCGTTCGATGGTTTCCAGGCCATCCCACCCCGGGGGCATGCGCATGTCGGTGAACGCCATGGCGTAAGGGCGACCTTGTGCCTGGGCGCGCGTGACCAGTTCGAGCGCTTCCTGGCCCTGATAGGCGGAGTCGAGCTGGAACACCAGTCGTGCCGACTGCGGGCTGCCGAACAGCGCTGCTTCAGTGCCGGCGAGGGTTTGTTCGTCGTCGGTATCCGGGCCGAGAATCTTGCGGAAATCCTGATGGATCGAAGGTGTGTCGTCGATGATCAGAATGCGCCGGTTGGCCTGGACGGACGGAGTTTTCATTCCTTGTCCTCCGTGGCACGTCGCGGGTCGTCGGGCATCGCTCCGGTTCCGTGGGTGGCATGCACAATGCTCCCGGCCTTCAGCAACTCGGCGGCCTGTTGGCTGCTGACCGCTTGGCTGAAGTAGTGACCCTGGGCGTTCATCGGTGAGCCGGTGGCCATCAGTGAACTGCGCTGCTCCTGGGTCTCGACACCCTCGGCGATAATGCCGATCCCTACGTCGCGGGCGAAGTTGATGATGGCCCGCAAGGTGGTTGCACTGGCTGGGTCGCGTGCGGCCATGTCAATGAAGGTCTGGGCGAGTTTCAGGTGATTGACCTGGTAAGTCTTGAGGTAATCGAACGAGGAGTATTCGGTGCCGAAGTCGTCGATGGCGATTTTCACCCCCAGCTCACGCAGGCGCGGCAGTACGTCGTTGTGCGTCCACTTGGTCTGCGCCAGGGTGGCTTCGGTAACGTCGAAGCGCAGGTCCCACGGGCACAGTTCCCAACGCGCGGTAGTGCGCAACACGTCATAGATCAGCTCGGGACCGCTCTTGAGTTGAGCCAGGGACAGTTTTATCGCCACCACCGGTGGCGCCATGCCCTCTTCACGCCATTGACGCATTTGCCGACAGGCGCGCTCCAGCACCCAGTGCCCGAGGGCGATGATGGTGCCGGTCCTTTCCGCTGCGGGCAGAAACGCCTGGGCTTCGAGCAAACCGCGCAGGGGGTGATTCCAGCTGACTTGCGCTTCCATGCCAAGGATCTTGCCACTGCTCAGGTCCACTTCCGGCCAGTAACGCAGCTCGAGTTCATCGTTTTCGATGGCCGTTTTCAAGTCGTTGGCGATGGTCATGCGCTCGACCACTTCCTGATTGATCTCCTCGGAATGGAAGTGGTACTGGTTGCGGCCTTTTTCCTTGGAGCGATACAGCGCCATGTCGGCCTGGGTCAACAGGCTGTCGGTACTGAGGCTGACCGGCGCGTAGCTGCTGATGCCGATGCTGACCGAGACCCGCACGTCATTGCCGGCCAGGGAGTAGGGCAGCACCAGTGCATCGCGGACCTTGGCGGCCAGGGCCGCTGATTGGGTCGGATCGCCGACGTCCAGTTGCAGTATCGCGAACTCGTCGCCACCCAGTCGGGCGACCACGTCGTTTTCGCGCACGCAGTTTTTTATGCGCCCGGCGACCGCTTGCAACAGCAGGTCGCCCACCGGATGGCCCAAGGTGTCGTTGATCCGTTTGAAGTGATCCAGGTCCAGGTAAAACATCGCAAAGGGGGTGGCCCCGCGTCGGGCGGCAGCGAATGCCTGGTGCAGCCGCTCGATCAGCGTCGCGCGATTGGCCAGCCCGGTCAGCCCGTCGGTGCGGGCCAGCAGGGCGATTTTTTCCTCGGCCAGTTTGCGTTCGGTGATGTCGATGATGATGCCTTCGACTTCCAGCAAACGACCTTCATCGTCACGCACCGGAATGTAGCGGTTTTCGACCCAGCGCCAGTCACCGTCACCGGTGCGCATCCGAAACTCGATGGAAGCACCTAACGCATGGCGGTCCAGTACCCTGGCCATGGCTGTATCGACTTTTGATTGATCGTCAGGATGGACCAACTCCTGCGCCCAGTTGGACGATGCCACCAGGGCCGCCGCGATGTGGCCATATTTGGTGATGTTGTGGGAGATGTACATCAAGGGAAACGACGGTTCGCCCCGCAGCCGATACAGAATGGTCGGGCTGTTCTGCACGATGATGTTGGCGTCGGACAGCTCCCGGGTGCGTTCCTCGACCGCGTGCTCCAGCAAGGACATCTTCAGCGCCGCGTCTTCGGTCATTTGCCACTTGGCGGTCAATGCGCTGGCCATCTGGCGGATTTCGATGGCATCGAAGGGCTTTTTCAGGATAAGCAGGCGATCACCCAGTTCCAGACGCTCGGCGATGTCTTCCCAGGAATAGTCGGAATACGCGGTGCAGAGCGCCACCTGCAGTTTGGGATCGACTTGCCACAAACGTTCGATGGTTTCCAGACCGTCCCAGCCCGGCGGCATGCGCATGTCGATGAACGCCATCGCGTAGGGCGAGTCATTCGCCAGTGCGTTCTCGACCTTGTCCAGCGCTTCGCGGCCCTGAAACGCGGAATCGATGACGAAACTTTGCAACGATACCGACGCAGGGGTACCGAACAGGGCGTTTTCGGCGCTGAGCAGGCTATCGTCTTCGATCGATGGCGGGCTGAGAATCTTGGCAAAATCCTCATGGATCGACGCGGTGTCATCGACGATGAGAATCCGACGATTAATGCGCGCAAGCAGCGTGTTCACTGACATGCGCCTGTACTGACAGCAGGTTGGTGCAATGAGCTCATAGAGGGTATCCCTTCCCTGATCGCTGGATGGAGCGGGTATCGTTCTGGATCCGAGTGATCTGAGCATAGTCGCCCGGCCAGCACTTCGCCCGGTTGACTGAAACGAATCATTTCCGGGGTCGGGCCGAAAATCATCTAGCCTGTAGGTCAGGCTCGGGAACGTCGGACGTTTGCCCCCCGCGCGCGATAAAGACACCGTTTTACTTGAGGTAATGCCATGGAAGAGCAACTCCCCACGACTGTGACCGATAAGCCCAAGTTATTGCTGGTCGACGATGAGGAGTCGATTCTCAACAGTCTGCGCCGCCTGCTGCGCGGCCAACCCTACGAGGTGCTGCTGGCTACCAGCGGTGCCCAGGCGCTGGAGATCATGGCGCAGCAGCCGATCGATCTGGTGATGAGTGACGCACGCATGCCCAATATGGACGGCGCCACGCTGCTGGCTCACGTCCACCAGCGCTATCCCGACACCACCCGGATCATGCTGACGGGTTATGCTGATCCGTCGGCCATTATCAAAGCCATCAATGAAGGGCAGATTCATCGTTACATCAGCAAACCCTGGCACGATGAGGAAATGCTGCTGACCTTGCGACAATCGCTCGCCTATCAGCATTCCGAGCGTGAACGCTTGCGTCTGGTACAGGAGGCGTGGGATCAGAACGAGAAACTGAAGCAGCTCAACGCCACCCTCGAAAAACACGTCGCGGCCCGCACCAGCGAGCTGCAACAGACCGCCGACATGCTGGATCTGGCCTACGAAGAGCTCAAACGCAGCTATGTCACCGGCACCGAAGTGTTTTCGTTGCTGGCCAACCTGCGCCTGCCGCCCGCCAAACAGACCAATCGGCAGATCATCGAACTGGTGCGGGTGTACTGCAAACTTCATGGTCTGGACGAAGGCACCAGTCGTGACCTGACCATGGCCGCGGCGCTCTACAACATCGGTAAATTGAGCTGGACCGACAGCATGATGAGCACGCCCTCGGACCTGCTGCATCACAATGACCGCGAACGCTATCGGGGTTATCCGAAGCAGAGTGAGTCGCTGCTGATGACGCTCGATCCGATGAAGGATGCCGCCCGGCTGATCCTGCATCATCAGGAGCGTTGGGACGGCAGCGGTTTCCCTGATCGACTCAAGGGCGAAGCGATTCCGTTCGGTTCGCGGTTGCTGAAACTGGCGGTGGATTTCATCGAGTTGCAGCGCGGGCTGATCCTCGAACGGCAGATGAACAGCGATGAAGCCCTGGTGTACATCCGCCAATACGCCGGTCGCCTCTACGACCCGGAACTGGTGGAGGATTTCATTCAGGTCTGCGCCACGTATCTGAGCGATGTGACGCTGGCCGATCCGATGGTCAAGGTGCTGACCACCCGGGATCTGGTGGCGGGCATGATCCTGGCGCGCAATCTCAATGCCGACAACGGCATGCTGCTGCTCAATGCCGGCAAGGTGCTGAATGGGCCGCTGGTGGAGAAGTTGATCGCTTTCGAGGCGATGGAAGGGGCCAAGTACAGCATTTTCGTGAAAGTGCCGGAGGAAGTGCAGGGCGCGGTTCTCGAGACGAGTTGAGCCTTCAGGCCGTAAGTAAAGACGCATAACCTGTAGGAGTGAGGCTTGCCCGCGAAGAACGATGACGCGTAGTACCTGAAAAAACGCGGTGCATTCTTCGCGGGCAAGTCGGGTCGCCGCACCGCTCGCTCCTACAGGGAGGGCTGCGGAGATTTTTTCGGCGTGACGAAGAACCGGCACTCATGTGATCCTTGCGGCTTTTACCCAAGGCCAATCCTGATCCATGACGCTTTCATCCGCCACTTCGCCCCGCCTCATCCGCATTGCCGCTGCCCTGCTGATCGGCTCCGACGGTCGCACTTTGTTGGTCCGCAAGCGCGGCACCCAGGCGTTCATGCAACCGGGGGGCAAGATCGAGGCCCATGAGCAACCGGTTCATGCCCTCGCCCGTGAACTGGAAGAGGAACTCGGCCTGGTCATCGATCCGGCGCAAGCCACGTACCTTGGGCAATTCTCGGCACCGGCCGTCAATGAGCCGGGTTTTGTCGTACAGGCCGAACTCTTTCAGCTGACCATCGATTCGCACGTTTCCCCGGCGGCGGAGATCGAAGAGGTGCGCTGGATCGATCCCGCCACCGACGGCGATGTCACGCTGGCGCCATTGACACGGGACCAGATCTTGCCGTTTTATCGAGCTTCACTGATCGAAACTGCCTGATCGTCCAGGGACGGAGAGTGTCCATGATTCCACTTCAAGACTTGCTGATTTTTGCCGCCGCGGCGCTGCTGATGGTGCTCACGCCCGGGCCGAACATGATCTACCTGATCTCTCGTTCCATCTGCCAGGGGCGCAAGGCCGGGGTGACTTCGTTACTCGGCGTGGTCGCGGGATTTTTAGTGCACCTGTTCGCGGCTGCCGCGGGTTTGACCGCGGTGTTCGTGGCAGTGCCGATGGCTTATGAAGTGTTGAAGTGGGCCGGTGCGCTGTACTTGCTGTGGCTGGCCTGGCAAGCGGTGAAACCCGGTGCGCGTTCGCCATTCGAAGCGCAGCAGTTGCCGGCGGATTCGTCGCGCAAGTTGATCACCATGGGCTTTCTCACCAGCGCCCTGAACCCGAAGATCGCGGTGTTTTACCTCTCGGTGTTTCCGCAGTTCATTAGCCCTGAGCACGGTTCGGTGTTCACCCAGAGCATCATTCTCGGCCTGACCCAGATCAGCGTGAGCTTCAGCGTCAACCTGCTGATCGCGTTGTTTGCCGCGGGCATCGCCTCCTGGTTCGTCAACAATCCGAACTGGCTGGCGATGCAGCGTTACTTCATGGGGTTTGTGTTAGGCGGGTTGGCCGTGCGCCTGATGCTCGAGCAACGCCGGACGGCTTGAGCATGTGGATCGAACGGCTGGACGCCAGCCATGCGCTGGCTTATCGGGAACTGATGCTTGAAGCCTACGACCGCCATCCACAGGCGTTTACTTCCAGCGTGCGCGAGCGCGCGGTAATGCCGTTGAGCTGGTGGGAAGGGCGCCTGACCCACAAGCTGGACGTAGTGTTCGGGGCGTTTGAGAAGGGTAAGCTGGCGGGCATCGTCGGCCTGGCATTCGAACCGCGAGAGAAGGCTCGACACAAAGCCACATTGTTCGGCATGTATGTCTCCACCGATTTTCGCCAACGCGGTTTGGGCTTCGAGCTGGTGCAAGCCGTACTGGCCGAAGCGCGAAATCACCCGGCGCTGAAACTCATCCAGCTCACCGTCACCGCCGGCAACGACGCCGCGTTCAACCTCTACCAGCGCTGCGGGTTCATCCAGTTCGGTCTGGAACCGCTGGCGGTGCGAGTGGGGGAGGACTATTTCGACAAGTTTCACATGTGGCGCGAACTCTGAAACCACCCCCGATCGTTCCCACGCTCTGCGTGGGAATGCAGCCCGGGACGCTCCGCGTCCCATCCAGAGCCGAACGCAGAGCGTCCGTTGAGGCATTCCTTTGCTGCGCGTGGGAACGATCAAATCCTCATTAGCCTCGCGGATCGAGGTTATCCAGCACCCGGTACAGGGGCAGTCGCTCTATCGAACGGCACTAACCCCATCCAGCGTCGAAAACGACGTGTCTTTGGCCGTCAGCAAAAAATCGCGCATGTACGGTGCATCGAGCATGTCCGTGCGAATCGCCGCGTACAACGTCGCGAACAAACCTTTCTCGCCAAGCCGCTTGGCCTTCACATAACCCCGTGAGCTGTATTCATGCAGCGCCCAATGGGGCATGCCGCAGACGCCGCGACCGCTGGCCACCAGTTGCATCATCATCACTGTCAGTTCCGACGTGCGCACCTGGGCCGGTTCGATGTCGGCTGGCTCCAGGAAGCGGGTGAAGATGTCCAGCCGGTCACGCTCCACCGGGTAGGTGATCAAGGTTTCCGTGAGCAAATCTTCGGGCACGATGTGCGTTTTGCTTGCCAATCGGTGCTGATTCGCCACCGCGAGCATGGCTTCGTAGGTGAACAACGGCACGTAAGTGATCCCGGCCAGTTCCAGCGGATCGGAGGTTACCACCAGGTCCAGATCGCCTCGGGCCAGCGCCGGCAGCGGGGCGAAGGAGAACCCTGAGGCCAGGTCCAGTTCGACTTCCGGCCAGGCATCGCGGAACTGGTCGATGGTCGGCATCAGCCACTGAAAGCAACTGTGGCACTCGATCGCCATGTGCAAACGCCCCGCAGTGCCGCCGGCCAGTCGTGCAATGTCGCGCTCGGCGCCGCGCAGCAATGGCAGGGTGGCATCGGCCAGTTGCAGCAGGCGCAAGCCGGCACTGGTGAAGCGCACCGGTTTGGTCTTGCGCACGAACAACTGCATGCCCATGCGCTCTTCCAGCTCCTTGAACTGGTGGGACAGCGCCGACTGGGTCAGGTGCAGGCGGTCAGCCGCATCTACCAGGCTGTCGGCTTCGCGCAAGGCGTGCAGGGTTTTCAGGTGACGGATTTCAAGCACCGGGGGCTCCATGAGGAAAACTTGTGATCAACACGAAAAGGTTGAGTTTGTCTCATGTTGGGTGGGCTGTCGACAATAGCACCATCTTTTACTGATGGAGTGCATTCGACATGGCTGTGGCACATACCCTGGGTTTCCCGCGCATCGGCGCCGATCGCGAATTGAAAAAAGCCCTCGAATCCTACTGGAAAGGCGACCTCGATCAGGACGCACTGAAAAGCGTCGGTCGCCAACTGCGCGCCACCCACTGGCAATTGCAAAAAGACGCCGGCATCGACCTGCTGCCCGTGGGCGACTTCGCCTGGTACGACCAGGTACTGACTCATTCTCTGACCTTCGGTGTCATCCCCGAGCGCTTCGACAGTGCCAAGGATTCCCGTGGCCTGCCGACACTCGACACCCTGTTCGCCATGGCCCGTGGTGCTAGCGTGGCCTGCTGCGACGGCGAACATGGCAAGGCGCAATACGCGCAGGAACTGACCAAGTGGTTCGATACCAACTACCACTACCTGGTCCCGGAGTTCACCGCTAATCAACAGTTCAAACTGAGCTGGGAACAGCTGTTCGACGAAGTCGACGAAGCCAAAGCCTTGGGCCACAACGTCAAACCGGTGATCATCGGCCCGCTGACTTACCTGTGGTTGGGCAAGGCGAAGGGCGATGGCTTCGACAAACTCGACCTGCTGGAGCGCCTGCTGCCAATCTACGGCGAAATCCTCGGTCGCCTCGCCGCCCAAGGCGTGGAGTGGGTGCAGATCGACGAACCGATCCTGACCCTCGACCTGCCACAGGCCTGGAAAAACGCCTTCGAGCGCGCTTATCACATCCTTCAATATTCGCCGCTGAAAAAACTCGTGGCGACTTACTTCAGTGGCTTGGAAGACAACCTCGGCCTGGCTGTCAGCCTGCCAGTGCAAGGCTTGCACATAGACGCGGTGCGCGCGCCGGATCAACTTGGCCAAGTACTGGATCGCCTGCCGACTTACAAAATTCTCTCGGTGGGCCTGGTCAATGGTCGCAACGTCTGGCGTTGCGAATTGGAGCAAGTCCTCGCGCAACTGCAGCCGGCTCAGGAGCGCTTTGGCGATAACTTGTGGGTCAGCAGTTCCTGCTCGCTGCTGCACAGCCCGGTGGACCTGGACCGTGAAGACAAACTCGATCCGGAACTGAAAAGCTGGCTGGCGTTTGCCGTGCAGAAGTGCGGTGAAATCGCCGTGCTGCGTGATGCCCTCAACGATCCGCAATCGCCCAAGGTACAAACCGCCCTGGCCGAAAGCCGCGCCATTGCGGCCAGTCGCGCCCAATCTCCGCGTATCCACAAAGCGGATGTTCAGGCCCGAATCAACGCCATCGGCTCAGCGGACAGCCAACGCCACTCGCCGTTTGCCAAACGCATCGAACAACAACAGGCACGGCTGAAACTGCCGGCGTTCCCGACCACTACCATCGGCTCGTTCCCGCAGACGGGTTCGATCCGTCTGGCGCGCCAGGCCTTCAAGCAAGGCAAGCTGTCGGCCAACGATTACACCGATGCCATGCACAGCGAAATCCGCCACGCCGTGCAAATCCAGGAACGCCTGGGCCTGGACGTATTGGTACACGGTGAAGCCGAGCGCAACGACATGGTCGAGTACTTCGCCGAACAGCTTGAGGGTTATGCATTCACCCGGTTCGGCTGGGTTCAGAGCTACGGTTCGCGCTGCGTCAAACCGGCGATCATTTACGGCGACTTGAGCCGTCCAAAGCCGATGACGGTCGACTGGATCACCTATGCCCAGAGCCTGACCGACAAGGTGATGAAAGGTATGCTCACCGGTCCCGTGACCATGCTGATGTGGTCGTTCCCGCGCGAAGACGTCTCGCGCAAAATTCAGGCGCAGCAACTGGCCTTGGCCTTGCGCGATGAAGTGGTGGACCTGGAAAACGCCGGCATCAAGATCGTGCAGATCGACGAAGCCGCGTTCCGCGAAGGGCTGCCGCTACGCCGGGCGCAATGGCAGGAATACCTCGACTGGGCGGTTCAAGCCTTCCGCCTGAGTGCTTCGGGCGTGCGCGACGAAACCCAGATCCACACCCACATGTGCTACAGCGAATTCAACGACGTGATCCAGTCCATCGCGGCCATGGACGCCGACGTGATCACCATCGAAACCTCGCGCTCGGACATGGAACTGCTGGAAGCCTTCGAAGCGTTCGACTACCCGAACGACATCGGCCCGGGCGTCTATGACATCCACTCACCACGGGTGCCGGACACGGCCGAGATGGTGAAGTTGATGAGCAAAGCGGTGAAGCGGATTCCGGCAGAGCGGTTGTGGGTCAATCCCGATTGTGGGTTGAAGACTCGCGCGTGGCCGGAGACTGAGGCGGCGTTGGTGAACATGGTGGCGGCGGCGCGGCAGTTGCGCAGTCAGTTGGCTTGAGCTGTGGCGCGGGGGGCTTGTCGGAACTTGCGTTCCCCCACCCCCCACTGACCACCTAGTGTTCAGGCGTTTTTTGTCAAAGCTGTTTAAAGTCCACGTCATCCAGATACACCGGCCCTTTATTGGCAAAAGGATCGGACGGTACCGAAAAGCGTATTTCGGCCTCTTTCACCCCAAGTAACAATTCGCCGCGGTAGCTGACCGTATTCGAGGTGGGGTTGATCCCGGCCATGCTGAAATCATGTTGAACCGGTACACCGCTGGCATCGAATCCCGTGATGATAAACAGCACGAAAGCGTGAATCAGCGGGTCGGGTGGCCCTTCGTGCTCGATGGATTGCGGGGCGATGGCAGTGAAACTCAAGGTGAATGTTCCGGGCTTGGCGTTAGCTCGGGTAAATAACAGTTGGCCGGTGCTCCTGCCACCCGCCAGTCGCGCTTTGTAACTACCGCCGTAGTGAACTACGTTGGCCGGTGTGTTGAAAGCTTGCACCGTCCAATGAGTGAAGTCCTTGGTTTCGAAATCACCGTTGAGAATGGGCATTTCAGGCGTCCTTATGTTCGAGTGAGAGCATCATCAAATTCCTTGGATGGATTCCCGGTCTACTGTCAGATCTGATAGTAGTGATGAACGGTCGACTGTTTGGGTACTCCTGTCGTAATGACCACTCGGCACAATTCATCAAACTGTCACGTAACTGTGGCAGCGCGCTTGAACAAACTTCATCAGACTCGCGTTCTACTCGAGTTCTGCGTTTCGGTGTTTTTCATGCGTGCACGATTTTTATCCACAGTGGTCTTTCTGGCCGCTGTGTTATTCAATTTTCCGTCTCTTGCGGCGTCTCGTTGCGATGTCAATGTTCCGACCGAGCGGGTCGATCTCGAGCAGGTGAGCCTGGCCTATCAGAGTATTGGCCGTGCCTCGGACCCTGCGTTGTTGCTGGTGATGGGTCTGGGCGGGCAGTTGATTCACTGGCCGGACGAGGTGGTGGTTGCGCTGTGTCAGCAGGGGTTTCGGGTGATTCGCTATGACAATCGCGATGTGGGCCTCTCGACTTGGCGGCAGACGCCTATCGAGGCCAACCTGACCTTCGAAGTGCTGCGCTACAAACTCGGTTTGCCGGTATCGGCGCCGTATACCCTGACCGACATGGCCGACGATGCCTTTGGGCTGATGGATGCCTTGCACGTCGAGCAATTCCACGTACTGGGCGCCAGCATGGGCGGGATGATCGCTCAGCATATGGCGGCCATGGCACCGCAGCGTGTCGAGAGCCTGACGTTGCTGATGACCAGTTCGGGTGCCGAAGGTTTGCCGGCGCCGAGTGCGGCGCTGCTGCAGTTACTCGCGCGACGCGGCGCGCCGAATCGCGAAGTGGCGCTGGAGCAACAGGCCGATTTGCTGGCGGCGCTGGGCAGCCCGGCGGTGAGCGATGACCGGCAGGCGTTGTTGCAGCAGGCGGCGCAATCCTATGACCGGGCGTTCAACCCGGAGGGCGTGAAGCGTCAGATCATGGCCATCCTCGCCGAACGGAGTCGGGTGGCGCTGCTTAATCAATTGCGGGTGCCGACGCTGGTGGTTCACGGCACTGCCGATCCGTTGTTGCCGGTGATGCATGGCGTGCACCTGGCGGCACACATTCGCGGCAGCCAATTGAAGCTGATCCCGGGGCTGGCTCATCGTTTTCAAGAGGCGTTCAAGGCGCCATTGTTGGCGGCAGTGTTGCCGTATTTGCAGGCCCATCGCGAAGATACCTCGCATTGGGCGCAGATCGATCCAGTGGCCGAACACAATCTTCTATAACCCCCAAATCCAAACTGTGGGAGCGAGCCTGCTCGCGATGGCGGACCAGTCGGTATTGATGAAACAGATTGACCGCTATCGCGAGCAGGCTCGCTCCCACAGGTTTAGGTTCTCCGACAGGTCAGGTTTTACGTTGGAACGAAGTTATCCAGCATCCGGTTCACTGCCAGTTCACCCAACATGACGGAGTTCTGGATGCCAAGCACGGTGTTGCGCTGCGAGCCATTCAGCAGCCCCGCGAAATCGCTCAACATCACGCTCGCCGCCGCCAGCGATTCGCAGGCGCTGACCAGCAGGGTTTCGTTATCGGCTTCGGGGGCGACGGAGTAAAGGGTGCTGGGTTTGCGTGGGGTGTCTTTGGGAATTTCCGGTTTGAGGTAGTAATCGAGGGCGCGGTCGGCGGCTTCGTTGAGCTTTTTGGAGCTTGGGGTTTCGTACGGGGAAACGTCGTCGGTTTCCGGTGGATTTGGTGTGATTTTGAACATTGGATTGGAACTCCTGTTAGTAGAGCTGCAACCTGTCTCGCTACTAAACGGAAGGGTGGCAGCTGTGCGCAAGTTAGTAGACCGGCCCCAATCCAAAACCGGCGCGCCCGAAGGCACCATGCGCACAGCCACCATCAAGTGCAGGCGAATGCCTGCTGGATGACACTTATGCGGTCGGTTGGAAAAAGCCGGGCTACTAAACCCGATCACTGGGAATCAGTGACACGAACCAAGTTACCGACGGGCCTCCAGGCGCACAAGCCGGCGGATTCTGACGTGGTTGTAGGCGATGGCGCAAGGCGCTGTAGCTTTCAGGAAGTAACGCTAAACAGAACTAAACACGCCCTCCCAAACACCCCAATACCTGTGGGAGCCGGGCTTGCCCGCGATGACGGCCTTCCAGACGACATCTGCAGTGACTGACACGTCGCCATCGCGGGCAAGCCCGGCTCCCACAGGGATCGTGGAACGGCTGCCACACAGGCTCAGCCTTCGGGTGTATCGTTCAAACTTTCCGGCGCGACCCAAGCCTGCGAGGTGTGTGATGAGTACTCCCCTGAAAATCGATTTCGTCAGCGACGTTTCCTGCCCCTGGTGCGTTGTCGGCCTGTATAGCCTGACCCGTGCCCTGGATATGCTCGGCGACGAAGTCCAGGCCGAGATCCGTTTCCAGCCGTTCGAACTGAACCCGAAGATGGGCCCCGAAGGCCAGAACATCACCGAACACATCAGCGAAAAGTACGGCTCGACGCCTGAGCAATCGCAGAAGAACCGCGAAATGATCCGCGCGCGTGGCGCCGAGGTCGGGTTTGCCTTTCGCACGGATGGCAACAGCCGCATCTACAACACGTTCGATGCTCACCGCTTGCTGCACTGGGCGGGGCTGGAAGGGTTGCAGTTCAACCTGAAAGACGCATTGTTCAAGGCGTACTTCACCGACGGTGGCAATCCGTCCGATCACAAGCAATTGGCGCAGATCGCCGAAAGCGTGGGACTGGACCGGCAGCGGGCCGAGGCGATCCTGGCGTCCGATGAATTCGCCAAAGAGGTTCGCGAAGAAGAACAGTTGTGGTTATCGCGCGGCGTGAGTTCGGTGCCGACGGTGGTGTTTAACGGGCAGTACGCCGTCAGTGGCGGGCAGCCGGTGGAGACGTTTGTCGGTGCGATTCGCCAGATCATGAGTGAGGCCAAGGGCGGAACCGTGAGCTGATTTGTGGCAACCTAAATGCGATATGCCGCCCCGCCACAAAACTTGTAGCAGCTGCCGAGCCTGCGAGGCTGCGTTCGACGGCGTAGCCGTCGTGAAATCAGGCAACGCGCTATTTCGGGTAACTCCGGATAAACAGTTGGCGAGGACTTCGTCCTCGAACGCAGCCTCGCAGGCTCGGCAGCTGCTACAGGTGGCCTATATTTCGGGCAGGATCAGAGTCTCAAGCGTGCAAGCGAACCCAAACACTGACTAACACCGTCGCCGCCATCAACCACGCCACTGCCGCCACTGCCAACGAAGCCTCCAGCCGCATCCGGTCGACCATCACGTACAAGGTCGCCAGGTAGACGAAGTACGGAATGATCGACCACATGCCAAACACGATGGTGGTTTTCAAATCATCCAGCGAACGCCCTTTACCAACGATGTAATGAGCGATTAGCGCAAAGGTCGGAAACAGCGGCACCAAACCTGCGATGTAATAGTTTTTGGTCTTGGCCAGCATGGCCAGAATCACCACCACCGCTGCACCCAGGGTCGCTTTGAAAATCAGGTCCATCAGTGGCTCAGCCCGTATTTCTTCACTTTGTCGAACAGCGTGGTCTTGGCCATCCCCAGTTCCAGACTGGCCTGGGTCAGGTTGCCACCGCTGCGCTGCAAGGCGTCGCTGAGCAGGTTGCGTTCGAAGGCTTCCACCGCTTCGGCGAAGGCCAGGCCCTGATTGCTGCCATTGGTGCCGGATTTTTTGAAGGCCGGCAGGCCCAATGCGAAACGCTCGGCGACGTTGCGCAGTTCGCGCACGTTGCCTGGCCAGTCGTGGCTCATCAGGTTCGACAGGGTCTGGTTATCCAGTTCCGGCACCACGCGGTCGAAGCGCAGGGATGACTGCTGCAAAAAGTGTTCGAACAGTTGCAGGATGTCTTCGCGGCGTTCGCGCAGCGGCGGCAGTTCCAGGGTCACCACGTTCAGGCGGTAATACAGATCGCTGCGAAACTCGCCGGCCTTGCTCGATTGATCCAGGTCGGACTTGGTCGCGGCGATCACCCGGCAATCCACCGCCACGCTCTGGTTCGAGCCGAGGCGTTCAAGGGTGCGTTCCTGCAACACCCGCAGCAGTTTGATCTGCAATGGCAGCGGCATACTTTCCACTTCGTCGAGGAACAGTGTGCCGCCGTCGGCATGTTCGATCTTGCCGATCCGCCGCTTGCCGGCACCGGTGAAGGCGTTGGCCTCGTGGCCGAAGATCTCGCTTTCGAACAGGTTCTCCGGCAGGCCACCGCAGTTCAGCGCGACGAACTGTTTGGTGTGCCGGCGACTGAAGTCGTGCAGGCAGCGCGCAACCAATTCTTTACCGGTGCCGGTCTCGCCTTCGATCAGCACGTTGGCCGAGGTATCGGCGACGTTGGCGATCAGTTCCCGCAGGTTCTGCATGGCCGGCGAGCGCCCGATGATCCGGCCTTCGAGGGAATCCCGCTCGAACAGTTGTCGACGTAATGACGACACTTCCCGCGCCAGGCTGCGTTGTTCCAGCGCGCGGCGAGCGACGTCCACCAAGCGTTCGGGGGAGAAGGGTTTCTCCATGAAGTCGTAGGCGCCTTTTTGCATTGCGCCGACGGCCATCGAGATGTCGCCGTGCCCGGTAATCAGCACCACTGGCAGGCTGCGATCGCGGGCCTTGAGCCGGGTCAGCAGTTCCAGGCCATCGATGCCCGGCAGGCGGATGTCGCTGATGACGATGCCTGCGAAGTTATCGCCGACTCGCTCCAGCGCTTCTTCGGCGCTGCCGACGCCCACGCAGGGAATGTCTTCCAGGGTCAGCGCCTGTTGACAACCGAGTAGCACATGGGGGTCGTCTTCGACGATCAGCACACTAAGGTCGTTGTTCATATTGGCTCGGCGGGAGTGGGGCTTACCAACGGTAAACTGAGGACGAAGGTGGTGCCACCGCTGGCCGGGTGTTCGACACCCAGATGCCCGCCGGTGGCGGCGGCCAGGCTGGCTGAAAGCGTCAGGCCGAGGCCCAGGCCTTGTTCGCCGGGTTTGGTGGTGAAGAACGGTTCGAACAGATGCTTGCGCGCTTCGGCATCGATGCCGTGGCCATTGTCGCGCACCCGCAGGCGATATTTGCCGTCGAACTCCTCGCCTTCGAGCCACAACGCCGGTTGGGGCTGCGATTGCATGGCGTCGAGCGCGTTGCCGATCAGGTTGACCAGGATCTGCTCCAGACGCGTCTGGTCGATCTGCACCTGCACGTCAGCAAAGTCGCGATGCAATTGCAGATGCACGCTGTCCATCCGGCTGCCCAGCAATTGCAGGGCGGCGTCCACAGCCTTGCCAAGGCTGGCCTGGCCCTTGTCATCGCCGCGTCGGGCGAAGGAACGCAAGCTGGCGGTGATCCGGCCCATGCGGTCGATCAATTCATTGATGGTCTTGAGGTTGGTGCTGGCCACATCCAGCTGACCGCGTTCCAGAAAACGCACGGTATTGCCGGACAAGGTCCGCAAGGCGGCCAGCGGCTGGTTCAATTCGTGGGCGATGCTGGTGGACATCTGACCGATGGCGGCCAGCTTACCGGCCTGGACCAGTTCATCCTGGGCGCGGCGCAACGTCTCTTCCGCCTGCCGGCGTTCACGGATCTGGCCCTTGAGCCGTTCGTTGCTGGCGCGCAGGTCGGTGGTGCGTTCGGTAATCCGACGCTCCAGTTGATTGTTGGCTTCCTGCAAGGCTTCCCGCGCCGCGAGACGGGTGGCGATCACTTTACGCCGCTCGTTCCAGGCGATCAGCAGAAACGCCACCAGGGCAAACGCCACCGCCACCAGAATCCCCTGATTGATCGCTTCACGCCGCAAATCCTGCAGGGGGGTGAGCAGGGTGAAATTCCATGGTGTGTCGCTCAGTGGCCGGGTTTGCGAGAGGTAGCTGATGTTTTCTTCATCGGACATCAATTCGCTATTGGCGGGGAAGGTCAGTTTTTCCTCGCCTTCGGCGAGTTTCTCTCGCGCCAGCGGTTGCAGTTCATTCAGCGGAAACCAGTAGTACTGCAGGCTACGCGCCAGTTTTTCCTTGGTTTCCTCGCTCAATGGCACAACCGATTTAAGCCGCCGCGCCGGATCGCTGGAGAGAATGATGATGCCGTTCTCGTCGCTGACGAAGGCTTCCAGGCGCGCACGCTGCCAGCGTTCTTCCATGGCTTCGAGGCGGACCTTGACCACGGCGACGCCGATGATCTTGCCGTGCTCTTCCAGGCCATGAGCCAGGTAATAGCCGGGTTCGCCACTGGTGCTGCCGATGCCGTAGAAACGCCCCGGCTGACCGCGCACGGCGTTCTGGAAATAGGCACGGAAGGACAGGTCTTCACCCAGATAACTGTCGACATCGCGCCAGTTGCTGGTGGCCAGTACGCGACCGGTGGTGTCCATCACATAGATGGCCCGACTGCGGCTGCGCCGGTTCAGGCCTTCAAGGTATTCGTTGACCGTCTGCCGGTGTTCCGGCGACGTGTCGGCCAGCAGTTTGGAAACACTGGATTCGAGTTCCAGCAAACTGGGCAGGTAGGTGTACTTGCTAATCTCGCTCTCGACGGCGCGGGCGTGCAGTTCCAGCTGACGCTGGCCATTCTCGCTGAGGCTGCGAATCCCGTAGTGTTCACTGACCCAGAAGCCGATGTAACCCAATCCGATCATCAGGGCGATGATCAGCGGCGGCAGGAACAGATGGCGAATCAATCGGGGTTTCACGGCGAGTGATGGCGGCGCTGCGCGATAAAGAGTGGAGTCGCATTTCATCACAGATGCCTTGGGTCAACCACAACACAAATATCCATATACCCACAGGGCCCCTGTGGAGACTGCTGTGTGGTGAGGGCGCAAACCCAATCGGATCTTGTAGGAGCCAGGCTTGTCGGCGAAGGCGTCCTTGAGTGCGCCTTCGCCGGCAAGCCTGGCTCCTACGAAAAGCGGTTCACTCCCACACAAATCCGCTCCCACATTAGTTGGGGAGCGGTGCCTTTCTTAGTGCTGCAAAATTTTCGCGAGGAAGTGCTGTGTGCGCTCGGCACGGGCGTTGATGTCGCCGAAGAACTCTTCTTTCTTGCAGTCTTCGATGATCTTGCCCTGGTCCATGAAAATCACCCGGTCCGCCACTTTACGGGCGAAGCCCATTTCGTGGGTCACGCACATCATGGTCATGCCTTCGTGGGCCAGTTGCACCATCACGTCGAGTACTTCGTTGACCATTTCCGGGTCCAGCGCCGAGGTCGGTTCGTCGAACAGCATGACGATCGGGTCCATCGCCAGCGCACGGGCAATCGCCACACGCTGTTGCTGACCACCAGAAAGCTGGCCCGGGTGCTTTTTGGCGTGGGCGGTGAGGCCGACGCGCTCAAGCAGTTGCAGGGCTTTTTTGCTGGCTTCTTCCTTGCTGCGGCCCAGCACCTTGATTTGCGCGATGGTCAGGTTATCCATGATGCTCAGGTGCGGGAACAGTTCGAAATGCTGGAACACCATGCCCACGCGCGAACGCAGTTTCGGCAGGTTGGTCTTCGGGTCGGCGATGGACGTGCCATCGACGATCACGTCGCCTTTCTGGAACGGTTCCAGCGCGTTGACGCATTTGATCAAGGTGGATTTGCCGGAACCGGACGGCCCGCACACCACGATCACTTCGCCTTTCTTGACCTCGGTGCTGCAGTCAGTCAGTACCTGGAAGTCGCCATACCACTTGTTGACATTCTTGATAGAGATCATACGGCAAACCTTTTTTGCAGACGCTTGACCAGCTGCGAGGCGGCAAAGCTGATGATGAAGTATGTGAAACCGGCGAAGATCAGGAACTCATTGGAGCGGCCGATGATGTCGCCACTGGCGCGCGAGGCATTGAGGAAGTCCACCAGGCCCACCGCGTAAACCAGCGAGGTGTCCTGAAACAGGATGATGCTCTGTTGCAGCAGCAGCGGGGTCATCTTGCGGAACGCTTGCGGCAGGATGATCAAACGCATCATCTGGCTGTAAGTCATGCCCATGGCCTGGGCAGCCGCCATCTGGCCCTTGGGAATCGACTGCACGCCGGCCCGGACGATTTCGCAGAAGTACGCCGCTTCGAACATCATGAAGGCTACGATGCACGAGGCGAACGCGCCGATCGGAGTATCTTCGCCGGTGATCCAGCGCAGTACGAATGGCACCGCCAGGTAGAACCAGGTGATGACCAGCAGCAATGGAATCGAACGGAAGTAGTTAACGTAGGCGCCGGCGATGTTCGACAGCAGTTTGCTGTGGGACAGGCGCATCAGTGCCAGGATCGTGCCGAGGATGATCCCGCCGACGACGCCCAGCGCCATCAGTTTGAGGGTCATGACCATGCCGTTCCACAAACCCGGCAGGGACGGAATGATGCCCGTGAAGTCGAATTCCATCATTTACCCCCTACGGAAATCAGGCCCGGTACGGCAACTTTCTTCTCGACCGCGCGCATCACCAGCATCAGGCCCATGTTCAGCGTGAAGTAGATCAGCGTGGCCAGGGTGAAAGCTTCGAACAGGTTGGCGGAGAACTCGGCGGTCTGTTTGGTCTGCGCGAGCAGTTCCATCAGGCCGATCAGCGAGGCCACGGACGAGTTCTTGAATACGTTCAGGAATTCCGAGGTAAGCGGCGGAATGATGATGCGATAAGCCTGGGGCAGCAGCACGTTCCAGTAGATCTGTGGCAGCTTGAAACCCATGGCGCGGGCAGCGGATTCCTGGCCGCGAGGCAGCGCCTGGATACCGGTGCGCACTTGTTCGCAAACCCGAGCAGTGGTGAACAGACCCAGGCACACGACGACGCTGAGGAAGGCCGAGGTGGTCGGATTCAGGTCCTGCTTGTACCACTCCTGGATGTCCGCAGGCAGCAGGTCGGGCACCAGGAAGTACCAGATGAATAGCTGAACCAGCAGCGGCACGTTACGGAAGAGTTCGACGTAGCAGGTCGCGATGCCCGATACGATGCGGTTCGGCACCGTGCGCATGACGCCCAGAATCGAGCCCAGCAGCAGGGCAATGATCCAGGCCGCGATGGCGATAGCGATAGTCCAGCCCAGACCGGAAAGGTACCAGTCGAAATAAATCTCGCTGCCCACGCCGGTGGACTTGAAGAACACGCCCCAGTCCCAGTTGTAATTCATTAGGGTCTCCCCTCGGATTCGTTCGATGTACAGATGCCCGCCTGGGGAAGCTCCGTTCCCGCCCGAACCTTGAAGTTCAGGCACACACGAGCGGCTCGACAGCCACCGGTTCGAGTGTTTCCAGAAATGCCAGCAGGGAGTGACAAATCCCTGAAAGGGCGCAGGCCCTCTCAGGGGATAAGGTTAGTCAGAAATCAGGATTTCTTTTCTTCAGCCGCTTTGTCGGTCGGATTGGCGATCAGGTCCTTGAGCTCTTCGCTCATCGGGAAGTTCAGGTTCAGACCTTTTGGCGGGATTGGCTGCATGAACCATTTTTCGTAGATCTTGTTGATCTCGCCGGACTTGTAGGTCGCGATGATGGCGTCGTCGACAGCTTTCTTGAACGGCGCGTCGCCTTTGCGAACCATGCAGCCGTAAATCTCATTGGACTGCGCAGTCCCGGTCACGGCCCAGTCGGCAGGCTTCTTGGCCTTGGCCATTTCACCGGCCAGCAAGGCGTCGTCCATCATGAAAGCCACGGCGCGGCCGGTTTCCAGCATCTGGAAGGACTCGCCGTGGTCCTTGGCGGAGATCACGTTCATGCCCATCTGCTTGTCGGCGTTCATCGACTTGAGGATGCGCTCGGACGTCGTGCCGGCGGTGGTCACGACGTTCTTGCCTTTGAGATCGGCGAAGTCTTTGTACGGGGAATCTTTCTTGGCCAGCAGTTTGGTGCCGATTTCGAAGATGCCGACGGAGAAGTCAACTTGCTGCTGACGTTCGACATTGTTGGTGGTGGAGCCGCATTCCAGGTCCACGGTGCCGTTCTGCACCAGCGGGATACGGGTCTGCGAGGTCACCAGGTTGTAGTTGACCTTGAGCTCCGGCATGTTCAGGTCTTTCTTGATCGCTTCAACGACTTTTAGCTGAATGTCGTGGGAGTAGCCAACCGGTTTGCCGGAAGCATCCGCGATATAGGAAAACGGAATGGAAGCATCACGATGCCCGAGGGTGATGGTGCCGGACTCTTTGATCTTCTTCAGTGTGCCGGTGAGTTCGGCAGCGAAAACTGGAGTGCTAATCAGAGCGGCAGCAATGGCTGCGCCCAGGATGTGGGGAACGATGCGCATCAAATTTTCCTCGACATTGTTTTTTTTATGGAGCCAGTTCATCGGCCTATTGGTGCTTCGAATGCCTGACGGCTCCTGAAGTGTTGGCACAACAGGCATTCGTCCAAGAGTGTAGAGCATGACTCGTGCCAGGCCAGGCGATATAGATCAAGTTATTGATTTATAAGGGTATTAAATATTTGTGGCGTTGGATTTTTCTGTTGTGCGATCCGGTTTACCGAATCGACTGGCAAGTCGCGTTCGGAAAACCGAATGGATCCCCTTCAATCTGTAGGAGCGAGGCTTGCCCGCGAAGAACGATAACGCGGTGCAACAGACAGATCGCAGCGATCCCCTTCGCGGGCAAGCCTCGCTCCTACAGTTTTGCGGGGGGGTATGAAAAAAGCCCCTGAATCGTGAGATTCAGGGGCTTCGTTTTAACCGGATTCCCGATCAGGCCGCTTCGATCTTGCCGCGGTTCTGTTCGACCTTGTTCAGGTAATCCTTGAGCTTTTGCTGTTCCGCCGGGGTGGTGAACAGCCCAAGCTTTGTGCGGCGCCACAGAATGTCGTGGGCGGTGGTCGCCCATTCTTCGCTGCACAGGTAATCGACTTCGCGAGTGTAGAGACCGCCGCCGATGTGCTCGCCCAGGTCACTGAGGTTTTGCACACCTTCGAGCATGCGCCAGGTGCGGCTGCCGTAAGTGGTGGCCCAGCGTCGGGCGATCTCGGTGGGCACCCAGTCAAACTGGTCGCGGATCCGCGAGCTCAAGGCTTGCGGCGTGGTCATGTCTTCGCCGCCGGGTAGGGTGGCGCTGGCGGTCCAGCTTGGTTTGATGTGCGTGAAGTACGGGGCCAGTTGTGCCAGCGCCGACTCGGCGAGTTTGCGATAAGTCGTCAGTTTGCCGCCGAACACCGACAGCAGCGGTGCTTCTTCGCCATTGCCCGACAACGCCAATGTGTAATCGCGGGTGACGGCCGACGGGTTGTCGGATTCGTCGTTGCACAGCGGACGCACGCCGGAATAGCTGTGCAGGATATCGTCACGGCTGACTTGCTTCTTGAAGTGGGCGTTGACCACTTTGAGCAAGTAATCGGTTTCGCCTTCAGTGATCGCAACTGCAGCCGGGTCGCCGGTGTACTCGCGGTCGGTGGTGCCGATCAGGGTGAAGTGGTTCAGGTACGGAATAGTGAAGACGATGCGCTGATCTTCGTTTTGCAGAATGTGCGCGTGTTCGCCTTCATACAGTTTCGGCACGATCAGGTGGCTGCCCTGGATCAGACGGATGCCGTACGGCGATTCCATCTTCAGGTCGTCACGAATGAACTTGGCGACCCACGGGCCGGCCGCATTCACCAGCGCTTTGGCGCGGATCGAAAACAGACTGCCATCGGCGCGTTCCAGATGCAGGTGCCACAGGCCCTTGGTGCGACGGGCACTGACGCAACGGGTTTGGGTATGGACGTGAGCGCCTTTCTCGCGGGCGGCCATGGCATTGAGCACGACCAGGCGTGCGTCATCGACCCAGCAATCGGAGTATTCGAAGCCTTTGGTGATTTCGCTTTTCAGGGCGCTGTCCGGGCCGAACTTCAGGCTTTTCGAGCCTTCGAGCTTTTCCCGTTTGCCCAAGTGATCATAAAGGAACAGGCCAGCGCGGATCATCCAGGCCGGACGCAGGTGCGGGCGGTGCGGCAGCACGAAGCGCATCTGTTTGACGATGTGCGGTGCCTTGGCCAGCAGCACTTCGCGCTCGGCGAGGGCTTCGCGCACCAGGCGAAATTCGTAATGTTCGAGGTAGCGCAGGCCGCCGTGGATCAGCTTGCTGCTGGCGGACGAGGTGTGGCTGGCCAGGTCATCCTTTTCGCAAAGGAACACCGAAAGTCCGCGACCGGCGGCATCCGCTGCGATCCCCACGCCATTGATCCCACCACCGATGACGGCGATATCGTAAACCTCGGCGAGAGGGGGCGTAGGCAAGGTAGAAGTGGGCATCGGCTGGCCTCGGGCTTTTTGAATTTCTATATTGGAATTCGAACATTAATGTTCATTTGCGAAAATATTAGCCCATAAAGACGCGCGCAGCCAGTCAACTTCGATTGAAAATACTGATCGAAGGGCGGTTAAAGGAAAATTTACGAACATTTAGACGCGCGGCGGAGCGCGAGAGATGAATTGCGAGTGCGGCCGTCATCGCGGGCAAGCCCGCTCCCACAGGTTATGTACAGACCCTGTGGGAGCGGGCTTGCCCGCGATGGCGTCGGTACAGACGACGAAAATTTGGGGGGGGTTAAACCACTTCCAACCGAATCTTGTGCTGGCTCAGCAACTGCGCCAACGCCGGCGAAGGCGGCTGATCAGTGACCAGGCAATCGATCAGGCTGATCGGTCCCAGACGAATCATGGCGTTGCGCCCGAATTTGCTGGAGTCCGCCGCCAGAATCACCTGTCGGGCATTGGCGATGATCGCCTGGGATACCCGTACTTCCTGATAATCGAAGTCCAGCAAGCTGCCGTCTTCATCGATGCCGCTGATGCCAACCAGCGCGAAGTCGACCTTGAACTGGTTGATGAAATCGACGCTCGCCTGACCGACCACGCCACCGTCACGCCGCACATTGCCACCGGTCAGCAGTACGTCGAAATCGTCCTTGGCGCTGAGCATCGAGGCCACATGCAGGTTGTTGGTGATGATCTTCAGATGGTTGTGGTTGAGCAGCGCTCGAGCGATGGATTCGGTGGTGGTGCCGATGTTGATGAACAGCGAGGCGTGATCGGGAATCTGAGCGGCAATGGCTTCGCCGATACGCTGTTTTTCATCGCGCATCTGATCGGCGCGCATGGCGTAGGCGGTATTTTCAACGCTGGAATCATAGGCTGCGCCGCCGTGGTAGCGACGCAGCAGATTGACTTCCGCCAGTTGATTGATATCGCGGCGGATGGTTTGCGGTGTAACGACGAACAGCTGAGCCATTTCCTCGATGCTGACATAGCCGCGTTCGCGGACCAGTTCGAGGATTTGCTGCTGACGGGGAGGCAGATTCATGGGGCTTCCTTTGGGCTGCCGTGCAAAATTTGCCCATGATGCCGGAGGAATCTGCTCCCTGCCAGTTAGAACCCGTCCTCGATTTATTCAGCGCCCTCGTGCGGTTCCCAATCGCGAGTGCGGCTGACGGCTTTTTTCCAGCCGGCGTAGAGTTTTTCCTTCGCGGCTTCGTCCAGCGTCGGTTCGAACTCGCGCTCGATCACCGCTTTGCCGCGCAGTTCTTCAAGGCTGCCCCAGAAGCTGCACGCCAGACCCGCCAGGTAAGCCGCGCCCAATGCGGTGGTTTCGCGCATTTGCGGGCGCTCGACCTGAGTGCCGAGGATGTCGGCCTGGAATTGCATCAGGAAGTTGTTCGCGACTGCGCCGCCGTCCACGCGCAGGGACTTGAGGCGTTCGCCGGAATCCTGCTGCATGGCGTCCAGGACGTCGCGGGTCTGGTAGGCAATCGACTCCAGCGCGGCACGAATGATGTGATCCACGCGCACGCCGCGAGTCAGGCCGAACAATGCGCCGCGGGCATACGGGTCCCAGTACGGAGCGCCCAGGCCGGTGAAGGCCGGCACCAGGTACACGCCGTTGCTGTCCTTGACCTTGTTGGCGAAGTATTCGGTGTCGTGGGCGTCGTTGATGATTTTCAACTCGTCACGCAGCCACTGCACGGTGGAGCCACCGTTGAATACCGCTCCTTCGAGGGCGTAGGCCACTTCGCCGCGCGGGCCACAAGCGATGGTGGTGAGCATGCCGTGTTTGGATTTCACTGCTTTGTCGCCGGTGTTCATCAGCAGGAAGCAACCGGTGCCGTAGGTGTTTTTTGCCTGGCCTGGCTCGACGCACATCTGACCGAAAAGGGCTGCCTGCTGGTCGCCGGCGATACCGCCAATGGCAATGCCGCTTTTGGTGTGGCCGTAGATTTCGGACGAGGATTTAACTTCCGGCAGCATCTCGCGCGGGATGTCGAGGACCTCCAGCATCTTCGCGTCCCACTCCAGCGTGTGGATGTTGAAGAGCATGGTGCGCGAGGCGTTGGTGTAGTCGGTGACGTGCACCTTGCCGCCGGTAAATTTCCAGATCAGCCAGCTGTCGACGGTGCCGAACAGCAGTTCACCCTTGCGTGCCCGCTCACGGCTGCCTTCGACGTTGTCGAGGATCCACTTGAGCTTGGTGCCGGAGAAGTACGGGTCGGTAACCAGGCCCGTGGTGTCACTGATGTATTGCTCGTGGCCATCGCGCTTGAGCTGCTGGCAGATTTCGGTGCTGCGGCGGCACTGCCAGACGATCGCGTTGTAGATCGGGCGGCCGGTGGTCTTGTCCCAGACCACGGTGGTTTCACGCTGGTTGGTGATGCCGATGGCCGCGACCTGATCGTGATGCAGGCCGGCTTGCGCCAGGGCCTCGACCATCACGGCGCTTTGGGTGGCGAAAATTTCCATCGGGTCATGTTCGACCCAGCCGGCTTGCGGGTAATGCTGTGCGAATTCGCGTTGAGCGGTGCAGACCACGTTCGCGTCACGGTCGAAAATGATCGCGCGGGAGCTGGTCGTACCCTGATCGAGGGCAATGATGTAGTTCTTATTCTGAATGTCGGTCATGTCGATTGCCTTGGACGAAAATTAGGAAGTGAGGTCAGGCGCGGGACCACATGGGCAGGATCGCGCGCCAACGGTTTCAAGACGTTCTTGGTTTGCCGTCAATGGCCGGTGCTGCATCCTTTGTAGCAGGTATGGCGCTAGGCAGATGACGGGCAATCAGCCCGCGATAAGCTGCGGCACCGAGGCAGGCACCGACAATCGGTGCAAAAATCGGGATCAGGAAGTACGGGATATCGCGCCCGCCAGTGAAGGAAATTTCACCCCAACCGGCGAAAAAAGTCATTAGTTTAGGACCGAAGTCGCGGGCCGGGTTCATCGCGAAGCCGGTCAACGGACCCATCGAGCTACCAATCACGGCAATCAGCAGGCCGATCAACAACGGCGCCAGTGGCCCTTTGGGCAAGCCATTGTTGTCGTCGGTCAGCGACATGATCACGCCCATCAGGATGGCGGTGATGATCACTTCAACCAAAAAGGCCTGGGCTGTGGACAGGGCAGGGTTAGGGAAGGTGGAGAACACCGAAGCCAATTCAAGGCTCGCCTGAGTGCCACGAACCATTTGGTGAGTTTGTTCGAAATCGAAGAAAAGGTTGCTGTACAGCGTGTAAACCAACAAGGCCCCGCAAAAGGCACCGGCCACTTGGGAGAGGATATAGAACGGCAGTTTGCGCTTTTCGAAGTCAGCGAAAATGCTCAGCGCAATACTCACGGCAGGATTGAGGTGCGCGCCGGAAACGCCGGCGGTGAGGTAGATCGCCATGCTGACGCCAACCCCCCAGATGATGCTGATTTCCCACAGCCCGAAGCTGGCGCCCGCCACCTTGAGCGCGGCAACGCAGCCGGTACCGAAAAAGATAAGCAGTGCAGTACCCAGAAATTCGGCCATGCATTGGCTCGAGAGCGACGGTTGTTGTAACGCAGTTGTCATTGAAAACCTCGTTTTTGTTGTTGTCTGGCGCTTATTGATCAAAGTCAAAGCGCGATTTTCACCAAGGCAGGATCCCCATCCTGTGCTCGGCTTACTGCCGGGTGCTGCAGTGAGACATTCGTACAGTATTCAGATTCGAAAAAATATAGACAAGAAACGCTGCTGTCAAAGGTCGAAAGTGAACTGCAGGTCACATTTGAACTATTAGTCACGTGAATGACCGCATCGTTCATCAGGGAGGCTGATGGTGGACGAATGGCAGAGGGACCCGGCCAACCCTTTGAAATGGCGCCGCAATAGAGCCTTTTGTCGAGCAATGGCCTAGAATCCTGCGCAATATTTTTCTTCTGCCGCCAAGCCTGGAGCTGCCATGACCCCCGCATTGGATTTGTTGAAAAAAGTTCGTGCCGAACATCGCGTGCACAGTTATGAACATGATCCGAAGGCGGCGTCCTATGGTCTGGAGGCCGCGGAGAAACTGGGCCTGGACCCGGCTCAGGTGTTCAAGACGTTGCTGGCAGCCAGCGAGAAGGGGGAATTGTTGGTGGCGGTGGTGCCGGTCGTCGGAAGTCTGGACCTGAAGGCGCTGGCGCATGCCGCTGGGGTGAAGAAAGTCGAAATGGCCGATCCGGCGGCTGCACAGCGTTCGACGGGATATCTGTTAGGCGGCATCAGTCCGATTGGGCAGAAGAAGCGCCTGCGCACTTTTATCGATCAGTCGGCTCAGCCTTTTCCCAACATTTTCGTCAGCGCCGGGCGGCGCGGTCTGGAAGTTGAACTGGCGCCCGCCGTGTTGGCCGAACACACCCAAGCGAAGTTCGCCGATATCGGTCGTGCCTGAGCAGAAGGCTCATCAGTGTCCGGCGCGGGGCGGGGGAGTTGTTCTGCCGACTGGAAGGGGGCGAGCGGCTTATTGCTCGGATGATCTTGTGTAGGAGCCAGGCTTGCCCTAATGCCAGTCAGTTAAGCCGTAATGCGATCTGTAGCAGCTGGCGAAGCCTGCGTTCGGCTGCGTAGCAGTCGTGAATCCGGCTGATGCGGTCTGCCTGACATACCGCGATCTCTGATTTACGACTGCTACGCAGCCGAACGCAGGCTTCGCCAGCTGCTACAAAGAGCGTCGCGGCTGAAATTGCTTAACTGACTGGTATTAGGGCTTGCCCCCTCGCCACATAAGCACGCTCCCCCAAAAATCAGGTCGTCGACGCTGCCCGCAGGAAGAACACCCACTCGCGCCCCATCCTCCTTTTCTCGAACACCTTCAACTCGACCAAGCCATTCAGGGTTGCCGACGCGGTGTTGTAAGAGCAGTTCAGATTCTCCTTCACATTGACCGCCGTGAATTCGTTGGCCATTCCACTCTTGGCCACTTGGTACACGGCGCGCTGTTTCTCGGTCAATCGGTCGAAAAAACCGGACTCCAGCAACCATCGATCAAAGCTTTCGGTATAGGCCAGGCTTTTTCGATAAGCCTCGGTAAAAGCGCTGACTGCTCGGGAGATGACTGAACACTGGAAATCGATGAAATAGGTCAGGTCCAGATCATCGGCTTCGGTATTCAGATACGAGCGCCCATATTTCACCGGCGCGTTGCGCAGCAGCAGGCTGATCGCGATGTAGCGAAAGGCCGAGAAGTCATTCTTGAACATGAACCAGTAAAACAGCGCCCGCGCGACCCGACCGTTGCCGTCGCGAAAAGGATGCTCATAACCCAGCGCAAAATGCAGCGCGATACCTTTGATCAAGGGATGAAGGTAATCCACTTGACCGGGATCGTCGTGAGACTGGTTGATCCACTTCGACAGCACCTGCAATCGTGACGCGAGCCCCGCTACGGGAGGCGGCGTATGCACGGTATTACCTTCGCCATCCTGCACCACCACGTCATCGTTGATCCTGAAAGCACCCGGTGAATATTGCGGGTCATCGATACCTTCGACGCCGACACGATGCATCGCCGCGATCAGCTCGACGCTCAAGGGTTCATAACGCTTTTCCCAGGCGAAGTTCATCATTTTGTAGTTGCCAATGACCATCCGCTCATCCGGCGTGCGCGGCAGGCGTTTGCGCTTGAGCATGTCCTTGGCCACCCGCGTGGTGGTCGCCGCGCCTTCGAGCTGGCTGCTGCTGATGGCTTCATCTTCGATCAGATCGTTGAGCAAATAGCTGAAATGCGCGCGCTCGCCGATCTGTCCGGTCATGTACTCCAACGCGGCTGTCGTCGCTTGTCGATCGACGGCCGAAACAGCTTTCTGGGCCAATGGAGTCAGCACAAACTGGCCCCACTGAATGGGCTCGCCCAATGGCAAAAGACTGGAATACTGCGCGGTCCGGGCTTTCTTGACCAAGGCCCAGCACAGATTCGAATCCAGCCCCGGCGCCCAGCGATAGCGCAACTCATCGAATGGAAGATAACGCCCCTGATCGTCCAAAGGCTTGAGCAGCGCGAGATAGTCCGAAAGGCGTTCCTTGTGGGGCGATTGCCCCAACAGATCGAACACCGGGTCGGATCTGCCCTTCAGCGTGGGCGGTTTTTTCATTATTGGTGGCTCAAAAACTCACGAAATTGAGTCTTGAGTACAACAGCGCACCTACGTTGACTCAATATCAGACGGATCTGAAATATGTGTAGGAGCCTGGACCGCCTTCGCGGGCAAGCCTCGCTCCTACAAGTGGGACGACGTATGTCTGAGAGAGATTGGTCGGCTGTCAGGCCGCCTTCGCGAGCAAGCCCGCTCCCACAGTAGAGCGGCGTACACCCGCCCTCACCACTCAACAGGCCGAGCGTTAGCTCGCCTGCAGCTTTTGATCTTGTCGCACCGCCCCATCGAGAGGCCGAGCGGAGGTTCTGCGCAGTGGGCAACCCGGCATGGATGCCGGGTTAGCCGCGCACGGCCATGGATGGCCGATCGCGGCGGGCCCACGGAGCAGGACCGGAGCGAGGGCATGCCGAGCCTGAGCGAGGCACCGAACGAAAGGGGCAAGAGCCCTTGGTTACTTGGGGCTTTTCCAAGTGACTCGCTGTAAAAGCGAAACCGCCAGGCGCCGTTACCGCAGCAACGGATATGCCCCCACCAAAAAGAGCATGGTCGGCCCGAAGGCCGCCAAGATCAAACAATCACACCGGCTCTTGCTTGACCCTGAACCAAGCCGCATACAACGCCGGCAAAAACAGCAATGTCAACGCCGTCGCCACAATCAGCCCGCCCATGATCGCCACCGCCATCGGCCCGAAAAACACACTGCGCGACAATGGAATCATCGCCAGCACCGCCGCCAACGCCGTCAGCACAATCGGTCGGAACCGCCGCACCGTCGCCTCGATAATCGCCTGCCAAGGCTTAAGCCCGGCAGCGATATCCTGCTCGATCTGATCCACCAGAATCACCGAGTTACGCATGATCATCCCGGACAAGGCGATCGTCCCGAGCATCGCCACAAAGCCGAACGGCTGACGGAACACCATCAAAAACAGCGTCACCCCGATCAGCCCGAGTGGCGCCGTCAGAAACACCATCACCGTGCGTGAGAAACTGCGCAGTTGCAGCATCAGCAACGTCAGCACCACCACGATAAACAGCGGCACACCGGCCTTCACCGAGTTCTGCCCACGGGCCGAGTCTTCTACCGTACCGCCGACATCCAGCAGATAGCCGTCCGGCAGTTCCGCGCGAATCGGATCGAGGGTCGGCATGATTTGCTGCACCAGCGTCGCCGGTTGTTCCTTGCCATAGATGTCGGCGCGAACCGTCACGTTGGGCAGGCGGTTACGGTGCCAGATGATGCCTTCTTCAAAGCCGTATTCCAGCGTCGCAATCTGCGACAACGCCACACTGCGACCGTTGTCGGTCGGCACGGCCAGACTTGGCAGCAACGCCAATTCGGTACGCTCATGCACCGTGCCGCGCAGCAGGATCTCGATCAACTCGTTGTCTTCGCGGTACTGGCTGACGCTGGCACCGGTCAGCGAGCTTCGCAGGAAACCCGAGAGGTTCGCCGTGCTCACACCCAGCGCTCGCGCGCGGTCCTGATCGACGTTCAGGTAAACGACTTTGCTCGGCTCTTCCCAGTCCAGATGCACGTTGACCACGTGAGGATTCTCGCGAACCTTGGCCGCGACTTTGCGCGCCAGGGCGCGGACGTCTTCGATGTGTTCACCGGTGACCCGGAACTGCACCGGATAGCCAACTGGCGGGCCGTTCTCCAGCCGCGTGACACGTGAACGCAGGGCCGGGAATTGTTCGTTGAGGGTTTCAATCAGCCAGGTGCGCAGGGTTTCGCGGTCTTCGATGGTTTTGGCCAGCACGACAAACTGCGCAAAGCTCGCTGCTGGAAGTTGCTGATCCAGCGGCAGGTAGAAACGCGGCGAACCGGTGCCGACGTAAGCCACGTAGTTGTCGATCCCGGCGTGATCCTTGAGCAGACCTTCGAGGCGTTTGACCTCCTCGGCGGTGTTGCTCAAAGACGCTCCTTCGGCCAGTTTCAGATCGACCATCAACTCCAGTCGCCCCGAAGCCGGGAAGAATTGCTGCGGGACGAAACGGAACAGCACCACTGAGGCAACGAACATCGCGATGGTCAGGACGATCACTGTTTTGCGCCGGCGCACGCACCACTCCACCAAGCGTCTGACGCGCTGATAGAACGGCGTGCCATAAGGGTCAGGTTGGCCGTCGCCGATGCCATGTTTGGCAGCATGAATTTTCGCCAGGTCCGGCAGGAGTTTTTCCCCCAGATAAGGCACAAAGACCACGGCCGCAACCCACGACGCTACCAACGCGATGGTGACCACCTGGAAGATCGAACGGGTGTATTCACCGGTGCCCGATTGCGCGGTGGCAATCGGCAGGAAACCGGCGGCGGTGATCAACGTGCCGGTGAGCATCGGGAACGCGGTGCTGGTCCAGGCATAGCTGGCGGCTTTGACCCGGTCGAAGCCCTGCTCCATTTTGATCGCCATCATTTCCACGGCGATGATCGCGTCGTCCACCAGCAACCCCAGCGCCAACACCAGCGCGCCGAGGGAAATCTTGTGCAGGCCGATGCCTAAGTAATACATGCAGGCGAAGGTCATCGCCAACACCAGCGGAATCGCCAGCGCCACGACCATGCCGGTGCGCACACCGAGGGAGAAGAAGCTCACCAGCAACACAATCGCCAGAGCTTCCACCAGCACCTGAACAAACTCACCGACACCGGTTTTCACCGCGGCGGGTTGATCGGACACCTTTCGCAGCTGCATGCCGGCCGGGAGGTTTTTCTGGATCCGGGCGAACTCGACTTCCAGTGCCTTGCCCAATATCAGAATGTCGCCGCCATCCTTCATCGCCACAGCCAGACCGATGGCGTCTTCAGCCATGAAGCGCATGCGCGGCGCCGGTGGATCGTTGAAGCCACGACGAACGTTGGCCACATCACCGATGCGGAACGTGCGATCACCGACGCGGATCGGGAAGTTCTTGATCTCGTCGACCGTCTGAAAATTCCCCGAAACCCGTAGCTGCAAACGCTCGCTGGTGGTTTCGAAGAAACCTGCGGTGGACATCGCGTTCTGCTCTTCAAGCGCCTGCTGCACCGTCGCCAACGGCAATCCGAGGGTGGCCAGTTTGACGTTGGAGAGCTCGATCCAGATCTTCTCGTCCTGCAGCCCGAGCAGGTCGACCTTGCCCACATCCTTGACCCGTTGCAGCTGAATCTGGATGCGGTCGGCATAGTCCTTGAGCACCGCGTAATCAAAGCCTTCGCCGGTCAGGGCGTAGATGTTGCCGAAGGTGGTGCCGAACTCATCGTTGAAGAAGGGCCCCTGGATGCCCGGCGGCAACGTATGGCGAATGTCGCTGACTTTCTTGCGGGCCTGATACCAGAGCTCCGGGATCTCCACCGAGTGCATGGAATCCCGAGCCATGAACGTCACTTGGGACTCGCCCGGGCGGGAGAACGACGCGATCCGTTCGTACTCGCCGGTTTCCATCAGTTTCTTTTCAATACGCTCGGTGACCTGGCGCGACATTTCCTCGGCCGTGGCCCCCGGCCAGTTGGTGCGAATCACCATGGCTTTGAAGGTGAACGGCGGGTCTTCACTTTGGCCGAGCTTGGTGTAGGACAACGCGCCGACGACGGCCAGCAAGATCATCAGGAACAGTACGATCTGGCGGTTACGCAGCGCCCATTCGGAAAGATTGAAACCCATCGGGGATTACTCCTTGTGCGCCAGATTGACCACGCGGTTGGAGCGATCCACCGGGCGCACTTGCTGCCCGTCGTGAAGCACATGAACACCGGCCGCCACCACCCAGTCGCTGGCGTTCAGGCCTTCGAGCACCGGCACGGTTTTCTCACCGAATGCACCGACCCGCACCTGGGCTTTCTTCAAGGTGTTGTTGGCGCCGACCACCCAGACATAAGTGGCACCGTTTTCCGCGGTGACCGCCGACAGCGGCACCGACAACGACACTACTTCGGCGGTCTGGATGAACACCCGCGCGCTCTGGCCGAGTTCGGCGGGAACCTTGCCGGCGGTAAATGCAATGCGGGCGGCGAAGGTGCGGGATTTCGGATCGGCCGCAGGCGACAGTTCACGGATGCGGCCCGGGAAACGTTGGTCGGGTTGGGTCCAGAGTTCCACCGAGACCGGTTGGCCGACCTTGAAGCGACCGAAACTCTGCTCCGGCAGGCTGATCAACACTTCGCGCTCGCCATCGGTGGCGAGGGTAAACACGGTTTGCCCGGCCGCGACTACTTGCCCGACTTCAACCGCACGTTTGGCCACCACGCCATCCTGGGGCGCACGCAGCACCGCGTAACTGGCCTGATTGGTCGAGACGTTGAATTCGGCTTTGATTTGCTTGAGGCGTGCTTCACCGGAGCGGTAGAGGTTTTCCGCATTGTCGTACTGCGAACGGCTGACCATCTGCCGCTCCATCAAGGTCTTGTAGCGATCACGCTCGGCGCGCACCAGGCTCAGGTTGGCTTCGGCGGCCGCGACCTGGGCACGGGTGGCTTCCAGTTGCAGGCGCACGTCCTGAGGATCGAGCTCCGCCAGAGGCTGGTCGGCCTTGACCCGCTGGCCTTCCTCGACCAGTCGTCGGCTGACTTTGCCGCCAATGCGGAAGGCCAGATCTGGTTCATAGCGCGCACGGACTTCACCGGGATAACTTTCCATGGCCTGAGCCGAGGGCTCTGGTTGTATGACCATGGCCGGGCGGACGGTGACTTGAGGCGCCTCTTCATGGCCACACGCAGACAATAAAAAAGCCAGACTGACCGGCAATGCGAGGGGCAAGGCATAGCGGAACATGGTGAAGGACCTTTCGCTAATGGTGCTTGGAATAATTATACTGACCAGTATGTTATTAATAGCAAACTCACCAGTCCAGTATTAAAGCGAAGAATGTCTAACAATCTTTCAACACCCAGTGGTCCGGGCCGTCCCAAGGATCTGGCCAAGCGCCAGGCAATCCTCGATGCGGCGAAAATCCTGTTTCTGAGTAAGGGATACGCCAACACCAGCATGGATGCCGTGGCGGCCGAGGCCGGCGTGTCGAAGCTGACGGTCTATAGCCATTTCAACGACAAAGAGACGCTGTTCGCCGCCGCGGTGATGGCCAAGTGCGAGGAGCAACTGCCAACGCTGTTTTTTGAATTGCCGGACGGCATTGCGGTGGAAACCGTGCTGCTGAACATCGCGCGCGGCTTTCATCAGCTGATCAACAGCGACGAATCGGTGAACCTGCACCGGCTGATGATGACGCTGGGTAGCCAGGACCCGAAACTCTCGGCGATCTTCTTCGAGGCCGGGCCAGAGCGCGTGCTACACGGCATGGAGGGGTTGTTGAGCAAGGTCAATCAGAGCGGCGCGTTGAGCATCGATAAACCGCGCAATGCGGCAGAGCATTTCTTTTGCCTGCTCAAAGGCGCGGGGAATTTCCGCTTGTTGTATGGCTGCGGCGAGCCGGTGATCGGGGATGCGGCTGAAGCCCATGTGCGGGAAGTGGTGGGGCTGTTTATGCGGGCTTATCGACCGGGGTCGGTCTGATGGTTTTTTAGTGACCGGACTGACGCCTTCGCGGGCAAGCCTCGCTCCTACAGGATTTGAGTGGTCGCGGATGTTGAACACGACAAATAATCTGTAGGAGCGAGGCTTGCCCGCGAATGGGGCGACGCGGTCTCAGGGCTTGAGCGCTTTCTTCGGATAAATGTCGTATCGACTGGATTTGCCATCCAGCGCATGACTCGGCTTCGGCCCATCGATGCATGGCGCCTTGCGTGGGCGTTTGACCACCACCCGGTGACTGGCCAGGGCCAACGCCGCTGCGAGCAATGCCGGCGCATCCGGGTCATCGCCTACCAGCGGCCGGAACAGGCGCATTTCCTTCTTCACCAACGCAGTTTTCTCACGATGGGGAAACATTGGGTCGAGGTAAATCACCTGCGGTGGCTCGCCTTCCCAGTTGCGCATTACCTCGATCGAATTGCCCTTGAGCAAACGCATCCGCGCCACAATCGGTGCCACGTCGAAATCTTCCGCGCCGCGCGCCAAGCCATCTTCAAGCAAGGCACCGATCAGCGGCTGACGCTCGATCAGGCTCATCTCGCAGCCCAGGCTGGCCAGCACGAACGCGTCCTTGCCCAACCCCGCCGTGGCGTCCAGCACGCGCGGGCGCACGCCTTGGGCGACGCCGACCGCCTTGGCGATCATCTGACCGCTGCCGCCGCCGTACAACCGACGATGGGCCGCGCCACCCTCGACAAAATCCACTCGCACCGGTCCCGGTGCATCCGGCCCGAGCTGCTGCAGCTGCAACCCCTGCTCGCCCACCTGCAAGGCAAACTCGCCGTCATCCACCTGCAACGGCAACCCCAGGCGCTCGGCCCACTTTTCGGCCTGTGGCTGAAAGGTCGTGCCCAAGGCCTCGACATGGATGCGGCAGGCCGCAAGTTGCTCAATCATGGGAAAACACGCTCAAAAAATTAATGATCGGCAAAAACGGCCGATAACCAAACTATCGAGCATTTTGCCAGAGCTGAGCGTCGACCGAGAGAAATGTCAGACATTCAATCCACATTCACAGGTTTTATCTCGCCCTACGGCGACTACAACCTGCGAAACACCCAGGCACTGAGCGGCGTCAGCCACATCTGGCAGGATTTCTTTGCCCGAGCGCTGGCCGAACAGCCGGGTGAAGTGCTGCCTGAATCGCTGAATTTTCCGCCGGTCGATCTCGACAGCCCGGTCGAACCGACCGTTGGCAGCGAGCTGCTGGCACACATCATTTCCCAGCGCGAATGTGATGTGATCGAAACACCAGTCCGTCCACCCGAGCCACTGTTCCTGCCGATTGCCGAGTTCGAAATGGACCTGGCCGACAAGCCATTCCCGCCGTTCCCGCCGGAAGAAATCGTCGCGCAACAGAAACAACAGGACTTCGACAGCGGCTGGGTACGCCCGATCGTGCTCACCGCCGGTCAACCGCTGCCAGAACCTGGCACCGCGCCGCAACCGCGTCCGCTGCGCTTGCCGATCGCCGAGTTCGAACTTGAGCTGCTGGACAAGCCATTCCCGCCGTTCTCGCCTGAAGAGCTGTTGGAACAACAGAAACAATTCGATTTCGATAACGGCTGGGCACGCCCGATCGTTCTGCAGAACCTGCGCATCGCCGCATAACCCTTCAGCGACACCGCCACCACGGCCCGACATCCACGTGAAAGTGATTGCGATGGGCGGCGTTGTAGTCCGGGCTCAATACCACACTGAACATGTCGCAGGCGCCGTCGCGGACCTGACGGAGAAATCGCGCGTCCCGATTATCCTTCGGCCAATCCCTGAGCACACTGATCGATCGGCCGTCCGCCAGCCGGAATCCGCTGATATCCAGTGCATCAGCCGTGGCATGCTGACTGCGTCTGCCGTTTTCGCGGTTGTAGACGTTACGACAGGCAAAGCTGCCGAGATGGTCGACCCGTTTCACCGCCTGCCCGTAGACAGCCTGAGCCGCCGGTTGCAGGGCGTGGCGTTCGAACAAAGCGAACGCCACCGCCAGACGGCAACTGGCGAGGAAACTGCTGCTCAGCGCCACCTCGCCACCTTGCACACGCAAAGCGTTGGTCAATGGGCAGGCCGCGTCCGGGCTGTCGGCCTGACGGGCCACCCGCAAATCTGAGCTGCTGAGGGCCTGGTCGCATAACTGCGGATCATCACGCAGACGCATCAGTTTGTAGCGGGTCAGCAGGTTCGGTTCGGCCTTTACGTCCAGCGGCGCCCACGGGTTCCATTGCGGGGGAATGGCAACCCAGCCGCGCCAGACGCTCAACCCGGCAGCGCCGATGATCAACAGCACCAGCAACAGCCCCCACCGAAACCGCATCGTCAGCCTTTGAACAATTGATTGGCCTTCTGGAACGGCATCGACCGAGAGGTGAAACCGAAGGTCCCGTGTTGCTGGATTTCCTCGGCGGCGCGGAAGAACTCGCCATACGCCGCCAGCGCCAGGGCCGAACCGACGCTGATGCGTTTGACGCCCATTTCACTCAACTGCTCGACCGTCAACTTGAGCCCGCCGGACATCAATACATTGACCGGTTTTGGCGCCACGGCGCGAACCACCGCCAAGACCTCTTCAGCGCTGCGCAGGCCCGGTGCATAAAGCACGTCGGCCCCCGCCTCGGCGAATGCCTGCAAGCGGCGAATGGTATCGTCGAGGTCAGGATTGCCATGCAGAAAGTTCTCGGCACGTGCTGTCAGCACGAAAGGAAAAGGCAAGCTGCGGGCCGCCGCGACAGCAGCTTCAATGCGCGCAACGGCATGTTCGAAGCAATAGATCGGACCGTCCTCGCGCCCGGTGGCATCTTCTATCGAACCGCCGACCGCACCGGCCTTGGCCGCGCGCACAATACTTTGAGCGCAATCCGCAGGGGCATCGGCAAAACCGTTTTCGAGATCCACCGCTACCGGCAAATCAGTGGCCGCGACAATTGCTTCAACGTTCGCCAGGGTCTCGTCGAGCGTCAGCCCACCGTCGGGACGCCCCCGGGAAAAGGCGTAACCGGCACTGGTGGTCGCCAGCGCCTCGAAGCCAAGGCTGGCGAGCATTTTCGCCGAGCCGGCGTCCCAAGGGTTGGGAATGACAAAAGCGCCCTCGCGTTCGTGCAGTGCTTTGAACGCCTGGGCTCGAAGGGTTTGCGCATCCATTGGCAGGCTCCTGAAAAGGGGGAAAGAACCCCAATGCCGAATAAACCGGCTTTTCGTAGGAGCCAGGCTTGCCGGCGAAGGCGCACTCAAGGACGCCTTCGCCGGCAAGCCTGGCTCCTACAGCAAGCCAAGTTGCTCGGCGGCGGGTTCTCTGTATAGCTCAGGCAGCGGCGGCAAGCCAGGCAAACGCAGCATCAGTTGTGCGTGAAAACGTTGGGCGAGTTTTGCCGCCAGCAGGTTATCGGCGGTGTGCAGGAAAATATAGGGCGTGCGGCCCTCTTCGATCCAGACAGCGATTTTCTCGACCCACGGCACCAGGAATGGATCGTTGGCTTCAAGCACAGGATGGCCGATGAAGCGCACTTGTGGGAATTGAGTAAACGCTGCAGGGCGAGGTGGCACCCTGGGCTTTTTCGATTGGGCGTGGAGCACCGAAGGATCGATCAAGGTGCAGCTGAACAGCGCTCGCGGATCGAGGCAGATGCGCTCGACACCGCGGTCCAGCAATAGGCGATTGAGCATTCGCTCGGCATCGCCCTTGGCGAAGAACTCATCATGTCGCACTTCGACCGCCAAGGGCCGGTCCACCGCGTCGATAAAACCGGCCAGCTCGGACAAGCGTTGAGGGGTGAAGCTTTTCGATAATTGCAGCCAGAGAGGAGAAACCCGTTCACCCAAAGGGCTGAGCAATTGCACGAAGGTTTCGGCAGCGGTCAGTTGTTCGCGCAGGTCGCCGCTATGGCTGATGTCGCCGGGGAACTTGGCGGTGAAACGAAAGTGTTCGGGCATGGTTTCGGCCCAGCGCTGCACGGTGGCGGCAGAGGGGCTCGCGTAGAAGGTCGTATTGCCTTCCACGGCGTTGAATACTTGCGAATAAAGATTGAGAAACTCGGCGGGCCTGGCGTCTTGTGGATACAAGTAATCGCGCCAGGCGTTTTCACTCCAGGACGGGCAGCCGAGGTAGTAAGGCAGCATCAGATGTACAGGTCGAGACCCAGTACATCCGCATCCCAATCGACAAAAGTGGCGGTGCTCAGGTAACTGGCCAGTGCCATCGCCACGCTTTTGCTCATGGCACGGTGATAAATCATGTCTTGTTGACGAGCGGGAAGATTGCTCAGGCGTTGCGCGGAGGCTTTGGCGGCGCGGGCGGCCAATTGCTCTTCGGTAGGGAATTCCAGCTCGCCGTCGATATCGACGGAGTCGTCCTCAGACACATGGCCTTTGCGAGGCTTGCGCTTGATGGGGTAGGACTGAGAGGAAACGCCGTCTATACGCATGAGTACATGTCCGGTATCAATGATGGCAGTTTAATGGCGCATAACCCACTTCGCAAACCGCCGAGTGATAACTAGAACACATAAAAGACAAAAGGTTTAAAAGCGGCAGGTAGAAAACTGACGATTGGCTATCACTGGGGAGATTGCCTTCGCGGGCAAGTCGGATCGCCGCACCGCTCGCTCCTACAGGATATCGCCGATATTTCGACTGGTGCAAAACCTGTAGGAGCGAGGCTTGCCCGCGAAGGGATCAACTCAGTATCAAGGATTAACGCGCTTTCGGGGTTGCGACTTTATCGCGCAGATACACCGGCTGCGCCTGATCGGCCACGATCGCTTCACCGCGCTCCCAGGCAAAACGCGCCAGGGTCAGCAGGTCTTCCGCGTGGGGCAGCATGCCCGCATCCTGCCCGCTCAGGTTGACGGCAATGCGCTCGGCATATCCCCAACCGGTGCCAGCGCCGAACCACTCGCCGTTGGCATCGGCCGGCAACGCAGCGGCTTCGGGTGGCAATACCGCTTCGTTGCCCACCAGTCGCATCTCCCCCGCCGTTTCGCGGTAGCAACCCCAATACACCTCATCCATGCGCGCATCGATGGCCGCCGCGACCTGGCTGACGCCGTGTTCGCGATAAGCCCGTTGAGCGAGTACGGCAAGATTGGAGACCGGCAACACCGGGCGATCCAGCGCAAACGCCAGACCTTGCACCACGCCGATGGCGATCCGCACACCGGTGAACGCGCCCGGTCCACGGCCGAATGCAATGGCATCGACCGCTTGCAGCGTGGTCCCGGCATCGGCCAGCAGTTGCTGGATCATCGGCAACAGCTTCTGCGCATGCAGGCGCGGGATCACCTCGTAATGACTCGTGACTTTGCCGTCGTGCAGCAAGGCAACGGAGCAAGCTTCAGTCGCGGTGTCCAGGGCCAGCAAGGTGCTCATCGATGTTTCCGTAAGAGAGATCAGAAAAAAGTGCGTCAGTATAAACAACTACGGCCCGCAAGCGGGCCGTAGAAGATGAAGCCGATCAGACTTTTCAGCTCAGTGCTTCAAGCACCTTGCCAGTGATCACTTCAACCGAGCCAACACCCGGAATATGGCTGTATTTCGGCTTGCCCTGTGCAGACGCCAGACCTTGGTAGAACTCCACCAGTGGTTTGGTCTGGGAGTGGTAGACCGACAGGCGATGACGCACGGTTTCTTCGGTGTCGTCCTTGCGCTGCACCAGCTCTTCACCGGTGATGTCGTCTTTACCGGCGATTTTTGGCGGGTTGTAGACGGTGTGGTACACGCGGCCGCTGGCCTCGTGAACGCGACGGCCGGCGATACGCTGAACGATTTCTTCGTCATCGACGGCGATTTCGACCACGTTGTCCAGCTCCACGCCAGCTTCAACCAACGCTTCAGCTTGTGGAATGGTGCGCGGGAAACCGTCGAACAGGAAACCGTTGGCACAGTCAGGCTGCGCGATACGGTCCTTGACCAGAGCGATGATCAGATCGTCAGAGACCAGACCACCGGCATCCATGATGCCTTTGGCTTTAACACCCAGCTCGGTACCGGCTTTTACAGCAGCACGCAGCATGTCGCCGGTGGAGATTTGCGGAATGCCGAATTTCTCGGTGATGAACTTAGCCTGAGTACCTTTACCGGCCCCGGGAGCTCCCAGCAGAATGACGCGCATCGATGTGCTCCTCAATTTTTTATTTAAATAACAAAGGATTCGCCTCGTGGGGCCAATCTCAAAAAATAGGGTCGTGACCGCCCAAACGGCCAAAGGCTGATCAAGATACACAGCAGGCCCGGCCCACACAAGCCGCCGAAAGTCGGAGAAACCCGCGCCTGATGAGACCCTGCCAAGGGGTGACCCAAGTCGCAACCCCATCATTAACTGTCGCGTGACAGACCTTTTCGACCGCTCGCCAGCAGGCACTCGACGCTCGCGCCGGGTGCCTGTCCCCCACGACGAAAACCTTAGCCGGTATTTCGCAAACCGGCGGCAATCCCCGCCACAGACACCAGTAACGCCTGTTCTACCGGGCTGCCCTGGGCCACATCCTGTTGCCGCGAACGTGCCAACAGTTCGGCCTGCAATAGATGCAGCGGGTCGAGGTATGTGTTGCGCAGGCGGATGAATTCAAGGGTAGCTGGGCTATGTGCCAGTAGCTGCGACTGACCGGTCAACCCCAGGACCACCGCACAAGCCTGCGACAATAGGTCGCGTAAATGCGCCCCCAAAGGAAGCAGATCCGGCTCGACCAGGCGCTCATCATAGGACTGGGCGATATCGGCGTCGGCCTTGGCCAGCACCATTTCCAGCATATCGATGCGGGTACGGAAGAACGGCCACTGCTCGCGCATCTGCCCCAGCAACTCGCCTTCGCCGCGCTCCAGCGCCTTGCTCAGCGCTGCTTCCCAGCCGAGCCAGGCAGGTAGCATCAGACGCGTCTGGGTCCAGCCGAAGATCCATGGAATGGCGCGTAGGCTTTCAATCCCGCCAGCACGGCGCTTGGCCGGGCGGCTGCCCAACGGCAAACGCCCCAACTCCTGCTCCGGGGTAGATTGGCGGAAATACTCGACGAACTGCGGATTCTCTCGCACCACGGCGCGGTAAGCCTTGACGCCATCGGCGGCCAATTCGTCCATCAAATGGCGCCAGGCAGGCTCAGGTGGTGGTGGCGGCAACAAGGTCGCCTCCAGCACCGCCGCCAGGTACAGATTGAGGTTTTGCTCGGCGATGTCCGGCAGGCCGAATTTGAAACGAATCATTTCCCCCTGCTCGGTGGTGCGGAAACGCCCCGCCACCGACCCTGGCGGCTGCGACAGAATCGCCGCGTGCGCCGGACCACCACCACGGCCCACGGTGCCACCGCGACCGTGGAACAACAGCAGCTCTACTTGCTGTTCGTGACAGATGTCGACCAAACGCTCCTGCGCCCGATACTGTGCCCAGGCCGCTGCGGTGGTGCCGGCGTCCTTGGCCGAGTCGGAATAACCGATCATCACTTCCTGCGGCCCTTGCAGGCGCGAGCGATAGCCCGGCAGCAGCAAGAGTTTTTCGATCACCGGGCCGGCGTTATCGAGGTCGGCGAGGGTTTCGAACAGTGGCACCACGCGCATCGGCCGCAATACGCCAGACTCTTTGAGCAGCAATTGCACGGCCAGCACGTCGGAAGCAGCACCGGCCATCGAAATCACATACGAACCGAGGGAAGCCCCCGGTGCCGCGGCGATTTCCCGGCACGTCGCCAGCACTTCGGCGGTGTCGGCAGACGGCTTGAAGTACGCCGGCGCCAATGGCCGGCGATTGTTCAGTTCGCGCATCAGGAAGGCGATGCGCTCCTCTTCGCTCCAATCCTCATAATGGCCCAAGCCGAGGTAATCGGTGATTTCGGTCATGGCCGCCGTGTGGCGGGACGAGTCCTGGCGCACATCGAGGCGCACCAGAAACAACCCGAACGTCACCGCACGGCGCAGGCAATCGAGCAACGGGCCATCGGCGATGACGCCCATGCCGCATTCATGCAGCGAGTGGTAGCAGAGCTCCAGCGGGTCCAGCAGGTCACGATTGTTTTGCAGCACATCGGCCGACGCTGACGTGGTTGCCGTCAAGGAGGCGTGGGCCCAATTACGGGTTGCGCGCAGGCGTTCACGCAATTGCTTGAGCACTGCGCGGTAAGGCTCGGCGCTGTCGCCGGCCTTGGCTTTCAACTCGTCACTGGCCTGCTGCATCGACAACTCGGCGGCGAGGTGATCCACATCGCGCAGGTACAAATCGGCGGCCATCCAGCGCGCCAGCAGCAACACTTCGCGGGTCACGGCGGCGGTGACGTTGGGGTTGCCGTCGCGGTCGCCGCCCATCCACGAGGCAAAGCGAATCGGCGCGGCCTCCAGTGGCAGGTGCAGGCCGGTGGCGGCATGCAGGGCCTGATCGGCCTTGCGCAAATAGTTGGGAATCGCCTGCCACAGCGAATGCTCGATCACCGCGAAGCCCCACTTGGCTTCGTCCACCGGTGTCGGTCGGGTGCGGCGGATTTCTTCGGTGTGCCAGGCTTCGGCGATCAGGCGCTGCAACTTCGTCTTGATCTGCTCGCGCTCGGCGGAGGTCAGGTCACGGTGGTCCTGGGCGGCCAGTTGCGCGGCGATCGCGTCGTATTTCTGAATCAGCGTGCGACGCGCCACTTCGGTGGGGTGCGCGGTCAATACCAGCTCGATTTCCAGCCGCCCCAATTGCCGCGCCAAGGACTCGGCATCATGGCCCGCGGTCAGCAAACGAGCGAGCAGTTCCGGCAACACCCGGGCCTCGAACGGCTCGGGCTGCGACTCTTCGCGGCGATGAATCAGCTGATATTGCTCGGCGATATTGGCCAGGTTGAGGAACTGGTTGAACGCCCGCGCCACCGGCAGCAACTCGTCTTCGCTCAACTGGTTGAGGCTGGCGCTAAGCTCGGCGTCCATCGAACCGCGACGATCAGCCTTGGCACCTTTGCGGATCTGCTCGATCTTGTCGAGAAAGTCGTCCCCGTACTGTTCACGAATGGTGTTGCCCAATAGCTCACCCAACAGGTGAACGTCCTCGCGCAAGCGTGCATCAATATCGGTCATCAGCAGTTCTCCAGCGAAAATCCGGGCGGCTATGCTTTGATAATAGAGAGTGCCGTCCTAAAGCGGTTCTTACAAGCAGACGACGAGGGGACCTCAAACCCCGAGCCTTGCAGCTAGTCTCAACAATAAGCCGTACAACGGCTTGCCGCCGGCCACCGCCGGCCACTCACCCGGCCTGCCACGAGCAGGTGCGCAATGAGGTCATTATGAAAATCCGCGAGCTCGCCAAGCATTGGGAAGAAAACGCCAAGGGTCGCCTGACCGACACGGGCTACACGATTCGTCTGGACGTGGAAGCGGCCGCGCGGCTGGCGGCGATTATCGAGATGTACCCTAAACGACACCCCGAAGAACTGCTCGGCGAGCTGATCGGCGCCGCTCTGGAAGAACTCGAAGCGAGCTTTCCGTATGTGAAAGGGTCAACGGTGGTTGCCACCGACGAAGAAGGTGATCCGCTGTACGAAGACGTCGGTGCGACCCCGCGTTTTCTCGCCTTGTCCCGTCGTCATTTGCACGACTTGTCGACCGATTGACAAGCAAAAAAACACTGATTTAACCCATATCAAATTGTGGGAGCGAGCTTGCTCGCGATAGCTGTCTGTCAGCCACCATTGATGTCGACTGTGCTGACGCTATCGCGAGCAAGCTCGCTCCCACAAGGGTCGCATTCCTCCTTAAAAATGATGCACTCCTGAGCCTATGAAAGCCCAGAGATACCACCGCACATCGCTAAAGTTCCCGTCCTAGAGCCTTGTCTGCTCGATCAGTTTTTTTCGGGCGAAAAGCCATCTTCTCTGAACTTTTGAAAAACACCTGGGGTCAACCCAGTAACCACGCCTGGGACGGCCGTTTCAAAAAGCACTCTGGAAATTGTCGGTTGCGGCTCCTTGCCCAGGATGGATTCAGATGTTTTTCAGGAGTTATCCAATGGAGTTGAAGACCATGAAGACCAGCACTGCCCCATCCTCGTTCACCCACCTGCGCGGTCTCAAACTGGCGGCCCTGGCGATCGGCAGCAGCTTCGTTCTGGCCGGTTGCGCCGGTAACCCGCCGAGCGAGCAATACGCCGTGACCCAATCGGCCGTGAACAACGCCGTCAGCGCCGGCGGTACCGAATTCGCCGCCGTGGAAATGAAGGCCGCTCAAGACAAGCTCAAACAAGCCGAAATCGCCATGCACGACAAGAAGTATGACGAAGCCAGAATGCTGGCCGAGCAAGCCGAGTGGGACGCCCGTGTTGCCGAGCGCAAGGCTCAGGCGATGAAAGCCGAACAAGCTGTGAAGGATTCCCAGAAAGGTGTTCAGGAACTGCGTCAGGAAAGTCAGCGCACCGTGCAATAAGCGCGCATCCCGATTTTCAGACCTGAAACTCTTATCGATAGAAAGGACGAACCATTATGCGCAAACAATTGATGATCCCCGCCCTCCTGGCCGCAAGCGTTGCACTGGCTGCCTGCTCCACACCGCCCAACGCGAACCTGGAACAAGCCCGTACCAACTACACCGGCCTGCAAGCCAACCCGCAAGCGAGCAAAGTTGCGGCGCTGGAAACCAAAGACGCCAGCGAATACCTGGACAAGGCCGAAAAGGCTTACCTGGATCGTGAAGACCAGGCCAAGGTCGACCAACTGGCTTACCTGACCAATCAGCGTGTTGAAGTGGCCAAGCAGACCATCGCCCTGCGCACCGCTGAAAACAACCTGAAAAATGCCGCGGCACAACGGGCCCAGGCGCGTCTGGATGCCCGCGACCAGCAAATCAAGCAGCTGCAGGACAGCCTGAACGCCAAACAGACCGATCGCGGCACGCTGGTGACCTTCGGTGACGTGCTGTTCGCCACCAACAAGGCTGACCTGAAGTCCAACGGTTTGGTGAATATCAACAAACTGGCGCAGTTTCTTCAGGAAAACCCGGACCGTAAAGTGATTGTCGAAGGCTACACCGACAGCACCGGTTCGGCGTCGTACAACCAGTCGCTGTCCGAGCGTCGCGCGACCTCGGTGCAAGTGGCCCTGATCAAGATGGGTGTAGATCCTGCGCGCATCGTGGCCCAGGGTTATGGCAAGGAATACCCCGTGGCAGAGAACTCCAGCATCTCGGGCCGTGCGATGAACCGTCGGGTGGAAGTGACCATTTCCAATGACAACCAGCCGGTCATTCCGCGTTCGGCGATCAGCGCCAAATAAGCTGGCCACGCTGAACCTTAAAAGCCCCGCCTGAGTTGATCAGGCGGGGCTTTTTTATGGCGTCTGTTTTACTGTTTCAGGACTAGACAGTCCGTAGGAGCGAGGCTTGCCCGCGAAGAACGATGATGCGGTCTAACAGATACACCGAATCATCGTTCTTCGCGGGCAAGCCTCGCTCCTACGGGAAGTTCATTGTTCGAGTTTTTGCGGCGTTTCCTCACCCATGCAGCGCACGGCTTTTTTCTTGCTGTTGATCAGCACGCCGGTCAGGCCTTTCTGGTCGGTGTCGAACAGCACCAGCACGCCATCGATGCACTGGGCCACTTGCGGGGCTGGTTCCAGGGAGACCTTGTAGTCTTCGCCTGGCACAGTCTTGAGCATGGTGAAGTCGCTGAGCAGTAGCGCATCTTCGGGCTTGGCGAAGTGCAAGTAGCCGTACCACCACAGGGCACCAACGGTGCCGAGGATGCTGCAAATACCGGTGATGATCAGCGGGATGGCGTTACGTTCTTCACTCATTGCGGACTCTCTGGTGGTTCATCTTCAGAATTCGGGGGTGCCGGGTAATTAGGGATTTCACCCAGGCGGCGCAGGCCGTCGAAATGCTGCGGGTCTTCGAGGTAGCGCAGCATGACCTTGCGCCAGACCGGGTCGGCGAAGGTTTGCACATGACCGCCTCGGGTCAGTTGCAGCACTCGCGGCGGCGGCGCAGCTTGATACAGACGGATGCCGTTGGAAAGGGGCACCAACTGATCGTCGATACTCTGATACATCAGTTTCGGCACGCCGTTGAGCTTCTTCATGGAATGGATCGCGCTGTCGCCATCCGGCACCAACCAGGACAACGGCACCTGAAATGGCCAGGTCATCCATGACGTGCTCAGGGCGAAACGCCCGACATCGCGGTAACTGGCAGGCACGCCATCGAGCACAAATGCCTTGAGTTGCCGCTGGCGCTCGGGATGCCGGGCCAGGAAATGCACGGCCATCGAACCGCCAAGGCTCTGACCGAGAAGGATCAGTGGCGTGCCCTTGACCTCCGGAGCCTGGTCGAGCCATTTGAACGCGGCGTCGATGTCTTGATAGATCGCTGGCAACGCCGGTTTACCTTCGGACCAACCGTACCCGCGATAGTCCACCAGCAACACTTGATAGCCCTGCTCCGGCAACCACCAACTCCCACCCAGATGCCACGCCAGATTGCCGCCATTGCCGTGCAGATGCAGCACCGTGCCTTTGACTTCGACACCTTTTTTTGCCGGCAGCCACCAGCCATGCAGCTTGAGGCCGTCAGCGGTGGTCAGGGTGACGTCGCGGAATTCGAGTTTGGCTTTTCCCGGGGTGAACGGCTGGCCGGGCTCGGGATAGAACAGCAGAGAGTCGCAACCGCCGAGGGCCAGGAGCAGACAAAAGATGCCGAGGATTCTCATCCGGTGAAGCCTCGCACTAACGATTGATAGCAGGTCCGTAGGAGCGAGGCTTGCCCGCGAAGAACGATAACGCGGTGTATCTGTTAGATCGCATTATCGTTCTTCGCGGGCAAGCCTCGCTCCTACAGGGTGTGTGGTGATCACAGGATATTGGAATAATCCGCTTCGATCCGGTCCAGGCTCAGGTGGTTGAGGAAGTTGGAGAAGCACATCCAGGCCGACAGCGCGTTCATGTCGCGGAATTGGTCGGGCAAGTACTTGGGCGGCACCACCAGGCCTTCGTCCACCAATTGGCGCAAGGTCCGCATGTCTTCCAGCGTGGTCTTGCCACAAAACAATAGCGGTATCTGCTCCAACTTGCCTTTACGCACGGCCAACTGAATGTAGTTGTAAACCATGATAAAGCCCTTGAGGTAGGACAAGTCTTTGGTAAATGGCAGACCGGTCGGCACCGAGCCGCGGAAAACCCGACTCGCATTGCCATAGCTTTCGGCCATTTCGAAGCCTTGCTCACAGAAGAAATCATAGATCTGCAAGAAGTCCGCGCCCTCCTCCACCATATGAATGGCGCGGGTGCGGTTGGTCAGTTTGCGCAGGCGGCTCGGGTAGGAGGCGAAGGTGATGATTTCCATCAGGATCGCCAGGCCTTCCTGGGTCACGGTGGACGACGGCGGGCCCTTGGACAGGAAGGTGCAGATCGGCTGATTCAGGCCGTTAAGCGTGGTGCCCACGTGCACCAGCCCTTCATGGACTTCCAGCGCACGCACGTCGCGGTCGTTGAACATCGCGTCGGCGCGGATCTTGATGTAGTCGGCACCGGCTGCGGCATCGGCGACGATCCCGTCGGATTCGAACACCCGAATGGTTTCCTCGTTTTCGCCAAACACCTTGTTCAACCGATGTTGCAGCAGGTCGACGGCTTCCTTGGCGGTGAGGATTTTCGGTTCGTCCTTGAGGTCGCCACGGCCATCGATGTTGTTCAGGTAATCGGAGAGCATCAGGCCCAGGTCGGCCAGGGTGGGGTCGCCGGCGTGAAACGCATCGGACGCCGCGCCATACAACTCCTGGGAAATCAGCCCGAAATCCTCGGTGCCGCGCGCTTCGAGCATGCGCACCACCATCCGGTATTCCTTGCACATGCGACGCATGATCTGGCCGACCGGGTTGAACTGGCCGAGCTGGCGGGTGATGTCGCGCTCGATGTTCTGGAATTCCAGCTTCACTTTGCTGGAGTCAAATGCCAGCGGTCGATTGAGGTAATAGTCGCGGTCCACGGCCGGCATTTCCTTGCCCTTGCCTTTGAAGAACCCCTTGCGAATGCTGTCGTCCCACTTGACCGCATCCAGAACGCGAATCGGCGTCTGCGCCAGCACTATGCGATCGGACAAAATGCGTATCGTCTGCTGGTATTCGTCCACCCGAAACTCCTGTAGTAAAACCGTTACGTGCTGGGTTTATTTGGTTTTGGCCAGGCGCTGGTAGCGCACCGCTTCGACGAAAACATCGGAATTGGCCGGATCATCGAGGTAGGCAAACACCTGATCCAGGCTGTTATCGATCAACACCCCGTCGCCGTCGTCGGTCTGGAAGCCTTGGCCACTTAGGGCTTCTTGGCCCATGGCCTGTTTGATCTGCTCGAGGTCGAGGTTGTAGACCACCAGTTCGTGCTTATCGTTGAGCTCGAAGCCGGTGATGGTGAAATTCCCGCCGAACTGCGCCGGCACCTTCGCCGACAGGTACCAGCGATTGCCATGGCGCGACACGGTGAAGGGATAGGCTTCACGTTCATGGGGGTTGGCCTTGAAGTAGCTGACCGCCTGATAGCGATTGTCGCCGATGCGCGTCAGTTCCAGGTTCATCGGCTCGCCCCAGGCATTGGTGCTGGTCCATTTGCCGAGCAACCCTTTGGGCGCGGGCTCGCTGGCGGGCAGCGGCTCCTTGAAGGTCACCAGACAGCCACTAAGCAGCAGGATCGACAAGGCGATCACAATGACGCGCCAGGCTTTCATTCAACACTCCCTATGAACATAACGCCGACCTCAGTTGATCGTACCCACGCTCTGCGTGGGAACGCATCCGGTGACGCTCTGCGTCACGTCGGTAAGGGACGCGGAGCGTCCCGGGCGGCATTCCCACGCAGAGCGTGGGAACGATCGGAGTACCGGGTTACACCGACGCCAGCACCAAATGCATGTAGCGGTTTAGGATGCCGAGCATTTCCTCTTCGGCAACAGGCTCGGCGTCGTTGAGCAGGCCCTGATATTCCATCCGTCCGATAATCGCCGTCAACACTTTGGCATCTTGTTGTGGCTCACGGGAACCCAATACTTCGAAAAGTTGGCAGGTGCCCTGCAGGAGAATTTGCTGATGGGAGCGCACCAACAACGCCAGGCGCGGGTTGAGCAACGCTTCCTGGCGGAAGGCTTGCTCGGCCATCAGATGCTCGCGGCGATTGATCAATTGCCGATGAACATAGTCAGCCATCAGCCGTGCGATATCATCCGCCAGCTGTGAGCGGGACTCGGCGGTGCCATCGCCGCTGACAACCATCTCGCGCAACAGGCCTTCGTTGCTGGCCCACAACCGGGCCATGAACGCAGCGCTGCGCTCCACGTATTGAGCGAAGGTATCGGTGAGCAGGTCATCGATGTCCTTGAAATAGTAGGTGGTGGCCGACAGCGGCACACCCGCTTCAGCGGCCACTGCACGGTGGCGCACGGCCCGCACGCCATCGCGCACGACAATGCGCATCGCCGCGTCGAGAATGTCCTGTCGACGCTGTTCGCTGCCCTGTCGGCTGGCCTTGCGGCCCTGGTACTGAACACTTTCAGCGACCGCAGTGGCGATACCCGCTGCACCTTCTTGAGCCATTGCACGATTCACGACAGGTATTCCTCTCTAAACGTCAAAAGTAACCAATTGATACGTTTGTACCAGACAGGCAATAAAAAGCCGCCTGTTATAGGCGGCTTTTTAATTGAAACATTTACGCTTGTGGCCGCATGTGCGGGAACAGGATCACGTCGCGGATCGACGGTGAGTTGGTCAGCAACATCACCAGACGGTCGATGCCGATCCCTTCACCGGCCGTTGGCGGCATGCCGTACTCCAGCGCGCGAACGAAGTCGGCGTCGTAGTGCATGGCTTCGTCGTCGCCGGCGTCCTTGTCGGCCACCTGCGCCATGAAACGCTCAGCCTGGTCTTCCGCGTCGTTCAACTCGGAGTAGGCGTTGGCGATTTCACGGCCGCCAATGAACAGTTCGAAACGGTCGGTGACGTTCGGGTTCTCGTCGTTACGACGAGCCAGCGGCGACACTTCGAACGGGTACTGGGTGATGAAGTGCGGCTGCTCCAGCTTGTGCTCGACCAGCTCTTCGAAAATCATCACCTGCAATTTGCCCAGACCTTCAAAGCCCAGCACCTTGGCGCCGGCCTTCTTGGCGATGGTGCGGGCCTTGTCGATGTCAGTCAGGTCGTCAGCGGTCAGCTCAGGGTTGTACTTGAGGATCGAGTCGAACACCGACAGACGCACGAATGGCTCGCCGAAGTGGAACACTTTGTCGCCGTAAGGCACGTCGGTGCTGCCCAGAACCAGCTGCGCCAGTTCGCGGAACAGCTCTTCGGTCAGGTCCATGTTGTCTTCGTAGTCGGCGTAAGCCTGGTAGAACTCCAACATGGTGAATTCAGGGTTGTGACGCGTCGAAACGCCTTCGTTACGGAAGTTGCGGTTGATCTCGAAGACTTTCTCGAAACCGCCGACTACCAAGCGCTTGAGGTACAGCTCAGGCGCGATACGCAGGAACATTTCCATGTCCAGCGCGTTGTGGTGGGTTTCGAATGGCTTGGCCGCCGCGCCGCCCGGAATGGTTTGCAGCATCGGCGTTTCCACTTCCAGGAAGTCACGCTTCATCAGGAAGCTGCGGATGTGGGCAATCACTTGCGAGCGAACGCGGAAGGTCTGGCGCACCTCTTCGTTGACGATCAGGTCAACGTAACGCTGACGGTAGCGCTGTTCGGTGTCGGTCAGGCCGTGGTGCTTGTCCGGCAGTGGGCGCAGGGATTTGGTCAGCAGGCGCACGCTGGTCATTTCGACGTACAGGTCGCCCTTGCCGGAACGCGCCAGGGTGCCTTCGGCGGCAATGATGTCGCCCATGTCCCAGGTTTTCACCGCGGCCAGGGTGTCTTCGGACAGGGTTTTACGGTTGACGTAAACCTGAATCCGCCCGGTCATGTCCTGAATCACCATGAACGAGCCACGGTTGAGCATGATGCGACCCGCCACCTTGACCGGAATTGCAGCCTCTGCCAGCTCTTCCTTGGTCTTGTCCGCGTACTGTTTCTGCAAGTCTTCGCAGTAATTGTCGCGGCGGAAGTCGTTGGGGAAGGCATTGCCCTTGGCGCGCTCGGCAGCAAGCTTTTCCTTGCGCAGGGCGATCAGGGAGTTTTCTTCCTGTTGCAGGGCTTGCGGGTCGAGTTGTAGGTCGCTCATGTCTTTAAATATTCCATCAGGTTCGTTGCCCCCGGCATTCGCCGGGGTTCGCGGGCAAGCCTCGCTCCTACAGGGGTCGTATTGACCCCCATCGGGCGTGCGTTAAAGCCCTTGTTTCAAGCTGGCTACCAGGTATTCGTCGATGTCGCCGTCGAGCACCTTGTCGCAGTCGCTGCGTTCGATGTTGGTACGCAGATCCTTGATCCGCGAGGCATCGAGCACATACGAACGGATCTGATGACCCCAGCCGATATCCGACTTGGTGTCTTCCAGCGCCTGGGAAGCGGCGTTGCGCTTCTGCACTTCCTGCTCATACAAACGCGCCCGCAACATTTTCATCGCGGTGTCTTTGTTCGCATGCTGGGAACGTTCGTTCTGGCAGCTGACCACAGTGTTGGTCGGTACGTGGGTAATCCGTACGGCCGAGTCGGTGGTGTTAACGTGCTGACCACCGGCACCGGAGGAGCGGTAGGTGTCGATGCGCAGGTCCGATGGGTTGATGTCGATTTCGATGTTGTCATCGATTTCCGGCGACACGAACACCGCCGAGAACGAGGTGTGACGACGGTTGCCGGAGTCGAACGGGCTCTTGCGCACCAGACGGTGTACGCCGATTTCGGTACGCAGCCAGCCAAAGGCGTATTCGCCCTTGATGTGCACGGTAGCGCCTTTGATACCGGCGACTTCACCGGCCGACAGCTCCATGATGGTCGCGTCGAAACCGCGTTTATCCGCCCAGCGCAGGTACATGCGCAGCAGGATGTTGGCCCAGTCCTGAGCCTCGGTTCCGCCGGAGCCGGCCTGGATGTCCAGGTAGGCGTTGTTGGCGTCCATCTCACCGCTGAACATGCGACGGAATTCAAGTTTTTCCAGGGACTCGCGCAGGCGCTCGACTTCGGCAGCGACGTCATCGACGGCGGCCTGGTCTTCTTCTTCGGCGGACATCAGCAGCAGGTCTTTGGCATCGGCCAGACCGCTGTGCATTTCGTCGAGGGTTTCGACGATCTGAGCCAGCAGCGACCGCTCGCGGCCCAGCTCCTGGGCGTACGACGGGTTGTTCCAGACACTCGGATCTTCAAGCTCGCGATTGACTTCAGTCAGACGCTCATGCTTTTGATCGTAGTCAAAGATACCCCCGAATAGTTTCGGAGCGCTCGGACAGGTCCTTGATACTGTTAAGGATCGGGTTGATTTCCATGGCGGGCAGCACTCGTTGGCGAACTTTTGAAAGCCGACGAGTATAACGTAATGAAGCTGTCAAGGCAGCCCGCCTGGCGGCTTTAGCGGCGAATGAGTTTGGGGCTGAACACAGGAATAACGCGGGTGCCTGTAGCACCGTAGCAGCTGCCGAGCCTGCGAGGCTGCGTTCGAGGACGAAGTCCTCGCAAACCCTGTGTCGCGGTTTTCATGAACGACAGCGTTGTCTGCTTTTACGACGGCTGCGCCGTCGAACGCAGCCTCGCGGGCTCGGCAGCTGCTACAGCACTACAGCGCTACAGCGCTACGGGACGTACCCTATTCGATCCCCACCTGATTACGTCCATTGTTCTTCGCCAGGTACAGCCCCTTGTCCGCCGCCGAGATCAATTGCCGGCAATCGCTGCCCGGCTGGGGGATCAGGGTCGAGAGGCCGATGCTGATGGTCAGGCTTGAACCTTCGGTCGGGAAAATGTGCGGGATCTTCAACCCGGCCACGGTCTGGCGCAGTTTTTCCGCCACCAGCCGCGCACCGCCCGGGGAGGTGTTGGGCAGGACCAGGACGAACTCTTCGCCGCCGTAACGGGCCGGCAAGTCCGAAGGTCTGGAGCTGGCGTCGCGAATCGCCGTGGCGACTTTGCGCAGCGCTTCATCGCCTTCGAGGTGGCCGAAGCTGTCATTGAAGGACTTGAAGTAGTCGACGTCGATCATCAACAACGACAGTTGGGTCTGGTCCCGCAGCGAACGCCGCCACTCAAGCTCCAGGTATTCATCGAAATGCCGGCGATTCGACAGCCCGGTCAGGCCGTCGGAGTTCATCAAGCGCTGCAGCACCAGGTTGGTGTCGAGTAACTGCTGCTGGCTGACCCGCAGCGCGCGATACGCCGCGTCACGCTGCAGCAGGGTCATGTAGGAGCGCGAGTGATAGCGGATGCGCGCCACCAGTTCGATGTTGTCCGGCAGTTTGACCAGATAGTCATTGGCACCGGCGGCAAAAGCCGCGCTCTTGATCAGCGGATCTTCCTTGGTCGACAGAACAATGATCGGAATGTCCTTGGTCGCCGGGTGATTACGGTACTCGCGCACCAGGCTCAGGCCGTCGAGGCCAGGCATGACCAGATCCTGAAGGATCACCGTCGGCTTGATGCGCACCGCGTGGGCGATGGCCTGGTGCGGGTCAGCACAGAAATGGAAGTCGATATTTTCTTCGTTCGACAAACCACGCCGCACCGCCTCGCCGATCATCGCCTGATCGTCCACCAATAACACCATGGCGGCGTTTTCATCGGTTTTGAAGTCGTCGAGCTGTAAATCATTCATGTGCGGTCACCTGAGTACTGCTTTGGCCACGATTGCTGCTAATGATAGTCATTTTGAGAAGATTTCCAGCAATCGTGGCGCTATCTTGTCCAGTGGGCGAACTTCCACAGCCGCATTGATGGCCGCGGCCGCCTTCGGCATTCCGTACACCGCACTGCTTTGTTGATCCTGAGCGATAGTCAGGTAGCCCTGTTGGCGCATGAGTTTAAGTCCTTGCGCGCCGTCGCGCCCCATACCGGTCAGCAGAACGCCCACGGCGTCACCGCTCCAGTAACTGGCCACACTCTCGAAAAACACATCGATCGAAGGCCGGTAGATCTCGTTGACCGGTTCGGCGGTGTAGGCCAGCGTGCCGTTTTTCAGCAAACGAATATGATGGTTGGTCCCGGCCAGCAGGATCGTGCCGCTTCGTGGCGGTTCGCCTTCCTGGGCCAGGCGCACATCCAGGCCACTGGCGCTGGCAAGCCATTCGGCCATGCCCGCGGCGAACACCTGATCCACATGCTGGACCAACACGATGGCCGCCGAAAAATCTCGTGGCAGGCCCTTGAGCAGCACTTCGAGCGCCGCCGGCCCGCCAGCGGATGAACCGATGGCCACCAAATGCTGGCGCGAGGACGAGTGGCGGTGCGAGCTCGGTGCCGATCGCACCCGATTGCTCTTGTCGCCGATCAGCCAGCCAATGTTCATGATCTTGCGCAGCAGCGGTGCGGCGGCTTCCTGAGGATTGCCGCCCCCAATAGCCGGGGTATCGACCACATCCAGCGCGCCGTAGCCCATGGCTTCGAACACCCGGTGCACGTTCTGCTCGCGGTCGACGGTGACGATGACAATCGCGCATGGGGTCTCGGCCATGATCCGCCGGGTCGCTTCCACGCCGTCCATCAACGGCATGATCAAATCCATCAGGATCAGATCCGGAGTGTATTCGGCGCAACGTTGCACCGCCTCGGCCCCGTTGCAGGCGACCCAGACCACCTCGTGCGCCGGTTCGAACGCTAAAGCGCGACGCAAAGCCTCTACGGCCATGGGCATGTCGTTGACGATGGCGATTTTCATGCCCGCGCGCCTCCAATGAGCTCAACCACTGCATCCAGCAAAGCGTCATCATGAAAACTCGCTTTGGCTAGATAATAGTCGGCTCCGGCGTCCAGGCCACGGCGGCGGTCTTCTTCGCGGTCCTTGTAGGACACCACCATCACCGGCAGGGATTGCAGGCGGTTATCGCGACGCAATAAAGACACCAGCTCGATGCCGTCCATGCGCGGCATGTCGATGTCGGTGATCAGCAGATCGAAATCCTCCGAACGCAGAGCGTTCCAGCCATCCATACCGTCCACCGCCACGGCGACGTCATAGCCGCGATTGAGCAGCAATTTGCGCTGCAACTCACGAACGGTCAGCGAGTCGTCCACCACCAGAATCCGTTTACGCGCTGCTTCGACAACCTGATTGGCGTGTCGGGCAATGCGCTCCAGACGCCCGGTGTTGAGCAGTTTGTCCACCGAACGCAGCATGTCTTCGACGTCGACGATCAGCACCACCGAGCCGTCGTCGAGCAAGGCCCCGGCGGAAATGTCCTGCACCTTGCCCAGGCGCTCGTCCAGCGGCAGCACCACCAGCGTTCGCTCGCCAATAAACCGCTCGACTGCCACCCCGTAGATCGCCTCGCGCTCGCGGATGACCACGACCTTGAGGGTTTGCGCGTTGTTCTGGCTCGCCGGACGATGCAACAGCTGACTGGCGGCGACCAGCCCGACATGCCGACCTTCGTACCAGAAGTGCTGCCGGCCTTCGACCTGCACGATGTCCGCAGGCGCCAGGTCGCACATGCGCTCGATGTGCGCCAGCGGAAAGGCATACGCCTCGTCACCGACTTCCACCACCAGACTGCGCACCACCGACAGCGTCAGCGGCACTTCGAGATGAAAACGACTACCCTCGCCCGCCGTTTGCTCCAGCACCACGGCGCCGCGCAACTGACGGACCATGTGCTGGACCGCATCCAGCCCGACGCCGCGTCCGGACACTTCGGTGACCGCGTCGCGCAGGCTGAAACCCGGCAGGAACAGGAACGTCAGCAGTTCTTCTTCGCTCAACTGGGCAGCGGTTTCGGCTGGGGATAACTGCCGCTCGACAATGTTGCGACGCAGCTTTTCAAGATCAACGCCATTGCCGTCATCGCTAAGTTCCAGCACCAACAGACCGGCCTGATGGGACGCGCGCAAACGGATCACGCCTTCCTCCGGTTTGCCAGCCAACCGCCGCTGCTCCGGGGTTTCGATGCCGTGATCCACCGCATTGCGCAGCAAGTGCGTCAGCGGCGCTTCGAGTTTTTCCAGTACGTCGCGATCGACTTGAGTCTTGTCGCCCTCGATCTCCAGCCGCACCTGTTTGCCAAGGTTGCGGCCGAGGTCGCGGACCATGCGCACTTGCCCGCTCAGCACGTCGGCGAATGGCCGCATGCGACAGGCCAGCGCCGTGTCATACAACACCTGCGCGCGCTGGCTGGCATGCCAGGCGAACTCATCCAGTTCGGCGTTCTTTTCCGCCAGCAATTGCTGGGACTCCGCCAGTAACCGACGGGCATCGCCCAAGGCTTCCTGGGCTTCGAGACTCAAGGCGTGGTCCTTGAGATGGACGTTGAGGTTTTCCAGCGCCCGCAGGCCGTTGCTGTGCATGCGTTTGAGGCGCTGCATGGTGGCCAGGTGCGGTTTGAGCCGCTGGGTTTCCACCAGGGATTTACTCGACAGGTCGAGCAGGCTGTTCAGGCGCTCGGCCGTGACGCGCAATACGCGCTCGCCACTTTCGGTGGTGCGTTTAGCCATGGGCGCTGGTTCGACGGGCGCTGCCGGGGAGGCTTCGGTGGCGGCCGGCATGGGCGGCTCAACCTTGGTCGTCGGCGGCTCGAGCTGAAGTTCAGCCATCGGCGGCGTGACGGGTACAGACGCCATGTGATCAAGCAGCCGTCCCATCAAGACGACGTAAGCGTCGATATCCGCAGGCGCCGGAGCGTTGCCCGGCGTCGCAATCCGCATCAGCAGATCGGTGCCTTGCAACAGTGCATCAATGTGTTCGGGCCGCAGGTACAGGCGCCCTTCCTGGGCGCTGACCAGGTAATCTTCCATCACATGGGCAACGCTGACCCCGGCATCGACACCGACAATCCGCGCCGCGCCCTTGAGCGAGTGGGCGGCGCGCATGCATGACTCAAGGTAATCGGCCTGGGTCGGATCGCGTTCAAGCGCCAAAAGACCTGCGCTCAACACCAGGGTCTGGGCCTCGGCTTCGAGGCTGAACAGTTCCAGCAAAGAGGCGTCACGCATTTGCTCGGGGGTCATGTGAGGCTCCGGGTCACGGCGGACAGCAGCTGTTCTTCATCCAGCCAACGCAGGCTGCGACCTTTGAATTGCAAGACGCCACGGGTGTATTTGGCGCTGGTCTGAGTGCCGGACTGAGACGCCGCATCGAGAATGCGCTCGTCGATAGCGTGAATCCCGTCCACCTCGTCCACTGGCACCACCACCGGCCCGCCGTGAGCGGCGATGATCAGCATCCGCGGCATCACCCGCGCGCCAGACGCCGCGCCACTGCCGCCGTCGAGCCCCAGCAGTTCCACCAGCGACAGGCATGCCACCAAGGCACCACGTACATTCGCCACGCCCAGCAACGCCCCGGAGCGTTGATGCGGCAAGGAGTGAATCGCCTGCAGCGGCGCCACTTCGACCAGGCTGCGAGTGGCCAAACCCAACCATTCTTCGCCGAGGCGAAACATCAGCAGCGAGCGGGTTTTCACATCGCTCCCGGCCACAGTGGAGACTTGCTCGCGGTCGTCCTGCTGCAACGCATAGCGGTCGAGCAAGCGAGTGGCAGCAGCCGAATACACCGCGCAATTGCGGCAATGAATGTGTTCGCTCAGCAGCGGACAGGACTGGTCGCCGTGGATACCGATGCGGTTCCAGCAGTCGTCGATGGCCTGGGCATCTTCATGGGTGACGCTCAAGGTGTCGGCGGCGTTCATCGTTTACGCTCACTGTCTGCGGCGCGCTCGCTGCGGGCGGCGCGGGCCTGCAATCGTCTGGCACCGGCCGTGTCGCCCTGGGACTGGAGCAAGGCGGCCAAGTGCATCAATGCGTCGGGGTGTTGCGGTTCGAGGTACAACGCCTTGCGATAAAAACCCTGGGCTTCGAGAGCGCTGCCGGCGAGATCGCTGAGCAGCCCCAGCCAATAAAACACCTGGGCCACCGGTTCGTGACTGCGCAAATAACTGTCGCACGCTGCCCGAGCCTCGGCACTTTTCCCTTCGTTAGCCAGCGCGGCGATGTTCGCCAGCAGCGTGGCGGCGTCTGAAGGGGTGACCTGCGAAGGTGTGACTTGGGGAGTCTGCGGCAGCGGGACGACCGTCGCAAAAGGCCGACTGCGCATCGGCGGCGGTGTCACGCTGCGCACCGGTTGTTGCACCGGCAGTGGCAATGGCGTTGGCACGAAGGACGCGAGCGGTTCCGGCGCACTTTGACGACTGAAGGCAAACGACTGCGGGATACCGATCGAGCGCATGCCGAAACGCCCCAGCAAACTGCCCTCCGCCGGGCCGATAAACAGTACGCCGTCGACGTGGGTCAGGCGCTTGAGCACTTCGAACACCTGCTGCTGGGTCGGCTGATCGAAATAGATCAACAAATTGCGGCAGAACACGAAGTCATAGGGTGGCTCACTGACCAGCAAGGCCGGGTCCAGCAAATTGCCGACCTGCAAACGCACCTGCTCAAGCACGCGCCCGCCAAGACGATAGTTGTCGTTTTCAGCCGTGAAATGCCGCTCGCGAAAGTCGATGTCCTGGCCACGAAACGAATTCTTGCCATACAGCGCGAGCCTGGCCTTTTCCACCGACAGCGGGCTGACATCCATGCCGTCGACCTTGAACTGGTGCGGCGCCAGTCCGGCATCGAGCAATGCCATGGCGATGGAGTAAGGCTCTTCGCCGGTGGAACACGGCAGACTGAGAATCCGCAGGGCGCGCATGTTATTGATCGCCGCCAGCCGTTTGGCCGCCAATTTCGCCAGTGTGGCGAAGGATTCCGGGTAACGGAAAAACCAGGTCTCGGGGACGATTACCGCTTCGATCAGCGCCTGTTGTTCGTCGCGCGAACCCAGCAGGGTGTGCCAGTACTCATCGGCCGTCAGCGCCCGAGCCGCCGTGCAGCGCTGGCGTACCGCGCGTTCGATGATCGCCGGGCCGACCGAGCCCACATCGAGGCCGATACGTTCCTTGAGGAAATCGAAAAACCTTTGATCGCTGCTCATCCCTGCTCCTCAAACTGCGCCAGGTCCAACGGCGGCGAGGGAAACAACAAGACGCGGACTTGTTCGTCCAGCAAATCGGCAACCCGCACCCATTGCAGTAAACCCTGGGCATCTTCGCGCACCGGCCCGAGGTACGGCGCTTGGCGATTGTCCAGGCCATAAGGCTGAAAATCTGCCGGATTGCAGCGCAACGTGTCGGTTGCCTGCTCCAGAATCAGCCCGAGCAATTGCGCAGGCGTCGTCTCATCCGGCCGATAGTGCACCAGCACCAGCCGCGTGCTGGTGCGGGCCTGGGCCGGTTGGGCGAAGGTCAGGGCGCTGAGGTCGATCACCGGCACCACCGCGCCGCGATAGGCGAACACCCCCGCCACCCAGTCCGGCGCCCGGGGAATGGGTTTCAACGGCAGCTGCGGCAGCACTTCGGCCACCTCGATGGCCTGCAAGGCGTAACGCTCGTTGCCGATGCGGAACACCAAAAACAACGACTGCTTCGCCGGCATCACCGCGCCGCGCTTGACCGCGAGCTCGCTCATCAGACTTTGAATCGCGAGACGCCGCCACGCAGCCCTACGGCCACCTGGCTCAGTTCATCGATGGCGAAACTGGCCTGACGCAGGGACTCGACGGTCTGGCTGCTGGCATCGCCCAACTGCACCAACGCGTGGTTGATCTGCTCGGCGCCAGTGGCCTGGGCCTGCATGCCTTCGTTGACCATCAACACCCGTGGCGCCAGCGCCTGAACCTGATGAATGATCTGCGACAACTGCTCGCCCACCTGCTGCACCTCGGACATGCCTCGACGCACTTCTTCGGAAAACTTGTCCATGCCCATGACCCCGGCCGACACCGCCGACTGGATCTCGCGCACCATCTGCTCGATGTCGTAGGTGGCCACAGCAGTCTGGTCCGCCAGACGCCGCACTTCGGTGGCAACCACGGCAAACCCGCGACCGTATTCACCGGCCTTCTCGGCTTCGATCGCGGCGTTCAGGGACAGCAGGTTGGTTTGGTCGGCGACTTTGACGATAGTCACCACCACCTGATTGATGTTGCCAGCCTTCTCATTGAGGATCGCCAGTTTGGCGTTGACCAGATCGGCCGCGCCCATCACCGAGTGCATGGTGTCTTCCATGCGCGCCAAGCCTTGTTGACCGGAACCGGCCAGCACCGACGCCTGATCGGCGGCGGTGGAGACTTCGGTCATGGTGCGCACCAGATCCCGCGAGGTGGCGGCAATTTCCCGCGATGTCGCACCGATTTCGGTGGTAGTGGCCGCGGTTTCAGTGGCGGTGGCCTGCTGCTGCTTGGACGTCGCGGCGATTTCCGTGACCGACGTGGTGACTTGCACCGAGGACCGCTGGGCCTGGGACACCAGCGAGGTGAGCTCGGTCATCATGTCGTTGAAGCCGGTTTCCACCGCGCCGAACTCATCCTTGCGATCAAGATCCAGACGACTGCTGAGATCGCCGGTGCGCATGATTTCGAGGATATCCACAATGCGATTCATCGGCGCCATGATCGCGCGCATCAGCAGCAGACCACACAGGCCGGCGACGATGATCGCCACCAACAAAGAGACTCCCATGCTGATCTTGGCGGCTGTCACCGCTTCACCGATGGCCAGTGTGGCTTCGTCAGCCAGATCGTGATTATGCTCGATGAGGCTGTTCAACTGCTTGCGTCCATTGACCCAGGCCGGAGTGAGCTTTTGCTCCAGAGCAAGACGCGCTGATTCGTACTCTTTGCGCTGATAGAGGTCGATGACGCTCGTCAGTTCTTGATTGAAGAGCTGATGAAACGCTTCGAATTTGTCAAATGTGGCCTGATCTTCCGGTGTGAAAATGGTTTTGCGGTAGTTGGTCATCTGCTCGTTCAAGCGCTCTTCGAAGCCCTTGTACATGGCATGGTCGGCGGGTGTTATTTCGCGACGTCCGGAAAGGCCGACAATCTGCTGGGTCAGGTTGTAGCTGTCGACCCAGGCACCGCGCATCATCGAGCTGAAATACACCCCGGGAACCGCGTCATTACGGACCCTTTCTGCGCTGGCGTCGATTTTCATCAACCGAGAAAAAGAGATCACAACCATCAACAGCATGATCGCGATAATCACCGCAAAGCTCGCCAAAATGCGTTGGCGCAATGTCCAGTTCTTCACAGTCAGTCCTCGGTGCGGGTCAAATTGCGGGGGAGTATAGCCGAGGCCTGTGGGAGCGGGCTTGCTCGCGAAGAACGATCACGCGGTGTTAGTCACGAACCTTTGTGGCGAGGGGCTTGCCCCCGTCCGGCTGCGCAGCAGTCGCAAACCCGGCAAATGAGGTTGTCTGAATAAGCGCAGTAGCCCGCCAGCTCACCCAGCATGACCACCTGTTGAATGCCCAACATGGTGTTGCGATGCGAGCCTTCCAGCAACCCGGCGAAATCACTGAACATCACCCTCGCCGCGGTCAGGGTTTCGCAGGCTTTTGCCAGCAGGGTTTCGTTATCGACCTCGGTGCCGACGTGGAAATGGTGCTGGGGTTTGCGTGGAGTGTTTGTAAGCGCTCCATGAACCCCGTCTATTCAAATAGGCGGCGCGCTTAGCGAGGCGATGCGGGCGAGCAGTTCCAAGGCAGCAAGGCTTCGTAATCTTCAACCGAGGTTGCCTGTGGCAGGCGCTCAAGTGTGTGGCGCAGCCACGCATAGGGCTCTTGGCCGTTGGCTTTAGCCGTCTCGACCAAACTGTAAAGTTGAGCGCTGGCCGCTGCGCCCTTGGGCGTATCGCTGAATAACCAGTTCTTTTCGGCCAATGACAAAGGGCCTGATCGCACGCTCTGCCACAGTAACCGGCTTCGGTGTAGCGCACCAACTTGATCCAGTTGCTGGCCAGGTAGCTGATGGCTTTGCCCAGTGCATTTTGCGCCGTCACTTGTGGCTGGGTTTTCTCCAGCCATGTTTGCAACTGCGCCAACACCGGCAGGCTGTTTTGTTGTCGGCTTTCGTGGCGATGATCATCACCGACTTCTTTTAAATCTCGCTCGATACCGTACAGCTTGTTGATCAGATTCAGGGCGATATCGGCACGCCCGGTTTTGCCTTTAGGCTGCACCTTTTGCGCCTCGACAAATTTGCGTCGCGCATGTGCCCAACAGCCTAAACGTTCGACACCGGATTGCGCGCCCAAGGCGTTATAACCAGCGTAATCATCGGTCATCAGGTAGCCGCGATAACCTTCAAGCAGGCGCGACGGAACCTCCTGCGCCCGGCTGGTCGAGTAGTCAAAAAGGATCACCGGCTGATCCGGCGGCCCGCCGGTTTGAACCCACATCCAGGATTGACTGGTCGGCTCTCGATCAGGCTCTTTCAGCACTTGCACGCGCGTTTCGTCGCAGTGGATGACGCGACTTTCCAGCAGCCGATCGCGCATCAAGTTGAGCAAGGGGTGCAGGTGTTCGCCGCACTGGATAACCCAGCGTGCCAAGGTTTGTCGTGGAATATCGACACCGTGGCGACCGAGTACTTTTTCGAAGCGATGCAGTGGCAGGCCATCGACGTATGTGGTCGTCAGCAACATCGCCAAAACGCTGGGGCTAGCCATGCTCTTTTCGATCAGCTGCGCCGGTTTGTCAGCCGTGACCGGCGCGGTTTCACAGTCACGGCAGGCATAGACCTTGCGCACATGTTTGATCACGCGGATTTGCATCGGCACGATCTCGAGCTGCTCGCTGATTTCCTGGCCAATGCTGTGTTTACGGCAACCGCAGGCGCAGGTCAGCTCGTGCTCGGGCAGTTCGTGGATGACTTCGATACGCGGAAGATCAGCGGGCAGAGGCTTGCGTTTACCGCGATGTTTGGTCGGCGCTACGACCTCTTCTTCAACCGCTTCGTCGACAGACTCGGCCGCGCTTTCAGCTTCGTTGAACAAGGCCATTTGCGGGGTCGCGGGATCAGCTGTCTGCTCTGACTTGCGCCCGAAAAGGCGCTGACGCAACAGCGCGTTTTCTTCTTCAAGATGAACGATCTTGCCCTTATCCGACTCGCGCTCACTCAGCATTTGCTCAAGCAGTTGCTTGAGCAAAACAGGGTCGGCAGGAAGGTCTTTGGGCATGGAAATCATGCCCTGGATTATACCGAATCAGGCGACGAATCGAGGCGTCAAAACTTGATGCGGACGGTTGCGCCACAAATCAAAACCGTCCAATAACCAGTTGAGTTCTTGAACCGTCAGCACGATGGCTTCATCCGAACAATCCGGCGATGTTTTAAAGCGCTCAGACTCCAGCCGCTTTAGCCAAAGGCAAAAGCCGTTGCGTTCCCAATATAAAATCTTCACTCGGTTTCGAGGCTTGTTGAGGAAGACGAAAAGCACCGGGTCAAACACCGCGACCTTGATATCCAGTTCGACCAGAGCCGCGAGGCCGTCGATGGATTTTCGGAAGTCGACGGGCTTGGGGTAGAGATAGACTTTTTCGACTTTGGCGTCGGGACGCATCATGAGGTGCGGGCTCCGGAAAAGAATCGGGAGCACAGCATCGGGGATCAGGGGGCGGCTTTGAATGTGGGGTTCATGGAGCGCTTACGAGTGTTTTTGGGGGTAGGCGGGTTGAGGTCGTGGTCGGCGGCCTCGTTGAGTTTTTTTGAATCGGTGTTTTCGGATGGGGGTGCCGGATCGGTTTCCGACGGATTTGGACTGTTTGAACGACAGCGTCGTTTGTAAGAAAAAAGATCGCAGCCTACGGCAGCACACGACCGGGTACACCCGTATCCAACGGATAAACGCGGGTTCCGTAGGAGCTGCTGAAGGCTGCGGTTTGTCAGCGCAGCTGCTTTTTCGTACTTTTTTTTGCCGTTCACGCCCAGTTGATTATGTGCGTGTTGGATCGTAGATTCGAGTCATAGTCGATCAATTGATGGTAATGGTGTTTGCCGCCATTCCACCATCCGAGTTGAGACCAGTTTACTTGGTGTGGGTCAAGGGTGAACTGGTACCCTCCCCCCCATTGAGTGGTCAACAATACCGCTCGCGCATAGGGACGTGACTGAACCGTGCCATAAAACACTACCCAATGACTCGCGCTACCGCCCGAATAGAGGTAGGCCCCGTTCGATAACACATAAGCTATGGTTGGAGCTTGCGGCGGTGGCAGCACCGTAATCGTGCGAGCTACTGATACTGGCTGCGAACCTTGTAAGCTCTTGGCATATAGGTCATGACTCTTCAAGGCCAGCCCTGCCAACGCGTGGGACGAAATACCCTGATCGCTTGCCGTTTGTGTGCTGACAGGTGTCAGTCCATTGAGAAGTTGCACAAGCAAATTGGGACTGGAATAAACAATCACGGTGAGGTGGGTATCGGTGGTGTGCGCTCCAACCTCCCGTCCGGAACTGTCCTTCAGCGAAGTGATACTGGGAGTTGCTAGCGGCTCGGTAATAATCCGATAACTGTTAAGCGGCAAGCTCACGATCGTTTGATCGTTCTCGTTGGGACACAGATCTACTTCTGCCCAACACGTCAGTACACTGTTGTTCTTTAACATCAGCAAATCTTTACGCAAAACTGGCTTATTCAAGCCGGATTCACTTTCCACAAGCGACGTTTCTCCACTGGCGATAGGAATTGTGACAGCATGACCATTGCTGTTAGTTCCGGTGGCTCCCAACTTATATGGCTGGCCTTCAGCAATTAGTGGCCAGCATTGGAGACAAAGATTCGCATCGCCAGTGAAGAGGCGACTATCCACGATCTCACCTTGCGCCTCAACAATCACAGGCGATGGAAAATTGGGATCTTGATGCCTGTATGTCCCCACTTCGATTACCAATGGTTCGGAAGTGAATTCTTTGTTTCCACGTCGCAGAATCCATTCCAATTTAACCTTGATCCCGATATTGGCACGAATAAATGATGGTGGAAGTTTGAAGTTGGCCACCGAGTTGGAGTTGAAAGGTTTGAAATTGAAATTTGGCGACCCAGCGCCCGACGCCCCTCCCGTGACCACCAGTCTGGCTGCATCCCCAGCTTGAAACCCGGACAGTTTTGCACGTGCATTGACACCTTCGAGGTTATTTTGCGGAAGAAGTACATTTCCTTCGCTGAGTACATGTACCATCACCGGAGGCAAAGCCCCCTCGCCTGCATCGAGTACCCGAGCTTTCGCTTTATAAGATCTGGCGACCACCATGTCGTCTCTGATCAGCTCGCAATCCATCTCTACCTGACCGCCCGGCAGAACCTTCCCTACAGATATTTTCAAATCAATGGCTGATGGCACCCTTCCTACCGATTCTTCAGGACTATCCGTCACCAACGTACCGTCAGGCCCTTCGCAACGATAGCGGCCCCTGAGAATATCGCCGGTTTGGAACACCCCCCTGATCGTATTTACCCGCGCAGTGAGATACTTTGTTTTGTTCAAGATGACGCGATCGATAGTTTCCGGGTCGTCGTTTTGATAGTTATCTGGATCTTCAATGTAATCTGGCCTCTCGAATTGTTTTTCCGTACCGTCGATATCTCGCTCAACAGCTTTTGACCAGAGATTTCGTTCAGGGTAGTTCAACAACTGATCGTGAGGCTGGCAAATAAACAGAAAATTTGGGCTGCTTCCGGCCTCTTCGAAAACTTCCTTTCTGATAAGAATCGAGATGGGCTCACCGACAACATCCGGATCGAGCGGATCGTCCGGCATGCCCACTACACGCGTGACGGGAACTCCGTTGCATTTCACAAGGATGACATCCCAAAGTTTCATGAAAGGATACCAAACAGATAACCACACACCCGCGTTAATTTCCCTTGGCCCGATATCTTTTGGCACTTCGAGAACGATGCGATCATGAAAGTCATCGGCAGGATTGACGTCGTAGCCACAAATGCGATTTGAACTATATACAACATAAAGGGAGATTGATTCGTTGGCGTTTCCGCTCAGACGCACCTCCAAATAACTGAACCGGTTAATTCCATTCAACAATATTGTTTCAGAAACACGAAAAGTACGTCGAAGATTATCGTCAATTACCGGTGGAACATCGACCGCTACACCATTGTGTAAAATCGATACCGATGCAATAGGGTCGCCCGGCTGATCACGCGGAGGATCGACGACAATATCAAGCTTGCCACTCTCGACTAACCTGAGGGACACACCGACCAAAGGCTCTCCCGCGTCTGGGTCCTCGCTTTTGACGCCCGGTGTAGAACCGGGAATCAACGGAGGAACATCTTGCAGGACGCTATTTTCAGTACTCATCGAGAGATCGTCACTCATCACACACTCCTTGTTGACAGCCGCATGCTGCGGTCCAATGAGAGCCATCAAACCCCCAGGCCGTAGATTTGGCTACTGTCAGAAATTACAGGTAAAGTCTGTTTTTCGATGAACGGTCAATCCGAACGCGTTCGAAAACGTGCAAAACGACAACGCCCGCCACCTCAGGAAGAAGTGGCGAGAGCTATGAACGTATTTAACGTGTCGCTTATACCAAAGCCTGCCGCACCTGCTTCTCCAGCTCAGCCTTCAACCCCGGCTCCAGCTTCAACTGCCGCGCCAGCTCATCAAGGTAGGACTTCTCCATGAAGTTCTCCTCATCCACCAGCATCACACTGGCGATGTACATTTCAGCCGCCATTTCCGGCGTGCTGGCAGCGCGGGCGACGTCGGTCGGGTCCAGCGGTTTGTTGAGTTCGGCGTGCAGCCAGTGTTGCAGTTCCTGATCGTTGTCGAGCTTGCTGAACTCGCCTTCGATCAATTGACGCTCGCGCTCATCCACATGACCGTCGGCCTTGGCCGCGGCGACCAACGCCTTGAGAATCGCCTGGCTGTGCTGCTCGACCTGGGCCGCTGGCAAGCGGTCGAGAGTTTGCGGTTCGGTTCGAGGCGCAGTGCCTTGCTGGGCCTGCCAGTTGCCATACGCTTTGTAGGCGATTACGCCCAGCGCGGCGAGGCCGCCGTAGATCGCCACTTTGCCGCCGACCTTGCGCACCTTCTTGTTGCCGAGCAACAAGCCCATGGCGCCAGCCGCTAGAGCACCGCCGCCGGCGCCGGATAGGACACCGCCGAGGCCGCCCGAACCACTGGAGCCTCCGAGCAAACCGCCCAAACCACCGCTGGATGCTTTGTTCTGGGTGCCGCCGGCCTTGTTCTGCAACAGATCCTGACCGGATTTGAGTAGTTGATCGAGCAATCCACGGGTGTTCATGTTCCGCCTCCAAACAGGGGTTATCCGGATCTATAAGGCCTCCAGCCTAGTTCGAAAGTGCCCATGACCTGCGAGTGAGTGTGCTTCCAAATATTGCTGGTTTCCCCACGCAATAAATCGGAAAGACACCCCGGCTGGATTTTCAGCAACTAAAGCGTCAACAAGAAATCGTCAAATACCAAGGAAGCGTTACCTTTCGCAAGTAATTCCATTTTGACTATATCCAGCCCTGAGAACTCAATGGTCCTTGCGGGCAAGCCGAGCCTTTCTTGTCCTAGGAAACCGCCAGTGCCATAAAAATTTATTTCACCAAAAGACTGCCCCAAACCGTTGCCATAGAATTCAAAACTCACTTTTTGGCAGGGACGGATGAACGTAATCTCTGCTTTCTCTTGCGCCACGACATACCAGTGAAGCTGCTTGCCCGGTATACCACTGGCTATTTGAGCATTGGTAAAAACAGCCGGATTAGGCAAGTGAACTGCAGTTGTTAAAAGTTTGAAGGTGAGAACCGGCGTCACAAGCATTTCACCCGCCCGGATGATCATCCGCGAAAGTTCATCATCAAAATCCTCCACCAACAATGTCTTGACTGTGTAGGTCCTCTGCGGGAACTTCACAGCCTTGCTCTCGTCCGCCTCACCATAAAAATTCACGCTCATGCTGATCGTCAGCAGACTTCTGTCACGCAGCGTAAAAAGCCAGTCCAGCGGCACTGGCCGGCTCAAACCTGATGATGCGGCATGAACCACTTTTTCCTCAAAAATTGTCTCTTTGCCATCACGGTCGATCCCGATGTAGCGGATCAAGACCCATTGATTTTCGACCTGCTGGGGCCACTCGCTGACATTCAAAGGCGTCCGTGCTTCAAGTTGAGTGACGTCTAGATCATTGCCATTTACACCACCGATAATCGGTGTTGGCAGTTCCGGGTGGTAGTGAGGTATTGACCCGATCGAGGCAGCAAGGGGCGGCGATGTCTGGATCGGCTTGCCACCACGCAGGTGCTCGTAACTGAGCTTTACCTGTTTCCCCAGATTCGCCGCTATAAATGTGCGGTTGAGAAAAAAGTTGGCGCGACTGTTGGCGTTGAGAAGTTGAGGTGCAAAAACTGGAGATCCAGCCCCGGAAGCACCTTCGGCAATAAGTCGCACAGTATCGCCCACCCGATAACCCAAAACCTCAACCCGACCCGTTGCCCCGCGCAGATTGGCGGAGTCCAATGGGTCGAGCACACCGTTGATGGACTTGAGCAATGCAGGTGCGAGCAACCGGGGCAGCCCCTCCCCTATTACACGAGCACCGGCAACGGTTGAATTTCCGATCGAAATACCTCCACGGAGCAATGTGTAGATCACCGATACATTGCTTCCCGCGATGACTTGATCGTTACTGACCTGAATTACACAGGGTTTCTTCTGTCCGAACTCATCTTCCTCGACAGTGCCCGTCATTGATAAAACCACGTCTGGCTTGCCCGCCACTTTGGCGGTGTAAGTGGCAATGATGTTATCTCCCACCAGAAAACGCGGATCGCTGGTGCGAACCACAACCCGCAAAGGATTTGCGCCGAGTTTTCCCAGATCGATAGTGTCAGGATCGTCGGTGGGATCGTTGAGAATTTCGCGCAACAACGCACGCGGCAATCGATTACCAGCCAGATCCACATCAATAGATTGCACGGCTGACCAGCGTGAATCCTGATCGGGATTGTTACCGAGCTGATCGGTGACCGTATAAGAAATATTGAACTTGGGATGATCCCCGGCCTTCTCCAAGTCTGCACGAGTCACGTTGAAACAGACTTTGACGGGAACATTGGAACCAGGATTCGGCGCCTGCTCCCTGGTGACTTCGTGATACACACTGTGGCCGTTAAGGTTCAATCGAATGCGATCAAAAGCACGGCAAAAGGGGTAGGACACGCACACCTGTGCACCGATGACAGGAAAGTCCGGGCCAACGCCTTTGCGCAAAGCATCGGACAGAATCAACTCAAGTTCAGAATGCTCTCCATCTCCCGGGCTGGTGTCTTGATTACCGGGAAGTATCCTGTTGTACAACAGCTCCAGCGGCGGCTCGGAGGTGCCCATGTTTGCACTGCCCCGCTTCACGGTACAGCTAAGCCGGTTAATCACATCGGCGAGCAGCATCTGATGTGAAATGTGCAGTGTTACCTCATTGTTTTCGTCTAACGTCTGCACACTGTCGATGCCGGGTTGGCCGTTCAGATTCAGAAACACCGTATCGCCCCGGCGCTGCCCCAGATACGGGCCGAATACGACTTTTGCGCCTTCCGGCGCCCAATCATAGATACGCCGTGGAACCCCCAAATGCGCGCCTACGATAGGTCGTGTCGCTTCTGGCAGATCAGGCGGAAACAGTGCCAGCACCGTATTTTCCACCTCCATGCCACCTAATATCTGTTCTTCACTTGGTGGAAAACAGGTCGGGGTGACCGGTGGTGGGCCATCGAACTGCCCGGTTGCAGTTGTGTCCATGTGACTCTCCTTATCTCAGATTGAACGCCAGATACGCCTTGCGGAGAGTGGGCGCCGATAAGGCGGCACAGACAACTGTCAGAAATTACAGGTAGCCGGCCTTTCCCGACGAACGGCAAGACCGTACCCCACAACTCGTCTTCGAAATCGATTGGTAAAAAAAAACCGCCATCGGGAATTTCCGAATGATGACCCTGCGTCGGATTCGTCACTTCGGCACATCATGGCCCGCCCCGGCCAGTATCTCTGACTACGCTAATAACAAGCCGCCAACGGCATGCTTCACCCCGTTCACCACTGCCCCGACCATAATTTAAACAAGAGGGTTCACCCATGCTCGTGCACAAGACCGCACTGCTCAGTGCAATCACCACCGCGCTGCTGACCAGTGCCAGCCTGCAGGCCGCCGAACCGCTGCAAGCCGTCGGTGCCGGCGAAGGTCAGCTGGATATCGTTGCCTGGCCCGGCTACATCGAACGGGGCGAAACGGACAAGGCCTACGACTGGGTGACTGGCTTCGAGAAGGAAACCGGCTGCAAGGTCAACGTCAAGACCGCCGGCACGTCCGATGAAATGGTCACCCTGATGGCCAAAGGCGGTTACGACCTGGTGACGGCGTCCGGCGACGCTTCCCTGCGCCTGATCGCCGGCAAACGTGTGCAGCCGATCAATACCGCATTGATTCCCAACTGGAAGAGTCTCGATCCGCGCCTGAAGGATGCACCGTGGTATGTGGTCGACAAGCAAACCTACGGTACCCCCTATCAATGGGGCCCGAACGTGCTGATGTACAACACCAACGTGTTCAAGCAGCCGCCCACCAGTTGGGGCGTGCTTTTCGAAGAGCAGAAGCTGCCCGATGGCAAATCCAACAAGGGCCGCGTGCAAGCGTATGACGGCCCGATCTACATCGCGGACGCGGCGTTGTACCTGAAAACCGCTAAGCCGGAATTGGGCATCACGGATCCTTATCTGCTCGACGAGAAACAGTACAAGGCCGTTCTCGATCTGCTGCGCGCCCAGCAAAAGTTGATCCATCGCTACTGGCACGACACCACCGTGCAGATGAGTGACTTCAAGAACGAAGGCGTGGTGGCTTCCAGTTCCTGGCCCTATCAGGTCAATGGCCTGATGAAGGAGAAACAGCCCGTTGCATCGACCATCCCGAAAGAAGGCGCCACCGGATGGGCCGACACCACCATGTTGCACGCCGAGGCCAAGCACCCGAACTGCGCCTACAAGTGGATGGACTGGTCGCTCAAGCCGAAGGTCCAGGGCGATGTGTCTGCCTGGTTCGGCTCGCTGCCGGCGGTTCCGGCCGCGTGCAAGGAAAGCGAACTGTTGGGCGCCGAGGGTTGCAAGACCAACGGTTTCGACCAGTTCGACAAGATCGCCTTCTGGAAAACCCCACAGGCCGAGGGCGGCAAGTTCGTGCCTTACAGCCGCTGGACCCAGGATTACATTGCGATCATGGGTGGTCGTTAAGCTCTCTGAGATCAAAAACAAGATCAAAAGATCGCAGCCTTCGGCAGCTCCTACGCCGACGGCATGCACTGCAAATGTGGCGTCCTCTGCAAATCCCGTAGGAGCTGCCGAAGGCTGCGATCTTTTAATGGCAGACCCGATTCAATTGATAGAAAGCGCGCTTTTTTGGAGCACCGCACCATGACGCTTGCAGTCCAGTTCACCAACGTTTCCCGTCAGTTCGGCGAAGTGAAAGCCGTTGACCGGGTTTCTATCGATATCCAGGACGGCGAGTTCTTTTCCCTGCTGGGCCCCTCAGGCTCGGGCAAAACCACCTGCCTGCGCCTGATCGCCGGTTTCGAACAACCGAGCACTGGCTCCATCCGCATTCATGGCGCCGAAGCCGCCGGGTTGCCGCCGTATCAACGTGACGTGAACACCGTGTTCCAGGATTACGCGCTGTTCCCGCACATGAATGTACTCGACAACGTCGCCTACGGTTTGAAAGTCAAAGGCGTCGGCAAGTCCGAACGCCAAAAACGCGCCGACGAAGCCCTCGACATGGTCGCCCTCGGCGGCTACGGCGAACGCAAACCGGTGCAACTCTCCGGTGGCCAGCGTCAGCGCGTGGCCCTGGCCCGCGCGCTGGTCAATCGCCCTCGTGTGTTGCTGCTCGACGAACCCTTGGGCGCCCTCGATCTGAAGCTGCGCGAGCAAATGCAAGGCGAGCTGAAGAAGCTGCAACGCCAGCTCGGCATTACCTTCATCTTCGTCACCCACGACCAGACCGAAGCGCTATCGATGTCCGACCGCGTGGCGGTGTTCAACAAGGGGCGCATCGAACAGGTTGACACACCGCGCAACCTGTACATGAAACCGGCGACCACGTTCGTCGCCGAATTCGTCGGCACTTCCAATGTGATTCGCGGCGATCTGGCCCGGCAGTTGAGCGGCAATCCACAGCCGTTTTCGATCCGTCCGGAACACGTGCGTTTCGCCGAAGGCCCGCTGGCGAGCCATGAAATCGAAGTCAGCGGCCTGCTGCACGACATCCAGTACCAAGGCAGTGCGACCCGCTATGAACTGAAGCTGGAAAATGGCCAGACGCTGAACATCAGCCAGGCCAACGTCCACTGGCTGGACGTCAGCGCGCAACATCAGACCGGGCAACGCATCAGCGCTCGTTGGGCGCGTGAAGCGATGATCCCGCTGCACGATAATGTTGTGGGCGGGGCCTGAGATGAACAGCGTGACCGTTCCTCAAACCCCGGCCAGCGGCTCGCCGTTGCGCCGGTTTTCGAACCTGCTGTACCGGCGGCCGAATCTTTACTTGTCGCTGCTGCTGGTGCCGCCGTTGCTCTGGTTTGGGGCGATCTATCTCGGCTCGCTGTTGACGTTGTTGTGGCAAGGCTTCTACACCTTCGATGACTTCACCATGGCGGTCACCCCCGACCTGACCCTGGCGAACTTCGCTGCGCTGTTCCAGCCGTCGAACTTCGACATCATTCTGCGCACCCTGAGCATGGCCATCGTCGTGTCGATCGCCAGTGCAATCGTGGCGTTCCCGATCGCCTACTACATGGCGCGCTACACCAGCGGCAAGACCAAGGCGTTCTTCTACATCGCGGTGATGATGCCGATGTGGGCCAGTTACATCGTCAAGGCCTACGCCTGGACCTTGCTGCTGGCCAAGGGCGGCGTGGCCCAATGGTTCGTTCAGCATTTGGGGCTGGAGCCGGTATTGCAGTTCGTGCTGGGGATTCCGGGCGTCGGCGGCAGCACCTTGTCGACCTCGCATCTGGGACGGTTCATGGTGTTCGTCTACATCTGGCTGCCGTTCATGATCCTGCCGATTCAGGCTTCACTGGAACGCCTGCCGCCGTCCTTGCTGCAAGCCTCGGCGGACCTCGGCGCCAAGCCGCGCCAGACCTTCATGCAAGTGATTCTGCCGCTGTCGATTCCGGGCATCGCCGCCGGTTCGATCTTCACCTTTTCGCTGACCCTGGGCGACTTCATCGTGCCGCAACTGGTGGGCCCGCCGGGTTACTTCATCGGCAGCATGGTCTACGCCCAGCAAGGGGCGATTGGCAATATGCCGATGGCGGCGGCCTTCACGCTGGTGCCGATCGTGCTGATCGCTATTTACCTGTCCATCGTTAAACGTCTGGGGGCTTTCGATGCGCTCTGATGCTTCATCTCAAGATCGGGCATCCTTGGGCCTGCGAATCGCCGCCTGGGGCGGATTGGTGCTTCTGCACTTCCCGATCCTGATCATCTTCCTCTACGCCTTCAACACCGAAGACGCGGCGTTCAGCTTTCCGCCCAAGGGCTTCACCCTGAAGTGGATCGGCGTGGCGTTCTCCCGGCCGGACGTGCTGGAAGCGATCAAGCTGTCGTTGCAAATCGCCGCCGTCGCCACATTGATTGCGCTGGTCCTCGGCACCCTCGCGTCGGCGGCGTTGTACCGACGGGACTTCTTCGGCAAGCAAGGCATCTCGCTGATGCTGATCCTGCCAATTGCGTTGCCGGGGATCATTACCGGGATCGCGCTGCTGGCGACTTTCAAAACGTTGGGGATCGAACCGGGGATGTTCACCATCATCGTTGGCCACGCAACCTTCTGCGTGGTGATCGTCTACAACAACGTCATCGCCCGCTTGCGCCGCACGTCATACAGTTTGATCGAAGCCTCGATGGACCTCGGGGCCGACGGCTGGCAGACCTTCCGCTACATCGTCCTGCCGAATCTCGGCTCGGCGATGCTGGCCGGTGGCATGCTGGCGTTTGCGCTGTCGTTCGACGAAATCATCGTCACCACCTTCACCGCCGGCCATGAGCGCACCTTGCCGCTGTGGCTGCTCAACCAGCTCAGCCGCCCACGGGACGTGCCGGTGACCAACGTCGTCGCGATGCTGGTGATGATGGTGACCATGTTGCCGATCCTCGGCGCCTATTACCTGACCCGTGGTGGGGAAAGCGTTGCGGGCAGTGGGGGGAAATAACTGATTCCCAATGTTAAAACCGGATCCTGTAGGAGCGAGGCTTGCCCGCGAAGCTTTTGGCGTTCTTGAGGACGCCTTCGCGGGCAAGCCTCGCTCCTACAGGGATTCGGTTCAGACAGAAATACAACAGCTTCGATGAGGACATAGCCATGCAAACCAAACTCTTGATCAACGGCCAACTCGTCAACGGCGACGGCCCCACCCACGCCGTGTTCAACCCGGCCCTGGGCCGTGTGCTGGTAGAAATCAATGAAGCCAGCGAAGCCCAGATCGACGCTGCCGTGCGGGCCGCCGACCACGCCTTCCAAGCCTGGTCGCAAACCACACCGAAAGAACGCTCGTTGCTGCTGCTCAAACTCGCCGACATCATCGAAGCCCATGGCGACGAATTGGCCAAACTGGAATCGGACAACTGCGGCAAACCCTACAGCGCTGCGCTGAACGATGAGATTCCAGCGATTGTCGACGTGTTTCGTTTCTTCGCCGGCGCCAGCCGTTGCATGAGCGGTGCGCTGGGGGGTGAATACCTGCCCGGCCACACCTCGATGATCCGCCGCGACCCGGTGGGCGTGATCGCCTCCATCGCGCCGTGGAATTACCCGCTGATGATGCTCGCCTGGAAAATCGCCCCGGCCCTGGCCGCCGGTAATACCGTGGTACTCAAGCCGTCGGAACAAACCCCGCTGACCGCCCTGCGCCTGGCAGAACTGGCGACGGACATCTTCCCGGCCGGTGTCCTTAACCTGGTGTACGGCCGTGGTTCTGCGGTTGGTACCGCACTGGTCAATCATCCGAAAGTGCGCATGGTATCGCTGACCGGCTCCATCGCCACCGGCTCGAACATCATTTCCAGCACCGCCGGCAACGTCAAACGCCTGCACATGGAACTGGGCGGCAAGGCACCGGTGATCATCTTCGACGATGCCGACATCGACGCCGCCGTGGAAGGCATTCGCACCTTCGGTTTTTACAACGCCGGCCAGGATTGCACCGCCGCCTGCCGCATCTACGTGCAGTCAGGCATCTACGACCAGTTCGTCGAAAAGCTCGGTGAGGCGGTAAGCAGTATCAAGTACGGCTTGCAGGACGATCCATCGACAGAGCTTGGCCCGTTGATCAGCGCGCAACATCGCGATCGCGTGACCGGATTGGTCGAGCGTGCCATGGCGCAACCGCACATTCGTTTGATCACTGGCGGCAAAGCGGTGGAAGGCAATGGCTTCTTCTTTGAGCCGACAGTGCTGGCCGACGTGCAACAGGACGACGAGATCGTGCGCCGCGAAGTGTTCGGGCCGGTAGTGTCGGTCACTAAGTTCACCGATGAAGCGCAGGCGCTGGCCTGGGCCAACGATTCAGACTATGGCCTGGCGTCGTCAGTATGGACCGCGGACGTCGGCCGCGCGCATCGGCTGTCTGCACGTTTGCAGTACGGCTGCACCTGGGTGAACACCCACTTCATGCTGGTCAGCGAAATGCCGCATGGCGGTCAGAAACTGTCTGGTTATGGGAAAGACATGTCGATGTATGGGCTGGAGGATTACACCGTTGTAAGGCATGTGATGTTCAAGCATTAAAAGCTTCGCTCCTACAGGACCGCACTGAACCTGTGGGAGCGTGGCTTGCCCGCGATGGCGTCGCCGCACAATCAAGGAAGATACCGTTCATACGCCCCCCAGTTCTACGCCCAAAAACCAAAACAAATTGAACCGATCTAACACCATCAACCCGGCCCACATCTCTGCGGGCCGGATTGATGGTGTTAGATCGGCTGAGGCTTGGAGAGGGTTTCAAACTCATCCATCAGCAGATGGATTTCGGTGCTGGGGTTAGGTTCGCCGCTGATGGCGACATCTTCGAGAATTTTGGGTGCCAAAGCTTTGGCTTTCTGAAAAGGCTCACCCAATAGCTGAGCAAAATAGTTGATGCCTTTGCCCTTCTGGTACTTATCCATGTTCGGTTTTTCTCTGAGGCTCTTGGCCACCAAGTCACCCGGAGAGTTTTTCCCAACAGCCCTAAATGGCTTTCGATTGAAGCCGAAGTGCAAAAGAAGCCAAAACTCAAAACAGGGAAACGATGCTATGACTTTGATTTTCGGATGAGGTCTCGCCAGATCTATCGCTCTCTCAAAACATTGATGCGTATCGCGATCCAATGCACAAAACACTCTGTCGAAACGTTTCTGACGGGCAATGGCTCTTTCTACTATTCCGCTCGGGTGCGTGACACCGCAGTGGGCAATTTCTACCTGGGCCTTGGCACGAAAATGAAAGGCGGCCTCCTCCAGATACCGTTTTCCTGACTTGCTATCTTCACAGAGAACCAGCACTTGTGGCTGAGGCTTGAATCTTGATTTCTTCCGATCAAATGATTTAGTCGAGTGCACCATTGGTCACCCCCGCCTGATCAGCGGCAAACCGCGGTAACGGCCTTCAAAGTAGCGTTTCTCGACATCCTCACCCTCTCGCCCTTCAAAATCGTGAACGGAAAAAACACTGGTTGCACCATTGGCATCACGTTCAGTGATCCAGAACTGATCACGCCGCAGAATTTTTGCATTCATTAGATGAGTATCGTGTGTCGTAAATATCAGCTGAGTATCCAATCCGCTATCGAGATGTTTCCCGATCAGATCAGCAACTATTTCAGGATGGAGGCTGCTGTCCAACTCATCGACAGACAGTATCCCGCTTCCATCTGCGCGATTGATCATGAACCAGGGCAGCCAAAAGCCAATCAGGTTTTTTGTGCCTCCGGACTCCTCTGAAAAATCAAACTCTGCTGTTCCCAAAAGACTTGTATGTGTCAGGGTTACTTTGTCTTTTTGGGCCGCCGCGAAGAATTCTTTAAGCGTGAGCTTTTTCTTGGTCGGAACAGCATCTGCATCCTCAGTATTGAGTTGAATAGCAGACACCGGAATATCCACGGCCCTCAAGAACTCCTTTAAATCGACTGTGTAGTCCGAGGCAACCTGCAAAAACCTGATGGAGGCGGCAGACAGCCCCATCATATTGTTCTGCTCAATGACAAGAAGACCGGTTTGAAACCAGGTAAACGGCGCTCGTAACTGAGTCAGTTCTTCGCTGCTGTTCGCAACAGCCTGCGAAATAAACAACACCTTTGGGCTCGTCAGGCGCCGCCAGGCATTGTGGACATCTTTCCCCCCCTCAAGACTTGAACCAAAAATATACTGCTCTCCCTCATCACCAAAACGACGTTCATACAGCAGTGTTTCTTTCCCTTTGGGATAAGAGACCAGCTGCTCCTTGATTATCCGTTGCGAAGTAATGCGCAGAACAAACCGATATCGGAGCCCGTTTTGAATGAAGTTGTACTCAAAGAAACTGGGCTCGTTCTTGAGCTGCGGATCAAAACGAAATGGTGAAACCGGCAGCGGTTCATCATTTGAGGAGGGCGTCGTTGCGAGCAGCCGTCCCATGATCCCCATCGCCTGGATAAGAGAAGATTTACCGGACGCGTTCGGCCCGTAAATTGCCGCGACCTTCAACAAGTCCGGTAGATTTTCGCCACTCACGGAAGGTTTGAATACATTGCGCTTTTTACTCAGGCGTGGGGTCGCAACCATGGACAGGGTTTGCGCCTCACGGAAGGAGCGGTAATTGGAAACCGAAAACTCGATCAACATGTAGAAATCCTGCACTTAATTCCTGAAAGCAGAATAAATATAGGAAAAACCATTCATTTGGCGCTGTCTCCCTGCACCTCGTGCAAAAACAGGAAATTCCTACAGATGGAGCCTTCCAGCAAATACAACATTTCCTACAAGAAGCATCGCCAGAGTAGACTTGGCGCCGCGAGCGCCTTGCAGATAGGCTTCCCCCATCGCTGCAACATCAGCGACCCGGGGTCGAAGCCGGAACACTATCAACATGGCGCATCCGCGCCCCCATATGAACTGGGGCATTTTTTGCCTTTCAGCTTCGCTTTATGGTGGGCCGTGTGGCGCGGGCCTCTCGGCTTACATGTTGATCGAGAATGTTCCGACTTCGAACGCCACTCGGTCCGCCACCCCGCTGCTGCATTGGCAGCATCAGGCCTGGATCAAGTGGCGGGACATGCCTGACCTGATGCAGGCACAGCGGCCATTCACGATTGATAGCCGTTGAGCTGACACACAAAGGGACGGACTTTTACAGTCCGTCCCTTTGGTTTTCCAATATGACTCAATCTCCTACGCTCAAAACCGCGAAACACTGCGCATCGCATCCACCAGATACCGCATCGCAATCCGGTCGGTCTCCGACAGCTCGCGATACCGCTCCACCAACTTCAACTCCTCCGAACTGAGCCGACGCCTTCGCCGACCAGTGGCCAGGCAGGGGAAGATTCCTAATATTTCAGTAATGCCTTGTACTTTCGACATGGACGATGTCCTTCTATACGTCAGAGAAAACTTCAAAACCGCATCGCCCTATCACTTTCAGCGGTCACCTTGTGCCTGCTGAACCCACCGGCCTGAAGGGCCGAAACCGGTCATGCCCATAGAATAGAAATTAAATCGGCGCTGAAAAGCTGTTTTTAGAGTAATTAGTCGAAAAAAGCAGATATGCCCTATAAATCAGAAAGCACTGTGAGAAACGTCACCTGAAATGTCTTGTTTCATTGCCGCGCTGTCGCTGTGCCATCAATCATTTTTGCTCTGCAACCGAACGGTTTAAGCTATTTGGCATCTCTTTAAGGTCCGTTGCGTTTGGCCAAGGCATGTCCGAACCGTTATTTCTGATCCAGCACGTGCCAGGAACGGCGCGGGATTGTTCACGACAGGTTGTACTTATGCACCGCAGGAATTTGCTCAAAGCCTCCATGGCCATCGCGGCTTACACGGGTCTCTCAGCCACCGGCCTATTGGCGGCACGCGCCTGGGCGGGCAGCAGCACGGCTGATGGCGACGCTATGGCGTTCGACTTCGAATCACTGAAGAGCCAGGCCAAACAGCTCGCCGGCAAGCCCTATCAGGACACCAAACAGGTGCTGCCGCCGACGCTGGCGACCATGACGCCGCAGAACTTCAACGCGATCCGCTACGACGGCAATCACTCGCTGTGGAAGGACTTGAAAGGTCAGCTGGACGTGCAGTTTTTCCACGTCGGCATGGGTTTCAAGCAGCCGGTGCGCATGTACAGCGTCGATCCCAAGACTCGACTGGCGCGGGAGGTGCATTTTCGCCCGTCGCTGTTCAACTACGAAAAAACCACCGTCGACACTAAACAGCTCAAGGGTGATCTGGGTTTCGCCGGGTTCAAGCTGTTCAAGGCCCCGGAGCTGGATAAGCACGACGTGTTGTCGTTCCTCGGCGCCAGCTATTTCCGCGCGGTAGATGCCACCGGCCAGTACGGTTTGTCGGCCCGCGGCCTGGCAATCGACACGTACGCCAAGAAGCGTGAAGAATTCCCGGATTTCACCAAGTTCTGGTTCGAGACCCCGGACAAGGACAGCACCCGCTTCGTGGTTTATGCCCTGCTCGATTCGCCGAGCGCCACCGGCGCCTACCGTTTTGATATCGATTGCCAGGCCGAGCGTGTGGTGATGGAAGTTGATGCCCACATCAATGCCCGCACCGCCATCGAGCAATTGGGTATCGCGCCGATGACCAGCATGTTCAGCTGCGGCACCCATGAGCGGCGCATGTGCGACACGATTCACCCGCAAATCCACGACTCCGATCGCCTGGCCATGTGGCGCGGCAATGGCGAGTGGATCTGCCGCCCGCTGAATAACCCGGCCACTTTGCAATTCAATGCTTTTGCCGACACCGACCCGAAAGGTTTCGGCCTGGTGCAGACCGATCACGAGTTCGCCAATTATCAGGACACCGTCGACTGGTACAGCAAGCGTCCGAGTCTGTGGGTAGAACCTACAACCGCATGGGGCGAAGGCTCTATTGATTTGCTGGAAATTCCTACAACTGGCGAAACCCTGGATAACATCGTCGCGTTCTGGACCCCGAAAAAACCGGTCGCGGCCGGGGATTCCCTCAACTATGGCTACAAGCTTTATTGGAGCGCTCTGCCGCCGGTGAGCACGCCGCTGGCGCGGGTCCATGCGACCCGTTCGGGCATGGGCGGTTTCATTGAAGGCTGGGCGCCGGGCGAGCATTACCCGCCCGTCTGGGCGCGACGCTTTGCCGTGGACTTCACCGGCGGCGGTCTGGACCGCTTGCCCGAAGGCGCGGGGATCGAGCCGGTGGTGACCTGCTCTAACGGCCAGGTGAAGGACTTCAACGTGTTGGTGCTCGATGACATCAAGGGCTACCGCATTACTTTTGACTGGTACCCGACCAATGACAGCGTGGCTCCGGTGGAATTGCGTTTGTTCATTCGCACCAATGACCGGACGTTGAGTGAAACCTGGTTGTACCAGTATTTCCCGCCGGCGCCGGAGAAGCGTAAGTACACCTGACAGTAAGTGGGTGCCTGAACCGGCCCCTTCGCGGGCAAGCCTCGCTCCTACGGGATCGGTGATAAACGCTCCGCCCCCTTGTAGGAGCGAGGCTTGCCCGCGAAGACGGCCTGACAGACAACGAACATCTCAGCACAGAAACGCAAAAAGCCCCGGTCAACACGACCGGGGCTTTTTGTTTTTCAGCAGCATTCAATCACGCAAATCCGATTCATGAATCGGCTGGTCACGATGGGTCGCCCGATGATATTGCGCCGGCCAGATAGCCTTATGCCCGCCCAGATCGTCATCGGCATGCAGCGGCCAATACGGATCACGCAACAACTCTCGGGCGAGGAAAATGATGTCGGCCTGACAGGTACGCAAAATGTGCTCGGCCTGGGCCGGTTCGGTAATCATTCCTACGGTGCCGGTGGCAATGCCTGACTCCTTGCGTACGCGCTCGGCAAAACGGGTCTGATAACCGGGGCCTGTAGGAATCTCTGCGTTTACCGCCGTACCGCCCGATGAGACATCGATCAGGTCCACGCCCAGATCTTTGAGGCGTCGCGCCAGCTCTACGGTTTCATCGGGGTTCCAGCCGTCCTCCACCCAATCGGTGGCCGACACCCGCACAAACACTGGTAATTCTTCAGGCCACACCGCACGCACCGCTTCGGTGACTTGCAGCACCAGCCGAATTCGATTCTCGAACGAGCCGCCGTACTGATCGCGCCGCTGATTGCTCAGGGGTGAAAGAAATTGGTGCAACAGGTAACCGTGAGCGGCGTGTACTTCGACCACTTTGAAACCGGCGGTCAGTGCCCGTTCGGCCGAATCGACGAAGGCCTGGATAACGTCAGCGATTTCGCCGTCATCGAGCTGCTTGGGTGGCGTGTGCTGTGGGTCGAAAGCGATCGGCGAAGGGCCGACCGGGATCCAGCCGCCGTCTTCCGGCTTGATGCTGCCATGCTTGCCGAGCCACGGCCGATGCGTGCTGGCCTTGCGCCCGGCGTGGGCCAACTGGATGCCGGCCACGGCGCCCTGAGCGGCGATGAAGCGCGTAATACGTTGCAAGGGTTCGATCTGTTGATCATTCCAGAGACCGAGGTCCTGGGCGGTGATGCGCCCGTCAGCGGTGACCGCCGTGGCTTCGGTGAACACCAGACCAGCGCCGCCGATAGCGCGACTGCCGAGGTGGACCAGATGCCAGTCATTGGCCAGCCCATCGACGCTGGAGTACTGGCACATCGGTGATACCGCAATGCGGTTAAGCAGGGTCAATTGACGAAGGGTATAGGGTTCAAGCAGCAGACTCATGGGGCACCTCTCGAATCAGTGGGCAGGCTCCAGGGTTCTGTTTGAATAGTCGACGAGTGACAGGAAAAAGGGTGCAGCACCCGCCCCCGCGGGCAAAAAATTCGACAAGACGTCACAAGGATAATCAAGCAGTGCTTAGAGCCTAGTCGACATCGGGGGATAAGGGAGGGATCCGAGGGATTCGGTGCGGGGGAAATTGCTTTCGCGGGCAAGCCTCGCTCCTACAGATTCAGTGATCTGTAGGAGCGAGGCTGGCCCGCGAAGGGCTTAACGCGGTTCGATGTGGGCAATCATCAACTGAACAGTCTCGTTCCCACGGAACTCATTGAGGTCGAGTTTGTAGGCCAACTCAACCCACTTGATGGTCGGATTCGGCCAGATATCACGGTCGATACCAAAGGCTATGCCGTCTAGCTTCACCGAACCGCATTCACTTCTCAGCACCACTTTGAGATGTCGCTCACCCACAACACGCTGCTCGACCAACTGAAACACCCCGTGAAACAGCGGCTCCGGGAAGTGTTGCCCCCACGGCCCGGCGTGGCGCAGGGCGCGGGCCAGTTCCAGGTGAAACTCTTCGACCGCCAACGTGCCGTCCGACAGCAGGCGCCCGGTCAGGTCTTCTTCGCGCATTTGCCTACGCACTTCAGCGTCGAAGGCTTCGGCGAACAACGGAAAATTCGCTTCTGGCAAGGTCAGGCCGGCCGCCATGGCGTGGCCGCCGTATTTGCTGATCAGGTTCGGATGCTGCGCCGCGACCACACTCAAGGCGTCACGAATATGAAAACCCTGAACCGAACGCCCCGAGCCCTTGAGCAGGCCATCGCCAGCATCGGCAAAGGCAATGGTCGGACGGAAATAACGCTCTTTCATACGCGACGCGAGGATTCCGATGACGCCCTGGTGCCACTCAGGATCGAACAGGCACAAGCCGAACGGCATCGATTCCACCGGCAAATCCTTGAGCTGGGCCAGCGCCTCACGCTGCATGCCCTGCTCGATGGATTTGCGGTCCTGGTTCATGCCATCCAGTTGAGCGGCCATTTCACGGGCAGCGCCCGCGTCTTCGGTAAGCAGGCATTCGATGCCCAAGCTCATGTCATCCAGACGCCCCGCCGCGTTCAGACGCGGGCCGAGGATGAAACCCAGGTCGGTGGAAGTGATGCGCGAATGGTCGCGCTTGGCCACTTCAAGGATCGCCTTGATTCCCGGCCGCGCGCGCCCGGCGCGAATCCGCTCCAGCCCCTGATGCACCAGAATCCGGTTGTTGGCATCCAGCGGCACCACGTCGGCGACGCTGCCCAGCGCCACCAGGTCGAGCAATTCGCCAATGTTCGGCTGCGGCTTGCTTTCGTACCAACCCAGACTGCGCAGGCGCGCGCGCAAGGCCATCAGCACATAGAAGATCACCCCGACACCGGCCAGGGCTTTGCTCGGAAACTCACAACCCGGCTGATTCGGATTGACGATGGCATCGGCCAACGGCAGCTCGTCGCCGGGCAAGTGGTGATCGGTGACCAGCACCTTGAGCCCGGCCTTCTTCGCCGCCGCCACGCCTTCGACGCTGGAGATGCCGTTATCCACGGTGATCAGCAGTTGCGGTTCGCGGGTCAGCGCCACTTCGACGATCTCCGGCGTCAGGCCATAGCCGTACTCGAACCGGTTCGGCACCAGATAATCGACATGCGCCGCGCCCAACAGGCGCAACCCCAGCATGCCCACAGTACTGGCCGTCGCACCATCGGCGTCAAAGTCGCCGACGATCAGAATCCGCTGACGTTGCTCGAGGGCCGTCACCAGCAAATCCACCGCCGCATCGATGCCTTTGAGCTGCTGATAGGGAATCAACCGCGCCAGGCTCTTGTCCAGTTCAGCCTCGGATAGCACGCCCCGCGCTGCGTAAAGGCGGGTCAGCAGCGGTGGAATATCACCGAGGAATGGCAGGGTGTCGGGCAACAGGCGAGGTTCGATGCGCATGGGGTGACAGGTGCTTCTCTTGAATACGTAGGATAAAACCGGGTAACGCGCTTCAGCGGCGAATAATCAGCCGCGTTCGCCGCTCAGCCACTGCAACTGGACTTCATGCTGACCACGGTCGTCGGTGACGAAAATCGTTCCTTCGCTGATCATCACATCCCACTTGATAACGCGCGGCATGTCCTTGGCCAGGGTTTCCAGAACTTCCTGGGGTACGGCGGCGATATGGACGTTTTTCAGGTTTTTGATCGCCGGGATCACTTTGGTTTCCCACACACGCAGGCTGCCGTAAGCCAGCAGGCTGGTGCGCTCGGTGCGGCGCGAGCACCAGGTCAGGCGATCGGCGTCTGGCTGGCCGACTTCGATCCAGTGCAGGACACGATCATCCAGGCTCTTTTCCCACAGCGCTGGCTCATCCACGTCTGACAGACCGCGACCGAAGGACAACTGCTCGTTGTACCAGAAGGCGTAGGCCAGCAGCCGCACGGTCATGCGCTCTTCGGTTTCCGAAGGGTGACGGGCGATGGTCTGCTTCACGCTCTCGTAGACGCTGCGGTCGAGGTCGGTGAGGTTCAGTTCAAACTTGTAGGTCGTGGACGGCTGGGCCATGAACGGGCTTCTTGATACGAGGAAAGGCGGCAAGTCTAACCGATGCAACAGGCAATCAACGAATTGAAGGCGATCAACTTTGGGCGACTGACGCCGGCCTATGTTAAAACGCTACATCCGCTCAGCCTTTGTCCTACAGGATTCAGCATGCCGTTCTCCAACAAACCGCTCTCGGGTCTGAAAGTCATCGAATTGGGTACGTTGATTGCCGGGCCGTTTGCCTCGCGTATTTGTGGCGAATTCGGCGCCGAAGTGATCAAGATCGAGTCCCCGGACGGTGGTGATCCGTTGCGCAAATGGCGCAAGTTGTATGAAGGCACTTCGCTGTGGTGGTTCGTTCAGGCGCGGAACAAGAAGTCTTTGACCCTGAACCTGAAACACCCGGACGGCTTGGCGATCCTGAAACAACTGCTCAGTGAAGCGGACATTTTGATCGAGAATTTTCGCCCCGGCGTGCTGGAAAAGCTCGGCCTGGGCTGGGAAGTCTTGCACGCACTGAACCCGAAACTGGTGATGGTGCGGCTTTCGGGCTTTGGCCAGACCGGACCGATGAAAGATCAGCCAGGCTTCGGCGCGGTCGGCGAGTCCATGGGCGGCTTGCGTTACATCACCGGCTTTGAGGACAGGCCGCCAGTGCGCACCGGAATTTCCATCGGCGACTCGATTGCCGCGCTCTGGGGCGTGATCGGCGCGCTGATGGCCTTGCGTCATCGCGAGGTCAACGGTGGCTTGGGGCAAGTGGTGGACGTGGCGCTGTACGAAGCGATCTTCGCCATGATGGAAAGCATGGTCCCGGAATTCGACGTGTTCGGCTTCATCCGCGAACGCACCGGCAACATCATGCCGGGCATCACGCCCTCCTCCATTCACACCAGCGCCGACGGCAAACACGTGCAGATCGGCGCCAATGGCGATGCGATCTTCAAGCGTTTCATGTTGATCATCGGTCGCGAAGACCTGGCCAACGATCCTGTGTTGGCCAGCAACGACGGACGCGATAGCCGTCGCGACGAGATTTACGGGGTGATCGATCGCTGGGTCAACTCACTGCCGCTGGACGCGGTGATCGAGCAACTGAACCAGGCTGACGTTCCCGCCAGCCGGATCTTCAGTGCCGAAGACATGTTCAGCGATCCGCAATACCTGGCCCGGGAAATGTTCTTGCAAGCCAAGCTGCCCGACGGCAAGGACTTCAAGATGCCTGGCATTGTGCCAAAACTCTCTGAGACGCCCGGCAGCTCCGAATGGGTCGGGCCGCAGCTGGGTGAACACAACGCGCAAGTACTCCACGACCTTGGCTACGACTCGGCACAGATCACACGGTTGCGTGAAAACGGGGCCATCTAAGCTGGAGCGCCTGCTTTCATCAGCAATGACAAATCGCGGGCAAAAAGAAACCCCGAGAAGTGGGGAGACAACTCGGGGTTAAACGTGGCCTACAAAAAGGCCAGTGACAACAAGCTACAAGCACCGGAGCACAATGCTTGATCCTGCTGTTACATGGTCTGACTGACCTTGGCGCGGGAAGGTTCCCACAAAAAACAATTCAATTTCGGCTGGCCAGGATCTTGTCCTGAGCAGCATTGCGCAACGCCGCAATCACACAGGGTTCCAGACGTCCTTCAGCGATCAGCACGTCGCGGTGCAGCCCGTCGACGACATCCGTCAGCAGACGTTTATCGGTTAACTGGGCCTGATTGAACGTCCGTTCGACCACGATAGCGCCGCTCGTACTCTTCAGTGTCACCAGGCATTCGCCATGGGCACCCGATGGAGTCAATTTGACCTGATACGGGCTCAGAGCCTCACCGAGCAATAGACTGATACTTTCCATCTCGATCACCACTCAATAGTCCGAAAACAAAGTGCCTGGGGCGTTCCACAGTAAATGACCACAGGCCCGAGAAGAAAGTTCTGATTCCAACGGCAGGCGCACCGGCGCCTCTGGTAACTAAAGCATGCCCGGTAAAGATGACAGCAAAAAAACAGCTGATTCACGCAGTTTCAGCCTCGACGCGCTCTTTGTAGCAGCTGGCGAAGCCTGCGTTCGGCTGCGAAGCAGTCGTGAGTCCGGCTGACGCGGTCAACCTGACGCACCGTAATCTCTGGTTTTACGACTGCTTCGCAGCCGAACGCAGGCTTCGCCAGCTGCTACAGATCGCATTTACAACTCACACCTGCCTTGTACGCTTGCCGATATCGCTCCATCCGCCCAGCAGTCCTCGCAATTGACCGTCCGCACTGTAAAACGGCACCGTCCACTGGTAGATGTCCCTGACGCCATCCTTGAATACCAACTGACGTTCGCTGAAACGGGTCTTGCGGGTACCGAGTTGAATCATGAACTCGGCGTGCAGCTGCTCGGCGGTTTCTTTGGGCAAGACATCGAGTTCGATCAGTTGTCGCCCCTGAACCTGGTCGAAACGGGTCGACAAGCGCTCCTCATAACTCTTGTTGCACATGATCAATCGCCCTTCCAGATCACGCACGAACATCGGATCGGGCATTGCGTCTATCAATGCGTGCTGAAATGCGAGTTGGTCATTGAGGTCTTTCTCGGCGTCCCGGCGTTGCTTGATCAGTGCAGCGAGCCGGCGGTTCCAAAGCAATGACAGCAAGCCGAACAGGCTAACGATGAATAGGCTCCAACAGCCCCACTGGGTTATTCGCTGCCAGGCCGAGGGCGCGTGTACCGGCGTAATTCCGTTCAGCCATTTCAACCGCATGGCGCGTAACTCGGTGGGTGGAAACGCTTCGAGTGCCTTGTTGAGGATGCTCAATAACTGTGGCTGAGCTTTGCGGACGGCCAAATGGTCCGCCTCCCATTTGCCCTCCACCGCACGTCCTACCTTGAGCCGGCCCGAGGGATAGAGTTGCGCTCCGATTTCGTTTTCAATGGTGGCGTAGGCCTCGCCACTTTCCACCAGTGCCCGGGCTTCGCCGTAGGTTTTGACCGAGCGCAGCTCGATCGCCGGGTAGTCACGACGAATCACACCCTCCAGGGCGTGCCGGGCCGGCAATACCAGGACTCTTTTCGAAAGCTGTTCCAGGGACTGTAACGCTGGGGTGCCGGCCAGTCCCACGAGTACCCAGCCCGCCCCGCCGAACGCATGACTGAAATCCAGAAACGCCTTGCGCTCGTCATTTACTGCCAGCGTCGTGCTCATGTCCGCTGCGCCGCTTTCCAGCCGCTCCAGCAATTGGTCAGTGGAAAACGACTCTTCATGGACGAAGCGCAATCCTGTCATGGCGCTGATGCGATTGAGCACATCGTTGTTCAAACCGCTCCAGTGACCGTGCTCGTCCTTGAACAGATACAGCGGGTATTGCGCCGACGCGACGACAACCATCGGATGCTCAGCAATCCATTGCCGCTCCTGAGCGTCCAGCTCAATGCGTGCGACAGTGGCTGACTCCCGGGAGTCATGTGTCGCCAATTGTGCGGCCTTTACCCATGGCCCAAAGCCCAGGGCGCCCAGCAAAAATATCCAGCACACGGCTGGTTTAAACCCTCTAAAAAACAGCATTGCCACTTCCTTGGTGATCGTCTCGCCCGTCCTTCATGGGCGGCTCTTCTTTTACGAAACCCGACAAGTGTGGCATGCAGAAATGAGAAAGCCCGTCAGGAGACGGGCTTCAAAATGTGACAGCTTTTACCGGTTACAGCGGCTTGCCGCGGTTGCCATGCTGACTGACAAAGGCCTGCACGGCTTTCAGGTCGTTCGGCAACACGGTGCAACGCTCATCTCGCTCAAACAAATCAGAAAGATGTGTAGGTAGTTCGAGCGCTTTTCCTACGCCAGCTTTTTCCACTGCGTCCGGGAATTTGACCGGATGGGCCGTGCCGAGGATCACCATCGGGATGTCCAGGCTACGACGGCATTCACGCGCGGCCTTCACGCCGATGGCAGTGTGCGGGTCCAGCAGCTCGCCGGTTTGCTCAAAGACTTCGGCAATGGTTTCGCACGTTTGGGCGTCGTCCACGGCCAGCGAATCGAACAGCTTGCGCGCCTCGGTCCAGCGTTCCTCTTCGACGCTGAAACCGCCGCCCTGCTTGAAGGTGTCCATCAAACCGGCAATCGCCGCACCATTGCGACCGTGCAGGTCGAACAGCAGGCGTTCGAAGTTCGACGAGACCATGATGTCCATGGACGGCGACAGCGTGGCGTGCAGGGTTTCCTTGACGTACTGATTGCCGCTCATGAAGCGGTGCAGGATGTCGTTGCGGTTGGTGGCGACGATCAACTGATTGATCGGCAAGCCCATGTTGCGCGCCAGGTAACCGGCGAAGATATCGCCGAAGTTGCCGGTCGGCACCGAGAACGACACCGAACGCGCCGGCCCACCCAGTTGCAGGGCTGCATGGAAGTAGTAAACGATCTGGGCCATGATCCGCGCCCAGTTGATCGAGTTCACCGCCACCAGGCGCGTGCCCTTGAGGAAGCTCTGGTCGGCGAAGCTGGCCTTGACCATTTCCTGGCAGTCATCGAAGTTGCCTTCGATGGCGATGTTATGGATGTTCTCGCCGAAGATGGTGGTCATCTGGCGACGCTGCACTTCGGACACACGGTTGTGCGGGTGCAGGATGAAGATGTCGACGTTTTCGCAGTGCTTGCAGCCTTCGATCGCCGCCGAACCGGTGTCGCCGGAGGTAGCGCCAACAATCACCACGCGCTCGCCGCGTTTTTCCAACACGTAGTCGAGCAGACGACCCAGCAGTTGCAGGGCGAAGTCCTTGAACGCCAGGGTCGGGCCGTGGAACAGCTCCAGGACCCATTCGTTGCCATTCAGCTGACGCAACGGTGCCACGGCGTTGTGGGAAAACACGCCATACGTTTCTTCAAGAATCTTTTTGAAATCGGCATCCGGAATGCTGCCGGTGACGAACGGGCGCATCACCCGGAAGGCCAGCTCGTGATAGGGCAGACCGGCCCAGGAAGCGATTTCTTCCTGGGTGAAACGTGGCAGGTTTTCCGGGACGTACAGACCGCCGTCGGTGGCGAGACCGGCCAGCAGGACATCTTCGAAATTCAGGGCCGGTGCCTGGCCGCGGGTACTGATATAACGCATGACTGGCTCCAATAGACAGTGTTCGCAATGCCGGGCCCGCGTGCGAGCCCGGTGAACGATAACGGCTTAGTTCAGGTGCTCGACGCGGATCCGTACGACCGGGCCGACCACGCCTTCCAAGGCCTCCAGGGCGTTGATCGCGTCGTTCATGTGCTGTTCCAGCACACGGTGGGTCAGCAGGATCATTGGCACCAGACCGTCATGCTCTTCGACTTCCTTCTGCATGATCGATTCGATGTTGATACCGCGCTCCGACAGGATGCTCGCCACCTGAGCCAGTACGCCCGGATGGTCCTTGGCCTGAATGCGCAGGTAGTAAGCGCTTTCGCAAGACTCGATCGGCAGGATCGGGTGGGCCGACAGCGAATCTGGCTGGAAGGCCAGGTGCGGTACGCGGTTTTCCGGGTCGGAGGTCATGGCGCGAACCACGTCCACCAGATCGGCGATCACCGACGAAGCGGTCGGCTCCATGCCGGCGCCAGCGCCGTAGAACAGGGTCGAACCCGCGGCGTCACCGTTGACCATCACCGCGTTCATCACGCCGTTGACGTTGGCGATCAAACGATCGGCCGGGATCAGCGTCGGGTGCACACGCAACTCGATGCCGGCCGCGGTGCTGCGCGCCACGCCCAGGTGCTTGATGCGATAGCCCAGCGCTTCGGCGTAATTCACGTCAGCGGTGGTCAGCTTGGTGATGCCTTCGGTGTAAGCCTTGTCGAATTGCAGCGGAATGCCGAACGCGATGGACGCCAGGATCGTCAGCTTGTGGGCTGCATCGATGCCTTCGACGTCGAAGGTCGGATCGGCTTCGGCGTAACCCAGGGCTTGCGCCTCGGCGAGTACGTCTTCGAAGGTCCGGCCCTTCTCACGCATTTCGGTGAGAATGAAGTTGCCGGTGCCGTTGATGATCCCGGCCACCCAGTTGATGCGGTTGGCGGACAAACCTTCACGGATCGCTTTGATCACCGGAATGCCGCCGGCCACGGCCGCTTCGAACGCAACGATCACGCCCTTCTCGCGAGCCTTGGCGAAAATTTCATTACCGTGAACGGCAATCAGTGCCTTGTTCGCGGTGACCACATGCTTGCCATTCTCGATGGCCTTGAGTACCAGCTCGCGGGCAACGGTGTAGCCGCCCATCAGCTCTATCACGATGTCGATCTCAGGGTTCGTGGCCACTTCGAACACATCGTTGGTAATCGCAATACCGGTCGTCTGGAACTGAGGCTTTGGCGTGCGCATGGCAATTTGTGCCACTTCGATTCCACGCCCGGCACGACGAGCAATTTCCTCGGCGTTGCGCTGAAGTACGTTGAAGGTACCGCCACCGACGGTCCCTAACCCACAGATGCCTACTTTGACCGGTTTCACTGTGAACTCCCCATAAAACGGCCGACTCAAGGCCGGCCGTGAAAACAACCGCATACTCGCGGCTCTCTATTAATGGCCCGACAATGTTGCCGCCAGACCATGATCGTCAAGGCTGACCGTGACGATGCGAAACTATTTCGCGCCCAGTGCCAGTTTGGCGACTTGTGGCGCAGGCTGGTAGCCCGGAATGACCTGACCGTCGGCCAAAACGATGGCCGGTGTACCGTTCACGCCAATCGACTGACCGAGGGCGAACTGTTTGGAAACCGGGTTATCGCACTTGGCGGCCTTGATTTCCTTGCCATCGACCATTTTGTCCATGGCCGCTTTCTTGTCCTTGGAGCACCACACGGCTTGCAGTTGTTCGTCACCCGACGAACCCAGACCCTGGCGCGGGAACGCAACATACCGCACTTCGATACCCAGCTTGTTCAGCTCCGGCACTTCGGCGTGCATCTTGTGGCAATACGGGCAGGTGGTGTCGGTGAAGACAGTGATGTGCGACTTGGTTTCGCCGATAGCCGGGTAGACCACGGTTTCAGCCACTGGAATGCTGTTGATCAGTTTTGAAATGCCCAGGCGCTCGGTTTTCTCGGTCAGATTGACCGGTTTGCCGTCCTTGAGCTGGAACATGTAGCCCTGAACGACGTACTGGCCGTCGGCGCTGGCATAGAGCACGCGACTGCCCTTGAGCTTGACTTCGTACAGACCTGGCAGCGGGCTGGCGGTGATGGTTTCGACCGGCACGTCGAGCTGGAGGTTTTCCAGGCTTTTACGAATGGCTTTGTCGGCCGCGTCATCGGCAACGGCAAAGGTGCTGACCAACGCAATGGCTGCGGCGGCGAAAATCTGGGTCAGACGCATGAGAACTCCTGAAGGCGGACAAATGGGACGATCAGAACACCCGTGCCGAAACACCGGGTCATAATCGCCCATCGTGCAAACCGGCAAAGCCTACCACATAAGGCCCCAGTGGCCGAATGCGGGTGACGCGAGACACCTGTTCTTGCGACTCGGTTATCCATGTAGCAGCTGCCGAAGGCTGCGTTCGACTGCGAAGCAGTCGTCAATCCTGAATCCGCGTTTTAGCTGAAACACCGCAGTGACTGATTTTACGACTGCTTCGCAGCCGAACGCAGGCTTCGCCAGCTGCTACAAGGGGTTGTATTTAGCCGCGCGGGTGATGTTTGGCGTGCAGGTCCTGCAAGCGGGCGCGGGCGACGTGAGTATAGATCTGGGTGGTCGAGAGATCGCTGTGGCCGAGCAGCATTTGCACCACCCGCAAGTCGGCACCGTGGTTGAGCAAGTGCGTGGCGAAGGCATGACGCAGGGTGTGCGGCGACAGCGACTTGCCGATCCCGGCGACCTTGGCCTGGTGCTTGATGCGATGCCAGAAGGTCTGGCGGGTCATCTGCTCCCCGCGAAGGCTGGGGAACAGCACATCGCTGGGGCGCCCGCCCAGCAACTCGCCACGGGCATCGCGCATGTAGCGCTCGACCCAGACAATCGCCTCCTCACCCATCGGCACCAGCCGCTCCTTGCTGCCCTTGCCCATCACCCGCAGCACGCCTTGGCGCAGGTTGACCTGTTCAAGCGTCAAGCTAATCAGCTCCGTGACCCGCAAGCCACAGGCATAAAGCACCTCCAGCATGGCGCGGTCTCGCTGGCCGATGGCTTCGCTCAGGTCTGGCGCGGCCAATAGCGCTTCCACATCGGCTTCCGACAAGGACTTAGGCAACGGCCTACCCAACTGGGGCATATCGACGCGCAAGGTCGGATCGACGGCGATCAGTTTTTCCCGCAGCAAATAGCGATAAAAGCCACGTACACCGGAGAGAAATCGCGCCGTAGAGCGGGGTTTGTAGTTTTGCTCCAAGCGCCAGGCCAAGTGATCGAGGATCAACTCGCGACCGGCGTTGATCAACTCCAGGCCCTTTTCCTGCAACCAACCGTTGAATAAGGCCAAATCGCTGCGATAGGCATCGCGGGTGTTATCGGAAAGGCCTTTTTCCAGCCACAGGGCATCGAGGAACTGGTCTATCAGGGGATTATCGATGGCAGGCATGGGGTCTCAGACAGGCAGGCGTAAGGCCGCGAAAAATGAAGAGTCTTTCATAGCACGTTGGCGGTGAACATAAAATTCAGGCACAAAAAAAGCATCCCTCTCGAGATGCTTCTTTTTGTGTGAGGCGCTCAGCTTATTGTTGAGCCGGTTCGTTTTGCCCCAGGATCAACTTGCCTTCCTTGTCGACCGGAATCTGATTGCCCGGATCGCGATCCATCCGCACTTTGCCTTCCTTGCCATCCAGCGAATAACGAACGTCGTAGCCTACAACTTTGTCGCTGATGTCATTCACGGTGTTACAGCGAGTTTGAGTGGTGGTGTAGGTATCACGCTCCTGCATGCCTTCCTGCACCTTGTTACCCGCATAACCGCCGCCGACCGCACCGGCCACTGTGGCGATTTTCTTGCCTGTACCGCCGCCGATCTGGTTGCCCAACAGGCCACCCGCCAGCGCGCCGACCACCGTACCGGCGATCTGGTGTTGATCTTTTACCGGCGCTTGCCGGGTAACCGTAACGTCCTTGCACACTTCACGTGGAGTCTTGATTTGTGTCTTGACCGGTTCAACGGCCAGCACTTGCGCATACTCAGGGCCGCTTTTCACCAGTTTGTAGGTGGCAACAGCACCACCGGCAGTGACACCGACAGCACCCAATACGGCACCAACCAGCAACGACTTGTTCACATGAACCTCCTGACCATCACAGGCGGGACAAACCCGCGCTTCTCCCAGCCTTGGAGCATAAAAAAAGGCGCGAGTTCAATACTCGCGCCTTCTCGGGCTACAGCTGGAAAAGCGCTGACCGTTATGGACGGTCGTCGACTTCCGTCTCGGCCACCGCGGCAGGAATCAGGTCCTCGCTGCTCAGGTTCAGCCAGATCAGCACCACGTTCGCGATGTAGATCGACGAGTAAGTACCCGCCAGAACACCGATGAACAGGGCAATGGAGAAGCCGAACAGGTTGTCGCCACCGAAGAACAACAGGGCCGCGATCGCCAGCAAGGTGGAGATCGACGTCGCCATGGTCCGCAGCAGGGTTTGCGTGGTCGAGATGTTGATGTTCTCGATCAGGCTAGCCTTGCGCAGTACCCGGAAGTTCTCACGAACCCGGTCGAATACCACGATGGTGTCGTTGAGCGAGTAACCGATGATCGCCAGCACCGCCGCCAGGACCGTCAGGTCGAAGGTGATCTGGAAGAACGACAGGATACCGATGGTCACGATCACGTCGTGGATCAAAGATACGATCGCACCGACTGCAAACTTCCACTGAAAGCGGAAAGCCAGGTAGATCAAAATGCCGCCCAGCGCCATCAGCATGCCGAGGCCGCCCTGGTCGCGCAGCTCTTCACCGACCTGAGGGCCGACGAACTCGACGCGCTTGATCTGGGCCGGGTTGTCGCCGCCGACTTTTTGCAGCGCTTCAGCCACCTGGTGACCCAACTGCGGGTCTTCACCTGGCATACGCACCAGCAAATCGGTAGTTGCACCGAAGCTCTGTACGATCGCCTCGTGATAACCCGACGTAACCAGCTGCTCACGCACCTTGGTGACATCGGCCGGACGTTCGTAGGTCAGCTCGATGAGCGTACCGCCGGTGAAGTCCAGGCCCCAGTTCATGCCCTTGGTGGCGACACTGAACAGAGCCAGAACCGTAAGGAACAATGTGACGCCGAACGCAATGTTGCGAACGCCCATGAAGTTGATTGTACGTAACATGGCAGCCCCTTAAATCCACAACTTCTTGAAGTCACGACCGCCGAAGATCAGGTTGACCATCGCGCGGGTCACCATGATGGCCGTGAACATCGAGGTAAAGATCCCGAGGGACATGGTCACTGCGAAGCCTTTGACCGGGCCGGTGCCCATGGCAAAGAGAATCCCGCCGACCAACAAGGTTGTCAGGTTGGCGTCGAGAATCGCGGTGAATGCCCGGCCGAAGCCTTCGTTGATTGCCCGCTGCACGCTCATGCCAGCCGCGATCTCTTCACGTATCCGCGAGAAGATCAGTACGTTGGCGTCGACCGCCATACCCATGGTCAATACGATACCGGCGATACCCGGCAGGGTCAGCGTTGCACCCAGCAGCGACATCAAGGCCAGCAGCATCACCATGTTCACCGTCAGCGCGACGGTGGCGATGAGGCCGAAGAAGCGGTAAATAGCCATGATGAACAGCGAGACAAACAGCATGCCCCACAGCGATGCATCGATACCTTTGGTGATGTTGTCAGCACCCAGGCTTGGGCCGATGGTACGTTCTTCAGCGAAGTACATCGGTGCCGCCAGACCACCGGCACGCAGCAGCAGCGCCAGCTCGGACGATTCGCCCTGGCCGTTCAGGCCAGTGATGCGGAACTGGGCACCCAGTGGCGACTGGATGGTCGCCAGGCTGATGATCTTCTTCTCTTCTTTAAACGTCTGAACCGGTACGTCTTTCTCGACGCCGTTGACCACTTGCTTGACGTAAGTGGTGACAGGACGTTGTTCGATGAAGATCACCGCCATGCTGCGACCGACGTTGTTGCGAGTCGCACGACTCATCAGCTCGCCACCGTGGCCATCCAGACGGATGTTCACTTCTGGCGTGCCTTGCTCGCCGAAGCCAGCCTTGGCGTCAGTCACCTGGTCACCGGTGATGATCAGACCACGCTCGATCAGCGCCGGAGGACGATTGCCTTCACGGAACTCGAACGATTCGGAAGTGGCTTTCGAAGCGCCAGGCTCAGCCGCCAGACGGAATTCCAGGTTGGCCGTCTTGCCGAGGATACGCTTGGCTTCTGCGGTGTCTTGCACGCCCGGCAGCTCAACCACGATGCGGTTGGCGCCTTGGCGCTGGACGATAGGTTCGGCAACACCCAGCTCGTTGACGCGGTTACGGACCGTGGTCAAGTTTTGCTTGATGGAGTATTCGCGGATTTCCGCCAGCTTGGCCGGGGTCATCGCCAGACGCAGTACCGGTTGGCCATTGAGGTCGGCCGGAACAATGTCGAAATCGTTGAAGTTCTTGCGAATCAGCGCACGCGCCTCTTCACGGGCTGCTTCATCAGTGAAGCCCAGCTGAATGGCACCGCCCAGTTGCGGCAGGCTGCGATAGCGCAGACGCTCTTTGCGCAACAGGCTCTTGACGTCGCCTTCGTAGACTTTCAGGCGTGCGTCGAGGGCTTTGTCCATGTCCACTTCCAGCAGGAAGTGCACACCACCGGACAAGTCCAGACCCAGCTTCATCGGGTGCGCGCCAAGGCTGCGCAGCCATTGCGGGGTGGTTTGTGCCAGGTTCAGTGCAACGACGTAGTCATCACCCAATGCCTTGCGCACAACGTCCTTGGCCGGCAGTTGATCTTCTGCCTTGACCAAACGGATCAGACCGCCCTTGCCGCTCTCGGACAGGCTGGCAGCCTTGACGTTGATTCCGGATTCCTTGAGCGCGGTGCTCACACGATCCAGATCTGCCTGAGTGACCTGCAGTGCAGTGCTTGCACCGCTGACCTGAATGGCCGGGTCATCAGGATATAGATTGGGAGCGGAATAAATCAGACCGATCGCCAGCACCGCCAGGATCAGAATGTATTTCCACAGAGGGTATTTGTTCAGCATCACGCCGCCCGCTTATGACGCGGGGCGCCTTGCGCGCCCCGTCGATTGAGTAGAAGTTGAAACTTAGATCGCTTTGAGCGTGCCTTTTGGCAGCGTGGCGGCGATGGCGCCTTTCTGGAATTTCATTTCGACGGTGTCGGAAACTTCCAGAACCACGAAGTCGTCGGACACTTTGGTGATCTTGCCGGCGATACCACCGGTGGTCACAACTTCGTCACCTTTTTGCAGGCTGCCCAGCAGGGTTTTCTGCTCTTTGGCGCGCTTGGCCTGTGGACGCCAGATCATCAGGTAGAAGATGACCAGGAAACCGACCAGGAAAATCCACTCAAAGCCGCCGCCCATTGGGCCAGCAGCAGGTGCAGCGGCGTCAGCCATGGCATTAGAGATAAAAAAGCTCATTTAGCACTCCAGTTGCAAATGTTGAATCTTGGGGTCAGAAAACTCAGTCCAAAGGCGGAACGGGTAGCCCGCGTTTGGCGTAGAAGGCATCGACAAAGGCGGCCAATGTACCCTGTTGAATAGCCTCGCGCAAACCAGCCATAAGCACCTGGTAATGGCGCAAATTGTGGATGGTATTCAACATGCTACCCAGCATTTCGCCGCACTTGTCCAGATGGTGCAGATAAGCACGGGAGAAGTTCTGGCAGGTGTAGCAATCGCAGGTTGGATCCAGCGGCGAATCATCATGGCGATGGAACGCGTTACGGATCTTCAGCACGCCTGTATCAATGAACAGATGCCCATTGCGGGCATTACGGGTTGGCATCACGCAATCGAACATGTCCACACCGCGGCGCACACCCTCAACCAGATCTTCCGGTTTGCCAACGCCCATAAGGTAACGAGGTTTGTCAGCCGGCATCTGGCCCGGCAGGTAATCCAGCACCTTGATCATCTCATGCTTGGGCTCGCCCACCGACAGACCGCCGATGGCCAAGCCGTCGAAGCCGATCTTGTCGAGGCCTTCCAGGGAGCGCATGCGCAGATCCTGGTGCATGCCGCCCTGAACGATGCCGAACAGCGCCGCCGTGTTATCGCCATGAGCATTTTTCGAACGCTGGGCCCAGCGCAACGACAGCTCCATGGAGACGCGAGCGACGTCTTCATCGGCCGGGTACGGGGTGCATTCGTCGAAAATCATCACGATGTCCGAGCCCAGATCGCGCTGGACCTGCATCGACTCTTCCGGGCCCATGAACACTTTGGCGCCGTCGACCGGAGAAGCGAAGGTCACGCCCTCCTCCTTGATCTTGCGCATCGCGCCCAGGCTGAACACCTGAAAACCGCCGGAGTCTGTAAGAATCGGGCCCTTCCACTGCATGAAATCGTGCAGGTCGCCGTGCTTCTTGATCACTTCGGTGCCAGGACGCAGCCACAAGTGGAAGGTGTTACCCAGAATGATTTCCGCGCCAGTGGCGGTGATATCCCGCGGCAACATGCCTTTGACCGTGCCGTACGTGCCCACCGGCATGAAAGCCGGGGTCTCGACGGTACCGCGCGGGAAGGTCAAACGACCGCGACGAGCCTTGCCGTCAGTAGCAAGTAACTCAAACGACATACGACTTTGGCGACTCATTCTGTTTCCTCGGGGCCACGTGGTGCGGGGTTACGGGTGATAAACATCGCATCACCGTAGCTGAAAAAGCGGTATTCGTTGTCGACGGCGGCTTTATAGGCGGCCATGGTCTCGGGATAACCGGCGAACGCCGAAACCAGCATCAACAACGTGGATTCAGGCAAATGAAAGTTGGTGACCAGGGCATCGACCACATGGAACGGCCGGCCCGGGTAGATGAAAATGTCGGTATCGCCACTGAACGGCTTGAGCACGCCATCGCGCGCGGCACTTTCCAGAGAACGCACGCTGGTAGTCCCCACGGCCACCACGCGACCACCGCGAGCGCGGCAGGCTTCGACGGCATCGACCACGTCCTGACCGACTTCCAGCCACTCACTGTGCATGTGGTGATCTTCGATCTTCTCGACGCGCACCGGCTGGAAGGTGCCAGCGCCGACGTGCAAGGTCACAAACGCAGTCTCGATGCCCTTGGCGGCAATCGCCTCCATCAGCGGCTGATCGAAATGCAGCCCCGCCGTCGGCGCCGCCACCGCGCCCAGGCGCTCGGCGTACACCGTCTGATAACGCTCGCGGTCCGAGCCTTCATCCGGTCGGTCTATATAAGGAGGCAGCGGCATGTGCCCGACGCGGTCGAGCAGCGGCAACACCTCTTCGGCAAACCCCAGTTCGAACAACGCATCGTGACGCGCCAACATCTCGGCTTCACCACCACCGTCGATCAGGATCTTCGACCCCGGCTTCGGCGACTTGCTGGAACGCACATGCGCCAGCACGCGATGACTGTCGAGCACCCGCTCCACCAGAATTTTCAGCTTGCCGCCGGAAGCCTTCTGGCCAAACAGCCGCGCCGGAATCACCCGGGTATTGTTGAACACCATCAAATCGCCCGGGCGCAAATGCTCAAGCAAATCAGTGAATTGACGGTGCGCCAGGGCGCCGCTGACCCCGTCCAGGGTCAACAGGCGACTACCGCGACGCTCAGCCAAAGGATGGCGAGCAATCAGCGAATCAGGGAGCTCAAAGGTAAAGTCAGCAACGCGCATGATGGGGTTCGTCTAGCAGGGCCGGGAAGTCTAGCGGAAATATCAAAAATTCTCCATGTACCTGATTGACCGACGGTTATCTCATCTCTATACTTCGCCGCCATTGAGCCCTGATGGCGGAATTGGTAGACGCGGCGGATTCAAAATCCGTTTTCGAAAGGAGTGGGAGTTCGAGTCTCCCTCGGGGCACCAAAATTAAGAAAGGTCTTGCTTTGCAAGGCCTTTTTTTTCGTCTGTAGGAAAGTGAGCTTGCCCCGCTGCCTCCGTGGGAGCTGCCGAAGGCTGCAGTCTTTTGATCTTGCTCCTTCGGTGCGACAGCCCAAAACCGCTCGCTAACGAATCAAGGATTCACACAATGGAATTGCCACTGGAAACCGTTGCCCTTTTCGCCTTCAAGCTGGCTTATGAGACGGAAGGTGAAAGTCCGATTCTGCGAGATGATCCGATCATGAGTGATTATGAGCGGGAGGTGTTTGGGTTGCTGGTGCGTCGGGGGGATGTTGAGGGGATTCAGTTTAGGGTGGCGCATTGTGTGGAGTTGGCGATGGAGGCTATCGGCGGTGTTGAAACGCCGCTAGGGTGTGAACTGCATCGGTTATCCGCTGATCTCAGTAATGCGCGGACGATGGAGCAGCTTGATGCACCGCTCATTGCGCTTAGGGATTACTTGAAAGACATTCAATGAATCAAGGCCGAGACCTAAAAAGCGGGTACGCCCGATCGCCGGACCGACCCTGGTCGCCACCTCCCCCAATAATAAATCTGCTCCCGCTTCTCGATATTGATACTGTTTGTTTCCGCGCATTGATCTGTATTGAGGGACAACTGGCCATCGGACAAATGCCTATGTAGAGTTGAAAAAAGCCAAACGGATCTGGTAAGAATGAGACGGAAAGCTCGGATACTTATACTCTGCAAGACATACCCTTCTCCCAGTGCCAAATATGCAGAAACATCGTGCGTCGCAGGAATGGATGAATATGGCAATTTAATACGCCTTTACCCCGTGCCATTCCGTCTAGTAACTGGAGATCAACAATTCGCGAAATGGCAATGGATCGACGCCATTATCGACAGAAGCCCTGCAGATCGACGGCCTGAAAGCCACAAAATTGGTGTAGACACCATTTCTGTCGGCGAAACTTTACCCGCGGGAGATTGGAAAGAACGGCGTACATTTTTGGATAAGCTGACTATTTACAACAGCTTCGACGAATTAGAGAAAGCGCGAGTGGATAGCAATATCACCCTAGGGCTGATCAGGCCTAAGCGCATAGCTACGCTGCACATTCGCAAAGCGGCTTCAGAAGAGTGGACACCTCAGGAAATCGAAAAACTTGAGTACCTGCAGCGCCAGCCTAGTTTGTTCGACGAACAACAGGAACGGGCGAGCATAAAACGACTGGAAAAAGTGCCGTTCGATTTTCACTACACTTACGAATGCTTAGTAGATGGCGAACTTAAATCTTACACCCACAAAATTGTGGACTGGGAGGCCAGCCAGCTCTACAGGAATGTTCGTCGTCGGCATGGCGCAGACGGTTGGGAAGCCCCATTTCGAAAAAAGCTAGAAGTAGAACTACCAAGCAAAGACCTCATGCTTTTAATGGGGACCATCCATCGTTTCCCCGGGCAGTGGCTGATCATTAGCCTAGTCTACCCGCCTAAGCTACAGCGTGAAACAGATCAGCAAATTTCTCTATTTTGACCGGAAGATGTTTTGCTATTAGCGAACCGTCTAACTCTTGAGCGGCTTCCGCAATAAGGCTCCGATGACAGAAATTTGGGTCCGCCTCGTAGCAGACCATGCAAATTCGCTGTCCAGCCGTGCTGGACACGAGCTTATCCAACACGGCGTCCTGCGTTCGGATGTAAGTCCGGAAGTCGCGCGAGTACACACACCAATCGCCATCTTCTTTGTATCGATTACGTATTGGCTTTGGGCATCCCAGCGGAGGGCTGTGCTCATACGAAATACCCGCAATGGCCAGGTATTCGGCAAAAGCTTTTTTGGAAAAACCCTTCTTCCGAGAAAGAGGATATTCCCGAACATCAAGCACCTTGTCGATCTGGGCCTGCTTGAGACGCGCGATGAAAGCTTCAATCGTGAGCCCTTCGTAACCCGCGGTGTAGATGGCCATAAACTATTCTCCTTGTGCTTCCATGCGCAATCAAAGCGTAAAAAACGCCGCGAACTATAGCATCGACAGTCTTCTGCCGGGCGTTGGGGTGATGGGTGGAATGGCTTCACTGAATCCGGTGCATGGAACCAGCTAACCTATGACGATGCAGTGCTCAACATATCCACAGAAAAATTCAGACATAGTTTTCTCAAACCCCAACTTATATCTGAGTAGCCATAAAGATGGGGGAAATCGGAACGAATAAAACTGAACGGACCATATGCCCTCACTTTGACATTCTAGGAGTGAAATTTTTGAAGGTTGCAGACAAGGTGTCTGCACGATACCCTTCCTCCGTCGCTGCCAATTCAGCGACCGGGTGTGGTAACCCGAGTTATTCAAGGCGCTACAGCGCCCCCATCACGATTGCCGGCGCTTTTTTTATGCCAGCAAGCGTGAGTTATGGCAGCTGTGCGTGGGACGCCTTCGGGCGTGCCGGTTTCCTTGATTCCCGGTTTACCACCCTGCGCACAGCTGTCACCCATTCGTGTGGTAACGAACGTGGCAGCTCCTCATATCAAGGAGTCTGATAATGCGCAGCATCAATCCGTACAAAATTTGGCTTTTCCCTCAACGCGACTCCCAGTTGCGTAACGCCCCACTGTCCACCCTCTCCCACCGCCTCTCCGTCATTGGAGGTGGCAAATGACCGAACAATCAGAGCTGAAAACTATCGGACTCACACCTGCCATCTACTGCGCGGATCAAGCCCTGTTCCATGTCACTGGTGGCGTCCCCCTCGGCGATGCGTTATCCATGGCTTCTGATTTTCTGTTTCTCGCCAAGAAGCTGACCGAAGATGCTGCTTACGCCAGGGACACCGACCGCCACGCTTGGACCGCGCATTATTTGACGGCGATGAGTAAGGCGGTGGTTGATGATGCGGTGAAGGTGCTTGCGCGGGATCGGACTTCTGCACCGACACCTGAGCGGGCGGCGGCAGAGTCTGAAGGGTAGCGGCCGGAAAATGGTGGTTCTGATGCCAGTCGGTATGGAATCAAGCCTAAAGGAGTGAGCTGCTTGCGATGAGGGCAGTACATTCAGCATTAATGTTGGCTGAGCTGGCGCTTTCGCGAGCAAGCTTCGCTCCTACAGGGATTGCGTTTAGCAGACCGGCATTGTTAGCCCCGAGGTTTTCGGGGCTTTTAATTACTCAGCTCAAAGCGGATGCTGAGACATCAGTTTCGAAATCTCCACCATCCAAGCCCTCTCGGTGAACTCAACCGTCACCTTCCCCAACGGCAATCCGTTTTGCATAAGCCCTGAAGCGAAAAGCATAGCGACCAAGGACGACGCCTCGGCCTGCACTCTTCTAGACTTAACAGGTAGTCGTAGACAGAATCGAACACGTCGCTTTGGTGCAGATGAATCAAAGGCAGCGTGGCAAGCTGCCTGTTATGCCTTGAAGAGGTGCGGCAAAGACCGCACCGGGCCCAACAAGATGCCCGCTCAGGGTGCCTGGCCAACGGCCTGAAAATGCCACGATACCGTGACGTGGTGTGACTGCCGCAGCCGACACTTTCGGACAACTGACAACCGCCTGGTTTGTCCGTGATCGTGAGGAATGCTGTATGCCTGATGAGATGTTGCACCTGCCTATGGTCAACAGTCTGCTGGAGCGCCACAAACGCTCCCCCGGCGCACTGTTGCCGATCCTTCATGAGATTCAGGAGGGCATCGGTTACATCCCCGGTGCCGCCATCCCCGAGATTGCCCACGCGCTCAACCTGAGTCAGGCCGAGGTTCGCGGGGTAATCAGCTTCTACCATGACTTCCGCACTGCGCCTCCGGCCCGGCATATTCTGCGTCTGTGCCGGGCCGAGTCCTGCCAGAGTCGCGGCGCCGAGCAGCTCGCGGCGCAATTGCGCGAACGTCTGCAACTGGACGACCACGGCAGCAGCGCCGACGGCAACATCAGTCTGCGCCCGGTGTATTGCCTCGGCGCCTGCGCCTGTTCGCCTGCTCTGGAACTGGATGGTCAGGTGCATGCGCGGCTTAGCGCCGAGCGTCTGGATGCATTGCTCGATACTTGCCGGGAGGATGCATGATGCCGGCTTTTTATCTGCCCCATGATTCGCTGGCCCGTGCCGTGGGTGCCGAAGAGGTTGCGGTGGCCCTGATCACCCATGCCCGGGGACGTTTTGTGCCTCTGGAGTTGCAACGCACCAGTTCTCGCGGCCTGTACTGGCTGGAACCGCTGCTGGAAGTGGACAGCCCACAAGGCCGTATCGGCTTCGGCCCGCTGACGGCTGCCGATGTGCCGTCCGTGCTCGATGCGCTGCAAGGCGAGTCGTCCGACCATCCCTTGGCCTTGGGCCTGGTGGAAGAGTTGCCTTATCTGAAGACTCAACAACGCCTGCTGTTCGCCCGCGCCGGTATTACCCGGCCGCTGTCTCTGGAGGATTACCGGGCTCACGGCGGCTTCGAGGGCTTGGCCCAGGCCATCGCCTTGGGCGGTGAGCAGACAGCGACTGCTGTGTTCGATTCAGGGTTGCGTGGCCGCGGCGGCGCGGCCTTTCCGGCCGGGATCAAATGGCGCACGGTGCGCGCCACCCAGGCTGCGCAGAAGTACATTGTGTGCAACGCCGACGAAGGCGACTCCGGCACCTTTGCTGACCGCATGCTGATGGAAGGCGACCCGTTCCTGTTGATCGAAGGCATGGCCATTGCCGGTATCACCGTCGGGGCCAGTTATGGCTACATCTACGTGCGCTCGGAATACCCACAAGCAGTGGCCACCCTGCGCGCGGCGCTGGACATCGCCCGGACCGCCGGTTACCTCGGCGCCAATGTCGGCGGCAGTGGCCTGGCCTTCGATATGGAAGTGCGAGTCGGTGCCGGCGCTTACATCTGCGGTGAGGAAACCGCGCTGCTGGACTCGCTCGAAGGCAAGCGCGGGATCGTCCGCGCCAAGCCGCCGATCCCCGCTTTACAGGGGCTGTTCGGGCTGCCGACGCTGGTGCACAACGTGCTGACCCTGGCCTCGGTGCCGCTGATTCTGGCCAAGGGCGCGCAGTTCTATCGCGATTACGGCATGGGCCGCTCCCTGGGCACTATGCCCTTCCAGCTGGCGGGCAATATTCGTCGCGGCGGTCTGGTGGAACGGGCCTTTGGCCTGACCCTGCGGGAACTGGTGGAAGACTATGGCGGTGGCACCGCGAGTGGCCGACCGCTGAAAGCTGCGCAAGTCGGCGGCCCCCTCGGCGCTTGGGTTCCGCCGTCGCAATTCGACACGCCGCTGGATTACGAAGCCTTCGCCGCCATCGGCGCCATGCTCGGTCACGGCGGTGTGGTGGTGGCTGACGACACCCTGGACATGGCCCATATGGCGCGCTTCGCAATGCAGTTCTGCGCCGAGGAATCCTGTGGCAAATGCACCCCATGCCGCATCGGCTCGACCCGGGGCATGGAGGTGATCGACCGCCTGCTGGCCGCGCCTGACCAGAGCAGTCGTGATGAGCAGGTGATCATCCTCAAGGATCTGTGCGACACCCTGCAATACGGTTCGCTGTGCGCGTTGGGCGGCATGACCTCCTATCCGGTGGTCAGCGCCCTCAAGTACTTCCCCGCCGACTTCGGTCTGCAGTCCTCGGAGGCCGACCAATGATTACTCTCTTCGACCCGAATACAGATATCGATTTGGGAACCCCGGCCCGCGAAAGTCAGGTGCAGGTCACCGTGAACATCGACGGTCGCAGCATCAGCGTGCCCGAAGGCACCTCGGTGATGCGCGCCGCCGCGCTGTTGGGCACCACCATTCCGAAACTGTGCGCCACCGACAGCCTGGAAGCCTTCGGCTCCTGCCGCATGTGCCTGGTGGAGATCGATGGCATGCGCGGCTACCCCGCGTCCTGCACCACGCCGGTCAGCGAAGGCATGAGCGTGCACACCCAGACGCCGAAGCTCGCCACCCTGCGCCGCAACGTCATGGAGCTGTACATCTCCGATCACCCGCTGGACTGCCTGACCTGCTCGGCCAACGGCAACTGCGAGCTGCAAACCGTCGCCGGCCAGGTTGGCCTGCGGGAAGTGCGTTACGGCTATGAAGGTGAAAATCATCTGGCGGACCAGAAGGACACCTCCAACCCCTACTTCGATTACGACCCGAGCAAGTGCATCGTCTGCAACCGCTGCGTGCGCGCCTGCGAAGAAACCCAAGGCACCTTTGCCCTGACCATTACCGGGCGCGGTTTCGAATCCCGGGTCGCTGCCGCCGGTGGCGATAACTTCCTAGACTCGGAATGCGTGTCCTGCGGCGCCTGTGTGCAAGCCTGCCCCACCGCGACCCTGATGGAAAAAAGCGTGGTCGAACTGGGTCAGCCCGAACGCAGTGTGATTACGACGTGTGCCTATTGCGGCGTGGGTTGCTCGTTCCGCGCCGAGATGAAAGGCGACCAACTGGTGCGAATGGTTCCAGACAAAAATGGCCAGGCCAACCACGGCCACTCCTGCGTCAAAGGACGCTTTGCCTGGGGCTACGCCACCCACCCGGATCGCATCACCAAGCCGATGATCCGCAAGCACATCAATGACCCTTGGCAGGAAGTCAGCTGGGATGAAGCGGTGACCTACGCCGCCAGCGAATTCCGCCGGCTGCAGCAAAAATACGGCCGCGACTCCATTGGTGGCATCACCTCCAGCCGCTGCACCAACGAAGAAACCTACCTGGTGCAAAAACTGGTGCGCGCCGCCTTCGGCAACAACAACGTCGACACCTGTGCGCGGGTCTGCCACTCGCCGACCGGCTATGGCCTGAAACAAACCCTGGGCGAGTCCGCCGGCACTCAGAGTTTCGACTCGGTGATGCAGGCTGACGTGATTCTGGTGATGGGCGCCAACCCCAGCGACGCCCACCCGGTGTTCGCCTCCCAGCTCAAACGCCGCTTGCGTGAAGGCGCACGGCTGATCGTCATCGATCCACGACGCATTGATCTGGTGGACTCGGTGCATGCCCGCGCCGAACTGCACCTGGCCCTGCGCCCGGGCACTAACGTCGCCATGCTCAACGCCCTGGCCCACGTCATCGTCACCGAAGTCTTGCTCGACCAGGCCTTTGTCGACGCCCGTTGCGAGGGCAGTGATTTCGCCCGCTGGAGCGAGTTTGTCAGCCGCGCGGAAAACTCGCCGGAGATCCTTGGCCCCATCTGCGGCGTCGCCGCTGCCGACATCCGTGCCGCCGCCCGTCTGTATGCCACCGGCGGCAATGCGGCGATTTACTATGGACTGGGTGTCACCGAGCACAGCCAAGGCAGCACCGCGGTCATGGGCATCGCCAACCTGGCCATGGCCACCGGCAACATCGGCCGCGAAGGCGTGGGCGTGAACCCGCTGCGTGGGCAGAACAATGTTCAGGGTTCCTGCGACATGGGCTCCTTCCCCCATGAACTGCCCGGCTACCGGCACATCTCCAACGAGGTGGTACGGACGCAGTTCGAACAGGCGTGGAACGTCACCCTGCAACCCGACCCGGGCCTGCGCATTCCCAACATGTTCGAGTCTGCGTTGGCCGGTAGCTTCAAGGGCCTGTATTGCCAGGGCGAGGACATCGCTCAGAGTGACCCCAATACCCAACACGTCACCGCGGCGCTGTCGGCGATGGAATGCGTGGTGGTGCAGGACATTTTCCTCAACGAAACCGCGAAGTTCGCCCACGTGTTCCTACCGGGCGCCTCGTTCCTGGAAAAGGACGGCACCTTCACCAACGCCGAACGGCGCATCTCCCGGGTGCGCAAGGTCATGGAACCGCTGGGTGGCAAGGCCGACTGGGAAGGCACAGTGGCCCTGGCCAATGCGCTGGGTTACCCGATGAGTTACCAGCACCCATCAGAAATCATGGATGAAATCGCCAGCCTGACGCCGACCTTCACCAACGTCAGCTACACCGAGCTGGATCGCCACGGCAGCCTGCAATGGCCGTGCAACGCCGCGGCACCGGACGGCACGCCGACCATGCACATCGAGGAGTTCGTGCGCGGCAAGGGCCGCTTCATGCTCACCGGTTATGTGCCCACCGAGGAAAAGGTCAACAGTCGTTATCCGCTGCTGCTAACCACCGGACGCATCCTCAGCCAGTACAACGTCGGCGCCCAGACCCGACGTACCGACAACGTCGCCTGGCACCAAGAAGACCGCCTGGAAATCCACCCGACCGACGCCGAGAGCCGTGGCATCAACGAAGATGATTGGGTCGGCATCGGCAGCCGCGCCGGACAAACCGTACTGCGTGCGCGGATCACCGAACGGGTTGCACCGGGCGTGGTGTACACCACCTTCCACTTCCCAGAATCGGGGGCGAACGTCATCACCACCGACAACTCCGACTGGGCCACCAACTGTCCGGAGTACAAGGTCACCGCCGTGGAAGTCAGCCGCGTCTATCACCCTTCCGAGTGGCAAAAACGCTATCAGGCATTCAGCGACGAGCAACAACGTCTGCTCGACGAACGCCGCCAAGCGCGCACCACCGGAACAAAAGCCGAGGTGCGCCGATGAGCACTGACAACCTGATCAAAATGGCCAACCAGATCGCCCAGTACTTCGCCAGCGAACCGGACCAGCAACAGGCTGTGCTCGGCGTGCGTAATCATCTGCAGATGTACTGGACGCCCGGCATGCGCAAAGAGTTGCTGGCCTGGCAGACAGCGCATCAGGGGGCAGACTTGCACCCACTGGCGCAGGCTGCGGTCAGTGGGGCGGGCTGGGAGGCTTAGGTTTACGCGATTCCCTGGGAGTGCCCTTGGTCTGTGAAGACAGGCCAAGGGGCGTTCCACTACTTCACGCTGCTGGATGCACTGGCAACACCACCAACGCCTCCAACCCGCCGATCGACCGATTACGCAGTGTCAGCTCGCCTCCGTGCTCCAGCACAATCGCCCGCGCCGCCGATAATCCCAAACCAACACCCCCAGTGCTTTTGTTCCGCGAGCCTTCCATCCGGAAGAACGGCACAAACACTTGCTCAAGGCAGGCATCTGGAATGCCCGGCCCACGATCCAGTACTTTAATCCGCACCTGGCCAGGGCTCGGGATCAGCTCAATCCCCGGCTCACTACCGTACTTGATAGCGTTGTCGAGCAAGTTAGTCATCACCCGTTTGAGTCCCAACGGACGCCCGAAATACACCCACCGCAGCGGACCGCTGAACGTAATGTCGATTCCCTGATCTCGATAATCATCAAGCAACGTGTGTAGCAGTTCCGCCAGATCAAACTGGGTCGCCGGTTCAAGCCGCGCATCATCACGAAAGAACTCCAGCGCCGAGTTAATCATCGCCTGCATTTCATCCACGTCACGAAACAGCCGTTGCTGTTGCTCGGCGTCTTCGATGAATTCGCCACGCAAGCGCATCCGCGTCAGGGGAGCGCGCAGGTCGTGGGAGATGGCGGCGAGCATTTGCGTGCGATCGCGGATGAAGTGTTGCAACTGCGCCTGCATGGCATTGAACGCAAGAATGGCCTGGCGGATTTCGTGGGGGCCAAGCGGTTCGATCGGCGGTGCGCGGAAGTCCACGCCGAAGCGGCGGGCGCCTTCGACGAAGCGCTGCAAAGGTGTGGCGAGGCGCCGGGTGGCGATCAGCGCGACCAGTGCGGTGGAGATCAGCACCAGCAGGATCACGATCAGGTAGCGTGGCGCTTCGTCGAGCCCCCAACTGCGCGAGGGCGCGGAGAACATCAGCCATGATGAATCCGATAGCTCGATCAGCAGCGCGTAATGCGCGTCTTCCGTGTGCTCCGTCCAGTCGGCCGGTTCATAGGCTTCGATGCGCCGGTCAGGGGCTCTGAGCATCGGCTGCAGGATGGTCGAGCCGATGTCAGACTTCGGATCGTCCACTGTCGGCAGGTTGAGATCGTGCCGGTCAGGGTGCCAAGTGACAGTGAAGCCGTTCTCGTTGGCTGCTTGGGCCAATGGGTTGCGCAATGGCGCCGGGGCGGCCTCGATGATGCGGGCGATGGCTGCGGCTTTTTCCAGCAGGCCGATTTCAGTCAACGGCGGGCGCGCCCACACGCCGGCCAGTTGGATAAACAATCCGTTGAGCGCCAGTGAAATGAGCATGGCCAGGATGATCGTCAACGCGATCCAGCGCGCCACCGTATCTTGCGGCCAGTCTCGGACGCGAGCCCGCTTCAGCCAACTCATCGCCGCGTCACGCTGGGGGTAAACAGGTAACCACCGTTGCGCACGGTGCGAATCATCGCCGGCCGCTTGGTGTCGGACTCGAGTTTGCGTCGCAGGCGACTGACCTGAACGTCGATGCTGCGATCGAACGCCTCATGGCATTGCCCGCGTGCCAGATCCAGCAACTGCTCGCGGGTTAGAATGCGCTGCGGGTGTTCGACGAAGACCAGCAGCAAGTCGAACTCACCGGCCGACAGCGGGATCATCACGTTGTCTGGCGAGCGCAACTCACGGCGGGTGACGTCCAGGTGCCAGCCGGCGAAGTCGATCAGCGGACGAGGCCGTTCCTGCAACACCGGACGGCGCTCGGCCACGCGACGCAGCACAGCGCGCACCCGGGCCAGCAGTTCACGGGCGTCGAAGGGTTTGGTCAGATAATCATCGGCGCCCAGTTCCAGGCCGACCACCCGATCACTGAGTTCGCCCATGGCGGTCAACATGATTACTGGAATTGCGTGTCGAATCCGCAGTTGCTGACACAGGATCAGGCCGTTGTCTCCCGGCAACATCACGTCAAGAATGATCAGGTCTGGCGCCTGTCGCTCGATGGCTGTCCACAGCGACACGCCGTCAGTCGCGACCTCGACGCTGTAGCCATGCTGCATGAAGAATTTTTTCAGGAGATCGAGGACTTCAAGGTCATCGTCCACAATTAAAAGGCTGTTCACCGAAGGTCACTTAAGGGCCGAATGGGACCGCCATCTAAAACCATTCACGGCCACGCGTCATATATTTCAACACTGCAATAAACCGTCATCGCCGCAATAAACCAGACATCTTTGCGCAAGGCTAGGAGTTCAGCATCACGGCGAATTCCTCTTGAGACTTGTGTCCATGTTGCCTTACAAATGTGCTCCCTGGCTGGCCCGTAACACCTCAATTGCCGTGTTGGCTGTAGGGCTGACGGGGTGCAGTAGCCAGCCGCCGTCCACCACCACCAACGTGGCCTGCGCCGACATCACCTATTCGGTGTATGACCCGGTGGAGCCGCTCAATCGCGGGGTCTTCGCGTTCAACCGGGTGGTCGATGATTATGCCCTGGCGCCGGTCGCTCGCGGCTATCGCTATATGCCGGACTTCTTCCAGATCGGTGTGCATAACTTTGTGGCGAACTTTGGCGAGCCCAAGGTCTTTATCAATGACCTGCTGCAAGGCAACCCGATGCGCTCGGTCAATACCCTGGGGCGTTTCGTGCTCAACACAACGGTTGGGGTGGTGGGCTTGATCGACGTCTCCGGCATGGCCGGTATCCCGCGCCACGACGCGGACTTCGGCCAGACCTTCGGCGTGTGGGGCATCGGCAACGGTCCGATCGTCGAGCTGCCATTGCTCGGCACCTCCAACAGCCGCGACGCCGCCGGGCGCGTGCTCGGTTTTGTGATCGATCCGTTCGGCAGCAATAGCGATACCGTAGACATGCTGTCCACCATCAACACTGTCGGTGGCATTGTCGATGGTCGGGCAGAAGCCTTACCGCTGACCGACAGCCTGCAAAAACTGCCGGACTATTACAGCGCACTGCGCAATGTGGTCGCCGAGCATCGTGCTGCTTATGTGGCCGATGGCAAACAAGGTTCGCCTGAGAACACCACCTCTCAATGCACAGGAGCACCGGTTGATGGTTTCTGAAAGCAACAGCCTGGTTCTGCAGCAACGGGTGACCCGGGACGACCCGGTCAATCTGCACTGTCGGGAAATTACCCTGCGTCTGTCAGCGGACTGTCGCCAACTGGTACTCAGCCGATACACCGAACACTATGGCCCGGCGCTGGTGCGCTGGATAGAGCGCAGCCATACGGTCTCGGTGGCCGAAATGATTCGCTGGCTCGTGGCCAATGGTGAGGCGGGAGTTCTTGAGCGCGGACAGCCAGGCGCTGCCTTGATTTCAGGGTGATGATTCGGAGGATGGAAATCTTCCGGTCATTCGCTGTCACCGGAGAGTACTTTCCTGCGGACAAAACAAAACCCCTACCTGCAGATGCAGATAGGGGTTTCGGAATTTGATCTTGACGATGAC
>NZ_JAMYDU010000078.1 GCF_024138395.1 Pseudomonas mandelii
TGCCGCGTTCGATCACCGTGTCGCCGAGGTTGTCGATGATATAGGTGTCATTGCCGGCACCGCCGTCGAGGAGGTCGGCGCCGGCCTTGCCGTCGAGGAGGTTGGCGGCGGCGTTGCCGGTGAGGCTGTTGTCCAGTTCGTTTCCGACCAAATTAAGTGCCGCTGTACCCAGCAGCACGCCGTCTTCAACGTTGGCCGACAGGGTGTAGCTCACCGCCGTGCGGA
>NZ_JAMYDU010000079.1 GCF_024138395.1 Pseudomonas mandelii
CTGGACGGTGGAACCGGTGCCGACCTGATGATCGGCGGCAACGGCAATGACACCTACATCGTCGACAACCTCAAGGATGCGATTACCGAGACCAGCACTCTGGTATCTGAAGTCGACACCGTGCGCTCCTCGGTGAGCTGGACCCTGGGTGCCAACCTGGAAAACCTAACCCTCACTGGCAGCGATCACCTCAACGGCGTCGGCAACACCCT
>NZ_JAMYDU010000080.1 GCF_024138395.1 Pseudomonas mandelii
GTGATTAGCTCAGCTGGGAGAGCGTCTGCCTTACAAGCAGAATGTCGGCGGTTCGATCCCGTCATCACCCACCACTTCCGAGAGTCTTGCGAAAGCAAGATGGAAGCTTTTAAAAGCCTCCACCGACGCGCAGCGGTAGTTCAGTCGGTTAGAATACCGGCCTGTCACGCCGGGGGTCGCGGGTTCGAGTCCCGTCCGCTGC
>NZ_JAMYDU010000009.1 GCF_024138395.1 Pseudomonas mandelii
GGGAATAGCTCAGTTGGTAGAGCACGACCTTGCCAAGGTCGGGGTCGCGAGTTCGAGTCTCGTTTCCCGCTCCAAATTCAAAAAAACGCCGCTCATTGAGCGGCGTTTTTTTATGCGCGTTATTTGTCATTTTCATTGATTGGAATAAAAACCTTCGGGTAGTTCGTAGCTGCTGCCGAGCTGGTGTTTGGCGTGTAGCAGCTGTCGAGCTTGCGAGGCTGCGTTCGGCTGCGCAGCAGTCGTAAAATCAGCGCTCACGGTGCATCAGACAGACCACGTCAGCCCGATTCACGACTGCTGCGCAGCCCAACGCAGCCTCGCAGGCTCGGCAGCTGCTACAAGGCCTGCGTAACGGTCTCAACTTCCGAGGCTCTGCACCAGACTTTCGAGCACTTCAGCGGTTGTATCCTCCAGCGCCGGTTGCGCCGCTACCGCTCTAAGCTGGCATGCCAAACGGTATTCGCTGGGCGTGCAGTTGACGAACTGCTTGAAGGCGCGAGCGAAGTAGGACGGATCCTTGAAGCCGGCCTCGTAGCCGATGCTGGTAATAGGCATCTGGCTATTGTCGAGCAGTTGTTTGGCGAAGCTCATGCGCTTGTTCAGAATGTAATCGGTGAAACCAACGCCATTGGCTTCCTTGAACAGGCGGCTGAAGCGAAAGGTCGTCATGCCGCAGCGCTTCGCCAACTCCCTCTGATCGATGCTGTCCCGAAAGTGCTGTTCGATGTACAGCATGACGTTGCTCAGCGCCTGGTGTTTTTGGTGCCCCGAGGTCAACCGGATGCTGTCCGGCAGGGTCGGGGAGTGATCGATCAGCGATGTCTGGCCCTGGCCGTTGGCATTTCGGCGCAATTCGCACAGCTGCACCACGGCTGTCAGGTAACGCTTTCTCTCAGTGGATGAGAGCGGCAGCACCATGTATTCCCACACACTGGAGCGCATGGCCCAGACGGCCAGTTCTTCCGAGTGTTGCACTGTGAACATGGTGATCGGGATAGTGGGGGTGGTGCGTTTGATCTCCAGCAACAGCCTCAGGCCCGGTGTGTCGGGGCGATCAAAATGGATGCAGATCATGTCTGCCTGTTCCCCATGGGGCAATACGGAGTTTTTTGCCAATTTGCAGTCGCAGGTCCCCTCGAACTGCGCGATGAGTTCCTTGGTGGAGCGATCGTGAGTCTGATCGAACCACAGTAGCGATGGCCTTCTGGTCAAATTGGACGTCATGTCTCTACTCTGGGGTTCTTAGCGCCGCTCTTCGCTGAGTAGTATTGCTAACGTTCGATCACTTTGCAGACTAAATGCTTATAAGGAACGCATGCTTTAGTTCTATGCGCTCTATGTTTCGTTTGAAAATGGATCCTGCCCGATTGTTTGTTAGCGTGGAATCAATGTCCCAAGGTTCCACCGCTCGTCGCTTGTGAATCAACGACAATCGCATTCGCAAGTCATTTCCTTCCTGACTCCGCCATTCCTTTCAAAAGCCAACTGAACGGTAGTTGGCCCCCCGCAAAAAAGTCCTAGTGATGTGCAAAATCTTCCTAACGCCTATGCCTTGCCCCTGACTAGTGTTGCATCCAGGCAGAGCAAAACGCACTGCCTCCGAAAAACAACATTCGAGTGAGGTGGGCAAAATGATCATGCAAACAATCAAGGCTTCGGTAGTGAAGTTCGCCAAAGACGAAGACGGCCTGACCATTGTGGAATACGCAGTGGCTGGTGGTTTGATCACGGTAGCTGTTGTAGCGGCATTCACCCTTCTTGGTGGGGTGGTGGATACCAGAATCAGGGCAATTTGCAACGCCATCATTCCTGGTACCTGCTGATAACAACAACTCTGTTAGGGAGATTCGTAATGTCCATGGAACAGCTGGTTGCGACCGTTGTGCTGATAGGACTGCTGGGCGTGGCGGTGGTGAGCGACTTGCGTCGCCACCGCATTCCCAACCTGCTGATCCTGGTAGGTCTGGCCTTGGGATTGGCCGGCCAGACTTATTCAGGTGGGATTAGCGGGATGGGGGACGGCCTGACGGGCCTCCTGATCGGTTTTGCGCTGTTCCTGCCCATGTATGCCCTGGGCGGCATGGCGGCCGGCGACGTCAAGCTGATGGCCATGGTTGGCAGTTTTCTACCCCCCCATTTCGCCTTGTGGGCTGTGTTCTTCAGTCTGCTCTGGGGAGGCTTGTGCGGTTTCCTGATCGTGCTGGCGCGCGGTCAATTGTTGCAGACCCTGGGGCGCTATCGGCTGATGTTTCGGGCGCGGGCCTATATGGCACCGACCTCGAACGAAGTGGCCGGCAAGCCCTTTCCTTATTCGGTTGCGATCCTGCTCGGGACGTTGAACAGCGTCTACTGGCAACTCGTTGTCGGTGGATTTGGAGGTTAGTCATGCACGTCATCGTCGATAGTGATGCCTATCCCAGCGAACGTGAAGCGGTGCAACGACTGGCTCCTCAGCCGTGCACGATCAGCGAGACGGGTCTGACAGACAGCTTTCTCGGTGAGTTGGTGTGTAAGCACTTGCATGACGCCGGCGTGCTCGACATGCCGCGGCTGGTGGAGCGCCTGGCACTGACCGGCGCCGTACTGGAAGAAGTCCTGGCGTTTCTGCGCAAGGACGGCCGTGTCGAAGTGCTTGGCCAGATGGGGCAATCCAGTGGGCAGATGCTGCGTTATGGCCTGACCGAACGGGGTCGCAGCGCTGCCCGCGACGCCCTGTCGCGCAGTGGTTATATCGGCGCCGCACCTTTCCCGGTGAGTACTTACCGTTCCCTGATCAAACTCCAGACCATTCACCATGGTCGCATCAACGCCAACGATATGCATAACGCCCTGGCTGGCGTAGTGCTTACCGACGGCATGCTCGATCAGTTGGGTGTGGCGCTGAATTCCGGCCGCGCGATCATGATTTATGGCCCGGCGGGTACCGGCAAAACCTATGTCAGCAGCCGGCTGATTCGTCTGTTCGCCGAGGCCATCTGGGTGCCTCACGCCATCGCCATCAACGAATCGGTGATCGAGATCTATGACCCGCAGGTGCATCAGCGTCTGGATGACAACAGCCAACAAAACAATCTGATGCTCAACGAAGGGATAGACCGTCGATTGCTGCGCTGCAAACGCCCGATTGTCATTACGGGCGGTGAGTTGAGCATGGAACAGCTTGACGTTCGCTATGACCCCTACACCCGTCAGTACCAGGCCGCCTTGCAGCTCAAGGCCAGCAATGGCCTGTTCATCATCGACGACATGGGACGCCAGCGCATGGCACCCGCCGAGCTGTTGAACCGCTGGATCGTACCGATGGAAGAGAAGCGCGATTTCATCAATCTGGGCGGTGGTCGGCATTGCGAGCTGCCGTTCGATTTGATTCTGGTGTTCTCCACCAACCTCAATCCTCTGGAACTGGCCGATGAGGCCTTCCTTCGCCGGATTGGCTACAAGCTGCAATTCGGTTACCTGAAGCCTGAGGAGTACGAAAAGATCTGGCGTCAGGAAAGCGAGCGCCTGGGCATTCCTTTTGACCCGCTGCTGCTGCGTTATGTGCTGCAAAGGCTTTATGCAAGTGAAGGCATGCCCCTTGTGCCTTGCCATCCCCGCGACCTCCTGAATATGGCCCTCGATCGTCAGCGTTACCTGGGCGGCTCCGGGTCTCTGTCACCGCAGGAATTGGAATGGGCCTGGCACAACTATTTCGTCCAGCTCGACTTTCTTTGATACGGAGATACTGACATGAGCTCTCGTACTCTTACCCTTGTAGGCGTTTCCCTGGTCATGGGCCTTGGTGCTGCATGGATGGCCGACTCCTGGCTGAGCTCACGACTCAACGCCAGCCCGGATGATCACCTTCGAAGCGTGGTGGTCGCCACGGTAGAGATTCCATTCGGGCAGATGGTCGAGGCTCAACAAGTCACGACCATGCGCATGCCCATGGACACGATCCCGGACGATGCCTTCGACTCCACCGACAAAGCAGTAGGCAAGATCGCAACGTTCGACATTCTGAAGGGCGACATCATGCGCGGCGCACGCCTGAGCGAGCACTTGGGCGGCAGTACCCTGGCCTCTCTGATTGCGACAGACAAACGTGCCATATCAGTACGCGTGGACGATGTGGTCGGCGTGGGCGGATTCCTCTTGCCGGGTAACCGGGTCGATGTGCTGGCGACCAAACGCACTGATGGCGCCGGCAATAACGCCGTGTCCAAAACCATTCTCGAGAACTTGCGGGTATTGGCGGTAGACCAGACGGCGGGTACCGACAAGACCCAACCGGTGGTGGTGCGCGCAGTGACGCTGGAGATGACGACCGCAGAGGCTGAAACCCTGGTCACGGCGCAAACGGAAGGGAAACTGCAACTGACCCTGCGCAACCCGCTGAACGACCAGAAAAAAATCGCGACCGTTGCGCCTGCGGCACCGATCATGGCGATGGCCGCTGCCCCGGCGCCAAAACGCGTGGTGCGCCGCGGCAATGGCGAGGGTGGTGGGGTTCTCACCATTATCCGTGGGACCCAAGCCAGTGTAATCAAACGTTGACAGGGCGGTAGGGGTGCCAGGGCACCAAGGTATTGGCGGAGCCGATCCTGATCAGTTTCGGTAAATGAGGGCTTGATGATGAATCTTCGTATTCGGCAGCCGTTCACTGCGACGCCAAGGCGCCAGGAAGGATCGGTGAGCGTGTTGATGGTAATCGCGTTGGCGGCGATTTTAATGATGGCGGGTTTAACGCTCGACGTGGGCCACATGCTGTTGAACAAGACACGCCTGCAGAACGCTGTAGACGCTGCCGCCCTGAGTGGCGCCAAAACCCTGAGCCAGGTGGAAGGTGGTAGCAACCCTGCCAGCGTAACGCGCACTGCCGCGCTCAATACGCTGGCGCAAAATGCCAATGCCCTGGGTAATAGCGAATTGGCCACGGCGATGGTTGGCGACGCAGGCTTCGCGGTAGTGGAACTGGCAAGCAGCGTCTATGGCCCATTTACCTATCCGGGGCCTGCGGAGGCCAAATATGTTCGGGTATCGGTACCGAACTATGGCCTGACAGGATTTTTCTGGAGCTTCGTCCAGACATTCGGCACTAGCGGCTTGGGGAACAAAGCAGTGTCGGCGATCGCCACCGCAGGCCCCAGCCCTACCAGCCCCTGTGATCTCGCACCTTTGATGGTCTGTGGCGATCCGGCTCAATACGACCCGGACGCCGGTATGTTCTGGGGCTTCCAATTTGGTGATTTGCAAGTATTGAAGTCGGCTGCCGGCAATTCGTCCCCCATTGGTCCAGGCAACTTTCAGTTGCTCGATTTTGGTTCGGGCGGCAGTTCGGTCAGGGCAGATATGGCCGGAGGCGGCTCGATCTGCCGCAACGTGGGGCAGAATGTCCAGACCAAACCCGGCAACACGGTGGGCCCTGCGTCGCAAGGTTTGAATACGCGCTTCGGCATGTATCAGGGGCCGGTCAATTCCTCGGACTATCCGCCGGACCTGGTGACCACCTCCAGCAACCCCGCGATCACTTACGACGACTCAGTTTCCCCACCACAAATGAAATACCAGGGGCAAACCGTCACCTCGAACAACGGCGATCTCACGGCGGGCGGCAACGCGATACAGGACTACAACGACTGGCGTGCGAGTGCTGCGGCCTGTGTGGCAGGGACCGGCAGTGGCTGTCAGAGCAATGGGGTGTTCGAGCGCCGGATGCTGAAAATCGTGGTGGGCAACTGCACCGGCCAACAGGGCGGTACCACCTCGATCCCCGTCCTGGGTTTTGGTTGCTATTTCGTGGTGCAGCCAATGAGTAACGGCGGCACGGAAGCGCAGATCTTCGGCCAGTTTGTGAAGGAGTGCGAAGGCGACAACGTGCCCGGTCCTAATCCGACGAACGATTCCGGCCCGCAGATCATTCAGCTCTACAAAACCTATCTCGGCATCGGCACTCCGAGCACAGACTCGTAGGAGGCGTCATGAGACTTCATTCGTTTAAACATCCGCGGCGCCAGCAGGGCCTGGCCATGGTGGAATTCACCCTCGCTCTGCCGGTGCTGCTGTTGCTGTTGCTGGCTCTCGGTGAGTTCGGCCGCATGCTCTACCAGTACAACGTACTGCTGCAGGCCAGCCGTGATGCCGACCGTTTCGTTGCCAGCCAGGCCTGGAACTCGACGCTCGGCGCGGTCTCTCTGAGCAATACGCTGCAGACCCAGACGAAAAACGTCGCGGTTTATGGCGTGCCCAGCCAGACCGGCACCCCCGTGTTATCCGGGTTGACGACCAACGATGTGGTTGTCGCCGCCGTGGGCACAGACCATGTGCGAGTGACCATCACTTTTACGTTCTGCCCGGTGATTGGCGGTGGCAATTGCACCGGATCGCTGCCTGGCTTTTTCGGCAATCCGATTGCGCTGAGCATTCCGCTGGTCGCCACCACCGTCATGAGGGCACTGTGATGAATCGCAAACGCATGCGCGGCACCTATGTGGTGGAGTTCGCCATCATTGGTGCATTGATATTCACACTATTATTCGGCGCGTTGGAAATCGGCCGCCTGTACTTCACGATCAATGCGCTGGATGAAGTCGTGCGCCGTGGTGTGCGCTTGGCGTCGGTGTGCGATATCAGCGATCCGGTGGTGTTGCGGCGGGCGATCTTCAATGCCGCGACCGATGCCGGTGCGAGCCAGATCATCACTGATTTGGCCACCACCAACCTGACGTTGACCTATCTGGACGTAAATGGCGCTCAGGTGGGCAACCCCGCCGACACGAATGGGACCAATGGATTTCGTGCCATCCGCTACGTCCAGTTGAGTCTGCAAAATTTCGTTTTCAATCTGTTCATTCCCGGGATTGGCGTGCCTATTACCCTGCCTGTATTCAGGGCAACGTTGCCACGCGAAAGCCTCGGGCGTCATTCCGATTCCGGGGAGATCACGCCATGCTGAATACTAAAGAAACTCCAGTCGCCAGCTCGACCGGCAAAGCCGGGCTGCGGTTGCTGATCAGCAGCCGTGATGCCACCTCTTTGCGCGATCTGCAGAGCGTCTGCCAACGCATGCCCAGCCTGGAGGTGAGCACTCGCCTGGTGAGCAACGGGCATGTCGACCCGCTCTACGGTCTGGACCGGATGCCCGATCTGTTGCTGTTGCGCGTCAGCCACCTGTGGCGCGAGGAGCTGGCGGCGCTGTTGCTGCACCCGGCCCATGAGCGTCCGCCGATGTTGGTCTGCGGTCTGCTGAGCGAACAGGAAGGGATGCGTATGGCAATGCAGGCCGGCGCCCGTGACGTGCTGCCCGAACCCATCGCCGAGACGGAATTGGTTGCCGCCTTGAATCGACTGGTCATGGAGGTTCGGACCGGCAGTGGGGCAGAAGGGAAATTGATCGCCGTGATGAGCGCCAAGGGCGGCTCCGGCGGAACCCTGGTGGCCTGCAACCTGGCTCAGCAGCTCAGTGCCAAGGGCGGCAGTACTCTGTTGCTGGACATGGATCTGCAATTTGGCAGCGTCACGCATTATCTGGATGTGGCGCAGACGCACAGCCATCTTGAGGTGTTGAACCAGATCGATGGCATGGACAGCGTCGCGTTACGCGGTTTTTGCAGTCACTTCAGCCCGACTTTGCATGTGCTGGGTGGACGGGCCGGTGAGCTGTGTCTGCCGCAAGATGCTCAACCCGAGCAACTTGACACCCTGTTGAAGTTGGCCCGCGCCAGCTACGACTGGGTGGTGATTGACCTGCCGCGGCAAATCGACCACCTCACCGGCTCCGTGCTGGAACAGGTTGATCGGGTGTACGTGGTGGTGCAGCAGAGCGTCAGCCATCTGCGCGATGCCAGTTCCCTGGTGCGGATTCTTCGTGATGACCTGGGCGTGCGCGGGGATCAATTGCAGATAGTGGTCAACCGCTTTGACAAGGCAGCACCGATCAGCCTCAAAGATATCGGTGAGGCGCTGCGCTGCACCAATCTGTCGAAATTACCCAACGACTTCAACCTGGTCAGCCAGAGTCAGAACACTGGCGTGCCGTTGGGGCTGCATGCGCCGAGGGCAGCGATCACTGTTGCACTGCGCGACATGACCGAGGACCTGGTCGGTCAACAGGTAGCCGGGAACAAAGGCTTACTCAAACGCGCCTTCAACCATTTTTTCGGGGGATGACCCATGATCAGCGACTTTCGTAACCGCTTGCGCAAACAGTCTGGTAAATCCACCTCATCGTCGGCTCCCCAGCAGGGTGATGAGCTGCTGGATCCGGCAGAGGAAATAATGGCGTGGGAGCGTGTAATACCGGACGTTCTTTACGAAACCAGAAGCCAGGTCACCCCGGTAGAGGCCGAGTGGCGGGAAAAGATCTACCAGCAGTTGCTCAAGGTCATGGACCTGTCCTTGCTGGACTCCCTTGAACAGGCCGAGGCCGCGCGACAGATTCGCGATATTTGCCAGCGCCTGCTCGATGAGCATTCGGCGCCGGTGAGTTCCTCCAGCCGCCAGTTGATCATCAAGCAGATCACCGACGAGGTGCTTGGCTTGGGTCCCCTGGAACCGTTGCTGGCCGATCACAGCGTGTCTGACATTCTGGTCAACGGCCATGCCTCGGTCTATGTCGAGCGCTTCGGCAAACTGCAACGGACCGATGTGCGTTTTCGCGATGATCAGCATTTGCTGAATATTATCGACCGCATCGTGTCCAGCCTGGGGCGGCGTATCGATGAGTCCTCGCCATTGGTGGATGCCCGGCTCAAGGACGGTTCGCGGGTCAACGCGATTATCCCGCCGCTGGCCATCGACGGTCCGAGCATATCCATTCGCCGTTTTGCGGTGGATCTGCTCAATACCGACAGCCTGATCTCGGTGGGGACATTGACCCCGGCCATTGCCCTGTTGCTCAAGGCGATTGTCCGTGGACGCTTGAACGTGTTGATTTCCGGCGGTACCGGCAGTGGCAAGACCACCATGCTCAATGTGCTGTCCAGTTTCATTCCGCAAAACGAGCGGATCGTCACCATCGAAGATTCGGCCGAACTGCAACTGCAACAGCCCCACGTGGTACGCCTGGAAACCCGGCCTTCGAATATCGAAGGGCGAGGCGAGGTGAGCCAACGCGAATTGGTGCGCAACAGTCTGCGGATGCGTCCGGACCGCATTGTCATCGGCGAAGTGCGCGGCGCGGAAGCGCTGGACATGCTGACGGCCATGAACACCGGCCACGACGGCTCATTGACCACGATCCACGCCAACACCGCGCGCGATGCGTTGGGACGAATCGAAAACATGGTGTCGATGACCGGGGCGACCTTCCCGATCAAGGCCATGCGGCAGCAGATCGCGTCGGCCATCGATGTGGTGATCCAGCTGGAACGTCAGGAGGATGGCAAGCGCCGCCTGGTCAGCGTGCAAGAGATCAACGGCATGGAAGGCGAAATCATCACCATGACTGAAATCTTTTCCTTTGCGCGTCAAGGCATGGGCGAAAACGGCGAAGTGCTTGGCGATTATCGCCCCAGCGGCATGATCCCGGCCTTCCGCGATGTGCTGGCCAAGCGCGGCATCGAGTTGCCGCTGACGATGTTCAGGCCTGAGTGGATGGAGGCACGGCAGTCATGAACAATATTCCCAGTGAATTCATTCTGATGTTCCTCGGCATGGTGTTTATCGCCGTGTTCCTCCTGTCCCAGGGCGTGGTGGTGCCGGTGTTCGGCGAGGCCGGCAAGATGCGCAAACGCATCCGCGGCCGTTTGCATGTACTGGAGAAAGCCAACAATCTGCCCAACATGCAGACGGTGTTGCGGCAGAAATACCTGACGCGCTTGTCGCCACTGGAGGCCATGCTCGAGCAGTTGCCTTTTATGGCGAACCTGACACAGGTGATCGAGCAGGGCGGACACGAATACCGGGCGTATCGGGTGCTGTTGCTCGGGCTGTTTCTGGGCGTCTGTGCGGGTATCTCGATCTGGATGATCTCGGCAGTCTGGTGGATGGCGCTGCTGGTGGTCTTCGGCGTGTTCTGGTTACCCGTGCTGAAAATTTTTCGTGACCGTGGCAAACGTTTCGCTGAATTTGAGGAAGGCCTGCCGGATGCACTGGATGCCATGTGTCGAGCCCTTCGTGCCGGACACCCGTTCAACGAAACCCTGCGCCTGGTCGCCGAGGAGCACAAAGGACCGGTCGCTCATGAGTTCGGTCTGACCTTCGCCGATATCAACTATGGCAACGACGTACGCCGGGCCATGCTAGGCCTGTTGGAGCGCATGCCAAGCATGACGGTGATGATGCTGGTGACCTCGATCCTCATCCATCGCGAGACCGGCGGCAATCTGACCGAAGTGCTGGAGCGTCTGAGCCGGTTGATCCGTGGCCGCTTTCGCTTTCAGCGCAAGGTCAAGACCTTGTCGGCCGAAGGGCGGATGTCGGCCTGGATACTGGTGGCCATTCCTTTCGTGCTGGCGGCAGTGATCGTGTTCACCAGCCCTAACTACTTGCCGTTGCTGCTCAATGACCCGGTCGGCCATAAGCTGATATTCGGGGCGTTTGGTTGCATGTTGGTCGGGATCTTCTGGATTCGAAAAATCATCCGGATCCAGGTTTAAGCGTTATTCGCCATGTGGAGGTGCAGGTCATGGACTATTTGCTCGGGTTGTTCAATCGAGTGACAGGCAATGAGGAGATGGCACGCCTGTTGTTTGTCGGTGCGATGAGTCTGAGTGCGGTACTCGCGATTGTCACCGTGGTGTTATTGCTGTTAGGGCTGCAGGACCCCGTGCAGCGTCGTTTGGCGCTGATCAAACGCGGCCACTCAGGGAGTGCGGGACAAGACGCACCGGGTAATCTGCAGTTATTGCTGGAGCGGGTCGGCCAACGCTTTGGCTCGACTGAGGCCGCTCAGACGTCTGCCACCCAAACCCTGTTGATGCACGCCGGCTACCGCTCACAGTCGGCGGTCCAGATGTACTGGGCGGTGCGCTTGTTGTTGCCACTGGTGTTGGTTGGCATTGCGCTGTTGGTGTTGCCGATAATCCCCAAGCTTTCTCTGATTACGGGGTTGTTGCTGGTGTTAGGGGCTGCTGCTGTCGGCTGGTTGGCTCCCGCGCTGTATGTCGGAAAACGCAAGAAGGCTAGACAGGGCAAGCTGCGTGCCGCCTTTCCGGATGCCCTGGACCTGATGGTGGTCTGCGTGGAGTCGGGCCTGGCCTTGCCTCTGACGATCGAGCGCGTGGCTGAAGAGATGTCAGTCAGTCAGATTGAGTTGGCTGAAGAACTGGCCCTGGTCAATGCGCAAATCCGCGCGGGCATTTCCAGTACCGAAGCGCTCAAACAACTCGCCGTACGCACCGGTCTGGATGACGTACAAGGGTTGGTCAGTCTGTTGGCGCAGAGTATCCGCTTTGGTACCAGCGTGGCCGACACCCTGCGCATCTATGCCGATGAGTTCCGTGACCGGCGTACTCAGGCCGCCGAAGAGGCGGGGGCGAAAATCGGCACCAAGCTGATATTCCCGCTGATTTTCTGTCTGTGGCCGAGCTTCTTTCTGATCGCCATTGGCCCCGCCATGATCGGAGTACTCAAGACATTCGGGAAGTGAACCGGGGTTGTTTGCTGTTGAACGGGATGGCTGTATTGCATCAGTACGAGGTGGAGCAGGCGAGCGGAGGGTCATTCACTCCCATCGCCTGCTCCACTTCGTACTGATTTGCATTTTTCTGCACACATGATCAAGCCTGGCTTATTAGCCAGGCCACTCTGGACGACGCCAGAGGCTGATGACTCATTGACGTCCCTCAGTTGCTGCCGCTGGTGGCATCGCCGCCCGCATCCTGGTCAAAAAACTCCGGAATCGGGTAGAGGAAGCTGTTCAGCCAACGCTGCATGGCCAGGTCACGTTCGGTGGCCGAAGCGGTTTGCAGTTTAGGGGAGGCAAATACACCGCGACTCTGTAACACCAACCACTGCTCGGTGCCTTTCTGCTCCTTCGAAGAGGGACCTGGTTCGATAGCCCAGGCACTGGTGGACAGGCAAGCCATGCACACTATCAACAGCCTCTTGGTATTCATCTCGACTCCTCGTACGTTTTACTTGGTCGCACTGGATGAGGCAGCGGCTACCTCAGTTTTGCGATTCCCCTCCGAAGCCGCCACTTTTTTTGCGGAGGCCTTGAGTTTTTCCGCGCGGCTTTGAGCCTCGGCGATTTGCTGGGGGCTCAAGCTGGCACGGTTCGCGAGTTCGGCAGCCGACTTCCAGTTATCCTGATAGATCAGCAGCGTCACCAAATTGAGTGCCGCCAATGAATTGGACTGTTTGAGCTCCATGGCGGTCATGAACTCGAAGCGTGCTTCAGGGATACGTCGTTGATTGAGGTAGACCACCCCCAGGTCATTGCGCATCTTGTCGTCGGTGGGGGCCATCTTCACCGCACGCTCAAGGTGCGTGGTCGCGGTGGCGTAATCATTTTTGGCCGCGGCCAACTGGCCCAAGCCATGTTCCCCGTCAGCGGCCATACAGGTGCCGAGCAAGCTTTGATACAACGGCCCCGCCTCATGACGCCCCATCAAGCGCAGCACCCGAGCCTTGCGCAGGCGAACCTGAACCAGGTTGTCGGGCAAACCTTCAAGATTCGCCAGGCTGGCATACAAACGGCCGTCGTTGGCCATGTTGTCGGCCAGACTCAGGGCCAACTCTTGATCCGAATCGGGCTTGGCGCAGATAGCCGGTCGCGACAAACCATTAGTGGCACAACCTGCGAGCATTAATGTCGCCGTTATTGCAATGACTGCTTTCATTGAATGTCCTTTGGCTACAACACGTTGAACGCCTGGCCAATGGCAGGAAAGCTGGCCCGGCAAGCGCTCAAGGTCACCGTTACGAATGAGGGCGAGGCCAGTCTGATTCAGGCTAAGGCTCATTGCGAAAGCCCGGAGCGGCTGTCGAAATCGCCATTTTCGAGGAAGAACATGCGGTAGAAGTTCGGGTCGTAATTGCGCAGCTGTTCGCCAGGCAATGACGGTAGTTGTGCATTGACAGCCAGTGGCTGGACCAAGTGGGGGGTAACGATCATCAGCAGTTCCCGCTCTTCACGGTTGACGCTGTTGTCGCGGAAGAATGCGCCCAGAATCGGGATATCGCCCAACCCCGGAAATTTGTTCACCTGGGAATTGTTGCGGGTGCTGATCAGGCCGCTGATGACGAAGCTTTCGCCGTCGGCCAGGGAAATGCTGGTGTCGGTACGGCGCACGGTCAGCGCCGGAACTATTGTGCCGGCGATGCTCACGGCGTTGGTGAAGTCCAGTTCACTGACTTCCGGTGCCACCTTCAGCGCGATACGGTTTTTGCCGACGATGGTCGGCGTCAGGGTCAGGCGGATACCGAACTCCTTGTACTCAATGGATATATTATCGCTGCTTGAACTGGGCACCGGAATTGGCACTTCACCACCGGCCAGAAAGCTCGCACTCTGCCCGCTGAGCGCTACCAGGCTCGGCCGTGCCAAGGTGTAGGCGAAACCGCTGCCTTCCAGTGCGTTGATCGACACTAGAGTATCGCTAGACGCAAAAGCGAAGTTGAACATGCCGTTGTTCACCGGCACCGACGGCGTGACAATGCCGTCGATGGTGGGGAAGGTTCTTGGCGAGCCGAACAGGAAGTTGCCTTGGCGGCCAAAAATCGAGGCATTGGCTTCCTTGAGTTTGGTCCGGCTGACTTCAACGAAGCGGATGTCGGTTTGCACCTGGATCGGCAATAGTGGGTCTTCGGAAGGCACTGTCGAGACGCTGGTCAGCGCCGCGGTGGCCTTACCCTTGACGAACACCATGCTTTGGCGCGGCGTTTTCGAACAGGCGGTCCAGACCATCAGGCTGGTGGCCCCCGGCGCGAGGCCCGTAAGTATGAAGGCGTTGCTGCCACTGGGTTGCACGTCGGCGATTTTCGGATCGCCGACTGCCAGCTGTGTCACCGGGACGGGGACGCGCAGTTCATTCTGGAGCCCCTGACCGACCTCGAACGTTGCCGGCAAATTTTCCAGTTGCGAACAATTGGCCGGCGCGGCCTGAGCCGCATTCACGCTGAGGCCCGTCCAGAACAGGCCATGGATAATTCGCTTGAAAGCGGGCACGGTACGATAGCTCATTAAGTGCATCCTCGCTGAATAGGCCATCTTTGAGGCTAACTGGGTTGCCTCGGATCACTACAAGGGGCCTTGGTCGGCCCTCTACCCCGCCAGACCCCTTAGTAATGGCCCCGGCAATATTCCTTGGTGCTACATGCAAGCAGCTGCAATACGCTGTTCTGACTCAACAGCGAGCGCCTGCGCTAAAACGGTTTTTAGTGATCCAGATACCTGAGTTGTCGACCCGAGCGATATGCACAGGCTCGACAGCAACATCAGCTAAAGACGGCACTTTTCGCCGACCTGACTCCCCTAAAAAGCAACCGGCAATCAAAGCAAAGAGCCGGAAAACGCTTGCCAGGACCATAGTGAGGTAACTCCTTTTGCCAATCCGCTATCTGATCGCTGAACCTAACGTGGCATTTCAAACCGTTATGTCTTCTTCTTGTTTGAAAGGTAGTTCAACCAAGGCAAAGCGCCACGCTTTGAACGAAAACTTTCCGTTCAAAGGGTGGAGATAGGTAGGTTGCAGGAGATGGAACGGCACATGAGGCTGTGCGAGGAGGCGACTTCGGCGGCTCTCGAGCGACTGGGTCATCTGTCCTGCTTCTTGACCACCGTGAACCAGACTATGCCAATGCCCCGGATAGTCGCCGTATTGCGGGCAACCTGGCCTTCAGCGTTGCAGCGCATCCCGCGAAACTCATGCCCAAAGTGACGGGACAGCAGGTCGAGGCTTTTGCAATCGACGAAAATAATGTTGTCCGAAAGCACTAAAGCCTTGATTGCAATTCCTGCGTCACGCATGTCGCGGGTCAGGCCGTTAAAGGCCGCCAACCTGGCCGGGAATTCCTCGGTAAGGATGCTCAGCGGCGGGGCTGACGGCGACGCTATGAGATACAGAACGGCCATGTCGCACTCCCTTGGCCACGTCAGATAGTCAACAGAGCCCGCGAATGCAGGCTCCCACGGCGTCAGGCGATGACGGGGCCGACATCGCCAAAATGCTCAGTCCACGCTGTAGTGGACTGACAGCGTTCCCTTTTTCTGTGAAAGGGAGGCGATCGTGACCGTGCCCAAATCCTTCAGGCTCTGTACATGGGTGCCGCCGCAGCCGTAGGCGGGCAGTTCACCGAAACCGATTTCTCGGGCGCCTTCGCGCAACGACGTCAGGCGCGGGAGATCATGGGCGATCCATTGCTTGATGCCGTGCTCAATCGTCTGGGTATCGACCTCCTGCGCACCATCGCCCGGTTTGAACTGCACACGTCCTTCGTCTGGCCAGTGATGAGCCTTGGTCGGCATCCAGCCCATCGCTTGGACGAAATGACCAATCAAGTGCCCCGCCGAATGCATGCGCGTATTGAACCGGCGGCGTTGCTCATCGACGCGAATCCGGGTCATGCCGAGTTTTACCGGGTGGTCGACGAAATGAATGATCCGGTCCGGATCCTGAACCACGCGAAGTACCTGGCTTGCGCCGATCCAGCCGGTATCCCAAGGTTGCCCGCCGCCTTGGGGATGAAACAGGGTGGCGTGCAGCACCACGGCGAATTCGTTCTCGTGGGGCGTGCAATCCAGGACTTCCACATTGGCCTTGAGGTCATCACTATGGAAAAAGAGGCGAAACGTCATATTTCATGCCCTTATTAAAGTTTCTCTCTTTATTATATGAATCATGAAGTTGCGTGATAATCCGTTCAACCATCAAAGGACTGTTGCGCTGTGAGCATAAATCTTCCCCTGCCACTGCTCGGTGAAATGGCAATTTTTGTCAAGGTGGTCGAAACCGGCAGCTTCTCCGAAGTAGCGCGCCAGTCAGGTTCTTCACCCTCGGCGGTGAGTCGCAGCATTTCGCGGCTGGAGAAGGCGCTCGCCATGCGCCTTCTGCAACGAACCACGCGCAAGCTCCGTCTGAGCGACGGTGGCGAAGAGGTGTTCAAGCGTTGCCAGGAGATGGTCAGCGCGGCGAAGTCGGTGATGGAAATCAGCGGTCAATTCACCGATGAAGCAGAAGGGCTGGTGCGTGTCAGTGTGCCCAAAGCCGTCGGGCGATTCGTGATTCATCCGCACATGCCGGAATTTCTGCGGCGTTACCCCAAAGTGAATGTGGAGTTGTTGCTCGAGGACCGTCAGATGGATTTGATCGACGACCACGTCGACCTGGCGATCCGTATTACCGATCGCCCGCCCGCAGGGCTGGTGGGACGGCAGTTGCTGACCATCGATCATTTACTCTGTGCAACGCCGCAGTATCTGGCCGAACACGGCACGCCGACTCATCCCCACGACCTGCTCAACCACAGCTGCATCTATTTGGGCGAAACCCCGAGCGATGCGCGCTGGAAATTCAAGAAAGGCAGCAAAGCCGTGACCGTCGGCGTGCGCGGACGTTATGCCGCCAATCACACGGGCGTGCGACTGGGCGCGGTATTGCAACACATCGGAATCGGCAGCCTGCCGTACTTCACCGCCCGTTATGCGTTGGAACAGGGCCTGATTGTGCAAGTACTGCCAGACTGGACTTTTCTGGCGTCCTACCACGGAGGCGCCTGGCTGCTGCATTCGCCAACCCGTTATCTACCGCCCAAGTTACGGGTGTTTATCGACTATCTGGTGGAATGCCTGGAGAAGGAGCCAACGTTGAGCAGGCCGGGCAAGCCGGGTGCGTTGGGCAAGGTCGCGGTGGCGTATGAGTTGCCGGAGAGTGATGGGTTGCTTTGACGGGCCTCTTCGCGGGCAAGTCGGATCGCCGCACCGCTCGCTCCTACAGGTTTATGTCGTTCGCGCCATTACGTATGACACCAACCTGTAGGAGCGAGGCTTGCCCGCGAAGACTGACTACGAACCACCAAGTCACTCGGTAATGCCAAAAAAAGGCCCGCATGTTCAACCATGCGGGCCTTTTACATAACTGATTGGGGATCAGTGCTTGCTGTCCTGGCTCGACATCGCCAGCAGCTGCTTTTCCTGATTCCAGTCGAACGGTTCATCGTTCTGTTCGGCTTCGAAGCGACGCTCTTCAAGGGCCTGGTACAGGTCGATTTCTTCATCCGACAGGTAGTGCAGGCAGTCGCCGGCGAAGAACCACAGCAGATCCCGCGGGATCAGATGGGCGATTTGCGGATAACGGGAAATCACTTGAGTCAGGATGTCCTGGCCCAGGTATTGGCTTTCGATCGGCTCGATCGGCAGTGACGCCAGCAGTTCATCGAAGCGCTCCAGGAACAAGGCATGGCTTTCTTCGGGAACCTGTTCGGCCTCACCTACGGCGACCAGGATACTGCGCAGGTGGTCGAGCAAGACAAGATGATCGGCAACGACGTTGGACACGAGATAAGTCCTCAAGAGCAAAACAGGCGCAGGAGTATAAAGCTCCTGCGCCGCTTTTTCACTTGGTAAAGAGCCACTTGGTAAAGAGCCACATGGTAAACAGCCACATGAGGGCACACGGTCCGTCGGATCAGCGGACCATGCCTTCTGTCAGTACCAGCTCCTGTTTGTCGAAATCATCGACATCGATCACCTTGCGTCGCGCCACTTCTGCTTCACGCAAGCTCTGGGCCTCAACCGGTTGCAAGACGCCAGCCTCCAGGGCGGCGTCGATGGCAGTTTCTCCGACAGTGGGTTTGACCTGACGACTTTTCAGCGCCGTATTGAGTTTTTTCTGTAGTGGTTTGGCGGCGTTCAACAAGTCGCAGGCGTGCTGCAGGGCGCCGACCGAATCCTCTGGCGATTGTGGGCGATAGCAACCGCCCAGTAACTCCTCCAGCGTTGGATCGCCCTTGGGACGACCGATGACGGCTGCGACGCTGGCCGCCAGTTTGTCCGATGGGCCTCTGTGGCGACGACCGAATGGAAACACCAACACCCGCAACACGCATCCGAGTACCTTGTTCGGGAAGTTGGTCAGCAGTTCGTCCAGCGCACGTTCGGACTGGCCGAGGCTCTCCTCCATGGCCCAGGCGAACAGTGGGTGCATATGCTCGGGCGAGTCGAGATCGTGATAACGCTTGAGTGCGCCGGAGGCTAGATACAGGTAGCTGAGCACATCACCCAAACGCGCGGACAACCGTTCGCGGCGCTTTAGATCGCCGCCCAACAGCATCATGCTCTGGTCGGCCAGCATGGCAAAGGCTGCGGCCTGACGGTTGAGGGCGCGAAAATAGCCTTGGCTGAGCCTGTCCCCGGGCATGTGTTCGAAATGCCCGAGGCCGAGGTTCAGCACCAGCGTGCTGGCGGCGTTGCACACGGCAAAACCAATGTGGTCGAGCAGCAATGCATCGAACTCGATCAGTGCCTGTTGTTTGTCTTCGCGGTGGGCGAGGGCCATTTCCTTGAGGACGAACGGATGGCAGCGAATAGCGCCCTGGCCGAAGATCATCAAGTTGCGTGTGAGGATGTTCGCACCTTCGACCGTGACGGAAATGGGCGCACCTTGCCAGCTACGCGCCAAGTAGTTGTTCGGGCCCATGATGATGGCCCTGCCGCCGTGAACATCCATGGCGTGGCTGATGCATTCGCGGCCGCGTTCGGAGAGGTGGTATTTGATAATGGCCGACGGTACCGATGGTTTTTCGCCGAGATCGACCGCGTTGGCGGTAAGCATCCGTGCGCTGTCCATCAGCCAGGTGCTGCCGCCGATCCGCGCCAGTGCTTCCTGAATCCCTTCGAAGGCTGACAGCGGTGCATTGAATTGTTCGCGAACCTGCGCGTATTGGCCTGTCACCAGGCTGGTGAACTTGCCCGCAGCGGTACCGATGGCAGGTAGCGAAATGGAACGCCCGACCGACAGGCAATTCATCAGCATCATCCAGCCTTCGCCGAGCATCTCTTGACCGCCGATGATGAATTCCAGCGGTACAAACACATCCTTGCCGGAGTTCGGGCCGTTCATGAATGAGGCGCCCAGCGGCAGGTGACGGCGACCGATTTCTACGCCGGGGGTCTGGCTCGGAATCAAGGCGAGACTGATCCCCAGGTCGACTTTGTCGCCCAGCAGATGGTCCGGGTCATAGGCCTTGAACGCCAGACCGATCAAGGTCGCCACCGGGCCGAGGGTGATGTAGCGTTTTTCCCAGTTCAGACGCAGGCCGAGGGTTTCCTTGCCTTCCCATTCACCTTTGCAAATCACCCCGGTGTCGGTCATGCCGCCGACGTTGGAGCCCGCCATCGGACCCGTCAGGGCAAAGCAGGGGATATCGTCGCCGCGGGCCAGCCGTGGCAGGTAATGATTGCGTTGTTCGTCGGTGCCGTAATGCAGCAGCAGCTCCGCCGGGCCGAGGGAATTGGGCACCATGACGGTCGACGCCAGGTCGCCGCTGCGGGTGGCCAGTTTCATCGCCACTTGGGAGTGGGCATAGGCCGAGAAGCCTTTGCCACCGTACTCTTTGGGGATGATCAGGGCAAAAAAGCCATGTTGTTTGATGTGATCCCAAGCCTGGGGCGGCAGATCCAGCAACTGGCCGATCTGCCAATCGCTGACCATGGCGCAGAGCTCTTCGGTTGGGCCATCGATAAATGCTTGTTCCTCTTCGCTCAGTTGCGCCTTTGGATAGGACAGCAGCTTGTTCCAGTCCGGGCGACCGCTGAACAGCTCGCCGTCCCACCAGACCGTGCCCGCTTCGATGGCTTCACGCTCGGTTTGCGACATCGGTGGCAAGTTTTTTTGAAACCAGCTGAACATCGGGGCCGTGAAGAGTTTTCGGCGCAGATCCGGCAGCAACAGGAAAGCGGCCACGGCTGCGAGCATCACCCAGAAAATCAGCATTAGCCAGACGGGGGCATGGCTGAAGATGCCCATCGCCAGCAGATAGACAGCGATGATGCCCAAGGCGGGCAGAGGCGCAGTGCGGCGATGTGCCAGGTAGGCAATCCCGACCACCAGAACCAGTATCCACAACAGCAACATATTCAATTCTCCATGAAGCCAAGGGCAAAACCACTTTCAGAGCTTAGACGGCATCCATAAAAGTGGAGGTCAGAGCGATAGGTCTGAGTTTGTAGGAAGCAACGGCTGAAACTTGTCAGTTATTTCGAGGGCAGACGGTTAACCGCTGTTATCGACAGGGCGGCAAACGCTGATATTTGGCCGAAACGTCGTTATCTCTGTGCTGAAGGTGTCGCTAGACTCGTGGCTTCCCCCAGGAGATTGTTCCCATGCACGCATGTCTGAGCCCCGGCCGCTTCATCGATAGTGATCACCCCTCGGTGGTGGAGTTCGCGGAAAAACATCGTGGCGTCGGGCGCGATCCGCTTGAACAGGCGATCAATCTCTATTACGCGGTGCGCGAGGCCGTGCGCTACAACCCTTACACCTTCAGCCGCGATCCAGAGACCTTGCGCGGCAGCTATGCGCTGGCGGCAGGGGAGAGTTATTGCGTGCCCAAAGCCACGCTGCTGGCCGGTGCGGCCAGGCATTGCGGGATCCCGGCGCGTATCGGTCTGGCAGATGTGCGCAATCACCTGTCGACGCCGCGTCTGCTCGAATTGCTCAAGAGCGATGTGTTCGCCATGCACGGCTACACCGAGTTGTACCTGAACGATCGCTGGGTCAAAGCCACCCCGGCTTTCAATCAACAACTCTGCGAACTGTTCAATGTCGCGCCGCTGGAATTCGACGGGATCAACGACAGCGTGTTCCATCCCTTCAACCGTGACGGCGAGCAGTTAATGGAATACCTGATCGATCACGGCCAGTTCACCGATGTGCCTGAAGCGTTCTTTTTCGAACACCTGGAAAAGTGCTATCCGCATCTGTTCGACAAGCAACTGCCGGTGTTGCTGGGTGACATGCAGAGCGATTTGAGTCGCGCCTGATCCGGCGTATGCTGCCTGCGCATTCATCCAAAAAGGGGCGGTCATGCTGAAGATCTGGGGTCGGAAAAATTCGTCGAATGTCAGGAAGCCATTGTGGGCAGCCGAAGAACTGGGCCTGACCTATGAAGCCATCGATGCCGGCGGCGCCTTTGGCGTGGTCGACACGCCCGAGTACCGCGCGATGAATCCCAACGGCCGCGTGCCGGTGATCGAAGACGACGGTTTCGTGCTGTGGGAATCCAACACCATCGTCCGTTATCTGATGGCCCGTCATGCCAGCGATACGGCGTGGTATCCGACAGATCTGCAGGCCCGAGCTTCCGCCGAAAAGTGGATGGACTGGACCACCTCAAGTTTTGCCGCCCCGTTTCGCACGGTGTTCTGGGGCGTACTGCGCACCCCGGCAGACCAGCAGGATTGGCCGGCCATCAAGGCCGCGATCAAGGAGTGCGACGATCTGCTGTCGATGGTCGATCAAGCGCTGGCGGCTAAACCGTACCTGTCGGGCGATGAGATCGGCATGGGCGACATTCCCTTGGGCAGTTTCATTTATGCCTGGTTCGAGATGCCGATCGAGCGTGCGCCGCAGCCTCATCTCCAGGCCTGGTATGCGCGATTGAAACAGCGTCCGGCCTATCAGAAGGCGGTCATGACCGCGTTGACTTAATACTCACTATCGACACGCTTGACTGTACTTGTGCGGCAGCGACAAGCACCATTGCGCTCGTGCGCCGCGGTTGCATTGCTCGCCGCCTGCCCTTATTTATTCCTTTCTTCCCTTCTTGGTGCGTAAATCCGATATGAGTTCCGCTCTGTCCATCCGGCAGCTAACCAAAACCTACGGCAACGGTTTCCAGGCCTTGAGTGGTATCGATCTGGATGTCGCCGAAGGTGACTTTTTCGCCTTGCTCGGCCCTAACGGCGCCGGCAAATCCACAACTATCGGCATTCTCTCGACCCTGGTGAACAAGACCAGCGGAACGGTGAATATCTTCGGTCATGACTTGGACAAGAATCCTGCGCAGCTCAAGCGCTCCATCGGCGTGGTGCCCCAGGAATTCAACTTCAACCAGTTCGAAAAAACCTTCGACATCGTCGTGACCCAGGCCGGTTACTACGGCATTCCGCCGAAAATCGCCAAGGAACGCGCCGAGCAGTACCTGACCCAACTGGGCCTGTGGGACAAGCGCGATGTGCCGTCGCGCTCCCTGTCCGGCGGCATGAAGCGCCGACTGATGATCGCCCGTGCGCTGGTTCACGAACCGCGCCTGCTGATCCTCGACGAACCGACGGCGGGGGTGGACATCGAATTGCGTCGTTCGATGTGGACATTCCTCACCGAACTGAACAAGAAAGGCATCACCATCATCCTCACCACCCACTACCTGGAAGAGGCTGAGCAGTTGTGCCGCAACATCGGCATCATCGACCACGGCACCATTGTCGAGAACACCAGCATGAAGCAGTTGCTCAGCCAATTGCATGTCGAAACCTTCCTGCTGGACATGAAGAACACTTTGCAGGTGGCACCGCAGTTGCTCGGTTACCCGGCCAGACTGATCGACAGTCACACCCTGGAAGTCCAGGTCGACAAGGCCATGGGCATTACCGCGCTGTTTACCCAATTGGCGCAGCAGAACATCGAAGTGTTGAGTCTGCGTAACAAAACCAATCGCCTCGAGGAGTTGTTCGTGTCCCTGGTGGAGAAGAATCTGTCGAAGGTGGCGGTATGAGTTCCGAGCTGCAACCCAACCTCGTTGCCCTCAATACCATTGTCTATCGTGAGGTCAAGCGCTTCACCCGGATCTGGCCACAGACCTTGCTGCCGCCGGCAATCACCATGGTTCTGTACTTCGTGATCTTCGGCAACCTGATCGGCCGGCAGATCGGCGACATGGGTGGTTTCACCTACATGGAGTACATCGTGCCGGGGCTGATCATGATGTCGGTGATCACCAACTCCTACGGCAATGTGGTGTCGAGTTTCTTTGGTAGCAAATTCCAGCGCTCCATCGAAGAGTTGATGGTGTCGCCGGTGTCGCCCCATACGATTCTGATCGGCTACACCTTGGGCGGCGTGCTGCGCGGGTTGATGGTCGGGATCATCGTGACCCTGCTGTCGCTGTTCTTCACTCAATTGCAGGTGCATCACCTGGGCGTGACCGTTCTGGTGGTGGTGCTGACGGCGACGATCTTCTCGCTGCTGGGTTTCATCAACGCGGTATTTGCGCGCAACTTCGATGATATCTCGATCATCCCGACGTTTGTGCTGACGCCGTTGACCTACTTGGGCGGGGTGTTCTATTCGATCAGTTTGCTGCCACCGTTTTGGCAGACTGTGTCGCTGGCCAACCCGGTGCTGCACATGGTCAACGCTTTCCGTTACGGCATTCTCGGTGTGTCGGATATCAAGATCAGTATTGCGATTACCTTCATGCTGGTGGCGACTGTTGTGCTGTATATCGGTTGTGCGCGGTTGCTGGTGAGTGGGCGCGGGATGCGTACCTAAGGAAGACCGAGTCGCCTTCATCGCGGGCAAGCCCGCTCCCACAGTGAATTGGCGTTGGCCACATATTTTGTGATCAACACAGAACCCATGTGGGAGCGGGCTTGCCCGCGATGGCGTCAGCCCAGACACCGCAAAAAAAACGGCCTCCACATTGGAGGCCGTTTTACATTCTCACATTCGACTTTTCTTGCGCCGTTTCCACTGCCGACTCACCCACCAGCGCCAATACATCATCACCAGGCAATAGGCGAGGGCACCCAGCACCAGCCCCATGACCACCGATCCGAGCAAAAACGGTTGCCACAGCGTCGAGAGTTCCCCGCTGATCCATTCCCAAGTGAGTTCATTCGGCAGGCTGCGGGCGGGAACATCCATCAACCAGGCGCCGGTCTGGTAAGTGCAGAAGAACACCGCCGGCATGGTGATCGGGTTAGTCAACCAGACCAGGCTGACGGCAATCGGCAAGTTCCCCCGCGCGATGATGGCCAGGAACGCCGCCACCAGCATCTGCAATGGAATCGGCAGGAACGCCGCGAACAGTCCGACCGCCATCGCCCGCGCGACGGAGTGGCGATTGAGGTGCCAGAGGTTCGGGTCATGCAGCAGAGTGCCGAGAAAGCGTAAGGATTTGTGTTCCCTGATGCTGGTCGGGTCTGGCATGTAACGTTTGAATAAGCGCCGGGGCATAAGGCTTCTCGGTCGGTTCAGGCGGCAAGTATGTCTGGATTCTACGAACCGCCCATTCAGACTTTGTGACAATTGATAACGACGGACGTGCGGCGGACCAGCTAAGCCTAGTCGGGGACTCTCAAGGACGGGCTTATGCGCACAGGGATGATGGCGCTGGCGTTGGGTCTGCTGGCCTTGCGTTTTTTACCAGTATTACCGCCGGCGGGGTTGTGGCTGTTATTGCCGGTAGTGGGATTGATGTTGCTGCCGTTTCGCACCTTTCCGGTGGCATTTTTGCTGTTCGGTTTCAGTTGGGCGGGCGCGAATGCACAGTGGGCACTGGATGATCGCCTGGCGCTGAATCTCGATGGTGAGACGCGTTGGATCGAAGGTCGTGTGACCGGATTGCCGCAGCAGGCCGACGGCGTGGTGCGTTTCGAGCTGACGGATAGTCAGTCGCGTCGCGCCAAGCTGCCTGAGCACTTGCGCCTGGCCTGGTATGGCGGGCCTCCCGTCAACAGCGGCGAATATTGGCGGCTGGCCGTCAAATTGAAGCGTCCTGCCGGGTTGCTTAACCCGCATGCGTTCGACTACGACGCTTGGTTACTGGCCCGGCACATCGGCGCCACCGGGACCGTCAAAGATGGCCAGCGACTGATGGAGGCGCAGTGGGCCTGGCGTGACGGCATCCGTCAGCGTTTGCAGGCCGTGGATGCCCAAGGGCGAACGGGCGCGCTGACGGCGTTGGTGCTGGGGGATGGCGCCGGGCTAAGTCGTGAGGACTGGCAGGTGCTGCAAGACACCGGCACCATGCATCTGTTGGTGATTTCCGGGCAGCACATCGGCTTGCTGGCGGGAGTGGTGTATCTGCTGATTACCGGATTGGCTCGTTATGGTGTGTGGCCCACGCGCTTGCCGTGGCTGCCATGGGCGTGCGGGCTGGCGTTCGCGGCGGCGCTCGGTTATGGGTTGCTGGCCGGCTTCGAGGTGCCGGTGCGGCGGGCCTGCCTGATGATCGGTCTGGTGCTGGTGTGGCGATTAAAGTTTCTTCACCTCGGCGCATGGTGGCCGCTGTTGCTGGCGCTTGACGGTGTTTTGCTGCTGGACCCGCTGGCGAGCCTGCAACCGGGTTTCTGGTTGTCCTTTGCGGCGGTGGCGGTGCTGATTTTCACCTTTGGCGGGCGATTGGGTCCGTGGCGCTGGTGGCAAACCTGGACTCGCGCCCAATGGCTGATCGCGATCGGTCTGTGCCCGCTGCTGTTGGTGCTGGGGTTGCCGATCAGTCTCAGCGGGCCGCTGGCCAATTTGCTGGCGGTGCCCTGGGTCAGTCTGGTGATCCTGCCGCCGGCCTTGCTTGGGACGATGTTGCTGCCCGTTCCTTATGTGGGCGAAGGATTGCTGTGGTTGGCCGGCGGTTTGATCGATCTGTTGTTCAAGGGGTTGGCGTTGATCTCCGGGCAGTTGCCCGCGTGGGTGCCGGTGGCGGTCCCGTTGTGGGTATGGGCGCTCGGCACGCTGGGCGCTTGTTTGCTGCTGTTGCCGCGAGGCGTGCCGTTGCGCCCGTTGGGCTGGCCGATGTTGCTGTTACTGGTTTTTCCGCCCCGGCATACATTGCCTGAAGGCATGGCCGAGGTTTGGCAGCTGGATGTCGGTCAGGGTTTGGCGATCCTGGTGCGTACCCGCCATCACACCTTGCTGTATGACGCCGGGCCACGGTTCGGCGATATCGACCTGGGTGAGCGGGTGGTGCTGCCGTCATTGCGCAAACTGGGGGTGAACGGCCTCGACCTGATGCTGATCAGCCATGCAGATGCCGATCACGCCGGTGGTGCGCGAGCCATTGCCAATGGAATACCGGTGAAGCAAGTACTGAGTGGCGATCATTTGGCCCTGCCAGACGAATTGCATGCCGAGGGCTGCGAGAGCGGTCAGCAATGGACTTGGGACGCGGTGAAGTTTCAGCTCTGGCAGTGGCCGTCTGCCAGCGACCGCAATCAGAAATCCTGCGTGTTGCAGATCGAAGCCAACGGCGAGCGGTTGCTGCTGACCGGCGACATCGACGCCGAAGCCGAGCGGGCGCTGCTCGACGGTCCATTGGCGGTGCCGACGGATTGGTTGCAGGCCCCGCACCATGGCAGTCGCAGTTCGTCTTCGATGGCGTTGCTCAGCGCCTTGCAACCCAAAGCGGTGCTGATCTCCCGGGGTAACGGCAATTCTTTCGGCCATCCCCATCCCACGGTTGTGGCGCGGTATCAAAAGCGCGGTGTGGCAATCTACGACAGCGCCGAGCAAGGTGCCATTCGTCTGCAACTGGGACGCTTCAAGCCGCCGTGGACGATGCTTCAAGAACGGCGCTTCTGGCGCGATCCGCCACTATCCAGCCAGTAACCCGAACTATCGAAGCCCGACCGGATGCGACATCGCGGTCTTCGGTGCGTCCACCCCCTATGTTAGAGTGGCGCACTTTTTCGAGGGGACTGTCACTGTGTGGGAATTGGTCAAATCCGGCGGCTGGATGATGCTGCCGATCATTCTGAGTTCCATCGCGGCCATGGCGATCGTCGCCGAGCGTCTGTGGACCCTGCGTGCCAGCCGCGTGACCCCGGAGTATTTGCTCGGGCAGGTCTGGGTCTGGATCAAGGACAAACAACTCAATAAAGAAAAGCTCAAGGAACTGCGCGCCAACTCTCCGTTGGGCGAGATCCTGGCCGCTGGTCTGGCGAACTCCAGGCATGGTCGCGAGATCATGAAAGAGTGCATCGAAGAAGCCGCTGCGCGGGTGATTCACGAGCTCGAACGCTACATCAACGCCCTCGGCACCATCGCCGCCATGGCCCCGCTGCTGGGTCTGCTGGGGACGGTGCTGGGCATGATCGATATTTTCAGTGCATTCATGGGCACGGGCATGGGCACCAACGCCTCAGTGCTGGCCGGCGGTATTTCCAAAGCGCTGATCACCACCGCCGCAGGCCTGATGGTCGGTATTCCGGCCGTGTTCTTCCACCGCTTCCTGCAACGCCGCATAGATGAACTGGTGGTGGGCATGGAGCAGGAAGCGATCAAGCTGGTCGAGGTAGTGCAGGGTGACCGCGACGTGGATCTGGCTGAGGGCAAAGCGTGAAATTCCGTCGTAAACCGCGGGAAACGATAGACATCAACCTCGCGTCGTTGATCGACGTGGTGTTTATCCTGCTGCTGTTTTTCGTTGTGACCACTACCTTCACCCGTGAAACCCAGTTGCGCGTCGACTTGCCCGAAGCAGTCAGCGGTTCCCCGGCCGAAGACCAGCAGCCCAAGCAACTGGATATCGCCATCAGCGCCGAAGGTGTGTTCTCGGTCAACAACCAGTTGTTGCCCAAGAACGACCTGACCAGCCTGATGGAAGCGCTGCAGAAAGAATCCAATGGCGATACCAACCTGCCACTGTCCATCAGCGCCGACGGCAAGACCCCCCATCAGTCCGTCATCACCGCGATGGACGCTGCCGGCAAGCTTGGTTTCAGTCACTTGCGCATGACCACTGTCGAGGCGGCGCCGGCGTCCTGATGGCCATGTCCGATCGATTGCTCGCTGCGTGGTACGAAGGCCATCCGGCGTTGAAACTGTTGCAGCCTCTGGAATGGCTCTATCGGCGCGTGGTCATCGGTAAGCGCGAGCGCTTTCTGGCGGGTGAAGGCGAGATCTATCAGCCGCCAGTGCCGCTGATTGTGGTCGGCAACATCACGGTGGGCGGCACCGGCAAGACACCGCTGATTTTGTGGATGATTCAGCACTGCCAGCGCAACGGTCTGCGGGTCGGTGTGGTCAGCCGTGGTTACGGCGCCAAACCTGCGCACTTGCCGTGGCGGGTCGAGGCGGATCAAGGCGCGGACGTGGCGGGTGATGAACCGTTGTTGATCGTCCAGCGCACCGGCGTGCCGCTGATGATCGACCCGGATCGCAGCCGCGCGGTCCAAGCCTTGCTGGCGAGTGAGCCGCTGGACCTGATCCTCTCCGACGACGGTATGCAGCATTATCGGCTGGCCCGGCACCTGGAACTGGTGCTGATCGATGCCGCCAGGGGGCTGGGCAACCAGCGTTGCCTGCCGGCCGGGCCGTTGCGCGAACCGATCGAGCGCCTGCAAAGCGTCGATGCGGTGCTTTACAACGGCGCCACGGCCGACCGCATCGACGGTTTTGCCTTCCAGCTGCAACCCACCGTGCTGGTCAACCTGCAAAGCGGCGAACGCCGGCCCCTTGACCACTTCCCTTCAGGCCAGGCCATTCACGCCGTGGCCGGGATCGGCAATCCCCAGCGTTTCTTCACGACCCTCGAAACGCTACACTGGCAGCCAGTGCCACATGCATTTGCCGACCACGCCGAGTACAGCGTGCAGGCCTTGAATTTCACACCGTCATTGCCCGTGGTGATGACGGAAAAGGACGCGGTGAAGTGCCGTGCCTTCGCCGCCGCCGATTGGTGGTACCTGGCGGTCGATGCTGCGCCATCGCCGGCCTTCGTGGCCTGGTTCGATACGCAGCTGATACGCCTGTTGCCGGCTGGTCTTTTGCCTTAACTCCGTTTCTATCCAGGGAATGTTCATGGACACCAAATTGCTCGATATTCTCGCTTGCCCGGTCTGCAAAGGTCCGCTCAAGCTCAGCGCCGACAAAACCGAGCTGATCAGCAAGGGTGCCGGCCTGGCGTACCCGATTCGCGACGGCATCCCGGTGATGCTCGAAAGCGAAGCGCGCACCCTGACCACCGACGAGCGTCTGGATAAATGACCACAGCCTTTACTGTCGTCATCCCATCGCGCTATGCCTCCACCCGTCTGCCGGGCAAACCCCTGCTGCTGATCGCCGGCAAGCCGATGATCCAGCACGTCTGGGAACAGGCGAGCAAAAGCAGTGCCCAGCGTGTGGTCGTGGCCACTGACGATGCGCGCATTGTCGAGGCCTGCAAAAGCTTCGGTGCCGAGGTGGTGCTGACTCGCGAAGACCACAATTCCGGCACCGACCGACTGGCTGAAGTCGCGGCGAAACTGGGCCTGGCCCCGGACGCCATCGTGGTCAACGTTCAGGGCGACGAGCCGTTGATTCCGCCGAGCGTGATCGATCAGGTCGCCGCCAACCTGGCCGCCCACACCGAAGCGCGCATGGCCACCCTGGCCGAGCCGATCGAAGACGTGGAAACCCTGTTCAACCCCAATGTGGTCAAGGTGGTCAGCGACCTCAATGGCCTGGCGCTGACGTTCAGCCGTGCCACTTTGCCGTGGGCGCGCGACGCGTTTGCCAAAAGCCGCGAGCAATTGCCGGAAGGTGTGCCTTATCGCCGTCACATCGGCATTTATGCCTATCGCGCCGGTTTTCTGCATGACTTCGTCACCTGGGGCCCGTGCTGGCTGGAAAACACCGAAGCGCTGGAGCAACTGCGGGCGCTCTGGCACGGCGTGCGGATTCATGTGGCCGATGCGCTGATCGCACCGCCTACCGGCGTCGATACCATTGAAGACCTCGAGCGCGTTCGTCGCTTGCTGGAGGCCTGATGCGGGTTCTGTTCGTCTGCCTTGGCAATATCTGCCGTTCCCCCACGGCTGAAGGCGTATTGCGGCACAAACTGCGTGAGGCGGGGCTGGCCGATCAAGTCGAAGTGGCTTCCGCCGGCACCGGCGACTGGCACGTCGGCAAGGCCCCGGACAAGCGCAGCCAGGCCGCGGCCAAGTTGCGCGGCTACGACCTGTCCGCCCAGCGCGCGCAGCAAATCAGCCGTGCCGATTTCGCCACCTACGACCTGATTCTGGCGATGGACAACAGCAACCTGCGCCATCTCAAGGCCCTGCAACCGGCCAAGGGCAAGGCCGAACTGGACCTGTTCCTGCGTCGCTTCCAGTCGGAAATCGATGAAGTGCCGGATCCTTATCACGACAGTGATCAGGGGTTCGAAAAGGTACTGGACCTGATCGAGCGCGCCAGCGATTTGCTGGTAATCGAATTGAAGGGCCGGTTATGAGTTTGCAGGTACAAGCTCAGGTATCGCTCAAGCCGTTCAACAGCTTTGGCGTGGATGTACAGGCCCGGCTGTTTGCCGAGGCCCATAGCGATGCCGACGTACGCGAAGCCCTGGCCTATGGGCTGGAGCATGATGTGCCCGTATTGGTGATCGGTGGCGGCAGCAATTTGCTGCTGACCGCTGATGTGCAGGCGCTGGTGCTGCGCATGGCCACGCGGGGAATTCGCCTGCTGACCGATGATGGCAACCAGGTGGTGATCGAAGCCGAGGCGGGCGAGCCTTGGCATCCTTTTGTGCAACATACGCTGGCGCAAGGGTTGGCGGGGCTGGAAAACCTCAGCCTGATTCCCGGCACCGTGGGCGCGGCACCGATGCAGAACATCGGCGCTTATGGCGTCGAGATAAAAGACGTTTTTGCCGGCCTGACCGCCCTCGATCGTCAGACCGGCGAACTGCGGGACTTCACGCTGGCCGAATGCAACTTCGCCTACCGTGACAGCCTGTTCAAACAGGAACCGGGGCGCTGGTTGATCCTGCGGGTGCGTTTCACCCTTACGCGCACCGCGCACCTGCACCTGGAATACGGCCCGGTTCGCCAGCGCCTGACGTCGCTGGGCATCGATCACCCGACGCCTACAGACGTCAGTCAGGCCATTTGCAGCATTCGCAACGAAAAGCTCCCGGACCCGGCGGTGCTCGGCAATGCCGGCAGCTTCTTCAAGAACCCCTTGGTGCCGGCGACATTGGTGGCGCAACTCAAGGAGCAATACCCGGAGCTGGTGGCCTATGCGCAGCCCGACGGGCAAATGAAACTGGCGGCGGGCTGGCTGATCGAACGGGCCGGCTGGAAAGGCTTTCGCGACGGTGATGCCGGTGTCCATAAATTACAGGCGCTGGTGCTGGTTAACTACGGTGCCGCAACGGGCCTGCAATTGCTGAACCTGGCGCAGCGTATTCAGAAAGACATATCAGAGCGTTTCAAGGTCGACCTGGAAATGGAACCCAATCGGTATTGAGGCTACGCTTTCACGGCTGATTCCAAAGCCCTGCACATCTTCAAGTGTGCAGGGCTTTTTTGTTAATGCTGGGTTAACTTAGCTACCTAACGATGCAAGCATTTGCTCCACCAAAGGCCCGGTGCAGACATCGCGTCCGCATAAGAGAGCCTATTAGCCTGAGTCGATCTGCGCGAAGGAACCACGTTGCAGATTGCTCGACCCCATAACCTCTATAACTATGCGGGCGTGCCCATGATTACCCTGAAACTCAATGGTCAAGATCATCAACTCGATGTCACCGAGGACATGCCGCTGCTCTGGGCGATCCGTGACGTGGCCGGTTACAACGGCACCAAATTCGGCTGCGGCATGGGCCTGTGTGGCGCCTGCACCATTCATATCGACGGTGCGCCCGCGCGCAGTTGCATCATGCCGATTGGCTCGGTAGTCGGCCAGAACGTCACCACCATCGATAACCTGCACGCTGACCCGGTTGGCAAAGTCGTCCAGCAAGCCTGGCTCGACAGCGCCGTGGCTCAGTGCGGTTACTGCCAGGGCGGGCAGATCATGTCGGCCACCGCATTGCTGAAAACCAATCCGAACCCCAGCGACGAGCAGATTGAAGAGGCGATGGTCGGCAATATTTGCCGTTGTGGCACCTACAACCGGATCAAGACTGCCATCCGGCAGGCATCCACTCACCTGAAGGAGGCCAAGGCATGAGCCAGTTACCGAATGACTTTGCGCTGAGCAACCTCAGCCGTCGTGGCTTCCTCAAAGGCGTGGGCGCCACCAGTGCGCTGGTGCTGGCAGCCAGTTGGGGTTGGCAGGACGCGCTCGCTGCCGAAAAAGACAAAAAGTTCGGCGCCGACGGCATGCCCAACGGCTGGATCGATGATCCCAAGGTTTATGTCAGCATCGCCGCCGATGGCAGCGTGACCGTGGTCTGCAACCGCTCGGAAATGGGCCAGGGCGTGCGCACCAGTCTGACCATGGTAGTAGCTGATGAACTGGACGCCGACTGGGCGCTGGTAAAGGTGCAACAGGCGCCGGGGGACGAAGTGCGTTTCGGTAACCAGGACACCGACGGTTCGCGCAGCATGCGTCACTGGTACGAGCCGATGCGCCGTTGCGGTGCTGCCGCGCGGACCATGCTTGAGCAAGCCGCCGCCGCGCAGTGGAAAGTGCCGGTCAGCGAGTGCCGTGCGCAACTGCATAAAGTCATACACCAACCGACCGGTCGTGAACTGGGCTACGGCGCGTTGGCCGCCGCGGCCAGTGCGCTGGCGGTGCCGGCCCGCGACAGCCTGCGGCTCAAGCAGCCGTCGGAATTCCGTTATATCGGCAAGGAAGGCACCAAGGCCATCGACGGTGCGGACATCGTCAATGGTCGCGCGGTTTATGGCGCCGATGTGCATTTCGACGGCATGCTCTTCGCCACCATCGCGCGTCCAGCGGTGTACGGCGGCAAAGTCAAATCCTTCGATGCCAGCGCTGTGATGAAAGTCCCGGGGGTGATCAAGGTTCTGCAAATCGAAAGCCGTCCATTGCCGTCCGAGTTTCAACCTCTGGGCGGTGTGGCCGTAGTGGCCAGCAATACCTGGGCGGCGATCAAGGGCCGCGAGGCGCTGAAAATCGAGTGGGATGACGGCCCCAACGCCAGTTACGACTCGATCGCCTACCGCAAGGAAATCGAAGCCGCGTCCCTCAAACCCGGCAAAGTGGTGCGCAATACTGGCAGCATCGACCAGGCCATGAGCAGCGCCGACAGTACCCTCGAAGCCTCTTACTACCTGCCGCACCTGGCGCAATCGCCCATGGAGCCGATGGTCGCCGTCGCCCGTTTCAAGGACGGCGTGTGCGAAGCCTGGGCCCCAAGCCAGGCACCGCAAGTCACCCGTGAACGGATCGGCGAGCGCCTCGGTATTCCATTCGATAATGTCACCCTCAACGTCACCTTGCTCGGCGGCGGTTTTGGCCGCAAGTCCAAGCCGGACTTCGTCATTGAAGCGGCGATCCTGGCCAAGGAGTTCCCGGGCAAGGCCGTACGGGTGCAATGGACCCGTGAAGACGACATCCATAACTCTTATTTCCACACCGTGTCGGCCGAATACCTGAAAGCCAGCCTGAACAAGGATGGCCTGCCGTCCGGCTGGCTGCACCGCACGGTGGCGCCAAGCATCACCGCGCTGTTCGCGCCGGGCATGAACCATGAGGCGGCTTTCGAGCTGGGCATGGGCTTTACCAACATGGCTTACGCGATCCCCAACGTGCGCCTGGAAAACCCTGAAGCGATGGTCCATACGCGGGTCGGCTGGTATCGCTCGGTGTCGAACATTCCCCACGGCTTTGCGATTCAGAGCTTTGTCGATGAGCTGGCCCACAAGGCTGGTCAGGATCCGCTCAAGTACCAGATCAAACTGCTCGGCCCGGACCGTCAGATCGATCCGCGCACTCTGAGCGAGGAGTGGAACTACGGTGAATCCCCCGAGCGTTACCCGATTGATACCGCTCGGATGCGCATCGTGCTGGAAACCGCCGCCAAAGCGGCCGGTTGGGGGCGTGAGTTGCCCAAGGGCCGAGGCTTGGGCCTGGCGGTGCATTATAGTTTTGTCACTTATGTGGCGGCGGTGATCGAGGTGGAAGTCAAAGACGATGGTACGTTGATCGTGCACAAGGCCGACATCGCCGTGGATTGCGGTCCGCAGATCAACCCCGAGCGGATTCGCTCGCAGTTCGAAGGTGCCTGCGTCATGGGCCTGGGCAACGCGGTGCTGGGGGAAATCAGCTTCAAGGACGGCAAGGTTCAGCAGGACAATTTCCACATGTACGAAGTGGCGCGCATGTCTCTGGCACCGAAAGAAATCGCCGTGCATCTGGTCACGCCACCGGGCGATGTGCCGTTGGGCGGGGTCGGTGAGCCAGGCGTGCCGCCGATCGCGCCAGCGCTGTGCAACGCGATCTTCGCCGCCACCGGCAAGCGCATCCGTGACCTGCCGGTACGTTATCAGCTGCAAGGCTGGCAGAAGGCGCAAGCCTGATGGACAGCGTCGATCTGAATGTCCTGCGCAGCGTGCTGGAATGGCGCCGCGCCGGTCAGCGGGTGATGTTGTACAGCGTGGTCCAGACCTGGGGCACCGCGCCCCGGGCACCTGGCGCCATGCTGGCCTTGCGTGAAGATGGTGTGGTGATTGGCTCGGTGTCCGGTGGCTGCATCGAGGATGACCTGATTGCCCGGCTGCACGATGGCCGTATCCCGGCCGATGGGCCGCCGGTGCAGTTGATTACCTATGGCGTCACCCGTGAGGAGGCCGCACGGTTTGGTTTGCCGTGCGGCGGCACATTGCGCCTGACCGAAGAGCGCGTCGGTGACCCGGTGTGGGTCGCCGAATTGTTGGCACGCTGCGAGGCGCATGAAATCGTTGCGCGTGAGCTGAATCTGGCGACCGGTGAAGTGGTTTTGCAGCAAGCGAGCAAGACCGATGCGCTGGTGTTTGACGGGCAGACCTTGCGCGCCATTTATGGTCCACGCTGGCGGCTGTTGCTGATCGGTGCCGGCCAACTGTCGCGCTACGTTGCCGAGATGGCGCGGCTGCTGGATTTCGAAGTGCTGATCTGCGATCCGCGCACCGAGTTCGTCTACGGCTGGGAGGAGCAACAGGGTCGCTTCGTCCCGGGCATGCCCGATGAAGCGGTGCTGACCATCCAGACCGACGAGCGCACGGCCATTGTCGCGCTGACCCACGATCCGCGCCTGGATGACATGGCGCTGCTTACCGCGCTGGACTCCAAGGCGTTTTATGTCGGTGCGCTGGGTTCGCGGGTCAACAGCCAGAAGCGCCGGGACAACCTGGCTCAGCTAGGCTTGTCTCAACAGGCCATCGAGCGCTTGCACGGCCCGATCGGTTTGCACATCGGCAGCCATACACCGGCGGAAATCGCCTTGTCGCTGCTGGCCGAAATTGTGGCGATCAAGAACGGCGTCGAGCTGAAACAGAAGAAGCCGTTGCAGGAGGGCGTATGAGCGACCCCATCGGCGTTATCGTAGTGGCCGCGGGGCAGGGCAGTCGGTTCCGACAAGTAGCGGGTGACGATAAGGACAAGCTGCTGGTGGACTGCACCGGTCGTGACGGCGTCAGCGTGCATTCGATGATCGAGCAGGTGCTGGTAAATCTGCCGGCCACGCTTGAAAAGCGCGTGCTGGTGACCACGGCGGATCGCCCGCAAGTGATTCGTATGGCTCAGGCCTATGGGTGCGAGATTGTGCGGATCGAGTCGACCGGTCTGGGCGACAGCATTGCGGCGGGAGTGGCGGCGTGTTCGCAGCTCGGTGGCTGGCTGATCGTGCTGGGGGATATGCCGTTTATCCTGCCGTCCAGCATTGAGCAGGTTGTTGCGAATATTGCCGATGATGCGATCAGCGTGCCGGTGTATGAAGGGCAATATGGGCATCCGGTGGGGTTCGGGCGAAGTTTTGGTCCGGGATTGATGGCGTTGACCGGTGATCAGGGCGCCAAGTTGCTGTTCGCACAGGCGAGGGTGGTCGAGGTGGCGGTGGAGGATCCCGGCGTGTTGTGGGATGTGGATACCCCAGAGGGACTGGTCTTCGCCTGACTCACCGCCATCGCGGGCAAGCCACGCTCCCACAGGTTTTGCGTCGAGCATAATTTCTCCTGAGCGACACAAAACCTGTGGGGGCGTGGCTTGCCCGCGATGAACGGTAACGCGGTTTTCCTGCGTTACAACGGGCATAAAAAAAGCCCCGCCTGGCTTTACCATGCGGGGCTTTTTAGTGGCCAATGGAATCAGGCGAGGGGTTTAGGCTCGTGCTCTTTTTCCTGGGCTTGCTCGTGTTGCTCTACCGCTTCCTGAACGGAACGCGGTGCTTCGTCGATCGCGGATTCAACCGGCTCGGCAGGGGCTTCAACGGCCGGGGCAGGGGCAGCCTCGACGACTTCAGCAACAACCGGTGCTGGCTCGGCAGCGGCCGGAGCAGCAGCGGCAGCCAGTTCGGCTTCCTTCTGCAGACGCTCTTCTTCGCGCTTGCGACGACGCACTTCACGCGGGTCGTTCGGTGCGCGGCCACTTGGGGTCAGAGCGCTGACAGGGGCGGCCTCGGCCACCGGTGCAGACTCTTCGGCAACAACCGGCGCTTCAACAACCGCTGGAGCAGGCTCGGCAGCAGCAACCACTGGCTCGGAGACCATCGCTTCAGCAACCGGGGCTTCAGCGGCTGGCGCTGGAGCTTCGGCAGCTACGGGTGGCTCGGCAACCCAGTTGAACGCGGTTTGTTCTTCGCGAACTTCACGTACCGGTTCAGCTGGCGCTTCAACCACAGGCTCAGCGGAAGCAGCAAGCTCGGCAGCAACGGCCGGTTCAGCCGCAGCTTCAACTTCAGGCTGGGCTTCACGAAGCTGTGCTTCACGAACCGGTGCCACTTCGATTTCCGGAGAGGCAGTGACTTCTACCGGCGTGGTCGCTTCAACGACTGGCGCTTCAACCGGAGCGGTTTCCTGCGTGGCGGCAGTGGCGCGTTCAGCTTGCTCATTGGCTTGTGCTTCAGCAGGTGCGCTGATCACAGAACTGGCAACGGCTGCGGTAACAGCCAGGCCAGCAGCCAGATCGGCAGCGCTTGGCGCTTCGGCGTTTTCAGCCGACTCGGACTCTTCCGAACCTTCGATCACGTTGCCGTTCGCATCGCGTTGACGTTCACGACGGTTGCTGCGACGACGCTGGCCACGGGAACGGCGGCGAGGACGATCGCCTTCGGCGTGTTCCTGGCCGTCTTCCTGCAGTTGCTCTTCGTTGGTAGTCAACTCTTCTTCAGCAACGGCAGCAGCGGCTTGCTCGGTACGTGGCTGACGTTCTTCACGCGGTGGGCGTGGAGCGCGTTCTTCACGTGGCTGACGGGCCGGGCGCTCTTCAGCGCTGGCAGCGGCGGCCGGAGCGGCATCCAGAGGCTCGCGCAGTTCACGAACCGGACGTTCTTCACGCTCGCCACGTGGCTTGCGATCTTCACGCGGGGCGCGCGGTGCACGTTCTTCACGAGGGGCGCGTGGGGCGCGCTCTTCACGCGGAGCGCGTTCCTGGGCAACGGCTGGAGCTTCTTCGCGGGCTTCACGGGGCTCACGTGGTGCGCGTTCTTCACGCGGTGCACGTTCCTCACGAGGCTTGCGCTCTTCATCGCGGCGACCGTTACGGTTGCGGCTCTGCTGACGGCCGTTACGGCGCTCTTCGTTGCGAGCAGGGCGTTCGGTGGCTGGCTTTTCAACCACAACCGGCGCAGCAGGCTCTTCCTTGGTGGCGAACAGGCTGACCAGCGACTTCACCAGGCCTTTGAACAGGCTTGGCTCTGGCGCTACGGCGGCTGGTGCAGCCATCGGAGCAGCGGCAACTTCGGTCGGAACCGGAGCATTGGCGCGGGCCGGAGCGGTCTTGACCGCGGCTTCCTGGCGAACCAGGGTGCGGGTCGCGGCGGCTGGCTGGACTTCTTCGACTTCGGCAGCAGCAGCGGCGATTTCGTAGCTGGACTGGTTGATGCTGGCTTCCGGGCTGTCATCGCGCAGACGCTGAACTTCGAAGTGCGGCGTTTCGAGGTGATCGTTCGGCAGAATGACGATGCGGGCACGGGTGCGCAGTTCGATCTTGGTGATCGAGTTGCGTTTTTCGTTGAGCAGGAAAGCTGCAACCGGAATCGGCACTTGGGCGCGAACTTCGGCGGTGCGGTCTTTCAGGGCTTCTTCTTCGATCAGGCGCAGGATCGCCAGCGACAGCGATTCAACGTCACGGATGATGCCGGTGCCGTTGCAACGCGGGCAGACGATGCCGCTGCTTTCGCCAAGCGATGGACGCAGGCGCTGACGGGACATTTCCAGCAGACCGAAGCGCGAGATGCGACCGACTTGCACGCGAGCGCGGTCGGCTTCCAGGCATTCGCGGACTTTCTCTTCCACGGCGCGCTGGTTCTTGGCAGGGGTCATGTCGATGAAGTCGATGACGATCAGACCGCCGATGTCGCGCAAGCGCAACTGACGGGCGATTTCTTCGGCGGCTTCAAGGTTGGTCTGCAGTGCGGTTTCTTCGATGTCGCTGCCTTTGGTGGCGCGCGCCGAGTTGATGTCGATGGACACCAGGGCTTCGGTCGGATCGATAACGATAGAGCCGCCGGAAGGCAGTTCGACAACGCGCTGGAAGGCGGTTTCGATCTGGCTTTCAATCTGGAAACGGTTGAACAGCGGAACGCTGTCTTCGTACAGCTTGATCTTGCTGGCGTACTGCGGCATCACCTGGCGAATGAAGGTCAGGGCTTCGTCCTGGGCTTCAACGCTGTCGATCAGCACTTCGCCGATGTCCTGGCGCAGGTAATCGCGGATGGCGCGGATGATCACGTTGCTTTCCTGATAGATCAGGAACGGCGCGGAACGATCCAGCGAAGCTTCTTTGATGGCGGTCCAGAGTTGCAGCAGGTAATCGAGGTCCCACTGCATTTCTTCGCTGCTGCGGCCAAGGCCGGCAGTGCGAACGATCAGACCCATGTCGGCCGGGGCAACCAGACCGTTCAGGGCTTCACGCAGTTCGTTGCGCTCTTCACCTTCGATGCGACGGGAGATACCGCCGGCACGCGGGTTGTTCGGCATCAGCACCAGGTAACGACCGGCCAGGCTGATGAAAGTGGTCAGGGCGGCGCCCTTGTTGCCACGTTCTTCTTTTTCGACCTGAACGATGACTTCCTGGCCTTCGCTCAGGACGTCCTTGATGTTGACGCGGCCTTCGGGGGCTTTCTTGAAGTATTCGCGGGAGATTTCTTTGAGGGGCAGGAAGCCGTGGCGCTCAGAGCCGAAATCGACAAAGGCAGCCTCAAGGCTTGGTTCGATGCGAGTAATCCGGCCTTTATAGATGTTGGCCTTCTTCTGCTCGCGTGCACCGGATTCGATGTCCAGGTCGTAGAGGCGCTGGCCATCTACCAGTGCAACACGCAACTCTTCGGGTTGAGTTGCGTTAATCAGCATTCTTTTCATGTAGTACCGTCGGTTTCCGGGCTGCCGGAAACGGCGTTCGGCACACACGACTTCTCACGGTCGGTGTCAGGTGCGTCAGGAGTGGTTGGCCACTCCAGTGTCTAGCGAACCCCGGCCAATTGGGCCGGTGTTGCGACGTACGCGTCCTGCTTGCTGTGGCTACTTAAGCACTCAGTCAGGAGGAGGAATCAACCGGCGGCTGTGGACGAGATGAAGCGTCTTGATAAAGCCTATTGCTACACAGTCCAGCGGTTGTGCATCTCCACCCTACACGTATCCCTGATAATTCGGGTGCTGCCGCGCGCAGAATCCGCAGCGGGTTGGCATTTACCGTGAGCTCCGAAAGGGGAGGTCACGCATCATGGCTAATTTAGGCGGTGTTTCCGAAGCGTTCGCTCGGGGTCGTTCGCAGCTGACTGCACTTTGTGAACTGGCCGTGAATATTTGCTCGGAAGGCGAGTGAAAACTCTGCTTTGCGGCATGATTCAGGCCTTATGTCACCTGCGCTCGTTACAACTGCAAACTCTGCCGTTACGTAGCGAAAGCCCCGTAGGACGGCCTCTCGTCCTCGTGAATTGCGTTGGTCAGGGCCGGTTTTTGACCGTTAGTCCGCTGTCCAGGCCACTTTTGGCGGCGTTCGCGACTATAGCAGCAATGATTAAGTGCTTCAATTCCATAAAAAATTGTTATCATCCGCGCCATGACGACTACTGCCCCTTCGACCCCAGCCGTACAACTGCTGGAGGTCTCGCCGGAATATGCCGGCCAACGTATTGACAACTTCCTTCTCGCTCGGCTCAAAGGCGTGCCCAAGACCTTGATTTACCGCATTTTGCGCAAGGGCGAAGTGCGGGTGAACAAAGGTCGGATCAAGCCCGAATACAAGCTGCAGGCGGGCGATATCGTGCGCGTGCCGCCGGTTCGCGTGCCTGAGCGCGATGAGCCTGTGCCATTGGCCCAGGGTCTGTTGCAGCGGCTCGAGGCCTCGATTGTCTACGAAGACAAGGCGCTGATTGTGGTTAACAAGCCTTGCGGCATTGCGGTCCATGGTGGCAGTGGCTTGACCTTCGGCGTGATTGAAGCCTTTCGTCAGTTACGTCCGGATTGCAAAGAGCTCGAGCTGGTTCATCGTCTCGATCGTGATACCTCCGGCCTGCTGATGATTGCCAAAAAGCGCAGCATGTTGCGCCACTTGCACACGGCATTGCGCGGCGATGGCGTCGATAAGCGCTATATGGCGCTGGTGCGCGGCAACTGGGCATCCTCGATCAAGCAAGTCCGTGCGTCGCTGGGCAAGAGCAATCTGCGCTCCGGCGAGCGCATGGTCGAGGTGGACGAGGAGGAGGGCAAGGAGTCTGTGACCGTGTTCAAGGTCCTGCGTCGTTTTGGCGACTTCGCTACCCTGATCGAAGCCAAGCCGATCACGGGTCGCACTCACCAGATTCGCGTCCATACTCTGCATGCGGGACATTGCATTGCGGGTGATACCAAGTACGGCGATGAGGGTTTCAGCAAAGAGATTCGTGATCTGGGCGGCAAACGTCTGTTTCTTCACGCCTACATGCTGACTGTGCCGCTGCCTGATGGTGGCGAGCTCAAGTTGCAGGCGCCGGTCGACGAGATGTGGGCCAAAACCGTGGAGCGCTTGAGTGCACCCTACTGATTACAAGCTGCTGATTTTCGATTGGGACGGCACGCTCGCTGACTCCATTGGTCGGATTGTCGAGGCGATGCATGTCGCATCCGAGCGGTCCGGTTTTCAGTTGCGCGATGATTTTGCCGTCAAAGGCATTATCGGTCTGGGCATGCCGGAAGCGATTCGCACCCTGTATCCCGAGATTGGCGACGCCGAGCTGGTGGCATTCCGTCAGCACTATGCCGATCACTATATTGCGGCGGAGGCCGTGCCTTCCCCGCTGTTTGATGGTGTTATCGAGTCGCTCGAAGCGTTTCGTGTCGAGGGGTATCATCTGGCAGTAGCGACCGGCAAGGCTCGTCGCGGGCTGGATCGGGTGCTGAAGTCTCACGGCTGGGAAGATTATTTCGATATCACCCGTGCTGCTGACGAAACCGCCAGCAAGCCCCATCCGCTGATGCTCGAGCAGATTCTCGCCCATTGCGAGGTTCGCCCGGAGCAGGCGCTGATGGTCGGCGATTCGTCGTTCGACCTGCAGATGGCGCGCAATGCGGGCATGGATTCGGTGGCGGTCAGCTATGGCGCTCAATCGATCGACGCATTGAAGCTATTTGAGCCGAGACTGGCCATAGATCGTTTTTCAGAGTTGCACGCCTGGCTGAATCAGCGGGTTTAATTGGTTTTTTTGCTGGGGTACATGGCATGGCCGACGAATGGAAAGCACCCGCCAAGACGAGTGCGGAAAGCGCTGACGAGAAAAGCTGGAAGCTGCTGGAAAAAACCTTGCTGGCTGGCGTACAGGAACAGCGCCGGTCCCGTCGCTGGGGAATTTTCTTCAAGTCGCTGACCTTTCTGTACCTGCTCGGCGCGTTGTTTTTGTTATCGCCGTTGGTAGGCATGGAGAAAGGCGCGAGCCTTGGCTCCGGCTACACGGCGCTGATCGATGTAACGGGCATGATTGCCGACAAAGAGCCGGCGAGTGCCGACAATATCGTCGGCAGTCTGCGTGCAGCCTTCGAGGACAAGAAGGTCAAAGGTGTGATTCTGCGGATCAACAGCCCGGGCGGCAGTCCGGTGCAGTCGGGTTATGTTTACGACGAGATCCGTCGTTTGCGCGGCCTGCATCCGGATACCAAAGTTTATGCAGTGATCTCGGATCTGGGCGCTTCGGGTGCCTATTACATCGCTAGCGCCGCGGATCAGATCTACGCCGACAAGGCGAGCCTGGTGGGTTCCATCGGTGTCACAGCGGCCGGTTACGGTTTTGTCGGAACCATGGAAAAGTTGGGTGTAGAGCGTCGTACCTACACCTCCGGCGAGCACAAATCTTTCCTCGATCCGTTCCAGCCGCAGAAACCTGCGGAAACCCAGTTCTGGCAGAGCGTGCTCGATACCACTCATCAGCAGTTCATCAGCAGCGTCAAGAAGGGTCGGGGTGATCGTCTGAAGGACAAAGAGCATCCAGAGTTGTTCTCCGGGCTGGTCTGGTCCGGCGAGCAGGCCCTGTCGCTGGGCTTGATCGATGGTCTGGGTAATGCGAGTTCCGTTGCCCGTGATGTGATCGGCGAGAAAGAGCTGGTGGATTTCACGGTTGAGGAATCGCCGTTCGATCGCTTCTCGAAAAAGCTCGGCGCCAGCGTGGCTGAGCATTTGGCGATGTGGATGGGCTTTCAAGGTCCTTCGCTGCGCTGATCTTCTTGCTGCATAAAAAAAACCGGCTTTTTGCCGGTTTTTTTACAGTCAAAAGATCGCAGCCTCGTTTCACTCGACAGCTCCTACATTGAAATGCGTATCCCTTGTAGGAGCTGTCGAGTGAAACGAGGCTGCGATCTTTTGACCTTTAAGGTATCTGCACACCTTCAGCCAGCAGCATATCGATCAGGCGAATCAACGGCAGACCGATCAGGCTGGTGGCGTCAGGGCCTTCGGTGCTTTGAAACAGGCTCACCCCCAAACCTTCGGCCTTGAAGCTGCCAGCGCAGTCATAGGGCTGTTCAGCGCGCAGGTAGCGTTCGATGCGCGCTGCGTCGAGTGTGCGCATGTGTACGGTAAAGGGCACGCAATCGACCTGGCAGTGGCCGGTCTGGCTATTGAGCAGTGCCAGGCCGGTCAGGAAGGTCACGCTGGCGCCGCTGGATGCCAGCAGTTGTTCGCGGGCCTTTTCGAAGGTGTGAGGTTTGCCGATAATCCGCTCGCCGAGTACCGCGACCTGATCCGAGCCGATGATCAGATGGTCAGGATGACTGCCTGCAAGTGCGCGGGCTTTTTCTTCGGCGAGGCGCTTTACCAGTTCGACGGCCGACTCGTCCGGACGATGGCTTTCGTCGATATCCGGCGAGCCGCACGTGAACGGCAACTGCAAGCGGGCCAGCAGTTCCCGGCGATAGGACGAGCTTGAAGCGAGTAATAAAGGCAGCATGCGCATCTCCAAAGGGCAGGGGTCGAATTCTAGCGCAGGCTCAAGTGACGGACAGGGCTGAATTTCCTTTGACATGGCTGGGGGCATCCCTATAATGCTGCGCCTATGTTGAATGACCCGATTCCACCTCACGTTGACCCGCGCAAATTGGCTGACCGTGGCACCACCCTTCAAGGTGAACTGCTGCTGGCCGATTTGGAGAGACTCTGCGACCCGCTTTCCGATACTGTCGGTACGGTGCAGGCTAAATTCGTTTTTGAACGAGATGAACGTAAATCTGTGGTAATTCACAGCTTTATCGACACCGAAGTCAAAATGGTTTGCCAGCGTTGTCTTGAGCTGGTCACCCTGCCGATCCATAGCGAATGCAGTTATGCTGTGGTGAAGGAGGGTGCGAATACCCAGTCGTTGCCGAAAGGTTATGACGTGCTGGAACTGGGCGAAGATCCTTTGGATCTGCAGTCACTGATCGAGGAGGAGCTTCTGCTCGCCTTGCCCATTGTGCCTGCTCATCATCCGGAAGAATGCCAGCAGCCGGCGGGTCTCGATGAGCCCGAACCGAGCGAGGACGAGGTAACGCGGTCCAACCCGTTCAGTGTATTGGCGCAGTTAAAGCGTGACCCAAACGTTTAGGAGTTAATCAATTATGGCTGTTCAGCAGAACAAAAAATCCCGCTCCGCCCGTGACATGCGTCGTTCGCACGACGCTCTCGAGGCTAGCACCCTGTCTGTAGAAAAAACCACCGGTGAAGTTCACCTGCGTCACCACGTATCGCCAGAAGGCGTATACCGTGGTCGTAAAGTGATCGACAAGGGCGCTGACGAGTAATCCTTGTCTGCTCAAGTCATCGCGATTGACGCAATGGGCGGGGACTTCGGTCCCCGCAGCATTGTTCAGGCCAGCCTTGCTTGTCTGTCTGCTACACCCTCGCTGCACCTGACCCTCGTCGGTCAACCCTCCCTTCTTGAAGAACTGCTCGCCAGCCAATCGGCTGTGGATCGCGCGCGCCTGTCGATTGCGTCGGCGTCCGAAGTCATCACCATGGACGAAAAGCCTGCCCAGGCCTTGCGCGGCAAGCCCGATTCGTCGATGCGCGTGGCGCTGGAGTTGCTGCGCGATGGCAAGGCCCAGGCCTGCGTCAGTGCGGGTAACACCGGTGCGCTGATGGCGTTGTCACGGTTTGTGCTCAAGACCTTGCCCGGCATCGATCGGCCGGCAATGATCGCTGCCATTCCGACGCAAAAGGGCTACTGTCAGTTGCTCGATCTGGGTGCCAACGTCGATTGCAGCGCTGAGCACTTATTGCAATTTGCCGTGATGGGCTCGGTCGCAGCAGAAACCCTGGGTATCGTTCGTCCAAGGGTCGCCTTGCTGAACATCGGCACCGAAGACATCAAGGGCAATCAGCAGGTCAAACTGGCGGCCACCTTGTTGCAGAGTGCTCGTGGCATCAACTACATCGGGTTTGTCGAAGGTGATGGCTTGTACCGTGGCGAGGCGGATGTAGTGGTGTGTGACGGCTTTGTCGGCAATATCCTGCTCAAGTCCAGCGAAGGCCTGGCGACCATGATTGCCGGGCGCATCGAGGCGTTGTTCAAGAAAAATTTCGCGTCGAAAGTGGTGGGCGCACTGGCGCTGCCGCTGATGAAACGCTTGCAGGCCGAACTGACGCCGGCGCGACATAACGGTGCAAGTTTCCTCGGTTTGCAGGGAATTGTCGTGAAAAGCCATGGTTCGGCGGGGGTGCAGGGTTTTCAGAGTGCAATTCAACGCGCGTTGATCGAGATCCAGGAAAACTTGCCGGAGCGGCTTCATGGGCGCCTGGAAGATTTGTTGCCTTAGGCGTTTTCGTCGGACAATGCTTAAATGTGACCGGCCAGTTCAATGGGCCATCCAACTGTGAGTTTTCTTGCGTTCCAGAAACGGGACGTCATTCTCCGACGACAAGATCATTAGGGGCTTGTTTACATGTCTGCTTCCCTCGCATTCGTCTTTCCAGGACAGGGCTCGCAGTCCCTCGGCATGCTGGCCGAGTTGGGCGCGCAACATCCGGTGGTCCTCGAAACATTCAAAGAAGCTTCCGAAGCTCTGGGTTACGACCTGTGGGCACTGACCCAGCAAGGGCCGGAAGAACAACTCAATCAAACCGATAAAACCCAGCCGGCCATTCTGACCGCCTCGATCGCCTTGTGGCGTCTGTGGCTGGCTGAAGGCGGTGCGCGCCCGGCTTACGTTGCCGGTCACAGCCTGGGCGAATACAGCGCTCTGGTGGCCGCAGGCAGTCTGAGCCTGGGCGACGCAGTGAAACTGGTAGAGCGTCGCGGTCAGTTGATGCAAGAGGCCGTTCCGGCCGGGCAGGGCGGGATGGCTGCCATTCTCGGTCTGGACGATGCTGACGTACTGGCAGCCTGTGCCGAAGCGGCGCAAGGCGAAGTAGTGAGCGCGATCAACTTCAACTCCCCGGGCCAGGTCGTCATCGCTGGCGCCAAGGCTGCGGTCGAGCGCGCCATCGAAGGCTGCAAGGCACGTGGCGCCAAGCGCGCCATGCCATTGCCAGTCAGCGTGCCTTCCCACTGCGAATTGATGCGCCCGGCCGCCGAGCGGTTCGCCGAATCGATCGCCGCGATCAACTGGCAGGCACCGCAGATCCCGGTGGTACAGAACGTCAGCGCTAGCGTGCCGGCGGACCTGGAAACCCTCAAGCGCGATCTGCTTGAGCAGCTCTACAAGCCTGTACGCTGGGTCGAGTCGGTCCAGGCGCTGGCTGCCAAGGGCGCGACCGAACTGGTCGAATGCGGCCCTGGCAAAGTACTCGCCGGTTTGAACAAACGTTGCGCCGAAGGCGTGTCGACGTCTAACCTCAATACCCCAGACGCTTTCGCTGCCGCCCGCGCAGCGCTGGCTTAACAAGGAGAAGCTTGCATGAGTCTGCAAGGTAAAGTTGCATTGGTCACCGGTGCCAGCCGTGGTATCGGCCAGGCTATCGCTCTGGAATTGGGTCGTCAGGGTGCCATTGTTATCGGCACCGCGACTTCCGCTTCGGGGGCCGAGCGTATCGCTGCGACCCTGAAAGAAAATGGTGTTCAGGGCACTGGCCTGGAACTCAATGTCACCAGCGACGAGTCCGTAGCGGCCGTACTGGCGAGCATTCAGGAGCAATTCGGTGCGCCGGCGATCCTGGTCAATAATGCCGGTATCACCCGCGATAACCTGATGATGCGCATGAAAGATGACGAATGGCATGACGTCGTCGATACCAATCTGAACAGTCTGTTCCGCCTGTCCAAGGGCGTTTTGCGCGGCATGACCAAAGCCCGTTGGGGACGAATTATCAGTATTGGCTCGGTTGTGGGTGCCATGGGCAACGCAGGCCAAGTAAACTACGCTGCCGCCAAGGCCGGTCTGGAAGGTTTCAGCCGTGCACTGGCGCGTGAAGTCGGTTCGCGTTCGATTACGGTAAACTCGGTGGCCCCTGGGTTCATCGACACCGATATGACCCGTGAACTGCCCGAGGCGCAGCGTGAAGCCTTGCAGACGCAGATTCCGCTGGGTCGTCTGGGGCAAGCTCAAGAGATCGCGTCTGTGGTCGCTTTTCTTGCATCGGACGGTGCGGCTTACGTTACTGGGGCTACAATCCCGGTGAACGGCGGGATGTACATGAGTTAAATGTGACGGGTTGCTTCAAAAAAATGTCATACGAGCTGTCTAAAATCCGTTATAAAGCTGCATTCTATTTATAGACAGAGGGCCGCCGGGTTTGAGGAGTGAAGCTTTCAGTTGAAAAACTGAAAAGTCTTTCTATACACTTACCCACCGGCCAGCTGCCTGAATTTGTCCATTAGGAGTGAAAACAAGGTATGAGCACCATCGAAGAGCGCGTCAAGAAAATCGTTGCTGAGCAACTGGGCGTTAAAGAAGAAGAAGTGGTCAACACTGCTTCCTTCGTTGAAGACCTGGGTGCCGACTCCCTTGACACTGTTGAGCTGGTGATGGCTCTGGAAGAGGAATTCGAGACCGAAATCCCTGACGAAGAAGCTGAGAAGATCACTACTGTACAAGCAGCAATCGACTACGTTACCAGCCATCAGGCGTAATAGTTTTTAGTCGTCGCTCGCTGTCATGGAAAAACCGCACTGCCATCATGGCGTGCGGTTTTTTCTTTAGGCCTGATGCAAAGTCGTCATTTGAAAAAAGGAGAGTGCTGTGTCGCGTAGACGCGTCGTAGTCACCGGTATGGGTATGTTGTCGCCACTGGGCACGGATGTGCCGAGCAGCTGGCAGGGCATTCTGGCTGGCCGCAGTGGCATTGGTCTGATCGAACACACCGACCTTTCTGCCTATTCCACCCGTTTTGGCGGCTCGGTAAAGGGCTTCAATGTCGAGGAATACCTGTCGGTCAAGGAAGCTCGCAAACTCGACCTGTTCATTCAATACGGTCTGGCTGCAGGTTTTCAAGCCGTGCGTAACGCAGGTCTTGAGGTCACCGACGCTAATCGCGAGCGGATCGGCGTGGCCATGGGTTCGGGTATTGGCGGTCTGACCAATATCGAAGAAACCAGCCGCACACTGCATGATTCCGGCCCACGACGGATTTCTCCGTTTTTCGTGCCTGGCTCGATCATCAATATGATTTCCGGTTTCCTGTCCATCCACTTGGGCGCACAGGGACCTAACTACGCCATCGCCACGGCGTGTACCACCGGTACGCACTGCATTGGCATGGCGGCACGCAACATCATGTACGACGAAGCCGACGTAATGATCGCTGGTGGCGCCGAGATGGCCGCGTGTGGTCTGGGTATGGGCGGCTTCGGTGCCTCCCGCGCACTGTCGACCCGCAATGACGAGCCAACTCGTGCCAGTCGTCCATGGGACAAGGGCCGTGATGGCTTCGTGCTGTCCGACGGCGCCGGCGCACTGGTTCTCGAAGAACTGGAGCACGCCAAGGCCCGTGGCGCGACCATCTACGCCGAGCTGATCGGTTTCGGCACCAGTGGCGATGCTTACCACATGACCTCGCCACCGGCCGATGGGGCGGGTGCTGCGCGTTGCATTACCAATGCCTTGCGCGATGCGAAGATCAATAGCGATCAGGTTCAGTACATCAACGCCCACGGCACTTCGACCTCGGCTGGCGACCTCGCCGAAGCCTGTGCGATCAAATCCGTGTTCGGTGATCACGCCTACAAGCTGGCGGTCAGTTCGACCAAGTCCATGACCGGTCACCTGTTGGGTGCGGCGGGCGCGGTCGAGGCGATTTTCAGCGTATTGGCAATCAACAGCCAGGTGGCACCGCCGACCATCAACCTCGATGAGCCGGACGAAGGCTGCGACCTCGACTTCGTACCCCACACCGCGCGTGGCATGGATATCGACGTGGTGCTGTCCAACTCCTTCGGATTTGGCGGTACCAATGGCTCGCTGGTGTTCCGCCGGTTCGCTGACTGATGGACAGCTGGGTCGACGGTCAACCGGCTGACGCTTTGTCGCTGAAGGATCGCGGCCTGGCTTACGGCGATGGTCTGTTCGAGACCATTGCGGTCAAGGGCGGACAGCCGCTGCTGCTGGATCGACATTTGTCGCGTCTGGTGGAGGGGTGTTCGCGCTTGGCGATTGCCGCCGATCATCAACTGATCCGCGCAGAGTTGCTGGCCTATGCCGCCGCGCTGGGCGAGGGCGTGCTCAAACTCATCCTGACCCGCGGCGACAGCCTGCGCGGTTACGCCGCCGATCCCTCGGCTCAGGCTCGACGCATCCTGCAAGGCAATCCTTCTGCTGCTTATCCGGCTGTTTATGCGGAGCAGGGGGTTCGTCTGTTTCCTTGTGCGACACGGCTTTCCAAACAGCCATTGCTCGCCGGCCTCAAGCATTTGAATCGTCTGGAGCAGGTTATCGCCCGTTCCGAATGGCAGGACAGCGAACATGCCGAAGGCTTGATGCTGGATCAGGTCGGGCGGGTGATTGAAGGCGTGTTCAGTAATCTGTTCCTGGTGCGCGATGGCGTGCTGGTGACCGCCAATCTCAAACGCTGCGGCGTGGCGGGTGTGATGCGCGCCGAATTATTGTTTCAAGCCAAGTCATTGGGGATTCCCACGCAAATCACCGATATCACCCTCGAGCAGCTGCAATGGGCTGACGAGGTCTTTGTCTGCAACAGCGTGTATGGCGTTTGGCCGGTGCGCGCCTATGCCGCACTGAGCTGGCCGGTTGGGCCGCTCACCCGTAAACTCCAAACCATTGCCCGTGCGCTACTGGATGCTTGATTCGTGAGACGTAAATTCTTGCTGCTGCTGGAAACCGGATTGGTTCTGGCGGGGCTGTTGGCAGGCGCTTGCGCCTGGAAAATCGATTCGGCGCTGGAACAACCGCTGAACATCGCCCAGGAAGAGCTGTTGGAAGTGCCCAAAGGCACTACGCCAAACCGCACTTTGCTGCGACTTGAAGCCGATGGCGTCATCAAAGACGCTTTCTGGCTGCGCGTATATTGGCGCTTCAATCTGGCAAGACAACCGCTGCATAGCGGCGAATACCGCATGGTGCCCGGGATGACAGTCAACGGGCTGATCGACCTGTGGAAGCGCGGGGAAATGGTGCAATACAGCCTGACGCTGGTCGAAGGCTGGAATTTTCATCAGGTTCGCGCGGCCCTGGCCAAGGATGAAAAACTCGAACAGACCCTCAACGGTCTGAGCGACAGCCAAGTGATGGACAAGCTCGGGCACAGCGGGATTTTTCCGGAAGGACGATTCTTCCCCGACACCTATCGTTTCGTGCGGGGCATGACCGACGTTGATCTGCTCAAGAAAGCTTACGACCGCCTCGACGAGGTCCTCGCCAAGGAATGGAGCCAGCGTTCTGCCGACGTCCCCTACACTGAGCCCTATCAGGCGCTGATCATGGCCTCGCTGGTGGAAAAGGAAACCGGTGTGCCGCATGAGCGCCGGCAGATCGCCGGCGTGTTCGTGCGTCGCATGGAAATGGGCATGCTGTTGCAGACCGATCCAACGGTGATTTATGGTCTGGGTGATCGTTACAACGGCAAGTTGACCCGCGCTCATCTCAAGGAGCCGACGCCCTATAACACCTACATGATTGCTGGTCTGCCGCCGACGCCGATTGCGATGGTGGGCCGCGAAGCGATCCATGCAGCGTTGAATCCGGCCGACGGCAACAGCCTGTATTTTGTCGCGCGCGGTGATGGCAGCCACGTGTTCTCCGATGATCTGGATGCCCACAATAATGCGGTGCGCGAGTACCAGATCAATCGACGTGCCGATTACCGGTCCAGCCCTGCGCCGACTGTTACACCGCCGACCGAGGAGGCTGAGGCGCCAATCCCGGCGGCTTCGCCCAATATCGCGCCCGAAGACCTGCCGCCGGTAACGCCGCAAGTCTCTGAGCAAAGCTCTGCACAAGAGCCTGCACAAGAACCTGCGCCAGCACCCGAAGCGGATGCGCTCGCGCCGCAAAGCCCGCAATGACTCTGATTAAGGACTGCCTGTGACTGGCTTGTTTATTACCCTGGAAGGCCCGGAAGGTGCCGGCAAGAGCACCAATCGCGAATACCTGGCCGAGCGTCTGCGCGCCGCCGGGATCGAGGTAGTGTTGACCCGGGAGCCCGGGGGCACGCCCCTGGCTGAGCGGATTCGTGACGTGCTGTTGGCGCCGGTCGATGAGGTCATGAACCCCGACACCGAGCTGCTGTTGGTGTTCGCCGCGCGAGCCCAGCATCTGGCCGAGGTGATCCGCCCGGCGCTGGCCCGTGGCGCGGTGGTCCTGTGCGATCGCTTTACCGATTCGACCTATGCCTACCAGGGCGGTGGTCGTGGTTTGTCGCTGGAGCGCATCGCGACCCTCGAAACATTCGTGCAGGGCGATCTGCGCCCGGACTTGACGCTGATCTTCGATCTGCCGGTAGAAGTGGGCCTCGCCCGCGCCAGCGCCCGTGGTCGCCTGGATCGCTTCGAACTCGAAGGCCGAGCGTTTTTCGAGGCGGTGCGCACTGCCTTCCTGGAGCGTGCCAAAGCGGATTCTGCGCGTTATGTCCTGGTGGATGCCGCCCAACCGCTGGCGCAGGTTCAGCAGTCTCTGGATGCCTTGCTACCACGTCTGCTGGAGCTGACTCGTGGCTGAAGCCTATCCGTGGCAGGACAGTCTTTGGCAGCAACTGGCCGGACGTGCCCAGCACGCCCATGCCTATTTGCTGCATGGCCCGGCCGGGATCGGCAAGCGCGCGCTGGCCGAGCGTCTGATGGCTCGTTTGTTGTGCCAGCGCCCGACCGCCGAAGGCGCTTGCGGTGAGTGCAAATCCTGCTTGTTGCTGAAGGCCGGCAGTCATCCCGACAACTACATCCTGGAGCCGGAAGAAGCAGACAAGGCGATCAAGGTCGATCAGGTACGTGATCTGGTCAGCTTCGTGGTTCAGACTGCGCAGATGGGCGGGCGCAAAGTGGTGCTGATCGAGCCGGTCGAGGCGATGAACATCAACGCCGCCAACGCCTTGCTGAAAAGTCTTGAAGAGCCGTCCGGCGATACCGTTTTGCTGTTGGTCAGTCACCAGACCAGCCGTCTGCTGCCGACCATCAAGAGCCGTTGCGTGCAGCAGGCTTGTCCGTTGCCAAGCGAAGCCATGAGTCTGGCCTGGCTGGCCAGCGCGTTGCCGGACTGTTCGGAAGAAGAGCGCATTGAACTGTTGACCCTCGCTGCCGGTTCGCCATTGGCCGCGGTCAAATTGCAGGCACAGGGCGTACGCGAGCAGCGGGCTCTGGTGGTCGAGGGCGTGAAAAAGTTGCTCAAACAACAGCAGTCGCCGACCCAGTTGGCTGAGGAGTGGAAGACCATTCCCATGTTGCTGCTGTTCGATTGGTTCTGCGACTGGTCGAGCCTGATCCTGCGTTATCAGTTGACTCAGGATGAAGCAGGGCTGGGCCTGGCAGATATGCGCAAGGTGATTCAATACCTGGCGCAGAAATCCGCTCAGAACAAAGTCCTGAATATCCAGGACTGGATCCTCGCCCAGCGCCAGAAAGTGATGAGTAAAGCCAACCTCAATCCGGCATTGTTGCTGGAGGCACTGTTAGTGCAATGGGTATCTTTGCCTACCCAGAAGTGACCGTCTGACACTAGACTCTGATCATCAGACAGTGGAGGTCAGCATGAACGAACCCATCAGTCCGGGGCCGCGAAATGGCATTTTGTCCTTGACCATCAAGGACAGGGCCGTGCTCTACGCGGCCTACATGCCATTCATCAAGAACGGTGGCCTGTTTATCCCGACCAACAAAAATTACAAGTTGGGCGATGAGGTCTTCATGCTGCTGCACCTGATGGATGAACCGGAAAAGATTCCGGTCGCCGGCAAAGTCACCTGGATCACCCCCAAAGGGGCCCAGGGCAATCGCGCCGCCGGAGTTGGCGTGCAATTCAATGAAGGCGACAACACCGCGCGCAGTCGAATCGAAACCCATCTGGCCGGAGCCCTGAAGTCCGACCGTCCCACTCATACGATGTAAGTTGCAGCCCTTTTATGCTCGTAGATTCCCATTGCCACCTTGATCGCCTCGACCTTACCGCCCACGACGGCTCCCTGGATGCTGCACTCGATGCGGCCCGTGAGCGCGGGGTAGGGCACTTTCTGTGCATTGGCGTCAGCGCCGATAATGCTGCCGACGTCAAAGCCCTGGCCGAACGTTACGACGATGTCGACTGTTCGGTCGGGGTGCATCCACTCGATGTGCAGCCAGGTGCCGCTCCGGCGCTGGATTGGCTGTTGCGCGAACTCAATCATCCGCGGGTGGTGGCGATCGGTGAAACCGGTCTGGATTATCACTACGAGCCGGAAGCGGCAGCGTTGCAGCAGGAGTCATTCCGTCTGCACCTGCAAGCGGCGCAACAGACCGGCAAGCCGGTGATCATCCATACCCGTGGCGCGCGGGCCGATACCCTTGAGCTGCTACGCGAGGCGGCACTGCCTCAGGCGGGCGTGCTGCATTGCTTCACCGAAGACTGGGAGATGGCCAAGGCTGCGCTGGACATGGGGTATTACATTTCCTTGTCCGGTATTGTCACTTTTCGCAATGCCGATGCCCTGCGGGATGTGGCCAGCAAGGTGCCGGCTGACCGGTTGCTGGTGGAAACCGACTCGCCGTACCTGGCGCCGATCCCTTATCGCGGCAAACCGAACCTGCCGCAGTACGTGCGTGAAGTGGCGGAATTTCTGGCAATGTTGCGAGGGGAGTCCTACGAGCGATTTGCCCGGCAGACCACCGAGAATTTCAAGCGTTTATTCCCGTTGGCGCACGTCAGGGTAACAGTGTAACGTTAGAAAAGATCGCAGCCTGTGGGGTTTTTGGCCGCTGAATCGCAGGCAAAAAAAACCCGGGTTCTGGGGGGTGAATCCGGGTTAAGACCATTAGGAGTAAAACAAAGGCACACAATCCTTTGGTACCTTCATCGGCGCGACACTTGGGGGAGATGCCTCGCCGACAGTTGAAGTATTGATCAGTATTGCGCCGAGTCCAGTTTAGCTGGTCGGGTTTTTAAACAAATTTGGAATACGCGCGCTTCGGTTGAGTTCTCATCAACCCGCGAGATGGCGCGAATTCATCAAGAAACACATATATGGTCGGATGATCCGTGCATTTTGGCGTAAGTTAGGCATAATACGCGGCTTCGAATTTTGACCCCTACAGACCTTTTCTTATGCATAAAGAACCTCGTAAGGTCCGTGAGTTTCGTCGCCGCGAGCAAGAAATTCTCGATACCGCGCTCAAGCTGTTCCTCGAACAAGGTGAAGACAGTGTCACCGTCGAGATGATTGCTGATGCCGTCGGTATCGGCAAAGGCACGATCTACAAGCACTTCAAATCCAAGGCGGAGATCTATCTGCGCCTGATGCTCGATTACGAGCGCGATTTGAACGAGCTCTTGCATTCCGCCGATGTCGATAAGGACAAGGAAGCCCTGTCCCGGGCCTACTTCGAATTCCGCATGCGCGATCCGCAACGCTATCGGTTGTTCGATCGCCTGGAAGAAAAGGTGGTCAAGGGCAACCAGGTGCCGGAGATGGTCGAGGAACTGCACAAGATTCGCGCCTCGAACTTCGAACGCCTGACCCTGCTGATCAAGGGCCGGATCAGCGAAGGCAAGCTCGAAGACGTGCCGCCTTACTTCCATTACTGCGCCGCCTGGGCGCTGGTGCACGGCGCCGTGGCGCTGTATCACTCGCCATTCTGGAGCAATGTGCTGGAAGATCAGGAAGGTTTCTTCCAGTTCCTGATGGACATCGGCGTGCGCATGGGCAACAAGCGCAAGCGCGACACCGACACGCCAAGCAGCTGAACCATTCAGTTGCCTTATTGCGCCATGATTTAGCAACATGGCGCAGTACCTCAGGAATATACTCAGGCATAGGGCTTGCTAAAACTTGATTTGTGAGTCAAGTTTTGCGCGTTCGAATCTTCTTTCGCCGGAGTGATCCATGATCGTTGACCGTCAAGGCAGGCGTTTTCGCAATTTGCGGATCAGTCTGACCTCAGCCTGTAACTACGCTTGTACCTACTGCGTGCCCAACGGCAAGCGGCTGGTGGCTGCGCAGGATGAGTTGTCGGCGGAGGCTATGGCACGCGGCGTGGCCTATCTGATCGAAGCCGCGGGCATCGAGCGTTTGCGCATTACCGGTGGCGAGCCACTGGTCAGTCCCAAACTCGAAGCCTTCATGACTGCCGTCGGGCAGATGGGTCTGGCGGACATCAGCCTGACCACCAATGGTCAGTTACTGGCGAAGAAACTGCCGTTGCTGGTGGATGCCGGCATTCGGCGCATCAATGTTTCCCTCGATACCCTGGATGCCAGCGCTTTTCGCAGCATTGCGCGCGGCGGTGATCTGGCGACCGTCCTCGATGGCATGGACCAGGCCGCCGCGGCTGGCATGAAGATCAAGGTCAATATGGTGCCGCTGCGCGGGCAGAACCTCGATCAGGTAATGCCCTTGCTCGACTACTGCCTGGAGCGCGGCTACGAGTTGCGCTTCATCGAGTTGATGCGCATGGGTCACTTGGCCAGCGATTCCAACGCCTTTCTGCAGCAGTTCGTCAGCCTTCAGCAGTTGCTGAGCCTGATCGGCGAGCGCTACGAGTACCTTCAGGCCGATGCGCCGGTTGATGCCACGGCGGTGCGTTACCAGATTCCAGGGCTGGGCCACTTCGGCGTGATCGCCAACGAAAGCGTTCCGTTTTGCCGCACCTGTTCGCGCCTGCGTTTGTCGTCCACTGGTTGGCTGCATGGTTGCCTGTCGTCGAGCAATCGTCACTACGTCGGCGACCTGCTGGACAAGCCTCGTCATCAGGCGCTGCCGGCGTTGCAGCGACTGCTGGTCAAAGCCTTGGGGGATAAGCAGGAAGTGGCGTTCTCCGGTGGCGCGACCATCATGAAGATTATTGGCGGCTAAACGCGACCTGTAGCAGCTGCCGAGCCCGCGAGGCTGCGTTCGGCTGCGCAGCAGTCGTCACTCACACTTCCCCGATTTTCCTGAAAAACCGCAGCGCCTGATTTTACGACTGCTGCGCAGTCGAACGCAGCCTTCGGCAGCTGCTACAAAGAAGAACCACTCATGAGCTGGCGCGGAAGCTGCATCCCATGGCCATTCGCCGGTTTTCCGTCACCGGCCTCTGGAGGGTAGGATGCGTAGCCTGGTTTTGCTGCTGGCCGTTTTGGCGCTTGGTGGCTGCATGAATGTCAGCGATATGGCCGAAGGGACTCGCTACCACATGAGCGACGCGGGGCTGCTGGACCACAGCGACAGCCGTCGCGTGAATAACTTCCGCATTCAGCCGGACTCGTTCATCTACATCGCCCAGGGTGCCTTCGCGCCGCCGGGCAGTGCTTATCCGCGACCCAACGTGGTGGCCGAAGAAGCCTTCAATGGCTTTATCGAATATTTCCCAATGGTCCGCCGCGCCCGCGCGCCGGAAGGCCTCGACACTGCCATGGGCGAAGCCCGTGCCGCCGGCGCGCATTACCTGCTTTACACCCGTTTCGCCAAGGCCGACGACCGCATCGGCAACTCGGACGAATGGCTCGATCAGGAACACGTGGATCGCCTCGGAATCGATAATGGCGTGATTCAAATCATGTTGATCGAGACCAGCACCCAGTATTTGATTGATACTGCACGTATCAAAAGTCGTGGCGGTTTACTGACGTTCCACGACAACAAGCCAGAAGACTTGCTGGGCCCGCCGCTGGAGCAATATGCTCGTAGCCTGCTGGGGCTCAGCGACCAGTAATTCAAAGGAGAACGCCATGAGTGGCCCGCAAAAAGCCAACGACCTGTTGGGGCAAATCCCCAAAACCAAAGGCTTGCCGCCGGTCCACTTGTGGAACCCCGACTTCTGCGGCGACATCGACATGCGCATCGCCCGCGACGGTACCTGGTATTACCTGGGCACACCGATCGGGCGCAAGCCGATGGTCAAACTGTTCTCCACCATCATTCGCCGCGACGGCGATGATTACTTTCTGATTACCCCGGTCGAAAAGGTTGGCATCAAGGTCGACGACGCACCGTTCGTGGCGATTGCCGTGGAGGTCGAAGGCGAGGGTGAAGCCCAGCTCTTGCGCTTTACCACCAACGTCGATGAAACGGCTGAGGCCGGCGCCGAGCACCCTATGCGCGTGGTGATCGATCCGGTCACTCAGGAGCCTGCGCCGTACGTGCATGTACGCACCAACCTTGAAGCACTGATTCACCGCAATGTGTTCTACCAACTGGTGGAGCTGGCGGTCAGTCGTGAAATCGACGGGCAGCGTTGGCTGGGCGTGTGGAGCGGTGGCGAATTTTTCCCTATCGGGCTTGAGCCGTAACGCGCTGTGCTCTTTTACCGTAAAAAACGGCCCGTTATTTCAACGGGCCGTTTTTTTATGGGCTTACAAACCCTTGCTCTTGAGTCGCGCAGCATGTTCCAGGTAGAGCCTGACCGGGCTCACGTTCCAGCTGTTGATCCCGGCCATCTGATTGACCGCGTCAAAATGGTCCATCGGGTAATCCGAGCGAATCACTTTCCCCAGATGCGAGCTGTAGCGGCCGACCAGCCCATCATTGGCGTTTTCCTCTTTATAAAACAGCTTCGATAGCACGATACAATTCAAATGACTCGGGTCGAGTGGCTGCAGGCTTTGGAACTTCTGCACGATCCCGCTCCAGGAGTAGTAATACACGCCGTTTTCAACTTCGTTGCCTTCCCCGCCCCAAACCTTTGGTATCCCTTGCGGGTACTTGCGATTGAAGGCGGCCAATCCTGCGCTGGTCAGCGATTCGAATGCTGCCTCAGGGTCAATCGGGTTTTCCGGATGGCCGCTAATCAGCGAAATGAAGGTGCCGACCGCGCCCAACAGGGCCAGTACGAACGCTTCGGGTAGCTCTCCAGGCGTCAGCGCCTTGTGCAATTGGTCGGCAATCTCCGAGCCGTGATTGGGGCAACTGACCGAGGTGACCGACGCAACCTTTTCCGGGTGCAACGCTGCTACGTAGCGTGCGGCCAAGGGACCTTGGCTATGACCGATCAGATTGACCTTGGCGGCTCCTGTTTCCAGCAAAATGCGGTTGACGTGTTCGAGCAGTTTTTCTCCGCGTTCCTCATTACCGTTGACGGCTGGAATATTGACGGCAAACACCTGAGCGCCAGCGCGTTCCAGGGCTTCCTCGATTTCAAAGAAGTAGGGATAACCGGCGATCCTATCGAAGCCGAAAAGACCGTGAACCAACACAATGGGGTATTTCGTAGACGCATCCATGTCCATGTTCATACCTATCGATAGGGGTTTGAAGGGAAACAGATCGCCGACTGCCCGATCTGCTGCGGCTAACCGTAGTTTACAAAGTGGATGGAATCAAAGCGCTTCAGGCAGGATTCGGACGAACAGCCATGTCCATATTTAGCGGGGCAGCTGAAAATCCAATTGACACCCAATCATATGATGATTAGCGTGGACATCCATCGCGAACGGCTTTGTGTCGTTTGTTTTAATCACCGGTCGACGAGGTACCCATGTCCAGCAGTTTTCATGCGTCGACGGTCGACTGGCTGGGGTGCTGGATTGCTGCCGGCCAAGTAAAGCCCGGCGAAACCATCAAGGTCGAAGCCGATCTGGGCGAGCAGCTCGGTGTCAGTCGTACGGTCATCCGCGAAGCCATCAAAACCCTGGTGGCCAAAGGCATGCTTGAAGTCGGACCGAAGGTCGGCACACGCGTATTACCAGTGCGGCGCTGGAATCTCTTCGATCCGCAAGTTGTCGGCTGGCTATCGCGCAGCGGCTTGCCGGAAAACTTCGTCGACGACTTGCTCGACCTGCGCCGCACCATCGAACCCATGGCGGTGCGCTGGGCCTGCGAGCGGGCGACGGTGGAACAAGTTCAAGCCGTGCTCCAGGCCTATAACGCGCTGGAACGGGCAGTGGACAGCGGCATCGATTACAACCGCGCCGACCAGTTCTTCCACGAGTGCATTCTCGCCGCCAGCCACAATCAATTCATCGAACAAATGGTCCCGGCCCTCGGCGCATTGTTGGCAGTGTCTTTCGAAGTGTCTGCCGCCGACCCGGACGAACTGCGCCGAACCTTGCCAATCCACAAAGACATGGCCGACGCCATCGCCGCCCGGGATTCCGCGCGGGGTGTGTGGGCCTGCATGACCCTAATCGATAACGCCGACCTGGCGATCAAACGCTTCTACCCCCAGGTCATGGCCGACAAGAAGGCTAGCTGACAATAAAGCATCCTTGGTGGGAACGGGCTGTGTGGCGCCGGTAAGTAAGAAATTTGAGCGACGAAAATCCTGTGGGAGCGTGGCTTGCCCGCGAAGAACGATAACGCGTAATACCTGAAAAACCGCGGTGCATTTTTCGCGGGCAAGCCACGCTACCACAGGGTTCTGCGTTTTGACTTATACAGGATCGCTCCCACATAAAAGCCAAAAGACAGGAGGTTTCATGACGTGGACTGCGGTTACCGGACACCGTGCGCAACTCGGCGAATGCCCGTTCTGGGATGCTCCGACCCAAGCGCTGTATTGGGTAGATATCGCCGGTAAACAAGCGCTCCGGCTGATCGGCGACAATGTGCAAATCTGGCAGATGCCGGAGCACGTGTCCGCATTCATCCCCTGCGAAAGCGGCGATGCCCTGGTGACATTGAGTAGTGGGGTTTATCGGCTGGATCTGGATTCCCCAGGCCTTGAACCTCGACTGACCTTGTTCTGCGTCGCCGATCCGCAACCCGGCAATCGCCCCAACGAAGCCCGCTGCGATGCCCAGGGTCAGCTCTGGCTGGGCACTATGCAAAACAATATCGGCGAACAGGGCGAAGATTTGCCCGTCGTGCGCCGCTCCGGTGGCCTGTTTCGCATCGACCGCGAGGCTCGGGTTACGCCGCTGCTTCGGGGATTGGGCATTCCCAATACGTTGCTGTGGAGCGACGACGGCACAACCCTGTATTTCGCCGACAGCCTCGACAAAACGCTTTATCGGCATTTCATCCATGCCGACGGCAACCTGGACACCGCCTATGTCTGGTTTGGCCCCCACGAACGTGGCGGCCCCGACGGCTCGGCGATGGATGCCGAAGGCTACATATGGAATGCCCGTTGGAATGGCGGTTGTCTGCTCAGGCTGAACCCGGAAGGACATGTGGATCGGGTGATCGAACTGCCGGTCAGCCGTCCCACCAGTTGTGTGTTCGGTGGCGAAGACTTCAAAACCCTGTACATCACCAGCGCCGCAAGCCCGCTCAATCACCCATTGGACGGCGCGCTGTTATCGATTCGGGTGGATGTGCGCGGGAAACCCTGTCAACGTTTTGCTGGATAAATCCCTAAATATGGGATGTAAAATTATATATTGAGATTATTTGGCGGCCGGGTTTATAGTCGGCTCCATCGGTTAGACGCACTCACACTTAAAAAAACAAAACAGGTGAAGTGATGCAGCGATATTCCACCGCACTCCCTGACGGAGTCAGTGCCTCAGGCCGCCTCGGCGCCCGGGCGTTTTCGCGCCTGCCTGCCTATTCCCAACAGCTTTTTGACCGGACATCGATAGATGTCCGGTTTTCGTCGTGCCTTCGAACAGGAGTGTTGATCCATGGCTGAACCTCTTTCCTTGCCACCGGTGCCCGAACCACCCAAGGGTGAGCGCCTAAAGAACAAGGTCGTGCTGTTGACCGGTGCTGCTCAGGGTATCGGCGAGGCGATTGTCGCAACCTTCGCCTCTCAGCAGGCCAAGCTGATCATCAGTGATATCAAGGCTGAGAAAGTCGAAAAAGTCGCGGCGCATTGGCGTGAACAAGGCGCGGATGTCGTAGCGATCAAGGCCGACGTGTCGCGCCAGCACGACCTGCACGCCATGGCCAGATTGGCTATCGAACTTCACGGCCGGATCGACGTGCTGGTCAACTGCGCCGGGGTTAACGTGTTCCGCGATCCGCTGCAAATGACCGAGGACGACTGGCATCGTTGCTTCGCCATCGACCTGGACGGCGCCTGGTATGGCTGCAAAGCGGTGTTGCCGCAAATGATCGAGCAGGGCATCGGCAGCATCATCAACATTGCCTCCACCCATTCCACTCACATCATTCCCGGCTGCTTCCCGTACCCGGTGGCCAAGCATGGCTTGCTCGGACTGACCCGCGCCTTGGGCATCGAATACGCACCCAAAGGCATTCGCGTCAACGCCATTGCGCCGGGCTATATCGAAACCCAACTGAACGTCGATTACTGGAACGGTTTTGCCGACCCCCATGCCGAACGTCAGCGGGCCTTCGACCTGCATCCACCGCGGCGCATCGGTCAACCGATTGAAGTGGCAATGACCGCCGTGTTCCTGGCCAGCGATGAAGCGCCGTTCATTAACGCTTCATGCATCACCATCGATGGTGGGCGTTCGGTGATGTACCACGACTGAGCAGCACGGGTTTAATAGGCGAAACTACGCCTGGAATCCAATCATCATACGATATGACTATTGGCTGCATGCTTTGAAGGCTTTCAAATAACGCTCAAAAAAAATAACAAGGAGTTAGCTTATGAAACGTCGTCGTGGGATCCGTTCCCTGTGCTGTGCCGCTTTGGCGGTTACCGCGGTCAGCCTGAGCAGTACGTTGTTGGCGGCCGAGGAAGTGAAGATCGGTTTTCTGGTCAAGCAAGCGGAAGAGCCCTGGTTCCAGACCGAATGGGCCTTCGCCGAAAAGGCCGGCAAGGACAAGGGCTTCACCGTCATCAAGATCGCCGTGCCTGACGGCGAGAAAACCCTCTCGGCCATCGACAGCCTGGCGGCCAACGGTGCCAAGGGCTTCGTGATCTGCCCGCCGGACGTCTCCCTTGGCCCGGCAATCATGGCCAAGGCCAAGCTCAACGGTTTGAAAGTGATCGCCGTCGATGACCGTTTCGTCGATGCCGGCGGCAAGTTCATGGAGGACGTGCCGTACCTCGGCATGGCAGCCTTCGAAGTCGGTCAGAAGCAGGGCGCCGCCATGGCCGCCGAAGCGAAAAAACGCGGCTGGGATTGGAAAGACACCTACGCGGTGATCAATACCTTTAACGAACTCGACACCGGTAAGAAACGCACTGACGGTTCTGTCAAAGCGCTGGAAGACTCCGGTATGCCGAAAGACCACATTCTCTTCTCGGCGCTGAAAACCCTCGACGTACCGGGCAGCATGGACGCCACCAACTCGGCCTTGGTGAAGCTACCGGGCGCGGCGAAAAACCTGATCATCGGCGGCATGAACGACAACACCGTGCTGGGCGGCGTGCGCGCCACCGAAAGCGCCGGTTTTGCCGCGGCCAACGTGATCGGCATCGGCATCAACGGTACCGATGCCATCGGCGAATTGAAGAAACCCAACAGCGGCTTCTTCGGCTCGATGCTGCCGAGCCCGCACATCGAGGGCTACAACACCGCGAGCATGATGTACGAGTGGGTCACCACCGGCAAAGAACCCCCGAAATACACCGCGATGGACGACGTTACGCTGATCACGCGCGACAACTTCAAGCAGGAACTGGAAAAGATCGGCCTGTGGAACTGAGGTTGATTTCATTGGCGGCTCTGGCAACAGAGCTGCCTGACCGGTGTGATGAGGTGGGTTTATGCACGCACAAATACAGACAGACCAACAGAGCATTGGCGGCAGCCTGCGTTTCAACGGGATCGGCAAGATATTTCCCGGGGTGAAGGCGCTGGACGGCATCAGCTTCGTCGCCCATCCGGGTCAGGTTCACGCCTTGATGGGCGAGAACGGCGCCGGTAAATCCACGCTGCTGAAAATCCTTGGCGGCGCTTACACGCCGAGCAGCGGCGATCTGCAGATCGGCGAGCAGACGAGGGTCTTCAAGTCCACCGCCGACAGCATTGGCAGCGGGGTCGCGGTGATCCATCAGGAGCTGCACCTGGTGCCGGAAATGACCGTCGCCGAGAACCTGTTTCTCGGGCATCTGCCGGCGAGTTTCGGCCTGATCAATCGCGGCGTTTTGCGGCAACAGGCATTGGCCTGCCTGAAAGGCCTGGCCGATGAAATCGACCCGCAAGAGAAAGTCGGGCGCCTGTCCCTCGGCCAGCGGCAACTGGTGGAAATCGCCAAGGCGTTGTCCCGTGGCGCGCATGTGATTGCATTCGACGAACCCACTAGCAGCCTGTCGGCACGGGAAATCGATCGCTTGATGGCGATCATCGGGCGCCTGCGCGACGAAGGCAAAGTGGTGCTCTACGTCTCCCATCGCATGGAAGAAGTCTTCCGCATCTGCAACGCGGTGACGGTGTTCAAGGACGGTCGCTTCGTGCGCACCTTCGAGGACATGAGCGCGCTGACCCATGACCAATTAGTGACGTGCATGGTCGGTCGCGACATTCAGGATATCTACGATTATCGCAGTCGTCCGCGTGGCGCAGTGGCGCTCAAGGTCGACAAATTGCTGGGGCCCGGCTTGCGTGAGCCGGTGAGTTTCGAGGTGCACAAGGGTGAAGTCCTCGGGCTGTTCGGCCTGGTCGGCGCCGGGCGCACCGAGCTGTTCCGGATGCTCAGCGGGCTGACGCGCAACACCGCCGGGCGCCTGGAGTTGCGCGGTCATGAACTGAAACTGCGTTCGCCGCGCGATGCCATTGCGGCGGGGATTCTGTTGTGTCCCGAGGACCGCAAGAAGGAGGGCATCCTGCCGCTCGCCAGCGTCGCCGAGAACATCAACATCAGCGCTCGTGGCGCCCATTCCACCTTCGGCTGCCTGTTGCGCGGCCTGTGGGAAAAGGACAATGCCGACAAGCAGATCAAGGCGCTGAAGGTGAAGACGCCCAACGCGGCGCAGAAAATCATGTACCTGTCTGGCGGCAATCAGCAGAAGGCGATTCTCGGTCGCTGGCTGTCGATGCCGATGAAAGTCCTGCTGCTCGACGAGCCCACTCGCGGCATCGACATCGGAGCAAAAGCCGAGATCTACCAGATCATCCATAACCTGGCCGCCAGCGGCATCGCGGTAATTGTGGTGTCCAGCGACCTGATGGAGGTCATGGGCATTTCCGACCGCATCCTGGTGCTTTGCGAAGGCGCGATGCGCGGCGAACTGACCCGCGAACAAGCCAATGAATCCAACCTGCTGCAACTGGCGTTGCCACGCCAACGCGCTGCCGACGTGGCGAACTGAGAGGTGACTATGACCATCCAAAACAACGCTTTGCCAACCCCGCGCAAACCGCTGGACTTGCGGCGCTTTCTCGATGACTGGGTGATGCTGCTGGCGGCCGTCGGGATCTTTGTGCTCTGCACCTTGCTGATCGATAACTTCCTGTCGCCGCTGAACATGCGCGGTCTTGGCCTGGCGATTTCCACTACCGGGATCGCCGCGTGCACCATGTTGTATTGCCTGGCATCCGGGCATTTCGACTTGTCGGTAGGCTCGGTGATTGCCTGCGCCGGCGTAGTCGCGGCGGTGGTGATGCGTGACACCGACAGCGTGTTTCTCGGCGTGAGTGCGGCGCTGGTGATGGGGCTGATTGTCGGGCTGATCAATGGGATTGTGATCGCCAAGCTGCGGGTCAATGCGTTGATCACCACGCTGGCGACCATGCAGATCGTGCGTGGCCTGGCTTACATCTTTGCCAACGGCAAAGCGGTGGGCGTTTCTCAGGAGCAATTCTTCGTGTTCGGTAACGGCCAGTTGTTCGGTGTGCCGGTGCCGATTCTGATCACCATTGTTTGCTTCCTATTTTTCGGCTGGTTGCTGAATTACACCACCTACGGCCGCAACACCATGGCCATCGGCGGCAACCAGGAAGCTGCGTTGCTGGCCGGCGTAAATGTCGATCGGACCAAGATCATCATCTTCGCCGTGCACGGTGTGATCGGTGCGTTGGCCGGGGTGATTCTGGCGTCGCGCATGACGTCCGGTCAGCCGATGATTGGCCAGGGTTTCGAGTTGACGGTGATCTCGGCTTGCGTGCTCGGCGGGGTATCGCTGAGTGGCGGGATCGGGATGATTCGGCATGTGATCGCCGGGGTGCTGATTCTGGCGATCATCGAGAATGCGATGAACCTGAAGAATATCGATACGTTTTATCAGTATGTGATTCGTGGTTCGATCTTGTTGCTGGCGGTGGTGATTGACCGACTGAAACAACGCTGATTGTCCCTGTAGGAGCGAGGCTTGCCCGCGAAAGCAGTCTGTCTGTCACGCTGATGCTGGATGTGCCGACGCCTTCGCGAGCAAGCCCCCTCCCACAGTTGATCTGTGCCGCGCACACGCAGCGGTCGATTTTGAACCGGCATCCTTCACCCACTTTCACAAAATATCCCTTGCTCGCCCCAACCCGTTTCAGCTATGACGGTACACCCGAGGTGTACATGATCAGACCGCTACGAATTGACAAGAAACAACAGGTAGTCGACGAGCTCGTTCGGCGCATCGAAAACGGCCTCATGGAGGACGGCGTTGTATTGCCGGGCGAACATCAGTTGGCTCAAGCATTCAAGGTCAGCCGAGGCACGCTGCGTGAAGCCGTGGCCGAACTGAAACGGCGCCAGTGCATCGCTTCGCAAAGCGGGGTGGGGTCCATCGTCACCTTCGACGGTGTGGTGCTCGATCAGCGCAGCGGCTGGGCCCAGGCGCTGGCCGACAATGGGGCGCTGATTAATACCGAAGTGCTGCGGCTGGAGGCGGTCACCCGTCCTGACCTGCTACCACGTTTCGGCACTGATCAGTTCATCACCCTCGACCGTCGCCGTCGCGGCACCGATGGCACGCTGGTGTCGCTTGAACGTTCATTGATGCCCGCCACCGGAGACTTGGAAGGCCTGCCGCGAGTCGGTCTGATCGATGACTCCCTGACCATCACGTTGGCCGCCTATGGCTACATCGGTGACCACGGGGATCAGTGGATCGGTGCCGAACCCTTGAATGCCGAAGACGCCGAATTGCTCGGGCGCCCGGAGGGCACGGTGTTCCTCAAGGCCCTGCGCACCACTTACGACCGCCAGAACCGCTTCATGGAACAGGTCGAAAGCCTGCTCGACCCAGTGCATTTTCGTCTGCACCTGCAAATTGGAACTTCAAAATGACCGCGCTCGACCGTGCCCTCGGCGCGTTCTACGGACTGGCCCTGGGCGATGCGTTGGGCATGCCGACACAATCCCTGAGTCGTGCCGAGATCAAGGCGCGCTTCGGCGAGATCACCGATCTGCAGGACGCTGGTCCAGATCAACCGATCGCTGCAAACATGCCCAAAGGCTCGATCACTGACGATACCGAACAGGCAATCCTGATCGGTCAGTTGTTGATTGAGGGCGAGGGCTGGATCGAACCGACGATGCTGGCCCAGCGCTTGATCGAATGGGAAGCCGGGATGCAAGCCAAGGGTTCGCAGGATTTGCTCGGCCCCTCGACCAAACGCGCGATCGAGATGATCCTCGCCGGCCACTCGCTGGAAGAGGCGGGGCGCTACGGCACCACCAATGGCGCGGCCATGCGTATCACGCCGGTGGGGATTGCAGCCGATGTTGCCGATCCCGAACGTTTCATCCGCGCCGTGGTGCAAGCCTGTCAGGTGACCCACAACACCACGCTGGGAATTGCCAGCGCGGCGGCAGTGGCGGCGGTGGTTTCTGCCGGGATCAACGGCATGGACCTGGGCGAGGCATTGGACCTCGGCCAGCAGATCGCTCAGCAAGCCGAAAGCCATGGGCACTGGGTCGCTGGCGGACGTATCGCCTCGCGCATCAGTTGGGCGTGGGGCATCAGCGTCGACAGCGACAAGGCGTTGCTCGCGGACTTGCTGTACGAGGTGATCGGCACGTCGGTGGCCTCGCAGGAATCGGTGGTGGTGTCGTTTGCACTGGCTCGGCAAGTGGCTATCGGGCAGATGACGGCTTTCGATGCATTGTGCATGGCTGCCAGTTTGGGTGGAGATACCGACACCATGGCGGCGATACTCGGCGCGATGCTTGGGGCTTGTCTGGGGCTTGAGAGTTGGCCGGTGGGAATGATCGAACAGGTTAAAGCGGTAAATGATTTGCAGCTGGAACCGTTGGTGCAAGGGCTGTTGGCTTTGCGTTGACTGTTCTGACGTCATCGCGGGCAAGCCCGCTCCCACAGGGATAGTACAAACCTTGAGATGCACGCCGTACCTATGGGAGCGAGCCTGCTCGCGATAGGCGCGCCGCATACTAGAATTTTTCACCCGCAATGGAGCGCACAAACATGGACAGGATCGCCGGAAAGTTATGTCAACTTCCGAATTGCCCACAATCACAACAATGGCAACAGGAGCAGTTTTCATGAGTTCATCGAACACCGGGCAAAGTGCCGGGCAATTGGAAACCCGTGGTATCGAACCGGTGCCGGAAGGGGAGTGCAACGGTCATCCACTGCAACTGTTCTGGGTCTGGTTTGCCGCCAACATATCCATCCTCGGCTTGCCGTTGGGCGCCACGCTGGTGGCCTTCCGCGGCCTGGCGATCTGGCAGGCGATCATCGTCGCCATCCTCGGTGCCGCCGGCTCGTTCGCGGTGGTCGGGATCATCTCCATTGCCGGTCGTCGCGGTCGCGCACCGAGCCTGACGCTGTCGCGGGCGATCTTTGGCGTACGCGGCAATATCGGCCCGACGCTGGTTTCGCTGATGTCGCGACTGGGTTGGGAAACCGTCAATACCACCACCGCAGCATTCGTCTTGCTGTCACTGTGCTCGATTCTGTTCGGTTCGCCGGTGGAAGCCAAAAGCGCGCCGCTGCTGACCCTGGTTTTTATCGCGATTTTCGTGCTGCTGACGTTGTCGGTGTCTGGCCTCGGTCACGCCACGTTGCTGGTGATCCAGCGATGGGCGACCTACGTATTCGGTGCGTTGAACATCCTGGTCGGTGGTTTCCTCTGCGCGACCATCGACTGGAGCGCCGTGTTCAATGCGACGCCAGCGCCGCTGAGCGCGATGATCATCGGCATCGGTACCATGGCCGCCGGTACCGGGATCGGTTGGGCCAACGCCGGTGCCGACATGTCGCGCTACCAGCACCGCAGTGTCAAAGCTGTGCGTTTGGTGGCATCGGCGGCGTTCGGTGCGGGGATTCCGCTGGTGCTGCTGATCACCCTCGGTGGTTTGCTGTCAGTGGGCAACAATGATCTGGCTTCGGCCACTGACCCGATCGTCGCGATCCGCGACATGCTGCCGAGCTGGATGGCCGTGCCGTACCTGATCACCGCATTCGGCGGGCTGCTGCTGTCGAACAACCTGTCGGTGTACTCCGCCGGTCTGACCACGCTGACCCTCGGCCTGAAGGTCAGGCGCGTGTACGCGGTGGTGGTCGATATCATTGCTATCTTCGCCGGGTCGATCTACTTCATGCTGATCGCCGAGAGCTTCTACGGCCCGTTCATCACCTTCATTTCCTTGCTGGCGGTGCCGATCACGGCGTGGGTCGGGATCTTCGTGGTCGACCTGATTCACCGGCATTACTACAGCCCCAAAGACCTGCTGGACGTCACTCCGAGCAGCGCCTACTGGTATCGCGGCGGCGTCGAGTGGCGTGCCTTCGGTGCATGGGCGCTGGCGATTGTGTTGGGTTTCAGTTTCACCACCATTGGCACCACGGAGCAAGATGTCTGGTTCCGAGGCTTTCTGTCCGACTCCTGGCTGGGCCACAACGGCCTGGGCTGGATCGTGACGTTCCTGGTGGCCGGTGGCATTTACTGGCTGCTCGGCGGTGCCAAGGACCGCCGCGCCGCGTTGATCGAGCCGGCTCATGCCTAAAATGCTACACACCGGCCAGGTCATGATCGACCTGGTCATGGCCGTGGATAAGTTGCCTCAGTCGGGCGGTGACGTGCTCGCGCAATCCGCCCGTTTCGAGGCCGGCGGTGGCTTCAATGTGATGGCCGCGGCCCGGCGAAACGGCTTGCCGGTGGTCTACCTCGGTCGTCATGGCAAGGGCCGTTTCGGCGACCTGGCCCGAGAGGCAATGACGGCTGAAGGCATTCGGATTGGCATCGATCAGAGCACTGAGCGCGATACCGGGCTGTGCGTCGCGTTAACCGAAGCCTCGGCCGAGCGCACGTTCATTTCCTGGATCGGGGCCGAAGGCGAATTGACCGCCGAAGACCTGACAAGTGTGCCGGCCGAGGCGGGCGACTTTGTCTATGTCAGTGGCTATAGCCTGTTGCATGGCGCAAAGGCTCAGACGCTGGTGGATTGGGTGCTGGATTTGCCGGACGGGATCAAGGTGGTGTTCGATCCGGGGCCGTTGGTGGATTCGCCGGACGCATCGCTGATGAAGGCCTTGTTGCCGCGCATCGATCTGTGGACCAGCAACCGTGTCGAGGCGCTGCGGTTTACCGGGGCGACGGACATCGGCGAGGCATTGAAGCGGTTGGCTGATCATCTGCCGACCGAGGTGTTGATGGTGGTACGCGATGGGCCGCAAGGGTGCTGGATCAGCCAGCATGGCGAGCACCGGCATGTGCCGGGCTTCAAGGTGGTGGCGGTGGACAGCAACGGCGCGGGGGATGCTCACGCGGGAGTTTTTATTGCCGGGTTGGCGCACGGGTTATCGGCGGACGAAGCGGCGCGGCGGGCAAATGCGGCTGCGGCGTTGGCGGTCACTCGCTGGGGGCCGGCGACTTCGCCGGGGGCGGCAGAGGTGGATGCGTTGATTCGCGAGTCTTTCGGCGCTTGATCCACCGCTATCGCGGGCAAGCCTCAATGCCGGTCAGTTAAGCGAAATTTCTGTAGGAGCGAGGCTTGCCCGCGAAGAATGCACCGCGGTTTTTCAGGTATTACGCGTCATCGTTCTTCGCGGGCAAGCCTCGCTCCTACAGATTCCGCCTTAACTGACAGGCATTAGGGCAAGCCCGCTCCCACCGGGGATTTGTTAACGACATACCCCCCTGTGGGAGCGGGCTTGCTCGCGAAGAGGCCCTCAAACTCACCTCAAATCCGAACCCTTACCCGGCCTTGCGCAACGCCTCGATCAACTCTTGCTTGCGCATGCTCGAGCGCCCCGGAATCTTCTTCGCCCGGGCTTCTTTCATCAGGCTGTCCACCGTTTGCGTATCGCGTGAAGCCTTGCTGTTGCGTGGCTTGCCTTCACGAGTGGCCACTGCACGTCGAGATGATTCCTTGCGATCTGCAGACTTGGCGCTGGCCGGCTTCTTGCGCCCGGAGCCGCCGGCGCGTTCGCCGCCACCGGACTGCTTGTTCACCGTGGCCCAGGCGCGAGCTTCGGCTTCATCTTTCGATACGCCTTTGTGCTCGTAGCTTTCTTCGATGTGTTCGGCCTTGCGTTTTTGCTCGGCGGTGTATTTGTCTTTGCTTCCACGAGGCATGGGATTTCTCCTGGTTTCAGGACGTATATCCGTAGGAACTCTTCAAACATCCACAGGCAAAAGATCTCAGCCCGCGGCAGCTCCTACGCGGTTAAATATCCAGCTTGCGCGCCGCTTCAACCCCTGCGGCGCTGAGTTTGATCGGCAGGTTCAGCGAATGCTCGCCGGCTTCGTTGCAGGTCACATGACCGTGCTGGATCAATCCGCGCTCCTGCAGCGTGGCGAGGGTGCTGGCCACGACTTTCTCCCCCCGGTAATTGTCCAGAACCTCCTTGCCCAAGCCACTTGGGTGAGCGTGCAACAGGCGGGTCAGGACTTCTTTTTCCAGGTTTTTATCGACGTTCATGTTTACCTCTTCGTCAGGATTGATAGGTATTGCATGTCGCTCGCATCGGCGAACTTATTGATTGGCGCTACGGCCTTCGGAGCCCGAGCCACCGGTGGTGGTTTTCGAGCCGACGCCGGTTCCGGCGTTGTCGGGGGTTTGGGGGCCGGGTGTATTCATCCCGCCCTGACCGCTCGCGTCGTCATGATAAATCCGTGGGTCTGTGGCCGTCGGAGAAGGAGAGCGACCGCTGTCGATGCCTTGGGTGGCCGCAGATTCGGGCCTTTCAATTGGATCGGTCGGGTCGGTCCCGGAAGGGCTGGTCGCGGCGAACGCGACAGAGGTGAGTAATGCGGTGAGAGCGAGGGCGGTCAGTCGGGACGTGATCATGGTGTCGTCTCCGTTGATTAGAGTCCTTACCCGATATTGGTCCTTCCCGACCTGAATTGGTGCCTGATGAACGACGAGCGGTGCCGTCCAGATTTATTGGTCGACGCCGATTTCTTCCTTGAACAGCGCCATGAAACCCTTCAGGCGTTGGTGGCGAATCTGTGCCAGGCGTTGACCGGTGGTCGTTTGGAAACCGTCCGCCAAGTGCAGCAACTTGGTCTGGAAATGATCGAGGCAAAAGCGCTTGTCGTCGTAGTCCCGTTCTTTTGCCTCAGGGTCCAAAGGGTCATACAACGCGCTGCCCATGCGCCCGGCGATGTAGAAGGTACGCGCCACGCCGAGCATGCCAAGGGAATCGAGGCGGTCGGCGTCCTGGATGATTTTCGCTTCGAGAGTGATAGGCGTGATGTTGGCGCTAAAGCTATGGGCTTCGATGGCATGGACGACCGCAGTGATTTTTGCACCAGGCCAATCCATGGCTACCAGTACTGTCGACGCTTTCTGCGCCGCCAGCCGTGATGTCTGTGAGCGCAGCGGCGAGTTTTTCTCCACCGCCACGCAATCGTGTAACAGCACGGCTGCCAGCAACACCTCAAGATCACCACCTTCTTCGGCATGAAGCGTGCGCACGTTGTGCCACACCCGCTGCAAGTGCGACAGATCATGGGCACCGTCCTCGCCAGGTTCCAGTGCATGAGGCAGCAGTTCAGAAGCCAGATTGTGCAGCGGCGCAAAAGCGGTGGTGGTCATGGAATTCCTTGGATTCGACTCGGTTTTGTGATCAATGAGCACCCTGTGGGAGCGGGCTTGCCCGCGAAGACGTCAGTACAGTCACGCTGATTTCGCAGGCTGGCTCGTTCATACAAAGCGCCACAAAACATTAATGCTACATGACGTTTTGCTTTCAAATGTGACGTGCGCCGCGCGCGGACTTAGTATGGCGTTTTCAACTTTTGACAAGGCACGTTCATGACGATCGAAATCCGCCCGGCAACCCCCAGCGATGCTCCGCAAATACTCGCGTTCATCACTGAACTGGCCGACTTCGAACGTGCCCGCCACGAAGTCATCGCCAGCGTCGCCGACATCGAGCGTAGCCTGTTCAGCGAAGGCGCCACCGCCCATGGCCTGATCTGCCTGCGCGATGGCTTGCCGATCGGCTTCGCGGTGTTCTTTTTCAGCTATTCCACCTGGCTGGGCAGCAACTGCCTGTACCTCGAAGACCTCTACATCACGCCAGAGCAACGGGGCGGCGGCGCCGGTAAAACCTTGCTGCGCCACCTGGCGAAAATCGCCTGCGCCAATGACTGCGGCCGTTTTGAATGGAGCGTGCTGGACTGGAACAAACCGGCGATCGAATTCTACAAATCCCTCGGTGCACAACCGCAGGAGGAGTGGGTGCGGTATCGGATGGATGGGGCGGTGTTAAGGGATTTTGCCTCGGGCAATTGATCTCCTAAAAGATCGCAACCTTCGGCAGCTCCTGCACGGGATTGTGTTCGACCGCGATATTGCGTCGTACATCGAATCCGTGCAGGAGCTGCCGAAGGCTGCGATCTTTTTTTGATTTAATCTCAATATGTGGGATTGATATTTATATATTGAGATTTTCATTCGTCCAGGTTTATAGTCCAGCTCACTCACTGCCAAAAAAACAAAACAGGTGAAGCGATGCTGGCGCAATTGATCGCGCTCGATTGGGGGACAACCTCATTACGTGCTTACAAACTCGGCTTCGGTGGCCAGGTGCTGGAACAGCGCTCGCTGTCGTCCGGGATCATGCAGTTGCCCAAGACGCCGCGAATCATCGCCGGCCAGGCATGTGCCGACGGTTTTGAATTGGCCTTCGATGAGGCGTGTGGTGACTGGCTCGACGCGCAGCCCGGTTTGCCGGTGATTGCTTGCGGCATGGTCGGCAGTGCTCAGGGCTGGCGCGAAGCGGCCTACTGCGACACGCCGGCGAACGTCGCCAATCTCGGAACTTCCCTACAAACCGTTCGCAGTCTTCGCGGTGTCGATGTGCACATCGTGCCGGGCGTGATTCAGCGTTCGCGCTTGCCGAACGTGATGCGCGGCGAGGAAACCCAGGTCCTCGGCGTGTTGCAGAATCTGCCGAGCGGGGCGGGTAACGATCTGTTGATCGGCCTGCCGGGCAGTCATTCGAAATGGGTGGAAGTGGCCGACGGTTGCATCGTGCATTTCGATACTTTCATGACCGGCGAAATCTTCGCTGTCCTCAGTGAACACAGCATTCTGGGGCGCACTCAGCAGCGCGGCGCGTCTTTTGATGGCGAAGCGTTTGATCGTGGCGTGCGGGTGGCGCTGTCGGCGGATGGTGAAATCGGGCCGCTGTCGACGCTGTTCAGTGCCCGCAGCCTGGGGCTGACCGGTGAACTCAGCGCCGTCGCTCAGCCGGACTATCTGTCCGGCCTGTTGATCGGCCATGAACTGTCGGCCCTGGCCAACGTTCAGCGGCATCGACGCAACAGCGTGCACCTGCCTTCGATCGTCCTCATCGGAAACACTCAACTCTGCGCCCGCTACAGCCGGGCGCTCGACGCCTGCGGTTTTGCCCGGGTGACCCTGGCCGAGCAGGCCACCGAATGCGGGTTGTGGCAGTTGGCGGTTGCCGCCCGACTGATCACGACACCCTCATCCCGTTAAACCTGACTGGAGGTCTGACATGCTCAAGCAAGCACTGGCACAAAACGGTCTGATCGCGATTCTGCGTGGCCTGCGTCCGCAAGAAGCGGCAGCCGTGGGCGAAGTCCTGTACTCGGCCGGATTTCGCGTCATCGAAGTGCCGCTCAATTCCCCCGAGCCGTACGAAAGTATCCGCATCCTGCGCAGTACCTTGCCCGCCGATTGCCTGATCGGCGCGGGCACAGTGTTGACGCCGGAACAGGTCGAGCAAGTGAAAGCGGCGGGTGGCCAGGTGATCGTCATGCCTCACAGCGATGCCAAGGTGTTGCGTGCGGCGAAAGCGGCGGGGCTGTTCCTGTCGCCGGGTGTCGCGACACCGACCGAAGCCTTTGCTGCATTGGCCGAAGGGGCGGATGTGCTGAAGATGTTCCCGGCCGAACAAATGGGGCCCGCCGTTGTGAAAGCCTGGCTGGCGGTGTTGCCGGCAGGGACGGTGCTGGTGCCGGTGGGCGGGATTACGCCGGACACCATGCAGGTGTTTGTCGAGGCCGGCGTCAAAGGTTTCGGCCTCGGGTCCGGGTTGTTCAAACCGGGCATGACACCTGAGCAAGTGGCAGCAAACGCCAAGGCGTATGTCGCTGCATGGAACGCTCTGCGTTAAGACTTTTCGGCGCGGTGAGCGCTACATCTATAAGAGCTGCATTAATAAAAAGAGAGTACGAGAGATGAAAATCACCAAACTCACTACCTTCATCGTTCCGCCGCGCTGGTGCTTCCTCAAAATAGAAACCGACGAGGGAGTGACCGGTTGGGGTGAGCCTGTGGTCGAAGGCCGCGCGCACACCGTCGCCGCTGCGGTTGAGGAATTGTCCGACTACCTGATCGGCAAAGACCCACGCAACATCGAAGACATTTGGACCGTGCTCTACCGTGGCGGCTTCTACCGTGGCGGTGCGATCCACATGAGCGCTCTGGCCGGTATCGACCAGGCATTGTGGGACATCAAGGGCAAGGCTCTGGGTGTGTCGGTCAGCGATCTGTTGGGTGGTCAGGTGCGGGACAAGATCCGCGTTTACTCGTGGATCGGTGGTGATCGCCCGGCGGACACCGCTCGCGCCGCGAAAGAAGCGGTCAGCCGTGGTTTCACGGCGGTGAAAATGAACGGCACCGAAGAGCTGCAGTTCCTCGATTCCTTCGAGAAGGTCGACCTGGCCCTGGCCAACGTCGCCGCCGTGCGCGATGCGGTCGGCCCGAATGTCGGCATCGGCGTGGACTTCCATGGTCGGGTGCACAAGCCCATGGCCAAGGTGCTGATGAAGGAACTCGACCCGTACAAACTGATGTTCATCGAAGAACCGGTGCTCAGCGAAAACTACGAGGCGTTGAAAGAACTGGCACCGCTGACCAGCACACCGATTGCCCTCGGCGAGCGGTTGTTTTCGCGTTGGGACTTCAAGCGGGTGCTCAGCGAAGGCTACGTCGACATCATCCAGCCGGATGCCTCCCACGCGGGCGGTATCACCGAAACCCGCAAGATCGCCAACATGGCCGAAGCCTACGATGTGGCACTGGCGCTGCATTGCCCGTTGGGCCCGATTGCCCTGGCGGCGTGCCTGCAACTGGACGCGGTTTGCTACAACGCGTTCATCCAGGAGCAGAGCCTGGGCATCCACTACAACGAGAGCAATGACCTGCTCGATTATGTGAAAGATCCGCGGGTGTTCGACTACGACAAGGGGTTCGTGAAAATCCCCAACGGCCCGGGCCTGGGCATCGAGATCAACGAGGAATACGTGATCGAACGCGCCGCCGTCGGCCACCGCTGGCGCAACCCGATCTGGCGCCATGCCGATGGCAGCTTTGCTGAGTGGTGAGTTCCTCCTGACTCAACCCAAATCCCTGTGGGAGCGGGCTTGCCCGCGATAGCGTCCTGTCAGTCTCATCAATGCTGAATGTGCCGTCGCCATCGCGGGCAAGCCCGCTCCCACAGGGTGCAGCGCAAGTCTTCAAATTGACCTCAATAAACATAAGAAGAGGCACCCCTCATGCAACCGCAAACCCTCACCGGGCAGGCGTCGTTGGTGACGCCGAGCCGCAAGCGGTTTTTCATCATGGTCCTGCTGTTCATCACCGTGGTGATCAACTACCTGGACCGCAGTAACCTGTCGATTGCCGCCCCGGCGCTGACCAGCGATCTGGGCATCGATCCGATCCACGTCGGGCTGATCTTTTCCGCCTTCGGCTGGACCTACGCGGCCATGCAAATCCCCGGCGGCTGGCTGGTGGACCGGGTGCCGCCGCGCATCCTCTATAGCGTCGCATTGCTGCTGTGGTCGATTGCCACGGTGATGCTCGGCTTCGCCGCCAGTTTCATCGCGCTGTTCGTGCTGCGCATGGCCGTCGGTGCCTTGGAAGCGCCGGCGTATCCGATCAACAGCCGCGTGGTGACGACCTGGTTCCCCGAGCGCGAACGCGCCACGGCCATCGGTTTCTACACCTCCGGGCAGTTCGTCGGCCTGGCGTTTCTCACACCGGTACTCGCCTGGCTGCAACACCATTATGGCTGGCACATGGTGTTTGTCAGCACTGGTGCGGTGGGTATTATTTGGGCGGTGATCTGGTACGCGGTGTATCGCGAACCACGGGATTTCAAGGGCGCCAATGACGCTGAAATCGAGTTGATCCGCGAAGGCGGCGGGCTGGTGGATATCCAGGCTGAAGCCGCGAAGACTAAGGCGAAATTCAGCTGGATCGACCTCGGGATTGTCCTGAGCAAACGCAAGTTGTGGGGCATTTACCTCGGTCAGTTCTGCCTCAATTCGACGTTGTGGTTTTTTCTGACGTGGTTCCCGACCTACCTGGTGAAATATCGCGGCATGGACTTCATCAAGTCTGGCTTGCTGGCGTCGCTACCGTTTCTGGCGGCATTCGTTGGTGTGCTGTGTTCGGGGTTCTTCTCGGACTTTTTGATCCGTCGCGGCTACACAGTGGGTTTCGCCCGCAAGTTGCCGATCATTGGCGGCCTGCTGATTTCCACCTCGATCATCGGCGCCAACTTCGTCGAGTCGACGCCGCTGGTAATTGCGTTCCTCGCGTTGGCCTTTTTCGGCAACGGCCTGGCGTCGATCACTTGGTCGCTGGTGTCGACCCTGGCCCCGGCGCGTTTGCTTGGATTGACCGGTGGGGTGTTCAATTTCATCGGCAACCTGGCGGCGATTACCACGCCCATCGTCATCGGTTTTCTCGCCACCGGTGATTCGTTTGCCCCGGCGATTACCTATATTTCGGTTCTGGCGTTGATGGGTGCGCTTTCCTACGTGTTGCTGGTGGGCAAAGTCGAGCGTATCAAGTTGTAGTCGCGGCTGTCGGGCGACCATAATGCCGTCGTTCACTCGCTCAACGGTAAAGGCTGGATATGCAGGAAGACGCCCCAAAAATCGCCAAGGACGCCGCGCCGACCGGCACCCAGACACTGCTTCGTGGTTTGGGTGTGGTTCAGGCCGTGGCCAGTGGCGCCCGCGATCTCAAGGAAATCGCCCGGCTGATCGGCACGACGCGCAGCACCACCCATCGTCTGGCCAGTTGCCTGGTGGACGAGCGTTATCTGCGGGTGGTGCCGCAAGTCGGTTATCTGCTGGGGCCGAAACTGATCGAACTGGGTTTCCAGGCGCGTGAAGAGTTGCCACTGGTGACGCTGGCGGGGCCCTATCTGGATGAGTTGTCGGCGTTGACCGGTGACACCATTCACTTGGCGATTCGTGAAGGTGACGAGGTGCTGTACCTGCACAAGAATCCGGGGCGCAATGGTCCGGAAATGCGCTCGCGGGTCGGTCATCGCATGCCATTGGCGCGTACCGGGATCGGTAAGGCGCTGATGCTCGATGACTCGCAGGAAGAATGGCAACGGCTGTACGAAATCAGCTTGCCGGTGGGTGGGAAAAATCAGTTCTGGCCGCAGCACCCGGAACAATCCTGGGAGCAGTTTCAGCAGCGCATGATCGAGTACGTGGCCGGCGGTTACGCCTTCGACCTGGAAGACAACGAACCGTCGATTCGCTGTGTAGCGGCGCCGATCCGCGATGCCAGCAAGCGCATTGTCGCCGGTATCAGCATCGCCAGCACCGTGCCCTACATGCCGCTGGAAAAAATGGCCGAGCTGATTCCCCTGATCAAAGGGGTCACAGCCCGGCTTTCGGCGGAGCTTGGTCTTAAGGTTTAAACCTTAAGGGTCGCCATATCGATCACGAAGCGGTACTTCACGTCTCCGGCAATCATGCGGGTGTAAGCCTCGTTGATCTGGCGGATGTCGAGCATTTCGATGTCGCAGGTGATGCCGTGCTCTGCGCAGAAATCCAGCACTTCCTGGGTTTCGGCGATGCCGCCAATCAGCGAGCCGGCCAGCACGCGACGACCCAATACCAGTTTGGCAGCGTGAACCGGTGGATCGATCGGCTCGATCAAGCCCACCAGAATGTGTACGCCGTCGAAACGCAGGGTATCGAGGTAGGGATTGAGGTCGTGCTGCACCGGAATGGTGTCCAGCAGGAAGTCGAAATGCCCTGCGGCGGCCTTCATCTGTTCGGCATCGGTGGATACGATCACGTGGTCCGCGCCTTGACGACGGCCTTCCTCGGCCTTGCTCGCCGAGCGGGTGAACAACGTCACTTCAGCGCCCATCGCCTTGGCGAACTTGATGCCCATGTGGCCGAGGCCACCCATGCCAAGAATCCCGACCTTGTCGCCCGCCTTGACGCCGTAGTGCTTGAGCGGCGAGTAGGTGGTGATGCCGGCGCACAGAATCGGCGCGGCGCTGGCCGGGTCGAGTTTCGCCGGGATACGCACGACAAAGTGCTCGCTGACCACGATGCTGTCGGAGTAACCGCCCATGGTGTTGCTGCCATCGACCCGGTCCGGGGTGGCATAGGTCATGGTCGGACCTTCCAGGCAGTATTGCTCCAGATCCGCCTGGCAGGCTTCGCAGTGGCGGCACGAGTCGACCATGCAGCCGACGCCGACCAGATCGCCGACTTTGTGTTGGGTCACATTCGCACCGATGGCGGTGACTTTGCCGACGATCTCATGGCCGGGCATTAGCGGGTAAACAGCAATGCCCCACTCGTTGCGTGCCTGATGGATGTCGGAATGGCAGACGCCGCAGTAGAGAATGTCGATCGCAACGTCGTCGGCTCGTGGGCTGCGGCGTTCGAATTTCATCGGGGCGAGGGGAGTGGTGGCTGATTGAGCGGCGTATCCGATGGCGGTGTACATGGTGAACCTCGCAAGAGCAGTGACAGGTGAGGCGAGCCATTCTGGGCGCCGCACGGGTGACCGGCCATGGCGATTCCTCCGGGTGTCATGCCTAATCCTCCGGCTTACGCCGTTGATGGGTCGCATTGGCGTTCAGACCTGCGATGATGCTTTTATTCCTTTTTCGCGACTTTTTTTGTGAAGAGCACTTCATGTTGTTGACCCGTCATCTCGATGCCAATGCCACCCTGGTTTCGCTGATCCAGCCGCTGACCATTCGCGATGGTTTCGCGCCTACCGCATTGCCGGGGGTGCAGGTTTTGCGCGCCAGTTGTGATGTCGCCCGTGGCCCGCAAATCTACGAGCCAAGCCTGGTCATCATTGCCCAAGGCAGTAAGTTGGCGTATCTGGGCCCGCGTACCCTGGAATATGGTGCCGGGCATTACCTGATTCAGGCGTTGCCTGTGCCCTTCGAATGCGAGACGTTTTCGGCTCCAGATGGCCCGATGCTTGGCGTTTCCATCGCCATTGACCGGGTAATGCTCGGTGAGTTGGTATTGGCCATGGGGCTGTCGCCGGGGCGTACTGTTCCCGCGCAGACGCCCGAATCCATGACCTCGGCGGTGCTCGACGATGCCATGCGCGGTTGTGTGGAACGGTTGTTGCGCTGCCTGCACGATCCGCTGGAATGCCAGGTCATGGGCGCGGCGCGCTTGCGTGAATTGTTGTTCGTGGCATTACGAGGGCCGCAAGCTGATGTGTTGCGGGCGCTGGTGGAGCAACAGGGGCAGTTCGCCCGGATCGCGGCGTCCCTGAGTCATCTGCATGCGCATTACACCGAGCCGCTGAATGTCGAGACCCTGGCCAGTTGCGCGAACATGAGTGCGTCGACGTTTCATGAGCATTTCAAACGCAGCACCTTGTTGTCGCCGGTGCAGTATTTGAAGCGTTTGCGCTTGCTCAAGGCCCAGCAGTTGTTGCTGGGCGAAGGCTTGGGCGTGGCCCAGGTGGCGCATCGGGTGGGGTATCAGAGCACGTCGCAATTCAGCCGCGAGTACAAGCGCTACTTTGAACGTAATCCCGGAGATGAGCGCGTTGCTTGATCCACTAAGTAACCCTGTGGGAGCGGGCTTGCCCGCGATTACGGTGGGTCAGTCGACTTTAATGTTGGATGATAGATCGTCATCGCGGGCAAGCCCGCTCCCACAGGGTCTTGTGTTGACGCTTGAATTGCGGGCAACAAAAAGGCCCCCATTTCGGGAGCCTTGATGTTCAGGCGTTCAACTTACATGTTCGGGTAAGTCGGGCCGCCAGAGCCTTCTGGCGCCACCCAGTTGATGTTCTGTGCAGGGTCCTTGATGTCGCAGGTCTTGCAGTGAACGCAGTTCTGGGCGTTGATCTGGAAGCGCTTTTCGCCGTTTTCCTGGGTCACTACTTCGTACACGCCGGCCGGGCAGTAACGCTGGGCAGGTTCATCGTACATCGGCAGGTTCTTGGCGATCGGAATGCTCGGATCGGTCAGCTTCAAATGGCAAGGCTGTTCTTCTTCGTGGTTGGTACCGGAGATGAACACCGAGCTGAGTTTGTCGAAGCTGATCTTGCCGTCCGGTTTCGGGTAGTCGATCTTCTTGCAGTCGGCCGCCAGTTTCAGGCAAGCGTAATCCGGCTTGGTGTCATGCAGGGTGAACGGCAGTTTGCCGCCGAAGATGTTCTGATCAAGCCAGTTGAAACCGCCGCCGACGATGGCGCCGAACTTGTGGATCGCCGGGCCGAAGTTGCGGCTGGCGAACAGTTCGTCATAGAGCCAGCTCCTCTTGAAGGCGTCGACATAGGTGGTCAGCTCTTGCGTGCCGTCCAGATCGGCGAACAGCGCATCGGCCACGGCGTCAGCGGCGAGCATGCCGGACTTCATCGCGGTGTGGCTGCCTTTGATCTTGGCAAAGTTCAGCGTGCCGAGGTCGCAACCGATCAGCGCGCCGCCCTTGAAGACCATTTTCGGCAGCGAGTTCAGGCCGCCTTTGGAGATCGCACGCGCGCCGTAGCTGACGCGCTTGCCGCCTTCCAGGTATTGCTTGAGCACCGGGTGATGCTTGAGGCGCTGGAACTCGTCGAACGGCGACAGGAAAGTGTTGCTGTAGGAAAGATCGACGATCAGGCCGACGACCACCTGGTTGTTTTCCAGGTGATAGAGGAACGAACCGCCGGTGTTCTCGGTGCCCATGATGTCCAGCGGCCAACCGGCGGTGTGGACCACCAAGCCTGGCTGGTGCTTGGCCGGATCAATTTCCCAGATTTCTTTCAGGCCGATGCCGTAATGCTGGGCGTCGGCCTCGCTGTCGAGGTTGAAGCGCTTGATCAGCTGTTTGCCGATATGGCCGCGGCAACCTTCGGCGAACAGCGTGTACTTGGCACGCAGTTCCATGCCGGGGGTGTACAGGCCTTCTTTCGGATTGCCTTCGCGGTCAACGCCCAGATCGCCGGTGATGATCCCGCGAACCACGCCGTTCTCGTCGAACAGTGCTTCCTGGGCCGCGAAGCCCGGGTAGATTTCCACGCCCAGGTTCTCGGCCTGCTGGGCCAGCCAGCGGCACAGATTGCCCAGGGAGATGATGTAGTTGCCTTCGTTGTGCATGGTCTTGGGCACAAAGAGGTCAGGAATCTTCTGCGCGCTGTCGGCATTCTTGAGCACGAAGATGTCATCGCGTGTGACTGGCGTATTCAGCGGCGCACCGAGTTCTTTCCAGTCCGGGAACAATTCGTTCAGGGCGCGTGGTTCGAACACGGCACCGGACAGGATGTGAGCGCCGACCTCGGAGCCTTTTTCGACCACGCAGACGCTGATTTCCTTACCGGCTTCGGCGGCCTTCTGCTTCAAACGGCAGGCGGCGGACAGGCCAGCGGGGCCGGCACCGACGATGACCACGTCGAATTCCATGTATTCGCGTTCCACAGGCTATCTCCTACTCAAGGCTCAACAGTTTTTTTCTAATTGGAGGTTTGGCGTTGCATCCATTATTTCCTCCGGTAACTGCCGGAAGGGACAATGGATGACCACCTTTCTCTCTAGGTGGCGCATTATATCTACACCACTCCTAGCGTCCAATACAAACGTTTGTTTGAATTGGCTCAAAGCCAGAGAAATCAAAGTCACGCGGCTTATGAACGGCTATTTTGCCGTATTGACCGGAATAGGCGTTCCGGTCAAGATACGGTCGGTTTTGCGCTCGCCGTAGGCTGACTGTTGGTTTCAAGAGCACCTCTAAAGACAGGGCGATGGCAGTATAAGGTGATGCGCAGTGCAGGTCAGATGCGCAGTTTACACGCCGCGATTATGAATGACTTATCAGTCACCACTGACGAACGGTCATCAGCCTCGTGAGCAGAGTTCACCCGTTACACCTGCCAGCGTTTTTAGAGGTGCCCTTGCGCCGATGAGCATCAACCGCCAGGTTCGCCTAGGCGACTTTCTTTTCACCGGAGAGTAACGAGGAATCCATGAAGGTTCTTGTAGCTGTCAAACGCGTTGTGGATTACAACGTCAAGGTTCGTGTCAAGGCGGACAATTCCGGCGTCGACCTCGCTAACGTCAAGATGTCGATGAACCCATTCTGCGAAATCGCAGTGGAAGAAGCCGTACGTCTGAAAGAGAAAGGCGTTGCGACTGAAATCGTCGTCGTCTCCATCGGCCCGTCCACCGCTCAAGAGCAACTGCGCACCGCGCTGGCTCTGGGTGCCGACCGCGCCATCCTCGTCGAATCCGCTGAAGATCTGACTTCCCTGGCGGTTGCCAAGTTGTTGAAAGCTGTTGTCGACAAGGAACAGCCTCAGCTGGTGATCCTCGGCAAACAAGCCATCGACAGCGATAACAACCAGACTGGCCAGATGCTCGCTGCATTGAGCGGCTACGGTCAGGGCACCTTCGCTTCGAAAGTCGAAGTGTCCGGCGACAGCGTTGCCGTGACTCGCGAAATCGACGGCGGCGCGCAGACGGTTTCCCTGAAACTGCCAGCCATCGTCACCACCGACCTGCGTTTGAACGAGCCGCGCTATGCGTCTCTGCCAAACATCATGAAAGCCAAGAAGAAGCCTCTCGAAGTGCTGACTCCGGACGCTTTGGGCGTTTCCACCGCCTCCACCAACAAGACTCTGAAAGTCGAAGCGCCGGCTGCACGCAGCGCGGGTATCAAGGTCAAGTCGGTGGCTGAACTGGTCGAGAAACTGAAAAACGAAGCGAAGGTAATCTAAATGACTATCTTGGTTATTGCTGAACACGACAACAAAGTACTGGCCCCGGCCACGCTCAACACCGTGGCTGCTGCTGCCAAAATCGGTGGCGATATCCACGTTCTGGTTGCAGGTCAGGGCGTTGGCGCCGTGGCTGAAGCCGCTGCGAAAATCGCTGGCGTGAGCAAAGTCCTGAACGCTGACAATGCCGCTTACGCTCATCAACTGCCGGAGAACATTGCTCCGCTGGTTGCAGAGTTGGGCAAGGGCTACAGCCACATCTTGGCTGCCGCTACTTCGAACGGCAAAAATATCCTGCCGCGCGTTGCCGCAAACCTGGACGTTGACCAGATCTCCGAGATCATCTCGGTCGAAAGCGCTGACACCTTCAAGCGCCCGATCTACGCCGGTAACGCCATTGCTACCGTACAGTCCAACGCTGCTGTCAAAGTGATCACCGTGCGTGCCACCGGTTTCGACCCGGTTGCCGCTGAAGGTGGTTCGGCTGCCGTTGAAGCAGTTGCGGCTGCTCACGACGCTGGCACTTCGAGCTTCGTCGGCGAAGAACTGGCCAAGTCCGATCGTCCGGAACTGACCGCTGCCAAAATCGTCGTTTCCGGCGGTCGCGGCATGCAGAACGGCGACAACTTCAAACACCTGTACGCCCTGGCCGACAAGCTGGGCGCTGCCGTCGGTGCTTCCCGCGCCGCGGTCGACGCAGGTTTTGTACCCAACGACATGCAGGTCGGTCAGACCGGCAAGATCGTTGCGCCACAGCTGTACATCGCCGTCGGTATCTCCGGCGCGATCCAGCACTTGGCCGGCATGAAAGACTCCAAAGTGATCGTTGCGATCAACAAGGACGAAGAAGCGCCGATCTTCCAGGTGGCCGATTACGGCCTGGTGGCGGACTTGTTCGAAGCCATCCCCGAGTTCGAGAAGCTGGTCTAATCCGGCAGCTTGACTTATAAAGAGCCCGGCCTTTTGGTCGGGCTTTTTTTATGGGCGAAAAAATTGGGTTGTAGGGAGTGTCGCCATGGATTTGCGCCGCGTATGTGGCTGGTCATTACTGCTGGGGATGACGCTGTCGCCGGGGCTGTCTGCTGCCGCGGGGAAATGCGAGCGCTTGGTGGTGACTGGCAGCCCGGACGCGCCGCCGTACCTGTGGCAAGACCCGCAAAACCCCAGGCATCTGATTGGCGCCAGCGCTGATCTGTTGCAGCAAGTGGCGGGGGAGTTGGGCATCAAGGTAGAGCTGCTTTACGCCGGTAAACGCTCCCAGGCCCTGGACGAAGTGCGCAGCGGGCGCATGGACATGCTGGCCGATGCGCCGTTGACGGTCAGTGAGCTGGAAAATCTGGATTACATCCATCCTCCGCTGCTGGAAAACGATTACCTGGTCTGGACCCGCAACGATTCATTACTGGTCTACAACGAAGCGCAGGACCTTCGCGGTCATCCCGGCGCCTTGTCGGAAAAGGCTCGGGTAACCCCCTCATTTGGTACTTTTGCCGAGCAGCAATTGACCCTGTTGCGCACGCCCAATCTGACCCAGGCCTTTCAGAAATTGCTGCTGAACGAGGTGGAATTTGTCCTCGCCGGACGCTACTCGGGCATGGCCCTGGTGCAAACGCTGGGGATGGCCAATGACTTGATGGCCCACCCACACCCCATCGACAAACCCGGCCTGTACCTCGCGGTTTCCCATAACTCTGCCTGCAACGATCCTTGGTTGCGCGGACAGCTGGCCAAAAAGATGACAGAATTGCCCGCGTCCGGACTGACGGAAGCTGCGCTGCTGCGCAATATCGAGCGTTGGAAAGCGCAACGCTCACAACCGCAGCCACAACCTGTCAGTACCCCAATACAGTAGGGATTCTTAGTGAGTATTCGACCTCTTTTCGCTGCCCTGGCCGTTCTGGCTCTGGCGGGTTGTGCAGCCGATCCGGCGCCGAATGAACAAATACGCCTGACCGAACAGGCCCTCGAACAAGCCAAGGCCGTGGGTGCTACCGCCGACGAAGTGCCAGAGCTGAAACTGGCCGAGGACAAGTTCAAGCGTGCCAAGGGCAACATGGCCGACCAATCCTTCAAAAATGCGCGCATGCGGGCCGAACAGGCCGAGCTGGACGCGCGCCTGGCCGAAGCCCGGGTTCTGACCCTCAAGAGCGAGGAGCAGTTGAACATGCTCAATACCCGCATCACTCGCCTGCGCAAGCAACTGGGAGATGCCCAATGAGCCTGAAAACCAAAGCACTCGGCGGCTTGATCCTGGTCGGTTGCGCAAGCCTTTATGGCTGCGCTGGTCAACACAGCGAAGCGGCTATCCAGCAGGCCGGCACCGATTTTCAGAAGGTCAAGGAAGACTCCAACGTGCTGCGCATTGCGCCCAAAGACGTGATCCGTGCCGGCGAGTCGCTGGCCCGCGCCGATCGTCTGTCCAGCTACTGGGGCAGCGGTTCGGACGTTGTACATTACGCCTACCTGAGCCGGCGCTACAGCGAAATCGCCCGGGAACATACCAATCAAGTGCTCAACGAGGAGCGCGCGGCGAAGCTCGAACTCGAGCGTCAGCGCCTGCAATTGGCCCTGCGTGAGTCCAAGTTGCTCAGCGTGCAGCAACAGGGCAAATGGCTCGAAGAGCAGATCGTGGCGTTGGCAACTACCCAAACCGACCGTGGTCTGGTGATGACCTTGGGCGATGTGCTGTTCGATACCGGCCAGGCAGAGCTGAAGAACTCGGCAAATCGTGTGGTGTTGAAGATCGTCCAGTTCTTGCAGCTCAATCCCAAGCGCGTGGTGCGAATCGAAGGTTATACCGACAGCACTGGCGGTAAACAGGAAAACCTCAAGCTGTCCCGCGACCGTGCGCAATCGGTGGCTGACGTGCTGACGGACCTGGGTATTGACGACAAACGCATCCAGGTCGAAGGCTATGGCGATGAATACCCGGTGGACGTGAACGCCTCAGAACGTGGTCGTGCACAGAACCGTCGAGTGGAAATTGTGTTCTCCGACGAAAAAGGCCAGCTCGGCGCCGCCCGCTAAGGGCTGCGTTACTGGAAAACCCGGCCTGTCAGTCAGCGCCGGGTTTTTTTTCGCCTGACAACCCATAAAAGCAGTACAGTTTTTGCTGACAATGCACTGTACGGTCGACTATTGTGATAACTGTCCCAGTACACTTCAAAACTGTTCCGGTATTGTTTCACACAAGAATAAAATGCCCGTGAAATCGAGTGCTGCGTCATGACCAATCTCTTGCTCTATCAACGAATTGCTCAGCAACTGGCCGAAGACATCCGCCGCGGTGTTTATCAACCGGGGGAGCGCGTGCCTTCGGTGCGCAAGATGAGCTCGCAGCTCAACGTCAGCCATGCAACGGTGTTGCAGGCCTACGCCAACCTTGAAGATCAGGGGCTGATCCGCGCCCGGCCGCAATCCGGCTACTACGTGCACCAGACGCCGGCGCTCACGGCGCCAACCCCGGACATTGCCCGGGTCGAGCGACCTGGTCTGGTCACACGCAGCAGTATCATTCAGCAAGTTCTGGTCGAATCCCGCCGCGAAGGCGTCTTTCCGTTGGGCGCCGCCGTACCGAGTGTCGACTATCTACCGGTGCGGGCGCTGCATCAGCAACTGGCCAAAGTCACCCGTTTCCATAGCCCGCGGGCGTTCAGCTACATGTTCAGCCCCGGCTTCGAACCGTTGCGTCGGCAAGTGGCGATCCGCATGCGCGACGCCGGCGTGGTGGTCGACCCGTCGGAAGTGGTGATCACCCACGGCTGCGTCGATGCGTTGCAGATGTCTCTGCGCGTATTGACCCGGCCGGGCGACCTGATCGCGGCCGAGTCGCCAACTTACTACGGTTTACTGCAACTGGCTGACCTGCTGGGGTTGAAAGTCATCGAGATCCCCAGCGATCCAGCCACCGGCATGAGCCTCGAAGCCCTGCAACTGGCGGCCAACCAATGGTCGATCAAGGCGCTGGTGCTGACCACGCGTTTGAGCAACCCCCTGGGCGGCACCATGCCCGAAGAGCGGCAGAAACAACTGCTGCGCCTGGCGTCGGATTTCGATATCCAGATCGTCGAAGACGATATCTACGGCGAGCTGATGTTCGAGCAGGGTCGCACCAAATCGCTCAAGGCTTATGACCGGCTGGATCGGGTGATCTATTGCTCCAGCTTCTCCAAAACCCTGTCGCCCGGTGTGCGCATCGGCTGGATGATTGCCGGCAAGTACCAGCAGGAAATCCAGCGCTTGCAGACCTTCAGTACCCATTCAGCCTGCAGCGTCACGCAAATGGGCATCGCGGCCTATCTGGAGAACGGCGGTTACGATCGGCATTTGCGCTACATCCGTCAGGAGTACCGCAAGAATCTCAGCGCCTTTCAACTGGCGGTGCAGCAGCACTTCCCGGAAGGCACGCAGATGACCCGGCCCACCGGCGGCTTCATTCTGTGGGTCAGCCTGCCGGGGCGGGTGAATACGCAGGAACTGCATGTGCGCGCGTTGCAGCAGGGTATCAGCATTGCGCCGGGGCTGATTTTCAGTAATACCGAGCAGTTCAATCACTGCATTCGCCTGAACTGTGGCATCCCATGGAACCGCGAGGCCGAGCGTGCATTGATGACGTTGGGGTTGCTGGCGACGCAACTTTGTCAGGAGACGGCGAGCGGTTTTTGAGCGGCCGGGCAGTTGTGAACTGGCCGCTTGTCTTGTCGTCTCCAACAGGCGAGCATATAGCCTTCTGCCGTTCACGCCGTTGGGTCCATGAAGCCGATTTTTCCTGCCGCCTGGTTGTTGATCTGCCTGCTAATGACCTGTCACCCGGAAGGCGTCATGGCGGCTTCCGTTCAGGAAAAACCGACAGCTAGCACACCTGCGAAGAAAGCGGCGCCGGTCAAAAAAGCCGCGCCGGCCAAAAAGAAGGCTGCAGCGGTAAAGAAACGTTCCCCCATTGCTTCCAAGTCGAAACCGGCCAGTGAAGTCGTGAAAACCAAACTCCCTTCGGCAAATCTCGACTTGAGCCTGCCCAAGGACATGGTCGAGGAACTGAAGCCGGTCGGCACAGTAACGTTGCCCCAACGCGATGCGCTGTTGCCGCAAATGTTCGGTGACAAGAGCAGCCCGTTCCAGCTCAACGGTCGTCTGCTCAGCAACGAGATGCAGCTGCAATTGCGCAATGAAGAGCGTCGGGAAGTTGAAGGTGCAGCGCTGGACTTCGAGTTCAAGCAGTAAATCCTTTCCAATCGTGACCCGCGGACCAGACGCTTTGTCGGAGACTGGTCAGTCACGTTCGTTTTAGCTAAAAAACCCGGGCTCAGGTAATTTTAAACAGTCGTTTTAGCCGTTACTCTGTGCCCCGTCCCTTTAACACATTGCCCGTCGCGAGGAGCTTGTCGTCATGAGATGCCGTGAAGGCTGTGGCGCCTGTTGCATTGCCCCTTCCATCAGTTCGCCGATTCCCGGCATGCCCAATGGCAAAGCCGCCGGAGAGCGTTGCGTACAGCTGTCTGTCGATAATCTGTGCAGCATTTTCGGCGAGCCGGAACGTCCTGCGGTGTGTTCGGCATTTGAAGCCGATGTCGAGGTCTGCGGAAGCAGCCGCGACGAAGCGATCAAATTGCTGGGCTGGTGGGAACAAATGACCGCCGCGTGATGTGTTCAACGAACGGAACTTCGACAATAAGGAAAAAGACTATGGGTTCGCTGCATCGTATGGCTGTGCTGTGTGGTTTGACGGTTTTGCTGGCCTCCACGGCCCAGGCCGAAGAATGGAAAACCGCCAAGGAAGAAGAGGGCATCAAGGTGTCCTTGAGTGAAGTGGCCGGTTCCCAATACAAGGCGTACCGTGGCGTGACCGTCATGAAGACCACCATGGCCAAACTGCGTGCATTGCAGGAAGACTTACCGGGTGCCTGCGCATGGATTCACGAGTGCAAGACTCAGAAGTTGCTCAAACATGAAGGCAACCAGAGCTGGACCTACACACAGTTCAATACCCCTTGGCCGGTCACTCCTCGCGACTCCGTATTGCATGTCACCACTGTTGAAGGTGCCGATGGCAGCCTGACCCGCGAGTTGGAAGGTCAGCCCAAGTACATTGCGCAAGAAAAAGATTTTGTGCGGGTGGCTCAGGTCAAAGGTTTCTGGAAGCTCGTGCCTAAAGGCGACCAAGTTGAAGTGACTTACCAGGCCCATACCGAACCCGGCGGCAGCGTGCCGTCATGGTTGGCCAACAAGTTTGTGGTCGATGCGCCGTTCAACACCCTCAAAGCCCTGAAAGAACGTGCCGAGAAGTAACCGCGTATACTTTTGATAATCCCGTTCAACAGCGCCCCGATTTGATCGGGGCGTTAGCGTTTTTTACCAAGGGGCGGGGCTTTATTTTGTTTCTGGATATGCGTTGAACGAAATTTTCACAAAGCCTCCAAGACAATTCACCCGCGCGTCAGCCCGTAAGCCTGAGCAACTTTGCGCCACGTCTCTTGTCCCAGAACGCTGCAAGCGGCAGTCGGGGCCTGCGAGTCAGTAATCAATGGTAATGCCGCGGGTGATCGTGCAACATTTGCGCACCGCGCAAGCCCCGAGGCCGAGGACGGCCGACAGAGGGCAAGACAGCTGATGCCGGTCAGTTAAATGCAGGCCCGCTCCCACAGGTTCTGCTCGCTCTGACCAGCATAAAGGCAAGGCGCCGCTGTATTTTTGAAACTTCAACTTCCAATGGGTCCTAAAACGACATGGCAAACCCGGACGCCCTGAGTCAGCAGCGAGCTTCTAGTCGCCTGCTGCAACCGACCGTCAAATCGCATCTGGCCTACACGCTATTGTGTGCCCTGGTCATGATGGTCATGTTCAGCCTGCTGCGCGTGGCGCTGCTGGTCTACAACAGCTCGATGATCCTCGACACTCCCGCTTCGACCTTTCTGGAAGCGTTCGCCAACGGCCTGCGGTTCGACTTGCGCCTGGTGGTTTACCTCAGCATTCCGCTGCTGCTGGCATTGTTCAGCGCCCGAGCGATGGCCGCCCGCGGATTCTTCCGACTGTGGCTGACCGTTGTCTCGAGCATCGCGCTGTTCCTCGGCCTGATGGAGATGGACTTTTACCGCGAGTTCCACCAGCGCCTCAACGGTCTGGTCTTCCAGTACGTGAACGAAGACCCGAAAACCGTGATGAGCATGCTCTGGTACGGTTTTCCGGTGGTTCGTTACCTGTTGGCCTGGGCCGTGGGCACGTTGATCCTGACCCTCGCGTTCAAGGGTGCCGACCGTGCCACGCGTCCTCGCGGGCCGTTCAGCGGTGGCAGCATTGGTACGCGGCAGGTCGCTCCGTGGTATGCGCGTGGCGTCGTGTTCGTGGTCTGCCTGCTGGTCTGCGTGGTTGCGGCTCGTGGCACTCTGCGTCAGGGCCCGCCAATGCGTTGGGGTGACGTTTACACCACCGACTCGAATTTCGCCAACCAGTTGGGCCTCAATGGCACACTTTCGTTGATCGCGGCGGCCAAGAGCCGGATGTCCGAACATCGCGACAATGTCTGGAAAGCCACACTGCCACAGCCCCTGGCCCAGCAGACCGTGCGCGATTTGTTGCTGACCCCGAGCGACAAGCTGGTCGATCCCGAGACCGCCGCGGTGCGTCGCAATTTCAGCCCCGACACCAACAAGACACTGCCGATCAAGAACGTCGTGGTGATCCTGATGGAAAGCTTCGCCGGTCACTCGGTGGGCGCTTTGGGTCGTCCGGGTGAAATCACCCCGTACTTCGACAAATTGTCGAAAGAAGGCCTGCTGTTCGACCGCTTCTTCTCCAACGGCACCCATACCCACCAGGGCATGTTCGCCACCATGGCCTGCTTCCCGAACTTGCCGGGTTTCGAATACCTGATGCAAACGCCTGAAGGCAGCCACAAGCTGTCCGGCCTGCCGCAGTTGCTCAGCGTGCGTGACTACGACGATGTGTACGTCTACAACGGCGACTTCGCCTGGGACAACCAGTCGGGCTTCTTCAGCAACCAGGGCATGACCAATTTCATCGGTCGTAATGACTTCGTTAACCCGGTGTTCTCCGATCCGACTTGGGGTGTGTCTGACCAGGACATGTTCAACCGTGGTCTGGAGGAGCTGAAGGCCCGCGATGGCAAGGACAAAAAGCCGTTCTATGCCTTGCTGCAAACGCTGTCCAACCACACGCCGTACGCGTTGCCGACGCCATTGCCGGTGAAACCTGTGACCGATCGCGGCAGCCTCAACGAACACTTGACCGCCATGCGCTACTCAGACTGGGCGTTGGGTCAATTCTTCGAACAGGCCCGCAAAGAGCCGTATTTCAAGGAAACCCTGTTTGTGGTGGTCGGCGACCACGGTTTTGGCAACGAACAGCAGATCACTGAAATGGACCTGGGCCGCTTCAACGTGCCGATGCTGCTGATCGGGCCGGGCGTTCAGGAAAAATTCGGCCAGGTCGACCACACCGTCGGCACCCAGATCGACATCGTGCCGACCATCATGGGCCGTGTTGGTGGAGATGTGGTTCATCAATGCTGGGGTCGCGACTTGCTGAACCTGCCGGAAGGCGACAAGGGTTTTGGCGTAATCAAGCCGTCGGGCAGCGATCAGACGGTCGCGTTGCTCACTGCGGATCGCGTGCTGGTACTGCCCAAAGAGATGCCGCCGAAGTTGTATCAATACGAACTGGGCGCCAATCCGAAAGGCGAAGTGATCCCGGCATCGGCTGATGAAGCGGCGCTCAAGCAGAAGCTCGAGTCGTTTATCCAGACGGCCTCCAAAAGCCTGATCGATAACACCGCCGGTGTAGTTGACGGCAAGCCGGACTAAATTTTTTGCGCAATAAAAAAGAGGCCCTTCGCAGGGCCTCTTTTTTTTGCCGGCAAAACCTTCATATCTTGCCAAGCAGCAGCAGGATCAACAGCACTACCAACACTACGCCGATGATACCGGACGGGCCGTAACCCCAACTACTGGAGTACGGGAAGACCGGCAAGCCACCTATCAACAACAGGATAAGAATAACGATAAGAATTGTGCCCATGTCTGTTTCCTTGTTGGAAGCGTTGTGGATTGACCTAGCGTTTTAGCCATCAGCTGGACATGTATTAATCCTAGCTGCTTACAAATTCCGACTCATGGATATGACGAAAAATTCCAGTTTTTTTTAATGTTTTTGGAAAGCACGCTTATTTCTTTTACTGCGTCTCAAAGTTGAAACAACTGGACCGCGCCGTGGTTCATTGCTGGCCATTCAGCAATCTGATGGAGCGTGGGTCGCGCATTATCCTTCGCTACACTCGGTACATCTTTCCCGGAACAACAAGGCTGTTTGCTATGCAAAATCGCATGATGATCACTGGCGCGGGCTCGGGCCTGGGTCGCGAAATCGCGCTGCGCTGGGCGCGTGAAGGCTGGCAACTGGCCTTGTCGGATGTCAGCGAGCCTGGCCTGCAAGAGACCCTGAAGCTGGTTCGCGAAGCCGGCGGTGATGGTTTCATTCAGCGTTGTGATGTGCGCGACTACAGCCAACTAACGGCTTTCGCCCAAGCCTGTGAAGAGAAGCTCGGCGGCATTGACGTCATCGTCAACAACGCCGGCGTGGCCTCGGGCGGGTTCTTCAGTGAACTGTCGCTGGAAGACTGGGACTGGCAGATCGCGATAAACCTGATGGGCGTGGTCAAGGGCTGCAAGGCGTTCCTGCCGCTGCTGGAGCAAAGCAAAGGCAAGATCATCAACATCGCCTCGATGGCCGCACTGATGCAAGGTCCGGCCATGAGCAACTACAACGTGGCCAAGGCGGGTGTGGTGGCTTTGTCCGAAAGTCTGTTGATTGAACTGGCTCACGAGGAAGTCAGCGTGCATGTGGTCTGCCCGTCATTCTTCCAGACCAACCTGCTGGACTCCTTCCGTGGCCCGACACCGGCCATGAAAGCCCAGGTGGGCAAATTGCTGGAAAGCTCGCCGATCAGTGCTGCCGACATTGCCGATTACATCTATCAGCAAGTCGCCGCCGGCGAATTCTTGATCCTGCCTCACGAACAGGGCCGCATGGCCTGGGCGATCAAGCAAAAAGACCCGCAACTGCTCTACAAAGAAATGACCGTGATGGCTGACAAAATGCGCGCCAAGGCCAAACAATCCGCAGGCTGAACTTGCCCGTGCGCAACACCATCGTTAGGGTGGCCGCAACCGGTCATCCTCACGAGACATCTGCATGCTCAATTACCTGTGGTTTTTCCTCGCCGCGCTATTCGAAATCGCCGGCTGCTTCGCTTTCTGGATGTGGCTGCGCCAGAGTAAAAGCGCTTGGTGGATCGTCCCGGCATTGCTAAGCCTGATGGTGTTCGCGGTGCTGCTCACCCGGGTCGAAGCGAGCTACGCCGGCCGCGCTTATGCCGCCTACGGTGGCATCTACATCATTGCGTCGATCGGTTGGCTGGCAGTGGTCGAGCGGATTCGTCCACTGGGCTCGGACTGGATTGGCGTGGCGCTGTGTGTGATCGGAGCGAGCGTCATCCTGTTTGGTCCGCGCTTTTCCGTTTCCTGAAGGATTGGTCCTTCATTCAGATCGGTTTGTCGGATACGTCCTTCAGGGCTCTGCATCCTGCGCTGTAGGGCGAGACTGTTTTGTTGTCGTTGCATTGAAGACCCGCTGCGCGCCGGGCATCTTCAAGGGCCGGTAACCCTGAAGGATGAATGCCATGCTTGTACTTAGCCGCGTTGTGGGCGAGTTGATATCCATTGGTGACAACATCACCGTGCGGGTTCTCGCCGTTAACGGAAGCAGCGTGCGCTTCGGTGTTGAAGCGCCGCAGCAGGTCAACGTACATCGCGCCGAAGTCTATGAGCGCATCCAGATCAAACAGGCCAAAGCGAAAGCGCGTTAAGAACCTCAGTCGAACAGATGCTTGGGCACGTCGTGCTTGAGCATCAACTGGCATTGCTCGCTTTCCGGATCGAAGACGATCAGCGCCTGGCCCTTGGTCAATGCCTGGCGAACACGTAAAACGCGGGTTTCCAGCGGTGTGTCATCGCCGTTGTCCGTGCCGTCACGGGTTACGAAATCCTCGATCAGACGGGTCAGCGTGTCGACTTCAAGTTGGTCGTGGGGGATCAGCATAAGGCACCTCGGCTAAACAATGGCGCGATGCTACGGCGAATGGGTGATTGCGGCTAGCCTGAGTCTGATGTGGCGCCTGATCTACCGCCTTCGCGGGCAAGCCTCGCTCCTACAGGTACGCGTCGTGAGGGATATATTGCTCTGTAGGAGCGAGGCTTGCCCGCGAAGGCGATAGATCAAACACCCAATACCTCAAGAAAAGAATCAGCTCTCCGAGCGCTGCCCCACCAAGCTATCCACCGACGGCACCCGCGTATCGCTTTCCATCTGCGTCTCGTGTTCGATCTGGTGACTGAACCGGTCCAGCGATCCCTTGGCCGGTTGTGCATCGCTGGCGAACACTGGCGGGCTGAGGATATAGGCGCCGAGCAGGCGACTGAGGGCGGCGAGGCTGTCGATGTGGGTGCGTTCATAGCCGTGGGTGGCGTCGCAACCGAAGGCCAGCAGGGCGGTGCGAATGTCATGGCCAGCAGTGACGGCCGAGTGAGCATCGCTGAAGTAATAGCGGAACAGATCGCGGCGCGCCGGCAGTTCGTTGTCGCTGGCAAGCCGCAGCAAGTGGCGCGACAGGTGATAGTCATAAGGCCCGCCGGAATCCTGCATCGCCACGCTCACCGCGTGTTCGCTGGAATGCTGGCCGGGCGCGACCGGTGCGATGTCGATGCCGACGAATTCGCTGACATCCCAAGGCAGGGCAGCCGCCGCGCCGCTGCCGGTTTCTTCGGTGATGGTGAACAGCGGATGGCAGTCGATCATCAGTTCTTCGCCGCTGTCGACAATGGCTTTCAGCGCCGCCAGCAGGGCGGCAACGCCGGCCTTGTCATCGAGGTGACGGGCGCTGATGTGGCCGCTTTCGGTGAACTCCGGCAACGGGTCGAAGGCGACGAAATCGCCGACGCTGATCCCCAGCGAATCGCAATCGGCGCGGGTGGCGCAGTAGGCGTCCAGGCGCAATTCGATGTGATCCCAGCTGATCGGCATTTCATCCACGGCGGTGTTGAACGCGTGCCCGGAAGCCATCAACGGCAACACGCTGCCGCGGATCACGCCGTTGTCGGTGAACAGACTGACACGGCTGCCCTCGGCAAAACGGCTGGACCAGCAACCGACGGGTGCCAGGGTCAGGCGACCGTTGTCCTTGATCGCGCGAACCGCCGCGCCAATGGTGTCCAAGTGAGCGGAGACGGCGCGGTCCGGGCTGTTCTTCTTGCCCTTGAGGGTGGCGCGGATGGTGCCGCGACGAGTCATCTCAAAGGGAATGCCCAGCTCTTCGAGGCGTTCGGCAACGTAACGCACGATGGTGTCGGTGAACCCGGTGGGGCTGGGAATGGCGAGCATTTCCAGCAGGACTTTTTGCAGGTAATTGAGATCCGGTTCGGGAATTTTGCTGGTCATGGAAACTCCTGATGGGTTGAGAGCTGATCGTTCCCACGCTCTGCGTGGGAATGCAGTCAGGGACGCTCTGCGTCCCCAGCGATTGCTGCGCGTCCGAGGAGTCATTCCCGTGCGGAGCGTGGGAATGATCATGAATGGAAAGAATCTTTTGTGTCTGTTCGGCCGTCTTCGCGGGCAAGCCTCGCTCCTACATTTGACCGCGTAATCCCGTAGGAGCGAGGCTTGCCCGCGAAGGCGCCCGTCCAGGCACTACATCACTAAGTGGCCGCCTGCTGGCTATGCGGAAACAACAAATCCACAAACCGCTCGGCCGTCGGCTGCGGCTCATGGTTGGCCAGCCCGGCGCGTTCATTGGCTTCGATAAACACATACTCCGGCTGGTCGGCGGCCGGCACCATCAGGTCGAGCCCGACCATCGGAATATCCAGCGCCCGCGCCGCGCGCACTGCCGCATCCACCAAGGTCGGATGCAGAATCGCCGTGACGTCTTCAAGAATGCCGCCGGTATGAAGATTCGCCGTGCGCCGCACGAACAAGTGCTCGCCAGCCGGCAGAATGCTGCTGTAGTCATAACCCGCCGCCTGCAACGTGCGCTGGGTCTCATGGTCCTGCGGGATTTTGCTTTCACCGCTGGTCGCCGCCTGACGACGACGGCTCTGGGCTTCGATCAGCGCGCCGATGGAATGCTGACCATCGCCCACCACTTCTGCCGGCCGGCGAATGGCGGCCGCGACCACTTCGAAACCGATCACCAGAATCCGCAAATCCAAGCCTTCATGGAAGCTTTCCAGCAGCACTCGACTGTCGAACGCGCGGGCGTTTTCGATGGCGTGCTGGACCTCTTCGAGGGTGCGTAAATCCACCGCCACCCCTTGGCCCTGTTCACCGTCCAGCGGTTTGACCACCACCCGTTCGTGCTCATCGAGAAACGCCAGGTTGTCGTCCGCGCTTCCCGCCAGTTGTTGGGCGGGCAGTTTAAGGCCGGCGTTTTTCAGCACCTTGTGGGTCAGGCTTTTGTCCTGGCACAACGTCATACTGATGGCGCTGGTCAGATCGCTCAGGGATTCGCGGCAACGCACCCGTCGACTGCCGTGAATCAAGGTAAACAAGCCGGCTTGCGCGTCGTCCACCTGCACATCAATGCCGCGCCGGTGAGCCTCTTCGACGATGATTCGCGCATACGGATTGAACTCGGCTTCCGGGCCAGGGCCGAGAAACAACGGTTGGTTGATGCCGTTTTTGCGCTTGATGGCGAAGGTCGACAAGTTGCGAAAACCGAGCTTGGCGTAAAGGCTTTTCGCCTGACGGTTGTTGTGCAGCACCGACAGGTCCAGGTAACTCAGGCCACGGCTCATGAAGTGTTCGATCAAGTGCCGCACCAGCACTTCACCAACGCCAGGACGGGAGCATTGTGGATCGACCGCCAGACACCACAGGCTGCTGCCGTTTTCCGGATCGTTGAACGCCTTGTGATGATTCAGGCCCATGACGCTGCCGATGATCGCGCCGCTGTCCTCATCTTCGGCCAGCCAGTAAACCGGGCCGCCCTGGTGATGAGGCGTTAGCAAGTTCGCATCAATCGGCAGCATGCCGCGCGCCTGATACAGCTGATTGACGGCCTGCCAGTCTGCCTCGCTTTGCGCCCGACGGATGCGAAAACCGCGGAATACTCGGGTGGCCTGACGGTAATCGCTGAACCACAAACGCAAGGTGTCGGACGGGTCGAGAAACAGTTGCGCCGGTTCCAGCCCCAGCACTTGCTGGGGCGCGGCCACGTACAAGGCGATGTCCCGCTCACCGGGCTGCTCGTTGAGCAACTCTTGGGCAAGGCTCGCGGCATCGGGAAAGGTATGGCCGATCAGCAACCGGCCCCAGCCGCAATGCACCGCGATGGGTGCAGCGCCCAATTCACTGCCGTCTTCGGCCAGGCGCGCCTGCAAGCGTTCGTAGGAGGGCGTCTGACCGCGCAACAAGCGTTGGCTGTAAGCCGTGGCGTGAGGTTTCATCGATCAGATTCCTTGTTCACTGAGCCACAGGTTCAGGGCTGCCAATTGCCACAGCTTGGAGCCGCGCAACGGGGTCAGTTGACCTTGTGGATCGGTCAGCAGGCGGTCGAGCATGGCGGGGTTGAACAGGCCACGATCCTGACTCGGGTCGAGCAGCAGTTCACGCACCCAGTTCAGCGTGTCGCCCTGCAAATGCTTGAGGCCGGGGACCGGGAAGTAGCCCTTTTTGCGGTCAATCACTTCACTCGGAATGACTAGCCGCGCCGCTTCTTTCAACACTTGCTTACCGCCATCCGGCAGCTTGAATTTGCCCGGCACCCGCGCCGACAATTCCACCAGGCGATAGTCGAGAAACGGCGTACGCGCTTCCAGACCCCAGGCCATGGTCATGTTGTCGACGCGTTTGACCGGGTCGTCCACCAGCATCACGGTGCTGTCCAGACGCAGGGCTTTGTCCACGGCTGCGTCGGCGCCGGGCTGGGCGAAATGTTCTTTCACGAAGTCGCCGGCCGCGTCGTTGGCCGTCAGCCATTTCGGTTGCACCGTGGCGGCGTAGTCGGCGTAGCTGCGGTCGAAAAACGCATCGCGATACGCCGCGTACGGATCGCTCGCACCGTCCACTTGCGGATACCAGTGATACCCGGCGAACAACTCGTCCGCACCCTGACCGCTTTGCACCACCTTGCAATGCTTGGCCACTTCGCGAGACAGCAGATAGAACGCGATACAGTCATGGCTGACCATCGGCTCGCTCATGGCGCGGAACGCCGCGGGCAGTTGCTCGATGATCTCTTTTTCGTCGATGCGCAGTTGGTGATGTTGGGTGCCGTAGTGCTTGGCGATCAAATCGGAATACTGGAACTCGTCACCGCGCTCGCCGCCGGCATCCTGGAAGCCGATGGAAAAGGTCGACAGGTTTTCAACGCCGACTTCACGCAACAGACCGACTAGCATGCTCGAATCGACACCACCGGAAAGCAGTACGCCAACATCCACCGCCGCCCGTTGACGGATCGCCACCGCATCACGGGTGCTGTCGAGCACGCGATCACGCCAGTCTTCGAGGGTCAGGTTCAGCTCGTCGGTGTGTGGGCCGTAGGGCAGGGTCCACCAGGTTTTCTGCTCGGTGGTGCCGTCTGCTTCGATGCGCATCCAGCTCGCCGGGGGCAGCTTTTCGATGCCTGCCAGCAAGGTGCGCGGGGCAGGGACCACCGCGTGGAAATTCAGGTAGTGATTGATCGCGACTGGATCGAGAATCGGGTTGATGTCGCCACCCTTGAGCAATGCCGGCAGGGCCGAGGCAAAGCGCAGGCGTTGACCAGTGCGCGACAGGTACAACGGCTTTACGCCGAGACGGTCGCGGGCAATGAACAGACGCTTGGCGTCGCGCTCCCAAATAGCGAAGGCGAACATGCCGTTGAGTTTGGGCAACAGGGCTTCGCCCCAAGCGTGATAACCCTTGAGCAGCACTTCGGTGTCGCCACCGGAATAGAAGGCGTAACCGAGGCTTTCCAGTTCGGTGCGCAGTTCCGGGAAGTTGTAGATCGCGCCGTTGAAGGCCAGGGACAGGCCCAGTTGGTTGTCGATCATCGGCTGGGCCGAGCCGTCCGACAGGTCCATGATTTTCAGGCGCCGATGGCCCAGGGCAATCGGCCCCTGGCTGTGGAAGCCCCACGCATCAGGGCCGCGAGGGGCCAGGTGATGGGTGATTCGTTCAATGGCTGCGAGGTCCGCAGGTTGATGGTCGAAACGTAATTCTCCAGCTAATCCGCACATAAGTCCTTACCGGTTTTTTCCGTTGGGGAGGGGCAATCGGTACCTCGCCAAAAACGGCGGGTACCCGGAAACTGACCCAAGTGAATCCCTGGAGTTTTAGACCGATAAGTTATAAGTCCAGACGTCAGACTTTTCCGCGGATCAATTGGCGCAAGGCAAAACGGTTGGGATGGCAGGCCTCGGCCACTGTTTTTGGCAACGGAAATGGCTCGTTTTCAAGCCATGCGGCCAACAACTCGCCAGACAACGGCGCGGTGATCAAACCGCGAGAACCGTGACCGCTGTTAACGTAAAAACCGTCCAGCCATGGGCAGAGCACATCGGGCACTTGCCGGGCATCTTTACTTAGCGCGGCATAGGCGCCGGCGAAGGCAGCCTGGTCGGCCAACGGTCCGACGATCGGCAGGTAGTCGGGGCTGGTACAGCGGAATGCCGCGCGTCCTTCAAGCTGTTGCGGGTCCAGGTCGGGAACATGCAGACGGGTGACCAGATCAGTGGAAATTTCCTCGAGCAACGCCAGGTTGCCAAGGTGTTCGGCGACGGTCGGGGTCAGCTCATCGCTCTTGAAATCGAAGCTGGCGCCGAGTGTGTGTTCCCCCAGGCGTGCCGGCGCCACATAGCCTTCGGCGCAGACGACGGTCGCCAGGCTCTGGCTTTCAGGGGTTTGCGCCAGTCGGGTGATCTGGCCGCGAATGCGTTTGAGGGGCAGGTCGGCGCTGTATGGAAAACGCTTGATCTCGGCGGCGCCGGCCAGAATCACCACGGGCGCGCTGGCCAGTAGGGCATCGCCGTCCCAGGCCTGCCACTGATCATCGACCTTGCGCAGTTCCAGCACCTCACGATGAGGCAGCCACTGGATGTTCGTTGAGGACGCCTGCCACTGGCACAACGCGGGCGGATGAACCCAGCCGCCTTCGGGGTAGAACAAACCTCCGTGCGCCAATTCGATACCGGCCCGGGCCCGAGCCTGAGGTTGATCGAGCAGGTGCACCAGGCTCGGTGAAAAGGCCGCGGCCAATTGCGCCTGACGCTCGGCTTCCTTGGCATTGAAGGCCAGTTGCAAGACTCCGCAATCGTCCCAGTCGACGCCACGCTGCAGCTGTTCGAGCAGACGTCGGGTGTAGCCAAAACCGCTGACGATCAATTGCGACAACGCCGTGCCATGGGCCGAAAGCTTGAGGTATAGCACACCCTGAGGATTGCCCGAGGCTTCCTGCGCCAGTGCTTCGTGGCGGTCCAGCAGGCTCACGTGCCAACCCCGCGCGGCCAGGCTGGCGGCACTCGCGCAACCGGCCAGCCCGGCGCCGATCACCAGGGCGTGGCGTTTGCCGGTCAGCGGTTGTGGGCGAGCGAACCATGGTTTTGTCGCGGCTGGTTTAGCGGCCTCTTCAGGCCAACCGAGGAAGGTGCCCCGCAGAATTTCCCATTTATGGCCGATGCCAGGCGTGCGCTTCATCTTGAAACCCGCCGCGTTCAGCAAGCGGCGCACCCAACCGGTGCTGGTGAAGGTGCTGATGGTCGAGCCAGGTGCCGCCAGACGAGCCAGTTCGGCAAACAATTCGGCGGTCCACATGTCGGGGTTTTTCGCCGGGGCGAAACCGTCGAGAAACCACGCGTCGATCTGCGCATCCAGTTGCGGCAACTGCTCCAGTGCGTCGCCGATCAGCAAGGTCAGGGTGACGCGGCCGCTGTCCAGCACCAAGCGCTGAAAGCCTTGATGGATCGCTACGTATTGCGCCAGCAATTGATCGGCAAACGGCTTGAGCTCCGGCCATAACGCCAAGGCCCGTTGCAGATCGGGCGCGCTCAGCGGGTACTTTTCGACACTGACAAAATGCAGGCGCGCACCGACCACCGCGTGCTGTTCGAACAACTGCCAGGCACAGAGAAAATTCAGCCCGGTGCCGAAACCGGTCTCGCCAATCACCAATCGACCATCCACCGGCAAGGCAGCGAAACGATCGCGCAAATCGTTTTGCTGCAGAAACACGTAACGGGTTTCTTCAAGGCCTGACAGGTCGGAAAAATACACATCATCGAACACCCGCGAACGCGGGCGACCTTGGTCGTCCCAGTCGAGCTGGGCGTGGGGCAATACAGGTTTCATGGCAGGCTCGGCAACGGCAAGGTGGCCATTCTAGCCGATCGGTGCAGCGGCGCTTGATCCAAAATCCTGTAGGAGCGAGCGGTGCGGCGATCCGACTTGCCCGCGAAGAACGATAGCGCGTAATACCTGATAAACCGCGGCGCATTACTTCGCGGGCAAGCCTCGCTCCTACAGGATTTTCGTCGCCTGATGTCCTCAGGGAATTTCTCTGATGACCACCTGCCCAATCCGCTAGTCTTGCTCAATCCTGGAAGGAGCTGCTCTCTATGTTCGAATCCGCCGAAATCGGTCATGCCATCGACAAAGAAACCTATGAAGCCGAAGTGCCGGCGTTGCGTGAAGCCTTGCTCGAAGCGCAGTTCGAACTTCGCCAGCAACACCGCTTTCCAGTGATCATTTTGATCAACGGCATCGAAGGCGCCGGCAAGGGCGAGACGGTCAAGTTGCTCAACGAATGGATGGACCCGCGCTCGATCGAGGTCCGCACCTTCGACCAGCAGACCGACGAAGAACTGGCGCGACCGCCGGCCTGGCGCTATTGGCGGATGCTTCCGGCCAAGGGCCGCATGGGGATTTTCTTTGGCAACTGGTACAGCCAGATGCTGCAAGGACGGGTTCATGGCTTGTTCAAGGATCCGCGACTCGATCAAAGCATCAACGGGGCCGAGCGGTTGGAGAAGATGCTGTGCGACGAGGGCGCGCTGATCTTCAAATTCTGGTTTCACCTCTCCAAAAAACAAATGAAAGCACGGCTCAAGGTCCTGGCCGACGACCCGCTGCACAGCTGGCGCATCAGCCCGCTGGACTGGCAACAATCCGCGACCTACGACAAATTCGTGAAGTACGGCGAACGGGTGCTGCGCCGCACCAGCCGCGACTATGCACCGTGGCATGTGATCGCCGGCGTGGACGAGCGCTATCGCAGCCTTACGGTCGGCAAGATCCTGCTCGATGGCCTGCAAAGTGCGCTGAAGAGACCCAGGATTCACCCGGACAAAGTCAGCGCCGCACCGTTGTTCCCCAGCGTCGATCAATTCAATCTGATCGATAGCCTGGACTTGACCCTGCAACTGGACAAGGACGATTACGAAAAGCAGCTGGTTACCGAACAGGCACGGTTTTCCGGGTTGATGCGCGACAAGCGCATGCGCCGCCATGCGTTGATCGCGGTGTTCGAAGGCAACGACGCGGCGGGCAAGGGCGGGGCAATCCGTCGGGTGGCCGCGGCGCTCGACCCTCGCCAGTACAACATCGTGCCGATCGCCTCGCCCACCGAGGAAGAACGGGCGCAGCCGTATCTCTGGCGGTTCTGGCGGCATATTCCGGCGCGAGGCAAATTCACCGTGTTCGACCGTTCCTGGTATGGCCGGGTGCTGGTGGAGCGCATTGAGGGCTATTGCAGCAAAGCGGACTGGATGCGCGCCTACGGCGAGATCAACGACTTCGAAGAGCAGATCGCCGATGCCGGAGTGATCGTGGTCAAGTTCTGGCTGGCCATCGACAAACAGACTCAGATGGAGCGTTTCCAGGAACGCGAACAGATCCCCTTCAAGCGCTTCAAGATCACTGAAGACGATTGGCGCAATCGTGACAAATGGGACGATTACCGCGTCGCAGTCGGCGATATGGTTGATCGCACCAGCACCGAGATATCGCCCTGGACCCTGGTGGAAGCCAACGACAAGCGCTGGGCGCGGATCAAGGTTTTGCGCACCATCAACCAGGCGCTGGAAGAAGCCTTCGAAACGTCCGACAAACGCGAGAGGAAACGCAAGCGCTGAAGCGATGGCTACGCATACGCGGGGTGAATGATTGTCGCGGGCAGTCATTGGGTGGGCTTATGCTCGGTCCAACTCCTGACTGACAACAACAATGAGGTGTATGCCATGCGTGAAGTGGTGATCGTCGACAGCGTGCGGACCGGCCTGGCCAAATCCTTTCGCGGCAAGTTCAACATGACCCGCCCGGACGACATGGCGGCACATTGCGTCAACGCGCTGCTCACGCGCAATGACGTCGATCCGGCCAGTGTCGAGGATTGCATCGTCGGCGCCGGCTCCAACGAAGGCGCCCAAGGCTTCAACATCGGTCGCAATGTCGCGGTGCTGTCGCACCTGGGCATCGGCACGGGTGGCATGACCCTTAACCGTTTCTGTTCGTCAGGCTTGCAGGCCATCGCCATTGCGGCCAATCAGATCGCTTCGGGTTGCAGCGACATCATCGTCGCCGGTGGCGTCGAATCGATCAGCCTGACCATGAAAAGCGTCAACACCGACAACCTGATCAACCCGCTGCTGAAAGAGCAGGTGCCGGGCATCTATTTCCCCATGGGCCAGACTGCCGAGATCGTCGCGCGTCGTTACGACGTCACTCGCCAAGAGCAGGATCTGTACGCCTTGCAAAGCCAGCAACGTACCGCCCTGGCGCAGGCAGCCGGGTTGTTCAACGATGAAATCGTGCCGATGGCGGTGAAGTATCGTGTTGAAGACAAGGCCACCGGCCAGGTGCAGATCCTCGACGGCATCGTCGATCACGACGACTGCAACCGCCCGGACACCACGCTGCAAAGCCTGGCCGGGTTGAAACCGGTGTTTGCCGAAGACGGCTCGGTAACCGCCGGCAACTCGTCGCAGCTGTCCGACGGCGCTTCAATGACCCTGGTAATGAGCCTGGAAAAAGCCTTGGCGCTGGGGCTCAAGCCCAAAGCTTTCTTCCGCGGTTTTGCCGTGGCCGGGTGTCAGCCGGACGAAATGGGCATCGGCCCGGTGTTCTCGGTGCCGAAGTTGCTCAAGGCCAAGGGGTTGCAGGTTGGCGACATTGATCTGTGGGAGCTCAACGAGGCGTTCGCCTCGCAATGCCTGTACAGCCGCAATCGGCTGGAAATCGACAACGACAAGTACAACGTCAATGGCGGTTCGATTGCCATCGGCCATCCGTTCGGCATGACCGGTTCGCGTCAGGTCGGGCACATCGTGCGTGAATTGCAGCGGCGTAACCTGCGTTACGGCATCGTCACCATGTGCGTGGGCGGCGGGATGGGGGCTACGGGGTTGTTTGAGGCGGTGCGCTAGACCTTAAGTGTTTTGTTGCCTGATCAACCGCATTCGCGAGCAAGCCCGCTCCCACATTTGACCGAGTTCCAACGTTGGACACGGTTAATGTGGGAGCGGGCTTGCTCGCGAATGCAGACACTGCGGTCTATCGGCTCATGCACATAACCTGCATCCGCTCGATATACGCCTGAATCTCACGCTTCGCCGCTTCCCGGTTTTCAAACGGCCCCTCCAGCGTGAGTTCCCGTGTGGTGAAATACAGCTCTCCATTCACACGACACAACCGGTCACAACGAAAGTGGGTGGTGGGGGCGTTGTCTTGGGCGCGCATGCCGTACATGGGCGATCTCCTGCGGATGACGGTTTCAATGAGCTTATGCATGAACCACTTGTCGCGCCTGGCGACCTGATCGACGGCATATCGTCAACTTCAGGGGTGCGACCTGCACAGTTTCATTCGCGGCCCGTCGGCAACTGTCCCTGTGTCGCGCCCCGGTCTGGGCCTAGAATGAGCGTTTTTGCCAATCGGCTTCGGGGTCAGCATGCATATTTCATCGGGTCGCTGGGTTTATGGTTTGTTGTTGGCCTTGCTGACCGCGTTGTTGTGGGGAATCCTGCCGATCAAGCTCAAGCAAGTGCTGTTGGTGATGGACCCGGTGACGGTGACCTGGTTTCGTCTGCTGGTGTCCGGTGGTTGTCTGTTCATTTATCTGGCGGCGACGAAACGCCTGCCGAGTCGCAAAGTCCTCGGCGCGCGTGGTGGCTGGCTGGTGTTGATGGCGGTACTCGGACTGGTCGGCAACTACGTGCTGTACCTGATGGGCCTGAATCTGCTCAGCCCCGGTACCGCGCAACTGGTGGTACAAATGGGCCCGATCATGTTGCTGATCGCCAGTCTGTTCGTGTTCAAGGAACGGTTCAGCGTGGGGCAGGGGATTGGCCTGTTGGTGCTGCTGATCGGCTTTGCGCTCTTCTTCAATCAGCGCTTGAGTGAACTGCTCACCTCTCTGACGGATTACACCGCCGGTGTGCTGATGGTGCTGTTGGCGTCCACGGTCTGGACCTTCTATGCCTTGGGCCAGAAACAGTTGCTCACGGTGTGGAATTCGTTGCAGGTGATGATGGTGATTTACCTGTTCTGCGCGCTGTTGCTGACGCCCTGGGTGCATCCGCTGGAAGCGCTGCAATTGAGTCCGCTGCAAGGCTGGTTGCTGCTGGCGTGCTGTTTGAACACGCTGATTGCTTACGGCGCCTTTGCCGAAGCCCTGGCCCATTGGGAAGCCTCGCGGGTCAGTGCGACGCTGGCGATCACACCGCTGGTGACCTTTGCCGCCGTGGCCGTGGCCGCGTGGTTATGGCCAGAGTATGTGCATGCCGAACAGATCAATGGCCTGGGTTATGGCGGGGCGGTGTTGGTGGTGTTGGGGTCGGCGTTGGTGGCGTTGGGGCCATCGTTGATGGCGGGGCTCAGGGCGCGGCGGGTGCGGATGACGGTCAATTAGACCGCGTTATCGTTCATCGCGGGCAAGCCACGCTCCCACAGGTTTTGTGTCGATCACAATATTCAGGATCGACACAAATCCTGTGGGAGCGTGGCTTGCCCGCGATGACTGACTATCAACCGCCGCAAGTTTCAGCCCTTGGCGCCAGCCTCCAGCATATTCTCCGGCCTCACCCACGCATCGAACTCTTCATTCGTCAGATAGCCCAGCTGCAACGCCGCCTCACGCAGGGTCAACCCCTCGCTGTAAGCCTTCTTGGCAATCTCCGCCGACTTGTCGTAGCCAATATGCGGGTTCAGCGCCGTCACCAGCATCAAGCCTTGTTCCAGGTGCTCGGCCATTTTCTCGGCATCCGGTTCCAGCCCGGCGATGCAATGCTGCTGGAAGTTACTGCAGCCATCGCCCAGCAAGCGGATCGATTGCAGCAGGTTGTGGATGATCACCGGTTTGAACACGTTCAATTGCAAGTGCCCCTGACTGGACGCAAAACCGATGGCAACGTCGTTGCCCAATACCTGACAGGCCAGCATCGATAGCGCTTCGCACTGCGTCGGGTTGACCTTGCCGGGCATGATCGAGCTGCCCGGTTCGTTGGCCGGCAGTTTCACTTCGGCAAACCCTGCGCGCGGCCCGGAGCCCAGCAGACGCAGGTCGTTGGCGATTTTCATCAGGGTCACGGCGAGGGTTTTCAGGGCTCCGGAAAGGGTGACCAATGGCTCGTGACCGGCCAGTGCGGCAAATTTGTTCGGTGCGGTGACGAACGGCAGGCCGGAGAGGGCGGCCAGTTCCGCCGCGATCGCTTCGCCAAAACCGTGGGGCGAGTTCAATCCGGTGCCCACCGCGGTGCCGCCTTGAGCCAGTTCACAGACCGCCGGCAACGCGCTGCGGATCGCTCGCTCGGCGTAATCCAGTTGTGCGATGAACGCCGAGAGTTCCTGGCCGAAGGTAATCGGCGTGGCGTCCATCATATGGGTACGACCGGTCTTGACCAGTTTCATGTGCCGCGCGGACAACTCCGCCAACCCGCCAGACAACTCGCTGATCGCCGGCAGCAAATGTTGCTGCACCGCCTGAGCCGTCGCTATGTGCATGGCCGTGGGGAAGCAATCGTTGGAGCTCTGGGAGCGGTTGACGTGATCGTTGGGGTGCACCGGCGTCTTGCCGCCGCGCGGGTTGCCGGCCAATTCGTTGGCGCGACCGGCGATCACTTCGTTGACGTTCATATTGCTCTGAGTGCCGCTGCCGGTCTGCCAGACCACCAGCGGAAACTGCTCGTCGTGGTCACCGTCGAGCACTTCATCGGCGGCCTGTTCGATCAGGCGGGCGATGTCGGCGGGCAGGTCGCCATTGCGATCGTTGACGCGCGCCGCGGCTTTCTTGATCAAGGCCAGGGCGTGCAGCACGGCCAGCGGCATGCGCTCGTTGCCGATGGCGAAGTTGATCAGCGAGCGTTGCGTCTGAGCGCCCCAGTAAGCGTCATCCGGGACTTCAACCTGGCCCAGGCTGTCGGTTTCGATACGGCTCATCATGCACACTCCTGTAGGTGATAGCGCAGTTTAGGCCGTGATCGCCGGCCGTGGTTCCATCAGTCTGGAATTTGACCGTTCAGCCCCTCTAAATCAGGTACGACAAGGCTTGGGGTTGAGTGACACACTTTTTTAGGTGCAGAATGGTCGCCCTTGAGGTTTTGCCTCGCCTGCTAGAAAAGGAAACTCGATGACTCGTCTTCGTGCCATCTGTACCGCGGTTGCACTGGTTTGCGCCAGCGGCCAGGTTTTTGCCGATACCGCCAGCCACAACGCCAGTGCCGAAGCTTTCCTGACCCTGGCGCACGCTGACAAATTGGGCACTCCGGTGTACATGCAAGTGCAGCAAATGTTCGCTCAGCGCTTTGCCCAAACCAAAGCGCCTGAATCGAAAAAAGCCCTGCTGGAAACTTACCAGGCCAAGGCCAACGCCGCTCTGGATCAAGCCATTGGCTGGAACAAGCTGAAGCCGGACATGGTCAAGCTTTACACCACCAATTTCAGCGAATCCGAGCTCAAGGATCTGGTTGCGTTCTACCAGTCGCCACTGGGCAAGAAAGTCCTGGAAAAAATGCCGCAGCTGACTCAGCAATCGGCCCAGATGACCCAAGCCAAGCTGGAAAGCGCGGTGCCTGTGGTCAACAAACTGCTGGCTGACATGACGACCGAGCTGGAGCCTAAAGGCGCCGCTCCCGCCAAGAAAAAGCCTTAAGCGGAGTTCGGGATGACCATGCAACAACGCATCGAATCGGCGCTTGGGCTATTACAACCCGAGCACCTGCAAGTGCTGGATGAAAGCCACATGCACAGTCGCGGGTTACAGACCCACTTCAAAGCGGTGGTGGTCAGCCAGCAGTTCGAAGGCCTCAATCGCGTCAAGCGTCACCAGAAGGTGTACGGCACTTTGGGCGAGCTGATGGGCGAGTTCCATGCGTTGGCGCTGCATACCTACACGCCTGAAGAATGGGCACAGATCGACGCGGCTCCGGCCTCACCGACCTGTGCGGGCGGCAGCAAACATTAAGCAGATCAAAAGATCGCAGCCTGCGGCAGCTCCTACAGGGTTGCGCAAGGCCGTGCTTTTGTAGGAGCTGCCGAAAGCTGCGATCTTGGCCATCTAAAGCCAATCGCCGCTGTTTTTTGTTAGAATCCGCAACGCGCCGCTCACCCGGCGCGTTTTTTTTCGCATCCGGTTCACCCCTTACGAGGGTAGCCACCTGGAGAATTACCCATGACACAACAGATTGTCGTGGCGGCACTGTATAAGTTCGTCACCCTGGAAGATTACGTCGCGCTGCGCGAGCCGCTGCTGCAAGCAATGGTCGACAACGGCATCAAAGGCACGCTGCTGATCGCCGAAGAAGGCATCAATGGCACCGTGTCCGGCAGCCGCGAAGGCATTGACGGGCTGATGGCCTGGCTCAAGAACGACCCACGCATGGACGACATCGACCACAAAGAGTCGTACTGCGATGAGCAGCCGTTCTATCGCACCAAAGTCAAACTCAAGAAAGAAATCGTCACCCTCGGCGTCGAAGGCGTAGACCCGAATAAAAGTGTCGGCACCTACGTGGATCCACAGAACTGGAACGCGCTGATCAGCGACCCGGAAGTACTGCTGATCGACACCCGCAACGACTATGAAGTCTCGATCGGCACCTTCGAAGGCGCCATCGATCCGAAGACCACCAGTTTTCGTGAATTCCCCGACTACATCAAAGCCAATTTCGACCCGGCCGTGCACAAGAAAGTCGCGATGTTCTGCACCGGCGGCATTCGCTGCGAAAAGGCTTCGAGCTACATGCTCAGCCAGGGTTTCGACGAGGTCTATCACCTTAAGGGCGGCATTCTGAAGTACCTCGAAGAGGTGCCGCAGGAAGAAACCAAATGGCAGGGCGACTGCTTCGTGTTCGATAACCGCGTGACCGTGCGCCACGACCTCAGCGAAGGCGACTACGATCAATGTCATGCCTGTCGTACGCCCATCAGCGTGGAAGACCGCGCATCCGAGCATTACGTGGCCGGCATCAGTTGCCCGCATTGCTGGGATAAGCTGAGTGAGAAAACCCGTCGCAGCGCCATCGACCGGCAGAAGCAGATCGAACTGGCCAAGGCGCGCAATCTGCCGCACCCGATTGGTTATAACTACAAGCAAACTCCTTCCGAGGTTTGAACCATGTCTGCACGTCGCCTGCTCTATGTGATGGACCCGATGTGTTCCTGGTGCTGGGGTTTTGCCCCAGTGGCCAACGCGCTGGTCGAGCAGGCGCAGGCAGCGGGCGTGGACGTGCATTTGGTCGTTGGCGGTTTGCGCACCGGCAGCGGGTCGGCGTTGGAACCGACCACCCGGCGCTACATCCTTGAGCACTGGCAAGCGGTGCACGAGGCCACAGGCCAACCGTTCAAGTTTGAAGGCGCGCTGCCCGACGGGTTTGTCTACGACACCGAGCCTGCGTGTCGGGCGCTGGTGACGGCGCGCAGCCTGGCACCGGATTGCGCGTGGACACTGCTCGGGTTGATCCAGCATGCGTTCTACGCCGAAGGTCGCGACGTCACTCACGCCAGCGTGTTGGTGGAGCTGGCGGAGCAGGCCGGTTTACCGCGCATCGAGTTCGCCGCCGCCTTCGACCGTGCCGATATGCACGCCGCGACGGCTGCCGATTTCACTTGGGTCCAGGACTTGGGCATTGCCGGTTTCCCGACCCTGCTGGCAGAGCGTGATGGTCAATTGGCGTTGTTGACCAATGGGTATCAACCTTTGAGTGTGTTGTCACCGTTGCTCGGCCGCTGGCTGGAGCGCGCTGCCTGTGCATGACCTGCCCGACGACGTTCCAGCCCCTGCACGTGTCGACCGTCTGAGCTGGGCGGAAATCCGTCGCCTGGCCCTTCACCATAAAAAGTCTCTGTGGATCGCCAACGGCGTCGCGGTATTGGCAACGCTGTGCAGCGTGCCGATCCCCTTGCTGTTGCCGTTGCTGGTCGACGAAGTACTGCTGGGCCATGGTGACACTGCGCTGAAGATCATGAACCATGCGCTGCCCGAGGTCTGGCAGAAAGCCGCGGGTTACATTGGCTTGATGCTGCTGGTGACTCTGGCATTACGCTGTGCGGCGTTGTTGTTCAACGTGGTGCAGGCGAAATTGTTTGCGGCGTTGGCCAAAGACATCGTGTATCGGATTCGGGTGCGGCTGATCGAACGACTCAAGTGCATCTCGCTCGGGGAATACGAAAGCCTGGGCAGCGGCACGGTGACCACGCACCTGGTGACCGACCTGGATACGCTGGACAAATTCGTCGGCGAAACCCTCAGTCGTTTCCTCGTGGCCATGCTGACGCTGGTGGGCACCGCCTCCATCCTGATGTGGATGCACTGGAAACTCGCGCTGCTGATTCTGCTGTTCAACCCGCTGGTGATCTATGCCACGGTGCAGTTGGGCAAGCGGGTCAAACACCTGAAGAAACTCGAGAACGACAGCACCTCGCGCTTCACCCAGGCCTTGACCGAAACCCTGGATGCCATCCAGGAAGTGCGTGCCGGTAATCGTCAGGGCTTTTTCCTCGGACGGCTTGGCCAGCGAGCGCGTGAAGTGCGCGATTACGCAGTGAACTCGCAATGGAAAACCGATGCGTCGAACCGTGCCAGCGGTTTGCTGTTCCAGTTCGGCATCGATATTTTTCGCGCCGCGGCCATGCTCACCGTGCTGTTTTCCGACCTGTCCATCGGCCAGATGCTGGCCGTGTTCAGCTACCTGTGGTTCATGATCGGTCCAGTGGAACAGCTGCTCAACCTGCAGTACGCCTTTTACGCCGCTGGGGGTGCGCTGTCGCGGATCAACGAGCTGCTGGCCCGCGCTGACGAGCCGCAATACACCGGCAGTGTCGACCCGTTTCAAGGGCGCGACACGGTAGGCATCGAAGTTCAGGGGCTGAGTTTCGGCTACGGCGACGAGTTGGTGCTGAACCAAATGAACCTGTCGATTGCCCCCGGTGAAAAAGTCGCGATTGTCGGCGCCAGTGGCGGCGGCAAAAGCACGCTGGTGCAGTTGCTGCTGGGCTTGTACACGCCGCTGGCCGGCACCATCCGTTTTGGTGGTTCGACTCAGCAAGAGATCGGTCTGGAAACCGTGCGGGAAAATGTCGCCGTGGTCTTGCAACATCCGGCGTTGTTCAACGACACCGTGCGCGCCAACCTGACCATGGGCCGCGAACGCAGCGACGAAGCTTGCTGGCAGGCATTGGAAATTGCTCAGTTGCACAATACGGTGCGTGAATTGCCCAACGGCCTGGACAGTATTGTCGGGCGCTCCGGTGTGCGTTTATCCGGCGGGCAGCGTCAACGTCTGGCGATTGCGCGAATGGTGTTGGCCGAGCCCAAGGTGGTCATCCTCGACGAGGCCACGTCCGCCCTGGACGCGGCCACCGAATACAACCTGCATCAGGCACTGGCGCGGTTCTTGAACAACCGCACCACGCTGATCATTGCGCACCGGTTATCGGCCGTGAAGCAGGCCGACCGGGTGCTGGTGTTCGATGGTGGGCAAGTTGCCGAGGATGGCGACCATCAGCAATTGATTGCTGATGGTGGTTTGTACGCCAAGCTGTATGGGCATTTGCAGCAGTTGTAGGTTAGTTCCAGAGCACCTTCAAGCTATCCGCCGCTCCATCATAAGCAAATTCTTTGATGACCACCGAACAGCTGTTGCACGGCGGCATGGTCGTGGCCACCTCGATTGAGGTGATCATCGTGTTGTCCGGGTACTTTTCCCGGAGCACGCCGATCAGCTTGGCCTCGCTGTCCAGCGACGTCGGCCGGGCAGTGAGGGCCGGCGTATAGTTTTCGATGTCTTTTATCGTATGGGGAATGGCCAGTAACTTGCCGTCGTCCGAGACGTTCAGCGACGTCCTGTTGAAGGTCTGGCCGGCATCAATGTTGAAGTAGGTGGTATCACCGACGATGACTTTATCCCTGGCGAACGGAGGCTTGAACAGTGGCAGTTCTCCGGTCAGTCCTTGCGCACCGGAAACGCTGACGTAAACCTCACGCTTGCCGCTCGCGGTAACGATGTCGGCGTAGGCGATGTTTCTGGCGTTCGCGGTTTGAAGGTTGGCAGGAAGCAACTGCTGGAGCTTGTCCATTGTCCTGTTGATTTCCAGATTACTGTTCAACCTGACATTGATGGTGCGCTGCTCAACGAACAGTGTGTCGAAGATATCGGCCGTTTTCTGACGAAAGGCCGGCGAGGCGGTTCGGCTGCGCGACCATGACGCCGTTCCGGTCGGCAGTCGGCTGACAATCATGCGTGTGGAATGGTCGAACAGCACCGCTTCGCCGGGGCTGGTATCGACTTTCAACAGCTTGAGCGTATCGGGTGGAGTGACGTGGCCGCCAATCGGTATGGCGATCTCCGCCATGGTATTCATCGCACGTTCCACGGTCTCCACGCCGTGAATCCTTGCCGTGTTGTTGGCGTTGAGCGAGCCGGTGTAGACCGTGATCAATTCATCTTTCAGGGCGGCGGGCAAGGTGTCGGCCTTGCGCAAGGTCAGGGGCGTGGACAGATTTTGTCCGGTTAGCAATTCGGCGACGTAAAAGTCACCGGCGTCCAGCCGTGTGAACACATAGTGCTTCGAACCGTCCATCGCCGGGACAATGGTCGCCCCCGCCTCGAACGTATCAAGCCGATTGCGGCGCCCTGCGGGGATAGCCACTTTGATTCGGCCGTACATCCCTTTCTGGAACTCCATTGTTCCGTTGAGCTGCGTCTTTCTTTTCAGAGTGTGGAGCGACATTGCTTGCCCCGCAACCGCCGGCGTATAGACAGAGTCCCCGAACCATGGCGCCCAGCCTTTGCTTTGATCAAACGTTCCGGGGGACGGCGTGGGTGCCGGTCCACGCGTGACATATCGTGTTTGGCAGAGGTCGTTGCCTGCACGCCTTACCCGACACGGCAGCGCCTTGTACATCGACTGATCGTCAATCAGGTCGGCGCGGCGCAGTTGGTCGCCGTCCAGGCGATAGGGAACGTCATCGATCAACAGCGTGGTTCGACCGTCGACCTCAAACACTTCGCGGACTCGGGCGTGCTCCGGCAGCTCTGCCAGAGCGTGGGATTCGGTTGGCGGCAGCGTCTTGAAGGCGGATCTGCCCTGGATGAGGTTGCTGTTGTTGCGCAGACGTGGTCCATAGGGCAGGGACGTCGCGGGGTCGATCAGATGCAGTCGTTTAAAATCCGTCGCACTGGTGTGGCGCACGAGTACGTCTTCAATGCCATTGATCGTTGCCAGCCGATCACTGGGGTTCAGCGCTTTCCACTGCCCCGGATCGATGGCTTGGGGCAGGTTGTGAGCCAGACGGTAACTGTCGACCTTTGCGGACAGACTTTTGACAGCCCGTACGCTCGCGCGACCGACGCCCAGCAGCCCTTTGCCAACACCGAGTGTCAGTCCTTTCAGTAACGACGGAATACCGTCCAGCGGGTTGAGATTTTTCAGCGAGGCCGTCAGGAGCTTGCGGGTCAGGGTCGAAAAGGACGGCAGGCTGGCCTTGACGGCGATGCGCGCCCCCCCGGTGGTGGCCTTGATCAAGCGCACCGATCCCGATATGAACTTGCCGATGGGGAAAAGGAACGACGCCAGGTCAACCAGGAGCCCGACCCCTCCCATGACTTTGTTGGTGGTTTCGTCCGAAAGAAGGTCATCAATGCTGCCCCAGAAGGGCACGAATCCTTTGACGATCGTGACGAAGGTTTCCTGGCGTTTCTCGTTCCTGGCCCTGATGGTGTCGAAGGCCGTCATGCCCCGGGCGTGGGTGCGCAGCTGCTGTTCATCGACATAGAGAAATTTCGATGCGATGTATTCGGCCACTTCATTCAGACGGGGCGTTAGTGCGGATGCTTGACTGCCGGTTGCGACCGCCTCGGAAGATGCCGCTGCCGGTACCTTCATCACGGTATCGAGGTAGCCAATGCACCAGGCTTTTTTCGCAGGCGTCGAGCCATGGAAGTGGGCCTCTTTGTCGAGAAGGAGTGTCGTGCTGATGTTGCGCTCGGGCGCATAGGTTTGTCCGGGGATCGAGGCGTGGAGCGGGAATTCGGTGCGAACGCCGTTGATGATCGATAATCTCAGGCCAGGTCGTGAACGGATGAGGCCGGCACTGGGGATGACTTCGTAGTAAATGATTTCGTCGTCCTTGGTCACCTTTAGCACGAATCCCTTCCTGGCCTTTATATCGAATGACTGCCCGTCCTGTTTGAGCGTCATGCGCAACCTCATCACCTCGACAACTCCTTGTGACAGCCCTTTGCGTTCAGCGAGCGGCAGGGAGCCCAGCAGGCTGGCGATCATGGTTTGATAGGCCGTCGAGCTGGCCTTCAAATAGCTGTCGAAGGCAGTTGCGAACTGCGCGTTGATATCTGGCAATGCCCGGCCACTCGGAATGAGTCCGCCGTAAACCTCTCTGTAAATCCCTAAGGGATCCTGGCGTTCCAAATGGGATTTTCGCTGGCTGTCGATCCGGAACGTTTGGCTTGTGGGGGTCGTGCCGTCGGCTTGGGTGACGCGCCACCTTCCTCCGTCATCGAACTGGCCATCCGCGTAGAGGTCGAGAAAACTGTGGCCCGACAGCTTCAATTTCGGCATGTCTCTGAACCCCAGATGCGTGTCGGGATCGATCCGCAGAAATTTGTACCCGTCCGCTTCCAGCGCATCCGCGCCAAACTGAGCATCCTTGATCTGCTTGGCCATTTTCAGCCGCTCAGGCAACGGTTCCTCGAGTGCCATCACTGCGTTGTTCAAGCGCGTGCTCTGGGTTTCCAGTGCCTCAATCGCTCGCTTGATATCTTCCACACCGTAGCCGGACGCTGTTTTCGATTCCACGAAACCCATGCACACCGCCCATTCCAGTGCGGGGCCAAGCCTTAATCCGGCGATGCGCTCAAGCTGTTCGGGGGAGGCGCCCTCGCTGCATTCCAGCGGCAGGTTGACCAGCTGTTGAAAGGACAGCGAACGATTCAGATCAAACTCTTCGGCCAGCAGCACGCCGTGCATGAAGTTGACCCACACCACCGAGCTTTTGTAGCGCAGCTCGGCGGGTATATCGAGAACGGCAAAGTCTCTGGACAGGTGGGTCTGGAAGATCTGCGCCAGTATTATCGCCTCTTTGGTATTGACGACCCGATTGGTGCGCTCCAAGTGCTCTTCAAATTCCCTGCGCAAGGTCTGGTAGCTTTTGCCCCAAAGTGCCGGGGCTTGCCAGTCAAAGCCGGCAAGTGCTTGCGGTTCGCCGGTCAACGGCTTGTGCAGGTACAGGCAGATGGCTTTGCAGACAAGTTGATAGCGCAGAGACGCCGAGGTCTTTTCACCGGGCTGCGCGCCATACCACTTGAGTTTTTTCAGCAATCGGTCGGCCAGATCCTGTGACTGGATAGAGTCCAGTATTCGCTGGAGGAACACCGAAGGCGTTGCGCGTACGTCCTCTATAGTCGGGTAATGCATCACGTTCCCGGCCAGGCGATGGATCAGCATGGGACTTGCGTTCATGAAGCTTTTTACGGTGTCGTAGATTCGCTCATCAATACGTTCTGCTTTGTACCTGTCGAGGGTCATGGTTTGATCGAGCGCGGGCGTCCTGCGTAAAAGTGCCTTGAAATGCTTGCGGTCCCGGGCGGTGGGTGGAGGAATCAAAGCGTCGATGTCCGGGCCATCGTCAAGGCCCAGGGTCTTTATCGCGAGCGATTCTTCGAAATCGGGTGCAGCTAAAGAGGTCGATGTCATGTAGCACTCCTTGGGTAGGGCTTCCGCCAACGAGGGGAAACCTGAAGTGCCCATTAGATCGAGCCGCGAAGCGCCAATGGCTGTACATATATATACCTGCAACGGCATACCGCTATGAGGCTGATCCGTCGCTTGCCGGAACGGTGAAGGCCTCCTAGTCTTGAGCAGATGGCCTGATAGAGAAGGACGATCAAGCAGTGCTCATGCAAGGAATCCCATGAAGCAAACGCGGACTCTCGGAACGCCACGGTTGCTAGGCATCGTCTGGCCTTTTATCGCCGTCGTGTTGTTTCAGGCACTGTTGGGCGGTGTCAGTCTTTACGTTCTTTCGGCGGTTCGCAGCTATGTTGGCGGGGAAAGCCTGTGGTCCAAGGGCCAGAAAGACGCCATCTATTACCTCAATCTCTACGCCGACAGTCGCGACGAAACGATTTTTCTCAAATACCAGAACGCGATTGCGGTACCTCAAGGTGGCCATGAATTGCGTCTGGCGCTGGATCATCAACCACCGAATATCGAGGCGGCGCGAATCGCCATCCTCAAGGGCGGCAACCACCCGGACGACGCCTCCAGCGTGATTTGGCTGTACCTCAATTTTCGGCACTTCAGCTACCTGGAAAAAGCCATCGACCTCTGGACGGTCGGTGACGCGTACCTGGTGCGACTCGATGATGTCGCGCGGGAGATGCGTCAGCGCATTGCCGATAGCCAGGCCACCGATGCTGACGTCAAACGCTGGAAGGACCAGATTTTTGCCATCAACGAAGGCGTGACGCCTGCCGCCAAAGCGTTCAGCGATGCCTTGGGCGAGGGCTCGCGGGTGATTCTCCGGCTGCTGTTGGTGACGAACCTCGCCACTGCGCTGGGTTTGATTGTGTTGGCCCTGTTGCGTACGCATAAACTGCTCAAGCAGCGCCATGCCATCGCCGATGCCTTGCAGTTGGAGAAAGACCGGGCGCAGATCACTCTGCAATCGATTGGCGATGGGGTGATTACCACGGACGTCGAGGGCGCGATCGCTTATATGAATCCGGCCGCCGAGGCCTTGACTCACTGGAAGGCCGAACAGGCGGCGGGGTTGCCATTGGCCGCGCTGTTCAATCTGCTGGACGAGAACGCTCAGGCTGACGGTTTTACCTTGATCGAGCACATTTTGAGCGGTCAGCTCAGCGGTGGCAGCGAGCATTCCAAACTGATCCAGCGTCTGGATGGCAGCACGGTGTCGGTCACTCTGGTCGGCGCGCCGATCCGCAATACGGGCAAGGTCAGTGGCACCGTGCTGGTGCTGCATGACATGACCCAGGAGCGGCAATACATCGCCAATCTGTCGTGGCAGGCGACCCATGACGCCTTGACCGGGCTGGCCAACCGCCGTGAATTCGAATATCGCCTCGAACAGGCACTGCATCACCTGGCGCGCCAGGCGGGGCGTCACACCTTGATGTTTCTCGACCTGGATCAATTCAAACTGGTCAATGACACTTGCGGGCATGCGGCGGGCGACGAGCTGTTGCGGCATATTTGTGCATTGTTGCAATCAGGGTTGCGCGAAGGCGACACCCTGGCCCGGTTGGGTGGCGACGAGTTCGGCATTCTGTTGGAAAACTGCGCGCCGGAAGCGGCCGAGAAAATCGCTGAAAGCCTGCGCCAGACCGTACAGAACCTGCATTTTGTCTGGAAAGGCCGGCCGTTCGTGACCACCGTGAGCATCGGTCTGGTGCATGTCACGCAGAGCCCGGCCACCCTCGAAGCTTCGCTGCGTGCCGCTGACATGGCCTGTTACATGGCCAAGGAAAAGGGCCGCAACCGGGTTCAGGTCTATCACGCCGATGACTCGGAGCTGTCCCTGCGCTTTGGCGAGATGGCTTGGGTGCAGCGCCTGCACATGGCGTTGGAAGAAGATCGCTTTTGTCTGTATGCCCAGGAAATCGCGCCCCTTGGCCATACCGAACAGGGCGGTGGGCATATTGAAATCCTGCTGCGCCTGCATGACGAAGCAGGGCGCATGATTCTGCCGGACAGTTTCATTCCGGCCGCCGAGCGTTACGGTTTGATGACGTCGATAGACCGTTGGGTAGTAGAGAACGTTTTCAAAGTCATTGCCCAGTGCATCGCCGAAGAGCGCGAAGGGCCGTTGGCCATGTGTGCGATAAATCTGTCAGGTATTACTATCGGAGATGAGGCGTTTCTAGACTTTCTTCGTGAACAGTTTGTTGCATATTCAGTTCCACCTGAAATGATTTGTTTTGAAATTACAGAAACCAGTGCGATTGCAAATCTGCGCAGCGCAATTAAATTTATCAATGAACTCAAAGGTTTAGGTTGCAATTTTTCCCTAGATGACTTTTGCGCCGGTATGTCCTCATTCGCTTACTTGAAACATTTACCTGTAGACTTCCTGAAGATCGACGGGAGTTTCGTAAAGGATATGCTGGACGACCCGATTAACCGCGCCATGGTCGAAGTGATCAATCACATCGGTCATGTCATGGGTAAGCGCACGATTGCAGAGTTCGTTGAAACACCTCAGATCGAGCAGGCATTGCTGGAGATCGGGGTGGATTACGCTCAAGGGTATGTGATTGAACGCCCGCATCTGTTTACCCGGGATAGTTTGCAAAGTCGTCCAGCCCGGCCCCGGCCTTTGTTGTTCAAGGCGCCCGGCACGTTCCGTTGAAACCTCTTGTTGGTCTTAAAATCACAATCAAAAGGAGCGCGACAGTGATCGACACATTCAACCGAACCGGACCACTCATGGAAGCTGCAAGTTATCCCGCCTGGGCTCAGCAACTGATCCAGGATTGCAGCGAGAGCAAGCGCCGGGTAGTCGGACACGAACTGTATCAACGCATGCGAGATAACAAACTCAGCGCAAAAACCATGCGCCAGTACCTTATTGGTGGCTGGCCAGTGGTCGAACAGTTCGCGTTATACATGGCACAGAACCTGACGAAGACCCGTTTTGCGCGCCATCCTGGCGAAGACATGGCGCGTCGCTGGCTGATGCGCAACATTCGCGTCGAATTGAACCATGCCGATTACTGGGTGCATTGGAGCCGTGCTCACGGTATCAGCCTGGAAGATCTGCAAGCGCAACAGGTGGCCCCTGAGCTTCACGCCTTGAGCCACTGGTGCTGGCACACCAGTTCGTCGGACTCGCTGATCGTGGCCATCGCTGCCACCAATTACGCCATCGAGGGTGCCACCGGGGAATGGTCGGCACTGGTCTGTTCCAATGGTGTCTATGCGGCGTCGTTCCCCGAGGAAGATCGCAAGCGGGCCATGAAGTGGTTGAAGATGCACGCCCAGTACGACGATGCCCATCCATGGGAAGCGCTGGAAATCATCTGCACCCTGGCGGGCATGAACCCGAGCAAAGCGCTGCAAGTGGAATTGCGCCAGGCTGTCTGCAAAAGTTACGACTACATGTATCTATTCCTGGAACGTTGCATGCAGTTGGAATTGGCAGTGAAAGCCCCGGTAGTTCGTGAGCGGATGGAGTTGGCCGAAAGCTGATCCTCTGAAAGCAACACAAACCAAATGTGGGAGCGGGCTTGCTCGCGAAAGCGGTCTGACATTCAGTATCTCTGTTGAATGTTAAGCCGCCTTCGCGAGCAAGCCGGCTCCCACATTGTGATCTGCAGCGTTGCTGAAATATCAGCCCGCCATCGCCAGGCGGTTACGCCCCTCGCGCTTGGCCACATACAACGCACTGTCGGCCCGTCGCAACAAACTCTCGGCAGACTCGCCGGGCAGCAGCGTCGAGCAACCGATGCTGACCGTCAGCTCAATCATCTTGCCCTCAGCCTCATAATCCTGAGCCTGCGCCGCAAACCGCAGTCGTTCACCGACCAGGGCTGCAGCTTCCCGACTGGTGTTGGAAAGCAGGATCAGGAATTCTTCCCCACCAAACCGGAACACCATATCCACGTTGCGCAACTGGTTTTTGATCGAGGCTGCGACGGCTTTCAGCACTTCATCGCCGGCACTGTGCCCGTAGGTGTCGTTGATATGTTTGAAGTGATCAATGTCCAGCATCAGCAGCGACAGGGGCTGCGAGTGTCGCCGCGACATCTCGATTTCCCGCTGCAGCGTCTGATCCATGGCGATGCGGTTGCCGGTCTCGGTTAGCGGATCACGCAATGCACTTTGGGTCGCCGCTCGGTAGAGCAGGGCGTTTCGCATGGGAAAGAGCAGGGCCGACAACAGTGACTCCAGATTGCCCTGTTCCTGTTCGCTGAAGCGTTGATTGCGACGGAACACCAGCTCACCCAATTGCTCGCCTTCATGGCTCAGGCTGTAGCTGATTGAATGATGACCCCGCGCGCCGAATTGCAGGCGCAAGTCGCTGGGCTGATGTTCGTAACTCAAGGCATCCAGCGGCACAAGGCGCTGAATTTCGCGGAAGAAAAGTCCGAGAATGCGTTGCGGCTCAAGACTGGTTTGCAGTTGCAGGCCCAGCGCTTGGCGCAACTGCACAAGACTGACGGGCCGCTCCAGGAGGGTAGGCTGCTGACCAAAGCCCAGGCGTTGCAATTTGGCACTGTCGAAGTCAATTGCGTTGGTCTGGGAAGGTGATTTCATATGGCGTGAGCCCCTAAGCAGTAAGGCTGTCTTACAGGCTGGGTGAGAGCGGCTTTGGGCTGCGCGTCATACTGGTCCATCAGTCCCGTAGGACATTTGGCACGAGTTTAGTCCGCTTTGCCGAAGATTAGTAACCTCTCGGCCGAAGCTTCGCTTCTTCTGCTTTCACACGGCGTGTCTGAACAAAATTAGAGCGAAAGTCGTGCCATTCGGTTCAGTCGAATAAAAAGCGTTAAAAATCAAAATATTGGAAGGATATGCGCGGTGAGTTACGCAAGGCGATGACATTTATTTGACTTGAAGGAGGGGGAGTTACCACCGGGTTCGAGTGCCGCGGCGGGAAGCCGTCGCGGCAGAAAAGCGACGCACGGGCGTTACTGAGCGTTGAACGCCTGGCCATTGATGCCGGTACTGTCCGGACCCATCAGGTAGAGGTAGACCGGCATGATCTCTTCAGGTGTCGGGTTATTCAGCGGGTTTTCACCCGGGTAGGCTTGAGCGCGCATGCTGGTGCGGGTGGCGCCGGGGTTGATGCTGTTGGAGCGCACCGGGGCCACTGTGTCTACTTCGTCGGCCAGGGTTTGCATCAGGCCTTCGGTGGCAAACTTGGAGACGCCGTAAGCGCCCCAGTACGCACGACCCTTGCGACCGACGCTGCTGGAGGTGAACACCACCGAGGCGTCCTGAGACAGCTTGAGCAGTGGCAGCAGCGTGCTGGTGAGCATGAACATGGCGTTGACGTTGACGTGCATGACGCGCATGAAATTCTCGCCAGACAATTGCTCGATCGGGGTACGTGGACCGATGATCGAGGCGTTGTGCAGCAAGCCGTCGAGGTGGCCGAACTCGGTTTCGATCATGGCTGCCAGTTCATCGTATTGATGAGGCAGTGCGGTTTCCAGATTGAACGGAATCACGGCCGGTTGTGGATGCCCGGCTGCTTCGATTTCGTCGTAGACCTGAGTCAGATTGGCTTCGGTCTTGCCCAGCAACAACACAGTGGCGCCATGGGCGGCGTAGGTTTTTGCAGCGGCAGCACCAATGCCACGGCCAGCGCCGGTGACCAGGATAACCCGGCCCTTGAGCAAGTCAGGGCGGGCGGAATAATCAAACATAAAAAACCTCAACACAATTTAAAGCGGACCCTGTACCGCTTTTTGTAGGAGCCAGGCTTGCCGGCGAAGGCGTCCTTAAGAGCGCCTTCGCCGGCAAGCCTGGCTCCTACAAAAGCATCTCAACTCAGCAGCTGCACAAAGCGTTATCCAGCACCTCTAGCAACGCCAGCGGATGATCGATCACCACGTCCGCACCCCAATGCTTCGGGTTATCGTCCGGGTGAATATAACCGTAGGTCACCGCGCAGGTTTTGGTGCCGGCATCGCGGCCAGACTCGATGTCTCGCAGGTCATCGCCCACAAACAGCACACTGGCCGGGTCCAGGTCGAGCATCTTGCACGCCAGAATCAACGGCTCCGGATCCGGTTTGCTGTTCTTCACGTGGTCGGGGCAAATCAGGACCTTCGAACGTTCGGCCAGGCCCAGCTGCTGCATGATCGGCTCGGCGAAACGCACCGGTTTGTTGGTGACCACGCCCCAGATCAGATTGGCCTTTTCGATTTTCTCCAGCACCTCGGCCATACCGTCGAACAGATGGCTGTGGACCGCGCAACCCTTGAGGTAGCGGTCGAGGAATTCCTGACGCAGCTCTTCGAACCCCGGCGATTCCGGGTCCATGGAGAAGTTCGCCGCAACCATCGCTTTGGCGCCGCCGGATATTTCATCGCGAATGTGTTGAGTGTTGATCGGCGGCAAACCACGGTCAGCGCGCATCGCCTGGCAGATGGCGATGAAATCCGGCGCGGTGTCGAGCAGGGTGCCATCCATGTCGAAAAGGACTGCTCTGATACGCATCGGCTTACTCCTCGCGCAGGGTCTGGATCATGTAATTGACGTCCACGTCGGCCGCCAGTTTGTAGTGCTTGGTCAGTGGATTGTAGGTCAGGCCGATGATGTCCTTGACGGTCAAACCGGCCATGCGGCTCCAGGCGCCAAGCTCCGAAGGGCGGATGAATTTCTTGAAGTCGTGGGTGCCGCGCGGCAGCAGCTTCATGATGTATTCGGCACCGACGATGGCGAACAGATAGGCCTTCGGGTTGCGGTTGATGGTGGAGAAGAACACCTGGCCGCCCGGTTTGACCATGCTGAAGCAGGCGCGGATGACCGACGATGGATCCGGCACGTGCTCGAGCATTTCCAGGCAGGTCACTACGTCGAACTGCTCGGGCATTTCCTCGGCCAAGGCTTCGGCGGTGATTTGGCGGTACTCGACGCTCACGCCGGATTCCAGCTGATGCAATTGAGCGACAGCCAGCGGCGCTTCGCCCATGTCGATGCCCATCACGGTCGCGCCACGTTGAGCCATGGCTTCGCTGAGGATGCCACCGCCGCAACCGACGTCGAGGACTTTCTTGCCGGCCAGATGGACGCGCTCATCGATCCAGTTGACCCGCAGCGGGTTGATGTCGTGCAGCGGTTTGAACTCGCTTTCGCGATCCCACCAGCGATGGGCCAAGGCTTCGAATTTGGCGATTTCGGCGTAGTCGACGTTGCTCATGGTGTCAGTCCTCTAAAACTTGAAAAATCCTGTTGCCCCGGTTTCGGTCCAGGGTGCTTACAATTCGGTGCTTACGATTCGGTATGGCCGCTGATGCGCAGGCCCCAGGCCTTGGCAGTGGCACACAGCTGCGCCTCATCCAGGCGGGTCAGGCGGCGGTCGTCGAGCAGTTGCTTGCCGGCGACCCAAAGGTGTTTCACGCAGTCGCGGCCAGTGGCATAGATTAGTTGCGAAACCGGGTCATAGACCGGTTGCTGCGCCAGGCCCGACAGGTCGAACGCGACGATGTCCGCCGCTTTGCCGACTTCCAGCGAACCCGTCTCGGCTTCGATCCCCAGCGCGCGAGCACCATTGAGCGTGGCCATGCGCAGGGCGCGATGGGCGTCCAGCGCGGTGGCCGAGCCGGCGACGGCCTTGGCCAGCAACGCGGCGGTGCGGGTTTCGCCGAGCAAATCGAGGTCATTATTGCTGGCCGCGCCATCGGTGCCGACCGCGACATTGACCCCGGCCTGCCACAAGCGCTCGACCGGGCAGAAACCGCTGGCCAGCTTCAGGTTCGACTCCGGGCAATGAATCACATGGGTGTTACTTTCTACCAGCAGCGCCAGGTCTTCATCGCTGATCTGGGTCATGTGAACGGCCTGGAAGCGCGGCCCGAGCAGGCCCAGACGGCCGAGGCGAGCCAACGGGCGTTCGCCACGCTGCTCGACCGATTGCTGCACTTCGAAAGCGGTTTCATGGACGTGCATGTGAATCGAGGCGTCCAGCTCTTCGGCGATGACCCGGATTTTTTCCAGGGTTTCGTCGCCCACGGTGTAGGGGGCATGGGGGCCAAAGGTGATTTTGATCCGCTCGTGATGCTTGAGATCGCCAAATAATTCGACGCCCTGACGAATGGCTTCATCCGCCGTGGCGGCGCCTGGAATCGGGAAATCGAGGATCGGAATGGCGATCTGGGCGCGAATGCCGCTGTTATGCACGCGTTCGCTGGCGACCTTCGGGAAGAAATACATGTCGGAGAAACAGGTGATGCCGCCTTTGATCTGCTCGGCAATGGCCAGGTCAGTGCCGTCGCGTACGAAAGCTTCGTCTACCCATTTAGCTTCGGCCGGCCAGATGTGCTTTTCCAGCCAGGTCATCAGCGGCAGATCGTCGGCCAGGCCGCGGAACAGGGTCATTGCCGCGTGCCCGTGGGCATTGATCAGGCCGGGGCTGAGCAACATGTCCGGCAATTCGCGGACTTCGGTTGCGTTAAGCTTCAAGGCTGCTGCGCGCGGGCCGATAAATACGATACGCCCGTCGCGGATGCCCAGGGCATGCTCTTTAAGGACCACGCCAGCCGGTTCGACGGGTACCAGCCAGGTCGGCAGCAATAACAGGTCGAGCGCAGCGGTGGGGGTCGGCATCGAAAGTCGGTTCCAGTGCTTTTGTAAAGGATGGCGAAGTATACCCGAGCGTCTTCGCGGGGGGATCGCTATAATCGGCGGCTTTTGTTCATGAGTGCGGGGTAAGTGGATGCGCGATCGACTGTTGGCTGCGGAGAAGGTGAAGGCCATCGATTGGCGTGATGGCACACTGTACCTGCTGGATCAGCGTATTTTGCCGTTCGAGGAAACCTGGATCGCCTACACCAGCGCCGCGGGTGTGGCCGAAGCCATTCGTTCGATGGTGGTGCGTGGCGCGCCAGCCATCGGCATCAGTGCCGCTTATGCCATGGTGCTGGCAGCCCGAGCCCGAATTGCCGAGGGCGGTGACTGGCAGGCAGCGTGGGAAGAGGATTACGCGGTACTGGCCGATTCCCGTCCAACAGCGGTTAATCTGTTCTGGGCCTTGAGTCGCATGCGTGACCGCCTGGACCGCCTCAAGGAAGACGCAGACCCTCTGGCGGCGCTGGAGGCCGAAGCCATCGCCATCCATGAAAGTGATCGCGAAGCCAACCTGACCATGGCCCAACTGGGTGTCGACCTGATCCGCAAGCATCAGGGCAACGCCCAGGCGATCCTCACGCACTGCAACACCGGCGCACTGGCCACCGGCGGCTTCGGCACGGCGCTGGGGGTGATTCGCGGGGCTTTCATCGAGGGCATGGTCGAGCGCGTCTACGCCGACGAAACCCGGCCATGGCTGCAAGGTTCGCGATTGACCGCATGGGAATTGGCTAATGAAGGCATTCCCGTGACCCTCAATGCCGATTCCGCCGCCGCGCACATCATGAAAACCAAGGGTGTGACTTGGGTGATCGTCGGTGCTGATCGCATCACCGCCAATGGCGACGTGGCGAACAAGATCGGCACCTACCAACTGGCGGTCAACGCCATGCACCACGGCGTGCGTTTCATGGTAGTGGCGCCGAGTTCGACCATCGACATGAACCTGGCCAGCGGCGACGAGATTCCCATCGAAGAGCGCGATGGCCGCGAGTTGCTGGAAGTCGGCGGCAAGCGGGTGGGGGCGGATGTCGATGCGTTCAACCCGGTGTTCGACGTCACGCCTGCGGATCTGATCGACGCGATCGTTACCGAGAAAGGCATCGTGGAACGGCCTGATACGGCGAAAATGGCGCAGTTGATGTGTCGTAAGCGTCTGCATTAAAGGTATCTGGCGCCTGATAAATCGCCTTCGCGGGCAAGCCTCGCTCCTACAGTGATCTGTGCCGTTCACAAATCTACTGTAGGAGCGAGGCTTGCCCGCGAAGAACGATGACGCGATCTGCCTTTCCGGATGGCCGCATTTGGCCTGCGGATCGGGCTTGATAATCCCTCTAAGCCCCTCTCGTCCCCTTCAAGCCTGTCACCGGTCAACTAACTATGCTCCATGCGCATCTGGGGGATAGGTGCGTGGCGGCTCTTGTGATAACATCCGGCGGTTTCCAGGGTAGCCTGATGTGGCTGCCTTTACTGCGCAGATCCATGGCATAACTCGTTGATTTGTCGTAAGTCGGTGCATGGCACTCAGTCTGCATCGGCGAGCTTCGTTCGTCCCATATGGATGTGACGAAGTTTCACCAGAAAAAGGAATCAGGCTTCTCATGGGCGAACTGGCCAAAGAAATCCTCCCGGTCAATATCGAAGACGAGCTGAAGCAGTCCTACCTCGACTACGCGATGAGCGTAATTGTCGGGCGGGCACTGCCGGATGCGCGCGATGGCTTGAAGCCCGTGCACCGGCGTGTGCTGTTCGCGATGAGCGAGCTGGGCAACGACTTCAACAAGCCGTACAAGAAATCTGCCCGTGTTGTCGGTGACGTGATCGGTAAGTATCACCCTCACGGTGATACCGCGGTGTACGACACCATCGTTCGGATGGCGCAGCCATTCTCGCTGCGTTACCTGTTGGTAGACGGTCAGGGCAACTTCGGTTCGGTGGACGGCGACAACGCCGCGGCCATGCGATACACCGAAGTGCGCATGACCAAGCTGGCGCACGAGCTGCTGGCTGACCTGCACAAAGAAACCGTGGACTGGGTGCCGAACTACGACGGCACCGAAATGATCCCGGCGGTCATGCCGACCCGTATTCCCAACCTGCTGGTCAACGGCTCCAGCGGTATCGCCGTGGGCATGGCGACCAACATCCCGCCGCACAACCTCGGTGAAGTCATCGACGGTTGCCTGGCACTCATCGACAACCCGGAACTGACCGTCGATGAGCTGATGCAATACATCCCCGGTCCGGACTTCCCGACCGCCGCGATCATCAACGGTCGCGCCGGCATCATCGAAGCCTACCGCACCGGTCGCGGGCGCATTTACATGCGTGCCCGCTCGATGATCGAAGACATCGACAAGGTCGGTGGTCGTCAGCAGATCGTCATCACCGAACTCCCTTACCAGCTGAACAAGGCCCGTCTGATCGAGAAGATCGCCGAGCTGGTCAAAGAGAAGAAGCTCGAAGGCATCACCGAGCTGCGCGACGAGTCCGACAAGGACGGTATGCGCGTCGTGATCGAACTGCGTCGCGGTGAAGTGCCTGAGGTAATCCTCAATAACCTCTACGCCCAGACCCAGCTGCAAGCGGTGTTCGGTATCAACATCGTCGCGCTGATCGACGGCCGTCCGCGGATCCTCAACCTCAAGGACCTGCTGGAAGCGTTCGTTCGTCACCGTCGCGAAGTGGTGACCCGTCGTACCGTGTTCGAGCTGCGCAAAGCGCGCGAACGTGGCCACATTCTGGAAGGTCAAGCGGTTGCCCTGTCGAACATCGACCCGGTCATCGCCCTGATCAAGGCCTCGCCAACGCCGTCGGAAGCCAAGGAAGCGCTGATCAAGACTGCGTGGGAATCTTCCGCCGTGGTCGCGATGGTCGAACGTGCCGGCGCTGACTCTTGCCGTCCAGAGACCCTGGACCCGCAATACGGTCTGCGCGAAGGCAAGTACTTCCTGTCGCCAGAACAGGCACAAGCCATTCTGGAACTGCGTCTGCACCGTCTGACCGGTCTGGAGCACGAAAAGCTGCTGGCCGAGTATCAAGAGATCCTCAACCAGATCGGCGAGCTGATCCGCATCCTCAGCAGCGCCACGCGCCTGATGGAAGTGATCCGCGAAGAGCTGGAAGTGATCCGCGCCGAATACGGCGATGTGCGTCGCACCGAGATTCTCGATGCCCGTCTCGACCTGACCCTGGGCGACATGATCCCGGAAGAAGAGCGCGTCGTGACCATTTCCCACGGTGGCTACGCCAAGACCCAGCCATTGGCTGCGTACCAGGCTCAGCGTCGTGGCGGTAAAGGCAAATCGGCGACCGGCGTCAAGGATGAGGACTACATTGCTCACCTGCTGGTCGCCAACAGCCACACCACGCTGCTGCTGTTCTCCAGCAAAGGCAAAGTGTACTGGCTGAAAACCTACGAAATTCCGGAAGCATCCCGCGCTGCCCGTGGTCGTCCGCTGGTCAACCTGCTGCCGCTGGACAGTGATGAATACATCACCACCATGCTGCCGGTCGAGGAATACACCGAAGGTCACTTCATCTTCATGGCCACTGCTAAAGGCACCGTGAAGAAGACCCCGCTGGAATCCTTCAGCCGTCAACGCAGTGTCGGCCTGATCGCGCTGGAGCTGGACGAAGGCGACGTACTGATCTCTGCCGCCATTACCGATGGCGAGCGCGAAGTCATGCTGTTCTCCGACGGCGGCAAGGTTACTCGTTTCAAGGAAACCGACGTTCGCGCCATGGGCCGTACTGCTCGCGGTGTCCGCGGCATGCGTCTGCCGGAAGGCCAGAAGCTGATTTCCATGCTGATCCCGGAAGAAGGCAGCCAGATCCTCACTGCTTCGGCACGTGGTTTCGGCAAGCGCACCGCGATCACCGAGTTCCCTGAGTACAAACGTGGCGGTCAGGGCGTTATCGCCATGGTCAGCAACGAGCGTAACGGCCGTCTGGTCGGCGCAGTCCAGGTGCTCGACGGCGAGGAAATCATGCTGATTTCCGACCAGGGTACGTTGGTTCGTACCCGTGTCGACGAAGTCTCCAGCCTGGGTCGTAACACCCAGGGCGTAACCCTGATCAAGCTGGCCAGCGATGAAACGCTGGTGGGCCTGGAACGGGTTCAGGAGCCTTCAGAAGTCGAAGGCGAAGAGCTGGAAGGCGAAGGGCTCGAAGGTGAAGAAGGTGCAGTGTTCGACGGTGAAGTCGTGATCGACGACGTTGCCGAAGACCAGCAACTCGACGCCGCCGCTGACGAAGAGCCGCAAGAGTAAGCGGGCAAACAGGGGGCGGATGAAGATTCGCCCCCTTGTTGTTTGTCCCTCAGGAACTATGGAGTCAGGACTGTAGGAGCTGTCGAGCGGAGCGAGGCTGCGATCTTTTGATCTTGCCGTCGCTCTTGTCTTGGCGGGCAGAACGAAAAGATCGCAGCCTCGCTTCGCTCGACAGCTCCTACAGGTTTACAGATCCACAGATCCACCCACAGATTTACAGATTTACAGATTTATTGCGTGATACCACCAAATCAGAGCGAGATTGGATGTGAGCAAGAGAGCCTATAACTTCTGTGCCGGTCCTGCGGCGCTTCCCGAAGCTGTCCTGAAGCGCGCCCAGGGTGAACTCCTTGATTGGCACGGCAAGGGCTTGTCGGTTATGGAAATGAGCCATCGCAGCGATGAGTTCGTGTCCATTGCCACCAAGGCCGAGCAGGATCTGCGTGATCTGCTGAATATCCCCTCGAACTATAAAGTGCTGTTTCTGCAAGGTGGCGCGAGCCAGCAATTTGCTCAGATTCCTCTGAACCTGTTGCCGGAAAGCGGCACTGCCGACTATATCGACACTGGTATCTGGTCGCAGAAAGCTATCGAAGAAGCCTCGCGCTACGGCCACGTCAACGTTGCCGCCACCGCCAAGCCTTACGACTATTTCGCTATTCCCGGTCAGAACGAATGGAGTCTGTCTGCAGATGCCGCCTACGTTCACTACGCACCGAACGAAACGATTGGCGGCCTGGAATTCCAATGGATCCCTGATACCGGCGATGTTCCGCTGGTCGCCGACATGTCCTCGGACATTCTTTCGCGTCCGGTGGATGTTTCGCGCTTCGGCATGATCTACGCCGGCGCCCAGAAAAACATCGGCCCAAGCGGCGTTGTCGTGAGCATCATTCGCGAAGACCTGCTGGGTCACGCCCGCTCCATTTGCCCGACCATGCTCAACTACAAGGTCGCGGCCGATAACGGCTCGATGTACAACACCCCGCCAACCTTGGCCTGGTACTTGTCCGGCCTGGTGTTCGAGTGGCTGAAAGAGCAGGGTGGTGTCGAAGCCATCGGCAAGCTCAATGAAGTGAAGCAGCGCACGCTGTATGACTTCATCGACGCCAGCGGCTTGTACAGCAACCCGATCAACAAGTCGGACCGCTCGTGGATGAACGTGCCGTTCCGTCTGGCAGACGATCGTCTCGACAAGCCGTTCCTGATGGGTGCCGACGAACGCGGCCTGCTGAACCTCAAGGGCCACCGTTCCGTGGGTGGCATGCGTGCCTCCATCTATAACGCCGTCGATATCGTTGCGGTCAACGCACTGGTTTCGTACATGGCAGAGTTCGAGAAGGAACACGGTTAATGTCTGAGCAAGAACTCAAGGCACTGCGCCTGCGCATTGATGCTCTGGACGAAAAAGTTCTGGAGCTGATCAGTGAGCGCGCACGTTGCGCCCAGGAAGTTGCGCGAGTAAAGATGGCCTCGCTGGCCGAAGGCGAAGTGCCGGTGTTCTATCGTCCTGAGCGTGAAGCTCAGGTGCTCAAGCGTGTGATGGAGCGTAACCAGGGGCCGCTGGGCAACGAAGAGATGGCGCGGCTGTTCCGCGAAATCATGTCCTCGTGCCTGGCCCTCGAGCAGCCGCTGAAAGTGGCTTACCTCGGCCCTGAAGGTACATTCACTCAGGCTGCAGCCATGAAGCACTTCGGTCATGCGGTGATCAGCAAGCCGATGGCGGCGATCGACGAAGTGTTCCGTGAAGTCGCGGCCGGTGCGGTGAACTTTGGCGTGGTCCCGGTGGAAAACTCCACCGAGGGCGCGGTCAACCACACCCTCGACAGCTTCCTCGAACACGACATGGTGATCTGCGGAGAAGTCGAACTGCGCATTCACCATCACCTGTTGGTGGGTGAAAACACCAAGACCGACAGCATCAGCCGCATCTATTCCCATGCCCAGTCCCTGGCCCAGTGCCGCAAGTGGCTGGACGCGCATTACCCGAATGTCGAGCGCGTGGCGGTTTCGAGCAACGCCGAAGCGGCCAAGCGGGTCAAGGGTGAGTGGAACTCGGCGGCGATCGCCGGCGACATGGCCGCTGGTCTGTACGGGTTGACTCGCCTGGCCGAAAAAATCGAGGATCGTCCGGACAACTCCACGCGATTCCTGATGATCGGCAGCCAGGAAGTACCGCCGACCGGCGACGACAAGACCTCGATCATCGTTTCCATGAGCAACAAACCTGGCGCACTCCATGAGTTGCTGGTGCCGTTCCATGACAATGGCATCGACCTGACGCGCATCGAGACCCGTCCGTCGCGCAGCGGTAAATGGACCTACGTGTTCTTCATCGACTTCGTCGGCCACCACCGCGACCCGCTGGTCAAAGGTGTGCTGGAAAAGATCAGTCAGGAAGCAGTGGCACTCAAAGTGCTGGGTTCCTACCCGAAAGCAGTTCTCTAAGGGCGGTAGCAAATGAGTGGCAACTTCCTCGCTCTGGCGCAGCCGGGCGTGCAACAACTTTCGCCTTACGTTCCGGGCAAGCCCGTGGACGAACTGGCCCGTGAGCTGAACCTCGATCCGGCCAATATCGTCAAACTGGCGAGCAACGAAAATCCGTTGGGCGCCAGTCCGAAGGCGCTGGCAGCCATTCGCGAAGCGCTGACCGAGCTGACCCGCTATCCGGATGGTAACGGTTTTGCGCTCAAGACCCTGCTGGCCGATCAGTGCCGGGTCGAGCTGAACCAGGTAACGCTGGGCAACGGCTCCAACGACATTCTGGAGCTGGTGGCGCGTGCCTATCTGGCGCCGGGCCTGAACGCGGTGTTCAGCGCGCATGCGTTTGCGGTCTATCCGATCGTCACCCAGGCCGTCGGTGCCCAGGCAAAAGTGATCCCGGCCAAAGACTGGGGCCATGATCTGTCGGCCATGCTCGCCGCGATCGATGCCAATACTCGCGTGGTGTTCATCGCCAACCCGAACAACCCGACCGGAACCTGGTTCGACGCCCAGACGCTGGATGACTTCCTGCAGGACGTACCGGCCCATGTGCTGGTGGTGCTGGATGAGGCCTACATCGAATACGCCGAAGGCAGCGACCTGCCCGATGGCCTGGACTATCTGGCGGCCTATCCGAACCTGCTGGTCTCGCGCACCTTCTCCAAGGCCTATGGCCTGGCGTCGCTGCGGGTCGGTTACGGCTTGTCCTCGGCCATCGTCGCCGATGTGCTGAATCGCGTGCGTCAGCCGTTCAACGTCAACAGCCTCGCACTGGCCGCCGCTTGTGCGGCGCTGCAAGACGGCGAGTACCTGGCTGAAAGCCGTCGCCTGAACGAGTCCGGCATGCAGCAGCTGCAAGCGGGTTTCCGCGAGCTGGGTCTGGGCTGGATTCCATCCAAAGGCAACTTCATCTGTGTCGATCTGGGGCGCGTTGCGGCTCCAGTGTTCGAGGGATTGCTGCGCGAAGGCGTGATCGTGCGTCCGGTGGCCAACTACGGCATGCCGAACCACCTGCGTATCACCATCGGTTTGCCGGCAGAAAACAGCCGCTTCCTCGAGGCGCTGACCAAGGTTATGGCTCGTGGTTGATGTCACTGCACTGCAATCTGCTCAACCTATGATCGGTCGCCTGGTGGTGGTCGGCCTGGGGTTGATCGGCGGTTCGTTTGCCAAAGGCCTGCGGGAAAGTGGTCTGTGCCGCGAAGTGGTCGGGGTCGATCTCGATCCGCAGTCGCGCAAGCTGGCGGTCGAGTTGGGCGTGGTGGATCGCTGCGAAGAAGACCTGACGGCGGCTTGCCAGGGCGCTGACGTGATTCAGTTGGCGGTACCGATTCTGGCCATGGAGAAATTGCTCGCGCTGTTGGCGGGCATGGATCTGGGGCAAGCGATTCTGACTGACGTCGGCAGCGCCAAGGGCAATGTGGTGCGCGCGGCGACCGAGGCGTTTGGCGGCATACCGGCGCGTTTCGTGCCGGGGCATCCGATTGCCGGTTCCGAGCAGAGCGGCGTGGAAGCCTCCAATGCCGAACTGTTCCGCCGTCATAAAGTGATTCTGACACCGCTGGATCAGACCGACCCGGCCGCGCTGGCAGTGGTTGATCGGTTGTGGCGCGAATTGGGCGCTGACGTCGAGCACATGCAGGTCGAGCGTCACGACGAAGTGTTGGCGGCGACCAGCCATCTGCCGCACTTGCTGGCGTTCGGTTTGGTCGATTCGTTGGCCAAACGCAATGAAAATCTTGAGATCTTCCGTTACGCTGCGGGCGGTTTCCGCGATTTCACAAGAATCGCCGGTAGCGACCCGGTCATGTGGCACGACATCTTCCTCGCCAACCGCGAAGCTGTCCTGCGCACACTCGATACATTTCGCAGCGATCTCGACGCTTTGCGCGACGCGGTCGATGCAGGGGATGGGCACCAATTGTTGGGCGTGTTCACGCGCGCCCGGGTTGCCCGCGAGCATTTCAGTAAAATCCTGGCCCGCCGGGCCTATGTGGACGCTATGAATTCCAACGATCTGATTTTCCTGGCACAACCTGGTGGCCGCCTGACTGGGCGGATTCGTGTACCGGGCGACAAATCGATTTCCCACCGTTCGATCATGCTCGGCTCCCTGGCCGAAGGCGTCACCGAAGTGGAAGGTTTCCTCGAGGGCGAAGACGCCCTGGCGACCCTGCAAGCTTTCCGCGACATGGGTGTCGTCATCGAAGGTCCGCACCACGGTCGTGTGACCATCCACGGCGTCGGCCTGCATGGCCTGAAGCCTGCGCCGGGCCCGATCTATCTGGGCAACTCCGGCACCTCGATGCGTCTGCTGTCTGGCCTGTTGGCTGCGCAGAACTTCGACAGCACGCTGACCGGCGACGCTTCGCTGTCCAAGCGTCCGATGAATCGCGTGGCCAATCCGCTGCGTGAAATGGGCGCCGTGATCGAGACCGCTGCTGAAGGTCGTCCACCGATGACCATTCGTGGCGGCAACAAGCTCAAGGGCTTGACTTACACCATGCCAATGGCCAGCGCCCAGGTTAAATCCTGCCTGTTGCTGGCGGGCCTGTATGCCGAAGGCAAGACCACGGTCACCGAGCCGGCACCGACTCGCGACCACACAGAGCGCATGCTGCGCGGCTTCGGCTATCCGGTGACCGTCAAGGGCGCGACTGCCTCGGTCGAGTCCGGCCACAAGTTGACCGCGACCCACATCGAAGTGCCGGGCGATATCTCGTCGTCGGCGTTCTTCCTTGTAGCCGCGTCGATTGCCGAAGGTTCGGAACTGGTGCTCGAGCACGTCGGCATCAATCCGACCCGTACCGGTGTGATCGACATCCTGCGCCTGATGGGTGCGGACATCACCCTGGAAAACCAGCGTGAAGTGGGTGGTGAGCCGGTAGCGGATCTGCGCGTGCGGGCAGCTAAACTCAAAGGTATCGAGATCCCTGAGGCGCTGGTTCCACTGGCGATCGACGAGTTCCCGGTGCTGTTCGTGGCCGCTGCATGTGCCGAAGGGCGCACCGTGCTGCGCGGCGCCGAAGAGCTGCGCGTGAAAGAGTCGGACCGGATCCAAGTGATGGCGGATGGTCTGCTGGCGCTGGGCGTCAAGTGTGAGCCAACCCCGGACGGCATCATCATCGACGGCGGCCAGATCGGCGGCGGCGAAGTGCACGGTCACGGCGATCACCGGATTGCCATGGCCTTCAGCGTGGCTTCGCTGCGCGCTAGCGCACCGATCCGCATCCATGATTGCGCCAACGTCGCGACCTCGTTCCCGAACTTCCTCGCGCTGTGCGCGCAGGTCGGTATCCGTGTTGCACAAGAGGCTCAGTCGTGAAAATCATCGCACCGGTCATCACCATTGATGGGCCAAGCGGCTCTGGCAAGGGTACTGTCGCCGGGATGCTGGCCAAGCGTCTGGGCTGGAACTTGCTGGATTCCGGTGCGCTGTACCGATTGCTGGCGTTCGCGGCGTATAACCATGGCGTCGATCTGACGAACGAGGAATTGCTCAAAAAACTTGCCGCTCATCTGGATGTGCAATTCATCGCGGCGACCGACGGTCAGCTGCAGCGCATCATTCTGGAAGGCGACGAAGTCAGCGATATCATTCGCACCGAGAGTATCGGCTCGGGCGCCTCGCAGGTTGCTGCGCTGCCTGCCGTTCGTGAGGCGCTGCTCCAGCGCCAGCGAGCCTTTCAGGAACCGCCGGGTCTGGTGGCCGATGGCCGTGACATGGGCACGGTGGTATTTCCCGACGCACCGTTGAAGATTTTCCTGACCGCCAGTGCCGAGGAGCGTGCGCGCCGTCGATACTTGCAGTTGAAGGGCAAAGTCGATGGTGTTAGTCTGTCGAGTCTGCTAGATGAGATACGTGCGCGCGATGAGCGTGACACCCAGCGAGCGGTAGCCCCGCTCAAACCGGCGGCTGACGCCATCCAGCTGGATTCCACGGAATTATCCATCGATCAGGTGCTGGAACGCATCATGAGCGAGATCGCCATTCGCGATATCGCCGGGTGACCAAGAAGGCCGCAGGGGACCAGTCATAGTCCTGCGGTGGCTTCTTTTAAATGAAACTAACCCACACCGTCTGGGGTGTGGAGATGGGCGTATTCTTCGCCCTCATCAACAGGAATTAAAATGAGCGAAAGCTTTGCGGAACTCTTTGAAGAAAGCCTAAAAACCCTGAACCTTCAGGCAGGCTCCATCATCACCGGTGTTATCGTTGATATCGATTACCAGGCTCGCTGGGTAACCGTTCACGCTGGCCTGAAGTCTGAAGCACTCATCCCGCTTGAGCAGTTCTACAACGACGCTGGCGAACTGAACATCAACGTCGGTGACGAAGTTCACGTTGCGCTGGACTCGGTTGAAGACGGCTTTGGTGAAACCAAGCTGTCCCGTGAAAAAGCCAAGCGCGCTGAATGCTGGATTGTTCTGGAAGCAGCCTTCGCAGCCGAAGAAGTGGTCAAGGGCGTTATCAACGGTAAGGTTAAAGGCGGCTTCACTGTCGACGTTAACGGCATCCGTGCGTTCCTGCCAGGTTCTCTGGTTGACGTCCGTCCAGTGCGCGACACCACGCACCTGGAAGGCAAAGAGCTGGAATTCAAGGTCATCAAGCTCGACCAGAAACGCAACAACGTTGTCGTTTCCCGTCGTAGCGTCCTCGAAGCCGAGAACTCCGCCGAGCGTGAAGCTCTGCTGGAATCCCTGCAGGAAGGCCAACAAGTCAAAGGTATCGTCAAGAACCTCACCGATTACGGCGCATTCGTCGATCTGGGTGGCGTCGATGGCTTGCTGCACATTACCGACATGGCTTGGAAGCGTATCAAGCATCCTTCCGAAATCGTCAACGTTGGCGACGAGATCGATGTCAAGGTTCTGAAGTACGATCGCGAACGCAATCGTGTTTCCCTGGGCCTCAAGCAACTGGGCGAAGATCCATGGGTTGCTATCAAAGCCCGTTACCCAGAAAGCACTCGCGTTACCGCTCGTGTAACCAACCTGACCGACTACGGCTGCTTCGCTGAGCTGGAAGAAGGCGTTGAAGGCCTGGTACACGTTTCCGAAATGGACTGGACCAACAAGAACATCCACCCTTCGAAAGTCGTACAAGTCGGCGACGAAGTGGAAGTCATGGTTCTGGACATCGACGAAGAGCGTCGTCGTATCTCCCTCGGCATCAAGCAGTGCAAGTCCAACCCATGGGAAGACTTCTCTGGCCAGTTCAACAAGGGCGATAAAATCTCCGGCACCATCAAGTCGATCACCGATTTCGGTATCTTCATTGGTCTGGACGGCGGCATCGACGGTCTGGTTCACCTGTCCGACATCTCCTGGAACGAAGTGGGCGAAGAAGCCGTTCGCCGCTTCAAGAAGGGCGACGAGCTGGACACCGTTATCCTGTCGGTTGACCCAGAGCGCGAGCGTATCTCCCTGGGTATCAAGCAACTGGAAAGCGATCCGTTCTCCGAGTACGTTCAAGAGAACGACAAAGGCGCCATCGTTAAAGGCATCGTGAAAGAAGTTGACGCTAAAGGCGCCATCATCACTCTGGCCGACGATATCGAAGCGACTCTGAAAGCCTCCGAAATCAGCCGTGACCGCGTTGAAGACGCGCGCAACGTTCTGAAAGAAGGCGAAGAAGTAGAAGCCAAGATCATCAGCGTTGACCGCAAGAGCCGCGTAATCCAGCTCTCGATCAAGTCGAAAGACGTTGAAGACGAGAAAGAAGCCATCCAAAGCTTGAAAGACAAGCCTTCGGATAGCATCGCTGCTGGTCCTACCACTCTGGGCGACCTGTTGCGTGCACAAATGGAAAAACAGAACTAAGTTCTGTCAGACCATAGAAAAAGGGCGACTTCGGTCGCCCTTTTTTGTGTCTGTGATTTGGTGAATCCCAGGCGTGCTGACGCCCAGCGCCAGTCATTTAAAGTTAGATCGGATCTGTAGGAGCCAGGCTTGCCGGCGAAGGCGTTCGTAAGAGCGCCTTCGCCGGCAAGCCAGTTAAGCGCAATCCATGTGGGAGCGGCGGTGCGACGATTCGACTTGCTCGCGAAGACGGCACCACAGTCAACATTGATGTCGCCTGATACACCGGTTTCGCGAGCAAGTCGGATCGCCGCACGGCGGGCTTCTACGAAAAGCGGTTCGCTCGGCCTAAGCCGCAATGCAATCTGTAGCAGCTGTCGAGCCTGCGAGGCTGCGTTCGGCTGCGCAGCAGTCGTAAAATCAGCAATTGCGGTGCAGCAGGTGGGCCGCGTTAGTCGGGTTCACGACTGCTTCGCAGCCGAACGCAGCCTTCGGCAGCTGCTACAAGGAAATGCGTCGCGGCTGAAACTTCTTAACTGATTGGTATTGGTTTGCTCAGCCACCTTATTTCTTTCGTGAAACCAATGATCTACATGAGCTGTCTGTAACTTCATACAGGTCAATCGTCTATTCAAGGCTAGGCTTAGTCTGAAGTGAACGACCGCTGGGAAATACGCCCGGCATAAGGAAGCGAATGAACAAGCTCATTGTCGTGATAGCAGTACTGACATTGGCAGGTTGTACCACTAGCGCCAAGACTCATGCGGTACGCGGAGTCAGTGGTATAGAAATCGATTGTTCAGGATTGGGCTCCGGATGGGAAAAGTGTCACAAGCGAGCCGCCAGGGAATGCAAGGGTGCAGGCTATAAAGTCGTCGTAAGGTCCGATGACGCGAAGGAGGAGGACGAATTCCCTTTTGGCTTCAATCCCGCGGGTTATCTGACGCGCACCATGCTGGTTATCTGTAGATGAATGCCTGGTTTGAGCAATGTTCCGATGTTCTGAAATCGGGCACCTCATTGCAGGGAAAGATATGTCAAAACTCGGGCTGTTCAAATTTCTTCGGGCATGCTAAAACCTTTGAAGCGCTTTTCCTAGCTGCTTGAAAAAGAAGGGAAAAATATGACGAAGTCGGAGTTGATCGAACGAATTGTCACCCATCAAGGGCTGCTCTCATCCAAGGATGTGGAGCTGGCCATCAAGACCATGCTTGAGCAAATGTCCCAATGTCTGGCCACCGGTGATCGAATCGAGATCCGTGGGTTTGGCAGCTTCTCCCTGCACTATCGCGCGCCGCGCGTAGGCCGCAATCCGAAAACCGGTCAGTCCGTCAGCCTCGATGGCAAGTTCGTTCCGCATTTCAAGCCAGGCAAAGAACTGCGTGATCGCGTGAACGAGGAAGAGGAGGAGGGGCTTTGACAGCTGCTGCACTTCAAGGAACCGCTGATGCGTAACCTCAAGCGCGTACTTCTCGCTGTATTTGTCCTGTTGCTCGTTCTGGCGATCCTGGCGTTCGTTCTGGAGAACCAGCAAAGCGTGTCACTGCTATTCCTGGGCTGGGCGGGCCCACAGTTGCCAGTTTCGCTGATCATGGTGATTGCGCTGCTGATCGGCATGGTGATCGGGCCGATTCTTGGCTGGTTTCTGGGACATACGTCCAGAGCCTCGCGCAAGCGCCTTGTCTGATTGCGACAAACCCGATGCGCGCACCGAATTTGCGTCACAGCTTATCCATATCCATTAGTAAAACCTTCATTAAGCTGTAAAATGCTGCGCTTGGTCGATAGGGTGTTCCCGAATCGGTTCAGACTGACTCTGTCAGAAGCCACGGCTGACTTGATGGCTTTTGCATTCATGGATTAGACAGTGCGCGGTTGGCGGCCCTGTCAGCAACTTAAGGGTATGGTTTCGCGTGAAAATTCTAGTAACCGGCGGCGCCGGGTTTATCGGCTCGGCAGTCATTCGTCATATCATCTCCAACACCACCGACTCTATCGTTAACGTCGATAAACTGACTTATGCCGGTAACCTTGAGTCGCTGGCCGAAGTCAGCCAGAACTCGCGTTATGTGTTCGAGCGCGTCGACATCTGTGATCGTGATCGAGTGGACCGTGTCCTGCGTGAACACCAACCGGATGCCATCATGCACCTGGCCGCAGAATCCCACGTTGACCGCTCGATCTCCGGTCCGTCTGAATTCATCCAGACCAACATCATCGGCACTTACACCTTGCTGGAAGCTGCACGCCATTATTGGGCAGCACTGGATGATGCGCGTAAAGCCAACTTCCGCTTCCACCATATTTCCACCGACGAAGTCTATGGAGACCTCGAAGGTCCGGAAGACCTCTTCACCGAAACCACGCCGTACCAGCCAAGCTCGCCGTACTCGGCCAGCAAGGCCAGTTCCGATCACCTGGTTCGCGCCTGGGCTCGTACTTACGGCCTGCCGACCTTGGTCACCAACTGCTCGAACAACTACGGTCCGTGCCATTTCCCTGAGAAGTTGATCCCGCTGATCATCCTCAACGCACTGGAAGGCAAGCCGCTGCCGGTTTACGGCAAAGGCAATCAGGTCCGCGATTGGCTCTATGTCGAAGACCACGCCCGGGCACTGTACAAAGTCGTGACCGAAGGCGTGATCGGCGAGACCTACAACATCGGTGGCCATAACGAAAAGCAAAACATTGAAGTAGTGCATACCCTGTGCGCACTGCTCGACGAACTGCGTCCTGACTCCGCTCATCGTCCACATGCCAGCCTGATCACCTACGTTCAGGATCGCCCGGGCCACGACCAGCGCTACGCGATTGACGCCAGCAAAATCCAGCGTGAGCTGGGTTGGACGCCAGAAGAAACTTTTGAAACCGGGATCCGCAAAACCGTCGAGTGGTACCTCAGCAACACTGAGTGGGTGGCTCACGTGAAGAGCGGCAGCTACCAGCAATGGATCGACCAGAACTACACGGATCGTTCGGACAAGGCATGAAAATCCTCCTGTTGGGAAAAAACGGCCAGGTCGGCTGGGAGCTGCAACGCTCCCTTGCGCCGCTTGGTGAGTTGATCGCCCTGGACCGTCACCCGATCGGTGGTTTAAGCGGCGACCTGTCTGACCTCGATGCACTGCGTGCGACGATCCGTCAGGTCAAGCCCGATGTCATCGTCAACGCGGCGGCCTATACCGCCGTCGATAAAGCCGAGTCCGAGACCGAGCTGGCCGACCGTGTGAACGGTCAGGCAAGTCAGGTCATGGCTGAAGAAGCTGCATCCCTGGGCGCCTGGCTGATTCACTACTCGACCGACTACGTGTTCAGCGGTGAAGGCCTGACGCCATGGCAAGAGACAGATGCCGTCGCCCCGGTGAATCACTACGGCGCGAGCAAACTGGCCGGCGAGCAAGCGATTACCGCCTCGGGCTGCAAGCATCTGATCTTCCGCACCAGCTGGGTCTATGGCGCGCGCGGCAACAACTTTGCCAAGACCATGCTGCGTCTGGCCAAGGACCGCGACACCCTGAGTGTCATCGCCGATCAGATCGGCGCCCCCACCGGCGCAGATTTGATTGCCGACGTGACGGCTTTGGCCATCCAGCAAGTCTTGCAGCGTCCTGAGCTGGCGGGCCTGTATCATCTGGCGGCCGCCGGCGAAGTGTCCTGGCACGGCTATGCCAGCCATGTCATCGGTTTTGCCAAGGCCAACGGTGAAGAACTCGCCGTCACGGCGATCAATCCAATAGACACAACCGCCTACCCAACACCGGCGCGCCGCCCTCTGAACTCACGTTTGAATACTCAGAAGCTGCGCGACAATTTTTCTCTACACTTGCCGGATTGGCAAAGTGGTGTCACCCGAATGCTTACGGAAGTTCTGAATAAATGACCACGACAAATCGTAAAGGCATCATCCTCGCTGGCGGCTCGGGCACGCGTCTGCACCCGTTGACCCTCGGCGTGTCCAAGCAGATGCTGCCGATCTACGACAAGCCAATGATCTTCTATCCGCTGTCGGTACTGATGCTCGCCGGCATGCGCGAAATCCTGATTATCTCCACCCCTGAAGACCTGCCAAGTTTTCAAAAATTGCTGGGTGATGGCAGCCTGTACGGCATCAAGCTGACCTACGCCGAGCAACCTAGCCCGGACGGCCTGGCACAAGCCTTCATCATCGGCGAAGAGTTCATCGGCAAAGACCCTTGCTGCCTGATCCTGGGCGACAACATCTTCTACGGTCAGCACTTCTCGGAAAACCTGCGCTCCGCCAGCACTCAAGAGCACGGCGCGACGGTATTCGGCTATCACGTATCCGATCCGGAGCGTTTCGGTGTCGTCGAGTTCGACGCTGCCGGTCGTGCCTTGAGCATTGAAGAGAAGCCGCTGAAGCCAAAATCAAGCTACGCAGTCACCGGTCTGTACTTCTACGACAACCAAGTCGTGGAAATCGCCAAGAGCATCAAGCCATCCCCACGTGGCGAGCTGGAAATCACTGACGTTAACCGCGCATACCTTGAGCAGAAGACCCTCAACGTCGAAATGCTCGGCCGTGGCTTCGCCTGGCTGGACACCGGTACCCATGATTCGCTGCTGGAAGCCAGTCACTTCGTGCACACCATCGAACAGCGCCAAGGCTTGAAGGTGGCGTGCCTGGAAGAGATCGCGTATCACAATGGCTGGATTACTGCCGAGGAGTTGGGTATTCAGGCTGATGCGCTGAAGAAGACTGGTTATGGTCAGTATCTGCAGAAGCTGCTGGACTCGCCTTCCCACTGATTCGAAGGCTCAATCCTTCGAACAGTAGCGTTTAATCAGTCCAGGCAGGAATGGCATGCCAGTAAAACATCCCAAGGTTGCGGTTTTGCTGGCTGCCTACAATGGCATGCAGTGGATCGAGGAGCAGTTGGCCTCGATCCTCGACCAGTCAGCTATCGACGTAACCGTTTATATCAGTATCGATCCTTCGACTGACGGTACCGAGGTCTGGTGTGCGGCTTATGCGGCAGAGCATTCCGAGGTTTTGGTCTTGCCGGCCGCCGGGAGTTTTGGCGGAGCCTCCCGTAATTTTTTCCGACTCATCCGCGATGTCGACTTTGAAGGCTACGACTTTGTCGCCTTTGCCGACCAGGATGATGTTTGGCATTCGAATAAGCTCCAGCGTGCGACCGATGCCATCCAGGCTCGTCGCGTAGAAGCCTACTCCAGCAATGTCACGGCCTTCTGGCCGGACGGCAGTACTCATGTGCTGGACAAGGCGCAGCCTCAGGTTGCATGGGATTTTCTGTTCGAAGCAGCTGGCCCCGGCTGTACCTACGTCATGAGCAAAAAACTCACGGACTCGCTGAAGTCTTCAATGCTCGCCAATTGGCAGCAGCTGCAAGATGTCAGCTTGCATGACTGGTATTGCTACGCCTTTGCTCGTAGCCATGGTTACCGCTGGTATATCGACCCGGAGCCGTCCATGGACTATCGCCAGCATGAGCGTAACCAGGTAGGTGCCAATAAAGGCTTGAGCCCGTTGATTGCCCGCTACAAAACCATTCATGACGGTTGGTGGTTCAATCAGGTTCAGTTGATTTCGCTGTTGGTGGGGCAGGGGGCCGATCCTTTCGTGCAGGCATGGCTGAAACTGCGCCGTAGACAACTCATGAAGCTTTCCTTCAGCGCCTGGCGTTGCCGGCGGCGAGTGCGGGATAAAGTGTTTTTCTTTTGTATTTGCTGGGCTACCGCATTGATAGGGAAGAAAGCCAAATGACCGCCCCGAAGGTATTGGTCACTGGGGCAAGCGGGTTTGTTGGAGAGGCGTTAGTCTTCAAGCTGTTGGTGGACAAGAAGTTCAGCCCGATCGCAGCTGCTCGCGGGGCTACGCGGTTGAATGGGTTGTGTCCGGTGGTGCCATTCGATCTCACCCATGCCAAGGTCTTGCCTGCACTCAACAATGTCCAGGTAGTCATTCATGCCGCTGCCCGAGTGCATGTCATGAATGAAACCGCGGGGGATGCATTGGCCGAGTTTCGCAAGGTCAATGTGGAAGGGACGCTCAAGCTGGCTCAGTGCGCCGCGGCGTCGGGAGTAAAGCGCTTCATTTTCATCAGCTCGATCAAGGTGAACGGCGAAAGCACTCTCCCGGGTAAAGCATTCAAAGCTGATGATTATCCGAATCCGCTGGATCCTTATGGTGTGTCCAAGTACGAAGCCGAAGAAGCTCTGAAGCAACTAAGCCACATCACCGGAATGGAGGTGGTGATCATCCGCCCACCACTGGTCTATGGTCCTGGAGTGAAAGCCAACTTTCTGAGCATGCTGAGTTGGCTCAATAAGGGCATTCCATTGCCATTGGGTGCAATTCGAAATCAGCGAAGCCTGGTAGCTATCGCAAACCTGGTGAGCCTCATCGTCACTTGTATTGATCACCCCGCTGCGGCCAATCAGTCTTTTCTGGTTAGCGACGGAGAAGACTTATCTACAACTCAGCTATTGCGTCATCTGGCCAGAGCGTTAGGCAAACCTGCCCGTCTTCTGCCGCTACCTGAATGGCTATTGAAGCTGGGGGCCTCGACATTGGGGAAACAGGCCGTAGCTCAGCGTCTGTGCGGATCGCTACAGGTTGATATCAGCAAAAATCGCGAACTACTGGGGTGGACGCCAGTCATCAACATGGACAAAGCGATGCTTCAGACCGCTGACTATTATCAGGAAAGACAAACGAAATGACTGTTTGGTGGTTGCTACTCGCGGTAATTGTTATTTCCTGGGGGCTTACGCTCGTCTTGCGACGGTATGCCTTGGCCAAGTGCTTGATTGACATCCCCAACGAGCGCAGTTCCCACTCGGTGCCAACACCGCGTGGGGGAGGGGTGGCCATTGTGACGTCCTTCCTCCTGGCGCTACCCGTACTCGGCGGTTTGGAACTGCTGAGCCCCGCAACTCTTTGTGGACTGCTTGGCTCAGGTTTTCTCGTCGCGGTGATAGGGTTTGCCGATGACCATGGGCATATTGCCGCCAGATGGCGTCTGCTCGGGCATTTCATTGCTGCGGCATGGGCGCTGTACTGGTTGAACGGTCTTCCTCCGATAGAGCTTTTCGGCGTTACCGTAGATCTGGGATGGTTCGGTAACATTCTGGCGCTGGTGTATCTGGTCTGGATGCTCAACCTCTACAACTTCATGGACGGAATCGATGGGTTGGCGAGTGTAGAAGCAATCAGTGTCTGTCTTGCCATATGCCTCGTTTATTGGTCCACAGGCAGCACAGGACTTGTATGGGGTCCCCTGACATTGGCGGCAGCAGTAGTGGGCTTTCTATTCTGGAATTTCCCCCCCGCTCGTATTTTTATGGGGGATGCCGGTAGCGGCTTCTTGGGTGTCGTGCTCGGAGCGCTTGCAATACAGGCTGCATGGACCGCGCCGCAGTTGCTCTGGAGTTGGCTGATTTTAATGGGGGTATTTATCGTCGATGCGACCTGGACGCTCGTTATGCGGCTGCTCAGGGGCGAAAAGATATACCAAGCCCATCGCAGTCATGCCTATCAACGGGCTTCAAGACATTTTAATAGCCATAAAGTCATCACTTTATCCGTCGTCGCCATTAATCTTGGCTGGCTACTGCCGTTGGCGCTGTGGGTGGGGACGGGGGGGGGCTGGTTTATCGGAGTAATGGTCGCGTATGTACCGCTCTGTTTGATAACGTGGAAGTTCAAGGCAGGAGAGGTGGAGTGTTGAGGCGCTAAAATACTAGGCAGTTAGCGCTATGCAATAAATGCCTGAAAAATAGCATTGGTATTAAATCGTTTATTGCGGGCTATCGGTTTATTATGGTTTTTTAGAGAAAGTCTTTTACAGTATAAATGTTAGAGGGTGGGTGATCGCTATAAGAGGCGTGATTCGTTCATTGTCTAGCTTTTCCGCCCATACCCAAAAAGAAAAGCAGGCTGCAAAGGTACTGAATTAAATAAATGACTGACAGTAGTGCGACGGATTTACTTCTCAAGTTAACTTTGAACACGAAAAAACGCCTTAACGCATATGCGCATGGCCGATCCCTGAAATATATGAGATAGTATAATTGGTCTTGTAGAGCAAGAACAACAAAACCGGTAAGTAGTTTCCATATGTCAGGGCGGTGTTCACCCGCCTCTGACAATAAAAAACCTAGCAATATCTACTCTCAGAATTCTTGAAAGTGCTCGAACTCACCTGCGGAAAGTCTCCCGCGTATGTTTGCAACCTCTTTCACGGTGTGGATAGTCATACCTTTGACTGAAGTACTGACGACATCGGCGATAACCCTTGCCCCTGACTCTCATGGGCAGTATTGACAGACTTGGCTCAACATAACGGCATTGGGGTGGAACGCTCCAGCGGCCAATTTATGCTGATGAAAAATGAATGACGCGTCGGCGGCGGTCGAAGGGTTTAGAGCGTCGCTCAATGGCATGCCTCTTGCGGTTCGTAGAAGCATAACGTATGACTAAATAAGGAAATGGCCAGGCAAGCTGAAACCAACGAGAACCCCAATGGGCTTGTTCGCCAGTTTTTACCCAGGGAATCGACCTGTCCAAGTACACTTGGGAGGGCGTTTACTGAACGTTCCGATCGTGCAAGCGATTTAACTGGTTGTGTCCGATCGAGGTGTTCACTCAGCTGATGGGCTTGCAACATGAGGCTCCTGCTTCAATTTCAATAACCGTATTGCACTCAGCTTCTGCAACCGTCCAAAGTTTCCCTCATTACCCACGTCGTCAGTGCGCCCTGAACCCTACAAGAATTGACGACGGCTGTACAAAAAAATAAAACATGGTGTTACACTCAGCTGTTCGTTGTACTCGGCCCGAAATAGAACTTACCCATGCATGTGTAGGATATGAACAGAAAAAAATTGATTTCGATTGTCGTCCCGTTCTTTAATGAAGGGGGGAATGTCAAGTTCTTCCAAGCATCTATCGGCAGTTTAATTGAAACTTTGCCAGACTTTGACTTTGAAATTGTTTGTGTTGATGACGGTAGCCAAGACAACACTCTGCAAAACTTGGTCAGCATCGCATCTACAGATCAACAATTCAAGATTATAGAGCTTTCGAGAAACTTTGGAAAGGAAGCTGCACTGACTGCAGGAATTGATCATGCCAGTGGAGACGCGGTAATACCGATCGACGCTGACCTTCAGGACCCACCCGAATTAATAGAACAGATGCTCACTGAGTGGCAAAAAGGATACGAGGTAGTCTTAGCTCGAAGGGTCGATCGCTCATCCGATTCGTATTTAAAGCGCAGAACCGCAGAATTGTTTTATAAGTTTCACAATCGTCTTTCTCATGTAAAAATCCCAGAGAACGTCGGTGATTTTCGACTAATGGATAGGAAAGTAGTAGAGGCTGTAAAACTGCTTCCTGAACAGCAACGCTTTATGAAGGGCCTGTTTGCTTGGGTAGGCTACAGCACAACAACAGTAGATTATGTGAGGAGCGCCAGAGTAGCAGGTGATTCTAAATTCTCTGGTTGGAAACTGTGGAACTTTGCATTAGAAGGGATTACAAGCTTCAGTTCAGCACCGCTTAAACTATGGACATACTTAGGGGGCGTTGGCGCTGCGCTCTCTCTAATTTATGCATCCTATATAATTTTTAGAACCTTAATATACGGCGTAGATCTACCTGGTTATGCTTCGATATTAGTTGCGGTGTTGTTTGTAGGCAGCCTTCAGTTGATGAGTATAGGTATGCTCGGCGAGTATGTAGGGCGCATATATATAGAATCGAAAAGAAGACCTGTTTATCTAATACGCAATACCTACTCAAAAAAATATATAGAAACGCCAACTAAAAACAGCTTAGGTCGAGTGTAGTGATGAATTTTGAACGAACGGACGCGACTGAAACACATGAGTCAAAAATGGAAGACGCTAGACAAAAAATATTACAATTCGGTAAGAGTTTTATAGCGCTAAGCGCTCTAGTCTTTTGCGGCTTATTAATTGTAACCCACAAAGCACCATTTTCATTTGGATCCGGCGACCACGCTCTGTTTCACGCATTTGGACACTGGATAAACCAAGGAGAGGTTTTCACTAAAGACTTTATCCATTTCAGAACTCCTGGTCCTTACTACTTTTACGCGTTGATTCAGCGATTTTTTGGCGAAACTCAGCTATCTACCAGTATTGCGTTGCTCTCTGAGGCGCATATTGGTCAGGTTGTAGCATCGTTCATTATGGCCCTCGCAATTTCCAAAGCATTCTGGAAGCGAAGCTCATTACTTTTAGCAGTCTGTATCGGAATACTATTTTTAGCCCTCCCGGCAATTTACCAATTAAGAACTGCGATTCCTGCGCTTGCTCTTGGTACGTATGTATACTATGTGACTGGAAGCCGTCCAGAAAGGAACTTCTGCTATTTAGTGGCAACTGGTATTCTACTAGGGTTGTCGTTCTGGTTCGGCCAAGAAGTATCGCTTTTTCTTATAATATCTATCGGCGCCGCCGAGATCTCGTTCAGATGTGAGAAGCACTTTAGCCTCTATCTAAAAAAAATCACCGCTATCATTGCAGGCATCGCTGTCACTCTGATTCCAATGTTGTTGTATTTTTATTCAGTTGGAGTTGATTTAAAGGAGTTATTTTACAATACCTTATATTATGCATTTTTCATTCAGCCGAAAGGAATGGATAGTCCATTTCCTGATTTAAACTTGGGAACCATAATATTTTATGCATGGATCTGGGTGTACATAGGTTGCGCTTTTGTATTTTCCTTGAAGAATAAACTTAGCAACCCTGTCGCCATTGTTCTGTTTAGTTATATCGGTCTCAGAATGATATCGATGTTGGGGCGCTCGGACTTCCTCCACTTACTTTTTTCAATCTCTGAACTCTTTATTCTCCTTCCTATCACAATTGCGTTAGCACTCGCCGACAAAGTTCAAGTCACCGTAACCTCAATTATAAAAGCGGCTTCTGTAAGCTTAATACTATCGCTTATATTTTGGATAGGGATAGGCGGAAATTCTAGCGCGCTTTTAACCATTCCATTTATTCTTATCGCTTATAGTTATTCGGAAAAATTACTGGCAACAAAACCACAAACTAGCGCTGCTCCTCGAACATTCATATCTGCATTTGCAACTCTTGGAGGGGCGGCAGTCGTATTACTGTTGACTCTCCCATACTCAAAAGACTCAATAACCGCAACCATTAGGACCTTTAAATCTAATCCTACAAATCTGGTCCTAGGTACCCAGGTTCCTGCTGAGCGAAAGAAAGAAACAGATGAAGTTCAGAGAATCATCACATCTAAGAAAGCAACAAATATTTTTAGCTACCCAATACGCGCTGAGTACTATGCTCTCGCACCGCGACATGGAACACGCTACGTTGAATTTGCTCCTCAAACGACTCAAGACGATGTCCGCGGAGCTATAAGTGACTTGAAGGTGTCTCGCCCCCAACTAATATTTAGAGACTTGGACCAAGTATCCTTCCTGTCGCCCATTCTCCATGACTTATCCGACTTTATCATGTCGAACTATACATCAATTCAGATTATTGAAGGTTATAGTCACTTAGAAGTTCTAGAGCTTAAAGACTTTCCCACGACGACTAAGCGACTATTCGACAATGTGTATACATATAATACCGATCATGCTCATGTAACTGCAGGCACGCGAACTTTTCCGGATGGAAAGACCGTGCTGGTAATTGCCACAAACAAGGGCAAAGGATTATTTAATATCGCGCGGGAAGGGGCGCGATTTGTAGAAGCGAAAATTTATCCAGAGCCAGGCTCTGGCACGGAAGGAATCGTCACTGCCTCTGTGAATGGCAAAACTATTGAGCAACGCGTTTCTATTGCCGAAGGAAAAACTTATATTCCGCTTCCGGAGGGCGATGGGATTGTACAGATTACCCTTGAGAGTTCCGACAGCGAAAAGTCGGTACTGTGGGAAGACCCAAAAATTGTGGCTGAAAAAAACCTATAAACATTTAATCTGGTGATGCATGTTCGGATCATTGTTTTTAAAATTCGCGGGAGCTGGGCTGCTCGGTACAGGCGTGCACTATCTCACATTAGTTACCTTGGTCCAAATCGTGGGTATAGATGCTGTAGCTAGTTCCTTTGCAGGAGCGATTTTCGGTGCAATTATAAACTATCTTCTTGCATATAATTATGTTTTTGCTAGCGAAAAGAAGCATAGCGAAACGGTAATTAAATATGGATTAATAGCTGCTGGAGCAATCATTCTAAATACCCTGTGCATGTATGTTCTCGTTAATTGGCTGTCGCTTAACTATATCGCCAGCCAAATACTGACGTCGACCATATCACTAGGATACAGTTACGCCTCGAACTCTAACTGGACATTTAAAAATGTTTGAAATAATCGTCAAAACCTGCCAGTCATCCTGCGCGTATACGGGAGCCCCCCGGATTGTCAAGTTTTCAATCTGTGACGGCTCGATGGTAGATATTAAACTCATATATCCGGACTTTCGGTGCGTCGTTGCTACTGTCTTTGATGGAATGTAAGCGTTTCATAAACCCCACCTATTCAAAAATAGGCAACCCGCTTAGCTAGGCGATGCGAGCGATCAGTTCCAAGGCATCAACGCTTCGCAATCTTCAACCCAGGTTGCCTGTGGCAGGCATTTAAGGCTAAAACCAACGGCCAAGAGCTCGATGCGTGGCTGCCACAAGCCCCGAGCGTAGAAGACTTCGAGGCCTTGCTGCCGTGGAACTGCGCACGGCAAATGCCAAGATAGCTATGCGCTCCATCTTTAAAACGTGGGGGTTCATGTATCGCATACTGCGTTTGCCCCGTCCGTCGCTTGGTCGGAGCTACGACCTCTTCTTCAACCGATTCGTCGAAAGGCTCGGTCACGCTTTCAGTTTCATTGAATAAGGCCATTTGCGGAGGCGCGGGGATCGAGTATCTGCTCTGACTTGCGCCCGAAAAGACCCTGACGCAACAGCGCGTTTTCTTCTTCAAGATAAACGATCTTGCCCTTATCCGACTCGCGCTCACTCAGCATTTGCTCAAGCAGTTTCTTGAGCAAAACAGGGTCGGTAATAAGTAACCGCTCCACGAACCCCGCATTCAAAGCCGCTATTTGATGCCTGATGCTGTGCTTCCGATCTCTTTCAGAAGCCAGCGGCCATGATGCGTCCCGATGCCAAAGTCGAAAAAGTCTATCTCTACCCCAAACCCGTGGACTTCCGAAAATCCATTGATGGCCTGGCCGCGCTGGTCGAATTGGACATCAAGGTCGCCGTGTTTGACCCTGTGCTTTTCGTTTTTCTCAACAAGGCCCGAAACCGCGTGAAGATTTTGTACTGGGAACGCAACGGCTTTTGCCTTTGGCTCAAACGCCTTGAATCCGAACGCTTCAAAACATCGCCCGATCACACCGACGAAGCCATCGTGCTGACGGTCCAGGAACTGAACTGGCTGCTCGATGGTTTTGATCTGTGGCGCAACCGTCCACATCAGGTTTTGACACCTCGATTTGTCGCCTGATTCGGTATAATCCACGGCATGATTTCCATGCCCGACAACCTTCGATGACCTGACTGCGCTCAAGCAATTACTTGCTCAGATGCAGTCCAAGGTTATTCATCTCGAAGAAGAGAATGCGCTGCTCCATCAGCGTCTCTTCGGGCGTAAATCCGAACAAACAATCGATCCAGCGACCCCGCAATTGGCTCTTTTTAATGAAGCCGAAAGTGTCGCTGAACCTGCCGCCGAAGAGGCGGAGGAAGAAGTCGTAGCTCCGACCAAACCCCGTGGCAAACGTCAGCCTCTGCCCGCCGACTTGCCCCGTATCGACGTCATCCACGAACTGCCCGAGCACGAGCTGACTTGAGCTTGCGGCTGCCGCAAGCACGCCATTGGCGAAGAAACCAGCGAGCAGCTGGAAATCGTGCCGATGCAGATCCGTGTGATCAAACACATCCGCAAGGTCTACGCCTGCCGTGGCTGTGAAACCGCGCCGGTCATCGCTGACAAGCCAGCGCAATTGATTGCCCAGTGTGTTGGCGATGTTGCTGACCACCAAATACGTCGACGGTCTGCCGCTGCATCGCTTCGAAAAAGTACTCGGTCGCCATGGCGTCGATATTCCACGACAAACATTGGCGCGTTGGGTCATCCAGTGCGGAGAACACCTGCAACCGCTGCTCAACTTGATGCGTGACCGGCTGCTGGAAAGTCGAGTGATTCACTGCGACGAAACGCGTGTCCAGGTGATGAAAGAGCCTGATCGAGAGCCGACTAGCCAATCCTGGATGTGGGTACAAACCGGTGGACCGCCGAATCAGCCCGTTATCTTGTTTGATTACTCGACCAGCCGAGCGCAAGAGGTGCCGTCGCGCCTGCTCGAAGGTTATCGCGGCTATCTGATGACCGACGATTACGCCGGTTATAACGCCTTGGGCGCGCAGGCTGGTGTCGAACGTTTAGGCTGCTGGGCACATGAGCGACGCAAGTTTGTCGAGGCGCAAAAAGTGCAACCCAAGGGCAAAACCGGGCGTGCCGATATCGCCCTGAATCTGATCAACAAGCTGTACGGTATCGAGCGAGATTTAAAAGAGGTCGGCGATGAACATCGCCATGAAAGTCGTCAGCAAAACAGCCTGCCGGTGCTGGCGCAGTTACACGCCTGGCTGGAGAAAACGCAGCCTCAGGTGACAGCGCAAAACGCGCTAGGCAAAGCCATCAGTTATCTGGCCAACAACTGGAACAAGCTAGTGCGCTACACCGACGCCGGTTTTTTGCCGATCGACAACAACGCGGCAGAGCGTGCGATCAGGCCCTTCGTGATCGGGCGCAAGAACTGGCTGTTCAGCGACACGCCCAAAGGCGCGACGGCCAGCGCTCAACTTTACAGTTTGGTCGAGACGGCTAAAGCCAACGGCCAAGAGCCCTATGCGTGGCTGCGCCACGCACTTGAACGGTTGCCGCAAGCCGCCGCAGTAGAAGACTTCGAAGCCTTGTTACCATGGAACTGCACGCCGCAAATACCAAGATAGCTACACGTCCCACCTTTAAAATATCGGGTTCATGGATCGCATACGGTAGTAAGGTCTTTGGGCACGGAAATCATGCCCTGGATTATACCGAATCAGGCGACGAATCGAGTTAAAAACCAGCTGAGCTCTTGAACCGTCAGCACGATGGATTCACTCGAATAACCCCGCAATGTTTTGAAGCACTCGGATTCTAGGCGCTTTAGCCAAAGGTAAAAGCCGTTGCGCTCCCAATACAAAATCTTCACTCGGTTTCGACGCTTGGGTTAAGTGTTGCACTCAGATTCTCAAACTAAACGAAATCACTTACAACCCAGAAGACTTAACCCACTCGAAAGTATCCTGAATGCCTTGAGAAAACTCAACCTTAGGTGTCCACTTCAACAGTTCTGCAGCTCGTGAGATATCTAAAATACTTATCGGCACATCCATATTGCGCCGCGGCATATAGTTAACTTCTATTTTTTTTCCCACCACATCTTCAAGCGTGACAATTATCTCGTTAATACTCACACCTCGACCGGAGCCAATGTTAAATACTTTTTTATCCGTCCTATTGGAAATAGCCAACTCAATAGCACTAACAACATCATCAATAAAAATATAATCACGAACAACGGAGCCATCCCCCCACACGTCAATAGGCTCATCATGGATGGCGTGCCGTAAAAATGCAGCAATCACACCCTGATTTTTCTTATTTGTTTGATATGGGCCGTAGGGATTAGCCACCCGTAAAACAGTATAATCAAGACCGTAAAGATGATTATAAAGAGAAAGATACTTTTCAATTGTAAGCTTACTTACACCGTAAGCCGTAATGGGATCATTCTCAGCCGTTTCAGGGGTGGGCACCACAGAGGGAACACCGTAAACAGTCCCTCCAGAGGAAATGAATACAACTTTCTTGACGCCCGAATTTACACACGCATCTAGCAAGTTCAGTGTAGAGACAACATTAGCCTCAAGATCTGCTACTCTATTAACATTCGCACTAGCTGGTGTTGTGGCATTCACCAAATGAATGACTGTATCGCAATCAGCAATCGCATTGGTGACTTGGTTGATATCAGAAAAATTGCCCTCAATCCATCTACACCTACTAAATGCAGAGGGATACAACGGACTCCGACCGAAAGCTTTAAGGTTCGGAATTCTAGCGCCCATCACCTCACACAGTCGTGAGCCGATAAACCCACTCGCGCCTAGAACAATGCATCGCTGGTTATTAGGCATTTGAATTCTCCAATGTCTCGGAGCTTGAGATCGAGGTAAGCGCCTTGCTCAACTTAAGGGCTTCTTCCTCCCAACTTGAAAGATTCGCAACCCGGATACCTTCTGCCTTAATGCTCGCATGAAGCGCTGAATTAGTCAGCAGCTCACAAATACCATTGGTGAGATCTTCAACCGTTGCCTTGGTCAAAATAGAGTTATCATCATTAAGAAGCCACTCAGTGCAAGGCGACCTATTACTCACCACCGGAACGCCGCAGGCCATCAACTCGAGTGGGAGAAGCGAAAGATTAGTAAATGACAAGACCAGTGCGGCATCACATTGATTATAGAGGTCCGGCAGTTTTGCAACATCCAGCGTCCCAGCATTTAAATGATCAAACGGAATCTCATAATTCGACACGTCCCAACCTGCAAAAACAACCTTCACATAAGGAAGCCGCTTCACCACCTCATTCAGCGTTAACAAACCCAATTCAAACGCGCGACGCTGCGTGGGCGGTCGAGCATAGAAAAATATTCGTTTTATTTCTGGCTCGCGACGATGCATTAACCGATAAAGATCACGATCATAGGAAAAGCTAATTGGAAAAGTATGCGCCTGGTATTCGTCTGCTAGCTTTTCCGCCAACCAGCTCCCCGCTGTAATTGCGCTAAAACCAAAGGAGTAAGTCGCCTCAGCCATTGCAGACTCAGAACCCACGGCATAAAAATACGGCTCAAAATCCTGTACAAAATAACATTTATGTTTAGTCGTCTGAAAATTCTTGACGTAATAAGCAGTTTGCCAAGAGGTCGCGACGCTATAAAAAGCGGCTGGGACCCCCTCAGTCCCATCATAAACAGGAGCAGCCAAAGGAAAAAACCACTCAGAAATCTGAGACTTGGCTTCAACCAAGTCATACTTGGATTGGCCACCCACGATTACAATACGACACTCATACCCGAGGCGTTCCAATAAAAAAACAAATCTAAATATATTGAGGTGCCCACCCGAACCACGACCATAAGGAGGAATAAACCAATTTATTGTTTTATCGTTCACGCCACCATTAAACGTTGAGCCATATGGCCGATCTAGAACGAAATCGTAAAACCCCAGCACGTCGGTCTTCTTGAAGAGCGTAGTGGGGGAGTTTTGAATTGTTGCGTTTGCCTTGCGCAGCAGCGAAAAAAAACCATGCACTTTATAATATGAAAATGCTTGTTTTGCTTTATGCATAACCATTTGAATATTCATTTCATATCCTTACTGCGCAAACAGCTTTTTGTCTCTAGAGATTTGTTTTCTTACAAATTTCGGTATTCTTTCTCCGCGGCTACCCAAATAATGCCCTAAAAGGCGCATCAAATTATCAATAACTGCGTGCGCGACCTGAAGCGGAGCCCGCCTCAGCATACCAATACTTCTAGCATACTTAACATCTCTTCGGCTCAACGCCAGAAATGACTTAAACATTGAACTGAAATTCGGACACAAGATGTATCCAAAAAAACGCTTGAATGCATAACTCTCATCAAAGCTTCTTTGCAGTCGTTCAAAGAGAGTATAGTCATGCGAGTGGTACACCGCCCCGGCCTCAGAATAAGCCTTATAGTATCCGGCTTCTATTATAGATTTTGCCCAAGACTGGTCTTCCGCAAAATCGACATCGGGGTATGGGATCGTTTGCCATACTGATCGTCGCAACAAAGCATTATTATCTGAGAAAAAGTGCAAGAACTGCCTATAGCCCACATCTTCAGCATAGCGCTTTGAATCTTCCAGATGCACGAGGGGCGCTTCATTAAACCCAATGAAGTGCAACTCTAACTCCCGAGCAGTAAAAACGGAGGACTGCGGATAAGCAATATGCTTACCAAAGACCCCTGCAATTCTGGCATCGGACTCAGCAATATCAACCAAGCGCTGTAGCCAGTGATTATCTACAGGCTGTGCGTCATGAGTGATGACAGCGGCATACTCGCCAACCGAGTTAGCAATGGCAAAATTTCGAGAGCGACCATGACCAAACTCATGAGCCGGGATTTCGATTAACTTCACGTTAGCCTTGCTCTTGACAAATTCGACCGTCCCATCCTTGGATCCGGAATCTATAACAACCACTTCGAATGGCCAATCAGTCAACTGACTCAATACAGATTCAAGGACGGGCCTAAAAACCCCACCGGGATTCTTAGTCGGTATTATCACTGAAGCTTTAATATCACTCATAACATGCCTTTCTAGATCCATAATCATCATTACTACCAAGCATTATTTTTTTTAGCCTGCTCAGACAGTAACAACTTTTCTTCCAGCACTCTTATCAAATCATCACGATATGTAATCTGGGAGACTGCATTGTTCTTTTCAGCGATCAATAACGCTTCTAAATCTTTAGTCAAGAGATCTCTATAATTAATTTGCTCAGCCGCATTATTTTTTTCAGCTTGAAGCTGAGTCTCTAGGCTGGCCAGCTGATCACGAACAATCGATTCACGAGCGCAAGATTTACCGTGAGCCGCTTTATAAAGGCGGTCAATCTCTATAGAAAACGAAGAAGGATTTTTGCCCTTGCTTTGCAAAAGCTCTTCCAAAAACAACATGATCTTTTTATGCTTTAGCTCAGTCAATACGGCTTTGTTTGAAGCATCTCTCACGAGAACATCAAAAACCGTATGAATCTGACTTTGAAGCGTTGAAAAATCTTCAAACAGCACGCCATGACCTTCAGCTGAGAAATACTCCCTTATCTTATGAGAGTACTTACCAACGTAGGAAATATTATTTATCCCGTACGCATTGGAAATAATATTTCCATGTAAGCTAGATCCGATAAATCCGGAACTACATGCAAGTACCGATATCTTCTGTTCGAGTGTAATGTCTGGATAGGTGGCTCTACTTACAAATGGGTAACCGGTGACCGCCGCGAGCTCTCGAAGATACTCGGTATCACCAAGACACCCGCCAATCTCTATCAAGACAAAGGGCTTATCAAGCGCCCTCTCAATCTCTTTTAATACTTTAGCGGTGTCTTCAACCGCAGCACATACATCAATATGACCCTGAAAGCACAGATACCCAGAGTCATATTCATCGAGCACATCAGCCACTATGGAGTCGCATGTTGTCTTATCCAGGACATACGGCAAGGAATGCACAAAGTCGGGAACAATGGCATAACTTATACCCGTATGTTCTTTTAAGAGTTTAGCACTCCTCACATCTCTGATAGCTGCAGATGCCACTCTTGAAAAACTATTCTTCAAGAATACCGAAAATACATCATCGACATCGTACGGCAGCCCTACTGCCAGTAACGCCAAGCGACGACTGTTCGTTTCGGTAGGAGACAAAATTTGTGTAAATGTCAATTTAGGTGAGTCTTCCCCATATGTCTGATATAGAGAATAATCATCATTACGAATTAAATCACCACCACCAATTAAAATAAAATCGAATGGTGCAACGGCGTCATCTTCATCCAACTGCGAAATAGGCGCATAAGGCACCTGGTCCGGATACAAATATGCCACAGGGCGAGTCGGGCTATAGAAGCAAACATCCACTGCCGCCCTCGAGCCACAAACAAGACGAATCAACCTTCCCGTAATCCAAGGAAACAATAAGTCACCCAGATTATCCAAATCAAATGTGCCGATCTGTGCAATTTTCATTTAATTAGATACTCAAAATCCACTTTAGAGTTTAAGTCAACCAGTCCGATCACTGTTTTATCCGCCAATATCGTCAGCTTGGCAGCTTCGTATCTGCGATCAAGCGGCGTACTGACTCCATCAATAAAATCAGACAATCCTAACGATAACGAATACTCTCCTGGCGCCAAGCTCAGTATCTGCTTAAACGATATGCTCATTACAGTCCCTTTGGGCTGACGCCCGATAGGGCTATTCAGATAATGAGTATTACCGCTATACAGCTCAATACCCCGTCGGTCCTTTATATAAAATCCAGATACAGGATTTAATATATCCTTTAGAAATTCGACCTTCAGCCTAATTTCAATACTTTCGTTATTCTGTATAGCGCCGTCAATCTTATTCCCATCGGCTTTATACAATCCAAAATCAGCAATTACCGCATTCTTCGTACCATATCGGTACTCAGAATCATCCTCTAACGATGCCTTTTCCAGCTCCGCTTCCAGCGCGTTGTTCGCCTCGCTTTGCTGAACCATTACCTCCTCTACATCAGCCGTCTCACTTTCGCTATGGGAGTTTATCTTGATATATTCGTTAACCACCGCCTTAGGGTCTCCGATTTTAATCAGTTCTCCCTTGTGCAGCAAAATGGCCTTATTGCACAATAACTTTACTGACGTAACGTCATGTGAAACAAATAATAGCGTTATGCCGGACGCCTTGAGCTGTTTGAGTCGTTCAAAACACTTCTGCTGAAAAAAAACATCCCCAACCGCCAGGGCCTCATCAATGATAAGAATCTCGGGGGAGCTGTGAATAGCCACCGAGAAAGCAAGACGAATAAACATGCCGCTTGAATAAGTTTTCACTTGCTGATCGATATAAGCTTCGATCTCAGAAAAATCAATTATATCAGCAAGCTTGCTGTCAATCTCTTTTTTACTTAACCCTAAAATCGAGCCATTTAAATAAATGTTTTCTCTTCCAGTAAAATCGGGGTTAAAGCCCGCCCCCAACTCCAGTAGGGCTGCAATCCGTCCATTTCTAGTAATGCTTCCGGAGGTTGGCGTCAAAGTGCCGCAAATCATCTGAAGCAATGTTGATTTGCCAGACCCATTCCGGCCGATGATCCCAACCGAATCCCCTTTATTGACTTCGAAGCTCAGTGGATTCAGCGCCCAGAAATCGCGATAAAAAGTTTTTTTCTTTCCACTAAGCCTAGTGTAGACAAACTGCTTTAGCCGATCCTCAGTCTTAGCATAGACATGATAATTTTTCGAAACATTATCAACTATGATGGATGGCACGATAGTATCCAATTGCAGTTCAGAGGACATCAGCAAAACCTTTTCGCGCTTTTTGAAATAAGAAATAACCTACCGCAAAAACAATCAAGCTCGGCACCAAAGACATCGAATACTGCAACCAGTCTATAGAGCGCCCCTCAACAAGAACCAATCTCGACTGTTCGATGATATTTGTCAGTGGGTTCAAGCGCAACCATGTTTGAAATTTTTCAGGCAACGCATTGACGGGATAAAAGATCGGACTCAAGAACATTAGCACGCTGGTCAGTACCGTCATGATCTGACCGATATCTCTTAAGTACACACCGGCCGCGGACAAAATCCATAGAATCCCGGCAGTAGAAAATATCAATGGCACTAACACAACTGGAAACAGCAACGCCGTTATCGGTAACGTCCCCTTCACTATCAGCTGTGCAACCAACAAAACACCACAACTAATCGCTAACTGAAACAGCGATACCCCTATGGCAATAAACGGCAATATCTCTAGAGGAAATACTATTTTTTTTACATAATTCGTGTTGGATGTAATAATTTGCGGCCCTTTGAGCAGGCACTCTGCAAAAAACGTATAAATTATCAGGCCAGCAAATAGCATAATGGCGAAATCCGCCTTGCTATCAGGCACCACATTATTCCAGCGAGACTTAAAAACCTCTGAAAAAACAAATGTATACACACCGAGCATAAAAAGAGGTGTAAAGAACGCCCACCCCAAGCCAACCAATGAATCTTTATACTTAACCTGGACTTCTCTTCGTATCATCCCATAGATTAGCTGCCTATGAGTCGAAAACGCCTTAACAATTGCAAGCATAAAACCATACCCCTGTCAAATAAAAACCTGGTGGTGACGGTTTCCAAACCAGGCCAAACTTAGCGCACACACTGAATTTGCCTTATGCTAAGCGTGAACCTATCACACCTCGCAAAATACAAACCACCTACCTAGCGGTCGTTCATTTTCACATTATTTACGTATCCGATCCACAAACCCCGCATACCGCAAGATGGACGCGTCGCTTACCTCGGCATCTCTGGTGAGCAGTTCCACGGCAGCAACGCTTCAAAGTCCTCAACCGACTGAGCCTGCGGGAGCCACTCCAGTAAGTGGCGTAGCTATGTATAGGGATCCTGGCCGCTGACCTACGTCTCGACCAGGCTGTAGATCTGCGCGCTGGCGTTGGCACCCGTGGGGGTGTAGCTAAACAGCCAGTACTGCACCCCGGTGACGACGGGCTCTCACGTGGTCGTACACGAAGAACGGCGAATGGTTTCTCAGATTTTGTTCAGGCATGCGGCAAGAATAAGACTGGCATTACCTTGGGGGGTTTGGCGGTAGATTCCTGACTTTTTCATCAGGTAAAGCCGACGAAAAAGATGGCTTTGACGAGCTTGCTCGAATCTGTCCAGCGTCAATTTGCTTTCTGGCGCCAGCTTTTGCTTGAAGCTGTTGAGGATAAGAAGATTTTGATTGCTCCATTCATTGAATCGTCCCGTACACATTTTACCCAGGCGGACCATGCGCTCCTTCAGCCCGGAATTGGCACCTATCAAGTTGCCGCCGTGCTGTCGGTAGTCAAGGGTTGGCATTGAATCATAGATCACCCTTCCACCACAGCCACTGACCAGCAGGTACGTCAACCAGTCGTGAGCAACGATAGTGGCGTCGTCTGCAGTTTCAGCCAGCAAGTCTCTTGCTTGGCTGTTTATGAGCATGGTATTTGCCCCTGCAATGCTTTGGACTAATGCATTACGGAATCCGGGGGGAGCCGAAAATAGAGGAGAGAAACCAATGACACATCTGTCAGCAGCAATCAGGCGTGTTCTGGAACAATAAAGGGCCGGGGCCTTTTGTATCAGCTCCAGTGTGGCAATGCTGCGCTCAAGTTTATCCATGAACCAGATGTCGTCTTGATCGCTGAACGCGAAATAGTCAGCCGAGATAGACTGGTTCTTGATCAGGGATAGGAAATTTTTGGCGAACCCCTGTCGAGGCCCATTCACGGTGACGAGGCGATCCTGTCCCAATATTTTTTGATATTCCTTCAGAATCTCCAGTGTTCCATCGCTAGAACCATCGTCTGATGCATATATCACCCAGTTTTTGTGGGTCTGCCTTGCTAATGACTCGAGTTGTTCGCCAAGGAATGCCGAACCGTTATAAGTACAGAGCAGGATCGCCACTTTGTCGCCAATTGCTTCTGAGTTAGTGATCACGCTGGAAGACTCTGCGCGGCTGCCCAAGATAGGCGAATGTAGTGGTGTTCATTTTTCTAATCTCAAACATTACCGAATCGCAAAATCTTACGTTCGTCTAAGCTGCTAGCTCAGGGGCTCAATGGTGGTCATCAAAAATCTAGTCTAAATACTTTTCATACATTGCCTGAAGTCGGTCGAGGAGCTTTCAGCGCTGAAGGCCTACCTCGGGGTGCCGTCGATCGACTATTTTAGGGGAGATCCTTCAAAAAGTCTGTCGATGGAGAATCTAATCGCGCCAACGTGATCACGGGGGGCTGGAGACCAACGTTGCAAACCTCTTCAGGAGTGCCTCATACGGGCAGGCTCAAAATTTCATTAAGCGAGCAATAAGCGAGCAATTGTCATGTCCACACCCTTTTTCTTGCTCCAGCACGTGATCGACGCCATCAGAATCTCTATTGATCATCTGTCGCCAAGCGTTGCATTCTTTGATAATTCAAGAGGTTTTGGCACTGAGATTACGTTTTTTTGCTTCGGTTTCTGTGATTGTCGCGTTTGAAGAGATCCTTTTATGTGCCGAAATGGCTCAGGTGCGTACAATAATTACCAGCGTTTAAAGTGAAGGGGGACACTGTGTTCGAGGACGTTATGGATCAACTCCGGGCTTTTTTAGTGGCCTTACCACGTCGGAAAAAGCGACTGATTCAGGTCGCAACCGACGTTGTCTTGGTGTGGGTCGCGCTTTGGCTAGCTTTCATCGTCCGCCTCGGCATCGACGACATGTACAACCCGCTGAAGGTCCACCTCTGGCTCTTCGCCTGTGCGCCGGTTGTAGCCATTCCCTTATTTATCCGCTTCGGTATGTACCGAGCGGTCATGCGCTATTTTGGCAATGATGCCCTAATAGCCATCATTAAGGCTGTCAGCCTGTCTTCGCTGATCCTGGCTGTGGTTGTCTACTGGTACAGCAATCACCAAACGGTTGTTCCGCGTTCCATCATCTTCAACTATTGGTGGTTGAGCATGGTGATCATTGGCGGATTGCGTCTGCTAATGCGCCAGTATTTCATGGGAGATTGGTTCACCGCCGCCCAGCACGTCCCATTTACCAACCGAGATGACGGTTTGACCAAGGTTGCCATTTATGGCGCCGGCGTGGCCGGCAACCAACTCGTGGCAGCACTTCGCATGGGCCGAGTCATGCGCCCCGTGGCGTTTATCGACGATGATTCGAGTATCGCCGATCGTTCAATTTCGGGCCTCCAGGTCTACAAACCAAAACACATCCAGCAGATGATCGACGTCACCGGTGCACAGGAAATCCTTCTGGCCTTACCGTCATCTACCCGCGCACGACGTCGGGAAATTCTCAATCTGCTGGAAGGTTACCCACTTCACGTACGAAGCGTTCCAAACTTCACCGACCTGGCCAGCGGTCGGGTCAAGGTTGAAGACATCCAGGAAGTGGATATCGCTGACTTGCTGGGCCGTGACGCCGTGCCAGCCCAGGCCGACTTGCTTGAGCGCTGTATCAAAGGCAAGACCGTGATGGTCACTGGCGCTGGCGGGTCGATCGGTTCTGAGCTATGCCGGCAGATTTTCTCCCTCGGCCCGACCACACTTTTGCTGTTTGAGCACAGTGAGTTCAACCTCTACAGCATTCTGTCGGAATTGGAGCAGCGCGGCAGTCGTGAGTCGGTGTCGGTCAAGTTGCTGCCGATTCTCGGTTCCATTCGTCACCCGCACAAATTGCTCGATGTGATGAAGACCTGGCGCGTGGATACCGTTTATCACGCGGCTGCTTATAAACATGTGCCGATGGTCGAGCACAATATTGCCGAGGGCGTGCTCAACAATGTTATTGGCACGTTGAACACTGCTCAGGCTGCCTTGCAGTCGGGTGTGGCCAACTTCGTGCTGATCTCTACCGATAAGGCCGTGCGTCCGACCAACATCATGGGCAGCACCAAGCGTCTGGCGGAGTTGACCCTTCAGGCCCTCAGTCGTGAAATCGCCCCGGTATTGTTTGGCGACAAAGCCAATGTATCCCGGGTCAACAAGACCCGTTTCACCATGGTTCGTTTTGGCAATGTGTTGGGGTCGTCCGGTTCGGTGATCCCGCTATTCCACAGTCAAATCAAGTCGGGTGGACCACTGACGGTCACGCATCCGAAGATCACCCGGTATTTCATGACCATCCCGGAAGCCGCGCAACTGGTGATTCAGGCCGGTTCCATGGGGCAGGGCGGTGATGTGTTCGTGCTGGACATGGGGGAACCGGTGAAGATCATCGAACTGGCGGAGAAGATGATTCACCTGTCCGGTTTGAGTATCCGCTCGGAGAAGAATCTGCACGGTGACATTTCCATTGAGTTCACTGGTTTGCGTCCGGGCGAGAAGCTCTACGAAGAGTTGCTGATTGGGGATAACGTTGCGGCGACGGCGCATCCGATGATCATGACCGCCAACGAAGATCATTTGCCCTGGGACGTGCTCAAGGGTCGTTTGACTGAGCTGTTGTTGGCTGTCGAACAGGATGATTACTCCCGGGTGCGCCAGCTCCTGCGTGAAACGGTCAGCGGTTACACCCCTGATGGAGAGATCGTCGACTGGATTCACCAGCAACGCCGTCTCGAGCCCTGATTGTTTCACATCCTGTAACAGACACATTTTTGACAGGCTCCAGACATCGCCTAAGTTTAGGAGGCAGCTTCGGAAAAGCTGCTTTCTCAATCGATGTCATGGAGCTTCATTTATGCGTACTGGCTATTTCTACTCTCTGGTTTTTGCCCTGCTCACCAGCGCCTCAATTGCGGCCATTGCTGCGCCAATGGCTGTGCCAGAGGCTGCCAAGGCACCCTTGATGCTGGACGTTGCCACCAAGGCTCAAACGGGCAAGGTCGATCTCAATGGGGCCGATGCGCCGACTCTGCAGCGCGAGTTGTCCGGGATTGGTGAAGCGAAGGCCAAGGCGATTGTTGCGTATCGTGAGAGTAATGGGCCATTTTCGTCCGTCGACGAATTGCTGGAAGTGAAGGGGATCGGCAAAGCCATTCTGGACAAGAATCGCGAGAAGCTGGAAGTGAACTAAGCTTTTAAATCCACACTAGGAGGCCGGTCATTGACCGGCCTTTTTGCTTATTGCCGCAGAGGGTGATCTAACGCCTTTCATCGGAAGGAAAAAAATTACGGCTATCATATGGCGTTTAAATTATGCCTATAATAAATTCGTCATTCGCTGAAGCGCTCTGACATTCAGGCGCCTCGCCTTCCTTAAGCATCCTCCAGGAGCATTGTCATGAATTCTGTCCAGACCCAAGGTACGGCCCTTGTCACCGGTGCTTCTTCCGGCATCGGTGCGGTTTACGCGGAGCGGTTGGCAGCCCGTGGTTTTGATTTGTTGCTGGTGGCTCGGGATCAGGAACGGCTGGAGGCTGCGGCTAGCAAGTTGCGCTCGGCGTATGGTGTTCAGGTGGAGGTGCTGAAGGCGGATCTGACGCTAAAGGATGATGTGTTGAAGCTTGAGCAGCGTCTGCGCAGCGATTCGAGTATCAGTCTGTTGCTGAATAACGCAGGTGTCGCGGCGGATGGTTTGCTTGCCAACGCAGATATGGATCAGTTGGAGCGGTTGATTCAGCTGAATGTCACCACGGTGACGCGGCTGGCCTCGGCGGCGGCGGCCAGTTTTACCAAGGCTGGTCGCGGGACGATCATCAATATTGCATCCGTGGTGGCGTTGTTTCCGGAGCGGTTTAATGCGACGTACAGCGCGAGCAAGGCTTATGTGTTGAGCCTGACTCAGTCGTTGGACGCGGAGCTTGCGGGTACCGGGGTTCAGGTTCAAGCAGTGTTGCCGGGGGTAACACGCACGGAAATTTTGGAGCGCTCCGGTATCGATGCGTCCCAGATTCCGGCGGACATGATCATGGAAGCGGGGGAGATGGTCGACGCGGCGTTGTCGGGTCTGGACCAGGGTGAGTTGATCACCATTCCGTCGTTACCGAATGCTTCCGAGTGGGAGGCCTTTATGGCGGCGCGTCATGCGATGGCGCCGAATCTGTCCAGAAGCACGGCCGCCACGCGTTACAAGTGAGGCGCCATGAATCGTTTTGAGGTATTTGCGCTATGAGTAATCGTCGAGTGGTAGTCACGGGCATGGGCCTGGTGTCGCCGTTGGGTAGCGGCGTCGAAGCGGTTTGGGCGCGTCTGTTGGCCGGGCGCTCCGGGTTGCGGGCGTTGCCGGACGATGTGGTTGCTGATCTATCAACCAAGGTCGGTGGCGCGGTGCAGACTCTGGCGGAAGATCCCGAGGCGGGTTTTGATCCGGATCGGGCGACGTCGCCCAAAGAGCAGAAGAAGATGGACCGCTTCATTATGTTTGCCATGGAAGCGGCGCGTCAGGCACTGGAGCAGGCCGGTTGGCAACCGCAGGACGCCAGCGCCCAGGAACGCACTGCCACCATTATTGGCTCGGGCGTAGGTGGTTTTGGCGCGATTGCCGATGCGGTGCGCACTACGGACAGCCGTGGCCCGCGACGTTTGTCGCCGTTCACCATTCCTTCGTTTCTGGTCAACCTTGCGGCGGGCCATGTGTCGATCGAACACGGTTTCAAGGGCCCTTTGGGAGCTCCGGTAACGGCGTGCGCGGCCGGGGTTCAGGCGATTGGTGATGCGGCGCGACTGATTCGATGTGGCGAGGCGGATATTGCCGTGTGTGGCGGAGCGGAGGCGTCGATCGATCGTGTCAGTCTCGCCGGGTTCGCGGCGGCTCGAGCCCTGTCCAGCGGTTATAACGATACCCCGGAGCGCTCCTCGCGGCCGTTCGACAGTGGGCGCGATGGCTTTGTGATGGGCGAGGGCTCGGGCCTTCTGGTGATTGAATCCCTGGAACATGCTCTGGCACGCGGCGCTCAACCATTGGCCGAGTTGGTCGGTTACGGCACCAGTGCCGATGCCTTTCATCTGACCGCAGGGCCTGAAGATGGTAGCGGTGCGCGTCGGGCAATGTCGCTGGCGTTGGCCCAGGCAGGCATTTCGCCGGCGCAGGTGCAGCATCTCAATGCTCATGCGACCTCGACCCCGGTTGGGGATCTGGGGGAGTTAGCGGCCATCAAGTCCTTGTTTGGTTCGGACAACAACATCGCAGTGACAGCGACCAAGTCCGCCACTGGACATTTGCTCGGCGCCGCTGGCGGCATCGAGGCGATCTTTACCCTGTTGGCCCTGCGCGATCAGGTGGTGCCCGCCACGCTTAACTTCGATAACCCGGACCCGGCCACCCAAGGCGTGGACATCGTTCACGGTCAGGCACGGCCAATGACTATCGAGTACGCGATGTCCAACGGCTTCGGATTTGGCGGCGTGAACGCCAGCGTGTTGTTCAAATACTGGGAGGACTAGATTTACGACAGGTGATGGCACGAATAGTGATTACTCATTCGCTGACGATTGTTGAACAATCACGAGGCATTGAGTATGAGCAGCGGACTGTCCCTGGTAGATCACATCACATTGGAGTTACGCGCTGACATCATCGGCGGTCGTTTGCTGCCCGGCATGGCGTTGGTGGAAAACGATTTGGTGTCGGCTTACAACGCGTCGCGAAACACGATTCGCGAGGCGTTGCATCGTCTGGGGCAGGAGGGGCTGACCCGTTATGTCCGCAACAAAGGCGTGATGGTGCGTCGGCTGGGGAGCGATGATGTGCGCGATCTGTTCAAGGTGCGTCGCACCCTGGAGTTGCAAGCCATCAATGCCAGTCAGCCATTGCGTGAGTATCAGTCCGACCGGATGCTTGAAGCTCTGGAGGCCACCGAGCTGGCCCGGGAGCGTGAGGACTGGCGTGCGGTCGGCACCCACAGCCTGGCATTTCATCAACACATCGTCGGATTGCTGCGCAGCCCATTGTTCGATGAGTTCTTCACCAACGTCGTCGCACAACTGCGCCTGGTGTTTTGCACCGCTCCCGATGAATCCCGTTTTCAGGCGCCCTGGCTGGCGCGTGACCGGCAGATACATGACTTGCTGGCCGATGGCGACAAACGCGCGGCCGGGGACGCCATGAGCCTTTATCTCGATGACTCCGAACACCTTCTGTTGCAGATGCTTGCCCCTTCATCCCATCACTGATCGAGGATTTGAGCCATGTACAAAGACTATCCAGCGGCCTATCAAGTCAGCAAAGGCTCGGCCTTGCAGGTGGACACGGCTTTCTACGAGAGAGTCCGGGACAAGAAAGAGGGTCGCACGCTGATCGAACAGTTCGAGGTGCCGATCCGCACCGGCCGCGCATGGAATGTGCCGGCCGGGCATGTGTTCAGGGTCACGACACCGGTCGGTCCGCAAGTCGGGGACTTCAACGTCTGGAATGCCCACGACCCGCGCGAACGCTTATGGGCAGCGCGAACCCGGCAGTTGCAGGGGGCGCATGTCAGCACTCATGACCGGCTCTGGTCGAACCTGCCCTTTTTACGACCGCTGGTGACCATCACCGACGATAGTCTGGCTGGGTATGGCATCGACGAACATGGCGGGCGTTTGCACGACTTGCTGGGGACGCGCTGCGATCCGTACGTGAACAAAATGCTGACGGGCGAGGACTTCCATCATCACTGTCACTCGAATCTGACTCGCGCAGTGTTACCCCATGGCCTGACCGAGTTCGACGTGCATGATGTGCTGAACATTTTCCAGTGCACCGGCCTGAATCGCGATGACATGTACTTCATGAAAGCCTGTCCGGCAAAGCAGGGTGACTACCTGGAGTTCTTTGCCGAGATTGATTTGCTGTGCGCGTTGTCGACGTGCCCGGGCGGGGATTTGTCACTGGCCATGTGGGGGCCGGATGCGCAGGATCCGCTGAGTGTGTGTCGTCCGTTGGGGGTGGAAATTTACCGGTTGGAGGAGTCGTTGCTTGAAGGCTGGAGCCAGCCGGAACGTGCGGCGTACAAAGGGCTGCATGGCTTACACATTGCCAAGGCGGATTGGGAAAAATAAAGGGGCTTGAGCGACGAAAATCCTGTAGGAGCGTGGCTTGCCCGCGAAGAATGCACCGCGGTTTTTCAGGCATTACGCGTCATCGTTCTTCGCGGGCAAGCCACGCTCCTACAGGTGCTGCACGGTCAGCGGTCCTGCGCATCCTTGGCATCCGCTTCCGCATTACGTTCGGCGACGCGCTTACGTTGCTCTTCAGTCAATTCGACCTTGTTGGCGGTGTCGCGTAGCATCATCAAACCACCAACGATCGAGCCGATGGCAACGATCAGAATCAACCAGGCATACCAGGGCATAGGGCTCTCCTTGAGGGCAGGCCGATTGGCGGGTTTCGCCGACCGATCGTGCATACCACTTTGAGCGATTAATTTTCGCAGTGGTTCCATTCTATGCCTGTTATGACCCGTCCATCTGTGCCACGTCTTCGAAACTTGCACATTCCCGGGTAGGAGCTGCCGCAGGCTGCGATCTTTTGATCTTCGGCGCCAGATGCAGCGATGAAGATCAAAAGATCGCAGCCTTCGGCAGCTCCTACAGGGGAGCGGTGTGTGAGGTTAGAGCCCGGTCAACATCGCATCCGCCGGCGCATCGGCACGCAACTGCGCCGTCAGCATGAAGTACACGAAACCCACTGCCATGAATCCAAGGAAGATCAACCCGATCAAGGTGTTGAACCAGGCCATCGCCACCAGGCAAACCACTGCCAGCATCAGCGCAATGAATGGCACCAACGGGTAGCAGGGCGCGCGGAAAGTACGTTCCAGATTCGGCTCGGTTTTGCGCAGTTTGAACAGACTAAGCATGCTCATGATGTACATCACGATCGCGCCGAATACCGCCATGGTGATCATCGCTGCTGTCAGTGTCATGCCGCCGAGGTTGATCAAGCCGTCGCTGTAGATTGCCGCGATGCCGATCACGCCACCGGCGATGATCGCCCGGTGCGGGGTTTGGAAGCGCGACAGTTTGGCCAGGGATGCTGGCAGGTAACCGGCCCGGGCGAGGGCGAAGAACTGCCGCGAGTAGCCGAGGATGATCCCGTGGAAACTCGCCACCAGGCCGAACAGGCCGATCCACACCAGCATGTGCAACCAGCCGGAGCTTTCGCCAACCACGGTTTTCATGGCTTGCGGCAGCGGATCGTTGATGTTCGACAGGGTGCGCCAGTCGCCGACGCCACCGGCAAAGAACATCACGCCCATGGCCAGCAGCACCAGGGTCAGGATGCCGCTGATGTAGGCTTTCGGAATCGTGCGTTTTGGGTCCTTGGCTTCTTCGGCGGCCATGGCTGCGCCTTCGATGGCCAGGAAGAACCAGATGGCAAACGGAATGGCCGCGAACATGCCGGCAATCGCCGGTGCACCAAACACATCAGAGCCGGCCCAGCCATTGAGGGCGAAGTTGCTGAAGCTGAACGCCGGGGCGACCACGCCCATGAACACCAGCAGTTCGGCGACCGCCAATACGCAGACGACCAGCTCGAAGGTCGCGGCGAGTTTTACGCCGAGGATGTTCAAACCCATGAACACGATGTAGGCGCCGACCGCCGCGTGTTTCGGGTCGAGGGCCGGAAACTGCACGTTCAGGTAGGCACCGATGGCCAGGGCAATCGCCGGTGGGGCGAAGACGAATTCGATCAGGGTCGCGAGCCCGGCAATCAATCCACCTTTTTCACCAAAAGCGCGGCGGCTGTAGGCAAAGGGACCGCCGGCATGGGGAATGGCGGTGGTCAGCTCGGTGAAACTGAAGATGAAGCAGGTGTACATCGTGGCGACCATGAATGAAGTCACCAGGAAGCCCAGTGTCCCCGCAACGCCCCAGCCGTAACTCCAGCCGAAGTATTCACCGGAAATCACCAGCCCGACCGCGATACCCCACAGGTGCAACGTGCCCAGCGTGGGTTTGAGTTGTGTGTTCATGCGTTGCTCCCCGAACGGTTTGGAATGCTCGGGGAGGGCGTGTGCAGTGGGCGTGCCAGTGTTGCGACACCAGTCGTAAAGCGCGAAAAAGTGTCGTATCGGGGATGTTCGGCGCTAGATGGGGGGCTTTTGTGCGCCAGTTGAGGGCGTTGTCAGGTGTTCCGCCGCCTTCGCGGGCAAGCCTCGCTCCTACAAGGTCAGGTGCGCCACATCTCCTGTAGGAGCGAGGCTTGCCCGCGAAGAGGCCCGACCAGACACCAACGTAACAAAGTCATAACCCACTCTTTACGCACTCTTTATGCCCCGCCCCACCCCTCGATCTCGCGCCTTTACAGCCTCCCTGCCGACAATCACTCCACACGCGGCAATACGCCGTAACACGGAGAATTTCCATGAGCGTTCTGGACGGGGTGTCACTGCTATTGGCAGTGGGGCTGTTCATTTATCTGTTGGTTGCGCTGTTGCGCGCGGATCGGAACTAGGAGCGGCTATGCACAGTTATGACTATTGGCTGATCCTCGCCTTCTTCGCCGTGGTGCTGATCCCGGCACCGTTTCTGGGGCGCTTCTACTACAAGGTGATGGAAGGGCAGCGCACCTGGCTTTCGCCGATCCTCGGGCCGGTGGAGCGTGGTTGCTATCGGGTGGCTGGCGTCGATCCGCAGGCCGAACAGAGCTGGCAGAAATACACCCTGGCCTTGCTCGCCTTTAACCTCGCGGGTTTTTTGCTGCTGTTTGCGATCCTGCTGTTTCAGGACTACTTGCCGCTGAATCCGCAAAACCTTCCGGGTCAGGAGTGGACGCAAGCGTTCAACACCGCCGTCAGCTTCATGACCAATACCAACTGGCAGTCCTACAGCGGCGAAGCGACCCTCAGCTATCTCAGTCAAATGGTCGGCCTCACCGTGCAGAACTTCGTCAGCGCCGCCACCGGGCTTGCTGTGTTGGTCGCGCTGTGTCGCGGCATCGGTCGCAAGTCGACCAAGACCCTGGGCAACTTCTGGGTCGACATGACCCGCGCTACCCTCTATGGCCTGCTGCCGTTGTGCCTGCTGCTGGCGCTGTTTCTGGTCTGGCAGGGCGTGCCACAAACTTTCGCTCATTACGTGAACGCCGTGACCATGCAGGGCGTCGATCAGGTGATTCCGCTCGGCCCGGCCGCCAGCCAGATTGCGATCAAACAACTGGGTACCAACGGCGGTGGCTTCTTCGGCGTCAACTCGGCGCACCCGTTCGAGAACCCGACCGCGTGGAGCAACCTGTTCGAAGTCGCCTCAATCATTCTGATTCCGGTGGCGCTGGTGTTCACCTTCGGCCATTACGTGAAAGACCTGCGTCAGAGCCGCGCGATCATCGCCTGCATGCTGGCGCTGTTTTTGATCGGCGGCGCGACGTCGCTGTGGGCTGAATACCAACCCAACCCAACTCTGACCAATGTTGCCGTCGAACAGACCGCGCCGCTGGAAGGCAAGGAAGCACGATTCGGTACCACCGCCACGGTGCTGTGGTCGGTGACTACCACGGCGGCGTCGAACGGTTCGGTCAACGGCATGCACGACAGCCTCAACCCGCTGAGCGGCATGGTCGCGATGATCAACATGATGGTCGGCGAAGTGATCTTCGGCGGCGTCGGCGCCGGGCTCTATGGCATGTTGCTCAACGTGCTGATCGCAGTGTTCCTCGCCGGGCTGATGATCGGCCGCACCCCGGAATACCTCGGCAAGAAACTGCAAGCCCGGGAAGTCCAGCTGCTGGTGGTGACCTTGCTGGTGATGCCGGTCGGCGTGCTGGTGCTCGGCGCGATTGCCGCCAGCCTGCCAGGCCCGGTCGCGGCGGTGAGCAACCCCGGTGCTCACGGTTTCAGCCAGTTGCTGTATGCCTACACCTCGGCCAGTGCCAACAACGGTTCGGCGTTTGCTGGATTCGGGGCGAATACCGCGTTCCACAATCTGATGCTGGGGCTGGGCATGTTGATCGGGCGTTTCGGTTACATCCTCCCGGTTCTGGCCCTGGCCGGCAGCCTGGCGATGAAGAAAACCGCCCCGATTGGCCAGAACAGCTTCCCGACCCATGGCCCGCTGTTCGTGACCTTGCTGACCGTGACCATTTTGCTGGTGGGTGGCCTGACGTTCCTGCCGACGTTAGCGCTAGGTCCGATTGCTGAACACTTGAGCTTGGGCTTCTGAGGAATCAATGATGAATATGCCCGCAACTAAAGCCGCCGTCGTCAAGGCGCCGGAACAACCGAAAACCGCGATCTCGGCCCTCTGGCGCCCGGCGCTGGTGCAAGCTTTCGTCAAGCTCGACCCACGGCAATTGCAGCGTGCACCAGTGATGCTGGTGGTGGAACTGACCGCGATTCTGACCACTGTGCTGTGCTTCATTCCCGACAACGCCGTGCCGACTTTCGTCGCCGCGCAAATCGCGTTGTGGCTGTGGTTCACCGTGTTGTTCGCCAACTTCGCCGAAGCGCTGGCCGAAGGTCGCGGCAAGGCCCGTGCCGACAGCCTCAAGGCCGGCAGCGAAGGCTTGAGTGCCCGGCGCAAAACCGCCAATGGCAGCTTTCAAGTGGTGCCGGCTACCAGCCTGCGCAAAGGTGATGTGGTGCGCGTCGCAGCGGGGGAGATGATCCCCGGTGACGGCGAGGTGATCGAAGGTATCGCGGCGGTCAACGAAGCGGCGATTACCGGTGAATCAGCGCCGGTGATTCGCGAGTCTGGCGGCGATCGCTCGGCTGTCACCGGCAACACCCGACTGGTTTCTGATTGGCTGTTGGTGCGCATCACCGCCCACCCCGGCGAGTCGACCCTCGACCGCATGATCGCGCTGGTCGAAGGCGCCAAACGCCAGAAAACCCCGAACGAAGTGGCGCTGGATATTCTGCTGATCGGCTTGACCCTGATCTTCCTGCTGGTGGTGGTGACCCTGCAACCGTTCGCCCACTTCGCCAATGGCAGCCTGCCGCTGGTGTTTCTGGTGGCGTTATTGGTCACGCTGATTCCGACCACTATCGGCGGCTTGTTGTCGGCGATCGGTATCGCCGGGATGGATCGTCTGGTGCGCCTGAATGTGATTGCCAAATCCGGTCGCGCCGTGGAGGCGGCGGGGGACGTTCACGTCCTGCTGCTGGACAAAACCGGCACCATCACCTTCGGCAACCGTCGCTGCTCCGCGATCTATGCCGCACCTGGCGTCACCGCCAAAGAGCTGGCCGAAGGCGCGTTGTTCGCCTCCTTGGCCGATGACACCGCTGAAGGCAAATCCATCGTCGAGTACCTGCGCGGTCTTCACCCGCAACCCGAGCCGTCCGCCGAGGTGCTGACCGCTGTGCCGTTCAGCGCTGAAACCCGCTTGTCTGGTGTCGACTATCAAGGCCGGGTCTATCGCAAAGGGGCGGTGGATTCGCTACTGACCTTCGTCGGCCTGAAACGCGCTGATCTGGCCGCGCCTCTGTCCCGTGAAATCGACAAGATCGCTCAGAGTGGCGGCACGCCGTTGCTGGTCTGCGTTGACGGCAAATTGCTCGGTGTCATCCACCTCAAGGACGTAGTCAAACCTGGCATCCGCGAGCGTTTCGCCGAACTGCGCAAGCTGGGGATTCGCACGGTCATGGTGACCGGCGACAACCCGCTGACCGCTGCTGCGATTGCCGCTGAAGCGGGCGTGGATGACGTGCTGGCTGAAGCTACGCCGGAGAAGAAACTGGCGCGCATTCGTCATGAGCAGAACGACGGTCGGCTGGTCGCCATGTGCGGCGACGGTGCCAACGACGCCCCGGCCCTGGCCCAGGCGGACGTGGGCATGGCGATGAACGATGGTACGCAAGCGGCGCGTGAGGCGGCGAACATGGTCGATCTCGATAGCGACCCGACCAAGCTGTTGGACGTGGTGCAGATCGGCAAGGAATTACTGGTGACCCGCGGTGCGCTGACGACCTTTTCCATCGCCAACGACGTGGCCAAATACTTCGCGATCCTGCCGGCGCTGTTCGCCTCGATTTACCCGCAACTCGGCGTGCTGAACATCATGCATTTGAGCAGTCCGCAGAGCGCGATTCTGTCGGCGATTGTGTTCAACGCGTTGATCATCGTGGTGCTGATTCCGCTGGCGCTGCGTGGTGTGCGGGTGCAGGCGGTGAGTGCGGCGGCGTTGCTGCGGCGCAATCTGCTGATCTATGGACTGGGCGGGATTCTGGTGCCGTTCGTGGGCATCAAGGCGATCGACATGCTGCTGACGGCGTTGCATCTGGTTTGATCTGGCATGGCGGTGTGTCAGGCATGCCGCCATCGCGGGCAAGCCCGCTCCCACAAAGGCACCGCGTTCCCCTGTGGGAGCGGGCTTGCCCGCGATGAATACACCACGCTGCGTCTGAATGAATGCGGTATCTCTGAATCCGAGGATTGTGAAATGTCCACACTGATACGTCCGGCCCTGAGCCTGCTGTTGCTGATGACTCTGATTACCGGCGTTGCTTACCCCTTGGTGGTCACCGGCGTCGCCCAGGTCGCCTTCCCGAACCAGGCCAATGGCAGCCTGGTGCGCGACACCGATGGCAAGGTCCGCGGCTCGTCGCTGATTGCCCAGGATTTCGTCGGCGATGCCTGGTTCCACCCACGGCCATCGGCCGGTGCCTTTGCCACCGTGTCGAGCAGTGCCAGCAACTTCTCGCCCAGCAATCCGGCGCTGGCCACTCGGGTTATCGACGAGGCCAATAAATTGCAGGTACCCGGCCAGGGGCCGGTGCCACTGGCCATGCTGACCACTTCCGGCAGCGGCCTCGATCCGCACTTGCCACCGGCGGCGATTGCCTATCAACTGGCGCGTGTCGCGGCAGCGCGCAATCTGCCGGTGTCTACGCTTGAGCAACTGATGGACGCGCACATCGAGCAGCCGTTGGTGGGGCCGCCGGTAGTGAATGTGTTGGCGTTGAATAGGGCGCTGGAAAAACTGTAGATCGGTGGCGCGGCCAATCGCGGGCAAGCCCGCTCCCACAGGAGGCGATGGTGGACAGAATTTGTGACCACCACCGATCCCTGTGGGAGCGGGCTTGCCCGCGAAGAGGCCCTGACAGTCACTGCATCACCATCAGAATGAGAGAGAACTTCAAGCATGAGCAACTCCGGCCGCGCCGACGCGCTGTTAGCAGACCTGCCCCGCGATGGCCGTGGCCGGCTCAAGGTGTTCCTGGGCGCAGCACCGGGAGTGGGCAAGACCTACGCCATGCTGCAAGCCGCCCACACTCAGCTGCGCCAAGGCGTGAAAGTTATGGCCGGGGTGGTCGAAACCCACGGTCGTGCCGAAACCGAAGCGTTACTGGCTGGCTTGCCGCAGCAGCCGTTGGTGCGCTCGGAATACCGCGGGGTGATGCTCGAAGAAATGGACCTCGACGGTCTGTTGGCCGCCAAACCGAAATTGGTGCTGGTGGACGAACTGGCCCACAGCAATGCCCCCGGCAGTCGTCACGCCAAACGCTGGCAAGACATCCAGGAACTGCTGGCCGCCGGCATCGACGTGTTCACCACGGTCAACGTGCAGCATCTGGAAAGTCTCAACGATCAGGTGCGCGGCATCACCGGCGTACAGGTCCGCGAAACCCTGCCGGATTGGGTGCTGCAAGAAGCCTACGAATTGCTGCTGATCGACCTGCCGCCTCGCGAGTTGCTGGAGCGTCTGCGCGACGGCAAAGTCTATGTGCCCGAGCAGGCGCGGGCGGCCATCGATGCGTTCTTCACTCAGACCAACCTTACTGCCCTGCGCGAGCTGGCGATGCAAACCGCAGCCGCTCAGGTCGATAACGATCTGGCCCAGGGTTATCGCCAATTGGGGCACACCGCGCCAGCCGTGCGCGGTCGTTTGTTGGTGGGTGTCGATGGCGATGCTCAGGCCGAGCGTCTGGTGCGTCACGCCAGTCGCGTCGCCCAGCGCCGGCATCTGCCGTGGAGCCTGGTGCATGTGGACAACGGCCGTGTGCGCGACGAGCAGTCGCGTCTGCGCCTGCAAAGCGCTCAGCAACTGGCCGAACGCCTCGGGGGCGAAGTGGTGTTGCTGCGTGCCGGTGAGGTGGCGAAAACGTTGATCCAGCACGCCGCTGAACGACGCGCCAGCCTGGTGCTGGTGGGCCAGTCACGCCAGCGTTTACGTCGACGGTTGTTCGGAGGCGGTCTGGCGTCGCGTTTACTGCGCGATGCTCGCGGGCTGGAAATCAACGTGCTCGACAGCGATCAGGAACAGCATCAGCCGCGCCAACGCTCGGCGCAGTCGCTGGTCTGGTTCGACTACGCATTGGCGCTGGTGGCGACAGTGCTTGCCAGTGCCTTGGCCTGGGCAGTGTCGAGCCTCTTGCCGCTGCCCAACATTTCGCTGGTGTTCCTCGCGGCAGTGTTGCTGGTGGCGGTGCGCAGCAGCCTCGGCCCGGCGCTGGCCTGTGCGGCGCTGTCGTTTCTGACCTATGACTTTCTGTTCATTCCACCGACGTTCTCCTTCAGCATCCAGCGCGAAGAAGACGTGCTGACCTTGCTGTTCTTCCTGCTGATGGCGGCCCTCACCGGTAACCTTGCGGCCCGGCAACGACGGCAATTGCAGGCCTTGCGCGACACTCAGGAAGAGACCACTGAACTGCTCGATCTCTCGCGCAAACTTACCGCCGCCACCGACCGTCAGGCGGTGGTCAGCGCTGCGGCCCAGCACCTCAACGGCTGGACCGACCTGAAACTGTGTTTGCTTAATCGCGATGGCCAGAGCGGCTGGAAAGTTGAAACCGGTGGGCCGCTGGAATTCTCCGAGGCCGAGCGCGCTGCCGCCGATTGGGCCTGGCAACATGATCAACCGGCCGGTGCGGGCACCGGCACCTTGCCGTTCGGGCGCTGGTGGTGGTGGCCGTTGTCGGTGGACGATGGGCCGCTGGCGCTGCTCGGTGTGTGTGCCAAAGAAGGTCAGACCCTGAGCGGCCAGCGGCGACGCTTACTGACTGCGCTGAGCCAACCGCTGGCCCAGGCGCTGGCGCGCGCGCAACTGGCCGATGACCTTGAGGCGGCGCGCTTGCATGGCGAAACCGAGCAACTGCGCAGCGCGCTGCTGGCCTCGGTGTCCCACGATTTGCGCACGCCGCTGACGTCCATGCGCGGCAGCATCGACAGCCTGTTGGCGCTGGGAGAGGCGATCCCGTTGGAGGACCGCCGTGAACTGCTCGAAGGCACCCGCGATGAAGCCGAACGGCTGGATCGCTACATTCAAAACCTGCTGGACATGACTCGTCTCGGTCACGGCGCCCTGAAGCTGGCGCGGGACTGGGTGTCACCGGCAGACATCGTCGGCAGCTCGCTCAATCGTCTGCGCGCGGTGCTGGCGTCGCTGCAGGTCATTACCGAAGTGCCGGCCGAACTGCCGCTGCTCTATGTGCATGCCGCGTTGATCGAACAAGCACTGGTCAACGTGCTGGAAAACGCCGCGCGTTTTTCACCGCCTCGCGGGCGTCTTGAATTGCGTGCCGGGGCGACTGACAGCGAGCTGTTTTTTTCGGTGAGCGATGAGGGGCCGGGAATTCCGGAGGAGGAGCGGGCGAAGATTTTCGACATGTTCTACACCGCCGCTCGTGGCGATCGCGGCGGGCAGGGCACCGGGCTGGGGCTGGCGATCTGTCAGGGCATGGTCGGTGCCCATGGCGGGCGGATCAGCGTCGCCGACGGCATCGAAGGGCGCGGCACCTGCATCACCCTGCATTTGCCGTTGCAGACTCAGCCGGGTTTGGACAGTGAAGCCTGATCGCGCCTGCGTTACTCTCTTGCTACCTCTTTGTGTTGATGTGAATTCATGAGCCAGACCGCGACCATTTTGGTCATCGATGACGAACCGCAGATTCGAAAATTCCTGCGCATCAGCCTCGTTTCCCAAGGCTACAAAGTACTGGAGGCCGGCACCGGCACGGAAGGCCTGGCCCAGGCCGCGTTAAGCAAGCCCGACTTGCTGGTGCTCGACCTTGGCCTGCCGGACATGGACGGCCAGCAGGTGCTGCGCGAGTTCCGCGAGTGGTCGACGGTGCCGGTATTGGTGCTTTCGGTGCGCGCCAGCGAAGGGCAGAAAGTCCAAGCCCTGGATGGTGGCGCCAACGACTACGTGACCAAGCCGTTCGGCATTCAGGAGTTTCTGGCCCGAGTGCGCGCCTTGCTGCGTCAGGCGCCGACGGGTGAGGCCCAGGAAGCGGCGCTCAGCTTCGGTCCGCTCACTGTCGACCTGGCTTATCGCCGGGTGCTATTGGACGGCGCCGAAGTGGCGCTGACGCGCAAGGAATATGCGGTGCTGGCGCAACTGGCACGGCATCCGGGGCGGGTCATCACCCAGCAGCAATTGCTCAAGGACATCTGGGGGCCGACCCACACCGAGGACAGCCACTATCTGCGGATAGTGGTCGGGCATTTGCGGCAGAAACTGGCGGATGATCCGACTCAGCCACGGTTCATCGTCACCGAAGCGGGGGTGGGGTATCGGTTGCTTGATGCCTGATCGTTCCCACGCTCTGCGTGGGAATGCCGCCATGGACGCTCTGCGTCCGCTTTTAAAGTCGTGACCCGGAGCGTCACAGGATGCATTCCCACGCAGAGCGTGGGAACGATCGTCAGGCCTCAAGACTCCCGCTCATTCTCATACCGATCCAGCGTATCCCGCGCAATCTCACGCCCCAGCGCGATCAATTCCGGTGCCTTGTAAAACTCGAAAAACCGACACACTCGCTTGGGCACGTTGATCAGGATATCCGGCGGATACCCGGCAATCTTGTACTGCGCCAATGACGTCTGCATCACCTCGAAACTCTGGTTGATCAGGTCCAGCAAGGACGCTGGCCCGACGTTGTCGATGATGAACGACCCGGTGGCGGATTTCGGTGCGCCGTTGCTTTCCGGGGCCGCCGCTGGTTGCTGGCCTTCGGGCTCGGCGGATTCGATCCACGGATTGATGTCGGCCGCTTCGGCCATCAACGCTTCCTTCTCCAGCAGCAGCAATTGTTCGGCCTGTTTGCGGCGGAAGGGCAATTTCGAACCCAGCGAGTTGATCAGGCTGTCAAAGCGGGTCTTGAACGCGGCCGGGCGCTGGATCACCGGCAGTTGATAGTGACGCTGGTTGGTGGAGTTGAGGTTGACCGCGATGATCAGGTCGCAATGGCTCGACACCACCGGCACGATCGGCAGCGGGTTGAGGATGCCACCGTCCACCAGCATTCGATTGCCCTGCATCACCGGCGTGAACAGGCTGGGGATCGCCGCCGAGGCACGCATGGCCTGGTGCAGGCAGCCTTCCTGGAACCAGATTTCCTGCTGGTTGGTCAGGTCCGTGGCCACGGCCGTGTAGGGGATTCGCAGGTCTTCGATGTTGATTTCGCCGACGATCTTGCGGATCTGCCCGAAGACCTTTTCCCCGCGAATCGCGCCCAGGCGAAAACTGACGTCCACCAGACGCAACACGTCGAGGTAATCCAGGCTCTCGATCCAGTCGCGATAATCCTTGAGTTTACCGGCGGCATAGATCCCGCCGACCACCGCGCCCATGGAGCAACCGGCGATGCAGGCGATGTCGTAGCCGCGCCGTTCGATCTCTTCAATGACGCCGATATGGGCGTAGCCCCGGGCGCCACCCGAGCCCAACACCAGTGCGACACGCTTTTTCATGAAACGACCTCTCTGACAAGGTTCAACAATGCACCTATCGAGGGGCAGGCTTCAATCGCTATGGTCGTTCGACGGGGCGATAGCGTCGTTTTTTGACACTCAATAAAGGCGAATGGGTATTCTCGCGAGCGCTATAGTTTCCACTGCGGGTCCAAGGCACTTTTCACGCGCCAGGCCGTCTTAGCTGCACGACTGTTTATTATCTTTGAGGTGTGAGTGATGAAAGCCTGGATCTGTGTGCCGTTGATTGCCCTGGCACTCGCCGGTTGTGCTGGTAAAACCGCTTACCGTGACAGCTGCGGGAGCCAGCTCGACGCCGCTTGGCGTGAACTGGATCTGGCCAAGGTCGAGGGCTTTGCCGGGACCGTCAGCTACTCCAAGGCGCTGTCGTTGCTGACCGGTGCCAAAACCCAGCAACAATTCGAAGCGTATGAGGGTTGTACCAAGAAGGCCGAGAAGGCGCGCTTCTACATTCGTGAATCCCGCGCCGGCCGTTGAATCATGATGGCGCTCACTTGGGGCAATTCGATTCAGGGAGCAAGCGATGTCTGCCTTGGTTGATCGGTTGGTGGCTCATGTTCTGAGCGTGGACGTTCGCCTGCTCGCCTGTCAGGCACGCTTGAGTGCGCGCACCGACTCTGAAGCGCTGCACGATCTACGCACGACCGTGCGGCGTTTGCGCAGCCTGCTGCGACCCTTGCGCGGTTTGCCTGGGGTCGAGCAACTGGAAGCGGCGGCATCCCGGGTCGGTGACCTGACCACACCGTTGCGCGATCGCGAAGTGCTGGCGGCGTACCTGCTTAAACACGATCAACCCGAGGCCGCGCACCGGCGCATGGCGCGGATGGCCGAGGCTTATCCCATCGTGGCGGCGAGCCCGGAGGTCGCGCAAATGCTGATGATCCTCGACGCCTTTCCGCGTTTCCTGCGGGCTTCCCAGCGTCAGGGCTTGCTCAAGGGCTTGCGCAAACGCATCGAAAAACGCCTGGGCAAACAATGGAAGAAACTCGACCAGGCCCTGCATGACCCCGCCCATGACCGCCATCGCCTGCGCCTGCTGATCAAGCGTGTGCGCTACGGCATCGAAGCCTATCCCGAACTGGATCGTTTGCCGGAAGCGGCCTTGCCCAATCTGAAATCGGCGCAGTCTGCTTTGGGCGACTGGCACGACAGCTGGCAGTGGCTGGACCGCGCCAAAGAAGAGCCCGATTTGCAGCCCTGTGTCGCGGTCTGGAAAACCACCTTGGCCAAGGCTGAAGAGAACGCCGACCGCGTCCTCGACAAACTCAGCGCCGCCTGTTTCAAATCCTGAACACACCACGGATCAAATGTGGGAGCGAGCCTGCTCGCGATGAGGCCGTAACATTCAACATTCATGTTGGCTGTCAGGCCGCCATTGCGAGCAAGCTCGCTCCCACAGGGGACGTGTTGAACAAGAAACGAGTGTTCAGCCAGACGCGGCTCATCTGCCAGTGATTTTGGCCGGAATAAGCGCTGTATCGGTTTTGCGGGCTGGTTAAGATCATTCCATCCATTTTTCCGTCTCTGGGGTTCCCATGCACTTTTCCGATCTGCTCGACGCTGTCCGCAGCCACCCGCAAGAGTTGTCTATTCCGGCCGAATGGGGTCAGGGGCGAGCCAGTTTTGGTGGGCTGATAGCCGCCTTGCAATACGAAGCCATGCGCGCAAAAGTTCCGGCGGATCGTCCGGTGCGTTCGCTGGCCATCACCTTTGTCGGCCCGGTCGAGCCCGATGTGCCGGTCAGTTTTGAAGTCGATGTGCTGCGCGAAGGCAAAGCCGTCAGCCAAGTGCTCGGCCGGGCAATGCAAAAGGGCCAAGTGGTGACGTTGGTCCAGGGCAGCTTCGGCGCCTCGCGACCTTCCGAGGTGGCAGTCACGGCTAACGTTGCGCCCGAGATGAAGCACTGGGACGACTGCCAGGAAATGCCCTATATCAAAGGGGCGACCCCGGAATTCATGCGTCATTTGGCAATGCGCTGGAGCATCGGTGGCCTGCCATTCACCGGCAACACCTCTCGCGATATGGGTGGTTGGGTGCGCTTGCGTGGAGAAGGGAAGGACGAGGTGGTCAGCGAGGCGCATATTCTGGCGCTGGTCGACGCCTGGCCACCGTCCTTGTTGTCGCATCTGAAGAAACCGGCGGCAGGCAGCACGCTGACCTGGACCATCGAATTCGTCCAGCCGTTGCTCGCGTTGAGCACGCTGGACTGGTGCAAGTACCTGGTGGAAATCGAGTATGCCGCTGACGGTTACGGGCACGCCGCCGCAAAATTGTGGAGCGAAGACGGTCAGTTGATCGCCATGAGCCGGCAGACAGTCACGATTTTTGCGTGACGGCAATGGCGTTCACGCCAATCGGTGACCGTGATGCTGCAGGCCCAGGGCGGCAATCAGGCTGATGACACCGATCGCGATGCTCGCCAGATCCAGGCTGAACACCCCCGAGATCATCAGTAAAGACCCCACGATGAACAGCGGCACGGCAATCTGGTGCGGCACCAGATTGGTCGGGTGCTGCTGTTTATGCGGGTACGTTCGCCATTGCCAGGCGGGCAGGTTGGGATGACGTTTGCCCATGATGTTTATCCTTTATTCGTGAGGCGCTTGAATAAAGAATAGGCTTGGCAAAAGCCGTCGGCGAATCAAGGCTGGCTATCGGTGCAATAGGTGTGATGGTCGGGATTGATGTTGCTCGGTCTGACGCCTTCGCGGGCAAGCCTCGCTCCTACAGGTACAGCGGGGCCCTTGTAGGAGCGAGGCTTGCCCGCGAAGAGGCCCTCAAAGCTTGAGCTGCCCAATGGCCTTGCTCAATTCCCCTGCCAACATCGCCAGCTCATTGCTGGTAATCGCCGAATTCACGGTCTGCTGCACGGTGTTTTCGGTCACGTCGCGAATGCTCACCACCGCCCGATTCATCTCTTCCGCCACATGGCTTTGCTGCTCGGCTGCCACTGCGATCTGCGTATTGCTTTCACGCATCTGCGCCACCGCACCGGTGATTTCGGCCAGGGCCACGCTGGCTTCCTGGGCCTGCTGCATGCAGTCGTCGGCCTTGTACGAGCTTTCCTGCATGAAATCCACGGCGTCCCGAGTGACGGCCAGCAGCGCTGAAACCATGGTGGTGATCTCGTCGGTGGATGCCTGGACGCGCTTGGCCAGGTTACGCACCTCATCAGCGACCACCGCAAACCCACGGCCCATTTCACCGGCCCGGGCCGCTTCAATGGCGGCGTTAAGGGCCAGCAGGTTGGTCTGTTCGGCGATGCTGTGGATCACGCTGACCACGCCGTTGATCTTCTGGCTGTCCTCGGCCAGATGCTGAATCATCTCGGCCGTTTGCTGCACGCCGGTGGACAACCCGCCAATCGATTTCTGCACCCGAGTGACCACTTCCTGGCCACTGCCGGCCAAGGTGTCGGCAGTTTGCGAGAGGTCGCGGGTGGCGCCGGCGTGTTGGGCAATGTGATGGACCGTGGCGGTCATTTCGTTAATCGCCGTGGCGGCCTGATCGGTTTCGCTTTGCTGACCGAGCATGCCGTGACGCACCTCGTTCATGCTCGAGGCCAGCCGCGCGGCACCGACATCCAGCTGCCGGGCGGTATTGGCGACGGTGTTGACCACCCGCTGGTAACCGGCCTGCATGGCATTGAAGGCATTGGCCATCTGCCCGACTTCATCCTTGCAAGCCAGAGGTACGCGGGCCGACAGGTCGCCGGTTTTCTCGACGTGGAGCATCACATCTTTCAAGGTGTTGAGCTGGCTGAGCAGGAAGCGGATCAACAGTTGCGACGCGCCGAGCATCGCCAGCATCAGAATGAACACTGCTACTGCATAGTGGGTGAAGCGTTCGCCGAACACTTGGCTCAGGCTCTGGCCATAGGCAATCACCGCGATCTGTTGACCGTCAGGGCGAGTGAATACCTCGGCGCCCATCAACGGGTTTTCACCGAACAGTGGCAGGGTGTTGATGTCGACCCAACCGTTGGTATCGGTCAGCTCCAGCAATGGTTGTCCGTTCAGTAACGGTGCCTGCCCGCGATTGAAGGTCAGCAGGTGATCGGCCTTGGGCAGCGGCTGCCCGGCAGGCCAGGCATTGAGTAACCGCGCCTGGACCTGGGCCGACGCTTGAGCGGCGAGGCTTCGGGCCTGTTGTTCAAGCTGCACGGCGTACAGCACCAGCAACAGGGTAGTGCCAAAGGCGACGGCATTGACCGCCCAGAATTTGTATTTCAGTGAGATGTTGCTAAGCCAGGCACCCATGGAGGTCTTCTCTGATAGCGGAAACAGTTTTGGCAAGGTGCCAGCATTGTGCCGCTATGCAGGGATTCAGATGTTGATGCAGGTCAACGGGCATCACCGCCAACCTGTGGGAGCGGGCTTGCCCGCGATGAGGTCGGCACATTCAATGTTGATGTTGACTGACACGCCACTATCGCGGGCAAGCCCGCTCCCACAGGGGATTGAGGTTATTGGGGGATTGAGGGCAGACCGAAAAATGCTCGCGCACAGGCCGTGCTGTGTGCAGCCAAATCTTCCACCGTCTCCCCACGATGCAACGCCACTTCCCGCAACACTTCAGTCAGATACGCCGGCTCGTTGCGACCGTTCTTCGGTTTGGGGCGCAGACTGCGCGGCAATAGATACGGCGCATCGCTCTCCAGCATCAGGCGTCCGCGTTTAATCTCTTTGACCAATGGATGCAGGTGCGTGCCACGGCGTTCATCACAAATCCAGCCAGTGATGCCGATGTGCAAATCCAGATCGAGGTAGCTGAACAGCGCCTTTTTTTCACCGGTGAAGCAGTGCACCACGGCAGCCGGCAACTGGTCGCGGTAATCACGCAGGATCTCCAGCAACCGTTGGCTGGCATCGCGCTCATGCAGGAACACCGGCAATTGCAGCTCGACCGCCATCGCCAGATGCTCTTCGAGGACTTTTTCCTGCTGCGGGCGGGGTGAGAAATCGCGGTTGAAATCGAGGCCGCATTCGCCCACGGCCACCACGTTCGGCTCCTTGAGCAAACTGCGCAGACGCTGAGCGCTGTCGGCATTCCAGTCGCTGGCCGAGTGCGGGTGAATGCCGGCCGTGGCGAACAGTCGTTGAGCGCTTTCGTCCAGTTGCTGGCACAGTTCCAGAGCCTGTTCGCTGCCCTCGACGCTGGTCCCGGTGAGCACCAGTTGGCAGACCCCGGCAGCATAGGCACGGTCGAGTACAGCCTGGTGTTTGTCGGCGAAACTGGGGTTGGTCAGGTTGACGCCGATATCGATGAGTTGCATGGTGCTACCTCGGACCAAAGGCCGGAAAGCATATCAGAGCTGTAGATTTATAAGAAAAGCGAAGAACTACAACGAGTTAAAGCTGTCTGTTGAGGCCGCGAGACAGGTCGGGGTTGGTAGGATTGCCATCACTGTGCCACTCTCTCGCACTTTACCAGCGCTTCAAGCGCTCTGTTTCTGTCGTTCGACGTCATGAAATCACCCATGAGGTCGGCCAGTATTCTTTCCGGAGAGTGGATGATTCGTCCCTCGGTTTTGTTACTGCTGTGTTGTTCGTTGCTGCTGCCCATGCCGGCGGTTGCGCGCCTGGCCGGGCCGTTGCAAGCCGTGCCCGCAGCCAAGGTCCGCGACCTGGCGGAGATTCGCAGCAGTCGCGTGTTGCGAGTGTTGGTCAACCAGAGCCGCAACAGTTCCGGTGAAGTCCAGGGCCAGGCCATCGGCGTCGAATATCATCGCCTGCGCGCTTTCGAACAATACCTCAATGGCCATGCCCGCGATGGCCAGGAAATCACCCTCAAGATCATTCCCAAAGCCAAGGATCAATTGCTCGGCGCGTTGCAGCGCGGGGAGGGTGATCTGGTCGCGCCGGGGGAGTTACTCGACCCGCAACCGGGCCTCGCCGTCAGCACCAGTCAACCGATTGCCAGCAATGTGCCGTTGCTGCTGGTGGGGATCAAAGGCGAACGACGTTACACCCGTCTCGAGCAACTCTCGGGCAAAACCCTCGCGCTGCCCACCGGCAGTGCCGCCGGGGATGCGGTCAGTCAGATCAATCAGAAACTCGCGCTGCACAAACTGCCGCCGGTGAAGATCGAGTGGGTCGATCCAAGTCTGGCGGTCGAGGATGTGCTGGAAATGGTCCAGGGCGGGATCTTTCATCTGACGATTGTCGAGCAACCGATTGCCGAACGCTGGGGCAAGATCCTGACCAAATTGCGTTTCGATCGACAGGTCCTTATCAGCGAGCCGGGCGAGGAATACTGGTTCGTGCGCCGCGACGCCTCGATGCTGCGTTCGAGCATCGATCGTTTCCTGACCACCTACAAGAAACCATCGGACCAGGATGCTACGTTCCTGCGGATCTATCGGCGCCTGTATCAAGTGCATTATCCCTTGGCCAAGGCTGATCGGCAGCGCTTGGAAAAACTTCGACCAGTACTGCAAAAGCACGCTGAAGCCCAAGGCATGGACTGGCTGAACCTGGCGGCGCTGGCCTTCAAGGAGTCGGCGCTGCAACCCAACGCCAGAAGCGGCAGCGGCCCCACCGGCCTGATGCAAATCACCCCCTCCGCGGCGCAACGGGTAGGCGTGAGTAATATTCAGAACCTCGACGCCAATGTGCAGGCCGGGGCCAAGTATCTGGCGATGATCCGCCGCAAGTTTTTTGCCAGCCCCAAACTCAACGAGCGCGAGCGCATGGCGTTCGTGCTGGCGGCCTACAACATGGGGCCGGAGCGGGTTCAAGGCATGCGCGCCGAAGCTCGGCGGCGCGGCTTGAACCCTAATCAATGGTTTTTCCAGGTCGAGCGCATTGCCATGGAGCAGGTGGGGATGGGCGCCGTCAGCTATGTTAATAGCGTGAACAAGTATTACTTGGCGTTCGATCGGGAACGGGAGTCGTTGGAGCCCCAGGGGCAAAAAGTGGTCTCACGGAAATGATCGACTAAGCTGATTGTTATGGTGCGTTTTTTGCGCTTTTAACATGAGTTTTACTGATTAATATAGCGGCCAACCAACACATACTCACAATGGATGACACAGCATGAGCACATTGATCAACAAGGTACTGTCCACCCACGCCGGTTACGGTCTGACGATTCTACGGATTGTCGTCGGCATCATTTTCGCGGCCCACGGCTCGCAGAAACTCTTCGGGGCATTCGGCGGCTACGGCATTGCCGGCACCGCGCAGTGGATGGAAAGCATCGGCCTGGCACCGGGTCACCTGATGGCGATTCTGGCCGGTGGTACCGAGTTCTTCGGTGGTCTGGCGTTGATCATTGGTCTGCTCGCCCGTCCGGCAGCGCTGGGGCTGGCCTTCGTTTCGCTGGTCGCTATTTTCTCGGTGCATATCAGCAATGGTCTGTTCATGTCCAACAACGGTTATGAATTCGCCCTGGCCTTGCTCGGCGGCAGCCTCGCGGTGCTGATCGAAGGTGCAGGCAAGCTGTCGGCCGACCGCGCCATCACCAACTGACCTCCCTGATTCAACGAAAAGGCCTGCATTGTGCGACGCACTGTGCAGGCCTTTTTTGTTGCGCGTGATTCTTGACACTGTCCGGTCAGCTTCTCTAGGATGCTGCCCATGCGCCGATTTAAACAGCTACTTGCGGGGCGCCAGGTGACTTGATCCAGTTGCCGATAGAAGCTTGAAACAGGCTTCGAAATACCGCTAAAGCGCTGGTTCGGTGTTGCCTCTCACCTGCCATGCAGACTTTTGAGGCAGAGACACGACACAATGAATGCATTGAACCCCGTTATACGCCCCGCGCCGATCACGGCACACCTCACCCAACGCAATCCAAAAATCCTGCTTGGCGGTAAACATCAGCCGACGCTTCTGCGTTACCTCGATGGCTGGCCGCGCCGCACCGGTGGGCCTGCTGCCTTCCTGATTCAGTTTGTCGACGACGGCGAGTCACTGGCTCGGTTTGCCAACGACAGTTTCGATCTGGCGGTGATTCTGGCGCCCAGCATAGAGGATGCGCCGGAAGTGATCAGGCAGCTGACTCGCGTGGCTCGCCAAGGGCTGATTACCCGTCGCTGAGTTTCAGAGCGCTGCGGCTCAGAGCGCAGCAGCTCACAGATAGTCGATCGCCACGATATACACGCACTGCTCACCGGTTGGCGTCTGGACCCGCACTTCGGCGTCCAGCGCCTTGCCGATCAGGGCGCGCGCCAACGGTGAGTCGATGCTGATCAGGCCTAGTTTCAGATCCAGCTCATCCGGCCCGACGATGCGATAGCGCGACTCCTTGCCGTCTTCATCTTCAATCGTGACCCAGGCGCCAAAGTAGACCTTGTTCGGATCACTGGGTTTTTCGCTGACCACCTTGAGCGCTTCCAGGCGTTTGGTGAGAAAGCGCACGCGACTGTCGATCTCGCGCAGCATCTTTTTGCCGTAGGTGTACTCGGCGTTTTCCGAGCGATCGCCCTGTGCCGCCGCCTCGCTGACCGATTGCGTCACTTGCGGTCGGCGCACATGCCAGAGTTCATGAAACTCGGCCCGCATCCGCGCTTCACCTTCGGGGGTGATCAGCGCGGTGCCAGCGGTGCGGGGAGGGCGATAACGGCTCATGGCGACTTCTTGTGGTTGTATGGATCAGAGCGCTTGAGTTTATCAACCCTCGCGCAGAACTGTCAGGGGGCTGGCGTTCAAGGCGCGGCGCGTACCGAACACACCGGCACCGCCGATCAGCACCGCGCCGATCAGTGGCAAGACCAATAGCCACGGATGCGGATGCCAGGGCAGGTCGAAGGCGTAGCGGTAAAGCACCATACTCACCAGCTCCGAACCCAGTGCCGCCAGCAACCCGCTGACCGCGCCGAGCAGGCCGAACTCGATACGCCGGGCCCTGACCAGCAACTGTCGCTCGGCACCCAGCGCTCGCAGCAACGCACCTTGGCGAATGCGTTCATCCAGCGTTGCCTGCAACCCGGAGAACAACACCGCCATCCCCGCCGCCAGCACAAACAACAGTACGTATTCCACCGCCAGGGTGACCTGGCCGAGAATGCTGCGCAGCTGCGCCAGCAAGGCTTCGACTTGCAGAATGGTCACTGCCGGAAAGCTGCGGGACAGGTCGACGATCTGCTGATCGTGACCGGCCGCCAGATAGAAACTGGTCAGGTAGGTCGCCGGCAAGTCCTTCAGGGTGCCGGGCTGGAAGATCATGAAAAAGTTCGGCTGGAAGTTGTCCCAGTTAATCTCCCGCAGGCTGGTGACTTTCGCCTCCCGATTGGCCCCGCCGACGGTAAACACCATGTGATCGCCGAGCTTGAGTTTAAGGCTTTCGGCGACTTTACCTTCCACCGAAACACCGGGTATTTCATCCGCGGGTTGCTGGTCCCACCAGTTGCCGGCGGTGAGTTTGTTGCCCTCTGGCAGGTCGGCCGCCCAGGTCAGGCTCAGGTCGCGTTGAATGGCTCGATCACCGGCCGAGTCCTTGCTGACGATATCCTGTACCGGCTGGCCATTGATGCTGATCAGCCGTCCCGGCACCACCGGGTACAGCGGCGCCGATTGTGCCGACAACTCCATCAGTCGATCGGTAAAGGCCTGTTTGTCCGCTGGCAGAATGTTCAGGGCGAAATAATTGGGGGCGTTTTTCGGCAACTGGTTTTGCCAGGTGTCGAGCAACTCGCCACGCAGCAAAGCGATCAGCGCCATGGACAGTAGAATCAAACCGAAGGCCAGGGCTTGACCCGCCGCCGCCAGTGGATGGCGCAGCAGTTGGCCCAACCCGAGGCGCCATGGCAATGCGGCGCGGGCCAGCATCCTTCGCAGGCTCTTGAGCAGCAGCAATAACAACCCACCCAGCACCAGTGCTGCGATCACGCCGCCACCGAGCAGGGCGAAGGTCAGCAACAGGTCCAGGCTCAAGCGCCACATGATCAGGCCGAGGGCGCCCAATGCCGCCCCATAAACTATCCAGGTGCTGGATGGAATCGGCAGCATGTCGCGACGCAACACGCGCAGCGGGGGCACTCGACCCAAAGCGGCCAGTGGCGGCAGCGCGAAGCCGGCCAGTGCGACCAGCCCGGTGCCGATCCCGGCGATGGCCGGCAGCAGGCCACCCGGTGGAACATCGGTCGGCAGTAAATCATGCAGCAGTGCAAACAGCCCGAGTTGCGCCAGCCAGCCGAGCAGGGCGCCGCTGACGCTTGCGAGCAGTCCGAGTACGGTCAGTTGCAGACTGAACAGCACCATGGTTTCTCGACGGGACAGACCCAGGCAGCGCAGCAATGCGCTGGCATCGAATCGGCGAGTGGCGAAGCGTGTCGCCGACAACGCCACCGCCACGCCCGACAGCAGCACCGCCACCAGACTGGCCATGTTCAAGTAGCGTTCAGCCTTGCCCAGGGCGCCGCCGATCTGCCGGTTGCCATCGCGAGCATCCTGGATCTGTTGATTGGCCGCCAGGCCTGGCTTGATCAGCTGCCGATAGGTTTCCAGCGCCGAGGCGTTGCCGCGCCAGAGTTCGCGGTAACTGACCCGGCTGCCGGGTTGCACCACGCCGGTTGCCTCAATGTCGCTGAGGTTGATCAGCACCCGTGGCGTCAGGCTGTAGAAATTGCCGGCGCGATCCGGTTCGTAGGTCAGCACTCGCGCCAGCTTTAGGGTTTTCATACCGACGTCGATACTGTCGCCGATCTTCAAGTCCAATGCGGTCAGCAGTCGCGCTTCGACCCAGGCTTCGCCGGGTTTCGGACCGCCACCGGGTTCTTCCGGCGCGAAAGGCGCGGGGGCGCTTTTCAGTTCGCCACGCAACGGGTAGACGTCATCGGCGGCTTTGATGCTGGACAGCTGAATGCCGTTGTCGGTGGCGATGACGCTGGAAAACTCCACCACTTGAGCGTGCTCAAGTCCCAGCTCAGTGCCGCTTCTTACCTGTTCCGTTCGTGCCGGTGAACTGCCTTCGAGCACCAGGTCGGCACCGAGAAACTCGGTGGCGCGCAGCATCATGGCGCCGTTCAGGCGAGCGCCGAAGTAACCGATAGCGGTACTCGCCGCCACGGCCACCAGCAAGGCAAAGAACAACACGCGCAACTCACCGGCGCGGGCATCACGCAGCAATTGGCGGATGGCGAGACTGAACAGGCGCAACAGCGGCAAGCTTGCCATCAAGGCTCCAGAGGGGCGACCAGCAGGCCGGCTTCAAGGCGGATCAGGCGCCGGCAGCGATGTGCCAGGCGTTCGTCGTGGGTCACCAGTACCAGGGTCGTGCCGCTTTCCTGGTTGAGTTCGAACAGTAGATCGCTGATGCGCTCTCCGGTATGGCTGTCGAGGTTGCCGGTGGGTTCATCGGCAAACAGTACGTCGGGCTCGGCGGCGAACGCCCGGGCAATCGCCACGCGCTGCTGCTCGCCACCGGACAGCTGACGCGGCGAGTGCGTCAGGCGTTGGCCCAGACCGACCCGTTGCAGCAGTTCGGTGGCGCGCTCGCGAGCGTCTTTGCGGCCATCGAGTTCCAGCGGCAGCATGACGTTTTCCAGGGCATTGAGACTGTCGAGCAGCTGGAATGATTGAAAGACAAACCCTACGTGCTCGGCGCGGATGCGCGCGCGTTGGTCTTCATCGAGATTGCTCAGGCCTTGTCCGGCGAGGGTGACTTCACCGCTGCTTGGCAGGTCGAGGCCGGCGAGCAGGCCCAAGAGGGTGGATTTGCCGGAACCGGAGGCGCCGACGATGGCCAGGCTATCGCCCTTGTTCAGTTCCAGGCTGAGTTCGTGCAGGATAGTCAGTTCACCTTCCGCGCTCGGAACCACTTTGCTGAGGTTCTTCGCGGTGAGAATGCTTGCGCCCATGGAGAATCCGATGCGTGTGTGGTTTTTGAGTGCTGGCCTGGCCTTGATGTGCATGGCCCAGAGCGCAGCGGCGGGTACAGTCCTGATCGTTGGCGATAGTATCAGCGCCGGTTTCGGCCTGGATACCCGCTTGGGGTGGGTGTCTTTGCTTGAGCAACGGCTCAAGCGCGAAGGTTTCGACGATAAAGTGGTCAATGCGTCCATCAGCGGCGACACCAGCGCCGGAGGCCGGGCGCGCCTGCCGGCGCTGCTTGCAGAGCATAAACCTGCGCTGGTTATCCTCGAGTTAGGGGGCAACGATGGGTTGCGCGGAATGCTGCCAACACAATTGCAACAAAATCTTGCGTCGATGATCGACAGCTCCCGCGCCAGTGGTGCCAAGGTATTGCTGCTGGGCATGCAACTGCCACCCAATTACGGTGTGCGTTACACCCAGGCCTTTGCCGAGGTTTTCACCAAGGTGGCCGATGAGAAAAAGATCCCGCTGGTGCCGTTTTTTCTCGACGGTGTGGGCGGTCATCCGGACCTGATGCAAGGCGACGGCCTGCACCCGGCTGCGGCGGCTCAGGACAAGTTGTTGGAAAATGTCTGGCCGACACTGAAACCGCTGCTTTGACGCTTTTCTAGCGGCGGTGTTTCGGCTAAGGTGGCGCCCCCGATTTGGAGCCCCCGATGCCGCGTCCTGCCTGGTCCCTTTTTGCCTATCAACTGATCGAGCCTGACGAACAGCTGGATCTGTTCGCCTGCCAGGAAGTGCGGGTGCATCTGGTGACTCGTCAGCTGGAGTTGGGCGGCTCGGTAGACCGAACCTTGTGCGGCAGCCTGTTGCCGGCACAACCGCGTTGGTCGAGTGTCGACCGTACGGTGTTTCAGGACCAGCGCCTGTGCTCGCTGTGCCGGGCCATCCTGGAATCGCAAAAACGCGGCACCTCGCCGATCTGGCCTGAGTTGCGGTTCGAGCTTTAGATTCCTGTGGTGAGGGTGCTCCTGTGGCAAGCTCTCCTCCACAGCCTCGGTATCTACACATCCCTTGAGCTACACAGATTCACGGTCGGGGCTTGGTGTTTTGGAGTACATATCCGTTTCTGCGGTCACGGCCGCTGGCGGTTTCGCTTTTACAGCGAGTCACTTTCGAAAAGCGCGAAAGTAACCAAAGCGCTTCTGCCCCGCCATTCGGTGCCTCGCTTAGGCTCGGCATGCCATAACGAAGGCATTGCTTCGGGGGCCCGCCGCCATCGGCCATTCATGGCCGGGGGCGGCTACCGCGGCATCCTTGCCGCGGTGCCCCCTACGCAACGCCTGCGTTCGGCCTCTGGGAAAGGGGCAACAGATCAAGATCAAAAGCCAAAGCAACGGCAACGGCAAGATCAACAGCTTCGCGAGCAAGCCAGCTCCCACAGTTGGAGTGGGTACATCCGGGGAAGATTAGTCGGCTGACAGGCCGTCATCGCAGCGATGCGGCGAAAAGCACATCCGCCCTGCTTTTCACCACTCAACAGGCCGAGCGTTAGCTCGCCTGCAGCTTTTGATGTTGATGCACCGCCCCTCGAGAGGCCGAGTGGAGGTTCTGCGCAGTGGGCAACCCGGCATGGATGCCGGGTTAGCCGCGCACGGCCATGGATGGCCGATCGCGGCGGGCCCACGGAGCAGGACCGGAGCGAGGGCATGGCGAGCCTGGGCGAGCCACCGAACGAAAGGGGCAAAAGCGCTTTGGTTACTTTCGCGCTTTTCGAAAGTGACTCGCTGTAAAAGCGAAACCAATAGAAGCCGTGGCCGCAGAAACGGATATGTACCCCATCAAGATCGGAAGTTGTACTCCACAGGCCGGCCCGCAACCACAGGTCTTTACGTCTCCCCGAAATAACGGAAGGCGGTGTACAATTCCATTTTTATACCCTTGTCGATCATGCGAAGGATTTTCCGGATGTTGCCGCGCTTTCCCGCCGTCACCCGCTGCCTGTCTCTTGCCGCCCTCTGTGTCGCGGGCCCGGTAGCAGCATTGGAGCTACCCCTGCCACCACCCGGTGAAGACATCATCGGCCAGGTGCAAGTGATCAAGGCCAAGTACGAAGATACCTTCGCCGACCTTGGCACCACCTACGATCTGGGCTATTCGGAAATGGTCGCCGCCAACCCTGGCGTTGATCCATGGCTACCGGGCGCAGGTACCGAAGTGGTACTGCCGACGCGCTTCATCCTGCCGCCGGGTCCTCGTGAAGGCATCGTCATCAACCTGGCTGAATACCGTCTCTACTATTTCCCGAAAGGCCGGGACGTGGTGTACACCTTCCCGCTGGGTATCGGCCGTGAAGGCTGGGGCTCGCCGATTGCCCACACCAGCATCATCGCCAAGACACCGAACCCGACCTGGACGCCTCCAGCGTCGATCAAGGCCGAGCACGCCGCTGATGGCGATCCACTGCCGAATGTGGTGCCAGCCGGCCCGGACAACCCGCTGGGGCCGTTCAAGTTCACACTGGGCACTCCGGGCTACCTGATCCACGGTTCGAACAAGAAATTCGGTATCGGCATGCGCACCAGCCACGGTTGCTTCCGCATGTTCAACAACAACGTGCTGGAAATGGCCAGCATGGTGCCGGTCGGGACGTCGGTGCGGATCATCAACGACCCGTACAAGTTCGGCCTCAGTGCGGGCAAGGTTTATCTGGAAGCGCACACGCCGCTGGACGATCTGGGCAACCCTTCGGTGGTCGACAAGCACACCGCGGTGATCAATGCGATGCTCAAGCGTGAAGACATCACCAGCAACTTGCGCATGAACTGGGATGTAGTGCGTGACGTGGTTGCCGCTGAAGATGGCCTGCCGGTGGAAATCGCCGTGCCGAGTGCTTCGGAGCCGATGGTATCGAGTGCACCGATCGATCTGCAGCAATAACGCGTTAAAGCAACCCGCCGATGCAGGCCGCATCGGCGGGTTTTTTATGACCTGCAGAAAATGCGGGCGATAAAAAAGCCGACCCAAAAAATGGGTCGGCTTGATAACAATCCCGAAGGACTATTACTTGCGGCTAGCTTTTTCCAGCATGCGCAGAGCACGCTCGTTAGCTTCGTCAGCAGTCTGTTGTGCTTTTTGAGCAGCAGCCAGAGCTTCATCAGCTTTACGGTAAGCTTCGTCTGCACGAGCCTGGGAGCGAGCTGCTGCGTCTTCAGTAGCAGTCAGACGTGCTTCGGTTTCTTTCGATACGCTGCTGCAACCGGTAGCCAGAACTGCGGCCAGAGCCAGAGCAGAGAATTTCAGAACGTTGTTCATCGTGTTCCCCTTCAAGGACTTTCTATTAAGTAGCTGTCTCCTCAGAGTGAGGAAATAGCCGGCGTACATACTACCCATTACTTGTAGTAAGTAAACTGACGTTGAGCAAGAAGCAAAAAAAATTGTAGGCGTTGATTCTTTTTCGAGCAACTTTTAACTGCATTGTATAAAAAATATCCAGCTGCGAGGCCCGAACTGAGCGAGCCGCCAAAGAAAAGTTCCCCACCTCGGCAGCTGTTTTTCAGTCTCGACTAAAGTCTGCCTAGATGGAATCGTCCACACTTTTGTTCGGATTTTGCGCAGCGGCTCTCATATCTTTATCCATGTTGAGGTGACTTAAACAAAGGGCGCTCGTCTTAAGTCTCAATATCCGGCAATGTTCAGGCTCGGACTCGGGAAGATCCCGGTCGAGCCGCCCCTGCATTACCCAAGCAACTCCCGCCTGCCAGCATGACGAGCGTCCCTTGAGCATTTTCTGCCAATGGTGCCTACTATTTGTTACGTGCTCGGTTGCGCGAGATTGGTGTTGCTCTCTCGGTGTCCATTCAGGCACGGGGTGGCGTAGATGTTCCTTCGCCGGAAAAACATCGGTAAGGTAGGGGTCAGAATTAAAGACCCGCGAGGAGTAGTGATGAGCGAGGCGTTGTCCATCCACCATGACCAGGCTGGTCATCAGTTCGAGACCACCGTGGACGGTTATCGTGCCTACCTGACCTATATGGATCTGGGAAAACAGACCCTGGATATTTATCGTACCTTTGTGCCCAATGCGCTGCGTGGTCGCGGCATCGCGGCGGCGTTGACCGAGCAGGCACTGCAATACGCTGAGGAAATGGGCTACACGGTCATTCCATCGTGTTCCTACGTGGAGCGCTACATGGAACGCCACCAGCGGCATGCCGCCAAGCTGTGAACAAAGCGAACGCAAAAAAAAACGCCAGGTTTGAACCTGGCGTTTTTTTTTGCGTGAACGAAACGACGATCAGCTGCGATTGCGTTTCGGCAGCACGTCCTTGAGTTTGGCGTGCATGCTGCGCAAGGTATTTTCGGTGGAAGTCCAGTCGATGCAGGCATCGGTGATCGACACGCCGTATTGCAGGTCGGCGAGGTCTTTCGGGATCGCCTGGCAGCCCCAGTTCAGGTGACTTTCGACCATCAGGCCAATGATCGACTGGTTGCCTTCGAGGATCTGGTTGGCGACGTTTTCCATCACCAGCGGTTGCAGGGCCGGGTCTTTGTTGGAGTTGGCGTGGCTGCAATCGACCATGATGTTCGGCTTGATCTTCGCTTTGTTCAGCGCTTGCTCGCAGAGCGCGACGCTGACCGAATCGTAGTTCGGTTTGCCGTTACCGCCGCGCAACACCACGTGACCGTAGGCGTTGCCCTTGGTGGTGACGATCGACACGCCACCTTCCTGGTTGATGCCCAGGAAACGGTGCGGGCTGGAGACCGATTGCAAGGCGTTGATGGCCACCGTCAGGCCGCCATCGGTGCCGTTTTTGAAGCCGACAGCCGAGGACAGGCCGGAAGCCATTTCACGGTGAGTCTGGGATTCGGTGGTGCGTGCGCCGATCGCCGACCAGCTGATCAGGTCCTGCAAGTATTGCGGGGAGATCGGGTCGAGGGCTTCGGTCGCGGTCGGCAGGCCCATCTCGGCCAGGTCCAGCAGCAACTGACGACCGATGTGCAAACCATCCTGAATCTTGAACGAGTCGTCCAGGTACGGGTCGTTGATCAAGCCTTTCCAGCCGACGGTGGTGCGTGGCTTCTCGAAATACACGCGCATGACCAGATACAGAGTATCGGACACTTCCGCCGCGAGCACTTTCAGACGCTCGGCGTATTCGTGGGCAGCCTTGATGTCATGGATCGAGCACGGCCCGATCACGACGAACAGGCGGTGGTCGGTGCCATCAAGAATGTTGCGAATGACTTCGCGGCCCTTGGTGACGGTGCGCAGGGCAGCGTCGCTCAGAGGAATATCACGCTTGAGCTGATCGGGAGTGATCAGTGTCTCGTTGGAAGCGACGTTAAGGTCGTTGATCGGTAAATCAGCCATCGTTTACTCGTCAGGTCACAGGTGCCGGCCGCCAGCGAACCCGCGCGGCGGAGCACAGCAAATTAAGCGCGTCGGGGAGCCGAACCTTAGCGCGTTACACCGTGGCTCGACAATGGGCAGGCACCGGTTTAATCCAGCATTAGCTATGCAAATGCCTTGCGAACCGTGTCGTGGGAGAACTCGTTGGCGTGCAGCTGGACCCATTCGAGGGCCAGGGTCTGATTGCTCAGCTGCTCGCTTTGAGGTTCATGCTGACGACAGTAACGTTCGATCTGGCAAACCTGCTCACCCATTCGCGCGCTGAACAGGGTCTGTTCGTCGATGAAGGCGATGCCCACCAGATAGCTGCGTTTTCGTCGCAGACACCAGGCAACATAGCCCAGGTAGCAGATCGTGGTGCTCAGGGTGGGCATGCGTACTTGAAGTGCGGTGCCCCTTCGCCATCCGCGGTGGTAATTGCAAGCCATGCCGCCGAGGCTGATAGTGTGCAGCTGTTGCCGCGAGATGCACTCATGTTTGAGCAACGTTAATTCGACGGGTACATCGTCAGGATGAGGAAGATAACGTCCCATGAACACGGACTCCCTGTGTCGGCCATCTGACATCGTTTCTCCCAGTATAGTGGGCGAATCGGAACTGACCGATTTCGACGCCGACCAACGGCTGCTGGCGATGGACGGCATTTCCCTGGTGATTTTTACCAGCGTCGGCTGCGCCAGTTGCCGTTTTGCCCGTGAGCAATTGCCCACGTTCGATCTGGCGGTTGATCGACTGTGCTGGATCGATGCCGGGAACAATGGTGGCGTGGTCGAGCGTTATCGGGTCTTTCATTTGCCGGCGCTGTTTGTGGTGCGCGACGGTGAGTTCTTCGGGGCACTACAGTCGCGTCTGACCCGCACAGCGCTCAACGAAGCCGTGAGTCAGGCGTTGAGTCGACAAGCAGAGGAGTTGCCATGACAGACACTATGGCCAAACCGACAATCGGCATTATCGGAACCGGCGCGATCGGTGGTTTCTACGGGCTGATGCTGGCGCGTGCCGGCTTCGATGTGCACTTTTTGTTGCGCAGTGAGTTTTCAGCGGTCGCCGAACGTGGCTTGCATCTTGACCATGCGTCGTTGGGCCCGCTGGTCCTGAACCCGGTCCAGGCCTATTCATCGGCTGCAGATATGCCGCCGTGTGACTGGCTACTGGTGGGCGCCAAGACCACCAGTAACGCGGACCTGGCACCGGCCATCATTCAAGCGGCGGCACCTGATGCCAAAGTACTGTTGCTGCAAAATGGCCTGGACGTTGAAGACAGTCTGCGCGAGTTGCTCCCCGATTCACTGCACCTGCTCGGCGGGCTCTGTCTGATCTGCGTCTATCGCGCCGGCCCAGGGGTCATTACCCATCAGGCGCTCGGGGCCGTGAACGTCGGCTATCACAGCGGTCCCGCCGCCGATGAACAGGCGCGCATGAATATCGTCGAGGAAGGCGCCGGGCTGTTTCGCACCGCCGGCATCGACTCCCAGGCCATGCCGAACCTGCATCAGGCGCGCTGGCAGAAACTGGTCTGGAATATCCCCTACAACGGCCTGTCGGTTCTGCTCGGGGCCAGCACCACACCCTTGATGACGGATGCCGATAGCCGCGCGCTGATTCAGGCCTTGATGGCCGAAGTGGTTCAGGGGGCCAAGGCCTGTGGTCATGACATGCCGCCGGGTTACGCCGATTATCTGTTCATGATGACCGAGAAAATGCCCGACTATTGGCCGAGCATGTACCACGACTTCCTGCACAAGCGACCGCTGGAACTGGATGCCATCTACACTCGACCACTGGCAGCGGCGAAGGCGGCGGGATGTGAATTACCGCGCATCGAAGCCTTGTATCGCAGCTTGAGTTTTATCGACCGACGTAATCACTGAGTCGGTCAAAAAGAAGGGGAAGGGCAATAATGCCGGCAGTTCAGCAATTTCAGCCGCGATGCACTTCCTTGTAGCAGCTGCCGAAGGCTGCGTTCGGCTGCGAAGCAGTCGTCAAACCAGAACTTGCGGTGCATCAGGTACACCGCGTCTACTGGATTCACGACTGCTCCGCAGCCGAACGCAGCCTCGCAGGCTCGACAGCTGCTACAGCCGAACGCAGGATTCGGCAGCTGCTACAGATAGCATTGCGGCTTAACTGACTTGGGCATTAGGGGAAGGGCATGGCCAATGGCATAGACGACAAACTGGTGTTGGCGATTTCTTCGCGAGCACTGTTCGATTTGAGCGAGAGCCACAAGGTTTATCTGTCGAGCGGCGTCGAGGCGTATCGGCAATACCAGATCGAACACGAAGACGAAATTCTCGAGCCCGGCGATGCGTTCCCGTTGGTCGAAAAACTCCTGAACCTGAATGCCAGTCTCGGCCGAGCCCGGGTCGAGGTGATTCTGGTGTCGCGCAACAGCGCCGACACCGGTCTGCGGGTGTTCAACTCGATTCATCACTATGGCCTGGCGATCTCGCGTGCGGCATTTGTCGGCGGGCGCAGTCCTTATCCGTACCTCAAGGCCTTTGGCTGCGACCTGTTTCTTTCGACTCATTCCGACGACGTGCGCAGTGCGCTGGATGCCGGTTTCGCTGCAGCGACTATTCTGTCGGGCGGTGCCAGTCGCGCCGCCAGCGATGAATTGCGCATTGCGTTCGACGGTGACGCGGTGCTGTTTTCCGATGAGTCGGAGCGGGTCTATCAATCGGGAGGCCTTGCAGCGTTTCAGGCCAGCGAACGCGAGTCAGCCCGCGAGCCTTTGCGCGGCGGGCCGTTCAAAGGTTTCCTCGCGGCGCTCAACCTTTTGCAGCGCGAGTTCCCCGATGATGCCTGTCCGATCCGCACCGCGCTGGTGACCGCGCGATCGGCGCCGGCCCATGAACGGGTGATCCGCACCTTGCGCGAATGGGACATCCGTCTGGACGAGTCGTTGTTCCTCGGCGGTTTGACCAAATCGGCTTTTCTCGAAGCGTTTGCCGCCGATGTATTTTTCGATGACCAGGCCGGCCATTGCGAGCTGGCCCGCGAAGTGGTCGCCACCGGTCACGTGCCGCATGGCATCAGTAACGAGCCGTCGATTTAAAGCGCCCCGGTTCAATGCATTGCGCCAGACGCCGCACTCGCCACCGCACTGCTAAGCTGAATCAATCTCCGCCATGTTGGCATCCAAGGAGGTCCCTATGATTCATTCGATGCTGTATGCCACCGACCTCGGTCTGTATGCACCTTTCGTGATGCAGCATGCGTTGGCACTGGCTCGAACATTCAATGCCGATCTATATGTGGTGCACGCGGTGGAGCCGATGGGGTTGTTCGCCGAATCGGTGCTTCAGAGTTACCTCGATGAGCAGGCCTTGAACGAGTTTCACAGCCAGGGCCTGAATACGGTGATTGCCAATATCGAGCAGCGGGTGCTCGACAGCTTTCGCGAAGAGCTGGGGGATGAGGGGGCGCTGGACCTGGAACGGATTCGGGCAGTGCGGGTGCTGCAGGGCGATCCGTCGCAGGTGATTCTCGACCAGGCGCAGAAACTCTCCGTCGATTTGCTGATCGTAGGAAGTCACAGCCATGGCGCTGGCGCGGAAACGCCATTGGGCCGAACCGCTGCGCGCGTGTTGCAACTGTCCAGAGTGCCGGTCTATCTGGTGCCGCTGATGGAACGTCGCCGCAAAGGGGATCGCTAGGACACGAATAATGGTGTTTTGATAAAAAGTTCTAGATTTATTAATCAAACCATTAATATAGTTATATATCGTCGCTGATGCCCGTGGCGTCTACCTGCTTTGAGGGATTCATATGAAGCTCCAACAATTGCGCTACATCTGGGAAGTGGCGCACCACGACCTCAACGTTTCAGCTACAGCCCAAAGCCTCTACACCTCGCAACCGGGCATCAGCAAACAGATCCGTCTGCTGGAAGACGAATTGGGGGTCGAGGTTTTCGCCCGCAGCGGCAAGCACCTGACCCGCGTTACTCCAGCCGGCGAGCGCATCATCACCACCGCCGGCGAAATCCTGCGCAAAGTTGAGAGCATCAAGCAGATCGCCCAGGAATTCTCCAACGAGAAAAAAGGCACCCTGTCGATCGCTACCACGCACACCCAGGCGCGTTATGCATTGCCACCGGTGATCAGCAATTTCATCAAGCAATACCCGGACGTTGCCCTGCATATGCACCAGGGTTCGCCGATGCAGATCGCCGAAATGGCCGCTGACGGCACCGTCGATTTCGCCATCGCCACCGAAGCGCTGGAGTTGTTCGGCGACCTGGTGATGATGCCCTGCTACCGCTGGAACCGCTGCGTGGTCGTGCCTCAGGGCCACCCGTTGACCAAGCTGTCGAAGCTGACCCTCGAAGCCTTGGCCGAATACCCGATCGTGACCTACGTGTTCGGTTTCACCGGCCGTTCGAAACTCGACGAAGCCTTCAGCCATCGTGGCCTGACACCCAAAGTGGTGTTCACCGCGGCCGACGCCGACGTGATCAAGACTTACGTTCGTCTAGGCCTGGGCGTGGGCATCGTGGCGAAAATGGCGGTCGACACCAAGCTCGATAGCGACCTGGTAGTACTCGATGCCAGCGAGTTGTTCGAATCCAGCATTACCAAAATCGGTTTCCGTCGCGGTACGTTCCTGCGTGGTTTCATGTGCGACTTCATCGAGAAATTCGCCCCGCACCTGACCCGCGAAGTGATGGCCAAGGCCATTCAGTGCCACAACAAACAGGAACTGGAAGAGCTGTTCGACGGCGTCGAACTGCCGGTCCATTAATCGCTAGATTACCTCGGTGACAGAAAACTGTTGCCGAGCGCCCGCCACCAGAATCTCCACTTCATCCCCTTCGAACTTGCCCAGCAGGCTTTTGCCCAGCGGCGAGCGAGGGGTAATGACGGTAATCAGTTGCCCCACCAGATCGATCTTCAACCCGGCCGCGTCGGGGGCCAGGAACAGCCATTGTTCGCGACCCTTTTCGTCTTTCAGGCCGAGCAGGGCACCGACTTCGATACCGCGCTGATCGTCATAAGGCCGCAGTGTCAGGTTCTGGCAAAGGGTCAATGACTGCCTGATTTCTTCCACTCGTTTGGCCTGTCCGGCCGCCAGATAAGACGCCTCCAGCCCCAGCGTGTCGTACTTGTTTTCGGCTATGTTTTCTTCGTGGGTCGCGGTTTCGTAGGCGGTTTGCGCGGCCCGCTCGGCGATGTCGAGATCGATCCGCAGCTTGTCGATAATCAGTTGGTGGACGGTCGGCTTGTGCATAGAGAGCTTCATGATCAATCGCAGAATTGCAGGATGTTGGCGCGGCTTTTTTCGCTCGGCGCAGTTTGATTCTGCTGCAGCCAGAACTGGCATTTTGGATTGGAATGATTGTGTTTGCTGCTTCTGGCCTGTTCCACCATTTGCTGCTGTTCATTCCTGCGCAGGTGGTCCTCGTACTGTTCGAACATCGGGTCCTGCGGGGCAGGTTGGGCAGGTTGCTCAATCACCGGAGGCTTGGTCAGTTGCTCCACCGCCTGGGCCAAGGGCGCCAATTGCTCGTTGAACAACAGGCGCCAGGCGAGCCAGCAAGTCAGCGCGATCGCGATGAATCCCAGCCACAAACCGAGGGCAATGCTGCCGGTCAGTTGCAGCGCATTAAACTGGATCGGCAAGGGACGGCGCGGGTTGGGACGGTAGGGCATTACTGCCTCCTGGCGGGTGGTCGCGGGCAAGTGGCGATTGTCGCATGAAGATTAATCGCCGTCGGCTCTTCTGCACGGGGTAATTTATGCGGACAATCGGCGCCTTTGCCAACGGGAGCCTGGAATGCCTGAAATGAAAACCCGCTGGGATATTTTTTGCACCGTGGTCGACAACTTCGGCGACATCGGCGTGACCTGGCGCCTGGCCCGACAACTGGTGGCCGAACATTCAGTGGCGGTGCGCCTGTGGGTCGACGACCTGCGGGCCTTCGAGCGTTTGTGTCCGGACATCGACATCAATGCTGCGCAGCAGTGGCAGCAGGGCGTCGAAGTGCGACAGTGGCCGGCCGACTGGCAGCCCACCGAAGCCGCTGATGTCGTCATCGCAGCATTCGCTTGTCAGTTGCCGAGCGCCTACATGGAAGCCATGGCCGAACGGGAAAAGCCGCCGCTGTGGATGAACCTCGATTACCTGAGTGCCGAAGACTGGGTCGTCGGCTGCCACGGCTTGCCATCGGTGAAGTACAAGAACGTGCAGAAGTTCTTTTTCTTCCCGGGCTTTCGCAAGGGCACCGGTGGCCTGCTGCGTGAGAGAGGATTGCTCGAGCGGCGTCGGCAGTTTCAGCAAAGTCCGCAAGCTCAGCGAGAATTCCTGCAAGGGTTGGGAATTGATCGCGCGCCGAATGCACAGCTGATCTCGCTGTTTGCCTACGAAAATACCGGGCTGGCCAGTTGGCTCGACACGATGGCGGCCGACTCGACGCCGACTCATCTGCTGGTACCCGAAGGGCGGATTCTCGGCGACGTCGAACGCTGGCTCGGCGTGGATGGGCTGACGGCCGGGGCGCTGCATGTGCGCGATGCCTTGACCGTGCAAGTGCTGCCATTCGTCCGGCAGGATCAATATGACCTACTGCTGTGGAGCTGCGATTTCAACGCCGTGCGCGGCGAAGACTCCTTTGTCCGCGCCCAATGGGCTGGCCGGCCGCTGCTCTGGCACATCTATCGGCAGGACGAAGACATCCATCTGGACAAGCTCGATGCTTTCCTGACTCTGTACACCCAAGGCTTGTCCGAGCCTGCCGGCGAGGCGATCAGCGGTCTATGGCGGGCATGGAACGCAGGTGAGACAATGACGGGTCATTGGAAATCAACCCGCAAACATTGGCCTGAACTGGAAAAACATGCCGAGACATGGTGTCTGGAACAAGCCTTGCAGGCAGATCTTGCCGCAGCGCTGGTACAGTTTTACCTAAATTGGATATGATACGCGGCCTAGATTTTTGTAAATCCCATCCAAATTCGGATATTCGCAATGAAAACTGGTAAAGAACTGAAACCCGGGATGGTGATCCGTCTCGAAAACGATCCTTGGCTGGTTCAGAAAGCTGAATTCACCAAGTCGGGTCGTAACAGCGCGATCATGAAGACCAAGCTGAAAAACCTGCTGACCGGTTACAAGACCGAGATCGTTTACAGCGCCGACGACAAACTGGACGACGTAATCCTCGACCGTAAAGAAGCGACCCTGTCCTTCATCAGCGGCGACTCTTACACGTTCATGGACACCACTGACTACACCATGTACGAGCTGAACGCTGAAGACATCGAAGCCGTTCTGCCTTTCGTTGAAGAAGGCATGACCGATGTTTGCGAAGCGATCTTCTTCGAAGAGCGTCTGGTTTCCGTAGAGTTGCCGACCACCATCGTGCGTGTAGTTGACTACACCGAAGGTTCCGCTCGCGGCGACACTTCCGGCAAGGTGATGAAGCCTGCCAAACTGAGCAACGGTACTGAGCTGCAAGTTGCTGACTTCATCGAAATCGGTGACAAAATCGAGATCGATACCCGCGAAGGCGGTTCCTACAAAGGCCGTGCTAAATAAGCACAGCTTCAGGAATGAAAAAGCCCGACCATTGAGTCGGGCTTTTTTGTGACCGATCAAGATCAAAGGATCGCAGCCCCCAATCCTGTAGGAGCGAGGCTTGCCCGCGAAAGCGTCCTGTCAGCCGACAACAATGTCGGATGATAAACCGTCTTCGCGGGCAAGCCTCGCTCCTACAAAAGCTGTTATTTCAGGTGTTGCTTTAGTTCTTCAGATGCCTGCAACATCGCCGAGCGCACGGCGGGAACCTGGCTCACTACGTTGAGCAAACCATAGTCGTGGATCATGCCGTTGTAGCGAACTGCCGTGACCGGCACGCCAGCCTCGTCGAGTTTGCGGGCATAGGCTTCGCCTTCATCGCGCAATACGTCGGCACCGGCAGTCTGCACCAGCGCGGGTGGCAGGCCTTTCAACTGCGCGGTAGTGGCCCGCAACGGTGAGGCGTAAATCTCGTTCCGTTGCTTGGCATCGGTGGTGTAGTTGTCCCAGAACCACTTCATCATGTTTTTGCTGAGGAAGTGCCCCTCGGCGAACTGGTTGTAAGACGCCGTCTCGAAGCTGGCGTCAGTCACCGGCCACAACAACACCTGGAACCTGATCGCCGGTGTGCCTTTGTCTTTGGCCATCAACGCAACCACGGCCGCCATGTTGCCACCGACGCTATTACCCGCCACAGCCAGACGTTTGCCGTCGACGTTGATCTCTTTACCGTGCTCGGCCACCCACTTGGTCGCGGCGTACGCCTGATTGATCGCCACCGGGTAATGCGCTTCCGGCGACGGCGTGTAATTGACGAACACCGCCGCCGCGCCCGAACCCGTTACCAAATCCCGAACCAGCCGTTCGTGGGTCGGGAAATCCCCCAACACCCAGCCACCGCCGTGGAAGAACATGAACACCGGAAGCTCGCCTTTGACCCCGGCCGGCCGAACGATGGTCAGGCTGATCGGTTGGCCGTCGACCTGAATAGTCTTCTCGCTGACGTCGGCTTTGGGCAGCGTCAGTTTCACCCCGGCCTGCGCACCCACCAACACCGCGCGGGCCTCGGCAGGGGTGAGCTGTTCGATCGGTTTGCCGGTGCCGGCATTCAGTACATCGAGGAACGCCTGGGTGTTGTGTTCAACCCCATTGCCTGCGAATGCACTGTTGATGGACAGGGCGAGAAGGGTACCGGTCAAGACTTTGCTGAAAGTGTTCATATTCATTTCCTGTTCGACCTTGGAGTCAGCGGTTAGACGGTTACGTGCAGGCGCACATCGACGTTGCCACGGGTGGCGTTGGAGTATGGGCAGACGTGGTGGGCGGCTTCGACCAGGCTTTGTGCATCGGCTTGCTCAAGACCCGGCAGGCTGATGTGCAGGTCGATGTCCAGACCGAAACCGCCAGGGATCTGGCCGATGCCGACATGGGCGGTGATCGAAGCGTCGTCCGGGATTTTGCGTTTGGTCTGGCTGGCGACGAATTTCAGCGCGCCGATGAAGCAGGCGGAGTAGCCGGCTGCGAACAGTTGTTCAGGGTTGGTTGCGGCACCGCCAGCACCACCGAGTTCTTTGGGCGTGGCGAGTTTAACGTCGAGGATGTTGTCGCTGGAGATCGCACGACCGTCACGGCCGCCGGTGGAGGTTGCGATTGCGGTGTAAAGAGTTTGCATGGTGTGAGCCTCGTTCGAGTTTGGATGTTTTGCGCTAAATGTTTGCGCGCTAAGTAAGTGCGAGATGAATGTAGCCCGCAAGTATTTAGTGCGCAAGATAAATTTTCGAAAAAATTTGTTTTGCATCGCAGTGCAGCAATTCGATTGGGTCGGAGAAGCTTGAGATAGAGGCTTTCGTGCGGGATTTTTTCGAGGTGAAATTTTTTTGCGACGGGGAGGGCGCCTTCGCGGGCAAGCCTCGCTCCTACAGGTTTTCGGTCGATAACATAATTTGTAAACGACATAAAACCTGTAGGAGCGAGGCTTGCCCGCGAAGAACGATAACGCGGTCTAAAGGCTGTCTTGCAGATGGCTACGCAGCGCTTGAAGATCCGCTTGCAGCTTCTTCAGCTGTTCCAGCGTTTGTCCGCTGGCGCCGAGGATGCACTGAGGAATATCGCGTGCCTTGTCTCGCAACGCACGGCCTTGCTCAGTCAGATCGACAATCACCACCCGTTCATCTTCACGACTGCGGGTGCGGCTCAGCAGGCCTTCGGCTTCCAGGCGTTTGAGCAGCGGGGTAAGGGAGCCGGGATCGGTCAGCAGTCGTGTGCTGATTTCGCCGACCGTCAACCCATCCTTTTCCCACAACACCATCATCGCCAGGTACTGCGGATAGGTCAGGCCCAGCGCTTGCAGCAGCGGTTTGTAGACCTTGGTCATCAGCAGCGAAGTGGAATGCAGGGCGAAGCAGACCTGATTGTCCAGCAGCAGGTCGTCGCAGTTGTCCGGGGTGTTGCGTTCGGTGTTCATTTCAAAACCTTGATCAGTGATCGTCATGAATCTAGCGGGCGAATCTTTAATGCGCCAGATAATTCTGGACTAGTGGCGGTCCAGGTTGTTTTGCAGCGCCAGATCCCACGGCGGAATGGGGCTGAAACGGGTCTTCAGGTATTCCAGCAACAAGCGGCTGCGCGAACTGGGTTGCTGCTCCAGACGCAACGCATAAATGCCGGTGCTTTCCGGTTTTGGCAGACCGTTTTCGCAGAACAGCGGCAGTAGTTCGCCGCGTAATAAATATTCGCTCGCCAGCCAGGTCGGCAAATGCGCGATGCCCAACCCCGCCAGCGCGCCGCACACCAGTGCCTCGGCATTATTGGCGCTCATGCGGATTCGCGCTGGCCGGTGCAAGTGCATCTGCCCATCCCGCTCGAAGCGCCAGGCGAACGGCGGAGCCAAGCCTTCCCAGTCGAGGCCATCATGGTCGATCAACTGCGCCGGATCGGTCGGCACGCCACGGCGTTGCAGATATTCGGGGCTGGCGCAGGCGATGCGCACCATGCTCGCCAGCGGTGTCGCCACCAGCCGAGTGTCGGCTATCTGCCCGGCACGCAACACCAGATCGACCTTGCCCAGGTTCGAGCCCTGCATGTCGACAAAGCTGTCGATCAGGTGCAATTGCACGTCGAGGCCGGAATAAAGCATGAGGAAATCGGCAATCACCGGCGCCAGGTGTCGGCGTCCGAATGCTGCCGGCGCATCCACCCGAATCAAGCCTTCCGGCGCACTGCTCAAGGACACCGCTTCCGCCCGGGCCAGGCGCAGTTCAGCGACGATCCGCCGTGCGCGCTCGGCAAAAGCCAGGCCGGCCGGGGTAGCGCGTACGGCATGGGTGCTGCGAATGAACAGTTGGCTGCCGACGGCGCCTTCGAGGCTATCGATGCGTCGCGCCACGGCTGAAGGCGTCAATGGATGGCGACGGGAGGCGGCGGAAAAACTGCCGCTTTCCAACACATCGAGAAACAGGCCAAGTTGTTCAGTCAATTGATTGGGGTTCATGGTTCGTCGGCGCTTGTGCGAAATTGGCACAGCCATTGTGCGTTGCTGTGCGTTTCCCCGCCAGAGCCGACTGCGTAGGATAAACAGCCTCACAAAAGGAAAATCGCCTGTGATTGAATTCATGTTGTATCTGGTCTTTGGTGCTGCCTTGGGAACCCTCGGCGGATTGTTCGGCATCGGTGGGGGATTAGTCGCGATCCCGCTGCTGGGCGTGTGGTTCGGTCTTGATCAGCAGATTGCCCAAGGCACGGCGCTGGTGATGGTGGTGCCGAACGTGATGCTGGCGCTGTGGCGCTATCACCAGCGCAATCGCATCGAATTGCGGCATGCGTTGCCATTGGCATTGATGGGTTTCTGCTTTGCCTGGATCGGTTCGATCTGGGCGGTGGGTATCGACGCGCAAACCATGCGCTTGGGTTTCGTTGCTTTCCTGATCGCGCTGTCGGCCTACAACCTGATGCGAATGTTCACCACCAACGCACCGGCCTCTTCGCAGATGCGCTATTCCTGGCCGTGGCTGGGTGTGCTCGGCGCGGCTTCCGGGACGATGGGCGGACTATTTGGAGTGGGCGGGGCGGTGGTGGCAACGCCGGTGTTGACCAGCCTGTTTGGTACCACTCAAGTGGTTGCCCAAGGATTGGCGCTGGCGCTGGCGTTGCCGAGCACGGGCGTCACCCTGGCGACTTATGCGGTGCATGATCAGGTGCATTGGGCGATCGGTGTGCCGTTGGCGGTCGGTGGATTGATGAGCATCAGTTGGGGCGTGAGAATTGCCCACGCATTGCCGGAGCGGCTGCTGCGCGGGCTGTTCTGTGGTTTTCTGGTGGTCTGTGCGGTGATGCTCGCGTTTAAAGTTTGAAACCTTCGACGATGTGCTCGGCAAGGCATTCGGTGATCGGCGAAGGGTTGTTCAGGTTGCGGATCAGCATGATGCTGGCTTCCGGCAACAGCGGCAGGTCTTCGTTGGCGCCAAGGATGCGCATGTCCGGGGTGATCAGGCTTTCCAGCTGCGCGGTGATCGCCAGACCCGCGCTGACCACGGCCATCAATGCCGACAGGCTGGAGCTGTTGTAGGCAATCCGGTAGTCGCGGCCCATGGCGTCCAGGGCATTGCATGCCCAGAGGCGACAGAAGCAATCACTGTTGAACATCGCCAGCGGCAGCGGCGTCTGCTCGTGGGCGCTGAAGTTTTGCGCCTCGGCCCAGACGAAACGCTCCTTGCGCAATAGTTGGCCGATCTCGTTACCCGGCTCGCGGGTGACGATGGACAGGTCCAGATCGGTGCGTTGCAGCAACTGTTTCGTGGATTCGCAATGAACCTCTATCTGGATCAGCGGATAAAACTGCGCAAAGCGCGAAAGAATGCCTGGCAGAAAGCGCATGACGTAATCATCGGGCGTGCCGATGCGTACCGTGCCGACCATGTGCGGCTCGCGCAGGGTATTGAACACTTCGCTGTGGAGTTTGAGGATGCGCCGCGCATAGCCCAGCAACACCTGGCCTTCGGCGGTCAGCTTGACCTGACGCCCGTCGCGTTCGAACAGTTGGCGCTGCAGCACGTCTTCTTCCAGGCGTTTCATCTGCATGCTCACCGCCGACTGAGTGCGGTTGACCATTTCACCGGCACGGGTAAAACCACCCTGATCGGCAATCGCGACGAAGGTGCGCAGTACATCGGTGTCGATACTGGGGTAGGCGGACATTCATCAATCTCCGAGATGTATGCCATCAGAAACATTCGTTGGATTGATCTTATCGCTGGCGCGAGACTTGAGCCATCCCTAAAGGAGGGCAATACGATGAAAGGTCACAACGAGCATGTAACGGAACAAAAATTCTCAATCCACGCGGTATCCGATCTGCTGCACAAGTTTAGTCGCTGGTACGAACTTCACCGTGAACGTGAAATGCTGGCGAGCTTGAGCGACGAAGCACTGAAGGATATCGGCGTGAGCCGTGCGGATGTGGAGCATGAGACGGTAAGACCGTTCTGGGATGATCCGATGCATAAATGATGATGCCATCGCTACACAAAGCACTTGCGGGTGAGGTAGGTTGCGAGCAGACAAGGAGATGCTCATGCCCGCCACACTGTCCTTTTCCCTCAAACAGGCTCGGCGTCTGGCGCTGGCTGCCCAAGGGTTCAACGGGCGCCAGCCGCCAGCGGCGATCAAAGCGGTTCAGCTCAACCGGCTGATCGAACGCCTGGGCATTCTGCAGATCGATTCGGTCAATGCGTTAGTGCGTTCGCACTACCTTCCCTTGTTTTCCCGTCTTGGCAATTACTCATCCGACTTGCTTGATCAGGCTGCCTGGAGTCAGGGCCGTCGACGCACGTTGTTCGAATACTGGGGCCATGAAGCGTCTCTGTTGCCCTTATCGATGTACCCCTTGATGCGCTGGCGCATGCAGCGCGCGACTTGCGGCGAAGACATCTATCAGCAACTGGCGCGCTTCGGTCGTGAGCAGCAAGCCACGATTCGCCGCGTTCTGGCGTCGGTTCAGGAACTCGGTGCGCTGGGTGCGGGCAGCTTGTCGACCCGGCAGGAGCGGGCAGGGCCGTGGTGGGACTGGAGTGCGGAAAAGCATGCTTTGGAATGGCTGTTCGCTGCCGGTGAAGTGACCGTGGCCGGTCGGCGCGGGTTCGAACGGCTTTATGATTTGCCGGAACGGGTGATTCCTTCGGCGATACTTCAGCAACCCTTGCTCAGCGAGGCCGAGGCTCAGCGCGGTCTCTTGCTGCACGCCGCCAATGCGTTGGGCGTGGCGACGGAAAAGGACCTGCGGGATTACTTTCGCTTGAACCCGGCAGACAGCCGACCGCGTCTGGCGGAGCTGGTCGAGGAGGGTGATTTGCTGGTGTGTGAGGTTGAAGGCTGGCGGCAACCGGCCTATTGCATGGCAGAGCCGAAAGTACCGCGCAAGGTCGAGGCCAGTGCGCTGCTTTCACCGTTCGATTCGCTGATCTGGGAACGCAGCCGTACCGAGCGACTATTCGATTTCCGTTATCGGCTGGAGATTTATACGCCACAGCACAAGCGCGTCTATGGCTATTACGTATTGCCGTTTTTGCACCATGAGCGAATTGCCGCGCGGGTCGACTTGCGCGCCGAACGGGGGTTGGGCCGGTTGGCGGTGCATGCCGTGCATGAGGAAGAGCCGGGGCTGGATGAGGCGGGGATGCTGGCGTTGGCGGTGAATCTGCGGCAGATGGCGGATTGGTTGGGGCTGGAGCAGATTCAATTGAATTGCCCGCGGGCGAGTGCGGCTCGGTTGCGAGTGGCATTGGTACAGATTGGTGGTGATTGAGCCGACGCCATCGCGGGCAAGCCCGCTCCCACAATGATCACGTCGTTCACAAATTATGTGTCTGGCGCTAACCCTGTGGGAGCGGGCTTGCCCGCGATGGCGTCGTGTCAGGCAACCAAAGACTTACTGACTCACCGCCGAACCTGCTTCAGGGTTTCAGCAATCAAAAACGCCAATTCCAGCGACTGATCGGCATTCATCCGCGGGTCGCAGTGGGTGTGGTAACGATCCGACAAGCCATCCTCGGTAATCGGCCGCGCGCCGCCGATGCATTCGGTGACGTTCTGCCCGGTCATTTCGATGTGGATGCCGCCGGCATAACTGCCTTCCGCCTCGTGAACCTGGAAGAACTGTTTCACCTCGCCAAGAATCTGCGCGAAGTCGCGGGTCTTATAGCCGCTGCTGGCCTTGATGGTGTTGCCGTGCATCGGGTCGGAACTCCAAAGCACCTGCTTGCCTTCGCGCTGCACCGCGCGGATCAGCTGTGGCAGGTGATCGCCGACCTTGTTCGCGCCCATCCGCGCAATCAGGTTCAGGCGACCCGGGTCGTTGTCCGGGTTGAGCACATCGATCAGGCGAATCAGGTCTTCGGGGTTCATGCTCGGGCCGACCTTCACGCCGATCGGGTTGTGCACCCCGCGCAGGAACTCGACATGCGCGCCGTTCAGTTGACGAGTACGGTCGCCGATCCACAGCATGTGGGCCGAGCAATCGTAGTAATCATTGGTCAGGCTGTCGCGACGCACGAAGGCTTCTTCGTAGTTAAGCAGCAGCGCTTCATGGGCGGTGAAAAAACTGGTTTCGCGCAGTTGTGGTGAACTGTCCATGCCGCAGGCGCGCATGAAGGCCAGGGTCTCATCGATGCGATCGGCCAGATGGCTGTACTTCTCGGCCAGCGCCGAGTTGGCGATGAAATCCAGGTTCCACTTGTGCACCTGATGCAGGTCGGCAAAGCCGCCTTGGGCGAAGGCACGCAACAGGTTCAGGGTTGCCGTGGACTGGTGATAAGACTGCAGCAGACGTTCCGGGTCCGGCACGCGGCTTTTTTCGTCGAAACCGATGCCGTTGACGATGTCGCCACGGTAGGCCGGCAGCGTCACGCCATTGATGGTTTCATCGTTGGCCGAACGGGGTTTGGCGAACTGGCCGGCCATGCGTCCGACTTTGACCACCGGGCAACCGGCGGCGAAGGTCATGACGATCGCCATCTGCAGCAACACTTTAAACGTGTCACGAATTTTCGCGGCGGAGAATTCGGCGAAGCTTTCGGCGCAGTCGCCGCCTTGCAACAGAAACGCCCGGCCCTGGGTCACTTCGGCAAACTGACGACGCAACTCCCGGGCTTCACCGGCAAACACCAGCGGCGGATAGCTCGCCAGGGTTTGCTCGACATGCAGCAAATGCGCCGCGTCGGGGTATTGGGGTTGTTGCTGGATCGGCAGGGCGCGCCAGCTGTCAGGGCTCCAGGGTTGGCTCATTGCAGTCTCTAGTGTTTTACGCTCGGACGGTTATGTTATCAGCAATTAGTGCGTGACCTGTTCCCGTCGCTTCGCGGACAATCGGGCCTTTGCCGCGCTACCCACGCGGTCTTATTGCACTGCTATTTATTACATTGCAGGCCCGGTGACATCAGGAGACGAAATGACTGAGGAGCGCGTCGAGCATCTGCTCGCCGAGGTACAGGATGAATTCGGCGTGATTCGCGTGCTGGAAGTGGCCGATTACCGTTTTCTGGAGTTCGGTGATGCCATCGAACAGAGCTGCGTATTCACCGCCGATCCGAGCTGGCTCGAATACGATTACACCCGGGCGATGCTGATTGGCGCGCTGTGCCACGAACAGCCGGAAAGCGCGCTGTTCCTCGGGCTCGGCGCCGGTACTCTGACTCAAGCCTGTCTTAAGTTCCTGCCGCTGGAAGATGTCGAAGCCATCGAATTGCGCCCGGATGTACCGCGCCTGGCCATCGAATACCTCGGGCTGGATGACGATCCACGGCTGTACATCCGCGTCGGCGATGCCCTGGAGTTGCTCGATACGGCTGAATCGGCCGATCTGATTTTCGTCGACCTCTATACCGATGTCGGGCCGGGTGTCGGGCATCTGGCCTGGGGTTTTTTGGAAAACTGTCAGAAACGGTTGAATCCGGGTGGCTGGCTGGTGATCAACCAGTGGGCCACCGACGATGGTCGACCGTTGGGGGCGGCGTTGTTGCGCGGTCTTTATCACCGGCATTACTGGGAACTGCCAGTGAAGGAGGGCAACGTGATTCTGATCGTGCCATCGGAGCTGGATCAGGAACTGAATATGGATGGGCTGATCGCGCGGGCTGAAGGCTTGGCGCCGCAATTGGGGTATTCGTTGCAGTCGTTGATCAAGGCGATTCGGCCGGCGACATAGAGGGTGGTTGGTCTTTAGGGCCTCTTCGCGGGCAAGCCTCGCTCCTACAGGATGTGCGTAGCCATTGTAGGAGCGAGGCTTGCCCGCGAAGGCTTCCTTCCCGTCAACACATCCCTCAAAGCCCTTTGAAAACCCCCGGCCGCTTCTCGATCATCGACCGTACACCCTCCTTGGCATCTTCGCTGTTCAGCAATTTCTTCACCTGCGCCGGCAAGGCCTGCGCTGCCGCCATTTCCCCTTCATAGCGCGCCTGCCGGGCCGACATCAGCGTTGCCTGAACCCCCAGCGGCGCCTGCCGGGCAATCCGTTCAGCCAGTTCAATGGCCCGCGGCAATAAATCCTCGCTGGCCATGACCTCCTGCACCAACCCCAGATGCAAGGCGTCATGAGCGTCGAATTCATCGCCAGTAAGCAGCCAGCGCATCGCATTGCCCCAGCCGGCGACCTGATGCAGGCGCAAAGTGGCGCCGCCGAACGGGAAGATCCCGCGCTGCACTTCCTTCTGGGCAAAACGGGTATTGCTGGCGCACAGGTTGATATCGGCAGCCAGCATCAATTCGATGCCAACGGTCAGGCAGTAGCCTTGCGCCGCGACAATCACTGGTTTGCTGACCCTGGGGCCTGCGAGCACGCCCCATGGGTCGCAGCCACCGGGCGGTGCCTGCCAGCCTTCGGCCAGGGCCGCGCCGGCGCTGATCAGATCGAGCCCGGCAGTGAAATGCTCACCATGACCGAACACCACCGCGACCCGCGCCTCGCTGTCGGCCTCGAACTCGCCATAGGCCAGGCTGAGTGCGTTGAGCAGGTCGAGGTCGAAGGCATTGCGTTTGGCCACCCGATCCAGGCCGATCATCAGGACATGGCCGTGTCGTTCACGGGTTACACGACTGGGGCTGGGCTGATTCATGGGGCATTTCCTCGGGCGGGAAGGGGCGGGAAGGGATATGTGAGACCGCAGGTCTGCGTCACAAGAGTGAACCGTTTTAGCGCCATCGTCAGCAGGGCCGGGCCTTTGCAAAATAGACCGTCGCGCGATTATCCGCAAAGCCCGTGACACAACGCTGTACGTCGGTTTTTTCCGATAAAAAAAGCTCCCTTTTTGGGCGAATTCCGGTATAGTGCGCGCCGGCCTTTAACCTGGCCGCGTTTAGGTAGCGCAATTCCCCGAAGTCAGCTTCGGCTGCACGTCCGCACAGCGGACTCTTCCTTGACGAATCTTTTTCATTCATTCGTTTTCGCAAATCCCCGCCGACAAAGCAGCCAGGGCGACTCTTGAGTCTTACACGGCATGCGCAGCTTTGGAGCATGGGTCTTTGCGGATGCACTTAGAGGCAGACCCATGACCCAGGAAACCGGCGGCTTCGCCGCTTTTAATCTTAATCCGAATATTCTTGCAGCCGTCATTGCGACCGGCTACGAAGAACCTTCGGCTATTCAGCAGCAATCGATCCCGATCATCATGGCCGGCCACGACATGATTGGCCAAGCGCAAACCGGTACGGGTAAAACCGCCGCGTTCGCCCTGCCGATCCTGCACCGCATCGATCCTGCCAAGCGCGAGCCGCAAGCCCTGATCCTGGCGCCAACCCGTGAGTTGGCGCTGCAAGTAGCAACCGCTTTCGAAACCTACGCCAAGCAAATGCCTGGTGTTACCGTTGTGGCCGTTTACGGCGGCGCGCCTATGGGCCCACAACTGAAAGCAATCCGTAATGGCGCACAGATCGTTGTCGCCACGCCGGGCCGTCTGTGCGACCACCTGCGTCGCGACGAAAAAGTTCTGGCTACCGTGAACCACCTGGTTCTCGACGAAGCCGATGAAATGCTCAAACTGGGTTTCATGGACGACCTCGAAGTCATCTTCAAGGCCCTGCCAGCAACCCGTCAGACCGTATTGTTCTCGGCCACCCTGCCGCAGTCGATCCGTGCCATTGCCGAACGCCATCTGCGCGATCCGCAACACGTGAAGATCCAGACCAAGACTCAGACCGTTACCGCGATCGAACAGGCTCACCTGTTGGTTCACGCTGACCAGAAGACCTCGGCTGTATTGAGCCTGCTGGAAGTGGAAGATTTCGACGCCCTGATCATGTTCGTGCGCACCAAGCAAGCGACCCTGGACCTGGCCAGCGCCCTGGAAGCCAAAGGCTACAAAGCCGCTGCGCTGAACGGTGACATTGCTCAGAACCAGCGTGAGCGCGTGATCGAATCCCTCAAGGATGGCCGTCTGGACATCGTTGTGGCGACCGACGTTGCCGCTCGTGGTCTGGACGTTCCGCGCATCACTCACGTGTTCAACGTTGACATGCCGTACGATCCTGAGTCCTACGTTCACCGTATCGGCCGTACCGGCCGTGCCGGTCGCGAAGGTCGCGCACTGCTGCTGGTGACTCCGCGTGAGCGCCGCATGCTGCAAGTGATCGAGCGTGTAACCGGTCAGAAGGTTGCCGAAGTTCGTCTGCCGGACGCCCAAGCCGTTCTCGATGCCCGCATCAAGAAACTGACCAACAGCCTGTCGCCGCTGGTCGCTGATGCCGAATCGACTCACGGTGATCTGCTGGATCGCCTGACCGCCGACATCGGTTGCACCCCGCGTGCACTGGCCGCTGCTCTGCTGCGCAAGGCAACCAACGCTCAGGCGCTGACCCTGGCCGCAATCGAGAAAGAACGTCCATTGGTGCCGAACAATGCACCGCGTGGCGATCGTCCAGAGCGTACCGGTGATCGTCCGGACCGTGGTGATCGCGAGCGTCGTGCTCCGGTTCCATTGGCCGAAGGTCGTGCTCGTTGCCGTACCGCGCTGGGTGCGCGTGATGGTATCGCTGCCAAGAACCTGCTGGGCGCCATCCTGAATGAAGGCGGTTTGGCGCGTGAAGCCATCGGTCGCATCCAGGTGCGTGACAGCTTCAGCCTTGTCGAGCTGCCGGAAGATGGTCTGGAGAAACTTCTGACCAAGCTGAAGGACACTCGCGTTGCCGGTAAGCAGTTGAAGCTGCGTCGCTATCGCGAAGATTGATCCGCTCTTGGGCTGATTGATCGAACATAAAAAATCCCCGACTGGTTCGGGGATTTTTTTTGCCTGAAAAAAGATCGCAGCCTCGTTTCACTCGACAGCTCCTACAGGAATGTCGTCGAGCGCGGTCAATGTAGGAGCTGCCGAAGGCTCGGGCCGCGTTCGGACGATCTTTTGATCTTGACGTTATCCGAACCGATAAATGTCCATTCCCAGCGCCCCCATGGTGAACCCCTGGTGCGCAATGCTGAACTCACCCCCAGCCCCACGGGCAAAATACAGCGGCAGCAGATGCTCGTCACTCGGATGGTTGCGCACGGCATTCGGAGCTTGCCGGCGATAGTCGTGCAACGCGGCTTCGTCGTTCGCTTCGAGTTTCTCGATCATCCAGTCGCGAAACGCCTTGGCCCAGGGTTCGACGCTTTCCGGGCCGGCGTGCCAGTCCAGTTCGCGCAGGTTGTGGGTGATGCTGCCGGAGCCGATCAACAGCACACCGTGTTCGCGCAGGCTGGCCAAGGCATGGCCGACGCGGGTTTGCAGGGCAGGGCCGCCACGGGTGGGCAGCGAAACCTGCACCACCGGGATGTCAGCCTGCGGATACATCAACGACAAGGGTACCCAAACGCCATGGTCGAACGGTCGCTGGGTGTCGATGCGTGCCGGCAGGCCATCGGCCTTCAGCAGCTCGACCACCTCCACCGCCAGTTGCGGATTGCCGGGGGCCGGGTATTGCACTTCGAACAAGGCCTGCGGGAATCCGCCGAAGTCATGCCAGGTTTCAGGCTGAAGGTTGCCGCTGACCAGCAGTTCGCTGCTTTCCCAGTGTGCGGAAACCATCACGATGGCTTTGGGTTTCGGTAATGCTGCGGCCAGACGCGTGAGGGCCGGTCCGCTGGCGCCGGGTTCCAGGGCTAGCATCGGGGAGCCATGAGAGATATACAGGCTGGGGAACATGAATGAGCTCCTGAGAGTAAGATGGCACCATCTTCAGTCAGATCATTGATCTAAATCTAATATAAGTTTTAGGGTCTTTTGATCGAATTTTTCGGGGTTAATTATGCAGCCGGAGTTTTGGCACAAACGATGGGCGTCGAATCAGATCGGCTTTCATCTGCCGGAAGTGAATCCTTATCTGCAACGGTTCTGGCCCGCGTTAGGCCTGGAAGAGGGCGCTCGCGTGCTGGTGCCTTTGTGTGGGAAAAGTCTGGATCTGTTGTGGCTGGCGCACCAAGGTCATGAGGTCTTGGGGGTTGAGCTGTCGGAAAAGGCCGTGGAGGATTTTTTCAGTGAGCATCAATTTGACCCGGACGTCAGTGAGCAGGGACCGTTCAAGGTCTACCGCGCCGGTTCAATCGAGTTGTGGTGTGGCGATTTCTTTGAGCTGACGGCAGGCGATGTCGCCGACTGCAGCGGGTTGTACGACCGCGCGGCATTGATCGCCTTGCCGCCGGCGATGCGAGAGCAATACGCGGCTCATCTGATTCGGATTCTGCCGAAGGATGCTTCAGGGCTTTTGATTACGCTGGATTACGACCAGGCGCAAATGGCCGGGCCGCCGTTTGCTGTGCTTGATGATGAAGTGCAGCGGTTGTTCGGCAATGTGTGGGCGCTGAAGATTCTGGAAGACCAAGACGTTCTGGGTGAGAGCTGGAAGTTTCTTGAGGCCGGTGTGACACGGCTTGAAGAGCGGGTTTATCGGGTTTCCAGCCATTAAGGTGTGTTGAGTTTGCTGGCCTCTTCGCGGGCAAGCCTCGCTCCTACAGGGTTGGTGTCGATCTTGAAATCAGCGTGGACCTGTAGGAGCGAGGCTTGCCCGCGAAGAGGCCCTGAAGAGCACCGCACGAATCAAACAGACAAAAAAAGGCCCGCATCGCTGCGGGCCTTTTTTTAGTGCAGTGTCTCGTCCTGAATAAGGTTTACACCTTCTGACTTCTTATCAGGAAGGTGCAATGGATACGGGCGCAAAACGCAGT